>NZ_JAUOPC010000009.1 GCF_030546805.1 Cyclobacterium sp. 1_MG-2023 | reverse complement strand
GTAAAAACCATTTAGAGCGTTTTGAGCGTCACCAAACCGGGCGTAATAAATCTACTAAAGCAGGTATACCATGGGAAGTAGTTCATGTAGAATATTTTGATGATCGTTCCTCTGCTGTTCGAAAAGAGCGTCAAATTAAAAATATTGGTAGTCGAAGATACATTGAGAGGTTAAAGGATCGGTAGGCTATAGCCAAGAAGACAGCGTATCCTGACGGAGGTCAGGAGGGTCGCAGGTTCAAATCCTGTCACCCCGACGAGAAGCCAGGCTGGGATAACCCGGCCTGGCATTTTTTATGAACTATTCTGTCTACATATTGTATTCTGTTTCACTTGACCGTTATTACGTAGGTCAGAGTAAAAACCATTTAGAGCGTTTTGAGCGTCACCAAACCGGGCGTAATAAATCTACTAAAGCAGGCATACCATGGGAAATCGTTCATCTAGAATATTTTGATGATCGTTCCTCTGCTGTTCGAAAAGAGCGTCAAATTAAAAATATTGGTAGTCGAAGATACATTGAGAGGTTAAAGGATCGGTAGGCTATAGCCAAGAAGACAGCGTATCCTGACGGAGGTCAGGAGGGTCGCAGGTTCAAATCCTGTCACCCCGACGAGAAGCCAGACTGGGATTAACCTGGTCTGGCATTTTTTATGAAATATGCTGTATACATATTGTATTCAATTTCACTTAACCGTTTTTATGTAGGGCAGAGTAAAAATCATTTGGAGCGATTTGAGCGACATCAAGCAGGCCGGAATAAATCTACTAAAGCTGGTATACCTTGGGAAATCGTTCATGTAGAATTTTTTAATGACCGTCCTTCAGCTGTTCGTAAAGAACGTCAAATTAAAAATATTGGTAGTCGAAGGTATCTTGACCGACTGCAAAATCAATAGGGAATAGCCAGCAAAAAAGCGTATCCTGACAGGAGTCAGGAGGGTCGCAGGTTCAAATCCTGTCACCCCGACGAGAAGCCAGGTCGGAATTAAACCGGTCTGGCATTTTTTATGAAATATGCTGTTTACATATTGATCTACACTTTGTTATTTTCTAACAGCAGTGTAAAACATTAATTAAAATATTACATGATAAGGTTAGAATGGGCTACTACCATTACCTACTAAGGAATCTCTTTCAATAACCCTCTTTCCAAAGCTTTATGGCAAGGTTGGTTTTTACTCTTCAGACTATTATGAGGTTTTGGAATATTTTTACTTAAAAAATGGCTTTGGAATTAAAACTTTAATAAAAATAAATTAGGGGCAGACCAATAAAGTCTGCCCTTAATAAAGTTGAAATATATTAGCTAGAGTTTTATGGATTTGAAGTCTTGAGTCAATGCTGTTAATGAAGACTCTACAGCCATTCGCTCCAAAGAAGAGGCACCTACAAATCCGTGAGCATCTGTGTTGGAGAGTATTACCTTCACATCATCCGGTGTATTAATAGGCCCACCATGAGCTAAGAATATGATATCCTTATTGATCTTTCGGCCTGCTTCAATGATCTCTTGGGTCCGTTTGATAGCGAAGTCCATATCAACAGTTGCTCCTACTACTCCAATTGATCCTCCTACTGTAGTTCCTACATGAGCAATTATGGCATCTGCTCCCACCTCCGCCATTTGAATGGCCTCTTCCGGAGTAGCCACATAAACACATGAGAACATGTCCATCTCAGAGGCTAAACGTACCATCTCCACTTCCTTGTGAAACCCCATTCCTGTCTCTTCGAGAATATCCCTAAAATTACCATCCACGATAGAATGCGTAGGAAAATTGTTGACCCCTGAAAATCCCATTGCCTTTACTTGTTGCAGAAAATGCCACATACGCCTGCGTGGATCAGATCCGTGAACACCGCAAAATACCGGGATCTCCTCTACTACCGGCAAAACTTCAAACTCACCAATTTCCATGGCTACTGCATTCGCATCACCATAAGCCATAAGGCCAGCTGTGGAGCCATGGCCAGCCATTCTAAATCGTCCGGAATTATATACAATCAGAAAATCGGCACCACCCTTTTCTATGAATTTTGCACTAATTCCTGTTCCAGCCCCTGCCCCTATAATGGCTTTTTTTTGGGCCAAAGTATTTTGCAATCGCTGTCTAATTTCCTCCCGGGTATATGGATTCCCTTTACCTGTCCATTTGTTTGGCATTTTTATTTTATTTTGTTAGTAATTCAATTAAATATAAAGCACTATTTAAGTAATTTCAATAATTGCTCTACCAAGCATATAGCAAATGCTTCATCATTGATATGAGCGTCCATTTCAATTACATTAATTTTATTTCTTGCAGTCACCTTTACTGTTTCAAAGAGTGCATTATTTGCTGCTGGATCATAAAAAACCCCACCTACGTTATCAATTTGCGAAATACCTTTTAATGGGATGATGATTTCTACAGGCCCTGTAGAATTCTTTAATTTCTCAACCAGCTGTTCCCCCAAAACCTTATTTTCTGATATATTGGTACGCATTAGTGTCACATCCGGGGCCCAACTGTATAGTTTCCTTGTTTGATATTCTTCAGGAACTGTGTCTATTTGGGCAAAATTGACCATATCCAAACAGCCGGGAACAACTAGCTGAGGAATTCCCATTTCAGACGCTGCCGTCAATCGGTCAGGCCCAGCACTTAAAATCCCTCCGCAAAGCTCATCAGCCAGTTCCGTTGTAGTTATATCCAATATTGCATCAAAAACATCTTCACGAATAAGCGATTCCATAGTCGCTCCGCCTACTCCAGTAGCGTGAAAGGCCATCACTTCATATCCTTTCTCCTTTAATAATTCTGTACACCGGTCAACACATTTGGTCGTGTTTCCAAACATGCTAATCGCAATATTTTTTCTTTTTCGCAACCCAGAATCCTCTGTGACTTCTGACATAGCTGATATTGCCGTAGCAGCTTGCCGAATCAATAATCTACTGATTCGATTCAGCCCAGCTATATCTACCACAGAAGACATCATGGTAATGTCCTTTACTCTAATTTGTCTGGAAAGCTCCTTGGCAACTACTGTTGAAAGACACAACTTGGGTATGCCTAAAGTTACTTTTTGCATCGCTTCCAAAATGATAAAGGTGCCTCCTCCTCCCCCCATTCCGATTACCCCTTTTACTAAGTTTTTGGAAACAAGATCTGCAAGGATTTCCGCAGCTCCTTTCCCCATTAGCTCTACCGCCTTTCCCCGATCTCCTGATTCTCGAATAGCTTGTAAACCTACACCAGAAGCGGCAGCCACCACGTCATTGCCAATATGTACATCAAAGTCAACCAACGTTTCCATAACCCCGACGTTGATAGTAATTAATGGTTGTTTCAGTTTAATAAGAAAATCTACGAGAAATGTAAAATCTTCTCCTTTTGTATCAAAGCAACCTAGAACTACAATACTTTTTTCCTGCATGCCTAATTCAATTATTAAACATTAAAATCAAAAACAACCACCCGTTCTAAATTTGGGACTACTACGTTTTTTACTTCTTCATGAACTGGATGTGGTAGGTAGGCATCCCGAGATTCAGGACTTTCAAAGGTCATAATAAATCCGTGAGTAAATCCATCGTTAAGTCCTTCTCCACTATCATATGCACCATATTCCATCCCTAACAAGCCCGGTATCTTTCCAATCATTGCCTTCATCGTGACAAAGCAAAATTCTATTTCTTCAGCACTAACCGTTTCTTTAAACTTAAACATTCCAAAATGTCTGGTCATCATTGTAATTTATATTATCAAATTTAAATAAATTTCTACTAAACCTCTGATCCTATAAAAAGAGGAAACTATTTCCATTAAATTTCTTACAAGAACAGATAATAGGTCCTCTCTTGAGAATTTAACTTCTGTAATTCTCAAGAGTATATTGCAATAGCTATTTGAGTGTTTTTATATAAGCTAGCAAGTCAGCTACCTGCTCCTCCGAGAAGTTATCTATCAGTCCTTTAGGCATAAATGAACGACCACCTAAATGACCTTCAAATCTAATTTCAGAAGCTTGGATGAACTGTTTGCTCCCCCCCATAAAACCTAAAGTGGTACCTCTTTCATCCTTCTTCACTAAATACCCTTCTATATTGCTTCCGTCATTTTTTGTCACCCGATAAACTAAATAATTACTTTCTACAGCAGCATCGGGTTCCAGAATAGCCGTCAATAACGCCTCATTTTCACGTAATGAGGATCCATCCAAAGCAGGTGCGAAATCGAAGCCCTGGTCTCCAACACTATGACACATTAGACAGGTCTGGAAAAGCGTCTTTCCCTTTTTCGGGTTTCCATCTCCTTTTTCCGCTATGGCCATGTATGTTTGTAACTTCAATTCCAGTTCATTCTTTTCTTCCTTAACCCTATTCTTCACCTCTTCATAAAGTCGTTTTCCTTGTTCATCGCTTTTATCTGAATGAAATATTTTTTCTGCACTTGAAAGATCAAATTCATTGGCATAAACATGCCCTTGTTCAAGCAACAGTTTTAAGAGTTTAATGCCTTCTTTAGCGTTTGCCAAAATGTTGATAACTTTTTTCTTCTGCTCCGAATCAAGGTTGGGGAGCCAATTAACCAAAATTTGGTTGGCTGCATGTACATCTGTAATAGCTACAGTCTGAATAGCAGAAGCCCTAACCTCAACTTCCAATGTTTCCATTTTTGATAGCTTCATAAAAGTTTTTTGATTTTCTTTAGGCTGGTTGATAAGGGCAGACATGTACAACCTAACCATTTCGGTAGAAGAATTATCATCGACCAATGACAACACCTCACTTCTTAAGCCTTGGATCTTCAATTTTCCAATGGCCTCCAAACCTAACATTTGATCGGACACATCTGAGCTTTTTAATAAATGACTTATTGGTTCTATCAACGCTTTGGTCAATTCTTCTGATTGAACCCTGGCTTGATTCATTAATGTGAGTGAAACGTGTTTCACTGCCATGTCCCTATTTTCTAAGATTGGTAATATTAAGTTCAATACTTTTCTGTTTCCTAGCATTTCGGCTACCAAAACGAAAGTCACTTCATCCAAATCTTTTTTGTTATTTTTCTTCCAAAGCTCTATAAATACCTGTTCTTTTTCAGCTTGGGGCAATGCTTGACTAGCCCATATCAAATTGGATGTTTCATATTGTTCTACAACAGGAGATCTGAAGAAATCCAACAGCTCTGTTGGATAATTCTCGAGCGCCTTTCTGGCTAAAAATCGCTCAAAATTTCTTTCATAGGCACCACCCATTGCATTACCTTCAAGTGGCTCTTTGCAGGCCTCGACTAGCAATCCAATAGTTGCTTCATTCGCAGTATTGACTGTTTCCAAAGTCCTTAATACCTGAGACCGTACCATGGGATTGCTATCTGAGGATGGTTTTCTAAGTAAGGCAGCAAGTACAGCTGCATTTAATGGAAAGGACTGCAATGCACGAATAGCTTCTCTTCTAAGGTTATCAAATCGACTGCTCAACAAAGTCTTCATCAGATTTTGATCGTAATGCTTTATACCCTCCAGTGACCAAAGCGCCATTATTCTTGTAATTTCATCTTGAGCACTATCAGAAGCGAGTTCGATAAGCTCCTTGGCAAGGCCCCGTGTTTCTTCAATAGGACGATCACTGATCTGGTGCCATGCTGCCCTTTTTGCCCAAATCGACGGAGATTTCAGATAGGCCACAAGCTCACTTGTTTTTACCTCATAAAAATTGGGGATTTCTCGAGAAGGTTGGGATTTATGGCGAACTCTCCAAATACGACCATGTGATTTATCCCTATCTGGATGGGATGTTCCCACTTCGTTATGGGAAACTATTTTATTGTACCAATCGACAATATATAGGCTACCATCAGGTCCAAACTCCATGTTGACAGGTCTAAACCAGTCATCTTGAGAAGTCAAAAAATCAGGTAAATGTTCGGCTGTCACGGAACCATCGCTTTTACGTAAGATTCTCACAGCGTTAATAGAACTGGTAATGGGATTTGCAATGAAAGCCACATCTTTCCATTCTTTGGGGAAGCTTCCATCCAAATCATCTGCAAAAGCAACACCGGAGATACCCGTTCCTCCTACACGAAATTCATGCAATTCAGGCATCCAAGGTTGATACGGACGAATACGATCATTTCCAATACCAGGAAAGCCAGTCCCTTTTTCCATAGGGACAATAGAGTATCCCAAATCATTGGCTTCAATACCATACCATTGGCCATTTCCTCTCAGCTTATATCCCCAGATATTTTGCAGGCCGGAATTAACCAGCTCCATTTTTGAGGCGTCTAAAGAAAACCGAACGATTTTACTGTAGTCTATCCGCACTTCAACATCGCTAATAAGGGAACTTACCTTTCCCTTATTTAAAGCACCATGGCTAAAATGGATCCAATCACCGGGCGCACGTACCAATGCATGTGCCATGGTATGTGTATCTGTAATTCCAAAACCAGTGAACAAAGGTGTTCGTTTGTCTGCTTTACCATCTTCATCTGTATCCTCTAAAAAAAAGAGTTCAGAACCTTGAGCAACAAAGCTTCCGTTTTTGTAAGGCAAAACGCTTTGGGGTATGGCAAGTCCATCTGCCCAAATAGTGGATTTAACCTTATTTTTTCCATAAAGGTCAGAAAGCACTAATATTTTATCCTTCCCTTTGGTTTTGCCACGGTACAGGTCAAAAATCCTTCTGAAATTAGGATCTTCCTCCTGAGCTTCAGGGTTATCCATTAAATTTAATAATTCATGCCAGGCGATATCCGAAACCGGATCCATAGGATACATCTCTGCGGTTTGAGTCCATAATTTTCCGGCATCATCAAAAGCTATGTGGATAGGGTTTACCACTCCGTCTCTTTCACTAGCTACCAATTCTACTACAAAACCTTCAGGTACTTCAAAACCTGCCAACTCCTCTTCAGGACTAAACAATTTCGTTCTTGCAGACTGTGTTTTATGGTTGTAATCAATGTATTCATTACCAGCAGCATCTGTTGGTGAGTTAGGTGCTTTTTCTTTACAACCTAAACCGATGAAAATTGTCAGAATAAAGAATAAATAGAATGCGCTTTTCATTTGTATTGCTAAATAGGTAGGTAATGTATTTTAAAGCTTAGAGATGGTAATGTCCTTGAATTCAATTTTAGCATTCCCGCCACTGTGCAACTGAATACCAATGACCCCTTTAGAAGGAATTTCAACGTCCATTTCGAAATATTCCGTCGTTTTGACCCCATTGATATACAGCTCATGCTTGTTTCCTATGCACCTTATGATATAACTGTTCCAGCCATCTTCGTACAAAATATTGTTGAGCGTACTGAGATCTCCGCCCATAAGCTTGCCTCGACGGTGCTCGTCGTAGATATCTCCCCAATACCCCTTTCCTATATCAGCCTGATACCCAATGATAGTATTGCCTTCGATGAAGGAACGGTATTGAATACCGCTGTTGATCAGGCCAGTGGTGTGATCACCTGTTAAACGGAAAAGAGCACGGAATTCAAAATCCTCAAAACTTTCAACCGTACGCAAATAGGTGTTGGTTGGAATATTGATTGTTCCATTACCTCCTGTAATTACACCATCAACTACTGACCAGTATTTCCCGTTTTCTGGGTTGACCACTTCCCAACCTTCTAAAGACGTTCCTTCAAAAAGCGAAATCGTATGATTTTCACTTTGTGCATAGCAATTCAAATTAACAAAGCAAACAAAAAACAAAATTATTGTACAGCTGTACAAGCTGCACATTTGCTCCTTAGGTCTAACTATTTTTATATGATTTTTCATGGTATTATTATGGTTATGGATTCATTTTATGAATAGTATTGAATTTCAATTCTTTTGTTTATATACTCAATTTTTCTATTAACATCTGTTGCTATCTATGCAATGAAAGCACTGTTTCTGTAGGCCCATTCTCAATAAAAGTAACCTTCTAGCCAAGCCAACAATTAAGAATAAATACCAAAGACATGCGTGGAAAAATTATTTTTCCCTTCATAAGCGCTTCAATAATCAGCGCTTAAAAGTACAATCATATAAAAGTCTAGTGAACCTGAAACATGCGAAAAATGTCCCAAAAGCACTTTGGGACATCCCAAATTCCAAAAATGATAAATATGGCCTGATCAAAATGTCCTCTAAAACATTTTAAAAATCGGTTGAGCTTGAATCCCTCATGCCAAACTTGGAGATGTCCTCGTTGAACAAACTTTGAAAAAGTATTTCTAATGTTTATTAAAGTTCACTTATGAATTTTTAAGTGGTGGCCTGCGGGTGCAGAGTCGAGTTTAAGCATATATAAAATTTGCATCGCTACCTTTTTCTATGACGTACTTAAAGCCTTCGTGAAGGGTGTTTTATATCTGGTAAATCTGGAATTGAGTATTGCAGATTGTTTTCATCAAAAACTTTACATGAAGAATACTTAGATTGAACAGGCTTTACTACACGAAAAAAGTGTTATGGATCCAAATTACTGTAACTTTACAGCAGCTTTTTATACTCAGTAGGGGTGATTTTAGTGACCTCCTTGAAAATTCTATAAAAAGAGGTTTTGGAACTAAATCCACATTGATTTGCAATGTAAATCATCGTATACGCTTTGTTTTTTGGATCTTGCAATTCTTTTTTAAATTCTTCAACCCTAAGCTCATTTATAAAAAATGAAAAAGTTTTACCCTCACCCCTTAAAAATAACTGTTCGATTTTTTCTGAATCCATGCCCACAGATTTAGAGTAGGAGGTTAAATTATATTTTTGATTCCTGAATTCTTTATTAATTATTATTTGGTTTTTTAACTGCTCTAAAGTTTTGCGTTCGACATCAGAAATCTCAACCCTGGATTTTTTCCTGATTTTAAGGAGTATGAATATAGTTATCAAAATAATTACAAAAACAACCCCAGCTATTTTAGCATATCTTTGATACCAAGGAGTGTTGACAAATAGGATTTCATCTACAATTATGTGTCCCCAAGGGCCGGAATATTGGTCAACAATCTCTATGGTAGCAATGCTTCCTCTTAGGTTCTTGACATTCCATTCCTTTCTCCTCAAATTCCCATCATCATCTCCAGTTGCTGACCGAACCACTTTTTCACCAACTACAAGGTTGATACATGTTTTACCATCATGGCTTCCCCCACCAATCAAGAACTGAATTTTATCATACTGAATTTTAAATGGCCTGGAGACAAGCTTCCCTTGAAGTAAATCATGAGAATCCCCAAAACTAAATGCATAATAATCTCCCTTATAGCCATTTGCTATTATTGGGTAGTATACATTTTTATTACTATTAGGCTCTCGGAAGGCATCACCAGTTACATTCCAGCTATTAAAGGTCCCACTTTCAAAATCCTCAAAAACCTTTTTGTTTTCCCTATTATCATCACTCAAAACAATTCGATCTACTAGTAATCTATTATCGAAACCCTGTGTGGATTCAGTAGACAGGGCATCCACTATTTCTAGATAGGCCTCTTTACCTTCATATTTTCGAATGTCCCAAATAATTTCCCTGAAAATTAAGTCGTTTTTGCCGGTAGCAGATTTAACTATAGTATTATCTATGATTAAATTTACGCTAGACCTGGTTTCATGTTCATGTCCTGCTATTAAAAATCTTAAAAAATTCCTGTTAATGGTAAAACTATTTGTGATTAGTTTACCGGAACCTTTGAAAGTCCCTGAAACCTGACTTGAAGAATAGGCGAAATATTTACCATGGACATTAAAAACTGTATCTTGTATCGCATCAATGTTTACCGGTTGATGGAATGCCGTGCCCTGAATTTCCCAATTTTCAGAAAACACTCCCCCTTCAAAATCTTCCAATACGATATCAAACTCATTTTTATGAACACAAGAATGCAATAAGTAAAGTAAAAAAAACAATTTCCCCTTTTCAAGAAAGGACTTCATTAATGACATCCTGATTAAATTAAAACCTTATTTATTGACAACTGATTAGGTAAAGCTATTTCGATTGTTCTTTTTTCTCTGCTCTTTACGAAGATGAGAAAAGCGGACAATATTAATAATTTTATATTTACAATTTATTAAACCTGAAAAAGATTGTAAATCGTAAAAACCTGAACGCCGCGTCTTATTACAACAACCCGACATTTTATCAGCAATGATGGGGTAATTAAACTTGAACATTAAATTATTAAAGATAACCAATAATTCCATGCGACCCACTTAAACTTTGTTTCTTCCCACTAATTTGATGAGAGTGAAATTGCATTCAAGCAGGATATGGCATTTATCATTCTATGTGCAAAGTAAGCCCCATTTACGCTGATCAACTTTTCGAAGTTACTCTTTTAAATTCAAAAGAAAAGCTCCCTAAATTTTAAGTAATTAGAAAGGAGAAAGACAAAACTATCTCAATATTTTTTAAAAGTTATCAATAGTATATGATCAGGCAACAAGCTATTTACCAATATTTTATAATTTTTTTTATTTATTATTACCTTTTACCATTGGTTTATTTATAATATATACCTATATTAATATTATAAATTCATTTACTTGTTATAATTACTTCTAAGCTTACATGGTAAGTTATTCCAGAACTAAAGCGTCTTATGGAGTAAAACAATTTTAACCATAAATTCAAACCCATTTATAATATGAAATTGGTTACTGCAGATCTATTAGACATTTATCATCACCCTTTTGGATCAACAGATCCTAATGGTGAAAAAATAGCCCGGAGGTTATTTTTACCTCCCTTATTGGAGGAATCAGCTCAAAAAAAAATTTGGTCCCACTTGGCAAATTATTTCAAAATCCATCGGGTTATGCCAGACGAGTTAGTAAAAAAAGAAATAACCAATTATTCGTTTAAATTTTATTTTAACCCTCCATACCACAACCACGGAAGAGGAAAGCTAGGACACTTCGGCAAGCAAATAATAAATAAACTCCCTGTAGAAAACTTAGCAGATTGCTATTTCATTGACAATGGCAACACAATTGAGTTGCATATTTTTGACAATATTACTTTCACCTAAGACAAGAAAAAACTAAATCCAACACGCGAGGCTATTCAAAAAAAAATACCCTTTCCAGCAGAAGCCAGTCCCTAATTGAGGGAAATCCTACATCAAAACCTCCTTGACTATACTTTTTAGCAAAGCCTATTGCTTTTACTTAAAAACCAATTGAAAAGAAGCTCCTTCATTTGGTCTACTTTCCACCCTGATTTCCCCTCCCATTTTTCGCATCAGGTCATTGGCCAAGGAAAGCCCCAAACCGGTGCCTTGCTCCCCATTGGTTCCCCTCGAACTATTATTGAAGTTACCGGACAACAAGGCTGAAGCCTTTTCCTTAGTCATTCCTTCCCCTTGGTCCCTTATACTCAAAACCTTATCTTCATAATGGATCACAATCACCCCTTTTTCAGGTGAAAATTTAATGGCATTGGACATGATATTCCGAATAACCGTCTGCAATACCGGCTTGTCCGCCAAAACCACATCCTCTTTTTTGATTTGAGTTTTCACTTCCAATTGCTTCTCACTTATTTGGTTGGCATAAATCCCAATAACCTTCTCTGCTTTTTCAAGCAGGTTCACCTCTAAAAGCTCCACCTTTATCGCATTCAACTGGGCTTGAGCCCATTTTAATAGGTTATCCAATAACTCAAAAGAACTTTTAGAGGAGGCTTTGGCCACCTTCAGAAAAGTGTCAAGATTTTCCTTATCTCCTTGCACACTGAATTCACTGGCCAATTCCAGCAAAGTATAAAGATTACCTATAGGGCTACGCAGGTCATGTGCAATAATTGAAAAAAGCTTGTTCTTTGTGTCAATTTCAGCTTCCAATTCTTTTTGCTTGTTTTTTAAGTTCTGATTGAGCACAAAATAACCTTTAGCCCCCTTATACTTATTTTCTACCAAAAAATAAGCACTAATACAAATCGCTAATGCTATCGGCCACCAACGAAGTATATCATTTGCTGAAAAAGGACTGAATAACTCAAAGAGTACAAAATTCACCAACAAACCATAAATCAGTAAAATCAACATGTGCTTACTCTTCCAAACTAGTAGCAATGCAGGAATGATGAAAATAGGAATATTTGAAAGAATCAATGGACCTAAGGATCTTTCACTCAAGGTTAGGGCTGAAATCACTGCATTACATGAAATTAACCCAACTGAATTGCCGTAAGCTAAAATAAATGAATTTTTCATCTTATTAGCAGCAAACCAAGAGGCAAGAAGAATTAAAGGAGTAATTATACTAATGAAAATATATGGAGACAACAGCATTTCGGTGTTGTAATACCTTAAGGTTAAGGTTCCTAATAGACAATAAGAAAAAAGCCCTATCAAAACGGTCTTGGTCGCCCCTTCCTTAAGCAATAGCAGTTGCTTTTCTTCCCATAAGGATTCAGTTGTGGCTATATTCAGTGGATTAGTCATAAAAAGATAATTACACGCACACCTATATTTTTAATATTCTATAAAAAATACAAAGACACTATTAATGACAGAGTAGTAAATTATGAAAAAGACAATTCACATCAAGAAAGCTACTTTCATAATTAATACAATTTACGGTAAAATCAACAAAAATAGACTTTAACAACTTATTTATTTAACAAAACTAAGACCTTTTATTAAATAATAAAAATAGCCTAATTTTTGGCCTGATCAGTAGTATATCAAGAGTTTAACTATTTGGCATAAAAAGCAACCCCCACCTTATCACCTCTCACTTCAATAAAATAGAAACCCCTAAAATGAAAATATTAAAATTACTCATTTTACAGTTATTCATCCAATTTTCGGGTACCTACACTACCTATTCTCAAAAACTTCATTCAGGAGAATACTATCAGGAAGTTAGCCAATCCATTGCATTGCCTCCACATGCAGGACTGGATGTAGTCAAATTGTTTAAAAATCAAGACCGCGTCAAAGCAATCACCTCCCATGGCATATTTTATTACCAAAACGGAAAATGGACTGGAAGACCTTTTGTTTCTGGAATAATCAATGCCAGCACAGACAAATCACAAACCGTATGGATGAACAACGACAAGACGATTTGGTCTGAAAAAGGGGAAAGAATCCCAAATCCTCCACGTACTAATGGACGACAGGCCATTACTGCCACGATTTGGACAGACAACAACTCTTTGCTTGCAGGCACTACCCACGGTCTATACCTATGGAATGGCTCTTGGGAAAAAGACCTTTCCTTCCCCGAAATAAAGATCAATGCGATCACACAGGATAGCGAAGGCACCGTTTGGATTGCTTCAGATAAAGGGCTCTGGCAGAAAAAGTCAGGTGAATGGCTGGACATCGACAAAATAGGCTTGGCGCTTGGTCATGACAGCCAATACCTAACAGTAACCACGGGATTGAATGACAAAGATATTTTGTTTAGCTCCCCAAAAGCAATTGCCGCTCTTGCCTCAGACGGTAACCACTGGCTCAAAAGAGGTGCTGATGGACTGCCCTACGGCCCGGCTACAACAATTCTTGAAACAGACAGCTTGTTATGGATAGGTACTGCAAAAGGCCTGATTCGCAAGGGTAAAAACTGGAGGTATTATACCAGCAAAAGGTGGTTGGCTGATGATCAGATCAATGACATACTAGCCATTGAACCGGGTAAAGTATGGGTGGCAACACCCAATGGCATCTCCGAAATCGGATTAAAAGCCATGACCCTGGAAGAAAAGGCCAATGACATCGAAGACATCATCGAAAAAAGACATAACAGGATAGGCATTGTCAACAGGTCTAAACTAGCCATCCCCGGCGACATTAACAGCAGCTTTCTAGAAAACCAAGACAACGATGGCCTTTGGACTTCCTGCTATCTCATTGCTGAATCTTTCAGGTATAGTGTAACCAAAAGCGATGATGCAAAAGCCAAGGCAAAACGTACCTTTGAAGCCCTTGAAAGACTGGAAACCGTTACAGGAATACCGGGGTATCCCGCAAGGTCTTATGTAAGATCTGAAGATCTTTTGGCCCCTTCCAGGTCTCCACATCCTAAAAACTGGCACCCTTCACCTGATGGAGAGTGGCAATGGCTCGACGACACTAGCTCAGACGAAATTGTAGGACATCTACTTTCCATGGCACTCTACCATGATCTGGTAGCTGATGAGGCGGACAAAAAGAAGGTAGTAGACTTGATCGACAGAATTGTTAGCCATATTATAGACAATGACCTACAATTAATCGATTACGATGGAAAACCTACCAGATGGGCCATTTGGACTCCTGACTCCCTGAACAGATCTTCCAATTGGTATTACGAAAAAGGGTTGAACTCCCTACAAATCCTTTCCTCTCTGCAAACAGCCTATCATTTTACAGGAAAGGCAAAATACAAGAAGATTTACCAGCATTTGATAGAAAAAGAAGGCTATGCACAAAATGCCATACAGGCCAAGATGACAGATCCTTTTGATATCAGTCATTCTGATGACATATTAAATTTCTTTCCTTATTATAATTTATTAAAATACACACCCAAAGAAGATCCCAATTACCCACTCTACCTACAAAGCCTCCAAAGATCTTGGAAAGCAGTACAATCAGATAATATGCCTGTTTGGAACGTTTTTGCCAGCGCCTTATTAAAAGAAGACAAGGATTTGAATATCGCATTGCGTGAAATCCAAACTTTCCCTTTGGACATGATTACCTGGTCTATCGATAACAGCCATCGCTGGGACCTCAGGATAGATGAGTTTCCAGGCAGAGGGAGAAGCCCACAAGCTTACACCGCCATCCCTTCACCGGAAGGCAACACCTTTAGGTGGAACACCAATCCAAAACAATTGAAAATTAGCGGAGGAGGAAAAACTGAAGTAAGTGGCACCTATTACCTCGTTGCCTATTGGATGGGGAGGTATTATGGATATTGGGAGTAAAAAAACTAAAAACCACCTAAAAGAAAAGCCGCTTAAAATAAATTTAAGCGGCTTTTTTTGTGTTTGCCTAACAGCATAAACGGTGTACCAGGAGCGGGAATCGAACCCGCACGACCGTGAGGTCACAAGATTTTAAGTCTTGCGTGTCTACCAGTTCCACCATCCCGGCAACATTAGCGACAACTAATATAGAAAAAGGAAAAACCATTTCCACTATAATTGCCATCTAAATAATAAAGCCCTTCTTCAAGGGCTTTATATGAGCGAAAGACGAGATTCGAACTCGCGACCCCGACCTTGGCAAGGTCGTGCTCTACCAGCTGAGCTACTTTCGCTTGTTAATTTCACACAGAAAAACGTTTATTTCCGCGATTGTGAATGCAAATTTACGCCTTAATTTTTAAAGTCCAATATTCCGAAAGAAATTTTTCTCAACTTATTGCTACTCCCCTGACAATAAAGCCTATAAATTATTCCAGCATCTTTTTAACCTCATTTAATTTAAGCAAAGCCTCCACCGGAGAAATGGTATTGATGTCCAATGCCTCCAATAATTCCTTCGCTTCTTTGAATTTCGGATCCAGTTCAAACATACTTAATTGGTAATTGTTCTTGGGTATATCTTTGATATTGTCTTTGTGCTGCTGAAGCTGCTTGTCCTTCTCCAGAAACTTCATGATTTCTGCAGCGCGTAAAACCACGGGATTGGGCATCCCGGCCATTTGGGCTACATGAATACCAAAGCTATGCTCACTTCCCCCTTTTTGCAACTTCCGCATAAATACCACCTTATTGCCCAACTCTTTTACAGCCACATTGAAATTTTTCACTTTTGGGAAATCGCTGGCCAGCTGATTCAGCTCATGGTAGTGGGTAGCAAATAATGTTTTGGCCTTGCATTTGGGATGGTTGTGCAGAAATTCTACAATGGACCAGGCAATGGAAATCCCATCATAGGTGGATGTACCTCTTCCGATTTCATCCATAAGAACCAGACTCCTATCAGAAAGATTATTCAAAATACTGGCGGTTTCAGTCATTTCCACCATAAAAGTAGATTCTCCTTTTGAAAGGTTGTCCGAGGCACCGACTCTGGTAAAAACCTTATCAACTATACCCACCCGAGCAAATGAAGCCGGAACAAAACTCCCCATCTGGGCCATAAGCACAATCAGTGCAGTTTGTCGAAGCAGGGCTGATTTACCCGCCATATTGGGGCCGGTAATAATGATTACCTGCTGACTGGAATTGTCCAGGTATATATCATTAGGCACATAATCTTCGCCTATGGCCAGCTGTTTTTCAATGACAGGATGTCGGCCATCCTTAATTTCAATGGCATCTGAGTCGGCGATTTTTGGCGCACAATAATTGTTTTCCGAGGCCACCTCCGCAAAACTTAAAAGGCAGTCTAAAGTAGCCAAGACCCTTGCATTCTGCTGAATTTGTTCTACATAATCCCCTGCATCCTGCACCAAAAGTTGAAAATATTTTTGCTCCAAAGCAATCAGCCTTTCTTCAGCATGTAGTATTTTCTCTTCATACTCCTTCAACTCTTCGGTGATGTATCGCTCTGCATTCACCAAGGTTTGCTTCCGTATCCATTCCGGTGGCACCTTGTCTTTATGCGTATTGCTTACCTCCAAATAATAGCCAAAAACCTTATTGAAGGCTACCTTCAAGGAGGTAATCCCTGTACGCTGTACCTCTCTCTGCTGGATTTGAACAAGGTAATCCTTTCCTGAATTGGCCAACTTCCGGTACTCGTCAAGATCCGGATCCACCCCATTTTTAATAATACCTCCCTGATGAGTAAGCATAGGGGCATCTTCCATCAATTCCTTCTCAATTTTCTCCAGCAAATAAGAACAGGTATTCAATTGATCTGCTAGTTTTTTCAAAGCCCCATGTTGCTGGGTAGCCATCAATTCCTTAATTGGCAGGGTACACTTTAGTGCTTTCTTTAAGTGGTTCATTTCCCGCGGATTGATCCTTCCCACAGCCACCTTGGAAATCAAACGCTCCAGGTCACCAACATGCTTGAGGTGGGAAAAAAGCTCTTCCCTTAGCTCTGAATTCTCATAGAAAAAGCGTACTGATTTTTGTCTTTCTACAATCAATGCTTTCTCTTTTAGTGGTAATACCAACCACTTTTTCATCATCCGGCTCCCCATGGGTGTTTGGGTGCGGTCCAAAATCTGGATAAGAGGCACGCCACCTTCCTGTTGAGGGTATACCAGTTCTAAATTCCTAATGGTAAATTTATCCAACCACACATATTTCTCTTCAGCAATCCGGGAGATGGAAACAATATGTTTGACCTGCTTGTGTTCCGTTTCTTCCAAATAATACAGAATAGCACCCGCCGCAGTAATGCCCAGCTCCATTTTTTCCACTCCAAATCCTTTAAGGTTGTTGGTTTCAAAGTGATTGGTGAGTTTTTCATAAGTATACGCAGGTTGAAAAACCCAATCCTCGCAATGAAAAGTATGAAAATCATTTTTTAACAAAGCTCCGGCAGGTCCCTTAGCAGCCTTGGAATAGATAACCTCAGAAGGATTAAAACTCTGTAAAAGTTTTTCTATATAGGATTGATGCCCTTCGGCACACATAAATTCCCCGGTAGAGAGATCTAAAAATGCAATCCCTAACCGGTCCTTCCCAAATTGAATACTGGCTAAAAAATTATTTCTGCGCTTGTCAAGCACATTGTCATTATAGGCCAAACCAGGAGTAACCAATTCAGTCACACCTCGTTTCACTATACCCTTTACCTCTTTAGGATCTTCCAGCTGGTCGCAGATTGCCACTCTATTTCCTGCCCTAATCAACTTGGGAAGGTAGGTATCCAGAGAATGGTGTGGAAACCCTGCCAACTCTATATGAGAAGCAGAGCCATTGGCCCTTTTGGTCAGGACTATATCAAGAATCTTGCTTGCCTTAACTGCATCTTCTCCAAAGGTTTCATAAAAATCCCCTACCCGAAAAAGCAAAATGGCTCCGGGATGCTTTGCCTTGATGGCATTGTACTGTTTCATTAAAGGGGTTTCCTTGGCTTTCGTCTTGCCCATGGTCTTTTTTCTGTTTCAGGACATGAATTTAATTAAGAATGTAAGGGAAACAAAACCTAAATCTAATACTAGGCCCTAGTCTCTCTTGTTTTTTTTGTCTGGAATTAAGTAAATTTGAGGTCCTTTGGGCTTTGAAAGCCCTACCATTCACTAAATCAGCATTTTAAATTTTTAATTTATATCTCGATGAAAAAACTCAGCATGGAAGAACTCAACCGACTCTCTGTTGAGGATTACAAAGAAATCGAAAAAAACCCAATTGCCCTGGTTCTTGACAATGTTCGAAGCCTAAACAATGTAGGTTCAGCCTTCAGAACCTCTGATGCTTTTCTGGTGAAAAAAATCTTTCTATGTGGCATTACAGGAAAACCACCACATAGAGAAATACAAAAAACGGCCCTTGGTGCTACTGAGTCAGTAGACTGGGAACATCACGAAAACACCTTAGACGCAATCAAGCTTTTAAAAAAAGAAGGCTACGAAATCTGTGTGCTAGAACAAGCCTCGCACAGTACACCACTCAATGAATTTGTGCCAAAACCTGGAAAACCTTATGCCTTTGTATTTGGAAATGAAGTGTTTGGCGTGGAAGAAGATGTTGTACTGGCTGCAGATCAGGTATTGGAAATCCCTCAATTTGGAACCAAACATTCTTTAAACATCTCAGTAAGCATTGGCATTACCCTCTGGGATATGGTAAGCAAAACCTATGGGGTTAAATAAAAGAAGGGTAATTAGAGCAAAGTTGAAGGTCAAGTTTCAATAAATAGCAATAAACTCAATTGCATTTAAATTGGATTAACTTCTTCAATTACTCTTCTCGTCTCAGGTACCTATCTATTATCTTATCCGTATCCTGGTCTTCCGCCAATTCAAGCAATGCTCTGTTGACCTCATAAACCAGGTTACTCTCGAGTGGAAAAGCAAAGCCATAGCCTTGCTTATAATACTCCGCCTTGGCCATAAATAAATCCTCATCCCCGTGCTTTTTGAGGTAATACAAAAGCTGTGGTCTATCATAAACCACAGCAGCCACCTCCTTTTTGTTTAACATGGACATGGCTTCTGCCAAAGTATATACCTCCACAGGTTTGGCATAGTGCTCCTCCAAAAATACCTGAGAAGGAGAATTGGTAATGGTCGCCACATTTTTATTTACCAATTGTTCTATATTGGAAACGGGAGATTTGCCCAAAGAAGATAAAGTTAGGGTACTGGCAATACCGGCGACCATGGAGGTCGCAAAAATAATAGAGATAATCATCCAACTGCCTGCGATAATGCGACCCGTGAGCGTAATCGGTGCTTTGTCACCATATCCGGTGGTACTCATGGTGACGATGGCAAGCCACATCCCGTTCCCTATCCCATCTATTGGATCATTTGGAAATTGGTCTTTGGAATGCTTTCTCTCTGCCAACCACAACATGGTACCTACGATGGCGAGAATAAATAAAAAGACAATTACCGCAATCAATAATTTCATACTAAAAAATGGCTTGATCTTGTCCCAATATCCTTGCTTTTCAGAACGAGAAACGATGGCCAAACTTGAATTATAAAAAGGCTGGGAAAACCTAAAGTCCTCCACCCTTCTAGAAGTAATACTGATAGGCCCAATTACCAAATCCAATGCCCCTTCTTCCAAGGAATGCAAAGCGTCATCTACAGTAGTATAAGACTTAAAATAATAATTCCACCCTTGTTTGGCCGCCAATTCTTCCCAAATTTCAACAGAAATACCACTGACTTCTTGACCTTCACCATACACAAACGGTTCACTTCCTGCCACCCCCACAAGCAAAGTATCAATGTCTAAGCGCAATTGACGGGCTTGAAGGTTAGTCGTTAGGAGAAATAAACCTAGTATAAAGAAAAATAGAATTGGGCTTTGACATTTCTGAAACATGTGCGTATGTTTTATTTAAGGACTACCCAATTTATTGAAATTAATTAATAAATTGATTCTAAACAGCTTCCAATATAAATGGAGAACCCTTAAATAAGGTACAGAACTTTTCTCTCAAAATAAAAACCTTTTCCAAGTCAGGAAAAACACCCTTAAAAAAATTTAGAAGTAATTAGTCTTGGTCTGTATTAAAACTAAAGTTGTCTTTCAATTTCTAGGAAAGCTTAAATTTATCAGCTAAATTTTTAGTCTAAATTGATGACCAAATGAAATTCAGCGCTTATTTTTTTGTTTTTTGCTTAATTCTCGCTTGTAGTAGCCCAAAAACAGGAGAAGATCATGAACTACTCTCCTTGGAAATCACCATGGACACTGTCGTGATAGATCCAGGTGAGGAAATTTTATACCTCAAAAGGAGAGTTAGGGTAAATGCAATAAGTGAGGATAAGAAATACCTTTACAATGTTGATCCCCTGAAACGCAGTATTGAGCAAATCAATCTCAATAAACTAACCCTGGAAAAAAAACACCACTTCGAAAGAGAGGGACCAAATGGCACCGAAGCTATCTGGGCAATTTCTTTAATTGGTGAGGACAAGCTACACATAAACAATAGTACGAATGAACATGTATTCAACTGGCAAGCGGAAAAGCTCGAAAGTTTTAACATCACTGAAATAGGCAAAGAATCAGAACAGCTGGAGGAAGGGTATGAGGTTCATAAAACGATAAGTATAGCCTCGGACGGTAAGCAATTTGCCTCTTTGATCTCCGATCATGAAAAAAAGGACATGTCTTTTGCAATAATAAACATTGAAGACAGAACCTTTAAGAAATTTCCAGTCCCAGCCATTGATAAAGCCAGAAATTTTGAAATATCATCCAATGAGGGTGGAATGGGTAGCACTCTAAGTGCCCGTCGTTATTTAATAAAAGAGGGAGGAAAAGTATTATTGGGAACCAACGTAAGTAATGAACTTTATGTGCTGGACGAAACAAATGACTCCCTCAGCCACATCACCTTCAACAGCCAACCGAACCCAAATGAAAAAAGTGGCACTTACCCTTCTGAAGTTGGAGATCAGTCTCAATTTGATAGCTACTTTCAAAAAATAGCAGAAGACATTAACTTTATGGAACCTGTTTGGGATGAAAAAAAACAGGTATATTATCGTATGTCTTTTCGGTCAAAATTTGATAAAAATAAAGCAGAAGAACTGCCATTCCTTCCCACCAGCTCTGAATGTTATATAAGTGTATTGGACAAGGACCTCAACTTAATCGCAGAAGACCATTTCCAAACAATTGATACCTCTCCAAAAATTTATTTTGCCAAAGATGGCAAACTATGGCTATTTGAAAATATTGAGGATGAAATGGGTTTTGTAAGGTTAGAAATTAATTGGTGATCAATTTTTACTTCAAATAATAAATACCATTTTTAAATATCCCCTAATTTCTTAGGAAACCTAAAAACTATCCACTAAATTTTATTCCCAAACTTTAAGCCAATGAAATCCAGCTTTTACTGCATCACTTTATTTATTTTTTTTGCGTGTAACCAATCAAAATCCACCAGTGACAGTGATCCACTACCTTCCTTAGAAATATCCTTAGACACCGTCGTAATAGATCCGGGTCAAGAATTCCTATTCCTTAATAGCAATTTGAGCTTAAGTGCTCTAAGTGAGGATAAAAAATACCTATATAACATCAACTCCAAGGAATATACCATTGAACAAATCAACCTAAATACCTTAGCATTTGAAAAAAAGTACCGCTTAGAAAAGGAAGGCCCGAATGAAGTTGGCCATAGTATACAGACATTTTCACTTATTAATGAAGACAAGCTTTTTATTAGCACTTTTTATAACGATGGTGTTTTTAACTGGCAAGGAGAAAAAATAGAAAGCTTTGGTATTAAAGAAATAGGAATTAGTTTAGGTCAGTTAAAAGAAGGTGACAGGCCCTATAAAACGGTTAGTATAGCTTCAGATGGTAGTAAATTTGCTTCTCTAATTCACAATTTTGAAGATAAAAAACGTTCTTTTATTTTAATAGAACCAGCCAATAATACAATTAAAGAACTCCCAATTCCAGTCATTGAGAAAGCCAAAAATTTTGATGTTGCATTGGTAGAAGAGAGGACAGTTGCCATTGTTGGTCCTCAACGTTATTTAAACATTGAGCAAGGAAAAGTAATACTGGGAACCGAAGCAAGTAGTGAACTTTACGTATTAGACAAAGACGCAGACTCGCTAAAACATATAACTTTTAATAGCAGGCTTATTCCTAATGAAAAGTCAGGCACTTATCCACCCGAAGTTTCAAGTAAGAATTAGTTTATAACCTATGCTCTAAAAATACAGAAAGACATCAGTTACAAGGCACCTGTTTGGGATGATAAAAGAAAGGTCTACTATCGATTTTCTTTTCAATATATTTTTGATGAAAATAACATACCAAAAGAGAAACGACTCTTTCCAAAGCCTGTTGGAGCAACAGTTTATCTAAGCGTCTTGGATAAGGATTTTAATTTGGTGGCAGAAGGAGCTGTTCCTCAATTGGATCGCACCCCCTCCTTCCATTTTGCCAAAGACGGTAAACTATGGCTATTTGAAAATATTGAGGATGAAATGGGTTTTGTAAGGTTGGACATTAATTGGTAGCAAACGGATTGGCGCTTAGTAACAAGGCAAGGAAAATTTACTATTGAACCAAATTGAAAAGTACTGTAGAAAAGTTATTCCTAAATCTTTAGGAAAACTAAAAACTATAAGCTACCTTTTTAGTTCACAAAACCTAAACCAATGAAATCCAGCTTTTACTGCATCACTTTATTTATTTTTTTTGCGTGTAACCATTCAAAATCCACCAGTGTCAGTGATCCACTACCTTCCCTAGAAATATCCTTAGACACTGTAATGATAGATCCCGGCGATGAAATTTTATTCCTTAAATTGGGATTGGCGTTAAGTGCACTGAGTGATAATAAAAACTATTTATTTAACTTAGACCCTCGAAAAAATTCCATTGAACAAATCAATCTCAACACCCTGTCATTTGAGAAAAAATTTATTTTCGAAAAGGAAGGTCCAAATGGCGTTGACGGTTACATATTGGGTTTTTCACTCATAAACGATGAGCAATTATTATTTTGCACATCTCAAAAAATAAGTATATTTAATTGGCAGGCTCAAAAAATTAAAAGTACTAACATAATCAATTTAGGAAAGGTGTCAAACCAACTGGAGGATGGAGAATGGCCCTTTATAACTGTTAGCATATCCCCAGAGGGCAATCAATTTGCTTCTTTAATTTTTAATTATGAAGAAAAAACAAACGCTCTTGCACTGATAAACCTTGACGATGAAACATTTAGAAGGTTAGCTGTTCCCACCATAGAAAAAGCTAAAAAATATGAAGTGACTTTCAAAGAAAATGGTGGAGGGTCTGGTATAGTCTCAACCCGTTACCTGAAAGAAGGAGGAGGCAAAATTCTGTTAGGGACTAGTGTAAGTAGTGAAGTCTACGTCTTGGACAAAGGTTCTGACACGTTAAGGCATCTAACTTTCAATAGTCAGCTCACTCCTAATGAAAAAAAAGGGACTTACCCTTCTGAAGTTGGGACACTTGCAGAATTAGCACTATTCAAACGTAAGATTGAGGAAGACATCAATTTTAAAGAACCTGTTTGGGATGAGAAAAAGCAGGTCTACTATCGTTTATCCTATCAATTAGGATTTGAGGATAATTTTGACCAAAATGAAAATCATGTTTTCCCCATTCCCATCGGAGCAACGGTTTACCTAAGTGTTTTGGACAAGAACTTTAATTTAATTGTAGAAAAAAAAGTGCCTGAATTAAGTAAAAATCCTTCTTTTCATTTTGCCAAGGACGGGAAACTATGGCTGTTTGAAAATATAGAAGACGAAATGGGTTTTGTAAGGCTGGATATTAATTGGTAGTAATCGGATTGGTGCTTAGTAACAGCACCAAGAAAATTTATTATTGAATCAAATTAAAAAATACTATTCGAAAATTATTTTTAAACTTTTAGGAAAACCAAAAGCTAACAGTTAACTTTTTAATCCACAAACCCTAAACCAATGAAATCCAGCTATTACTGCCTATTTTTCACCTTTATTTTTGCATGCAACGGATCAAACGAAAAAACAAATCATGACCTTCAAGGCTTTGAAATAACAAGCGACACTGTTATAGTAGATCCGGGTCAGGAAATACTATTCCTCACTTACAAATTAGGCCTAAGTACGCTAAGCGAGGATAAAAAATATCTTTATAATTTCAACAACCAAGATTTTGCTATCGAACAAATAAATCTAAACACCCTTAAATTTGAAAAAAAATATCCTTTCGAAAAAGAAGGGCCAAATGGGGTTGGGGAGTATCTAATGGATTTTTCACTCATTGACAACAATCAAATATTTTTCAGGACTTTTACCGGTGAGGGTATTTTCGATTGGCAGGGCAATAAACTCGAAAGCTTTAATTTGGCCAATATGGGTGAGGAAAAAGGGCTTTTGGAAGAGACTGATAGAGCTTATAAAATATTGAGCTTCTCACCGGAAGGGAAAAAATTTGTTTCATTAATTACAAATTACCAATCCAAAACAAATGCGCTGGCCATAATAGACAGAGAACACCAAACTTTTGAAAAGCATGCGATTCCTGCCGTGGATAAAGCAAGTGACTTTGAGGTCTTTTTAAATGATGGAAAATCTGCTTTTGGTTTTGGTGCTTACAGATTCTTAATCCAAGAAGGGGCTAATATAATTCTAGGAACCAATGTAAGTAATGAACTTTATGTCGTGCATCAAAAAAGTGATTCCCTACAACTCTTATCCTTCAAAAGCGATTTAACCCCTAATCAAAAATCCGGAACCTACCCTGCCGAATCTTCTGATATCGATGAATTTAGAACTTATCGGCAAAAAATTCAGGAAGATATAAATTTCAGGGAGCCCTATTGGGATGAAAAGAAGCAGGTTTATTATCGCATTTCATATCATACAAAGTTTGATGAAAATGCAGAAATACCGGAGGGAGGGATGTTTCCTTCCCCAAGTGGTGTTAAGGCCTTTTTAAGCATATTGGACAAAGACCTCACTCTAATCAAGGAAGGGGAGTTCCCCCAATTGAATCGGGTGCCGGAATTCCATTTTGCCAAAGATGGCAAACTATGGTTATTTGAAAATATTGAGGATGAAATGGGCTTTGTAAGGTTTGATATCAATTGGTAAGCCCTCTTATTTTAAAGGGGTAAAGGAAACATTACCTATTAGCAACATCCCGAGCATCCTTTTCATTAAACCAGAATTAACAAGTTATCATGCCAACTCATTTCTATTTACCGAAACAAAATTTTTTGTTACTCCCTTCTTATAATTGTAATTTTATTTCTTAAAGATATTCAATAACTTTAAGGTTAACTATTGA
The DNA here is from genome assembly GCF_030546805.1 of Cyclobacterium sp. 1_MG-2023. GTDB lineage: Bacteria > Bacteroidota > Bacteroidia > Cytophagales > Cyclobacteriaceae > Cyclobacterium. The sequence continues at coordinate 262,794 of NZ_JAUOPC010000009.1, read as the reverse complement.
CAAAAATTACCCGTTAAATTACGTTGAATGCAAATGACATTTGGCGAAATAACTGTCATATAAAATTATCAATTTACAATAAATGACACAAGTCATACCCAACATAACATACAAGAAGGTCTTTCCTTTAATTTTACTTTTCCCGCTCCTGATTGGCTGTAGTTGGGAGAAGCCGGAAGCTATTGAAAAAGCCTATGAAGACTTGCCGGAGGCCATAGATTTCAATTACCATGTTAAACCCATTCTTTCTGACAAATGCTTTGCCTGTCATGGGCCTGATGCCGCCAATCAAGAAGCGGATTTAAGGCTAGATTTGGAAGAGTTTGCATATGCCAGCCTTAAAAGCAATGCCGGTCATTATGCCATCGTCCCGGGAAAACCAGGTAAAAGTGAAGTCGTAAGCAGGATCTTAACCGAAGACAAGGAGTTATTGATGCCTCCACCTGAATCAAACTTAAGTCTAAGTGTAGCAGAAATTGCCACGCTGACAAAATGGATTGAACAAGGAGCAAAATACAAACCTCATTGGTCATTTATCCCTCCTGAAACACCTTACGTTCCTGACCTAGAGAATAAAGACTGGGCCAATAATGAAATTGATCATTTTGTAGCCGCCAAACTGAAAAGCGAAAATCTAAATCCTTCAGAAAAGGCCAACAAAGAAAACCTTATTCGTAGGGTAAGTTTTGACCTGACAGGCCTACCACCTTCCCTAGAAGAAATAGAGGCATTTGTTGAAAGTGATGACCCAAAGGCTTATGAAAAATTAGTGGACAGGCTGCTCGCTTCTGCAGCCTATGGTGAGCGAATGGCCGCAGACTGGATGGATGTAGCCCGGTATGCAGATTCAGATGGTTACCTAGATGATAAACACAGGGATTTTAGCCCTTACCGGGACTGGGTCATCCGAGCTTTTAACAAAAACATGTCCTATGAACAATTCATCACTTGGCAATTGGCCGGAGATCTTATTGAGGACCCCACCCAAGAGAGCATTTTAGCGACTGCTTTTAACCGACTACATAAAAAGAATTCTGAAGCCGGTATCGTTTTCGAAGAATACAGGGCAGAATATGTTGCAGACAGAACCTCCACCGTAGGAAAAGCCGTAATGGGTCTGAGTATGGAATGCGCCAGGTGCCATGACCACAAATATGATCCCATAAGTCAAAAAGAGTTCTACCAGCTTTCTGCCTTTTTTAATAGCACCAATGAATTGGGAACCGCTGTATATGGACCGGGACAAGTCCCGGGACCTGCATTATTATTGACCAGTGAAGAGCAGGACAAGCTGCTGGAATACATAGACAGCCAAATTAAATCCAAAAAAGGGCATCTGGAAGATTTAAAAAAAGGAGCCCTTAAAACAGCACAACAAGCATCGAATGCTACTGCCTTTCTAGCAAATGTTAAAAAAGACCTGTCTAAAAAACTTGTAGCTGCTTATGATTTTGATAAAATAATACCGGGGGACAAAAAAACCACCTTCACAAGTCCGGGAAAACCAACACAATCCGGATCGGTTCTGATAAAAGAGCCCGTGATCAAAGAAGACCACAAGGGCAAAGGCGTATTCATCAATGACTTTACTACCTTAAGTCTACCGGAAAAACTTGGCTGGTTTGACCAAACCGACCCATTTTCAGTAAGCCTGTCTGTATTTCCGGATACACTTTACAATGAAGCGGTATTGTTTACCCACTGTGAAGATATTCGGTTGGGATTAAAAGGATACTCCTTATTTCTAGAGGAAAACAAACTCAATTTTATTATCGCTTATAGTTGGCCGGACAATGCCATACAGGTAAAGACGGTTGACCCAATCCCAGTTAAAGAATGGACCAACCTCAGCATAACCTACGACGGACTGGGGAAAGCAGAGGGCATAGGCATCTACCTCAATGGAGAAAAGGTTCCCGTCACAGTATCTGCGGACAATATCTACAAATCCATTTTATTCAAACCCGACATTCACACCTACGGCTTCAGAGGTTTTGTCCTAGGGGTTAGAGACAAAATGAAGACCTTTTTGAATGGGGGGCTGGATGAATTGAAGATATACAATCAGGAATTGAGTCCATTGGAAGTGCTCTATGAGGTCAACCCGGAAAAAGCCACCGCTTTAATTTCCAAAAGCAAAGATCCCCAAGCAAGACAATTAATTGCAGATTACCTTTTCAATGCTTCCAATGAGCAGGCCAGACAGCTCAAAAATTCCTTAAAAGATTTAAGGAAAGAAAGGGCTAAAACCACTACCGACATCAAAGAAATAATGGTAATGGGAGATCTTGAAGAACCCAGACCAACCTTTGTATTGGATCGAGGGATGTACAATGCACCTACAGAGCAGGTGGAGCCGGGAATTCCTGAAACGGTACTTCCGTATGATGAAAAATTACCTAAAAACCGACTTGGCCTTACCAAATGGATTTTCGATCCTAAAAACCCATTGACAGCAAGGGTTTTTGTCAATAGGATCTGGCAAATGCATTTCGGAAAAGGACTAGTAGTTACTTCCGATGATTTTGGGAATCAGGGCAGCATGCCTACTCATCCTGAACTGCTGGATTGGCTGGCAGTACAATTTCGGGAATCCGGTTGGGACATTAAGAAAATGCATAAGCTAATCGTGATGTCTGCCACTTATCAGCAATCTTCCAAATACAGTCCTGAGCTGTTAGAGAAAGACCCTGACAATTTGCTTTTGGCGAGAGGGCCGAGTTTTAGGATGACAGCAGAGATGGTACGGGACAATGCCCTTGCCATAAGCGGTTTGCTCGTCCACAATACGAGTAGCGAAAGTGCCTACCCTTATCAGCCGGAAGGCCTTTGGGATGAAATCAGTACCAAATCCTGGAGATACAAATACTTACAGGAGCCCGGAGATGGACTTTACAGAAGAAGCCTTTACACCATTTGGAAAAGAACATCCGGCCCACCTTCCATGATGATTTTTGATGTAGGTGACAGGGCAGAATGTAAGGTAAGAAGGACAGAAACAAGCACACCCTTACAAGCTTTGGTATTGTTAAATGATCCTCAATATGTAGAAGCAGCAAGGGTGACAGCAGAAAAATTAATCAAAAAATACAAACCCCAAGAGCAACTTGCCAAGGCCTTTAAGTTAAGTACCGGCAGGCAAGCTGACGCCAAAGAGTTAGAGATTATTGAGCAGTTTTATCAGGAGGAAGAAGATAGATTTACTCAAAATAAAGGGGATGCTATGGCTTACTTAAGTACAGGCAATAAACCTGTAGACGATACACTGGACCCGGTAAGGGTCGCTTCTTTGGCAACAGTCATCAATGGCATCATGAATACTACAGACGGGTACACAATTAGATAATCGCCATGAAAGATAGAAACAACAACAAATTTGGAGAAACCAGACGTGGCTTTTTGAAAAAAACTTCACTGGGGTTTGGAGCAATGGCACTCTCCAGCCTGTTGGGTAACCAATACGGCTTTGCAGACAGCCCTGACAGTTCCGGTCTTTACAAACCACATGGGCTTAACACAGGAACCCATTTTCCGGCCAAAGCAAAGCGAGTCATTTATCTTTTTCAATCCGGTGGACCCTCTCAGATTGAAACTTTTGATTACAAACCATCACTGGAAAAGTGGCATGGAAAAGAAATCCCTCCCTCTGTTCAGGGCACGCAAAGAAATTCCGGCATGGTGGCAGATCAATCCACTTTCCCATTGGTGAAATCCATTTATGATTTCAAGCAATATGGACAATCCGGAGCTTGGGTAAGTGAAATTTTCCCTCACACGGCCAAGGTAGTAGACGAACTTTGCATTGTCAAGTCCATGATCACTGAAGCCATCAATCATGAACCTGCCGTCATGTTTATGCAGACAGGCTCTCAATTGAGCGGAAGGCCTTCAATCGGCTCTTGGCTGAGTTATGGCCTTGGAAGCGACAATGAGAATTTACCCAATTTTGTGGTTTTACTATCCAAAAGCCCTGGTTCTCAACCATTAAATTCCAATGCTTGGAGCAATGGTTTTTTGCCTTCCCACCATCAAGGTATTCAATTTCGCTCAGGAAAAGACCCGGTCTTGTACCTCAACAATCCCCACGGAGTGCATGACCATGACAGGCGCCGTGCCCTAGACCATATAGGTAAACTCAATGAACAACAGTTTGATTTATGGCAGGATCCGGAAATTCAGTCCAAGATCAGCCAATATGAAATGGCTTATAAGATGCAAAATTCCGTTCCGGAAGCTGTAGATACCAGTAATGAACCTGATTATATCTACGAACTTTATGGAGAGGACGCTAGAATTCCCGGAACCTATGCCTCCAATTGTCTTCAAGCCAGAAAACTAGCAGAGCGAGATGTTAAATTTATCCAGCTCTACCATATGGGCTGGGATCAACATGGTAGTTTGCCAAGTGGCATCAAAAGACAAGCCTTAAGCACAGACCAAGCTACTGCCGGCTTGATTCAGGACCTTAAGCAAAGAGGTTTGCTGGAGGACACACTGGTCGTCTGGGGTGGCGAGTTTGGTAGAACCAGCTTCTCTCAAGGAAGGCTTACGGCTGACAACTACGGAAGAGACCATCATCCGGGCTGTTTTACCATGTGGATGGCAGGGGCTGGAGTAAAAAAAGGAATGGTCTATGGAGAAACCGATGAATTCAGTTATAATGTAGCCGAAAACCCGGTGCATGTTCATGACTTTCAAGCCACTTTACTACACCTATTGGGTATAGACCATGAAAAACTAACTTTTAAACATCAAGGCAGAAGATTCAGACTAACTGATGTCCACGGACAGGTAGTCAATGAACTCTTAGCATAAATACGATTCATGCATTCACGAAGAAAATTCATCCAAAAATCCATCACCGGTGGTGCAGTATTTACTGCAGGCATCCCTCTTTTCAACATCAATTCAAATGCAGCGCAGCTTCAAAAGGACATGCTGGGCCATGGTGATTTCCAATACAGAATAGAAAGAGAATGGAGCAAAACCAATAGCAACAGCCATCCTGTAAATAACTGCCACGAAATGGTCTTGGATAAAAAGAACAGGCTAATACTGTTGACGGACCATCCGAAAAACAATGTCCTGATTTATGATACTTCAGGAAAAATTTTGGACACTTGGACATTGGGTTTTTCAGGTGCCCATGGGTTGTCGATTTCGGAAGAAGGTGGTGAAGAATTTTTGTTTGTTACAGATACCGGTTTAGGAAAAGTGGTAAAATGTAGCATGAATGGTGAAATTGTAATGGAATTGGATCACCCATCCAAGATAGGCACCTACACTGAACATGCATATTATCGCCCAACGGAAACAGCCATAGGCCCCAATGGGGATATTTATGTGGCCGATGGTTATGGTTCCCAGTTTATTTTGCAATTCGACAAGTCAGGTCAATTTATTCGCAAATTTGGCGGAGACAGTTTTCTCCAACCGGACAAATTTAAACAGGCACATGGTGTGGCCATAGATTACCGAGACCCTAGCAATCCGAGCCTACTTTGCTCTGCAAGAATAAAAAACACTTTCAAGCGCTTTACTTTAGAAGGGGAATACTTGGAAGACATTTATTTACCCGGTGCATTTATAAGCCGACCTGTTTTGGATGATGAAAATTTATACTCCAGTGTCTGTTTTGGTATGGAAAGAGACAATTATAACATGCATTTAAACAAAGGCTTTGTAACCATTTTAGACAAAGACAACAAAGTGGTTTCTAATCCCGGAGGCACCAAACCTGTTTATAAAAAAGGCAAACTTGAACTGATGTTTCAAGAAGAACCCATCTTCAAACATTGTCATGATGTGTGTTTGGACAGGGACAAAAACCTCTATGTTTGCCAATGGAATGCGGATGGTGTTTACCCCTATAAATTACACCGGGTATAATTTTACAGCTACCTTTTTCCTCTCCTTTTTGAAATTGTTGCAGGAAATGTAATTTATCTGTCCTACATTTGGGGTCAATAAGTTCTTTTATTATTTCTTTATCAACCGAAATAGGTTTTACTTAACGTGAATTAATAGGGAATCGTGTGAGAATCACGAACTGTCGCGCAACTGTAAGTAACTACAAAGGTTTTTACCCATAGCAAATCCACTGTTCTAATCTTTAGAATGGGAAGGAAGGTAAAAATGTTACAAGTCAGGAGACCTGCCTGTTTCGAATTGACAATGCTTTCGCGATCTAAAGTTTGGTGTCAGGTTGGATATTATCAACTAAAACAATTGTTTGCCATGGGATAACTGTGTTTTTTTTGATCAATTTCTACGACCAACTCCACTCCCATTTCTACAAAGCGTTTGAAATAAAGCAAAGGGCTTTTAACTCATTTTATTCATTAAAAAGTTAAAAGAACATGCAAACGCACATTCTTGGCTATCCGCGAATTGGTAGCAAACGAGAACTCAAAAAAGCCTGCGAGCAGTATTGGTCAGGCAAAATTTCCGGTACAGCATTAGAAGAGGCCGGAAAACAAATCCGTTTTCAAAATTGGAAAACCCAGCAAGAACAGGGAATAGACCTTATCCCTGTAAATGATTTCTCTTTTTATGATCAAGTGCTGGACATGTCCTTAACAGTAGGAGCCATTCCCGAAAGGTATGCAGCCCTTGTGAAAAATAAGGAGATTTCCCCTCTGGATCTTTATTTTGCCATGGCTCGAGGCTATCAAAAAGAGGGATTAGACATCACCGCCATGGAAATGACCAAATGGTTTGACACCAATTACCATTACCTAGTGCCGGAGTTTACAGTCGATCAAAGCTTCAGTAATCATTCTTCAAAGGTGGTTGAAGAATTTAAGGAGGCTAAAGAACTAGGAATCAAAGCCAAGCCGGTCCTAATAGGTCCAGTGACCTATCTCTGGCTAGGAAAAGAGAAAACCAATGGTTTTGAAAAAATTGACCTTATTCATAAGCTCCTTCCGGTATATTTGGAGATTCTTAAAGAATTGGTGGAAAATGGAGTGGATTGGGTGCAATTTGATGAACCGATTTTAGGCTTGGACCTCAATTCAAAGGAAAAAGAAGCTTTCCTTATGGTCTATAAAACCATTAGAGAAACGTTCCCCAAGCTAAAAACCTTACTGGCCACCTATTTTGAAGGATTAAATGACAATACAGCATTGGCATTGTCCCTCCCCGTGTGTGCCCTGCATCTGGATCTGGTCAGAAACTCCGAACAACTGGATGAAGTATTGGGACAAATTCCTGATAATCTGAGCATTTCTCTGGGCTTGGTTGATGGCCGAAACATTTGGAAAAATGACTTTGAAAAATCGCTAAAAATCATCAAAAAAGCCAGCCATACCCTTGGGCGAGAAAAGATCATGATTGCTCCCTCATGCTCCCTATTGCATGTTCCTTATGATTTGGAACTAGAAAGTCAAGAAGACACCTTATTACCTGAAATTAAAAGGTGGATGGCTTTTGCCAAGCAAAAATTAAAGGAAGTCACCTTATTGCAGAAACTCTCTTTACCCAATCCGGAAAAAAACCAGCTCTTGGAATATGAGGCCAATAAGGCCGCCATTGCTGATCGAAAAAACTCAGGATTAATTCACAATAAAGCTGTAAAACAAAGGGTAGAAGCCATCGCTCCTTCCGATGACAAAAGGAAGAGTGAATATGCGTCCCGAAGCATTCTTCAAAAAAACTTCCTACAACTACCCCTTTTACCTACCACCACCATTGGCTCTTTTCCTCAAACAGGAGAAGTGAGAAAGTGGAGATCTCAGTATAAGAAAGGGGTGATAGACAAGCATACCTATCAAAATTTATTGATAGAGGCCACAGAAAGCCTCATTCGCAAACAGGAAAAAATTGGCTTAGATGTATTGGTACATGGAGAGTATGAGAGAAATGACATGGTGGAATATTTTGGAGAACAACTGGCCGGCTTTACTTTCAGTCAATATGGCTGGGTGCAAAGTTACGGCAGTCGCTGTGTAAAACCACCGATCATTTTTGGTGACATCTCACGACCTGAACCGATAACAGTTTCCTGGTCTACCTATGCCCAATCCTTAACAAAAAGACGAGTAAAAGGCATGTTAACAGGGCCGGTAACTATCCTTCAATGGTCTTTTGTACGTAATGATCAAGACAGAGCTACTACATGTAAACAAATTGCCTTGGCCATAAGGGAAGAAGTGAAGGACCTTGAAAATGCAGGAATCAACATCATACAGATTGACGAACCTGCCATAAGAGAAGGGCTTCCATTGAGGAAATCGGCATGGGAAAACTACCTGAATTGGGCGACTCAAGCTTTCAGGCTGTCTTCTTCAGGCGTAAGTGATGCCACCCAAATTCACACCCATATGTGTTATTCGGAGTTCAATGACATAATGCCAAGTATTGCTGCCATGGATGCGGATGTGATTACCATCGAATGTTCTAGGTCTCAAATGGAGCTATTGGATGTATTTGCAGATTTTAAGTATCCCAATGAAATAGGCCCCGGCGTCTATGACATCCATTCACCAAGAGTACCTAGCCAAAAAGAAATGGTACAATTGATAAAAAAGGCTCAGGATGTAATTCCTACAGCTAAACTTTGGGTAAACCCGGATTGCGGGCTTAAAACCAGAAAATGGGAGGAAACAGAAAAAGCGCTAATACTTATGGTTGAAGCTGCCAGAGAGTTGAGAGAAATAGCACGTGTTTCCAGCGATTTAACTTAACTCATTTTATACCCCGGGTTAGGTAAATCATTCCACCTAATCCGGGTTATTTTTACTGATCCTGAGGAGTACTCAATTGCTGGTGAAGCAATTCATCTTCCATCATTCTTCGCTCAATTTCCTCTGCATAAGTCCTCCCGGGTTTAAATCCATACTGGGTATAAGCTTTAGCTGCCCATTCCTTAGCCAAAAATAAATCGCCAAGCACTTCTTGCCCCAAAGCAATATTGTAACACAGCTTGCCATAGGTTTTTTCGTCAGCGGGAAGCGATAAGCCCTCTTCCCAACTTTGGATGGCATTCCCCCATTTATCTACCTCTGCATAGCGTGCGCCTTTTTCTAAGGAGGTGCTTTTCTTTGATTTAGCATAGAAAGTACGGTTTATATCAAGGTACATGGGTGCAATTCTTCGGACATAGGCTGCACCTGCCATCTGCCCAACATACCTGGTAGCCTGAGCTTTTTCTATAAGCAAGGCCATTGCCTGTGTCTTGGTCTCAGCCTCGGCAGACCAAAGGTTATTTTTCACCAGATCATCCTGATCCAAAATTGATCCGCTCTCAGGATCATACAACCTGAATCCTACCCGAACAGTGGCCACTCCTTCCACCAAGACCCCGGGTACTTCGATGGTTCGGGCATCTTCACCTTTGCCTATTTTCTTTTTTATTTTGATCTTTTTATCTTCAAGGACAAAATCAGAACTGAATTTTTCCAAAGTCAATACAGCATCTGTCTGGTAACGCTTACAAAGGGCCCTTACCATTTCTCGATTCAATGGATTGGGAAATGTCTGCGAAAATAAACCGCCTGTCAACCGCTCATTGGCCCTTACAATTTTATATCGTGGAGAGGTACTCAGCTCTTGTTGTACAGTAGCCAAAGTTCCGTCTATGGCATTTTTCACTTCAAAAGGTAGCTCACCTGTTAGAATTCCTTCAATAATGGCTACACCTTGACTTTCAGGTTTGGTCCTATCCACAATGAGTAAACGCTGTATATGGTTAGGAACATTAATTTCCGCAGGCATCAACCTGGTCAAGGATACATTTTTAGTACATGAACCCAGTACCAAGAGCGCAATAAAAATATATAAGGTATTATGGGATTTTAAATTCAGAAACTTCATAAGGCAAGGGCGGTTATTTTGCAATTTAAGGCGAATAAGCAAATCTAATGCCCAACCATAAGCAAAAAAAGGACTTTTCTTTCGAAAAGTCCTTTTTCCTATAAAATTGAATTCATTATTTACCAAGGCTTACCGGTACCCTGAATAACCCAAGGTTTTGACCAAGCACTATTGGCTCCATCAACTTCCGAGAGGTTGGTTGTTTCTAAACGGCTTGTGGCAAGCTCTGCATTCGATTTATTAAGATTCATCTCCTCCACCATATAATAAAACCGAACAGGTATGGCTGCTCTTATAGTATAAGGCCCGGCCTCCAATTCGGGATAGCCTGTTCTTCGGTAATCAAACCATGCTTCAGCAGCTGTGGTCCAAGAAGCAATCCATTTTTGTTCAATCAATTGTTTAACAGTGCCATCAAACATTACATTTTCTTGTTGAAGATAAGCTTCAGCTTGATCAGATAAGCCCCAAGTAGCAAAAGAGGACTGGATTGCTTTATTGTAATAGTCTTCTGCGGTTCCTCCAACAGCCCAACCTTTAAATGCTGCTTCAGCTAGAATAAAATTGACTTCCGTTGCATTAATTAACCTGGCTTTTAACAAAGGTCCATTTGTTTCTCTATATCGATCATTTAACCATGAAACATGTGGATTAAATGCAGCTTGGTTGGCATCCGGACTTAGGTTATAAACTTGCGCTCCGGCTATTCCCGGAGGAATTCCTACATAATCCTGGTTTTGACTGATGTCTTCTAGGGCAACATTCTTGGCTTCTAATGCATCCGGAGAAAGGTATCTTTTCCCATCTTGTATTACATCTGTTCCTGCAGGCAAACTTGCATCCACCACCAAAGGGATTTCCACAGGATTGGCCCAAACCCCAAGTCTTGGGTCATTTTTGGCCCGCATGGCTTCTACCAACGTTTCGCACATTTTTAACCGCCTATAATTACTCGCATCCACATCAAATTTGGTGTTATTAGGCCAGCTACTTGCTTCACTTTCAGTGTTAAAGGACATGGACGCATCATCTCCCGGATCAGTAATGATAGGGTTGGTACCCGGATCGGCTAAAATTCCTTCTATGCCTTGCTTGGCAAAGTCAGGTAATTTCTCTGACAACCTCATATAAAACCTAAGCCTAAGTGAATTGGCCATTTTTTGCCATTTGGAAGGATCTCCATTAAAATATACGTCTGCACTTTCAATAGAGCTGTTATAGGCGGATTGAGGTTGTGATAGCAATTGATTCGCCATTTCCAATTCATCAAGAATCCCTCGATAAATGTCTTCCTGTGTATCAAATTCAGGAAAAGTTCCTTCAGGGGTTCCTTCAGCACCTTTGAGTGCTTGTGAATAAGGTGCATCCCCCCATAGATCTGTAATCAAACCGAACATCATTCCTCGAATCACCAAAGTGACACCTTGATGCAGTTCTTGATCCAATTCAACAGCCCTTTCGTATACAAATTGGTTGTTCCTAAGAATAGCATAATATCCTGACCAACTATTGCTTCGATTCCAGTCATAGGAATTATGAGAACCGGACCAGCCATCTTTTTGCGTATGTTGCATTACCCCTGCAATGTCCTGGTAACCAAGATCCAGTACAGTTTTACCTGCTTCAGTCAATACCGTTGACAGCACAAGGTTGGGATTGGCCGATTCAGGGCTTGCACCATTTGGATCAATATTCATCTCTATGAGATCTTCCTTACAGGAAAATGTACACAGCAATAAAAGCGCCCAACCGAATATTAATTTATTTTTGATAATCATAGTAATTTCGTTTATCAGTTGAAAACTAACAATTAAAAAGTAGCATTTATTTTAAACCCAATTGGCATCACCCAAGGCATCACATTCCACCTTTCTATTCCTTGTTTGAATTGGGTACCTGCTTGTACGCTTGAGGAAGGTTGAAAAGCCATCTCAGGATCTATATTAATTTTTGCTGCGGTCCAAAGGATAATATTTCGGCTGTAAACAGAAAAACTAAGGTTCTGCATTTTTAGTGAATTGGCAAAGGTTTGGGGCAGATCATATCCAAAAGAAACTTCTCTCAATTTCACAAAGGAAGCATCATATAGGAATGCCCTAGCAAAACTCCAGGCGGTACTACCTGCATAAGGCAAGGTTAAAGTTCCTCCGGGCTCGCCAATATTTTCACCCAGATTTTCGGCATAAGCAGTAGGATTCCCATTGTCATCAAATTCTGTGGCATACACCCCCGGTATGAAAACACCTCCATGAGGCAAGGTAAAAGGTCCAAAGGTAAATGGATAACTACCGTATTCAGGAGTAGGCCCACCTACTAGTGGAAAATTGTTGCCATTGATTAAAATCATAGACTCCTGGTTGTCCACCAGGTAATTCTTCAGTGCTTCTCCTTCCAATTCTCCCGGATTGATCAGCTTATCCAAGAATACTGATGACCTGCCATGCTCCTCACCGAATCGGTAGGTTTGGGACACAAAATCCCCTCCACTTCTCCAATCAAAGGTCAAGTTCAAATGAAAGTTCTTGTAAGACAATGAAGTTTGCATACCCAACACAAAATCCGGATTGAAATTACCTATTTTATTTCTTGAACTTACCGCATCTATGCTTTGCCATTTACCGGTTTGGTCCAAAATTGGATAACCAAAATAGGGTGATTCAGTATCTTTTACTGTAACCACCTCAGCATCATAAATATCGCCAATCTCTTCTCCTACATAGGTCCAAGACCCCCCTCTTGCATCTTCCCATAGGGTGTAATAGGGCATATTATCAGCCAGTTCAATAATTTTGGTCCTGTTACGGGTAAGATTCAGATTGACTGACCAGTCCCAATTATTGTTTCGGATAATGTCGGTTCCAAGAGATAATTCAACCCCTTCACTTTGCAATAAACCTGCATTGATTCTTTTTGAAGTATAACCAGTGGATGGTGGTAAATCAATGGGTAGAATTTGATTTTCATTCTGAACTTTATAGTAAGTTCCACTAAACCTAAGCCGATCATTAAAAAAATGCAAGTCAATTCCACCCTCGTAGGAGGTGGCGATCTCAGGTTTTAAGGTAGGGTTCAGCAAACCATTTCGCAAGGAAAGTCTTGGTATATCACCCCAAGCGCCTGCATTATATAAGGTAGCCAATAGTTGGTAAGGGTTGGCATCATTCCCTACAGAAGCATAGCCACCTCTTAATTTGACCAAGCTGAAAGGCTCAGGTAATTCCAGCATTTCGCTGACCAATACACTTAAGGCAGCAGAAGGGTAAAAATAAGGATCCGCTTCCGGCAAGGTACTAGACCAGTCATTTCTGGCTGTAAGATCCAAGTAAAGCATGTCCTTGTAAGAAAAGTTAGCCAATCCATAAATACTATGAATCCCTCTTTCAAAGCTACTATTGCCGTAATCAATATTCGCAGGAGCTATATTGCTTAATGTAAACACGCCTGGCGTAATCAAACCTACACCTGACTTGGTTCCAGCATATAAGTTACTACCATTTTGGTACCTAATGTTACCCCCACCTGAAAGGGTAATACCAAAATCATTTACATCCTTATTATAGGTAAGCAAGAAATCTGCATTGGTTTCCAAGCCATGAAGCTCTGTGATACCATAAGCCCCATCCGGTTCCTGACTGTAACTTCGGCCTATTTTACTTTCTCTGGTTTCATTGTACAAGTCCAGAGAATAACGGGCAAAAAAGTTAAAGGATGGAGATATCTGCCAATCTGCTTTTACATTTCCAAAAACCCTATCCCTTTTAAAGCTATTGTTCACTTCATTGGCAAGGAAATAAGGATTATCTGTCACCCTTACTTCTCCACCCGCGTCCATGGTTTTTTGTTCCAATCCCTCTTGTCCCGGAAGCCAATAATCCTCCAGATCCAGAATATTAACATGTGGAGAGGTTTCATAAGCCCACTGTAAAGGGTTGGTTCCACGTTCTCCCGCAGGTCTATTATTGGAGTTGTTTCGGCTAACATCAATATTGGTACTGATATTCAACTTATCATTTACCTTAATATTGGAATTAATATTCAAGGTGTTTCTGAACAAGTCTGAATTGGGTATAATACCTTTATTTCGCATATTGGAATAAGAGATCCTATAGTTCATGGCATCATTGCTATTGGCAATTGAAAAACTATTGGAAGTGGTTATACCAGTTTGTACAAAATTTTGAACATTGTTAGGATAGGAAACCAAAGGCATCGCTATGGGATTACCATTTTCATCCAATGGACTGTTCCACTGCACTTGCTCATAGCCTTTGTCCAACTCTGCACCAAAGGCAGCATTTACGTTTTCTTGAACCAGGCTACCAAAAGGGTTGGTCAATGGATTACCACTAACATCTACAGGAATCGCAGAATATTGTCCTGCACCAAATTTACTGTGCCATTTAAGAAATTTATAAGGCACATCAAAAACCGTATTGGTACTGACATTGACTGTTAATCGGTCTACATTACCTCCTTTGGTGGTAATAAGTACCACTCCATTTCCTGCTCGGGATCCATAAAGGGCTGCAGCACTTGGTCCTTTCAATATGGAAATGTCTGCAATATCATCAGGGTTAAGCCCCGAAATGGCATTGCCATAATCGACTCTATTTTCAGAACCAACTGAAGAGACATTATTTAGGGTATTGGCAATCGGGACACCATCCACTACAAAAAGTGGCTGGTTATCAGTACTCAGCGAAGTGGCTCCTCTAATTACCATACTTACCGATGAACCTGTACCCCCTGTAGTACTGATGGTAGCACCCGCCACTTTACCGGCCATTGCATTCAGGAAGCTTTCTTGCGCCACTCTGGTCATTTCTTCTCCTTCCACACGTTCGATGGAATAACCTAAAGAAATTTCCTCCCTTTTAATTCCGAGAGCAGTCACTACCACTTCATTCATTTCAGAAGCATCTTCTGAAAGTGAAACATTAATTACAGATCGATTACCTACCACTTCATTTACCGGCTCAAAACCAATGAAGGAAAAAACCAATACCGCATTATTGTCGGGCACAGTTATGGAGTAGTCTCCATTGACATCTGTGGCTGTGCCTGTCTGACCTCCCTGAAGCAATACATTTACTCCGGGAATTCCTAGGCCATCTCCCGTGGAGGTGACCTTACCTGTGACCTTTCTACTTTGGGCCAACGCATCTGGAACCATGGATCCTATCAGGAAACACAGTATAATTAAATGATACCAGTTATTGAATTTAGTAAACCTCTTCACCATAAATTATTTTTATAGTTTATACCTTTTTTTAATTATACTCCAATACTTCAAAACATACTACTCCAAACACAATATATATTGGCAAATAAAGTTTTCATCAAAAGGTCAACCAATACACTACTAACTATTACGTATTTCTATTTTGTTATCGCAATGTTAAGGTAATATTTATTCTGATACCCACCGATCATGATGTAGATTTACCAAATTTACTTCGATTAAAGCCTAATACATTTGACAGGCGCCAGACAATCAATACAAAACATCAATTCCCAATCCTTTAGAAATGAACATCAGATCAACATAAGCCGGTATATAGCGTAGTATGGGATAAAAGGCCTCCAATTACTAAAATTTGAATGACTTAAGAGGAGCTTAAATTTATTGACCTGGGGAAATGCGCAGGAGCACCAACTCATGAAGCGTACAAAAAATTAACCGCCACTTAACTTAATAAGTCAACCTATTCCGGCTTGGCAAGGGAAATAGCATTACAAAAAATTATCCTATTTTTTACTCAGTTTGTTTTTGAGCCGACTTACCCAATTCAACTTTTTGGACAACCCCTCTCCGGGACTTATTCGGTAAATAATATTCAATCGGTAATTTCCGGTACCTAGGTTAATAAGGTAATCCTCTACCGGAACCAAATTGACTTGATTGTAAACATAATTTACATTTACAGACCATTTATCTGAATTATACCCTGTAAATCCCCTTATGAAATAATTGGGACGAATTGACCAATTACTTTGATCGTTTCCATCTTCAAAGTTTAAGTAAGTCCTGCCTAAAGCAAGGCTTGTTGCAGCAGATAAGGTAACAAAAAAATGTTTTTTAATGACCCATGAATAAGCATAGCCCAGGTTTGGACCTATCTCAAAATACTTAATTTGATCAAAATTTCTGGCCTTGGCTTGAGCATGTAATATTCCTCCGGCATTTCTTACCTGCCCTCCATACATCTCAACTCCTGCCATAAATGAGCCTGCAGAAATCTTTTGCCACTCATTTTGTAAAAAAGCAGCCCTGTATGAAAACTTGTCTCCATTGAATAAATACTGAACAGAGGCTCCCAGTTTCCTTAGTTTCATCTCCGGAAAAATCCTTAAGTCATTACTAATTTCAGAAGGGCTTCCTCTTTCTAAATAATATCCATTGTAAAATTGACCAAACAAATCTATTACCCAGTCTTTAGGGTAAGCATGAGCCTGCAAATCTAAATATTTTGTATCGCCTCGACTTTTATTGGGATTTAAAAAACCAAAACCATAAGCCAGATTGAGGGTAAGTCCATCAAAGGTTACCCCTACCCCCATGTTTAATGAAGAGTTTGGCCTATACCAATAATGAACATTTCCTACCTTTAAACCCAATCCGGTATATTTTCTTGACATATAGGTGCGTAACACCAATTGATCAGGATAAGTCTTATAATACGCTATGGAATCTACAGCATCTTGAGCTAACACCGGCCGATGGAAGGTTAAGACAAAGAAGATAAATGCCAAGCTATATTTCATAAAGACTATTCAAACACTCAGATTTAATGAAAACAAGGTATACAAAACCTGAAAATAAGATTTATAGAGAAAGGGAGGTTAGGAAAAATTATTTCGAAATAACCTCCAATTAATTTCTAAAAAAAGAATAAGTATAAAAAGTTGCTTAATCACCCGTCACAAAGATACAATAATTTAGCCCAATAAAGCAAAAATAAATTCTTAGTATACTTCGATATTTTAATGAAATAATTACAAAATGAATTTTAACTCCTTAAGAAAATGCCTTAAACCACTTGTCATAATAACTTAAACAACCGTCGTGATAGCCATTTTACCAAAATATTACAATCTATTTTTTTAGATCTATTTATAGAAAAAATTGACTTATTGAAATAAAAAGTAGTGAAACCAGTTCTACAATATGATTGGGGCCATTATCGGAAATGATATATCAAGCTGAGAATCATTTACTAATCACTTCAAACTTTTCAATTACATAAATAATTTTTTATTAAAATATTTATATATTTTACATTAGTACTTTATCATGAAAACCTCTTTTAAAAGACCTGAAAACAGACCTCATTAATTAAGGATATAAAGTGCATGAGTAATAATGATTTCTTCTATAAATTACTGTTTTCATAGTGTTAACTCGGATGATGCAATAAATCTAATATTTCCACATCCGTGAAAAAATATTATCCAATGTAAAATAGGTCGTTTAACTACTTATGAAAATAGGTCTGAAATAACCCCTAAATCTTATCTTTTCCTAAGAACCATTTACGGAAATAATAGAGTACCGGATTTTTGTATTTGAGTTGCTTCCAAGGTCGGCTGGCATGAGGTCTATGCCAAACAGGAAGTTCCGGAAGAATAAAGTTCTCAAACCCTAAGGCAATAGCTTTTTGGCTGATGTGTGTATCGTACCAATCTTTGCTGTTGTCCAGATCGGTAAAATCGTATTTCTCTAAAAAATTGTTATTGATTAAGGTGCAGCAAAAACTAAGGCTGCGATTTGTTTTGGTAGGCTCCTTACTTTTTAACTGCTTAAATTTTAGGTAGGGAAAATTAACCTTTCCTTCTTCATCATGGGTAATTGCACCGACTAAACCTGCCTTGGGATATTCCTGTGCAAATTGCAATAGTTTCTCTAAGGTATCTCGATTTACCTTTACATCTGACTCAACAATAATTAAGGGAACCCCCGCTTTAAGGGCTTTTTTCTGGGCAATCTGAAGGACGGTCTTGTAATTTGGAGAAGGATTGGATGTGACCTCTTCAAGGTTCACCAAGTTAAAGTCTTTGGAACTGCTGGCTTTTTCCAAAGCCTTTTTGGTTTCATCAGTGGAGTAATCATTAAAAACCCAATATTCATAATTTCCATTGGCTTCTGATATGGCTTGGATTGTCTCTAGTGTAGCTTCGAGTGCATCTTTTACGGGAGTGATTACTATTGCCTGCATCGTGGAAATTAAGAAAAATCCCCGGATTTAAGTCCGGGGATTTATTAAAAATTATTTCAATTTTGCCAATACTTCTTTTATGCGCTTAAGCGCTTCTTTTAATTCAGCTTCAGAAGCTGCATAGGACAACCTCACCGAGTTAGGCGCACCAAATGCTGCTCCAGTAACCAAAGAAACATTTGCCTCTTTCAGTACATACAAGCAAAAATCATCCGCCGTTTCAATTTTTTGATCGCCTGAAGATTTACCAAAAAAGGCAGAAACATCAGGAAAGAAATAAAATGCTCCTTCAGGAACATGAGTTTTGATCCCAGGAATGTCTCTCAACAATTCCAACACCAAATCTCTTCTCTTAAGATAGGCTGCTGCCATTTCTTCTGTTGGTTTTTGGTCTCCAATAAGACCCGCAAGTGCTGCACGCTGTGCTATTCCTGTTCCACCTGAAGTAAACTGACCTTGAATTTTTTCACAAGCCTTTGCAATAAACAAAGGTGCGCAAATATACCCAACTCTCCATCCGGTCATGGCGTACCCTTTAGAAAATCCATTGACAGTAATTGTTCGCTCAAACATGCCCGGGAAGGAAGCAATGCTAGCATGCGATCCGGTAAAGTTGATCAACTCATAGATCTCATCTGCGATAACCACTAAATTTTCTTTGCTTTTGATAACCTCTGCAATGGCTTCCAATTCTGATTTACTGAAAACAGAACCTGAAGGATTACAAGGAGAAGAATAGATCACCGCTTTGGTTTTGTCCGTAATGGCTTCTTCTAACTGCTTGGCTGTGGCCTTAAAATTATTTTCAAGGTTTCCTTCTATAAGTACTGGAACTCCACCTGCCAATTTGATCACCTCTGAATAAGACACCCAATATGGAGAAAAAATGATAACCTCATCACCCTCGTTGATTAGGCACATAAAGATGTTGGCAATAGAATGCTTCGCACCGGTAGAAACCACAACGTTTTCTGCCTTAGCTTCCGCAATATTGTTTTGCTCTCTTAGTTTTTTAGCGATTGCCTCTCTAAGGTCCTGATAACCCGCCACTGGAGGATAGGAAAAATACTTGCCTTCATCAATGGCTGACTTGGCAGCTTCCTGTATGTGTTTAGGCGTTTTAAAATCAGGTTCACCCAAGCTCAGACCTATAATATCTATCCCTTGAGTCTTTAATTCCCTGGCTTTTTTTGCCATAGCCAGCGTTGCTGACTCTTCCATATTGTTAATACGATCAGATAGGATGGAATTCATTTATATTTTATTTAAATTACGTTTGATAATCAGATTAATAGGAACTTTAGACCAATAGATAAATTCATTTCGAGTGATGGCCTTCCATCTCCATTTTTAATTTTGCAAAAATAAGCATAATGACAACGATTCCTAAATCTTTGACTAGTTTTGAATGGCGGAAGATTTTACAAACCGCTTGAAACATTTTGTGATTTGACACTTTACTGTAATATCCGGACTGTATTTTCGTTTTAATATTGTTATGAAAAAACTCATTTACTTATTTTCTGTGATGCTGTTTTTTAATGCTTCTGTAGGTATTGGGCAAGAAGAATCCCCTACAACAGAGGTTGACTCATCGGGAGTAGAAGAAAACAGGCTTCTCCCAACATCCACCCCTATCCTTTTATTTTCTGACGCAGAGGATGAGCTCAAAGAAGAAAAAAAGAAGAAGCGGAAAAAGAAGAAAAAAAACTTTCACTTCGGTGAAAAAACCAGTAGAGCCCTGATCAAAAGCAGTTTCAGGGACCAAGTTACTTACCAATTTTTCAATTACACTACCAGAAACAAAAAACCTGACCCCTATATCAGAGATATATTTTGGTATGACACCAAAAATAAAGCCATCAAAAATGGGGGATATTTGCCTTCGAAAGGCTATTTATTGCATGGACCTTACGAAAAGCGGATTGGGGACAATGTAGTAGAAACCGGGATGTATATGTACGGTACCAAACATGGCCGGTGGATGACTTTTGATACCAAAAATATCCTTTTGGATAAAAAACATTATTCAGAAGGTTGGCCAAAAGCATCCAGGGTAACTTACTACAACCGAGGTGAACGCAAAATCGAAAAGTTAACTCCCATTGAATACGACTTAGAGGAAGGCAACTTTTTTCACTTCTACCCGGATGGACAAGTAGCGGTAGCAGGTGAATATAAATTTGGCGAACGCATCGGTGTTTGGACAGAATACTGGCCAAGGGAAAAAGATAAAACAGTGAAAAAACGCGAAATCCAATACCAGAATGAAGCTTTAAACAATAGCTTCCAACCATATATTAGAGCAGAATGGGACAAGGAAGGAAACTTGATCTATAGCCACAATCAATAAAAAGCATCTTCAAAATGCTTGAAAGCAATCCCTCCCGATTTGCTTTGATAAACTCCCACAATGTCAAATCTTATATCCTTTTTCCAATCTTTCTCGTATATATAATTGTCTGCTGCCCTAATTATCAATTGTCGTTTCCGGTAATCCACAAATTCTTCAGCATACCCATAGCCTGTACCACTTCGGTACTTTACTTCTACAAAGATCAGAATACCTCCTTTCTCCATTATAAGATCTATTTCTGCATGCTTGTACCGGTAATTCGCAGTGATAAACTGATAGCCATTCGCCACCAACCAGTCTCTGGCAAGTTGTTCGGCTTTGGTTCCTTTGTCATTGTGTTCAGCCATTGTATGATATTGACTATATTTGAAAAAAACTATTGCAAAAGGTGAATCAATTTATAAATAAAAAAGTTATTTTCAGGGATTTAGGCACCAAAGATTACCAGGAGGCCTGGGACTATCAAGAAAAAATATTTGCCAAAACGGTGGCCATCAAAATTGACAACAGAAAACTTGATCCTGAGCAAGCAAAAATCACTGACAATTACCTCTTGTTTGTGGAGCACCCTCATGTATATACTTTAGGCAAAAGTGGTCGTCCAGATAACCTTCTCCTAGACGATGCTGGGCTAAAAAACTTTCAAGCCAGTTATTACCCCATTAATCGTGGTGGTGACATTACTTATCATGGGCCCGGGCAACTGGTAGGCTATCCTATTCTGGACTTGGACAATTTCTTCACAGACATTCATAAATACCTCAGGTACCTGGAAGAAGCAGTAATTGCCACACTGGAAGATTATGGAATTGAAGCGGGCAGAATTGAGGGATTAACCGGAGTTTGGCTAGACCATATTCATCAGAAAAATCCACGAAAAATCTGCGCTTTAGGAGTGAAATCCAGCAGATGGGTGACCATGCACGGTTTTGCATTCAATGTCAATACAGACCTCAGTTATTTTAACCATATTATCCCCTGTGGAATCAGTGACAAAGCTGTCACTTCCATGGAAATGGAGCTAGGAAAAAAAATATCCATGCCCGAAGTTAAAGAAAGAGTAAAGTCACATATCGTTCGATTATTTGGGATGGAACTATTGGAAAGAGAAGAATTAAAATGAAAAAAGACATACAATTTCATCCGGTAACCGGTGTGAAAATGGCCATCGTAAAAGAGGAGACTGAAAAAGGGGAAAGCTGGGCAGTTTACCTGATCAACAATAACCTGATTGAGCTGGAAACCTTAATGATAACAGCAAAAGGTTACGGCACAATATCCGGAGAAGTGAAGAAAACCTCTATATTGAGACATGTGATTGCAAAGTTAGAAGCTACAAGTTTTATAAGAATAGAAGCCATTGACCCCGCTCTATTTGTATTGAACAATGAATTTTGGGTAAGTTACTATATACTCGACCAAATATTTGACAAAAAGTTTATATTTGTAGCAGGCAGTGTGCAAGACAAGCACATGACCTACATTCCGGAACTCGACATGCATGGGATATTACACACCTAAAGCTTATGGCTGATTTTTTCGAACATTTGAATGAAATTCTTTTTCTGGACATTGAGACAATCTCCGGAGTCGAAAATCTTGAAGATTTACCGGAAAGATGGCAAGAAGAATGGAAAAAAAAGGCCCTTCAATTACAAAAAACGGACGAAAGAGATGCAGCGGAACTCTACTTTGAGAAAGCAGGAATTTACGCTGAGTTCGGCAAGATCATTTGCATCGGCGTAGGATATTTTACCTATAAAAGGGAAGAGGATCAACTAATCTATAGAACCAAGTCCTATGCCGGAATAACAGAGCATGAAACTTTATTGGAATTTAGGGCATTACTAGAGAAGAAGTCATGGTGTATATGTGCTCACAATGGCAAGGAATTTGATATCCCTTATATCTGCAGAAGAATGCTGGTTAATAAAATTCCCCTTCCGGAAGTCTTACAAATCTCCGGGAAGAAGCCATGGGAAATCAAGCATTTAGACACCCTTGAGCTGTGGAAGTTTGGAGATTATAAACATTATACCAGACTGGATTTGCTTGCAACAATTTTTGATATTCCAAGTTCTAAGGAAGGCATAGATGGGAGTATGGTCAATACCGTATATTACAAAGAGGATGATCTGGACAATATCCGTAAATATTGCCTGAGGGATGTAGAGGTAACTGCGAGAATATACCTTGCCTATCAAGGTTTACCGGGAGACTTGTCCTTTGAAATTATCAACCTCGATTCACCTGCAGTTTAAACATTACAATAACATTACCAATAAAGGAAGGCCCATTAAATAGAATAAATATCCTTACCTTTATAATTACAAGACATTTTTATGGGAAGAAAATCAGGAAGAAAAAAATCAGGATTTAAAAAGAAGGGCAGTAAGCCCACTGACATAGAACAACTAAAATTAAAATTAACGCAATTTTTTGACAACAATTTCGGCGAAGCTTATTCCGAAAAACAACTCATCAAAAAACTGGTGCTTCGGGATGCCCACACCAAAAAACTTTTAAACCCTGCCCTGCGGGAGCTTATAGATGAAGGCAAAATCAGCTGCAATCCCAGAAATCTTTATTCCTCCACAGCTGAACCGGAGTTTATTATTGGAGAAGTAGATTTCGTCAATCCAAGGTTTGCATTCGTCATTCCTAGCAATCAAGAAAAAAAAGAAGACGACATCATGGTCAAAGAATCAGATTTGAAATCTGCGCTTGATGGTGACAAAGTCAGGGTTATGATTTTACCCAAAAGGGGTAGAGGCAATCGAAGAGAAGGCAAAGTTTTAGAAATAATGGAACGGAGCAGGGATGAATTTGTCGGGAGGATTGAAATCTCTCCTCGTTTTGCCTTTGTTGTGCCGGACTTTAAGAAAATGCACCACGACATCTTCGTTAGAAAGTCGGACCTTGCAGGAGCTCAACATAACCAAAAAGTGGTGGTAAAGCTTACTGAATGGAAAGATGGAGACAAAAGCCCAAGTGGCAAAATCATTCATGTCTTGGGCAAAGCAGGAGACCATGAAGTCGAAATTCATTCCATCATGGCAGAGTTTGGACTACCCTTTGACTATCCGGAGGAAATTGAAGCAGAAGCAGAGAACATCTCTGAGGTAATCCCGGAAGCCGAAATCAAAAAAAGGAAAGATTTTAGGGACATAGACACTTTCACCATAGACCCGGCAGACGCCAAGGATTTTGATGACGCGATATCCTTTCGCTATCTGGACAATGGGAACATGGAAATAGGTGTTCACATTGCTGATGTCACACATTATGTCAAGCCGAAAACCCTGATGGAAAAAGAGGCTTATGACAGGGCCACCTCCGTCTATTTGGTGGACAGAACCATACCCATGCTCCCCGAGCGGCTCAGCAATGGACTTTGTTCCTTGCGACCCAACGAAGACAAGCTCACTTTTTCATGTGTTTTCGAGATGACCAACCAAGCGGAAGTCAAGGACTTTTGGATTGGCCGTACGGTAATTCATTCCAACAGGCGATTTACCTATGAGGAAGCACAAGAAAACATGGATGCTGAGAGTGGTGATTACGCCAAGGATTTATTGAAAATCAACGCCTTGGCCAAATTGCTTAGGGGAGCAAGATTTAAAAAAGGCGCCATTAATTTTGAAACGGTAGAAGTGAAATTTCAACTTGATGAATCCGGAACACCAACCGGACTTATCATCAAAGAGAGAAAAGACGTTCATAAGTTAATTGAAGAATTCATGCTCTTGGCCAATAAAACAGTGGCCACCTATATTTACGATAAAAATAAAGGCAAAAGCACCTTTGTTTATAGGGTTCATGATTACCCGGACCTCGAGAAGCTGGCAACATTCTCCAACTTTGCGAAGAAATTTGGTCATGAAATCAAAATTCTAGACGAAAAGAAAGTATCCAACAGCCTGAACAAATTGATGGATGACATCGTTGGTAAACCGGAGCAAAACATACTAGAGCAACTTGCCATCAGGAGCATGGCAAAGGCAAAATATACCACTGAGCCCAAACAGCATTTTGGCCTTGCCTTTGATCACTATACGCATTTTACCTCACCAATTAGAAGGTACCCTGACATGATGGTACACCGACTCTTGCAACATTACCTGGATGGTGGGAAGCCACCTGAAAATCAGGCCTGGGAAGAAAAGTGTCTTCATTCCTCTGAACGTGAAAAGAGGGCAGCAGATGCGGAAAGAGCCAGCATTAAGTACAAGCAAGTAGAATACATGAAACTTGCTGAAGACAAGGATTATGCAGGGATTATTACTGGAGTAACAGAATGGGGCGTATATGTAGAAATCTCTGAAACCAAGTGTGAAGGCATGGTAAGGGTGCAAGACCTAACCGATGACTATTACGATTTCGATGAGAAAAACATGCGACTCATAGGCGCCAAGAACAAAAGAATGATCACCCTTGGTGACAAAGTTGAGGTTAGAGTAACGCGCACCGACATAGACAGAAGAACCATAGATTTGGAATTTGTAAACAATGATAAATGAAAACCAGCTTGAGGAAATCAAAACCAACCTCGAGCAATACATCCAACAACTTGACCTCCAGGGAAATCCTCAAGAATTATATGAACCCATCACCTATCTTATGGGACTGGGTGGCAAAAGGATACGTCCATTACTAACATTACTGGCTTATAACCTGTACAAGGAAGATTACCAAAGCGTACTAAGCCCTGCAGCTGCGGTCGAGGTTTTTCATAATTTTACGCTTATGCATGATGACATCATGGATAACGCGCCACTGAGAAGAGGGAAAGCCACAGTCCATGAGAAATGGGATGACAACACCGCCATCTTATCCGGAGATGTTATGTTGGTAAAAGCTTATGACTTGCTCTTGTCAATTGCTCCTGAACACCTGAAAGAAAGCCTACAGTTATTTAGCAAGACCGCTGCAGAGGTTTGTGAGGGACAGCAGCTCGACATGAATTTTGAAAGCAGAGAACTCGTAAGTGAAGAAGAATACCTGAACATGATCCGCTTGAAAACTGCGGTATTATTGGGATTTGCCCTACAGCTTGGTGCAATATTGGCAGGGGCTCCCAAAAGTGATGCCAAGCGGCTTTACGATTTTGGGATGAACATTGGAATTGCCTTTCAATTAAAAGACGATTTATTGGATGTTTATGCCGACAAGGAAAAATTTGGCAAACAGGTGGGAGGAGATATTATTGCCAATAAGAAAACCTATCTCTTGGTAAAGGCCAAAGAATCCGCAAAAGGATCAACACAAGAGGAGCTTGAAAAATGGCTTCATGCAGAATCTTTTTCCTCAGATCAAAAAGTAAAAGCAGTAACGACTATCTACGATCAGCTTCAAATAAAAGAAAAAACGATGGCTGTAATGGAAAATTATTTCCAAAAAGGCTTCAAGCAGCTATCTGAATTACAGGTAAAAAACACCACAGGTTTACAATTACTACAAAACTTAACACAGAATCTCGCCAACAGAGAAAAATAGAACCATGGATTTATCTGTAACTTTAATCATTATCATCATTACCTGTCTTACATCCTATTATGGGTGGAAGAATCCTGAGTTTATCAATAAAAACTTGTTCACTCCCTATATTATAAAAGCTGAAGGGGCTTATGGAAGATTTTTAACGTCGGGCTTCATCCACAAAGATGGTACCCACCTGTTATTCAACATGTTCACCTTCTATTTTTTCGGAAATGTAGTAGAGTCATACCTCAATTATGCTTTTGGTCAAGAATTAGGTATAGTAGCATTTGTGCTTTTCTACCTCATTGCCATTGTTATTGCAGACATCCCCACTTACCTTAAGGAGCAAGACAATCCCAGTTACCATGCTTTGGGTGCATCAGGGGGTACTTCTGCCACGGTATTTGCAAGTATCATCCTAATGCCCTTGTCAGACATCTGCATTTTTGGGATTTTCTGTCTCCCGGGATTTATATTGGGTATACTCTTTTTAGGTTATGCTTTTTATAAAGGCCGTACAGGTGGAGACAATATCAATCACGATGCCCATTTTTATGGTGCGGTCTTTGGAATCCTTGTGATTGTGTTTATTTCTCCCGAAAACGCATTGCATTTTTGGGAGCAAGTAAAAAACTTCAGCCTTTTCTAAATAGGTTGAGCATTGGATCTTAAAGCCTAATCTAGAATGGAGGCTGAAGTTTTATTTATTATTTGGCTTTCTTTAATTGTCGCACCAATTTATCTACGACATCCTTCAGCAATGGGATCCAATGTGCACCCTTTTCTTCAGCAAAAACATCCGGTCCCGGTATACCCACGCGCATACCAACGACGCTTACCGCATTGCCTCCACTCCCTTCTGTTTTAAAATAAACATCTACAGCATTGATATCATGGGTAAATTTAGACAGTTTATCTATGGATGTACGGATTTCCTCTTGAACAGCATTATTGATATCAATATTAACTGATTGAACATCAATTTTAATTCCTTTGTAGTTTTCTGTATAGTTCATTGTTAATGATAGGTTAATTCCCTCCATTGAGAGAAATAATAATTCTTACTTCTGCAAGTCTAAAAGCATAGCACAAAAAAAAGGCCATTCTCTCGAATGGCCTTTTTTTATGATTGATTAGAAAGCTTAAGCTTCTGCAGGAACAACAGTAACGATGGATTTGCCATCATGCTTTTTAGTAAAAGCAACTTTACCGGGAACCAAAGCAAAAAGCGTATGATCTTTACCTAAGCCAACATTTACACCAGGATGGTGTTTTGTACCTCTTTGTCTTACGATGATATTACCAGCAATAACTGATTCACCACCAAATTTCTTTACACCAAGTCTTTTACTTTCAGACTCTCTACCGTTTTTGGAACTACCTACACCTTTCTTATGTGCCATAACTTGTATTATTTAAGGTTGCTTCCCGAAGGATTAAAGCGTAATGTTTTCAATTAAAATTTTTGTGAACTGCTGACGGTGACCGTTTTTCTTTTTGTAACCTTTTCTTCTCTTCTTTTTGAAGACAATTACTTTGTCACCTTTCACATGATCAAGGATTTTCCCTGATACCTTGGCACCTGACAATAAGGGTGCGCCTACCGATACAGTGCCATCGTCTTCTGCCAAAAGCACCTGATCGAATTCTACGGAAGCGTCAACTTCACCTTGCATTTTTGGTGCAAAGATGTGCTGATCTTTTGTTACTTTGAACTGCTTACCGGAAATGTTAACTATTGCGTACATAATGGTTTGATATATTACAATTATCAAAATTGAGGTGCAAATATAAGAAAATTAACAGCATAGATAAAATATTTCCCCAATATTAATTTTATTTTTTGCAGTCTTATTTTTCAATATTTCCGCTCGTCTGCTCACATAACACAGATTTAATGCTGTAACTTTCATTTTTAAGCCTTTAAATGGAGGGTCACCTTAGGAAAAAGCTGGTTTTCAGTTATTTAAGTTACTAAAAAGATAAAAATTAAGCCAGTTTATTGACCGTTAGTCAAAAAAATGGCCTTTTTTTGTTATTTTTAATTATTTCAAAAATATTTCGAAAAAGTTGACCTTGCATATTTGGACTGTTTGGATTAAACCTTTACTTTCGTTCAATTATATTATACATCTGTTTATTACCTATTTATAACCTATTGACCGCCGGTCAGTTTTTTAGGCTTTTTAGGATTATTGGGCTTTACTTTTTCATTTTTCTTGCCCATCTTTGTTAAGGCAATATTAACAATTCACTCTAAAACGCTTTGATTTAGACGGTAAGAAGAAATAGTGAACTTGCCTAAATTTAATTTTAATTCAGATTAAACCAATTCTACTAATGAAGTCCGAGCCAATATTAGAACAAGGAGATAACAGTCGTTTTGTTTTATTTCCTATCCAACACGATGACATTTGGGAGTATTATAAGATGGCAGAAGCAAGTTTTTGGACTGCTGAAGAGATAGACTTGGGCCAAGACCTAAATGATTGGAAAAACTTAAGTGATGGAGAACGTCATTTTATATCGCATGTACTTGCATTCTTTGCAGCAAGCGACGGAATTGTAAATGAAAACCTCGCCGAACATTTTGTAGCGGAAGTACAATATACAGAAGCCAAGTTTTTCTATGGTTTTCAGATTGCCATGGAGAACATCCATAGTGAGACTTATAGCTTATTAATTGATACCTATATAAAGAATCCTGAAGAAAGAGATCACTTGTTCAATGCCATCGAACATCTAGACTGCGTAAAGAAAAAAGCAGAATGGGCTTTGCGTTGGATTGACCAAGGCAATTTCATGGAAAGATTGGTGGCTTTTGCAGCTGTTGAAGGAATATTCTTCTCCGGTTCTTTTTGTTCTATTTTCTGGTTGAAAAAAAGGGGGTTAATGCCGGGCTTGACTTTTTCCAATGAATTAATCTCTAGGGATGAAGGTTTACATTGTGATTTTGCTTGTCACCTTTATACCAAACATTTGGTCAACAAGTTACCTCAAGAACAAGTTACACAGATCATCAAAGATGCTGTGGAAATTGAAAAAGAATTTGTTACAGACGCATTGCCTGTAAGACTTATTGGCATGAATTCTGAATTGATGTGCCAATACATTGAATTTGTAGCAGACAGGTTGCTACTTGAGTTGGGATGTTCTAAAGTGTGGAACAGTAAAAACCCGTTTGATTTCATGGACATGATTTCCTTAGAAGGAAAAACCAATTTCTTCGAAAAACGTGTTGGTGACTATCAAAAAGCCGGGGTAATGAAAGGCAAAGACGACACTTCTTCAGGAAAATTCTCTGTTGAAGAAGACTTTTAATTATTTTTTAACCATTATAATCAGTAAGTATGTTAGTAATAAAAAGAGACGGTAGAAGAGAGTCCGTCAGATTTGATAAAATCACAACTAGAATAGAGAACCTATGTTATGGTTTGGATGCTCGCTACATCCATCCCATTGAGGTTGCAAAAAAAGTAATTGATGGCCTTTATGATGGTGTCACTACTTCAGAACTTGACAATCTTGCCGCTGAGGTTTGTGCTTCCCTCACCGTTAAGCATCCGGAATACGCAATACTTGCTGCTAGGATTTCCATATCAAACCTGCACAAAACTACCAGTCAGTCGTTTTCGAACACCATGAAACGACTTTATACTTATATCAATCCAAAAACAGATGAGAACGCAGCTTTGATTGCTCCTGATGTTTATGGGATTGTAAAAAAACATGCTGCCAAACTAGATCAGGTCATCGATTATACCAGAGACTTTGATTATGATTTTTTTGGTTTCAAAACACTAGAAAGAAGTTACCTTATCAAACTTGATGGTAAAGTAGTGGAAAGACCTCAACACATGCTTATGCGTGTGTCTATAGGAATACATAAAGAAGACATAGAAGCGGCCATAGAAACTTACCACCTATTGTCTCAAAAATGGTTTACACATGCCACCCCTACCCTTTTCAATGCCGGTACACCAAAACCTCAACTGTCTTCTTGCTTCTTGCTAACGATGAAGGACGACAGTATTGATGGGATTTATGACACTTTGAAACAATGTGCTAAAATTTCACAATCTGCAGGAGGTATAGGTCTTTCTATCCATAATGTAAGGGCCAAAGGCTCCTATATCAGAGGCACCAATGGTGTTTCCAATGGAATTGTACCCATGTTGAGAAACTTTGACATGACTGCCCGATATGTTGATCAGGGTGGTGGAAAAAGAAAAGGAAGCTTCGCCATTTATCTTGAGCCTTGGCATGCAGATATCAAAGACTTCCTTGACTTGAAAAAGAACCATGGAAAGGATGAACTACGTGCTAGAGATTTATTCTATGCTGTATGGGTATCCGATCTCTTTATGAAAAGGGTGGAAGCCAATGAAGAATGGTCTTTATTCTGTCCACATGAAGCCCCCGGCTTGGCTGATTGCCATGGTGAAGAGTTCGAAAGACTTTATGAAAAATACGAAAAAGAAGGTAGAGCGCGTGAAACAATTAAAGCGCAAGAACTGTGGTTTGAGATCTTAGAATCTCAAATTGAAACAGGTACCCCTTATATCTTGTACAAGGATGCAGCCAATGGCAAATCCAACCAGAAAAATTTGGGAACCATCAAATCATCCAACTTATGTACGGAGATCATGGAGTACACTTCTCCGGATGAGGTAGCGGTTTGTAACTTGGCTTCTTTGGCTCTTCCTAAATTTGTTACTACAGGAAAAGATGGCAAAAAACATTTTGACCACCAAAAACTATATGAAGTCACCAAGGTAGTTACCAAAAACCTTAATAAGGTAATCGATGTAAATTATTACCCTGTACCTGAAGCGCGTAAATCAAACTTCAGACACAGACCAGTTGGTTTAGGAATTCAAGGATTGGCAGACACCTTTATTCTACTGAGAATGCCTTTCGATTCCGAAGAAGCCAAAGGCCTCAATGAAGACATCTTTGAAACCATCTATTTTGCCTCTATGGAAACCTCCATGGAACTGGCAAAAATAAACGGCACCTATGAGACTTATGAAGGCTCACCGGTATCTAAAGGACTATTCCAATTTGACATGTGGGGGGTAACACCTAAATCAGGTCGATGGAACTGGGCAGGGCTTAAAGAAAAGGTAAACAAGTATGGGGTAAGGAATTCACTTTTAGTGGCTCCTATGCCTACAGCTTCTACTTCTCAAATATTGGGTAACAATGAGTGTTTTGAACCATATACTACCAATATATATACTAGAAGAACCTTGTCCGGAGAATTTGTTGTCGTCAACAAACACTTGATGAGAGATTTGATCAGGTTAGGACTTTGGACCGATGGAATGAAAAACAGACTGATCGCTGCCAATGGCTCCGTTCAAAACATGCCTGATATTCCTCAAAACCTCAAAGACCTTTACAAAACGGTATGGGAAATTTCTCAAAAGGTTATCATTGACATGGCCGCCGACAGAGGTGCCTATGTATGTCAGTCTCAAAGCATGAACTTGTTTTTGCAAGAGCCAAATTTCGGAAAATTAACCTCTATGCATTTCTATGCCTGGAAAAAAGGTTTAAAAACCGGGATCTATTACCTACGATCTAAAGCAGCAAGTAGCGCCATCCAATTTACTGTTGACAAATCACAATTGAACGGTGATAAACCAGCTGCAATTGATGATGCGGAAACCAAGAAACAACAACAGGATGCTATTGTTTGCTCACTGGACAACCCGGATGAGTGTGAAGCTTGTGGTAGTTGATCCACCATTATAAAATTGCATAAAAAAAGCAACTGTCCATAAGGCAGTTGCTTTTTTGTTTTAATAGTCTATCCAGAATTATAAATAGGATCTCCCATGTTTACGGGAAAGGATTTAATCGAAAGAAAATCAGGCTTTTTGGATATTTCACCCGGTAATAAATGGTATATTTTGGGTTTATCCGAAGGTAAGGACAAACCTCATTTAGAATATACAATATTGACATTCTCTGGGCCAGAAACTTCTGTCTTAACCGTTCCATTCCCCTGCTTTTCATGCTTGACATAAACCAAGCCATAAGGTGTAGGGAAAGTTCCTTCTACCCATTCCAAATCCCCTAAGTGTGGATCAATTAACAATGTCCTAGAGCCCGACTCCAAAACCTCCACTCCAAGCACATGCTTGCTCAACCAAGCTGTGGGCCCTGAAGCCCAACCATGACTTAGATTATGTCGGAGCTTATCATAGCTATACCCTCCATAAGAGGCATGAACATCTACTTTATCTGCAGGTACAAAATCATCAATTCTGGCCGCATTCTCCAACCACTCAATATTAAAATCCTCCCAAAAAGTAGTTGCTCCCAAATCAATCATGGCCCCCCAATATTCGCGAATATTTTCAATTGCTCCTTGGTAATCCCCGGCCTTTGCCTTGGCTTCCAGCATATAATATCCATAAAAAGTAGAAAAATCAGCAACTCCATTTTTGGAGACCTCTCGGTTGGCTTTAACAGGATCCATTATTCCTGTCAATGACATAAGGGAAGCCGCTTGTTTCGATCCTGCGTGTTTCGGACGATAAGTCCTTAATTTAGCAGACATGTCTGTTGCCTCTTTAGCCATTTCTGTATTTTCCAAAACAGTAAAAATAGCTGCAGAAGCATCAAAAGCCCATATCAGCATGGATTGTAAACCGGCATGTATGGCTGCAGGATTTTCACTTGAAGGCCAATCCAAAAAACGGGTTCCATCCAATTTCTCCTTATTGCCTTCAACCCTGCTCGCCATATGGCGCAAGAGTTTTGTTAAATATTCTTCTTGTGCCTTCAAATAAGTCTTGTCACCATGATGCAAATACCAGTCTCGGTGAATAATGATCCACCACATGGAATAAGTGCTGATCCCATTCATCCACTCCGGCATGGGAGTAATGTCACGAATCAAGTCAAGGCTTTTAGGCACTACTTCATTATAACCAAATACGGCATTGATGGTAGACACTTCCGGATGTAAATCGCCAACCCATACCAAACGATCTCTTTTGATGCCATCCCAAAGGTACTCTTGCATGTTCATATGGACGGTATAAGCACCCATATCCCAAATTCTATTTAGTCGCTCATCATTGCTTTTAAAACTTCCCAAATAAGGGATGTCCCGATAGGTCAATATGGCATTGGCCTCTTTCAGCAACAACTCTTTGTTCGGATCCACCAGGTCTATACGGGCATACCTAAAACCCGAATTGCCAATTTCTAATTTCCCAAGCCAAGGTAAAGCAACAATAAAGTCTCTCATTGCATGGTCATTTGTGGCTCCTTGAAGGGTGTCAATGGCTGACATGGCCTCAGTCACAGACTCTCCCAATCTAATGCGAACCCTTACCGGATCTTTTGATCCAATCATACCTGTAACCAATTGAATGCCTCCGTGTAAATTCACACCAAAATCCAACAAGATACCCGGCTTTTCTGTTGCTGTACTCTTCATGACCAAAAAGTCTTGGTTGGAAGTAAGAATGGCCTGCCCGATCGGTTGTCCCAACAGATGGGTTTCATTCTTGATCAGTCCCTTATCCTCGGTAGATTTCCAAAATATTTTAACCGGGGCGATGTATTTCCTGGTTCTGGAATCATCTGCAATTTTATAATCCTTGCCATTATTAAACGCAGGAGGAAGCTGGCCAAAAGCATCGAAACCAATTGCCATTAACAGGGTCAAGGAAAAAACAAGCTTTAGGGGTCTTTGCATTACATTCATTAGATCTTGTCATTTTGGTTAAAAAGGCAAGATAAAATGAATTGTCCATAGTCCTGTCCTGTAGCTACCTGCCTAGGGAAAAATTATCGCTTCAACCCAAAATATGGAATAGGATTGGTGCAGCTAAAAAATTCAAGCCATTCAGAAGCTCCCGGATAATCTACCACTCTGAAAGCGTTTGACGATAGACCCTTAGCTATATTAGGAAAAAGATGTTACGCAATATCAATCTACTCCCAATTGACGCAATGTTGAATCAATCTTTTCATTCCACCTTTGTTGGGCGGAACCATTGGTTCCATTTGAAGTTTCCCGGTCATATTCTTCCTGCATTTGGTTCATCTCTCTAAAGGCTTCCAAATAGTGAAAGGATACTTTTCTTTCATAATTATGGGGTTCTAATTGCAATGCCTCAAGTGTGTTTTTAAGTCGCTCTGTGACAATCTTGGCAATGTCAAAATGCCTTTGCTCGTGATTCAAGCCGTAGCTGTTGTTTCCACTCCTCACCCATGAGGAACTTTTTAACATATATGTTTTAAAAACCAAATCGACCACAATCTCCCCATTTTCTACCTTGCTATTGGACTCGTAACCAATACTTGCAAATATGGAAGCTGCATAATTGTTAAAGCTTGGTCTTCCTTTAAAATCCTCCCAGGAAAGTGCCCTATCAGTGGAGTAGAAAACAGTATCCTTATCATTCGTCCTCTGGTAATCACTAATTTCTAACCGAACAGACTTCGCCAGTTTTTGATTATTTCCTGCGTCCTTTTTTATCCAATCGTCAAAATACTTGATGGACAAATTCACAGAACGTCTTAGAAAGGCTTCCAATAAATTAACTTGTCTAATCCCTCTTTGGTAACTTATCCCCCCTTGAAAATCCAACAAATCTACAAGTTCATCCCCTTTCTCCATGGCAAAGGTAAAATCCAAGTGAATGTCTCCTTCTACAGCCCCTGTTTTAGGGTTTTTGAGATTTTCTATAATTTTACAGTCTTTTACCCTAATCACTACCGGTCGTAAATTTTTATCTGCCGGATAAGCTTCCAAAATATACCCTTCTAATGCAGCTATGGTCCCCCCTTTTAAGTTTACGGTTTCCAAGTTATTTCCTCGCATCAGATCAACAACCACAAAAGCTGTAGGATTAAGGTCTTTTCTTTCATCAATGACCCGAGCAATATAATATTCCTCCGGACTAAAAACCTGAGAAGCCACCCGCAGAGGTATGGGTTCAAGATTTACTTTTTGCGCGTATCCCTCCTTAATGAATAACAGCATGACCAATAATAGGATAGCCAATTTAAGTCGGCAAAATACAATTCTTATATAGGGTCTTTTTAGCTTCATACCTTTAAACCTTTAACCCATTAGCTCATTTACAGGTTTCATAGATTGCAAGTTTAATGTTGTCTAAACTATAACAATTATTATTGCGGCTTCTGTTATATCATTTACCAAGAATATGTAATAGGATCTG
Source organism: Cyclobacterium sp. 1_MG-2023 (assembly GCF_030546805.1). Classification (GTDB taxonomy): domain Bacteria; phylum Bacteroidota; class Bacteroidia; order Cytophagales; family Cyclobacteriaceae; genus Cyclobacterium. The sequence goes on along the minus strand of NZ_JAUOPC010000009.1, from coordinate 227,713 downwards.
TGGTGAGTGTTGCAATCGCAAGTAAATCTCTAAAAGACAACGAAGTCGTTGATTTTAAAGCGATTTCAGCACGTAATAAATTGCATATTTCGGATTTAATTAACTGTTTTTTAGGAGATTTTATTTTGATGATTTGGCTTTATCATTGAAGTCCAGGCAGAGGTCAATCCAGTAGGCCAAGTCTCTTCTGGTTTGAATGGCTTCGGCACCTACATAACAATACCCCTTGTACACCCTCCCTTTCATAACCATGGATTGAAACCCGTTTATCTCAGCCACTTCTTCAAGTTTTTCAGGGTCAAATCTACACATAAGCCTTGAGCCGCTTACATTTACACACATCTTTTCATTGATCAAAAAGGCAAGCCCTCCAAACATTCTTTTTTCTTCTACTTTCGTTTGACCGACTTCATAAAGGTATTCTCTTACCCTATCGGCAAGTTTTTCATCATATGCCATGGCTTCCTAATAATTATGTATTCCTCAAATTACCAAAATAGGATCAAAAGCACTACTATTTCCCAAGCTTTTCAGTGAATATTTCAGGACAATAATTCCTTACAAAATTTTTCAGCAACGCTATAAACCTAATATTTTAAAGACAATCTATAGAATTACAATTCTTTTCAAGTTAATTTTATCCAATCAATCCCTATAACCAAAGCCTCCCCCATTCAAATGAAGCTTTGACTATTACTCAAATTGTTCGGTTTCCGATTTCTATCTATATGACAAACAATCAACCTGAATTAATCCAAAACCTGAAGAAGCTCAAGATTCTTGTTTTCTTTATTTTTCTTCTTACAATAATGCATCCCATCACTGCACAAATAAAAACGGAAATTGAATGGAATAATGGAAATCCATCCCTACTTATTGATGGACAAAATCACCCGCCATTTGCTTATATGTCTTACCTAGGGGAAGAGAAATACTACAAGGAAATAGCGGCCACAGGGATCCACCTGTACAATTTTCCTGCTTATTTGGGAGAAGGAGGCATCAACACCTCCTCAGGCATAGGTGCTTTTAGAAATGCTATCTGGAAAGGTGAAAGTCATTATGATTTTTCAAGCATTGAGACAGATTTTGAAAAAATACTTAGTGCTGATCCCAAAGCCAAGGTTGTCATTCGACTATATTTGGACCCTCCCCGCTGGTGGACTTTAGCCAATCCCTCAGCTGCGGCACAGCTACCGGATGGTAGCTTGTTTCGCCAGAGCTTTGCCTCCCAAGAATGGAGGGAGCATACTAAGGTAGCCTTGGAGGATTGTTTGGATTGGTTGCTGAAGTCCAAATACCGTAACCACTTGGCGGGTATACACGTGGCCAGCGGGTTTACAGAAGAATGGTTCTATCATCCCAAGCAATACCAAGACCAAAATCCGGTCAGGTTGCAAGCATTCCGAGACTGGCTAAAGGAAAAGTATACTTCGGTCAATTCCCTAAGAGCTGCTTGGAATAATCCTAATGTTACTTTTGCCAATGCCCAATTGACCAATATTGATGAAGCAGTCGACGAAGTCTCATGGAGAGACCCTGACAATGACACCAATTATATTGATACCTATCGATTTCATACAGAGGTAATGGCGGATAATATTGCCTATTTCTGTAAGGTTGTCAAAGAGAAAAGCGATGGATATTTATTAACAGGGGCATTTTATGGCTACCATTACTTTGTCACTGATCCAAGGCGAGGACATGGAGCCTTGTCAAAATTATTAAAAAGCCCATACTTGGATTACCTGTCCAGTCCAAATGTTTATAACAGGGTGGTAGGTGAAGATTGGCCGGCAATGGCCGCCATTAATTCCGTTCACAAACATGGCAAACTTTGGTTGGCAGAGAATGATACCCGGACTTCAAAAACTACTTTGCTAAAAGACCAATCCCGGGGAATTGCTCCTCCGGGACAATATGAAGGGGGCGTTTGGCTTGGCCCCAAAAGCCTCAAAACTTCAGTGGCTTTATTATGGAAAAATGCAGCTCGAATGTTGGCCTATGGCTATGGAGGCTGGTGGTTTGATATGTGGGGAGGCTGGTTCAGCGATCCGGAAATGCTTCAAGTCTTGGAAAAAACCCAGCAATTTCACCAAGATTTCCCATCCAAAAACCCGGAAAAGATGAAGCCTGGTGTATTGGTAATTGTAGATGAAGAACTATCATTTTGGGACAAAAGTTATGGTAGGCTTACTGAAAAAATATTGTCTAACCGGTATCCAATAGCCAAAACAGGTAGTTCCTATGACCTTTATTTAAGGACAGACATTCAGGAGATTGCCTACAGTCAATACCAAGTAATATGGCTAATGGGCTTGCTTCAATTAACAGATAAAGAAACTGCACTAATCAAAAAGTTACAGAAGCTGGGAAAAACCGTATTGTGGACCAACGATAAAGGAACAACGCTTAACCTCCCAGGAAAAACCGACAACTTTCTTCCGGAAAAGTTACAATGGAAGCCTTCTGAACTAAAGAAAATCTGGGCAGAAGCCGGTGTTCATCAATACATAACTTCGGAAGACATCATTTATGTTGGTAGAAATTGGCTGAGCTTGCACTCTATAGATGGTGGTGAAAAAATTATTCAGCTCCCCTATTTTGCCCGGGTTATTGACCCTTTTACTAATAAAGTGATGGCAGATTCCACCAACCAAATCACTATAAAGATGGATGTCATGTCCACCGTCCTTTATCGAGTCCACCCTTTATAAATCACCTTTTAAATTTAAAACACTGTTTATCTGAACCTTATGGAGTTTTTTTATAATTTGCAGAAATTAGACGCATACAACCATACATTTTAACCAACATGAAACTTTTATTACGAACTTATTTTCCCCTATTGTTATTGCTACTGTTTCAATTTTGCATCTCCCCGGATGATGTCAATAAAACGATTGATGACGAAGAGGAAGAAGAGGAGGAAGAAGAGGTAGTACTGGAAGACCCCACTGATTTGCCTTTTACAGTCAACTGGTCTATCAATAAAGAAGGTGATGAAATTGGTGGCTCCTTTTCCCCTTTTTTACATGTGGGAGAAACCGACCTCTACCTATACAGCCCCTACAGTGGCAAGGGCATAGTATCCATGAACAAAAACAGCCAGGAGACCAATTGGACCATTAACAAAGCCAGTATAGGCGTACCCTATGTCATGAAAACAATTGGAGATCACCTTTGGGCCATGACGGCCGACATTAATAATCCAACTGTGATCAAAGTAAATCCATCAGATGGCAATGTACTATTTGAAAAGCCTTCCGGAACATTTCCTTCCGGTCAGGTAAATGGAAACTGGTTTGGCTTAAGAAAAAGGGAAACCTCCCTATATCAGGTAAGCCTGGAAACAGGGAATGACGAGGTGGCCTGTGAGGAGCTGACAGTAGACAATATTAGAAATTTCCTTTTTAAAGATGAGAAGCTGGTACTGATGGTGATCCGTGGAGGCAGGAATTTACTTTCCATAGATCCCAATACCTGTAATGAATACTGGGAAGTTTTCAATTATGACGAACCCAACTATGGTCACCTCAACTATTATTCATTTGCCGTGGATCTTGGAAGCACTATTCTAAGTGTCAGCCGTGATAATTTCATCTTGCGTTCTCCTACTACAGGAGCAGCAGAATGGAAATACCCGGAAGGTTTCAATAATAATACCCTCGACCTGACGCAAATGCTTCACCTAGAGAGCAAGAAGTCCTTGATCTACCACGACAATGAATCCGGAAAAGTAGTGGCCATCAACTGGTCTTCCCAATCCAAAACATGGGAATCTCAAATTCAAAATAGGGATATTGGGCAGTTATTTCTGGTCAAGGAAAGGCTCTTTCTTTATACGAAGAATAATTTTCTATACGAGATCGATGTAGACAATGGTCAGACCATCTCGGAACGTGAAATAAAGGAACTCTACCCATTTGAAACCGCCAGCATTTCCTTTGCCATCAATCGTCTGGAAGATTATTTTGGTGAAAAGTATTTCAAAGTTTATGGGGATGAAATTTATTACACCACCGAACAAAGCCTTTTGGTTTCTGCCAAGTTGAATTAATATTTACTTGATGCGTTCCCTGCGACAAGCTAAGGGGAGGCATCATAATGTACCGGACAATAAATTTCTCTACGTCTACTAGGAATTTTTTATATAAAATCTCATAGATTTCAGGTAAGCCTTGACCTGATTGATTGTAGGGTAAATAAATAAGTCTGAAGAACTCCAGTAACCAGAGCTTTCGCCATTGGAAATGTTAAAAACGCAGGGCGATTTTGGCGGTATTGTTGCTTTTTTTCTGCAACAATGCTGACAAAATCTCTGCTAAGTTTCTTGTCTACGTTATTTCCTCCGACCCCTTACAATTCAAACTAACGCTTACTAGTTTTTGATGGCTATCGCTGAAAAGTTTTACATCTTAAAATTAAACGCAACCCCGACAGGGGTGAAACTTTTGTAGAAACGGGTGAAAACCCGTGTAAAAATGTTTGAACATCAATTGATTTTGGCGGTATTGTTGCTTTTTTTCTGCAACAATGCTGACAAAATCTCTGTTAGTTCGCTTGTCTACGGTATTTCCTCTAAGACCTTACAATTCAAACTAACGCTTACTAGTTTTTAATGGCTATCGCTGAAAAGTATTACATCCTAAAATTAAACGCAACCCCGGCAGGGGTGAAACTTTTGTAGAAACGGGTGAAAACCCGTGTAAAAACGTTTGAACATCAATTGATTTTGGCGGTATTGTTGCTTTTTTTCTGCAACAATGCTGACAAAATCTCATCGTCCTTTAACCCTATTTACAAATCCGAACTAAACAAAAAACCCCTAACAAATCAACGCTTGCTAGGGGGCTTGTACTATAAAAGAGTAGAAATTTATTTTTTCTCCAAAAGCACTTCTGCATGAACAGCTACTTCACTCCATGTTTTGCTTACACCATCTTTACCGGTATGTAAAGCTTCACAAGCCTTATTGATAGAAGCCACGGCATCAAGCGCATCCCAGTTCTCCAAGTCCATTACACCATCAAAAATGAATTGGGTATCATTCACTGTAGAATACTCCAAAGGTATATTTTGAGTGGATCCGTTTAAGGTTACGTCAATAGAACATTTGTTACCACCTTCTACTTTAAACACGCCTGAGATCAATTCTGTATTTTCCATTACACCAAAAAAGAATTCTAAGATTTTAGGATCTCTTGTTCCGGTGGCATCATTGGTAAACAAGCTGCTTACAGGAATACTAAACTCCGTACCATTCATGGCTTCCAAGGCGGTAGCTCCCTGGCCAAAATTGCTAACATTAATTTTGGTGAATTGACCACCCACGGGCACCTTCTCTGTGGTTTTATAAGCCACAAAGCTTACCTTGGTAGAGTCTTCCACCAAAGAGAAGTTGCTTTCAGCTACAACCTCTGTTTCAGTTTCAGTGCTTTTATTGGCATTGTTACAACTAAAATTAGCAAGCAATAAAAGGCTTAAGGCAATTAGTTTTAAGTTTTTCATGGTTTTTTTATTTTAAAAATCTTACCAAATTTAAACATATTATAGGGGCAATTAAAACTAATGGCAAATCATTTTTAATATACTTTAAGCTTGATTTATTTTGATTCCTTAAAGGAAGGCCTTATCTGAACAATCCCTTAGTAAACAAAAGGATATCCTATTATGGGACCTGTTTCAGGTGGGTAATAGGGAATATTACATTCTTGGGTACTAGGATTTATTTGCTCAACCCTCTTCCAAAAACAATGGCATAAAAATTTACCACAGCCATTCAGACCTTAGGCGGTTGAGTTTTGCCGAATATTGAATGAGCTACTACCCATCCCAAATTTTACACCGCCCTTTCTTTTTATTGGTTGCCATTTTTGCTCAAGTCCTGCAAAAATACTTTTACACTTTGTTCCATTTTAGTGGTAACTGTGTCCAGGTCATTAAAATTCGGATTTTTCAAAACCTCCCACTCCAAAATGGAATGGGGATGGGTAGAAGCCCTGTAATGAGCCCCCAGTTCTTTTTCATCCATTAAGGCTAAATATTGCTTTTGTACCTGCTTGTTTTGTCCTGCCAGCCAAATTTCAAAACTTGCCTTTTGATGATTAAAAATAATGACCAGCTTTAATTTCTTTGCTTTTAACTCCTTTGTACTCAGCGAAAAATAGGTGAAGTCCATTGCTCCTTGATAAAAACTACCCACAATGAATTCTTGGTGGTTAATTTTGAAATAAGTCCTAAGGGAAAGCATATACGCAATTAAGCTCTTGTAAACTCTCGCAATATCTCCCGCTTGAATTAGCTTTTGGTAATAAGAAAAACTTCCATCCATCGATTCCATCGTTGTGTTTAAGGTGTTGATGAATTTAATTTAGTGGGTAAAACCTTAAATCAAAAATAGAAGCAGTATTTTTCCAATTCAAAACTTCAACTGTGCCTGAAAGCGCATCAGGCTTCCGGTTTGATGGTTGTCCTGTAACTCATAATCTTCATACCTTCGATCAGAAATAGCATATTCAGCTACCAACTCAAAATGGTCAAAAGGACTCCATTCTATGCCAATTTCTGTGTCCTTTACGGTATAACTTCGTGCATCCAACTCATGTTTTTTTCCTCCATCATAATACTGAAAACGAACAAATGGGGTAAACAAGGTTTCTCCTCTATTTACCATGTAAGAAAGGGTAGCATATCCCCCCTCCAAGTGCTTCACTTTTATTGAATTGCTGGCATGATCATACTCCGGACCTCTCCCTAAATTGTACTCGGCCTGAATACCAAATGGCTTGGGGTAAAGCAGGAAGGATAGTGCTGCCCTTTGGTCCAAATACCCGTCTGTATTGACTTCAATTTCAGGACTATGCTCAGTAATCACATACTTTCCGGAATAAGCCTGAATTCCAGGCTCTACAACTTGATTGCCTATCTCAATAGGATAGGAAAATCTGGAGACCAGGTGAAATTCATTGTTTAGATCCGGATGATTAGCAGTTTGCCCATTGTAAAACCCCAAGGCAAAAACACCGAAATCTCCTGAATGCTTGTAGGATTTGAGCTCCTTCATCAGTGTACGCTTTTCTTTACTCGCCCAATACAAAAACACACCCACATCCCGTTCATCCTTTACCCCACTGTTGATGGCATCATTTCTATCCAAAGGCAGGCGAGTACTACTGGACTGCATGTTTTCAAAGCCAAATGGCACCTTACTTTGACCTATTCTAACCCTAAATTCATTGTCAGCATCTAGCCCTACGTCCAAATATGCATCTTTGATTCGGGCCACATGGATGGATTCACCTACCGATTTGGAAAGATCCGGTTGGATGTACATGAAAACCCTCGGGCTAATTTGGCCATAAAACTTAAATCTAACCCTTCGCAAAGAAAGACCACCACCCGCTCCACCCCAATATTCATCGCATTGTTCACAACCAAGATTAGGATTGGTTTCCAGCAATTTATTGTATCGCACCTGCATGTATCCTCCAAAATGGATTTTATCATACCACCTATCGCCACCATTGTTTTCTTCCTGAGCAAAAGCTTTGGTGCCTGTCAATAACAACACCAATACAATCATTTTTTTTAGCATTAGTCCGCCACTTTATTAAGTATACTTCCTTCAGCATCTATTACTACCTCCCAATCTTGCTTCCATATGGAATTAAGTTCCATTTTATAAACCACCTTTCCCTCTTCAAAAATGCGCTCCAAATCATCAATGCTGTAATTGCTAAACTCTTCTTTTATCTTCTCTTTTACCCGTAGTGGTAATTCCTTGGTAGAAATATCCTCTTTGTGTTTTACCAAATCTCCGCCGGCATTGTACCAGATTTCATGGTCCACATTCCAACCGGTTTCAAATTCCACACTATAAAATTCTCCCTCCTTTTCCCATTCTATGTCTGATGCTTTTGCATAATCAGCCTTGAATTGATTCAATATTATGGAGGGAACCTGGTCTTGAGAGATGTCCTGAGCTTGGGTAAACCCAAATAAGCTAAATGCGCCGATTATTAATAGTTGCTTTTTCATGTTGTCTTAATTTTGATTTACGACAAAGAAAAAAGACAAATTTGGAAAGATTTGGGAATCCTAAGACAAGAGAAATTAGAGAGAAGAAAATTTAACTTCAAAGACATGCTCCCCCTTTTCAAAATGGTAAGCTATGGTAAAACCGTACAAGTCAGCAATGGCTTTAACAATAGAAAGACCTAAGCCTGTACCGCTAGATCGAGAGTCTGTTTTGTGAAAACGGCTGAATAGTTTTTCGCTTTCCAAAGGCTGGGAAACGCCCGTATTACATAAGCGGAGACTATCTTTTGACAAGCTTATGTTCACCCTTCCATTTTTAATATTGTGGAAAAGGGCATTCTTAAGCAGGTTGGCCACAAGGATGTCGGCCAGGGTGGGGTCGATAGTTACCTTTAATACTTCTGACTCAGTGACAGTAATATTTAAGGCTTTGAATGTTGCCAGCTCTTCCAGCTCTAACCGATTTTGCTGCACAACTTCATTTATAGATACCTGCTGGTTGTCAAAAAACTGTTTGTTGTCAATCTTGGAAAGCAGGAGCAAGGATTGATTTAGGAGAACAAGTCTTTCAATGATCTGAAAAATCGCGGCAATCTTTTCAGCTTCAGCCTGTTTTAAATCACTGCTTTCCAGAAGCAGTTCAAGTTTATTTGTCACCATGGCCAGTGGGGTTTGTAACTCATGGGAGGCATTGCCTATAAACTCCTTTTGTTGTTCAAATGCGGCCAAGCTGTGCTGCAAGAGGGTATTGACAGCCTGCTGTAAATCCAAAAATTCTCTAGTTTGGGTATTTGTTTCAGGAAGCTTCTGCGTACTTCCAAGGCGGTAATTTTTCAGTTCCTTTAGGAAATCATAAAAAGGCTTCCACAACTTTTTCAGTACAATATTATTGACTACCATTATGCCTGCAATAAGGAGTATGTAAAGCCAAACTACATCCCAAAAGAGCTCGTTTATTAGATCGTCTTCCTCCACCATTGAATTGGCCACTTTGAGCTCGTAGTATTGCCCATTGTATTCAAAGGCCGTCGTCAACATCCTTACCGGTTCAGGCTCGGGAGCCTGGTCATCTGCATCCTGCATGTAGATTTCCGTGTCAATATAGCTATCCCTCATGTTGAGGGCTTCTTCAGCAGCTATTTTGCGGAGGGTAAAGAAACTTTCGTCGAAATAGGTTTTGGTCAATATGGTAGCATCCACCTGAGCATTCTGTATAATTAAGCGCTTGTAGTTTTCCAGTCCTTCGTCAATACTGCTTTTGATTTCATTAAGCATATTCATATAAAATACCACTGACCAAACAGTAACAATTCCCAAGATGGAAATAGACAGGTATTTCAGAGACTGGTTGAGGAGCTTCATTTTTCCATAAGTTTATAGCCTATCCCGTAAACGGATTCTATTTCTATTTCAGCCTGAGCGTCCTGCAATTTTTTGCGAAGGTTTTTGATTTGGTAATACACAAAGTCCAGGTTATCGGCTTGGTCTGAATTGTCACCCCAGACATGTTCGGCCAATCCGGTTTTGGTCACCAATCGCTTTTTATTGAGTAAAAAATAATAGAGGATATCAAATTCTTTTCGGTTGAGAGAAATATTCTGGCCATTTACAAAAAACAATCGTTCGCTGATATCCAGCCGGGTGTTTTTAAAAGCAATGCCATTTTCACCCGCTAGGTTTTTCCTTCTTAGCACTGCCTTTACTCTTGCATTAAGTTCAGCCAAGTGAAAAGGTTTGGTCAGGTAATCGTCTGCCCCAAGCTCCAGACCTTTAAGCTTGTCATCCAGAGAATTTCTGGCTGAAATAATGATGATATTTTCCGTTTTCCCCGCCTGCTTCAGTTCGTCCAGAATATCCAAACCACTCCCATGGGGCAGCATAATGTCCAATAGAATACAGTCGTATTGGTAGACAAATACTTTCTCAATGGCCGAATGATAGTCAGAGGCCGTTTCCACGAGGTAATCTTCTTTTACTAAAGATTCCTTTATACTCTGTTGTAAGTCTATTTCGTCTTCAATAACTAAAATTTTCACGGCCTAAAGGTGCTTTGAGAATTGGGAAAGAAATGGGAATTATTTTTTATAAGCCTGTTAAATGTAGGGCTTTTTGAAAAACTATTTCCGAAGAGTAACCTAGTTAAAATAAAAACCTTTCACCCAACCCGTAGCTTAGCAGCGTCTTTCCATAAATAATGTGGCAAGGGTTCGCTCAATTCCCACTTCACATTCATTGGTTTTGACCCATAATGATCCATTAAATTACCTTCCCCTACAAAAACGTATCCCATGGTATTTCCATATTCATCTTTTACTTTTTCTCGTACGAATAAAAGGATTCGCCTGTTATTTTCACGGTGTTTAATGTAGGACAAACCTTTAGTAGTCTCAGGTCCTGCTGAATTTTGGGATTGCCAGTGGAATAATAATTCATTAATTGCGTAATCATCGTACATTGTGGTTGATGAGAAGTTTTCATCTGATTTAATCAGATTTATAAAAAGTAATTCGGTATTAAGTTTTGGGTTTAGAGCCACACCTTCTCTGCTTGAAGACTTTTTATCAAAAGTACTTAATCCAAACCCTGCTAAAATTTGGTCTCTAGTATACCTTGAATGAACTTTAAGAGGCTGTTTATAAGGTAAGTTAATATTTAACTCCTTAAAATCTATTTGGTCAATTAAGAATTCGAGTACTTCAATGATTTCACCCAATAGTACTTTGTTTTTCCCAATTTCACTAATGCTATCTCGAAGAGAATTAAAACCACCTTCTTTTTGCCAAATATCATAGTGCAACATCAATAACATGAGATGCTTTTCTTTTGTCATTTCTTCAGGATTTACCTGAAAATTATTTGTCGCTAAATCGAGAATAAATTTAAAATAGCTCGTGGATTTTGTGGATAACCATTTATTCCAAATAGCACTGACTATCTGCTTTTCATTTAAATCATCAAATTCTTCTACCACACCTGCTATTTGGCAAAGCCGATTCCAACCACCTCGCTTATATATAGATTGGAGAGGGATATTATAAAATTCTAAAAAGTTTTTAAGGTTTAATGGAAGTGAAGTTTGATGCCTGAAATTTTGGATTTTTAGTATTAGTTGTAACCTGTTCAAAGAAGTTGCGGCAGATATGTTCTTTAAAATTATTTCTTTAGCTTTCCTTTCTAAATTGACTGAACACCCTAAGGGCAAATGCGGAAAATTTTCTTCAATTTCTTTGATAACTGATGTCGAAGTTTTACCAATTAATGCTCGAAACTTATTCTCAAAATTGTATTCTGGCCTGGAATTTCCAACAAAATCTAAAACCGTTAAACATTCCTTATCATTTGATAGGCGTAAGCCTCTACCTAATTGTTGAAGAAATAGCGTCAAACTTTCAGTAGGTCTCAAAAACAATACTGTATCAATTTCAGGAATATCCACCCCTTCATTAAATATATCAACCACAAACAAGTAGTTAATTTCTTTGTTCAAAAGTTGGTGTCTTAGAACATCTCGATTCTGGTTATTTCTGCTTGTAAGGAAATCCGCTTTTAACCCTGCTAATGAAAATTTTTGAGCCATAAACTCCGCATGTTCTATAGACACACAAAATCCAATGGCTCTAACGTTGTTTAAATCTTTTGTATAATGTTCCAATGAATTAATTATATCCTTAACTCTTCTATCGGAGGAAGTATAAATATTAGTCAACTCACTTACTCTATATTTCCCTTTTTCCCATGCAACATTCGATAAATCAATATTATCTGTGATTCCAAAATATTGGAATGGACACAATAATTTTCTATTTAATGCCGCAGGGAGTCTTATTTCAGCGGCTATTCGGTTATGAAAATCTTCTTGAATATCCCCACCATCCATACGTTCAGGAGTGGCCGTTAAACCTAAAAGTACTTTGGGTTTAAAATAATTGATTATCCCTCTATAGGTTTTTGCTGTGAGGTGATGACATTCGTCTATTACAATATAGTCATAAAAGTCAGGAGATAAATTAATCGAATCTAAGCTATTATTGATAGTTTGAACTGATGCAAAAACGTGTTCAAAACTATTAGGAACCTGACCACCAACCCATAACTCGCCAAAATTATTATCCCTAACTATCCCTCTATAGGTTGAAAGTGATTGAGTTAATATCTCAACTCTATGGGCTAAAAATAAAAGTTTACTTGACTTATTTTCTGTTTTAAATTTTCCATAATCAAATGCTGAAACCACCGTTTTTCCTGTTCCGGTAGCTGCAACTACTAAATTTCTATAACGGCCATGAACTGCCCTCTCAACTTCCAGTTTTTCTAATATCTCAGACTGAAAAGGATAAGGTTTAACATCAAAAAACGAAATATTGATGTTGGTATTTTGAGAATTTTTACCCTGGGTTAAATTTAATATAAGTTTTTCCTTCCCTGACTCATCATCAAACAATTCAAAATCTTCACTTTGCCAATAAGAATCAAATGTCTTTTGAAACTTATCAATTATATGACTAACCTCCTTTGTTGTGACTTTAATATTCCACTCTAAACCATCAGTAAGAGCCGATCGTGAAAAATTAGAAGATCCGATGTATCCAGTATGAAAGCCCGTATTTCTGTAAAACAAGTAGGCTTTGGGATGTAACCTTTCATTTCCAGTATTATAGGAAATTTTTACTTGGGTATTTTCTAATTTTGACAATAATTGAATTGCCTTATAATCTGAGGCACCCATATATGTCGTTGTAATCACTCTCAATTGACCTCCTCTTTGGGTAAATTCTTTTAATTCTTTTTCAAGAATTATTATCCCTTTAAATTTTATGAAGGAAACCAATAGATCAATTCTATCAGATGATAAGATTTCTTTTTTCAATTCACTTTCTAGTGACAACCCAGTATTCCCTCCTGTAAAAAGTTCGCTATGAATTAATCGAGTATAGGGAGTGATTTCTTTTAATCGTAAATCCAGATCAGAAAAGTGGGAGTCTACTCTAGAAAATACAGCTTTTAAAATTTTGCCTTCTACTTCGATTAAATCCTTGACAAAATCCTCATTATTTAGCTCTTCTTTCAAAAGAAGAATAATTTTATTAGCTATCTTTATCTGAATTTCCAGCTTACTTTCGCCCCCTTTATCACCTTTCACAAATTCAAGTGCATTTTTAATTGTCCGAGAAATATGTTGTGCCAGTAAACTTGAAGCTTCTATTTTATCAATATTGGTTTTATTAATATAAAAATCACCCTTATCTAACTCATTTATTTTCTGAGTAACTAACTGGGTAACCAACTCTTCATAAATTCCTTGATTCATAATACCTTATACTTTTTCATAAAACAATTAATAAGGATTTAAAATAAAAACAACTACTTTTTCACATCCCCAAAGGGGAGAGAGTAAAGTAAATTTGAATTAAAAAAATTCATTTGTAAGCATTATAACCAATGAAAATAACTACACCAAACTCTTTTGTCATTCAGTCATTTCATTACCCCCTACCCCAAAAACTCCCCAATATGCCATAAAATCCCAGTAGGGTCGTGTAGGAAATATTCGCTGCCCCAGTCGTTGGTGACGATTTCGGATAGGCGGACGCCGCTGTATTTTTGAGGGAGGTTGAGGGCTTTTGTTTTTTTCAGATGCTTGGCCAACCCCTCCACTTCCATAAAGACCATGGTATTGTCTACCCAGTCTTGGACATAGGCATCCTGCAGGTAGAAGCCAAAAGTACCGGACTTGAAATAAGACATCTTCTCGGAAAGCACCAGCTCCTCAAAGCCAAAGTCCTGATAAAATTGCCGGGAAATGGTATAATCCTTAGCCCCAATAAATGGCCGAATTGACTTGATTGTATGTTCCATATATTTTAACTCCTTTCCGGTAATTTACAACAACCCCTCAAAGGATGAGTTTAACAATACCTTTGTATCTTTTGATCTCCCCAGTTTGAAATTCTACTTCGATAAAATAAGCGAAACTACCGGAAGAGGCCTTTTTTCCTTGAACCTTGCCATCCCACCACAAAGTCGTTGAATCGAAATCGAAATTGTCTGTATGGTATACCAGTTCTCCCCATCTACTAAAAATAGAATAACTTACGACTTTAGCATTTGTATAGGTACTTTTTATTATTTCGAATGTGTCATTTATACCATCCCCATTTGGCGAAAAGGCATCGGGTATGCGAATGACAGCCGTATCCTTACAAGAGTTATTGAACAGTGGATCTGTGGGCTCAAAACATTCCCCACAATCATCTATTACTGCCGCCCCATTTACTGTTCCCGCACAATCGACACAAGATTGATTGAAGGATAGATTTGAAGGTTCTAAGCAAATTCCACAATCATCTATTACTGCTGTGCCATTTACTGTACCTGCGCAATCGATACAAGATTGGTTGAAAGATGGATCTGTGGGTTCCAGACAAACATTACAATCATCGACAACCGCAGTGCCATTGATTGTACCGGCACAATCTACACAGGTTTGATTATAGGCAGGATCTGACGGAACCAAACATTCTCCACAATCGTCTATTACTGCCGCCCCATTTACAGTTCCCGAACAATCGATACAAGATTGGTTGAAGGATGGATTTGAAGGTTCTAAGCAAATACCACAATCGTCTAATACTGCTGTGCCATTTATTGTCCCTGCGCAGTCTGGACAATGTTCCTTGGTAATTTCAATTTCAACTGAGGTAGTGACTTCACAATCATTGTTATCTTTGACTATTAAAAAATAAGTGCCCGAGGCTGTGAAAGTATTGCTTGCTGAATTAGGGGTTTCTCCCCCACTCCATTCATAATGATCTCCTCCTGAAGCAGTAATGGTCGTTTCATCACAAGCCTTCGTATCTCCGCTTAGGGTAACCGGAAACAATGGGGGATTTAATCCCCAAGTTATATTGGTGTAATATTCGGGTGTTGAAGAGAAAATAGTAATGCATTCAAATTCTCCGGGGAAAAGTAAAATAGTATAGCCTTCGTTTCCAATAATCGTTTTTTCATCCACAAAAGTCATCCCTCCACCGTCAAAAAGGGGGACAAATGGTATGGACAACTCCAGTGTCACGGGTAAATCTGGTCTACCGATAGAAGACAATAGCAATACGGGATTGCTTACCACCTCAGAAAAACACATGGTCGTTTCTCCTCCTTCTCCTGCGGTCCATGTGGTCCGAGGTACAGTTTGGTTGGGAATAGGGCTTTTGAAATTCTGGAAAATGGTATAGTTAAAAAGAACATTAGTATAGCTGAAATCATAATTGGCGCTCATCTCCATGGTAATATCCTTATTCCCATGTTTAATGATCCCTGTAGCACTTTGGCCGGTAAAACTACTCCAAACTGCCCAATCGTAATTTTGATTACATTGTCCAAAAACATTAGTCACCATAGGAGACAATAGTATCAGAAATATTAGCCTCCTGAGCCAATTTTGTTTTAAACATTGCATGAAATATGGTATTTTACTCACCCTCAAAACCTTAATAATTTGATAAACCTAAAACTTTATTTTGAGAGATAATAAATTTAACTGAAAAAACGATTCAAAACCTGTAAATGCTCTTCTTTTTATCCATTAACAGCTAATCCACCAATCCATTTCCTTACAAGCAATGGCAATCTTAATTTTGATTGGGTATAATAGCGAAATTTGTTCGAAGAATCCTCCTGATTAAACTTTTCCCCCTTGGCAAAGTCTAATTTGAAATCACATCACCTAGCACATGAATTTTCAAACACTTGTTTTTACCAAGCATTGCCTTTTATTGACCTTTTTTACACTTGCAGCACTGCTTTCTAGCTGCAATAATACAACAGACACTGATCCTCCTGTTGCAAATTATCCTTACCAGGCGGAAGGGAATGTCACGATAAACGAAGGCTCCGGGGGCTTTTTTGCCGGATTAGAAGGGGGAGATAGATTTGGTCGGGATCATGACAAAATAGGAGATGTGAATGGAGATGGTGTCATAGATTATGTTGTGGGCGCCCGCTCTGATGATGATGGTGCTGTGGATGCAGGAGCCGTCTATATTTTATTTATGAACAAGGATGGATCAGTCCAAGCCAATCAAAAGATCTCCATGCTGGAAGGAAACTTTACGGACAATTTAAACGCAGGAAACTTCTTCGGTTATGGAGTAGCAGGCATTGGCGATTACAATGGAGATGCCATACCAGACATTGCCGTAGCCTCTCCTGTGCCTCCCAATAATTCCTTGTACATAATCCATCTCAATGCGGACGGAACAGTCAAAGACTATGTAAAAAACCGCAACATCATTGCCAATGGCCTGTCTGCTATAGGCGATATCAACAATGATGACCGCATAGATTTGGTAGCTTGTAATCCCGGTTCTGATGATGGGGGTGAGCAGCGGGGAGCCATTGACATTCTGTTTTTGAACGCAAGCTCGGAGGTAGAATACGGCAAAAGGGTAAGGATCAGTTCTACCCAAGGCGGGTTTGGTGAAGGACTTGAAAATGGCGACCAGTTTGGTGGTAGAGAAGTCGCCCTATTGGGGGACATAGATAATGATGGAACCAATGAATTGGCCGTCGGTGCTTTTATGTCGGATGGAGGAAAAGGAGCAATTTGGATACTGTCTCTGGACAATGCTACGCATGAGGTCCTTTCCAAAGTCAAGATCACTGAGGGAATTGGGGGTTTTACAGACTTCTTGACTACAGGACTAAATCCCAACGGAACCAGTGGTGCCAATTTTGGACATGCACTATGTGCCGTTGGGGATATAGATGGAGATGGAATTAAAGATCTGATTACCGGGGCCAACCAGCAATATGAAGGCTGGGGCTATATTCTCTACCTGAATCAGGATAAAACGGTAAAATCCTTTACCAGAATTAACAATACTGAAGGTGGTTTTGACCTGCACTTGACTGCAGAAGGCCGGTTCTCCCGTTCCATTTCTTATGTGGGCGATTTAAAGGGCGATGGTTCTATCGCCATCAATTTTGGCGGTGGTGCCGGGGGCACCGGAACACTCTATACCCTTTTTCTCAGGCCTCAATAAAGATTTATAGGTGTGTCAGCTCCCAAAGTTCTACCACTTCTTCAGCACGCCAGTTCTGGTCTCGATTGGTTTTCTTTGAGGCTGGCTTTACAGATTTATTAAAGCATCTTGCCAATTGAAAACGACCGCCTTCAGCCAGTTCTTTTTCTATTGGATGTTCTTTGGTCAGCTCCGTGATTTGAGCCAGGTTAGAGAACAAAAGCAGCAGTTTACCATCGGGCAACAAGCGTTTCTTTGCCTCTGCAAAAAACTCAGGGAACAGCTTCTCATTGTAATAGATGCCAGTATCTAGGTTTCTCACTTCATTGGTTGAAGGTAGCCAAGGAGGATTAAAAACAATAAGTTCGCTTTGTTTTTCCCACTTTCCGAAAAGATGTCCCAGATCCAACTCTATCTTTCGTGACAATTTAGTATCTCCCATAAAGGCTTTCAACCCCACGATCGCATTGGGATTGCTGTCTGTTCCAAAAACCTTTTGGAAGCCGTACTGCACCATTTGTAAAGCGAGAATACCACTTCCTACGCCAATGTCTATGGCCGTCTTTTTTGGGCCGGTATAGCGTTTTAGCCACTGGTCAAACTGCACCAAATGATCAAATCGGGTTGGGAAATAGGTGCCATAATAAGGGTGTAATTTATTCCTTAGCACTGGAATGGAAATCCCATTTTTGTACCATTCCCAGGAACTGTTTAGTCCCTGTACTTGAGGAAAAGTCAGCAAGAAATCACTTTTTTCCGGATACAACTCTTCCAACCAACCGATAAAAGGGGCCTTCTTAAGCGCCAGTTTATTCCCTGCAATTTCTATCAAAACAAGATTGGAAAGCTTGTGGTAAGCAGCACGGTACTCGCACTCGTCTTGAAAAGACTTGCGAGTAAACCTTTTTTGTAGATGGGTCTTAAGCGCTTTTAGTAACTTCAATCCATTGCTATAGAGCCCATCAATTAAAATCGGCTTACCTGCCTCTAACAATTGAATCGTAAGCAAAACATCTGACCCTTCATTAAAATTGGCATATGGTCTTTCAAAGGCAAAAGGCTCGGGTTTATTAAGGTGAATAGCTTTAGTCATACTTTATTTGTTTTTTAACACGGATTATGCAAAAGAATTTGTGATCAGGGTCGCAATTGCGAAAAACCAGACTGTTTGGAGATTTTAGCCTAGCAACACCATGGTGAAATTGAAAACAGCAACGAAGGGACTGATTTTGAAGCGATATCAGCACGGAATAAAAGATCTATTGCATATTTCGGGTTTAACTTAAATGTTTAATTCTTTTTAATAAAGATTAAAGTTTTAATGCTTTTGGGAATTAATTTTCGTAGGGTTATTTTTGGGTTGGATAAATTGAATGTGGGTAGGGAAATTGGCGGTTTTGAAACCTAAGAATGTGATCTTTGACAATTAATCCTTCGTCAATATTGATGGCATTTTTAATGGTACTACTCCCATCCCAATTTTCTCTACCTGCGACCACAATAGGTAAATGAACAATTAAAGCTGCTGAAATAGATCTCGAAGCACTTTCCCAAAAATAACTTGGAGTATGATCAACAGCATAGTAATCTATGCCATCAATACTGGTCATTGGATTTTTAAAAGTGGTAGGCTTAGCAAAATAAAACCCCATTCCCTCATCACAGCTGACATCGATAAATAGTGAACCTGGTTTTAGCATTGATTGCTCCTCTTCTAGCACATAATTAATGGGATCGTCAGTATCCTGATAAGTTCCATTAATTATAATTTCTGAGGCATTAACTAAATCAATAAAAGGCTTTTCTGTCCCGTCATGTTCCACCACAATTAATCTCGCCTCCCCTTTTTCTCCTTTTCGCAAGCGGGAATAATGTACATCTAATACTTCTTCTCTGACTTCATGATCTGGCCTTTGAATACAAATGGTAATGTCGCGGAATCCATGGGCCTTTAAGGCATATATTGCTCCTCGACTGACAGCTCCAAAACTCAAAATGATTACTTTTCTCTGGTTACCATAGTGCCCATCTATGCCTTTCAATTGCAAGGCATGGATAACTGCGCAGTAACCAGCCATTTCATTATTTTTATAAAATGTATGCCTGCCTATTTGCCCGCTTGGACTCCAAACATACATATCTTCAAAAGCAATTAGGGTCAGCTTTTTATCTATAGCGATTTGAGTTACCTGTTTTTGTTGGGCACAATGGGGATACCCCCAAAGTAGACCACCTGTTTTAAGCTCCTCGAGGTCTGCAAGAACAGGTTTTGCGATAATAACAGACCCAATATCTGCTAACAATTCCCTTCTTGTAGCAATACCACCTGAAAGTGCGGATATTTCCTGATCAGATTTATTGAAAGGTAATCCATACCCTTTTTCAAATACAAGTTGTTTCCGAATTTTTTCCGGTAGTCTCTCTAAATGTTCCGGATGTATTGGTACCCTTCTTTCATCTTCTTTTTTTGAAGTTCCAATTACTCCCATTGTTAATAAAGCCATATAATTTTTAAGCTTAATAGCGGACTGCAAGGCAATGACAGGTGCAAAACGCTGGATTTAAATTACTTCTCAATCGTAATTCTAGCTTCCAGGCATTAAGTTGGCTTCTAGTGTTAAATAAAAAATTAAAATCCTAAGCCTCATCATCTCTATTGATGTGTCATCCAAAGATATTCACATGCTACCAATCGGGTTAAAAACTGAAAAAAGTAAAATATCAGCGTTCCGTTATTAAATTAGAGAAGATGGGTAATTTGCTTAAAATCAATATTACTTAATCAAAGGTACTTTAATTAAATTCATTACTACGCTATTCTATAAATATTAAACCCGGATTCTGTAATGGGATTCGTGATAAGTGTTGCAAACGCAAGAAAATCTAGCTGTTTGGAGATTTTAGCATAGTACCGCTATGGTGAAATTGAAAGTAACAATGAAGTGGCTGATTTCGAAGCGATTTCAGCACGTAACACGTAATAGATTGTCTATTGCATATTTCAGGAAAATGAAAGACCAATTTATTTAAAAGGCCCAATGGTGCAATCCATTGGGCCTAGCTATAATGAACTTTATAGAACCTACCATTTCATAAAATTCTCTGGTAGGACAAAAAAGCCCATCAAAAATTACTTATTAATATAGAACAAATTGTACGCTAAATTCTACACCAACTTTTCGAAATGATTAATAATTATATGTATTAACCATTTTCCTGTATTACTCCACAGGCTACCCTTGATCCGGCGGCTCCGGAAGGTTGGGAAGTAAAGTCATCAGCCTCTGCATGAATAATTACCGCTTTGTTTAGGATATCTGAATCTTCCCCGTCACCGATAGACCATCCATCTACCACCATCACTAGTGATCCTAGGCCATCTTCACCTACGGTTAAATTATTTATATCACCGGCATGAAATTCACCTTCTCCTCTTTTGCCGTGTTCTTCCCCCTCAGGGTTCCAATGTCCCCCGGCTGAAGTAGCATCTGCAGCACTGCAATCTCCGTTTTCATGCAAATGAACCGCATGCTTTCCGGTTGACAAGTTGTTTACTGACAATACCAATTTAACTTTTCCTTCGGCGGTCTGCGTAAAGGTAGCCGTCCCAGAAACCTCACTCCCACTAGCTCCTGAGAGTACAGCCATGGCTGTCTGCTCGGCAGTATCGGTTTCGCTTTCCATATTGTCCATCTGATTTTCTGTAATTTCTGGTCTATCGGTAGCACTTTCCTCGGAATTATTGGCTCCGGGCCCACAGGCAACTGCCAGAGATACTGCTCCGATAAAGAGAAAATAATTAAATGTCTTCATAATCATAGTAGTTTATTTCAATCTACTATCAAGGAAAAACTATGCCAAAAGACGATATTTTCAAATATTTTATAACAATAAACAGATATAATAAAACTAATACCGGATTATATTGAGTGCAAAATCCCCTTTATTATCCATACAAGCAGACTTGGGGTGATTTGCAGCCGTCTTTTGGTCCTAAAAAAGCTCGGCTACACCAGACCGGTGAGCAATCAAATGGCTTTGCCCACCTTGGCCAAGGTTTTTTGATCAAAACGTCCTTCCAGCTCTATGACCATGAATTCCTTGTCATTGTCTGACCTGATCATCAATACCAAACCATCGACAGCATCCTTTCCTTTGGAATAAATAGATAGCCCACTGTCCTTGTCTGTGGCGTCCATCATCAGCTCATAGCGTTCCCTATCCAGCCCTTTGCTTAGCTTGCGGAAATCTGCCAGTGCGCGAGAACCACTTACTGGAAGCTTAAAGAATTTCACCCGCTCTATGCTTTCAGTAATGGCATCCAGATTGGCCTCTTCTATTTCCAGATTCCAGCCTTTGGCAAAATCCAGAATATTTCCGGCAAGATCCAGATGAAAGAAATTTTCTTGCCCCTTGTATTGCTTGTACAATTGGTCTACACTTTTGCTTTGCGCATGTACTGCACCGGGAACTGAAATAAAGAGGGTCAATACTGCAATAATTGCTAATCGATTCATGATACAATGATTAAATGTTGATTGTTTATTTTTGTTTCTTTGCCCGGCCATATTCTTCCATTCCAGGCAAATTGGTGTTTTCAGAAAGCATGTTAAGGTCTTGGTAAGTAAAATCCCCCAGCATGCTTATAAAGGTAAATTCACTGGTGGACCCCGATACCATAAGTAATTCCTTGATCCTCCCTCCTTCTTCTCTGACCATAAATTTCAGGGAACTTTCCTTGTCCCTCACATCCATCAGTTCCTCGTAAAGGTTCTTTTTTAGTTCTCCCATGGCTTCATCAAACAAGCTCAATCCACCTATTTTTTCTGCAGAGAGAATTCTTATCCCTTTGATTCTGGTGATCAATTCCATAAGATTTTCGGCATCTTCATCCTCTTGCTCCATATTGGAACTGAGAAACCCTCCGGCCATTTGCATCAATTTCGGGCTGATGTATACCCGAGAAAAACGTTCATCCTGCCGGTATTTCTCATAAAACTTTTCTATCACTTCAGTCTGTGCCTGTAGCCAGCAGGGCAATAGGCAAAGTGCCAAGAGTATTGTCTTTTTCATCGCTAATTGTTTTTATCGTTTTCATACCAATTCGCAGCTGAATTGAGGTATTTGATCTTTTCCATGCTTTCCAGATGACTGGTGCCTTTCTTGAGGTTAAACTGAATTTTACCCATAGCCTCCACCACTTGCCGGTAGGCGCGGGCTTCTTGCTCCTGCTCATAGCTGCGGTAGCCCCACCAACAAGCTGCCACTGTCAGGAAAGCCAGCATAACCGCCGCCATTTTCTGCCAGAGGAAGCTTTGTAAAGGCAGGTGAATTCCTTTTGGGCGCTCTGCCCGTAAGGATTGAATCCCCGAATAGAAAGTTTTTAACTCTCCATCCTCCGGCTCTTCCTCAAGTGCTTGGAAAAGTATTTTTTCTTCCGCCACTGAGGTTTCTCCTTTCCAGTATTTTTCCCACAAATCCTTGTGCTTATTTTCCATAATTTTCCAGAAATGATTTCAATTTTTTTCTTGCCCGGTGCAATTCTACCTTTACTTGCCCTTCGTTAATTTCCAGATAAGTCGCCATCTCTTTATGTGTAAGTCCTTCTACCTCTCGGAGAAAGAAAATTTCCTTCTGTCGCTCAGGAAGTTTTTCAATAAACTTAAAAACCATTTTAGTCTTCCGGCTAAAGTCCACTTCAGGTGAAACCTCCATGGCCAAATCGCCGACATCATCCATCGTTTCCCACTTTCCAGCTTCCCTAATTTGCTGAAGGGCTTCATGTTTCAAGGTCTTCACCATCCATCCGGTAGGATTACTAATAGTGGCAAGGTATTCCTGATTTATAAATCCTTTGTACATGGTATCCTGCACCGCATCCTGCGCTTTATCCCGATCCTTTAACCATAGTATGGCAAATCGATAGAGCCGGTTTTTTAAGGGCCATAAATGAGATTCAAAAAAGGACTTCATGTAGTAAGATGATGATCGAAAAACAAAAAGGTTACACTTTTCAGAAATTATTTTTTAATAATTACAGCATTCTGGGAAAATTACAAGACACCTATCCAAACAAGAGCCTGGTTTCAGGGTTTGTTAAATTAGCGACACAGCGCCAAGCATTCCCTACAAATCCGAGGGATTATCCCTGTTAAAAATAAAAAATATAGTTTGCCTCCTAACAATTTATTAATTTGCCTACTCAAAGGAAAGATAAAAAATAAGCATGCATAATAGCGAAAATCAACGGCAAGAAATAAAGGACAAAAAAAAAGCCCTGGTAAAACCAGGGCTTGTGGTGATGAGTGGGCTCGAACCACCGACTCACGGATTTTCAGTCCGATGCTCTACCAACTGAGCTACATCACCGCTGAAAGTGATGCAAAGGTAGGTATTTGTTACTTTTGTACAAGCAATTTAATTAAAAAAATCGTGGAAAATTATTAACACATTCAATATGAGTAGCTTACCACAAGTGCTTTTTTTATTGGTTTTAGGTACAGCAGGGTATATTTTGTACAAGAGAATAAATTATATCCGAAAAACCATCCAACTCGGTCAACCCATAGCACGCAATGACAATCCCGGTGAACGATGGAAAACCATGTTGCTGGTTGCCTTTGGGCAAAAGAAGATGTTCAAAAACCCAATTCCGGCCCTTCTTCACTTGGTGATATACGTTTCTTTTGTGATCATCAACTTGGAAGTTTTGGAGTTTATCATCGATGGTATCGCAGGAACCCATAGGGTTTTTGCTCCTTTTCTGGCCGGCTTTTATTCCATTGCCATGAATTTCTTTGAATTCCTGGCCCTTGGAGTACTCCTCTCCTGCCTGGTCTTTCTTGTACGAAGAAACATCACCAAGGTGCCTAGGCTAAATATGGTCGAGTTAAAGGGATGGCCAAAGTTGGATGCCAACCTTATCCTCATCATTGAAATTGTCTTGATGCTGGCCATCCTGACCATGAATGCTACTGATCAGATTTTGGCCTATCGAGGCATTGGAGGCTATATCCCACTGGGAGGCCTTTGGATAAGCGAAAGTATCCAAGGGATATTTGAAGGGCTAGACTCCGGAACGCTGGTATTGATAGAAAGATTTGCCTGGTGGTTTCACATCATTGGCATTTTAGCATTTGCGATATATGTCACTTACTCCAAACACCTGCACATATTCCTTGCTTTTCCAAACACTTGGTATTCCAACCTGGAGCCGAAAGGAAAAATGGACAATATGGATAGCGTCACTCAAGAGGTCAAAATGATGTTGGGTATGGCCGCAGAACCAGCTGCCAATGAAGCGGCGGAGATAGGTCGCTTTGGTGCCAAAGACGTCAACGACTTGTCTAGGGTAAACCTATTGAATGCCTTTTCCTGTACGGAATGCGGCCGCTGTACGGCAGAATGCCCGGCAAACCTTACGGGCAAGAAATTGTCTCCACGAAAAATAATGATGGACACCAGAGACAGGGCTGAAGAAGTGAGCCAAAACCTGCTTGCCGGAAAAAAAGGGCTGGATGATGGTAAATCTTTATTGGGTGATTATATTACCCAAGAAGAAATCAATGCCTGTACCAACTGCAATGCCTGTGTAGAAGCCTGCCCTGTAAACATCGATCCATTGGCCATTATCATCGAATTGAGAAGATATACAGCCATGGAAGAAAGTGGCAGCCCTGCACAGTGGAATGCCATGTTCCAAAATATTGAGACCAGCTTTGCTCCATGGAAATTCCCCCCAACGGACCGATTTAACTGGGCAGCAGATTTAAACAAAGAAGAAAAGTAAACGAACGATATTATGAGTGATACCTATAAAGCCCCTACCATGGCCCAAAAAATGGCTTCCGGAGATACGCCGGAGATTTTATTTTGGGTGGGTTGTGCCGGTTCATTTGACGACCGCTACAAGGCAGTAACCCTGGCATTTGTTAAAATATTAAATAAAGTGGGCGTGAACTTTGCCGTACTTGGAGACGAAGAAACCTGTACCGGTGATCCGGCCAGAAGAGCAGGAAATGAATTTCTTTACCAAATGCAAGCCATGAGCAATATTCAGGTATTGGACGGCTATCAAGTAAAAAGAATCGTAACTGCCTGCCCACACTGTTTCAACACCATAAAAAATGAATACCCGGCTTTGGGAGGTAATTACGAGGTAGTCCATCATTCCCAGTATTTGCAAGAGTTGATCCATGAGGGCAAAATTGTAATGAAAGATGGGGGCGAATTTAAAGGTAAAAAAATTACCTTTCATGACAGTTGCTTTCTGGGCAGGGCCAACGATGTATATGAGGCCCCCAGGGAAGTCATCAAGGCCTTGGATATGGAACTTGTGGAAATGAAGCGTTGCCGATCAAAAGGGCTTTGCTGTGGCGCAGGTGGTGCGCAGATGTTTAAGGAGCCGGAAGCCGGAAAAAAAGACATCAATGTGGAACGCACCGAAGAAGCCTTGCAAACAGGAGCCAAAACCATTGCAGTGGGTTGTCCTTTTTGCCTGACCATGATGACTGATGGGGTGAAAAACAAGGAAAAAGAGGCAGAGGTAAATGTGCTTGATTTGGCTGAATTGATTGTAAAAGACCAACAATTATAGACAAAAAAAGGATATTGTTCGTCGTGTAAAGGATCAGTTTTTAGGTTTTATTCTTTTTTTGAGGGAACTTAAAAAAGATTTTGTATCATAATGAATCTATCTTCGTTTAATAAAAAAGCAGCAGCTATGCCTGTTAAATTTGTAAATTTGATTCTGTTAACAAATTAAAAGAGCCATTTATGTACGTACCATTTGATGATATGCCAAAAGAGGCGAGAATTTGGGTCTACCAGGCAGACCGGCCCTTTGAGGAGCAGGAAAAAGTTTGGATAATTTCTAAACTCGTTGCTTTCTGTAACCAATGGAACACTCATGGCGCAGAGATGCCAAGTTCTTTTGACATTAGGCTTGACCAATTTATCATTCTTTCTGTAGATGAAAGCAAGTTGGGGGCAAGCGGATGCTCCATAGACAGCTCTGTTAGAATCATTCGGGAGATAGAGGTTAAATTAAATCTGAATTTGCTAGACAGTGGCAAGGTGGCCTATATGGATGGAGAAAATGTTAGGGTGGCCTTTTTGCCTGAAATTAAAAATCACGTTTCAGCCGGTTCATTAAAGTCTACCAGCAAAATGTTTAATCCCAGTGTCAATAAAATTTCGGACTTGAATGAACAATGGCTTATTGAAGCCAATAACAGTTGGCTAAAAAAATACTTTGCTCATTAATACTGCCAGAGAAAAAATAGTATGAGAAACATAAAGTTCACCCTTCCTGCAAGCCGCTGTTTACTTCCTGTTTTATTGCTTGTGCTACAGGCATCTTGTACCAGTTTGCAACAAAAAGCCCAGACCCAGTTCAACACCGGTGAATACCAACTGGCCATTGCTTCCTATTCCAAACTGTTAGAAAACGAGCCGGACAACAGTGAAGCCAATTTCTATATCGCAGAAAGTTACAGGCTTTCTAACAGAATAGAAAAAGCCACTGAATACTATGAAAAAGTCAATGAAGCAGATGCTACTTTCGACAGTCAATACCATAAGGGAAAGAGCCTAAAAGGGAAGGGTGAATATGAGGCGGCTAAGGAAGCCTTTGAAGCAGCCAAGACGCTGACAATGGACGACGAGAAAATAGCGCTTGCCAATAAGGAAATACAAAACATTGATGCAATTGCTGACATTACTCCCATTTGGCCCAATCATGAATTGGAGAATTACACCTTACTGAATTCATCCGGATTGGATTACGCACCTGTGCTTAGTGAAAATCAATTGTTCTTCACCAGTTCCAGAGGTGCCAGTGGCATGTATACTGGCTCAGGCCAAGGCTATACCCGCTTATTTAAAACCAGGGCTGAAGGCATTAATGTGGATGTACAAGGAGTACAAACCCTTACTGAGTTCCAAAATGAATCAGGCCTAAATCAAGGCGCAATTGCCATAAGCCCTGACGGAAACACGATTGTTTATGCAAGAGGCAACAGTAACCGCAAAGGTGACCTGCCTGAAGTTAGCCTTTTTTCTTCCACATTTAATGGAAGTGGATTTACTCAGCCTGCTTTTATGGGAGTGAATGGAGAACCCGAGTACTGGAATTCTACTCCGGCTTTTAGTCCGGATGGAGAAACCCTTTATTTTGCATCCAATCGTCCCGGCGGTTATGGTGGATCGGATCTTTATAAAGCCACGAAGATGGCTTCAGGTAACTTTGGGGCCGGTGTAAATCTGGGTCCGGAAATCAATACCCCCGGCAATGAAATGTTCCCCAGACCTTTGCCCAATGGTGAATTTTATTTCTCCTCAGACGGGCATCCCGGATATGGCAAGTTAGACCTCTTTGTATACAAGGAAGTAGACGGAGCGAATAAAGTATTAAATCTTGGCTCCAACTTCAACTCAGTAGCAGATGATTTTGGGATTTTCTTTACCAAATATCCTGAAGAAGGATTCATTACATCCAACCGCGAAGGCGGCAAAGGGGATGATGACATTTATTTCTTCAAAGACATGACACCTGCACCAAAAGTGGTCAATGTAATGCTAAATGTAGTCACCAAAACCATTGCTGAAAACGGTGAGGAAGAGATACTTCCTCAAGTGCGGGTAATGCTTTATGATGATAAAAATGAAACGGTAGACGGTGATCTCAGCAGTCAATCAGGCCGCTTGAGATTCCCTCTAGAACCCGATG
Organism: Cyclobacterium sp. 1_MG-2023; assembly: GCF_030546805.1. Classification (GTDB taxonomy): domain Bacteria; phylum Bacteroidota; class Bacteroidia; order Cytophagales; family Cyclobacteriaceae; genus Cyclobacterium. Next base: position 199,924 of record NZ_JAUOPC010000009.1, on the reverse strand, counting down.
AAAACTATTCAATCATTGCTTCTAAAACCGGTTATTTCACCAAAAGCATCCCTTATACCACCATCGGAAAAACACCGGCAGAAGAGGATCTAATTCAAGATGTGACCAATATTTCCCTAGATACCACCATAGTTTTGGATCAGCTAATTCTGGAAAGAGCCATTGTGCTTGAAAACATTTATTACGATTTGGATAAGGCTGATATCCGACCTGATGCAGCCATTGAACTGGACAAGCTGGTGAAAATTCTTAAGGACAACCCTGGCATACGCATTGAGTTAAGTAGCCATACCGATGCAAGGGCCACAGATGCCTACAATGATGATCTTTCTCAAAGAAGGGCTGAATCAGCAGTAGCTTATATTGTATCCCAAGGTATTGCTGCAGACAGGTTGGAAGCCAAGGGATATGGAGAAAGGCAATTGATCATAGAAAATGCCCAAACAGAAGAAGAGCATCAAATCAACAGAAGAACGGAGTTTAAGGTTATAGAAATCACGGAGTAAAATGCTTACCTTTGCCCCTTATCTGTTTTTTCCAAATCTGAGTTTATGAACGATAGGTACATGCAGCGTGGGGTTTCGGCCTCCAAAGAAGACGTACACCAAGCTATTTCTAACCTGGACAAAGGCCTGTATCCTAAAGCCTTCTGCAAAATTGTAGCAGATGTTTTGGGCAATGATCCTGACTATTGTAACATCATGCATGCTGATGGTGCAGGAACAAAGTCTTCCTTGGCTTACCTTTACTGGAAAGCCACCGGTGACCTAGGTGTATGGAAAGGAATTGCCCAAGATGCAATCATCATGAATATTGACGACCTACTTTGCGTGGGTGCCGTCAATAATATTTTGGTTTCCTCCACCATCGGCAGAAATAAAAACCTTGTTCCCGGAGAAGTGATCGCTGCCATTATCAATGGTACAGAAGAGGTATTACAGATGTTGAGAGACCATGGTGTAAATGCTATTCTTACCGGGGGAGAAACAGCAGATGTAGGTGATTTGGTACGCACCATTATTGTGGACAGTACAGTTACCTGCCGCATGAAAAGAAATGAAGTCATTTCCAATGACAATATAAAAGCGGGAGACGTGGTTGTGGGCATGACCTCATTTGGTCAAGCAACTTATGAAACCGAATACAATGGAGGAATGGGAAGCAATGGACTTACTTCCGCCAGGCATGATGTCTTTTCAAAGCGGCTGATGTCTGCCTATCCTGAAAGTTTTGATCCTTCCGTACCGGAAGATTTGGTATATTCCGGAAGCTATGACCTAACCGGTCCTGCACCGGGCACTCCTTTGGATATGGGGAAATTGGTACTTTCACCTACTAGAACCTATGCGCCGATAATGGCTGCCTTATTGAAAGAAAATAGAGCGGCAATTCACGGTTTGGTACATTGCAGTGGAGGAGCACAGACCAAGGTTCTTCATTTTATTGACAACTTGCACGTCATCAAAGACAACCTATTTGAAACACCCCCACTCTTTAAAATCATTCAGGAAGAAAGTGGTACAGACTGGAAAGAAATGTACAAGGTTTTCAATATGGGCCACAGAATGGAAGTCTATCTGGATGAAAAAGATGCAGATCAAGCCATTGCCATTGCGTCCAATTTTGGCGTAGAAGCCAAAGTAATTGGCAGGGTAACCGATTACCAAGGAAAAAAAGTTACAGTCAATAGCCAACATGGCACCTTCACCTATGATGGATAAGGTATCCAACCAACTTTGAGCCAATGAAAATCCTTTTAAAAATAATTCTTGGATGCTTCATTTTTTTATTGGCCTTGGGATTACTGACGCTCACGACGGTGGATTGGACCCCTTATAAGGAAACTGCCTATTATAAAGAAACCAAGGAAAAACTCAGCAAGTTGGCCTTTAAGGGGTCAGATAAAGGCTATCTTTTAGGAGGCTGGGCCAAGGCGAATATAACCCCGGATAAACCCGCCAACTTGGTGGCCTATAAACCACGGGGGCCTTATGAATTCGTGGCAGACAGTAGCTTTGTAAAAGCCATCATAATAGGAAATGAGCAATTTAAGGTGGCTTTCTTAAATTATGAGTTACTCATTGTCCACCCTGAGCTTGCCCTAACTTTAAGAGAAGCCATAGCCAAACGGCAAGTACCTGTAGACCAGATTTATTTTACAGCCACCCATACCCATAGCGGAATGGGTGGAACCATACCAGGACCTGTGGGGAAAATCGCCATGGGAGGATGGGATGAACCCTTGGTAAATACCATTAAAAACGGCACACTAAAGGCGCTGGAAAAAGCCTTGGCCAATATGGACACGATAAGCTTGCGCACCAAAAAATCTGAAGCCGCAGACTTTGTATCCAACAGACTTATTGCAACCGACCCCATAGATCCTTTTATCCGGCAGTTGATTTTAGAAAACACTGATGGACAAAGCTGCTCATTGGTAACCTACAGTGCCCATGCTACCTGCCTTAGCAGCAAGTTTATGGGGCTTTCCGGAGACTACCCTTATTACCTTTCTGAATTCATGGAAGAAAGGCATGACTTTGCCGTTTTTGCGGCTGGTGCAGTAGGCAGCCACCGCCCCAAAGCACCCGGAAATGATATTAAAAGTATCAAGCAGTATGCTTCTTCATTGGACTCAGTAGTCAATGAAAATAAAAGCGAAAAAGCACTCGCAAGCAAGCAGATTTTGGCCACAAGGCTTCCGTTAAAACTTCGTTCCCCCCACTATAGGGTCAGTGATAACATTCGGCTTAGACCTTGGCTTTTTAACTGGGCTATTGGGGATAATCCGGCTTATTTCGATGTCGTCAGGATAGGCGATGCCTTGTTTATTTCTTCTTCCGGTGAAGTCTCAGGGGTATTCTATAAGGCATGGGAGGAACAAGCCCAAGCTCTTGGTCTCTCCTTGTTCATTACCACCTTTAATGGCGGATATATAGGCTATATAACGCCTGACAAATACTATTCAGGTGATTATTATGAAGCCAGAGATATGAATTTCTATGGGCCTTACAATGGTGATTATTTTAAAGAGATTGTATCGGATTTGATCACTTTTGGTGCCGGTAAATAAACTTTTGCTTGGTAAAATCCTTTTTCAAAGGACATTTCTTTTGCTGCTACCCAACCTCCCTTAGTGAAAAAACCCGCGTAATCAGGCAATTCTTTTCTTGGATGTTGGGTCAAAATACCAAAGCAGGTGATCATCAACCGAATCAAAAACTGCTTATCCCTCACAGGAAAAAAATCCAAAAACAACCATTTGGAATCGGAAGTTACCCTTTGGTTTACCTCCTCAAATAGTGCAGTGATGTCTTGATCTGTCAACACGTCCAATAAAAATTGAGTGACTATTACATCAAAATTGCATTCTTCCTGAAATTTAAAATCAGCCCTGCAAATAAATTCCACTTGGCCGCTAATATTGAGAGGGATTCTTTTTTTGGCTTTGTCAAGCATTTTTTCCGAAGCCTCCATATAAATTACCTTACCTTCTTTACCACATCTTTTTAAAATATCCGGCAAATTGGCTCCAGTTCCTCCTCCAACTACCAAAACAGTGTCTCCCCGCTGAATAATATCTAAAAATGCCCACTTGCTCCCATGAAACTTTTGCCCTAATACCAAAGTGGCCAGTGCATCATAAAATGGGGCAACAAAATTATAAGCATTCATAAAATGTTTCTCTATCTCTTATGTTTATAACTCATTTTCTTGGCTTGGGTTAAAACAATAATAGCAGGATTGGCAAAGAAAAGGAGAGTTCAAGGCGCTTTCTTGTTTTCATGGTATCATTGGCCGGAGATTCCATAAAGCTGATAATATGCATCAGCAGCATCAACCCCCAAATTAAGGTGTAAATATGAAAATACGAGGGCAAAATCAAGAAAAGAACCACCAGATAAACCAAACCTATAAAAGAAAGCCCCCAAAGTAACTTTCGTGTTTCTTTCATGCCTAAGACTGTGCTGATGGAAGCTTGACCTTCAGCCAGATCTTGTGCTCCATCGCTGTAAGAGAGAAAAACCAAATTGAACCAAGCCAGTAAAAAGTAGGCGCCTAGGAAGAAAGCCCAATTGGCAGAAGAGAAAGCATGGTCAAGATTTAATATCGGGACCAACACCAATCCCGCCACATAAAAAAAAGCTGTAGAAAACTCTTTTACGGCAGCCATTTTCTTACCGGCAATGCGCAAAAAAGTCATGGTAAGCATGATCACTAACGCAAGTGCCAATCCTGAGCCAAGCAACTTAATCGAAGGCAAAAACAGGAAAGCCAAAATCAAACCCGTTATAATGGCAATCAGCATCAATACCATCAGAAATTTAAAGTGGTTTTGATGGAATCTATGTCTTTGAGATAAGGCAGGCCTCTCCACTTTTTTGGCATCCAATAAATGGTCAAAGGTATAAATACACCAAACAGCCAATGCCAGAAGTAAATAAATTTTCCAAGACAAATCCACTTTCATGAGATCAGCAAAAAAATACATCCCTGAACAAGCCCCTGCCACCACATCCAAAGAAAGGAGGTTAATCTTTTCGTAAATAAGCAAATGCTTCAATTTCATTGTAACAGAAAAATTCCTAGTAACATGCAATTTAAAGAAATGAAAGGATCAAAACATTTAAAAATTATGTAATTTCCACTTTCTAAGAAAATCTAATATTCATGAACAAGTTATTTTATATTCTTTTGTTAATTGTCAGTCAGCAAGTTTTTGCCCAAGAACCCATTAAAGTTGCCTGTGTGGGCAATAGTATCACCCAAGGCCCCGGTAGAGACAATCCTGACAGCTACCCACTTCAAATGCAGGAGCAGTTAGGTGATAAATACCAAGTGATCAACTTTGGGGTAAGTGGACGTACTTTATTGAAAAAGGGAGATCACCCATATTGGGAAGAGCCCCAATTCGAAGCGGTGAAAAAATTTGCACCTGATGTGTTGGTAATAAAATTAGGAACCAATGATTCTAAACCACAAAACTGGAAATACAAAGATGAGTTTCTTGACGATTATGTGGAAATGATAGAAACTTATAAAGCAAGTATGCCGGCTAGCGGAAAAGTTTATGTATGTCTTCCTGTTCCCGTGTTTAAAACCAATTTTGACATCACTGAAGAAATAATTGTCAATGAGATGGTGCCTCTTATCCGTCAGGCAGCAGAACAAACCGGAGCCACACTTATTGATTTACACACGCCTATGGAAAAATACGGGAAGTTGTTTGCTGATGGCGTACACCCCAATACCAAAGGCAATAAAATCATGGCAAAATTGGTTGCCAAAGCCATCAAATAATCTTGTTATTTGAATTCATTAAGCAAAGCCGGCCCTTTTCAACATTGGGCCGGCTTTGCCTTCCAATTGAAAGGTAATCGGCCTTACTTTGGCAGGTTTTTAAAGCTAAATTGGCCCTAAATTACCCGGCTAAAAAGGCCCTGTTTCTTTCAATAGTCAGGTTGAAAAAAGATTGATATCCAGCAGGTTCTCTTTAATTTTAATTTGGGATTAAACCATATAGGGTAATTCCGTGTTATAATCCCTCATGTTGCATTACACCACATATCTATTAAAGCCAGATGCCCCTTGGGTAACCTTTGTCCATGGCGCAGGAGGCAGCAGTGCCATCTGGTTTAAACAAATTCGAGATTTTAAGAAATCATACAATGTATTGTTGGTGGACTTAAGGGGCCATGGAAAATCCAAGGACAAAGTTTACGAGAAATTAAAAAAATATAGTTTCCCTGTTATTTCTGATGAAGTAATGGAGGTATTAAATCACCTGAAGATTGAAAAATCTCATTTCATAGGCATCTCGTTGGGTACAATTATTATTCGGGAAATAACAGAAAGATACCCTGAAAGGGTGTCGAGAATGGTGCTGGCAGGAGCCATAATGAAGCTTAACCTTCGCGGGCAGGTACTGATGCGTCTAGGGATTTTACTGAAATCTGTTATCCCATACTTACTCCTATATAAGCTTTTTGCTTTCATCATTATGCCAAGGAAAAATCACAAGGCATCTAGGTACTTATTTGTTAAGGAAGCAAAAAAACTATATCAAAAAGAGTTTATAAGATGGTTTAGCCTTGCTTCCAGAGTCAACCCTTTGCTGAGTTTATTTAGGATAAAAGAAACCCCTGTTCCCACCCTATATCTTATGGGCGAAGAGGATTATATGTTTTTGCCTACCATCACTAAACTGGTAAAAACTCATCAATCTGCACAGCTAGAGGTAGTTCCCTCTTGCGGACATGTGGTCAATGTAGAACAGCCTGAAGCTTTCAACAGCATCGCTTTACAGTTTTTAAAAACCAATTAGGTAAAAAAAGCTTTGTCACGCTTTAGGAGACTTGGTCAAGGTTTCTCTTTTTCATACCTTTCTATCAGCACAATCCATTAAACCAATAGAAAATGCCCATAAAAGTACCTGCTTTAACCTTTCTATTTATTACAGTATTTTTTCTTCTTACAAGCTCACTAAAAGCCCAAGAAGTAATTGATTTTGATATCAAACTTGCAGGTTTTACCATCGGGCAAATGAAAGCCACCAAAACCTTAGCACAGGATACCACCACTTACAGGCTAGACAGCAAGGTTAGTTTTTGGTTATTCGGTACCATTAAAGTAGACTACCACACGGAGGTAAAATACCACGAAGGTGTTTTCATTAATTCTAAAGTAAGCTCAAAAACAAATCGGGGAAACTTTATAAGTAAAATATGGCTGGAAGGGAATGAATATAAAATTGATGCAAATGGTTATAAATATGAACATGAAGACATCATCAAAGATCCTATTCACCATAGTGCTGTAAGGCTATTTTTTGAGGAACCCAAAGGGATAAAAGTGATGATGGCAGAAAACTTAGGTAAATTCTCCGAAATAAGATCTCATGGTGAAGGTATTTATACCACCCATATAGAGGGTGATGAAAACAAATATTACTTTCAAAATGGGAAAATGCTAACAGTCAGCATGCACAATCCCATAAAAAATTACGAAGTAAAACGCAGAGAATAAGCATCAAAGTAGCCTTATAAGGTGTACAATGGGTATATTGAAAGATAACCCAAAAAAAGATGCTGCTACGACACCTATTAATTGCAACAATTTTTCTAGTAAGTGGTCTTTCATATGGCCAAGACTTTAACTTTACAGGAGCTGAAATTGTCCCTTATGGGGAAAGTGAGCGCATACCAACTTATGCCAAGATACTGAAAGAAGAGCTGGAAAGTCGGATTGATACGACATTTCCCATCAATCAAAAAGACGAGAACAAGTCTCCCAGCATTCTGTTAACTCAATTCGATGCCATTCAAAATCTTTCCAAAAAATGGAAGAAAAGATTACAGGACATCGAAGCCATGCCCGCTGAAGGCTACATGGTGATCATCGATGATACATTCTCTAAGCCTAAGGCCATTATCATAGGGCAAGATGACAGGGGCTTGTTATTTGGTATAGGCCATCTTTTGAGAAAAATGGATTGGTCAGAAAATCAATTAGTATTGAATAAGACCATTGAAAAGACAAGCTCACCGACATATGCCATCAGAGGACATCAACTGGGCTACCGCCCCAAAACAAATGCCTACGACGCCTTTACCGTAGATCGTTTTAACCAATATATCAGAGAGCTGGCACTTTTTGGAGCCAACAGCATCGAAATAATGCCGCCTCGAACAGATGATGATTTCACTTCCCCTCATATGACTATTCCCGCCATTGATATGATTGGCGAACAATCACGAATAGCTGATGAATTGGATTTGGATGTGTGGATGTGGTTTCCAAATATGGCTGAAGATTATGAGGATCCTAAAACCAGAACCATAGAGCTAACACAGCGCAAGGATGTTTTCGCCTCCACCCCAAGGTTAGATCATTTATTTGTACCCGGTGGAGATCCCGGTGACCTTGAGCCGGATGTATTGTTCAATTGGCTGGAAGAAGTGGCAACAGTGCTTCACCGATTCCATCCGAGTGCAAAAATATGGGTTTCCCCCCAAGTGTTTAGGCCTACAAAGGCTTGGTTTGACCAATTCTTCTATCACGTCAATCAAAAGTACGATTGGTTTGGTGGTGTGGTTTTCGGACCTTGGGTTAAAATACCCCTACCGGAGCTAAGGGAGTTAACAGCCGCGTCTATTCCTATTCGTAGGTATCCTGACATCACCCATAATTTAAGTTCCCAGTACCCTATTCCCGAATGGGACTTGGCCATGGCCATGACTTTGGGGAGGGAGTCTATCAATCCTCGACCTGAGGATCAAAAGGCCATTCACAATTCTTTGGCACACTATGCAAATGGGAGTTTAAGCTATTCTGAAGGTACCAATGACGATGTAAATAAATTTATATGGACAGATCAAGAATGGAATCCGGAAACAAAAGTCTTGGAAACTTTAAGAGATTATTCCCGTTTTTTCTTCGGCCCGAAATGGGTAGATGCCGCCACAAATGGCTTTTTGGCACAGGAGGAAAATCTACGAGGTGGCTTGATTAACAATTCCAGTGTTCCTCAAGCCCTGGCTCAATGGCAGGCAATGGAAGCAAAAGCTGACAATAAATTAATGGGGAACTTTAGATTTCAAATGGGCTTAATACGTGCTTATTTTGATGCCTATATTCAGCAGAAATTGCTATTTGAGACACAGCAGGAACAAAAAGCCATGAATATTCTGCAGGAATCAGAAAAAATTGGTAGCCTAAAAAGTATAGACAAGGCTACTAGTATACTTACTGAACCTATCTCAGACCCTTATATCGCGCGTTTGAAGCAAAGATGTTTGGAACTAGCTGATGCACTTTACAAAAGTATAGGAGCACAACTTACCGTTGAGCCACATGGTGCAGCTTCAGGAAGAGGGAATTTTATTGACAATCTAGATGTAACCCTTAATGATGCTCCATGGCTTTTGGCCAATCTCAAAGCCATTCAAAAAGTACCGGAGGAAAAACAAAGAAACGATAAAATCAAGCAATTGCTCAACCGGACCAATCCGGGGCCCGGTGGTTTTTATGACAACTTCGGACTAGGAAAAAGCTGGAAGAGAGTTGTTAAAACCAAAGCATGGAGTCAAGACCCGGGAGGTCTATATGGTCCTAGAGAAAGCTTCGGTGTAGGCCTAAAAGGTCAGGAATGGGTACATGAAATACAGGCTGTAGGCTTTGGAGGTACAGCCACTCCCTTGGCTTGGATGAACCAAATAACCACCCTATATGACACCCCCTTGATCATAAAATATGAAGAATTGAACCCCGGAAAAACTTATACGATTAAAATAGCCTATACCGGCAGGTTCAGGTCAAAAATGAAATTAACCACAGACGATGGCTTGTTGATTCATGATTTCATCCAAACCGGTGCCAAACCATTGTATGAATTTGAATTGCCTCAAAGCACTTATGCCGATGGAGACTTGGTACTCCACTGGACATGTGGCGAAGGAGAAAGAGGGGCCCAAGTGGCTGAAATTTGGATTATTCCAAAGCCGGAGTAAATATTTTATTGTCTACGCTAAGATCAATAAAACAAATTTATACTTGAGGATTCACCTCTCTCTCCAATTATATTTTAATCAATTACCTCTATCCAATTTTTTATGAATTCCGAGACCGGCCCCCTTCCGGCCCCGATTCAAAAGTAGTGCCAAATAAACAAACAACTTTTCTCCCTTTCCGTTAGCAAAAAGGCAAAAGCACGGTTTTAATGCATTCATCTGAGTTTCACATTGGACAATGCATGTCGTATTTACCTTGATTTGGATCACTATGTTTTTTTCTTAGTCAAGAAAAATAGTTGAAGCAGCCAATCAATAAAATGATCTAGATTGCAACCTCTTCAAATCATTGATTCTCATGCTTTTCATTATTTGGATAATAAAATTTACTTAAATTAATTTTTTATGGTTTTTAGCCAAAAAAAATATTCTTTCTATTTCTACATTATAACGATTTCGTTAGCGGTACCGAAAATCCTTTTCACGCTTAGGCCGGAAGTAAATTTATTTACCGAAGAAGCACAATATTGGCTTTGGTCCCAGAACATGGCTTGGCATTATTATTCCAAACCTCCGTTGGTAGCTGTATTAAACTTTATAAGTACCTTTTTACTTGGCAATACAGAAATGGCAGTTCGAATAAATGCGATATTGAGTGGCGTTGGGATTGCTTGGGTCACCTATTTATTTGGATCCTATTTGTACTCAAAGAAAGTAGGTTTTTGGGCAGCTTTGATTGTTCAATCCATGCCTGTATGGTGGCTGGCCTCCACCTTCCATATGACAGATTCTTCTCTAACCCTGTTTTGGACATTAAGTATTTATCTTTGCTACAGAGGAGTTAAGGAAAATAGCACCAAATGGTGGCTACTCGCCGGGCTAGCAACTGCAATGGGGATAATGGCAAAAGTTGTCATAATGTTGATATTCCCTGTTTTGATTATTTACCTAATTTACCTTGGAAAATTTAATGTCCATAAGGAAAATTTTTTGAAATTCATTTTGGTGAGTTTATTGGGATTCATTCCTGCATTGATTTGGAACTGGCAAAATAACTTTGATACCTTCAGACATTTATTAGCCTTATCAGGTACAGATGGTATAAATAATCTTCCTACCAACTTATCCATCGCTAGTAGAAGTTTTATAGAATTTGTATTAAGTCAAATTGCCGTTGTTTCTTTGTTCTTATTCCCTGCTTGGGTGGCAGCTTTCTGGTATACCATTAAAAACAAAAATGCTGAATCCATCTACCTTATTCTTCCAGGATTATTAGCGTTTTTAACCTTTGCCGGATTAAGCATTTTTAAAGATGCCATGATAAATTGGCCGGCCTTTGCTTACACAGGCTTGGCAATTGTCTTAGCAAAATGGATAGATCGGCAATCTAGACGCTGGAAAAAGATTACTTTCTCCGGGGTTTTCCTCGGTATGTTTATCCCTGTTCTTTTCTTATCACCTGATTATTTGGGATTAAAATCTTCCACCCTAATGACCAAAACAGAGCAGAATTTAATCAAAAGATTGTTGGGACATGAACAACTTGCAGACAGAATTGATTTCTTGACAGATAGCCTATCTATTGAAGCCCCTTTTGTATTTTCTGATTCTTATCACACAGCTTCTGAACTCTCCTTTTACTTGGCCGGAAACCCTCAAACTTATGTTATAAATATGGGAGTACGTAAAAACCAATTTGACCTGTGGAAAGGCATGGATCAATTTTTGGGAAAAGAAAAATTCGGAGTTTTTGTAAGTTGGAATTATGATAGTTTTGAAGACAAAGCGGCTTTTCAAGAAATTATATATGAAGAAACCTTTGTCACCTCCTTTAAAGGTATTCAAAGAAGACCGATAAATATTAAGTTTTGTAGAAACCTAATAGAATACACACCTTCTATTCCTTCTTCTTATTAAAAAATACGCCATTTTTTTCTGGATTTAATTTTACTAAAGAAAAGAAACAATTATCCTGTTATATAACTTATTATAGAAAAATTTACAGAATACACACACAACCACCTTAATAACAGAGTATTAACTCAGTTTTTACAAGCACACCCTCAAATAAGATCGGTTTTTTATACTACAAAATACAAAAAACTGTATTTTGTAGATATTTATATTTATATTAATGTATTTCATACAAATAAAAAATCTTTGTACAGTAATATAACTTTTTACTTAAATAATAATTGGTTTTATAAATTTATCTTTACTACATTTATTCTATCAAAAAAATGAAAACGGAACGAGTTGAATTGAGAAGTTGGTATCCGTAGCGGAAGTTGGTTATTTTTTAATGTAGGGTTTGTCCAGGGTTTTATTAATGATAAAACCCTGGCATTTTTTTTTACCCCAATTCTTATCCTTAAACATGAAATATTATCACTAAATAATTTATTTTACTACGCTATATTTCCTTTGTGAAAAGCAATAAAAAAGGCAGTAAATTATCCCAAATTCCGGACCGGTTCCTTACTTCGTAGAATAAGCTGCTAAACCAAAAATATAATCTTAGATCCTGCCAATTCAAATAATACCGCTCTCCGCTTACAACTCAAACAATAAACTCAGTCAAAATGGCCAATACAGAAGCCAACAATATGATTAATAATTTATGCAATTGAAAGCGATGTTGGGGAGAGCTTTCAAAAAATATGATGGTAGATATATGCAAAAAGCCACCTGCTACCAACCCAAACAAAATGTCTAATGTTTCTCTACCTATCAATGACCGATCAAAGAGAAAATCTGTAGATAGCATACCTAGAGGTGAGGCCAAGGCAAATAGGATCAACAATAAAATTGTATGTGTTTTATTTAGCCGAGACAATAAGACTGCTGCCAAGGCAAAAGCCTCCGGCATCTTATGCATGATCATACCCATGAGGAGGGTTTCACTGCCATGATGGTGTCCTGTAAGCATGGGTTGTTTTGAGAGCAATGTCCCTTCCAGAAATGCATGCAAAAACAAGCCAATCATCAATGTCCATACAGTATTACTAGCACCGTGACCATGATGGTCATGAATATGCCCATGTTCAATTCCCGAGGACATAAAATCAAGCACCTGCTGCAATAAAAAACCAAGCAAAATATACAAGCCCATAAAATAGGCAGACTCTTTATTGGCAAAAAGCTCCGGAAAAATATGCAGGATGGTAATGGCAAACAGATAGGCACCGGCAAATATCAATGCCAGCTTAAAGCTTTTCTCATTCCAACCGGGGACTACGATTGCAACCAATCCTGCTCCCAAGGCAGCAAAAAAAAGTAAAAGTACATACAACATATCTTAACTTGGATTATTTGGGTTATTTAGCCCCAACGGTAGTCAAAAATGGAGCGAGACCATCACTAACGTAGGATTGAATTTGGCCTTGGTCATCATTAAAGATAAGAAAGATCTCTATACCTTCCACCGTTTTTTGTATTTCCTTTGCTCGCTCTAATCCCAAAACCATAAAGGCTGTAGCATAGGCATCGGCTATAATACAATCATCTGCCACCACCGTAGCACTTAACAAACGATGCACTACAGGATAGCCTGTAAATGGACTGATTGTATGAGAATATTTTATACCGTCTTTGACATAAAAATTACGGTAGTTGCCTGAAGTGGCCAAACCTTTGTTTTCAAGAGCAACTATACTATAGATTTCATTGGCCAGGCCTTCTTCATCCGGATGAGACACACCCACTTTCCATAATTCACCTTTGTCATTCACTCCATTTCCTGCCAATTCACCACCTATCTCTACAAGGAAATTTTCTATGCCCATTTCTTTTAAAAAATCGGCAACTACATCAACTCCGTATCCTTTTGCTATGGCACTAAAATCAAGGTAAATATCGGTATTGGACTTCTTAACTCCTTTTTCATCAAAATCTAAGTTCTCAAAGCCTACCTGTTCCAATAACTGTGTCACCCCTAAACTATCTTGCAAGGAGGGACCATCCGGACCAAAACCCCAAGCATTAACCAAGGGTCCAATGGTTGGGTCAAAAGCGCCATCGGTAACTGAAAACACCTCTTTACTGGTTTTTAATACCGGATAAAAATAGTCAGATTCAAAAACAAGAGAATCAAACCTATTGAGTCTACTAAGCTCGGAATCCGGAATATAGGTAGAAAGAGACTGGTTAAAATCAACGAGAATAGAATCAATTTCTTTTTTTAAATTACGCCCTCCTTGGTCTAAATAGACAATCCTATAAGTGGTACCCATGGTCTTTCCACTCAAAACCATTTTGGGATGGGATGTATCTGTAGAAACTGCAGTTTCTTTATTTTGTCTGTAGAGGTAAACCATAAACACCACCAACAGTAACAAAATGCTGTAAATGATATTTTTTTTGGCTGATTTTCGCATAAAACAATGCCAGTTTTAATTTTCCGAAAGTTAATTCTATTTTTTCAATTGCTCATTACTTTTGGTCATTAACCTTAATTCGTGTTTCTGCGGAAACCCTTTAAAACCTGAAAAGCTTCAATGATTTTTCTATATTTGTGGGACATAGAAGGTTCATATGAGAGAAGAATATCTGCGTGGTGATCAGGAAAGCTTAAGCCCTGGAGACAAGGAAATAGAAAAAGCACTAAGACCCCTAAGTTTTGATGATTTCACAGGTCAGAAAAAGACTGTGGAAAACATCCAAATCTTTGTGTTGGCTGCCAAAAAAAGAGGTGAGTCTCTGGACCATGTTTTACTTCATGGACCTCCCGGCCTTGGAAAGACCACCTTGAGTCATATCATCGCCAATGAATTGGAATCTACGCTAAAGATCACCTCCGGACCGGTTTTGGACAAGCCTTCAGATCTCGCCGGATTGCTCACTAACCTTGAGGAAGGGGATGTGTTGTTTATAGATGAAATCCATCGATTGAATCCAATTGTAGAAGAATACCTTTATTCTGCCATGGAGGATTTCCGTATCGACATCATGCTTGATTCAGGCCCCAATGCTAGAACGGTACAAATAAATTTAAACCCATTTACGCTTGTAGGAGCCACCACAAGATCCGGTTTACTTACCTCTCCTTTAAGGGCACGTTTTGGCATCAATGCCCGGCTTGAATATTACGATGCGCATTTATTGTCAACCATTGTTACCCGGTCAGCGGCCATTTTGGGAACCCCCTTGGATCCTGAAGCAGCCTTTGAAATTGCCAGAAGAAGCCGAGGCACCCCGAGAATTGCCAACACCCTATTGCGACGAACCAGAGATTTTGCAGAGATAAAAGGCGATGGAAGGATTACGTTAAAAATTGCTGAAATGGCCCTTAATGCTTTGGATGTGGATCAGAATGGCCTAGATGAAATGGACAACAGAATCTTACTTACCATCATCAATAAATTTGCAGGGGGTCCTGTGGGTATTTCTACCATTGCCACAGCTTGTGGGGAAGAAGCTGAAACCATAGAAGAGGTCTATGAACCTTTTCTAATAAAAGAGGGCTACCTCAAAAGAACCAGTCGAGGCCGAACAGCCACCGACCTTGCCTATACCCATCTTAAAATAAAACCGAAGCCCGGGGGACAGTCAGGTAATTTATTTGAAAGCTAGGGTCATGACACAATAATTAATTACCACAAGCATTGAGTACAATTGAAAAGCATACACAAATAGTCAAAAAAACAGCATCAAAACTCGGTTTTGACTATTGTGGAATTGCTGAAGCTACTTTTTTAGAAGAGGAGGCCCCAAAGCTGGAAAATTGGTTGAACAAAAATTACCATGGAAAAATGGCCTATATGGCCAACCATTTTGACAAAAGACTAGATCCAAGAAAACTAGTGGAAGGTGCAAAATCTGTAGTAAGCTTAATGTTTAACTATTACCCACAGCACACATTGGATGAAAGCAGGGATTCGCTCAAAATTGCAAAATATGCTTATGGGGAAGATTATCACTTTGTGATTAAGGACAAATTGAAGGAATTCTTAAAATGCTTACAGGAAGAGATTGGTGAGGTAAATGGAAGGGTGTTTGTAGACAGCGCACCTGTGATGGAAAGACAATGGGCCGTAAAGGCAGGTTTAGGCTGGAAAGGAAAAAACAGCTTACTGCTAAACAAATCCTCAGGTAGTTTTTTCTTTTTAGCGGAGCTAATCATCGATTTACCTTTGATCTATGACAATCCATCCACTAAAGATTTTTGCGGAACTTGCACCAGATGCCTAGATGCTTGCCCAACAGATGCTATCCTTCAAGACAATTTAATCGATGGTTCCAAATGCATATCTTACTTGACCATAGAACTCAAAGAGGCTATTCCTGAAGATTTTAAAGGAAAGATGGAGAATTGGGTATTCGGTTGTGACATTTGCCAAGACGTATGTCCTTGGAATAGATTTTCAAAACCGCACCAAGAAGAAGCATTTCTTCCTCATCCTGATTTAGAAAAATCAGCATGGGAAGAAATGACAAAAGAAACTTTTAATAAGGTATTTAAGCGCTCAGCTTTAAAAAGAACCAAATGGGAAGGTTTCCAAAGGAACATTCACTTTGTCAAAAAGAAATCCTCTTAAAACTCAACATTCGTAAAAACCCCATCAGTTACAATAATATCTGTATCATTGTCCTCATCATAAGCCACAAAAGAAAACACTCCGGAAATCAATTCATTTTCCTTGTCGAGCTTCGTTATTTCTACGTCAATTGTGCCAACAAACAAAGTAATTCCACCTAATTCAGTATCGCCATCCAGAGATACTTTGGCCACCACACCGGCAGCACCTGAAGGATCTCCACTTGAAAGGTTTTCCTGAGTAAAGCCAACAAATTGACTCCCTTCCATTAGACTTGGATAATCATCTCCTTGTAGAGATAATGTAATCGTTGTCAAATAACTTTGGCCAAAATCTAAGCCGGAAATGCTTATTTCAAATACATCTCCATTTAAATCTAAATCCCCCTCAACTTCATCAAGTTGGATAAGGGTGTCATCAGATTCCACCGCGCTAAAGGCCTCCCCATTAATTTTTGCAGTCATAATCTGAGCTTCGGAATCATCCATGTCATCTTCATCCTCAAAAACCTCTGAAAGATCACAACTACTAAAAATCATCAATAACATTGCAAATAAAAGGTATGGGTATTTTTTCTGTAATTTCATATCGTATAAAATAGTTGGCACAAAGAATAGACACTTAAGTTCATTAAATTAAGAAGGATTATAAATCTAAATAATAATTAAATATCATGACATAAACCCCTAATATTTATTTTCATCAATCTTTTATCCCCTCACAATTATCAAATATTAATGAATGACCAAAACAATCAAGCTAGATGCTCAGGTAGCAAAAGAATTCATTGAAAAATTTCTGCCAATTCATCTAAATTCAGTAAGTAAAACAATTCGGGTTATATTTAGAAGGAACATAAATGCTACATATTTATTTATTACTTTTTCAGAGTTATATAATATTAATATGATGTTATATTTTTATTATTTAATTGCAATTAAATACTATTCCTTAAACTTATATTGAGAATTTTTGATTAAAGAAAAAACCCTAACTTTCTAAGAAAAGAAAAATTTTTGATTCCTTAATTAAAGAAATTCTTCAAACCAAACAAGTCCTTAGAAACTGAATAGGGAGGCATTTCAACTTGGAAACCCATTTAATACTTATTTGCCACTGCCAAAAGATTGAGACATTGGACTACAAACTACACACCCAGCACAAGCTTAGGCACCAAAGTCTCTTTTTGACATGAATACATAAAATGACTACGCTTATAAATTAAGAAATTAAATTTCATGAATGAACTAGTTTAATATTTCTCAAACAATGCCCATTATATAGATTTTTTGATATCTTTATAATCCAAATCTTTAATAAATCTATATTATGAAAAAAATTATCGCATTCCTTGTCCCGTTTTTAATAACGGGAATCTCCTTTGGAGAAGAAATTAAACCTGATGTTTTGGACTTCAATTCGGCACTTATTGAAGCTCAATTTTCAGATCTTGATCAATTGGAAGAATATGTTCTTTCCAATGAAGGGGTTACTTTGAAAGAAGTGATTGCTCAGAACAATGGTTTGAATGTAAACCTAGATGCAGACATGTTGAACAACTTTGCAGTCAATGCAGGTGACCACCCAGTGGCCGGCATACCATCCTTCTTATGGGGTTGTGTATTGGGGCCAATTGGTATTGCTATTGTACATTTAGATGCTGAAGACAAGGATCAAACTAGAAAAGCAATTTGGGGTTGCGTAGCCTTAGGTGGTGTTTACGCCCTTTTAGTAGCTGCGTCTTATATATTTGCTTTTTCTGCTTATCCATTTTAATGCGTTTTCTTCTGAAAAAACCTATACTAATACTACTGATATTTACACTGTTGCCCGAAATTAATTTTGGGCAACAGTTTTTTAGAATAAGTGCGGACTTTTCAATCAAGGAAAAAATTTCAGATGGAACGTCCAGATTAATTATGGGGAAGGTCTATTATGATCTCTCGGCAGAGAAAATAATCTATGACATCTCCTTTCCTGAACCGGAAACTTGGGTGTTGAAAGACACTACCCTATATCGATTCCAATCCAGTGAATTATTGGGCAAAACATCTTCATTTGTAATTCCTAACTCTTCCTTCTTTCACTTTACCTTGTCTGGACAATTGGCAAATTTCGGGCTGAAAAACAGTGGTTATACCATAATAGATGTTGCCAAAAAAGAAGAACAAATTTTAACCACTTGGGAGCCTCAGGAAGAAAGAGTAAAAAGTTCTTTGGGTAAGGTTGTCATGTCTAATTTGGACAAAAAATTACAAGCCATAGTTTTTTACAACCCTGATAACGATTTGTTGAGCAAACAATTTTACAAAAATTACATTAACGTATCAGGTTGTGAAGTCCCAACAGAAATTACCCAAATAAATTATCACGAAAAGGGCCAAAATTACCAAGTCACTTCTTATAAAAATGTGGTTATCAATGAAAAAGGAAATGAAATTATTTACGATTACAAGCTTCCTGATCTGTAGTTTTATCGGACTAACCTCCGCTCAATCCAATAATGAAGTGTTGGCATACAAAGATTTGCTTGCTGAAAAAAAGAAGGAAGTTCATTATAAGGCAGCTGAAGAAAACAAAAATGAGATTGAAACAGTTTTCTCGGGATTGTTCAAGGTTTACAAAAATTTCATCTCTTCCCAAGATGGGTCAAATTGCGTGTTCTACCCCTCATGTTCAGAATACGGCTTATTGGCAGTAAAAAAATATGGGGTATTGCTAGGGACAGCGAATACAATGGATAGGTTGACAAGGTGCAACGGTTTAAGCCCTGAAAAATATGCTTGGACAGAAGACCGAACCTTAATGATAGACGAATTGAAATGAAGTATTTGTTAGCAGTAATCGTACTGCCTTTGTTTGCACTTACCGGATATAGTCAAAATTTGTACGATTTCGATAATTCTGCAGCTTTTGCAAGTTACCTGAGACAAACGAATCAATTCAACCTTGCAATCCCTGAATATGAAAGACTTGTATACATGAAGCCGGGCAATTTGTCTTTAGAAAAAGACCTTTTGACTGTTTATTGGGAAGCAGAATTGTGGGAAACGGGAATAAACAGGGCTTTAAATCTTTACCCGAATGAAAATACCGTGCCGAGTGAACTGGCTTTTGAATACTTGGCTTTGCTATTTAAGAACAAGCAGTTCAATGAAGCAAAATCCTTTTCAGAAAACAATACCAACCTTCAAGCCCAAGAGCGATACTTTTATTCGGGAACTTCTGATGCCCTGAGATATGAATGGAAATCTGCCTATGAAAGCTACAGCCTTCTTGAAAACAATAATTTTCAGTCTGCCCAAAAATACATGGCAATTTCTAAGCAAGCGCTAGATGAAAAAAGAAAAAGCCCGGCACTGGCAGCAGTGATGTCCACTATCATTCCCGGTTCAGGAAAAATTTATACCGGAGATTGGAAGGATGGTTTAGTAGCACTTCTTTTCGTTGGCACCACTGCATGGCAAGCTCAAAGAGCCTTCCAAAAACAAGGTGTTGAAAGTGTTAGAGGGTGGATTTTTGCCTCTATCTCTTTTGGCTTCCATATTGGTAATGTTTTTGGATCACACAAGTCTGCAAAATTGATTAATCTTAAAAAGGATGAATTCCATCAAAATAAAATCGAGCACCTCTTTTATTCTAATTTTTAGCTTTTTTTGTCTTGCACCGATTTTAAGCTATGCGCAATCCATTCATCAAACATTTGATTTTGGACGGCAGCTCATGCAGTTGAATCAACCTGAAAAAGCAATTGCAGCCTTTCAGCGCGTACTGTTTTTTGGGGATGAAGATTTTCAACAAAAAGTATTTCCAAATATTGCTGACTGTTATTTTTTACTGGGTGATTATTCCGCGGCGGCTAGGTATTATGATCTCGCCTACTTTGCAGCAGCAACTGATACGGCCAAAACAGATTTTACCTTTAAAAAAATTGAAAGCCTCATTCGAGAAAAATCATTTCTCTTCGCCAAAGTAGAGATATTAAACTTATCTGATAAATTGCCTCCCCCTTTGGCAAAGAAGAAAAACCTTTACGAGGGCATAATTTACTATGGTTTAGGTGAATATGAGTCCTCAAAAGAAAGTTTTCTAGCCATTGTCTCGGATGAAAATCAGAAAGAGGCAGTGTTGGAGTCCTTTTCTAAACTTAAAAGGTGGAAAAGATAAACCCCAAGAAAGCCAGGGTGATGAGTATGATTATTCCAGGTTTGGGGCAGTTTTATGCCGGAGATGTAAAAAATGGAATAAACTCATTGGTCTTAAATGGGGGCTTTGCTTACCTTACCCTACAGACCATGTTCAATTATTCTCTATGGGACGCTGCTATTTCCATATTGCCTTGGTACCAAAGGTATCATATGGGTGGGTACAATCGCGCAGAAGAAGCTGCCTATGAAAAAATTCGAGACAAGACGGCAGAAATTTTTGAGGAAATTATTGTGACGGTGGCTTCGGCTCAATCCAGCACCCGAAACAAATAAGATAAAGAAAACTCCAATTGGGTAAAATTCAGGTCAAAGATTCTTTCTTGGGCTTCGGGATTTCCGAATTCATATGAATACCTTACTTCTCCCTGAATGGTGTGGTTACCAAACAACTTAGACAAACCTACCCCTGCAGTAAGTCCATACATTAATTTTCTAGGCCTATCCCCCTCTTGGCCGTAGGTGGGTATTACGAGCTCACCTTCTATCACCCTTAGCTCATCATCTACATTCAATAAATAACCCAAATGTGGTCCTATCTTAATATGAAAGCGACCAGAATTGCCCAAGTAAAAATTAGATAAAATAGGAACCTTCAAATAATCAAAACTAGTTTTATTACCGGTATTGATGGTATCTGTAGCTGCATAGCCGGTAGTCAAAAACTGAAATTCTATTTGTCCTCCCGCATTTTTCTCAAAAAATTGTTCAATCACCAAGGAATAACTTGGTGCCTTAAAACCAGTAACATCTCTGGGATAAGTCCCCAGAGATGTCCTGTATGTAGCACTTGACTGTGTATACCCGGCTTTTATACCAATACTTGTCTGGGCTACTAATTCCCCAGAAAAAATGCTCACAAGAAATAATAGTATAAAGGAAGGTTTCATAAGGTGTTAATTGATATGCTGACTCAAATTTAATGGGTCAATAACCTATTTTTTCTTCTCTTCTATATCTTCTTCCCTATCTCTCAATTTCTTGTCATCCACATTTTTGTTCAAAAACGCATTGATTTTATCAATAGAAAATGAGCTTGAAATTTCTCCAAATGAATTAATATTCATTTTGAAGCCTTCCAATTCTTCATTTACTTTTGGAATATCTTTCTTTTTTGAATTTTTTGCCATGACCCAAGGGGTTTAAGTATGTTTCGTGCCAGTTAAGAGGCCTTTATATTCTTTAACGCAAAATCTATTCTTAAGATTAGTTCTTCTTTACCTAATATTTCAAATATCTGCATAAGGTCAGGTCCTGCGCCTACTCCGGTAATGGCAAGTCTAACCGCTTGCATTATTTTACCTAACTTAATTTCTTTTTCCTCCGCAGTTTCTCCCAACATGGTTCTGGCCATATCGGCGGTAAGTTCTGTAGAAATAGCCTCAAGTTTATCCCTAAAAGCACTTAGCACAATCACTACATTCTCATTCCACTTTTTATCCACGATGCGATCATCAAACTCCTTTGGTGCAAACACCATGAATCGACCTTCTTTCCAAAGATCCGCAGGGAAAGTAGCCCTTTCTTTCATTAGAGAAACTATCTTTTCAGCCTTTTCCTTACTTACTGTAACATTTTCCTTTGCAAGATCTGCCAATAAATAATCAGACAATTCTGCGTTACTCTTCTTTCTAAGGTACTGTTCATTGTACCATTTAGCCTTATTTATATCAAATTTAGTGCCTGACTTACCTATCCGCTCTATGGAAAAAGCTTCAATCAATTCCTCCACCGTAAACATTTCTCGTTGGTCTCCAGGGTTCCAACCCAAAAAGGCAAGGAAATTTAAGAAGGCATCGGCCAAATAACCTGCTTCTTTAAATCCGTCTACCAACTCTCCATTTTCAGGACTTGTCCAGTTTAATGGAAAAATTGGGAAACCATGTTTCTCAGCATCTCGCTTAGACAGTTTGCCATTGCCATCAGGCTTCAGTAATAATGGAAGGTGAGCAAATTGGGGCATAGAATCTTCCCAGCCCAAGAATTTATACAACAAAACATGAAGTGGAGCAGAAGGAAGCCATTCTTCACCACGGATTACATGTGTTATTCCCATTAAATGATCATCTACAATATTGGCCAAGTGATAGGTAGGCATGCCATCTGATTTCATCAGCACTTTGTCATCCAAAGAGTTGGAATGCACCATTACCCAGCCACGAACCATATCATTTAACCTAACCTCTTCTTTCCTCGGTATCTTGATACGTATCACATAAGGATCACCTGATTCCAAACGCGCTTTTACCTCATCCGCAGGCAAAGTAAGAGAGTTCTTCATCTGAGTTCTAGTGATGGAATTGTATTGCGGAGATACCACCCTTGCAGCAGTAAGGCGCTTTCTCATTTCATCCAGTTCCTCAGGAGTATCAAATGCATAATATGCATGGCCTTGATCCAATAAGTATTGGGCATATTCCATGTACATTGGCTTGCGCTCAGATTGCCTGTAAGGCCCCACCTCTCCCGGCTTCCATGGACTTTCATCAGGAGTAATTCCTATCCATTCCAAAGAATTTTTTATGTATTCTTCAGCTCCCGGCACATACCTGTTTTGATCAGTGTCTTCAATCCTTAACAAAAATTTCCCGCCATTCTTTTTGGCAAAAAGATAATTGTACAATGCAGTTCTTACACCGCCTATATGTAAAGCTCCCGTAGGTGATGGAGCAAATCTAACGCGTACTTCCTTACTCATAAAACAGCAATAAATTTCAATTTAAGTGGGCAAAGATAATCAATAATTAACGAAATTGACTGAATCTAGCCCAAAGTATTGCCAATGTTAGGCATATCCAAAACTATAAAACAATGTTCTATGTTTAAATAGCTAATTATGCCAAAAAGTGTATCCCATAATGATCCCTCCCAAGCAGAAATGTTCCGCCTTCTTAAAATTTTTGGCCTAGCATCCCTAGCCTTGGTACTAATCCTTTCATTCTTCGATGGGCACAGGGCTAATAATTCAGGAGAAGACCCTACTTTTACGATAAAAGATGCAGGTCTTTTGTTCTTCTATAATGTCAGAAGAATTGATTATCATACCAGCAGGTTGCCTGAAACCAAGCTGGTAATTTATACCCATAAATCCTTTAATAAAGACAGCACCCTTAACACCTTGCTTTTGGACATCATTGTCAATAAAAATAATCAAACAGCCTTTCTGTTCTTAAACCCTCAGGGAAATTACATGAACAGGAAAATGCTATTAAGAAATGTGGAGAGTCAAAAACAAGATTCCTTGACCGTGTCACCAAGTTCAGCCAATAGGCATAGCCACTTGGAAAATGCAAAAACAATTGGCCTTTGGCTCCAAGAAGAATCCGGTAATGTAGAAGTATTATCAGAAAATAAATGGATCCCCCTATTTGAAGGAAAAAAAGAAGAACAGGCATTTTTGCATACCCTAAATGACTTTCTAAAAATCACCGGAAAACATTGATTTTGTTATAAAGTGTAATAACCCCTATTATAAGCCTAACAATTAGTCTTTTACTCATGTATTGCGAATGGCAACAATTTTTGTTAATTTAAATAACTTTTTTGACAGAAAGACCTATCTATTGACCCAAATTGACGACCTATGGAATTAAAAAGAATCGACAATATCTGGCATTTCTTTGCAACACAGAATCAATTGTTTCTGAAAAAAGAAATTGATACACGCGTACTTTATGTATTTAAAAAAAATAAGATCAAACTTTTACATGCCTTCAACCCAAGCTTTACGGCACATTCAAATTTAAGTATTGGTCCTGAAAACTTTGAAATGGCAGTGGAAACCTATGCTGCCAGCCAAAAAAGATTTGGTCTCCCTTCTCCTGTAAACCTACAACAACGAATATTTTTCCCTAAGGAATTACTTGTCTTATCGTCCAGATTTTCTTTTGTAGTAGAAAAAGATCGATTTAAAAACATAAGGGTTACATTAGAACCTTTTATTCCAAAAACTATCAAAGACACCAGCTCCCCAATTAACCTTATTTGCGAAACCCTTTGGTCCTTCAGGTACTTTTCAAATACCATCAAAAACTAAGGCGAGAAGGCTATTTTTAATAAAATTCAAGAAAAATAAAATATTACCAAAGGATACTTTTTAACTTTGAGCATGAACAATACCATAGAAGAAAATAGCTTTCCAATATTTACGATGGCCAACCGAGGTATTCTGCTTTTGTGCGGGATTTATACCATTGCATGGGCCGGACTTTTTAAATGGTTTGGTCCTGCTTTATTTTCTTGGCTAGCCATGCAAAGTGATTTGGACACCATGATGACTACGGGATGGTATGGAACAATAGGTATCATTTCCGGTGTGCTCCTCTTTCTTTCCGCTTTTTATCCTGTAAGCTGGATTTATCTCATAGCAATTGGACTTACCGGAAAACTTATTTCTATCATTTCTTTTTTATTGGTCTATATGCCAAATTTGGAATGGAACAAAAGAATTGGATTTCACTTAATATTCAATGAGACGCTTTTCTTCATCCTGATAGCGGCCATGCTCTGGAAATCCTGGGAAGTAAAAAAGTATTTGGCAACGCTCCCTGATTAAGTGGGTAATTTGAGCTATTTGCAATCACTATTTCTCTATAGTATCAAGCCGAAAGGATTGGATTAATTGAATCAAAAAACCAACCCTATTGGATTGGCCCTAACTATAGAATAAGGATTAACAAAAGAATAATAATTATGGCGCCGGTTGAAATATAAACTCCTCCCCCTAAACCTTTTGACTCCTTATTTATATCTCTTAATTCTTTTCGTACTTCCTTTCTTTCACTTTTTTCCATAGAATTAAAATCCATGGCTTTGATTTCCAAAAAGCGATTTTCCAACTGATCCAATCTTGCTTGGTCTTCAGGACTTAACTCTTTTTTGTTTGGTTCGGGACCATCCTCTTTGGCCATTGCAGAGGGAACAAGAGAGACAAAGAGCATCAATACGGACAAGGAATAGGCTAGTTTTTTCATTTTAATAAATTTGGATTAAACATTAACTTTTCATTCAGGTCAAACTATGTTAAGCCGATGAAAAATATTTTAATACCAATAATCTTACCAATTTCGGAAAAAGTACCAGCCGATGCTTTAGCTCTTAATAACATCCATATTGAAAAACCCATATTATTTAAACTTTTGCAGCATTATTCAGGTGCAATTCCACTTCTAATGACAAACTGCTCAAGTGCATACAAGTCTATTGGGGAATCCGGCTCAAAATTCATTAACTTGGATTAAAATTGTTGGTATATTTGCTCTCCTTACAAAGCGCGAAAAATCAAAAACTTACCTAAAAATGGCTAAAGGCGATAAAAAATTATTCTTACTGGATGCTATGGCTCTGATCTACAGGGCACATTTTGCTTTCAGCAAAAATCCGAGAATCAATAGCAAAGGGTTAAACACAGGAGTCATGTTGGGTTTTACCAACACCTTGTTGGAAATCTTAGAAAAAGAAAAACCCTCTCATATCGCTGTGGTATTTGACACGCCGGCCCCCACCTTTAGACACAAGCAGTTTGAAGCATACAAAGCCAATAGACAAGAGCAACCCGAGGACATCAGCATAGGTATCCCATGGGTAAAACAAATCGTAAAGGCCTTCAACATCCCAACCCTTGAATTGAACGGTTATGAGGCCGATGATATCATAGGCACCCTTGCAAAGCAAGCTGAAAAAAGTTGTTATACCGTTTATATGATGACCCCGGATAAAGATTACGGGCAACTGGTAGACGATCATATTTTCCTTTATAAACCTGCTTTTATGGGCAATGCTGTAGATGTGATGGGCCCCAAAGAGATTTGTGAAAAATGGGACATAGAAAACGTTGATCAGGTAAGAGATATTTTGGGTTTGATGGGTGATGCTGTAGACAATATTCCCGGAATTCCGGGAATTGGAGCCAAAACAGCAGTAAAGCTACTCAAGCAATTTGGAAGCGTAGAGGAGCTGGTTAAGAACACCGACAAATTGAAAGGCAAGCAAAAGGAGAATGTCGAAAATTATGGGGAGCAGGGAATATTGTCTAAGGAGTTGGCTACCATTATTCAAGATGTGCCCATTGAATACCATGCGGACGATTTTACCGTTGAGCCACCGAATGAAGAAAACCTCAAGGCCCTATTTGCAGAACTTGAATTCAAAACTTTGACAAAAAGAGTTTTTGGTGAAGGCGTTAAAAAGTCAAAGGTAAAAGTAGATGAACAATTGGGATTGTTTACAGGGAATGATAACAAGGCAGATACACCTACTGAAATTCCTGAGCAAGCACCTCCTATTGCAGAGACAGAAGCACTGGACACCATATTCAGTCGCCCTCATGATTACCATAAAGTAGAAGGAGAGGCAGCCATAGCCGACTTGGTGGAATACTTATTGAAGCAAAAAGAGATATGCTTTGACACCGAAACCACCTCCCTTAACCCAAACAATGCTGCATTGGTAGGGGTTTCCTTTTCCTATATTAGCTCAGAAGCTTACTATATCCCTTTTCCTAAGGATAGGGATATAGTGGAAACTATATTGGCCCAACTACGACCGGTATTCGAAGCAGAGGATATTTTGAAGATTGGGCAAAACATCAAATATGACATCTTGGTATTGATGAACTATGGTATTGCTGTCAAAGGAAAGCTTTATGATACCATGTTGGCGCATTACCTTATAGAGCCCGAAGGAAAACACTCCATGGACTGGTTGGCGGAGCAATACCTACACTATAAGCCTGTTTCTATAGAAAGCCTAATTGGTAAAAAAGGTAAAAACCAAGGCAATATGGGAGATGTAGATCCGGATGAGGTGGCCCCTTATGCCGCTGAGGATGCAGACATCACCCTCCAATTAAAAACCAAGTTCGATCCAATCATCAAAGAAAACAAACTGGAAAAGCTCTTATTGGAAGTAGAGAGTCCTTTGATCGATGTTTTGGCAGCCATGGAGTTTGAGGGAGTTAAAATTGATACGGAAAGCTTAAAAGAAATGTCCTTATCCTTGGAAAAGGAAAGCAAAGAAATTGAAGCCAAGGTTTATGAAATGGCAGGAGAAACCTTTAACCTTGCTTCCCCTAAACAGCTTGGAGAGGTACTTTTTAACAAACTCAAGTTGGATGCCAAAGCCAAGAAGACCAAAACCGGTCAATACGCTACCGGAGAAGAGGTGCTTAGCAAATTGGCCGGAGAGCATGAAATTGCTCAGGCCATTTTGGACTTCAGGCAGATGGTAAAACTTAAGTCTACTTATGTAGATGCACTTCCTGCTTTAATCAATCCCAAAACCAATAGAATCCACACCACTTACAATCAATTTGTGGCAGCTACTGGTAGACTCTCTTCCATCAACCCAAACCTTCAGAATATCCCTATCCGTACAGAAAGAGGTAGGGAAATACGAAAGGCCTTTGTTCCCAGGGACGAAAACCACCTTATCCTCGCAGCAGATTATAGTCAAATTGAGTTGCGAATAATGGCTGCATTCTCTCAGGATGAATCAATGATAGAAGCATTTAAACAAGGGCGTGACATTCATGCCACCACTGCTGCTAAAATATTCCAAGTTCCGCTTGAAGAAGTTTCCGGAGACATGAGGAGAAAAGCCAAAACGGCCAATTTTGGGATCATTTATGGTATTTCTGCCTTTGGTTTGTCCCAGCGACTTAAGATCCCCAGAGGGGAAGCCAAAGAGATTATAGATGCCTACTTCAAAGAATTCCCCGCTGTAAAGGCTTATATGGACGAATGCATTGAAAAAGCACGAAAAAATGAATACGTCGAAACCATTCTGGGTAGAAGGCGATACTTGAGAGACATCAATAGCAGGAATGCTACCATGAGAGGCTTTGCTGAAAGAAATGCCATCAATGCCCCCATTCAAGGTTCTGCTGCTGACATGATTAAATTGGCCATGATTCACGTGCAAGATTGGATGATTAAGGAAAAATTAAAATCCAAAATGATACTTCAGGTCCATGATGAATTGGTTTTTGATGCGCATAAGGATGAAGTAGACCTTTTGAAAAAAGAAATCCCTCAACTTATGGCCAATGCAATTAAAATTGATGTGCCATTGGAAGTGGAAGTAGGGGTTGGAAAAGATTGGCTGGAAGCGCATTGATTTCAGATCAAGCAACAACAGCATTAAAATATTGAATAAGTAAAAGCTCAACAAGAATAACAGTGGCTAAAATAAAGACTTCCTTTTTTTGTCAAAATTGCGGTGTAGAAAGCCCAAAATGGACCGGAAAATGCCCTTCTTGTGGTGAATGGAACACTTTTGTGGAAGAGGTGGTACAGAAAGAAGAAGCGCAAAGAGGAAGCTGGAAAGCAAATAATAAAAGCACTAAAAAGGCCAATCAACCCAAAACCTTGGGAGAAATAACTTTTGAAGAGCAATCCCGCTTGATTACAGGAGATATTGAGCTAGACCGGGTGCTGGGCGGAGGAATCGTTCCCGGATCTTTGGTGCTTATCGGTGGAGAACCGGGCATAGGGAAATCAACATTGATGTTGCAAATCGCACTAATGCTTTCAAAAACCAAGGTGCTGTATGTTTCAGGTGAAGAAAGTGAAACGCAAATCAAAATGCGCAGTGAAAGGATGCAACACCATTCCGATTCTTGTTATGTACTTTCAGAAACCAAAACCCAACAAATTTTTCAGCAAATAGAATTGCTCAAACCGGAACTTCTGGTCATAGACTCCATACAAACACTTCACAGCCAATATGTGGAATCCGCTGCCGGTTCAGTTAGCCAAGTGAGGGAATGTACGGCTGAATTGATGAAATTTGCTAAGGAAACGGGAACCCCTGTCTTTTTAATTGGACATATTACCAAAGATGGTACAATCGCCGGACCTAAGATCCTTGAGCATATGGTAGATACCGTTTTACAATTTGAAGGGGATAGGCATTTAAGTTATAGAATCCTCCGCACCTCTAAAAATAGATTTGGATCTACCAATGAATTGGGCATCTATGAAATGCATGCCAACGGACTTAGGCCTGTTACCAATCCTTCAGAGATATTGATGACCCAAAGGGAAGAGCAATTAAACGGCGTGGCAATTGGCGCCATGTTGGAAGGAAATAGGCCTTTGCTGATTGAGATTCAATCACTTGTCAGCCCGGCCACCTATGGCACTCCTCAGCGGAGCAGTACAGGACATGATGCCAAGAGGTTAAATATGTTGCTGGCAGTATTGGAAAAAAGAGGTGGCATGCGCCTGGGACAGCAAGATGTGTTTTTAAATATTGCCGGTGGCTTGAGGGTGGATGATCCGGGGCTGGATTTGGCTGTTGTGGCTTCTATTATCTCATCCTATGAAGACAAAGCGATCGATCCTAAGATTTGCTTTGCCGGAGAGATTGGCCTAGGTGGTGAAGTAAGAGCCGTCAATAGAATTGAAAACCGAATTGCGGAAGCGGCTAAAATGGGATTTAAAAAAATCATGCTTTCCAGATATGCTATTAAAGGGCTGGAATTAAGCAAATATCCTATTGAAGTGCTTGCTGTAAGTAAATTGGAAGAAATGTACCGACATATATTTTTATAGTCGGTACATGCTATTTCTGTTTTTACTTTATCCTATTTCAACAGATCTAAAGAGGGGATTTTCTTAGATAAAACTTTTTATTCAGGTTTCTTAGCACCAAAAGCTGCAAAGCAGCAATTCTTGTGGAGCACCTCTATACCGGTAAACCCTACTTTATCCATAAGGTTTAGTTGAAAAAGCAAAGATCTTGGGCTGTCCTCTTTTTCTATATAAGCAAATACATCTTTGCGGTATTCGGGACCTTTAAGCTTTTCCAAATAGCTACCATACCAATACCACATCATTTCCTGAATTTCGGGAACATCATGGTGCACCAAATCTGATATCCAAAATGTGCCGCCGGGAGCCAGCAGGTTGAAGATCTTTTTAAAGGTTTTTTCCCAATCCTCTTCTTCTCTAAGGTGATGCAATACTGCTGCAGCCACAATTATATCATATTTCCCTTCTTCCAGCTTTGCCTTTCTTAAGTCTCCTTGGATGGTATTCACCTCCCCCGTTGTTGCCCAAGTCACCCTGTCTTTGGCTTTGTTTAGCATGGGTTTACTTAAATCTAGCAAATCACTGTTAATCTGGGGAAAATTTTCCAAAATCTTAAGACTAAGGTTTCCGGCACCACAGCCAATATCCAATAAATTTTTGGCTTTAGGGTTTGAAACTTTGGTCGCATGTGCTATCAAATTCATACACAATGGGGCATCCATTGTCGCTTGTTGGCCTGTGTCTAAATTGGAAAAACGTTCTACATCTTGATCAAATCTGTCTTTAATTTCCTTTACAGTAGACTTGTGTTTCATGGTCTATTTTTTAGGGTTTATTTTAACTAAACATTCTTGATTTTAGCCATTTATAGCTACAATTACAACATTTTTACAACATTCTACAAATCCAAAAGGAAATAAAAAACTCATAAAACATTGTTTATCAATATTTTATGCATTCGGTTTTTTTATTGAACCAAACGAAAAAAAGAAAAATCTTCTCCTCGGTCTATCTTTACAACTTGACCATTTACTATTGCTATCTTTTTCTCTCCATCCTTTGTCAAATAAAACAATGGAGATTTATCTAACGCAATATTTAAGTCCGGCTCATTTCCTTCGGTAAATACAACTATGGGCAATTGATGGATTTGCTTTTGGCTGGCTTTATTAGTTGCGGCTGCCAAATAACCTTCTCTAAGCAGGTCCAAGGCTCTTTCTTGTGTCAGCTTTTCCATAGGAATAATCTCTGTCCAAATTTTTCCTTTCTCCAAAACCATCCCCCTTGCATCAATTTCTTGGTATCCATGGTAAACCGATAAATCTCCCCAATCCACAATATTACCATTCATTACAATAAGGCTATCAAGATATCGCTCACTACTTTTTATTCCTATGTCGGTAGGATAACTATTGTCACCGGCTACAGTTTCTACATTTCTAATCAACAAGTCCATCAGTTTGGAATCGTTTTCAGGTATCGCTATATACTGTTCCTCTGTGTATTTCAAGTAATTCTCTGTGGCAATACCATATAGGGCATCCAATAATATCATGAAATTTAACTGACGAATGTATTGCTTTTCAGGATCCCCAGGATAAGCCCCCGATTCAATCAATATGGTGCTGGTTCCCCACTTCTGAATATTGTCACCAAAAGCCCTGGGTTCAAAACTGTCGTCATACTTACCTACCTGCCCCGGCACCAGTTGCTGTAACAAGCGGTTCATTCCAACAATTACCTTCATGGCCTTACTTCTTACATTATTCACTTCTCTTGCTTCATTATAAGCTGGAGCTAGAAAACTAATGGTGGCCGGAAGAGAACTTCCCTCCACATTATAATACCTGTTCTGATCGTGAAGGTTGAAACCAAAATCAGGTTCAAAATCATCCCGTGCCCGCTTAAGAATGATACCTTCAGGACTGCTTTGTCTAACTGCATCCCTGTTGATATCAATTTGCTGTGCATTTCTTCTTTTAAATTTTTCTGCTCCATCAGGGTTCAACATGGGAATAAATCGTAGACGTAAATTCTCTCGGATAGCCTGCCGAATAGATTCAAACCCATCTTCCCCTGAACCTTCGAGGAAATTGAATAAATCAAACAGGGCCATTGTTGCTGTACTTTCATTGCCATGCATCTGGGACCAAAGCAAGACTTTGCGTTCTCCTTCACCAAAGCTAAGTGAATGTATGGGTCTACCTTCTATGGATTTACCAAGCACTCTTGTTTCAAATAGCGCATTTCTTTTTGCAATCAGAGGAGCAATAAGCTGATAGCCAAAGCGTCTGTTATCAATTGAGGGTTCTTTGTATTGCGCAAAAGCACTTTCCAGAATTTCAGGATTGATAGGTGCTGTCCTTATCTCTTTTTCTTGGCAACTATAAATGCAAATAGAGAAAAATATAAAAATTACTGGAATTCCTAAGGACGATTTCATTGCTTTACAGAATATTGGTTACCATGTAAATATGGCGAATTTTAATTAATTTCAAGTCCTGATCAGGCAAACAGCCAAGGTGAAAAACATTTAAACCGCTACCATTTTATGAAACTAGAAATTCTTCCTTTTAAATTACCTCTCAAGCATACTTTTACCATTGCTCACCAAAGCAGAGATGTACAAGACACCTTAATTGTTAGATTAAGCTCCGGAGACAAATATGGGTTGGGGGAATCAACAACCAATCCTTTTTATGGTATATCTCTGAAGAATATGCAAGCATGTTTGGAAGAAACTAAAGCCAAACTATCTGCAATAGATGCCATCCATCCGGAAGAATTATGGAAAATCACCAGCCCATTCTTTGAAGGCAATCCATTTGCTCAATGTGCCCTGGACATGGCTGCTTGGGATTTGTATGCCAAACAGCAAGGTAGAAAACTGTTTGAATTGCTTGACCTTGACCCTCAAAACATACCCATAACCAATTTTACCATTGGTATTGCCCCTGTTAGTAAAATGATTGAAAAAATGAAGGAGCAACAATGGCCCCTATATAAGATTAAATTGGGCACTGAGCATGACATGCAAATAATTAGGGAGCTTCGAAAACATACGGATGCAGCTTTTAGAATTGATGCCAACTGTGCTTGGAATGCCGAACAGGCAATTTCTTATTCCCATGAACTCGCAGATTTAAATGTTGAATTTATGGAGCAGCCTCTCGCTAAAGATGACTTTGAAGGTATGAAGAAAGTATACAAAGAGAGTGCTTTACCGGTCATAGCAGATGAAAGCTGTATTACCGAAGCAGATGTTGCAAAATGCTATGGCTTTTTTCATGGCATCAATGTGAAATTGGTCAAGGCTGGAGGAATTACTCCCGGACTTAGAATGCTAAAAGAGGCCAAAGCGCTGAGCATGAAAACAATGGTAGGTTGTATGACGGAGTCATCCGTTGGGATATCGGCCATCGCCCATATTGCCCCCTTACTTGATTATGTGGACATGGACGGAGCCATGCTTTTGTCGAAAGATGTCGCGGATGGAGTTAAAATTTTTGATGACCATATAGCATTTCCTGACAGAAACGGTACAGGAGCCTTATTATTGTAAACCAACAATTTGCCATGAGCTATTCCTACTTTACTGAGCTTCCGGACAGAAAAATTTATTGGGAAGGGAAAGGTTACCTTCATTTTTGTGGCACTTCTTATCTGGGCATGGGAAGCCATCCGAAATTCAGACAACTACTCATTGATAGTATATTGAAGCATGGACCAAATCATGGCTCTAGCCGCAATAGCAATGTACAGTTGCCGGTATATGAAAACTTTGAAGCACATTTTGCTTCAGAAGCAGAAGCAGAGGCTGCAGCCCTACTCAGCAGTGGCTTTATGGCCGGTCAACTTGCCTATAACACTTTAAACCCTATGGTTGATCTCACTTGGACAGCGCCTGACACTCATCCGGCCATCAGTAGTGGAACTTCTTTACCTACAGGGCTGTCACATCAAGAATGGCAACAAAAGTGTATCGCCAAATCCCATGAGTTAATGGGGCAAAAAATTCTTCTTCTTTCCAATGCTGTGAATCCGCTAATTCCTGAAATCCATGATTTTGCTTGGACAAAATTGCTTTCTCCCACCAACAAATACTTTTTACTGATAGATGACAGCCATGCATTTGGGTTGCTTGGCAAAGGTATCTATGGCACTTTTGCTTTATGGAAAAATTTACCGGTTGAGTTAATGGTTTGTGGTTCGCTTGGCAAAGCCCTTGCCTTACCTGCAGGCATTATCCTAGGAAATCAATCCCTTCTACGAATAGTTAGAGAAAATGCAGTTTACCGCACTTCCTCTCCACCTGCCCCCGCATTCCTAAATGCCTTTCTTGAAGGTCAGGATATCTATCTCCAACAACAAAATAACCTAAGTGAACACTTGAGTTATATGTACTCCGCCATAGCTAAGGTAGAAGGTTTTAAGATGTTGCCTCAATATCCAGTTATCTCTTTTGAACCTACATCTTGGGTGGATGAATTACACCAAAAAGGGATTATTGTGTCCTCCTTCCCTTATCCTTCTCCGGACAGCCCACCAATAAATAGAATTATACTTTCCGCCTGGCATTTGCCCACAGATTTGCAAACCCTGGTAAAAGCGATTGAGGGAATGGTTGATGAATAATTGTTAATTTTGGGATAGCGCAAAGAATACTGTATTTTCACTCCTGATGTCGACTGGTGTTAATTAATAATTGTAAATGGTTAATTGTTAATTGTTAATTAAGGATATCGTAAAGGAGATCATTTTGTTATTTTCGATGTTGGGTGTTTCATTAATAATTGATAATTGTTAATTTGGTAATGGTTAATTGTTAATTAAAAGGATAGCGTAAAGGACACAATCTTGTTATTATCGATATCGAGTATTTACATTAACAATTTATAATTAGATCATTAATAATTGTTAATTTGGTAATGGTTAATTGTTAATTAAAAAGAACTTCTTAAAGGACACCGTTTTGTAATTCTCGATACCGGAAGGGTTCATTAATAATTTACATTTGAATAATTGATAATTGTTAATTTTGAAATGGTTAATTGTTAATTAAAAGGATAGCGTAAAGGAGACCATTTTGTTATTACCGATATTGGGTGTTTCATTAATAATTTACATTTGAATAATTGATAATTGTTAATTTGGTAATGGTTAATTGTTAATTAAAAAGAACTTCTTAAAGGGAACCGTTTTGTTATTCTCAATATCAGAAGGGTTCATTGATAATTTACAATTGAATAATTGATAATTGTTAACTTTGTAATGGTTGATTGTTAATTAAAGGGGATCCCCAAAGATGAAAGAGAACATTGTTAAATCCAAGAGTTTTACATTCGCTGTCAAAACAGTTAGGATTTATCAATTTTTGTGTGAACAAAGGAAAGAGTTTATTCTTTCAAAACAGCTTTTAAGAAGTGGCACAATTGTCGGTGCGATGATTCGAGAAAGCGAACATGCTGAGTCCAGAAAAGATTTTATACATAAATTAGCTATTGCCCAAAAAGAAATAAATGAAACCATCTATTGGATCGACCTTCTAAAAGAAACCAATTATCTGAGTGAAGAAAAATATATTAGCATTAATACTGATGCAATAGAACTTATTAAATTAATTACCAGTATAATAAAATCAACGAAAAATAATGGTTGATTGTTAATTTTGGGATAGCGCAAAGAATACTGTATTTTCACTCCTGATGTCGACTGGTGTTAATTAATAATTGTAAATGGTTAATTGTTAATTAAGGATATCGTAAAGGAGACCATTTTGTTATTTTCGATGTTGGGTATTTTCATTAATAATTTATAATTAGATCATTAATAATTGTTAATTGTTAATGATTTGACTTCGTAAAGGAGACCATTTTGTTATTTTCGATATCGGGTGTTTCATTAATAATTTATAATTAAAGAATTAATAATTGTTAATTTGGTAATGGTTAATTGTTAATTAAAAGGATAGCGTAAAGGAGACCATTTTGTTTTTCTCTATATCGGGTATTTAATTAATAATTTATAATTAAAGAATTAATAATTGTTAATTTGGTAATGGTTAATTGTTAATTATGGGGAGGTCGTAGAGGACACAATTTTGTTATTATCGATATCGAGTATTTACATTAACAATTTATAATTAGACCATTAATAATTGTTGATTGTTAATTGTTAATTAAAAGGATAGCGTTAAGGAGACCATTTTGTTATTTTCGATATCGAGTATTTACATTAATAATTTATAATTAGATCATTAATAATTAAATAATTATAGATTTTCAACAAGATCATATTTCTCTAAATATTCCTTGGGGGTAGTGTGCCATTCAGAGAGTCTGCTTACTTCAGTATCCAAGCAATGGAAATAAAGATCGTAAAGCAAATTACTTACCTGCCCTGGAAGTCTATATTTTTCCTGGCCTCCATCTCGGTATGTTTCCCAATTTGCCGCTTCTTTTTCCTTAATAATTTCCAGCATAGCAAAGGTCACCGGTAATCGGGCAGACTTTACACGCCGAAGTTGTTCCGGACTTCTCCTTACCGCATTCTCCGCCTTGTCGAAAAGCAGGTTGTATTTTGATAATAATTCCGGGTTAAGAAAGCTATCTGTTTCTTGCTTTGGGTTACCGAAAATAGACATTTTTCGTCCTGTATAACCTTGGTTGTTATCATGGAGGAGATCACTATAATTCTTTAGGTAAGGTGCTGCTTTGCCATAATAAGCCTTCCAGAACCCCTCCATTTCCTTGGCAACATCCAAATCAGGATCCCACAGCAATTTGGCCAAAAGGTAAGCCCTTATTTCAGCAGATTCACCGCCGGACTGAATATTTCCCTGAGCAAATACTGCACTCACATTATTATTCCTAAGAAAAGAAATATTGGGTTGTAAAGTCCTAAGATTCGGAAATGGAGCCAGCAAATTGGCAAATTGAATATTATAATCCCAAACCAAGATATTGTCTGTAATCTTACCCCAGCCTTTCAAGTCATTGCTGAAATCCGGATCTCCTGACTCCATAGGTTCATTCCTTGTGCTCTCTATGCTACACAACATGATGTTGACATTTTCTCTGGGAACAATATCCTTTGGTGGCACCCTGGTATATTGGTAAGCCAAGGTAGAGATGATTTTGTCGGGGAAGCGCTCTGCAACTTTATTGACAAAGGTCAACATGGATCCCATCCCAAGGGCAGGGTATTCGCCACTATGGGTGGCATACATTTTTTCCTCCGGAGCATAAGCTGCATACTTGGCATCTAATGCGGCACAATGTTCACATTGACAATAATTTACATTGTCGTTTTGACTCACAGACCAATAAAGTGCATCGGGTTTCTCGTCTATGGCTTTTTGAAGGTTTTCGCAAACAATCTCTAGAACATCCGGATTGGTGAGACAGAGTTGAGATTCGGGTTGCACACTCTTGCCATCCCAAGACGGCACCAATCCGGGATGTCTTTTACCATCATAATAGCTAAAATATTCAGGGTGGCTATCACCATATTTTTCCGGGTTAAGAAAGTTATGAAAAGTATGCACCCAGTGGCCCCATTCTGCAGGATCCTCCCCCCGCTTGGTATGGGAATGCAACTTGTGCCAAGCCATAAATTTAGGATCATAGGCATGATGATAAAAAACCTCCCTAAAGGAGAAATCAGGAACTTGAAGATCTACTATTGGGGGAAGTTTAATGGTTTTTTGTTGGGGAATAACTTCAAAAGTTGAAGTGTATTTTTTACAGGCCAGGTATTTTTCCAGAAAAGTATAAACTGCATATTCCACCCCTTTTTTTGGTCCACCGGTCAGTACCAACTGCTTGCCATTGTTTCCGATATAAATTCCATCTTTCCCCATTTTGTCATAGGGCAAAAGAGCAGTTTCTGCTCGACTAACTTTACCAACCAGGATTTCATTCCTTCCGGGTAATCCCAAGTCCCGCTTTACCGGCAATTTTGCACCGGAAATTTCAAACAAATAGTGTTGCAGTACCTTGGCTCCCTTAATTTCCTCTAGGGTAGGTTGCACTGGAATAATGATGGTAAAATCAGATTTTCGGTTTTTGACCAAGGTTAGTTCCTGTGCCAGGCCGGTGGTGAAGAAAGAAATTGCAAATAAAAGTCCAATCAATGTTTTCATAGGAAACTTGGGGCTAATTACCGAATAGAATACAATGAAATATACAACAGAGGAATGAAAAAATTGAATTTTACCTAAAAAAATAAATAGCTACCCTAAAAGAACAGGCACAATACTTGATACTAAATTGTTAAGTTAAACCTAAAAGCAAATAATCCATGTACAAACCGATATTGATTCCACTTGTTTCCCTCCTATTTTTTATTGCTATTCCGCTTAAAGCTCAAATTACGATTGATGCGGAAACAGGGCTGGCTTTTCCGGGTTATAATGATGTGCGCATCCCCAATGCTGCAGGGACTTTGTTCAGTTTTGAAGATGATTTTGAAGCTGAAGGGCCTGTTATCCCTTTTAGGGTAAGGCTTGGGTATACCTTTAAAGAGAAAAACCATATTTATGCATTGTATGCCCCGCTAGGAATAAATTACAATGGTACAGCAAACAAAGACATTAACTTTCAATCAAGTGTTTTCACCCAAGGGGAAGCTTTGGATGGCTATTACAAATTTATCAGTTATAGACTGACTTATCGCCGAGACATTATCTCTTCAGGAAACTGGCTTGTAGGAGTAGGCTTCACCGCCAAGATCAGGGATGCTCAGGTCCGCTTGGCCAACGAACAAGGGCTGGAGGATAAAAAGGATGATTTGGGTTTTGTTCCACTTTTGCACCTATATACTGCCTATGACTTGGGTAATGACCACCTAATTTATTTTGAAGGGGATGGTCTTGCAGGAGGCCCGGGAAGGGCTTTCGATTTATTCTTAGGGACCAAACTCCCTATCACAGATCATTTGGCCGTAAAAGCCGGCTACCGATATTTGGAAGGGGGAGCAGATGTAGATGAAGTCTACAATTTCACTTTGGTACAGTTTGCCGTAGCAGGTTTAATTATTCAGTTATAATAGTCTTAGAAATCATTTCATTCAACTTCACCTGCTTGTTGGGTTTGTTTTTCATACAAGGCAGCATAGGTCCCTTTGGCAGCCATTAAATCCGCATGTTTCCCTTGTTCTACAATCTCGCCATCATCCAGCACCAGAATTTGATCTGCAAGCTTTGCTGAGGACACCCTATGGGAAATGATAATGGAAGTTCTATTTTTCATTATCTTTTCCAAAGCATTTAAAATAGCGTTTTCTGTTTTGGTATCTACTGCAGAAAGGCAATCATCCAGCAATAGTATTTTAGGAGATTTTACAATGGCCCTGGCAATGGAAACCCTTTGTTTCTGCCCTCCTGACAAAGTGATGCCTCTCTCGCCAAGTCGGGTTTCGAAGCCCTGAGGGAACTCGATGATGTTTTCATAAACATCCGCATCTTTTGCTGCCTGCTCGATTTGCTCCATATCAAGTGATTTGCCCAGACCAAAACCAATATTATTAGATATAGAGTCACTAAATAAAAATACATCTTGAGGTACATAACCTATTTGTTCTCTCAAGCAAGCAATATCATAGCGCTTTATATTCAAGCCATCTAGAAGAATTTCCCCTTCATCAGCATCATACAAACGCATCAAGAGATTGGCTACCGTGGATTTTCCTGAGCCTGTGGTTCCTATAATGGCCAACGATTTACCAGCCTTAATCTCAAAACTTATATCATTCAATGCTCTAATGCCAGAATCCGGATAAACAAATGTGAGATTTTTTACTTTTATATGTCCTTCTATCTCTTTTACTAGATTATCAGTACTTAAAATATCATTTTTCTCATCCAGAAATTCATTGATTCTTGCTTGTGAAGCAGCTGCCCTTTGCACGATACTTGTCACCCAACCTAAGGAGGTCACCGGCCAAGTCAACATATTGACATAAAGAATAAACTCTGCAATAACACCATAACCTATGGCTCCTTCTATCACCTGTATCCCGCCAACATAAACTGTTATAATGGTGCTCAGTCCTATCAATGCCATGATCAATGGAAAGAAAAGAGACTGGACCTTAGTGAGAGAAATAGATTTGGTTTTATAATCTTCGCTGGCTTTTTGGAATTGATTGGCACTGTCCTTTTCCCTCACAAATGATTTGATCACCCGAATGCCAGAAAAAGCTTCCTGAACAAAAGTGCTGAGTCCCGACAAGCTCCGCTGAATCTTTTCCGAACGCTTATTGATCATGTTATTGACCAAATAAATACTTATTGACAATACAGGTAAAGGCAACAAGGAGTAGAGGGTAAGGGGTACATTAACTGTAAGCATATAACCAATTACCATAGGAAACAACACAATCAAATTGATTCCATACATCAAGGCGGGGCCTAAATACATCCGCACTTTTGAAACGTCCTCTGTAATTCTGGCCATCAGATCCCCCGTGCTATTTTGTCTAAAAAAACTTAAGGGCAGGGATTGATAGTGTGCATAAATCTCATTTTTCATATCATATTCTATCAACCTAGACATCGCGATGATGGTTTGGCGGATAAGAAAGAGAAAAAGGCCTCTAAGAAGGGCCATGGCTAAAATGAGGATGCCAAAGATAAAAATGTACATTAAAAATTCTGACCGCGCCAGCTCACGTACAACTCCCCCCTCATGGTATAACTGATAATAACTAAAACTTTCCACCACAAAATCGATGGCAATCCCCACCAGTCTAGCCGGAATTATTACAAAAAAGTTTGAAATAAATGTAAAAACGATACCCAACAAGAGGTATAGCTTATATTTGAATAGATACTTATTTAATCTCCAAAGGGGCTTCACAAAATAAAAGACTTTTTAAACCACAATATCTTTTACAATATTATGTTATATTGCAAATGAAAGGCAGGTGAAATACATAAAATTCTGTACACACTTGTTTTTTAACTGAACTCAAATATAACATATTATAAACATCAAAGTTCAATGGAGGCTACCAAAACAGAGGAAAAACCCAAGATAAATGAAATCTATACTCAGATAGAGGAAATGGAGCATGAGCAGTTGGTCATTTGCTATGACAAGCCAACCGGACTCAAAGCAATAATAGCGATACACAATACGGTACTTGGCCCATCCCTGGGCGGAACCAGGATGTGGCATTATACCAATGAATCAGATGCGATAAAGGATGTATTGAGGCTTTCTCGAGGAATGACCTTTAAGGCATCCATTTCCGGATTAAATATAGGCGGAGGAAAAGCAGTTCTAATAGGTGATCCCTCCCTGAAATCGGAAGCTTATCTTAGGCGATTTGGACGGTTTATTGAAAGTTTGGGAGGTCGCTACACTACTGCAGAAGACATGAATACCCACACGGCTGACATGGAATACATTGCCATGGAAACCAAACATGTGACGGGCTTGCCTGAAAGTAAAGGTGGCGGAGGGGACCCATCTCCTGTCACGGCCTATGGCACCTACCTGGGAATGAAGGCGGCCGCCAAAAAAGCCTATGGGAATGATTCTCTTGAAGGCAAAAAAATATTAATCCAAGGTGCCGGTCAAGTAGGCAAACATTTGGCGGAACATTTAAGTAAAGAAAATGCCGTTTTGATGGTCGCCGATATTAATTCAGAAAAGGCGGCAAAGGTGGCAGCTGCAACCAAGGCAAAGGTGGTGAAAGCCACTGCTATACATGAAATCCCAATGGACATATTTGCCCCTTGTGCCATGGGAGGACAACTGAATGATACAAGCATCACCCAATTCACCTGCGATATAGTAGCAGGCGCAGCCAATAATCAGTTGGAAGATGAAAAGAGACATGGGCAAATGCTTTTGGATCACGGCATACTCTATGCACCAGATTTTCTAATCAATGCCGGTGGATTGATGAATGTCTATCAAGAGTTTCGAGGCAATTACTCAAAGACCTTGGCTTTGGAAAAAGCAGAAAAGATTTATGGAACCTGTTTAGAGGTATTTAATCTTGCTACTTCAAGAGGAATTTCTCCGCATGAGGCAGCTCTT
The DNA here is from genome assembly GCF_030546805.1 of Cyclobacterium sp. 1_MG-2023. GTDB lineage: Bacteria > Bacteroidota > Bacteroidia > Cytophagales > Cyclobacteriaceae > Cyclobacterium. Next base: position 158,091 of record NZ_JAUOPC010000009.1, on the reverse strand, counting down.
CAAAAAGCAGTAAAAAGAATACAGGATATCGGACAATTAAAAATGTCATGGTAAGTACATTCTTTTTTACTGCATGAAAGATCAAATATTTGTCCTTTGCAGGTACATTTACTAATTTGCAGGAAAATTAGTTTTGGCGAGGAATGGATGCTTCTGTCCTGCCTGTCAATAAACACTTATCACGTTCTTTAATTTCAGTTAATGTTAAATAGGAGAATCCTCAGAGTAAAAGCATTTCAAACGTTATATGCTTTTCAACAGTGTAAGCATTCCAATGCAAATCTGGCACAAGACTTCATAAAAGAAGCTTTTTTGCCAGATCTTAATTCTATGGAAGTTCAAGACAGGGGTTTGCTTAAAAAGGAAGCAGGTCGATGTATTGAAGTTTTTACCAAAAACATAGATAAGGTTCAATTATCATTGGACAAGAGTGACAATGAAAAGGTAAAAGAAACAGCAGTGAAAGCCATTAGCTTTTATAATAAGAGCAACAAGAAGGATCAAGAGTTTTTACGAACCAATATGTTGGCAGCTGTAGAAAATATTCCTGCATTGTATTTATTTGCCATTAGCATGTTGGTCGGTTTTGGGGAACATGTACGGAAGGAGAAGGTCAAAAAGAGAAAATTTGAAGACCAACCTGTTGTTCAGCAAGATTCAGCCTACAATCTTGGTTCCAACAAGGTATTGGGAATAATAGAGCAAAATCATTCATTCAAAAAGGAATGTCTTAGATTTGAAGTAGATATCGAGGAATTGGAGTTGGAGATCAAGGAATGGTACAGAGAACTGGTGAAGCCACATGAAGACTACCAGAAATACATGACCATAGAAAATCCAAGCATCGAAGATGACAAAGAGATTTTACTGGCTATTCTAAAAAAGATTATTTTTAAAAAAGAGGCTATATTAAGTTTCTTTCAGGACAAGGACTTGAATTGGACTGAAAACAAATCCATTGTCAGAAGTTTGTCTTCCAAAGTATTGAAGACCATTACAGGCACTGAGGATGAGTCCGATGAAATTCTTCCTGAATTGGCATTAAACTGGGAAGAGGATAAAGAATTCTTTCAAGAAATTTATAACCTCACGGTAGCTTCAGAGAAGGAGTACAGTGAATTAATTGCCACTACAACCAAAAACTGGGATGTAGAGCGGATTGCTTTAACTGATAGAGTAATACTAATAATGGCTTTGTCAGAAATGGTGAATTTCTCAAGTATCCCTACAAAGGTATCCATTAATGAGTACATAGATATTTCTAAAACCTACAGTACTCCAAAAAGTAAACAGTTTGTGAATGGACTTTTGGATACTTTATCAAAAGAATTAACCGAAATCGGAAAAATACGTAAGAGTGGTAGAGGTCTTATAGATAATAAATAAAACATAAAATGGGTAAAAAAAGTAATTCAATATTCGCATTTGCTCTAGGAGCAGGATTGGGTGCTACGCTAGGGGTACTTTTTGCCCCTGATGCAGGAAATAATACGCGAGATAAATTATCCTACAGGTTAGCAAAATATCGCAATGAATTGGAAGACCTAATCAATGAGATGGTAGATGAAAAACACCTGCCTGATAATATTGCAAGATCTGAAGGAGACAAAGTCATTACAGAAGCAAAATCCAAAGCAGAGAATTTGCTAAACGATGTCAATAAACTTATAGATCAAATCAACAACGACAACAATAAAAATTAAAACAGTCTATTTATGAAGTATTCTAATCTTTCAGTGTGGCTATTGGGCCTCACACTGATAATGGCGGGAGCCTGTGGTGAAAAGGGAAGTGGAAATGATGATAAAATACAGGAACTTGAGCAAAAGATTTCTCAACTTGAACAAAATCAGGTAGTCACTCCATCTACAGCACAAAATGTACAGCCTGCAGACCCTGCCACGGTGGGAGCCTTTGGTTTTGAAGAAGAAATCTTTGATTTTGGCACCATTGACGAGGGAAAAGTAGTTGAGCACGTTTTCAAGTTTAAAAATGAGGGGCAAGTGCCTTTGATTATTTCCAACATCCAGGCTTCTTGCGGCTGTACTAGTCCTGAATGGTCAAAAGAACCAGTTAAGCCGGGTGATGAAGGTTTTATTAAAGTTGTATTTAACTCTAGAGGAAAATCCGGTGTTCAGAGTCCAACGGTTACGATACAAGCCAACACTTCACCAAGTGTCACAAGGTTAAGACTAAAAGGAACAGTAAATAGATCAACAGGAACATCAACCACGCCTAGTGCAGGTCCAGTAAAAAGATAAAAATGTATAATTCAATATTACTTCAAATAGACGGTGCTGCAGGTAGTGGCATCATGGGTCAGGTATTTCTTTTTGGTAGTATCATTCTGATCATGTATTTCTTCATGATCAGACCACAACAAAAAAAGCAAAAAGAGACCACCAAATTTATCTCCGAAATTAAAAAGGGAGAACAGGTAGTCACCGTAGGTGGAATCCATGGTAAAGTATATGCCGTAGAAGGAGACATTGTAACCATCGAATTGGACAAAGGAATGAAAATACGGGTGGAGAAATCTGCTTTGTCTCTAGATTACACAAAAAAATTATCCAGTGAAAAATAATTTCCTGTACACTTGAGTACATTTAGTAACTATTTCCGGAAATTTAGACCAGATAAAACTTCCAATTTGAAGGTGGTAGTATTGTGCGTTGTCACTGCTACCACCTTTTGGTTACTCAATGCCTTAAATAAAGACAATTATACCACCATAGTTAACCAGCCTATATCCATTGATTATGATGAGGAGGAATACATGGCGGTGAAACCTTTGCCACAGGTAATTAAAATAGAGATCAACGGAAATGGTTGGGATCTCTTAAAAAAGCATTTAAATATAAGCCAGAACCCACTGGAAATCTCTCTGGACGACCCCTCACACCAACCTTACCTAGTTACAGAACAAATTAGCCAACAAATGGCTGAACATATTTCTACCACCAATTTGGTGCGAATTACCCAAGACACCTTATTTTTTAATATCGATAAGATTGTATCTAAGAAAATTAAAATAATTCCTGATACATTAGCCAACACCCTTGCAGAAAACTATGATTATGCCTCACCTATAGTGGTAGACCCTGAATTTGTAACTGTGAAGGGACCAATCTCTGTCATCGAACAACTCGATGGCAAACTAATGGTACAACTAGGAGAGAATAATATCAAGAATCATTATTCCAAATTATTGCCTTTGGAACTGGATAAAACCAAAAGAAACTTTCTACAGTTAGATGAAGAAACTGTACAAATAAGCTTTCAGGTAGTCGCTTATATCGAGAAAACACTAGAATTAAGCATTGATCAATTGTATTTTCCCAGCAATGTGAGCACCAACGGTGAGGCAAATTCCGTGAGCGCTCAACTTTTGGTAGACGAAAGAAAGCAAAACGAGCTGGAATCGCTGAACCTCAAAGCAATTTTAAATTATAACAATAGAAATAGGGAAGATAGCTCCATAGCTGTGACTTTAAATGTAAATCCCCCCTATATCCGGGACCTATCTTTCACACCAAAGAGTTTTGATTTGGTATATGAATAAGAAGAAAACTTTGCTGGTTGGGATTAGCGGTGGAATAGGCGCCGGAAAAACCTTGATTTCAAAAATATTTTCCCTTCTCAACATCCCAAATTACAATGCTGATGAACGGGCCAAATGGCTTATGGTTAATCACCAAACCTTGAAAAACAATATAGTTAAGGAGTTTGGCGAGGAATCCTATGACAAAGATGGAGGGTTGAATCGTAGATACTTAGCAAATATCGTTTTCTCTGACCCCGAAAAGACTTCTCGGATCAATGAACTGGTTCATCCAGCAGTTGGAGAAGACTTTATGCAATGGGCAGATAGCCAGCACACAGTATATGTTTTGAAGGAAGCAGCTTTATTGTTCGAAACAGGCTCTTATAAATCGCTGGATTATACAATTCATGTTACTGCCTCGGAATCCATCCGAATAGATAGGGTCAAGTCAAGAGATCCCCAACGCAGCACAGATCAAATTAGACAAATAATTCAAAAACAATTTACTGACAAGGAAAAAAATAAGCTGGCTGATTTTTTGGTTACCAATGATGAATCAATTCTGGTAATCCCTCAAGTCATAAAAATCCATGAGCAATTGCTCCGCATGGTCAATTAAATTTCACTCAGGCTAATTTGATCCAAGTAGAATTTCATTCGCGAATGACTATGGTTTAAAAAATCGATTTTATCAATTCGGTCCTGCTTGTGGTTATAAAAAACCTCAATGTATTCATTCCCCAGTAGGTACAAGTTTACTTTATGGGTATAGTACCGAATGGCCACCACAAAGGTGCCTTCTGTGTACAGCTTTTGTGTTTTCTTTTGGATACTCAGCCTGTTAAAGTCCTCTTTACTCATCGAATGCTTTGTTAAAGTGATTATATTAGGCTTTTGGGTGAAATGCTAAGCAATAAGGGGAGACTACTGTTTACTGATGAATAAAATTAAAAAATTTAATCAAAAATTGCATCCTTAGAGCAAAGTAATTTGATTGAATTAAACTAACTTAACATTTTTAAACTCAAATAGTGCCATAGGTTTTCCTGCTTCAAAAAGCCGGATTTGATCCGCACATTTAAAAAAACAGTACAAATGAGCTCCAGCAGGTTAAAACTGAAACCGAAAAAGATACAATTGGACAAGATTAAAGGGATTGGAAAACAGCAAAATAAATTAGGATAAAACAGTAATAGGGTAATAGAGCTTGTCATCTTTCCCTACAGTATAGGGGCAGTGGACATTAGGCTTTATCCTACTATAAGGTAACATATTTCATTTATGACAGGAAAGCATAACAAATACGCTTATTTATTTTTCATTTTTGGTTTAGTACTTCTACTCAATAGTTCTTGCTCTTCCAGCCGAAAAATTCGGCAGCAAAATATTCAACAAGTCATTAACACAGCAAAATCTTATCAAGGCACTCCTTATAGGTATGGAGGCAATACCCGATCGGGGATGGATTGTTCGGCTTTGGTTTACCTTTCCTTCCAAAGTGTGGGAGTAAAACTTCCACGAGTATCCGCCGAACAGAGCAAAATTGGGAAAAGGATATCAAGAAGTAAATTAAAAAAAGGGGATGTGATCTTTTTTGCTACCGGGAGGAGGAGAAATAAAGTAACCCATGCAGGAATTGTCTTGGAAAAGAGAATGGGAAAGACCTATTTTATCCATGCTTCCACTTCCTTGGGAGTAACAGAAGACAATTTACAATCCAAATATTGGTCGAAAAGGTGGGTAAGGGCGAGAAGAATTTTTTAGTCAGGCGACTAAAATCCGCAAAAAGAGGCTAAAAACAATAATTAAGTTAATAGTAATATAAAAATTTGGATCAAACTTTATTAATTTTTAAAACATCCTTTGGTATTCAGCAATATTAACTAATTTTGCACTCGAATTAAAAAGTATTGTTCCAATTCATCTTAAAATATAACAATGGCGAATACTGGTAAGATAACTCAGGTAATTGGTCCTGTTGTGGATGTTTCCTTTGAGGGAAGTAAACTGCCTAATATCCTTGATGCACTAGAAATCACAAAAGAGAATGGCCAGAGGGTTGTTCTTGAAGTACAACAACACCTAGGTGAAGGCCGGGTAAGAACCATTGCTATGGACTCTTCGGAGGGTATGGTAAGGGGTATGGAGGTAAGAGACCTCGGTACACCTATATCAGTACCTACCGGTGACAATATCAAAGGAAGGTTATTTAACGTGGTAGGAGAAGCCATTGATGGATTGCCACAACCTGAATCTCAAGAAAGGCTACCTATCCATAGGTCAGCACCAAAATTTGAAGACCTGTCTACTTCTACAGAAGTATTGTATACAGGGATTAAAGTAATTGATTTGATCGAACCTTATGCAAAAGGTGGTAAAATCGGTTTGTTTGGAGGAGCAGGTGTTGGTAAAACAGTACTGATCCAAGAACTGATCAACAACATTGCGAAAGCCTATTCAGGTCTTTCTGTATTTGCAGGAGTTGGAGAAAGAACTAGGGAAGGAAATGACCTGCTTAGAGAAATGATCGAATCTGGAATCGTAACCTATGGTGATGATTTCGTTGAATCATTGGAAAATGAAGGTGGTTGGGATCTATCCAAAGTGGATCTAAACAAACTTAAAGATTCCAAAGCAACTTTCGTCTTCGGACAAATGAACGAACCTCCAGGGGCTCGTGCAAGAGTAGCACTAACTGGACTTACACTCGCTGAATATTACCGTGATGGTGAAGGAGATGGTGCAGGTAAAGATATCCTATTCTTTATTGATAATATTTTCCGTTTTACCCAAGCAGGATCTGAAGTATCTGCACTTTTGGGAAGGATGCCATCTGCGGTAGGTTACCAACCTACACTAGCCACCGAAATGGGTGCAATGCAGGAGCGTATTACTTCAACTAAAAACGGCTCCATTACTTCTGTACAAGCGGTATATGTACCTGCTGATGATTTGACGGATCCGGCGCCGGCAACAACCTTTGCCCACCTTGATGCGCAAACTGTACTTTCAAGAAAAATTGCAGAGCTAGGAATTTACCCGGCAGTAGATCCTTTGGATTCTACTTCCAGAATTCTTGAACCATCTGTAGTAGGTGATGAACATTATAACTGTGCCACCAATATTAAGGAGCTTCTACAGCGCTACAAAGAACTACAAGATATCATTGCCATCTTGGGTATGGAAGAGCTTTCTGAAGAAGATAAAATGGTCGTTCACCGTGCCAGAAGGGTACAAAGATTCCTTTCTCAGCCTTTCCACGTTGCCGAGCAATTCACAGGCCTTAAAGGTGTATTGGTAGATATCAAAGATACCATCAAAGGATTCAACATGATCATGGATGGAGAGTTGGATCACTTGCCTGAATCAGCATTCAACCTTGTAGGTAGCATTGAAGATGCAATTGCCAAAGGTGAGAAAATGTTAGCAGAAGAAAAATAATAGCAATTTATTAGGGTAGTACGGAAAGTACTACCCTTTAATAAAATAAATCATGCATTTAGAGATCATTACACCGGACCAAAAAGTATTTGAAGGAGAAGTGTCAGAAGCCACCTTTCCCGGAGCCGATGGTTCCTTTCAAGTATTGAAAAACCACGCTGCTTTAATTTCTGCCCTTGAAAAAGGTGCAGTTTCTTACACCACCACCGAAGGACAAAAGTCATTGGTGGTAGATGGAGGAGTAGTGGAGGTTAATGACAATAAAATTATTGTATTGGCTGAAAAGGTAGTGGATTGATTTACATCTTTTCTCGAAAAAATAAAAAGGGTTCTGAAATTAAATTTTCAGAACCCTTTTTATTTAACGGGCTTTGCCCTATTTTCCTTTCTTCTATTTCCCTAAAGATTCCAGGGCTGATTTAACAGAGCCTTTGTCCATCAATAAGGCCTTGGCCTCCTCATAATTACTCATTGCTGCACGCTCCATAAGCATCTTCACACTTCTATCAACAATCTTGTCATTGATCAATAAGACGTTAACCATTTTATTGTCTTCTACCCTACCCATACGAATCATACAAGTAGTTGAAATCATATCAAAAATCATTTTCTGTGCAGTACCACACTTCATTCGGGTACTTCCGGAGACAAATTCCGGTCCTGTGAGTACTTCTACAGGGTAATCTGCATTTTCAGCTATAGGTGAATCAGGATTACTCACTATACAACCTGTAAGAACGCCATTGGCTCTACAAGACTTTAATGCTCCCAAAACAAATGGAGTCGTACCACTTGCAGAGATCCCCAAGACAAAATCTTTTTCAGATACCTCATACGCTTCCAAGGCCTCCCAGCCGGCTTCTGGATCATCTTCTTTTTCCTCTCTTGCCTCAATCAAACGATCCACTCCCCCAGCTAAAATAACGTTTACCTTTCCTTTTGGTATCCCATAAGTTGTAGGCAATTCAATTGCGTCCAGCACAGAAAGTCGTCCACCACTACCGGCACCTAAATAAAATAAGCGCCCTCCATTTTCAAGCTTAGCTACAATATGCTGTATCAAAAGATTGATTTTTGGTAAAACTTCTTCTATGGCTAGAGCCACTTTCTTGTCTTCATTGTTAATATTCGCAGTCAACTCCTCTATGGACATTTTCTCTAAATGTCTGTACAAGGAGGGTTGTTCTGTTATTTTTGTCATTTTATATCAGTTTAAATAAGTTCACAAGAAAATTTTTAAATAGCAGGATTTTTAGGAGCTTTTTGTTTGTGGGTATCCGCACCTCCAAAGTTATCCCTCACACAGTCTAAGTCTTCATTTAATCGCTGTGTAAATAAAGCAAAATCAGAACTATGAACCACCATATTTACCCCCTCCTTTATCCAGAAAATTTGTCTTTCAATGGTTTCAGAAAAATGAATGCCTACCATCAATCCCAACTTTCTACTAGTTTGGATGATCTGCCTAACAGCTTTTATAAAATCAGGATGATCATAAGCTTCAGGAATTCCCATACTTACTGACAAATCATGTGGACCTATAAATACACCATCAAGACCTTTCAAAGATAATAATTCATCCAATTGCTGCAATGCAGGAATACTTTCAATATTTACAATACTTAGGTGTCCTAGGTTATAATTGGCCAAATAATTCCCCAACTCAGGGGGTACTTTTTCTCTGCCCTCTAAGTAAAGATTTAATTTTTCCCCCTTTAATGGTCTGAATTTGGTTGCTCCTATTAATACCTGAACGTCTTGAACGGATTCTACATATGGAATTACTACCCCTGTTGCGCCGGCATCGATGGCCTGGCAAATCAAATGATGATCAGCTTTATAAACCCTTACGATTGGAACAATCCCTCTACCTTTATAAGCATCACATAAAGTTGCTAGGTCTTTTCGGGAAAGAGAAATATGTTCGGTATCAATAAAAACAAAATCCAGACCGGAAGATGCCAAAGCTTTAGGCCACAAGGGATTGTTGGATGTAACACAGGTGCCAAGCACCAATTTTCCGGATTGAATTTTATCTTTAAAGCTCATCTCTATCTGATCAGTGGGTCACTAATTACGTTTAGGTATCTCCCCATCCAGTAAGGCAAAAGCCATATATCTCCTGCACTATACTCTTGGCTACCACCGTTACCACCTTCTAAAGTGAACCTGTTTCCGTTGTGTCTACGTATAGCCAATTCATCAGGGGGAAGCACTTCACTTGTACTTTGTCTTCTGAAGTTTTCCTCTAAAATTTCAATGTCTTTTCTATGGCTATTTTTTGCAGTCCAGCTAATCATATCCAATGGATATTCTTGAAGGTACCAAACAGCTTCCTCAAGGTCGAAATTTTCTCTATCCACCAAAGCTCCAAAAATATTCCACAATCCATCTTTCTCCGGACGCTCCGCCTCCCAGTGATCCTTGATGGCTTCTTTGTATTGGGCTTTCAACTCATCTGTAAAAGCATATCGGTACAAACCCCAATAACCAAGAAAATACATTTCATCATCTGAATGGTTCCAAGATTCGGATAACATGGCAGCCCAATCATCACTTCCTTCTTCGGCTTTGCCAATTCCTTCCATTGGACGCATAAGGTTCTCTAAGTAACCATGCTTTTCCATTAATTTATAGGCTTCTTTTTTGTACATTTCCTTACCTGTAAAATGGTAAGCTGTCTGTAACATGGCTATAATATTGGAAGAGTTTAGTTTCCTGTCACCCACCATGGTAGGGAAGCCATTCACATATTCTGGGTTCCACCTGCCCCAGGTCGTATGTTTTCCATCATAATCTATCAGGTACCAGTCATTTTCTACGATATGGGTCATTAACTGATCCAATAAACCTATGGCTTGCTGACGCAAGGCTTCATTGTCTACCAACTCTGCAATCACACCAAAAACAAAAACGTGTCCAATCACTTCATCACTACTTGTGGTAGCTTTCCAGTCCCACTCGGGATCAGATGCATGCTGCCACCTATCTGGATCGGCCAACTTTTCTATATATCCACTTCTAGAGAAAGACCTTGAAGGGAACCCTTCTACAGGATTAATGGTGTAAAGCCTTTCCATAGCATCCAAAGATTCTTTCACATTTTGTAAGGCCTCTTCAGAGCCGGTCACAGCATAGCGAAATGCCTCACCTCCCAAATACATAGAAGTCCATAAACCATCATTGTCTGAATCACCCAATCTTCCGGTGTCAAAATTCCCCTTTTCCATTCGGGTTAGGGTGGAATTAAAACCATGTCGAATGTGACGATGTCTAACCTGCTGCTCATAATATGCTGCTTTTTCCGCCAAAGTCTGAGACATAAACACCAACTTCCCTAGACCTTTGTCTGTCAGGATCAATACTTCATCCGCATTCTTTTGGCTGATATGTAATACCTTGTCACCAGGTAGCCATCTCTCTCCAAAGTAATAATTAAATTTGCCGTCTTCCTTTTCCATAAAGGCACCTTGTTCTGAACCAAACCATAACAAACCATTGATTTCTGTTAGGCTGGTCAATACTGGCCATGGCAAAGCATTCTGCTTTTGCCCCACTTTTTTATCGCTAAGCAGGTCCCACTCAAAATAGCCGTCTTTGGTAGCTATGGCAAGTTTATTTTTTCCTTCACGTACTACAAAACTGGTAAACCCGGCTCCTTCAGTAAGTGTCTTTAATTTTTTATCTGCCGGTGAAAAAGACATTAACTTGTTTTCTGCCAAAAGCAAAAACCTTTCGGTAGCGGCATCATAGGTGATTTCTATCACTGGAGAGCCACTGATCTTGCCTTTATAAGAAACTCCGTCTTTGCTTACCAAGTGAATATGACCACCGTCTGAAACCAAAAATGTAAAGTCTTTTCCATGAGCAAAAGAGGTTGCACTTGGTAATTCGTGTTGGAGGTATAGGCTCCCTGCCCAAGCATTACTAAACACTGCCTTGTCATCCAAGTAGACAAACTGATCTTCAACCGTGCTGATGCTAACAATATTTTTATCTTTCATGGCAAGGTAAGTCTTGTCCGGAGTCAAAGTCCCGGGATACAAGAAAGCTCCTGCATGCGGTCTTAGCAAACCTGATTTGCTTAATATCTGAACGGTACCGTTCCTGTCTGCATAGACTTTGTCTAGCATCGGGACCTCTTCGGAATAATACTTAATGGCATACTCCTGAACAAAAGGAACATCTTGATGAACCCTTTGGCTGTTTGATGGCAATTGTTGCCCGTGTGCTTGCGAAAAACCAAACAGCAAGCCAACAAAAACGAGAAGCTTTAAATTTATTTTTTTCATGTCAAATTAAAATGGTTGATAAATAATAGACAGGTAAATCAATTGCAATTCGGTAGCAGAATAATTGGAAGGCCCTAACTACTGATACAGGCAATAAATAAGTTTGTCCGCCCTGTTAAGCAACAAGAGCGGACAAACAATTCCCTAAATAAACAGAACGTTAATTATTACAATGTCTCTTGATAAACTAACGATCCACTCTTTAGTAATACAGCAATTGATTATAGATGTACTATTTCAATTATATTTTGTTGATGAGGGGCTAAAATATAGTTTGAATTAGGTTAAAAACCACTTCTCATTAAGGATAGACAGCATTAACCTGACAGACAACTAATTCTAGCATTTTTTTTAATTACTAACCGGCTTGCTTATTACATCCATGTATCTCCCCATCCAGTAAGGCAAAAGCCATATATCTCCTGCACTCATTTCTTCTTTTCCATCTCTTCCACCATCCAATTCAAACCTATTGCCATTGTGACGGCGCATTTTTAATTCATCAGGTGGAAGCACCTCTTTTGTGCTTTGATTCCTGAAATTTGGCTCCAATAGTTCAATATCCTTTCTATGGCTGTTTTTAACATTCCAATTAATTAAGTCTAAAGGGTATTCCTGAAGGTACCAAACAGCTTCCTCGAGATCAAAATTTTCTCTGTCCACCAAAGCTCCAAAAATATTCCACAGGCCGTCTTTCTCCGGACGCTCCGCTTCCCAGTGATCTTTAATGGTTTCTTTGTATTTCTCTTTTAACTCATCTGTAAAAGCATATCGGTATAAACCCCAATAGCCAAGGAAATACATTTCATCATCCGAATGATTCCATTTTTGTGACAACATGGCGGCCCAATCATCACTTCCCTCCTTGGCTTGTCCTATCTCTTCCATTGGACGCATAAGGTTCTCTAGGTAACCATGTTTATCCATTAATTTATAGGCTTCTTTTTTGTACATTTCCTTACCAGTAAAGTGGTAAGCTGTCTGTAACATGGCTATAATATTGGAAGAGTTTAGTTTCCTGTCTCCCACCATGGTAGGAAAGCCATTCACATATTCAGGGTTCCACCTACCCCAAGTGGTATGTTTGCCATCAAAATCAATCAGATACCAGTCATTTTCCACAATGTGTGTCATCAACTGATCCAATAAACCTATGGCTTGTTGACGCAATGCTTCGTTGTCTACCAATTCTGCAATAACCCCAAAAACAAAAACATGTCCAATTACCTCATCACTGCTCGTGGTTGCTTTCCAAACCCATTCCGGATCTTCAATATCTTGCCAATGCTCAGAACCTCCAAGCTGATCTTTGAAGCCACTTCTGGAAAATGATCTTGCAGGGAAACCTTCTATGTCATTAATGGTGTAGAGTCTTTCCATTGCATCCAATGACTCTTTTACGTTTTGCAAAGCAAATGGAGAACCTGTCGTTGCATAACGAAAGGCTTGTCCAGCCAAATACATAGAAGTCCATAAACCATCATTGTCTGAATCTTTGATCCTCCCGGTATTAAAATTGCCCTTCTCCATATCTCTAAGCGTAGCATTAAAACCATGTCGAATATGACGATCCCTAACCTGCTGCTCATAATATGCTGCTTTTTCCGCCAAAGTCTGGGACATAAACACCAACTTCCCTAGACCTTTGTCTGTCAGGATCAATACTTCATCCGCATTCTTTTGGCTGATATGTAATACCTTGTCACCAGGTAGCCATCTCTCTCCAAAGTAATAATTAAATTTGCCGTCTTCCTTTTCCATAAAGGCGCCTTGTTCTGAACCAAACCATAACAAACCATTGATTTCTGTTAGGCTGGTCAATACTGGCCATGGCAAAGCATTCTGCTTTTGCCCCACTTTTTTATCGCTAATCAGGTCCCATTCAAAATAGCCGTCTTTGGTAGCTATGGCAAGTTTATTTTTTCCTTCACGTACTACAAAACTGGTAAACCCTGCTCCTTCAGTAAGTGTCTTTAATTTTTTATCTGCCGGTGAAAAAGACATTAACTTGTTTTCTGCCAAAAGCAAAAACCTTTCGGTAGCGGCATCATAGGTGATTTCTATCACTGGAGAGCCACTGATCTTGCCTTTATAAGAAACTCCGTCTTTGCTTACCAAGTGAATATGACCACCGTCTGAAACCAAAAATGTAAAGTCTTTTCCATGAGCAAAAGAGGCTGCACTTGGTAATTCGTGTTGGAGGTATAGGCTCCCTGCCCAAGCATTACTAAACACTGCCTTGTCATCCAAGTAGACAAACTGATCTTCCACCGTGCTGATGCTAACAATATTTTTATCTTTCATGGCAAGGTAAGTCTTGTCCGGAGTCAAAGTCCCGGGATACAAAAAAGCTCCTGCATGCGGTCTTAGCAAACCTGATTTGCTTAATATCTGAACGGTACCGTTCCTGTCTGCATAGACTTTGTCTAGCATCGGGACCTCTTCGGAATAATACTTAATGGCATACTCCTGAACAAAAGGAACATCTTGATGAACCCTTTGGCTGTTTGATGGCAATTGTTGCCCGTGTACTTGCGAAAAACCAACTAGCAAGCCAACAAAAACAAATAGTTTTAAGTGTAAGTATTTCATGGTAAATTAATGTGGTTAATTAAAAGTGTATGAGTCACTTGATAGCGCGACATTATCAAATTCATACAGGCTATATATTAGGTATTAGAAAGGGTATAAATAAATTTGTCCGCCCTGTTATACAACATAAGCGGACAAAACTTACCTAACCTAACTACTAAAGCTTAATCTATCTTACTTGAATCAAGTAAGTGATTGAGTTATATATAATACATAAGACCTTTAATTATGGACTACTAACTTTAAAAGTTTTTTGGATCAATTTTTAAATATTTAATGGATTTCCCTTTTTCATTTAAATGGTATGAATAAGTAATATGTACCATACCATCAATATCCTGTATCAAAGAAGGATATGAAAAACCACCCACATCTTTCTTTTCATCTTCCAAATAAATTTTTCCTCTCCATGTTTGTCCTTCATCATCCGAGATGTATAATGATATTCTATACCTGCCGTCATCAATGTCATTTCCAAGAAACAGCCAAGTCCCGTTGTCTAAAACTAACAGTTCCACACTTGCAGTATTAGGAATACTGGTTTTTTCGCTGGCAGACCAAGTCATTCCTTCATCTTGGGAATAGCTTTTATGAATTCTCGTAGGAGCATCTCCGCTATCCCTCATGATGGCCATAATTTCTCCATTTTCTCTTTGACCAAGTGCCGGCTGAATAGGTCCTCTTCCCACTAGAGGCTTGCTGGGGAACCAAGTAGCTCCGTCATCGTCAGAAATGGCCATCATGGAAAAGTTAAATCCATCTGAATAAAGGGGCAATAATATCCTTCCGGAGGTAAGTACAACCGGCTTTATCCTGGTCATCCACCCAATACTAGACTTTTTACTGTCTTTGCTGGCCTCAATTATCATTTGATCATATTGGGGAGCATATTCAGACCAACCTGAATTATTTTCAGGCAATTGTTCAAAACGTTTGGCAACTTCCTGATGGAATTCTTCACCCGGTTTGAGTAGAATATTATCCTGCCAACTCCAGATTGGAGCACCCGCATTTTCATAACTTGTACTTGTTCTAAAACGCAAAATAGACTGCTCCCACCGATTGGCCTGAACGGCTATCCAAACCAAAAACAACTTACCTTCTTGGTTTAGAAATAGCACTGGATTACAATCAGGAATATTGGGGGTATCTGCCATTAGAAAAGGTTCTCCCCACTGGCGGTCTTTTTTCCTGAGCCTGGCTCCCATAATGCGTACATCATCTGCTTTTCGCTCTCCCGATCCTTCAAACCAGGCTGTGAGTAAATCACCATTGGGTAAGGAAACAATACTGCTCCCATGCACATGATTTTGCTGAAGAGGGAAAATCAAGCTTTCACTAACCAGCACTTTCTCTTTAGGAATGTACTGTCCAAAAGCAGCAACACTAAGTAAATAAAGGCCTAAAAAAACTATTTTATTCATTTCACTTTTTTTCTTCTATCCATTACTTCAGCCCAAGTAGTTAAAATAATCCCTTCATCTTCAATGAATTTTCTTAGTTCCGGTGAGGTCATGGCCAGCATGTCTGCATACCTGGATTTACCTGAGCCGCTAATCCTGTCAAATGTATTTCTATCTCCGTTACTGTGAACAATCACCATGGCCAAACCGGGCTCCATAAGTTTGAGCAATTCTTTACATTTCTCCACCTTATATGCCCCTAACTCCTTATCACTTACTTCATATTCTGGTGACCAGTTTCCACTTGTGGTATGTAGGTCATCCAAAACCGGCAAGCCTGCCTCCCACAATTGTCTGGCTACCAAGGGAGTTCTTTCCATAATAGGATTATTGGGCAATTTCATGCCTTCTTTGTATTTCCCTTGTCTTTTGAGTTGTTTGATCAAGTTGCTGTTCATAGAAATCCCAAGCAGCTTATTGTTCCCACCAGGAAACATTACCGGAATACCATATTCTATCCCCACTTTTATGTACCGTTCAAGAAAGGGAGGGTGATAAAATAGGGTTCCCATATGACTATCCATATGGGTTGGTTTCAATCCTAGAGTTAATGCCCGATCAATTTGGGCACGGATTTCTATTTCTACCTCATCAGGGCTGGCATTCGCTACCACTTCGGCTACAGAAGACCACATTGCCCCTTCTTCATCTACCAAACCAGGTACAGCCGCCTTACCTGCTAGCGGAGGCCATCGGTAATGTTTCCACTCAGAGGTAAGTGTTAAATGAAGCCCTGCATCCATTGCATCTATCTTCGCATCTTTTACAAAACTAGAAGCCCAAGGGCAAGGCATCATGATACTACAAGAAGTAGCTACGCCCTCATGTATGGATTTTCTTGCCCCTTCATTTGATTCAAAGGACATTCCCGCGTCATCTACATGAAAGATAACTACTTTCTTCCCTTTAGGAAAACCCAATTTTTCAGCGTAAGTCATTTCTTGTTGGCTTAAAACTGCTTGGCTATACAGCAATAGTAAGAGTAAGCTACTAAATAAAATTCGCATGTAATACTAAAATTTAAATCCCTTCCAGTTTACCTTTCCAAAAAGCAACCGTTTCTCGGTTCCAAGTATAACAGGCAACCAAGTGACCATCTTCATAAAACATGGCAGGATAAGAAAGCTCATCATCACCCTCTCCCTTTTCTATCTCAAATTTCAAAGGCCAGGTTTTACCATTGTCTTCAGAAACAGCAATAGAGATTGGGAACCTATCACCCCAATTTTCAGCAACAGGGTTATAGATCAAAGCAATTTTCTCCCCTTCTATATGAGCAACGTCTATCCCGCTGTTGTTATTGGGCAATTCAATTTCTGTAACCTTAGACCAAGTTTTTCCATAATCCTCAGAGTCTGACCTACAGATATTTCCGGAACTGCTACGCATCAGCATGTGCACATGACCGGGTTTTGACTCCCATAATGCAGGTTGAATCACTCCTTCTCCCGTAATTACTGAGCGGTCCATATCAAGCTTTTCTGTAGCCGTCCACGTTTTCCCACCATCTTCAGACCTGTCAACAAATACTGTCCATACTTTGTTTTTCTCATCTGAGGCAGGAGCCAACCAAGTACCGTCTGATAAAACCAGCATATGATTTCTCACAGGACCTCGGCCTCCTTTATCTCCCGGAACCAATTCCCTTGCTTCAGACCAAGTCTCTCCTCCATCTTCAGTGTATTGAACCCAAGTTTCCCAATAGTCTATTTCCTTTCCAACTTTAAAATACAAATAAACCTTACCATCAGGTGCATTGAACAATACTGGATTCCAGTGTGGTTCATTTCTTACTTTTACCAGTAATTCAGGCTCGCTCCAATCACCGGCTTTTCCTTTAGAGACCCAAATCCCTACATCATTGTGTTTTTCATGAGAGCCTGCAAACCATGCAGCCAAATAATTCCCATCACCTAGACCGGTAATGGTAGAAGCATGACACTGGGCAAAGGGTCTGTCCTCACCAAAAATATGCTCATATTCCTCTGTAGTAAGCTTTGCCTCTTGGACAACTGCTTCGTCCTTTTCTTCAACAGCTTCGGTTTTATTTTCTCCACTGCAAGCCGCAGTGATTATCAATAGCGATAATAAAAAAGAATAGCTTAGTAATTCTCGGTAATTTTTCATGGTTTTATCAATGGATTATTTGGATAACTGTCGATGATGTTTCCATCCTCATCTACTGTAATAATGTTAAAGCTTTTGCCCTGAAGGGTTACAAGGGTAAATGCCCTCACGGATTGGGAAGTTTCTAAATACCAAGTACTTGCTGCATCATGAACAGTACGCGGTCTGGTTCCCCAGGACCCATCCCCTATATAGACGATTCCGTCCTCATCCACATTATTGTTTTTAATTGGGTAGGTTCGTTTATAGGCATGGTCGTGATTCTCAAACGCCAAGTTCATAGTGGACTTTTCAAATAAAGGCACCCAATGTTTTCGAATCATCGACTGGGTTTTCCCTGTAAAGGATCTGGCAGAAGGGTAAGCCGGAACATGATAAATGGCCATTACGTGGGTGGTGTTTTTTTCTTTCAGAAGGGCCAATTCTCGGGCAAGCCAATCTTTTTGTGGACCATCAATGGCATTCGTATGGTCTGAATCAAGAAAGAGAAAACTAAGGTATTTACCAAATTCAAGCACCCCATAACCCGGTTGCCCCGGAAAAGCAAAAAGATTATAATAAAATGGTGCGCTTTCTTTTCTCTTTTCTTCCTTCAAATGCTCAGGGATGGACTCTGCATCAAAACCACTTTTAACTTCATGGTTACCTATCCCGAGCATGATGGGTATCATACGTCCATCTTCATGTATCAATGTGTTTTTCACTGCTTCAAACCAAGCATACCACCTTTTTACATTTTTCCCATCACCATTGGCATATGCCAGATCACCACCTATTATTATAAAATCAGGATTGTATGGTAAAACTTGAAGATTGGTTTTTTCCATTACCTTTTGGTCATGCATGGTATCTCCCCCTATTGCAAACTTGATCGGGTTTCTGGAAATATCCTTGGGCATGGTTTTAAAGTAATAAACTCTTTCGTAAGCTCCAAACTTAACCTCATACGCTTGGTCTGCCGACAGACCTGAAAGAAAAACCCGATGGATCTTACGATCAGAAAATGGGAAATCAGATACATTTCCGGTTTTCTTCATCCAATTTTCATCTCCCTTTTTGCGATAAAATAAAGTTTGCGTAGCATTGGTTTTTAGATGCCAATCAATTGTCATTGTACTGGTGGGATCTTTTTCCCAGGTCAAATAAATTCCACTGGGTTCTTCCTGAGCACTTAAAGTGGTCGCATAAAAAACCAGGAGTGATAAAAAGCAAATAAAAATGTTAACTTTTTTACTTTGTGATTTCATTGTTTATGGATTGTTGTTAATTAAACGCTAAACTTATTTTAGTAAAATATATTTCTTCTTATAGAAACTTATATTGTGTAATTGTATAAGTCTATTTGCTTTTAACAGTGACTATTTCTACTCGCTTAGGGGCACCATTAATTATTACCTAAAAATAAATTGATGCTTCAAGATATGTAGTCCGGCTAAAATTTCACAATATTTAATGTTTCTTTAATACTAATTTGATTTCTCTACTTTTTCAATTCATCCAATACATTACAGTAATATTCAGTTTCGGACTATTAAAAAAAACAATTGCTCTCAAATAGCCCTAACGAACCTTTTCAAGTATATCACTAGAATCTAAACAAATATATAGTTTGATTATTCACTGTTTTTCAGGTAGTTATTAAAGGTTAACTTTTCCTAAAACTTCTATTTTCGGTTGTTAAAAGGGTAAAGTTAAGATATATTTGTCGTTGATTTTTTTTAAAAAATACCCGACTTAATACAATGAACATAGGAATAGATTTAGGAGGAACGAAAATACAGGTAGGTATTGAACACGAAGGAAAAATCATTCACAAGACCAAGGCTCTTCTGAAAGAAAAAAATGACCTTCAGTCTACGCTTAACCAAGTGATGCAATTTATAAAACCACTAACTGCCCATGAAGTAGAGGGAATAGGGATTGGTGTGCCGTCAGTGGTGGATGTAGAAAAAGGGATTGTTTATAATGTAACCAACATCCCTTCCTGGAAAAAGGTAGCATTAAAAGACATTCTTGAACAGGAATTTAACCTTCCGGTTTTCGTAAACAATGATGTCAACTGCTTTGCCATTGGAGAGCATAAATTTGGTAAGGGTAAAAGTTACAGCAATATGGTAGGCTTGTCAATAGGGACAGGTTTAGGATCAGGCATCATTATCAAAAACAAGCTATATGCAGGAGTAAATTGTGGTGCCGGTGAAATTGGTTTACTTCCTTACCTTAACCACAATATAGAATATTATGCCAGTGGAAATTTCTTCAGTGCCGAATACCAAACCACTGCATTAGATGCCTTTACCGCTGCCAAAAATGGGGAAAAAGAGGCCTTGGAACAATGGAAAGCCTTTGGTCAGCATTTTGGAGCTGCAGTGCAAGTGGTAATGTATACTTATGATCCCGAAGCAATCGTCATCGGCGGGTCGGTAGCAAATGCCTATCCATTTTTTGAGAAGGCTATGCGTGAAAGCTTCAGTGACTTTATCTATCCTGAATCATTTAAAAAATTGAAAATCCATTTGACAAAAAACGAAGACATTGCGCTTTTGGGAGCCGCTGCCCTTGTAGACCTGCCTGTCAATGCCACCAATTAAGCGATTTAATTTTGGCTTAATACTGCACTTTTGGTCAAAAAACTCCAATATTTAACAATAGAATAAAATTGCTACGCCTAACAATATAATGACATGAAAAAAAACACACTCATAGTTGCCCTTATATTATTGATTTTTTTCGTCATTTCATTTCTTACCAATATTCTGGGACCTATCATCCCGGATATTATTGATAGTTTTACTCTAAGTATTGGACTGGCAGGCTTTTTACCTTTTGCTTTCTTTGTGGCTTATGCAGTGATGTCTATTCCCTCCGGAATTTTAGTGGAAAAATACAAAGAAAAGAAAATGCTGATCTTTGCCTTTACCATGGCGTTTATTGGTGCTTTACTTTTTGCTTTTATTCCAAGCTTTACCATAGCTTTGACATCCTTGTTTATTATTGGTATTGGAATGGCCGTTTTACAGGTAGTCATTAACCCCCTCCTTAGGACTGCCGGAGGCGAGGAACATTTTGCTTTTAATTCCGTGATGGGCCAATTGGCTTTTGGGGCTGCTTCTTTTCTTAGCCCGATGCTTTACAGCTATTTGGTAACAAATATTCATACAACAGACAATTCCTTAATTTTCTCATTTTTAAACCCCATGGTGCCTGAAAACCTAAAATGGGTCTCATTGTATTGGGTGTTTGCTGCCATAGCCTTTTTGATGGTCATCATCGTCTATTTTGCAAAATTCCCGAAAGTGGAGCTTAAAGAGGATGAGAAAATTGATGTGGGTGTGGCATTCAAAGAACTACTGGCCAATAAGTATGTGTTGTTGTATTTCTTGGGAATCTTTTGCTATGTAGGAACCGAACAAGGCATTGCCAACTGGATTTCTAAATTTCTTCAATCTTACCATGACATAGACCCATCTACCACGGGTGCTATTGTAATTTCTTACTTTTGGGGTTTGCTAACTGTAGGTTGCTTATTGGGGCTGGTTTTGCTTAAATTTCTTGATAGTCGAACCGTATTGATTTTCTTTACAGGAGGGGCCATATTAGCTTTATTAGCAGGTCTCTTTGGCCCTGCAAATGTAGCTTTAATCGCTTTCCCATTGACCGGATTTTTTGCTTCTGTTATGTGGTCAATTATCTTTTCTTTGGCACTCAATTCCGTACCCCATCACCATGGAACCTTCTCAGGGATTTTATGTACGGGAATAGCGGGAGGAGCGATTGTGCCGCTAATAATTGGTGGATTAGCAGAACTTGTAGGACTTAAATTGTCCATGTTATTTCTTTTGTTTACTTTAGGATACATCTTAAGCATTGGCATTTGGGCCAAACCATTGGTCACCAATGCTACCAAAAGTTTGAAGGATATCTTTAAGTAAAAAATGTATAAGATTATTTTGCTCTTGGATTTTGCCGAAGAGTACAGTAAGAGTTTATTAAAAGGAATATCAAAGTATTCTGCTGAGCATGGACCATGGACCTATTGCCGCATGCCCCTTTACTATAGGGAAACAATTGGCATTAAGGGCATCCTCGACTGGGCCAAGGACTGGGGAGCAGATGGTATCATCGGACAATTGTACAATGAAATAGACTTGGAATTGCTTGTTGATTCCAAAATCCCTGTGGTTGCACAAGATTTTAAAGAGAGGTTTTCAGAAATTCCGAATATTACAGGTGCTTACCATGAAGCCGGTGAAATGGGTGCTTCCTACTTTCTCAAAAAGGGCTTTAAAAACTTTGCTTTTTACGGTTTCAATGATATCGTTTGGTCAAGAGAACGGGCTGAAGGTTTCGAAAAGAAAATCAATGCGATGGGCTACAAAGTAAATTACTTTGAGCACAGAAAATCCCGTTCTACAGATTTGTGGTACTACAAGAGTAATTCTTTGAGCAAATGGCTATTGTCTTTGCCAAAACCCATTGCGCTCATGACCTGTGATGACAACCAAGGGCTCCATATTACCGAAGCTTGCAAGCAAAATAAAATCCGGATTCCTGAAGAAGTTGCTGTTTTGGGGGTAGATAATGATGAAATGCTTTGTGAACTATCAGACCCTCCGCTGTCTAGCATTGGCTTGGATATAGAAAAAGGGGGATATGATACTGCCAAGTTGATGGAACAAATGATCCAAACCACTGCATCAAATTTTTATGATATCCGGGTAAAACCTACCCAAGTTATCACCAGGCAATCTACTGATATCTATGCAACCAATGATGACCATATCGCTTCGTCATTGAAATATATTCATAAAAATATAGAAAAAAACCTTCAAGTAGAAGAAGTAGTAAAGCAAGTGCCTCTTTCCAGAAGAAGTCTTGAGAAACGTTTTCTTCAAATAACTGGCTACCCCATTTACAAGTACATTTTTAACCTACGAATAGAAAAATTCACTCAAAAGCTTCTGGAGACTGATCAAACTGTTTTTGAGATCGCCATGGACCTGGGCTTAAACGACAGTAAAAACATTGCTAGGCAATTCAAGCAAGTAAAAGGATGTAATCCTATTGAATACAGAAAGCGATACCTTGCCGGGAAATAAGCCACCCACTCTCTTTGCCATCAATAATATCCCCAACTTAATTCACCGCCAAATAATCCCTCACAACCGTTCATATAATGCCATTATTTTGAATGGTATTTTTTTGTTCCATAAGGTATACTATAAAAACATACCCAAAATATTTTCAACCTTTATCCATTTTCCGGTTATGAAACATTTAGATAAAAATACCATACTATCCATCATCATTGCAGGTATGGCTTTGGCCACAGCTTGGGCTATTCGCGGGCAGTTTGGTCATGAACAAGGTGCCGCTTGGGCCGGCGGTATAGGCGCTCTTAGTATACTCCTACTTGCCAAAAGAGAGGACTGGTATAACAAGGCCATCAAAGCCGCTTTTGCCGGGGCTGTTGGTTGGGGTTTTGGAGGCATGATGAGTTATGGTATTCTTGTGGGTTATGGTAGAGGGGAAGATTTTATCAATGTATATTATGGATTGGCTAGTTTATTTGTGGTTGGGGGGCTCTATGGTTTAATTGGGGGAGGACTATTTGGCCTGGTACTGGAAGACCATCCTAAAAATAAAATTAAATGGCATCAGGTCGTAATCGAAATGACTGTTGGTGGCATCATTTTTTATTATTTAATGATTGAACAGCTGGGTTTTGAAATGACTCCCCCTCGTTCTGAAGCTTGGGGAATCTGTGCAGGAAGTGGTATAGCCATGTTGTATTTCATGCTAAGAACCAAAAAGTATAGTGCCATGAGAGTGGCCATGTATTCGGGATTGGGAGCTGGTTTTGGCTTCGCCTTTGGGAATTTCCTTCATGTGCTGGGTAATGTGGCAGAAATCCCTTTCAATATGTGGAACGTAATGGAATATTCCCTTGGCTTTTTTGGTGGTGCAGGTATGGCTTATGGAACATTCACCTCTTCTTGGCCTAAAGAAGAAAGTACTGGTAAATTCTCTACAAGTAACCTTACCCTACCCCTTGTCGGATTAATATTTGTCATTCCATTTTTTGTATGGCATCAATCTTTTTTAATGAAAGATTTCTCAGAAACTTTGGGTGCATTTGTAAGCCAACCAAAAACCTGGATGACAGCTGTTCAATTGGTTGCACTTACAAGCATCTTGGCTTTATCGGTTTATTGGATCAGGTTATTTTCAAGTAAAAAAGCACTCCAAGGCCCACAGATAAGTTACACGGAAATATCCATGCTTTTCAAAAGTTATTTTGGAACATATATTTTGTTCACAATCATGTTAACGGGGTCTTTTTTAAGCTTTTATAGAATTGAACAATTTCTATACATCATCAATTATATTATTATTTTGGCCTTTATACCAAAATTGAAACCCATGTTTTCAGCGCGTGCAGCGGCTACTAAAACCTGGAGAAATGTATTGTTAATAATAATGATAATACTGGCTATCCTTACCTTGATATTGATCAATAGCCATGGGGAATTGTCTCATGCACACAAAAGGTTTGAATGGATTTGATTGATGAAATAAGGTAGAAAGTAGAATTCTAATCAATAAAAAAGAAAGAAGATCAGCCCATATAGACGCTGATCTTTTTTTATTTTCTACCTGTGAGAAACTTCATTCAGCGTCAAAAGGTAAATTAATTTTAAGTTGATACGTACCTATTCTTATAATTGAAGTTTAAAAACATAGGGAAACTTAGCTGAAAACCCATTATATTTTGCTTATCAGGCAATACCTCATATGCCATGATATCCTGTGTGAGCCAAGCAAGGCGTTTTACCTACTTAGGAAACACATACCCTTTCACCTCTTACTTAATGGCTTTAATTCTATTGGTATCCCAAGATTCCCAAGATATCTAGCTAGGAGACTGGTTGCTCATTACCGGCTAAACCTACACTTCAAATTATCGCTTTCACTACCAATCAAACCAGAGAAATTTCTTAATCCAAGAACTAGACGGTTAATGAATGCTCGCTGAGATGCAAATTGATAGGGGCTGTAATTTGGCAGGGAAACAATGATAATTCAGGGCTCAATGGGCCAACCGAGTACTATCCCTTTGCTCTGATAAAAGGAGCAAGCCCACAACAGCAGCTCTAGGAATTGGAAATAAGGTAAAATTCTTTTATATAAAAAAAGGTTCTCTGCCGAAAACCGACAGAGAACCTTTAATCAATAAATTTATAAATTCAGACTTAAAAAGGGACGTTTGTTCCTTGGTACAACCATGGTTTTGACCACTGGCTATCTTGTCCGAAGTTACCTGAATAATCAGTTACTTCTAGATTGTTTAGTGCAGCACTAATATTATCCGGGTTGTTGTTGTACTCATCATTTCCATACTGGAACCTTAAGGCCACCTCAGGCTGAGGAGACAATGGACCGGCAGATAAATCAGGGTAACCTGTTCTTCTGTAGTCAGCAAATGCTTCAGTACCATTCGACCAGTTGGCTACCCATTTCTGAGTAATAATTTGTTCTAGGGTACTGTTAAACATAACATCAGGCTGAGCAATAAACTCTTCATACATGTCACCTTTCTCCCATACTTGAAGAGACTGTTCAATACCCATATTGTAGTGTGTTTCGGCATCGCCAACACTCCAACCTTTAAGCGCTGCTTCAGCGAAGATAAAACTTACCTCTGCAGCAGAGATAATTCTAGCTTTTAGGATGTCTCCGGCTGAACCTGCGGTGCTGTAAAGTGGGTCTAGTTGAGAAACGTGCAGATTTTGAGTTCCTTGACCTGGGATTGGGTTCCCATTATAAGATTCCGGGGTCAAGATGGATGGAGGCAAACCTACATACAAATCTGAGTTGTAATCCGCCATATTAGGATTGAAATGACGAGTGAATTTCACATCAGCGTACTCTTCTTCAAACTCATCAAAGGTATATATCGTCTCGATTGGCTCTCCGTCTGCCCTTATAAAGCTTTCAGCTGCCACATCAAGTGTTTCATCTGCTACCCATTGAACCCTTACAGAATCAAAGAAAACAGGGAGCCTAGGGTCATCGGTCATGGTCAATTGATCGATAAAAGTCTGACAAGCCTGATATCTCTGGAAATCATCAGGATTTAGCCTTACATGGCGGGTAATCCAGATATCATTTGAACCTCCTGTATAATCAAGTGTCGCATCCTGAGAAGGATCCTGAATATAGATTCCACTACTATAGATGGCTTCAATTCCAGCTTTGGCTACATCAGGCTTTTTCTCTGACAACCGCATATAATACCTCAATAATAAGGAATTGGTGAACCTTCTCCAACTATCAACATCGGCACCGTAGATAAGATCATTACCGGCAGTTACACCTTCTGTAGAAGCAGAGGCAAGTAATGTGGCCGCCTCTTGAAGGTCTGCAATAATGCCATCATAAATAGCTTCTTGGCTATCAAATTTAGGGAATTGAAACTGATCACTACCCTCGTCTCCCATTAGGGCGTCAGAGTAGGGAGCATCACCCCAAAGATCTGCGATGTTCCCAAAAGCAAAAGACTTCATGGTAAGGCCCATTCCTTGGAAAAAAGCATTGTCCATATCTTCACCTCTAGTAATCATCAAATCATTGGTTCTCAGGATATCATACCATCCTGTCCAGTTTCTGGAAACCCATTCATAATTGTTATGACTGCTATACCATCCATTTTTTTGCGTGTATTGCATGGCGCCAGCGAGGTCATTAAAACCTAGTCCCAAGTAACTTTGTGCTGATGAAGTCAACACTGTTGGCATCAATAGATTTGGGTTGGCATTTGCCGGGTCAATACCATATGGATTGGTATTGATCTCACTGAGTTGGTCATCACAACCGGTGACCAAGATAAGTCCCAGGAGAAATACGGCTATCTTTCTAAATTCAAATAAATTTTTCATGATATGTAAATTAAGGACCTTTAAAGATTGAAATTAAGCTTGAAACCAATTGGCACACTCCAAGGCATTACATTTTGACGCTCGATGCCCTGCTTGAAAGAAGAACCTGAAGCTTGAAATGCTCTTTCTGGATCAATTCCTATATCAGCTTTTGTCCACAACATAATATTTCTAGTATAGATAGAGAATGTAGCATTCGTAAACACACTAAAATTAGGTATCTTATATCCTAAAGACAATTCTCTTAATTTGATAAACGAAGCATCAAAGGTAACCTGCTCATTGAAACTCCAAGGGTAAGTATTGGTGATAGGATAAATATTGGTTCCAGAACCACCTAAATGCTCTTCGTAAACATCATCTGCATAATTGTCTGGAGTATCTGCACCGGCAGTTTGAACCACACCCGGAACGAAAGCACCATCGCTACCATTCTCATCGATATAGAACCCACCTGTTTCAGCAGTATGACCACCAACACGAGGGAAGTTTCCTGGGCTAGGGATAATGTATTTTTCGGGATCTGACTTCAACAAAGCAGCCAATTCGTCTTCAGAGTACAATCCACCTGGGATCAAATCATCCAATTGTCTTTGAGATTTCCAATCAGACTCACCATACCTATAAGTGAATGACATAAACTCTCCACCTTGTCTCCAGTCAAAACTTGCATTCAATACAAATCGCTTGTAGCTTAAACCTGTTTGCATACCTAAAATAAAATCAGGGTTGAAGTTACCTACTTTTCTCAAAGCTTCGTCAGATGACAAATCTTGCCATTCTCCGGCACTGCTCAATACAGGCCATTTGTAATAAGGAGAGTTTGGATCTTCTACCTCTACATAACCTCTACTGTACAAGTCCCCAACTTGATCACCTAGGAAAGTGATGGCTCCACCACCATTTTCAGACCATAAGGTGATCCTATCAAAGTTCTCAACCAACTCTACAACAGTGGTTCTGTTTCTACTCCAGTTAACATCAACGTCTAATTTCCATCCGTTTTTATCAAGTGGTGTGCCACCAAGGCTCATTTCCAAACCTTTGCTTCGGATCAAACCTGCATTAATCAACCTGCTGCTGTATCCTGAAGATCTTGGAAGATTTACAGAGAATATTTGGTTTGTGTTTTCAATCACATAATAGGTTCCGGAAAACCTCAACTTATTGGCGAACATATTTAAATCTATACCGGCTTCAATAGAAGTGGCCTCTTCAGGTAAGAAGTTAGGATTCAATATCCCAGAACTTACTGAAGCAGTATTTATAGAATTGTAAGTACCTGTAGATAGGTTTTGAACCAAACGGTATGGACCTGTATCATTTCCTACTTTCGCCCAACCTACTCTGGCTTTTAACATATCAATGCTTTCCGGAAGATTGAGTGTGTAGTTTGCCAACCAGCTTAAAGATGCTGAAGGATAGAAATAAGAATTATTGTCTAGTGGTAATGTAGATGACCAGTCATTTCTAGCTGTCAAATCCAAATACAATTGATCTGCATACCCAAAGGAAGCCAAACCATAAACACTGTAAATTCTCTTTTCAGAATATCCACTAGAAACAGACCTGTTATCAGCTGGTATATTCTGTGCATTATAGATTCCAGGTACTACCAATCCGTTATTCCTGTCACCACCAACACCTACATAAGAGGAAGTACCAAATCGACTCATAATATTTCCACCTGCAGAAGCATTAAAATCCATTTTTCCAAAATCCTCATTATAACTTAATAAGACATCAGCATTAGATTCCTGATTCAACATGTCGGTATTGTAATAACCACCTTTGGCCATTCTACTGTAGCTATAAGGAATCTTTGTTTCTCTGTTTTCATCAGAACGATCCAAAGAATATTTAACAGCTAAATTTAAATTATCAGAGAATTTATAATCCAAAGAAACGTTACCATAAATTCTATCCCTTCGGAATGCATTCTCAATTCCGTAAGCGATGAAATAAGGGTTATCACCGGCAGGAGTTCTGATTTGCTGAATATCTTCCTGACCCGGCACCCAAATACCACTCATTTGCTCAAAGTCGATGTAGGAAGAAGTATAGATTGCTTCCAAAGCATTTCCCCTTCTATCACCAGTACTTGGTCTGTCGTTAGAACTACTGTTGGTGTAGTTAAAATTTGTATTAAGAGTTAACTTATCCAAGATGTCATAAGAAACAGAGGTAGAAATACTATTTCTGTACAAATCAGAATTAGGGATCATACCTTGGTGAATCATATTTCCATAGGACACCCTATAAGTCGCTTTATCATCTCCCCCACTAATAGCAATATTATTGTTTGACGTGATACCAGTTTGAAGGAAATCCTTCATGGCATTCGGATAGGATTTTAATTCAGTAGGGATCACGTTTCCGTTTTCATCAACCGGACTATTCCATTGTTGAGCTAAGTTACCTACATCTAATTGAGGTCCTCCCCAGTAGGCAGATCCATCATTGAAAACACCTTCTCTATTACCATTGGCATATTGGTAATGAAAATCAAGTAATCTAGAAGGTTGTTCAAATACATTACTTGTAGAGAAAGAAACGCCCATTCCTTTTCCTTTGCTACCGGATTTGGTAGTAATGATTACCACACCATTACCGGCACGAGTACCATAAAGCGCTGCTGCACTTGGACCTTTTAGCACACTGATACTTGCGATATCATCAGGGTTGATATCAGAAATTGAATTACCATAATCGACCTGATTACCATTTCCAGTTTCTGAAACGTTATTCAATGAGTTGGACATTGGCACCCCATCAACCACAAATAATGGCTGGTT
Source organism: Cyclobacterium sp. 1_MG-2023 (assembly GCF_030546805.1). Taxonomy (GTDB): domain Bacteria; phylum Bacteroidota; class Bacteroidia; order Cytophagales; family Cyclobacteriaceae; genus Cyclobacterium. Next base: position 128,898 of record NZ_JAUOPC010000009.1, on the reverse strand, counting down.
GTCAGATGTCAAAGAAGAAGCACCTCTAATTACCATACTCATAGAGGATCCTGCCCCACTCGTTTGGTTGATGGTCACACCCGGCATTCTACCTGCAAGAGAACTCAAAATGTTTTCTTGAGACACTTGGGTAACATCTTCAGAAGATACAGTGGACACATCGTATCCTAAAGATCGTTGATCTCTTTTGATACCTAGGGCAGTAACAACTACTTCATTCATAGCTGTTGCAGCCTCTTCCATGCTCACATTTACACTGGTCCGATTACCTACAGTAACCTCTTGACTTTCGAAACCAACGTAAGAGAATACCAATACTGAATTTGGTCCAGCTACGTCAATACTATATGATCCGTCAATGTCCGTTACCGTTCCATTGCTTGTTCCTTTCTCCAAAATAGTTACCCCAGGTAATCCTGAATCATCTCCTGTGGAAGTAACCTTTCCTTTGATAGTTATTGCAACCATCTCCTCCAATTCTGTGGCAGCTCCTAAGGAACTCCTCATCATAGAGGATCCGTTGGCTTCCGCCAGTACTGATCCGGTAGATATAATACCTACCGAGAGAAGTGGCACCATCCACTTCATCATTTTTTTAGTACGATGTTTTTTCATAAGTTAATTGTTTTGCATGTTCAGTTTTCTATTGTATTGATAAATTGGAAGTTATTATCCAAACCTTGTCCTTTGTGGGACGTCTACTCCTTATAATTTCTATTTTACTTCAATTTGCTTGTTTTGTGATTTTCAGAATTTGCACTTTTGTCATTCTTATAATCCTTTAAGACTTTATCAAAATGTTTCCGCATACTTTCCTCCATACCGCTCAACATTTCCGAATCTTCCAGGCCTTCTAAAAGCTCTTCAAACTCCGGTCGCGAAATTTCATTTTGTACAAGTCTCTGCATCAGAGCCTCTGCTTTTTTCTTTTTCATATAAATGCCCTCCACCGTAAATACCATGGCTTATAAAAAAGAGACTATTTGTAATAATTGTTTTTTATTATGAATTAATTGTTAACAAACATAACAATGACATAAAATGGCCTGATTTCCATTTAATGCGTAATATTATTTGATACCAAAAAATGGCCTTTAGAGACAAATGGCCCCTAAATATTAAATTAATCATGAAAACCACCCCACTATTATTGGCTTGCATCGTTTTAATTTTAAATGCTTGCGGACCTAAAAAAAACAATGACAAAATTTTGCCTTCGGTAAAAGAAACCATGGACGAGGTTGTTACCAGACTTTATAATGAGTTGGATAAAAATCAACTAGACACCATCTCACATGAGTTTGTCCAAGAATATCTTACCGATGAAGAGAAAGAATCATTAGCGACCCAATACTGGAAAATGGAGGTAAATGTACCTACCACCGTATCCCTAATGAGAAACAAAGGCCAGGAAGTAATTCCTTTTTGGTTGAAACCTTCCGGGTTTACCCTCACGGATATGGAAGTTCAAAATGAACACGATACCTATGAGGTTTGGCAAAAAGATTTTGATGCCGGTGAAATCCAGTTAGGCATCAATGGTTTCGGTAAACACAGACCTGTCTATTTCATAGGACTTGCTCCACAAAATTCAGCAGACAATTTGGAGATCACACCCATCTTTCCGGCAAAACAACATTTTGAGGTTTTTGATGTGGGTGCTTTCACCTACCATGACTGGAGTGGACTTACGCTCACTTCTGTTCCTGACGCCCTTAAAGGACAGCAATTGCTAACAACCATTAGAGGAAGGGCAAGAGAAGCGCATATGGTGAATGCCTTTAGAACTACGGATTTCCCCACCGGAGAAAAGCCTGACCAAGTTCTCCTTACATGGAGCGATGCCCCTGAAACTTCAATGGACATCCAATGGAGAACCACAGAAACGGTAGCATCAGGTACAGCCAAATATTGGAAAGAAGGAACCAAGGACACCCTAGAAACAGAGGCGGAAAAATTTCTAATGGAAGATAGGCTGCTGCAAAATGACAGGTACATGAATAGGTTTACTGCCAAAGTAAGATCTTTGGAACCGGATACTAAATATGGTTATATCGTAGGGAATAAAGAGGCAGGTTGGTCGTCACCTGAAACCTTCACCACTGCTCCTGATAAAAATAAGCCCTTTTCCTTTGTTTGGTCCGGGGATGTACACCTTTCTGAAGTATGGGGTAATAACATTCAAAAAGCAGAAAAAAGATTCCCTGACATTGCTTTCTATTATATCGCAGGGGACCTTGTAAATACAGGCTTATACAGGGATGATTGGGACAAATTGTTTCAATATGCTGGAAGCACAATAGCGAGAAAACCATTGATGGCAGTGCCCGGCAACCATGATAGTCAGGATGGGCTTGGCGCTTGGATGTTTGAAGAAATGTTGAGTTATCCTTCAGATAGCCCATCCCCGGAAATGGCAGGAAGATCTTATGCTTTTAACTATGGAAATACCTTGTTCTTAATGATTGACTCTACCTTTCCCAATGAAGACCAAACAGCATGGATAGAAAAAAAATTGAAAGAATCAGATGCTACATGGAAAATTGCAGTATTTCACTTTCCTCCTTTCAATGAGGTAGAACCATATGAGGACATTCAAGGCGAATGGGGGCCTCTTTTTGACAAATACCATATGGACATCGTCATGGGAGGGCATTTCCATTACTATATGCGGTCCAAGCCATTGAACAATGGGGAAATTGTAAATAGCCCTAATGATGGGACGATTTATTGGATCTCTGTGGGTACTACAGGGAAAAATAAAGACATAGGAACAGGCTCCTATGCAGAAATTCAGTTCCCGGCAGATCACTTGTATCAATACATCACAATTGATGGAAAAACCATGAACGCTGAAACCATCAATGTGAATGGAGAAACGGTGGACAAATTTTCCATCAATAAATAATTACTCTTTTTGTTGCTTTAAAGCCTGTCTACCAATAAAAGGTGGACAGGCTTTTTTTGTGCCCGGATATTTTTCAAATTATACTGGCAGAAACCTTAATTTAACTGTATTTTTAAATCGGATTTTGCAATGGAATTTCCTAGGCATAACCTCAATCTTATGGTAAATATAAGATTACCAAACAGTGATATCAATTACTGATTGAAGAGAAAATAATCGGGCAAGCAGGACATCCATAAAAGGGCGAAGCTCAATTACACCCCTTGCCTTAACATGCATAAATCCTCGCTTTGGATAATTAATGTTATCCAAAGTACATAATAGACTAATGATTTAATTCAACCTACATTTATGTACCTGATATTTGATACCGAAACAACCGGACTCCCAAGGAACTACAACGCGCCCATGTCTGACTTAGACAACTGGCCACGTTTGGTTCAATTGGCCTGGCAGCTTCATGATGAAAAGGGAAAGCTTATTTCAAACAACAATTATATAGTTAAGCCTGAAGGTTTTACTATTCCCTATAATTCGGAAAAAATTCATGGTATTTCAACCCAAAGGGCATTAAAAGAAGGTCACGACCTAAAAAAAGTCCTAGAGATTTTTGAAGAAGATCTCAAAAAGACAACCTTTCTGGTTGGCCATAATATAGGTTTTGATATTTCGATTGTAGGGGCTGAATTATTAAGAACGGAACGCCCCATTGTAGATCTGGAGAAACAAGCCTTAGATACCAAGGATATATCTACTGAATTTTGCGCCATTCCGGGTGGAAAAGGAGGGAAATTTAAATGGCCCACTTTATTTGAATTGCATCAGAAGCTTTTTGGTGAGGGTTTTGGTGATGCCCACGATGCTGCTTATGATGTAGATGCCACAGCAAAATGCTTCTTCGGCCTTATCAAAGAGGGGGTACAGTCCCCCATTGAAGGACTCTCCCTAGATGAAATTATTTACGAACCACCGAATCTTGAAGCCGCAAATTTTGCAGCAGCAAAAGATGACGTAAAAGTATCGGCTCAAAAAATCTTAAAAGCGGCGGATCGTGCAGACATTTCAGACCTAAAGGATACTCCCTTTTCGCATTTACATGTCCATACCCAGTTTTCTATTTTACAATCCACCTCTGAAATACCTGCCATCATTAAAAGGGCAAAAGAATTGGGGATGCCGGCATTGGCAATGACCGACCATGGAAATATGATGGGGGCATTTAACTTTGTAAAAGAAGCGTTTAACAATGACATCAAACCCATCCTAGGTTGTGAGTTTAACCTTTGTAGGGATCGTAAAAATAAATCCAATAAAGACGATGGTTACCAAACAGTTTTATTGGCTAAAAATAAGGCGGGATACCATAACCTAGCCAAACTGGCATCCTATGCAAACATAGAAGGCTTTTATTATGTACCTAGAATAGATCGAGAAGTTTTGGTGCAGTACAAGGGAGACCTTATAGCTACTACAGGAGGGCTCTGGGGAGAGGTTCCTTACCTTATTCTAAATGTAGGAGAAACCCAAGCTGAAGAGGCCTTCGTCTGGTGGCATGAGCAATTTGGAGATAATTTCTATATCGAGCTAAACCGGCACGGAATACCTGAAGAAGAAAAGGTAAATGAAGTCTTGCTCCAGTGGGCAGAAAAATACAATGTCAAGTATTTTGCTGCCAATAATACTTATTATAATGCCCAAGTAGATGCCAAGTCCCATGACATTTTATTGTGTGTTAAAGATGGTGAACTGGTCGAAAAACCTAAGAAATACATAGGAAAAAGAGGGCGCGAGTATCGCTATGGTTTTCCGAATGATGAGTTTTACCTCAAATCCCCAGAGGAGATGAAAAAACTCTTTGCGGATTTACCCGAGGCCATTTCATGTACAGATGAAATCGTATCCAAAATAGAACCTTTCAAACTTGCTAGGGAAGTTCTATTGCCAAAATATGACATTCCCGAAAAATTTGTTGATCCCCAAGATGATGAAGATGGAGGAAAAAGAGGAGAGAACGCATTTCTTCGCCACCTTACTTATGAGGGAGCGAAAGAAAGGTATGGAGAAATCACTGATGAAATCAGAGAACGGTTGGATTTTGAACTGGAAACGATCGAAAGAACCGGTTACCCGGGTTATTTCCTGATTGTTCAGGATTTTACCGGAGCGGCCAGAGAAATGGGAGTATCTGTCGGACCGGGTCGTGGGTCTGCCGCCGGATCTGCTGTTGCCTATTGCGTGGGTATAACGAATGTTGATCCCATCGCTTACGATTTACTATTTGAGAGATTCCTTAATCCCGACAGGGTTTCTCTCCCTGATATTGATATTGATTTTGATGATGAAGGCAGGCAAAGGGTAATCGAATATGTGATTAAAAAATATGGTGCCAACCAAGTGGCACAAATCATTACCTACGGAACAATGGCGGCGAAGTCTGCGATTAGGGATACAGCAAGGGTACTGAACCTTCCCCTATCAGAAGCAGACAGGCTGGCAAAGCTAGTTACAGACATCAAACTTAAAGCCCTTTTTGAACTAGCCAACGACAGGGCAAAACTCTCGGCGAAGCTTAAAAACAATAATGACAACTTGGAAAAGGCCTTGGAGTTAATCCGAATTTCTAAAGGAAATGACGACAACTCCAAAACCATAAACCAAGCCAAAGTACTGGAGGGCTCTGTAAGAAACACAGGCATACATGCTTGTGGGGTAATCATTACGCCAGATGACATTACTAACTTTGTCCCTGTTGCATTGGCAAAGGATTCTGAGATGGTATGTACCCAATTTGACAACTCTGTTGTGGAAAGTGCCGGGCTGCTAAAAATGGATTTTTTGGGTTTAAAAACCCTTACCCTAATTAAGGATGCTGTTCGAATCATTAAAGAAAGACATGATATCCTGCTCGATCCGGAAAACTTTCCAATTGACGATGTACAAACATATGAACTCTTTCAACGAGGTGAAACAGTAGGTATATTCCAATATGAATCTGCCGGCATGCAAAAATACATGCGGGAATTAAAGCCCACGGTTTTTGCTGACCTCATTGCCATGAATGCCCTTTACAGACCGGGCCCATTGGAATACATCCCTAGTTTCATTAAGCGGAAGCATGGCTTAGAAACCATCACCTATGATCTGGATGACATGAAGGAATACCTGGAAGAAACCTACGGTATTACGGTCTACCAAGAGCAGGTAATGCTTCTCTCCCAAAAGCTGGCAGACTTTACCAAAGGTGAGGCGGATGTTCTCCGAAAAGCAATGGGTAAGAAACAAAAAAATGTGCTGGATGAGATGAAACCAAAATTCATCAATCAAGCAGCAGCAAAGGGTCATGACAGCAAAAAACTGGAAAAAATATGGAAGGACTGGGAGGCCTTTGCTTCGTATGCGTTCAATAAATCCCATTCTACTTGTTATGCCTGGATTGCCTACCAAACCGCTTATCTAAAAGCCCATTATCCGGCTGAATACATGGCTTCTGTTTTGAGCAATAACATGAATGACATTACACAGGTAACCTTCTTTATGGAAGAATGTAAGCGCATGGGAATACAGGTACTCGGCCCCGATGTCAACGAGTCCAAGAGTGATTTTACCGTAAATATGGAAGGCCAGATTAGATTTGGTATGGCCGCAATAAAAGGGGCCGGAAATGCTGCCGTGAATGCCATTATAGAAGAAAGAGAAGCAGGAGGCTTGTACAAGGATGTCTTTACTTTCACGAAAAGAGTCAACCTAAAAGCGGTCAATAAAAAAACCATGGAAGTATTGGCCATGGCCGGAGGTTTTGACTGTTTTGTAGATTTCCATCGAAGACAATACTTGGAAGCACCTGATAATGAAGCCACCCTATTAGAAAAAGCCATTAAATATGCGCAAAAGGTAATACAGGAAGAAGAAAGCTCACAGGTCTCCATGTTTGGCGGTGGCGGGGGGCTGGACATTCCTGTTCCATCTATTCCCCACATGGAGCCCTTCAGCCAATTACAACAATTGAATATAGAAAAAGAGGTAGTCGGCCTCTATATTTCAGGGCATCCTTTGGATCAGTTTAAGGTAGAAATAGAAGCTTTTACAAATACAGGGCTTCCGGAGCTAGCCGATCTTTCCCAGTTAAAATCAAAAGGGGAAATCAAACTCGCAGGAGCTGTAACCTCCTTTGCTCACCGAACGACAAAGAACGGAAAACCTTTCGGCACGCTTACGATGGAAGATTACCATGGAGGCCACACTTTTTTCTTGTTTGGGGAGGATTATGTGAAATTCAAAGAATACTTTATGCACAATTGGTTTTTATACATTTCAGGTTCAGTACACCCCAATAAATACAAACCCGCTGAGTTTGAATTTAAAATCAATCAAATCACCTTGCTAAATGAGATCCGAGGAAAAATGATCAAGGGCTTACGGGTTCATATTGACCTAGATGACTTGGGATTAGAACTGATGGAAAAACTTGAAGCCATCACTCAAAAGTACAAGGGCGATGCAAAATTGTATATCAATATCATAGACAATAAGGAGAATTTGACCCTAGATCTAATATCTGCAAAATACCGAGTAGACCCTTCCAATGAACTGATCCAAGCACTGGATCAAATCCCCGAAGTAGCTTATAAAATCCTTTGACAAAAAAATATTTTCAATGATCTGGAACTTATTAATGTTGAAACTGATTAAGTTATATATTTTATAAAAAACCATAATTACATTAAGATGGCAAAAGCAATTGAAATTACAGATAGCAATTTTGAGGAAGTAATCAAATCTGATCAGCCTGTATTGGTAGACTTTTGGGCAGAATGGTGCGGACCTTGTAAAATGATTGGCCCAATCGTAGAAGAACTTGCAGGAGAATATGAAGGCAAGGCTACCATCGGTAAATTGGATGTTGATGCAAACCAAGACATTCCTTCCAAATTTGGAATTAGAAGTATACCTACCCTTTTGATTTTCAAAGGTGGAGAGGTAGTAGACAAAGTAGTAGGAGCAGTTCCTAAATCTGTTCTTTCTGATAAATTGGAAGCACAGGTATAAATATATTCCCCACAATAAAACAATTGATAATATCAATTAAAGCTTATGGTGTTATCCTCAATGGATCAAGCAAAACCTTAGATTAAGGTTTGAAACCATTGCAGGCAGTAAAGCTTATCTTATGTAAGCAAATCAAATTGAATGCAAATGATTGAGGTGGGTAGAACTATTTAAACACAAAAAAAGTCCTTCAAATGAAGGACTTTTTCTTTTTATATAAGGCAACATTTAATTATTGAATGGATCTACCATTTAGGTCATAAACCACTTTACCATCTTTAATGGTTACTTCACATTCAAGTTTTTGATTGGTAGGCACCTTCTGACCTGTTCTATCCCACTGGGTAAATTCACCATTTCTGATGTGTAGAATACTTAGATCCGCTATGGCTCCTTCAGAAAGGTGTCCCAATTCAGTTCTCTTAATTACTTTTGCAGGTTCCCAAGTACTTGCTTCAATAACCTCAGGAAGCTCCATTCCCATGGCCAAAAAAGTAGTCATTACGTTAAGCATGTCCTTCATGGCAGCATTCATGCTTCCTGTGTGAAGGTCAGTACTAATGGTGTTAGGATATAGTCCAGCAGCTAAAGCTGGAATGGCTTGCTTAAATTCGAAGCTGGCTCCACCATATCCAACATCAAAAATGATCCCTCTTTTTTGGGCTTCAAGTACAAATGGCTCAAACTCACGTGTTTCTCTATTTACAACTGTTTCTCTGGCACCGTTAAGTTCGGCATAGGTATGGGTATAAATGTCCCCAGGCCTTAAGCGATTGAAAAACAATTCTTTAATAGAAAGTGGATCAAAGGCATTAGAACCTCCAAAATCAACAATTACAGGCATGTCTGCAATTCTTCCTGCTTCTACAGCCCTGTCAATTGGAATCCAATCTCGGTTGCCATAATGAGCCACCTTAAATCCTACAATATATTTTTTGTTTTGCTTGGCCACCATACCACTAAGTTTGGCATCCATATCACCTGTATTTTGTTCCCAGGCTCCGCCACGCATTCCTTCTCCAACGATATTCATAAAGCTCAATACCCTAGTTTTGCTTGGCTCGATCACATTCTTTTTAAAGGTCTCAAAATTCTTCCAGCCAACACCTCCACAATCAACAATTGTTGTAACACCTACACGAAAGGTAAAACCATCCGGTGGCAATGCAGTCAAACCATCACTTAGGTAATGATTTGGTTTCGTTCCATGAAACACATGACCATGAATATCAATCAAGCCGGGAGTAACAACAAGCCCATCAGCATCAATAACTTTAGCCGCATCGCTTCCTGCTATGGATTTCGCTACTTTGGCAACCTTGCCATCCTTGAGGGCGATGTCCATTGTGGCATCAATTTCATTCTTCGGATCAATCAACCTACCGCCCTTGATAAGCATATCGTAGGTCTGGGCACTTACCAGGCTAGAGGTAAGTACCATTAGCATTAATAATAATCTATATCTCAAATTCATATGTTAAGCTTTAGCTTTTTCCAATTCTTCAGCAATTCTTTTGGCAACAATTTTTTCCTCTTTTGGTCTTAGCATAAATACAGTAAGTTTAATTGCATTTTCGCCGCCACCAATTACTTCTATTGAAGGAGATCCATCACGTAATTTTTCTCTCATTTCAGCTTGAGTAAGCTTGATTTTAGCCGGATCCCAACCAATTTCTAAGTAAGGAGTATGATTCGCTACAGCTGGTACAGTCACCTCTGTACTTACACTTTCAATATCAGAAACAGCATCGGAAATAAGGGCAATTTTATCCTCCCATTCCTTCCATTCCTTATCATGGTCTTTTTTGATGTATGTATCAAGAGCCACATACATACCTAGAATTTCTTCTTTATTGACTTTCATTCCACGACCAATGGTACCTCCTCTTGGTGGGGCACTTAAGCGAGCTGCTTCTACAAGGTCTCTACGCCCCATAAGGATACCAGCACTTTGAGGACCTCTTATGGCTTTACCTCCGGAAACACAGACAAGGTCAAAACCCAAGTCATTGTACTTCCATAAGTTTTCTACCGGTGGCACATCTGCCGCCATATCTATCATGGTAGGAATTCCATGCTTTTTGGCAAGGGCTATCCATTCCTCATGCTTGATCTTTCCTGATGGACCTTGGTAATTCAAAAACCACATCATGGCAGTTTTATCATTTACTGCACGGTCTACATCTGCAGCAGTTTCAACTTCTACAATGTCAACACCTGTATTGGTAAGCGCATGTACATAACCTGTATTATGAGATTTTTGTACAATTACCTGAGACTTCATCCCTGTAAGATCAGGAAGTTGACTTATTTTTTTCCTATCTTTTCCGGTAAGCACACCTGCCGTACCCAAGACCATTGCAGACCAACAACCGGCTGTAACGGTAGCATATTCTGCATGGCAGAGGGCTGCAATTTTTTCTCCTACTTTATCCTGCACCTCATCCAACATGATGTAGTGGTCAGAAGAAAAGTTAATGGTCTGCATCACTTCATCAGGCATAAGCGAAGCTGTCATAGCAGTATAGGTACCTGCTGCATTCACAAAACTTCTAAGGCCTAATTCTTCAATCACATTCCTCTTGGGTGCTTCTACCATTGTTTCTCCCTTCACAACAGAAAGGGGAACACCTGCACCTAGTACACCGCCTACCAAAGGAAGCGTACCTAATCTTTTGAGTAATTTTCTTCTACTTATCATAATAATATTTTTAATAAGATCTTCTGCTTATAGATTTGAATATCTACAGACTTAATCTTCAATTTCAACAATCATTTCAATTTCCAAGGCAATATTGCCTGGCAAAGATCCCATACCAACAGCTGACCTGGCATGTCTGCCTTTCTCCCCAAAAATTTCCACCATGAAATCAGAAAAACCATTCATTACCTGAGGTTGTTCATCAAATTCAGGGCTGGCATTGACCATTCCTAGAACTTTTACAATCTTTTTAACCTTGCTAAAGTCTCCAATTTCAGCTTTTAAAGAAGTTAGCAAATCAATACCTACCAATTTGGCTGCGGCTCTACCTTCGGTAACGGTAAGTTCGGTCCCAAGCTTTCCTGTTACCATTCCTCCTTCAGGTTTAACCGGCCCATGTCCGGAAAGAAACACCAAATTTCCTGTCCGAACTGCCTTGACAATACTTCCTTTGAAAGGCTCGGGGGTTTTTAAGGTGATTCCCATTTTTTTCAATTTTTTCTCGGGACTCTGCGCATTGCTGATGCCAGGCAAAGTAACGAGACTTATGAAAAACAAAAACACTAGTGATTTAAGCATAACTGAATTTATTTTTAGTAATTTAATTAGGTCAATTTAGTAATCATCTGGCTGGTTATTCCCATTCCTTGGCACCGATACCATTGAGGTCCCATACAATTCTACCTGCTCTCAAGGTCAATTCTGTTTCCAATTTCTTAGAACCTTTGAAGGCAGCGCCTGAAGAATCTATAAAGCCAAATTGGCCTTCATGTAAATTGAAAATTGCCAAATCTGCTTCCGCACCTTCTGACAGGTGGCCTAAATCCTCCCTTTGGATCACCTGAGCAGGTTTCCAAGTGGAGGCAGTAATGGCTTCCTGAAGACTCATTCCCAAATTCATCATTTTAGACACCACATTTAGCATGTCCTTCATACCAGCATTCATGCTTCCTGTATGTAAATCAGTACTTATTGTATTTGGATAAAACCCTTGCTCAGTGGCAGGAACAGCCACTCTGAATAAAAAGGATCCTCCTCCATGGCCAACATCAAATATCAACCCCTTCTCTTGTGCTTCAAACCAGTGAGGCCATACCTTTCCATCTGCATTCAAAGTTCCCTCTTTTGGTCCATGTCCGGAGTGGTCACCACCATACATATGGGTGAGAATATCACCGGGTCTTAATATCTCAAGAAGCAAAGTGGACAATGGCAAAGCAGGATCTGCCCCACCTAGATCAACCATTACAGGGATTTTAGCCATCTCGGCTGCTTCAACAGCTTTTTTGTAAGGTCCCCACTCGTGTCCTCTATAATGTGCTATCTTCACCCCAATAATTTCAGGGTTTTGCCTTGCTATCATACCGGTCATCTTAGGACTCATATCTGTTGTGTCCTGCTCTCGAGTAGTCACGCCACTCATGCCTTCACCCACGATATTAATAAAAACCAATACCCTGGTTCTGGAACGGTTGATTACATGCTCCTTATATGTCTGGAAATTTTTCCATCCAGGACTCCCTGCATCTGCAACTGTGGTAACTCCTGCTCTGAAGGTAAAACCATCCGGTGGCAAAGATGAAAAGCTATTGTTGTAATCTCTATGGGACTCAGTTCCGAAAAAATGATGCCCGTGGATATCAATCAAACCCGGAGTAACAATTAACCCTTCGGCATCAATTACTTTTTTCGCTGACTTTTCCTTGATATTTTTGGATACTTTTGCAATTTTTTTGTCCTTAATCGCAACATCCATTACCCCATCAATTTCATTTTTGGGATCAATTACATGACCATTTTTGATCAGAATATCATAATCTTGTGCATTGACCTGAAGGACAATGGCCATAAAGAAAATAAATGTAAGCCTTAATAGTTTCATAAGTATAGATTTTATTCAAAGGTTAGCTTTCCAAAATATTTAGGAAGGTGAAAATCCGGACGATGATTGATCACCTCATTCCAAGTAAAGTAGTGAGGGTTACTCGTACGTCCGGCAATCTTATAGAAGTTAGCCTTCCAAGTCACTCCCGGTGCCGGATCGGTGATTTCTCTGTGCGCTTTTAATAAAGACAATGGCACTTTGAATTCTATAAACCAGGTTACCGGTTCTGTGATCTCAGGGTCTACCTTACCCGGCATGCTATGAGCGATTTCTATTTGACCAATCTCTTCAGGCTTCAATACCGTAAATTCCTTCCTAGGTTTGGTAACATGGTGAAACAAAGGCACACCTGAGCAGTTGATCTCCAAATTAAAATATTCCAAAGGAAAGTTAGTATCCGGTGCAAAGAAAAACTCCACACAGGAATCGCTTGACACGTTTCCGTTAACCTCTTGAACCAAACATTTTACATACTTATCTTCCACCTTAAAAATTCCATAAATATACTCTTTGTCATACCTCAGTTTGACTTGAGTTTTAGGAATAAACTTTTCCGGCATTGGTCCCATATGATTTGCTATGGAGGCAGCCTCTACTTCTTTCCATTCAGGCTTGTCCCAATTCCCATCAACGGAAATTGGAGCATTTACAAATTTCACAATGTATTCCAAAGTAGATGCCTTGCTGTCTTTCATAGCTTTAGGTTTAGGACCTTCTATCAGCCCAAATATTACAATTAAAATGGAAACAATTAACTTCATACTTTAGCCGTTTTAAGTGGAAGGGTTGTCATTAATTACTCAATTTCTTTACGTACATTCCCAACTTCTATGGCTGAAATACTGGAAGAATTATTCCCAAAGCTTTTTCTAATATACGTAAGAACACCCGCAATTTGCGCATCACTAAGGAAAGAATGTGCCGGCATTATACCATTGTAGGAAACTCCTTTAACATCTATTTGTCCCTCTAAGCCTTGTAACAATACTTTTATCAATTGCTTTTTATTGCCCCTAACCCATTTGGTTTGAGATAAAGTAGGAAAACGTGTTCCATCTCCTAAACCATTGCTTTGGTGACAGGTTGCACAATATACATTATAGGTTTGTGCACCTATTTCTAACATGCCTTTCTCTAAGTTATCCTCTTCTTCGGAAGGCTTTTTAATATTGGTTCTCGTTTTTTTCCTTTCTTCCAATACGGCCAATGCATCTTCGGTAAAGTCTTCTTTATTCCCGGGATACATTACGCGCCAAATTTTACCTTTCACACTTTCAGTAATATAAAGAGATCCGTCAGGTCCCATAGAAATACCCATCGGTCGGGCTGCAGCATCTCCTGTATTCACAATGGTATCCAACTGGGCAAATCCATCGGCAAACACTTCCCATGGACCGGATGGTTTTCCGCCCTCAAATGGAACAAAGCCGACAAAATAACCTGCCTGAGGATATGGGCCACGAATTGTACTCCCATGAAATGCTACAAATGCACCATCTTTATACCTTTCAGGGAATTGATCTCCTGTATAGAAGAAGAGATCATTAGGGGCATAGTGTCCAGGAAATCCCATTAATGGCATGGCGATTGAATCCACACCTGTAGCCAACTCTTTATCTCCTCCATATTCAGGGTTCAATAGTTTTTTACCACGAATATGGTCATAGTAAAAATAAGGCCAGCCACCATTGGTGCCATCTTCTACTTTGAAAAATTCTTCAGAGGGTAGTACCGCCGACTCCCACCTTGAGTAAAGGTCAGGCCAAGTTCTGTAAAGATTGTCACGGCCGTGTTGCACCACATAGAGACTATTTTCTTTGTCATTCCAATCCATGGCAACCACACTCCTTATTCCGGTAGCATACCGATAACCATCTTTTTGAGTTTGATTCAATTTATTGGCATCGAATCTCCAAATCCCACCATGCCATTCAAGTTGCGGACATGGGAACATACCGGCCATACCCGGACGCCTGTTAAATTCTTGACAAACATCTCCAGGAGAACCAAAAGGAACGTACATGTTTCCTTCATTATCAAAGGCTAAAGGTTTGGCTATGTGCTCAAATCCATGTTCAGCATTTTTATAATCATCTCTCAGGATAAGTTCTGCTTCACCTTCAGGAACCAATTTTTCCGGATCAATTTTCATTCTGAAAACATCCCCGGCAGTACTGAAGTAATAGTACCCATTGTAAATCTCCATACCGGTACCATACCCTCCGTTTTCAGTATAACCACCAAATACTTTGACAATATCTGCTTTTCCATCATTGTCTGTATCTCTTAAGGCCACTATTCCTTGCCCTTCTTCATTGGCAACTCGGAGCTTTACATAAATATCACCATTGTCTCTTACGGTAAGGTGTCTTGCCCTGCCTACGCTATCCGCTACAACTACTGCTTCAAATCCACCTGGAAGCGTTAACCCTCCATTATCTGCGTCTCCTTTTGGTAATTCTACTCCGGATTGACATGCTGCCAAAGTAAAAAGCACTAGCATCATTAGGTAATAACCTAAACGATTTGATTTGTTAAAAGAAATATTTTTCATCTTATATAAACTATTAAAGATTTGTCATTTTAATACTATGTGGGTGATGTGATTACTAAATTAGGAAGGTAAGTTATACTGAAATCATAAAATTCCCTTAAAATCAACACGTAATTCTTAAAAAAATTACTTAAGTGGATAAAGTATTATGGAAATGGTTATTTCTAATATCGACCTGCCAAATTTCATTAAAAAAGAGGTATCAAACTCTTTTTAAATTTAGATCTATTTTTTTCCTATCATCATGCTTTAGAAAGTCTAGTTATACATATTTCTTTTAATTATTTGGATTTACAGCAAAATGAAATGGCATTAAAGCACTGGTTGCTAAGCCTTAAAGTAGGAATTCCCTAATAAATTACCTAGCGTAGTTTGTTTAAATTCAAACCGCCGCTTGCAAATTTTAGCATCAATCTCACGCCAAACACATCGAATGGATGGAGACTGCTCAAATGACAAACAAGAAAATAATTTTTAAAAAGGGTGATATCTTGGGTGAAAATAATGACAAAAGTAGGAAAAAACCCTTCCGCGACAAGGTTAAAAGGTTATTTTTTAACCCTATTCTTGTATTTTTTTGTTAAATATTGATTTTTTGGTTGATAATTGAAGCAAGAACATTTTGGATAACCGGAAATACACCAAACTATGAGATGGTCGACGGTAAAAGAAGGATATATTCCTTAATTTCCTTCAAGTATTCCATCAATTCTACATTCGAGGGCAGCTCAAGTTTTCTCCCTAGGATTTGGTAACCCGAAGCAATGATTTTTGAATCAGGAAACCTTTCCCCCAAAGATTGCAAAAACGGTTCAACCTCTTCGTTGGAAGGGTTGGTAGTAATGGCAGTAACAAGAAATTCCGGTTTATGAACCTTATAAACATTATTCAGGTCTTCATCGGGCGTATTTTGACCTAGGTAAATCACTTTGTGACCATAAGACTTTAATATATAAGAGGTAAACAATAAAGATATTTCATGTAATTCTCCTTCCGGAAGAAACAATAAAAATTTGCTCCCACCTCCATTGTACATTTGCCCGTCAATGGCCACGATTAACTTTTGCCTCACCAAGTTAGATATAAAGTGCTCCTGCCCAGGGTGAATGCTACCCGTCTGCCATAAAATTCCAATTTTTGACAAAAAAGGATAAATAATATTTAACATGGTCTGCTCAAAACCAATTTTGAGGATATTGGTAGCAATAATCTTTTCGAATCGCTCCTCATTGAATTCCACCATAGCCAATACCAATGAGTGAACCTGATCATCATATGCAAAGGAGCGCTCGGTAAGATGAAGAACTTCTGCTTTCATCTCCTCTACAGACATTTTAGCAATTTTACTTATTTTGATACCATTGTCATTAAGCAAGGCCACGTTAAGAATTAACTTTAGGTCATCATCATCATAATACCTGATATTGGTTTCTGTTCTTTTGGGATTAAGTAATTTGTAACGTTGCTCCCATATCCGAACAGTATGTGCCTTGATACCCGACAACTGCTCTAAGTCCTTTATTGAATACTTACTCATCTACCTTTATTTTTAAAGTACTTTCTAGGTACAATGAATAATCCAAATGAAACTGCCCCTTCTTTATCCCTACTTAAATGATGTGCTTGATGAGCACTAAAAATACCCGCGAGATAACCTTTCTTTGGTTTTGAGAATAACTTAAGTCTTCGATGAATCAAGACATCATGCAAGAAAAAATAACTCATACCATAAATGGTGATGCCAAGTCCTAACCAAAACCTATAATCCCACCCATCAATCCCCAAAAAAATGAGCACAATCGCAACACTTGCAAATAGAAGTGAAAAGAGATCATTGCGTTCAAAGAACCCTTTGGTATGGGTATGATGGGTCTTGTGAATTTTCCATAAAATGCCATGCATTAAATACTTATGGATAAACCAACCGGAAAACTCCATGGCCATAAAACCAATAAACGTATAAAACAGAGCGTAAATCATTGTTGTAAAAACTCCTTTTAATCAATTTTGTTTAGCACAAGTCTATTTCTTTTATAAAAGCATTGCCAAAATGGCAAAAAAGAAGAGCAAATTGAAAAAGAGAGTTAGGTGAAGCGGGTTCTCCTTTTCAAAGGAAGCCTTTCTGTAGACTATCTGAATAATAAATGCGACTAAAAACCAGGTGACGTAATTCGACAAAGGTATGCTTTCTTGATGCCACTGCCAGAAATTCAGTTCTACAGCCACAACTTCAAGGTTCAAATCCAATATAACCATTAGTGTCGCAGCTAAAACTGCCGCAATAAGGTCATTTTTTATCATATTTTGAAAAATTCCCCCTGTCAAATAAACCAAAAGGAACCAATTTAGGCCAATTGTAAGCGGAACGCCAAACAGCCTGACTCCCATAACCGAACTGTAGCTGTAGTCTCCAAAAAGCAAACCGGTATTCACCCCTATTATTTCAGTGATCATCCCAAGCAAAAAGGCAAATGAAAAAAAAATGAAAAAGCCCTTGTTAAAATCCCGATGGAAGTAAAGCAGAATACCGGTCACCACCACCAAATGAAAAGGGGTGATCAATTGAAACAATGCCCGGCTCTGCTCCCAATACAGGCCCAATAACCCTACTATGTGTAGAATAGTAATAAAAATTTTTGCTATCAGCGTTTTTTCAGGCCTAAAGCTCATCCAGCTCTTTTTGTTTTTGGGCATAATAAAACAGAAAATTAAATATTGAGGTATTATTTTTGTTTTCAATATACTATAAGTGTTTCTTTACACTTTTGTTCGAAAGAAGGAATACGAATTTAATATAAATTGATTCACACAAGCCATAAAGGTCAATCAAATGGTACTTTATAATATAACAGTAAATATAGATAGTGAAAGGGAGGAAGAGTTTATTGAATGGATGAAACAAGAATACCTCAGCAGAGTAATGCAAACCGGGCTCTTTTACGAAAAACGTTTTTTTAGACTTTTACAAGAAGACAATGGGAACGGGGTAAATTTCTCTGCCCAATTTTTAGCAGAAAACCTTGAGGATCTCGAATTCTTTCAGGCAAGATATGCCGATGTATTAAGTGAAATCATCAAAGAAAAATTTGGAAGCCAATTCGTGTCTTTCCGTTCTGTTTTGGAATCGGTTGATTAAATCTTGGTAGCCTGATTAGCTTCCTAATTTCATTAATAGGTCTCCTTTTCTTTTAATAATCAAAAGACCAAAATGCTCGTTCAACAAGGACTTGCACCTGTTTTCTGCAAACAAAGCACGAGATGGCGTATCGTACAGCAGTGTCATCCTAAGTAAGTTCTTTACATAAGCCGGATCTTGGCCTAGTGTCTGCACCCACTTTTGAAGCGTTTGTTTCCAGTCTTCTTGGTATTTTTCAAAATGACTCTTACCGTCAAATCTCAATTCCAATTGATTGGAGCCAAATTTATACCTATAAATACCTGCCAATTGCCGGTATATAATGGACAAATGTTCGTCTGGAAATGATTTTACGGAAAGAATTTTTAAATAAGTATCATCCTGCAATTCGAGGGGATTGAACAATAGGGTAAAGGCTTTTTTCAGTTCATCCACCATCATCTGCATCATCTCCTTCTCCACGGCCTCTTGGGCTTGCCGTAGGATATAATTTTTATCTAAAGGAAATAGCTTTCTGTTCATAATTAGCCTTTGAACCTGCAAATTAAACAAAAGTAATTTGAAAAATAAGGCAATACGATAATTTACAGCTTGAAATCTTTGTTTTTCATTGAAAAAAAGGGTTCAAACCAAAAACCTTAGCTTTAATTAGAGAAATAGTAGCGCTACTTACCTGGTAGAAGCGCTACTTATGGTCTGACCAAAGAAAACAGCATTTAAAAACAATTTATTGGTTCCATACCAAAAAGCCCTAAAGTTTGGGTTATCTACAAAGCCTATGGTTTTTCCACTTCCTTTTCCCGAAACTTGAACCACTCCTTTGTTTTTTATCATTTCCAGGTTTTTTGGATGGACATAACCACTTGCAAGTGGATCATCAGTATAAACCACAGGGTTAGCGTAAGGATTTCCTGAAAGCTCAAGAAATTGATTCCCTTGCTTAAAAACATGTATGTCTCCTGTCTTATATCCATAACCTATAGGGTGGGTTACATCTAATTTTGCTTTGAAAATAGCTCCTCCGGTAACTTTTGATCCCCTATCATTACTTAAATCAGCATAATCCTTTTGGCGAGTACTGTCAGAATAATCTGCACTGGCAAAATTAAACACTGCAATATCATTCTTTGCTAACCAATTCATGGCAGAACCTCTACTAATAAGAGTGCCTCCCTTTTGAACCCAGGATTTTAGCTTTTCGGCTTCCCTCTCACCAAAACCTCCGTAATTTCCGGTGGGCAATATGATCACATTGTACCTATTAAGGTCAGCTCCTGACATCCTATGTGTAGGCATCAAAGTAATTGGAATCTCCATTCTCTGATCAAAAAGATGCCATATTTCTCCTGCATCAGAACTTCCTACACCATCGTCCACTAGGAGGGCAATCGATGGCTTTTTCAACACACTAATACTTGGGGAACCAAGATTTACTCCGGCTGTAAGCCCCGTAGTCAAAGCATGAATATTTATACCTGTAGTAGCAGCTATTGATTTAAGGTCTTCATAAAATGCCTCGTAACTCCGATCTGAATTTCCTTTTTCAACCAATATGGTTCCTCTACCAAAGCCTTTCTTATCCTTCGTTTGGAATTCCTTATGACTTACCCTTACTTGATAACCAAGATCCATTAGCTTATACAAGGCCTTTGGAGCATAATATTCTTCCCATTCAAAGGCATAACTGTATGCTCCTGCCTTACCAATTACTTCGCCCTTCTTAAAAGATAGTCCCTTACTTACATTTTCTACCTTAGCAAGATTCAAAATCTTACTGCTCAATGACATATAATTTAAATTGAATGACATGGGCAGGTTCCATGTAGACACGTCATAGAATAAACTATCTTGAAAGGTAGTCCTCGTTTCAAACAAAGAATTGATAAGCCTGTATTGGGGTTGGTCCAATGGAACAATGAACGACTTCCCTGATTTGAATGGCACGCCATTTAAGGTAACATCTTCTTCTAAGCTATAAAGCTGTATATCGTGGCGCAATAAAACATCAGCAAAATGAAATGTTCTGCCATAATCCTCTAAAGCACCAAAAATTATCGCCTTGTTGTCATCATTTGTATATTCTTCCTTTGCTTCCTTATAAAAGTCTGACATATAAGTATTCAATTCTACCCTTAGGTCTATGGCAGCATTGAATGAGGAAAGAGCGGTAGTAAATTGGTTTCTGATAGTAAATGGAAAGGATATTTCCCCAAATACATTCTCATGCAGGTGCCCTCTAGAAGATGCCTGTTCAAATAAAATTCCCACAGCCCCCTGGATATCCGGGTAGGTAGAACCTTTACCGAAATAATAATCATCAAAACTTTCCTTGGAATAATATAAGGACCCTATTTTATCCAAATATTTTGCATGGTACCCGGCAATTTTTTCTGTCAATTCAAAGTTCTTAGCTGGTGTAAGCGGATTATTTCGACTAGGTATACCCGGCTGAAAAAAGTAAGTATTGTCAGTACCCATTTCGTGAAAATCAAGAACGATATTAGGTAACCATCCTTGCAATTGGGCAATTCTTCCTTGAGATTCGGGATGTTGCACAGGTAACCAATCCCTATTTAAGTCAAACCAGTAATGATTTGTTCTCCCTCGAGGCCATGTCTCATTAAGTTCCCGATTGTTTCGGTCCCCATTGGGATAATAACTTTTATGACTGTTGACCCAGGAAGCAAAACGGTTAATTCCATCCGGATTTATGGCCGGGTCTATTAACAATATAATATTGTCCAGATCTTCTTCAATTTCTTTGGCAGCAGTAAAATGATAGGCTGAAAGTAATGATGCATTTACCCCCGACGATTCGTTTCCATGAACCGAATGCCCCATATACATTACTACGGGCATTCCTTGAAGATCAGATTTAAAATCAGGATACCTTAACCCCCCACGTTGTTCTTTCAACTTATCCAGTTGCTTGATGTTTTTAGGAGAAGAAACAGCCAACATCAGCAAAGGTCTTTTTTCGTAAGTACTGCCATAATTGATCAAGGTTGCCCTAGAAGATTGTTCGGCTACCATTCTGTAATAGCTTACCACTTGGGTATGATTGGCATGCCACTCTCCCACTTCAAAACCTAAAATGGATGAAGGTTTGGCAATATTCTCATCATAAGTATAGTCATCCGGAAGGTAGTAATCAAGATTAATATCCTGAGCTCCAACTACAAAAAATAGAAATAATAATACACTGCTAAATAGTCCTCTTTTCATTTTTCAGTAAGGTTTAATACGCAAGAATAAAGACCAGTCTTTTCGGGAATGAAATTATGAGGTTTTTTATTAATAATACGACCAGTCGTCAAATCTTAGGAGAATATTTTTTTCAAAGCTAGGTTAAGGTCTCCGTATTGAAATTTGAAGCCTGTACCTTCAATTTTTTCATTACTTACCCGATTACCTCCCAAAATCATATTGGCCATCTCTCCTAGTCCTAGCTTAAGGGCAAATGAAGGAACTCCTATATTAATAAAAGGTTTCCCCTTATACTCAGCAGCTCTCTTGGTGAGGATTTTATTCGTGACAGGCACAGGGCCTACAGCATTATATATTCCGGACAATCCATGATTTTCAAGGGCAAAAGCAAACATGGCGGACAAATCTTCGATAAAAATCCAACTCAAATACTGTTGGCCAGAACCCAGTGGGGCTGCAACCGGTGGCTTAAGCATTTCTTTCAGTGCCCCACCTTCTTTGGCAAGCACTATACCGATTCGAAAAATCACTGTACGAATCTCCAAATCCTGAAATTTTTCTGTCGCATGCTCCCATTCCTTCACAACATCCGCCAAAAAATCATTTCCCGCAGGATCTCCTTCAAAAACCAATTTTTCCCCGGTATCAAACCCATAAAAGCCAACAGCACTGGAACAAACCATAGCTTTGGGTTTATTTTGGGATTTTTTTAATGCTTCATAAAGCAAATTACTGCTCTCAAGCCTACTATTCAAAATCACTTTTTTGCGTTGATCAGTCCACTTCTTCTCCGCCACACCGGCTCCTGCCAGATGGATTATAGCATCTGCCCAGTCTATTGCTTTCTCATCCAATTCACCCTTTTTAGGATTCCAATAGAAGGCTTTTTGTGCGTATTTTTTTGGACTTCTGCTTAACCAAGCCACTTTTTTCCCTTCGGCCTCAAGTGTTTTTGTTATGGAAGTACCCACAAGTCCCGATCCTCCGGTGATTAGTATATTTTGCATAATTAATTGCTACCCTAAAATCTAAATAAACGAAAATTAAACTCCACAAAAATTATTCCACCATGCGAACAATAGCAAAAAATGCTGTCAAAAGATTTGGGGGAGCTTTCAAGTGTACAAATAAGCAATAATACAGGTAAACCTAACTCGCTAAATTTTCAGTTAATTAATAGGATGAGTGAACCACAAGAAGTAGATAAAATCCATTAAAAGCTCGCCTATCCTTGTGTGCAAACCGGGAGCAAGTACAATAAAACTTTTATCAAATGTTTACCTATATTTGTGGGCAATTAGACAGGGTATATTATAAAGAGCCAATTTGCAGTATTTCAAGTAATGAGCTCAACTCATTTACAAAGGTTCCGGGAAATGTTTCCTGCTGAACAAAAAATGTATTCATTCCGGTTTATCGTTTCCCAGAATCTAAATTGTTCACTACATGTCAAATAGGAACCGAAACCTCCTTTTGTTTAACAAATTTATTTTTAAAGAATTAATCCCCAATGTGGTTTACACTGCTAAATGGCTGGTTTTGGCGCTGATCATTGGGAGCTTGGTAGGATCTGCTTCTGCATTGTTTTTAACTTCCCTTTACTGGGTCACCCAATACAGGGAATCCAACCTTTGGATCATTCTATTTTTGCCAATAGGAGGTTTTATCATTGGCTGGATATACCATCGTTTCGGCACTTCTGTAGTCAAGGGAAACAATCAACTTCTAGAAGAATTTTATAATCCCTTGAAGATAATTCCGTTGAAAATGGCTCCTTTGGTGCTTTTGGGGACCTTGCTAACGCATCTTTTTGGTGGTTCAGCAGGAAGAGAGGGCACTGCCATACAAATGGGAGGAGCGATAGCAGATCAATTTACGAAGTGGTTTAACCTTAAAACGGATGATCGTAAGATGGTCATAACAGTGGGAGTGGCAGCAGGATTTGCTTCAGTATTTGGAACACCGCTTGCCGGTGCAGTATTTGCATTGGAATGGCTAATTATTGGTAGGCTGAGATACGAATCTATTCTTCCGGCCTTTCTTGCTGCAATCATCGCCAATTATGCTTGCGAAGGTATATGGCTGGTTCACCATACTGAATACTTAATTCCGACAGTGCCGGTCTTTGGTCTCATCAATGTGTTTTGGGTGATTCCCGCAGGAATATGCTTTGGGCTGGCGGCCAGGCTTTTTTCAAAATCCACTCATTTTTGGTCAAATTATTTTAGTAAAAAAATTAAATACCCTCCTTTTAGACCGGTGGTAGGTGGTGTGATTATAGCTGCCTCCGTCTTTATAATAGGGGATACCAAATACATTGGTTTGGGAATCCCTACCATCGTAGATTCCTTTTCTCAAGACCTTCCTTGGTATGATTTCTTGGTAAAAATAGCCAAAACTTCTTTGACTTTAGGTTCAGGGTTTAAAGGTGGGGAGGTCACGCCCTTGTTCTATACCGGTGCCACCTTGGGCAATGCCTTGTCATCCATTATTCCATTGCCTGTTGCATTATTGGCAGGCATGGGTTTTGTGAGTGTTTTTTCCGGAGCAACAAACACTCCATTGGCCTGCACTATAATGGGAATTGAACTTTTTGGAGCTGAACCAGGTGTGTACATTGGCCTGGCATGTGTCTTGGCTTACTTGTTCAGTGGTCACTCCGGCATCTACAATTCACAGCTTATAGGCTCACCTAAAAACCAACAATTTTTAAGGCGAAAAGGCAAAAAGATTGGTGAACTCTAATTAAGCAAAAACCAAACTTAAAGTAAAATTTGACCTTGTATTTTGGCTGTTTAACAAATTTTAATGAAAAGATTTGTTGAAATGCACAACAAAACAAAAGGTATCTCCGTATTGATTCTGGATTGAACTTAATGCTATGAACAATATTACTGCAATGCGCAAGGCCATAGGAATTTTCCAATCTTACGGAATTCCTTTAACTGGAAAGAAAAAAGCTGCCAACTTTTACTACGATTTGAGGATGGACAAAATTTTTGTCTCAGGATTGATCTTCGAATTAGAATACGAGTTGAAGAAAGAACTGGAAGATGACAAAATTGCCCGTATTCAAACCCCATCAGAATTGATTGACACCCTTTTGAAAGCCTCATAAGCACTGCTTGCAAAAGGTTTTTTCCCATCTATGTAAATTCCAGCTCAATTTTATTGCTGATTTTTTTTACATGGAATCAGTTTATTTTTTTTATGATGAGCATTCTTTGTTTTTCTATGAATGAAAAGCCCCTATCCTAATTTATCAGGACAGTAGAAAAACCGATTTTTAGCCATAAATTTTACCCTCGAAAACTTCGCCCGTATTAGTTAGACCCTATTTCCAAAGCAAATTATAAGTTTTAGGAAGCCCGTTTCCACGGCATTTCACTGCGATTCAAAATTAATTATCAACCATTGCTACCAATCAAATAAAAAATTAGGCAAAACTTGAATTAAATCTCAATTTTCTTTTACTTATGTATTCATTCTGAAAGTATTATCAAACCCAAATCATGAAACAAAGAAGAGAATTTATCAAGAAATCTATTTTTGGAGCAAGTGGATTAACCATTGGAGCAATGAGCTTTAATGCAAAATCTTATGGCTCCATAATTGGTGCCAACGATCGTTTTAGGATGGCTGTATGCGGAGTCAATGGCAGAGGTAAATCCCATATTGGAAATTTCTCGAAATTAGAGAACGTTGAAATTGCCTATTTAGTAGATCCTGACAAAAATGTACTCAATGAACGTGTACAATCTCTTCGAAGTGGAGATACCAAAAGCAACCGAGTAAAGGGTGAAGTAGATGTACGCCGAGTTCTTGAAATGAAAGACATCGATGCCATCAGTGTGGCAACCCCTAATAGCTGGCACTCCTTAATGGTGGTGTGGGCCGCACAAAATGGAAAACATTGCTATGTAGAAAAACCCGCTAGTCACGATGTCCACGAAGGGCGTATCGCTTTGGCTGCCGCTGAAAAATATGGCATAGTAGTTCAACATGGTGCTCAAAGACGTAGTAGTGACGAATGGCGCGATCAGGTAAGTGATATCAAATCAGGAAAATACGGTAAAATGGTGGTTTCCCATGGTTTTGCCTGTAAACCAAGGGAAGGTATAGGCTACAAACCCAATACTGCCCCACCAAGCAATTTGGATTGGAATTTATGGAAAGGTCCTGCAGTAATTGATCAGTACAATGAAAACCTGGTTCATTACAACTGGCACTGGAATTGGCAGGTTGGAAATGGTGAGTTAAACAACCAGGGGACTCATCAACTGGACGTGGCCTATTGGGCCCTAGACGATGAAGTGGCCAATACGCACCCTGTAAGGGTAATGGCTATGGGTGGCAGATTCAATTGGGATGACCAAGGGGAAACGCCAAATACAATGTTTGCTATAGCAGAATTTGCCAATGGCCAACAAGTGTTTTTCAACGTTAGGAATGCAAACCATGAAGGATATGTGAAAGAAGTAACCAATCGCTTCTATTTTGAAGATGGTGGCAAACTTATAGATGGAGAATATAAGTCACACAATGGAAGCCAAGCACGAAATGTCGACGTGAAAAAAGTTCCTATGACACCTGGAGGTGCATTTGGAAGTTTTATCAATGCCTGTCGTGCCAATGATCCAATGATGGCCAATGGCAATATGTATGATGCACATTACAGCTGTACTTTAGGCCACCTGATGAATATTTCTTACAGAATGGGAGAGAAAGTCCCTTTCAATGCAAAAGCAGGTAGATTTGGAGACAATAAATTGGCTTTTGAAGAATTTATGAAGATTCACGAAATCGCAAGAGATGGCATGGGAGTGCCTGTGGATCAAGCAGATTATATCGTAGGTCCATGGCTGGAATTTGATGGAGATTCAGAATTCTTTGTTGGAGACAGATCGGTAGAAGCCAATAGATTACTCTTCGATCCTAGGAGGGCTGAGTTTGACCTTCCTTCACCGGACAAAGTATAAGTAAAAAGCAAAAGAGATTTTCTAATAGAAAATTAACAATAAACCCCAAGGGCTGTTTCCATTTTGGAAGCAGCCTTTTTTATTGGCATTTATCAATAAATAGGGTCTTTAGGCAATGAAAGAAAGCAATGAGGGTGCCTTTTCATCCCTATTTTAGGGTAATAGTCGACAGCTTTGGGCGCTGAAAGCAAAATCAAATTGGACTGAGGAAATGCTTCCTTGGTTAACTTTATCAACTTTTTCCCTATGCCTTGCTTTTGAAAATCAACATGTACAGCCAAGTCTGACAGATAAGTACAATAACTTTGATCAGAGATCGATCTGGCAATTCCGATTAATTCTCCCTCCTTTCTAGCCGTGAGAATCAGGTCAGCATGCAAAAGCATCTTTCCCAGACGCTTTAGATCGTCTACCGGCCTCCGCTCCCCCAAGGTAGAAGAGATTAACAACTTTTGAAAGTCAGCTGCTTTTAATTCAGGCTCAGCCTGATATACAATAGAAGACGACATTTGGATTGGGTTGGTGTACCATTTGTTTCATGCCTAAAAATATTTTATTTTCAGTTTCCGGATAAAAAACAATATCTTGTAATTAAAGAATTTGATCGGAATTTTGCAATTTTATTTAATCCCTATAATTCAATTAAGGATTCAAGAACAACAGCACATAAACAATCGACCATTGCCTATTCAAAACTTTAAACCTAATTAAATCATGACAAGCAGAAGAAACTTTTTGCAAAAACTGACACTCTCGGCAGTTTCCCTCCCTCTTATTCCAAACTTCACGCAAAACACACAAGCAAGCATGAATCACGATACCAAAAAAGCAAGCACCTTAAGGGTTGCAATAATGGGCTTGGGCAGTTATGCTACCCGTGTGGCCAAGGCCATGTTGGATTCCAAAAATGCCAAATTGGTAGGTTTGATCAGTGGCACACCTTCCAAAATTAAGGATTGGCAGGCCACTTACGATATACCGGACAAAAACTGTTACAATTACGAAAATTTCGATGCCATCAAGGACAATCCTGACATTGATGCTGTTTATATCATCACACCAAATGCCCTTCACCACCCACAGACCTTACGGGTCGCTGCTGCAGGTAAGCATGTGATTTGTGAGAAACCAATGGCCATCAATGCCAAAGAAGGCAGAGAAATGGTAGAAGCTTGCGACAAAGCCGGTGTTAAACTCTTGGTAGGTTACCGCATGCACTTCGAACCCAATACATTGGAAATTATTCGCTTACGTGAAAATGGAGCATTTGGCGATATTAAATTCTTTCAGGGCTTGAGTGGGTTCAGAATTGGTGACCCGACCCAATGGCGGCTTAATAAGGAATTGGCAGGTGGTGGTGCCATGATGGACATCGGTATCTAT
This sequence comes from Cyclobacterium sp. 1_MG-2023, assembly GCF_030546805.1. Classification (GTDB taxonomy): domain Bacteria; phylum Bacteroidota; class Bacteroidia; order Cytophagales; family Cyclobacteriaceae; genus Cyclobacterium. Next base: position 101,099 of record NZ_JAUOPC010000009.1, on the reverse strand, counting down.
TCTATCAATGGCGCCCGCTATATGGTGGGAGAGGAACCGGAATGGGTAACCGCCCAAGAAACCAAAACAGATCCGGTAAAATTTAAGGAAGGGGTTGACGAAACCATTACTTTCCAGTTTGGATTTCCAAGTGGGGTGATCTCCTCTTGCTTGTCTACCTACAGTACCAGCCATTTGGATAAGTTTTTCCTAAATGGGACTAAAGGTTTTGCAGAAATGCAGCCCTCCACAGGTTACGGTCCTATTAAAGCCTGGACGAATAAGGGCCCATTAAATTTTCCACATGTAACGCACCAAACCGTCCAAATGGATAAAATGGCAGGGATCATTTTAGATGGTGAAACCGCTAAGGTTCCTGTAGATGGTGAGGAAGCGCTTAAGGATCTAATCATAATTGACGCTATTTATAAAGCCGTTAAAACGGGTAAAAAAGTGAAGCTTGATTTGACCTAAAGGAACATCTAAATATAAAGCCAATAGTCATTTAGCTGTAAGTCGAGTTATGTCCCAAAGGAGAAATTCTTTGGGATTTTTTTTGATTAGGGAAATTTATTGCAAAAGGCAATAGATCCCCAAAAACCATCTTAAAAACAAAGCCTAATCCCAAAGGGATGACAGGATTATAGATCCAAAATCCATCTCAAATCAAAATCCAAAGGGGTGACATTAACTTACTTTGTCAAGGTAAAATTATGCCCAAATCTTTCCCTTGACTTTTACCAATGATTTAAAACAGATTTTTTTGATAACCTAAATTGATATGCCACTCCTAAGGAGTTTAAATCCTGCCCTAACCCTATTTTCTATAATCTTAACACCCCTTTGGGGTTTGAAAAATATTATTCCCTTTTTTAAATACCTGAAGACCTACACATTCCACTTCGGTAGGCTCACAATTACCTGATTTTAAATATTGAATAACCAAATTCACCATGTCCTAAACCAAATCCCGAAGGGATGACAGGATTATAGAACCAAAACCCATCTCAAATCAAAATCCAAAGGGGTGAAAGCCATTTTCCAAACCTGACAATATCCAAAAAAATTGGTTAAATTAAGGACTCTCTATCCTCTATTGGAGGATTTTTACTTAACTAACTAAATAACCCTATCAATCAAATTTCTATTTTTCAAAATCCCATATGGTAACAAAAATAAACATCCTAGGTATTTGTGGTAGCGCCAGCCCAAACTCCGCCAACCTTAGCCTATTAAAATACCTCGGGGATTTGGGAAAAGCTATATTTAACATGGAAATCCTCGATAATTTGACGGAACTGCCCCATTTCCAAACTACATTAACGGAAAACAATGTGCCGGAAAAAATCATCTCCTTAAGAGAGAAAATTACCAAAGCAGACGGGGTGATAATTTGTAGCCCGGAATATGTTTTTAGTATACCCAGCGGTTTAAAAAATGTATTGGAATGGTGTGTTTCTACGACCGTTTTTTCAGAAAAGCCTGTTGGTCTGATAACGGCCTCAGCAAGTGGGTTAAAAGGACATGAAGAATTGAAACTAATCATGGAAACCATTCAGGCAACTTGCAAAGAGGAAACATCCCTTTTGATCCAAGGCATCAAGGGAAAGGTAAATTCTGCAGGGGAAATAACAGATCAACCTACAAAAAATCAATTGGCCTTCTTCCTTGGAGCTTTTATCCATTCAATTGAAGGAAAAAGGAACATCTTTTAATTCGATTGCAAGGTCATTAAAAACGAATCGGTATTTGGTAAAACCAGTGGCTCCAATCCTACCCAATCACGCAAAGCATTTCTGGTGATAATGGCCTGGGAACATCCATCTGTTGTACCATATTCATCCTTTAATGAATTTGCGAAACCTCCATCATTACGTGAGAATCGCAGGACATTGTCAATCGAAATTTTAATGATATCATTTTTCTCTTCCTCGCTAATGGCAACATAGGGTTTTATAACGGCCAGTAAATTAAGTGGATTCCTAACCCAAGTGGAATTGCGACATTCCTCTTCACGAATGCATTTTAAGGTGCTTTTGAGAATGCGCTTGGCATTTGGCATTTGCCTATCATATACACCATAGAGCGTACTGACTTTAAAGGCACCTGAAAGTTGAACATACAATGAACCTCCTCCCCAAAAACCATTTTTGTTTTGGTTTTCAGCAAGAAAATCAAACATTTCCTCCACTATTTGTTCTTGTAAGGAATCTTCAAGAGAGGCGATTACATTGCCTTGGGCAGACAAAGTTCCTCCTGCCTTCCAAGGGTTTTCTTCCCAGCCCAAAGTGTCCATCCAATGATTAAAGTTTTCGACAGATTTCAAATGAATTAGGCCATCCTCTTCATCATCCTTGTTTCCCTTAATTTTTGGATAAGGGTATTTTGTACTGGCACCTAATCGCTTAAATGCGCCCTTCACATAAGCTAGTGCTCTTCCCCTTCTCATGTCTATATTCCGATGTTCGTTTGGGTCGTCATAAAACCCAGTGACAGAATCTTGAAACGAATGAAGAAATCCCACCCATTTTTTCTTAAATGGCTCTGGTACTGTATTTATTAACCCGTTGTCATCAAGCCTGCTAATGACCCTGCACGTAGATTCAATTCTCGGCCCCGTCTTTTTTTCGGGGCTATCATAAAATCCTCCGGTACCAGGATCATATAAATTGGCATAAAAAACGAACAGGTTTTCATAGGATTTGTCAAGCGCTTCAACTTCTAGAAGTAATTCATTGCCCTGCTTATTTTTACAGCTGATTGAGAAACTGGTTAATGTTAATACTGCTATAAGAATATAAATCCTTTGCATAATGGATATAAAATCAATTTATGGTGTAAGTGTTGGAAAATACCTGTATCAGACACCAACATTTTTTAGTCAAATATTCTATTCTTACCCAACATATCATTAATATTTTCGATGTGTTTTTCCTGATTACCTAAATTCCCACCTTTAATAACTGCTTTTTTTAACACTTCAACAACTTCTTTTTTGTTGGTATAAGGAGCGGCTTCATTGTTCTGCTTAATAAGTCTAAGCACTTCGAATAACCTCGGGAATTTTACTAGATATGTCCCTTCAGGAACGAAATTTATTTCTTTGAATTCACAATTCCCAAAGAAAACTATTATTGAGAAAAACGGAATTTTTTCAAACTGTCTTAATTGTCTTCTTAAAATCTCAATGTGACGATTATTTTGTTTTATAGGGTTGTAAAATCTATATTTCTTCTTTCCATAAGTTAGAACTTTAGTCCAATGTGAATGATTTGCATTTCCAAAAATCCACCCTTTATAATCCTTCACTTCAAACACAATAATTCCTTCTGATGTTGCAACTGCAACATCAACCTGAGAAAACTCTCCATTCTTCATTTCAATGCATAAATCATGGAAGATTGTTGGTGCAGGAACACCCCATTTCAGTAATTGCAAAACCAAGTTTCTTTCTGATTGGGTCCCACGGTTAAGTGAAGTAACGGTCTTTAGAAGTTTTCTATCCCTAAATTTTCTTATCAACGAAAAAATCACCTTAAGAAGAACCAGACTAATTAGTATCCAAAAAATGATATCGTAATTTTTTAATAATAGTTCCCAAACTCCCATTGCTAGCTTTTCAATATCTAATCTTTATTCCGCGCATCTTATCGTAAACTCAATACATTCTACTTAGATTGATCCAACCATCATATTACTTAGTTAACGAGTATTGCTGTTTTCTTTTTTCAAGCATTCCATAATTAGGAAGGCCATGGAATTCAATAAGGAAATTTGTCTTTCTATTTTAAGTCTGTTTGTCGTTATTATGGATTGATTATTTATTACGTAAGCTATTTCAAAATACTTAAGTTTATTATTCTCCTTAAGACGTGATTTAAATATATTGCTTGCTTTGAATCGATTATGGACTATAGTGTGTCTAATGTCAGAAGTTAGGTCAAACCAAATGTTTAATTGAATCTTGGATGAATTTTCTTTTTCAATTTTTTCATAACTTTTAGAAATTTTCCTCACAATCCACAGGAGTTTCTTGTTGTTCCTGTCCTTTCTCTGCATTTGTTTTATAAAAGCTCCATTTTTTTCGTTCTGGATGAAAAGTTGCTCGTACTTACCGAGCCTAGAGGACAGAGAAGGGTTGAGTTCGAAAAAAACTTGTAGAATTCGTTTTAAATACCCTTCAAACACCTCGTATACCTGACTCAAAGCGAACATAGATTCTCTACTTTCAATCCTTTCAAAAGTCTCTTGAAGGTTATGAGTGTTTACTTCTGTTCTGAATTCTGAAAGTTTAAGATTATTTCCTCGTATTCTGAGATCACGATAAGAGGATGTTCCTTCAATCAATCTAGTCCAAGATTTGAAAGAATGTTTCTCGTTAAACTCACGTATTGCAGACCTAATCGTTAACAACTCACCTTCAATGTACGTCACCTCCTCAAGGTAGGACCTAAATTCAAATTCTAATGGTTTCATTTTCAAATAATACTTAACATTTATATATACCCATATTTTCCAAGGAATTTGTGTTTTATAAATTATGCTCCCAATTTCTAACACATATTAATTCTATCAAATTAAGAATATGGGACATAAAAACCCAATTTCATGGGTTCAATTATATTTGAAATTCATGCTTCATGGTTAAACACCAAAGTAATAGTAAAAATGATAGATTAAGATAATATCCATTGAAATGAACCCCGTTTGAATTGTTCAATCTAAAATTGCACGCATCGACACCTTTCGGCAGGCTCCGGGACCATTCTCAGGGTTAGAGACACTAGCCTTAACTAGGCTCCCACTCAAGGGTATTCAATATAACCTGGAGAAAATTTGGGTTTTTATAATCTGATGCCGCATGCCCTGCCTGGTAATAAAACACCATCCCTTTGCCTTTTGGACTGTACCAGCCTGAAGTGGGCTGGGCTCTTGCTCCACCCTCTGTCCTAAAACCAAATAAAACGGTCTTTTGGTCGTCGGTAAAATGCTGGTTTAAAAACAACTCAGTATTGAAAAGTTGGAAAGCATCAAACTCCCACTCCCCATCGTAATTTGTTTCGTACTCGGATTTAAATGGGACGGCTTTTTCATAGTTGATCCCATTGCTGGTGATAAAATGTCCGGGATTTAGATTTACCATGGAATAGGTCAAATTAGCCAATACCTTCCATGGGTATTCCTTATGGTCCCTTGGGTACAATTTTATACCTAAAAATTCAAGCCATTCGGGATTTTTCATTTTTGAAGAGGAAATTCCATGATGCAAGACAACCAATGAACCTCCATTCATGGTATAATCAATTAATACCTGTGTCGTTCTTGGAGCATGGGTTACATGAACATACATAAAAACAAAGTCAAAACCGGATAAATCGGATTGAAGTTCTTCTTCATTTGCTTTGCTGACGAGGTAACCATTTTCCTTCAAGCCATCCGCCAGAACGTCCATTTCAGGCCAGGTATCAGACACTATTAAAACCTTGTTCTTTTGTGCAAAAGCTGAAATTGAAATAGGTATCAGTACGATTAGTACCAACAAAAATTTAAACGATGGTGATTTTAGGTTCATGGTTTTCTGTTTTTTTCTAGAGCCAAAGTATAGGTATATACCTACTTTCTCCTACCCTGTAGTTTAGCGTATGATAACTTACCTTATAAGTTCTCTTAAAGTTAATAATAATGAGTAAACTGTCAGCGCTCCTTCTTTTAGTCATTTTCTTTAGTTATTCCTTTTTGAAATGCCTTCAGTAAACTAAATGTATACTCGACATCATCTTCAGATTGCCGTGACCATTCCTTGGCAATACCTGAAAGGTGTACTTCCGTAAGGTTCTCAGCTACTACTTTCTGAATACGGTCATTAAATTGTTTCGATTTTTTCAGGTATTCTCTTGCCTCTCTACCTAGAACCTCTGCCGCAATTACCCTCTCATCAAAATCATCGGTAATCATCGTATCATAATGTTTTTTGGTAATTTTATCGAATTCGATATCATAAAAATGGGTTATTATTTTTAGGATATCTCCTAAATCATTATCTCTTTCTTCTGGCCTATCACTCCATGCAATTAATTTTAAAAGTATCATACCAGCTAAAGGGGGGACGTTAACCCATTTATTTTCTATTCGTATAGAAGAGGGTGATTCCAGCACTTCTTGAAAACCTAGGATGTGCAAATCTGAATACCGTTTATTAAAATCCTCTGTGTCATTTTCTTGTATTTGACCTAATGGCAGTAAATCTATAACTACATTATCCTTCTCAAAATAATAAGTCCATGGTTCTTTCGCTTTACGAAAGCCTTTAATTTTTAAAGCTTCTCCAATCTCCTCGTATTCTTTCATAGAAGAAAGCATAATGGCAAAATCTATGTCTTTTGTACCTCGACTTGGTTTAAAACCATCTTTAAGTAATTCTAAAGCAATAGCATTTGCACCAATAAGGTAATATGGGACTCCAAATTGTTCCATTACTTCATCAATGAGATGAAATACTTCGGAAAAATGGGGTATCGCTAACTCTTTATATGATTGATTTGATTTGCTCATTAAATATCATTGCTGCAGTTTCCTTATTTCGTTTTCCTCCTCCAATTAAAAGTTCAGCATAAACAATTATTGAAGGAGCAGTTTGGGTATTCAGGTTTTGATTCCAGAACATTTCCACGACTTCTAGATCACCATCTTTCTTAGGTTTAAGTTTATAGTTTCGTATTAGGTTAGCTTGGTCTTCATTCGTATAAAGAATAAATTTCTCAGGTCGTAAATAATGGGTAATCAAATCTGCTCCTGGCTCCCCTCCCCAAGCAGCAATCCCCTCATTTAATTGAATATCTTTCCAATCTACCCTCATTTGGTAAGTCTTTTTCTTTAACCCTGGCTTAAGGATAGTTTCATAATCTTCGATCCAGCGAAATAACAATTCTTTTCTTTTTTGCCAAGTATACTCTTTTTTATTTAGTGGCAGAAGATATCCAGTTGCCTTCAGCCCATCTAAGACTTGCGGGATATTACCTAAACCTACACCTGTATATTCTGCGATTTCTCTTTGAGTTTTATTCACGAGCTCTGGTTTAAGTAAAAAATGAAAGAGTACTTTTAACCCCGTTTTTGTAAATGCTCTATTCCCTTTTTCATTTGTGTGGTTAATCGGTTTGTGGGTATCTACTAATAAGAATAAATGTCCTTTTTCTATATAAACATTACCATTTGCCTCTATATAAGGCATTTTTCGTTCGCGCAAGGCGATTTTTACTTTGCTAGGAATCCGTTTTGCTACTAAAAGAACGTCTGAATCCATTCCTTTATGTGCTTCTAACTGAGCAACAATGTATTGACGTACTTCTTTTTTTACTTCAATAAAAAAGTGATACTGTTGCTGGTTATTAAATAGTGTAAGTTCACCATCGAATTGTCCTTTTGGTGAATAGTCGAATTGAAAGGGAACTTCTTTTTGTACGTTCTCTAAGGCAATATTTAATATTTCTCTCTCCATTTGTTCACAAATATAACATGTTCACGTTACGTGAACAAGAGAAAAACGTGAACAGTATAAAATTACTCATATGCACTAGCATGTCCAGTCCTAGAAAGCTTATGCTACACTGTCGGCATTTGATTGTATTCCTTGTTCTACTTACCAATGATAGGTCGCTCTAATTTTAAAGTATAGTTACCGCGTTACTACCTAAAATAATAAGCCCCTTAAATCAAAATCCGAAACCATTCTCTATAGTTACACTAATTACCAAGACCCTTACAATGTTTCATAAATTGGACCCTGAGCCTGCCGAAGGATCCGCTTCGCTTTTTATACTCCGCTTCTTTCTATTCACTGATTGCATGCATTTTCACTTTGATTCCGAGGAGGTTCTACTGATTTTAGGTACATTTAGTGCTTCTTGCGCATCCGGTTTCCTGTTCGATGTAATGTCCGCATCACCGTACCACATTACACCTACCCCATAGCCCATTTCACAATCGGTCCAACTCCATATTTCCATATCCAACTGCAAGGAGGATGAAAATGGCATACCATCCAAAGTTCTGCTACGGGTTTCAGTACTAAAACCCTGGCTATTCCTTTCATCACCTGTTTTTCGGTTGAATTTATTGTAAACATTGGACCGGGGCTGGGCATGGAAGGGGTGCTCGTAAAAATCAGTGCTTTTCCCGCCCCAGGAGTAGCCATAATAGTCTTCTGTTCCAGTACCAAATAGGGATGGAAAATCTTCGCCATCTACCCAGATCTTCTCGTCTCCTTCTCCCCACCATCTTTCTACCGGATTCATCACTGTAAGTGCATCTGCTACATATACCCCACGACCTTTAAGGCTTACATAGTTCCAGTCGGAAAATGGACGGGTGGAAACCGGGTATTGTCCTCTCCAAGCAGCATGAAAATACATGCTTCTGGTATCCCATTTATAATCATCCACCATGGCATTTAATTCAATAGTTATTGGCTCGCTATCTAAATTTTCAACACTAATGCTCGCTGTAGATTGGTAGGGCATGACCCATCTACTGGTAAGTGTTCCATCTTCCCCAACGGTGTTGTGCCATCCTTGATAGGGATTCAAACCTATTCCTGAGCCAAAAAAATCACCTATTGGACACCAAACGGTTTCTTTTCCATCAAAATTCATTTTAATAATCGTGGAGCGCATACGCTCGCTTTTTTCATAAGACCCAAGTTTGAGTGCAAGTGTCCTAAGGGCTGCCTCCCCTGCAGGCAGTGTTATGGTTTTTTCTTCGCCTGCAAGCAAAGTTGCTTGCACCTTTACCTGCTCTCCTTCACTGTAGTTGGTTGGGGTTAAAATCTCTTTTCCAACTTGCTCAGCCAATTTTTTAGAATTGTCAAAATCTTCCATCGTAAATGTTTTCACAGCTGTTCCTTCCGGGTATTCACGGTAGGTAAACTGATAAAAGAATGGTGGCCCTGTAGTTGTGATTTTACAACTTCTGGCATAGGGTATCGGGAAGAAGGATACTGCTGAGCGCAAGGATTGATGGGCAAAGGGATAGGGTATTAGGCCCGTTCCATTCAGTAATCCCAAGGCATTTCCTTCTAGCACCGGTTCAGCATTCCCATCCAAATATATTTTAATCTGTAGGTCAGTATCCGGTTTGTCGGCATGGAAGTAAGGCATCCAGGTACGCACAATAGCTCCCGGCCCATTGTGCTCCATCAACACCCATTCCTTTTGTTGCTTGTTTTCTTCGGTACGAATAAAGTTATGGTCATTTTCATTGGCATTAAAGTCGCGGTTCTTGAACCAGCCAATACTGTCTTTGGGATCCACCGATGCCCGATTATAACTGCTTTGTTGCTTTAGCCGAAAATCTGTTTTGGGAAATCGTGACTGTTCCTCTCTATCCACCATTTCGTTCAACATAGATTCCACAGACACCGCACTTCTTTCATCAGTACATGAAAAGAAAGGACAACATAGCGCAAATGCAAAAATGCTTAACTGAAGTATTTTAGGTAAATGAATCATAAGGTTAATGCTTAATGTATGAATCGTAGCTTTGGTTTGTGCATTTGTCTTGTGCAGCTATGATTTTCATACATGATGTTGTTCTTTCGTTTTTCCTTTTCAAATCAGAACATGTAAATAATTAGCCGAATCAATTAATTCATTTTTACGAAATCGATCCAATATCTCAAATTCATCTAAATTGGGATTGGTTCTATTCAACACCAACGCTCTAAAAGCTTCCACTGCAAGATCAGTATTTAGATCAATTGTGTCCGTTATAAAGTCATCTGCTGTCTTTGCTGTTAATCCGAAGCTTGCCAAGTATTCTTTAGGAAAGTCCTTTATGTTATTCGTGACAATAATGTTCGCATTTGTTTTAATTGCTGCTGCTAATACATGTCTATCTTTGTCGTCAGGCAATTCTAACGTGTTAACAAGTGGCTCATAATTATCAACCAATGCATCTGGGAAAGCAAGTTGAGCTTTGCTTAATCTCTTTTTAATCTCTTGGTCAGGAACCCCCTTTCGTTTCATCACGTTCTCCCATTCACAAAATATGTGCTTACTCCATTTTACGGTGAAAAGATCATATGAGGCAAACCAAAATAGAAGATCTCTGATATCAATAGGGTAAATCACATTGGTATCAAGTACACAAGTGAACCGAACACTATGAATCATACAACCCCGCTTCTTCGTCAGCCCTCATGATTTCTTTAAGGAACTCACGTTGTTTGGCTTTCATTTTTCTTTTATAATCAATAATGTCTTGATATTTAATTCTTCTGTGTTTACCAATTTTTGTAAAGCTAATTTCTCCGGTTTCAAGTAATTTCACCAAATGTGGTCTTGAGCACCCTATAAGTTCCGCTGCTGCCTGAGTAGTAATTTCAGTTGCAATTGGAACTATAGACACAGGTTTACCCTGGCTGGTTTCCTTCAGAATTTTAGCTAGAAGTTGCAGTGCTTTTAAAGGAATCTTAATTCTCTCGTTAGTCTCTTCGATTTCAATTTCAGGGTAATCAGAATGAATTTGATCTAATGCTGCGGCCAAGGCACCATAGGATTCCATCGCTGTCTTTTGCTCTTCTTTAGAAGGTCTTTCTATGTTATCAATGTTGTTCATGTCTATTTACTTTGCACAGTAAATATACGAAATACTCGAAACAGCGTTCGTTTATTTCGAATTTATTCCAAATGAAGGGCAATAGCTATATATAGCAATATATTAACAGGTAAATGAGTATATATGGACTATATACCATCCCCCAAAATTCCAACCCTTAAATTAAGGATTTAGGACAATTATTCAAGTGTCATCCCTACATTTAATTTTGAAAACAAGATATTTACTGTAACAACCAATGGATATTATTCAGTTAGAAAATATAAAACTTGTTTTTTCTAAAAAAATATAAGCCATAGCTTTTGTATTAGGCGAAGAAGGCTACCAATTCATCAAAAAACAGGGTGTTTAATACATAATCCAAATCTATAAAACCTACCCCTACTCCTCCCTAGGCATCATTTCCTCTCTCTCTGCAATTTGATAGACAAGGGATGCAATTACTGTGGCATTGATCATCACATCTCGTTCGGGCACGTATTCCAAGGCATCCAGGTTGGTATGGTGGGTTACGGTGAAATAGTTTAACATGTCCTGAATGATCTGGAATCCGGGGATTTTGTAATAATCAAAAACATCGTGGTCGGTGTAGTTGGTATTTTGAATACTTAGATTACCCACATCAAGATGATCATAAGGCGCCAGCATTTCCTCAAAAACAGGTCGTACGCCTTCATTTCCCTGCAGGTAGATGCCTCGCATTTTACCTGCCCCATTGTCCATGTTTAAATAGGCAGAAATTTTTTCAACTTCCTTCTTTCTGCTTGTTTCCCCTACTTTGCCATAGTGGTCCTCAGCATAGGCCAATGAACCTAAAAAGCCTTGTTCCTCGCCTCCCCATAGGGCAATTCTTATGGTTCGCTTGGGTTTCAATCCTGTGGCTTTGAGGATACGCATCACTTCCATCATCACACCGGTGCCTGCTCCATTGTCTGTGGCGCCGGATGCCGGATGCCAAGTGTCAAAATGGGCACCTATCATCACCACTTCATCTTTTAATTTGGGGTCTGAACCTGTAATTTCTCCTATGATGTTCACATTATTTTCCGGCTTCAAATAAAGCTCTGAATCCAAATGAAATTTGATTTTTGGATGGATTTCTCTGTCAACAAGACGTTTTAATTTCCCGAAACTTTCCGGAGAGATTGCAAAATAGGGCACTGATTTGATGTGACTTTCTCTAAAACTGTAGGTACCACTCGGATGAACAATACCTGGAAATAAAGGGGTAGTTCCTAAAATACTTAATGCTCCTTCTTCTTTCAGGAAGGCATAAAAAGCATCGTTCTTCCGCATTCCTTTTTCAAAAACAACATCCTTATTTGCTACCAGGTCAACATTTCCGGAAGTTGGGCCCAATGGACTTGGAGAGGCTGGTAGTATATCTTTTTTAGCGCCCTCGATTTCCTCTTCGGTAAATCTTTCCGAAAGTGGATCGAACAACATGTTTTTCTTGGGAACCGAGCCTATCAATACCGTCTTCCCTTTCAGTTTCCCTGCCCATTGTTTTTTCACGGCTTCAATAGCTCCATAATTTTCTATCCATACCATGTCCCCTATTTGCACACCCTTGGAACTTTCGGTCCAGGCATAAGGATAGGCATCTATTTTCATATAGGCCGGTTCAATCATTTCCACATTAAATGACTTCACTTCCCAACCCATACAGTCGTCACAATAATTCTCGAAATACACCTTGTCCACTCCCCAAGCTTCCATGGTTTTCTTCGCCCAATGGGCTGCGGTAAGGTACTGATCGGTACCGGTCAATCTAGGCCCATAAACATCGGACAAATCTCCTATAAGCTGCATGACCTGTGACCGCTGAAAGCCTTCGGTGTTGATTTTGGAAATCGCTTGGGATGTTGTTTGTCCAAAGGAACTGAATCCAACAAAAAGAAATAGGGCAATAAATAGAGTAGAAAAGACTTTCATAAGGTGATCGAAAATATACTTGGTTAAAATCGAATGAAATTAAGAAAGAATTATGAAAGCACAAGGCCACAAATAATTATAATGTTAGATATAGCGGACTAGTTATGGACTAAAGCAAGATTTGAGAATACCTCCACCTAATCCCTATACCTTTTCCCTCTTATTTAAACCTTAGGGTTCTCTATGCCTCACAGAAACGTTTAGTATAGACCACACCATGAGGAATTATATAGTAAAATGCCTGTCAATCAAAGTCCCGGACAAATTAAAGGGAAAATGATAAAGAGATGGATGAAAAACATAACGACATAGATCAAGCCCATCACCAAAGGATAAACAAGCATATTGTGCTTTGTTCGGGGACTGATATTATGGGTCAATAAGCCATGTACACCTGCCATAAACATTAGAAATGGCACAACAGCAAACAATTGCAAGAAACTAGCGGCATAATTTTGGTAGGCAATGCCATAAAAATAGCCACCAATAAGGATGGAAAGGACAATTAAAATCCAGGAAATTCTTTTAGTTATCATGATATTATAAGGTTACAAAGTAGATTATTGATTTTGATTCAGTTGGAATAATTGTTTTTCATTAAACTCAGAACAGGCACATGACTCCGGAACTCCATTTTTTTCACCAGATCCGGATGAAACAATTTTTCCAATAGTCCGTTCTCTTTCTTTTCCAGCATAACCAATAGGTCTATCTGGTTTTGATCTATAAAATGCACTAATCGATCTTCCGCTTTCTCAGAATACAGCCCCTGAAAACTAATATTAGGATAGTCTATCAGGTCATGAATTTGTTTTTTAAAGTATTCGAAAAACTCGGCACTTTCAGCCTCATCATATTTACTTACATGCGTAACAATGATTTCAGGATGAAAAGGAGATATGATTTGTACCAAATCTTGCAGGGCCTTGAGGTCTTCTTTTTGGAAATCAGAGGCGAAAAGCACTTTTTTCAATTTAAATGCTAAAACGTTCTCCGGTACAGCCAAAATTGGGACGGGAGACTTGCTCAATAGAGATTTGGTGGTACTTCCAATCAGCAATTCTTTGACTTTACTCCCTCCTTTGGTTCCCATCACCACAAGGTCCGCACTGCTCTTTTCTATGGCCTCTAATATCCCCTTTGTCATAGAATCATTTTCAACAGTCAGGTAAGTCACATCCAAAACTTCATCGCTCCCGGTATGGGATTCGAAGAGCGCTACTAATTTTTTCTCTGCCTCCCTAATACCCTGCTGTTCCATATCAAGGGGGTCTTCTATGTAGGGATATTCCCATGCAGTAGGCACTTCAAATACATGAAGCATTATCAATTCAGCACCATGGTTTCTAGCAAGGTTTAATGCAAAATCAAGAGACTTTTCAGCATTTTCAGAAAAATCCGTGGCAAACAAAATCTTTTTCATAACAAGCTTCTTTTGGTTTTCATTTTAAAACTACTTGAAACATAGTAGAACTTGTATGACATAAGTCACTAATCACCTCATAGCGAGAGAAATCCTTCATGGGTTTCTGTTTACAACTACATGGATTTAACTCGGATTGTGCCATAGGATTCAGGAAGCCTGTGCCATGTTTATGGGAAGGGTTGCAATCGCGAAAAAATCAGGTTGTTTGGAGGTTTTAGCAAAGCGTTGATACTTCATGTAGATAAGATATTCCGCCCCTCCAGGGCTTGGATTTACAATTGTTGATGCTGACACAGGGCTTCACCCTGTGCTAGGATATTTCGCCCCTGCAGGGCTAGAATAAAGTTATTTCTATAAAGTGGAGGCCTGAAAGGCTGGCATCTCATAGCGATGGGTGAAGCCCATCGGTACATAGTTTAGTGATTCCACAAGCCAGGGCAAAATATTTCATTTCTCGATTCTGGGTTTAACCAAATTTAACCTAGTAAGGCACACTCTTTGATAATCTGAAAAAATACAGTCCCTTTCTCCGTATAAACAATTGTAAGCCTCCCTTCCAATGAAAAACTTAAAAACCAATATTTACTTTAAAGTAACTACAATCACCATCATCGGTTTGTTATTACTCATTCCAACTTTTATGATTGAAAATTTAATTAGTGAAAGGGAGTGGACCCAAGATGAAGCAATCAGGGAAGTCAGTGCCAAATGGGGTGAGGAACAGACAATTTCCGGTCCTTTTATTTCCATTCCTTACCATCGCTATGTAAAGCAATTTTCACCCAAAGATTCCATTGAAAAAATAGTTCAGATAAAAGAGCATCTCCATATATTACCAACAAAGCTTAATATTTCCGGCAATATAAACCCCGAGAAACGCCATAGAGGCATCTACGAAATCGTCGTCTACAATTCTAAACTTGATATTTCTGGAACATTTAACCAATTTGACCTGAAAGCACTTGATATCCAAACTAAAGATATTTTATTTGATCAGGCAGAATTTGTGTTGGGGATAAATGACCTCAGAGGGATCGAAGAACAAGTGAATTTGAATTGGAATAAGGAAAAGGTCTCCTTCAATCCCGGTGTACCTACCAATGATATCGCAGGTAGCGGCATCAATGCTTCTTTAGCGATCGACCCAAATGTTGATAAAATTTACGATTTTGATTTGAGTCTAGACATAAAAGGAAGCCAAAAACTGTATTTTACCCCGGTTGGCAAAATAACGGATATTGATTTATCTTCAGAATGGCCCAACCCAAGTTTTAATGGTGCATTTTTGCCCGACCATAGAGAAGTAAATGATAAGGGATTCAATGCGAATTGGAACATCTTGCATTTAAATAGAAACTACCCTCAAATATGGGCCGGAAGCCGACATTCCATTGATCCCTCTTCTTTTGGAATAGACCTACTCCTGCCAGTCGACAATTACCAAAAAACCTACAGATCCATCCGATATGCAATCTTATTTATTGGCTTTACCTTCCTTGTATTTTTCTTTATTGAGGTACTAAATAAAATTTTTATTCACCCAATCCAATACATCCTGGTTGGGGTTTCATTGATTGTTTTTTATACGCTTTTACTTTCCATATCCGAACACCTTAAATTTAATCTCGCCTTTATTGTTTCCGCTATAGCAACTTTGTCCCTTATCGCAGGATACGTGAGGGCCATCTTAAAATCGGGTAAATTAACCATGCTGATCACCGGAATTTTAACGGTGCTTTACAGCTTCATCTTTGTAATTATTCAACTTCAGGACTATGCGCTCCTTATTGGAAGTATCGGTTTATTCATTATTCTGGGGCTGGTTATGTACTTCTCACGTAAGATTGATTGGTACAATATTAACTTGGAAGGAGAAAAATAGTAATCCTGCCACATTTAGAGATAGAGGTAGCCCAAAGGTTTCGCATTTTCTTTCCCGAAAAATGTGAAACCTTTGCCTAAAAGGCTGATATCTCAACGGGATGGGTGAAGCCCATCATTCCATAGATTAGGAATTACATAAGCCCTTACCAAACAAAATATATTACCTCTTTAAATTTAATGAATCATTCACCATAAAGAACCATATCCTGTTTTGAGTATTTAATTAATTATCGTAATATTGCAATCAAACAATAACCAAGGATGGGCTTAGCAAAAACAGAGATATTTACCGACAAACAAAACGAAATCGCTTTGTTTGCAAAAGCCTTTGGGCATCCAGCCAGGGTATCCATTTTACAATACCTGTTTAAAATTGATTCCTGCGTTTGTGGAGATATCGTCAATGAAATCGGTCTGGCCCAACCTACCATATCCCAACATTTAAAAGAGCTTAAACAGTTAGGACTAATACAGGGCAATGTGGAAGGAACAAGTGTTTGTTACTGCATCAACAAAGAAAAATGGGCCGCCATGAAAGCAATATTGACCGATTTTTTAAACCAAGGCCATTCCATTAAGCCCACTTGCTGCTAAAGATAAAGAACCTAAAACTGAATTTTAGCCGTTGAGACCAAATTCATTACGGAATCATTTATTAAGATCAATCCTATTCCATACTCAGTAATAAAATCCATCACTCATGGAAACGACTCAGTCAAAAATTCTTCAACCATTAACCAACACCATTAGCACCTTAAACCTGGTAGATATACCGGAGACACGCAAAAAGGCGTTACAGCCTTTGATTGATTTTATTCAAGCTAAAGCAGATACACAACAAGAAATTCGACTTAATTTTATCTGCACCCATAATTCCAGAAGGAGTCATTTATCACAGGTTTGGGCCCAGTTGATGGCCCATAATTTTGGAATAAGTAATGTGGTTTGTTATTCCGGAGGAACTGAAGCCACAGCCCTTTTCCCTATGGTTGCAGAAACCCTTGAAAATTCAGGATTTCATATTCAAAGCCTATCGAAAGGAGAAAATCCTGTCTACGCAATTAAATATGCAGAAAACCAACATCCTATTGTAGGCTTTTCTAAAAGGTTTGACGATGCTTTTAATCCCAAATCAAATTTTGCGGCAATTATGACTTGCTCTCAGGCTGATGAAGGCTGCCCATTTATTCCGGGAGCAGAGAAACGTATCCCAATAACCTTTGAGGATCCCAAAGCCTTTGACAATAGCCCTGTACAAGCAGAAAAATACGAGGAAAGAAGTTTGCAGATTGCTACTGAGTTGGGCTATGTTTTTTCCAAAATCAAACCCTAAGGTGAAGGTTAAAATACCACTGCTCAATGATTTTAATGGATGATTGGTAAGACAATGCTTACACTTGTTGCCAATTCCGGGTATAGGAGAGAAAACTGTTTTTAATGCAGTGCTATATCTCTACTAGATTTTCCAACTTTTATTTCCTCTCGCCATTTTTAATATCTTCCATATTGCTGGAGCAATTCCGGTCGATTGTCAAAGAATTGCGTTATTTTTGTGCCTGAGAAAAATTCAACGTCGTGTACAAACAGATCATAAAGCCCCTTCTTTTTCTAAAAAATCCGGAATCTGCACATCATTTCACATTTTCCTGGATCAAAATATTGTTTAATTTACCCCTGCTTAAACAAGCAATAAAGGGGAATTTTGCATTTGAACACAAGGAGCTGGAAAGAGAAGTGTTTGGTTTAAAGTTTAAAAATCCCATAGGATTGGCCGCCGGTTTTGACAAGGACGCCAAGCTTATTGATGAAATGTCTCTTTTAGGATTTGGCTTTATTGAAATTGGCACCTTAACCCCAAAACCTCAGGATGGAAATCCACAGCCAAGAATGTTTCGCCTTCCGGAAGACCAAGCACTGATCAACAGGATGGGCTTCAACAATGGTGGAGTGGCAGCAGCTGTGGAAAGGTTGAAAAATAGAAAATCTGATGTTTTGGTGGGAGGAAATATCGGTAAAAACAAAGTTACCCCAAATGAGGATGCCATTTTGGATTACCTTTTTTGCCTACATGCCTTGCATGCACATGTAGATTATTTTGTGGTAAATGTAAGCTCTCCCAATACGCCGAATTTGCGGGAATTACAGGAGAAGGAGCCTTTAAAGAAACTCTTGGCCGTAGTGAATGAAGCCAATTTTACTTACGACAAACCCAAGCCTATTTTGCTAAAAATCGCACCGGATTTAACGGATGGACAACTTGATGATATCATCTCAATAGTGCAGGAAACAAAGATTGCAGGAGTGATTGCTACCAATACCACCATAGACAGGGAGGTATTGAAGACAGATGCTGCACAGGTCAAAGCCATTGGAGCAGGAGGCATAAGCGGAAAAGTATTGAACGAGAGGAGTACTGAAGTCATAAGGTACCTGACTCAAAAATCAGGAAATGCATTTCCGGTAATTGGCGTCGGTGGAATTTTTTCTGTGGAAGATGCCAAGGCAAAATTAGCGGCCGGGGCTAGTCTGATACAGGTATATACTGGTATGATTTATGAGGGGCCCAGCCTAATAAAAAGATTGAAAAAAGGCCTGGTAAATAATTCAGTACGATAAGAGAACTTTTATATTACCAAAGCAAGCATTAAATTACATCCCTACAGCGGAGAAAGGAAGCACCATGGCTGCAAATACGTACAAAAAAAACACTTTTAAAAAGAAGGAGACCCCTGGGAAACCAGCCCCCAAAAGTAAAAGAAAATTCAATTGGGCTTTTTTCAATGATAAACGCTGGAGTTTATCTTTTGGAATCCTCTTTTTGATGTTTTCTGTTTTTATGTTTTTGGCTTTTTTGAGTTACCTGTTTGTAGGACAGGCAGACCAAAGCCTCGTTAACGCATCAGGAATGCCAATTCGTACCAAGGCAGGTGAAACCCAAAATCTATTGGGCTATACGGGGGCTGTTATGAGTTATTTCATGATTTACCGCTGGTTTGGAATCGCTGCCTTGTTCTTTCCTCCATTCTTGTTCTTTTTGGGCTACAGGTTATCTTTCAAAAACTCTCTGGTATCCCTTACCCGCTATGCGGGATTTTCATTGTTCTTTTTGGTATGGTTGGGACTACTGATGGGCTATCTGGTTCATCTGATTGATGGCTATAATTACCTGGCATTTCTTAGTGGGGGTTTTGGTTATGAACTTGCCATGCTTTCGGATGCCTTTCTTGGCTGGGGCACCTTTATCCTAATCTTTGGGTCCTTGTTGATTTTTGTTATCGTATTTTTCAATGTGGATCAAATTACTTGGTTCAATGGCTCTGAAAAAGAAACATCACAAGCCACAGATACTGAAGACAGGCAGAACAATTATGTCCCCGAGGGCAAAGATGAAGACGATTTTATTGATGAACCCATAGAGGAAACTGAGGCGGAGGAAGATGAACCGGAAGAGGAGGAAGAAAAATCTGATGCCAACAGCTGGAAGGTTTCTGATGCAGATAAGTCAGCACAGGTTTCCAAAAAAGACAAAATCTCTTCCCCTGCATTTAAGGTAGAAGACACGACAAAAGATGGCCCGGTGGAAACTGAAGATCCATTGGCAGGCAATAACTTCGTTGTAAAGAACAAGGGAAATGAAGAAAAGACTGCCGAGATGGTTGAAAACTTGGATCCATACGACCCTACCCTTGACCTTCCGAGCTATCAGTTCCCTACCTTGACTTTGCTCAACGAATATGACCAGCAAAAGGTCACTGTGACAAGGCAGGAATTAGAGGAGAATAAAAATAAGATTGTTGAAACGCTTATTAACTTTAAAATAGGCATACAGGAAATTAAAGCCACCATAGGCCCTACGGTAACCCTATATGAAATTATTCCCGAACCGGGGGTAAAAATAAGCAAAATTAAAAACCTGGAAGATGATATCGCGCTTAGCTTGGCTGCATTGGGGATTCGTATTATTGCTCCAATTCCAGGAAAAGGAACGATAGGCATAGAGGTTCCGAACAAGAATAGAGAATTGGTGGCTGCCCGCTCCGTATTGGGCACCGAGAAATTCATGAAGAGCGACAAGGAGCTTCCAGTAGCATTGGGAAAAACCATATCCAATGAGGTATTTGTTGTTGATTTGGCCAAAATGCCCCACTTATTAATGGCCGGAGCAACCGGGCAGGGTAAGTCAGTAGGCTTGAATATGATTCTAGCTTCCCTAATTTATAAAAAGCATCCATCCCAGCTTAAGCTTATTCTGGTGGATCCTAAGAAGGTAGAGTTAACGCTATTTAATAAAATTGAAAGGCATTTTCTTGCCAAACTTCCAAATGCTGAGGAAGCCATAATCACCGATACAAAAAAAGTGATCTATACATTGAATTCCCTGTGTATAGAAATGGACAACAGATACGATTTATTAAAAGATGCAGGATGTAGGAACCTGAAGGAATACAATGCCAAATTTGTCGCTCGAAAGCTAAACCCTGACAAAGGCCATAAATTTATGCCCTATATTGTTCTGGTGATTGATGAACTTGCCGATTTGATGATGACTGCAGGCAAGGAAATTGAGGGGCCCATTGCCAGACTAGCGCAATTGGCCAGAGCCATTGGAATACATCTGGTCCTAGCCACCCAAAGACCATCGGTTAATGTGATTACAGGTATAATCAAAGCCAACTTCCCTGCCAGGCTGTCCTTCAGGGTAACCAGTAAAATTGATAGCCGTACCATTCTGGATGCAGGAGGGGCTGAACAATTGATTGGTATGGGCGACATGTTATTATCTATGGGTTCTGATGTCATTCGCTTACAGTGCGCTTTCTTAGACACCCCTGAAGTAGACGCGGTATGTGATTGGATAGGCGACCAAAGAGGCTATTCTGACGCCTACCTGCTGCCTGAATTTGTTGGAGAAGAAGGCGACAGCGGCATTGGAGAAGTTGACTTGTCGGAACGAGACGCCTTATTTGATGACGCCGCCAGACTTATTGTAATGCATCAGCAAGGCAGTACTTCCCTGATCCAAAGAAAACTGAAGCTTGGTTATAATCGTGCAGGAAGAATAATTGATCAACTGGAAGCTGCCGGAATTGTTGGCGCTTTTGAAGGCAGTAAGGCTAGGGAAGTATTGGTCCAAGATGAAAACACTTTGGAACAGTTATTGAATAACCTATAAAATATATTGATTTGTAACATGTTAAGTAAAAAAATAATCACCATAGTACTCATTTTTAGTTGCTTTTCCACTGCTTTATTTGCGCAAAGCAATGCCAAAGCAATAGAAATCCTTTCTAAGGTCAGCGAAAATTATAAAAACCTTAACGGTTTCACAGGGCTTTTTGAATACAGTTATTCCACAGAAGATGAAGGACTTATCCAAACCAATACAGGAAATGTGACCGTAAAAGGCGATAAATACAGGCTTACGCTTGATGACCAAGAAATATTTAATGATGGAAAAACGGTTTGGACACTAATAAAATCCTCCAAATACAAAGAGGTCACCATAAACAATGTGGAAGATGATGCAGATGAACTTACCCCTTCTAATGTTTACAACATCTATAAAAAAGGTTACACCTCTCAATTGATTGGTAGCAGTGATATAAATGGCATTCCGGCCCATGAAATTTTACTGACTTCAGATAAACCCAACGCTAGGTTTAAAAGAATCAAGCTTTACATTGATAAAGCAAAAAATGAAATATTGGCTTGGGAGATCAAAGATGATGTTGGGGGAACATTTAAATATACTTTTAAAGAGTTGAATCCCAATGTGAAGATTGTGGATGATTACTTTGTATTTAAAGTAGGTGAAAATCAAGATGTAGAGGTAATTGATTTGAGGTAATCCCTCAGATTTAATATTTCCATTCCCTTTTTTATAAATTTGCCCCATGACTTCTCAAGAAATATTTGCCCAAATACAGAAAAAATCCTCCTTTCTATGTGTCGGCTTGGATCCCGACCTACAGCGAATCCCTAAACATTTGCTTAAGGAAGAGGACCCTATTTTTGCTTTCAATAAAGCAATCATTGACAACACTAAAGACCAAGCGGTGGCTTATAAACCAAACCTTGCCTTTTATGAGGCCATGGGACCCGCGGGTTTAGAGACATTGGCAAAAACACTTGACTATATCCCAGAAGACATATTTACCATAGCCGACGCCAAAAGAGGTGATATTGGAAACACCTCTCGACTGTATGCCAAGGCATTTTTTGAGCAGATGAATTTTGATGCCATCACAGTGGCCCCGTATATGGGAGAAGACAGTGTGGGACCATTTTTAGAATTTGAAGGGAAGTGGGTGATTCTATTGGCCCTCACCTCCAATCAAGGGAGTAAAGACTTTCAATTCATAGAAAATCAATCCAACCAACCACTTTATGAAACTGTGTTGGAAAAAAGCAAAGCCTGGGGAAATACCGGAAACATGATGTACGTGGTTGGGGCGACACGAGGAGAGTCAATTGCCGAAGTAAGAAAGCTGGTACCTGATCATTTTCTACTGGTTCCCGGCGTTGGTGCCCAAGGAGGAAGCCTGGAAGAAGTGGCCAAATTTGGAATGAACAGTCAATGTGGGCTTTTGGTAAATTCATCCAGAGGAATCATTTATGCCTCCTCCGGAGAAGATTTTGGTGAAGCCGCCAAAAAAGAAGCCATCCTTCTTCAGGAGTCAATGGCAAAGCAACTGGATATTTACTGTAAATAAAATATCCAATCCAATTATTTCGTTTTCTTTATATTTTTAGGTAATTTCATAAGGCAATTATGAAATAAACCTATGTTTCGTTTTCAAGAGGATTTTCTTCAGCTAATTTGGAAATACCAGTATTTTGATAAAAATACCTTGGAAACTGAAGGAGGTAGCTCCATAATCATTCATAAAATAGGTTTTCATAATCAGCACGAAGGTCCTGATTTTAAAGAAGCAGAAATTTCACTCGGAGGAATCCGTCATTATGGTCACATAGAAATTCACCTTCGCACTTCCGATTGGAAAAACCATAAACATCACTCAGATAGTGCCTACAATGCAGTAATTCTTCATGTGGTTTGGCAACATGATGAAGAAGTAAAAAGAAAGGATGGGACCCTAATACCCACATTGGCTCTTGAAGGAAAGGTATTGTTGGATGTAATTCGGAATTACCAAAGACTACAAAGTTCTACTAAAAAGCTTCTTTGCACGGACAGCCTCCCTGATCTCTCTTCAATTTTGAAATTTTCCATGTTGGAAAAAGCGCTCGTCGAACGCCTTCAAGGCAAAAGTGACCAGGTTTTGGATCTGCTAAAAGAGAATGGGAATGATTGGGAAGAAACAGCTTATCAATGGCTGTTTTTTTCATTTGGTTTTAAAACCAACAGTATCCCCATGTTAAAATTGGCGCAAAGCCTACCTTACAAGTTAATTAAGAAAAATGCAGGGAATATTGAGCAAATTGAAGCCCTAATCTTCGGGCAGGCCGGTTTGTTTACGCCTTCATTGGATTTAAGCCAAAGCTATGAAAAAGGGTTGCAGGCGGAGTATGACTATTTGCTTAACAAATACTCTCTTAAGAGAAACCTTTTTCCCTCAGAATGGAAATTTATGAAGGTGAGGCCAAGTAATTTCCCAACTGTTAGATTGGCTCAGCTTGCAGCCTTGCTCAGCCGAAGCCCCCATCTATTTGACTTGGTACTTCATGAATTAGACAGCAGTCAATCCATTGAAAGAACCTTTGATTTGTCTGTGAGTGAATACTGGAAAAAGCATTATCACTTTGGTAAGCCAAAGCCCCATGCTACGCAAGGAAAATTAACCCAAAACATTCTGGGACTTTTAATAATCAATTATGTGGTGCCTCTTTGGTATGCCTACGGAAGATATGCAGACCTTTCCGTTTGGCAGGAGAAATGCTTCAACCTTCTACAGGAAATCCCTGCAGAAAAAAATAGCCTAATCGATATTTATCAGGCTGTGGACTGGCCGGCCCTCAATGCCTACGACAGCCAGGGCATGCTTGGGTTGTACCATCAATACTGTTCCAAACGCATGTGTTTGCATTGTAAAATCGGTCAAAACTTGCTCAGACCTAATTTAAAATGATCTTTTGCATAGGTTGGTAATTTCCATTAATTTTGTATTTCTAAAACAAAATTATGGAAAAACCAATCATTATCTTCGGCGCCAAAGGAATTGCACATCCTGCATTAGAAATATTCAATAGTCATGATGCTGTGGTCTATGGATTTTTGGATGATGATGCCACTCTCCACCAAAAAGAAATTAACAATGTTGCCATCCTCGGGAAGCTTGAAGACGACGGTTTTCTTAAGCTTATCGGGAAAAAATGTGAAGCATTTGTTGCAGTAGATGACCCAAAGTACAGAGAGACCATAGTAAAATTGCTGAATGAAAGGAGAAAAACACAACCGGTAAATGCTTTGCATAGGTTGGCATATATCTCTACAGATGCAGGCATTGGTCATGGAAATTTTATCAATGCCAAAGTTACCATAGGAGCTGGAGCTGAAATTGGGAACCATTGCATTTTACACACCAATGCCACAATAGAACATCAGGCTAAGCTTGGAGATTTTGTTCAAGTGGGCGCAGGTGCTGTCATTAATTCCGGTGTTACCGTCGGAAAAGGCGTTTTTATAGGCTCAGGTGTGACCATCGTTTCAGGAGTTAAAATAGGAAAGAATGCCAGAGTAGGTGCAGGATCCGTAGTCATAGCGGATATTGAGGATAACCAAACAGTATTTGGCAACCCTGCTCAGGTTATAGAAAAATAGTTTTATCGTTTATTAAACAAATAACACCCTGCCGGAAACAGGGCTTAAGTTATGGATTACAACATCTTACTTTATTACTGCTATGCCCAGATAGATGATCTGGAAGCATATCGCGAAGAACACCACTTATTTTGTGTTGAAAACAATATAAGAGGAAGAATTATCATCTCATCAGAAGGTCTGAATGGAACTGTTTCTGGATTGAAAGAAGACTGTGAAAAGTACATGGCCTATGTAAAAGGCGACACCAGATTTGCCGACACAGAATTCAAAATTGATGAGCATCAGGAACATGCCTTTGCGAAAATCAATGTTCGAGCCAAAGAAGAAATTGTCCACTCAGGATTACGACACCTCAATCCCAGAGAAAAAACAGGCAAGCACCTAGAGCCTGAGGCCTTCAAGGCCATGAAAGATGAGGAAGATGTGGTGATTTTAGATGTTCGCTCAAATTACGAACACGAATTGGGGCATTTTAAGAATGCCGTACGCCTTGACATTGACAATTTTCGGGATTTTCCGGAAAAAGTAAAGGAGCTTGAACACCTGAAAAACAAAAAGGTACTTACCTATTGTACCGGTGGAATAAAATGCGAAAAAGCTTCTGCTTTCTTGCTGGAGCAAGGCTTTGAAGATGTCTACCAGCTCCATGGAGGAATCATTAAATATGGAATGGAAGCCGGCGGAGAAGACTTTGAAGGTAAATGCTATGTGTTTGACAACAGGCTGGCCGTGGATGTAAATAAGGTAAACCCTAAAACAGTTTCCAAGTGTTATGTTTGCAACAGCCTGTCTGACCGGATGGTCAACTGTGCAAACCCAGAGTGCAATGTTCATGTTCCCATTTGTGAATCCTGTGGATGGGAAATGGAAGGAGCATGCTCTGAAAGTTGCAAAACAGCTCCTCAAAAGAGGCCATATAATGGCACAGGCTATTACCAGAAAAACACCAATGGTTACAATCCCTATAAAGGCTTGTATCAAAAACCCAATGCTGACAAAATAAAAGCAAGCCTACATGCACAACCCGATACCTGAATCGGAACTTATCATCAATCCTGATGGGAGTATTTACCACCTTCGCCTCAAACCGGGGCTGGTGGCAGATACTATCATTACTGTAGGAGATCCTAACCGCGTAGAGAGAATATCTTCCCATTTTGAAAAAATAGAACTTCAGGTAGCTCACAGAGAATTTGTTACCCACACCGGCTGGTACAAAGGCAAAAGAATCAGCGTAATCAGTACCGGAATGGGTACGGATAATGTAGAAATTTTTATGACGGAGTTGGATGCTTTGTTTAACGTGGATTTTAAATCCCGATTACCTAATTCCAAGCACAAAAGGCTCAATATCGTCAGAATTGGCACATCCGGAAGCATGCAAAGCACACTACCCGAAGGCAGTATTCTAGCCAGTTCAAAGGCCGTGGGCTTGGATACCTTAATGGCTTTTTATACCATCCCACAAACGGCATTGGAAAGCAAAATAGCCGAGCACGTGCAAAAATGCCTATCCCTTCCCTTTATACCTTATTGTGTCAGCGGTTCAGAAAACCTATTAAAAAAAATTGGAGAAGGCCTGCCTTCTGGAATTACAGTAACCTGTCCCGGATTCTTTGGCCCACAGGGCAGAGAAGTAAGATTAAAGCCTCGAATTCCTGATATCTTCGATTTATTAGGCACCCAACCTTTTCAAAATGAACCTTTTACCAATTTTGAAATGGAAACCGCAGGTTATTATGCCATGGGAAAAATGTTGGGGCATGAGGTCCTTAGCATGAATGCCATTGTTGCCAATCGTATCTCTGGAAAATTCTCCGCAGACCCGAGCGGAGTCGTTGACAAGTTGATTGTTTCTGTTTTGGAAAAAATCTAACTTCTCCGCTTGCCTCAGTCTGCTTAAGCTTAGCCAATTAATTAGGAAATCCCATCAAGCTCGCTTAATTCCAGCCATCTCATTTCCAAGGTTTCTATTTTTTTGTCCAATTCTTCAATTTCCAGTGACCACTTCATTAGTTCTTCATGATCTTCCGTGCCTTGGTTAATCTTTTGGATATAGGTATCTTTTTTGGCGGTCAATTGCTCAAGCGATGCTGAAATCTCTTCAAATTCTTTCTTGTCCTTAAAGGAAGCCTTGGTACTTTCCTTTTCGGCAGTTTTCGTTGCCTCAGGTTTTTTTTCTGCCACCTGTTTGGGCGCCACATTTTTAGCCGTTTTTTTTTTTTCTCTTAAGTCTGTGTAATTCCCGGGGAAATCGCTGATCTGCCCATCTCCTTCAAAAACAAATAGGTGGTCTACCAGCCTATCCATAAAATACCTATCGTGGGAAACAATCACCAAACATCCGGGAAATACATCCAAAAATTCCTCAAGTGTATTGAGGGTTACGATATCCAAATCATTTGTAGGTTCATCCAGAATGAGGAAGTTGGGGCTCTTTACTAGAATTAGTAGCAACTGAAGCCTTCTTCTCTCTCCTCCGCTCAGCTTGGCAATGTGTGTATGTTGCTGCTTGGGTGGAAAACCAAATTGGGTCAGGAATTGGCTGACGGTAATGGTAGCCCCTCCGGCCACCGTAACCACTTCTGCAACTTCTTTTACAATATCTATCAATCTCAAGGTTTCATCAAAGCTATCCTCCTCTTGTTTATAATAACCAAAAGCAGTGGTTTGCCCAATAGTAACCGAACCCTTGTCAGGATCATTTTTACCAATAAGCATATTCAAAAAGGTGGTTTTCCCTGCTCCATTCGGTCCGACTATGCCTACTTTGTCTCCTTTTTTGAAAGTATAACTAAAATCCTCAATCAGTTTAAGGTCACCATATGATTTGTAGATTTTCTCTATCTCTACAATTTTCTTCCCCAGCCTTTGAGCAGTCACCTCTAGGCTAATGTCTCTTTCCTCTTGTTTTTTGAAGGCTTTCTCTTTGGTATCATTGAAGGCCTCCACCCTGTATTTGGCTTTGGTCCCTCTTGCTTTAGGTTGCCTTCTTATCCAATCCAGTTCCTTTTTATAAAGACTTTTGGCTTTTTCCTGTTCTGTGGCCTGATTGGCTTTTCTTTCTGCCTTCTTTTCTAGAAAATAACTGTAATTGCCTGCATACCGATACAATTCACCATTTTCAAGTTCTAGGATATTGTTGGTAACCTTGTCCAAGAAATACCTATCGTGTGTCACCATTAAAAGTGAGAGATTGGACTTCGAAAGGTATTCTTCCAGCCATTCGATGGTTTCCAGATCCAGGTGGTTGGTTGGTTCATCGAGTAGCAATAGATCGGGGAAGTGAAGAATGGCTCTGGCAATGGCAACCCTTTTTCGCTGCCCTCCACTGAGAGCAGACACTTGAAGCCCGGTATCATGAAGCCCAAGCTTTCCCAAGACTTCATTGATCTGGTACTCAAAATCCCAGGCTTGCAGCCGATCCATTTTTTCAAAAACAGGTTGTAATGCTTCACTATTGTCTTCTCCACCTTCTGCTTTGATCATTAGGGCTTGGTATTCATGAATTACTTGAATGATCTCATTGTCGGGATCATCAAATATGGTTTGGTAGATGCTCTTCTCTCCGGCAAAAACCGGATTTTGATGCACATAGGCCATTTTAATTTCCTGATTGATGACCACTTGTCCTGCATCAGCAATTTCTTCCCCCATAATGATTTTCATTAAGGTGGACTTCCCTGCCCCATTTATTCCAACAAGAGCGGTTTTTTGTCCTTGGGCTATTCCGAAGGAAATTTCTGAGAACAAGACTCTTTCTCCAAAGGACTTGCTAAGTGTATCAACTGAAAGGTAATTCATGCCACAAAATTACAACGGTATTTCGGATATTCCCGAATTATTGACTGGGTTTCGTCATCCATTTTAAATTTAAAAATAAATAGCTCCACGCTAACTTATAATTTTTTTAATGGAGATGACATAGAAATTATTCTGATGACCAAAATTGACATCAGACATTCGGAAAAAAGGGTTGCTTATAAAAAAACAAATACGCTAAAAAATCTTGTACAGCAGTTGTGAACAATAACTAGATCTTTGCGAAGGTCAATACTATCTCTACCAAAAAGATTTAAAGCTGAATTTATAAGCTAATTCCCAAATCTTAGAATCAACTAAAAAGTAAATATTAATAGTGATATTAACTGATTGTCAGTATATTTCCGAAGGTTTTTATTCTGATAAATCTTATTACATAGTCGGATACATAACCAATTTTACTGTAAAGCTCGGTACAGGTTTGGTGCAAAAATTAAAATTACTATATCAAATAAACCTAGAACAGCTATAAAATGAGCCTATTGATGAAAATCATCCATGTATTTTTAATATTTAGTTTGCTGACTTTTTCCTGTAAGGAGAAAAACGAATCTCAATATAAAAAGGAAAAAATCATAAAAGCCCCTATTGGTGTTAATGTTACTAATCAAAATGCCATTAATAGAAATATTCTTGATCAAGTAAGGGGCTTTGAATTTTTGCCTTTAAAAGGCATCCCTGCTGATAAATCAATTCTTAAAGTAAATAAGGTTATAGAATACGATGAAAAGCTCCTACTGCTTGATAAAAAGAGCTCAAATTTGCTTGAATTTACCTTAAATGGTGATTTTATAAAAATAATTGGTGTAAAAGGAAATGGACCAGGAGAATATAAGTCAATTAATGATTTTTCTGTACATAAAAATAGAAATGAAATCATTATCCTCGACTATGAAAGCATGCTTTTCTATGATTTAAATGGGAATTTCAAAAACAAAGTTTATTTAGGGAGTAACCTATACCCTAACTCATTATCAATATTAGACGATAATCATATCGCATTTAATGTAAGCGTAAATGGGAATGAAAATTATAAGTTATTGATAACTGACATACATGGAAATGTCAAAGGAAAAGCAGCAAAATTTCCTGAGGCGGGGAAATATTTGAATTTCGAATTCACTGGGGGGATGAATGGAGACGGATTAGACACCTATTATAATGCGCCTACCTCGTCTTTAGTTTATAAAATAATTCCCCCTGCAGATCTTTCACCACTTTACCAATTAAATTTTGGAGCAAATACTTGGCCTGAGAATAAAAAATATAATCACCAGGAGTTTGATAAAGAAATAATGGATCTCAATGTATCCTATCTAAATCATAGTTATAAGATTACATCAGACTGGTTTATATTTAGTTATACAGATAAAAACAGGATTTTATACGGTTACTATAACATAAATAACCAACAGGTTTATACTTCAAATACCATCAAAAAATCTCAACGTTTAATTCGTTTTTTACTACCCGTTCCCGTCGGTGTGGATAGCAATAATAGATTCATAAATTCTATTGAGTTTGAAACGTTTTTATCTTTTAAGAGGACTGATTCTTCCGAGTTTATGAAGGGTTTAAAAAAATTTAATCTAGACTTATACAGTGCATTGGAAAAAATGAACTATGATAATTCTATTATCTTGACTTTTTATCAGCTAAAATGAGATAAAATTAGGCGAAAGCATATAGATCAGCCACCGATTATTGTTTGATTTTAACATCCCACTATTTTTAGGCCATTTTATAAATTTCCCCTCAGCCAAATTGGAAATAATTAATTACCAAAAAACTTCCAAAGAAAATACAGGCCAAAATTCACCAAATGATGGCAAATTTTCAGGGATGACCAAACAAAAGGTTATTTGTATAAAGGAATAATATTTGGTTCTATTTCAGCATTTCATTGATGGCATGTACCAATGACTTAACTCCTTGCTTAAAATGAGCCATAGAATCTTCCAAAAATGGTTTGGCCGTACTTGATTTGCTCTGGTACTTTTCCTCAAACTTGGCCTTCTTTTCCTGAAATTCCTTCTCTAGTTTTTCTTTGTTTTTGTGCAGGTCTTTGATTTTTTTCTCAATTTCCTCACTAGCCTCCCCTGTAGCCTTGGTTCCTTTTTCGATCAAGGTCTCAATTTTGCTTCCAACTTCCTGAAGCATTTTTTCAATATCATCAAATCCGGTGTTCTTTTTTTCCATCGCTTAACAAAGTTTAACTTTTTTAAAAGTAAGTAAAAAAATGTATAAAACACCCAAAAAAACGCTCTCCATTTTATGATTACCTATTATCCCATAAAAAAAGCCCCATAATCTTGGGGCTAATATGCTGTTGGTTTAACCGGCCAATAAGATAAAATATTTATTTAATATTGGCTCGTATGCTTTTGAAAAAGTGCCGTAACACCACTTTCTGAATTCTTCCAGTTCTCCAGGAACCAGCATATTCAGACCCTTTCTCAACTCTTTCTCGAAGAGCTTGCCGTCAAAACTTACTTTTAATAAAATAGTCTTAACATATTCCATCATGGTTCACGATATTTTAATTTTAGGTTTAATTAAAAAGATTGATTTAAATACTATTAACGGTTTTCGTCTAGATTTGTTACGTATAAAATATACTTGTTAATTTGCAGTTATTAAATTACGAAAACACAATCGTATTATATGTATTCAACGAAAAACCATTTTCTTTTTGTATGCCTGCTGGGTCTTTTTTCATTAACTGCTCATGCACAGGATGTCAAAATCGAATTGGGCCAAAATGAAGTTGCTCTCAACGAAACCTTCACAATAAAAGTAATTGTGTCAGGAGACAAAATAAGGTCCTATGACCAATTACCTGATATTCAAGGCTTCCAAAAGCAAGGTATTTCCCAAAGCTCATCGATGAATATCATCAATGGACAAATGAGTAGTACCAACAGTGTCATACAGTATTACAAGCCCCTAAGAAAAGGGCAGTTTACACTTCCTGCCTTTGAAATAGATGTAAATGGAATCTCGGCTTCCTCCTCAGGCACCACCATTACGGTAGTAGATGCCCGCTCTAATGCCCAAAGTAATCGTGCATTGGATCCTTTTGATGATCTTTTTGGGAGAAACAACACAGAACAACCAGAATATGTGGAAGTAGAGGACGATGCTTTTTTCTCACTTTCTGTCAGTAAGGATGAGGTGTATGTAGGGGAAGGATTCAGTGTCAGTTTCGCATTTTATATGTCTGAGAGCAATCAGGCACCTTTTAACTTTCATGAACCCGGCAAGCAACTTGAACGGATTATTAATGAAATTAAGCCCGGAAACGCTTGGGAAGAAAACTTCAACATTACCAGCATTCAGCCGGAACGTGTGGAATTTGGGGGCAAGAAGTGGACCAAATACAAGGTTTATGAAGCCAACTTTTACCCATTCAATTCCGGAACAGTAGATTTCCCTTCTGTAGGCTGGGAAATGATTAAATACAAAGTCGCCAAGAACCCTAGTTTTTTTGGTAGCAACAGGCTCCAGGATTTTAAAACCTTTTATTCCCAACCCAAGAGCATAAAAGTAAAAGAACTTCCCCCTCACCCACTTAAAAATGAAGTCAGCGTCGGGAACTACAGACTCAGAGAAAACGTCAGCGATTTAGAAGTTCAAACCGGGGAAGGCTTTACTTATGATTTTATCATCACAGGGGAAGGCAATATAAGCTCCATTCGCCCACCAAAAGTTAAAAAAGGTCAAAAATTGAACACTTTTGACCCTAATGAGCAGGTGCAAATCAACAGAGGTAGAGGAAAAGTGACCGGTATGAAGGAATTTAGCTATTTCATGACATTAAATGAAGCAGAGGTAGTACCTTTGAAAGATCATTTTGAATGGATCTATTTTAACCCGGAATTGGCCAAATATGATACGCTTGTTCCTCAAGCTGTAGTACGGGTGACCGGAGAGAGCCGAATCAACCAGGCCATTTCTTCTTCCAGGCTGGGAGGATTATATGACCTAATAGAAGTAGAAGACAATAAGCTTTTAAACCAAGGATATAAGTCTTATTTTTCCAGCCTAATTAATATTTTGCTATTGCTGGCCTTGGGATTATTGGCCTATTTGATTGTAAAGAAAAAGTAATTCATGCGTAATACATTTGGAAACATATTCACAATTACCACCTTCGGAGAATCTCATGGCAGAGGACTCGGAGTGATTATAGATGGCTGTCCGGCAGGCGTTAAGATAGACGAGGATTTTATCAGGACGGAATTGCAGCGAAGGAAACCCGGTCAATCTAAAATAACTACCCAAAGGAAAGAAGAGGACAATTTTGAGATCCTTTCCGGAGTATTTGAGGGACAGAGTACAGGCACTCCCATTGCCATGGTCATCTACAATACCGACCAGAAAAGTAAGGATTATTCACATATTGCCGATAAATTCAGGCCTTCCCATGCTGATTATACTTATCACGAGAAATTCGGAGTAAGGGATTATAGAGGAGGAGGAAGAAGTAGCGCCAGAGAAACTGCTGCTCGGGTGGCTGCAGGAGCTGTTGCCAAACTTTTGCTGGCTAGCTATGGTGTGGCAATCAATGCTTATGTAAGCCAGGCCGGAGACGTTAAATTAGAAAAACCCTACCAAGAATTAGACTTTAGTCAAACTGAGTCAAATATAGTAAGGTGTCCTGATACAGACACTGCTGATAAAATGATTGAACTGATCGATCAGGTCAGAAAAGAAAGAGACACCATAGGAGGAGTTGTAAGCTGTGTGGCAAAAGGCGTCCCTGTTGGCTTGGGAGAACCTGTTTTTGATAGGTTACATGCCGTTTTAGGCCATGCCATGCTAAGCATCAATGCGGTGAAAGGTTTTGAGTTTGGAAGCGGTTTTGAAGGAGTTACCATGAAAGGCTCCCAACACAATGATGCCTTTTATACTGAAGGAGATAAAGTAAGAACAAGGACCAACCACTCAGGAGGCATTCAAGGAGGAATCTCCAATGGAGAAGATATTTATTTTAAAGTAGCTTTCAAACCGGTGGCTACCATCATGCAGGACCAGGAGAGCGTCAATGCGCAGGGTGAAACCACCACCGTCTCAGGCAAAGGGCGTCATGACCCCTGTGTGGTACCGCGCGCCGTTCCTATAGTAGAAGCCATGTGTGCCTTGGTTTTGGCAGACTATCTTTTATTGAATAGGTCAAGCAAAATTTAATTTGTACAAATCAATGCGTATGAAAAGAAAAATACCACTGCACACCAAAATAATCATCGGGCTGATTTTGGGATTGTTGGTTGGCTTGGGTGTTGTGAAATTTGGAATCTCTCCGGATTTCATTAATGATTTCGTCAAACCTATAGGTACCATTTTCATAACTGCGCTTAAAATGATAGCCGTTCCTTTGGTGCTGGCTTCGCTAATCGTAGGTGTGTCCAATTTAGGAGACATTACTAAGCTAAGTAGAATCGGAGGTAAAACAATATTGACCTATATTTTCACTACAGCACTTTCCGTAACCGTTGGTTTACTCCTAGTGAATCTATTCAATCCCGGCAGAAGTCTTCCCTCTGAAACCAGAGAGAAGCTGATGGAATTGTATGATGAAACTGCCGGAAGTAAATCCCAAGAAGCTGAGCAGCTCAAAGAACAAAGTCCCTTAAAACCTTTGGTGGACATGGTGCCTGAAAATGTTTTTCAAGCGGCTGCAGCCAATGAGATGATGTTGCAGGTGGTGTTCTTTGCAATCATTATGGGGATCGCATTGATTCGAATCCCCAAGGCAAAATCTGCTCCTGTAATAGCTTTTTTTGAAGGCATCAATGATGTCATTATCGAAATTGTGGGCTTTATCATGATTTTAGCACCCTATGGAGTATTTGCTTTGATGGCCTCATTAATAGTAGATATCACCGGAGACAACCCCGATTCCGCGGTAGAATTACTCCTGGCCTTATTGAAATACAGTGTAGTGGTTATCGGAGGCTTACTATTAATGGTAGTCTTCTTTTACCCCATGATTCTCAAAATCTTCACCAAGGTAAAATACTTGGATTTCTTTAGGGCGCTGCAACCGGCCCAATTATTGGCATTTTCTACCAGCTCTAGCTCTGCTACTTTACCTGTAACCATGAAACAAGTGGAAGAGGAAATCGGTGTATCCGAAGAAATAAGTAGCTTTGTGTTGCCCCTTGGGGCCACCATCAATATGGATGGAACAAGTTTATATCAAGGTGTAGCTGCGGTATTTATCGCTCAAGCCATGGGTTTTGACCTTAGTCTTAGCCAACAATTGATGATTGTGATGACAGCTACCTTAGCCTCCATAGGTACAGCCGGTGTTCCGGGGGCCGGTATTATTATGTTGATCATTGTTTTGGAGTCTATTGGTGTACCTTCTGCCGGAATCGCTTTAATTTTGGCCCCGGATAGGATTTTGGACATGTTTAGAACCATAGTCAATGTGACAGGTGATGCCATGGTATGTACGGTAGTGGCCTCTACAGAGGGTGAGTTGCCTGATGGATTGATAAGAAAATCAAATCCATTAACCAATTCCTAATTAAGTAAAACCCCATTATTTTCTGTCATTCGAACCAAGATGATCTCACTTTCGTTCTAAGATTACACAGGAAAAATAGTAAGAATTTATAATAGCGATATAATGTTAGAAGCACAAAAAAGACCCGTACACCTGTACATGGAGGCAAACCCAAACCCAAATTCATTAAAATTTGTCGCCAATTTTATGTTGACAGATGATGGGGTAAGTTTTGATTTTCCGGACGAAGAAAGTGCGGCAAATTCTCCCCTTGCATTGGAGCTGTTTAATTATGCTGCAATAGAAAGGGTATTCATTGCCTCCAACTTTGTAACTGTTACCAAGAAAGGTGACATTCCTTGGGAAGACATTCAGCAACATATTCGAGATCAAATCAAAAACTTTTTAGAAAGTGGCAAACAACCCATCTCCACTCAATTTGATTCTGATCCACTTTTTGATGAGAATGACAGTGAGGTTGTCAAAAAAATCAAAGGCATACTTGATGAATACATTCGTCCGGCTGTAGAACAAGATGGAGGAGCAATTGTCTTCCATAGTTTTCAAGACGGAGTTGTAAAAGTGTTATTGCAGGGTGCCTGCTCCGGTTGCCCTTCGAGTACCGTTACACTAAAAGCAGGTATTGAGAACCTATTGACAAGAATGTTACCGGAAGTAAAAAGTGTGGAAGCTGAGGGTGTTTAAGCCTTGGTAATTTTCTACATCTATACACTTGAATAGGCAGATGAGGATTGGCAAATGGACAGGTGTATACCTTGGGATAATTGCGCTTTTGTTTAGGTACTTTGCTGCATCATCCCCCTTTCATACAGAAAAATGGTATACAACCGGCCTTTACCCTTTGGTTAGGGCCTTTCTTGATCATACCCTTCTACTTTTACCTTTTCCTGCGCTTTACCTTTTAATTATTCTCCTTATTTACTTAGGGTATCGCTTTGTTCGAAAGCTTTTCAAGTTGGAAAGCCGGAAGCAAGGCTTTTTCTTGTTTTCCAGGATTATTTTAAATTTCTTGGGTCTTGTAATTTTTTCCTTTCTGTTTTTTTGGGGATACAATTACTACCGCGTACCACTGTACCAAAAACTTGAGTTAAGCCCAAGCCCTCTTTCTACCGGCTTATTAATTACAGAAATGGAGTCCACGCAACAGTCTCTCCAAATTTTAAGAGATAAGGTACAGTCGGATTCGACAAATTGGGCTGATACTCCCGATTTTTCTACTCAAGCTTCCATGATCAGAGATGAAATGAAGTCGGTGCTTAGAGAATGGGAACATGGAGGGAAAGGTTCTCCGGTCGTCAAGCAGTTTTACCCGGAAGGCACATTAAGGAGGCTTGGGATTTTCGGTATATATTTCCCTTTTACAGGAGAAGCTTACTTGGACCCAAGTCTTCATCCATTGGAAAAAGGTTTTACTATGGCACACGAGTTGGCACATGGTTTTGGTATAACCGATGAGGGAGAGGCAAATTTTATGGCATGGTTGGTTTGCTCCCAAAGTTCCAAGGCCTTTTTTCAATACGCTGCGACCATGAAGTTATTTAGGTATCAGCTCAATGATCTTTACAGAATGGATAGTGAGCGATATAAGGAATTTCTGGTACACATACCTGAGCCAATAAAAAATGATATAAGAGAAATTCAGGAAAGCAACCGAGCCATTGTTCCCTTTGCTTCGGAGCTGAGCCGAAGATCAAACGATTTGTATTTAAAGTCTCAGGGGGTAAAGGCCGGTGTAAGGAGTTATGCCCAACTCCCCATGCTTGTTTATGCTTGGAAAGGAAAACAATGATGGTGAAACTTTCTTCTAAGAGGGGGCGGGTTATTAAATTAAAAATTTATTATAATGCTTTTTAATGAGTTCCTGTAGGAATCACTAGCTTAAAGGTTGAACCTTTTCCTTCTGTACTTTCCACCTCCAATTTCCCACTGAGCTTATGCGCACTTTGATTGCAAAAATGGAGCCCCATTCCGGTACCCTTTTCTTGTTCCGTTCCATAGGTAGATTTTATGTCTTGCTCAAAAATATTTTTTAACCTTTCTGGCGAAATGCCTATCCCATTGTCCGACACCTCAAGTATTAAGAAACCTTCTTCGCTATTTATTGAGATAACAATTAACCCATCAGCAGGCGTGAACTTAATGGCATTTTGCACCAAATTTCTGAAAATAAGCAACAACCTGTCTGTTTCTATGTTAACCAATGGGTTCTTATGGTAATTGACCTCAATGTTTATTTTTTTTTGTCTGGCAATTACTTTCAAAATCTCTACCGTGTCATCAATAAGGTCTTTTATTAGGATTTTTTTTATTTGAGAAGTTTCATTTTTCAATTCAAAGGAGGACCATTCCAAAATATTCTCCATCATTTGAAAAGTCCGATTGGTTGTATTTAACAATTCTTCATTGAGGAGTTTGACTTCTTCTTCATCAAGCATTCCGGAATTCACCAGCTTTAAGGTTTGAATAATCGACTGCAAGGGATTTTTAAGATCATGTGAAATAATGGTAATGATTCTGTCCTTTTGAGCACTTGTCTTCTGCAAGCTACTGTTGGTCTTAGCCATAGCAACCGTTTGTTCCTTCACTTTACTTCTTTGATTTTCATAAAATTGCCTAACACTATTTATCAATAAGGTAAACCCAATTATGGTAACAATATAAGTAAAGCCATGATCAATAAAAACGGCATCCTTGTTGGTATAACTTTGTGTAATCAATTCATCGTGGTAAAGGCCAATATAAAAAAGGCCTAAAAAAAACAATCCATTAACTATACTCCAAAAAAAATGGTACTTTAATTTCACAATGCTATGAATAATTAAATGCACAAGTAGAAGCATGTAAAATGTTGGCCCATAAATTCCTTCATGGTTTAGAAAAGTAAAGACAAAAACAAGATAACTCATTGAAAGAGCTAGATAAAAAGATGTTTTAAAGGCATTTTTCACCCTTAATAAATAAAAACAGCCTAATAGAAACAGTGCCGCCCCCAGACTAGCCCATAGCAATACAATATTGGATAAAACCAAATTAAAAATAACGAATATAAGACAGCTGAAAATAGTAATAATCAAAAGCGCATTATAAATCTGTAATTCCATGGATGGGTCTCCCTCCAGGTAAAACAAATGTTTGCCTAATCTTCTAATTTTTGTCCAGTAACGCTCTATCAAAATATATCATTAAGTATTTACATTTATACAAAAAAATAGTTTTGAATATATATAAGACTCCTCGCCCACTAACCTAAATGCATAATTAAAGATGAGGAATAACCATCAATGCAGTAATATATAAGGTCATAAAGTGCACAAAAAATGAGTCCCCCAAGCCCGTTGCCTTTTAAGCAACTTCAATATAATCTTTAGTTATCAAAAAACCATTAGAAGGATATATTTTTTCCTTTATTCGTTTAATAGTTAGCAAAGGATTTTAACTATAGTGACAATAGTCAGGTGGCAAGTCCGGATACAATTATTAAGAACAGCCTTTCAGAGGATTAATATAATCAATAGTATCGCTTATTTCATGATTGGACAAAGAGGGAATTTAAATAAAGCCTGATATATGCTCCTTTAGCCTCTATAAAATTACCGGTGAAAAATATTACACCTAATTTTAGTAAAAAAATGCAGAGAAAATTGCTAAACTATAGAAAAGATTTCCAAGAAGAATTAGGTATTAATTCCTGTAGGAATCACTAGCTTAAAGGTT
Organism: Cyclobacterium sp. 1_MG-2023; assembly: GCF_030546805.1. Classification (GTDB taxonomy): domain Bacteria; phylum Bacteroidota; class Bacteroidia; order Cytophagales; family Cyclobacteriaceae; genus Cyclobacterium. Next base: position 62,405 of record NZ_JAUOPC010000009.1, on the reverse strand, counting down.
GAACCTTCTCCTTCTTTACTTTCCACCTCCAATTTCCCGCTAAGCATATGGGCACTTTGAAAGCACATATGAAGCCCCATACCAGTTCCTTTCTCCTGTTCGGTACCGTAAGTAGATTTTATATCTTGTTCGAAGATAGTCTCTAAGCGTTTGGGAGAAATTCCAACCCCATTATCCGTTATCTGCAGGGTCAATTGTTCTTCTTGACTGTAAATATCAACCATAACATGCCCGCCTGAAAGCGTAAACTTTATGGCATTCTGCACCAAATTTCTAAAAATAAGGAGCAGCCGATCTGTTTCTAAATTTAATAGAGGGTTTTGATGGTAATTGACCTCCAAATCTATGCTTTTTTGCTTGGCAATCACATTCAAAATCTCTACAGTATCTTCAATGAGGTCTTTAATGTGTATTTTCTTTTCCCTTTTAGCTGCATTTTTTAATTCAAAAGAAGACCATTCCAATATATCTTCCATCATTTTGTAGGTGTTTTTGGTGGTTTTCAGCAATTCCTGACGAAGGTACTTAATGTCTTCCTCAGTAAGGTCTCCTGAATTAATTAACTCAAGGGTTTGTATAATGGATTGAAGAGGGTTCTTCAAGTCATGGGAAATAATGGCAATAATTTTGTCTTTTTGGTTGTTGGTTTGTTTCAGGTCTTTATTTATTTTTAATAAAGCCACCGTTTTTTCTTTCACCTTTCGTTTCTGAATCGAAATAAAGCGTTTCATGGCAAACATTATCATTGTAATACCAAGAATGGAGGCACAATAAGTAAGCAAATGATCGGTTAAAATTTCAAACTGACTATTATAATTTTTTGGTATCAGTTCTCCATAATAAAGGCCAAAGCAGTAAAGTAAGAAGTAAAACAATACATTCAGGAAACTCCAGAAAGTATAATGCTTTGTCCTTACGATGCTAAGGACCAGCAAATGAATCAAAGAAAGAATGTAAAAAGTGGGGCCTATTATACCATCATTGTGATAGAAATTAAAGAGTAAAATCGGATATGTACTAAAGCTTGCCAAATAAAAAGCTGTTTTAAAGGCATGCCTCACCCGCAATAGATAGATAAAAAAGGATAAACTGGTTGCAACTATTATGCAAAGTTTCACCAAACTATAGTTCAGTAACCATAAGTTAATTATGGCTAGAAAAAGGACAAAAACAATTAAAATAACCAAGGCAGCATTGAAAACTTGTATTTCTAGGGACGGACTCTTGTCCCAGAAAAACAAATTCTTACCCTGCTTCTTTAACCTTGCCAAAAAACCTTTTTTCAAAATTATGATTAATTAAAATGCTTTCCTCTATCCAAAAACTTTTACAAACTTAAATAAGTCACTGTCAAACAATCCTTTGTCACTTAATTTTAAATGTGGGATTACCAATAAGCCCATAAAACTCAAGGTCATAAAAGGTGACTGCAAGCCAGATCCAAGCTCTTTCGCTTTTTTATCTACTTCAATGTAACTACTTGCAACCGAAAATCCATCTGAATTACTCATTAATCCTGCCACAGGCAAGTTCAAAACCTTGCTTCCGGTGGGCCCTACAGCTGATAACCCTCCCTTTTCCTTGATAATTAAGTTGGCTGCTTCGGCCATCAGACTATCGCTTGTGCCCACTACTATGATATTATGTGAGTCATGGGCTACAGATGAGCCAATAGCTCCATTTTTTAATCCGAAATTTTTAACCAAAGCTACAGCCGGCTTTACATTGGGCAGGTACCTGTTGATGATGGCAATTTTTAAGATATCATTATTAATATCCACCCTTACTTTTCCATCTTTTTCAGGCACTTCACAGGCAATTGTTCCGGTGATCAATTGAGAATCCTCCACCACTATCACTTTAGCCTCTCCTCCCTGATGATCCAATTCAAAATCATTGGCAGAAACCGGATAAGCTTTAAAATTATTGATCGACTCCGTCTTGGTAGATAATATTTTACTTTGGCCTTCTTTGGCTACCAAAGTTCCTGAGATATAGGTTTCTAAAACATTAAAATTAACTAAATCTTTAACTACTACAAAATCAGCAGGGTCATTGGGTCTTAATCTACCTACTCCAATATTATAATGCTGAACGGGAGTAATACAGCATGCTTTTAAAACATTAAAAAGATCTTTCCCCTTTTTTACCGCCCTAGCAGCCAATTGATTGATGTGTCCTAATAACAAACTATCGGGATGTTTGTCATCTGAACAAAACATTATTTGATCAGGAAATTCATCAATCAAATCTATCAGGGCATCAAAATTTTTCGCAGCACTCCCTTCTCTTATCGCTATTTTCATCCCATTTTGAGCCTTAAATCGGGCCTCATCTAACGCGACACATTCATGGTCAGTAGATATCCCAACATTAATATATTTAACAGCCTTCTCTCCTCTCAATGCAGGAGCATGACCATCTACAGGCTTACCAAATTTCTTGGCCAATTCAATTTTTTTCAAAACTTCAGCATCTCCTGAAAGCACTCCCGGCCAATTCATCATTTCAGCCAAATAATAAATGTCATCCCGCTTTAAGAGCTTGGCAATTTCAGTGCTGTCGATAGTAGCCCCGGCTGTTTCAAACAGTGTTGCCGGCACACAAGAGGGGGCACCAAAGAAAAACTTAAATGGAGATAGCCTCCCATTTTCAACCATATATTCCACTCCTTTGAGTCCACAAACATTGGCAATTTCATGGGGATCAGAAACGGTGGCCACAGTTCCATGAACAGCGGCCAGGCGAGCAAATTCTGTAGGTATTAGCAGGGAAGACTCAATATGGACATGTGCATCTATAAAGCCCGGAAGAATGTATTGATCGGGTGAAGAATCGATCCTAACTATCTTGCTGATCTTACCATCGGACACCTGAACTTTTACAGGATAAACTTCCCGATTATCAATATCAACAAGTTTACCTTTAACACTAAAAGCTTTAGACATTCTTACCTAAAAATTTAAATAACCCATTTCTTTTTCATGTTACAGATCCTTTATTGGGAATAAAAATCAATTCAAATAAAGCATACTGCCAAGAATACTTATAAATATACTATATTTGCCATTGAAAAGGAAAGCAGTAAGCAATTTCATTTTTCTTTAATGAAAAAAATTATCGTTGCCATCGACGGGTATTCAGGATGCGGGAAAAGCACTACAGCCAAAGCTGTAGCAAAGGTTCTGCAATATACTTATTTGGATTCCGGCGCCATGTATAGGGCAGTAACCCTATATTTTTTAAGAAACAATACAGAAATTACTTATACTGAAGAAGTTAACAAAGCCCTTAAAGACATAAAAATTACTTTTCATTTCAATGAAGCCAAAGGTATTCAGGAAATTTTTATGAATGGAGAAAATGTAGAAAGTGAAATCAGGGGAATGGCCGTATCTACTTATGTGAGTCAGGTAAGTAAATTATCAATTGTTCGTCAAGCCATGGTGGATATCCAAAGACGCATGGGCAATGAAAAAGGCATTGTAATGGATGGCCGTGACATTGGCACTGTTGTTTTCCCCGATGCCGAGCTAAAGATTTTCATGACTGCAGACACCACCATACGTGCAGAAAGAAGGCAGAAAGAGCTCTTAGAAAAAGGTGAAAAAATTAGTTTAGATATCGTTAAGCAAAATCTTGAATCAAGAGATAAGATAGATTCTGGAAGATCAGTAAGCCCATTAAAAAAAGCAATAGATGCCGTAGAGATTGATACCAGTTATCTTGATTTTAAGGAGCAGGTGTCAAGAATAATTGAATTGGCCAAGGAAAGAATGAACTAACTTTATGGAAGTCACAATAGATAAAAATTCCGGATATTGTTTTGGTGTTGAATACGCAATCCAAATGGCAGAGGATGAGATGGAAAGCAGTTCTAAGCTCTATTGCCTTGGAGATATTGTGCACAATGCCATGGAAGTAAACCGCCTAAGTGACAAGGGTTTGGTGGTTATTGACAGGGAAAACTTAGAAGAATTGCATGATTGCAAAGTCCTGATTCGTGCCCATGGCGAACCACCGGAAACTTACAGAACAGCCATCAAAAATAATATTGAGCTAATTGATGCTTCTTGTCCCGTGGTATTAAAATTACAACATCGGGTAAAGAGTGCCTTTGACAAGATGGAAAGTCAGGATGGTCAAATTGTAATTTATGGTAAAAAAGGGCATGCAGAAGTGATTGGTCTTACCGGCCAAACGCTTGAAAAAGCAATTGTAGTAATGGATGATGAAGATTTGGACCAAATTGATTTTTCCAGACCTGTAACCTTGTTCAGTCAAACTACCAAAAGCACGAAGGGTTTTTACGAGTTGAAGGCAAAAATTGAAGCTCGGATAAAAGAAGCAAGAGGGAGCATGGAAGAAATGGATTTCAATGCCAATGATTCTATTTGCCGTCAAGTATCTAACCGTGAACCTCAACTCCAAAAATTTTCCAAAGACAATGATGTAATAATTTTTGTAGCAGGAAAAAAGAGCTCAAATGGGAAAGCTTTGTATCAAGTGTGTAAACACATCAACCCAAGGAGTTATTTTGTAGAAAATGAAGCAGAGATTAACTTAGATTGGCTCAATCCGGAAGATAAAATAGGCATTTGCGGGGCTACATCCACACCAATGTGGTTAATGGATCAGGTAAAAGAACACATTTTATCTTATAATAAAATCAGTATCAAGGCAAACAATTAAGAATCCGTTAAAATAATTGGGTTTTACAGATAAAAAATAGCTAAATAATCGCCGAATTATCTTCTAATAACTAATGTAATTTATTAGATTTGAGGCGTTTTTCATAGGATCAAAAAGTTTCAAAAATTAAATATGTCAAAACAAGTCAAGCTTAAAAGAGGGTTTGATATACGCCTGGTAGGTAAAGCCGAAAAAAAAGTCGGTGATTATCAACCTGTCAAAACCTTTGCCATCAAGCCCACAGATTTCATCGGAATGCAAAGACCTAAGGTCCTTGTGAAAGAAGGTGATACGGTAAAGGCAGGCACTCCTATTTTATTTGATAAAAAACTGGAAAAGGTAAAGTATGTTGCACCTGTATCAGGAGAAATCATCGAAATAAAACGAGGAGAGAAAAGAAAGTTATTGGAAATAAAAATCCTTGCTGACGGCGAAATTAATTTTGAAAACTTTGAGAAATTAACCTCTTCAGGGATAAAGTCGGCGAGCAGAGAGACAATTGTTGATAAACTTACTACTTCTGGTGTTTGGCCTCAAATTATTCAAAGGCCTTACGGAATTGTAGCAAATCCTGATGACAACCCTCGTGCCATATTTATTTCCGGGTTTGATTCTCACCCTTTGGCACCAGATTATGATTATATTCTGAAAGGTCAAAGCAATTATTTTCAGGCAGGAATAGATGCCCTAAAAAAACTTACTGATGGTAAGGTTTATTTAGGATTGTCTGCTGACAATAAATCAACAGAATTGAGCGCTATACAAGGAGTTGAAACTACTACTTTTTCAGGCCCTCATCCTGCTGGAAATGTTGGTGTGCAAATTCACAATACCGCACCAATCAATAAAGGAGAAACTTTATGGACGATCAACCCTTTTGGGGTGGTTCAAATTGGTAAATTATTGATCAACGGAATTTATGATGCTTCCAAATTGGTAGCCATCACAGGTTCTGAAGTAAAAAATCCTTCCTATGCCCAAACCTATATAGGTAGCTGTGTAGATAGTTATGTAGAAGGCAATACCAAATCCAATCATTTCAGGGTCATTTCCGGAAATGTTTTAACTGGAGAAAAAATAAGCCAAGAAGGTTATCTAGGCTTTTACCAGCACCAAGTTACGATCATCCCTGAAGGTGATTATTATGAATTCATGGGCTGGATGAAACCTACCACCGATAAACTAAGCTTTCACAAAGCATTGGGACTATTGTCCTTCCTATTTCCGAAAAAGGAATATGCACTGGATTCCAATGTAAGAGGGGAACCTAGAGCATTTGTACAGACTGGGGTTTTTGAAAAAGTTACACCTATGGATATTTACCCTGTGTATCTACTAAAAGCCATCATGGCAGAAGATTTTGATGAAATGGAGGAGTTGGGAATTTACGAGGTAATAGAAGAAGATCTTGCATTGTGTGAATTTGTAGATGTGTCCAAACACCCGGTTCAGCAATTAATTAGAAAAGGTATAGAACTCATTCAATACAGTTAAGAAATATGAAGTTTTTACGAGATCTGTTGGATAAACAGAAACCCTTATTCCAAAAGGGAGGAAAATTGGAAAATCTTTATTACCTGTATGAGGCAGGAGAAACATTTATGTTTTCACCCAACCATACTGCTGCCACAAAAGGCGCACAGGTAAAAGATGCCATCGACCTGAAAAGGATGATGATTACAGTGGTTATTGCCATGATACCCTGTTTGTTGTTTGGTATATACAATACCGGCCACCTGCACTATTTAGCAGTAGGTGAAGCGGCCACCTTTGGTGACAAGTTTGTACTAGGATTGACTCTAGTTTTGCCAATTGTATTGGTAGCGTACACCGCAGGAGGTATAGTTGAGGCAATTTTTGCCGTGGTCAGAAAGCACCCAATCAATGAAGGTTTCTTGGTAACAGGGATGTTGATTCCATTGGTGGTTCCTGCAACTACCCCATTATGGCAAGTTGCATTGGCAACGGTATTTGCTGTGGTGATCGCCAAGGAGGTTTTTGGTGGAACAGGAATGAATATTCTAAATGTGGCAATGACTGCCAGGGCATTTTTATATTTCGCCTATCCCGCACAAATTTCAGGTGATCAGGTTTGGACCTATTTAGGAGACAAAATGCCTGTTGATGGATTTTCAGGTGCCACTGCTTTAGCTGTAGCTTACCAATCCGGACAAGAGGGAGTGAATGCAGTAGCTAATTTGGCCAGTCATAACTCAGTATTGATGGACAATATGTTTAGCTTCCAAAACTTGTTCATGGGATTTATCCCCGGATCAATTGGAGAAACTTCTACACTGATGGTCCTAATCGGAGCTGCAATTTTAATATTTACAGGTGTAGGTAGCTGGAAGATAATCTTCAGTGGATTTGCTGGTGCTTACCTTATGGCAATCGTTATGCAAGCCCTAGCAGTGAATGAATTTATGGCCATGCCGGCGCATTACCATTTGGTAATGGGAGGTGTAGCTTTTGGTATAGTATTTATGGCTACAGATCCTGTTTCAGCCGCTCAGACGGAATCTGGAAAATGGATTTATGGTTTACTTATAGGTGTCCTCACAATTATTATTCGGGTTACCAACCCTGCCTACCCTGAGGGCATCATGCTAGCGGTATTATTTATGAATGTATTTGCACCGCTTATTGATTATTATGTAGTTAAAGCTAACAAGAAAAGGAGGTTACAACGTGCAACAGTCTAACGCATATATCATTACATTTTCGGTCATTTTGACCGTCGTATTGGGTTTATTATTGTCAGGTACGTCCGAACTCTTAAAGCCAATTCAAAAGAAAGCTGAAGAACTTGATACTAAAAAACAAATTCTAGGTGCAGTATTGCCGGCTGAACAAATAGCCGAAATGAAACCTGAAGAGGTGAATGAGTATTACGCCAGCAGAATTTCTTCAAAAGTAGTCAACATTAACGGAGAGGAAGTTGAGGAACAAGACGGAGTTGCCGTATCTGCAGAAACAGTAGATGTTGGTAAAAATTACAAAAAAGCTCCTGAAGATAGATTGTATCCTGTATTTATTTTCTTAGACGAAGGAAGTGAAGAAACTGCTCTTGCCTATATCTTACCGGTATATGGTAGTGGATTATGGGACAGTATTTGGGGCTATGTGGCCTTAAAAACTGATATGGATACCATTGAAGGTGTTACCCTTTCACATGCGGGTGAAACCCCGGGATTGGGCGCCAGAATCACCACAACTGAAGTGCAACAACGGTACAAAGACAAATCGATCTACAATGAGCAAGGTGAACTTGTTTCCGTAAATATGCAGAAAGGTGAAGGTAAAGATTACTCAGAAGACCCACACAAAATTGATGGCATGTCCGGAGCAACCATTACAGGTGATGGTGTCAACAATATGCTAAAAAACTACCTTCAGCATTACCAGTCCTATATGGAAAAAATAAAAGAAGGTGGTTCTAAAGTGGCTATGAATTAATTGTAAAAATTTCAATAGAAAGAAATTATGAGTACAGAAACCGCTGAAAAAGCAATAAAAGTAAAGGATACAGAAGCTTTTCTTTCTAAAAGGAGAAAAAAGCTAATTACTGACCCCTTGGTGGACGACAACCCTATCACCATTCAGGTTTTGGGAATATGTTCTGCCTTGGCAGTAACCACACAAATGCAGCCTACCTTGGTAATGGCCTTGTCGGTTATTTTTGTGGTAGTAATGTCCAACTTAACCATTTCCTTATTGAGGAATAAGATTCCTGGACGAGTAAGGATCATTGTTCAGTTGGCTGTTGTAGCAACCTTGGTAACTCTGGTTAATGAGGTGTTAAAGGCCTTCGCATACGATATGTACAAAGAATTGTCTGTTTTCGTAGGGCTAATCATTACCAACTGTATCGTTATGGGACGTTTAGAAGCATTTGCTCTTGGTAACAAACCATATGACTCTATATTGGATGGGTTTGGAAGCGCTTTGGGCTATTCTTGGATCATTCTTACAGTCGCATTCTTTAGAGAATTATGGGGATCAGGAGCCGTATTTGGCGTACCTGTTTTCGATTATGTCTCCAGATTGTTTGGCGAAGATTTCCAGCTTGCAACCAACGGTCTTATGGTATCACCTGTAGGTGCATTCATTATATTGGGATTGTTGATTTGGGTCCAAAGATCCAAAACAGGATATGTAGAACATTAATTAATCAGGAACAATGGAATTATTTAGTTTAGCAATTAGGTCAATTTTTATTGACAACATGGTTTTTGCCTACTTCCTGGGTATGTGTTCTTTTTTGGCTGTATCCAAAAAAGTAAGTACAGCCTTAGGTTTGGGTGCTGCCGTTATATTCGTATTGACAATCACTGTCCCACTCAACTGGTTATTGAATGAATTTGTGTTGAAAGAAGGCGCATTGTCTTTTCTTGGTGAATCATTTGCCAATATAGATCTTACTTTCCTTCGATTCATTATGTTTATCGCGATCATCGCTGCCATGGTTCAATTGGTGGAAATGGTTGTGGAGAAATTTGCTCCAGCATTGTACGGTGCATTGGGTATTTTCCTTCCACTAATTGCAGTAAACTGCGCCATTCTGGGTGGATCACTATTCATGGCTCAAAGAGACTATACCCTTGCTGAAGCAACTGTATATGGGTTTGGGTCAGGAACAGGGTTTTTCCTTGCCATAGTAGCTTTGGCTGCTATCCGAGAAAAATTAAAATACTCAAACGTTCCAAATGGTCTTAAAGGGCTAGGCATCACCATGTTGATAACAGGTCTCATGGGAATTGCATTTATGTCATTTATGGGAATTGATTTATAAAATTAGGATTATATTCAATTAGAATATTTCATCAAAAAAACCCTGTTCTCTATTGAGTGAACAGGGTTTTTTGATTTTTAGACAATATTAACATTAAGCCTGCTCGAAATGTCAGATTTTACTTCTAAACGAATTCTAGGATATTTTCTTAGGGGACTTTTATTCGTTGTTCCCTTCTTTCTGACAGGATATATTATCATCCTGACTGTACAGTTTTTAGATAATATTATTCCTGTAAATATTCCTGGCTTGGGGATTTTGGTCATGCTAGTATTTGTTACCCTGGTAGGTTATTTGACAAGTATATTCATTACGAAGTCCATTTTCGAAGAACTTGAAAAACTTGTATTTAAAATACCTTTGGTAAATATTCTTTACACCAGCATCAAGGACCTGATGTCAGCCTTTGTAGGTGATAAAAAGAAATTCAATACCCCTATAATCGTAAAGCTTTCAGACAATATGTCAAGACTGGGTTTTATGACACAGGATGACCTGAAGGTCATAGGACAGGAAGAGTTGGTGGCTGTATACTTTCCTCATTCTTATAATTTCAGTGGTAACCTGTATCTGGTGCCAAGAAAAAATGTAGAACGACTCTATAATGTCAATAGCACAGAGGTTATGAAATTTATCGTTTCAGGTGGTGTTTCTGATTTACATTATTATAAAAACCCGAAACTGAATAAGGCTGAAAGTAAACCAAAACCATCTACAGATAGTATTTAATATGTTTCTTATTCCTTTTAACAAGCCGTTCTCTACAGGAAATGAATGGGCATACATTCAGGATGCGACTAAAGAAGGAAAATTGGCAGCCGATGGGAAATACACCCGGAAATGCCAGTCATTTTTTGAAAAAAAATATGGCTTTAAAAAAACCTTCCTAACACATTCATGTACCCATGCATTAGAAATGGCTGCCCTCCTAATGGACTTGCAACTTGGAGATGAAATTATCCTTCCCAGTTATACCTATGTAAGCACTGCCAATGCTTTTGCTCTCCGGGGTTGTAAGATAGTTTTTGCAGACTGTAGAAGTGATTATCCGGGAATCGATGTAGGAAATTTACCGCAATTAATTACAGCCAAAACCAAGGCCATCGTGGCTGTTCATTATGGGGGAATCTCCTGTGACATGGACGAACTACTGGCTGTTAGCCAAAGACATAATTTATACCTACTGGAAGATGCAGCAGCAGGAATTGAGGGCTATTATACCGGCAAAAATCAAATAAAAAGGCCTTTAGGTTCTTTTGGACATTTCGCCACTTTTTCTTTTCATGAAACCAAAAACATCAGCTGTGGAGAAGGAGGCATGCTGGTGATTAATGATGCCAAATTTATTGACAAAGCCAATTTGGTTTGGAACAGAGGAACAAACAAAAAAGACTTTGCCTTAGGCAAAGCAAATAAATACGAATGGATAAGCCTAGGAAGTGCTTTTGCCCCTTCAGAGATTAACGCAGCATGGCTATGGGCACAATTGGAGCAAATTGAGGCAATTCAGGCGTCACGAGAAAAAGTATGGCACTGGCACCAAGACAATTTACCAAAATTATTGGAAGAATTTGATTTAGAATGGATGACTGTCCCAAAGCATTCAGGGAATAATTTTCATTTGTATTATGCCTTGGCGAAAAACTTGAAACACCGAGAGCAGGTACTCAACTTTTTTAAACATAAAAAAATATTGGCTGTATTCCACTATCAAAGTTTGCATTCCAGCCCCTATTATCTGTCCCAAAATTTCAAAAAAATTAATTTATGCCAAGCCGATAAATTCAGTGAGCGCTTGATTAGGTTTCCTCTATATTCCAACCTTGATACCGACAAGCTCAAACAATTGCTATTAAATTAATTTTTAAACGCTGTTACTTTTCTTCTGTGCTGGGATCAAATTTTTCTTTCATTTTAGCCTCTAAACTAACCTTATCCGTTTTCTTAACAATATCTCTAATAATATCATCCAGCTCAACAGCCGAGTCCATTATCATTTGATGAAAATTTTCTTTACCTACATCTTCTTCCAAGGTGTCAAATGCCATTACTAGGCTCATCAATCTGGCAAGTGGCGCTCTCACCACATGTGATTGCATCCATGCAATCTCCTGTAAGCGTTTGTTTTGGTCTTCAATGGCTTTGATATAGCGCATACGCTCGGTAATGTCATTGGCCAGGACTACTTCCGCTTTGATCCCCTCATGAACGATTAAACTACTTTTAATTTCAACGGTAATGATTTCCCCATTTTTCTTTTGATGGGAAAAAATTCTAGGTCCACCGGTAAATTTACCCTCTCTTATGCTGCCAATCGTTTTTTCCAACTTGGGAACTTCAGACTCGGGCCTAATCTGCTTGAGATTCATTTTCAAAAATTCTTCCTTCGAGTACCCATAATGATCCACAGCAGCTTTATTGACATCAATAAACTCCATAGTCTTCAAGTTGTAAAGGTACATGGGCTGGGGACTAAGGTGAAACAATTCCTTATACCTTAACTCAGAATGCTTGAGTTGTCGTGAAATCCTGTATCTACCTATGCTATAAATTATACTCTTGTAGAGAGAAGTGGGTGTCAACTCATCCTTTAACAAATAATCAGAAACCCCTAGTGAAAGTGATTTCATTCCAAATTCTAAACTGGAATAGCCTGTCAAAACCACAATACTGACATCTTCTGCAAGTTCTTTGATTTTTAAAATCAACTCCTCACCTTGTAAATCCGGGAGCGTCAAATCCAAGATGATTGCATCATAGTGATGATCCTCACCTATTAAATTTTCTTGAGCCTCTTCAAAGGTATTTGCAACAGTAAGTTTTAGGTTAAGGATTTTTTCATGGAGGTATTCTTCTATCAGTAAGATATCTCCCAAATTATCCTCAACTAACAATAAATGATATCCTTCTTGATCCATTTCCAAATTCTCTAAAAATATAATTAAGCTTGAGTTGCCAACTTCTAAAACAAATTAAAATCAATAATGTTATTAATAACGCCAATTCTTGCAATAAATACAATGAATATTCCCCCTATCTACGAATAAATATGTAATGGGATTAACTATTCCCAATTAAATATCTTATCTGGTTTAATAAATTACTTTTGGCACTGAAAAATAAAAAGTAGATCCCTCACCTTCCTTGGATTTAAAATTGATATCTCCTCCTAAGTTTTCGATAATTTTTTTGCACATCGCTAAGCCTATGCCGGTACCCGAATATTGACTTTTGGCATGAAGCCTAGAAAATAAGATAAAGACCTTATCTTGAGATGATGGAGGAATCCCTATTCCATTGTCCTCTACAGAAAATTCCCAAAATTCTTTTCTTTCCTTGGCGTAAATCTTTATCCTTGGAGTGGCTCCTTCGGGTTGATATTTTAATGAATTGTTTATCAGATTAAGGAAAACTTGATTAAGGGGAGACACCGGAACCTTCAATTTGGGCATAGGTCCCACAGTAATCTTAGCTCTTTTTTGGTTTATCAAGGTTTTCTGGAGATTCAATGCATTTGAAATAATTTCTCCAATATCTGTTTCTTTAAGTTTTTCTCCTTCTCTCCCTACCCTAGAATAGGTAAGTAGGTCCATGATAATATTTCTCATACGGGAGGCCCCGTCCACTACAAAGTGCATGTACTGAATCCCCTTTTCATCCAATACAGAGGAATACTTTTTCTCCAATAAACTTACAAACCCGGTGATCATTCGCAAGGGTTCTTGCAAATCATGAGAGGCAATATAAGCAAACTGTTCCAGCTCTTGATTGGACTGTTCAAGCGCCTTTGCCTTTTTGGTAAGTTCTGTGTTCAAGTTCTTTAAAATTGCTTCTTCTTCCTTTCTATCTGTCACGTCTCTCGTCATTCCCACCAAGCCAACAATTTTGTTTGAGGCATTTTTAAGCGCAACTTTGCTGGTCAAAAACCACCTCAATTGGCCGTTAGCATCCGTATAGGATTCCTCAAGGTTTTTAACCGATTGACCTTCCACAATTACGTGACGATCAATTACAGTCATCTTTTTGGCAATCTCATAAGGATAGTAATCAAAAGCTGTCTTCCCTAAGGTTTCTTCTTCCGTTTCTGCACCAAGAAAATCGCGGTATTGGGTTTTATTGTTGATAATATGCCTGCCCATAATGTCTTTGACATATATTTGAATAGGCAAATTGTCGATGATTGATCTCAATAGAAATCGCTCTTTAAATAAGGATTCATCTGCTTTATGTTTTTCCGTGATGTCATACCCTACCCAAATGTATTGGTAGGTTTTGCCAGTATTGTCCTTAAAGGGCGTTATTACTGTATCAATCCAAAAAACTCCGCTTAATTTTTTTATTCCTTTCAGCTCACCTCTCCACATTTGCCCCTTAGAGACTGCTTCCATGCAATCTTTTAAGGCTTGGTTTTCCTCATAAATGACGGTTGGACGTTTTCCCGATAATTCTTGCCCTTCATATCCGGAAATGTCTAATAATTTTCGGTTAAGGTAATCCAACTTCATACTTTCATCAAGAATAAGTACAAGACAGGACTCATCTAGGGCAAACCTGTAATCGGAAAGTTCCTGAACACTGTCCAGTAACTGTTCTTCGGCTTCAAGTTGACTGGTAAAATCAGCTATCAGCTCCATGATGCATTCTTTACCATCAATCACCAATGGCTTACTTTGCATTTTAGCAAAAAAGCTTTCTCCTGATTTTTTGAAATGCTGACATATTCTCTGCTGAACTTCATCACCATTTATCTCTAAACCGGTAAAACAATTGTTTAATGTGATGTCTTCTTTTGGGACAATAACACTTATTGATAAACCTAGAAAAACCGCTTTGGTATAGCCATATTTTTTAACCGCTTCCCTATTGCAATCAATTATTTTTTGAGTATCACAATCCCAAATGACTATAGGCATGGGATTAGACTCAAATAAATCACCATAATAGTTGGTTAATGCAGGTTCAGCTTTCTGCATCTTATCAATTGTTCCAATGTGCTCAACCGTTCCGATGAACCTCAACTTATCACCTTCATTATTTAAGGCCTTCCCTTTAAGCTTTATGCATCTTTGATTGGCAAAACAAAAAATTTCATCAAAAGCAACTTTTTCCCTGAGTAGCCTTTGAAAGGCTCCCTGAATTGAGGCTTTATCAAGTTCACCGATGTATTCTATAAAATGGGAAATGGTCTCAAATTTAGCCAAATCAAGACCGAGGATTTTTTGCCCAGAGGGAGAAAATCTTAAGATTAGACTGGTAGGATCAAGTTCCCAAGCACCGACATCACAGGATACCAATACTTCAGACCATCTTAGATTTTCTTCCTCATAAGCTGACATTTCACATAATTCCTAAATGGGGAAAAAATATTATTTCTTAAATGCTCTTCCGGGCTTTTCTACCAGGAAAGAATCAATATTACCATTGTCCTGCAATGTCACATATGCTGTTTTACCATCCACACCACCAAAAGCGATATTAGAAGGCTTTTCTCCGGACATTTTTATCTCTTTAAGCAATTTTCCTTCTGGGGATAATTTTACCACGGTACCTTTTCCATGTCTGGTTACATAAAGGTCTCCATCTATGTCTACACGCATCCCATCCATCCCAAAATCATCAAAGGTATGGATCAATCTCTTGTTTGATATTTCTCCCGATTCGCTTAAGTCATATGCCCAAACGGTTCGCTGAACTGATTCATTGACATACAAGGTCTTGTTATCGGGGCTAACTTCAATTCCATTGGTTGTACCCATATCCGCTTCTAAACGTACAAATTGACCATCGAGTCCAACTCGCCATATTTGGCCCTTACTTTCTTTCCAATTGGGATCGCTGGCAAACACGATATCATTGTCCATGATGGCAATGTCGTTGGGTTGATTTAAATCATCATGATGCGCATAAACAGAAATTTCTAAGGATTGCATGTCTACTTTTAGCACATTATGACCTGTATAATCAGCAATCAACATTTCACCTTTGCTATTAAACCGAATACCATTCCCCGTACTCCCTTCAGGAAGCGTAACGAACAGAGAAGCTTTGCCATCAGGAGTAACTTTACCTATGGTACCTTCATTTCCAAAATTTACCACATAAAGATTTCCTTCTTTATCTACCGCAGGGCCTTCAATTCCATTGGTAAATTCATTATTGCTTGTAAATGGCTGACTAATGTAAAAGTTTTCTTCTGTTTCCATTTCCTTACTTTCAGTTTTGGATGATTTTGATGAGCAAGCCCCTACTGCTACCAATAATGTCAAAAGGGACATACGATTAATAATACTTTTTATCATTTTTCAATTAAGGTTAATACTAAAATTATGGGTAATTTTTTATGATCACAAGAATATAGACAAATTAGAATGGACCATAAGCGAATCAATTTATTAATTTTTCCTTATTAATTATACAAATTGAACAAATTAAAATACGCAAAAAATCATAGGGAAAACCTAAACTTAAGCCCAAATCAAATGCGGGCAAACATACAGCACACTCTTTTAAACAATTAAAACAATATAAATGTTTAACCCCTTGCAAATAAACCACAAAATGAAAATTAAACAAATACCTTAAAAAAAATGGTTAATAACATGTCCAATTATTCTATTCTAACCAATCTTTCAAAACTTTTAGGGCTCAGTGAATAGCTTGACCTTAGCTTCAAACAGTTAATATCATTAAAATTGGTTTTACAAACTAAACAAACATTCAACAACCTAATCATTAAGTAAATAAGTATGGGCTCTTACTAAAATCAGATATGTCCATTAAAACAGTTATCAGGCTTGTTCATCCAATTAATTTTGGAGAAAAAATATTATTAATTTACCTTCAATGGATAAATTGCGAATTCTAAACCTATATCTACAAAGATGAAAACAATGAAAAGAAGAAATACGATTAAAAAATTATTTGCCTCTCTAGCAGGTGTAGCCGGAATAAGTGCCATAGCTAAAGCAAATACTACTGAATCTACCAGTACAGAAAAAGAAGCTTTCAACGTTGTTGAAGATCAAAATGTGCCCTTATTTTCCGGTTCAACAAAACAAGGAAATACTGTTTATATCGCAGGAAAAGGAGCTCACTTTGATGGAGATATAAAGGCACATACCGATCATGTTTTAAAAGAGCTGGAAAAAGAATTAGTAAAGGCCGGTAGCTCTATGGAAAAGGTACTAAAAGTAAATGTATACCTTCATGATCTTTCCGATTATAAAGGTATGAATGAAGTATTTAGAGGTAGATTTGGAAGTAAACCACCAGTTAGAACGACTGTTGCTACTTATGGTGGAGTACCAGGAGACTCTCTAGTGGAAATGGATTGTATTGCGTACATTTAATGTCGCTAACTCACTGAGAACCTGTTAACCCATGTTACCTTGAAAAAAGAAATGATTTTCAAATACTTTATAGGAGCAGGCCTTTTGTGCCTGCTCTTAGCTTTAATATTTATTATTCCCGGCAATATTGAAAGTGCTGCCATTCCTCTAATATCGTTTTTCGTGCTCTTAGGCATTGGTTTTCGAGGCTTCGAAAAACTAAAAGGCTTCACTTACACTACCATGATATTTGCAGGGGTAACTGCAGCCATGTATTACCCGGAGTATTTTGTAGAATACAACGGCTATGCTTATAGCAACTTGATTACCCCCCTTATCCAAATAATCATGTTTGGTATGGGAACTTCAATGGCTTTTAAGGATTTTGCAGGGGTAATAAAAATGCCTAAAGGCGTATTTATTGGCCTTTTGAGTCAATTTACTATTATGCCTATCACAGGATTTATTTTGGCAAGCCTTAGCAACTTCCCTCCGGAAATTGCAGCCGGACTGATTTTAATTGGTTGTTCTCCAAGTGGTCTTGCTTCCAATGTAATGAGTTATTTGGCCAAAGCCAATCTAGCTTTATCCATTACAATCACTGCTATTTCCACCCTTTTGGCTCCCTTTCTTACGCCTCTATTAATGAAACTTTTGGCCGGACAGTTTGTGGAGATCAATGTTTTGGACATGATGTGGAGTATAATCAAAATGGTCATTATCCCTATTGGTGCTGGCCTTATATTCAATAAGCTATTTTCCGGTAAAGCCAAATGGCTTGATGACGCCATGCCTGTGGTTTCTATGGCAGGCATAGGTATAATCATCGTTGTCATTACTGCGGCAGGAAGAGACAGCTTACTGGATATAGGTGGTTTGCTTATCATTCTTGTATTTGTTCATAATGTCATGGGATATAACCTTGGCTTTTGGATTAGCAAGGGCCTAGGACTTACTGAAAGAGATGCACGAACAGTAGCATTGGAGGTGGGCATGCAGAATGGAGGTTTGGCTTCTGGCTTAGCCAAAGAAATGGGCAAACTTGCCACCATAGGCTTGGCACCTGCAGTATTCGGTCCGCTGATGAACATTACCGGATCTGTACTAGCTTCTTATTGGCATAGAAAACCACCAAAAGAATAGAAGCCTTTGGAAAAGCAAGTCCTTTTTCGATCGATATTGCTATTGGCAATATTGCTTCTATCTATATATTTCTACCTGATCTTTTCAGGAATTCATGAATCCTCAGGACC
This sequence comes from Cyclobacterium sp. 1_MG-2023, assembly GCF_030546805.1. GTDB lineage: Bacteria > Bacteroidota > Bacteroidia > Cytophagales > Cyclobacteriaceae > Cyclobacterium. Next base: position 44,340 of record NZ_JAUOPC010000009.1, on the reverse strand, counting down.
ATTTCTGATCGGATTTATGGCATTATTAGGTATAGCCTTTTCAATCAATAATAAATTGAAAGGCTATACCTATACAATAATGATTTTTTGCTCAGCAACCATTGCCTTGTACTTCCCAAATCCTTTTATCACCTATAAAGGATATGCCTTAAGTCAGCTGATCACCCCACTGATTCAATTCATCATGTTTGGCATGGGTACAGCCATGTCTGTAAAAGATTTCATTCAAATCGGTAAAAATCCAAAAGGAGTATTTATTGGTTTGGCCTGCCAACTCACCTTAATGCCTTTGTCAGGATGGGCCATTGCTAATTTTAGTGGTCTACCTTTGGAAATTGCTGCAGGAATAATCTTGGTAGGCTGCTCTCCCAGTGGAGTAGCATCAAATGTAATCAGCTATTTGGCCAAGGCAAACCTGGCCCTATCCATAACCATTACTGCCCTATCTACTTTATTGGCCCCATTTGCAACCCCATTTTTAATGAAATGGTTGGCGGGCTCCATGATAGAAATAGATGTAGCTGTGATGATGTGGAGCATTGTCAAAATGGTCATTATTCCAATTGGAGCAGGTTTGTTGGTAAACCACCTTTTCAGAAATAAAATCGCCTCTCTGCAGAAAGTTATGCCAACGTTATCTATGGCTGTAGTCGCCATCGTCATCGTCCTTATTACGGCATCCGGTCGTGACAACCTGCTGGACATAGGGTTTATTCTGCTGGGGCTGGTACTCCTCCATAATATCGCAGGCTACCTATTAGGGTATTCAGCAGGTAAGGCTTTGGGACTTAATGAAAGAGATTCCCGCACCATTGCCTTAGAAGTAGGACTTCAAAATGGAGGAATGGCAGGTGCACTTGCCAAAGAAATGGGTAAATTGGCCACCTTGGGTTTGGCGCCGGCAGTCTTTAGCATCATAATGAACATCTCCGGATCAATACTTGCCTCCTATTGGCATAAAAACGAACCGAAATAAAAACAATAGCACCTAATAAATTTCCCTCAGGTTAAAAATTAACCGAGGAAGCATGGCTATCCTATGCCTCCCCGGTCAATCAGCTTATCTAGATCCAAAAGCTGGACCATAAATTATTAGTTAAGTTTAAATAGTCGAAGAGCTGAATCATTAAAAGCGTAAATGATAAAGGTTTCTCCTTTGATTTTTACAGTTTGAATATCTCTCACATCTCCTTGAAAGAATAAGCCTGTTTGTTGCACGGGCATAAGACTTAAGTCCAGGTTTTTCTCATCAATATTAAATACAAATCCCGGATTCCCATCCAGTTTACCGGTACTCACACGGGTTTTGCTAACGTTTCCCCCAGTTAGTAAAACAGGTTGATCAACATTGGAAAAAGAAGTTTTGCTTATTGCAAAAAGTGGAGACAGCTGAAATTCAGCAGGTAATTTTTCAGGAGTGAAATTACCTTTTCCATCATTTAGCAACAGTGTAGATGCTAGCATTTCTGCTTGTAAGGTATCTGAATCACTAAGATCCAAAAGACTAAAAATATCTTCTAGGCTGGCTTGGGCAAATGACTTATAGTCTGTGTATTTCCCTTTCAACTTTGGAAGTTGACCAATTATTTCATCCCTACTGAAAGCAAAAGAACTTGTATCTGACTTATAGTAGCTGAAAATTGGATCTGTTCTTCCATTGTTGTCAAAATCCTTAAATACAACTTGCATCGGCTGGGATTTACTCGCTTGATACACAATGTTTTCCCCATAATTACCCGCCAATAGATCCAAATCTCCATCAGCATCGATATCAGTTGGATACAAACTCAACCACCAACCTTTGGTTGCTGCCGTTAATTCTTGATGTGAAGCTACAAAAGTTTTGCCCTCCAGGGTATAAAATTGAATGCCCATCCATTCTCCTGCAATGACCAATTCCTCTTTACCATCACCGTCTGTATCAATAAAACACGCATCACTCACCATACCTGGTGCCATCAATTCAGCATTAAAATCTACGGTAACATCCGTAAAGTTTCCTTTTCCATCATTGGCCAACAGATAACTTCTAGGTGCCTCAGGGTAGTTACCCGGCAAGTAACGTCCTCCAACAAATAAATCCGGAAAGCCATCACCTGTAAAATCTGTGCTTGCCACTGTGCCTCCACTTATGGGCATTAAAGGAAGTGACTCTTTATTTCTACTAAAGTTTCCTTTCCCATCGTTGATGTACAACCTATCCTGATACATCTCACTATCTTTTGGGTAATCAGTTCCGCCACTGACTACATAAAGGTCAGGTCTTCCATCTCCATTGGCATCCAACCAAATCGCATCCGTGTCTGTAAAGCCTTGATCGGCTTCAAATGCTGCTTGGTTACTTGTAGAAAAAACTCCTTGACGGTTTTGAATATACAGTTTTGCCGCCTGATCCTTTCCTCCTCCAATATAAATATCCTCCAATTGATCGCCATTTACATCCGCAATGGCCAACTTAGGTCCGAGCGCCCCCATTGAGTTGGGCATCAATCTATCTTGGGTAAAATCTAAAAATTTAGTCTCCTTATGCACAAAATCAATCCCCAATGCCCCGGGCACTTCATCAAAGAATTTTACCGGCTTATCAGTAGAAGCCTTTACAAGTTGCCCTTCTACTTGCGCCAATTCAATACTTTGATTGACAGGAATATCGGTAAGCACCTGAACCTCACCTGTAGGCCAGTAAACTAGTAAGCTATCAATCGATTTCTTTTCTCCCAAACCAAATACCAATTCTTGATCAACAGCAGATTGATAACCACGAGTTGGTATCAGTTCTTGGTGAAATTTTTCTCCATTTGAATAAACCAAAACCTTGGCCCCTATTCCTTTTGTATTTAGACCAGCCCCATTAAGTTTAACTTTTAGAAAAGCGTTTTGGGTTAATTTCTCACTGTTGTTTCTGTAGATCGAAACAGGGTCATTGGTATGGCAAACAATAAGGTCAAGGTCTCCATCTCCATCCAAGTCGGCATAGGCTGCTGCATTGGAAACCGTTTCATCTTGTAAGCCCCATTCTCCGGCTTTATTTACAAACCTTGCATCTCCTTGGTTATGGTAAAGGTAGTTTTGTACATAAATAGGTGGCATTTTATCTATAAGTCCCATCAAAGCTTCTTCCTTACCCGTTTGGTTGGCCTTGATGCGTTCACTCACCACATAATTCATGAAATCCATGTCCAAATAATTACGGGCATAACCATTGCTAATAAAAATGTCCTTCCAGCCATCATTATCGAAATCAGCAGCCAGTACAGCCCAACTCCAATCGGTATGGGCTATCCCACTGTATTGCGCCATTTCTATAAAATTACCATTTCCTTGATTTAGGTGAAACATGTTGCGCATGCTTTGGGGATAAAACCCCTTGTCCAATAACTCGCTGTATTTGTTATAATTTTCAGGTCCTAAAATTGCCTTTTGGTTAAAATTAAATTCGGGCATCATGTCCATGGTTAGCAGGTCAGGCAAGAGGTCATTGTTCATGTCTGCCGCATCGGCTCCCATGGAAAACAAAGACACATGCCCCATATGATTTCTAAGATCCTCTTTGAAGGTTCCGTCCTGCTGGTTATAATAAAGGTAATCTTCCTCATTATAATCATTGCTCACATAAATATCCAGCCAACCATCATTGTTGTAATCACTCACTGTAACGGCCAAACCAAAACCCAAAACATTGTCGATGATGCCACTTTCTTGGGTAACGTCCACAAATTGACCATTGTCATTTCTATACAAACGATCACCTAAAAAATCTCCTGTTCTGGTTTTAAAAGACCCGTCTATTCTACTAAATCCTGCATATTCTTGGGTAGAATGGTTCAGCAGAAACATGTCCAGGTCCCCATCATTGTCATAATCGAAAAAAGAGGCCTGCGTTGAATATCCGGGATCATCCAAGCCATATTCGGCTGAAGCTTCCTTGAAAGTGAGATCCCCCTGATTGATGTATAATTGGTTTTTTCTATTGCTAGGATTGTTCGCTGCTGACCTACATACATAAATATCTAAAAGTCCATCCCCATTGACATCAGCCATGGTGGTCCCGGTATTCCATAAGCCTGCAGCTTCTACTCCTGCTTTGCTAGTAATGTCTTCGAACTCAAAATTCCCTTTATTCAAAAAAAGTTTGCTGGCCATCATATTACCTGTAAAGTAAATGTCAGGTAAACCATCATTATTAATATCTCCAACAGCTACACCACCTCCTTGGTAAAAATAACCATAGATAAGTACATTGAAAGCATCCGATTCTTTGACCAAATTATTAAACGAAATCCCTGATGAGGAAGAAGAAACTTTAGTAAACAAAGCGTTGGGGTCTTCCTGTTGGCAAGAAAAGAGGCTTCCCAGCAAAAAAAGATATATCAAAGGTTTAGCATTGATTTTCATGGCATTAGCATTTTGGTATAAAACTAAAAAAAGTGCCGTTAAAAACGGCACTTTTTATATTATCTATATTCAATTTATTTTCAATTAATCTTCTTTTGCATCCCACCAAAGTTTGGTGCTATTCAAGTTACCTCCACGGCTAACTAGTTCAGGGAACTCTTCAGCAGCTTCAACAGCTTCAAGGTTATTTGAATATTCACCTGAAACGAAGATCAACCTTGGCATCACTTCATCTGCAGCAACATCTAAGTTGTCAGAGTTCAAACGAGGGTAAGGAGAAGGGTAATTGGTTCTTCTTAACTCAGCCCAAGCTTCCCAACCATCAGGATAGATAGCGATCCACTTTTGCGTACCAATTTGTTCCAATTGTTCCTCTAAACTACCACCGGTCATAAATTTAACCGGAATAGATGAACTAGGAGCGATATCCCACTCAGGCTTGTAAGAGTAAGTTACAGCACTAGGAGTATTTTCACTATTGATATATGCATCCACAACATCAGCAGTTGCTCCAACTCTTGACTCAGTCAAAGAAAGAGTAATTCCTTTTTCATAGAATTCCTGAGCTGTTCCGCCCATGTTCCAACCAATGGCAGCACCTTCAGCAAGTAAAAACTGCGCTTCAGCAGCACTCAATACTCTCCAAGGTTCACCGGCAGCACTTCCTCCTCTACCTTCATTAAGGAATATAGTTCCCATATCTGAATTTAGATCGTTCAAATTAGGCGTACCCAATTCTTCTCTAGAAAGTCCGTTTCTTAGACCTTGGTAAGGCTCTCCTTCTCCGGTGTTCTGATAATCAACAGTCTCACTGAAGAATACACCAGTACGAGGATCATCATAACCTACCATTACACTTTCCATCAATGCACTCATTCTGTACTCACCCCAGTTGGTAATGATCCAGTATGGGTTTCTTGAGTTGATTGTGGTAAGGATTTCAGCACCATCATCATTGGTTGCCATCACTCCATCAGCTACAGCTTTCTCAGCTTCAGATTGGGCTAGAGCAGGCTCTACAAACCTGATTCTCATGGCTAATCTTAATCTAAGGGTGTTAGCAAATGTTAACCACTTGTCTACAGAACCACCATATATTTGGTCATGACCAACAAATGCAGTACTACCGGTATTTGCCTTCAATACAGTTACTGCTTCATCAAGCGTAGTAAAGAAATCTTTGTAGATATCTTCTTGTGGATCATAAGCTACACTAGTTTCACCATTGCCAAAGTTAGAATAGATAATTGGACCCCAATAATCAGTAATTCTATGGTATCCGGCTACTTTCCATACCTTAATCATGGCATTTTCAATCGGAAGCTCATTTGTTTCAGAGAATTCTTCAACAAATTGGATAACCGGAGCGGCTTGTCCGTAGTAGTAATTCCAAGCACTATTAGACCAAGAACCTACTTGTGTATAACGATCAGAGTCAAAGTTTACTTGAGTGGTGGCAAAGTACTGAGAGTACAAGTCGCCAAATAAACTTTGGGCAATCTGAAAACCTGAAGTACCTCCTCCTGGAGCTAGGTACATGGCACGAGCTTGTGCATTTGCGAATGCATTACCCAATAAGTTTTTGTCCAAATTCTCTGCAACTAGGGCATCTGGTCGGGTATTCAACTCTTCAAAGTTTTCCGTACAAGCACCAAGTGATAGTGCTGCGACGGATAAACCCATTGCTATTTTAGAAATTTTTATCATCTTCAAATTTTTTAAAATCCTAAATTAAGATTAAAACCAAAAGATCTGGCAGTCGGCGGAGCGAAGGAGTCAAATCCTACAGCCGCAGCAGATGTTCCAGTGGTTACATCTGGATCAATATTTCCAGCTTCATTTAAGAAGAAGAATAAGTTTCTAGCTACGAAAGAAATACTTACAGAGCTCAAAGGCAATCCTTCTAGTTTACTAGCAGGAACAGCATAACCGATCACAGCTTCTCTCATTCTGATGTTGGTAGCAGATACAGAGAATACTTCTCCAATAGGTGCATTTCTACCTCCCATATTTACCCAAAACAGCTCAGCAGTTGTTTCGATAGTATTGGGCGCGTAGGTTCCATCTTCAAGTTGCATTACAGCAGTTTCATCTGACATAAAGTTATCACCGAAGATCAAACCACCATCTCTACCTTGAAGCGTTTCTTCAGTTACACCATCAGCATAAGCTACAGCATTGGTGAAAGAAGAAATGCTACCTCCTTGTCTGAAATCAATAGTAAAGTTGGCAGTGAAGTTTTTGTATTTGAATGTGTTTTGGATACCACCAGTCCAAATTGGATTATAATTTCCAACTCTAACAGTTTTACCTGGAGTACTCAATGGAACACCATTCTCTCCAACGATTACAGCTCCATCATCATTTCTCAAATAACCTCTAGAATATACTTCACCAAATGGCAAACCTTCTTCAATTCTAAATTCTCTCAAGAAATCACTTCCGACAACGATACTTGGTCTCTCATCGTTAATTTCGTTAACCATTGAAATATTTCTAGCGAAGTTAGTAGTGATATTCCAATCAAAATCAGCTCTTCTAACAGGAGTGATGTTAAGCACTACTTCAATTCCTTCATTCTGAATATCTCCACCGTTGGTAAAGAAGCTGGAAGCTCCGGAACCTACTGGTAAAGCAACTGTAAATAATTGGTCGAATGAATTGGTTTTGTAGTAAGTGAAATCAAAACCCAATCGGTTATCCAAGAACCTTAAGTCAGTACCTAATTCAATAGATCTTGTGGTTTCTGGAAGTAAATTAGCATTTGGCAATTGTGTACTTAAAGAAACATAACCACCTATACCACCTGCAGCAAAAGCAGCAGTTCTTTGCAATTGATATGGACTGGTATCATTACCCACTTCTGCAAATGAACCTCTTGCTTTAGCAAAAGTAAACCAAGAAGGGAATTCAAATAAATCAGAAATCACCGCATTAAGACCTACAGATGGGTAGAAGAATGACCAGTTTTCTTGTGGCAATGTAGACGACCAGTCATTTCTGGCAGTAATGTCCAAGAAGATGGCATTTTTCCATGACAACTGACCAAAAGCGTAAAGTGAATTTACATCTTTAGGACTACCTACACCATAGGAAGAAACAACTTGAGAAGTGTTACTTAAAGCAAAATAGTTTGGAACGACCATGTTTTGGCCAGTATTAGAGGACAAGCTAGAGTTTCTGTTGATTCTAGAGTTTCCACCTGCATTGATATTGAAATACCAATCATCACTCAATGTTTTCTCATAAGAAATCAAGAAGTCAGTATTGATCTCCATGCTTTCAGCCTGGCTAACAGTATACCTACCATTCTGTGCAATGATATAAGTATCATTGTAATACTTATCTTCTCCAGAACTGAAAGTACGGTCCATAGAAACCCTACCTAATACCGTTAAACCTTCAGTAACTTCGTAGTTCAATGAACTAAAAGCCACAATTCTGTCAAAAGTATCACTCTTAAGGTTTCTGTTTGCTGCCCAATAAGGGTTCGCACCACCATTGGATCCAGGATTGAAATAATTCTGACGCAATAGGCCTGACTCATCAATGTACTCAAAATTAGAAATGTCCGCAGTTGTGATATTTCTAGGCAACCTTACTATATGTCTTGTTGGGTTAGCATAATTCTCACCTGTAGACAGTTGGTTGTCGATATCCTGACGGATATAATTGATTTTAGAATCTAAAGTCAATTTATCAGTCAATTTGTTAGTCAACCTCAAGTTAATACTATGTCTTCCCAACTCATTTCCAGGTACAACACCGGCTGCATCCGTATAAGTATAAGAGAAGTAAGTTTGGTTTCTTTCATTACCACCACTGATAGCCAATGTAGTAGCCAAGTTATGACCGGTTTGATAGAAATCGCTTACATTGTCAGGCTGAGGAGAATAAGAATAAGTATCAGACGCTCTGTTTGGATCCGGAGACCAATGAGCAACAGTAGATCCATCTAAAGCAGGTCCCCAAGAAAATTCAGACGTTGGAGAATAAACACCATTACTTCCTTGACCATATTCATTTTGATAGTTAGTCAAAATCAAAGGCTGATCAAACATATAAGAAGTATTTAAGCTTACTTTGAATCCACCCTCTGATCCTCTTTTAGTAGTTACCACGATGGCACCGTTATTTGCACGGCTACCATAAAGTGCTGCTGCATTTGGACCTTTCAATACGTTGATACTTTCGATATCATCAGGGTTAATGGTTTCAATTCCTTTGGCAGGAACACCATCAACAATATAAAGAGGCTGACTGTCTCCACTAATGGATCTGTTACCCCTTAATACTACCCTCGTAGATCCACCAACACCAGTACCTGACCGATTAATGGAAAGACCTGCTACTTTACCGGAAAGAGAGTTTACAACATTTAGCTCTCTTGCTTGAGTAAGCTCTTCTGTATTAACTTCTTGAGTAGTGTAGGTCAAAGCTTTCTTTTCTCTTTCCAAACCAAAGGCAGTTACTACTACTTCGGAAAGAGCTGATTCTTCAGCTTCAAGAGCTACATTGATTTCACTATTGTTTCCAACAGCCCTTTCAGTTTTTCCATATCCTAGATAGGAAAATACCAAAACAGCAGATGGCCCAGCGACATCAACACTATAATTACCATCAATGTCAGTGATAGTACCTGTATTGGTCCCTTTTACCAATATACTGACTCCCGGTAATGGGGCATCAGCGTCTGCGTCCGTCACAGTTCCTGTGACGGTTCGATTCTGCGCCATTGCTTGTATTGTAAACAAGGCCAGAAAAAACACGAGTAATCTTTTTTTCATAAGTAAATGAACAAATTTAATTTAAATGACTAATGGAATTTTTCCAATAGTTAAATTTTTACTTGAAAATCGCTGGTTCTCAGCAATACCTCTCGAATCATTCCGAGACTAACAAAAAAACCCAATATTAAGTAAAACACATTCAATCAGGAATAATTGGTTAAATTATGGTGCTGTAGACCATAATTTGACCAAAAGATCAAGAAATTCATGAGGTTATTACTAATGTTGGGCGGTTTTGATGCTAATATAAGGAAAAATATATTTCCCTGACAACTCTCTTACCTTTGAAATAATTTAATTTAAAATTAATGCCCCTTAAAAAGTAAAAATTTTAGCTAGGATCTATGATTAAGGTAAAAATTTTAATAATTAAATTAAGTTTTTACCAATATAAAATGCAGATAGTCCTTATTTTTACCTCCTATTATTCTGATTGACCATTTTTCCAAACTGTTTGTATTATTTTATGAAAATTGCAATAATTTCTATCAAGTCATATCCTTCTTGAAATTTTATTGTTTTGTCCTTAGAATTTTATTAATTAACATGAAATTTTCACGCAACACCATGAAATTCTACAATCTACCACTCATAAAATTTTTAATTTTTTTTCCACTTTTTTGTTACATACTTTATTCGTGTAGTCATCCTTCAGATTTTCCTCCTTCAGCACCTAATAATGATGGCCTCACCCTTCCGGAAGGTTTCGGGGCTCTGGTTGTAGCAGATAGCATCGGCAAAGCCCGACACCTCGCAGTAAATGATAATGGAGACATCTATGTTAAATTAAGGTATGCCAAAGGAACTGGATCTAATGTGGCATTGCGAGATACAACCGGAGATGGCAAAGCAGACATCATTACATACTTCGGTGACTATAAAGACGAGGGTAGTCTAGCCAATGGCATGCGCATCCACGATGGTTATTTATATTATAGTGCAGCCAGAGTTGTTTACAGAAACAAACTTGTACCCGGACAACTCGTTCCTGATACGCCAATGGAAGTAGTGCTAACCGATGACCACGAACATGGGATTCACTGGCACATAACCAAACCGGTCGCTTTTGATGAAGAAGGATACATGTATGTACCTTTTGGAAGCCCTTCTAATGCTTGTCAGGACATGGCCAACAAACCGGGAGGTATTCCCGGGTCCACCGGCTTGGACCCCTGTCCAGAATTAATCGAACACGGAGGGGTTTGGCGATTCAAAATGGATCAATTAAATATGACCCAAAAAGATGGGGAGTTGTATGCTACCGGCATTAGAAGCGTAGTGGCAATGGATTATAACCAAGAAGACAACAACCTTTAATTGGTCATGCATGGCCGCGACAACCTCCACCTTCTGTACCCAGAAACTTTTACTCAATGGGAAAGCGCTGTCTTACCTTCTGAGGAATTTATTCGCGTAGAAGAAGGTGGAGATTACGGCTGGCCCTATTGTTACTACGACCAAATCAATGAAAAGAAGGTCTTGGCCCCGGAATATGGTGGAGATGGAGAAATTATTGGTCGCTGTGCTGACATGGACGACCCTGTAATGGGCTTTCCCGGACATTGGGCGCCCAACGACTTGCTATTTTATACCGGAGATCAATTCCCGGATCGCTATAAAAATGGTGCCTTTATCGCTTTCCACGGTTCCACTAATCGATCACCCTACCAACAATCGGGGTATTTTGTGGCTTTTGTTCCTTTTGTAAATGGCCAGGTCAGTGGTGATTGGGAAGTATTTGCCAATGGATTTGCCGGCAAAGAACTTATTATCAATACAAATGATGCGGAATTCAGGCCCATGGGCTTGGCCCAAGGACCGGACGGTTCCTTATATGTGTCAGATTCAAGGGTGGGAAAAATATGGCGGATTCTATATAAAGGTGACAAAGCTACATTTGGAGAAGCTGAATTGGCTAAAATGGAAGCACAAAAACTGGTAGCCAATATTCGCAATCCTCATCCCGTGGAAGACAACCTAGACAAAGGTCAGCTACCCGAAGGAAAAAAGGTATACAATACCTATTGCTCCCCATGCCATCAAAGAGATGGAAAGGGCGCCAAAGGCAGAATTCCGGAACTAAGTAATACTGACTGGGTCACAGGCGACAAATCAAGACTTATTAATATAGTGTTAAATGGGCTCGAAGGAGAAATTGAAGTCAATGGAGAACTTTACGACAATATCATGCCGGCCCACCAGTTTCTCACAGATGAGCAGATATCACAGGTACTAACCTTTATCAGAAAGAACTTTGAAAATAATGCTTCCGCAGTAGCAAAAGAAGATGTGGCAAAGATTAGGGCTAAAATTTTAAATTAATTCCGGTTATGCAATTGGATTTCCTGAGTCTCCTCAGGAAGGTTTTCAAATCGCCAAAAGAAAAAACAGCTCATAGAAACTTTTCCATTACTATTAGAGACTCGATAAATATTGACCATCTAGATCCTTTGCACCTTAAAGGCTATGATCCTAAACCATGCCATTACGCATTGACTAATGCTGGTATAGGAATACGGCAAATTTTAAGGTTAAATGACAAAGGAGCTGAGATTGAAATGGAAAAGAGAGATACCTACTATGCCGTCCTACTAGACAAAGACTACAATGTCCTTGACAGCAATGTAAAATTCCCATTAGGCGTCCATTATCCAAATGTAGTCAACAGAGACAATAAAGTGGTGGCATTGAAAAATCCGGATCTATTTGATGTGGAAGAAAACCATGTAACCTTATATAAAATGGAATTGGGTTTTGAGTAGATTTTTAGCATACCTCTCAAAACCCAATACCAAATGTAAATTTTAAAACAAAATACTTGCCCCCTTGCCTACAACAACTCAATCAAGGCCAGCGCACCGGTATAAGAGATGATACAGGCAAAGACAAAAGCCGCAGTCAGACCTATATTCAATAATAAACCGGCTTTATGCTCCCCCATCATAGCTTTTTGATTGACCAAGTACATGATACAGGCAATCACCAGAGGCAAAACAAAGACAGCCGCCACCTGGGTTAAAATCTGAGCAAAGATTGGGTTGGCCCCTAGAATGGGTACTGTTAGCCCTACAATACAAGCCACACCGGTCAATACTTTAAAGCGAACTGAATTGGTATCCAATTCCCCTTCTTTATAATCTGCGACTAAAAGTGGGGCAACCATAAGTATAGGAAAAACTGAAGATAACCCTGCGCTTAAAGCTCCGGTCATAAATAAAGCTACGGCAAACTTCCCTGCCACAGGCTCCAATAAATAAACCATATCCATCACCTTATCAATGGTCTTCCCTTCTGCATGTAAAGCACCGGTAGCGGCGGCCATAATGGACAAATTAATTATTAACATTAACACTGCTCCTGTTAAGGCATCTTTAGACTGGTCCTTGGTATTGGCCGGGCCCCATCCTTTACCTTTCATCAATAGGGGTCTCACTACGAAAGTAGGTGCTGCCATGGTGGTACCTACAAATGCGGCAACCAGCAATTTGCCGCCGGCTACTTGAGGGACGCTTGGTATCAAACCTTTGGCCATCTCACCCGGATCAGGTAAAACCACAAACATGGAAATAATAAAAGATACGCCCATAATGGTCACGAATACCACCAACACTTTTTCAAAAAACGAATATTGACCTACCCAAAGTAAGGCATACATGATTAGAATCAATGCGATAGCAATCCCCAAAATAATCCAATAACCATTCCCTGCTCCAATTCCCGGAAAAAATAGCGTGACCATTTCATAAATGGCATTGGCACTCAGTCCTAATATACCAGATAAGGAATTCCATTGTGCAAGAATTATTCCTCCTACAACCAAAAAAGAAATTAACTTTCCCCCTTTTAATTTGGTCTTGAAACTGTAAATGGATGTCTGCCCGGTCACTACGGCATACCTTCCATAGGCTTCCATCAGTACCCAAGCAAAAACACAGCTCAACACCAGCACCCATAACAACTGCATACCAAATTCACTTCCGGCCTTGGCCATGGAAGTAACACTTCCGGTGCCTATGGTATATCCTATACAAAAAATACCGGGTCCTATCCCCAGCATCCACAACCAAATCTTCTGAAAAATATTGCTGCCGCTTGTTTTACTTTCTTGTTCCATCCTAACTGCTTTTGGGTAAATTTAAATGACCTGTTAATTTGGATATTTTTATTTTGAATAAAAAGAGATTACATTAGATAGATTAAATTTTAATAAAATATGGCTTTGTTTACACAATTTTTTTTGCAATATTTCCGATCCTCTTTTAAGGATAGACCCATTTTCCTTTGTGCAACAAGTGCTATATTCTCAATCACTCCCATGTCCTTGACAAAAATATTTAATAAAAATTTTACCTTTTTCCTCATTGTAGGCCTGTTTCTGAGTTTCAAGGCACAATCCCAGGAAATCGATTTATTGCTAAAAGGGGGGCATGTCATCGACCCCAAAAATGGAATCAACGAGCCCTACGATATAGGCATCAGTGGAAAGCTAATTGTTAAGGTAGCCAAAAACATCTCAGAAAATACCGCTAAAAAAACCATAGACCTCGAAGGTTATTATGTGACTCCGGGTTTAATCGACATGCATGTTCATGTTTTTAATGGAGCAGATACAGAATCCTATATTGCCAATGCTTTGACCAGTCTACCCCCTGATGGTTTTACTTTCAGGTCCGGGGTGACCACAGTTGTCGATGCCGGTTCTTCAGGCTGGAGAAATTTTCGCCAGTTTAAAAAACAAACCATAGACCAATCCAAAACCAGAGTTTTGGCACTATTAAATATAGTGGGTACAGGCATGTACGGCCGACTTGAAGAACAAGATGTAACAGACATGAACCCCACCATGACAGCCAATATGATCAAAAAGATGTTTCCGGACATCTTGGTTGGGATCAAATCAGCGCATTATTGGGGAGACTTCACACAAGTGGACTTGGCAGTAACTGCCGGAAAATTGGCTGATGTTCCTGTCATGGTAGATTTTGGAGAGCACCAGCCACCAAATTCAATAGAATCACTGTTTATGGAGCATTTAAGGCCCGGTGATATTTTCACCCACACCTTTTCTTATGGCCCTAAAAACAGGGAAACAATTGTGGACGAAGCGCTCAAAGTCAAACCTTTTGTCTTTGAGGCACAAAAAAGAGGAATAAATTTCGACGTAGGACATGGAGGTGGCGCATTTTCCTTTCGCCAAGCCATTCCTGCTATCCAGCAAGGCTTTCTCCCCAATGTGATAAGCTCAGATTTGCACAGCCAAAGCATGAACAGTGGCTTTAAGGACATGGCCAATCTGCTTTCAAAATTTATGAACATGGGATTGACCATGGAAGAAGTTGTGCTTAGGGCCACATGGAACCCTGCACAGGTAATCAACAGAAAAGATCTTGGCCATTTGGACGTGGGAGCTGAAGCTGACATTGCTGTATTTACCCTTAGAAAAGGAGATTTTGGATTTTTGGATATCAGAAGAACCAAAATAGACGGAGACAGGAGACTGGAAACGGAAATGACCATTCGCTCCGGCAAGGTGGTTTGGGACTTGAATGGACTAAGTGTACCCTATTGGGAGTCTGAGTTTAAATAGTATAAAAACAAAATGAGGCTTTTATTTACCATATGCCTTTGTATCGCTTATTGCTTGCAAGGAATCGGACAGGAATACGACTACCTAATAAAAGGTGCCTATCTAATTGACGCAAAGAATGAGATACAAGACACCATGGATATTGCAGTATTGGATGGAAAAATAGCCGTTGTAGCTAGAAACCTTCCCGGTACCAATACCAAAAAAGTAATTGATGCTTCAGGCTTAATCCTTAGCCCCGGCTTAATTGACCCCCATACACATGTATTTGTAGGAAGTAAAAGCCGCACTTTCGCGGATGGGTTCAACAGTGTATCACCTGATGATTTTAGTTTTCGTTCAGGGGTCACTACTGTAGTGGATGCAGGTACTTCAGGTTGGAGAAATTTTGAAACATTCAAAACCAATGTCATTGATGCTTCTAAAACAAGGGTCTTGGCATTTTTGAATATAGTGGGTGTGGGAATGAGTGGAAATGAAAGCCAGGAAAATTTATCTGATATGCAGGTAGCGAAGGCCTATGAAACCCTAAAAAAATATCCTGATATTTTGGTAGGTGTAAAAATTGGCCACTATACGGGCAAAGATTGGCTACCCTTTGAAAATGCCTTGAAGGCCTCAGAAAAAGCAGGCAAACCTTTGCTTGTAGAATGTCACTTACCGGAATACTCTCTGGCAGATCAGCTGAACAAAATGAGACCCGGTGACATTATTACCCATAGTTTTGAAGAAATAGATGAGCGACTGCCAATCATTGATTCAGCAGGTAGCTTACATCCCTTTGTCAAGGCCGCCTATGCAAGTGGGATTAATTTTGATGTTGGCCATGGAGGTGCCGGCTTTTGGTTCAGCCAAGCCATACCTGCCTTTCGCCAGGGTTTGGCACCAACATCTTTTGGAACAGATTTACATCGGTTCAGTATGAACAGTGGCATGAAGAACATGCTTAATATAATG
The DNA here is from genome assembly GCF_030546805.1 of Cyclobacterium sp. 1_MG-2023. Classification (GTDB taxonomy): domain Bacteria; phylum Bacteroidota; class Bacteroidia; order Cytophagales; family Cyclobacteriaceae; genus Cyclobacterium. Next base: position 28,611 of record NZ_JAUOPC010000009.1, on the reverse strand, counting down.
TCAAAATTTATCAATATTGGAATGCCGGTGGAAGATGTCATAGCAACTGCAACTTGGAAAACTGCACAAGCCATTCAAAGAGAAGATCTAGGCCACCTGACGGTAGGAGCTGTTGCGGATCTTACTTTGTCAAGACTTCACAAAGGTGATTTTGGATTTATAGATGCAGGAAAAAATAAAATTGAAGGTAAAATTAAATTAGAAACAGAGTTGACCATGAAGGACGGAAAAATAGTTTACGATCTTAACGGATTGGCAGCAAATCAATACCACTAAAAATTATGGATAGAAGAGAAATGTTAAAAAACCTGGCCATCCTTCCCGTTGGAGGAGGTCTGATGAGTATGTCGCCACTCATGGCTTCACCGGATAAAAATGTTGCCAAGGGGCCGCTTGCCCTTGATAAAGATATTTATAAGTCTATTGGAGTAGTTCCAATTATCAATTGCCGAGGTACTTTCACCATTATTGGTGGATCCATCGAAAGGCCGGAAGTGCATGCTGCCATGGCTGCAGCCTCTAAAAACTTCGTTCAATATGACGAGTTAGCCTTTGCCATCGGTGAAAGACTTTCAGAAATCACCAAAGCGGAATTTGGGATCGTCACGGCTGGTTGTGCGGCTGCGATGAAGCACGGTACTGCTGCTTGTGTTACAGGAGGTAATCCTGAAAAATTACTTAGAATTCCTGACTTATCAGGACTTGACAAAACAGAAGTAATTATCCCTAGGCATTCCAGAAATGTCTATGACCATGCGGTAAGAAATATTGGAATTACTGTAGTAGAAGTGGACAGTATGGAAGCTTTGGAAAAAGCCATTAATCCTAAAACTGCCATGATCTATTTGCTGGCAAATAGAAGTTCTGCTACCGGACAGCCTATGTCAGTGGAAGCCATTGCCGAAGTAGCAAAAAAACAAGACATCCCTATTATGGTGGATGCCGCTGCTGAAAATCTTAGTATACCTGTAGTTCATTTTGAACGTGGAGCAGACATGGTAGCCTATAGTGGTGGAAAAGCCATGTGTGGCCCTCAGTGTGCCGGACTTTTGTTGGGTAGAAAAGACCTTATGCTTTCTGCTTGGCAGGCTAGCTCCCCTCACCATGGACCGGGAAGAGACAATAAAGTAGGTAAAGAGGAAATGCTCGGAATGCTGGCAGCAGTAGAAGCATGGACCACCAGAGACCATGAAGCAGAATGGGATAAATGGATGGAATATTTAAATCTAATTGCGGATAAAGCGACCAAATTAAAAGGTGTAAGCCATAAAATCAACCTTCCCGATGGACTCAACAACAGGGCCCCTAATTTAGTCATTAGCTGGGATCCAAAACAATTCAACATTACAGGTGCAGAAGTTGCTGAACTTTTCGGTAGGTCTGAACCAAGAATTGCTATAGGTAGTGGCGGCAAAGATGGCATGACTTCTATCAATGTTACCCCAAGTCAAATGCAAGAAGGTGAAGCAAAAGTAGTGGCCAAACGACTTCATGCTACACTGGCTGAAAAACGACCTTCGCCTGATACTTCTTTGGCAGCACCAGCCGGAAATATTGCCGGAAGATGGGACATCAACATGTCTTTCTTTAGCAGCGAGAGCACCCACCATATGATATTGGAGCAAGACGGCAACTGGCTGAATGGAACACACAAGAGTGACTTTGCAGAGCAAGATGTATATGGTACCATCGAAGGAGATACCATTAAAATCAGAAGCCATTTCAGAAAACCCGGAGATTCCGTTGTTTATATGTTTACCGGTAAATTAAAAAACGGAGAATGGTCCGGAGAAGTTTTTATGGGCGAATATTTGACGGCAAACTTCACCGCCAAAAAATGGGAATCCAAAAAACGCAAGCAGCAAATTACCGTTCCCGGTGGACCTCCATTGGCAACTTGATTTGTTTTGACTAAAAGGAAAAATCTAACAAAAAATTAATCATACAATGAGAAAATTTGCTCTAATACTGTTGATTCCTTTCTTAAGTCTTGCCGGATGTGGTGGACCACCAGCAAACGATAAGGGAGAGAAAAAAGAGGCCGCAACAGAACAAAAAACGGATGGTGTAGATGCCGAACAAAGGATCAAAGATCTGGGAATTGAATTAATTACACCTAAACCACCTACAGCCAACTACCTCAAAGCTAAAACCATGGGTAATGTGGTTTACTTGGCCGGTACCGGTCCTGACAGACCTGATGGTACACAAGTAATTGGCAAATTAGGGAGTGAAATTAGCTTGGAAGAAGGAATAGAAGCCGCCCGTTTTGCAGGTATTTCCCTACTTTCTTCCTTAAAAGCAGAAATTGGAGACTTAAACAGGGTGAAAAACATTGTTCGAGCCAAAGGCATGGTCAATGCAGACCCATCTTTTACCCAACATTCTCAAGTCATTAATGGCTTTTCGGATTTGATGGTAGAAGTATTTGGCGAAAAAGGGAAGCATGCCAGAGCAGCTATTGGAATGGGCTCCTTGCCTTCCAATATTTCGGTTGAAATAGAAATGATTGTAGAGCTTTACGAATAATAATCAGTCGATTATTTAAAAATTAGCGCGATAATTGCTTAAACTTGGGGATGGTGAAAACCATCCCCATTTTTATTTGTTAAAAACATTAACCCAACTAAAAATAATTTTCATGAAAGGGAATTTAGAGCAAGCAGTATGCAATCCCACCGTACTTTTGGATAGATTTATAGACTGTCGTTTTCAAACAGAGGAGATTTGCGCCCCACTTGAAGTAGAAGATTATGTCCCCCAACCCATAGCGGAAGTTTCTCCTCCGAAGTGGCACCTTGCCCACAGTACTTGGTTTTTTGAACAGTTTTTACTCGTTCCTTTCTGTCCCACTTATAAGATATACGATAAGGATTTCGCCTATCTATTCAATAGCTACTACAACAATGCAGGAGATAGAATATTGCGCCCCAACAGAGGATTGATGAGCCGACCACCCGTAACGGAAGTGATGGCTTATAGAGCATATGTGACCAATGCAGTCAAAGAGCTTATAAATGATGGCAATCCTGACCGTCAAATGTTAGCGATCATCGAACTTGGAATCAACCATGAACAACAACATCAGGAGTTACTGGTCTATGACATCAAATATATCTTGGGCAATCAACCCACCTTTCCGGTGTATGGAGACCGTTTTAAAAATGAACCCGAAAACAAACCCTTAGACTGGATAGAAATTGAGGAAGGCATCAAGTCCATAGGTTTTTCGGGGGATGGGTTTTCTTATGACAATGAATTGGGAAAACATAAAGTTTACCTGGCCCCATATAAGATTTCAAACAAGTTGGTAACCAATGGGGAGTTTATTGAATTTATCGAGTCAGGAGCCTATTCAAACTTTAATCTTTGGCATTCAGATGGTTGGGAGCATATCTGCAATAATGCAATCAAGGCCCCGCTTTATTGGCACAAGGTAAAAGACAAGTGGCAAGTTTATACCTTAGGAGGATTAAAAGAGATCAATCCGGATTTGCCGGTTCAGCATGTAAGTTATTATGAAGCCTTTGCTTTTGCGGAATGGAAAGGCATGAGGTTACCCACAGAGTTTGAATGGGAGGCTGCTGCAGATCAGTTTACCTGGGGGCAACTGTGGGAATGGACTTCGAGCGCCTACTTGCCTTACCCCGGTTTCCAAAAAGCTCCGGGAGCCTTAGGGGAATACAATGGAAAATTTATGGTAAACCAACAAGTACTCAGGGGCGCTTCTGTAGCTACTGCCGAAAACCACAGCAGTAAAACCTACAGAAACTTCTTTGCTCCTCCATCCCAATGGATTTTTTCAGGAATTAGACTTGCACAATCCCTATGATAAACAACAGCTTCGAAAAAGACATCCTCAAAGGTCTGAATTCACAGCCCAAACGACTTTTCTCTAAGTATTTTTATGATGAAAAAGGATCCTCCATATTTCAGGAAATCATGCAGATGGACAGTTACTACCTGCCCAAATGCGAAACGGAAATATTACGTGACAGGAGTCATGAAATCATAGCCCTACTTCCAAATAGCACTTATGATATAGTAGAATTAGGTGCGGGCGATGGGACCAAAACAACCTTATTCCTTGAAGCTCTGCTAAATTCCGGAAAGACGGTTAATTATTTACCTCTTGATATTTCTCCGGATATCCTTGATTACAATAAGAAAGTCATTGGCAGCAAGTTTCCTGAATTGAACATTATACCCATCGCCGGTGATTATTTTGAAACCCTTGAAAAAATTAAACCCCGAAAGAATCCAAAAATTGTACTTTTTATGGGGAGCAATATCGGCAATTTTGAAGGACAAAAAGCTGTAGAATTTTTGAAGTTTGTAAGAAGCTTCCTGACTGATGGTGATTTTTTCTTACTTGGAGCAGATTTAAAAAAGCATCCCCAGACAATCCTAAAAGCTTATGATGACCCTGAGGGAGTGACGAAAAGATTCAACCTTAACCTTTTACACCGAATCAATAAGGAATTGAAGGGAAACTTTATTCCTGAGAACTTTGATCATTATGCCAGTTACGATCCCCAAAGCGGAACCACCAAGAGCTTCTTAATTAGTAAAGCCAATCAAACGATTCAAGTGGCCGGGCAAAGCATAACCTTTGAAAATAACGAACCCATCCATATGGAAATTTCACAAAAATATGGCCTTAGGGATTTAATTGAATTGCGGGAAAAATCAGGTTTCAGTTCTGACTATCATTTCCAGGACAGCAAAAGCTATTTTAGCCTTAGCCTATTTAAGTATTAAAATCGAAGGTAAAGGCACACAAAAGCATGAAAATCTCCGGGTGAATCAAACCTTGCAAAACTTTTGCACGGAGACTGATAGCATGCGCTTATTTAACTTCGATTTAGTAATAGTATACGTATTGTTTGTCCCGATTTTTCTCAGGGAGTGTTATAATCACAAGAAATTCAGGCTGTTTGTAGATTTTAGCATAGGGTTGCCATGTGAAATTGAAAACAGCAACGAAGGGACTGGTTTTGAAATGATTTCAGCAGGTAATAGATTGTCTATTGCATTTTATGGGTTAAAATACTTTGTAATCAAGAATCAAATTCAGAAACAATTATATTTGATTGTATAATCAACCTCAAGAAAATAATATGATTCCAGAAAACCCTTACCTGCTGCTTACACCCGGCCCTTTGAGTACAAGTAAAACAGTTAGGGAAGCCATGAACCGTGACTGGTGCACATGGGATGAAGATTACAAAAGCATTGTACAAGATATTCGCAGTTCCTTACTTGCTTTAAGCAATGGAGGAAATGAATACAGCACGGTTTTGATGCAGGGAAGCGGTACCTTTTCCGTAGAAGCTGTCCTGTGGACTTGTTTGAAACCGGAGGATAAAATTCTGGTGCTTTCCAATGGTGCCTATGGCAAACGAATGGCTAAAATCGTTTCGCTTATGGGAATCAACTTGGAATTACTGGACTTGAAAGAGAATGAGCAGGCAAGCCCGGAAAAAGTTGAGGAGCTGTTGAAGCAAAATCCCGACATTAGTCATATCGGTATGGTCCATAGCGAGACCACTACAGGGATGTTAAACAATTATGCGCCCATTGCTAAGCTCGCAGAAAAATACAATAAATGTTTTATTTTGGATGCCATGAGTAGTTTTGGAGGGGTTCCCCTAGACATACGCTCACCAAAAATTGATTTTCTGATAAGCAGTGCCAATAAATGCATACAAGGGGTGCCCGGCTTTGGTTTTATCATTGCCCGAAAAGAAGTGCTTAAAGCATGCAAAGGCAACTCAAAAAGCCATTCCTTGGATCTCTACGACCAATGGGAAGCCATGGAAAATGACCCAGGAAAATGGCGATTTACTTCTCCCACCCATACGGTCAGGGCATTTTTGCAGGCACTAGAGGAATTAAAACAAGAGGGCAGCATCGCTGCCAGGTATAAAAGGTATGTTAGCAATCACCGCACTTTGGTATCGGGAATGAAAAAACTGGGCATTGAAGCTTTCCTTTCTGAGGAAGACCAGTCGCCTATCATTACAGCTTTTCATGAGCCTTCAAGCCCTGACTTCTCTTTTGACAAACTTTACCATTTGCTCAAGGCTGAGGGTTTTGTGATTTATCCCGGAAAGGTATCCAAAGCAGCAACTTTCAGGATTGGCCATATTGGTCACGTCTTTCCAGAAGACATACAGCGGCTAATCGCTGCCATAGAAAAAATCAAATTTTGGTAATGTTTTATACATAAAAAAACCTCCAGATATATTGGCTAATAATTGCCCAACAATCCGGAGGTTTTTTATTTATTGAGCAAGCTTATCTTTTACCATAAGTGATTCCTTCCCAATCATCCGTTCTGAATGGGTTGGCAGGAAGCCCTTCTTTATTGTATACATTTACGTCATCTGGATTATCAGCCCAGCCATACCTTACAGCTACAGGGTTTTTGATGTCTCCTGTCTCCAAGACAATTTGATCACCATCCTGTTTTCCAGTAACCCAGTGGAATTTCTTGTCTGCACCGGCAACAGCAAAACCTTTCACATAACCGTATTTGTCATTAATCATTAAACCGGATCCTATATGGTCAAAGCTTATACGTATCTGGTTTCCCTGAATTTCCATAGATTTAAACGTAGGCCCACTATAGACCACATCCATACCGTAGGCGATTTTCTTTGCCCCTTTGGCCAAGCGTTCCGCCACTGTCCATTTGTCTCTCGGGTGAATGTCATCAGCTTCTCCTTTGTCTATAATTACTGCCTGAGCTGTATTGGGAAGAGACAAAGTCATGGTCTGTGCTTCCCTTAACTCTGCCCAGTCACTATCCACCGGCTCAGCCTTAGGCTGCCTGAAATTGGCCAATTGCACCCAAAGAAAGGGGAAGTCACCTTGTCCCCATTGCGCTCTCCAGTCTTCAATCATTAAAGGGAAAATCTCCCTGTACTGGTAAGCCCGTGATGCATTGGATTCACCTTGATACCAAAGAGCCCCTTTAATAGCAAAAGGGATAATAGGCTCAAGCATTCCATAAAACAAACTCGTAGGCCAGCTGTTTGGACTTTTTTCCTTTAGATCCGGATCAGAAAAATCCTTAGGTCCTTCCATCTGATTTTTAGTTACTCTTTCTTTGAAATCCGCATGGGTCAATAACGCATCGGCACTGGTCCAAGCTTCAGAAAGTGTTCCTCCCCAGTTGATGTCCAATAGGCCAACGGCCACATCCATGTCTGATTCGATTCTTCTGGCGAAATAATAACCAATGGCTGAAAAATTGGCCACTGACTCTGGAGAACAAATGGACCATTTGGCTTCCGGCACTTCCTCAATTTCTTCCAAACTAAGGTTTCTACCTACTTCGAAAAGACGGATATTGGGGTGGTTGGCAGTTTTGATACTGTCTTCTCCATTATTTGTCCTTTTCAAGGCCCACTCCATATTGGATTGACCACCCAGAAGCCACACATCTCCCATCATTACGTTTTCCAACACCTTGGATTCTTTTTTGGTATTGATGGATAGGATATAAGGGCCACCCTTGGGAAAGGCATCCATCTTCAGCATCCACTTACCTTCCTTGTCAGCTTTTACTCGGTATTTTTTCCCCTGAAAGGTCACATTCACCCATTGTTTGGGATCGGCTTCTCCCCATACAGGTATTTCCTGACCGCGCTGAAGTACCATATGGTCTGCAAAAACCTTAGGCAATTTTAATTCTGCTTTTACCTGAAAAAGAATCAGGAACAATGCAGCAAATAATACAATTCTTCTCATTAGATTTGGATTTGGTTATTTTAAAAAAAGATTTGATAATATACGATTTTTGAGCTAAAAATCATTCATCAAAGCCCATTAGGCAAGCCGGGTTTTTTATTAAAGCACAATTCAAGGTGATAAAAAGGAGCCGATAAAAAAAACATTGCTAATTATCGATGGGTTCTCCTTGCCCCTTTGCTTCATATAAAAAATTGAATGCTGTTTTTTTCTCTACTTTCACCTTATCGAAACTCATTTACTAATGGGCTAAAGCTCAATTTTAAAAGCCTTCACATTATTTTGAACTAAGTTTCTTTTTTAATACTTTTAAAATTAGTTCAGAACAATCATTGCTCTCCTCAATTCAGTTTTCCTTGGTAAAAGAAGCTCAAATTAAACTATTGGTTATGAAAAAAGTAGCATTAGCAGCAGCCATATTTATAGTTACCGGAATAACTGTATTTGCCCAACAGAGTGATAAGCCTTATTCAGTAAAGGGAAGAAAATCAATTGGGTTAGGGACTGCCTTAAATAATACAAAGTATTTACAAGGTAACAATAGCCTCTATAAGGAAATATTTTTTGATTATGGTATTGGTAAATTTATAAGTACCGGGGTATTTGTTGGGTATCAAAAGAGGCAATATTCTTTTTTATCAGTATTTGATTCAAACAGTAAAAGTTTAAACTATGATCAAAATTTTATTCCTCTAGGATTAAGAGCTACGGTACATCTTACCTCATTCTTGAGTGATCAATTACAACTTAATCTTAAGCCGGAGAAATGGGACGTTTATGTGAGGTATTATGCAAGTGTAACATTAAACTCCGTAAAGGATAAGTTTGACAGGTCTAGTGGTCATTTGCCTGAAGATCAAATTAACTACATGTTATATCGAACAGATGAAGACCTTAATTATTCTGCAGGATTATTGAGCGGTGTAGGTTTTTACCCTCTCCCTAATTTAGGCTTCTTTTTTGAAGGAGGTTATGGGCCTATGGGCAATTTTAATATTGGCATTGCTTCCAAATTTTAACAAGCCAAATCAAATTGTTATTTGCTAGCACCTATCCATCAAGAAATCAACTTATAAGAAAAAGGTGCTTAAAATATTGGCTCCAACCGATAAATTAGACCTTGTTAATGGTACCAGAAATGGAACAAGCCATCTTTACTGTGTTGTATATGGTACCGAACTTTTCAATGTTCTTTTTCAGTAAGTCAGGGTTAAGGTTTTGGTCCTCACTGTAGACGGTCAAATGGTAATTTATATTATCCATTCTTGGGGGATTTTCAAGGCGCGTCGCACTGACTTCAATGGTAGCTTTGGTATAGTCAAACTTCAAAATACCAGAAAAGCGCTCTACATTTTTTAAAGCGCAAGAAGCAAAAGAACCCAGGAATAATTCGGCAGGATTAGGTAAGGTTTCAGCGGAATTAGGGGTAGTGCCAAATTCTATATTCGATGTCTTGATGTGAATAATTGCATCTTGTTTTGATTGTGAAGAAGCTTTGATTCGATATTCCATGTTTGCTTTATTTTTTAACCTTAATCCTTATAAAATTAGAAATAATAAGTAAAACTATCAGCACATTTATAGCTCTCAGCCATACCTGAAATAAAAAATTTTATAAGGAATGCGATAGCTACAAATTGTTCAAGTATCATTTTCTTGGTTAAACTAATCACTTATAGGTGGCATATCCTTTTTTAGTTTAAGCAAAATGAAACGTTGATTCTTTACGTTTGAAGGTTTTTGTGAGAACAACAAAACCTCATTTTCATTGAGTTTCGAGCTAAGCTTGGGTCTTATTCTAAAACCTTGGGTTTGCAAAAAATTTGTCACCACCTTTTGACTTACATTACCTTCTTTGCTAATTGTCGCAACAACAACCGATTCATCTTCTTCATTGATAAAGGCATTATTCCTTACTAAATGATCCTTTTGTAGATTTTTTCTATTTCCATTGTATATCAGATGAAAATCTGTTGAATCCTTTAGCACCAAATAACTCGAATAAATCCAGGTGTTATTTTTAGAGTTATCTTTTTTGATCATTCTTGTCCATTTCCGATTTCCTTCTTTGTCAAAATGAATTGCAAGTAGGTTTTGGCTATAATAAGTTGTGATGTATTGAGATAAGTTAAACGTTTCCTCTGCAACCATAAGTATAGCGCCATCATCGTAATTCATAATACTTTTGGGAATGTAATTAGCCAATTCGCTATGCTTCCTAATTCTCTTCTTGGATAAATTTTCAAGGTTAGTAATTTCTGAATGTTGATCCAGAAGTTCTTGATCGAAGGGTTCTAGTTGATGAATGGTTTCCCCTGGATTTGATTGATCAATCTGATGAAAAAATGTTCCATGAGCATCATACCTACCCACATTTGAATATAGACCTACCAGCTTAATTATTGATCCATCAATACGTAGTCCAAGGCTATTTAACCATTTATTATCATTTGGGACTTCCCCAATAGTTTTTGAATTCCCTTGATTCAATTGAACAATTTTATAACCATAGTCAGGTATTTTTTTACTATTGGGGCTTAAAGGTACCTGACTTAAATCAGCGGTCAATAATATCATTTCTTTCTTGTTGAGAAGGGTTCCGCCCATAATTACAAATTCATTTTTGCTAAAAGGGAACTGATAAGTAAACGCATCAATCTTATTAAAGTCATTGTCAAAAACAATTAAGCCATACTTTCTAAATTCTTTCGGCTTAGTGGGAATGGTGTAGAACAGGCCGACAGCGCTGCTATCTGTTGCAAGAACAAATGACACATAGGTTTTTTTCATGTTGACCCCTTCAATCGAAAGGTTTAGAATTTCCTTTTCCGAAGTGATTTGGAAGCCATTAAGATCAATGGTCTTAGCAAAATATTTGCGATAAGTCTTTGTCGATTTAGATGTAATATTCAAAAGCTTGTCACCTCGTTCAATGATTCCTAATGACACTTCACTCACCCCTTCTTTTTCATCAAAATTGGTCAATTGGATAGCTTCTGTTGTTGGTTGAAAATCATTATTGAACTTGACTAATGAAGACAAACCATTTCCAAATTTCCCTTCGGAGTACAAGAAATAATGCCCCTTCTCATTGCTCCCTACATACTGCTCAGGAATTTCTCTTTCTCCTGTTTTAAACGCATCATAAAGACTGATAGAATAGTTATTGCCTTTTTGAGCCATAGAAGGAAAGGCTAATAACAAAAAAATAAAAAGTAGTAAGTTATTTTTCATAAAAGATTATATCATGTAATGTGGCCGCAAATGGCCTACTTAAATAATACCTATAAAGATAATAATAAGAAGTGAATCTTTTGCAATTTTCAGGTAATCGATGATGCCAATAGCTCCTATTTCAAGCTTAGAACAATTTTCCCCTCAATCTTTGCTTCTTCCACCAAACGGTGTGCTTCTGATGCTTCGCTCAAATCCATGATTTTCGCTATTTCAGGCTTAATTTTCCCTTCGGATAGCAACTTAAAAAGCTGACCTAAATCTTCTTTGAACCAATCAATATGTTCTTTGTGCCAAGAACTAATGATGTAGAAATTGGCAGATGGCTTAGTTGGTAATAAATTCCAAAATAGGATTTTAAAGTAATCTAAAACAACATTCCCACCATTTCCACCGGCCGAATTTTGGTAGCCAAAGCCTACAAGGGTTCCGCTTTTTTTTAGGACTTTCAGTGATCTGGGGAAATAGCTTCCGCCTATGGGATCGAATACAGCGTCAATCCCTTCCGGTTCGCTCATTTTTATTCGCTTTACAAAATCTTCATTTTTGTAATCAATGGGTATTGCACCATATTTCTCAATAAAATGGTGTTTTGCTTTAGAAGCAGTTCCATACATTTTAAGGTTCAGTAATTTTCCAAGTTGTAACATGGCAATGCCTACAGCACCGGCACAAGCGTGTATTAAAATGGTTTGCCCGGGTTTAATTTTCGCAGAACGATAAAGCATTTGATAAGCAGTAAGGTAGCTAAGAATTAAACTTACACTTTCACTGTCGTCTAATCCATCAGGTACTGGAACAAGAGCATTTGCATCCAAACAAATGTATTCCGAATAAGCACCAATGACCGTAAGAGCAGCAACTTTTTGTCCTTTTTTTAAGTGAGCAACATCTTCCCCTATTTTATCTATCGTGCCAATGAGATCATATCCCGGTGAAAAAGGAGGCTTGTTTTTAACGCCCAAATAAATCCCCCTTCTAATAAGCGTATCGGTAAATGCAGCACTTGTAAATAAGCCCTTTATTCGCACCTTCCCTTTAGAAGGTTCAGGCAATTCAGCTTCTGAACTTAGTTTGAGAACCTCAGGCCCTCCAAACGCTGTGATTACAACTTTCTTATATCCCATTGACTATCGAATTCAATTTCATTACTTGTAATGTATGGAATTTAATCATTTCTCGAGGGTTTGAAGATTCCGGCCCTTAAGCATTTTGAGCTAACATCATTTGTTAGTGCTTGTGAAAATTACTTTGCATTCCCGTCTAAGATAGTAATTTTTGGGCTCAATTGTTTTAAGTCCACATTGGTAACAAATTAATAAAGTTTCGCTAACCAGGTTGGCAGTCTCCTTTGTAGGATGGTTAGATTTTATAACAGCCTATGCCTCTAAATGTATAAACTATCGACTGGTTATTAAGGTATCCTTTTGCAGGTTTGTAACTTCCATTTAAAATAGCTTATCGAAGGAGGATGCGCTATTTCAAAATAGAAGTATGTTCAGCTATTGTGTAGTGGCTTTTTAGCTGTTTATTTTATCGTTTCTATATATCCTGCTAAAGCCTCTAAATAAAGGGTGTTAAAAGTACTACTTGAAAATGGATTCTGACTTGTAATTAAATTTCGATCCTTGATTGCATAGTTAGCCTTTGGCCAACCACTTTTATAATTAAGTCCTACTCTCTTTAGTTGCTTGGCTATTCTTCTATTTTTAGGTTTCCCTTTCATTATAAATTTTTCAATGACAAATTCTTCAAAAGGTGAAACAGCATTGACTTTAAATCCAATGTATGGGTTTTCTTCAACTGGAATTGTCAAAATAAGGCTTGGGGCATGGCAAATAAGTCCAGTTGGCTTTTTCTCGACAGCAAAGTGCTTTAATAGTATCGGAATATTATTATCTTCCAATAAATCAATCATTAAACCTTGGCCACCCGGAATAATTAAGCCTATATAATTATCTTTATTTTCAAGCGCATTTTCAAGTGTAATCGGGCTGTGGTAGGAATTATCATTTTTAATGAATGCTACTGCTTCATTCCTAATTTCTAATGAATTTTCCCAATATTTATCGTTAATACTTTCTTCATCAATTGTGGCGACAACACCATTTGGTGAAGCAAATTCAACCAAATATCCATTCTCCGTAACAGATTTGTAGGCCAAATAAAATTCATTTAAAAAAACTCCGGTTTGCCGTAGTTTTCGTCCATTATCCAGCGCCAAAGTGTCTGCAGCACTCAAAACAAAAAGAACTTTTTTGTTTTGGGCCGTAAGCGTTAGGTTAGTAATCATTGCAACCATTATTGTTAAAGTTAGATTTTTCATTATAGCCTATTTCGCAGCAATAATTTCTATTTCAATTTGGCAATTTGGAGCCGTTGCCAATAAGGGTAAAGGAACAATTGTACTTGCAGGAAAACTTTTAACTCTCCACTCTTTAGATCCTACATCAATAAGCATTTGCTTTTTCTGAATTGTAAAATCTACAATATAAACAGTCTGTTTAACCACATCATCTATTGACAAGCCTACTGATTCTAGTGCAGTTTTGACATTCAAAACAGTCTGTTTAACCTGGTCTTCAAAATTCTCTGAAAACAATTTACCCTCTAAATTTGAAGCCCATTGACCTGAGAAAAAATACATTTCTTTCCCTTCTGGAACTTTAACAATATGAGAAAAACCGTTGTACTTAGGATTAAATAATTTTTTTGGGTTGATAAACCTGTTATTTTCTTGAGTCATACTATCTTTTTTTTTAGCATTAAGACTTTAAGATTCCGTACACTTAAACTGACATTATTGCAAACGGAATTATTATCCCTGTGCTTATTTTATGACACAAAGGAAATACCCTTAAGGTTAGCATTCATTTACATATGTAAAGAAAACTAGCCCTTGTTTTTTTTTGCTCTAATTCGACTTAATTGTGTAGGTGTAATGCCAAGGTAAGAAGCAATATGGTACTGGGGGATTACTTGTTCTAAGTCGGGGTATTCATTTTGAAAAATAGCATATCGCTTGTTGGCTTCTAATAAAACAATTTCTACTTCCCGCTTTTCTTTATCAACAAAGTAGCGTTCAGCAATTTTCCTCAAAAGTCTTTCTAAGTCTTGATGGTGGTCTAATAAATCAATTAATTTTTTATAGTTCCCTATTAGTATAACACAATCTGTTAGGGCTTGCTGGTTTATGGTATTGGGAAGTTGAGTAACCAGAGAAGAATAGCCACCAATCATATTGTTATCTGTGAAGAAATGTTTGTTATACTCTACCCCATCATCATTACGATAGAAGGCTCTAACAACACCTTGCTTCAAAAAGCCAAAGTTTGTAGCTACTTCACCCTCTTTTAAAAAAAACTCACCTTTTTTTAATGAATATACTGTGAAAAGGTTTTTCACTTCACTCCAAGTGTTTTCTTGAATTGGAGAAATTGTGTTAAGAAAATTTAAGAGCGCTTTCAAATTTAATTGGGTATTTATTACTGACTCAGTAAATAGGCTCCTATAAAGGTAATAAGAATTTGATGGATGCTGTCCTATCCACGATTAGCCACCTGTGCTTTATGGTAATGAAGATCTAAGGCATCTTGAAAAACATCTATGCCCTATTTAAAAAATACCTGCTCAATAGGAATGGGCTTTAGCCTAAATCTAAGAGGCAAAAAGATCAAATTTACCATAGGAAAGGGTGCAAAATACCCTTCTATTTTTAGGATTCCATATGCTCCAAAAAAAAGAAGGACATTTAAAAATGTCCTTCTTTTCCTTAAAGTCCTCACAAGCCCTACTTAGGACAAAGCATAATTTTCATCGCTACTAATGCCTGAATGGCCTGCTTAGAACAACCCATAAACATTCGCATTTATCGCCAAATTAATCAGTAGCCAAATACAAAGAGCTGGCTCCACTAAGGGCTACATTCCATGAAGGAGATACATTTCCTCCGTTTCCATAATCAGAAAAAGCAAGCACACGACCTCCACCATTTCCAATCTCTGCAATATAAACCGTGCCGGAATTGGTATCATAAGCCACATCAATGGGGTTACCCATCATGGTGGCAGCACCTGCCACTCTGGTCTGTGCAGACATCCCGATAGTTCCTCCATCCGAGGTATTGTTGAAGGTGTTGCTGAAATCTTCAATTAGATGAAATCCTCCATCATCTTCTGTATTTGCAGCATCACCGATATCCGTCATCACCATCATGTCCTTCATCGCATCATAGGCCAGCCCATGCGTACGAACAATTCCTTCAATAGTAACTCTTTTTGAGGCTTGAAGCATGCCATCGGTAGTGTTTGAGGAAAAATTAGTAAATACTGCCAGGTCAGCAGTTTTATCTACTACTGCAAATAGGTCGTCACCAATAAATTCAATTCCCCAGACAGCAAAATCAATATCAAAAGTATTCTTTAACATCAAGTTGCTGCCGGATTTTGTATAGACGAAAAACTGATTTTGCTGATTGTCAGCAATTACCACAGTATTTCCGTTTACCGCCATGGCCCTTGGATTCATTAGATCTGCAGCACTGGAACCTCCCAAGTTTAAAGCTAGTGAGGGATTCATCAAAACACTGGAAACATCAGCATATACATTTACTTGAAGTGCACTCCTAGAAGCCACAATAAGGTCATCATTACCCTCATCGTAATGAATGCCCTCATTTCCTGCAGAAAGCGTAGTAAGCATATTCATTTCCACCCTTCCATCTTCTTCAAACTCATAGGTATTGATATCGCCACTGGAATTGCTGGTTACAAACAAGGTAGCCCCCTGCTTATCAATATCCATCATTTCATCATCTTCACATGAAACAAAAGCGAGCAAAGAAAAGCTAAGTAAAGCTTTAAATAGGTTAGAATTTTTCATCTTATTTTTTTTTAGTTAAAGAATAGTGCGTATTTATCACCTTTGAAAACCTACCTACGTAAAAAAGAAGACGATTGGATTCAACTGATTTTATTTTTTATGGATCCAAGATTAAAATCCAAAATCAAGCGAACAAAAAAATTGATTTGGGTTATACCAAAGAGAAACGAGCAATAAACCTTTTTTTTAGGGGGTCAATATGCTCCGTTGCTTAAGATAAAACCCATACGCAAGGCCTATAACCTGATGCTTAAACTCAAATCTTTGCCTGTCAAAAGGTTGCCACCCGTGGCTATTATCATTGAAGCCTCTCAGGCTTCAAGACTTAAAACTAAGCCAGATTCCAAAAAATAGCTACTCAATAGGAATGGGCTTTAGCTCATTATTATAGCAGGTAATACAGCATCCGGCTTTAGCCAAAATTTAGCTAACAAAAGTATTAATAGGAAATTGAACTATACCAAAGGGAAGATGGCTGCAAATTATTTTATTTTAGGGGGGCAATATGCTCCGATTTACTGAAAAAGAAAACCATTCCCCATTCTAACCCTAAACCCCAAGGCAACGATCTGGCCCCTGAGCCTGTGGTCCCTGAGCGGAGTCGAAGGGTGCCGAAGGATTCCAGCCGTCAGAATTCTTGGTAATTTCAATATTCGTGTAATTTGATCCTATGATCGATTTATCTGGCTCATTATTGTAGAATCCGTTATTTTATTATCCTCTGCTAATAAAAGCGCCTTACTTAATACAATAGATAAGCCTCTATCACCTTCAAATGGAATAAAAACTTTATCAGTAGAATTTTCTGCAGATCGTGATGGGACAATACATAAATATTGATCATTTGGCTCCATTAAAATATTACCACTACCAATATGGATTTTATAAGTTCTAAGTTGACCTTTAATCATCAAGAATTTGCCATCAATTTCCGCTTTATCCCTTATTTTTTTTAGGCCAGGAAGCAATCTTTCCAAAATAGCTTTTCTAGTTTTTGCAATTTCCGTTAAGTCTCCGAAAGAGTATGATGTCCAGTAGTCCCGGTTTGTTTGTCTTTCTCCGTTATTATCCATCCATTGTGGATCATTCCCTACACTACCTACTCCTACAAACATATCTACATCACGCATTATTTCCGTGAAAATGATTTTTGGGACATCAACCAACTCCATTACCTCACCGTTTTCTTTAGTAAATTTTATTTGGTCAGATGATATATAGAGCCAAATACCCGTATCATTCCAACTCTCGTCTTGACTTAATTCATCAATCCAAAACTGGGCTTTTATCTTAAATTCTGGTAAATACTTTTCGCATATTTCATTATCTCTGCCATCATCAAAAGCACCTAATAGTGAATATTTCCACCCTCTCAGATTAGCCAAGGAACTAAATTGATGTTGCTTTAAAATATGAGCTGCCATTCTATTGGAATAGGTACGTGTATTCACTTCTGCATCTGTAAGTATATAAATTTCTCTGAATGCTTGTTTTATTGGCTGTTTCCATTCCAGTTCCATCATTTTTTCCCGCCAGGCAATAATGGTTTCTTCATCAGAATATACCGGATGCCAGAGTTTTACAGTTGTTTCTTCATCAATCCAATTTATTGATTTATGCTCTTTAGAATACCATTTACCATTAAGGGTTATGGCATCGGCAACCATATTTCCTTTTGTAAAAATCCATATTAACTTTTCGGCTATTGGAGCAACTAAGCCATGCTCTAAATAATACTTCTCAAATGATACAAAATCCCAGGTCCTATCTAAAATAAATTGATTGTCTATTCTTTGTTTCTGTGCACTGTATACCTTCTGAATTTCTTTAATTTCCTTTCGGATATCACTAAGTTTTTTAGATAAAGCAGTACTCTTTTTAACTAAACTGGGCACACTTTTAATTGGTAGACCATCCGGCTTGAGCCACTGTTGGCTTACTTTCCTTCCTTCAATAAATATCTTTAGTGAATAGCCATCAAACTGAATTATTTTTTCCCCTTTTACAAGATTAAAATCGGGCACAGCCATCTCCTTTAATTCCTCAACCGAAACATTATATTTCTTGGCCCCTTCTGTTAAATGATTGTCAATCGTCTTTTTTACATTGTTTTGTCGAATTTTAAGTTTAAGCCGAGACAAAGCTCCTAATCCATCTTTACCTCTCATATTTCCTAAAACGTAAACACATGCATTTCCAATGGATGCCGCGGCTGGCCCTTTTCCTGGGATTTTTAAGTACGTCTTTTCACATAGTTTACTGAGTATTCGTATGGTTTCCTTATCAGAGAACCGTTCTACTGTCCAAACCATCCCCTTAATAAATTGTTGGCTGGGATTACACAAGAAAACGGTCTCAACATAATTATAAACCTGACCATTGTATTCATGTGTGGTACTTTCGTTAAAGGGATTATGATTTAATGGAGTTTCTAGCACTCTGTGTGCTATTTTTTTGAATGACTCTAGGCCTATTTTGTCTTGAAGTTTGGCTACTTCTTGACTAAATTTCTTTGAGGGTTTAGAACTGGTAACATTCGAGGCTAAATAGAAGATTTGATCAATTGCATCTCTATTTTCTTTGACAGAATTAATAATTTCATTTACTTCATTTCCGATATCATTGGTTTTTAAACTAAATACTGGAATATTTCCTTCCTTTACCAACAAGGCTCTTAATTTTTTAGTGGCCTTTCCCATATCACTACCAAAATATTGTTTATTTGAGGTATTTTTAAACTCTTCCCATTCCAATGCTTCATTTATAAACGAAGTAAGGGTCTTGGATCGCTCATTATTCTTTAAATAATATTCAATTTGTTTTATCGCATGATTAATGGGAAAATCATGAAAATAGCCATTATTATTCCTTGATATTTTATCTGAACTTTCTTTAAAGCTTCTCAATAGTTCAATCCACTCATGTTCATTATAATTTAATTTTCTACGCAGTAAGCCGCTTTGTATAGCAAATGCAATAGGCCTGCCAAAATAGTTTATATCATCACTGTTAAATGAATTCCTACCCTTAGATTCAGTAAATTTTATAGAAAAACAACAGATGATATCTGTGAGTTTATTAATAAGAACTTTTTGTTCCTCTTCTGATAATTTTTTTAAATTTTCATATTCTTCAATTCTTGATAAATCATTGGCACTATAAACATAATTAACTTTATTATGAATAGCGGAAATGAGCTTTTTAAGCTCATTATCATCATTTTGTGATTTTATAATTCTTTTAAAAAAATTGAACATCTAATTCTATTTTTATTACCCTCCAACCATAGGAGTTAATTTAATAAATGAAACATGAGTTGACTCGTCAACTAGAAATCTCTGTTCCAGACTATCTACTTGTTCGTCATCTACCAATATGAAAAACCCATTATTTCTAAAAGCTTCGAGTGCAACATATAGCTGTTTTTCCCGATCCAATTTAATGACTTTTTTCCTGTTTAAACGTTTTTCCATGTCATGTGGCAAAACAAGGCCTTTCTGATAATTATTTACATCTTGCTCATATCGCTGTATCTCCGAATTTATTCGGGCTTCTATAAGCTCTAACACAGTTATATATTCCGATTCAAATTGAAAGGATATTTCATGCAAAATATGACCAGCCGCACTTTCATCTGTGACTTTTAAAGTATTCATTTTATTTATTTAAAATTTTAAACTAATCTAACCGATTTTAGGATAGCACACTACTTTCATTAAACTGTCCCGATCCCCTACTTTGTTAATACCTATAAAGATAATAATAAGATGCAAACTATCATCCACTGACAGATACGGAATATTATTCTTGTAATAAATCAGGACAGAACCTTAGTTCCTTAAATTACCCTCTCAATAGGAATGGGCTTTAGCCCATTTTTAAAGACGGTTATACGGCATCCGGCTTTAGCCAAAATCTAGCTAACAAAAGGTTTAATATTGAATAGAACTTTGCCAAAGGGCAGATGGCTGCAAACTATTTTATTGTAGGGGGTCAATATGCTCCGTTTTTATTCATTACTCCTCTCCCAACAAAAAAATTCTCAATCTTCACTTCATATGCCGGTTCATATTCATGAATAATTTTCTAATCTATGACTGTACTAAGCTTAACATCCTTTTCAAGCTTTGGTCTCCATTCTTCTTGTCTTGACATGGTGTCACATAATTTCTCATGAAAATATACTTCGTACCAAATTTCCTTATGAAAACTACAAATATTTTCAAATACCTTCTCAGAATGAATCATCAGCTTCATTATAAATTCATCTTTAGGATCTCTGTGGTTGTTAATTACTTGACTAAGTCTTATTGGTGTAATATTAATATCCTGAGCAAAGTGATTTCTTGTTGAATAAATGGTATCTACATATACTTTTAGGAAATCAGCAAAGTGATTTTGATCATCATACATTGGTTGCTCAATATATGCCTCCATTTTTAATTTCAGCTGCATGAGTTTTGCTCGAATAATATGCTCTTTAGACAAATTCTTCATTCTCATTAATCGTGCTTCCATTAATGATGCAGCTTCTGATGCTCGCTCTTTCTTTGAATTGTACCTTGAATCTAATCCATATTCAGCATCTGCAATATGATCCTTATTAGTTTTACTTTTCATGGTCATAATGATTAATTAAATCCAAAATTTCAGGCACTTCTATACTCAAAGTCATACCCGTTAATTTCATATTGTATTTGTCAATATAATGTTGGGCAATATGACTTTTTGGCCTTAAAGATACGCAGGCATATTCAGCATATTCCTTAATTGCGATTTTAGCTGCGTACGCGATTAAGTTTCCAGCTATTCTGTCAAACTGTTTTTCTTTTCCTCTATTACCTTTTGAAACTGTTAAAAGTCTAATGTGCACTCGCCACTCTTCTGGGATATTTTCTAAGGATATTAACCCTAAAATTTCACTTGTTCCTGATAGCTGTAACTTATATACTTCATGGGCTTTTTCTTGTTTCCAGTCAAAGAAAAATCGACTCTTCCTAAGCGTTTTATAGTCACCATCTTCTACGGGATCTATCTCAACTGTATGACTTTTCCCTGAAGAGGTTTCTATTACATTCATACGATCAATATACGAATTTATTAACCAAAAATGGAAACAATATGGAGTAAGTATCCATTTTTCGGAAATATAAATGGGCCGTCAAAATGTAGTTACGGAATTGTCGAATTGCGAATGCATTCTTGTTTGGAAATAAAATAGTAGTCCAGCCCCTGACACATAATGAATAATACCCTTAGGTCCTTATTCAAGACATTAAGTAGCTTTCCACCTTATAAAAGCGCTTGTTAAACCCACTTTGGGGTTGAAGAATTCTGGGGTTCTTACCTGTCCACGGATGCCACCCGTGGTTATTGTTATTGAAGCCCCTCAGGCTTCTCGGCTTGAAATCAAGCACCCTTTATAAAAATACCCACTCAATAGGAATGGGCTTTAGCCCATTTTTAAAGACGGTTATACGGCATCCGGCTTTGCCAAAAGAAAAGCAGGTATAGCGAGGGATTTAATAGGTTTCGTTTTAATAAACCGAAATAGGCTGAAATAGCTAAAAAATCAATCTTAAGTAATAACCTACTCAATTTCTATTCTTTCTTTCGAAAACAACTCACGGTACCATTTATCCAACTTATTATTTTTAAAAACAAACAGATAAAATTCGTCATTTTCAAAATGGTCCCTATAAGATAAAACCTCAATTTCAATGGGGCCTTCCAATCGCTTTTCAGCAATCTTATAGTCGCTTCCTAATATCTGGGTAACTTCCTCCTTCGACATACCCAGTTCAAGCGCATTCATTTTTGCACTTGTCATATTTGCCATCTGTAAAGAAGCACAGGAATGAAGCAATACTATTAGAAAACCTGAAAGAATAGTATTTTTAAAAATTCTTAGGTACATAATTATTGTAGGGTCTTGGTTTGCAATTATACCACTATTATTATAGGTTAATACAAATAATTTTTCATCCGAATAATTCATTAACGCTAAGTCCTTATAGACTTTATTTTACGAAATGCTAATCGAATTCTGACGGCAGAAAATCATTCTTCTCCTTTTGCCAATTCGCTAAAATTATTTTTAACTTGGATATTTCTTCCGAAAATTTTACATTTTCCACTTGATTGACAATTTCTAAAGGATCGTTTTTAATGTCATAGAAAAGATACTCATCTGTTCCTTCTGGTCTTTCTTCAGAACGGTAGTGTCGTATCAATTTATATTTTTTTGATGTTACAGATCGTTTTAAATCGGACAATGCCCCAAACATAAATTCATTAATAATGGTAGAATCTCCCTTCAAAATTGGTAAAAAGCTTTTAGTCTCAACTGTTTTAGGTATTTCTATCCCTACAATATCACATATTGTAGGGTACAAGTCAGAAAGATAAACATAGGCATCTGTTTTTACATTTTCAGATATTCCTTCTCCTCTAATAATTAAAGGCACGTTTAAACTGTGTCGGTAGAAACTCATCTTACCTAGCAGTCCATGATGTCCAATTGCCAATCCATTATCGGAAGCGTAAATAACAATTGTGTTTTTTTCTAAACCATTATCATCAAGTGTTTTTAAAATGCGTCCTATTTGAGTATCCATGTGAGAAATCATTCCATAGTAAAGCGCGATTTCATTTCTAACAGAATCTACGTTTCTAGGAAAAGGCAATAATTTTTCGTCTCGTATAGTTTTGTACCCATCCTCATAAGGATATTCTGAATAAAAATTAGCAGGCAAGGGCACTTCCATAGGGCTATACATCTCTTTATATTCCTGAGGAGGAGTTCTAGGGTCATGTGGAGCAGTAAAGGCCACCGTCAAAAAGAAAGGACTTGATTGTTTTTCATTTAAAAATCGGATAGCAGCATCTGCATACAGCTCAGAACTAAAGCCCGTTATTGTTGAATCATTTTCTTCAAAGGTCTTAGTGTGAGACCCCATACCACCATAAGAAATTCTTGATAAAATATCTATTCCCCATTTTTCAGGTTTACCATAAGCATTCCATTTACCAGTCCAAAAGGTTGTATAGCCATTGTCTTTCATTGTTTGTGGCCACTTTTGCAAACTTTCATTTCCAGAACCCGAATATCTTGGAAAAAAGCTATTATGAGTGAGTGAACTCGAACCAGTCAATAAAGAGGCCCGGCTTGGCACACAGGTTGGGGTTTCTGTAAAAGCTTGAGTAAATGTTGTTCCCTCCTGTACCAATTTGTCTAAACTAGGTGTTTTGATATATGGGTTTCCCAATGCATTTATCAGATCCGCTTGATGATCATCCGAGAGGAGCAACAGTATATTAGGTTTTGATTCGTTTTTTTCTTTTGTATTACAGCTAGTCGCAATAATTGTTAAAAAAATAATTACCAACCTATAATCACTAACTTTCATTTTTCTTGATTAAAATATTTGCTAAGGTGATTTGATTTCTGCACCTAAAAATCGTTCGTTGAATGTATGTCGTTTATACTTCAAATCTAAGCATAAATTATATGAGGTGTTGAACGAATCCTGCTAAGGCATGAAACGGGAAGTTTTACCTGCACTAATTACATAATACATTCAACCTATAACCAGCGCCTTAATCTTTGAATAAAATACAAACAATCATTGAAAAAAGTTGTGAAATATTCCCTATTTTATTTACTGCTTATAAGGTGTTTAAGATAGAAAACCCTTACGAGTAAAAAGCCCCAGTTTCTTTTTGTCCGCTAGGCTTTAGTAGTTGAAGCCCCTCAGGCTTCTTCGGTTTGAAAATAGCCCATATTTCTAAAATTACCTACTCAATAGCAATGGGCTTTAGCCCATTTTTAAAGATGCAATACAGCGTCCGGCTTTAGCCAAAATCTAGCTAACAAAAGGTTTAATATTGAATAGAACTTTGCCAAAGGGAAGATGGCTGCAATTATTGTATTTTAGGGGGTCAATATGCTCCGTTTTATGGAAAAAGAAAACCACTACTTAGGAAGCTTTAATCTCAATGCTATAAACTGGCCCCTGAGCCTGTCGAAGGGTCAGCTGTCAGAATGCTTAGTTATTGGTCCACTTGCTCTTCCCTTTAGGTATGTTTCAGGCGTAAAAATAGCTAACTTACTTTTCTTATAATCTTTTACGTTTCTTGTAAGTATGATTTTTATTTCCCCATTTTCTATGGCTGAAAAGTTTTGTAGTGCGTCTTCAAAATCTCTGAATTTAGAGTTTAACGCGCCTAAAACAACTTCTTTATCCATTAAGGTTATATCAATAATATTCAAAAGTTGCTTAATTTTTTCAATTATGATTTCGTGTTTTGCCGTTTTTCTAAGTAAATAATAAACGTTACATATAATTACTGGCGTGGTATATCCTTTAATTTGATCAGATTCGCAAAGGTTAAGAATTTCTGTGGCAAACCCAGCAAATGGCTCACGATCAAAAAAGAAATCTAAAATCACGTCAGTATCTATTAGAATTTTGTCCATTTATGAATACTTCTTCTCTAATCTGTCTCTAAGTTCCTTTTTGTAATCCATATCAGCTTTTGGCATTTTAAAAGATCCTTTTAATGACTTAACAATTGGATTAAGCTTCTTATCTTTTTCCTTTTGTTCTTCTTTAGTAAGGATTTTCAAGTAGTTTTCAATTATATCTGATAAACTACGATTCTGATTTTTTGCATATTCCTTAGCCCTTTTGATAACCTCTTGCTCAATGGTCAGTGTCAATTTAGTATTCATATCAGAATAGTTTTTGTTTACTCAAACACAAATATAAAAAGAATTCAGTTGCACGTGTTTATTTTTTATTAAAAACACTACTGACATTCTTTACTTGTGCTGTAGAGTACCCCCAGATCCCCTACTTTATTAATACCCATAAAGAAAAGAAGAAGCAATCTATCATCTACTAAAATATTGTATTTGTTCAACCCTTCTCAGGGTTGCAAATTTGATGGATGCCTTCCTATCCACGGGTTGCCCACCCGTGGTTATTGTTATTGAAGCCCCTCAGGCTTCTTCGGTTTGAAACCAAGCCCTATCTATAAAAATACCCCGGCTGGGTGTAGAATCCTCTACACCCTTTTATTCCTAACTTACTTTGAAGTCGAAATCTTTTATATGCCATTTGCAATGGCTTCTGAAGCCCCCCTTTATGTAAACAAATGGACAAAATGTTGAATACTGTACTGAAATTTGAGACCCCATCCTAATCAACAATACACTCGGGCAGCATTCATTCAAGGATAGACTATTTTTAGTTATGGGAGAGGCTTATCAAATAAGAGATCAGGAAATCGAGCCTGCCTGAGGCAGACAGGCATGACAAAATCTTCAGGCAAAAAAATGATTATTGTAGCGAGATTCCACCCCGATAAACCGGGGCAAGTTCTGACCATTAAAAAACAATTATAAACAGATGAAATTATGCTGGATTAGAAGGTTTGATAACCGTGGATCATTGGTAATTCCGTCCATTTCCAATTGCAAATTGGAAAGGATAGAAGGGTGTTTTGCAAACCTACACCCAGCTCACGAAGACATAAACTACACCTAGGGGGGGACTTTCGCAAGTAGGCGAGAAGCCAGCAATAAATTATATACGGTGTTGTAAATAGTACTTTGTCTTTATTTAGTGATTGTCAGAGCGTAACCATTTCATATGTTGACAAATTCCCTCTAAATCAGGATATATGGTTCCAGCATTAATTCCTAACCTGTTTAAATTCGTTTTTATTTGTTTTCGTATTGAGTAATGAATTTTAACTATTTCTAAATTTTCAGGATTCCAAGGCTCATAAGGATTAGGATGCACAGTAAATAAACCTCCTTGTGATATTATACGAGCATCCCAATGTTTCGGAATAAATCTTTTTACTTCTTCTATTTCAAAAGGGTCAAAAGTTGAATCCAAATTAGCAAGTCCTTTAGGTTTGTGAATATAAATAGCAGAGAATTCAGAAGATTTTATATCAAAATCAGAAAAAGGATGCTCTACCGCAAAATATACACTTGCTAAAAGGTTTTTAGTCCAATCTAATAGTCTAGTTGGTAATCCGTGATGTTGCCCAATAGATAATAATTCGATATTGTCGTCTTGATAATCTTTAGTGAATGGATAGGAGCGATGTTTGAAAATCTTTAAAGCTTTTTTTTCTTCTCTGATGGTTATATTTTCTCCTTTACGTTTAAGTCTACCAATAGAAGGAGTTAGTTTATATTCAGAACTTTTTACACCTCTAAAAATTAAATTATTAGATGATTCTGAATACTTTTCTAAAAAGAAATAAAAATCTTTAATTGAATGTATTTCCATTTTTTTTGTATTATTTAGTAGAGTATAGCCTGATAGCCTAACCTATTTAATTACCTATAAAGATAATAATAAGCAGTAAAGAATCAGCAATCTAACGTGTAAGGAATAATATCCTAATTCTATTCAAGACAAAAAAGAGCTTTCTATCTTAAAGGCTATTCCAGCTCTAAGGCTCCTGTTCAACCCTTCTCAGGGTTGCAAATTTAATGGTTCCTTCTTTATCCACGGGTTGTCCACCCGTGGTTATTGTTATTGAAGCCCTTCAGGCTTCTAAGGTTTGAAAATAGTCCCTATTCCTAAAAATACCTACTCAATAGGAATGGCATTAGCCCATTTTTAAAAGCGGCACTACCGCTTCCGGCTTTAGCCAAAATCTAGGTAACAAAAGGGTTAATATGGAATTGAACTTTGACAATAGGAAGCATTCTTACGCTTAAGGGACCTTCACCCATAGTACCGGATAACCTTTTGGCCTATATTAACCATTAAAGGCGCACACACTACATACAGACTAGAATGTTCCAATCGTCAGAATGCTTAGTTATTGGCGGCAGTATTTTATATTATTTGTTTTATGGTGCTCATTGGAAGGAACATTTTCTCACTATCTGGCAGTTGTTCAAAACCATATTTTTTATAAAACTTGACCGCAAATTTATTAATTGGGTCTACGACAACAGCCATAGCCCCGATGCTTTCTTCGGATAATGTAAATGCCCTAAATAATGCATCTAAAAGTAAATGCTCTCCTAATCCTGTTCCTTTTGCAGTTATGTCTCTTGCTAGTCTTCCGAGTAAAATGACTGGAGCATTGTAATTTTGAGGAACTTTTTTTATATACTTATCAGGAATCTGCTCTCTCCCAAGACTTTCGCTCGATAAGGTGTAATAGCCAATTACATTATTATCATTGGCTATTGCAACAAAGCAAATTGCAAGCTTTTTCTTTACATCCTGACTAACTTGTTTTTGGATATAATTGGTTAGTTGTTGCTCTTCACATTCAAATGCCTTTCGGTTATGGGTCTTATCTAATATAGATATGTCCAACTTCAGCCTTTTTGTGATTTGTATCTTTTCGCGGCCATAACCAAGTTTTGATTAGGTTTTGAATTTCCGAATACGGCATCAAAGAATACTTTACGGTCTTTTTCTGTAGCAATAATTCTGTCATTTTTTGCCACGATTTCTTCAGCTTTTTGCTTAACTACTCTTACAATAAAGCTGCTGAATGATTTGTCTCCGCTTAGTTTTTGTGCTCTTTTGAATATTCTTTTGTCCGTAGAGGTCACTCTTAACTCAATCCGTTCGTCTTTACTTATCTCTGCTTCCATGACGTATTATATTTTTTCAAATGTACGGCAAATCCCCGTACAAAACAAGTTTTTTCAATACCCAAGTAGAGTATCCCCTGATAGGCTACTTTATTAATACCTATAAAGATAATAATAAGAAGCAGAGAATCAACAAACTAACAGGTAAGGAATAATACCCGTATTCAAAATCAGGACAAAAAGCAGCTTTCTATCTTAAAGGCTATTCCAGCTCTAAGGCTCCTGTTCAACCCTTCTCAGGCTTGCATATTAATGGATCCTTCTTTATCCACGGGTTATCCACCCGTGGTTATTGTTATTGAAGCCCTTCAGGCTTCTTCGGTTTGAAAATAGTCCCTATTCCTAAAAATAGCTACTCAATAGGAATGGGCTTTAGCCCATTTTTAAAGATGCAATACTACATCCGGCTTTAGCCCCGGCTGGGTGTAGAATCCTCTACACCCTTTTATTCCTTACTTACTTTGAAGTCGAAATCTTTTATATGCCATTTGCAATGGCTTCTGAAGCCTCCCTTGATGTAAACAAATGGACAAAATTTTGAATACTGTACTGAAATTTGAGACCCCATCCAAATCAACAATACACTCGGGCAGCATTCATTGGCAATTCATTCAAGGATAGACTATTTTAAGTTATGGGAGAGGCTTATCAAATAAGAGATCAGGAAATCGAGCCTGCCCGAGGCAGACAGGCATGACAAAATCATCAGGCCAAAAGATTTTTGTAGCAAGAGTCCACCCCGATAAACCAGGGCAAGTTTTGACCATTAAAAAACAATTATAAACAGAAGAAACTATGCTGGATTAGAAGGTTTGATAACCGCGGATCATTGGTAATTCCGTCCAATTCCATTTGCAAATTGGAAAGGATAGAAGGGTGTTTTGCAAACCTACACCCAGCTCACGAAGGCATTAACTACACCTAGTGGGGGGGAACTCATACTTTTCGGACTAAATTAATGTTTAAAAAGTGTAATAAGATTAATTTTGGCAAGGATATAGCTATTTTTTATATACATGTTGAACTCAACCTCCGGTAGCTAAAGGTTTACCATTGGTATATTGCTCATCAACAAACTCTTATAATGATGAGCA
>NZ_JAUOPC010000008.1 GCF_030546805.1 Cyclobacterium sp. 1_MG-2023 | reverse complement strand
AAAACTACGAGGAATTGCCGAGCAATGTGAGGTGAAGGCCATTCTATGATTTGTTTTCTTTGACTTTGGTTTCGGTTTCCGAGCCGAGTCGAAGTCAACCCAAAAAGCGCTTCTCTTTAATAACGAAAGTAGAAAACTTTCTTTATGATAGGTCTAAGTTACGCTTCGCTAAACTTAGACCAGATCGTACAACTTATCCATAAGACCCAATCAAGAAACATCGGACGGGCCAAAACTACGAGGAATTGCCGAGCAATGTGAGGTGAAGGCCATTCTATGATTTGTTTTCTTTGACTTTGGTTTCGGTTCCTGAGCCGAGTCGAAGTCAACCCAAAAAGCGCTTCTCTTCAATAGCGAAAGTTGAAAACTTTCTTCATGATAGGTCTAAGTTACGCTTCGCTAAACTTAGACCAGATCGTGGCTCTAATGTAGGATTCAAGATTTTGAATTCATACCTAATATGATAATCACCTAGTAAACGATGAATCTGTATATGTTCTATATACAGGCCAAATCCAGACGTATTCGAATCATGAATTATAAGTACAGCGTATTCAACAGAAAAACATTTTGGTAAAATAGAAAGGTGTAGATGCAATCTACACCTAGTTCTTATTTTTGTTATAGATTAGATGGTTCTATTTAGTTTTGTAATATCCTAAACACTTTCAGCATTACCTTTAATTGAAAAGTTCGAATGTAACAAAGTTTAATATGCTTCATCCCACATTAAAACTCTCCATTCATTTTATCGGTTCCATTGCGATGACCAGTTTTTTATTGTCCGGGCTCAATGAAATTCTGCTGATGTTATGGTATTCCGGAATAGTTAATATAGCTATTTCTTCCCAATCAGTCCCTTTGCTAATGTTTTTTAAATAGATGGTATTTTCCTGAGCCATTAAAAGGTTGTTCTTATCAATCCATACAAAGTCTTCGGCGCCGGCTAAAGCTATACCTATGGATTTTGATTGTCTGCTTTTTACATCAAAAGCTTTTAATTCATAAGTTTCTTTGCCATTAGATACGATATTTGAGCTTTTGTCTACATACACAATCTCATTTGTACCTGGTCTTTGGCTTAAGCAGCGTCCAGGGTTTTTTGCTACCTCAAATATATCTTTTCTGCTGTAAGGGTAGACCAATCGGTTTGGTGAACCTACCAGAAACAAGGCAGCTGTTTCCCCATGCCAACCATAATATCCTACGGGTTCGATGTCGTCGTACAAAAGTTCCGGTTCCCCGAAATTTATCGGATATAACCATATGCGCTGACTGCTGTCTTTTTCCACCCTGACAGTGGAAATATATTGACCGCAACTTGTTAGCTTAGGTGAGAACTCATCTAGCTCGGGAGTTCTTGTCATATTGGTGTATTTATCAGTAGCTAGATTATATAAGATTACGTCAAAATTACCTGCCTGATCTTGAGAGGTAAATACCAGTTGCCTTTTATTGATAAAAGAAGGTTGGTTATCATATCCATCTCCTTTTGATATTTTTTTTACTGTCTCGGGGTAAATAGTAAAACCAAACAGATTCTTCTTGCATTCAAGAAGAAAAAGATCGGTATCTTCTTGAGCAATAAGCAGCCTACTGTTCAATAAAAAAGCAGTGAATAAAAGTGTTTTGAAATATTTTGGAAACCTGAAAAGATGGGGATTGCTCATTTTACTCTTATTTACCATTTATCTCGATCTTTAAAATTTTAAAATCTTTAGTATCTCAATTATGATTTTCTAATGTACAAAAAGCTATTCGTTTTCATCATTAATTTTATTTTAATTCAAAACTTCTCTGATATTAAAGCTTTCCTTGCGTTTGGGATATTCTTCCAATATCCCCTGTCCGTTAACGAACATTATTTGTTCTTTTAACGAACACATCTATGCTGCAAATAGGCTCATACTCGCTTCATTGCCTTATTTTATAACTGGCATTCTATTCGTATATTGATAGACATGAAAGTAATCAACTCAGGGATTCTGGAATTGATTTTATGGACAATTGCTCTTTTGGGTTTGTACACTGCCGGTGCAGAAACATCGCATTCCTTTAGTCTTTGTCCGCTTGATTCATTAGGGTTCACCTGGTGCCCTGGCTGTGGTATTGGTCGATCCATTCATTATTTTATGCATGGAGATTTCACCACTTCTTGGGCTTTCCACCCATTGGGAGGCTTTGCTTTCTTAGTAATAATATTAAGAATAATTGAATTAATAAAATTAAATTTAAATAAGAAATTATGGCAAATGTATTGAGACACCTTCCGGAACTGGAAGGAATGGAATTGGGCTATATCCAAGGAATATTGAAAGACATGAATGAGGAGCAAGCAAGTTTATTTGCTCAGGTATATCGGGCCAGAAGGAAGGATAGCCAAATGATTTTAATATTAACACTGATAGGTTTTTTTGGCTTTGCAGGATTGCATCGTTTTATTCTAGGGCAAATTGGCCTGGGGATTTTATACCTACTTACCGTTGGCTTGTGTTTTATTGGAACCATAGTGGATTTGGTCAATTACAAAAGCTTGACTTATGAGTATAACATCAAAATTGCCCATGAAACACTTTCCTTATTGGCTGTAAGTGATGATTTCAAAACCAATAATGATGCCTTTAAAAACAATAAAGATGCATAAATACCCGCTATTATTTTTGTTTGTCCTTGTGGGGTTCTCGGGTATACAAATTTCTTGTAATCCGATATCCATGGAAACCATTAGTGATATTGAGTCCACTTATGATGGCATCACTAAAGTTAATGTAAATGGTGGAGCACTTGAAATCAGTTATACCGGGAGGGATGAAGCTGAAGAAGTAGTTCTAAATGCTTTTGTGGAAGCAAGTGATGCACAAATGGAAGGGGTTACGGTAAAGAAAATTGGAGAGGAGTTGTTTGTAGATTTTGAACCTAGGGATGATTTTGGATCCTTTTTCTCCTCCTTTAAAATAAAAGGGTTTATCAGTATTTCGGGTCCTTCAGATATGGCTTTAAATATCAATACTTCATCAGGTACCATGGAAGTGTTTAATGTTGAAAATGAAGATATTGTGCTTAAAGGAAGTTCTGGAAAGATTGAAGCAGAAAACCTTCGATCTCCAAATTTAAGCGTGAGAATCTCTTCAGGAAAACTGGAGCTAGAGAATATCCAAGGTGACTTGAATTTAGAATTGTCTTCAGGAATGGGAACATTGGAAGGGATGAAAGGAAATGTTAAGTTTAGGGGCTCAAGTGGCATGGTTGTTTTGACCGATATTGATGGGCTTGTTTCCGGAAGTATGAGTTCAGGAAAAGCGGATTTAAATAAGATCACAGAATTAGGTGAAATCAGTTTGACATCCGGTATGTTAGTTGCCAATGATTGTGGGCTAGGGCCGGAAACTAATCTGTCTGCTTCATCCGGCTATATGAAAGTAAATACCAATTCTTCCCTAAAGGATTATAATTTTGATTTCAGGGTAGGTAGTGGAAGGCTTAGTATCGGAGATCAATCAAGTAGTGATGATTTACTAATTGACAATGCCGCCGGGGTGACCATAAAAGGGAAAATTCAATCAGGTAAGATGGTAATTGAGGGTTAAATATTTATCCATTCAAGCGATATATGGAAGGGCATTAGCTTAATAAACTCCGGGTGGAAGCTCGGAGATTTTTATTTTAATAGCATTTATCCTTATTGACCAATTGAGTAAGCATTTGATAACGATGGTTTTAAAAAATATGTTTTCAGGGCGCTTAAGTAGGCTCCTCATCCTTAAGTAATAATAATATCAGTATAGGGTAGGATTAGCTGCTACTGAAAGTAAAAAAACAATACCAACATGCTCGGCTTGTTGATCTTAAAGATTACTAGGATTAAGGAAGAGCAATAAGTAAGCATCAGGAACGGTTTAGTTATGGAGAATTGCCCGAAATTAATGTTTTAATAAAAAAATATAGGCACAAAAAAAAAGCAACCTTTGATGATTGCTTTTCACTACTGATGTCAATGTTATGTTATGCGTTTACTACCTTCACATTCACTGCATTCAGACCTTTTCTTCCTTCTTTAAGATCAAAGGATACATCATCGTCTTCTCTGATTTCGTCAATTAGTCCAGAGACATGCACAAAATACTCTTTTGATGATTCATCATCAATAATAAAACCGAATCCTTTAGATTCATTAAAAAATTTTACTTTTCCTGTGTTCATAATATAATTAATTGATTGTATTTATTGAGGTAAAGGTAATGAATCTTTTGGCAAAAAAAACTCTTGTATAAAAATATTTTCAGGAATTAAAAGATTACATAAAATGCATTGGCCAAGAAATGGCCAAAAACAGTAAGATTCAACCCTTTAATTGGATTATTATCTCATTAATTCAATGCCTTCTTCCTTACATTTTTGAAATTCATTTTCAGGCCAAATTCCCGATTGTACCTCTCCAATGTGCTTTTTTCTTAGCAAGAACATACAGGTTCTGGACTGACCAATTCCACCACCTATACTTTGAGGCAATTCCCCATTTAATAGCTTTTGGTGGAAAAATAAACCAGCTCTTTTTTCTTCACCGGAATTTTTTAACTGATGAGCCAAAGTTTCGGCATCTACTCTTATGCCCATGGAAGAAAGTTCAAAAGAGTTTTCCAATACAGGGTTCCAAACCAAAATGTCTCCATTCAACCCTTTATGGCCTTCGGAATTATAGCTGCTCCAGTCGTCATAGTCCGGTGCTCGGTCATCATGCTTTTCCCCATTACTTAATTTATCTCCAATACCTATTAAAAATACAGCGCCATGTGCTTTTGTGGCTTCATATTCTCTTTCTTTTGGGCTTAAATTGGGGAATGCTTGTAGCAAATCCTCCGCCTGAATAAATTTAATTTTTTCCGGCAATATTGGGCTAATCTGTGGAAAAAGAGAAACGACACTTTTTTCCATTTCTTGATAAATCCCATAGATGCTTTCCACTACCCCTTTGAGATAATCTAGATTTCTTTCGGAAAGATTGATTTTTTGTTCCCAATCCCACTGGTCTACATATAATGAATGCTGCGGCGAGTAGTCTTCATCAGGTCTTAATGCCCTCATGTCAGTAATAATGCCCTCACCATCTACAGTTTCAAGCTCGGCCAATTGCCATCTTTTCCATTTCGCCAATGATTGAACCACAACTCCGGGAGCATCCCCTTGATTTTTTATTGGAAATTTCACAGGTCGTTCGGTACCACTTAGGTCATCGTTTATACCTGTTCCATCCATTATGATCAATGGACAAGACACCTTGAAAAGGTTTAACTTTTCGGACATCATCTTTGGGAATTTTGTTTTGATGAGGTCTATGGCTTTTTCTGTCTCTCTCCTGTTTAACAAGGATTTGTATTTCAGCTCGCTCGTTGCTGCCATGTTTTTTTATTTACTGTGTTCACGATTTATCGTTCTTCTCAAAATCGGCCCAATATTAAGGAAAAGAATTGATTCAAGAAAATATCCTGTTTGTTTGCCTGATTTAAGGCAAGAAATTAATATAAACGGGTTTATGAATCTCAAATTTGGTATCTGTTGGCTTCAGCTCACCGGATTCAAGGTCTCTTTCAAAAGTAATGATGGTATTTGAATCTTGGTTTCCTGTCAAAAGGTATTTCCCATCATTGGTGATATTGAAATTTCTTGGAGCTTTTCCCATGGAAGATACGGTTTGTACATGGGTTAAGTCCCCATCCCCTTCAATTTTAAAAACGATAATTTCATTGGCCTCACCGCGGTTAGATGCGTAAAGGAATTTCCCGTCAGGACTAAGCCTTACTTCTGCAGCTCCAACTTTGCCTTCAAATTCCTCTTCAGTCAATGGGTGGGTGGCTTGATGCTTTAACTCACCCTGCTCATAAGAATAAACCCCAATTTCTGCTGATATTTCATGAATAAGGTAAAGTTTATCTCCTGTGCTGTTAAAGACCATATGCCTAGGACCTGCACCGGGAGCTACTTTTAACCTGAAAATAGGTTCCGTTTTCACGGGCTTTTCCAAGCTACTGTCAAATTCATACACTACCACTTCATCAGTCCCAAGATCCGCAATGAATAGGTTACCGTCATTGGGATGGAAAATAGCCGCGTGTACATGCGGTTCTTTCTGTCTGTTGGTGATCACGCTACTTCCTTGGTGGGCAACAACCTGGGTAACAGGCTTTACTTGTCCGTTTTCTGCGATAGGGATTACAGAAAAATCACCGGAACTATAATTGGCCGTAACGGCAAAAGATTCACTTGGATCTAAAGTGATATAACAGGGTGATTTAGCGGCTGCTTTCACTGAATTAAGCTTTTCTAACTTCCCATTCGTAAGGCTGAAAGCAGTGATTTTTCCACCTTCTTCACCTCCGTTTTCTTCCACTGAATAGACCAGGTTTTGGGCTTCGTTGGCAATAACAAAGGAAGGGTTTTCTACGGCTACCGCTGTGCTGATGGTTTGAATATTGCCTTCATCGGGATGAAAGGCCATCAGGTGAATGCCTTGTTCCGGAGACTTGGTATAGGTCCCCAATAGAAACAAATGAGCTGAGGATGTAGCTTCCTCATTCTGTTTATTTGCTGTCTTATTGTCATTTGAAGCTGTACCGCAAGCCATAAAGATCATTAGAAAACAGGCGTTAATTAGATTTTTCACTTTCATTTTTTTCATCGGTTTTGTTCATGCCACTGGCCAATTCATGCGTTTTTGGATGGTATTTACCTTTTAAATCGTCCTCTTTAGATTTGGACCAAAGTTTCACACCAGAGAAATAGGAAGCTCTTCCTATCATATGTGCACCAACAGGAGCAGTTAGCAATATGAATATAATAATGGCCAATACCCTGGAAGTAATTCCAATTTCATTGAAATATACCGCAGCAGAAATCAGCAATAAACCTATGCCCAAGGTGGCAGCTTTGGTAGTAACAGAAATTCGAAGGTAAAGATCGGGCATTCGAATTACCCCAACTGCTGCAAGTAATATAAATAGGGCTCCTAGGGAGCTTAGAATTATGATTAGTAAATCACTCATTTTTTTCTCTTTTATCTAAATAATAAGAAAATGCGACAGTACCTAAGAAGGCAATCAAGGCCATGATCATGGCGATATCCAGAAAGGCCGGTTGGTTGGTATAAATACTGTAGATGGTAATGATGCCAATTCCGGTAGTAAGCAATAGATCAAGTGCTACCACCCTGTCTGATAGCGTAGGGCCAATTAGAAACCTGATAAATATTAACAGGGTAGAAAGGGCCAGTACCGGGAGAATTATATAATATAGGAAGTCGTATACACTCATCTCAAAATCTCCAAAAGTTTACGTTCAAATCCATTTTTAATATCAGCAATAAAGTGCTCTTTGTTTTTGACATACATGGCATGTACATAGAGTACTTTACGATCGTCCGACACATCCAGACTTAAGGTTCCGGGGGTCAGGGTGATAAGGTTGGCCAATAAGGTGATCTCCATATCTGTTTTTGCATCCAGAGGGATTTTGATGATGCCCGGTTTCATGAAATAACTGGGGGTAATGACATCATAGGCCACCTGCAAGTTGGCTTTTACCAGTTCGGACAAGAAAAAGAATATAAAGGCAATCACTTTTGGTCCTCGGTAGAGATACCTGTTGTCTTCTCCCCGTTGTGAAATAAGCCACATCAACAAGAAACTCAAGGTAAAGCCAAACACGAAATTTATAAAAGAGAAATCACCTGTTACTGCCAGCCAAATAAAGGAAAGCAATAGGTTACTAAGAAACCTGGTTTTTATCATTTTTCTGTCGAATTAATTGCCCAAAACTGCTTGAATATATTGTGTGGGATCCATGAGATTTTCCGCGATTTTTATTGACAATCGCATGACCCACTCTGCGCCAAAGCCTATTCCTAGTGAAATTAAAGAAAGGAAGAGTATGGAACCAATCATGGCTCTTCTTTTCAGAGGTTTTAAGGCATTAAAATACTTGATATGCTTTTTCTCCGGTAGCTCAGGGCCATCTTTCCAGAAAACTTCAGACCACAAGCGAGCGATAATGAATAAGGTAAGGAAACTTCCCAGTATTACGAAAACCACCACCAATATATTTGTTTGTTCAATGGCCCCTTGAAGGATAAGCAACTTGCCCCAAAAGCCTGACAATGGAGGGATTCCTACCAAGCTAAAGAGTGGAACAGCCATCAGAAGGCTTAACTTCGGATGTTCCTTATAAAAACTTCCAAGCAAACGCATGGAATAGGTTCCTTTGAACTTAAATATCAATCCGCTAACCATGAAAAGATTGGTTTTCACCACAATGTCATGCACCAGGTAAAAGATGGCTCCGGCAATGGCCAAACTGCTATAAACTCCCAAACCTGCTAGCATAAAACCAATGTGGCAAATAATCAGGTAGCTAATTACTTTTCTCATGTTGTTTTGAATCAGCGCACCTATTCCACCTGATAGAATGGTGAAAATTGCCAACACCATGATGACTGTGGAGAGAAAAGCATCCGGTACAAAGATCAAGGTAAACACCCTAAGTAATGCATAAACCCCTACCTTGGTAAGTAGTCCTCCGAAAATGGCTGAAATAGCCGGGGGAGGGGTATGGTAGGAGGCCGGAAGCCAAAAATACAATGGGAATACGGCTGATTTAATTCCAAACCCTACAAGAAAGAGTACGGCGGTTACATTTACCAAACCTCTGTTTTCAATTTCAGCAACCCTCAAGGAAAGGTCTGCCATATTCAAACTGCCGGTCAAGCCGTAAAGGATGGCAATGGCGGTAAGAAAGATGACCGAGGCCAATAAGTTCATGGTGACATATTTGATGGCACCTTCTATCTGTGCTTTCTCCCCTCCAATGGTGAGCAATACAAAGGAGGAAATAATGATGATCTCAAACCAGACATACAGGTTGAAGATATCTCCTGTGAGGAATGCGCCACTGAGTCCCATGATAAGCAAGTGGAAAATGGGGAAATACCCAAATTTAACCCGGGCATTTCGGATGCTTCCCACAGAGTATACACTGACAGCTAAGCCGGCAATTGCGGTAAGCAGTACCAAAAGAGAGCTGAAGGTGTCTGCGACGAAGGTGATCCCAAAAGGAGCAGCCCAACCTCCTGCTTGCATGATCTGAATGCCCTCGGTATTTACTTTTACCAAAAGCAAAATGCTTATTACAAGAGCGATTAAGGATCCGGTTACAGAAATAAGCTTTTGAATATTTTTGCTGTTCCAGGAGAACATCAATAACACGGCTATAAAAAGCTGGAAAATTACCGGTAAAACAATGTATGGGTTGTTCATAAGTCTTCGTCGGTTGCGTTCATTTCGTCCAGATCGTCTGTTTTAACCACCTTGTAAGCCCTTTTGACCAGAATTATCGCGAAGGCCTGCAGTCCAAAACTAATAACTATGGCTGTAAGGATTAATGCCTGTGGTACAGGGTCTGCATACAATTCTCCCAGCATCTTTTCTGAAGATGCAATAATAGGGGGCTGTCCTTTGACAATTTTCCCCAGTAGAAATATTAACAGATTGGCTCCGTTGCCGAGCAAGATCAAACCAATAATCAGCTTGACCAAACTTCTTCTCAGCATCATATAGATGCCTGCGGCATACAAGAGCCCTATGATTATTACCAATAAAATTTCCATATTATAATCCTTCTGATATGGTGAAAATAATGGTGAGGGTAACACCTATAACGACCAGGTAAACGCCCGTGTCGAAAAATAAAGCAGAACCTACCTTACCGATGACTGGTACTGCATTCTCCATCCATAACCCTGTCATAAAGGTGTCCCCGAAAAACAAGGGCAATGCGCCGGATACCAAGGCCAATAGTAGGCCTACAGGCATCAAAAATCCCGGATGGAAGGTCATGATGTTTTTCGTTTTATCGATTCCATTGGCAAAAGAATGAATTACAAAAGCAATGGAAGCCATTAATCCCCCAACAAAACCTCCGCCCGGTAAATAATGACCACGCAATAGGATGAAGATTGAAAAAAGCAAAAGCAAGGGAAGCAGGTATGCCGATGCTGTCTTAAATATGATGGTTTTCATAATTATTCTTTTTCAGTACTTTTAAGATGAAGTTTCAAAAGGCCAAATACACCGATGGCTGCAATGGCCAATACAGTGATTTCCACAATGGTATCAAAGCCCCTGAAATCTACCAGGATAACGTTCACCACATTTTTTCCTTTACCTAGAATATAAGCGTTCTTTGCATAGTATTCACTGATTTCCTTGGTTACCGACTCATTCATTACCTCCAAGGTCAATACGCTGATAAGCCCACCAAACACCAAGGCGAGTAAGCCGTCCCGGATTTTGTCATTGTTATCAGGCAATACCAAGTACCTTGGAAGATTATATAAGACCAAAACAAATAGAATAACCGTGAGGGTATCTATAGAAAACTGGGTCATGGCCAGGTCAGGTGCAGAATAAAACAAAAAGATCATACAGAAAGAGTATCCCACTACACCAAGGGAGGCCACAGCCGTAAGTCTGGAATTTGAAAATACAGTGAAGAAAATGGCAGTGGCCATGATCACAACTACCACCGCCTCATAGAATGTAACATCGGAGAGTTTGGATGTATCCAGGTATAACTCTACACCTGAGAAGAAGCGGTAAGCCAACAAAATGCATAGGAAGGACAGGATCGTGATGAGGTAGAACCTTAGGTATCCATTTTGGAAAAACTTTGTCCATATCCTGCTAAGGCCTACAAAAGCATCGGCAATTTTGTTGATAATTGTATGGGGGGAAATCTTTTCAAACCTTGTTACCTTGGCAAGTAGCCCTTCAGAAGGTTTCAATAAGAAATACAAGGCGATGCCTGAACCAATGGTGATGGCACTAAGAGCCAAAATCAGGTTGAAACCATGCCAAAGTTTTAATTGAAAATCCGGGGTGCCTCCTGTGATGGATTGTACGACGGGCTTTATAATGCCTCCTTCAATTAATCCCGGGGCCAGACCGAAAAGAATACCCAATATGCCAAGCAACATTGGGGGAAGGTACATGGCCGGGCTAGGCAGGTGAAGCTTTTGGTATTTTTCCGGTAGTTTCCCTACAAAAGGTTTTATTCCGGCTAAAAAACCGGCAAATAATAAGGCTGCATTGGTGATGATGGCCAGACCGGTTAGGAGCCAAGCAATGTCTCCCATGCCCAAGGTGGCCTCATAAATCAAGTCTTTTCCCACAAATCCAAAGGAAGGAGGAATACCGGCATTGGAGATGGCGGCAAGAATGGCTGCAATTCCCACGGGAAGCATTACCTTATTTAAACCACCAAGCTGGCGGATGTCTCGGGTGCCTGTCTCGTGGTCTATAATGCCGGTTACTAGGAATAGTGTGGCTTTATACAAGGCGTGTACCAGTATAAACACCGCAGCTGCCAGTAAAGCATCTTTGGTGCCAAGGCCAATTAAGAAAACCAGAATACCTAATGCAGAAATGGTGGAGTAGGCCAGAATTCCCTTGAGGTCTAGCCTAAACAAAGCATGAATGGCCGCATAGGTCATGGTAATGGCCCCTACAATGATTAGGGTACTGTTCCACCATTCATGGTTTCCTAAGACGGGGGTAAACCGGGCCAGCAAGTAAATCCCTGCTTTTACCATAGTCGCTGAATGCAGGTAGGTTGAAACAGGTGTTGGAGCTTTCATTGCGCCGGGCAACCAAAAGTGGAATGGAAATTGAGCGGACTTGGTAAAAGCTGCGATAAATAGAAACACCAAAACCCACCCATAGAGCTCATGAGATTGAATGGAATCGGTAAGAGGTATTAAAGCAGATATTTGTGAGGTACCGGTGATTTGTCCCAAGCCTACCATGGCAGCCATCAAAAATAACCCACCGAATCCGGTGATGGCCAAAGCTGTGATGGCTGACTTTCTTGAATCCGGATTGTCGTTGTTAAATCCAATTAAAAAGAAAGAACTTATACTGGTTAACTCCCAGAAAATAAAAAGGGCATAAATATTGTCAGAAAGAACCAAGCCAAGCATAGATGCCATAAACATGGAAAGATAGGCATAAAACCTATCGAGGTATTGGTGTCCTTTGAGGTAGGATGAAGTATAGACAAAGACCAGGGTGCCTATCCCGCTTATCAATAACACGAAAAGAAAGGAAAGGCCATCAAGGTGGAAATCCAGGTTGATTCCTATAGATGGTACCCATTGATAACTGGCTTTTATGGTGTCCCCTGCCAATAGGATTGGGAGTTTCGAAAGAAAAAACCCAAATATAGAAAACGGCAGTAAAGCAACCCAAATAGTGGATTTTCCCTTCAGTTTACCCATGATCATGGGAATTACTAAAGCAAAAATAAATCCCGAAATTACGGCAATCAACATCAGCGATTATTTAATGAGTTTGTTTAACAAAAGCCTAAAATACAAAAAATTATAGGATAAGACAGGAGTTAACGAATCGTTTCTATTAACGGTTAGTTGATGGAATTAATAATGTACTGATAGTAAGCAAAATATAATATAGGAGTAATATCGATAAGAAATTATAACAAAAAATTGATGCATTGAAGCAAAAAAATGTGCATTTTTGAGATATTGCAAAGATTAAATCTAACCTTTTCAACCATGGCAAACATCTACGAGACTGAAGTCGCAAAGCGTTTTACGATTTATAACAGTCTGTTTTTAGACCTGCCTTTTGACCAGATTTACAGAACAGGTACTTTGTTACCTATTTTGTCTGAAGCATGTCAAAACGGGTTTAAAAAAAATAAAACGCCAAAGGAAATTATCCGCCAATTCTTTGAAGAATTGATGGCTGATAAATCTGAAGAAGAAAGGCACGACCTTCTTTTTAAAATGGTACAATATATCGAACGCCAAGTGGTATTATTTGATTCGATAGAAGATGCTTCCTTTGAAAAATTCAACGATATCAAAGGCAAAGGTACCATGACCGCCTTGATTGCGAGAGCAGAAAACGACCATAAAAAAGACGAACTTATACAAAAGCTTAAAAACTTTTCCGTTCGATTAACTTTAACTGCACACCCTACACAGTTTTACCCCGGCAATGTTCTGGCCATTATCACTGACTTGGAACAAGCCATAAGGAAAAATGACCTGGGAGATGTAGACCTTCTGCTTCGTCAATTAGGCAAAACAGCCTTTATTAATAAAGAGAAACCTTCTCCCTACGAAGAAGCAGTCAGCCTTACTTGGTTTTTGGAATATGTGTTCTATCCAAGTATTTCGGATATAATGATCCGTGTCCTCAATCAGCTAAATGTTCCCCTTCACGATTGGGAAAACCCCAATTTGCTGAAAGTAGGCTTTTGGCCGGGAGGCGATAGGGACGGAAATCCTTTTGTTACACATGAAATCACCAAAAAAGTAGCTGATAAGCTTCAGAACAGTATTCTGAAATGCTACTATAGAGACATTCGCAAAGTCCGAAGACGTCTCACTTTCCACAATGTGGAGAGTCACCTGATCAAAGCAGAAAAAGGGATCTACAATACCCTTTTTGGTGGAGATGGAGACGTTTTTAATTCTAAGGATGACCTGCTTGCTGTTTTATATGAAGCCAGAAAGGGAATTATTGAAGAACATGGAGGCCTATCTCTAGAATTATTGGATGAGTTTATCCTTAAAGTAAGGGTTTTTGGATTCCATTTTGCCAGCATGGACGTAAGGCAAGATAGTAGGAAACACGATGCCCTTTGGGATGAAATATTAGAGAAAAGTGAAGGTAAAGCTGCTTTGGAAACTTACCACAAAGGTGATGAAGAAGCAAAAATTGAGAAAATCCTTTCGATAGACAAACTGCCTGAGATCAGTTCTCTTGAGGATCCATTCCACAGAGAAATGTTGGAAAGTGTCAAGTCTATCAATTATATTCAGAAGAATAACGGTCCAATGGGCTGTCACAGATACATCATTTCCAACAACCAATCAGTACTGCATGTGCTGGAGGTTTATCAAATGAATAAATTGTTGTTGGCAGATGGTGGTGACCTTTCGCTTGATATTGTACCATTGTTCGAAACCATCGATGATTTGGCAGCAGCCCATGGGGTGATGACCAAGCTTTATAACAATAAAGTGTACAGGGATCACCTGCGCAAGCGTGGCAACAAGCAGTCCATCATGTTGGGCTTTTCTGATGGTACCAAAGACGGCGGTTATATCCGTGCCAACTGGTCCATTTTGCGTGCCAAAGAAGAACTAACCAAAGTTGCCAGAGAAGAGGGGATTGATGTCATCTTCTTTGACGGTAGGGGTGGACCTCCTGCTCGAGGTGGTGGAAATACCCATAACTTCTATGCTTCTCTCGGTCCTAATGTGGAAAACCGTGAGATTCAGATCACCATTCAGGGACAAACCATTAGTGCCAACTATGGTAAACCGGTAAGCTGTTCTTACAATCTGGAGCAACTGCTTAGTGCCGGCATGGAAAGTCACTTGTATCCTTCCAGTGAAAATAGCCTGACTGAGAAACAAAAATCGCTTATCGATGAGATGGCGGATATCAGTTATAATGCGTATAAGGAACTTAAAAATCACAAGCAATTTGTTCCCTATCTGGAAAAAGTAACGCCTTTGAAATTCTTCGGCATGACCAATATTGGTTCCAGACCGGTGAAAAGGAGCAAGGGAGGAAGCATGAAGTTTGAAGACCTTAGGGCCATACCATTTGTAGGTGCCTGGGCGCAAATGAAGCAAAATATACCAGGTTTCTTT
Organism: Cyclobacterium sp. 1_MG-2023; assembly: GCF_030546805.1. Taxonomy (GTDB): domain Bacteria; phylum Bacteroidota; class Bacteroidia; order Cytophagales; family Cyclobacteriaceae; genus Cyclobacterium. The sequence continues at coordinate 283,194 of NZ_JAUOPC010000008.1, read as the reverse complement.
GGTGTAGGTAAAGCCATAGAGGAGCTTGAGAAGCAAGGTAGACTGGGAGAGGTGCAGCAACTGTACAAAGACTCTTTGTTTTTCCGATCTTTATTGGGCAACTCCATGCAGTCCCTGGCAAAATCTTTTTATCCGGCTACCGCTTATCTTAAGGACGATCCTCAATTTGGAGGTTTCTGGGACCTGATGTACAGTGAGTACCAAAGATCTTACGAAAAGGTGCTCGCAGTGGCAGGAATGACAAATTTACTCGAGGACAGTCCGCTTAGTAACCAGTCCATAGCCATCAGGGAAAGAATTGTTTTACCGTTGATCACCATTCAGCAGTATGCCATTCAGACCATTTTGGATAAAGGAAAAGAAGATACCGCTTTACAAAAACTGATCCTCAGGACCATGTTTGGTATCATCAATGCCGCCAGAAATGCCGCATAACATACATTAGAAATTTTCTGATAAATATAAAAGGCCACTGTTTCAGTGGCCTTTTTTTTATACCTATACTTGATGCATCCTTTTTAATTCAGAAAGTAGTTATTGCTTAACCTACAAGTAAATAAAAATAGAAATTGTATATCGAATAAATCCATGCAAGCCCCTAGCTAGCATCATCCTAAGAAAGTGGAATATTATCCGTTTTAATTAACGTTTAATATAATCTTGTTGGGTCATAAGTTTTTAAACTAAAGAAGGTATTGTAAGCCTAAACAGTGGGATAAATTTTTTAATTAGTATTTATTCCTTAGTTTTAGTGGTAGTTGGAAGGCCAATAAAGTGCACTGAGTGCTTTAGCCGTGCGTTAGCTGTAATGAGACTACCTGAAAAATATACCGAAATAACACCTAAAAGAATAGAGAACTCCTATTTTCCTCCATCTGGAACCGTCCTTTTCGAAGAAGGAAATGATGGTGCGGGAGATTATTTTTGTTTGTATTGGCCAATTGGACAAGAGGATGAGACTCCTCATGTTTTTCATCTGAACCATGAGGAGTCCATACTTGAACCAATCCATTACGACTTAACTGCATTTTTAAATAATCTTGATTTAGAAACTGGTGAAGTATTAGTTTATCCCGGCCTCAGGGATGAAAATTATTTCTTGAGTTGTTTCCAAAGAGCAAAGGTATTCTCAAAAAAGGATACGGTGGAAGCAACGCGACTACTAAAACGGTCTACTGAATTATTCCCCGAATATTCTGACAACTGGTATTGGCTCCTTAAATTAACTGATAAGAGTGAAGTTAAAAAAAGACTAAAATATGCAATCAGATGCTTTTGTAGTAACTGGGCATTTGGACTACCAAATGTAGAGGCCTTAAAAGAAATTTTAGAGATCAGGAACTCTGGTTTTGAATTTGATGACCCAATTTTCAATCGAATTGGAAAATCCGATAAAACAGAAAATCTTCTCAATCTAAATTTTGACTCAGCTGAACTTCATGAAATAGCCTATGACTATATGATTAAGGAAGATTTTGTGAGTTTCTTACTTATGTTGCAAAACTACATTTTTTTCAGAGCATTAACCACGAGAAAAACTGGATTGACTAACTTAATAAATGAAATTAAGGAGGTAGTTGACAAGTATTTTCCCGAACGTAAATACAGCTAACAGACGCTAAAAATACATAGGCATATGACCTACTTGCAAAGGGCATTTGAAACAGGTACAATAGGTACTTTTATTGAAATTATCAAAGGTAAAGCCTACGGATTTTAGCTTGGCGTTGAGGTGTATTTGGACGAACATTCCGATAATGAACTGACAAATCGAAACAAAATAATTATCTTTGGCGTTAGTAACGTAAGGTGATAGCATGATTGTTTCGTTTGGCTCAAAGGATACAGAAAGGATTTGGATTGGAGAACGTGTCAAAAAGATGCCGATTGAGATACAACAGATTGGACGGAGAAAATTAAGGATGATAAACAACTCTCAAAACTATACTGATTTGAGAATACCTCCATCCAACAGATTAGAGAAATTAAAAGGTTCTGATTTTTGCAGTATCAGGATAAATGACCAATGGAGAATTGTATTTCGGTGGATTGACAATAGTGCTCACGATGTTGAGATTATGGATTATCATTAAAAAGGCGGATTAAAATGGATAGATTAGCAAACATTCACCCGGGAGAGATTTTACTTGAGGAGTTTTTACGCCCTCTTGAGATTACTGCTTATAGATTATCAAAGGATACCGAGATACCACAGACCCGCATTTCTCAGATTATTAAAGGAAAGCGGAGAATAACCGCTGATACTGCATTGAGATTTTCTTCCTATTTCGGTACGACTGCAAAATTTTGGCTTGGAATTCAAGATGACTATGATATCGAAGAAGCGTCTAAAGATAAGCAGGACATATTGACAAAAATAAAGATAAACGCACCACAGCACACAATATAGCAATTGGTGTTGAGATGGTTACATTAACTTCACGTTTCCAATTCGGCTTTTATCACGTGAGATAAAAGCGGGTTTCAAAACCCCTAGCTTGTCAAATTGTAAAACCTTGGTGCGCTACGAAGTGGCATTTATCCAGTAGGTGTAAACCGTATCAGGGAAATTGACTCTTCACCCTGAAGAAAAGCGTACCGTAAATTTCATAAGAAATTGGCTGAAGTTCCCTTGTTTCAAATATCCTGCGGCAATGCCTAAGTGTGAACCCTTGTAGCTTCGATAGGTGTTCTTATATGATGTGGCTTATCTTGTATTTAACAGGATACGCTTTGATAAAGAGGCGCTGATCTTTTGCTTCTTCTCCTTATCTTTATAGCTATAAATGTAGCCTTTCAGGCGCTACCCTACTGGTGCATTTAAGTCAACTTGAAAGTAATAATGGAAAATTTACCAATATTGATTAGCCTTCTGTTCGGACTGACAGAAATCGGGACAATTGTTTGGTTCTACTTTGCATCCAAATCCAAAACATTTCTATTTATAGCTATCTTCTGGACGATATTGCAAATTATTATTGGTCTGAGTGGAATGTATCAAAACACTGAAGCAATGCCGCCAAAGATGATGCTTTTCGGTATTTTCCCGGCGCTAATCTTTATCGGATTAACCTTTTTGACAGAAAAAGGAAGAGTGTTTATAGACCAGATTGATTTGAAAACACTGACTTATTTTCATAGTATTCGCATACCGGTTGAGATAGTACTTGCCTTGCTTTTTTATCAAGGTGTAGTATCTGTTTATATGACATTTGAAGGTACCAACTTCGATTTGCTTTCAGGCATAACGGCACCATTGGTTGCCTATTTAGCCTTTTGGAAAACCGAAAAGAAGAAAACACTTTTATTGTGGTGGAACATCATTTGCCTCTTACTTTTGCTGAACGTTGTGATAACCGCAGTATTTGCCTTTCCCTCACCCTTTCAGAAATTGGCATTTGAACAGCCTAACATTGCAGTATTATATTTTCCTTTCAACTTATTACCAACAGTAATCGTTCCGATAGTATTGTTTGGGCACTTGGTAGCAATCAGGCAATTAACAAAAAGGAATTAAAAAAATATAAACGCTACATACCAATCAAGCATTCTGACGGTTGGCCCATCGCCCCCTTCGATACGCTCAGGGGCCGGTTCGATTAGGGCTATGCGGCGGGCAAGGAAATGACTTTCCCCAATTTATTATTTTAGTGCTTGGAGTAGGGGAATAGGGGTTCATAGCTTGTTGCTTTAGCAATTTTTATAGCTGCTTATGGCAACATTCAAACCGAATTACTGATGCAAATCTTACTTTTATATTTATCGGTGTTTGCATATAGGTTATGTCTATTGAATTAATAGACTAGGGGGTAGTAATATTAAATGAAGTTAGGTTGAGCTAATTAAAAACATGCTTGGGAGACCGATTAATTCTAAAGGGTAAACATGAAAGATTAGGTAGGATCTTATTTTTGTGCGGGATTGGGTTGGGATCGTAAATGGCCTAAAATACTTAGTATAACCTATCCACTTTATAAAACTTGAAAAATTGATTAGAGAAGCTTTGTATAGCCATTGCCAATTGGTTCCTTTCGAATATATAAAACATATGACTACATAATTTCCTATCTTAGGAATGCCAACAAAAGAATTACCATAAACACCAATAGAAAAAATGAATCAAAGGGAATTAGTGAAACCAGGTATTAAACCTGTGTAACGATAAATTTTTAATAAAAAAATATGAGTTAAAATGGTAAAAAAACTAATATTTCTAAGCTTGATTACTGTGCTTGCCTATTCACAAACATTAAATGCACAAAGCAAATTGTTTTTCGGTACCAAAGAAACAGTGCCGACCATTCCTGAAAAAGGGGAGCAATTAAAAGTGATAATAGTAAGTGATGCCAGCAATGAGATTGATGATGTATGGGCCATTTCCTTGGCCTTGATGCATCCTGACAGATTTAATATTTTAGGTTTTGTTGGCAGTAATTATGACCATACGCAAAACGGTATAGGTCCCAAGAGCATCGAAACATCAGTGAAAACCATTGAAACTATATTGCAAAAGGCCGGCCTCGAGGGCAAGTATCCTGTTTATCCGGGAGGACACCCGATGCAGTATGAGTTTACACCAAGTAAGGCAGAGGGCATTGATTTTATTATAGAGAAAGCAATGGAATGCAGTCCTGAAGATCCTTTATGGATAATCGGTTTGGGTTCACCAACTGATCTGGCTTCTGCCTATTTAGCTGAACCAAGAATTAAAGATCGTGTGATTATGTTTTGGCATGCACGAACAGAAAATACCTGGCCATACAGGGCCCACAATTATAACATTAAAGGTGATATACATGCTTCACGGATGATGTTTCATGCTCCATTTCCCCTGATTATTTTTGATACAGGCACTCATTTGAATGCCGGCACATTAGAAGAAACCGAATTAAATATTAAGCCTTATGGGGACTTGGGAGAGTATTTATACGATTATCGGTTTAAATCTGATTATTATATGAGGGTTGATAAGGGATATTTTGATTTAGGTGACATTGCGGCATTGGTTGATCCCGAAATAGCAAAATGGCAGGTTATCGAGTGTCCGACAGTAACACAATACATGGATTACAATTTTTTTAAAACAAACGGAAATATTTTAAGGTGCTATGACATTGACAGAGATAAAACCTTTAGTATGCTCTACCAAGGAATGAAAGAAAACTACGGTTCAAAAGCTGAATAAAAATGATCGCAGAAAGGGAGACATTGAAAAGACCTGAGCATTCGGACGGCCCTTCGAAAAGCCCAGGGGTATGGGCTAAAGTCCCCATTAACAGTCTTTTTGACCGATTCAATGTATCTACGACAGGTTCAGTGACCACTTGAAAACAATACTGGCTATTAAAACTAACATTATGAAAAAAGTATTATTTCTGATAGCTATTTTAAGTGGATCCACACAGATATACGCACAAAACATTTCCAAAAATGATAGCATCCAAATCGTTTCTAAAGTTGAAGATTGGAACAAAGCATGGAAAACAAAAGATGCCAATTTAGCTACAAAATGGTATTCAGATGATGCAGATTTCACAAATGCGTTTGGATTCGCTATGATTGGAAAAACTGCAATTAAAGACTATTTAGCAAGAGTTTTCAAAATGAACTTCGTTATGGCCGGTAATTCAGAACAGAATTCTTTGAAGTTAAAATACATTTATAATGATACTGTTTTAGCTATTTCAACAATTTCCAGAAAAGGTCAAAAATTAAGCGATAATAGTGATTTAGGTCCTCGTAGTACAACCCACCACAGATTGTTTTATAAAAACGACGAATGGCAGATAGTTGCGCATTTAATATCAGATGCCAGAAGCATTGAAACAAATAAACACTAACAATTTTTATCCTAACTAAGTATAATGACTGCTGGAACCCTTCGGTAGGCTCAAGGCCCAAATCAGTAATTAGAGATTCCTTATTGCATATTTCGGGTTTAATTTTAATCCTTTCGAGGGATTTTTTAAATACCTCCGTCTAATAAGAAAACAGGGAGAATATTTTTAAAATTATAGGATTATGAAATACGAAGTATTAAAGAAAATAGGGGTTTTGGCCTTAGGCTTGGCTGTTTTTACTGCCTGTAGTGATGAAGAAGATATGGAAATCATTGCCACCTCCAGTGATATAACCATAACCGATACGAATACGGTGGGAACAGCTGAAGGAGATGTAGGAAATACAGGAGCGGATGAAGATGATTTGGTAGCAAATGCCACTTTTGAAAACACAGTGCAAATAGTATTTTCAGAAGCTTCAGCAACCATTACCAATCCGGTTCCGGAGGATGTATTAATTACACAAGACGGTGCCGATGTTACCATTAATTCTTCCATTTCAAAAGTGGCTTATGAAGTTTCAGGAGCAACCACAGATGGCATGTTGAAAATTTATAGCGATAAAAAGTTTAAATTATCGCTTAGTAATTTAAGTATTGCCAATAATGACGGTCCGGCAATTAATGTTCAATCATCAAAAACTGTTTTTGTTCTTTTAGAAGGGGTAAATACCTTAGCTGATGCGTCAAGTTATCCTAATATTCCGGATGATGAAGATGCAAAAGCAGCGTTTTTTAGTGAAGGGCAATTGGTTTTTAGTGGTACCGGAGAGCTAAATGTGGCCGGGAAATACAAGCATGGCATTGCAAGTGATGATTATATTCGGGTGATTAGTGGAACCATCACTGTTTCTGAAGCATCATCGGATGCGATGCATGCCAACGATTATATAATTGTTGATGGGGGCACGCTTAATTTAACTGCAGGAAGTGACGGTATGGATTGTGGTGAAGGTTATATTATTGTCAACGATGGTACCTTTGCAATCAATGCTGTAGATGACGGGATTGCAGCCTCTTATGATATAGATGACGAAGATGAGCCGGATGATTCCATTACCCCAAATGTAACCATAAATGGAGGTGAATTTGTAATCAATACCAGCGAAGGGGAAGGGATTGAGGCCAAAGGGATGTTGACCATCAATGGAGGCACGATCAATGTCAATGCCTATGACGATGGGCTTAATGCCATAGGTACCTTATACATTAATGGTGGGACTACTTATATTTATAGCACCTTAAATGATGCCATAGATAGCAATGAAGGGATTACCATTACCGGGGGGACTACCATTGCCATAGCCATAAGAACAGATGAGCCTGATGGAAGTTTTGATACTGATGATGATTTATTCAAAATTACCGGAGGAACCATTTTAGGTTTAGGCTTGAACACTTCGTTCCCAACAGTAAGTGAAAGTACCCAGAACTCAGTGATTTTTGATGGCATCAGTGCCAATACCTTATTGAATATCCAATCCGAAGATGGAACGGAAGCCCTTACCTATGAAGTCCCTTATCGGGTAAATACCATCATTTATTCCAATGCAAAATTAGCATCAGGAACAACTTATTCCATCTATACCGGAGGAAGTGTTATAGGAGGTACAGAAGTTAATGGTTTGTATACCTCAGGTACCTATAGTGGCGGTATGGATTCCGGTGATTCTTTTACCGTCAACACCTCCGTTACGCAGATTGGTGGAGAATTGGGTCCCACCGGAGAGCCTGGAGAAGGAGGCGGTGGCGGAGGGGGTGGGCCTAGGTAGTCCATTCCGTCAAAATAAATTACACCAAGTCTCTTGGAGAGCTATAAATACTGAATTGAAATTTATAACTTCTAAATGACATGGGAGCACAGGTAGGTAAATGTGCTCCCTATTTTTTTGATAAAGTATTATCAATTTTGTGAATTGATTTCTGATTTTTTCCGGTTGATAGAAGTGTTAATGAATACTCAAGCATGTGAATTTTTCAATACCTGATAAACAAAGATTGGGTGAATCAGTTATAGTCAATGAAATGACAGCAACTGACAGGGATAGAATCATTGAGATGGCATGGGAAGATAAAACACCTTTTGAGGCCATACATGCTCAATTTGGACTTTCGGAATCCGAAGTAATCGTCTGCATGCGCAGGGTGTTAAAACCGAGCTCATTCAGGCTTTGGAGAAAGCGGGTAAACAGTGGGACCAGTAAAAAACACCTCCACAAAAGGAATGGAGCCATAAATCGTTTTAAATCCTCAAGACAAAAAACCATTGCTAACAATAAAATTTCAAAAAGATAGTCTTTCCAACCCAAATAGAAGCCATAAAAAAGCGAATTACAGCAATAGACCCTGTACGCTATGCCCAGTCTCGCAATTATGAAGATGGTGCTGTAACTCACTTGAGTCCATATATTTCCAGAGGTGTAATCAGTACCAGGCAGGTTTATGAACATATTCAGGACCTGGCAATGGAAGATGCGGAGAAACTTATTCAGGAGCTTGCTTGGAGGGATTATTGGCAGCAGGTATGGTTGGCCAAAGGGGATGCAATTCATGCCGAACTTAAGCATATTCAGAAGCCTGTTTCAAATTTTCAGGTGCCAAAGGCAATTGTGGAGGCTTCCACCGGCATCGATGTGGTGGATAAGGCCATTAGAGCGTTGTACGAAACTGGCTATATGCACAACCATATGCGCATGTATGTGGCCTCCATTTGCTGTAATATGGCGCATTCTCATTGGTTGGCCCCTGCTAGATGGATGTATGCGCATCTTTTGGATGGAGATATTGCAAGTAACCAGCTAAGTTGGCAATGGGTGGCAGGAGCCTTTGCCAATAAGAAGTATTATGCCAACCAAGAGAATATCAATCGCTTCTTTTACAGTGCCCAGCGAAATACTTTCTTGGACATTCCATACGGGCAATTTGAACGAATGGAAATCCCTGAAGTGCTAAGGGAAAATGTAGCCTTTGAAGTGGTATATAAGCTGCCAAAGACTTCAAAGCGCTTGGCCTTTCAAAATAAAGCCACCTTGATCTACAATTACTATAACCTGGATCCTGAATGGTACAAGAGAGACAATTTTCAGCGGATATTGATTTTGGAGCCTTCCCTATTTAAAAAATTCCCGGTGCATCAAAAATGCATCGATTTTGTGATTGATTTGGCTGAAAATATTCCGGGTATACAATTGTATGTAGGGGAGTTTGATGAGCTTCTTGCCCAAATATCCCCTGAAAACATAATTTATAAGGAACATCCGCTCAATTTACATTTTCAAGGTCACCAAGAACCCCGGGAATGGCTCAGTACAGTCACAGGTTATTATCCTTCCTTTTTCTCCTTTTGGAAAAAGTGTAAGAAAGAACTCCTAAAATGAAGAAAAAAGACCTTCCCGAAAAAGTTTGTTTGACTTGTAAACGCCCATTTACCTGGCGCAAAAAATGGAAAAGGGATTGGGAGCAAGTGAAGTACTGCAGTGAAAAATGCAAAAGAAATAAAGACAATGAAAGGCATTAATATTATTTTCCCCCACCAACTTTATGAAGCAAGCGAACTTATAAAATCTGGACGGGAGACCTATCTGATTGAAGAGTTCCTTTTTTTTCGTCAATTCAAGTTTCACAAGCAGAAAATTACCTTTTACCGGGCCTCCATGAAAGCTTACGAGGCATACCTGCAGGGATTGAGTCTTAAAGTTCATTATATAGACACCAACAACTCCTTATCAGACATAAGAAATTTCGGCCAAGAGATTAATAGAAAAGGAATTGAGTCCATTTGGCTGATAGACCCTGTTGATGATTGGCTGATGCAGCGCATTCAAAGTTTCTCCAAATACTGTGAAGTCAAGGTTTTTCCCAGTCCACAATTTTTAAATACTGAGGAAGATTTGGAGCATTTCTTTAGAGGAGACAAAAAATCTTTTTTGCAGGCCACATTTTATAAGCAGCAGCGCAAAAGGCTTGGGATTCTTGTTGATGAAGAGCAAAATCCGGTGGGAGGGAAATGGTCGTTTGATGCAGAAAACAGGAAGAAGTTTCCTAAAGGAAAAACACCTCCGGCCATAAATTCCCCTAAATATTCAAAGACCTGGGAAGAGGCTTGCACCTATACAAGGAAGCATTTCAGTAAAAACCCGGGAGATGTTTCTAAAGACAGGATTTATCCTATCACGCATAAAGAAGCCAAAGATTGGCTTGAGCAGTTTTTAGCTTATCGTTTTCATGATTTTGGCAAATACGAGGATGCCATACTAAAAGAACCTTCTTTTATCAACCATAGCCTACTTTCGCCTTTAATGAACAGCGGCTTGATTTTACCGTCAGAGGTTGTGAAACGTGCCCTTTCCTTATAAAAAAGAAGCTATTGAACTACCAAATAACTTTAATCAATCCACAAATTAACTCAGAAATGATTTCGAGCAATGACCGCTAATGTACCATTATGTTTAGGTATACCTAATATTTCCTCTCTTCTGAAGCGATATTTAGCCAGTAAAATACCATGCAGGTATTATTGGTATAAGTAGTTCTGAAGCCAACTTGTAATTGCAACCCTCATAAGCTAAAAAAAGATGAAAGAAATGGATAAAAGGTAATATAGTATCTGAATTTTATCATCTGAAATAAGGGATAATTCAGTAACTTGTAATTACCTGAAAATTTTAATTCCCCGTATATGAAATACAAGCAATCACAGTTTGGATGGGTAATAATTTTATTGTTTATACTTTTGGTGGTTTTTCTCTGCTTGGCCTGCGCCCTGCAATGGGGGAATAATCCACTTACATTTACGCCTTTTTTGGTACTTAGCTCATTTCTTGTGGTTTTGGGATTTATGCTTTACAAACTTACGGTGGAGGTTAGAGGTTCAACACTCAGATTGGCATATGGAATCGGGTTGATAAATTTCAAATTTGATATCGATCAATTGGAAGAAACAGAGATTATTCGAGTGCCATGGTATTATGGAATTGGGATTAGAATAACTCCAAATGGTATGCTTTACAGCATACATGGCTGGGATGCATTGCGAATAAGCTATAAAAGTAAAGGGAAAAAGAAAACTGTAATGGTGGGAAGCACTGAGCCGGAAAAACTGAAACGAGTCTTGGAAACCAATTGCATTAAGTAATGTATACCTTGGATATCCACTTATAAAATTAAAAAATTATGGCAGGAGAAGATCAAATTTCAGTTTGGCCGCTGCCTAAGTTTTACTTCTCTGTAAAACTTGAATCATTGGATCGCCCCGTACTGTGTCAGGAAGTGTCAGGTTTGGATAACGAAGCAAAACCTTTGGAATTCAATAATGGAGGTATCAAGTCTATTTCTTCCTTTGATTTACCGGGCATTTCGAAACCAGAGAATATAACGCTAAAAAAAGGCATCTTTCCGGATAAAAATGAATTTTACGATTGGTTTAATTCTATTAATATGACTACCATAAGTCGAGAAAAAGTTGTCATTGAATTGCTAGATGAATCCGGAAACCCTACAATGAAATGGACCCTATCCAATGCCTGGCCTAGTAAAGTTTCCGGGACAGACCTAGAATCAAATGGAAGTGAAATAACCATTGAAAGTATTGAATTGGCTTATGAGGGGTTAACCATAAATCAAGTATAATCCTTTTCTTCTTATAAACTAAATGAGTATTCGCTTCAGTCTTTAAAATCGACTCCCATGTTGTAAAGTGTAAAGGCAAAAATATCTGCCTGTTCATCAATGATCTTCCCGGTAGGCTTTCCGGCACCATGCCCTGCATTGGTTTCGATGCGAATCAATACCGGACTATCCCCTTTATGTGCTTCCTGAAGACCGGCAGCAAACTTAAAAGAATGGGCCGGTACTACCCGGTCGTCATGATCAGCTGTCGTAACCAAGGTTGCAGGGTAAGCAGTTCCTTGCTTCAAAGCGTGAACAGGGGAGTAGTTTTTAAGGTACCGAAACATTTCCTCACTTTCATCGGCTGTTCCATAATCATAAGCCCAGCCTGCTCCCGCAGTAAATTGGTGGTACCGCAGCATGTCCATCACGCCTACTGCCGGTAAGGCCACTTTGGCAAGTTCGGGTCTTTGGATCATGGTAGCACCCACCAGTAATCCACCATTGCTCCCTCCTTTGATGGCCAGATAATCACTTGAAGTATATCCTTCCTGGATCAGAAACTCTCCTGCAGCGATAAAATCGTCGAACACGTTTTGCTTTTGAAGTTTTGTTCCGGCCTTGTGCCAATTCTCACCATACTCTCCACCCCCTCGAATGTTAGGAACAGCGTAAATCCCTCCATTTTCTAACCACACGGTGTTGGCAATGCTAAAAGCAGGAGTAAGGCTGATATTAAAGCCTCCATAACCGTACAAAATGGTCGGGTTTTTACCATTCAAGGTTAAGTCTTTTTTATGGGTAATGATCATAGGAACATTTGTTCCATCCTTTGAGGTGTAAAAAACCTGCCGGCTTTCATAGGCTTCCGGATCAAAATCCAGTTGCGGTTGGCGGTAAAGTTTATGCTTTCCTTCCTTAATAGAATAACTGTAAATGCTTCCGGGCTGAACGTAGGATGTGAAGCTATAATAGATGGTGTTTTGGTTCTTTTTGGATGAAAAGCCACTGACAGTTCCCGCTCCAGGAAGGTCGATTGACATTTCTTCTTTGCCTTGGTAGTCATATTGCCGGACTTCGCTGATGGCATCTTTAAGGTAGGTAGCAAAGAGCTTTCCTCCCCCTTTGGAAACCTGCATGACTTCTTCTTTTTCAGGAATTAAAACCTGCCAATTTTCGGGTTTTGGATTATTCAAGTCTATTTTCACCAGTTGGTTATTGGGGGCATCCTTATTGGTTTGAACCAAAAGCCAGGCCTTTTGATGATCGAGTACATCATGGTTATTGTCCATATTAGAAACGATTGGCCGGATGGTACTTCCTGTTTTGCTCAAGTCTTTGACATATAGCTCATTTCCGGTAGTGCTGTTGGCAGCACTGATGACAAGAACTTGACCGTCTTCTGTTACGCGACCGGAAACATACCTTTTTGGTGTCCTCTCATTTCCAAATACCAGAATATCTTCAGCCTGTGAAGTACCCAACTGATGAAAATAAAGCCGGTGGTCATTGGTTAGGGCAGAGAGTTTGGAACCATCCGGTTGGGCGTAGGTACTGTAGTAAAAACCCTTTTCCCCTTGCCAGGAAATGCCTGTAAATTTGGCGTCATTAATCCGGTCGTCTAGCAAAGTTTTGTTTTTTGTATCCATCACATAGATGTCTCGCCAATCTGATCCTGCCACTGAAACTGCATAGGCGAAAAGGCTTCCATCTTTGGTAAAGGCAATACTAGACAGAGAGGTACTGCCATCTTCAGACAGCTTATTGGGGTCTAAAAAAACCTCTTCCTGCCCTTCTTTTTTGGACCTGTAGAGGATCGATTGATTTTGAAGGCCATCATTTTTAAAATAATAGGTCCATTCTCCGTAGAAAAAAGGGGCACTTACTTTTTCATAGTTCCACACTTTTTCGAGTCGATCTCGAATGGCATCTCGGAAAGGAATTTCAGCCAAATAACCAAAAGTGACTTTATTTTGGGCCTGCACCCATTCTTTGGTGTCTTCAGCATAATCATCCTCCAGCCAACGGTAAGGATCAGCTACTTCTTCTCCCCAATAGCGGTCAGTATGGTCGGTTTTTTCTGTATTTGGATAGTCCACAGGTATGGTTTTAAACTGGTTTTCTTTTGAGCAGGCCAAAGCCAGAATTGTTAAGCAGGCGATGCTATACTTTTTTAGATAAAGTGAAAAAGTGGAAAGGTTTTGCATCTTTTTACTTTTTATAAAATTGATAAAAACTCTAATTCAATTTCTAGATCCAAATACACATTAGTATTTAATTTTGTCAATTAATTTCTGAATTTAGGGTTAAATATAAAGAGTTCTTTCCGAAAAGCCTGAATTAGGATACAAGGGGATTGAAATGTTTTTCCGCCCTTATTTTTGTCCTTCCCAGGTAAAACACTATAAAATTCCAGACCTTCCCTTATAATTGTAGGGGGGGAATGCTGGAAAATAATCTAATTAATGCTTCCTGATTTGATAGCTATTCCTTTGCTAAAGGATCAATTTAGTAAAACAACAGGATTTCTTTTATAACCGTAAAAACCTTACTAGATTGAAGGGTTTTTGGAGCTAAAAAAAAATGGAGCACCGGAATTAAATGCTGCCCATTTGACAAGTTTACCTAGAAATTAAAAAAGAAGAATTAAATGAACATGTCACTTTCTAAAATTGGTGGACTATTATTTATTGTCATAGCACTTTGTTTTTGTACCGTATCAATTGCTTTTTCAAGGAATCCATTGTTGGAACCTGTCAAAGAAAATAAGGAGCGTTACCTGAATACGGTGTTTGAGGAGGTTTCCATTCAAAAAGATGTGGTTTTTGGCGAGGCTGTTAATGCAAAAGGAATCAAAGAATCGCTGGCTCTTGATATTTATACACCTGAAAATGATAATGTTAAAAACCGCCCGGTGATTGTGTGGATGCATGGAGGTGGCTTCAGGTATGGAAACGATAAAACGCAGACTTATATCGTTGAAATGGCAAAAAGGTTTGCTAAGAAAGGTTATGTGTGTATATCCATTGATTACCGTGTGAGAGACCAACCAATAGAAGATATTGGCGGCACCCTTTCTGATGCAGTGGAAGATGCTACCAAAGCACTAAAATGGGTAAGAAAACACAGGAAGGATTTAAATATTGACAAATCAAAAATCATCGTTGGGGGCGGATCTGCCGGGGGCATTCTTGGCTCTAATTTTTTCTTCAGTAACAAAACTAAGAAAAAAGACAAAGCAGGGATTATTGGGTTTGTTAATTTATGGGGAAGTACCGGTGAGAAATGGGGCATGCTGAATAGATATAAAAAGGCTCCTCCAACCATTATTGTCCATGGGACGGCTGATAAATCGGTTCCTTACAGCAATTCAGTTGAATTGGTGAAGAAGTTAACAGCACATAAAGTCAAAAACGAATTGATTACTTATACAGCCGCGGGTCATACTCCTGTTGTTCATATGGATGACTTTGAGATTAAAATTGCCACATTCCTATACGGTTTAATTTGATGGGCTCTTTACCTTAAGGTACGAATCCTCAAATATATAGAAGATTGTTTGCTATGTATTTAGGGATTGATTGGAAAGGGTCAATTCGAAATAAAGAAACTGGATTTAGAAATCCATGGTTTCGCTATCTACCATATCTATGTAGCGTTTCATTTTTTTCAAAATCACCTTGAAGTGGTGGGTTTCCTCTCTAGTAACAAAAGTGATGGCCAAACCTTCTTCTTTGGCTCTCCCAGTTCGGCCTACTCGGTGTACAAAATCCTTGGGTGATCGAGGCAATTCATAATTAATTACATAAGGAAGCTTCAAAAAATCAATGCCCCTTGCAATCAGATCTGTGGCAACCAAAACGGGAGCTTGTCCTGATTTAAATTGTTCCAATGCCTTGAGCCTAGCAAATTGGCTCTTTTTTCCGTGTATGGATAGGGCTGGGATGCCATTTTTTTGCAACTTACCGGCCACCTTGTCCGCCTTGATTCCAGAGGAGGTGAAGATCAAAACCTGTTTCATGTCATTTTCTTTGATCAGGTGTCTGAGCAGTGGCCCTTTTTTTTCATCACTTACAAAGTAACCGGATAAATTGATCGACTCCACGTCTTCCTCCTTATCCTCAATCTTAATGACTTCCGGATCCATCAGCAGTACGCGGTTGATTCCTGACAATTGCTGGCTTAGCGTAGCTGAAAACAACAAGTTTTGCCTTTTCTTTGGCAGTAGATCAAAAATTTCTTCCATTTCTTTATGAAAACCCAGGTTCAGCATCTTATCGGCTTCATCCAATACCAATGTGGAAACTTTGGAAAGATCTATGGCAGCGGAACTTTGTAAGTCAAGCAGACGCCCGGGAGTTGCTACCAATATGTCTATTCCAAAAAGACCTTTCATCTGTGGGTTGATCGAAACACCTCCATATACTGCCATGGATTTGATGGGGAGAGGGGATTTAAGGGATAATTCTTTAAATACCTCCACCACTTGAATGGCCAATTCCCTGGAAGGGACCAAGACCAAAACTTTAGGCTGTCTGTTCTTCCTACCCGCACTCCCACGGAACAATTGATCCAATATTGGGGCTACGTAGCTTACTGTTTTCCCCGAACCAGTTTTGGCAATCCCGAGTAGGTCCTTACCCTTGATAATAACGGGGATGGCTTGCGCTTGTATGGGCGTAGGAGTGGTATAGCCTAAGGAAGAAATATTGCCAAGTATAGAAGGGTGGAGCTTGAGTTTTTGAAAAGACATGGTTCAAATTTATAGTAAAAGGTTTAGGGCTTCAACTGACGATTAATCGTATTAAAAATAATGTTAAGCCGACCAAAAATGAGTACAGGCTACTTTTATTTTTTCTAATAATGTGAAGTATGGGTTTGCATTGTATTCCAACTGGCATGCAAATTTAAAATTAAGCAATTGAACCTTAAAAATATAATCTTTAGGCTACCTGAATAAATAATAATCAATTACTCACTTCTATTAGAAAGGTTTTTATTTAATAGTTGTCTTATGGGGTTTACTTCATTTTGGAGGTTTAGGTAGAAGTGTTTCTTTGAAAATTAATCTTGATTGGGGCCTGTGTTTATTGGGTGGTGAAGTTTAATTTGTCAGTAATTCAATGAGTTAGGTGATTTTTCCTATTGAAATTCCCCTAATAAATTATTACCTTAACAAGGATTATAGTTTTTTAATTGAAGTACCTAGCCCTTTAACCAATACCAATTATGGATCCCTATTATAACAACCAAGCCGCATCAGGCAAAAAGTCTGAGTTTACCGGCAAAAAATTAGTATTGCTTCATCCTGAAGCGAGTTTTAAAAATATAGATGAAGAAGCGAGTGGTGCTGCACTGAGGTTGGCACCTTCCGGTGAGTATAAAAACAAGGAAGGCGATTATGCCAAAGCTTTTGAAGAAGGAGACGGCATCGTTTTCGAAAAGTTTAATGTTGCTGTGATCAATGCAGATCATGATGAACAGGTGAACGGCCTGATGGCAGCAAGGCAATCCTTCCAATATATGGAGCCTGAGCGTTATGTTTACACCTTGGACAGTCCCGGTCAAAGTAATTTCGGCATGCTACTGTGGAATTTTATATGTCAGATTTTCGGGATCAAAAAACCTGAAGATACTCCTAAAGATCCACCGGTGGTTGAGCCCCCGAGTTTTGAAAATAATAGCAAGGCTTATTGGGCGATACATGCTTTGAATGGTATGCAAAGTCAGAAGACAGGCAAAGGTGTTCATTTGGCCATTTTAGATACCGGGATGAATCTGGCGCATCCGGATTTTCAAAACCGAACGATTGTGTCCAAATCGTTTATAGCGGGAGAAGCAGTGGATGATTTAAATGGACATGGGACCCATTGTGCAGGGATAGCCGCAGGAGGCGTAAATAGTAGCACCGGTATTCGCTATGGTGCCGCAAGTGATGCTTCCCTTTATGCAGGCAAAGTTTTGTCCAATAAGGGAGTGGGAAGTGATAGTGGAATATTGGCCGGTATGGAGTGGGCCGTAAACAATGGATGTAAGGTGATCTCTATGTCTTTGGGAGCATCGGTAGGGGAAAACACCAGGTATTCCAATATTTACAATGACTTGGCCAAAAGATCCATGGACATGGGGACACTCATCATTGCAGCAGCAGGGAATGACAGTCAAAGGAGCCAGGGTACAATTATGCCGGTGAACCACCCCGGGAATTGCCCCAATATAATGGCAGTAGGAGCCTTGGATAAAAAATCAGCAGTAGCAAATTTCTCATGTGGAGGGCTTAATCCTGATGGGGGAAGCGTAGATATTGCCGGTCCGGGGGTAGAGATCTACAGCACTTGGAAAAAACCTCAAGAATATGCAGTCATAAGTGGCACAAGTATGGCTACACCTTATGTCGCAGGTGTGGCGGCAATGCTTTGGGAGGCATATCCTTCTGCAAGTGCGATGGAGATATGGGAAAAACTCACCGAAAGTGCCAGAAATGTAGGTTTGCCGGGAAGGGATGCTGGAGCAGGTTTGGTTCAGGCACCTCAATAAATGACAAAATCATGAAAAAGAATTTTATTGCATCTGTTGAAGACAATGCTGCTGGGGATATAGAGCAGATTGCCGGCCAATTGAGGCTGCAGGGCTGTACCATCAAGCAGGTTTTAAAGTTTTCAGGAATTATCACCGGCTGTAGTTCCGGAAAAGAAGCACGTCTGGAGGATTTAAAAATCTCCGGAATCAAGCATATCGAAGAAGAAAGGGAGATGGGAGCTTTGGGAGATGAGTAATGCGGTAATCAGTAATTGGTATATAAGCAATTTTCTATTCGAAATATGCAGTAGACCATTTGTTAGGTGTGAAATCAGTTCTAAATCAACCAGTTCGTTGTTGTTTCCAGTTTAATGTAACGAGCTTTGCAGGAATCTCCAAAGGGCATGGTTTTCTTGCGATTAAAAGCCTTATCTCGAAGCAATTTTATATTCTACCTCTCGGAAAAAGGGTATTGGGATCTTATACGGCTTGAATGATATTGAGGGGTGTTATTGGCGGTTTTTAACTTCTACAATATCTCCTGGCAAGGTAAAGCCTTTCTCTTCCAATCCAGTAAGAACTTTAACAATAGCCCGAGAATGAATTTTTGCATCGATCTGATCGCGGTTGTAGGTATTCACCCAATAGGTTATTTTGACATTTAAGGTAGAGGAAGCCAGCTCCTTGACATATACTGTAGGTTTTTTATCACCGTCTAAGACTCCCGGAACCAACTGAATAAGCTCAGAAATGAGCTTTAGCGCTGCTTCATAGTCAGATCCATAATCCAAACCGACGATAAAACTATAGCTCAGGTAACCATCAATGGTGAAATTGATCATTGGGTTTTTTATAATGGTGGCATTGGGAATAAAAACATCCTTGCCATCTATGGTCTTGACTTGAGTATCCCGTAGGTTTAAGGCCCGCACCTTTCCACTGATACCGTTGATTTCCACCATGTCACCGATTTTAAATGGCCGTTTAAAGGCCAAGAGTATACCGGCGAGAAAATTCTCTCCAATATCCTTGAGCGCAAAGCCTATTATGAAAGCAGTAATTCCGGCCCCGGCAAGCAGGCTATTGACCACACCCGTTAGCCCTAGGAAACGAAGCAATAAGGCCAAGCCAAAAACCATAACCAGACTTTTGATGGAAGCACTGATAAAATTGGTAAGCAAGTGATCGTCAGTTTTCTTACTTAGTCGATTACTGACTATCCTTTTTATCCATCGGGACAGGTAGATAAAAAAGATAAGGATTAGGAGGCCAACAAAGAGTGAAACAGCCATTTGTTCCACACTTTCCAGATCACCCATGAGTATTCCTCTTAATTTCTCTAAAGCTTCCTTCAAAATCTAATTATTTTGTTTGAAAGTAAATTACTTAAAAATGATGCCAATTGATAACTCATCAGCTTTTTTGTGCAAAAATTTATGCTACAGAAAGAAATGCCTCAATCGTGTTGAATTGAGGCATTTATACAAACTTCTATGGGTCTTTTTTCAAGCTATATGATGTTAAGAGTATAATACCATATTGCCTTAATTTACCCTTATAATGGTACGTTTATACCGTGTAAGTGCAGGGGAACCATTGTCGGTAACTTCTAGAATGACATGTATAGTCCCTAGCCTTTCAGCTTTTGGAATTGTTAGTTGAGCTTTTACATTGTTTGCATTTATTATTTCAATAGGTTTTGGGGCCCTACTACCGGATTGGGTAAAACTCCCGGGTTCTCTGTAATGATACCAATTGTAGGTCAAGTCATCTCCGTCCGGATCTTTGCTTCCTTCCGCACTAAGATCAATAGTATCTCCAACCTTTGCATTGATATATTCGGCGGATTTAAGCCGGACAAGGGGTGGGTGGTTGGCCTCATCATAAGGCTTAATGGTCCAGTCCATTCTGGCCTCAAAATCATTTTGAAAAGCTTCTCTCCAGCGATAAATGGTCGCCTTATTGCTAGTATGGTAACTCCCGTCCATTCCTAACACCTCATCCTGCGCATTTGTCCATAGGGCACGAGTTTCGGGTTCAGCAAACCATTTTTCTGTTCGCGGTTGATAGTATTCATACCGTCCTCCCCAATTGCCAAAATCAGGTCGTTCAGGATTTTCCATGCCTGTTTGTATCAAATGCATAAAACTTGGGGAATCCCCTTCCATCAGATAATCCATATGTGGGTATTCCGCACCCAATGGTCCCTTGCTTCGAATGTGTTCATCAAGCCATGGATTGTCCACGATTTCAAAGTTTCCTCCTGAAAAACGTCCGTGAAACTTGTCCCCGCTGATGCCTGTCCAGGTCGCATGGTGATAGGCTCCAAGTGAATGAATTCCCGGGCTGGCAATATAAAATAAATTGGAAAATGTTTTCCTTATCCAAGGACCACTGTCATCTTGGTCAGAAATGGTATATACCCTTAGTTTCGCTACAAATTTATCCACTTCCGAAGGAGAACGGGTTTGGTTAATTTTCCAGAGGGCTTGGGCAAGACAATTTGGGCCTCCCCAAACCAATACCCAAACGGGTCTGGAATCCTCTGCATCTACGGATTGGATTATTAATTCTGAACCTTCAGAATCCATGCCTTCCCCAACTGCCTCCATGCCAAATTTTGGAATACCTTCCTTGAGTATAGACAAAAGATAGTCCGCGGTTGGGTAGCCTTTTTCATGTTTTTCTAAATTGTCCCTGACCTTATCATAGGCAGTTAGAATTTCACGAATTCTCCAAGCAGCAATTTGATCTCGCTGGTGCCGGGAAGTAGTGGCAATAAGGCCTTCCACATCCCATTGATTGGAATAGGTAAGGAACCGAATGAGTGACATGGCATCATCGGGTTCGTTTTCTATGTCTGTGAGCACGATGATTCGCTCTTTCTCCATTGTATTTTGTGCATTTAGATCAATGCTTCCTAACAGGATTAGGCCAAGGAGGAAAAATTTGAATGAATAATTTTTCATGAGATGAGCCGTTTTTGTTGGTAATAATTTAAACATGTTTAATAGGTTTAAAACAATTTGAAAGCTCCTGAATAGGGGCCGGTATTTACTCTTTTGCTGTTAAGACCAGAATGGCATCTTCCCATGCCGATGGAGGTGTTATTTGTCGTAGCTCACCAGATTTGAAGGCTTCTGCTTTGGCTTCCCGGCCTTCACTAGGATCAAACCATTTGGCTTCTGCAGATTTTGAAAGTATATTTTTAACAGTGGCCTGGGATATATTGGAAAAATACACCAATAGCATTTCACCATTGTCCAGTTTTACAGCTGTTTTCAGGCTTTCTCCTTCACTTTCTGAGCCCTGCAAAATACTTTGATCGGGAATCCATTCTGCCCATTGATGGTCGATAAGGAATTTTTTGGCAAGTTGGGCAAACTGCACAGCACCAGGAAAATCCAAGGCTTGTTGCCAGGTGTACCCACAGCTGTAACTTCCTCTATTGCCTCGCATGGGCCAAATTGGACCTGCGCCATAAGTGTGTCCGGCCCCTCCTGCAAAAAAGGTATGGTAGACCTGGCGCCGTAAACGAACAGGAGTTATCCATCCACAATCATGCCCGTAGGCACCAAATTCATAGGATCCCTCTAAGAATAAACTCGGTTTTTTGGGATTATCCAAATTGTATTCCCTCAACATGCTTGGATACACTTTTTCAACTTCCTTCCATACTTCCACCCCATTTGCGGTTAGCCAGGCATCCTCGTGAAACCAATTTGATGAATTTATAGTGGCATCCCCATCCGGGTGATAGGTGATAAAAACTTTTTTCCAGGCAGGATTTGGTTCATTCCATTTTGCCGATTGTCCAGTAACGCCATAAACAATCCCTTCAGCCATGGCCCTGAAAATGGACCGTGAATCAAAGCTTTTCTCACCTTCCTTGTAAAAGCCTTTTGCATCCCCACCTAATACCCAAAGAATATGGGGTTCATTTTGGTATCTCTTGCCAAGAAACTCACCATAGTCTTTGGCTTCCTGTGCAGTAAATTCGGAATGTGCCCCACCAAATTGGTTGGAAATATAGGCCCTGCCCCAATTCGGAAGTAGGGCCAGGTACATGTTCCGTTTCTTTACGGCCTGAATAATGTAATCTGCATGGTCCCAATAATCATTGGGCGCCTCAGTACTTCCTCCCGCTACGATTAATGGTTCGGATGTATTTGGTGAATCTTCACCACCGGTAAATGGCCTGTGACTATAAGCATTGGCAGCATTGTGAGGGCCACTTTTTATTCCTCCTCCATGGGGGTACCAAAAGGCTACCGTCTGTATGACATTGAAGCCGGTTTTTTGCCTGTGGTCGAGATACAGATCTACTTCCTCTCTTGTAAGTTGCTGAAACAAGCCCCAGCCCGTATCAGCAATCCATAAAAATGGCGTGCCATCTTTATGGGAGATATGGTGCCTATTAGGAGCAACCTCAAGTGGGCCATGTGATTCCCATGGGGCCTGAGCATATAAATTG
This sequence comes from Cyclobacterium sp. 1_MG-2023, assembly GCF_030546805.1. Lineage (GTDB taxonomy): Bacteria > Bacteroidota > Bacteroidia > Cytophagales > Cyclobacteriaceae > Cyclobacterium. The sequence goes on along the minus strand of NZ_JAUOPC010000008.1, from coordinate 260,755 downwards.
CATGAAAGAAGCAGGAGAGATAGGGTGGAGGCTAAATGTTTAATAGGGATCATTACTTTTGGGTTTAAGTGGAAAGAATGACATAGACTTGAAAAGTACTACATCTATATTGTAGATAATCTTAGGTCCGGTCTAAAGCAGCTCATTTTACTGTAATGATTATCCTTCGATATCTGGTAAGTTTTGGCGTTCCGATATCACTTACTTCACAGATAATATGGATGGTTTGCCCTTTGGAAGCATTTTCAGGTACAATAAAAGTAGCCTTTTCACTTTCAGAATTTCTAATAGCAATACTTTCAGGATAAGTGCTTGCCTCTTGGTGTTTCCACCATTTAAAGTTCAATTGATCTTTATCGGGATCCGTTGATAGGGAAGCATCAAGCTTGACTTTCGCCCCTGCTTTCAGACTAAGATCGTCCTTATGTTTAAGTATTACTTTAGGTTCATGGTTGGCTTCTTCATAAGATTTCACAGCCCAGTCTGCCCTAGCTGCAAAATCATTTTGCAAAGCGTCTGACCAACGCCACATGGGTTTGAAATATTCGCTGCGCTGCGTTGGGGTGGCTTTGCTTCCTTCACGCAAACTTTGTCTGCCCCAGCCATTGCTGCCATACCACCTGCCTTCAGGGTATTGATAACCTGGTACAGGTACAGGATCAAGCCAGGTGTTTTCACGTACTTTGACAAACCTTCCTCCCCAGCCACCATATCCAGGTGATTCCAAGCTTCTTAACCCTGTGGGTATGCTGTGCAAAAAGGCAGGGGAGTCACCCTCAGAACGGAAATCACCATTTTCCATAGCCGGATAAAGCGCTGCCAATGCACCGTGGTTTTCAAGAATATTGGCTTTCATCCATGGTCCTTCAAAATAGGGCAGCATTTCTTTGGGCTGCACCTTGGCCCATCGGTAAGCTATGGCTTCAAACTGATCAGAGATGATGGTTGGAATATTGTATTTTCCCCATTTTGGTCGAATGTATTCTTGGAATGTCTTATCCTGTTCCCAAATCAAGTAAAGGCGAATTTTATTGGCTACATATTCCATTTTTTCAGGGTAATTTTCCTCGATGGTTTTCAAGGCCCTGGCAATTGTATTTGTTCCTCCCCAAGCTTGAATCCAAATAGGTCGTTCATCTGTTTCGTCCAACAAAACTTTCACAATATGGCTTGAGCCTGCTGTAACTTCGGTCATCTCACCCTCAGTTTTTACATTTCCCAACAGCGTGCGTTTACGAAGAAAATCTACCGTTGGAAATGCAGGGTCGTGTTTTACAAGATTTGGGTAATCCTTTTCATAGGCATCCAGATAAGGCTCAATCCAATCATCTCCGGGCCAATTATGATCCTGAGCGTGATATTGCGAACTAGAGGTAATGATTCCTTCCACATCCCATTCATTAACATAATATAGAAAGCGAACAATGGAGCATTGATCGTCAATTTCTCCATCACTGGTGACGATAACCCTGGTTTTATCAGTTGCCTTGTTTTGAGCCATTAGGTTATTGAAGCCTATAGCCAATAAAACGGTAAGAGCCAGTTGTGTTTTGAGTTTGTTTTTCATGGTTTATTTTCTTTGTGGAGGTAAAATTTATCCAATCACGTTTTTCCATCCTTTATAGGCCTGTTTTGCTTTGTTCCTGCCATCTCCCGCCAAGGTGCTGTTGGCAGTCTGGTTAAATCCCTGGAGTTGCTCCAGACTTTCGTATATTTTTGATTGAAGTCCAGCCAAATAGGCAGCTCCTAAAGCGGAAACATCTGCAATGGCTATATTGGTGACTTTCCTTTCAAGCAGGTCTGCTAAGAATTGCAATACAAATTTATTTGCGGTAATCCCTCCGTCAATCTTGAGTTCAGAAAGTGGGGTGCCTGAATCTACTTCCATGGCTGATATCACATCTTTTATTTGATAGGGAACAGACTCTACCGCTGCCCTTACCACATGATTTTTGGTGGAGTCAAATGAAAGCCCTTCAATGGACGCTTTCCGCTTCATGTCCCAATGTGGTGCTCCTAATCCGGAGAAAGCAGGCACGATATATACGCCACCATTGTCTGGCAAGGAATAGCATATTTCCTCTAAGTCTGCAGCATTTTCAAACAAACCGAGTTGGTTTTTAACCCATTCAATTGTGGCACCGGCTGAGACGATGATTCCTTCCAGTGCATAATCCACCCGATCTTCAGTGCTCCAGCAAATGGTGGTCACCATGCCATGCTGAGAAGTTTTTGGTTTACTTCCTATATTCATTAAAATAGAACTCCCGGTGCCCAGGGTTGCTTTTGCACTTCCTTGTTCAAAACATCCTTCACCAAAAGCTGCTGCATGGGAATCTCCAATCATGGCCGAAATACTGACAGAATGACCTATTAATCCTTCAAAATTGCTGTCTCCAAAATGAAAGGAAGAAGGTTTTACCTTTGGTAAATTGAGCTTTGACAAACCGAAATCCTCCAATAACTCTTTGTCCCAGCAAAGCTTGTTTAAATCAAAAAACAAGGTTCTGGAAGCATTGGTATAATCGGTCAAATAGGACTGCCCCTTGGTTAATTTATAAAGCAACCAGGTATCAATGGTGCCAAAAAAAGCCTCTCCATTGTCTATTGCCTGTTTGATTTTAGGCTCGTTTTCATACAGCCAGATCACCTTTGTGCCAGAGAAATAGGGGTCAATGATTAATCCTGTTTTTTGATTGATTTTGGGTGCGAGCCCCTCGCTTTTCAGTCGCTCACAAACAGGGACAGATCGTTTACATTGCCAAACTACAGCATTGTAAAGTGCCTCACCTGCTTTGTTCCACAGGACAAAAGTTTCGCGTTGATTGGAAATGCCGCAGGCTTTGATTTTGCTCAAATCACCGTTTTTAGCCCTAAATCCTTCCAGGCATTTGCCTATTGAGCTTAATATGTTTAGATAGATTTCTTCAGGCTCCTGCTCTACCCGGTTACCATCAAGGTAGTGGGTTTTTAGTGGTGCGGTCTCCTTGTGCAAAGCTTTACCTTGTTCATCAAAAACGATGGTTTTGGTACTGCTTGTTCCTTGATCTATGGCTAATATATATGACATTTTTATTTTCGTAATGCGTTGTTGTTAGGACTTAAGCAACGCTCGTTTATTCACTTTTCTGGTTGGACTTGTCAATGATTACCGCAAGGAGAATGACCAGCCCTTTAATTACTTGTTGCCAAAATGGGGAAACGCTCAAAAGGATCAGCCCATTATTTAGGACCCCGATAATGATAGCACCTAACACAGTTCCCAGGATGGTTCCCCTTCCACCTGATAGGGAAGTTCCTCCAATCACCACTGCAGCGATGGCATCCAACTCATAACTGAAGCCGGCATTGGGTTGAGCAGAATCCAGACGAGCCGTTACCAAAATCCCACCTACTGCGGCAAGTATGCCGGCAAGGGCATATACCCACATTTTAACTTTTGCAATGGGTATTCCGGAGAGTAGTGAGGCATTTTCATTGCCACCTATGGCATAGATGTACCTGCCAAACCGTGTTTTTCCGGTTAGAACTATCGCTGTAACGACCACAATTCCTGAAATCCAAACCGGCATGGGGATGCCCAAAAACCAACCTGTACCTAAAAAACCAAAGGTCTCGCCCAAACCCGAAATCGGATGCCCCTTGGTCCAAAGCATGGTGAAACCACGTGCCATTGTAAGCATGGCCAGGGTAGCCACAAAGGGAGGGACTTTAAATTTGGTAATGGCATAGCCATTGATAAACCCTAAGCCACCCCCAACAAGTAGGCCTGCAAGTACAGCTCCTAAAACGGTAAAGCCTATGAATAAATTGAGAGCAGGAATGCTGATTCCATTGCTAAGCAGGCCGGCAGTAACAGCCCCGCAAAAAGCCAGAATAGAACCTACAGAAAGATCAATTCCAGCAGTTAAAATCACCAGGGTCATGCCCACTGAAATGCAAACGTTTACCGAAATCTGACGCATGACATTCCAGAAATTGTCTGTAGTCATAAAATTGTCTGTCATCAAAGCCAGACCCAGGCATAAAATAAACAAGGCAATGAGGGACTGAAATTGAGCGATATTTAATTTTTTCTTTATAGAGATCATTTGGTCAGGTTTTCCGGTATGCAGGCATTCATAATATTGTTTTCTGTAGCATCTTCACTTGAAAATTGAGCGGAAATTTCCCCTTCAGCCATCACAAGTATCCTGTCAGAAATGGCTAGAATTTCTGGGATTTCTGAAGAGACGACGAGAATAGAGATGCCCGATTGGCTCAATTGGGAAATCAATTCATAGATTTCATTTTTAGCATTGATATCAATGCCTCGAGTGGGCTCATCCAGCATAAGAACTTTTGGAGACCGGGCTATCCATTTGCCGAGAATAACCTTTTGTTGGTTTCCACCACTTAGGTTTTTAATAAGTTGTTCTTCACTGTGTACTTTTATCTTTAGTGAGGCTACATATTTGTCGTAAAGTGTTGTCTGTAAAGTACTGTTTAGAAATCCATAGCTGCTTACCTGCTCCAGAACGGAAAGGCTTAGGTTTTTGCCTACAGACATATTGGGTACAATCCCGTCTTTTTTACGGTCTTCCGGCACCAGTGCCATACCTGCTTCAATGGCCATTATCGGGTTTTTGAAAAGCATTTCTTTTCCTTCCAATTCGATACTCCCGGTCATTCTGCGGTGGTGGAGGCCAAACAAGCTTTCGCAAAGTTCTGTCCTTCCGGCACCCATCAATCCATAAATTCCCAGTACTTCCCCATTGTGCAGGTCAAAATGAATATTGTTAAGCAAAGGTCGGCTGGGATTGTCAGGGTTTGTTAATTGCAGGTTTTTGACTTGTAAAACTTTTTCTTTAGAGGACTTTTTATTGGATTTTTTAATGACCTTTACTGAACGGCCAGCCATCATATTGATCAGCATGGGGCGGGAAATGGCTGAAATCTCGCCTTGTCCAACGACTTTTCCGTCTCGTAAAACCACAAAATTGTCAGCCAAGGCAAACAGCTCTTCCAGCTTGTGTGATATGTAGACAATGGCTTTTCCTTCAGCTTTTAACTTGTTAATTATTTCAAAAAGGACAGCCGTTTCACTTTCTCCTATTGCAGAGGTAGGTTCATCCATAAATACTACGGATGATTCAGTTAATAGTGCCTTGGCAATTTCTACGATTTGTTGTTGGCCTACTCTCAGGGTGCTTACCAAGGCTGTAGGTTCTACTTCCAGTTTTAGCCTTTCCAAAAGTGCTTTGGTTTTTCGGATCATTTTATCACGGTCCAAAAATCCAAAAGCATTGACCAATTCTCTGCCCAGAAAAATATTTTGGGCTACAGTGAGGTAGGGGATAAGGTTTAATTCCTGATGGATAATGGATATGCCCATATCCTGGGCATCTTTCGGTCTGGAGAATTTGATTTCCTGACCTTTAAATAATAGCTCACCTTCGTAATCGGTGTGAATTCCCGACATGATCTTCAATAAAGTGGATTTTCCAGCACCATTTTCACCAATTAAGGCGGTGACTTTCCCTCCCTCGAGGCGCAAATCCACTTGGCTGAGAGCAGTCACCCCGGAGAACTTCTTGGTTATTTGTTGGACTTCAAGTAGCGCTGTCATGCTATTCTGTTATTTGAAGAGTAATAGGAATCACCTCAATCTGGCTAAGTTTTAGGTGCGCTTTATTGAGCTCAATCGCCCCCTCAAACCTTACCTTATCTCCTATTTTTACTTTAGACCTGAATTCCGGGATAAGCTCCTTTCGAATTTTTTCATTGATTGATTCAGAGATGCTGTTAAAATCAGAGGAGTTGTCATAATCATTTAACTTGACTAAACCTGAAGCGTCTCGGATGGCATTCCCATACACAAATTCCGTTTCCACTTCAATCACATGGCTTCCCACTTGCAGCAGGACATTGTTGTTATTGACGGCTGTAACCAGACCTTCTCCTTGGACCCTGAAATAGCCGATATTCCCAATGCCCAGTGCGTATCCATAAGTTTCAAAGGCAGCAACCGTATTTTGCTCCAAGCTATCTATTAAGAGCGCAATGTCTGGTGCATCTTTATAGACCTTCATTAATTCATTGCTCCAAATTCCATCCACATAGGCTTTTGCATCAAAACTTATTTCATTTCCATCTGCCAGTTTTTTATCCAGTGGCTGAAAATAGACGGAGTTATATCCCAATAAACCGATGACAAGTATTCCAATGCTGTATTTAATTGCTTTCCTGTTCATTTGCTTCCGTAGGCTTGGTAATCCATTACATTTTCCTGGTTGACCATTTCCACCGTTACAGGTACCTTCTGGGCAAAATCCCGCTTTCCATCAAAATAGGATAGTGCGTATTCCGCTGCTGTCCTGGCGATCAATTTTGGGAACTGCATGCCTGTGGCCAGTATTTTCTTGTCTCTGATGGAGTTAATAACATCGCTTGCACCATCGAATCCAAAAACCATTACCTGATCTGCTTTGCCTGAAGAAACAAGTGCCTGATATGCTCCCATCGCCATGGCATCATTGCCACAAAATACCCCCTTGATGTCGGGGTGCACCTGTAGTATGGATTCCATAACTTCCATGGCTTTGTTTCTGTCGAAATCTGCATTTTGCTGGGCAACCATTTGAAGTTCGGGGTAATGGTCGACCACAGAATGGAATCCCTTGGATCTGCTCCAGGTATTGTTGTCGCCAACTAAGCCTAGTATCTCTACATACTTGCCCTTTTTATTGAGCTTTTCAACAAAGTATTTCCCAATGGCCACGCAGCCGGCATAGCTGTCTGAAAGAATCTGACTTGTGGCTGCATCCGTTGCATTGATCTCTCGGTCCATGCAAAATACCGGTACCCCTTTTTGTTTGGCGATCCTTACATTGGCAATCGAGCCATCTGCATCGGTAGGGTTGAAAAGTATGGCGTCATATCCTGAAGAAACAGCGTTTTCAAAATGATCTGTTTCTAGTGCGGTATTGTTTTGGGAATCAAAAATAGTTGCCACATATCCCAATTCAGTAGCACGATCTGCGGCTGTTTCTGCCAATACTACAAACCAGGGATTGTTAAGAGTGGACACAATTACGGCCACCTTTTTAGGTTGATTCAAGGCGCGTTCATCAGGTCCTCCGCAGCTATTTAAAATCAATGCTACTGCAAAAAAGCAAAGCATTCTTAAGGGGTTGAAATTGGTCATTTTGGGTTTGGGTGTTAATTTTTTAAGACTAATGTTGCTTTCGCTACTATGCCATCACAGGAAATCCCGTAATGCTTAAAGATGTCATTTTGGGAACCGGTCACGGTGTACTCATCGGGAACGCCCATAATATGGAATGGGTTTCTCGCCCCTTGTTGAAAGAGGTAGGAAGCACAGGCTTCTCCTAATCCTCCGTTTACCATATGTTCTTCTACTGTGATTATTGGTTTTGCAGCTTTGGCTAAATCATCCAGAAGCTCTGTGTCCAAAGGTTTGATGGTATGCATGCTGATAACCTTGGTAGTGATTCCATGCTGCTGTTCCAAAACCTCTGCTGCCTGCCATGCATGTTGGACGGTTTCTCCATTGGCGATAATGGTGAGGTCAGCACCTTCACGGATTACTCTCCCCTTACCAAATTCGAATGTTTGGTTTTCTTCACTCAAGAAGGGTACGCTTTTTTTACCAAAGCGAAGGTAAATCGGTTGTTTAAGATTGGCCGCTAAACGAACCGCCTGTTCAGTTTCGAAGTTGTCCGCTGGCACCACAATGGTGATATTGTTGATGGCTCTAAGTACGGCAAAGTCATGAAGGCTATGATGTGTGGTGCCTAATGCACCGTAGCTTACGCCAGCACTTATTCCTACCAATTTCACGGGGTTATCAGAATAGGCCACATCGTTTTTGATTTGTTCCAGTGCTCTTGCTGTAAGGAAACAAGCAGGTGAAACGGCAAATGGTTTCTTTCCCGCAGAAGCAAGTCCAGCGGCAACGCCTACCAGATTTTGTTCAGCAATGCCAACCTCTACAATCTGGTTTGGATATTTCTGTCCAAAGGGGACCAGTTTCCCCGAACCACGGGAGTCACTTGTTACGGCAATGATCGATGGATCAGCAGCAGCTAAGTTTTCAATAGTTTCAGCAAAAACTTCTTGGTTTGCTCTACCCATTTTTAAATTTTTCTTTGCAATTTTATCCAGTTCCATGATCTATGAGATTAATGCCTCAGCCGCATCTAGTTCTGACAATGCCAATTCATATTGTTCAGTGCTTGGGACGCCATGGTGCCATTTTAAAACGCCTTCCATATAGCTTACCCCTTTTCCTTTTACGGTATGGGCAATGATGAAATTGGGCTTTCCTGTTTGGAAAGGCCCATTGTTTAAGGCTGAAACCAAGGCATTCAAATTGTGGCCATCAACCTCTTTTACTGACCAACCAAATGCTTCCAATTTGTCCCTAAGGGAATCAGTATTCATTACTTCCTGATTTGAACCTGTAATTTGCTGTTTGTTATTGTCCAAAATCGCGTAAAGGTTGTCCAATTTATAATGCGATGCGGAAAGAAATGCTTCCCAGTTGGAGCCTTCAGGCAATTCACCATCTCCTAAAAGCGTAAATACCCGGTGTTGCTTTTTGTCCAGTTTGGCTGCAATAGCCTCTCCGACGCAGATAGGTAAACCATGGCCCAAAGCTCCGGTATTTTGCTCCACACCATTGACTTTTTTTGTAGGGTGGCCGATATAGTGAGATTGGTACTGACAAAGCGTTTCCAGATCTGATTCAGGGAAAAAACCTCTGTCTGCAAGCGTGACAAACAAGGCTTCTACGCAATGTCCCTTACTTTGAATATAGCGGTCTCTATCGGGGATTCTGAAATTTTCGGTGTCTACATTAAGTACTTTATTGTACAATACATTCAATATGTCCACACAAGACAAGCTACCTCCGGTATGTCCGGCTTTTGCTTTATAAATGTATTTGAGAATATTTTTTCTCAGGAATACTGACTTCTTTTCTAATTCTTTATCTGACATTATTGTTCTGTCTTCTTGGTAACAATTAACCTTTTTTTACCCTTTGTGATGGTACACATCCCACCCCATATAATTTTCAAATGCTTCTTTCAAAGCATCAGAAGTATGTGAGGCATTCATCACCACATGATGTTCGAAACCATTTTTACATATATAATTCATTAATCCCTGAAGGTTTGGGATTTTGGCAACGGCCCTATTTCCGAAAGTCTTTAATTCGTCATCTGTTAAAACACCATCGCCCACATAGGCTTTCATGATTCCTTTGGCGTCATCTGTTGTGATTCTTCCAAAAGTCAATGGGGAGGCAGGAGTACGCCCGTCCAATGCACCATAGGTGTTTTCAACTCCTACAGTTGTACCTAGAATTGGGGCATTGCTTATTTCAATGTCTGGTAAGAAGGATTTGGCCCAGTTTCCACAATGGAAAAGCACACATTTATCTTCATCGTCCGCATAGTTATTGTTCCAGTCTACCAAAGCACTAGGAGAACCAGAGGCCAATTGCATTGCATACATGCTGAGGGTTCCCGTCACATCTACTTCACAGGCGCTAGGGATCATGCCTTCACTAAACATACTTGAGCTGGTGCAAACATTGCAGCCATAATTTTGCTGAAGCGAAGTCCAACATTGAATGGCATTGGCATCCAGTTGATTTTCAGTCATAAAGTCATTCAATACCACATCAAGCTTAGCCATCTGAATTAAAGACTCACTTGGAGTTTTTCCGGTAGAAGCATAATTGTGAATTTTCTCCAAATGGTCTTTTACTCGCTGATGGGTATTGTCCAATTTATTGGCTTTGCCAAGTATTTCCGACAAATCGCAGGTAACCACAGAAATACCATTTTTTTGCAATATTTTTTCACTGTACCTCACCGTGTTAAAAGCAGTGGGTCTGGCGCCAATGGCTCCAATTCGAACATTTTTCATTCCTTTAACTACACGGCAAACACCCAGGAATTTTTGTAAATCTGCCTGAAAGGATGGGTCGGTAGGGTGGACCACATGTTTGGTAGTGATCGAATATTTGATACCATATTGGTAAAGGTTATTGCAAACTGAAATTTTCCCACACCAAGAATCTCTTCTGTTGGCTACATTTAGTTTATTCAGCTCATCAGGGTATCCTTGAATAAGTACCGGCACTTTAAGATCAGCAAGATGTAGAGTGTCTGCAATTCCTCGTTCATCTCCGAAATTTGGGAGTACTACTAAAACACCTGCTATATCTTCCTTATGCTTGTTGAAAAGATCAGCACATTTTCTTGCATCCGTATAGGTTTCAACACCACCAAGTTTGGTCTCATTTTCTCCAAGAATAACGGTTTTTATACCTTGTTTCTCAAGTACGTTTAAGACCTCAACCCTTGATTCTGACACAAGTTTGTCAGGGAAAAAATCTCTGTTTCCTATGATAATGCCTAAAGTAACGTTTTGATTTTTCATTGTTTTGTAAGAAATGGTACTTTTTACTTTCTGTTTCTTTAATTATTGTCTTCAGCGATGATTAATTGTATTTCGTTTTCTTTGAAGACTTCTTTGTGTTTATTTTCGACCCCTTCGTCGGTGATAATGTAATCGATAAGGGATAAAGCACCGAGGCTGGCAAAAGCACTTTTTCCAATTTTTGAAGAATCAGCTACCAGGTAGGTAATGTCTGCGGCATCAATCATGGCTTTTTTCACTACAAGATCGCTAAGGCTTGGGTAGGTAAGTCCGGATTTTAAGGATATGCCTGCAGTTGCCAGAAAGAGTTTCTGCACATTCAGTCCCTTAAAAAAGTCAGCCGCTTTTTGGCCAGTAAGTGATAAGGTAGGCGCCTTGAATTCACCTCCAGTCATGATAATGTCTATGTTTGGATTTGCTCCTAGCATCAGTGCTATATTTAGGGCATTCGTAATGACGGTTAACCCTTTGATGTTTATTATTTTTTTAGCGATCTCTGTCGTAGTAGAGCCAGAATCAAGAATGATTGTGTCTCCGGGATGTATGAATTCCAAGCATTTTTCAGCAATCATTTCTTTTTCCTTTAGATGATCTTGGTGCACTAGTGAGAAATTTCGCACCTGATCTTCGACATTTTTTAAATGTACACCACCATGATCTCTGATAACCAAACCGTTTTTTTCCAATTTCTCTAGGTCCTGCCTGATGGTGACCTCTGTGACTTTAAAGATTTTTGCCAAATCGTTTACTTTGGCAGACCCATCTTCTTTTAGTAAGGCAAGTATCTTTTCTTTTCTTTGTTTTGGTAACATGTTCTTTTGTTTGAAGCAATAGGAGATGTAATAATTTGGTATTACAAAGGAATGGTTTTGTTATGTAATCTATTGAAAACCTGTTAAATGTATAATTTTAAATTATGCCATTGTGTTTTTCACTGTTGTAAATTAAACCAAAAAAAATAAATAATAATAAAAAAAACCGTAAATATTTTTTATTATTATTTATTTTTACCTTCATTTACTTTCGTTTTAAGGTTTGAAATCTATTGATATTAATTTCTTCATCCCTTAAGTGTTTGATTATTATGATTTTTAAGGTTAAGTATTTCGGAAATAAAAAAAATATAAATGAAGTTAAAATTTGGAATCGGTTTACAATGTGTGATTTATATGGTTTTAATATCGAGCTGTAAAGCCATTGAAAATGATGTTGTTAAACCCAGGGTTTTAATTAGTTCTGATATAGGGGGGACTGATCCTGATGATTTTCAGTCCATGATACATTTATTAATGTATGCGGATCAATTTGAAATTGAGGGACTAGTAGCTTCACCTTTCGGAGATGGGCGTAAAAGCAATTTTTTGAACATAATTGATGATTATGAAAAAGATTATGCCCAGTTAGCAAGACATACAAGTGGTCTTCCGAAACCCGCTGCTTTGAGAGCGGTGGTCAAGCAGGGCGCCATTCCGGCAGCTCCTTTTCAGGGGTATTCTACTTCTACGGAAGGTTCAGATTGGATCATTAAATGCGCCAAAAAAGAAAGTGATCAGCCACTTTGGGTGCTTGTCTGGGGAGGAATAGAAGACCTTGCTCAGGCATTGTATGATGCACCTGAAATCAAAGAAAAGATCAGGGTCTATTGGATAGGTGGCCCAAATAAGAAATGGAGCATCAATGCCTATTCATATATCGCTGCCAATCATTCAGATTTATGGATGATAGAATCCAATGCAACTTATAGGGGTTGGTTTATGGATGATGGTTCTTCCGAAGCTTACAAAGCGGATGCGTATTATGACAATTTTATTCAAGGGCGAGGAGTAATGGGTAAGGATTTCATCAATTATTACAATGGAGAAATAAAAATGGGAGATACCCCTTCACTGGCTTATGTTATGAATGGAGACCCGGAAGACCCTACAGGAGAAAGTTGGGGTGGTAGCTTTGAGAAGATAGACCGCAGTTCCAGAAGTGTATTTGAAGGTGGCAGCACCAAGGCAGATACAGTGGCGGCTTATGCTACAATCGAATGGAGATTTAAAGGGCCTAAAATAATGGTTCCGGAGGATTCTGCAGTTTTTCAAATCAAAATACAAGGTCAGGTTTGGCCGGGTTATTACCTCGGAGAGGGGATTTACGGAGTAAAATATAGCTCTAAAAAGGCTGAACACGGTAAATACAAAACCAGTAGTGAAATCCCTGAACTGAATGGCTTGGAAGGAGAATATATCAGTACCATTCCTTGGCCAGGTAAACCCTCTTCAGACGATTACCAGTTAGGCTCCAACTGGTACAGTGATCGATTAGCTGAAGGATTATTTATAAAAGACCAACAAGGAGCGAAAACCATTGCTAAATTCAGAGAAACCTTTTTGGGCGACTGGGGAGAAAGATGGAAATGGTTGGAAAAATAGACGTAATAGAAGGGCTATTGCCTCTTTCAGGATTAATATTACCACAAATAAGGAAATTCAATTACAATGAAAAATAAAATTGCACTTTCAAAAACAATGGGATTGATAGGGTTAATTGCAGTTTTAGCGATTGGATCCGTAATGGGTCAGAATGATTCCAAAGATTTTCGAGACATGCGCTGGAAGGATGTTGCTGTGAAAATGCCGGAAGCCTGGTATGCTTCCAATGAAGCAAAACTTGTAGCAGAAAATGTACTGCTGACCCAAAAAGCTATTGGTGGTTGGGAAAAAAATAAGCCCTATCATCACCCAATGGATGCTGGTAAAAAAGCAGCTTACCTAAAATCTAAAGGTAAAATTGGAGCAACATTTGATAATGATGCAACCATTACCGAGTTGAGATTTCTCGCCAATGTGTATTCAAAAACCAAGGACGAACGCTACAAGCAGGCTTTTGGAAAAGGAATAAATTATATACTCAAGGCCCAATACGACAATGGGGGTTGGCCTCAGTTTTATCCGGTACGCAAAGGAAGTGTGGCGTATTCCGGGCACATCACCTTCAATGACGATGCCATGGTCAATATAATGCGTTTCTTAAAAGAATTGCTATCCGACGACCATGCTTTTCAGTCCATTCAATTGTCGGATAGTAAAAAAGCGAAAATTCAGGAAGCCTATGACAAAGGAATAGCGTGTTTTTTAAATACTCAGATTGTCGTCAAAGGGGAGCCTACCGCATGGTGTGCTCAACATGATTCGGTGACCCTTGCACCCGCAAAAGCCAGAAGTTATGAATTGCCTTCATTTAGTGGATCGGAATCTGTAGGAATAGTGCTTATGCTTATGGAAATAGAAAACCCATCCAATGAAGTCAAGGCTTCTATAAATGGAGCTGTAAAATGGTTTGAAGACCACAGTGTAGGACGATTAAGGGTAGACACTCAGACGATGCCTGATGGAAGCAAGGATAGAATTGTGGTAGAAGATATAAATGCGCCTTTACATTGGGGACGATTTTATGACCTGGAAACCGAGAAAATATATTTCTGCGATAGAGACGGTATTAAAAAGGATTCCATAACGGAGATAGGTCATGAGCGAAGAAACGGCTATAGCTGGTACACCCGCGCTCCGGAACAAATGCTGGAAAAATACCCGGAATGGAAAAAAAGAAATGGGATTAACTAAAACAATAATTGGCAATTTGTTTTTTTATGAAATGGATTTTAATCGATTCTTTAATACCAATCAAATAATTTGAGGACAATAAACACAATTAACAAGAGTACAAAAGTTCGGTTTTCCGCTTCATTTGAGCCCTTTTAAAATAAAACATTCCATGAAACATTTAATTCTTAGTGCAGTATTGCTATTGATAGGATTTAATAGCCCTGCCCAACAGCTTGCCTTTCCAACAGCCGAAGGCTACGGGAAATTTTCTAAAGGGGGACGAGGTGGTGTTGTGTTTGAAGTTACCAATTTGAATGACAGTGGTGAAGGGAGTTTAAGAGCCGCAGTAGAGGCTTCGGAGCCAAGAACAGTGGTTTTTAAAGTCTCAGGTACCATTTCTCTGGAATCTCCTTTGCGGATCAAGCATCCTTATATCACCATTGCCGGTCAGACGGCCCCTGGTGATGGGATTTGCCTTAAAAAGAATCCATTGATAATAGAGGCAGATCATGTCATTATTAGGTATTTGAGGGTTAGGTTGGGGAATGAATCAGGCGAAGATACCGATGCGGTCTCAAGCAGGTATACCAAACACATTATTCTGGATCATATTTCAGCCAGTTGGAGTGTGGATGAAACCATGTCTATTTATCATTGTGACAGCATTACTGTTCAGTGGAGCATTATTTCTGAGAGCATGTATAACTCCAATCATGTAAAAGGAGCACATGGTTTTGGAGGGATATGGGGCTCAAACTATGGGACATACCATCATAATCTCATTGCTAGTCATGGCAGTCGCAATCCGAGAATGGCATCAGGTTCTGGCTACACGGATTATAGAAACAATGTAATATACAATTGGGGGTACAACAGTTGTTATGGTGGGGAAAACCAACAAGTTGGTAATCCAAAATTTTCTTTTTCAAAGTTCAACATTGTGGCCAATTATTATAAACCAGGACCGGCCACAATTCCGGGAGAGGTTTCCTATAGGATTGCCAACCCATCCATGCGCAAGAAAACCAGTGATTTTGGCAAATGGTACATTGCTGACAATGTCATTGATGGAAATAACAAAGTGACTGCTGACAATTGGGATGGAGGAGTGCAGCCACAGGGAGGAGCCCAAAATCTTCAATTTATAAAGATGGAAGCATCATGGCCTTCCATGCCAATTCACCAGCACACAGCGGAAAAAGCCTATGAGGTAGTTCTCGAAAATGCAGGAGCTACCTTGCCCAAAAGAGATCCTGTGGATAAAAGGATAATAAAGGAAGCAAAAGAAGGGCAGGCTTCTTTTGAGGGTGAAAGCTATAAGAAAAACAAAAACCTGGCAGATAAGTCCAAGAAGTCCGGTATAATAGATTCACAAAAAGATGTAGGGGGCTGGCCAAATTTAAAAAGTGCACCAGCACCTGAGGACAAAGATCACGATGGCATGCCAGATGATTGGGAAAAGAAAAACGGTCTTGATCCTTCGAATGCGGCGGATAGAAACAATTTAGCGAATGGTTACACCATGCTAGAGAAATATTTAAATAGCATCAATTAATATTTGACCCAGAATACTATATATGCTTGATTTTAAAAGGAACAGTAATTGGATTGGCCTTTTTACGGCAATCATTTTTGCACCACTATTGCCAGTAAATGCTCAGGAAAAAGCTTTGGTAAACACCTCCATAAGCCCATTTGCCAAACAAATTTCGGTGGATATGGATGCGGTGAAATGGACGGATGGTTTTTGGGGGTATTGGGCGAATGTCAGTAAGGACACCATGGCCATGAATATGTTGCACATTTACGAGAATGATACACTTAGCCATGGTTTTCTCAATTTTGAAATAGCAGCAGGATACAAAGAAGGAAGACATAGGGGCGCTCCTTTTCATGACGGAGATTTTTATAAAACCCTTGAAGCCTTAGTGTCCGTTTATGCCAGCACAAAAGACCAAAGGTATTATGATGAGCTAGAGCGGGTCATAAAAGTGATTGCGGACGCACAGAGAGCAGATGGTTATATTCATACTTCTACAATAATAAAGCAGCGCAATAACCCTGAAGATGCGGTAGAGTTTGAAGATCGAATGAACTTTGAAACGTATAATATGGGCCATTTGATGACGGCGGCCAGCTTACATTATCGCATAACCGGGCAGACCAACTTTTTGGACATTGCGATCAAGGCAACAGATTTTCTTGTTGCCTACCATGAAAATGCAACTGCCGAACAAGCTCAAAATGCAATTTGCCCTTCCCATTATATGGGAGTGGTTGAAATGTATAGAACCACAAGAAACAAGGAATACCTCGACTTAGCAGGTAAAATGATTTATATTCGTGGAATGATAACTGATGGTACAGACCACAATCAGGATCGCATTCCATTTCGACAGCAGCGAGAAGCCGTAGGACATGCCGTTCGTGCCAATTACTTGTATGCCGGCGTAGCGGATCTTTATGCAGAAACAGGGGAGGATTCTTTGATGATGGCATTGGAAAGTATTTGGAAGGATGTGGTCACTAAAAAACTCTACATCACTGGAGCTACAGGTGCTTTGTATGATGGTGTGTCCCCAAATGGAACCACCTACAAGCCATCTATTATTCAGCAAGTCCACCAGGCTTATGGGCAGGCTTTTCAATTACCTAATATCTCAGCCTACAATGAAACCTGTGCAAATATTGGCAATGTTTTGTGGAACCACCGCATGCTTTTGGTGACTGGGGACAGCCGCTATGCAGACATATTAGAGCTGAGCTTAATCAATAGTGTATTGTCTGGTACAGATTTAGGAGGGACTAATTTTAATTATACCAACCCTTTGAGAGTGGATGAGGATTTGCCTTTTACATTTCGATGGAATAAGGTGAGGGAACCCTATATTTCTAAATCGAACTGCTGTCCTCCAAATGTCGTCAGAACGGTAGCCGAAACCCATAATTATGCTTATGCACTCTCTGATAAAGGTTTGATAGTCAATTTATATGGTAGCAATGAACTGAAAACTAATTTGCCAAATGGTTCAAGCCTAGAGTTAAGACAGGAGACAGATTATCCCTGGGATGGAAAGATAAAGCTAAGCATCAAAAAAACCGGGCAAGATCCCTTTGCCATAGATTTACGGATCCCTGCCTGGGCCAGTCAGGCTGAAATCACCGTTAATGGAGAAAAATCGAATGAAAAACCTATAGCCGGAAGTTATCTGTCCTTATCACGAAAGTGGAAAAAGGGTGATGTGATTGAATTATATCTACCCATGACTGCCCGATTGATGGAGGCCAACCCACTGGTGGAGGAAACCAGGAATCAGGTAGCCGTTGTACGAGGGCCAGTTGTTTATTGTATTGAATCTCCGGACTTGCAAGATGCCCGCATTTTTGATGTGGAGCTTCCTGCTGCCATTCAATTTACCCCTGTCAAAAAAATGGTGAAAGGTGCCTCCCTCACCTTCTTAGTGGGGCAGGCCTTGCTACAAGGAAAGTCCGATTGGGAAGGCAAATTGTACCAAGAATTAGATCAAAAAAACACATTAAAGCCCATCAATATCAGGTTGATTCCATATTTTGCCTGGGGAAATAGAGGAAAATCAGAAATGGCAGTTTGGATGCCCTTGAGGAAATGATCTTCCTAATTTTAGTAAGGGTAATATGGAAGGGTCGGTAAATAGGGATCGAGTGTATCCTTGTCATGTAAAAGTTATATTATTGACAGAATTGATTATATTGAAATCTAGATTAATTTATATTTAGAATGTCTTATGAGAAATATGCCAAGGAAGCTTCTTTTCTTTATTTACCTGATTGGTTTTCAGGCAACAGCGCAGGTTACGTTTAATGAAAAGAATTCCCTGCTGATTATAGAGGTTGAGTCGGTAGAAGGTGTAGGGGATTGGTTTCGAGAAAGTGTGAATATAGAAGGAGGTACGATCCATTACTTGTATTCCACAACTGAGCACTTCAAAGATCCCGGGAATAAGACACTAAAGTATCCTATTGAAATCAATAACCCTGGGCTCTATAAAATCATTTGGCATTCTAAGGTAGGGAAGGGAAACTCTTCAACGGATAATAATGACACTTGGCTTAGGGTGGTTGGTGCCTCAGACTTTTTCGGTAAAAAAGAAAATCATATAGTAAGGCCTCACGGAATATGTAAGGATGATTGTCCTGAAGGTGCCGGTAAAGAAGGATGGTTTAAGGTTTATAGTCACGGCACTACAGATTGGACATGGCGTACCAAAACCAGTGACAACGATCCACATGAAATTTATGTGCGCATCAATAGAAAAGGTACCTACACATTAGAGATATCAGCGAGATCTGCTCATCATTTTTTGGATCGGATTGTACTTTACGATCCTGAAAAGTATCCGGAGGAAAAAGTGACGAATTTAACTTTGCCTGAAAGCGAAAGTAGGTAATCGTTCAATTGATTATTCTTTAGCAAGGATCCATTTTTTTGATTGCGGCATTGTCTGCAAAAGAGATTCCTTAAAATTTTCTAAAGAGCTAAACTGTGTATCCTTTAAAAGCCTTTCCTCGACCGATAACTCAAACTTCTCTTTCTTAAAAATCCATGGGCTTATAATCAATCGTTCATCTTCTGTTTGCTTTATAAAAAATGTTTTTCCGTCAATTGAGGTGTTTATTTCCAGCTGCCGCTCCAAGGCTGGGGTTTCATCCTTGCATAGGATTAGAGATAATCGGTCACAAAAGCGCAAAAATTCATAATATCCCTTCGCTTTTGCATTAGTGAGGCCAAAATGCTTGAGTATTGTTTTCCGTTCCGACGCTTGCTGTTGAAAAAATGCTAAAATTCTTTTGCTCTTATTTTTGAGCGGACCATAAATAAATTCTAAATGGTAGGAGATCAATAACTTTATCCATTGAGATTTATTACCCGAAGTTCTCAAAATACGCTGCATCCTTTCCATAACTTCATCCACTCGATAACTTTCTTCAGTAAAATCCATGGGTACGCCAAGATCAGAAAGGTACTCTTTTTCATTTAAGTCAAGTTGCCTGTCATCATGCTCACTAATGGCTATTAGGGTTTCAAACCAATAAATGGGTCTATATACTTCTTTAATTTCGTTAGCAATTTTACCGGCCAACAGGCCATGTGACTCATGGAGAATTATATGAAGCCCTACTATGGATTTATTTACGATCATCAAGTTTCGTTTAATTTAAAATATGGCATCTAGATTACGCGAGCCAACACTTTGGCGATTTTTATGATGTTTCGGATTAACCTTCGAAAGGGCTTACCTATTTTCTAAGCCTTTTCAATACCATCCTTCTACCAATTTTGATGCCTAAATTCTGAAACTTTTTGAATAGGAAATCTGAAAGAAAGAATCATTTTGTCCCATATGAGGCCTATTTTCTTCATATGCTCGGGCAGGTTTCAGGTTTGATCAATTCTAGTTTGGTAAGCTTAAAACCTTGAGATATAGGCCCGTTTTACAATCGTTTGAATTTCCATTACGTTAAACCGGTCTGTAAACCATTGTTAGTTGTGGTTGGGGACGATAAAAAAGTGTTGCCGGGCTGTTTAACCTTAAATGGGTTTTTAAATCTCCTTGTTCCAAATTGCCGAATTAAGGATTTTCCATCCTGTAAAATATCAAAAGTGAAATCCAAAAAGCCTGTGATAACAATAAGGTTGGGAAAGAGGGGTGTATCATGTGGGGAAATTTTTGAACGATAAATCATAATCCAACTCGAGCACCTTGGTTTTCTTAAGCTTATTATTTACCTGCTACCTGAAAGTGAAAGATTTAATGGTATTTATAACAAATTTTGGTTAAAAGAAAGTACCTCAAATTCCATTTGGTTCTCATTGGTATAGTTTTTTGGATTCAATTGGATATGAAGCCCATTTTCGTTTACAAAAGTATTATAAACCAAGTATTTGTTTCTTTGAAATTTTGTTTCTCCTAATACTTTAAACTTGTTATCCAATACCATGATGGTAAATTCCTGGTCGTATTGGATTTCTGGATTGTTTATTTCATCTATCGTGTTTCCAAGTAGGGTAAGTCTATAGTAGACATCTCTGTATTCATCATAAATGATATTGAAATAGTGGGAGGTTGAATAATCGTAGACCACCGATTTTTTCCAGTCCATTTCCTTATCTCTGTTCAAGGACATAGGCGGAACCTCATCGAAATATTTACTTTTTATTTGATGCTTTTCAACAAGTTGATCATTTTGATAAACGTAAATGTCAGCATCGACCGGAATTGAACGAATAATAAAATTATCCTTACGGTTGATTGTTGAATAACTAAGTTCCATCATGCAATTTGCTCCCCAGTTCCCCTTGTTGTAGATGTCAGGCCTATTGTAATCTTTTGAAAAATCCCCTGTGGTTAAATCTAATTTATAGAAATTATTAAGCGCTGTATTGTCGTCAAGAAGTGCGCCCGTTCTTCCAGCTGGGATATAAAGAGTACCATTCATGAGAAACATTAAATTATCCTTCCCAGTCATAAATCCTTCCTCTATCCCTTCTCTTTCTAGGAGATAGGAATTTTTGTAAGTCCCCTTTTCATCGAATAAAAATACTTTGTTCTGCCAAGAATTTGATATAAATATTGAATCTTTGTTCGCGAAATAGAAACTTAAACCTTTTTTCCCAATCCCATTTGGACCTTGTGCTGGGAAGTGAATTTTATTCACAATAGAACCATTATCATAATCATAAAAAATGATCTCATTTGTGAATTCATTTAACATTAAATAATTGTTCAATTCAGGAACAAATTGAAAACAAGTTGATGTAGGTGCTGTCGAATCATTTAAGTGAAATATTTTCTCCGCGGAAACTACTAGTTCTAAAGGATCATCTGTTACATCATTATCAGATTTTTCACCAGTGTCATTGTTACAAGCAAAAGCGAGCAAAAGAATAGGCAATAGGAGATTGGGTATATATTTCATATTAGGATTACTATAGGACTGGCGTTAAAAGTATCGTTTTATTTATTTGGAAACAGTAGGTTTGCCAACCAACCCGAACATAATTAATTTATATTTAAATATCTGAGATTAATTTATACCCGGTTATTGAATGGCTGATGCTTATTTCGTGTAAGGCTTTATTTCACCTTAATTTCTATCTCCATTTGATTCCATATATAGTTGATTGAGTGAGATTTTCCTTCCTCGTTTTTCATGGCATCTGACCAAATAAGGTTCATTTTTTTACCGTCTTCACTGATCCATTTTGGGGATAGCTTTGGTTGGTAAGTCCTGTTGTTGGAGTCATCCACGGTCCAGTAATCCGTATAATAAAACTGCGTCCATGGGCCATAAGCATTTTCTGAGTACCAAAAACCCAAACTACCCGTTTCGGTATGCATCCAACTGTGGTAATAATCTTCATCCGAATTGCTCATGCCATGACCGCCATAGGTGCCGCCATTGACCATGATGTAAAGCCCGAGTCCTTCATTCCAAACAACAGAAGGCAACCAAGAATACCAACCAAAATAATGGTTTTTACTGCTTTTTTCAGGGAAAACATGTACTTGACCTCTATCTTCAATGTTCTTTGACCACTGAGGATTATTGTTTTCGTCATATTTGGTGAAATAATCCCATTCACTTCGAATGCCAATTTTGTCATGGGAAACTCTCGCTAGGTTCAGTTGATGGGCAGCGGCTCCTTCCGGGGAATAAATATATACGTATTCATCCTTGGCAGCAGAGTTGTCTTGCCCGTTTTGCACAAAATCGAAAAAGGAAAAAGGGTAGGCTTCCTGCGTTTGATGTGGAAGTCCATGCTCCTTTAGAGAAAACATCTCCTGTTTATTGACTACATTTCTCATGCTGTCCATTGCAGTAAGTGCAAGTTCATTTCCTTCCCTGTCTACACGGGACCAGGATTCCCCATTGTCAGTTGACTTCAAAAGTTTTACGCCAGTAAAGGGCCCTGACCAAGCGACTCCCGGAGTTTTAGATACTGCTGAATAAATAGTGCCATTTACAGCCACTATGCCATAGCCAAACCAGCTGCCTTCCTTGCCACTGAATTCAGGGTAATTAGGAAGATCTTCCCTTTCAAAGTTTTCCGGGCCTCCTTTTATTCTGTAAAGGTGGTTGTGGATTTGTGATGCGTAATTTTTTTGATCCAGCCAGTTGCCATCACACATTGAAACCACTTGCGAACCATCAGCGGTCCAGGTAATACACCAATTGTCACCACTGGCCCCCATTCTTTTCAAGGTTGCTTTATTGAAGGTAACCCCTTCCGGAACCAGTATTTTTATTTCTTCGGCGATGTTTTTTTTCTCTGTATTGTTTTTGCAGGCAAAGGCAAGCAATACTATAGGCAATAGCAGATAGGATTTAATTTTCATGAGGTGATTGCTTAGTGGGTTTGGGTAAAAGCGCTGTACTTGAAATATTATGGCATCGAATTCAGCTACCATATGGTACAGAACAATTAAATTAATGAAAATTATTTAAAAACCTGCTTTTTATTTTGAGTCCCGACTTATTGTGTAGGTTTAGTATACTCTTTAGGAATTGAAAATAAGAACCACTTATTAAGAAATTACTTACTTTTATCGTCGAAACATAAAGCCTAATCACAAGTTTAAAACCTTAAAGTATAAGCAAGTTTCATAATGGATTGAGTTTCCATGACATTGAATCGGTCTGTAAACCTTTGCCAGTTGTGGTTATGGACAATGAAAAATGTGTTGCCGGGATCAATCACCCAGATAAACCGGCTGTTAGTACCCAGTCTTTCAGTGAGATTATCGTATTGAATATTGAAATTTACCGAAACCCAAGGGGAAAAATCATAACTGCTGTTTAACCTTAAAAGGTGGGTTTTAAAATCTCCTTGTTCCAAATTGACATTACTATAGCTATACGTTGCAGTCATGTTAAGTCCGGTAAAAGGTCTAATGAACACATCTGCATCCAGTTGTACTTGTCTTCCTGTCCAAAAACCTATATTGGTAAGTGTGGCTGTACCGCCGATTTTTCTAAATGGAGCAGAGGAAGCTTCTATGGAATATCCCCTATTTTGGTAGGTACCCTCAGGAATTAAGAATATTCCATCCCGCAAAATATCAAAAGTGAAATCCAAAAATTCATAGTTGTGCAAGAAAGAGAAATTGATAAAATCGCCTGTTTCAAAACGTAGGCCCAATGCTCTGATAGCATGGTTTACAGTGGCCGGTTGCCAATCCATCAGCATCAGGTATTCAAAATCATATTCCCAACTTAATTCTCTCAAAATGGAGCTCCTTTTCATTAAAGGGCTGTAAGTGACTGTCGGTTGAAGCCTTCTGAAACCAATTCTTGGAACAAATCCAACAGCTGGATTGTAATTGACGCCAAACTCGCGATAGGAGACATGGGCCTCCCAAGGTTGGTTGGGGAAATTAAACCTGAACCCTCTGACAGATCGGTCCATATTACTGCTGCTGTCATTAAAAGATGTTGGGCTATGGCCTACAAAGAAAGCCTGAAATTGGAAGTTTTTATTGCCCAAAAATTTGGAAGTACTTAGATTAAGGTCTGCGCCTAAGGTTTCTCTCACCGGAATACTGTCTCCATCTGTGTCTCTACGGGTATAAATGGCTCCGATGGTACTTTCAGCAGAAATGTTTTGAAGGACTCTTCCTACTGTAAAGTTTTCTCCTGGGAGCTCACCTGATTCCCCCGTTCTCGTCTGGATAAAACCGATATCTGTATTTTTTATGCGGCCAATAAGTCTGGCGCCATGTTTTATAGGTATTGCCCGGCCCTCTTGTAATCCTATCCTTCGACTGAAATAGGGGTTGGGGTTACTGGAGGGGGCGAATACAAACACATTAGCCCCTTGAAGGAAAAAATCCCTTCTCTCCGGTAATACTATGGGAAACCTTGTAAGGTTAACCTGCCTGTCATCTACTTCTGCTTCGGCAAAATCAGTGTTGATTGTGATTCCTGCTTTTAAATTGGGGGTAATGTTATAATTTAATTCACCACCTGCATTAAAGGTGGTTTGCTTTTCCATTGATTTCTCAGGATCATTTCTTACCCTTGATTGAGAGGTAATGGCATAGGGTATAGCTTCTAATCCAATACCCTGATTAATGTTTGACAGGCCCCGAAGTTTTCCTGCATCCTGAGGTCTTTCGATTCCTTGATTTCTTTTATAGCCTTCCCAAAGGGTGATTTCATTTTTCCTGCGAATGGTTCTAAGAAAATTTATACCCCAAGTATCATTTTTGGGATCAAAATTTAAGGTCATAAAGGGTATGCGAATTTCGGCAGACCATCCTTTGTCATCACGGGCCACCCATACTCTCCAAATCCCATTCCAGTCCCTATTGACCTCAGCACCTTGGCCTGTTCTTAAAATGCCGTCTCCCATAAGGCCATGGGGATTGATTTCGAAATAAAAGGCTGAACGTTGGTCATTGTAGGTGTCCAGAATAAAAGCAAAGGTATCATCCGTATCAAGAACCGCATCTCGCCTTTTCTGAAAGGCTTTGATACCATCCGGATCGCTGTCATAAAACCTTGCCCCTATGTAAAGGTTATTTTCGTCAAATGCGATTTGTACAGAGGTTTGCTCGGTGGCAAGTTGCCCTTCCAGTGGTTCCTGCTGGCGGAATGCCGTTGCTGCGTTGACTTTTGACCAAAAAGATTCATCCAACCTTCCATCGAGGCTGATTTGTTCCTTTTCCGCCAAACGATAGGCCGTAATGTCTCTAGGCTGTTGGGCATAAAGGCCAGACAGCATAAAAAAACAAAAAAAGAACCCATAAAAATATTTTATTCCAGATATATTCATTTATATGTATGAAATACGTGAATATTTAGGACTTGTCAGAAGTTATTATATGGAAGGGCTGAGAATTGTGTTAATAGTTAAAGCTCTAGTTGATTTTACGGAAATATTCAACGATAATTAGTTGTTCTTACATTCTAATCCTATAAAGGATAAATATAAACCCTATCAATAGCATGTTAATCGTTATAAAAATGCCAAAAAATCTATGCTGCTTACTTTTCCTCTTATTTGGACTGAACCAGGCGGTGAATGCTCAAAATAATTGGTCCCAAAACTATAAGGTAACAAAGGGCGAGAATGGGGGTACACGCCCAAATGTGGTGGTCATCCTTGCAGATGATATGGGCTATGCGGATCTTCAGGGATACGGTGGAGTAGCCAACACTCCAAACTTGGATGCTTTGGCATCTAAAGGGGTGAAATTCACCAATTGCTATGCCGGCGCTCCCAACTGTTCCCCTTCAAGGGTTGGACTTTTGACAGGCAGGATTCCGGCACGGGCGGGCATGTATAGCTACAGGCCTCCTGGGTCTGTAATGCACCTTCCGGACAATGAAAGAACAATTGCGGAACTACTCAAACCTGCGGGATATCAGACTGCTCATTTTGGTAAATGGCATTTGAGCGTTCTTCCTCAAGATAAGGAACTCAATCAGCCACAACCAAACCAGCAGGGCTTTGATTATTCACTTGGTACGGAAAACAATGCCCAGCCTTCTCATCTCAATCCTGTCAACTTTATTAGAAATGGAAACCCAATAGGAGAGCAGAAGGGGTATTCTTGTCAATTGGTAGCAGATGAAGTAGACCTTTGGTTTGAGCAAAATTATCAAAAAGAACAGCCTTTCTTCCTCTATGTGGCTTTCCATGAGCCTCATGCTAAGGTTGCTTCACCTGATAATTTAATCGCCAATTACCCAGACTATGACAAGAAAACCGCTGAATATTTCGCCAATATTGAAAACATGGATTTGGCCGCCGGTAGGATTTTGCAAGCCTTAAAATCAAGAGGATTGGATAATAATACAATGGTCTTCTTTGCCTCGGATAACGGCCCCTATCGGATAGGTTCTCAAGGCGAACTTCGCGGATTGAAAGGGGAGGTATATGATGGGGGTATCAAGGTTCCCGGGATTTTCACCTATCCCGGTGCTTTTCCCGGGAATAGGGAAATTGACACGCCCATATGGTTTCAGGATTTACTGCCTACCATAGGTGAATTGTGCGAAGTGGCCATTCCTAAGGACAGGAAATATGATGGGATAAATTTGCTACCCTTGTTGAAAGGTGGGGCCATTCAAAGGGAAAAACCCATGCTATGGTATTTTTACCGAAGTTCACCGGAATTTGCCATGCGGAAGGGGGATTATATGTTAATAGGCAGGTCCAATGATAAAGTACCAAGAACCCATGGGGTATCGGATATAGACATGGCTTTTATAAAAAGGATTCAACCCGAGTTTTTTGAATTGTACAATGTAAGTAGTGATGCCGGCCAACAAATGGATTTGGCAGCTGCCGAACCCGAAAAACTGGAAGAAATGAAAAATGAAATGCTTGCCCTGCTGGAAGAGGTTAAAACAGAAGGTCCGGAATGGGAAGGCTTGCCAAAATACAATGAGCAAAAAGCCAACCACAATAAGCCCGGAGAGTTTAAAAGGAATCAAAAGCGATTTTTGTTGAAGGGGAATGAGTGAGTTTAGGTTTAAGTTGCCCTCACCTTTTCAATTAAATGGTATCCAAGGTAAGGGTCTAGGGCTTTCATGATTTAAACGAAAAATTACTCCCCTAAACCTTTTGCCAAATGAAAGCATTAATACCAAGTTAATTCCCATTGCAGGTAAGCTATGGTTTACCAGCTGCTGAAAGCACCCATGCCTCTATAAATTTATGAAATCCAGCCTTTGTGGTTGGAGAAGCATGTTGGAATGGTTTGTCGCTCTTCATTAGATTACCTAGTAACCTTTCCTCCATTAAAATAGAGGCGGCTTGAATGGCTACTGCTTCATCATAAGGTTTTAGGTTCTGTATCAACCGTTCAACCTTTCCTGCAGCATCTTTCCATAATTTTTCAGCATAATCGTAAGCGCTTGTTCGGGTACCATCCCCATCGACATCAATCCACACGGCACCTGATGAACCCATTACCTTTGGCTCCCAAAGTGGGCTGTCGGGCTGATAGGGTTTGGCGATTTGCCAAAAGGGCAAAGCCTTTCCCGGGCCTGAGGCAATGGCTACAAGAAAAACATCATGCGCTGGTTTTGGAAGTGTCCATGTGCCGGTCCATTTTACGCCTGGTTCACTTTCATCTTCTTTAGAGATGACTGCTTCACGAATTTTTATACCATTTGCATATAGCCTTACTGTGTCCGCATCTAGCCAACTTGGTCCTAGAACACGTACCGCTACATTAATCTCTCCGGTGTTTGGTACCAGATCACCTGATCCAGATTTGTTGTCAACAATCATCTCTGCCATCAGGCCAAAATTCACCATTACCTTCCCTTCTCGGGTATTTTGAATGGCTTCATTTATGTCTATTTTTCCCGGGTCATCACGTTGGCTTTGGATATAGGTTCTGGCTTGACCTACTAAGTACCTGCTGACATCATGTGAATCACTGGATCCTATGGGGGTTATGGAATAGCCCCTGTTCAGCAAGCCAAACCAATCTTTGTATAAACGCATGAGATCTGTTTGATGGGCTCCTGAATTAATGACCTCCATCGCATTGGCCGGAACTTTCCAGTCTTCAAGGTTAATTCCGGCATCTCCAATATGCCTTTCCTGATCAAAAGGTCTGAACCCACCATGCACATCTCGAGCATGGTTCAGTATGATAACACCCTGCGCCACAGTTTTCTTCATGTTTCGATGCAGTGCCTCCCAGTTCTCCGCTTTTATTTCCGGTATAGGTGCTTCTTCTGCAACCGGGAAAATATTAAAGTGACCGAGATGGGTGGTCACTTCATTGCCGATGACTGGGGTGAAGTAAGGGTTTACCTGCATTTCCTTGGCAGTTGGTGCCAAGTCAATATTTATATTGTGATCAGTTATGATAGGCAATTCTATTCCTTCTCCTGCAATGGTGATGGCACGTTCCTGCATGCTGGCATCACCATGTCCGGAATGGGTAAAGGTATGGATATGGGTGTCACTGCTTATCCATCCCTCAGTTGGTACTTCTCGCTTGATATAAAGCTTTTTATGGATCTGATCTCCCGGTTTTATTTCCAATTGGAGAGAATCTACACCATATTCAATTCCTCGAGTGGAATAAATGGTAAACTTCCCTGATGGGAGTCCAAAGGAGGCTTTTCCATTGCCGGTGTAGACAATGCCCGGTCTTACCGCAAGAGTTTTGGAAGAAGATGCCCCCACCGTTTGAAGGGCACCTTCAGGATTGGTAACTGTAATTCTCGCCGGGAGAAGATTCCCGCTAGATTTGTCATAAACTTCAATGTTGAGGGAAACGTCAGACAAAACTTCAGAAATAGGCTGATTAATAAGTGTTATTTGACCTATCCAAATGTCATCCGGAATTGTATCCATTTGATCAATTTGCAGCCTGTTATTTCCGAGAGTTAGTATTCCTGATGGAATGGCTAAATAGATGATCTTGTCTTTTTCATCCCTGTCTAATTTGCCCAGAACATGGCCGTTAATTTTTACCTGCCAAGCATGTTTTACGTCCTGTTGCCGAATTTGTAGGGTTTGATTACCATCCGTATTCTCTAAAGCAAATGGAATTTCCAGCCGGTCTCCCGCTGCTTTTTTAGGGAAATCCGACCATTC
The DNA here is from genome assembly GCF_030546805.1 of Cyclobacterium sp. 1_MG-2023. Taxonomy (GTDB): domain Bacteria; phylum Bacteroidota; class Bacteroidia; order Cytophagales; family Cyclobacteriaceae; genus Cyclobacterium. The sequence continues at coordinate 232,099 of NZ_JAUOPC010000008.1, read as the reverse complement.
TTGTTGCTCACCAAAGCGCAAATGATGCATTCCTGAACTTATAATGATTTCTTGCCCATAGCTATTTTCCAATAAGAGAGAAAAAACGATCATGAAAAAACAATGCATGGTCAGTTTGAAACGGAAGGGTAAAGGGTTCAATACAATTTGGGTCATCTTTTTAAATTCAGGCTTTAGGGGTTTATTCCTAATGTGGTTATTTCTATTGCTTTACACTGTCTTCAACATAACTGTAGGACTCTTTAAGGCCTAAAATTTTCTGGGAGTTTTCACTCGGTTTTGGCCGCTTGTCTCTATCCATAAAATATTTAGCACCTATCCATTTCATTTCGCCACCGACCAGTCTTGGGTCCCCTGTTTTGGAGAGGTAAGCATTCAGCCTTTCGGAAAGCATTTCCTTGGTGTTTTGATAGTCAGCATTATAAGCCAGATTGTTCAATTGATATGGATCCTGGCGAAGGTCAAATAACTCCTCTTCAGGTCTTTTTTCAAAGGCCAAGTTAAACAATTCCTGTACTTCCTCTTTCTCCCGATACCTAAGCATATACTCTTTAGTCGGGGAAGGGTAGTGGAGCATGTGTGCATCAACATCTCCAAATAATGGAGGGTCTCCGGCAGGCCAATGTTCCGGTTCGTAATTACGGATATATAGAAAATCTTTGGTGACAATAGATCTTCCTCCATAGCCGGCGCCACCGTTTCGGACAAAGGCATGCCGTTCTCTGCCGGTTACCATAAAGTCCCTCTCAGGTTCAATTGTGCCACTTTTATCTGACTCCAAGATATTTACCAGACTTTTGGCTGTCATTTCTTTGGGGATTTGAAGGCCTGCCAATTCAAGAAAAGTAGGAGCCAAATCACTGAGGTTAATAAAATCATTGATTACCCGCGCACCAGATGACCTTTCCGGCATGGAAATCACCATAGGTATTTTGGTTCCAAAAGTGTAAAGGTTGGCCAATCCCCGAGGCATTTGCCAACCATTGTCACTACAAACAATGATGATGGTATTCTCCATTTCGCCGGAAGCCTTTAAGGTCTCCAAAAATTCTCCTACTTCACTGTCGAAACTTTGAATTTCAGCATAATAATCAGCCATGTCCATTCTAACGGAATCGTTGTCAGGTAAATAGGTAGGGACTTCAATGGCTGACAAGTCAATAGTACCTTTCGTTGCATTGTCAGCATAGGGCCGGTGGGGGTTTCTGGAGCTGAACCAATAGGTGAAAGGTTGCTCTTCCTCTCTTTGATCCAAAAAATCCTGAAAGCGGTCAAATTTATTGCCTGCCGGATTACGCTCCCATCCCCCTGCTTCATAATTCCCGGGTCCCCAACCTTTGCCTTGGTGACCAACCAAATAGCCCGATTCTTCGAGCAAATCGGTATATACTTGGAAGTCAGACGAAATGGTTCCCCAAAGATTCGCTCCCTCTCCCAGCTTCCAAATATCCATCCCTGTAAGCATGGATGCTCGAGCAGGTGTGCAGGAAGGAGCGGCACAATAAGCGTTGGTAAATCTAAGGCCGCGTTTAGCCAAACTGTCTATGTATGGTGTTTTTACTACCGGATCTCCATAACAGCCCAAGTGGTTCCAGGAATGATTGTCAGACATAAGGAGAAGAATATTAGGTTTTTCCCTTATGTCTTCGGGCTTTTCACTACAACTTCCAAGGAAAAATGTTCCCAAAATCAGTCCGTAGAAAATATAAGTTAAGGAGGGTGTCTTGAAAACTTTGTCGTTCATTCTGTAGGATTTTGTATGAGATTTGGATTTAAAGCCAATTCAGTTTCAGGAATTAAATGGACAATGCTATTGGAGGTGGGCTGTACCAATAAAGGTCCTGACCAACCAAAGGGTTGTACAGAACTTCTGTCCAAAGGCCTGTTGTTTCTAAATACATCCATGGCACGATGGCCTTCCCAAGCCAGTTCCAGACGTCGCTCATCCAAGACCACATCCAGTACAGTTTCGTACCCTTTGAGGTCATTTGTGTCAAACAATTGTTCTCCCGACAATCCGGCCCGCTCTCTAATGATATTGACCATTTCAATGGCCTCGGTTTCCTTTCCCGATGTTTTTGCATAGGCCTCCGCTTTGATCAAGTACATTTCTGCCAAGCGCATGACGATGGGGGATGAAAGCATTTGAACTCCACCTTCCATGGTGTATTTGTTTATAAAGTATTGAGACAAACCATCTCTTTTTTGCAGAAGGAAGCCAACATCTTCCGTAGGATCAGGTATTTTGTTTCCTTCCTCATCATAAATATAATCAGGATCAATGAACTTGACCCTTTCGTCATTCGGGTTTTGGTAAATTAAATTCCTATAGGTTTTTGAAGCGAACATTTCCCCCCATCCACCTTGTCCATGGTATAAAGAGCCAATGGATCCTTTGCCCATGTTCTCTGTTTCCAAGAGTTTGATAGCAAATATAGTCTCCGGATTATTTTCCGGTAATAAGGTAAAATAACTTCCAAATTGAGAGGTTTCAAGCAGACTGTATTTCCCTGAATTAATCACCTTGTCGGCGTATTCAATGGCTTTCTCATTTTGCTCCATGTACAGGTATAATCGAGCGAGCATACCCCAAGCCACTTCTTTGGAGGCAAAGATGGAGGGTTTGCTAATGCTCATCAGGTCGGCTGCCCTTAAAAAGTCACTTTCAATGAATTCATAAGTTTCTTTAACAGTACTTCTCGGAGGCAAGGCAGATACATCTGTATTGTCTCTAATCATTACACCCAAGTTGGTTTCGGGGTTTTGAGAATAGGGCCTGCCAAACATTCGAACTAGGTCAAAATGCATAAAAGCCCTTAAGAAAATATTCTCTCCTTTTAATTGGAGATTTTCTTCATCTGCATTGTCGTCTATGGCCTCAATGACCTTGTTTGCTGAAAAGATACCATAATAAGCTTCCTGCCAAAACTGGGTGGAAACGGAAGAATTAACAATGTGCTGGTAACTGTAGGTTAACATTCTATTGTCTCCACTGTTTTTTACCCACACTGCATCATCCCCCGGAAACTCTTGGGCTGCTTGCCGGTTTCTCACATACCGCATTTCTCTCAATCGGCTATAGGTACCTATGGTGATGTTGGATAGTAATTCAGGTGATTCTGAAACCTGTTGGTCTGACAATTGGTCAATTGGGAAATATTCAAGGTCGTCACAACCACTCAAATATCCCATGAAAACAGTGAGTAAAAAGATATTTATGTACTTTTTCATTTTATGGCTATTAAAATTCTTAAAGATCAAAACTGATACCTAGAAGTATTTTTCTGGTAGGAGAAAACCTTGCACTATTGGCAGATTGTGCGATTACAGGATTTTCCATATTCACATCAGGGTCGCCACCACTAAACTTGGTGAATACAGCCAGGTTGTCCAGGCTCATATAAATTCGCATACCGGTGAATTTGTAAACCTTTTGTGGAAAGGCATAATCTAATCTCACATTTTGGATCCGGAAATAACTTCCGTCTTCTAAATACCTGGAGGAGGTTCCATTGGAAGCACTTCCACCACTTAATAATTTTGGGTGTGTGGCGATATCTCCGGGGTTTTCCCATCTCACCCAGTCTTTCTGAAGTTTCATTTGGTTTTGATTGGTGCTGTTGTTATCCGAATCTATGCGTTCTCTGTGAGAGAAATAGATACTTTGTCCAACAGCATAATTGGCCAAAACACTTAAAGAAAAATTCTTATAATAAAAATCGTTCCTAATCCCTCCTGTAAAATCCGGATAAGCTGAACTTACAAAAAGGTTGCTTGCTGCATTATAGGTATTGGTAGTGCTAATGTTTGCCGGTTCAACTTTATCTGCCCCATGAATTAAATTGCCTTCAGCATCTTCCCACCTGATCCAAAGAGGATCACCTGTTTGGGGGTCTGCTCCAGCCCATTCTTTCATGTAGAAATACCGCATCGGTAAGCCTTCTCGGATCCTCATCTGCCCACTTGCAATGTCTTCACCTTGATTCAAGGCCAAAACTTTGTTTCTGTTGATGTTTACATTGAAATTGGTTTCCCACCTGAAAGCACCCTCCATGTTTACAGTGCTGATATTAAAATCCAACCCACGATTTCTAACGGATCCAACATTCCTTTGCTGACTTGAAAAACCACTACTAGCAGAAAGGGGTACGCTTTGCAATAAATTTTTATTTACCCTATTGTAATAATCGACTTCAATATTGATTCGATTGAATATGGAAAATTCAACCCCAATATTGGTTGTGTAGGCCATTTCCCAGGTTAAATCCGGGTTTTCTCGTCTTGCAGGCCGCGCTCCTGATAACCTATTGTAAGTACTATTGGTGGTGAAACTATATGTGCCTAGGGATAAGTAGGGGGCAATGTTGGCATTTCCTGTTGTGCCATAGCTAGTCCTGATCTTTAATAAATCTATCCAAGTGGCATCTTTTAAGAAGTATTCCCTGTTAACATTCCAAGAAGCACCAACCGAATAAAAAGTAGCCCACCTATTGTTGGCACCAAACCTAGAGGAGGCATCCCGTCTAACAGAACTGACCAAAAAATATTTCCCTTGGTAATTGTAATCGACCTGTCCAAAATAGGATAAAAAACCTGTTTCCGTATTGTTTCCGGAGATAGATTTTGGACTTCCGGCAGCACTTAGCGCGCTTAGTCCTCCGGCTAAATCCATCCCAACAGCTCCTGTAAAAGAAGAGCTGAGATAATTGTATTCCTGACCTAGAATTCCTGCCAAACTGTGGTCACCGATGCGGTGTTCCAAGTTTAAAAGGTTTGAGGTAAGAAATGATTGGTCATAAGAATAGGTCTGGCTAATTCTTCCATTCTCAAAACTCGCCAATTGATGGTCTTTATCCAGCAACTGGGTCCAATCTGTACCGGTTAATCCGACCCTGTTAGTGGTAGAAAATCGCATCCAATCCGTGATTTGAGCGTCAAGTTGAAGGTCGATTCCAAATCGCATGTTTTTGGTAATGTCTCTTTGGTGGCCTTTGTTGTAGAAATAATTGGATTTGGCATTTCCTATCCAGATATTTCCCGATTCCAATGGATTGTATGGAGTGACTCCATCGGTTTCAAAAGCAGGATCCCATGGTAAATTATTGTACAACTGTGTCATGGTTCCTTCCTGTCCGCTGAGAGGTTCATTTGGGGCTCTGTTTGCGCCGGCGTTGATTCTGGTTTGTAGGGTAAATCTGTCCGAAATCTGGTGTTTTAGGTTGGCACGGAGATCCAAATTTTGGTATTCAGTTCCTAAGACCGTCCCAAGTTCATTGTAATAATTTCCACTAACGTAAAAGGTGGTTTTATCAGAGCCACCGGAAACAGAAAGCTGGTGTTGGTTAACATGTCCGGTTCTGGTAAGTAGGGATTGCCAGTCTGTATCGGAAGCCAATAAGGAAGAGGGTAGGACATTGTTAAGGTATTGGTCAAAGGTTTGGTTGGTATAGGTCGGAACACCTGCTGCCACCTGAGCATTAAAAAAATTCCTAAATCCTTGCTCTTGTCTGTCATACAATTCCGCGGAATTCATCATTTCTAAATTGCCATTCCTGAATTGACTTATTCCTGCTGACCCACTATAGCTTACTTTGGTTTCACCACTTTTTCCCTTTTTGGTTGTAATGATGATTACTCCATTTGCTGCACGTGAACCATAAAGTCCTGTAGCGGCAGCGTCCTTTAGTACTGTAATTGTGGCGATATCCATAGGGTTAGCAGATCCGCCAATTACACCATCTACCACATATAAAGGCCCATAGCCGGCACCTATAGAGCCAACACCTCTGATAACTATATTAGTGGCACTTCCCGGTCGGCCTTCAGTATTTGACACGGTCAGTCCGGCAACTTTTCCTTGAAGCATTGTTCCCAAGTTATTGGAGATTACCCCATTTTTCAAATCCTCTTCACCAACGATGGCAACTGATGAAGATAGCTCTGATTGGCGCTTGGCGCTGTAGCCGACGACTACCACCTCATCCAGGGAAGAAATGTCTTCATTCAGGGTTACATTGATGATACTTTGATCTCCAACCGGGATGCTTTGGGTTTCAAAGCCAATAAAAGAAAAGACCAGTATTGAGCCTTCTGGAACGGAAAGACTGTATTTTCCTTCCAGGTCTGTTGCCGTGCCTATTCCTGCTCTAGCAACAGAAACCGTTACTCCGGGAATGGGTTCCCCTGCCTGATCCAGGACGGTACCGGATACAGAAACGTCCACCACTTTAGCTATAGGCCTAACATTTTCGTTTTCCGGAAAAACATGCGGTTGAATAAATTTGCCCCTATTCGAATTAGGGGCTTTTTTGTTGTTTCCTAAAGCTGGGATATAGCATGAGAGGAATACAAAAGTCACTATTCCAGTCAAAAGCTGCCTAATAAGCCTTTGATGGTAATGTATGTTTGGCGTCATTTTTTTGGGTTTATAATTTAATTATTAATTGAAATCTTTTCAGATTAAGCAATAATATAAAATTTTAAATTTAATTTATGATTAAAAATAATACTATATTTTTAAAATTTTATTATGATAATGTTTAATGTAAATTGTGAATACAAAATGTGTCTCAGTATGAATTTATGTCCTATGATTTTGATTTGACTTTAAATTTCTGGCTGATGGGCAATGGATTTGTACATTAATGTATTTCACTATTTAAATTAATAACTGAAATTGTATGAGGGAGGAAGTCTATCCAACAATTTTAAATGATTAAACCATAAAATCATTTTATCTAAGAAGTGCTAGGGTTATGGCTACCCTATTTCGAAGCTTATTAACTATTAATTTCTCTGTATAATTAACTTGAATTAATTAGATTTATAAAATACGGATTGAAACCAGTTTAGTATTTTGCATTGAAAAGACATATGGAAGAAAATAATAATAGCAAACATTCCAGAAGGCAATTTTTTTCTACTGCTGCTAAAAGCAGTTTAGCGGCCTGCACTTTATGGTTTCCCTTAAAAGATTGGAACCCAAGTACATTTTTAACTGAACCTGTTGAGGGCGAAAATCCGGAAAAGCCAAGTTGGCTCGCTATTAATGATGAGATTTATGGCGCCAAACCTAGTGATATGGGGCCGATTGGTGGAGGGAATGGATATGCCTTTCCAATTGTAAAGGGAGATTTTGAGGCGACAAACTTGGATAAATTGTTGGATGCACTTGCGCAAGCAAAGTCGGGACAAGTTGTCTTTATTCCCGATGAAATTAATATAGACCTAACCACTATGGTTTTTATTGAAAAGTTGGTTTTAGAAATTCCTGAAGGGGTAACCTTGGCTGGGAACCGCGGATATGAAGGTTCTAAAGGTGGAATTTTGCTAAGCAATGCTTTGGAGACCCGGTTCCTGATTCGTGCCAATGGGCCAGGGGTACGAATATCGGGGCTAAGAATTCAAGGGCCAAATCCTGACCGTCATCTGGAACATCACAAACGCGCTTTTGGACCTAAAGGTTTGGGACGTGATTATTATTACAAATTCCCAGTTTCGAGAGGAATAGTGACGGAATATCCTGAATTGAAAGTGGACAATTGTGAGGTTTCAGCTTTTTCAGGTAGCGGCATTTTTCTTAAAAAGGGTTCTGGACACCATATTCATCATAATTTTATCCATCAATGCCAGTACAATGGCCTCGGTTATGGGATAAGCCATGCCGCAGCTGATTCTCTAATCGAATATAATTTATTCAATGAAAACAGGCATTCTATTGCAGGTACCGGGGTGTCGGGTTGTGGATACATAGCTAGGAATAATATTGAGCTGGGCATATCATTAAGTCATTGTTTTGACATGCACGGTGGAAGGGATAGAAAAGACAATACGGACATCGCGGGAACGACAATGGAGATCTATAACAACACTTTTTATGCACCCCAAACACCCGTAGTAATTAGGGGTGTACCTGAAGAAAAATGTGAAATACATCACAATTGGTTTGCCAAACATAAGGAAACCGAACAGGCTGTTAGGGGCCTGTCAGGAAAAACCATAGCCATGGACAATGTCTATGTTGATGAACTGAAATAAGGATTGATTTAATCGTATCAATTCAATTGCTACACAACAGATGGTATTGCTGAATAAGCTGGAAGTTGTTTTGCTATCCACTCCTTTGGAATTAAATCGCTGCCAAAATGTTTATTTTCTCATGCATTTCCCAAAGTTTTCCATCATGACCGATTTCATTTTTCGGGTTCAAATCCAGACGTAACATTCCTGAGCTTTCCAACGTTTGTAAAAGGCTTCAGATTAAACCCGAAATATGCAATAGACAATCTATTACGTGCTGAAATCGCTTCAAAATCAGTCACTTCGTTGCTGTTTTCAATTTCACCATAGCGGTGCTATGCTAAAATCTCCAAACAGCCTGATTTTCTTGCGATTGCACCACTTCCCATAAACACGGGACAGGCTTCACCCCTGACCTTGTCAGGGCGGAGAAATCCTATTACAATAATCCGGGTTAAACAATTGGTTAATGATTTTGTTTACAAATTATAAACCGTTCTGAAAGATTGGTATATAATTTGGTCTGGCAAATCAATAGTCCTCTAAAAGAAATCCATTGTTCTCTTCTATTTGTTAGGTAGATATTTGTAAGGCTAGATTATCCTTCTTGATGGGCATTATTTAGGGAAGAATTTCAGCAAATTGTCCAAGTTTTATTACCATATATGGGGTTTACACGTATTCAAGAAAAATTAAAAATACTTGCAGATGCAGCCAAATATGATGTGTCCTGTGCATCCAGTGGTAGCAAGCGGAGCAACACCAATAAGGGGCTCGGTGATGCAACAGGGATGGGGATTTGCCATTCCTACACCGAAGATGGTCGCTGTGTATCTTTGCTAAAAATATTACTGACCAATCATTGCATTTTTGACTGTGCCTATTGTGTAACAAGAAAAAGCAATGACATCAAGAGGGCCGCTTTTCAGGTGCAGGAAGTGGTTGACTTGACCATAAATTTTTACCGTCGCAATTATATTGAAGGCTTGTTTCTGAGTTCAGGAATCTTCAAAAGTGCAGATTATACCATGGAACGGTTGGTGGCTGTAGCCAGGAAATTGAGAACTGAAGAAAAATTCAATGGTTATATTCACCTCAAATCCATTCCCGGAGCCTCTGATGAACTGATGAAGGAGGCTGGACTTTATGCAGATAGGTTGAGTGTAAATATTGAGATTCCTACCAAGGAAGGGTTGAAACTATTGGCCCCGGAAAAAAATCGTGAAGACTTTATCAAGCCAATGATAAAAGTTAAAAATGAGATCATCCAATACAAATCTGAAAAAAAACTAATAAAAAGCACCCCACTATTTGCACCCGGAGGGCAAAGTACGCAAATGATTATAGGGGCTAGCGGAGAAAGTGATCAGCAAATCATGTGGACCTCCAATTATTTTTATAAAAAGTTTGAATTAAAGCGGGTTTACTATTCCGGATATATACCCATCAGTTATGATTCGCGTTTGCCACATATTGGCACCGAAGTACCGATGTTACGAGAAAATAGGCTGTACCAGACAGATTGGTTAATGCGCTTCTATGGTTTTGAAGTGCATGAAATCTTGAACGAGTCCCACAAAAACCTCGACTTGGAGGTAGACCCCAAATTGGGTTGGGCCCTGAGGAATTTGGAATACTTTCCAGTGGATGTGAATACTGCTGATCGGGAAATGTTGGCACGTATACCGGGAGTGGGCATGAAATCCGTGCATAAAATCATTCAGGCAAGACGTTTTAGAAGACTTAATTGGGAGCATTTACAGCGCATAGGTATAGCCATGAACAGAGCCAAATATTTCCTTGTCTGTGCCTCACAGGATTTTGAACGGAGGGATTTGACTAGCCCACAACTGAAGTCTCTTATTCTTCAAAACACCACCAGTAAATATCAAAAAAAACTAAGCCCTCAATTGAATTTATTTGAATAAATGCTAAATATTCAGGATTCCATACTCATTTATGATGGTAGTTTTGATGGTTTTTTGACCTGTGTATTTCAGGTCTATGATTTGAAATTAAAACGCGTCCTTATCCAAAAAGATAGTGAATCTCAAGCCTCCTTATTTGGCAAGCAAAATGTAGTGGTTGCAGATCCGGTTAAAGCAGATCGGGTGTGGAAAGGCTTAGGGAAGAAAACATCAAATGCGGGAAGACTGCGTATCTATTATGGCTTTTTGAGTGAAAAACAGGGGGTAGAAAATCTATTGTTACGTTATATCCAATATGTTTTTGAGAGTAGGCTACCGGTTGATTCAGATTTTTCTAATCCTGATGTTTTGGAATTGAGTAAGGTTGCTAAAAGCGTTGGGCGTGAAAAACACCGCATGGAGGCTTTTGTTAGATTTCGATTGACTAAAGACGGGTTGTACTTTGCTACCATTGAACCCGATTTTGATGTACTCCCACTTATTTCCAAACATTTCAAAAGTAGATATGCCGATCAAAAGTGGGTGATTTATGACCTTAAGCGAAATTATGGCCTCTATTATGATTTGGATAAGGTGGAAATTATCAATTTGACCTTACCCGAGGGATTTGATGCCAGCAAAACTTCTCCTGATTATTTTGCTGTCGAAGAAATAGAATTTCAAACCTTATGGAAGGACTATTTCGATAGCACGAATATCTCTTCGAGGAAAAACCTACAATTACATATTCGTCATGTGCCTAAACGATACTGGAAATACCTAAGTGAAAAATAGAGGTGAAAAATACTTGATGGTATGATTAAAGAATTGAAGCTTTTTAATTACCAACTTACTAATAATCCACGGAATAAGATAAGGTTAAAAAGGTAGCTTCCGCATATGCCTATTTCCGCTTTTATCATGGGCAAGGACCTTATTGCAGCTGATGACCAGCTTTAGATTTATTCAAAGGAAGATCGTTTGCCTAATTTTAATTCGGACAAATCTATTATTACGTGACTTAAATACTTGAAGGTATCGTCTAAAAGTGGTTCCACTGGAAAACACCACTCGTTTTAAAAGATCGATGGTCCGTGGTATTGGATTTAAAATCCTAATTCAGTTTTTCTTTGCGATTATGTTGAAATATTTCCCTGAATTTGTTCTTGTGTGGAAACTACCCTTCTTTTTAATCCATTCTACGAAATTCAATAATTACAGAAAAAGAGTTAAGTCTTTGGTTTTGGACTAAACATTCAATTCATTATGATTGTTGATCATTTTGGTCACGCTTTTACTTATTAATTTAAATGATTTTTCAGGAAATTGTTTGACTACAATAATATGGTTAGTGCGTTTCAATAGTGGTTTTTGCATCTTTTTTATATTCAAAAAACTTTTATTTATATTTAAAATACATTTTTGTGTAGTTTAGTAATATTTATTGATTACCTTTGACTAATTATTTAAAAGTAAATTTTTAATCAAATTATTTAATCGTTTTCAAAATGAAAAGAACATTACTTTTGGCTGCTATAGCCCTCGTTTTTATGGCACTTCCTAAAGTTTCTTTAGGACAAGCCTCTTTCTCCCATTCTTTAGGAGCAGCTTATTATGTTAGTACATCTACTGTCATAACTGAGAATTATGAATCCACTTCTACCATTGGTTCTCCTGCTATTTTGTACTCTCCTAGGATTAATATGGTTGAATTAGGTAGAGAAATGACTGTTTCAGTAGGTACACACTTGGGATTGGGATTTATGCTTGATACAAATTCAGGGAGTGCATCCTTCGCAATGGATCTTCCCGTCGTTGCCGAAATTAACTTTGGCCACGGAGCCCATGCTGATACCAGGTCTTCAGTAGGGGGGTATGCTGGCGTAGGTTATGGTATTAATAGGTTAGGTGGTGGGAGTAATTTTGAAGGCGTCTCTACCAATAAAGCTTCAGGACCTGTTCTTAACGGAGGTGTTCGTGCCTTAATTAATGGTGTCCCAGTAGGATTTAGACTTTCTTATTTATTAAACATGGAAGAAGGAGGAAATGTAGCAGGCATTGGTGCTTTCTACACTTTCGGTTTTCGATAAATTCCGAAACTAATTTAAAGAAGGCAGGTTGCTAAATTGATCCTGCCTTCTTTAAACCGCCTTTATCAATTTTAATTGATAAAGGATTTTTTATGTCTTTTGTTTTATAATCCAATCCGGAATGTGTTATAAAGAAGTTTTGTGGTGATGATTAACAGCTATCTGCTAATAATTGGTCCGCTATTGTTCTTGTCTTTTATTTTTTAAATCTCGCAGTTTATATGATGTCTGATTAATCTTGAGTGAGTTGTATTGCTTTTTTATCAGAAAGATTGTCCCTCCATTCAACTTGTATGCTTCCATCAAAAAAACTTATGGTGAGCCTATTGATATCTCCCTCCCAGATAAATGTGTCATTAAGGATTTTTTCAGTAGGAGGACCGAATTTTTTACTAAAGAAATTGATGAAGTCTTTGAACCCACTGTCCATATTGGGTAGGTCACGTTTGTTAAATGTCCATCTACATTTATATAACAGACCGGATAAATAAATCAACCTCATGTCATGGGCTTCAACGCCATTAATAATTCTTAAGGGATGGCCTTGATAAATTCCTTCCTGTATTCCTGCTTCTAAATTTCTTTTAAGACTTTCTGCCAGAAATGGGTGGTTTTGATAGACGGTTTCTTTTCCAGTTATTAATTGAAGTTGATCTTGAAGGCTTTCAAGTGTAGCGCCAAGTTCAAGACCATTAATACTTTTCACCTTGTCTATTGACTCTTGAGCAAAAAGCACTGGACTAAAAAGCAATAAAAAACAGCAAAGGATGATTTTTGAAAAATTCATTTATTAAATATTTATGGTTTTAGCTTTGTATAAAAATCAATCCTTCGAACTTTTATTTGATCCTGTCATTTTACTTTACCCCAGTATTTCAATAGCGTTTCCTGAATTTTCTTAGCCTGCCCTGATTTTTTTTCAAAGGAAGTTTTCCCATCAGGCAATAGCTTGTCTATTGTCCTTTAGGGCTCATTTAGTTCGAATTTCATCAAGACCGAGGACTTCTTTTATCGGCATCATGTGGCATTAAGAATAAAGTAAAAAATTCTCCTGTTAGCCAATGTTAAATTAAGTGTTTCGGAGAAATATCCAATCTAATTTCACTTAATTTTATTTGAAACTTAGGGGTAAATCTGTATGTCTACCTCGAAATACGCACTGAAAAGTCTGAAATATAAAATGGCCATAAAGATACTATTATTCATCTAAACTATATTAAAACCAGATTTAGTCGTTTATAAATGTTTAAATAAATGGATATTATTGCTTAGATTTACAAATAAGTGATTCTAAGCAAGATGGAAATAGAGAAAACTTTTATCAAAACATGCTTACAGTGTTCCAAACCTATAACCGGACGGTTGGACAAAAAATACTGTAATGACTATTGTCGCAATACCTATAACAACCAGACCAAACGTACAGCTGACAAGCAGATCCAAGAGGTAAACAGTATTATCAGAAAAAACCGTCGGATATTGAAAACTCTTTGTCCCGCCGGTAAGGCAAGAGTAAGCAAAGAGGTGCTTGATTCCATGGAGTATAATTACCGGTTTTTTTCAGGAATTTATCGATCGCCTGCACCCGCTAAACTTGTTTATTTTATCTGTTACGATTATGCTTTCAGCCCACTAAATGAAGAAGGTGAAAACATGGCACTAATCGTAGAAAAAGAAGATCACTTTGATGAATTTTTTGCCAACCCATGGTCAGCTTAATGTAGGGGACATGAGGATTGAAGGTAGATTGGTAATTCATCAATATTTAAATGAACATTTGATAAATGCTTAATAAGAGTTCAATTAATTTAACTGGGCCTGATGAATAAAAGTAAACCTATTCAAGCACTGTTTCATCCCTTACTTTAATTGGAGTCAATTTTGTTTTCTGATCCTAACTAAAGCTATCTAATGCCTCAGGAAACATAACCAATAGTTCTACTAATAATACTTCGTATCCGTAATTTGTAAAGGAAGGTAATACAACCGGATCAATAGAGTGAAGCCCACACAGCCTATATTAATAAAAAGGTAGGTGTACCAAACCATTAGGAGTTGCAAGTGGAGGCTTCCCTATTAACGAGTTTAGGTTTATTGGTACCCAAGGGAAGAAAAACAACCTTTATTTTTCATTTATACTTGCGTAGCAAAGATTCATGGAAAAGGCATCTATAAAAAGGCTGTCTTTGACACTTATTAAACTATAATTTTTTTCATGGTATAATTATTTAACATTAATTAATAAATTAGTATTATGTTTTTAGTTTAATTATCTTTATAATTGTAATAGTTTGAAAGTCATAAATAGAATGTTTCAAGATTGGCCTATTTTTTATTGAATGGCAGTACACGAAAGAAGCGATTTTTGATTTGTTTAAATAGATGACTAAACGAAGAAGAGAAGTGAAGGGGGCATGTATTATTAAAATTTGAAGCTCAAGGGTAATATTTAAAAAAGAAGAATTAGCGTAGCAAAAAATAAAATTCGCTCTAATTTCACTTTTTTAGTTGGATTCATAAACATCACATTGAATCCAAAGCCTGTTTTCTCACGCTACCAATTCAACTTGCAAAGGTGAACTGATAATGGTAAATGAGATGATAGTTTTTAGTCTAAGAAATTATTGTTAAAAACATAAACCTGAAATAAAATGAAATTACTCGTTTCATGCCTTCTTCTGGGCTTCATCGCCTTTGCCTCCCAGGCCCAATCCAAACTTACTATTCGGGGAGTGGTGAAAGATACCACTAATAACCCGCTCGACTACACCTCTGTGCTACTTCTTAGCCCAAAAGACTCGGCCTTGGTCACATACACCCTGACTAATGAAGACGGAGAGTTTCAATTCAAAAACGTAGAAAGACAACCCCTGCTCATCAAAGCCACCTATATGGGCTACCTTCCCGTGCAAAAGGAACTGGTTCTTCCCGAGACAGGTGACTTGGATGTCGATGAGATTCAGTTGATGCCAATTTTACAGGAACTCTATGAGGTAGTAGTGAAAGCCGCCAAGGCGCCCTTGATGATGCGGGGAGACACATTAGAGTATGATGCAAGCAAATTTAAAGTACCCCCTGGAGCTACCTTGGAAGAATTGCTCCGCAAGCTGCCTGGGATACAAATTGACAAGGATGGAAATATAGTTGCACAAGGGGAACAAGTACAGAAAGTAACAGTGGATGGAAGGCGTTTTTTTGGAGGCAACACAAAAATGGCCACACAAAATTTGAATGCAGAGTCTGTTAGCAAGCTTCAGCTATACGATGACAAGTCAGAACAGTCCAAGCTAACAGGTGTGGAAGATGGGGTGAAGGAAAAAACTTTAAACGTTGAGCTGAAGGAGGACGCCAGAAAAGGAGGTTTTGGTAAGCTTTCTGCAGCTCTGGGTACAGACGGAAGATGGACTGCAAATGCCTCTTTCAATAAATTTGACAAAGTAAACCAATTTTCGGTGATCGGCTATGGCAATAATGTCAACCAATCCGGTCTGAGCTGGGATGACCTGCAGGAGTTTAAAGGGAGCGGTGCTTTCCAATTTGGGGACACCGGGGACTTTGGTTTTAATGGTAGGGGTGGATCGAATTATATTTCGTTTTCAGGTGGGGACAATGAAGAATCCTTCGAAATCCCCTTCAATAACCTCAACTCCGGCTATTCCAACAACCAAGCCATAGGCGTCAATTATAACTACCTGAAGGATAAGAAGGATTTTAATAGTAATTACTTCTTTAGCCGCAGTGATCAATCGATGGAGAGTTTTAATAGCAGGACAAATTTCTTGCAGGACAATACTTCCTTCACTTCCACTGACCAAAGCTCACAGAATAATATGGCAGGTCACCATCGGGTAAATCTTCGTTTTCAAAACGAATTAGACAGCGCCAACACCATCACTATTAATGTAAAAGGAAGGCTAAGTTCACTTAACACCTACTTGGCCAGTCATCAGGAGCTGATTCGCAGTAGCACGGAGCAAAGCCAAATGGATAGGAACAACAGCTCAGACAAATGGTCAGGCGCCTTTCAGGGCACAGCAATTTATAGGCATAAATTCAAAAAAAATGGACGAAACTTTGCTGCCAGTATCAGTGATACGTACAGTAAGGCAGATCAAAATGGTGTACAGAAATCCGTGGTAGATCTCATGAACTCAACAGATCCAAATACCTACTTCCGTAACTTGGATCAATTGAACCAGGCACTGAGTGGCGCTAACTTGATCAAGTCAAGCCTACTCTTTGTCGAACCAATCAAAAAAATATTCTTTTGGGAGACTTTCTATAACTTCAGCCAGTCACAGAGCGAAACAAATCGACAAGTATACGATGTGGAATCAAGTGACACCCAAGAGCTAAATCCGGACCTCAGCCGATTTTTTGAAAATACTATTACCTACAACAGATTCGGTTCTAGTATCCGCTATGCCAACAAAGGCTCAAACTTAAGCTTAGGTTTAGCCGCCTCCAACTACCAGTTAAATGGACAATTTTCAGTATTAAAAGATAGTGAAATATTAGGCCGAGTGAACAAGAGTTACCTCAATTTCACCCCTAATTTGACTTACTCGAAAACAATGAAAGGAAACAAGCGCCTCAGCGCAGGCTATAACATGGGTGTGAATCCCCCAAGTATTTCCGACTTACAGCCATACAAGGACATTTCTAATCCATTGTATATACGGGAAGGAAATCCTGATTTAGAGCCACAAGTATCTCATTCATTCAATACAGGATATAGCATGTATGATCCTATATCATTTATAAATTTGCGGGTTTCATTCAATTCAACATTCTATCAGAATCAGGTGGTTCAAAACCAAACCATAGACCCGGAGACTTTTGTCACTACCTACAAAGCAGGAAATGTTTCAGGGGGGCAGCGATTTAATCCATATTTAGGTTTTGGTTTTCCTATTGTAAAAACCAAGGCTTCCGCATACTTGTATGCAAATCCATCCTATACAAAAAGCCTAGCCCTCATCAACTCGGTTGAGACTGAGACCCAAACGAATGGTAATAACTTTGGCCTAAATTTAAATCTGACCCCTTTAGAATGGTTCAGCTTATATACCGGTTCATCCTTCCGACTTAGTAAAACTAAATACGAACAGAATCCTTCCCGAAATCAGGACATAATAAATTGGAGTGCTTACAGTAATATGAACATAAAATTCCCCAAAGATTTTTACTTAGATGTGAAATTCAATTACAATCGATATAAGAACGAAAGTTTTGGATTTGATCAGGAAGTACCTATCCTCAATGCATTCGTCTATAAACTACTCGGCAAGGCTAAAAAATGGGAAGTCAGGCTATCCGCTTACGATGTTTTCAAGCAAAATCAAACCATCAGCCAGTATGCAGGTCAAAATTACGTTTCCTCCGGAAGGATTGAGACGTTATCTAGGTATTTCCTGCTCGGAGTGACTTATAATATGCGGGGAGTAGAAGTGAAAAATCGTAGATAGTAGCGTAAGTGGAAAAGCTTTACTTTAGTAAAATGTACAGGAAATATGTTTTGTTAACTGGGAAATGGCTTTCTTCCCCCGGTTAAGTGCGTGGGTATGATCAATAATAATCCCAATAGAATTAATTACTGTATTTTAATAAATACAAACCACCTAGCATAGGAGTAAAAAAGTTGATATCGTTAAATAGATAAGTTTCAGATAAGTTTCAATGATGGAATAGTTTGCCAATCTATTCCAGATATTCTGATTAAGCCAATTCATAAATCATTCAAACAATGAAGTTAAAATACCTAAAAATCCTTATCCTAGTATTGATTTCCACAGGACTAAAAGCCCAAAATATAGTGGGTGAAGTAGAATACCGATACCGGATATTTTATGATAAAATTTACTCCAGCCTTCCTCACATTACCGAGCAGGAAAAGGATAGAATCCAACTAACTTGGAGTAATCCTGAAGGCTACAGCACTCGGATGAAACTTCAGTTTTGGCCGGAAAAAAGTATCTATACTTTCGGAGAACCCTATGAAGTCCGAAGTTACTCTTGGCAAGTAAAAGACTATTTGATTCAAAATAATTTAGAAGACCAGACCTATCTGAAATACATGGACCAGATGGGCAAAACCTACATCGTTCGTGACAGCCTAAATGCTCCAAAATGGAGGGTAATGAACGAAATACGGGATATTCTGGGTCATATGTGTATGAAAGCTGTAGCTGAAGACAGCCTCAAAGGCCAAAAGATCACTGCTTGGTTTGCATCAGATATTCCCATTCCAACGGGGCCTGAGGAGCAATTCGGACTTCCGGGTTTGATTTTGGCTTATGACATCAACGATGGAATGCTTATTGTGGAAGCCGAGAAAATCACTTTTGGAGAACCGGAAGAAATCATCTCTCTACCAAAGAGAATGAGAGGGAGAGAAGTATCGGGTACTGAATATCACGACATAGCCCGAAAGTTTATCCAAACTTCCATCGAAAGTAGGAGAGCCTGGATGTGGGAAATTAGATATTAAGGAGGTTGTAGCAAGATTAGCCTAAAATAGGCAATTGAACTACTATTACCTGCTGAAATCGCTTTAAGATCAGGTTCTTCGTTGTTATTTTCAATTTCGCCTGAGCGGTGCTATGCTAAAACCGCGACTGACTGATTTTCTTGCGACTTTAGCACACATCACGAATCTTATTACATAATCCGGGTTGAACAACCGGATAAAAAAATCAAGATCAATTGTTCCCAGGATGTTTACAATTGCATGAAACCTTTTCTTTTTGACGAAGTGGGGGAACATTTTTACATCGTATTACTTAACCGAAACAATCAAGACCCAAACTTCATAAAATCAGCTCAGGAAGTACCAGCGCTACCCTAGCCGATCCAAAATTAATTTTCAAAAAAGCGCTTGACCACCTGGCCGCAGGAATCATCCTTGTACACAACCACCCTTCCGGAAACCTTAGACCTTCCGAAGCAGATAAAAGGTTAACCAAAAGATTGACCGAAGCTGGAAACAGTTTGGAAATGCCAGTACTGGATCATTTGATATTTACAGATGGTACTTACCTTAGTTTTGCGGATGAATGCCTGATATAGGTTTTTATCATAAAATTGTGAATGGGAATTTAATTAGAAGGAATTTTTATTCACTTTGTTTGATATTTTCCTCATTTGCTAGATAAAGGACCTTATTAAGAAGTCTATGGCTTGACCATTAAATAAATTAACATAAAATTGCAATAATGGATTATCAAAGAATTAGGGAAAGTTAAATTTACTTTTACAATAGGAATAGCAGTTCCAAATTTATGGAACTGCTATTAACTGATGAAACAACGTTTGTAATTGTAAAAGTAACCAATACAATTAAAATATTTAGGTTTTACTTCTACCAAGTAACCATTTAAACCCATAATAGCTTAAATAGAACCAAAATATTGCAGCACCTATTGAGGTGTAAAAACCGATTTCTAATGGGTTAAAAGATCCGAAAGAACCAAAGGCCATAAATAAAATAGCCATGCAAAAACTACCAATTATAAATCTTTTTTTTAATTTTTCTATTTTAAAGTTATTATCCATTTTGTTAGCTTAAATTTTATTTTAATAAAGTGCAAGCAATTCATTTTTTATAAACGAAAACAGGTTAATAAAAGGCCTGATACAATACTATATGAGGCACCGGAAATAAAACCTCCTGCTCCACCAACCATTCCAGCACTAGCACATCCAGTAACAGTTCCTAATAATGGGAAAGCAACAGTTCCGGCAGTAGCACCTGCGTAACACCCTGCAACCGCACCACCAGCAAAACCAACAACAGCATCAGCCCAAACATTTCTCATATTAATGGAACATCCATATACTTGATTTTCATCTCTTTCACCTCCATTAATTTTATCTCTAACTTTTCCGATCCCATCATTGATAATAAAGTCAGAAACCGCTCTAGTTCCAGTGGAAAGTGAAAGTAGAGAAATCTTTTCCTCATAATTAAGTGAAGATTCTAAAATCTCATTTTGAAAAGAATTGGCAATTTTTTTTGCAAAATAAGGATCGTCTGTCTGAAGCAATTGTTCAACAAACTTATTGTACATTGTAATTTGTCTTGCATTAAAAATGCCCGCATCATTTAATCTTGGCTGTTCTGTTCTGGCATCAGGTTTGTTTTTTGAAATCAATAAATTTTGCATTCTAATGGAATAATTGTTGATTTGATCTTCACTAAAGTAAAAGATTTCTTCATTTAACCCGTTCAAGATATCCATAAACAATTTTTCCTCAAAATCTGAATTAACGGATTGTGAAGTTGGTAACTTCTTATCCAACCTCTCAACGACCAGATCTAACCCAGTAAGATAGAAATTTTCCAATTGTTGAATTTCATGAGCATAATCTTCATCAATAGAATACTCCATAGGTGGAATTGATTCAATTTCATTGCAGGAAATAATGAATACCAAGAAGGTTAAGGGATAATAAATTGCTAAATTTTTCATTGTAAAAAGACATTAATTTAAACATTTAATCTATAAAAAACACAAATTTCCAACATAGTCGGAACCGAGACTAGAATGATGATTTAAATCTTTAAACGTACTTCTTATTGTTAACAATCCTATTAAAATTAAAATAAATACAATTAAAATGCAAATAAATTAATAGAAAATAATAAGGTGTTCATTGTAAATTCAAACTTTAACCTTATTCTACTACCAGTCAAAGTACCTAGAATGGCTATTAGATAGAGTGCAGTATTTAAATGGCGTTGCAAACTCCATTCCTGAAGGGATTCCTATATTAATACCAGTCCATTCTCACACCAAAAGTCCATGCGGTTTTATCAATTAGTTTAATGGCATTTTTGGGTAATTCGGCTTTTACTGAAGTCCCTCTACGAATTTTTAATAAATTCCTTACCAAGCCTCTTGGTCCTTTAGAACTGATTTTTCTCCACTACCTAAAGTGATATCGCTACAGATGACAAGCAAAAACACAACTTTTCAATTTAGATTGAAAAGTTGTGTTTTAATGAAATGATTCAACTAAAGTAGGAAATAGTCTTCGAAAACTTTGTGTTGAAAATAAGTAAAGCGATACCAAGCCAAATGCGGTAACTGCATGTAAGTACCCGATCAAAAATGCAAAACATTATCCTGATGAAGTTAGTAAACGATTTGTTGGGGTAGGGCAAATGACATAAACCCGATAATATATCCTCAGGTAAAGGATTTGGTCATTTGTGGTGCCACTGTATCGCCATATAGCGGACATTCCATCACATTGTCCTTTTTTAATTTTAGGATCAACCCAAATGGCTAATTTGAAACTTATTGGCAAAAGACCAGTATTAATGGCGCGAGCCTCCGTTGCTGAAAGAGTAACAAACAAGATTTTAGGATTTGTGGAAACCTTTATAAGTGGGGTAACGGGGTAATTACATCCAATGTATTCCAAACAAGAGTTCGCCAATTTATTCAGAAACTGAATCAAATAAATTCAAATCCTCGACAGAAAATACAGACCATTTAAAGTATCTGTATTTTATCGTTCATAAATCGACACCCCAATTTGCACCCCTACAAAAAAAGAAAAACCCTAACTCATTGTATTTCAAATGATTTTTTTTTGGTGCAGCAGAGGAGGAGAGGGTGGAGCGTAAAGAAACTGTCCGGTGGACTGTTTTAGCGACGGGCCTGGTTGCAGGGTGGCTCCCGACGACTCAAAAAAAAACAGCCTAGCAATTTGCTAGGCTGTTTTGGTGCAGAGGAGGAGGGATTCGAACCCCCGGTACCTCGCGGTACAACGGTTTTCAAGACCGCCGCATTCGACCACTCTGCCACTCCTCTAGTTGGGTCTGATGCTTAATATTGACTCGATTAATCTTCCGATTTTACAAGCCTAAATTTTTATTATTTTCGATCACTTCTCTTTTGATGTGAATCGGAAGGCAAAGGTAGCCCTAATTCTAATTAATGCAAATGCTGAAGGGGTAAAATTTTTCTAAAAAATGCTAATTTTTTGACAATGAAGGACTTGTTTTTTTGGAGGACTTGGGGTGCAATGCCTTTTGGAGGCTTACATTGATCTCATATCCGACCAATACCAAGATGGAGGTTATCCATAGCCAAAGCATTAGTGCCAGCATGGTACCTATGGACCCATACAATTTATTGTAGCTCGCAAAATTAGTCAGGTAATAGGAGAATAAGAAAAAGCCCAAAGTAATAAGCAAGCCTGATACTACTGCTCCTGTGGAGAAAAAATTCCACTTCTTACTTACAGCAGGAGCTACCCTGAAGATGTAAGCATTGGTGATAACGAAGAGTAGCAGCAATACAAAAAACCTGAAAAAGGCCAGGGAGTAATAATATATATTGTTGGAGATGAATTCGAATTCGGAGATTTTAAAGAGCAATTCACTTCCTAATATCATGATGATAACAGCCCCACAAATGCTAAGCACCAATACCAAAACGATGCTTACAGCTATCAGTCGAGTTTGAAAAAAGCCCCTGTATTCTTTTGTACGATAAACAGCGTTAAATGCATTCATCAGTGAAATTACCCCGTTTGTGGACAAGTAAAGAGCAAAGAAAAAGCCCAGAGATAGCATGCCCTGTCGTGGTTTACTAACAATGTCCATAATGGTGGGCGCCGCCTCGTTATAAATGCTCTCCGGTAAAATATCACTCACAAATACCAGGATATTGGATGTCGTTACATCATGGAAAAAATACTGGATATAGGGGATAATGTTTAATAAAAACAACAGCATAGGAAAGAGGGCAACAGTAAAACTGAATGCCATGGCACTGGCCCGTTCAAATACATCATCTTTCTGCAAGTGATGCAAGAAAATTTTACCTACATCATATAAGTTTTGAGCAGGGTTGCCAAAATGGATAGGCTTAAGGAGCAATGCCTTATCACTTAATCGCGCTAATATGCCGTTGAGTTTTTCTTTCACTCCTTTGAATTGAAATAAGGTTTGAGAAGTTCTATAAACCTCGCAGGAGGCCTGCATGGTCTATGGGTATCTGTTTTCAAAAAGGTAAGCAATGTTTCCCCAACATGAATAAGCTCCTCTTTCTCATTAAATATTTCATAATAAAAGCGGATACGTACACCGGGCATTTCCTTGATGCTGGTTCTGATGGTCAGGTTTTCATCATACCTGCCGGGCAAAAAAAACTTGCTGTGATTTTCCAACACGGGCATCATCACCCCACTTTCTTCCATTTCACGGTAAGAATAACCAACGCTGCGAAGTGCCTCAACCCTGCCTACTTCATAATAGGTTGCATAATTGCCGTAATATACGTAACCCATTTGGTCCGTTTCTGCATATCTTACTCTTAGCTTGTGCTCTTTTATAAACATCTACTTGAAAATTTTTGCTGCGTTTAATGCGTTTTGATAGCGTCGGGCATTGATCATATGGTCCCTTAGATTGGTGGCAAATGAATGATAACCCGAAAAATCTTCTTTGGCACAGAAATACAGGTAGTTATGTGTTTGGTAATTCAGGACGGCATTCAAAGAGCTGATCTCAGGTAACACTATTGGTCCCGGGGGAAGGCCAGCATATTTGTAAGTATTGTAAGGGCTTTCTACCTCCTTGTGTACATTGAGCACCCTTTTGATGGTAAAATCCTTTAGGGCAAACAATAAAGTGGGGTCTGCCTGTAATGGAATACCTCGCTCCAATCTATTGATATAAACTCCGGCCACTATGGGGCGTTCATCTGCTTTATTTGTTTCTGATTGAACGATGGAAGCCAAAGTGGCTACTTCCAGAGGGGTCATTTGAATGGCTTCTGCTTTGGCAAGTCGCTCTTCTGTCCAGTACCTCTCGTATTCCTTATACATGCGTTCAAATAATTCCAAGGGGCTAATGGTCCAATAAACTTCATAGGTATTGGGGATAAACATGGCCATTATCGTCTGACTGTTGAAGCCATATTTTTCTACCAAAGCCTCATCCTGAATAATGGATAAGAAATCCTCTTTTCCCATCTCCAGGGTGCTGGTGATTTTCTCTGCAAGCTCTTCCTTTAACCTGATATTATTGAAGGTAATATTCACAGGGGTCTGCCTTCCGGATCGCAGTATGGTGATCAATTCTTTGTTGGAAAGCTTAGGCTGAATAATATAATGTCCCGGTTTCACCCCTCCTTCAGAATAATTCATGACCTTGGCTACAAAGCTAAAAGTAACTACCTCGTTTACAATTTCTCTATCGAGCAGTTCCTGCCTCACTTGAGAGAAAGTGCTGCCCTTAGGGATGTTTAGTACGGTAGGGTCTTCACTGTCTATCAGTACATTGGGTGAGAAGAAGGCTTGGTAAAAATAAAAACTTAAAGAAGTGAGTAGTACAGAGAATGCAACTAGTCCTACTAATAGGTATTTTCTTTTTTTGTCTGTAAGCATTGTATCTATTGACTTTCCGGCCAATTGAAGGCCATAAATTGACTCGGCTAATGGTTTAATTGAAGGTACAAATATACTATTTAATCAGCTAGATGCTTTTTATGAAAAATAAATTATATTTAAAATTGATACTAGGCTTTTATTTTGTGGTATAATTAGTTTAATTTAAGCATAATTAAAAGCAGTGTATTGGCCTGTCCAAAGCTAAGTTAAATAAAATATGGCGGCGGTATTTATTAAATTGTATCCTGAAAACCCTGATCCTAGAAAGATTAGTCAGGTGATTGATGTTTTGCAAAAAGGGGGTGTGATCATTTACCCGACCGATACAATTTATGGTATGGGTTGTGATATATTCAATCAAAAAGCCATTGAGCGGATAGGATTAATTAAGGGAGTAAAACCAAAGAAAGAACATTTTTCTTTTATTTGTTATGACCTCAGTAATATCTCTGAGTATACCAGATCACTGAGTACTCCCGTTTTTAAATTAATGAAAAAGGCACTTCCGGGGCCCTTTACATTTATATTGGCTGCGAATAATAAAGTACCTAAATTGCTAAATAGCAAAAAGAAAACAGTTGGGATAAGAGTTCCTGACCACAGTATACCACGCCTGCTCGTAAAAGAGCTGGGCCAGCCCATTTTAACCACTTCTATCCGAGATGAGGATGATGTCATTGAGTACAGCACTGATCCTGAGCTTATTTATGAAAAGTACAAGGACTTGGTGGATGTTGTCATTGATGGTGGCTATGGAAACAATGTAGCTTCCACAGTGGTGGATTGTTCCTCGGATCAAATTGAAGTTATAAGGGAAGGATTGGGGGAAATTTCGGAAATAATTTGATAATTTCTTCGTTTCTTTTGCCGGTGGCATTTCTTGGGATTAACTTTCGGGAAACCGAATAAAATGACCAAGGAAAGTAAGGTATTGACGACCGATTTATTGTATTTGCCTCCTCTGGCATATTTTGTCGCAATAAATGGAGCCAGTGAAGTTCATGTATATGCCGATGAGATACTTAGTAGGCAATCCTATGCAAACAAGGCTGAGGTACTTCTGGCCAATAAAAGGGAAACCCTCACTGTGCCGGTACATGGTTTAAGAAAGAGGCTTGCAATAAAGAATGTGAAAATAGATTACCATCAGAAATGGTTGAATGTTCACCTGAGAGGAATCAAAAGTGCTTATGGAAAATCACCATTTTTTGAGTATTTTTATGATGACTTGGAACAAATATATTTGCGAAAGCCTGAATTTTTAATAGATTTAAACTTGGAATTACTGACACTTTGTCTTAAGTTTTTACGATGGAATGTCAGTTTGGTAGTAAAGGAGAAAGAAGAGAACGGGGGCCAAGAAAACGATTTGAGGGGCTTAATTCATCCTAAGTCATTGATAGACAAGGATAAAATTTATAAACCATCGCCCTATGTGCAAATTTTTGGCGCAGACTTTGTTTCTAACC
The DNA here is from genome assembly GCF_030546805.1 of Cyclobacterium sp. 1_MG-2023. Classification (GTDB taxonomy): domain Bacteria; phylum Bacteroidota; class Bacteroidia; order Cytophagales; family Cyclobacteriaceae; genus Cyclobacterium. The sequence continues at coordinate 206,206 of NZ_JAUOPC010000008.1, read as the reverse complement.
TCTCCATTGTGGATTTGTTGTTTTGTGAAGGTCCGGCAGCTAATGAAGTTTTGAACCTTTCCCGAAAATAATTGAACAATAAGTGAAAAAATTGTGTTTAAAAACAAGTTCATTTGTATTAAATTGAGATTGAAATATTACCATAATAAAGGAAAGATATAATGGAAGCAAAATTTTCAAACAGAGTAAAAGAGGTGATCTCTCTTAGCCGCGAAGAAGCTTTGCGCTTGGGTCATGATTACATCGGTACAGAACACCTCTTGTTAGGAATGATTCGTGAGGGTGAAGGTGTAGCTGTTTCCATTCTAAAGAAGTTGGGTGTGCCATTGGACGAGTTGAGAAATGCGGTGGAGCGGGCAGTAAAAGGTACGGCCAATCACAACGTGAAAAATCTTGCCAATATTCCCCTGACCAGACAATCAGAAAAAGTACTGAAAATAACTTATTTGGAAGCTAAGATTTTCAAAAGCCAATTGATAGGGACAGAACATTTATTGTTGTCAATTTTAAGGGATGAGGACAATATTGCTACGCAAATCCTTCAAAAATTTGATGCAACCTATGATACGGTCAAGGAAATGTTGGAATTTCAAACAGACCAAACCCCTAGATCTGGTACTGAAGCCGATGATCCCGATGAAGAGGGTTCTAAATTATTTGGTGCCTCAGGTGGCGCTTCCGGAAGTTCCAAAGGTACTACAGAAAAGTCCAGGACTCCCGTTTTGGATAATTTTGGAAGGGACCTTACCCGAATGGCCGAGGAAGACAAACTTGATCCAATCATAGGCAGGGAAAAAGAGATAGAAAGAGTTGCTCAAATTCTTTCCAGAAGAAAGAAAAACAACCCTATTCTAATTGGTGAACCTGGCGTGGGCAAAACAGCTATTGCCGAAGGCTTAGCCCTAAGAATTATCCAGAAAAAAGTTTCCAGGGTTTTGTTCAACAAACGAGTAGTAACGTTGGATCTTGCATCCCTTGTTGCAGGAACCAAATATAGAGGGCAGTTTGAGGAGCGTATGAAAGCCGTGATGAACGAGTTGGAAAAGTCTCCAAATGTGATCTTATTTATCGATGAGTTGCATACTATTGTTGGTGCCGGTGGGGCCAGTGGTTCTTTAGATGCCTCCAATATGTTCAAGCCGGCACTTGCCAGGGGCGAAATACAATGTATTGGTGCCACTACTTTGGATGAATACAGACAATATATTGAAAAAGATGGGGCTTTGGCCAGAAGGTTTCAAATGGTAATGGTTGATGCCACTTCACCTGAAGAAACGATTCAAATCCTTGAGAATATCAAAGATAAATATGAAGATCATCACAATGTGACCTATACACCGGAAGCCATTCAGGCTTGTGTCAATCTATCTGATCGATACATCTCTGATCGTTTCCTTCCGGATAAGGCCATTGATATATTGGATGAAGCAGGAGCCAGAGTACATATCAACAATATTCATGTCCCTGAAAATATTCTTAAACTCGAGGAAGAGGTTGAGAAAATTAAGATAGAGAAAAACAGGGTTGTAAAAAGCCAAAAATACGAAGAAGCTGCTCAACTTAGAGATAAGGAGAAAAAGCTACTGGAGCAGTTGGAAAATGCCAAAGCCAAGTGGGAAGAAGAAAGCAAGACCAAGCGTTATGCTGTTGAAGAGGACAATGTAGCTGAGGTGATTGCCATGATGACAGGCATACCTACCCGAAGAATTGCCCAAAATGAAGGAGCGAAGCTTCTGAATATGGGAGAAGAATTGAAAGGTAAGGTTGTAGGGCAAGATGATGCCATCAAGAAATTGACCAAAGCCATACAGCGGACAAGGGTTGGATTGAAAGATCCTAAGAAACCCATTGGCTCCTTTGTATTCTTAGGTCCTACAGGTGTAGGAAAAACCGAATTGGCAAAAATGCTTGCCACTTATCTGTTTGACAAGGAGGACTCGCTTGTGAGAATTGACATGTCGGAATACATGGAGAAATTCAGTGTTTCCCGATTGGTAGGAGCGCCTCCGGGCTATGTAGGATATGAGGAGGGTGGACAGCTGACAGAAAAAGTTAGAAGAAAGCCTTATTCTGTAGTCTTGCTGGATGAGATCGAAAAAGCACATCCTGATGTATTCAATATCTTATTGCAAGTATTGGACGACGGGGTTTTGACAGATGGTCTTGGCAGAAGAGTAGACTTTAGAAACACCATCATCATCATGACTTCCAATATTGGCGTTAGAGACTTAAAGGATTTTGGTGCAGGCATTGGTTTTGCCTCTAAAGCGAAAGAGGAGAATATGGACGAGGTAATGAAGTCCACCATTCAAAACGCGCTTAAAAAGGCATTTAGCCCTGAATTCTTGAATAGATTGGATGATGTAGTGATATTCAATTCGTTGAACAAGGAACATATCCATAAAATCATTGATATCAATTTAAAGAAACTGTTTGCCAGAATTACTGATCTGGGTTATACCATTGAGCTTTCAGAGAAAGCAAAAGATTTTCTCTCTGAAAAAGGATATGACAAGCAGTATGGTGCAAGACCTTTGAATAGAGCCATCCAGAAATATTTGGAAGATGCCCTTGCTGAAGAAATTCTTAAAGGAGAATTATCTGAAGGAGATGTTATTCTTGCAGATTATTCAGGAGAAGGGGATGAGCTTGAAATCAAAGTAAATAATAAAGAGAAAGCTGATTAAAATTGGTTATATATTTCGAATAGAAAAGGACAGTGATATTCACTGTCCTTTTTGTTTTTATGGCTAATTTAAATTATCTACGGGCTGATTCCACTTGAACCTTTTTGTCAGCCAAGGGGTTATTCAATATTATAATTGTCAGATAAGCAACGGTACCAAGATAAAGTTTGATCGATTTGAACCATGAGTTAAAATATTACCCCGATGAGTTTTTTTATTGAAATGCTACTGAAATTATTTTTTTTGCTTTCAATCATACCTTTTTTACTTTCTGAAAAACTTCAGAAAAGGTATGACATGAAAATTAATGCTCAGATAGAATATGCCTTGTTTTCAGGGCCCGAAAAAGTGGCACTGATAGGGGAGAAATTTATCGAAGAGACCAGCGGCATGGGCGTTTCAAGAAAAAACCCTTCCTGGATTTATGTTCACAATGACAGTGGTGGAGAGCCTGAAGTTTATATTTTAGACACCTTAGGAACTTACTTGGGTACCTTGAAAATTGAAGGGGTGGAAAATCGGGATTGGGAAGATTTAGCCATGGGTCCGGGACCCATAGATGGAGAAAACTACATTTACATAGGAGACATAGGTGATAATTTTGGCAGGGAAGAGGAGTTGATCATTTACCGGGTTCAGGAACCCGATCAGCTAGAAAGTGAAATGAGTGCAAAACCTGAAATAATTAAGCTAAGGTATCCGGATGGCCCCAAAGATTCAGAAACCTTGCTGGTGGACCCTATTAGTGGTGATCTTTATGTTTTGACCAAAAGGGAGTCTAAAAACACGCTTTATAAAGCAACGAAGGATTTATTATATGATGGAAATGCTGTTGAGCTGGAAAAAGTATTGCAATTGCCAGTTACCCTCTCTGTTGGGGGAGATATTTCTGCCGATGGCTCTCAAGTGCTGATTAAAAATTATTGGGTAATTTATTACTGGTCCAGAATGGAAGGGGAGACTTTAGAGGAAACACTTTCACGGAAAGCGGTTTTGTTGCCCTATGAGCCTGAACCACAAGGAGAAGCCATTGCCTTTGAACCGGAAGGAGAGACCTATTTTACTTTGAGTGAAAAAAAGTTACGGATAAATCCGGTTTTGTACAGATATGATAAGGCCACAGGTGGGGATTGACAGGAATCAATTTGGATAATCGATGATTTTATGTTTCTTCGATAAGGTGTTGAATTCTTAATAATGGTTTTGGTAAATATTTTAGCTGTCTGTTTTATAAATAAGTTTCTAAAAAGGGCTATTTGTGGAGAAATGATGTGTTTTTAAAAGCTTTACCATTTATCATCAGGTTTTCTCCTCCTTTTTGTATAATTTCCGCTAATAAATCATCAAATATGAAGTACACTAGAAGAGATTTTGTTAAGACCAATGCCATTGTAGGTACTGGAGCCATGATGGGTTTCAATTTTGCAGTACCAAATGTGAAACCTGCCCTGACGGGTGGCAAGCCTGTGCGTACCGCTTCTTGGCCAACTTGGCCAAAGTGGAATCCTGAGACGGATGAACCTAGGGTATTAGAAGTACTAAGGAGCGGGGTCTGGTCCAGGTCTGAAGTAGTGAAATCGTTTGAAAATAAATGGGCTAAAACTACAGGATCTAAAAGATGTGTGACTGTCGTTAACGGTACCAATGCACTTATAGCCTCATTAACACAAGCTGGCATAGGTGGTGGAGATGAAGTATTGGTTTCCTCATATACCTTTATTGCGAGTGTAGCGGCCATATTACAGACGGGTGCAATGCCTGTATTCGTAGATTCAGATCCTGAAACTTTTCAGCTTGATCCAGAAGAAATAAAGAAGAAAATCAACAGCAAAACCAGGGCAATTTTGCCGGTCCATATATTGGGTTTGCCGGCAGATATGGACAGTATCATGTCCATTGCCAAGCAAAACGACTTGATTGTTGTGGAAGATGCATGTCAAGGTTGGTTGGCGGAATATGACCATAAAAAAGTAGGGACCTTTGGCCTTGCTGGTTGTTTTAGCTTTCAGAATTCCAAAAATTTACCAATGGGAGAAGGAGGTGCCATCGTAAGCGATAATGATGAGTTTATGGACAAGTGCTTTTCTTACCATAACTATGGGTATCCTTATGGATCCTTGGTTGGGGCTGTTAACCAAGGGGCCGTTATGGCCGGAACTAAAATCAGGCTAACAGAGTATCAGGCGGCCATTGGATTGAGTCAATTGGAACGGTTGGATGATGAAACAAGGTTGAGAGAGACCAATGCAAGTTATCTTAAAGAGCAGTTGGAAGGCATTCCTGGGATTAGTACTTATGTCTTATACCCAAAAGTCAACCGAGCAGTTTTTCACCTTTTTCCTTTCCGGTTTCATACGGAAGGATTCAAGGGGCTATCCAGAGATGTATTTATAAAAGCTTTGCGAGCAGAGGGAATCCCCTGCAGTAGTGGATACACTCCTCTGAATGATAAATTGTACTTAAAAGATGCTTTTAATTCCAAAAATTACCAGCGAATGTATCAGGCGGATGAATTGGATTTTGAGAAATTTGTAGCTGAAAACCAATGTCCTATAACGGATAAGCTATGTAATGAAGAGGCCATATGGTTGTCTCAACGCATGTTACTGGGAAGCCGGACAGATATGGACGATATAGCCAATGCAATAAAAAAGATACATGAAAACGTAGAAGAATTAATTAACTATAAAGGATAATTTAATACCATAATTAAAATTGAATATACCATTGAAATCAGAAAATAAAAAAGACGGGCTTTTGGCACAAGCCTTCTATTCAGGCTTTGAATTGGCCCATGATACTTATCAGGCCATGAGTTGTGCATCAGACGGAAAAATTTATTATGTATTGTCCTCGGAGTCTGTAACCAAAGCCGGTCAACTGTACAGCTTTGATCCGGAGACTGAGAAGATAGAAAGGTTGGCTGATCTTTCGGAGGCTTGCGGAGAAGGGGATAGCAATACCTTGCCACAAGGAAAAAGTCACGTTCCTTTTTTTGAAAAAGGTGGCAAATTGTATTTCGGAACCCATATTGGTGTTTATGAAATGATTGATGATATGGAGCGACTTCCCGTCAATCCAATGGATGGGGTCGCACCTTATTTGGGAGGACATTTCTTGAGTTTTGATATGAAGACCAAGGAGATAGAAGATCTTGGGATTGTTCCAGATGGAGAAGGGGTGTTAACCATGACCATGGACACCAAGCGAAACCAGGTTTATGCACTTACATGGCCGACCGGTAATTTTCTACATTTGGATTTGAATACTTTGGAACTTAAGAATTTCGGCCCAATTTCTGAAAAAGGTGAAGCAGGGATTGTAGGAGAGGACTATAGGGTTTTGTGCAGGTCTTTATTGGTTAATCCCGAGACCGGCGATCTGTATTATACTACATCTAAAGGAGATATTTTTAGTTATAATCCCGAGAAAGAAGAGGGGCCTTCAAGGCTGCTTGACGTTCATATGAGAAGAGATTATTTTGGTGAGTATGATCCTAAAGTTCCCGGAAATATGGGCTACAATTGGAGAAGAATATTCTGGCATGAGGAAGATAATGTGGCGTATGGAATTCATGGTAATTCAAATTACCTTTTTAAATTTGACCCGAAAAATGCTAAAATTGAACTACTGGACAGGCTTTCTTCCCTTCCTTCTAAAAGAATGGGTATGTTTGATCAGTTCAGCTATGGTTATCTGGGCTTTGACTTGGGACCGGACAAAGAAACATTGTATTACCTTACAGGAGGTCCATTAAGTGATAGACCGCCCATTGATGGAGCTAAGAAGATTGCCAAAGGCGCGGCCAAAGAGCTGGAGAATTTACATCTGGTAACCTACCATTTACCTACAGACACTTACAAGGATCATGGCCCGGCTTTTTATGAAGATGGAAGCATCCCTACTTATGTAAATGCCATAGCCATTGATAAAAATAAAAATGTTTACACCATGGCAAGAATGCAAATGCCATTTGGAGAAATTCAGGATTTGGTGAAAATTCACTATCCTAAATCATAAAAAGATAAAAAAAAGGAGCCTGAAATTAGGCTCCTTTTTAATTATTTACTTTTTGAACTCATTTTTAATTTTATCAGTCCTCCTTTGACAAGGTCTTCATGCCTTATCCCGATACCTTCGATCGTTTGACCATTGTAGGTTTTCTGAGAAAGATAATAATTGCTCGGTCCATTGTTTTCCGCCTGAATGGTGATTGACTTTCCGGGATAGTATTCTTCATTCAAGTGAATTACGGCTTTGTCAAAGATGGGGCTTCCCAACTCATAGATAGGGTTTTCTTCGGTGCCGGCATTCATCTGAAACAATCCCAGTTTCATCAACACGGCCAAAGAACCCATAAGTCCTTGGTCTTCATCTCCATTGAAACCGCTTTCGGGAGATAGCCCAGAAAATGCCGCCTCCAATACTTTTCTTGACCAATATTGTGTGAGATCAGGCCGGTCCAAATAATTGAATATAAAAGCAGTTTGGATGGAAGGTTGATTTCCATAATTAATAGGAATCCTACGGTATTCAGGATGTGTTTCTACAGAATGGGAGGTGCCCGATGTAAAGCCCAGTTTTTCAGCTTGTTCAAATTGTTCATTCAGTCGAGCAGCAGCTTTTTCTTTTCCGCCCATTAGGCCGGCCAAACCTTCAATATCATGGGGTACAAACCAAGTGAATTGAGCTCCATTGGCCTCTACATAACCTTTGGCATAGTTGTAAGGATCAAAGGGGTTGGCCCACTTTCCATCCACATTCTTAGGCCTGATCCACCCACTTTCCGCATCGTAGAGGTTTTTGTAATTTCTTGAACGCGCCAAAAAATTATCAGCATCCTCTTTTTTACCTAAAGCAAGGGCGAGTTGCGCAAGGGTCCAGTCCTGATAACTGTACTCCAAAGTTTGTCCGGCACCTTGTTCATGTCCTCCAAAACGGCCTCTTGGGTTAGGGTAAGGGACGTAGCCCATTTTTATATAGTCTTCCACATTACCTCCTTTAGCAGTTTTGTGCTCATAACCTGACCTACTCATCATTCCCCCGGGCATATGGTTTTTACGGAGTCCCTCGTATGCCATGTCAATATCAAATCCTCTGATTCCTTTTTGGTAAAGTCCTACAAACAGTGGAGTGCTGGATGCACCTGTCATTACATAGGTGTAATTGCCTCCTGAGGGTCCGCGTGGAATCAAACCTCCATCTTGGTAATATTGAAGCAAACTGTTGGCAAATTCTTCCGCTATTTCCGGATATACCAAACCCCACAAAACATTAATGGTCCACTGAGCACCCCAAAAAGAATCGGAATTAAAGTGTCTGAATAGAGGCTTTCCCTTGTCATCAACTGGCAATTGACCAACCCTGAAAGATGCGCCGGTATTGTCTGGGTAAGCACCATTGACATCACTTATGGTTCTTCTTCCTTGAAGAGATTTCCATAGATCTGTATAAAAACGCCTTTGTTGGGTTACTGTATTGCCTTCTACTTCAATACGTCCCAGAAGTTCATTCCAAACCTCTTGGGTTTCCTTGACCACCTTGTTAAAATCCCAATGGGGAAGTTCTTCTTTCTTATTTAGGGCCGCATTTTCAGCCTTTGTATAAGAAAGTGCTACCTTCATTTGTAAAGGCTTCCCCTTACTTTTTCCAAAGCTCACTATTTTATGTGGAGAATCTTCAGACTCCACCCAATCCACTATCGGTTGATCAAACTCGACTTGGAAATAAACAGTCAAAGTGTTGGGCCTTCTGGAGGTAGGCGAATTGGTAACTTGTCCTTCCAGTATATAAGGTGAAATTTGTTTTAAACTTCCATTGATCATTTTACTGGGCCCTAATATTCCTTCTAAATGGAATAAAACCGCCTGATTTTTACCTTCAGGGAAGGTGTATTTATGTAAGCCTACACGATGGGTAGCTGTTAGTTCCGCAGAAATACCATAGCGTTTTAGAAAGACTTTGTGATAACCTGGCTTTATGGTTTCCAAGTCCCTGTCATAAGTTGAGTAATAGTCTGTCAACAGATTCTCAGGAGCTGCATCAAAACTGACAGGCATCACGGAAACACCAGACATTTGCCAAGCATGAATATGACTGAAACCTTTTACAGTATCCGAATTATACCTGTAACCACTTCCCCAAGCACCGTCAATTTTGTGATCAGGGCTTAAGTTAACCATTCCAAAAGGTCTGGTAGCGGCACTAAAATAAAACCATCTTGAGTTAGCAGCATCCAAAAGAGGATAGACTTTGTCAATAGGTTTAGGATCTGGGTTTAATTGGAATCCCATGGATGGGATTACCAATACGAATGTTAATAAATTGACTATAAGTTTTAGCATATTGATAGCTATTGTTTTTTAGAAAGTGCCAATTGCCAGTTCCAACTGTCTCTTAGCGCTTCCTCCAAATTGAATCGGGCTTTCCAGTTTAATTCATCGTTGATTTTTGCTGTATCAGCCCAGACTTTTACCACGTCACCAGGTCTTCTGGGTCCTATTTTATAATTGAGGGGTTTACCACTTACTTTTTCAAAGGCTTTGATCACATCCATTACTGTGTTTCCATTACCGGTTCCCACATTGAAAATGTCATAAAAAGGGGCTTCTTTTTCTTTGAGATGCGAAATGGCTTTTACATGTGCTTCTGCCAAATCCATCACATGAATATAATCCCTTACACAAGTACCGTCAGGGGTGTCGTAATCATCTCCGAACACAGTTAATTCTTTCCTTATTCCTACACCTGTTTGGGTTACAAAAGGAACGAGATTAGAGGGAACTCCCAAAGGTAATTCACCTATTTCAGATGAAGTGTGTGCACCAATTGGGTTGAAATACCTCAAGGCAATAGCGGATAAGGCAACCTTACTATTTACTTGGTCCACTAGGATGTCTTCACAGATCTTTTTGGTATTTCCATAAGGGCTTTCTGCTTTTTTCCTTGGTGTGGACTCCTTGACGGGGAGTTTGTCGGGCTGACCATATACAGTGCAGGAAGAAGAGAACACCAGGTTTTCCACATTGTGTTTATTCATGGTTTCCAAAAGGACCACCAAACTGCTGATATTGTTGTGATAATATTTTAATGGAAGCATTGAGCTCTCACCTACAGCCTTGAAGGCAGCAAAGTGTATCACTCCTGAAAGTTTATTTTCAGAAAAAATGCGGTCCATTAAAGCAGCATCGTTACAGTCTCCTTCGTAGCAAGGAATGTGCTGACCTGTGATTTTTTTTAATCCTTCTAAAGCACTTTTTTCTGAGTTTGAAAAATCATCGATGATGATGGGCTGGTAGCCGGCTTCCAAAAGAGCCACCGCCGTATGGGAACCTATATATCCGGCCCCACCAGTTATTAAAATATTTTCCATTCTCAAATATAAAGTTTTATCCTATTCATAGAAAGAAATCAAACTTAATATATTATGTGATGATTGATCAATAAATTATTCATGCCAAAGGAGGAAACACCAGAGGATGCATTGATACAGCTATGCTTTGCTTCGATGTATGCATACAGAGAGGGTTGGTAGGCTTCATTTGCCTAAGGATTTAGCATGCTTGAAGGAAGGAAATCAGTTGATATGATTCGGAGTCTAAAAATGATTTCGGTTTTACTTTAGGAGGAAAATAGAAATGAGGAGAGAATTCTGCGGTTTGAAAATATAGCAAATCGCAGGTTTAATAGGTGGGGTTTGCTCTTCTCTTGGCTTGGGTGTATTGGAATTAATTCGGAGAATTCTCTAATGGTTTTGGTGTTTGTTTTGGGGTGTCAATAAGTTTCTCTACCTTTGCAGGCTGAAAGGAGGTGTAATTATATGATCGTAGTAAACGTAAAAGAGAACGAATCTATCGAAAAAGCGCTAAAGCGTTTCAAGAAGAAGTTTGACAAAACTGGAGTCATCCGTGAATTGAGAAGCAGACAGGCTTTTGAAAAACCTTCTATCACTAGAAGAACAGAAGTAATTAAAGCAGCTTACAAGCAACGCATGCAAGAAGAAGAAGGTAAATAAGAAAACCTTTCTTTTTCAGAAAATATTGAGCATATTGATGTTTTATAAGACATCAATATGCTTTTTTCATTTATCAGCTATCTTGAACACGAGAAAAGAGTAAGTCGGCATACGATTTTGGCTTACCAAAAAGACTTGGACCAGTTTATGGAATTCATAAACACGGCTTTTGGTATGGCTCATCCTGAAGAGGCAGGTCATGCAGAAATTAGGTCTTGGATGGTTGACCTTATTGAAGAAGGACTAGAAGTCGCTACAGTCAACAGAAAAATGGCCACCTTACGGTCATTTTATAAATTTTTATTGCGGTCTGAGATTATCAGCAAAGACCCTACTTTTAAAATCCGCTCCTTAAAAAAGGGGAGAGCCCTGCCCGCATTTATTCAGGAAAAGGAAATACAGACTTTATTAGAAGAAAATAATTTTGCTTTAGATTTTGAAGGGCAGCGGGATCGGATGGTCATGCAATCCCTGTATCTTACCGGAATCAGATTGTCTGAATTAATTGGTTTGAGGTGGTCTTCCGTGGACCTTAGTCAGTTACAAATAAAGGTCTTAGGGAAAGGTAAAAAATTTAGAATAATACCAATTTCCGGTAGCCTAAGGGTCGCTATTCTACAGTATAGAAAAGTTTTTGAAGATAGTTTTTCTATTCAAAACGAAAATGATTTTTTTATCGTTAAATCAAATAGAGAGCAGGCTTACCCAATGATGATTTATCGAATAGTAAAGAAATATTTAAATCTTTTTGTCCGAAATACCAAAGGTAGCCCTCACCTTATGAGGCATACCTTTGCCACCCATTTGCTTAATAAAGGAGCAGACTTAAACGCTGTCAAAGATCTTCTGGGCCATGCAAGTCTTGCTGCAACCCAGGTTTATACTCATAATTCTATTGAGAAACTTAAGGCTGTGTATGAACAAGCACATCCTAAAGCTTAAATTAAAGTTTAACTTTTAAACGTTTATTATTATGAAATTACAAATGCATTCAATTCGTTTCGTTGCTGATCAGAAATTGATCGATTTTATCCAGAGAAAAGCGGATAAACTCGACACTTATTTTGATCAAATCATAGATGGAGAAGTGTTTATGAGGTTGGATAAAAATGATAAGAGTGAAAATAAAATCGTTGAAATCAAACTGAATGTACCCGGAAAACAATTTTTTGCAAAAAGTCAAAATGACTCTTTTGAAGCTGCTGCCGACGACTCAATAGAAGCCCTTAGAAGGCAAATTAAAAAGCACAAGGAAAAGCTTGTTCTGGCCAAACAATAATTAATTGGTCATTCATTTAATATAAAGAAAGGGTTGCTTATGGCAACCCTTTCTTATTTTATTCAGGAGATCGATCTATCCAATAATATTTTTTCCCCCATTTTATTTTCTCCTCAGCTGTGTTGCCATTAATGATGGCCATTATCATCTCGTTAATGTATTTAGGATCCCAGTTTACACTGATTATCTCACTTTGGGGAAATCTGTTTTCCAAATTTTTTAGATTGGGTTCGTCACAAATGATGTAAGCATAATTTTCAGGAACCTCCTCAATGGAAGCAAATGTCTTCATTTTATAATCGGGTCCTAGTCCTATTCTAATTTTACTGGCATAGTGAAGGTTCCCCAAGAAGGCTATTTTACTGTTTTTAGGGATCGTATGGTTTTTAAAATAGGACTGAACCTGTCTCCCTTGGTTGGGTATGGACAAGGGGTGAGTAATGATAGAGACGGATAGAAATAGCATTAAAATGGAAAGTCCCAGTGTCTGTAAGGGCTGATCAAGCTTTCCGGATGACTTCCATAAAAACAAGCTTAGAGCCAGTGCGATAAACCATAGAATAAAGATCCAATAAGGCCCACCTAAACCTAAATGGGCAAAAAGGGCCACGGCCAATACCAGCCAATTAATGGTCAAAAATAACCTGCTCCACACTTTCATACCCTTGTTTGGAGCAGGGTTTTGTGTGACCAATATACCGGCCAATAAGACGGCAGCCATGGGGGTCACCGGAAGGAGGTAGCGCTCATAGAAAGTGGATACCATAGCAGTCATGGCGATAATGGATAAAACCCAAACAACTGCAAAGCCATAGATTGCTTTGTTTTGATCAAAAGTGGCTTTAAATCCAGCCACAACTCCTTTCAGCCGCAAGCCGATCCAAGGAATAAAAAGTAACACCATTAAGAGGACTGCAAATACAAAATGTCTCACAATCATCCATATCCTACTTCCCACACGCATGCCGACCTGATCTTCAATAAAAGAATCGAGATAAACAGGGCCAAATTTCAAATACATGGCAATAAACCAAAATAGGGCAATAAATAAACCAATCCCAATGGCGGGGAGATACAAAAGTTTGGTGATTTTAATGCGGTTCCAGGGATTAAATAGCATATAAGCCATGGCCACAAAGCCCAAGGCTGCTGCCGGTAACCCTTTGGTTTCAAAGGCAAAAGCCAATCCTAAATAAAAATACCAAAGGTATCTTTTAGGACTGTCATTACCATATTTTAATAATCCGGTAACCCCTAGGGCTGCCAGTGTCATAAAAAAGGCCAGCAAAATGTCAGGAATAGACCGAGTGCTACTAAAAATAATAATAGGATGCGTGGCAATTATCCAAGCAGACCAGATAGGAAGCTTAGGGTTTTTGCCAATTATTTTTGCAATCTGATATACCAAAGGGATGATTCCGGCACCGAATAATAAGAACAGTATTCTTGAAGAGTAGGCCGCAACACCTAGGGTTTTAAAGCCTGCAAGAACAAACCAATAGGTTAAAATCGGTTTTTTAAACCTTAATTCACCATTTCCTAGATATGTCGTAAGAAAGTCTCCATTTTGCATCATCCGGATAGCCGCATCAGTATAATACATCTCATCCGGATAGTGTAAATGAAAGTCTAAAGCGAATGGGCCAACCAAGACCAGAAAGGCGATCATGGGAAAGCTATAGGAATTAATCCATTCTGGAGTCTTATTCATAGCTAAAAATTGATAAGAAGTAAAATTAAAAAAATTAAACGCTTGTATGGGCTATTCTAATCAAAAGTACTTTGAAAATTTTTGATCGGCATATAATTTTTTTTGATGAGGGGGCGGTTTTGGACTATATACGTGGATGTCGTGTGCGCCTGAAGATAGCAGTATTGTGACCTCTTTTGGCCACAATACTGCTGGTTTAATGGATACGCCTGTTGAGGCGCAGTTTTACATCTATCAAATCAAATGAATCATAATTTCTAGGCTAGATGCGTTTTTCGAGTACCTAAAGGGTTTGGTAGGTGAACTATAATTTGATCCTCTTACCCTTTTCGGCTGATTTCAAAATGGCTTCTACTATTTTAATATCCCGAAGCCCTTCTTCTCCGGGTACCATAGGAGCTTTGTTTTCTATAATGGCCAAGGCATCATCATCCATTTGTTTGGTTTGCTGCCATGGAACCTCATAGCTATGATTGATTTTACCCAATGGACTTTCTCCTTTAGCTCCTCCATAACTGGAATAAGGCTTTAAGTTGATATCTCCTTTTTCACATTCTACTGTCATAAAGTTGGTTCCTTCTGCAAATGTGGTTCTAATGTCGGCAAATACTCCACCGGGAAACTCCAGTTTTGCTGTTACCTCATCCGCAAGCCCATCTTTATAGATTTCCGGTCTGGTGGAGATTGCTTTGGCGGAATGTACAGCTATGGGTTCCATATTGGTTCCCAATCGTGCGCCTTGGATGGCATACACACCCATGTCATAAATTACCCCGCCTCCCATTTCTTTTTTCTGTTTCCAATGGTCGGTTCTGTTTTCTCTATAGCCGGCTTCACAGTTCACATATTTTACCTTGCCTAGCTTTTCTTCCTTTATAATTGACCGATACTCTTGGGTATTTGGTTCGTGATGTAAACGGTAACCGATCGTAAGCTGTACATTATTCTTCTTACAGGAATTGATCATGTTTTGGCATTCTTTGCTTGTAACAGCCATGGGCTTTTCGCACCATACATGTTTACCTGCATTGCTTGCCCTAACCACATATTCCTCATGCATAGATGGTGGAAGTACCACATAAACAACGTCTATATCGGGGTTGTCAGCAATGGAATCAAAATTTTCGTAGTTGTATATATTTTTTTCAGGAATCTGGTATTTTTCTTTCCAAGCAACAGCCTTTGAAGGAGTTCCTGTGACAATCCCTGCCAGGTAACATTGTTCCGTCTGCTGTAAAGCAGGTGCCAATAAGTCGGTGCTATAATAGCCTAAGCCTACAAGTGCTACGCCGAGTTTTCTTTTCTTTTCGGAAGCCAGCAAATGGTAAGGATTCATCAAAGCCAAACTACTGCCTAAGGCAAGTGATTTAAGGGCATTTCTTCTGGATTGAAAGTTCATTGGTTTCGGTATTTTGTATGGGTTAAAATCTAATTGAAAAGAAAAGACAATCTGACATAACTGTATTTTTCTTTTATGAATAAAAAAACGAAAGTAACTCCATTTAATGAAATAATGGGATCTTTCTTAATAGAAATCTATTCTATTGTGTATTGCTATTTTAAGTTATCATAGCACTCGTTTTGGATTAAATATAGGCAAATTTGTCTTCCCCTCAAAAAGAATACTAAGCTGTTTATATTAAAAATAATGATTTTTTAATAATAGGTTTTAAGGCTTCCATTTGCCATAGCTTTTAAAAAGCCTTAATTTCGTCCAAATTTTAAATCATGACTCAGCCTGAGATTTCCGTTGTCATTACCATTTTTAATGAAGAAGGTAATATTGCTCCCCTATTAGATGCCGTATATGATTCATTATCAGCTATTGACTATGAATTAATACTGGTAGATGATGGGTCTACAGATCGTTCGGTTGAGAAAATGAAGGCGCTGGCCAATGAAAGAACAAGAGTATTGGTTTTTAACAAAAACTATGGTCAAACCACTGCTCTGGCAGGAGGGATAGATCATTCCAATGGGAAGTATATCGTAACCATGGATGGCGACCTTCAAAATGATCCAAGCGATATTCCTATGCTATTGAAGATGGTTAGGGATGAGGATTGGGACGTAGTGGCCGGAAGAAGGGCTAAGAGAAAGGATGGCTTTGTTCTCCGGAAGTTGCCCAGCAAAATAGCCAATTGGTTAATCCGACATACGACCAAGGTCTTTCTTTCTGATTATGGCTGTAGCCTGAGGATTTATAAAGCACATATCGCACAGAATATGGGGCTTTATGGAGAACTTCACAGGTTTATACCCGTATTGGCAAAACAAGAAGGGGCACGCATGACGGAGGTAGATGTAAAACATCACCCAAGAGTTCATGGTGAGTCCAAGTATGGACTAAGTAGGACTTTTAAGGTTATCGCTGACCTTATTTTAATGCTCTTCTTTCAGAAATATTTTCAGCGACCCATACATATATTTGGAACCCTAGGTCTTTTTGCTTTCACAGGCGGAGTATTGGTAAATATTTATTTACTTGTACTCAAGCTAATGGGTGAAGATATCTGGGGTCGCCCCATTCTTTTGGTAGGATTTATTTTGTTACTTGGTGGTATACAATTGATCACTACAGGAATAGTGGCTGAAATAATTGTAAGGACCTATTATGAATCCCAAGATAAAAAGACATATACAGTGAAAGCAATTTTTCAAGGTGATAAAAAAGAGGCTTAAATTTTTTCTTAAAATCCTTCTTACCAGCCTGGCGCTGTATCTGGTTTTTAGTAAAATAGATACTAAGACCACGTGGAAGGTGATTCAAACTTCTCACATAGGATGGATATTTCTGGCTTGGATATTTTTTGTAGCTTCAAAGTTGTTCAGTGCAATACGGCTGAATATTTACTTTAGAGATATAGGGCTTCGCTTACCTGAAATCAAGAATATCAAATTGTATCTGATAGGCATGTTTTATAATCTTTTCCTTCCCGGAGGCATTGGAGGAGATGGTTATAAGGTTTATTTACTCAATAAGGTACATAAAACTCCGGTCAAACAATTGATCAATGCGGCCTTACTTGACAGAGGAAATGGCTTAGCAGTCTTGCTTTGGCTGATGTTTTGCCTGATGATGCTCTTGAATTTACCTTGGGATTTTCCCGTCTCTATGTTTTGGTTGGGGATTTTAGGAATTGTTTTTATACCCATTGGCTTTTATCTGGTAATGCTGCTTTTTTTCAAGCAATTTATGGGTTCTGTTCCGTCCACCACCGGGTTTTCCTTTCTTAACCAATTGCTACAATTGTGCAGTGCCTACTTTATTCTGATAAGCATGGGGGTGGGAGACCAATATATACCTTACCTTTTTGTGTTTCTTGTTTCAAGTACCGTTTCCGTCTTGCCACTGACCATTGGTGGAGTAGGGGCTAGGGAGCTGGTTTTTGTCTTTGCACATGATTATGTAGGGATAGATCAGAATGTGGCAGTAGCATTTAGTCTACTGTTCTTTCTTATTTCTATGCTGACATCCTTGTTTGGACTGTTTTTTAAGCATGAAGGCTAAAAAATCCGGTAGAAAATAAGCCCTAAGAGGATTGGGGCTTAATTTTCTGACACAATCCCACCAATCCCTTTCGGGAATTACTAGTCATTATCCACTTTATGGCTTTGCACTTGAATTAGCTGATAAAAGCCTATTGATAGTCCTAAGCTTAACTAATGGTAGCACAAAAACATAATCCGATTAAAAAACATCCTATATGCCCACCACTGCAATTGCAATTTGAACCATTTCTATATTGGATCTTTGGGTATTGTAGTGAAATACAGCATTTTCTCCAGGACTTTTTGTCGTTTCTACTGCTCCTTTGGGAAGGAAACGGAAAGGAGCACTGTTATTATAGCTGACTTTCAACTCCAGTTGTGTATCATTTCCCTTAAATTCAATGGGTAATTTATACCCTAAAGCTAAACCATAAGCCATGGTAAAAGCCGAATGGTCCAAGCCTTCTTCTAAGGTTCCGGATAGCATTGTTTCCCTTATCATATAGCGGGTATACAAATTGCTGGCCCCTATCTGGGCATCAATAAATAGCCTATCCATTTTTACCCAGGGTAGGTAATGTTTGTAATGCGCTTTGATATTTAAGATGTTGCTGTTTCTGCGTAATCTCAATACCTCAGGATCTCCGTCATACAGGTCGTCTCTTTTTTCCAATAAGGAGCCATAGATCCCATAGCCAACACTCAGTCCTGCAGCAACCGGTAGGCTAGGGAATTCGTAATATACAGACCCAGCAATTTCGGGGAAGCTGTTGGCTTGGAGTTTTTCTTTGAAATCATTGATAGGGAAGTTGTATTTGGTTTCTATACCAAATATTATGTTTTGACAAATCCCACTTATGGGAATAAAAAAAAGTAATAGTAGTGATCGTACAAAATTTGGAGCCATAACATTAAGTACGATAAAGTTGGATCAGGGATTCAATTTAAACCATTTTTATTGGAAGGTTCTATCCTTGCTTTGGCTCAAATTTAGATTTTGCTTGTCTTTTCTTTGCTGTAGCATGTTGTGGTGTCTGAATAGCTGGGAAATTGATTAAGGGAAAGAGTTTACAACTGCTTTGATTCAGTAGAGAAATAAAAAAAACCTGACCAATATTTTGGTCAGGTTTAAATATATGTTGATTTCTTTAAGAATTAACCTATAGAAACTCTTTTGAAACTTGATACGGTCAAACCTTTGCTTACGCTGTCAAGGTATTGAGCGATGGTTTTGCTTGTGTCTTTCACGAAAGACTGGCTAAGCAAAGTGTTCTCTTTATAGAACTTGTTTAATTTACCCATGGCAATTTTCTCAAGCATTGCTTCTGGTTTTCCGTCTTGTCTTGCTTGGTCTTTACCAACTTCGATTTCTCTTTCAACAACAGAAGAATCTACACCATCTTTGTCAAGTGCTACCGGATTCATGGCAGCAATTTGCATGGCTACATCTTTACCTGCATCAGAAACATCAGCTCCTTCGGTATTGGTTAGCCCTACCAATACACCTAACTTTCCGTTGGAGTGTATATAAGGTTCAACCACTTCAGCAGTTATTTTCTCTAGGTGAGAAACCCCAATTTTTTCACCGATTTTACCGGTCATTTCAGTGATTTTCTCACCGATGGTGATGCCTTCATAAGGCAATGCCAAAACAGCATCAATGCTTTCAGCACCTGCTTTTACTGCTTCAGCCAAGATGGCGTTAGCAAAGGCAGAAAACTCATCATTTTTGGCAACAAAGTCAGTTTCACAAGTTAGTGAAAGGATGATTCCGGTTTTACCGTCTTCACTTACACTAGTAACCACAACGCCTTCTTTGGTTTCACGGTCTGCTCTGGAAGCTGAAACTTTTTGTCCTTTTTTTCTAAGGATATCAATAGCTTTTTCAAAATCTCCTTCAGCTTCGGTAAGGGCTTTCTTACAGTCCATCATACCGGCCCCGGTTTTTTGTCTCAGTTTATTTACCTCTTGTGCAGTAATAGCCATTGGTTTATATTTTTTTGTTGAATTAAATTAGGTGTTGACAATAAAACAAAAATTGAACAGCAAGCTGTCGCAAGTGTCCAATTTTTGTAATTAAAATGTCAAAGTGGATTATTCTTTGGTTTCAGCGTCGGCTGCTTTTTTTGCTTCTTCCTCTTCAGAAAGTTTAGCATCGTCTTTGTCTTTCTTACGTTCAGACAATCCTTCTTCAATAGCAGCACCGAATGCTTTCACCAATAGTGAAATGGATTTAAAAGCATCATCATTTGCAGGGATAGGGAAATCTACCTCATTAGGGTTAGAGTTTGTATCTACCAATGCAAACACAGGAATACCAAGCTTCTTAGCTTCCGCCAAGGCAATATGCTCCCGTTTAATATCTACAATAAAGAGGGCTGCAGGAAGACGTGTAAGGTCAGAAATACCTCCCAATACATTCTCCAGCTTTTCTCTTTGACGGCTGATCATCAGCCTTTCTTTCTTCGCTAGGTTTTTGTAAGCGTCGTCTTTAGACATTTTGTCTATTGTCGACATCTTCTTCAAAGATTTACGGATGGTAGCAAAGTTTGTCATCATACCACCAAGCCATCTTTCAGTAATGTATGGCATCTTAAGCCTTCTGGCTTCTTCTGCTACCAAATCTTTGGCTTGTTTCTTCGTAGCTACAAACATTATTTTTTTGCCTGAGCGTACGATCTGCTTGATTGCGTTGGATGCTTCATCAAGGCAAACGAGCGTTTTGTTTAGATCAATAATATGGATCCCATTCTTCTCCATGAAGATATAGGGTGCCATTTTAGGATCCCACTTTCTTGTTAAGTGTCCGAAGTGAACACCAGCATCCAGTAAGTCTTTATATTCTATATTGGCCATTTAATAAATTGTTGTTTATAATATTAAGAAAAGAATATATCCAATTATCTCTTAGAGAACTGGAATCTTCTTCTTGCTTTTCTTCTTCCTGGTTTCTTACGTTCAACCATTCTGGAATCACGCGTTAAGAATCCTTCTTTTTTCAACGGACTTCTGTGGTCTTCGTTGATTTCACAAAGGGCTCTAGATATCGCCATTCTAATGGCTTCTGCCTGACCACTGATTCCACCACCATCAACATTGATGTTAATGTCGTAGGCACCGTCCTCATTGACCAATACCAAAGGTTGCTTCACCACAATCTGGTGCAGCTCAAAAGGGAAATACTTGTCCAAGGCCCTTTTGTTTACCGTGATATTACCGTTCCCGGATTTTACGTAAATCCTGGCTACGGATTCCTTTCTTCTTCCAATTTTGTTAATTACTTCCATTGACGGGTAGCATTAAAGTTTTACTTCTTTAGGTTTTTGTGCGCTGTGCGGATGCTCCGAACCGGCATATACATACAGGTTAGTGTATAGTTTTCTACCAAGTCTGTTTTTTGGAAGCATTCCTTTTACTGCTTTCTCTACCAGAGTACGAGGAGATTTTTCCAAAAGGATCTTTGGAGTTGCTATACGCTGCCCTCCGGGAAATCCCGTGTGACGTACATATACCTTCTCTGTCCACTTCCTTCCGGTAAGTCTTACTTTCTCTGCGTTAATTACAATAACGTTGTCTCCGCAATCAACATGAGGGGTAAAGTTTGGCTTGTGCTTCCCTCTCAACATTTTTGCCACTTCGCTTGAAAATCTGCCGAGTACCTGGGATTGGGCATCCACTACTACCCACTCCTTCTCCACCGTAGCATCATTCGCTGATATGGTCTTATAGCTTAAAGTATTCACTGTGTAAATGTTTAATAATTAGCTTGTTAAATACATTTCACCCTCAAAAAGGGACACAAAGATAGAAGTTAATTCCTTCAATTCCAATAGAAAGTAAAGTTTACTGCCTTATTTTCACAAGAATAGCTATCGCCGTCTACCCATTCAGCGGGTTCATTCCCCCCTTATCAGGACGAAACGGCTTTATCTGTCGTTGAAATGTTTGATCTGATGAAACAAAAGTAATGCTTTTATAATTGATTTGCAGGCATGTTTCCGCCATAATCTATGATTAAGTAAACTTAGGGTAAAAAAGGGCCTTATTCAGCCTATTTCCCCCCATCGTTTAGGCGCTATTTCTAAAGCACATGTCTATTGTTTCCTTTGCTTTCAATTGTCTCCCTTTTATTAAGCATAGTGCTTATTTAGTCACCATTTCTTTTTGAACTTGATTGGTAACTTTTACGATTTTAATCTTTCTTAAGCCTCCGGGCAATTCCCAATCCACCGTAGCTCCTTCTTTGAACCCGATTAATGCAACGGATAGTGGTGAAAATACGGATATTTTATTTTGTGCTAAATCTGCATCTTTAGGGATTACCATCTTCATTTTTATCGTTTGTGTAGGTTGTCCTAATTCCACTTCAAAATGAGAATTTAACTGTATTGTACCTTTCGGTATTTTATTGTCGGGGACTTTTTTTGCCAGATCTAATTCATCCATTAATTGCCCGACCTCCCTTGTTTTTTGAGCTGGGGTAAGGTTGTTGATAATGTTCTTAATTGTTTTGTAATCAGATTCTTTTACTATTGGTTTCATAGCTTTATTGTTTTTTTTAAATAGCCTAATACCATAGGTGAAAACACCTATGGTGGATTATTGCGTATTGATAATAAATTTTAAGTTGATTTGTTGTCGCCTAAACGGCTGTTATAAGCCCTCTACCTCTGTCTATATGGTAGAGGGAAATTTGATAAAGGCTTTATTGTGAGCGAGTACAATCCAATTCGCCTTCAATACTTGAAGGGAAGTATTCCTGATGATGGCGATATGGATGTAGGAAATATTCATGAAATAATTACTCTCAAGATATAAAAAAATATTTATATAGTCTAATTTCCTTTAATTTTAGTTTACCTTAACCTAGGGTAATTGTTTCATTATACACTGATAACGGAAGGAGCGCTTTCAAGGTTTCTTTTCTATAAATTCTTTAGCTGTTTTACTAAAGTGTCCGTATCGGATGGCGCTGACTTAAAAGTAAAAGTCCTTTGGCCTTGAAAATTCGAGAACGTTCCCGTTATTATTTTCTTCTCTATGCTTTTTTTTAAAGCATAGATTGGATAAATAGTCTTCCATTGACCTAATATGAAGATTTTAGAATTGTTGTGATAGTCATTTATGCTTCACTATTCTTGTTTAAGATTTGTGATGAAGGGTTGAAGCCCTATCGGTTTTTACCGTAAATTGTAATTGAAATCTTTATATTTTCAACCCCTAGATTGCCACCATTTGTTTCAAATTAAAAGGTCCATGAGATGAAAAACACCAGAAGGTTATTTATAAAATTATCCGGAATTCTCAGTCTTGGCTTATTTAATAGAGTGAATGCGTTAAACTCTCATAAGCCTGAGGCAAGTGTTGCTCACTTGGAAAGTTCATTTGCTTCCGGTTTAGAAGACAAAGGAAAAAGCATCATAGGTGAATATGGCAAATGGGCCGAAGGCTTACTTGAGGGAAGGCTTCCCCGTCATTCTTATCGAAATGACAAATGGACAGCCATTGATAAATGGAGGGCAAAGGCTATTAAAATCACCGAAGAGAAGTTAGCTGCTCCTGATTTGGGTGGAGTGCCCAAGGTTAAGGTTGAAAATCAATTTGTTTATGATGGTCTTTCAATAGAAGAGGTCAGTTGGAAGCTTCCCACAGGAGGGGAGTCTCAAGGAATAGTTTTGAAACCGGACAATGCCAAAGGCAAATTGCCCGGCATCATGGCCTTCCATGACCATGGGGGCTGGAAGTATTTTGGGAAAAGGAAAATAACCCGAACAAGCGAGGAACGACACAGCATGATGGTAGATCACCAAAAAATGTATTATGAAGACCTGGCTTGGGCCAATGAAGTGGCCAAAAGAGGATATGTGGTCATGGTATCCGATGCTTTTACCTTTGCGAGTAGAAGAGTATTGCTAAAGGATGTACCGGAAAACTTAAGGCAAGGCTTGAATGATGATAATCCGGAATTGCCGGAAAATGCCAAGGCCTATAATAAATGGGCTGCCTACAATGAAGACACCATGGCCAAATCCCTGTTTAGTGCCGGGACAAGCTGGCCGGGAGTGTTTCTTGCCGAAGACCAGAAAGCGTTAGACATATTGTGCAATCGTGAAGATGTGGATCCGGATAAAATTGGCTGCGGTGGGCTTTCAGGAGGAGGCATGCGTACGGTCTTTATGGGAGGCCTTGATCCGAGGATAAAATGCGCGGTTTGTGTGGGGTTTATGACGACCTGGAAGGATTTGGTCCTGCACAAGTCCTTTACCCATACTTGGATGACTTTTGCTCCCGGATTACCTAGGGAATTAGACTTTCCTGAAATTCTTGGGCTACGTGTTCCCCTGCCTACCATGGTGCTCAACTCCGTTGAAGATGGATTGTATACTTTGGAGGAAATGCAAGAAGCAGATAAAATATTGTCTGAAGTTTATAAAAAAGCCGGGGCAATTGACAAGTACCGCTGTACTTTTTACCCCGGAGGCCATCAATTCAATAAAAAAATGCAAGGAGAAGCATTTGATTGGTTTGACAAATGTCTAAAGTAAAAATGCTTTTATTATCTTAAGGTTTTAAAATATTAAATTGACAATCCACCCCACTTTAATTAATTTATGAAAGACAACGCTATCTTTAAGAAGATTATTTTTGCCATCAGCTTGATAGGCCCAGGCTTATTTCTGATCGGATATAATATTGGAACAGGAAGCATAACTACCATGGCCAAGGTAGGAGCTGAATATGGAATGATGCTAACCTGGGCATTGATGTTGTCCTGTATATTTACCTATGTGCTGATGGTAGCCTACGGTAAAACTACGCTGGTGACCGGAAATACGGCCTTGTTTAATATCAAACATAAGTTGAAATACGGAAGTGTATTGGCAGTTTACATAATAATTGCTTTGGTCATTGGTGAAATAATGGCACTGATGGGGATTTTTGGGATTATTGCAGATCTTATCCAAGAAGGTTCCAGACTTATATTGGGAGGAGAGGGTTTCAGTACATTCTGGATTACCCTAGTGTTGGTGGTGGCTTTGTATTCTCTTTTTTGGTTTGGAAACTACCTGGTTTTTGAAAAAGTATTGGTTTTTTTCGTGGCATTAATGGTGCTTTCCTTTATCGTTGTTTTCATTTTATTAAAACCTGATTTCACCACCCTCGTTTCGGGTATGGCTCCTTCTATTCCAGATGAACCGGGGGTATTACGGCTCATAGCCGCCATTGCAGGTACCACTTGTTCTGCTGCAGTTTTTATTATCAGAAGTACAGTGGTGGCAGAAAAAGGCTGGACCATAAAGGACCTAAAGCATGAAAAAAAGGACTCAATGGTCTCTGCTACCATGATGTTTATCCTTAGTGTGATCATCATGGCTGTGGCAGCAGGTACCCTGCATGTCATGGGGCTGAAGCTGGACAATACGGTGGAAATGATCAAATTATTTGAACCCATAGGTGGTGAATTGGCTGCATTTATATTAATCCTTGGGATCGTAGGGGCAGGGATCTCAACCGTCTTTCCCATAATATTAATAGCTCCTTGGCTAATCAGTGATTTTACCGGAAAGCCTAGGGATATTAAGTCTCCAATGTATAGATTATTGGCTTTTGTAGGCATTTTGTTTGGCTTTGGTATGCAGTTTATGGAGGCAAGGCCACCACTTATTATGGTCTTTTCCCAAGCCTTTCAAGCCTTTATTCTACCTGCAGTAGCCATTCCAGTATTTCTCCTTATCAACAATAAAAAGTTGATGAAAAACAATGTTGCTGGAATTAAAGAAAATATTGGATTGGTGGCGGTAATTCTCTTTAGCTTACTGACAGCTTATTTCGCTGTGGCAGAATTCATTTAGAATGGATGTTGTCCAACTTGCCTTAGCTAAAGTTATTAATTGAATTTTAAATTTTATTGTTTCCTTATTACCCCTTGTTTTATTTAATTTCAGGGCAAAGTGCTGGTAACAAGATGTATACTAAATAATAAATGAATATGAAAAATAACAGAAGAGGTTTTTTGAAAAAGGCGAGTTTACTAGGTCTTGGAGCTTCCGGAATGACATATGTTCAAGGTTGTGGGCCTAAAAAGCAAGAAGTTATCGAGACACCCTCAGCTAAGGAATGGGCTTCTGACCCCGAATGGTTAAAAGTAAAATATGGAGCTTGGAGTGGTCCGGGAGTGCCTGTAGGTCCCGGTCCTATGGATGATGTGTTGGTCAAGGATTATGCACCCAAATCTACTATCATCGCTGAAGAAACCTTTATTCCCAAAGCGAAGTTTTCTGTTATTGATGCACACGTTCACCATTACAGCGAAATAGAAGCCGGTGGAAATCCTAAACAGGTTTTGAAAGACTGGGTGAAAACAATGGATGAAGTGGGTGTTGAAAAATCGGTGGTGCTTACTGTGGCTACAGGTAAGGAATTTGATAAGATGGTTGATTTTTACCTAAGTGATTATGCGGATAGGTTTCAACTTTTTTGTGGCATAGAGATGGAAGGAATTGACAAGCCTGATTATCCGGAGAGAGCAGTAAAAGAGTTGGAACGTTGTTATAAATTAGGTGCCAGAGGAGTGGGAGAGGTGACCGACAAAGGTTTTGGGGTTACTCGGGATCAATCCCTAAGCCCCGAAGAAAGAATGCATATCGATGACGATAGATTGGATCCTTTCTGGGCAAAATGTGGAGAATTGAATATACCTGTTAACGTACACCAGTCAGATCATCCTTCTGCATGGACGCCACCGGATGTTTACCAGGAAAGAACACCAATATTCCAACAGTTCAATAAATATGATACTGATGGTTTGACTTATGACGAACTGGTGACCTACCTTCCCAAGTTATTGGTTAAACATCCCGAAACAACTTTTATTGCTTGTCATATGGCCAATTTGGGCAATGACCTCAAACGATTAGGCGCAATGTTAGATGATTTCGATAATCTATATTTGGATATTTCAGCAAGAGATTATGAAATTGGAAGGCAGCCGAGAGCTTCAGCTAAGTTTATTACCAAATACAGTGACAGGGTGTTGTTTGGAACAGATATGGGATTAGATAAACAGATGTACCAAGCTTGGTGGCGCTTGTTGGAAAGTGCTGATGAGCACATGCCGGGAAGAGTTTGGTGGAGGTATTATGGTCTAGAACTCCCTGAAGATGTATTGGAAAAATTGTATCGAACCAATGCTGAGAAAGTGCTTAACTGGACCTGATTGGAATAGGTATTCTCCTTGATGTGCCTGGCTAGGTAAGGAGATATTTAGATGGTATTTTGGTGGTGTTTTGCTTTAGCTGCAATAACACCGCCAAAAACTAACCTGATTAGGTTAGAGACTTTCTTACTGCCAAATATTTCAAGGATAAGGCCCATTTATTATTGTCTCTTAATGTCAAATCGCGTAAACGGACAAGGTCAAAAATACCATACTGGTTAGCAATAAAATGAATAAAAGAGGACTGATAAATTTCACCCATTTGTCAAATCCTATTTGTACCATCGCCAAAGCCGGTAATATCAAGCTTGTGGGATTGATAAGAGCAAAAAGTCCCATTCCCAGCAGATAGGTGTCAACTATTGTTTCCCGCCCTATGTTCACTGTATCTGCTAAGGGAGCCATTATTGGCATCGTTAGCACAGCCATTCCCGAAGATGAAGGCATGAAAAAGGATAGCCCGCCATATACAAACAACATGAAATTTGTAAATAATCCTTTGTTCATGCCTGCTGTGACATTGCTGGCATGAAATAGAATTGTATCGCTAATAAGTCCATCTTCCATTAATATGGTGATGCCCCGCGCAATGCCTACAAGGAAGGCAACCCCAAGCAAAGTGGAAGCACCATTGGTAAATGCTTCAACAAAAACAGTTTCTTTTACCTTGGCAATAAACCCTATGACAATGGCTCCAACGAGAAAGGTACTGGTCATCTCTACAAACCACCAATCCAGAAAAGACACGCCAATAATCATCAATAGGAAACTCAAAGAAAAAACCACAATTATGAGTTTTATTCTTGGGTTGAGCTTGGGGGTAGACTTCACTGAGTTTAAACCAAAATGGACTTTTATTGTCTCTTTTTGCTCCGAAATAATGGATTTTGAGGGGTCGGATTTTACCCGCCTGGCATAGTGGAGGATATAAAGAATGGTGATGAGCAGGCAAAGGACTAGCATGATCAGGCGATGGTCTAGTCCTGTTGTCCAATTAATTCCTGCTGCATCTGAGGCTATAATGGTGGAAAAAGGATTGGTGGTGGAACACATTGTTCCTATACTTGAACCAAGAAAAACACATGCTAGCCCAACCATGGCGTCATACTTTGCTGCCAGAAATACCGGTATTAATATGGGGTAAAAGGCCATGGTCTCCTCCGCCAAGCCAAAAGTGGTACCACCGGCTGCAATAAGGCTGGTTACCAAAATAATAAGCATGTATTCTCGCCCCTTAAGGCTTTCTGACATGTAGGCAATTCCTGCATCAAAGGCACCTGTAAGGTTCATTATGCCGATTAAGCCTCCAATGATTAAGATTAAGAAAATAATATCGGAAGATGCTATGATCCCTTTTATCGGTGATTTTATCAAGGCTCCGATTCCCTGAGGTCGAGCATCTAACTCTTGATAGGTATTGGGAATAGCGATGGGCTTATAAATATCGCCTGATAGAAACTTTTCAATGGGTATTTTTATGTTGAGCTCTTCTAGGGTCTGTTGAGTGGCAGGAAGTTCAATGCTTTGAGTTAAGCTACTTTTCACGAATAAATCGTCTTGGCTTTGGTAGACTAAGGTGTCGTATTTACCAGCAGGAACCAGCCAAGTTAAGGCAGCTACCATTGCTGCGATAAGGATTAAAATTGTATGGGCAGTTGGAAGTTTAAGTTTGTTCATTTTGCTTGTCTATCTCAAGTATTTGCCTGATCTCTTGGGTTTTTAGCAGGATGAGTCCTTGCTATCCAATATACCAATTAATTCTACAGAGCGAAAGAATTATAGACTAACCATCGATGGAAGAGGCTTATAGAAAGAAAGTAGCTGTTCCTTTTTATAAGCCTCCGTTGATTACAAAAATTGTCGTTCTTTTAACCTAATGGCGGAATTGCTGTCATGTGAGGGTAACAATATCAATTGGCGTTGTTTGGCATATTTGGAAATTTTTTCATACGTTTTTCTGCTTTCTTTATAGTCGGCGTTTATGCCGGCCAATTTCTTATTTACCAATTGTTCTTGATGATAGCACACATCTCCAGCAAAAAGGATGTCAAAATCATCCGTTTTAAAAAGTACCGAAGCATGATTGTTAGTATGCCCTTTTGTAGGTATCAGCAATAGGTCTTCCCGATTGGTCAGGGGATAAGCTTGATTGAATACAGTAATAAAATCATTTTTGTATTGAACTGTTTTAGGTTTAAACCAATTGGGAACAAGCTCAGGAATATGGCCCGATGGACGCTTAAATTCCTGCTCATTGACAATAAATTCTACATTTTTAAAATCCTTTATTCCGTCTGTATGGTCAATGTGTAAATGGGTAAGCACTACATTTTTAATACTGTCATTTTTGATGTTCAAGTGGCGGAGCTGAAATCCAATTTCATTCTCTTTGGTGATATTAAACCTAAAGTTTTTCTTACTGTAATTCGCTATGACCTTCCCTGCAGGCTTGAAATAATCCGGATTCATTACTTTAGCATTTTCACCGGTATCAATTACTATATTTCCTTCAGGGTGTTCAATCAACCAAGACCATATGGGCATAAATTCAGTGAAGTGCTTGTCCAAGGAAATTTTTATTGGAGTTAAAAAATGGGCAGTGGGATGGGACCTGTGTGATCTTTTGACTGCCACAGTGCCCGTCTGGATGGCATGAATCTTAATGGACTTGCCATTGCATTGAACGGTGGTGCTTTGTGTGCTCGCCCTACTCATCTTTTTTTGAATACCCTTAGGCTCAATTTCTAGCTGAGCAAATCCTTCCTTGGAAGAGTGGATTTTAGAGAAATGATTGATAGGCATTTCTATCATTAAAGGTACACTTGCTTCCGGGCGAGTAAATTTTTGTCTTTGCATCATATTATTTTTATACAAAGCTGGGCCTATTAAAGCTGATTTCTTTTTACCAATGTTAAAAAATCACTTGAGCCCCCTAATTCTGCTAAGGGTTACTTGGGTCATTCCTAAATAAGAGGCCAATTCTCCTAAGGAAATCCTGTTGATACAATTGGGGAATTGAACTAAAAAATGATCATACCTTTCTTTCGCCGTTTGGAACTGCATGGCATTGACTCTATCTTGAAGCTGGACCAAAGCCATGATGCAAAGCTGCCTACCTAGCCTTTCCAAGTCATGATGTTTGGAAAACAACTCCTCTAAGTCTCGGTAAGAAATGCCTATCAAAACGGAATCTTCCATAAGCTGTACAAAATGCCTGCTTGGTTGATGGGTTAAAAAGCTTGTGACGGAGGTCAACAAATTCCCTTCATCACTGAACCAATCAATAAGTTCCTTTTCTTCCTTGAGGTAGTAAACTTTGCCCATTCCTGACTTAACAAAGTATAGATATTGAGAAACCTGCCCGGGCTTTACCAATTGATGCCCTTTCTTAAAAGTAAATATTTGGCATTTTGAAAAAAAATCTTTGGTGCTCTCTTCCTTTAGCGAGGAGATGCTTTTCAAGTATGCAATAAAATTTTCCATCTTAAGGTTGAATATAGTCTTTAAAAATTGATCCTTCAAATGGTCATTCAAAGCCTCCAGAACTTTTGATCACTTGTATCAATTTTCTATCGCAAATAAGTTCGTCAAGCGATTAACATGTTCATGCTTGTGAGGTTGTCCTGTCGAGGCGAACTGGTAGTTTAGTCT
Source organism: Cyclobacterium sp. 1_MG-2023 (assembly GCF_030546805.1). Classification (GTDB taxonomy): domain Bacteria; phylum Bacteroidota; class Bacteroidia; order Cytophagales; family Cyclobacteriaceae; genus Cyclobacterium. Next base: position 176,155 of record NZ_JAUOPC010000008.1, on the reverse strand, counting down.
TGGCTTGGGCATAGAAAATATAAAGCGCATTCAGACTAATTATATTTTAAGCCCATACCTTCATCCTAATCCTGCGACACCTATCCGCTAGCGATTGATTTTCTATTATGATTCAAGCAGGGCCTTTAACTTATAGCATTCCTATAAAATAAAAACAATTCACTAAGAATGGACTTTAACTTGGGAATTACCGGTATTTTATTGGCTTAACTCGTACCTTTTCGAATTAACGATCAATTCCAACCGAGGGTTTTTTTCTAAAAACCTATTTAAATCTTCATGATTTATTTCGTCTAGGCTAACAACAAGCTTGAGTAATTTTAATTGACTTAAAGGTAAAATATCTTTGCAATTGGCTTCTATAAAACCTAAATGTAATTCTTCCAGGTTTTTAAGCTTTGTAAGCGCAGGAATACAATCTGCAGTTATGGCTGTGTCTTTTAATTTTAAGTATTTCAATTGAGTCAAAGTACCTAATGTATTGACACCATCGTCTGTAATGTCTGTATGGGTGAGGTTTGCCTTGGTTATCTTACCCATATAAGGGACTAAAAAAGAAATGATTTCATCTGTTACCGGTATAGACCATAAATTAAGGTCAAGGTGCTCCCCAATTTGTTTCTCAAAATCTTCGGGTTTGCATTGTAATTGTTGTTTCCAAAACCGTTTTTCTTTTTTTTTCATAATGATTTAAAGAGACTACCTATTGATAAAGTTAGAATAAAAAATATTTATTAAATGATAGAAAACGCTAAGAAAATAGCCCTATATCCTAAATACAGTGTCTGATCCAAATGCCCTGTTTATATAATGATTTCAAGCACTAGCGAAATAAAGCCCTTTCGTTATTGAGAATCATGAAAATCCCCACAGCCAATTGGTGAGCCCGGAGGCATTTCTTGAATCTGTGGTTTTGTCCAACTTTCGGGATCAATTGTTGCATTGGTTATCATCTCAATTAATGCGGCCAAGTGTGCCTTATCTTCAAAGCTATCTCCATTTTTAGTTAAATACTTGGGGTTTACTTCTTCCTGTAAATAATATTTAGAAATGGCTTTTACTTGGAGGTCAGGGTTTTGAATGCCGGCTTGAATTAAATTTGTTACAAAACTTGTTTGAACAATTTGATTGATTCTCCTCTCCTCATCGGTTTTAACTTTTGCATTAAAAATTGTTTGGCAAACTTGATCGTAATACGCTTTCAGGTCATAATCTTTTTGCTGATTGATTCTTGCCAATCGTTCGGATTGGAACATAAAACGAAATAAATTATTTGTCGCTGCAGCTGCTGCAGCAAGAGGGTCTAACAAAAATCCGGTATTTCCGGCAAAGGACTCTCGGTCTTTGTTATAACCATAGGCAGGTGGTGGAATTAACGCTTTTATATGCTGGGGAATTTGTAAATAATTTGGCGCAACAGTTTTTAATAAAGCTTCCACGGCCTGTTCTTGGGTTTTCACATCAACCGGATGAATATTTGGCCTTTCATCGTACCCTTTCACGGCATAGCTATAAGCTACGCCACCAATCAGTTTGGAAACTGCTTCAACTTGATAACGATTCATAAAATAAAGCGGGACCAAAATATTTTCCAAGGCTGAGTAAGGCGTTCCCTCCGTTATGGTATTTTCTCCAAAGTTTTTCATGGAAAAAGCCCTAACTTTATTTAAACGTTCCAATTCGTCAATGGCATTATTTCCATTGTCCCAAAGGTGGGCAGTCGGATGCAAACCTCCTCTCGCGCGTGCATCTTTGTCAGATATAAATTCGGTATTGGATTGTATCGTTTCTTTTAAAATTTGCTCCAAAGCTGCTTGTTCATTGGTTTGTGGATCAAAATCCTGGTAACCATATAGGACTGCTCGTTTATCCCAGTCTCCAATTTGATCATCATAGGCATTGCTGATGTCTGCCTTTCCATTCACAATATCAATCAAGGGGTGTGGGTAATCCATAACAGAGGCCCTATTATCGACAGAAGCGGCAAAGTTGTGCGCCAAACCAATAGTATGGCCAATTTCATGAGCTGAAAGCTGACGTAATCTTGCCAAGGCAAGCTCCATTAATTCATCGTGATTAAGGTTTGAATTGGCATAGGGAGACAAAATACCTTGGGCAATCATAAAATCTTGACGAACACGAAGAGAGCCTAAGCTTACATGGCCTTTTATTATTTCTCCCGTTCTTGGGTCAGTAATGGTACTGCCATAACTCCAGCCTCGCGTACTTCGGTGAACCCATTGAATGACATTGTAACGGATATCTAAGGGGTGTGCATTTTTCGGCAATACTTTTACCTGAAAAGCATTGATGTAGCCTGCTGCTTCGAAGGCTTGATTCCACCATTTTGCCCCCTCCAGTAAAGCAGACTTTACGGGTTCCGGGCAACCCGGATCTAAATAATAAACAATAGGCTCAACTGCCTCGCTCATTTTTGCCGTGGGGTCTTTTTTCTTTAATCGGTGCCTTGTAATTAACCTTTTGTTTATGTTTTCATAAATGGGTGCGGAATAATCTGAATAGCCAATACCAAAATAACCTGCTGATGGATGAAATGCCCTTGGTTTGTAATTATTGTCCGGCAAACGAATAAATGAATGGTGCATATTTACGGTTACAAAGCCTGCATCCGGAGTTACACTACGAATTTCTGCCCCTATAGCATTGCCCTTAAGGGTAACCATTGCTTCAAATTCAGTATTATCAGGAAAGCTGATTGTATTTGGTAAATAAATGGCAGACTTCGATTGATCCACTGTATAGTTGCCTTGATTTTTCCTACTTAAAGTGTTGGCAATACCATGGGCATCACGAAGCAAAAAATCTGTAATATCAATGCGGTAGCGCCCATTTTCGGCATTAAGAATTGGGAATCCACCAATGACGGATTTTGCAAATGCTTCTTCTATAGAATTTGCCTCTGCCTGGTTATCGCTTGTTCCTCGGAAATTATAATTGGGTTGTATAAGCAAAATTTTATTACCGACTTTTTCAAATTTCACTATTCGTCTTCCTCCCAATTGACCACGGTCTAATCCTAAATCATTAGATCCAACCCCCGTTGCTAAGGCATTGACGTATAAAAACTCTTCCCCAAGTTCATCAATGGTAAGAATGATTTTGCCATCTTTTTCCTGCCATTCAAAATCAAAAAAACCTTTGTTTTGTTGAGTCGAAAAGCCAAATACGGGGATGAATAAGAAAATTAAGGTTTTTAGAATAGACATAGTACCTTGTTTTCCTTAAAGATAAAGATTGATAATGGAAGAAGGAACCACTTTTAGAGAAAAAATAAGACCTTTAAAGGAGGGTAAACAATAAAGTAAAAGGATAAAATGTCCCAATAGTGGTAGCTACCGTGTGTTTTTTTATACCAAGGTAGAGAAGAGGGCCAACCAAACTTAAGATAGGCTTTTTTACTATTTTAGCTTTTATGGAGCTTCATGAATGCTAAAATGGAGGCAGTTATCAAATTCATAGAAGAAACAGCTGCCTTAGTAAATGCTATTTTCAATCAATACAAAAAAAATAACTTTCTCCCAAAAAGCCAAACAGACTTTTTGTACCGGTAAATATTTTACCAGTTTCTTTAGTCTGTTTGGCTAATAGGAGAATAGGTTCCTATTTAGGATTGCTTTTGGCTTAGCCATGCCAGAATCGCTTGGTTTGTTTCTTCCGGTTTTTCTTGTTGTATACAATGACCACAATCTATACTGACCACTTCTGCATTGGGAACAAAATTTGTTAGGTTTTCTGATTTAGGAATCATGTCTTGTTCACCATAAATCATTAACGTAGGGTGTGGGATGACAGGATTTATATCTGCCAATAAATGCCAATTTCGGTCTAGGTTTCTGTACCAGTTTATACTTCCTGTAAAACCGGATGTTTCGAAGGCGGAAATATAAACAGCCAATTCCCTTTCACTCATCAGGGGTTCACCGAGTGGTTTTTCTTTCCTTGCAAGATTAATCATTAGCATGCCCGGTTCGGGTGGAGTGATTGGTACATTTTTACGGAATAAATTGCCTAGGAAATTAGATGTATTATCATTTAATATGGCATCTGCTACTCCTTGTTGACGGTTAAAGTGAACGAAATAGTTTTCTTCTCCGAATATTTCCTCCATCCACTCAATCCAGGGTTTTTCTCCACGAACTTGATAAGGTAAAGCCAAGTTTATTATTCTTTTTACTCGCTCCGGATGCAGTATCCCAAGATTCCAGACAACATTTGCCCCCCAATCATGGCCTATGAATAGGGCATCCTTGTATCCATAGTAATCAAGTAAGCCTACCAAGTCACCTGTTAAATGTTCAATGTCATATTGTGTTATTTCTGTTGGGCAGGATGAGTTGCCATAACCTCGCTGGTTAGGTGCAAGGATATGATAGCCGGCTTTGACAAGTTCCGGAATTTGAAAACGCCATGAGTAGGCCGTCTCAGGAAAGCCATGGCAGAGTACAATAGGTTTGCCTTTATTTTGTTTACCTGCCTCAAATACTTCCAGTTCAATACCATTAACTGAAATCATGGTGGAGCTTGGGAATTCGATTGACTTATTGTCCATTACTTTTGTTCTTTTATGTTTAAAATAATATTAGAATTCAAAAGTAAATTCAGCCGGTGACAGCCTTATGGCAAGGGTCAGAAAGGGCTAGTGGTATTTGTCAAAATATTCTTGTAGAGTCATTTTATGAGGTTCAAATTTTTCTGTTAGGATCTCCATCTTTTGAATTCTATCCGGTCGAAAAAATCGGAATTCATCGCGCAAACGACACCAGGCAACCAAATACCAATTTTCAGAATTTAATATTGCAAATGGCTCTATTATTCTTTCGGTCACCATTTTTTCCTTGTTGACATACGCTATCCTTACAAGGTTAAAATTGGTCAATGCGTATTGTAAATCCGATAAATTGTCACTATTCCTTTCTTGGCTTAGCACTTGTTGGTACTGAGTCCTGCCTGTAAGTAAGTTAGTTTTGTCTTTGACGGTGTACTTAAGGATTGATTTAATTTTCTCAATGGCTTCCCCGTAATCTTTTACAAAAGATGCATCCTTACTCTTTAGCACGAGTTGTTCCGCAAGTATCAAAGCATTTGCTTGTTTTTCGGTAAACATTACGGGTGGGATTTTGTAACCCTCCATTAGAGAATAACCTTTCCCTTCTTCTGTTAAAACAGGTACGCCGGATTGCTCCAATGCTTTTATGTCCCTGTAAATCGTTCTTTTACTTACATCAAATTTATTTGCCAATTCCGAAGCGGTCACCACTCGTTTTGTCTGCAATTGAATCAGGATCGCAGTTAACCTTGATAGTCTGTTTGTTTCGGAATAATCCATTTGAATGGCAATATTGATTTTTGTAAATGGAGTTTAAAATTAAGGTTTCGGAATCCTTCTACTCAAGGCAATGATGTTTCCTCTTCGTGGATAAGCCGATTAAGGTCAGCGCTTGTTTTTTAATGGTCATCTAAGATAGGGATTTTAGTAGTCATTTGCCTAAAATTTTCAAATGGAAACATTTCTATTGGAATGGATAAAAGGCCACTTCCCCTAGTGCTTAAGAATATCCATCATTGATTTATTTTAAGTTTTTGTTGAACAGCAGTTAAGACCTTTAGTATTTCTCCCCTTGTGAAGCTATTTGGGATGGTTTTAAGTTGTTAAAGCAACACCTTAGGCTCGAAAATTAAGCTTTATGTTTAAATTCCCTATATAGTAGGGTTGTAAAACGATATGAAGCATATCTTTGATAATTTTCATCTGAGGTGTTTTTTTGGCTAGCTTTTATAAATTAAATATCCCACTTTATACCTGTTTCCTTTTCTGAAAGTTCCCACAGTCTTTTAGCGACAGCCTTGTCCTTGGCATGAGGCTTAAGTTCATGCGGACCTACAGGTCCTACCCAATTGCTTCTGCCCGTGGGACCATAAAATGCGGTTTGGTCTAAATCAGGCTCTGTGGCGCACATCAATTCTGGATAGGCTCCATTTTCAGCAGGTTGTGTCAAAGGCGATAACTTCATAAGACCAAAAATAATTTTCATCATAAAACTTCCACTTGTTGCGATTAATGATGTTCTGGAAGAGCCGGGATGGCATGCATAAGCTTTTACATCCGTTTTACCGGCTTTTGCCAACCTGTCTTGTAGTTCGTAAATGGTCATGATTTGGGCCAATTTGCTTTGGCTATAGGCATCATTGGCTGTATAATCCTTGTCCCAGTTCAAATCATCAAACTTGATGGTTTTGATACCCATGTCGTAGCCCAGACTACCTACGGTAACAATACGCCCTTTTGATTTTTCAATCATAGGGAAGAGTAAAGCTTGCAAGGTGAAATGGCCAAAGTAATTCACGCCCATCTGGCTTTCCCAGCCATCTTTTGTGAGTTGTTGTTGGGGTACTTGTGCAATGGCACCATTGCACATTAATGCATCTATGCGGTCTACTTTTTCCAAAACTTCGGTAGCGGCTCTTTTTACTGATGCCTGTTCTCCCAAGTCCATGGGAATGTTGCTAACATCAATCGTACCTCCAAGGTTTTCTTTCAATGTAGCGATGGTAGCTTTTGCTTTTTGTGGGTTCCTGTTAAGCATCACTACCTTTGCGCCTTTAGAAAGTAGAATGCGTGCTGCTTCAAAACCAGTACCGCTTGTAGTACCGGTGATTACGAAAGTCTTGCCTGTTAAGTCTTTTATCCTATCGGGCGTCCACCCCTTTTTGCCAAATTGATTTGTTGTGCTCATCTCTGTTTTAGTTTGTTGATACAAAGATGAGTGTAGCAAGGCCTTGAAAACGTATACACTATTTCGAAAGGTGTATACTTTTTGGTTTTCTTCCTTTAAACAAGGCAATTTTGGAAAAAAACAGGAGTTTTCAGCGTAATTTATTGTCATTAATTTATAGAAGGAGAGGAAGTAATCCTTGCTAAAACAAAACCTTTTAAGTCGCTTTAGTTGGTAGCATTCTTAATAAATACACCCATCAAATTTAATTTCATTGTTGCGATCATTTCTTAACCCAAGTCAATGAAATTAAATTCTTGTAGGTACAATTTTGCGCTATCAATTAAACAACAAAATATGAAAGCGATAAAATGTTTAAAGTACGGAGGGTCTGAAAATTTAGTACTCGTACATACTGAGAAGCCTTCTCCAAAGCACAATGAAGTGCTTATAAAAATTCAAGCCACTTCAGTTACCGCAAGTGATGTTTTGATTCGCAGATTGAATGAGCCAGTAATAACAAGATTAATTCTTCAACTCATATTTGGTTTTGGAAAGCCAAGAAATCCCATTTTCGGAATGGTGTCTTCCGGAATAGTAGTGGGCAAAGGAAAAGGTGTTTCCTCATTCAATTTAGGAGATGAAGTTTTTGCCTATGGTTCAATCTCCCCTACAAAACGCCGTTTTGGCTCATATGCAGAATACATCTGCCTACCGGAAGATTGGAATATTGCCCTTAAACCTACCGGTATTAGTCATACTGAGGCGGCTGCTATCCCTTATGGGGGATTACTTGCTTCACATTTACTTAACAAAACCTCCATTAATAAAGGAGATAAAGTATTGATTTATGGAGCTTCAGGGAGTATAGGGACCATGGCAATACAATTGGCGAAAGATGCGGGTGCAGAGGTCACAAGTGTTTGCAGCAGCAAAAATTTTGACTTGGTCAAGTCCTTGGGGAGTGATGAGATGATTGATTATACTTCCGAAAATGCTATAGATCAATTAGAAACCTATAAATATGTAATAGATGCAGTAGGGAACTCTAAATCGTCCATTCTTAAAGAAAAATGCAAAAAGATGGTTATGCCAACCGGGAAATATATATCAATTGATCAAGGTGTGCCATTAACTCCCAAAAGTGCTTTTTTTAATTTAAAAAATCTTGTAGAAAAAGGGAAGGTAAAGGCTGTGATTGATCGTATTTATCCATTGGAAAAGATGTCTGAAGCTCACGATTATGTTGAGAATGGCCACAAAAAAGGCAATGTGATAATTACTGTTTAATTATTCTGAAGGGGATGAGGAGATACGTTTTCTGATACGGCTTAAAGATTCGGGTTTTATCCCAATATAGCTGGCAAGATGATATTGAGGAATTCGCTGTACTAGTCCGGGTTTTGATTTTAATAATTTACGATAACGCTGCTCGGGAGAATCTGTGTAATAAGATGTCAAGGCTTCTTTTTGTTCAGCAAAAACGGCCTCCATTATGGTTCTTGATATTGTTTCGAATCTTGGAAATTCTTTAAAAAGTTCTTGAGCTTGTTGTTCATTGCCCACCACAACTGTAGTATCTTCAATACAAACCCAATTGTGCGTCGCGGGTTTATTTGTAGATAAACTACTTAGCGAAATAGCCCATTGTTCTTCAAAAAAGAAATTCGTAGTCTTCTCCTCTCCATCAGATAAGATAAATTCTCTTATACAGCCTTCAAGTACAAAGTAGGTGTTTTCAGAAATTTGTCCTTCCTTCAATAAATATTCTCCCTTTGCAATTGCTTTCGTTTGCATGCTTTTAGCTATTGCGGCTGATTCTTCCTTTGAAAGAGAGGATATTTTGGAGAAGTAATTGATGAATTTTTCGTGCATTATAGCCTGCTTAAAATATCCTATAGTGTTATGCGCATATCCCGGAAGGTATGCTATAATCACCAGGAGGGTATCCTGAGAGGTGAATATAGGTTAAAAAGTTGACCGCTCCAAGGAAGAGGTTTGCCCTAAAGCTTGCCGCAAAGAAATTCTCTTGGCGAAGTTTTAACCTATAAACGAAAACCATAAATTGAAGTCAATGGATTAAAAAATGCTAGGACAAGTGCAGCCCACCAAGTAAAGCGCAAACTTCTGGCTTTATGAATTGAAGATAGGGGCGAATCCAATGTGGGTGTGACAACCCTGCTTGAAAAGTCAAGCAGGGCCGTCGAAAAAAAACACCAATTGGAAAACCTTGGTTTAGAACTCCTCTTTTTTAAAATGGAGCATAAGTATCTTTGGGCGCATTTGGTACAGTCCATCGCTGTAGAGGGCTGATGTTTTCTATTGTCTCAACTTTAGTAGCAGAATGATTAAGGTCGCCATAGCTACTTGCCCCGGCTCTTGGTATTTGCATGCGGTCTCCGTATAGCCACACCACTAAATTGTTTCGCTGTCCACTGGTAATAGGATGGGTTGCGTGCGGAACACTGCCACTGTGAATGATTGCTTTACCCGGTTCAAAAACAGTTTGTATCGTTTTGCCTGTGGTCTTGTCATGGAAATCAACTTGCGAACCGGTGAATTTTTCTTCAGGTAAGTTAATATTGATATTCAAGGTAGCCGCTGAAGCATCCGTGTGTGCATGCAAATCCTTGTCTTTATCCGGGTTGTACTGAATGGAAAAACCAAATGTTTGATTATCGTAGCCATATGTCCCCAATAGTAAACGGGCAATCGGACGCATATAGCGATCCATCATAGCATTGTAAAATGCTTGAAAATTTGGAGCGGCAAGATGTCCTTCTGAGCGTGGGTCAAGCATAATTCCGTACCGATTCAATTGGATGCCATAGGGAGCACGCCTGGGAATTTGTGAATTGGCTACAGCTTCCAAGTATTGACGAAAATCAGCTAAGCGGTCTACATCAAAAAATTGTGCAACATAAACTCCCGGAATAATTTCTTCCCACAAATCAGCAACAGCTTGTTCTTTTTTCGGATCTTCCCATGCTTCATTGACAGCTTTTCGCAAGCGAGGATCAAGTAGGGATTCATCAGGAATTAATAAATTGTTTTTATTTTCGATTTCCCATGCTGCCCATGCATCTTCAAGCATTTCCCGGTGGTTATTCCAAAAAAGAGAAACAGATGCTTCACGTTTTAGGGCTGCTTTACGAGGAGGTAAGCTAAGGGCACGGGCTTGTTCAAGTGCATTATTATTTGTCATTTTTTTAATATTTTGCTTGTTTCAGAAATCAATTGATCGATTTTTTCCTCATTGTAGGCGTCATTATGTGCATGAGAAAAAGATCCGATATCATTGTCAAAGTATTTGCCATTACTATCAGCATATTGGTCAGAAATAGCCAACTCGTATAGTATATTAGCTCCTTTATCTGCTGAGGACCAATGCTGACCATACGCTTCCAGGGCCATTTTGGTATTTAATAAGGATCCGGGATTAACAGCTATGGTTACTATTTCGGGATTTGCTTTCGCTAGAGCAAAGCTCCACATGGTTAAGGCTAATTTACTTTGGGCATAAGCTGCATTACTTGAAATTTGTACCTTTCCTGCCAAAGCATCCATTGAAACTGTGGATTGTGCGGCCGAACTTAAATTGATAATTCTCGGGGAATTACTGTTTTTAAGTAGCGACAATAATCCCTTGGTCAATAGATAAGGCGCTAAATAATTGACTGCAAATCGTATATCTAAATTGTCTTGATTCTGTTCGATCCGGCTTATTAAGACCCCTGCATTATTGATCAACACATCAATGGTATTAAATTCACTTGATATAGCGACAACCATCTTCTCAATACTGGGAAAGTCAGATAAATCGGATACAAAACCGCTAATTTTAGCATTCCCTGTTTGGTCTTTAATTGCTAAAATGGTGTCTGCTAATTTTTCAGAATCTCTTCCGTGGAGGAGCATTTGATGACCTTGTTTAGCCAATTTTAATGCTGTCAACTTACCAACTCCATCTGTACTTCCCGTGATTAATATTGTTCTCATCTTTAATCCATTTTAATGCTTCCATTTGTTCTGATATAAAGCAGTACCTCATTATTTTCATTTGCAAGGGTATGAATGGCTTTGCTTGTAGCACTAAAAGAACTTCCGGCATCTAACACTTTTGTTTCGTGATTTTTTGGGAGAGTATAATTCAACTCCCCTTGAATGACAACCGCATGTAAAACTGTTCCATCTGTTTTTATGCTTCCATTATAACCTTTTGGAAGTTTTAGAAACAGTCCTTTAGACCCATTGGCCTCCCATAAAAAGCTTATTTTAGCTTTACTAGTGGCATTCATCCAATTGCTTTTTTTACTGTCTAACCAAACTATGTTGGAAACATCTATATTGATTGGTCGCTCTCCATTATCATAGGCTTCCTCAATGGGTTGAACCAGGTAAGGCCCTTTGTCTATCTCTACTAGAGCTATATTTTCTTCCCCTTTTGCAGAAGTTATATGTGATTCTCCTTTGGGTTGGGTCCAGAAACTGCCGGGTTTCATCCACATATTTGCAGCATTCGGGTCATCATTGTGAATGCTTCCTTTGATCACCACAGCTCTATAGGTTGCATTGTGAATATGTGGTGGAGAGGAAAATCCATCAGTAAATTTTGCAAGAAATCCGGTAGGTACCTCTCCTTTCCTATCCCCCCAAATCGTACCTGCCTGAGGACTTTGGTCGCCTCTTGCTGGATTTAATTTTTCCCATTTAACTTCAGAGCTCAACAGCACTTTATTTGTTGGGTGTTCGATCTCTTCCGAACCAATGTTCTCTTTTTCGCTTTTGGTCTGACTTTCATTTTGACAAGAGACTAATGTCAAAGTCGAAAGGATTAACCACAGGTATGCCTTTTTAATATCCATGATGTTTTTTTAATTTTCTACAACCACTTTTCCAATTGCTTTTCCGCTTTCCAATCTCGAATAAGCTTCTCCTACATTTTCTAAAGAAAACTCTTGTTCATCTAGTAGTGGTTTTAAATTTCCAGCTTCAACAATTTTGGTAATGTTACGTAAAATTTCTCCGTGTTTCTCCCTATTAAAGTTGTGAAGCATAGGGATTAACATAAATACAACGTGTAGGGATAGACCTTTAAAATGTACCGGATTTAAATCTAACTCTAACAGTGAAACGGTTGTGGAGACCTGACCATTTAAGGCTGCAGCTTCAAATGAGTTTAATAAATTTTTTCCACCTACCGTATCAAAAACTATGTCAAAACCAGATCCCTCAGTATGCTTTTTTGTGTAGGTTTCAACATCTTCTTTCATAAAATCGATAAATGTTGCTCCAAAACTATTGACCACTTCATTTTGAATTTCTCCTGTTCCGGTTGAAAAAACATTTGCTCCAAAATATTTAGCCAGTTGTACTGCCAAGTGCCCAACGCCTCCGGCCCCACCGTGTACCAATACATTGAGACCGCTTTTTATTCCGGCTCTGGTTAATCCTTCATAAGCTGTAATTCCCACCAAGGGTAGGGCAGCTGCTTCTCGCATGGTAAGATTTTTAGGTTTGTGTGCGATTAATTGGCTATCAGCAGCAATGTAATCTGCTAAAGTCCCTTGTAAATCTGCCAATCCACCAGCACATCCATAAACTTCATCTCCAATTGAAAATTCAGTAATTCCTTCACCGACTTTTTCAATTGTCCCAGCGAAATCCATTCCCAATATGGCAGGATTTTCAGGCGAGAAAGGCAAATCTTTTCCCATATTTCGAATCATCGTATCTACTGTATTAATACTTGATGCGGAAATTTTCACCAATACTTCCCCATTCTTTACTATTGGCTTTTCTACTTCTTTAGGTGCAAACTTTGCGTTTTCACCATATTCTTTGAGAATCATTGCTTTCATAACTTGTTGATATTTAAATACTATAATAATTATAGTTGCAAACTTAAGTATAGTAATGAGCATTTGCAATAACGGTCAAAAAGGATAGTCTAAAAATTATGGTAAAAAAAGGGTGATAATTCATAGTTTCACTGGTAAGGAGAACCTATTCGAAGAAAGTTTAACGTTGGGGATAATTGGAGGGAATTGTGAAACGGTGAGTTTTTTCATTTATAGCATGAAAAATTAAGGTCTAACGAATGTAAAAAATGGATGCCTATGATTTCTGTAGGGATATTATATTGTATTATCTCAGGAGAAGAATGGTATAATGAAAAAAACGATTTCAACCCACTGGATTTCAGTATGTAATTAGATATGTTGGGTTAAAAATGTGTTACTACTTTGCCTTTAAAAATTGCTTAATATATAAGCTCGTAATCTCGTAAATGCTAAAAAATTGCTGGATAGTTTTGATGGTTATCTCACTTCCAAAGTACAAATGGCAGTGTTATTATTGATGAAACCAGCCTAGATATCAGGATGGTGAATGATTGTAATTCCTTGCTTGAGTTCCAAATTTGAATTTCCTTCCTCCATTCCCTTCTACAAGAGCTAAAACCTTGCTTATTTATGGAGTAAGAAAGTGAAGGGCTACCGAACCTATATTTCCGGCAGCCCTTAAGAATTTAATACTGTTTTTCTCTGCATTGTTTGTATTAGAGGAAGGAGGCTGTAATTTTTTCTACCAGCTTGGTTCCATCAGGATCAGCCTCTGTTTTCAATTGGCAAAAATCTTCTGCCCATTGTGAAGTCCGCACACGAAGTGGAGGATTTTCATTTTGTGCGACATTCAAAACTACCTGTGCTACCTCAGGGCCTGTTTGATAAACTTGCTCAGCACCTTCCTTTGCACGTTGCTGATTGCCGGCCATGTATTTTTCAAAAATGGGAAGGTATTCGCCAGTGGCGAACTGCCCATCTACAGCAGTTTTACCAATGGCTGAGGTCATAAACTCAGTAGAAATTCCTCCCGGCTCTACGTTCGAAATTTTTATGTTGAAAGCAGGAGAGACATAAGTTGCCAAGCCTTCTGCAAAACCTTCAATGGCGAACTTTGCTGCGCAATACAACTCGTTAAATGGCTGTCCTACGAGTCCTCCTACAGAAGTAATGTTGATGATTTGTCCGGATTTCTGTTGGCGCATATAAGGCAATACAGCCTGCGTGCAAAAAACAGTCCCCAGATAGTTTACATCCGTTACCCAACGGATTTCTTCTTCAGTAGCCTGCTCGGTAGTTTTGGCAAAACCTGCCCCGGTATTATTGATCAGCAGATCAATTTGGCCATCCTTGGCCACAACAGTTTCTACGGCTTTTTTTATAGACCGGGTATCAGTAACGTCCAATTCCAAAATTTCGATATCCAGATTTTCAGCGGTAATTCTCTCCTGGAGTGCATCCGCTTTACTAAGGTTGCGCATGGTGGCATACACTTTGAAATTTTGCTTAGCAAAAAGGATAGCACTCTCAAATCCCACTCCTGTGGAAGTTCCTGTTATAATTACGTTTCTCTTCATTTCGATTATTTTTTATAAGCTTCATTCGATTTCCGCGAAGGCAGAAGCTTGTTTAGATTTTGATGGTACAAATATCAAAAGGCGGTAAAAAGAAATACTTGCCATTTGGCAAGAAAAACCGGGGTAAGAAAAATGTTAATGAGAAGTGATGGCTTTTCTTATCCTACTTAAAGAAAAGGGTGTAATTCCCAAATAGGAAGCAATGTGGTTTAAGGCAGCTCTTTGAGCAATCTTGGGATAGGAGTTTAAGAAATTTAAATAAGCGCTTTGTGCATCAATGTTGATGAGGCTTCGCTGAAAATTAGTTTTCCGGAGCAGCACTTCATTTATGATTTTTTGCACAGTAACCTCCCAATTGTCTATCTCTTTGCAAAAAAGGCTCCAAGCCTCCCGGTTAATGATGATTACCTCACAATCAGTTTCAGCCTGTATGCTGCCGGCACTTGGTGAAAATTCAAAAAAACTGGTGATGTTTCCCACAAATTCATTTTCAGCCATAAAATGGGCAGTAATTTCCTGCCCTTCAGCATCGTAAAAAAAGTAGCGAAAAATACCTGTGCTAATGAAACCAACTTCATTGCTCCTTTTTCCACTCTGCACAAAATATGATTTGGCTTTATAGCTGACTTGTTTTGTGTTGGCCTCCAATAGTGCTTTTTCGGCTGGGGATAGTGGCTTGTATTGATTTAAAAATTCGGCTAATGTCATTGCATTGGATTGGTTTTATATTTCCCCGAGTGCTTGGTAGGCTATTGCTTGTACAAGAGGTTTGCACTTGCCATGTGGATTTGGAATCGAAGTTACCAAAATATTACTAAGGGTGAAAGTCTCTTTAAGGTAAGTTGAGGAAGCTATTAAGTAGCCGTACCTCTAAAGGAGTCCAAAGGGAGTTTGGCATATTGAGCGGGGATTTTATGTGGCACCAAATCGGGTAAAGTATACCCTTCCTCTGATTTCTCCCGATTCTCTAAAAAATGGTATGTACCTGAGCTGAACCATCCGGATCAGCTCGGCATACTATGTGGTTTTTTAGCCTTTCTCATTCAGTTGTTTCTCTAATTGCTCTGTTTTCTCTTTGTATTTATGCATAGCTTTTTTCAACTGTTCTACTTTTTTTATCAATAGATCATCTTGTAAGGTTTCATAGATGACGGATTCACCTGTTTCCTTTATTTTGGCTTTACTGCCGCAAGTGGGACATATGGCTACTTTACTCATTATATTTTTTATTTAGGTGGTCAATAACTCCTGATTGAAATACAGTTTTTAAAGCTCTTTCAGGTTTGTTTTCGTAACCAACGATGATGGAGCTGTGTACAATCATTTTGTCAAAATCAAAAACTATGGTTAAATAGTCTTTTTTGCCTGTTTCATGCCAGTTTACCAAGTATAAATTATCACCAATTTTACGCGAACGATAAGGTATGTCTGCATTTCCTCTTCCTTTTCCCGGCCCCACAATCCATTCGTATTTAGCTTTACCCTTATCAAACTCCATATGAATTGCTTTTCCATCTTGGTACTGGTAATTGAGAGAATACCCGTCTAAAAAGTGTTCTGCTTCTCCAAAATGGAATTTATGGTTTTCTGTTTGTCCTTGGGCGCAACTTAGTCCTAGACCGAATACTGCCAAATAGATAAATGTGAATAGTTTAGTTTTCATTTTGATTGAATTTAAAGTGTTGATTAAATCCGAATGATGTAATAGCATTTTCTGAATTTTCTCATGGAGTGCTGTAATCACAAGAAAATCAGTCTGTTTGCGGATTCTATCATAGCATTGCTATGGTGAAATTTAAAACTGCAACGAAATGGCTGATTTTGAAGTGAGTTCGGCACCCAATAGATTGTCTATTACCTATTCGGGTTAAAAGTTAAATTTTCCGTTACTGTTTTTTCTTTCAGATTCGGGTAAAATGGTTTCAATGGTGTCCCAGTGTTCGGCGATTTTCCCCTTTTCTATTCTAAACAAATCATAGAATGATGTTGGTTTTCCGGCAAAGGTTCCTTCGGTAACAGAAAGCACAAAGTTCCCTTCTCCTAAAAGGACATGGCTCTTGTCAAAAACCATTGTAATGCCTTGTTTTGCCATCTCTTCAATTGCTTTACCAAAGCCTGATAGACCATCTCCAATCATGGAATTGTGTTGGATGTAATTGTCTCCATCAAAATAATTGGGCAATTTGTCATACGCACCTCCGATTAAAACCGTATTCACAAAATCCTTAATCAAGGCTTTGTTTTCTTCAGTTTTGTCTAAATCTGTAATTTTTGTGGCTCCATCTGTTTGTGAATGATTACTTGGGTTATTAGGAGCCAGGTCTGAAAAATTATCCCAATGTTCTATAATCTGTCCATTTTCAAACTTAAAGATGTCAAAGCCTATTTTTGGGCCGAAAAAATCATATTCAGTATGGGTAATGGCATAATCGCCATCTTGAAAAGTTCGTACCACATTTGCCTTAAACCCTCCTTGCGGTGCATGTTGCAATACCGCTCCAAAGCCTTCCAGCCCATCTGCTACCGAAAGGTTGTGTTGTTTGTAATTGGTTGGATTAATATAAGCAATGGTCGACTGATCGCCGGTCTCTAAGCTTGTAATTAAAGCAGCAGCTTTTTCTTTGTTTGTCAATTCTATTTTGCTTTCCATTTTCTCTACATTTTTAGAATTGTTCTCTTTGTTTTGCGCATAGCAAACGATCATTATAAGAGCGATTGCAACGGTTGCTATAATATGTTTCATTTTCTTTGTTGTTTAATGAGGATACAAAGATGAAGCAACTACAGCAGGTAGAAAAGATGAAAACGGATGTTGAAATGGTTAAAGTTGAACCATTAGTCCTTTTGTAGAGATTGAATAAATGATTTTGGGGTTAATCCTGTATTCTTCTTGAAGTACTTAGTAAAGTTGGTAGGGTCTTCAAAACCCAATTTGTAAGCCAGTTCAGAACTGTTTGTTGTTGAATTGATTAGGTTTCGTTTTGCTTGTAATATGATAAAGTCGTCAATTACGTTTTTGGCGGTCTTGTTTATCAATTCCTTGCAAACGGTGTTGAGGTGTTTGTAGCTTACTGCCAATTCTTTAGCGTAAAAATTGGCACTTCTACTTTGGGTTAGGTTTTTCTCTAGAAGGGAAACAAAATTCTGGTATAGAACAAGTTTGGCGGAATCAGAAATGTGGAAAGTTAAATTTTGTTTTAAGTATTCTGCTTTTGAAATTAAGATTGTTAAAAGTGAATTGATAATGGTTTTGTGATTAAATGAATGAGGGTTTCCATATTCTTTAAGCAGTAAATTAAAATAGGTCAAAAAATCAGAGTTTTTAGCAATTTGAAGAATAGGCGAAAACAATTCCGGGTTAAAAAGTCTAAATACAAAGTCATTTGTCAAATTAGAGAAGCTATTTACGAAATACTCTTCTGTGAATATTATGCAATATCCTTTTAATTTTTCCGAAAACTCAAAAGCACTGATTTGGTCTTTTGTCAGGTAGACCAAACTGTTTTCTTGCACGGGAAACCATTTAAAATCGATAAAATGTCTCCCTGAACCTTGGGTGAAAAAAATTAGATTATAGAATTTTAGCTGATGGGGTAATTCAGGATCGTGTGTATGTCTATTCTTATTATTAGCGATATGTTCAATGGAAACAATTTCAAAACCATAGCTGTCAGTAGATACGGGATTAAAAGTTATATGAGGAATGTCTTTTTTCATCTTTTCTACAACCATCAGTATAGGTATACAGCCGAGGTAATTGGTACCGAAGATACCAAATTATTCCAACGGGTGAAAACCCTAGGTCGATTTCTACGGGTACCTTTTGGGTTTAAAGGGAAGTCGAAAGTGTTGAAAGCTGTACCATTTTTACACTTTGGGAACCGTCGTAAATTGGAGTTCTAATCCGCTAGACTTCTTGGAAAAGGGTAAACCGATAGTAACCCAACCTAAGTTCTTTGGTTTAGGTTGGGCAACTTCATGGGTGTTGGTTTTTACTGTTCTCTTATTTGCTCATTGGTTTTTCTACTGCCTTTGAACAACAAGTATAAAGTAAAAGATACTTCCCCAATTGCTGCAGAAAAGCCAACAATGGTGGCCAAGACAAGTTGGTTGCCAGGAAATATAAAATTTCCAAAGGTTTCTATCAAATAGCCTCCGGCTGCTATAACCATTAAAATGCCAAACACTTTCGGGAACAATGGAGAACGATAGAGCAATATTCCCAGCAACAAACAATGAATACCAAAGAAAGCTCCTGCCAATAGATATCCCGCATTGTGTGCATTCATAAATAACATTGCCCATACCTCTTGTTGTTCTGTGCCCAATGCGGACATGGGACCACTCGCATCGGCAGCATATAAGGCCATATAATGGTTCAAGAGATTTAAGCTTGCTATGGCCGGATGTGCTAAAAGACGGAAAACTGAAGCAATAGCAGCCAAGGTAGGATTGACCGGCTTCAATAACTGATACAGTAATATCGAAATAACAGCATCTATCATAAAAGCCAATAAATCGCTTACCAAGCCAAGGCGGAAAAGCCCTTCAGTTGAATTTATATTCGTCAAGGTTGCCAGAGGGTCATCCGGAATAAAAATCATTCCACGAACATAACCTTGGCTAAATCCTGCCAAAATGATCACCAGCAAATAGAATATACCGGTTAGCCTTGCTTTTCTGTTTAAGTTGTAGTTCATTTTTTTCTTATTTATGTGGATAGAAATAATTCATCTATTGGTTTGCGCACCTTTTTTCTTCTTTGTGTCTCGTCTCTACTTGATCTATACCCCACCGGTGCGATCACCGAAGTATTGAGCCCCATTTCGCCGAGGCCGAGGAGTCGGTTATAGGCTTGTTTATCAAACCCCTCCATTGGGCAGGCATGTATCAGCCGGTCAGCACATGCTATTATCAGGTTGTTTAGCGCCAGATAAGTTTGTTTTTCTGCCCAGCTTTTTCGATCTCCGGCGGACATCTGCGCAAGGCTTGATTTAATGGATTGGCCATATTTTTTCAGCCCTTGAATATCTCCGGTCTTCTGAATATCAATGACCTGTTGAATGTATTTGTCCACCTGTTGGTCGTGGTTTTCAGTGTAGTTGCAGAAAACAAAGAGATGAGACGAGTCCGCGATTTGAGCTTGATTCCATGAGGCTTTACGCAGTTCCTTTCGGATTTCCT
The DNA here is from genome assembly GCF_030546805.1 of Cyclobacterium sp. 1_MG-2023. GTDB lineage: Bacteria > Bacteroidota > Bacteroidia > Cytophagales > Cyclobacteriaceae > Cyclobacterium. The sequence goes on along the minus strand of NZ_JAUOPC010000008.1, from coordinate 156,817 downwards.
GATTTTCCACAATCAATACTTTATACATTTGCAAGCCATAGGAAGAGACCGAAAGCCTGATCGCTTCTTTCAGGAAGTTTAAATCTTCAGTTGACACCTTCAAGGAAGAATCAAATACTTTGGTGGCGTATCGCCAATTGAGTTTATCTAGTAAATTCATTTTTTCTTTTTTATAAATGTTTTGATGACAAAGTCTTGTCGAAAGTCGGTTTTGAGATAGAGCCCTTTTCCCATATCAGAAGCCTGAAGAGTGGCATATGTGGCTCCTTTCTTTTTGGCTATTTTCATTATTTGGATAAGTAATTCTTCCGCAAAACCTTTTCTTCGTTGTGAAGGAATGATGCCCATTGAGTGTATACCAGCGATCCCTTGCTGATCAATAAAGAGTACTGCAGTACCTACCGGATTTCCGTTATTTTTGCCAATGTAGTACCCAATAGATCCCATGGTTTGGCTCACTGTTACGGCACTTATCTTATACCCAAAGGCTTGCTCAAATAGTTGCGACCAAATTTCAGCCAAGGGTTTATTGCTTACTTTCTGAATAAGGACTCGCTCTTTAGGGGCTGGCGCATGGCTCAAATCCATAGACATGGCTATTTGTTTGTGTTTTTCCTCAAATCCACAAGATTTAAGGATCAACTCTTGCCTATGAAGCGCATCACCCCAAACAGGAAGAGATAGTTTGTCCAGCTTCCATTTGAGCTGTATATCCAGAATTGACTGCCTTTCCATTGGATGGGTAAACCAAAGTTTGTTTGGCCATTCACCATTTCCTGAAATGCTCATGCCGTAACCGGGTTCTTCAATGTATAGTCCCGTTAGCTGACCTCCTATCTTCCAGAGGGTGGTCAGGTTGTCTGTATTTGCCTTAATTAAGTTCATTTTGGGATTTGATTAGAATGACACCAGTAATCATCACTATAAGACCGGCGATTTTCTTTATTGTAATCGGTTCCAGAGGCATATTAAACCAGCCAAAATGTCCGGCAATGGCTGCGAAAATAAGCTGTCCGGCCAGGCCAAAGGTCACGGCTGTGGAGATACCTATTTTTGGAATGATATAGTAGAAAAGCGTAACAGCAAAAAAGCTCAATACCCCTCCGGTGACCCACATATACAAGGGAATCTCCCTGACCTGATGCATGCTTGGAAACTGTCGAACAGAGATTAACACGGTGATAAGGGTAAGGCTTGCACCCATGGTCAATGCTGTGGAGGTGGCCAGCAATGAATTGTTTAGCAGAATGCCTAGGCGGGCATTGATCCCACCTTGGATCACCACCATAATTCCAACCAGAAAGGAAAGCAGAAACAATGTTAGGTTATTCATCTTCGGCTTATTTGGAGTGGAAAGGAATAGCCATAGGTCGCATTGGTGAAGCACTTGCACCCTTCAGCTTTAGGGAGGCTGCGATAAAGGCAAATTGGTACACTTTATCCCTGGCCAGCTCTTCCAGAAACATTTGCTCGATAAACATCACCCCTTTTTCTGCCAATAAGTAGGTGTGTACCGGCACCCAATTGTCTTCTCTCTCTGGAGGAAAGGCTTCAAAGCTGAGATTGTCTGCACCAAGCAGCATAATGTCTTGGTCTTCGATAAGCCATTTAACTGCCTCTAGGCTAATTCCCGGATAGTTGTCGAGGTAGTAATCGGCATCCTGATAGAATTCAGCCTGACCTGTTCGAATAAGGACAACATCCCCAGGCGCTAGACTTAGGTCTTGCTTATCTAGTGCATCTTGAAGATCATTGGCGGTAATCCTATAGTTTTTTGGAAGTGTTCCTTTTGATAATTTAACATCTATCAATACCCCACGGGCAATAATAGGAGGGATGGTTTCGGCTCCGGTCTTTTTCCAGCCTTTGTCTCCCAAGTGCTCTTCAGGGGTAAAACCATTCCATATCTTCCCATTCAGACCAAAATGGTTGAGCGCATCGATGTGTGTCCCCATATGGGTATACATAGATATGGCATCTCCGGTATAGCTCACCTTGTGGTTCATCGATTCGCCCAATCCATTGGGATTGTCTACCATAGTGCCTTGTGGGGTATGGGTCAGCCAGTATTGATAAGGGGGATCTCCCAGTGCATGGAAACTTGGCATGCCCACGAAATACTCAACGCTTAAATCATAGGTCTTACCGGAATTGATCTGAGACAATACCTCAAGACGTGAGGAATTTGACATAAGGTTCAGTGAACCTATTTCGTCATCGGGTCCCCAGGGGCTTTTGCCCACGGTTTCATTTTGTTGGCCCGGTACGCTTAAGGGGCCTGCCAGCAGCATGGCTACTATTAAATTTGTCCTTTTCATGATTTGAATAATTTGTTTGAGCAAATTTCTAAACCATGCAGTCCAAATTAATTAAGGTATCTTAAGAAAGCCTTTTGGTGAAGTTTTTCCGAAGGGCACTGAGGTGTTCCGGGGTTATCCCCAAAAAGGAGGCAATCATATATTGAGGAATTTGCTGCTCCATATCCCTATACCTACTTATAAAGTCAATATAACGTTCATCAGCAGTTTGGCTCATGGAGTTAATGGTTCGTTCTTGAAGAGCTACATATCCATTTTGCGTTTTAATTCTGAAAAACCGATCCATCATATGGATCCGGTCATAAAGTTTATTGAGTTGGTCTCTGTGAACCTGCAAAACCGTGCAATCGGTAATGGCTTGAATAAAAAATGTGGCCGGTTTTTGAGTGAGAAAGGCATATAGGTCATTTACCCACCATCCTTTAATCCCGAATTGAAGAATATGCTCCTTGCCGGTATCATCAATACGGTATAGCTTCAGGCAACCTTCGGCTACAAATCGCATATGATGAGACGATTGCCCTTTTTGGAGTAAAAACTGTTTTTTCTTTAGGTGGATGGGTTTGAATGCATCATTGATAAGCAAAATTTCCTCTTCCTTAAGAGGGACAATTTCTTCAATATTATGAATTAAAGTGGTATGCATTTTAACTTCGGTTAATCCTCACTATTTGTGAACAATACAGTAGCTCCACAAGCTGTTTTTAGCGAGATTAGCTTTGATTATTCCTTTTTCCTTTATCGGTAGATTTGTTTCTTTTTATTTGAATAAAGGGGCTTTTAATTAGGTAAAGAAAGGACTGTTTTTCTTCGGTATCAAATTCTAGCAATCCGTATTTCATTTTTTCTAAAGGCATCATTTTGAAAGTGCCAAATAAGCGGTCCCAAATAATCAATATGTCCGCATAGTTTGAATCCGTATAGAACTGCTCTTGTTGATGATGCACTCGGTGATGGTCCGGCATTACAAATAATAAGCCTAAAGTCGAATTCAGCCATTTCGGATAATTTAGATTGGCATGTTCAAAAAAGAAGAATAAGTAAAGGAGGAAATAATACAAAGCCATAGAAAAGACATCTGTTCCAAAAAGAGCAGCTGTGATTATATTTCCCGTTCCAAATACTAGAATCAGCTCTATTGGGTGAAAGCGAAAAACCGTTGAAGCATCCATTGTAGTATCGCTATGATGAACCCTATGAAATCTCCAGAGAAGAGGGATTTTATGCGTTCCTCTATGGATCCAATAGGCAGTGAGGTCATATAGGGCCACCGAAATACAGAGCTTAACCCAAACAGGTAATGTTATCAGGTATAAAAGACCAATATTGTTTTCATTTAACCAATCAATGGAAAAAACTTGAAATGTGACAAAAAAGATATTCAAAATCACAAGAATTATTTGGAACAGTACATTCTGAAATAGATGATAAACCCTTTTATTGAAAGTAAAAGGGGTAAGCATAATTTGCTCCAAGGAAAAGAAAAGGGCAATTAATCCAATCACTATATAATTGGGATCGATTCCCAATAATTGGTTGAGTAAATCCATGGGCTATAATATTCTGAGAATGGCCTTACAAGTTTTTTTTTTTCTTGTAGCTAAGAGGCTGTGTATCTGTTTTGTCACTCGGGCTTTGGCAAATACATAAAGAAGCTAATTAGCCGTGGCCTTTGATACCGAAGATACCAAATTATTCCAAAGGGTAAAACACTGTGCCAATTTTCATGTGTCGCCTTTAAGCCGGTGAGCGACGAGATAGCGGCGAGGATCTGTCTTAATAATTTGTTTTATTTACAAAAAAGCAGGCCCCAAACCAAGGATTGAATTTGCTCAGGAAAATGACCAATAAAACATTGTGCCAACAATTCCCTTTCTTGCTCCAGTTAAATGGGCAGGTCGTTACGAAATATTGATGCTTACATTCCTCTCCCTACGACCTACATTTCTTTTCCTACCCCTTACAATTGCATTCCTTCAACTTACATCTCTGTTCCTACTGCTTACAATTGCACTCCTTCAACCTACATTAGGATTCCTACTGCTTACATTTCAGTTCCTACCATCGACAATTGCATTCCTACAGCCCACATTAGGATTCCTACGGCTTACAATTGCATTTATTTGCATTACATCTCTTCTCCTTCAGCTTTCAATAGGATTTTTCCGGATTATTTTTGGCTGAGAATTGGTGTGGGTGGGTCAAAGGTTTGTTCAAGCACTTATGACCCAAATATTTCCTGTTTGGTACATAACTACCCCTTCAAGTAAAAGTGTGTTGGTCAGATTATTTTTTAAGTTTTTGGAATAATTATGCTTTGCAAATAACGTTGTATAGTGTGTTTTTACAGGACTTTTCCTTTCGTATTTCGATAACGATATCGCTAATAAATTTTATGTTTTTAATTAATTTATATGCTTTATGGGGTAAATTGAATTACCATAATAAGGCTTGATTTATGAGGCTGTGAAAAGTAAATACTTACTTTTCTCTCCATAACACAATTCGAAATAAATAAAAATGGCCTGTTGGAACAGCATCCGTGGTATAATGTGGCCCCTTAAATTGCTTTTTTCCCAGACTGGTCTAAGTTTAGCGAAGCGCAACTTAGACCTAAAATGCCGAAAGTTTTCAACTTTCATAGAAGAGATGCTGATATAATCAAGAGCAAGAACAGCCAAAACTCCGCAGATGACATTGGCACCTACGACTTCGACAGGCTCAGCCACCGGTGCCTCATAATCAAAATCTTCTTGGTTACTAAAAAAAGGTGGGTCTGATAAAAGAAAACAAATCAATAGGAATGGGCTTCAGCCCATTTTCAAAGAAAGTGCGGTATATCCCGGCTTTAGCCAAAATTAAAAGAGCGGAAGGCCTGGAAAGAATTTGACTTCAATAATAAAAAGGTCTCAATTCAAAGGGGAGAAGGGATAGCCCGGAATACCTGGCACAGTTTAAACCGAAATGGGTGGCATTAGTCAAACCGTTATATCCAAAAGATAAGCCGAAGAAGTCTAAAACCTGTGTTTTACTACCTGCACAACCGTATGATCAGGTGGATTCTGAACAAGTACAAAAGCTTCAAAGGAAGCAAGGTCAAAGCGGTAAAATGGCTTAGACGAGTTACGAATTCATATCCAAACCTTTTCTATCATTGGGGACTGGGATACAAATTAGTCTAACTTAATGGACCAATCACCGACTGCATAATAAGAGCCGTATGAATTGAGAGGTTCACGTATCCCTGTCGACCGGGATGAGAGGTTTAGGGGTGGGATTCCCCTTTACCTACTCGACTGTGTGTTGTGCTTTATTCTTTAATAATTTTGTAAAGATATGCCAACAACCAAATAGTTATTCCTGTCTTTACTTTAAAACTTCTCACTTGATTTTCTGTAATTCCAATATCTGGTTGATGAATATTACAGAGTACGGAATAGCAATCACAAACATATTGAATTTCATTTTTTGTGAAATTTTCTAAAATCCCAAAGTCAACCTTTGACGTAAAATACTCAATTTTTTGTTCTCTTTTTATTTTAACAAATTCGAGTTTCTTCCTTCCCAAATTATATTTTTTGAATTCATTTTCAAACATTTTGGCATCCTTTAACTTTTCAATTGGAGCAAGTTTTTCATCAATTAAATACTCTAATATAGTTCGAAGTGATATTAAACAGTGCCTTAATTTATCAGGGTTTGACTTGGATTCCAAGACTTTATTTGCACCTATCCATAAGTTGTCAATTCCCAATTCTTCTAAATATGGAAGAAGGTTTTTATTTAACAATTCCTCTTTTTCTTTAATATCTTCATCCGCCAAATCGGAAGTTAAAGAGGCTTTGAATTCTTCTGCAGATTTTAAATTTAAAATTTCGAGGTCGCTTATATATGCAAATTGTAATTCCGGACTATTTTCAGCTTTTTCTCCAGTTTCCGAGATCCATTTAAGTGTTTCAAGTAATTCTGAATTTATAAAATCCAGTTTAGGCAAATTAAACTCAGGGATATTTAACTTAAATATTTCCATATTCGGAATATCAAGTTTTGGTATTTCAATTGTCGGAATACTTGATATAATCCGCTTATGACTCTCAATCATAGAAAGTACGCTGTCTGAGATATAATTCATTCTGTCAGCCAATTTTGATAATTCACTTAGTTTTGAATTTAGGCATACAATTTTATCTGTGTTTTTCATTTAAGCACAAGGTTTTTCAGCATTACACAAAACGGTTAAAATAAACACTGGTGATAGCTTGGGTTTATTTAGTGTTAGCACCAGTTTTAATTTCATTAATATTTAAAGAAATGATTTTATGTCCACTATAGAATTGGTCATTTAACGTTTTGGCTACAATCTCTTTAGATAAACTATCTCTGTTCTTTCTTGCAAATGACAATTTTGTTTTTTCTAATGAACTTATAAGTTCATTCCGAGCTCGTTCTTTTAGATAACTTACAGCCTTTGCTTGATCTCCAAATTTTTCAGCAGTTTGGATTATTAATGTGTCAATTAGTTCAATTTGAATCGAGTAATAGATAGTGCCCTTTTCTCCGTTAACAAAATCAACAACTGGGGGGCTATCTGAATTACCACTTTCAATCTTAGACGACTGTTTTGTGTTTTGTAATTCCGTCTTAGAAGAACTATAATTAGCCAAAAAATAAATAATTGCGGCTGATATTAAAGAGATGACTACTCCAATTACTATTTTTTTAAGAGTAGAGTCTTCTTTGGTCTTTTTCAAGCTTTTGTTTGATTGTTTAACAGAATTTTTATCTCCGTTGACAATAGAAACATTTTCAGCATTTACCCTAATACTTGCATTGTCTGTAGTTACTTTTTTCTGAGATTCTCTCCATTGAGCGTATCCTCCAAGTTTAACAGCTTCAAATCCTTCACGCGTTAATTTCCATGAATGCTGTGATTGTCGTTCTATAAGGCCATAAGCAGCTAATTCAGTCTTTGCATTAAATGTAATTTCTGAATCATCTTTTGAAAGGGATAGCCATCCTTTTTTGTGGATTTCAAACAACATCCAATCAATTTTTCCTTCCAATTCGTTCATTTCATATTGGTGATAACATCCGAATAAAGTGCACTGTGCACTTTGTCCGCCTTCCAAAGATAACTTTTTCTAACTAAGAATTTATATTTAGAAGTGCATATATGCGTTTAGGCCGTATAAAATACCAGGGTTTGGCTATAAGGTCTACTGAAAGAATTGTCGGGCTAAAGTATGGATGGGCTGGATAAACAATTATCGTTTGGCCAATATAAAATCCAAACTTATTAAGCTTGATAAGTGGTTGAGGAATCGTCTGAGATACTGTATTTGGTCCCGGTCGACCGGGATGGTGTGAGAGGTGCATCATGAGCTTTTGGCTCACGGCCGTCTACTCGACTGTGCTGGCGTGCTTTATATAATATTATTGATATCCTTTTTGTTGATATGGATAAAAGTCAAATAAACTATATCGTCAATAACCTGATAAAAAATAGTCGTTTGTTTACTCAATACAGCTTTTCTCAATCCATTTTTAATTGTCGAGGCAGGAAACATGAGCGGATTTTGGACTATTAAATCTAGTTGATGGCTCAATTTACTTTTAAAATTATCGACTTCTTTATCAGTCCATTTAACTTTGATATCATCAAGAATATCCTCAAGATTTTTAACAGATTCATCTGACCATCGTAACTTATAGTCCATATTTACTTTTTACTTCATCGTGAGACATCGTCCGACCATTTTTAATATCATTTAGTCCTCTCTCAATCCCCTGTTTTTGTATGTCAGATAAATCATCCCACCAGTCATTTTCATTAGATTTGGAGTCTTTCACAATTTTTAAATATTCAATTGTCTCATTGTCATCCAGCTTTGTAAGCCATTCTATAAGTTCTAATTTAATCGCTTCGTGTCCCATGATTTATTTTTTATCAAAGTTACAAAAATTATCAATATTGTCGGTCTTCTAGCATGCAGCACAACGGTCTGGCTATGCGCAGTATCCCCAAGGGTATTGCGTATAGGTTTTGTGTGTACCTTGAATGGTGAATATAGGTCAAAAAGTTGACCGTTCCAACGGGTGAAAACCTGTGCTGAAGCATGTCAGTAGCCTGTGCCGTATCTCTTCGGTATCCCTTAAGCGCGGGAGTCGTTACCCGAAGCCAAGCAAGTGGCAATGCCTGCCCTGTTTTTTTACAGGGGTGGTCTTGGAATAGATTCGGTTTCTATGTGCGAAAAATTCAGCCGACCTGTGCCGTCCAAACGGTAGGTCATAGAAGCTACTGGAAACAAGCTCTGAAATACAGAGAAGCCTTACAAGGTAGTGAAGGATTGAACATCAGGTGAAGTGAAAATTCGATAAGGAGCGATCGTGTAACCTTATCTTAAAAGTAGCGGAAAGGGGTAGCCGGTGAAAAGAGCGATTGTCCTATGCTTGATGAACCGCCGTATACGAGACTCCCGTCGACCGGGATGGTGTGAGAGACTCAACCTGAGCTATTTGGCTCAGGTCGGGCTACTCGATTAGTTACTATTTCTTCAACAATACCCTCACACTTACTTAAATTTTTAAACAAGGTTGGAATCATTGCGTTATCATAGTCTCGATCGATAATGGTTTTAATCTTATCGAAATATGAATCAACAAAACCATCCATCTTAGTTTTCAGCTCAGGACTATCAAAGTTAAATATGGAATTACCATACTTGCTTTTATTTAAATCCTTGAAAATTAGTTGTGCTATAATTCGATTACCGTGAATAACAATGCTTTGATCTCTTCCTTTATCCATGGAATCTATTTTATCTTTTATGGAAGCATCAATAATTTCTTGTGTTTTTACACAATTTCTAACAAAACGACCGGTAATTGTAGGGTTAAATAAACTTTTGTATGGAGCCTTTTCAAGGTCGTCCCAAAGCTTTCCAATTTCACGTTTGAGTTGAACGACTATGGCAGTATTATTAGAGGCACAAGCGAGTGAAGTAGTTGCTTGGATTAGGCCGAATGACTCTTTGTCATCATTAGTGTACTGTCCTCGACTGAAATGATAATCTACATCGTCCATAAGTAATTCATCTCGTAATCTGGTCTGTTCAGGATCGAATGTTACAAAATCACGAGCTTCAACTTTATTTTGGGTATTGTTCGCCTTTGTTATCTTTTGCCCAAATCCTTCAACAGTTTCAGACAGCGATATGATTCTCACTGGAACAAAAACACTGGCTAAAGCCGATGGATCTTGTTCGCCAAATCTACCTATTGTACTTACAGTTTGCGCACCATTGACTACACTTAAATTTGTACATGCGAATTGACCAACCTCTGTTGTAGCGCCTCCAACCATGTTTTTCTCAACAGTGTCACAAATCATTGTAATACCATTATTTAAGAACCAAAACTCACTTGGGTTCTCTTTGAGAGTTTCTGCGATTTCAAGGTTTACATTGGAATCGCCTAAGACCCCTCTAATGTTTTTTGCGAATAGTCTGTCTCGGTAAGTGTCCCACCAACCATAAATTTCTACGCCATTGACCTGGCCATAGAACGCGTTCACCGGGTCCTGTATTTTTCCAAAGGAATTTAGTTGAACGGTTAAATCAATCGGTTCGTTTTCAGCACTGGAAGAAACTATCGATGAGTGAATTCTAGCTTGGTTAAAAACTGATAAATAGACAATTTCAGATGCATCATTAAATTCACCTAGTAAATCTTCGAAATCTCTTTTCGATGGCTCGGCCAAATCATTAATTCCAGTATAAGTTAAAATAATCTGATATCTCGTTTTGTGATCACAGATTGCAGCTTCAATAATTTGTTGTTTGGTTCTTATTTTTCTGTTGAATCGTTCAAATTTGAAATCAAACAGATCCTTTATTCCAGCAATAAATTTCTTCACATCTCCATTACTCGGTTCTCCTGTCCCATTGTGGATCCATTTTGATTGGGCTATATAAAGAGTTTTACTATTTGGATCATAAAAAATACCATCAACGCCATTATCATCTCCGCCATCAACAATTGATTGTGCAGCTTGAGGAGCGGAAGCATTGGAGTGATGCATAATTGCATAAGCACATTGTGCACGTGTTAGAAAGAAATTATCTCTTTGATCCCCCGAACTAGGAGCATCAGAAAGGTCAATGATTCCTTCAAAGACCTCAGTCAACTTTGTTTTGATATGATTTACGTGTATCCTACTCATTTCAGGTTATTGTAACTAACATCCGAATAAAGTGCACTATGCACTTTATCCACCTTCCAAAGATAACTTTTCTAACTAAGAATTTATATTTAGAAGTGCATAGATGCGCTTAGGCCGTATAAAATACCAGGGTTTGGCTATAAGGTCAACTGAAAGAATTGTTACGCTAACCGTTTGTAAATAATTATAAACGTGTAATAAAAAGGATAGCGAATTCAAATAACCCTCAATGCCCTGTTTTTCAAACGATTCCCATCTAAATTATTGTAGGCATTTTTTTATTAGTTTATAAGATGGGGTTATTTTTTGATGCAATGATCATTTGGTTTTTCGATAACGTTATCGCGATTAAATTTTACTGTTTTAATTAATTTAAAAGGTTAATGGGGTAAATTTAACTTAAGAATTGCCCTATAATAGGCTTCGGTTCAAGGGGATCATATTAAGTAAATACCTAATTTACTCCCTATTCCTCAGTCCGAAATAAATAAAAATGGCCTGTTGGAGCAGAATCCTGGGTATAATGTGGCCCCTTAAATTGCTTTTTCGATGAAAAAAGTGATGTATGTATTTTATTTTAGGGTACGTACATCATTTTTTTATATATTGAGTGTTAAATATTTTGTTCTATGAAAAATAAGCGAAGAGATTTTCTAAAATTATCCGGTATTTCGGGTCTTGGTGTGGCGGGCTCGGCCTTATTTCCGGGATCAAGCTTTGGCGCCGATGAAAGCAAAGGCTACGAACAAATTAAAAAACTGGCGCATAAAAAGCACAAACAAGTTTTCAATATGTCCGGTTATGCCGCTCCAAAAATTGAAACCGTAAGGATAGGTGTAATTGGATTGGGAAGCAGGGGATCTGCAGCTGTTAGGAGATTGAGCAAAATTGATGGTGTGGACATCAAGGCCTTGTGTGACCTAAGGCCTAAGCAAGCGGAGCAGGCCAAGGAAAAGCTTTCTGAAACCTCCCACAATCCGGAATTGTATTCCGGAGATGCAGAAATATGGCAAAAATTAGTCGAGCGAAAAGATCTGGACTTGATTTATATTACCACCCCCTGGGAATTGCATACCCCCATAGCACTTTATGCCATGGAAACCGACAAACATGCGGCAGTGGAAGTTCCGGCAGCAATCACCATGGAGGAGTGTTGGGCCTTGGTGGAAACTTCTGAGCGAACAAGAAAGCACTGCATGATGCTAGAAAATACCTGTTATGATTTCTTCGAATTAATGACCCTAAATATGGTCCGCCAAGGGTTTTTTGGAGACATTGTGCATGCAGAAGGGGCCTATATACATGATTTTATCCCCAGTATATTCAGCAAGAAAAAATGGAATATGTGGCGTTACAGGCATAATGCCAGTAGAAATGGGAATCTTTACCCCACCCATGGGCTAGGCCCCATATGCCAAGCCATGAATGTCAATAGAGGAGATAGGCTTGATTATTTGGTTTCTGTATCCAGCAAAGATTTTGTCTTGGGCGAAATGACCGCAAAATTGGCAGAAGAAGACGATACCTACAAGGAGTTTGTAGGGAAGCCTTTCCGAGGAAACATGAATGTGACCACCATAAAAACAAAAAATGGAAGTACCATAATGCTTCAGCACGATGTTTCTTCACCTAGGGTATATTCCAGGATTCACTTGGTAAGTGGCACCAAGGGAGTGGCCATGAAGTACCCCTTGCCGGGAAGAATAGCCACCAGCCATGAGGGATGGCTTTCGGAAGAAGAAATGAAAGTGCTTGAAGAAAAATACCAACCTGAAATTGTCAAAAGAATTGGTGAAATGGCCAAGGAGGTTGGAGGCCATGGGGGAATGGACTTTTTGATGGACTGGCGACTAATTGACTGCTTAAGAAATGGTTTACCACTAGAACAGGATGTTTATGACGCAGCGCTATGGAGTTCGATTTTCCCATTAAGTGAGTGGTCTGTAGCCAACCGATCTTCCGCCATAGATGTACCTGATTTCACCGGTGGTTCCTGGCAAAACAATGCACCTGTAGACATTAATTTAACCCATGGTGGCAACACCGGTATCAAACTTTAATCCGGCTAATCACATTTAATACTTTCCATTTATGAAAAAGATCCTTCTCTTAAGTCTGTTTGTGATTGCCCGGTCATTTCTTGCCAGTTCTGCAGAGCTAAAGCATGAAATGGGTTTTTCCATTGTTCCGCCGGATAGTTTGCCCCAAGTCTTGGCTCCCCACAGTGCCGATATCCTAAATAGCACAATGAAGCAAAAAGCCCAAATAAAATTTGCAGGCCATTTGTTGCCGGAGAGCCTGCCAGATTGGGAAAAGAGGAAAGAAGAAATAAGAGAGGAGATTTTAGCCAATAGTGGATTGAAAGTGGATCATGAGCTGGATTTGGACATGAAAGAAACTGCTACCATTCAAATGGATGGCTATGCGATCAAAAATATTTATTTTCAAACCCAGCCCGGTGTTTATGCCACAGCCAATCTTTTTATTCCTGATGGAGAAGGGCCTTTTCCTGCTGTGGTCAATATGCATGGCCATTGGAAGGAAGCAAAAGGTGCGGAGAACATCCAATCAGTAGCCCATAGTCTGGCAAAAAATGGATATGTATGTTTGAGTATGGATGCCTTTGGAGCGGGAGAAAGGGGTACAACGCATATGGATTTTGAATACCATGGATCCAATTTGGGCGCCTCCCTGATGAACATAGGAGAAACGCTTCTTGGGGTCCAGGTTATAGACAATATGCGAGCGGTGGACCTTTTAAGTTCATTGCCTTATGTGGATGCAGAGAATATTGGTGCCACAGGAGCGAGCGGGGGAGGTAATCAGACCATGTGGTTTGCGGCCATGGATGAAAGGGTTAAAGCAGCAATGCCCGTGGTGAGCGTCGGCACCTTTGAATCTGCAGTAATGGGATCCAACTGCGTATGTGAACTGCTTCCCGGTGGGCTATCTTTTACCGAGACTTCAGGGGTATTGGCACTTTATGCACCTAGGGCTTTGAAAATGTGCAACCACAATAAAGACAGCAATGTTACTTTTTATCCCTCAGAAATGCTTCGTAGCTATCACAATGCCAAACCGATTTTTGAGCAGTATGAGGTTGAAGAGAAGATCGCCTATGAATTGTTTGATTTAGAACATGGCTATTGGCCTGAAGACAGAGAGGCCATGTTGGGTTGGTTTGACTTACACCTCAAGGGAATAGGGGATGGAAGTGCCCGAGAAGAAATCCCTTTTAAAGTGCTTCCTTTTGAAGAATTAATGGTTTTCCCTAAAGGGCAGCGAGACCCCAAGGTAGTAGGGGTGGCGGAATATGCCAGGGAAAAAGGCCAACAATTGAGAAAAAATTACTTAGAAAAAACCTCCTTGGATAAGGAACAAGTGGTTGAAGATTTAGCAAGCCTCTTGAAAATACAAGCTTCTCCATTGGTTAAAAATGTTCATCGATTTTCGCCTGATGGGACTTGGCAAAGACTAGCTTTGGAAAGTTCTGAAAATTTATTGACTCCATTATTGATCAAGAAGCCCAGCCATTCAGGACTTGGCTATGTTTTACTAGCAACAGCCGCCGGCAAACAACAAATACCCCAAGCACGAGTAGATGTCTGGGCACAAAAAGGATACGGAATAGTCATTGCCGAATTGAGCGGTACAGGTGAAGCGGCCTCAGCTGAGGATCAAAAGGTAAATTATTTAACTCCTTTCCATACCTTGGCTAGGGCAAGACTTTGGCTCGGAGAAACCATGATTGGCCAATGGGTAGGTGAATTGGCTATGGTTTCCGAATTTATAAAAGCAGAATATGCTGCGGAGAATTTGATCTTCGATGGGGAAAAAGAAGCCGGTTTAGCCGGCCTGTTTTTCGCCGCACTAGAGGAAGATGTTTACGACTCTCTTACTTTAAGAAGTGCCCCAATAAGTTATCTTTTCGATAATCGTGAAGGTGTTGATTATTTTTCCTTGGCCATACACGTACCAAAATTCCTCCAATGGGGAGATGTTTCCTTAGCTGCCGGCTTGACAGAATTACCCATTACTTTTGCCCAGCCAGTGAGCATGTCCGGGGAGTCCATTTTGTCCAATAAGGAGAAAGAATGGCAAACTGAGTTTGCGGCCGCAAGAAGCTTATTGAAAACAAATGGAAGCGTAAAATTCGAATTTTAATACCCACCAATAAATATAGAAGCATAAAACCAATAGATTATGAAAACAATAAACAGAAGGAAATTCATCCAAAATACAGGTTTGCTTACTGCCTCGGGCTTGTTGGCTCCTTCATTTGGTTATGGGCATAAAAAACAAAAAAGCCGCGTAGTGCTGGTAGGAACAGGTGGTAGAGGAATAGGAATGTGGGGAGCGCCTGTACAAGAAGAATACAATGATATACTTGAGTTTGTCGGCCTTTGTGATATCAATCCGGGAAGAGTAGCTTATGCAAAAAAGAAAATGAAAGTCGATTGTCCTGTTTATACGGATTTTGACAAGATGATGAAAGAGACCAAACCCGATACCTTGATTGTAACCACAACGGATGCCACACATCATGAATACATCGTCAAAGGGTTGGAAGCAGGCTTGAGGGTGATTTCAGAAAAGCCAATGACTACCGATGAGTTCAAATGTCAAGAGATTTTTGATGCTGAAAAAAGAACAGGCAATAAGGTGATCGTTACTTTTAATATGCGGTATTCCTCTTATGTGCAACAAATCTGGGAGCTGCTTAGGAATGGCGAAGTGGGAGACATTAAATCCGTAGACCTCAACTGGTATTTGGATACCAGTCATGGAGCAAGTTATTTCAGGCGTTGGCATGGGGAGAAGGAGCATGGAGGGACTTTACTTGTACATAAAGCAACCCATCATTATGATGTGTTGAATTATTGGATGGATTCAGAACCTGAGGAAGTTTTTGCTTACGGTTCATTGGATTATTACGGGCAGAAAAACAGCAAGTTCAATAGTACCAACTGTAGGCCCTGTCCTCATAAATCCAAGTGCAACTTTTATTGGGACATTACCGAGAGCCAAAGTTCAATGGATTTATACGTGGCCAATGAGAAACATGATGGCTATCTCCGGGATGGATGTATCTATAGGAAAGAAATTGATATCTATGATACCATGGCTGTTCAATACAAATATGCCAATGGTGTAAAAGTAAATTATTCGCTGACTGCCTGTTCTCCTTATGAGGGCTATAGACTTGCCGTTAATGGGACAAAGGGCAGATTGGATGCCTGGATAAAATCTTCTATGCCGACCGGGGTGCCACCTTACCAAGAAATTACGATTAGAAATCTTTTCGGGAATGTAAAAAATATCAAGGTGATGCCGGAGTCTGGTGGTCATGGGGGCTCAGATCCTAGGTTAAAGGATAAGATATTCAGGTATCCTGATGCGCCGGATCTTTACAAGCAATCTGCCGGTTCCAGAGATGGTGCCATGTCTGCATTGATTGGTATCGCAGCGAGGAATAGCATTGAAACCGGAAAAATTGTGCGGATTGAAGACCTTACTTCTTTGGTTCCGGTAGCAAAGAAATCATAAAAGAGTCCCTATGGAAATTCCTTAGAAGGGTTTCTCAGCATTATGGAAAGTATAGCATTAACTGTATTTGTATGGATCATCAGAGAAGGAAGTTTTTAAAAGTTTCCGGGTTGGCAGTGTCTGGTTTGGGAGTAATGGAAAGTTTTGCAGCAGGCCAATCCGGCGAGCAGGCGGCAGGTCCTCTTCATGAGGATCCTACTCGCTTTCAAATCACCAAGGGGATGGAAGAGGCCTATCAGGTAGCACTCAATGTACTAAAACCAAGCAAAAGTCAATTGGAACATGGGCTTGAACTGCATCGGGACGCTGTTGTGGTGGATTGTTATGGTTTTATGCCTCGTGCGGCAGTGGACGGAGACAGGATGAAGAAAGCTGTGGAGGAAAATGCTTCTCCATTGGAGCTTCAGGACATGGGAGAAGACATGAGCATGACTCGGTTTGTGGAAATTCAACGGGAAACGGAAGAGTTTATCAATGCTTGGAAAGCTTCCGGAGTCACTTGCGTGATTCAAAACGCCGGAGAGGAAGGAAGTGCCATAGAAAAACTGCTCAAACGTTTGTCTCGTTTTACTTACGCCACAGATTGGATGAAGGATATTTTAATAAAAGCGGTGACCCCTGAAGATATCTTGCTGGCCAAAGAACAAAATAAACACTCACTTTATTTTACCGGAAACGGTGTGCCCCTTCCTCAGGATTGGGGTTCTGTGGAAGAGGAGCTTCGCTATATCAGGGTGTTTTTTCAATTGGGAATTCGGATGATGCACCTCACCTATAACAGGAGGAACATGATAGGCGATGGTTGTGGAGAGCCAAATGATGCCGGGTTGAGTGACTTTGGAAGGGCAGTGGTTAAAGAAATGAATAGGGTTGGTGTCATTGTAGATATTTCGCATTCCGGATGGCAAACCAGCTTGGATGCGGCCAAATTTTCGGACAAACCAATGGTGGCCAGCCACAGCACAGTTAATTCATTGTATCCACATTTTCGTGCCAAGCCGGACAATGTAATCAAGGCCATAGCAGATACTGATGGGTATATGGGTATTTGTTGTATTCCTTGGTATCTGGGAGGTTCAGGAGATATCGCCTCCCTGATGCAACACATAGATTATATGGTCAAGAAGTTTGGGCCTGACCGAGTGGCCATAGGTACGGATGTCGCCCATAATTCCCAGTATGCTTCAGAGGAAAATAAGAAAATACCTGCTTATCGAAAACCTAGAAACCGATGGGAAGCTTTATGGCCTGATCCCGAAAAGGAGTTTACTACCAGCAAAGAAATGACCCAAAGTCTGGCTTGGACAAATTGGCCTTTATTTACTGTAGGCATGGTTCAATTGGGCTATTCGGATGAGACCATCCGTAAAATATTAAGTGGAAATGTATTGCGTGTGGCTAGGGCTGCTTTAAAATAATATGAATTCTAAGATCGAGATTTTCCGGTCTTATTTGATGGTTTCCGGCCTCTGAATTGAAGGGTACGGTACCGAATAAATTTAGATGATTAACCTTAGCCTAGGCTGACCATATGTTAGTGTTTTTTTATTTACCTTAATTTAAATTATATGATAATATTTCAATCTGAGAATCCGAAAGCGCTTGGAAACTTAGCAGGAGAGGAAGCAGCTCCTCTGATCAGAGAAGCGATTGCAAAGAAAGGCAAAGCAAATTTAATATTAGCCACCGGTACCAGCCAATTTGAAACCATTTCCAGGCTTTTGGATGAAGAAATTGATTGGAGCAAAGTGACGGTTTTTCATTTGGATGAGTACATAGGAATTCCGATTAGCCATCCGGCAAGTTTTAGGAAATACCTGAAGGAAAGGTTTGTAGATAAGGTAGGAAACCTGGGAGCCATACACTATATCAATGGAGAAAATGACCCTGAAGAAGAATGCAAAAGGCTGGCGGCCTTAATCTCAGAGAAGGACATAGATGTAGCCTTTGTAGGCATAGGTGAAAATGGTCACTTGGCTTTTAATGATCCCCCAGCAGACTTCGATACCCAAATACCATACCTTGTGGTAGACCTGGATGAGCCATGCAGAAAACAACAAATGAATGAGGGATGGTTTGAAAAGATGGAGGATGTTCCGGCCCAAGCCATCAGCATGTCTATTCAACAGATCATGAAATCCAAACACATCATATGCTCAGTACCTGATGAGCGGAAAGCTAAAGCCGTTCAAGCTTGCCTGGAAGGTGAAGTGAGTAATTTAAACCCCTCAAGTATTTTGCAAGAGCATGCTTCCTGCAGCATTTTCTTGGATGATGCATCGGCCTCCTTATTATCCAAGCCAATACAGAAATAAACCACTAACCCTAAACCGTGTCCAAAGGTCGATTAAAGATCTTGGGATGCGGTTTTGTTTAGGTGTCTCTAGCATTTCTTTATCAAGCTATTTTTTCTTTTGATAATTAAGCCCTATCGTTTTAGCTTTTAGGTAAATTACCTTTTTAAATTTGGGGGGAGGACCGCATAGTGGATTCTCGAATAATTAATTTCCCAGGTAAAATAACCTCCTTGGGGGCTAAATTTTCCTTTTGAATATGTTTGAGGAGCAATTCACAAGCCATGCTTCCTATTTCAAAGGCAGATTCAGATACTGTGGTTAGAGTAGGGGTGATTAGGGTGCAGATGGGGTCATTGGTAAAGCCAACCACACCAAAGTCCTTTCCTATTTGAATGTTTTGCTTTTTAAGTTCAACCATGGCGCCTATGGCTTTCCGGTCATTTACCGCAAAAATGGCATCCGGCCTTTTGGACTTGGCCATGAGCTTTTGAAGGTCCTTAGCACCACATTCTTGTGAAAATCCGTTGTGAATAATCCATTTTTTTTTGACCGGTATGTTGTGGTGTTCTAGGGCATTTAGGTATCCATTGAGCCTGTTTTGGGTAAACATCTGGTCTTTTGGCCCGGTGATATGGGCTATTTTGCTAAACCCTTGAGAGATCAGATGAGATGTAGCCTCAAAAGCGCCATTATAATCGTCCTGTTTTACTTTGGAAGCATTAAGGCTGTTGGTCCGGTCAAAAAATACCACAGGTACCCCTTTGTCCATAATTTTATGAATAGGATCGTAATTACTAGCGCAGGTGGAGATAAGTATTCCATCAAGTCCGGATAGGATTAGGTTATTCATAATCTGGCATTCCCTTTCCTCGGAGTCATTGGTTAGGTAGAGGACAATATTGTAATTGTAATCATAAGCAATTTTTTGAATACCGGTAATGACTGTTGAAAAATAATAGTTGGTGATAAAGGGGATGATAACCCCTATATTGTTGGTTTTTCCCTGGGAGAGCCCTCTGGCATTGTAGTTTGGTTTATAATTAAGCTCCCTGGCTTTTTCAAGGACCAACTGTTTGGTTTCTAGGCTCACATCAAAAGCGTCCCGCAAGGCTCTGGATACTGTGGAAACTGAAATATTCAGTTCACGTGCAATGTCTTTTATGGTTATCGTCTGACGTAACATTTACTTTATATCAATATGTCCTATAATATGCTTTTTATTTTATAAAAATAAAATACCAAATGTATGGAATGGTAGAATTTAGTAAGGGTAATTCATTGATTTTGTAAAGATTTGATTTGAAAAATTAACGAAATAAGCCGTTGTTTTTGGCGGTGGAATTGTGATTTGGTCTCGCCATTCAACACCCGAATCAGCTATATTATACTTAGAAAAGGAAAAAATCAGGCGCAAAACTTTTATTTAACAGAATAACAACCTAAATTTTACTAAGCTTGAAGAATGGGATGATTTAAAGATAAAAAATCACCCTAACGATTGGGCGTTTAGTAAATCAATGCTTGAGATTTTTGGAGAATTAAGGATCCTCGGAAAATTACATAAGCATTAAACTATGTCTTTTCAAAAATTAAATAGGTTTTGAAGGATAGCCCTTAATCAAAGGGCAAAGATAAAATTGTCGGCTTACCTTCAGCCTATTTCTGGTTCAGTTTACAATGCCCAAGTCCTATTGATTTTAAACAACATTAAATTCGGAAAATGTATGTGCATTGACTGATAAGAAATATAGCAAACAGAAGCCTTGAAACAGGGAACAATCTTAATTCCTACGGTCATTGTTGAAGGTTTATTATAATTCTTGTCAATTTGGTATGTATCTGATACATTTTTTGAGCTAAACTATAAATGTTATCCTGCTGCTATCTGGTGGTAGGGTTATTATTCATATGGAGTTATCCGGTGGGGAAAATAGAGACTTTCAATTGACACTTACTCATGGAGAAAAGAACACAAAAGTAAAGGGTTCTTTTGCTAAAGATGCTGGGCAGTACAATGAAGATGCGGACCTTTGGGCTGAGTTTAAGGCAGGGAATGAAATGGCTTTTTCGGCTCTTTATGAACGCTATATTGTGGCATTGTTTAACTATGGAGAGATCATAACAGCCGACAAAGAATTGATTGAAGACAGCATTCATGATTTATTTGTGGAGCTTTGGAAAAATAGAAATTCTATTGCTCAAGTGGAATCCATTCGCTATTATTTATACAAAGCACTTAAGAGAAAAATAGTTAGAAACCTGGAAAAAAAGCGAAAATCCCCATTAAAAGAAAGTTTCAAAGACCATGATTTTGAAATCGTTTTACCTCATGATTTGGGAATTATTTCCGGGGAAATTACTGCCATACAGAAAGAAAATATTCTGAAAGCACTCAACCAGCTATCTAGGAAACAGAAAGAAGTTATCATATTACGATTTTATGATGGGCTTTCATTTGCTGAAATTTCGGGTTTACTCGGCATTAGCCAAAAGTCAACCTATACCTTGGTCTACAGGGCACTTGCCTCCATGAAAGGAAGTATGGATAATAAGCTCTTGTATTTGCTTGCTTTGAAGGTATATTGTGCAAGTGATTGCCTATAAATCGACCTACTTTTTCTTCCTCAATATTTTTTTTAAAATTTTATCAATTTTTTTGAGGTAATTTCCGGAATAGCCTCCCCTTATATATATACACCGGAAAATGAGAAGAATTTTCTTAGTCTTTTTTTTCCTTAAATCAATCTAGATGAAGTCAGATATTCATTCTGTTTATGACCTATTGGTAGACATTTCCTTTCTTGACTGGGTCAAAAACCCTACTGAAGAGACAAACAGTTATTGGGAGGAATGGCAAGGAAGTAGCCCTGAAAGGAAACTTATGCTGCGAGAAGCAAAGGTGATTGCCAATGGAATAGATTTCAAAAAAACTAGCCCAGAAAATATTCGCAAGGAATTGATTTTTAAAAGGATTCAGGATTCTATTCATGAGGATAAAGAAGAACCTGCTCCAGAAAATATTAAAATAAAGGCCAAGTCGGGCCAAATAATTGCTAAAAATGGCTGGCTGAAATGGGCTGCAGTATTCATCGGCCTATTGGTAATGAGTGGCATTTACTATTTTGCTTTAAACGAAAGATTGATCACACATACGACTGCTTATGGAGAAACCAAAAGCATTGTCCTTCCTGATGGGTCTGAGATTAAACTCAATGGAAATTCTTCACTGAGCTATTCCAATAGCTGGGAGATTGGTGAGGCAAGGGATGTGTGGTTAGAAGGGGAAGCCTACTTTACCGTAAAGCATTTAGGCGAGCAAGAGAAGTTTGTTGTCCATGCCACCACCGATTTTAATGTGGAAGTTTTGGGGACGGAATTTAACGTGCTTAACCGAAAAGGAAAAACCAAGGTGGTCTTGTCTTCCGGAAAGGTCATGCTTAACCTCCAAAAAGAAAGCAGTGAGGAACGTCTCCAGATGGCCCCCGGAGAAATGGCGGAATACATTCACAATGACAAGGTTTTAACAAAAAAGGAAGTAGATCCTAAGGTATATACCTCATGGAGGAACAACCGCTTGCTCTTTGAGGATACTTCTTTGAAAGAAATAAAAGCCATTCTTGAATCTACTTATGGCCTCAAGGTAATTGTAGCGGACAGCAATTTACTCGAAAAACGCTTGTATGGATCCGCGCCTAGCAATGATGTTACCTTATTGTTGGAAGGCCTAGAAAGGAGTCTGGGAAATGAGATATCGATAGAAGGAAAACTGGTCACAATCAAATAAAACAAATATAAAGGAATACCAAAGTCATTAGCTTAAGGAATCATTTGCTTGATTCTATACCATAGAATTTATCAAACCACTATATAGTACTACCGAATAATTTTTTCATCGGAGCTTAATAACAAGGATTTAAGCTTTCCGAAGAAATTGTAAAATTGCTTTAACCAAAATGATCATTTCCAGGGTGTTAATCTATTTAAAACCTGGGGCTGGTTAATAACTATAACTAACAACCTAACAATTTCGAATATGAGAAAACTTAACAAAATCAAATTTTCATTGCTCGTCTTTATGATCGGGATAATGAATATTCAAGCCCAGGAACTCGCACTGGGAGATG
Organism: Cyclobacterium sp. 1_MG-2023; assembly: GCF_030546805.1. GTDB lineage: Bacteria > Bacteroidota > Bacteroidia > Cytophagales > Cyclobacteriaceae > Cyclobacterium. Next base: position 134,310 of record NZ_JAUOPC010000008.1, on the reverse strand, counting down.
GAAAACGGGTAGCTCACGTTGAAAAGAAAGCTTCAACAAATAACTTAAAGGCTTTAATTAAAAAGCTGGAACCGATGTATGAGGTTTCTATTGTATGCAATAGCGATTTGATACATACCAAAATTGCTTATGAGGTTACTGATCAATCAAAATCAGTAGAAGAACATCTGTCTAAATTAACTGCAATTAGCAATCTGAGTTACCATAAACTGGATGACGGCTTCTACGTAATTGCCAACAATGAAGAAAAAGGAGCCATTAAAAATGATGCTTTACCCGTGAATTTGCCTAACAGCAATGCCAAACAATCTGCAAAAAAAGAAGCAGTGAGAATGGTAAAAGCTGAGGAGGAAAACATATCAGGTACCGTGTCTTCAGAAAATGGAGAAACCCTGCCAGGCGTTAACGTGCTGCTAAAAGGAACCAATATTGGGACCGTTACAGACATGGATGGTAAATATTCCATCACAGTTCCTAACAGTACCGGAACTTTGGTCTTCTCTTTCATTGGCTTTTCTTCTCAGGAAGTACCAATTTCCGGAAGAAGCGTTATAGATGTGACCATGGTGGATGAATCACAAGCTCTTGGCGAGGTAGTCGTAACTGCCTTTGGTTTGGAGAGGAAAAAGGAATCATTGGTTTATTCCGTAACAGAGGTAAGAGGAGAAGAATTTACCAAATCCAGAGAAACCAACTTGGCGAACTCCTTGACAGGAAAAATTGCCGGTGTAAATGCTACCAGTATGGCCAGTGGTCCGGGTAGTTCTAGTAGGGTTGTCATCCGTGGTAATGGCTCCTTAAATGGAAACAATCAGCCCCTATATGTTATCAATGGTATGCCTATTTCTAATAGCCCTTCCACTGTAAAAGATCAAGCCAATGGTGCGACCACTGATTTGGGAGATGGAATTTCTAGTATCAACCCGGATGATATCGAATCTATAAGTGTGCTTAAGGGTGGTGCTGCAGCGGCCTTATATGGAAGTCAGGCTGCCAATGGTGTAATCTTAATTACCACTAAAAAAGGTACCAGGCAAGCAAAAGGTATTGGTATAGAGCTTAATTCTAATTTTACCCTAGGAACAATTAATATTTTTCCGGAATACCAATACGAATATGGTCAAGGAAGTCTAGGTGTACGACCACAAAGTCAAGGTGAGGCGATCAGTACAGGTCGTTTGTCCTATGGAGAGCCTATGGATGGTCAGCCTTATGTGCAGTTTGATGGCGTTGAACGGCCTTACTCAGGAGTATCAATCAAAGACAACATCAAAGCATTTTATAGAAATAGCACCAATATTGTTAATACAGTATCTTTCTCAGGAGGAACGGAGTCAGTACTCTATAGGGTATCAGCATCAGATTTGCAGTCAGGAGCCATTGTGGATGGTTCTACCTATGACAGGCAAACTGCCAATGTAAACTTGAAAGCTTTCTTGAGTGATAAGTTGAGTTTTGATACACAGGTTCAATACAATTATGAAGTAGGTACAAACCGTCCTGGCGTAGGCTATGTGGGAACCAACTCTGCATGGGGCGTTTATTTATTGGCCAATACGGTAGATATTACTGATTTGGCTCCAGGTTATAATCCTGAAACCGGTCAGGAAGTAGAATGGCAACATGTAAACCAGGCAACAAACCCTTACTTTGCAAGGGATAGAATGGGCAACCAAGATGTGAAAGATAGAGTAATGGCTCAGGGAAGCTTAACTTATGATCTATTGCCTAACCTTTTTATCAAGGCGGATTTTATGCGTGATTTCAGTAGCTGGAGAGAGGAAGATTATTACCCTGTAGGTACTGCCTTCAGACCTTTGGGTACTTACCGTTCTACAGAAGAACTTCGTACAAGATCCAATGGACGACTGATTGCCAATTACAATACTACCTTTGGTAATGGTATTAATTTCGCCGCAATGGTTGGGGGCAATTTGGAAAGAGATATACTAGATGTATCCAACCTTGTAGGTTCAGAATATATCATCCCTGACTGGATCAGTCCTGTTAACTTAAATATCTTGGCTCCATCTAAAGGCTTTTATAGAACCGGTACAAATTCAGTTTTCAGTTCTATGGACTTTAACTATAAAGAAACCTATTACTTAAGTATTACAGGTAGGCAAGATCAGTTTTCTACCCTTAACCCCGGAAACAATAAAATCTTTTATCCATCTGTGGGTGGTAGTGTGATTTTATCCAATGCATTTGAGCTTCCGGATGTGATCAGCTTTGCGAAGTTAAGAGGTTCTTGGGCTCAAGTGGGTTCAGCCACAGTGGATGCTTATGCGATTAATCAATTGTATGGTTTTCGTCTTGGAGGTCACTTAGGGGTGCCGGTACAGACTTCAAGTTCTGCCATTTCAAATCCAGAATTGAGACCTTTGACTTCCACTACCTCTGAGATAGGTTTTGATGCTCAGTTTTTTGACAATAGGTTTGGAATAGATTTCACCCTTTACAGCAAAATCAACCAGGATGATATCGTTTCTACGGCAATAGCCCCTTCTTCAGGAGCGACCTCTACCTTACTGAATGTAGGAGAAATAAGTAATAAAGGGATAGAGTTGCTCTTAACCGGTAATCCCATAAGAACATCTGTATTCTCGTGGAATGTAAGTTATAATCTTGCTTACAATAAAAACAGGGTGCTTACTCTTGCTCCGGGACAGGCTACAGGAAACAGTAGTTTGTTGGGTAAAGATTCCAGTACTCGTTTTGGAAGAAGTTATGAGTACACAGAAGATGGTATTAGGGTTTACAATAGCTTGAGTGGTTATGCCATGCTTGGACCTACAATCCCATTAGGTATTGGTGTGCCTCCATACACCATGGGTTTTGAAAACACCTTTACTTACAAAAACTTCTCTTTAAATGCGCTTATCGATGCCAAATTTGGGAATAAATTCTTTTCCCAGGCCAAGCAATACATGTGGAGGTTTGGCTTGCTTAAGGAAACCTTACCCGGAAGAGACAATGGGTTGACAGTGGAAGGTGTTGATGAAAATGGAGATGCCTTTACCAAAACGTGGCCTGCCAGCTTTATGTCTACTTATTATAACAATGATGGACAGTATGCTACCAACTTTATGATCGATGGAAGTTTTGTGAAATTAAGAAGCGTGGTATTGAATTATAACATACCGGTAGAAAAATTACAATTTGTGAATTTGACTACCGCCCAAATATCATTGGTGGCGAGAAACCTTGCCATTCTTTACAGAAACTCAGATCATTTTGATCCTGAACAAGGGTCTGATCCTAACAGCAACTCCCAGAACTTTTCCGGAGTAATGCTTCCAAGGACTAGAGAGATAGGTTTTAATTTAAGGATTGCTTTTTAATGAAGAGCAGCCTGCATTTCACCAATTTATTTCTTAAACAATATGATATTATGAAAAAGTATTCAAATATATATATAATTAGTTTTGCCATATCTCTGATATGCATGACTTCCTGTAATGATTTTACAGATAGTTTGAGCGACTTGAATAAAAACCCCAATGCTTATGAGGAGGTTATTCCCGAGTTTCTCTTCACCAATTCAATGTTAGTTGGTGTGGCTTATAACTTCACCAATGGGGCAGATGGGCAGCACTTTATTTTTGCCCAGGCCATGCAACATTTTGCTACCCATTCAGAGGTAAGAGGTACAGGCGATAAATATTTCAATGAAAGTGCAGCCAGGAGTCATTGGCCGGTATACAATACGGCCCTAGCAGACAACGAGCGTGTAATCAATGCAGTGAAAGATGATCCCAATTCTATCAATTTGCTTTCTGCGGCAAGGATTTGGAAAGTATACATGTTTCATTTGGTGACAGACCTTCATGGGGATGTTCCCTATTTTGAAGCATTGAAAAGTGCAGAAGGCCTATTGCAACCCGTATATGATACCCAGGAAGTAATTTATGAAGACATGTTGGAAGAACTGGAACAAGCAGCTGCAGCTTTTAATCCTTCATTACCAACCTTTGGCCCTTCAGATTTATTTTATGGAGGAGATATAGACAAATGGAAAAAGTTTGCCAATTCCTTAATGCTTAGATTAAGTATGCGATTAACGGAAGTTCGTCCTAATCTTGCAGAAACCTGGGCCAAGAAAGCCATTGCAGGCGGGGTGATCATTGAGGATGACGAAATTGCAAAGGTTTCTTACTTGGATGGACAAATAGAACACAGTAGAAATCCTAAAGCAGCCAACCTATTGGTCCAAGATTACCAAAACCCTCAAGCAGGGGTGAGCAATACTCAGGGAGGTAAATTTGCTGAAACTTTTATTGAACATTTGAAAGCCACAGGAGACCCCAGACTGAATGTGATGTCAGTAGTTTGGGTAGATAATCCTGATGGAGATGGTTATGTTTATGATACGGCTACAAGTATTCAGAGAGGGATGAAAAATGGAGCTTTATTTGGTGAGCCGGATGACTTCCACACCTATTCTGAACCACATCCCAATACGGTTTTAAGTTATGCCAGTCCGGTTTTGACCATGACCAATGCAGAAACGAACCTTTTGTTAGCTGAGGCAGGAATCAGAGGATGGTACACCGGTAGTGTCAAAGCTGCTTATGAGGATGCTGTGAGGGCAGGCATGAGACATTGGGCGCTTTTTGGAGATGAGGGCATTATTTCATCTGAAAAAATCGAGGATTATATTGCTAGAAACCCTTTTAAAGAGGATGGGTCATTTGAAGAAAAACTAGAGCAAATTAGTACGCAAAAGTGGGTCTCTTTATTTCTTGATAATTATGAAATCTTTTCTAACTGGAGACGAACAGGCTACCCGGAGTTGATCCCTACCAATTATCCAGGAAACATTACCGGAGGAACAATTCCTAGAAGGTTAATTATTCCGGATTCTGAATTGAACCTGAATGAAGATAATTTTATGGAAGCCTATAACAGGCAAGGGGTAGGCAACTTACTTACAAGTACAGTTTGGTGGGATCCTAAATTTCCAAGGTAAAATGCTTATATTTAAATAGAATTTTGTTTGCCCTGAGCTCGATAGTCATTTTGTCGGGCTCAGGCTTTCATTTTAATCACAATTTATAACCAACGTACTATCATTACCAATGAAAAGAATAATACGCTTATTTGGTGAGAAGCCATTAAATTTTAAACAACATTTAGGAAAATCTTCATGGCTATTGATCTGCCTGATGATGGTTTCCATGGGTTTGGTTCAAGGGAACCCTGAACCTGACCCAATTTTATTTGAGATCAAAATTGAAAGACACCAGCCGGTAAAAATGAGAGATGGTGTCATACTTTATGCAGACATTTATAGGCCTGCGAAAGAAGGAAAATACCCGGTGATTTTGACAAGAACACCCTATGGCGTGCAACGTGTGGGTGTGCACCATGAGCGAATGACTAAATTTGCTCAAAGAGGTTATGTAGCTATTGTTCAGGATGTCCGCGGAAGATATGAAAGCGAGGGCGTATGGGATCCTTTTAGAGATGAAGCAAAAGATGGTTTTGACACCATCGAGTGGGCGGCAAAATTAGACTGCTCCAATGGCAAAGTAGCCACTCAGGGTGGAAGTTATTTGGGACATAACCAATGGGCTGCCGCCAGCCAAACCCCACCAAGCCTTGAAGCAATTTTCCCATCAGTGGCCTCCACCAATGTATATGCTAACTGGATTACTATGGGTGGAGCCTTCAGATTAAGCTTTAACTATGGTTGGGGAGTAGTTCGAATGCCAAATAAAATCATGTTGCCTCAGGATTGGCACACAGCGGCTTATACACCTGAAGAGCTTAAATATGAGAATATTCTATACCATCTTCCATTGAAAGATGGGGACTTGGCGAGTGCCGGAAAAGCAGTCCCTCATTACAGGGATTGGGTAGAACATGAGGCTTATGATGACTATTGGAAAGAGGTAAGTGATGAGGAAAGATTCAATAAAATCACTGTACCGGCTTACAATACCGGAGGTTGGTTTGATATCTTCGTCATGGGCACCATTAATGGGTATGTAGGTATGAGAAATCATGGTGGAACACCCGAAGCAAGAAAAGGAACGAAAATGCTTATCGGGCCTTGGGGACATGGACCATCTAAATCTAACTCATATGGGGACATGAAATTTTCAGAAGATGCTTATGTGGATCTATTTGAAGAAGAATTAAAGTATTATGATTATTATTTGAAAGGTATTCAAAATGGCCTAGACAAAGAAAAGCCGGTCCAAATTTACTATATGGGCGAAAACAAGTGGAGGCACGAAGACGACTGGCCGATTCCCGGAACGGTTTATAAAGAATTGTACCTTGGCGGAGAGGCGCCTGCAAATTCCGTAAGGGGAGGGGGAACTTTGAGTTTTGAGAAAGCAGACAAAGCGGTTACTGATACCTATGCCTATGATCCGCAACTTCCAGTGCCTACCTATGGAGGCAACAATTGCTGTGGTACACCTACCCCTGCTGGGCCAAGAGACCAAAGAGTACTAGAAAGGAGAAATGATATTTTGGTTTACACTTCTGAATTCTTAACTGAACCGGTATCCATTGCCGGGCCTGTTTCCATGAAGCTCTTTGCAGCCACCGATGGGCCTGATACAGATTGGATGATCAAATTGGTAGATGTGTATCCTGATGGAAGTGCTTACCCAATATCTGAAGGGATATTGAGGGCGAAGTTTAGGAATGGAACCGAAAAAGCGGAGCTTCTGAAAGCCAACAAGGTTTATGAGTATGAAATAACACTTACAGGTACGGCCAATGTTTTCAAGCCGGGGCACCGAATAAGGGTAGACATTACCTCAAGTAATTTCCCTCAATTTGACAGGAACCCCAACACCGGTAAGCCACTGGGAAGCAGTGATGAAACGAGAGTTGCTCAACAAACGGTCCATCATGGAGGGCCAAGGGCAAGTCATATCATCCTACCCATTGTGAAAGGCTTTGACTAAATAGCTTTACAATCAACAACCACTTATAACCACTAATGCAATGATCCATTCTCTGAAATTTATAGGGGAATGGATTATTTTCTTGTATAAATTTGACCTTGCGGGTTTAAAATTAGCTTGATTTAGGCAAAATTGTACCATTCATCAAAAAGAGACGATCAAAATTAACAATATTTACTTATATTAAATTTAGATTCGCATATTTGATGGTCTTATATTACCCATATATTTTAAATTCACTTCTGTTATGACAATTAAAATTCATCAAATGCTTTTGCTGGCAATTTTCCTTTTGGTAGGCCAGGTTCAATCTTCTTTTGCACAAAGTTCAGGTAACGATCCCGAAGCCAAATTACAAGAAATGGGGATCATTCTTAAAACACCCGGTGAGCCTACTGCTAATTTTGTTTTGGCAGTTCAAGTAGGAAACCTTGTATTTCTATCAGGACACGGCCCTATGCAAGAAAATGGAGAATACATGAAAGGTAAACTAGGATCTGAATTAACGGTTGATGAAGGCGCACTAGCAGCTCGATTAACCGGTATTTCACTTTTAACTTCACTAAAACATACAATAGGATCACTTAATAAGGTCAAAAGAATTGTAAAAGTCCTAGGAATGGTTAATGCTGCTCCTGATTTTAAACAACATCCAATAGTGATGCATGGCTTTTCCGATTTTATGGTTGAAGTATTTGGCGAAAGTGGTAAGCATGCACGCTCTGCAGTAGGGATGGGGTCTTTACCTTTTGGTATTCCGGTGGAGATAGAAATGATCGTAGAATTGAAAGAAGACTAATAAAGATTTAACAAATTGGCTAACCTTTATAATACCATTTGCTTTGAAAATTCATGGGATTTATAAATTAATAATAGCATGTTCCCTGTTGCTTTTCATCGTAGCAATGGCAATGCTTTTAACTCAGCATACGGAATATATTGGACCAGTTCTGATGGCGTTTTTTTTATCAACGGCCATTGGAGTCAGGGCCTTTCAAGCTACAAAAGGTCTTTCCTTTACTCTAATAATACTGACGGTTGTTACTACAGCATTAAATTTCCCGGATTATTTCCTTGAATTCAGAGGCTATGAACTGGCCGGTTTAATCACCCCATTGATCCAAGTGATCATGTTTGGTATGGGAACTTCCATGGGGTTCAAAGATTTTATTGCATTAGGAAAATCCCCTAAATCAGTAATTGTAGGCGTGTTTGCACAATTTTTATTGATGCCATTGATCGCTTTCGCACTAGCTTCGGCAAGCGGTTTTTCTCCGGAGATTTCTGCCGGCCTTATTTTATTGGGATGTGCACCTGTATCTGTGGCTTCACCAGTTTTTGCTTTTTTGGCAAAAGCAAACGTAGCTCTTTGCATCACAATCGTTTCGGTAACCACTCTTTTAGCCCCCTTGTTTATCCCTGTATTAATGAAATTTTATGCAGGAGGATTTATTCCTATTGATGTGATGGGTATGATGTGGAGTATCGTTAAAATGGTACTTTTCCCTATCGGTGCAGGCTTGATTTTCAATAAGTTTTTACATGGAAAAGCCAAATGGTTGGATGCTTCCATGCCTATTGTTTCAATGGTAGGAATTGCATTAATTGTGGCCATTATCATGGCTGCCGGTAGAGATAGCTTATTGAATATGGGCTTGATGTTGGTCTTGATGGTGTTGCTGCTTAATTTGCTGGGATACTTATCAGCCTATTGGTTGGCTCGATTATTTAAGTTGGAAGAACAGGATTGTAGAACAATATCCATTACTACGGGCATGCAGAATGCAGGCTTAGTATCCGGAATAGCCAAAGAAATGGGTAAGATCGCAACAGTTGGATTGGCTTCTGCAGTATGTGGTCCATTAATGGGTTTTACCTCTTCTGTAATGGCCTCCTATTGGAATGGAAAACCACCTTTGAAACCTATTAAAGAGGATTTAGACCAACAGCCCAAAATTGATGAAAACCTCCAATAAATTATAACTATAATCAAAACCAAGGTGGCTGTAAGCCAAAAATTGGTAGAAGATTATTTTTGTTTAGTATCGGAAAAACAAAGACTTAAAATTAAAATGAAAAAAGTATGAAAACCAACTACAAAAAACACTTGGCTTTTAAAGGAATGCTGCCAGGAGTGATTTTGCTGATGAGCATCTTTAGCTTTAATACCTTTGCACAAGTAGCTAAAGAAAACCTTCGTCCTGCTGCTATTGGGAAAAAAGGCATGGTGGCCACAGCCAATCCTTTGGCAAGTCTTGCCGGTCAAAAGGTTTTGGCCAATGGAGGCAATGCCATTGATGCCATAGTGGCTGCAGCAGCTTCATTGAATGCTGTAGAGCCGTATATGTCCGGTACTGCCGGCGTAGGCTATATGCTTTTTTATTCTGCCGAAGAAAATAGGGTAAGATCTCTTGTTTTTGGAGGATGGGTGCCCAAGTCTTTTAAAACCCAATCCTTGAAGGGTGAAGCAAAGGCTGCTGATGGCGCAGGTCATGGAGCCATTGAGACTGTAGGTCCAAGGATTGTTGCCATTCCGGGTAATTTGGCTGGATGGAATAGGGCTTTAGAGGATTACGGAACCATGTCTCTCAAAGAGGTTTTTGAACCGACCATTGAATATTTAGAAAATGGGGTTCCGATTACTGAGTTTGATCAGGCTATGTGGAGGGGAACTGTAGAAAGGGTAAGACCTCACAAAGAGTCCAGAGCCATCTTATTTAAGGATGGAGAAAATCCATACGAAATTGGAGATATTTTCACCAATAAACCTTTGGCAAAAACCATGAGGAGAATAGCGGACGAAGGTATTGAAGTATTTTATCAAGGAGATATTGCCGAGCAAATTGCGGCGGCATTCAAAAAAGATGGTGGCTTTATCACTGTGGAGGACTTGGCAATGGTACCGGGTCGTGTGCAATGGACAGATCCCATTTCAATTGACTATAGAGGATATAAAGTGTACAATAACCCTCCTCCGGGAATGGGTATTCAGCAATTACAAACCCTTAAAATAATGGAGGGCTTTGACTTACAAGCTATGGGGCACAATAGTACAGAATATTTAGCCCATTTGATGGAAGCCATTTATTTGAGTAGGATTGATACGGATAAGTATGTGGGTGACCCTGAATATGTTGATGTGCCGGTAGACAAATTGCTTTCTGACAGTTACCTTGACGAACAGCGTAAGAAAGTGGTTGAAAGGGTTAAGAATCGCAAAATAGCAGATAAAAGTGATTTTACTGAGTCTGAGCTTGAGTTGTTGGGCAGTTTAAAAGACAAAATGGATCCCAAATACCAGTATGCAACCACCAGCCTTTCTGCCATGGATCAATGGGGTAACGCAGTGGTAATTATACAAACCCATGGTGGAGGATTTGGTTCTGGATATGTCGCCGGAAAAACAGGGTTGATTTTCAATAGCGCCATTGACTGGATGGAAAAAACACCGGGATTAGCGAATAGTGTTGAGCCTTGGAAAGCCGTAGGTTGGTGTGTTGGAGGAATGATGCAGTTCCACAAGGATGGCAAACCTGAACTAGTAGTAGGTTCTCCCGGTAGCTTTGGTATTTTGCAGTCGGTACCCCAAGTAGCCATGAATTATATTGATTTTGGGATGAATATTCAGGATGCCATAAGTGCTCCTAGATTTCGTTGGAAAGACGAATTGGGATCCGTGCCTGCCAAAGAAATTATCATTGAAACCCGTGTAGACAATCAGGTGCTTAAAAGTTTAAGACAAATGGGCTATCTATTGGATACAAGTTTGGGCGATTGGTCCATGACAGTGGGAGGAGCTCAGGGTGTTTCCATCGACAGAAAATCCGGCTGGATAATGGGAGGAGCAGATCCCAGAAGAAACGGATATGCCGTGGGCTGGTAGCCGATAATTGCCGGAAAAGTCTTTTCGGTCGATAGCAATGATTGAAAAGACAATCTGGTTATTTTAATGGGGCGATTTGACATGATTGATTACAAAAAGCAAGTGATCGGACCCTCAAAAGAATCATAATACTTAAACCGCTATCAATACATAAATGAATAAGGAAATAGAAAATCCAAGAAGAAATTTCATAAAGAAATCAGCTTTGGCAGCCACGGCCATCAATTTATCAGGCATGTTCTGGGAGACAGAGGCTAAAGCCATGGCCAAAGTGATTGAGCTAAGCAGTGACAAGCCTGCTTCTGAGCAAAAAACAGTCGCATTGATTGCCAATATCTATCGGAACAGTGCCCATGCTGATGTAATCGCCACCAAGCTTTTTGCTGGTATTCCTACGGATGATGGCATGGTAGCTCCACAGGTGAAAATTGTATCCGTATGGATCGACCAGATCGGAGATAATGATACCGGAGTGCGAATTGCCGGAATGAATGGTGCCAAAATGTACGATACCATCGCCGGAGCACTCACATTGGGAGGTGATAAGCTTGCTGTGGATGCGGTGATCTATGTAGGGGAACATGGGGACTATGATAAAAGTCGCTATGGCATAAAAATGTACCCGAGAATGAATTATCTGGAGCAAATTTTCAGGGTTTTTGATGCCTCAAACAAATCGGTTCCATTGTTCAATGACAAGCACCTTTCTTACAGTTGGTTGGACAGTAAGTGGGTGTATGACAGGTCTAAGGAGCTGAATGTGCCGATGATGGCAGGATCTTCCCTGCCTTTCTGTTGGAGGGATCAGCCATTGGAACATCCCTTAGGAGTGAAAATATCAGAGGCTGTAGCCATCGGTTATCACTCTCTGGATGCTTATGGTTTCCATGTGGCAGAGATTCTGCAATGCATGGTGGAAAGAAGAGAAGGAGGAGAAACTGGTGTTTCCAGTGTACTTGGACTTACCGGAGCCGATGTATGGAAAGCCATGGACGACGGCCGAATTAATTTAGATTTGGTGAATGCTGCCTGCAATAAGATACAAGGTAGAGAAAAAGGAAATATGCGGGATTTGGTGAAAGATCCAAATGCAATCATCGTTGAATACACAGATGGCACCAAAGGAGCAATAGTGATGCTAGGAGGCTATGTCAATCAGGGATGGGCTTATGCTGCCAACACCGCCCAAGGCCAGGTAGCGACGGAATTTGTCTTGGATGGAAGCATGAGTTATTCTCATTTCAGTTACCTGACATTAAATATCCAGAAGTTCATTGTCACCGGAAATCCTACAGCTCCGGTGGAGCGGACATTGCTTACCAGTGGTATTTCAGACATGGGTATCCGGTCTCTGGTAGATGGTAAAAAAATTGAAACACCTTTCTTGAATATTAAATATTCAGCAGCAGGTTTTGAGCCTATAAGACCTACGGCCCCACGTCCTGAAGGGCAAAGCGTAGGACCATGGCCTCCTAAAGGTTATGAATTTATCATTCCTGAAAGATTTAAAAAATAGTAATTGGGAGCAGTCTCAAGGCTTTTCCAAAAGAGTGCAAGCGTCATCTACGAGGGATTCTATTCCCCGGTAGATGACTTTTTTATTGATTCGCACAGCTTTTTAAAGCTAGCATTAACAGGATAGGCACTTTTTAATTTTTATTTTGAGAATTTAATGTTGAATTGTTGATCTTAAAACGCGCTGAGCAAGGCGACATATAATAACGGTCCCGCTAATCCAGGCGCATCAAAATCCCCCTTTAAAGGGGGCAGGGGGATTTTTTTACGTGAAATGTAAACCCAAAGTAGTATTTGAATAATAATCGGTAAACTTAATTTTGGACAATTCAGCTATTCCATTTTCGTTAAAATCCCCCTAGCCCCCTTAGATTAAGGGGGAGTTGCAGCAAAGGGCTTTTGAGGCCAATCTGGTGTAATTTGTTTGGGCCGAGAAAGTGAAATGTAAAAATGTATCCGCTAATTTGAACTATACAAATCCCCCTTAAGGGGCAGGGGGATTTTTTTATCAATACATTGACCCGTCCTGAAAAAAGTTTACAGTTTTAAAATTTATTGTATGTTAGTACTGCCCCAAGTTTACATAGCATATTACTCCTAATTAGCCCAAACCCGCACACATCTACAAAAAGTAAGGCTTTGAAACCCACTTGGATTATCGGACATTTCTATTATATCGGCCTTACGGAAATCAATAAAATGGACTACCCAAAATGACATAATCCGGCTTAATTTGGAAAAACATTTTTAATTATTAAGCCAAAGCCCTAATTTTCCCAATCATAACAATAAATTATATACTTAATGGGAAAATATACGCCAATAATAGCCGGCTTTCTTGCGGTTCTTGGCCTTTCGTCTTGCGAGCAAACAGCTGAAAAGCAAGAGGCTGCCGAACGACCAAATATCGTTTTTATCATGTCTGATGACCATGCCTATCAGGCCATATCAGCCTATGACAATAAACTGATCGAGACGCCCAATATCGATAGGATTGCAGAAATGGGTATGCTTTTCACCAACGCTTCGGTGACCAATTCCATTTGTGCCCCTTCCAGGGCCACCATACTAACCGGAAAGCACAGCCATATCAATGGTAAGGTAGATAACCACTTTCCATTTGATACCACCAATGTAACATTCCCTCAGATTTTTCAGGAGGAAGGCTACCAGACCGCCATGTTTGGTAAATTGCATTTTGGCAACAACCCTAAGGGATTTGATCAATTCAAAATCTTACCCGGGCAAGGAAAGTATTACAACCCTGTCTTTATCACCAAGGATGAAGGTAAAATTGAAGTTGAGGGTTATGTTACAGATATCATTACCGACATGACGCTGAATTGGTTGGAAAATGAGCGTACAAAAGAAGACCCTTTCTTGCTTTTTTACTTGCACAAAGCGCCTCACAGGGAGTGGCTCCCTGCAGGCAGACATGTTGAGGAGTTTACCCAGAGGAGTTTCCCGGAGCCTCCGACGCTATTTGATGATTATTCAGGTAGAGGTCGTGCGGCCCATGAAGCTGAAATGAATTTACTTACAGACATGCACTGGGGTGGAGATTCCAAAATTCCACCGGCAGTAATGGATGAATTGGGAATTGCTCCCAATTCTAGCTGGGACAAGGCAGCCTTTGATGGAGAGGTAGGGCGGATGAATCCTGAACAGCGTGCTGTTTGGGATGCGTCTTATAATAAGGTTATCGAAGATTTCAAAAAAGCCTATCCAAATATGACAGATGAGGATAAGATGAAGTGGAGGTATCAGCGTTATATGCAAGATTATTTGGGTACCATCAAAGCAGTGGATGAAAACGTGGGACGTGTGTTGGACTATTTGGAAGCCAACGAGTTGATGGATAACACGATTATTGTTTATACTTCTGATCAAGGTTTTTACCTGGGAGAGCATGGCTGGTTTGACAAGCGCTTTATTTATGATGAATCGTTCAAAACACCTCTATTGGTGGCTTGGCCTGGGAAAGTAGCTCCGGGAACTCAATCCAATGAGATGGTCCAAAACCTGGATTTTGCCCAGACTTTCTTGGCTGCTGCAGGGATAGAAGCTCCCGCAGACATGCAGGGTGAAAGTCTTTTGCCACTATTGACAGGAGAAGGAGAATGGACACGTGATGCCGTATATTACCACTATTACGAATACCCCTCTGTACATATGGTAAAGCGCCATTACGCCATCGTCACCAAAGAATACAAACTGGTACATTATTATTTTGATGCGGACGAATGGGAATTGATCGATAGAATCAATGATCCAATGGAACTAAAAAATGTCTATGATGATCCTGCCTATGCCGACATCCAAGCCGAACTGCATGAAAAACTGGACGGATTAAGAGAAAAATATGGGGACAATTCAGAAATCTCCCAAAAATACCTGAATGAGTATTTGGATTTCCTTCAGGAAAGAGAATCCTACGCAGGAGGAAAAAACACCGAGTTATTGGACAAAATATTTGAAGGTAGAGAGCTTTCAGATAAATAAAACCCACGACCCAACCGGTTTTAAGTTTTAATGCATATATCCCTCCGTTACCGCGGAGGGATTTTTTTTTCGTAAACCGTAAATCCAGAATCAATTAAAAGCGCAATTAATGTAGTTGAAATGGTCTGAGCAAATTCAAAATCAGCGATAAAATCGTCAGTCTGAAAAGCACAAAGTCCCCCTTTCTCTTAAGGGGGACAAAGGGGGATTTCTGACGCAAATATTCTAAAATATCAGGTTTAAATTGTAAGCCTTTTTATGTCAAATCAATTGCTTAAAATTTACCATTCTTTACAAATTCCTCTGCGGGAAAAATTGATTTATTGTTGTATTGGCACCTTGGAAACGGAAGAAGTTTGATGGTAGAATTCGGATAGGGTAGTAAAAGCACTTAGCTCAGCCAATCCTGCTACTTTATACCAATCCATTTATAGATATTCCTTTCGATAAAACCTTATTCTCCATAATATTTACTAAATTTATTCCACTAAAAACAAGCAAACCAAACACTCAATTAACCAATTGTATGGGATTATTCAATTCATTATTAGGCAATGCCGGGGTCGTAGACAAAGAAACCCTGCTGAAAGATTTCGGGAAAATTTTAATCGCTGAGGAACAAATCGAAACAGGTTTCAAGCTGATTCGAGATACCTTTATTTTTACCAGCAAGCGATTGATCCTGGTAGACAAACAAGGCATTACCGGAAGAAAATCAGAATACCTTTCCCTGCCCTACAAAAGCATTTCAAGGTTCAGCATAGAGACCGCCGGCACCTTTGATTTGGATGCGGAATTAAAGATTTGGATTTCCAGTGACCACTTGCCTGCTGTAAGCAAAAAATTCAATAAGTCAGTAGATGTATATGAAGTCCAGAAGCTTCTAGCGAGCTTTGTAATGGGCTAGCTGAGAAGGAGCAGATGGTTTTTGTCATTGCCACTAAAATTGTACACTAACAAAGTACCACCCAAGATAATCCAAATCATGAATAATATTATTTTCACTCTTTTCTTTCTAACGTTTGTTTTTGCCTCCCTCAATGTATCTGCACAAGACCGACCCAATATTGTGTTGATTATGGCCGATGACCTTGGAGGGAGAGATTTGCCTGCTTATGGCAATCGATTCAATGAAACCCCCAATATAGACAAATTGGTCAGCCAGGGGATGTTGTTTAAAAATGCCTATGCTGCTCCCGTATGTTCACCAACCAGGGCCAGCATACAAGCTGGTCAATATCCGGCAAGAGTAGGGATTTTTGATTTTATTTCCGGTCATTGGCGACCCTACGAAGAAGTGACGGTTCCCCACCACAAGGTACAGCACCTTCCCAATGAAATCTCAACCATCGGCAACGCCATGCAGGATGCTGGTTACAAAACCGGCTATTTTGGGAAATGGCATCTGGGAAACAATCCCGAGCACTTGCCCAATAGCAGGGGATATGATCAAGCCTATATGTATGCGGGTGGTGGTTTTTATCATCCAAAGTTTGTTCCGGAGTATAAAGGGAAGCAAAAGAACCGGTTGAGTGAAACCCTCACCGCCATGGGCATTGATTTTATTGAAGCCAACAAAGCCGAGCCGTTCTTTCTATTTATTTCTCATTATGATGTACACGTACAGTTGGATGCGGATAGGGACTTGATCGATAAATACCTCAACAAGCCCAAAGATCCGGACTATCCAAGCAATGCGGTGTATGCAGCTATGATTACCCATATTGACGAAAGTGTGGGAGCCATAATGGAGGCAGTTGAGGAAAAAGGCTTGATGGACAATACTGTATTTATCTTCTATTCTGACAATGGAGGAGTGGACAACCGTTTTGACAATATTCCATTGTTGGGAGGAGAGAGCAAAGATGTCTATCCTGAAGAGCATCCTTTACGTTATATTGCAACTTCCAATGCGCCCTTTAGAGCGGGAAAAGGAACGCTTTATGAAGGAGGAATTCGCGTACCTTTAATTGTGCGCTGGCCGGAAAAGGTAAAGGCAGGGAGTAATTCGGAAGCCATCGTTTCCAGTGTGGATTTTTATCCTACCTTCTTGGAATTAGGCAAAGGCAAGGAGCCGCAAGGTCAAGTCTTGGATGGGGTTTCAATGGTTTCGCCTTTAACAGCAAACAAATTTGATCCGGAGAGGGAAGTGTTTACCCATTATCCGGTTTACCACCATGAGGTACCCATGTCTGCATTGAGAAAGGGAGATTGGAAAGTCATAGAAAATCTGGTTACCGGCGAATTTGACTTGTACAACCTGAAGTATGACATCATAGAAATGACAGATCTGAAATTCAGTTATCCGGATAAGTTGGTCGAAATGAAGCAGGCTTTAAAAAAATGGCAAGTCGCCACCAATGCCCAATACCCCGTACCCAATCCAGATTTCGATCCGGAAAAAAGATACGAATGGGGCACCAATCCTTTCAGGTAGAGAAAGGTAGTATAGTAAATAATTAACCAATAAGAGGGCAGCTAGACTCAAAGCATTAAAGGATGATGTGGAATATTGGACAGTTCATTTTTGAATAATTTTCGCAATTTAAGTTCAAAGAACAATGCTACCCTTTCCTTGGAAATTAAATTTTGCACTTAACGCAGTGACCAAGGGTAAATATCATTGAATCTAGACAAAGCCTTGGAGGGGCGAAATACCAAAGCCAGGGGTGTAAGCCCCTGGTAAATCAATAGGAATGCCACGATTTTGGCGGTATTGTTGCCTTTTTTTCCGCAACAATGCTGACAAAATCACAACGATACTGCTATATTAGGTAGTGGGATTAATGTCTATCGATTTTGAATTGGGTTATTGTAATGATTCTATGTCGAGAGAGTAACGTTCACGATTTTAATAAGATGGTGAAGCCCAATTTACAGAACCCGAAGAAGCCTAAAGGGCTTCAATAATAATAACCGTGTGGTGTCAACCCACGGAAACCGAAATAAAACATCAATCGATTTTGGCGGTATTGTTGCCTTTTTTTCGCAACAATACTGACAAAATCAAACCTAACATACAGGTTCAAACAAAAATCAAAACACCACTATGCCCTTCACCCAAGCACTCAGCCACCTACTCTCCTGCAAAGGATTCACTCAACTCCTAATCTTGCTAAGCTTCCTGGCTTGCGAAACCCCAAAAACCGAACCTTACCAAGACATTGCTTTCTACAGTGATGCTTTTGCCACGGAACGAAATTACAGGATTTACCTGCCGGGAGATTATGCCGAGCAACCGGACAAGCAATACCCGGTGGTGTATTATTTTCATGGCTATGGAGGCAGGTACAAATGGGATACTTATGACTTGGAAGACGATGTGCATTATCCGGAAAACGGTAGGTTAGAACCGCCCTTTGTAATGGAATGGGAAAAATACGCCCGGGAAAAAAAACTGATCATCGTGACCTGGGATGGCTATGAGCCCAACCTTTCCCCTGGTAGAAAGGAGCGGGAAGGCATAACCTATGGCAATGCCCTGCCTTATGATTATGTACGAGCCCATGAAATGGAACGGGAACATTGGGGCTGGGATTTTAGCGCCCATTTCAGGGAGCTGGTAAAGCATGTAGACCAAAATTTCCGAAGCATTCCTGACCGCAGTAAAAGAGCCATCACAGGCCTGAGCATGGGCGGCTTGACCTCCTACTATGTAGCCGGACAAAACAAAGACTTGGTGGCCTCCGTCAGTGCCTTCGATCCTGCCGCTAACCTCCCTTACTACGGCCCTAAAGGCCGACAGGTGGTTTTCCCCGTCCTGGAAATGCACCGCTCCCTAAAGGGTTTGGCCGTGCGCTTGACCAAGACCGATGGGGACTGGCTCAAATACAACAATTGGCACATGACCCAGCTTTTTGGAAGTGCTGACCTTAGCCATTTTGAAACCCATACCGCAGACTACCCCAATCACTGGACAGCAGATACCGAACAGCAACTGGATTTTCACCGCAATGAATTTGCCAAGACCCCCGCGCTGCCTGCCAAATGGAACCATGTCAATCCGGGTTTTGACAATTTCGAAGTGTTCGGAAATACTTTTAAGATCAAGCGAGAAATTCCGGCCCTAACCTTGATAGAAAATGCGTCTGCAAACAAATTAAAGATTTTGTCCCGAACTTTTATTCCCGATGGACCCATCGTTCGGGAAGAAAGCATTGCTGTCAATACGGCAGGAAGCTATGCGCCTGGGGAAGCCTACCTTCTGCGATCGTTCAATCTTTCTACACTTGCTTTTGAAGCAGACAGCCTGGTAAAGGCAGACAAAGAAGGAAAGCTGGACTTTGCATTGCCCGGTGGAGGCCATTGGCTGGGAATCAACCGAGAAGCCGAGCCAAGAGCCCAACTTTCCCTGCTATTTCCCAACAATCAGGAGCATTTTTACTTTGAGGAGGGAAAAACAGAAAGCCTGCCTTTCTCCCTGGTCAATATAGGCAATGCTCCGGCTCAGGAAATCGAGATCATCCCGATCAGCCGGCATCCGGATTTACAAATAAGCCCCGAAAAAATCACCATCTCAGCCCTGGAAGCCAAAGCAGCAATCGATAGCGAGCAGGCCTTTCAATTTACTTTTGGGCGCTATTCCGATTCCAGCTTTGTGGCCGGGGTGGATTTTGTGATCAGGGCAGACCGACAAGTGGCCGATACCCTTAGGGTCATGGCTTTTGCCGCTCCCAAAGCCATCTACAGCCCCAAGGAAGACCTGATCCTTCTGGATGGAAGAACGGTGCCAGAGGTGCCGATATATCAGCAGGGAATGGATAGCATTGTTTTCAAAGCTTTGACGGGCGGAGAAGGCAATGGCAATGGTATCTGGGAAGCGGGAGAGGAGGTACTGCTCTACCTGCGCCTGCCACAGGGCCTGGCCCCTAAAGACACCAATACCTTTCACCCCACTTACCTGCTCAACCATCCGGCACAGCCTTATGTCCAGGTCAACAAGATGCACTACCTGGAGCGAAAAAATCAGGCCAGCGCTACCACTGAGCTTACTCCAATGACCCTCTCAAAAGATACGCCCAAAAACCAGGAACTGGACCTCCGGCTAAGGGCCGAAAGTCTCTACAATGACAAAAACGACAGCACCTCCAATGCCACTATCTATGCCAATCAATTTCATTTTAGAAGGGTGAAGCTGGGGATTTACTAAGCTTGCCCCAAATGTTTTTTTGAAGAGATGGGGATGTTTTTTGCGTGTAGCGTATATATTTTTTTATATTGAAATCATAATTAGCAGATAAATAGCCTAATTATTGATGTTTTTATAGAGTTAATTTAATTGAATAAAACGATTTATATATTTTAATTTATTTTATATAAATTGTTTTTTTTGTTTTTATTTATTATTTTAATTTCTAATTGAATATTTCAATCTAATTATTTGCAAATTTTTTATAGTTTGAGGAATATGGAAAGAGATAATTTAACTAGTGTTTTTATACGATCTTTTTTTATTTTTATTTTCTGTTTAACAGTAAATAATTATGGCTTTTCTCAAGATCAACATGTAACTTTTCCATCACCTAATGCCTATTCATTAGTAAAATATACTCCTTCTACTGTTAATCATTACACAGGCATTCCTGATATTAGAATTCCATTGTATACTGTTGATTCAAAGGAGCTTTATACCAATATTGAATTGTCCTATTTTGCAGGAGGGGTTAAAGTCAATGAATTTCCCAACTGGGTGGGCTCCGGTTGGTCTTTAAATGTAGGAGGTGTTATCACGAGAGCAATTGGAGGAATAAATGATGATGAAGAATCTATTGGTTTTTACTATACAGGACATTTATTAAAAGACAATTGGCCTAACCCATCAGATAATTATTTAGAAAGTCAAAGAGTAGGACTTGTAGATGGAATGCCTGATATGTTTTATTATAATTTTAATGGAAAATCCGGAAAGTTCTTTTTTGATAACGATGGAGGGATAAGAACTCTTCCCTATGCCAATATCAAAATTGAATTGGTGGATAAAGGTTCTATCTTCAAAAACTTCGGTTCTGTTATATTTCGTTGTAGTGGTTTTAAAAAGTGGAAAATTACAGATGAAAATGGGGTGATTTATTATTTTGAAGAATTGGAATTATCAAAATCAGAATTAGCAACGTTCAACCAAAAAGGTGGTTCCGGGGATGTAAAAGATATAGTCACAAGCTGGTACCTTACAAAAATCGTGTCTCCTAATTTAAAAAATGAAATTCTTTTTGAGTATGATTATTCAAACTTTGATACCTCATCATCTCTCTATGAATACCAGTCCATCGCAATTGGTTATTATACCTATCATGGAAGTAATATTTTTCTTGGTAATGGGAGTTTGACACATATGGGAGGCTTTCCTCAGAATAGAGGTCAAACGATAAGTAGAAATTACAGGCATAATTTAAAAAGGATAGTTTTTGAGAATGGAAGACTTGAGTTTTTTACTTCAGTTCGAAATGATTTGCCCCACCCTGCCATGCAGTATTCGTTTTCTTCATTCAAATTAGATTCTATATTGTTAAAGAACAATCAAAATGAGATTAAAAGAAGGTTTGCTCTTGAATTTATCGACAAGCCCAGCCAAAGATTAACACTGAAAAAATTAATTGTAGACAAGGATCAAGTTTATTCTTTTGAATACAACAACATGCACTTGCTACCCGGGTATAGTAGTAGAGATACCGACCATTGGGGATATTTTAATGGGGCAGGTAATATTGGTACAGGATTGATTCCAACTTTTTCATTTTCTTCCCAAACTTTTCAAGACAAGACTTATCCTGGAATTAATAAAGATCCTGATAGTGAAAAAATGAAATATGGGGTTTTAAATAAAATCACTTGGCCCACAGGTGGGAGCAGACAGTTTTTTTATGAGCCCAATGACTATAGTTTTATTAATGAGAATCCCCTGGCAGAGGATGGATGGTCTGCATGGAACTATATCGATTCATCTATAGCGTCTTCAGTAACTTTCAATTCTTTAGCACAAGTTCAGCTGTGGTATGAATGCAGTACGGATGGGGTTGCCTATGGCAACAATATCGAACCTTGCGCTTCTGTGCTTACTCCTTGGAACTTCAATTTTACAGGAACCTTCGATCTCACCACATATATACCTCAATATACCGGAGAAATAGATGTCAGAGTCAAGTTAAAATACAGGCTTTTGGAAGAAGGTTCAATAACAAAAAAAATAGGAGGTGGAATACGTATTGCTGAAATTCATGATGTTGATCAATTTAATCCACCCATCGTAAAGAAATTTGAATATACCCAAGAAGGAAATAGTGAGCTTTCGTCCGGTGTTGCTGGTAGTGATTTTAAATACCATGTTTCTTTTACATCCGGTAATAAAACCTCTGGTTATTTCGCTACCGGAGTTAAAGCTTACTCTCATTCAGCTTTTCCTATTTCAATGACTCAAAATCGTCCTATAGGTTATCAAAGGGTTGTGGATAAAATAGAAGGTATGGGAGAGTCAGTGTACGAGTTTTCTTCCTTTTATGACTATCCTGATCAAATAGGTTTACAGAGTAATCCTTATGAAATGCCATTGGTAGCTAAAAAGAGTTTTGAGCATAAAAGAGGTAAGTTGATTTCTACAACCCAGAAGGATGGTTTAGAGAATATTGTCAAAAATAAAAGGATACTTGGTTACCAGACCCTTGTCTCGGGTGAACCGGTAAAGGTGTGGCAATCGTTTCCTTTTATAACAGTTGTATTAACTTTTGGTAGAAGTTCATTTGCACCTCAATTTCTTCTAGTAACATTAGAAGAATCTACAGCTTTTACCATGTCGTCTGAATCTTTTAAACCCAGATATGAGGTTGAAGAATTGAATTCTTTTGACGCTAATTTTAAGGTTGAAAAATCATTTAATTACAATTCGTTTCATCAACTAAAAAGTAAAACTGTAATTAATTCAGATATGGGATTTATGAAAGATGTTTATAAATATCCTTTGGAGATTGACAATCCATCCAAAGAAATTTCACATTTGGTAGATAAAAATATAGTCAGCGAACCTATTGAGGCTGTTAAATATGGTGAAAATGGCGTTGTAAATGGGCAGGCAAGAAAATGGAAAATTAAATCTGGAGAGGTTTTATTGGATGAAATTCTACATATAGAAACAAATGTTCCAATAAAAAATTTTTCCCACTCAGTGGACGGGATTTCATTTCATGAGTCTTTTGTAAAAAAGACCAAACTAGGCTACGATCATGCATTTAATATTAACCAGATAGAGGAGTTAGATCAAAATAGAAGGGCAATTCTATGGGATTATACTGATAAATTACCGGTATGTGAAGTGCAAAACTCCCGTCCTGATCAAATTTCTTATACATCATTTGAAAACCAAGAGAAAGGAGGGTGGACTTATAGGGGCAACTCGGTTTCTTCTATTGGCTCGAGAACGGGTAGTAGGTATTATGATTTGGGAACAGGAAGTATTTCCAAAACAGGAATAGAGGCTAATGCAAATGAAAAATACTTGCTTACATTTTGGGTAAAGCGGGCCAGTGGTTCAGCAAATTGGGAGTTTATGGGGCAGACAGAGGAATTAGACAATAAATGGAAGTTAATTCAAAGGATAATTACGGAAAATAAGCTTACCATTGAAGGAAGCGGTTTGCACTTGGATGAATTACGGCTACACCCAATAGATGCCGGAATGAACACCTATACCTATGATCCTTTGGTTGGACTGACATCTAAAACAGATGCCAGAAATTACACCTTGTATTATGAATACGACTACATGGGGCGACTGAAAGCAATCAGAGATGATAATGGGCAGTTAAAGGAATTTTACGAGTACAACTATCAAACAAGTGGTTTAACCCCTTAAAGTATAGGAGAGATGGGGAAATTATTTTTATTAATTCTAGTAGTTTTTCTTATCGAGGTAAGGCTTGTAGCTGCACAAAAGATAGAAGAATTTGATGCCCAAATGTTAATTGGATATTGGCAAACGGATTCTGTAAATCAGTTGTCAGCTATAAATAATGTCCTTTCGGCAAAGGATTCATTGAACAGAAAGGTTACTTCTGAAGAAATGAAACAGGCCATTAAGTCCAGGTCTTTTATTTTTTCAGAGGACGGAATATTTACTGCCCAATGGGTAATGGGTAAAAGACAAAATATTGTTGACGGTAAATGGAAAATTGAAGGTACATCGCAGATAGCTATTGAGATAAATGGAATAAAAACCAGTTATTCCGTGCGAGCTAACGGAAAAGATGGAATTTTATTAATACCAATGAAGGCGCGTCGTGGGCAAATCCATGAGTTATATTTTACCAAGAAGAATGCAAAATGAAGCCTTATATTTTTTCACTTTTATTCTTTATTTATGGGCAATCTGTATTTGGCCAAGAGGTCACTCAGGTTCAAATTTTTGGGCCAAAAACGGTTAGTCAGGGGGAGACAGTTTATTATGAGGTGAATTTTTGGAATGGAGCTTCAATGGTTTACCCAAATAATGGAATAGGTAGTATGTGGTCAGCTTCAGGTGCCATTATCAATTATGAGACTTACAATTCCATTAGTTTGACCTTCAACTCAGCCGGTTCTTATAACTTGACCTACCAGTTCATGACCTTTGATGGGAATTTTAATGACAACATACAAATACGGGTACCAAGCATAGACCCTTGTGAAGAAATAGAGGCTTCAGCAGTAAATGTTTCACGCTTTGAGAGCGGTTCAGTAGAACTTACAGCATCTCCAGCTCCTGCAGGTTTTGAATACCGATGGTTTGATTCCAACCAAAGCACTCAACTTGGTACATCACAAAGCTTTACAACACCTATTATCTCCGCAACGACTACCTACTATTTGGCTTATGAACACACCTCCTCTGGCTGTGTGACGCCTAAAGTTCCGGTAAAAGCAATAGTTGCAAACCATAATTATGTAAAGAAATATACGGCGAAAAAATCCGGGCTGAAAGAAATGACTATTGTGTCGGCTAACTCAAGCCAATCTCAAAAGCAATTCGTTTATCATGATGGACTTGGTCGTATAATGCAAACAGTGGGAAAAGAAAGTACTGTTTCGGGTAAGGATTTGATTGTACCTGTCGTTTATGATAAATTTGGAATGCAGCCCAAGGAATTGCTGCCTTTCTCTAATGCCAGCGGGCAAAAAACCGGAGATTTTCGCCCTACCGCTATTAATGAACAAGAGGCTTATTATTCGTCCCTATATGGAGCAAATCCCACAGCCTATGTAGAAAAAGATTTTGAAGCTTCCCCTTTAAATAGAGTCAACAAACAAGCAGCGCAGGGAAATGCTTGGAAAATGGGGTCCGGTAAAGAGTTGAAATTTTCTAGAAGGCCCAATACTACCGAAGAGGCTGTTCGTGTATTTACCGTAAATCAGAGAGGGCTTCCAGAAAGCAATTCAACTTTTCCTGCCAATGATCTGTGGGTAGAGATCACTGTCGATGAAGACGACAAAAGTACCCTCACCTACTCGGATAAATTAGATAGGGTAGTGTTAAAAAAAGTGCAGGATACTGCTTCACCGACGGATGAAGGCCATGCAGGCTGGCTTTGTACCTATTATGTTTATGATGCCTTTTCTAGGCTAAGAGTGGTTATACCTCCCAGGGCAACAGAAATTCTTACCAATGCCAATTGGAGTAGTGATATCAGTACCAATGCAAGCTTGGCTAAGGAACAATATTTTCGATACACCTACGATGGAAGAGGGAGGATGGTGGAAAAATTTATACCCGGAAAAGGTTTGGAATCTATGTTATATGACCGCCAAGACCGTTTAGTGGGATTGCAGGATGCAAATATGGCCAATGAAAGCCCAAAACAGTGGCTCTTTACAAAATATGATGGACTTGGAAGGGTCGTGATGACTGGAATGACCAGCTCCAATGAAGATCGGGCCAGTCTCCAAATTGTATTAAATGGAATGTCCTCAAACAATGCCAATGTAAATAAGAATACTGCTAATGTGAAAACAGGATCTTCGATTACTTCACATAAATATGAGGGGTATAAGGAGTATGTGGCTGCTAAATCCATCAGTTTGAAACCTGGATTTTCGATGAAAGCCAAAGGAAACCAAACTTTTACCGCTAGAATTGGAACAGAAAGTACCGGTACGGTGGGGGCTTGGCCGGAAGATGAAGGGGATATTTTGACTGTCAACTATTACGATTCCTATGAATTTCTAAGTGAATTTCCCTATGTTGACCATGGATTACCTTTTACCTCCCAGCCTACTACAAGGATTCACGGTTTACAGACAGGTAAAAAGGTTAAAAATTTGGAAACCGGGGAATTATATACCACCGCTATTTATTACGATGAGGAAGCCCGCGTGATTCAAACAATCTCACAACACCAGCTTGGAGGCACAGTTGTGAATTTTACTGCCTATAATTTTGAGGGTCAACCTACTCATACTTTGGTTTCAAGTAGTGGGGCTGAAATCCCCGATATCCTCCGAACATTTACCTACAATGTCGCCGGTCAAATTGCCTCGGTAACGCATAAAATTGGCTCCAATCCTGCTGTTCCCTTAGCTTCTTATGTTTATAATGACCTCGGGCAACTTGTTTCTAAATCTTTTCCAGGCCAATTAGCTATCAGTCAAACATATGCTTATAATATTAGAGGATGGCTAGATAATCAAGGGAGCAATGAATTGGGAGTATTCAAACAAAAACTCCATTACAATACCGGTAGTGAGGAGAGTTATTATAATGGCAATATTGCCGGCGTAGAATGGGAGGGGCAGGATGGTAAAGCTAGGAGTTTTGCTTACCAATATGACAATGCCAATCGACTGTTAGCTGCAAAATTTAATGCAGCAGGGGAAAATAACCATTATTCCCTCCAAGGAATCAGCTATGATGCCAATGGTAATATATTGACTATGGCTAGGTTTAACGAAAAGTCAAATAATACCTATGGAAAAGTGGATGATTTGACCTACAAGTACGATAGCAATGAGGACTTAGGAGGTCGCTATTCGAATAAATTGTTACGCGTCCAAGACGGGCTGGTCTCCAATACCTATACGGCAAAAGATTTTAAACCCAATACTGGGTCTCAAGAAGATTACAGCTATGATGCCAATGGTAACCAAACCACCAATCCCGACAGGAGGATTTCTAAGATCAGTTACAACCACCTGAATTTGCCCGAGGAGATCACTTTTTCTACAGGAGGAAAAATTAACTTTGCCTATGATGCAGAAGGAAAAAAGCTAAGCCAGACGGTTCAGGAGAACCAAGATAAGCCATCTAAAACAAGAGACTATATTGGAGAGCTGGTGTTTTTAAACGGAAACTTGGATTACATGATCCATGAAGAAGGCCGGGTAACTTATGAATCCGGAGTATATCAATATGAGTATTTTGTTAAAGACCATCTAGGTAATGTTCGACAGGTGCTTAGACAGCCTAAAACCGAAACAAAGTTGGCGACTATGGAAAGCCAACATGTACTGAAAGAGCAGGAAGATTTCTCTGGGCTAAGTGCTTCCAGGCAAACTGATCCGGAACAGAATGTAACCCCGGGTGGGGATAAAGTTGCATGGTTAAATGCAGAAAGAGGGAGGATATTAGGCCCATCAAGTAGGCAAAAGGTCTTTACAGGAGATCACCTTAACCTAAGTGTATATGGCAAATACCAGGAACAGCCACTTCAAAAAACAAACCCGGTAGGGTTTGCAAGCAGTGGAGGAAAAAGTAAAATCCTCAATGACCTCAATGAATTATCCAAAAGTACCCAGCAAGCAGGAGCTGCCAACCCGATAACGATATTAAATATGATTGGGATAGTTGCAACAGACCTACAGCAGAAAGAAACCCCAGAAGCTTACTTGCTTTATGCCCTTTATGACAGTGATGGCAACCGCTACGAAGTAGGCAAGCAGCCTTTAAGCAGAAAAGCCGCCAATCAACATGAGGTTTTAGAAGAAAAATTGTATATTTCACAAGACGGATACATGGAAACCGTCTTGGTGAATGAAACCGCTGAAGACGTTTGGTTTGATGATTTTAGTATTTCTCGGACCCCCTCAATTGTGATTCAGGAGACGCATTATGATCCTTGGGGGCTTGAGCTGACTGGGCTGGGATATCAGTATAATGGTGTTAAGGAGAACAAGTACTTGTATAATGGGAACGAGATAATAAGGGACCTTAATCTGGAAATATACGACTTCAAATCAAGATTTTACGATCCTGCTATAGGCAGGTTTATAAGCATAGATGTCCTTGCCGACCATCCCAATCAAATAGGATTGTCCACATATCAGTTCAGTTGGAACAATCCGATCAGGTTTAATGACCCGGATGGTAAATGTCCCAGCTGTTGGCCAATGCTTTATGCTGCATATCAAGGGATGAGAGCAAAATATTCAGGTATTTTAAGCCAAGCCAATGCCCCATCACAAAGATTGATTTCGCGAACGTCTGGCAATACCCCTTCAAATATCAGGATGAGTGAAACCATGAGGTCTACCATTAAGGTTACAGGGGTTGCTTCCGATATCAATGCAGTGACAGAAGTAGGTAAAACCCTTGCAAAGGAAGCGACAATGGATGTGGGAAATGCTTTGGACAAGGGTGGCGAGGTAATTTCAGATGTCGGCGTTGCGCTTGCAATTCCTACTGAGGGGGCTTCCCTAGTTCTTGTACCTGTTGGAGAAGGCCTTTCTCTAACGGGGAAGGGTATGAAAGCCACTGTGCACGCCATTACCGGTGATAATCAAAGTTTAGCGAATGAAGCAGTCAATGCGGGTGTAGGAATTCTAACAAATGGTCTTTCAGGTGCTGCTGTAAAACAATCATTGAAAGTAGGTAATATTACTAATACAGCAGAGGGAGTAATTCAAAAGACGGTTTTAGGAGGAACAGGAAGTGCTGTAAATAAAAGTGTAAACATAGTAACCGGACAATTAGATGAAGAGAAAAAACAATGATGATAATGAATTCTTACAAGCGTACAGAATTCAATTGGTAGTTGCACTAATATTTACCTTACTCATTCTAGTTATTTATTTGTTTTCATGAAATAATACGTTGGAGCTGTTGATGAAAAAAATAAATGATCCTGCAGGTAAAGCAGCTATAATCAATTTAATTGGTCTTATAGTAGTATTACTAATGATTTTATTATACTATCTTTTTGGGTAGTTTTCTTTAAGAACAATTTAAACTCTTTAGTGAGTAAATGAAAAAAAAGTCCCAATTAAGAGGCTTTATTCATTTACAGCAAGAGGCTGTCCATTTTATGTTTTGCGAAGAAAGCGTCTATAGGAGCGTACAGATGATCCTTAACTCTAGGATCAAGTTTTTTGAGCTGTGAAGCCTTTTAAGTGCATCGTTGTCGATATTGCGGTATTCTCCGACTAGGTGTAGTATCCATTACACTCAAATATTCCGACCCCCTTGAAGTCGTTACCCTTTTTATACCATTTGTATTGGCATCCCAAGGTACTTCTTAGGAAACAAAAATTTAAAATTCCGAACACTATTAGGCTAAGGCTCAAAAATGGCATTGAAACTGTTTCAAGGTTTGTTCTTTAAACGTTCAGTATTCATTTGTAATTCCTGTGGAGATAAACTGATTTTTGTTCCAGGTGAGGGGAATTAAATCAGGGTTCAGGTAACCCTCTGTTTTCTTGATTTTCTATCCTTAAATAATGCTTAGGAACTTAATGGCATACCAAAATCAATGAGCATTTGTCAATTTAACCTTATATTTAAGGCAATTATTAAATATCCATTATGGAAATAAAGTTTCAAACCAAAGAAGAGAGTAATCGGGAACAGCGGGAGGCTTTTCTAAAGCTGGCTCCGGCAGACCGGTTTTATGCCTTTCTGGATCTTTGCGCAAAGCTGAAAAAATTTCCAGTAAAATCAACTAAGGAGAATGCTTCAGAAAATTTTGTAATTGAAATAACAACTCATGACAAAAATCTGGAAGGAAAACATTGATGAATTTTTAAGGGAAGCCTCTCAGGAGGAGGTAAAGATGCTTTTAGTTGGAGGTGGTGCAGTAAACTTCCATGGATACCAAAGGCATTCGGCTGATGTGGATTTTTGGATAGAGACAACAGAAGAAAATTTTTCAAAATTGATCCGGGTATTTCGAAAAATGGGATATGAAATCCACCATTTCCCGGAAAAGGTTATTAATAGAGAGCAGAATATCTCTATTAAGTTCACTCCCGCGGATTTAAATCTGGAATTAATTACAAATTTTCGTCTTGGAAAAAGCTTTAATCAAGCATTTGCTGAAAGCGAAAAGGTGGTGATAAAAGACCGTGGGATTTATAAATGGAATGTGCTCAATTTAAATGACCTGTTGGAAAGTAAAAAAAGGGCTTCCCGACCAAAAGATTTGCTTGACATCATAGAACTGAAATCAATCCATGGGATGAAATAATTTGGTTTTTCCTATCCTAGAGGTAGGTGCAGGTTAGATTTATCCCACCTAGGTGTAATTTGCAATTACCCTCCCTGGGTGTAGTATTCACTACACCCTTGTATTCCTAACAACCTTTAAAGTCGTGAACCTTTTTAGGCTATTTGTAATGGTATACTAAAGCGCTTCCTAGTAAACGAAAGTTTAAAATTCTGAGCACTATTTGGCTAAGGCTCAAAAATGGCATCAAAACTAATTTAAGCTTAGTTCATTAATCGGTCAGTATTCATTTGTAATTCCTGTGGAGACAAACTATTTTTAGTTGTGGGTGAGGCTTATCTTATGAGCAATAAGGGAATGTCGTATTTTTTAACAGTCCATTGGACAAAGGCAAACCCTAAAACTGCTTTTCCAAAACTTTCTGCTTACCCTGTCAAATTACCTGCTTTTTAGTTATTGAAAAAGCGCCTTGTTCAATAGATAGTTATTAGGACTGGTATTATTTTGAAGAAATATAGTTCTATTAATATCAATTAATGCTGTAAAATAATTTATAATAGTTATTTGAAATGTGAAATTGTTGTCCTGTTTTTTTACATTCTAAGTATCCGATGGGTTAAAGGCTTAATATGTAAACAAGAATCTTGATTTTGATTTGAAGAATGTGATATAATGGCAATTGTAAGCCGGTGAAAATATTTTGCTTTTTAATAAACTTCGTTTATAAGTCGTCAGTAGTTGACTAAATAGTGAGAGTAGCATCCTTTATTTAGATGATAAAGTTTTTATAAAGAGCTTAAAAACATAGAATAGTAAAATTTTTGGGGGATTTGGATTTATATTGTTTCATCCGCTAGTTATCTTTTCGATTATTGAAAGTTCTAAAAAAAAAATATTAACTTGACGGTGATTCACCCTTAAACTTGCCTGTTTATTTAATATAAACGAAATCCAACTTAACTATGGCTTTTGTAAAATGTGAAATTCAAGGAGGAACTTATGACTTTATTACCAACCTAAGTTCAGGTTGCTATGCTTGCGGGACTCCTTGGGGAATGTGGATTTGTGCCTCCCTGCAGACCACTCATCAGTCTCCTGAAAATCTACAAGTCAACCTTCAAAGGGGTGTGGCTATAATAAATATTTTCCTACCCTCTTTTTATCATAGCAGTCAATTTTTAGGATCTCTTAATAGAGGTTCTCATTTTGTTTTCACCAAATCATAGAAAAAATTGACATGTAATGTACTATAACTGCTTCCTTCTATAAACCTATCATTCTATGAAAACTCTTATATTTCTTATGATATCCTTAATTTTCCTTCTACCCTTTTCCAGAGTTCAAGGACAAACGCAAATTTCAAGCGTCATAGCCGATGATCTTAATGGTGTTTATGAAGGGAAATTGACAATGCCCGAAGGTAAAAAGTATGCAAGATTTGTAATCTGTAAAACTAAAAAATTTTATAGTGGACGGCAAGGCTTTTATGATGTCGTTTTAAAAAGGACTTACTCCGATAATAAAAAATTTGATGCAACTTCTGAAGCCTTAATTATGACAGGTAAATATTACATTGATAATAATGATCGAATTATTTTAGGTGGTATATCGGAAATCGAAATTAATAGGAATGGAAATTTGAGAGATGTAAATTTACATGACAATGGGAGTGTATATTTTACTAAAGATAAGAACAAACTTATTTTTAGAGAAGGAACATTGAAAAAAGTAAGCAATGAGTATGACTTTGAAAAGCTTATTCAACAAGCAAGCCAAGCGCACATATTTGCTGAAGCCAAATTATCAGATGAGTACGTAACTTTAATCAAACACAGAGCAAGAGTGTCAGCCTTTTTTGGGCGAGAGTCTAGTATAGGGTTTGATCTGAATATAAGAATTGAGCCTGATTTTGAAGCTCAATTAGAACAAAAGATTATCAAAGCATGGTACTCCTATAATGATTATTACCTACGGCAAGGATCGATTTATAAATTGAACTCGGTAAGATCACAAATTTTACAATTAATGAACTACTTTACGAAGTCGGGTGTAAGTCTTGGCAATATAAACTGGTTAACACATTTCCCTAACGCTGAAGAAATTGAAGTCTTTAATAAAAAACGTAATTTTCTTGACTTTCGTATTAAAATTTCAAGAAATGACGATGAAATTAAGTTTGAGGTCATACAAGTTGATTTTGAAAAATCCCTAAAAGAGGAACTCAGTGAATTTGAAAAATTTATAGCCTATAAAGAGAAAGGTAGAAAAGAAGCAATCCAAAAAGCAATCAATGAAGAAGGGCGGTATGCTATTAATGCTTCAGGAGAAATAATTGATATTTACAATCCTGGCAGGGATCGAAAACCAAATTCATACCAACTGGAACTAGGCTATTATTTTGATGAAGAAGTTGTTAACCTTTACTACGGAAGATTTGGGAAAGTCAATAAGCATTACTTTCCTTTTATCCTAAACATGTTCATCATAAAAAGTAGTAAAAAGTTTAAAATGAACGTTGCCAAAAATCCTGTTATTTCTTATCAAACGCTAATTCAAACCCCGACTGAGACAATTGGAGGTGTAACTTATAACACTGGAAAGTCAGAAAGGTTTGATTATAAAATTTACTTAGACCAAAGGTTTCTAGTTCAATTTGAAAATAATGTTGATACAGAACAATTCTCTATTAGGAGTGATCGTCAAACCAGAGAATTAGATAGATTTTTAGAAAAATATCCTCCTAGTTCAATAGTCTATAAGCAAGTTAGAGAAAATATGTATCGTTATTTTAAAGGAATCAAACCTGCAAGCAGTATTGATGAAATTCAAGATTGATGGAGCATACTTTTTTCTTAGAAGGAATGCCGACTGGGATTAGTTGTGTCGTGAAGACCTTGATGTGAATCAAAGACATGTTGTATAAAAGATGGTAGTAGGTCTACCGCAATCACTGACTAAGTGGAGGTTGCCAATCCACCCAGGTGTAATTTGCAATTACACTTTTCTATCCACCTTAATGAAATTTAGGAAAATCAATCTAAAATGGCCAACTAATGCCGATTCTAGGTATTAGATAGAAAGGAGATAAAATATTTATGAGATTCTTGACAGCGCAGTAATTCGGGTAAACAGGGCCGATTATCTTTTTTTTAGTTCCGACAACCAATTTAGTGTTTCGAAAACTAAAACACTTGACCTACAACTCAAACCAAAGAATAGGTGTATTTTTATTGGCTACAAAACATTACTTAAATTCTGCAAATCTTTAGGATAGCATGACTGAAGCCTATTTCTTTTAGGTAAGAAGATAAAGGCAAGGAGATTTTGAAAAATCATTCCACTTAAATTCCATTAACAGGCTAAAATAATTGGGAAATAGTGACCAATAAAAAATTACCTTAAAGGGCATTGTACCAATGGCAATTGTTGTAAAAGCTCCATTTATGGCTACTTGAAATTAATGATTATTTACCCTTTCCCCTTAAACTAATTGTACTTTATGGTGATAGTTTTTTAGAAGTATTTCAGTATATTACCTGAGGCATTTAATGAGAGAAAAAGCAGATCCATGAAATTTGATAAGTCTTATTTAGTTTTACTATTTACATTTTTTAATATTTTCCTATTTGCACAAAATACCAGTGGCAAAATTTTTGAAAAAACTTTTCGGTGGAAGCCTGAAAATGGGAAAAATGGATGTGATGCAACAATAAACTTAAAGCTAAATTATTATTTAAAAAATGACAGGCCTTGGGTCAACATTTCTTATACCATTGAAAAGGGGAATACCGTTTATTTCGAAGGAAAACAATATGCAAGGCAGCAAATAGGAGAAGAAGCCTACAAGGCGATTAGGGTGCAATTCCCAAGGTTTGTAGTTGACCTTTATGAAGGCAGTAATTTTATTACATCAATTGGCTTCGATAGTAAAGGAAATATGACCTATGGAGGAGATTGGCTAAACATATTTGAAGGTCATTTACATGCAGAACACACAAAGCGAAATCTTCCAAGTGGAGAGAGAGCTAAAGAGATTTTTTTAAGCAATGCATTTTCTATTAAAAATATGCGCCTCACTTATATTGATGCAGTAAATTTCCATTTGGTTAAAATGTATGCTTTAGGTGAAAATGATAGCAATGATAAAAGTGCATCAGCTTATCCAAGTACTGACTCCGACCAATCGGTAAGCAACAATAATGACTACGAAACTTCTCAATCAAATTCCTCAAGCTACCAAAGTGGCACAAGTGCTGCAAATTCACATTACCAAGACGCCTTAGAAAGACAACAAGTTTATACCCAAAATTTAGAAGCCGCAGCTACTCAAATAGTTAATGTGGGTTTAAGTATTGCCAACGATATTCAACAAGCTAGGATTAGGAATGTAAATAATAAAAATGAAAACATAAGGGAATATCTTGAGGAAATTATCCCTTTAGACAAGGAGTGCGAAGCCTTGTATACAACAGATTATGCAGACTTTCTTGTAAAGGAAAAAACATTACGGAGGTATGAAAACCTAGCCATTGATAATTTAAACTGGCTTATTGAAAAGGAAGGTGACGCAAGGTATAAAAATTTAAAATCAGAAATTTTTTCCAACCAAGTAAATAGACTAAAGAAAATATTGGCGTACAATACGGCACAGCTATTAAAAAATGAGACGGAACTTAAAAATATGGCGCTAATCAATGAGTTTTATTATGCCAATTTAAATGAACTGATAGATTTCGCAGGAGATTTGTCTACAGATTTGGGCTATCATAATAACAGTGTTCACGGATCAACAGGATATGGATTGTTTAAATTTTGGAGAGATTTTGTTGACAAAGAGAAGAGTGAAAGAGCTCGGAAAATGTTAGCCTCCAACGAAACAAATAAATTTTTAGATCCTATCTATGAAATATTTTTTTATACAAGACAAAATTATGTCAGTGACTATTATGACAAAAAAGCCATTGATTTATTTAACGCAGCCAATGATCAAACCAAAAAATCATTGCTAATTGGTGTGCTTTTTGGAAGAAACTATGCTAAAGATTTAGATTGGGATCAATTGTACATAAAAGATGACCGACTATTGAAGTTGTTTTTGGAAAATACAAATGAAAAAATATATTATTACGAAATTGAATTTAATGGAACCAAAGGGAAGGAAAAAATGCCTTTGTATAAATTTTTAAATTCAAAATATGGATTTAAAAATTCAGCATCTAATGCACTTGTAAAAGATTGGTTAAAAAGAGATAAAAAATTAACCGGAAAAAATCTGGATGATTTTGTTGAAGAACAATTGGCAAAAGAAAAAAAAGCCTCTCTTCTTGAAAATGAAAATATTGAAATTAGAAATTTGATTTCACAATCTC
Source organism: Cyclobacterium sp. 1_MG-2023 (assembly GCF_030546805.1). Taxonomy (GTDB): domain Bacteria; phylum Bacteroidota; class Bacteroidia; order Cytophagales; family Cyclobacteriaceae; genus Cyclobacterium. The sequence goes on along the minus strand of NZ_JAUOPC010000008.1, from coordinate 98,717 downwards.
AAGTGCTGTCTGAAAGTGGGGATTTTAACAAAGCCCTTACACTCATTCAAAAAGCTAGAGAGAATTTCCCTAACAACTATGATTTATTAATAACAGAAGCACATATTTATAATAAACTCAATAATAAAGACCGTTTTTTAGAACTACTCAAAGAAGGGGAAAAGTCAGAAGAGGCAAACGATATATTGTTTTTTAATATTGGCGTACTTGAACAAGCAAATGAAAATTATGCTGAAGCAGAAAACTATTATTTAAAAGCAATTGAGATTAATCCTGAAAATGTTGATGCTCATTATAATTTAGGAATTGTGTACAGTGAACAAGCAACCTTACTTAAAAATGACATCAATAATTTCATAGATCAACCTGAAAAATATGACGAAATCTTCCTAGATATTATAGAAGTTTTCAGAAAGTCAATTTCAAACTATAAGCGTGCAGTAAAGTTACAGGAATACGATTATGATACACTATTTGAGATAGGATTCACCTGTACTGCACAAGCAAATGAAATCGGGAAGCAGGCCAATAAAAAATTAGAATACCCAAAAAAATACGGCTGGCTTTATTTGAAGAGGATGGAAATGTACAATCATTCACTGTTCTTTTTTAAAAAAGCGCAACAATTGGATGATACAGATGAGGACTTAAATCAAAACATAATAATCCTTCAAAAAGTTGTTGATGATTTTAATGAGAAGAGCAAGAAAAAAAGCTAGGCTATCTTGAGGGATTTAGGTTTGCAGTAATTCTACTTTAATATCCCACTTTGGCTTCGTTCAGTATTCAGTTGTCTCCCACCTAGTTGTAATTTGCAATTACATCCTTTTATTCCCAAGCATATCTTTAAGGCATAATTATCTTAATGCCATTTGTAATGGCACGCTAATTCCGATAGTTATAAATGTAAGAACCTAAATAGCAAAAGATATATTGAGGGATGTCGGTTAAGACGTACAATATTTAAAAACTTCAAGCTATTTTTTTCCAAGTGCTGCAACCACACGGGTTTAATAGTGGGGAGTGTTAATAATGTCGAACCTCTTCCCATTGAAGAGGATAGTTATTTGTAGTTTTAAATTACAAGCAGTAGGGAAAAGCTTTGTTGAGCAGATCGGTATACAAATATACGCTAATTTTAAAAGATACATTACGGACTGGACAAGTGGCACCAATTGTGTGAAGTATAAACCTTTATTCTCTTTTTCCTTTTAGTTTTTGATTGGGGAAATATTGCGATGTATTACATTATCTTTTAAAAATAAATTTATGTTTAAGTATTGTTTATTCAATAAAAAGTTACATTTCATCCTAATTTTATCTTAATAAAGTTATATTTGTGCAGGGTATCTATATGTTGTTATTATTAATAGGTGTAGGGTTTAGTGGTTTTACCACGATCTTTTGTAAATGATTACATGTAAAAATTTTGAAAAAAATATGGATCAATCCATTTTTGATTTTGCTCCTTTTCCAATGTGGATTTATGATTTGGAATCATTTCGTTTTCTTGCAGTAAACAAGGAGGCCATTCGTTCTTATGGTTATAATGAGAAAGAATTTTTGAATATGACGATTAAGGACATTCGTCCTCCGGAGGATATCCCAAGACTAGAGAAAGCAGTAAAAGAAGCCAGAACCCGTTCTGAATTGTATAAAGAAAGTCTTTTTAGACATAGAAAACAGGATGGTAGCGTAATTTATGTAAAGATAAAAAGTAATCATATTTCCTTTAAAGGAAAAAGCGCTGAGATAGTTACAGCCATTGATCTGACAGACCGATATGAAAGAGAGCAAAAAATAGAGGGACAAAAGAATTATTTAACAGCGATTGGCACCATAAGCCAATTACTTTTGAAAACCAATGACTGGCTTCAATCTTTAAATACCTGTTTTAAAACCGTTGGGGAAACCATTGGGATTGATCGGATCTACTTTTTCCAAAATAACCTAAAAGATAGAACCACTTCCCAGAGGGTAGAATGGAGCAATGAAAATACTATACCACAGCTTGATAATCAGGAGCTTCAAAACATTCCATTCTCTGAGCTTCCTTTATTTATGGAACCTTTACTAAAGAAAAAGAATTTTGAGGCCATAGTTAAAGATCTTCCTCAGTCGGCCACGAAAGACCTCCTATTGCAGCTTGAAATCAAATCTATACTTGTCCTTCCATTATGGGTCAATGATTTATTTTATGGTTTTATTGGCTTTGATAATTGTACGCAAGAGCGAGAATTTTCTGAAGAAGAGTTTCAATTGATACATGTACTTACATCCAACTTAGGGCATGTGATTAAACAGCTTGAAGCATTTCAAGAGCTTTCCTACAGAGAGGCGAAGTTTAAGTCTTTGATTGAAAATGGGCAAGATCTTATTGCCATTCTTGATGCTAATGGATACTATAAAAACGTGGTCTCTACTTCTAAAACAATATTGGGAATTTCTCCGGATGAGCTTATTGGGAAAAATGCCTTCGATTTTATCCATAAAGAAGATATTCCACGCTTAAAGAAGCAATTAACTATAATATCTGAATCAAAATATGTTACAATTGAACCTTATCGGTTTATTGATGCAAATGGGAACTGGAGATGGATTCAAACGGAATTGTCCAATCACCTTGATACCCCATTAATTGAAGGGATAGTGGCAAATACATATGAAGTCACTACTGAGGTGAAAAAAAGACAGATCGAAAGGCTAGCAGCCTCTTTGACCAAGGGAATAGGTCAGCCTGGAAATTTGTCCTCTTGTTTCAATCAGGCGATAAGCCAATTAACGGATTTAAATGGTATCGATTCTAGTGAAATTTGGTTGGTCTCTCAAGATGCAAGTCGATTGGACTTGATTTCTTATTCTTTTCAAAATGAAAAAATTTCTTCGTTTTACGAATACGGAAAAGAATTCAATTCTTTTACTCTAGGCTCAGGTCTTCCGGGATATATTTGGAAAGAAAATAGTCCTATGTTGTGGAGGGATTTGCCATACAAAAAGGAATTTGTCCGCCAACCCGCTAACTTTAATACAGCAATGGGCTTTCCCATTTCTTATAACAACGAGTTTATTGGTTGCATTCTTTGTTTTTCTACAAATCAGGGAGATACAATAGTAGAGGAATATAATTTGCTTAAAGAAGTCACCCAATTACTTGGGCCGGTTGTTAAGCAAAAAATTACTGAAGAAGAATACCGCAATTTTTTTAATATTTCTCCGGATCCTCATTGTATCATAGGCTTTGATGGATACATCAAAAAGTTCAACAAAGCCTTTCAAAATTTGTTGGGGTATGAGGAAGAAAAATTATTGTCTACCCCAATATATCATTTTATTCACAAAGATGATAAACAGGAATCTCAAGCAATCCTTCAATCTTCTATAACTCCTACGTCGTCACTATCTCATGCATCCTATCCAAAATATGAAGCCCGCTTTGTAACATCTGATGGGAGTATTAAATGGTTGGTTTGGAACGGTACGGTCATTCAGGAGTCAAAAATCATTGTAGCGGTCGCTAAGGATATCACAGAAGAAAGATTGGTTCAGGAAAAATTAGAAGTGGCATATAAGCAATTAAAAACCGCCCAAAAAATAGCCAAGCTTGGCTATTGGTTTAGGGATCTTGATTCTGAGCTTTCTGTTTGGTCTGAAGAAACCTATCGCATTTATGGCTATTCTCCTCATGATTTTATTCCAACCCAAAACAATATTGCCCAAACTTTCCATCCTGAAGATCGGCATCTGATTGAAAACGATTCAATTGGATTACTTGATGCGGATATAGCTAAGGGTTTTGAACACCGTTTATCCACAGGGAAAGGAAATATTAAATGGGTTCATCAAGAAATTCGATTGTTAACGGATAAACAAGGCCAACCCTTCCGAATAGAAGGAACCATACAAGATATCACGGAAAGAAAGCTTTATGAAAAAGAGTTATCCCTTAGCAATGAGCGATTTAGGTTGGCTATGCAAGCCAGTAACGAGATTATTTGGGAGCTTGACCACCAAAACGGTATAATAACTAGAGGCAATGGGGGGAAATCAATGTTTGAATTCAGAAGTAATGAAGCCTATAATAAAAATAATTCATGGTTTAGTAAGATTATAACTGAGGAGAGGGATAATATTTGGGAGACTTTTCAAGAAACTTTAGCTGATAAAAATAAATCCTATTGGAATTCAGAGTATAAAGTGAAATCAGAAAAGGGAGGTATAATTTACCTTATTGATCGTTGTTATATTCTAAGAGATGAAGCTGGTAAGCCAATGAGGTCAATTGGTTCAACTTTAGATGTTACTTCTTCGCGCGAACAATTAAATAAAATAAAAAACCAGAACGAAAAGCTAAAAGAAATAGCCTGGCTTCAATCGCATGTAATTCGAGCTCCTCTTGCAAGAATCATGGGATTAATTAATCTTTTCGAAGTTATTGATGATGATGAGGAAATTACCAAGAATCAAATAATAGAAATGATCACAACATCAGCTCATGAATTGGATGAGGTGATTAAAGATATTACCAGAAAAATAAACGCAGAAGATATAGGTTAAATATTGAATAAATATCAAACCTCTGAAATTTAGAGGCGTTTGATTTATAAAAGAAGCAATCTGTTGGGTTGCAGAGCAGCGTCAAAGCCTACCGGCGGTTGAGCGGAATCGAAACCCGTTGGCTGAGCGGAGTCGAAGCCTGGCGGTTGAGCGGAGCCGAAACCTGGCGGTTGAGCGGAGTCGAAACCATAGGATATCGTCCTCGTCCACCTACCCCTTCGGTTCCGCTCAGGGGCCGGTAAAAAATGGCAAACCTCCTTAAAAACGTCCCTATCAAGCCTTTACTGCCCCGGGTTTGAATTTGAGGAAAACAAGTCGGCCCAATAATAACCAAGGGAAACCATGCAAAATAAAATCTCCCCAATCGATTAATTGCATGCCATTGGCTCCACCGGCAATCCATTTAATTTTTCCCCATATATGAGGTTCCGGGAAAAAAGGTGCCAATCCCAACCATGCGCACATGATCAGCACCAATGTCCAATTATTAATGGGATTCTTAACTGTGTTAACTTCTTTTCTGACCATGCTTTCCATCATTTCTTATCCAAAGATAAAAAGACAACTTCTTCAAAAAGGTGACAATGGTTACAGAAGTTATTAATAACTCAAATTAATTTATATGGCTATTTGTAGAATTTAAAATAAAGCAGCAATAATGTTGCTAATAAAAGCACCGTACCCCCGATAAAAGGATAAACGCCCACATTACTGATTAGCGGAAGGGCTATACCGGTAACAATCCCCCCACCAACGATGGGTTCATAGAGGGGTTGCTTATAGCTAAAGGTGGAGGTGAATTTTTCTGCTTTAGTGCCCGCTCTTTTGATCAAAATTAATCCAATGGCTGTGGTGCCTGTAGATTGACCAAATTCTCCTAAGGCCCTTAATCGCCATTCTTTGGGAAAGAAAATTTTCCCCATCAAAAAATAAATGGCAATATTATAGCCGACGCCGGCTCCACCAAGGATTAATAATGGAGCCAAATTATCCGTCAAGGCTTTAATGGAAAGGCTTCCAATGGCTGCCACGATAAGTAGGTCCAGTGAGAGGTTGGTGATATAATTGATGTGTTTTCTACTGATATAGCCTGTTAATTTTGCTTTTTCAGCAAACACTTGTACCGCTAAACCGGCAAGCATAGCGACGGGAAACAATGGAATAAATTTATTTATTTTTGACTCTTCTTGAGAAAATATAGCCATCTCTCCATAAGATAGTCCTTTTAAAAATAGCCAGCCTAAAATTATGGTGAGCCCTACGATGGCTATCTGTAAAGGGAAAGACACCTTCTTTACTTTTTCCAAGTTGTCGTCTTTCTCTCCATTGTCCGACATTTTCATATCATGTGTTTCCTCCTTACCATTTACATTAGACATAATGGTGCCAAAAATTATGGCTGAAACCAGCCCTATGGTGGCAATACCGAGCCCTAGGTCTACTCCCTGTTCAAAATCGATGGCGGAGAATGTATTCTTTAAGCCGGCAACTGTACCATGCCCTCCTTGAAAACCGATGGCTATCAAAGCCCCGGAAACCGCATCAATGTCAAAGATTGGCTTAAGCAGTAAGATAGCAATAAGTAAACCGACGATGTATTGACCTAGTGCTAAGGTATAGCCAAAACATAGGTTGGGCATGCTTTTATTTAGGATGGTCTTGAAGTCAGGAATGTTTTTACCTAGAAACAAGCCGGCAAAAACGACCACAATTAGATAAGCCGGAAAATCTTTCCAAATGCTTACACTGGCTTCAGGTAGCAGTCCTTTAGGTAGGGCGTTTATGCCAATACTTTCTGAGATAAGGGGACCCAGAAGATCCGGTCCAAGCAACAGTGCCAGTACACCGCCAATTAAGGAGGCAGGGATCATAAGCTTCTTTAGGAAAGCCTCTTTAAGCAGATAGGCAATAAAGAGGAAAAGGGTAATCAGTAGCAAGGCATTAAAAAACTCAAATGTCGCAAATTTCTCCATGAATCTATTTGATTTTTATACGGCGAATTTATTCCGGATGGATATAAAATGGCCAGGGAGCTTAGGTGTGTTTGGGTACTGTTACAATTTTAAGACCGTCCGTAAATGCTGACTTTTTCCGGACATTTGGATGATTTAAGTTTATCCAAATAATTTTTACCCGTTTTACAATAGGATGCATGTTGGAATTACGATTGCCTATTGAGAGGATAAAGCCTGAAATTTCTCCCTTGGTTTTGCCAATATGATTGACAGGTAATATTGTTTTTGGCCAATATCTATGGCTACCATATGCACAAATGTTTTGCCAAAATCCAAAAAATACTTCCTTGATTTCTAAAAAGTTAACAAGAAAAGAAATCCAATAGTAAGTTCCTTTTATGAATTGCTATTTATATTAAATCTCCCCATCCGACCTAAGGTTTATTAAGGCAAAGATAAGCTTGGGTTTTTCTAGCCACTACATTGTTTAGTTGGCATTTGGAAGGTCTATTTTTATTTAATCCTTGGTATCAGTTGATAATCTACCATACAATTACAGCCAAGTTTTGGCTGTAATTGTAGCTATCAGTTTTTCAAAATTGGGATCCGAAATTTACAAAATTGTACAGTACAGGTCATCTGCAATGGCCTAGCCCAATCTATGTTATTTACCTTAAAAAAATCTTAATATCGATTATTTTACCGTTGCTTTAAGCCAAGTTTCGGCCAATGCCGGCCAGGTTTCTGCGCCAGGGTTGCCATTCCTTAGTCCATAGCCATGTCCGCCTTTGGGTAGAAGGTGCAAGGAAACTGGTACTTTGTTGTCTCGCAAAGCGGTGGCCATTACCAGTGCACTATTGGCATGGGAATCGTCTGCTGTAGCAAAAAGAAACATGGGAGGGGTATTTTCGTTTACATTCAATTCCGGGGTAAGGCTTCTATTTTCACCCTTGTCAAGGTAAGCAGGGTAGATCAACATGGCGAAATTTGGTTTGGATGAGACTTTGTCCTTGGCATCTTGCGCTGTATAAGTTTCCTCATTGTACCTTGTGCTTGCTCTGGCAGCCAAACTACCTCCAGCAGAGAAACCAATCACACCAATCTTATCGGTATCTAATTTCCATTCATCTGCCCCGCTTCTAACGATTCTAATGGCACGCTGTATATCATTCAAAGCCCCATCCTGTTTTTCAGGGACCCGGTATTCCAAAACGAAGGCGGTGTAGCCCAAAGTGGTAAACCACTCAGCCACTTCATGTCCTTCTTTATCGATGGCCAAAATGCGATAACCTCCTCCGGGGCATACAATTACCGCGGCTCCATTATTAACATTTGCATCAGGCAAGAATACCTTTAAAGTAGGATCAGTAACATCTGTCAACCTAGTCACGTCTCCACTGTGATTGTCTGTGACCACTGCAGGGTGTTTTGGGCCTGTTTCTCCCGGCACTTTATCCGGCCAAATGTGAATGAGATCTTCATTTTGAGCTTGCGCCACGAAAACAAGTGAGAAAAACAAGGAGCAAAGGGTAAGCATTACTTTTATTGGCTGCGGTTGTGTTTTCATGGGAGGTTTTGGTTGTTGACTTTTAGAATCAATTCAATTTTATAAGTGGTTTCGCTTGTATATTCCCTGTTTAAGAAATGTCAAGGAAGAAAACAAGGCTTGAATATACCCTAAAAAAAATATTCTACCAATAGCTAATTACAACAAGGGTGTGTGATGGTTCTTTAAAAACAATGGCAATTGTTCTTGAACCCGAATTATGAAATAGAAGGCCTACCGCCTATATTGGTTTTAAAATTCCTTTGAATGTATTGAAGGGGAATAACTATTATTCCTGCAAATTTTGTATTAGGAATCATGTCATTTCCCCCGATCTCTTTTGTTAATCAGTTTGAGATTGTTGGAAGTGTTATATTTGATTCCGGTTCAATATTTCTTCTTGTCTTACAGAAAGTCGATTTGACCCTTTCAGAGAAATTGAAATAGGGAATCCATATTACTGCACCTACAGCCGCTTGAATAAGCTGCTTGTTTTCTAGGGTCAATGTGTCTTTGGTCAGAATTGTATCTATCAAGATTGCCATCAAATTGACCACATAGAAAATGGTCATTAGCTTTGGAACGCTTGTCCTTCTGGTGTAAAACAGAAGGATAAGCAATAATGAAAAAATGGCAAGTAATACATTGTAAGTTAACTCAAAGGCAATGGCTTCAGTTAGTCCCATGGCAAATGCATTTTCCCAAAGGGCTATGTCAAAATACCCCACAGAGAAAAAATTAATTATAATCCTAATTGGGGTTATTGTTAGACCAATGGCCGGAAGAATAAGCCATCCACCTATGCTTTTATCCTCCGCATATTCCCAAGGCTGAGGGTCGAAATTTATATAGGTTTTAATACTAAAAAAGATTCCTAAGACCAATAAAACGAGGGCTGTAAATATTGCCAAACCGCTCTTTTCATCTGAAATGACTCCCGGATTGTAGGTAAGGCTAAACATTAGGTCATTTTTAATGTCTTCATGGGCAGAAAGAAATTCAGGAACCATTTCTCCTTCAATGAAGTCATTGGTTAAATCATAGGCGTATTTAACAGCGATTCGTTCACCATATCCCTGGATTTGATTTGTGTACAGGAAGGAGGAACCTTCGATTTGTTTTTTTGCGTCTTCTACATACCAAGTTTCCGGAAGCATTACCTGTGTTTCTTGTTTAAAGGAAAAGGGGCTTCCCAAGCTATAATGGCTGTTTCGGGCAGAAGCACTTGGATAATTGATCAATGATTCCAATACCAAGGGATAAACCCTAGAGTAAATGTAGTTTTCATTCTCATCTTGTAACCAGAATTGTCCTACCTTATAATTTTCTTCCACCAGTACTTCATTATTGTCGAAGCGATGCTCGTCATAAAACCGTATCTTCTCGGTTTCTTTTATTCCCGGATATAAATTGTTATAAAAATTCAGGTAGTCTTTTTGGATAGATGAAAGGGGGTTGTTTTCAAATTCTGCCCGTACGTTATCCGCTTTATTTCCCCTATAAATTGTTTTGATTTCTATCATGGCCTGCCCTCCAACGCTATCTACATAAATTTTCTCCTGAATATCAATCTCGGATTTTTTTGGTTTTGGAAGTGTTAATAACTCAGAATTATTTTCTTTTATCAGCAAGCCCAATCCATAATCCGGGAAATAATTATGATCCAGATTCCCTCCCTGCATAGAAATGGTTGGATCGATATAATAATTTTTGTCCTCCAATGTGATAGCGACCACACAATGGTCAAATACACTGTTGGAGGGCTGGAGTTTATCAAGGTTGTGTTTTAAGGATGTGTTCACCAATAAGGGAAAAGCAGAAATGCCTTCTTTTTGTAACAATGCCACCAGCAATAGGGATTTATCCTTGCAATCACCGAATTTTTGTTGGTATACTTTTTCAGGTGAATGGGGTTTATAGGCCCCTATTCCCGACTCTAGTCCCAGGTAACGAATATCATCCTGAACATAGCGAATCAATTTCAGGGTTTTTTCCTTTTTACCAAGGTTTTCTTTTATAAGGTCTGGTAAATAGGAAGACACATTGCTTGTCTCAAATAGCGGCAATGCCCATTGCACCACATCTCCCCAGTGGTTTTGTGTGGAAATGGAGGTTATGGGCAAATCTATGGTCCATGAAGGAAGATTATTGTCCAGTTCTACCGGGGGGTTTGGACGGCTGGACCAACTATAAACTTTGCTGTCGCCTTCCTGTCGAATGGTGGGCTCCTGCTCGTGGTTGATGTTTTTGTAATAAATTACCTGTTTGTTCCCGGTGAAAACCCGGTAATTAATATGGTTTACAGGGATGGTATATCCGTGGTACAAACTTGAAGAGAAATTACCGAGGTGAATGGGATTAAAACCTACAATCGAATAACTTACAGCAATGACATCACCTTTTTGCACACCATCCAAATGAAAAAGAGCAGTCATACTTCCATCATACAAATGCCTTTCTTTACCTGACTCGGTGTTAGCAGTTGTGATTTTGTTTAAATCCAATTGATCTGAAAATTTGTCGTCTCTTTCTATCTCGATTTTATGAAAAACCAATTTTTGAAAGCTAGGGTCAAATTCAATGGATATGTCTGACATTTCCTGCATCCCTTCAGTCGTGAGAACTTGATACCTGTAATGGTGGAAAACAGTTTGTTTATTTAGGTTAATTTGTCTCTCGAAATCTAAATAATAATAAGGCCAGTTTTCTTTAATATCAGGCTTTGATACCGGGATAGGATCAATCCACCCGGGCACAGCCGAAGTTGTGACATTTTTCTGAAATGCCTGGGATTGGAAAACAATGAACCCCATAAAAAAAATAATATAAAACTGTTTCATTCTTTAGGAATTAAAAAAATAATATTAGAAATATAAGTATAGTTCAAAATAAAAACCAAGAGTTAGCCAAGAAATTTTAGCTAATTCTAATTTCTAGAACAAAAAATAGATGTAACTATAAAACTTATAGGGAATACTCCTATTGGATGAACACGTTTATCTTGATGGCACAATAATCCATTATCTGCATTTACCAAGTAGCTGGTAGCAATGCCAAATTGAGTGATTATTATAAAACCGGCTTGATAGCGTTGTTTTAGACAAATAACTAAATCAAAGGATTATTCTTCCATTTCGTATTCGTTTTTCAGGACCTTGATGGTCAGAACATTATTGTCGGAAGATATTATTTGCCACGCTTCTACTGTTTCTCCACCCCAGAAAGTACCTTGAATATTTAAAATGTCACCGTCTTTGGTCCAACTGCCTTCAAAATCGCTTGTAACAATAGGGGGTGTACCACAAAATCCGCTGTTGGCCCGATGAGTAAAAGTGCCATTGCTTAGAAAACGATAGCCATAAGTGTTTTCCTGCAATTGGTCAACCTTTTCCAATATCATCCCATTTTCATTATAAGAAATATTGCTCCAAGAACCAATGGGTATAGGACCGCTTTCTGAGACTGAAAGCAAAGGGTCATCCACACAGGAAACGATCAAAAGCAGAAGCATCAAAAAGAGGGTATTGTAGTGTTTCATGACTATTTTGGTTTTTCGTTTTAGCCATGACGTATATTAAATTAATTCTGTTGCGCCAACAACCAAAATTTATTGGGTGGATTATAAAATAAATATGCTTTACATAGGGGTAATATTATACACCTGTCGGTATTAAGGGGTGCATCGTCTGTAATTAGTAAATACGGAGCGACACAAGGCAAAATATAGGATTCTTCGGCCAATGGCCAAATCTAAAATGGTATATTGTCATTGAAGCAATAAGCTCCCCTATTACAGTCTACGGGAAAAGAAAATGAACCTTATACAATTAAAAAGTTGATGCAATTACTAAAGAAAATCATTGGGATTGGACTTTTGAGTATTTCAATAGCTTACAATCCCTCAATGGCCCAAAAAGGCAATAACGGAGAACAACCAAATATCATCTTCATCATGGCCGATGATTTGGGTTATGCAGACCTAGGAGCCTATGGACAGCAATTGATTCAAACGCCCAATATAGATGCTTTGGCGAGTGAAGGCATGTTGTTTAGTCAGGCTTATGCCGGGGGACCGGTTTGTACCTCATCCAGATCTGTGCTGATGACCGGTCAGCACAATGGGCATACCGTGGCTAGAGACAATGTACCCCATTTCCCAACTTACCTTAAGAAAGGAGATATAACGCTAGCAATGGTCTTGAAAGAGGCAGGGTATAGTACAGGTGGGGTAGGGAAGTGGTCCTTGGGAGATGCCCATACTGAGGGGCGGGCCACGAATATGGGCTTTGACACCTGGACAGGCTATTTAAATCAGGACCATGCCCATTATTATTACCCCAGCTACCTAGATCATGACGACAGGAAGATTTTATTGCCGGATAATCCCATCCTAAGGAACAATTACAGCCATGATATTCTTACGAATGCCACCTTAAACTTTATCCGTAATAATAGTAATACCCCTTTCTTTTTCTATTCAGCCTATACCATTCCCCATTTTTCAGCACTCGAAGAAGACGAACATGGTGTAACAGTCCCTTTCACCTATCCTTATACAGACAAAGATTGGCCCGAAGCAGCTAAAAAATATGCAGCCATGATTTATCGCCTTGACAAGGATGTGGGTAAAATTGTTAAACTTATTGATGAATTGGGAATTAGGGAAAACACCTTAATTATTTTCACCTCAGACAATGGAGGACATAGCGATACATGGAAAGGATTCAAAACCAATGGACTACTAAAAGGATACAAGCGGGACATGTATGAGGGAGGAATAAGGGTTCCTTTTATCGCCTCCTGGCCGGGCGTCATACCTGCCGGTCAGCAATCTGATGAAGTAATAGGTTTTCAGGACATGTTGCCCACGTTTGCCGGACTGGCCAATGAGGCCTTGCCTGAGAATATTGATGGGGTCTCCGTAATCGAAGCAATGAAGGGAAAGGCCTTGCCGGCAAATGACCGTGTGCTCTATTGGGATTTTGGCCATGCCAGAAAAAGGTATGATCAGGCGGTTAGGATAGGCAAGTGGAAAGGAATTAGAAGAGGGAAGGGTCAAGCAATAGAAATCTATGACCTTGCTAGGGATATTTCCGAGCAGCATAACCTGGCCAATGATCATCCGGAACTGGTGAATAAAATTGACAGTCTGATGGAGGCGATGGTGATTTCTTCTCCAAGGTATCCCGTGGGAGAAGTATATAACGGAGGGCCAATCTGGAAAAAAGACTGGTAAAAGGACCTAATTATTTCGAGGGAAAAAAATACTTTTTCGTACATAATCGGACACAATCCTGTACGGAACCGTAGCAAGAAAAGCATCACTAATGTCTTAATGGCCTTGAATTGTTATTCAAGGCCATAATTTTTCTTTGGCACTTCATTGGTATTTATTCTTTTCAAAAATGCGATTTTATCCATGAGAATATTTACCGGAATGATCCTTTGGGCCATCTTGTTGGTGTTATGTTGGCCTTTAGCCTTAATTGTTTTATTATTATACCCTATCATATGGTTGGTATTACTGCCATTCCGTTTGCTGGGATTTGGGGTTACCTTAACCCTTTCAATGGTTTTTGCTTTATTTATGTTGCCCTTTTCCCTTTTACGCTGATGTAGCCCCTTTACTTGAAAGGAGTAAACCAATGTAGGTAATGGCTGCATTTACGAGTAATATTTCAAATCCAAATTGAAAACCATTGAACCAGTCTGCGGAATTCCAGTCGAGTATAAAAGAGAGGAAAGGACTTAAAAGACAAATATAAGGCACAAACTTATCTCTAACGGCCATTTTATTGCTCAGTCCAAAAGCAAAGAGGCCAAGCAAAGGCCCATAGGTAAACCCTGCTGCTTTAAACACCGCACTTACCACACTTCTGTCGTTTACCTCATTGAATGCGACAATGGTTAAGAAAACCAAGAAGGTAAAACCAATGTGTATCCATCGTCTGGTTTTGTCTTGATCAATGTTCTTGCGATCAGGAAGGTTGACAATGTCTATACAAAAAGAGGTGGTCAATGCAGTAAGCGCTGAATCGGCACTAGAGAAAGCAGCTGCGGTGATTCCCAATAAAAAGACCACACCTGCCAGGGTTCCAAAGTTGTTCAATGCCAAGAAAGGGAACAATTCATCTGTGGCTTTGGGTAGCTCAATGCCATTAACTTCTGCGTAATGGTACAACAATACCCCTAAACTTAAAAAAAGTAGGTTTGAAATAAAGAAGGTAATGGAAAACCAGAAGATGTTTTTCTGGGCATCCTTTTGATTGCGACAGGTCAGGTTCTTTTGCATAACGTTCTGATCCAGCCCGTTCATGGCAATGGTAATAAAAATACCACCAGCAAACATTTTAAAGAAATTTTGACTAGAATTTCCTCCCCAAACAAAGATGGAAGACAAATCACTTTCTCCAACCACCGCCAACAATTCAGATGTGCTCTTGTCCAGGTGCTTTCCTATCACTACTATGGTAATCAATACAGCCAGCAGTAAAAAGATGGTTTGAAGGGTATCCGTCCAGACGATGGTTTTGATGCCGCTTTTATAAGTATAAAGCCAGATCAACACCATAGTGGTCAATACCGATGCATAAAAAGGAATGTCGAAGGCGTCAAAGAAGGCAAGTTGTAAAACAGTAGCCGCTAAAAAAAGCCTAAAAGAGGCACCGATGGTTTGGGAAATGAGAAAAATAGTGGCTCCTGAAAGATAAGCTTTCTGCCCAAACCTGGTTTTCAGGTATTCATAAATTGAGATCAGGTTGAGTTTGTAAAAAAGGGGGATCAATACCAGACCTATGACTGCATAACCGACCATATTCCCCATCACAAATTGTAAATAATTCCATTGTGTGTTGCCTACTTCTCCGGGAACAGATATAAAAGTAACCCCTGATAAGGCGGCTCCCACCATTCCAAAAGCGACTAAAAACCACGGTGATTCCCTGTTGCCCGTATAGAAAGTCTGACTGTCAGATTTTAGTGATGTTAGATAACTGATCAATAATAAAAGTGCAAAATAAACGGCTATCACACCAAAAACGAGCAATGGACTCATGGTTCTCTTTTTAAAATGTATTTTTTATACCCAATGATAGGCATTTTCTTTAAATCATTTTAATGAGATGCAACAAAATTGGTATCTTTCAAGTGAAATTGATTTGTTTGAAAGTATGACCGACTATATTAAGCGCACCAGAAATGCTTTAAGCAGGAGAAACCTTAAACATGCTTTACTTGATTTGGCAAAAAAAGGGTTGCTTACTTTAATTTTGCTGGCATTAAATTTTGTTTCTCTCTTTGCGCAGCAACAACCACCATTCTTAGCAGAAAAATATGACCAATGGGCAGACTCTGTCTTGTCCACATTAACTCCTGAGGAACGAATAGCGCAGTTAATCATGATCCCTGCCTATTCCAATAAAGACAAGGTACATGTGGATTCTATTGCAGGATTAGTGGAAAAATATGGCGTTGGAGGGATTATTTTTTTTCAAGGAGGTCCGGTTCGTCAGGCACATATGATCAATCAGTTTCAAGCACTTTCCAAAGTTCCTTTAATGATAAGCCTAGATGGTGAATGGGGCTTAAAAATGCGCCTTGACAGTACTGTTCGCTATCCTTATCAAATGACTTTGGGAGGAATAGATGACGAAAGTCTACTGTATGAAATGGGGGCAGAAGTGGCCCGACAAGCCAAAAGATCAGGGATAAATGTGAATTTTGCACCGGTAGTGGATGTCAATAACAATGCAAATAATCCCGTGATTGGCTTTCGTTCTTTTGGGGAAGAAAAAGAAAATGTGACCAGCAAATCCTTGGCCTATATGAAAGGCATGCAGGACAATGGCCTTTTGGCATCTGCCAAACATTTTCCTGGACATGGTGATACAGAGGTTGATTCTCATTATGGACTCCCTGTGCTTAACTTTTCTAAAAAACGATTGAAGGAATTGGAGTTGTATCCTTTTCAAGAATTAATGGATGAGGGATTGGGTAGTGTAATGGTTGCTCACATGGAAATCCCTGTGCTAGATAGCGCAAAAAATAGTCCTTCCAGCCTTTCCAAGCCGATAGTTACGGACTTGTTAAAAAATGAAATGGCTTACAAAGGGCTTATTTTTACCGACGCCTTGAACATGCAAGCAGTAGCTAAATACTATCCTCCGGGAAAAGTGGATGCCAAAGCCCTGCTCGCGGGGAATGATATGTTGTTAAACACCATGAATGTACCTGCAGCGATTGAAGAAATAAAAGCAGCGCTTGAACGAGGCGAAATAAGTCAGGAGGAAATAGATAGACGAGTACGCAAGGTGTTAAAAGCCAAAGCATGGCTGGGCCTTGACAATTGGCAGCCTGTGGAAACAGGGCAATTAATTGCAGACTTGAACAATTCATCAGCCAATTATTTAGCCGAGAAATTAACCAAAGCTTCCCTCACCCTGCTTCGAAATGAAGCGCATGTATTACCAATAAAAGGGCTTGAAAACACCAGTATCGCTACTTTGTCTATAGGGACGGATCAAAGGACTGAATTTCAAAATTACTTGGAAAGGTATAGTCCGATGGACCATTTTGTGTTCCCAAAAGATGGAGGGATTAATGATATAAATGCCATAAAAGAAAGTGTCTCAGGTCACCAGTTGATTTTGGTGGGTATCCATGGACTAGGTATCAGGGCAGGGAATAATAATTTCGGGATAAGTCCTGAAATGGTGACCTTGTTGAGGACACTTATTGATAGCCATACAGTAATCGTAAGTATTTTTGGTAATGTTTATAGTCTGGGGGAAATCCAGGGCTTAGAGAATGCAGCAGGTGTAATTGCGGCCTACCAAGAGACATCACTCACGCAAGATCTAACCGCTCAAATGATCTTTGGTGGAATAGGTGCGAGTGGTAAACTGCCGGTCACCATTAATTCATCATTTAAAAGAGGGGATGGACTGCAACTTGAAGGTGGTATTAGAATGGCCTATACCTTACCGGAAGGTGTAGGCTTGGCCTCAGAAGATTTAAGTGGTATAGATTCCTTAATGCAAATGGCCATTAAATTAAAAGCAATACCCGGGGGGCAAGTGCTTGTGGCTAAGGCTGGCAAGGTGTTTTACCACAAAGCTTTTGGCTACCATACCTATGATTCCTTGCAGGAGGTAAGGTTGGATGATTTGTATGATCTTGCGTCGGTGACTAAAATAAGCACCTCTTTGGCGGCATTCATGCATTTAAAAGGATTGGGAAAGTTTGATGAAAATCAAACTTTAGGCCACTATTTATCGGCAGCACGAGGAACCAATAAAGAAGATTTGATATATAAGGACATTCTAACCCATCAAGCAAGGTTACGTTCGTGGATACCCTTTTGGATGTCCACTGTAAAGAAAAATGGGAAGTTCAAATGGTTTACCATGAAGAAGGATTCTTCAAAGAGATTTCCAATCAAGGTGGCTGATAGTTTGTACATTCACCGCAATTATTCGGGAAAAATTTACAAGAAAATTTTTTCATCCCCTTTAAATGCTGAACCGGGCTATGTATATAGTGACTTGTCGTTCATCCTTGCACCTAAGGTAGTGGAGGAGATTACAGGGGAAGAATTTTATACTTACCTGAATAAAAACTTATACAAACCTATAGGTGCCGGCACCCTTACTTTTAACCCATATTTAAATTTTGAGATGGACCGAATTGTTCCTACAGAATTTGATTCAGCATTCAGAAAGCAGCTTTTGCACGGCATGGTACATGATGAAGGAGCGGCTATGCTTGGAGGAGTAAGTGGTCATGCGGGTTTGTTTGGTACCTCCAATGATCTGGCAAAGCTAATGCATTTATACCTTTATGACGGCTTGTATGCAGAAGAACAATTGATCGCATCAGGAGTGGTACATGAATATTCTAAATGTGTATTCTGTGAAGAAGGAAATTATAGGGGGATGGGCTTCGACAGGCCAAATAAACCGGGAGATCCTAACGGGAATGCGGCTCCTAGTGTTTCGGATAATAGCTTTGGACATTCTGGGTTTACCGGTACTTATTCCTGGATTGATCCCGTAAATGAAATTGTCTATGTTTTCCTTTCCAATAGGGTGCACCCATCGCGAGAAAACAGAAACATTTATAGATTAAATGTACGAACAAACATATTGGAGGAAGTCTATAAGGCGATGGGAAAAATAGAGGTGAAATAGCAGTTCATAATAGACCAATTTACAACTGAGGCATTGATGTAAGGTGAGAATCAAAGCTTTACAGGGTTCCTGCTGAGGGATATTGACTTAGTCAGCTATAGATCGGCCAATAATATTAATTGCTCAAGTATAAGAAGGGGTAAAAGTTATGAGAGAAGGCCTATAGCGACTGTTTATTAGGCTTAATATTCACCTTCTAATATTTTTTTCTTAAGATTTTTTACTTTGTCCAAAGTAAGGGGCTTGACAATATAATCACTGACATGCTCATACTTTTTGGCCTTGTCCATTTCTTCTTTGTTTATGGATGAAGAAATTACAAAAATTTTTATTGGATGATTAAAAGACGTTTCTCCAATTTTATCCAATAATTGCCAACCATTCATAAGCGGCATATTGATGTCAGTTAGAATGACATCGGGGATAGGTTCATTGTTTTCTATACGTTGACAAAAATCCTCCCAAGCTTCTTCACCATTTAAGAAAAATAGTGCTTGATTGGTAAAAGCAGTTATTTCTATAATTTTTTTTGTTCCAAAATTATAAAGTGGGTCATCATCCACTATGTAAGTTAGCCCTATCTCACTCATAAAAAGTATTTTTGATTTGAAAAATGGATTGAGGGTAGAGGGATTTCATATGGACGATCACTTATTAAATCTTTAATTTCTATTAAACAATGGCTAAGGAATTATATTTTCCTAAAAAAAGCTATTTTTTTGTCAAAAGACCAAAGAATTTTTTAATCCCTACTTGGCACCTTTAAAAAATAACGATTCACGTATTAAAGTTAAATTTAAATCTTTTAATTTAATTTTTTCTATAATTAGATTTAATTTTCCTAAAATGATGACAAAGACAAGTTCTCAATTGTATAATTCGGATTAAAATGTATTGAATAGAAGGTTGTTTTTTGGGCCTTGCCCAAACCAATAAGAACATATTTCCCTATAGGAGGGCATTTTTCGTTTTTTTCATTTACTTTACATGATTATAAATAGGACCACATATATACAAACCTTTCTATGAAACCATTATTTTCAATTGCGGTAATATTATTGTTAGCTGTTGGCTGTCAGCCAGGAGGAAATGTAGAAACAAGTGAAGAATCAAAAGAAATGAAAAAAACTGTGAGCTCAGAAAAGCCCCTATTGAGACATGTTGTCCTTTTTTCTTTTAAAGAGGAGTCAAGTCCATCAGATATTGCGGAAGTTGAGGAAGCATTTATTGGGCTTCAAGAAAAAATCCCTCAGATTGTAGGTTTTGAATGGGGGACTAACAATAGTCCTGAAGGGCTAAATAAAGGGCTGACCCATTGTTTTTTGCTCACGTTTGAAAGTGAAGAAGACAGAGATGCTTATTTGCCTCATCCGGCCCATAAGGCATTTGGAGAAGTATTAAGGCCACATTTAAAAGATGTTACCGTAATCGATTACTGGGCCAAATAAATTTCAAATGGGTAAAGCAATGCCTTCTAATAGAAATGGTATTGCTTTACCCTTTGAGTATAATGGGTTTCCCATTTTACTACTATTGTCAAAATTGAGCTAGTATTGGAATAGGGTTGCATTTTAATTTAGGCCTTAATGTTTATGCGGCAAGGTTTTTTCATCCATGCTTACATCTTTCTCAGAGCGAATCTGCATGCGATAATATACCAGAATTTCTTCGGCTCCTGCTCCCAAGACTGCTTCCTGAGCAGCTTTGGCAATTGCCATTAACTTTTCTTCAGGTCCTTCCATCACCGTTTCAAAAGGCGTCACCTCATATTTCACTCCTGATGCAGCAATTACTGCAATGGCTTTGTCTACCAATTCGTAGCTGTTCTGGTCTTTGCTTTTAGGGACTATCTGGATTCCAAGATTAATATTTTTCATGATGTTATTTATTGTATTGATTCATTGTCTTTTCCAGCCCTATGGTGCTAAACGCTGTGATCATTTCTATGGCCTTGTCCATATATATCGGCAGTGTGTCGATTTCTTCCTGTGACCACCTACCCAATACATAGTCTATTTGTCTTCCTTTGGGGAAATCATCGCCAATACCGAACCTAAGACGGGCATAATTTTGTCCACCCGTTAACTCTTCGATATTCTTTAAGCCATTGTGCCCGGCGCTTGATCCTTTAGGTTTCAATCGTAATTTACCAAAAGGCAGCGCCAAGTCATCTACAACGACCAAGACATTTTCTTTCGGTATCTTCAAGGTCTTCATCCAGTAATTTACGGCTTTCCCACTCAAATTCATATAAGTGGTAGGTTTGATTAAATGCAATTGGCGACCTTTGTGTTTGAGCAAGGAGGTAAAGGCAAGCCGGTTACTTTCCCAGCTCAGATTCTTCTGGTCGGCCAATCTGTCTAGTACCAGAAAGCCAATATTATGTCTTGTCAATTCGTACTCCGGACCGATATTTCCCAGTCCAACAACAAGGTATTTCATACGCTTTTTTGCCTTTTACAATCTTTAATTTTTAAAACGAAATAGTTCGATCAAAACAGAGGGAGAGAGAAACCACTAACCCGAGTAAATTTTACAAAGCCCTTTGACTATCATCAAAGGGCATTAATTCCCTGAAAGCTTAATTGGTTCCACTTGTATTGAAAGAAACTACTTACGGGTGAAGATAAAAAAATCCTGTTCCGTGAAAAACAGAACAGGATTAAAATTTTATAAGAGAAATAGCAAGGATTATCCTTCTTCTTCCTCCTCATCGCCTTTCTTACCTCTCAATGCTCTTGGAACACCTACGGTGGCAATTGTTACGTTTGGACTGTTAAGTAATTCAAATTTTTCAACACTTAGGTCACCTACTTTCACAGATTTACCCAATTCAAGTGTTGAGATATCAAATGGAATCTCATCAGGTAGATCGTTTGCAAAACCTTTTACCAATAGGGTTCTGGTTTTAATTTCCAATTTACCACCTTTGATGATACCCGGAGAAGAACCGTAAGGTTTTACAGGTATTTCCATTTTAATCGCTTTTTTATCGCTAAAAGCCAAAAAGTCAGCGTGAAGCAATGTTTCACTTACGGGGTGAAATTGCGCTTCTCTAAGAATTGTTTTTATGATTGTTCCTTCGATATTCAGATCCACCATATGTACTTCAGGTGTATAGATCAAGTCTCTGAATAATATAGCCGGAGCTACGAAGTGAATTTGTTCTTTAATACCAGGTCCGTAAACAACACAAGGAACATTTCCCTCTTCGCGGATTGCGTCAAGAGATCTTCTGTCGAGATTTGCTCTTTTAAACCCTATAATCTCAAGTGATTTCATAATTTATGTTTGGTTAAAATAATAAATGATTAAATAAATAGCGAACTAATAGAAGTGTTTCCTGTCACTGCATGAATTGCCTTTGCAAACAAATCAGCTACTGTTAACACTTTTATTTTAGAGGACTCTTGACTTACAGGGATTGTGTCTGTTATGACCAATTCGGAAAGTACAGAATTCTCAATATTTTCATAGGCTTTGCCAGACAAGACTCCATGAGTGGCAATGGCTCTAACCGAAGATGCTCCCTTATCCATAATGATTTGGGCAGCTTTGCACATGGTTCCGGCAGTATCGACCAAGTCGTCTATCATCACCACATCTTTCCCTTTTACGTCTCCTATCAACTGCATGGATGCAACTTCGTTGGCCCTTTTTCTGTGCTTATCACAAACGACCATGTCTACCTCAAAATGCTTGGCATAAGACCTTGTTCTACCAACTCCTCCAACATCCGGCGAAGCGAAAATAAGGTTTCCTAAATCCAAGCTTTTCAAATAGGGCACAAAGATAGCTGATCCATTCAAATGATCCAAAGGAATGTCAAAGAATCCCTGAATTTGGCCTGCATGAAGATCACAAGTCATGATGCGGTCAGCACCTGCAGATGTAATCATATTGGCAATAAGTTTGGCGGCGATACTAACCCTAGGTCTATCTTTTCTGTCCTGCCTTGCATACCCAAAATAGGGGATTACAGCACATACTTTGTAGGCACTGGCTCTCTTGGCAGCATCTATCATCAAGCATAACTCTAATAAGTTATCTGCCGAAGGATTTGTAGATTGTACCAAAAAGACATTGCAACCTCTTATCGATTCATTGTAACTTGGTGACATTTCTCCATCGCTAAATTTAGCTAGTGTCAAGTCGCCAAGTGCTTGGCCATAAGATTTGGCAATACTTTTGGCCAAAAGGGGAGTATTTGAACCTGAGAAAATTTTTGTCTCGGGCATGATATTATTTATTTTAGGTGGATTTTGTACAAAGGAATAACAAATGTAAGAAAAAAATGATGGTTACCTTTTCTTGGTAAAAATAAAAAATTGGTATTTCTCTATTTTTGATGCACCTATAAGCCCTATAATTCTATACTGTCATAATTATCAATTAAATAATCAATCTCTTCTATGACCCTCATGCCAAGGTCAAAAAGAGGCTTAACGTCTTTGGTTTTTTCTATTTGATTCGTTAATTCTAAGAGAATAAAAAAGCCTGAGGTACTTGCTGAACTTTTTATCTTTTGACTGATATCCAACAAGGAAATTTTATCCTGAGACTGGATGGCTTGCTTCAGATCCGCTTTATTCTCTTGCAGGTTTACATGGGCAATTATTAATAATTCTTTTCCTATTTCCTTGTCTCCATCAAAAAGGTTTAAAAGGTGGACTTTATCAAAATGCTTTGGATTATAATTGGTGTTTTTCTCAAATTCTTCTCGTTCTAATGAATCTGAATTTTTAGGCTGAAGAAACTTAATAATCTTTTCCGTTAATTTGTCCTGAACCAATGGTTTACTCATATAATCGTTCATTCCTGAATCAATGCACCTCTCCTTTTCTCCTTTAACCGTTCCGGCTGTCAATGCAATAATTGGGATACTTTTTCCATGGTCAATTGTCCGAATAGCCTTAGCGGTTTCATACCCGTTCATTATTGGCATTTGAATGTCCATTAATATAAGGTCAGGGTGGTTTTTAATGACGTGTTCATAGGCCATTAATCCATTTTCCGCTTCTATTATATTGATGGTAGGACTTATTTTTGACAAAATTATTTTTGCCAACTTCATGTTCACCGGGTTGTCTTCTGCAATAAGGATATTAAATTCCTGATTGGTTAAGAAACTTTGATCTTTTCCGGATACTGATGGACTTTGTGGAAATTCACTATAACTGGGATTTTGCAATTTTTGAAACACTTTATCTATTTGATGGTTTTTAATTGGTTTAATTAAGCGATGATGTACATTTAGTTTTACAAGTTTTTCCTTGTCCAATTCATTATCATTAGAGCTGGAAAGCAAGACTATAGGGACTTTAGCTATGGTTTTGTTGGGGAGTGATCGGATTTTTTCTATTGTTTCAATGCCATTTAGGAAAGGCATCCGCAAATCCATTAATACCAAGTCCACCGGCCATTCTTTTTCAAGTACATGAAGACCTTCCAGTCCATTGCTTGCTTCAGGGCACTTTATATTTTTGACTTCTAGCATTTCCTTTACCAAATACCGGTTGGTTTGATTGTCATCGACCACCAATACCTTGCTTAGACCATGATTTTCGCTCCACTTTTCTTTCTCTCCTTCTTCAGCTTTCAGGTGTAAGTCAAAATAAAATAAACTCCCATTATTTGGCTCGCTCTTTAGTTCTAGTTTACTGCCCATTAATCCCAATAACTTATTAGAAATGGTTAATCCCAAACCTGTTCCCCCAAACTTTCTTGTAGTACTTGCATCTTCTTGGGAAAAGGCATCAAAGATTTTAAGCTGTTTATCAAGAGATATACCTATTCCTGTATCTTTTACAGAGAAACGGAATTTTATGGTTTCATCATTGGGAGCACCTTCGAGGATTTCAACCTTTAACTCCACTTCCCCTTTATGGGTAAATTTGATCGCATTCGTTAGTAGGTTAACCAAAACCTGACGTATTCTAATGTCATCCCCATACACAAATCGGGGTAAATGCGGAGATAGGTTAAGGATGAGTTCTAGGCCTTTGGAATGTGCCTGGTAATTAATAATATCCGCTACTTGGGTACCCAGTTCAAAGATATCTACCTTGTCAATGGATAGTTCCATTTTACCGGCTTCAATTTTAGAGAAGTCAAGGATATCATTTATTAAATCTAATAAGGAATGAGCGGAGTGGTAGACGGTCTTCATGTATTGAAGCTGGGTCTCAGACAAGGGCGTTTTCATTAATAGATCTGAAAAACCTATCACACCATTCAATGGAGTTCTAATTTCATGACTCATATTGGCTAGGAAATCTGATTTTGCCCTGTTGGCATTTTCAGCACTTTCCTTGGCTGCATTCAGTTGCGTATCAAATTCTTTTCTTGCGCTTATGTCTTGATAAGTGCCGTACATAAGTGAGGGTTTACCATCTTTATCCCAAGAAAATACCCTGCCGATTTCAAGCACCCAAACCCAATGGCCATCTTTATGTTTTATACGTATTTCACATTCATAAACATCTGACTTTTTTATGAAATGCTTTGCTAAACCTTCCTTTTTATTTGCCAAGTCCTCCGGGTGGCAAAGGTTGTTCCAGTCTTCTTGAAACAAGATGGTTTGATCATCAATCTCATAGCCTATGATTTCCCAAAACCTTTGGTTAACCAAGATTTGATTGCTACTCATGTTCCATTCCCAAGTTCCCGTATTGGTACTAGTAATGATGGCATTGAGCCGTTTTCCGTTCTCCAATAAAGCCATTTCAGCTTTTTTTCTTTCAGTAATATCGTTGGTAATACCAACCATACCTATGATTTCCTCGGTTTCGGTTTTTAAAGGCAATTTAGAAATTAAACAGAAGCGTTTGTTTCCATTTTGTTGTTCAAGGATGACTTCTTTATTGATAATACTTTTCCCATCTTTTATCACCAATTCATCCTCAATTCTAGAGGCTTTGGCAGTTTCCTCAATAAATAAATCTTCGTCCTTTTTACCTAAGACTTCTTTCTCATCTGACAACCCAATGTAATCTAATTCCTTTTGATTAATTAATGTCTTTTCAAAATTGGTATTTTTTGTGTAAATATTTATCGGGATATTATCAATAATGGTCCTAAGGAGGGTGCGTTCTTTGTTGATTGAAATTGCGGCAGCTTCCAATTTCTCATGGGCTTTAAGGTAGCCGGAAGTATCCATTCCGTTGCACAAAACAAATGGGGCTCCATGCAAAGGTTCAAACATAACATTGTTGATTTGGAATGTAATTGTTTTCCCTGATTTAGATATAAGCCTACCTGTACCATTGTATGCTTTTTCTGATTTTATTGTATTGAGGTATTCAGCGTAAATGTCTTTATTTACCACCAAATCAAGCATGTTCATCTTTAGAAGCTCCTCTCTCGTGTATTCTAAGATTCTTACACCAGAGTTATTAATATGTGAAATTTCCCCATCAAGGCCATGTTTGATCATCAACCCTTGGGTGTTTTCGAAAAAATCTTGGTACTCTTTTATTGTCTGTTCAGTTTTTATCTCCTCACTTTTTTGACGACTAATATTGTTTACGATGCACAATATGTCATTGTCAGTCAATAGCATTTTTTCAAAGGTTACTTCAAACCATTCGGTTTTGCCATTGATCACAAGATTATATTCTTTTGTTTGTTTTTCGTCGGTTGCTAGGGCCTGTGTAAATAATTTCTGAAAAAGCTCTACTAAGTCAGGCCTAAAGCCGACTTCGCTTATTTTCTTGTGGAGGAATACCTTTGGGGGGAATTTTAAATGTTCTTCATTTGCAGTGAAATATTCCCTGAAAACTTGATCTTCATCAAGCAAAAAAACGACATCTCCAATGTTTTTGAGAATAGTTCCCGTTTTTTGATTAAAAGAGCGGAGTTTGATTTGCTGTAGGCCTAATTCAATTTGTTTCTGTATTTGCTCAGCAAAAACCTTTAAAGTTTTCCTCTGACTATCAAGGAGCTTCTGTGGCTTATAGTCTAAAACACATAATGCGCCAATGGGGAAACCATCAGATGAAAAAATAGGATGACTCGCATAGTAATATACCAAGTTACCTTCTAGTTCCAATTGATCCTTTGTAAAACGATGATCTTTGGTGAAATCAGGAATTTCAAACTCTCCATCCCTCGTTACTATATAAAACCCCTCTGACTGATTTCGCGAAATCTCATTTGTTGTCAGGCCGGTTTTGGATTTAAACCAAACCTTGTCTTGGTCTAAAAAGGTAACCAAAGCAATAGGCATTTTAAAACTATCCGCAATCAATCCGGTAATACTGTCAAAAGACAGTTCAGGTAAGTCTCCCAACAATTGAACAGCATTTACTGCTTTCAACCACTGGGAATCTTTTTCTGGGTCTTTAAAAACGGAATTGCTCATTACAGATAAATACAGTCTATTAAATGGTGATTTTAAAGAAATTTACAAGTATTTCCTAAATATTCACAAGTAATTTTCAAACTAATGACATGGAAAAATCCATGAAAATATTTGATAATCAAAATTATTAATTCATATAGCATTTTTCATTATGTGAAAGATTTGATTCTGAAATTTAATTATTAATAGGGCTTGGAAAGCAAAGGCTGTTGACCAACGTAAGGTATAAAAAAAGAGAATACCTCAAATAATCTATTTCAACAAGATTTGGTTTATATCAATTATGCCAAATGCTTGGTTCCATCTTAATTAGCTAAGATTATTTCCATTGATAAAATTCTATGTTAATAATTATAGGAAGGAAAAGGAATAAAAATTTCTAATTGGGATTGCTGTTTTTCATACCAACGGTAAATTTTGAATGTAGGTTTGAATCTAAAACGAGAGGAAAATGATACCTTTAGGCTACTAATTCCAAAATCTAATTTTACCTTGTTTGATGAAATTACAATATAAAAACACTACAATTTTTTTGGTTGGAATCTTTGCTTTCGCTTTAATGATGTCCGGGCCTATATATGGACAGAAGGGGCGAGAACTAAAAGTGATGGCCTATAATATTCACCATGCCAACCCACCATCAAAACCGGATTTGATTGATATAGAGGCAATCGCCAAAGTGATTAATTCTTCCCAACCGGATTTAGTGGCCTTGCAGGAGGTGGATGTAAATACCGAACGGTCAGGTGTTCACCTAAATCAGGCCAAAGAATTGGCTAGGTTGACCGGGATGAACTATTACTTTGAGCCTTCCATGCCTTATCAGGGTGGAGGGTACGGTAATGCTATCCTTACAAAATTCCCGATTGAAAAGCAGTTTTTTCATCAATTGCCTACAAAGGAAAATTCTGAGCCTAGAGCTGTATTAATTGTACAAGTAACATTACCCGGCAATCAGAAAGTGAAGTTTGCTTCCACACACCTAGATTTTAAAAGCGATGCGATTACAACTTTACAAGCCGAGGATATCGTCTCTTATTTCAATAAGGAAAAAATACCCGTAATTATTGCAGGGGATTTTAATGCAATATCCAAGGCTGATGCCATACAGTTAATGGATAAGGATTTTGAAAGAACATGCCATGGGGATTGCCCCCCAACTATTCCTGTCATTAAGCCTAATAAGGCCATTGACTTTGTTTTTTTTAAGCCCCAGAAAGCATTTGCTGTAAAGCATCATGAGGTTATTGCGGAAAGATATGCATCTGATCATTTACCGGTTTTTGCTATTTTAGCTTATTAGAAAACAGTTATTGTAGGGGCTTGGTTTCTGATACAGAAATAAGACCAACACAATTTACACATTAATAAAATTGCTGATAGCTGCAGTTTAATTTTCTATAATAATGTAAGTTTTGAAATTTTATAAAAATCGATTCCTGAATAAGGTTAGATACAGTATAAAGCCTTAATAAATAACGGCTCCTTGTGAAGGATATTAATTTAATAAGTATGAAAAAGGCCATTGGTTTAATGCTCTTAATTGGTTTGGCTTTTTCCCTATCTGAAGTGGAAGGGCAGAAAATAAGGCAAGGAGAGGGGTTTAGAGTATTGGGTTATCTTTTTGTTAATGAAGAATTGGAGGAAGAAGTCAATAAAATAGATTGGTCCTCATATACAGACATTAACCTTGCCTTTGTACAGCCAGATTCCAAGGGGGATTTTTTAGAGAATAACGGTTATAATTATTTGGTGGAAAATGCTCATTCGAACAATGTTCGGGCTTTTATCTCCATTGGTGGTGGCGCTCCTCCGGAACACTTGGGTGATCTAATGCAGTCAAAGCATAGAAGTCATTGGGTGCAGCAAATAGTCAATTTGGTAAATAATTATGACTTTGATGGAGTGGATGTTGATTTAGAAAATGCCTTGATCAACGAGGATTACGTACCTTTTGTAAAGGAATTACATAAGGCGTTAAAAGATTCAGGTAAATTAATGACGGCTGCCTTGGCAAGTTGGAATGGAGACAAGATATCGGATGAAATACTAGGGCTTTACGATTATATAAATATCATGTCCTATGACGAAACAGGGCCATGGAACCTAGAGATAGTTGGGCAACATTCTCCGTACAAAATGGCAGTTAACGATATTCATTATTTTCACAAAGTCAGGGCTGTCCCAAAATCCAAGTTGTTGCTTGGTTTACCTTTCTATGGCTATGGTTTTGGCTCCGGAGTTCTTGCAAGTTTAAGGTATAAATACATCTTAGAAGCTTATCCAAATGCTTATCTGCAAGACAGTATCGTTTCGAATGAAGGTGGGGTGCTTTATTACAACTCTCCTGAACTGATTGGTACAAAAACAGCAATGGCAAAAGAACTGGAGTTGGCAGGAGTGATGGTTTGGCACATCACGGCAGATGCAGAAGGTCCTCATTCCTTATTAAAAGCAATCAACGATGAGCGCTAACCTTAATGTGATTATACAACAATAAAAATTAATAATATGGATTTAAAAATAGCATCAGCTCAATTTGAAAATAAAAGTGGTGACAAGGAATACAACCTTAACATGATCGATGAAATGAGCAAAAATGCAGCAGAGGTAGGGGCTGATATTATTGCCTTTCACGAATGCTCTATTACAGGATATTCTTTTGCCCGAAAATTAACGAAGGACCAGATGCTGGATCTTTCGGAGTATATACCTGATGGACCGAGTACCCAACGGCTGATTGAGATCGCTAAGAAAAATAAAATTACGCTATTGGCAGGGCTTTTCGAAAGAGATCAAGATGGTGAAATTCATAAATCATATGTGTGCGTAGATGAAAATGGTTTGCAAGCCAATTACCACAAGTTACACCCATTCATTAATCCCCACATTAAGCCAGGCTCAAATTATTGTGTATTTGAATGTAAAGGGTGGAAATGTGGGATCCTTATTTGCTATGACAATAATATAATAGAAAATGTAAGAGCTACCTGTTTGTTAGGTGCTGAAATAATTTTTATGCCTCATGTTACCATGTGTACACCTTCCACCCGGCCGGGAGCGGGATTTGTTGACCCCAAACTTTGGGAAAACAGGAAGAATGACCCAACTTCTTTGCGGCTTGAATTTGATGGAATGAAGGGAAGACAATGGCTAATGAAGTGGTTGCCTGCAAGAGCATATGACAATGGGGTATACGTGGTTTTTTCTAACCCCATTGGTATGGACGATGATCAGTTGAAAAACGGTTGTTCAATGATAATAGACCCCTACGGTGATATTATCGCAGAGTGTAGAAAACTCAACAATGAGTTTGTAATAGCAGATGTAACAAAAGAAAAGCTAAAGCTTGCGGGAGGGTATCGTTATAGAAACGCCCGAAGGCCCGAACTATATGGTCCAATTATAGGTCAACCACATGATGCCAGTCAAAAGGTGGTCTGGCTGGATAAATAGAGAATAAGATGGCAAGTCAAATACCTGAATGCTTTTATAGAGTAAGCGTAAAAGCTTTAATTTGCGATAATCAGAATCGTTTTTTGTTGGTGAAAGAAGACAATGGCTTTTGGGAGTTGCCCGGCGGAGGTTTGGATTTTGGAGAATCTCCAATAGAAGGCCTAAAAAGGGAGATTTGGGAGGAAATGAAATTGAATACAACGTATATTTCTGCCCAACCCTCGTATTTTTTTACAATAAAAAACCACAACAATATTTATATAGCCAATGCCATGTATGAGGTGCAGCTGGAAAGTTTAGATTTTCAACCAACTTCTGAATGTATGGAAATTGGGTTTTTCTCTTCACCTGAAGTTTATAAGGAATTGAAGGTTTTTCCAAATGTACTGGCTTTTGCTAAATTGTTCGAAAAAGAATCCTTGGACAGATCATCCAAGATTTAGCAGAAAAAGGAGAATTGTTCAGCACCTTTATTGCCTCTTTGTTGTGTTTATTAATAAGAAAAGCCTGAGGATTGACAGATTAAATTCTATCTTTCCCGGCTGAATATCTCTAAAAAAAGAAGCCTAATTAGGCCCTGTGTTTTATATGCCATAATTGGGAAATAAATAAACTCCCAAGCATCATTTCAGCATCTTGTTCATAAGTTACTGATGGTTTTAATGACCATGATTTGCGTAAACGCCTTCATTTTTGGAATATTTATAGTATTTTGCATATTAAAAATGCCCAGAAACCTATTTTACTAAATTTTGAATTAGTGAGTGTGAATTTCAGCTCAGCATTAAAAAAGAAAAAATGAATAATAGTCCAAACAGAAGAAGCTTTTTCAAAAAATCATTGGTACTGGCCGGCGCATTTTCATCGGGTAGTCTTTTTAACCAATTGCATGCAGAGGATTTTGAAAAGAAAGCCAATATTTATAAAGATTTAAGTCCGGAAGAAATGGCAAGCAACGAGGATTATTGGTCTTTGATTCAACAGGCCTATCCTGCAAGCTCTTCTCCGGTACTGAACCTTAACAATGGCGGAGTTTCTCCTAGTCCTAAATTGGTGCTAGATGCCGTAGACCGATATGATAAAATGGCTAATATGGCCCCTTCTTATTATATGTGGAGAATCTTGGATCAAGGGAGAGAGCCACTGCGACAAAAATTGGCAGATCTTGGGGGATGTGATCCTGAGGAAATTGGCATCAATAGAAATGCAACAGAAGCACTCAATTCGGTGATTCATGGGTTAGATTTAAACAAAGGGGATGAGGTAATAGGCAGTATTCAGGATTATCCCAATATGATGAATGCATGGAAGCAAAGGGCCTTGAGAGAGGGGATTGTTTACAAACAGCTGTCTTTCGATTTTCCAATTGAGGATGATGAGTTTATTGTGGATATGTATAGAAAGGCAATTTCTCCTAAAACCAAAATCATACATGTGACCCATGTGATCAATTGGGTTGGGCAGATCATGCCGGTGAAGAAAATTTGCCAAATGGCTCATGAAAGAGGCCTTGAAGTGATTGTTGATGGTGCGCATTCTTTCGGGTTATTGGATTTTAATATTCCTGACTTGGAGGCAGATTATTTTGGTACCAGCCTTCATAAGTACCTTTCTGCTCCCATAGGCACAGGCATGATGTGGATTAAAAAAGAACATATTTCTAAGGTATGGCCTTTATTCTGTGATCAAGATCCTACTAGAGGTGATATCAGAAAGTTTGAATCACTTGGCACCCGCAGTTTCCCATTGGAGCAGGGAATAGGAGAAGCGATTAATTTCCATAATGGTATAGGGAAAAAACGGAAAGAAGCACGTGCCAGGTACTTAAAGAATTATTGGGCTGAAAAAGCAATTAAAATACCGGGAGTGAAACTGCACACTTCGTTGAAGGCTGACTACAGCTGTGTGATCGCAGGAGTGTCTATAGATGGTATGACACCCAGAGAACTTGAAAGTACGCTTTTGAAAAAGTATAAAATTCATACTTCACCTGTCAGTTACGAAAATATAGATGTTGTCCGGGTGTCACCACATGTATACACCAAACCTAGTGATTTGGATAGGTTGGTTAAAGCTTTAGAGGAATTGGCTGCCAAATAAAAAACAAGGAATTCTAGTTACAAAAGCCGTTGGTTCGGACCTCATAGGTTTGACAACGGTTTTTTTTTTAGCCAAAATGCTTAAGTTGTTTCAATAAAAAATAGCTGATTAAAAGAAATAAGGATCATAAATCTCTAGCTATGTTAACTCCTTGCCCATTAGGTTATTTCTTTTATTTTTTTGCAATAAAAAAGGTCTTTGAATTGCTTTTTGCATTGTAAAACAGGTGATTAAAGATTTGTATAGCTATTTTTTCGTCCTTTTGATTATCTTTAAGTTTACCATAAAGGTATTCCTGCAGTGCAGTAACAATTTAATAGAAAACCAGGCTTGTAGAAATTGAATGGGTAGTTTTAGTAATATGCTTTATTTGAAAATTTTATTTTTTTGCGCTGTTTGTTTAGTTCCACTACAATCTTTTTCCAGCGATTTACAAACCATAGACTCCTTACTTAAAGCCTCTGCAATGGTCCAGTACGATCATAAGGAAAAGGCTATTTCTTATGTAAGCCAGGCAAAAGAATTGGCTAAAAATATCGAAGATCCCAGATTAAATGCAAGGATCAATAATCAAGAAGGGGCAGTTTATTATATTTCTGGAGAATATGAGCTTGCTTTAAGACGGTATTTGTTGGCTTATGAGTTTGCTGTACAAGCTGAGGCCGTTATAGAAAAAGAAATTGCCTTGAATGGTAGGGGGTTGGTGCTAATGGTGGAAGGAGAGTATGAGTTGGCAAAAAGTATATTTGAGGAATGTTTAGCGATTAATTATTCCTTGAATGACAGCGTCAGATTAGCAAAAAATCATTTCAACTTAGGAATACTAGAGAATGAGTCCGGAGACCTTAAATTATCCATGAATCACCTGAAGGCAGCAAGTGATTACTTGACCAATTTCCCCAATAAGCACTTAAATCTGATGGTAAATAACCGAACTGCCAAAGTCTACCATGAAATGGGGGACTTGGAAAAGGCCTCGGAGAAATATATTATGGTGCTTCAAGATAGCCTGACTCTCTCAAACTGGGAAAAGACCTTTGCGTTGACCGGCTTAGCACAATTAAAGTTTGAAAGTGAATCCTATAATGAAGCATTGACTTTGGGTAAGGCGGCCTATGGTTCTGCTGTCAGTCACGGGGCTCATTGGGATTTGGAGAAAATTACTCAGCTACTAAGTGAAATATATAAAAAACGAAAAGAGTTTGAACAAGCCTATCATTTTTTATCCTTAAGTAAGGCATATGGAGACAGTCTTTTTAATGAAGAAAAAAGTAGGCAGATAGCCAGGTTGCAATTGAAGTTAACACAAGCAGAAAATGAGAATTTAAAAGTTGAAAGTGAAAAAGATCAGGCTTTGCTTAAGCAAAGGAATAGGCTTTTGATTTTTCTAAGCCTTATGGTGATTTTCTCAGGTTTTGCCATTTACTTTTTTCGTAAAAATGTGATTTTAAAAGAGCGTTTCAACGTTTCTCTCCAAAAGAAAAACAAAGCAATAGAAAAACAGAAGCATCACATAGATCAGCAAAATAAGAGTTTACTTGAAATGAACCTGGCTAAGACCAAACTTTTGAGTATTATTTCTCATGACTTAAGGTCACCAATAAATTCCATAAAGCAATTGTTGGAAATGAAAGGGAAGGGGTATTTCAGTGTAGAGGATGAGAATGAGGCATACGAGCTATTGGCTGTACAAATAAGAAATACTGAAATAATGCTCAACGAGCTCTTGCAATGGGCCAACCGGCAAATGGATGGGGTGAAACCTAATCCTTCAATGGTAAACCTGCCACAAACTGTAACGGAGGTATTGCTAGGATATAGTTTTCAGATCAAGACGAAACTTTTAAACACGGATCATCAAATAGCACAGAATATTGATATAATCATTGACAAGGTTCAACTAAAAATCATCATTCAAAACCTAATTGGAAATGCCATAAAGTTTACTCCGGAGCATGGGTTAATTAAAATCCATTATAAAATGAATGAAAACTTTGTCATATGTCATATTGAAGATTCTGGAGTTGGAATTGAAGGTAAATATCATGAGATGATTAACGGGAAAGATTATGCAAGAATTCCATCAGTGAGGGGGACTGCCAATGAGAAAGGAACAGGTTTGGGTATTTTACTTGTAAAGCAATTTCTAGACCTGAATGGAGGTGATTTGAAAATGGAAAGTAGAGAAGGTGAAGGAACGCACTTTATTTTGTATTTTAAAAGAATTCAACCTTAGCTCCCAATGCCAATCTAGGGAAAAAGGCAAATAGAAGCTAAGGTTAAATGCCTTATTTGAAAGGATAAATAAAACTGCCAAATCGATCAAAGATTGCCCGATCCAACTCTTCTTGGTGTTCGGGAGCAGCTATTTTTTTTAATTCATGCGCTCTTTGAGAAAGGTTTTTGCCATACAAATAAGCTGTTCCATACTCGGTTACTACATAGTGAACATGTGCTCTGGTGGTTACCACCCCTGCGCCTTGTTTTAGAAATGGTGTGATTTTGGATTGGCCTTTATTTGTGGTGGCCCGCAATGCCATTATAGGTTTGCCATCATCTGACAGTGCTGCTCCTCTAATAAAATCCATTTGGCCACCTACTCCGGAATAATGATAACTACCGATGGAGTCTGCGCAAACCTGTCCGGTGAGGTCTATCTCCACGCATGAATTGATGGAGATTACTTTTGGATTTCGTCTTATTGTTGCCGTATCATTTACATAAGCTGCCTCATGAAACGAAAAAGCAGGGTTGTCATGGATGCTCTCGTACAGTTTTTTGGTTCCTATAACAAAAGAGGAAACAATTTTCCCGGGATGTTTTACTTTGTATTTGTTAGTAATAGCCCCAGAATTAAATAGATCAATTACCCCGTCGGAGAACATTTCCGTATGAATGCCCAAGTCTTTGTGGTTTGTAAGGGATTTTAAGACCGCATCAGGAATTCCTCCAATGCCCAATTGAAGCGTAGAACCATCATCAATCATTTCGGCAATATAACTACCGATTTTATAGTCAGCCTCTTGAAGCTTAGAGGAGTAATTTACTTCCGGTAAGGGTTCATCTACTTGGATAGCAGCATCTATTTTACTTACATGTATTTGTCCATCACCCATTGTTCTGGGCATTTGTTTATTTATTTGGGCTATTACTATACCTGCAGTATCTACAGCCGGTCTGGCAACATCAACTGAGGTGCCTAAGGAGCAGTACCCGTGTTGATCCGGTGGAGAAACATTGATAAAAGCCACGTCTATGGCTAAGATTTTTTTTCTAAAGAGGCGCCCGATTTCACTTAAAAAAACAGGCACATATCCTCCTTGATCACTGTTTACTGCAGTTCTGATATTCTCTGAGACAAATAAGGAGTTTAAATAAAAACTTCCCTTGCATGATTGGTCTGCCAAAGGCATTTTGCCTAAAGTAGTGATCGATACTACTTCTACATTGCTCAATTCATGTTTCCTATCAGCCAAAGCATTTAGCAATGCTAATGGTGTAGCAGCACTGCCATGAATAAAGATTCTTTGGTTGCTTTTTACGAAACTTACAGCTTCTTCGGGCTGTACGATTTTAATATGATTTCTCATTGAAGGTGAAATTTTATTTGTCAGGATAAAAATTGAAATTTAAAGAATAAACCATTAAAAGTAGGGATATTTTCAGGTATACTTTTGATCTGCTAAAGTTACAATTTATTGAAAGGTGATGCCAATTATTAACAATGGAAGCTTGTTGAAAACCTGTCCTTATTGATTTGAATGCCATAACCTCCTTCATTGTAGCTACCCCTCTATGTTTGGACCAATGGCTTGCCAATCGAAACTATTAGTTTTTGAAAAAATGCTATTTCAGCAAAAAAATATAGGTGCACAGTCAACCCTGATTGGCATGGAAACGTTAATTTTTATTAATAATAAGTTTTTTCGCTTGCTAAGGGCACTATTTTTTTAATCTTGGACCTTCAATTTTTTAATTATAAGCATAACCTTGCTTAATTTTGTTTCCTAAAATATTAAATAGATTATAAATCATAGAAAATTAAATTCAATTGTTATGAATAAGAAAGAAATAAGACTTCATATGGTTGCTGACCGAGAATACGAATCAGTCAACCCTGAAGGGAATAAAGTCCAAATGGACATGTATGATAGCGCTGAAAAGAAACATCAATCGCCTATGGAGCTATTGCTTTCCGGATTGGCTGGGTGCTCTGCAGTGGATGCTGTGCTAATGATGAAGAAAAAGCGTAAACAAGTGGTGAATTTTGAAATACATGCTGAAGGAATAAGAAATGATGGAACACCGGCCTTCTACAAGTCTATTCATTTACATTTCACCCTAACCTCTCCTGATGCGACTGAGTTGGAGTTTGAGAAAGTAATTAAGTTGGCCGTAGATAAGTATTGCTCTGTGGCTTCTAGCTTGAAATCTACAATTACCTATTCAACAGAGATTAAAAAGCCTTTATGAGGGTCGTTAATGAACTTGTCAAAGAAGGGATAAGGATTAGTTTGTTCGAATGGAACAACAAATATATTCTGAAATTTGAACTTGGTAATATGGAGCAAACTTTCAAAGTACCTTCGATGGATGTACTTGAAGAAAGTGATTTAGAAGATCTAATGAGAGGAAACTTCTTTGAAGAAGTGAAAAAAAGGTTTGATGAAATGCATCAATCTCTTCAGAATGTAACAAAAAATTTTTAAATTTGTATTAATTTAAATATTTAAAGATGTAATATTTATTTTTCGTTTTTATTATTACATTTTTGTTATCTTCTTCTTGTTTATCGGATGTAAATGCTTATAATTCTAATTCTTTGTTATTATTAGATGCTTTAATTCGAATAGAGAAAGTTGCTTTGCTGTTAATTGAAAATGATATTTTGAATTTATTCATTTTTACGATAAAGTCTTATGGTGGAAGTTGGCCAAGGTAATCACCTCTTGGTTTCTTCATCTTAAATAAAACCTGTGATGATTGAATGAGAATTATTTCAGAAACTTAAAAGTTTTGCTAAAGTGTATGCCGAATTTATTGTGCCATTTCTTGAAATCAGACAAGGGTCTATGGGAAAACTATGAAGGGACTTAGTCTATGTGTGAGCCCTTTAATATTTATAATTGGCAAGGATAGTTAAGGAATTTTTAGAGTCACCAAAAATTTACGGTATAATCCTTCAAGTGCTTTAAGAACAGTTGGTTCCTTTTAAGACTTTTAATTATTAAAACGATAATCAATGGAGATAAGAAATAACAGGTTATTACAAACACTTGAGAGAAGTAAAAATGATAAGGGTCGGTACCCTATTAATAAATAGATGACCAAAAACAGTAATTTTCAGAAATATGAAATTCTACAACCACCAGCGCCTAAAAATCGCTGGTGGTTGATAGGCCTAGGAGGTGTGTCAATAGCATTCACCTTGCTTCTAGCGCTATTTTTTTACAATTCTATTTCTAAAAATCTAATAGAAAACAGGACTTTTTTCTTAAATAAGGAAGTGGAATTTGCGGCCCATGAAGCCCAGAGGTCCTTCAATAATTTCAATGAGGATTTACTTTTTTTTGTTGAAAACCAAGAACTTATCAATCGAGAAGTCTTGGATGGAAATTCTGAAAAAATTGACTCCCTCAGGGTGCGGAAGTTGTTAAGTACTTACAATCAATTGATTGATACTTTAAGTGTTCGTACCGGAGATATTGGTTGTATATATACCTTGGGTGAAAATAATAAGCTGATTTCAAATCCACTAGAGAGTGATTGGAAGAGGGGGTTTATTGATGCATCATCATTGGTCCTCCAATCCAATGCTGGAAATGTTAAAGTTGCTGTAAAATTAAACCTTAAGAAATATTTTGAAGACCTATTGGTTAAATATTACTTGGGACCCAAGACAGATAAACTGGTTTATGGAAAGAACGGTTTTTATAAATTAAATAACAATGGACCGGTATTGTTTCAGGATGAAATAATACAAAGTGAAATTGTTCAAGAAATTGAAAGTGGGGTAGAAGGGAATTATTGGAGCCATATCTCAGAAAATAGTAGAGAGGAGGCCAAAGAGTTTCTCTTGGTTCAGTATCCTTTTAAATTAGTGAATCTAGACGAAAATTTTGCCTTTGTTTTTGTTCAGGAAAAGCCGTCGATTGATGCGGGTATTTTCGGAAATTATTTTCATTTATTTGCGGCTTTGCTAGCCCTTTTGGCAATAGTTGTAGCATTTATTTTTAAGTATTTCAAAATCACCAAAGAGAACAGTAATTTTCTTGAAAAAAAATCCAAAAATCTAAATCAATTATTAAAGCAACAGACCATCTTGCTTCAGCAGTCCAAGGGCTTTATTTATTATCAAGATCGGGAAGATAAAATATATAAGGTAAGTGAAAATGTAAGGGAAGTTTTGGGTTACAGCCCGGAGGAGTTGTTAGGCCTTTCGGTTACAGACTTAATCATTGTTGAAAGAGATGAGTTTTTGGAATCTAGGCAAGCGCTTATTGAAAAGAAAGAAGGAGTTTACCATTTTGAATTCACATCGGAATTGAAAAATGGTGATTCCATCAGGGGTAAAATTTTTGAAAAATTAATTTATAACAACGATTTAAATTATGAAGGATCTGTCGGGATTTTCACAGACATCAATGCCAAATATAGAGCGGATCAGGAATTAATAAAAAGTGAAAACAGACTGCGGTCAGTGCTAAACTGCTTGCCGGATATTATTTTTATTTACAATAATCAAGGCGTTTACCTTGATTATTACGTGCAGCAAGAAGAGCTTTTGGTAGTCCCTCCTGCTCAATCCCTGGGTAAGAAAATCAGTGATGTTTTGGGTGGTGAAGCCGGGGAAAAAGCAATGCGTGCTTTCAACAAAGTGATATTGACAGGCAAAATGCAGACTGAAGAGTTGGACTTGCTATTGGATATAGGACGTAGGTATTTTGAAGTCAGGTTTTTTAAACTGGACGAAGATAGGGTGATTTCAGTGGCACGTGACATTACCGGACAACGACTATGGGAGCGCGGCCTTAGCGAAGCCAAAGAGGCAGCAGAGCTCGCAAATAGGGAGAAATCCAGTTTCTTGGCTAATATGAGCCATGAAATTAGAACACCTCTGAATGGACTATTAGGGATCACCGGCTTATTATTTAAGACCGAACTTTCCAAAGAGCAAAATGAACTTCTATCAATTATTAGTGATTCAGGGGAATCTTTATTGAATATTGTGAATGATATTCTTGATTATTCTAAGATTGAGGCAGGAAAAATGGAGTTGGATCCGGTTGCCATGAATTTAACTGCCGAATTGGAAAAAATCATAAAGGTGTTTTCCGGAATGGTTCAGCAGAATTCACTGGTCATTAACTTAAAAATTGAAAAAAATATCCCTAAAATAATTATTCTGGATAAAGATAAATTGGCCCAGATCTTTTTTAATATCATAGGGAACGCCGTAAAATTTTCCAAAGTAGGAGGTCATATTGATATTTGTATAAGTGGCGAGTTAATCTTTACCAAAAATCTAATACTGACCTGTACAGTTAAGGACAATGGAGTTGGTATTGCCAAAGAAAAGATTCCACAGTTGGTTAAGCCATTTACTCAAGCAAGTGAGTCTTCAAATGGCGATTATAAAGGAACAGGACTGGGCTTGGCAATTGCGAATAAGCTAATAGAGCTTATGGGAGGGGTGCTCCATATTGAAAGTGAGATTGACCAAGGATCAACTTTTACCTTTGCACTTATTTCTCAAGGAAGCGAAGAAAAAGTAAATGATCCAAAGGAATCATTTTTGAAAAGTGAAAATCAAGCCATTGAGGTATTAGCTGAAGAACATCCCCTTGATATTTTGTTGGTAGAAGATAATGACATAAACCTGAAATTTATGCTGATGCTTTTGTCGCAAATGGGGTATACACCGGAAGTGGCCTTGAATGGTGTTGAAGCCATCAGTTCAGTGGAAAGTAAGCGTTTTGACTTGATTTTTATGGACAATCAAATGCCAAGGATGAATGGGATGGATGCGACTAAAGTCATCAGGGGAATGGCCTATGGTCGAAAAACGATGATTGTTGGTTTGTCTGCCAGTGTGTTTAAGGAAGACATAGAGCTAGCCATGAATATCGGGATGAATGCGTATCTAACCAAACCTGTGAAGATTCATCAGATCGTAGAAAAAATCAAGAATTGTATTCTTTGGAAAGAAAACGGATTTAAATAATCGTTTTCGTATCAAAGGATTCCAAGTAGTCTGCCACTTTTTTTACAAACATGCCACCTAGTGCGCCGTCCACCACCCTATGATCATAAGAGTGGGATAAAATCATTTTATGTCGTATCCCAATCATATCTCCAGCTGGAGATTCAATAACTGCAGGCTTTTTAGTGATTGTGCCCACTGCCAATATGCCAACCTGTGGTTGAACAATAATTGGGGTGCCCATAATATTCCCAAAAGATCCAATATTAGATAAGGTGTATGTTCCACCTTTTAGTTCCTCTGCACCCAGCCTATTCTCTCTAGCTCTTAAGGCAAGTTCATTTATTTTTTTCGATAGACCTGCAAGGGTTAATTTGTCTGCATTTTTAATTACAGGAACAATTAGATTTCCATTGGCTAAGGCTACAGCAACACCTATGTTGATGTCTTTTTTCTTGATGATTTTATCTCCTTCTACAGATATATTCATCATGGGGAAGTCTTTTAGGGCTTTGGCAATGGCCTGAACGAAAAAAGGAGTGAAGGTGATTTTCTCACCTTGCTTCGCTAGGAAATCATCCTTTATTCTATTGCGGTAAAGTACGATATTCGTCAAGTCCGCTTCAACAAAAGAGGTGACATGAGCAGAAATGTTTTTAGAATCCAGCATTCTTTGCGCAATCATCTTCCTCATCCTATCCATCTCTAGGATCTCGTCTGTTTGACCGGATACAGAGGATGCTTGGGCAACATCTCTCTTTGAAATATAATCCAGGATATCTTTTTTGGTAACCCTACCACCTTTAGCTGATCCTGAAATTTCTTCTAATTCCAAAGCGCTTACATTTTCTTGGTTTGCAATGCTTTGAACTAGAGGAGAGTAAAACCTTTTTTCTTCAAAATTGGAATGCTCATCGTAGGAAGCTTTGCCTAGGATAAGATTGGTTAATTCCGGTACATCTTGTAAAAGCTCTTTTTCGTTGCCTATTGAAGGATCGTCCAGTGCCGGAAGGTGGTCTAGGTCATTAGAATCATCTGCCTTTACTTCAATTATAGCAATTGGTTTCCCTACTTCAATAATTTCTCCTTCTTTGGCAAGTATTTTCTTCAATACTCCGGCATGTGTGGCAGGTACCTCTGTGTCTACTTTATCCGTAGCTACTTCCAATACAGATTCGTCCTGTTCTATAAGGTCACCCTCTTTTTTTAGCCATGAAAGTATAGTGCCTTCCATAATGCTCTCTCCCATTTTGGGCATCACCATTTCCACTGTTGCCATAGCTTTTACTTATATATTTTAAATCTCCCTAGCTATAAAACTAAAATTTAGTAATTGGTTTACAAAAGGAAAATCCCTAAATTTTATTTAGTATTTTGTAAGATTGTCTCCCTCAATAAGTTTAAGGAGGCAGTACTTGTTAGTTGAATATTGATAAGGCGGTCTTTTGTGAGTTGTAACTTACGTGTCCGGTAATTTTCACCATCATGACAAGCGATCCATACCAGTCCTACTGGCTTCTCATCTGTTCCTCCTCCGGGGCCTGCTATCCCACTGGTGGCTAAACCGTAAGTGGATTTAAACTTAAGCCTTACTTTCTTACTCATTTCTATTACAGTTTCTTCACTTACAGCTCCTTTTGTTGAAAGGGTTTGTGGATTTACATCAAGTAACTGTTCTTTGAAGTCATTGTGGTAGGGAATGATGGATCCATTGTAATAATTACTCGATCCGGGATTGCTGGTAATGACATGGGTCAAATATCCACCCGTACAGCTTTCAGCTATTGCAAGGCTTTCTTTTCGTTGAACCAATTGATGACCCAAGGCAGAGGCTATAGTGTCTTTGTCATAGCCATAAATGTATTCTGAAATCAATGGCTCCAATTGAATGACTTGCTCATTTACCTCTTCGATTAAAGTGTTTAAAGACTCGCCAAAAGCCGTCAACCTCAGTTTAACTTCACCCAAGGAGGGTAAATAAGCCAAGCGAATATGGGAGGGTAATTGTTCTTCCCATTCACTGATCTTGTCGGACAACCAACTTTCACCTATTCCAATTGTTTTTATCAATTTATGATAGATAACAGGTAATTTGAATTTCTCTTTGATCTTAGGGATGACAGCATTCTCCATAAGGTATTTCATCTCATGAGGAACACCAGGCATAGACATCCAAGCAACACCATTCTCTTCAAACCACATTCCCGGAGCCGTTCCTACGGCATTCTGAATATAGGTACAATTGGAAGGTAAATTGGCCTGGCTTTGGTTGGTGGGGGTTAGCTCTCTTCCTCTACTTTCGAAAAAGATTCGCACATCCTCAAGCGCTTTAGGAAATAATTTTATTGAAGCATTGAAGAAGTCTGCCAAAACATGCTTGGTCAAATCATCCTTTGTAGGTCCTAAGCCTCCGGTCATTAAAACAATGTCCACTTCTTTTGAAGCGGCTTCAAATGCTTGGCTCATGGCTTGAGGATCATCTCCGATGGTGGTCTTTCTTTTCACCCTCACCCCAATTTTATCCATCTCCTCACTTAACCATTTACTATTGGTATCCAATATTTGGCCATAGAGCAATTCATCGCCTATGGATATGATTTCTGCTGTAACAGGTTTATGCATGTGACACGGTTTTAACCTTATTTGGTTTCAAAATTAACTGTTTCCTTTGAGCAATGATTATTTTTGGGAGAAATCTTTACTATAAAATTGCTTTAAGGGACAGCTTTTCTTCTATAGGTCACAAACGCAAAATTGAATGGATTGTTTTCATCTTTGGGATGGGTGCTTTTATCGCAAATCACCCAATCTCCTTTTTCAAAATCCGGGAAATAAGTATCTGCTTCAGGATAAGCATCTATCTCAGTAATGATCATTTCATGACAGTAAGGTAAGGCCAGCTTGTAAATCTCTGCTCCCCCTAAGATGAAGATTTTTTCTAGCTCTTTTTCTTTACCTATGGCAATTGCCTCCTCCAAACTGTGTACTACTTTATGACCTTCGGGAACCGAATAATTTCGGTTACTGGTAATCACTAAATGTGTTCTGCCGGGAAGTGGTTTTTGCAAAGTCTCAAAGGTCTTTCTACCCATAATTACATGGTGACCTGCTGTAGTTTTTTTGAAGTGCTTAAGGTCTGCTGGAAGGCGCCAAGGCAAGTCTCCTTTTAAGCCGATTGCATTGTTTGTAGCCTTTGCAACTATAATAGAAACGATCAATGGATTGGGAAATATTTAAGCATTATTAATTGGCTTTCATTGGATTTGGATAGTCGGCCAACTCAAATGATTTGGGTTGGTTGGTATCAATTTTGATGATTTTCATCTCAGAAGAAACGCCTTCTTCATTGTCTGTAAAATACATTTCCATGATGTTACCACCAGGGAAGCTGGTGAAATAGGAGCTGTTTTGTTCCTTCATTTTTTTTGTGATTAGTGGACTGTTTTTGCTCCAAAAACCTTCCAATCCTTCTACAGGATCTTTGCTAATCCAATAAGTGCCTTCTCCATCTTCAGATACCATTTGGTACTCTTCACAGGTGTAACCTAATATTTCCTTGGTGTTACCTGTTTTTTCAAAGGAAACATTGGCTGGAGAAGAACCGTCACTTTCAACCTGATAGTTGTCCATCATGCCACCATAATCCATTCCAAAAGCCATGCTGGATTTTTCCTTCTCATTCTCTATCAAAATGACAGTGGCGTTGTTCTTATGATCCATAATAATCACCGACTTTTCGGACTTATTTTTACCATCAGGATCTATGAATTCCATTCCATAATAATCAGAATTATCTGTCAAAAAGGAGTTAAAACTCATTGGGTCTTCTGCTTTCCCTTTTTTATTGGTGCTTTTGATTTCTATCACAGCCAACCCCGTAAAGCTATAGTCACTTTCCGTATCAACATTCATATTGATTGATCCCATGACTTTGCTGAAGTCGTAGGAACCATTTGAAGAACCCACTTGACCGGTGGTATCTCCGTCAGCATTCTCTTCGATGTCTCCATAAAGGTTTCTAAAAGTCTTTTCAAGCTGCCTTTGGGTAGCCTTTTCAACTTCTTTTTCTACTGTCTTTTCCACAGCTCTTGAAACCCCTTCAGATGCGGCTCTTTTTATTCTCCGCAAAAGTTGGGAATGTGCATCAAAGCTGATGAATGAGAAGGCTACTAATAAAAAACACAATGACTTAAAATTCATGACATATATTATTGTTATACAA
Organism: Cyclobacterium sp. 1_MG-2023; assembly: GCF_030546805.1. Classification (GTDB taxonomy): domain Bacteria; phylum Bacteroidota; class Bacteroidia; order Cytophagales; family Cyclobacteriaceae; genus Cyclobacterium. The sequence continues at coordinate 54,132 of NZ_JAUOPC010000008.1, read as the reverse complement.
TTTAAAGTTATGAAATATTCGCAAAAAGTCCTAAAGTTTGAGCTTCGTGTGGCTTAAGGTTAAATTTCAAGAATATACTCTATGATGCCGGCATTTTTGCCCTTGGGTCTTGTTACAAGTAAAGGTACTTTATTATTGACTTGAATCAGTCTTTCTGCCAGGCTACCTATAAACAAAGCCGTGGCAGCTGTTCTGCCTTTTGCACCAATAATGATAAGGTTTGCATCTATTTCTTCTGCCTTATTGATGATGTCAACCACCGGGTCATCGTCCTCATCTTTTGTGTATAGGGGCTTAATTTTGTGGCCTTTGGTATCAATTTTTCGGATAAATTTTTTGTAGTTTACCTCAGCATGCATGAGCATAATTTCACTAAACTCTTCATAGGTTTTACCTGTAAAATGGTAACCGGAAGGGACTGAGTATACATTTTGGCAAATGATATCTGATTTGCCTCCATTTTTTTCAGTAATTTCAATGGCTTCTTCAAGTGCATCTTTGGAATAATCAGAAAAATCACTTGGAACAAGAATCTTTTTTACCTTAGGACTACTGTTTTCCGGAACAATTAAAAGTGAACAAGAAGCTCGTCTTGCCAACCGCTGGGTGATTACCCCTGAGCCACTGATAGTGGTCTTTTTACCCACAAGGATTATATCTGCAGACTTTTCACTGGCTAGTTTGAGTATTTTCTTTGAAAGTTGGCCCTCTCTCACCACAAAGCTGGTGTTTATTTTCAAATTAGGATCCAGGTTCTCCTTAACCACTTGTTCCATCTGACTTTTCCTTTCTTCCACCATATTATTGATCAGATTAGGGAATTCAGATAACACATCCTTAGGGATGCTTAAGTTTCTAATAATATTTGTGAAATAAATCTTTTTAGATTGGTTGCTCTTTGCTATAAATGCGGCAAATTTTACCAATGTTTTGTCCATCTCTGATTGGTCAAGACAAACAATGATTTTTTTGATTTGATACATTATTTTTAATAATTAAAGGTTCTGTCAGGTGAATGCTATTGGTAATTATCCTCGCCAAATATCAATTGCCTAAGGTTTTTAAATTAATAAAATAATTTCTTAATACAATTTTTTACAGCCTGTTTTTAAAAGATTAAATAAGCACTTGAGACTTACCTCTTTTAAGCGGTAAAGCGCAAATACTGGAAGCGGAGGTTTGAGGTTTCCTCATATTGATTGTATATTTGCATTGTGGTTCGGGTCAGCGACATGTTCAAACTTCACAATTGATTAATATACCGAGTGAAGCGCATTTTCAAAACCAGGCCTCATCTTTTCTTAGAAAAGACCTCGTATCATTTATGATGCAGGATAACAGTGGAAGGTTGCGAGAAAAGCGCAGCTCAAATCTTGTTTAACTGGAGGTTTGTAACACTCCATGATTCGGACCATATTTAAAAGGGGGACTGCTTGTCAGTCCCCCTTTTTTTGTCTTAATACAATACTCTAAATCTGATGGTGCCTTGTATGGCTTTCAATTCATCGATAACCTTGCTGCTATAAGCTTTGTCAATATCAGTGATAACATAGCCAATTTTCTCATTGGTTTTGAGGTATTGGCCCACAATGTTTATATCAAAATCAGCCAATACATTATTGATCTTTGCCATGATACCGGGCTCATTTAAATGAATATGAATTAACCTGTGCGCATCGTGCAAGAAAGGCAACTGTATATTTGGGAAGTTTACACTATTATAAGTGTTTCCGGTATTGATGTACTCAATGATTTTGCCCGGAACAAATCGAGCAATGTTTTGCTGTGCCTCCAAAGTACTTCCTCCGATGTGGGGAGTAAGGATAGTGTTAGGCAATCCTTTTAAGGCGGATTCGAAGGGTTCAGTATTGTTCTTAGGCTCCTTAGGAAATACATCTATTCCCGCGCCGGACAAGTGACCGGAGTTTAAAGCATCACGAAGTGCAGCTACATCCACCACATGTCCCCTACTAAGGTTGATAAGATAGGCGCCTTTTTTCATTTTGGCGATTTTTTCCTGGTCCAGCAAAAGTTCATTGTCCTTTCGTCCATCCACATGTAAGGAAATGACATCACAACTTTCAAGAAGCTCGTCCAAAGAATCTACCTTCGTAGCATTCCCCAGTGCAAGCCTCTCCACCAAATCATAATAATATACATTCAAGCCCATGTTTTCAGCCAAAACAGATAATTGTGAGCCGATATTTCCATAGCCAATAATGCCTAGTTTCTTACCCCTGATTTCAAAACTTCCATTGGCACTTTTATTCCATTTGCCCTCATGCATATTAGTGGTTTTGTCGATCATACCACGCATCAAAAAGATTATCTCTGCAATGGCAAGTTCCACTACCGACCTGGTATTGCTAAATGGGGCATTGAATACAGCTATCCCTTTTTCCTGACATGTTTCCAAGTCAATTTGATTGGTGCCAATACAAAAAGCACCAATAGAAATTAACCTATCTGCATTTTCTAAAACCTTTTTGGTGACTTGGGTTTTGGAGCGAATACCAAGTACAGATACCTTTTTGATTTTTTCAGCGAGTTCCTCTTCCGAAAGTGCAGAACTGATGACTTCTACATTGTAGCCCTCCGCTTTCATTAATTCTACCCCGATTGGGTGAACATTTTCCAATAGTAGTACATTGATACGACTTTTTGGATAGGAAAACTTTTTATTCATTTTATTCACGTAGAGAATCTCATCTAAACTAGGGGCAATATGGTCTGCTTTGGAAGAAACAGAAGGCCTGTGAATATTTTCCGTAAAGGCATAAAACTTATTGGCAACACCTGAAGCTTTAATTTCATAGTCAGTGTATCCATCTCCGATTACATAGATGTCGCCACTAAGCTTTAACTTCTTGATTGTTTCAGGCTTACCATTGTTTTTTGACAAAGGATTGTCTTCATTAAAACCAATGATTTTACCGGATTCGTCATAGACAAATTCATTGGCAAAGACATTTTCCGGTTTAATTCCGAAACTTGTTACGATAGGGCTGACAAAATCCTTAAAACCATTTGAAATGATATAAATGTCAGCTCGGTTTTCAAGCAAAAACTCTTTGTTTCTTTGGAACGAATCTGAAACCTTTTTCTTTAATTCAGAAATCAATTCAGAGATTTGATCTTTGTTGGCATTCAAAATCTCTACCCGCTTGACAAGACTCTCTCTAAAAGTGAGTTTACCTTCCATTCCCTGGTCGGTAATGTCCTTTATTGATTGTAGCTTTTCAGCTTTGGCAGGATCATCCCTAAGGCTGATTTCACCTAAAATATCCAAAGCTTCTACCTTTGTAAAAGTGCTGTCAAAATCAATAATAAACTTTTTTGTGGCGGTCATTTTTAAGCAATTTTTTATGAGTTGCAAAATTAATAGATTATCGGGGAAATTTTAATTATTAGGATAAAATAACTTGTGAACATTTCAAGAAATTCCCGGCATTTTTAACCGATCATAAATTTAAAACCAATTCAATTCAGAAATATGAAACCTTTTGCTGCTCAAATGGATTTTAAAAGGAAAAGAAATTAACTTTGAGTTCTTCGACTTTTGGCGAAGAAGATTACAATAAATAATTTCCCTATTTAAAAATTTTTCCGAATGCCTTTAGCAATTGACAATATAAGAGTAGGCCGAGTTTATAAGCTTGTAAACTTTGGAGAGATCAGATTTTTGGAGGTTATGGAAAGAACCGGCAGGGAGAACTTCAAAATGAAAGATTTGGACACTCTCGAGCATTATGAACTTGAAGAGTTATTGCGCTGGGGGAAAGGGAAAGATTATGATTTGGACGAAGTACGCTAATTTATTTATAAATGAATGAAAATAATAGCTTAATAGGCGCTATCGCTAAAGCAAAATGTCCCAAATGTAGGGAAGGTAATATCTTCCCGGTTTCTGTATTTAGTTTTCGGAAATTATCTGATGTGAATCATAACTGTCCCAAATGTGGTGCAGAACTCGTCCCGGAGCCGGACTTTTATTATGGTGCCATGTACATTAGTTACGCATTGTCTGTCGCATTGTTTGTGAACGTTATGATCGTTCTTAATTATGTTTTCGACGATCCTGACCTTATGGTTTACATTGTTTCAGTTGTGTTTTTCAATGTGCTTTTACTGCCCATAATGCTCAGGTATTCTAAGGTGCTTTACCTGTATTGGCTAGGCGATATTTCTTATCAAGAGAACAAAAATAATCCAGCTCAATAAACCCGATTTATCAACACTAAACGTCGACTTCTAAAATTGTATGTGTTAAGTTAGTTAAACTTACAAAAAATATGTTCGTTATAGTTTTTGTTGAATTAAGCTTACTGATATTTTGTCATGCACCGAATACTGAAAAATATAAATATACCTGTGAGTCATGAGATTTTCATTAAAGATCCCATAAGTTCAGCATTAGGAAAGAGAATTCTCACAGAAAGCCTTGCATTAATAGAGGCAAGGGGGATGGAGGCATTTAATTTCAAAATGCTTTCCCGTGATGTAGAATGTACGGAGGCAGCGATATACAGGTATTTCGAAAACAAAAACAAATTATTGTTATACTTCATTAATTGGTATTGGGGATGGCTTGAACATAACCTTGTATATAGCACAGCCAACTTGGAAAGCCCTGAAGATAAAGTTAAGATGGCAATCAACCTTGTAGTAGAAGGGCCCATATATTTGGAAAATCTTTACCTAAACATTAGCTCACTCAAAAAAGTTGTAATGCAAGAATCGAATAAATCTTTTATGAGTAAAGAGTTAAAAAGCAATGCGAAAAATAGCATGCTGCATCAGTTTTATGATTTTAGTGAGCGCTTTAAAGATTTGATTATTCAATATAAGCCCAATTACCCTTTCCCAAAAGTGGTGGTTTCAACGCTCATTTGGTCAAGCAACCTGAATGCATTTAGCAAGTTGTATATGGCAGATTTGATTGAAGATAATTTTAACGGACAGAATAAATTGGACTTTTATTACAATATGGTTTTTAATTCGCTTAAAAGATGAATGAACAATTAATCAATACTCCTCTAAAACGATTTTTTAGTTTGCTGAAGAGTGAAAAAAGAGAGATCTATGCCATCTATTTTTATGCGGTACTCAATGGCTTGGTTTCCTTGTCACTACCTTTAGGGATTCAGGCAATTCTAAACTTTATTTTAGGAGGAAGACTCACCACTTCTTGGGTTATTTTGGTAATCGTGGTTGCCCTTGGGGTAATATTTGGTGGCTTTTTGCAAGTAAGCCAGCTGTACTTATCTGAAAAATTACAACAACGGGTCTTCAGTAAATCGGCTATTGAATTTGCGTATAGATTACCAAGGTTAAAGATGGAGGCCTTGCGGGGTAATTATGCTCCCGAATTGGTCAATAGGTTTTTTGATACCATTAATCTACAAAAGGGACTTTCAAAACTGCTAATAGATTTTAGTACTGCTTCACTTCAGGTCTTCTTCGGGTTGGTATTGCTAGCCATCTACCACCCATTTTTTATTATATTCTCCCTGGTCTTGGTACTTACCATATATTTGATATTTAAGTTTACAAGTCCAAAAGGGATGAAGACCAGCCTGAAGGAGTCATCAGCAAAATATGCATTGGCCTATTGGTTGGAAGAAATAGCAAGAACTTTAGAAACATTTAAGCTTTCAGGTTTTTCCTCTTTGCCTTTTAAAAAAGTGGATGAACTCGTTAAGGAATATGTTAATTTCCGGAATTCACATTTTGCAGTCTTAATTTTTCAATTCAAGGCTTTGATTGCTTTTAAGGTGCTTATTGTTGTGATTTTATTGGTCGCAGGGAGTTTATTGCTTTTGAATAATGAGATTAGTATTGGTCAGTTTGTGGCAGCGGAAATCATCATTGTACTTATCATTAATTCAGTTGAGAAAATTATTCTTAGTTTGGAAACGGTGTACGATACCCTTACTGCTACAGAAAAACTAGGACTTATAATGGATATGGACCTAGAGCGTACATCGGGTAAGGTGAATGTTTTTAATGATGAAATGTCAGGTTTAGCTTATGGGTTTAGAAATCTTAGCCTACAATCAAATGATAAAAAATACGCGATACTTAATAATATCAATCTAGAGATAAAAGAAGGGGAGAAGGTAGTACTTACAGGGTCTAGTGGGGCAGGAAAAAGTACCTTGTTACAGGTAATGGCAGGGTTGGTGGAGGATTATCAGGGCAATGTAATTGTCAACAAATTGCCAATGGACACTTTATCCTTGGAAAAGTTAAGGTCAATGATAGGTGATAGCCTGTCTAGGCAATCCATATTTCATGGCACCATAAGGGAGAACATCACTGTGGGCAAAGAAGGGGTGGACGAAACAAAATTGAGAGAGGTTTTAGAAATTGTAGGGCTAAATGATTTTGTATACCGGCTGAAGGATGACTTGGAAACTGTTCTTTTGCCGGAAGGTAAAAGCCTCAATAATTCACTCATTAGTAAAATAATTTTAGCCCGAAGTTTATGCTTCAAACCCCAATTACTCTTACTTGAAGAGGAGCTCAATTACCTGAGCAAAGAAGAGTCTGACAGGGTTTTTGATTTTATTTTTTCAGGCCCTTGGACGCTGGTGTTGGTCACAGCTAGGAATTCGCTCTTGAAAAGAGCAGAAAAGATAGTAGTAATGGAAGCCGGAAAAATTGCGTACGATGGGGATTTTCCCGGCTATGAATTTTACCAAAACAACTTGAATAACCGTTAATCATATGTTAAATATTTCTAGAAATTCGATCAAAGAATTAATTGATCTCAATTCCTTTGAAAGTTATGGGTTGACACTATCAAGTAACCAAAGTAGGAGAAGGATAAGGATCTTATTGTATTTGTTGATGACTGGCTTTGTCTGTCTCTTTCTACCTTGGACCCAAAATTTCAGGTCTAAAGGTACGGTTACTGCTTTGAAGCCGGAGCATAGGCCCCAAACCATTCATTCGGTTATCGCTGGTAGGATTGAAAAATGGTATGTTCAAGAAGGGGAATTTGTAGAAAAAGGAGATACGGTGCTTTATCTCTCCGAAGTGAAAGAACAATACATGGATCCTGATTTATTGAACAGAACACAACTACAGGTAGAAGCCAAGGAGTTGTCAGTGAAATCATATGAAGAGAAAATCAAAGCCCAACAACAACAGCTTTCGGCTTTGAAAGAGAACAACAAACTGAGAAAAGAACAAGGGCAAAATAAACTTAGGCAAGCCAATTTGAAGGTGCTTTCTGATAGTATTATGCTGGAGGCAGAAAAGGTTAATTTTGCTGTGGCGGAAAAACAATTCCTTAGGATGGAGAAGCTATATGAGGAAGGCTTGAAATCACTAACAGACCTAGAAACAAGGAAAATAAAGCTTCAAGAAGCTAAGGCAAAAACCCTGAGCGCAGAAAATAAATTGCTGGGCAGTCGAAATGAATTTATTACTGCCCAAATTGAATTGAATGCCATTGACAATGATTTTAGGGATAAACTGGCCAAAGTAAATTCGGAAAGATTTACAGCACTTTCAGGGCAATATGACGCAGAGGCTGGGGTAAATAAGTTGAAAAACACACTGACCAATTACACGGTTAGGTCTGGAATGTATTATGTACTTGCTCCACAATCCGGTTATATAACCAAAGCCATACAAGTTGGCCTTGGAGAGACCATAAAGGAGGGCACCGAGATTATAAGTATCATGCCCCAAAATTATTCTTTGGCAGTAGAAATATATGTTGACCCAATAGATCTTCCTTTGGTGAAATTGGGTAGTAAAGTGAGGTTTATTTTTGATGGCTGGCCGGCAATCGTTTTTTCAGGTTGGCCTGAGCTATCCAATGGAACATTTGGTGGTGCAGTTATGGCAGTAGACAATTTCACCAGTTCCAATAATAAATATAGGGTTCTGGTAGTGCCTGATCCGGATGAAGAACCCTGGCCGCAGGCTTTAAGAATTGGTGCAGGTGCTGATGGCATTGCCTTACTAAACGATGTTCCTGTATGGTATGAAATATGGCGTCAAATGAATGGATTTCCACCTGATTATTATACCCTTCAAGAGTCTAAGGAATTGAAAAAACAGACCAAATGAAAAAAAGCTTGAGTTTACTTGGACTGTTGATGGTTTTGTCCATGTCTTTAAGGGCACAAGACAACAGGCTCTCCTATGATCAATTCTTGGAATGGGTAAAGCAATATCATCCCCTTGCCAAACAAGCGGATTTGATTTTAGACCTAGGAACACAAGAAGTGAGAAAAGCGCGTGGGGGATTCGATCCATATTTATATGGGAGTATTGATGAGAAACAGTACCAAGAAAAGGAATATTACAATAAAAAGGAAGCAGCACTTGTGGCGCCTACCATTGCCGGAGTTGAGTTTCAAGGTGTTTTCGAGAAAAACCGAGGAGCTTACCTTAATCCTGAAAACAATGTGCCCGACAATGGACTTTATGCTATAGGGGCATCAATTAATGTTGGAAAGGGCTTGTTGATAGATAAGCGCAGGGCAGCGCTTAAACAGGCGAAGATATACAATAAAGCTACGGAGGAGGAGAGAAGACAAAGCCTAAATCTCCTCTACTATGATGCGACGGTTGTTTACTGGAAGTGGGCAGGAGCTTTTGCTGATTTGAAGGTCAATGAAGAGGGCTTGAGGGTGGCTAAGGAAAGATTTAAGGCTGTGAAAGGCAGTTTTGAACAAGGAGATCTTCCTGCAATTGATACAGTAGAAGCTTATACCCAGGTATTGAGCCGGGAGATCAAACTGCAAAAAGCAGGTTATACTTACTTTTCAAGCATGCAGGAATTAAATGTTTACCTATGGGATGCTGATCAAAATTCTATAGATCTAGCAGCTTCAATAGCACCTGAGCCAATAGAAGGAAACAATGGATTGACATTAGACGAAGAATATCTTAATCAGGCGTTATTCAATCATCCTGAATTACGGATACTCGATTATGACCTGGCCTATTTAAATATTGAGCGCAGATACAAAGCGGAGCAGTTAAAACCAAAAATTAAATTGAAATACAACTTTTTAACTGAAACCCTTGGAGGGCTGGAGCAAGTAGGGTTTTATGAAAACAATTATAAGTTTGGTATTCAGGTTTCTACCCCTTTATTGTTGCGAAAAGAGAGAGGGGATTTAGGCTTAACCCGAGTAAAAATTAAAGAAGTTAATTATAAAAAGGATTTGAAGCTAGAGCAATTGGCTGCCAAACTTAGGAAAGTTACCAATGAATACGATGTATTAAAAAGCCAATTAAGCTTTTTGTCTCAAAATATTAAAAGTTTGGAAACTTTGTTAAGGGGGGAAAGAATGAAATTCGATTTGGGAGAGAGTTCATTGTTTTTAATCAATGCCAGAGAAAAAGGTTTATTTGATTCTCAATTGGTTTACAATAGTGTATATGTCGACCTAATCATAGCCTATTCAAAAATAAGAACTGCAGCTGGCCTGGGATTTGAGGGATATTAAACATGAAGAGATTTTATGTGTTCCGAGGGCTGACATGGCCGTTTAGATACCTGTTTTCTTTAATTAAAAGAAAATTGGGTAAGCTTGATTTACTGCGTATAGAAGTTTTTGTGGTTTTAGGCAATGATACACACCTCTTCGTTAAAGGACGAGTGGTTGAGGCCTATAAACAAAGCAGGCCCTCAGACAAACATAATGTATTTCACAATATTCTCGCCACTTTAAGAAGGTATGCGGGGAGTAGCGTGCCCGAGGCAAAGGTAGTATTAAGTTTAGGTGACCTGAAAACAATTTTAATTACAGATGAGGAAGGGGTTTTTGAGCGGTATCATCATTTCAAAAATGAAAAAGAAAAGATAGCCCAAACGGTCCAATTTTCTTTAATTGAAGAGGATGGGTTGAAAGCTGAAAAGAAATTTATAGACAAAAGTGTGCTTAAATTTCAAAAAACTTTTCCTCGAGCCATTATTTCAGATATAGATGATACCATCATTATATCCAAAGCCACCAATATTCAAGAAAAATTCTGGCTTTCGGTTTCCAAAAATGCCTACACAAGACGACCATTTCCCGGGGTTAGTGAATTTTATCGCTTGCTATCTTCCAATGCTAAATACCCGGTGTTTTATGTTTCTAGCAGCGACTGGAATCTTTTTGACTTAATAAAAGATTTTATGAACTACAGAAACATTCCGAGGGGTCCAATATTATTGAAAGACCATCATATGAGTTTAAGGAATATTTGGAAATCCGGTGGAGGTAGCCATGAGCACAAGGTAGATAAAATATCATTTTTGATGAACTTTTATCCGAAACTAAATTTTGTCCTTATTGGAGATAGTGGTCAACATGATCCTGAAATTTATGCTGAAGTTATTAATAAATATCCGGGAAGGGTAGAGGCTGTATATATCAGGCAAGTAGGGACTGTTGATGAAAACAGAGAGAAGGAATTAAATGCCTTACTTCCGCCCAATAGAATAGCATGGGTCAAAAATTCTACTGAAGCCATTGAGCATGCAAGGAAAAACCTTGACCTTTAAATTATTTTCTCTTGATGAGATCTAAAGATCCTAGAAATGTGATACCGGGAATTTGGCTAAAATCAATAGCAAAGCATCAATTTGGAAGAATAGTTATTGATATTAAGCCCCTGTGAAATCAGAAGGGCTTTTTAATTTACAATAGAGACTTTAATTTTTCGTGGGTAAGCGGTTTTTCAATAAAGCCACTGACAAAAGGGAATTCTTTGGATCGCTGTCTATCCTGAAAGTCTATGGAGCTAGATAGCATGATGATACGATCTTTCCTTTCATTTTCAAGTTCCAAATATTGGCTTAAAAAATCCCAACCATTCATAACAGGCATATTGATGTCAACAAGAATCAATAACCTTTTTTCCAATTTAGGATCTTTGAGGTATTGAAGTGCCATTTCAGCCTCTAAAAATTCAATGGTTTTAGGTGATAGATTTAATTTGTTGATTAACCGTTTATTGATCAGATTATTAATAGGGTCATCATCAATTAAAACAATTAAATCGAATGGATACATTGATATATGAATAAAAACTTTTCTCTCTCTCGTTCTCTTACACCGGAAATTTAACACTATAATTCCACTATTAAAATAAAGTATGAAATTTTTGACATCCGAGTAGCGTTAAAATTCAAAAAAAAATTTAATAAACAACTGATTTTCTATTTCTTAATTTTATTGAAACTTTTTAGTTTTATTTTCAGTGTTTATAGCCTTGATTGAAAATATCGACATTTTGTGTAGCTATTGGAAGGTTTCGATTGGTATTTAAAATATAAAGCCGATTTTTAAAAGAAATAGAGGGATTTAAACCAAGTTTTTTTAAAAAAATGCATAAAAAAAAGGGAAGCACATGTGCTTCCCTTTATAAATTTCAAAGAAAATGGGATTACATCATTCCACCCATTCCTCCGCCTCCACCCATAGGAGGAGCAGCTGGAGCATCTTCTTTAACGTCAGCTACTACACATTCTGTTGTGAGTAACAATGCTGCAATAGATGCGGCATTTTCTAAAGCAAGACGTGTTACTTTAGTAGGGTCAATGACACCTGCTTTTAACAAGTCTTCGTAACTGTCGGTTCTTGCATTGTAACCGAAATCACCTTTAGAATCTTTGATTTTATTGATCACTACAGATCCTTCTCCACCTGAATTAGAAACGATTGTTCTCAATGGAGCTTCAACAGCCTGCTTGATGATGTTGATACCGGTATCTTCGTCTTCATTAAGGCCTTTTAGATTTTCAAGGGCTACAGAAGCTCTGATTAGGGCTACACCACCACCAACAACTACACCTTCTTGTACAGCCGCTCTAGTAGCGTGAAGAGCATCATCTACTCTGTCTTTTTTCTCTTTCATTTCCACTTCTGTGGCCGCACCAATGTAAAGGATAGCAACTCCACCAGATAGCTTAGCTAATCTTTCTTGAAGTTTTTCACGGTCATAATCAGAAGTAGTTTTTTCAATTTGAGATTTGATCTCGTTGATTCTAGCTTCAATCGCTGATTTTTCACCGGCACCATTAACAACAGTAGTGTTGTCTTTGTCGATGTTTACTTTCTCAGCAGTACCTAGGTAATCAATGGTTACATTCTCAAGTTTGTAACCTCTTTCTTCAGAAATCACTGTTCCACCGGTAAGAGTAGCGATGTCTTCCAACATTGCTTTTCTTCTGTCACCGAAACCTGGAGCTTTTACAGCAGCAACTTTAAGGGCACCTCTGATTTTGTTAACTACCAATGTAGCCAAAGCTTCTCCGTCTACATCTTCAGCAATGATCAACAATGGTCTACCTGACTGAGCAACAGGCTCTAAAACAGGTAGCAATTCTTTCATTGCAGAAATTTTCTTGTCGTAAATAAGGATGTATGGGTTTTCCAATTCAGCCTCCATTTTTTCAGTATTGGTGGTGAAATATGGAGAAAGGTATCCTCTGTCAAATTGCATACCTTCAACAGTCCTAACTTCAGTTTCAGTACCTTTTGCTTCTTCTACAGTGATCACACCATCTTTACCAACTTTTTCCATGGCATCTGCAATCATTTCACCGATTTCAGAGTCATTGTTGGCAGAAATAGTACCTACCTGAGCAATTTCTTTAGAAGTAGAGATTTCTTTAGAGGCAGCTCTTAATTCAGAAACGATTGCTTCTACAGCTTTATCGATACCTCTTTTAAGGTCCATTGGGTTAGCACCAGCAGCAACGTTTTTGATACCTACGGAAAAAATTGACTGTGTCAACACAGTGGCAGTAGTGGTACCGTCACCCGCATCGTCAGCTGTTTTAGAAGCTACTTCTTTCACCAATTGAGCTCCCATGTTTTCTATAGCGTCTTCCAGCTCAATTTCTTTTGCTACAGTAACACCATCTTTAGTGATGCTTGGTGCACCAAATTTCTTGTCCAAAATTACATTTCTGCCTTTTGGTCCTAATGTTACTTTAACTGCATCAGCAAGAGCGTCAACTCCTTTTTTTAGACGATCCCTTGCGTCGGTATTGAAAAATAATTCCTTAGCCATTTTAAAATTTTTTTTAATTTAAATTAATTAATCTTAATTATGAGATCTGTAATTAAAGGATAGCGAAGATGTCCGCTTCTCTCATGATCAAATAATCAGCACCTTCTACAGAAAGCTCAGTGCCGGCGTACTTACCATACAAAACAGTGTCACCAACTTTTACAGTCAATGGTTCATCTTTTTTACCATTTCCTATGGCTACTACTGTACCTTTTTGTGGTTTTTCTTTGGCAGTATCAGGGATATAAAGGCCTGAAGCCGTTTTTTCTTCTGCGGCAGCGGGTTCTACCAAAACCCTATCTGCTAGAGGTTGGATGTTAACTTTAGACATGTGATTTAGTTATTTTTAAAGTTTGATTTCTATAATACAAAATGCTTATTTACACTTTCTGTGCCAATCCTGTTTTTTACTTTTTTACTGACAGAAAGTCTTGATTAAACTTCAATACTGACAGGCCCTTCAATTAACGTGTATGGCATTCCTGTCAATTTTGCGTTTGACTATTGCGAATCCTGACATATTTACGTATTTTATCTAAAAAATTTTAATGAGATAAATTATGAGAAACTTATCGGACAACTGGATAGCTGAAGGCTTGATTGATTTTGAGTATAAAAAATATTTGCTTTTGGCCTACCTCAAGGAAGTTGAACATGAATTCAAATCAGTAAAACTTTACCCTCCCTTGGCAGAATTGATTTCGCATTACCGTAAACTTCAAAATTTTGATGCGAACAGAAACCAAATCAATTCAAAATTTCCTAAAGAAATTCAATCCATTGATCTGAAAAAGGTATCCATAAACTACAAGAACAAAACTGAAGATGATGATACCATGAAAGAATTGGCAAGTATTATAAGCTATGCCTTGCCTCAAATAAAAAAACATATCGAAGAGGGGAAAAGTATTTATGATTTTATTGAAAATCAGTTAGAGATTGAACCTGTGGGGTTATCTGCTCTTTATCAGAAGGAAGGCTATGCATTGGTCTCTAATGGTTATTCCAAGGAAATATTGGTTTACCGATACAAAATTGATTTGTTTCAGAACAATTTGGACAAATTCAGGGGCATTGCTCTCAAGTTTATTGTAGCCATCAAAAAAAGCATTACAAAGACCTGCAATCAAATAAAACTGGATTTGATCAAAAATTTCAAAGACCTGCCAAATCCTTCCACTTGGCGTATTGTGTCTAAAAATGCGATTCCTTTGGAGCAAAGCTTACTGCCAATAAGCAAGCGTTTGCTGCTCAAACATATTGAAATTGAATAAAAAAAATGGGAAGACAAGCCTTCCCATTTTTTTTAAGGTTTATAATTATTTCTAATCTTCCTTTTTCAATAGTGAGTTTTCATTCGAAACCAATATTGGTGTTGGGCTACTTTTTGCAGTGCTTTTAGCTTCGGTTTTTTCTTTGAGTCCGGCTTTTTCCGCTTGTTCCCTCAACTCTCTGTTTTTTATCACTTCATCGCCTGGCTTACCGAATAAGATCTGGTAAACTTCTTTCGAATCCTTTGCTTTCCGGATGTCTTTCACTATATCCGCCCATTCATGAAAGACCAAATAGACAGGGTTGTATGAAGTCACAGGTTTGGTGATACCATATGTAGGTCTTTCTTTTTCTTCCATAAAGGTTCCGAAAATCCTGTCCCAAATGATAAAAGTGGAGCCGTAATTTTTGTCTAAATAATGCTCGTCGCTACCATGGTGAACCCTGTGGTGTGATGGGGTAACAAAGAAATATTCAATTGGCTTAGGAAGCTTTTTGATGTATTCCGTGTGAATCCAAAATTGATACAATACAGCCACTTGGTGACAGATAAAGAATACGAATGGATTGAAGCCCATCAACATTACAGGTACAAAGAAGATAATTTTAATATGTTGTGTCCAGCCTAAACGGAAGGATACAGAGAAATTATACTTTGCGGAATTATGGTGTGTAATGTGTGTGGCCCACCAGAAACGTTGCTCATGAGTGACTCTGTGTGCCCAATACCTGGCCAAGTCAATGGCAAAGAAACAAAAGATAAAAGACCACCAGGTAGCAGGGATTTTCCAAGGTACAATGTTCCAGCAAAACAAGGCAACGCCAAAGGTGAAGGCCTTTATTAATGCGCTAATTCCCACATTCACCAGTCCAATAGTGGAGGCTGCTAAGAAATCTTTCTTATCGTAAGTATCTTTTTTTTGATATAAGCTGATGCCCCATTCTATAAAAACCAATAAAAACATCACAGGAGCGGCCCATAAAATGACATTAGGCCATTTATCAGCGCCTAAATCTTCCAGACTTAAATGATTTTCAAACATAAATATAAACTTTGAGTTGTTTTTTTAGGATTTTAAAATGTCAATTTAATCATATTCCGGCTCATCTTCAATTTTTGCTTCCTTAAATAATATTAAAATTTTAAATAAAAAAGGCCTGTTGATTTCAACAGGCCTTTAAATTTCGGTAAGCTTAATTACTTATTCTTCAGTATCGGGGCTTGTTTCTTCTGAAGCATCTTCTTCATTTCCTTCAGCAGGCAAAATAGATTGGTCGTCAAATGACGGGGTAAGAATTTGCTTTTGGGCATTCTCCACATTTGGAGAAGAAAACCCGGATGAGCTACTGCTCTCATGAAAAGCCGAAGAGCCCAATGATAAAGCCAAAATAGCAATGGCTAAAACCCATGTAGCTTTTTCTAAAATATTTCCTGTTTTGGTGACACCCATGATTTGTGAGGCGCTTCCACCAAAAGCTGCTCCGGCACCTCCTTTAGAATTTTGGCCCAAAATGACCAAAATCAATAAAACGGCCAAAACGATGATGATACTTATGATTACTGTAAACATGCTTGTTATATTATTTTATTCTCTTAACTTCTCAATTTGGTCTGCAAAGTAAGCCCTTTTCTTTGGAAAGTTCAATATTAATTTTTGATATATTTCCACAGCCTCATTTTTTTTGTTTTGCTTGACCAATAATTTGGCATATGATTCTGAAAGCATACTGTGATTTAAATGCGTACTCTGTTCAGATAAGTCAGGCAATATAACAGCCTCATCCAATTTGTCCTTGGTTAGTCGGATAGGCTTCTCCTTAAAATCATCAATTAATTTTTGCTGGGCCTCTTTGTTTTTCTTGGCAATAGGTTTCTTTTGCTTTTTTTTGCTTTTAGAGGCCTCGTCTTTTTTCTCAGCCGTTTTTTCTAGGGCCTCCTCCTTTTTTTTTACATGCGCTTGGTTATTTTCATTGGGCGAAGGGGCTGTTTTTTTTATTTTCTTTAAATTTTCCTCCAAACGCCTTAATATTTCATCTCTTTTTGGTCTGGAGGTATTATCTGGACTAACTTCTTCTTTCTGCGTACTTGTTTTTTCGGGTACCGGAGGTGCAATGGTAGCTACTATTTCTTTTGCTTCACTGTCTTTAGCATGTGTTTCAGGAGGTGTTTCAATGGGTATGTCTTGTGCAATGGGAGAGGTTCCCGTTAGCAGGCTTTTTAATCTCTTTCTATCCGGACTAACCACTGCCGCCCAGTGAAGCAAGGTTTTGGAGGCTCCCGAAGCCTTGTCCCATTCATATTTAGCCGCAAGTATTTTTGGTGCCAAAAAGTAGGGATACTTCTCTTGTAGTTTCAATGCTTTTTTTAAATCTGCATTTTCAAGATCATCGGCCTTACTTATTAAGTCTAAAAATCCTTGAGCGTTCACGACGTTTCTTTTTAAGTGTAGATGTTAAATTTAACAAATTTTACCAATTGGCCACAGTGGAAGTGAAAATATCCTGTATGATACCTTCAAAAATTGTTTCTACCAAATCTGATTCAACCTCTAGGAGCGTAGTGCTACTTGGGTCATAATCTTGAAAATAAGAGAAGGTTTTTTTGGTATTTTCTTCTTCATTTTTTGTATTGACAAATTCTACTTCCACTCTAATGGTAACACGCATTTGACCGGCCCTATCAGGTTGATTGGCATTGGTGCTGGATACTGTAGCTTGAGGGCTGATGGTATAACCCGTAATGGCTCCGGAAAATTGTAGGTCACCATTGTTTTGTATCAATTCCAGTTGTGTATTTCGTTGGAAATAATCCTTTAGGTCTTCTGTAAACAATTGCCCCATATTGGCAGGCCCTCCCCCAGAGTCATTAAAGAAATTAGCGATGGAGAAAGTGTTCGTTACGTTATAATCCAATGTGGTGCCTGTAAAACTGTACTCAACTTTGCAGGCTGAAACTAGGACAGTTAAACTAAAAAAGTATAAGCAGATCTTATTGAATGTCATATTGTTTGATCTTCCGATATAGTGTCCTTTCAGAGATTCCCAAATCCATCGCTGCATATTTTCTTTTATTATGGTGTTTTTTAAGAGCTTTGGTAATCAATTCTTTTTCTTTTTTCTCTAAAGAAAGTGAATGGTCATCCTCCTCATGTATGATGTCCTCAATGATGTCTTCTTGATAGTTTTTTCTACCAATTTCTGATTCATCTTTTATTTCTTTTTTTGCGCCTAAAGTCTCCAAAACTAGCGGGAGATTTTTGGAAGGTTTGTTGCTCTCTTCATACTGGTTTGTTGATTCCATATCATCAAAAAGATTTTGGTGCTTTTTCATGATGGATTGGTCCAGTCCTCCGGAATGATAAGATTCTAAAATTAATTTTTTTAAATCCGTCATGTCCTTTTTCATGTCAAAAAGAACCTTGTATAAAATCTCTCGCTCAGAAAAATCGGAAAAGCCTTCTTTCTGATCATTCTTTCCCTGGATGGAAGCAGGTAAACTGCTTTTTTCTTTGGGTAAATAGGTGATTAGCGTTTCTGCATCAACTTCTCTTTCCTGTTCCAATAACGAAATTTGCTCGGCTAAATTTTTCAATTGCCGGATATTTCCCGGAAAAGGGAAAGTTAAAAGTAATTCCCTGGCATCCTGGGTAAGGGTAATAGGCTTTACCAAATACTTTTCAGAAAAATCTGTGGAAAACTTCCTGAACAACAAAGCGATATCATCTCCTCTTTGCCTTAAAGGTGGAACAAAAATAGGAACGGTGTTTAAGCGATAATACAAGTCTTCCCTAAATTTTCCTTTTTCTACGGCATTTAATAGGTTGACATTGGTAGCTGCAATTACACGAACATCCGTCTTTAAAACTTTGGAAGAACCAACTTTGATAAACTCCCCATTTTCCAAAACACGCAATAAGCGGGCTTGGGTGCCAAGTGGCATTTCACCAATTTCATCCAGGAATATTGAACCACCATCCGTAACTTCAAAATAACCTTTCCTCGCTTCATGGGCGCCGGTAAATGAACCCTTTTCATGTCCAAATAATTCAGAATCAATCGTCCCCTCAGGTATGGCCCCACAGTTTATCGCGATGAATTTGCCATGCTTCCTTTTGCTCAAGGCGTGAATAATTTTAGAAAAAGATTCTTTACCACTGCCACTTTCACCGGTGACCAAGACGGTCATTTCCGTAGGTGCAGCTTGCATGGCTACCTGAATGGCGTGATTTAATAATGGACTATTTCCAATTATCCCAAACCTTTGTTTGATACTCAATATTTCGGAAGCACTGATAGAGATCATGGTTTTGTTATTTATCAATTGATAATTTCTCCAAATAAGGTAGCAGAGGTGCAATCAGTGATTTTTACCTTGACATAATCACCAATCTTCAGATCTCCTTTTGGGATAATCACTACTTTGTTTGCTGAATTTTTTGCCTTAAGCTGTTCAGTAGACCTTTTGGAAATACCTTCCACTAAAACTTCCTGTACTTGACCTACCTCTCTTTTGTGCCTGTTCATTGATAAACTGCTTTGTTTGTCAATGATTTCTTGCAACCTGCGTTTTTTTACTGCCAGTGGAATATCATCCGGGTATTTCTTCGCGGCCAGGGTGCCTGGTCGCTCTGAATAATAAAACATATAAGAGAAATCATACTGAACTATGTCCATTATGCTAAGGGTGTCTTGGTGTTCTTCTTCTGTCTCTGAACAAAAACCTGCTATCATGTCTGATGATATGCCACAATCTTCCCCAAGTATTTCACGGATCTTTTGAACCCTGTTGAGGTACCATTCTCGATCATAGGTCCTATTCATTAATTCCAATACCCGGCTATTGCCACTTTGCACTGGCAAATGGATGTATTTGCAAATATTGTCGTAACGCTTCATGGTATACAAGACCTCATCCGTGATGTCTTTGGGATGGGAGGTGGAAAATCGAACCCTAAGCTTTGGATTAACCTTGGCGACCATCTCCAGCAAGTCAGAAAAATGAACGACCTCAGTGATTTCTGACTCTTTTTTATTGAGCCTGGCTTTATTATTCTCCTGAGGAGACCATTTGTAACTGTCCACATTTTGCCCCAGGAGGGTAACTTCCTTATACCCTTTGTCAAATAATTCCTGAGCTTCTTTAGTTATTGAATAGGGGTCGCGACTCCTTTCCCTACCACGAGTAAATGGAACTACACAAAATGAGCACATATTGTCGCAGCCCCTCATAATAGAAATAAGCGCACTTACACCATTTGAATTTAGCCGTACAGGAGAGATGTCTGCATAGGTTTCTTCTCGGGATAAAAAGGTGTTGATTCCTTTTTGCCCTTCTTCGACCTGCCCAACAAGATTGGGTAAATCACGGTAAGCATCCGGGCCAACAACCATGTCCACCAGCTTCTCTTCTTCTAGTAGCTTTTCTTTTAGGCGCTCTGCCATACATCCCAATACCCCAATTTTTAATTCCGGATTGGCACTTTTGATTTGGTTAAACTGGCTTAACCTTTTGCGTACGGTCTGCTCTGCCTTGTCCCTTATGGAACAGGTGTTTAGGAAAATGACATCTGCATTTTTATAATCTGAAGTTGTATCAAATCCGGTTTCTTTCATGATAGAAGCGACAATCTCACTATCCGAAAAATTCATTTGACAACCATAGCTTTCGATATACAATCGCCTCGACTTTCCTGTATTTTCTTCAGCCGTTACCTTAAAATCACAGGTTTTTGCCTCCTCCCCACTGATGATATCGATATCTTTAATAATATTTTCCATTGACTAACTATAATTTCAGATCGCAAATTTAATAAAATACCGACATATTGACAGTAGTTCACTTTATTATTCTGACAATACTCTCGTAAAAGGTAGGTTTAATTGAAGAATTAGAAAACAATTAAATTTTTATTGATGGATTTTAAATGCTTGTCTTTGTTGATTAAGCAGTTATGTATAGTTATAGATAAAAGCTATTACAATATAGAAATAATCAATTTTCACTATAACTCTATTCTTTCTACCTTTATTTCATCGAATCAATAACGTAGACCATTATTAAAAGATTTGCATCATGGCAGAAGAGAAAAAGCACAACAAACTAACGACAGCTTCAGGTAGAATATATGTCGAAAACGAAAATTCAAAAACTGTTGGTCCAAGAGGTCCGGTACTTTTAGAAGATTATATTCTTCATGAGAAAATGGCACACTTTAATAGAGAGCGAATTCCTGAAAGAGTAGTTCATGCCAAAGGATCCGGTGCGTTTGGTACTTTCACGGTGACAAATGATATATCGTCCTATACCAAGGCAAAAGTCTTTAATAAAATTGGAAAAAAGACAAAAGTCTTCCTAAGATTCTCTACAGTGGGTGGGGAAAAAGGATCTCCGGATACCGAAAGAGATCCAAGGGGATTTGCCGTTAAATTCTATACAGAGGATGGCAATTGGGACCTTGTGGGAAACAATACGCCGGTATTTTTTATTAAAGATCCCAAAAAGTTCTCAGATTTTATCCATACCCAAAAAAGAGATCCCTACACCAATTGCAAATCACCTACCATGATGTGGGATTATTGGTCGCTGACTCCGGAGTCTTTGCATCAGGTTTTGATTTTAATGAGTGATAGGGGAACTCCGGTTGGCTATAGACATATGAATGGCTACGGTTCTCATACCTTTTCCATGATCAATGCAAAAAATGAAAAAACTTATGTAAAGTATCATTTTAAAACTGCTCAGGGAATCAAAAACTTTACAGATGAAGAAGCTACTCAAATGAAAGCCAAGGATTTGGATTTCTCACAAAGGGATCTTTTGGAATCCATTGATAAAGGAGATTTCCCACAGTGGAACATGAAAATTCAGGTCATGACACCTGAGCAAGCTAAAAAAGTCGATTTTAACCCTTTTGATGTGACCAAGGTTTGGCCTCATTCGGAATTTCCCCTAATTGATGTAGGTGTATTGGAGTTGAATCAAAATCCGGATAACTATTTTCAGGATGTAGAACAATCTGCTTTTGCTCCTGCCCACTTGGTTGACGGTCTGGGTTACAGTCCTGATAAGATGCTTCAAGGAAGATTACTTTCTTACCCGGATGCACATAGGTACAGATTAGGCGGTAATTATGAACAAATCCCTGTAAATAGATGCCCTTATGCGGTAAATAATTACCAACGGGATGGCATGATGAATGTTAATGGCAACGGAGGAAGGAAGCCCAATTATTGGCCTAATAGTTTTGATGAGGTTGAGGTGGACAAAAATTATCAGGAACCTTCTGAACAACTTGAGGACAATATTGTTGATTGGTACGACAGGAATAGCAAATTAGGAGGAAACGATCATTATTCCCAACCTAGGGCTTTGTTCAGGGATGTCATGAGTAATGAAGAGCAAGACAATACCATAAAAAACACCATAGGTGCGATGAGTGGAATCTCAGGGCCAAAAAGAGACCTAATTATAAACCGACAGCTATGTCACTGGTTCAGAATGGATGAGGAATTTGGAGCACGGGTCGCAAATGGCCTTGGTGTAGATTTAAATGCTGTGATGGCTGCATCTTCAGGCGGACATTAAAGATTTGGTATAATAATTGATATTTGTTTAACCGGTGAACGGAATATTGATTTTTAATTCGGGAGTGGATCGTTCGTCCACTCCTTTTTTTAGTTAAATACATTACTTTGGCACATAACTTAGGTAAAAAGATTTTTAAAATTGGAGGATGGATTCTGCTCGGCCTAGGTCTGTTGGTGCTCATTATTCTTTTATTTGTCCGTAGCCCTTTTGGACAAGATATCATTGTGGACAAAGCCACCCAATACCTTGCTGAAAAAACCAACAGCAAAGTTAGTATTGATAAATTATACCTGACATTTCGTGGTAATCTTTATTTAGAAGGATTGTATTTGGAACAACCCAATGGAGATACCCTTGTATATAGTAATAAACTTGAAACAGGACTAGAATTATTGCCATACCTTTTAAGCAGTAAAATCAATGTGTCCAGACTAGAATGGGAGGGACTTAAAGCCAATATAGAAAGAGATAGCACGGGTGCCTTCAATTTTGATTACCTGATGGAGGCTTTTGTAAGCGAAGAAAGTAATGCTGATACCACAGCTGTTGATACCTTGTCTTCGAAAGAAAGCAGTTACCCTGATATTAATATCGGACCGGTCAATTTAGAAGATTGGAACCTGCAATTTACAGATAAAGTATTGGGCTTAACAGGATCGCTTAACCTAGGTAAATTATCTATTGCAATCAATGGCATGGACTTGAATAAAATGGATTTTAATGTCACTGAAATCTTATGGGAAAATTCTGCGCTGACCTATCAACAATTCAAGCC
This sequence comes from Cyclobacterium sp. 1_MG-2023, assembly GCF_030546805.1. Classification (GTDB taxonomy): domain Bacteria; phylum Bacteroidota; class Bacteroidia; order Cytophagales; family Cyclobacteriaceae; genus Cyclobacterium. Next base: position 31,462 of record NZ_JAUOPC010000008.1, on the reverse strand, counting down.
TTTGCCGGTAAGTGAAGGCTCTTCCGAGAGCGATATGCCGATGCCATTGTTAGTCTTAGACAAACTTTCTTTAAAAAATATTAAGGCTGACTATCATTCATTGCCCGATGGAATGAAAATTAGGGCCAATATGGGAGACTTTTTACTAGAAATGCCGGAAGCCAATCTTGACAAGCAAAAGGTATTAATTAAGCGTTTGTCTCTTCAGGATTCACAGATTGAATACCAAAGTGAAACCAAAGCTGAGGAGGAAAAAAAGACTGTTGAGAAGGAAGATGCGGTAGCGCCGTTTGTATGGCCTGTATGGGAGGTGGAACTTTCCTCTATAGACCTTTCCAATAATCAAATAAATTATGGGGGAAATGGTGTTCAGGGTCAAGCCGGGGAGTTTAATTCTGAGGATGTTGGTGTAAAAGATTTCATCCTACAGGCCAATAACCTCTATTACAAGCCTAAAAAAGCCGGTTTTTCTTTAGATAAGCTTGGCTTTACCGAACGGTCGGGTTTCAAACTTGAAAACTTCCAAGCTCAGTTGGTCTTAAATGATTCTTCTTTGCAAGTAAACGAATTATCTGTAAATACAGGGCAAAGTGGTTTGAAGGGTGATTTTGACCTGGAATTCCCTAGTCTTGTAGCTGTTATGGATAATCCTGAAAAGGCATCCATGGCATTGGCCATCCAAAATGTAAATTTAGGCGTGGAGGATGCTTATTACTTTTCACCTTCACTGGAAAATAATTCCTATCTCAAAACTTTTGAAAAGAAAAGCTTTGAAGCTTCCTTGCTTGCCTCAGGAAATCTGAACAAGGTTCGCCTGAAAGAGGTTGCCGCCAAATGGGGGAGAAGTACAAGCATGGATATATCCGGAACCCTTTCCAACCCCTTGGATACTGATAGGCTTTCATGGGATTTGGATGAGTTCAAGTTTATTTCCACTGAGGCAGATTTGAACCTCTTTACACCGGAAGATAGTTTGGGTATCAAGTATCCTCAAAACTTGGATCTTTCAGTATCTTCAGCGGGATCCCTGGATGATTTTAATTTAGAAGCTATACTGAAAGCCTATAATGCTTCAGTAGCATTGGCTGCAGAACTGTCTACAGAACAAGGATCCTATAATTTTGACTTAAATTCTACCATTTCGGCTGTACCTCTTGGTAAAATAATGGGTGATACCCTTACTTATGGAGCGCTAGATATGGAACTGGCTGCTCATGGAAAGGTTGGTCCACTTGACAGTTTAGACCTTAGTTTAGATAGCAAGCTGATTAATTTGGTGTATAATGGGCACAATTACAAAGGTTTGCAATTGAGTAGTGAGATTGTTGATGGAGAAGGCCAATTCAAAGTTAACCATAAAGACGAGATGCTCGATATGGATTTATTGGCTAAGGTCTCCTTGACACCTTCCAATTATAAGGTGGATATGGATTTGGCACTTAAAGGTGCAGACTTATATGGGCTTAATTTTAGTGCTAAAAAATTGAGAACTCAATTTTCTTTGAACGCAGCTTTTGAGGGCAAGCCGGAAAATTTTGAACTTCAATCACAATTGACAGATGGCACCATTGTATTAGATGAACAGGCCTATCCCATGGGCGGGATGGATCTTGCACTACGGGTTTTGCCTGATTCTACTGATTTTAGCATTCAAAGCAATGTATTGAATGGATTCTTGCAGTCCAATGTAAGTCCGGGAGAGACTTACGAAGGCCTATCCCGACATTTTAACGGATATTTTCTTGATAGTGCATCTCTTTCTACGGAGCAAGTTTCAAGGCCGGTCAACGTGGACATGGACTTTACCATTCCTTCTACATTACTTTTACAGCGAGTGATTTTACCGGGCTTAGAAGAATTGGAAGAAGGGTCAATTAAAATGACGTTCAATGAAAAGAAATCCAAATTGGATGGGCGGATTAACTTTCCTTATCTTTCTTATTCCGGCGCTGTATTGGATAGTTTAGACTTGAATGTGCTGAGTGATTCGTCCAACTTTGATTTTGATTTTGGAGTAATGGGCTTGTCTTTCGGGCGTTTGGCAATAGGGCCTACTTATTTTTCCGGAGAAGTATTGGAAAATCAATTGTACGTTAATTTCAATGCTTTGCATGACGAGGAGGTATTGACAAACATTGATTTTGATTTGGGTTTTGGAGAGGATTCCATGCAATTACATATTAATCCTGAAGGCCTGATTTTTAACAAATTGAAATGGGAGGTAGCAGAAAACAATGCTTTTACATTGGCTAAGAATAAAGTGTTTTTTGAAGCTTTTGAATTTTCAAGAGAAAAGCAACTTGTGTCTTTCGGGAATGAACCGGAAGAGAATTCAATTGATCTTACCTTCAATGATTTCAGATTAAGAACTTTCACCAGTTTACTAAATCCCGAAGAGATTTTAGCCGCAGGCTTAGTAAACGGTGCCATTAAAATAGAAAATCCATTTGGAGCCACCGGTTTACAAGCCGACTTAACTGTGCAAGATATGGCCTTGCTCAAGGTACCTCTCGGTAACCTGACCTTGGAAGCTTCGGGCAATGATCAAAAAAATTATGATTTTGACCTGATGATCAAAGATAAAGGTGTGGACCTGGACCTGACAGGTGGCTTTGTTGCGGACCCTCTGGGGGCCAAGCTCAATTTGGCGCTGGACTTAAATAAATTTGAGTTGGACATGTTGGATGGACTTACTGCCGGAGCCATAAGCGATGGAAATGGATTTATTTCAGGTAAATTTAAAGTGGAAGGAAGTTCTTCAGATCCAATTTACTCTGGCAATTTGGCCTTTAATGAGACTGAATTTACCGTTGCCACCTTGAATGCTCGCTTTGCGATAGACAAGGATGAAATAAGGGTGGATAACCAAGGAGTGTATTTGGATCAGCTGACCATAAAAGACGACCAAGACAATAACTTTGTTCTGGATGGAGATATCATTACTGAAAATGATTTTATAAACCCTCAATTCGACCTCTCTTTAACAGCAGATAACTTTAAAGTGCTGAATTCTACGCAAGAAGACAATGATTTGTTTTACGGCGATGCACTAATTGGAGCAGATGTCACCATACAAGGAGATTTGAACTTACCCGTAATAGACGCTGAAATAACTGTAGATAAGGGAACAAACTTAAGCGTGGTTATTCCTGAAAGTCAATTGGATGTGGTAGAAAGGCAAGGGATAGTCACTTTTGTCAACAGAGAAAACCCTGAAGACATACTTACGAAAAGACTTGAAGAAACAAGTATTTCAGGCTTCACCGGGTATAAGGTAGACATGCTATTAAACGTATCTTCGGAAGCAGTCTTTAACCTTGTGATTGATGAAAGGTCCGGGGATAATCTAATGGTGGAAGGGGCAGCAGACCTACAATTGAATATGGATCCAAATGGGAGGGTAACCTTAACCGGAATTTATGAGTTATCTAAAGGTCATTATGAATTAAGTTTATACAATTTGGTAAGCAAGCGGTTTGAAATCCAAGAAGGAAGTACGATAAGCTGGGCGGGTGATCCCATGGATGCGAATATGGATATCACCGCAATTTATAGCGTCAAAACTTCTGCCTCAGACTTGATGACCGCCACAGCATCCGGAGGCTCCCGAGAAACAATGTCCAAATACAGGCAAGAATTTTCCTTTATCGTTTACCTTAATATAGATGGAGAGTTGCTCAAACCTGAAATATCATTTACTATGGATATGCCTGAAGATGAAAGAGGGGCATTGGGTGGTGCTGTATATGCTCAGGTAAAGCAATTAAACAATCAGGAAGGTGAGTTAAACCGCCAAGTTTTTTCATTGTTGGTGTTAAATAGTTTTTTTCCTAGTGGAGACAGTTCGGGAAGTGGAGGCACCACAGCAATGGCCAAGTCCAGTGTGAGCCAGTTATTATCAGGGCAACTGAACACCTTTACTAATAGCTTGGTAGGGGATACAGGTTTAGAATTGGATGTAGGCTTGGATAGCTTTGAAGATTATCAAGGAGATTCCCCACAATCAAGGACACAGCTCAATGTTAATGCAAGCAAACGATTCTTAGATGACAGGTTAATTGTTCAGGTAGGAAGTCAGATAGACATAGAGGGGAGTTCATCCACAAGTACCGGTAACTCCCTATTGGGCAATGTCAGTGTGGAGTATTTAATTACCGAAAATGGCCGTTACAGAGCGAGAGGTTTTAGAAAAAATCAATTTGAAAGTTTTATAGATGGACAATTGGTTGTCACCGGGCTTTCTGTAATTTTCAATAGAGAGTTTAATGAATTCGAAGACCTTTGGAGAGGAATAGACTCTAGAAGAAAGGAACAAGATAATCAAGCAGAAGAGGAGCGCAATGAGAAATAATAAATGCTATTGTTTACCCCAATTACCAAATATTAAGTCATTGAAAACAATGGCTTTACTAATTCCTGTATGGTTTTTGGCAGGCTGTGGCGTTTCTAAATTTATCCCCGAAGATGAAAAACTTTATACAGGGGCCACTTTGGAAATCAATAGGGATTTCTCTGTTAAAGGTTTTAAAGCAGTTAATGCGGAGCTTGAAGGCCTGCTTGAACCTGAACCCAACAGTAAAATTTTGGGAATGCGGATTGGATTGTGGAGTCATTACAAGATGCAGCAAGAAAACCCGGGTTTTATCAATCGATTTATCTATAAAAAATTGGGTGAGGAGCCTGTTTATTTAAGCGATGCAGAGGCCGAAAAAACCCAAAACCTGATTTTAAATCGGCTTGATAACAATGGGTTCTTTTTTTCTGAAGTGAGTGCAGATGTGGAGGCCGGTCCTCAAAAAGCATCGATTAAGTATTCGGTTGATTTGGCTCAACCTTATGAATTGGCCACCTACCAATATGAAAAGGACAGTTCAGCCTTAGACCGTAGCATCAGGGAATTGCTTGATAAAACAGAAATAGCAGAAGGGGATTATTTTTCTCTGGAAATGATGAAAAATGAAAGGGTAAGGTTAAATGATGCCCTAAAAAATAGAGGCTTTTATAATTTTAACTCTGATTTTTTAATTTTTGAAGCAGATACCAACCAATACGAAGATAAAAAGTTTGACCTTTTTCTAAGGCTCAAACAAAATGCGCCTGAAAAGGGAATCGTGCCATATGAAATTCAAAATATCCGTGTTTATCCTAATTATTCCTCAGATAAATATGGCGAAGAAACAGATACCACTTTGGTGGACAATGTGATGGTCATCCAAAATGAATTGACCTTCAAGCCTGACTTACTGGATCAATACATATTGATAGAAAAAGACAGCCTTTACAATGCGAAAGATACGCGATTGACCAGTAGCCGGTTGACAGGGATAGGGAACTTTCGGTTTGTGAATTTGAGATATACAGAAACAGATACGAGTCTGAGCGGAGGAACCGGTAAGTTGGATGCCAATATTTACCTTACTCCCTTGGACAAACGCTCTATAAGGGCCGAGTTACAAGGTGTTTCCAAATCTAATAATTTTGCCGGCCCTACTTTATTGCTTAATTATAGAAATAGAAATTTATTTAAAGGGGGAGAAACATTTAATCTTACAGCAGAGATAGGCTACGAAAGTCAAATTGCCTCAGGTGATAGAGAAAGTTTAAGTGCTTTTGAGATTGGTCTTAAAGGAGATTTGATTTTCCCCAGGGTGGTATTTCCTATTGCCATAAAAGAGAGGTTTGCATATTCCGTACCCAAGACAAAAATAAGTCTTGGAACGGAGTACCAGGATAGACGAGGGTATTATAAATTGAATACTGTTTCGGCCACCTATGGTTATTTTTGGAATGCCAATCGCTTTGTTTATCATGAGATTACTCCCATCTCACTAAACTTTGTAGATATTTCCAATACGTCTAGTGAATTTGAGGAAATATTGGATGACAATCCATTTTTAAGACAAAGTTTTGAACATCAATTTATCGCCGGGATTACCTATAATTTTGCTTATAACAAGCTAATGGATAAGTACAGGGAGCATAGTATTTATTTTGGCGCCAACTTAGATCTTGCAGGGGGCGGGTTAAGATTGGTAAATAACCTTTTTAACAATCAAGACCAAAATAAATTTTTGGGGTTTAACTATGCGCAATACAATAAAGGAGACATCGATTTTAGGTACTATTGGAGGTTTACAGAAGAAAAATTGCTTGCTGTACGTTTGTTTGGTGGTTTAGGTCTTCCATATGGCAACTCCGTTTCTCTCCCATTTGCCAAACAATTTTTTTCCGGAGGGCCCAACAGTATTAGGGCCTTTAGAATTAGGTCTTTAGGACCGGGGTCCTTCACACCTGAAACCGAAAGCACCGCCAATTATTTTGATCAAGCAGGTGATATAAGGCTAGAGGGTAATTTAGAATTTAGATTCCCTATTTTCTCTTACCTCAAAGGTGCAACTTTTGTGGATGTTGGTAATGTTTGGTTGGTAAATGAAAATGAGGCATTGCCGGGAGGTAAATTTGGGAAGGATTGGTTCAAAGAATTGGCAGTGGGAGCAGGGATTGGACTCCGGGTAGATATTGAATTTTTTGTAATCAGGTTTGATTTGGCTACTCCTCTTAGAAGCCCCTCCTTGCCGGAAGGAGAGCGTTGGGCTTCAGAATTTAAATTGCAAGACAGCGACTGGCGGAATAGCAACTTAGTCTTTAACTTCGCCATAGGCTATCCTTTTTAAGGGGCCTTCCTGGCTCGTTCCTTTGTTTTTATCAGGCTGTACAAATAAGCCAACATGGCTGGTGTAACCACAGAGAAAGTAAGTAATTTCCCTAAACTACTTGATCTTTTCATGGCTATAGTAGCGCTTATTAATGCCAATGGTATCCCGTATTTCAATCCAAATTGTACGTATTCTTCTTCTTTAGTCATGGTGTTTTTTCTTTAATTAATTTATTCAATGGGCACAGAGGCTTGTAAAAGCCGAAACAGAAATAGACTTTCCAATAGTTAATTATATGTTGTTCTTTATATACAAATTGGTTGCAATTCTTATGCCGCAATGGTACAAATGGTTACGGTAGAATTATAGAACAACTGAAGTTAGCATTAAAAGGAGAAGACCGGAAGCTGTTAGAGCTGCAGTATTTTAAAATCAATCCTATCGGAGTTTATAAAGCCTAAAACCACCAAAAGCCCTTGCTTTAATAATCAAACTTAAGCTGTTCACCGGAGGGCTTGTCAAGGTCATCTGAAATCAGATTAGAGAGACTAATCCCTAATAACCGAATGGGTAGGTTCAATGGTTCTTGATGTAGGAGGTCCAAGGCAATTTCTTCCATGTTTTCATTGGACACCGGAGCTACCTGTGTTTTGCTACGGGTGTGTAGGCTAAAATCATTGTATTTGATCTTGATGGTAATTGTTCTGCCTTTTGCTTGGTTTCTTTCTAGTCTTCGTAAAAACTCAGGCAAAATATTTTCTTCGAGCGTTGCTTCTATTGCTTGAATAGCTGATAGGTCTTTGTCAAATGTTCTTTCGACGCCAATTGACTTCCTGATTCGATCGGGTTTGACTTCGCTCTCATGAATTCCCCTGACGATTTTATAAAAATGAAGACCTGATTTGCCAAATCTGCCTGTTAGGAAAGGCAAGGAATATTGTTTAAGGTCGTAACCGTTGTAAATCCCAAAGCCATTCATTTTCTTGGCCATCACTTTGCCGATACCATAAAATTTCTCAATGGGTAATTTCTCCAAAAAGGCCTCGGCTTCTGCCGGTGTGATCACTGCCTGTCCATTAGGTTTGTTCAAATCAGAAGCGATTTTTGCAAGAAATTTATTATAAGAAATGCCCGCAGATGCATTCAAACCCGTCTGGGCTTTGATTTTTTTGCGGATATCCCTGGCTATTAAAGTGGCGGAAGGAAGTCCCAAATAATTGGTTGTCACATCTAGAAAAGCTTCATCTAGAGAAAGTGGCTCGACAAGGTCTGTATAGCTCAGGAAAATCTTCCTGATTATCAAAGATATTTCTTTATACCTTTCGAACCTTGGTTTTACAAAGATTAAATTGGGGCATTTAATTGCTGCCAGTTTTGAGGACATGGCTGAACGAACACCAAATTTTCTGGCTTCATAACTGGCAGCAGCTACTACCCCTCGTTCTTTGTTTCCACCTACAGCAAGTGGCTTGTTTTTATACTCGGGATGGTCTAATTGTTCTACCGATGCGAAAAATGCATCCATATCTACATGTATGATTTTCCGGTAGTTTTCCATGGTTGAAATTAAACGGTTCCTTGGGCATGCATTGCCTTGGCCACTTTTTCGAAAGCTCCTATATTGGCGGCATTAAGGTAATCCTGCTTTTTTAAATCATGCTTGTTGATGGTTTCCAAACATTTTTCATGAATGCCCTTCATGATTGTTCTTAACTGTTTTTCCAGAGCATTTTTTGTCCAGTAGCTACCCATCCTGTTTTGTGTCATTTCAAGTCCTGAAACGGCTACACCTCCAGCGTTGCTGGCTTTACCCGGGCCATAGAGCACATTGGTTTTTTGTAAATAATTAATGGCCTCCGGTGTGCAGGGCATATTTGCCCCTTCGGCCAATAGGAGTAGTCCATTTTGTTTGAGAAGCTTGGCGTCCGCTTCGTTCAATTCATTTTGTGTGGCACATGGGAAGGCACAGTCGGCAGGAATGGACCATATGTTTTCACTGCCTGTTGCTATAAATTTGGCAGAGTCAAATTGTTTCGCAAAAGCTGAAATACTCTTTCTCTGTCCATTTTTTACAGTTTTCAAGAATTCTAATTTTTCTTCCGTCATCCCTTCCGGATCATGAATAAAACCTGTGGAATCAGAAAAAGCAACTACTTTAGCTCCTTCTTGTAGCAATTTTTCAATAGCAAATTGAGAAACATTTCCAGCACCCGAAACCAAACAAACTTTGTCATTTAAATTCTCATCAATCTCTGTGAGCATAAAGTGGGCAAAGTGGATTAGTCCATAGCCCGTTGCTTCCGGTCTTAAAAATGAACCGCCCCAATCCCTACCTTTTCCTGTCAAAACGCCTTGGAATTCATTTTGAATTTTTTTGTAAGCCCCAAAAAGATAACCTATTTCTCTTTCCCCGACGCCAATGTCTCCGGCAGGAACATCTGTGAAATGTCCTATATGTCGATAGGCTTCCATCATCCAAGCTTGGCAAAATCGCATGACTTCACCATCAGATTTTCCTTTTGGGTTAAAATCAGCACCGCCTTTACCTGCGCCTAGCGGTAATCCTGTCAATGCGTTTTTAAAAACCTGTTCGAAAGCCAAGAATTTAAGAATGCTTTGGTTTACACTTGGGTGGAAGCGCAAGCCACCTTTATAGGGGCCCAAAGCACTATTCATTTGTATCCGATATCCTTTGTTGACCTGTACCTTTCCATTGTCATCTGTCCAGCAAACACGAAAGGAAATAATTCTTTCTGCTTCACAAATACGTTCAAAAAGTTTTTCATCTACATATAAATCATGGGCCTTTAAAACAGGGAGGATGCTTTCAAAAACTTCTTGTACTGCTTGGTGAAATTCAGACTCGTTGGGGTTTTTATCGGTTACGTTTTTTAGAATATTTTTTAATGATGACATTTATTTGGGGTTATTGAAATTTGAATAAAAGTTTTTTAAAGTATTAATTAATGAGGCAGCCTTTAGTAGGCATTCCTGGTATTCAGCTTTGGCATCCGCATCAATTGTAATGGCACTTCCAACGCCAAAATAAAAGGAATTTTTTGTTCGATCTATAATTAAGCTTCTAATAATAACACAAAAATCGAAATCCCCATTGCTGTCTATATAGCCTATACTGCCTGAAAACCAAGATCTTTTAAACTTTTCATAGGTTTCGATTAGTTCCATGCATTTGACCTTGGGGGCTCCAGTCATGCTTCCCATAGGGAAGGTTTTGGAGATGATCTCCTCAAAGCCAATTGAGGGTGGTAATTGGCAATTAACGGAGGAAATCATTTGAGAGATTTGCTTGAAGGAATAAATACCAAACAACTCCTTTACTTCCACGGTTCCTGTTAAGGCCATTCTGGCGAGATCATTTCTCATCAAATCCACAATCATCAAGTTCTCTGCTTGCTCTTTTTTACTTTCGGCCAGTCGTTTTTTTAGGGCCTCATCTTCTTGTTGGGTTTTACCCCTTTTAATGGTGCCTTTTATTGGTTGTGTTAGCAAGTTCTGACCCTGCTTTTTTAAAAACCTCTCAGGAGAAGCACAACAAAGATACAGGTTTGCAGACTTGAACAAAGCACTAAAAGGCATGGGTGAATTTTCACATAGCCTCAAAAACAAATTTATAGGTTCAGTATGGGAAGCGGTACCATGAAAATCCATGCAATAATTCAATTCATAAATATCTCCTTCTGAAATATGATCTTGGATTTTTTGGAAAGTGGCTGTATAGCTTTCTTCATCATGAGAACAATTGAGGGTGCAATTACCTGTCGTTCGTTTTTGGGTGGCTTGGGTATCCAATATTTCAGCAAGGATTCGATCAGGTGAGCTTCCCTCAATGGTTATTTCAGTTTTACCAATAAGAATGGTTAGCTTAGGACTAAAAAACAAACTGTCAGGACAATTTATCCATTCACTATTTTTGCTGGATAGTTTCTCGTAATTGTTTTTTTGGTCATAAGATACAATGCCCACTTTTGGCTTGCCTGAGGGCAGTTGATCCAAATTCTCCAGACTTACCGCCTTGGATCCTGCATACAATACATGGTTAAATCCACCGGAAGGGTAATCTATTTCCTGGGAAGTAAAATAGCCAAAATAGGTAAACTTCTGATCTACCCAGGCCAACATTTTAGGCACCCAATCGGAGGTTCTTTGTATGGTAAGCTTGCTTTCAGTTGATGACATTCGTGCAAAATTAAGTAAATGCCATGAAAAAAGGGGGATAATTCTATCCCCCTTTCAAATATTAAATTAGATACACCAACTATATTAGTTGGCTTTGATATCAAAATTCACACTAACAGCGTTGTAGATGAATTTGTCTTTGGTTTTGTCTACTGCTGTAGCTTCATCGCCATAAGCTAAGCCCCATTCAGTTCGGTCAATATTAAATCCTGCTTGAGCAGAAACACTTCCATCCGACAATGAAACAGCCGCAGGGAATTTGATGTTTTTGGTTGTACCTCTCATGGTTAGGTTTCCACTGATCCAGTGGGTAGGAGAAGCTGGTGCCAATTCAGACTCGCCCTTAGGCGTGTTTTCTGATTCAAACTGCTCCTGGTCTTCAACAGCATCACCGGAAGTGTAAGGAGAAACTTCTGTGATTACAAAAGTAGCTTGAGGGTGATTGGCAGCATCGAAAAAATCATCAGATTGCAAATGATTTGATAGTTTGCCATGATTTTCACTTCCTTCCTCTAAATCATGAATCTCTAGCTTGGTGATGTCAAAAGTAAATTCTCCGGAAGTAATGGCATCTCCATCTATAGAAATTTCACCACTTGTAATAGGTATAATTCCATGGTGTTGTCCGGTTGGCTTATAACCTCTCCAGTTAACAGTACTTGAGTTGGTGTCCAATTGTAAAGTTTCACCACTAGATTGGGCTTCTTCTTGAGCTTCAGAGGTTTCAACTGTTTTGTTGTTTTGTCCGCAAGAAAAGGTCAATAAGGCTGATGCCAGTAAAAAACCTGATAATTTCAATGTTTTCATAGTTATGATCTGATTTAATAAGTTGTGATTGGTTGCTAAAATTAGATGTATATACACTTAAACTAATTGTAGATAAAAAGGTTCAATAAATTTTAATTAATTTAACTAAGATTAGAGCAGTATCCAAATTAAGCTTTGCATATCCTTCTACTTTCTTCAAAAATGCTGTAATCAATAGACTATCAGTGCAATTGGAGGCCAATAAATTTATGGTTTGGTGCTATTTTTACTCCTATTATTTACCAAGATTTCCATTAATTATTTAAATAAAAATGATCCTATGTCGTTTTAAACCGATAAATTCAATTTTCAAAATATTTAAATTTTATGTCCTGATTAGGAAATAAGGTGTTAAAATTGTGAGAGGAAATAAAGAGTGTCTTGCCCATTTTGCATTGGACATTCCTGCATTTGTTAAATCGATTGTAGTATTTTGATAAGGTTTATCGTTCTCTAACCCTTTTTGAAACCTACATTAATTATCCCTTAGAAAGTATGGCATTGATCAAGAAAGTAAATGACAAATCACCCCAATGGGGCAAAGCATGTTGGTTAGCAGACAATGCAACCCTTACCGGAGATGTGGTAATGGGAGATCACTGCACCGTTTGGTTCAATGCTGTAATCAGAGGAGATGTACATTACATTAAGATTGGCGATCGCACCAATATTCAAGATGGGGCTGTGATTCATTGTTCTTATCAAAAATCTCCTGTGAATATTGGCTCTGAGGTTTCCATTGCCCACAAAGCCATTGTACATGGCTGTACCATAAAGGATAGGGTGATGATTGGAATGGGGGCGATTGTTATGGATGATGCTGTGGTCAATGAAGGCGCTGTTATTGCTGCAGGGGCTGTAGTACTCGCAGGTACGATTGTAGAAAGCAACAGCATTTATGCCGGGATTCCGGCCAAACGAGTGAAAGAAACCGGAGATAATATGAAGGAGGCCATTACAAGAATTGCCTCCAACTATCCTAAATATGCCAGTTGGTACAAAGACGAATAAGCTAAACCGTTTCTTCCGGTCGGAATCGCATGGATTCGGTGTAGGGGAAGGCATGAATCAATTCACCTTTTCTAAGTTTACTTTGAATGCCACTCCAGTATTCAGGGTCAAATAATTCCGGATTGTTTTCAATAAAGTAAGCTTTTACGTCTTGTCTGCCAATCATGAAACGTTTAAAATCTTCAGGGAAGACATCATTTTCCTTGACTTCATACCAGGGCCTTGAAGCATATATCTGATCATAGGTTTGGGGTTTGGGCTTGGCCCGGAAATTCATGGTATGAAGAAATTCTATTTCATCATAATCATAAAAAATCACCCTGTTTTGCCGTGTGACACCAAAATTTTTGGTCATCATGTCTCCTGGGAAAATATTGGCTTGGGCCATTTGTAAAATGGCTTTGGCATATTCATCCACAGCATGTTTGGCTTCTTCCAGACTGCAGGTTTCCAGATAGAGGTTTAAAGGTCGCAAGCGACGTTCGATGTACAAGTGCTTGATTACAAGTGTGTCTCCTTCAATGGATAAAAGAGAATTTACATTGGTTTTTAACTCTTTCATCAATAAGGGATCAATGCGGTTTAGAGGGAATCTGAAATTTTCAAATTCATGGGTGTCGGCCATTCTACCTACCCGGTCATGAAGCCCCACCAGTTTGTATTTTTCTTTGACCTGCTGTCTGGTCATGTTTTTTGGAGGTTCAAAATGGTCTTTGATAAGCTTAAATACAATATTTGAAGAAGGAAGGGTAAAGACTGTCATGACCATGCCTTTGATGCCTTCAGCCAAAATAAAGTTGTCCTCACTCTGTTTTAGGTGATTTGTAAAGTCTTTGTAGAAAGCGGTTTTACCATGCTTATTAAAACCTATGGCATTGTATAGCTCATAGGGGCGTTTATGTTGAATAACCGATTGAAGAAAATTAACAGTTTGTGAGGGGATGGCAATTGGTGCCATGAAATAAGATCTGGTATAGCTAAAAATGCCACTCATTATATTAGGATCAAAAATAAGTGTGTCCGCAAATATGCCTTTTTCATTGTGTAGGAAGGGAATTATAAAGGGCATCCATTTATTCCCTAGGTAAGTTCTACCTATTAAATACGCCGCCTTGTTGCGATAGAAAACATCCCTTAATACCTGGGTGGTGGTTTCCCTAGTTGCCTTGTACCTACTTAAAATTACCTGCTTAACACTTTCTACTAAATAATTAATGTCATTTTCTTTTTGATAGTAAGGCACACCAAAGTCAAAATCTTCCAGGATTTTTGTAAATGCTTCATGTAGTCCCACTTGAGCAGGGTAATTTCTGAATAAAGACTCGTCAATGCTATCCATAGCATTGCTTCCTGATAAATCATAAAACATTAGTGCTTCATCAATCACCTTTCCCGGGAACACTTTTCTAAATACTGAATTAAAAAATGTTCCTGCCAGCTCCCTGTCTTCATTTTCAGCAATGGCCTGAAAGTAACTTTCACGAACTTTTGCCCAAACTTCCTTGCTGTCTGCCTGTTCTTTAAGCATGGCCTTACAGGTGGTTATGATATCTTTGAGTTGGTCCTTATACAAACGCAACCTTTCCCTGTGGTTGGCATGCAACTGTTGCCAATCTCTGTTTTTAAAGTTTTCGGGAATTCTACGGGTGATTTGTTTGAAATCATTGATGTAGGCATCATAACCATTTAAAATCGTTTCAACGATGTCACTAATAAGTTCTTTATTCATAATGGCTACCCCTTTAGGTCGTGAAGTTGATTAGAAGGGGATATTAGAATATTATTTTTTTATTGCAAAATTATTAACCTTTGGATTTGCAGATTTATTCCTTAATTTCGTTCGAGTTTATTCTATTTTAGATTAAACACAATAGGTTTAATAGGTTTGATAAGTGAAAAAGGCCTGAATAATATTCAGGCCTTTTTTCAATTCAATAAATACCCGAATATGGATTTAGGTCACTTGGTACACAATTTGGTGAAAGTTCTGGAGGGACCTTTGCCTGGCAGGACAGCGCAGGAGCGAATGGCTCCTATACCTCTTGAATTGGATCGATTTGATCAGCAGCAGATGTCAAATGCCAGAAAAGGCGCTGTACTGATGTTGATATGCCCTACCACAGATCAAAAAAGTATATTTGTACCATTTATAAAAAGGGCTACCTACGAAGGGGTGCACAGTGGGCAGATTGCTTTGCCCGGAGGAAAGAAGGAGCATACCGATAAAGATTTAGGAGAAACAGCATTGAGGGAGACAGAGGAAGAGATTGGGGTACCGAGTGACAGCATTGAAATCATTGGTTCATTAACTGATCTTTATATACCCCCAAGTAATTTTTCTGTGAGACCTTTTATTGGTTATTCTTCAAAGTCTCCGTCATTTTCTATTGACAAAAGGGAAGTCGATCGGCTTATTCTATGCAGTTTTGATGAATTAACGGATGAGGCCATTGTAAAGAAAAAGGGAATGGATTTGGCCGGAGGTCACCGGATTCAGGCGCCTTATTATGAAATCAATCAAGAAGTGGTTTGGGGGGCTACGGCCATGATACTAAGTGAGTTTTTAACACTTTGGAAAGAAATCAAATAAATGTGGAAAGTGCGCTAATAACAAATGATGCAGTAGTTTTTGGTCTCCTTATGGGAGTACTTGGTTTGGTTTTTTATACTTCGGCAAGTGCACATCCTTTTTTTAAGGCCATTTACCGGGTAGTGCCGGTGGTTTTATTGTGTTATTTTTTACCGGCATTGTTCAATACCACAGGCTTAATTTCCGGTAAAGATTCTCAATTGTATTTTGTGGCTTCCAGGTATTTATTGCCTACCTCATTGGTATTATTGACTTTAAGTATTGACCTGAAAAGCATTGCAAAATTAGGCCCAAAAGCACTTATCATGTTTTTGACAGGAACATTTGGTATTGTGATCGGCGGTCCGGTATCTTTATTTTTAGTTGCTCAGTTTTTTCCCGACGTATTGGGAGGAACAGGGGCTGATGAAACTTGGAGAGGTCTCGCTACCATTGCTGGGAGCTGGATTGGAGGAAGTGCCAACCAAACAGCCATGCTGGAGCTTTTTGGCGCAAGTCCCTCACTTTTTAGTCAAATGATAGCTGTAGATGTTATTGTTGCGAATCTATGGATGGCTTTCTTATTGTATTGGGCTGGTAACCCAGGCTTCTTTGATAAAATTTTAAAAGCCGATACTTCGGCCATTACGGCCCTGAAGAAGAAAGTCGAAATCCAACAAAAGAACAACGTAAAAATTCCTAGTTTATCAGATACCATGACCATTTTGGGGATTGGTTTTTTTATTACCAGTTGTTCTCATTTCTTTGGGACTTATATGGGCGATTTTATTGGTGCCAATTATCCTGAATTGAAACCGTATTCATTGGATTCCAGGTTCTTTTGGTTGGTGATTTTGGCCACCACCGGAGGATTGATTTTGTCTTTTACCCGATGGAGAAAATTAGAAAATGTAGGGGCATCCAGAATGGGGAGTGTTTTGCTTTATGTCCTTGTGGCTACCATAGGAATGCAGATGGATCTGGCAGCTGTTTTAGATAATCCGGTTTATTTTTTGGTTGGCATTATTTGGATGGGATTTCATATATTGTTTATGCTCATTGTGGCCTTTATAATTAAGGCGCCGTTTTTTTATGTGGCCATAGGTTCGCAGGCCAATGTAGGAGGGGCTGCATCTGCTCCAATTGTTGCCTCAGCTTTTCATCCTGCACTGGCTCCCGTAGGTGTATTATTGGCTGTATTGGGCTATGGTGTTGGTACATATGGAGCTTATATATGTGGCATATTGTTGCAATTGGCCTTTGGAGGATAGCTATGAAACCCAGGAAAAAATATATTTTTATTTGTAATGGAAAGGATTGTAAAAAAAATGATAACAAATCGTTCTCCTCATCAGTTAAACATGCAATAGATAAAGCCCCTTTGAAAGGTAATTTTAAATTGGTAAAAACAAAGTGCTTGGATTGTTGTAAATCAGGCCCCGTAGCTGTATATAATAACCACCTAGTAAAAAAAGGAGATACTGATAAATTAATCCAATTTCTTACATCAGACCTTTTATAAAAGAGGGTAGACAATCAATAAAATGTTATAGTAAAAACATTTAATGAATAGATTGACTACTTTTTACGGTGTAATTATAAAATATTGCAATTATTTTTGCATATTTAGTTTTTAGTATTCATTAGGGACTTAGTTTTTTTTATTCAAAATGGTTAGAGATTTGAATATTGTTAGTAACTTATAGGATTAAACCTATGGAACCCAATACTTAGCGTTCTCAGTTTTTAATTTAGCATTGTGACAGGTTAATACCTGATTTTAATCATGGAAAAAGAGTTTTATAAAAATCTCTTTCAAGGCAATGAAAAGAGTCTTGATTTATTTTTGGTATTTGATAACAGCCAAGTGATATTTTCTAGTGGTAATTGGCAAGGCCCATTATCGGAGGGAGTATCATGGGAAAATTATTTATCAGATTTCAAGGGATTGGTTACCGATGTGAAATCATTTTTTAAAGACTCATCTCAAACTCAATTTCATAGTTTTTCTAATTACAATAAAAAACTGGGGCTACAAATCTGGATAGAAGGAAAGACTGTTGAAGGTAAGGGTAAAATTTGTGTGGCCAATGGTAAATTTCTAGAATGGGGATCAAATCAACCAAACGAATTATTATTAGATAATGAGCAAAGTATCTCATTAGGACAAGAAGATGCAACAGCCTTTTTAAAAGGAAAGTTGGAATTTGATCAGCAGGTCAATGAAATCTCTAAAGCATTTTTGAATGCTACAGAGGAGGAATGGGACAGGATATTTCTTAAAGCCTTGGCAATGGTGGTCAAATTTCAAGGGGCAGATGTAGGTAACTTTTTTTATGTAAATCATGAGTTAGAACAGCTGGAATGTTTTTTTGAATACAAGGTAAATCCTGGTTCAGGATTACTCAAAATAAACCAAACCATATCTTTAGAAGGACAGCAGGATTTTTTAAACAATTTAAAAAGTGTTGAATTTATCGCAGTAGGTGATCTGAAAAAATCAGAACACAAGGATTCCTTCGAGGCATTGATCGCAGAGAAATTTGGCTTTATTGCCTATATCATCGTTCCTATTTTTGCAGATAACAATCTCTTGGGTTTGTTTACCTTAAGTAGTGCACACCTTCAACCAAATTGGACACCTAATCATAAAAATAGATTTGGAATCAGGCAATTGGCTGATGTATTCGGTGCGGCAGTAATTAATCGATCAACAAAATCAAAGCTGTTTCGAAATGAGAAATTACTGAGCTCTACCGAGGTTTTGGCTAAGTCCGGGTCTTGGAGATTGCAGAATACAGGCAGAAAGATTTTTCTTTCCAAAGGAATAAACCGAATCTTTGATTTGGACCCCTCTTTGGATGTCTTAGAAGTAGGTGAGTTTTTGTCGCTGATATCGTCTCCTGATAGGGAGTATGTCAAATCCAAAGTGCAAGAAGCCTTAGCTCACCGAAAATCTGTTTCCGGTGAATTTGTTTATACTAATCCCAATGGGAAAGAAAAACACATCTCATACCTAATTCAGATTAATCAATTAACGGCTAAAAGCAACTTAGAAGTTTTTGGTTATTGTAATGATATTACTGAGAAAAAAACTGTTGAACGGAGATTGTTGTTTGAGTCTCAGATTCTTGCTCAGGTAAATGAGCCAATCTATGTTACAGACCTCAATCTCAATGTGGTTTATATGAATGAGGTGGCTATTTTTGAAGGAGAGCCCAATCAAAATGGTCAAGGAGGGAAGATTAGCGATTTTTTTAAAATCACTAATGACCCACCCATATCCTTCCAACAATTAATTGAGAAAGCTTCTGATTCGGGAACCTGCGTAGAAGAGCTTCAGATATTGGATAATACAGGACATATCCAACCCTATGAAGTTTCTGTCAAACCCATTCAAAATGCAGAAATAGAAAAAATTGGTTACTCTTTTTTGGTGAGGAACCTTACCACCAAAATACAGCGGGAAGAAATGGCGAAAAAAGCCAAGCTGATTATTGAGAATAGCCCTGCCGTATTGTTTGAGGTTGAGCCGAATGATGGGTTCAAAATTTCTTATATTACAGAAAACATTAATCAGTTCGGATACAAAGCAGAAAATCTAGTTGAAGAGGCCCAAAGTTTAAAGAATTTTATTCATCCAGAAGACCAATGCACTTTTGAAAAAGAACTTGTGCAAGGAGAAAGGGCGCAATACAGTAGGGAATATAGATTTTTAACTGCTGATGGTGAATATAAATGGGTGGAGGATAAAATTCGTCCCAAATTTGATAATGAGGGCAATGTGGTGCTTTATGAAGGTTTGTTTCATGATGTTACGGACAGAAGAAACGACAGGCTTGAAATTGAAAAAATTCAGGACAGGTACCGCGTGCTTGCTTCCAATATACCCTATACCAATGTATTTCTAATTGATAAAAACTTGAGGTACTTGGTGGCCGAAGGGCTAAACTTCGACAACTGGGGTTTTGATAAATCTTATTTTGAAGGAAGAAAAATTTCAGATGTACATACCGTAACACGCAAAGTAGTGGAGCCACTGGTTACAAATGCGGTAGAGAAGAAAAAAACGCTTTCTGATACTTTAAACTACCTTGGCAGGATCTATGAGTTAACCGCCAAGCCCATCTTTAAAAATGACCGTTTGGAATACATTTTAGGGATTGTTAGAGATATTTCAGAAGAGTATGTGGCCAAAAAAGAACTCAAAAAAAGTGAAATTAAGTACAGAAGCCTAGTAGAAGAGTCTACTGAAATTATATTCTCCATCACTGCACAATTAGAATTAAGTTACGTCTCTCCAAATATCAAGCAATTTTTAGGCTACGAGACTTATGAATTTACAAGTGGTGACTTTTCTGAATATCTTCATCCTGAAGATGCCCAGGTATTGCAGAATGGGAATGCAAGTTCTATAAATTATTTCCAAGAACACCCTATATTCGAATTTAGGCTTAGACACAGGCAAGGACATTATCGGATCTTCAGCTCCAGTGGGAAGGTGATTAGAGACGAGAACAATGAAATTAGGTATTATACAGGGATAGCCAGAGACATTACCAAATTAAAAGAAACCCAGAACGAACTGTACAAAGCAAAAGAAAGAGCAGAGGCAGCCTTAAATGCAAAAAGTCAATTTTTATCCGTGATGAGCCATGAGATTAGGACCCCAATGAATGCGGTGATTGGGCTTTCACACCTTTTGATAGAAGACAAACCAAGGGAAGACCAACTGGAAAATTTGAGGACCTTACAGTTTTCTGCAGAAAATCTTTTGGGGCTTATTAATGATATCTTAGACTTCAATAAAATTGACTCCGGAAAACTGATTTTAGAGCGAGTACCTTTTGAACCTAAAAATTTAATCAATAGAATTATTCATTCTTACAGTTACCAAACTCGAGATAAGGCCTTGGAAATTATCTATGAGCCGGATTTCTCTATTCCCAACACCCTTATAGGTGACCCTGTGCGAATTGCCCAGATTTTGAATAACCTGATTAGCAATGCGATTAAATTTACAGATAAGGGGTTTATTAAAATAATTCTTGAGCTTGTTGGTAAAGAAGAAAAACATGTAGACATTCGGTTTACAGTAAAAGACTCAGGTATAGGGGTTGCCCCAAGTAAGGTAGATAGCATTTTTGATGCTTTTACTCAGGCAAGTTCAGATACCACCAGGAAGTATGGAGGTACGGGTTTAGGTCTGGCTATCGTGAAAAAGCTTACCAAGCTATTTGGGACAGAAATTCACTTGGAATCAAAGTTGGGTGAAGGCTCTACCTTCTGGTTTGAGATAAAGTTTAAGGTGCAGGAAGAATCCATGCGTAAGTCTAAGACGAAGAAAGTGGTAAAAGAGGGACACCTTGGCGACAAAAGCATACTGGTGGCTGAGGACAACCTTGTGAATCAAGTCCTCCTAAGAAAATACCTTTCAAAATGGGGAGTGGGTGAGATAAAATTTGCTGATAATGGAAAGATTGCTTTGGATCTCTTTATCAAAAATGATTTCGACTTGGTACTACTCGATCTGCAAATGCCGGAAATGGATGGTTTTGAGGTGGCTAAAATTATCCGAAAACTAGACTTGGTAGCGAAGAGAAATGTGCCAATTATAGCGCTTACCGCCTCCTCTTTACTGGAAGTGAAAGACCAACTTGAGGCCTCAGGAATGGACGACTATGTTTCCAAACCTTTTACCCCTGAGAATTTATATGGCAAAATAATTAACTATCTCTGATATTGTATGGATTTTTATGGTTAAACGGTAGCAAGATTCCCCTGCTAAAATCATATCTTTGCATCTTTAAATAGCCCTATGAGATGGATTTTATACATACCCCTTTGTTTGGGATTAGCCTTTAATCTACACGCGCAAGGCAATGTTTCTGAGCGGTCTACCATTTATGTATTGGCAGGTACCTCGGGAGCTAATATTAGAGAATTCAATGAGATGCTCGCTGATAAGGGGATATCAAACCTTAGAGGAGGATATACCACCTTGGGGGTAGGCTATCAATACAGATTGTCTGATTTTATATTGGGTTTTGAGCTCTTTCAAAATATGGGTGCAAATTCCTATTATAGGGATTATGTGATAGACAATAGAAGTACCCGTTTTTATATGAATGTAGGGTATGCCCTTACGCAGGAAAGTAACTTCCACCTGATTCATTATATGTCATTGGGCGCAGGGTATGTGAACTTTGAAATGCTAAAAGATCAAAGAAATGTAGAAGATTTCGGTGCATTTTTACAGCAACCCGAACAGGGTTTTATTTTAAGAGAACGAAATATTCACAAGGGAACACAAAATTTCGGGGGCTTTTTGACTGAGATTGGCTTTCAGTTTGGGTATGATTTTAGTATTCCCGGGCTTGAAGAAACTGTAGGTCTCTTGGGGAAATTTGGCTATTCCTTTAGTCCGTTTGAAGGGGCATGGGAAATGAATAATATCACATTTGATAACCTTCAGAGCGGAGCTTTTTTTCGGCTGGGCGCAGGTTTGTCAATGCCTGACAAAAACCTGTTTTTCCCTGATGCCGGTATTGGCGCACATTTTTTTTATGGCTACAACTTTACAAAGCCCGGCATGCTGAATGACTATTTGATAAGCAATGGTTTGACTCCTTTCAAAGACCAACCCAATAATTTTGGAATGAAGATTATCGGAGGAAATCGTAGGTGGTTGTATTCTTTTGATGTTTTCAATATTGCCAATTCCGGAAGAGCCAGTGAAAATCAAGATCACACCCTAAATAGTGTAAGGTTATACGGAAATTATGGCTATCAGCTCTATAAAATGAGAAACCTTGAGCTTGGCGTAATGGCTGGCTTGGGTTACGGCAATTTACGGTACACCCTTTCTAAAGATAATAAGCCGGATTTTCCTGCCTTGTTTGAAGAACCGGATTACGATGGTTACTTAAAAAGCAGCGGATTAATGTCGAAAACCGAGGTAATGGTGGCCTATGCAATCCCCGTGTTAAAAAAGATGTTTAGGGTGGTTACTTCAGCACATGCAGGTTATGAACAGCCTTTGAATAAATACAAATTTGGAGATTTGAACATGACCAATTATATGGCCGGGCCTTATTTTCAAATAGGCATTGGAATAAGGCCTTAAAGAATTGCTGCTCTAATTTGGTTGTATGGCAGTACATTATGTTTGAGCGGTTTACCTCAACAAATAAATATTGCAACCAATATTTATTTGTTACCCAAAGCCATCAGGCAAATTAGATTTTAAGAATAACGGCTATTTATGTCTCCTATTTGTTTAGGTTCCTCGGTTGGCTGAGTTTCTTAAACCCTATATCTCTATAGGTTATTAAAGATTTTCGCAAAAAAAAGAACTTATTTACTGAATTCATGTTACTTTTGAATCGCTTATCGAGAAAGACGGAGGGTAGGGCCCTATGATGTCTTAGCAACCTGAGTTGACAAGGTGCTAATTCCCGTTCCGGAAATGCCGGATAAAGATGAGCCGCAAAAGTTAGAAATATGCTCTAGTTTTACATCGGTTCATGCTCGTATAAGCTTTTTAATTTAATATACGATTCACATGGCAAACAGAACCAACTTATTACTTCAACAATTACAAAAGCGCATTTTGATATTGGATGGTGCTATGGGTACCATGATTCAAAGGTATGGGCTTCAGGAGGAAGATTTTAGAAATCAAGAACTTGCCGTTGTCAAAAAATCTTTAAAAGGTAACAATGACTTGTTGTCTTTGACCCGACCGGATATCATCAAAGCTATTCACAAAGCTTATTTTGAAGCTGGAGCTGACATTGTCGAAACCAATACTTTCAGCAGTACCACAATTGCCCAAGAAGATTACGGACTTGCTGCATTGGCATATAAACTCAATTTTGAGTCTGCCAAAATTGCCCGAGAAGTAGCCGACGAATTCTCTGCCAATGAACCTGATAAACCAAGGTTTGTCGCAGGAGCCATTGGGCCCACCAACCGAACAGCGTCTCTTTCTCCGGATGTAAACGACCCGGGATTCAGAGCTGTAAGCTTTGACCAATTGGTAAGTGCATATGCTGAGCAGGTTGAAGGATTATTGGATGGAGGTGTCGATACCCTTTTGGTAGAAACAGTATTTGATACCTTAAACGCTAAAGCGGCTATTTTTGCCATTCAGGAAGTGTATGAAAAAAGAGGTTTACCCTTAGAACCTTCCGAAGGAGGCATACCCATTATGGTCTCGGGAACCATCACTGATGCTTCCGGAAGAACCCTTTCCGGACAAACCACAGAGGCATTCTTAATATCTATAGCGCATGTTCCCTTGTTGAGTGTAGGCTTAAATTGTGCTTTGGGAGCAGCAGAACTTAGACCTTATTTAAAGGTCTTGTCAGACAAATCACCTTTTCATGTAAGTGTTTACCCCAATGCAGGTCTTCCCAATGAGTTTGGAGAATACGATCAGGGTCCGGAGGAAATGGATAAAGAAGTAAGCCTGTTTTTGAAAGAAGGCTGGGTCAATATTGTAGGTGGTTGTTGCGGAACCACCCCGGAGCATATCGCTGCTTTGGCCGATTCTGCCAGTAAATATCCACCAAGAAATCAGCACGTTTTAACGGAAGAAGATTAATTTCATGAGTAAACCTACTAAAATATCCACCTTGCAGTTATCAGGGTTAGAGCCACTGATTTTTAATGAATCCTTGAATTTTGTGAACATAGGGGAGCGTACCAATGTCACAGGATCAAAGAAATTTGCAAGACTTGTATTAAATGACAATTATGATGAAGCCCTAGAAGTAGCCTTGGATCAAGTGCGAGGAGGGGCGCAAATCTTAGATGTTTGCATGGATGAAGCCATGCTTGACGGGGAGGCAGCCATGGTTAAGTTTCTTAATCTTGTTGCCTCCGAACCAGAAATAAGTAGGATACCTGTAATGGTTGATAGCTCCAAATGGAGGATTATTTTGGCGGGACTTAAATGTATCCAAGGCAAAGGAATCGTCAACTCGATCAGTCTGAAAAATGGTGAAGAAGAATTTTTATTCCAAGCCAAAACCATTAAAAAGTTCGGTGCGGCCGTGGTCGTCATGGCTTTTGATGAAAAAGGGCAAGCAGACACTTACCAAAAACGTATCGATATTTGTAAAAGATCTTACGATCTGCTCACGAAGGAAATAAACTTTAACCCTCAAGACATAATTTTCGATCCAAATATTTTTCCGGTGGCCACCGGTATGGACGAACATAAAAACAATGCAGTAGATTTTTTTAAAGCTACCAAATGGATAAAAGAAAACCTTCCCGGAGCAAAAGTTAGCGGAGGGGTTAGTAATGTATCATTCTCTTTTAGAGGCAATAACCCTGTAAGAGAAGCCATGCATGCGGTATTCTTGTATCATGCCATAAAGCACGGTATGGATATGGGAATCGTCAATCCTTCCATGTTAGAGATTTATGATGACATCCCAAAAGACCTGCTTGAACGGGTAGAGGATGTGATGTGGAACAAACGTGAAGATGCAACTGAGCGATTGCTGGATTTTGCAGACTCAGTAAAATCCCAAGGGAAGAAAGGTAAAGCAGATGAGGCCTGGAGAAGCCTTTCTGTTGAAAAGAGAATTCAACATGCCTTGGTCAAAGGAGTGTTGGACTATATTATCGAGGATACAGAAGAGGCGAGGTTACAATTAATAGATGCCTTAAAGGTGATTGAGGGCCCGCTTATGGATGGGATGAATGTAGTTGGAGATCTTTTTGGTGAAGGTAAAATGTTTTTGCCTCAGGTAGTGAAGAGTGCCAGGGTAATGAAAAAAGCGGTGGCTTACCTTGAGCCATTTATGCCCTTACCGGGCACCAATGAGACAACAGGTGAGAAGGAAGACAATGTGAAGCGAATTTTACTGGCAACGGTAAAAGGAGATGTTCATGACATTGGTAAAAATATAGTAGGAGTGGTATTGGCATGTAACTCTTACAAAATTATAGACTTGGGTGTCATGGTTGAAACGGACCGAATCATTCAGGAAGCTGTGGATAATGATGCCCATATCATTGGGCTCAGTGGTTTGATTACGCCTTCCTTGGATGAGATGGTCAATGTGGCTTCAGAAATGGAAAGGAGAGGATTGGATATCCCTCTTCTGATAGGAGGTGCAACCACCTCTAGGATACACACGGCGGTGAAGATTGACCCGGTTTATAGTGGCATCGTCGTGCATGTGGCAGACGCGTCTAAGTCAGTTCCCGTGGCAGGTGAGGCCATCAGCAAAGAAACCAGAGATGCCTATAAAAAAGAAATCAAAGCAACGTACCAAAAGTTAAGAGAAGTGCATGCTGCCAAGCAACAGGTCAAACAGATGGCTACCTATAATGAAGCCAAAGCCAACCCTGTTGCCATAGATTGGGCCAATTATACGCCCGTAAAACCAAAAAAACTAGGTGTGACGGTATTGAAAAATATGGACCTTTCTATTATTAGAAACTATATTGACTGGACCCCCTTTTTTAGTACTTGGATGCTTTCAGGAAGATTTCCAAAGATATTGAAGGATCCGGTAGTTGGGGCGGAGGCACTTAAATTATACAATGATGCCAACAAAATGTTAGACAGAATTGTAAATGAAGGCTGGTTGACAGCCAATGCAGTTTTTGGCCTGTTTCCTGTTCAAAGATCGGGTGATGATTTGGTGGTTGACCCTAGTTATACCGAAGGCAAACCTTATTCTTTCCACTTTCTAAGACAGCAGGGTAAAAAAGGTAAGGGAATTCCAAACCGGTCTTTGGCTGATTATATCCATCCTGATGATACCGATTATATGGGAGGATTTGCAGTGACTGCTGGCTTAAATATCGAAGAAAAACTAAAAGCATTCCAAGAGCAGGGGGATGATTACAATGATATCATGCTAAAAGCCATGGCAGACCGATTGGCAGAGGCAGCTGCAGAATACCTTCACCTGTTGGTGAGAAAAGAATATTGGGGCTATGCACCTGATGAGTCTTTAGAAAACGAAGATTTAATCAAGGAAAATTATACAGGGATCCGACCTGCACCGGGTTATCCTGCATGTCCGGAACATTCGGAAAAAAGAACCCTCTTTGATTTATTGGAAGCGGAAAAAAACGCTGAAATGGAACTTACCGACAGCTTTGCAATGTACCCAACTTCTTCAGTGAGTGGCTATTATTTCGGTCATCCTGAAAGTAAGTATTTTGGTTTGGGGAAAATCAGTAAAGACCAAGTGGCAGATTATGCCCGCAGAAAGGGTGTGTCAACAGCTCAAGCAGAAAAATGGCTTTCTCCTAATTTGGCATATACACCTAAATTGACTTCGGAACCTCGATAGGAGGCCATTTATACCATTTGGTAGGATAAATCAATGGGTACAAGTAATATTATTGGCAATAAAAATAAAGCTTTTTAGGCGCTGTCCTTAAAAGTGTTTCAATTCAAAATCATGAAAGTCACCGAATACTTAAAAAACGCAGATAAAACACTTTTTTCATTTGAGATTCTTCCTCCATTAAAAGGGCAGAGTTTGACCAACCTGCTGGAAGGAATAGCCCCTCTTATGGATTTTAACCCACCTTTTATAGATGTGACCTATCACAGAGAGGAATACATGTATAAGAAACGTGCCAATGGATTGCTTGAAAAAATAAGCACCAGAAAAAGGCCCGGAACGGTGGGGATCTGTGCTGCCATTATGAACAAGTTTAAAGTGGATGCAGTTCCTCATTTATTGTGTGGAGGCTTTACCAAAGAAGAAACAGAAAATGCACTGATTGATTTGTATTTTATAGGGGTAGAAAATGTATTGGCTTTGCGTGGTGATGCGCCCAAATTGGAGTCGAATTTTGTTCCTGAAAAGGATGGACACCACTATGCCTCTCAATTGGTAGAGCAAATCATAGGAATGAATCAGGGGAAATACCTTCATGATGAAACTGAAATAGGTTTTCAAACGGACTTTTGTGTAGGGGTGGCAGGCTATCCGGAAAAGCATTTTGAAGCACCAAGCCTCAATTTTGATTTAAAAAAATTACAAGCTAAAATTGATGCAGGAGCTGATTATATCGTTACCCAAATGTTTTTTGACAATCAGAAATACTTTGATTTTGTAGAAAAGGTGAGGGCAGCAGGTATTGATGCGCCCATTATTCCCGGATTGAAACCCATTACCACTTTGTCGCAAATCGTAAACTTGCCCAAAACCTTCTTTTTGGATTTGCCGGATGATTTGTTGACAGGCTTAGAAAA
Organism: Cyclobacterium sp. 1_MG-2023; assembly: GCF_030546805.1. GTDB lineage: Bacteria > Bacteroidota > Bacteroidia > Cytophagales > Cyclobacteriaceae > Cyclobacterium. Next base: position 3,981 of record NZ_JAUOPC010000008.1, on the reverse strand, counting down.
ATGTAAAACCAATGCAGATGTGAAAGCTGTGGGGATAGAATGGGCCATTCAGCAAAGCAAAGAACTGATAAAGTATGGTGTACCTACACTTCATTATTATACCATGAGTAAGGCAGATACTACCTATAAAGTAGCCAAAGAGGTTTTTTAATCCAGCTTACATTGTCCTTTGATCGCAAGTTGCTTTTGGCTTAATAAGAGCACTTTTCTTGACTAATAACCTGCTTGTTACGAAGTGGTTCTTTCAAAAAAAATAAAATAAACCTTTACCATTATAGACGAAATCGTGGATAATAAAGAGATTAGCAAGCAATTTTCCGGAGACGGTAAGATAAGTTTTGAAGATACACATGGCTTAAGTTTTGAATGGATCAAGGTGGAACAATGGACACCTGAAATGGAAGGCTGTTTTTTGATACATGAAATTTATCAATTGAAATCTTTGGTAGGTAACTTTTCAGAGATCGCTTTGGATATTGTGGAATATGCCGCTGATGAAACTATTTTCCTAAGCCCACAGCCATCATGGAATATAAATAAGGGTAAATCCGGAGGATTAATTAAATTTGCATTGGTAGGCTCCCCCTACTGGAAGCAAATACTTCAGCAAATTGGAGAAATTGTTTTCTTACAATGGAAAGCGGAGGTAGGACCTTCAACGATTAAAGGGGCCCAGGCTTTTCCCTTTACACGGAAATCTAAGCTTATGGGGCTGTATGAAGATGGTCGTGTGAAAATAATAAATGGATGAATCTGTCAAATTCTTTAGATAATATTAAAACCTTTGAGAAGGTCGGTCAGGTAGCGGATAATTTAGGAATGGAAACCTACGTAGTAGGAGGCTTTGTCAGGGATATCCTTTTGGATAGACCATGCAAGGATTTGGATTTTGTGTGTATAGGGGATGGAATTGAACTAGCAAAAGCAGTAGCTGCCTCCTTAGAAAACAAGCCACAGGTTTCAGTATTCAAAAATTTCGGTACTGCCATGATAAAAATGGATGACTGGGAACTGGAATTTGTAGGGGCAAGAAAAGAATCTTACCAAACCCATTCAAGGAAACCAAAAGTAGAAGCAGGAACGCTGGAAGAAGACCAGGAACGAAGAGATTTTACCATCAACACATTGGGTATAGGCTTAAATGCCAATAATTTTGGAGAATTATTAGACCCCTACAATGGCGTAAAAGATTTGAAACGAAAAATCATTCGAACGCCTACAGACCCTAATATTACTTTTTCAGATGATCCTTTGCGTATGATGAGGGCCATTAGATTTGCAGCCCAATTGAAATTTGATATTGAAGCAAATACCTTTGATGGCATTATCAATAATGCACACCGCATGTCTATCATTTCAGGGGAAAGGACCATTGTGGAGCTGAATAAAATTATAATGACGGACAAGCCCTCATATGGGTTTAAGTTATTGTTTGTGAGTGGATTATTGAAAGAGTTTTTTCCGGAGATGGTAGCCCTCCAAGGGGTGGATTCCGTAGGAGACAAATCCCACAAAGATAATTTTTATCATACCCTGCAAGTGTTGGACAATGTAGCGACAAGATCGAATAGCCTATGGTTAAGGTGGGCTGCCATTATGCATGACATTGCCAAGCCTCCCACCAAAAGATTCAATCAAAAAGTAGGCTGGACCTTCCATGGCCATGAAGACAAAGGAGCGAGAATGGTGCCCGGAATCTTTAGAAGATTAAAGCTTCCCATGGATGAAAGGATGAAATATGTGCAAAAATTAGTAAAATTGCACCTAAGGCCCATCGCTTTGGTCAATGATAAAGTGACAGATGCTGCTGTAAGAAGGTTGCTCTTTGAAGCGGGAGACGATGTAGATGATTTAATGCAGCTTTGTAGAGCTGATGTTACCTCAAAAAACAACAATAAAGTCAAAAGATTTTTGGCTAATTTTGATAAGGTGGAGCTAAAGCTTCAGGAGGTAGAAGAAAAAGATCAAGTAAGAAATTTCCAACCTCCTGTTACTGGTGACGAAATCATGGCTATATTTGGATTGAAACCTTCAAGGGTGGTTGGTGATTTGAAAGAAGAAATCAAAGAAGCAATCCTAGAAGGACATATACAGAACAATAAAAATGAAGCCTTGGAGTTAATGTACAAGTTAGCTGCAAAAAAAGGAATAGTAAACAACCCTGATAAATGATGAAAATGAAATTTGCCGTATTGATTTTGTTGCTGTGCATCGGTGCACAAAGTTTTTCCTTTGCTCAGGAAGCTACCCCTGCTGCTCCTGAAGCCAAAGAAACAAGCGAAAGCAATAAAGCTAAAAATGATGTTGACAACAGGATATATTCTCTGGCCATGCGATACAATGATGCATCTGTGGCGAAGATTAAGCTTTATGAGCTGATGGAAAGAAATCCCGGGAACCTTGTTTATGCGGAAACATTAGCTTCCATGTATTTTGAAATGGAACAATATGGTTCAGCAGCCCTTGTATCTTTGGACTTGTTGGAAAGGAATGACAAAAACCTGACAGCTTTAGAAGTGGCTGCCTTTTCTTTGGAGCAGCTAGGTGCTCTAGAACGTGCCTTGCCACATTTTGAATCTTTACACTTATTGTCAGGAGATTTATTTAGCTTGTATAAAGCCGGGTATTTGCAGTACACCCTAAAAAAATACGACGAAGCTCTAAATTCAGTAAATATGCTGATCAAGGACAGCAAAGCTGCTGAGCAAAAATTGAATTTCCCTAAGGGAGAAAACAATGGAATGCAGGAAGTAAGCATGACAGCTGCTGCAGAAAATCTAAAAGGATTGATTTACAAAGAGCAAGGAAGCAATGCAGAAGCCAAAACAGCATTTGAAGCAGCTTTGGCAGTAAATCCTGATTTTGAGTTGGCCAAAGAAAACCTGGCTGGTTTACAATAAAATTTTTCAGCTTTTGGGATGCTTATTGCCTCGGCCTATTTCATCGGCTGAGCGGAGCCAAAGACTTAGGGTGATGTCAATGTCTCGCCTACCCTCTTCGGCTCCGCTCAGGGTCCGGTTACCCCATTGAAATCACGGAAATCAGCAACCCACATTAATTCTGGAAAAAACTTTAATAATTAAAGTGTCTCAAGAAGCCTGAAGGGGTGACAGGATTATAGCCAGGGGGGAAGCCCGTGTTAAGGTAAATCAACGCCTACGAATCCGATTTTTCAAAGGATTTGACTCCACAAATCCCTTCCCGAATAAGGTCGGGACAGGCTTATCCCTCTTTGACTAAGGGGACGTTGCGGAATGAGGTTTTAAAACGAATTTTCTTTACCGGTGGCTGAGCGGAGTCGAAGCCTTAGGTTTCCATATCCAACCATCTACGCCTACAGGTCCGGTTACTCCATTGACATCACCGAAATCAGCAGCCCCTACATTAACCCTGGAAAAGACATTAACAATAAAGAGTATCAAGAAGCCTGAAGGACTGACAGGATTATAGCCATGGGTGAAGCCCGTGGTAAGGTAAATCACACCTACGGATCCGATTTCTCAAAGGATTCCGGTACTTCAGTAACTCCCCCTTTGACTAATGGGGAGTTGCCGGAAATGAGGTTTTAAAACGGATATTCTTTACCGGCGGCTGAGCGGAGTCGAAGCCTTAGGTTTCCATATCCAACCATCTACGCCTACAGGTCCGGTTACTCCATTGACATCACGGAAATCAGCAGCCCACATTAATTCTGGAAAAAACTTTAATAATAAAGTGTCTCAAGAAGCCTGAAGGGCTGACAGGATTATAGCCAGGGGTAAAACCCGTGTTAAGGCAAATCACACCTACGGATCCGATTTCTCAAAGGATTCCGGTACTTCAGTAACTCCCCCTTTGACTAATGGGGAGTTGCCGGAAATGAGGTTTTAAAACGGATATTCTTTCCCGGCGGCTGAGCGGAGTCGAAGCCTTAGGTTTCCATATCCAACCATCTACGCCTACAGGTCCGGTTACTCCATTGACATCACCGAAATCAGCAGC
>NZ_JAUOPC010000007.1 GCF_030546805.1 Cyclobacterium sp. 1_MG-2023 | reverse complement strand
TGCTCATCATTATAAGAGTTTGTTGATGAGCAATATACCAATGGTAAACCTTTAGCTACCGGAGGTTGAGTTCAACAAAACCTAAACTGTATTAAAACGCAGTTTAGCCAAACTGTTGTACTTCATTTCAAAGCGATATGGGAAGATATGTCAAAAATGATATTGTAAACAAAGTGCTTTTAAGGGACTTACCAAGCTTATACGGAATTAAAGATGTTCAAGAGTTAAATCGCTTCTTCACCTATATAGCCTATAATACCGGAAATGAATTTTCTTATGAGGCTAAGTCTAAGGAAAGCGGAATACAAAAAGACACTTTGAAAAAATATCTTGAATATTTAGAAGCAGCCTTTTTAATCAAGGTTTTGAATAAGGTCGGGATCAACACAAAAAGATTAAAGCGGATAATAAGTTTCAAAGTCTATCTAACTAACCCTTCTCTTCGAACTGCATTATTCTCTCCAATTACTGACATCGACCAAGAAATGGGAAATATGGTCGAAACAGCCGTCCTTTCCCAGTGGATGCATCGAGAGCAACTTGACCTAACATATGCAAGATGGAAAGAAGGCCGAAAAGAAGGGGAAGTAGATCTTGTATTAGTAGATGACAAAAGCTATAAACCGGTGTGGGGTGTAGAAATAAAATGGAGTAATCGGTATTATGATAAACCTCAAGAATTAAAAAGCCTATTGAATTTTTGTAAAGAAAACAAATTTGAATCAGCTCTCACTACTTCAATAGACCAATTGGGGTTGAAAGAAATTGAAGATATAAAATGGACATTTCTTCCAGTTTCTATTTACGCTTATAATATTGGAGAAATGAAAACAAATAATTAAAAAAACGAAAGCACAATAAGGTATATGGTGTATACTCTGTGGGATATGCACCAAATACAAAACCATTGGCCGTAATGTAAAACCACATTCTCGAAAACAAAGAAAATGACCCAATCTGAGATCATAATTTTAAATTTCACAGAAATAAGGAGAAGAAGTATAAAACTTTGGAAAGGACTGCCTGATGACTATTACAATTGGAAACCTGACGAAAAAGCAATGAGTGCGTCAGAAATGATTAGACACGTTTTGGAAGCTGATTATGGCTGGGACATCATTATTAATCAAGGAAATATGGCAAATTATAAAACACCTTGGGAAAATCGACCGTTCATAAGCCTTGCAGACGAACTTGAATTTGCTGAGCCCTATAGAAATACCTTTCTAGAAAGTGTTCGACAATTTTCGGATACAGAATTAAACGAGACTGAAATCGTTCACCCAGGAAATGGAGACAAGAAAATCCTTGCAAAATATTTGTTACGGATTGGCTATCACGAATCTGTTCACGCAGGGCAATTTCTGTCGTATTTAAGAGCAATGAATATTGATAGACCAAAAATATGGGATTGAAAAAAACACTACAGCCAATAATGGCTATAAGTAATTGCTTGTTCTCGCTTACTTCTGAAAATCCTCACGGATTTTCAACTTGGCCTGTACTTGTAAAGTTAAATAATAAATCACGCAACCTATCATAGTCAAACCATTATGAGTAAGGAAAACAGTACTGACATTAGGCAAAGTAAATAATTTAAATAATCAAGAATATGAAAAGGAAATTTATACTATCTAGTATTATGTTGATAATCTCTTTACAATGCTTTGCGCAGTGGGAATTGAAAGACACAACTGAATTTTCAGCAAGACAAGGTTTACCTAATTTCTTTGATAAGATAAATACAAAACAAGCCGTTAAAATTGGATTTATAGGAGGAAGCATCACTGCGGCAAATGGTTGGCGGCCTAAAATAGTATCTTGGATAGAAGAGCAATACGCCATAAAAGACTTATTCAGCTACAGTGCCGCCATTGGAGGTACTAACTCTAAATATGGCGTGTTTAGAATTGATGAACATTTACTGAATAAGTCCGACTTTGACTTGATTTTTATCGAATTTGCAGTTAATGATGGCGGTGCAAGCTCCTCTGATGTAGAAAAAAGTATGGAAGGAATGGTGCGTAAAATATGGTCAAAAAATCCATATACAGATATTTGCTTCGTTTATACAGTTAATACAGCTTCATTATCTGACAGTGAAAACGGTAAAATGAATATGTCTGCGACTAAACACGATTCAATAGCGTCATATTATGACATACCGTCAGTTTTATGGACTCCTCAAACTTTTAATATGATTGAGTCAGATTCTGTTGTTTGGTATGACAGCGATTATGACAAAACTACTTTCTTAAACAGTTCCGGACAGTACGTTTTTACAGCAGACAAAGTTCATCCAACAGATTTCGGACACGAAGTTTATAAGGATATTTTAGCAAAATGTTTATTGAAGATAGATACCTTGAGAGGTGTGAAAGAACATGTATTAAAGCCTGTATTGATTGCTGACAATTATGAAAACACAACGATGATTAAAGGTGTAGTAAGACAATCAAAAAATTTCGATTATGTTGATTCAACCGGACAGTTAAGCTATCTCGACAAATTTAAACCATCAGAAAATCCCTATTTTGTTTCTCAAGACACGAACGCTACTTACCAATTTTCCTTTATAGGGGATGAAATGGGTTTAGATATATTAGTTGGTCCAACAGGAGGAAGGTATATTATTGAGGTCGATGGAGTAAAAAATGAGTTTGCTAACTGGGATGGTTATTGTTCTTATTATAGAAAACAGTCAAGATTTGTGAAATTGAGTGAAACGAAGAAGCATATTGTGAAAATTTATCCATCCAGTCAACCTTTAACATTAGAGGAAAAAAGAAATTCATTAAACAATGATAGTAGAAAAGCGGACTTTGACGCTAATCCTGAGAAATATAATAAAAACGAATTGATTTTTTCACATATATTTCTGAATGGAACATTGTCTGATTAGTCAACTGATAATATGTCAAGGAGACCCCATTGATTGGTCTACCATTTTAATAAACAATGGCAGGTAATGTTTAAATATCAAGGCTTTTGGCCCGCTCAAGCTGCATGGCGGTTTGACAGGAAACCACCTGACAATCTACCACTATACCGTTAAGCCTAAATAAGGAAGATGACACCAAGACAAATTGAAAAAATCAAAAAGAAAATAAGAAGTATCAGAGCTACTTTAGTTGCTGAGAAAAGAAAATTTGGTTGCTTTGACGACAGTCGTGGTTTAAGGTATGTACCGCCAGGACTATTTATCAAAATTAATGATTTCAAAGGAGGTTTGACCTATTTGAATTGGTTTGAAAAGAATTTTAGTGATGACATAGGAATGCCTGACTTTTTATTTGAATGGCTTATTATACTTTTCAAGACAAAAAATTTAAAAAAAGCTGAGAAAAAAGCATTTCAAGTGTTTTTCGCTAATTCATACTTGTTTGATAAATACTTTGGCAGACCGATTAAACCAATTGAAAAATATGAATATTCAAACTTGACGACTCCTGAATTTACTGAATATTTCAATTATAGTTCAGACCAACATGAACTTGCTGACTTTTCTGACTGGCTGAAAGCATTTGAAAATTCTGAACAGTTTGTTAGAATAAAGGATAATTATATTATGACTACTAAAAAGCTTAAGAAAGTTAATGATAGAGAGACTAGATCATTTCTATTCGCTCACCTCAAACAAATTGAGTCGGAATTGAATTAAAAATAGGAATACGGATGGCAATAACTAAGCATTTTGACGGCTGAAACTTCCTATTCTGAATGCAGGGTTGGGCCTTGAGAAATGTCCAGGATCCCTTCGCCACCCGTCAGCAGGCTCAGGGGCCATGCTTAGAATCCACTTGAGTACCTTTGGTTATGATGAAGAGTTGAATTCCCTATTGCTTTTTATGCTACCTCAATATTAAAAGTGAATCGGAAAGTTCTATAACGGCTATTTATGGATAGGAGATTTAGGCGGCTAATTATATGATTTAGCAGGTTTTAGATATGCTAATAAATCCGGATTGTTGAGACGGATTCTTGTGAATTATCCATCAATTTGGGCCTTAAATTGAACCCTGTTTTTTAAATTTAATGGTAAAGCAACTATTTTTTAACTTGCGCTGAAGTCTAAATAATTAATTTTGTTGATTACCTACAACACTTATGATATCAAAAAGTATTTTAGCCTTTTTCCTGCCCCTTGTTTATTTTTTGCTATTTAGCTATCCAACCTTTTCCCAAACAATAAAAACCCCGGAGATTTATTTAGATCCTATTTTTAAGGTGGATTATGGCGATGCAACGGCAGACAAACCTCAATCAAAATCCTGGACCAATAAATATGGACAATGGCTAATCGTAGGTGATATAGACGGACCGAAGTTATTGAAAAAAGAACCTTTAGGATGGACGAGTCAAATTAAAGTTAACCAGGCATGGAAGAATTTGCCGCCTAGGGCTGATGTATTGAGCAAAGGTGATGAGACACATCTGGTCTTGGTGGATGAATGTGCCTTGACGGTAGTTAAACTAACTTATTTGCCCGAAAGTAAGGAATATCAACATCAATGGAAGGTTAACCTTCCTATTCCTGAAAGCTGTAATGCTATAGAAACGGCAACCATTACCCAAGATTCAAAAAATCAATTTTGGATTTGTGCTGATATGAATGAAAGCATCATGGTTTGGCATTCGCTCAACGGTCAGGATTGGGCCGATCCTATTATACTTGCGGATGACATTAATAAGGATGATATCTCATTAATCGTTGGACGAAAAGGCCAAGTATCTGTGATCTGGTCTAACCAAGATACCCAATCTATAGTGGAGCGGATTCACCGTGATGGTGATGCCTTTGATCAATGGTCACAGCCTGTAATTGTTCAGCAGGGAGACAATAATGCAGACGATCACTTGAATGCTACTGTTTTTGAAAATGGAGAAATGCTTTTGGTCACAAAGAGTAGTGTGGACAAAATGAATCAACCTCAATTTGTATTGCGAGTAAGGGATAGAACGGGCCATTGGACCAACATTCGCTATGAGAACCTAACCCAACAAAGAGGCCCTAGTCGCCCTATTATTAACCATGTGGCATCGGGGGAGATTTTTGAAATACATAGCGTAAGAAATCGAGAAGATAATCGCTATTTTATTTCTGTCAATGAAGTAATAAAAAAGAATGACAGCTGGCAGTTTAGAGAGTTAATACAACTTAAAACCAATATCTTAGGCAAAAATGGAGATGTCACTTCAAGTAAAGCTTGTTTTTTACCGGATGAGCCCAAACTAATATTTTTCTCAGATGATTTAGGTAATGTTTATTCCTTTGATCTCGATACCTTGTTATAGGTTTACCTAGAATTTAATTGACGCATGTATTTAACCTTAAAGAAGCTCAAGGAATTGCGCTTGTTTTGCCTCTAAAAATTAGATCCAATTAGTAAGATAGATGAGAAAATGTTCAGTTCCCATTTTAACCCTTCCATCTTTTGAGGGTTTTATTCCATTTGACCCTGAGGTTGGATGGTTTTTCTATTTTAGGTTTATGCATGGTGATACAGTGTAGTCCACCTCCATTATAATTGAGTTCAGTGGCATTTATCATCACCACTTTTCTGCTATGAAAAACTTCCTGAAAAGCTTTTCTGGCCTGTTCATCTTTTTGCCGTATAAAATCAGGGTCACCCGGGTTGTAATAGGCGGGTATCACCACCAAGTTATTGGTCAAGACAAAGTTTAAATAGCTGGTTACCGGGGTATAAAAGATTGCCTGGCCCTTGTAATTGCCCTGATCAAAAATAATAGGTGCCTGTGGTACTCGGATGATCTTAAAAGGGTTGCCATCCTGATCACTTGCATTCTTGAGTATCTGATAACTTTCTTCCAACCTTTCAAGCACTACTTGGTAGAATGGGTCCAAAGCCAGGTCTGCCGGATCTACTTGGGCCAGCAAGATGGTTTGGGCATCTGCAAATCGGCAGAATTCATCCACATGCCAATGAACTCCATTGCCATAAATATTGTCAATCACCGGGCCATTGTCAAACAGGTCGTCTTGCGGAATGCCTTTCTTTAGCCAGATGACATTTTTTTGTTTTAGCTTTTCTTTGTATTCCTTTTCAATTTCCTCCTTGCTAAGATCAGGGTTGATGTATTGTTCATGTCCCTCAATTAATATGATGGTTCCTCTGCCATTGATCTCACGCCCCCCACCGGAGCTGGACAACCTGCTTCTCATAAAAGGGATTCTCATTTTTGAAGCATATTGCTCATTGAATAAATTGTATTCCTGGTTTTCTTCATGGTGATAATGAAAATTAACCATTTCCTCCTGTCCCTGCTCATTCTGCATAAGGATGGGGCCATAATCCCTGATCCAGATATTGTCTTTTTCTAATTTAAAAGGAGATAGGCTGACATTTTTTAAATTGATCTTTCTTTGCCTGAATAATTTTTGTAGCGCTTCCGGCTGTTGGTTACGTTGGTTGTAGAAAAGCGTGACATGATCCACTTCTGCTATCTCCTGGATAAGTTTTAGTGATATTTCTTGAAATTGGGGTGTCCAGCAAATGAAAGTGCTCTCCTGTGGGTCAAATTCCGCTGAGGGATTGGCGGTATGCTTTAACTCATAATCTTGCTTGCAAGCACTGATAAAGAAAAAAAAGCATGACAAGAATACAAACAGACAGCAACGCAATCCTTGAGTCTCTGTCAATCCGAACCTGATTGTCATCTCAGGTGAATGGTGGATATGGTTTTTTATTCATAAGCTATAATAATCGGTTTAACCGATCAGGTTTATTAAAGCAATTTACAGAAATATTCTGATTATAATCTTAGTTTTTATATATATCCTTGGGGCTTAACCTGCAAACCGATGAAATAACAAACCCGAAATGAATGTTATGCCATGATAGCCCGAGGGCTCACAGTGATTGTATAGCAAATGCCAACAAAATTCCTTTAACCTTGCATGAATGCAGGTAGTTTACTTACTTATCATTACTTTTAAAGTCATTATTGAGGTTTAGCTTTCTGCAGTACTTTTATAGAATCATGGTGAGTAAGGAATGAGGTGTATTTTTATCTACCTAAGCCTTTTTACCATCATAGACTTCAAGGTAGAAGCATCACAGGAATAGGCGATACCGGCCCAAAACCAGAGTATTTTTAAAACTTTATCAAAACTAAAATAATGTTAGCCACTACACGCGAAAAATTAGAAACTGTAAGCACTGCCACACTTGCCACAGCCTTGTTCAAGCGAGGTTTGAAAAATCAATTCATTCAAGGGGTGAAACCTTTGGCAGAAGGAAAACCTACCATGGTTGGAGAAGCTTTTACTTTAAGGTATATCCCTGCTAGGGAGGATCTTAACCCAATCACTGTATTTCAAGACCCCAAGCATCCTCAACGGGTGGCGGTAGAGAATTGTCCTAAAGGAGCAGTACTTGTAATTGATAGCCGTAAAAACAGTAGAGCGGCTTCTGCCGGTTCAATATTGGCTTCCCGCCTTATGGTTCGGGGAGCAGCCGGTATTGTTACAGACGGAGGGTTTCGGGATTCAGCAGAAATTGCCAAGTTGGACATGCCTTCCTATCATCATAGGGCAAGTGCACCAACCAATTTAACCCTACACCAAGCAATGGATATCAATGTGCCAATCGGATGTGGGGATGTGGCGGTTTTCCCGGGAGATGTGATTGTGGGAGATGATGATGGGGTGATGGTTATTCCGGCTCACTTGGCTGATGAAATAGCCGAGGAGGCTATAAACATGACCCTCTATGAAGATTTTGTTACTGAGAGGGTATTGGCAGGACACACGATTGTGGGTTTATATCCTCTTACGAAAGAAGAAAATAGAGAAGCATTTGAGCTGTGGAAAAAACAGCAAGGGGGGACAAAGGGTGAAAAATAATTAAATTGACCGTTTGCTCAAGGCGAATCTTCATGCTAAATTGTCGATAGGACCTAATTAACTAAATATTTGATTAGTAAGACTTGGTTTAGGAGTTGCTTTCATTGGAAGGCAGAAATGGGGTGGAGGCCATGAATTTAAGAAAAAGAAAGATGGCACTTTACCCATGTCCCGAACCTGCGCTCAGTTGTAAATTGCTACCCAAAATAATTTTCTAATGATTAACTAAAAAATGTTTTCTGATAAAAATATAGCCAATACGAATTTAACACAGTAAAAGCATGTTAAGCATATTAAAAATAACAGGGGCAATGCTATGATAAAAAGCGTTCAATTTTTAACTTTGTGAATAGAGATAAAAAAATTTATGAGTGAATATAGTAAGTACCTAGAAGAGATAGAAGATAGGAAAAAGGATAATCTTGATCCGAAACCGATTGATAGTGCAGATTTATTGACTGAAATCATCGCACAAATCAAAGACCTTCATCATGAACACAGGAAAGATTCTTTGAATTTCTTTATTTACAATGTTTTGCCGGGTACTACTTCTGCAGCCATTGTTAAAGCTGAGTTTTTAAAAGAAATTATTCTTGGTGAATCTGTATTAGAAGAAATTTCACCTGCCTTTGCTTTGGAGCAACTGTCACACATGAAAGGTGGCCCTTCAGTAAAAGTATTGCTGGATTTGGCGCTTGGTGATGATGTTTCCATAGCAGAAGAAGCTGCAAAAGTCTTGAAGACACAGGTTTTTCTATATGAAGCAGATACAGATCGATTAGAAAAAGCATTCAAAGAGGGAAACCCTATTGCGAAGGATATTTTAGAAAGCTACGCAAAAGCAGAGTTCTTTACGGAATTGCCTGAACTTCCTGAGGAAATTAAACTCGTCACCTTCGTTGCAGGTGTAGGAGATATCTCAACAGATTTATTGTCTCCGGGAGGAGATGCTCATTCAAGGTCTGATCGACAATTGCATGGTCAATGCATGTTCGAACACAATAAGGAACAACAAAAAGAGCTGCTAGAACTTCAGGCCAAGCATCCTGACAAAAGGGTGATGTTGGTGGCTGAGAAAGGCACCATGGGCGTTGGTTCTTCAAGGATGTCCGGAGTGAACAACGTTGCACTATGGATAGGAAAAAAAGCTAGCCCATATATACCTTTTATCAACATTGCGCCTGTAGTGGCAGGAACAAATGGTATTTCACCAATTTTCCTTACTACCGTGGGTGTAACCGGCGGTATTGGTATAGATTTAAAAAACTGGAAAAAGAAATACGATGCTGAAGGGAATCTAATTGTTGATGAAAACGGAGAGCCCGTTTTAGAACAAGTATATTCTGTAGAAACAGGGACTGTATTGACCATCAATACAAAAACCAAAAAACTCTATGATGGAGAGAAAGAACTGATGGATATATCATCTGCTTTCACCCCACAGAAGATGGAGTTTATGAAAGCCGGAGGCTCTTATGCCATTGTATTTGGTAAAAAGCTTCAAACCATCGCAGCGAAAATCCTCGACATAGAATTGCCCTTAGTTTATGCGCCTTCAAAAGAAATATCGTATAAAGGACAAGGCCTGACAGCTGTAGAGAAAATTTTTAATGCAAATGCTGTAGGTACCACCGGAGCCGTGCTTCACGCAGGTTCTTATGTTCGTGCTGAAGTTAATATCGTAGGTTCTCAGGATACCACAGGTTTGATGACTTCTCAAGAATTGGAAATGATGGCTGCTACAGTCATTTCTCCTATTGTTGATGCCGGTTATCAGTCGGGCTGTCACACAGCCTCTGTTTGGGATTTAAAATCTCAACAAAACATACCAAAATTGATGAAATTCATGAATGATTTTGGTCTGATAACTGCCCGTGATCCTAAACATAAATATGCACCCCTAACAGATGTGATTCATAAGGTTTTAAATGACCTTACCGTTGATGATTGGGCCATTATCATTGGAGGAGACTCCCACACCAGAATGTCTAAAGGCGTTGCCTTTGGAGCAGATTCAGGTACTGTTGCGCTAGCCCTAGCCACAGGCGAGGCTTCAATGCCAATCCCGGAGTCAGTGAAAGTTACCTTTAAAGGTAAAATGAAAGACCATATGGATTTCAGGGATGTAGTACATGCTACACAATCTCAAATGCTAAAAGCTTTTAAAGGAGAGAATGTCTTCCAAGGAAGAGTGATTGAGGTGCATATTGGTACCCTTCCTTCTGACCAAGCTTTTACATTCACAGATTGGACTGCAGAAATGAAAGCGAAAGCTTCAATCTGTATCTCAGAGGATGAAACGTTGATAGAGTCCTTGGAAATTGCCAAAGGTCGTATCCAAATAATGATCGACAAGGGCATGGACAATCACAATCAGGTACTCCAAGGTTTGATTGATAAGGCCAATAACAGAATTGAGGAGATAAGAACAGGCAAAAAACCTCCATTAACTCCAGATGAGAATGCAAAATACCATGCGGAATTTGTAGTTGATTTGGACATCATTGATGAGCCAATGATCGCTGATCCGGATGTTCACAATGAGGACGTTTCTAAACGTTATACGCATGACACCATCCGTGAACTTTCCTATTACCAAGGGGAAAAACATATTGACCTTGGCTTTGTAGGTTCTTGTATGGTGCATAAAGGAGACATCAAAATAGTGGCCAAAATGTTGAAAAACATGGAAGATCATTATGGGAAAGTTGAATTCAAAGCACCTTTGGTAGTGACTGCCCCAACTTACAATATCATTGATGAGTTGAAAGAAGAAGGCGACTGGGAAATTCTCCAAAAATACTCCGGTTTTGAATTTGACGATGCTGCACCTAAAAGTAGTGCTAGAACAGAGTATGACAATATTCTGTACCTAGAGCGTCCCGGATGTAACCTTTGTATGGGTAACCAAGAGAAAGCTGAAAAAGGAGATACGGTGATGGCCACTTCCACGCGTTTATTTCAAGGAAGAGTAGTGAAGGATTCTGACCGTAAAAAAGGCGAATCATTGCTAGGCTCAACGCCGGTAGTTATCCTTTCAGCCATTCTAGGTAGAACACCTACCCTTGAAGAGTATAAGATTGCGGTTAAGGGAATCAAACTTACTCATTTTGCTCCACCGCTTAAAAAGATGACTTCTAAACCAAATCACCTTCTTTCGTATTAATACGAAAGGAAAAAGTGTAGCTTGTGGAAGTCAGTAATTTAAAGCGTATTTGGCAATGAATTACTAAGGTAATAGCATTAGAAATATATTTAAAGGCTGAGTTTTGAAGCCATTCCTAGTAAAGGAGTGCTTTCAGAACTCAGCCTTTTTTTTGGACGACTATTTTTACTTTCTATGCCATACTTGGTATAGAAAAATGTGTTGACCTGAGTTCGATTTTAAATCATCCTTAATAAACAACTATATCGTTTCTGGGAACCCTTTTAGTGGGTTTTCTGAGGTGGGAAAGGGGATGGCAGTCTCAACTTGTTCGGGATTCTTACAGCTTTCTCCACTAAAAGTCTTCCCTAAGCCTACCTATGACAGATTTTTATAAAACTGAATTGAGTTAAGGTCATATGATAAATTAATTTCCGCCTTGTAGATTTTCGGCGTTTAGAAATTTAAGTAGGGGTTGGCAAGGACACAGGCATATTTGACGTATAAATGAGTAATAAGTACCGGAAAGGCAAGCTAAATAGCTCAAACCTGAAATGCTAAAGTTTGCCTGTGTGAGGGTAGCCTTAAATTTTAGCCGAAAAGATACTCAGCGGCGGGTTTTCTCCTGACTTGCTACGCATCAGGACAGGCCTGACTAGCTCCGCTTCAGGACAGGTTGCTTACTTTTTTGACCACTGAATAAACTCGGGGCAGACCTGCAGCAAAAAAGTAGCAATAGTCAAGGTAAATGATATTGTATCGAAAAACGGAATTGTAAAATCATGAATCAACCAACAATACCAAATGGGGCACAAATGGAAAAGCATATGGTTAACTTTGCTTAATTAGGCTGCATTTAACTGACAATTAAACGTTCATTTCTTTTCCCCTGACTTGCTACGCATAAGGACAGGCCCTGAGTGAGTTATAAATCAGGGCAGGCATTGATGAAAAGAAACGAACCAAAGAAAAATCTAGCGAAATGAAATCTTCTAAAACAAGGTCCAACGCCGCCTCGTAGTTTTGGCATGGCCACCGTGCCCCAACATTAACAATTCCGTTAAAAATTACTATCCCGTCACTGCCTATTTGTGGGTCTCTGTTGGGGAAGGGTGCGGCAGTCTCATCTTGCAGGGGATTCCCGCAGCTTCCTCTACGCAAATTCCTCCTTACCAATGACGTGTTTATAAAACTGAATAAGGTTCAGGTGATATGATAAATTAATTTCCGCCTTGTAGATTTTCGGCGTTTAGAAATTTAAGTAGGGGTTGGCAAGGGCACAGGCACTGTTTGACGAAGTTTTTGGTTTAGTAGACATTTAATAAACAAGTCCAATATTAAAACCAAAAACTAAGGAGTTTGCCTGTGTGCGGGAGGCCTTAAATTTTAGCCGAAAAGATACTCAGCGGCGGGGTTTTTTGCTTACTTTTTTGACCACTGAATAAACTCAGGGCAGACCTGCAGCAAAAAAGTAGCAATAGTCAAGGTAAATGATATTGTATCGAAAAACGGAATTGTAAAATCATGAATCAACCAACAATACTAAATGGGGCACAAATGGAAAAGCATATGGTTAACTTTGCTTAATTAGGCTGCATTTAACTGACAATTAAACGTTCATTTCTTTTCCCCTGACTTGCTACGCATAAGGACAGGCCCTGAGCGAGTTATAAATCAGGGCAGGCCCTGAGTGAGTTATAAATCAGGGCAGGCATTGATGAAAAGAAACGAACCAAAGAAAAATCTAGCCAAAACTAATCTTCCCCCCACAAGGCCCAACGCCGCCTCGTAGTTTTGGCATGGCCACCGTGCCCTAACATTAACAATTCCGTTAAAAATTACTATCCCGTCACTGCCTATTTGTGGGTCTCTGTTGGGGAAGGGTGCGGCAGTCTCATCTTGCAGGGGATTCCCGCAGCTTCCTCTACGCAAATTCCTCCTTACCAATGACGTGTTTATAAAACTGAATAAGGTTCAGGTGATATGATAAATTAATTTCCGCCTTGTAGATTTTCGGCGTTTAGAAATTTAAGTAGGGGTTGGTAAGGACACAGGCACTGTTTGACGAAGTTTTTGGTTTAGTAGACATTTAATAAACAAGGCCAATATTAAAACCAAAAACTAAGGAGTTTGCCTGTGTGCGGGAGGCCTTAAATTTTAGCCGAAAAGATACTCAGCGGCGGGGTTTTTTGCTTACTTTTTTGACCTGCAGCAAAAAAGTAAAAATGGTTATTTTATATAACTTGGTTTAGTAAAAAACTGGTTTGCAATATAAAAAATTATCCCAGGCAAATTTTAAATCTTTACTAATAGGAAAGTAAAAGAATTAATAGAACTGTTATTGGTTCAACGTTGTCTGGTGAGTTTGCTTACTAAAGTGATTTCATCCCTGAAAGCGGAGGTTTTCCGTTCATTTCTTTTCCCCTGACTTGCTACGCATAAGGACAGGCCCTGAGCGAGTTATAAATCAGGGCAGGCCCTGAGTGAGTTATAAATCAGGGCAGGCATTGATGAAAAGAAACGAACCAAAGAAAAATCTAGCGAAATGAAATCTTCTAAAACAAGGTCCAACGCCGCCTCGTAGTTTTGGCATGGCCACCGTGCCCCAACATTAACAATTCCGTTAAAAATTACTATCCCGTCAAAACCTATTTGTGGGGCTCTGTTGGGGAAGGGTGCGGCAGTTCAATATTTATTGAGATTCCTTCAAATTCCTCTACGAAAAGCCTCGGTAAAGTCTACCGATGACATGTTTATTTAAGAAATTGATGTTCAGTAATTTGAAAACACACATCGTCATTTCAATTTTTGCATTTCGAAAATGTTAGGTCTCGGAATGACGATTTTCTCAAGATTATGGGGCGAATTCAGGTTGTTGGGTCAATTGAGTCTTGTGGGCAACGCTTGCTGTATGGTGCTCAAATAAAAGGTCCAAAACTTGATCAAAGCTAAGCTATGAATAGCCGATCTGATCTTTGTTAAGCATTGCTCTTCAATTTTTGAAAACCTTGTTTCAAGTTTTTAGCTACCCTTAGGTTGAATGGCCTAGATTTATTTTGAGCGACAGATCCTTTGTTTTTTTATTGTTACTTTTAAAAGTAGTTTTAGATGGTAAACCAAAAGGACTTACCCTATTGATAGCTTTTAAATGAAAACCATGAAATTAAAATTAATCCTACTTTTATTCTGCTGCCAAAGTATAATCGTTAAGGCCTCACAGATAGATACTGTGATGGTAAACAGTGCATCCATGAATAAATCAATTGCTAACATTGTCATTGTTCCGGACAATTATTCTAGTCAAAAGGAAAGTTTTCCTGTCTTGTATTTGCTTCATGGGGCAGGAGGAGATCATACGAACTGGCTGTCCAAAGTACCTGCCATACAAGAATATGCGGACCAATACAATGTCATCATTGTCTGTCCTGATGGTGATGTTACCAGTTGGTATTTTGACAGTCCCATTGATAAAAACATGAGGTATGAAACCTACCTTTCTGAGGAATTAATAACTAGCATAGACAAAACCTACAATACCATTGCAGAAAAATCAGGTAGGGCCATTACCGGCCTCAGCATGGGTGGTCATGGTGCCTTTTACCTTGCTTTTAGACACCAAGATACTTGGGGAGCAGCCGGAAGTATGAGTGGAGGTGTGGACATACGTCCCTTTCCAAAAAACTGGGATTTAAGCAAGCGATTGGGAGATTATGCAGCTCATAAGGAAAACTGGGAGAATAATACAGTGATCAATCTGGTCCACCTTCTAAAGGGAGGAGAGCTAAAGCTTATTTTCGACTGTGGAGTAGATGATTTCTTTTTCGATGCCAATAAGCGGTTGCATAACAAATTGTTGGAAAGGAATATTCCCCATGACTATACCGAACGCCCGGGAGGGCACAGTTGGAATTATTGGGCCAACTCCATCAAATACCAGCTACTGTTTTTCAACGATTACTTTGCCCAATAAAGCGCTAACAATAAACCCAAAAACCACCTTTTATGAAAATGTATGATTACAAAAAACATTGCTGCATAGCATCGGCTTTGCTTCTAATGCTTGTTGGCTTAAGCTTAAATGCCCAGCAGTTACCTTCAAAATTGGATAACCCTATCTCCAAGACTTATCTCAGAAATAATTTAAGAAAGGCCTCGCCAAGATTAGTGCTAAACAAGGAGATAGAGGAGAATCTAAAGCAAAAACTTAAATCCGACCCTGTAGTACAGAATGTCTATAAGAGTTTGAAAAATGGTGCAGCAGCTGTTTTTGAGAAACCGATAATTAATCTGGATATTCCTCTAGAGGAGCGGTCACAGAACAACCAGCTTGATATTTCCAGAGACCTTTTACATAGAATAGGCATGCTGGCAATGGTTTATCGGATAGAGAAAGAGGTTAAGGTCTTAAACAGGATCAATGAAGAGCTTATCGCAGCTTGCAATTTCCCTACCTGGAACCCCAAACATTTTCTTGATGTAGGAGAGATGTCCCTTGGCATTGCCTTAGCTGTTGATTGGGTAGGGGAGTATTTGCCGGCTTCTACAGTGAAATTGGCAAAAAATGCCTTGATTGAAAAAGGTATCAAACCTAGCTGGCCGGAAAATGGCAAAGCGCCTAAATGGGCCTATGGAAATAACAATTGGAATCAGGTGTGCAATGGTGGAATGGTTGCAGCTGCGATAGTAGTGGCGGAGGAGGAACCTGAGTTGGCCTCCAAGACCATTTACAGAGCCATTGATGGCATGCAGAATGCTTTGAACCAATATGGTCCGGATGGGGTGTATCCTGAAGGAGCGACCTATTGGCGGTATGGTACCTCTTTTACCGTAGTCACCGCAGCCATGTTTGAGAGTGCCTTTGGAAGTGATTTTGGAATATTGGAATATCCCGGATTTAAAGAGAGTGCCCTATTTAGGGTGCTGTCGGATAGTCCCATGGGTTTGTTTTATAATTATGGCGACTGTGGAGAAAGTAGTGGAAGTAATGGAGATGCCACCCTGGCATGGTTTGCTTCTAAAACAGGGAATAAAACCTTTTTTGAAAAGGAAAAATTTTTGAAGCCCTATGATAAAGAGAAAAAATTCTCCCGCTTGTTAGCGCCGGCCTTGGTATGGATAGCCCAGTACGAAGAGAAAAGTGAGACAACCGTGCCTGCTGCATGGGCAGGAAATGGACCAAATCCTGTGGTGTTTTTTACCGGAGGGGAAGATGATCCCAATAAATTTTATTTTGGAGGTAAAGGAGGGCGTGGCAATATTAGCCACGGAAATATGGATGCCGGTTCATTTGTTTTTGAATTGGATGGGGTACGTTGGAGCGTGGACTTGGGTAAAAACAAACATTATGGAGTTATAGAAAGAACAGGTTTTAACCTTTGGGAGAGGTGTCAGGATTGTGAGCGATGGAAACTCATCAATAAAAATAATTTCGGACACAGCACCCTTTCAGTAAATGACCAACTTCATAGAGTAGACGGCAAAGCAAGTATTGTCGAATTCAAAGACGGAGCTTTTCCGGAAGCTATCCTTGATATGTCTCCGGTTTTTGAAGGTCAACTGAAAAGTGCGACGCGAAGGTTTAAAAAAAGTGGCCCCAGGTCTCTTTTGATTGAAGATGATATTGTATTATCAGAAGATACTGATAGGATAACATGGCAGCTTATTACGCAGGCCGATGTGGAAATTGTAGAAGGTGGGGCCATATTGACTCAAGATGGCAAGCGCTTAAAAATTGAAAATCTTTCCCATCCGGAGTTCAGTCTATCCGTAATTTCACTGAGCCCTCCTCCATTTTACTTGGATCTCAAAAAAGACAATCTAAAACGACTTGAGCTTCGGATTCCGACCTGGACTATAGAAGGTATGGATACAAAAATTAGCGTGCAACTTTCGGGGGAATAAGCCAAGTTATAAGTGTAGCGCAGTTTTTATTTCTTAGGATTTTATTTAAAGGTTTGGGTTTTTACCTGAACCTTTTTTTGGTTTTAAGAATAATCAAGTGGTTGCGTGATTACCGCCATGAGACAGCAAGAGGTTCCAAATTATAAATCCGAATATATCCTAAGTTTTTCAGGACTTTTAAACCATGACTTGATCTTAATATTGTAAGAGTAAATTAAAACTGAGGTTAATAATTTAAGAAAAACCTTCAGTTATTCACTCATTAAAAAGAGATTGTTATGTATTTTAGTAAAAGGACTTATGGGGTGATTGCAGGAGCATCGATTTTGACCATGGCTATAATTGCCATGTTTAGTTATGGTTATGTTTTTGAAAAGTTAATTGTGAAAGGAGATCCAATTGAAACTTTCAACAATCTAAAATCTTCCTATAATATTTTTGTAACAGGAATTATTGGTTGGGCTGCTATTCTTTTACTGGATGTTTTGGTGGCTTGGTCCCTACATCATTTTTTCAAGGAATTAAACCCGGGTCTTTCTCTCTTAACCGCGATGTTGAGAATTGTTTACTCAATGGGATTGGCATACGCCATATTTCAATTGGTACCTATTGTCCCGCTATTAGGCAGTCCTACAGAAAGGTATGGGTTAGTACTAATGAAAATAAAGTCCTTTGAATTAATATGGTCAAAATCATTAATCATATTTGGATTTCACCTCATTGGTTTAGGTTTTGTAGTGTCTAAAGTTGTAAATAATTTCAATAAATTTGGTTACCTTATTGTCTTTGCCGGATTATGTTATGTATTGCTCAACCTGGTGAAAGTAACATTCCCATCCCTAGCTGAGGGGATAGTAATGGCTGAGTTAATATTGAGTTTACCTATGGCAATGGCTGAGATTGGCTTAGGATTTTGGCTGCTTACAAAAGGAAGAAAAGCTTATGCGCTGAATAGAAAAGAGCTATTGATATGAATTTTATTAAGTGGTTTCTCCAAGTACTAGGGGTAGCGGTAATGCTTCTGCTTTCCATTTTGATTTTCTCCTTATTGCAGGAAAGGCACAATCTTGCTTTTTTTAGCATTGAACAAAATGAATCCTTTCCGCAAAACAGCTATTTAATAAAGAATGTGAATATAATCCCTATGTCGGAAGATACACTGCTTAGGAATCAAATGATTTTAATTAAGGAAGGGGTTATTGCAGAGATTTCACAAAATATTCCTGCAGGAGATTGGACCATTATTGAAGGCAAAGGAGCATATATATTACCGGGATTAATTGATATGCATGTTCATGTTTGGGATGAATATGAATTGGGCTTGTACTTGGCCAATGGGGTTACGGCAGTCAGAAACTTATGGGGCCAGCCCATGCATCTAAGGATGAAAGAAGCCATTCATGAAGAAAAGATAATAGCCCCTTTATTTTTTACCTCCAGCCCTAAATTGACAGGACCTGTTTTTATTGGAGACGACAACCTCCAAATGAAAAGCCCCCAACAGGCAGCTGATAAGGTTAAGGAGTACAAGTTGAGAGGGTATGATTTTATTAAAACCTACAATGGATTGACAAAAGATATTTTTGATGCCATAGTCAAAGAGAGTAGGGTACAGGAGCTCGACATAGTAGCCCATCCCAGTTCGGAATTGCCCTATGAATATCATATGGAGACTGAGGCTGTTACGGTGGAGCATGCTGAAGATATTGTACAACAGCCATTGCATTATCAGCTGGATACCAATAAACTCAATGAGGTAGTTGCTATGTTTGAAGACCATCCTGATGTCTCATTTTGTCCTACTTTGGTGGTTTATTATAATATTTATCGCATGTTGATGGACCATTCGATTTTAAATTCCAAGCAGCTGATTTTTATGAACCCACTGATACGAAAGGTAGATAGTAAAGCGCAATTTGATCGGTGGAGCCAGACCAAATCGACCGATGCTACGGTAGTAAACAGAATTAAGGCACAGCATGATTTTCACTTATTGGCGATTAATAAACTTCATAAGGCCGGGGTAAATATTGTGGCTGGGACGGATGCGGGAATAGGCATTACGCCTGCCGGTTTTTCTATTCATGAGGAACTTAATTTTTACAAACAAGCCGGATTGTCAAATTTTGAAGTCCTAAAAACCGCCACAATCAATGCATCAAAAACCCATGATTTTTTAGGTAAAGTGGGGGCAGTCGAAGTGGGGAAGATAGCTAATTTGGTATTGGTAGAAAATAACCCTCTGGAAAATCTGAATGAATTAAGGAAGCCAAGCAGTGTTTTTATCCAAGGAAGATACCTACCCCAAGAAGTCTTAATAAACTTTAAAAACAGCGCCATGGAACGGAACAACCTGATTGCTTCAGGTCTCAAGTATTTAGAATATTTATTGGTCGAATAATAGCATTTACAGCCATTACCATTAATTGGCGATGAGCTTTAATCAAACCAATCTAAACTTGTCTTTAACATAATGTCATGAAAAATAAAAGAACTCAATTAATCGTCAGAATTGGATTAGCTCTAGGCACCGTAATTTCCTTATGGTTTGTTCCTTGGGTTTTGGTTTTTGCTTGGTTAGCGCCTGTCCGGAATACTATTCAGGAAGAGTTAAACAATGCGCTTTCCCATGATTTTGAAGGGATCATTGTTTATGTCGATAAAGCGGGTCAAGCACCGGGATTTTATGCCGCAGGTTGGCATGACAGAGACAAAAAAATTCCTGCTGATCCAAAGGCATTGTTCAAAATTGCTAGCATCGGCAAATTGTATGAAGCAGTCACCATTGCTAAGCTGGTAAATGACAATCGCCTCTCACTGGATGAATCGTTGGGTAATTATTTACCCGAGCTAGTAGGAAGAATTGAAAACGCGGAAAAAATCACCTTACGCATGCTGGTACAGCACAGGAGTGGCATACCCAACTATACCAACAGTCCAAATTTTTGGATGGATCCGCCAACAAATGGTCAGGAGACTTTGGATTTGATCCTTGACCAAGCTGCTAATTTTGAGCCGGGTGAAGATTATGAATACTCCAATACCAATTATTTACTCCTCTCCCAAATTAAGGAACGGGTTCTCGGAATCAGTAATTTTCTGTGCATTCGTGAAGAGATTCTTAACCCTTTGGGTATTAAAAATACCTTTGCCTCGATTCAGGATGTGAATATAGAAAAATTAATGAGTGGCTATTACAAAGGTGTACCGGAAGATATAAAAGAAGTGAATTACGGTTCCATGGTGGCTACCGCTGAGGATGTGGCCGTGTTTTTACGAGCCTTGAATGATGGATCCCTTTTTGAACCCGGGGGTCAGGAGATCTATTCTTCAATTTATAAGTATGAGCATACAGGGCTTATTCCCGGCTACCAAAGTATAGCCAAATATCATCCCGATATAGATGCCGTGGTGGTGCAATTTGTAAATACCACTGATTTTGAGGGCTATCATTGGAGTTTATCAGAGATCTTATACAATCGAATTGTTAAAATTATAGCTCGCGAAAGGTGATAAAATAAAAGTAGATTTTCCCTGCAATGGTGGTATTTGTCAAGGACCCTTACTTCGCATTTGGTTGGATAAAAATAGCGAAGCACTAGAGGTCTTGATAGCAAGTAGCGGAGAAGGGCATTCCTAAATCTTTTTTAATGACTATCTATTTATCGTCTTAAGCCATTTAATACCCTCTTCACTATTAACTCGTTAAGATTACTTTTTCATAAAAAAACAGAATTTAATGCATGCTAAGGAATGTTTACAGTTCTAAAGGTGTTTAAATTATGGTTAATGATTTTTTGCAATAGTTTAGCCCACAAAGCCTCCCAAATAATCCATGTTTACCATGCGCACATTTCAATCAACCACAAAGGGGGTTGAAATGGAGTAACTATTAACAACTATTATATTTTAAAATCTTTATGAAATACAGAAAATTAGGCAACACTGATCTTAATCTTTCAGCTGTCACATTTGGTTCTTTTGCCATAGGCGGTTGGTTATGGGGAGGCACAGAACAAAATACTGCCGTTGAGGCGATACAAGCTTCTTATGATTTAGGTGTAACCTCCATTGATACTGCGCCAATCTATGGGCAGGGCTTGAGTGAAGATATTGTGGGGCATGCCATTAAGGATTTACCCAGAGACAAGATGCAGATTCTCACCAAGTTTGGCATGCGATGGGACTTGGCAAAAGGTACATTGGTCTTCAATAGCAAAGATGGCAGTGGAAAAGACATAGGCATTTACAAATATGCGGGCAAGGAAAGCATAATCCAGGAGTGTGAGGATAGCTTGAAAAGATTGGGTACAGACTATATTGATCTTTACCAGTTGCATTGGCCTGATGTAACCACGCCGATAGAGGAAACAATGGAAGCTGTTGCTGAGCTGATCAAACAAGGGAAAGTTCGATATGCAGGGGTTTGTAATTACAATGCCGAACAAATGACTGAGGCAGAGAAATACATTGACTTGGCATCCAATCAAGTCCCTTATAGTATGGTACTGCGTGACATTGAAAAAGAAATTGTACCATATAGCCTAGCGCATGGGAAAGGCATTTTGGCTTATAGCCCTTTGGAAAGAGGCCTGCTTACAGGAAAAATGAAACCGGGGTATAAGTTTGGTGAAGGAGATCAGCGTGCAACCAGGGCTTTCTACAAAGATGAAAACCTTAAGCGTACCAATGAATTTTTAGATAAAATCAAGCCTATTGCCGATGAAAAAAATATCACCTTGGCACAGCTAGTCATTTTATGGACACTAGAACAGCCAGGGGTTTCAGTAACCTTGGTTGGTGCAAGAAATGCGGAACAAGCCATTCAAAACGCAAAATCTACTGAGGCTAGTTTGACGAAGGAAGAAGTTGCGATAATAGATGGTCATTTGAGTCAATTGGTATTGGTTCCCTAAACCACTTTCAACTAATACTTTCTATACGAGGTCTTTATGGCATTAATAGGGAATGATTTTACTTAGGGTGACTTCTCTTTAATTTATTTAAAAGAATCAGTTATAAATTGAGCTATAACTAGCCGAGGTATTTTCGGTTATTTGTAGCTCAATTTTTTTCTGTGAATAATCTAGGAAATTTTTTCGATTCATCTTTTGAGGTGCCTTTATGACCTTTTTATGGTTGCTCGAAAGTGATTTCTATTTTATGGTTGTAGTGGTAACTTTAGCTTTGTATGTGACTGATTTATTTGTGTTTTCCATGAATATTGCTTATTATTTTAATGCATGAGCTTGGGTCATGCTTGAAGCACCTCTCAAAATATTGAGACAATAATCCTTGCAATACCCATATAGCTTGTGTGCTGGCCTAAATGGTTTTATTAAAGCTTTAAATTTATTTAAAATGAAAAATATTTTAGTCACGGTAGACTTTGATAAAGGGGAAGCGTTATTAATTGAAAAGGCATTTCAAATGGCAAATGCTTTTGGTTCCAAGTTATGGTTAATGCATATAGCTGCCCCTGATCCGGATTTTGTTGGGTATGATGTAGGTCCGGAATACATAAGAGACAGCAGGGCCTCGGAGCTAAGGAAGGAGCATCGACAGGTTCAAGCGTACAGTGAGGCACTCAAGAAAAGAGGTGTTGATTCGGAAGGCTTATTGGTTCAGGGAGCTACCATTGAAATGATAATAAAAGAATCGAAAAAGCTGAACGTTGATTTGATCATGGCAGGTCATCATGAACATGGATTTTTTTATAAGGCCTTTGTGGGGAGTGTGTCTGCTGAGATTATCAAAAAATCAAAAATACCTGTCCTTATCGTTCCATTAGACTGACTTAGCACCAATCTTCAATAAAAAAGCCCCTTGAAATTAATCAAAGGGCCTTAAAATAAATGGAGGCTTACAATTATAAATGCAAAGCTCTATTGTCTGTGGCTCCCAAACAGGCTTCTTTAAAAGCTTCTGTATAGGTTGGGTGCGCATGTGACATTCTTGCGATATCTTCAGCAGAAGCCCTGTATTCCATGGCCACCACCGCTTCAGCGATCATGTCTGCTGCACGAGGCCCAATCATATGAACACCAAGAATTTCATCTGTTTCAGCATCAGCTAAAACCTTTACCAGACCATCCACATCCCCGCTGGCTCTTGCCCTTCCTGAGGCCATAAATGGGAATTTCCCGGTTTTAACTTTAATGCCTTTTTCCTTGAGTTGCTCCTCTGTATAGCCTACGCTTGCTACTTCAGGCCAAGTGTAAACAACTCCGGGGATTAATAAATAGTTGACATGTGGTTTTTGTCCGGCCAATTTTTCAGCCACAAATACGCCTTCTTCTTCAGCTTTATGTGCCAACATGGCCCCCTTCACAACATCTCCGATGGCGTAGATATTGTCCGCAGAGGTTTTAAGGTTTTCATCCACTTCTACCTGGCCTTTGTCGTTGATTTTTACACCGGCTGCGGCCGCATTTAATCCGTCAGTATATGGCTTTCTACCAATGGAAACCAATACATAATCCCCTTTAATGCTGATGGTTTCATTTTTGCTGTTTTCAGCAGAAACGGTAACTTCTTTCCCTTTTCTTTCTACTGCAGTTACCTTGTGTTTCAAATAGAATTCAAAACCTAGTTTTTTGAGGGACTTCTGAAGCTCTTTGCCCATGGTCTTATCCATGGTTGGAATAATTCCATTCATGTACTCCACTACAGAAACTTTCGCTCCCAATCTTGCATAAACAGAACCCAACTCAAGACCTATGACCCCACCACCGATAATTACCAGGTGTTTGGGAACTTCTTTCAATTCCAGAGCCTCGGTAGAAGTGATGATTCTTTCTTTGTCAAGCTTGATAAACGGTAAGTTTGCCGGTTTAGAACCAGTGGCAATGATGGTCTTTTTGGCGGTTAATTCCTCCGTTTTCCCATCCTCTTTTGTGACGATTATAGTGTTTTTGTCTTTAAAAGAACCGATTCCCTGATGAACATCAATTTTATTTTTTTTCATCAGGTATTGGATGCCTTCCACGTTTTGCTTTACAACGTCACGCTTTCTGCTAACCATTTGCTTGAAATTGACTTTCAAGGAACTCAGGTTTATCCCGTGGTTTTCAAAAGTATGGGCAGCATTGTGAAAATGTTCAGATGAATCCAAGAGTGCCTTGGAAGGTATACATCCAACATTTAGGCAAGTGCCACCAAGCGTAGCATATTTTTCAATAATAGCGGTTTTCATTCCCAGTTGAGCTGCTCTAATAGCTGCAACGTAGCCTCCTGGTCCAGATCCGATTACAATTAGGTCATACATTGTTTGTCATATTTTAGAACCTTTCCTGTTTCAAGTTGTAGGAAGGAATTATTTCAAATAAGTTTAAATTCCCAGCATTAATCTTGCTGGATCTTCAAGAAGTTCTTTCATGCGAACGAGGAAGCTTACAGATTCTCTTCCATCAATGATCCTGTGATCATAAGACAATGCCAAATACATCATGGGAAGAATTTTAACTTCACCGTTTACAGCCATTGGCCTTTGTACAATATTGTGCATGCCAAGAATGGCAGCCTGTGGAGCATTGATTATAGGGGTAGACATCATGGAACCAAAGATCCCACCATTGGTAAGGGTAAAGGTACCTCCTGTCATTTCATCAATGGTTAACTTGCCATCACGGGCTTTTACTGCTAGGCGTACCACCTCTTTCTCAATGCCTGAGAAGGAAAGGTTCTCTGCATTCCTTATAACAGGAACAACCAATCCTTTAGGGGAAGAAACTGCAATGGAAATGTCACAATAATCATGGAAAATGATTTCATTTCCGTCGATCTGAGCATTTACTGCCGGCCATTCTTGTAAGGCTATACAAGCAGCCTTCGTAAAAAAGGACATGAATCCAAGATTGACTTCATAACGCTCCTTAAACTTGTCTTTGTATTGTTTTCTAAGGTCCATGATGGGCTTCATATTGACTTCGTTGAAGGTAGTCAACATGGCCGTTTCATTTTTTACAGCCACCAATCTGCGAGAAATGGTTCTCCTAAGCGATGTCATTTTCTCTCGACGTTCAGAACGATCTCCCTTCGCAGGGCTGTCTTTTACGTCTGCAGTGCTAGATTTAGCAGCAGGTTTAGCAGGTGCAGTAGGCGCAGGTTTGGTTTTTTCTGCTTTCTCTGCATCCTCTTTAGTGATTCTGCCGTCTTTTCCTGTACCTTTTACTGTAGCAGGATCAATGCCTTTTTCGGACAATATCTTACTAGCTGCTGGAGAGGCATGGCCTGTGGCGTAAGTTTCGTTGGAAGAAGTAGCTGATTTGCTTCCTTCGGCTGAAGCAGCATTTCCAGTTGTTTCAACAGCTTCAGGAGCCCCGCCTTCCATTACTTCTATTTTGCAAATTAAGCCACCGATTTCGAGGGTATCACCTTCACCGGCCACATGTCTGAGGATTCCGGCTGCTTCAGCAGGTAACTCAAAGGTAGCTTTGTCGGAATCAACTTCAGCAATTATTTCATCCAATTCTACATAGTCTCCATCTTCTTTTATCCAAGAAGCCAAAGTCACTTCAGTGATGGATTCTCCAACAGCAGGAACATGCATTTCTTTTGTTTCTCCGGTGCTTTTGGCTTCAGAAGTACTTCCTGTTTCAGCTTCAGGAGCCTTTTCAGTTTCTTTAGCTACTGCAGGTTGAGGACTGTCATCCTCTTTTCCTTCCGGATCAATTTCACAAATTACAGCGCCTATTTCTAGGGTATCGCCTTCTTCTGCCTTGGGGTGAAGTACTCCTGAAGATTCTGCTGTAAGTTCAAAAGTAGCCTTGTCGGATTCCAGTTCGCAAATGACTTCATCCATTTCAACAAATTCACCATCATTTTTAAACCATTGGCCAATGGTTACTTCGGTGATGGACTCTCCTACTGCTGGGACTTTGATTACTATACTCATCGGTTATTTGATTTTTTCCCGGTTGTTTAAATGCTTCCAGGTCAGAATTTCAATATTTTATGTGTAAATGATAAAAGAAATGGGAAATTAAGAATTTATTTTTAAAGCTTTTTCCAAAATTTGCTTTTGTTCTTCCAGATGTACTTTATGGTAACCTGTTGCCGGTGAAGCACTAGGTTTTCTTGCAATTACATCCATTACCAAATCTTTGTAAAGATTCCTGACAATGAAAGCCCAGTAACCCATGTTCTCAGGCTCTTCTTGTACCCATACTGTCTCTACACCTTTCTTGTAGGTTTGTATGGCTTTAAGGATTTGGTTTTTAGGAAGTGGGTGAAGTTGCTCAACACGGATGATGGCCACGTCTTCCACTTTCTCTTTCTCCCTCATCTCAATCAACTCATAGTAGAGCTTCCCTGAACAAAGCACTACTCTGTTGGCTTTTTTCGGGCTCACGGTTTCATCCAATAGCACTTCTCTAAAATTACCATTTGTGAATTCCTCTAATGGTGAGAATACTTTAGGGTGGCGTAGCAATGATTTGGGAGACATGACGATACAAGGCTTCCTAAAATTCCATGCCAGTTGCCTACGCAATAGATGGAAGAAATTGGATGGCTCAGTGATATTTGCCACAATTACATTGTATTCAGCTGCCAATTGTAAGAACCTCTCTGGTCTTGCATTGGAGTGCTCCGGACCTTGGCCTTCATATCCATGAGGTAAAAGCATTACCAAACCATTCATTTTTTGCCATTTCGATTCCCCGGAGGTAATGAATTGGTCAATCATGGTTTGGGCTCCATTGGCAAAATCACCAAACTGGGCTTCCCAAATATTTAGCGCATTAGGGTTGGCCATGGAGTAACCATATTCAAAGCCTAGCACTGCATATTCTGATAAAAGGGAATTGTAAATATAAAATTGACCTTTGCTGTCTTTTAACTCTTTTAAGGAGTTATAAGGTTTGTTTGTGCTCGCATCATGCACAACCGCATGCCGGTGTGAGAAAGTACCTCTCTCACAATCCTGTCCGGTCATTCTTACTGTTTTGCCATCAAGCAATAAAGAACCATAAGCCAATAGTTCAGCAGCTGCCCAGTTAAGCGATTTGTTCTGGAAGAACATCTCTTTCCTTTGTCTGAGTTGTGCTTCTATTTGTTTGATTGGCTTGAAACCTTTAGGTAGTACTGTTAGCGCCTCAGCCACTTTTTCAATGGCTTCTTCACTTATGGATGTATTTGGTGATTTTTCAAAATCTTCGGGTTTTGACCAATCCAAAGCCTTCCATGCTTTTTCGAATGGAGAGATGGTGTAAGGCAATGGTTTTACTTTAACCATGGCTAGTCTGTCTTGCAAAAGCTGACGGAACTCCTTGTCCATTTGCTTGGCAAGTTGCGCATCTACTTGCCCTCTTTCTAACAAAGCTTTGTTGTAGATCTCTCTAGGGTTTGGATGCTTTGAGATCAAATTGTAAAGTTCAGGTTGGGTAAACTTAGGTTCGTCAGACTCATTGTGGCCATGTCGTCTGTAACAGACCATGTCTATAAATATATCGCTGTTAAATTTTTGACGGAATTCAACAGCAATTTTAGCGGCAAAAACCACGGCTTCAGGATCATCCCCATTCACGTGAATGACAGGAGCATCTATAATTTTTGCTACATCCGTACTATAAATAGAGCTTCTGGCATCATCAAAATCTGTGGTAAAACCAACTTGATTATTGATTACAAAATGGATGGTTCCTCCCGTATTGTATCCTTTGAGATTGGCCATCTGTGTCACTTCATATACTATTCCCTGTCCGGCAACTGCGGCATCTCCATGAATAAGTACAGGAATGGCTTTGTCCTCATCACCATTGTAATGATCATCTATTTTAGCCCTTACAAATCCTTCAACTACAGGATTTACAGCCTCTAAATGGGAAGGGTTAGGAGCTAGTTTCAAGATCATTAGCTTCCCATTCGTGGTAGGTACTTCTGAAGAGAAGCCCATATGGTATTTTACATCCCCATCTCCCATGGTGAGGTCAGGTTTTGCAGTACCTTCAAATTCGGAGAATATCTGTTCGTAGGTTTTGCCCATGACATTAGCCAAGACATTTAACCTTCCCCTATGGGCCATGCCGATCATCATTTCTTCTACCCCTAAATCTGAGGCTTTATTAATCAAGGCATCTAAAAATGGAATAGTACTTTCTCCACCTTCCAATGAAAACCTTTTTTGTCCCAAGTATTTGGTATGCAAAAAGTTTTCAAATACTACTGCTTCATTTAATTTAAAAAGGATTCTTTTTTTCTCCTCTAGTGGAGGGTTAAATTCTAAAGATTCCTTTTCTATAATTAGTCTGAACCAATCCAACATCTCCGGGTCTCGGATGTACATGTATTCAAAACCCATAGACCCCTCGTAAATGATTTTCAGAGAGTCAATTATTTTTGAGAGCTTAGCATCTCCTATACCGATCTCACTACCTGCCTGAAAAACGGTGTCTAAATCTGCTTTCTCTAAACCAAAATCTTCAAGGTCCAATAAGGCTTTGCGATCCCTTCTCTCTCTTACAGGATTGGTCTTGGACCTGAGGTGGCCTCTTGATCTGTAAGCATGAATCAATGCCCTTACTTTAATCTCTTTTGGCAATTGCTCCATGTCCATGATGGTGCCTTTGGTTGCCAAATTACCGTTCGCCGGAGTTTGTGCCACTGCTGAGGCTCCTCCGTTTTCTTCTTCGCCAAATTTATTAATGGCAAAATCGAATCCATCAAAAAAAGCTTTCCAGCTGCTATCTATAGCTTCCGGGTCTTTTTTATAGTCCTCATACAACTCATCTATATAAGCTACATGGGCATTGGAAATATAAGAGTATTTATCCATGGGGTTATTTTTCTATTGGGGGCCAAAATTAGGTGATTAAGTTATTTAATAAAAACCGCATATGCGGATAAGCGAATAAGACTGATTATCAGTACTTATTATAAATTGAGACCATAGAATGAACGGAATTATTTCGCTTGATAAAATATAATTTTTATCCATTAGGATTTATGAAAGTTGCTTCGGGTTAATTGGCCTTTATTTTCAGGATATTGGGCAAATTCAAACAAATTTTTTATTTTTTTTATCTTTAAAATTAATTTTACCAGTCATATTTCGCTTTTGAAAGCCTATTGAGTGCTTACTAAAAGCTTAATTTATCTATTCATTAGCAGTATAGGTGAAATCAAGCGGGTTGTCATAGACAAATTGAAATTTTGTTAGGCACCATTTATCAGCTGCAATTTCCTTCCATTCTTGCTTTTTCGGTTTTTCGTAATTGACAGGTGGGGCAAAGCCAATGTCTATAGCATTTTTTTCTAAAACGGCCTTTTTTTCCGGATGTTTAGGACATACAATATTATATGTTTCATTCCATAAATTCTTTTCTATTATCCAGAGCACAGCGTTAACGGCATCTTTTCTGTGAATGTAGTTGACAGGAGGATGGCCCGGAACATTTTCTTTGCCACTAAAATATTTTCCCGGGATTCTGTTGTCACCCAATAGACCTCCAAAACGAATAACTGTCAAGTCATAGGTTTTGTTTTTCCACAATAGGTTTTCTGCATTCAATAGAGCAGGATTCCCTGTGTTCGCATGGTTGAGGGGGTCTGCTTCTGTTGCTACTTGATTTTTGTTGGGGTAAACAGAAGTAGAACTGACGTATATAACCTTTTTTATTCCATGTGCTTGCGCCAATCCCTTGATTAGCTCAATTTGTCTTGGATGAAAAGAGCTGGGTTTACTCCGGGTAGAAGGAGGGATGTTTATAAATAGAATGTCTGTATTAAAAATTTTTTTAGGAACTGGGCCTTCCAATTCAGGGTTTAGTAGCAGTTGCTCGCATTCAAAACCTTGCTTCCTCAAGGATTGCTCTTTTTCAGGATTAGTGGTTGTTCCCTTTACGGCAATGCCCTTTTCTCTCAAGACCTCAGCCAAGGGAATCCCAAGCCAACCCATTCCTATGATACTAACAGTCATTTGATTTTTTTTATGGTCTATAAAACCGGAAGTTTTTAAGACCTTTGATTTTCAATATGAAAAAAAACAACCTTAACTTTATATGAAAGCTATTCATGGCTTCTTCACTGCAACGATTAAAGGCCCAAGTAGTTGCCCATTGTTTTAACACTCATCAAACAGCTTGATTTTTTTTGGTTTCAACCTTCCCTGAGAAAGTTCAGGAAAGACATTAACAATCCGATTATATCATGCAGGTTTAACATACAAAAACCACCAATATATGGTGGTTTTTGTGGTTTGATATGGAATTAGATATTCCGCATGGTAAAATATTTTTTCTTTGGCTTAATTTTTTGGTGCTGTTCCGAAAACATAATCCCAAATAGGCGTACTAACACCAAAGGCAACGTCGGGGTCTTTATAATGATGAATGGCATGATTTACCCACAATACTTTTAAGAAATTTTTTGGAGGCTGGAAGGCGTGAACAATATAATGAACCCCTAAATACGAGGCATATCCTACCAAGAAACCGGGGAGAAAATACCAAGACAGTTCTCCCATTAAAAAATTAAACAGAAAGTATAAAATCACCGCATATAAACCCGATATAAAAGGAGGCATGGCCAACCTGTCTTTGTCTTTGGGATAATCGTGATGAACTCCATGCACGTTGTATTGCAGTTTGTCCTTAAATTTGGTGTCAGGAACCATATGGTAGAGGTATCTGTGGAGAAGATATTCAACCAAAGTGAAGACAAAATATCCGCCAAAAAACAAACCGAGCGCTTCAATAAAAGGGATGTTTGTTGAGGATACTCCGACATAGAATGAGTATACACCTACACCTAAAAATAAAGCAATAGGGATACTAATATGTGTCCTGCTCAAACGTTCCAAAACTGGGTTGGCGAACATTTTAGCTGTTCCGCTATTATCGGGACGGTCCAATCTTCCAATTTTTTTCATTACTTGATTGCGGTTTTATCCAAAGATCTTTTTCAATTATGATGCCTAATTTAAGGAAAAGAAAGGCTACTTGTAATAATTTATTCATTTAACGTCACTCATACGTCAAACAGTTTCATTTTTATAGCAAAATTATTACTGATTTCCATCAGTTTTTTAATGATGAATAAGTTTTTTCTATTGTCTTTTGATAAAAATCTTCATATAAAGGGAGTATGGCGGTGACATCGAATGTTTTTGCACGCGCCAATGCATTATTTTTAAAATTTGCTAAATTTTCATCTGCCAAAATAAATTTAGCTTTTTTGGTCATGGTGTCAATGTCTCCGACCTCACATAAAAATCCGGTTTCTCCATCGATGTTTAACTCCGGAATGCCTCCTACATTACTGGTCAAAATTGGGACTTGACAGGCCATGGCTTCTAAGGCTGCCAAACCAAAACTTTCCTTTTCTGAAGGCATGATAAATAGGTCTGCAACAGAAAGCACTTCCTCAACGGCCTCTAATTTACCTAAAAATCGAACATCTTCACATGTTCCCAACTCTCGGCAAAGCCTTTCCATTTTATCTCTCTCCGGACCATCCCCAACGAGCAATAATTTTGAAGGAATTGATTTCCTAACTTCATAAAATACCTTTATAACATCTTGTACACGTTTTACCTTTCGGAAGTTAGAGGTGTGTACCATCAGTTTTTCATCATTAGGACAGATGGCTTTTTTGAAGTGTTCCTTTTTTTGCCGCTTGAATCGGTTTAGGTCTATAAAATTTGGAATGACCTCAATATGTGTATTAACGTCAAAATGAAGTAATGTGCTCTTTTTCAAGTCCTCAGAAACGGCTGTTACACCATCCGATTCGTTGATACTAAAGGTTACCACCGGCTCATAGCTGGGGTCTTTCCCTACCAAAGTTATGTCCGTACCGTGAAGGGTGGTGACAACAGGGATTATAACGCCTTGTTTTTTCAGAATCTGTTTGGCCATATAGGCCGCAGATGCGTGAGGTATGGCATAGTGGACATGCAGCAAGTCTAATTCTTCGTATTTGACAACATTTACCATTTTGCTGGCCAAGGCTAGCTCATAGGGCGCATGATCAAAAAGAGGATAGCTTTTAATGTCTACTTCATGGTAATAGAGGTTTTCACTGAAAAAATCAAGTCGTGTGGGCTGTTTGTAAGTGATAAAATGAATTTGATGACCTTTAGCAGCCAGGGCCTTGCCCAATTCGGTAGCAACTACTCCACTGCCACCAAAGGTGGGGTAACAAACGATCCCAATTTTCATTTTAATTTTATTTGATGTGGGTTAAATATTTCAACCTTAAACACGATATCTATCCTTTTTTGTTCATTTATTGGCTAAAAGAAATCTATTTTCTATCGCTTCATAGATGATGTCTTGAATATCAGAACGAACATTGTCCCTCAATAGTTTGTTGTTTCCGGCATTGGGATAGACCCTATTGGAAAGGAAAATATAAATTAATTGGTGTTCCGGATCAGCCCAGGCAGCAGTTCCTGTGAAGCCTGTATGTCCAAATGTTCCGGGAGAAGCAAGATTGCCTGTTGGCCCTTTGTCTTTTTTAGGATCCGGCTTGTCCCAGCCTAAACCTCTTCTGCTCCGGAAGGACTGCTTGTTGGTGAATTTCTCTACTGTTGCTTGGTCCAGTAATTCATCCGTTCCATATTTCCCGTTTTGAAGCATCATTTGCATCATTTTAGCCAAATCATTGGCATTGCCAAAGAGGCCTGCATGACCTGCCACCCCTCCATATAACGCTGCTCCCGGGTCATGAACATACCCTTGGACCAAGGTTTTTCTAAAGAGGTTGTCTTGTTCTGTCGGAGCTATTTGGTCAGGACTAAATTTTTTTAATGGCAGGTAACCAAAACGATTCATTCCAAGCGGAGCATAAAACTGTTGCTCCAAAAAATCCTCCATCGGCTGATTGACCATTTTTTCGACTAAGCGATGCAATAGATACATTCCAACATCCGAATAACGATAACTGTATTTGGTGCTTTTGGTGCCACTGTATCTTAGATTGGACGCCACGGTCCATTTCCATACACTGTCAGGAAGGGCTTTGTTTCCATATATTCCATCGGCGATTTCAATGGGGTAATTGTCCGATTTTTGGGGGCTATAGTATTCTGTCTTCCACTGGTTGCCTTCCAAAGTCTTGGTGAAATGGGGGATATATGGTATCAACCCTGCTTCATGAGTTAAAATATTCCGGATGGAAATGCTTCCCTTATTGCTCCCCACCAGTTCAGGTAGGTGTTTTTCTAATGGGTCATCCAAATTTATTAAACCCCTACTATTTAAAAACATGATCGCTTGGGTGGTGGCCATTACCTTGGTAAGCGAGGCAAGGTCATACAGTGTCTTCTCATCTACCGCTTGTTTTTTGCTATAATCAAAATAGCCGTAATTTTTTTCGAAGACTACTTTTCCATTTTTTGCTATTAGGATGGACCCGCCGGGAGTAGCTTTACCTGAAATGGCCCGCTCCATGATGGCGTCAATTTTCATTAATTCCCTACTGCTCATGCCTTGGGCTTCGGGAGTAGAATAAGCAAGCCTGTGCAGGCTAGTTGTTTCAATGCCATGGCCTTTAGGCCAGATATCTTTTTGACTGATGGGAAGTTTGCCTGATCCTTCTCTGCCACCAAAGATCACTTGAGGGGCAATGCTTTCGGTAAAATCATTTTCTTCATAGGCAAGGATCAGGTTCTTTTGATCCTTGAAATTTTTGGAGGAATAAGCATTTCCAAATACTACGGTAATTACCTTATGTTTTTCTTGTAAGCGATTGATAAAAGCTACTTCATCAGCTTTTAATCCGAAATTTCGTCTGGAATTATTGCTCATACCCATGACGCCCACCACTATGGTGCTGTACTCTTCCAGATTTTTTTCCATGGCAGCAAAATTGTTCTGATTGCTATTCGGGCGTAATGTAAAATGTTTGAATTGGGTATATTTACTAAGGTATTTTTTAAAGGTTTCACCTTTTCTGCCTATGGTGAGGGAGGCCATATTTTCCAAATCCAAATGCTTCACAGGGATTACTTGATCTTCATTGCTGACCACTGTAAGGGAGGAAGCATACAATTGTTCAATAAGGGCCTTGGTTCCAAAATTCGAAAGTCGCTCTACCAATTTATGGGTGTTTACCTCCTGCTTTTTGTTGAGTCCGGCCCAGTATTTGGCATTCAGTATTTTTTTTATTCTTTGGTCGATTTCTTCTTGGCTTATCCTGCCCTCTTTTACGGCTTGCATAATCAAGGTTTTTGACTTAGGCACATCCTCTGCATAAAGCAAAACATCGTTCCCTGCAAGCAAGGCCATAAGTTCTACTTCTCCCGGTTTATAAAGGCTACTTACCCCTTTCATATTGAGGGCATCTGTAAAAATGAGCCCTTTAAACTTCATTTCTTCTTTGAGTAAATTGGTTACTACCTTGGGGGATAAGGTGGTGGGTAGTTTTGGTTCACTGCCTAAGCTTGGAATGTGCAGGTGAGCCACCATGATGCTCATCAGGCCCTGATCGATCATTTCTCTGTAGGGATGCAAGTCTATATCTACTATTCTGGCCTTGCTGTTATTGATCACTGGTGTGGTGTAGTGGGAGTCTGAATTGGTGTCGCCATGACCGGGGAAGTGTTTGGCATTGGCAAGAATACCGTTGTCTTGCATGCCTCGCATATAGGCAAGGGACTTATTGCTTACCAATTGTTTGTCCTCTCCAAAGGAGCGATAGCCAATCACAGGATTCAGAGGATTGGAATTCACATCCACCACTGGAGCAAAGTTAATATGCATGCCAATTTCCTTGAACTGCCGGGCAATCTCTTTCCCCATTTGATAGACCAAGGCGTCGTTTTTGGCCGCACCGAGGGTCATTTGTTTAGGGAAATTCAATACGCTATCCAATCGCATGCCTATTCCCCATTCGGCATCCATCGCTATAAATAAAGGGGTCTTGGCTATGGATTGATAATGGTTGGTCAGGTTTGCCTGGCGAACAGGCCCTCCTTGAAAAAAGATGATCCCACCTAGATTTTCTTCCTTTATTAATTTGGAAATACTGTTTACATGAGCTGCTCCTTTGTTGGAATAGGCCGCAACCATAAAAAGCTGCCCCAGACGCTCTTCAAAACTAAGGCTGTTAAAAACACTGTCTACCCAGTGTTGCTGCGCAACAGTATTTTTACTTATCAAAGGATCCCTAGGTTCAGTACCATCGTGTCCGGATACCAAACCTATCAATAGGAGGCAGCAGAAAAACATTACGTAAACTTTTTGCCACATGGGGGTGTTAAAATTTTATTGGTAATAATTTAAGAATAACTTTGTGATAACACACAACGTTTAATTCAAACTTACATAAATATCCTACTTCTACCTATGCAAAAGTGATGAACAGGTGATATTTTGTTTAAAACAATAGTTAGATAAGGAAGGTTTCAGTTGTTTTTTGACTTTTGTTGAGACCAATAGAAGCCCACTTAATATGTTTTACGCCCTAAGGCAGTTGACAATTAAAATTTAATACTATGAATTTCCCATCCATATTCAGAATAAACCGGCCAAGTAGGTTTAATATCAGTCCTAGACATTACGATCCGGTAAAGGAAGAAATTAAAAATAGGACGGAAATGATCAAGAAGGATTTGGAAATAGAAGGGGTGCTAAATCCGGAGGAACAACAAATACTGGAAAGAAATGTTTCTGGGGGATCCTCTAGAATTAGGGGGTCTTTTACAGGGGGAAGCCCGATTAAAAAACAACCTTCCAATATCATGGACAATACAGGATTGATTCGGATGATCATCATTGTATTGTTAGTGGGAGGCTTTGGTGGATACATCTACCTAGGTCCGGTAATTCTGTATTACCTGCTTTATTTAGCAACCGGTGGAGCTTTATTGTTTGGCCTTTTCAAGCTAAAAGGGAGAAAGAAAGATGAATGATATGATCCAGTTGTTGCCGGACGCCATTGCAAACCAGATAGCTGCTGGGGAAGTGGTGCAAAGACCGGCATCAGCCTTGAAAGAGCTTTTGGAAAATGCCATTGATGCCCAAGCCCAATCCATACAGGTGGTGATAAAGGATGCCGGGAAGTCTTTGATTCAGGTGATTGATGATGGGCTTGGCATGTCCCTAACCGATGCCCGGATGTGTTTTGAAAGGCATGCAACTTCTAAAATCAAGAAGTCAGATGACCTTTTAAATATACGGACACACGGTTTTAGGGGAGAAGCCATGGCGTCTATTGCTGCCGTAGCACAAGTGGAACTAAAAACCAAACGCGATGGCGATGAGTTGGGAACGCTAATTCAGGTGGAAAGCTCAACGGTTAAAAAACAAGAACCCATCGTTTACCAAAGGGGAACTTCCGTTTCAGTCAAAAATCTGTTTTGCAATGTTCCGGCACGAAGAAATTTTCTCAAATCCAATGCGGTAGAGACCAAGCACTTGGTAGAAGAGTTTCAGCGGGTAGCTTTGGCATACCCCAAGATTTCCTTTTCATTTTATCAAAATGACATGGAGCTCTTTAAATTGGCCGGAGGGAAATTGAGTAAAAGAATTGTAGGGATTTTTGGTAAGCAATACCGCGATAAGCTGATTGTTTGTCAGGAAGAATCCCCTCACATAAATATTCAAGGGTATATTGGCAAACCTGAACAAGCCAAAAAATCCCGAGGAGAGCAGTATTTCTTTGTAAACAATCGCTTTATCAAAAGCAATTACCTGGGGCATGCTGTCAGTACCGCTTTCGAATCTTTAATAGGACAGGATCAACATCCATTCTATGTTTTGTTTTTAGACATAGATCCAAAGCACATAGACATTAATGTACATCCCACAAAGACTGAAATCAAATTTGATGATGAAAGAACCATCTATGGGGTGGTTCGGGCTGCAGTAAAGCAAGCCTTGGGCGCGCACCATGTAGTACCCACCATCGATTTTAGTTTGGACGTAAATTTTACGGACACCTGGAGCAGAGATACAGAAAAAAGAAAAGAAGTAGGTCTGGAAAATAATTACAGGACTTATAGAGGGCCCGGAATGGCCAATAAAGATTCTAAAGGCTGGGAGCAGCTGTTTCAAAAGGACCATGAGGAACGGGCCATAAATTTTGACCCAGAAAGAGGAAACACAGGACAGCAAGAACTTAAAACTTTTCCTAGCAAGGTTAATAGCAAGGATGCGTCGCCTGTAAGTGAAATAAATAAACCTGCCTTGGGTAGTGGAAATACCTTTCAGGTGGAGCAAACTTATATTGTTACACAAACTTCTTCCGGATTATTGATCTTTGACCAGCAGGCCACACATCAGCGAATCCTTTACGAACGGTATGCCAGTCAATTAGAGCAGTCCAAGGGAGCATCCCAACAGTGTCTCTTTCCCCAGAATATTAGGCTTAGCCCGGCAGATTTTGCCTTGGTAATGGATTTGAAAGAAGAGCTCAGTGATTTGGGTTTCCAGTTGTCAGAATTTGGTCAGCATGCCATTTTGATCAATGGGGTGCCTGCCGATATTCATATTACAAGTGAAAAGGTGTTGTTTGAAGAACTATTGGAGCAATTCAAACATTTTAAGAATGAACTCTCATTAAATAAAAAAGAGAATCTTGCCAGGTCTCTGGCAAAAAAAACCTCTATAAAAAGAGGAGATAAACTTCAGAGTCAAGAGATGGAGAATCTCGCAGGGCAATTGTTTGCCTGTCAAAATCCCAATTATAGTCCTGAGGGTAGCAAAACCTTCATTAAGTTGGATTTAAATAAAATTGATCGCTTTTTTTATTCCTGAATTAAAATAAGAATTTATGTTTAGAGCCCTTACACCCATTGTGAAAAACCTATTGTTAATTACGGTGGGTATGCATGTAATCGCTTCCTTTTTTCTTCCACAACTGAGTGGGCTTTTTGCCTTGTATTATATAGAGAGCAAAAATTTCATGCCTTTTCAGTTTGTGACCTATATGTTTATGCATGCAGATTTCTGGCATTTGTTCAGCAATATGTTTGGCCTATTTATATTTGGCCCATTATTGGAACAATTTCTGGGGCCTAAAAAGTTGCTTATTTTATGGATGGTATGTGGTGTAGGGTCCGGGGTGTTGTATTCGGGTTATGTAGCTTATAATATGGGTCAATTGAATAATAAGATCGAAGCCTTTACTGAGGATCCGGATCCCGAGGAGTTCAATCGATTTGTCTCTGCCTATAGCCATTATTTTAATCCGGTAATTTATGATTTTATCGATGATTACAGTCGGGATGCAGACAATCCGGAGTTTGTGGACAGAGCAAAAAGGAGCATGTTGGGCGTAAGAGATGTACAAGCTAATATACCTATGGTGGGTGCTTCAGGAGCATTATTCGGTATTCTGATCGCATTTGGAATGCTCTTCCCCAATACGCAGTTGTTTTTGCTTTTCCCACCAATGCACATAAGGGCAAAATACCTTGTATTGTTCTATGGACTATACACAGTTTATAATATATTTGTATCGAATCCCACTGACAATGTAGCCCATTTCGCCCACCTATCAGGATTATTGATAGGAGCAGTCTTGGTTACTTTTTGGAAAAAGGATAGGCAAAGTTTTTATTAAAAGAGAAAAAATGTACGGAGGGTTTTGGTACCATATCAGGCATGCATTTGACCATAAAAACAATGGTCTATACAAGATTATTGCCATAAATTTACTGGCTTTCTTGGTATTGATGGTGCTTCGGGTCTTCCTAACTATAGGAGGTTCCGAAACTACCTATCGCTCAATTATATCTTTTTTTATGATGCCGGCAGCGATTCCTCAGTTTCTCATGCAGCCCTGGACGATCATAAGCTATATGTTTTTGCATGAAGGCTTTTTGCATATTATTTTCAATATGCTATTTCTTTATTGGTTTGGCTTGTTGGTTCAGGAGTATTTGGGAAGTAGAAAGCTAGTCAATTTGTATATTCTAGGTGGAATCGCAGGAGGATTACTCTATATGATTCTTTATAACATTGCCCCTTATTTTAGTGACCGAGTAGATGGAGCCTTAATGCTTGGAGCAAGTGCAGGGGTTTATGCCATAGTTGTGGCTGCGGCCACGCTGCGTCCTGATACGGAGTTTCATTTGCTTTTATTAGGCCCTGTAAAAATTAAATATATCGCCATATTTTATGTATTGGTAGCCTTTGCAAATTCAGCAGGTGCCAATGCAGGAGGAGAA
This sequence comes from Cyclobacterium sp. 1_MG-2023, assembly GCF_030546805.1. GTDB lineage: Bacteria > Bacteroidota > Bacteroidia > Cytophagales > Cyclobacteriaceae > Cyclobacterium. Next base: position 267,817 of record NZ_JAUOPC010000007.1, on the reverse strand, counting down.
TTGGCACATTTAGGAGGAGCAGCCTTGGGATTTGTATACATACTGCAATTGAACAAGGGAATAGATATTGGAAAACCTGTTCAGACGGTGGGAACGTTTTTTGAGAAATTATTTTCGCAAAAGCCCAAGGTTAAGGTAACCTATAGACGTGATGCAGAATCCACTAGGAAAAAAGCTGGAAGAGGTGGTTCCGCATCAACCGCTTCATCTAGCAGAAGTACACAAGAAGAAATTGACAGGATTTTAGATAAAATCGCTGACAAAGGCTACGATAACCTCACCAAAGAGGAGAAAAGAAAGCTTTTTGATTTTAGCAATAAAGACAGCTAAATTCCCTTTGAATTCTATTTATAGCCTAAAGTACTTTTAAAAGCCTCTAATCCTCTATCTGTCAAATAAGGAAGAACAGTGGAAAATATCAATTTACTGTAGTAGGAAAATTGAATGTCATTGGGCCCAAAAACGGCTGAATTATGGCTTAGCCAATAATCCGACAACATCATTATTTGAACCGATAAATTTTCAAAATTACCCGGAAATTTTTCCTTGTAGAAATAGCCTTCCTTTTCTAGGGTGCTAAATAAATGAATTAGTTGAGCTTTTCTTAGAGCTGTTAACTCCAAATACTTGTCTTTAACGGTTTCGTTGCTTTGGATAAGCTTGGTTAAATTCAGCATTAGGTAGCGGTACCTGGTCTGTAATTTGAAAATTCTTACAATAATCCTAAAAAGCTTTTCCAAGGAAAAAGAGGGCTGGTCTATTTCTTCAGCCAAAGCATTGGCACTGTCACATAGCTGTAAGAATGCTTTGACGAGAAAGTCATCAATATCAGAAAAGTACTGAGAAAATTCATCGGATGATATCTCAGCTATTTCTAGTATTAATTCGAGCTCCAATGGATTGCAGTTTTGCTCGTTTATTATAGGAAGAGTTTTCTCAATAATTTCATTGGGTTGCATCACTATAATTTAAATTAAGGAGTGAAATTTTCTTTCTACTATTAACAACTGCTTTAATTTGTAAACTCGAACAATAATTGTACCTTTTATTGTTAATTATCAATAAGTTAAGGTTAAAATTTAAAATAATCAAATCGAAATAAACCCAATACTCTTGGAGAGTTTAGTGATGCGAGTTTTTTGTTTTATTTTCTTTCCTTTACAATTCATTTTTATTTGCCAGCTGACCACAAGCTGCGTCTATATCTTGTCCTCTTGATTTTCTGACGTTGGCGATAATGCCTGACCCTTCCAAAATGGAAAGGTATAAGTCAATTTTGTCTTGGGAAGCTTGTCTGAATTCCCCTTCATCAATAGGGTTGTATTGGATAATATTTACCTTGGAAGGGATGTGTTTACAGAATTTAGCCAATGCTCGGGCATGCTTTTCGTCATCGTTGATGCCGTCCCAAATGACATATTCGTAGGTAACCTTCCTTTTGGTTTTGCTGTACCAGTATTTTAATGCCTGTGCCAAATCTTCCACGGTGTTGGTTTCATTGATAGGCATTAGCCTTGTTCTGGTTTCGTTGATGGCAGAGTGTAAAGAAAGGGCCAAATTGAATTTGACCTCGTCGTCTGCCAATTTTCGAATCATCTTTCCAATGCCTACTGTGGACAAGGTTATTCGCCTTGGTGAAATGCCTAAACCTTCCGGAGAACATATTTTATCAATAGCAGAAAGAACGTTCTGGTAATTGAGCAAGGGCTCACCCATACCCATGAAAACAATATTGGTAAGCGGGCGATCAAAATACAAGCTGGCTTCTTCCTGAATGGCTACTACCTGATCATAAATTTCATCCGGGTTAAGGTTACGCATTCTCTTCAGCCGAGCGGTAGCGCAAAAATTACAATCCAAGCTACATCCCACCTGAGAAGATACGCAGGCAGTGATTCTTTTAGATGTTGGTATGAGCACAGATTCCACAATATTGCTATCATATAATTTGACAGCATTCTTAATGGTGCCATCCGTACTCCGCTGAAACTGGTCTACCAAAATGTGGTTAATCGTGAAATTTTCCTTTAATATTTCCCTGGTGGATTTGGAAATATTACTCATTTCATCAAAGTTTTTCAAAGACTTGTTCCACAGCCACTCATAAACTTGTTTTGCCCTGAATTTTTTTTCTCCTACAGAAAGAAAATAGGCTTCAAGTTCTTCAAGTGTCAGTTTTCTAATGTCTTGTTTTTTTTCTGCCTGCATGATATTAATTTACTTGGAATCTGTCATTAACAGCCCTTTAATCATTAAAGGTTCAAATGGTACAGTATTGTTTAAGCAATTGACTAAAAAAATGCCATGGGTACGATGTCCTAGTTTTTTCTTATGCTCCAATTGTCCTTATTTAAAGGTAGGGAATTTAGCTCCAGTTTGATTCAACTCCTCCATTAACCTTTCTTCAAGTGCAATAGTCTTTTCAGGAAATTCATTGCTAATGTCTTGCGTCTCTCCGGGATCCGTTTCCAGATTGAATAATTGGTTGTTGCCACTTTCATAATCATGAATTAATTTCCAATTTCCTTGCCTGATTGCAGATCCCGGTTTCCATGCACTTCCATGATATTGAGGGTAATGCCAGAAGAGCAGCTCCCTTTCAGGTGCTTCCCCTCCCAATAGGTAAGGAGAAAGATCCTTTCCATCCTTTTCCTCAAATTCTGCCCCCGCCATACTGAGTAAAGTAGGGAAGATATCCATGCTAATGACAGGGAGGTCTGTTGCCGTTCCCGGATTTTTGATGCCCGGGCCTTTTATCAGCATTGGAACCCTAATCCCTCCTTCATAGCACCAGCCTTTACCGGCTCTTAAAGGGCCGTTTGCTGTGGGGGCCCCTTCACCATATAAGGTGGACAGTCCCCCATTGTCACTGGTCAATATTACCCAAGTGTTGTCATCCAAACCTTGCGCCTTAAGCTCCTCCATTATTCTGCCCACATTTTCATCCATAGCGGCTACCATAGATGCATAAGCGGCATTGTCTTGAATTAATTTTGTTTGCCCTTCTCCTTCTTGTCTGTATTTGGCCTGTTCTTCGGATACAATCCTGTTTTCTTTTTTCTCTAGGAAATAGTCATGCCTTTTCGGAGCAGCTTGGATAGGGGTGTGAACGCTATAAAAGGAAAGGTACAACAAGAATGGCTCTTTATTTTTTTCACGAATCAGTTGTAAACTTTCGTTGGTCAATCTGTCGGTAAGGTATTCCCCTTCCGGTCCATCAGTAAGTTTAGGGTTGCCGTAGGGGGAATAATAACCGTTGCTTATGCCCTTTTTTAGCTGTGGAGCTCCTACGCGCCATCCTCCTATATTCACATCGAAACCTTGGTTTTCGGGCCAATACTTCTCCTCTTCTCCCAGGTGCCATTTTCCAATAAAAAAGGTTTGATACCCATTGTCCTTAAACTTTTCAGCAAGCGTTGTTTCTTCCAAAGCGAGTTCGTTATTAATCGAAGGGGTAATGATGGGCCGGCTTTCTTCGAATTTATCATAGCCTGGAATCCAATCAGTAATACCTAGCCTATTGGGGTGCATGCCAGTCATTAAAGCAGCGCGAGTGGGGCTGCATACCGGATGTGCAGCATAGGCTTGGGTAAAACGCAAGCCTTCCTTGGCCATTTGATCCAGGTTAGGCGTTTCATAAAAACTCTCCGGATAATTGGCTTTTACATCGGCCCAACCCAAGTCATCCACAAGGATAAAGACAAAATTAGGTTTTTGTTTAACTTCTTCTTCTCCTTGGCAAGCGCTAATTAGTAAGCCCAAAAGGAGAAAATAGTATGTATTTTTCATGTAGATACGAGCTGTTTGGTCTACAAAGGTAGGTAATACAATGAAATTTTAAGGGGGAGAAATTAAATATCAATGCAGTTACCGAATTTAAGGTAGCATTAACTGCCAAAAGGTCTGGTTTTTATGGGTTTTATGTTCGAAATCGGACATAATTTCAGGGTTTTTACTTAATTCCGGTTTGGTTTCATATTTGTATAAGGTATGAAAAGCAATTAGTAATTAAATAAACCGGAGCAATAATGGATTTCAAGCAATTTACTATTAAATCACAGGAAGTGATTCAGAAAGCCTTGGAGCTATGTACCGCTGAGCAACAGCAGCTTATAGAGCCTGCTCATTTGCTGAAGGGAATTGTCCAAGTAGATGCCAATGTTACGGATTTTATATTCCAGAAATTAGGGATCAATTCAGGTTTGATCCTGCAGAAGTTAGATGAAATCATAAGTCAATATCCAAAAGTAAGTGGTCAACAACCCTATTTATCCAACGCGACAAATGAGGTAATAACAAAAGCAAAAAATTACCTCAAGACTTTTGGGGATGAATTTGTAGCAGTGGAGCATTTGTTATTAGGTATTTTAGCCGGTTCTGAGAAAGTAGCGCAGCTATTAAAAGGACAAGGCCTAAATGAAAAAAAATTAATAGAAGTTATCAAAGAACTTAGAAAAGGAAACAAAGTGACAGATCAAAACGCAGAATCTAAATACAGGTCCTTAGAAAAATATTCTAAAAATTTAAATGACCTGGCCAAAAAAGGAAAGATTGATCCTGTCATCGGTAGAGATGAAGAAATCAGGAGGGTCTTGCAAATATTGGCAAGAAGGACCAAAAATAACCCGATACTATTGGGCGAGCCCGGGGTAGGTAAAACTGCCATCGTGGAAGGTTTGGCCCAAAGGATTGTAAGTGGAGATGTGCCAGAAAACCTAAAGAGTAAAACCCTAATATCATTGGATATGGGGCTCTTGGTGGCAGGGGCTAAATACAAAGGGGAGTTTGAGGAACGACTTAAAGCAGTTATCAAAGAAGTAACTGATGCTGAAGGTGAAATAATTTTATTTATTGATGAGATTCATACCCTTATTGGTGCCGGAGGTGGAGGTGAAGGTGCAATGGATGCAGCCAATTTATTAAAACCCGCTTTGGCAAGAGGAGAGTTGCATGCCATTGGAGCGACAACTTTGAAAGAATACCAAAAATACATAGAAAAGGATAAAGCACTTGAACGTCGTTTCCAACAAGTGGTAGTGGATGAGCCGGATGCTGCAGATGCCATTTCCATTCTACGAGGTATCAAAGACAAGTATGAATTGCACCATGGAGTTAGGATAAAAGATGATGCGGTTATTGCTGCAGTGGAACTTTCACAACGCTATATATCGGATCGATATTTGCCGGATAAGGCCATTGATTTGATGGATGAAGCAGCGGCAAAATTAAGGATGGAGATTGACTCCCTTCCTCAGGAGTTAGATGAGCTAAATAGGCGCATCATGCAATTGGAAATTGAAAGGGAGGCCATAAGGCGAGAAAAAAACAAAGATAAAGAGAGTGTACTTAGCAAAGAGCTTGCAGACCTTACTGAAAAGAGGCAAGAACTTAAAGCCAAATGGGAAGGTGAAAAAGCCGTTATACAAGGCATCCAAAGAGAGAAAGAGAATATTGACAAATTTAAAATAGAAGCAGAGCAGGCGGAGAGAGGTGGAGATTTCGGTAAGGTCGCTGAAATCCGTTACGGCAAAATTGTAGAGAGCGAGCAAAAATTAGAATCTTTCAAAGAGCAGCTGAAGGAGATGCAAGAAAATTCCACCTTGCTAAAAGAGGAGGTGGATAGTGAAGATATTGCTGCTGTGGTCAGCAAGTGGACGGGTATTCCTTTGTCTAAAATGATCCAAAGCGAAAGGGAGAAATTACTTCACCTGGAAGATGAATTGGGCAAACGAATTGCAGGTCAGAAGGACGCCATCACTGCGCTTTCGGATGCAGTGAGGAGAAGTAGGGCAGGCCTTCAAGATCCAAAACGCCCTATAGGTTCGTTTATTTTCTTAGGTACTACAGGGGTTGGTAAAACAGAATTGGCCAAAGCACTGGCGGAGTACTTATTCAGCGATGAGAATGCAATGGTCAGAATCGACATGTCTGAGTACCAAGAAAGACATGCTGTAAGCAGGCTTGTTGGAGCGCCTCCAGGATATGTAGGCTATGATGAAGGTGGTCAACTTACGGAAGCTGTGAGAAGAAAGCCTTATTCCGTGGTATTGCTGGATGAAATTGAAAAGGCACACCCGGATGTGTTCAATATTCTCCTTCAAGTATTAGATGATGGTAGGCTTACCGACAATAAAGGAAGGATAGCCAACTTCAAAAATACCATTATTATCATGACCACGAACATTGGATCTCATTTAATTCAGGAGCGATTTGAGAACCTGAACGAGAGCAATAAAGAAGAAGTACTGGAAAGCACAAAAGAAGAGGTTTTTAATTTGTTGAAAAAATCTGTGCGGCCTGAGTTCTTGAATAGAATTGATGAAACCATCATGTTCGAGCCACTCAACAGGAAGATCCTTCGGAAAATTGTGGATATCCAATGGAGAGAAATTCAGCAACGCTTGGCAGAATCAGGTATCGAAATTGATGCTACCCAAGATGTGCTGGATCATTTAGGGGAAGTTGGGTTTGATCCTCAGTATGGAGCTAGGCCATTAAAAAGAACCATGCAACGCTTGGTGTTAAATGAGTTGTCCAAACAGATTTTGAGTGGGTACATCAAGAACGATAGCGCTGTACTGGTGGATTTAGATGCAGAAAAACAGGTCTATTTCAAGAATGTAGACCATGTTGAGATAAGTTAAAGTTCGGTTTATTGGGTTTATTAGTTGGACAGCCAACCTGTTTTCAGGTTGGCTGTTTTTTTTGTACGAGTCCCAAGCCATTGTAAATTCCGGTGATTGACCTTCATCCAAGGTAGCCAAGGAGGGTAAGTAAATGCCCTTTCTAATCAATATAAAATGGCTGCTAACTTTTGGGAGGCAATGAGCTTATGGTGAAATAAGAGATATTATGCTCTGTGCTTTTAAATAAAATTTTACGAATAGGGTGATGTGTCTTTTTAAATTATTGTAAATTTAATTTTGTACTAGTTTAGTACTTGTAAATTCCCCATTTAGCCAATAGTCATTTTATATATGAACAATGTAAAAGGTTTGCGTTTAGTTTTGCTTCTGTTGTTTTTAAGCGGGGCGGTATACTTTTTCGGCTGGTTTAGTTTTTTTGAACTTCAGAATAAGCAAAATGTGGATTGGGAACAACCCGGGGGAAATTTGCGACAAACAAAATATTCACCTTTAGACATAATCAATAAAGAGAATGTTGAAAATTTAAAAGTCGCTTGGACCTATCATTCAGGAGATAAATCCGGAAATGTTCAGCTCAACCCGTTAATTATATCTGGAATCATGTATGTGACCACGCCCGGTCAGGAGCTTATTGCTGTTAACGCTGTAAATGGGGAAGAAATTTGGAGGTTTAATCCTTCAAGAGCGGGAGAGGAATTTGGTGGGATCAATAGAGGGGTTGCTTATTGGAGATCAGGACAAGAAGAAAGGTTGATTTATACGGTTGGCCATTTTCTCTATGCTGTAGATAGATTAACAGGGCTTCCAGTAGCATCCTTTGGAGATAGCGGAAGGGTGGACCTGAATGAAGGCTTGGTAAAACCCAAAGAGGAGATGGGAATCATTTCACCCGGTGCACCAACAGTTTTTAAAGACTTGGTGATATTGGGAGGGGTAAGTTGGAGCTCGCCATCCAATGTTTCAGCTTTTAATGTTCATACAGGAGAAAGGGAGTGGATTTTCAATACCATTCCACAACCGGGAGAGTTCGGTCACGACACTTGGGGAGATGCAGGCTTCTGGAAAACAGGGGCAGGGGTAAACTCATGGGGTGGATTGGCTGTAGATGAGGAAAGAGGCTTTGTTTATTTTTCAACAGGTCAACCAAAAAATGATTTTTACCGACCTGATAATGAAGGAAAGCATCTATTTGGAAATTCTATTGTGGCACTTAATGGAAAATCCGGGGAAAGGTTATGGCATTATCAGGCCGTTCATCATGACCTTTGGGATTTAGATTTACCAGCAGCTCCCATTCTGGTTGAACTCACCAAAGATGGAAAAAAAATACCTGCAGTAATTCAATTGACCAAGACAGGAAATACGCTGATATTTAATAGGCTGGATGGAGAAATGCTTTCTGAGGTGGAAGAAGTGCCGGTGCCTCCCTCTGTCCTCCCAGGAGAATTTGCATACCCTAGTCAGCCATTGGTGAGATGGCCTGAGCCTTTTTCGAAACAAATTGTTACGCAGGAAGATTTGACCTCACGGACTGCGGAAGCAGAAGCTTTTGCAAAAAGCGTTTTTTCTGAGTCTGATGCAGGTTGGTTTATCCCTCCATCAGAAAAGAATATTCTTTATTATGGCATCCATGGAGGCGCTGAATGGGGAGGAGGATCCTATGATGAAGAAGAGAATGTATTGTTTGTAAATGCCAATGAATTGGCCTGGGTGATAAAGATGCGAGATATTAATGCGGAGAAGAGAGAGGATGAGCAGATTAGTTCAGGAGAAAAAGTTTATTTAAAAATGGGGTGTGCGGGTTGTCACGGTGCTGATAGGGAAGGTCTTGGGGAACTTCCGTCCTTACTGAACTTGCATTCAAAGTTTGATACCATTGAGTTGAAAAAAATTATTACAGAGGGTAAGAATTCCATGCCTTCATTTGCTCAAATCGAAGGAAAGGCTTTAACCGAGCTGACTGATTTTTTGCTGGAACAGGAGAATCTTACTGGAGAGAAAAAAGCCAATTACAAACCCTTATACAGATCTTTAGGCTTTAATAAATTTTTAGATCCTGATGGTTATCCGGCAACGGCCCCTCCTTGGGGAACCATGAACGCCATTGATCTAACCACCGGAAAGATAAAATGGAAAGTACCACTGGGAGAACATGAGGAGCTTACAGAACAAGGGCATCCAATAACCGGCACAGAGAATTTTGGTGGGTCTATAGTGACAGCAGGTGGCTTGGTCTTTGTGGCAGCAACCCGCGATGAGAAAATAAGGGCATTTGATAAAGAAACAGGGGAGGTATTATGGGAAGAGAAGTTGCCATTTGGGGGCTATGCAACGCCAAGTACATATGCTGTAGATGGTGAGCAGTATGTGGTGATACCGGCCACAGGTGGAGGTAAATTAGGAGGGCATACCGGGGATGCCTATATCGCCTATAAATTACCATAGCTCTACCAGCTCCTGCAGAGAATATCTTTTAAGCATATTAAAAATTGACTGCCAAATACCAAGAAGCTAATTCAAAAAATAAGTAAAAACTCAAATAACGTTATGAATAAATTAATTGTATTGCAGCTTTTATTTTTGCTATCTATCAACTGTTTAATTTTTGAAGTCAAAGGGATGCAATCTGATTTCACAGAGCAGTCGAAAAAAATTGTTTTGATAGCAGGACCGAAAAGCCATGGCCCTCAATCCCATGAATACATAAAATCAGTAAGGCTTATTAAAACAATGTTGGACAAGTCCAATGTTGAAAGGGTAACTTCTGAAATCCACCTAAATGGCTGGCCGGAGGAGCCTTCAACTTTAGATAATGCCGACCTTATACTTTTTATCACTGATGGGAGAGATGGCCACTTGTTTTCAGATGTGCCATTTATGACAAGTGATCGGATGAAGATAATGCAAAAGCAAATGGATAGGGGCTGTGGTATTTCCTTGATTCATTTTTCAACTTTTGCATCAGATCATTTTGGTAAAAAAATATTGGAATGGGGAGGTGGCTATTTTGATTGGCAAGATGATTTGGGAGAAAGAAACTGGTTTTCTGCCATCAAAACTATGGAAAGTAAACTTGTTTTTCAAAATCCCAATCATCCTATAGTGTCCGGGCTAGAACCTTTTGTATTGAAAGATGAGTATTATTACAATATCAGGTTTCAGGAAGGCGATGACCGTGTACAGCTAATTGCTGAAGTGCCTGAGTTGGAAGGAAGAAAAGGCAGTGGAAACACTGTAGCTTGGGCCCTAGAAAGGAAAGACGGAGGGAGAGGATTTAGCACAACAATGGGTCATTTTTTCTCAAACTGGGAAAATGATAATTTCAGAAAAATGTTGCTCAATGGGATTGTTTGGGCATCAGGGGCAGAAGTACCCCAAAAGGGAGTGGAGGCTAAATTTTTCAATGATCAGGAAGTAAGCCTGCATCTCTTTCAAAAGTCCCGAAAAGCATTGTTGCTCACAGGGAACCATCACCCTGCCCACCCATGGCAACAAACTTCATTACAAGTAAAGTCAATCATTGAAGAGAATACTGGGTTTTATGTGGATATTTCTACGAATATTGAAGATCTCTCTCAATATGATCTTGAAGATTATGATGCATTAATCCTGAACTATGCCAATTGGGAAGATCCTAAAACATTGTCGGATGGATCAAAAAAATCCTTTGTCAATTACTTGAAAGAAGGAGGGGGCTTGATTGTGTTGCATTTTGCCAATGGTGCTTTTCACTTCTCTCTCCCCAATGCCGGAGCTTCTGACTGGCCCGAATACAGGAATATCGTCAGTAGAGTGTGGGATCACCACTCAGACAGCGGCCATGATAAATATGGGGAATTTTCCGTTAAGGTTTCAAGTCACAAGCATCCGATCACATCAGGGGTTGAGGATTTTTTAACTTTTGATGAATTGTATTTTAACCAGAAAGGAGATCGGTCCATTGAACCTTTATTAACGGCCAAATCCAATATAACAGGAAAGAAAGAACCATTAGCATGGGTTTACAACTATGGCAAAGGAAAGGTTTTTCAAACCCTGTTGGGGCATGATGCCAAGTCTTTTAGCGCTAAGCAGTTTCAAATGGTACTTTCCAATGCAATCAATTGGGTGGCAAAGGACAATGAGGATTAAACCCGAAATATGCAATAGACATTCTATTACGTGCTGAAATCGCTTTAAAAACAGCCACTTCGTTGCTGTTTTCAATTTCACCATAGCGGTGCTATGCTAAAATCTCCAAACAGTCTGATTTTCTTGCGATTGCAACACTCATTACGAATCCTGTTACATAATCCGGGTTAGAGGATAGGAAGATATTTAATGGTTTAATTGTGGACCGTTTGCTACAGCTTTGTCCTATTTTTTCCATTTTTGACTTTCCTCGGTCACAGCAACATCCCAAGCTTGAGCGGGATTCTCTTGATACATCGGGTCATTGTCCTTTAGCGGAAATGATTGCATCACTTCATAAAGTTGCTGGAAGTTCTTTTTTCTTTCCTCAGAATTTAAGCTGTCTTTAAGGTTAACCTTTTCTTCAGGGTCCAGCTGCAAATCAAAAAATGATTCGGCCTCCCTTTCTGAGTTGATATAGAGTTTATATTTTTTGTTTCGCAAAACCCTGTCTCGGAAAATGTATTGGTTTTCAACGCCATTCTTGGTAAGTGCAGCATGATTTCCTCCACCCATTCCCAATATCCATTCTCGGCCGGATGCTTCTTTCCCCTCTAATAAAGCATTTTTAAAGGACTGACCATCGATTTTAAAAGTTTTGTTGTTTTCTGACGGTTGTTTTTGCAAGTCTACCCCTGCCAAATCCAGAAATGTGGGATAATAATCAGTAAAGTCAATGAGCGCTTCAGACATTTGGTTTGGCTTTATTATACTTGGCCAGCTGGCAATAAAAGGTGCATTGATGCCGGATTCAATTGTTTTTGCTTTTCCGCCTTTTACCATCCGGCCATTTATTTTTCCTGTTATAGCTCCTGTAGTACCATTGTCTGTGGTCCAAATGACGAGGGTATTTTCCCTGATCCCTGCATCATCCAGGGCCTGGATTATTTCTCCCGTAATTTTGTCTGTGTATTTCACCATGGCTTTATGCTTCCCTAAATTGTCCGTCGCAGAGTCCAAAGGTGTATTTACAAATGGGGTGTGGGTGAGGACCATGGGATAATAAATAAACATGGGCTTGTTTTTATTAGTGGCAATAAAATCAATAATGAAATTTTTAAATACATCCGGCCCAAATTCTCCCTCGTAGGTATGACTCCCTTGTTTGGTGAAAATATAGGGATCTTGATACCGATTGATACTGGCTTCAATTCCTGTTTCATAACCGGTCCACATGCAATATTCGTCGAAGCCGTTTTTGGACAAGGCATCCGGTTCAACCCTGAAATCATCGATTTGCCATTTGCCTGCGATACAGGTGGTGTATCCGGCTTTTTGCATTTCCCTGCCTATAGAAGGGTTCATTTCCTCATCGAAATGCGCACCACCTCCCCATCGTGGAACATCCCAATGATTCACCCAGCCATGCCTGAAAGGATATTGACCGGTAAGTAAGGTAACCCTGGTTGGGGTGCATTGAGGCATGGAATAGACATTATGGAAGGTCATGCCACTAGCTGCCAGCGCATCAATATTGGGCGTAGAAATATTCTCAGCCCCATAATGACTGACCCATTCTTTACCCAAATCGTCCACCATAATAAAAATGATATTGGGTTGAGAGGGGGTAACAGTAGTAGTGCGGTTGTTGTTACAACCCATCAGGGAAAGAAGTAGTCCAAATAGAATTAGATTTTTCATAGGGATGTATTTCCGGGCCTATTGGCCTATTAATGAAGATGCCAGATGGGTAAGTCTCAATAAGCTTAACCTTTTTTACCGGAGATAAAATAATCCAGTTTTTGATTGGTGGATTTTTGAATTTTCTTTTTCATAAAAGGTGTCCATCCAATCAAGTAGCCAACAGTTCCCATGGCTTGTTTACTCCATTCCCATAAGTTAAAAGTATCGATATGTTCGATGATTTTACCCTCCTTAAACTTAAATTCAGCACTAACATTATTGATTACTTTTCGTTTTTTTTCACCAAAATGATATTCAGCCACCCAGTTTACTTTTCCTTTTTTTTCAGACACACGCGCAATATCAAAACTGATTTTGAGGTCTTCTTTTTTTGGAGTGAGTAACATTTCCCACATCTTAAATGCTCGATCTCCCTTTAAAGAACCGAAGACAGGGTCTTTGAATAGGATGTCCTTATGGTAACATTCTCCCATTGCTTTATTGTCTCCTTTTATAAAAGAAGTGTAAAATTTATTCATTAGTGCTTTGTTGTCCATGCTTGTTTGTTACCCTAAAGGATTTTGGTGGAAACTGAATTTCCAAATATTTACTAAAGAAAATAGTTAAGCTTCTGAATCGAATTTATCAATTTGTTTTTTTATCTCTTTATCAAATAGCAACTATCTTTCGAGAAATAATAGAAAAAAGGTTTTCAGGTTAATTTTAGACTGGGAGCTAATTATCCTTTGAGTTTTTTCTTCCTCCTTCTTTTGGTCCATTTTTCCAATTCAACAAACCAAAAAACGATACTTGAAAGCGCCAAGCAAATGGCTAACTCTGAGAATGTAAGTGCTTGGGTGTTGAAAATATTTTGTAGGAAAGGTAAATATACTACTGCCAGCTGTAACCCAATTGTAATCAAAACGGCCATGATTAAATGCCTATTACCAAAAATGCCCATGGTGAAAAAGGACTTAATTTCACTACGAATTGCCAAGGCATGTCCCATTTGTGAAATGCTAATTACAGTAAAAACCATCGTTGCCCATTTTGAATTTTCATTGTGAATGGCCCAAGCCTGAATACCAAGGCATACAGCCCCCATTAGTAGCCCAACCCAAAGAACATGGACCCCTATTCCTCCTGAAAAGATGCTTTCATCCGCCTTTCTAGGAGGTCTTTTTAGAATGTCATCTTCTGCCGGCTCGGAGGCAAAAGCCAATGCCGGAAGTCCATCAGAGACTAAATTAACCCATAAAATCTGAATGGGGATCAAAGGAATGGGCAAACCAAAAAGAGGAGCTAAAAATATCGTCCAGATCTCTCCGCTATTGCCTGTTAGGATGTACTTTACAAACTTCCGGATGTTGTCAAAAATACGACGACCTTCACGGACGGCATGGATGATAGTAGCAAAATTATCATCCAAGAGAATCATATCTGCAGCTTCTTTTGAGACATCTGTGCCGGTGATGCCCATGGCGATACCTATGTCTGCACGTTTTAGTGCAGGGGCATCATTTACCCCGTCCCCGGTTACGGCCACGAAATGATCCCTGCTTTGCAAGGCTTTTACGATTTTTAGTTTTTGTTCAGGAGATACCCGGGCAAAAACCTTGATGGATTCAAGATTGTCTTCAAATTCTTGTTCTGAAAGTTTCGAAAGCGCGGTGCCGGTGATAATTTTGTCGGATGGATCCTGTAAAATCCCTGTAGTTTTGGCTATGGCCTTTGCCGTGACCGGATGATCACCTGTAAGCATAACAAGCCTAATTCCTGCGGCATGGCAGTTGGCAATCGCCTCAATGGCCTCTTTTCGAGGTGGGTCAATCATGCCTGCCAAGCCAATAAATTGCATATTGCTTTCAAATTTATCTACTGATTTCTCTTCCGGCAATTTCTCTATTACCTTGACAGCATAGGCCAAAACCCGTTTGCCCTGCTCAGCAAAATTTTTGGTGACAGTATTGATTTCATCTCTGTTTTCAGTTTTGCTTATCTCCAGAAGTTTTTCTACAGCCCCTTTCGTAACCACGATCCATTTTCCATTCATTGGGTAGACCGTGGTCATTTTTTTTCTTTCAGAATCGAACGGGAATTCATAAACACGTTTAAATTCATTTTGCCAAGATGGGTTGTAGCCCTTGTTGTTTCGGGTATACTCCACCAAGGCTACTTCTGTGGGATCTCCCTTGAGTTGGTTTTGCTCTGCGGTAATCACATCGTGATTAAGCTCCATCGCTAAAAGCATTGTTTGGTCAGCCTCCAGGTTTTCGATGCCCTGGATTTCCGGGGAAATCCAGCAATCGGATACCGTCATTTTATTCTGGGTAATGGTTCCTGTTTTGTCCGTACAGATATACCTAACCGAACCCAAGGTTTCTGCTGCAGGCAACTTTCTGATCAAGGCATTTTTCCGTACCATGCGCTTTGCTCCTAAAGCCAAAGCAATGGTAATAACTGCCGGCAAAGCTTCAGGAATGGCTGCTACGGCTACTGAAATGGCAGTGAGTAGCATTTGCACAGGCTCTTCTCCACGTAACCAGCCGGCAATAAATAGGGCAATGCATATACCAATAACGGCGAAAGATAATTTTTTGGCAAAATCGGCCAACCGCTTTTGCAAGGGTGTCTTGACTTTGTCTTCTTGTAGGAGTTGAGCAATTCGGCCTATCTCGGTGTTCATTCCGGTGGCCACCACCACACCTTCTCCTCTACCGTTGGTAATGACGGTGCTTTTATATGCCATATTTACCCTATCCCCTAAAGAGGTGTTTTCTAGGGTAATTTTTTTCGGGGATTTGTTAACGGCATGAGATTCTCCTGTGAGAGAAGCCTCCTCAATCTTCAAAGCATGTGATGCTGTGAGCCTTAGGTCTGCCGGTACAAGCATGCCCGCCTCAAGGATTATAATGTCTCCAGGAATAACTTCTGTAGCAGCCACCTGAATAGTGTGCCCGGCTCTTCGAATAGTGGCATGCAAGGAGGACATTTTATTCAATGCTTCCATGGCTTTTTCTGCTCGATATTCTTGCACAAAGCCGATAAGGGCATTCAGTAAAACGATGATTAAAATAACAATGGTGTCCTTGCTGTCTCCTACAAAATAGGAAATGGCTGCGGCCAAAAATAAAATAAAGATCATTACATCTTTAAATTGATGCAATATCAAGCCGAAAACAGAAATCTTCTTTTTTTGGACCAGTTCGTTTTTCCCATATTTTAACTGCCTCTTTTCTACTTCTGAGCGGTCCAAGCCATCCTTGGAAGTATTTAACTTTTGGTAGATTTCTGAAGTTGACAAATTGTGGTAATTCATCTTCGAGTTTTTCATTAAGAGATCAGATAGTAATGCTGGTTTAGGATGGGTTTATTTGCGCAGGATTATAATTAGAAATTGTCAATCATCCAATAGGGCCATTGCCATGATTTTCATGCTAAACGCCCTTAAGTTCGGAATGATTCTCTCTTTAGCTTTCAATATAATTTAAAAAAATAACCGTTGCAAAAGTATGGGGAGCTGAATACCATCCTGAAGCTAACCATTAGTTATTAATTGTAAATCAAGGGTTATAGGTTGTTTTTGGTCAATCCTTAAACTGATTTTCCTCATAGAAATCCTTTTAGATAAAAAGTTTGTATGGAGCCAGAACTTATAAATATCTTGGATTGAGAACTGAAGGCTAAAATTCAATAGATGGGCCTTTGGCAACTGATTTGCAGGATTATTTTGCAAAGCTTGCTTTTCCAAAAGCAGAAGGAATATGAAAGTCGGGGCTGGATTTACGAGGTTTTATCCATGAATACCAGCTGACTTCTTTGGTTTTACTGTTTTTAAAATCTGCCCGGAAAACCCCAAGGTAAAAGGACCTGCCAATTCCTAAGTTCACTAGTTCGCCTAAAGAAATTCTGCCTTCCACCACATAACCTTTATCTGTCGTTTTTGTGGATACTTCAATGCTTTCGAAATCCCATTGGTCATTGAATTTGCGGTAATTCTCTGCTGAATAATCGAGAATGTTACCCTTGGGATCCATCTCCACGCAGTAATACTTGGTCAAACTGCTATCACTTGCAAAAAACAGTTCAACCCGATCACCACCTGCAACAGACAATTCTTTTTCAAAGGGGAGTGTGACCAATGAATGGTCTTCTACCTGAAAAATAAAGTTAAAATAGTTTTTGGAAACAAAAGCCCTAAACTTTGTCTGATCGGGACTATCATCTTCCCAAGGAGCAATCAGATTATTTAAAGTTACGGCTTGAACCCATTCTTCTTCCTCAGGAGCTGCGTCCATAGTGATCTCCTGCCCAGTAAAAGGGATGGATAAATTTGTATGCGCAGATTTGGCACAGGAGGCCAAGATTAATGTCACTGAAATCGAAACAATATATCTGTAGAACATATGGGAGAAATTTTAATCTGAATATATTTGATTGATCAAAAAACTATTTGGATTTTGGATCGACCATTTCTAATGAGTAATTGAGCTTGGATTGAATGGGCTTTTCTTCTTGGTCCAGCAAGATTAATTTACCGCTTTTTTCTTGCTGAAAGCTTTTAAAAGGTAGATTATTGTCATCCAAAAGCCTTATTGCCATGGCGCCCGGATTGTCCTCCAGGCCATAGACTACCTCATATAAACCTGTGGTTTTGTAGTTTCTGTCACCATCTTTTGTTTCCAGGTAAGTTTCTGATAGTTCAAAAGATCGTTCTATTTTTTCCGGACTGTTTTCAAGTTTCAACTCCGTCTTAATGCCGGCGCAATCTGCACAGGGGAGCACTCCTAAGTAATTAATCCAGGTGGACCCGGTGCTTTCAAGAACAATTTCTTTGGTATCACTATCAGTTGGGGCCCCATCGTATTTCTTCTCTTCGGAAGGGCTGTCGCAGGCAAAGGCAAAAAGGGCGAGGATAAAAATAACTTGGTTTTTCATGGGACTATATTTTATCGATCCAGTAGGGTAAATTTTTAATTATATCTTTAGTCATTTCAGGAAGGTTATATTCCTGTTGCCAATTCCAGTCATTTCTGGCATATTGATCATCAATAGTTTGTGGCCAATTAGAAGCGATTTCTTGGCGATAATCCGGCTGATATTTTATTTTAAATTCGGGAAAATGCTTTTTCAATTCCAGGTATATTTCTTCCGGCGTGAAGCTCATTGCAGTCAGGTTGTAACTAGACCGAACTGTGATATTATCACTGGGGGCTTGCATTAAATCTATGGTGGCCTTAATGGCATCGGGCATATACATCATTGGTAAACGCGTCTCTTTTTCTAAAAAAGACCGGAAAACTTGTCCGGCCAAGGCTTTATGAAAGATATCTACGGCATAATCAGTGGTGCCGCCTCCGGGTTTTGCCTTGTATCCGATAAGCCCGGGAAACCTTAGGCTTCGCACATCCACATTGTGGTGGCTGTAATAATAATCACACCATCTTTCACCTGCCATTTTTGAAATCCCATACACGGTATTTGCTGTTTGAACGGCATCTTGAGCTGTATTTTCTTTTGGGCTTTCTTTGCCAAATACGGCAATAGATGATGGCCAAAATATCCGATCTAATTTTAACTCCTTGGCCAAGTCCAATAAGATCAATAAACTGTCAATGTTCAATTTCCAGGCCAAAAGTGGTTTTTGTTCAGCGGTAGCGGATAAAATAGCGGCAAGGTGGTAGACCTGACATATGTTTTCATTGACAATGGCGTTTCTCAGACTGATTTTGTCCATAACATCGAGTACCATGAATTGGCAAAATGAAAATTTTGTTGAAGAATTTTGATTAATATCAGAAGCAATAATGGCCTCAGATCCATGGATCTCACAAAGTTTCTGTGTCAATTCAGTTCCCAGTTGTCCTGCAGCTCCGGTTACCAGTATTTTATTCATAGGGTTTATTTTGATTTACTGTGTCTCATCTGCCAATTTCAGAATTTTATTACAATAATGTGTCATTATTCCCTGAAAATCGTAAGTTTAAGTATAATTTAAACCCATTACCTAATTACATCATTAAACTGATTTTTGGCTTATGTTTGACACATTGAGAGAAAAACTTCAAAAAGACCTGAATAACCTCAAAAATGAAGGGTTATACAAAAGTGAAAGAATCATAAAGTCTCCACAAGGGGCAAAAATCACCCTTGAAGATGGGAGTGAAGTATTGAATTTTTGTGCCAATAATTACCTGGGGCTTTCAAGTCATCCCAAGGTGATTGAAGCAGCCAAGGCTGCCATCGATAGTCATGGTTACGGGATGTCTTCTGTTCGATTTATTTGTGGAACTCAGGACATCCATAAAACTTTGGAGGATAAGATCTCAAAATTTTTAGGTACAGAAGATACCATTCTTTATGCAGCAGCTTTTGATGCGAATGGAGGAGTGTTTGAACCTATTTTAGGTGCTGAAGATGCAATTATTTCAGATGCTTTAAATCATGCATCCATTATAGATGGGGTGAGATTGTGCAAAGCCATGCGCTTTAGGTACAAGCACAATGATATGGCAGATCTTGAAGAGCAACTCAAAGCGGCTGATCAAAAAGGAGCCAAACATAAAATAATCGTGACAGATGGGGCTTTTTCCATGGATGGGACCATCGCTCAGTTGGATAGAATTGTTGCCCTTGCAGCGCAATACAGGGCCTTGGTAATGTCTGATGAGTGTCATTCAACCGGTTTCCTTGGGCAATCGGGTAGAGGGGTACATGAACTTAAAGGAGTGATGGGCAAGGTAGACATCATAACTGGGACCTTGGGTAAGGCTTTGGGTGGAGCCTCCGGAGGTTTTACCTCAGGTAGAAAAGAAATAATTGCTACCCTTCGTCAAAAATCCAGACCTTATTTATTTTCCAATACCTTGGCACCTGCCATTACCGGTGCTTCCATAGCTATTTTTGATCTCTTATCAGAAACCACTGCTTTAAGGGATAAGCTGGAAGAAAACACCATGTATTTCAGGGAAGGTATTCAAAAGGCGGGTTTTGCCATCAAAGAAGGGACACATCCGATTGTACCCATTATGCTTTACGATGCGCCATTGGCCCAGAAAATGGCCAGTGAATTGCTGGAGAAGGGCATTTATGTGATTGGTTTTTATTATCCTGTAGTGCCAAAGGGACAAGCAAGAATCAGGGTCCAGTTATCAGCTGCCCATGAGAGAGGGGATCTTGACCGTGCCATTGAAGCATTTAGTGAGGTGGGGAAATCTCTGGGAGTAATTGAATAAAAACTTTAAAGTTCAGAGATCCGCTTTAATTCAGCCATTTTTTCCGATTGTGTCAAGGGTTCAAACTTGTCATCAATCTCCTCTCCGGTCAGGTAATTATTGATCATTTCCCTGACTTCTTGAAAAGAAAGATTGTGCAGTATTTTTCCATTTTTTGCCAAGGAAACCTGTCCGGTTTCTTCGGAGACAATTAGGATCAGTGAATCAGTGGCTTCGGACATGCCTATGGCTGCCCTGTGGCGAAGCCCAAATTGTGCAGGTACTTCTCTTTCTGTAACAGGGAGAATACACCTTGCTGCTTTTACCCTCCCATTAAAAATAATCACACCACCATCATGCAGGGGGCTGTACTTGTTGAAAATAGAAACCAATAGTCGCTTAGAGACTACTGCATCTATCAAGTCACCACTTTCTGCATAAAATTTTAATTCAGAATTCTTTGAAATCACAATTAAGGCTCCCGTGCTACTCCCTGATAATGTTTTGGAAGCTTCAATAATAGGAGTAACATTGAATGCCTGACTTTCTCTTTTCCTCCAAAATAATAATTCTTGCCATAAGTTTTCATTAGAAAATATGGAAGATTTACCCACAATGAGGAGAAACTTCCTGATTTCCTGCTGAAACAAAATGATTGCGGCCAATACACCAACCCCCATAAATTGGCCCAAAATAATGGTCAGGAGCTCCATTTGAGCCGCACTTACAACCAAATAAATCAGATAAATGGAAAGAAAGCCTAAAAAAATCTTAATGGCCACACTTCCCCTCATCAATTTATAAACCTGATAAATCAGTATACTTACCAGTGTAATGTCTATAAGATTGACCAGAGAAATGTCTAGAAAACCTATTTTAAAGAGTAGATTCAAGTATAGATTTGTTTATATATTTTTAAAGTTTCGTTTGCTTCTTTTACATCATGTACCCTTACTATTTTGGCGCCGTTTATAAGGGCAGCCATATGCAAGGCTGTGGTCCCGTTTAACGCCTCTTCAGGGCTGTTTTTTAATAATTTATATATCATCGATTTTCTCGATGCTCCGATCAATAGCGGCAGCTTCAATGATTTAAAATAAGAAAAATTTTGTATAAGCCTGTAGTTTTGTTCCAATGTCTTGGAAAAACCCAGTCCAATATCAAGTATTACATCTTTTATGCCAGCTTTATAGCACTTTTCAATTTTTTCCGAAAAAAAATATCCAATTTCTTTTTTTATGTCAACATATTCGGAAAAATTTTGCATTGTTTGAGGGTTTCCTTTCATATGCATGCAAATATAAGGAACCCCTAAACCACCTACTGCTGCAAACATTTCCGGATCTAAACCTCCACCAGAGATGTCATTAACCATGTCAGCGCCTGCTTTGACAGCTTCTTTGGCCACTTTGGCTCTAAAAGTATCAATAGAAATCAAAATGTCCGGAAAATTGTCTTTTATACTCTTAATAACGTGAATTACTCTATTAAGTTCCTCTTTTTCCGACACTGCAGCAGCACCCGGTCTAGAACTATAGCCGCCGATGTCTAAAATATCCGCACCTTCCTCAATCATCTTTGCTGCTTTTGTCAAAACCTCCTGCGATTGACCCGTCGTTCTGCTCTTGTCGTAAAAAGAATCAGGAGTACTGTTGATGATCCCCATAATCCATGGCTTGTCTAAAGTAAAAAGCTTTCCTTTGATTTGAAGTGTTATTTTTGGGGGAAATAAAGTATCTTCGAATTTATATAATGAATGTGAATTTTCTAACATAAAACACCGGTGCTTTGGAAACGCAAACCGCAAGCGAATATAATGAAGTTATTGGCCTTTGTAAAGAACTTTTTAAGAAGAAAACCCAAGATTATGGTACGGCATGGAGGATTTTGAGACTTCCTTCCCTGACAGACCAGATTTTCATAAAAGCACAACGGATTAGATCCATTCAGGAAAAGGGCACACAGAAGGTAATGGACCCCATTAAGGACGAATTTATCGGGATCATCAATTATTGCCTTATAGCACTTATGCAAAATGATTTGCTTGCTGATCCAAGAATGGAATTGTCTTTTGAAGAATTAGAACCCATATATGACAAATGGGTGGAGGAAACCAAAGATCTTTTAGCCAATAAAAACCACGATTACGGAGAAGCTTGGAGAGGTATGCGGGTTTCTTCTATTACAGATATCATCTTAATGAAGCTGTACAGGGTAAAACAGATTGAGGACAATCAAGGACAAACAATTGTTTCTGAAGGGGTAGTGGCCAATTATCAAGACATGCTCAATTATGCTGTTTTCTGTATGATTAAATTGAACCAAAATGATAATTAGAACATTAGTCTTAATTTCTAGAATACTTGTAGGAGGGCTTTTTATTTTTTCAGGTCTTATCAAAGTAAATGATCCGGTAGGTACTTCCATTAAAATGGAGGAGTACTTTGATGTCTTTGCAACGGATATAGCTCCAATTTTCGAACACTTGAAAGCAATTTCTTTGCCGATATCTGTGTTTTTGGTAGTGGTGGAAGTGGCTTTGGGCGTGATGCTCTTAGTGGGATGGAGATTGAAACGTGCCATTTTCCTTTTGCTGGCAATGATTCTATTCTTTACTTTTCTCACCTTCTATTCCGCCTATTTCAATAAAGTAACGGATTGTGGTTGTTTTGGTGATGCGATCAAGTTGACTCCATGGGAATCCTTTTATAAAGATATTGTTTTGCTGGTGATGATTGTGTTTATGCTGGTCTTTAGAAAGTATTTGCCCATGAAATACAATATATTTGGCAAATGGCTTACCATAGGTGCATTTGTAATGTCTTTGGTATTGGCGATTTACTCCATAAGAAACCTTCCCTTTATTGATTTCAGGGCCTTTAAAGAAGGGGTAAATATCTCCAAAGCCATGCAGCCCTCAGCGGCTTTGAAATATTCTTACTTAATGGAGAAAGATGGCGAGCAGCTTGTATTTGATGAATATCCCAGTGATGAAAGTTTAACTTTCGTAGAAATGACTTTGAAAAACCCTGAAGTTTTACCAAAAATATCGGATTTTGCCATATGGAATGAGGCTGGTGACCATACGGAAGAAATACTTCAAGGCAAGCAACTGTTGATCTTATCCAGCAATATTGATAAAATAACGCTTTCAGTAGGGGAACTGGATAGAATTAGTGCATTAATTAATTCTTTTCAGGGAACAGCTGTGAATGTACATTGGGTAGCCGCTTCATCTGAAGAAAAGATGAATGAATTTTTGCAGGAAAAAGGCCTTCGGGTAAGCTCTTATATGGCTGATGCTACTGTAGTCAAAACCATTATTAGGTCCAATCCCGGATTGGTTTTTCTTGAAGAAGGAACGGTGCTTAAAAAGTTTCATTATCGAAATGCTCCCACACCTGAAATAGCTCAAACTATATTTTCCAAATAATGGATGCAAAGAAAATTGTATTGGTAGGAATGCCCGGGAGTGGGAAGTCTACTTTGGGAAAGTCCCTCGCAGTAAAGTTAAATTGGCCTTTTTATGATTTGGATGATTTAATTGAAGCCAAGGCAGGGAAAGCAATTTCTGAAATCTTTTCATCTAAAGGCGAAGGATACTTTAGAAAATTGGAGACTTCAGTTTTGGAAGAAGTCCTTGATAAAAAGGAGACCTTTGTTTTGGCAACAGGAGGTGGTGCACCTTGCTATAATGAAAACATGGCCTTGATTAACAAAAAAGGGGTTTCTGTTTATTTGGATGTTCCTTTAAATAATATTCTGGAGCGGTTAACCAATACCCAGGTGGCCATAAGGCCTTTGTTCTCTAGTCTTGATACCCCTCAAATCATTCTCAAACTGAAGGATATGCATTCCCAAAGAAATGCCTATTACGAAAAGGCAAAAATAAAACTCAGGGGAGAAGACAGTTCCCCTGAGTTGTTGATAGCAAATTGGTTGCCCTTATTAGAAGCTAAACCCTAGGGTAAGCATACCTGTAGTTCTGTTGTTGTCAATGACCGCAAGGTCAGCACCCGGATAAGAGGAATAATAGCCATTAAACTTACTGTTTACTAGGCCAAAATCTATGCTGAAACCGGACAGTTTCACACCCACTCCTCCAGAGATTTGGTTGGTGCTTCGGTCAGTGGTACCCGGATTAGCTAATGGGTCGCCGTAATAAGCATAGCCTGCTCTTAGTCTGAACATGTCAAACCTAAACTCTCCACCCAAGCTATAGTTGATCGTTTGGCCGTATAAATTATTGATATCCTGGTTGTCCATTTCCGGATTAAATACATTGGATCGGATGTTAGCGGAACTATAGTCCAAATAATTAACATCGGCGGTAATAAAACCATTCTTACCAAAGAAATAGGTGAGACCACCACCCAAACGCATTGGGCTTCTTAAGTTATAACTACTTACAAAGATGTCTGTTTGGGCGTCAGATTCAGAGATACTTCCATATTGGGAATCCTGATATGGGGGGTAAAAATTCGCGAAAATATCGGCATCGTATTCCTCATTGATTTGGTACCAGGTTGGGGATTTGAAGTTTAATCCTACATTTAGCTCATCTACGGGCTTGTAAATAACGCCCAGTCCAAGATTAACTCCTGTGCCACTCAAGTATAGGTTTTCTTGTAGAGAACTGAAAAGAGAAGTCTGGTTGTTATCATCAAAGAATTCCTCATTGTAGGTCTTGGTGGACCTGAAAGATACGGAGTTGATTCCAAGTGAAGCGCCGAGAAACAATTTGTTTTTATAATTGCCCCCGTAGGAGAAATTAATCTCGGACATGGATCCTTCATTTTCTACCTTTTCCATTTTCTCTACCGGATATGATTCATCTGCATTTGGAGATAGAACATATCCGTCTCCATCTTCAATAGGGTTTATAAGGAATGCATCAAAAAACAAACCGTCCGTTCCACCCGGAACGCCATAATTGTTATAATCATCTACGTAATAATCAAGGATAGAGCCTTGGCCATCTTGACTTGAGAAATACCCAAAGTCATTATTATAAGTGGCTTGTCTATTGATGCTGATACCAAAAGAACCTCCTCTCCAGTCACCTACTTCAAGGGGGGCTTTTGCTTTGCTGATGACCACCCCAAGGTTTGGTATGGAAAAATTGGTTGCATTAAAGTTTTCTGTTTGGTTCAATAATGATGTGGCTGCATTCCAGTCACTGTATGCAGCGGTGAAACTGAACTCTGAATTTTGGTAAAATCCTAATCCTGCAGGATTGTTATGTATATTGCTTATATCACCTCCAAGAGAATTCCCTGTTCCTCCAAGCGCATTAATTCTTGCTGTTCCGGTAGACCCGAATTGGCTAAATCGTAAAGCGTCTTCAGCATATCCGCTTTGGGCCCTTGTCTCACTAATATGTAAGGCAAGCAAAGCAGATAAAGATAAAATCAATTTAAATCCTTTCATGTCAATTATATTAAATCCTTGTTTTTTGTTTTAATCCTAATTTGATAAGGAAGCAGATCATGAAGCTTCCAAATCTCCAAGTAGGTATTGATTAATGTAGCGATACTATCCAAACGGAAATTGCCACAATTAGGTTAGGTAAAACGTTATTTCAAGTGCAGGTATTTAGGTGATTGGGTATAGATGAAAATGACTTTGAATTTTAAGGCGGAATTCAAAGCATAAAAAAGTATTGAATGACATTGGGGAGGAATAAAAGTAAAAAAAGAGGGAATTAATTCCCTCTTCTACTACTGCTACTACCAACACTTCTAGATGATCCTCCTGAGCTTCTTGGAGCGCTATAGGAAGATGAAGAACGTGATGGTGAAGAATATGTGCTTGATCTGCTAGGGCTAGTAGATCTTTGATACGTTGACGAATTCGTTCTTGTACTTCTGTTATAAGAAGGTGATGAAGAAGAACTTCTTGTAGATCTTGATGTACCATACTGAGACCTGCTATTGCTGCTAGATGATCCACTGTAGGTTCTTGATCTGCTACTAGAAGGTGCTGTAGACCTATAAGTACTGTTGGTATTTCTGCTTGTGCCGTAGCTACTTCTTGTAGAAGTGTTTCCTGACCTATTCATGGCCGGGCTATTGATGTTTCTCCTGGAAGGAGCTGCAGATGCAGCATTATAATAATCATTTTGAGACCTGCTAAAAGAGTTACTGGTAGCAGTAGACCTGTTTCTAGAAACAGCGCTTGAGCTTGTTGACATTGCTTCTCTTCTTGCTGAAGCTCTGGAAGCAGTTGGACTTGCAATGCTTCTGCTTCTACTTGATGTTGTAGCATTAGCAAGTGAAGAAGATCTGTAAGGTCTTGCTCCTTGTACAACGGTTCTCCTATTGGCTTCAGATCCTCCGGGTAAAACGACTACTGTTGGATAATAACCAAGACCACGTCCGTAATAACCAAATCCTGATCTTAAACCGTAAGCCATGTATGGATCATAAAACCCAAAACCACTGCCGTAATAAGGATTTCCAAAACCAAACCCCAAGGACATGCCAAATCTTGGCATCAACCCAAAACCTGAGTTAAACCCAAATCCGGAGTTAAAGAAAGGATCATAATAACCCATACCTCCAAAACCGTAATAGGGGCTGTACATGCTTCTCATCATCATGGAAGACATTCCAAATCCCATCATTGGGTTCATGAAGTAATTATTGGTTACAGATCCACTTCCATTATAATTGGAGTAGTTGTCGTATGCATTTATATTGGGATCATCCGTGCCAAATTCAGTTTGGCCTTCCGAATCATCAAAATATACCGTTGATTCCTCTGCAGCTGGCACTGCTGAACTTTGATATTTAGCTATATATTCCGGGTTGACGTTCTTGGCAGAAAAGTTCTCCACTTCTCCATCAATATCGCGGATTTGTTCAATTTCCTTAAAGTTTTCCGGATTATTATTACTTACAGCATATTCAGTTGCAATTCTTGCATCTGAAGCCATAAAGTACAAATTGTCGACTTCCCCGCCCATGTTACTGGCTTGGTAGCTGGTGCTACAGGCTGCTAGGCCTAAAATCGCAAATGCACCCATTGTCCGAATTGGATTAAAATTAATCATATTGATATTTAGTTTATTCCTCACCTACTATATACGAGGATATAGCAAGAGGGTTATCATTTTTTAATTTATATTTGTCACAAATCACGATTCTAAGATAAAGAGTTTTTTTATTACAACAAAGAAATAATAATGAGTAAAGGTTTACCGAAACGTAGTGAGGATTATTCCCTGTGGTACAATGAATTGGTTAAAAGAGCGGACTTGGCTGAAAATAGTGCTGTCAGGGGCTGTATGGTGATTAAACCATACGGTTTTAGTATATGGGAAAAAATGCAGGCAGAGTTAGATCGGATGTTTAAAAAAACCGGACATACCAATGCTTACTTCCCATTGTTTATACCAAAATCGTATCTCTCCAAGGAAGCGAGTCATGTGGAGGGCTTTGCTAAAGAGTGTGCAGTTGTCACTCATTATCGTCTGAAAACAGATGAATCAGGGAAAGGGGTCATTGTAGATCCGGATGCCAAACTTGAAGAAGAATTAATTGTGAGGCCTACCTCCGAGACGGTAATATGGAGCACCTATAAAAACTGGATTCAATCGTACAGAGATTTACCTTTACTTATTAATCAATGGGCCAATGTGGTTCGCTGGGAAATGCGAACAAGACTGTTTCTTAGGACTGCAGAGTTTTTATGGCAAGAAGGACATACTGCTCATGCGACTAAAAAAGAAGCAGAGCAAGAGACATTGCAGATGATGAACGTTTATGCAGATTTTGCAGAGCGGTACATGGCTATGCCTGTTATAAAAGGAGTGAAAAGTGAAAGTGAAAAATTTGCAGGTGCTGAATCGACTTATTGTATTGAGGCCATGATGCAGGATGGAAAAGCCCTTCAGGCAGGTACATCCCATTTTCTAGGCCAAAATTTTGCCAAGGCTTTTGATGTAAAGTTTGCTACCAAAGATGGTGGTCTAGATCATGTATGGGGGACAAGCTGGGGTGTGAGTACCCGATTGATGGGAGCCTTAATCATGGCACACTCTGATGACAGAGGTTTGGTATTGCCTCCCAAGTTGGCACCTATTCAAGTAGTAATCGTTCCAATTTTTAAGAGTGAGGAAGAGCTTGCCGAGATAAGGGCAAAAGCACTGGAAATAGTGGATCAATTGGATGAAATTGGAATTTCAGTGAAGTTTGATGACAGGGATACTTACAAGCCCGGGTGGAAGTTTGCTGAATACGAGCTAAAAGGCGTGCCTTTGAGGCTGGGTATTGGTCCGAGGGATCTCAAAAATAAAACAGTGGAAATGGCCCGAAGGGACGATTTTTCTAAAACCCTGGTGAATTTTGAGACAGAGGATTTGATTGGTAAAATCAAAGAAACATTAGACGAAATTCAATCCAGTATTTATCAAAAAGCCAAATCTTTTACCGAGGAAAAAACAACAGCGGTAGACAGCTGGGAAGAATTTGTTGAAACCTTGAACAATAAAGGAGGGTTTGTTTCTGCTCATTGGGATGGTACAGCTGAAACTGAAGAGAAAATTAAGGAAAAGACAAAGGCTACCATTCGATGCATACCTTTAGATCAGGTTCAAGAGGAGGGCAAATGCATACTAACAGGAGCTCCTTCAACAGGGAGAGTGCTTTTCGCTAAGGCTTATTAGTTTTATAAGGTATAGAAAGCAAAAGCTAAATTTTTAGCTTAACTAGTATAAGAACTGGATTTTGGGAAAGTGTTGGTGCATAGATCAACACTTTTTCCAAAATTCAGTTTTTTTTATCCCCTCCTCTATATTGAGCTTACTCGATAAAACAGATTGAACATACGGAATTATTAATTATAAATTGTTAATTATCAATTAACAATTAACCATTAATTAATAACCATTACTCATTTACAATTTACCATGAACTTTTTAGGTTAAATAATATAGAAAGACAAATGATTCATTTCATTAAGCTTTCTATTGTTATGAAATCTTGTAATTTTACAGAAAGCTACCAAAACAAGTAGGGTTTGGCTTGTTAAAATGTAATTCATGGACTGGTTGATACTAATAAGTTTAATTGTTTTCGGCGCACTGTTGATAATGCTGGAAGTTATTTTTGTTCCCGGAACGACAATCGTGGGCATATTAGGCCTGGTCTTTACTGCACTTGGCATCTATCATGCATTCGATAATTTTTCGGCCACAGTTGGTTTCAGCGTTCTCTTTGCCTCCGGAGCAATAAATATTGGGTTCATTATATACGGGTTTAAATCCGGTGTGTGGGATCGGTTTGCACTGAAGAGTACGGTAAAGGGAAGAACCTATGATGATCGATTACTAGGTCTTGAAGTTGGTCAACAAGGAGAAACGATTTCAGACTGCAAGCCTTATGGGAAAATAATTATAAGGGATAAAATATATGAGGCCAAATCCCAAGGAGGTTTTATTTCTTCCAAGACAAACATTACCATTACTAAAATTGAAAACAATAAAATCATCATAAAACCTTAAATCATGGATATTTCAAATTCAGTATTAATATTGGTTGCAGCTTTTGGCGGACTAATAATATTCTTTGTTTTCCTATACTTCGTTCCAGTTAACCTTTGGATTACAGCCATATTTTCAAATGTGAAAGTTGGCCTCTTGGAATTGGTAGGAATGCGTATAAGGAAAGTACCACCGGGAGTGATTGTCAATTCCCTGATTACAGCTACCAAAGCAGGCCTAAACCTTACCACCAATGATCTGGAAACACACTTTCTTGCCGGAGGTAATGTGCCCAATGTGATAAGGGCATTGATCTCTGCAGACAAGGCCAATATCAGTCTATCTTTTAAACAAGCTACGGCCATAGACTTGGCTGGTAGAGATGTTTTTGAGGCGGTACAAATTTCTGTCAATCCAAAAGTAATTAATACCCCCAATGTAGCCGCTGTTGCAGCTGATGGTATCCAGCTTATTGCCAAAGCGAGAGTTACGGTGCGGGCAAATATTGCTCAGCTTGTAGGTGGAGCAGGGGAGGAGACTATTTTGGCAAGGGTAGGTGAGGGAATTGTTACCTCTATCGGATCTGCTCAGAATCATAAAAGTGTGTTGGAAAATCCTGACAAGATCTCAAAACTTGTATTGGAGAGAGGTCTGGATGCAGGGACAGCTTTTGAGATTTTATCGATCGATATTGCAGATATAGATGTGGGATCAAATATTGGGGCAAAACTTCAAATTGACCAAGCTACCGCAGATCTGAAAGTTGCCGAAGCAAGGGCAGAAGAAAGAAGAGCAATGGCTGTAGCCTTGGAGCAGGAGATGAAAGCCAAAAATGTGGAAATGAGAGCTAAAGTTACTGAAGCTGAATCTGAAGTCCCAAAAGCGATTGCCGATGCCTTTAGAACAGGCAATCTTGGAGTTATGGATTATTATAAAATGGAAAATGTGAAATCTGATACCAGTATGAGGGATTCAATTGCCAAATCCGATGAAAATAAATCCTCGGATAGGTCTCGGGGTAATGATAAAAATAAATAAAAAGAAAGGGGCATTATGCCCCTTTCTTTTGTTTTCTTCTTTTCTTCAATTCTTTTTTATTCAAAACTTCAGGGACCTTCTCTGTCTTACTTTTTGCCAAAACCTTGTTGTTTTTCTCATCAAAGAGAATTGTGTTATAAAAAAGAGGTAACTCAAAATCGCCATTTTCTTTGATAACACCGTATTTATCTCCTTTTCGGACAAGAATTTTGTCTTTTGCTTCTCTTCTAATTTCCTCATAAATAGGATTGCTAATGCTGGTTCCATCAGGTTTAGCTAGCCCAAAGAGACCATTGTTCTCCAGAAGGTAATAGCCATCTGTTGTTTTGCTAATTCTTTGACAGGGTCCTTCTTCAAGCATAGAAGCTCCATTTTTATTGATCAGGTCATATTTACCCTCTGCTTGAACAATAGCTACCCCGTCTTTAAAGGCTCCTGCGGAGCTATAAGCATAAGGGATGACCATTGTTTGATGGTGATCGATATATCCCCATTTGGTGCCCATTTTTACACTGGCCATGCCCTCAGAGAAAACTGAAACTTGGTCAAAGTTGGGAGCAACTAGTGTATCTCCACTGGCATTGATAAAACCAAATCCATCTCCAATTTTGGCGCCATAGGCCCCCTCATTTCCAGGGAATATCCCTTTGGCAGTTTTGGTGGGCATAACTTCCCATTGTCCTTCTTTATTTAAAAGACCGGTGGTTCCATCCCTGAAATGTACATTAAAGTAATTTCCCGACTTCCTTACTGAATCCATGCCGACAATATCTAGCAGAATGCCGTCATTTTTCATTATTCGCCTTAGCTTCCCGTGAATGTACTCTACCATCACCTCGTTTTCTATACTGATACGGTGAAAGCTATTGTACCTAATATCAGCAGTTGTAGACAAGGCGTTGATCAGTAAGTACTCATTGCTGTTTTTGGCGTAGAAATAATTTTCTTCTAAATGAGTCAATTCATCAATTACCGGCTTTAGAATGTATTTTCCTTCAGTATTTATTAAGCCAAATCCGGATGCTTCCTTTGCTACAATTACATCTGTGGAAGGGTCTGTAAGGGAGATAAACCTTTGGTCAGGGTTTTCTGAAAGGGGAAGGCTAAAAGTTCCATCACTATGCTTTGCAATTACTTGTCCGTTTTTAGCGATTCTGGCCGAGCTGAATTTCCCAATGGAATTGGTAGCTCTTTTCCCTCTGTCATAAACAAAATACTCCTCACCTTTCCTTCCGAGTAAATGCGTGTAATAAGATTGGATTTCATCGTAGATAGCAGGTAAGACCTGCTCGCCATATTCATGTAAAGCTCCATATTTGTCATTGTTTTTAATGATAATCCATGGTTCTAGAAACTGATAAAGAGAGGCATCTTCAATATTTGTGAAGGGTTCATAATTTGCATCCAAAAAAGCCAGATCATTGTCGGCAACATTGATTCTAAGGCTGTTACCAAGCAAGAATATTTCTCCCTCAGCAAGTTTTTTTTCCAAATGAAAGTTATTGTCAAAAACTTCCCAAGTTTGGGGGTAAGCCAAGCCTGTATTCAATAAGGTTAATAGGAAAGGGATAAAAAATTTCAATAGGTGTAATTTGCGCATTTTAACTCATTTTAGGGGTGAAAGTAAAAAGAAATTACAGCTTTCACAATAAAAGAAATGAGGCATTTAGCATGCCTCTTAAAAAAGAAATAATTCTATGAGAAGGATTTGTTTAGTGATTGGCTTTTTTAGCTTCCTCTTTTTCTAAGTCAAAAAGATCATTGATAATATCAATCATTTCCTCCGCTTGATCACGTTTGCAGGCAGCTCTCAGTTGTACCACAGGTACTTTTAGAATTTTCTGCATCATGCTTTTGGTGATCTTATCTATAATCTCAAATTGTTGACCATCAGCATCAGCTTTTTTAAGGTATCTTTCAAGCTCTTCTTTTCGGATTTGCTCCAAGCTATTTTTAAGCTTATTGATGGTAGGTGAAACCATCATTTCTTTTTTCCAATCGTAAAACTCTTTGATATTTTCTACGATGATGTTTTCCACCTGAGGAATGGCTGCTTTTCTTTTGCTTAATGTTTCTGTTGCTTTGCTTCGAATATTGTCCACATTGTATAATAGAACTCCCGGAAGATCTTCTACCGCTGTTTCTATACTTCTTGGAACAGAAAGGTCCACAAGTAACTTATAACTTTTTATATTGAATTTGCTGATTAACTTTTTGCTAATTAAAGGTTCCGGCATGGCAACTGAAGAGATAATCACATCGGCATCCTCCATTGCTTCAAAGCATTTTTCGAAGGGAATGGCCTCAAAATTGTACTCAGCAGCCAGTTCTTTGGCCTTTGAGAAAGTACGATTGGCGATTTTAATCTGAGCATCTCCCAAGTACACCAAGTTCTTGGCAACATCCTCACCAATTTCTCCCAAACCAACCAAAAGTACTCTGGGTTGGTGAGTATTGGAAGTGAGTTCTTCGATTAACTCCACCGCTGCATAAGAAACAGAAGCAGCACCATCCCTAAAAGCCGTTTCTTGTACCACTTTTTTGTTGGTAAAGAAAATGGTGTGCATCAATCGATGAAGGAAAGGTCCGGCCATGTCCATATCTACCGCTGTTTGGTAGGAACGTTTTACCTGATTTGATATTTGCATATCACCTATTACCTGAGCTTCCAATCCCATGGCCACTCTGAATAGATGGGAAATAGCGGCTTTGTCATCTTGGTAGATGTCAAAATATTCCAAATAAGAGATGGTGTCTACCAAGCCTTTTTCAAGGCCTACTAGTTTTATAATTTCTGTGGATAGGTCTAGCTCGTGGCTGTAATAGATCTCCGTTCTATTGCAGGTAGATAAAATTAAGGTGTCTGTCAAACTGAAAAACTCTCTCAATTTACCCAAAAGTGAGCGTACTGCTCCTTCATCCAAAGAAACTAACTCCCGGATTGCTACAGGTGCATTCTTAAATGAGAGACTTAAAGCTTTAAACTTTGACTGCATAGCAACAACTTTCAGCTACAAATTTATTATAGAATTGGGACGAAATGAATTAATTCATCAAAGGGAGTTCAATTTATAATGCTTCTAAATAAATTACTCCTTTTTTCATTCCCAATACAACAATGCAATTTTTTGGAATAACATTCCATAATTGTTAATTTATGTTGGCAAAGGTGGAAAAGTATGCTAGATAAATGGTTTTATAGACTCAAATCTTACTTGGGATTCACGCGAAGAGAAATGCGGGGCTTCGTATTTGTGATACCCATTCTCGCCTTACTGTATGCCGTACCCTATTTTATTGAGAGGTATAACCGATCTGTTTCACAAGAGATGTACCTGAAATACATCGCCAAAAACAAAGCCTTCTTTTCTTCAGAATCTGCTTTTTCACAAGTTTCACAGGAAGAAAAGTCCAAACAACCACAAGAAGAAAAGGGAAAAGGGGGTGCCAATGTTTCTGTCCCTAGGCTTACAAAACCTTCTCAACCGGTATTTAATCAATTAAGCTTTGCTGAAGTATCGGCAATAGAATTACAAATGGTGCAGGGTGTAGGGCCGGTCTTGTCAGCCAGAATCAGTGAATACCGTGATAATTTAGGGGGATTTCATAGACCTGAACAGCTTTTAGAAGTGTATGGAGTAGATGCAGCATTGGCTGAAAAGATTTATACTGCTTTCACTTTTGAACCTAGAATAATCAGCAAAATTAATATCAATCAAGTTGATTTTAAACAGTTGATTAAGCATCCGTACATAGATTATGGAGCAACCAAAGTTATTTTGGCCTATAGGGATCAGCATGGAGCATTTGGGTCGGCAGAGGACTTATTGAAGATCAAGATTTTTAACCGGCCTTGGGTGGATAGAATTGCACCCTACCTCAGTTTCTGACTTTATTAATGTCAATGTGTTTTTCCTTCTGGTTTTTTGTTGGAAATTTGTAACATGAAAGATTTGGTTGCCCAATTGGCTGACGTTTCGTTGAATTTACCTGCCTACCCTATAAATTTAGAAAAGGGTGATGAGGGTAAATACTTTGTTTTTGACCCCATAAGGAAGAAAAAATTATTATTAACTCCTGAAGAATGGGTAAGGCAACACATTATTCATTATTTGGTTACGCACATGAATTATCCCGGCAGCTTGATTTCGCTGGAAAAAGGCTTAAAATACAATGCCCTACAAAAGCGCTTTGATATTTTGGTATTGGACAGGTCGGGCGCATCCTTTTTTCTAATTGAATGCAAAGCACCGGATGTGAAATTGAGCCAAAAAACGGTTGAGCAAGTTTGTGTCTACAATAATAAATTCAATGCCCCATATATATGTATTAGCAATGGGCGGATGCATTATTGCCTTAAAAAAGACTTAAAAACAGGTAAATATTCTCAAATTAATCATTTCCCAAAATTTGAAGAAAATCAAGAGATTTAAACAACTGATTTATGACAATTTATGTGACCTTAGTCATGTTATTTGCTAAATTTGTCTAGTATCTTTCAAAAAAATAAAGGCTGGATATGATGAATAAAGTTAAAAGTACGCCTTGTGAACTGTGTTTGAGCAGAAAGTTATCCTTATTTGCCGGACTAGGGGAAGAGCATTTGTGCAGTGTATCAGAAGGGAAGAATTTTATTTCTCACAAGAAGGGCCAAATCCTTTATTATGAAAGCACGAAGCCTTTGGGTGTTTTCTGTGTAAATAGTGGGGTGGTTAAAATTTTTAAAACCGCATCGAACGGTAAGGATCAGATCATACGACTGGCTCAGAAAGGAGATCTTGTGGGTTATGCTTCATTGATCGGAGAAGAGGCCTATACTACCACCGCCACAATTGTGGAGGATGCAGGTATTTGTTTTGTACCAAAAGAGGTGTTTTTAAAAGTGATGAAAGAGGACAATAATTTTCATCAACGCCTTACACAGGCCCTTTGTCATGACATGGGATTAATGGAAAGCCAGTTGACCGATGCTACTCAGAAATCTATCAGGGAGCGTTTGGCCTTGACATTATTGCAATTGGGAGACAGTTATGGTGTGGATGGAGGAGATAGGCAACGGCTAGACATAACCCTTACCAGGGAGGAAATTGCAGGGCTCGTTGGTACGGCTACAGAGACAGTAATTAGACTGCTTTCTGAGTTTAAGAAAGATAAACTTATAGATTTACAAGGGAAGAAAATTATATTATTGAATCGAAAAGGCTTGGCTAGGCTTTCAGATTTCTATGGCTGATATACCAAAACAAAAAAGCCCTAGGATGGGCTTTTTTTAAATGAATCTATTTTGAGAGTTGAGTGATTGGTTCTAGCTCAAGCTTTCTAAACTCTACTTTGGCACCCTCTGCTTGAACAGCAACTTGCCCTTTAGTGGCCGTAGCATTGTATCCTTCGTTTACCAAGTCACCATTTACCCAAACCTTAACTTTATCCTCTAAGCACTCGATCACCATTCTGTTCCACAGACCGGGAGTATTTTCTGAGCCATCGGTAAGGTTGAGAATTCTTCTTTTTTTACCTTCAGTCACTCCCCACTCTTCTTTAGGCCCCCTTCTTTCCACCATATTGTCTACTTCTATATTTTCTACTATGCACCAAAAATCCCCTGCATTTTCATGGTACATCTGAACCTCAATTGATTTGGGGAACATTTTGTACAAAGACCTGGGGGTAGAGGCATGTATGAGTATTCCACAATTTCCTGTGGCTTCAGGAAAGCGGTACTCTGCAGTAATCCTGTAGTTTTCATATTCATCATTGGTGATCAGGTGACCTTGAGGGGTTCCCATGCTTATCAATAGCCCGTCTTTCACTACAAAGGAGGGGCTAATATTGGGATTTTCATCTTGATCCGGTACATCCACATGCCAGCCGGACAAATCCTTTCCATTAAAAATAGGTATTTTCTGTGCCATCAAAGGGCTCAGCAGCAACAAAGATAGCAAGGAAAGTAGCAATGCTTTTGACTTCATGGTATAGGGTTTTATGGTTAAGGTTATAAAGCAAACAGGGGAACACCTGCGTAGACGTTCCCCTGTAAGAATTGATGGGTTGTGATAGAATAAGCTTATCCGATCAAATTGCCATTGTCATCCCACTGGGCAATGGTCCCCCTTGTACTGATGTCAAGATATACGTCTTTGTATTTGGGGTCGTTTTCAAGACCATGTTTGGCCAAAACTTCTTCTGGTACGCCATCCCAAGCATTAGGGCGGTTACCTACATATCCCAAATCTTTGAAACCTTCTTCGCTCGTGAAGAAACCAGTAGCAGTTAAGTTTCTAAGGTTGTTAA
The DNA here is from genome assembly GCF_030546805.1 of Cyclobacterium sp. 1_MG-2023. Taxonomy (GTDB): domain Bacteria; phylum Bacteroidota; class Bacteroidia; order Cytophagales; family Cyclobacteriaceae; genus Cyclobacterium. The sequence continues at coordinate 231,350 of NZ_JAUOPC010000007.1, read as the reverse complement.
AGAACTTAACACCACTAAGATTTTCAGGTTTTGCAGTATCAGGGTAAGCGATCAAATCAATTACTTGGGTGCGTTGATCTTCAGAGATTTCTAAGAATTTGTTTCCAAATAGTTCATCTGATTTGTGATCAAGCCATAACAAGCCCCCTCTTAATGGGGTTTGATAACTAGGGATATCCTTCACCATAAATTCAATAAAGTCCGGCACACCTGCATCTGTGGCACTCCCTGAAGTATCATCTGCAGGTATAATCATGTCTACAAGTAGGTCTAGCTTTTGGCGCTCTTCTTCTGTGAAAAAGGTGGCGGATTTCAGGTTTTCGTTATGGATGATTTCTTCCGGAGTTCTTCCATAACTACCAAATTCTCCTATTTTAGGATTGTGAGGGATTTCCACTGTTTCCGGTGATTCCGGTCCGCATCCTGTAAACAGCATACCTGAAGCCAGGGAACCGGTAAATAAAAGTTTTAGGTTTTCTCTTCTGTTCATTGCTTTAGATATTTTTCTTGTTCAGTTGATCGATAATGTATTCGGAAGTTCTCCAAGAGTTGGCCAAGATGGTCCATGTTGGGTTTTTATCTGCCTGAGAAACAAAAGCTCCACCATCTACTACAAACAAATTTTTGCAATCATGTGCCTGCGAATATTTGTTCAAAACAGATGTTTTGGGATCATTACCCATACGTGTGGTTCCAACTTCATGAATAATTCTTCCGGGTTTATGCAGCCCAAACTCTTTGTCTCTTCCCGGTTTTTCTCCCAAGATAACTGCCCCCATGCTGGTCAAAATTTCTTCAAACGTATCGTGCATGTGCTTGGCTTGGTTCAGTTCTTGATCACTCCATTTGTAGTGGAATTTCAATACCGGGATTCCATATTTGTCCACCACCTGATCATCTATTTCACAGTAGTTTTCATAACGCGGAATACTCTCTCCTCTGCCTGACATACCTACAGTACTACCGAAAAATCTTCTAATATCTTTTTTCAAGCCGGTACCATATCCTCCGTTAACTCCGGGATTACCAAATTCATCTTTGACATATTGTCTCATGGTATCCATGCCACCACCAAAACCATAGGAAGGCATTCCCATTCCGCCCCAATATTCTATGTGGTAACCTCTGGCAAAATCCAAGTTTTTTTCATTTAGCCACCAAGGAGTATATACGTGCATTCCACCCACTCCATCTTCATTGTATCTTTCTCTGTCCATCATATCGGGAAGAATCCCCATCCTATCTGCTCCTGTGGAGTCATGCAAGTAATGGCCTACATGTCCGGAACTATTTCCTAATCCATCAGGATGTTGTGCAGACTTGGAATTCAACATGATCCTTGCTGATTCACAAGCGGAAGCTCCCAACACAACAACCCTTGCAGAAAGTTTGTATTCTTGCATATCCAGCTTACTTATATAAGTAACCCCGGTAGCTTCTCCTTTATCATTGGTAATTACTTTTCTGACCATGGCCATGGTAAAAAGATCCACTTGTCCTTTTTTCATTGCCGGTTTTACCAAGCAAGTTCCTGCAGAAAAATCTGCATAAACCTGACAGGCCCTGTTACATTGGCTACAGAAGAAGCAGGTTCCCCTGTCATTGTTTACAGGTCTTGTAAGGATGGAAAGTCGAGAAGGTATGACAGGAACATTGACCTTGTCAGCACCTTTTTTAATGAACAATTCATGCAAACGAGGTTTGGGAGGAGGAAGGAAATTTCCATCCGGCTCATTGTTGATTCCTTCTTTAGAACCAAATACACCGATCAGTTTGTCCACCTTGTCATAATAAGGAGCAATGTCATCATAACTGATGGGCCAGTTTTCACCCAAGCCATCAAAATCCTTTCGCTTAAAATCTAAAGGACCAAATCTCAAAGAAATTCTTCCCCAGTGATTGGTTCTTCCACCCAGCATTCTAGACCTAAACCAATCAAATTCACTTCCTTCACCTCGGGTATAAGGCTCTCCGTCAATTTCCCAACCACCTATGGCAGCATCAAAATCTCCGAATGGACGCACAGTGCCGGCACCCCTTCTGGGAGATTCCCACGGTGGCCTTAATTGAGTCCTGTGCTCCTCTATAGCCGGGTCAAAATCAGCCCCAGCTTCTACTACTGCTACCTTCAATCCGGCCTCTGCCAAGATTTTGGAAGACATTCCACCACCTGCTCCAGATCCTACGATGATTACGTCGTAAGCATCTCCGGCGGTCTGTATTTGAATACTCATTCTTTGTTTTTTATTAATTACTTTGAAAAATTAAGATAATTTTCTGATAATAAAAAGAAACATTTTTAAAGAACGATACCCCTACTGCCAAAAATAGGCTATTTTTTATAGTAGCGGTCGTAAATGTTTCCAAACTGTTTGTGCAACAATCTTTTGACCTTCACTTGTTGGGTGAATGCCATCCGGTAAGTTTAAATCAGGGTTACCCGCAACACCCTCCAGTAAAAATGGAATCATTTCCACCTCTTGCTTCGTAGCAACTTCAGCGTACATTTCCCTAAATTCTTCCGCATATTCCTGTCCCATATTGGGTGGTATTTGCATTCCTGCCAAAAGAATTTTGGTGTCAGGAAACCTGCTGGACACGGATGAAATGATTGCATTGAGGTTTTTTCTGGTTTCAGTTAAAGGGATCCCCCTTAGTCCGTCGTTTCCACCCAGTTCAAGAATGAATACCTCTGGACGATCTTCCAAAAACCAATCTAGCCTACTCAGCCCACTGGCAGTAGTTTCGCCACTTAAACCACCATTGATCACACGATAATTTAAGTTTAGACTATCTATTTTATTTTGGATTAAAGAAGGGAAAGATTCGTCTTCATCCAAGCCATAGCCCGCTGTCAGACTATTGCCATAGAATAAAATATTTTTTTTCTTTTGCTTCTCGGGCTTTTTATCTGCTGTTGGTGTAACCTTTTTCTCTGTTTCCTGTTTTTGATTACAAGAGACAGTAAAAAAGGTAGTTGCTACTAAGAGCAGCATTACAGGAGATATTGTTTTTATCAATTTTAACATTTGAAATATTTTTACATTCAATTATCAAAATTACTAAACTTAATCCACTATTGGTTTTGTTCAAAAGGGATAAGTTTTTTTCTTTGAAAGATATGAACATACTAAGCGTTGAAAATCTGAGCAAAACCTACCGAAGTGGAAATAGGGAACTCACTGTATTAGATCAGGTAAGTTTTGAAGTGGAACAAGGGAAAACCCTGTCCATCGTCGGTCCCTCCGGGAGCGGCAAAACCACCCTTTTAGGCCTATGTGCAGGTTTGGATGTGGCAAGTGCCGGCAGCGTTCGCATGGATGGTAAAGCACTTGAAAACATGAATGAAGACCAACGGGCCGGCATTAGGAATCAATTGGTGGGTTTTATTTTTCAAAATTTTCAACTTTTACAAACTTTAACAGCATTGGAAAATGTAATGGTTCCTTTGGAACTAAAGAAACGAAAAGATGCCAAAGAAAAGGCCAAAGAGCTTTTGGTTAAAGTTGGGTTGGGGGACAGATTAACCCATTACCCCAATCAGTTATCAGGTGGTGAACAACAAAGGGTTTCAATTGCCAGGGCTTTTGCAAATGAACCCAAAATACTGTTTGCAGATGAACCTACGGGCAACTTAGATACCGAAACCGGAGAAATGGTGGAAAACCTTATTTTTAAGCTAAACGAAGAGCAAGGGACCACTTTGATTTTAGTTACCCACGACCTGGAATTGGCAGCAAAAACACATCAATCTTTACATATCAAAGGGGGAAAAATACAGGAGGCTATACATGGTTGATTGGGCTTGGTCTATTAAAATGGCCAGAAGAGAATTTAGAAAAACAGGGGTCAAATTAATTCTGTTTGTTTCAGCAATTGTAACAGGTATTGCAGCCTTGGTTGCAGTCACTTCTTTTGGAGATAATTTAAGCAAGGACATAGATGAACAAGCCAAGGAATTGTTGGGGGCAGATTTGCTGCTGAAGAAAAATCAACCGATAGAATTTCCGGAAATAGAGGGAATTGCTAGCGAGCATGCCTTGGAAATAAACTTTGCCTCCATGGTCTATTTTCCAAAGGCCGGAGACAGCAGATTGACTCAAGTTAGGGCTTTGGAAGGAGATTATCCTTTTTATGGTACACTAGAAACCATCCCGGTAAACGCTGAAAGCGATTTTAGATCCGGTGGTAAAAAGGCACTTGTTGAAAAAACCTTGATGGCTCAGTTTGATGCCGTGGTTGGAGATTTTATTAAGGTGGGTAATGTTAGTCTTGAAATTATCGGTGCCTTACAAAAGGTTCCGGGGCAAACCGGCATCACTGCAACAGTTGCTCCAGCTGTCTATATTCCCATGGATCAGCTTGAGGCCTCAGGGTTGGTGCAATATGGAAGCCGGGTTAATTACAATCATTATTTCTTGTTTCCCGAACCCTTTGAATTACAGGCTTTAATTGATGAGAATAAAGAGCTATGGGGAGAGGATCGGGTAAATTTTGATACCGTTCAATCACAAAAAGAGTCAACCGGAAGATCTTTTGAAAACCTTTCCAACTTTCTTACTTTGGTTGCATTTATTGCTGTATTGTTGGGTTGCGTGGGCGTAGGGAGTGCAGTCAATGTCTTTGTAAAAGAAAAGCTGCCTTCAGTGGCCGTGCTAAGGTGCTTGGGGGTAAAAGCACTGGATATTATAGTTGTGTATTTGGTCCAAATTTTCTTTATGGGTTTGCTAGGTTCCATTATTGGCGCAACAGCCGGAGCCTTGCTTCAATTCCTTTTACCCATTGTTTTCAGTGATTTCCTTCCGGTAGAAGTGACGGTTCAATTGGCTTGGGGAGCCATCGGTATGGGAATAGTAACCGGGGTGATGATATCCATCCTGTTTGCCTTAATTCCATTGCTTAAGATTCGTAAAGTTTCTCCGATGATGACTTTAAGACCAGATGACCAATCAACCAATATAGGAAAGGATCCTTTAAGGTTATTTGTGTTGGCAGGCATTGTGGTGTTTATACTTTTGTTCAGCTTCTTTTTGTTGGGTAAATGGGATCAAACCTTATGGTTTACCGGTTTTGTGGTATTGTCTTTTGGTGCGCTTTGGCTTTTGGCCATGGGCGTAATGAAAGCCATCCGGACCTTTTTGCCTATTTCCTTAAACTATCCTGTAAGACAGGCTCTGTCAAATTTATACCGACCCAACAACCAAACGGTTTCTCTTTTGGCGACCATTGGCTTAGGGACAGCCATGATTGGTACCTTGTTTTTTATTCAGGATCAACTGCTGGATGAGGTAAGGTTTGCCGATAAGGAAGACCAGCCCAATATGTTGTTTTTTGATATTCAGTCCAATCAGGTAGACAGCATGAAAACTGTGCTAGAAGCCGAAAGCTTACCCATCTTGCAACATGTACCCATCATCACGATGGGAGTATCGGAGGTCAACGGGCTCAACAAAAAGGAAAATGAAGACCTAGAGGAGGAAGAAAGAAGGTCAAGATCCTTTTATAACAGAGAGTTTAGGGTTACTTATAGAGACAGCCTTATAAACACTGAAGAACTGGTGGAAGGAGAACTTATACCCTACACTTCTGCATCAGATAGTATCTTTGTATCCATGGAAGAAGGCTACGCAGAGCGGAATCACATGAAGTTAGGGGATGAGATAGTCTTTAATGTGCAGGGAAGACCTTTGACTACTTATGTCGGAAGCATACGAAAGGTCAACTTTAGAAGAGTGTCCACAAACTTTCTGGTTGTTTTTCCGGATAAGGTGCTGGACAATGCGCCGAAATTCCATGTCTTGATCACAAAAACAAAAGACGATAAAGCTTCCGCTGCCATCCAAAATACCATTGTGAGACAATTTCCCAACGTGTCGGTGGTGAATTTAAGTATGATTGTGGAAACCTTGGAAGACCTTTTGGGGAAAATTGGGTTTGTTATTCAGTTTATGGCTTTCTTCAGTATTTTAACTGGAATTTTAGTGCTGATCAGCTCTTTGCTCATTAGTAAATTTCAGCGGGTTAGAGAAAATATTTTATTAAGAACCATAGGTGCTGATAGGAAAGTATTGATAAAAATCAATATTTTGGAATACCTATTCCTAGGCAGTTTGGCCGCAGGAGGTGGATTAGTATTGTCCATTCTTGCTTCCTTTTTGTTAAGTTTTTTCGTCTTTGAAATTGCTTTCACCTTGGCTTGGCAGCCCTTGTTTTTAGTGTTTGGATTGATAACCGCCCTTACCGTGTTTTTAGGTTATGTGAACAGTTTGAATATTTTGAAAGCTAAGACAATGGATATTTTAAGGACTTAATACGTAGTGTTTTGACTAAGGGAAACGAAAAAGGAACCTTTTGATTAAATTCTGTGTCAGTACATTAGATACGGGTAAAGCAAATGAAAATTGAAGAGGAAATAAAGCAAAGTCCATTCAAAGACGGATATACCAAAGCAGTTGTAAATTTACTATTTACACAGAGTTATTTGGTTAGCCGTCAAAGTAGGATTTTTAAGCCTCACGATATCTCAGCAGAGCAGTACAATGTTCTTAGAATTTTGAGAGGTAGGTCTCCTAAACCAATAACTGTATCATCTATTCAGGAGAGAATGCTCAATAAAATGAGCAATGCATCAAGACTGGTGGAAAAACTCAAGCAGAAAGAAATGGTGATACGTACCGAATGTCCCAAAGACCGGAGGCAGGTAGATATTGTAATCACGAAAAAGGGACTTGAACTTTTAAGGCTGCTTGACAAAGAGGTGAAACAATTTAATATGGATACAATTCATCTTGATGAAAGCGAGGTGGAGCAATTGAATCACCTTTTGGATAAATTAAGAGGCTGATCTAAATGGCTTTTTTATTAAGCTTTGTCCCTGTTTTGATACTTAGTTGAGCAGCTATCTTTGCCTACTTACCACTTTAGAAACCGATCCATTCTCAATTTTATTCTTAGGGTGACTTCACAGCTTATTTATTGAATGATTTAGAGTTGGCTTTTGAATTTTTGGCCTGTGTTTTGTTTAGAGAAGTGAACAGGTAGAGGTTTAAATTATTAACAATAGTACTTAAGGTTATGAAAAATATATTGGTGATTGTGTGCTTAATGATAGGCATCCAAATGATTTCTTTTGCACAGGAAGCTACTAAAATTAGCGTAGAAGGTAACAGCGAGATTAAAATTTTGCCGGACGAAGCCTTGATCAATGTGTCACTTAAAGAGAAGGCTTTAAAAACGGCTTTGGCTACGGAAGGGCTGAACCAAAAAGCTGCTGAAGTGACCAAAGCGTTGAAAAAAAGTGGTGTTAAAAATTACGAGCTAAAAGCAGACAATTATTTTGTCAATGTTAACAGGATTTATACAAAAGGAACTTCTAAAGACAGTGGTTATGTAGCCAGCCAAAACTTGAAAATCTTGGTCAAAGACACAGAACAGGACTTGGTCAAAATCATGGAAGCTTTGCATGACAATATAGATATGGGCTTTCAATTGAGCTTTCAACTTTCAGATAGCAAAAGGAAAGAATACCAGGAAGAATTATTGCGTAGGGCTTTGCTGGATGCCAAAAGTAAAGCCATGTCGATAGCCAATACGCTTGAATTAGGAAATATAGCTGTTCATCAAGTGATCTACGGCCAAGGAGAGAATACTTTTCAACCAAAGGTTTATAGAAATGAGGCCATGATGGTAAGTGCTGACAACCAAAGGACAGCACCAACAATCCAGCCTGACGAACAAACTTTAAGTGATCAGGTGAAAGTGATATTTACGTTTACAAAAGAATAAGCCTTATGCTTGGGGGTTAGGGTAGTTGTCTGTTTCGTTTTCCCCCGGCCTTTTGTGTAAACATTGAAAATCTTTTTCAATCAACAATTGAAGGTGGGTACCGTCCGGCAGTACTTGTGTTTTGGCTATTCCAACCTGCTCCGTATTTGCCCATTCTTTTATTTCCGATGATGGTAAGCTTATACTGATCTGTTCATTCTCAAAAGTAATACTTAGTGGATTTTCATCTGTTGAGGCTTTTAAAATATAAATGAATGAAGAGTAAGGGCTAGGGAATTTCAATTCCTCCTTGATTTCATTTGTCTCAGACAATTGCTCAACTTCAGACACCGAAAGCCGAAGACGAATGGCATTGTTATGGATGCGGATTTTCATAATTCAGTGATTAAAGTATATGCGGAAAATAACAAATAGGTGGTAATTTGGTTTAACTAGCATCAAGAATATTTGGTTTTTCGGTGCTTGAAGATTTCTCTTGTTTGATCTCTTTAGTAACTTCAAACCAGAAATGATTGGATCCTATCTTATACCGGTTTTAATTAGAGGTGAAAGGATAAAAAACCATCTTAAAATTAGCTAATTATTCCTTTGCAAACTAAAAATCGGAGTTAGATCTGATTTGCAGTTTTGAAAACACAGTTCATTAAAGAACGAAACTCTTGAATGCTTAAATTTTGAAATTAATAAATATATTATTTGCTGACTTTTGATTTTGATAAAAGTATAGGCAATTTACAAAAACGAAATCATCTATCAATTTACCTTTAAATTTCATGTCAAATAAAGATCTCCTGACATTTCTTACTGAGTTGTCTGTCAATAATAGCAAAGAGTGGATGGACGAAAACCGAAAATGGTATGAGCAGGAGAGGGCATCTTTTCTTGAAATAGTTGCTGAAATCTTGGCTGAATTAAGCAAGGTTGAATCCGGGTTTTCAGAGTTACGGCCAAAGGATTGTATGTTTAGACAGAATAGAGACATACGATTTAGCGCCAATAAAGCACCTTATAAAACCAATATGGCTGCTTATTTTTCAATCGGAGGTAAAAAAGCAGAAGGTCCCGGATATTATCTGCACATACAGCCCGGAGCTTCTATGGTTGGAGGAGGGGTTTGGATGCCGCAGGCTCCCGTACTTAAGAAAATTAGACAAGAAATAGACTATTCAGGTCAAGAGCTAAAGCAAATACTTTCTGCCCCAGAGATAAAAGGTACATTTGGAGCAATGCAAGGGGAAAAGCTCAAGACCTCTCCCAAAGGTTTTGAAAAAGATCATCCTTATATAGAATATTTGAGGTACAAGAGCTTTGTGCTTTCCCGGTCTATTTCAGATAAGGAGATACACTCAGGTGCTTATGTAGCGTTGGCATTAGAGGCCTATGAAAAGATGAGGCCTCTTCAGGCTTTTCTCGCACGAGCAATTTATACTGCAGATGAGGAGGATTTATTGCTTTAAAGTAGAAGCTTCTCAATGCTTTTGGCCACACCGTCCGTGATATTTGAGCTGGTGATTTCGTTTGCTACTGCTTTTACTTCCTCACGGGCATTGGCAACAGCTACTCCATATCCCACTTCATCCAATAGTGGGATGTCATTGTAATTGTCTCCAAAGGCCAAGACTTCATTCATTGGGATATTGTAATCAGCCAAAATCCGTCGCAGGCCTGAAGCCTTAGAGATAGTCTTGGGTGCAATTTCAATATAAGTGTCTTTGGACCGGTAAAGGTGTAGAGAGGAGCCATGGCTATTGAGCAATTGATCGTATAGCCATTGAATTTCATCTGCCTGTCCCATGCACATTACCTTGTGTGCCCCCATTTTAGCGCTTTCCCAATTTTCTATAACCCCATGATGTTTACCTAAAGTGGCTTTTACTTTGGTAACCATCTCTTCCTTTTCAGTCCATTTATCCATGGCAGGCGCATACCAATCGTCTGCGGCATAAAGGCTGATATGTACCTGTGTTTGCGCTGCCACTTCCATTATCTTGCGGCATGTGTCCGGGTTGATATAAGTAGAATCCACCATCTCTGAGCCCTTGTGCGGGGAGCGTATGACATAGCCTCCATTATAGCAAATCAAAGGGTTGTCCAATCTTTTAAACTCTTGCAGCAAATGAGTCATTGCACCGGGCATTCTAGAGGAGGCCAAGATTACGGGGAAATCTGCAGGCAAAGCTGCAAAAGCCTTTAAAGTTCTCTCTGAAAGTTGTCGGCCCTTATCCAAAAGTGTGCCGTCAATATCGGTGCAAATAGCGCTTATTTTCATTGATTGAATGTTTGATGCGAAGATAAACAATCAAATGGCTTTACTGAAAACAGGGCTGGTTTTTTCTGTATTTTGACTGTAAGGATCCAATGCCATGCAGATATTTCTAACAAATGGTTTTCCTTCTTCGGTGATGTTAATGTTTCCTTTGTCAAAAGAAATTAAGCCTTCATTAAGAAAGGATAGTAAATGATCAGGGATCTTGCTCCCTTGTTTCCAAGATGCGGTATGGTTGCAAATCAAGCTCATAATAAAGGATTTAGAACATAGATCACTTTCTTTTTGCGTATGTCCTTTTATTATTGGGAATTCATTTTCCCATATTTTTTTGGAGTAAGCCTCAATCTTTTTGTCATTTTGACCATAGGCATAATAGACATCAGAGATGGCACTACAGCCCAAGCCTAAAAGTATTTTTGAAGGTGAGGTGGTGTAGCCCATAAAATTCCTGTGCAAGGTTCGGTTTGACTTGGCTTCAAGAAGTGGATCTCCTTTTAAGGCAAAATGGTCCATGCCAATTTCTTCATAGCCCATATCTTTGAGCCACATTTTTCCTTGCTCATATAGCTTTCTTTTTTCTTCTTCATTTGGGAGGTGCTTTTCAAATGATTTTTGGGCAGGAAAAACTGAAGGCAAATGGGCGTAGCTATAAAAAGCAATTCGCTCCGGCATGAGGGCTTTCGTTTTTTGGAAGGTGTCTTTTAAGGTTTCCAAAGTCTGATGCGGTAGGCCATAAATAAGGTCAAAATTTATGGAGTTATAGCCTAATGCTCTGCTTTCCTCGGTTACTTTTTTCACCTTTTTATAGGGTTGAAGCCTGTGAATGGCCATTTGAACTTTACTATCAAAGTCCTGGATGCCATAACTTACCCTGTTGAACCCAAAGCCTGCTAAGGTTTCTAAATGTTCTTTGCTTGTATTGTTGGGATGTCCTTCAAAGCTGAATTCATAGGTATCGGTTTGATTAGAATTTTGGATAATGTGGTTGATTAATACCCAGAGAGAAGAAGGAGAAAAGAATGTAGGTGTTCCGCCTCCCAAATGAATGCCTGCGAGTTTTGGTTTTTCATCCAGTAGGTCAACATACATGTCCCACTCTTTCATCACTGCGGTTATATAAGAGAGTTCGACATTGTGGTTTTTTGTAATTCTTTTGTTGCAGCCACAATAGGTACATAGGCTTTCACAATAGGGGAGGTGGATGTATAAGCTTATACCTTCTTTGGGTCCGAAATCCTTATAGGCCTTGAGAAATAATGCAGCCCAATTTGAAGGTTTAACATCATTTCCCCAATGTGGGACAGTTGGGTAGGAAGTATATCTGGGAGCAGGTACATTGTATTTTTTAATAAGGGAGGGATTTGTCATTGCCACATTAAGTTGATTTGTGGTGCAAAATTCCCTATACTTCAACCAAGATAATATGATGACAAAAAGCAGGGGTACTGATTAAAGTCATGTTTTTCCTAAAAAACTTTTTTCATGAAAATGTTAATGGTGGTTTAGGTAATAACTAACCGGAACATAGGGAAGGTTAAAAGTTTCTGCTACAGCCTCATAGACAATATCGCCTTTTATTATGTTAAAGCCATGGTGGAGTTCGGGGTATTTATCACAGGCTTCTTGCCAACCTTTCTGTGCTAACTCCATGGCATAAGGTAAAGTGGCATTGGTCAGAGCCAAGGTGGAGGTGTAGGGGACAGCTCCCGGCATATTTGCCACGCAGTAATGCAGTACGCCATCAATGGTATAGGTTGGGTCTTCATGGGTGGTGGGTTTACAGGTTTCAATACAGCCGCCTTGGTCCACAGCTACGTCCACGAGAACCGTCCCGGGAAGCATTTCTTTGAGCATGTCTCTTGTGATCAGGTGAGGTGCTTTAGCCCCGGGGATCAACACTGCGCCAATAATTAGGTCAGCATTTTTGATTAGATGTCTAATGTTAAACTCATTGGACATCATTGTTTTTACGTTTTTGGGCATGACCGTAGACAGGTGACGCATTCTGGAAAGGGATACGTCTAAGATAATAACATCTGCTCCAAGCCCTGAAGCCATCCAAGCGGCTTGAGTGCCTACAATCCCACCTCCTAAAATCAGTACTTTGGCAGGTAAGGTTCCAGGAACACCACCCAATAAAATCCCTCTACCTCCCAGCGGTTTTTCCAAATAATTGGCCCCTTTTTGAACCGACATCCTTCCTGCGACCTCTGACATTGGAATAAGTAAGGGGAGTGTTTTATCTTCCTTTTCTACCGTTTCGTAAGCCAGGCAGATGGCTTTACTTTTGATCATTGCTTCTGTGAGTGGTTTATTTGAAGCAAAATGAAAGTAGGTAAAAAGCAACTGATTTTCCTGGATAAGGGAGTATTCGGGTTCAATGGGTTCTTTGACTTTCATGATCATTTCCCCTTTGCTATAAGTTTCTTCAATTGTAGGGATAATCGTTGCACCGGCATTTTTGTAGGCTTGGTCAGGAAACCCACTGCCTAGCCCTGCTGATTCCTGAATAAATACTTGATGCCCATTTTTGGTGAATTCTTGAGCACCTGCGGGGGTTAGTGCCACTCTGTTTTCATTGTTTTTTATCTCTTTTGGAACAGCGATGCGCATAGTAGTAGCTTTAAAGTGAACGAATTAATCAAATATAATCAGGGATTACTTCCAAGGAAAATGATTGATGGAATAAATTAAATATTGTTTTCTTCCTATTTTAATAATTGAAATAGACTTTATTGTCTATGATTGAGGGTTAGGTAATTAAAATTTAGTCGATGAGCTATTAAATGAAGGTATTTTTATTATAAAATCAAAATAATATTCTTTTTTAAGGGTGAATTGTAGTAAAATTCAAAATATTATTGTTTTTAATTCATTTTAGCTCCTCTTATAAATTGGGATAACACCAAAAAATGTGTATTTTTGAAATCCTAGGATTTTCATATGAAGAAAATGGCGTAATTGATGAACACTGAATATCTACCAACTCTTACAAAAGAAATTGCATCTACTTTGGATGTGGAAAGTGTCTTGAATGACTATAGAATGGTCATGATCAGTAGGCATGCCTCATTGACGGTAAGAAAAGAGGTGTTTATGGGTAAAGCCAAATTTGGCGTTTATGGGGATGGGAAGGAGTTGGCTCAGGTAGCTATGGCTAAATTTTTTAAGATGGGAGATTTTAGGTCAGGTTATTACAGAGACCAAACCCTGCTATTTGCCATGGGAGAGCTGAGCATTCAAGAGTATTTTGCTCAATTATACGCCCATACAGATATAAAAGCTGAGCCTGCGAGTGGAGGTCGTTTAATGAATGCTCATTTTGCCACCAGGTCGTTGAATGAAGATGGGTCGTGGAAGAACCTGATGAAAATGAAAAATTCCACAGCTGATATTTCACCTACAGCAGCCCAAATGCCTAAGTTGTTAGGGCTTGCCTATGCTTCTAAGCTATATAGAGAAAATGCAGCTCTTCATGACATGAGCACTTTTTCTGATAAGGGAAATGAAGTGGCCTGGGGTACTATAGGGAATGCGTCTACTGCAGAAGGAATGTTTTTTGAAACCTTTAATGCAGGGGGAGTACTACAAGTGCCCATGGTGATTTCTGTTTGGGACGATGAGTACGGTATTTCTGTAACCAATGATCTGCAGGTGACAAAGGCGAGCATTTCAGCAGTCTTAGCGGGATTTAAAAGAGATAACGAAGAAAAAGGCTATGAGATTCTGGTCGTGAATGGCTGGGATTATATTGGTCTGGTAAATGCTTACGGTAGGGCCAATAAATTGGCTAGAGAAAAACATATTCCTGTACTGGTGCATGTCAAAGGTATGACACAGCCTCAAGGACACTCAACTTCCGGTTCACATGAACGGTACAAAAGCAAAGAGAGGCTTGCTTGGGAAGCAGAACATGACTGCATTGTTAAGTTCAAGGAATATATTTTAGAAAATAAAATTGCTTCCGAAGAGGAGCTGGAACAAATAGAAGGTGAGACGAAACAACTTGTCAAAGAAAGCAAAGACAAGGCATGGAAAGCCTTTACTGCTACCATTCGCACAGAATTAGAGGAAGCTGTTGGTCTGCTAAATGATTTGGCAAAAAAAATAAAAGATAGCAGTGAGCTTATCCAAATGGCAGGGGAACTCAAACGTACTTTAAATCCGGTAAGGATGGATGTTATTAGTACAGTTCGAAAAGCCTTGTTATTGGTGAGGAATGAACCTTTGGAGGTAAAACTTAGGCTTCAGAGTTGGTATAAGACCCAGCACGAATTGAATGAAGACAGGTATTCAAGCCATCAATATAGTGAATCAGCATTCAGGGTGGAGGCGATTGCTCCCGTCGAGGTAAGCTATCCGGACAAACCGGAACTTTTGGATGGTCGTGAGGTATTAAAAGCATGTTTTGATGCAATCCTTAGCAGAGATCCCAGGGTTTTTGTTATTGGGGAGGATGTTGGAAAGATTGGAGATGTGAACCAAGCATTTGCCGGATTGCAAGCCAAACATGGACCGCTTCGGGTGACGGATACCGGTATTCGGGAAGTGACCATTATAGGTCAGGGAATCGGTGCTGCCTTAAGGGGGTTAAGGCCAATCACGGAGGTTCAGTATTTGGATTATCTTGTCTATGCCCTGATGACTTTGTCTGATGATTTGGCATGTTTACATTATAGAACCAAAGGAGGGCAAAAAGCCCCTCTAATAATACGAACCAGAGGACATAGACTTGAAGGAGTATGGCATTCCGGGTCTCCTATAAGCATGATTTTAGGGAGTCTTAGGGGGATATTATTGTGCGTGCCCAGAAACATGACCCAAGCAGCCGGGATGTACAACACCTTGCTAGAGGCAGACCAGCCTGCCATAGTTATTGAATCCCTGAATGGGTACCGGTTAAAAGAAAAGATGCCTTCTAATATTGGGACATTTAAAGTGGCCTTGGGTAAGGCAGAAATACTTCAGGAAGGGAAGGACATTACAGTCGTTACGTATGGTTCGATGTGTAGGATTGTGATGGATGCTGCCAAACAACTTTTTAATATTGGGATATATGTAGAGGTGATCGATGTTCAGACCTTGGTTCCATTTGATTTGGACGAGGTGATTTTGAATTCAATCAAGAAAACCAATCGGGTTATCTTTGCAGATGAAGATGTTCCCGGAGGAGCTTCTGCGTACATGATGCAACAGGTTTTGGAAAAGCAAAATGCGTATTATTATCTTGATTCTCAACCCATCACCCTTTCAGCTAAAGAGCATCGCCCTGCCTACTCATCCGATGGAGATTATTTTTCTAAACCAAGTATTGATGATGTGGTGGAAAAGGTCTATTCGGTCATGAGTGAAGCAGATCCAAAAAGATTCCCGGATATTTACTGATCGATTTTATCAACTTTATGATTAACCCTAAATGAAATGGGGTTTTATCCATAGAAAATAATGTTGCTAAATTAACAACAGCAACCATTCATTACACTATGAGGGGGATGGTAATTAGCGTTCTATCTGTGAAAGGGTAAAGTCAGGTGTGGAGACAACATTACTTTCATTCAATGCCCGGTCTTTTACTTTTATTTCCAGTTTTAAGGTGTCATTTCTAAAAACACTGTTCCAGCCTAAAGATAACATTGAATACCTGATTTCTCCTTCTATGGCACGTTGTTGCTCTTCTTCAAGCATCCTAGGAAACCGCCCGTTGAAAGTGGTGAAATAAGGAGGGTCTGACCAATTGAACTCCGTATAATTGCCTCCTCTTTTTATAAAAAATTTAACTAAAATATTATAATAATCCTCGTTTTCTGCGACCCATAAGGTGTCTTTGATTTCTTGGTTGTTGATTAGAGGAAATATCACCCAATCTCTATTGTTGAAATCCGGTGCATCTTCCGGGCGTTCACTATAAGTAATGAATTGCCCGGCATCATCGGTAATGTAGGTGAGCTCGTTAAATGGAGGATATATATCTGTGGCGTTTAGCCCCAAATCTCCTTCAGCATCTCGGAAATCTAGTGTGATAATTAAAGAATCGGATCCTGAAGTTTGGACAAACTCCAAATTATTGAAATCAATCTGTGGCACCGTAGGGAAATCTTCCGGTGGGGAAATGCATCCAACCCAAACTGAAAGTAGGAGTAGGGTAATGATGGTGTGATTTTTTAACTTCATAGGTAATCCGTAATTTTACACTTCCGCCTCTTTGAATGTAAAAATGATCAAAATTTGGGTTTTACCATAAAATAACGATGAATTCTTTTAAAAGTTTTAGTGAAAAAATTAAAACAGGGAAAATTGATGATTTTGATGCCCTGGCGATGGATTCATTTTTGTTTCAGTCGACCCATAATAAAATTTACCAAAAGTACCTAGAAGCAAGGGGGATTAGGCCTCAAGCCATCACTGAAGTCAATGCCATACCCTTTCTTCCCATAGGAATGTTCAAGACAGCTAAGGTAATCTCAGGGTCTGAAGCCTTGTTTAACGGATGGTATTCGAGCAGTGGAACGACAGGACAGGAAAACAGCCGCCATTATATATATTCTAAAGATTTTTATTTGGAACACTGCGTCAATAATTTTGAATCAGTCTATGGTTCATTAGAAAACTTTCATGTATTGGCCTTGCTTCCTTCTTATCTGGAAAGGGAAGGCAGTTCTTTGGTGGACATGGCGGCGCATTTTATACAAAAAAGCAAATCTGTTCATTCGGGTTTTTACTTGTATGAACATGAGGCTTTATTGGACAAAATGGGTGAGTTACAAAAAGATGGAAGAAAAACCTTATTGCTTGGTGTGACTTTTGCTCTCTTGGATTTGGCTGAAAAGATAAATGGTCATGCGGATTTCGGCGATTTGATCGTTATGGAAACGGGAGGGATGAAAGGCAGGAGAAAGGAAATGATCAGAGAGGAAGTGCACAAGGTTCTTAGTAGTGCATTTAATGTAAAGCATATCCATTCGGAATATGGAATGACTGAGCTTATGTCTCAGGCTTATTCCCCCGGGGGAGGTAAATTTTGGTGCTCTCCATTTATGAGGGTTTTGATCAGGGATGTATACGATCCTTTTGCTTACACCTCCGGAACTTCGGGAGCCATTAATGTAATAGATTTGGCCAATTTTCACTCTTGCTCCTTTATTGAAACAGAAGACTTGGGTGTTAAAAATGAGGACGGTAGCTTCACTGTTTTAGGGAGAATGGACAATAGTGAAACAAGAGGCTGTAATTTAATGATCAATTAATTTTGTATTTATTTAGTATTTGTACATATTTGACTTAAATCTTTTAGAAAAAATTATGAAAACTTTAATGACAATTTTGGTGGCTTGTGCGATTTTGGTATTGTCTTCATGTGCTTCAAGCAAACCCTGTCCGGCTTATGCGAAGACAGGGAATGTAGAAGCAAATGGTTAAGAGCAAAGCGGTTGATTAATAATCTGCATACTTTTTAATGTCATCTGCAGAGATACTCTTGCCGCCAAGAATTACCAGTCTTTCGATTACATTTCTAAGCTCTCGGATATTTCCAGTCCAAGGAAATTCTTGTAGCTTTTGAATGGCTTCCTTATCTATTTCTTTTTTAGTGGTACCATATTCAGCGGCAATGTCTCCCAAGAATTTGTCTACTAGCAATGGTATGTCATCGCTTCTGTCCTTTAATGGGGGAACTTGTATAAGTATGACGCTAATTCTATGGTAGAGGTCTTCTCTGAAATTGCCTTCAGATATTTCATTCTTTAGGTTTTTATTGGTAGCTGCCAGTACCCGGACATTCACCTTAATGTCTTTGTCACCGCCAACACGAGTGATTTTGTGCTCTTGTAACGCCCTGAGTACCTTTGCTTGTGCCGAAAGACTCATGTCACCAATTTCATCGAGAAACAGTGTTCCGCCATTGGCTTGTTCAAATTTCCCCTGCCGCTGTTTGTTTGCTGAGGTAAAGGCTCCTTTCTCATGGCCGAACAGCTCACTTTCAATTAATTCAGCCGGTATTGCGGCACAATTGACAGCAATAAATGGCGCTTTCTCTCTATTGCTTTTTTGATGAATCCAATGAGATACCAACTCTTTTCCCGTGCCATTTGGTCCGGTAATCAAAACTCTGGCATCGGTAGGAGCTACTTTTTCTATGGTTTCTTTCACAATAGCAATAGCTTTGGACTCACCCACCATGTCTAGCTTCTTTGAAAGCTTTTTCTTCAACACTTTGGTTTCTTGTACCAATTCTTTTTTGTCCAAAGCATTCCTCACTGTTAGCAACAGCCGATTTAAATCAGGAGGTTTGGGGATAAAGTCGAAGGCGCCTTTCTTAGTTGCTTCTACGGCAGTTTCTATAGAACCATGGGCTGAAATCATGATAAACTGAGGTTGTTTGCTTAGTTCTGCTGCTTTGGAAAGAACTTCCATGCCATCCATTTTGGGCATTTTGATATCGCAAAGAACCAAATCAAAATCCTCTTTTTTTAGCATTTCGAGACCTTTTGCACCATCCTCTGCTTCATGTATTTCGTACTTTTCGTACTCGAGAATTTCCTTAAGTGTGGACCTGATGACCCTTTCATCATCAATTATCAAGATTTTCGGCATGTTTAAAGCTATCCGTTTTTTTAGTAAAATTAAAAGTGCAGGCTTATAAGCCGGGTTCTGTTACTCCTTTCAAAGTGTTTGCCATTTATCTAGCCTTTTCTTCACAGAAAAGGTCCAACGACCTACCCACTCCGGTTATCTTGGTAGATTTGGACGAGTAGCCCAATGACCGGAGCCTATTTGGTCTTTCAACCCATAAGGTTTACCCTGCAATACCGGTCACCCGGTACCCGGTGGGCTTTTACCCCACCTTTTCACCCTTACCCCTTACGGAAATACCGGCCGGGGCGGTTTTTTTTCTGTGGCACTGTCTGTTATTTTGGCATTCCTACCAAAACACCTTCCCGTTAGGAAGTATGGTACTCTATGTTGCCCGGACTTTCCTCTTTTCCTGATGCGAACATCAAGAACAGCGACAAACCAGCCTGCACATCACAAAAATAAATCAAATAAACCCATAATTCACAATGATATTGGTTTTTAATTGATTGTTTACAAGGATCATATCCATGTATTCTATTTCCCTCTTCAAATTTATTGGTTATCTTTCTAATAGGGATACAATCATTTAACTTACAACGAGGATTATGAGAAGTTTATTTAAAGGATTAATTGCCGGATATGGGGCTTATAAATTGGGCGGGGGCTGTTTTAGTACCGTCTTGATTTTTATTTTGCTTTGGTTTTTATTGGGCCAATGTACCTGAATTAGTGATCCAATGAAAAGGTTTCAGTTTCTTAAAAGCATTGGTTAATATTTATTTTTAACCTATTTAGGAAAACTATACCTTTGTAAAAAAATAGGAGCATATGATATTAGTTGAGAATGCGGTTATCAGCGATGATATAAAAGAACAATTTTTTGTTTGTGACCTGGGAAAATGCAAAGGGGCATGTTGCGTAGAAGGGGATGCCGGAGCACCTCTGCTAGACGATGAAATTGAGGTCCTCGAAAAAGATTACCCATCCATTGCACCTTTTCTTACCGATGAGGGTAGAGAAGCCATTGCCGAAAAGGGTACCTGGGTGATCGATCAGGAAAATGAGAAAGGAACCACCACAATTGGTGAAAATGGAGCCTGTGCTTTTGCCATTACCGATGAGAAAGGAATTTTAAAATGTGGAATAGAAGACGCCTATAATCAAGGGAAAACTACCTTTAAAAAACCTATAAGCTGTCATTTGTATCCGATCAGAATCACCAAATATGATGAGTATGAGGCATTGAACTACGACCGCTGGGAAATATGTGACCCTGCTTGTTCATTGGGGAATACCTTGGGCGTTCCTTTGTATCGCTTTTTGAAAGGGGCTCTTGTAAGGAAGTATGGAGAAGAATGGTATGCGGCCCTCCTTGAAGAAATTGGTGTGGAGGAGTAACTGTTGAGCATTTAATTATTTACCCCAAGGCTTCCAACTTTGTGTTTTTCTGCGATAATAAAATTTTCTTTTTGCTGCCTAAGTATTACTAATCGCTAGAATAATTTAAATATAACAAAAAGCCCTTGTTCAATTCAACAGGATGAATTGAACAAGGGCTTTTCTATTTTTCAGGTTAATTAAACCTTACAATATCTGCTCCCAATGCATTGAGGCGTTGATCAATGTACTGATAACCTCTATCAATTTGTTCTACATTGTCAATAATGGATACACCCTCAGCAGACAGGGCTGCAATTAAGAGAGAGACCCCTGCCCGTATATCGGGAGAAGTCATTCGAATACCCTTCAGCGGGTACTTTCGGTCCAAACCGATAACCGTAGCTCTATGAGGATCACATAAGATGATTTGAGCCCCCATATCGATCAACTTGTCCACAAAAAACAACCTGCTTTCAAACATTTTCTGATGAACCAGTACGGTTCCTTTCGCTTGGGTGGCCACTACCAAGACTATGCTCAGCAAATCCGGGGTAAATCCCGGCCATATGGCATCCGAAACCGTTAAAATGGATCCATCTATAAAGGTTTCAATCTCAAAATGCTTTCTTGCAGGAATGTAAATATCGTCTCCTTTGATTTCTAGCTTTATGCCCAACCTCCTAAAGGTATCGGGAATTATCCCAAGTTTGTCTACTTTTGCATCTTTGATTGTAATCTCTGATTGGGTCATGGCGGCCAAGCCTATAAAAGACCCGATTTCAATCATGTCAGGCAAAAGGGTATGTTCTGTACCTGTAAGGCTTTCTACCCCTGTGATTTCCAATAGATTTGAACCTACCCCGGAGATTTTTCCACCCATGCTGTTTATCATCTGGCATAGCTGCTGGATATAGGGTTCACAGGCTGCATTGTAAATGGTGGTCTTTCCTTCAGCCATGGTTGCTGCCATGATGATATTGGCAGTTCCGGTTACAGAAGCCTCATCAAGCAACATATAGGTGCCTTTCAATTGGCTTCCATCTATCTTATACAGTTCCTTTTTGGCGTCATAATGGAATTTTGCCCCAAGTTTTTGGAAACCCGTAAAATGGGTGTCCATTCGTCTTCTGCCAATTTTGTCTCCTCCCGGTTTAGAAATTCTTCCACTTCCGAATCTGGAAAGCAAGGGACCAAGAAGCATAACAGATCCTCTAAGGCTTGAGGCCTTTTCAAGATATGTTTCTGTTTCCAGGTAATCAAGCTTGATGTTTTTGGCTGTAAAGGAGTAGCTTTCCGGTCCTTGTTTTTTCACGACCACTCCCATGTCTGAGAGCAGTTCTATTAATTTATTTACATCCCTGATGTTAGGGATTTTATTGATGATAACCTCCTCAGATGTAAGCAATACGGCACAGAGGATTTGCAAGGCTTCGTTTTTAGCGCCTTGGGGAGTGATTTCACCTTTAAGTTTCGTCCCTCCATTTACCCGAAATGATGCCATTAATTTCTCCTTTTTTTGCTATTAGAACCGTTATTTCTTCTTTTGCCTCCGGAATAATTCCTTCTTCCACCACTATTTGAGTTATTGCCTGAATTGCTAGGGACATTGCTTTTGAAATCCCTTCTCATGCTGGTTTCAAAAAGCCCGTTTTCTTTGACTTTTTCGAGGTCAATGTGAAGTTTACCTTTGGAGAGGGATTTGATGTCATCAATAATGATGGCATCATCAAAGTTTTCTCGGTTCCAGGTAGAGTGAAAGCTTCGCATCAATTGCCCGATATAAATCAAAGCGGTTTCTTGCTCCTTATCATCTTCTATTTCAATAGCTTTGGCTATTAACTTTTCAATGTTTCTTCCATAATGCTTGTATCGAACTTCTCCTTTGGGATAACCTATCGGCAGCGGTTTTTTACCCAGCAGTTCCTTTTCCGGCATTGGGAAAGGAGAATCCACCTCGAGTGAGAAATCAGACATTATGTACATATCGTCCCAAAGCTTTTGATCACTTTCGGTTTTTAATAATGGATTGAGTTGCTTCATCAACTCCACCAAGGCGTATGCATATTCTGTCCGTTTCTCTTGATCGGGAACAGTTTTCACATAATCCACTAATTTCTGGATGTTTTTTCCGTATTCTTTCAAAATAACTTTGTTTTTAGGCTTTTCATTATTTACCATGACACCTGCTTTTAAGTTTCCTGAACTTTTTTCAATATACTAAAAAAATACGCATTAGTTAAGTCTCAGGTGCTTCCGGTATCTATGATCATTTGCTATTCTACTATGCGAAGCTTTGCAAAGCTAAGTAATAATGTTTTATCTCCAAAATGCTCGAAATGAATATGTGCTTTTCTATTGGTACCTTCGGTTTCAATACCATGCACTTTTCCAAAGCCAAACTTAGGGTGCTCTATCTTCATTCCTTCTTTCAAATTATTGGTGTTGGAAGGTTTAAAGTTAGGTCCGGGGTCATGTAATTTAGTGGTTGTATTCCTAATTGCCGGCTTTTTCTTAAGTCCAACAAAGCCTTGTTTCCCTTCACTTTCCCTAAAGCTACTGGAGAGTTTACTGCTTAGTTTTTTATTGACCTTGATAAATGTTGGGTCAATTTCTTCCAAAAACCTACTGGGCTCACAATTAAGCAATCTTCCATAACGGTACCTCGTCAGGGCATAACTGAAGTACAACTTCTCCATGGCCCTGGTTGTAGCTACATAAAACAATCGCCTTTCTTCTTCCAGGTCTTCTCTGCTTTGCATCATCATCTGCGAAGGGAAAAGATCTTCTTCCATTCCTACCACAAACACATACTTAAATTCAAGCCCCTTGGAAGAGTGAATGGTCATCATGGTAACCGTATCCTGATTGTTTTTATTTTGGTCTTCATCTGTCAGTAGGGCAATTTCCTGAAGAAAAGCACCGAGGGATTTGTCTTCATTTTCCGGGTTGTCTACATACTCCTTGATGGCGTTGAGCAATTCCTGAACGTTCTCATACCTGTTGAGCCCTTCAATGGTTTTGTCTTCATACAAGTCTCGAAGAAGCCCTGATTGCTTGGCAATAGATGTGGCTGCTTCAAACGCATCTTTTCTTTCCACTTCCATCTTAAAGCTATTGATCATGGTGCAAAAATCAGTTACTGCATTTGCCCCTCTGCCCGATAAGAAACTCTGGCTATTGTTGAGTACTTTCCATAATGAAATATCATGCTCATAGGCACCTACCATGAGTTTTTCCACACTGGTGTTTCCTATACCTCTCTTTGGATAATTAATGATTCTTTTAAAGGCTTCTTCATCCTCATGATTGACCACAAACCTAAAGTAGCCCATCAGGTCTTTGATCTCTTTCCTCTGATAAAATGAAAGTCCTCCAATAATCCTATAAGCGATTCCTGACTTTCTCAGGGCTTCCTCCATTGACCTGGACTGGGAGTTTGTCCGGTACAAAATGGCAAAATCACTATTGCTTAATTGCTTGTTGTTTTTTTCTTCAAAAATAGTCGCTGCCACCATTCTGCCTTCTTCATTGTCTGAAGAGGCTTTCATCAATTCAATTAAATCTCCGGAATCATTTTGGGTCCAAACATTTTTTTTGAGTTGGGATTTGTTTTTGGCAATGATAGAATTAGCGGTTTCTACAATGTTCTTGGTTGACCGGTAGTTTTGTTCCAGCTTAACGACCAATAGGTCGGGGTAATCTTTTTCGAAATTCAGAATGTTCTGTATGTCTGCACCCCTAAAGGCATAAATACTTTGCGCATCATCTCCCACCACGCATATGTTCTGATGAACGGCAGCAAGTTTTTTAGTGATCAGGTATTGGGAAAGGTTGGTGTCTTGAAACTCATCCACCATTACATATCGAAACCTTTGCTGGTATTTGTTCAGTACATCCGGATGGTCCCGAAACAAGATGTTGGTATTGAAAAGCAAGTCGTCAAAATCCATGGCAGAAGACCTAAATAGCCTGTTTTGGTAGGCCTTGTAAATTTCTCCCATTTTTGGTTTCATGGCCGCTTCATCATCTGCAATAATATATGGGTCGTTAAGGTATGCCTGCCAGCCGATCAGCCTATTTTTAGCCCCGGAAATTCTGGAAAGTACCGTATTGGCCTTGTAAACCTTATCATCCAATTTCATCTCTTTTACGATGGATCTGATAAGTGATTTGCTGTCGTCACTGTCATAGATCGTGAAATTGCTCGGGTAACCTAATTTCTGAGCTTCCACACGTAGGATTTTAGCAAAGACAGAGTGAAAAGTGCCCATCCAGGTGTTTCTTGCTTCCAAGCCTATCAACTTCTCAATACGCTGCTTCATTTCACTGGCAGCCTTATTGGTAAAAGTTAGGGAGAGGATCTGGAAAGCATCCACCTTTTTTTCGTGAATTAAATGGGCAATCCTATAAGTTAGCACTCTGGTTTTTCCTGAACCTGCGCCGGCAATAATCATTACCGGACCGTCTGTTTTTTTTACAGCTTCAAGTTGAGGAGGATTAAGGGTGGCTAAATATTCCATATTCTATTCAATTTACTTTTTGTCAGCTAAGTGATTAAAGCCTGTTCAAAGTTATCAATTCTTTTTCAGCTTACGTTCTGATCCAATTTAATTGTCCGTGATTATAAAACTGAAAAGGCTGTCTAATTGGTTCTATTTTCTTTATGAATGTCTGCTAAATTAGGTTAATGCTTGTTTAGCAGCCAAGATTAATATAATCACTACCTTACAATAATAAGGCTAGAAAAGATTGTTTGGCAGGGTTTGAGCAAGGTAATTATTAACTACGGTTTTTTTTGTTTCCACCTATTGTGAGACCATAAATAAAGAGATGGTTCGGCCCGTATATTTTTTTCCAATAGACTGATGAATTTATCAGTGATGGAATGCGGCTCATGATCCAGGTAAGGAGGTTGGCTTAATACTTGATATTCAAAAACATAATGCCCTCTTTTGGGTTTGCTTGTATGTGCATAAATTACTTTGGTGTTGAATTTTTTCGCTAACTTTTCCCCTCCTTCAAAAAAAGCAGTTTCTCGATTCATAAATGGAGTCCAATACCTGATGTCAGATAAATTGGGGCGCTGATCAGCAGCCAAAACGATTAGTCTGGGCTTGTTTCGATTTCTCAAAAAAGTGCGTTGGAAGGATTTTCTTTCAGTTAAAATTGCTCCAAAACGACAGCGCATGGACTTCATTAGTTTTTCAAAAAATGGCGCACTTAACTTTGTGTAAACTGTTTCACACTTTTCTCCTACTTTGGATGAAGCGGTTAAGAGATGTCCTTCCCAGTTAAAAAAATGGCCACACATCCCTATCACAATTTCGCCATTGTCTACATTGTCAGTTACCAAGTTTGCGTTTTTGGTAACGAATCTCCGGTGAAGTTCTTTTCTACCCATGGTCAGGAGTTTGATGGTTTCTGCCATGGAGTCAGTGAAGTTTCTATAAAACTTCCTGGCTATGGTTTTAATTTCAGCATCACTTTTTTCGGGGAAAGCATGTTTGATATTACTTAGGACAATTTTTTTTCTATACCCAATGATATAATAGGCTAGAAGGTAAAAGAGGTCCGAAAAAACAAACAAGACTTTCAGTGGTAGTTTGGAAAACAGCCGAAATAAGAGCATATTACTATCTGCGAGGTTTAATGAGAAATCATCCCGGGTCAAAATAATGAAATAATAGTGACTTTCTTGAGGAAAATTAGTTATAAATAAACCCAATTAGTAATTTTATGGTCTATGTCCGAAGCTCAAAGAAAAAAATATTCAGATAAAGATAAAAACAACATTTTTGATCATGAATTCATGCCTCATATAGACTCCATGTACAATTTTGCGTACAGGTTGACTTTCGATGAGGATGATGCCAAAGACTTGGTACAGGATACTTATCTCAAGGCTTACAGATTTATCAATTCATTTGAGAAAGGAACCAATGCCAAAGCTTGGTTATTCAGGATATTAAAAAACAGTTTTATCAATGAATACCGAAAGAAAAGCAAACAACCCGCCAAGGTAGATTATCAAGAGGTTGAAACTTATTATAACTCTGAAAATGTTGATTATAGTATGACCTCAGATTTGAGAGTAGATGCGGTCAAAGATATGTTGGGTGATGAGATTTCAAATGCATTGAATAGCCTTGCTGTGGACTTCAGGACCGTGATTATTCTTTGTGACTTAGAAGGTTTTACTTATGAGGAAATGGCAAAGATTTTGGATATCCCTATAGGTACTGTCAGGTCAAGACTTCATCGCGCAAGGAACCTTTTAAAGGATAAACTTCGTTCCTATGCTGGAAACATGGGGTATGATACTGAAGAAGAATAAAAATAGCATCGAAAATACTTAAAATGGACAAGAATCAAAATACATCCAACAAACGAAAGGAAAACTGTAGTGATGAAAATAAATGCTTTGAACTTTTGGAAAGCATTTTGGATGGAGAAGGCACGGCTGATTCAAAGGAGATCTTAAATGAAAAAATTGCTAAGTGTCAGCCTTGTTTTGAGCATTATCATTTGGAAAAAGTAATCAAAGAGATCTTGCAAAACAAATGTACCAAGCACATGGTGCCATCCGAATTAGCTGCCACCATTAGGCAAAAAATCCAAGATTTAAAGTAAGGATTATGTCTCAAGGAAAAGTAATTATTTTTTCAGCTCCTTCCGGATCTGGTAAAACCACTATAGTTAAACACCTACTAGCACACGAGCCTTTATTAGGCTTTTCTATTTCTGCATGCACCCGAGACAAGAGGGGTAGAGAAGAAGAAAACGGAAAAGATTATTATTTTTTGACTCCTGAGGAGTTTCGGGAAAAAATAAATCAAGATGCTTTTATTGAATGGGAGGAAGTTTATGCCGGCAACTTTTATGGTACCCTTAAGGAAGAAATCAAAAGAATTTGGGATCAAGGAAGGCATGTTATATTTGACGTAGATGTAAAAGGAGGCATTAACCTAAAAGAATATTTTGGTGACAAGGCCCTTTCCATTTTTGTAAAAGTACCTTCAATGGAGGATTTGGCCCAAAGGCTAAGAGATAGAGGTACAGAGACAGAAGAAAGCCTGTCGAGAAGAATCTACAAGGCTAAGTTTGAAATGGGCTTTGAGAAAGAATTTGACGTGGTTTTGGTCAACGAAGATTTAGATCGTTCTTTCAAGGAAGCAGAGAAATTGGTTGCAGACTTTATTAAAAAATAATTGATTTGAAAGTAGGGCTTTATTTTGGGTCATTTAACCCTATTCATGTGGGGCACTTGATTATTGCCGATACTATGCAAGATCAAACGGAGTTGGATGAGGTATGGTTTATCGTTTCCCCACAGAACCCAATGAAGTCGAGTAAGTCCTTGTTACATGAGTTTGACAGACTCAAAATGGTGGAGCTGGCTACAGCAGACCATTTTAAGTTTAAAGTAAAGGATGTAGAGTTTCATATGCCAAGACCCAGTTATACCATAGATACATTAACTTACCTTACAGCGCAATATCCAACCCATGAGTTTTCCTTAATCTTAGGAAGTGATAATCTGAATCATTTTCATAAATGGAAAAATAGTGAGGAATTATTAAAACAATACAAGCTTTACGTATATCCTCGTCCGGGGAGAAATAAAAAAGTGACCCACGAAAATATTCAATTTGTAGATGCCCCGCTTCTTGATATTTCAGCGACGTTTATTCGCAAAATGATTCATAAAGGAGGTTCGGTAAGATACTTATTGCATCCTCATGTGATGGATTATATTCGAGACAAAAAATTCTTCATCTAGTTAAAAGTTGTGGCCTACATTTGCGGATTTATCTCTAATTCCTTGCATGAATTTTCTCTCTTAAAACTTTCGGCAATTGTTGATCGCTTGATTTTACAATTTTTAAGAGGAGAGGCTTGATGATGGTAGCCTTTTTTGAGGGGGGAAAGAACAGTGATTTTCTGCTACAGTTTCTTTAGGCAGTAGAAAATCACCATTCTGTCTTTTTTTTGAACCCGGATTATGTAATAGGATTTCCCGTGTTTACGGGAAGTGTTGCAATCGCAAGAAAATCAGGCTGTTTGGAGATTTTAGCATAGCTCCGCTATGGTAAAATTGAAAACAGCAACGAAGTGGCTGATTTTGAAGCGATTTCAGCACGTAATAGATTGTCTATTGCATATTTCGGGTTGAATTACTCTATCCTGGTTTTTATTTTCTGATTGATAAGGTTTGCAATTCCTTTTCCTTGCTCCACGCCATTATCAATGGCCGGAAGGTAATGGATACCTCCAAAAAAGCGACTAATGGCAGCCTCAGAGGATGCAATACGGAAGGAGTCAAATTCTCTTACTCCTAAGCCAAATTTAACTTCAGTTGAATCAACAAAGTGGAAAGGTTCACCCAATAACTTTGTTAAAGCTTCCGCTGCAGCTGTTGATACTACACTGTGTCCACTGGTGTATTCAGGGAATGGGGGTGTTTGTAACAAGGGCAGCCAGTTTTTATCCATGTATATATTGATATAGGTTTCCGGTCTAATCAATACACTTCGGTATTTTTCATCCCAACATGAAATGAATCCATCGAAAAGATAAATTGCGGTAGTGGCCATGGTCTCTGAAGTCGCTTTCCAATCAAGTTTTTTGGTTTTTGCTGCTATTCCTGCAATACCCATCCAGTGACCTCCGGGGGTGATTTTCTTTTCAGCATACATGACATGACCTTTTACATTCATTTTATATGGATTACAATCCCAGAAAAAGGCAATTTCTTCTTGTTCACCCTCAATATTAACCCGGGCATCCATCACCGCTTTGGCATCTTGGTAGAAGGTGCTTTCCGGAATAGTGTCAAACGCAGGCGGAGGCTCGGGTGCAAATTGACTGGCAGAGTCTAAGAAGAACGGTCTGATTTTATTCCAATGGGGTTCTATGGCTTCTATATAAGCCGGTGGAGTTGGCTTCCAAGAACCCAAATCTTCTGTTGGTGTATATTTACCAAAAGACCTGCTCTGATGGTAATTGTCCTCTGATGCGTATGCCAGTATCTCCTCAGCTACAGCATCTCCCAAGGCAATTGACGCCTCAAATTCCTCATCCGGCATACCCGCACTTTGGATTTTTTCAAATAAATTATCCCGGTTTTCAATTAGAAATTGCTCGGTAAAAATCAATTGAAGCGCAACTTTATAATAAGCAGCAAGGCTGGCCAACTGGTAATTTGCTTTTGGGTAGGCTGATGGATCTACCGATAGTGGTTTGGACTTATTCAATTGCCCCATTAGTGAGGCATAATTATCTGGAGCAGATAGTGCAACTATTTCATAGGAGGCAATGGAAGGATAGGCATAAATCCTACTTGCAACGGGAGGGGAAAAGATGTCATGGACAAGAGTTTCTGTGAGGCTCTCGTTGGCTTCTATTAGGTAATAGTTGTCGGCTAAAAGTTGCTTGTATTGATTATTTTCACCGCAAGAACCTAGGGATAAAAGCAGTCCTATGCCTAGTAAATAGGGGTTGAAAAGGAGTTTTAATTTTTTTGATAACATGATTTGAAAAGATAAAAGGTGATTAATAGTAGTTATTAGTGAAGTTTGGTTTTGTTGAGGTGGTCTTGGTAGGATTTAAGTATCCAATTTCCTACCTCTTCGCCTTGGTCTTGTCCTCTGGTTATGGCATCCATATAATGAATGCCTCCATATAATCTTGAGATGCTTGCTTCTTCCGATGCCTGCATGAAAGAAGTGAATTCCCTGCTTCCTAAGCCATATTGTTCTTCTACAGTGTCTGTATATTGGTAATCTTCTCCAAAAAAGTGGGTGAGGATTACCGCTGCAGTGGTAGATATGGTGGAATGTCCACTAAGATATTCCGGAAAAGGTGGCGTTTGTAACATGGGCTGATAAGTGGGGTCAATGATTTTGCGAATGGCCGTTTCAGGTCGAATTCTGTCACTTCTGTATTTTTCATCCCAGCAGCTTATAAATCCATCCATAAGCCCAATACTTACCAAACTGTTAATTTTTATTGTTTCTTCGAAATTCAAATTGGATTGCTCACAAGCGATTGCGGTGATTCCCATCCAATGCCCGCCCGGTGAAATTTGCTTGATCCCTACCATCAGATGGCCTGTCTCTTCTAAGGCAAATGGATTACAGTCCCAAAATGCAGCAATTTCACGTTGTTCTTTATTCATTTCAAGGCTGTAAACTTCTTCCATTAAAGCATAAAACTCCGATTGGGGGTCGGTAGAAAATGCTACCGGAGGAAGTGGTTTGAATTGATCAGCAGCCTTCAAAGTAAAGGGGCGGATGGTATTAAAATAAGGTTCTACCGGTGGAAAATAACCGGGTGGAGTAGGGTACCACTTTCCGGCACCTTCAGAGGGTTGATACCTTGGATAATTGCTAATTTCCCTGTAATGGTCATTTTGGGCGTAACTTAATATCTGTTCGCTTATCTCTTCTGCATACCTGCTCGCTTCCGCAATTTCCTGTTCAGTATATCCCCAGGATTTACATGAATCGGCTAAAGTTAACTTGAATGCATCTAATTCTGCACCGGATGGCTGCATGGCAGAGGCAGTATGTAGCATGGCAAAAAGGGCACTTATTTCATGTGAAGGACTCTCCAAACTAGGTTCTGTAATAGAGGGGAAATTGTTTAAGAAGCCGGTAAAAGACGGATATTTCTCATTGGAGATGGCAATGGTTTCATAAGCAGAAAGGCATGCATAGGCATAAAATCTGGCAGCTAAAGGTGGGTTGGTAATGTCGTGAACCATCAAATCTGTCATTTTCTCAGTTGCCCGGCCAATGCTGGCAGCTGGGACAGCGCGCTTTCCCACTGGGGCTTCGCAGGCCATAGTAAGTAGCGCCAGTATAAAGGGGATTGAAATCGCTAATCTATAACTAGCCAAGCTATTTGCTTTTAAAATTGTCATTTTATTAATTTTCACTCTTTGGCAACTTATATGTTTTTAGAGTACCTTGATTGATGCCAAATAAAAGTTGGTCCCCAATTTGCAAAATACTTCTCACATCTCCTTTCACATCTAGACCGGATTTTATTTGAGGCAAATAATTAAAATTACCCTGCCCGTCACCCAATAATACAAGGCCGTGATTGGCATCATATTTACCAAAACGAAGTCTTGCTTGGTTAATGTTCCCTGTTACTATTAAATCTTGGTGGCCATCTCGGTTGATATCTAAACTTTCAATAGCAAAAACAGGCGATACTTGAGCTTCTAGTGGTAATGCAGTGTGTTTCATCCCCTCTTTTCCATTGATAAATAGGCTTGTCTCCAAGTGGTTGGCCTTCAAATGACCGGCACTGGCGATATCCTCTTTAGAAAATATATTATCCAAGCCTGCTTCGGAAAAAGTTTCATAGTCAGTAAATCTGGTACGCATACTTGACATTTGGTGCAATAGCTCGTCACGAGTAAGGTAAGGATGACTTTTGCCTTGAATATAGAAACTTAATATAGGATCCACCGCCCCATTGTTGTCAAAGTCCTTGTAGTGCATCTCTGCAGGTTGTTCAGGGCTAACTTTTACCTGACTGTTTAATCCGTGATTGCCAACAACCAGATCCGGTCTTCCATCAGCATTTAGATCAGCAATATGAAGGGTGTTCCACCAACCACTCAATTCTTCAGCGAAAAACGCTTGACTCACATTTTGTAATTTTTGTCCCTCAATTTTAAAAACATTAATGGGTAACCATTCTCCAATGACGATCAATTCAGCTATACCATCCAAGTCAAGGTCTGCCCATTGGGCATCAGTGATTAGACCTAATTTAGAAAGCTCAGCGAACCATTCTGCGGTTTTATCCAGAAACCCACCCTTTCCATCATTGATAAGGAGCAGGCTTCCAGGTGTTTCGGGATATCTGCCGGGTATTACGCTAGCTCCAATAAAAATATCGGGAAAGCCATCCTTATTGACATCATGAATGGCTATGGCCCCAGTACTGATAAGCATTTCAGGTAAGGAATGGATGGATCGGGTTAAATTCCCCTTGCCATCATTGAAGTAAACCCTGTCTTGTAATCTTTTATCCTGGGGCATGAATTCACCATAACCGCCGCTCGCCACATAGAGATCCAATGAACCGTCTCCATTTAAGTCAGCCCAAGTGGCATCTGAGTCTTGATAGTCTTTGTCCACTTCAAAGGCCGGAATGTGTTTTTTAGAAAAAGCACCGGCTTTGTTTTGTAGCCATAATGCCGCAGCTTGCCCTGCTTCTCCACCTATAAAAACATCTTCCAGTCCATCTCCATTGACATCCGCTTTTGTTAGGACAGGCCCGGAAAAGGACAGTGGATTGACCAAAAGTGGCTGTCTTTTGAAGTCATTGATTGATTTTTTCAAAGCCTTGTGGGCAATAGGGGAAGGGGTTTCCCTAAATAGAGGGCTTGTTTGTTCCTGGTCATTGATGGTATCCTCTGCATCAATCTGAGTAAATACAATGGTTTGATTGCTTTTGATCTTGTAACGGCGTTCTACTTTACCACCCGGCCATAACACCTCCAAGGAATCAATGATGGTATGCTTGCCCAGCCCAAAATGTAAAACAGGAGATACACTGGACTGATAACCTCTGACATGCATTTGCTCGATTTGCTGCAATTCCCCACCTGCATAGCTTTTTATTTTGGCACCTATACCAAAATGGTTTAGCCCACTGCCTTGTAGCTGGATTTTTAAGAAATTATTGTTTCGTGAAAGACTGTCAGTATTGTTTCTGTATATAGAAGCGACATGGTTTACATTATTGGTAACCAAATCTAAGTCCCCATCATTGTCTAAATCTGCATAGGCCGCACCGTTTGAGTTGACCTTTTGGTCCAAACCCCAGTCCTTTATTTTTTCTTCAAAAATCCACCCATTGGTGTTTTTATAGATATAATTGTTCAAGTCTGAAGAGGGCATTTGGTGAACCAAATCCAAAATATTATCTCTTCTGAGGCCGTTTTTATTGTTTTTAAGATAATCAGCCATGTATTTTAAAAAATCCTGATTGGTATAGTCCCTGGCATAACCGTTGGTAATAAATAGGTCTTTTAACCCATCATTGTCAAAATCGGCTAATAAAGCTGCCCAGCTCCAGTCAGTATTGGAAACTCCGGACATTTGACCTGTTTCACTAAAGCTTCCATTGCCATGGTTGAGGTGAAGCATGTTCCGCATGTATTGATGGTGGAACCCCATTTTTAGCCCAAACTCAAACTTTTCATAATTGTCTGGAGCCATAAGTAATTTCTGCCTTTTATTGTCTTCCGGCAACATGTCTAAGGTAAAAATGTCCATCAGGCCATCATTGTTGACGTCTGCAATATCATTTCCCATGGAGAAATGGGAGGTATGATCCAACATTTCGTTGATGCGATTTGTAAAAGTCCCATCTCCATTGTTCAAGTAAAGGTAATCAGGAGCAGTGTAGTCATTGCTTATGTAGATGTCTTGCCACCCGTCATTGTTAATGTCTGCAATGCCTGCACCCAAACCATAGGATAAGGCTACTTTTAAAATTCCGGCTTCTTGGGTGATTTCGGTAAAAGTTTCCCCATCATTTCTATAAAGCTGTGGACCTGCAGGGTCTGACTCATTTAATAGGGCTAGTGTACTGGGTTCATCCAATACCGGAATGGATTTTGGATTATGGTTGAGTAGAAAGAGGTCCAAGTCACCATCATTGTCAAAGTCAAAAAAACTTCCCTGGGTACTGGTTGCCTCACTGTCAATACCGTATTGCTCAGCCATCTCCTTAAATTGAGGGATGTTTTTTTCGTTATTCCCTTGGTTGATGAAGAGTTGGTTTTTCCTTTTATCCGGAGGGAGGCTTCCTGAATAGCAAACATAAATATCCAACAGTCCGTCTCCATTGACATCAGCCATGGCTGTACCCGTTTTCCAAGGAGCCGCTCTGGTTCCTACCCCTGCTTCTTGGGTGATGTCATCAAATTTAAAATTACCTTTGTTGAGATACAGCTGGTTTTCGACCATGTTTCCGGTAAAATAAAGGTCTTCCAAACCATCTCCATTGAGGTCACCGATGGCTACTCCACCCCCATTGTAAAAATATTCATACATCAGTATGTTTGTGTTCAATCCTTCTGTAAGTGTGTTTTCAAAGGTTATCCCTGTTTCTTCAGGGGTAAGAAGGGTAAATTGCTTTAATTCGTCCTTTTTCACAGACTCTTTCTGACAACCAAGCAAGACCAATAGGGGGAGAATGAACTGGATTTTATTGAGTAAATTATTGGACATAGAGAGGAAAATATGAAAGGGTAAATATAGTGAGTTTTAACAGTTTCTCCTTGTATTCCTTGGGCTTATCTTAGAATTGGGCTGATGGTCAGATAGCTTACCTTTTATTTTATCAGGCTGAGTATGTTTTTATTACTGTTTGCTTACTTCTAAATAGTATTTACCAGAAGGAGTTTTTAATGCTCGGTAGTAACAAAAAAAGAGCGACCATTTGATCGCTCTTTTTTTATTGTTAGTATGGATATTAATTAATCTTCATATCCCGGGTTCTGAATAAGCTCTCGGTTTCGTTGCATTTCATCAAAGTTAATTGGCATGAAATACATTTTATCTAACCAGAGTCGGTTTTCTTTACCGGGATCTATGTCGATCACCTCATAGGAATAGTCGTAGTTTTCAGTATTATAACTGTATATGGTCACGTCTTTTCCTGCTTTAAGGGTCCCCACGATATTGATCCCATTAGGTTGTCTTCCCAAGGTTTCTGGGGCAATCATCCAGCGTCTGGCATCATAGAAGCGCTGTTCTTCGTGAACCATCTCCTTGCGTTTTTCATTGATCAAGGCTTCCATTAGCTCTTCTCCGGAAGCAGTAAGCGCTGGCAATCCGGCTCTATATCTGATTTTATTTAACCAGGTTCTTGCTTCTTCATCATTACCCAAGGCAATATTTGCTTCCGCATAATTAAAGACGGCTTCAGTAAACCTTAAATGTGGCCAAGGAATTTCTTGCCAGGTGTTTTGATCCACAAAATTTGGATCCGGTTCAATGAATTTTCGAATATAATATCCCGTATAACTTCCATTCCAGTCCTCAATAGGGCTATTTCTTGTATCCAATCCAAAATGGGTTACTTTTTGACCTTCACTATTGATTACTTCATAAGTACCTGTTTGAATTTGACCAAGTGGGTCTCTGGCCTGATTGGCAGAGGACCTTGGTTTCCATGGTGCTCCTTCATATAGGAAAGTTGCATAAAATCTAGGTTCACGATCTTCGTAAGGAGCGCTTGCATGTTCTTCATCCTCCCAATCAAAATCAGAACCATCCATCATTTGATAATCATCAATTAGAAGCTGTACAGGCGTGTTTCCTGCCCAGTTGTTGTATCCATTGGGTCCATTGTGAAGTCCATGACGTCCACCTGTTTCAGGCTTTTGAGACAAGAAATACCTTCCGAAAATCATTTCACTCTCTCCACCATTTCTTGAAAGGGAGTTGTTCATATAGGTCTGAATCGCTTCTTCCTGTGAAAGAGGCTCAGATAGATCCAGCATATTTCCACTGGCTTTGTCAAGAACAGCCTTGGCAGCAGCCGCGGCTTGTTGGTAACGGTCAGCTTGGCTGCCACTGGTATAGCCGATCAGTTCTTTATTTTGGTAACCTGAAATTACAGAAGATTTTGCAGAAGCCGTTGGCATGTCATGCAAATCAGATGCTGCATAGATCAATACTCTTGACTTCAAGGCCAAAGCGGCAAGCTCAGTAGCCCTGCCACCGGTAAGGTCTTTTCCTGCCAATAAGGTAGCTGCTTTGTCTAGGTCTGCGATGATAAAATCTACTACTTCTTCATAAGTATTCCTTGGAAGTTCATAGGTTTCTTCATCTAAAGTAAAGGTTTTATCTGCAATTGGTATCCCTCCAAAATTCCTTAACAATTGGTGGTGAAAGTAAGCTCTCATAAAAGTAGCTTCACCAAGCAATCTGTCTGCTATTCCTCCTTCATTTGCAAAAGAAGGATCTGTCAGGTTATCAATGGCGATATTGGTTGCCCTTAAATTACTATAAAGGTCAGGCCAGTTTCTTGTGTAATCCATCCATCCCGGTTCCTGAGGGTTGGATCTTGCTTCTGTTACGGTAGTAATATTTCTACCGGGGTGAGTGAAAATGGTTTCATCAGTCAAAGATGCCAAAGCCTGCTCACTAAAACCGCCTTGTCCCAAACCTTTGTATAAGTCAGTCACAAAAGCTTCTGCAAGTCCCGGATCTGTCCATACTGCAGATTCCGATACTTCTCCTTGGGGTGGTGCATTTAAAAACTCTTCATCACAAGAAAAATTGAGAAAAGAGATCGTCAATGCCAACCCTAGATATTTTATATTTTTCATCATATTCAATGTTTTAGGATTTAGAATGTTACGGATAGACCAGCATTGATTACCCTAGCTTGTGGATAGTATTGTCCTGTTGCATTGTCTGATTCAGGATCATATACTTTTAATTTATCCCAGGTAATAAGATTCAGCCCATTGGCATAAAACCTCAAGTTGCTAATGCCAAACCTTTCGCCAAACTGCTGTGGCACGGTATAACCGACCTCAAAGTTTTTTAATCGAATGTAATCTGAACTTCTGAACCAGAAGTCATTTCCATTGGAATAATATTGGTCACTTCTGTTGGCAATCCTAGGATAAACTGAGCTTTCGTTGTCTACAGTCCATCTGTTTTCGTAAAACTCTAAAAGGTAATTACCGATGTTACCGGACTCTCCAAGACTAACCTGAGCGATGGCGCCGGCAGCTCCTTGGAATAAGATGGCTAAATCCCAGTTTCTGAAAGAAGCATTTAGATTGACACCCCCTTGAAATCTTGGAATATTATTTCTGTCCAGTCTCACCCTGTCAAGTGGTGTAATTGCTCCATCGCCATCATAATCTTTAAACTTCATGTCACCGGGACGTAAGTTATTGGTGATGTCAGAATAATCCAGGGTCTCCGCATCAATTGCTGCCTGATTCGGGAAAACACCATCGTATAAATATACAGGATTAGGAGTATTCATGGGGCTGCCGGTTGACAGTTGCCAAGAAGGGGCTCCCGGGGGCTCATCCCAAAAAAGAATCTTGTTTTTGGCATAACCGCCATTGGCACTTACACTATAAGAGATGTCTCCTGTTTGTCCCCTGTAGCCAATATTGATATCAAAACCCTTGTTTTCCACTTCTCCGATATTCTCTGCCGGAAGCAAGGAAGCCAAGCCGCTTGATTGTGGTACAGAAGCATTTTTCCTCCAAAGGATATTGGTTCGTTTGTTATAGAAGTAATCAAATTCAAAAAAGATTTTTCCTTGAAGCAGTTGTCCTTCTATACCAATATTGGAATTGTTTGCTACTTCCCAAGTAATGGCATTGTTCGGTACCCTTGTTTCATACAAGGTTTTGGCTTCAGTGTTTTGCAAGATTTGGCTACTGAAACCATAGGTTGCTAAGAATTGATATTCTTGTAAAGAACCATCATAATAAATCTGATCATTCCCCATTTGTCCCCAAGACCCCCTGATTTTGAAGAAGTCCATGGCGGTAATGTTGTTTTTCCAGAAGTTCTCTTCCGAAATCACCCAACCGGCCATTACGCCCGGGAAGAAACCAAACCTAGATGCTTCAGGAAAAATATAGGATCCATCATATCTCCATAGGAATTCGAATAAATATTTTTCCTGATAGTTATAAGCAACCCTTCCGAAATAGTTAAGCCTTCCTCTGGTGAAAGCTCCACCGCCATTGTTTTTTTCTGCATCTCCACCGGCAAACATTTGATCAATGGCAGGAGAAATGAAATACCTTCGGTAGGCAAAGAAGTCATTGCCTTCTACCGTTTCCTTATTGACACCGGCCAAGGCATTGAAACCATGGTCACCAATTTGCCTTTCATAAGTAAATACACCACCCAATAAGATATTTAGTTGGTTGATATTTGTTTGTGTTAACCTAGGCTCGGCTGGTCCTCTTTGACTTGCTACCAAGATAGGGGTAACACCATCTGCCTCAAATCCACTACCTTTTTGGTATAGGGTCCATGGGGTTTCCCATCTTTTTTGTAACCTGTTTAGGTTATCAATTGCGGCAGTACCTTGAAATTTCAAACCTTCCACTCCGGGTATTTTGATGTTTAGAGCACCATTGGTTTGGAAATAATTTCTAGTATCTCTGTCATAGCCGGTTGCATTCGTGGTGATCACCACTGGGTTTTCTCCATTTTCAATATCCGGACCGGGTCTGCCGTCAGGCCAATAGGCCGGCTCGTGTGGCTTTCCTCTCATCTGCATCCTGAAAATTGCTCCGGCACCTCTGGTTGGAAAAAAACGGTACTCCTGACGGGCCAATACACCCAGCTGAAGGTCAATGTATTCATTGATCTTAGCATCAAGGTTGATTCGCATATCGTATTGTTTGAATCCGGTAGCAGAGTTTTTATAATAGGCATCTTGGTTTTGGTATCCCAATGATGCCATGTACCTTAAACTTTCAGAACCTCCATTCAGTTGTAGATTATGTCTAGACTGAGGAGACCAGGTTTTTAAAGTTTCCCCATACCAATCGGTATTTGGGTAATTCCAAGGGTCTGTTCCTGCACGGTGCAAAGCCAAGGCTTCCGGACTAAATGGAGCTGTTCGCTCTTGACCTGCCTGGGTGATGTAGGTACCTGTAGATCGATAAGCATCTGTAGCAGCTCTCCACTCATTGGTAGGTAGCTCATAGACATTTAAGTCATTCAACATTTCACCGTATTGGGCTGCATCAGCCAGCTTGGGAATGGTTGTTGGTTGGGCAAAGCCTTGGTTAAATTGATAGGTAAGCTCAGGCTTTCCTTCTTTCCCTCTTTTTGTGGTAACCAAAATCACACCGTTGGCAGCTCTTGCTCCATAAATGGCTGCAGATGCATCCTTTAGTACGGATATGTTTTCAATGTCGTTAGGGTTTAATCGGTCAATTCCTCCTGCTCTGGCAGGGATACCATCAATTACAATCAGGGCATCATTGTTTCCAAGTGTGTTGGAACCACGAATCCTAATGCCTGCACCGTCATAACCGGGCTCACCGCTTCTGTTAACAGCGATCACACCTGACATCCTACCTGCGATGGAATTGGATAAATTCATCGCCGGAGATTTCACCAAATCGCCACCTTTTACTGTAGATACGGAACCTGTGATGGTTTCCTTCTTTTGCTCACCATATCCCACGACTACAACCTCTCCTAAGGATTGCATGTCAGGGTTTAAGGTGATGTCGATGGTGCTTTGGTTGTCCACTGTAACCTCCTGACTTACAAAACCTACGAAGGAGAAAACGATGGTTTCATCGGATTCCTGTAGGTTGATGGAATAGTTACCATCGATGTCAGTGACTGCACCTCTAGTGGTGCCCTTCACCAATACCGAAACACCCGGTAAAGGCAAATCATCCTCCCCGGATATGACTGTCCCGGTTACTTCCCTGGACTGGGCATGTAATGTTAGGCTGCTTGACAAAAGCAAGGCCAGGCCCAACAAAAACAATTTTGTTCTGGGTAAATAGTTTTGCATTCTTTATTGAATTAGGTTAATAAATGTTTAGGCGTTATTGTTAAAATAACACTTAAAGTTGCTGGTAATTTTTATAATAAACAATAAGGTAATTGTAGCATAAAAATGCCTTATTATATCACCGTTTAAATTTGTTTAGCTATTCAATAAAAGTGTTAAAAAAACATTTATAATTTTAATATTTATATAAAAAAACAGTTATTTTTTACTAAAACGAAAAATCTAAAAAAAATGAAATTTAAAGAAAAAATAGAATCTATTAAGGATGTTTCAGCCAAAGGCTTTTTCTATTTGAGTATTAATGTTGAAATTTGATTTTTGTAATTAAACTATTGGGAAAAATAGTAAATTTTAGATTGATTCTGGGGAGCTAATATTTGAAGCGTTGATTTGGTATTTTGTCTTGCAGGCAAAGAGTCTTCGAAGAGGCAAGAAATTTTTTATCTATTTGTATTTACCTATATTTGTAGGATAAGGTTTAATACAGAAAAGAATGGTCAGCTTATGGCTGTCTGTTCTTTATTTTTTTATGTAGAGAAAGGAAAGTGTTTGCCTTTCAGGGGGGGGGATTGTATTTGTAAATAAGCTTATAAATTCATCTCACCAAATTTCTTTAAACCCGAAATAATCAATCTATTACCTGCTGAAATCACTTCAAAACCTGTCAATCGTTGCAATTTTGGGTTTCACCCTAGTGATACTATTTTTAAATCCCTCAAAAGTCTGATTTTCTTACGGTTAAAACATTTGAATCTTATTGTATGGCTCGGGGTATATCAGCCTCCTTAATCTTCAGGATAAAAAAAAGCCCTAACATTAAAAATGCAGGGCTTGGTATCGTATGGGATAATATTGACTTATATCGTCATTATTTCAGCTTCTTTCTTAGCGTATAGCTCGTCTATTTTAGCAGAATGCTGATCAGTCATTTTCTGAACAGTATCTTCGGCTCTTTTAACATCGTCTTCGGCTACACCTTCTTTTTGAAGCTTTCGCAGGCCATCGTTGGTGTCTTTTCTAACGTTTCGTATACTTATTTTTCCGTTCTCACACTCATTTTTCACCTGCTTTACCAAGTTTTTTCTACGCTCCTCAGTTAATGGTGGTACGCTCAATAATACCATTTCTCCATTGTTCTGAGGATTTAAACCTAGGTCGGAGTTGATGATTGCTTTTTCTACTTCCGGAATTAACTTTTGTTCCCAAGGTTTGATGGCCAAGGTCCTGGCATCTGGAGTAGTGATAGAGGCTACCTGTTGTAATGGAGTTGGGTTGCCATAATAGACCACCATTATACCATCCAAGAAATTAGGCATGGCTTTGCCTGCTCTTATTTTTATTAATTCGGCAATTGTATGCTGAACTGCTTTGTCCATCAAAGACTTTGCCTCTTCTAAGTAAAGCTGAATCTCTTCCATGAGTTAAATTATTTAGATGTGATCAACGTACCAACTTCCTTGCCATTGATAAGGTCCAAAAGGTTATCCGTTTTGTTCATATCAAAAACAATGATTGGGAGATTGTTTTCTTGACATAATGTAAAAGCTGTCATGTCCATTACATTAAGGTTTTTCTCATAAACCTCTTGAAATGTGATGTTAGAATACCTCGTGGCAGTAGGGTTTTTTTCAGGGTCTGCTGTATAGACCCCATCCACTCTTGTACCTTTAAGTACCACCTCAGCTTCAATTTCTATGGCTCTTAAGCTGGCTGTAGAGTCGGTAGTGAAATATGGATTGCCAATTCCGGCACCAAAAATTACAATTCTCCCTTTTTCTAAATGACGAATGGCTCTCCTTCTTATAAAAGGTTCGCAAACACTTTCCACTTTAATACCGGACATAAGGCGTGTATACATGCCGTTTTGCTCAAGTGAACTCTGAAGTGCCATCGCATTAATTAAGGTAGCTAACATTCCCATGTAATCTCCTTGAACCCGATCTATTCCAACTTTGCCTGCTTGTACACCTCTAAAGATATTACCTCCCCCTATGACAATGGCAATTTCCACGCCAAGATCATGAACATTTTTAATCTGAGTGGCATATTCTTGAAGTCTTTTGGAATCAATGCCATAGCTATTGTCTCCCATCAGGGCTTCTCCGCTAAGCTTAAGGAGTATTCGTTTGTATTTCATCTTCCGAATTGTTTTCAGTTTTACTAGTGAAAGGCCTTGATTAGGACTATTAAAAATTTCTTGATCTCAATAAGCCCGACAAATATAAATCCTTGTTTTTAGAATACTAAATCTTAAAGCTAAAAATGGCAGAATACTTGTGAATTTTATGCTTAAATTTTGGTAGCCCACCAGATCTTATGACCTGTTTATTGTTAACTCAAATTTTATAAAAGTGCCTTATTAAAGGTAAAACATGGATTATCAAGATATTGTCAAGCTTAAACTTTGACAAGGTAAGGTATTGTTTGGAATTATTCCAAAAAGCTAGTTGCTAGTTTGTAGGCTTATTGGCTTGTGTTTTCAATTCTTACCGTTGAGGATTGAAGGAGGGATAGGCGGTTTCGACTTGAAACGTTTATTCAGTTAGGTACCGGTAGGCTTTTGGTTGGCCTGAAAACAATCTTAAACTACTTGGCCTGGGCAAACGTTTGCCATAAATAAATGTTTAATAGAATAGATAATAAAACGAATTGTTTGGTTTAGCTTTAGTGGTTTACTTATTTTTGAAAACCAGATGGCTAATTCCATGTTTCACACTGTTTGCATCTGTTTAAATAGATATTGTTTAAAAATTGAATAAAATCCCTATGCTTA
This sequence comes from Cyclobacterium sp. 1_MG-2023, assembly GCF_030546805.1. GTDB lineage: Bacteria > Bacteroidota > Bacteroidia > Cytophagales > Cyclobacteriaceae > Cyclobacterium. The sequence goes on along the minus strand of NZ_JAUOPC010000007.1, from coordinate 189,006 downwards.
ATATGCGGCCTACCTATAGCACTTCAATTTACTGTTTTATTGCACTACTTTTAGCTTTTTCCTGCAAGAGTGCATCTACTATTAACCCGGTGCCTAATATTACAGAGGGGGTGCCAAATGATTCATTGGCAGCACAAAAGCAAGTAGATAATCGTGAGCGTATCCTCGCCCATGAGCTAGCAATGAAGGAATATAGGGCTAGTCGACCCAGGGCTTTTGACTTATTGCATACCAACTTAGAGCTTGCCTTCGATTATGTAAATCGGACGGTAAAAGGGAAGGCAATTTTAACCTTAAAACCTTATGCCTATCCGCAAAAGGAATTGGTTTTGGATGCCAAAGATTTTGACGTGCACAGGGCATACTTATTAGAAGATGGAAAAGATCACCCGTTAAGCTTTGACTATGACCAAGAGAAATTAATCTTGTCATTACCGGAGAGGCAGGGTAAAGAAGATACCTTGCATATAGCCATAGCCTATACGGCTTTTCCGGAGAAAGGAGACAAGGAAGGGAGCACAGCAATCACGGATACCAAAGGGCTGTATTATATTAACCCTGATAGGCATGACAAGGATAAGCCCGTTCAAATTTGGACCCAAGGAGAGACTGTATTTAGTTCAAAGTGGTTTCCCACCATTGATAGTCCCAATGAAAGGCAAACCCACGATTTTTATTTAACTGTACCTGCCCAATACATAAGTCTTAGCAATGGAGAAATGCTTGGAAGTAAGGAGAATGCTGATGGTACCAGAACAGACCATTGGCAGATGGCCATTCCTCATGCGCCTTATTTGTCAGCCATTGTTGTTGGAGAATTTTCCACCATTGAAGAAAATGTCAATGGATTAAGATTGCGATATTTTGTGGAACCAAAGTACGAAGCAGGGGCAAGAGGAGTGTTTGGAAATACACCTGAGATGGTAACATTTTTCTCGGATTTGCTTGACATGCCCTTTCCATGGCCAAAGTATGACCAAGTGGTTGTAAGAGACTTTGTCTCCGGGGCTATGGAAAACACCACCCTTTCAATTTTTATGGAGGCATTAAATTTAAATGAAAGGGAGGCATTAGATAGTGAATGGGATTATATCATTGCCCATGAACTCTTCCATCAGTGGTTTGGGAATTATGTGACCACTGAATCCTGGGCCAATTTAGCCTTGAATGAAGCTTTTGCCGATTACTCAGAATATTTGTGGTTTGAATACAAGGAGGGAAGAGACCAGGCAGATATGCATCATTTTAACGCCATAGAACAATACCTGGCAGAGTCAGAAGAGAAGCAATTGGACCTGATCCGCTTTTATTATGAGGACAGTGAGGACATGTTTGATAACCACACCTATGCCAAAGGAGGGAGGATTTTGCATATGCTCAGGAAGCTGTTGGGAGATGAGGTGTTTTTTGATGGGTTAAGGTCATATCTCAAGCAAAATGCTTTAAGCAGTGTAGAAGTGCATGATTTAAGGCTGGCCTTAGAAAAAGCCTCAGGCTTGGATTTAAATTGGTTTTTCAATCAATGGTTTCTTTCTTCCGGGCATCCTCAGTTAAAAATAAGTTGGGATGATACAGACCATGAAAATATACTGCTAAAGCTGGAACAACAGCAGGACTTATCTCATTCGCCGCTTTTTAAGCTCCCATTTAAGGTAAGTATTTACAAGGAAGGTCAGCGGATAGAGAAATCTTTTGTTTTGGATCAGGCGGTGCAGGAATTTCCACTACAAAATGGTGCAGGCACTCAACTTGCCCTATTCGATGAATACAGTGAGCAATTGAGCTTTCGCTTCGAATCCAGGGGATTTGAGAATTTAGAAAAGCAGTTCCTATTATCTACTTCAGGTTTGGCAAGGGTAGAGGCCTTAGATAGTTTGACGAGTAATTACAGCGACCAATTGAATTATTTGTCTACCATAGAGCGGGCTTTGGAGGATCCATTCCATGTAGTGCGTGAGTTGGCTTTGCACCGCATGAATCGATTGGATGCTACTGAAGCTGACAAAAGCAGTTTGGAGAATAAGGTTCTGAAATTGGTAGAAGAAGACCCTGACAATGCAGTAAGGGCAGCAGCCTTGGAAGCATTGGCCGGAATAGGGGGTAGCAAGTATCAGCAATTGTTCTATAGGCTTATCAATGCACCTTCTTATCAGGTATCAGGGGCTGCTTTGACTGCCTATTTAGATATAGAAGGGAATCTAGCCAATAAAGAGGAATTGTTTGAACGGTTAAAAGAAGCCGAGAATATCCGTATCATCGCTCCCCTTGCAGATTATTTGACACGAGAGAAAAAAGTAGCAGGGGCAGAGTGGATGCATGAGAAGTTAGTGTCCTTAAGCGGAGAATCCTTGTATTATTTCCTAGGGTACTACGGAGACTTTTTTGCCAGTGCAGAGGGAGTGTCTACAGAGGGAGCTGTTTCCAGTTTAGGAGAGATTGCATCTACACACAAGTTAAATTACGTCAGGTTGGCGGCTTACCAATCTCTTTTTGGATTCATAGATGATCCTGGGGTGCTTGACTTAGCCAAGGCCATTCAGGAAAAAGAAACGGATGAAATGGTTCGAGAGTATGAAGCGTATTATCTTTCTCCCTATTTAGAAGGGAATTAAAATGCTGATGATTAGTGAGATACTTTTTATTATAAAAAAAACTCAAGATTTTTTTTTATAATATTTTGAATCTTTGACAAAAGGGTATAATTTTGCCATCCGTTACGACAACAAAGAAACTTAAAAGAGGGTTTCGGGAGTAACAAATGTAGAGTTTTGGGGGAATACCAAAGCGGCCAACTGGGACGGACTGTAAATCCGTTGACTTATGTCTTCACAGGTTCGAATCCTGTTTCCCCCACAAAATCTTTAGTTGAGTAATTAACGTTAATTAGAGACTAAGATATTCTAGTATTGAACAATTTTTTTGTTATAAAGCTGGAATTTTTTGGATTCTAAAAATTAATTAAAGAATTTGGGGGCCAATTAGAAAATTGGCAAATATTTATAAGCGGGAGTAGCTCAGTTGGTAGAGCGGCAGCCTTCCAAGCTGCAGGTCGCGGGTTCGAGCCTCGTCTCCCGCTCTATGCTTTTAGGAGCATAACTGGATGTAAAAAGCCGACGTAGCTCAGGGGTAGAGTGCTTCCTTGGTAAGGAAGAGGTCACGGGTTCAAATCCCGTCGTTGGCTCTGAACATTTAACAATTTTAACGAAATTTAATCTTTAACTAAACAGAGGATTTTCACGCATGGCAAAAGCAACCTTTGACCGTTCCAAACCACACGTAAACATAGGTACGATTGGTCACGTCGATCATGGTAAGACTACTTTGACTGCTGCCATTACTACTGTGTTGGCCAGAAAGGGTCTTTCTGAATTAAGAGACTTTGCTTCCATCGATAACGCACCGGAAGAAAAGGAGAGGGGTATCACAATTAATACCTCACACGTAGAGTATCAAACGGAGGCTAGACACTACGCCCACGTTGATTGCCCAGGTCACGCTGACTACGTAAAAAACATGGTAACTGGTGCTGCTCAGATGGACGGTGCAATTCTTGTAGTTGCGGCCACTGATGGTCCAATGCCACAAACTAGAGAGCACATCCTTCTTGCACGTCAGGTAGGTGTACCAGCTTTGGTAGTATTCATGAACAAAGTAGATTTGGTGGATGACCCCGAATTACTTGAGTTGGTAGAAATGGAAGTAAGAGAACTTCTTTCATTCTATGAGTTTGATGGAGATAATATTCCTGTAATTTCAGGTTCTGCTCTTGGTGCACTTAACGGTGAAGCCAAATGGGAAGACACTGTAATGGAACTTATGGCAGCTGTGGATTCTTATATCCCACTTCCAGAAAGAGCTATCGACAAGGATTTCTTGATGCCAGTTGAAGACGTATTCTCTATTACTGGTAGAGGTACAGTAGCAACAGGTAGAATTGAAAGAGGAGTTGTAAACTCTGGAGAAGCAGTAGACATCATCGGTATGGGAGCTGAAGGACTTAAATCTACCGTTACTGGTGTAGAGATGTTCCGTAAGATTCTAGACAGAGGTGAAGCTGGTGACAACGTAGGTTTGTTGCTAAGAGGTATTGAAAAGGCTCAGATCAAACGTGGAATGATCATTTGTAAGCCTGGATCTGTAACTCCTCATGCTCACTTCAAAGCTGAAGTTTACGTACTAAGCAAAGAAGAAGGTGGAAGACACACTCCATTCTTTAACAGATACAGACCTCAGTTCTACTTAAGAACAACTGATGTAACTGGAGAAATCACTCTTCCTGAAAATGTTGAGATGGTAATGCCAGGTGATAACATCACTATTGAGGTGAATTTGATCAACCCTGTCGCTTTGGAAAAAGGACTTAGATTTGCCATCAGAGAAGGTGGTAGAACTGTGGGTGCTGGTCAGGTTACTGAAATCTTGGACTAATAATCTATATAATAGACTATATTACAAATGCGATCTTGAATTTTTCGGGATCGCATTTGTTTCTTAGGCATAGATTTACTAATTTTGCGTTCCCTAATCGGGAGCACAAATAATCTACGGGCGTAGTTCAATGGCAGAATAGCGGTCTCCAAAACCGTTGATGGGAGTTCGAATCTCTCCGCCCGTGCAATCTAAGGAAGATAAAACCATGAAGAGTAAGGCGTAAATGCCCAATCTTTCCATGTTATAGTCAGGGGTTTTGGGAAGCCTTTAAAGGCAAAAGAAACTTTTGAAAAACTAATTGTACAAGGATGAATGTTAAAAATTTTGTAATTGAGTCCATTGATGAAATGAAGAATAAGGTCACATGGCCTAAATATTCTACACTTCAAAATAGTGCCGTATTGGTGCTAGTGGCTTCATTAATTTTCGCTTTGGTTATCGGTTTCATCGATTTAACCTTCGAAAATATCATGACATGGTTTTATGATTTATTCTAAGAATATTAAATAACGGGATGGCAGATCACAATTGGTACGTACTCAGAGTAGTAGCAGGTCAGGAAAAGAAAGCAAAGACTTATTTGGACAATGAAATTGCCCGACAAAAGCTTGAAGACTATATTCCTGAAGTTTTGATACCTTCTGAGAAAGTATATGAAATGCGTAATGGCAAAAAGCGTGTTAGGGAGAGAAATTTCTTTCCTGGATATGTATTGGTCAATGCGGATCTCAGTCATGGAGAAGCCAATCACGTCATTACAAGTATACCGGGAGTAATCGGTTTTTTAGGGTCAAACCAAGGGGGGGCTTCCAAAACCCCCGAGCCATTACGTCAGTCAGAAATCAATAGGATTTTAGGTCGTGTTGAAGAGATTGATGAGTTTGCAGAAAAACTGGATACACCATTTATAGTTGGAGAGACCGTGAAGGTAATGGACGGTCCCTTTAGTGGATTCTCGGGTATGATTGAAGAGGTATTTGATGACAAGAAGAAGCTTAATGTTATGGTTAAGATATTCGGTCGGAATACCCCTGTTGAATTAAACTTTATTCAAGTAGAAAAACTAGATTAGGAAATGGCTAAAGAAATCTCTGGTTATCTGAAACTACAGGTAAAGGGTGGCCAGGCTAACCCATCTCCTCCAGTTGGTCCGGCTCTTGGTTCAAAAGGGCTGAACATTATGGAGTTCTGTAAGCAGTTTAATGCCAGAACTCAGGACAAAATGGGCCAAGTTCTTCCCGTTCTTGTTACGATTTATTCGGACAAGTCTTTTGATTTTGTAGTAAAAACGCCTCCGGCAGCAGTAATGCTTTTGGAAGCAGCAAAATTGAAAAGTGGTTCTTCAGAACCAAACAGGAAAAAGGTAGGCTCTGTATCTTGGGATCAGGTAAAAGAAATTGCAGAAGTGAAAATGCCCGATTTAAATGCTTTTGAAGTTCCATCTGCTATGAGAATGGTAGCCGGAACTGCAAGAAGTATGGGAATCACTGTTTCAGGAAAAGCTCCTTGGGAGGAATAATACGTAAAAAATGGCTAAGTTAACAAAAAAGAAAAAAGAAGCTCTTTCTAAATACGACCCTAGCCAACAATATTCCTTGGCGGAGGCTTCTAGCATTGTTAAGGACATAACAACAACTAAGTTTGACGCTTCTATAGACCTAGACATCCGTTTAGGTGTTGATCCACGAAAAGCTGACCAAATGGTTAGAGGAGTGGTGGCCTTGCCTCACGGTATAGGTAAAGAAGTTAAAGTATTAGTACTTTGTAGTCCTGATAAGGAAGAAGAAGCCAAAGAAGCGGGAGCTGATTTTGTTGGTTTGGATGAGTACATTGCAAAAATTGAGGGTGGTTGGACAGATATTGATGTCATAATCACCACTCCTAATGTGATGGCAAAAGTAGGTAGACTAGGTAGAGTATTGGGTCCTCGTGGACTAATGCCTAACCCTAAGTCTGGTACTGTAACCCTTGATGTTGGGAAAGCAGTAAATGAAGTAAAGGCTGGTAAAATTGATTTTAAAGTAGACAAGTTTGGAATTATCCATGCAAGTGTAGGTAAAGCCTCATTCTCTGCTGAAAAAATCATGGAAAATGCGGAAGAATTAATTCAAACCATTTCCAAATTGAAGCCAACCGCTGCTAAAGGTACTTATTTTAAAAGTATTCATATGTCTAGCACTATGTCTTCGGGTATCGTAATTGATAAGAGTAGTATTCAAGGTTTATAAATTATGACTAGAGAAAATAAAAAAAGCATAATTGACGAACTTACCGAAAAGCTAAAATCTACTCCGCATTTTTATATTTCCGATGCATCAGGATTTAGTGTAGCTCAGGTAAATGGTTTCAGAAAATTATGCTTCGATAAAGGTTTGGAGTATAAGGTGTATAAAAATACCCTTATCAAAAAAGCCTTGGAAAATCTCGACGCAGATTATTCTGAATTCGCAGACAGTGCATTGAAAGGTTTTTCAGGAATCCTTTTCTCACCAGAAGTTGGAAGCCTTCCTGCTAAAGTAATTTTAGATTACAGGAAAAAGGTAGCTACCAAAGATAAAAAGCCTTTGTTTAAAGGGGCCTCAATCGAAGGAGCTCAATTTCTAGGAGAAAGTCATCTCGAAACACTTTCTAAACTGAAATCCAAAGAGGAATTGTTGGGAGAAGTTATTTCTCTACTACAATCTCCAGCTACAAACGTGGTTTCAGCGCTTCAAAGCGGAAAAAATATTCTTGCCGGCTTGGTAAAAACCCTTGCCGAAAAAGAAGAAGCATAAAAAATACATTCAAATTAGTAAATAACAATCAATTTAAATATTTAATACAATGGCAGATCTTAAAGCATTCGCTGAGCAGTTAGTTAACTTAACTGTAAAAGAGGTAAATGAGTTAGCCGAAATTTTGAAAGATGAATATGGTATCGAACCTGCTGCTGCTGCTGCTACTGTAGTAGCTGCTGGTGGAGCCGCTGGCGATGGTGCTGCTGAAGAAGAGCAAACTTCTTTTGATGTTGTCTTGAAAGCTGCAGGTGGACAAAAATTGGCAGTAGTTAAACTTGTTAAGGAATTGACAGGTCTTGGACTAAAAGATGCCAAAGAAGTAGTAGACAGTGCTCCTAAAGCTGTTAAAGAAGGTGTAAGCAAAGAAGAAGCTGAAGCCCTTAAGAAACAACTTGAAGAAGCTGGAGCTGAAGTTGAGCTTAAATAGAATTGAATAGCCAACTCCTTTTAGGATTGGTTAAGCAGAATTAGACCTGACTATACAGTCAGGTCTTTTCCTGTTTATGGACATCAAAACAATTGCACTTTTTTAAGTGACAATTGAATAATAACAATATTAATTTTCACTAAAACTATATACTGCCTTGGCTATCCAGAATCAAACCGGAAGGAAAAGTTTCTCATCCATTAAGGTAGTCAAAGACTATCCGGATTTCTTAGATATTCAACTGCAATCTTTCAAAGATTTCTTTCAGTTGGATACTCCTGCAGAGAAAAGAAGGCAGGATGGTCTTTTCAAGGTTTTTTCCGAAAATTTTCCCATCAGTGACTCCAGGGAAAATTTCACCCTTGAATTTATCGACTATACCGTAGATCCTCCAAAATACAATGTCTCACAAAGTATTGACCGTGGTCTTACTTATTCTGTCCCACTGAAAGCAAAACTAAGATTGCTTTGCTCTGATGAGGACAATGAAGACTTTGAAACCATTGAACAGGAAGTATTCTTAGGAAATCTTCCTTATATGACGGAAAAAGGTTCCTTTGTAATCAATGGAGCCGAAAGGGTAATTGTTTCTCAATTGCACCGTTCACCAGGTGTATTCTTTGCACAAAGTAAGCATACGAATGGTACTAAATTATATTCTGCCAGAATTATACCTTTTAAAGGTTCTTGGATAGAATTTGCTACCGATATTAATAATGTGATGTATGCTTATATCGACAGGAAAAAGAAGTTTCCTGTAACTACCCTATTGAGGGCGATAGGCTATGGATCTGATAAGCAAATACTCGATCTTTTCGGACTTTCAGAAGAAGTAGAATCCAATAAATCCAATTTAAAAAAGATCATCGGAAGAAAGCTGGCTGCCAGGGTGCTTCGTACCTGGGTAGAGGACTTTGTAGATGAAGATACAGGTGAGGTAGTTTCTATTGATAGAAACGAAGTTTTATTGGAAAGAGATAGCATTTTAACTGATGAGGACATTGAGTTAATCCAAGAGTCAGGTGCAAAAAGTGTTATCCTTCATAGGGAAGATGTCAATATAGCTGACTATTCCATTATTTATAATACCCTTCAAAAAGATAATTCAAACTCTGAAAAAGAAGCAGTCGAGGTAATCTACAGACAGCTTAGAAATACAGAGGCCCCTGATGAGGCAACAGCCCGAGAAGTTATTCACGGTTTGTTCTTCTCTGATAAGCGTTATGACCTAGGAGAAGTTGGAAGGTATAGGATCAACAAAAAATTAGGATTAGAAATTGATGCTGAAAAAATTGTTCTTACCACCCAAGATATCATTTCTATTGTAAAATACCTTATTGGTTTAATTAACTCTAAGGCAGTAGTTGATGATATAGATCACTTGAGTAATAGAAGGGTTAGAACAGTAGGAGAGCAACTTTACAGCCAGTTTGGGGTTGGTTTGGCAAGAATGGCCAGAACCATCCGTGAGCGTATGAACGTAAGGGACAATGAAGATTTCAAACCGGTTGATCTTATCAACGCCAGGACACTTTCTTCGGTCATCAATTCCTTCTTTGGTACCAACCAACTTAGTCAATTTATGGATCAAACCAACCCATTGGCAGAGTTGACACATAAAAGAAGACTTTCTGCTTTAGGCCCAGGTGGATTATCTAGGGAACGTGCAGGATTTGAGGTTCGTGATGTTCATTATACACACTACGGACGTCTTTGTACCATTGAAACGCCTGAGGGACCAAATATTGGTTTGATCTCCTCTCTTTGTGTGCATGCCAAAGTCAATGGCATGGGATTTTTGGAGACGCCATACCGAAAAGTTAACGAAGGTAGGGTAAGTATGAAATCCGAAGATGTCGTATTCCTTACGGCCGAAGAGGAGGATGACAATAATATAGCACAAGCAAATGCGCCACTTGATGACAATGGTGTGTTTATTAACGATAAAGTAAAAGCCCGTTTTGAAGGTGATTTCCCGGTTTTAGAACCAAAGGAAATATCCTATATGGATGTAGCACCTAATCAAATTGTGTCAGTTGCCGCTTCTTTGATTCCATTCTTGGAACATGATGATGCAAACCGTGCACTAATGGGATCTAACATGCAGCGTCAAGCCGTTCCTTTATTAAAGGCTGAAGCCCCAATTGTGGGTACCGGTCTAGAGGGAAAAGCAGCCATTGATTCGAGATCACTAATTTTGGCAGAGGCCGATGGTGTGATTGACTATGTTGACGCAGAGAAAATCACTGTAAAGTATGAATTATCCGATGATGAATTGTTGGTTAACTTCAGTGATGAGTACAAAAGCTATGATCTGATTAAATTCAGAAGAACCAACCAAGATACCACCATTAACCTTACCCCAATTGTCTTGCAAGGACAAAAAGTGGTTAAAGGACAAGTATTGGTAGAAGGTTATTCTACCAATGATGGTGAACTTGCGCTTGGTAAAAACTTACTTGTGGCTTATATGCCATGGCAGGGTTATAACTTTGAGGATGCCATTGTAATATCCGAAAGGGTAGTGAGAGAAGATGTATTTACATCTATTCACATTGAGGAATTCCAACTTGAAGTTAGAGATACCAAACGAGGAGAGGAAGAACTTACCTCTGAGATACCAAACGTATCTGAAGATGCTGTAAAAAATCTTGATGAAAATGGTATCATTAGGGTAGGTTCAGAACTTAAAGAAGGAGATATCATTATTGGTAAGATTACACCAAAAGGTGAAACCGATCCAACTCCGGAAGAAAAATTACTTCGTGCCATTTTTGGAGACAAAGCCGGAGATGTTAAAGATGCATCTTTGAAAGCTTCTCCTTCCTTAAATGGAGTGGTTATCAATACCAAATTGTTTTCAAGGCCTAAGAAAGACAAAGACCTTCGTGCAAAAGCTAAAGCTGATGTTGAAAAACTGAAGCAGCAGTACACCAAAGACTTGTTAGCCGTAAGGTCAAGAATGATCCAAAAATTGGTTACCATCCTTGAAGACAAAGTGTCTAAAGGTGTTAAGCATAAATTTGGTGATGAGATCATTAGTAAAGGTGTTAAATTCAATTATCAAAACATTGAAAATAACCTTTTCCCTGCTAAAAATCCATATAGAGACGAAAGTAACTATAATGTACCTGAGGAAGTAAATCTGATTTCAGACATTATTTTGGATGATTGGACAGATGATGAGCACGCCAATTATTTGGTTCAACAATTGGTTAAAAACTATACCAATACCAGAAATGAAATTTCCGGTGTATTCAAAAGAGATAAGTTCACTTTAGAAGTAGGTGACGAATTGCCTGCAGGTATTGTTCAAATGGCCAAAGTTTATGTTGCCAAGAAGCGAAAGCTTAAAGTTGGTGATAAGATGGCAGGTAGACACGGTAACAAGGGTATTGTTGCTAGGATAGTAAGGGATGAAGACATGCCTTTCCTAGAGGACGGATCTCCTATGGACATCGTACTAAACCCTCTTGGTGTACCATCTAGGATGAATATTGGTCAAATCTATGAAACTGTTCTAGCATGGGCAGGTAGAATCTTAGGTAAGAAATACGCAACGCCTATATTTGATGGTGCTTCTACCGAACAAGTAGCTGAAGAACTTGGAAAAGCAGGCCTTCCTTCTTTTGGTAGAACGTATTTGTATGATGGACTAACCGGTCAGAAATTTGACCAACCTGTTACGGTAGGTATTTCTTATATGCTTAAACTGGGTCACCTAGTAGATGATAAGATGCACGCCAGGTCAATCGGGCCATACTCACTAATTACACAACAACCTTTGGGTGGTAAAGCTCAGTTTGGTGGACAGCGTTTTGGAGAGATGGAAGTTTGGGCATTGGAAGCATTTGGTGCTTCTCATGTACTTAGAGAAATTTTGACAGTTAAGTCTGATGATGTTATAGGAAGAGCCAAGGCGTACGAATCCATTGTAAAAGGTGAGAACTTGCCAAAAGCTAACATTCCGGAGTCCTTTAACGTACTTGTACATGAGCTTAGAGGCCTTGCATTGGAAATTACGCTTGACTAACTTAGAAACCATTAGGCCTTAAAAGGCCTTCAATTACACATAAAAACTATGGCGTTCAGAAAAAATAAAAAACTAAACAACGACTTTTCCAGAGTCACCATTAGTTTGGCTTCACCTGAGTCCATCTTGGACAGTTCGCATGGTGAGGTTACACAACCTGAAACGATCAATTACAGAACCTATAAGCCTGAAATGGGTGGATTGTTTTGTGAGCGAATTTTCGGGCCCGTAAAAGACTGGGAATGTCATTGTGGGAAATACAAGCGCATTAGGTATAAAGGAATTATCTGCGACCGATGTGGAGTAGAAGTTACCGAAAAGAAGGTACGTAGGGAGCGCATGGGCCATATAGAATTGGTTGTTCCTGTTGCCCACATATGGTACTTCAAGTCCCTTCCCAATAAGATTGGTTACCTATTGGGATTGCCTACAAAAAAACTGGATCAAATCGTTTATTATGAAAGGTATGTAGTAATCAACGCCGGTATTAAAGCCGATGATGGATTACAATACTTGGATTTCCTTACTGAGGATGAATACCTCGACATCATGGACAAGCTTCCTAAGGAAAACCAAATGATGGATGATGAGGATCCAAATAAATTTATTGCCAAAATGGGGGCTGAAGCCCTAGAGATGTTGTTGGCAAGACTAGATTTGGATGACCTATCTTACAGCCTAAGACACCAAGCCGCTACAGATACTTCTCAGCAAAGAAAAGCTGAAGCATTGAAGCGATTGAAGGTAGTTGAAGCATTTAGAGATGCCAGGACAAGAATAGAGAACAGGCCAGAATGGATGATTGTGCGCATGGTGCCGGTTATTCCACCTGAACTACGTCCTTTGGTACCACTTGATGGAGGTAGGTTTGCTACATCTGATTTGAATGACCTTTACAGAAGGGTTATTATTAGAAATAACAGGCTTAAGCGACTGATTGATATCAAAGCTCCGGAAGTAATTCTTAGGAATGAAAAAAGAATGCTTCAAGAAGCTGTAGACTCCTTGTTTGATAATTCAAGGAAAGTCAATGCCGTAAGGTCTGACGGGAACAGAGCTTTGAAATCCCTTTCAGATATGTTGAAAGGTAAACAAGGTAGGTTCCGTCAAAACCTTTTAGGAAAAAGGGTTGATTATTCCGGACGTTCTGTGATTGTGGTTGGGCCTGAGCTTAAACTGCATGAATGTGGATTGCCGAAAAATATGGCTGCCGAACTTTTCAAGCCTTTTATTATCAGAAAACTGATTGAAAGAGGTATTGTAAAAACGGTAAAATCGGCTAAGAAAATAGTAGACAGGAAGGATCCTGTCGTTTGGGATATTTTGGAAAATGTGCTTAAAGGCCATCCAGTATTGCTAAACCGTGCCCCAACTTTGCACAGGTTAGGTATTCAGGCTTTCCAACCTAAATTGATTGAAGGTAAAGCGATTCAACTGCATCCACTGGTATGTACTGCCTTTAATGCGGATTTTGATGGTGATCAAATGGCTGTTCACGTGCCTTTGGGGCATGAAGCCATTCTGGAAGCCTCTACTTTAATGCTTTCCTCGCATAACATCCTTAACCCGGCCAATGGTGCACCAATTACCGTACCTTCTCAGGATATGGTATTGGGGCTATACTACGTGACCAAAGGAATGAGGTCAACTGAGGAAAACAAAGTAGAAGGAGAAGGCATGACCTTTTATGGTCTTGAGGAAGTTTTGATTGCCCTAAATGAGCAAGCCATTTCTAAACATGCTTACATTAAATGTAAAGTTAAGGTAAGAAAAGATGACGGTTCGCTTGTTGAAGAGTTAATCGAAACGGTAGCCGGTCGACTTATTTTCAACCAATTTGTTCCGGAGGAAGTAGGTTTCGTTAATGAATTATTGACCAAGAAAAAACTTCAACAAATCATTGCTGAAGTGGTTAAAATTTGTGGAATTGCTCGTTCAGCGCAATTCTTGGATGATATCAAACACCTAGGTTTCCAGACGGCCTTCAAAGGAGGACTTTCAATGGGACTTGATGATGTGATTATTCCTGATGAAAAAGATCCATTGATATCTAAAGCTACTACAGAGGTAGATCAGGTTTGGAACAACTACTTGATGGGATTGATCACTGATAATGAGCGATACAATCAGGTAATTGATATTTGGACAAGAACGAACTCTAATCTGACAAATATTCTAATGCGTCAGATGGAAGAGGATAACCAAGGTTTCAACGCCATTTACATGATGATGCACTCAGGAGCTCGTGGTTCCAGAGAGCAAATCAGGCAGCTTGGTGGGATGCGTGGGCTAATGGCCAAACCGCAGAAAAACCTTCAAGGCTCAGTTGGTGAGATTATTGAAAACCCGATTCTTTCTAACTTTAAGGAAGGATTGGATGTATTGGAATACTTTATCTCTACCCACGGTGCTCGTAAAGGTCTTGCTGATACAGCTCTTAAAACTGCAGATGCCGGTTACCTAACAAGGAGGCTGGTAGATGTAGCTCAGGATATGATCGTATCTGAAGAAGATTGTGGTACTTTGAGGGGACTTGTAGTACAAGCCTTGAAAGACAACGATGAGATTGTTGAGCCATTATCTGAGCGTATTGTTGGTAGGATAGCCGTTCACGATGTAATTGATCCTTTGACAGATGAGATGATCATTGAGTCAGGTGAAGAAATTACAGATGATATAGCCAAGAAAGTTGATGAGTCTGCAGTAGAGGAAGTAGAAATACGCTCTGTATTGACTTGTGAGACCAGAAGAGGGGTATGCTGTAAATGTTATGGCCGTAACCTTACCACAGGAAATATTGTTCAAGTAGGTGAATCAGTTGGTGTGATTGCCGCTCAGTCTATCGGTGAGCCGGGTACCCAGTTGACCCTAAGAACCTTCCACGTTGGTGGTACGGCTTCCAATATTTCAGTAGAAGCCAACATCAATTCTAAGTTTGATGGTATTGTAGAGTTCGAAGAAGAGCTACGATGGATCAAAACTACCAACAAAGATGGAGATGATGTATCCATTGTAATGGGTAGATCCGGAGAAATCAAGATCAATGATGTGAAATCCGGAAAAACTTTGGTTTCAAATCACGTTCCTTATGGAGCCATCCTGAATGTTAAAGATGGTCAGAAGATTGCTAAAGGAGATTCATTATGTACTTGGGATCCATACAATGCTGTGATTCTTTCTGAGTTTGACGGTAAGGTAGATTTTGAGGCGATCCTTGAAGGCATTACTTATAAAGAGGTAGCTGATGATCAAACAGGCTATAGAGAAAAAGTAATTATCGATACGAAGGACAAAACGAAAAACCCTGCTGTAGTTGTAGAGCATGGTGATGAGTCCAAGTCTTATAACATTCCGGTGGGAGCTCACCTTTCAGTAGAAAAAGGCGAAGATGTGAAAGCAGGACAAATTCTTGTGAAGATTCCTAGATCTGTTGGTAAAACAAGAGATATTACCGGTGGTCTACCTAGAGTTACCGAGCTTTTTGAAGCTAGAAACCCATCCAATCCGGCTGTAGTGTCTGAGATTGATGGTGTTGTACAATACGGAGGTATCAAAAGAGGTAACCGTGAAATCTTTATTGAGTCCAAAGATGGAGTTAAGAAAAGATACATGGTATCCCTTTCTAAGCATATCTTGGTTCAAGAGAATGACTTTATCAGAGCAGGTGAGCCACTTTCAGATGGAGCCATCACTCCAAATGATATATTGTCAATCAAAGGACCAACTGCGGTGCAGGAATATTTGGTAAATGAGATCCAAGAGGTATATCGTTTACAAGGTGTGAAGATCAATGACAAGCACATTGAAGTGATTGTAAGCCAAATGATGCAAAAAGTAGAAATACTGGATGCCGGTGATACAGGATTCCTTCAAAATCAGATTGTAGACAAATGGGCTTTCCGTGAGGAAAACGACATGATTCTTGACAAGAAGGTTGTGGTTGAAATTGGAGATTCCAATACTTTAAAGCCGGGAATGATTATCAATGCAAGAAGATTGCGAGATGAGAATTCAAGTCTGAAGAGAAAGGACCTTAAATTGGTACAAGTTAGGGATGCACAAACAGCAGTTTCCCGACCAACCTTGCAAGGTATTACTGCATCATCTTTGGGAACAGAAAGCTTTATTTCTGCTGCCTCATTCCAGGAGACCACTAAAGTACTTAGTGAGGCTGCTATCAGAGGTAAGCGAGATGAGTTGCTTGGACTTAAAGAGAATGTAATTGTTGGTCACCTAATTCCGGCAGGAACAGGACAACGAAAATTCAATAATTTGATTGTAGGATCGAAGGAGGAATATGAGGTGTTGACTGCAGAGAAAGAGGCGGGTAGCAAGAAAGTTCGCGAGGCAATTAAGTAAAAAATAATTCCTAAATACAAAAGGTCTGCTTTGTGGAGCAGACCTTTTTTTATCTTATTTGACATTCGATATGGAAGATGATAAAAAAACAGAGCAACAGCAAAAGCAGCAAATCAATATAGAGCTTACTGATGAGATAGCTGAAGGTATTTATTCCAATTTGGCGATGATTGCCCATTCAAACTCTGAGTTTGTCGTGGATTTTATTCGTTTGATGCCTGGAATACCTAAGGCAAAGGTGAAATCAAGGATTATTATGACTCCTGACCATGCTTTACGTCTTTTGCAAGCGCTAAAAGACAATATTGAAAAGTATGAAAAAGCATTTGGAAAAATTGAAGGAGGCAAAGACGCCCCTCAATTTCCGATGAACTTTGGAGGAACTTTGGGAGAAGCATAAGAAAAAGTTTTCATAAATCAATAAATCTAGGAGATAGTTGATTTGAGTCATAGAAATTATAACTCCTTAATTTTGTTTGTTTTATTGATTTGGTTACCTTTGCAATCCAAATTTTATAAGTTTAAAGCAGATTAATTAATTTATCTATTAATGCCTACTATACAACAGTTAGTTAGAAAAGGTAGAACCACTCTTGAGAGCACATCCAAGTCAAGGGCTTTGGATGCATGTCCTCAAAGGAGAGGTGTGTGTACCCGTGTGTACACTACTACACCAAAGAAGCCTAATTCTGCCATGAGAAAAGTGGCTAGGGTTAGATTGACCAATGGTAAAGAAGTCAACGCTTACATCCCAGGAGAAGGTCACAACCTTCAAGAGCACTCGATTGTGTTGATCCGTGGTGGAAGGGTGAAAGATTTACCTGGCGTTCGATACCACATTATTCGAGGAGCATTGGATACTGCAGGTGTAAAAGACCGTAAGCAGGGCCGCTCTAAATATGGGGCTAAGCGACCAAAGGCCGCTAAAAAATAACATAATTTAATAACAGAATAAAATGAGAAAAGCGAAACCAAAAAAGAGGTATATTCTTCCTGACCCCAAATTCAATGACACTTTGGTCACCAGGTTTGTCAATTGTCTAATGGTGGATGGTAAGAAAAGTATTGCTTACAGAATTTTTTACGATGCCATAGGCAAAGTAGAAGAGAAGGTAGGTGAGAATGGTCTTGAGGTTTGGAAAAAAGCGCTTAACAATATTACTCCTGCTGTAGAGGTAAAGAGTCGTAGGGTTGGGGGTGCAACTTTCCAGGTACCTTTGGAAGTAAGGCCTGATCGGAAAATTTCCTTAGGTATAAAGTGGATGATCACTTTTGCTAGAAAAAGAGGTGAAAAAACCATGATGGATCGATTGGCTGGAGAGATCATCTCGGCTTCTAAGGGAGAAGGAGCAGCTGTAAAGAAAAAAGACGATACGCATAGAATGGCGGAAGCCAATAAAGCATTCTCGCATTTTAGATTTTAATAGGCAATGGCTAAGAAAGACTTAAAATATTTAAGAAATATAGGTATAATGGCTCACATTGACGCCGGAAAAACAACTACTTCCGAGCGTATTTTGTATTATACTGGTTTGTCTCACAAAATTGGTGAAGTACACGATGGAGCCGCTACTATGGACTGGATGGAGCAAGAGCAGGAAAGGGGTATTACCATTACTTCTGCTGCCACTACCACTACGTGGAAATATCCAACCCTTCAGGGCCAGGCTTTACCTAACACCAAGGACTATCAGGTCAATTTGATCGATACTCCCGGTCACGTGGATTTTACCGTAGAGGTAGAAAGATCCCTTCGTGTTTTGGATGGTGCTGTAGCTTTGTTCTGTGCAGTGTCAGGTGTAGAACCTCAGTCCGAAACAGTTTGGAGACAAGCTGACAAATACCACGTTCCAAGAATCTGCTTTGTAAACAAAATGGATCGTGCGGGAGCTGATTTTTTTAATGCCGTAATTGAAATTAAAGATAAATTGGGTGCTAAACCTGTTCCTCTTCAAATTCCTATTGGAGCTGAAGATTCGTTCAAGGGTGTAGTTGATCTTATTACCAATCAGGCCATCGTATGGAATGAAGAAGATCAAGGAATGACTTACAAGGTCATTGATATTCCTGAAGATCTTAAAGAGACTGTTTCTGAATACAGACAAAGTCTGATCGAGCAGGTAGCTTCTTATGATGATGAATTGATGGAGAAATTCTTTGAGGATGAAGATTCCATCACCAAAGAAGAAATGATGGAGGCCATTAGAAAGGCCGTTATCAATATGGATTTCTCTCCTGTTCTTTGTGGTTCTGCCTTTAAAAATAAAGGAGTTCAGGCCCTATTGGACGCTGTGATGGCTTATTTGCCTTCACCATTGGATTTACCTCCTGTAAAAGGAACAAATCCTGATACTGAAGAGGCTGTTTTAAGACACCCGGACAGTGATGAACCTTTTGCTGCTTTAGCATTTAAAATTGCTACTGATCCATTTGTGGGTCGTTTGGCTTTTATGCGAGTATATTCAGGTAAATTGGATTCAGGTTCTTACGTTTACAACTCAAGAACAGGTAAAAAAGAAAGAATATCAAGATTGCTACAAATGCACTCTAACAAGCAAAACCCTATTGATAAGGTTGAAGCTGGAGACATTTGTGCCGGTGTTGGTTTTAAAGATATTAAAACAGGAGATACACTTTGCGATGAGAAGAGCAAAGTTATTCTAGAGGAAATGACTTTCCCTGAGCCTGTTATTGGTTATGCAATTGAGCCTAAAACACAAGCAGATGTTGATAAATTAGGTATGGCGATAGCCAAGCTTGTTGAGGAAGATCCTACTCTACATGTAAATACTGACCATGAAACAGGTCAGGTTATTCTGAGAGGTATGGGAGAACTTCACCTTGAAATTATCATTGACAGACTTAAGCGTGAGTTTAAAGTTGAGATCAACCAAGGTGCTCCTCAGGTGGCTTACAAAGAAGCTCTTTTTGCAAGTGTTGAACACAAAGAAGTGTACAAGAAGCAGACGGGTGGTAAAGGTAAATTTGCAGACATTGTGTTTGAACTCGGACCAAAAGAAGCAGATGAAGAAACCGGAGAGATCAAGCCTGGATTGGATTTTGTGAATGGTATCGTTGGGGGGGTAATTCCTAGAGAATTTATTCCTTCTATTCAGAAGGGCTTTGCGGAGTCTATGAAAAATGGACCATTGGCAGGATATCCTGTTGAAGCGATGAAAGTAAGGTTGTTTCATGGTTCTTTCCATGATGTGGATTCAGATGCAGTGTCATTTGAAATGGCAGCAAGATTAGGTTTCAAAGAAGCAGCCAAAAAATGTAAGCCTCAATTATTGGAGCCGATCATGGCTGTAGAAGTAGTTACTCCTGAAGAGTATACAGGACCTGTTACAGGTGACTTAAACCGTAGAAGAGGTTTGATGAAAGGAATGGATACTAAGGGTGTTTCTTCTGTGATCAAGTCATCCGTTCCATTGTCAGAATTGTTTGGCTATGTAACAGATTTGAGAACCATTTCATCCGGTAGGGCATCTGCCTCACTTACTTTCTCACATTATGACCCTGTTCCTAACAATATTGCCGAGGCTATTATTGCTAAAGTAAAAGGGGAGAAGGCTTAAAATAATCGAACATGAATCAAAAAATCAGAATAAAATTAAAGTCATACGATCATAGCCTGGTGGACAAGTCATCAGAGAAAATCGTGAAAGCTGTAAAATCTACAGGTGCAGTGGTTGTGGGTCCAATTCCACTTCCAACGAAGAAAGAGAAATTTACTGTTTTGAAATCTCCACACGTTAATAAAAAGGCGAGAGAGCAATTTCAGTTGTGTACTTATAAGAGATTGGTTGATATCTACTCTAATAGTTCTAAAACAGTAGATGCATTGATGAAAATTGAACTTCCTAGTGGAGTTGATGTTGAAATCAAGGTGTGATCTTCCTAATTCAAACGAGTAAAAACCTATACCGGAAACGGTATAGGTTTTTTTTTGAGCAAATTTTTTGTTTTGTTTTTTTCAGGACTTGAAATTTTCAACTGTTCAAAGCGCTTTACTAAGCTAATTGTTTGAAAATATTCATGTTGCAGTTTGATACCTGAAATTAAATTGCTAACTTTGCAATCCTTTAAAGGGGACAGGTGTGTATACACTTGTGAATCATTGTATATCATATATCCAAAGATGTCTGGAATAATAGGTAAGAAAATCGGAATGACTAGTATTTTTAGTGCCGATGGACGAAATGTCGCATGCACGTTAATAGAAGCTGGTCCTTGCGTAGTTACGCAAGTAAAAAATGTAGAAACAGACGGGTACAACGCTGTACAGTTGTCTTATGGTGAGCGTAAGGAAAAAAATACGCCCAAGCCATTAATCGGCCATTTTAAAAAGGCCGGTACGACTCCAAAGCAGAAAGTTGTTGAGTTTAGGGATTTCAGAGTGGAATTCGAAGGTCAGGTTGACATGGGTAAAACTGTGGTATCTGACAAGATCTTTGTTGAGGGCGATTTTATTGATGCCATAGGAACATCTAAAGGAAAAGGTTTCCAGGGTGTTGTTAAGCGTCATGGTTTTGCTGGTGTTGGTGGGGCTACTCACGGTCAGCATAACAGACAACGTCATCCAGGTTCTATCGGTGCTTGCTCTTGGCCCTCAAGGGTTTTTAAAGGCATGAGAATGGCAGGAAGAACCGGTGGTAACAGGGTCAAAGTACTTAACTTAAAAGTACTTAAAATATATCCTGAAAAGAACTTGCTATTAGTTAGTGGTTCTATACCGGGAGCCAAAAATTCTTTTGTGATTCTAGAGAAGTAATAAGATGGAATTAGCAATATTAAAACAAACCGGTGAAGATACCGGAAGGAAGATCACGCTCTCTGAAGATATTTTCGCTGTAGAGCCGAATGATCATGCCATATACTTGGATGTTAAACAGTATTTGGCCAATAGAAGACAAGGAACGCATAAATCTAAGGAAAGAGCTGAAATTGCAGGTTCTACCAAAAAGATTAAAAAGCAAAAAGGTACGGGTAGTGCTCGAGCAGGGTCTATCAAATCTCCAATTTTCAGAGGAGGAGGAAGAGTTTTTGGGCCAAAGCCAAGAGACTATTCTTTTAAGTTAAATAAAAAATTGAAGCAGGTTGCCAGAAAATCTGCCTTGACTTACAAAGCCAAAGAAAACGGCTTGGTAATTTTAGAAGATTTGGTTTTTGATGCACCTAAGACCAAAGATTATATCAATCTATTGGCTAAGTTATCTTTATCTGATAAAAAGACTTTGTTAGTAGTTGGTGAAAATAATCCAAATGTTTATTTGTCTTCGAGGAATGTACAAAAAGCTAAAGTAAGGATATTCAGTGAGTTGAACACTTACGAACTTCTTGATGCTGATAGTTTAGTTCTTTGCGAAGGTGCAGTAAGTAAGTTAGAAACCCTTTTATCGAAGTAAAATCATGGATATATTAAAAAGACCTTTAATTACAGAAAAGATCTCAGCCATGAACGAACGTGGGGTATATGGTTTTGTGGTTGAAAAAACTGCAAAAAAGCCTCAAATAAAAGATGCTGTAGAGAAAATGTACGGTGTCAAGGTGGTTGAAGTACGCACCATGCGCTATGCTGCAAAGAAAAAGACGAGGTACACCAAAGCAAAGATTGTTTCTGGTTATACCAACACTTTCAAAAAGGCAATGGTACAGGTAGCAGAAGGAGAAATCATTGATTTTTACGGAGAAATTTAATTGAATCAGAGCAATGGCAGTTAAAAAATTAAAACCTGTAACTCCTGGTACCCGTTTTAGAGTGGCGCCTTCATTTGATGAAATCACCACATCTAAGCCGGAGAAAAGCCTTTTGGCACCTTTGAAGAAAAGCGGTGGCAGGAATCATAGTGGTAAAATGACCTCCAGATATTTGGGAGGTGGACATAAAAAAAGACTTAGGATTGTCGATTTCAAAAGAAATAAAGAAGGCATTCCTGCAGTAGTGAAGACAATAGAATACGATCCAAACAGAACGGCAAGGATAGCTTTGTTGTTTTACAAGGATGGTTCTAAAGCCTATATGATTGCTCCTGAGGGGCTTGAAGTTGGGCAGACAGTAATCACTGGAGAAGGTGCAAGTCCTGAAGTAGGCAATACATTGTATTTGAAAGATATTCCTTTAGGTACTATCATTCATAACATTGAGCTTAAACCTGGTAAAGGTGGAGCCATGGCTAGAAGTGCCGGCGGATATGCCCAACTTTTGGCTAGGGAAGGAAAATACGTTACCCTAAAATTGCCTTCTGGCGAAATGAGAGTGGTTTTGGGTTCATGTAAAGCTACAATTGGTACTGTTTCCAATGGTGACCATATGAACGTAGTACTAGGAAAAGCCGGTCGTAAGAGATGGCTAGGAAGAAGACCTCGCACTAGAGGTGTGGCGATGAACCCTGTCGATCACCCAATGGGTGGTGGTGAAGGCCGTTCTTCAGGTGGTCACCCACGATCTAGAACAGGCTTATTGTCTAAAGGCAAGAAGACTCGTTCGCCTAAAAAGTACTCCAATAAATTTATCATTAGCAGAAGAACTAAGTAAACATGGCACGTTCGTTAAAAAAAGGCCCATATATAGAGCACCATTTGTTAAAAAAAGTGGATGTCATGAACGAATCTGGGAAGAAATCTGTGATCAAGACCTGGTCCAGGAGGTCAATGATTTCTCCGGATTTTGTAGGACTAACCTTTGCAGTGCATAATGGAAACAAGTTTATCCCTGTATTTGTGACTGACAATATGGTTGGACATAAACTAGGTGAATTTGCACCTACTAGGAATTTCCGTGGACACATTGCCAAAAAAGATAAAGGAAAGAGATAATCATGGAAGCTATAGCAAAATTAAACAATGTTCCTACCTCTCCCAGAAAGATGCGTCTGGTTGCGGATCTAGTAAGGGGAAAAAAAGTTGGTCAGGCATTAAGCATCTTGAAATTTACGCCTAATCACGGATCTATCAGGCTTGAAAAATTATTGTTATCCGCTATTGCCAACTGGCAAGCGAAAAACCCTGATGAAAAGCTTGAAGATGCCGATTTGTATATAAAGACCATCTCTGTAGATGGAGGTAGGATGTTAAAAAGGCTTAGACCTGCACCTCAGGGTAGAGCTCATAGAATCCGTAAAAGATCAAATCATGTAACGCTAGTAGTAGACTCCGTAGAAGGAGATGTTACCGCTGATATTGTTGAATCAAATGAAAAAGTAAACTAAAATATGGGACAAAAAGTTAACCCAATTGGTTTAAGGCTTGGTATCATTAAGGGGTGGGACTCTAATTGGTATGGAGGACGCGATTTCGCTGATAAGCTTTATGAAGACCAGAATATCAGAAAGTACGTCTTTGCCAGAATACCCAAAGGAGGTATTTCCAAGGTAATTATTGAAAGGACTCTAAAGAGGATTACCCTAACCATACAAACTGCCCGTCCAGGTGTAGTAATTGGTAAAGGAGGATCTGAGGTAGACAAGCTTAAGGAAGAACTTAAGAAAATTACAGATAAAGATATTCAAATCAACATATTTGAAATCAAACGTCCTGAATTAGATGCTAAGTTAGTAGGTGAGTCGATTGCCCAGCAATTGGAAGCCAGGATTTCTTTTAGGAGAGCGATGAAGCAATCCATTGCTGCTACCATGAGAGTAGGAGCTGAAGGAATCAAAGTAAAACTTTCCGGAAGATTAGGTGGTGCTGAAATGGCCAGATCTGAAATGTACAAAGAAGGTAGAATTCCTTTGCACACTATTCGTGCAGATGTGGATTATGCGCTTTCTGAAGCACAAACTGTCTATGGTAAAATAGGTATCAAAGTTTGGATTTTCAAAGGTGAAGTATACGGTAAAAGAGACTTGTCTCCAAACGCCGGGCTAAGCAATGATTCCAAAGGAAATGCTCCTTCTGGCAACAGAAGAAGAAGAGAAGGTGGGCCTAAGAGAAGAAAAAGAAACAACTAAAAATCCTTAACTGAGCAATCATGTTACAGCCAAGAAGAACGAAATTTAGAAAAATGCATAAAGGGAGGATCAAAGGAATTGCCCAAAGAGGTCATACTTTGGCCTTTGGTAATTTTGGCATCAAATCCCTTGAGCCTGGATGGATCACTTCGAGACAAATAGAAGCTGCCCGTATTGCAATGACAAGAGCAATGAAAAGGGAAGGACAAGTTTGGATCCGAATATTTCCAGATAAACCGATCACTAAAAAGCCTGCAGAGGTAAGGATGGGTAAAGGTAAAGGAGCTCCTGAGTACTGGGTAGCAGTTATCAAGCCGGGAACAATCCTTTTTGAAGCTACTGGTGTTTCTGTGGAAGTTGCACAGGAAGCCCTTAGATTAGCACAACAAAAGCTTCCTGTAAGTACAAAATTTATCGTACGTAGAGATTACGTTGGATCATAAGCTGATGAAAAATTCTGAAATCAACGCTCTAAATGAGAGCGAAATAAAATCCCGCATTGAAGCGGAGAGGGAGAACTTGACAAAATTACGTTTTGCTCATGCCATATCCCCTATAGAGAATCCAAATAGAATAAGAGAATCAAGGCGTTTGGTTGCTAGGTTGAATACATTTTTACGAGCCAAACAACTAGCTAAATAAGAAACAAAATGGCTACTACAGATAGAAACCTTCGTAAAGAAAGAATAGGAAAGGTAGTTAGCAACAAAATGGATAAGTCCATAACCGTAGCGGTAGAGCGTAGAGTAAAACACCCTATTTACGGTAAATTTGTTGGTAAAACTACCAAATTCATGGCTCATGACGAAAACAATGATTGTAAGCAAGGAGACTTGGTGAAAATCAGTGAGACTCGTCCGCTGAGTAAGAGCAAACGTTGGAGATTGGTTGAAATAATAGAAAGGGCATTATAAATCATGATACAGCAAGAATCCAGATTAAGTGTAGCGGATAATTCAGGTGCGAAAGAAGTACTTGTAATCCGTGTTTTGGGAGGTACCAAAAGAAGGTATGCCTCTATTGGAGATAAGGTTGTAGTCACTGTGAAATCAGCCCTATCATCCAGTAATATGAAAAAAGGTACCGTTTCTAAAGCGGTAATTGTAAGGACTAAAAAAGAAGTCCGCAGAAAAGATGGTTCGTATATTCGATTTGAAGACAATGCGGCTGTGCTTTTAAATAACAATGACGAACCTAGAGGAACCCGTATTTTCGGCCCAGTTGCCAGGGAACTTAGGGAAAAGCAGTTTATGAAAATTGTATCGTTAGCCCCTGAAGTATTGTAATCATGGAAAGAAAATTTAATAAACAACCCAAATTGCATATCAAAACCGGAGATACCGTATTGGTAATCGCAGGAGATGATAAAGGCAACAAAGGTAAGATCCTTTCTGTTGACCGAGCCAAAAGAAGAGCAATCGTAGAAGGTTTGAATATGGTAACCAAACATATCAAACCAACCACAAACTCTCCTCAAGGCGGTATAGAAAAGAAAGAGGCGCCCATCCATATCAGTAACCTTAAGTTAGTAGATCCTAAAAGTGGAGAAGCTACTAGAATAGGTAGAAAAAAGGATGAGGACGGAAAATTAGTAAGGTACTCTAAGAAAACCGGGGAGGTGATCAATGGCTAAACCTAGATTAAAAGAAAAATTCGATAGCGAAATCAAGTCTGAATTGAAAGATAAATTTCAATTTCAGAGTGTGATGGAAGTTCCTAAGTTGACCAAAATTGTATTGAACAAAGGTATTGGTGCAGCTGTAGCAGACAAAAAACTCGTAGATCAAGGTGTTGAAGAACTTACTTTGATTACCGGTCAGAGAGCTGTTGCAACCAAAGCAAAAAATTCTATCTCTAACTTTAAGTTGAGAGATGGAATGCCTATCGGTGCAAAAGTGACACTTAGAGGATATAAAATGTATGAATTCCTTGATCGTTTGGTAAGTATCGCACTTCCAAGGGTTAGGGACTTTAAAGGCATTTCTGACAAAGGTTTTGATGGAAGAGGAAATTATACTTTGGGCGTAACAGAACAAATTATTTTCCCTGAAATCAGTATTGAGAAAGTCAACAGGATTTCTGGTATGGACATCACTTTGGTGACTACCGCAAAAACTGATGAAGAGGCACATGCATTGTTGAAGTCTCTGGGAATGCCATTCGTAAATAACAATAAAGAAGCATAATCATGGCAAGAGAATCGATAAAAGCCCGCGAAAGAAAAAGAGAACGCATGGTGGCCAAGTATGCCCAAAAGCGCGCGGAACTTAAAGCAGCAGGTGACTACGAAGCATTGGATAAACTTCCAAAAAATGCTTCACCAGTAAGACTTCACAATCGTTGCAAACTTACCGGCCGTCCGAAAGGATATATGAGAAAATTTGGAATCAATCGGGTTACTTTTAGAGAAATGGCTTCTGCTGGTAAAATTCCGGGTGTAACCAAGTCTAGCTGGTAAAAATTATATAATAGTTTTTATTCTTAATTTCATTGTGTAACTTTGCAGGCCCGTTAGGGTTTTGTAGTTAGACTAATACAAATATGACTGATCCAATAGCTGATTATCTAACCAGGTTGAGGAATGCCATTAAGGCAACTCACCGGATAGTAGAAATACCTGCTTCTAACATGAAAAAAGAACTTACTAAAGTTCTTCATGACAAAGGGTACATTCAGAATTATAAATTTGTTGAAGATGGACCACAGGGAACTATCAAAATAGCCCTGAAGTACAATCCTCAAACAAAAGTTAATTCCATTGTAAACCTTACAAGAGTAAGTAAGCCAGGTTTAAGAAAATATGTAGATAAAGAATCTCTTCCTAGAGTAATCAATGGTTTGGGAATTGCAATTCTTTCTACCTCAAAAGGAGTGATGACTGACAAAGAAGCCCGAGTTGAAGGAATTGGTGGCGAAGTGCTTTGTTACGTTTATTAATAAATTGATATGTCTAGAATAGGTAAAAAACCGATAAATCTACCTGCGGGTGTGACTGTAGACGTTGCTGATCATAATCAGGTAACTGTTAAAGGTCCCAAAGGTACGCTGACTCAGGATGTTCATCCTGATTTTGCAGTAGGAAATGAAGAAGGTAACTTGGTCATTAAAAGACCAACGGACTCTAAACGCCATAAATCATTGCATGGACTTTATCGTTCATTGCTAAACAATATGGTGATAGGTGTAAGCGAAGGTTACAAAAAAGAATTGGAACTGGTAGGTGTGGGTTATAAAGCCACAAATCAAGGTCAAGTTCTTGAGCTTTCTCTGGGATATTCACATAACATCTTTTTGATGGTCCCTGAAGAAGTTGCTGTCAAAACAGAAACCCCTAAAGGTAAAAACCCTTTGGTTACTTTAGAGAGTATCGACAAAGAATTAATTGGTCAGGTAGCTGCTAAAATAAGATCACTACGTAAAGTTGAACCTTTCAAAGGTAAAGGTGTAAGGTTTGTAGGAGAAATTATTAGACGTAAAGCTGGTAAAACTGCCGCTAAAAAATAATTAGAAGATGGCTTTCAAGAAAAAAACTAGAAGACTGAGAATTAAGAGAGGTATCCGAAGAAAAATTTCAGGTACTGATGCCAGGCCAAGACTTTCTGTGTTCAAAAGTAACACAGGAATATACGCACAATTGATTGACGATTTGAAAGGTCAAACTCTTGCAGCAGCTTCATCCAAAGAATTGGGTGCTAAAAAGAATGTAAATGTATCTGTTTCTAAAGAAGTTGGTAAAAAATTAGCTGAGAAAGCTGTTTCCAATGGGTTGAACGAAGTTGTTTTTGACAGAAGTGGATATCTTTATCATGGAAATGTAAAAGCTTTGGCAGAAGGTGCCAGAGAAGGAGGCCTTAAATTTTAATCATTATGTCCCAAGTAAGTAAAAGACCCATCAGGGCTACAGATACAGAATTAACCGAAAAAGTTGTTGCCATCAATCGTGTAGCAAAGGTTGTGAAAGGTGGACGTAGATTCTCCTTTTCTGCAATCGTTGTTGTTGGTGATGGTAATGGAGTCGTTGGTTATGGCTTAGGTAAAGCCAATGAGGTAACAGATGCCATAACCAAAGGTATAGAAGATGCTAAGAAGAATTTGATTAAAGTTCCATTGCTTAAAGGTACTATCCCACACGAACAGTTGGGTAAGTATGGTGGCGGATTGGTTTTGATTAAACCTGCTGCCCCTGGTACTGGAGTATTGGCCGGTGGTTCTATGCGTGCCGTATTGGAAAGTGCTGGATATACAGACATTCTTGCCAAATCTAAAGGTTCTTCCAACCCACACAATGTGGTAAAAGCGACAATTGAAGCGCTTATGAAATTGAGAGATGCTATTGCTGTTTCTCAACAGAGAAGGGTAAAAATTTCTAAAGTTTTTAACGGTTAGGAAAATGGCAAAACTACAAATCACTCAAATACGGAGTACAATCAATAGACCAAAATCTCAAAAAGCTACCATTACTGCTTTGGGATTAGGCAAGATCAACAAAACTGTAGAGAAAGAAAATACTCCACAGTTACAAGGTATGATCCAAAAAATTAGCCATCTAGTTAAGGTACAAGAAGTTTAAAATTGACCGGCTTTGAAGTTGTTCAATTTTTAAACCAATCGAAAATCTAAGTAAAATGAAATTACATACATTAAAACCAGCGGAAGGCTCCACAAAAACCAGAAAAAGGATCGGTAGAGGTCAAGGATCTGGAAGAGGAGGTACGTCCACTAAAGGTCATAAAGGTGCGAAATCCAGATCTGGTTACAAAACCAAACTAGGTTTTGAAGGTGGTCAAATGCCTCTTCAACGTAGGGTGCCAAAATTTGGATTTACCAATCACAATAGGGTTGCCTATCAAGCCGTAAATCTTGATACTATCGAAGAATTAGCTGCTAAGCTTAATATTGATAGTATAGATTTTGATGTTTTACATGAAAATGGCTTAGTTTCCAAAAAAGATCTTGTAAAAGTCCTAGGAAGAGGCGAACTTACTTCGAAATTAAATGTAAGTGCCCACAGTTTCTCTGCTAGTGCCATAGCGGCGATTGAAAAAGTTGGAGGATCTGTAAATAAGATTTAATACATGAAAAAGTTTATTACAACAGTAAAGAACATCTTTTCGATTGAGGATTTAAGAATCAGAATCTTAAATACAATTGGTTTGCTAATTGTTTTTAGAATTGGATCCTTTGTCGTCTTACCAGGTGTTGATCCAAGTCGCCTTGGAGAGGCTGCCTCTGGTATATTCGGATTGATTGATACCTTTTTAGGTGGTTCTTTCAGTAGGGCGTCCATTTTTGGCTTGGGTATCATGCCCTATATATCTGCTTCAATTGTTTTGCAATTGTTGACTGTTGGCGTACCTTATTTTCAAAAATTACAAAAAGAAGGTGAATCCGGTAGGAAGCGAATCAATCAAATCACCAGAGTGCTAACCATTTTAATAACCTTGGCTCAAGGCGTTGGCTATATTACTGCTACGATTCCTGACGAAGCCATTGTTATTAACAAGACCCTTTTCATGACATCTGCCCTTGTCTTATTGACTGCCGGAACCATGTTCTGTATGTGGATAGGTGAGAAGATTACTGAAAAAGGAATTGGTAATGGGATTTCCATGTTGATCATGATTGGTATTATTTCTGCGCTGCCTGGAGCTATTATTTCTGAGAGTTTATCTAAAGGTGGCGGAGGTATTTTATTATTGCTTCTTGAAGCTGTCATTCTATTCTTTGTTGTTGTAGGTGTTGTAGCGCTTACGGAAGCAGTAAGAAGAATTCCAGTGCAATATGCCAAGCAAGTAGTTGGGGGTAAAGTTTATGGTGGACAACGTCAGTACATACCTATTAAGGTAAATGCTTCTGGTGTAATGCCAATTATTTTCGCCCAATCATTGATGTTCTTGCCTGCTTTGATTGCTCAAATATGGGCTGAAGACAGTGATATTGCATCTTACATTGGTACTACCTTTAGTGATTTCACCTCTTGGCAATACAATCTTGTCTTTGCTGTAATGATTGTTCTTTTCACGTTTTTCTATACTGCCATTACCGTTAACCCGGAACAAATTGCAGAAGATATGAAAAGAAACGGCGGCTTTGTTCCCGGAATCAAACCTGGTGGACCAACAGCCGATTTCATTGACAATATAATTTCTAGGATTACTTTACCAGGATCTATATTGCTAGCCCTTGTAGCCATTATGCCGGCTTTCGCCATCATAGCAGGAGTTAGTAGTGAGTTTGCTCAATTTTATGGAGGTACCTCATTGTTGATTATGGTAGGAGTTATCTTGGATACACTTCGACAGATAGAAAGTTACTTGTTGATGAGACATTACGAAGGCATGATGAAAAGTGGAAACATGAAAAATGATCCTTCAAGTTATGCAGTGGCTTAAATATGATACAGTTTAAGTCTGAAGAAGAAATTGAAATAATAAAAGAAAGTGCGCTGATTTTAGGAAAAGCGCACGGTGAAGTAGCCAAACATGTGAAAGAAGGGGTAAAGACCTCTTTTTTAGATAAAATTGCTGAAGAATATATCCGGGACAATAAGGCCATTCCTTCCTTTAAAGGATACAATGGTTTCCCGGCTTCACTTTGTATTTCTGTGAACGAAGTTGTTGTTCACGGATTTCCAAGTCAATATCAATTGAAAGATGGCGATATAATCTCAATAGATTGTGGAGTCTTTCACCAAGGTTTTCATAGCGATTCCGCTTATACTTACCCTGTTGGTGAAGTTTCTCCCAAAACGATTGCACTTTTAAAAGCTACAAAGGAATCCCTTTATTTAGGGATAGAAAAAGCGGTTTTTGGTAACCGTGTTGGTGATATCGGTAATGCAATACAAAAATTTGTAGAAGCAAAAGGATATACTGTTGTTAGAGAATTAGTAGGTCATGGAGTTGGTAAGCAGCTGCACGAATCTCCTGAAGTTCCCAATTGGGGGAAAAGAGGGAGTGGGGCCAAGCTTAAAGGAGGGATGGTTATAGCAATAGAGCCAATGGTTAACCTGGGTACTCGTAATGTGGTTCAAGAAAGAGATGGCTGGACCATCAGGACTGCTGATAGAAAGCCTTCTGCGCATTATGAACACACCGTTGCGATACTAGAGGATAGAACTGAAATCTTGACAACACATCGTTTTATAGAAGAGAATTATAAATTTTAATTATGGCTAAACAAGCATCTATTGAACAGGACGGTACCATCGTTGAAGCATTGTCTAATGCAATGTTTAAGGTGGAACTTGAGAATGGTCACCAATTGATTGCACATATTTCCGGAAAGATGCGGATGAATTACATCAAAATTTTACCCGGGGATAAGGTTAAGTTAGAAATGTCCCCTTATGATCTTACCAAAGGTAGAATTGTCTATCGATACAAGTAAGGTAGTAGGGAGCGATTAATGAGTATCAAATAGGAAAATTAGTATTGATATGAAAGTTAAAGCATCTATTAAGAAAAGAAGTGCTGACTGCAAAGTGATCCGAAGAAAAGGAAAGCTTTATGTCATCAACAAAAAAAATCCGAAGTTTAAACAAAGACAAGGTTAAATACTATGGCTAGAATTGCAGGTGTCGATATACCGGACAATAAACGTGGTGTAATAGGCCTTACCTATATTTTTGGTATCGGCAGAAGTACGGCTAAAGCCATACTAGATAAAGCAGGTATTTCTTTAGACAAGAAAGCCGGAGAGTGGACAGATGATGAATCTACTGCTATCAGGAACATCATTTCTGAAGAATTCAAGACTGAAGGTGTACTTAAATCTGAAGTACAGTTGAGTATCAAGAGGTTGATGGATATTGGTTGTTACAGAGGTTTGCGACATAGAAAGGGGCTTCCCGTTCGTGGTCAAAAAACCAAAAACAACGCCAGAACCAGAAAAGGTAAGAGAAAAACTGTTGCCAACAAGAAGAAAGCGACTAAATAAATCCTGACATAGATTATGGCTCAGAAAAGAAACGAAAAGACAAAGGCTAAGAAGCGGGTTGTTAAAGTTGAAGCTGTGGGACAGGCCCATATCAAAGCTTCTTTCAACAATATCATTATTTCCATCACCAACAACTCAGGACAAGTGATTTCTTGGGCTTCTGCTGGTAAGATGGGATTCAGGGGTTCTAAAAAGAACACTCCTTATGCTGCTCAAATGGCTGCTCAAAACTGTGGGCAGGTTGCGTATGACCTCGGTCTGAGAAAGATCGAAGTATTTGTTAAAGGTCCTGGAGCAGGTAGAGAATCTGCGATCAGAACCCTACAAAATGTAGGATTGGATGTAACTACCATCACTGATGTTACCCCACTACCTCATAACGGTTGTCGTCCTCCAAAACGCAGAAGAGTTTAATTTAAAGAAAATATAGCATGGCTAGATATAGAGGTCCAAAAGCAAAAATTGCCAGAAAATTTGGCGAGCCCATTGAAGGGCAAAGCAAAGTGCTTCAAAAGAAAAATTATCCTCCGGGAATGCATGGCAGAGGAAGACGTAAGAAACAGTCTGAATTCGCCATTCAATTGATGGAGAAACAAAAGGCCAAATACATCTACGGTGTATTGGAAAGACAATTTGCTAAAATGTTTGATACCGCTTCCAGGAAAAAGGGAGTTACCGGTGAAAACTTATTGCAATTGTTGGAAGGTCGTTTGGATAACTCGGTTTATAGACTTGGAATTGCTCCTACCAGAAGAGGAGCACGTCAGTTGGTATCACACAAGCATATTCTTGTAAATGGTACTGTTGTAAATATTCCTTCATTCCAACTGAAGCCAGGTGATGTTGTTGCAGTTAGAGAGAAATCTAAATCTTTGGAAGCAATAACAGAAAGTTTAAGAGGCAAAGGAACAACCAGATTCAGTTGGTTGGAATGGGATAATGCATCCCTAAGTGGTAAGTTTGTAAGTGTTCCCTTAAGAGAAGATATTCCTGAGAACATCAAAGAACAACTTATCGTTGAATTGTACTCTAAGTAATCATTTACATTCCTATAAAAAGAATAAAAGATATGTCCATATTAGCATTTCAAATGCCAGAGAAAGTGGTAATGGAAAAAGCAGACGATTTTCACGGACTGTTTACCTTTAAGCCACTTGAAAAAGGGTACGGGGTTACCATCGGAAATGCCCTCAGAAGGATTCTTTTGTCTTCACTGGAAGGATATGCTATTACAGCCGTTAAATTACCCGGTGTAGTACATGAATTCTCCAGTATTGAGGGAGTGGTTGAAGACGTTACAGATATTATCCTTAACCTTAAGCAGGTTAGATTTAAAAAGATCCATGATGCCATTGATAATAAAATTACAGTGGAAGTAAAAAATCAGGATGTTTTTACAGCAGGTGATATTGCCAAATACACAACCTCTTTTGAAGTTTTGAATCCTGATTTGGTCATATGTCACTTGGATAAATCAAAAAACCTTGAAATAGAACTTACCATCGATAAAGGTAGAGGATACCTTCCAGCAGAAGAATCCAAGCCTAAAGAACAGATTTATGGTACTATTTCTGTAGATGCTGTTTTTACACCTATTAAGAATGTAAAATACAGGATCGAAAATACCAGGGTGGAGCAAAAGACTGACTATGAGCAATTGATCATGGAAGTTAGCACTGACGGATCTATACATCCTGAAAAAGCCCTACAAGAATCTGCCAAGATATTGATTCAACACTTCATGTTGTTTTCTGATCAAACAATGGTTATTGATGCTCCTGGAAGTGGTGCAATTGAACCTATTGATGAAGAATACCTTCACATGAGGAAACTGCTTAAAACTTCTTTGAGCGATTTGGATCTTTCTGTCAGAGCTTACAACTGTTTGAAAGCTGCTGATGTGAAGAGTCTGGGAGATCTGGCCAAACTTGAAATTTCTGACATGATGAAATTCAGGAACTTTGGTAAGAAATCTTTGGCAGAATTGGAACAACTAATCCAGGAAAAAGGCTTGACCTTCGGTATGGATCTGTCTAAGTATAAACTTGATGAAGAATAATTAAAAATGAGACACGGTAAGAAATTTAACCATTTGGGTAGAACCGCCTCACATAGAAAGGCCATGCTTTCGAATATGGCCAAGTCTCTTTTGGAACACAAGCGTATCAGTACCACCCTTGCCAAAGCCAAAGAGTTGAGGAAATATATCGAACCTTTGATCACTAAGGCCAAAGAAGATACTACTCACAATAGAAGGATAACATTTAGTTATCTTAGAAATAAGGAAGCCATCAAACTTCTTTTCGGAGAAGTAGTAGAAAAAGTGGGTAACCGTCCCGGTGGATACACAAGGATTATCAAAACTGGTTTTAGATTAGGTGATAACGCTGAAATGTGTATCATTGAATTGGTGGATTTCAACGAATTAATGTTGAAAGAAGACAAACCTGTTAAGAAAGCAAGTAGAAGAAGTAGAAGAGGTTCCGGAAAAGGAACTACAGAAGCTGCGACGACTACTGAAGCTAATGAAAGCCCTGAAGTTGAAAAAGCACCTGAAGCAGATGCTTCAGCGGATGTTTCGGACGAAACGACTGAAAGTAAGGATGAAGATAAAAAAGCAGAGTAATTTAATCTATGCTATTCTTTCTTTAATATTTAATAGGGATTGGACTTTTTGTTCAGTCCCTTTTTTTATATCCTTTTCGCAGAAAGCTTTCTACAAATTAGAAAATTCTTAAATTTGCATAGCAAAATTTGATATGAAAAAGAAAAAAGCAATACTTCTTTTAGCTGATGGTACTGTATTTACTGGAAGCCTTGTTGGTAGCCATGGCACCAACGGAGGTGAAATCTGTTTCAATACAGGAATGACCGGCTATCAAGAGATTTATACTGACCCATCCTATACCGGGCAAATTATTGTCAATACCACACCTCATATTGGAAATTATGGTGTGATTGATGAAGAAACAGAATCTGAAGCGCCTTTGATCGCAGGAATTGTGGTCAATGACTTCTCTAATGTTTACAGTAGGTTAGATGCTAAATCCTCTCTTCAAGAATACCTTGAAAGTCACAATATTACAGGTATTGCTGATGTAGATACACGGAAGTTGGTTAGACATATTCGATCTAAAGGAGCAATGAATGCCATCATTAGTTCTGAATATGAAGATGTTGAAAGCCTAAAAGCCGAATTGGCCAAAGTGCCGGATATGAATGGGCTTGAACTTTCTTCTACCGTCTCTACCAAAAGCCCTTACTTTATAGGGGATCCTGATTCGTCCATTAAAGTCGCTTGTGTAGATTATGGTATCAAACGTAATATTTTGCGTTGCCTTGTAGATAGAGGTGTCTATTGTCAGGTTTATCCTGCCAAAACCAGTTTGCAGGAAATGGAAAAATGGAATCCGGATGCTTACTTCCTTTCCAATGGACCTGGAGATCCTGCTGTAATGGAATATGCTGTAGATACTACCAAAGAAATCTTAACTTTGGGCAAACCTCTCTTTGGCATTTGTCTTGGACATCAGATTCTGGCAAGGGCTTGTGGAGTAGGAACTTACAAAATGCATCATGGCCACCGTGGCCTTAACCATCCAATCAAAAATATTTTGACAGGTAAAAGCGAAATTACCTCTCAGAATCATGGTTTTGTGGTGAATAAAGATGATATTGATAACAATAAAGAATTGGAAATAACCCATTACCACCTAAATGATGGTACGGTTGCCGGTATTAAACTTACCAATAAACCAGCTTTTTCTGTTCAATATCACCCGGAGAGTTCTCCTGGACCACATGATTCAAGGTATTTATTTGATCAATTTATTTCACAAATTCAGAAATAATTCATTAACCTTTATATTGATATGACATTAATTCAATCGATCCACGCAAGACAAATTTTAGACTCCCGTGGTAACCCTACTGTAGAAGTAGATGTTTTTACTGAAAACGGTGCTTTTGGAAGAGCAGCTGTACCTAGTGGCGCTTCAACAGGTGTTCACGAAGCTGTAGAGCTTAGAGACAATGACAAGGATGTTTATATGGGCAAAGGTGTGCTAAAAGCCGTTGCTAATGTAAATGACGTTATTGCTCCAGAACTTATCGGATTTGATATTTTTGAGCAAAATCAAATTGACGACATTATGTTGAGCCTGGATGGGACCAACAACAAGTCAAAGCTTGGCGCTAACGCTATCTTGGGTGTTTCCCTAGCTGTTGCTAAGGCTGCAGCCATGGAGTCCGGACAGCCTCTTTACAGATACATTGGTGGAGTGAATGCAAATACACTTCCTGTGCCAATGATGAACATCCTTAATGGAGGTTCTCATGCTGATAACGCCATCGATTTTCAAGAATTTATGGTAATGCCAGCCGGTGCCTCTTCTTTCTCTGAATCTTTGAGAATGGGAACCCAGATTTTCCATAATCTTAAAGCTGTATTGAAAGCCAAAGGTTTGAGTACAAACGTTGGTGATGAGGGTGGATTTGCCCCTAACTTACGCTCAAATGTGGAAGCTGTAGAAGTGGTACTTCAAGCCATTGAAAAAGCAGGTTTTAGACCAGGTGAAGATGTTTTTATTGCCATGGATGCTGCTTCTTCTGAATTTTACGATGAAGAAAAAGGACTTTATGTATTCAAGAAATCTACCGGTGATGAGTTGACCTCTTCTCAAATGGCGGATTACTGGAAGGATTGGGTAAGCAAATACCCTATCAAGTCTATTGAAGATGGAATGCAAGAAGATGATTGGGAAGGTTGGAAATTAATGACTGATTATGTCGGTGACAAAATTCAGATCGTTGGTGATGACTTGTTTGTAACCAATGTGGAAAGATTGCAAAAAGGAATTGATGAAAACATTGCCAATGCACTGTTGGTGAAAGTAAATCAAATCGGCTCTTTGACAGAAACCATCAATGCAGTGGATCTTTGTCATAGAAATAAATACAAATCTGTGATGTCTCACCGTTCCGGTGAAACTGAAGATTCTACCATTGCAGACCTTGCTGTGGCATTGAATACCGGACAAATCAAAACCGGTTCTGCTTCTAGGTCTGATAGAATGGCCAAGTACAATCAATTGTTAAGAATTGAGGAGCAGTTAGGGGAATCAGCTTACTTCCCTGGGTTGAAGTTTTAAATCTTTGCCAGAAATAAATAATTAACCTTTTCAGGAATTCCTGAAAAGGTTTTTTTTTGCTCTAATTTTAAT
The DNA here is from genome assembly GCF_030546805.1 of Cyclobacterium sp. 1_MG-2023. Classification (GTDB taxonomy): domain Bacteria; phylum Bacteroidota; class Bacteroidia; order Cytophagales; family Cyclobacteriaceae; genus Cyclobacterium. The sequence goes on along the minus strand of NZ_JAUOPC010000007.1, from coordinate 151,867 downwards.
TCAATTGAAAGCGCCAAATAAACATTAATCAAGAAATCTTAGTCTCCTGCTGCATTCTTAGGGAAAGGCATCAGGAAGGGTATTGGCAGATCTAAGTATGGATTCTCCGTTATTTTCGAGTACCTTGAAGACAGGATTGTATTTCTTTTGATATATTTGTACAAACATTGAAGCAGATTATGGCCAAATATTTAAAGTATACCAAAAACTTCTACTTCGTTTTTACCGTTTTATTCATTACTTGGATGGTTTTTATTGATAGCAATGATATCATCAGCCATTTCAAACTTCGTTCAAAATTAAATGAACTTGAGAAGCAAAAGGAATTTTATCAAGAACGGAAGGAGAAAATCCAAATTGAACGAGAGGAATTGCTAAGCAATTTTGACTTGCTTGAGAAATTTGCTCGTGAACGCTATTTGATGAAAAGAAAAACGGAAGACTTGTATGTCATTATGGAAGAATAAATTGGTGCTATCCGCTTTTTTAGCGGTATTTTTTGCTTGTTGCCTTAATAGTGAGGTTCATGCGCAGCGTGTTATCTACGAAGAAGATAACCCACCTTTGTCAGAAAGACTGTATTTTGGAGGAAACTTTAGCCTGCAGCTTGGTAGAATTACCTATATAGACATTTCCCCTTTGGCCGGAGCCATGATTACTGAAAAGTATTCTGCAGGTATAGGTGCCACCTATCAGTATTACAACAACAAAAACTACATAGATGGTGTTTCCCATGTTTATGGTGGACGGGTGTTTAACCGTTACAATATCTTTCGACAGGTATTTCTACATGCTGAATACGAATCATTGAATTTGGAAGTGCCTTATATAGGCGAAAACAATGATGTAACTTATTATAGAGAGTGGGTACCTGCTTTATTTGGAGGGGCAGGTTATTTTGTTCCTTTCGGAGATAGAGGTGGAATGAATATCATGGCCTTGTATAATTTCAGTTATGATAACAAAAGGTCAAATTATAATGAACCATATGTTTTCCGTGTCGGTTTTGTATTCTAAAGTAGAAATGTAGTATGGACCCATTCTTAAGCCGATTACAAAAGGCACACAGCCTATGTCCGGGTTGTCCTTCTCCCAAGGTCATCAATCGTTTTTTTGGTGAAGTTTTAGGACTCATGTTTCCTGAACATGCAAATGAGGTATTAAAAGATAAGGATAGCTTGCAGGCAAAATTCTCTGAGTTAAGATTGCAGCTTGGAAATATCCTTAAAAAGAACGTGGCACTTCATCAGTCTGATGGAGAAGCTTTGGCTATTGAATTTTTCGATAAACTTGAGAATGAGGTTTATGATAAATTACACGAAGACCTGGATGCCATGTTTAAAGGAGACCCGGCAGCTAAGTCAAAAACTGAAATTATTCGCTGTTATCCGGGGTTTTATGCGATTTCCGCCTATAGGGTAGCGCATTTACTGCATCGTTTGGGGGTTGGCTTAATACCTCGTATGATAACGGAACATGCGCATAGCAAGACAGGCGTGGATATACATCCCGGCGCAAGTATTGGAAGGTTTTTCTGCATTGACCACGCCACAGGGATAGTAATAGGCGAAACAACAATTGTCGGGGACAGGGTTAAAATTTATCAAGGTGTTACGCTTGGGGCCTTGAGTGTGAAAAAAGAAGATGCGGATAAGAAAAGACATCCTACCATTGAGAATGATGTGGTGATCTATGCCGGAGCTACCATTTTGGGAGGTGATACCGTAATTGGTAAAGGCAGTGTGGTTGGTGGAAATGTTTGGCTGACGAAAAGCATCCCTGCAAAAAGTAAAATTTATTATCAAACCAAAATACTTGATGACGCCTCCAATCTCACAGATTTTTATGTGTTGAAAAGTGAAGCCTGATAATCACAACTATGAAGCTATTTGAATTAATAGGGAATACCCCTTTAATTGAACTTGAAAATATCCCTGTAAATCCTAAGGTTAAAATTTATTGCAAGCTGGAAGGGCAAAACCCCGGAGGTTCAGTAAAAGACCGTGCAGCCTATCATATGATTCGGTCAGCACTGGACCGAGGTGAGATCGCAAAGGGAGACAAATTGGTTGAAGCAACCTCAGGGAATACGGGAATTGCTTTGGCTATGGTTGCCAACTTATTGGGTGTTGAGATGACATTGATAATGCCCGACAATGCTACCAGGGAACGGGTGTTGTCCATGGAAGCTTATGGCGCAAAAGTCATTTTAACCCCTGCGGAAAAGTCCATTGAGTACTCCAGAACCTTGGCCGAAGAAATGGCTAAGGACCAAGGCTATTTTATGCTCAATCAATTCGCTAACCCTGATAATTATTTGGCGCATTACCATACCACCGGGCCGGAGATCTATGAGGCAACTAATGGAGAAATAACTCATTTTGTTTCAGCAATGGGAACCACAGGTACCATTATGGGAGTGTCCAGGTATTTGAAAGAACAAAATTCAGCCATCCAAATAGTGGGCACCCAGCCTACTGAAGGTTCTAGTATTCCCGGAATTAGAAGGTGGTCTCCTGAGTTTTTACCCAAAATATTTGAACCCGAAAGGGTAGATCACGTCATTGATGTGAGCCAAGAACAAGCCACGCAAATGACAAGAAGAATGGCCAAAGAAGAAGGTATCTTAGGTGGTATGAGTAGTGGTGGTGCTTTACATGCCGCTATTGAGCTTGCCAAGACTTTAACCTCCGGAACTATAGTTTGCATAACATGCGACCGTGGTGATAGGTACTTAAGTACTGACTTGTTTGGGTAGGGGAGCCTTATTTATCGGTTAGGCCTATCAATCTTTCGTCCCGTAAACTTATGTTTCCGGGATTTTTTTATTTTAGTAAGCTGTAAAACACAGATAAAGACCAGCCTTTAAGAAAGGAATGCCATTGATAAGCAGATTCTTTGTCTACCGGAATAAAATCATTTGATGAAAAGTTAATTTCCTCTTATCTTTTAGCCATGGAAGATTTTCTTAAGATAAAGAAGGCTTGTGAACAAAATACAGCCTTAAGCGTAGCCATTTTGGACAGATTTCTTTTGTCCTATGCTACAGAAAAAGATAAGCTAGGAAAAGAGGCAGATCAAAAGCTACAGGCCTATCGGCACATCACGGATAAATTTGGCAGACAATGGTATGATATGCTTAAATCCCAATACATTATCCATCGGTTGATGAAAAACGGGGGGCTCATTACCAAATACCTCAAACATTCTGCCATTAGTAATCTTGAGAAAGAACAGTTTGATTGGATGGTTTTTCAATCTGCCAATCCTTGGAGATTTAGCTTTGCTGAAATTAAAGAGCAGCCTGAAAAACATTTTTACCGAATGGAAGATGTCTTTACAGGTGAAAATTATTTATTGTATTCACCTTCTATAAAAGATATTATAGACAGGGATGGAGAAAAAGAATTATGGTTTAACCTGATAGGCTTCAATGGTTCTTGCTGGCAAACTTATGGCCCCCTATCAGGCTATGCAAGCTTTAGTCCTGATGATATTTATTTTTACGCAACCGAGGTCAATCCAATGATTGAGGATGAAGGTGCACTTATGGAGGATGTACAAAAAAATCCGGTGCCTTATATGATGTTGTTTGCAGGGTCTACCCAACCGGCTGTAGTGCATGAGGGAGAGTCTTTGGTGATGGTGATTACCGAAGAAAAGGCTTCCATCCCACAGGTACAAGAAATGGAAGGGGACTTTAATATTTCTTATACCGGTGGCGTTTATAGACTTGGCTTGCAGGATTGGGAAATGTCACCCCATTTTGCAGTAGCTTATTATAATGAGAAAGAAGAGACCATACAGGCGACGGCTTTAACTGAGAAAGGATTTGAGGCAATCATTGACGCTTTAAATAAATTTGGATTAGCCATGGATAAAATAGCAGATATTTATTTGCGACCCTCCATGCAAAATACAGCCCAGGAAATTTTAAGGAAGGAAATAGAATTAATGCCCCTTGAACTTCTATTTGAACCTGAAGCTGAGGAAGAATCCAATCAAGAACTGAAAAAGCTGGATGAGTTAGCTAGATTGGCTGTTACAGCCATAACTTCTGAAAAGGAACCTGATTTGGAGGCTTTGGCTGAAGAAGTGGGCATAGACCTTGAAAGCAATCGTTTTGTCGTAGAGAAAATAATCAACGACTTAATAGAAAAGGTGAAAAAATAACAGATTGGAAATCAGGCCAGAAGCAGGATGGATTTATTTTGTCCCTCCTGCTTCTGACTTGGTTTTTTATTTTGAGCGTAGGGTTGTACCATTCGGGAAACTGTTTTCCGGATATTTTGGTGTGGAGATATGCTCAGAAAATAAATTATAGCTGTTTTCCTGCTTCTGTAAGTCAAAAGCGTCATATAGCTCATCCAAAACTGTATAGGCACGATATTGAAGTAAATCCCCATCAATGGTAATCACCTGGTACAATTGGGTGTTCACACCTGCTCTGTCCATCCAGCGTTTTTCAGGAACAATACCATACATTTTAGGGCCGGCCACTGAGACAACATATACAGGCCCCACTTGTCCTTCCGGTACTTCGATGGTTTTGGTTTGATGAGCTCCTCTGGCATATACATGATCATGACCTTTAAGTACTAGATCCACCTTATGTCTTTCTAAGATAGGCTGCCAGGCTTCACGGAGTTCCGGATAATTGCCGTGCCTGCCATCTCTGGCAGTGAAAAAAGGATGATGGAATGAAACTACAGTCCATTTTTGTGGATTATCTGTCAAAATTTTTTCGAGATAATCACTTTGAATTTGTAGATCTTTAGGTGATTTTAATGCGGCTAAACTGTTCAACACAACCAGTCTCATGTTCTTATAGTCCATATAATAAACACTTTCTTCCAGGCCCTCCGGACCATTTAGCGGAAGTTCAAACTGAGGCCGCCAATACATGGATATTTTCTCTTTATCCGGATTGCTAGGATAAGTATCGTATTCATGATTTCCTATGACAGGAACTATGGATTTCATCGTTCGAATATGGCCTAAAGATTCAAACCATTCTACCCATTGACTATCTTGATGCCCATCATTAATTAAATCTCCGGCAAATAACATAAACCCTGCCTTGGGTGCTTTGGCATAGGCGGCCCTAACGGTTCTGCTTCCCCAAGCCAATACCTCATTTTGGATGTCCCCTAAATAAATAAAGGAGTAAGAATCCTCTGTTTTATCAGCTGTAGTAAACTGATTCCATTCGCTCATTTCATTGCCAGCTTCTCCAACCCTATACCGGTAAATACCTCCTGGTTTGAGCCCCTCGAAGGTAACCGAGTAATAGAAATAGGTATTGCCCTCAAGGCTTTTGATCTCTTGCATTTCGGCTTGGTAGCTTTGGTCACGGTTCGTTATTTTACCGGCAGCACTTGCTAAGGATAACTGGGCGATTGGGTGCTCAAGCCTTGAACTCGTTCTCCAAGTTACACTTTGTGACTGAGAAGGATCATTCTTCCAAGTCAATACAATGTGTTCAGGTTTAGCTGTCTGTGCAGGAGCTAGGTAAAGGGTTGAAAAAAAGAAACTTAAAGTAAAAAGGGGGGCAAGCAAAAAAGGTGTTTTCATTTTTTTAAAATTGCATCTACTGTATCTGATCATAGATTAAGCAGGAGGTAAATTAAAACATTGGTTCTTAGAGATACTTTTTAAAGCTCAATTTATACTACGTATTTAGTAAAATAATGGATTGTTCTTTACCATTGGGTTAATTATATAAGCGCATACCCAAGGCCATGATTTGAGTTTTTTGCTTTAAAAACCATCTTTTTCAGAGAATCTGTTAGTTATTTGGTCTTTTTGACTTAAAAAGAATAATATTTATTCAGTCAATTCTTATATTACAACTTAAACCTAAATTTCCATTCCAATGAATAATAGAAGAGCGTTTTTAATTAAATCCCTTTTTGGTACTGCAGGAATTGCTTTGGCATCAACATCCTTGATCAAAGGTGCTCCTGCAATAATTAAAAACTATAATAAACCTGATTCGAAAATAAATGGTGTACAGATCGGATGTATTACTTATTCTTTCCGGTCACTGCCGGACCAAAGTGCTGAAGCAACCCTCAAATATGTTACAGACAGCGGAATCAGTGCCATAGAGTTGATGGGTGGCCCTGCGGAATCCTTTGCCGGCATTCCTGAGTCTACTATGGATAGAGGCAGATTCAACAACTTGCGTCGAAAGAAAAGAGATGGAGGCCAGTTGTCTGCAGATGAAAACAAGGAGTTTATGGAGTTGCAAAAAGAGGCGGAAGACCATGCTGCAAGTGTGGCCGCTTGGCGTGCGAAAACTGATTTCAAAAAATTCGAGAAATTCAGAAAAATGTATAAGGATGCAGGTGTCAGTATTTATGCGTTTAAACCCGGAGCTTTTGGGATGAACAATACAGATGCTGAAATTGCTTACGGTATGAAAGCAGCAAGGGCTTTGGGTGCTAGCCATGTTACCTTAGAACATCCTGCAAATGATGCGCGGACATTGAAGTTAGGGAAAATGGGGGAAAAGAATAAAATGTCAGTGGGTTACCATGGGCATACCCAACAAACCCCTACCTTTTGGGACACTGCCTTGGAGCAAAGTCCCAGAAATGCACTGAACCTCGATGCCGGCCACTATATTGCTGCTGGTTACAAGGATATTTTTGAACTACTTCAGAAAAAGCACAAGCGCATTTTAAGCATGCATACCAAGGACCGACAAACCCCGGCAAACGGAAAAGGTAACCTGCCTTGGGGTGAGGGTGACACGCCTATTGTGGAGTTGCTAAGTGAAATACAAAGTAAAAAATACAAATTCCCGGCTACTATTGAACTTGAATATAAAATTCCGGAAGGTTCTGATGCTGTTAAAGAAGTTCAGAACTGTCTTGAATATTGTAGAAGGTCGCTGGCCTAAATAGAATAAGTATAGAGAGGATTTACAGATGTTAAGTAAATCCTCTCCTAATCTTATTTCATTCGATTTAGAATAAATCGGAGCTTTGATTGATTGCAATTAAAACCCCTTAATTATGAAACTTGGTGCGTTCTCAGTAAGTCTAGCTGTTAAAAACTTAAAAGCTTCCAAAGAATTTTATGAGAAGCTGGGCTTCAGCCACTTTGCTGGATCCTTAGAACATCATTACCTGATCATGAAAAATAGTGACACCTTAATAGGTCTATTTGAAGGAATGTTTGAAGAAAATATCTTGACATTTAACCCTGGTTGGGATGCCGATGCCAATGTGATTGAAGGTTACCAAGATGTTAGAGAAATTCAACAAAATTTAAAAACCCAAGGCCTAGAATTTGAAAGGGAAGCCGATGAAAATGGTAAAGGCCCTGATAATTTTGTTATTAAAGATCCGGATGGAAATATTATCCTTGTTGACCAACATGTAGGTTAATTGGGCAAAGCTCGGAATATTTCCCTAGGCTTTTAACTGCGAATTTGATTCTTGTAGTTTGTTCGTCATGGTATTCAGCAATGCTGACATTCTTTCTGAAAGGGCTTTAGGAGAGATAACAGTGACAATATCCCCTATAGAAATAATCCACCGGACAAAAAACTCGATAGAATCAACCATAAAAGTGAGTTGGACTTTATTGTCTATCTTTTCTTGCAATACGAAACCTTGATTGTATTTGTGGTTGTCAATATACTTCACATGGGAGGGATCCATCTGAATGATTACTTTTTTTAATTGATTTCCCTCCTCCATCTTTTTTAGGTAGGACTTTAAAGAGGGGTGGTTTGTGGTGAAATGTTCCTCGGTAATATTTATTTTCTGTATGCGATCGACCCTAAAAGTTCTATAGTCCTTTCTGAGTTTACAAAATGCAATAAGGTACCAGTTCCCCAATGAAAAGTACATGCCTATAGGTTCAACTGATCGGCTCGTATTCTCTTCTTTTATAAAGGAGATGTAATCAAATTGTAAAACCTTATTCGTTGCTAGGGCAGACATGATGCGCTGAATGGCTTTTTCATTTTTTGAAGGGCTAGCCAATTCACGTTTATAATATATTACTTGTTCATCCAATTGATCAATGGCTGATTTTTGCTGGTCTTTCAGTACAGATTTAATTTTGATCAGTGCGGATTGGAAGTGTTGGCTAATTTCCCGATCACTGAATTTTTCGATTATTTTTTCTGCCAGTATTAAAGAAAAGGCCTCTTTTTCATCAAACATTACCGGTGGTAACCGATAACCTTCTACCAAAGTGTACCCTTTCCCAGCTTCACCTGTTATTGGAACACCTGCCTCCTCAAGTGCCCGTATATCTCGGTATACGGTCCGTAGACTTATTTCAAACCTATTGGCAATTTCTTCCGCAGAGATATGTCTTTTGCTCTGCAGTTGGGTCAAAATGGCTGTAAGTCGATTTAATCTGTTCATGGGAGGCTATATCGAATAAAACTAATGATATTTTCTTTGATAAAAAATATTTCTTCAAGGCCTTAATTTTCATAAAACTGCTGACATAGGGTTGTCACTAGCTGTAGGTAAGTTTGTTTCAAGATTAATTATTCACTTAAAATAAACATCAAGATGGAAACGAAAGCACAGCAAATGATCATTTCACAAGAGCAATTATTGAAACACTGGCAGGGGCATCGTGGGCTCACCCGCAGGGTAATTGTAACTTTTCCCGAGGAGCAACTTTTTAATTTTACAGTTGGAGAAATGAGGCCGTTTGGAGAAATGGTCCAAGAGCTATTAGGTATTGCTGGCCCAGGTATCAAGGGCTTGGTAACGCGTGAATGGGAGCCTCTTAAAGAAGCGTTTGCAGTGGAAAACAGCAAAGAAAGATTGTTGGAGCTTTGGGACCAAGCTACCGTCGAAATAGAAGAATGGTTTCCAAAGCTTACAAGGGATGATTTTCAAGAAACTGTTTTGGCTTTTGGACAGTATGAGAATAAAATTTATTGCACTTTGATGTATTTTATAGACAATGAGATACATCACAGGGGACAAGGCTATGTTTATCTTAGGGCGTTGGGCTTGGAGCCTCCCTATTTTTGGGAGCACTAATATTGGTGTTTTTTTAAAATAGCTGATAGTAGAGACCAACTTTTAAATAAAAACCCCCTAAGTATAGTTTACTTAGGGGGTTTTTGATACAATTATGTTACGTTTTTACGCATTAATCCAGTTTGATACCTCTTCCTTGCTGGGGTTGGGTACATCGAGTTTTAGTTTTTTCTTTTTTCCGCAAACATCATTGAAGAGCTTGTTAGGATTTAACCCTTTCAACTGCTCAATGGTATGGATGTTTAATTCTCTGATAGCCGGAATAAGACCGGGGTTTATTCCCAATTCAATAAAGTCTTCATCAGATGCTATTTTTACTTTTTTCTCCGGCTTCATTTGAGGGAAAAACAGAACTTCTTGAATGGTACTTTGATCTGTAAGCATCATGCAAAGTCGGTCTATTCCGATACCCAGGCCGGATGTTGGGGGCATGCCGTATTCTAGGGCGCGAAGAAAATCTTCGTCCATGGCCATGGCCTCATCATCTCCTCTTTGTGCCAATTTGAGTTGGTCTTCAAATCGCTCTCTTTGGTCTATGGGGTCATTCAATTCGGTATAAGCATTGGCAATCTCTTTACCATTGACAAATAATTCGAACCTTTCCACAAGACCCGGTTTGCTTCTATGCTTTTTAGCTAGCGGTGTCATTTCGATCGGGTAGTCGGTAATATAGGTAGGCTGGATCAGGTGTTCTTCAACCTTCTCTCCAAAGATTTCATCGATCAACTTGCCTTTACCCATGCTATCATCTACCTCTATGCCCATTTCGCTACACAGCGCTCTGAGTTCTTTCTCATTCATTTGGCTTACATCTATTCCGGTGTATTCCTGAATAGATTCAAACATAGACAATCTTTTATAAGGCCCTTCAAACTCTATCACATTGTCCCCAACTTTTGCTTTTGTAGTGCCCAATACACGGTTTGCAATTTTAGCAATTAAGTCTTCGACCATTTCCATCATCCAGATGTAGTCCTTATAGGCCACATAAATTTCCATGGATGTAAATTCCGGATTGTGGGTTCTGTCCATGCCCTCATTTCGGAACATTTTGCCGATTTCATAAACGCCTTCAAAACCGCCTACAATCAGTCGCTTTAGGTACAGCTCATTGGCTATTCTAAGGAATAAAGGAGTGTCAAGCGCATTGTGATGGGTTTCAAAAGGTTTGGCAGCAGCTCCTCCATGCACCTGTTGTAAAATAGGAGTCTCAACTTCCATCCAACCATGATCATCAAAATAATTTCTCATGGTGGAAATAATTTTGGACCTTGTAACGAAAGTTTCTTTTACCTCTGGGTTAACAATAAGGTCTACATAACGTTGCCTGTACCTAAGTTCAGGATCTGTAAAGCCATCAAATACATTGCCTTCGTCGTCCCGTTTTACCACAGGTAGGGGTTTTACTGATTTGGAAAGCAAGGTAAATTCTTGAACGTGTAAAGAAATTTCCCCGGTCTGAGTCGTGAAAATAAAGCCTTTGAGGCCTATGAAATCACCTATTCCCAAAAGTTTCTTAAACACTTTATTGTAGAGGGTTTTGTCTTCATCCGGGCAAAGGTCATCTCTTCTAACGTAAATTTGAAGCCGACCTGTACTGTCTTGAATTTCCGCAAAACTGGCAGAACCCATGATTCTCCTGGTCATTAGCCTTCCGGCAATAGTAATTCCCTTATAATCGTTTTTACGATTGTTGTAATTTTGGTGTATATCTGCTGCCGTGGCATTGATCGGAAAGGAGAGTGCCGGATAGGGATCAATTCCCAAATTCAGTAATGCCTCCCGGTCTTTTCTTCTTTCTATCTCCTGTTCGTTCAGTAATTGCATGGGTAAATATTTGTTATGCTATTTTTAGATTTTTTCTTCTCAAGATTTCATTTTCTACCATTGTCTGTTCTTTAAGGACTTGGTCGGAAATTCCTGAATTTTCTTTTATCCTTCTACCAAGGTAAGGAAGTACCTCCTTTACCGGCCCATAGGGTACATACTTGACCACATTAAAACCAGCATTGGCCAAGTTGAAACTTATATGATCGCTCATTCCATACAGCTGGGAGAAGTAAAACCTCCTGTCTTCCCTTTTCAAACCATGCAGCTCCATAAGCTCTGTCAGTATGATATTGCTCAGTTCATTATGGGAACCATTGACAAGGTATATTCTCTGTTTATTATTGATGCAAAATTGCAAGGCCTTATTAAAAGCATCATCTGTTGCTTCTTTTATGGCATGGATGGGGTCAGGATAGCCTTCTTTTTTTGCACGGTTCCTTTCCTTTTCCATATATGCTCCCCTTACAAGTTTTACTCCAAGGTAAAAACTATTGGCAACTGATTCATGGTGAGCATCTTTTAACCTTCTGCTCATGACCTTTCTGTACATCTGGAAGGTGTTGTAGATGATCGCCTCTTCCTTATTGTAAAGTTTCATGGCTTCAAGTATCCAGTTGTCGGTAACCGCTTGAAACCAGCTTTCTTCACCATCCACCATTAACTTTACACCAGAATTGGCAGCTGCTTCACAGAGCTTAAATACCCTTTGCTTGGCCAATTCAAATCTTTTTTTCTCTTCCGGTAAAAGCACTTCCTTGTTTTGAACCTTCGTCAAAATCGAAGTAGGAGCTATGCCCGAAACTTTGAACACGGCAAAGGGTATCAAAACATTACCCTTGGCCTTATGGATCGAATTTAGAATTTCTTCCATTGTAGCTTCCAGAATGTGCTCGTCTTCTTTCCCTTCAACTGAATAATCCAACACAGAACTTACCCTGTAGTTGCCTAGTTTTTCTACAGTTTTTCGTGAAGTTTCAAAACTTTCTCCTCCACAAAATTGCTCGAAAATGGTTCGTTTTAGCGGTGCTTTTATAGGTAAACCAAGGTTAAAAGAGATTTTGGTAAAGAAAATCCCTAACCTTACTATAAAAGGGTATCTCATCAATCTATAGAGCATTCGCATTCTCTTCAGATCCTTGATGCTGAGGTGAGCAAAAGCTATTTTTAGATTGTCAAAAGAAAATCCAAGTTTTATTCCCATTTTCAGTGCGCAAAGATATCAAAAAAACAACTAATGACAGGGTTTAAAGTTTGATTTATCGACAAACTAAAGCTTTCCCTCCTAGATTTTTATTTTAGAATGCCTAATTTTAAAAATATTCCAAGTATTTGATGTACACTCAAATATACAATTTTAACATGCTTTTCCGAAAGCCACTTGTGGGAATGGTTCAATCATTCTTAAAAATTAACCTTTATGTGTAAAATAAATTTGATAAATTCTTCATCAAGCAGGCTTATGTTTAGGCTTCTTTTTCTTGCCTTTTATTTCGCGGTAGAATTTTCAATGGCTCAAACTGAGAAAGTTATTCTGGATACAGATATGGGTTCCGACTGTGATGATGTTGGGGCCATGGCGCTGTTGCATCATTTTGCTGATCAGGGTAAAGTGGAAATCCTTGGGGTTATTTATAGCTCCGGAAAAATCCCTTTTGGGGTGGGGGTAATTGATGCGATCAATGTCTATTACGGAAGAAACCGTATACCTGTAGGAGCCAGTCACGATTTGTGCTTTGGAGATCCTAAGGATAAAATGCAGGCTGAAAAGCTAGCCAAGGATACTATAGCCTATAAAAATACATTGATTCATAATCATGATGCTTACGAACAAACCATATTGAATAGGAAATTGCTTGCTGAAGCTCCCAATAATTCCGTCACCTATATTACCATTGGCCATACCAAGGCTCTGTATGAATTGTTAAGGTCTATTCCGGATAGTATATCCCCTATGAATGGTTTTGATTTGGTAAGTGAAAAAATTAAACGTTGGGTGGCTTTAGGGGCATTGGGCGCCTCAAATAAGAAGGGAGAGGGAGTGAAAGATTGGAATTTTTACAAGAACAAAACGGCCGTCTACACAGATTATTTAATAGACCATTTTCCAAGACCAACTTACTTTGTGGATGCTGGGGCTAAAGTTTTTACGGGGGAGTCATTGGACACTTTAAATGCCAATAATATTGTAAGGACAGCCTATAGGGATTGGCTCTGGAATGTGGAGAAGAAAACATTACTAGATCAGAGGCCCAGCTGGGACCTTGCTACAGTATATTATGCTGTAATGGGGCAGGATAAGTATTTCGAAGAATTGGCACCCGGGGCGCTGACATTTGATTTGGAGGAGGGGAGTCGCTGGGTAACCAATGAAGTTAACCCGCTCCACCATTTTATTATACAAAAGCAAGGAAGTGACAAGGCCTTTGCTGAAACCTTAAATACCTCCATTGCTAACCAACCGCTAAATAATAAACTCAAATGAACCCAAGGTTTAACTTATTAATAGGGCTTTTATTCTGGCTTTTCCCACCTTTTATTTATGCGCAAAATGCTGCTGTCCTAGCTGAGGATCAATTTCAGTTTCTTGAAGAACTTACTGCCTCAGTGCTGGAAGCCTCTCGCATTTACCCCAAACAATTCATTTCTGAAGAATTTGGTGCAAATAATACCGGAGGGGTATTGATCAGGCCCGGGGGAAGAAATGCCTACCCCAGCTTCTGGATCAGAGATTATGCCATGGCCTTAGAAACAGGAATGATTCCAGCTGCAGAACAAAAGCACATGTTGATACTCACTGCATCAACTCAAGCCGGCAATACATGGATCACCAAAGGTGGGAGTATGGTGCCGGTGGGAGCGGTTGCAGATCATATCAGAATAGATGATGGTCAGCCAATTTATTTTCCGGGAACCTACAGTTTTAATGATCAGGGAACAGAAAAATGGGGGACATTGCCTCCCTATGGAGATCAGTTTTTGTTTGTACATATGGCATACACCTATATTAAAAAGGTTGGGGACCTATCTATCCTTTGCGAAAAAATAAATGGGCTTTCTTTAATTGACAGATTGGCCTTGTCTTTTCAGGTTCCTCCAGCTGGACCGAAAGACCATTTGGTCTTTGCTTCTGAGAAATTTAGAGGTGTTGATTTTGGTTTTAGAGATGCAATTCAAATGACAGGAAAGTTATTGTTTCCCTCTTTACTTAAGTACAGAGCAGCAAAAGAGCTTGCTGAACTTTATTCATTGATAGAAGATCCAAAAGAAAGTTTCAGGTACCAACAATTGGCCGAAAGGATTAAGGAAGTAATCCCAACAGAATTTAATGATGATAGTGGCTTTTTAAAAGCCTCTACTCGACAAAGTTCTCAACCCGATGTTTGGGGAACTTCCCTGGCCGTTTATTTAGGTGTTTTAGATGGTGAAAGTCTTGCTCATGCAAGCGAGGTGTTGGCTGCTGCTTATGAAAAAGGTACCATTAGCTATCGGGGCAATATTAGACACGTGCCTCTGGATCATGATTTTGATGAAACACATGTATGGGAAAAGTCCCTTGCGGCAAAAAACACCTATCAAAATGGTGCATTTTGGGGGACACCCACCGGTTGGGTAGCATTCGCAATACATTTTAATAACCCTCATTTAGCACAGAAATTAGCCTTGGAATACCTGAATGAGCTTAAAGCAAATGATTTCCGAAAAGGAGAATCTTTTGGTGCTCCTTATGAATGTTTTGATAAGAGTGGAGGAACTCAAAATCCGGTTTACCTTACTTCTGTTGCATGCCCACTTGCGGCATTCAGGAGGATGGCAGGTAAGTGACCATTGAATAATGCTTTAATAAAGTGAGATTTCGATAATTATAAGGGCTTGACAGTAAGGGCCAATAGATTTTATTAGCCTATTTTATTACTCCTTTGTTTTAGTTATAAGTATGTGTAATACAGTTGTTTGTGTGCCTGTATGGTTTGCGGAAGGGCTATCCAATCTTTATGAATACGAGAATAAAAATTAAAAAAGTCATTAACTATTTGATTTTTAAAGGTGGAAGGGTTACATTTGACGCATGAAAAATTTCGCAGCTACGTATTTTAGCTTCTTTTACTTTTACTTTCGTCCCCAAGGTCGAATCGGAGCTGCGTATTGTCTTGATAAAAAATAAAAAAAGATAAAAAACATAGAAGCCCGATTCGAAAGAGTCGGGCTTTTTTATTTTAATATTAAACCGAAGAATAAGGAAATGGAAAATCACTTACAAACAAAAGACTGGGGTTTAGGCCTTGACAATGAGCACCTGATTATTGCAGGACCATGTAGTGCCGAAACTCCTGAGCAGATCGAGAAGGTTTGCCAAGACATGATCGCCGCCAATGTTATTCCTGATGTATTCAGGGCAGGTATTTGGAAGCCAAGAACTAGGCCGGGAAGTTTCGAAGGTATCGGAGAAGATGGATTGAAGTGGATGGAAATCGTACGTGAAAAATTGAATATTCCAATCACCACAGAGGTAGGGAATGCCGCTCACGTAGAATTGGCCCTAAAGCATGATGTAGACATTCTTTGGATAGGAGCTAGAACTACTGTAAACCCATTTGCAGTTCAGGAAATTGCTGACGCCCTTAAAGGTGTGGATATTCCTGTGATGGTTAAAAACCCAATGAATCCTGATCTAGAACTTTGGAGAGGTGCTTTGGAAAGACTTCAGGCGGTAGGCGTGAATAAGCTAGCTGCGATCCACAGAGGATTCAGTGATGCTTATGACAAGAAATTCCGTAACAAGCCTAACTGGTCTATGCCTATTCACTTGAAAAGGTTGTGGAAGGGTATGCAAGTAATCAACGATCCTAGTCACATTGTAGGTAATAGAAAAGGAATTCTCGAAACATCTCAACGTGCGATTAATTTCGGTTTAGATGGTTTAATGATTGAAACACATCATGATCCTGATAATGCATGGAGTGATGCCAAACAACAAGTAACTCCTCAGCAACTTAGGGATATTTTGGATCAAATTGATTTCAAACATCCTGTAGAAAATGAGCATCCTTCAGAAAAACTACAAGACTTAAGAAACGCCGTTGATCATCTAGATGACCAATTGTTGGATCTTTTGGCTGAGAGATTTGCTATTATTGATCAAATTGGTTCACACAAGCGCGAGAATAATTTAACTGTTTTTCAGGCAGATCGCTGGAAGCAAGTAATGGAATCCAGAACCAAGAATGGTGTGGATAAAAACCTTAGCGAAAAATTCATGAAAGAATTGCTTTATTGCATTCATGAAGAGTCTGTAAAGCGTCAAGAAAAAAAATTGAGAGAAGACGTTTCTGAGAAAAAATCAGTTTGATGCTTAAGCCCGTTTTTATTCTTAAATAAAATCTGAAAGGATTTCCAAAACATCTCTTTGTCCTGATTGTAGGAAAGGACAAGTGAGTTGTCTCTAAAAAGTGTATTATCCTTTTGGAGCATTTGGAATTGATTATCAGAGCTTGGATGTCAAGACTTAAAAAAGCTTGATCATTCGGTTTATTTTTAAGGGATAAAAACGGGTTTAATTTTTACCTTTACAAAAAAACAGATTTTGGAAACAATAATATTTTCTTCCCGAATAGCGCAGGATTTGACCCGATTCCTAGAATCAAAAAAGTACTCCAAACTTGGGGTCATCATGGACAGCAATACGGTCAAACACTGCTACCCTTTGGTTTCTAGCCATCTTCCGGAGCATACAAGCTTTACTTTTGAAGCAGGAGAGGTGAATAAAACCCTAGATACTTGTGTAAAGATTTGGGATTGGATGACGGAAAATAGCTTTGACCGTAAAACCCTTATTCTGAATATTGGAGGAGGAGTGACAGGGGATATGGGGGGCTTTTGTGCCAGCACCTATAAGAGAGGGATACGCTTTATTAATTTACCAACCACCCTATTGTCTCAAGTGGATGCCAGTGTTGGAGGGAAATTAGGCGTTGATTTCAAAGGCTTCAAAAACCATATTGGTGTTTTCAATCAACCTGAAGGTGTTTTGATAGGAGAAGAGTTTTTGGCTACCCTTCCTGAACCTGAGCTGCGTTCCGGATATGCAGAGGTTATCAAACATGGCCTGATCAGAAATGAAAACTATTTCAATAGCCTAAAAACCGAAAATTGGCAGGCACAAGCTTGGAAGGATATCATCTCAGTATCTGTAGGGATTAAAAGAGACGTTGTTGAAAAAGATCCGAAAGAAGATGGTTTAAGAAAAATATTAAATTTCGGACATACCATTGGGCATGCCGTAGAATCCTACTATTTGGACACTCCATTTCATTTGTTGCATGGGGAGGCCATAGCCATTGGCATGATCGCAGAAGCTTACCTTTCCCATAAATTTTTACGATTGCCTAAGGAAGAACTCGCAATCATACAGGAAAATATTTTGTCAGTATTTGGGAAAATACAAATTGATAAACAAGGTTTTGATACCATCATTGACCTGTGTTTTCAAGACAAGAAAAACGAGGGGAATGTGTTGAATTTTTCTCTGCTCAAAAGAATTGGAGAATGTGATTTCAATATAGTAGTAGGGAGAGAGGCAGTAGCAGAGGCCTTGGATTATTACAATCAATTATCCAATTGATTGGTGGATTTTTCCCCACCGTTGTGCTAAACCTTTAAATTTCAAGCTTTATAAAGTTCATGAATACTATTGTACTGCCTAAAAAAGAAGCATTTGGTCAAATCCAAATCCCATTACCATCCTCAAAAAGTGAAAGCAACAGGGTTCTAATCATTGATGCTCTTACAAAAGGAGAAAATAAACTGTCAAACCTTGCAGAGGCCAGAGATACGCAAACCATGATCCGACTGCTTCAAGATGATCCGGATACACTGGATGTCTTGGATGCGGGAACTACTATGCGGTTCTTGACAGCATATGCAGCCTTAAATAACAAGAAGAAGGTTATGACGGGTACTCCACGTATGTGTGAGCGGCCCATTGGGATTTTGGTTGATGCTTTGAGAGAACTCGGTGCCAATATAAAATACCTCAAAAAAGAGGGGTATCCCCCATTGTCAATAGAGGGCTTTTCAGGTCAAAAAACCAATGAAATAGAAATTAGAGGGGATGTTAGTAGTCAGTATATTTCTGCTTTGCTGATGAATGCCCCCTTATTGCCTCAGGGTTTGATTCTAAACCTTACAGGTAAAATTGGTTCAAGAACTTATATCACCATGACCTTAGCCCTTATGAAGGCCTTTGGTGTCGATTATAATTTTGAAGGAAGCCGCATTGAAATAAAACCTGGTGCTTATCTTCCTACCACCTTTGCTGTTGAAAGTGATTGGTCAGGTGCCAGCTATTGGTTTAGCTTATTGGCCTGTGCCGATGAAGGTGAGCTTTTTCTTAAGGGACTTAAGGCCGAAAGTTTGCAGGGTGATGCCATGATTGTGGAGATAATGGACAAGTTAGGCGTACAAAGTGAATTTCAAAAAACAGGCATATCGCTTAAGAAAAAAGTGGTTCTTGGATTGCCAAGCTTTGATTTTACGCATTGCCCGGACTTGGCGCAGACAGTAGCTGTCACTTGTGCTCTTATAGGACAAACATCTGAATTTTCGGGGCTTGAAAGCCTGAGGATTAAAGAAACGGACCGTATTGATGCCTTGCAAAAAGAATTGGCGAAAATCGGAGCTTTGTTGGAAGAACGTAAAGCGGGTGTTTTCACTCTTGTGCCTGCCTCAGAAATACCGGCAAAGGTAAAGGTGGCTACCTATGATGACCATCGGATGGCCATGGCATTTATGCCTTTAATTACGAGGACTGAACTGGAAATTGAGGATCCTGAAGTGGTCAATAAATCTTATCCAAGTTTCTGGAAACATTGTGCTTTATTGGGGATTCAGCCAAGGCTCAGCAATGAATAGCATATAGTAAGTGTTGCTGTTGACAATACGGGTTATATTGGCTGGTCTAAATATGGCCTAGTATTTTTGATCAGTCCATTTTATATCTAAATTTTGAGAACGAAAATGAAAATAGCAATACAGGGCGTTTTAGGCTCTTTTCACCACCAAGTTGCCCAGCAATATTTTGGAGAAGATATCGAAGTATTTGGTTTCAATACGTTTGAGGAGGTAGCAAAAAGTGTAGAGTCTGATGCTGTAGATGTGGCCGTGATGGCAATAGAGAATTCAATCGCAGGTGCCATATTGCCCAATTATGACATCATTGACCGCCATGAACTATATGTTGCTGATGAATATTATTTACCCATCTCTCATAATTTAATGGCCCTGCCGGGGCAGCAACTTGCTGATATTACGGAGGCCAGGTCACATCCAATGGCCTTGCTGCAGTGCAAGAATTTTTTCGCTAAGCACCCGGGTATTAAACCTATTGATGATGTAGATACTGCCTATATTGCAAAGATCATTTCTGAACAGAAAATAAAAGGCTTGGCTGCAGTGGCAAGTGTAAAAGCGGCAGAGTTTTATGGCTTAGAATTGTTGGCTGAAGATATTCAGACCATAAAAAATAATTTCACTAGGTTTATTATCTTGCAAAAAGACAAGCCTCAGCATGAAAATACACCTACAAAGGCAAGCTTAAAAATCACCATAAAAAACCAAAAAGGAGGCCTTGCCAAACTGCTTACTGTATTGAGTGACAATGACCTTGATTTGACAAAAATACAATCCATACCGGTGATGAGTAAGCCATGGGAATATTCCTTTTTTATCGATACGCTTATTGCTGATGAAGCTAAGTTTAATAAAGCCATAGAGACAATTTCCGCTAATTATGGGGCAGTGAAAATTTTCGGAACTTATCAAAGTAGAAAATAATGAAAGGATTTTCGGACAGACTCGGAGAGGTTCAGGAATACTATTTCTCCAAAAAACTTAAAGAGGTTCAAAAACTCAGAGAAAGTGGGAAGCCCATTATTAATATGGGGATAGGTAGCCCCGATCTTCCCCCGGATAAAAGTGTCATTGAAGCCTTAAAACAGACTGCAGATAATTCTTCGGGGCATGGGTATCAGTCTTATCAAGGAACTCCGGAATTAAGAAATGCGATGGCTGCCTTTTATGATAGAAATTATCAAGTGTCGCTAGATCCTGTCTCTGAAGTTTTGCCCTTAATGGGGTCGAAAGAAGGGATTATGCATATTTCTATGGCTTTCCTAAATGAAGGTGATGAGGTGCTGGTTCCCAACCCGGGATACCCTACCTATACTTCAGTAACCAAATTACTCAATGCCATTCCTGTTTTTTATTCTCTGAATGAAGCAGACAATTGGGCACCTGACTGGGAAGCATTAGAGAAAATGGATCTTGCAAAAGTGAAGTTGATGTGGGTGAATTATCCCCATATGCCTACAGGTGCCAATGGCAATGAAGCTTTGTTTGGGAAGTTGATTGATTTTGCTAAAAGTCATGATATACTTTTGGTACACGACAACCCCTATAGCTTTATTTTAAATGATACCCCACAGAGTTTATTGGCAATTCCAGAGGCAAAGGATTATGCTTTGGAGTTAAACTCCTTGAGCAAAACCTTTAATATACCAGGATGGAGAGTAGGGATGCTTGCGGGTAGAAAAGATTACTTGGAAGCGGTTTTAAGAGTGAAGAGCAATATGGATTCAGGAATGTTCTTGGGTTTACAGGCCGGGGCTGTTGCTGCCCTAAATCTTGATCCATCCTGGATCAATACCATGAATGCCATATATGCCCGCAGAAAAGCATTGGTATTAGAAATGGCAGCCTTATTGCATCTTCAAGTTGATGAAGAAGCTGTAGGTATGTTTGTATGGGGTAAAGTGCCTGATGGTAAAGAAGCAACAGAAATAGTGGATCAATTGCTTTATGATTATGATATTTTTATTACCCCGGGTTTAATATTTGGAAGCAATGGGGCTTCCTATGTGCGGTTTTCTTTGTGCATAGATGAAGACAAAATTAAAGAAGCCATTGCAAGGTTAAAAAAACACAAAACGCTATGAAAAAAGTACATATCATAGGATTGGGATTGTTGGGAGGTTCTTTTGCCTTGGCAACAAAAAAAGCAAAACCTGAAATGGAGATCACAGGTTTTGATAGTGATGAGCGAAATATAGCAATTGCCTTGGAAATGGGGCTTATTTCTAAATCTCTTCCTGTTCCCGATCAGGATACAGATTTGGTGATTTTGGCAACTCCGGTAGATACTTTATTTGACCTTTTGGACAAAACCTTAGGTCAGGTTGCTGCGCATACCCTTGTGATGGATTTTGGATCTACAAAAGACCAACTGTGCCAACAAATGAGTGCGCACCCAAAAAGAGCTCAATACCTGGCAGTGCATCCAATTGCAGGTACCGAAAATTCCGGCCCCAAAGCTGCAAAGGAAGACCTTTTTGATGGGAATGTGATGATCATTTGTGAAATGGAAAAGACAGATGTACACCTAAAGGGAATGGCCTATGATATTTTTGATGCCCTAAACCTCCGGTTGCGCTTTATGGATCCGAAAGACCATGATCTTCATTTGGCATTTGTTTCCCACCTTTCTCATGCAACCTCCTTCGTTTTGGGGAAAACAGTGATTGATAAAACCGCAGATGAAAGAAATATTCTGGACATGGCCGGCAGTGGCTTTGCCTCCACTGTTAGGCTTGCGAAAAGCTCTCCGGAAATGTGGGGCCCTATTTTTTTAGAAAACAAAACCAATGTGCTAGAAGCCCTCAATAGTTATATAGATCACCTGACAGCATTCAGAGACAAGATAGCAGCAGATGATATTCAGGGTTTAAAAGAAGAGATGTTAGCCGCAAATAAAATTAGAAATATTCTGAATTTCACAGAATAAGCCGAAAGAATTGGATTAATTGCTTATTAATTGTGGTTTTGTTGTAAATTGGTACATATGCATTTGACCATAAATTCTGAATTCGCGACATTAAAGGAGGTAATTGTCCATAGACCGGGGCGAGAAATTGATCGTTTGACACCTTATAACAAACACTTGTTATTGTTTGAGGATGTTCCCTATTTGGAGGAAATGCAAAGGGAGCATGATGTTTTTACCAAACTTATCCGAGAGAAATGCGGGGCAAAGGTTTATTATTTCGATACCTTATTAGGAGATATACTTTCCGATGACAAGTTAAGAAATGAACTGATAAGGGAAGCCTTGGCGGTTTCCAGACTGGAGCATCTTACGGATGAATTACTCGGCGTACTCAACAAGGATCAATGTGTGCAAGCATTGATTGCCGGTATTAAAGTTCATGAGGTAAGGGGAAGTGTAAGTTCCCATGCTTTGGCAGATTTATTGGACCTTGCTTTTTTAATACCGCCCTGTCCCAATTTATATTTCCAACGTGATACAGCAGCCATTTTGCCGGGAGGTATTGTTTTCTCAAGCATGCGTTTGATAGAGCGCCAAAGAGAGGCCAATATGGTGCGTAAGATTTTTGAAAATCATTCCCTGTTTAAAAACAAAATTCATCAGATTTATCCCGGAACTTCAAATAACCATAACCATTCGATTGAAGGTGGTGATGTAATCATCCTTTCAGATAAGGCCGCAGCCATAGGCTGTTCAGAGAGAACAGATGAAAAAGCCGTATACCATGTGGCCAAAAGTCTGATTACTGATGGGCCAATTGAAAGGGTGTATGAGGTTCATCTCCCCAAAAAGAGAAATTTTATGCATTTGGATACCGTTTTTACCATCTTAGATAAAAATAGGGTGCTAACCTATCCGGATGCACTCCAAGCAGTTCAACACATTTCTGTTTACACCAGAAAAGAGAATGATAGTGAGGTTATAAATATAAAGCGGACGGTTCTAAAAAGTACCTTACGAGAGGTGCTCAAAAAGGAAATTGACAATTTGGAAATAATAGGTACCGACAAGGTAAATCAAGAATATGCCTTGAGGGAACAGTGGTTTGATGGAGCGAATGTTTTTACCATTGGGCCGGGGCAGGTCATTTCTTACAACCGAAACAAGCACACCAATCAGGCGCTGAGAGATTTTGGAATAGAAGTGTGTGAAATGCCTTCTTCAGAGCTTTCCAGAGGTCTTGGTGGACCTAGGTGTATGAGTTTACCTATTGCAAGGTCTGAGGATTAATTAAGACTTTATAAACCTATTGATTGCTAAAAACTGTCAAAGAAAGACCGTCTTCTAGACACCTTTAAGTCACGTAAAATATTTGATTTCACTCGAATGTCTATATTATAAGAAGTAAACCTTCCAAAAGGAACCCAGTTGACATTCATTTGCCAGCAATGCAAATCTCTGGCCATGCCAATCATGGTTTGGGTGATTTCTGCTGTAGAAAGATCGTAGCCACTGCTAAAATTTATTTTCCATTTGTCTGAAAGGCTGATGTCTCCGGATATATTTATGGCTTGAGTAACATTTTTAGTGCCCGTGGCTGCTTTGCTGTAACTCAAGTTATAACTATAAGTCATGTTCCAGGGGATGGACCAATCGATATACTGACTTGGGTCATTCGCAATCCTATTGATTTCATTTTCTACAAAATCATTCATTTGCCCACCCTGGTTTAAGAAATCATTGGTGAGATCATCCCTAACTTCTCCGGGGGATTTTTCGGTTTTACTTGGATTGAAACTCCCATTAATATTTAGAGATGCCCTTCTTATTGTGCCCAAACCTTGTCCGTTTTTCCATGCAAATTGATTTATTCTTGCAGTGGTTGCTTCCTCACCATTGGTATAGGTGCCTGTGGCATAAGGATCAAGGGTTGTGCTTAAGTTTACAGAGAGTTTTTTATCAAATAATGAAGTTCTGGTACTGAAACTAATGGGAGCCAGGTTAAAAGAATCCGCAGCAAAATTGTAATTGGTGGAAATATTAAGGGATTGCAGTAAAGGTACTTTTTTAGTAGTAGCTTCTGCTGTGTCACTTTCAGTTTTTACTTTTGCCTCCAGAACATTTCTAATACTTACGTTTAGCGATTTTGATTCACCCAAAGGAGCACCCCCATATATAAACCCTGAATACCTTGAAAGGCGTCGCAAGGTTCCGCTAGCATCTGTTTGGACTTCCTGATAATACCCGTATTTTGGGTCAGAAAAATCAGGGGTGCTAGAGAATCCAAACGAAGGTTGCATATGGTGTCTAATGGCTTCAATTTTAGATCCTTTCTTAAAGGTATAGAAACCATAAATATTCGTCGAAAGATTAAAAGAACTGTTGTAATAATTTACTCGGTTAAAACCATTTTCCAGAATCTGATCGAGCCGTTCTTCCTGAGGGTTATAGTAATAATTTATTCTCTCCAAGTACCAAAGTTCTGTAAAGTTCATTGAGGCGGTACCTGTAAAGAACCGAAAAAGGCTAAAATTAGAAGAAATAGGCACCGTGTTTCTAAATCCATTGTCAGCATTTCTCAGCAGTTCAGGTAAATTGGCAAAGGAAAATGGGATTACATCCGGCGTGGAGGTTTCTCCTAGTTCTTCGAGCTCCTGCTGAAGGCCCGGATCTACACCCAATTCTGTGGTGATCTCATTATTGATAGAGTTTTGGGCATTGAAATTCCAAGAAACATTTAAGGTTTTGAGAGGTTCAAACTTTATGTTTTTAAAAGGGTTTTGCCGGTTCATGTTAATTGCTATGTCCGGTAGGAGTAGGTTTACCTCGTCAGTTACCTGATTTTGAGAATGCCTTAAGTTTGCGGACATGCTAAAGGGCGTTCCTGTAAAGGTTTTGCTATAGGAGATATTTGAAGAAAAGTCAGACTGCTGGTTTTGTACAAAGTTACCCTGATTTAGGATATTGTCATTGTATGATTTGGTTCCGAAGTTAGCGGAAGCAGAAAATCTGGAATTGCCTCGAGTTTCCGGGGTGTGGTTCCATCTAAACCAAAATGCATTGTACTCTAAGGGTACTTCTGCGGTTTCAGGACTTTTAAATTTCTGATAATCAATATTTAACCCTCCCTTGTATCGGTACCTTTTGTTGTATACTGAGGCCGTTTTTAACCCATAACCTCCCTTAGAATAGACCTCGCCGGTCACCCTTGTATGAACATAATCATTGAAAGCAAAGTAATATCCAAAGTCCCTTAAAAAGAAACCTCTCAACTGCTCTTCACCATAGGAAGGGAAGATTATCCCGGAAGCTTTTTCTTCCGGAGTGTCGGGGATCACACCAAAAGGTAGCCCTAGAGGGGTGGGTATATTGTTAAAATATAAATTAAAAGGACCGGAAATGATGTGTTTGCCTCGTACAGATTTTATTTTAGAAGAAGAGATGTGCCAGTGAGGCTCCACCAAATCGCAAGTGGTATAGAAACCCTTGCTGAGATAAACGGAGCCCTCATTGTCTTTTTTCACAATGGCTCCCCTTAGAAGCCCCTCATCTTGTTGGGTCACTACATCCGATATAATGGCTTTTTGACTTTTGAAGTTATAGCGCATCTCTTTGCGGATTTCGTATACACTATTGCCTTCTTTAAACATGGGTGTACCTTGAATTACCCCCACACTATCTTTAAGCCCGGAAGCGTAGAGCTCATTCTTTTTCCAATCTATTGCAATATAATCAGCATCTAAACGAATATTTCCATACTCAAACCATGCACCTTTGTACAGAAACACTTTATTTTGTGCAAAGTCTGAGACAATACTGTCTTCGGCGTAATAATTGATGGTGGTTTGAATGTCGCCTTTTGGTTTATTTAGTGTAGAATCTAAATCAGAAGGGCTGATGTTAAGAATGCTGTCTGGAAGAACAGGTAATAGGGTGTCAAGCCTGACTTCGGGATTCCCTAGCGTGTCAGGAGATGAGAGTTCTAGTTCAGAAGTTCTTTCATTGCCGGGTTCTTGGGCCCACAACGTATGCCCAAAGAAGGTGAGCATACAGAGGAAAAGAAAAACGTTCTTTATTATCTGCACCAATAATTTCTGTTTGCTATAAAAATCATTAAATTTTCGGTAAAGTTAAGGTTATTAACGTTTATGAAACGAACCAAAGTGAAAAATATTCTTTTAATTTCATCGCTATTAGTAGCTATTGTTTTAGTAGGGTTTATTCCTTCTGATGAAAAGGAAACAGAGTTTAAGTTAAGAAGGATTGTAATTGATGCCGGTCATGGTGGCAAGGATCCGGGAACACTCGGGAAAATGTCTAAAGAAAAAGATGTGGCACTTGCAATTGCCCTAAAGGTTGGAGGCTATATTAATGAGCTACTTCCGGATGTAGAAGTGATCTATACACGGAAGACAGATGTTTTTATTGAGCTTAAGGAACGGGCAAATATTGCCAATAGAAACAGGGCTGATTTATTCGTGTCCATCCATTGCAATGCCATCAACTCAACCAGAGCCTTTGGTACCGAAACCTATGTAATGGGGAATAAAAATTTCAATGCAAATTTTGAAATTGTTAAAAGAGAAAATGCCGTAATTTTACTTGAGGATGATTATCAGGAAAATTATGAGGGTTTTGATCCTAAGTCTCCGGAATCCTATATCATGTTTAATTTGATGCAGAAAGCCTTTTTTGCCAATAGCCTTTCTTTGGCAGGCAAAATTGAAAATGATTTTTCAAAACGAGTAAACAGGCATTCCCGGGGAGTTAAACAAGCTCCATTCTATGTGCTATGGACCACCAGTATGCCTAGTGTTTTGATTGAAACAGGCTTTTTGTCAAATCCATCAGAGGAAAAATACCTTAACAGTAAGAGTGGGCAGACCTTTGTGGCTTCGGGTATATTTAGAGCAATAAAAGCCTATAAGGAGGAATTGGAGGCCATTTGATTGGGGGTGCGTAATAAAATTCATTGAATATACTACTATAATTGGAGGTCACATGTATTATATTGCCGAAATTTGGTAAATTTGGTTAGTAGAATTTGTGAGTGAAAGTTGTGATGAATATTCAAATGACAGATAAAGAATTAAACGCTCTTGTATCTTTATTGGATGATGGTGATCAGGAAATAAAGGAACATGTTAGGGATAAAATCCTCTCTCTGGGTAATCAAATCATTCCTTTTCTTGAGAATAAGTGGGAAGGCTCATTCAATCCAGAATTGCAAAAAGAAATAGAGGAGATTGTTCATGATATGCAGTTGAACCTGCTCAAAGAACGGTTGAGCAATTGGAAGGATTCTCAAGAAAGAGAATTACTTGAAGGCTTATGGATTGTCAATACTTATTTGTACCCCGATTTAGAGTTTGATCAATTGAATGCTTTGATGCAGCAAATTTATTTTGATGTTTGGACAAATTTCAAAAATGAATTGTCCGTCTACGATAAAATAAAATTGATTAACAATGTCATGTTCAATGACTTGAAGTTTTCTGCCAACACCAAAAATTTTCATAGCCCGGCCAATAGCATGCTTAAAACAGTGCTGGAAACCAAAAAAGGTAATCCCATTAGCCTTTGCTCTGTTTACTTATTGGTGGCCAAAAAACTTGGGCTCCCTGTTTATGGGGTTAATTTACCCAATCTATTTGTGTTGACTTATCAGTCTGGCAAGTTTAATTTTTATATCAATGCATTCAATAAGGGCCTTATATTTACCAAACAGGATATCAATAACTATCTTGACCACTTAAAGCTGGACCCAAAACCTGAATATTATGAACCCTGTGAAAACATTGAAATTATCAGAAGGGTGATCCGTAACCTTATATTTTCTTTCGAAAAAATTGGGGATTTAGATAAATCAAAAGAAGTTAATCAATTGCTGAAAATTGTGAACCAGCCGTAAGGTTAAAACTTAATGTTGCAACCAACAGCTCTGGTTACAGTGGGGCTTGGGCGGTCTCTATTAAGGATATCATCCAAGGCAGCCGAAAGATGATGTACAGTAACACTTTGCATTGCTTGCGCATTGTTGTCAATAGCGCCTCTATATGCAATACTATATCCCGTAGGTCCAGAGGTGATAATCACTACTTCTGGTATTTTTTTTACCGCTGTCATTTTAGTGAAAACTTGTTGATCATCCATTAAGAAGGGAAGCTTATTGTCCTTGGCAAAGGGGAGGGAGCTTAGTTTTTCCGGCGTTTCACTATCTTGCCCGGCATGTGGATTTACCAAAGCGAAGGTGATGTTTGACGAAGTGTATTTTTCTTTCAATGCTTTTATCCTGGTATTATAAAGTTTAGAATAGGGGCATTTAAGGGTATAAAAAATAAAAACCTGAGCAGTAGCTGATTTGTTTTTATCAAGGGTATATTCTTGATTGGTAATAGCGTCTACCATCTTAATATTGGAAACCTTCTGGCCAAATATGGCAGTGGTCCAAAATATACTCAATGCAAAAAACCCTAAAAAAATCTTCATCTCTAGTTGTTTTATAACAAATATAGAAAAAATCACCAAACGGTATAAGTAAGAATCATGTCGTTTTCAGAATAAGACATAACTTGATAATGATGATCTGAAAAATCAGAGCCATAAATCTTGCCTTTTATGATTTTATCATCGGCTGTAAAAGGCTCCAAAATAATATTTTGACGCAGGCTAATTCCCTTTTTTCCTTGACATTTATAGATGCTTTCCTTTACCGACCAAGCCAAAGTGTACAAGAAAGGGTCAGCTCCTAAAAAGGCTATTTCAGAAGGATCCAGGTATTTTGGCCCTAGAGGAACCGTTTTATTTCTAACCCGTTCTAAATCTATACCTACAGACATCTCCCTATGGAATATTGCAGCAGCATAATCTCCATGGTGCGTGAGGGATACATGGCCTGAGTTATCCATTGCATGGGATTTCCCATGATTGTCTTTATAAAATCCGGGATAGGGTAGGGATAAACTATCTAGTGTTTTTTTGATGGCCAGTCTGGCAGCCTTCCATTCTTTTCTTTTTTGTGGATGTCCTATATTTGCAAGTGAAAGCTTTTCCCTAAAACTTAAAAAGTCCATGGGCGTGTTCTCGGAGGATTTAATATTGTTGATGGCAAAAGCAGATAAAGGACTAATTTTTTCTATTTTTGTTAACATAGCAACTTAAAGGCAACTGTATAGTAATTAGGTTCTGCAATATATGTCAAATATTCAAGTAAGTAAACTTAACACATTACGAGGGCACAACCATTCTGTCTTTGCTCTGGCCAATGGTTGCCAGCCAAACCTTATTTACACAGGGTCAGGAGATGGGATGGTTGTTGAATGGAACCTATCTGAACTGGGAGACGGACTTTTATTGGCCAAGCTGCCGAGCTCTGTTTATGCCTTAGAAGTAGACCAACAAAGAAACATCTTATTTATTGGCCAAAATAATGAGGGGATTCATGCCATTGACTTGGAGAGCAAAAAAGAGATCTGGTCATTGAAAATCACCTCCCATGCGATTTTTGATATCAAAGTGCTTGACAAATTATTATTCGTAGCTACGGGAGACGGGGTCTTGGTAGTGATTGATATTGAAGAACGTTCCCCGGTGCGGCACATTAAGATTAGCGATCAATCTTTACGGGTTTTGGCAGTTTCTCCGGACAAAAAACAAATAGCAGTGGGTGCAAGTGATCACCTGGTAAAGGTTTTTGAAACGAAAGATTGGTCACCGTTAGCAAGAATGCAAGGGCATTTGAATTCCGTTTTTGCCTTGGCCTATAGCCCGGATGGTAAAACAATTGTAAGTGGAGGTAGGGACGCCACACTTAAATTTTGGGATACTGAAAAATTTGAAATACAACAAAATATTGCTGCACATATGTATGCAATCAATTATCTTTCATTTCGGGAAGATGGCAAGTATTTTGTGACTTGCAGCATGGACAAGTCCATTAAGGTATGGGATCCGGAAGAGTTTAAGCTATTAAAGGTAATAGATAAAGCCAGGTATGTGGGGCATGGGACTTCTATTAATAAAGTTTTGTGGACCAAGAATGATGATCAAGTAGTTGCGATCAGTGATGATCATACTGTTTCTGTTTGGGAAATAAATATTGGTCAATAACTTCCGGTCACCATAGATCGGCTAAATGACGAAAAAATGAAAATTACACCATTGGATATCCGTCAGAAGACCTTCGAAAAAAATTTCAGGGGCTATGATAAAGATGAAGTTTCAACCTTCTTGAGTTATTTGTCTCAAGAATGGGAAAAGCTTGTAGAAGAGAAGAATGCGCTCGAGATTAAATATGAGCATGCAGAAAAAGAAGCCTCTAAGCTAAGGGAGGTGGAGCAGTCACTTTTTAAAACATTGAAAACAGCTGAGGATACCGGAGCGAGCATCATAGAGCAAGCCAACAAAACAGCAGAATTAATCCTTAAGGAGGCTCAAATGAATGCAGATGCCCTCCATGCCGAATCAAGAGGCAAGGCACGAAATATGATTGATCAGGCAGAGTCACAATCTAAAAACATTATCGAAGACCTTAAAGAGGATGTTAATGTTTTGGTAGAAAATTATGAGAAACTACTGGATCAGAGAGATTACCTCCTTAAAAACTTGAAACGGACGGCTGCAGAAACCTTGGAAAATGTAAAGGCAGCCCAAGATGGTTTTACAAAAATAGATTCCGGGATTCATACCCGATTGGTCAAGGAACTTCAAAGAAAAGAAAAAAGCTACGATGCACCTGAAAAGGAAGAGTCCAAGCCCAGTCTTACGGCCAATACCTATACTTGGGAACAACCGGAAAATCAAGATGCAGTAGAACAAAATAGCATCACTGAAGCCAATGAAGAAAAGCAGCAAGAGGCTTCTGAAATCAATGCCGTTCCGGAGCAGGTGAAAGAACAAGAAAATAAGGAAGCGGACAAGAAAAAAACGCCTGAAGACAAAGGGGATAAACAAGACCAGAACGGTTCATTTTTTGATCAATTTGAATAATGGGAAAAGTATCACTTGAAGGAATAGAGTTTCATGCTTTCCATGGCGTTTTTTCAGAAGAAAAAAAATTAGGAAATCGATTTACAGTTGACTTGCATGTGCATACTGATTTTCAGCAAGCCATGTATTCAGATGATCTTAATTATACAGTGGATTATTTCAAACTTTACCAGATAGCCAAAGCCCATATGCAGGTTCCGGTAAAATTGCTCGAACACCTTGGTCATTTAATGATTGAAGACATCCTCAAAGCTTATCCTGACAGTAGGGAAGTTCAAGTAATTATAAAAAAGCACAATCCAGCCCTTGGAGGTGTGGTGAATTTTTCCGTGGTAGAAGTAGCCTACCCAAGAGATTACAAATAATCTGCCCATACTGATGTACACCAAGCATGAATTAAGTACAACCAGACAAGAGTTTTGGACAACATTTGGACACTATATGAAACCTGTTCCCAATGCGGAGGGACGAAAAATTAATTGGAAAAATTACAAAACAGGGGTGAAGCACATGTATTTTAGGATGAAAGCAGAACGGGATTTTGCATCTATTTCCATTGAAGTACAGCATCCAGACAGTGAGATTCGTAGTTTACTGTTTGATCAACTGTTGACTTTTAAAGGCATTTTTCAGCAGGAAGTAAATGAAGAATGGGAATGGGAAGCAGATTGTCCCAACGATTGGGGTGAAAATTTAGGTAAAGTAGAAAAGAAACTAAAGGGTGTTAATGTGATGGAAAGGGAAGACTGGCCAAAAATCATTTCTTTCTTAAAACCAAGAATTATAGCCATAGATGCCTTTTGGGCCAATATGAAATACGGCTTTGAGGGCTTAACCTAAGCTAATAAGGGGAAATTCTACCTGCAAAGCGCGATGTCTTATTCGGTGTCGTGTCTCTTGGGTAGTTCAGGATTGGTGAATACAAAACCTCTGGCTTCGTTGCTTTCATGGAAATCCACCTGCATACCCATTAAAAACATCACATGTTTTTTTTCAATCAAGACTGTTAAACCTTCTATGTCAAAGCTTTGGTCTTCGTCTTTTTTTAAGTCAAATCCCAATGCATAAGATACTCCCCCACAACCACCACCTTTTACGCCTACTCTTAAAGCATATTCCAGAGGGATATTCTTTGTGGATATTATGGTTTTAATCTCTTCAAGAGCCTTTGGCGTAATATTTATTGGTGTCAACATGAGAACTTAAGGGCAGAGAATGATAATTGGTTCCAAAATTAAAACAGAAAAACAATTGGTGCATAGTAAAACATGACATTATTTTAGATATTGCTAATTAAAACCCTTGACAATGGATTACCTCTTTGAACTATTAAAAATAATTGTTCCTGCCGGCCTGGCAATATATGGCATGTTTATCATTACGGTATCATTTTTGAAGAAGGAAAGGGAGATAAAGTGGTTGGATATAAAATCCAAAAATTCAGAGCAAATTATCCCTTTGCGTATTCAGGCCGCTGAACGTCTCTGTCTTCTAATGGAGCGGATTTCACCCAATAATCTGGTGAGGCGGGTGAATGGTCCGGAGATGCATTCAGGAGAGTTGCATAGCCTTTTGATTCAGGAAATCAGGAGTGAATTCAATCACAATTTATCTCAACAAGTGTATTTCACGGATGATACTTGGGAAACCTTAAGGTCTGCAGTAGAGCAAACCATTTCCCTTATAAACAATGCTTACCAACAAGTGGGTGGGGAGGAAAGGAGTATTGAATTGTCAAAGAAAATATTTCAACTCGCAATGGAAGTGGAGCAGGATAGTATAGGGGTTGCTTTAAGGAAAATCAAAGATGAAATACGGGTTTACTATTGATTCAAAAATTTAACTTTACGAATACTTATGGATAGTTATTCTTCAGGTCAAAACCTCTTTGACAAGGTCAAAGCCATCTACCTAAACAGGGCAGAGCATATAGCAGGTACAGAGAAAAAATTAAAAGCTTTACTTATAAAAGTCAACCAGAAATGGCAGGAGCTTTCTCAAAACCCAACCTTTGCTCAAGTCAAATTTCAGATTGAGATTTTTATTAGAATGATAAAGGCTCATTTGAGCAAAAAATATGCAGGTTTATCCAACAGGTCTTTGGGACTAATAGTCTTAGGTCTGTTTTATTTTGCCTTGCCCACTGACTTGGTGCCGGATTTTATTCCTTTTGTGGGCTACGTAGATGATATTACGGTATTATTAGCTGTTTTTAAAAGCATTCAATCTGATATAGAGAAGTTTTTAGATTGGGAAAAAAACCAAGATCTATGAGCCGAATAGCATTTGTGTCCGGAGCCTCAGGGCTGATAGGTATTCAGTTATTGCATCAACTTTTTAAAAATGAGTCTTTTGATTGGGTGGTATCCTTTGGAAGGAGAGAGCTGGCACTAAAACATCAAAAGCTGGTTCAGGTGAAGGTAGATTTTGGTCAGTTGGATAAAGTAGATCTGCTAGATGAGTTAAGAAGTCAAAATATGGGAGGGGAAAAACAGTCCCTAATCAAAGGATTGTCAGAAAACTCAGTTACTATCAGTGCTTTTAGTGCCTTAGGCACGACCATCAAAAAAGCAGGTTCCAAAGAAAGCTTTTACCGGATTGATCATGATTTTGTGGTTGAATTTGCTAGGTTTTCTTTAAAGAATAGCGCGAAAAGATTTTTTTATGTCAGTGCTTTAGGGGCTGATGCCCAGTCATCCATTTTCTATAATAAAGTCAAAGGAGAGGTTGAAAATGACCTCAAAAGAATGGACTTTGATTATGTGGGGATTTTCCAGCCTTCCCTATTATTAGGGGAGAGGAAAGAAAGCAGACCGGGGGAAGAGATCGGCAAAGTACTAATGAAATTTGTTGCTTTTTTAGGGCTATTTAAGAAATATAAGCCTATTTATGACCATCAGGTTGCTAAAGCCATGGTTCAAAAAGCTTTGAATTTAAAGATCACCGGGAATGAGACCATCCCCTCTTCCGAAATGCATAAAATGACACAATGATTGTAGTTTTACAAAGAGTAAAAGAAGCTTCAGTAAGTATATCAGGAAAAGAAAAAGCTGCGATTGGAGCAGGAATCTTGGTCCTTCTTGGGATTGAATCGGCAGACAATGATGAGGACATTTCTTGGGTAGGTAGAAAAATAGTAAATATGAGGATATTTGCTGATGATAAAGGGGTGATGAATAAAAGTGTGCTAGAAACCGGAGGGGAAGTTTTGGTGGTAAGTCAATTTACACTTCATGCAAGTACCAAAAAAGGTAACAGACCCTCTTATATAAAGGCCGCCAGGCCCGAAATAGCCATTCCACTTTATGAAGAATTTGTGCAAGAAATATCCGGTCTTTTGCGTAAACCTGTACCTACCGGAGAATTTGGTGCAGACATGCAGATTGCTTTAGTAAATGACGGTCCGGTTACCATTATTTTAGATTCTAAAAATAAAGTTTAATTCACAGCGCCTGATTTACGGAAGGAGTTTAACTACAAGAAAAACCATTCTGACCAATGTGCCCACATCAGGTTTAAAGGCTATTCTATGAAAAACGAAGAGGTTTTCTTTAAAATAAATAATGCGACAGTACAGTCGTTTGGAAAGACGGTATTTAAAGGGCTAAACTTTACTGTTCAAAACGGTGAGTCTTGGGCCATTATTGGGCAGTCCGGAAAAGAGCGCACCTTGTTTTTGGAGACCATCTTAGGAAGAACAAGTTTGGTGGATGGAAGCATTTCTTGGCCATTTGCTAGTGAGTACCAAGAAAAGCAACGCAAGCTTGGCTTGATTAACAGTTATAGAGATTTGATTGCCTTGGTTTCTCAGAAATACACTTTTCGCAATAAATCCAGTCAGCAAAATTTTTATTACCAGCAAAGGTTCAATAGTGCTGAATCAGAAGACACGGCCACTGTAGATGCGTTTTTGAGAGGTATTGAAAATAGGAAAGAAGGAGTTTGGGATATTGCTAAAGTTGTCCAACTATTTGGCCTAGAAAAATTGAGAAACAAATCATTAATCAAACTGTCCAATGGTGAAACCAGAAAGTTGGCCATGGCAGAAGCATTGATGAAAAACCCAAAACTTTTGTTAATTGACATGCCCTTGGTAGGTTTAGATGTGCAAACCAGAGAGAGTTTTGAGGGTATACTCAAGGCCATTCAAGAATCCGGGATTCAGCTTATCATGACTTCATCTGCCAATGAAGTCCCCATATCTGTTGATAAAATAGCTTGGATTGGTGGAGGAAGGTTATCGATCGTTGATGACAGGGATAGTCTCATTCCATTAGAAAACGAGACAAGTGCTTCATTTAACCTTAAACCTGAGGTTTTTGAAGGTTTATTGGAGAAGAATGTCTCTGCCAATGCAGCCCGAGTGATCATAGCTATGAATAATGTCACCATCAAGTATGGAGATAAAAAATTGCTTGACAATGTGTCTTGGAAAGTTTTGTCAGGAGAGAAATGGCTTATAAAAGGACATAATGGCGCAGGGAAATCAACCCTTATCAGTTTGGTGTTAGGAGAAAACCCCCAGGCCTATGCCAATGATATTGTGCTTTTTGATAAAAAAAGAGGGACCGGTGAAAGCATTTGGGATATCAAACGTCCCATAGGCTTTGTGTCTGCAGAATTGGCCAGGTACTTTCCTGTAAACCAAACTTGTAAAAAAGTGGTGGCATCCGGTTTATTTGATACCATGGGTTTGTTTAGAAAACTTAATGAAGAACAGGATGCATTGGTAGATCGGTGGATGGAGGCATTTCAGCTATCCCATTTAAGTGACCTGAGGTTAACGCAAATAAGCCTAGAAGAGCAACGTTTCTGTCTATTGGCAAGGGCGATGATCAAGTCGCCGACATTACTAGTGTTAGATGAAGCTTCTCAGGGAATGGATGAAGAACAAAGAAATAGGTTCAAAGCTACCATAGAATATTTTTGTGATGAATCAGACTTGACCATGTTGTTTATTAGTCATTACAAGGAAGACGTCCCGAAAAATATTGATAAAACAATTGAGTTAGTATTAGGTAAAGTGATACAATAAAAGATTATGACCATAGAAGAGGCACAGCAAAAAGTAGATGACTGGATAAATACAACGGGGGTTCGGTATTTCAGTGAATTGACAAATATGGCCATTTTGACCGAGGAGGTTGGTGAAGTTGCAAGGGTGATTTCCCGAAAATATGGCGAACAATCATTTAAGGAAAGCGATAAAGAGGTGGATTTGGGAGATGAAATGGCCGATGTATTATGGGTCTTGCTTTGTCTAGCCAACCAGACCGGTGTGGACCTTACCCAAGCTTTTGAGAAAAATTTTGAGAAAAAGAATATTCGGGACAAGGACAGGCATAAAAATAATGAAAAGCTAAAATAATAAAGGTCAAGAAATTCGCTCTTTTAAACCGATTTATAGCACTCTAACTTCATCACCTACAGAGATATTTCCTAGGTTTAAAGCGATAAGGTTTTGTCCAAAAAGGATTTTCCCATCGACATTTCTATATTTGGCCAAAGTCCTTAATGGTTCTTTGCCTTTGGCAGCGGTGTCCTGATCGATTGTTGTCATGACACATCTGGCACAAGGCTTGGTAACTTGAAAAATGACTTCACCAATTTGAATTTTATCCCAGGTGTCTTCTTGAAAGGGCGCTGCTCCTGTAAATACAATATTGGGCCGAAACCTACTCATCGGTACCGGGCTGTCAAGGCGTTCATTCAAATCCTCTAAAGAGGCCTGGCCGATAATAAGGAAAGGCATACTGTCTGCAAAGCTGACGTATTCATTGTTTACCTTGTACTTATTTTCAATATACCTTTTGTTATCCAGATCCATTTTTAAAAGCTGGCAACTTATTTTTAGTTGCGTTGAAAACCAGGTGTCGGCGGCTGAGGATACATGTAAAGCCTCCACAGGGTCATCCCATACTTGGCTTTTAATGATTTTGCCAGAGCTTTGATTGAAAGGGATTTCTATTCCGTTATTCGGATTAGATTGATGGTAAACATACAGGTTGTTTTCTCGAATTTCATTCTGGAACAAAGCCATTTCCGGCTTGGTTCTCTGGGTAAGGAATTTTCCATTTTCATCCACCAGCATCCAATTTCTGTCATATTGAAAACCTGACGTTTCTACAATTCCATCAGTTAAATTTATTCCTCCTAGTGATTTGATGGGGAAGATATTGATTTGAGAGACTTTCATTCTAAATAATCGATTGACCTATTTTGTAAATATCGGCTTCTTTTGCGGTAAAACGATGAGAAATATTGACATTTTTATAGATAACCTGTCACGATTTATGACAATGTGGCATTAATTTTTTGAATATTTCACTTGGCACATTGGTTGTTAGAATAGTTTTGTGTTTAAAACGAAAACGACAAAATATATATAATTATGGGAAAAATTATCGGTATTGATTTGGGTACCACCAACTCATGTGTCGCTGTAATGGAAGGGAATGAGCCTGTTGTCATTCAGAACAGTGAAGGAAGAAGGACCACACCTTCAATAGTGGCATTTTTGGATAATGGAAATGGAGAGAGAAAGGTTGGGGATCCGGCTAAACGTCAAGCGATTACCAATCCTGCAAATACAATTTCTTCTGTTAAGAGGTTTATGGGAAAGAAATTTTCCGAAATTTCAGAAGATAAAAAACATGCTTCTTATAAAGTAGAAAAAGGACCAAATGACACTGTAGCAGTTAAAATTGGCGACAGGTCATACACTGCTCAGGAGCTATCAGCTATGATTTTACAAAAAATGAAATCAACTGCTGAAGATTTCTTGGGTCAGGAGGTTTCAGAAGCAGTTATTACTGTGCCTGCTTACTTTAATGACTCTGAAAGACAAGCAACCAAGGAGGCAGGTCAAATTGCCGGACTTGATGTAAAACGTATCATCAACGAGCCAACCGCAGCAGCACTTGCTTATGGTCTAGATAAGAAAAATGCAGACATGAAAATTGCTGTATTCGATCTTGGTGGAGGTACTTTTGATATTTCTGTTTTAGAACTAGGCGATGGTGTATTTGAAGTTAAATCTACTAACGGTGATGTTCACCTTGGAGGAGATGACTTTGATCAAGTAATCATCAACTGGCTTGCAGAAGAGTTTAAAGCCGAAGAAGACATTGATCTTAAAAATGACCCAATGGCGCTTCAAAGATTAAAAGAAGCTGCTGAAAAGGCTAAAATAGAACTTTCTAGTTCTTCTGCTACAGAAATTAACCTGCCCTATATTACTGCCACTCAGACAGGGCCTAAGCACTTGGTTAGAAGTCTTTCTAGAGCGAAGTTTGAGCAACTTTCTGACAGCCTTGTGAAAAGATCTATGGAGCCTGTGCGTAAAGCAATGGCAGATGCTTCTTTATCTCCTTCTGATATAGATGAAGTAATCCTTGTGGGTGGATCAACTCGAATTCCTAAAATTCAAGAAGAGGTAGAAAAGTTCTTTGGCAAAAAACCTTCTAAAGGTGTAAACCCTGATGAGGTTGTAGCCATAGGTGCTGCTATCCAAGGTGGGGTACTTACAGGAGAGGTTAAAGATGTATTATTACTTGACGTAACACCTCTGTCTTTAGGTATTGAAACAATGGGAGGAGTGTTCACCAAGTTAATTGAGTCTAACTCCACTATCCCTACGAAGAAGTCTGAGGTGTTTTCTACAGCAGCAGATAATCAGCCTGCGGTAGATATCCACGTGCTTCAAGGAGAAAGATCCATGGCTAAAGATAACAGAACAATTGGTAGGTTCCAGTTGTCAGATATCCCACCATCTCCTAGAGGTGTACCTCAAATTGAGGTTACTTTTGATATTGATGCTAATGGTATTCTTAATGTGTCTGCCAAAGACAAAGGTACCGGTAAAGAGCAAAAGATTAAAATTGAAGCTTCTTCCGGTTTGACTGAAGAAGAAATCGATAGAATGAAGAAGGAAGCTGAAGCAAATGCTGCTACAGATAAAGAAGAGAAAGAAAAAATCGATAAAATCAATCAGGCGGACAGCTTAATTTTTCAGACAGAGAAACAACTCAAAGAATTTGGGGATAAATTATCTGAAGGAAACAAAACAGCTGTTAACGGAGCATTGGAACAGCTGAAAGCTGCTCACCAAAGTCAGGATTTAGCTGCCATTGATTCTGGAATGGAAGCCCTGAATACTGCTTGGAGTGCTGCTTCTCAGGAGATGTACAGTCAAACGCAAGGTGCTGAAGGTGCTGCCGGTCAGCCGGGACCTGATGCTGCTGCTGCGGATGATGCCGGAGATGGCGTTTCAGATGTGGATTATGAAGAAGTAAACGAAGAAGACAAGAAATAAAATATTCCATTTCTTTATTTTAAATTTCATATAATGGTGTCCCTGAGTGTCGGGGATGCCATTATTTTTAAAGGGGGGATGATTCAATTCCATGAAAACTGGATAGGGCAGGATGATCAAGGTGTTGATTTCTGAACAGCTGACTTAGATACCTAATCAAAAGGTCGGTTTAAATAATGCGGAGTCATATGCCTTCGTGTACCTGCTTAATGAAAGTTTAGTACTTAGCAAGGGGTTACTCCCATTTTAATTTAAAACGGTATGCAGTTAACATCTGAAAATAAACTTAAGAATTTAATTATAGTTGGTGATCGGCTACTTATTAAATTGAAGAAGCCCAATCAAAAAACTTCAAGTGGACTTTACCTTCCTCCAGGTGTACAGGAAAAAGAGAAAGTTCAGCAAGGCTATATCATTAAAGCCGGGCCTGGGTATCCGATTCCATTGCCTGTAGAAAACGATGAGCCTTGGAAAGATCCAAGTGAAGAAGTGAAATATATTCCCCTACAGGCCAAAGAGGGTGATTTAGCCGTCTTTTTATTGAATGGAGCTTATGAAGTGAT
Source organism: Cyclobacterium sp. 1_MG-2023 (assembly GCF_030546805.1). Classification (GTDB taxonomy): domain Bacteria; phylum Bacteroidota; class Bacteroidia; order Cytophagales; family Cyclobacteriaceae; genus Cyclobacterium. The sequence goes on along the minus strand of NZ_JAUOPC010000007.1, from coordinate 112,330 downwards.
GTATGAAGGAGAAAAGTACTATATCGTTCCTCAAAGCGCTATATTGATGCTAGAGCGAGAAGAAGAGCTTTAATTTCAGTTTATTCTAATTTATTAAAAAGTGAACTTACATTAAGTTAGTTCACTTTTTTTTTGCCATTTTTTTAACAATTGTGGGCAATGTAGGGTTTTGTCTTGTAAAGAGTCGTTAAAAGGAAAATATTTTCAGGTTGCATCGTTGTAATCATGGTTTGTTTTTATGTATTTTGTCTTTTACTTTACATTTTGCATATAAATAATTTCACATATTGTGTTTTGAACTAAATTAATTGTAGTTTAATTAGGTGGTTGTCAAGGGGAGACAATTTTATCGTGTTTGTGTCTTGATCGCCAGAAAGTTTTCAAGGTTATTGTTTATACTGGTCTCAAAAGTTAGTTTTTTTTAATTTAAAAATAGGAAATGATCACATCATCTTCTTTAGGTAGTATTAAGAGTACTGAGTTGTTTAATTTTTTGCGAGCTCATTTTAATGAAGGAATGCTTGTTTTTGAAAAAAAGGAACGGTGGTATTGCGATGGTGATGAATCCATGATGAATACCCTCGGGTTTTCAAACGTAGATAAGCCTATCCCGGATCTATTTGATTTGATTAGAGATAATGAAAAGTTTATTTTTATAGATTTTCTGAATAGTGGAATTCAGTCCAAACCCGGGGAATTGCTAAGTCGAAAGATAGTAATTCAAACGGCTCAAGGTAGATTGTTGACTTTAAAATTAAATGGCTTTCCTACAAAAGAATCAGGAAACGAAAGTCAAATTAGGTTGATTTTCTTTGTTGAGGATTTGACAGAAAGGCTTGATAGAGAAAACTTTCACCATCAGTGTAATCTTAATTCGGGTATAGGTTATTGGAGTATAAATTTTGAAAAGAACAAGCCGGAATGGAGTGAGGTTACCCGATTGATTCATGAAGTCCCTGAAGACTTTGAGCCTACCATGGATAAAGCCATAGAATTTTATAAGGAAGGTTGGAGTAGAGAGGTCATCAGTAAGGCTTTTAATAAAACGATTGAGACAGGAGAACCTTTCGAGCTTGATTTAATAATTGTCACCTATACAAAAAAGGAAAAATGGGTGAGGTCAGTAGGACAGGCAGAGTATGTAGATGGAAAGCTTGTTAGGGTATATGGTACTTTTCAAGATATCCATAACAGAAAAATTACTCAGTTGAAATGGGAGGAAGAGCAAAATAAATTTAAGTATGCGATTCAAGGTACGAACCTTGGGACTTGGGAATGGGATATTCAAACAGGCACTACCGTTTTTAGTGATCGATGGGCTGAAATCCTCGGCTATAGCTTGAGCGAATTGGAGCCAATAAATTTTCAAACCTGGGTAAATCTTATGAACCCTGAAGATTTAAAAGTGGCCAATTCAAAATTGAAAAGCTGTTTTGAAGGAGAGTCAGATTTTTATGACTGTGAGTTTAGGATGAAGCATAAAGATGGGTCTAAAAAATGGATTCATGCCAGGGGTAAAGTAATTGCGTGGACAGAAAATGGAGATCCTAAATTAATGTTTGGAACCCATGAGGATATCAATCATTCTAAAGCCCAAGTTCAAAAGCAGGCAATTTTTATTTCTCAGGCACCCCTAGCAATAGCCATGTTTGACAGGGAGATGAGGTACCTTGCAGTTTCCTCCAAATGGCTGTCAGATAATGGTCTGGTCAATCGATCTGTTATTGGTAAATATCATTATGAGATTTTTCCTGAGTTAGGTGAGTACTGGAAAGATATTCATAGAGAATGCTTGAAAGGGGCGATCAGGTCTAGTAAGGAGGATAAGTTAGTTAGGAAAGATGGATCAGTTCAATGGCTCAAATGGGAAGTGAAACCCTGGTATGAGGAAGCCGGCTCCATTGGAGGTATCATTATGGTTACAGAAGATTTGACCGAACATAAGCTTGTAGCTGAAAAATTGAATATATCTCTGAATGCATTTCAACGAAATTTTGAAAATGCTGGCATTGGTATGGCTATAGTCTCTCAGGAGGGTAAGTGGTTGAATGTCAATGATAAAATTTGTCAAATGCTGGGCTATGAAAAGGAAGAATTTAGTGAGTTGACCTTTCAGGATGTTACACATTCTGATGATCTAGCATTAGACCTTGAGTATTTGAAAGAAATCATTGCGGGGAAACGACAAACCTACCAAATAGAAAAAAGATACATTCATAAAAATGGTCATGAGGTGTCTGCAATTTTGGCAGTCTCGGTAGTAAAGGATTCTAGAAATACGATTTTATACTTTATCTCTCAACTTATTGATATTACAGCAGTTAAAGATGCTAAAACCCAAGTTTCTAAATTATTGAAAACGACCCAGAAACAGAATGAGCGTCTAAAAAATTTCGCCCATATAGTGTCCCATAATTTAAGGTCTCACTCCTCTGGAATGAATATGTTAATGGAGTTACTGGAGTTTGAGCACCCTGATTTTTTTAAAATGGAAATCATGACCTTGCTGAAAAAGGGCGGGGTAAACCTTTCGGATACAATTGAACATTTAACCGATATTGTTAATATTAATTTAAATGAATCTGCTGAGAAAGAACTTGTAGACCTAACCAAAGTTATTGACAAAACAATGGAGAGTGTTTATCCAATTGCCAAGAAGGAAGGGGTTGAGTTAATCTATGAAGTTCCACCAGAGACCTATGTGGTGGGTATTTCTGCTTATATCGAAAGCATAGTGTTAAATTTTATTACCAACGGTATCAAATATAAATCACCTGAAAGAGACAGTTATTTGAAAGTTCAAACTGTGTCAGATAAAGATGCTGTTGAGATTCGATTTGAAGACAATGGTTTGGGTATTGATCTTAAAAAAAATGGGGAAGCCTTGTTTGGGATGTATAAGACATTTCACAGGCATAAAGATTCAAGAGGTATAGGTTTGTTTATTACTAAAAACCAAATCGAAAGTATTGGTGGAAGTGTGGAAGTTGAAAGTGAGGAAGGGGTAGGTACCACATTTAGCGTGTTTTTGCAAAAGGAATAGGAGCCCTTTCCTTCTGATACGAAGCTTTAGGCATAAAAAAGCCATGGTGAAATTTCCACCATGGCTTTTAAATAGATCTTAGGATAAAGTCTTAGAAAGAGAATACGCCTGCGACCAAAAATGAAGCTAAATTTTTAGAATCTTGGTAATCATTGTTGATAAAGAAGTCATCAGACATTATGTCTAGCCTAGTTTCTGGAATAATGGTAAAGTTATCAGTGATTTTGATGTTTCCAGACAGGGTGCCTGCTACAACTCTACCATCACCAACACCGTTTAAACCAACTACACCATCCAGTCCATCATTGAAGACTTTAAAGTATTCTCCCCTTGCTCCAATAGAAAATTTATCAGAAGTGGCGAATTGTAGGTAACCGGCAACACCATAGAAACCATAACCATCTCCTGTGGCATCTTGAATAGAAGTGCCACTATACATTTGTCCGGCAGCAGTAGTGTTATAAGTGGTGTTTAGTCCTAAATACATTGATTCGGTAACATCATAACCAGCAGTAAGGTCTATTTGGAAAGTGTTTCCCATAGAACTGGGACCGAAAGATGATAAAGTATTCATGTCTAGTTTGCCATCTTGATCTCCATACAATACGTTCAAATAAGTTCCTCCGGCATCAGTAGCATAAGCCAGTTGACCGCCCAAGGTGTATGATCCATTGAAGTTAAACTCTGTCATGTCGGTTGGGTTCATTATAGCAGCCATAAATGACCAGTTGTCAGAAAGCTGAAAATCTGCTTTAAGACCGGTGTGTGAGAATGGACCGTATGAAAACATATACGATGTGGAATAATTGAAGTTCCCGGTTGGTGAAATTACCTCGTAACCCAAGTAAGTGTTAAAGTTACCCATAGTAAGTGTTACTACATCACTTACATTGTAATACATGTAGAGTTGGTTTACAATTTGAGAACTACCTGCCAATCCTCCGGTGTACATTGGAGAGCCAAACACTGCATCTTCACCTCTTGGGCCAAATACCAAGTCGGCTACAAATCCTACTTTTTCACCTTCATAAGTAGCAATTACATTGGCCATGCCTAATGAAAAGCCGGGAAGGTTAGCAAATGAAGTTGCAGGTGCTTGTGCGGCTTCGCCTTTATTTGGTGCGTTAAGATTGCTTCTGAAATAAGCGTCAACAGATCCTGAAAGTGAAAATTTTGAAGGTGTTTCTTGTTCTTCTTGAGCAAGGATAAATGTTACAGGAATTAAAAAAAGTACTGTTAAAATAGTAAATAATTTTTTCATTTTGGTTTTGATTAAATTTGGGAAATGGGAAAGATTTGTAAAGGATCCTGCCAAGAAATAATTTTAAAAAAATTGGCAGGATCCTAAAGTATTATAGTCCTAATAATGAGGTATTAAATTATTCATCATAAATGATGGTATATCCTCTGATGCCATGCTCGTGACTATCAAGTCCGGATATTTCATGTTCTTCAGAGACTCTGATACCAATGGTTTTCTTCAATATGAAGAAGATAGCAAGGGCTGAAAAGAAAGCCACAACACCACAAATTGCGATGCCTGCTAGTTGTGTTAATACGGAGTGTTCGGGGTTGGTAGAAAATAGACCTACAGCCAAGGTTCCCCAAACACCACAGGTAAGGTGTACAGATACAGCACCTACTACATCATCAAGTTTCAATTTATCTAATAAGATTGCTGACAATACCACCAAGATACCAGCGATAAAGCCTACCAAAAGTGCAAATATCGGATTGATCACATCTGCTCCTGCGGTGATACCAACCAATCCTGCGAGGATTCCATTAAGCACCATTCCTAGGTCAAGTCGTTTGAAAGCAATATAAGCAGCAAAAAAGCCACCGAGTCCACCTGCACAAGCAGCAAGAGATGTTGTTACAAGTACAAAAGACACTAATCCAGGGTCAGCAGAAAGAACAGATCCTCCATTAAAACCAAACCAACCTAACCATAGTAGGAAAACACCAATCACGGCCAAAGGAACACTTGAGCCAGGCTTTTCAATGGTTTTGCCATTAACATATTTTCCAATTCTTGGACCTACCATGATAACACCTGCTAAAGCTCCCCAGCCACCTACGGAGTGAACCAAGGTTGAACCAGCAAAATCATAGAATCCCATGGCGTCTAAAGCGCCACCGCCCCATTTCCAACTACCAATTATTGGGTAAACTATCCCTACAAAGATCACGGTGAAAACTAGGTATGCCCAAAGCTTAACTCTCTCTGCAATGGCACCAGATACAATTGTTGCGGCTGTGGCTGCAAACATTGCTTGGAAAAGAAAATCGGTCCAATAAGTATAACCTGCATCAGCATATTCAGTGCTAACATCTGCACTTGCAGGGCTAAACCAGAACATGCTCCATCCTGCTCCATCAAATCCGAACCAGCCTGGCACGTCAAAACCAGGATACATTAGGAAGAAACCAAGCAAGCCATAAGACAAAATACCAATTATCGGAGTAACGGTATTTTTAAAAAGTATATTCACTGTGTTTTTTGCTTGACCAAAGCCAGCTTCTACACCGGCAAAACCAAGGTGCATAATGAATACAAGAGCCGTTGCTAGCATCATCCAAACATTGTTTGTTGTGAGGAGATTCTGAGCGATTGCATCAGCATAGTCAATTCCACTAGAATCAACTTGTAATAAAGGTGGTAAAATGTTTTTCATAAGAAACCTAGAATTAAAGGGTTACAGGTTAAACTTTCACTTACAATTGTAATTTGAACAAATTTAGGTAATTAATAGTCAAAAAAACAACTAAAATCGACAAGATAAGTGTATAATTTACAAGAAATGGGTTAAAAAAAACCCGAAAAACAGGATTATTGCTGTTTAAAATATGCAAAAGGGTGAAAATTACACCTAAATTAAAAAAATAATATAAATCTGAAATTTCGGTATTTTGTAAACTTATATATTGTAAAAATCTTATCACCTTTTGTTAAAGGTGAGTTTAAATAAAAAAAGCCATCACTTATTTTAAATAAGTGATGGCTTGAGGTATTTTTTGTAAAAGGAATTAAATTGTATTATTCCAATAATTAATTTATTTTCATTTTTCTTACAAAAGTTGCATAAAAATTAACTATTACTCATCTATTTCAAATTAAATAGACTTGTTTTGCAATAATAACAGTAGGTTGTTGATAAAGTTACAGTATTGCCTATTGTTTTAGAAGAGCGAATTCCTTGGCAAAATAGGTGAGTATGATTTTTGCACCAGCCCTTTTAATGCTGAGTAATGATTCTGTCATTGCTCTTTCTCCATCCAACCAGCCATTGGCAGCAGAAGCTTTGATCATGGCGTATTCCCCACTTACATTATATGCAGCTATGGGTAAGGGGAATTTATCATGAAGCAATTTAATGATGTCCAAATAGGCTAGGGCGGGTTTAACCATTAGGAAATCTGCTCCTTCTTCAAAATCCAATTGTCCCTCAATTAATGCTTCCTGGCTATTGGATGGATCCATTTGGTAGGTTTTTTTGTCACCGGCTTTTGGGGCAGAGTCTAATGCATCACGAAATGGATTATAAAAAGCACTTGCATATTTTGCTGTATATGACATTAGTGAAACATCTTGAAAGCCATTCTTGTCAAGTAATCCCCTTAGGTATCCGATTCGTCCATCCATCATGTCTGATGGACCTATAATGTCGGCCCCTGCTCTTGCTTGTGCCAAGCTCATTTTCCCTAATATCTCAAGGGTTTCATCATTTAGTATTTTTCCGTCTTCAACCAATCCATCGTGCCCGTCTATACTGTAGGGGTCCATGGCTACGTCAGTCATGACACATGCCTCAGGAAAAGTTTGCTTGATGGTAAAGATGGCTTTAAGGTAAAAGGTATCCTCTTTATGGCTTTCACTTGCCCAACGATCCTTTTTCTCTTCCGGATAAGCAGGGAAAATATCGAAAGTAGAAATACCTAACTTCAAGCAACTTTCAATTTCTATTAGCATTTGATCCAGAGAATACCTGAAAATCCCCGGCATGGAATTTACGGGTACCTTTTGGTTAATTCCGTCAATTAAAAATAGTGGAAGGATTAAATCTTTGACAGATAATCTTGTTTCTTCCACCAAGGCACGTATAGCAGGGGATTTTCTATTTCTTCTTGGCCTTCTTAACATGGCTTTATATAATTAGGAGTGCTGTTGTATAATAATGGTAATTCGTGTTTTCTGCTTAAAAGCATTTCTCATTTCATTAGTTCCCGAACAGTATCAAGATTGACTTCAGAGTAATCGTTGATGTACAACTGACATGGGGGCAATTCTTCTTGCTTGTGTGAAGAAAGCACGCCGACCACCTTCATTCCGGCATTGATTGCTGCGGTAACTCCTGAAAAAGAGTCCTCAAAAACCAAACAGTTTTCGGGATTTACATCAAGTAATTTTGCTGAGGTAAGGTAAACCTCAGGGTCAGGTTTATGGTTTCTAACATTTTCACTGGCCAATATAGACTCCATCTTGGGCGCAAATTTAAGGGTGCCCATTATTAAGTCTAGATTGGCTCTTGGGGCAGAGGTGGCAACTCCGGTTCTGAAACCGTCATTTTTTAATGTTTCCAAGAATGGGAGAAATTCCGGTAGAGTAATGATTTTGTCTGCATAAATCTCTCTGAAAAGCCCTTCTTTTTCGTTTTCCAGACTAATGAATTCTTCGCCGACTATTTCTCTCCCCAAGAAATGTTTGAAAATGTATTTGTTGCTTTTGCCATACATGTGTTTTTCGAATTCCTCTTCGGTAGGGTTGAGCCCTCTTTTTCCAAAAAACACCTTAAAAGCTTCAGAGTGAAATGGGTTGGTGTGGCAGATTACCCCATCCATATCGAAGATTACTGCTTGGTTTTTCATTTTTATTTGGCAGGTTTTTCAAAATTTAAGATAGTATGTTCAATGATGTCACAGCAATCATGTAATTCTTCTTCAGTCATCACCAGTGGAGGAGCAAAGCGGATAATATTTCCATGTGTAGGTTTTGCCAGCAAGCCATTTTCTTTAAGTCCTACGCAAATATCCCAAGCGGTAGTGCTTTCCGGTTGGTCATTGATGACTATTGCATTCAGTAATCCTCGACCCCTTACTAGGGTTACCAGATCCGTTTTCGTGATTAGCTTCTCCATTCTTTCTCTGAAAAGTATCCCTAAACGTCTGGCATTTTGTGCTAATTTTTCCTCTTTTACCACTTCCAATGCGGCAATGGCTACTCTTGCGCCCAAAGGGTTTCCTCCAAAGGTGGAACCATGCTGTCCGGGGTGGATGACCTCCATAGTAGGGTTGTTGGCAAGTACAGCTGAGACTGGGAAAAAGCCTCCTGAAAGCGCTTTGCCTAAAATAAGGATGTCGGGCTCCACATAGCTGTCTTGCTTTTCACAATGCCCTGTGCATGTACAGTCACCACATACGGCTAATAAAGAGCCGGTTCTTGCAATGCCCGTCTGAATTTCATCCGCCATTAATAAAACATTGTGAGTCTCACACATTTTTTTGGCCTCTCTTATATAGTTCTGGTCCGGAGTAATTACTCCGGCTTCTCCTTGGATGGGTTCTATCAAGAAACCAACCACATCAGGATTGTTGACCAGTGCAGCATTAAGGGCGGTAAGATCATCGTAAGGGATTTGTATAAAGCCCGGTGTGTAAGGTCCAAAATTATTACGGGCATCATCATCTGTAGAAAAAGAGACAATGGTTGTGGTTCTACCATGAAAGTTTTCACTTGCGACAATGATCTTTGCCTGATGAGGTGCTACTTCCTTTTTGTCATAGCCCCATTTTCTAGCGATTTTAATAGCTGTTTCTACTGCTTCAGCTCCGGTATTCATTGGGAGAACCTTGTCGAAACCAAAATAGGAAGTAATGTATTCCTCGTAAGGGCCTAAAATATCGTTAAAAAAAGCCCTGGATGTTAGGGTTAGGTTGTTGGCTTGTTCAATAAGGGCATCTTTTATTTTAGGGTGGCAATGCCCTTGATTAACGGCAGAGTAGGCGGAGAGAAAATCATAATACCGTTTGCCCTCTACGTCCCAGAGGTAAACCCCTTCACCTTTGCTTAATACAACCGGTAATGGGTGATAATTGTGTGCTCCGAATTTATTTTCTAATTGAATAGCTTCTTGACTTGTCTTGATATCCTTCATTCTGGATCTCTTTTTTATGCATTTTAAATAGGTGTTGGCTACGTATTTGCCGTATTTTGACAAATATAACAAAAGGGTTTTGGAATCATGAATCAAAACCAAAAACTTGGAGTGCAGGGATTTATTAAATAATTATGGGGTACACTTTTGTTATTTAATATAATCTTCCGATATTTGCAAACCCAATTGAAAAAAGTCAATCATTACTGGATACATATATCATGGCAAAAATTTGTGACATTACTGGAAAAAGGCCTCAGGTAGGAAATAACGTATCACACGCCAATAATAAAACGAAGCGTAGATTTTACCCTAACCTGCATAAGAAGAGCTTTTATATCCCTGAAGAAGACGCATGGATCACTTTAAAGGTGTCGTCTTCCGCTTTGAGGACGATAAATAAAAAAGGAATCAGCGCTGTGTTAAAAGAAGCGCAGAAAAAAGGAGAGATTATTATTAAATAAGACTTGCCTCACACCAATATTAAATTAACAGGAAATGGCTAAGAAAGGTAATAGAGTTCAGGTGATTTTAGAGTGCACTGAACATAAAACAAGTGGAATGCCCGGGACATCTCGGTACATCACCACGAAGAACAGGAAAAACACCACAGAGAGGTTGGAACTTAAAAAATTCAATCCTATCTTGAAAAAGGTGACCGTTCATAAGGAAATTAAATAATCACACACCCCAAGGGTAAAACGATAATATTATGGCTAAGAAAGTAGTAGCAACACTGAAAAAAGAAGGTGGCGTCACTTATGCCAAAGTGATAAAGGCCGTTAGATCTGAGAAAACCGGAGCCTATACCTTCAAGGAGGAAATGGTGCCAAGCCAGATGGTTAAAGAAGTGCTTAAAAAATAAGGCTTCAGGGCTTACTAAGATTTTTACTATCCCTTTCGATTCCAATCGAAAGGGATTTTTGCGTATATTCGGCTCAGATTTAAAAAATTATGGGAATATTTGATTTTTTTTCTAAAGAGAAAAAAGAAAGTTTAGATAAAGGACTGGAAAAATCCAGTGAAAATCTATTTTCTAAGCTTGGAAAGGCCATCGTAGGCAAATCTAAGGTGGATGATGAAATCTTAGATGAGTTGGAAGAAATACTCATTACATCGGATGTAGGAGTAGATACTACGATTAAGATTATTCAGCGAATTGAAGAGAGGGTTGCCAAAGACAAGTACATCAGTACTGCTGAGCTTGACGTTTTGCTTAGAGAGGAAATCGCGGGCCTCTTGGAAGAAAATAATACCTTGGATATTGGAAGCTTTGACCTGCCTTCAGATAAAAAGCCCTATGTAATTATGGTGGTTGGTGTCAATGGAGTAGGCAAAACAACCACAATCGGAAAATTGGCTCATCAGTTCAAGCTGGCAGGAAAGTCAGTGCTGCTTGGTGCTGCAGATACCTTTAGGGCCGCCGCAGTCGATCAACTCATTCTTTGGGGTGAGCGGGTGGACGTGCCTGTGATTTCGCATGGTATGAATACAGACCCCGCATCTGTAGCCTTCGATACCGTAAAAAAAGCAGTGGACATGGACGCCGATGTGGTAATCGTGGATACTGCGGGAAGGCTACATACCAAGGTAAACCTAATGAATGAATTGACGAAGATTAAAAGGGTAATGCAGAAATTTATCCCTGATGCTCCTCATGAAATTTTATTGGTTCTTGACGGGTCTACAGGACAAAATGCTTTTATCCAAGCCAAAGAATTCACCAGAGCCACTGAAATTAGTGCATTGGCCATTACCAAGCTGGACGGTACCGCCAAAGGAGGTGTGGTGATAGGAATTTCTGACCAATTCAAAATCCCCGTAAAATACATAGGCGTTGGTGAGAAAATGACAGATTTACAGGTTTTTAACCGCAAGGAATTTGTTGACTCGCTATTCCAGAAAAAATAATTTTTAAGTTGAGCTATTGTTCTGTGAATGGCGCTACATGTTTGGATAAAGCTGCTTTGATTGAAAGCGGTGGTTAATACTGTAAGTGTTGAATAGGACTTACTTTCATTCTTCATATAGCCTTACCTTAACTTTAGCTTATTGAGTTAGGTTTCAGTGCAAATGCTTGGCGGAAGGAAGGTGTTAATTTGCCTTCAGGCAGGTAAGTGCAGTACGGTCAATTGATCGAATAGTAGTACATTTATATTTCATTAATTATAATCCCATGTATTCCATTTCTATAAGATTGGTGCTACTGCTGTTAGCCCTTAATGTTTTCAATTCCATTCAAAGTAAAGCGCAAGACCAGCGGCCTAATATTATTTTTATCCTAACTGATGACCAAAGATATGATGCCCTTGGTTATTCCGGCAATGATTTGATCCATACTCCGGAGATGGACAAACTTGCCGAGGAGGGAAGTTACTTTAAAAATGCATTGGTGACCACTCCCATCTGCGCAGCCAGTAGGGCTACGATTTTTACAGGACTATATGAGCGTAGTCATGCTTATACTTTTCAAACAGGACCCATTAAATCGTCCTATATGGACACATCTTATCCCAAATTGCTAAAAGAGGCGGGGTATAAGACCGGGTTTTTCGGGAAATTTGGTGTCAACTATAGCAACTTGGAAGGTCTTTTTGATTCTTTTGAATCTTACGATAGAAAAGGAAGTTTCCCGGATAGACGTGGCTATTTTTACAAAACCCTTGGAGCCGATACGGTACATTTGACTCGTTATACAGGACAGCGAGCATTAGACTTTATAGAAGAGGCAGATGCTGATCAACCCTTTTGCCTCTCACTTTCTTTCAGTGCACCACATGCACATGATAACGCAGAGAAACAATATTTTTGGCAGGATGAAACTGCTCCCTTGTTGGAAGGAGTGACTATTCCTGAAGCCAAAATTTCTGACGATAAGTATTTTGAAGCACAACCGGAAATTGTAAAAAGTGGATTTAACCGACTTCGATGGACCTGGAGGTACGATACACCTGAAAAATACCAGCACAGTGTAAAAGGCTATTACCGGATGATTTCCGGGATTGACTTGGAAATCGCAAAGATCAGGCAGCAGCTGAAAGCCAAGGGGATGGATAAAAATACAGTTATTATCCTGATGGGAGACAATGGCTATTTCTTGGGAGAAAGACAAATGGCAGGTAAATGGTTGTTGTATGACAATTCCATTAGGGTTCCCTTAATTGTAATGGACCCTAGGCAAAAGAAACCAGTTGATTCTGAAGAGATGGCAGCTAATGTAGATGTTCCCTCTACCATTTTGGATTTGGCAGGTGTAGAAATTCCTTCTGATTACCAAGGGAAAAGTTTACTTCCTGTAATCAAAGGGGCGCCATTAAATAGAGATACGGTGCTTGTAGAACACTTATGGGATTTTGAGAATATCCCTCCTAGTGAAGGATTGAGAACTAAAGGATGGAAGTATTTTCGCTATATCAATGACCAGTCGATTGCGGAGTTGTATGACTTGACTAAGGATCCAATGGAGATTAATAATTTAGCAAAGGATCCCAAATATGCTTCCAAGGTTGCTGCATTTGACAAAAAATTGGATGCCATGGCTACCGGATTATCAAATAACAGCACCGCAGCACCCGTTAATCGCCATGTAGAGATGATAAGGCGATCTTCTGAAAAGAAAATTATTGATAAAAGTCCTGAATTTGGTTGGCAAGTCCCGGAAGGAATCAATTTTCAATCTGCCTATCAATTATTGGTTAGTAGCACTGCTGAAAAGAGCAAAAAGAATATTGGAGATGTATGGAATAGCGGAAAAGTGGTGGATGGCAATGTGAGCAATATTCAATACATGGGCCCTGAGTTAAATGAAGGTAAAACCTATTACTGGAAGGTCAGGATTTGGGATGAAGACAACAGAACCGGTCGATATTCAGAAAGTCAAAGCTTTACTATTGGCACAGCAGAGCATTATATCACTACAGGTAATATTTTTGAAGTAGAAGAAATCTCCCCTTCTTCTATTGAGGAAGTAGAAAAGCAAACCTGGCTTGTAGATTTTGGTAAAGCAGCCTTTGCCAATATGTCCTTTGAATATAAAACTTCAAAGAATGAAACAATCACAGTAAGGATAGGTGAGCAATTAAAAGAGGGAAGGCTTAATTCTGATCCCCAAGGTAATATTCGATTTGAGGAAGTAGCCGTTGAGGTTAGTCCGGGTAAATTAAAATACACATTGGATTTGCCAAAAGATAAGCGAAATACAGGTTCTGCTGCTGTAGCACTTCCGGATAGTTTCCCCGTGCTGCTACCTTTCAGGTACGCAGAAATCGAGGCAGAAAACAAACCTGAGAAACTTACTCAGCAAGCTTATTTCAGTTTCTTTGATGAGGGTCAAAGTAGATTTTCAAGTTCAGATACCATTTTAAATCAAGTATGGGATCTCTGCAAATATTCAATGAAAGCTACTTCCTTTGCGGGAATTTATGTAGATGGTGATAGAGAAAGGATCCCCTATGAGGCCGATGCCTACATTAACCAACTGAGCCACTATGCGGTTGATTGGGAATACCCGATTGCGAGAAAGACCATCGAGTATTTTATGGAAAACCCTACTTGGCCCACTGAATGGCAGCTGCATGTGGCCTTGATGTTTTATGAGGACTATATGTATACCGGGAATCTAGAACTTGTAGAAAAATATTATGATGAACTAAAGCACAAAACGCTGATGGAATTGGCCCGTGAGGATGGGTTGATAAGCTCTGAAAAGGGCAGTCCCGAGTTCATGAAAAAATTGGGGTTCAAAGACCCCAAAGTCAAATTGAAGGATATTGTTGATTGGCCACCGGCTCAAAAAGATACCGGTTGGAAACTGGCCACTCCGGAAGGAGAGCGGGATGGTTTTGTGTTTACCCCTATTAATACGGTGATCAATGCCTTATACTTCCGTAATTTGGAGATTATGGGTGAATTTGCACGCCTTTTGAATAGGAATGATGAGGCCAGAGAATATGAATTGATGGCAGTTAAAGTGAAAAAGGCGGTTAATGAAAAGTTGATGGATCCTGAAAAAGGTGTTTATCTTGATGGTGAAGGTGCGGGGCATTCCTCTCTTCATGCCAATATGATGCCTTTGGCTTTTAATATGGTGCCGGAAGAAAAGGTAGCTTCAGTCGTCGATTTTATTAAATCCAGAGGGATGGCTTGTAGTGTTTATGGCTCTCAATACCTGATGGATGGCTTATATAACGCAGGAGAAGCAGATTATGCATTGGAGCTGATGACTGCTACACATGACCGTAGTTGGTGGAACATGATTGCCATAGGGTCTACGGTCACCTTGGAAGCATGGGACATGAAGTACAAGCCTAATGCAGATTGGAACCATGCCTGGGGAGCTGTTCCCGGCAATATTATTGCCCGCAAAATGTGGGGAATTGTACCTAAAACACCCGGAGCGGGCTTGTTGGAAATCAAGCCCCAGTTGGGTAGTTTGACAGCGACAGAAATAACCGTTCCATTTCTAACTGGAAAGGTGAATGCTTCCTACAAAAAAGTTAACAATCGGTTGCAACGCTATATTTTTGAATTGCCACCTAATGTTTCAGCGGAATTGCTACTGGAGTACAATACAGGTGATGCCATTTCCCTCAATGGGGAAAAGGTAAATACAAGTTTTGGCTCTATAAGGCTTTCCCCGGGAAAAAATGAAATTTTGCTACAGGTCAATTCATTTTAATAAGTATCTTGTAAATCATGGTTTTGTAAAAATAGGCAGATTGCTTTCAAAGTATGCCTTTTCGAGATTTTAATCCGGAGTATGTAATAGAAGGCCTATAGCATATTTCGGATTTAACAGTAATTGCATCATTGTTTTAGACTGGCTGAAACTATAATATGGGAGCGCACCATCATCACCACCATCAATCAGGGAAAAATCTGAAAATCGCATTTTTTTTAAATTTGGGATTTACCCTTTTGGAAATTGTAGGTGGCTTGTATGTAAATAGTATTGCAATCATTTCAGATGCAGTACATGACTTGGGAGATAGCCTTGCCTTAGGGTCTGCTTGGTATTTGGATAAAAAGTCTGAACAAAAATCAGACGCAAAATTTTCATTTGGCTACTCTAGATTTTCTCTATTAGGCGCGCTTATCAATAGTCTCGTGTTGATTGGTGGCTCTGTGTATGTGATAAGTGAGGCTGTCGGTCGCTTGCTAAACCCGGAGCAATCAGATGCTGCAGGAATGTTTTATTTTGCCATATTAGGTATACTTGTCAATGGTTATGCTGCATGGAAAATGAGTGGAGGAAAAACCCTAAATGAGAAAGTGGTTTCTTGGCATTTACTTGAAGATGTTTTAGGGTGGGTAGCAGTTATGATTGTAGCGATTGTTTTGTACTTCAAGGATATACCCTATTTAGATCCTGCTCTTTCTCTTTTTATAACGGCATATATTCTATGGGGAGTGATGGGGAGATTGAAGGAGACTTTGTATGTGTTTCTCCAAGGGGTTCCCAAAGAAATTGATTTGGTGAAAATTGAAAAAGAATTACTTTCAATAGATCATGTACAATCCTTACATCACACCCATATTTGGTCTTTAGAGGGCGAACATCATGTTTTCTCTACTCATTTGAAACTGGAGAGAATTGACTCGTTTGATCATATATTGAATGTGAAAAATGAAGCTAAGACCCTTTTGAAAAAATACCATTTTAAACATTTTACTATTGAGACTGAATTGGATACTGAGAATTGTACTTTGGTTTCAGAGGATAGTTAGTCCGTTTTTTTGAGGGCTTTTAAGCCTGTCAGTAGGCGGAATTTGAAATTGAACGCATAAGGCTTTATAATACCCATTAAATGTCAGCTAGTAATATTGAAAGGCTTCATTTTCATTGCATCAGTTAAATGAAAATTAAGTGATAGAATTTTTTATGTTTTATTTTTAGGCCTATACGACAATCTCAATGGGGCCATTAGGTTAAATAGACACTTTCGCGTGGGTAAAGAAATGAAATGCGTGGAAAAGAGACAGATATCTATTATATTTTTTATATTGAATAACATTATCAGGAGTTGGTCTCTAGGGCCTCGTAGGTAAGCAGCATCAATTAAGGTCACCTATAGTATCTTAATACTAGACAACTTTTGATGATATTCCATTTTAAACCTATAAAAACCAAGCCATGAAAGACTTAAAAAAGGAAGACCTTGACCAAGAAGTTTTTGACCTATATGACGATTATGCACACAGTAGGATCGAGCGAAGAGATTTTGTAAATAAGCTATCCAAATTTGCGGTTGGGGGCCTAACAGTGTCTGCCATCATGGGTTTTTTGACGCCAAATTATGCCAAAACAAGTCGGTTTTCTGCTGTGGATCCTCGACTAGTGGAAGAAACGATTACCTACGATTCACCAAAAGGTGCAGGAAAAATGAAAGCCCTTTTGGTACGTCCAAAAGAAGCAAAAGGTAAATTGCCGGGGATAGTGGTGGTGCACGAAAACAGAGGGCTCAATCCCTATGTCGAGGATACAGCCCGACAGGCTGCCTTGGATGGTTTTATTGCATTGGCTCCCGATGCCTTGTCACCTATGGGAGGATACCCCGGTACGGACGACGAGGGTAGAACAATGCAGGGGAAAAGGGACAGAGAAGAAATGTTACAGGATTTTATTGCGGGGTTTGAAACCTTGAAAGCCCATGAACATTGCACAGGTAAAGTAGGGGTAGTAGGATTTTGCTTTGGAGGATGGGTTTCCAATATGATGGCAGTGAGAGTACCTGACCTTTCTGCCGCTGTGCCATTTTATGGAGGCCAACCCTCAGCTGAAGAAACTGCAAAAATTCAAGCTCCTTTAATGTTACATTTTGCGGAATTGGATAAAAGAGTAAATGCAGGATGGCCGGATTATGAGGAAGCATTAAAGGCGAATAATAAAACGTATACTGCTTATATGTATCCAGAGGTGAACCATGGTTTTCACAACCATTCTACCCCACGATATGATGAGGCTGCAGCAAAACTTGCTTGGGGAAGAACCATTGATTTTTTTAAGGAAAAATTGAGTTGAAAATCTATTCCTTTGAGCCAATTCCCTAGTGAGACTTCTCACAGAGAAGGTTCATTTTGAGTCTTAGTGAAATTAATTCTGTATCGGGTGTACTGGCCTGATCCATTTAAATTTATACAAATGAAGGTTGTTTTTTTTGGATTTCTTTTCTTCTGGGCCATGTCCGGTTTTTCTCAAGTGACTACTATCATACGAAACCCTGAAATTCAAGAAATGACAGCGCAGGTTTCTTCTGATAGTTTAGCTTATTATTTGGAAGGATTGGTTGCATATGGTACCCGTCACTCCTTAAGTGAAGAGACTGAGAATAGAGGGATTGAAGCAGCCAGAAAATACGTTTTGGCAAAGTTCAAGTCATTTGAAAGTCAATCCAGAGGCAGGCTTAGCTCAAGCATCGATTATTTCCCTGTTTATACCGATGGAAAGCGGGTAAACAGGGAAGTGAAGATGGGGAATGTAATGGCAACGCTAAAAGGAAGCAACCCGAATGATGACAGGGTTTTTGTAGTGAGTGGGCATATTGACAGCAGGGTTTCAGATATCATGAATCAAGAGAGTGATGCACCCGGTGCTAATGATGATGGATCCGGCGTGGTGGCTTTAATAGAGATGGTAAGGATTATGTCAGCGCGGAGTTTTCCTGCCACCATAGTTTTTGTGGCTGTATCCGGAGAAGAACAAGGTTTGATAGGTGCTAGTCATTTGGCCAAAAAAGCCAAAGAGGAACATTGGAATTTAGTAGCAATGATCAACAATGACATGATTGGAAATAGCCAATCAAGCGGTACTGGAATTAGGGACAATTTAAAGTTAAGGGTCTTTAGTGAAGGAGTGCCCCTTTATGAAACGGAGGATATGGCTGCCTTTAGACAGCGGACCAATGCAGAGAATGACAGTAAGTCAAGGCAACTTGCCAGGTATATCAAAGAGGTGGCAGAACGCTATGTTGCTCATTTGGAAATAAAATTGATTTATAGAAATGATCGTTTTTTAAGAGGAGGAGACCATACTCCATTTTCCAGAGAAGGGTTTACCGCAGTACGGCTTTGCGAGATGAATGAAAATTATACCCAGCAGCATCAGGACCTAAGGGTAGCTGATGGCATAGCCTATGGGGACAAAGTGGAGCATATTGATTTTGAATACTTGCGAAAAAATACGGCTGCCAACCTAGCGGTTTTGGCCAACCTGGCAGGAGCGCCATCTGTACCTCAAAATGTGGGGATACGCATTAGCGAGCTCACAAACAGCACTCAATTGGTTTGGGAAGAACCAAAAAATGGGCAGGTTGCAGGTTACTATGTTTTACTTCGGGAAACCAGTTCCTCAATGTGGGAAAAGAAATTCTTTATCAAAGAAAAATCCATTGATTTGCTTTACTCAAAAGACAATTATTTCTTTGCTGTTCAAGCCGTAGGGGAAAATGGTCAAGAAAGTCTTGCTGTATTTCCTAAGCCTGTAAGGGATTAGCAAGGTGAAGTGCATAGTGGATGGATTATTAGTTTAATATGCGAAATTTAGCAAATGAGCTGCCGAAAAGGTTTTAAATACCTTATTGAAGTAATCACAGTATTCAGCAAACATCCCCGGATTATTGCAGTCCATACCGGATGATATCGCAAATGCAACTACCTCTGCCGGAATAGGTATGGTGGCAATTGACATAAAAGTCTTTTCTTCCGTCATCAGTAGGGTCATGTATACATAAAGTCCGTATTGAAGTCCATCCTGCCCCATAAGGTATTCGTTACCTAAGGATAATATCCACGCTATTTTCCTTCCTCCATCAAATTCATTCCAAAGAGAGTATTCAGTATCAATGGTGAAACCACTAACACCAAAGCGCATGGCAAAGTTTTGATTGATTATTTCACCAACAGCTACCAAAAGGTCTTCAAAGTTGGTCTGTGAAAAATCATTTTGCACACCATAAAAGTAAAGCTGCATGTCATTATTATCCGGATTAATGGCTTGAAATGCTTCTTCGGAAGGGTTGTACATAAGTGAGATCCCTTCGGGTACAGCAATGACTACTCCGGTATTGATGTCTTCATAAATATCAAAACGCATGGCGTCGTAATCCAATTGAATATTCATATCAAGCTCAAATTCATCTGAAAGCATGAGTAGGTTTTCAGGGTCATCAGAGGACTCAATCATATCGGTTAGGGATCTGTTCTTTGTAGGGTGAAATTCAAAACCAATGGCTTTGATAGGGGCGATATTTGTCCTTGCGGAACTTGATCCGGACAAAATCATTTTATTCGAATCAAATGATGTTGGGTTAGTACTTGGGGACTCAATAATGGCTGCAGCGGAAAAAAGTTGGCTTAAGTTTTCAAAACCACTGGGAAGGGAATTAGTTGATGAGTTTTCCAGTTCGGTTAGATATCCTGCGGGAATAATCCAGCTTACATTGCTGGCGCCTTTTTCAAGTCCGCCATCTCCTATACCAATGAGCTTGCTCTGCTGGTCAAATACCGGTGCCCCAGAAAATCCGGGTAAGAGGCTTCCCTCAAGGTAAAGGATATTGAGGTCAAGGGCCGGGAATCCGATTTTAGCCAAAGCTTCTTTGTCCTTTTTAGGTATCAGATGGCTGAGCGTTTCAGGGTTTACAAATCCTTTTTTCATTTGTCTAGAAGAACTTCCAGTCGCGCCCCCATTGTACCCAATCGCAAACACATCAGTTCCAAATTTCACCTTTGAAGTATTAAATTGGCTAATGGGGACCACTGTTGAAGGGGGAGGGGCTTGTCCTTCAATCAATTCCAAAAGAACCAAATCGGCTTTTTGAAGCACTTTTTTTATCCTTGCCTTTCGCCAAGCTTGCCCTTGATACAATATTCTTATTTCACCGTTTCGGCTCATGCCATGAAGGGAGGTAACCACTTGATTCGGTGTTTTCCATACAAAACCTGTTAAGGCATTGGAAGTATTGTTTTTTACCGGGACGATCACTTTAACCAAGGCATTTTTCACTTTATCCGGATCAAATTGTCTGGCAGAAATTTTATAGGAGAGTAACAATGACAGGACGAGGCACCAAATTATCTTATTCATGGTTGAAAATTTTAATCAGCGAATGAAGAATCATTTCCACTTCATCTGGTGTAAATTGATTTTTTAATCCATTTATCACCTCTGGCCAAGGGGCTTTGGATTTTTCAAAAGCAAGGATCATTTCTTTTAGACTGCTTTTTTGATTGAGTTGTGTGATTTCCTGGCCCACTATTATGCTGGAAGTAGCATTTAGGTTATCTCCACAGAAACTGTCTCTCAATATCAATAATGTTTCGATACTCAGCGGTTCAGCTAGGTCATTTTTAAAATTGATCGCCAATTCTTCCCATATTCCGCCGGCTGAGAGAAAAGTATTGTGGATTTCTTCCGGAGGGGTTTCGGAATTGGCATACACCAAAAAATCACAAGCTTCAATTTTAAACTCAGTGGTGTAGAGAACATTGGCCTCTCTTTTGGCGATGGTGGAGTCTGCCTGGATGAAACCTGTTACAAATTGCCTCGCCTCTTCCTCGGTATAGCCAATTTCAGTATAAGCAGTCATTTTATCAGCTAAGCTAGGGGCAAATGGATTGTTTGCTCGGATATAAAGCCCTAATAGAATTCCAACAACTGAAAATAAGCCAAAAGAACCTATTCTCAGACTTTTGATCGGATCCAAGAATTTTTCATTTAATCCCACCAAAATAGCCAATAAAGAAGAAATGGTTCCTATTACGCCGCTCACTACTGGGGAGACAGATAATCCCAAAAGCAAACCTAAAAATGCGCCAATCCCTAATCCATTGAAAATAGCAGCAAAAGCCTGAAACTTTCCAGGCTTATGGTTCCCTTGTCCATCAGGGATCAAATCTTTTAATGGTTTATCAGAAGAATTGCTTGTGGAGGGGTTCTGCTCTTCCATTACCTGAAGGGTTTGGTTATTGTAATGAAATGGTAGAAAATGTGGTTGTGCTTACTCTAATTTAACAAAAAAATCGGGATAGATAGATAATTAAGGATTTATTTCGTTTCGGGTCCATGTCTAGAATGTTCATTTTGTGGATGACTAGCTGATTTGTTTTCAGAAAAAACACTAAGGGGCCTAAATAACCAAAAATCCTTAGCATGTATAGTTAGGTACGATTACTGCTCTGATATTATATCAACAAATGTGAAGATAAATATTAGATAAAATTTTTCGTTGAGAAAGTATATTTTGATGATGTGTATTCAATAAATAATTAAAATAGAGAGCTATGAAATACTATATGTTAACTTATTTGTTATCTGAAGGCTATATGGAAAACAGGGGTGAGTTTAGAGAAGATCACTTGGCACTAGCAGATGAGTTTTATAAAAAAGGGGTGTTGTTAATGGGGGGAGCACTTTCAAGACCTGCAGATAAAGCTGTTTTGATTTTCCGATCTGAAGGAGAAAATGATGCTAGAGATTTTATAAAAGCGGATCCATACGTTACAAATGGACTTGTGGAAAGCTGGGAGCTGAGGGAGTGGAAAGTAGTTGTTGGAGTTGTTTGATCGATTATAGGGTCTCTGTTATAATTTTGCTTCCCATAAGGCTTCCCGTTTGTTCGAGGTTTAAGCTTGCTTTTTTTTAATTAATTTTTTATATTCATCATATATTAATTTTTTAATGGGGTTATTTTATAGTTTAAATATGGTTTGTTTTAAATATACTTTTATTGATAATAAAATATTTTGTAGCATTCTAATTTTATTTTAAGATGAGATATTCAATCGTTTTTGCATTTTTATTGATCTGTGAAAGTGTTATTGGTCAATCCACAGATAATAAAATTCAATCAAAAGGAAATATAGGTATAGGCACCCTCAATCCGGAAGATAAATTAGAAGTGGTTGGACGAACAGTGTTGCGTGGAGATCTATATATAATGGGAGACGAATTTGTGCAGTTTGTACAAGGAAAGGATAGTGATAAAAGAGGTGTATCCATTGGTGTTAATGATTTTGGACTTAAGACAAGGTATAGAAGGTGGAGTGGTGGTTCTAGGGCATATAATCAGATTTGGTATGATCAGGGCGGTAGTGATTTCTTTTTTGGAGGGTCGACACTTCCAATTTTTTCTATCTCAAATAAAGGTGTAGGTGTAGGGACAAAAGAGATCTCCCATAATCTCACCATAAATGGTTCAGGTAAATTTTTGGGAGGGGAGTCGAGTTACACCGAAATCAATTCAAACAATAGTGGTGCTTACATGCGTCAATACGGTAAAGGAGGAGCAAATTTGAGTTGGATCATTCGAGGTTATTCTAGCAATAATTTGCAAGCGGAATTTAATATGGGCGGAGTTTTAGTTAAAGGAAAGGTTCAGGCTGAAGAAGTGAATATTTCCTTAGATGGATGGGCGGATTATGTTTTTAAGGAGGGCTATCACTTAAGGAGCTTAGGGGAACTAAAATCGTTCATTAAGGAAAATGGACATTTGCCAGGAATACCAAAAACTGCAGAAGTGATAAAGGATGGGGTCAATTTAGGTGAAATGAACGCCAAATTATTAGAAAAAATAGAGGAGCTAACCCTTTATATCATTTATCAGGAAGAGCAGATTCAAGAGCTTCGAAAATTACAAGATGAAGTGAAAAAATTGAAAGAAGCAATGATTACCGATTAGGCTATCTTTTTAAGTTCCAATTTGTTACTCAAGATACCCTTACAAGAATAATTGGCATGACCGGGCGTACTTATTTTCGAGTATTTGATTAATAATTTTTTCATTAATTATTAAATAAGGAAATTGAACATAGCCTTTTTCATTATGGGTAATGCCAAGCCTTTTTTCCAAAGTGGAGGTTATTTATAATTTATTTTTTTAGATTAGTACATTGGAGTCCTACGCAATAAAAAATGATAATTCGGATGAGGATGTAGGGATTAGATTAGGGTATGTTCCATTTTACTGAATAAACGTTTTATCATTGTGTCAATTTAAGTTGTTTTGGACGGACAATGACAGCTTTGTATCTAAAAAATAAGTCATAATTATGTATTTAAAATCTATGTTTTTAATAGTATTGAGCCTATTGGTTCAATTTTCCTATGCCAACCCTGAAAACGATAAGATCAAGGTGTTAATCGTGGATGGGCAAAACAATCATTCAGCTTGGCCTAAGACAAGTTTGATGATGAAAAGTCAGTTGGAGGAAACCGGTCTTTTCGAAGTGACCATTGAGCGAACCAAATTTACCTGGAATGGTGCTGAAAACAGTTCTTATTTAACTAAAGCCGAGGCTGGTAAAACGGAAGATTTAAAGGAGCCAAAAGCAGATCCTGAATTTAGCCCAGACTTTATGTCTTATGATGTGGTGGTTTCCAATTTTGGTTGGAATGCAGCTCCATGGCCTGCTAAAACCATGAAGAAATTTGAGCAGTTTGTCCATTCAGGTGGAGGTTTTGTTAGTGTGCATGCTGCAGACAATTCATTTCCGGAATGGGAGGCATACAATGAAATGATAGGCATAGGAGGCTGGGGAGGTCGAAATGAGAAGGATGGGCCATATGTATATTATGATTCCGAAGGGAAATTGGTCAGGGACAATAGTTCGGGCACTGCCGGAGCACACGGAGCCAAAAATAATTTCACCATACATTTGACAGATGAAAGTCATCCAATTACAGCAGGTATGCCTAAAAGTTGGATTTCAGCTAAAGACGAGTGTTATGCCAGGCTGAGAGGCCCTGCCAAGAACATGACAATTTTAGCAACAGGTGAAGACCTCACCAATAAAAATAGAGATGGTCGATATGAACCGGTCTTTATGGTGATAGATTATGGAAAAGGAAAAGTGTTCCATACCACGCTTGGTCATGACCAAGGGTCTCTAGAAGGTGTAGGGTTTATTACCTCATTTACAAGGGGCGTGGAATGGGCTGCTACGGGGAAAGTTACCATTCCTATTCCAAATGATTTCCCAACAAAAGAGGCCTCCAAATCTAGGTCTTTTACCTTTTGAGAAAAGCTTTACTTTCAAATTGATAGCACTAATAAGTACCATTGTATCAATCAGTGTTTATTAATGAATTGGAAGAACAAATACTGAGTGATTATAATCAAGAATATAGCAATTAACCATTAAATTATTTCCTCTTTGCCTATTAATAGGCATTTACTAAATCTAATAATTGATGAAAAAAATTAAACCCTGCCTTTTTTTACTGAGCATATTTCTCCTCAGCTGTGGAACAAACGAGGTCCAACAGGAAAGCCAAGAAAAAAAACCAAACATATTATTTGTTTTTGCTGATGACATGACTTTTGAGGTCTTAGATCAGTTGGAACAAAATGAAATATATACACCAAACCTCGATAAGTTAATGACCGAGGGCACATCATTTAGAAAAGCCTATAATATGGGTAGTTGGTCCGGTGCAGTATGTACAGCATCTAGGAGCATGATGATTTCCGGAAGGAGCGTATGGAATGCATTTAATATTAAAGAGGAGTGGAAGAAAGGAGATAAAACAGATTTTACTTTGCCCAAGTTGCTTGAGAACTCCGGTTATGAAACCTATATGACAGGTAAATGGCATGTTGATGTTCCTGCAACAGATATATTTAATCATGCTGTTAACATTCGACCGGGAATGCCTAGGGATGCCTGGTCAGGAAATAATATGGGTGCGAAGTTTGATTCCATTAGTAAAATTGGAGTTGATCCACAAACCATCATGCCGATAGGCTACAATAGGCCACTCAGTGAAAATGAGGACAATTGGTCGCCTTCGGATCCGGCTTTTGGTGGTTTCTGGGAAGGAGGGACTCACTGGAGCGAAGTGGTAAGGAATGATGCCTATGCGTTTTTAGACAGTGCCTCTAATTCGAATAATCCATTTTTTATGTATTTGGCTTTTAATGCTGTCCATGATCCAAGACAATCCCCAGGAAGCTTTTTAGACCTTTATTCTGTGGATGATATAAAAATTCCTAAAAACTTCATGCCTGAATATCCCTATAAAGATGAGATAGGAAATGGACCTGCATTAAGGGATGAAGCATTGGCACCTTATCCCCGCACGCCTTATTCCGTTAAAAAGCATCTTCAAGAATATTATGCCATTATTTCACATATGGATCATCAGATAGGAGAAATATTTAATGAACTGGAAAGGAAAGGCCTTCGAGAAAATACCTATATAATTTTCACAGCTGATCATGGTCTAGCTATGGGGAGCCATGGCTTAATGGGGAAACAAACCATGTTTGACCATAGCATGGCTGCACCCTTTATCATTTCTGGACCCAACCTACCAAAAGGACAAAGGTTAGAACAAGACATCTATATTCAAGATGCTATGGCCACGATATTAGATATTGCGGGGGTAGAAAAACCGGATTATGTAGAGTTTAATAGTCTTTTGGGTCTTATTCATGGGAATGAGGAGCGGATTTATGAAGACATTTATGGGGCTTATTTGAAAAATCAACGGATGATAAAAAAAGATGGTTATAAGCTTACTGTCTATCCGAAGGCAAAAAAATTACTTTTATTTGATATGGAAAAAGACCCTTTTGAAATGAATGATTTAGCAGATCAACCAGAATATCAAGATAGAATTAAAACGCTATTTGCAGCACTTCAGCAAAAACAAATTCAATTAAATGATGCATTGGTTTTAAATGCAGCGGATTATGACATTTAATATTTCAGACACTTCTACTTTTAAGCAATTCGCCTCTTTTAATTCATTATGGTTGGTAATGTTATTGTTTTCATGCGGAACAGAAAACAAGAACGATAGCCAATCTCCAGAGAGGCCCAGGCCCAATATTATATACATTATGGCTGATGATCATACCAGTCAGGCATTCGGTGTGTATGGTAGTAGACTGGCAGGCTTAAACCCCACCCCTACTTTGGATAGCTTGGCCAAATCGGGTATGATATTTGTGAATTGTTTTGTCAATAATTCTATTTGTGTACCCAGTAGGGCTGCCGTCTTAACAGGTCAACGTGCCCAAACAAATGGTGTGATTGACCTAGAGGGTAGTCTAGCTCCTGAAAAACAATATTTGCCTTTGGAGTTAAAAAAACTTGGCTATCAAACAGCCATTATAGGGAAGTGGCACCTCAAAGAAGAACCGGCATCATTTGACTATTATAAAGTTCTTGAACAGCAAGGGACTTATTTTGATCCAACTTTTAGGGTGCAAGGGGAGAAGCCTTGGCCTTCAAATGAAGTTCAATATGAAGGACATTCTTCCGATGTTATCACTGACCAAGTAATAGATTGGTTTGAAAAAGAGAAAGAAGAGGATAAGCCATTCTTCCTCATGTACCATTTTAAAGCGCCTCATGATGATTTTGAAAATGCTCCAAGGTATGAGGATTATTTGGAAGAGGTTTTTATTCCTGAACCGGAAAGTTTATATGACAATGCAAACAATGGTTCGGTGGCGACAAGGGGTGAAGGAGATCGTTTGACCAGATACATAGGCTCTTCTGTTTCACATAGGAATTTGATAAGAAATCAGGCCATGAATATTTGGCAGGGGCCTAATCATAAAAACTATAGAAATGCAGCGGATATTTTACCCGGTGAATTGGTAAAATGGGAAATGGATGAGGACGAGAAGGCTTATGCTTCAAGTGTTTACCAAAGCTATTTGAAGAAATACCTTCGCTGTGTCAAGGGAATAGATGACAATATGAAGCGCTTTTTAGCCTATTTAAAAGAAAATGGATTGATAGAAAATACGATTATTGTTTACACCAGTGATCAAGGTTTTATGCTTGGGGAGCATGATTATATAGACAAGCGCTGGATGTATGAAGAATCCTTAAGAATGCCATTTTTCATTAGTTACCCTGACAAAATTCAAGCAAATACCAGGACAGATGCAATAATTAACAATACGGATTTTGCTCCAACGCTAATAGCAATGGCAGGAGGTGAAAAGCCTGAATATATGCAAGGGAATAGTTTCAGGGAAATACTGGAAAC
This sequence comes from Cyclobacterium sp. 1_MG-2023, assembly GCF_030546805.1. GTDB lineage: Bacteria > Bacteroidota > Bacteroidia > Cytophagales > Cyclobacteriaceae > Cyclobacterium. The sequence continues at coordinate 85,131 of NZ_JAUOPC010000007.1, read as the reverse complement.
CAATGAAGAACCTGAAGATTGGCAAAAATCAACTTATTACAGGTATTGGATGCATTTGGCTCATCGGCACGGAAACCCTGCACATTTTGGGGTGAGGACCAAACGCTATAAATTGATTTTTTATTATGGGAAATATTGGGTAGATACAGAAGATCCCAATGCGGATTGGAATAAAGCTAGCTGGGGGAATGATTTTACTACCCATACCCCGGTAGCCTGGGAGTTTTATGATTTAGAAAAAGACCCTAAAGAAATGAATAATCTTTATGGTGATCCTGCTTACTCCGACACCATAGCTGAATTGAAAAAAGAGTTGAAAAAATTAAGGAAGGAATTAAACGAGACTGATAAAGATTACCCCCATATCCAAAAGGTAATCGACGCGCATTGGAATGATTAGCTTTATGGATAGCTGATTATCCAAATAAGAATAGTGAACGGTTAAATATAAAAAGAGGAAAGAAGATGAAGGCCATAGGATTTAGAAGATCGCTCCCAGTTACTGAAGAAGAAAGTTTTATTGCGTTTGACACTGACAAACCCAGTCCGTCGGGATTTGATATACTAGTAGAAGTTGCGGCAGTAGCTGTGAATCCGGTAGACTTTAAAGTCAGACAAAATGCGGCAAAAAGTATAATTCTAGACAGTCCAAAGATCATAGGTTATGATGGACTGGGAACCGTTGTGGAGGTAGGTGATAAGGTAAGCCATTTTGAAGTTGGGGATGAGGTATATTACGCGGGTGATATCAGCAGGAGTGGGAGTAATGCAAGGTATCAATTAATGGATGAGCGAATTGTAGGGAAAAAGCCTAAGACCTTGTCAGCAGCTGAGGCGGTGGCTTTACCATTGACCGGGCTTACTGCCTGGGAGTCTATATTTGACCGTATGAAGGTGGATCCTAAGACAGACAAAGGAAAGTCCATACTAATCCTTGCCGGTGCCGGAGGTGTAGGCTCAATTGCCATACAAATTGCAAAACAAGTAGCAGGGCTTACAGTGATCGCCACAGCTTCTCGTGATGAAACTGAACGTTGGTGCAAGTCCATGGGAGCTGACCATGTGGTAAATCACCATGAGCTAAAAACCAGTTTAGAGCAAATTGACTTCAAGGAAGTAGATTATGTACTCGACTGTGTGGATATCAATGGATATTGGGAAACGCTTGTAGATATCGTCAAACCGCAAGGGCATATTGTTACCATTACAGGCAGTGAAAAACCACTAAATTTGATGTTGCTGAAAGAAAAAAGTGTGACCTTCTCTTGGGAATATATGTTTACTCGTTCCCTGTTTATCACTTCAGATATTTTAAAGCAACAGCGAATCCTTAATGAATTGGCCGATTTAATTGATCGGGGAGTGTTAAAAACCACACTAAATACTATTTTCAATGGTTTTAGTGTGGATAATTTTAAAAAGGCGCACAAGCTTCAAGAATCAGGAAAAACTATAGGTAAAACTGTTATAGTATTTTAAGGGTGGGTTTATACTTGTTACATTTTGTGTAATTTGTGGAGACTTAAATTTGCATTATACTATAGGCATGGCTTCACTTAAAACCCAACTGGCTAAAGCCGGGATTAATAATTTTTTCTTTTTATTGCTGGGCACCATTTTATTGGCTTACCTATTTCCCGACTGGGGAATAGCTAGGGGAGATCTAAGCATAGATAAGTTAACCTATTATGGGGTATCTCTTATTTTCTTCTTTTATGGTGTGAAAATTAGTCCTTCTACCTTAAGATCGGGTTTGTCTAATTGGAAGTTACATCTGCTAATTCAAGGAACAACTTTTCTGGTTTTCCCTTTATTGATATTATTGTTTTATGGCCTTTTTGGCATTGAGGGTAATTTGTTTTGGCTAGGAGCCTTTTATTTGGCGGCTTTACCTTCCACTGTTTCCTCCTCCGTTGTAATGGTGTCGATTGCAGGAGGGAATCTTCCAGCTGCAATATTTAATGCCAGTATATCCAGTATTGTAGGCATATTAATTACTCCCTTATGGATGGGGGTTTTCCTTAGTGCCGAAAATGCCGATTTTGAAATTTTCAATACTGTTTGGGCACTGGTACAGCAAATTTTTATTCCTGTGGTGATAGGTTTTTTGCTTCATAAATGGCTTTTTTCTTGGGTGCAGACCTACAGTAAAATACTTAAAAACTTTGATCAACTGGTAATCCTATTGATTGTGTTTTCTGCTTTTTCTCATTCATTTGGGGGCAATATGTTTGAAGGCCAAAATATTTTAGGCTTAGGACTTTGGATGTTGCTCTTGTTTGTTTTTATGGCTTTGGGAATGTATCTGTTGGGGCGGTCGCTTTCATTCAATAGGGCTGATAAGATTACTGTCTTATTTTGCGGGTCTAAAAAATCTTTGGTGCAAGGAGCAGTCATGGGTAAGATTTTATTTCCTGATCCCACCATTTTTGGGGTGGTGTTGCTGCCGTTGATGTTGTACCATACCTTACAACTTATTCTAGGCAGTGCTTTGGCAGAAAGGCTGGCCCTTCAGCAAAACAAAGAGCAAGTTTAAGCGAAAAGAGCTATCAATAGAATTTTAATGTAAAACCTATATGCAGGTGCCACTCACCTGATATTAGCAATTAATTATTCACCAAGGCCCGAAATAGCTTAAGGGAATGATTACCGCAAGTCGAGATAAAACCTTTTTAACCTTAGGTAAATGATTGATCTCCTGAAGCTTCAGCGGTTAATCTTTCTGCAATTTCTTTACCTAAGTATCGATCGATTAATCCATGTCCTGCATACAGCACAGGAGTAAGCACTACGGCCACAGTAAATTTATAAACGTAATTGATTATTCCTACGGCTATGATCTGTTGTAGAGACCAATTTCCGAACACATAAAATGCGATACCAAGCACTACAAAAGAGTCAATAAACTGCGAAACTAAGGTAGAGCCGGTAGCCCTAAGCCAAATCATTTTTGCACCGGTTATGCGTCTTAATTTCTGAAAAATATAGACATCCAGTAACTGGCCAATTAAAAAGGCAACAAGTGAACCTATGATAATCCCTAAGCCTTGCCTAAAAATGGTGTTAAAGGCGTAGTCAATATTAAAAGGATTTCCTTGATTGTCCACTTGATTTACCTCTAGCCAGAAAGTTGCCGGAGGAAGTTTGGTGACAAGGGAGATAACTATAAAAACATAGGCTATAAGTGCAGCAGTGATAAAGCTGATTTTACGAACTCCTTTTTTTCCGAAGTATTCATTGATAATATCAGTGGTGATAAAAACCACCGGCCAAATTACCGCTCCCGCGGTCAGGTTAAAATCCAATATGTATGCATCAAAAAAGGTCCAATTGGCGGGAGTTAAGCCTAAAGTTTGCTCCCCTGAAAAAATTTTAACCCCAATAATTTCTGCTAAAATGGCATTGGTGAGAAAGACCCCTCCTAGAATTATAAATAAATTCGTTTTTTTGGATTGATAAACTTTCTCGTTGATGTTCATATTTATTTGATAGAATAAGAATTACCTTCTTCACTTAAAGAACTTCTCTCAAATATTTCTTTGGCTTCTTTTAGTAGCGGATCTAATTTGGAATACCTGCTCGAATAATGACCCAATAGCAATTGCTTTACCTTTGCTTCCTTGGCAATAAAAGCGGCTTCTTTGGCTGTACTATGCTTGGTGATTTTTGCTCGTTTTTTCTCATCCTCCATAAAAGTAGACTCATGATAGAGTAAATCTGATCCTTTGATGTGAGGAACTAAGTCTAAATTAAAAGCAGTATCGGAACAATAACTGTACTTTCTTGGTGGAGATACCTCACAGAAATCATCAGCTTTATACAGTACATTGCCTGCTTTGTCAAGAACATCTTTTCCGGTTTGCAGGGTGTGTATGGCTGTTACCTCAGGCTTATAATTGGCCATCATCTCTTTATTCAGGTGTACTCTTTCTTTCTTTTCTTCAAAACTAAATCCTGTGCAAGGTATTCTATGCTCCAAAGGATAAGAGTAAATTGTCAGGTCTCTGATTTCCACTAATTTTATTTTCCCCTGTGGAACAGTAGGGTGGAAAATTAATGGAAAGTTTAGCGTGCTGGCGGAGTACTTTAGCTGAATGGTGATAATTTCATCAAGTCCTTTAGGACCATATAAGTGTAAAGGGACCTTTCTGTTGTTGAGGCTATAAGTGTTGATCAATCCCATCAATCCCAAATAATGGTCGCCATGAAGATGGGATATAAAGATATGGTTGATTTTGGAGTATTTAATTTTAAACCTTCTGAGTTGTAGCTGTGTTGATTCTCCACAATCAATCAAAAATGATTCACCATCCCAGGAAATCAATTGAGATGTTTGGTTGCGTCCATGTGCAGGAATGGCTGAATTGGAACCTAGAATGGTGATATTAAAATCCAAAAGCGTATAGGGTTATTCTTCTTCTTCGTCTTTCTCGCTACCACTTTCTATTTCATGAATGAAAATAGCTTCTGCAGCTGCTTCATTGTCATCCACTACTTTAAAAACTTTATCAAGCATAGAAATTTTCAATAATTTAATTACATGCTCTTGGAGGGAGGACAATACAAAAACTCCACCTACTTCATTGAAAGCTCTATTTCCAACCAATAATGCACTTAACCCACTAGAGTCTGCATATTTCACACTTTCCATATCCAAAATTAAGTTTTTGTACCCTTCAGCATGAACGGTAAGCAATTCAGATTTTAATTGTGGAGAAAGTGTGCTGTCAAGCTTTTCTTCCAATAAGGTGAAAACAACAAATTGTTCTTTTTTATCTACAGCGTATTTCATTATTCTTTATGTATTTACCTATTTTGAACATGAGTGAAAGAAAAATGTTCCATTCATGTGTTTTTTTTAGATACGGATTTAAAATTAATTCAAAAACTGATGGGGCCAAAGGGATCCATTCAATTAAATATTTGCCAATATAGCTTCTTTTATTCTTTTTGAGGTGTCATTACTTGTCCCCGGCTGAAATTTCTTGCCGGTGATATGTTCATATAATTCAATGTACCTATTGGAAATGGACTCAATTAGATCAGGGGTCATTTCAGGAATTTCCTGACCTTCCTTGCCCTGAAAGCCATTTTCAATCAGCCATTGCCTTACAAATTCCTTTGACAATTGTTTTTGTTCCAACCCTTCTTGCTGACGTTTTTCATAGCCTTCCAGATAAAAGTACCTTGAAGAGTCAGGTGTATGTATTTCATCTATAAGGAGAATTTGATCTCCAAATTTACCAAATTCATATTTGGTGTCCACTAGGATCAAGCCTTTGCTTCGGGCCATATCACTTCCCGACTGAAACAAGTCTCTTGTATACTGTTCCAATTGCAAATAATCTTTTTCACTAACGATGCCTTCACGCAGGATGTTTTCTCTTGAAATATCCTCGTCATGACCTTGATCAGCTTTGGTAGTTGGGGTAATGATAGGGGTGGGCAGTTGATCGTTTTCTTTTAACCCGTCAGGAAGGGCTACACCGCAAATACTGCGTTTTCCTACTCTATACTCTCTCCATGCATGACCTGCCAAGTATCCCCTAATCACCATTTCAACTTTAAATGGAACACATTTTTTACCTATGGTGACATTGGGGTCAGGGGTAGAAGTGACCCAGTTGGGAACAATTTTTGCCGTAGATGCTAGAAAATAAGAGGCAATTTGGTTAAGAACTTGCCCTTTATAGGGTATAGGCTTGGGTAAAACTACATCAAAGGCGGATATCCTATCAGTAGCAACCACCGCGATTACTTGATCAAATATATAGACATCCCTTACTTTGCCTTTATAAAAGCCTAGCTGTCCCGGGAATTCGAATTGTGTATTTTTTATACCTTGGTTCATTGTGCCTTTGATTTTAAACACAAAAATAGAAAATAATCTGATGCTTGTTCTAAATTTTCAATGTTCCTGAAAATCTCTGTAATAAATTCTAAATGACTGCCTAAATTAACTCAGTAAATTTGAAGCAAAAGGTTTACCTGTTATCTTCCATGCCTTCCTTATAATTTTTTTCTTTGGTGATGTTGCCGGACTCGTCCTTCCAGATGAATTTCCCATGCCTAAAGCCACGCTTGTAATTGCCTTCAATAGCAATTTGACCGCTTGCATGGTAGTTGACAAAATCCCCATGCTTGATACCGTTTTGATAATTTATTTCTGTGGACTTGATGCCATTGGTGAAATAGGTGATAAAGGGTCCATGTAAACTTCCATTTCGGTAATTTTTTTCATGGGTTAATTGACTTGTAGAATCGAATTCGGATTGAATTCCATCTAACACCCCATTCCTAAAGGATTGCTTCTCATGAATGGCCCCATTTTCAAAATAAGTAATATGAGGTCCATGTGGTTTTCCTTTTTCAAATAAGGTCTTGCTTTTTAGTTTTCCTGATGGAAAATAACCAATAATCTCCCCCTCAATTCGCCCCTCATGGTAAGAAGCCATCTGAGATACCATGCCATTTGGATAGTAAGATTTTGCATTGCCGTGTGGTTGGTTGTTTTTATAGGGGGTGGTTTTTAGCGTATCTTGACTGATTGGATGTAAATCATAAAATATTCCTGAGAGATTACCATTTTCATACTGTCCTACTTGGATTAGATGGCCTTGCGGGTCATACAGCATATAGGGACCATTGGGCACCCCTTCTATAGTTTCAAACTTTTCCTTAAGGATGGTTTGTCCGGCATCATAATAGGTATTGTGAATTTGGGCGTACGATTTACCGGCGAAACAAGTAATTTGGAGCAGGAAGTAAAAAGTAAGTAGTTTCATTTATCTCCAATTTTCTTTTGTGTGTCTACCGAATATTTATTGCCCTTGTTTTTTCTATCACCATTGCAGAAGCCCCCCCGCCGCCGTTGCAAATCCCTGCTACACCTATATTACCGTCCTCTTGGTGCAAAATAGACAATAAAGTAGTGATGATTCGGCTTCCTGAACAGCCCAATGGGTGCCCCAGTGCCACAGCTCCTCCATAAACATTCAGTTTGTTTTCAGGGATTTGGAGCAATTGCCGGTTGGCCAATGCGACAGCAGAAAAAGCTTCGTTGATTTCAAAAAAGTCAATGTCTTTTAATTGGAGTCCAGCGATTTTCAAAGCTTTAGGGATGGCCAAAGAAGGAGCTGTGGTAAACCACAAGGGCTCTCTTGCTGCATCGGCAAAAGCTAGGATTTTACCAACAATAGGTAGGTTTAAGGCTAAGGCTGTTTTCTTTTCGACTAGTAATACGGCAGCAGCACCATCGCTTATATTTGAGGCATTGGCAGCGGTAACTGTTCCCTCAGGCGAAAAAACCGGTTTTAATTGAGGGATCTTCTCATAATTCACCTTACTAAAATCTTCGTCCTCAGTTATGGTATTAATGCTATTCCCCTTACTTGCTAATGTAATGGGGCTTACCTCATTTTTGAACAAGCCTTTTTCCCAAGCCCGGGCTGCCAATTGATAGCTTTTAATAGCATAATCATCCTGAGCTTCACGGCTTAATTCCATTTTTTTGGCAGTGTTTTCAGCACAATTCCCCATTGGAAAGTTGTGATAAACTTCCTGTAAACCGTCTTTCTGCAGGCCGTCCACCAAGCTGCCATCTCCATATTTATATCCAAAACGAGCCTTGGGTAGGTAATAAGGGACATTGCTCATGCTCTCCATTCCTCCGGCAACTACTATCTTTGCTTGTCCGCACATAATGGCCTGAGCACCCAGCATTATCGCCTTCATGCCTGAAGCACAAACTTTATTGATAGTGGTGCATGGGATTGAAGTAGGTAGTCCGGCTTTTATTGCTGCTTGTCTTGCCGGAGCTTGCCCTAGGTTTGCAGAAAGCACATTTCCCATCAATACCTCATCTATCGCTTCGAAATTTTGTAAACCACTCTTCTCCAAGACTGATTTGATCGCAATACCGCCCAACTCACTAGCTGAAAGTGAAGATAGCTTCCCTCCAAATCCACCGATGGGAGTTCTAGTAGCTGCAACGATATATACCTCTTTCATTTTGGTTAAGTGGTTTTAATAATCAGGAAGGCCTCTTTTAGGTTGTTGAGTAGGTTTCTTTTTGTTTTGTTGTATATACCGGAGTTCATTGCTGTTCATGGCGTCCAGAATCTGAGCTGCTTGCTCAGGGGTAATATTCATTTGCTCCAGTCTTTGCTTTAGTTCTTCCATGGCTTTTTCTCGCTCACTTAGGTCACTTTCCATATCACTTTGCTCGTCAGAATTTTCATTTTCTTCCGTTTGTTCTCCGCGCTGTTCTTCCATCTCATCCGACTCATCAGCACCATCTTCCTCGGTTTGTTCTTCGCCTTCTCCACTTTCCTGATCCTGACTTTCTTGGTCTTGTTGCTCTTGCTGATCTTGTTCTTGCTGTTCCTGTTGCTCTTGGTTTTGCTCGTCTTGATTTTCTTGATCTTGTTTCTCCTGATCCTCTTGATCATTTTTGAGCTTTTCCCAAAGCGCATTTAGCTTGGCATCCTCCGGGTATTTTTCAAGTCCCTCAGCCAGTAATTGACTGGTACCTTGGATGTCATCATTTACATATTGTTTCGCTGCTTTATTAAAGTAATCATCTTGAGATTGAGCCTTTCCGATGAAAGGAATCAATGCGATTACAAAAAGGGCGATTAGTTGATATTTATTGATTGATTTCATTGATATCCTTTAAGTGATCCATAAACTTTTGGTAGGAAGCTACTGTTTCGTCAATCTCCAAGGCACTTTCCATCGTTTTCATAGCCTCTTCAAACTCAAATCGATCTACCAGCTCATCAGCCTGTGCCTTCATCCTTTTTGCATAATTGGATGGTTCGGGTTTGTCTTCCTGCTCTTGATTTTCTTCGTTTTCCTGGTTCTCTTCATTTCCGTCCAACCATCTACTCAACAGCTCATAATTATAACGTGCTTTTTCATTTCCGGGGTCGTTTAGTAAAGCTTTTTTGAAGAGTGCCAAGGCCTCCTTGTATTTTTTTTCATTTCCAAGCATTACCCCTTGCTGATTAGAAGCAAAAGATGAGATTTTACCAATAGTATTATTGGACAACTCCTCATACGTTTTCTTTGCATCTTCTTCCTGTCCATTGTTTTGGTAACTTAAAGCCAGGTTGAATTTAATTTCCGGTTGCTTCATCCCATGCTCATCAATTAAAGCAAGGTGCTGTCTCACTGAATTTTCATAGTCTGCCTCTTTAAACGAAGTTGCCGCCGTGGTGATCGCCTCATTGGTAATCGCTATGTTTTTCCAGTCACTCGGCAGTAAAAGTAAAATCCATAGTATATATCTGGAAACCATTGTATTGATTTTTTTCTGTTAAATTATAATGATAAGGTTCTGACCGGTAGTATAGCATCTATAATGGCTAGAAATAATGCTGCCAAAAGGAAGTAGAAATACTTGTTTGAGGAGGCCTCAACAGTTCTACTGGCCATAACGGTGCCTTCCAATTTAGAGATTGCATCGATCAACTGAGGGATGTCATTTTGATCACTGCTTAATTCAAAGTAACCCCCTCCGGTATCGGTTGCGATCTTTTTTAAATTGTCTGAAGTTAGTTTCGAAATGGCAGGTCTATTCGTTGATTGGTCTATTACCACACCGCTGCCTCGAGGGATTGTACTGCCATTGGCTGTGCCTATTCCCATGCTGAAAACTTTGATGCCGTCCGCATTTAGATCATTTAGTGTCTGTTCCAAGCCCTCTCCAAAATCTTCACCATCACTTATTAATATAATCGCTTTCGATTTAGGCTCTTGACTCTCATCCGACTGAAACTTACTAAAAGCGAGTTTTAACGGAGCAGCTATATCAGTCCCTGAATTTGGAACCAATCCGCTATTCAAGCCATCTAAGTGCAGTTGTATCACATTTTGATCAAAGGTTAAGGGACATTGAATAAAAGCTTCCGAGGAGAAAATAATAATTCCTAACCTGTCGGAGCTGAAGTTTTTCACCAAGTTTTTTAATTCAAATTTAACCCTTTGAAGCCTGCTGGGATTAATGTCTTCCGCATTCATAGATCTGGAAAGATCGATGGCGAGGAAAATATCTTTGCCTTCCTGTTTAATCTCTTTCATTGCACTACCTATGGAAGGTCCTGCCAAAGCGATAAGAAATAAGGAAAAATACAAGCTGCGTAAAATCATTTTCCATATCAACCGCCGCTTCTTAACAGTGATTTTTTGATTGATTTTCCAAAATCGGTATAGATATAAACCGTATAGCAAAACGAATATTGCTATCAGTGTTATCATTAAACTATTGTCAGGATATGCCCAAATCATAAGTTGAAATTAATCATTATAACTTAAAACGGAATGAATGAAGATGAATTATTGATTTTTGGCAAAATTTTCATGCCATTGGCTTTTTTGCTCGGGTAGAAACAATAGGCCTTACTTGCTGGTTTTAAGGTTGAATTGTTATAAACTAATTAAAATTTCATGTATTACATTAATTAATCGATCACAAACTTAACAATTTTGTGGAGATACCGTTAATTCAATGATTCTTAAACCCATCTTAATTGCAATAGTATTCCCCTTACCTTTGGGATTGGCTGAATAATTAAGCAAAATCAAGTTGTTTGGAATCAAATGTAACCTGCTTAAACAACAGTGAAGACATGGTTTATTTTATTAGTTTATTATGCGTTAAATATCAATACTACATTTCCATCAGGTTTTCAATTTCTAGACTATTCTCTTTTAATCTCACAGTATATAATGAACCTTTTCTACGCGCTACCATTAAGGCAAATATTCGTTATTTTTATTACTGTAAATTTATTCACTGCCTATGAATCTATGAGCCAAAGCCAAGGCAATTTAAATGGACAGGTTTTTGACAATGGTTCAGGAGAGCCTTTGCTTGGCGCAACTGTATTCTGGACTAGCCAGCCTACTAGGGGAACGATTACAGATGAAAATGGTTTCTTTTCTCTAGAAATTGATTCGCTTCCCAATGTGTTGAACATTAGATTTTTAGGTTATGAATCAGTAAGCAGGCCTGTTAATGAGAAAGTTGAGTTAAAATCCATGAAATTTTTCCTCAGCCCAGAAGAGATGAACTTGTCTGAAGTAGTGGTTTCTGAGCGCAAACAAGACTACAACGTGAAAAGTACTGCCATTGGAAAAAATGAAATTTCCGGTGCTGAATTAAAAAGAATTCCAGCGCTTTTTGGAGAAGTGGATTTGTTAAGAAGTATTCAGCTTCTGCCGGGAGTAAATACCGCGGGAGAAGGAACTACCGGTTTATTTGTCAGAGGAGGTTCTTCCGATCAAAATTTAATTCAAATTGATGGCGCACCAATTTACAATCCTTCTCATTTTTTTGGTTTCTTCTCTGTTTTTAACCCGGATGCTATCAGTGATGTAACATTGTATAAAGGGAATATTCCAGCCAATTTTGGTGGAAGGGCTTCTTCTCTAGTAGATATCTCCTTGAAAGAAGGTAATACTCAAAAATTAAGAGGTGAAGGAGGAATAGGAAGTATCAGTTCAAGGATAACTTTGGATGGCCCTTTGTTTTCTGAGGATGCCTCATTTCTCGTGTCAGCCAGAAGAACCTATGCAGACGTATTTTTGGGATTTTCATCTAACGAGTCAATAAGAGAAAATCAATTGTACTTCTATGATTTAAGTGGCAAATTAATGTGGCGCAACGGTGAAAAGAATAAATTCACTTTCTCAACTTACTACGGTAGCGATTTCCTTGGTTTATCAGAACAGTTTGGCTTGGGATGGAACAATTGGGTTAATTCTTTCAAGTGGGATAGACAAATCAATGACCGGATGTTTTTGGATGTAACTGCTTATTATAGTTTTTATAAATACAAAATTACGGTCAGTGATGAAGACAATGGGTTTGACTGGTCTAACTATTTTTCAGAAAGTGGAGGAAAAGCTACTTTTAACTATGTCCCCAATGAAAATATTGATCTTAAGTTCGGGCTACACAGCCAGCTTTATTATTTTGCTCCTGTAGATCTGGAATTTACCGATTCAGAAAACTTAGTGCCTTTTGAATCAAGTACGAGAGTTGGGTTCCAAAACAGTTTTTTTATCGCCGGCAATGCTGAACTGACAGATAAACTGAGTGTAGAGGCAGGCCTTAGGTGGTCTGCTTACCAACAAATCGGCGATGGTGTAAATTACCTTTATGAAAAAGATGATCCAACCGTAGATGGTGTGGTATCCGATACATTGAGTTACAGTTTTGGAGAAAGGATGAAATTTTATGAAGGCCTTGAGCCAAGGTTAGCTTTAAGGTATCTTATTTCTGATGATTTGGCGCTAAAAGGAAGTTTTAACCGTAATTTACAATACATTCAGGTAGCCTCTAATTCTTCTGCAGGGCTTCCGATAGACCGATGGATTCCTGCGGGTAAATATATTGAACCCATAAGGAGCGATCAGGTTTCGGTAGGTGTTTTTAAAAACCTAAATGACAACCAGTGGGAGCTGTCTTTAGAAGGTTATTATCGTGATTTCAGAAATATTATTGATCTTAAACAAGATGCCAATGTGTTGTTTAAAGACAATGTAGAGACAGAGATATTGACGGGTGATGGTTGGGCATATGGACTGGAGTTTTTATTAAGGAAAAATATTGGTAAAACCACAGGGTGGTTGAGTTATACTTGGTCAAGGGTTTTCAGACAAATAGAAGGGATCAATCAAGGTCTTCCCTATAATCCTCGTTTCGATAGGCCTCATGATGTGAGTTTGGTGCTCACCCATGAACTTTCAGACCGCCTCTCCTTGTCTGGAACTTTCCTTTATACCACAGGAGTTGCAGTTACCTTTCCGGTAGGTTCCTATGTTGTCGATAATCAAAGAATACCGCTGTATGATGCTTATAGGAACAACAGCCGTTTCCCGGATTATCATAGAATGGACTTGTCATTGACGCTCAAGAATAAAGATAAAGGGCGATGGTGGAAAGGAAGTTGGAATTTTAGTGTATACAACCTATATGGCAGGAAAAATCCATTTTCCTACGAGTTTAGGGATATAGAAAACAACGATATTAATTTTGATCCTAGTGAAGGAATGGCTGTCACCTCTCAGAGACCCGGAGTGGTAATGACCTATTTGTTTGGAATATTGCCTTCAGTAACATACAATTTCACCTTTTAGAAAATGAAAAAAATTGGAATTATTATAGGCCTAATTTCTCTTTTATCTTGTCAGGAGGAGGTACAACTTGATTTAGGTAATGTATCAAAGAAACCGGTAATTGAGGCTGTTTGGACAAATGATGCTTCGGAGAACTTTGTCAAGATCTCTTATACAAGAGATTATTTTGACACCTTGGCCAATGAAATAGTGGACTATGCTTCAGTTAGCATCATAGACAATGCTTCCGGAACATTGGTTGATTTTATCTTTGAAAATGAATTGGGGTACTATGTCCCATTAAATGAACAATCAGCAATTCCCGGACACAGCTATACCCTGAAAGTAATAATGGATGAAAATGAATATACAAGTGAAGGATTGACCCAAGAGCCCCCCATTTTAGACAGTATTACTTATGTGTATGAGGAGGAAAGCTTTTTCTCCGACGAAGGGTATTATTTGACAGTTTATGGTAAAATTCCTTTTGAGGAAGGTAATTTTTACCGCTTGCTCCTCACTAAAAATGACACACTATTGAATGATAGAGGTGATTATTTTCTTTTTGATGATACCTTTGGGACCAATGTACTGGACAATGGTTTTGAATTGAATGGCTTTTCTTTTGAAGAAAACGATAAAGTCAAATTGCAATTGATACGACTGAATGAAAATGCATATGATTATTTAAATCAATTCGTTTCATTATTATTTAATGATGGTGGACTTTTTAGCCCTCCCCCGGAAAATCCTGAATCGAATATTCAGCCAATCGATGGAGAAGAGCAGGTTTTAGGATACTTTATGACAGGGTCAATAATCTCAAAAACAATACGTATAGAGGCATCGGAATAATTGCTCTGCTGAGGTGGAGCTGTTTACAAAAGTGGGGCTTGCTTTTTCCTGTAAATAAGGAAAACCTTTTTTATGCTTATTTATTTCCCAAAAATGGTTGTATCTGCTTTATGCTGTATTCCCATAGGAGATTTCTTAGCTTTTTAGAGGAGGCATCCTTTGTGGCTTTAGCCAATTTTCTCTTTTTGAAATACCCACCATTGCTCCTTTGGTCCAATTGGTTTGTAGCCAGATATATACCTGTTTGCGCTCCTTTTTTAGGACTAATCATAAAAGGTTTTGCCAAGAAAAGGATGAATTTAAATATCCCTTTGCTTTGGTTACCGAAATTGGTGTTGACCACTCCTGGGTGTAAAGCATAAGCCTCTATTCCTTTGTCACTGAATTTCTCCGCCAGAGATTTTGTAAAGAGCAGGTTGTATAGCTTGACATTGGCGTACGCCTTAAAGGAAGAAAAATCATTTTTTAGTTCTAGATCTTCCTCAATTATATTGGCCGCTTTATGGGCCTCAGAGCTAACACTGATGATTTTTCCACCTTTGCCGGAAGTTAAAAGAGGTAGCGTAAGGTATGTCAAAAGAAAGTGGCCCAGATGATTGACACAAAAAGTGAGTTCGTGCCCATCTGTAGTGATCGACTTTTCAGGAAAAATACCACCCGCATTGTTGATAAGAACATCCAATTGAGTGGTTTTTTGAGATAAAGTAGTCGCCGCTTTTGCCACAGAGCTTAGGTCAGAAAGATTACAATAAATCACGCTGATTTTTTCCTGATTGGAAGGCAGGGAATGAATCAGGTCTCTTGCTTTTTTTTCGTTTCTTACCAGTAGAAACATTTGTTCGCATAGCGGGGCTAGAGCTTTAACTTTTTCTGTTCCTATACCTGAGGTGGCTCCTGTGATGGCGATTTTCATTGACTTTTTTTTAGCTAAGTTGGGATGTTGGAAAAGTTGAAAAGTTAAAGCTATAATTAAGGATAATTTAATGGTAATTAAAAGTACAAGACAGAAAAATCGAGGGTTAGATTGGTCAATCAATTGAAACTGATAAATTAATTTCTGTATTTTTGTTGTACCTTATATTCAAAAAAGCACCGATTCAATAAACCTTTCACCAATATTAAGTTTACTGGTCTGTACATCAGTTGAATACCGGCCGTGAAGGGCAATGGTGAACCATTTATTAAAAATATTTTCAAGTGACAAATAAAAAATTCGTTGAGATAGAGAAAGTAATAGGGAAAAAAAATCCAGGTTTGTTGAAGTGGATTCCCGGGTTTTTGCTCTCCTATATCAAAAGAATTGCTCATGAGACAGAAGTCAATGAGATTATGGAAAAGCATGCCGACCTAGAGGAATTGGCCTTTGTTAATGCCTTGATAGAGGAATTCGGTATGGAAATAGAAGTAAAGAATGAAGCCAATATACCAATAACCGGAAATGTTATCTTTGCTTCCAACCATCCATTGGGAGGGCTGGATGGTATTGTACTGATGCATGTGCTTGGTAAATTCAGAAGGGACCTGAGGTTTTTAGTTAATGATGTCTTGATGAACATCCCTAATTTTGGTAAATTATTCGTTCCGGTAAATAAACATGGAGGGCATGGTAAAAGAGGTGTTGAGATTATCGAATCAACGTATGCCTCCGATAATGGTGTCATTATCTTTCCCGCAGGATTGGTTTCAAGAAAGCAGGAGGGTGGCATCAAGGATTTGGAATGGAAAAAAAGCTTTATCAACAAAGCGAAGAAGTATAAAAAAGATGTTGTTCCCATCTATATAGAAGGTAGAAATTCATCTTTTTTTTATAATTTGGCCAATCTTAGGAAAAAGTTAGGAGTAAAGGCCAATGTTGAAATGTTTTATTTGGCGGACGAAATGTTTGGTCAGAAAAACAAAAAAATTGTTGTCCATATAGGAAAACCGATTTCTTACAAGTATTTTGATGCTTCTAAAACGGATAAATATTGGGCAGAGGAGGTTAAAAAAATAGTATACAATATTGTCCAGAACAAGTAGGATTTATGCAAGACATTATCAACCCGATTGAAAGGGATGCCATAAAAAATGAATTGACACCCGATCGATTTTTAAGATATGTAAATAATGGGGAAAATGAAATATATTTGGTAAACCAACATAATGCACCAAATGTATTGAAAGAAATTGGGCGATTACGTGAGATATCATTTCGAGCTGCCGGAGGTGGTACTGGATTGCCCTTGGATATAGATGAAAATGATACTTGCGAAAAATGCTATGACCAATTGATCGCATGGAATCCTGTAGATAAAGAGATCATTGCAGGGTATAGGTTGATTAAATGTTCTGATGCAGGGTATACTGAAGAAGGTTCAGTGAATCTTTCTACAGCCCATCTTTTTAATTTTTCGGATGCTTTTATCAAGGATTACCTTCCTTACACCATTGAATTGGGCCGGTCTTTCGTACAGCCTAAATACCAACCCAGCGTAGACAATAGGAGGGGTATTTTTTCTTTGGATAATTTGTGGGATGGTTTGGGAGCGGTTGTAATGATCAATCCGGATGTCAAATATCTATTTGGTAAAGTAACCATGTACCCTCATTATAATGCAGAGGCCAGGGATTTATTAATTTATTTTATGAATCATTATTTCCCGGACAATGACAAGTTAATTGTACCCATAACTTCATTGGATTATAAAACTGACGAAAGCAATTTTAAGGGTACCTTTGATGGTTTGCCTTATAAGGAAGGGTATAAAGTACTTAATACAAAGGTGAGAAATTTGGGAGAAAATATTCCTCCATTGATCAATACGTACATGAATCTCTCTTCGACAATGAAAACTTTTGGAACTGCAATGAATTATGAGTTTGGTGCGGTAGAAGAAACGGGAATACTCATTACCATATCAGATATATACGAGTCAAAAAAGCACAGACACCTGGAGACTTTTGCCAGAGACAGGCATTATGGAATGAAAAGAAACTAAAAATAAAATGCTAGTCCTAGACCCTCGTTTGAAATGAATACAAGGCCATTTGGTAAAACTGGTTTAGAGTTTCCATCAATCATTTTTGGGAGTAGTGCTCTAGGGAACCTCTTCAAATCATATACAAAAGCAGAAAAGAAGCAAATATTAAAAGAGGCATTTGAACAAACACACCCTTTTACGGTATTTGATACTGCCGGAAAATATGGTGCAGGCTTGGCTTTGGAAGTATTGGGAGAATTTTTAGTAGAGGAGGGTATACCCAAGAAAAATGTCATTATTACCAATAAACTTGGCTGGACAAGAGTTCCTCTTACCACAGCAGAACCCCTTTTTGAGCCTAATATTTGGAAGGGGATAAAAAATGACGCCGTCCAGAAAATTAGTTATAAAGGGATTCTTGAGTGTTTCGAGAAGGATAATGCCCTTTTACAAGGCTATGTACCACAGCTCATTTCCCTTCATGACCCCGATGAATTTTTAGATAAGGCCAATACTGAGGAAGAGCGGGAGGCACTATGGGAAGATGTCCTAGGAGCGATTAGAGCCATGAAGGAGTTGAAAGAACAGGGCAAAGTGAAGGGGGTTGGAGTTGGAGCAAAAGATTGGAAAATCATCAAAGAAATTTATCAGCGTGTTCCACTGGACTATGTAATGATTGCCAATAGTCTTTCTCTTATCAACCATCCCCCTGAATTATTGGATTTTGTAGGCTTGTTGAGGAAAGAGGGGGTTGGGATAATTCTAGCGGCTATTTTTCAATCCGGGTTTTTAACAGGGGAAGATTTTTATGATTACAAAAGGCTAGACCCTGGTGATGTAGAAGACCATAAAAAAATACAATGGAGAAACAAGTTTTTTGAGGTATGTGAAGCCTATGCTGTGGACCCTTTTCACGCTTGCATTCAATTTTCTTTAAAGATCCCGGGAGTGACAAGTATTGCCCTTAGTGTAAATAAGCCGGAATTGGTAAAGAAAAATTTGATTGCCTCCGAAACTTCATTGCCTGAAGAATTTTGGCAGGAATTAAAAGATAAATCCTTAATTTCGGATTTCCCTAATATTTAAAAATCTAAATAATCTAAATCACCAATGAGTCAAACTATAAACCCAGCGAAAGCAGAATTAATTTCAAAGCAGAATTTTTGGCCCTTCCTATTGCTTACAGGATTGTTTATGTTGTGGGGGGTAGCGCACAATATGACAGATACCCTATTGGCCGCCTTTAAGAGAATCATGAGCATGACTGATTTTCAGACCTCATGGATTCAGTTGGCTTTCTATGGATCCTACTTTTGCTTGGCTTTGCCGGCAGCCATATTTATAAGAAAATACTCCTATAAATCCGGTATTCTTCTGGGTTTAGGTCTTTTTGCTTTAGGATCATTGCTATTTTATCCTGCGGGAATGATGATGTCTTATGGGTTTTTCTTGCTTGCTTTATATGTACTTGCCGGAGGACTTTCCATTTTGGAAACTGCAGCCAATCCTTATATTTTGGTGATTGGACCTCCTGAAACGGCCACTCAAAGGCTAAATTTGGCACAGTCATTTAATCCCATTGGTTCCGTAATTGGCGTTTTTCTAAGTAAAGTATTTATTCTTTCTAAGCTTAATACTGCCGAGGCTATAGACCGAACCAATATGGCACCTGAAGAATTGGAAGCCATACAGGCAGATGAACTAGCGGGAGTGGTAAGTACCTATGTCGGTGTGGCTTTGTTTCTGATTGTCGTATGGTTCATAATCCGAGCTGTTAAAATGCCTGCAGCCTCTGAAGAAACAGAAAAAGATGGGGTAATTGGTGGTTTTAGAAGACTGCTGAAAAATAAGAATTATGTGAGAGGGGTAATGGCACAATTCTTTTATGTAGGAGCTCAGATAGGTGTTTGGTCCTTTACCATCAGGTACGTAATGGCAGAACTTGATGTGATGGAAAGTGGGGCCTCAGATTATTATTTAATTTCTTTGGTGCTTTTTGCCGGTAGTCGTTTTATATTCACCTTTTTGATGAAGTTTTTTAAGCCATCAATATTATTGGCGCTCTCTTCACTTCTAGCCATACTATTGAGTTTTGTGGTGATTTATGGAAGTGGAATGATGGCTGTGATTGCACTGGTTTTGATATCCGTATGCATGTCACTTATGTTTCCAACCATTTATGGTTTGGCTGCTGAAGGTTTGGGTAATGATACCAAACTAGGTGGTTCAGGGTTGATTATGGCCATTTTAGGAGGTGCATTGATCACGGCTGTACAAGGTCAGGTTTCTGACATCAGTGGCAGTATTGGCCTTTCTTATTACGTGCCCATGTTTTGCTTTGGGGTAGTTATGTATTTTGGGCTTTCCCATTATTTCCAAGAATCGGGTAAGAATACTGCAGCAGCTTGATGCTTAATGGTGTTTTAGCGACATGTTGTTCCGCTAAATGTTTATACAAAAAAAAAAATCATCTAATAAAAAGCTCCATGCTAAGTAAATAGCATGGAGCTCTTCTTTGGGCCGGTAAATTTATTGTCCCGGAAGATTTATTCAATTCCCCTTCGATTTTGTATTGAGGAATTATGGCTTAAATTCGCTTGAATGCTGTCCGAATAAATCTCTTGATGACTATGAATAGAAGCCGAAATAGTTTCTGGCGTTTCGGTAACAAATATCCTCAACCATTTGTCCCAACCACTCCTCATCGGCAGGAAGTTCTCCATTGCTTACATCTTGTCCGATTAGGTTACAAAGGATTCTTCTGAAGTACTCATGTCGTGGGAAGGATAAGAAGCTTCGGCTATCTGTAAGCATGCCTACAAAGCAACTAAGGATCCCCATATTAGAAAGCGTATTGATTTGTTTTTCCATGCCATCTTTTTGGTCTAGGTACCACCATCCTGAGCCAAACTGAACTTTGCCTTTGATAGAGCCATCATTAAAATTCCCAACCATGGTGGCCATTACTTCATTGTCTGCCGGGTTAAGGTTGTATAAAATGGTTTTTGACAATTGATCTGTGCTGTCCAAGTTGTTAAGGAATTTGGCCAAAGCTACACTTTGTGAAAAATCTCCAATGGAATCGAATCCGGTGTCAGGCCCCAGTATTCTAAGCATTCTTTCATTGGTGTTCCTGAGTGCGCCAAGGTGATATTGTTGGGTCCAGCTTTTGGCATGGTACATCTTGCTAAGCGCTGTAAGGGTTTTAAATTTAAAATACTTCACCTCATCAGGCTGAAGAGCTTCACCTTTTTTGATGGTAGCAAACAAGGTGTCTATCGAATATTTTTCATTGTCAAAAAAGTACAATTGCTCAAGTCCATGGTCTGAAAGTCTACCTCCATTTTCATGGAAATAAGCGACACGATTTTCTAAAGCAGCCAAAAGGTCCTCATAGGTATTAATAACTAGTCCGCTAGCATCAGCTAACTTTTCCAAGTACGAAATGTATGCGCTTGGGTTTTCGACTGCATAGGCTTTATCAGGTCTAAATGTTGGGAGTAATTTTATGGCGATATTATCAGCTTTGGCCATTTGATGGTATTCCAGGCTGTCAATTGGGTCATCCGTCGTACATACTACTTCAACGTTCATTTTGGACAATAAGCCCCTGGTGCTGTATTCTTTTTGCTGTAGAAGATCTGTAGTAGTGTTATAGATTTCTGAGGCTGAACTTTCATTTAACAGTTTATCTACTCCAAAATAGCCTTTCAATTCAAGATGGGTCCAGTGATACAATGGGTTTCTCATTGTCTGTGGAACAATTTTTGCCCAATTTTCAAACTTTTCTTGATCACTGGAGTCTCCTGTAATGTATTTTTCATCGACTCCTAGCGTTCTCATGGCGCGCCATTTATAATGGTCCCCCTCTAACCAGATCGTAGACATATTGTTGAATTTTCGGTCCAAAGCGATGTCTTTTGGAGAAAGGTGACAATGGTAATCAATGATTGGCATTTTCTTCGCATAATCATGATATAACCTTTTGGAAAAATCATTTTTTAGAAGAAAATCATCAGTTAGGAATGTGTTATTAGAAGGTTTTACTGTGTTTTGCATTATCTGTTCTTTTAATCTAATAGTAATATTAAAAATTTATTTTTGCTTATTCCAGACTTTTGAGTGATTTAGCCAATCGATTGCATAAATAAAAACTGCAAGGATATTCATGAGGTTCCTTTTTTGTTGGTTATCTTAGGGGGTAAACGATTGTATAGCCTATTATTGTTTGTATTAACGATAAAAAATAATGTTAAAATTAATTTTGTCAATATTTTATAATTTATTCACTTAAAAAATATGAGCCAAAAACCAAGAAGAAGTTTTTTGAAAAAAGGGCTAGGGCTGACAGCTTTACCATTATTGGGTATTGCACCAAGGTCTGGATCTCTAAAGGTGAAAAATAAAAACCTTAAGCTTAGTTTAAATGCTTATTCTTTCAATGCATCCTTACGGGACAATTCACTTTCCCTTGATGGTTTGTTTAATTTTTGTGCAGAAAATGCCATACCTGCCATTGATTTAACTGCCTACTATATCAAAGCTTACCCTGAGGTTCCTGATGATAAGTTGCTTTATGACATCAAAAAAAAAGCACATTATAAAGGTTTAGACATAAGTGGTACCGGAGTCAGAAATGATTTTACTTTAGGTGATGCAGCCCAAAGGAAAAAAGAAATTAAACATGTAAAAGACTGGATAGTGGCTGCCTCAAAAATGGGTGCACCTGTACTGCGTGTTTTTGCAGGAAAGGCCAAAGTTCAAGGGGCAGAGTGGAAGGAGTTAGCTGAGGGAGTAATTGAAGCAATGCAGGAATGTGCTGTGTTTGGAGCTGAGAATGGAGTGATAGTAGCCATGCAAAATCACAATGATTTCATCA
The DNA here is from genome assembly GCF_030546805.1 of Cyclobacterium sp. 1_MG-2023. Taxonomy (GTDB): domain Bacteria; phylum Bacteroidota; class Bacteroidia; order Cytophagales; family Cyclobacteriaceae; genus Cyclobacterium. The sequence goes on along the minus strand of NZ_JAUOPC010000007.1, from coordinate 63,312 downwards.
AATCTGCCGATCAAGTGAATTATATCATGGAAAATGTGGATGAAGAATGGTTTGGTTTGGTATTGGATGTGGGGAGTTATTCTTTAAAAGACCCTTATGAAGAGATAAGCGAAAATATTTATCATGCTGTCAATTGGCAAATCAAAGAAAACATTAACCATTTTGGTGAACAAAAACCTGTAGATTTAAAGCGATTGATGAAAATCATCAACAGGAGTGATTACAATGGTTATCTACCTATTGAAACATTGGGCCCGGGAGATCCCTTTGAAAAAGTGAAACATTTCCTCAAGGCGGTAAGGAAATCCATGGGGTGAAATTCATTTTTAAAATAATAAGTTTAGCAGTACCCAAATAAAGAATTAGCCAATTATCTTACTGTCGGTAGGAATTGGCATAAAAAAAGGTAAGCCGAATGGCCTACCTTTTTTTTATTAGGAATTATTTTATTTCAATTCCTTTAATTTAATGTTTTTGTAATGAACTTCATCACCATGATCTTGAAGTAGGATATGTCCTTGTTCAGCTTCTCCAAAATTATCCCATTTGGCATATTTACTTTCAGCAACCAATGCTCTGAACTCATCAGATCCCCTGGTGTATTCAACCACTTTAAGTCCGTTGATGTAATGCTCTACCTTGTTGTCAGGGTAAACAATCAAACGACCTTTGTTCCATTCGCCTATAGGACGTACAAATCGGGATTGTTTTTCCGCTTTGATTAAGTCATACAGGGAAGCCAAGGTTCTGTTACCATCCTTGCCTTTTTTGGCGTCCGGATGCCTTTCATCGTCAAGTATTTGGTATTCTAATCCAATTGCAGATCCGGTGTTATTTTCATTTAAAGTAACAAAATATTTTACACCACTATTAGCACCTTCTGTTATCTTAAAGTCAAAAGCCAAATCAAATGCACTGTATTGTTCTTCAGTAACAATGTCACCTGCATTTGCTGATTCTCTGCCATCAGAAGACTCTATGGTAAGTACACCTTCATTGATTGTCCAACCTTTTTCAGGGAAAGTTTCTGCTTTGGCACTTTTCCATCCATTGCTGGTTTTACCGTCAAATAGGAGTTTCCATCCATTGTCTTTTTCGTAAGAAGTTAATGTGTTGTCTATTGTACTGACCACAAATACTTCATTTTCAAAAGGTTTTGGTGTTAAGTTTTCAGTTTGAATACGGATATTTCTAAAGTAGGTCTTTTTACCGGCATTTTCAGGGTTTTTACCTATTCCATGAACTTGCAGAGCAATGAAACCAGTTGCATCCATATCATCTACCAAATAGGCAACTTCTTGTCCGTTCACCCAGGTCTTAAGCGTATTTCCAATAAACTCAATTCTATAAGTATTGAACTCACCTAATTTAAAAGCACTTCTTGCTTCAGGGTTATAAGTCAATGGATATAACCAACCTCTTCTGGCTTCGTCATAAACACCGCCAGACCAAGCCCTTTCTTTTGGGTCACATTCTACTTGATAGCCGAAAACTCTACCCGCGCCGTCATTAGCATCCGGGTTGTATTGGCCTCTGGCCATTACTCCTGAGTTGCTTGACTCATCATCCACTCGGATGTCTAATTCTAAAATAAAATCCCCGTAAGTTTTGTCAGTAACCAGAAAAGAGTTCGGTGTGTTTGGGACAGAAGTACCGACAATTACTCCGTCTACTACTTCAAATTCGGCAACCCCATCCAGCTGATGCCAGCCATTTAAGGTTTCTCCATCAAATAAATTTGTCCATCCGTCTTTCGTTTCTGCCGTTTTTTGCCCACAGGAGGTCATAAAGAAAATAGACAAGACAAAGAAACTTAAAATTTGTTTGTTCATGATATAGGTTATTTTTATTGTAAATTTCAATTTTCCCTAAAACTATCTACAGTATTAAAGGGATGTAAAGATAAACAATATCTTATAAAAATATAATTTATAGGCAATCGATTGCAAGCATAAAAATTAAAGGTAAAAGTAGATTTAACAAAATCTTGATAGGAGATTAAAGAATGTACAGAAGGGCAGTGGGTATGGTATTAATACTTATTTAAATAGAGGCCAACAATGATAATTTAAAATTGGTCATTGTTGGCCCTACTGTTCAATAAAACTATTTTTTGTTTATCCACCTTCAAAAGAATTTATTATATGATTGACCAAGCTATTGTCACATTTAGGTCAATTAATTTGGCTGGAAAATAATGGATGACACTCATAAGCATTAGCAGTATGCGTTAGAGGTTTTAATTACTCAAACTTCACGCTTAAAACGGGGATCTCAGATTTATATAATACTGTATCTGTAACTCCAATTTGGTAAGCTGAATTGGATTTCCGAAGGTTAGAAGCGATGGCAATGATTCCCGCTTTTTCTTTTTCGGCAAAGGCGATAATGCCTTTTTCCACCTCTTCATGGTTATAAATATGGCGATGGATCAATAATTCTTCTTGACCATATGCGTATTCCCCCATCCGCTCTTCTGCTTTACCTGTATCTATAAAATTTTCCGGGGTATTGACAAATAGGAAATAAACAACCGTTCGAATACTTTTAATAAAAGGCTTTAATCTAATGAATGCCGGTTTGCTGATTTCATTAAATAGTGAGGCAAAGACCAGTTTTTTCATGGCCCTGCCATCCACTATATTTTTAACAGCTAAAACAGGGCAATGAGCTTTCCTTAAAACTTTTTGGGTAGTTGAGCCTACAAATTTTCCTGGTTCCCTGTTTTTACCGTAAGCACCAATAACGATTAAGTCAGCATTTTGTTTTTGCGCTAAATCCACTAGTACTTGATAGGGAACACCTACTTCCACTACAGCCTCAACCGGTGTATTCTTGATTTTATGAGTAGCAACAAAAACGTTTAATTTATCTTTGGCTTCAGCCTCTAAATCCAAAATTTCTTGGTTTTTAATCTTCTCTGATGTAGAGAGATTCGCCCAATCCAGATCAGATTGAATGACATTTAAACAAGTAATAGTGGCATCACCTTTACTTGCTATTTTTGCAGCGCTATAGAAAGCGTTTTCTGAATAGCGTGAAAAGTCGATAGGTACAATGATACGTTTCATGGTTATTTTGTTCTAAATCCTAAATATTTTGTGGCTGCCGTTTAATCCCGCAGTATAGAATGCTGGATTAACGTATACCCAAAGTAAATGAATTATTTGTAGACAAAACATGATAAATATCACCTCATTACTTGAGGTTTATCTACTTTAAACCATAAAAATTTATGGTATTATAGCTTGCCTATCTTTATATCCTTAAAATCAATGCTCATATCATTTCCCGGGTGCAATTGAAGTCCAATAGGACCTTTTTCCGGCATGTTCTCTGACTGGTAAGTCACGACTTCTTTGCCATTAAGCCATACCGTATAGCTTTGTCCAACTACTTTTACCTTCATGGTATTCCAATCGTCTTGCTTTAGCAGATCTTTGACGCCATTGGCTTCTTTTGGATAAGATTTTCCGGGAATATATGGAGATCCGGTCATGTCTCTTTTTAATGATCCGGAGATACCAATTTGTATCTGATCTTTATCTGATCTTAAGAAAATACCGGAATCGACTGTTCCTTTGCCCATTAAAAAATCTAATTCTAAGATGAAGTCGCCATACTCCTTCTTTGACCATAAGGTTGAACCGGTATTGGTAGGATCGTTTTCAGTGTGAATTTTTCCATCTTTAACTTCCCACCAAATATTCTCCTCAGGATTTACCTCCCATCCTTTTAGATTTTTTCCATTAAATATGGATTTCATTTTTGTTTCTTGGGCAATTCCTTGGGTGGAAATCAGGAAAATAATAAACAGAAAAGGGAGTAAGTTTTTCATTTTTTTGGTTTTGGTTTATTTTGACACTTTTTGTTTTAACCTTCCTTTTTTTGCAAAAGGAGGCGCATTTAATATTCAATAATATTAGAAAAATTGTAAGGTAATTCGTGTAAAGGCTGGCCGAAAGGAAAACTTATTAAATATTATTAAATTAATATTAATGAAGGTCCATTTGGAGCCATTTTACCTAATCATTCTGTAGTTTGACTGAATACTTATTGAAAAGTAAACAGTAAATCATTCTTTTCCTTTGAGTTGGGCGGCAACAGCAGCGCCAATAATCCCTGCTTCATTTTTATTTTCTGCCACAATAACTGGGACATCTACGGTGATTTCGTCTTCAAATCGTTCCATTTTTTTGCTCGCTCCACCACCTAATATAAATAAATCCGGCGAGATAATTCTTACTGTATGCTTAAGGAACTTATTAAAGCGCTTGCCCCATTCACTGTAACTTAGATTTTCTTTTTTTCTGGCAGAATCTGCAGCAAAATACTCAATAATTTCGCCGGTTTTATAATATATTCTTCCCAATTCAAAATTAGGGATCAATACACCATTGTAAAATACCCCTGTACCTAAGCCCGTTCCAATGGTAACCGTGACCACTAAACCTTTTTTACCTTGGCCTGCACCAAAAGTCATTTCTGCTAAGCCTGCTGCATCTGCGTCATTGATTACTGTCACAGGAAGGTTCACTTTTTCTGAAATTAATTCATCAATTTGAACACCTACCCAGCTTTTGTGGAGGTTACTTTTTGTCATGCATTTCCCGTTGTTTACCACGGTTGGAAAACCACAGCCAATAGGTCCAGTCCATTTGAAGTGATCAACGATTTCTTTTACGGCAATTGCGATGCTTTCGGGTTTGCTAGGTATTGGGGTTGGGACTCTGAATCTTTCGGCTGTAAGTTGTCCGGTTTCTATGTTGACAGGTGCTCCTTTGATCCCAGAGCCACCAATATCCAATCCTAATATTTCCATTAAGTCAAATTTTAAACTAATTGTAATATGATTCTTCTTGTTTTGATAATTAAAGTTAGCTAAAAAAATATGGAATTCTAATACCTTCGTAAAAAGTAAGCTTGGGTACTAGCTTTCAGAAAAGGCTTAGTCGATATTTTTGCCAAAATAGCAAAAGTCAAACAAGGGGGATATAATTTTAAATGAGGTATCGAGCAATTAGTATGGTCCTAGAATATTAATAATTACGGATGATACAATACGATTAGTGATGCCTGTCTTGAGCTTTCTTAGGGAGGAATGCAATCGTAAGAAAAATAGGCGTATTGGAGATTTTAACAACTCATCGCTATGGTGAAATGAAATAGCGACGTAGAGGCTGATTTTGAAGGGATTTCAGTACAAAATAAAAGGTCTTCTGCATATTTGGAGATAAAAAGTCCTGCATACTTTGTCTTAGATTTAGTCCAAAAAAAAATTCTACCTAGATTTTACTCAAAAAAAACAATTCTTTTTTACCAGTGGTTATCAAATATCCCCTACTTTTTTATGAGGTCGATCACTAGCAGGGATTCTATAAAAATTAATGAAACGCTAAATATCTTTTAATGCTCTTTGCCTGATAAAAAAATCAAAAAGTACTTTTCATGGTTAACTCTTTTTTATCCTCACTTACTTTAAATTGGGGATGATTTTTAGAGGTATTTCAAGGCAAATTAAATGGTTTAAAAGGGTGTAGGTATCTTTTAATAATAATTTGGCCGAAAATTGGAAGGTCGTTTAGTCTATTAAATCCTTCATTGCCATCCAAAGTGTCAGAAAAAGTCATCATTAAGGTCCCCTCCAAAGCAATATCCGTATACAAATCATAGCTGTAACTTATGCCAGCCCTAAAAGGGATATATGCTACGGCTTGTAAATCTTTACTGTTGTAGACACCATTAAAAGTGACATTTGTGGTTTTCTTAAAGTTTAAAAGCATTCCTATACCAGTCCCTCCATATGCATTTATTCTTGATCTAAAGGCATGGTTATCAGCGCCAAATAGGTAGAAGTTCGGTGCTATGTCAAAATAAAGTAAATCGTTTTTGCTTGCAAATGCCTGATTATTATTGAACCAAGATTGGGTTACTGTGGCAGGGTAGTAATCAATGTCCTGACTGCGGTACCTTTGGTATCCAACATTTGCCCTTATGTCAAAATGTTTATGTATTTTCCTCCCGTAGGCAAGAGAAAGGCCCGGCCTCAATAAAATGTCAAGCATTCGAATGCTTCCTAAATTATCCGCGTATAAAGTGCCTAAACCCAGTCCGGCTTGCAAAAAATTATCTCTGGAAATTTTTTCTTTATAAAAATTCTGCCCATAAGCCACGTTAATGTTTAAAACCATAGCGGTAAAAGCGATGGTTAAAGTGGAAATCAGGTACTTTTTCATATTTTTAATTAAAAATTGATCAAAGAAATTCATAATCAAGTAAATCAATAAACGAACAAAAGTACCAATTCTTACATATAACTAATTATATTGATGTAATTAAATTAAAATATTCACAACTTGTTTGCGAAATATTGGTTAACTTAGAAAGTTTAATATTTGTTTTAAATGGAAATTTAATAGTTTGAAACTAGTTTTTTTATTTGTTTTTTGAAGTTTAGGAGTAAAAATCTTCTTTTTTATTTCTTGTCAAATTTCGCTAATAATAGCAATAAATAACAGTCTTTATGAAAGGAATAATTTTAGCCGGAGGTTCTGGCACGCGTTTGTATCCATTGACTATTGCTGTAAGTAAGCAATTGATGCCTGTTTATGATAAGCCAATGATTTACTATCCATTGTCCGTTTTGATGATGGCGGGAATTAATGAAATTTTAATAATAACAACCCCTGAGGACAATGAAGCCTTTAAAAAATTGCTAGGGGATGGAAGTCAAGTAGGCTGCAAATTTACTTTTGCCATCCAACCAAAGCCTGAAGGTTTGGCTCAAGCATTTATCATTGGAGAGGACTTTATTGGAGAGGATAAAGTTGCCCTTATACTTGGAGATAATATTTTTTATGGGACAGGTCTCTATAAAACGCTAAGGGAACATACGGATCCTGAAGGTGGAGTAGTATTTGCTTACCATGTCAATGATCCGCAGCGATATGGCGTTGTTCAGTTTGATGATGAAAATAATGTTTTGAGCATCGAAGAGAAACCAAGCTCACCAAAATCCAATTATGCGGTGCCTGGGTTGTATTTTTATGACAATGAAGTTGTGCAAATAGCTAAAAACATTAAACCGAGCAGTAGAGGTGAACTTGAAATAACTGATATCAATGTGGCTTACTTGAATAAAGAAAAATTGAAAGTTGGTATATTGAATAGGGGAACAGCTTGGCTGGACACCGGGACACATCAGTCACTGCTGCAGGCCGGGCAATTTGTGGAAGTAATTGAAGAGCGGCAAGGCTTAAAAATAGGTTGTATAGAGGAAATAGCATACCGAAATGGCTTTATCAATGCAGACCAACTTATGAAAGCATCCGAAAAGCTAGGGAAAAGTGGCTACGGTGCTTATTTGAGAGCGTTAATTGGAAAATGATGTAATGGAAAATCCGCGGTTTTTATGGTTTTAACCACTGTTTTGTGGTTAAATGCAAAAAAAGGTATTTGAATAGCATAAAAAACAGTAATAAATCACTTCAATATTTGGGAGTGATTTAATTTTTTTATACTTTTACATCAAGTTAAATGTTTTTTAATATAAAATAATTGTATTTCGATGCTAAATATTGTGATTATTGATGATGATGAGGTGAGCACTTTTGTTACGGAGCAATATATTAGAAGATGTTTATCTGTTCCTTTCGAAATTCATAAGTTCTCCTCCGCAGTAGGGGCTTCTCAACAAATTGCTAATTTAAATCCTAATTATTTATTTTTGGATTTAATGATGCCACAAATGACGGGTTGGGATTTTTTAGAAGAGATCAAAGGATCAGGGCTTACATCTGATGTATACATATTGAGTGGCTCTCTTGATATATCAGATGTTGAAAAGGCCAGTAATAATCGAATGGTAAAGAAATTTCTTCCAAAGCTTTCTGTTAAAGAAAGTATACTTGATATTTTCAGAAATTAAAAATTTTTGTAGGGTTTAAGATTAATTATAATCGCAAATGCATAGGCTTCTAACTTTGTTTGAAGCCTATGTTTTTTGAAAAGGATTATCGAAAAGATCAGAGACTTGTTAGTAAAGTAATCCGGTAATAGCAGGGGGGGGTAGTTTTTGATGCATTGCCCTTGCATTAGAGGTGACTTTTTGCATTGAGTGTTAGTTTATTTAGCCGGGTATTAACACAATTTCTTTTTTCAGATGTTTTGCTAGTGTGTCAGCATAGCGTTGTGCTTCCCATATTTCAAGATCTAGGTTCTCTTCACCAAATACCTTAATTTGTAATTGCTCCTCCTTTTCTACACAATGGACATTTTGAACCCATTGGTTTTTTGTTTTATCCAACCCAACGGCAATTCTCAAAATACCTGCTAAAAGACGCAGGCGCTTTTTCTGATCTTTTTCTAATTTCTTGAATTTTTTATGTCTCTTAGTAGGTCCTTTTTTCCTATGGTACCTTGCCAGGTGCCCTAATAAAAAGACTTCCTCGTTGGTAAAACCACGAAGTTGACTATTCTTGATAAGATATCTTCCATGTTTATGAAAATCTTGAAATGCTACAAATGAGCCGATATCATAGATTAGACAGGCATAGGAAATTAGATCTCTTTCATAATTTTCTGCCCCATGAAATTCCTTTAGCTGGTCAAATAATTGCAGGGCTATTCCCATTACATGACGTTTTTCTGAAAGGTCCGTCTCGTATTTCATTGCCAACCTTATGCAACTTTTCTCTTTCAAGTTTTTGCCTAGGCTTACCTCTTCTATTTTTAGGCCATGTTTTTCTATGTGATTGATAATCATCCCATCCCTTAGAGATGCATCAGATACAGTGATGGATGTAGCATCAATTTGTTGTAATATTTCTACCAATAAAAGCGCTCCCAAATGAATGGCATCAGCTCTGCTTTCACTAATTCCCTGAATTTCTCCTCTTTCTTGGGGGCTTGATTCAAGCAAGCGATCGCGTAGCTTGATAAGTTCTTTAAGTGGAATGGTTTCGGCATTTACTATTTCCGGTGCAGGGTTCTCAGCTTTTATAAGACATGCTTCAGCTAATGCTCGGATTGTTCCGGATGTTCCGATTACTCGATCAAATCCGATTTTATTGATTTTCTCAAGTACCAAAGAAGATGCTTGCTTGATGTGCGATTTCAATTCCTTTTGAGATTTGGGGTCAATTTTATCTCGCCCTCCTGTATAATCCAGTAAGCGTAGGACTCCAAGTTTCATGGAATTGCCATAGTGAATTTGAGATTGGTTACCAACAATGGCCTCCGTACTCCCACCTCCAATGTCCAATACGAGGATGTTTTCCTTTTTTATTGCGATGGCCTCCCTTACTGCTAAAAAAATCAATTTAGCCTCCTCTTTACCTGAAATCAACTGGGGAGAAACCCCAGCTTCGTGAATCAACCTGTCCAAAAATTCTCTACCATTTTTTGCCTCCCTAGTAGCACTTGTAGCAGATACTATGATGTCATCCACTCCGTATTGATCGGCAAGTTGCACATACCTTTGAACGGTAGCCACACCCAAGTCCATGGCTTCCTGACTGAGCTCTTTATTGGCAAAAACACCCACCCCAAGTTTTACCATGCTTTTCTCCTGCATGAGAATATCAAAGCTGGTTCTGGTTTGCACCTTAACAATAATCATGTGGATACTATTCGTACCTATGTCTATGGCAGCTATGTTCATTTAAAATAGGATTTGTTCATAAAAGCGATGTGACTAATGGAAATTCCTTGAGGACATTCTACCTCGCATGCTCCGGTATTGGAACAAGAACCAAACCCTAATTCATCCATTTTTCTTACCATTTGATTGGTTCTACTTTTATGCTCAATTTTGCCTTGAGGCAATTGGGCCAAATGGCTAATTTTTGCTGCGGTAAATAGGGAGGCACTGCTGTTTTTACAAGACGCAACACAAGCTCCACAACCAATACAAGCGGCAGCATCAAAAGCAGCCTCCACAGAGTCACTGCTAATAAGAGTTTGATTGGCCTCTGGAGCCTGTCCTGTATTGACACTAATAAATCCACCAGAAATGATGATTTTATCTAAAGCACTGCGGTCTATTTTTAAATCTTTTTTTATAGGAAAAGCAGCAGCTCTAAAAGGTTCTATGTAGATGGTGTCTCCATCTTTAAAAGACCTCATATGGAGTTGACAGGTGCTGGTATGTGCATTGGGCCCATGTGCTCTTCCATTTATAAAGAGGCCACATTGTCCACAGATTCCTTCCCGGCAATCTGAATCAAATGAAACAGGGCTTTGGCCACTTAGTGTCAAATTTTCGTTGAGCTGATCAAGCATCTCTAAGAATGACATGTCCGGAGAAATGTCCTTTACCGAATAGCTTGTCATTTTTCCTTTTTCAGACGATTGCTCTTGTCTCCAGATTTTAAGTTTGAAATCCATTATTTATAACTCCTTTCTGTTGGTGTGGTAAATTCAAAATCAAGGGTTTCTTTGATCAATACAGGGCCATGGTCCGATTTCTGCCAGCATGATATAAAGTTAAAAGCCTTGTCATCCCTAATGGCTTCACCATCATTGGTCTGATGCTCGGTTCTAAAATGCGCCCCACAGGACTCCTCCCTGCTTAAGGCATCAATACACATCAATTCAGCTATTTCGAGGTAATCTGCAACCCGTCCGGCTTTCTCCAGTTCTTCGTTTATTCCATCAATTTTTTTTGGAATCTTAAGGTCTGTATAAAAAGATTTTCTCAAATTTTTTATGGCTTCAATGGCGGTTGTCAGCCCTTTTTCTGACCGACTAAGTCCACATTTATCATATAGAATTTTCCCTAGCTCTCGGTGGAAATAATCCACTGTTTTGTGTCCATTTATTTCGCCAAATTCCTCTAGTTGCTTTTTAACCTTAAGCTCACTTTCTATAAAAGCCGGGTCATCACTATTGATGGGGTCAGGTTTTCCTGATTGGGCAAGATAATGGGGGAGGGTCTGTGGTAAAATATAATAACCGTCTACACAGGCCTGAAGTAGGGAATTGGCTCCAAGTCTGTTGGCCCCGTGGTCAGCAAAATTTGCCTCACCAATTGCAAATAATCCGGGTATATTGGTGCTCAGTTCATAATCTACCCAAAGCCCACCCATGGAAAAATGTGCAGCAGGGGAAATTTTCATCGGTTCATTGTAGGCATTGATACCGGTAATTTTTTGGTACATGTCAAATAAGTTGCCGTATTTTTTGGCAATGGCTTCTTTTCCTTGCTTTTCAATGGCGTCTTTAAAATCAAGGTATACCGCATTTTTTAAAGTGCCAACGCCATGTCCAGCATCCACCCTTTCTTTGGCAGCCCTTGAAGCAATGTCCCTAGGGGCTAAATTTCCAAATGAAGGATACCGCCGCTCAAGGTAATAATCACGGTCTTCTTCAGGGATGTCTGCGGCTTTTCTGTTCTCATTTTTGCTTAAAGGGACCCAAATTCTGCCGTCGTTTCGTAGGGATTCTGACATTAGAGTGAGTTTGGACTGATAGCTGCCCGACTGCGGCAAGCAGGTAGGGTGAATTTGAGTCCAGCTGGGGCTGGCAACCCATGCGCCCTTTTTATGGGCCCTCCAAATGGCTGATCCATTGCAACCCATGGCAAGGGTAGATAAATAATAGATCTTTCCAAAACCACCGGTAGCCAAGACCACAGCATTGGCAGTATGTCTTGTAATTTCACCGGTATCAAGATTTCTTGCAATAATGCCTTTGGCCACACCATTAATTAATACAAGGTCAAGCATCTCATGCCTGGTATAACTCTTTATTTTCTTAGCCTTTACCTGACGCATCAAGGCCTGATAGGCACCCAAAAGTAACTGCTGCCCTGTTTGTCCTCTGGCATAAAAAGTACGACTGACTTGTACGCCCCCAAAAGAGCGGTTACTCAAATAACCACTGTATTCACGAGCAAAAGGAACTCCCTGAGCAACGGCTTGGTCAATTAGATGGGCTGAACATTCTGCCAACCTGTAAACATTGGCTTCCCGGGCCCTAAAATCCCCACCTTTCAGCGTATCATAAAACATCCTGTAAATACTATCGCCATCATTTTTGTAATTTTTCATGGCATTTACACCTCCTTGTGCAGCTACCGAATGAGCTCTTCTGGGAGAGTCCTGAAAACAAAATACAGAAACATTGTAACCTAGTTCTGCTAATGACGCTGCAGCAGAGGCTCCCGAAAGACCGGTTCCGACAATGATCACATTGTAATTCTTTCGGTTATTAGGACTAATGAGCTTCGCCTGGTTTTTGAAATTGGACCATTTATCTTTAAGCTCACCTGATGGAACTTTTGATTTGGGTATTTGCTTTTCGTCAGTACTAAAATACATGCCTGTGTAATTAATTTACTGTTTTTGATACCTAATAATAACAAATTTATATGTCGTTTTTATGAAATTTTCGGTTTAATACAGATGATATGTACAAACTGTAACCAAAGTCACTAAATCTCCCTAATTAACAGCTTAATTTTAGGTAGTCATACAGGGTGTGATTATTCAATCTCCTGCTAAACCAAAATTAAAATAAAAAGGTTGTTAGCTTGAGACCATTTAAAGTCGAAATGCTGCCCATTAAAAGAAATAGAAATGGTGGGGAGTTTTGAAGTAGAATCATGGAGAGATATTTGAAAATTATAGGAGATGCCTATTACGGCTACTTCAATTACTTGATCAATGAGATCATGTATCCATCTTGGGGAAATTATTTCTGGTGGTTGGTGGGCCTTTCCCTATTCGTTTGGCTACTGGAGTTGGTTTTTCCTTGGAGAAAAGGTCAGCCGGCGCTCAGAAAGGATTTTTGGCTAGATGGATTCTATATGTTTTTTAATTTTTTCTTATTCTCTTTGATTGCATTTAACGCGATCTCAAATGTAGCAGTGGAGGCATTTAATGACTTCTTGGGACTTTTTGGTGTCAAAAATGTTGTGGCCATAGAAATTAGTTCTTGGCCTGCTTGGACACAGTTTTTGACCCTCTTCATAGTAGCTGATTTTATACAATGGAATGTGCACCGCCTATTACATAGAGTGCCTGCTTTTTGGGAATTTCATAAGGTACACCATTCAGTGGAGCAGATGGGCTTTGCTGCTCACCTAAGATTTCATTGGATGGAAACAATCCTGTACAAAACAGCTCAATACATTCCCCTTGCCATGATTGGCTTTGGTTTAACGGATTTTTTTATTGTTCATATATTTGCCACGGCTATTGGTCATCTGAATCATGCCAACCTGAGGATAACTTATGGGCCTTTTAAATACCTGCTTAACAATCCCATTATGCATATTTGGCACCATGCCAAGGATCTGCCCAAAGGTAGCCATGGAGTTAACTATGGGCTTACATTAAGTGTTTGGGATTACTTATTTGGCACAGCCTATATTCCCCACGAAGGAAGAGATATTCCACTAGGCTTTGATGGGGTAGAGAAATTCCCTAAAACTTTTTGGCAACAAATAAGCTATCCATTTAAGAAAAATAAAATGGAAGGCTAATCTTTCGAATGGCAATTCGCCATTTTAATAATCAGTAGCTCAAATGTCCTTTCAAATTAATTTGAATCAGTTCGATTCCCGCCATAATTATGGATGGATGCGAGATGTAATTTGATTATTAAGTATTTCTATTGATTGAAAAAACCTTTTGATTATTTTCTCAACTTCCTAAGTACTTCTCGTTTTTAAGGCTATGTTGTTTAATTTTTCCTGAAAACATCGATTTAGGCTTTCTTTTTGTAAGTGTTTTCCATGTAGTGAAATATTGACCGCATTGGTTTATGTAAACCCTTAGAAATAATGACCACCAAAGCTTTTAGATAACAGGGATCTTGGGTTTCCCTAAACTGGATTTTTTAGTGCTAATATGGGGTGTGTGGATAAACAAAATGAGGGCAGAGCGGAATGAATATTATTCAATAAAATTAATAAATAATGAGTAGAGGATTTGTGAAAGAAGATGATCAGGAAGAGATTCCATTGGTTCCTCCTAGGGCTGACTTACCATCGGGAGCTGCGAATTATGTAACAGTAGTGGGTATGGAAGAATTATTAGCGGAGAAGAGCAGGCTAATAACTGAAAGGGAGCCATTGGATATCAATGATGACAAAGACCGGAGAATAGCATTCAATCATATCAATGCAAAGTTGAAATTGCTAAATGGAAGAATAAATAATGCAATTACTGTTGACTTAAGCAAACAGCCGAGTGATGTTGTGCGTTTTGGTGCAAAGGTTACCCTCAAAATAGACAAGGCTAAAGAAATCATACTATACCAAATCGTAGGGGTGGATGAAGCAGATGTTTCAAAAGGAAAGATCTCCTTTGTGTCTCCAATAGCAAACTTATTAATGGACAAGAAAATAGGAGATAAGGCAATTCTAAAATTACCGAAAATGGAAAGGGTGTTTGAAATTGTGGACATTCAGTATTAAACATTTTCTTGCCCCCTTTCCCGTCAGTTGTTTTATCAATTGCTAGAAATATTTTTTATTCAACAACATGGGCCATATTCTTGCCTGAATGGTTTTTGAGATAATGGCTTTGAAGTAAATCTCCACCAAAATCGTTTTCTAGGTCCCTCATTACGGCATGAACATGGTTGGCATTGTTTTGAACATTGTCATATTCTATCAATAATCCTGCGCCTTGAATACTGTAATAATGGGGATCCCCTACTTTATTTGTTTGAGATCCTGCCCAGGCAAAGGACATGTTTTCCCAACCTGTGCTTTTGATTCTATCGAGTAATCTGGTATGGTACTCAGTTGTGTAACGAGAAAGATAGACGCCAACAAGTCGCTTAAGTAATAGCAACTGATCTGTTTTCAAATCACTCCCTTTGATACCACTTTGGGTTAGAACTTTTGCTTTTCTATCATTACCGGTAATGATATCAGCAGGGGCTTTGTCTGCAAACAGGGCTTTCTCTTTCTGTGAATCACTTAAAGAGTGCAATAATTCAAACCCCATATTGGTTTCATCCGCCAATACCTGTCTGTCCATCTGTGGTCCGGCCAAGACAATGCCCGGGTTTGACCCCATAAAGGAAGGTGTGGCGGAGGTAATTGTTCCTTCAGCAGAGGAGAAATTTAGAGACAAATGATGTCCTTCTAATCTCCAGCCCCAAGGCTTGTCTGAAGAAGGCTTGCCAAACACACTAAAATGATAATTTAAAGGGTCTCTATAGGTGTCATTTTCAGGTCTGTTTTCGACTTCCCTTAATACGTTTTCAAGTTCGATAATGGACGCGGCTTTTTCTTGTCCAATGGTACCCAAGGAAGCCCGCATCAATTCCAATGCATGCATGGTTTGCTTGGTATTGAAGTCATGAAATGTTGGTCCATTTCTTTCTCTGGGAACAAAGTGCCAGTTGAAGCGTTCGGTATGATCAAAAGGGAAACAGGCTTGTTTTTTTAATTCGGTATCAAGACTTTCGATAAATTGATTGGCTATCGAAGATAGGTCTTGGGCTTGATTATTGATGGTAACGGACAACAATAAAAGAAGGGTGAAGCAGATGGTTTTCATATGATAAAGCATTTGGATGGGAGTAAGGTGGTAATTATTCTTTTTAATAACTTTTGTTCCAATAGATTTTTAAGTTTTTACTGGCTCTTCCTGAGGCTATTATTTCCGGTTTCCCATCGCCATCTAAATCGGCAACTTTTAAATCTTCGCATGCCATTCCATTTTTGTCCAACCAATGCTTTTCCCATGATCCATCCTCTTGAGGGATCAATATTTTTATTCCCAAATCTCCATCATCATTGGGCTCTCTCCACCCCACTACAATTTGGTCCATGCCCATATTCAATAGGTCTCCGGTAGCTAATCCATGCCCTTGTTTCATGGCAGCAGTAAGCACTGTTCGATTTAATTTCCCCAAGGCAAATGATTTATCCTCTTCAGGAGTATATATAGAGAGTGTTGGCCCATGAAAAGGTTCTACACCGGTAAGAAATGGCTTTCCTTTGGCACCCTTACCTAAGCGTATTTCACCAAAGCCATATTCATTAACTAGCCAACCATCATTACTTCCCGGCCTCCAATCGCCATCTTCATAGTTGAAGGTTTTAACACCTTCCTTACCTCCGATATGCAATATTTCTCCATTATCTCCGGGAACCGGATCCATATTATGGGTTACGTGCATGCTCTGGTCAATTACCCAATTTTTCCATTGTCTCCCTTTTTCATCTTCCTGTTCATAAGCAATGACCTTTACACCTTCACCCGCACCACCTTTGTTTCCTTGACCATGTAAAGGCAAAACTACAAGATGAAACAAATCCTCTGCTGCCTTTATCCAGCGCATGCGGTGAACGGTAGGTTCATGGTGCAATTTAACCGGTTCCCAAGTTTGAGTCGGGTCATCGGGCCTGATAAGGAAATGTACGGAACCTGATTTTTGTTTGTCTACTGTCTCACTAGGATTCCATTGTGCCCCAACGGCTACTTCCACCATGCCGTCTCCATTTATGTCTCTTGCAGCAATGCAAACATTGTCAGATTCAGTGAGGTTTTCCACCATAACAAACCTTTTCCAATCACCATTTCTGTACCAAACAAATTCTTTTTTATCTGCAAGTAAAATGTCAGGCTTTCCATCACCGTCGACATCCCCTATAGCCAGGCCATAGCCTATCTCTATATTGCTGTCCAGGGTTTGCGCTTGAAATTGTGGTTCAGGGGAATTGTTTATTAAAACAGTTGAAAACAAATAGGTGAGCCAATGTATCATAGTTATCTTTCTTGGGTTACTGTTCCAATAAATTTAATTAAAAAAATGATAAATGGCTAAATTCTAATAAATAAGAATATTAGGTTACTGCTTGGCCTGTTTTAAGAAATAAACGAATAGCATCAGGGATGTCCACCTTTCCTTCTAATATTTCAAAAACCTGCTTGCCGTCAATTCCATGATCCAGCATGTGTATCAAGACAGCAGCAACATCTTCCCTTGAAATGCCTCCCTTTTCATTGAAAATATCGGCTACTTTTATTTTCCCTGTGTAGGGGCCGTCAGTTAAACTACCTGGTCTAATAATGGCATAAGGCAGGTTGGTTGCTTTGAGGTATTCATCCGCAGCTTTTTTTGCCAATAGATAATGCTGCATGGTCTCATCCGCCTTTTCTGCATTCTCTGCTCCTCTTGAACTTAACATGACCAACTTTTTAATGCCATGTTTTATGGAATAATCTACACTTTTTATGGCTCCCTGTTTGTCTACCAAATCTGTCTTGTCTTTTCCTGTTTTTGAACCGGATCCTGCTGCAAAAATTACCTTGTCTATATTTTGAAGGGCATGCTCAAAATTTTCTTCAAGATCAGCAATGACTGTAGAAATGCCCTTGTTTTCAAAATAATCCTCTTGGGATTTTTTCCGAATCATGGCTACAGGTGAATAATCTGAATGTTTTGCAAGGTTTTCGGATAGTATCCTGCCTATGTTGCCATTTGCTCCAATTATCAATACTTTTTCCATAGTTGTTTTAGTTTGTTTAGAAACCGTCCAATAATTGTTCCAATCCTACCAATTATTTCCGTGAAGGACTTAACATTCTAAAAAACAATAATTTGTATCCATGGAATGTAGCCTAAAAAAATAAATAGCCTATTAAATAGAGGGAGTTGATGGTTTCAATCAAAGAAAAACAATTTTATTTTTACTCAGGAAATTATTAATAGTCGGTTAAATCTTTTTCACTAGCTCCAGGATGATTTTCCGCATTAAAGGTTCTGCTTTTGCAGCTGCCTGAAGAATATCTGTAAGGGTGATTTTTTTGATGTTCCCCGGGGTGCATAGGTCCGTAATAGCTGAAAGAGCAAAAGTCCTCATTCCTGATTGGACAGCAACGATTACCTCTGGGATTGTACTCATTCCTACTGCATCTGCGCCAATTGTCCTCAGGTACCGGTATTCTGCTGGTGTTTCCAGATTTGGTCCTTGAACTCCGGCATATACTCCTTTTCGCAAAGATGTATGGTTCTTTTGATCTACTTGAAAGGCCAGCGAAATCATTTCCTTGTTGTAGGCTTCACTCATGTCCGGAAAACGGTCTCCAAAGGCTTGTTCATGCCTTCCCCTCAGCGGGTTTTCAGGAAAAAGATCAATATGATCTTCTAAGATCATGACATCCCCAATTTCAAACTCGGGGTTCAGTCCACCTGAAGCGTTTGATATCAACAAATGTTGGATACCTATCCTTTTCATCACTCTAATTGGAAAAGTTACTTCTTTCATCGTGTAGCCCTCATAGTAATGAAACCTGCCTTCCATAACCAGTACAAGCTTCCCCCCAAACCTTCCAAGGATTAATTTTCCTTTATGAGAAGTGACCGTGGAGGTTGGAAAATGAGGGATTTCTTGATATGGAATCTCTTTGATTAACTCTATGTCATTGAGCAAACCTCCCAAACCTGTTCCTAAAATAATTCCTATGATCGGTTTGTCATCCAAAAATCCTTCTAAGAAAGTTGCCGACTCTCTGATTTTGTCTGAGTAATTGGTTTCAATACCTTTGTTCTGCATAAACTTGTAAAAGATGAGAAGGTGAAAATTGAAAAGTAACACCTGTAAATATAGGTATATGCCTTAAATATTTCTTTCTGAATATTGTAATTTCAATAAGAATGTTCCTTTTCTGTCATTAAAAAAAAAATAACTTTTGACTTCAATTTTTCTTTAATCCGCCCCCAAAGGAGAGGGGAAGGCTTTGGATAATTAGGGTTAGCTTTGAAAATAAAACAGGAAAAACAGAAACTTTATAAGCACCTCAATTGTAGTATTGTATTAAATTAGCTTGTATGATTAAAATTATTGTCGGGACCAACCGTAAGAATGCGATTTCCGGTATCATTGCCAAAATTTATCAGCAACTGTTGGCTCAGCATGGTGCCACAGCAGAGGTAATCAGCCTTGCAGACCTACCTAAAGATTTTGTTTTCACGGCCTTGTATGAACACAATGGGAAAAATAAAGCCTTCAATACCATACACAATCAAATTAAAAGTGGTGATAAGTTTGTTTTTATTGTACCGGAATACAATGGTTCATTTCCCGGTATTCTAAAGTCTTTTATTGATGGCATGACTTACCCCAATAGC
The DNA here is from genome assembly GCF_030546805.1 of Cyclobacterium sp. 1_MG-2023. Taxonomy (GTDB): domain Bacteria; phylum Bacteroidota; class Bacteroidia; order Cytophagales; family Cyclobacteriaceae; genus Cyclobacterium. The sequence continues at coordinate 44,214 of NZ_JAUOPC010000007.1, read as the reverse complement.
TTTAATTCAAAAAAATGCGCTCTGGTCGGGATTTCTTCAGGTATCGGAGGCGGTGGCATTGCACTCAGCCACCTTACCGATATCTTCAATTACCTGGGTATGCATGTACTGGCCAATAAAATCAAATTGGCCAAAATAGAGGAAAATATGTCAAACGAACATGTTACCAACAGGTTGTATATGACCTTATTAAATGAGCAAGCAAAAATGTTGATTGACTTTTAAAAGTCAATCAACATTGTCATGCAAAAACCTGTTATTACTAATGATTTCATTGTCATCATTCAGGTTGAATTTTGAAATACTTCTTTCTGAGCTGTGTTGCACCTCTTGAAGTTTTATCTTTTTTCTTTGATAGGCTGGCACTTCAATTTTTTCCTTAAATTCTTCCGGCGTCTGATTTACAGATCGCATATGCCTTAATTTTTCAAACCTATCATGGGCTCGTTTAAGCGCCTTGGCCTTAATTTGCTCAAAATAATCAGATTGATTAATTGTTTGCGTATCCGGTTGCTTTACCTCTTCTTGTTTGGGTTCGGGCTTGTCAAATAAGGACAATACCTTTTTTGGTTCAGCTTTCGGCTGAGGGCTTACATATTCAAAGTCGTCTGAATTCTCTGATTCTGCAGTATCCATACTGGGATTCTCCTGAGCAGAATTTTCTGTAGGCGTCTCATTATTTATCGCAGGCTCCTTTATTTGGGGCGTTTCTTGAGCAGGTACTGTAGATTGCTGTACAGTAAAGCTTACGGATTGTCCGGGACTTGTGCTTTCCTCTTCCTTTGAAGTTTTACCGGATTCCAAATCAATTACCTTTTTGGTCTCACTGTCATCTTTTTTATTGCTGTTGACTTTATCAGGGAGGGAATTGGTTTCAAAACCCGTAGCAATGACTGTAACCCTAATTCCTTTTTTAAGGTCTTGGTCGATGCCTTGGCCAAAGATCACGTCCGCCATGTCTCCTGCGCGTTCTTGGATATACTCAGTGATTTCCACAAGCTCGTCCATGGACAATTCTTCTTCCTCACCTGACATGATAGAAAGTAGAATTTTTTCTGCTCCTTTGATGTCTACATTGTTGAGTAATGGAGAAGAGATTGCCTTTTCAGCAGCTTTGATTGCCCTGCCTTCTCCTTCTTCCATGGCTGAGCCCATTACTGCAGCTCCGGCATCTTTCATTACTGTTTTAACATCTTCGAAATCCACGTTAACATCTTGTGTTTCAGTGATGATTTCAGCGATGGATTTTGCCGCGGTACTCAATATATTATCAGCCTTACCGAATGCTTGACGAATCGGTAAATTTCCATAAATGTCCCGCAATTTGTCATTCAGGATTACCAATACGGTATCACAACTCTCTTTTAAAGATTCAATGCCTGCTTGGGCAGAAAATGTTTTTTTCCTTCCCTCGAAGATGAATGGGGCAGTGACAATCCCTACTGTTAGGATGTCCATGTCCTTGGCAATTTTTGCAATTACCGGTGCCGCTCCAGTACCGGTTCCTCCACCCATACCCGCCGTGATAAATACCATTTTGGTATTGTCTTCAAGAAGCTTTCTGATATCATCCTTGCTTTCCAAAGCAGCATTTTTACCCCTTTCAGGGTTTGCGCCTGCACCTAACCCTTCGGTCAGGTGAGCTCCTATCTGGAGTTTTAATGGAACAGGACTGCTTTTTAAAGCCTGGGAATCAGTGTTGACTACCACAAATTCCACATCCTTTATCCCCTGATTAAACATGTGATTCACTGCGTTGGAACCACCTCCTCCTACACCGATGACCTTAATGATTGATCGGTGGTTTTTCTGAATATCAAATTTATAATCTTTCATGATGTTTGACATTTTTCCTCTATTGAATACTGTATTTTTTACCTCTGATATTAATAATTTTCGGAGTCGTCTCCGATATCATCGGTAATGAATCTCTTTAGCTTTTTGGTTATTGAACCGAAAATATCACTTCCACTTTGGTCTACACGGAATCCTTTCTTTTCTGTAGTAGTTTTTAAACTCTCTTTTTGTCGATAATTGTCTTCCCGATCATCTAGCCCTCTAAAGCCTGCCAATACCAAGCCAACTGTGGTGGCATACATCGGACTTTTCACATCCTCTACTTTAGATTTACCTAAATGTTCATTTGGATACCCAATTCTGGTATCTAATCCGGTAATATATTCGAATAGGGGACCTACTCCATGCAATAATGAGCCCCCGCCGGTCAAGACGATTCCACCGGCTAGTTTCTTGTACACCCCACTGGTTGCAATCTCGGATTGAACCATTTCAACAATCTCTTCCATTCTTGCCTGTATTATTGAAGCAAGGTTTTTAACTGAGATTTCTTTAGGTGGCCTATTTCGCAGACCCGGTATAGAAACTATTTCATTTGGATTGGCTTCTTCCGCTATGGCTTTTCCAAATTTTGTTTTTAGCAATTCTGCTTGGTGCTGCATCACCATGCAACCTTCTTTGATGTCTGCGGTTATTATATTTCCTCCAAATGGTATTACTGCCGTATGTCGAATAATATTGTCATAAAAAATGGCAACGTCAGTGGTGCCACCCCCAATGTCTACCAGACAAACTCCTGCTTCCTTATCCAAGTCGCTAAGCACAGATAAGGAACTTGCCAAAGGTTCAAGGATCAAAGCTTTGGATTGTAGGTTGCCACGTTTTACACATCGATCAATATTGTTAATGGCAGCAGATTGTGCAGTGATAATATGGAAATGAGCTTCCATTCGTGCTCCGGACATACCCACAGGATCCCTGATGCCTTCCTCATAATCTATGGTATAGTCTTGAGGCATTACATGAATAATCCTGTTTCCCGGAGGTACCACTATGTTTTCCATATCGTTGGATAACCTTCGAACATCTTCAACAGTTATTTCTTCATCATTAGGGCTTCTAATGATCACACCATGGTGAATTGAGCTACGTATGTGTTGCCCAGCAATCCCCACAATTACTTCCCCTATGTCTACATTAGACATTTCGGAGGCTTCATTTACTGCTTTGGTAATGGCATTGACAGTTTTGTCTATGTTGGTAACGATGCCCCTGATTACGCCATCAGAAACTGCTTTCCCCATACCCAACACCTCTAGCTTACCATATTCGTTCTTCCGACCTATAATGGCACATATTTTTGTGGTGCCGATATCCAGTCCTACAATGAGTTTTTCGTTTTCCATAGCGCTAACAATTATTCACAAATAATTTGATCCTTGTATTTTACATTTACCCTTGAATAAGTATTCCAACCTTTTTCAGGAAGAATTTGCTTATAATAGGTTTTGATTTTTCTAAACTTTAATTCAATTTCTTCAGGCTTTCCAAATTCAATCACCTGTTTTCCTACTTGTTGGTGCATATTGATATCACCATTTGCAAGTAAGTCCAAGGCACTTATTTGGGCTGACCAGAAAGGGTCTGAACTTATAAACCTTATCAATTCCAACAATGGTTTTTGTTGTACTGAAAGGTCACCTTCCTTTAGTAATTCCTCAGCTTTTTTACCGGTTAGGATTAAAACCCTTGTGGTATAATTAGAAGAGGTGGGGAGTATTTTCCCTGAGGAACTAATGTAGCCATCGGCTGCCATTGGCCGGACTATTCTAGCCATTGGTACGTGCTGACTTACTTTTACTATTAGTGTTCCTTTCAAATCTTCATACACCTCAGCCTTTTTTACAAAGGGATGGGCCTCTACTTTTTTTTCTACCTCGTGAGTGGAAACCTTCGTTTTTGGTGAGTGGCCAAGTATTCCCGGAAAGGCATTGGTCAATAATTCAGCTACTTCTTTTTCATCCACAAAATAGACATCGCTTACAGCTTCAACATAAACGTCCAGATTGGAAAGCGCACGCTTCTCTATCTTATGCTCTGTAAAAGCAATAAACCCTAGCAATGTCATTCCCAACAATATCATTAGGAAGGACTTTTTAAATTTCCATCCCTTACGCTTTATCATTTTTTATCCATTTTTCAATTGGTTTTACCAAACGATCAATATCACCGGCGCCTATTGTTACCAAAACTTCAGGCTTGTGCTGTTCCAAATGATCCAGTAATTTATCCTTATCCACCACTGACTTATTTGGACTTGTTATCGCTGGGAGTAACATCGATGAAGTTATGCCTTCAATAGGCAGCTCCCTGGCAGGGTAGATGTCCAATAGTACTACAGTGTCCGCTATCGATAGGCTTTCAGAAAAGCCTTCTGCGAAATCTCGTGTTCTGGTAAATAAATGTGGCTGAAATATCGCCGTCACTTTTTTATCAGGATACATGGCCTTGATGGATAGCAAAAATGCTTTAATCTCCTCCGGATGATGCGCATAATCGTCTATATAAATAATACGCTCATTCGTGCAAATCTTCTCAAATCTTCGCTTTACTCCTTTATAGGTCGCAATGCCATCAATTATTGTTTCTTTTGAAAGTCCGTAATGAACGGCTACAGCTATGGCGGCCAAAGCATTTTCTATATTGTGAAATCCCGGAACACTCAATTCCAAGCCATCAATCCTAATTCCTTCGGACACATAGTCAAAAGAAAATGTCCCTGTGCCCACTTTAATATTGTCAGCATGAATATTTCCTGAGTTCAAACTGTACTGATAGACTTGTGCAGCCCCCAAATCTGCATGACTTATTTTTTGATAAGCATCTTGATGAATGATTAATTTTCCATCAGTATGGGTAAGCCTGATAAAAGAAGCAAATCCTTCTTTCAGTTGTTCGGCATCACCATAAATATCTAAATGATCTGGGTCAATGCTGGTAACAATACTCAAGTCTGGATGGAGGTGAAGAAAAGAACGATCAAATTCATCTGCTTCCACCACTACCACCGGAGATTCAGTACTACCCTCATCATGAAGGATTAGGTTGTTGCTATAGTTTTGTGTCAGACCTCCTAAAAAAGCAGCAGTATTGTGACCTGAATGCTTTAGCAAGTGTGCCACCATGGAAGAAGTTGTGGTTTTTCCATGGGTTCCTGCTATGGCCACCGATTCCATGTTTCTGGTAATCAGTCCTAGTACTGCCGCCCGCTTTTTAATGACAAATCCATTGCTGTCAAAGAACTTGTATAAGGCACTGTTTTGAGGAACTGCCGGAGTCCACACGACTAATTTGTCGACTCCCGAAGTCGTAAATGCTTCAGGGAGGCTTTCAACTTCATCTGCATATACGATCTGCATCCCTTCTTGGGATAGGGTTTCAGTAAGTGGTGAAGGAGTTTTGTCATAGCCGTAAACGGGTACTCCAATATGATTGAACCACCTGGCAATGGCACTCATTCCTATGCCTCCTATACCTAGAAAAAAGACGCTATGTAAGTTTTTTAAATTCATTGGATCAATTCTTCCATTACTTTAACAATGTCCTTGGCAGCCTCAGGCTTTGCTAGGGTTTTTATGGCTTGAGACAATTGGTCTCGTTTTTCTTGGTCTCCTAGCAATGAATGTACCATGGAGCCCAATTGATTGATGGCTTTATCATCCTCCAAGAGCATAGCGGCATTTTGAGAAACATAGGCCATAGCATTTTTTGTTTGATGGTCTTCTGCTACATTCGGAGATGGAATAAAAACCACAGGTTTTCCCACCAAACTTAGTTCAGAAACGGATAGAGCACCCGATCGTGAAATCACCAAGTCTGCTGCGGCATATGCCAAATCCATGTCCTTGATAAATTCCAAAGGATAAATACCTTTAACTCCGGCATCCTTTACTTGCCCCATTACTTTTTCATAATAGTATTTCCCTGTTTGCCAAAGCACTTGGTAGCCTTTGGATTCAAAATCATCCATTGAATGAAGCAAGGCTTGATTAAGCGTTCTGGCACCCAAACTTCCTCCAATAGAGAGGATGACGGGTTGATCCGGATTAAGTCCAAAATGGGCTAAAGCTTTTTCCCTTTTATCTGCTACCGCCAAGATGTCTTTTCTTACCGGATTTCCTGTGTACTTGATTTTTGAAGCAGGGAAGTAACGCTCCATTTCAGGATACGCTACACAAATGGCATCGGCATTTTTAGCTAGTAATTTATTCGTCAATCCCGCATAACTGTTTTGCTCTTGGATCAACGTGGGTAGTCCCTTACGCTGGGCCATGAAGAGTACAGGACCACTTGCATATCCTCCAACACCTACCACCAAATGCGGTTTAAAGTTTTTTATAAGTTTTTTGGCTTTTTGTAAACTGCCTAATAATTTAAATGGAAAGTTTAAGTTCTCTAAAGTCAACCTCCGCTGGATCCCCGCTATCCTTAAGCCTTCTATTCTATAGCCTGCCTCAGGAACTTTTTGCATTTCCATCTTACCTTCAGCACCTACAAATAAGACCTCACTTTCAGGGTGTTTTTCATTCCATGCCTTGGCTATAGCAATGGCAGGATAGATATGGCCACCGGTGCCTCCTCCGCTAATAATGATTCGATATGTTTCTTCAGCTTTATTCAATGTTTCAAGCTACTTTTACTTTTCTGGAAACCGATTTTTGTTCATTTATAAAGGCATCTTCATGATCACCCCTGCTAATACTTAATATAATGCCAAGTGAAATGCCTGTGAATATTAAGGAGGTTCCTCCCATACTCACCATAGGTAATGGCAAACCTGTAATGGGTACCAATCCCACTGCTACACCCATATTGATCATGGCTTGAATAACCAGTGAGAAGCTCAAGCCTGCTGATAACAAACCTCCAAATGGTCTAGTGGAAATGGCAACTACACGCATCCCTCGATAGAGCAATGCCAAGTAAAGAAAAAGCACAAAACCGCCTCCAATCATGCCGTATTCTTCCACGATGATGGCATAAATAAAATCAGAATAGGGGTGGGGAAGAATGTTCCTTTGTTCACTATTTCCCGGGCCTTTGCCCGAAATACCTCCTGTAGCAATGGCTATATAGGAATGCTTTGCTTGAAATGGGATCTCTGCAGGATCGTCATTCATGAATCTTTCAATCCTTGAAAAGAAAACCCCTCCTCTTTGCCCCATTAAAATGGCCGTGGTAAGCACCAAGGCACCCACCATGCATACAACCAATAGGTATTTTAAGGGAACACGGCCAATGAACATAAGCAATAGACATGTGGAAAGTAACATGACTGCTGTAGACATATTGGCTATGGCGATGAGCAAACAAATGATACCTATCCAAATGATAATTGGGATAAATGTTCCTTTAATATCTGTAATCTTTCGTTGCCTTTTTGCCAGCATGCCTGCTACTGCAGAAATAAGCGCCAGTTTTGCCAAGTCGGATGGCTGAAAGGCTTGATTGATAATAGGAACAGTAAGCCATCTGTTGGCCTCATTAATAGTAGATCCAAAGAGGTAAGTGATCATGAGTAAGGGAACACTTACCCAAAGCGCAAAAAGGCTCAACTTTGAGAAATATTTATAGGGGATGTTATGCACTGCCCACATGACCACAATACTGGCGAAGATCAAGGCGCTGTGCTTGAAAAGGTAGACTTCTGTATTGCCTCCCATTTTTCTGTAAGCAAGTGAACCTGTAGCTGAATACACAGCCAAGATGCTGATCAAAGACAATAGCAGGACGATTCCCCAGATTACCGGGTCGCCTTTTAAATTGTCTTCTAGCCAGATTTTTACTTTAGTCATTAATATTTATTCTTTAATGTAATTACAGCCTCCTTGAATTGATCCCCTCTGTCCTCATAATTGTTGAACAAGTCAAAGCTTGCACATGCCGGAGATAAAAGGGCCACATCACCTTCACTTCCATTTTCCAATGACCACTGCACCGCCTCTCTGATGTCTTCAGTAGTTAAAATGCATGGTATTTTTCCCGAAAAGGCAATCTTTAGCTTTTCGTTGTCTTTGCCCAAACAGATTAGCAGCTTGACATGATCGATAACTTTGTCATCCAGCAACCGGTAATCATTTCCTTTGTCAACACCGCCTGCAATCCAGATGATTGGCTCCTGAAATGCTCCAAGGGCAAATGCCGTAGCATCAACATTGGTGCCTTTGCTATCATTGATAAACTTTATTCCCTTTATGGTGGCAACCTGTTCCATTCTATGGGCTGCATTGACAAAATCTTTGAGTGAGGGACCGATTTTTTCCATTTCAACACCTGCCAATAATACACTCATGGTAGCCGCGAGAGAATTGATAAAATTATGCTCTCCTTTAAGCACCATTTCATTGGTAGGCCAGGACCAATTAAGTCCATTTATGGTCAAATTCAATTGACCACCTTCAATGTATCCCTTAGCTCCGTTATGGTTTTCAAGGCCAATTGGAACCGGTGTAGGATTCCCTTTTTGGTTATTCATGGCTTCCGAAATATTGCTGTCAGGCTCAAAGAACACGAAATGATCTTGTGCATCCATCTTGTCGGTAAGCTTCATTTTTGCAGCAGCATATTCTTCTAGAGAATAATGGTACCTGTCCAGGTGGTCCGGACTAATATTCAATAGCACAGCAATGGAAGGTTTTAATTCGATAAACCCTTCGATTTGAAAACTGCTTACTTCAAGGACCCACCAGCTGTGATCTCTATCCACTAATTGCAAGGCCCAGCTTTGTCCTACGTTTCCTCCCAAGCCTACATCCATTCCAGCACCTTTCATCAAGTGATAAATGAGTAAGGATGTGGTGGTTTTTCCATTGGTGCCTGTAATGGCAATAACTTTTCCTTTTGAAAAGCGATAGGCAAACTCCAATTCATCTATCACAGGAATACCTGCCTCCATTAGCTTCACAACCAGGGGAGCACTAAATGGTATGCCGGGAGATTTGATGACCGTTTGCGCATCCAATAGAAGGTTGATACTATGCTGCCCTTCTTCAAAAGCGATGTTTTTTGCATTAAAGGCCTTCTTTTTGTCAGCCGCAATCTTCCCTGCATCAGACACAAAAACCCTGTGCCCATGCTTATGGGCCAATAAAGCAGCGCCAAAGCCACTTTCACCGGATCCTAAAATAACTGTCTTCTGCATTTACCTTAACTTTAATGTTGCCAATGCCATGATTGCAAACAAGATTCCCAAAATCCAAAACCTAACGGTGATCTTTGCTTCAGGAATATTCATTTTTTGATAGTGGTGGTGCAATGGGGACATCAAAAAGACCCTTCTGCCTTCACCAAATTTTTTCTTGGTATATTTAAAATAACTGACCTGAATAATGACTGAAAGTAATTCAATAAGAAATATGCCACACAACACAGGTAGTAGTAATTCTTTTCTTAAAGTGAGGGATAACACGGCGATTACTCCTCCAATCATTAGGCTTCCGGTGTCACCCATAAAAACTTGTGCCGGGTAAGAATTGTACCATAAAAAGCCTACGCATGCTCCCACAAATGCAGAGCAGAAAATCACCAGTTCACCCGAATAAGGAATAAACATCACATTTAAGTATTGCGAAAAAGTAACATTTCCACTGATATAGGCATATATGGCGATGGTGAGGCCAATTATGGCCGAAGTACCGGCTGCCAAACCATCAATTCCATCTGTAATGTTGGCCCCATTAGAAACGGCTGTTACCACAAAGATCACAAGGATGATATACAATATTGGTGTAAAATTGTCTCCCAAGAATCCGAAAACAACATCATAATTGAGCTCATTATTTTTGAGGAATGGTATGGTTGTTTTCATGGATTTCACATCTTCATAGGAAGGGGTAGCAACAATCCCTTCTTCAATAGATACACTTTCCTGAAACTCTCTTATCACCACATCTTCATGGAAGTATAAAGTGATACCAACGATGATTCCTATGCTGACCTGGCCTACAATCTTAAATTTACCGGCCAAGCCTTCTTTGTTTTTTCTAAAGACTTTGATATAATCATCCAAAAAGCCAATCCCTCCCAACCAAAGTGTGGTAACCAGCAAAAGGATAATGTATACATTGTAGATATCAGCAAACAAAAGGGTTGGAATAACTATGGCAGCCATGATCATGATTCCTCCCATGGTAGGTGTGCCCTTTTTTTCAAGTTGGCCCTGAAGACCCAGTTCTCTTACCGTTTCTCCAATCGATTTTTTCCTAATCCAATCGATAATGGTTTTTCCTAGAGTAATGGTGATTAGCAAGGAAACCAATGCAGCCATGCCTGCCCTGAAGGAGATGTACTTGAATACGCCTGCCCCGGGCAAATCAAAAGTTTGGTCGATATAATCAAAAAGGTGGTACAGCATCTTAATCCTTGAATAAAAGCTTTAAAAATTCACTCACTATTTTTTTGTCGTCAAAGGGATGTTTCACCCCTTTTATTTCTTGGTAGGTTTCATGCCCTTTTCCTGCTATCAGAACGATATCGCCCGGTTTTGAGAGGTGGCAAGCGGTTTTAATAGCCGACTTTCTGTCTTCCATTGATAATATTTTTCTTTGATCTATGGGACTTAACCCTTCTTCCATTTCATGTATGATGGCCATTGGCTCTTCATCTCTAGGATTGTCAGACGTAAGGATAACCTTATCACTAAATTTGCATGCAATTTTAGCCATGATGGGTCTTTTACTCTTGTCCCGATTGCCCCCACAGCCTACCACCGTGATGAGGGTCTCTGTACCGGTTCTTAGCTTTTGGATGGTTTTCAAAACATTTTCTAAGGCATCGGGGGTGTGCGCATAATCTACTATGGCAGTGATACCCCCTTGTACGAAAAGGTCAAATCTACCTACAGCCCCTTTTAGCATAGACAACTGTCGCAATACCTCCTCTTCATTTTCTCCTAACAATTGGGCTACACCCAAAACTCCCAAAAGATTATAGGCATTGAATTCTCCGGAAAGCCTGAACCATACAGGCTTTCCACCCAAGTCCATCTCCAACCCTTGTATGGAATTGTCAATAATACGGGCTTTAAAGTCCGCAGGGTATCTCAAGGCAAAAGTGTATTTTTTAGCCTTGGAGTTTTGTACCATCACCAAACCTCTTTTGTCATCCGCGTTGACAAGGGCAAAAGCGTCCTTTGGCAACTCATCAAATAATTTTTTCTTTGCAGAGATATAATGATTGAAGTCACCGTGATAATCTAAATGATCATGGGAGAGGTTGGTAAATAAGGCGCCTGCAAACTTCAAGCCAGCGGTTCTTTCCTGCACGATGGCATGTGAACTCGCTTCCATAAAGCAATGAGAACAGTCTTCTTTCAGCATTTCTACCAGCAGTTTATTGATAGAAATCACATCTGGAGTAGTGTGGCTAGCAGGAATGATTTTATCCTTTATTTTATTCTCAACCGTTGAAATCAAGCCTGCGGAATAGCCCATTTCTGTATACAATTGATGCAATAGAGTAACCGTGGTTGTTTTGCCATTGGTACCCGTGACGGCAACAACCTTTAATTTTTCAGAAGGGTGATCATAATAGTTGCCAGCCATTAAACCCAAAGATTTTGCTGCATCAAGCACCTGAACATAGCTGATGTCGTCTGCCAGATTTTCTGGTAGATGTTCACATACTATCGCCTTGGCCCCATTTTTTATTGCCTTTTCTATATAAGCATGACCGTCTACCTGTGTCCCACGAATAGCAATGAAGACAGCACCCGGGCTGACATTCCTACTGTCAAATGTCAATTGGGTGACCAATACCTCCATGTTTCCTTTGGTGGAGACTAGGGAAACTTTGTACAATATGTCCTTTAACTGTTGGCTCAACTCAGTGATAATTTTATGATTTGGTCATTTTTAAAGGGAGTGCCTTTGGATAAGGATTGAGCGCTAACTCTTCCTGAACCTGAAAATTCCACTCTTAGCCCTTTGTTTTCTAAAATATACAAGGCATCTCTTAATGTCATGCCGGTTACATCAGGTACCAATGGTTTTTCGACAGTATTCCCGACCCATTGAATGGACTTGTTGGAAATACTCGATTTCACCCAAGTTTCAGATCCTGCATAGTGGTTAGATATACCCATGCTGTTGCAAATCATTTGCAACTCAGCAGCTTTCCCGGCTTTGATATAAGGGAATTCCTCATTGTTTGCCCGGACAATGTTTTCATCTTTGGTTTCAATTTGTTGGATGTTCATGTCTTGGGCATAAATTTTATCTGCAATTTCCTTAAATACCGGCGCTGAAATATCCCCTCCATAGGCATTGAAACCTTTGGGACTGTCAATAACCACAATGGCACTGTATTTAGGTTTTTCTGCAGGAAAATAACCCACAAAAGACGTATAATATTTTTGGGTATACCGGCCATTGATTAATTTCTGTGCAGTTCCCGTTTTTCCTGCAATGGAATATGTGTCCGTAGAAATATTGCTTGCAGTTCCTTTTTCAACCACTCCTTTAAGAAGGTCCTGTAGAGTGTTTATTGTTTTATTGGAGGCGATACTTCTTGTCAATGTTTCTGTTTCAAATTCTTCTTCAATGCTATTGCCTCTAGAGATTTGTTGCACAATCATTGGCTTTACCATTCTTCCTCCATTGGCAACGGCATTGTATAAAGTAAGTGTTTGCAGCGGTGTTATTTTTATTTCATAACCGATAGACATCCATGGCAAGGTAGTTCCGTACCAATTTTTATCATCAGGGTGCTTGAAATAGGGGATACCTTCACCTTTAAGTTGAAAACCAAGAGGTTTGTCAAGTTTTGCTTTCTCAATATAATCGATAAACCTTTGGGGCTGATGACCAAAATGTTCATCTACCAACTTTGAAATGCCAACATTTGAAGACTTTTCAAATACTTCCCTAATACTCAGCATGCCATAGCCACCGCGCTTGGCATCCCTCATGTACCGATCGTAAAATTTATAACTTCCATTTCCGGTGTCTACACTATCGTTTAAATTGATCTTGCCTTCTTCCAACAAGGCCATCATTGATAGCAACTTGAAAGTGGATCCCGGCTCTGTCAATCCTTGCTCTCCTACGGCATAATTGTAATATTCACCATAACCGTAAGACTGTTTGTTTTTCTCCAAATTGGCAATGGCTTTAATATGCCCGGTGGCCACTTCCATTACAATCACTGAGCCGAAGGCAGCATCTTTGTTGATAAGCTGTTTTAAGAGCACAGATTCTGCTACATCCTGAATATTGACATCTAGGGTGGTGACGATGTCAAAACCATCTGTAGGTTTGATGTCATCTGCATCATGTAGAGGCTTCCAACTTCCACCAACGATCTTTTGAAACAAAGCTTCTCCGTTTCTTCCCTGTAAATATTCATTAAAACTGTATTCCAAACCCGCTCCATACTGATCTTCATTTAAAAAGCCGACTGTTCTTCCGGCTAAATTTTTAAATGGACGATATCGTTTGTCAATCTTCTCGAATATAACACCACCTCCCATTCTTCCTTTTTTGAAGATGGGCCAAGTGGACATGGTTAATTTTTCTTGGTAGTTAATTTGTCTTCTATTAAGAATCAAGTATTTCTTACCATCATTTCGAGCGTCGAGAATCATTCTTTTATAAGCATTCGCAGACCGATCCTTGTAGAAGGCAGCCAAGTTTCTGGAAAGAGAATCTACACTTGATTTCCAGTCGGGGCTTTTATCAATGGAAGGATCGAGAGCCACCCTGTAAAAAGGAAGGCTCGTAGCCAAAAGGCTTCCATCTGCACCATAGATATTCCCCCTGGTGGCTTTTACCGGCCGGTATTGCAAATTGATCTCTTCAGACAATTGCGCCCACTTGTCACCCTCAACAACCTGTATTACACCAATTCTATAAAAAATAGAAATGGCAATAAGTGTTACTGCCAAAAAGGAAAGCCTTACACGGAGCAATATGGATTTTTTAATGTTCACTTTTCCAATATTAATTTCTGTGGAGGTTCTTCAATTTCAATGATACCTAAGGGCTGAATTTTTTTTGCTACTTCAGACTGTTTGCTTGCATACATGTATTCTGCTTCCAAAGTAGTGACATCGGCCCGAAGGTCTTCTACTTCTTGTTGGAGTCGGTCTATTTTTCTAATGGTATTTTCTGCTTTATAATTACTCCATATATAGGCCATTGCCAAAAAAGAAGCATACAGCAGAGGGAGTACCAATTTAATTGGAACATTTTCTCCCACAATCGCACTCATGTCAAGCTTTTGCTCTATAAAAGCAAATGGATTGAATTTTGATTTTTTCTGCTCCCGGGAGGACTTAATCGGTTTTTTGAATGTATTTCTTCCCATGATCAAAGTTTTTTAGCGATTCTCAACTTGGCACTTCTTGCTCTTTTATTGGTTTCTATTTCTTCCTGAGCTGCTATGATTGGCTTTCTACTGACCGGCTCAAGTGGTCGGACAGGGTTGCCATAAAAGTCTTTTTCAAGTTCACCATGAAGTTTTCCTTTGGTGATGATGTTTTTAACCAGGCGGTCTTCCAGGGAATGATAACTCATGATAACCAATCTCCCGTCTTTTTTTAACAACTTGGTACTTTGTTCCAACATCTCTTCCAACGCAATCATTTCCTGATTAACTTCTATTCGCAATGCCTGAAATACTTGGGCTGAATATTTTGCGTATTTCCCTCGGGGAGCATATTTGTCCAGCAAATTTTTAAATCCTTGGATGGATTCAAAAGGAGTATTTGCTCTCGCGGACACAATTGCTCTGGCAAGGGTTTTGGCATTTTTTATTTCCCCGTAAATACCGAAAATCTTATGAAGAGATTGCTCATCATAAGTATTCAAAATACTGGCAGCAGAAAGATCGCCTGATTGACTCATTCGCATATCAAGTGTCCCCTCAAATCTTGTGGAAAAACCCCTGGAAGGCTCGTCTATTTGATGAGAAGAAACTCCCAAATCTGCCAAAATACCATCCACTTTATCTATGCCGTATATTTTTAGGTACCGGCGTAAATCACGAAAATTGGCCATGACAAAAGTGAAGTTTTCATCATCAGGAGCATTTTTTTCTGCATCCGGATCCTGATCAAAACCATACAAGTGTCCCTTGTCCAGCATTTTCAAAATCCCACGAGAATGCCCTCCTCCACCAAAGGTCAGGTCTACGTAGATGCCATTGGGGTCAATGTTTAACCCTGAAAGGCATTCCTCAAGCATTACGGGAATATGGTATGCTGTATTATGCACTTCTACCTAAGAACTTTTTGTTTAAATCACTGAATTTTTCTTCCTCTTTACCCATGAACTCATCATAACATTCCGGGTTCCAAATCTCAATCTTTGTGCCTATGCCGATCACAATAGCTTCTTTTGTCAATTTAGCATGACGTAACATGGTTTTGCTAATAACAAATCTACCTGTGGCATCTAAGTCTACCGGAGATTCTCTTCTAAAAAAAGATCTCTTGAAAAACCTTACCTCATCATCTGTGTCGTCTAGGCTAGCAAGTTTGTTATGGTCTTTCTTTACTTCGACCATTGGTATCAATTCAAGACATGGCTCCAAACCTTTGCGCAGCATCATCTCCTGACCCAAGGATTCAGGTATTAAAGCCTTCATTTTTGAAGGCAAAACCAACCTGCCCTTGGCATCCAGTTTACACTCAAACTCACCGGTGAATGATGCCATATCTGATCTTCCTGCTAATTGATTACAAAAGTAGTAAATAGCTAAACACTTTTTACCACTTTGCCCCACTTTTTACCACATTGCTATAAAAGTATCCAAAACTAACTAGAAACACAATTATTTTACAAAAAAATAAAAGCATTGGTGGGTGCTTGCAATTGACTAAAAATCAGTCGTTAATAGGGGGCTAATCCTAAGTTATATGCAATTAAGGTCGGATTTTAAGGAAGTTCCGAACTTATAAATTGATAAGAAATTTACTAAGCCTCAAAGTGGGAGGAATTCCCGTAAGTTTTCAGTTTTTTTAGGATAAAGGGGCTTTAAACCTTATTTTTTCCTTTCAATGGTATAGGTTACCAGCGTTGTCAAAGAATTTTTGAAAGGAGACTCGGGAAAGTTTTCCAAGAGGGCCAATGCTTCTTGATAATAATTGTTCATTATTTTCTGGGCATATTCAAGTCCACCGGATTTTTTAACAAAATCTATAATTTCGTTGATCGTCCCTTTGTTCTCACTCTTATTCCTGATCTTGTAAATTATTTTTTTTCTGTCTACCCAAGAAGCCTTTTGCAAGGCATAGATAAGGGGGAGGGTCATTTTTTTCTCCTTAATGTCTATTCCAACTGGTTTTCCAACCACATCTTCCCCATAGTCAAAAAGGTCATCCTTGATTTGAAAAGCCATGCCTACTTTTTCTCCAAAAAGCCGCATTTTTTCGATGTTTTCTTCGCTTGATCCGGTGGTGGCTGCGCCCACTGCACAACAGGAGGCAATCAGGCTGGCCGTTTTTTGACGAATAATTGTGTAGTAGACCTCTTCAGTAATGTCAAGCTTTCTGGCTTTGGAGATTTGTAAAAGTTCACCTTCGCTCATTTCCTTAACCGCATTGGAAACAATCTTAAGTAGGTCAAAATCACCATTGTCTACACTCAAAAGTAGGCCTCGTGATAAGAGGTAATCTCCTACCAAAACAGCAATTTTATTTTTCCACAAGGCATTGATAGAGAAAAATCCTCGTCTATAATTAGCATCATCCACCACATCATCATGCACAAGTGTGGCTGTATGCAATAACTCGATTAAAGCGGCACCTCGGTAGGTAGATTCTGAAATCGAACCACTCACTCCAGCCGTCAAGAAAACAAACATCGGCCGCATCTGTTTTCCCTTTCTGCGGACGATATACTGGGTGATATGATCCAATAATTTCACCTTACTTTGCATGAAAGTGCGAAATTTCTTTTCAAAATCGGCCATCTCGGTGGCTATCGGGGCTTGTATCTGCTTTAAATCTTGATTCATTTGAGCTTTAGATGTTGCAATAATACAATCTATTCCACCATTGACAAAGCCGGTCAAATGATAATTCTGCAAATGAATTCTATTTTTGGTTATCTTTGATCAACTAAACTGCATAAACTTGACCGACGACTATATCAAACACCAGTATGAACCGATACTTCCGAAGAAGGATGAATGGCCTGTGGTAAAATTAAGTAAAAGCCGCAAAGCATTTATCCAACAGGTGGTGACGTCTAGTGTTAGAAATATTAAAGGACTTACCGGCAATCAGTTACAGGCGATAAAGGAAGGGCTTGAAGTTACTCTTTTTAGAGAGAGGATGAGGATCAAACAAAATTCTTGGGCTGTTGATCCGGAAGACGAAGAGGAGTTTTGGGCGGAAGTAAAGGCCTCTCTCTTGGCCATGGATGCCGACCAACAGCTTGATGATCAAAAAAAGAAAGCCAAGTATTTTGAAGTACTAACGCGGATCACCAGCAGGTATGCTGAAGAAATAGCAAGCAATTTTAAACACAGCCATTACAAATTGACAAGGAGGCTGGTGTCCTTTGGTTTTTCCCGTTTATTGAATACTTCGAGAGTTAAAGGTTTCAAATCCATTTTTAGTAACCAATACAGGCTTCAGGATAAAATTCAAATCATTGGAGAGACTGATCAAATAAGAGATTTGGCTTCTAAGGGAACCATTGTTATGGTGCCTACACACTTTAGTAATTTAGATAGCATTTTGATTGGTTGGACCATTAGTACCTTGGGATTGCCCCCATTTATTTATGGTGCGGGATTGAACCTCTTTAATATAGGGATTTTTGCCTATTTTATGAATGCCCTTGGAGCCTATAAAGTGGACCGGAGGAAGAAGAATCAAATCTACCTTGAAACTTTAAAAACGTATTCAAGGGAAGCCATTCAATTTGGATGTCACAGTCTCTTTTTTCCCGGAGGAACACGTTCACGAAGCGGAAATATTGAATCAAAGGTTAAACTTGGTTTGCTTAGTACAGCCATAGAAGCACAACGTTCAAACTATCAGAAAGGGAATGATGAAAATGGGAAAGTTTTTATTGTACCTGTCACCATCAATTATCACTTTGTCCTGGAAGCCCCAAGTTTAATCAAGGAGCATTTGGACTATACAGGACAGGAAAGGTATTACAGTGAGTCGGATGAGTTTTCTACCTCCTATAAAATTTCTAAGTTTTTGGTGAAATTTTTTACTAAGGGATCAGATATCTCTGTTTCTATAGGTAAAGCGATGGATATTTTGGGCAATTATGTGGATTCAGAGGGGAACAGCAGAGATGCGCACGGGAGAAGTATCGATTGTAAGGATTATTTTATGTTGGACGGGAAAGTAAATGTGGATTTGCAACGCGAGGAAGAGTATAGTAAAAAATTAGGTACGCGAATTGTTGAAGAATTCCACAAAATAAACAGAGTCTTCAGCAGTCATATAGTAGCTTTTACAGCATTCCGATTGCTGAAAAAGGAAAACAATAAATTGGACCTTTTTAGTTTGCTTAGGCTTCCGGAAGAGGACCTTTATTTACCTTATGACACCTTCAAAGGAGCTTGTTCTCGTGTTTTGGAGAGAATCAAGCAGCTGAGAGAGGAGGGTGCAGTGCACATGGCGCCTCACTTAAATACCGACTTGGAACAAATCATTCAGCACGGTTTGCAAAATGTGGGTATGTACCATGCAAAGAGACCCCTAAGGAAGAATGATGAGGGGAATATTGTTACTGAAGATATAAGTTTATTGTATTATTACCATAACAGACTTGATGGATATGAATTGGAAAAAATCATCTGAAAATAAACCGGTAGGTGTTATTGGAATCGGTAGTTTCGGAACGGCAATTTCTAATTTGTTGGCTGAAAAAAACAATGTTTTGGTTTATGCCAGAGATGAGGCGGTGGTGAAAGCCATCAATGAGACCCATATGGTGAAAAACAGGAAATTAGCTGAAAGCATTCGCGCGACTACTGACCCTGAGATGATTTGTGATTCTTGCGATGTCATGTTTCCAATGATACCTTCTGCAGCTTTCCGAGAAGTGATGATAAGGTTTGCCCCTTTTCTTCACCCTTACCATTTCTTAATCCATGGCACCAAAGGACTGTCACTTAGCCTTCCTGAGGGTAAAGATTTGGGCAACATCAAAAAAATCAGACGAAAGAATATTTCGACCATGAGTGAGGTGATCTTGGAAGAGACTGTGGTGGAAAGAATAGGTTGTTTGGCAGGGCCAAATCTGGCCAAAGAACTCTTGGAAAACCAGCCGGGAGCTACTGTAATCGCGAGTAGATACAATGAGGTGATAAGAGAAGGACAGCGACTTTTGCGTTCTGATAATTTTCAAGTTTATGGGAATTCAGACATTGTGGGCGTAGAGCTATCAGGAGTTTTAAAGAATATTATAGCGATTGCTTCAGGTGCTTTGTCAGGGCTAGGATTAGGAGATAATGCCAAAGGGCTTTTAATTTCTAGAGGTATGGTCGAATTGGTTTACCTAGGTAAAGCCATGGGAGGAAGTACCCAATCATTTTTAGGGCTAGCAGGTGTGGGTGATTTAGTCACCACTTGTAATTCCACACTTTCAAGAAATTTTACCTTAGGCTATCGATTGGCCAAAGGAGAAAAACTTACAGATATTGTAGCAGATATGGAGGAGGTTGCGGAAGGTGTCAATACTGTGAAATTGATAAATTTGTTCTTGGAATCTACCGATCTTAGGGCTCCCATCGCAGAAAACCTTCACAAGGTTTTATTTGAGGATTTAAAGGTAGAAAATGCTCTGCAAAACCTAATGAAAATCCCGATCTATACGGATATTGATTTTTTTGATTAAAATATTATCAGCATAGTACAGGTGAGAATTGGTTAATTCTTTTGACTATATTTGTTTAAAGACAGTAGTGATTTTTATATGATTCTCCCTTTAAATAAACTATGCATGAGATTTCGATTGAATATTTATTTGTTTTTGGTGGCGCTTGCTTTTGGAATTTCATGTTCGGAAAAAGAGCAAGCGTCTTTTAGTTTTGTGCAATTGTGTGACACTCAATTAGGTATGGGAGGCTATGCTCATGACCTGAAGACTTTTAGGCAGGCGGTTAAACAAATCAATGAAATTAACCCTGATTTTGCTGTGATATGTGGTGACTTGGTTCACAATGCAAGCGACAGTTCTTATGCAGATTTTCTAGAAATCATGGAAGGTTTTAACGTGCCTTGCCATGTGGCTCCAGGAAATCATGATGTAGGCAATGTGCCAACTGATAGTACCTTAAGCTATTATAGGAAAACCATTGGAAAGGACTATTTCGATTTTGAAAATAAGGGTTATTCATTCCTTGTTACCAATACCCAATTATGGAAAGAAGATGTAGCCGACGAATCACAAAAACATAATCAATGGGTTGTTGAGACTTTGGAAGCCCAAAAATCCAAAAATGCCCCCGTTATTGTGGTTGGTCATTATCCCTTGTTTTTGGAGCGACCGGATGAGGAAGAAGAATATTTTAATATACCTCCCGCAAAACGAACAGAGATATTGGATTCATTCAAAAAGAATGGTGTAGTGGCTTATTTATCTGGACATACCCATGAGTTGGTGGTTAATCAATATGAAAACATTCAATTTGTCAGTGGAGAAACCACAAGCAAAAACTTTGACAAGAGGCCTTTTGGATTTCGAGTTTGGGAAGTTTCCAAGGATTCCCTCCAGCATCATTTTGTTCCATTAAGCGATGTAGATCAATAAGAATTTTGTTTTCCGATAAGGGTTTTAAGGGAGGGGTATATAAAGTTGGACCAAATAATACCAAGTAGAAGCTTTTTTTAAAAAAAAAACTAAGCGCATGACCCAATCTTACACACCATTTTTGACTTTAGAGATCGACCATCCCTATTTTAATGGGGATAGTAAAGCTCCAATTTCAATTTCACCTACCAGAGATACAGCTTGTTTTATTGCCCGCTACGGATTGGTGATAAATAAGAAGCAAGGTGCTTTTACTCACTTTCTTCTAAACCTAGAACGAATGCCGCTTCTTTGGAAATTCTATCCAGCGTACTTTTCTTTATAAACTTACTTTGGTCCGTTTGTTGGACTTGGTCTCTTTTACAAAAATAGCTATGAATGGCCCTTCTTGGCTGGGTGCTATGATTAGTAGTGCCACCATGCCAAGTATGGGAATTGAAGATAACAACAGACCCTGCCTCAGCTAAAATGATTTTTTCATCGGGATGTGAATCCATCGGGTCATTCATGACATCTGCAGGCAATGTGGGTTTCAAATGGGTTCCCGGAACTACTCTTGTTGCACCATTTTCTATATAAAAATCATCTAATAGCCAGATTGAATTGCAAACCTTAAATTCTTGGTTTTGAATAGACTCAGGCCAGTCTACATGAAGCTTCTGTAAGCCTGCCCCCGGAAGTGCAGCCCTGTAATTGAGGGAGGAAAGTTTAAATTGCTCTCCAAGCACCAGCATGATTGCTGCCAAAACTTTAGGATGGGTATAAAAAATATCGAAAGCCTCTCCTTTATTGACCAAGTCCCCGAGTCTGCATGCTCCGGACTCTTTTGGATGCCTAATGCTTGGAGACTGCATCAATTCAGCTCCAGCATTTTCACCCTCTGCTTCCAGAATTTCATTCACTCGATTTCTTATGACTTGAAGACTGGCATTGTCCAATAGTTTACCTAGGTTGAGGTAACCGTTTTCCCTTAAAAAGCCTTGTTCTTCTTGGCTCAACAAGTTAGAAGAGACGCCCATTTTCTGGAGAATATTTTTCATGGTGTTTTGGGTTTGTTTGCTACAAGTATTATCCGGCTTATTCAAGCCTTTCTAATCTCTTTAATAATGGAGGGTGAGAATAATGGATAAAAACATATGCAGGGTGTGGATCTATATCAGAAAGTGTCTTGACCGAAAGGGTTTTTAAGGCTGTGGCTAATGGCGGACCACTGAAAGTGGTTTTTGCAAAATGGTCTGCCTCAAATTCATTCTTTCTGCTTAAATAGTTCATGCCTATGCCAATAATCATAGATATTGGCGAGAATAACATGGTAAAACCTATGATATTAAGATGAATTGCCATTTGGTTTGCCCCAAGGGCCATGCTTAAAGGTTCACTGAAAATAAAAAGAGAGAGTATATAAAGCAACAGACCTGTTTGAATGACTCCTGCAAGCATTCCGGTTTTTATATGCCCTTTTTTGTAGTGTCCAATTTCGTGAGCCAAAACAGCGACCAGCTCTTCCTGTGAATGTTGATCGATCAACGTGTCATATAATACCACTTTCTTCCTTTTGCCAAAGCCTGAAAAAAAAGCATTGGCTTTCGATGAGCGTTTACTCCCATCCATCACAAATACATTTGTTAAAGAAAAACCAACGGATTGGGCGTAACTGGTAATGGTTTCTTTCAATTCACCTTCTTCTAAAGGAGTCAATTTATTAAACAAAGGCAGGATAAGGCCGGTATAAAATAAATTGGCTAATAGCATAAAGAGAGCGGCTACAATCCAGAAAATCCACCAAAAATCCTGCCCCAGCTCCAAGATTAACCATAATAATAGGGAAAGTAAGGTGCCACCAATAATTATGGAAAGGAGGTATCCCTTTACCTTGTCCATAAAAAACGTTTTTACTGTACTTTTATTAAACCCAAAGTCATTCTCTATTTTGAAGGTTTGGTAGTAATCGAAAGGTAGAGAGAGAAGGTCTGATCCGATAAAGACTATGGCAAAATAGGTCAAGGTAAGGACCATTGGGGATTGAAGATATTGTCTCAACCATTCATCCAACCAGCCAAATAAACCAAAAGCAATCAAAAGAAAAGTCAGCACAAAAGAAAAAGTGTCGGAAAACAATCCGAAATTATATTTAGTACGTTGGTAGGCTTTGCTTTCCTTTAGTTTCTCCTTATCCAAGTAACCATTAAGGTTTGTCGGGATAGCTGCAGTATTTCTATTTACATTGAGGTAGTCAATGATTTTTTCAACGATAAAATTAAAGCTTATAACGAGCAGTATTAGGTATTTGATAGTCTCTTGATCCATGGCGTAAAATTATTAAAATTTCGGACATGGCAGAATTGTATCCCTTTTTCTAGGCGCTCCGGGGTTTTTTGGTGGGAAGATATAAGAAAGGCTCACTTCATGTGCTCCTCCGGATTGAATTCCTAGTTTGGAAACTGTATAATCAAAACTGTAGCCCATGTTTAGCCCGGAAGGTAAATTAAAACCAAGCATCAGAACGATAGCATCTCTATTGCTCTGTTTTTCTACCGGTTTGTATGGAAGTCCTCTGTACCATAATCCCAGTACAACCGGCTCTAGATAAAGGTAACCACCCAGGTCTAGTTGCTCAAAAGGTCCTTGGCGTTTGTAATTGATGGTGGGTGTGAAATACCTTTCCCTATAGGTATGTGTAAAATCATTTCGTGGCGCCCCTCTGCCCAAAGATATCCGGTACCCAGTATGAATGGAATACTTGATGGGAAGACGGCTAATGTTTTCGTCCAGAAAACTTTGGTTGGGCCGATTAACATGATGCGTGGAGAGTCCGAACCAAAAATTGTCAGTAAATATTAAGCCGCCAAATGAGGCGGAAAATAAACCAACAGGGTCTCCCAATCCAATTATATTGTTTCCGGGCAGAATTGGTCCAAAAGGATCTGACGGATTTATTTGATTGGCAAAGACCAAGTTTTCATAAAAACCAATGTCTCTACGAATATAACTGGCTTGAAAACCCGGCTTAAAATAAAGATTGTCTCCAAGTTTGAGTTCATAGGACAAGATCCCGGAAACAGTGGTGGATTGCAAGCCGGAAACTCCTTCGGTGTCATTGGTGACCAAAAATCCTACCCCTACATTATACTCTTCCAGAAAAGCATCTCCATAAGCAGAAAATGTAGAAAAGTTAGCATCCATACCCGGCCATTGGTTCCGGTAATTTACGCCCACTCTTGTGGCTAGCTCTGCACCTGCAAAAGCAGGGTTTAAATAAAGTGGAGCAGCATAGTATTGGCTGTATTGCGGGTCCTGGCTATAGGCGTTAAATCCGAAGACCATTAGGACAAGAGTTAAAAAAACTGTATTTATTTGTGCCTGAAACAAAGATTTATTCGTTTATTGAATACCAAACAGTTTATAAACGTATAGCTATTACAAACTGTATGCAAAGTTGTGCCTAATTTATGAAATCTAATCATTATAAATGCATATTTAATTTATTTATTAAGGTAATACCTTTGATAGGGTGTTTGAGTTTTCCCGTGAACTCGGATGCTCAAAGCTATAACAACAATGAATGGATCTTTGGATATTGTGAAGGGGGAGACAATAATTACATCTCTTTTGGTAAGGATGGAAAAGCCAATGTTGAAAGCCTTTCGGAAAGTATAACCTTCGGTAAGGCCAACTCAGCCATGGCCATAGATCCGATTACAGGAGAAATACTATTCTATACCGACGGGGCTTTGGTTTACAATTATTTAAACGATGCCATGCAAGGGGTAGTTGGGGAATTGGGTGGTGTAGAAACAGCCAAACAGTCCGTAGCAATATCTGCTTTGGATTATGACGTGGACCCCAATGGAGCCAAAGATTTTTATATTTTTTATATCAGTTCTGATGGCCAGTTGCAATACAGTTTGGTGGACATGAATGACCAAGGGGGGGCTCCGGCAAATCAACCTCCGGCAGGGGCGGTTAGCCAAGGGGGCAGCATTGGGAATGCTCAAGGTGCTATTTTAACAGTAAAGTCAGGTAGTTCACCGGACTATGTTATCAGTTATGATGATGGGGATTTAACAGCAAAACGGCTTGAAGACCAAGAGGGCCAGTTTACAGATACAGATACCTTGTCCTTGTCCTCAGTACCTCAAACCATGATGTTTGATGAAGAGAGTGGTGTATTATACATCGTTTCCGACATTGCCGGAGAAGATATTTTGTCCATTCCTTTCGATCCTGATACAGGGACCTTTGGGACATCTGAAACCTTGACGGGAACAGGAGGAGCTGAATTGGTAACGGGTCTGGAAGTGTCCCCGGATGGAGATTTCCTGTATTATGCGCAAGGGGATGACTTGATGAGGTTTTTTATTAGCGATGAAGAAATAGACCCGGAAATTCCGGAAAGCCAAATCCCTTCCGCTACGGCAGTTGCTATGCCTCTTGAAGCTGAAATATTCAAAATTTATGATGTCAAGGTAGGGCCTGATGGGCAGCTCTATTATATATACGAAGAAGTAGAAGGCGGTCCCCAGTATGTTGGCAGAGTTGCCAATCCGGATGAATGGACATTGGTAGGCTTGGAAATAGAAGAACTTCCATTTAATGGAAGTGATTTTTGTGGTACCGTATTTCCCCAATTTTCGCCCAATATTGATTTGGGGCCAACGGTTGATTTTACTTGGCAACCCGAAATGCCTTGCATGAATACTTCCATTCAATTGACAAGTGAAGTGACGCCCTTGAATTATCAGCCTGTAAGTTTTGAGTGGGAGATTTTACCCCCGCTTACTGACGAAAATGGAGAAGAGATTGAAATGGACCTTACTGTTGAGCATTTGTTATTACCCCAAGAGGCTACAGCGGAGGAACAAGTCACTGTTAGCTTAACTGTCACTTATGCCAATGGCGAAACTGGGAATGTCACCAAGAGTATTCCATTAACGGAAAACAATTTAACTGCCCAATTTAGCCCTTCTGATACTACCTTATGTGAACCTTCTTGTATTGATTTAATGCCATTAATTGAAGCACAGAGTGAAAGTGAGGATGGCGGCCAAGGTGGGCAACAAGGAGGAGGATTAGGTGGAGGTACAGGAGGACAGGGACAAAGCGACCAGAATTACGAATATTTTTGGTCCAATAAGCGGGATGAAGGCTGGGGCCCGGAAGCTCCGAATGAGGTTTGTGAACCGGGCTATTATTGGGTATTGGTAAGGGAGCAAGGATCCAATTGTTATGCTTATGCAGGAATTAGGATCAAAATATGGGATGTAGAAGATCAAAGCAATAATATTTGGTATTTTGGAGATGGTGCAGGTTTGGATTTTAACATAGATCCGGATGATCCGGATGCCCCTACACCACGTCCCATAGAAACTCCACATCCACAGGATATTCCTGCAGGAGTTACCACTGTATCAGACCAAACAGGTCAGGTGTTGTTTTACACAGACGGACAAACAGTTTGGGACTTAAATGGCGACCCAATGCAGAATGGTGAAGACATAGGCGGGGATAACCTTTCGAGTAGCAGTGTCCTTGCCGTGCCAATTGCGGCAGATGAGACCATGTATTATTTATTTACCACCCAGTTGGGAGCCGGAGGACAAAACGAAGTGAAGTACTCACTTGTAGATATTAAAGGAGATAACCCTGAGGGAATTGGGAATGTAGTTACCAAAGACAATCTATTGTTTAGCCCCAGTACTCAGCATTCTGCAGCGTTTAATTCCGGAGACACCATTTGGGTGGCTTTCCATGAGCAAGGGAACAATACCTTCAGATTGTATCCAGTCAGCGATGAAGGGATAGGACAGCCGGTGTTGAACTCGGTAGGAAGTAATTTTGATTTTGGAGATGGTGTAGGAACCATGAAATTCTCAAATGATGGCAGCAAGGTGGCTGTAACATTTCAAGTGGGGGGAGAGAATAAAGTTGAAATTTTTGATTTTGATCAAGAAACCGGCGAAATGACCATCTATGCCCAACTGGATATGGGCTCCCAAGGTGATATATATGGGTTGGAGTTTTCGGATGATTCCAACAGGATATTTGTGTCCTATACCAATGGAGGTCCCGGGATAGAAGAGTATTTTATACAGGGCTTCGAAGAAACCGATAACAGTGATCCGGAAAATCCGGTGACCACCGTGTGTCCGGATTGCTTTGAAGATGCCGGAAGTCAAGAGGAGATTCAAAGTTGTATCCTGTCAAGTAAAGAAGTGATTAATGATACAGAGAGTCTTTCTTTGGGCGCACTTCAAATGGGGCCTGATGGGCAAATTTATTCCGTAGTGGTAGGATCAAATCAGATCGGGCAAGTGCAAGTAGGAAGTAGTTGTAACCCGTCCACTTTTACCCAATCAGGAGTAGAGGCCATGCCAGGAACCAGTAATTTGGGTTTGCCGTCTTTTGTGCAAAATTCGGGCAGTTCTATTCCTGATCCTGCACTTGATGGTCCGGATAGGCTATGTTTGAGCAATGATGTTGGTGCCTTGGGACAATTTGAAGCAGGTGGGGAGCCTGATATTGACATTTACAATTGGACCATATTCAATGAGGAAGGGGAGGTTGTGGATGAATTTTTGAATGGAGGAGAGGATCTACAAACGTTAGAGTATTTCTTTCAGGAAGTCGGCATATATACGGTTCAGCTACAGGTAGACCGGTGTGGCAGTCCCTGGGAAGAAGTGTTCAGACATGAGGTGGAAGTTGTTCCTTCCCCTGTAACTACCCTGCCTGATGAAATATCACTTTGTGGTGAGGAGATATCATTGGTAGCCGTTGACCCTGAAGATCCCAGATTGGATGAATATTTGTTCAGGTGGGTAAATGCAGCAGGAGAGGTAGTTGGCAATAGCAATGAATTGCTAGTAACAGAAGAAAGCATTTACACCGTTTTTGTAGCCTACGATATACCGGAAGACTATGAGGGGGATGAGGAATACCAAACCTGTCCTGCCAGTCAGTCAGTTTTTGTTGGCCCACCTTTTGAATTTACAATTGAGCAGTCTTCAGCTACAGTATGTTATGGCGATTCTGTCCGTTTTTCGCCGGATACACCCGTGTCAGGACTTTGGTCAATTCGTTTGGGAACAAGTGGTGAATATTCAGAAATCGGTGAAACTCAGGAATTAACTTTAAACACCGCTGAGCTTGATGGGCCCGGGGCTTATGAGTTACTGTTCCAGACAGCTGATCCGCTAAATAGCAATTGCTTGGTTGAAAGATCAGCCACTTTACAAGTAAGCGGATTGCCTGAATTTACTTTGACAGAAATAGAACCTTCAGAAAGCTGTACGGTGAGTAGCGGAAGCATAGTAGTGGAGGCGAATTCTCTATTGGATAGTTTGGTTTTGGAAGAAACAAATCAAGTCTTCGCAGAAGTACAAGAAAATGCCCAAATAACCTTTGATGGCTTGGCGCCCGGAATTTACACTTTTACCGGCTATATTGGTACTTGTGAAAACACCCTTTCAGCAGTTGTGGAAAACAATTCCCCACCTGATGATGTGACTTTTACTGTCTCTACCCTGCCTGAATCATGCAGTGATGCCGGACCTCAGGACGGTGCCATTGTGATTGTTTTTGATGGTGATCCTGTTTCCGGAGAATACTCCATAACGAATGTAGCCACAGGAGAAGAAGTAAAGGCTGCTTTTACAGATCAGACCAGTATGAATATAGTTCTTCCTGCCGGAACATATGTAGTGGAAGTTTCCAATGAATTGGGTTGTGTGGTTCCTGCTCCGGGTACTTATGATATTGCATCGGGAGAAGAAGAGATTTCACTGAGTAGTCCCGGGTTTTGTGGAGGAGTGCTTACTTCAGAAATTTCATTAGACAATGAAATTTCTTCTACAGATCGAATTGAATGGTACAGGGTAGTGGGCGCTACCAAGAATTTGATCGCCGGTGAGGAAAACCCTGTATTAATTGTTAGAGATCCCGGAACCTATGAGGTTCGACTGCTCAATGAGGCCGGCTGTCTTTTAGGTACTGAACAAATTACCATCAATCAATCTGATGCTTTACCCCCGGTATTGTCCCCAAATTATATTATTTGCGCAGCATCAAATGATTTGGTTACACTCGATGTGGGCGTTTGGGACATTTATGAATGGAGCAAGGATGGGGCTTTGGTAAGTACCACACCTACATTTACACCTACAGAAGAAGGAGACTATGAATTGTTTGTAGTTGATTCAGAAGGTTGTGATTACACCATCGAATTTAGAATTACGGAGGTTTGTGAAGTGAATGTGACTTATCCCAATGCCATAAGACCAGGTGATCCGGACAGAAATTTCCTGATTTATACTACCGGGGATATTGACATGCTTTCTGTTTTGATTTACAATCGCTGGGGTGAATTGATTTATTTCTGCGAGCAGGAAAATATTTCAGAAAACCTTTCTATCTGTTCTTGGGATGGCATGGTAGATGGTAGGAAAGTGCCTTCGGGAACATATCCGGTGATTGTTAAGTTTACCAATGAACAACAAAATATTAACAAAGTAAAAAGAGACGCAATTGTCGTAATTGAATAGAATATGATAGTATTGATTTCCCCTGCCAAAACCCTTGATTACAGTCCCACAGCTATTTCTATCAAAAGCCAACCCGAGTTTAAAAAAGAAATTGCAGAACTGGTTTCAATAATGAAAAAAAAATCCGGCAAAGCGATTCAAGATTTAATGGGGGTAAGTGAAAACTTAGCGGACTTAAATGTAGAGCGGTATAAGCAATTCTCAGATGTTTTCAATGAAGAAAATGCCAAACAGGCGCTCTTAGCATTCAAAGGAGATGTATATACCCATATAGATGTAGAATCTTTTTCTGCAGAGGATTTTTCCTTTGCTCAGGAACATTTAAGAATTTTATCCGGGCTATATGGACTATTGAGGCCCATGGATATGATTCAGCCCTACAGGTTAGAGATGGGGATAAAATTAAAAAACAAACGAGGTAAGAACCTCTATGAATTTTGGGGGGATAAAATTACAAAGGCACTTAATGAAATTGCCGATGAGAAGCCTGTAATTAATCTCGCCTCCAAAGAATACTTTAAAGCAGTAAAAAAGAAAGCCTTAAAATCTCCGCTAGTAAGTCCGGTTTTTAAGGAATATAAAAACGGTTCCTACAAAAATATTGGTATTTTTTCCAAACAGGCAAGAGGCTTAATGACAGATTTTATTATTAAAAATAAAGTAGAAAACCCTGAAATGCTGAAAACCTTTAATGAAGGGAATTATGAGTATTCAGAAAGTAAAAGTAGCTCCGATGAATGGGTGTTTATTAGGTAATAATTAATTATCTACCTATTTATTTTTTTGGAGGAAGTATTTCTATTGTCGTCCTTTGTAGGAAAAATATATTATATAAAAATTGAACGAGCTGAAAAGATGGGATATTTAATTAAATGTTTTACCTTTTTTAAATTGTTTTAGTTATATTATTCGAAATATTTAAGGGGTGAAATCCTCTTTTTTTCATATTTATTTGGTAAACTTGGTAAATTTAATTTTTGAAATATGATAAGCGTAGACTTGATTGCAGGGGCTCGCCCTAATTTTATGAAAATTTCTCCTATAATAGATGCGATTACTGCAGCTGCAGGAGAAGGAAAGGCAATAACTTTTAGACTGATCCACACGGGCCAACATTACGACAAAAACATGTCCGGAAGTTTTTTCGAACAGTTAGGTATTCCTGAACCGGACGTCAATCTTGGCGCAGGTGGGGGAACTCAGGCTGAGCAAACAGCAGCCATTATGGTTGGTTATGAGAAATTGCTGATGGATGGCAAAAAACCGGACCTTTGTTTGGTGGTAGGAGATGTGACTTCTACCATGGCTTGCACCATAACAGCTCAAAAGCTTCATGTAAAAGTAGCTCATGTGGAGGCAGGAATTAGATCCGGAGATTGGTCCATGCCAGAAGAAATCAACCGTATGGTTACCGACAGTATCACGAATTACTTTTTCACTACCTCCGAAGTGGCCAATGAAAGTTTAAGAAAATCCGGTGTTGAGGATGAGCGTATATTTTACGTGGGCAATACCATGATTGATACTTTACTTAAGCATAGACCTAGATTTCAAAAGCCTGAAGTTTGGGATAAAATAGGCTTGGAAAAAGGGAAATACATCGTGATGACTTTGCATAGACCTGCAAATGTAGACCAAGAAGAAAAACTTAAAGAATTGATTCAAGAAATCATAGATCATTCAGGTGGCTTGCCATTGGTTTTCCCTGTTCATCCCAGAACCAAAAAAATGTTGCAAAACTTAGGGATATCTCATGAAAGGCTACATATGATTGATCCTCTGGGATATTTGGAGTTTAATTACCTAGTTGAAAGTGCAAAGGCAGTGGTTACCGATTCAGGAGGGATCACGGAAGAAACGACAGTTATGGGAATCCCATGCATGACTTTGCGGGACAATACCGAACGTCCGGAAACCATTACCGAAGGCACCAATGAGCTGCTTGGGACAGATCCGAAAGCCATTAAACCTGCCATGGAAAAATTGTTTTCAGGCAATTGGAAAACAGGAAAAGTACCTTATCTATGGGATGGTAAAACCGCTAAAAGAATAGTAGATATTTTGCTTCAAAAGTTGGGCTAATTCCTTGACCTATAGTAGCTAATAACGATTTACTGCCCTTTCTGACAATAGAAGATTATTTCTTTTTCAGGAAGGGCATATTTTTTCACCATGTCTTCTGATAATTGCTTCACAAAGTTATTTTCAGTAACCCTTAAACCTGATTTGCTCAGCCTTCTGGCATAATCTTTACCGTATTTTCGGACATGATCACTTTGACCAAACACCCGTTCCCTTTCTTTCGGGTCCGTGATGGTTTTGTCTTCCAGCGTCACCTCATGTTCGTATACAGGAGACTGGATAATTCCCCAACCATTGGGCTTCAGAACTCGATTGATTTCGGCACAAGCTTTTATGTCATCTTCTACATGTTCCATAACATGGTTGCAAAAAACAACGTCAAATGAATTGTCTTCAAAGGGGATGTGATGGATGTCCATTTTTACATCTGCCAGAGGTGATTCTATGTCGCCGGTAATGTATTCAAGGTTTTTCAATTTTTTAAAACGACCTAGAAAACACAGCTCCGGAGCTACATGCAAAACTTTTTTTGGGGCTGTGAAAAAGTCAGTTTCCTTCTGTAAAAAAAGCCACATCAGCCGATGTCTTTCCAAGCCCAAGCAGTTGGGACACAGTGCATTTTCTCTAGCGATTCTTCCATAGGGTAAAAATTTACGAAATCCTCTTTGACATATATTGCAGGTTACAGTTGATCCTGTATAAATCACTGCAGCGACCTTTAAGAAGAAATGGCTAAAGAGCTGTAAATATTTTCTTGGGATGTGGCGAATTGTCCAACTAATCATCGATTTCATATTGCAAATATATAAGGTAGCATCGAAATGGCACTTCCTTTGTGGAAAATGATTGTTGCACTATTTGGAGGCTTACCATTTAAATTTAAATGTAAAATGAACACTTTAAATATTATTCTAATGGCTATATAAAATGCTATGTGGAGATGTTTTAGGTTTCAAAATGGT
This sequence comes from Cyclobacterium sp. 1_MG-2023, assembly GCF_030546805.1. Taxonomy (GTDB): domain Bacteria; phylum Bacteroidota; class Bacteroidia; order Cytophagales; family Cyclobacteriaceae; genus Cyclobacterium. The sequence goes on along the minus strand of NZ_JAUOPC010000007.1, from coordinate 12,051 downwards.
TAAGTTTGAATGTATTTAACACTATCAATATGAAAAGGAATCTAATATACGTTGCTCTTGGAAGCCTATTGGTCATCGGAGCCTTGTATTTTTTCTTTGCTTCGGGAAGTACCGGAGTGGAAAATAATATTTTGGCAACTGTTGATAAAGGAGAATTTCGTGTAGAGATCACTACATCCGGAGAACTGGAGGCGCTACGTTCGGTTCAGGTTTTCGGTCCGGGTGAAGCAAGAAGATTTCGAATTGGAAGTTTTACCATTGACAAGATGGTGGATGAAGGAACGGTAGTACAAAAAGGAGATTTCATTTGTTCTATAGACAAAACTGAATTATTCGGTCGTTTAGAAGATAGAAGGTTAGATTTAGAACAGACCAAAGCCCAATATGAGCAAATTCAGTTGGACACTTCTTTGAATTTACGCGTAGAACGAGACAATATTTTAAATCAGGAATACATTGTACAGGAACAAGAATTGATATTAGAGCAATCACAGTTTGAGCCACCTGCCATTATCAAACAGAATGAGTACAATGTAGAAAAAGCCAAAAGAGAGCTGGATCAAGCCAAAGAAAGGTATAGAATTAAAACCCTTCAAGAAAAAGCCCGCATGATGGAAATCGCAGCCAAACTCAGGGAGGATGAGTTGGAGGTGAAGCAAATGGTGGAAGTTTTGGATAAATTTGTAGTAACAGCTCCACAGGATGGCATGGTGATTTATGTGGATTATAGGGGCTCAAAGGTGAAAGAAGGCTCTCAAATTAACTCTTGGAATCCGGTTGTAGCTACTTTGCCGGATTTAACTACCATGCAAAGTATTACCTATATCAATGAGGTGGACATTAGAAGGGTTAAGGTAAACCAACAAGTTGAAGTGGGAATGGATGCTTTTCCGGATAAAAAATACACAGGTGAGGTCAAAAAAGTGGCCAATGTAGGGCAGCAAAGACCTAACTCTGATGCCAAAGTTTTTGAGGTTATTATAGAAATTAACGAAAGCGACCCACTACTGCGTCCTTCCATGACCTCTAGCAACACGATTATTGCTGATAAATTAGACGATGTGCTATACGTACCATTGGAAGCTGTAAATGTTGCCAATGATAGCATCAATTATGTTTACCTAAGAAATGGAGTCAAGCAAGAAGTATTGTTAGGGATGACCAATGCCAATGATGTAGTCATTGAAAAAGGTTTGAGTCAGGGACAATATGTTTACCTAAATACCCCTGATTGGGGGGAAAACATTGCCATAAATTTACTTGAAGAGTTGAATGGTAAAAGAAATCGTGACAAAAAAGAGGAGGAGGAAGAGCCATTGGCTACAGTGACAGATACTTACTAGATAACTGGATTTTTTAATTATAACAATCTCCTTTAAAAAACCAACCAAGATTTATGTTCAATGAAAGGTTATTAGCAAATTTCTACATTGCTTTCGAGGCTGTATTGGCCAATAAGGTTCGATCATTATTGACTGCTTTGGGAATTATTTTTGGTGTGGCTGCGGTAATAGCCATGCTGGCGATTGGCACCGGAGCCCAGCAGGAAATTATGGAGCAAATCAAGCTTGTAGGGGTAAATAATATTGTCATAGAACCTATTGTTGAGCAGATTGAAGAGCAGGTAGACCAAGACAACGGAATGGAGCGGGAGAAAAGTAAATTCTCTCCTGGACTGAAACTCGAAGATGTCCAGGCCATTCAAAATGTAATTCCCGGGATCAATCGCATTAGCCCTGAAATTGTCATGGACACTTATATTGTCAAAAGTGGGATTCGCCGTTCTGCCAAACTAGTAGGGGTGGATGTAGCTTATTTTGATGTGTTGGATTTTCAACTGAAAGAGGGCCGGATGTTCAGTGAGAAGAATCTTGTTGAAGGAAACCCCGTTTGTATCATTGGCAGAAATGTGGCAGCCAGATTTTTCCCCAATGAAAATCCCATAGGCAAACGAATAAAAAGCGGAAGCCAATGGTTGGAGGTAATCGGAATCCTTGAAGAGCGGCTTGTTTCTGAATCCAGTATCTCTAAATTAGGGATAAGGGATTTCAATATGGATGTTTATATTCCTATCCAAACCATGTTGATCCGATATCGAAACAGGGACCTGGTCACAGAATCAAGGTTAAATGATTCCAATAGTAACAGCTCCGGCAATTATCACCAAATTGATAAATTGGTCATTCAAGTTTCTGAAAGTGAACTCCTAAATCCAACAGCAGAGGTTTTGGCAAAAATGCTGGAAAGGAGACATTTTAATGTGGTTGATTTTGAGATCACCATCCCTGAACTGTTACTTAAACAGCAACAAAGAACGCAGAATATTTTTAATATAGTCCTTGGAGCAATCGCAGGTATCTCTCTATTAGTGGGGGGAATAGGGATAATGAACATCATGTTGGCTTCTGTGATGGAAAGAATAAAAGAAATTGGCCTAAGACTTTCGTTGGGAGCAAAAAAGAACGATATTGTAAATCAGTTTCTGTTCGAGTCAATTATGATCAGTGTAAGTGGAGGACTGTTAGGTGTTATATTGGGTGTGGTTTTGGCACATTTGGTATCCACTTTTGCAGATTTTCCCACAGTGATTACTTTAAGTTCCATCGTTTTGTCTTTTGGTGTAGCAGCCACTGTTGGATTGGTTTTTGGGATCACTCCGGCAAAGCGTGCTGCAAGTCAAGACCCTATAACTTCTCTGCGTTATGAATAAAAAATATTTATCAATTACAATTGCCCTTCTCTTTCAGTTTATTTTTTCTGCCTCTGCCCAAGAAGTGGTAAGTTACACACTTGAAGAAATTATTGAAAGGGCAAAAAATCAATCTCCGGCGGCATTAAATGCAGATACAAGAAGAGAAAACAGTTATTGGAGTTATAGATTCTTCCAAGCCAACTTCAACCCTCAATTGAGTTTGGAAGGTACCCTTCCACGTTATTCCCAATCTTTTACTAATGTCACTCAACCGGATGGAACCCTTGAGTTTAGAGAAGTTCGACAAAATTTCGCAGATCTTGAGTTAGGGTTGAGACAAGTAATAGCCCCTACCGGAGGAACCTTATCCGTGAATAGTTCAACAAGTAGATTTGATAATTTTCTGGCTGCAGACAATGAAAACCAGACAAGATGGAACGGGGTGCCGGTGAATGTTCGTTTGTCCCAACCAATTTTTGCCTATAACCCTTACAAATGGGACAAGAAAATTGAACCTATTAGGTATGAAGAAAGTAAGCGGGGATATGTGGAAGAAATGGAACAGATTAGTGGGCGAGTGACCCAAATGTTTTTTCAATTTCTCATAGCACAAGTAAATTTGGACATCGCAACAAAAAACTTACAAAACTCAGAAGCGATACTAAAAATTGAGCAAGGAAGGTACAATATAGGGACCACTTATGAAGATAAATTGCTTCAGGTAGAGTTACAGGTCCTAGAAGCCAGGCAGGGAGTTGCTCAGGCAAGATTGGATATGGAATCATCCTCCTTATCACTAAAATCTTATATTGGCTTGAATGAAAACACTACGCTAAATTTATTATTGCCTAGTGAAATTCCTGATTTTGACGTTGACGTACAAAAGGCCATTGAGTATGCTTTCCAAAACAGATCGGATGCGATCAGGTTTGAAAGGCAAAGAACAGAAGCTGAAGCTAATGTCGCTCAAGCTAGGGGGCAAAGATTTCAAATGAATTTGAATGCCAGTTATGGGTACAATAAAGCAGACCTTATGTGGTCGGGTATTTATTCGAATCCAAATACCCAAGCCTTGGTAAGTTTAGGCATTAATGTGCCTATTCTTGACTGGGGCAGGAATAAAGCCAGAATGAGTATGGCCAAAGCCAATCAAAAATTGACCGAATTTGAAATTGAGCAGGAAATCATCAATTTTGAACAAGAAATTTTTACTAAGGTAAGGAACTTTATCATGCTTAAACATCGGGTAGAAATCACAAAAACATCTGATTTAGTGGCAGATAAACGTTATGAGATTTCTTTCAGAAGGTACCAAAGTGGCAATGTGACCATAACAGATCTAGGCATAGCGCAGCAAGAAAAAGATCAAAATAGAAGAAGTTATGTGGAATCCTTGAGGGAATTTTGGGTGGCTTATTATGAGCTTCGTGAACTTACCCTATACGATTTTGAAGCAGATAATCTACTATATACGCCTGATATGGGCTTTTTGGAAGATTGATTAGATAAGTAAGAAAGCTTGGGATTAGCACAAATTGCCTGAAATTGCTGACATTAATAGTTTTCTATATTGTGAAGTTTTCCTAAGAATGCCTGTAAAATACAGGACTAGAACTATAAAAAAGCATCCGATTTAAGGATGCTTTTTTATTTAAGGCCGGCTATTCCGGAAAGAAGCCTCAAAATTTAATTAAAATGTTTGTTCAAATAATTTAGTCTTAATGCGGCCAAGGCTTGGTAATTCTTTCTTTGATATAGGCTTTATAAGAATTGCCTAAACAATAAATACCTGCTCCAAATAAAAGGGCAATATGAAAAAGGCCATTGTTATATACACCTAGAATGGCGCCGAAAGCATCTAAAAAAGAATGTGACTGTAAAATGTGATCTCTTACCCAGCCTATTGAAAAAACAACCCGTAAAAAGATGGAAAGTACAGCCAATACTCCGGCAGCTATACCAATAATAGGTTTTTTGTAGTGAATAAGCAGACCAAAGGCAGCAAACGTTTCGATAGCGGCCAAAATTATTGACCAAAATAGGTTGTATTCCAATGCTCCTATTAATATCAGCTTAGTGAAGCCTCCAAATAATAGCAGACAGGCCAGAGATATTCTAATAATATGACCTCCTATGGCCTCAGCTTTCAGATATTTTAAGAATGTTTCCAAGTAATCAATATAAGAATTATAGCGAAGTAATGCATAAAGGATGCCATTTTTATTCTCTTATCCGATTAATTGATTTAATCATATAGAGAAATACCATAATGCGCCTATTTTGAGACTTTATATCGATCATTTTGCTTGTATCAATGCCAGGCTTCCTGTGTTAGTAGGTGGTTGAATGGATTGTTTAACGCCCCCTTTTAATAATATGGACTCTCCCCATTCTGATTCTTCTAAGCTTATCCAAGACATTTCAAATTCCCCGGTGTGTTCGTTCAAGTCTAATTTCACCTCTCCTTCTGCAGGAAAATACAGCAAGTACGACTCACCTGCCTTACCTATGAGGTAAGCTTCATTTTCTTCTCTGTCAGATAAACCCTCCATCAGAGGTTTTAAATTCCAAAATTTCACCTTTTCCTCTATTTTCCTTAAAGTTTTAATGCTTTGCATGGGCCAATGACTTAATCCCAAACCATGAGGGGGTCTGTGAAATCTACTGGAAGCAAAGCCACCTAAAATATTTCTAAAGAATGTTTGCACGGCATGTTGGGTATTAATTCCTCTGGAAAGCCATGCTCCATGTGCATCACTACCATAAATTTTGACGGAATTTACCGGTCTGGGTTTGCTCTTGATGTAATTGAAGACATATTGAGCATTGTTCCAGTTGGTTTCTCCTGTTTGGTGACTGTTTTGGGAGATGTCTATAAAGTCATACCGCTCGGGATGGTCTAAAGATCTTTTATGTTCTGCTGATTTCAGGTCCCAATGGTCCCACATTTCTGTTAGGGCAATAGCTTTATCACCGGATTTCTCCCTTAAGAATGCCGCCCAATAGGTGGCCCATTCCTCAACTCCACTGGTTTCATTGTCCAGGCAGTAAAGGACGTTATTGTAATTTAGGGATATGGAAAGTAATTTTTCAACAAATGCCTGTTGGTATTTTAAAAGCACTTGATTGTCCTGTAAGCTAGGAGGAGTAAAAAAGAAAGGTTGTTTGTTTTGTCCCGGATGATCGGGATAGAGGCTATCCAACTTGGCTTCTTCATAAGTGTAATTCACATTGTTTTTGGGGTTGAAGGGATCCGTTTGCCATTGTTCCCTGGCATGGTCAAAGCGATCCCAGATTTCAATTTGTACGATGATATTTCTTTCCTTTGACAATTTCAAAAGGTTTTCAAATCTTTCCCAATAGGCCGAATTCCATTGACTAAGGTCATACTTTCCGGTTTCATTTTTATAGAAGGCCTTTTCATCAGTTTCATCCCTATCACTCATGGTGTTTCTAATATAATTTCCTCCAATTTGTGATAGGCTGTCCAAGTGCGATTTCAAATGAGGCAATTGAAATAAATTGTCATTGTCTGAAGCACCTAGTAGGAGTACAGGGTTTCCATTGTATTCCCAATAGCTGGGGTTTTCTGACCAAGGTTGGATCCCTGATTCCTTTTTTACCTCATTGTTTTCAATTTTACTATTGCAAGCAGCGATTAAAAAGATAATAGATAAAGGATACAAGTAGTTAACTCTTGTGGTTTTTTTTAACCGGCGACCCATAGAATTGTCGGCTGAAATAATAATAGCAAAAAAGTTAAGTATTTTACTAGAGAATTGACTCCTGAAAATGGCTTTTTTCATAGGGTTCATGGAAATGTTGTTTACAAGGGAGATAAATAATTAGGTGAATCTTATATCCTTAACGGGATTATTTACTGGCTTACACCTTACTCGAAATAGGAAATACCCTTCTAATATCAGCTATTTATTCCACAAGAAGAATTATTCATATCGAAAATTTAAAAGAAGCCTAGGTATTATATTAATTAAATAGCTATTCTCAATCGTACATTTATTTTGGTATTATATTATTTATTAAACAAAAGAGGCTCAAAATTTAATTTTTGAGCCTCTTTAACTTTAGATATGAATACATCCATATTAAAACTCCGCATTTCCCGGAGTTCTTGGAAATGGTATTACGTCACGAATGTTGCCCATGCCTGTGACAAACTGTACCAGCCTTTCAAATCCTAAGCCGAAGCCGGCGTGGGGAGCTGTGCCAAATTTCCTGGTATCGAGGTACCACCACATTTCTTCCTTGCTTATTTCCAATTCATCCATGCGTTGGGTTAGTTTGTCAAGGTTTTCTTCTCTTTGCGACCCTCCCACAATTTCACCTATACCAGGGAATAAAATATCCATGGCTGCCACTGTCTTGTTATCCGGATTTAACTTCATATAAAATGATTTGATTTCTTTCGGATAGTCAGTGATGATCACAGGTTTTTTAAAATGCTTTTCTACCAAAAACCTTTCATGTTCAGATTGGAGATCTGTCCCCCAATCTTCTATGGGATAGGCAAATTTTTTCTTTTTATTTGGTTTTGAAGCCTTTAAAATATCAATAGCTTCTGTATAAGTGATTCGCACAAATTCATTTTGGGTTACAAAGGAAAGTCTTTCCAATAAGCCCAATTCACTGCGTTGGTCAGCTTTTTTGCCTTTCTCTTCATCTTCGGCACGTTTGTCCAAGAAAGCAAGATCCTCTTTGCAATGCTGTAATGCATAACCTATGACAAATTGAAGAAAATCTTCTGCTAGATTTTGGTTGTCTTCGGCATCATAAAAAGCCATTTCAGGTTCAATCATCCAGAATTCCGCCAAGTGCCGGGTGGTATTGGAGTTTTCAGCCCTAAAAGTGGGGCCAAAGGTATAAATTTCTGATAGGGCCATTGCTGCAAGTTCTCCTTCCAATTGTCCGGAAACGGTTAGGTTGGTGGCTCTTCCAAAAAAGTCCTCTTGAAAATCGATTTGTCCTGCTTCGTTTTTTGCAGGATTCTTCAAGTCCAAGGTGGTTACCTGAAAGGTTTCGCCTGCACCCTCAGCATCAGAAGCGGTGATGATGGGAGAGTGTATATACACAAAGCCTTTGTTGTTGAAGTATTGGTGTATGGCAAAAGAAAGCTGGTGACGGATCCGGAAGATGGCGCCAAAGGTATTGGTCCTTACCCTTAGGTGTGCATTTTCCCTTAAAAACTCAAGTGAGTGTTTTTTAGGTTGAATAGGAAATTTTTCCGGATCAGCTTCTCCCAAAACCTCTATGGAGCTCGCTTGAATTTCTGTAGATTGTCCTGACCCTTGAGAATTTACAATTGTTCCTGTAATTTTCAAACAGGCTCCGGTATTTGCTTTCTTAAGAATATCTTCAGAAATTAATTGTGGATCGGCTACACATTGGTAATTCTGGATACAAGATCCGTCATTAATGGCAATGAAAGTTACATGTTTGTTGCTCCTTTTGGTTCTAACCCAACCCATTAGGGTAGCTTTTTCATCCGGAGTAGGGTTCTCCAGTAAATCTTTTATTTTAATTCTTTTGTTAAATGACATGACGATACCTTGTTATAAAGTAAAAAACCCAAAAGGGGGAACATTTAATTTGAATGCAAAAAAACGATATAATAAGCTTTTTATCAAAATTTTGATCTTATTTCCTAAATTTGAATTCCAATTGAGTTTATTTGAACACAAAATGGAAATAACTTAATACCGTAATAGGTTTTAATATATGCAGAAACTGAATTTAAACCAGATATTATCTCAGAAATTATCCCCTCAGCAGATACAATTTATTAAATTGTTGCAGGTTCCTACAGCTGAACTTGAATCCAGGATAGAAGAAGAGTTAGAGATTAACCCCGCCTTAGAGGAGGGGAAGGACGTGGAAGCTGAAAACCAGGTGGAGGAGTTTGCAGACAGTGCTGATGTTTCTGAAACAAAGGATGACAAAGACATCAATATTGAGGATTACCTAAATGAGGAGTACGGCGGGTATAAGATGCAAGGGGATGGTAATTATTCACAGGATGATGAAGAGAGAGATATGCCCCTTTCCAGTTATAGTTCACTTCACGAGCAACTGCTTTCACAATTGAATTTCCTGAAATTAAGCGATACCCAAAGGCTAATTGGTAAGCAATTAATCGGGAGTATAGAAAATGATGGTTATATAAGAAGGGACTTGGAGGCTATTATTAACGATTTGGCATTTAGTCAGAATGTTGAGACAGATCTGGATGAGGTAGAAGAAATATTATTTAAAATACAAACCTTTGACCCTCCGGGAATTGCTGCCAGAAATTTGCAGGAATGTCTGATTATTCAATTGGAGCGAAGGAATACAGAAGAAGATCCACTGCTAAAAAGAGCCATTTTTGTAGTGCAAGAATGTTTTGAAGAATTTACAAAAAAGCATTACGACAAGATTCTTAAAAAAGCTGGAATAGGAGAGGAAGAGCTCAAGGAAGTGATTCAGCTAATTACCAGGCTCAATCCAAAACCGGGTGGGATCTCTGATGGTATGGTAAGAAACCATTATGTAATTCCTGACTTTATCCTAAATAATGTCAATGGAAAATTTGAAATTGTCTTGAACTCAAAGAATGCACCTGAACTTAAAGTGAGCAGGTCATATTCAGAGATGTTCAATGCCTATGATAAGAGTGATAAAAAAGATAAAAAGCTCAAGGAAACGGTTTCTTTTGTAAAGCAAAAGCTAGACTCCGCGAAATGGTTTATAGATGCCATTAAGCAGAGGCAACAAACATTAATGCGTACCATGCAATCTATTTTGGATTACCAACATGATTTTTTCCTCGATGGTGACGAAACCAAATTGCGGCCAATGATCCTGAAAGACATTGCTGAAAAAATAGATATGGATATTTCTACTGTTTCTAGGGTTGCCAATAGCAAGGCCATTCAAACAGAATTTGGAGTGTTTCCTTTAAAGTATTTTTTCTCCGAAGGTATCGCCACAGATGGGGGAGAAGATGTGAGTAACCGAGAGGTGAAAAGTGTTTTGAACAAGCTGGTAGACGAGGAGGACAAGAAAAAGCCACTTTCTGATGACAAACTGGTTAAATTATTGAACCAGAAAGGGTATAATATTGCAAGGAGAACAGTGGCCAAATACAGGGAGCAATTACAAATTCCGGTAGCAAGGCTTAGAAAAGAGTTGTAGTGTACAGAAAATTAGCTTTAGGTATATCGGTAATTTTTCAGCCTTTGGTAATCCCTACTTTGATGGTGGTTACCTTGTTTTATATGGTTCCGGAAGCAACGGTTGTGCCCAAAGGAGCCAAGTGGGCTGTACTGCTATTGATCAGTTTCTCTACCTTTATGGTGCCGCTACTTGGATTGGTGGGCTTGAGGTTTTCAGAAGTAATCAATAGCTTACAGTTGCCCGAAAGAAAGGAGCGGATTTACCCTTTTGCATTGGTTTCTGTTTTTTACAGCATGACCCTTGTGTTTTTTTACTGGAAGCTTAATATTGACCAGTTGCTAATTGTTACCCTTGGATTGGTTACAGTTTCTTTAATTTTGTTGACCTTGATAACTATTTTTTGGAAAATCAGTGCCCATCAGACAGCCATGGGAGGATGGTTAGCTATCGTTTCGGTTTTATCAATAAGATTCAATTCTGAACCTATGTTTTATTATTTCTTATTGATAATTGTGCTTAGTGGTTTGATTGGTACTGCCAGGTTGTACTTAAATGCACATCGGCCTTCTGAAGTTTACGCCGGTTTTATTTTAGGTTTTGGGATTTGTTTTCCCGTTTATTATCATTTACTTATTAATTGATTGACATAAAAAAAGGAGTGGATTTAAATTTCCACTCCTTTATATATACAAAAAGAATAAATCTCTTTTAGAACAAAGCTACTGATACACCGAAGTTGAATTGGGTAGATTCTGTCCCATATGGGCCTTGGTTGCCTTCGAAGACTCCGTTGAGACCATAGTATCCCCACACATTAAAACCCGGGAATCCTAAACGGGTATAAACACCATAACGGATAGGGTTTAAACCGTAATTCTGTGCGTTTTTAATTTTCTGTTCTAAACCATCTCCGTTGGTATAAGCAATTTTAGTATGTGCATTGTATAGCAAACCTATTTTACCACCTACGGCCACACGGATTCCACTATCATAGTCATCATGATTTACATGGTATCTAAATTCTAGGGGAATGTCAAAATAATTTAATGCCATGGTATTGGTAGAAACACTAGCATCTTGCCCATATACATTAGTAATAGAAGTAAGCATACTTGAGTTCACAGATTTGTCTGGATCAGACACCAATGTCATCTCATCTTTAAAGGCGAGTTTTTCAAGGCCGAGACCTATGCCCGGATTGAAAGTAAAACCTGTATTCTGACCTAAAGGAATTTGTGTTTGGTAATATACATTAAACACTCTTGAAGCGATAAAACGTGTATTTAGATCCTCTGGCCTGTTATTTAGCATATTGAATCCAAAATCCAGAAACAAGTCCCCGGTAATATTTGGTCTGCCACCTATAGATGAACGTTCCTTTTCTTGGGCTTGGAGCTGAAAGGTGATCAATAAAATAAAGGATATAATGGAAAGTCTTTTCATGAAAACAAATATTTTTTAACCTATCGAACGGCTAAATTAGGAAATAATGCTTGATTTGGTTGCCTGTTGATCTTAATTATTCTTAAAATATAATTAATAGGCAGTTAAAAATCATTTCATTTTTCTCTCAAATCATACTTTGTATTATTCATTTTATTCTTTACCTTTGCATTCCATTTAAAAGAAATGGCCTCGTAGCTCAACTGAATAGAGTACTTGATTACGGCTCAAGAGGTTCCAGGTTTGAATCCTGGCGAGGTCACAAATTGAAATAATAGCATTGAATTTTTACCTTATATATATGGTGAAAAAGTTTTTAAAAAAAAGACACTTTTCCCATTGTAAATTAAAAAAGAAAGTGCACCTTTGTCATCCCAAAAGCGGGGAACGAAAGTAAGAAAGAAGGGATTAAAAGAGTCTCAAAATTTATTTTCAAAAACATTTTGCAGAGTTAAAATTTTCATTTATCTTTGCACTCCCTTAACGAAACAGTCAGAAAACGATCTGACAAAAACGGGGTCAAAACGAGAGAAATCGCAAGAGATTTCCTTGAAATAAGTTCTTTGAAGTGATGTTAGACATAATAAAAGAAACAGACTAAATAATTCATAGAGTCACGGAAACAATAGATTGATCAATCTTTCGGGATTGAGAGATCACAACAAGCTTTACAATGGAGAGTTTGATCCTGGCTCAGGATGAACGCTAGCGGCAGGCCTAATACATGCAAGTCGTACGGGATT
>NZ_JAUOPC010000006.1 GCF_030546805.1 Cyclobacterium sp. 1_MG-2023 | reverse complement strand
TAAGTATGAAAGTTGAAAACTAACGTCATTTTAGGTCTAATGTTACGCTTCCCTAAACTTAGACCAGATTGGGAGCTTTGCTGAAATTATCTTTTGCTTTTCCAGACCCTAGGATCTCTGCTAGTATGAGTAACTGCTATAACAATAATGGATTTGTCAGGTTCTATTATCCTATAATGAATTTGGTATGGAAACTTATCGACCAATATATTTCTAACATCTCTATATCCAACCTGACATTGAAACGGATAATTACTGATGTAATTTAGTCTTGTTTTTAAAGATTTATAAAAACGACTACCTAGGCCTTGCCTTTTTTCATTGTACCATTTAATGATTTCTTTGATGTCCATACTAGCCTCACTGAGTAGCTTTACCTTATAGCTCATTGGCCATTTTCAATATCCTTCATCACATCATCCCAATCCAATACCTTGCTAGGATCTTTTTCATAGGAAGCTATTCGCTCATCCAACAATGCTTTATGAGCCTTACTTAAACCTTCTTCTTGTCTATCTTTATAAGCCTGCATTTGTTCAAGTACTTTTCGATCATCTAGCTTTGTGATCCAATGGATTAGGTCCACTTTTATTGATTGAATATCCATTTTGTTCCTGTTTATTTGTTCCACTAAGTTAATGAAAATTTTGTTGAGTTAAATTTTCGTATTCCTAACAATGAATCGTCATTTTAGGTCTAATGTTACGCTTCCCTAAACTTAGACCAGACTGGGGAGTAGGATCTCGAGAAGGCCCTAAGATTTTTAAAATACTTCTTTGCGACTCCGCGACTCTGCGTGCAGCTTTCAATGTTTACTTTGTGCATGATCCTCGCAAAGGCGCTAAGACGCTAAGGTTTTGAAAATCCTTTCTGTGGCTCCGCAATTCTGTGCGAAACTCTTAACGTTTATTTTAATTTTGGGAAAGTATGAAAGTTTTCAACTTTCATACTTTTGGGTCTAAGTTACGCTTCGCTAAACTTAGACCAGACTAGAATAGCCCTATATAGGGCAAAAATTTAGACCAATAATGGGATAGTTAAAACCTTAAACTAGCGGGATCCTGTCTGGTATCTACTACGGCTTCTACATACAAAGCGTCTCTTTCAATACTGTAGATAATCTTATAATTTCCTTGGACTAAGAAGCGGTATGAAACTCCTATCGATATATTGGTCTCATAAGGTGATCCTGATTCAGGAAAAGTTTCTAATTGTCTGGTTTTAGATAAGATAGACTGGACAACATTTTTTGCAGATTTTCGAGATTTTTCCGCAATAAAGTCATAAATGACTTCCAAATCACCCATCGACTCATCTGTCCAAATTACCTGTACTTTCTTCAACGGTCCCACTTACTTTTAAAATAATTCTCAACATCCTCTTGGCTGTGAGTCTTACCCCTCTTTTTGTCGGCTTCCGATCGGGTTAATTTGGATTCCAGATTCTCACCCATTCTTATACGGTAGGCTGATTCGATGGAAGATCTACGCAGGGCATCAACTTTTTTGATCATGGTTTCATCTTGCGTGGTCAACCAGTTAATTAATTCAATTTTTTTAACAGCTAGGTCCATACTATTGAAATTTCTTTTATAAAGTTAACGAATTTTCTCTTTTATAAAATCCCTTTTGAATACCTTTTAGACGAAGTTTAAGTGTTATCGGTTGGTAACTAGAGTAGAATTCAGAAAGTACATTAACCTAGCCCTAAGGTTATTTATAATTCAGACTTAAAGCGAATTGCTGAAAACTTATGATAGGAAGGAGTAGATTCAATCTACTCCTAGTGCGGGCATAAAAGTTGAAAACTTTTGTCATTTTAGGTCTAATGTTACGCTTCCCTAAACTTAGACCAGACTGGGAGTTAAGATTTTTAAAATACTTCTTTGCGACTCCGCGACTCTGCGTGCAACTTTCAATGTTTAATTTGTGCATAATCCGCGCAAAGGCGCTAAGACGCTAAGGTTTTGAAAATCCTTTCTGTGGCTCCGCTAAACTTAGACCAGATAGTGCTCTCAGTGTAGTCCAATATTTTAATTGGACCTATAATCAGGATTGTAATTGGGGTTTTCGGTATGTAGTATCGGATTAAAGTCCATCAACCATTCTTTAAAGGATGCTTTCATCTCCTCCACTTTTTGGCCATTCTCCTCACTCAAATCATTGGTTTCGCCTATGTCTTTAGAAAGATCAAACAACTCCACGGATGGAGGATCATAGTATTCGACCAATTTATATTCTCCCATGCGTATGGCATACCCGGGCATTTTGGCTTGTGGACTGTAATGTGGGTAATACCAACAAAGTTTGTCACGATTCCATTTACCTTTCCCTGTCAATAATGGGAGCAAAGAAACACCATCTATGTCCTGATTGTCAATGCTTAAACCTGCCATTTCAACAATGGTTGGAAGCATATCATCCGTAATCACAGGTACATTACTTGTACTGTTTGGTTTAACATTACCCGGCCATTTGATAATTAATGGCACCCTGATACCCCCTTCATAAATATAACCTTTGCCTTCTCTGAGTGGGGCATTATTGGTCACCCTACCTTCCCCTCCATTATCGCTTCCCAATACAACGATGGTATTTTTGTCCAGGCCAAGTGAGTCCAAGAACTTCAATAACCTTCCGACATTCCAGTCCACATTCTCTATCATGGCTGCATAAATCGCATTCTTTTGCTCCTTTTGCCCTTCTAACTTCAATTCATATTTATTCACCAAAGAATCAGGCGCCTCTAACGGGGTATGCACTGCATAATGGGACAGGTACAAAAAGAAGGGGCCCTCTTTATTCTTATCTATAAAATTAATGGCTTCATCGGTAAGCCTGTTGGTTAAATATTGCCCTTCTTCTCTATTGTCTAGGTTCTTTATGACAGGGTTCCAGCTTTTCTCCGATTCAAATGGCCCCCAATAGGTGGGAGGACTGCCATGTTCATATCCAGCAATGTTAATATCAAATCCTTGGTGCGTAGGAAAATATTGCTCTTCTTCCCCAACATGCCACTTACCTATGCTAGCCGAGGTATAGCCTGACTGAAGCAAAATTTCAGGAATCATTTTTTCTTCAAGCGAAACGTGCATATAATCATCTGGGGGGATAATCCTCCCTTCCTCCGGATACCTATGTTTACCAATGGCAGTGATATGTCCGGTAAAACCAATGTTCGCAGGGTTTTTACCGGTCAATATACTGGCACGAGATGGAGAACAAACCGGACTTGCAGAATAAGCAGCTGTAAACTTCATCCCTTGGGACCTTAGCTTGTCAATATTTGGCGTTTCATAGAATTCACTGCCATAGCAGCCCAGGTCTTTCCAACCCAAATCATCTATCAGGATATATACAATATTTGGAGGCCGCTCCTGAGCCAATAGGTTGGAATGAATGCTTAGTAGCAAAAGGTAAATTACACTCAAAAAAATCTTTGAATTACTCATATATAATCTTTAGAACAGAAATACAATTGATTCGAGCTTAGTGAATGCTCCCTTCTGGTCGAAGTTTAAGGGGTAGCAATAACTTTAAACCTACCATGACGAAAGTTTTCAACTTAAGAAAATATCCTTACCAAGTTGCTTTTGGTTTAAAATTCGAGATCTTTTTTCTATTCTCAAAACCGAATTGCAAATTCAATTGGAATTTAACTTGAAAGCACAATTTCCAAACAGTCAAATAGCTACCTCAAACAATTAAATACTGTCATAGACTATGGGAGGGAAATGGAAGCTTACTAGTTTTTCTGGATTAGCTCGAGTTGGGAAAGTTGAAAACTTCCGGCCTTTTAGTTCTAAGTTACACTACGCTAAATATAGACCAGACGGAGAATTTCTTAAATAAGTAGCTACTAATAAGCTAAAGTTATCCGTCAAAAGAGAAAGTAAAAATAATCTGTCTAAGGATAATTTATCCTGATTTTGGAATCCAAATATACTTTTGTTAGATTTAATCTAACCTTTGAAAATATGTTACGATTATCTTCTCTTCCATTGATTATTATTTTATTTGCATGTAGCCAACAAAATAATGAAGGTTTAAAATCCGATTCAATTTCCATTTCTATTGATTCTGTAAGGGTAGATGCTAAAGATCAATTTCTTTATTTAAATTCTTACCTACGTCACTCTGACCTTTCTGAAGATAAAAAATTCCTGTTTAATTTCAACCTGGACAAACACCATATCGAACAAATTGATTTGGATAAATTGGAATTGGTAAATACTTACCCAATGGAAAAAGAAGGTCCAGATGGGATTGGAACAAATATTCATAATATTCGCTACCTACAAAACGATACTTTTTTTATTAGTTCTTATGAAAGAAGTGGCATTGTGAATTTGGAAGGTGAAAAAATATTGGATATCTCCTTCGATATTCATGATTTAAAGGGTAGTCAAATTAGCCCAAGCGCTAGTCTCCAAGAGATCCAAATTCATCCTAATAATACAAACCTGATTTATGCTATTTTTAATGATTGGAGAGAAATGGAATATATTTTTGCCAAAATTGATCTTAAGACCAAAATTGTAGAAATCATAGATTTACCCGAATTTAATGATGTTGAAAAACAATATATAGGGTTAACCGACCAGGAAGGCAAAACATTAACAATGAATGGCCCTACACCATACCTGGATTTATTTGAGGATCAAATTTATATCTCGAATATAACTGATAGTGCGGTTTATATTCTTGACCTTAAGAATGACACTCTTCAGTTCAAACAGCCAAACCATAAAATCTTCAATTTATCTAGAAAAGGGCCATCTGTACCCAAAACAGAAAGTTTTGAAACTTTTAAAGCGCAAGTTTTAGCCGTTCGAGAGGATATTAATTTTTCAAGGGTATTATATGACCCAGATCGGAAGTTACATTATAGATTTAGCTTTAATGAGGTGTATAATGACGGAAAAATTGAAGAAGGGCCTACAAGAACCACTAATTATTTAAGTGTATTTGATTCAGAATTTGATTTGGTGTCAGAACATAGAATTAAATCCTTGACTATCACACCACTTAAATTTTTTGTGAAGAATCAAAAAATCTGGATCTACAAAAATTTCGAGGATGAAATGGGGTTTTTACGATTGTCACTTCATGACGTAAAAGGTTGAAAAGAAATAGGAAAACCCTATGAAACACTTCATTTACTATTTCATTTTTTTCTTTTTGTGGGCATGTGGGTCTGGCGATTCTTCCGGTGAAAATGGGATAGTTGCGGATTTGAATTTTACACTTGATACTGTAAAGATCGATTCCAAAGGGGAAATCCTGTTTCTGAACAATGAACTGCGTTCGGCTGTACTTGATGATAAAAAGCAATACCTATATAACCTAAATCGGCAAACTTTTTCTATCGAAAAGATCGATCTGGATAAGTTGGCACTTGCGTCCATACTCCCTTTCGAAGAAAATGGACCAAATGGCTTAGGAGACTATATGTATGGAATAAAACTTGTGGATGGTGACCGGTTTTTGATGTCTGGCTATAGAAGGCATGCGTTGTTTGACAGCAGTGGGAATAAATTGTCTTCCGTAGGACCATGGGAAATCCCAACATTTGTTTCAAGTAAGGAAGAAGGGAACGTGCTATTTCCTGAGCGTTTACCCGGTACCACCTCTTCATATGTTGGAGTATATATAGCTCCCGGAAATCGGGAACCAGCCGTATTGTTTTGGGATATCGATGAAAAAACCTACCGAAAAGTGAAGAATCCATTATTAAAAAAATCAATTCAATACCAAACGGATTTTGACGATGGGACAACTTCTTTGTTTGTAGGAGGAGGGGAATACTTGAAGGTGATCAATGAAAAGGTATTGCTGGGCTTGTTTGGAAGTTCAGACCTATCTATTATGGAAGCCGGAGAGAAAGCGTTTCACAAAAAGACTTTTGAGAACGGTTGGATTCCCAGGGAAAAAGAGACCGTTTTTCCAGAAAAAATAAACGACAGGCTTTTGTTTCAAGAGCTCCTTAGGGAAAGTTTAACCGAAATTTCTTACACCAGTCCTTTTTGGGACGAGAGTCGTCAGGTGTATTTAAGGTTTTCCTACGAAATGGAATTCAGCCAGGATGTAAGCCCTTCTCTTAGTCAACTCATACCAAAACCATCCTCAGTCAAAGTTTATCTTTCTGTTTATGATGGTAATTTTAATTTATTGCGGGAGTCCCATGTGCCTGTTTTGGACAAAGCACCTTCTCACCATTTCGCCAAAGATGGCAAGATCTGGATTTTTGAGAATATGGAAGATGAAATGGGGTTTGTGCGACTTGAGTTTGATTTGTAATTAATCATCGAATTTAGAATATCATAAATGCTCCTACCTAATAAAACTTAAACTATGAAAAAATCATTCATCATTGCTCTATGTGGTTTATTAGTTTATTGTGGAGAAACAAAAGAGGGCAAAGTGAATCATCCGTTAGAGATGCATTATACACTTGATACCCTTCTAATCGATACGGGAAATGAATTCCTTTACTTAAATGCCGGGCTTCGGGTGGCTGCACTTGATGAGAAAAAGGAATACTTGTATAATTTTAACCCAAATGATTATACCCTCGAAAAGATTGATTTGAACAAGGGGATACTGGCAGATAAACTTCCCTTTGAAAAAGAGGGGCCCAATGGGGTAGGCGAAATGGTTTTTGGAATCAATCTCATTTCGTCCAATTCCATTGCTTTTATGGGCTATATGAATGTAAGGCTATTCGATTTAGAAGGAGGTAAAAGGAGTGAATTTGCCTTTTACGGTATACCATTTGCCGGAGACATGATGGCAGAAAGTGAAAGTTTTCAATTTTTAAGTAACCAGATGGTTGATCTGCACACCATGATAGGCTTGATTCGAGATAATAGTAAGAAAACGTATGCCTTGGGAATTTTGAATACAGATACTCAATCCCTTACTAAAGTACCTTTACCTTTTGAAGCATTAGAAAATTTTCGTTTTAAATTAAGCAGTCCTTCCAGAATCCAAATGTCCTCTCCAACTGTAACGATAAGTAAGCACCAAAAAAGTTACATTATCAGCAATGAAATTTCAAACAGTATTTTACTTTATGATAATGACAGCCTGTTGCAGATTGATTACCAGAGTAAATTGACTGCTGATAAAAAAACAGGGGAATACAATCATGATTTTGAAAACGAAGAGGCGTTTAAGCAGACATCCTTAGACATGCGTAGGGAGATTAATTTTATGGCTCCCCTTTGGGATGAAGAGAAGCAGCTGTTTTACCGGTTTTCTCATAAAATTATCAAAATAGGAAACGATGTAGAAAATTATGAGGATATTGAATCAGCTGTGTACCTGACTGTTTTTGACATTGATTTTAATGTGCTTGCAGCGTCTCTTGTTGAAGCGCTAAATACACCACCTGGCTACCATTTTGTCAAGGACGGTAAAATTTGGATGTTTATAAATAGGCAAGATGAAATGGGCTTTGTGCGGTTAACTGCGGATGTTGAGTAGAGCAACCGCTTTCGGCCTAGTAAAACTATTAATTTGGACAAGGTGAGCGTTTACAAATTACACCTAGTTGCGGTTAGGAAAGTTGAAAACTTTCAGCATTTTGGGTCTAAGTTACGCGCTGCTAAACTTAGACCAGACCATAGGCTTGAAAAGCTTTGTCAAATCAATCCGGCACCACTGCAACCATGTCCATATTTAAGTAAATGCCTTCACGGCCTGTTCCCTGAATCCGTATCAAGGAGGCAGCCGGAGGTCTTTCGGGATTGTAAAATGCTGTCCTTACTTTCATCAAACCTTCACGACCTTTTTCATGGGAAGGATAGTAACTTGCTTTTACCAGGTGGTCGTAGCTTGATCCGGCTTTTTCAAGAATTCGCGACAAGGTTTCAAAAAGGTTTCTCGTTTTTTCTTCCTCATCTTTTCCTTCTGTCGCATACAAGCCGGAAGTAAACAATAGCCCTCCTGCTTTAATGTCAACTATCCTACTGTAGGTGGTAGCCTGGATCATCCACGGTGGAGCGTAATAACTGACGGCTTCTTTGTCATTGTAATGCTCAGGAGCCGAAGCGACCAATTCTATTTCAGCCTTGTTTTCTTCTACCAACCATTCCACCATGACAATGGGGGGTACTAGCTGCCCTCTGAAAAAAGCAGCGATCACTTCTTCTACTGCTGCCGCATCCTCAATGGGATTGATAAAAGCTTTAACCTGAACCACGTCACTGGCACTGGCGCCAATATAAGCCAGGGTAGCAAAAAGGTTTTGCATGGTTTTGTCACTGGCCTCTAAAAGGTCTTTGCCAGGTTCAGCCTGACCTGCAATAAATACTTTTCTGCCTGTCGGTAAGACAGCAACAGCCGCACGGTTGGTTTTTTCGTAAAGCCCTTTGCTAAAAGGAAGATTCACGCCCCGAGATGTTACTGAAGTCATTGGCGCAACAGCAATCCCATCCATACTCACTAAAACCTGCTCCCGAGCTTGATTAGCAACTATCAGGGTAATGGCCGGAAACGCTCCTTCAGGTAATAATTCTTTAATAAACTCACGAACAGGTCTGGAATGTTCTTCTTTCTGAAGGTAAACATTTAGCCTTAACAACTTACTTAAATCGGTATCCGCAGCTTGCAAAGTACGTTCTAAATTGTTCATAACTTGAGTTACCTGTACTTTGAGGTCATTGGGCGCTGATAGATTTCCATTGTCATCCAATGGAAAAACTTGATCCGTAAAGGCCAATGGGACATCTTCCGCTACCGTAGCCATTGAAGTACCGGTATCCACATTCGGTTCTATATAGTTTATATCTGAGCTTTTGCTCTGAAATTGTCCCATACTTTCCAATACCAGACCTAAAAACACAATCAAAAAAACCAATGGATAATGTAGGATCAATCCTTTATTCCTATTAAAATTGATTCCGGTAGGGTTACCGACCCCTGCATAAACAGACCTCTTTAAAATTGTCATGATTGATTTGTATTTTTTTCTCAAACTTAAGCCCTAATAATTTAATTTGCCACTTGCTGCTCCAGCCATTTGATCATTTCCTGTTGTTGGGCTTCCGTAAAATGGTTAAAAGCATGAGGGCTTTGCCATTCCAGTTCATCCCCTACTCCCATTTTTTGGTAAAGCTGCTTTAAACCTTCCATGGTATTAACGACATTTTCATGGTCAGCATGCCTGTCCAACTCCGGAGAAATAACCATTAGGGGTCTTGGGGCAATACTGGCAAGCATTTCAGGGAAATCCACTGGAATGCGACCTTCCTGTCCATCAAAAAACCCCAACCTTGGAATTAGCCCATACAAATGCGAAAAGGCTTTTAATCCCTCCACATTTCCAGAGGCATTTCTCAAAGGGGTAAAAGCGCTGGACAAAGCAAGCCCTGCTATTCTAGGTTCCAGTGCAGCCGTGATTAAGCCTACTGTTCCACCCAAAGCATAGCCCCCAACAAAAATCTTATCCTTATCGATAAAATCAATACTTTCTAATGCATCCACAGCCCCTCTGGCATCGGTGACCATTTTGCCCATCTTGGACCAATGGGGATACCTTTGGTAAAACAAAGTACCTTCTTCTATTCTGGCTCCATAGCCAATCATATCGTACGTCAAAACGGCTATCCCTTTGGCCAACAACCCATCAATCAATTCATTTAACTCATTATTGTAACCCGTATTGGTATATTTGTGTAAAAAAAGAACTGCAGGGATTTTTCCATTGGGGCCAGTTTTTCTTTCACCAGCTTCATCAGTAGGAACATAAAGCGCTCCATACAAATAATCGCCCATGGCATTATAAGGGGTAATGTTAAGTTTTTTTCCATTTTTCACCTTTGGTCGAGGCATAAACCTGCTAACATAATCCTCCTTTTCGCTAAATGTCTCAATGTCACTGGCAGGTAGGCCTGCGGGTTCATCGCCCAACAGCCAGATAAGGTCCTCTTTTATTTTTACTTGGGTCTTTTCCCATTGGGATACATTGGCCGGAATATTTTGGGTCGACTGAATAGGAAACTTGCTAAGCTCAATGGATTCCCCACTTTCTCTCTTCCACTTTTCAAAGCTATAATTGTAAAAAAGCTGATTTTCCCATGGGAAATTCTTCCTGCCAAATTGTATGTCCAGCCAATCCATAAAGGCTTCCAAATCCCTTTCTGAAACCGCATGCTCTCCATCTCTTAGCCTAATGCCAAGCTTTTCTGGAGCACCAAGAAAGTCATAAACTTTGGTTAGTGAAGTATATATTTGCTCGATGGCCCAAGGATCACCTCCACCTCCTTCTCGAATGGAAGAGCTTAACATTAAAGAATTCGGAGCAATCAGCGCCATTAAGGAATTTTGATCGATGGGCATTTTATGCTCTCTGCCCGAATAAAAACGTATTCGGGGATGCAACCAATGGGTACGTCTGGAAACTAGAAAGTCAATGGATTCATTGGAGTGCCTCTCGTCGGTATAGCGGTAAGGAAATTCTCCTCCTGTTCCTCCGCTGCTTGTAATGGTAGCTGTAATCCGCTCATCAAAAGCAGCAGCAAACAGAGATTGTTTTCCATTTCTGGAGTGACCGGTTATGGCTATTTTGGATTTGTCAACCTTACCTAATGTATACAAATAATCCACCGCCCTATGGGCACCCCAGGCTCTTGCCATCAATGTGGACCAATCGTATTCAGGATAGCGTTCCAGGTATTCTCTGGTATCGTCTTTCGCATCAGCCCCGGCATAAATCAAGCCCATATAACCTCTCCTTACAGCTATCTGTGCCCATCCTCGGTGGTTCCATTGCGTCATAAATACAGGAAATGGCCCATCGCCCGGCGGAGTAAACAACTCCAATGTCAATTTGGCCTTATGGTCTTCTCCAAACCGAAGTTCAATCATCTGAATGCTGACTCCATTTTCTGTCCTTTCGGACAAGATCTCAGCTTTCAGATTGGTAGGAGGATCAGGGAAAGTCCCTGAAAGGATGTGTTTCACCTGCTCCTTAAAATATTCCCTTTGCGACGCCCATTGAGCCATGGTGGTAATCTTCTCATTTTCTTTGCCCTCTCCAATGATCAGTGGATCAGGCAGAAAAGGAATGGAGGGAATTACCCCGTAATTAGGGGGTAATTCTCCGGTTCTTTCTATCCAATCTTCCCAGGTAAGGTCATGAAAACTAACAAAGCTATCATGACTAGAAGGTTTCTCCTGTAAAAGAATCAACTCCTTCAGGTATTCCTCACGGATAGCTTTGTCTTCTTGCGCATTTGCCATAAACTGACATAGGCATAGCATTATGAAAATAAAGCCGATTGAATATTTTTCCTTTCCCATTGTTTACTTATTAGTGGAAATTGAGGCGAATAACCTGTTGTGAACCAATTCTTTTATTACAATTCCCAGCCATTTACTGAATTGATTTACTCATTCAAAATAGTTAAGAAAAGGTAAAAGATGCTAGTGTCTGGACATTTATTTTGACCCAAAAAATTAAAATCCCTTAATAATATAAAGATTGACCTTCATTTTTTAACCTAATCCATTGCGATTTTATTTTCTCTTCAGTTTTTCCACTTTGGTATTTTAATAATTCTCACTATTACGATTTTTGGCCTGATTTGTGACATTTACTTCTATCGCCTCGTATAGGAAAAATAAGTGCGCGAAAAACAGTAATTTTTAGGAAAGTGCTTAAATCCGGTTTGTATAAATATCCAATTCTTATGAAAATCTTATCCTCCCTTTTCTTGCTCCTAATTTTTCATCAATCCATCGCTCAAGTAAGCCCTGAGAAAGAAGTCCAATCCAAGGTGGAGGAAGCCACCGTCTTTTTAAAAGGGGCCCAGATACTCCGCAAGGAAACAGTCACATTGCCAAAAGGGGAATCCATTGTCAAATTCACCCACCTCTCTCCTTTTATAGCTCCCAAAAGCATACAACTTAAAGCCGATGGTGAATTGACTGTATTGGGCATAAATCACCAACAAAACTTTCTGAATCAATCAGAAAAATCGGCATCTCTCCTTAAGCTGGAAAAAGCCCTTGAACAGGTCAATGAAAAAATTGAATTGGAAAACACTTATTTGTCCATTGCCCAAGAGGAAATCATTTTTCTCCAAACCAATCGGCTCATAGGAGGTAAAAACGAAACCCTAAATGTAACCACCCTTAAACAAGCGGCTGAATATTATGGCAATCAACTCACTGCCTTAAAACTGCAAACCATAGAAAGGAACAGTACCATTAAGAAATTACTTGAAGAGAAAAACAACCTTCAGAGTCAAATCAATTCTCTAGCTGGTGAAAAAGAGTTTGCTTCAGGCGAGGTATTGGTAAGAGTAGATGCTAAAGTATCCGGTAGCTTTTCTTTCGAGCTGTCCTACCTTGTTGACAATGCTGGCTGGTTTCCTTCCTATGACATTCGAGCCAAAGATATTAATAGTCCGGTTAGCTTGCATTATAAGGCCAATCTCAGACAGGACACTAAAGTAGATTGGGAGAATGTGAAACTTACCTTTTCTTCAGCGGAGCCTAGTGTCTCCGGTGTTGCCCCCGAACTACGACCCTACTTGCTCAATTACAATACTGCCCCTCCCAGTTATAGCCAAAGGACAGGAAGCGTGGCAGGAAAAGTTATGGACCCAGAGGGAAATGGTCTACCCGGTGTGACCATCGTTGTGTCCGGAACAACCATTGGTGCCACTTCAGATTTTGGGGGTAATTACAGTATCACCTTGCCTAACCGTGCCAGCCAATTAACTTATTCATTTGTTGGGTATGTTTCGCAAACCCTGCCAATTACCGCAGATGTTATGAATGTGGTAATGAGAGAGGATAAGGTTGCACTGAATGAGGTAGCCGTTACTGCTTATGGAATTAGTAAACGGATGAAAGGTATGGCTGAAAGGCAAGAGGTAAAATTTGACGCTGATGAAGCTCAAGCCATGCAAAGTCAACCCATTCCAATGGCACAAGTTGAAAACCAAACGGCCGTTACCTTCGAAATTACCACCCCCTATTCCATTCAATCAGACAGTAAAAATTATACTGTGGATATGGTCACCTATGAATTGCCTGCTTTTTATCAATACTTTGCTGTCCCGAAGGTCAATAACACGGCTTACCTGATTGCTGGGATTACTAACTGGGAACAATACCAACTATTAGAAGGAGAGGCCAATGTCTTTTTTGAACAAACCTTTGTAGGTAAAAGCCTGCTGGATGTAGGCTACGCTTCTGATACCCTAGAAATTTCCCTAGGAAGAGATAAAATGGTGACTGTAAAGAGGGAAAAAGAAAAGGACTTTACCGAGAAATCTTTCTTAGGAAACAAAAAGACATCAAGCAGGATGTGGAAAACCACCATTAAAAACAATAAGAGCCAGCCTATATCAATGGTTGTTTTAGATCAGGTGCCTGTTTCTACCTTAGAAGAAATAGAAGTAACAGTACAAAGTCTTTCCGGGGGGAAACATGATACTAAAACCGGTGAAATCAAATGGGATTTCGAATTGGCTCCTTCAGCTACAAAGGCGCTGGAATTGAAGTATGAGGTCAAGTATCCCAGAAGTAAGAATCTTGTCATTGAATAATTTCAATCTGATACATACATGAAACTTTTAAATGGGACTTATAGGATATTGTAGCAAGATGATGTAGGTCAACCCTCTATTCAATGGTTTAGAAATATTTTTGACATTAATTCCTCCGTTCATTTATTCTCCTGATACTTCGTTCCTCAGGGCAGGCTTGCTTTGAGAGGAAAGTAAAAAAACAGGGCTGTCAAATCTTATATGAAGAAGGAATAGTAGTTGGTAGCCTCTTAGCCATTGATAATGTTTACTGTTAATGCTTTTTGGATTTTTCAAATAGCCTATTTATCAAGTTCATCGATCAAAAATTGACAGTTGATAACTTTCTCCAATAAATCTTGAGGTACATAGTAATACTGGTTGGAGGCCTCAAATCCTATTCTGGAATCCTTGCTTGATACTTCAAGCAGGTCAATCGCCGTTTGTTTTTCTTGCTCTAAAATTTCTTTCACCTGATCTCTAAGTACTGTATCGGTTTTTTGGCTTTCAAGCCAAATGTCTCTTGCCATAATAAAGCGACCCTGTTGCCCAACCGACTGAAAATGAAGGTAGGCAGCCTTGGCCAGGTTAAGGTCTTCTTCCAATAGTCTTTTTGTTGCCTCCTCTTTCGTAACTAAAATAGCTCCTTCCAGAAATTTAAGCCCTCTTTTCCACTGATGGGCCATTTTTTCAAATTGGGAGATCAGGGTTTCAGGGGGATAGGGCCCGGCCCAGCCTTTCAAGTCATCATAAGGAAAACCAACCATGGTTGCCCGATAACCTGTGGGTTTCAGGAACAATAAATTGGATGGCCCATATTGTTGAGGAGCAGAATAAACCACCCGAATATCATAGGGATATTCTTTAAAAGCTGTACTGAATGTAGTCCAAGCATTTCTTACATAGGGAACAGCGGTTCTTCCATATCTTTCAAGGGCCAGGGCATTCAACACTTCTTCCTCTGTCGCATCCGGATTATCGGAGAATTTTTTCGCTACCTCTAGGTTGGGCGAAGGATAGGATCCTAAAGTCCAGCTTAACATCACTCCATCTATATCCATTTGTGCCAAATTTGCTGCATGTTCAGCAACCAAGTCCATGACAGGTAGCCATGGGATGGCAGACAACTCCCAGGTATTGTTAAATTGTACTTTGGCTACTGTTTTTAGCAGGTTCTTTTTTGCCCCACTCCAATGTGATTTGGCCCTAGGACCAGGCCCTACAGCAGATATTGAATATTCTCCTACTGTATTGGAAACCCCTCCTCTTTCAATAGGCTTGGCCCATTCACTAACAGACATCAACCATACATCTTCTGGCAATTTATCGATCACTTCTCTTGCCATGCCATGTCCATTCCATCCCCAGTCCCAAGCGATAACTTTTGCCTCTGGTTTGGCAGCATGTACTCCATTTCCAATGGTACGGTTTACTTCTGCTATGATGTCTTCATAAGGTCGCTTACTGCATCGAGGACACTGGTCTTTCCCTCCATGAGAAGCACAATTGGTAAGGTTTTCTGAAGCTGTGATGGTAAAAACTCCTCCCAATTCAGGAACTTCGGTAAAAACATGGGTAAGCGATTTTTCCATCCAATTTCTTACCTGCTCGTCACTCGTACACATGGTAGCAAAACCATCTTTTTTTACTCCGGCCATTTCTGGACGGTGATCAAAAAAAGCCATAGGCTGTGCCCGAGGTTCGTTCATATAGAGGTAGATATCTATTCCAAATTTTTTGGCCCGCTGGGCTATCTTTTGTAAATTCTTCAGGCGAATTTCACTGTCTTCTCCAAATTCCGGAAACTCCTCCCCCTGAGGTGCCAGTTGACCGAGAACTACATGCATCCACACTCCATTTACACCCTTTAGAGCTAGTTTTTGCAATAACCCATTGGGAAAGGGATCATTTTCTTCGTCCATCAAAGGGTCACCAAAAATTCCAAAATAAGAATAAATAAAACGAAGTTGATCCTCTTTTAACGAATCTTTCTCGATAAAAATTTCTTCCTCATCAAAGGTTTTCAGTGCCTCTATAAATTCAAAAAGCTCCTCTGATTCTACTGTATTATTTTTTTCAATGATCGGCTGGATAAGTTCTTTTATGGCCATTGCTTTTTTTACCTCCTCCGCAGTGGGATTTGTAAATCGCAGCTCAGGGCAGGCCGGTTTGAGGTTCCCAAATTTATAGAATAAAAAATCATCTTCCTTTAATGCAAATTCAAGCCTTTCCCTATCCATGTCCAGCAGGGTAAGCAATTGATCATAAGGCAATAAATGCCAATTTCTCCGCAATAAACTTATATAAATTTGGTCTTGAAATTTCTCCGGAAGCAACTTTTGATCCTCCAAGCCCATAAGCTGTGCAAGCATAATAATGTCCGCAGGCTTACAGTGTATGGTTTCTGCCAATTTTTCAGGGCTCACAAGGTTCCAGTTCCTCCATACAAAGGCAAAGCTCCTGTTGGGAAAATGGTCAAAGGTTAGGGCAGGTGGGTGAGTGCCTATGGGCAGGGAGTTTTGGGCAAAAACCGGATATTGAAATAGTACACAAACAGAAAAGATTACTGCGAATATAAGTTTCATAAGACGGTTGGGAAGGTAATTTATTGTTTTTAAAGAACCACTTGTAATTAATAAAAATTTAAGCTTTAATAAAAGGTAAACTTTTAACTTGACAGACTTTATTGTAAATTTATGTTTGGCATGCTTTAAATAAATGAGGAATAGAGGAGTTTGAATAAATATTAATGGAGAAAACCCCCTAAACCTAAACCACCTATCTATGACCCTACCCATAATTATTGTGCTTTGTGCTTTAATGCTCTTTGCATATTTTTTTGACATCACATCAGCAAGAACAAAAATCCCGCCAGTGATTTTGTTATTCGCTATGGGCTGGGCAGCAAATCAAGCCGCTGGCTTTTTTGATTTGGATATTCCGGATCTAACCACCGTATTGCCTTTTCTTGGCACCATCGGTTTGGTACTGATCGTATTAGAAGGTGCCCTTGAACTGGATTTTGATACTTCAAAGTTGTCTTTTGTAGGAAAAACAGTTTTGATTGCTATTATTCCAGTTATTATAATAAGTTTCAGCTTGGCCTACGCCATACAGTTTTTCACTGATGTGGCATTTAAATCTGCTTTACTCAACGCCATACCTTTCGCTATTATAAGTAGTGCTATTGCCATCCCTTCCGTACAAAACTTAAGAGCGGTAAACCGTGAATTTGTAACGTATGAAAGCAGCGTTTCTGATATTTTTGGGGTGCTCCTTTTTAATTTTTTATTGGAAAAGAAAATCATGAACGTCAAAACCCTAGGCCTATTCTTTGGGGAGATAGTCATGATTTTAATCGTTACTTTTTTTGCTACCATTATGCTGGCCTTTTTGTTAAGCCGCATCAAACATCCGGTAAAATTCGCTCCTATTATTTTAATGATTGTATTGATCTTTGCAGTCTCAGAACTTTACCATTTACCTGCTTTAATATTTATCCTTCTTTTTGGCTTGTTTATAGGTAACCTTAACCAGCTCAAACAAAGCGTTTTCGTAAAAAAACTACATACAAAAAGTTTTAAAAAAGAAATTAAAAAGTTTAAAGAGCTCACCATGGAGCTTACTTTCTTGATTCGGACCTTATTCTTTCTAGTGTTTGGATTCTTGATTGAAACCAATGAACTTATCAATACAGAAACCCTTATATGGTCTGTTTCAATCACTGCAGGTATTTTTCTGTTGAGGGCATTAATTTTAAAAATATTTAAAATTAACCTTTTGCCTTTGATGTTTATTTCTCCAAGAGGTTTGGTAACTATTCTATTGTATTTGAGTGTACCGCTAACCATGTCCATTCCCATAATCAATGACTCACTGATCATTCAGGTAATCATTTTTACTTCCCTTGCCATGATGCTTGGCATGTTGACCTCTAAACCAAAAAATGGCAAAGCGGAAGAAATCAAGGCTAAAGAAGCGGAGCCTCAAAATAAAAACCTGAGTAATGGCTAAACCATAGGTTTTTGGCCCATAGGAAACCTTTAATGGCTATTAAGGCATGACCTGTACTTTACTATTAAAGTTAAATACAAGCCATACCTAGATTAAGCTGCTCTCTATACTTTAACCCAAACGATTAAAGGTTTTACTAATATCATAAAGGCAAAACAATCCTTACAAATTACCGCGATTGACCCCTTCCTAAAATAGGCAAAATGCTTGCTACTTTTCCTTTTCGGATACCATATATACGATCATATAAATTCACTACGGGATCACAGTGAGGAACAATAACTTCCAAAATATCCCCGGTTTTATACGATTTATTGGAGCTTTCGAAGGTAACCGTTCCGTATTCATCCGAACCGGCATTATAATTAAAACCCGTTTCACCAATCACTATGCCACTGGGCTTA
This sequence comes from Cyclobacterium sp. 1_MG-2023, assembly GCF_030546805.1. GTDB lineage: Bacteria > Bacteroidota > Bacteroidia > Cytophagales > Cyclobacteriaceae > Cyclobacterium. The sequence continues at coordinate 361,425 of NZ_JAUOPC010000006.1, read as the reverse complement.
TTAATGGTTAAAGCTTTGGCTCCTGAATCAGTTATTAGCCTGTTGGAATGATTGGTATTGATCACAGTTGCCAGGACTGTAAGTGCCGGATCAAAATCATCGTACAAACTTTCATTGCGCTCACTACCAATGGCCATGTATTGGGTATCCATAAACAAATAACTACCTACCTGAACATCTGTAAAACCAGGTACCTCACCCATCATATTATAGGTTCCTGTACCTGCTCCGCTAAAAATCTCCATATTCAAACCGGCTTTTTCCATCATGGCATAGGTCTCTGATACAGGACCAAAAGTTTGAATGGTTCTTTCTTTTCTCTTTTGGAACCCTTTTATATGCTGCGCTCCACCATCATAAGCCAAAATCCCCTTAAAAGTTAAATTTGGAAGTTGATCCACCAATTGGGCCAATTCAAGCGCTGGTAAACCGGTAGGTACACCCGATCTTCGGATCACATCCAAGTCGACCACCACGTCAGCGATAACTCCCGCCTCCTTGGCAGCATCCTGTAAGTCCCGGGCATTTTGCTTGTTGTCTACAGCCTGAATAAATCCATTATGCGCTTTACGCAATTGCATGGCCTTCCTGATTTTCGGCTTACTGATATTCACTCCGGTCATAAGCACCTGTGAAATGCCATTTTCAAGCATCACCTGCGATTCTGCTAGTTTAGCAGTACAAACACCCACCGCTCCGGCTTCCATTTGAAGTTTTGCAAGGGCAGGACATTTGTGTGTTTTGGTATGCGGCCTTACGCCAATACCTGTACCCTCGAGATTCTTATGCACCTTTTTGAGGTTTTCTTCCATAATGTCCAAATCCAAACACAAAGAAGGAGTCTCCAATTCCCATTTAGAAAGGCCTATCTCATCCTCCTTTTCCGGTCTATATGGGTTGGAAAATGCTTTCCCGGCCAATAAGGCAGCAGATCCTGCCATGCCTGTATACTGTAAAAATTTTCTACGGTTAAAATTATTTTTCATTTGTTAGTGGTTTTTGTAAAGGTTAAAAATATTCAATAAAACTTATTAATCAACAGTTTTTTCTCTCTTGTCCAACAGAAAAATTTACAGCCCACCATAATCCCTCCTTAATGGTCAAAGGCTATTTCTAACTCCTACAGTTCCCGTCATTTCAAGAAAACATTGTATATTGATGTTGACAAGATTTCTATGTGAAATGAAACAGGCAACAATTGTTGAATACGGACCTGCAAACAAGGCATTCCAAATTCAAGAAGCCCCTTCTCCTAATCCTCAGGAACATGAGGTGCAAATTGAGGTCGAAGGCTTTGGTTTGAATTATGCTGATGTGATGGCAAGAAACGGACTGTATAAAGAGGCTCCTGAACTTCCTTTTGTACCAGGATATGAAGTCGTAGGTAAAGTAAAAAAAGTTGGTGACCGAGTACCTTTACCTTTGAAAGGAAAGCGAGTGGTGGCATTTACTCGATTTGGTGGATATGCATCTGAGGCCTTGGCAGACTACAAAGCTTTGGGGATAATTTCGGATGAAATTTCAGGTGGAGAAGCCTGTGCATTGGCCACCCAGTATTGCACGGCATACTATATGAGCCATTACTTCCAACAAGTGCGTAAGGGGGAAATTGCCTTGATTCATGCCTGTGCCGGAGGAGTAGGTACTGCACTTACCCAGCTGTGTCAATTAAAGGGGGTAAAAGTAATTGGTCTATGCAGTTCCAATGAGAAAATGGACTACCTGAGAACTTTAAAGGTAGATTACCCCATCAATTATAAGGAGACAGATTATATGGATTGGATTATCAAAAATTTTGGTGATAGAGCCGTAGATCATGTATTCAATGCCGTAGCCGGAAAAAGTTTTAAAAAAGATTTAAAACTACTGACGTATGGAGGCAAACTCTTTTGTTTTGGTGGTGCCGCCAGAAGTGGCCAAAAGGATAACCTGATCAATGACCTTTCCTTTTTATTAAAAACCGGTTTTATAAGCCCACTTTTCATGATGATGAAGGCACAAGCAGTTATCGGGGTGAATATGTTGCGTTTTGCAGACCATAAGGTGGAAGTAATTGGCACTTGCTTAAAAGAACTTATCAAGCTGTATGAAAATAAAAAAATAGCTCCAGTAGTAGGTGGAAAATATGCTATAGAAAATTTAGCTGAGGCCCATACTTCTCTGGAATCAGGTAAAAGTATGGGTAAAATATATGTGCATTGGTAAGAGCTCTCCGACCGTCGGAAGCTTGAAGCGCCTATCATTTATTTCAGTATGCTCAGTGGGAGCTAATGGACTCTTTTATAGTCTTTAAAAATTTAGAATTCATGTAAAAAAGTCAAAGTCTTCGAACCAAAGATATTATTCACAATCACTTAGATTATCAACTTTAACCAAATAAACAACCTATGAACTCAAAAGTAAATCCCGTAAACTGGTTTGAAATCTATGTCGAGGATATGGACCGTGCAAAGAAATTTTATAGCCAAGTATTAGAGCAAGCCTTGGAAGACATGAAGGTACCTGAAGGAGCCGGAGACCTAAGAATGGTTTGCTTCCCCTATGTAGATGGAGGTATCAATGCTTCCGGTGCATTGGTGAAATCAAGTGAGATGAAGCCTGGAACCGGAGGTACACTGGTATATTTTTCTTGTGAAGACTGTGCGGTAGAACAAGGAAGAATAGCCGCTGCAGGTGGACAAGTAATTCAGCCTAAATTTCAAATTGGGGAACATGGCTATTGTGCTATAGGTATGGATACCGAAGGAAATACCTTTGGATTGTATTCAATGTAAAAAATATAAGCAATGAAAAAGTATCTCATTGAAATTAAGTGGGGATTAATCTTTGCCTTTATGGGCCTGATTTGGATGTTTATCGAACGCTCTGTAGGCTTGCATGATACCTACATTGCCCATCATGCGACTTATACAAATTTTATTGCCATCCCGGCAATTATCATCTATGTATTAGGCTTATTGGAAAAAAGAAAGGTTTACTATGCAGGCAAAATGACCTATTGGCAGGGAGTCAAAACAGGTTTGTTGATAACACTGGTAGTCACTATCCTCACCCCACTTACCCAATGGATTACACTTTCGATCATCACGCCTGACTATTTTGAAAATGTCATTGCCTATGCTGTAGATTCAGGTAAAATGACCAAACAAGAGGCCAGTGATTACTTTAATTTTAAAAGTTATATGATTCAAAGTATTCTAGGTGCACCAATTATGGGCATCGTTACTTCAGGAATGGTGGCTGCTTTTACCGTTAAGAGATAAGAGACTGGGAAATCCTTTTCCAGTTTATTTTCAAGAATTAAAGCGGAAATTTAGCAAAGGAATCTAAATCCACATAACCGAGCAATTAACTGTTCAGTGGCCCCCATAAAATTTATTTCTGTAGAATACTATGGCTTATTTGGTAACTTGGATTTAGTCACTTAAATGATTTATTATGAAGAAATTGCTTTTCTGGTGGTCTAAGCTCAAGTCTACATTTTGGTTTGTGCCTGTATGGATTATAATTTTAGGCATTGCTCTTCCCTTTTGGCTTGTTTATTTAGACAGCATACAGACGATTGATCCACAGGGTCCTTGGAAGTATTTATTTCCCGGCAGTCCGGATGCTGCCAAAAATATTCTTAGCACCATTGCCGGCGCCATGATTGGGGTAGCAGGCACAGTATTTTCGATTACCTTAGTGGCCCTTACATTGGCAAGTAATCAATTTGGCCCCAGATTGATCAAAAATTTCATGTATGACCGAATCAACCAAACAGTTTTAGGGACATACGTTTCTTTATTTATTTACTGTTTGATTGTATTAAACACGGTTAAGGATACTGATGAATTGGAGTTTATACCGATTATTTCGGTCTTTTTCGCCTTGGTGATGACCCTGGCAAACATTGTATTACTAATTGTTTTTATCCACCATGTGGCCAATAGCATACAGGCAGATAATATCATTGGTAAAATTTCAAAAAGCATTTCCCAGAACTTAAAAACGCTATTTCCGGAAGAAATAGGACAAGCTGCCGACTCCAATTTTGATTTGGAAAAAGTAAGATCCAACTTCTCTTATAAGCTACCCTTAAAAAGCAATAAAGAAGGCTATTTGCAGTATGTGGATGGGGAGCGCCTGATGGAAGAGGTTATGGAAAAAGACCTCTACTTAGAACTTCACTTTCGGCCTGGGGATTACGTTTTTCCCGGAAAAGAAATGGGAAAGCTTTATTCCCATAGCAAGCTTTCAGATGAGGAGATAAAACCAATCCAAAACAGCTTCCTAACCGGAAGAACCCGAACTTCTGAACAGGATGCGGAACATGCCATTCATCAAATGGTGGAAATCGCGGCCAGAGCCCTTTCTCCCGGCGTAAATGATCCTTATACAGCCATTGCTTGTATAGATAATTTAAGCAATACCATTGCTTATCTTACCACAGTAAAATTTCCCTCCCCTTATCGACTTGGAAAGAACAATAGGTTGAGGATTTATGCCAATGCACTGACCTTTGAAGGAATGATGGGTGCTGCCTTCAACGCCATCAGACAATATGCCAAAGGAAACCCACCTGTAATTATCCATTTGATGGCAGCCATGGCCACCCTTTCTGATTTTACACAAGACAAAAAACAGAAACAAATAATAAATAAACACGCAAAAATGATCCTGAATTTGGCCGAAATTTCCATTGAAGAGGAATCAGACCTTCAGGATTTACAGAAAAGATTTGATGCCATTCATCAATAGCTTGAAAAATAATTTTTTTCTACTAACCTATTAATGCAACAACCTATCTTATAGTTGGTTAAACATTTATGGGTCTTATAACGAATTGGAAGTCAACTAATAGTTGCATAATTTCCCTAATTTTGCAATGCTATGAAGAAATTTGTTATTGTTGTTTTTCTGAATTTGGTAGTATCAGTCACTTTTGCTCAGCAATATGATATGGGTATTTATGCCGGTGTATTTTCACCGACAAGTTTTGGAAACTACACTAAAGGAACACTTGGGCCCTCTTTCGGGATTAAGTTTGACTACCATTTCAACGATAAATTTGCCCTGTCTTCCAATTATATGTTTGGACGCTTCAATCATACTTCTGATAGAAATGGCTTAAAAATCCGGGAGAAAGCAAACCTTTTTTTCCTTACTTTTCAAAAAAAGTTTCCGTTAAAAAAAGGATGGTTGCTGGCAGTGGGCACAGGTATTGGGTACTACCTGGAGTACAGTAATGATGAAATAGATCCAATTACGCAAATCACTGAATTCTACAGGGATTTCACAATGCCTTTAGAATTAAATATCAATAAAAATATCGGGAAAAACCTTTATGGGGGCATTAAATCAGGCTTCTTTCTAACTCCTTTTTACGATATTGGATCATTTCATTTAGGACCGGAAATTCGGTACCGTTTTTAATATCAATTCATGAGCAAGCTTTTAACAATTGCAGGACTTTTGTTTTTTACGATGGGTGGGCTATCGGCCCAAAATTTAGACCTACATTTTAACCTTGGCCATTTTACTATTACTGATCAAAGGGCCATAGAATTACCAAGTGTTGGATTAAATGCAAACCTGGGCTTTTTTTATCAAGTAGATAATCACTGGTCCATGGGTGTTTCCCTTAATCGTTCTTGGAACAATTATTATCGAGAATCTATGGCTGGGACACCTGTAATGGGTATTCCATTACCTCTAAACGGAACACTCACTTCAGACCATTTTTCATTCATGGTAAATAGAAAGCTAGAACTTCCATTTTCTATTTTGCTAGAGGGAGGAGTTGGACTAGGTATGTATGTGGATCGGAATAATTACTATGAACCTGTATATTTCAATGAGGACAAACAGGAATACCGTGGTTTTTTTAATGTAGACGATTATACACAAGGCATCACTTTTCCTGCTCAATTTAGTTTGCGGAAAGAATTTTACAACAAATGGAGTATAGGCATTCAAGGGGCCGTTTATTATGATCAGTTTTTTAAAAGGAGAGGCAAGTATTTTGGCCCTAGGTTAGGGTTTTATCTTTAAGTTATAACAGATAAAAGGGTATCAGTGTTCTTTATTTTCTCAAGTAAAAAGTCCATTGACTACATTCCCGGCAACATCGGTAAGGCGGTACCTCCTGCCTTGATGTTTAAAAATTAGTTTTTCGTGATCGACTCCAAAAAGGTGCATAAGGCTGGCATGGAAATCATGCACATGTACCGGGTCTTTGGTGACATTGTATCCAAAATCATCCGTTTCACCATAAGTAAAGCCTGGTTTAACCCCTGCACCGGCCATCCACATGGTAAAACAGCGAGGGTGGTGGTCTCTCCCATAATTATCGGCCGTCAATGTCCCTTGACTGTATACGGTTCTACCAAACTCTCCACCCCAAACGACCAAGGTATCTTCCAGAAGCCCTCTTTGTTTAAGATCTTTGATAAGGGCAGCACTTGCCTGATCCGTTTTTGCACATTGATTTTTTATTCCATTGGGTAAGTTGCCATGCTGGTCCCATCCCTGATGGTAAAGCTGTACAAATTTTACATCCTTTTCTATTAGCTTCCTAGCCAAAAGACAATTGGCCGCATAGGTGCCGGGGTCTCTACTTGACTCACCGTACAAATCAAATACCCAATCAGGTTCATCAGACATATCCGATACCTCAGGAACTGAGGACTGCATACGGAAAGCCATTTCATACTGAGCAATTCTGGCATTGATCTCTGGGTCTCCATAAGTATCGTACTGGAGTCCATTTAAAGTTTTTAAGTAATCCAGCATTTCTTTACGGTCATTCCCATCATAATTTTCCGGATTGCCCAAGAAAAGAACAGGGTCTTTTCCGGACCTGAATTGAACCCCTTGATGCTGGGAAGGCAAAAACCCATTGCCCCAAAGCCTTGCATACAAGGGCTGATCCCTTACGGCATCCTTGGATACAAGGACAACAAAACCCGGCAAGTTTTGATTTTCAGAACCAAGACCATAGGATAACCAGGCGCCCATTGAGGGCCTTCCGGGCAACTGATGTCCGGTTTGCATAAATGTAATGGCCGGGTCATGGTTAATTTGTTCGGTGATCATGGATTTAATAAAACAAAGCTCATCGACCACTTCAGCCATATGTGGCATCAGTTCACTTACCCAAGTCCGACTCTTTCCATACTGCTGAAAATTAAAGCTGGATTGAGCTACCGGAAAAATACTTTGATTGGCACTCATACCAGTGAGGCGTTGGCTTCCACGGATGGATTCCGGAAGGTCTTGACCATGCCTATCACTTAGGCCCGGCTTATAATCAAAAAGGTCCAACTGTGAAGGTCCTCCACTTTGAAAAAGATAAATAATTCGCTTGGCTTTGGGCGCATGGTGCGGAAGGCCCGGCAAGCCTGAGCCGAGCATGGTATCCGTTCCTTTGGCCATAAGTCCATCACTGGAAAATAGGGAAGCCAAAGCCAAGCCTCCCATTCCCATGGCTGTTTTGGTGAGAAAATGCCTGCGGTCTATCTTTTTCTCCAGCTCATGAAGCTCCGGATAAGCTTGAAACTGATGTTTTTTATGGTGGTTGCACATAGTCAATTATCTTTTGGTGATGGTAGCGTCAGCGTTGAGTATGGCACTCGCTACCACAGTATTGGCCGCCCATTCATATTGGTCCGGGCTTTTTTGCACGGGATAAGCTCCGGTATTGAGCCATCCGTCCATTTTCTCGGGAGATTTTTTAAACTTTTCTAGTTCTGCTTCCTTTAAATTTAATAAAACTGCCAGTTCTGCATCTTTAGGAAACCTACCCGTCAGCTTTCGAAAAGCATTTTGAATGGCCTTACCGGTGTCCTGTTCTGAAGCTATCTGCATGCCCATCACTTTTGCTATTTCCACATAAATGGGATCATTCATTAGCACCAAGGCTTGAAGGGGTGTGTTGGTTTCCTGTCTTTTAATGGTCGCTTCTGATCTTTCCGGCGCATCAAATATATGCAAGGTGGGATTAGGCACAGAACGTTTCCATAAGGTATATAAACTTCTCCTGAACAGGTTTTCGCCGGTGTCCTCTACATATTGACCACCATTTACAGACCATAGTCCCTCAGGTTGATAAGGTTTGACACTTGGGCCTCCAATCTTTTTTCCCAGCATACTGCTGGCAAAAAGCGCATTGTCTCTGATCATTTCACCTGCCATTCTCCCGGAAGGGCCCCGAGCCAGCCATGTGTTGTCAGGGTCCTTTTCCTGTAAATCTTTTCCGGCCAAAGAAGACTGTCTATAAGTGGCAGACAACAATATCATTTTCTGTATTTTTTTTACATCCCAGCCGGAGCTTCTAAAAGTTACCGCCAACCAATCCAATAATTCCGGATGACTGGGCATTTCTCCTTGGTTCCCAAAATCTGAAGAAGTAGCAACCAAACCTTTACCAAAAAATTGCTGCCAAAGGCGGTTTACTGCCACTCTTGCTGTCAGCGGATGTTTTGGATCTACCAACCACCGGGCCAGGCCTAGCCGGTTTTTTGGATAATTTTCCGGCATGGGCAGAATGGACTCCGGTGTGCCGGCTTCAACTTCCTCACCATGTGCCGCATATTCTCCCCGCTCCAAAATATAAGTGGGTCTCGGGGGATTCATGTCCTCCATTACCATTACTTCTTGTATAGGTTCCACCTCGGCAGTATGTTCGCTTCGGGCTTTTTCTAATACCTTCAATTGTTCCTGATACCTTTTTGATACATTATGCCAGTAGAAAGTCTCCAAGATTTTTCTCTCAACTGTACTTAATTCGGAAACCTTTTTATTGATCAGCTGAGCAAATTCTTTAGGTTGTAACCATTCAAGAATTTCCAAAGCTGTCAATTCCTTGTTGAATATTTGGAGCTCATCCACTGCCGCACCTTTTAGCCCTCTTCCTCTCCAAACAGCTCCTACCTGAATCCCCGGTTGGTCATTACCTGCAAAAAGTATGTCTTTGTACAGGTTGTCTCTGGACACTTCGCTTTCCATCAGTACACCATTGGCATAGGTTTTAATTCCCTTGGCCTTGGATGAGCCATCATAAGTCATTAATAAATGGACCCACTGATCTCTAGGAACGTCCTCAATTGTCAGGTTACTTATGACATTGTATGGAGCCGTATGGGCAAGAATCATTTCCAATTTATTGTCCTTCAAATACAAGTGATAACCACGCCTATTGAACAATACCGCTCCATTTCCGGTATGGAAAATCACTCCATTTTCTAAGTCCGACGGGATGTTCACCCATATGCCTACACTGAAAGGTTGATCCTTAGAAAAACTACCTACGCCTCCCATCTTCAACCAAGAATCACCATTTAAAGAAGCTGCCTTACCTATATATCCTTCCACCAATTCGGGCTGTTTGCTTTTTTCTCCCGTACTTTCCATAATACCTCTAACAGAAGGATTTATCTTGTCTTGCAAAGGGGTTTTATCAAAATCAAAATGCGCGATTAGTGATTTTGATGGATTGTAAAAGCGGGAATTTTTGTAGGATTCATTATTGATCCAAGATTTAAAATTGTCCTGTTCATTATTTTTTATGTTGGCCAAGATCTTTTCCGCTTGGTTTATATCGGCCTCTAACATCTTAAGCAGATTGTCTTTTTCTTCATCCGTCCAAAGCATCGTGGGTACAGGCATTGCATCGTCCCAGGAAATCTGTCCTGCTTCATCTACTTGATTGAAGAAACTACTTAGCTGGAAGTATTCTTTCTGGCTAATGGGGTCAAACTTATGGTCATGACACCTCGCACATTCCAGACTTAGGGCCATAAAAGCTTTGCCCAGTGTATTGGTCCTGTCTGCAACATATTCTACCCTAAATTCCTCCTGAACAATCCCTCCTTCCATGTTTTGGGGATGAATGCGATTAAAGGCAGTGGCCAGCTTTTGATTTTTCGTAGCTTTTGGCAGTTGATCACCGGCCAATTGCTCAGTGATAAACTGATCATAGGACATATTCTGATTGTAAGCCTCTATTACCCAATCGCGCCATGGTGACATGTCTCTAATCCTATCTACGGTATATCCATGCGTATCGGCAAACCTTGCAAGATCCATCCAATACAAGGCCATCTGCTCTCCATAATGGGCTGAGTTTAGCAATCGATCAACTTGCTTTTCATAGGCGTTTTCCGAACTGTCAGCCAGAAAGGCATCCAATTCTTCCAAACTTGGGGGTAGCCCGGTTACATCCAAGCTTAATCTTCTCAAAAGTAATTCTTTGGTGGCAGGGGGGCTAGGTTGAAAACCATGTTCAAAAAGTTGCCTACCTATGAAAAGGTCAATGGGTTTTTTGGACCAATTTTGGATTTTAGCCGCCGGAATATCCGGTAATTCCGGCGTAATGAATGCCCAGTGGGGGCGGTATTCGGCCCCGGATTGGATCCATTTTATTAGGATTGCTTTTTGCCTGTTGGTTAAAGTCAGGTGAGACTCAGGGGTAGGCATTTGGAAATTGGGGTCTTCTGATATGATCCGGTGAAAAACTTCACTTTCCTTCAACTTCCCCGGGCTAATGGGAATTTTACCACTTTCCTTTGTGGCCGCATAAGCTGCATCCGGAAGGTCAAGCCTCATACCGGCTTCTCTGGCAGCCTCATCGGGACCATGACATGAAAAGCAATTGTCCGATAAAATGGGTTTCACATGGATATTAAAATCCACTTGCTCCGGAAGGTCTTCCATTGCCTCAGCTATTGGTTCCGGTAAATTGGGCTTACAGGAGAATGCCATCATTACCAGAAATAAATGTATCCATCTAATCGACATCGTATTCCTTGGGTCAATTATTAAGTGTAAAAATAAATTTAACCGAAATTTAATCCAATTCCCATATTTTTTGAAGATATCATCGAATGCGTCAATTAAAAATTAGGCCAAATCCACTAAATATAGGAGCTACCCTAATCATCAGATTTAAAAGTGCCTTCCACTTAATTAGCTAGATAAAAAAGGACAGAGGAAAGCTGTTGGTAGATAAATGAAGGCCAGGCCTTAAAATATATAAGTCAAACTATAACTGAAATCCACCCTTTTAAGCAACTTAAATCAAACTAAAAAACACTTAAAATGGATGGAAATACAGGAAAACACTTAAAATAAAATGTTACTTATATTAAAATACATATAATATTATCACAGTGTATAAAATAAAAGTATTCCATTAAAATATGTTATTTTTTTAAATTTAAAATTATATTGGGATTAATTGGTTTGTCCAATAACCAAGGGACACCTGTTGACTTCTGCTTACCACAATCAATAGAGACAGACAGGAAGGTTGTATTTGGAGAGACAGCTCTCCAAACGGTGGGGTTATGAATATGCTAAACCCTTTCTAACAGAAATAAAATAAATAATAAACCCAAAAAACCCAAAGTATGAAAAAAGCACTTTCCCAATCGCTTTTCAGGATCATCACCTATTCCTTTATTGGCATTTTAGGACAAATTTTGATGGTTAGCAGTTCGTTTGCAAATGGAGAATTCATAAATGTCTCAGGTACAGTCACCTCATCTAACGGAGAGCAAATTCCCGGCGTCAGCATATTAGTCAAGGGCACAGCCATAGGCACAGTCACGGACCTTGATGGCACCTATTCGCTTAATGTTCCGAATGAAGGTGATATACTTGTTTTTTCCTCCATTGGATACCTTACACAGGAAGTACCCTTGAATGGCAGGGCTGTGATTGACATTATAATGGAAGAAGATATCCAAGGCCTAGAAGAGGTAGTAGTGGTGGGATATGGAACTCAGAAAAAAGTCAATGTAATCGGTTCTGTGACAACCATAGGTAAGGAAGAATTAAGTGCTGCTCCAGTCTCCACAATTTCTAATGCCTTAGCAGGACGTCTACCGGGAGCTATTGTTCAACAAACGAGTGGTGAACCGGGGAATGACCAAGCTTCTATTTTGGTCAGAGGAAGTTCCACCTTGGGTAATAACAGTCCTTTAGTTGTTATTGACGGAATACCCGGACGGGACTTGAATTCGGTTCCAGCTAATAATATTGAAAGTATCACCGTACTTAAAGATGCATCAGCTGCTATTTATGGTTCCAGGGCTGCCAACGGTGTTATCCTTGTTACTACCAAAGGCGGGTTAAAGAATACTCCTGCCACCTTCAGGTATGAATTTTACGAAGGGTTTCTATCACCTACCATGGTTCCTGAAATGGCAGACGCCCCCACTTATGCACAGATGATCCGAGAAATGCAATCTTACAGGGGAGTGGACGAAGCGAACATGTCTTTTTCTTTAGAGGATATTGAAAAATACAAAGCAGGAAATTTGCCCTGGACACATCCCAATACGGATTGGTTTGGTGCAGGACTAGCTGATTACAGCAGAAACCGCAGCCATAATTTCTCTGTTAGTGGTGGTGGTGAATCTGTTAATTACTATGCAGCTTTAGGCACGCAATATGATGGAGGCATTTATTCCAACTCTGCAAGTTCTTTTAATCGGTATAATCTAACGACAAATGTAGACGTAAAAGTCAACGAATATTTAGATGTAGGTATTAATATTATTGCATCTCAAGAAAAAAGGATGTTCCCTACCAGAGGTTCAGGAACAGTGTTTGCCCATTTGATTAGAGGCTATCCTACAGAAACAGCAACTTGGCCCAACGGCTTACCAGGACCTGATGTAGAACGAGGAGACCAGCCCCTTGTGATCTCATCATTTGAACCGGGGTATGATGATGACAGACGATACCGAAGCAACAATACGCTTTCTGCCAATTTCAAAATTCCCGGAGTCGAAGGTTTGACACTCTCCAGTTATTATGCTTATGATATTTACTTCAAGCAAAGAAAATTGTTCGAAAGGCCTTTTAACCTTTATCACTTGGACGTGGGAGGGTATTTGGCTGCAGGGAATACCGGTAGTGAAGATGGATCGGCATTTCTAACCGGAATTCCCAGTGGTCAGGCACCAGAACCAAGACTTAGAGATTTCTTTGACAATACCATTACCAATACTTTTAATTTAAAATTGAACTATGACAAAACCCTTAATGAGGTTCACAATATCAGCACTTTTATTTCCTACGAAAATTCTGAATATTCAGGTCAGGGAATTGAGGCATTCAGAAGATATTTTGTTTCCGATGAGCTGCCCTACTTATTCGCCGGAGGAAATGCGGAAAAAGATAACGGTGGATGGATTGATATAGATGCTAGGGTAAACTATTTTGGTAGGTTTAGTTATAATTTTAAGGAAACTTATTTATTCCAGTTTAGTTTCCGAAGAGACGGTTCCCTTAGGTTCTCAGAAGAAAGTGGCCGTTGGGGGAATTTCCCGGGGGTGCTTGCAGGTTGGAATGCTTCCAATGAAGATTTTTGGAAAGACAATATCGGCTTTATTGATTTTTTCAAAATCAAAGCATCTTGGGGTAAGATGGGGAACGATCTGGTAAATCCATTCCAATACCTCACAAGTTATGAGTTTGACCAAGGCACCGTATTCGGGTCAGGTAGGAATTATAACACTGGTCTAAACCTAACCGGAACACCAAACCCTTTTATTACTTGGGAAGTGGCCAATGTATACAATGCAGGATTTGAGTCAAATTTCTTAGACGGAAGGTTGAGTTTAGATACCGAATTTTTTTATGAAAGAAGAAACAACATTCTTGTTCAAAGGAGTGCTTCAGTTCCCAACTACACCGGCATCTCCTTACCGGATGAAAATTTTGGCATCGTAGACAACAAGGGGTTTGAAGTTATTCTGGGATACAACGACCAAAAACCAAAGTTCTCCTATGGAATAAATGGGAACCTTGCCTTTGCCCGTAACAGTGTAATTGAATTTGACGAACCGGAACGAAATGTTCCCTGGCAGGTTCAGACTGGTCATCCTCAAGGATCTGCCTTGCTTTATCGATCAATAGGTATTTTCAGGGATGAAGAGCATGTGAACTCTTTACCTCATGTACCTGGTGCACGTCCCGGTGACATTATCATCGAAGACTATGATGGCAATGGCATCATTAATAACGACGACAGAACCTTGTATGACAGGACAACCAATCCACAAATCACCTATGGTCTTTCTTTTAATGTTAAGTATGAAAATTGGGAATTAAGAGGACTGGTGCAAGGTGCAGGAAGAGCAATGAGATTAATGTACACGTCATTACAAGGTAGTTCAGGCAATTATTTTCAATATGACGCAGAAGGTAGATGGACTCCCGATAATATTGATGCGGATAAGCCCAGAGCATTTGAAAGAGAAGAGGAATATTGGCGGTTAAATTTTAGGACAGACTATTCCTATCACAATACGTCTTATGCTCGCTTAAAGAATCTCCAGCTTTCCTACACTATTCCCACCCATCTCTTAGAAGCAATTCAAGTTTCCACTGCGAGAGTATTTGTTACAGGTCAAAACTTATTCCTGATCCATACCGGAACTGATATTATGGACCCTGAACTTGGAAATCTTAATAACTATCCAATCATGAGAGTCCTTTCATTTGGTACAAGTGTTTCTTTCTAATTAGATATAAAACAATCGTCATGAAAAAATATATAAATATTAAAATTTTATCAGTTTTTCTACTTTTGATGTCTTCCTGTGTAGATGAAGTTTTGGATAAAGCCCCATTAGACAGATATTCTGAGGAGCTGGTTTGGTCGGACATCAACCTTGCCAATAGCTATTTGAATACTGCCTATCGTAATATTTCAAGTGGGTTTAACACCAATTTAAACCTCGCCGGGGTATCTGACCATACCTTTTTTATCCATATCTATGGAACAGATGTTTATGTTCAGGGGAACATAACTCCTTCTAACATGGGGCCTTTCAATCATGCTCGGTTCAGGTTTCTCAATTGGCAGCTATTTGACAATATTCAAATCATCAATACCTTCCTTGCAAATATTGATCAGGTAGTAGAAAACACGCAAGAAAATGAACGAGAAGCAGCACAAATAAAAGCTGAAATATTGAAAGGAGAAGCCTTATTCCTCAGGGCCTTTTCCTATGCTCAGATGGCCCGTACTTTTGGCGGCCTTCCTATATTAACAGAACCTTTCGGGATAGGAGATGATTATTTAGGAACACCAAGGGGATCTTTTGAAGAAACGGTCAATTTTATAGTGCAGGATTGTGACAATGCGGCGAACCTTCTTTTACCAAA
Source organism: Cyclobacterium sp. 1_MG-2023 (assembly GCF_030546805.1). GTDB lineage: Bacteria > Bacteroidota > Bacteroidia > Cytophagales > Cyclobacteriaceae > Cyclobacterium. Next base: position 346,263 of record NZ_JAUOPC010000006.1, on the reverse strand, counting down.
GAATGAAATGGAAATGGGAAGGGCAACCAAAGGGGCGGCATTGGCGCTCAAGTCACGTATCTTGCTGTTTGCAGCCAGTGACCTTACCGCTGATGGTACAGCTGAAAATAAATATGTAGGTTACGAAAACCCGGATAGAGCAGCACTTTGGTTGGCAGCAAAAAATGCAGCAAAAGAGGTGATTGAAATGAACACCTATTCCCTTGCTGATTTTGGAGCCCCGGATAAAGAGGCAGTGGCTAACAATTATTATGATTTCTTCAGACAAAAGGATCTTTCCAGCAATGAGGTGATTTGGGGTAAAATGTTTGTAGCTGATGTTGGGGAACGGCATAGAAATAACTTATGGCAGGGCCCCAATGGATTATCAAACTATGGAAGCAATAATCCTACTCAAGATCTAGTAGATACTTACCAGATGGAAGATGGATCTAGCTTTTCAGATCATTTCACGCTAGATGAAAATAGTTATTATCAGAACATTTCAGATAAGTACACAAACGAAAACCCATACTATCACCGTGAACCGAGGTTCTATGGTTCTATATTATATGATAGTGCAAATTGGCAACCACGATTTTCTGACCTGCAAGAAAGAGATCCTCTGGGTATTTATGACAGACGAACCCGTATTACTATACAAGGAGGCAATGAGGTAAGCAGCCTTGTAGGCATTGATACCCGGCAGGGACCTGTACATTCATGGAATGCCGGCTACACAGGCTATTTGATGAAGAAGATGATGGACCATGAAGTTATTGGCAAAGACCAATACAATGAAAATGTCTGGATATGGCTTAGATACGCTGAGATAATTTTAAACTATGCTGAAGCTAGCTTAGAGCTAGGCGAAACCGAAGAGGCAGCAACATATATCAATATGATCAGAAACCGGGCCGGTATGCCTGATTTTACCGGAGATATTGAAGAGGCACTTCGGTATGAAAGAGAAATTGAATTTACTTTTGAAAATATCCGGTGGTTTGACATCAGGAGATGGAAGATTCTTGAAGAAAAACTTGATGATGCCAAAGGAATTGAGATTGTGGAAACCAGTAACCTAGATGATGGAACAGTAAACACCATCTGGAGACGATTAACGGTTCAGGATCGTACGGTTGACAAAAAAATGTACTGGATACCCATTCCAAATGATGAAATGAATAAAGCACCTCATTTGGTACAGAATCCCGGTTATTAATGATAGGGCAAAGTAATAGAAAAAGTGAAAAAGAAAATGAACCAAATAGTTTTACATTTCTATTGGCATCTGAATACATTTTGGTGACCTTTTACAGTCATTGAGTTTAAAGTGAGCTGAAGGATAGTTTCTGATATGATGATTGATATGATTCGTGTTCATCAGATCGGAGTTTTACTTCCAACTTCCTTCTGATTCCACTATTCAGTGCACACCTTTGGATTCAGCCAATGGTTGGCGATCACAAACTCCCATAGCGGGCCATTACCTGGTTAATTACCATGTACGGTACAAAACAAAAAAACCTGTTCAATTGAACAGGTTTTTTTGTTTTGATGTGATCCCGCTGGGGTTCGAACCCAGGACCCTAACATTAAAAGTGTTATGCTCTACCAGCTGAGCTACAGAATCATTATTCCAATTATTTGACTCCTTTTTTCAAGGTTTAATATCAAAAGATTCCTTGGTTTTTCGCCTTAGTTTCCCGTAATTGGACTGCAAATTTAAAGGACTATATTGAAAATGCCAAATCTTAGATGGATCTTTCTTGTTTTTTTATCAGCTTTCTCACTGGGTTACCCGCATCAGGCTGATAGTCAGGTCGAGGGAAAAACAAGTCTTTCGACTGCCGATAGCTTATTTTCAGAAAAAAAATACAAAGAGGCCTTAGAAGTCTATGAAAACATTCTTTATCAAGAAAATGCTTACTCTCCGGCCATGCTAATAAAGATGGGCTTTATCTCTGAAGGTTTGGGGGATTATGGTAAAGCATCTCTTTACCTTTCCAAGTATTATGATTATAACCCAAATCCTGAAGTCATTGATAAAATCAAATCTTTGACCGGACAGGCGTCCCTAGAGGGATATCAAATTTCTGATCAAGACAGGTTTCTTAGGCTATTATTGGATTATAAGACCATCATTACCGGAACTGCTGCTTTGTTAATGTTGGTATTTTTAATCCTGGTATTTGTCTTCCCCGCCAAACGAACGGTTTTCTATTACCCAGCGATGCTATTTTTAATCATCACATTTGTTTCTAACAATTTTTTAAACAAACCTGATACAGGCATTATAACAGGTGGACCGGTGCTTATCATGGACAGCCCGTCTTCCGCAGGAAACTTGATCAGAAGAGTGGAAGCAGGACATCGCGTCACCATTTCAGCCAGTAAAGACATGTGGTATGAAATTGAGTGGGGAAACAATACGGCCTATGTTCGCAAAGCAGACATTTCAAAAATCTAATCACATCTTCTACTCGGTAGATTATACGAGGAGAGTTAAGTTCCTACAGTTTTGCCCCAAAAGGAATTTTATACCTTGAGTAAAAGTTTAATCCGGATAATGAAATAGGATTCGAACTAAAATTTCAATCGCAAGAATATTTGGCTAATTTCCCGCAAATTAGAATGCCTATTTCGGTTTAATATAGGCAAATATTTAAAAATCCTGATGCTGGGCCAAACTTCTATTAAGATGGATCGTTAGACGCAGTTTGAATTTGAAAGAGTAGCATACCCTTGTTCATTATATGCCAAAACCTTTGTTATAAGGAATCAAGAGATTGATCCTTCTCCTCTATTTCTTCATCCATATCAGGATCTACCATACTCAGAATTTCGCCCGGAGATAGGTATAGTGCCTCAATTTTTTGCTTATAAGCCAAAGGAATTTGATCGTGATTTAACACAAAGTTTTTGGTGGCAATAATTTTCTCACCAAGGCCATGGGCTACAGCATAACTGTCGGCAGCTATTTCTGCTTTAGTGATGAACGCATTAGAAAGGTAATATTTCATACCAAAACCTAGAAGGTTCAATGAACTCCTATTTAAATAATCCTGAATATGCCCCAATTCATGACCAATCCAACCTAAGAAAACATCCTTTGGCAGTTCTTCAATTGGAATTGGATTGTCTTCTAAAAAAAGATACCTGGATATTTTTATTTTATAGGAACGATTGTCTTTGGAATGCTTAAATAAAGAGCCGACTTTCGGCTGGGCCTGCATTACAGATCCACTGATTTTTTTCTTAAACTGAAAATCAATTTTGGTATTGATTAAATCCGGAAAATAAGACAAGGCTTCTAAAGTCAGCTCCCGTATTTCACTGGGAATGTTCTTATTAGTCGCAAATTTTTCAAATTCTCCGTTTGAATCCTGTGAAAGTTCAGTTACTGTAAGCATCTCTTTTTTGTCATATCTATCACTAGAATTGTAGATGGACATGAGGTTTAAAGAAATTATAATATTCAATATTAAATATGTCATGTTTTACACCTTATTTATCATTGTATAATACACAATATCATGTAGCATTCCAAAATTTTAGGCATAAAAAAATCCCGCCTACTTAGGCGGGATTTACAATTTTATCACTGAATGGCTATCAAATAGCCCACGCTCTGTCTCCTTTTTTATAATCAATACAAGGTTCATACCTACCGGGTGTCTCTACGAACCTTAACGCTTGAGTAGCTCCAATCTCAGAGGTAAAATAACCCAAAAGTGTCAGGTCTTTGATCATGAGAATATATTTGTCCTCTTTATTATCTTCAGCATCGGGGTTCATGGCTTTTTTATTCACCTGATTCAGAAAGTCAGTTCTTTCTTCTACAGAAGCATCCATAAAGTCCTTTTCGGTGCCGGCTTTAAAATCGTGTTTCAACTTATTAAGACCATTGATAAAGGATTTCTGTTGTTCTTCAGTATAAGTAGATTTCACCATCATGGCCATAAATGAACCTATCCCTGCAGCCTTGGCTCCCGGGGTATCTGTGGTTGGAATAATGGCCTCCCCGATTTCATCCATATAAGCCAATTCCTCTTCGGAAAAATCCAGGCCTTCAATTTGTTTATCGGGAGCACAGCCTGTCAATATCACATTGGCTCCTACCATGGTCCCTCCCATCATCAGTACCACGCTTTTAAGTGCTTCTCTTCTATTCATAAAATTCATAACGCTTCAATTTGGGTTTACAGGTTACCTTTTTTCAATTCTTCCACAGCAAAACTAGCTGCTCTTGCGGTCATGGCCATGTATGTCAGTGAAGGGTTTTGGGCTGCTGCAGAAACCATAGCTGCCCCGTCCGTTACAAAAACATTTTTGGCATCCCACACCTGGTTATTGCCATTTAAAACAGAAGTTTTAGGGTCTCTTCCCATCCTTGCTGTACCCATCTCGTGTATACCTTGTCCAAAAGTATACCCGGTATCATAGGTAGTAACATTTTTAACGCCCGCTGCTTCTAGCATTTCTGCAGCATCGTTTTTCATGTCTACTCTCATTTTTTTCTCATTTTCATGGATTTCAGCATCCATTTCCAGAACAGGTATGCCCCACTTATCAGTAACCGTCTTGCTAAGCTTTATGGTGTTGCTGTGGTAAGGAAGGATCTCACCAAATGCTGTCATGCCTATGGTCCAATCTCCCGGCTCGGTAAGCTCCGCTTTCAAAGGTGCCCCAAAATCCAATTCAGCAACTGTTCTGCTCCATCCTTGTCTACTTGCTCCTCCTTGGTATCCAAAGCCTCTCACATAATCCCTGCTTTCGTTTCCTAGGTTTCTATATCTAGGGACATAAAATCCTCCTGGCCTTCTTCCAAAATAATATTTGTCATCGAAGCCTTCGACTACACCTCTTGCTCCTAACCTGAAGTGATGATCCATTACATTGTGTCCAAGCTCTCCCGAACTACTCCCCAATCCTTCAGGCCATATATCTGTGGCAGAACGCATTAAGATAGCTGAGGAATTGAAAGCTGAAGCACATAAAAATACAATTTTGGAATTGAATTCGTAAGTTTCATTGGTTTCTCCATCGAGAACTTCTACTCCAGTGGCTCGCTTGTTATCTTTGTCATAAAGCACTTTGGTCACGATGGACCAAGGCCTTAAGGTAAGATTTCCTGTGGCATCTGCTGCAGGTAGTGTAGAAGATTGGGTACTAAAATAGCCACCATAAGGGCAACCTAGAGAACATTTATTTCTGTATTGACAGCCCGGTCTTCCCGGAAGCGGCTGACTAATATTGGCTGTTCTTGCATTGGTCATTACCCTTGCTCCCTTAAAATGGTCTTTGACCCTTTCTGCCACAGTCTTTTCAACGCAGTTCAATGGCATGGCAGGCATAAATTCACCATCAGGAAGAATATCCAATCCATCCTTATTTCCGGAGATACCGGCAAATTTCTCTACATAACTGTACCAAGGGGCCAAGTCTTTGTACCTGATGGGCCAATCTACAGCAATCCCTTGTTTGGCATTTGCCTCAAAATCTGTATCTGACCATCTGTAACTTTGTCTCCCCCATAGCAAGGAGCGACCTCCAACTTGATAACCTCTAAACCATGTAAATGGCTTTTTTTCTACATATGGAGAATCATCCTCATGCGCCCACCAGTCAAGGTTTAACTCATTCAGGACATAGTCCCTTCTAAGGTTTGGGTGGTTCTCCAACATCTCAATTGTTCGCCTACCTCTATGAGGCACTTCCCATGGTGCCTTGGTAGCGTTTTTATAATCTTTTACGTGCTCCACGTTCGGACCTCTTTCCAGTAGAAGTACTTTTAATCCCTTCTCTGTTAGTTCCTTTGCCGCCCATCCGCCGCTGATCCCTGATCCAACGACAATAGCGTCATAACTTTGATTAGCCATATGCTTCAATTGTTTATTTTAGGTATTGCAATACTATTGATATTTATAAAGAAATGGTATGATTTTTCCATTTACCTGAATCCAACAGTTACTATTTATAAATGCTCTAAATTAGTTCCTATTTTTTCGTCCGGGGCCTACTCATTTTTCTATTACATTGCTGTTCTTCAAGCTATTCCTTTCTGCATTGGCTTTGATAAAATCATTGTCCTTAAAAAAGACAACAAAGATTACAGTAACCACCAAGGCTATCCCGGAAGGAATCAGCCAAATATTTTTCCAAACATGATTCCCATTCTCTAACAAATAGAAGTCTGAAACTATTCCTGCAATCCAAAAACCTATCAGCATACCTATGCCATAGGTGGCCAATGTAATCAAGCCTTGGGCAGAACTTTTATATTTCGGTCCGGCTTTTGAATCGGTATAAATCTGTCCGGAAACGAAGAAGAAATCGTAACAAATCCCATGTAATGCTATGCCAATAAGCAACAAATAGGTACCCTCACCGGCATCGCCAAAAGCAAACATTACATACCTGACTACCCAAGCAAGCATGCCCACAATCAAGGTGGTCTTCAATCCAAATTTCTTAAAAAAGAATGGCATCAGCAAAAGAAACAGCACTTCCGAAACCTGCCCTATGGTCATTTTACCGGTAGGGTTAGTTAAACCTACTTCGGATAGGAAAGGATTGGCATTCTGATAGTAAAATGCCAAAGGGATACAAATTAGAATAGAGGAAAGAAAGAAAATAGAAAAATCCTTGTCTTTCAATAACTTAAGTGCGTCTAAACCAAGTATTTCAGAAATCGATTGTTTTTCATCCTTACTAGAAGCAACAGGAGGAGTTTTGGGAAGTGTAAAGGCAAATAACCCCAAAACAACGGAAGAGATAGAGGACATTAGAAAGGTATTGCTAAGCATTCCTTCTCCAATGGAAGCTGCACTATCCCAGGTAAAGAAAAAGCTAATCATTAAACCGGAAGCAATCCAGCCTACCGTTCCCCACACCCGAATCGTGCTAAATTCTTTGGCGGGATCCTTCATCTGATTGAAAGAAACCGAATTGACCAAAGCCAATGTGGGCATATATATGATCATGTAGATTAGTACATAAGGATAAAAGGAGACAAAACTTTCTGAAACATACATCATGTACATCAAGCCGGCCCCAATGAGGTGGGAAATACCCAATATCTTTTCTGCATTAAAAAACCTATCTGCTATTAATCCTATTATGAATGGTGCAACAATAGCTCCTATTGATTGGGTAGAGAATGCTGCCGCCAACTGACCACCATTGGCCTGAAGGTTATTGCCTAAAAAAGTACCTAAAGTTACGTACCAGGATCCCCAAACGAAAAACTCTAGAAACATCATGAGGGAAAGCTTAAACCTGTTATTTAATGTCATATTTTTTGGTGTGTTAGTGGTAAGTTTGATGAGATTTAGTCAGGGACACTTATCAAACATTCTATAGAATTATTTAAAATTTAAGCCAATTTAACGTAAATTTATCACTTCAGAAAGCAAGCATACTATTTCTCATTTTCCTAAAATTATTTTAATCAATTTACAATATTTGTAGATTCATGTTAATGTATTAAAAAATATACGGGTAAAGCGGAATATTAATCAACAAAAAACCAAAGACCACAAGAATGAGTAACAGAAAACTTAAAATGGGTATGATTGGCGGTGGACCTGGATCTTTTATAGGTGCTGTCCACAGGATTTCAGCAGCAATGGACGGAATCATTGAATTGGCCGCTGGGGCTTTTAGTAGTAGTCCGGAAAAATCTGCAGAAACCGGCAAAGAACTTTTTCTCCCTTCTGAAAGGGTATATGGCTCATACGATGAGATGTTTGAAAAAGAGTTGCTACTCCCGGAATCTGAAAGAATTGATTTTGTAGCCATTGTTACGCCAAACCATGTTCATTTTGATCCTACAAAGAAGGCCCTAGAAAATGGTTTTCACGTGGTTTTGGATAAACCCATGACTTTTAGCTATGAAGAAGCAAAAGAGCTTAACAAAATAATCGAACAAACAGGCTTATTGTTTTGCCTTACCCATACTTACACCGGCTACCCAATGGTCAAGGAAGCAAAACATTTGATTGCTACAGGTGTTATTGGTAAGGTGAGAAAGGTATACGTAGAATATCCTCAAGGCTGGCTTTGGAATAAACTTGAAAATACAGATTACAAGCAAGCCATCTGGAGAACAGACCCCAGCAAGAGTGGCATTGCCAATTGTATGGGAGATATAGGCACCCATGCATTTAACCTGGCAGAATATGTCAGTGGACTAAAATTGACCAAACTGTGTGCTGACCTTAATTGTGTGGTTGACGGCAGAACCCTTGATGATGATGGGGCGGTACTACTGAAATTTGAAGATGGGGCATCCGGAGTTTTAATGGCGACACAAATTGCCCCCGGAGCAGAAAACAATATCAAAATCAGGGTATATGGTGAAAAAGCGGGGCTTGAATGGGAGCAGGACAATGCCAATTCTTTAATTGTTAGACATCCTGAAGCACCGGATCAGATATACCGCGCAGGTGGCAATATCCCTTACCTTTCTTCTTCGGCCTTAGAAAACGTAAGAACCCCGGGAGGCCATCCGGAAGGATACCTTGAGGCTTTTGCCAATTTATACAGAAATTTTGCCAGGTGTCTTTATGCCAGAAAAAATGGCGAAACACCTAAGAAGGAGTGGGAAGACTATCCGGGTGCTGAAGATGGAATGCGCGGAATGGCATTTGTTGAGCATGTCGTAAAAAGTAGCAATTCTAATGAAAAATGGACTAAATTTGAACTTTAAATAACCAAAAACTATATGAAAACCATTAAAGGACCAGCCTTATTTTTGGCTCAGTTTGTAGATGATAAAGCCCCTTTCAATAATTTAAAAGACATTTGTACTTGGGCTGCAAGTATAGGATACAAAGCCGTACAAATTCCTACATGGGATGCTAGGCTCATTGACCTTCAAAAAGCGGCTGAGGACTTGGACTATGTAGAGCAAATAAAAAATACTGTAAAAGAGGCTGGTGTAGAAATTTCTGACTTTTCCACCCATTTGCAAGGCCAATTGGTAGCAGTAAGTCCGGCATACAATGAACTTTTTGATGCTTTTGCTCCTGCTGAACTAGCCGGTGACCTGAAAGGCAAGCAGGAATGGGCAACCAACCAATTGATGATGGCTGCCAAAGCCAGTAAAAACTTCGGTTTAACAACTCACGGTACTTTTAGCGGAGCTTTGATGTGGCATACGGTTTACCCTTGGCCTCAGCGTCCTGCCGGTTTGGTAGATACCGGTTTTGAAGAATTGGCCAAACGATGGCTACCTATTTTGGATGAGTTTGACAAATATGGCGTGGATGTTTGTTATGAACTACACCCTGGGGAAGACTTGCATGATGGGGTTACTTTTGATTTATTCCTTGAAAAAGTAAACCATCACAAAAGGGCAAATATTTTATATGACCCAAGTCACTTTGTCTTGCAATGCCTGAATTATGTAGATTTTATCGATATTTATAAGGATAGAATAAAAATGTTTCATGTCAAGGATGCAGAATTTAATCCTACAGGGAGACAAGGAGTATATGGAGGCTATTCCAGCTGGATAGAAAGAGCCGGAAGGTTCCGTTCATTAGGCGATGGCCAAGTTGATTTTAATGCGATATTTAGTAAACTTTCTCAATATGACTTTGATGGATGGGCTGTCCTAGAGTGGGAATGTGCCATCAAGCATCCGGAGAATGGAGCAATTGAAGGAGCTAAATTTATAAGTGAAAAAATAATAAGAGTAACCGAAAAAACCTTTGACGATTTCGCATCCACAGGAATGGATGAAGGTTTAAACAAAAAATTATTGGGAATTAATTAATCTAACTATTACAAACCATGAAGTTTAATTTAAATTTAAGTATGGCATTCATTGCCAGTGCAATGGTAGCCGTTTCTGCATGTGGTGGCTCAGGAAGTTCTGATTCAGCATCTAGCGAGAGCACTCCAGCGCCTCCTCCGGCACCTGTAGAGGAAATCAGCCTTGAGGAAAAGTACAAAGATGATCCTATTTTCATCAAAGGTTCTGAATTGATGGGACAAAATGACTGTCCTTCTTGCCATATGCTTGAAAGAAAAATTGTAGGTCCATCTTATGCTGATGTTGCTGCCAAATATGAGTCAACTGACGAAAACGTAGAACTATTGGCAGGAAGAGTTATCGCAGGTAGTGTAGGTACTTGGGGAGAAATTCCTATGCCGGCGCACCCTACCCTTTCAGAAGAAGATGCAAAAGATCTTGCAAAATTCGTATTATTGTTAAAGAAATAATTTGATATGATAAAAACAACTTTGTCTATAGCGGCTCTTTCTCTTGCCGTAGTGGCCTGTGGCCCTGCTAAAAGTGAGAAAGAGACTACAGAAGAAAACATTGAAGAAATCATCGTGACTGAAGAAGAGTGGATAAGTTTATTTGATGGCAACAGTCTAACAGGTTGGACCGGATTTGGTAAAGATCAACCGGGCGAAGCTTGGGAGGCTGCCGATGGTGTACTTTACTTTAATTCTGGTAAAAAAGACGAAGGTGCTTCTGCAGGTGATCTTGTTACCAAGGAAACCTTCGGTAATTTTCACTTGCAAATTGAGTGGAAAATCTCAGAAAATGGAAATAGTGGCATCATGTTTCACGTCCAGGACAATGGTGAATACGACAGACCTTACCATACCGGACCGGAGTACCAGGTACTTGACAATGATGGACATAAAGATGGCCAAATCATCACACACAGAGCCGGAGATCTTTATGACATGATTGAATCTTCCGAAGAAGCTGCCAAACCGGTAGGTGAATGGAATAAGACAGAAATCATAATCAATGACAATACCCTGCAGTTTTTTCTCAATGGAGTAAAAACAGTGGAGACTACACTTTGGGACGACCAATGGAAAGCCATGGTTGCAGAAAGCAAATTCTCTAAGTGGGAAGGCTTTGCCAAATACAAAGAAGGTAAAATTGTCCTCCAAGATCATGGAGATGATGTTTGGTTCAGAAATATCAAAATCAAAAGACTATAATAATTTGAGTTAAAATGGTTCTACCATTCTAAACTCCCGGCTTTTATGCCGGTCTGAAAATACAAAAAGCCGGAAGATAATTTCTTCCGGCTTTTTTATGTTAAGCTTATTTTAACCCAAAATAGTTAACAGAAGCTCTGTTGCCTATTTCGGGTTAAAAACTTAGGTCCATCTAGGCCACGATAGTTTTCAATATATCATTTAAGGTTTTGCTTGGACGCATAGCGGAAGACGTTTTGTCCTCGTCAGGCTTATAATAACCTCCAATATCCACAGGGCTTCCCTGCGCACCATTTAGTTCATCCACCACTTTTTGCTCATTTTCACTCATGGTTTTGGCCACCGGGGTGAAAATAGCTTTCAGCGCTGCATCCTCATCTTGGTTTGCCAAGGCCTCTGCCCAATAAGTGGCCAGGTAAAAATGGCTTCCTCTGTTGTCAAGCTCATTCACTTTTCTGGAAGGAGACTTTCCATTTTCCAAAAACTTCGCTGTTGCTTCATCCAAGGTTTTTCCTAATACCTTAGCTCGCTCATTATTAAAGGTTTCTCCCAAATGATCAAGAGAAACAGCTAGGGCTAAAAATTCTCCCAAAGAATCCCACCTAAGGTGACCTTCTTCTACGAATTGTTGAACATGCTTAGGAGCAGACCCACCGGCACCGGTTTCAAATAAACCTCCACCATTCATCAAAGGTACCACTGAAAGCATTTTAGCACTAGTTCCCAATTCCAAAATTGGAAATAAATCTGTCAAGTAATCCCTCAATACATTACCGGTAACAGAAATGGTGTCTTTGCCGTCTTTAATACGTTCCAAAGAATAACGAGTCGCTTCTTCAGGAGATTTGATATAGATTTCCAAGCCACTGGTGTCGTGGTCTTTTAGGTAAGTTTCAACTTTAGCAATAAGGGCAGCATCATGAGACCTGTTTTTATCTAACCAGAAAACGGCAGGAACACCTGTGGCTTTGGCCCTGTTTACAGCAAGCTTAACCCAATCCTGAATAGGTGCATCCTTTACCTGACACATTCTCCAGATATCTCCTTTATCTACTGTATTTTCCAAAATTACATTACCGGAAGCATCCGTTACTTTTACGGTACCTGCAGATGGAATTTCGAATGTTTTATCATGAGAACCGTACTCTTCGGCTTTTTGAGCCATCAGCCCTACATTAGGAACAGAGCCCATCGTGGTTGGATCAAAAGCACCGTTTTTCTTACAAAAATCAATGGTTTCTTGATAAACTCCCGCATAAGACCTGTCTGGAATTACTGCTTTGGTATCTTGCAATTGATTGTTTTTGTTCCACATTTGTCCACTGCTTCTGATCATGGCAGGCATGGAAGCATCAATGATTACATCACTTGGAACGTGTAGGTTGGTGATTCCTTTGTCAGAATTTACCATGGCCAAGTCAGGACTCTCTGCATAACAAGCATCGATATCAGCTTCAATTGATTTGCGGGTAGCTTCAGGCAATTTGTCCAAAGCGGCAATAAGATCTCCAAAACCATTATTTGGATCTACGCCTGCTTCTTTAAGGACCTCCGCATGTTTTTCAAATACCGGAGCAAAGAAAACAGTCACTGCATGTCCAAAAATGATTGGGTCAGAAACCTTCATCATTGTTGCTTTCATATGCAATGAAAACAATACGCCTTGCTCTTTTGCTTCGGCAATTTGCTCTTTAAGAAATTTTCTTAAAGCAGAAATGCTTAAAACAGCGGCATCAATGATCTCACCTTTTTGTAAGGCCAAACCTTCTTTTAAGGTAGTCTCTGTGCCGTCTTCTCCGTGCAATACGATATTGATACTGGTTTCTGAAGGTATGGTTACGGACTTTTCGCTACCATAAAAATCTCCTTCAGGCATACTTGAAACATGAGACTTGGAGTCTTTGCTCCATTTTCCCATGCTGTGAGGATTCTTTCTGGCGAATTGCTTGACAGCCTGTGGAGCCCTTCTATCAGAGTTACCTTCCCTTAAGACCGGGTTTACAGCAGAACCTTTAATTTTATCGTATTTGGCTTTGATGTTTTCTTCTTGTTCATTTTTAGGATCATCAGGATAATCCGGCAATGCAAAACCCTTTTCCTGCAACTCTTTGATTGCAGTTTTCAACTGCGGAATAGAGGCACTAATATTAGGTAATTTTACGATGTTAGCTTCCGGCGTTTTGGCGATCTCTCCCAATTCGGAAAGCGCATCCTTCACTCTTTGCTCTTCTTTTAAAAACTCAGGAAAATTAGCAAGAATTCTGCCTGAAAGAGAAATGTCTCTTGTTTCCACAGACACCCCGGCCGAATCGGTAAATGCCTTGATGATTGGCAATAAGGAATAGGTGGCTAATGCCGGTGCCTCATCGGTAAGGGTATAAAGAATTTTGGGGGTTTTGTCACTCATGTTTATATCTGTTTTCTAATTGTATTATTAAAAATGAATTACATTTAAAATTGTGGGCTAAATTACGAAAAATATCTTTATCCTAAGACCGCAGATCGAGATAAGGGAAAATAATAACCCTAAGGGGGATAGCATACATAAGGTGAGAAAATCAGGTACCAATGGTAAACTTAGCAGCTTAAAAACCAAAGGCCTTCAATCCTCCTTCTTCATTACAGGTATTTGCTTAATAACTTTCTTCCTGATTAGGGAAATCTTCGGATTTAACGTCCTTAATATAATCCCCTACTGCTTTTAACATGGTATTTCTGATGTCTGCATATTGCCTCAAAAACCTAGGTTGAAACTCTTGGGTTATCCCCAACATGTCATGAAGCACCAATACTTGCCCATCCACATCCGGACCTGCACCTATGCCGATCACAGGGATACTCACCGCTGAAGCCACTTCTTTAGCTAATGAGGCGGGTATTTTCTCCAATACAAGGGCAAAACAGCCACATTCCTCCAAGACCTTCGCATCAGCTAAAAGTTTTTTGGCTTCGTCTTTTGCTTTGGCCCTAACAGTGTAGGTTCCAAACTTATAAATGGACTGCGGTGTTAAGCCCAAGTGTCCCATCACAGGTACACCGGCACTCAATATACGGATAACAGACTCTTTGATTTCTTCTCCCCCCTCTACCTTTACAGCATGGGCACCCGATTCTTTCATGATCCGGATGGCAGACCTTAGTGCCTCTGAACTATTGCCCTGATAAGAGCCAAAAGGAATATCTACCACAACAAGCGCCCGTTCCACTGCCCTTACCACAGAGGTAGCATGATAGATCATCTGGTCTAGGGTGATTGGCAAGGTGGTTTCATGCCCTGCCATTACATTGGAAGCAGAGTCACCCACCAAAATCATGTCAATTCCCGCTGCATCTACTATGCCTGCCATGGAAAAATCATAAGCAGTAAGCATGGAAATTTTTTCTTTACGCTTCTTCATTTCCTGAAGAATATGCGTAGTAATTCGTTTTAAATGAGTTGATTGATGTACAGACATATTAGTGTAAATGAACAGTGGAATCTTCTGGGTCTAAGTTAACAGTAATGTGCTCACTCAAGGTGGTGGCCAATTCATAGCCGGTATAATCCGGAGCAACCGGGAAAAGCTTGTGGCTTCTGTTGACCAAAACCAAAACTTCCATTTTTTTCACTTCTTGTTCTAGGAAAGGAATCATGGCAAAGGCTAGGGTTTTACCTGTATTCAATACATCGTCTACAAGGATGATAGACTTCCCATTTAATGGCTCATGCGCTGACAGGATTACCTCCTCCATTTTAGGATTGGCCTTGTCAAGTTCTATCTTAACCAACTGAAGATCAAAGGGTGCAATCTCTTTAAGTTTCGCCACCATTAATTCTGCGAAAACATATCCCATCCCGGTAAGTCCTGCTATGGTTAATTGTTTTTCTCCCGCATTCCTTTCATAAATCTCAAACGCTATTCGTGTGATCTTCTGTTTGATTTGATGGTGGTTCAATACCAATATTTTTGCTTTTTGCGTCATTTTTATTGTCAAAATTTTAATGAAAGTAACCGAATTGCCACTGCTTTCAAAGCATTGAATAAACTTTTGCTTTGCCTAAATCCTGAGAAATACTATTGATTTACCTTTATCTATGACTATCCTCCTCACTCATTATTTTGAGATAGTTCTCATAACGATAAGGGTGTATATAGCCTTGTTCTAATACTTCGAGAACCTTGCATCCCGGTTCATTTATATGTTTGCAATTGTTGTATTTACATTGTCCCAAGTATTTTCTTAGCTCCACAAAGTAATGGGACAACTCATGATCATCAATGTCCAAAATACCAAATTCCTTAATACCGGGGGTATCGATAAAATAACCATCTTCCCCAAAAGGAAACATTTCTGCAAAGGTAGTGGTATGCACTCCCTTGGAAGAAAACTTTGAAACCTCTTGGGTGGCCTGGGTTGCATTGGGAATAAGCCTATTGAGCAAGGTGGACTTTCCAACTCCGGAATGTCCCGCTAATAAGGTCGTCTTTCCTTCTAGTCCGGTGCTAAATTTCTCCATCAGGTCCTCATCATGTAAGGCCGACAATTCCACAACAGGATACCCTAACGGTGCATAAATATCGTGCAATTCCTGCTTGAAATCCAGGTCTTTTTGTTTGGTCAAGCTTTCTACCTTATTGATAAGAATAGTACTTGGAATGCGAAAACTTTCCGCACTGACCAAAAACCGATCAATAAAACCAAGTGAAGTACGTGGTGACCTCACCGTTACCATTAGATAAGCCTGGTCAATATTGGACGCCAAAATATGGGAAAAATGTTGCTTCCTGGTAGATTTCCGAATGATGTAATTGTCTCTAGGCAGAATTTCGGAAATCACAGCCGTTGACTGGTTCTTTTCATTCGCCAGCAATACATAATCTCCCACCGCTATAGGATTGGTTAATTTGAGGTTATCCTGCTTGAACTTGCCCCTAAGCCGAGCTTTGATCAGTTTTTCACCCACCTTAACCTCATACCAAGACCCTGTCGTTTTGATCACCCTTCCTTTCATCTTTCCTTCTTAATGATTGCCATTGTATTATCAGCACTTCCCAAGTTATCGCCTACCAGTTTTTTAGCAGCCATGCAAGCTTTTTCATAATCTGCCTCCTGACTAAGTTTGGCTATTAAGGATATGATTTCTGACCTGTTTTTCACAGGAAAGCCACAGCCGTATTGCCGGCTTATACCGGCTTCGGGAAATTTGGACACTTTTTTCAAAGGCCCGTGCAAAACGGGAATTCCAAAAGCCAAAGGTTCCAGTATATTGTGTAGCCCTTTCCCCATTGCCCCGCCTATATATGCCCAGTGGGCAAATTGATACAAGGAAGACAACATGCCGATATTGTCAATTACCAAGACCTTCCAAGCTTGTGGCTGCTCCTGATTTTTATATTCTGAGTACTTTACCGAAGGCAAGGTAATGGCCTTTTGCCAATTCTCAATGATTTCCCTATCTATATCATGAGGAGCAACGATAAACTGTATATCCTTGGATTGATTGATAAAAGGAATCAAATTATTCATGTCTTCTTGCCATACACTACCCAAAACCATTACCTTCTGAACAATCCCCTGCTCAATTTCCGGAAATAATTTAGGCGATAGACTGGTTTTGTAAACATTGTCAAATCGAGGATCCCCCGTAATGCTTATATTTTTAACGCCCACATGATCAAGTAGTTCTTTAGAGACTTGATTTTGAACAAATATATGATCAAAGCGGAGCAAAATATCCTTGAAGAACTTACCATACCAAGAAAAATAGACTTGCTCTTTTCTAAATGAAGCTGCAACCAAGTAGAGCGGTATTTTTCTTTGTTTAATGGCCATAATGGTGTTGGCCCACAGGTCATATTTAACAAAAAACACCATATCCGGTGAGAGTAGGTCTACGAATCGGTCAGCATTATGTGGGGTATCTATTGGCAAGTAACACATAAAATCAACCCACTCTTGCTTTTTTTTAATGGCTTGTTCATAGCCCGAAGGACTGAAAAAAGATACTGCAACGCCCCATAGTGGATATTCTTTCTTAAATGCAGCGATTACCGGTTTTGCCTGAAGGTATTCTCCAAGGGAGGCGACATGAAACCAAGCCAAAGGGCTTGGGCTTGCTTTCCGAAATGATTTTACCGCTTCAAAGGTGTTTTTTCTACCATCGACAGCTAGTTTGAGCTTCGCTGATCTTTTGCTGCCAATCTTCATCAGCCCATCAAGCAAAATCATTCCCAGGTTGTACAAAATCCTCATGGAGCAAAATTACATCAAAAATATTTCTTTGAGCAATCCCTTGTCTATTTCATGGCCTCCACTGTACCTAAGTTCTTTAAAGTTGGCAAAACCCGCCTCTGAAAGACGATTTTCCGCTTGGGAGTAAATTTGGGATTGCAAGAAAGGGTCATTGTCACCCAATGCCAAAATGATCTGGCTGCTGTTAAGTCTTTCAACCATTAGTGTAGTATCCAAATCATAGGCCGGAGCTCCGGCCCAAAAAACTACTTTGGTTGGTTTAAGATTTGATTGGCAGATCCAACGGCTCATGGTGGCGGCACCCTGAGAAAATCCCAACACATTTATTTGAGGTATGATTTTATATTTGTTGAGCAGTTCTTCCATCATTGCATTGAGGTAAGCATTGCTATTGGCGATGTCAATTTCGCGCTCATGTTTGGTCATCCAGTTGGCCCCAACTCTTCCTGAAAAGCCTTCAAGATAAAAATGGTTGAGTCCCTCTGGAGCCACTATTAAGGTACGCTCATCAAATAATGGATTGAACTTCCTTAGAAAAAATTTAGGCAGTTGGCCATATCCATGAAAAACAATCCAGACAGTGTTTTCTTCTCCTGTAGGCGCATGGCTAAGTGAAAAAGTATGTTTAGCTTGAAATTGTAGCTCTTTTTGAACCATTATTCGTTTAAATTTTCAAGTTTGTTGGGAAGCAATTGGTCTATCCCCTGGGCTTTCAACACACTCCCATCAGCCTGAAGCATCAACAGTTCTATTTGGCTGCCGAATTTCATTTCATATTCGCTAATGGTCTGCCTGCACAAACCGCAAGGGGTAACCGTAGCCAGGCCTGTATTGTCGGCTTTCATGGCTGCTATTGCAACTGTTAACGGTTTTATCTTAGGGAAGTTGGCATGGGTATAGGTTAATAAAACCCTCTCTGCACAAATCCCTGCAGGGTAGCAGATATTTTCCTGATTATTTGCCCAAAAAGTCTGTCCATCCGCTAAAATCACAGCTGCACCTACTCGAAAATTAGAATAAGGTGCATGCGCATTTTCTGTTGCCTTGATGGCCAGGTCAATTAATTTCGCTTGCCTTTCATCTAAATTTTCAGCGTTAATTAATTCCAAGGTATTGATATGGCTGACTTTTTTATTCTCCTTCATATTCAAATATATCAATTTTCTTAAGCGTAAGATTAATTATGGTTTTAGAAGGGCAATGAGCTGTTTTAATATTGGATATCACTCAACTATCGTAAAATAAACAAATACCTCTATATATTTTAATTTACTCCACTATTATATAGTATTCAACCTGGTTTATCAACCTTAATTTTTCAGTAATTTTTTTGGCTTTTGCCAAGATATTAAATTATTATAACTAACTTAATTGGTGATTCATGATTTCAAATAACCCCAAAAGTAGGATCCTAAGGTAAATATTGCCGTTTCGGATAAAATTTTAGGCCATTTATAAAAAATTACTAACCAAATCCTCCCTTCTGGATAAAATTTTGGGAATATTTGAATTGTATAATTTTTGTCAATTAAATCTATTAATTCTATGAAGAAAAATTCTACCTACTATTTACTAATGGTGCTTTTTCTGATGTTAAATGGGACACTTATGGCCCAACAAATTAACATCCAAGGAAAGGTTACTGCAGCAGAAGATCCGGAAGGGCTTCCAGGTGTCAGCATTGTAGCTGAGGGTACAGGAACAGGTACCGTTTCTGATATCAATGGAAACTTTAGCATCAACGTACCCAATGAAAACACAGTATTGGTATTTTCTTATATTGGTTACGCTTCTCAATCCATTACCGTAGGCACGCAGCAGACACTGAATGTGGTTATGGAGTCCGAAGCAAAAGGATTGGATGAATTCATTGTAACGGCATTCGGAATTTCCCAAGAGAAAAAATCCCTAGGATATGCTGCTCAAAATATTGATGCCGAGGCCATTACCAAAGTAAAACAGCCCAATCTTGTAAGTTCACTTCAAGGGCAGGCTGCAGGGGTTCAGATAACCAACTCCGGTGGTGCTCCCGGTCAGTCTGCACGGATTATCATTCGGGGAATCAATTCACTGGATCCCGGAGCCAATAACCAACCACTTTTTGTAGTGGATGGCGTGCCGGTAGATAACTCTACCATAGAGTCAACAGGTACACCAAGGGGTTTATCAAATAGAATGGCCGATTTAAATCCAAATGATGTGGCTTCAATTTCCGTATTGAAAGGTGCAGCAGCCACTGCCTTGTATGGGGTAAGAGCAGCCAATGGTGCTGTAATTGTAACCACCAAAAAAGGAAAAGCTGGAGAAGTAAGGGTCAACTACAACGGTTCAGTTGGCTTTGAAACCTTAAATCAGCTGCCGAAATTACAAGACAAATATGGGCAAGGGTTTAGTGGAGAGTATCAACCAAGTAGTTTCTGGCCTTCATGGGGCGCACCTATAGCCGAAGTACAACAAACTGTTTCTGATCACAAATACCAAGACAATTGGAACCGAGCATTCAATACGGGAGTCCAGATAGATAATAATATAAGTATTTCCGGAGGAAATGAAATGGCCACCTTTTATGGTTCCTTTGGAAACTTACAGCAAGAGGGTATTATTCCTTTTTCTAATTGGAACAGAACTACAGCCAAATTTTCCGGAACTGTAAAAGTATCGGACAAATTTAATTTCTCTGGATCTGTAAATTATAGCAATTCTGGAGGCAACAGGGTCCCTCATGATCGCTTTATGGAACGCATGATGTACTGGTCAGAAACAACGGATGTTCGGGATTATATCAATGAGGATGGAACGATGAGAACCTATTCCAATACCAACCCCATCTATGATGCGCGTTTTGCTACCTATGAAGACGATGTAAACCGAGTAATCGGAAATATCAACTTAAACTATATTCCTGCGGATTGGCTTTCCTTCTCCTATCGTTTAGGAACAGACTTTTATAGTGACCAACGAACAGAAATCACTCCTGGACCTAAAGGGATCGTTGGAGAAGTTCCACTAAGTTCAACAGGTTACTTGGAAGAAACAAGGATCAACAGTAGAGACCTTACTTCCAATTTCTATATAACTTTAAAAAAGCAATTTACTTCAGACCTAAATGCCAGCCTGAGATTGGGTAATGACATTTTTGAGCGAAAATATGATAGAGTAACCGCACGTGGTGAGAATTTTGTCATTCCTGAATTTTATAATTTAGGTGTCGCCTCTCAAATCTTTACCAGTCAAGGTAAGAGTATTAAAAGAATAGTGGGATTTTATGGGGATTTGATGGTGGATTATAAGAACTACCTTTTTCTAAATGTCACGGGTAGAAATGATATTTCCTCCACCCTACCCAAAGACAACAATTCTTTTTTCTATTCTTCTTTCAATCTGGGTTATGTGTTTAGTGAAAACATGGTTCTTCCCTCATGGCTAACTTTTGGTAAATTGAGGGCTTCTTATGCACAAGTAGGTAAAGATACAGATGCCCATATTTTAGGATCCACCTATGTTTCTCCCTCCATTTTTCCATTAAACGGGCAGGTAGGATTTACAAGGAATTCGGTCTATGGAGATTTATCACTAAGACCTGAGCAAACCAATGCCATAGAATTTGGTTTGCAAACAGCCTTCCTGAACAATAGGGCAAACTTTGATGTAACCTATTACAAATCCAACGCGAAGGATCAAATTATCCCTGTACCGGTGTCGGATGCCACAGGCTTTTCATCCTATATCACCAATGCAGGAGAAATTCAAAACAGTGGGTTTGAGTTTATTTTAGGGGGAACTCCTATCAAGTCCAATGATTTCAGCTGGAATATCAGTGCCAACTTGTCCATTAATAATAATGAGATCAAAGCTATCAAAGAAGGAATTGATGAGATCGTTGTTGGTAGCCAATATGGATATGCCGGATCTACTGTTACAATGAAACTGCTTGAAGGAGAGGCCTATGGAAATATCTTTGGAAGCTCTTACGAAAGATTAGGCACTGATCCGGACAATATATTTCTGGACCGCAGCCTTCCAATAATAATTGGAACCAATGGCTTTCCGGTAAGGACAGGTACGCAATTGATTTTAGGTAATGCGGTGCCGAAATGGATTGGAGGCATTAGAAATGATTTTACCTATAAAGACTTTGAATTGTCCTTCCTGATCGATTTCAGGACCGGTCTGGAACAATACAATCAGTATGCAAACTTCCTTTCCGCATTTGGTAAAAATGAGTTTACTGAAGCACGTGAAGATTTTAGGGTTTTTGAAGGAGTCTTGGCAGATGGATCTACCAACACCAAGGAAGTTTGGCTGGGCCAGGGTGAAGGTCCGGACGGAGTCGATTATGGCGCCGGTTATTGGAGAAACTATTACCGAACTACCAGTGAGAACTTTGTGAGTGATGCCAGCTATATCAAATTACGAAACATCACCCTGGGCTATAATTTAAACCCGGACTTACTAGAAAGAACGCCATTTAGAACTGCTCGGGTTTCTATTGCTGCCAATAATATCATCCTATATACCCCTTGGGATGGATTTGATCCGGAGTCCTTCTCTGCAGGTGCCGGTGGCAATGCCATTGGTTTTACGGGGCTGGGCTACCCCGGCGTACAGAGTTTTTTCTTTAACCTGAACCTTGGACTATAAAAACTGCAACTATGAAAGCGATATATACTATACTTTGCCTAATGCTTTTTTTAGTGTTAAGCTCATGTGAGAATTTTCTCGATGTCAATGAAAATCCCAACAACCCACAGGATGCTCCCATTTCAGGGCTGATGACCAATGCTACCTATGAGACCTCTCTCAATGTGTATGCAATTGGTAGCATTACTTCCAATTATGTGCAATACCTTGCTTCACCTAATCCTGCAAGCGCTTCAGATGTAATGGAAGCAAGTAACTACAGTGGTCTTTGGTTTGATTTATATAATGTGATGACTGATTTGACCGACTTGATGCAAAAGGCCGAAGAAGAAGATGCAGGACACTATCTTGGAGCCGGACAAATTCTGATGGCATTAAACCTTGGGATGACCGTGGATGCATTTGGAGATGTTCCTTATACCGAAGGATTTGATTTTAGTTCTGTTACTCCTACTTATGATGACGATGAAGCCTTGTATTCTGAAGTATTCAGCTTACTAGATCAAGGTATCCAAAACCTTTCCGGTACTACCTCTATTTCATTGGGAGGTGACGACTTTATCTTTAATGGAGACGTTTCTTCTTGGATAAAATTCGGCAATATGCTTAAAGCCAGGTTTATGTTGCACACAAAAGGGACAACTACCTATGATCCCCAAGCTATTTTGACCGCTTTGGCTAGTGGCATGACGAGTAATGACGATGATGCCACTGTGATCTTTTTTGAACAGCGATTCAATCCTTGGGCACAGGTAGCCATCAACAATGAAAGTTTGCTTTTAGGCGGTTGGATATCTACTCAGTTTATAGAAACAATGGATGGGACATCCTATGATGTAGTTGATCCACGGATGTCATTGATGATTGGTGCTACGGATGATGGAGAATACATTGGTGTAACCAATGGAGCAGGAAGAGGAAATGCACCTGAACAGGGTGCAAGATCTACCCTAATTCCCGATCAGTTCTATACTTACGAAGACTCCCCGCTACTGATTGCTACTTATGCTGAGCAGAAATTCATAGAGGCCGAAGTAGCCTTAGAAGGGGATCCTGAAAGAGCTTATGCCGCCTACCTTGAAGGAATTGAAGCCCATATGGACATGCTGGAAGTAAATGAGGAGGACAAAATGGCCTATCTCAACAGTCCCGAAGTAAGCATGGGAGCATCCGCTCTTAGCTTGGCAGATATCATGAAAGAAAAATGGGTAGCACTTTTTCTCCACCCTGAAACCTGGAATGATGCCAGAAGGTTTGATTATGGATACAAGGACATGACTTTGCCTGAAAACCTGAATGGTAACCTCAATGGACAGTACATCAGAAGACTGGCCTATCCGGACAATGAAGTGAGTCGGAATGGCAGTAACGTGCCTGATGTCACCCTGCTGGATAGAATCTGGTGGGACGAGTAAAAATTCCAGCCCCTCTATTTTGAAATAGAGGGGCTTTTATATTCAAATTTTCAGCCCAGTATGGGCGATATATTTATAGCCAAGGGTGAAACCGCTTATTTATTGAACATTATACCCAAGATTTTGTCAGTATTGTTTTCAAAAAAACAACAATACCGCCAATTTCACCTGACGGAAAATTGGTAGAAAAATTGAGCAATAACCTTACACTCAACATAACAAGTAAATACCGAAATCACTTCCTAGATTGGCTAGAAAATATTACTTTTCCTATGGCTTAACAGCCAAATCGAAATGTATTCCGCAAAGACCTTTCCTATGAAAAACTGTAAATGGTTGTGCTTGTTGTTCTTCTTCTCTTGTACCGTCCAAAAAATCAATAAAACGGTGCGTACCTCTGATGTGTTTGAAAAAGGACATATGGGATTTATGCTTTATGATCCGGTGAAGGACAAAACACTGGTAAAATTAAATGAAGCCAAATATTTTATCCCAGCCTCCAATACCAAAATATTTACCTTTTATTCCAGTTACAAAGCCTTGGGTGATGGGTATATCAACGGGCTAAATTATACCTACCAAGGAGATTCTCTTATTTTCTGGGGAACGGGAGACCCCTCACTTTTGCACCCCGACTTTAAAGACAGTACTGTGATCAATTTTCTTAAAAATGCAGACAAGAAGTTGTATATGGTAAATAATTTTGAGCAGCTTTCTAGCTATGGACCCGGCTGGTCTTGGAACTGGTTTCCTTACTACTTTGCTGCCGAAAGATCCGCCATGCCCATTTATGGAAATGTTTTGCGCTATTCTAAAAAAGCTGAGTTAGCGGAGGCAACGCCCTATCCGAAAACAGTCCTTTTACCCCTTATGCCTTCCTCACAAACCCATTCCGGCAACTATTTTATTCAAAGGGACTTTAAGAAAAACACTTATGAATATGCCATAAATAAAGAAAAGGACAGCTTGGCCTTTGCAACTGATAAACCATTTATTACCTCTGCAAATTTGACCAGAAATCTACTTCAGGAAGCAGTAGGAAAGCAAATTTCACTCATAAACAATAAGGATTACTCCAAATCCTCACATGAAAAATTGCCTACTGTAAAGGCGGACAGTTTGTACGCCCAAATGATGAAAATTAGCGACAACTTTCTAGCAGAACAGCTAATGGTTCTTGTCTCTGATGCGGTCTTGGATTCTATCAATATCCGAGGTGGCATCTCCTATGCAAAGGAACATTATCTAGCAGATCTTCCTGACGAGCCCCAATGGGTGGATGGGTCAGGTCTTTCCCCACAGAATATGTTTACCCCTCGGTCAGTCATAAAGTTGCTGCATAAAATCCATACTGAGGTGCCTATGGAAAAAATCAAAGCCTATTTCCCGGCGGGTGGAGAATCCGGCACCATCCGCAACTGGTACCGTGCTGACCCGGGTGAGCCCGCCTACATCTACGCCAAAACCGGCACCCTTGCAATGAGCACTGCTCTCAGTGGTTTCCTCCTTACCAAAAGTGGCAAAACCCTGCTTTTCAGCACCTTCTTCAACAATTACACCGGCAGCTCCAGCGTGCAAAAGAAAGAGTTGCAAAAATTGCTTTATTTTATTCATGATAAGTATTAGTGGATAATTATTAATTGCTAATGGTTAGTTGTTAATGGTTAGTTGTTAATTATTAATTGTTAATGGTTTGGAGTTTTGGGGTGAAATTTAGGATTTAGGCGGATAATATCAATTTAAAAATATAAAAACCAGTGACTTACGAGGAAACCATGGGCCGGCTTTATGCGCTTCAAAATCCAGAGAAAGTCATTTTTAAGGAAAAGAAATTTGGGGTAGTCTCTAATAATTCTTTGGGGATTTACCATTCTGAATTAAAGAAGATAGCCAAAGATATCGGAAAGGACAATGAACTAGGCCTGCAGCTTTTTGATAGTGGTACTTTTGATGGCAGTATTTCATGAAGAAGCCAAGGACTTTGCCGAGACATTGATGTAACGATATGAAAAGTACCAAATAAAAAGTTTTTGTCAATAATTAATTAACCAATATGGCTACGGATATTTATTTTAATGAATCGATCAAAAAGGCTGTGAAAGGGCTTATAGAAAGGAGAATCCTCATTGGATCAGTATTGGCTCATAAGGGTCAAATTATTGGAAAAGGACACAACAAATGAATTCAGCAAAAAAGTATTGTTTTACATGGAGAAATAGATGCATTGGAAAATACCGGTAGACAACCTGCTACTGTTTACCAAAGCAGTTTCTAGTATACTACTTTGTTTCCTTTTCCCATGTGTACCGGAGCAATTTTATTATATGGTATACTAAGGGTAATCATAGGTGAAAACACAACATTTTTGGGTCCAGAAGATTTGTTAAGAGCAAACAAATCGTTTTAAACGATCACCACTGTAATAATTTAATGCAGAATTTTATATTGAAATGCCCTTACTTGTGGCAGAAGGACATTGGCCAACCTTAACCAGAAAAATTTTAACTTAATAGCCTGTTTACTCTCTGTAATTAGATATTACCCTTGGGTTTGACGGAATTGGAAGTTCAATATCCAAGGAAATATGGCTATTGTAGACAAGCTTATCAAAATGGAAGTTTCAGAAAAATGAACGGAACAAGTTTATGGGTATATCAAATTCAAACTAAATATCAATAACAATGGCTTTTAGCCCGTAGAATAGAGAAATATATTATAAACGATTTTGGAAGGCATTGTTGCCTTTTTAATCTTCAACAATGCCCCAAACCCCCGACTCTAGTTAATTCTAAAAGGTTTGTGTCGGTACCATAATCGGAGTTAAGTTTGGTTGGGAAATTTCCATATTTTAAAGGCGTTTCTTCCCAGGAGCATCTCTCGGTCCTGCTCACTATAAAAATAGCAGTATTTATCTACAAACTCAAGTTCTTTGTCCATTGGCAATTCCCATCTTGGCCGAGGATAACCTGTACCCCAAATTAGCTGCTGGGGCCCGAATTCCTCATAGATAGCCTTGTAAAATGGCAATGTATCCTCATAGGGATATGCTTTTAATTCTGACATTTCATAGGGCTCAGAATTGGATATCCAAACCTGTGGAAAACGTTTTAACTTAAACATCTTTCTAAACTCATCCCAGCAATCCGCTGCTTTTAGATCTGGTTTTCCGGCATGGTCAATTACTATTTTTACACCAGGAAACCTCTCGGCCATATCTTCTAACATTGGCATTTGGCTTGGAAGAATGTAATAGTTGAACACTACCCCTAGTTTCTCTGCCTCCTTCCACAATGGATAATGTTCAGGTGAATTCAGCCAGGTAGATTTGGGATGATAGATTGGGCTAAACCGCATTCCCTGAAATCCATGCTCCTTTACCCAAAATCTTAGCTTTTCTACAATTTTAGGATCCTCTGGATTAAGTAAACCATGTGCTACAAAATGATTGGGATAAGTTTTCAAACAATTGGCCATGTAGGAATTGTCCCATCCATAGTACCTAGGGTTGATCAAAACCCCATACTTAAGCCCAAAATCCTTCATTTGTTCTATCTGATTTTCTATTGGAGCTTCCATTGACACCTTTAGGTTAGGATTTTCAGGGTGTTTAAAAGGAAACCTGGAATCAAAATTCCACGTTTCCACGTGCGTATCGATGATCAATCGATCTTTTTTTCTTTTATCCGAATTAGCAACAGATACAGCCTCCTGATAGTCAAAGTCTCCAAGCAGTGGAATAAGTGCCAAATTTTTAATCACATCCCTTCGTCTCATGGTTTTCTTCTGTAATTATGAACCAATAATGTATTAATAAACGAGTTATTTAGTCAAACAAAGAATTCTAATAGGCTTGTTAGAATAAAATAAATAAGAAAATTTTTTCTTAAAATTACCAACCAGTATTCTGAACCAATTGTGGGTTAATGTCTATTTCCAGCTGGGGAAATGGAAAGTACCTGTGTTTTGGAAGATATCCCAATGGTCCCAATTCCTCCTCTGCGAGACCCCATCGCCTAAGATCACTAAATCGGTGGTTTTCAAATGCCAGTTCCACCTCTCTTTCATCCACAATAGCAGCAAACATCGCTTCTTTTGTACCAGTCTCAGCCTCTGTAAGGACAGGCATATTAACGGAAGGTCTTTGTCGCACTCTGTTCACAGCATTGCGGGCTTCACTAATCTTACCCATTTCATTTGCCGCTTCTGCATACATCAGTAATACATCAGCAAATCGAATAACGGGATAGTTGGTCCCTGCCCCCTGTAAATAGAGGATCGGCACCATACCTTTCCGTATATTGTACCCCGTTGCAGACCATGTGGATTTGTAATAATCCAAATCAATACTTGCTGTCGTTAAATTTGGAGCAAAAATGTCGCCATCCCTAAAAATTGAATAGCCCAATCGGGGATCATTTTCGGAAAATGCATCAACAATTTTTTGGGTGGCTACATGGCTACCTGTCCCTCCATTTACGCCGGGTAAGTGAGACTGGTTTCTGGTACTTGTTCCTGCCCCTCCAATATCAGCAAACTGAACTTCAAAAATGGATTCACTATTGTTTTCAAAATTTCTATTCCAAATTTGATCAAATTCATCCATCAAATTATAAGTTCCTGATTGAATTACCTCGGCAAAAAGGGATTCTGCCTCCTCGTAATTTTCGGTGTATAAATGTGCCTTTCCAAGAAGTGATTGTGCAGCACCTTTCGTAACCCTGCCTAAATCCGATGATTCATATGAAGCTGGCAATGCTGGAATTGCATCCTGAAGGTCAATTTTAATGGCTTCATAAATTTCTGCTTGGGTATTTTTACCTACAAGCACATCATCAGGGTTCTCAACTGTTTCCAATAATAGTATCACATCTCCCCACATGTTTGTAAGGTTCCAGTAATAGAAAGCCCTAAGAAATTTAGCCTCAGCAATGTATCTCGCTTTCAATGCATTATCCATATCCACAAGGGGAGCCTCGGTAATGACGGAATTAGCTCTTTTTATTCCCTGATAAAAAGCCGCATAAATATTGAGCAAATAAGTATCCGACGCATCAAAGGAAAAATTATTTATTGCTAAGGGAGTAGTATTGGAGAGCAATATTTCGCCGGAAGGCACTCCTATGAACTTCGGAAGGTAGTCTCCATATAGATCTGATACCTGAAGCTGCTGATAGGTCCCATTAACAGCCAGACTTACCCTGTCCGAAGAATTGACAAAACCTTCTTCAAGAAGTTTATCAGGGGGGGACTTTTCTAAATAGTCATCACTACAGCCAAAAAGCAGCAAAAAGGAAATTACGATATTGAATATTAATATGTTTTTCATTTTAAAGAAATTAATGTTGGAATAAATAGAATCAAAAACCTACTTGTAAACCCAGCTGGATAATTCGAGGAATTGGATAATTTCCTGTATCCACACCTATTGATAAGGGATTAAGATCGTTGTTGCCATAGCCAGAACCTCCCAGTCCATCCGGACTATAATTGGAATAACCAGTGATGGTGAATAGATTCTGGGCATTTATATAGGTTCTGAAATTGCTTATTCCAAACTTGCTCAAAAATGTTTCTGGAAGAACATAGCCTATCTGAACGTTTTGTAATCGAAGGTAACTTGCATCTTCAACATAACGCGAAGAGGGACGTGAGTTAAGATTTGCTCCTCCTCGAATTGCCCTGGGCATGGTGTTGGAGGTGCCGGGACCAGTCCATCGATCCACCACAGTAGCCATTTGTCCATGCTCACCGTTCATACTTTCAAGATAGGCTCTTTGTGCATTGTACAGTTGCTTTCCTTGAACGCCCTGAAAACTGAAATTTAGATCATATGCTTTGTAATTTAGACTTGAAGAAAGGCCATAATTAAAATCAGGAAAGGGATCTCCTATAACGGTTCTGTCGTTGGCATCTATAATTCCATTTCCATCGATATCTCTGAACTTCACATCTCCTGGAGCGGCCCCTGTCTGGGTTGCATGATTCTCAATTTCGGAATCCGTCTGGAAAATACCATCCATAATATATCCATAAAAACTAGACATAGGTTCACCTATAGTAGTACGGGTAAAGGTTCCAAACTGATAGACGTTTTCTACTAAATTAATAATAGACGACCCTTTTCCAAGTGAAGTAACCTCATTTCGAACTGTTGTAAGGTTTGCTGTTAAGTCAAAATATAAATCTCCAACATACTTTCTGTACCCTAGTAAAAACTCAAATCCTGAATTCTTTAAACCAGCAGCATTCTGGAAAGCACCATTGGAACGGTAAACACCAGAAACAGTAGAGACAGGAGTTCTTAAAAGAATACCATCTGTATTTTTAACCCAGTAATCAGCAGAAAGAGTAAGTGAATTATTAATAAAGGAAATGTTAACTCCCAAATTGCTCTGCTCGGTTGATTCCCATCTCAAGAGTGGATTTCCGAGGGTAAGTACTGCTGATGCGGGGGCTATTTGGTCAGCACCAAAGAAATACCTTGGAGCAGTTGTCACCGTAGTAACATTGCTATAATTACCAATTTCTTGATTACCCAATTTACCCCAACTGGCTCTTAGTTTCAAACCTGTCATTGCAGAAATGTCCTGAAGAAAAGGCTCTCTGTCTATGTTCCAGCCAGCGGCAAAGGAGGGGAAATTACCGTACCTGTTTTCCTTTCCAAATCTGGAAGATCCATCTCTCCGAATGGTAGCTGTAAACAAGTATTTATCCTCAATGGAAATATTGGCACGTCCGATAAAGGAACGCAAGGCCCACTCTTCTTCATTTCCACTCAAGGTAAAAACACCTGTCATGGCATTAAACACCTGCAGTTCATTACTTGGCGAATCTCTTTTGCTACCAGAAAGGTTGCTAAAAAAGGCATTTTGCTGGGTATAGCCTCCCAGTAAAGAAATGGAGTACTTTTCTTGAAAAACCTTTTCAAAAGAAAGGGTATGCTCTAATAAGTATTCGTTGGATTCATTCTTAGACTCGTTAAGAGTCTGGGTATTATTGGATCGGTTGTCCATATTGAATATTCCTACAAAGATTTTATTGGTGTTCAAGCTTGTATTGATGCCAGCATTCAGTCGATATTTTAGGGAAGGAATAATGGAATATTCAGCAAACACATTCCCTAATAGGTTGTTACGAGTTGTATAATTACGTCTCAAATCTCTCCTTCCAACTATATTTTCCCTGTTGTTTACCCCTGTTTCTGCAGGGTTAGGTCCTCCATAACCACCTAAATTTTGTGGTTTATATAATTTCATGGTAGGGGATGCACCTAACAGATAGGCAAAATCAAGGTTATTTGCTTGTCCAAGATTCAATCCCTCAGACCGGCTCAATATCAATGATTCCCCAATTTTAAGTTTCTTCCCCTTTCCAATGGTGAATTCGCTGTTGACCCTTCCGGAGTACCGTTTTAAGGAACTGAAAACCATAACTCCTTCTTGATCCAAATAACCACCGGAAAGGTAAAATTTCGAGTTCTCACCCCCTCCCGATACCGTCAAGCTGTGATCCTGCATGGGGGCCGTCTGAAAAGCAGCTTTCTGCCAGTCAGTATCTGTTTTTAAAACTTCAGGATTATTAAAGGCTGCCTGAGGCGCATAACCACCATTTAACTGTGCATCATTTACCACATCTGCAAGTTGCTGGGAATTTGCCATCGGTATAAAGTTATTGAAGGACTGAATTCCATAATAGCCATTATATTCCAGCTTTGTTTCCCCTGACACCCCCTTTTTGGTTGTAACCAAAATAACCCCGTTAGCAGCTCTGGAGCCATAAATTGCCGAAGCTGAAGCATCTTTAAGAACGGTTATGCTTTCAATATCATTTGGGTTAATAGCGTTGATATTATTTCCTGGCATAGGTACTCCATCTATAACATATAAAGGACCTGAATTGCCAAATGTTCCCTGCCCTCTGATCCTGATCTGGACAGCTCCTCCAGGTTCTCCTGAGGTAGAAGTAATTTCTGCCCCCGCAACTTTTCCTTGAAGGGCTTGGTTCAAATTGGAAAATGCCTGTCCTTCAAACTCTTTTGCTGTAACGGAAGTTACCGAACCAGTCAAATCACTTTTTTTCTGGGTACCGTATCCAATTACTACCACACCATCCAAGGACTGAACATCTTCTACCAAACTAACATTAATAAGAGTTCTTGAATTGACTGCCACCTCTTGGGTAATAAATCCAACAAAAGAAAAAATTAATACCGCCCCTTCCGGTGCATTAATTGAATAATTACCATCTAAATCGGTAACCGTACCAATTGCTGAGCCTTTTATTAAAACATTCACACCGGGAATGGATTCTTCATCGAATTTAGAAATCACCTTTCCTTTTATGGCAATGTCTTTTCTAATCGATAATTCAAAACGTTCCCTTTGAAAGGAATTTTCAAAGGAAACGGGAGCCCTCTCCACCTGTTCAATTTCCTCTTTTTCGCTGACTTTCTTATCTTCCGTTAAACCAGGTGAATTGGTAGGTAGAATTTTTCCTGATAAAAAATGAGAACTTGAGTCGGCCTGACCTGGGAAATTAATTAACAAGGTCAGCACAATTAATGTGGTTTTTCGAAGTACGACCTGTAAGCAGTACGGTATTTGTGTTTTCATATTCGAAAGAATTAGTGATGGAAAAACTTTTTGTTTGTACTTGGTCAATAAAATACCTGCAATATTTGCGGGTAAAATCAATGAGAATTGGGCAGGTTATTTTTTTCTTGTATGCTATTTGACTTGAAAATAAGGCTATTTACAGGCTTTTGTGGGTAGATAGACTTTGATCTCTAGACAGAAAAACCTATATAAAACTTATTATATCTGTTTTTTGTAGAATTTGAATCATCGACAAAATCGTTTACTTGGCAGAACTCCTATGCCACATATGGTCAATACACTTATTCTGGAATTTTGGGACTTTGGATAATTACATGCTTTAAGACAAAACCAGGATAATACTGTACCACTTGGTTTTTTCTTAATTTTTCTTCATTCATAAAAAATCCTAGATGCATTCTCAATTCATCCTGTGTCTTCTCTTATTTTATATTCCTAATATGATTATTTCCGATTTTAATATCATTCAAATCCATCTCTCATCTGGCAAGGGTTGATGCCAACATTTTTTTCTACTAAAGTTTGAAATACCAATGACTCCTCAAAAAATAAAAATTTAGGAAATTATAAGGTTACAAAATGGGTATATTTTAGTTGAATTGGGTTCCGAGATTGACGATTCTAATCGAATATTTACCAAAGGTAGGTCTCAGGACTTTCAATGATACAAAAAAAATATTAATAATAAAACAACATCAAATCTTTATATTTTATATAAAATTAAATTACCTAATAATTTTTGAAGAAATATAATAAGGATAGTTATTAATTAAAGCATTCTTACTAATATGTCTCCACTTATAATAAATAAAGTACTGAAACAAGAAAAGAGTAAAATGAAAAATAGCTTGAATCTATTCATTTTTCAATACGTCTGAATAAGTACATAAAAACAAAGAAAATTATGACCAACCTAAGCCAAACACAGCTCCATTCAATTCAAGACAAATGACTTACGAGGAAACCATAGGCAGACTTTATGCACTTCAAAATCCAGAGAAAGTCATTTTTAAGGAAAAGAAATTTGGGGTAGTCTCTAATAATTCTTTGGGGATTTACCATTCTGAATTAAAGAAGATAGCCAAGGATATCGGAAAGGACAATGAACTAGGCCTGCAGCTTTTTGATAGTGGTATTTACGAAGCCCGCATATTATGTAGCAAAGTTTTCAAACCCAAAGATGTAACCGTAGAATTGATGGAAAAGTGGGTGAAGACATTTGAGAACTGGGAGGTTTGTGATAGCTTTTCTATGGGTTTATTTGCTAAAAGTGATTTTGCCCTAGAAAAGATCTTTGAATGGACAAAAAGGAAACCTGAGTTTGAAAAAAGAGCAGGATTCACAATTATGGCCTCCTACTGCATGGCAGATAAACTATCAGACAATGTGCTATTTGAAACCTTTTTCCCCATCATCAAACGGGAGGCCAATGATGAAAGAATCTATGTGAAAAAAGCCGTGAATTGGGCCCTTCGCAATATTGGAAAAAGAAACCCCGACCTGAACAAAAAAACCATCCTTCTGGCCCAAGAAATACTGCAAATTGAAAGCCCTGCGGCAAAATGGATTGCCAAAAATGCATTGAATGAATTAGAGAAAGACAATATCAGAATGTCAGATTATCCAAGGGCTATCTATAGGGGGTAGATGGAAGGCTTTGTATAAAAATTTGCCAAAAATAAAATGGACAAATACCAAAATAAATACCGCGTAGGATCTATTCGTTTACCCGGATATGATTATCGTAAAAACGGTGCCTATTTTATAACCATCTGTACAAAAAATAGGGAAAATTGTGGATGCTACGATGCAATTGAATGAATTAGGCCAAATCGCCCACAAATATTGGATGGAAATACCCAAACATTTTCCGTTTGTTGAATTGGGAAATTTCGTTGTGATGCCCAATCATACCCATGGTATATTGGTGATTAAACATGATCAATTCACCCTGGTAGATACGTTGCAATGTAACGTATCTACCGCCACGCCAACCAAACCCAAAAACAAACAAATGGCAATAATTTCACCAAAACCAGGTAGCGTTTCAACGATTATTCGTTCCTACAAATCTGCTGTTACCAAACAGGCACGATTAATAAATGCCAATTTTTCCTGACAGGCCAGATTTCACGACCATATCATCAGGATTTCTGCCTCATTCGAAAGAATACAAAATTACATTTCCGCCAACCCATTGAATTGGAAAAAGGATAAATTTTCTGTTTAGCTAAAAAATCATAATTTGATTTGATCCAATATGGGTTAAATCAATTAAAACCCCATAAGAATTTTACCTATTGGATCCTTAGGCGTAAATTACATGACATTATTAATTGTAATTGGTAAGGCCCAAAATCAATATGGAGTCAATAAGTATTTTTGAAATTATAAAGGTAGGCATAGGACCGTCCAGCTCACATACCATGGGCCCTTGGAGAGCTGCCCTATTTTTTTTAGACCATTTAAGGAAAAATAATCAGCTTCATAAGGTCACTGAGATTTGTACCAGCTTCTTTGGCTCACTGGCCAAGACAGGAAAAGGCCATGGAACAGATATTGCCGTCATTCTTGGCCTCTCAAATGAGGATTTTAAGACCATTGACACTGATAAAATTGGTGAAAAGATTGAAGGAATTAAAAGTCAAGGTAGCATATCCATTTCCGCTGAACATTCCATCTCTTTTAATTATGAAAAAAACATCCTTTTTGAATTCAGTAAAAGCCTGGAGTATCATCCAAACGGAATGCGATTTGAAGCCAAATTAAAAGATGGTTCCTTAATATCGCAGGAATATTTCTCTGTAGGGGGAGGGTTTGTGGTGAAACAAAATACAGGACATGTGGCGACAAACCCCATAAGCAGCAAGTACCCATGCCACTCCCAAAAAGACCTTTTAGACAATTGCAATCGCTTAAACCTCAGCATTTCTGAACTGGTAATGCTCAATGAAACAGCTTGGCAAACTGAGGCTGAAACCAGAAAACAAGCCCTTTATATTTGGGAGGAAATAAAAGATTGTATTTTTAGAGGTATTAATAAATCCGGAATACTTCCCGGGGGGCTGAAAGTAAGGCGAAGAGCTTACGACTTGAACAAAAAGTTTTTACAGGGCCAAAAGTTTGCTGATGTAGCAGACTGGATGAAAGCCATTAAAAATGGCCCAAAGGATTTTGATACTGTAAATAAATGGATAAGTGTTTTTGCCTTAGCCGTAAACGAAGAAAATGCTTCTTTTGGTAGGATCATTACTGCCCCTACCAATGGTGCCTCAGGCGTAATTCCGGCAGTAATGATGTACGCCCATTGTTTCACAGCCAATTTTGATGAGGATGAAATCGTAAAATTTATTCTTACCGCCGGAGAAATAGGTACGCTCTATAAAAAAGGGGCCACTATTTCTGCGGCCATGGGAGGTTGTCAGGCAGAAATAGGTGTATCCAGCTCTATGGCAGCAGGAGCACTAACTGAAACGCTTGGTGGAACCAAAGAACAGGTGTGTCAGGCAGCTGAAATCGCCATGGAACACCATTTGGGCATGACCTGCGATCCCATCGGGGGCTTGGTACAAATTCCCTGTATTGAAAGGAACAGTATGGGCGCCATCAAGGCCATCACAGCCTCCAATATGGCCTTGGAAAGTGATGCCAAAGCCGCACGGCTAAGTCTGGACAATGTAATCAAAGTAATGTGGGAAACGGCCCAAGATATGAAATCTAAATACAAAGAAACTTCCGAAGGAGGTTTGGCCAAAATCCCGGTAAACATATCCGAATGTTAAATTGGACCTATTCAAACTTTTAATAGAAAAGTTTGAATAGGTCTTACTAAACCAAAATTGGATCCAACAGCCAAAAATAGTATATTCCATCTTTCTTAATATCAGCTATAGGTCAATTAATGAAGAAGAAGGTCACCAAAATACTTGGGTTGTTGGTTCTACAATTTTCTTTCTTAGCTATATGTGGATCTGCACAAGAGGGTGAAAAATTATATAAAACTTACTGTGCAGGATGTCATGGGGCTAATTTAGAAGGCAATTCAGCCAGTTCCCTAATCAAAACGGCATGGAAATACGGTAGAAGCGGTAGCTTGATGACCAGAAATATCACTTTTGGGATACCCGGAACAGAAATGATTGCCTGGAACCAAGTTTTAAATAAAGAACAAATCAAGTCACTGGTGGACTTTATTTCCGATGCACAGAAAATTCAACCGAATATCGATCGTGCCATTCCACAGCATATTCAAACTGAAAAATATGATTTACATATTGAGGAATGGGTAGAGGATGTGATCAAAACTCCTTGGGCCATTGAATTCGTATCCAAGGACAGTGCCCTGGTATCTGAAAGACGGGGAATGCTTCGCTGGATTGTAAAAGGAACCCCTTTAAAAGAGTCTGTGAGAGGAGTCCCCCAATCTCAAGAATTTAAAACCGGTGGTTACATGGATATTGCGATTGATCCTAAATACAAAGAAAATGGATGGATTTACCTGGCTTTTAGTTTTGCTCCGGAGCGAATAAATGATGCTTCTGCCCCTGCCATGACTAAAATTGTAAGGGGTAAAATTGACAATAACAACTGGGTAGCGGAAGAAAACTTGTTTGAAGTACCAAATGAACTATTGGTGACAAAAGGAAATAGGTGGGGATGCAGGTTTTTATTTGACAAGGAAGGTTACTTGTATTTCTCCATAGGTGATATGGGTTATGCCGAATACGCTCAGGATTTGAGTAAGCCGGTTGCTAAGATCTACCGCATCAATCCTGATGGAAGTGTTCCCAATGACAACCCATTTATTAATCAAGTCGATGCATTGCCTCAATTGTTTACAAGAGGAAACAGAAATGTACAGGGAATCGCTCAACACCCTGAGACCGGTGACATCTGGTTTACAGAACATGGCCCTATGGGAGGTGATGAATTGAACATTTTAAAGAAAGGAGGCAATTATGGTTGGCCTGATATTACCTATGGAATAGACTATGACGGTAGTGTTGTATCCGACCAAACAACTCAGGAAGGGATGTTGCAGCCCATTATATTCTGGAATCCATCTATTGCGGTTTCTCCGGCTGAATTTTCGAACAGCCCCTTGTTTCCCCATTGGAAAAACAACTTATTTATAGGTGCACTTGCCTTTGAGGAAGTGAGAAGACTACCCACCGATGGCAATAAAGTGGAATACCAAGAAATGATCTTAAAAGGATATGGCCGGGTTAGAGACTTAAAGTTTGGTCCCGATGGAGCATTTTATGTGGTACTCAACCAACCAGACAAAATTTTAAGGATCACTCCAAAATAAACCGGTAGCTCAGCAGATGATAAGGTAATTTTATTATTCGCTGAGTAGATGACCCCTATTACTGCGTGGATAGAATTGAGACAGGAAACTTATCCCGTAACCATATTTGGCCATGAAAAAATTATATCATTATTAACAATTCCAAAAATGACTAAACAACGAATCTTTTTTACCGGAGGATCGGGAAAAGCAGGTAAACATGTGGTTCCTTATCTACTCGCCCAAGGCCATCGGGTAATGAATGTAGACCTGAAACCTTTGGATCATCCCGGGGTGGACAATTTGATAGCTGATATAACAGATTCCGGGCAAATGTTCAATGCCATGAGTTCCTATGCAGCTTTGGATGAGTTGGAGCCTGGAAATGGTGTACCGAAGTTTGATGCAGTTGTACATTTTGCTGCCGTTCCCAGAATCTTAATTAACCCTGACAATGAGACTTTTCGTGTCAATACCATGGGTACCTACAATATAATAGAAGCGGCGGTAAAACTTGGCATTAAAAAAATCATCATTGCCTCTTCAGAAACTACCTATGGTGTCTGCTTCTCAGATGGCCCAACTGATCCTAATTCCTTGCCTTTGGAGGAAGACTATGATGTGGATCCCATGGACAGCTACGGTTTATCGAAGGTGGTGAATGAGAAAACGGCTCGCAGTTTTCAGCGGCGTTCAGGCGTTGATATTTATGCGCTTCGCATTGGAAATGTCATCGAACCCCACGAATATGCTGAACTGTTCCCGCATTACTTTAAAAACCCTGAAGTGCGCAGAAGGAATGCCTTCTGTTATATTGACGCAAGAGATCTCGGACAGATTGTTGATTTATGTTTGAAAAAAGATGGCCTTGGTTATCAGGTTTTCAATGCCGGGAACGACCACAATGGGGCAGTGATTCCAAGCAAAGAGTTGGCGGAAAGGTTCTTCCCGGGTGTGCCGATTACTCGGGAGCTCGAAGAGCATGAAGCTTTGTTTTCAAATAAAAAAATACGTGAAGTGTTGGGCTTCAAAGAAGAACACAACTGGCAAAAATATGTAAAATGGGAATGATGCTCGAAAACTGAAATTTTAACATCGAAATTTTATTCTGTATTGCCTGACAGAAAATATTCTTATCAATAAACCTTACCTTTTAAATGAAAAATATTTTTAGATCTCTTGGGATTTTTGTTTTAGCGCTTGTATTTCAATCCTGCACGAGCACCAATGATGTTCATGTAAGTAGCCCTAATGGAAAATTTAGGTTTGAATTGCTGACTGAAGATTCACAGCTTTATTATCGCGCATTTTTTGATGGTAAAGAGATCATAGGAAAGTCTATACTTGGATTTGAGCTTTCTGACACAAGCAATATCACCCAAAACCTTGAAATAAATGAGGTTAAAGAAAGTAAAGTAGCAACAGATTGGAAGCCTGTTTATGGGGAAAAAAACATGTACCCGGATCAATACCATCAATCTGTTGTTACCTTTAGTTCAAAGGACCAAAAAACACCTCTCTTCCAACTAAACATAAGGGCATACAATGAAGGGCTTGCCTTTCAGTATGAATTTGAAAATGCAGGACAGCTTACCCTAAATGCTGAACTTACCGAATTTGCCTTACCTGCCAATTCAGAAGTATGGGTCTCCGAGCAAGCACAAGGAGCGATTAACAAGACAAAGTTAACGGAAATAAGCAACAAGATTGTTGAACGTCCATTATTAGCAGAGCTGAACGATTCTTTATTTGTAGCCCTGGGTGAAGCTGCTTTGGTTGATTTTGCCAGAATGAAGTTTGAATTGTCCAAGGACAAGCCTACTGCTTTAGTAGCCAGTCTTGAGGGCCAAGTACAATTTGATGGGCCATTTACAAGCCCTTGGAGAACCATAATGGCAGGAAATTCTCCAGGGGAAATCCTGGAAAACAATTATTTATTATTGAACCTCAACGCGCCGAATGCGATAAAAAACTCAGACTGGATAAAACCCGGAAAGGTTATTCGTGAGGTTACCTTAACCACAGATGGAGGAATGGCCTGCGTAGACTTTGCTGTGAAACATAACTTACAATACATTGAATTTGATGCAGGCTGGTATGGAAATGAATACGATGATGCATCGGATGCCACCACCATTACAGTAGATCCCAACCGCTCCAAAGGCCCTTTAGACCTCAAAAGGGTAATCAAATATGCAGAAAGCAAAGGAATTGGGGTGATTTTGTATGTCAACCGAAGAGCTTTAGAAAAACAACTGGATGAAGTATTGCCATTATTAAAATCATGGGGGGTAAAAGGTATCAAATATGGCTTTGTAAATGTAGGTCCACAGGAATGGACCAGCTGGTTACATGAAGCGGTACGAAAGGCTGCAGACCATGGCCTTATGATAGACATACACGATGAATACCGCCCAACGGGCTATTCTCGCACCTATCCAAACCTGATGACACAGGAAGGTATTCGCGGGGATGAGGAATCTCCTGACAATACCACTGTTTTAAAAACCTTGTTTACCCGCATGCTTGCAGGTGCAGGCGACCATACCAACTGCTATTTTGCTGAAAGGGTAGACAATAAAATGGGCTCGCACGCTTCGCAACTGGCCAAGGCAGTTATGATTTACAGCCCTTGGCAATTTCTGTATTGGTATGACCGACCGGAAAATTCTCCCGGAGCACATAAAGGAGCCGGAAACAGTACCAATTATATTTTGGAAGTACCTGAATTGACATTTTTCGACGAAATGCCTACGGTTTGGGATGACACTAAGGTGCTATCCGGCTACCCGGGAGAACATGCAGTTGTCGCCAGAAAAAGTGGAGACACTTGGTTTGTCGGAGCACTTAATGGGTATCAGGAAAGGGACAATGAAATTTCATTTGATTTCTTAAATCCAAACAAAACGTATACAGCCACAATTTACACCGACGATGATGAAGTAAAAACCCACAGCAGGGTAGCTTTAGAAACGCGAAGCCTAAGTTCAAAGGACTTGATGCAATTCAAATTGGGAAAACACAAGGGAATGGCGATGGTTATAAAACCTGCTAAATAGAAAATATGGGATGGCCAATAGCGAGAAACAAAAATTGCTATTGGCCCACTTCAGTTAAAAATGCAGCATATAATCTCTGAGCAGATCAATGTATTCGGTAGTGTAGGCATTGTTTGCATCTTTGATAACCAAGAAAGTTTTTTCGCTTTGCTTTGGCTTCTTTCTGGTAAAAGAAGCAATTACACGGTGGACTTTACTGGTTTCTCGGTCCTGAAGTAGGGTTTGGCTATTTGAGTAAAAGCCTATCTCTTTTCCTAGACTTTTAAAATCCTCCATTTCATTGGGTGGTAATATAAGCCAAAGCACCCCTTCTGTTTTCAGCAAACGATCAATACCAGCCCACAAATCAGAAAAATTAAGCCCTTTTTCATGTCTGGCAAGGTTAATATTGGTTTGGTTACTTTGCAACTGCCCGCTGTAATAAGGAGGATTGGTGATAATCAGATCGTATGGCTCGATATTACTTGATTCAAATTCCTGAAAGGCTTGTTGGTGTACCGTGATATTAATTCCCAATTTATTGGAGGAAACATTTTGCCTTGCCTGTTCGAAAGCTTCTTTGTCAATTTCTACCGCATCAATGTCGGCTACCGGGTACTTTTGGGCCATCATCAATGCCAACACACCTGTACCCGTGCCAATATCCAGAATATTTCCGTGTTGATGAGAAGCCCTTGCTAGGGCGCCAAGGACAACGGCATCGGTGCTCACTTTCATGGCACAGCGTTCTTGCTCTATACGAAACTGCTTGAACTGGAAATAACTAATTGAACGGCGTCCCATTAGCCGTTTTGTTCCGCTTCATAACCCTGATCAGCGGGCAAATTATTTCCCATGGCTGCTGAGACCGCCAATTCATCACATCTTTCATTGAGTGGATTTCCTGCATGGCCTTTTACCCACTGAAAAGTAGGCTTGTATTTCAAGTGAAGGGGAATGTACTTTTTCCAAAGATCCATGTTCTTTTTGCCTTTAAAACCCTTTTTTTGCCAACCCCAAATCCAACCTTTTTGAACGGAGTCCACCACGTATTTGCTATCTGAAAAGATAGTTATTGGCAGCCCTTCTACTTTCAATGCCTCCAAACCCCTGATGACAGCGAGCAATTCCATTCGGTTATTGGTAGTCAGGCGAAAACCTTCGGAAAGCTCCTTTCTTAAATTTTTATAGAGTAAAATCACCCCATATCCACCGTTTCCGGGATTGCCCCTACTCGCTCCGTCGGTATATATTTTTATCATTTGCAGATCTATTTTGCTTCAAAAATAATGGAAATATTGCAAACGGCCCATAAAGTAAGTACGGACTTAAGCTTTTGTCCAAACCGACATTGTCCCAAATCTATCTTCTATTATGCAGGTAATAATAGCAATTGCTATAACTGCTTTAGCTCCATGCTGTTGTCGCTAGATATAAAGGCAAAATAAAGGGAATTATTAGCGATGAATTATTTGGAAAAATGGCTAAATATTTCGTTTTTAAGCATTAATTAAAGTCATAAACTAGGGAATATAAGCCAACCAGTAGGCGATACGAATAATTAGCAATGATTAAAACATGAAAAAATACATTTTAAACAAAGCTGAAGAAATTATTTCGGAATCTGAGGAGCCTACTTATGAATCCATTTCCCTTCACGATTTTCTAGTGGAATTTGACTATGCCACCAAGTATTTGCCCAGGTTCTTAAAAGTCCGCTCTTTTGCTCTCTATATGCTGTTTTTTAAAAGGGCTTATTATTCCATAGGTAGTCGGAAAATTAAGGTTAAAATTGCTGCATTGGGACAAAATATGCTGTCTAATTTTGACAATCCCATGTCCAAGGATGTGGTCAAACGTGGGATTAATGACCTGGTTAAATTTGGGATCCTAAAAAAGGTTCACCGACCGGGTAAAATCAATGAATACATCGTAAAATTACCTTCGGAGATAAAAGCCATAAAAAAGCTGATTAAAATTGAAGATACCATAGAAGAAAGCATGTATGGAGACTCAGAGGACGACATCCTTACTGATCTTAACAAAAGAAACGAGATTTTAAAAAGAGACAATAACAAGTGCTTCTATTGTCTTTGCGAGCTTAAAGCACCTGATTTTTACCTTAACCATATCCATGCCAAAGCAGATGGTGGCTACGATTGGAAATCTAATTTGGTCTCCTCTTGCAGAACCTGCAATACTGTAAAAAATGCTGAAAATGTAGATGCCATTTTACAGCGCAACTTTCAAAAAGGCTTGATCTTAAAAACCGAGTATTTGGCACAAAAAAACAAACTGAATAAATTGAAGGCTGAATACCAACAAATAAAAGAAAACATCGGTAATATACCATAAACCCAAACTCACAAGAGAAAGGGTTTATGGTATAAACGCAGCATTGAAAAATGCGCAATTGAATCTATTCCTCAAAGACACATTCAGAATCATTAGCCTTCCATATGATCTGCTTGGAATCAAGGTCATCTAGCGTATGGTCCTCCTCAATTTGATTTCCGGAACAGTCATAAGTAACAAGCTGCCAATTACAACTGGGGCAACAACTCGCCAAATAAAACACGGTTGCTCCATTATAGGTGGCCTGTCCTATATAATTATATTCCGACATCTCAGCAGAGGCATAGTTTTCCTGCAAGATTTTTAGCCAAGGTAGTTTGGTTAGTGGTTCTGTTACACCACAAATAGTCTCAGGCTCCTGGTCTTCATTGCAAGAAAAACAAAGGATAAGACATAAGAAAAGAGGAATAGTGAATTTTTTCATAAAAGTGTTAATTTATAATAAATTGGTTTTATACCCATACGTCTTCTACCCCGGTTTCGCTACATAGGGCCTTTGATAAAATAGCATTAAGTTGAAAAAGACCCCACTATTTCAATTGCTCCCTTCCACATATTATTATGAAAAAACTTCCAAAACAGAAGCGTTTGGTGAAAAAGGATAAGTTTGAAGCTTGAAGATTGCAATTTTAGTCATAAATTAAAGATTGAACACTTAACCTTTACCACGAATGAAAAATAGCTTTGGCCACATCGCTCTTACTCCCCTGCTCATGGTTTTATTCAATTTCTCTCTTTTGGCGCAGGAAATGGATTTTGAATCTTATAACCCCAAGTCTACCTTGGTGGTACCCGAGCACCCCATCAAAAGAGCAAAGTTTCCATTTGTTGACATTCACAGCCACCAGAGAAATGTTGATGAATCGCTTATTTCAAACCTAACAAGGGAAATGGATGAAATAAACATGGCGACGATGGTTAATCTTAGTGGTAAAAGG
Organism: Cyclobacterium sp. 1_MG-2023; assembly: GCF_030546805.1. Taxonomy (GTDB): domain Bacteria; phylum Bacteroidota; class Bacteroidia; order Cytophagales; family Cyclobacteriaceae; genus Cyclobacterium. The sequence goes on along the minus strand of NZ_JAUOPC010000006.1, from coordinate 302,781 downwards.
TTTACGAGAAACGGAGATGAAGGCGCCGCTGAGGATTACTTAAATTCCATGATTCAAGCGTTCAATAAACACGCCCCGGGAAGATTTATTGTTTTCACAAACCTTTCTTTTGATGGTATAGGAGGTAAAGGGTGGAAAGACAAAGCAGTCAGCATTTTAGAGGAGGATGTTAAAAATGGGGCCAATGGTTTGAAGATCTTCAAAAGCTTGGGTTTGAGCGTGAAAGACATACATGGCAAAAGGGTTCCTATCAATCATCCGGATCTGGATGCTATTTGGGCCAAATGCGGTGAATTGGGGATCCCGGTTCTTATTCATGCAGCGGACCCAGCTCCTTTTTGGGAACCCATGGATAGTAAAAATGAGCGTTGGTTGGAGTTAAAATTGCGACCCAATAGGAAGAGAGGCGCGAATAACCCGGCCCCTTTCGAACAAATTATTGCAGAGCAACATGCTGTATTTGAAAAGCATACAAACACCACCTTTATCAATGCCCATATGGGTTGGATGGCCAATGACCTGGAAAAAGCTGGTAGACACTTGGACGAATACCCCAATGTGAATTTTGGAATAGCGGCTGTAATTGCCGAATTCGGTCGACAACCTCGTGCCGCCAAAAAGTTTTTTATCAAGTACCAGGACAGGATTCTATTTGGAAAGGACGCCTATAATAAAGAGGAGTTTTACACCTATTTCAGGGTGCTGGAAACTGAGAATGAATATTTCCCTTATTACAAGAAATACCACGCATTTTGGCGCATGTATGGCTTGGGTTTACCTGATGAGGTTCTCAAGAAAGTCTATTATAAAAATGCGCTAAGAATTGTTCCCAATATGGACAATAGCCTTTTTCCTGATTGATTAGAGTCAATACAATAGGCTCCTATAAAGCCCTAATAACTTTATCATAGGAATGGGCTAGCAGCCACAAAACAAGGAATTAAATCAGAAACCTTGCACAAATTGTGAAAAACTCCCCTTTACATTAAAGGATAATTTCTCCTTTAAGCTTGTTGTTGTTCTTTTTGCTATCCTTGGTATTGATAATCAAGCGGTATTTTAATTTTTTGCCGGGTTGATTGGCAAGAAATTTTTCCCCGGAAGCGTACACCAAGGACTTTCCTGATGCTATGTCAGAAGTTTTGGTATCAAAGCTAATCATCTTGCCGTTTACCTTTAAAAACACACTGTAAGTTCCCGCAGGAGCCGTTTCCGGTCCATTGTTTCTGATGGCATACTTAAATGTCCGATAGCCATTTACCTCAGCATCTAGCATTACTTCCACTGCTTCTAGATCAAAAGGTACTTCTTCCTGAGCAAATAAGGGTGAAACCGCTAAAAAACAAACAATTAAAAATTTCCATTTCATAAGCTATACATTTAGTACAAGTCCAAAAATAAAAAAGCCCGGTCACTTAAAAGCAACCGGGTATAAAATAATTTTATTAAGTTTTAATTAATTGGCAGCGGGAGCGGCCGTAGCTTCAACCCCTAACTTGGCCAAAACAAGATCTGTAAATGGATCATTGTCTTTGGTGTACAGAATCACTGGTGCCTGACCTGCAGACTCAGATAAGATATGTGTATAATTATGTTCTGCTGCTACTGAATTGATCGCATTGTAAACCTTGGTTTGTACAGGTTCTAATAACTCCTGAAGCTTTCTTTGGTAGCCTGCTTGGGCATCCTGCTCAAACTTCTGGATTTCTTGTTGCAATTTTTGAAGTTCTTGTTGCTTCGTGTTCCTTGCATCCTCTGTCATATTAGGTGCCGCTTGCTGGAAAGCCTGTGCTTGCCTTTGAAAATCTGTACTTTTCGTTTGGATTTGTTGACCCAATTGGTTGCTATAGTCTTTGATATCAGCGTCTATTTGCTCCATCTCCGGCATCAAGCTCATGATATACTCTACATTGGTATATCCAATTTTGACTTCTTGTGCATTTGCTACAAATCCAAAGCAAAAGAGGGCAATTGCTGATAGGAAAATTCTTGCTTTCATAATTGTTAAACTTTGTTAATTTTAATTGTTTTCTTCTAATCCTAATTCTTCGATGATAAAATCCGAGTAATCATGTCTTGGGTCCGTATAAATTATGGACGTAGGACTTGATGCTTTGTCAAATAAAATGGCAATGCCATTTCGTTTAGAGACCCTGTCAATGGCATCATATATGGTTGATTGGAGCGGCTGCAGCAGTTCTGCTTGTTTCTGGTACAGTTGCCCATTTTCACCAAATATTCTGTTATTGAAGGCCCGGGCCTCTTTTTGTTTTTCTCTTATAAGTTCCAGTCTTTCCTGGTACATTTCTTCGGTAAGCAAAACCTGCTCACCTTGGAGGTCACTGTACATCTGTTGTATCTCCTCCTCCAAATTTTGTGCCTCTTTTTTCCATTCTGAACTTAAGGCTTCCATTTCTCCCTGAATCTTTTTGTAATCCGGATGCTTGTTGAGAATATATTCTGTATCAACATAGCCCAATTTCTGTCCCATTAACACAATGGGCAAAAAGGTTAGCAAAAATAACAATTTCAGGGACTTTTCCATAATTATCTGAATTGTTGACCAATGGTAAAGTGAAACATTCCACCACTTGGTCCTGGGTTTGGATCACTTGTTGTTGAAACACCATCAAATCCATAACCCCAATCGATACCTAGTAAACCAAAGGCCGGCATGAATATCCTCGCACCAAAACCGGCGGATTTTTTCAGATCATAAGGGTTATAATCTTGATAATTTCCCCAGTTATTTCCTGCCTCTGCAAAACCAAGTAAGAAGATGGTGGCAGAAGGGTTAGGAGATACAAGGAAACGGAGTTCCATTACATGTTTATTATAAACCACACCACCATAAGCTACAGGTGCATTGGGTTGATTTCTAAATTCTTTTCCTGGGGTAATGGATTGGTTTTCGTAACCTCTCAGACCAATAATTTCTTGACCAAGAGCAAAGTTCATCATGTTCATACCATCACCACCCAAAACAAATCGTTCAAGAGGTATTATACCCGTCTTGTCTCCATAGGAACCTAAGAAACCCAGGTGTGTTCGCGCACTCAATACAAGCTTGGTAGACCCCATTACCGGGGTGTAAAAAGACCCGTCAAACATCCATTTGTGGTACTCCAGCCATTGGTATTTCTCCTGATCGGTTGATTCACTTGTCAGGCCATTGTTCAAGGCTGCATAAGGTGGAGTGAGTGAGGCACTCAAGGTAATGTTAGAACCAAACCTAGGATAGATGGCCTGATCCAGGTTGTTTCTGGATATGGTGGTGTTCAAGGCCACACTTTTCGCATTACCTGTATTAAAGCTTAAGCCGAAATAGTTTCCGTATTCATCAAAATTATAATTCTGAAATTGGAGACTGTTACTGATCTGGAAGTAATCATCCGGCCAGGTAACCCTTTTTGCCAAGCCAATAGAAGCACCGGTAATTTTGAAAGATCCCAGTTCTTCACCGAAATTGGTAGTACTGTAAAAATTCAACTGTCTTTGTACAGAATGGTTGAAGCTAAAACTTAAAGCATTTGGTTTTTTGCCTCCAAACCAAGGTTCGGTAAAGGACATGCTATAATTCTGGAAACTTTTACCATTGGCCTGTACTCTCAAAGAAAGTTTCTGCCCATCCCCTACCGGAAGTGGTCTCCATTTGGAAAAGTCTTTGATGTTTTTGATTGAGAAGTTATTGAAGGTAAGCCCTACCGTTCCCACAAAGCCAAAGAGACCACCCCAACCTCCGGAAAGCTCGATCTGATCATTTGGCCTTTCTTCAAGTTGGAAGGTAATGTCAACAGTTGCATCCTCAAAATTAGGACGCATATCCGGCTCAATATTTTCAGGGTTGAAGTAACCGATTTGAGACAGCTCTCGAATGGTTCTTACCAAGGCTTTTCTATTAAACAACTGTCCGGGAAGAATTCGTATTTCCCTCATGACCACATGGTCACTGGTACGCTCATTCCCTTCAATTGTAACACTATTTACCGTCACTTGAGGTCCTTCAAATATCCTCAACTCAATGTCTATGGAATCCGCTGCAATATTTACCTCCACAGGGTCTATCGTGAAAAACAAATAGCCATTGTCTTGGTACAGAGAACTGACATCATCACCTCTTTGGGGATCATAATTAAGCCTCTTGTCTAGCTTTTCTTTGTTGTAAATGTCTCCACTAAATATCCCCAGTTTTGCTTGAAGCTCTTCATCGGTATGAATATAGTTTCCCGAAAACGCAATGTTTCGATAATAGTATTGCTTTCCTTCCTCTATGTCAAGATTAATATTAATACGGCTATCATCAAAACGGAAAACGCTATCTGATAAAATCTCTGCGTCTCGATAACCACGGCTATTGTAAAAATCAACGATAGCCTTTTTATCATCACGGTAATCGCTTTTTACAAACTTAGACCCATTAAAGAAATTAAGTTTGAAGTTTCTATTGATATAAGCTTTCACTTCTTCATCAGTTACAGGATTTCTATTCGCCACTGCATTGCTGATGTTTTTAGGGTTGGCTTTTAAAAGCCTTGACAATAAATCTTTGAATATATAAACACGAGCATGCTCGTGCGTTCCTTTCATTTTTTTCTTCAGGCGATTGTCTGAAATATTTTCATTGCCATCAAAGGCGATTTCATTGATACGTACTTTGCTTTTCTTGTCTACGTCAAATCGAAGTTTGACACTGTTAGGAAGGGTAGTATCTCTTTCCTGTACTACTTTCACTTCTGTATTCAGAAAGCCTTTGCCAACAAAATAATCTCTAATATTGCGCTGGGCCGTATTGAGTACATCATCCCTAACTACACGCCCGGTAATATTTACCTTGTCTTTGAGTTCTCCTTCCTGGGTTTTATTAACCCCGGTAAAATCAAACCGGCTAAATCGAGGTCTCTCGGTCAGGTCTAATAAAAGGTGGATGTCATCCCCTTCAATTTTTGTAACCAAGATTTTAACATCTCCAATAATTCCTTGCCCCCAAAGCTTTTTTAATGCTCCTGAAATGGCATCACCGGGAACAGTTATTTGATCATCCACACGAAGACCCGCCAAAGAAATAATGGCTGTTTCGTCCAAAGTACTTAGACCAACAGCCTCAATGGACGCTATTCTGTACTTTTTTGGACTGGTATAACTTAGGTCTATAATATTTACCGGCTCCTTACTGGTGTACCGGCTTTGCCCCAACCTTATTTGGGCCTCTGCCACTCCGGTCAATAGCAGCAAGTAAATAATTAATAAATTCTTTTTCATTTCAAACGATCAAATTTAACCCCAGTAATATTTGTGCTGAGGCAGCAATAATTCTGAAATTCTTAACTCATTTCAGAACAAGTAGTGTCAATTGGAGCCTTTAGTTTGTGCTCCTGTTTTACCAAACCTTCTTTCCCTTTTCTGAAAAGCTAGTATGGCTTCATGCAAGTGTTTTTTCCGGAAATCCGGCCAAAGCACTTCAGTGAAATATAATTCTGTATAGGCCAATTGCCATAACATAAAATTACTTATCCTGATTTCACCACTGGTTCTGATTAACAGTTCCGGATCAGGTATATTGGCAGTATTCAGGTGCTCTCCAATCACTTTTTGATTGATGGCTTCTGCTGATAACTCACCATTAACTACTTTTTTGACAATGGCCTGAACAGCCTTTTCTAACTCCCAACGACCACTATAGCTCAATGCCAACACGACAGTCATGCCGGTATTGTCTTTGGTTTTTTCTTTCCCCATCTTAAGGTGCTTTCTGCACGAATCAGGAAGGCTATCAATATCGCCGATGGTTTCCAGTTTGATATTGTTCTTCATCATGGTGGGCACCTCATCTGTAATAGCCTGAACCAATATCTCCATCAGTGCATCCACTTCATCTTTGGGCCTGGACCAATTTTCAGTAGAGAAGGCATACAAGGTAATAAAATCTACCCCTAATTCTGCCGACCCTTCGATGGCATCCCTTACAGCGGCCAATGCATTTCTGTGGCCAAATATCCGCATGGCACCTTTCTTCTGAGCCCAACGCCCATTGCCATCCATAATCACTGCAATATGTCGGGGTATATTGCCCTTGTCAATCACTTCATTCATTCCAAAATTCTCTGTTGGTTTAATTGATTTACAAAAATGACACTTCTTTTTTAAAAATTCTATCCTGAGGTCAATTATTGTACTAGTAGCACTTGATCTGATGAAAGGAATAGCTTATGGTAAAGCCCAAAAAGTAATACCAATCACGGTCAGATGAATTGCCAAAATTAATGCTTGTTGGTTCTAGCACTTGATTTCCTGTGCCCGGATCGGTTCTGTACCGTGGCAAATAAATGGATTCATCTCCGATTTTATCCAAATTGTCTGTAAAGGTTGCCTTTGCTCCCCCTTCAAAAGAGAGTAAAATACGGTCTTTAAGTTTGTATTTTATTCCTGCCCCAAAGGGAAGAATTACAGTGCCCAAGCTGTAGTTTCCGGGTTGTATGTCTCCTTCATAGGATTGACCTTGTCCGAAGAACAAACCATATCCCAAACCAAAAAAGCCAAATGGAGAAAACCTACTGGTTGACTTATGACTCATATAGTCTATGAAATGAAACTCCATCCTTGCAGATACTTCAGCCATGGTGCCATTAAAAAAGGCATTTCTGGTTGCTGCTACCTGATCTAAGGGGCGGATACTGTCCGCTCCATTTAATCTAGCGATGGAAAACCCGGCCCTTAAGCTCCAGGCATTGTCAAAATTTCGTCTGCCAAATAACGTTCCTTGAATACCAAGCTGGTTTGGGTCAATGATCCGAAGGATATCTCCGGTATATGTCCCCGCACCTAAACCTAAACCTATCTCATGCTGTTGGGCTTTTACAGTTTGAGAAATTCCCAAACCTGTAAAGACCAAAATTACTGATAGTGCTAATGTGTAAAACCTGGATTTATTCAAGTCGTTGCAATTTATAAACTACCCAACGAATAAAAAACCCAACCAAGTATACTGTGGGTTAAATATTGTTAAAACTAGTTTCTCATGTCATATCCCCAGTTCAATTTTTGCCTAAGGGTGTCAAAGAAGCTGTAATCGTGAAACTTAACCAGCTTCGCTACAAATAATTCTTTTTTAATTTTCAGCTCTACGGACGCATCAATTGGCGCAGATCTGGAATCTAAAGATACAAGGAATTTTTCACTCCTACCTTCTATTTTAAAGGAGATTTCACTATCATCAGATACCACAATCGGCCTCACATTCAGGTTGTGCGGACTAACCGGGGTAATTACAAAGTTTTTGGCCAGTGGTGATATCAGTGGACCTCCACAACTTAAAGAATAACCTGTGGACCCGGTGGGGGTGGATACAATGATCCCATCTGCCCAATAACTATTCAGGTAATCCCCATCTATATAGGTATGTACCGTAATCATCGAAGAAGTGTCTCTCTTATGTATGGTAAACTCGTTCAATCCAAAATTTAGACCCTTGAAAAGGGGTACACTGGACTCTAACCTGACCAAGCTCCTGTCTTCCAAAGCATACCGGCCTTCCAATAAATCTTTGACCGCTGCTTTAATGTCTTCCTTGGCTATGGTGGCCAGAAATCCCATCCTACCCGTGTTGATGCCCAATACCGGGATTTCATAAGCCCCGATTAGGGAAATGGTATCCAATAAAGTGCCATCACCCCCAATGGAAATGACCACATCTACGGCTGCCAAATCATTCTTTGAGTTCAAAGGAGTCACAATAGGACTTAAGCCCTCCTTCTTCCGAAGGGAGGTAAACAGGTTTTTGGTAAGCTTTACATTTGATCCATTTTCTTCAAAAGCTTGAATCAGTTGGTAAATACAAGTTTGAAACTGAGTGGATATATTGATGCCGTGAAGTAATATATTCATGTAAGATCAGATATCTAAAAACCGCATCAAGTTACCAAGGCGATCCTGATCACTATTGATGCCCTCTTCTTCTTGGTAATGGTCAATAACCTTGTAACCAAATCGCTCCAACGTGGCCTTGATGTGTCGGAGTTCTACCTGATCTATTTTTAGGGTAACTTTAATTTTACTGTCATCTAGGGGATCATCTGATATAAAACTGCTAAGCACTTTTGCATTTTCTGACTCCACCACCCTTGCGATATCATACAGGCTGTAATCGGTCATAAACATGGACAAAATCAAAACTCCTCCCTGAGATTGGATGGAGATGCTATCCGTAAAGGCAGATATAGCTCCTTCTTGGGTGACCACACCTAGGTATTTCAATTCCTTATTTAATACGGCCACCATGCTAACCTCATTTTCAGAGGAGACCCTTAATACATCATAAATATGGCGATCCTCCTGAACAATACTGGCACTTCCTACCAACTCTACAATTTCAAGGGTCATTTCAGGATCATTGAGTTCATAGATGATTTCATCTGTAATAAAACCCTTAAATAAACCTTTGTCTACAACAGGTATTATATCCGTCCTGATTTCTTCCATCCAGGAAAGCCCTAACTTTACTTTGTCAGTAAATTTTAGAGGAGGAATGAGGTTGTTTATAAATTCTATTGCACGCATGTAGATAAAGGTATTAAAAGGATTCGAAAAATAAAACGAGAATAAGCCTCCCTTTGTTCATTTCCCTTAATTTCTTAACCTTTTTGGAGGTGAAAGTAGCTTATAAAACAGCAAATTATCGCTAAACAAGCATCAATAATGAATTTGAGGGACTTTCAATTCATTTATTAAATTTACCCAATTTAGGATCAACTGCTCACCATATTCAGTTAGATGAGCCTCCGGATGAAATTGAATCCCTACAATAGGCAAGTATCGGTGGGAAAAAGACATCACTGCCCCATTCTCCTCTTCAAGAATAACCTCCAAACTATCGGGAAGATCCTCCAATTCCAAGGAATGATAACGGGTTACCTTAAATCGTCCCGGAATATTTTTTAATATTTCATGCTTCTTTCTCTGGGAAACAATAGAAATTTTGCCATGCATGGGCCAAGGGCTCTTAACCAATTTGGCGCCAAAAAATGTACCTATGGCCTGATGCCCCAGACAAATACCCAAAACAGGTACCTTATCATAATAATAGGCCAAAATTTCCATTAAGTTGCCTGCTTTATCGGGTGTTTCCGGCCCCGGTGATATCACCAAAGCAGAAAAGGTAAAGCTGTGCACTTCAGCCAAACTTACATCGTTTCGCAAAACGGTTACCTGCTCTCCCGTTCTTCTAAAATAATCTGCTAGAATATGAGCAAAAGAATCGAAGTTATCAATTAACAAAATCACCGGAAGAGCTATTTACGAGTTCTTTGATAGTAGCAATGGCCGTATCGATTATAGGAGTATAGTCATCCAATACTGCAACCATGGTAGGGGCTACAGGTACTATAATCGGATAGATTACTGCATCTTTTTTCATTTCGGAAGGCACTTGAAATTCAAAGGAGTTGGCCACCCAAATCAAAAGGCTGATCATAATACTCCATTTGAAAATACCTAAAATGGCTCCTGCAAAGCTATCAAAAGTTCCGAGGATGGTAAGATCCAAGGCTTTTTTGACAAGGTAAGCCAATATCCGAATGGAAACAGTTACCGCCAGAAAGATCAATACAAAAGCCACGAAGGGCAACATAAAGGTCAAGCTTTCCACCTTATCTGTAAGTAGCTCCGCGCCCCAATTCATAAAGCGAAAAGCCAGAATTATACCTACAAAAAAAGCCAGGATAGACAAAAGTCCAATAAAAAGCCCCTGACGGTAGCCACTAAAGGCTCCAACAGCCAGCATGCCCAATATGATAATGTCTATCGTGCTCAAATTATCCTTAAGGGTTTAATAAAGATTTCACTTTTTGAGAAATGGCTTTTCCATCTGCCTTACCGGCTAATTTTTTTGTTGCCATTCCCATTACTTTTCCCATGTCCTTAGGTCCTGATGCACCTGTTTGGCTGATGATGGCCTCCAACTCTGCCGTCAATTCTTCTTCACTAAGCTGCTTGGGAAGAAATTCGCTGATCACTTCCAGTTCCGTAATCTCCAATTTGGCAAGGTCTTTCCTGTCCTGCTTCTCAAATATTTCTATAGAATCTCTTCTTTGCTTGGCAGCTTTGGTCAGGATTTGTAACTCTTCAGCATCCGAAAGCCCGGTTTCATTTCCTGTTTTAGTTTCTTCAAGCATGATCATAGACTTGATAGCGCGCAATCCACGCAACCTGTCTTTGTCCTTAGCTAGCATTGCTTGTTTGATTTCTTTTTCTATGTTGGTTTTTAAGCTCATGACTTATATTTATATGACTTGTTTAGTTTAAAACTGATCCTATCCTTAAAACGGACATAAAAATTAAAAACGTCTTATTCCCATCGGTATTTTCGATGTTCACGCAATATATTTAATTTAGCGCAAAATTAGCTGATATTTGGAACATGACGAAATTAAGTGTAAACATAAATAAAATTGCCACCCTTAGAAATGCCCGCGGCCATAATAATCCCGATCTGGTTCAGGTAGCATTAGATGCAGAGCGGTTTGGTGCCCAAGGTATAACTGTTCACCCAAGACCTGACGAAAGACATATCAGGTATAACGATGTATTTGCACTAAAAGATCAAGTCACTACGGAATTTAATATTGAAGGCTATCCGGACAAAAGGTACATGGAGATCATCAGACTGGCCAAACCAGCTCAGGCCACACTCGTACCGGACCCACCGGAGGCCATTACCTCCAATACCGGATGGGACACCATCCAACACAAAGAGATGCTCAAAGACCTTATTTCAGAACTTCACAGTTATGGGGTAAGGACTTCCATTTTCATCAATCCGGAAAGTAAATACTTTGAACCTGCCAAAGAAACAGGAACTGACAGGGTGGAATTGTATACGGAACCTTACGCAAGTACTTATCACAAAGACAAAGTAAAGGCTGTTGCTCCTTATTTAGAGGTAGCGGCCCTGGCCAGAGAACTAGGCCTGGGATTGAATGCAGGCCATGACTTGGATTTACACAATTTGAAATTTTTAAAGGAGCAAATTCCTTACTTGGATGAAGTTTCCATAGGACATGCCCTTATCTGTGATGCCCTGTACTATGGTCTTGAAAATACCATTCAGATGTACCGCAGACAATTGGAAGAATAAAACCAAACCAATATGACATTAAACTTTAGAAAAACAGGCACTGGAAAGCCTTTGGTAATCCTGCATGGGCTTTTTGGTTCTGCTGACAACTGGATGAGCATTGCTAAAGGATTGGAAGAGAATTATACACTCTACCTACTGGACCAGCGCAACCATGGCGATTCCCCACACAGTGATACCTGGAATTATAAAGCCATGGCAGCAGACCTAAAAGAATTTATGGAGGCTGAAGGTTTGCAAAAAGCCAGTTTTCTAGGGCATTCTATGGGAGGAAAAACGGTGATGAAATTTGCCTTAACTTACCCTGAAATGGTGGAGAAATTAGTGGTAGCAGATATTGCCCCAAGGCCTTACCCGGTCCATCACCAGACCATATTGGAGGCCCTCAATGCAGTGGATACTAAATCTCTCTCCTCCAGAAAAGAAGCTGAAGACAAATTGGCCGAATATATCCCTGAACGTGGCATTCGCCAATTTTTGCTTAAAAATTTGACCAGAAAAGAGGGAGCGTTTGAATGGAAAATCAATCTACCAATCATCACCAAGCAAATCGAAAATGTAGGCGAGGAAATAACTGCTGACAAGCCTTTTGTCGGCCCTGCACTCTTTATGGGAGGAGCCAATTCAGACTATATCAAAAGCAGTGATAAGGAAGAAATAGCAACTCTTTTCCCTGACAATCACATTATCCATATCAAAAACACCGGCCACTGGCTACATGCAGAGCAGCCCGAAGCGGTGATCGCTACCCTAAAAACTTTTCTTGGGAGTTGAGACCGGAAACTTTATTACAATTTGAATAATTCCGAGGTAAATGGTTAGGGAGCTTGTACATTGATTAACACCTTTAGGTATTAGCTCCCTTTTTTGTTCAATCCTAATAAATAATTCATCCTGTCCACGGCTAAAAGCCCTGGCTATTATTGGTTAATCCCTTCAGGCTTTCTGAGATCCATTCCTATTTCTTTCCTAATATCAAGCTTAATCAAAAATATAATCTAACTATTTCTAGGCATTTAAATAAGGTTTAGCGTATACCTGAAAATATAAAAAAGTTCCTTAACGATTAGGTTCAACCCTTTTCAGGGTTGAGAAATAACTAATTCGCCATTTCCACGAGTTCCACCCGTGGCTATTATTGGTGAAGCCCTTCAGGCTTCTTTCGGTAAATTCCTTTTTTCAATTCTGAATCACCATTTACAGAATGTGTAACAAATCATTGTCGTTCTCCTGGCCTGAAGGGCCTGAACAACAATAACCGTGGGTGCCCAACTCACGGGCTCGGAACTAGCACCCAAAACCTCAACCCTGAATGGGGTTGAACAATAGCGTACTATCCTAGAAGATATCGCTCATCAAACTCCACTCCGTTTTCTTTAAGCAAACGTTTGTACTCTTCCGTAAATGATTCTTTCAGGTGGTGATTTCTTTGGTTTTTAATATAGGAAACTATGTGATCCTTATCACGAAAAGAACAAGTAAACGATCCATACCCTTTACCCCACGAATCCCATAATGGGCAGTTTTTTTGTTGCTTCATCCACATACTGCTAGCAACTTTAACACTTTTGATAAAACTCGATAAGGATATTGTAAGGTTTAAATCAGTCAATAGATGGATATGGTTTCCTATCCCGTTTATCTGATAGAGGTTGCAGTCACTATTCTTTACAACTCCCCAAATATATTTATAGAGGGCTTCGCAATGTTGGTCTGGAATAGTCGACTTTCTATCCTTGGTGCTTATTACCGAATGGTAGAGAATTTGCCTATAACTGCTCATAAAAATTTTGGGTTTGGGTCTATCTTAAAGTTACAAAGTTTTTTCTTTAACAAAAGATGTTCAACCCACTTCGGGGTTGGGAAAAAACTATTACATCCTGTCCACGGGTTTCACCCGTGGTTATTGTTGTTGAAGCCCTTCAGGCTTCTTACGTTCCTCTTAGAAATTACTTTTTTTCTCAAACAAATTGGGAATTGGTAATGTATTGTCATTATTTACAATCATTTAAAAGGCTTAATAAATCATGCTAATTTCACCAAACCAAAAAAAGGTAATTAGCCCTAAAACCCACAGGCCTGAAGGGCCTGAACTATAATAGCCGTGGGTGGCAACCCACGGGCCAGAAATCACCCCACTAATTCCCAACCCCGAAGCGGGTTGAACATTACCCAAGTAAGCGAGTAAAAAATGATGATAAATAATAGTAGTACAATAGATCTCTTAACGCTTTCATACAAAAACGATCCTTTATAGCTTTATCACAAAGCACCCATAAACCTTAACCCCCAAATTTCCTCCACAAATACAGCAATAGAGTCAACAATAAACTGAGCAGTATACTGGTACCCAAGGGAAAATAAAAGGTGAAATTTTCTTTTTTAAAAACCATATCGCCAGGCAAACCCTTAAAACCGGGAAATTTAGGCAGGAACCAGAGCAGCAATCCTGCAATCAGTAACAGCAGTCCGATAAAAATAAGTACTTTTGCTAAAGAAGGCATTCCATTTTCCATAATCCAAAAATAATGAAAGCTAAGGGAATATTATACCTGATACCTAATGTATTGGTACTTGAAACAGGCCAGGACATCATGGCACCGGTGGTCAAAAACGTAATTGCAGCTACCTCCCATTACCTGGTGGAAGATTTTAGAACCGCTCGCAGGTATATCAGTAGCCTCAAACTAGGGGTGAACCTGGAAGAGGTACACTTGGAAAAACTGGATAAAAAAACGCCTGAAAAACACCTAAAGAAATTGCTTGACCCTTTATTTAATGGGCATGATGTAGGCATCATTTCTGAAGCCGGCTGTCCGGGTATTGCTGATCCGGGGGCCAACGCCGTGGCCTTGGCACATAAATTAGGCATTAAAGTGGTTCCCTTACCGGGACCTTCTTCTATGTTTATGGCCTTGATGGGCTCAGGTTTTAATGGACAATCCTTTACCTTCAACGGATATTTACCCATAGACCGAAAAGAACGGGTACAAGCGATCAAAGCCTTAGAGGCCAAATCGATCAGGGAAAACACCACCCAAATGTTTATGGAAACGCCTTTCAGAAACAACCGGATGTTGGAAGATCTACTGGCCAACCTGAGCAATAATACCTTGCTTTGCATTGCAAGCAATATTACGGGTGCAGATGAAATGATTCAGACCAAAAAAGTTTCTGACTGGCGCAAAAAACATCCGGACCTTCATAAAATACCGGCTGTTTTTCTGATCTATCATTCCTAAAGATGTGTGGCCTAAATAATGTCGGAATTCTTACAGTAAAGATCCATATACTTAATTCACTCTTCTTCTAGTCTGTATTTGATAAGAATAGGGTTTCCCGAATCTAGGTCACCGGATAGTACTCCGCCATTTTCTTTTATAAGTTCATCTCGAATTTCTTTTGGAAGCTTGTCCCAGTCTTCGTAGTTCAGGTAACCAAAAAACCAGTCTTCGGTTCCATAAAGAGGCCCCTGCAAATTCACATTGCCCAACCAGTTTCCTGACAATGGAAAATGGACAAGCCTCATTGTACGTTTATTATAATAGGAAACATACTTTTGTTCTTCAGAATTGGCAAAGCCCTCCTCACTCCACATCCATTGAAAGCTCAGGTATTTATCATTTTCAACAAGATTTGCTGCATTAAATACATATGGGTTTTCCATAATAAACTTTCTCATATCCATTAATGGCAGTTTCTTGACCTTTTCGTCCAGGCGATTTGCACCGAAATTTAATAGATAGGCCGGCTCAATCTTTTCTTCCGAAATTTTGTAAATGGTATCTGTCCAAGCATGGAGAAAACTTACTTCCCCATCATGCTTAGAAAACTCTATGGGAATTTGGTAAGCATCGGTACTACCTATATCGGTTACCCCTTGAATAGTAGAAGTTGAATCCTTATTACCCAAAACACTGATAAAGTCCGTTTCTTCCGATCCAAAAGACCTACCATCCATATGAAAAGCGGTAAAATCTTGGTTGAGCGGAAAAAAATTGACCACCTGCTCCTCAAACGGGATTGGTTTTTCGTGCTTATAATTGCCTTCCAAATCAAATACAAGGATTTTCTTTTGGATTTTATCCAAAATCTGCAGCGATTCATTAAATAGAACCAAGTCAAATGGTTTGGAGAATTTACCTTCTCCATCTCCTATACTGTTAATCTTGAATAGGAATTTTCCGGTAATAGAGAAGCATAATACACTTTTTGCGATCTCTTTATCAAGTATATAGATTTTATCCTTTTCCACTATCAACTTGTCAATGGCCCCAACTAAGGACAAATCATTGAATTCCAAAGGTATAAGTTCAAATTTATTTAAATCATAAGCCGTTTGGATTGCTTCCGGTTCTATTTTCAGCTCCACCGGTGTTGTCACAACTTCCTTCTTGACCGACTCACTACAGGAAGCACTAAAAAGTAGTACGCCAATGGCAATGCACAAAGTCCTTTTCATAGATCTTCATTTAATTTTACTTTCAATAATACAGGGTAATCAAAATCTTCTTCGGGCAAACCATCTACAGAGAATGTATCCGGAAATTTTTGGGCATGCTTTGCTAATATGGACCGGTAGGTTAGAAAAAGTACTTGTTCGTCACTATTGATGCCAATGGGATAATAGAAAAGCATATCATCGTCTCTGTCTGCTTTTAGTTTGTAAATCTCTTTTCCTTTTTTAAACAAAATGTATTTGGATACGGTCCTACCTTTTTGCACCACAATATCTATAACCATTAAACTTCCTTGCTGAAAAGCAGCCTTAAAAGTTGCAAAACCATCTTCATTGATCTTTCCAAAGCTATCCATAAGGTCCACCTCCCAAAAATTGGACGGTAAATTATAAGTGCCAAAGTCGGCATTCAGTACTTGCTTAAGGCTATCTCCTTGGTGCAAGTATAAATTTGGATTGAATATTTCAAGCATTAACACCCCCTGATCAGATGGGAAAAAATTTCGTTCTGTCATAGGTAGCATTTTGTTTTCATAGTCGTTTTTCAAAAAGCGGTGCTGAATATTTCCTTCAGCATCTGTTTGAATTACCCGATGACTGACAAATGGCAGGTTATAACTTCCCTGAAATAGAAAACTTCCCTCTTTTAACCTAGCGAAAGAATTGGCACCATAATCCAATTCAAATAATTCACTTAAGTCTCCATCCTTAGATACTTTATATACTTTGGCTTTATCTTTAAAAGGAGAAAGCACCATCACCTCCTCTGCTTCCCCAAATTCAAAGTCCCTCAGAGATTGGATAGTCCCAGGCCCTTCCCCTACCTGGGCTATTGCCCTCAGATAATTTCCTTTACCATCAAATAGGTGAAGTTTATCACTTTTGGTTTCATCCATTACAGCTATAAGATTGTCTGAAAATTTTATTCGCAGGTCCATGCTCATAAGGTTGTCCTCCCTTGTTTCAAGGGCAGTCATACCCTGTACGGTAAAATCTTGAAAAGACAAGGTAGGATAATCATCAGGTGCTATAGAAACATTTACTATTTCTTCTTCGGAAGGAGGCTTGGAACAAGCAAGCATTGAAAAAAAAATAAATATTTCAATCGATAATACAATAGGATTGGGTTTATTCATATTGTTGATTTATGATAGGAGTACAAGAAAATAATTAACCTAACTTTCCCAATACCATCAAACCACTTAAAATCATAGCTCGATTTAGATACATCTTTGCGGCAGAATGCTCAAAACTCACTGTTAATGAAAAAGTCAGGATTCAATTTATATAATTAATTTAGTAGTTACAAGTGTCTTCGAAATTATTAGTTTATAATCAAATAAAGATTATTTTTTCTGAGAATAAATTGTCTTCTGAATCAATTAATCCTTATCAGCACAGTGCAGGATGGAGGTGGGGAGAATCCTTGCTAAGTTTATTGTTTGATGTAAGTTTGGATGGGGTTTCGGATCACCAATGACTTGCCTTTGTTGGACAAAATTTAGCAATGGCATGATTTAATTATTATGGGCCCTTACCATATTTTAAGTTTTAGGAATGGGACTAAAACTTTTGATGCTTATATTTATAAAATGGAGCCAACAAAGGCCTCATGTATTTTGTTAATTATCCAAGAATAACCGCACTGATGAAAGTTGGATTATTTATACCATGTTATGTAGATCAATTTTACCCTCAGGTAGCCATTGCCAGCCTTGAGCTCTTAGAAAGCGCAGGAGTAGATGTGGATTATCCCCTAAAACAAACTTGTTGTGGTCAGCCTATGGCCAATTCAGGCTATCAGGATTATGGAGAGGGTGCAGCCGATTTATTTCGAAAGAACTTTAGTGGATTTGATTATGTGGTCTGTCCATCCGGCAGTTGTACCCTACATACCAAAGACCATATTTATTCGGGCAAAGACAATGAGCCAAAAGTCTATGAACTTTGTGAATTTCTTACCGATGTATTAAAAATAAAAAACCTCAAAGCAAATTTTCCATATAAGGTAGGCATTCATGCAAGTTGTCATGGGCTTAGAGGCCTAAATCTTGCCAAGCCTTCAGAAATAATGGGGGTTGAATTTAATAAACCCAAACAATTGCTAGAAATGGTAAATGGCATTGAACTGGTAAACCTTACCAGGAAAGATGAATGTTGCGGTTTTGGAGGAACGTTTGCTGTTTTTGAAGAGGCGGTCTCAGTAAGTATGGGAAAAGACCGAATCAAAGACCATGAGGAACAGGGCGTTCAGGTAATTACGGGAGCGGATATGTCCTGCTTGATGCACTTGGAGGGAATCCTTCGGCGGGAAAATAGTCCAGTAAAGGTCATGCACATTGCCGAAATCCTCAATGGCCAAGTACCAAAAACCCAAAACCAGAAGTAAAATGAAGACGACACCAACCCATGCAGCTGCAGCAGAAGCGTTTCTAAAGGACGGGGAACGCAGTCATTGGCACGATGATACATTATGGCACGTACGTAGCAAAAGAGATGTAGCTGCCCAGAAAATTCCAGAATGGGAAAATTTAAGAAATAATGCTTCTCAAATTAAGGATTATGTGCTTTCAAACTTAGATAATTTATTGTTACAGTTTGAAAAAAATGCTTCTGAAAACGGCATTGAAGTACTATGGGCTAAAGACGCTGATGAACACAATCAGCATGTATTGCGTATTCTGGAGGAAAATCAGGTCAAGAACTTAGTAAAAAGTAAATCCATTCTCACCGAAGAATGCGGCCTCAATCATTTCCTAGAAGACAAAGGATATGATGTAGTGGATACGGATCTTGGAGAAAGAATCATACAATTTAACAAACAGGTTCCAAGTCACATAGTGATGCCTGCCATTCACCTAAAGAAGAAAGAGATTGGTGACATTTTTCACGAACACCTGGGAACAGAAGCCGGTGCAGATGATCCGGCTTACCTCACTGAAGCAGCTAGACAACATTTAAGGCAAAAATTTATTCAAGCCAAGGCAGCCATTACAGGAGTGAACTTTGGAATCGCTGAAACCGGCGGGTTTGTGGTTTGTACCAATGAAGGCAACGCGGATATGGGAACACATCTGGCAGATTTGCACATCGCTTGCATGGGTATAGAAAAACTCATCCCCAGAGCCGCAGACCTCGGTGTATTTCTCCGGCTTCTGGCAAGAAGTGCCACTGGACAAAGCATCACAAATTATACTTCCCACTTTCACCGCCCTAGGGAAGGTAAAAAAATGTACCTAATCTTGGTGGACAATGGTAGAACCGACCAATTGGGTAGAGAGGATTTCAGAAATTCCCTTAAATGTATTCGTTGTGGGGCCTGTATGAATACTTGCCCTATTTACCGTAGAAGTAGTGGCTTTAGCTATGGCTCCACGGTTCCGGGGCCTATTGGGTCCATTCTCTCTCCGGGTATGGACTTGAAAAAGCACAGCACTTTGCCATTTGCCTCCACCCTTTGTGGCTCTTGTACAGATGTTTGTCCGGTAAAAATAAATATTCACGAGCAACTGTACAAATGGCGACAGGTAATCACCAAGGAAGGGCCATCCCAACCTTCCAAAAAATGGGCCATGCGTTTTGGAGGAAATGTAATGTCAAAGCCAAAACTATTTGACATGATGGGTAAAATGGCCAGAAAATCCCTGACCATAAGTCCCAGAGGATTTATTTACAATAGCTTCAATGCATGGGGCAAACACCGAGAATTACCGGAAGTGCCCAAAGAAAGTTTCAAGGACTGGTACCGAAAAAACAGGAAGCAATGAACAGTAGCAAAGAAGCCATAATAGCGGCTATAAAAAAGAACAAACCTGGTAAGCTTCCATTGCCGGAGCACCCTAAGTTTCCCTATGAAAACAACCTGATCGAACAATTTCAGGCCAGTATAAAATTGAATGGTGGATTGGCCAAATCAGGTGAAGGAATAGACCAAATACAGCAATACCTGAATGAAAAATTTACCTCCGACCAACAGGTTTTGTCATTGGTAGATGGAATTTCAGGAAATTTTGAAATAGGAAAAGTTAAAGATCCCCATGAATTGGAGGACATTGAAGTAGCCATATTGGAAGGAGATTGGGGTGTGGTAGAAAATGCTGCCATATGGCTTCCCGAGGAAAAAATCATTCACAGAGCTTTGCCATTTATTGCCCAACATCTGATCGTTTTGCTTAAAGTGGAAAATCTCTTGGGAAATATGCATGAGGTTTACCAAAAGATCAATGTAGCTGATCCGGGATATGGCGTGTTTGTAGCAGGCCCATCCAAGACTGCGGATATTGAACAATCACTTATCATAGGCGCCCACGGACCTAGGAGCATGGTGGTTTATTTGATGGAGTGATTATTAAATTCCAGGAATTAACCCTATTGATATCTATTATTGTGAAATAATCAGGCGGATTGCGATATAAGGCAATCCGCTTGATTTTGTTTTATGCCTTGTATAAATCAAGGAATATTATTTGAAATTATGGCAGGGGTGGATTCATAATGCATGGCCAATTCTTTGACTTTTTCAGGCATGGTATCCGCTAAATTCACAAGCTCAGATGGATCTTTGGTCATGTTATACAGTTCCCATGGTCCCCCATTCATCCTAACAATTTTATAGTCGCCACTTCTAAACATTCTGAACTTATTTATTCCGGAAACAAAGTATTCAGGTTCCTGCCGTTGCTGACCCATAAATACAGGCAATAAGGAACTTCCATGCAAAGGAAGGGTTGGATGCCCCTGAATTGAATCCGGATATTGGATATTTAACAAGTCCAAAAAGGTAGGGGCAATGTCAACCACATGCCCTACTTGATCGGTAATGGTATTGGGAGCTATTTTTCTTGGCCAATGGACGATAAAAGAAGTATGGCTTCCACCCTCTAGACCTGACTGCTTGTGTTGCCTAAAAGGTGTATTGCCCAACATTGCCCAATTGGTGCGCAAACTCCAATAGGAATCTGCTGGACCGGGTGCTACATCTTTTACCTTATTGGTATAGAAGGGGCATGAACCATTGTCATTGAGGTACATGATGATGGTATTTTCCAATTTACCATTGTCCTCCAGTTTCTTCAGTATCCTTCCTATGTTCTGATCCATCCTATCAATTATTGCAGCAAAAACAGACATTTCTAGGTCAAGGGAATCTTTTTTTTCAGCAGACAAACTGTCCCAGGCATAATAATCGGTATAATCCGGTAACAAGGGTCCCCGAGACTTGTTCAAGTTGTTTTCAGGAGGACTGAGTTTAGCACCATTGGGGAGCACACCTATTTTTTGCATGTTTTCAAAACGTTCTTTTCTAAGTACATCCCAACCCTTAAGGTATTTTCCTCGGTATTTGTCAATATCTTCAGGTCGGGCCTGAAGGGGGTAGTGGGCAGCATGGTAAGGCAGATAAAGAAAGAAAGGGTCCTCTTTTTCAAAGGCTTCATCTAGCCAATTCAAAGCATAATCGGTAATAAAGTCCGTTTTGTACATAGGACTTTGTTCATGTTCTATTTCCTCCGCTTTTATTTCTTTTCCTTCCAGGTAAAATGGTTTTTCAAACTCTCCGGATGGAGGTAGAAAGTACTCTGTGGTGGCCCAGAAATAAAAGGAATGATCAAAAACATTTTCAGCTTTACAATACTCCGGCACCCAAGCGTCGAAATGCTCTTTTCCACTCATTATATTATGATAGCCTGCTTCTTTGGTAAGGTTGGCAATATGAACTGCTCCCTCTCCCCCGGTATACAAACCTGTAAGCATGGTTGATCGGGTGGGATTGCATTTGGCCATGTTATAGAAAGTGGTAAACCTTAAACCTCCCTCTGCAAGCCGATCTATATTTGGGGTTTGAATTTCTCCCCCATAGGCCCCTATATCTGAATATCCTATGTCATCACCCATTATCAAGACAATATTTGGCAAAGGGGTTTCTTTTTCAGCACAAGAAATTGTAATTCCTGTAAATAGAAAACACGTTATAATCCTATATATCATGATGTGCAATTTATCTGTCTTAATCCAAAACAATGATAAAAAATTCAGAAAACAAGCAATACTGAATAGGCTAATATAATAAATTAACCAAATATATATTCGGAATTTTTCCATAAAGAAAAATTTTAAATGATCGGTATATTAGATTATCAAAATTTAATCTACCTAAAAAGCCATACAGACTAGATTTGAAAAGCTAAGGCAAAAAAATTCCCCTGAATCCATAAATCAGGGGAATATATAACAATGTTCACTGTGTGAGGGAAAAATCTGCCTGGATTAAAATTTCCGAATAAAATAGCCACAAAGGGACTGATTTTTAAGTCGGTTTTACCCGGTAATAGAAGACCTATTTACAATTTAGATTAGACAGAAAAAGAACTTCTAAGTGCTTTCTCAGCAGCCTCCAGCTCTTCACGAACTTCTACTATGCTTTCCCATATACGTCCTTGCTCTCCATGTTCAATCCCACAATACCCATGGTAACCTGCCTTGAGAACAATTGAAAGCATTTTTTCATAATCCAACTGAGACTGATTGCCTTTTCCATCCCAAACCGTAGGTTTTACACTTACTCCTTTGGCATAAGGCATCAACTGTTTCACTCCTTTATAAGAATCATAGCTAAGGGTTTTTTCTCCTTCATTTCTATACATCAAGAAATTGCCAAAATCCGGAAGTGTGCCGGCTCTTGGATGGTCGGCTGCTTTCATTACGCCGGAAAGCCACTTGGCATCACTGGAAAACCCACCATGATTTTCAATCATTACATTAATATCCATGGTATCTGCAAACTCACAAAGGCTTCGCAAGCCATCAGCTACAAGTTTCTGTGATTCGGCAAAGTCCTTTTTATCTGCACTGTATCTAGTAAAAGAATATCCATTTACTCGGATAGAGTGACAACCAAGAAACTTAGCTGCTTCTACCCATTTTTTGTGGTTCTCCACCGTCTGCATACGCTCTGCCTGATCTCTGGCACCCAATTTTCCTTCATTGTCGCACATGATCAAAACTGAAGTAACACCCTCTCCTTCTGCCCGGGTTTTCATTTCTTTCAAGTAAGCCGTATCCTTGGCTTTGTCCATAAAAAACTGGTTCACATATTCTACTGCTGAAATCCCGTGCTTTTTGGCAAGTACGGCAAAATCCAAATTGTCCATCTTTTTATTGAATAGCAATCTGTTGACAGACCATTGGGCCAATGAAATTTTAAATAATTCCTTGCGAGGAGCCATAGAAATGGCCTGCCCTCCAAGGCCTAAACCCAAAATGGCTGTCGCCAATCCGGTCTTTTTGATAAAGTCTCTTCTGTTACTGTTATGCATGGAAAATAGTTTTTTAAAATGTTTTTGCTGGCTTTAAACCATTGAAGATAGCACTTTTATTCCTTTTGCCCAACGGACATTTAAATTGAAACAGGCCCTAAGGTACCAGCCAGCTTGATTGCCATTTTTCATTTTCCAACACAAATGCAAGCCTTAAGTGACCCTTGCTATCCAGTTGAAGGCATTCTACCTCTTTAGGAATAACCTTAATTACTGAAAAAAATTTATTTTGGTACTCAACATCCACCATCATTCCTTTTTCTGCTCTGTCTACTTGAGTTTTAGGTGGCCTATTTGACTGATAGGCTTTTTGGGCTTCCGGAGGAATGTTTTCCCAGTAATTTTTAGTGGCTTCCTTTTGAGTTAGCATAGTGGCAATCCCTTTAATTTTTACCTGACAACGCGCAGAGGGATGGTAAAACAACAATGAAACATGGGGGTTTTCCCTTATTTGAGCTATTTTTTTACTTCTACTATCTGTATAAAATAACATTTGCAACTCCTCAGTCACCTCGCGGAGCACTACATACCTACTATCAGGCTGATTGCCAGCTGAGGTACAGAAATTTACGAAGCGGAAAGGGTGTTGAACTATCTTTGTGGCCAATTGAAGCTCCTTAATTACAATAGCCCATATTTCCTCCGGTCTTGTGGTAGCAGTAAATAGCATGTTTGAATTTATTTGAATAAATAATTAATTCTAATGGCATTCAAAATGGCCAAGAGGGCCACGCCTACATCAGCAAAAACAGCCTCCCACATACCTGCTAGACCCGCAGCTCCTAGACTCAACACCAGAAACTTTACTATAAAGGCCAGAGCAATATTTTGCCATACGATGGTTTTGGTAGCTTTTCCAATTTTAAAAGCCATGGCTACCTTAGAGGGCTGATCTGTTTGAATTACAATATCCGCAGACTCAATGGCCAAATCGCTACCCATACCTCCCATACCTATGCCTACATCCGCCAAAGCAATAGAAGGGGCGTCATTGATACCGTCTCCAACAAATGCAACAACATTTTTGGGATCCTTTTTAAGGGCTTCAATTTTTGCATATTTTTCTTCTGGTAGCATTCCTCCATGGGCTTCATCAGCTTTGAGTTCTTTCCCTAATGCATCTACTACCTCCCTTTTATCTCCGGATAAAATCAAAAGTTGTTGAATACCAAGCCTTCTAAGTGAGGTAAAGGCCTCTTTGGCATCCGGTTTTAATTCATCCGCTAATACAAAATACCCGCAAAGAACCCCGTCAATTGCACAGTATATTGCCGTTTTATTTGGGTCTGTTACAAGCGATGGAAGCAGTATTCCATAATCTTCCATAAGCAAGCTGTTGCCAACAAGCACCCTCCTACTATTTACTTGCCCTTCCAATCCTTTACCGGGAAATTCTTTTAGTGAATCAACCGGGCTTAGTTTTGATTTAATATGCCGGACGATAGCTTGCCCAATTGGATGGTTGGTATTGGCTTCCACAGAAGCTGCCAACTCTGTCCAATCGGCAGAAGCATTGGAAAGACTTTCCACTTTTTCAACGGAGAAAATGCCGCTTGTCAAAGTGCCTGTTTTGTCAAACAAGACGGTGTTGATGGTAGTAATACTGTCCAAAAAATTTGATCCTTTGAATAAAATCCCTTTTCTGGAAGCCGCACCTATCCCTCCAAAATAACCTAAAGGAATAGAAATTACCAAGGCACAGGGACAGGAAATAACCAAGAATACCAATGCCCGATAGAGCCAGTCTCTGAATAAATAATCTTCTACTATAAAATACGGAATAATGACCAAGGCCAGGGCCAAATAGGTAACAATAGGGGTGTAGACTTTAGCAAATTTGCGAATAAATTGCTCCGTTTTTGCTTTTTTTGATGTAGCCTCTTGTACTGTAAATATAATTTTTTGAAGAGAACTTTCTTCAAAAGGTCTCAATACACGCAAACTTATTAAATCCTGAAGGTTGACCATACCAGCCAAAACCTCTTCTCCTTCTTTGATTTCTGCAGGCAAACTTTCTCCTGTTAGGGCAGCAGTATTGAAAGTCCCCCCATTACTCAACAATTGGGCATCCAAAGGTACCTTTTCTCCGGCTCGGACTTCTATAATTTCTCCGGTCTTCACAAGTTCAGGTTCAACCAAGCTTGAATTTCCCGCTTTGATCACCCGAGCTTGATCAGGCCTGATGTCCAAAAGTGCCTGGATATTGTTTTTTGCTTTGCTTACCGCACTGTGTTGAAGTAGCTCACCAATGGTATAAAAAAGCATTACAGCCACCCCTTCAGGATATTCTCCTATAGCAAAAGCGCCAATGGTTGCAATCCCCATCAAAAAGAATTCGGTAAATACCTCTCCTTTCCGAATAAGTTTCCAAGCGGTTTTCAACACCGGAAAACCTACAAATGAATAAGCAAAAAGGTAAACAAACAACCATCCATTGACACCTAGAACATTAAAGGGCATTTGCTCTTCAGCCAAAATGGCGGTAAATAATATTACAAAGGAAAGTACAATAGGAATCCATGGGGATTGCCATAAATTCTCTTTTGAAGTTTTTGGTTTGGTTTCTGCTTCACAACAACTTTCACTTTCACAACAAGAATGTTCTACTGATTTAGATGCCATTGATTCATGATTCGATTTTTTCAAAGGTACATTAAATCAAGATGCATTTTATTTGCAAAGTTACTTTTAGCTAAAAGCTGGGTTGCCTTTCTGATACGACTTGCTAAACTGTCACAAAAATATATATTAAGATAACTGTTATAAAAATCAAAATTTTAGTGCTAAAAAATTAAATTATATCAATTAATAATTATCTAAGTAGTAGAACAAATAGCTATCCTTTTGAATAAGAAAGTTTAAAAAAATCAAAAATATGCTCCATTTTACCTGACTAAATGTCCAATAGAAAAATTATGCTCGAGAAAGAAGTAAGTTATTTTGAATTATGCGGAATCAATTATTAGTAACACCTCAGGTAAAAATGATAAACGAGGATATTGAAATTTATAGAATTAATTATCAATATTTATATTATAAATAATTGTAATCAACACTTTGTTTTAATATATTAGTTTATTGACTTATAACTAGCTTATTTACAGTATTTCATGTAGGAAATCACATAAGAATATCATAGTAAAAAATTAGTATAATCATACGAATAATGAAACCTATATTTTTAACTTAAATCAAAAAATAATTAGAAATAGAATATATTAATATAGAAGCATATTTAAAAATTAATTACCCGGTGTACCCTTAATAACCTATAAAATATTTTGCCCTTATGGTAAATGAAAAAAACAGATTAAAAGAACTGGATTCTTATCAAGTTGTAGATACAGCTCCTGAAAAAGAACTGGACGAGTTGGCTAATATTGCAAAATTAATCTGTGATGTTCCATTTTCCTTTATAACAATAATAGACAAGAATGAGCAATGGTTAAAAGTAAACTCCGGGTTAAATTTCAACAAAACAAGTAGGAAAGATTCTTTCTGTCAATATGCCCTCAATAACCCCAATGAGGTAATGGTTGTAAATGATCTAACCAAGGACATCAGGTTTGAAGACAATCCATTTGTTAAAGGAAATCCCAAAATTCGTTTTTACGCCGGTGCTCCCTTGGCCACACCAAAGGGAAATGTATTGGGTACTCTCTGCATTTTTGACCAAAAACCCAGAGAAATTTCATCCAATCATAGGAAAGCATTATTGGCCTTGGCTAAAAAAGCAATGGATCACCTCAATCATAGGAAACTAATTTTGGAACAAAGGAATAAGATTGAATCCAATGCTGAAGAGTTAAAAAGGTTAACAGACAATGTGCCAATCGGGATTTTTTTATTGAAAAAAGACGCTCAGGGTAAGCTAAGCTTTGAGTTTTTAAACCGAGGCTTAAAAAATTTACAATTAAGGATAAGCTATGATAAATGGCAAAGCTCTCCGGAGCTAGGTTTTGAATTGGTTCACCCTGAAGACAAGGAAAACTTTAAAAAAAATTTATTAAATTCTTTCAATAAATTGAAACCGCTGTATACAGAATACAGGTTCAAGTCCAAGAAAGGATATAGGTGGCATTTTGTAACCGCTCAGGCCAAGAAAACAAAAGATGGAAGTGTTTTATTATACGGATGCTTTCAAGACATTAACAACCGTGTGGAGCTTGAAAAAGCAATTGAGCAAATATCATTTGATATCTCCCACGTATTGAGAAAACCGGTTACCAGTCTTTTGGGATTGACGCAATTGATTCATACCGAAAAGGTGATAAAAAAAGCAGAGTTGCGTGAATATGTAGACCATATAAAATCAGTGTCTTTGGAACTGGACAGCTTCACACGTGAATTGTACACCATATACAACGAAAAAAGAAAAAAATTTAATTCGGTAAAGAAATAAAAAAGCCCAGCCAATTGGCTGGGCTTCAATCAAATAATGGGGACGTTGTTTAGTTTTTTGACAAATAAGAAGCCACACCTTCTCTGGTTGCGCTCATTGCCTCTTTACCTTCTTCCCAGTTTGCAGGACAAACTTCACCATATTTCTCCACATGTCTTAAAGCATCAATTAGACGCAACATTTCGTCGATATTTCTTCCCAATGGAAGGTCGTTTACCGTTTCATGTCTAACTGTTCCTTCTTTGTCAATAAGGAAAGTAGCTCTATACGCTACAGGAAGTCCTTGGTAAGTAAGCTCTCCTTCTTCATTGTAGTTCCAATCTCCTGCAAGCACACCAAAGTTATGAGCTACAGTTTTTACTGGATCTGCAATGATTGGATAAGTTACCCCTTGGATTCCACCTTCTGCTTTTGGTGTGTTTAACCAAGCAAGGTGAGACTCTTCTGTATCACAAGAAGCGCCAATAACCGCTACTCCTCTTTTCTCAAATTCTTCCAATTTCTCTTGGAATGCAAGAATTTCAGTAGGACATACAAATGTGAAATCTTTTGGGTAGAAAAAGAAAATAACATCTTTTTTACCGATGAATTGCTCTAAAGAGAAATCTTCAACTATTTCTTCTCCATCAATTACAGCAGGTACGCTAAATAAAGGTGCTTTTTTTCCAACTAATGACATAAAATAAAATTTAATTGTTTATAGATAATTTAATGATATTAAAAGAAATTTATTTTGTTTTTCCCTTAATTACCAACGATACTTCTTCAACTTCAAAACCATCAATTTGGTTCTCTTTAAAAAAAGCATGTAGCAACTCTTCCAAATCAGGATTTTTATAATCACGAATGTCACTGCTGTCATTACAATACAGATGGCTGTGCGTCTCCATCACCGGATCAAAACGCATCAGACCCTGATCGTCTCTAAACTTTTGCAGAATACCGGCGTTTACAAAGCTTTCTAAAGTCTTGTAAACAGTACCCATTGAGATACTTGGATTCTCTTCAGTAATCTGATTGTAAACCATCTCAGCAGTAGGATGATCTTGAGAATTACATAAAGAGCGATAAATCACCAATCGCTGGTGTGTAAATTTCATGCCCTTTGAAGTAATCTTCTCTTTTAGTCTATCAACATTCATTTTTAGATAGGAATAATTCCTGTTTAGGATTCATTGTGCAAATGTAGGTAAAATTTTATGAAATTCATATGTATAATGCATTGATTTCCGTAATTTAACCTTTTAATAATCTAACCATTTCCTATTAAACCCTGCTGAAAGCAGACAAATCGCAGAAACTGATTGTTTTATGATAAAAGTATTGTTTATATGCTTAGGTAACATTTGCCGCTCACCCTTGGCCGAAGCGCTTTTCAATCATAAAATCAAAGAAAAAGGTTATGAGAATTTTCTTAGTTGTGATAGCTGTGGAACCTCAGATTATCACATAGGAGAATTGCCTGATGAGAGGACCATGGCCTCAGCTTCAAAAAACGGCATCAAAATATGTCACCGTGGAAGACAGCTTAATCGGACAGATTTCAGGGATTTTGATTACCTCATTGCGATGGATGATTCCAATCTTTCGAACATTAAAAAAGCGGCAGACCAGCACAAAACATCAGCTAAAAATCTGTTTTTGATGCGATCATTCCAAAAAAATGCAGCCTTTAGTGAAGTCCCGGATCCCTATTACGGAGGTGTAGACGGATTTCAGAAGGTTTATGAAATCCTCGACAGCTCTTTGGAAGGTTTCATAGAAGCACTTGAAAAAAATCATCCCGAATTAACTAAAAAGTAATTAATCCGGCATTTCTTTCTATCCCTTCGCCATAGCGCTTTATGGAACATTAACTTTCAAACAACCACTGCACCAAATCGAGGCTCCTTTGTTCGAGAATTAAATCGGCCTCCAACCTTCGGTAATGATCCAGCTCAGCAACAGTTGGGTTCTTAACAGTAATCAGTTTAAGACCTCTATTTATTCTTACGTGAAAAATATCCCTGAAGGCTTTGGTAATTTGTTCATCAGTCAGTGAAATTGCATTGATGACGATATTTATATGGGCAGCAGCACTTTGAATCAATTGAATTTCTGCATTGATATCATCTGCCACATCATAAATATAATCAAAATGAAACCCCCCCAACATGGATAGGTCCCTTATTCTAAGTTCAATAAGGCTCAAATTATTTTTAATTATAGTAATTGGAATTCTTGGGGCTTGCCCAAAAGGACCTATGACTGTACCCGGCTTGTCAGGGTCTAAAAATGATTGCACATAAAGTGAAATTCCATGCTTACTTAAAGGTTTTATGGTCTTTGGATGAATCACACTGGCTCCATAATAAGTCATCTCGGCCGCTTCTTCAAAATCAAGGTATTCAAATTTGACCGCATCAGGAAAGAGGTCAGGGTCACCATTCAAGATACCCGCTACATCTTTCCAAATGGTAACTGAAGAAGCACCAAGGCTAACCCCTAAAATGGCGGCAGTAAAATCTGAACCTTCTCTGCCAAGGGTAGTGGTGTTTCCTTGAAGATCCTTTCCAATAAAACCTTGGGTGACCACAGGAAAAGTTTCGAGCTTTGGAATAAGTGCTTTTCTACAGTGCTGCATGGTTAGCGCCCAATCAACCTTAGCCATTTTGGTATGGGAATCAGTACTAATCAACTCTCGTGCATCCTGCCACAGACATGAACAGCCAACCAGGCATAGGTATTCTTGAATTATCCTAGTGGAAATCAATTCCCCATAGCCAATGATCTGGTCATAAAAAAATGATTGATTTTCTTTTATGGCATGATTCTCTAAGGCTCGGTGTAATTGAGCAAAATGATTTTCTACCCTTGAATAGATGGGATGGCCCTCCTCAAACAAACCCTTGCATAGGTCCAAATGATACTCCATTAAGTCCATCAATGGCCCATTAAATTCCTTATTATCAAAGGATAGGCTTATTAACTCTTCTAGTCGATCAGTCGTTTTACCGGCTGCAGAAACAACTATAACCAAATTGTTTACCCATCGACTTTTGAGTAATTGTGCAATTCGTTGAATTGCTTTGGCGTCTTTTATGGACGCACCACCAAATTTATAAACCAAAGGTTGTATCATGAAAATAGAAAGGAAAAAGTAATTTTTTAACGATAATCTATTAACTTCAAAGGTATGAAGACACAGCCTTACAAACAAGATACCCAGAACCTGGCATATAATGTTGGGGTTACTTTGGATAGATTTATCAAAAGCAAACAAGAGGATTTTCCATTCGCCTCGGGAGAATTGTCCCAATTATTGAGAGACATTGCCTTGGCAGCAAAAATAGTTTCCAGAGAAATAAGCAGAGCCGGTTTGTCGGATGTAACCGGAGCTTTCGGACAGATCAACGTTCAGGGCGAAGAACAGCAAAAACTGGATGTAATAGCTGATGTTCGTTTCACCAGAGCCCTTACCAAAGGAGGTGAAGTTTGTGCCATAGTCTCTGAGGAAGAGGATTTGGTGATTGATTTGCAAAATAGCAAAGGCAAATACGTAGTCGCCATAGACCCCTTGGACGGCTCTTCTAACATAGATGTAAACGTTTCTATTGGTACTGTTTTTTCTATTTACAGGCGGGTTACTCCTTCAGGATCTCCTATACAAGAAGTGGATGTATTGCAAAAAGGTCGAGAGCAAGTTGCGGCAGGCTATGTGCTGTATGGTTCTTCCACCATGCTGGTATATTCCACGGGAAACGGTGCCAATGGATTTACTTATGAACGTTCCTTAGGTGAGTTTTTTCTTTCACATCCTGACATGAAAATGCCTGAAGATGGTAATATTTTCACCATGAATGAAGGACTTACTCCGATGATTAACCCAAATATTCTTTCTTATTTAGAAAGTTGCAAACGTCAGGGAGCTTCGGCAAGGTATATCGGAAGCTTGGTGGCTGATTTTCATAGAAATTTACTTAAAGGCGGAATTTATCTCTACCCTGCGACCAATCAAGCCAAAAAAGGTAAGATAAGGTTGATTTATGAAGCAAATGCATTGGCATTCATTGCTGAACAAGTAGGTGGGATGGCCTCTGATGGTAAAAATAGAATTTTAGATATTCAACCGGAAAGTTTACACCAACGGACCCCTTTTTACATCGGGTCTACCAACATGGTAAAAAAATTAGAGGAGGTTTTGAATAACTGATCTATAAAAAGAAGTCTGAAGGATAATAAAGGCCAACTACTGCTCACTGTATTTCCTGCGAAAGTGCACCTTTAACATTTGGCGATCAATAATTGCAAGTGACATTTGAAATGATATTTCTTCCGGAGGGCAGGTATTTAATATTTCCTGCACTTTCCCTTCACCAAGGTCAAAGCGATAACATAGCTGGAGAAATCTTTCAAATTCTTGATTGAGTAGGTGAGCAACCACCGGCTCAATGACTCTTGCCAAGCCTTCCCTGTCAATTTCTTCCGGAATTATAGGCAGTTGCAGTAAATCTTTTAAATCTACTGCAACTGTCTTGATAAGGCTTGAATTATCAATGGATGAATTCATGCATATTATTTTTCTTCTTCCTCAGTTTTGTTGCCTTCCTCCCCTGTTTCTTCTTCCAAAACCTCCGGACATTGGGCTCGAATAATATGGTACCAATTAATTAATTTCTTAACATCAGAAGCATAAACCCGATCTTCATCAAATTCAGGCAGAATATGTTTCATAAATGCCTGGTATTCTTCTTTGTCAGCTCCTTCTAGACCAGTATCACCTTGAAATTCTTTTTCAATTTTTACCATAATATCCTGTAATGGAGAAGCGCCTTCCTCTGTAAGGGTATAAATGGATATTTCACTCAATAAAGAAACTCGCTGTGCGGCGCCTACTACTAATTTACCCTTTTTATCATCCAAAGATTCAAGGATAACCCCACTTCTACTGGGCTTCAATACTTTATATAAACCTGGTTTTCCAGAAACAGTGGCAATGTCTTTAAATTCCATGATAGTTATTTTTTTATTGGCTGCAAATATATGATTATCTCGAGAAAGATCGGGGTGTTCACCCCTCCTCATAATATTCCGAAACGTTTTCTTCTATAAATTGGGTTAACTCTTCTCTGCCTACGCTTGTCATGGCAGAGGTGACGAAAAACTCCGGTGCTTCTACAAACATTTTTTCCATCTCATCAAGAAAACGGTGCACATTGTCTGCTGTTTTCGATTGGGATTGTTTGTCCGCTTTGGTAAAAATCAATGTAACCGGCAATTCCAACTGACCACACCAAGTAATAAATTCTATGTCTATAGGTTGCGGGTTGAGTCGGCTGTCGATCAAAACAAATACAGATACCAAGTTTTCCCTTTCGGTAAGGTAATTGCGAATCATCTTGTTCCACTCGGCCTTCAGTTTTTTATTCGCTTTGGCAAACCCATATCCCGGAAGATCGACCATGAACCAGCGAGAATCAATTTCAAAATGATTGATTAACTGGGTTTTACCCGGTTTTCCCGAGGTTTTGGCCAAGTGCTTGTGATTGGTAAGCATGTTAATAAGCGAGCTTTTTCCAACATTAGATCTACCAATAAAAGCAAACTCCGGCTTGTTGGGTGCCGGGCACTTTGTATGGTCTGAATTACTCATTAAAAAGCGTGCATTCTTCAACATGGCTCTTTTTTCTTGCAAAGGTAAGTAAATTCCTGAAAGGTCTCCAAACCATTAATTCATTAACAATTTTCCATTGCTCAAGTTTACTTAGTAATATTGTATTGAAATAAGAAGCCATGTCAGTAGTTCCATACAAAAATCAAAAAGAAGGCAAGAAGCAACAAGTTGCCAACATGTTCAATAACATTAGCAAAAATTACGATTTGCTAAACCATGTTCTTAGCCTGGGCATAGACATTATCTGGCGAAAGAAAGCCATAAAAATGTTGCAGGAAGATAAGCCAAAGTTAATTTTAGATATTGCCACCGGTACCGGTGACTTCGCAATAGAAGCCTTGGCATTAAAGCCTGAAAAGATTATCGGTGTAGATATCTCTGAAGGAATGCTCAATGAAGGACGCAAAAAAATGAAGCAAAAAAAACTGGATCACCTTATTGAATTACAAATGGGAGATTCAGAAAAGTTACTGTTTGAGGAAAATAAGTTTGACGCTGTCATCGTTTCATTTGGGGTTAGAAACTTCGAAAACCTTGAAAAAGGATTGGCAGATATGTACCGAGTATTAAAACCAGGGGGAAAAACAGTGATTTTGGAATTTTCTTCACCAAAAAAATTCCCGATGAAACAAGCTTATTCCTTTTATTTTAAATATATTTTACCTCAAATTGGTAAAATCGTCTCAAAAGATAATTCAGCCTATACCTATTTGCCCGAATCGGTAAAGGCTTTTCCTGATGGCAATGATTTTATCAATATTCTTGAAAGGGTAGGTTTCAAAAAAACGCAATGCAAAACGCTCACATTTGGCATAAGTTCAATATACGTTGGTATAAAGTAATTCTTGTTTCTTTAGCACTACTCTTTTTCCAAAACAATTTGGTAAAAGCGCAGCAAAAGAGTTTTATTTTTAATCCATCAGGAAGTGATAATGAACCACTTTCTTATGGCTTTTTCCTTGCGGCACATAACAGTTCGCTAAGAATTAAGTATGCAGACAATTTTCTCAACCCAGATTATCCCAATCTTGATAAGGTTAGAGCAATAATGCCGAGTTTTTCTCCCGGCTTTGCTTTGGGTTTTTTGGTAACAGCCAGATTACACGATCAATTTAACCTGATGTTTACCCCTAAAGTTGGGTTTTATGAATACCGTACCGAGCTACAGCTTTTTACGGATGATCCGGATGCTATCAATGGAGTGGGAATAAATGCTGTTCCTCTACTTACGGAAGAAACGCTTGTGGAAATTCCCCTATTGCTCAAATACAAATCCCAACGTTTTAACAATACGCGAATGTTTTTTATTGGAGGGTTAAACGGACAGTTTAGAACCAAAAATCAAGAAGAAGCCAATGAAGACCCGGTTGCATTAAAAGGAACCGATGTGGCTTTGGAAATGGGTATGGGATTCGACCTTTATTTCAAATTTTTTAAATTTTCTCCGGAAATCCGCTTTTCGCATGGCTTAATGAATTTGTACCAAGAAGGATATTCGGATGAACGAATGACAGGAGCCATCTCATCCATCAAGAGAAAATCAATCACCATCTATTTAAATTTTCAGTAAGGCAATTGCATTGCAGGCCTTTTCATTTTTAATCTTAGGGGAAAAATTTTATCTTCCCTAATGGAAAAGAAAATTGCATTTATTACCGGAGCAAGCTCGGGCATAGGAAAAGCTTGTGTCAAATACCTGGCTGAGGAAGGCTTCGCCATCATCGCTTGTGGTCGAAGAGAAGAAAGATTGAAAGAATTAAAAGATTTACTTCCAAAAGATACTGCCTACCATTATTTGGTTTTTGATGTGAGGGATAAAAAAGCCGTCTATGAGGCCATTGATTCTTTGCCTGATAAATGGAAAAATATAGCCGTTTTGATCAATAATGCAGGCAATGCCCACGGACTGGACTTTATTCAAGATGGCAGCGAAGATGACTGGGATGCCATGATGGACATTAATGTAAAAGGCTTGCTCTATGTTTCTAAAAAGATCATCCCTGGAATGGTGGAAAGAAAACAAGGGCAGATCATCAATATAGGCTCCACTGCAGGTAAAGAAGTATATCCCAAGGGCAACGTTTACTGTGGTTCCAAACATGCAGTAGATGCCATTACCAAAGGCATGCGCTTAGATCTAAATCCATACGGAATAAAAGTAATGGCAATCAATCCAGGATTGGTGGATACCGAATTCTCTAAGGTACGATTCAAAGGTGATGAAAATAAAGCTGCAAATGTGTACAAGGGTTTTACCCCTCTCAAAGCTGAAGATATAGCTGATGTCGTAAGGTTTGCCGTAACAAGACCTCCTCATGTTGTATTGGCAGACGTAATTGTATTGCCCACTGCTCAAGCCAGCACCACCCTATTGCACAAAGAGGAATGATAAAAACCATTACGAGCGGAATAATAGCATTGAGCCTAATGGCTTGTGGGAAAGGCAAAAATGAAACAAGTGAGCAAAGCGCAAAAATGAGCCTCCCAAAAATAGAATCCATAGACAGCTTAAAAGCTGACCCTTTTCAAAAAGACAGCATTCCTTTTGTAGGAGAATTAGAACATCGCCTTATCAAAGCGGGCCTATTAAATGTACAAAAAGAAATTCCAGGGATATATGTAGATCTCAGGTATTCTACTAATAACAACTTCTTTGGTAAGGATGTGTATGGAGAACTCACAAATTGCTATTTGCAACCAGAAGTGATTGAAATGTTAATAATGGCCCACAATGCCTTACAAAAATCCCACCCTTCACTTACATTTCTAATCTATGATGGAGTTAGGCCTCAATCTGTTCAACAAATCCTATGGGATGAATTGGATAAACCAGATAGCATCAAGCCACTGTATGTAGCCAACCCACAAAAAGGTAGTTTACACAACTTTGGTGTAGCGGTGGACCTTACCCTAGCCAAAAGCAGTAATGGAGAAGCCTTGGATATGGGCACAGATTTTGATTTTTTTGGATACCCGGCCTATCCTGATCGGGAGGAACAAATGCTCAAAGAAGGAAAAATTAACCAAAAACAAGTTGAAAACAGGCAATTACTTAGGGAAATAATGACGGAAGCAGGTTTCAAAGGCATTGGGTCCGAATGGTGGCATTTTAATGCCTACAGCAGAAAGATTGCCGGAGAGAAATTCGATATTGTTAAATAAAAATGCTATTATCGTTCCTAATTTTAAACTCCATAACCTATGAAAAGCCTTATCAACAAATCCAAAATATATTCATTACTGATTACCAGCCTCTTCGTTTTCTCCTTATCCTCGCTTAGCCAAGCCCAACAATTCAGAGCTTTAGTTATTAGCAAGACTTCTGGTTTTAGGCATCAGTCAATTCCTGAAGGAGTAGCGGCCATAAAAAAGTTAGCAAAAAAGCATCGCTTTGCCATCTATGCTACTGAAGATGCAAGTTTGGTCAATGATAAAAACCTTGAAAAATACGATGTCATCATTATGATGAGCACCACCGGAACCATCTTTAATGCAGAAGAAAAAGCAGCCTTTGAACGCTTTGTTAAAAGTGGAAAAGGCGTAGTAGGAGTACACAGCGCCACTGATACTGAATACGACTGGCCTTGGTATACAAAACTAATTGGAGGCCAATTCAACCATCATCCACATCAACAAACCGCCAGGATAAAGGTAATGAATGGAGACCATCCTGCCACCTACCACCTCAATGACAAGTGGCTTTGGACAGATGAATGGTATGAGTATAAAAACTTTAACAACAAAGTAAATATACTCTTACAACTAGATGAAAGCTCCTATGATGTAGGGCAAAGAAATGGTAAAAAAATGGGTATGGGTGCTGTACACCCTATTTCCTGGTACCATGAATACGATGGTGGCAGAATATTTTATACCGGATTGGGACATGTGGAAGAAGCTTTTGAAGACGCTGATTTCTTAAAGCATCTCTATGGTGGCATTTGGTATGCGGCATTGGGCAAACCTTTATAGGCCTTTCAAATAAATCCGACCTTCAGCAACTATAAGCGCATAATAAACCCCCTTCCTTACTATTGAGTAGGGAAGGGGGTTTTGTTTTGTTAGGATTTATAAAAAAACTAGATGTTTGATTAGTTCCCTTATAATCGTTATAATAAGCTCAACCTAATTCAAAACCCATATGTCCATCAAAGGGCTAAACAGAGAACTCTTGTTCAAATGGAATACACGTAGCAGTACATTAACCATGTTAATTTATGTGCTTTACGGGGTATTTTATAGATTACAGCTTTCTGTATGGTATGACTATCTAGTAATCGGCATCACCGCTTACAACATTTTACTGATCGCTTTGATTATATACCTAAGCATGGTAAAAAGGCACTTGGTGGATCACCTAAAAAAAGCCATTTTATTGGGAATGTTTCGATTACTTATCAATTTGGTGCTGCTAAGCCTAATTGTAAGCAAAATCCTTTAAAAGTATTTTAGTGTTATACTTCTAAGGCAATTGTTTCTTTGAAAATGAAAGGAATTTACTTTCGCAATTCTTCCAAAACTGTCATAAACTTTTTGACAGACAACCTATCAGAATTTTTCTTTCCTATATACCTGTACACTTCTTTCCCATCAGGCCCAATTAAAATTAAAGCAGGGTAATGAACCAATTGATTGTGGAAGGAATACCCTCCCGGAACGCCCAACTCGTCTGCCAATTGGGCATCTACATCTCTGTAAATTGTAAAACTGTCTTCATCCAGATTTTCTGCCCATTCCAAAATTTCTTCGTCTGTGTCCGGTTTAATAAAAACTTGAATCACATCATCCAAGCCTGCGGTTTTCTCTACATAATCATTGGTATGCCTTATACAATAAGGGCATTCTGTTTTAAGTAGAAAATGCAGGGCAACGTATTTTCCTTTTGCCTCACTTAAAACAAATGGTTTTTCATCTCCTACTGCTGGAAGAGAAAAGTCTTTAACCTTTTCTTGGGCCAATAAACTGTGGGACATAAAGAATAAGAAGAGTACTGCTAGTGTTTGTGTTTTCATGTTTTTTAATAAAATCGTTTTAAGTATTGACTCCAAATTGGCTAATGGGTTAGAATAGGCTACT
This sequence comes from Cyclobacterium sp. 1_MG-2023, assembly GCF_030546805.1. GTDB lineage: Bacteria > Bacteroidota > Bacteroidia > Cytophagales > Cyclobacteriaceae > Cyclobacterium. The sequence goes on along the minus strand of NZ_JAUOPC010000006.1, from coordinate 264,750 downwards.
TACAATTTTGGGTTCAAACTTAGAAAAAAGCCTGCAGGCCTATTTGGACCCACAACTAATTTTTTAAACGCAGACGATTATACCAAGGTTCAATAAAATATTGAAACAAACTGCTTTAGGGTTGGGAAAAACTACTTTCTAAGGCTTTTAGCCCACCTACTACCGGTAATTTCAGAACAGTACTTTCCAAATCTACAGTTATTTTAGTTCCTGGTTTCGGCCAAACAGTAAATTCTTTGTCACTGGAAAAGATCATCAAAGCTATTTTCTGCCCCTTGGGGATAATTTGGTCATCGGGTTGAAGAGGAAAGCTCATGCTGTAGAATTTACCTGGTTTTAAGGGTTTTCCTTTTCGCTCAGAGGAATGGTTTTGAGGATCCGCCCATCCTCTGGTAATAATATTGTCGGTAATCTTCGCATTTTTGTCGGTATTCCAAGGCAATGAGACCAGCCAAACAGATAAGTTGGCTGCAGGCTTATTTGAAGAAAGCTTTATGCTTATCTCAGCGGTGCCGGATAAGTGAATATCCTCCTTTAATTCGGGGGTAAGATAGATTAGCCGGTGATTGGTAAGCTCTGCCTGGGCAAGTGTTGCACCATCAAAGGAATAATTATCTTCCAAGGTTTCAGTTTTCTGGCTATTGTTATTCACAAAAGCCAAGCTACCCCTACCAGGTGCATTTCCGTTTAGGTAAAGTTTTACTTCAGAAGCAGCGGGATTTGGAAATGCTTCATAAGGAGTAGGCTTTTCATGAGGGTCATTTTCACGAACAATCCAAACCTTGGCATCATTTTCTACTCCATTTTCTATTCTATGTAAATATCTTGTAAACCAACGATTCATCATTGAGAAAGGCGGTGGCCCACCATGCCCATCTTGATGATAGTAAAGCTGAGAAGGGATTCCCATATCCACTGCCTTTTGATATATTCTATTACTGTGTTCCGGCATCACATTCCAATCATTAAAACCGTGCGACATTAACAGCGCTGCCTTCATAGGTTCCATCTGGTGTAAGTAATCTTTGGCAAACCAGAAATCATTTAAATCCCCATATTCTCGATCCATACCCTTTCTCATTTCTTTGTCTCTTATCCGTGCATTATTGCGCGCCCTCATGGCGGTATCTCCACTATGAATAAAATCATAAAGCACATCAATATCTTCACCGAGGTAACCTCCGGGAGATCGAACCAGACCATTCGATCGGTAATAATGGTAGTAAGAAGTATTGGGAGCAATAGGGATGATGGCCTCTAAACCTTCCACGCCGGTGGTGGCAGCGGCAAGGGGTATCGTTCCATTGTAGGAGGTTCCTGTCATTCCTACCTTCCCAGTAGACCAAAAAGCGTCTACTTTTTCATTGCCATCAATACTGGTATATCCATCCCTTCGTCCACACAGCCATTCAATGACCGCTTTGGGTGCGAGGGACTCATTTTCCCCTCCCACGGTGGGTACTCCTTGAGACAAGCCCGTTCCCGGAGATGATGAATGAACCACAATATATCCTCTTGGCACCCATTCCCGGATATGGGAATCAGAAATATGAGGTCTCTTATAGATTGTTTTTACTTCCGGATGTGAACGCTCTTTCGGGGGATTACCCAATTCATGTTTAACATCCCAAAATAAGCCCGGAACATTCGGTGCTACTCCCGTAAAATAAGGGCTTGAAATGTAGATTACCGGAAGTTTGAGGCCTTCATATTCTGTCTGATAAGGTCTAGTAACATCCACATGCATGCGATCCATCTTGCCATCTGCATCACTATCAAAGTCTGTTTCCACCCAAAGGTCATGGCGAATCCATTTCCCCGGGTCTTTAAATGCCTTCACCTCCTGGGCCTCACCATTTTTGAATATGGGTGCTGCTGTACCTTGGGCGAATACCTGCTTAGTGGCTAAAAGTAACAATAAATAAAAAGCGATTCCAAATGCTTTTTTTCTGACAGGTTGTGGCTTATTGTAGGTCATAGGTCAGTATTGGTAAATTCCAAACTATTGGATAACACGTATTATGCTTATCAAACAAGTGAAAGGATAAATTTAATAATGATTTCTTAATTGTAATTGAGATCGAAAAATCCAATCTCAATTATCCGGGAACCTCATCACTAGCTTCCACCTTTTTAAGTGAAACTGCATTCATGCAAAATCTCAAGCCACTAGGTGCCGGTCCATCAGGAAAAACGTGCCCCAAGTGAGCATCACAGGTATTGCAAGTAGTTTCTACTCTAACCATTCCAAAGCTGCTGTCTTTATGATGGGCCACTGCGTTGTCTTTTATCGGTTGGGTAAATGATGGCCAGCCGGTGCCGCTTTCAAATTTCTCATTGGCATCAAAAAGTAAAGTTCCGCAACATACACAAGCATAGATTCCCGGTTCAAAGGAACTGCAAACATCAGAACTAAAGGCTCGTTCGGTACCTTTTTGTCTTGTTACCCTGTATTCTTCCTCTGTTAACAGTTTTTTCCACGCTGCATCCGTTTTTTCTACCCTTCGATCAGGTTTTAAATTGCCATTGTTGGCATAGCGTATAACATCGTTCCAGTTCATGACTATTTTTTTTATAATTTAATTCTTTATTCAATAAATAAGCTGAATTCAGTTTGATAAATAAACTCGTTTACTTTTCAGTTGTTTTTACCAGCATCGTTTTTTGAAAACGATCTTTTAGTGCTTTTAGTTTTGGTTCTATGTACTTGGTGCAAAAGGGGCGCTCGGGGTTTTTGTAATAATAATCCAAAAATTCTTTCTTATTTTCTTTAAAAGCCACAAAGGGTAACACTTTGGTAAGAATGGGCCGATCAAATTCTTTTTTAATTGCTTTAAGTACAGACAAAGTCTCTGTTTTCTGTGTAGCATCAAAAACATAAATTGCTGATCTGTATTTCTTCCTAAATACATGATCCGCCGTACAACTGTGGCTGTGTAAATGAATGGCAATTAATAATGATAAATTGACCTCATCTGGCTTGAATTGAACCAAAACCGCTTCGGAGCCTTCTTGATTTGGACTTTCTGAAGAAATCCAGCCTTGCTTAACCTCGAGCACTCCACGAACAGACCTGAATACTCCCTCTGTGCACCAATGGCAGCCACCTCCCAATCCGATTGTCATTGTGTTCATGATACTTATCGTTTAATCCATAGTAGAAGAAAGATATTATAAGCCTAATATTAAAAAAGCCTATCCTGTAAGGTTTAACTACTATCAATAATTTAACCTAAAATGCCTTATCATTGAAAGATTTTTCAGGTCTTTTGGTAGGAGTAGCAAGAATTCCTATAATCAAACAAGCAATTCCATATTTACAAAGCATAAACTTTTTACTTTAAGTTCATCTTAAAATTTTCGGTATTTTTATCGAAGCAAATTGGAGGGTGTTTTTGAAAAAAATGGTTTTTCTTACTATGAAGGTAATATTTTGCCTAGATAGTATCGGGTAAATTAGAACCTAAAAGGAATTGTTAACCCTAAAACCGAAACTGAACTTTATTGAATTCTTAATTTCCCACCTGAAAATTGGACATCTAGGTTCAATATTTCAAAAACAATATATTAACCGGTTTACTATCTACCATAACCACTTAGGTAGCCTGAGAAATCTTACCAAATTAACCAATGGGTAAAACCTACTGCTTTGTCCCTATTGATAAATAATTGACGAAAGGGATTTTGAATAATTAATTCATTATTTTAATGCCTACAAACGAAACAACCGGATCCTGAATACCGGAATAAACATCCTGAAAATAATTTTTCAATTCCTCTGTATTTGTAATGGCTATCGGAAATTTTATTTCTGAAACTGTCCCGAAGGAATTTAACATTAGGGATACCATTACCACCAGCAGCCATTTAATAGTTTGTATTTTCATTGTCTTTCAGTTTTGGATTAATAATCTTGAATATGGCATAGAAAGCCGATTATATGTTCCGGCTTAAAGCTTGATCCTTACTTAATGACAAATTTTATACTTTCTGCATTTACATTCGTTCTGAAATGTTATTCCGAACTTCTTTAAGTATTAAAACCTTTGGAATAGTTGCTTCTCTCCCATTATGGCTTAGCTAGAATTCTTTGTATCCTTATTCTGTGATAACGCTGCAAGATTACCGGGTAAAAGTTTCCAATTATATTGATAAGGAAAGTAAATAAAACCAATAAATTATAACCGAGAATTAAGAACAATAAGTTTATAAATAGCAAAAGAACCAAGGCACCAAAATGTCCAAATTCCGATTGCTTGGATTGATAAATAAATTGTTTCAACCCGCTTTTGGTTCCATCAAAAAACTTTTTTCTATTGTCTTTTTTTCCCCAGAAAAATATAATCAACAGTTTTTGAAAATACTTCACACCCAAAGCTTTGTACCAATGAATCAGCATGGAAGGGTTTTTTATGATGTAGTAATTTTCCGGCAAAGCCTTGTTTGTGGGAAAAACAAAACCTGGAAATGCAAATATGCCTGTCACGCATAAATTGATTATAAATCCCAGAAATAATGAAGACTTAAAGCCTAATTGTTCCGGACCAAAAGCTACTATTTGTCTTAGGGTAGTAAAAGAAAAATACAGTAGAAATAGAGATAGTAGGGAGAATAATATTTGTTTGATAATTTTCATTGATACATGGGTTATCTATAGACTGCAGCATGGGTGAATTGCTTGAGTGGTTTTGCCCTGTAATATAGAAAATTAAAGAATAATGAAGCCTGCACAGGAATTTTCTCTTAATAAAGAAAAAATTTTCTTATTAATTCCTTTCCTTAAGCACACTTACCGTTACCAGCAATTGTCCGAAATGTCGCTGTGAGTGTTCTGCAATATGGAAATATAATCCCATCACTGTAGTAGGTAGTTTTTTTCTACCCACTGTTCGATTCTGTCTTAACTCATCTTCACCGGTTTTGCTGAAAATATGGAGTAAGTCCTGTATCTTTTCACTGAAACGGTTCACAAGATATTCGGTTGAGATGGAAGTATTAGGAGTTTTTTCATTCTTCAGAAAATCAAATTGATCCTCAGACAATGCTGATCCTTGGGCATAGGTTATCAGTCGATCTGCCACACCATAAAGGTGGTTTAGATGAAAGCCTACACTTGCTCTACCGGCCACATTTTGCCAAAGAAGTGAATTAGGAAAGTCAACCAAACATTCCTTTAACTCTTTGTCCAGCTGCAACAATGCATGGGCAGCCGGTTGGAGCATAAAGGGAATGTTTGGAATAGGACCATTTAGCCAAGCTTCTGGCGTATTCATAAGAATGATTTATGCGTGAAAATAAAAATATTTTCCCTTGGAAATCAATGCTGATGCAATTTCACGACGCAGGGATTTGGTATTTACATTGTCGTATTTTGTAAAACGTTTTAATCCCATTAAAAGCATCTTCTGCTCATCGCCTTTAGTAAAAGACATAATGGCTTCTTTTCCTGCAGATTGAATTTTTTCCACCGCTTCATAAAGATAAACCTTGGTTGCTGCCAAATGATATTTAACAGCCTCTTCACCTTCCTTAATGAGCAAGCTTTCTGTTCTCAAAAGGGCAGATTCCGCAGCATAAATTTCAATCATTATGTCTGCCAGGTTCATCATGATTTCTTGTTCCTCTTCCATTTTGTTACCAAGATCCTGAGCCGCTTTCCCTCCAATCATTAGAAAAACTTTTTTTAATTTTCTTAGGGTTTCTTTCTCAGCATTTAAGGGTTGTGAAGAATCAGTACTTCCAAAGCTAGGTACTGAGGTCAACTCTTTGGATACCTCCATGGCCGGACCCAAAATATCTATTTCTCCTTTCATGGCACGTTTCAGCAACATGCCTACCATTAAAATTCGATTGATTTCGTTGGTTCCTTCATAAATGCGGGAAATTCGTGCATCTCTAAAGGCACGCTCCATTGGTGCATCTGCAGAATACCCCATGCCCCCATAAATTTGTACACCTTGGTCGGTTACATAATCGAGTACTTCCGAACCATGAACTTTCGCAATGGCGCATTCTATGGCAAATTGTTCCACACCTTTCAATTTGGCCTTATTGGGTTCCATCCCTTCTTTTATCAAAGCATCTATTCTGTCTTCAACATCTTGACCGGCACGGTAACAAAGGGATTCACAAGCATAAGTTTTTATGGCCATCTCTGCCAACTTGGCTTGAATGGCACCAAAGGAATTAATGGATTGACCAAATTGTTTTCTTTCTGCACTGTATTGAATGGAATATCCCAAAATTGTTCGGCATCCACCCAATACACCTGCACCTAACTTTATCCTTCCAATATTTAAGATATTAACGGCGATTTTAAAACCATTGCCTCTTTCAGAAAGTAAGTTCTCTATCGGCACAGGACAATCATTGAAAAACACCTGACGAGTGGAGCTTCCTTTGATTCCCATTTTTTTCTCTTCCTCATTCATGGTAATGCCACCAAAAGTCTTTTCCACCAAGAATGCAGAAAGGTTTTTGTCCTCATCAATTTTAGCGAAAACTATAAAGAAGTCAGCAAAGCCTGCATTTGAAATCCACATTTTCTGACCATTGATCAGGTAATGCGTTCCTTCTTCATTTAGGTTGGCCTTGGTTTTGCCACTATTGGCATCTGATCCTGCATCCGGTTCTGTTAAACAATAACATGCCGCCCAATCCGCATTGGCCAATTTGGGAAGGTATTTCTTTTTTTGCTCTTCTGTTCCATAGTAAAGAACAGGCAGGGTACCAATTCCGGAATGCGCTCCATATGTGGTAGAAAATGAACCTGCAGCCCCTATGATATCAGCAATCAACATCGAAGTGTTGAAACTCATACCTAATCCACCATATTCTTCAGGAATAGCTATGCCAAGCAAACCCAACTCTCCGGCTTTCTTCAATATAGAAGGAACAAGTTCCGGGTTTTTCATGCTGTCAATCTCTTCCATTTTTGGAGTGATTTCCATATCTAAAAAATCTTGGCAGGCTTGCGCCATCATTTTTTGTTCTTCACTAAATTCTTCAGGTATAAATACGGCGCTTGATTGGGTTTCTTTAATTAGGAACTCTCCGCCGTTAAGGGCATTTTTTTCATTAATTTTTTCCATGGCTATTTAAAGGCTTTAAATATTTTAAAGAGAGGTTAAATACATTGGGTAAATTTGATTGAACCCAAATTTGAAAGGCCTTGACTATAATCGTTCGATTACTCCTGCCACGCCTTGTCCTCCTCCTACACATGCTGTCACAAGACCATATTTTCCCTGTCTTTTTTTCAATTCATTAATCATTTGCACGGAAAGCTTTGCTCCGGTACATCCCAAAGGATGACCAAGTGCCACTGCGCCACCATTAACATTTACTATATCCGGATTAAAATCCAAAGAACGGATTACTCCCAATGCCTGTGTGGCAAAGGCTTCATTTAACTCAATCAGGTCGATATCATTTAAGCTCAGCCCGGCCTGTTTTAGGGCTTTGGGCACAGCTATTTTTGGACCCATCCCCATGATTCTTGGCTCTACACCACCTACACTGTAAGCGGCTAATCTGGCCATAGGCTCTAATCCCAAATCCTTCATCATTCGCTCCGACATTACCACCACAAAAGAGGCTCCATCTGAGGTTTGAGAGGAGTTTCCTGCTGTAACCTGACCACCATTTTTAAAAACGGGTTTTAAATTTGCCAAAACCTCCATGGTAGTTCCGGGCCTAGGCCCTTCATCGGTATCTACCGTGTATTTCCTTGTTTTCCTTTTAAAGGATTCATCCAGATATGTTTCTTCTACTTCCACCGGAACAATTTCATCCTTAAATCTTCCTTCTTTAATTGCCCTTATTGCTTTTTCATGCGATTTAACGGCAAACTGATCGGAATCTTCTCTGGTAACGTTGAAATCTTTGGCCAACTCTTCGGCTGTCAAACCCATGCTTAAATAATAACTTGGGAATTCTGTGGCAATTTTATGATTTAAAACTGTTTTATAGCCCATCATTGGTACCAGAGACATGGATTCTGTACCTCCTGCTATGATGCAATCTGCCATTCCTGATTTTATTTTGGCTGTAGCTAAAGCTATTGCTTCCAGGCCCGAGCCACAATACCTATTGATGGTAAAGCCTGGCGTATCTTCCGATAATGCCAAGAGGGAAATCATTCTTCCTATTTGCATGCCTTGTTCTGCTTCGGGCACTGCATTGCCTACAATGAGGTCATCCACCATTTTTGGTTCCAAACCGGGAACATTGTCCATTAGGTGCTTGATGATATCCGCTGCAAGGTCATCTGATCTATAAAACCGAAAGCCTCCTTTTTTCGCCTTTCCTACTGCAGATCTATAGCCATTGATAATATATGCTTCCATTTGATGTTTATTTTAATGCTTGAATATGGTTAAATTGGTATGAAGCTGTTTTTGGAATCGTAAAACCTCAATAATTATGGCTTTTCTTAATTCCTTAAAGGTTTCCCTTTGAAAAGAATACTATGAATCCTTTCCAAAGTTTTCTTTTCACCTGTTAGACTAAGGAAAGCTTCTCTCTCCAAATCCAACAAATACCTTTCACTCACTTCTGTAGGTGAGGATAAATCTCCCCCACTCATTATCCAAGCTAGTTTTTTCGCGATTTTTGCATCATGTTCTGAAATATAAGCTCCATAGCGCATCCCTGAAATTCCGGTTTCAAATAATGCCAAGGAGGATTTCCCTAAGACTTTTATATCCTTCTTTTCAATGGGTTGGGTATATCCTGCATCATACAAGGCGATGACTTTTTCTTTTGCTTCTGCCAATTGACGCTTTCTATTGATGGTTATGGCATCTTTTTGTTCAAGAAAACCCAGATTATAAGCTTCAGCAGCTGAAGTGGAAACCTTGGCCGTAGCGATGTTCATAAATGTCTCCTGAAGACGATTCAGTTCAACATCTCCGGGTTCAATGTTTTGAGAAAATCTCATGGTCATTTCTTTGGTACCACCGCCAGCAGGAATCAAACCTACACCTACTTCTACTAATCCCATGTATAGTTCTGCATGGGCCTGAACAGCATCTGCATGCAATGACAATTCACATCCGCCCCCCAAGGCCATATTATGTGGTGCCACCACCACCGGCACTGAAGAAAAACGAGCCCTAAGCATGGTATCTTGAAATTGGGCAATCATCAGGTTAATTTCATCAAAATCCTGATCTCCCGCAAACATGTACAACATGGCAAGATTTGCACCTGCGGAGAAATTTCCCCCTTCGTTTCCTATGACCAAACCTTTATAGGATTTTTCAGCCTTGGTAATGGCTGTATTTATTCCTTCAACTACCTCTTGACCCAAAGAATTCATCTTTGTATGAAATTCCAAACCAATCACTTCATCACCTAAATCATAAATGGTAGCTCCTTCATTGCCCCATATTTTCTTGTTGGCAGCTTTAAGCGTGTCCAGCAATAAAAATGATTCCAATCCGGGAATGGCTTTGTAAGATTTAGACGGAATATCATAATAATGCTTTTGACCATTTTCTACTTTATAAAAACTAGTATGTCCGGCAGCCAACATTTCATAAACCCAATCGGCAGGTTTTTCACCTGCTTCCTCCATCGCTTCAACTGTAGCTTTTACTCCTAAAATATCCCAATTTTCAAATGGACCATATTCCCAGCCAAATCCTGCACTTACTGCTTGATCAATCCTATATAGTTCATCAGCAATTTCAGGAATTCTAAATGAACAATAACGGAACAGGTCATAAAAAATAGCTCGATAAAACTTTCCTGCTTTGTCATCAAAATTGACCAAAAATTTGATTCTTTCCTTCAAATCGTCAATTCCTTTAGAAGCTTCTAATGCCTTAAACTTTGGCTTTTCTACAGCTTTGTACTCGTAAGTTTGAAAATCTATTTCTTTTAGTTCTTTTCGACCATTCTCATGCCTGATCATGTGAAAAAATCCTTTGCCACTCTTGTCTCCGTACCATTTGTTCTCATTCAGTACCTGAACACTCTTTGGCAATTTAAACCGATCTCTGGATTCATCGTGTTCCAGTACCTTATAGAGGTTATTGGCCACGTGGACTGTAGTATCTAGTCCAACTACGTCTAAGGTCCTAAAAGTGGCTGATTTGGCCCTCCCTATGATCGTTCCGGTTAGCTTATCCACTTCCGATACGCTTAGTCCTTGCTTTTCGATGGTATGTATGGCTGAGATAATGGCGTAAACTCCTACCCTATTGGCAATAAAAGCTGGCGTATCCTTACACAGGACAGTTTCTTTTCCCAAAAATCTGTCTCCATAATTCATTAAGAAGTCAATTATCTCGGGTTTGGTTTTTGGTCCCGGAATAATTTCGAACAATCTCAGATACCTTGGAGGATTAAAAAAATGCGTTCCTGCAAAACACTCCTGAAAATCCTGCGACCTATTGTCACTCATTAGGTGAATAGGTATCCCTGAAGTATTGGAAGTAACTAGGGTACCAGGCGTCCTGTATTTCTCTACTTTTTCATAAAGGCCTTGCTTGATCTCCAAATTTTCTATAATCACTTCAATTACCCAATCGTAATGCTCGATTTTAGGCAAATCATCATCAAAATTACCTGTAGTAATCCGATTGACGAATTCTTTGTCATAAATGGGCGACGGTTTTGCACGCAATGTACTATTCAGTGCATCATTAACGATTCTATTCCGCACTTCTTTGCTTTCAATGCTTAATCCTTTCTTCGTTTCTTTCTCGTTTGGAGCTTTGGGTATAATATCCAAAAGCAAAACTTCAACCCCTATATTGGCGAAATGACAAGCAATCCTCGACCCCATTATTCCGGAACCTAAAACGGCAACTCTCTTTATGCTTTTTTTCATTGGTTATATTAGCTTATTGTTATTGTTAATATCTATGTGTCTATGACTTCTGAAGTTCATCAATGACTTTATTGATCTTCTTAAATGTAACAAAAAAGGAACCAATCTCATCCTCACTTAGGTTTTCACGAACTTTGTGGTTAAACTCCTTTATAGTACTTACTGCAGCAGCTTTTTTTTGTTTACCTTTTTCAGTTAAAAAAACTTTAACGGATCGTTTGTCTGCTTGGTCCTGGACTTTCTTTATCAAATCCTTTTCTTCCATTGTTTTCAATAACCTGGTTAGACTTCTCGATTCCAATCCCATTTGAGGTGCAATCTTTGTTGCTGCTGTTCCTTCAGTAGAATCTATATTGATTAGAACAAAGCCCATGGAGGTGGTAATCCCCTCCATATTTGCCTTTTGATTGTACATTCTAGAAATGGAATGCCAACAGGACTTAATTTGATAATCTATCGTTTCTTCTTTTTTCATATTTCTACCGAACTCAATTTACTAAAAATAATTATGCATGCATAATAAATTGATATTATTTAAGCTCTTTACCATTTTATTATTATGAAAGTAGTTGTCCTTATTAAACCCTTTTTATTCTTCAGCAAAAAGGAAGCCTAATCATAAAAAGTCTTTTCCTCTTGATCGCACTAAAAAGTATAGCTAAAGCTAAAAATTTAACTATAAAATTAGGACCAGATTTTTTTCTTTGTTTTAAAAAATCAATTACCAAATGAATTTCCTTATCTGAAAGAAAGTTTGCTTCTCTTAGATCTTATTTCTGACTGGTGGTTCTGAATAAGGTTTTATGATTTTTTCACCTTATCTCAAAATGGTAAACTGAATTAAAAAAGAAAATTAATTGTCTTGCAGCTTCAAAGTTTATACACACCTTATTTATTTTAAGATTTTTATAAATTAAAGAAACTGTTGTTATTATTATAAGGTGGATATGTTGGTAATTCCTACTTACTATTTTTATACACTTCCATTTACCAAACTTTCTATACTTATACACGAGTTATTCACATTTTTTTATACCCTTAAATCATTGAATATGTGCCTACTAATTGCATTAGGTTTATTTCTGTGTATAAAACGGTATTTGCTATTAGGTATAACTTTTACGTTGGTATCTATGTGGATAATTGTTTACAAGTAGCAGCTTATCCCCAGTAATTCTAAAAGTGGATAAAAATTGTTATTAATTCCAATTTTAATTGTTGATATAAACAGCTTTCTTCACACTTATCCACTTTTAATATTTGTTTATCCACAAAATTTAATAAACGCTTATTTTTATTTAAATTACTGAAAATCAATTTGTTAAAAGGTCATCTTCCGTAATTTCTAAAATACTTAGAGGAATTTCATCGATTTCATAAGTTTCTAAAGCCTTATTGTTAATAAGTAGACCTGTTTCCCTTCTTTTGGTAAGAATTTGGTCTTGTAAGGTCCAACCTCCTCTTAATATTAATTCTTTACTTCTACTTTCTTCATCGTAATAGAAATAAACTGGTTCAGGTTGTATCTTGAAGTTGATATTGCCCGGGTCCCAAGCCTTGTTCTTGTTACGATCAATGATGGCTCTTAACTTATAATTGGTTGCTTCCAGTTTTGTAAAGGAAAATTGATTGGTTTCAGTTAGGTATTTTTCTCGGATTATATTGTTACTCTTGTCGAGTAATTGGATAATAATTGGTCGTTCATCTGTAAGTACTTTACCACTGATTTCATCCCCAAGATTATCCTTTTTTAGCCTACTGTAGGTGGCTTCAAATTCTTCCTCATTCCAGAGCATTTCTACATCTTGGAAGGTAGAATCTGCTGCAATCAGTTTATACTTTTCGTAGGGTATAGAATCATTAATAGGAATTGTTAGATTTAGCAAGGTCCTACTTCCTGAGCTGTCTGCAAAGCTTACCATATCGGGATTGAGAATAATAGTACTTGCTGTATCGTAGGCTATATATAATGAATCATAGTTTATATTGAAAATAGGTTTATTGAAGGACAATTTTGCGTTAATAGTATCAATAAATTGGGTCTCTCCAAGTGTAGAGATTTCAAGTTTTTCTTTACTTCTGTCACTTTCTTCAAATCGGGCATAAAATGTACTATCAATTTGCACCCCTACCGAATCCATTAACTGTAAACGGACTTCAGTGCTGTCGTTGATTAACTCGGTATGATAAAATCTTATGTTATTGTCTTTTTTCCGGAAAAAAAGCTTTGTGTTCTTGTCTTGGTGAAATACATTATAATTTGCCAAGTCTTTACTAAGAATAACATCAAATTTTCCGCTTGTACTTGAAGTTCTGTTGATCTTTAAGGTACTTAAGTCTGCTCGGTTTAGATTTATTTGTAGATTTTCTATATTTTCATTTACCTCTAATGGTTCAGATAAAAAACCGTATGGTTCACTTCGGTGTTCTGCTTTTAGTGAGTTGTTCTCGTCATACCAAGCATAAGCCCTAAAAGTCCCAGCCTTGATGTTGGTTATTTTATATTTTCCTGCGGTGTCAACCTGTGCGATATAGTAAGGAGCTGAAGTAAACAAATCTGTGCTGTCTTCATTGATGTATAATCCTACCAGAATATCTTTATAATCCGGTTTATCTTCAGAAAACCAATAATCAACTTGTCCTGAAACTGATAAACTGTCTATGGTTTCACCTGTAGAGAATACGAGTTTTAATTGCTCTGCGGGGTTACCTTCTGTAATGTCTTGAATACTTTTCTGAAAATTAAATACATATGTTGTACTATCTTCCAATTCTTGATTTAAGTCAATAAGGACATGTTCTTTAAGGGCTGTGTATTCGACTTTATCTTTATCTATTTTCGGGGTGATTATGATGGATTGTGTTGGATTTTCGAGTTCAACATACTCATTAAATTCTAAGTCTATTTTTTCCGGTTTTATATTGATGCTTTCATTTTTTGGGTCAGATGACAATAGTATAGGTGAATCCTCATCTTTAGGCCCTCCCATAGGAGAGCTTTGTTTTGCACAAGCGGCCAAAAGAGTGGCGATTAAGATTAAGTAGGATATATTGAAAAGTTTTTTCATTTCTTTTTAATCACAAATAGCAAACTAGAATAGTTGTTATCATTGGTTTTGGCATGTTTGTTTGATTGATATCCTGTTTTGATAGCTTCTAAGTATTTGTGTTTATTTCCCTTTGCTTGGTGGCTTAATAAGGAAACATAATAACTATCAAAGGGCAATGGAAGGGTATCTACTAGCCTGCATTGATGTTGCTCAACCAAGAAATTCATCGATTGCTTGTTAAAATGGTACAAATGTCTTGGTACATCAAGCGCTGCCCAATCTTCCTTAAATAGGTCTGCATCAAGTGAATCACGATTGGGAACAGCTAGATATAAGAACCCTCTTTTTTTCAACCTTCCCAATAGGATATCTAATGTTTCATGGAGGTCGTGGATGTGTTCCAATACATGAAATAAGGTAATGGCATCAAATTTCTTTAATTTCTGTAATGCTTCGAAATCTTCAACTATATGGACGCCGTTTTCTTCCCTTGCTATAGATGCTGCTTTTAGGTTGGGTTCCATACCGTATGCTTCCCAACCATCATTTTGACATGTTTTGGCAAACAAACCTACACCACAACCATAGTCTAGCATCCTGCCTTTCTTGGGTATTTTGGAGTTTAACCAGTTAAGTTTTTGTTTGAGTGTATATTTTCTGGCTGCATTGTATACTATATCTGTTAAATTTCTGCTTTTATTTTGATGTGAGATATAGTTGGGCTTGTCATAATACTTGGAAATATTTTCTTCATCCGGTCTTGGATTGGTAAACCATAGCTTACAATTCTTACATTCACATATTATAAAAGATTCTTTACTTATGGCATGGTCTTTTACAACAAGGTGATTGTTAAACTGCTCACTTTTGCATAGAGGACATTTAGTTAACCTTTCATACATTTTATCTTCCTAAATAAATGGTGAGTATGGACATGTCTGCCGGTGAAACTCCGCTAATTCTTGAAGCTTGACCTAGTGTTTGTGGCTTAATTTTACCTAATTTTTGTCTTCCTTCAGCAGAAAGTGCTTTGATCTCATCGTAAGAAATTGTAGTCGGTATTTTAAGGTCTTCTAAATTATTTATCTTTTCAACCATTTGCCTTTCCTTGTCGATGTATGATTTGTATTTAATCAGTATTTCAGATTGTTCTTTTACGGGCTTAGAATATTCTGTTAAGTCTTCCTTGAGTTCTTCACTAATATTAATGATATCATTTAATCCAATGTTGGGCCTCTTAATAAGTTTTTCAACAGTTATTTTTTCTTTAATCAATGCTGTGTTAAGCTGTTCTAGGCCCTTGTTTATTTGGTTTGGTGATAATCTTATTTTCTCAAGTTTCTTTGTAAGTTCCTCGGTTTTCTCAGCTTTTAATTGGGTTTGACGGTATTCCCTTTCGTTTGCAAGCCCCAAATTGTAACCATAGGGTGTTAATCTTAAATCTGCATTATCCTGCCTCAATAAGAGTCTAAATTCAGCCCTGGATGTAAACATTCTATAGGGTTCTTCTGTACCTTTGTTTATAAGATCATCAATCAGCACTGCTATATATGCTTCAGATCTCTTTAAAACAAAGGCTTCTTTTTCTTTAACTTTATTGTGTGCATTTATACCTGCCATTAATCCTTGTGCAGCTGCCTCTTCATATCCGGTGGTTCCATTGATTTGGCCGGCAAAATATAGGTTTTCAACAAGCTTTGTTTCTAGGGTCAGATTCAATTGGGTTGGTGGAAAAAAGTCATATTCTATGGCATATCCCGGTCGAAACATTTTGGCATTTTCAAAACCTTTGATTTTTCTTAATGCTTTATATTGTACATCTTCAGGTAGGGAAGTTGAAAAGCCATTCACATAAATCTCTACAGTGTTCCATCCTTCCGGTTCGACGAATATTTGATGCCTTTCTCTTTCTGCAAAACGATTGATTTTATCTTCAATTGAAGGGCAATACCTGGGCCCCAAACCTTGAATTCTTCCATTGAACATAGGAGATCTATCAAAACCTGTTTCTAAGGTTTCATGCACTTCTTTGTTGGTATAGGTGATCCAACAGTTTCTTTGCTTTTGAATAGGCTTTGTTTCCGACGAATAAGAAAACTTTTCAGGGTTGATATCCCCTTCTTGAACTTCCATTAATGAATAATCTAAACTTCTTCCATCTACTCTAGGTGGCGTCCCAGTTTTCATTCTACCAGATTCAAAACCTAGATTTATCAAATCTTCGGTGATACCTTTGGAAGCACTTTCTCCTGTCCTACCACCTCCCATTTTCTTTTCTCCAATATGGATAAGGCCATTTAAAAAGGTACCATTGGTTAAAACCACAGATTTACATTTTATTTCCAAGCCAAGACTTGTTTTTACACCTTGAACGATTCCATCCTTAACCACAATACCTGTAATCATTTCTTGCCAGAAATCAAGATTGGGCGTTGCCTCCAAAGCTAACCTCCATTCTTCGGCAAATCGCATGCGGTCATTTTGACTTCTTGGAGACCACATGGCTGGACCTTTAGACCTGTTTAACATTCTGAATTGAATGGTAGACTTGTCAGAAATTATACCCGACATTCCTCCTAGCGCATCAATTTCTCTAATAATTTGACCTTTCGCCACTCCTCCTATGGCAGGATTGCATGACATTTGAGCAATGGTGTTCATGTTCATTGTACACAATAAAACGGAAGAACCCATCTTTGCTGCTGCATGTGCTGCTTCACATCCTGCATGCCCTGCACCTACTACTATTACATCGTATATTGGAAACATGTTTATATATTCTAGTGTTCCACGTGAAACACTTGTTTAAATTTAATCTTACTTATTTTACTGTTCCACGTGGAACAGTTGACGGTGGGTATAAAGAAAGTGCTTCGTCTTCTTCTTTTCTCATTTCCTTCTTTTCTAATTCTGTCTTGTCTTTCAATCCGCATAAATGTAAAAGACCGTGAGCTAGAACTCTTAATAATTCTTGATTGTAATCCGTTTTAAGGGTTTCCGAATTTTCTTTTACTCGATCAATGCTTATGTAAATATCTCCTTCTATTTCGTTTTCGTATTCAGACTGATCAAAAGTGACAATATCCGTATAAGTATCATGATTAAGGTATTGAATATTTATATCCAACAAATATTCATCTGAACAAAAGATATAATTCAGATCTTGAATTTTATATCCTTTATTCGCTGCAATTTGCTTCAACCAATGCTTGGTTATCCTTTTTTTCGATAAGGATGATTTTATTTCTTCTTCAAAGAAATTGATAGCCATTTTAATTCATGTAAAATGTAAGTGTGATTTTGCTTCCATCTTTATCAAACTCCACTTCGTCACTTAAATGTCGCATGATGAAGACGCCCCTACCCCCTGCTTTTTCTAAATTTTCCAAGGCCGTTGGATCATTTAGATGTTGGTAGTCAAATCCCTTGCCCTCGTCTTCTACAATGAATTTTATTTGATTGTCAAAGAATAATAATTCTAATTTAACCAAGCTATTTTTATTTGACTTGTTTCCATGAATGATTGCATTGTTGACGCATTCCGTCACCGAAATCATGATATTACCGTAGATATCGTCGTTGATCTGAAACTTTTCTTTGGCATTATCAATAAAACTTTCAACGATAGTAATGTTTTCAATCAAAGATGGAATGGAAATTTTTATTGATTTCATCGTATTTTTAGTCTTTTATTACGACTTTATTTTATTATTCTCTAAACTTCAACTACTATTGGACAATGGTCTGAATGAATGATTTCATTTAAAATGCGTACATTTTTTACCTTTGAACTTATGGAAGGAGTTGTCATGTGGTAATCTATTCTCCAACCCTTATTATTTGCCCTGGCATTGGCTCTATAGCTCCACCAGCTGTATTGGTGAGCTTCTTTGTTTAAAAGCCTGAAACTATCGTCAAATCCTGATGAAGTGAATTTATCCATCCATGCCCTTTCCTCAGGAAGAAAGCCGGAAGTGTTTTTATTGGAAACAGGATTATGGATGTCTATCGCCTTGTGACAAATATTATAATCACCACTTAAGATTAGGTTTGGCTTTTCTTTTATCAAATTCTGGGTGTAACCATAGATATCATCTAAAAAGGCGTATTTAAAGTCTTGTCTTATGCCTCCGGTTGTTCCTGAAGGGAAATAGGCGCATAGAAAAGAGAAATCATCATAATCAGCCCGAATGGTTCTTCCTTCATCATCATATGCAGGTATTCCTATACCCGCAGTAATATTATTGGCCTTTTGCTTACTTAAAATAGCCACACCACTGTAACCTTTCTTTACTGCAGGGTACCAGTATACATGGTAACCCAAATCTTCAAATATAGATATGTCGATTTGGTTTTCCATTGATTTTACCTCCTGCAAGCCTATGATATCAGGATTTTCTGCTTCCAACCATTCAGCAAAGCCCTTTTTTAGTGCCGCCCGTATTCCATTAACATTGTAGGATATTATTTTCATTTAATATCAATTTCAAATTCGTCTTCAAAATAATCCAGTACATGGATTTTTAGCATCTTTTCTTGGTCTGCACTATTTAAATGAGGTAATTTTTTTATTAATTTCCAATGAGGCCATCCGTCTTGATCAATAAAGTCTAAGGTATAAAAACCTGAAAAACTTAAGACCTTACATGTGGCAATATGCATTAAATCCTGCTTTTCTTCTTTGGAAAATGACTTAGGGCCTTTCCCTAGTTCCTGAACACCTATTATAAACAATACGGCATTGAGATCGGATGGTTTTTTACCGAAAATTTCTTGCAAACCGGAAAGAAGTTTCGACCACCTTCTTTCCAAATCCAAGTCTTTTTTTAACAGTGCCATGTTAATTATTTAATTTCTTCTTTCGCTTCTTACGACTGATTTCTTTTTATGTTTTTTTTCCATAAATTGATATAAGCCATTTTATTACAAATATAGCAGGTAAAATGGCTCCTCAATTATAAACAAGGCAATTTAGGTATGCGTTTCAATTATTGGACAGATTTTTTATCCCTTGTATTTCCCCAAACTTGTTGTTTGTGCAATAGGAGTCTGTTTCCATTTGAAAATGAACTTTGTAAAATATGTATTTCCGCCTTGCCAATAACGAATTATCACCTTATTCCTGAAGATAATGATTTGAAAACAAAATTACTTGGCCTGGCTCCTGTTGATAAAGTAATGGCATATTTACGGTTTTCTAAAAAAGGATTAAGTCAGAAACTACTGCACCAGATTAAATACAAAAATAAACCGGCATTGGCCAAAGTTGTGGGCCTTCAATATGGTTATTTATTGAAGGAGTCTGGTTTTGAGAGCAATTGGACGGAAATAGTTCCGGTGCCCCTACATCATAGGAAAAGAGAGCTTAGAGGCTATAACCAAAGTGAACAATTTGGGCAGGGTATTGCTGAAGCTTTAGGGATCGAGTGCAAATGTTACTTATTGAGAAAACAAGAGACAGAAACCCAAACCAATAAATCAAGAATTGATCGATGGAATAATGTTTCTGAGGTATTTGAAGTCCTAAATGCAGACCATGTTAAGGGAAAAAGGATTCTTTTAGTAGATGATGTGTTAACTACAGGCGCTACTTTGGCCTCCTGTGCCCAGGCATTGTTCAAATGCCAGCCTGGGCAAATAGATTTGGCCGTCTTGGCTGCTGGTAATTGATTTCACTTGAATATATCATTTAAAATTCCGGCCAATCGAATTCCACCAGCCAGTAAACGCTCCTCAATATGAGGATAGGTATTGTATCCATAGGAATAAAACAGCCTTTTGTTGTCCGGTAAGTCATATATTATAGGTCTCAATTCTACAGCTTCTTTCAACCATTTGTCCATATCACTGGATTGGTATAGTGAAACCAGTTCTTTAGTTGTTCTTCTATTTAAATGTTGAGACAATTCCGTAAAACTTAAATTTTTACCATCAATTATTTTCGTATCCCAAACGGTGTGAAGATTGGTGTTTTGGTTGAAATAAGTAACTTTTACATCATTACCACCTCGATCATTGCCAGTTCCGACGTGTAAGGGTTGATGCAGGTCACCTACCAAGTGCACAAGCATTTTAAGGTATGCCTTTTTATCCTCCTGATCGAGAGTGCTATTTTTTAAGGCAGTAATAATCATTTTGGTTTTGCCGTAGGCGTCTCCTGACTTTTCTTGTATGGATGGATCATAGCCTTTCCCTGCTTTCACTGTCAAATAATGCCAGGAATTAAGGTGGTTGTAGGAAGGATCTGATTTGATCTCATCCATCCAATTGGCTACCATGGCAAGGGATTCAGGACCGAGAATATTCTGAATACTTCTTGCCGCCTTTTTACTTAGGTGATAGGAAGCAATTTCCCCTACCACCCGATGTCCTGTTTGGCCCCAGCCAAATGAGTTCAGCACAATGCTTCCCGTTACAATGACAGTTAAAATGAATTTCCTCATGGCTTCCTACGGATGGATAATTATTACTGCTTTAATTCTTGTAACGCGATATAAGCCATTAATCCGGTACTAATACCCAAGGCATCTTCATCAATGTCAAAGGTAGGCGTATGTACACTTGAAATGATTCCTTTTGCTTCGTTTCTTGTACCTAACCTGTAAAAGCAACCATCAATCTCTTGGGTGTAATAAGAAAAGTCTTCCGCAGCCATCCAGATGTCTATGTCCAAAACATTTTCTTTACCGAGGTATTCTTCAGCTGCAGTGATTGCTCTTTGGGTAAGTTCGGGTTCATTTTTTAGAAAAGGATAACCCTTCCGAATTTCAAATTCAACCTCTCCACCCATTCCTTCGGCTATACCTTTGGCAATTTTCAGCATCTGTTCATGGGCCTTTTTTCGCCAGGCCTCATTCAAGGTTCTAAAAGTGCCTTCTATGTTTACCTCATTGGGTATTACGTTCGTTGCACCTTCAGCAATTACTTTACCGAAAGAAAGAACTGATGGCGTCTTTGGGTCTGCTTTTCTACTTACAACTTGCTGTAAAGCCACCAATATATGCGCACTGATTAAAACCGGATCAACAAGGGTTTCAGGCATCGCTCCATGACCGCCTTTTCCTATTACTTTTAGATAAAGTTCATCAGCACTTGCCATGTACATTCCTTTGCGAAAACCAACTTTTCCAACCGGAATAAAAGGCATAACATGTTGTCCTATTACTGCTGTTGGCGTTGGATTTTCGAGTGCTCCGTCTCTGATCATCATGGAAGCACCACCGGGAATTTTTTCTTCTCCGGGTTGGAAAAACAATTTTATAGTACCTTCAAATTCATCCTTTAACTCATTCAAAATTCTAGCTGTACCTAGTAGAGATGAGGTATGTACATCATGCCCACAGGCATGCATTACTCCGGGATTGGTAGACTTATAAGGAACATCATTGGCTTCTACAATCGGAAGAGCATCCATATCTCCCCTCAAAGCAATTACTTTCTTTTCAGGGTTTTTGCCTTCAATAATAACAACTAAGCCCGTTTCAGCTTTTGGTTCTATATGGGTTATGCCAAACGAACGTAACTTTTCTTCAACAAATGCTACTGTATTCTTTTCTTCAAAGGATAGCTCAGGATTGGCATGTAAATGTCTTCTAAGCGCAATAATTTCCGACTTATATTTGTCGGAAAGTTGGTGAATTTTATTTTTCAACATCTTCTAAATTTTCTTCTTTTTTCTCTTCGACGAATTTGGGAAACTTGTCCTTTATAATTCTAGAACTCGAAAAGACGGTGTTCATTTTTTCATATGTGGCCAAAGCCTCAATTTTATTCACAAAGCGTCCTACTTTAACCAAATATCTTGGCTGCTGGTATTCCATATAACTTTGTGTTTTTGGGAATTCGGAATAAGCTTCGTTCCTAATATCGAAAGCTTTTTCTCGGTCTACACCACTATAAATTAATATTGTAAAACCATTTACAAATTGTTCTTTACTATTCTCTTCGGCGATTTGTGAAATTCTTCTATTGAGTTCAGTATCAATAGCAGAGGCACTGCTACTTTCTTCTGTCACAGTTTCGGAAGTAGGAAGCTCGGCAAACTGAACTCTACTTGACGCTAGGTCTTCAGTATAGTTATTGTACCGATCAATATTTCCTCCGCTTTTCCGAATGTTTATAATGCCACAGCTGCTAAAAACTAGCAGAGACAAGAGATATATATTTATTTTTTTGAACATGTCAATGGCATTTAATCTTCGATTATTACACACTTGGCATCAGCTATATCCTGCGCAACGCTTTTATATTTAACATCTGACTTTAAATTCCCGTTGGCGTACTTGACAGTAACGCGGTCATTTCGTCCATAAACCTTGTCTGATTTCCTAGGCTTAACAGGTTCTCTATTTACAGCTGGCCTGCTATTGGCTACTGCAGCTTTTTGTCCACTTTGATTTCCTAGTGTATTGCCTACTTCTTCTTTGGAAGCAGTTACTTTAGGCTCTGCACCGGCTTGATTTTGTGCAGCTTTTACCTGTTCAGGATCTTGTTTTGGAAGATCCGATTTAGATATAAAGGAAACAATATCATCATTTAATTTACCTATAAAGCGCTTGAACATTTCAAAAGCTTCAAATTTATAAATCAACAATGGATCTTTTTGCTCATAGACAGCATTTTGAACGGATTGTTTCAGGTCATCCATATCTCTCAAATGCTCTTTCCAGTTTTGGTCGATTATGGCCAATGTAACTGTCTTTTCAATGGCCCTGATCAAGTCTCGACCTTCATTATTAAGAGTGGATTCCAAATTGATGACTACACCAATTTGTTTGATACCGTCGGAAATTGGAACCATAATTTCCTTAACCGTTGCCCCTCTGTTCTTGTGAACATCTTGGAGAATAGGCATGGCTTTGTTAAGGATACCTTCATTCTTTCTGGTATAGCTTTTATAGGCTTTGTCAAAAAGAATTTTAGTTAAAGTAGTCGTATCTTTCTCTTTGAGGTCAGCTTCGGTAAATTGTTGGTCAATGCCCAGTGAACTGAAGATATTCATTCTCAAGTTTTCAAGGTCACCAGTGCTTTTACCCATTTCAATCAGGTCTTCACAAACATCGTACATGATGTTTAGAATATCTAATTCCAGCCTATCCCCTATAAGGGCATTTTTTCTTCTTCGGTAAACAACTTCTCGTTGGCTGTTCATTACATCATCATATTCCAAGAGCCTTTTCCTAACCCCAAAGTTGTTTTCCTCAACTTTTCTCTGAGCTCTTTCAATGGATTTTGTAATCATGGAGTGTTGAATCACTTCACCTTCTTCAAGTCCCATTCGGTCCATCAGTTTGGCAATTCTTTCTGAACCGAATAATCGCATCAAGTTGTCTTCCAAGGAAACAAAAAATTGTGTGGATCCCGGATCCCCTTGTCTTCCTGATCTACCACGCAACTGCCGGTCCACCCTTCTGGATTCATGTCTTTCTGTACCAACGATGGCTAGCCCTCCTGCTTCTTTTGATTCCGGAGAAAGTTTGATATCTGTACCCCTACCGGCCATATTGGTGGCTATGGTTACGGTCTTGGCTTTACCTGCTTCTGCTACTACATCCGCTTCACGGGCATGTTGCTTGGCATTAAGAACTTGGTGTTTAATTTTTCTTATGGTAAGCATCCTACTCAGTAGTTCCGAAATTTCTACTGAGGTGGTACCTACTAGCACCGGCCGATTGGCATCGGTTAGTTCATTGATTTCATCTGCCACAGCGTTGAATTTTTCACGGACGGTTTTGTAAACCTTGTCTTGGTGATCTTTTCGCTGTATAGGTTTATTGGTTGGGATTACAACCACATCCAATTTATAGATTTCCCAAAACTCACCTGCTTCTGTTTCTGCAGTACCGGTCATACCGGAGAGTTTATGGTACATCCTGAAATAGTTCTGCAAAGTAATGGTGGCATAGGTCTGGGTGGCATCTTCCACCTTTACATTTTCCTTTGCTTCTATGGCTTGATGGAGTCCGTCAGAATACCTTCGGCCTTCCATTACCCTACCGGTTTGTTCATCGACAATTTTTACTTTGCCGTCCACCAAAATATATTCAGTGTCCCTCTCAAACATACAGTAAGACTTTAAAAGTTGGTTTACTGTATGAATCCTTTGGGCTTTAATGCCATAATCTTTGATGATTTCTTCTTTTCTAACCAGTTTTTCGTGGTCCTCGATTTCGTCATTTTTTTCCAATTCGGCGATTTCCATACCGATATCCGGCAAAATGAAGAAATTATTGTCTTCATTTTTCTTGGTAATGACTTCAATACCATTGTCTGTCAGGTCTACACTATTGGATTTTTCATCAATGGTAAACAATAGAGGTTCATCCGCTTCAGGCATGTTTCTTTTGTTGTCCTGAAGGTAATAGTTCTCTGTTTTTTGAAGAATTACCCTAACACCCGGCTCAGAGAGGTATTTGATCAAAGGCTTGTATTTAGGAAGTCCGCGGAAAGCTCGGAACAATGCCAGCCCTCCTTCTTTATCATTTCCTTCTTTGATAAGCTTTTTGGCATCGGAAAGGTAGTTTTGAACCAGCTTTCTTTGTTCATCAACCAAAGTGGAAACCCTTGGTTTCATTTCGTAAAACTCATGCTCTCCCCCCTTGGGTACAGGACCGGAAATAATAAGTGGTGTTCTTGCATCATCAATGAGGACAGAATCAACCTCATCAATCATGGCAAAATGATGTTTTCCTTGCACAAGATCTTTAGAATCTCGGGCCATATTGTCTCTTAGGTAATCAAAACCAAATTCATTGTTGGTACCATAGACAATATCTGCTTGGTAAGCAGTTCTTCTGGCTTCTGAATTAGGGGGGTATTTGTCTATACAGTCCACTTTTAATCCATGAAATTCAAAAATTGGAGCGTTCCATTCAGAATCTCGTTTGGCCAGGTAGTCATTCACCGTTACAATATGAACACCTCTACCAGCAAGCGCATTTAGATAGGCAGGTAAAGTCGACACCAAGGTTTTACCTTCACCAGTGGCCATCTCTGCAATATTTCCTCGGTGCAATGCCACACCACCCAATAGCTGAACGTCATAATGAACCATTTCCCAGGTTACTTCTACGCCGGCAGCCGTCCATGTGTTTTTCCAAGTGGCCTGTTCCCCATCAATTTCCACATAGGATTTGGAGGCAGCCATGGTTTGATCTTGTAAATTGGCAGTGACTGTCAACTTACCATTTTCTTTGAGTCTTCGGGCGGTTTCTTTTACCACAGCAAAAGCCCGAGGCAACACTTTCTCCAAGCTTACTTCTAGGGCTTCATCTCTTTCTTTCTCTACCGCATCAATTTGGTTAAATAGTGCATCCTTGGCCTGAACTTCTTCCGGATTTAATTGATCAATTTCATTTCTTAGTTCGGAAATGCGATCATCAAATGATTTGAGGTCTTCGTTTATTATCTCCTTTATCTTGGTAGTTTCATTTCTTAATTCGTCATCAGAAATATCGGCCAACTTGGCAAAGGCGGAATTTACTAGTGCCACGACTGGGCTTAAGGCTTTAATGTCTCGGTCCGATTTGGTACCAAAGACTTTTGCTAACCCTTTTGCTATTGATTCTAACATATTGTTTAAATACTTTTTCTCTAAGGCTATTTAATTGTATTCATTAATGGCGTCTGATGGAATGTCTACACTGATAGTACCACTGAAAACCTGATCGGCAGGCCCGGTCAATACAATCTTTTCGAAATTCCCATCGATATTTTTCTCAAAACTAACCTGAAGATTACCTCCGGGAGTTTGAATATTTATATTGTTCTTCTCTTTTTGCTCTCCATATAATAGTGCGCAAGCTGTTACACCTGTTCCGCAGGAAAGTGTCTCATCTTCAACCCCTCTTTCGTAGGTTCTAACCTGAATCGTATCAGGGGAAAGAATGGAAATAAAATTCACATTGGTACCCTCAGGATATCTTTGCTTGTCTCTTCGGATTGTTCTTCCTGTACCAACAACGTCAAATTCATTCACGTTATCAACAAAGCGCATGTGATGTGGAGATCCTGTATTGGCAAAGAAATCTTGATCTACACTTTGGACTTCCTTCACATCACCCATCCTTAAAGCAACGCTATTACCCGAGATAGTGGCGGTATGTACGCCATCAATGGCTAAGAATGTAGTGTTTTGTCCAATTATTCCTAAAAAGTTGGCAAAAGCGACCGCACACCTGGCTCCATTGCCACACATGCTTTGAGATCCATCTGCATTGTAATAGCACATTTCAAAATCATAATCTGCATGGGACTGGATAAGAATAAGCCCATCAGCTCCGATTCCAAACTTTCTGTGACAAAGTTGCTGAATATAAGGTATTGGATCAGGGCCAAAAGAAAATGTCCTTCCATCGATCATGATGAAATCATTGCCAGTACCCTGATATTTGTAGAAGTTAATATCCATTTGATTTATAATAAGTTACCTTCCGAATTGATTGAAGATCAAAGACCAAAAAGATAAATCAATCCTTTCGAATGCCTACAAAAATCCAACCAATGCAAGAATGAATTACAAAAATAAACAACTTGGCCGAATTTACGGGCTTATATTCAATTAACTACAGGATTTCCTGTCAAGACTGACAAAACGACTTATAAAAGGTTGTCATTTGCTTTCACATTGGTACCGATGTAGCTAGTAGTCGGATATGTTACCCATCATAAAGAGTGGTTGTTAAAAGATTATTTTTATTCAGGTTTCTGGTTGAGTAGTAATAAAACCTTAACTTTAATTTCAATGGTTTGTAGGTTACTTTTTGAATTCCTATCTGAAAATCTAGACCCAAAGTATAATTTTGATGATCTGTTATATAAATAATGACGGAAGTTAGAATAAAGTTTTGATAGTGTTTTAATTAGTCTGAAAGCACTTCATAGCAGGTTCAATAATTATGTACGTTTGATTTAAAAATATTGTAAAATTTTTGTTTTATGAAACAGTTATTTTTAATAATAGCAATTTTATTGCTTCAAGGGTGTAACAAGCCAGAAGGAGAAAATATAATGGAAGTGGCCGATGAAGAGACGTTTGAGGAATTATTGTCTATTCCTATAACCGAACAACCCCCCCCGCAGCCACCATCATTAATTTCAGGAACGGAGCAGTTAAGTAAAAAAACCATTAAGACTGGAGGAATTAATTTTCAATCGCAGGACATAGTGGAAGATTATCAAACAATTCGCAAACTCCTCCCTCGTTATGATGCTTATATTGAGCATGAAAATCAATCAAAAACTAAAGAAAAAATAAGTTACCAGTTGACTATTAGGGTTCCATCTACTGTGTATGATAGTTTATTTGTTACCTTTTCTACCATCGGGCATCGCCTTGAAAACAAGTATTCATCAATAGAAGATGTAACGGAAAATTATTATGACTTAAATACAAGAATAAAAAACAATAAACTGCTAGAAAAACGCTACCTGAAAATTCTAGAAAGTGCGACTGAGATAAAAGATATTCTAGAAATCGAAAATAAACTTAATGAAGTTCGGACTGATGTAGAAAACCTTCAGGGACAATTCAATTATTTAAGTAAACAGGTATCCCTTAGCACAATAAGTTTATCTTTCTATGAAGAACTTCCATATGTTTATGATGCCTCTCAAAGAGGAGGGTTCTTGGAAAAAGTTTTTAGTGCTTTAAACAATGGATGGCAAGGTTTCCTAAATTTTATTATTGGATTGATAACATTTTGGCCTTTTCTGATATTGCTTATTGTCCTTGGTTATTTTGTTAGAAAACTTAGAAGTCAGAAAAATTGAAACTTTTTATAAGGTTGATATTTTTATTTCTTACTTTAATGAGAATGGATTGAACTAAGGATTGACCGCTAGACTAGAAGAATTCCTAAATTGTTTGGCATAGGTGAGTTTAGTCATCATTTATTCTTAGGTATTTAAAACTTTAAATTACTCCAATGAAAATAGCCGTATTTAGTACCAAACCTTACGATCAGGAATATTTTGAAAAATACAGCAGCAATAATGAGTACACTTTCGCATTTTTTGAAACGGCCTTGAACAAGACAACGGCCAATTTATCTGCCGGCTTTGATGTTATCTGCGCCTTTGTCAATGATAAGGTGGACAAGGATACCATTGAAGTTCTTGCCAATAACGGAATCCGTTTGATTGCAATGAGATGTGCCGGGTTCAATAATGTAGACATTCAATCTGCAAAGGAGCATCAGATAAAAGTGGTAAGGGTTCCGGCATATTCACCGGAGGCAGTGGCCGAGCATTCTGTTGCATTGATAATGACTTTGAATAGAAAAACCCATAAAGCATACAATAGGGTGCGGGAGGGAAATTTTTCTCTAAAGAATTTAATAGGTTTCAACCTTCATGGTAAGGTAGTAGGTGTCATTGGTACCGGGCAGATTGGAATTGCATTTTGTAAGATCATGAAAGGGTTCGGTTGCAGGCTTTTGGCTTACGATATTGCCGAAGCCGAAGTATTGGTAGATATGGGCGTCGAATATTTACCTATGGAAAAGGTTTTTCAGCAGGCTGATATAATTTCTCTGCATTGTCCATTGAACCAGTCTACCAAACACTTGGTCAATAAGGCTTCACTGGAACAAATGAAAGCGGGAGTAATGATTATCAATACTAGTCGTGGAGCTTTAATTAATACTTCCGATGCCATAGAGGGTTTGTCTCAGAAAAAAATTGGGTATTTGGGGATAGATGTATATGAACAAGAAGAGAACCTGTTTTTCGAAGACCTTTCGGAAAGCATAATAGAAGATGATGACATCTTAAGGTTAAATAGTTTTCCTAATGTTCTTATCACCTCGCACCAAGCCTATTTTACAAAAGAAGCGATGGATCAAATAACAGTAATAACCCTGGATAATATTCGCGCATTTGAAAATAATGAACCCTTAGCAAACGAAGTTATTTGATCGTAAAACCTTTCCGATACTTATCAGAGATGGAATAGAGGTAAACATCTTGCCAAATTATGGGTTGACTTGTTTAACAAATTTAATTCAAAGGTTTTCCCGATATACATCTAAGGGAAATAATAATAATTGATGGAAGTAGATTACGACTATATCATTGCAGGCTCCGGCTTGGCGGGGCTAAGCCTATTGTATCGGTTGTTATTGGATAAGGACCTACAAAAGAAAACCATCTTGGTGGTTGATAAGGTTAAAAAATCTGACAATGACAGAACTTGGTGCTATTGGGAACAAGGTGAAAGTATTTTTGAGGACATTGTTCGCCATAAATGGGAAACCTTACAGTTTTTTTCTCCAGCGGTAGCCAAGACTTTTTCGCTGAAAAAATACAAGTACAAAATGATTCAAGCAGGTGATTTTTATCGGCTTGTCATGGAATATGCGGCAACATTTGAAAATGTTACTTTTAAGACTGAGGCCATAATAAATATGGATGAAAAGGATGGGCAGGCCATTCTGATTACGGAAAATAAGCATTATAAGGGATGGTTTATTTTTAATTCTACGGCCTTATTTCTCCCTGAGATGAACACCCAAAACACCTTATTGCAACATTTTATGGGTTGGTTTATCAAGGCGGATTCTCCTGTTTTCAATGAGAAAATTGGGACTTTAATGGATTTCAGGTTGGAACAGCAGCATGGCGCTACTTTTATGTACGTATTACCTACTAGTGCCACTGAAGCCTTGATTGAGTTTACCCTTTTTAGTGAAAGCACCTTGGAAAAGGAAGCCTACAATTTTGCCCTTAAAGACTATATTTCAAGTGAAATAGGGATCAAAAATTATAAAATTCTGCACAAGGAGTTTGGGGTGATTCCGATGTCCTTGGCCCAATTCTCAAAAACAATCAAAAACAGTAAGAGAATTGTCAATATTGGAACTGCCGGAGGTTTTACCAAAGCCAGTACCGGATATACCTTTCAGTTTGTGCAAAAGAATGTGTCACAGATAGTGGAGCTTTTAAAATTTCAAAAGCCTCCGATTGTGGGTGATAGCTGGAAAAGTAAAAAATACGCTTGGTATGATAGAACCTTGTTGGATGTTTTGCTTTCAAAAAAGGTAACCGGTAGGGATATTTTTGAAAGTTTATTCCGAAAAAACTCACCGGAGAAAATTCTATCTTTCCTCGACAATGACAGTAATTTTTGGGAGGAGTTCAAAATAAGGAACAGTGTACCCTTATTGCCTTTTATGTTTTCCGGAATACAGCAATTGTTATTGAAAAACAAAACGAAAGATTAAGACAAAAAAAAGGCCTGTAAATTTATATTTACAGGCCTTTTAGAAGAAAGAGGATTTACTTGCTGACCATTTCCATTGATAGAATGGCCATATTTACTGTTTCGTTTTCATTCAAAGCTTCTGTAACGATGTATAGATCTTGAAAATCTTCTTTTACATTATCATTGAATTTTAAAACTACTTTTTGGGTATTGGCGCCTTCTTCGCCACTTTTCCTTACCACCATTTGACCAATGACTTCTCCTTCTGATCCACCGGATCGGGCTTCAATTTGGTAACCATAATCAAAAGGCCGTTGAGCGCTTACCATAAAGTTTATACCTTCTAACCCTGTAAGATCAATGTTTTGAAGCATAAAATAGCCTTTGCCTAATGGAGAGGTGATGATCTGTTGACCATTTATCTCCATAGAATTATAAGCATAGGTGGCATCTAGCTCCCCTAAGTTGATGTTATTGTTGCGAAGGAAAACAGTTTTCGAAGTACTAAGTGGTTTGATATTGTTTCCTCCCTTATCGGTAAAACTTGCATTCAGTAGCATCACTCCGTTATTGGCAAGTTTTTTACCTTGAAGTGGATCCAGTTCACCCTTTGCAGGAAGGCTAGGTTCCTGATCATCCTTGCCATCTAAAGAAAGAACAAAAGCAACGATTTTTCTTGCATCTCCTTCTTTTAAAGTAGGATTGGCCGGCATCATCGTTTCCCCCCATACACCTGAACCACCTTTGATAATTTTGTTGATCAACATGTCCACCGCTTCCGGTGAATCCGCATACTTTTTGGCCACATCGGTATATCCGGGACCAACAGATTTACCATCAATTTGGTGACAACTTTTACATGTCAAAGACTCCATCAAACTTTTACCGGCCATGGCTTCAGACATGACTTGGTGACCCAAGGCTGCTTCCGCTTTATCAAAACCTTCGATATAATCGGCAGAGAGGTAAAGTGATGAAAGGTCTTCACCTACGGTAGGGTCGTCCGGATCAGTGACTGTGACTTCATAATTTACTTTTTGGTTGGGGAAGTAAAAGCTTCCATTTCCTTCAAAAGTAACATTAATGCTTGGGGCAATATTTCCTGCATAAACATTGATCGTATTGCTCGTTGCGGTCTTGTTTTCACTGTCTTTTACCGTTACTGAAATATCATAATCGCCTTGTTTTTCATAAGTGTAGGATATTTCCGGTGCTGTGGTCTCTTTGGTCTCGCCATTTCCTAAATCCCAAGTATAACTTAGGGCATCATTTTCAGGATCAGTTGCAGCAACCTTTACGGTTATATCCAAAGGTAAGCTTCCTGATGTTTTGTCTGCAGTAATTGATGCGATAACCGGTGACCGGTTTCCTGCATTGTATTCAATTACTGAAAGGGCTGCATCTGCATTTGCACTGAACCAGCCTTTTCCATATTCAAGGAGGTAGAGTTTACCATTTGGACCCAACTCCATGTCAATTAGTGCATTGTGCCTAACTTCCTCCATAAAGGGTTCCATTTTTTGGTAATCCCCATTTTCATCCATGGTTACTACCTTTATCCAACCCCTAATCCAGTCATAGATAAATAGTTTGCCATCATAATATTCCGGTAACCCACCTCCGTTAGGAAATAAGTCTGAATAATAAACAGGACCTGCCATAGCATTTCTTCCTCCTGTTCCCACTTCAGGAAAGGCTTCTGATTCTACATATGGATAATAAATGAATGCGGGCTGAGCAGGAGGTAACTCCTTAATTCCGGTATTGTTTCTGGAGTTATTGACAGGTTTATTGGGGTCAAACTCTTTACCTGTTTCTCCGGTATCAAAATTAAAGGCATTGTAAGGATAATTGTTACCTACAAAGAAAGGCCAGCCAAAATAACCTGCTTCTTTTGCTTGGTTAACTTCATCATATCCCCTAGATCCTCTTTCTCCAAACTTGTCTTCTCGTGCATCAGGACCTACCTCACCCCAATACAAAAAGCCGGTTTTCTTATCAACTGAAATTCGGTAAGGGTTCCTGTTCCCTTGAACATATATTTCAGGTCTGGTTTTTTCTGTTCCTTCAGGATAAAGATTCCCTTCTGGAATGCTGTAAGAACCATCTTCATTTACTTTAATCCTAAGGATTTTTCCTCTCAAATCATTGGAGTTACCTGAAGACCTTGCTGCATCATATTGCTCAAAACCCGGTCTATCATCCAAAGGACCATAGCCTTGTAGGGTGTATTTTTGATCCGGTTGATTAAATGGTGTGGAATTATCCCCTGCAGAAACGTAAAGTAGACCATCACCATCAAAAGCAATTGATCCACCTGTATGGCAGCAAATTCCCCTCTGAGAATAAAATTGGAGGATTACTTGTTCAGAATCCATGTCCCAGGAATCATTCTCAAACTTAAATCTTGAAAGTCTGTTTACCGATTCATCTGTTGGACTATAAAAAACATATATCCAATGGTTATTTTCAAAGTCAGGATCAACCTGGATACCCATTAGTCCTTCCTCTGCATTGACCTTAGGTACATCTGTTTTCCAATATACATCCAGATGGGCAACTTTATTAACTTCACTGCTGCCATTTTTGTAAAGCAAAACTTCTCCCCTTCTTTGGGAAACCAGGATATCTAAATTTGGTAAAATAGCCATTTCAGTAGGCTCTTTGAACTGACCCATTACCAAGTTTACTTTCTCGAAACGGTCCGCATCGGGAACAGGTTTGCTGGTAGCATTGGCATAATTTAATTTCTTATTCTCCCCAATGGCATATTTAATTCCCTCCAAAAGGTGGTTTAAAAAGAGTTCTTCCTTATAAGCCGCTCGGGTGTGGCCGCCCCCGGTGTAAAATGCCCGACCACCATCGTATTCGTGGTACCAGGCGATAGGGTGATCTCCCATATTTGATCCTCCTTGATAACTGTTTTCATCCAAAGAGATCAAAACGTTCACATCAGGGTTGAAATTTTTGTAGCTGTACCACTCATCCGTTCTCTTCCATGTTTCAGGAAGAAACGAAGTGGTGCTATTATTTTTGTCAATGATTTTTAGCGCTCCCTCCTGCACATTGGGATGAGGGTCATTCATTCCGGGATGATCTGTAAAATAGCCGCCAACCATTTTACCATACCAATCCCAACCGTATTCAGTATCTGCGGCTGAATGGACGCCTACGAAACCACCACCTGCTTGGATGTATCGCTCAAATTCCGCCTGCTGGGCGTTATTAAGGACATCGCCTGTGGTATTGAGGAAAATTACAGAACTGTATTCCTTTAAAATTTCTTCGGTAAACATCTTCGCATTGGTAGTGGTGTCTACCACAATGCCGTTTTGTTTTCCTAAATTGATAATTGCTTGATTTCCATCCGGTATGGATTCATGGTAAAACCCATTGGTTTTTGAAAAAACGAGTACTTTTGGTTCTCCGGGTCTACTGGTACAAGCTCCCAGTAGGAACATTGCAAATATAAGGGCACAAAATCCCTTCATGACACTATTTTTGGACATAGGTTGATTTTTATTTTGCAGCAATATAATGAATATCTTTTTTTGACTAGACCATTAAGAGAAATAATAAAGCATATTGTATTATAGACAATA
Organism: Cyclobacterium sp. 1_MG-2023; assembly: GCF_030546805.1. GTDB lineage: Bacteria > Bacteroidota > Bacteroidia > Cytophagales > Cyclobacteriaceae > Cyclobacterium. The sequence continues at coordinate 231,057 of NZ_JAUOPC010000006.1, read as the reverse complement.
ATTTTTATCCTTTTAAGGTGCAAATTGAATCACTTATTGGGCAAAAAAATAATAAATAAAAAAAAAGTTTAGGCAGGTGGATGAGACTTTGTTCATGGTCATTGCCATGGTATGATTGGCATATTGGTTCTGGTCTTTTAATACAAGACTAAACCAATATATAAAATACACCACCAAGGGTATGGTTGCGCCAAGAAACCATGGGATTGCCCAGCTTTGACCAATGCTGATAAAATACCAAAGAAAGGCCATCCCTGCCACTAGAAACCAGATTGATGCAAAATAAAACGTTCCAATCTTCCCTAATTTTAAACTTAAGGTGATGTCCCCTCTTTTGAGGTCTTCTTCATGTTGGTATACTTGGGTAAGTGGATAGGAGCCCAATAACAATAAAGTAGTAAATAGCGCAGGAAGTAATAAATCCGTTTGTAGGAGTAAATCTAGTCCGCCAGCTTCAAAGCCAATCAGACACATTAGAAAAGTAAAAGCCCCCTGAAATACTCCGGCAGTAAGCCAACTTAAATAGGGATATTTTTTTAATCGTACAGATGGATGACTGTAGGCCATGGAAACCAATCCATAAAGGAGCACCATTAGGAAAAAGGCTACATTGATAAATAGGGCGCCTATCAAGGACAACCCAAAGAAAGTTAGGGAAAGGTAATAAAGACCAATGGTTACCTTTTTAGGATTTTTAAGCCCGCCGATACTTTTTTCATCTTTGTCATAATAACTATTGTAGCCATTGCTGGAGGGGTAAAGGAATAAATGCAGAATAATGCCTACGGTTACGATATTGTCAATTGATGCTTGCGTTGTAGAAGAAAGTCCAAACCAGAAAACAGGCATGAGGTAATAAGAAAATGGAATTCGAAGGTGTTCCCAACTGGACTTTTTAAACATAATGGTATTGCGCGGTAACAATTCGCTTTGTCATTGGTTTTTACTTAACTTGAAATGTACAATAAACTAAAGCTAAACTAAAATCAATGAAGAGCCAAATAAAGAGCATTGGGCTTTCGAGTCCCGGCAAACCCATCCAACAAGAATTGATTTGTAGTTTTATGCAAAAAGCACACGACCTAGACGCCCAAGAAAGCAGAAAATTGGCCTATGTATATAGGAAATCAGGCATAGCTCAACGATACAGTGCCTTAGAGGATTTTAGGTTTAGTAATGCCGAGGATTTTCGGTTTTTTCCAAATAATAAACTTTTGGAACCTTTTCCCACTACGGATTGCCGGATGGAAGTATTTAGAAGAGTAGCCCCTCAATTGGCAAGCGAGGCCATTGAAAAATGCCTAAAAAAAAGCAAGCTTGAACCAAAACAAATCACACATTTAATCTTGATTTCCTGTACCGGAATGTATGCTCCAGGGGTAGAAATGGATATAATTGAGAGCATGGGCTTTGCTAGTAATGTAGAACGATATGCCATTCATTTTATGGGCTGTTATGCGGCTTTCAATGGGATAAAAATGGCAGATAGGATCTGTAAAAGTGAGCCTTCTGCCAAAGTTTTGGTCTTGAGTGTGGAATTGTGTACCATCCATTTCCAGAAAGAATACAATGAAGACAATATTCTTGCCAATGCACTTTTTGGAGATGGGGCAGCAGCTGTATTAATAGAGCAAGGTGAACAAGGCTTACAAATAGAAGATTATGGATCCAATATTATTCCTGATGGTGCGGACGATATGGCATGGGCCATCGGCAACTTTGGATTTCAGATGAAGCTGAGTAAATACATTCCAGGACTATTAGAGAAAGGGATCAAGCAGTTTTCGGAAGGTATGGAGAAAAAATTTGGTTTGTCAGGCATCAAACATTTTGCCATCCATCCGGGAGGGAAGCAAATATTGAATAAGGTAGAGGCTGCTTTCGGTATAGAAGAGCGTCAAAACAAACACTCCCACCAAATTTTAAAGGACTTTGGGAATATGTCTTCTGTAACAATATTGTTTGTCTTGGAAGCGATTTTAAGGGATACCACTATTCATGGCAAGGTATTGGCACTGGGATTTGGACCCGGCTTGACCTTGGAAAGCTTATTAATAAGTAAATCATGAATAAATTCTTGCGAAGAAGTGAAGAGAAAGAATTGATGGATGACCTTGACTGTAGTGGTTGGGTGCTAGCCCAAACGCTGAAAGAACTAAGGTTAATCAATAAACTTTTGGGAGGCAATAGGGTAACTACTTCAGGGCTTAGACTTTTAATGAATTCATCCGAAAATGAATCATTTACCCTTGCCGATTTGGGTTGTGGTGGTGGGGACATGGCCATCCACATTAAAAAATGGGCGATTAAAAACAGAATAAGTTTAAATATTCTTGGAGTAGATGCCAATCCAAATATTATAGCCTTTGCAAGAGAGCGGGTGGAGAAGGAAAACTTGGCCATAGATTTTGTTGAAGCCAACGTATTTAATCCGGTATTTTTAAAGGTTCCTGTAGACATTCAAACTTGTACTTTATTTACCCATCATTTTACTTCTGAAGAGTTGGTGGTAATACTTAAAAACCTTAAAAGGCAAACTAAGCTGGGGTTTGTAATCAACGATTTACACCGACATTTTTTGGCTTATTATTCAATTAAGTGGCTTACCAAAATTTTTTCAAAATCAAAGATGGTAAAAAACGATGCACCTGTTTCAGTACTGAGGTCATTTACAAAAGAGGATTGGGAGGATATTTTAAAGGCCTCCGGGATAGATCATTATAAAATTTCATGGCATTGGGCCTTTAGATGGCAAGTTATTTGCTGGGTTTGAGATTATTATTTTGAAATTTTAATAAAATCTTTAAAAATCACTTAAATTATGGAATTTGATACCAATTCTTTGGAAGGGATAATCCAAAGTGCAACACCACTCGTTCTGGAGGCTTTAAAAAGTATATTTATTGCTTTAATTGTTTACCTGGTCGGTAAATGGGTAATCGGTTTGGCGATGAAGGCATTGACAAAAGTTTTTAATAAATCGGATTTAGATGCATCCTTAACCAGTTTTTTGAAAAGCTTTGTAAGGGGCTTGCTTTATGTGTTGCTGATTTTGGCGGTGCTTGCCACCTTGGGCGTTGAGGTCACTGCATTTGTTGCAATACTTGGTGCGGCAGGTTTGGCTGTTGGTTTAGCACTTCAAGGTTCATTGGCTAATTTTGCCGGTGGAGTTCTAATTTTAGTATTCAAACCCTTTAAAATAGGTGATACGGTAGAGGCACAAGGGACACTTGGTTCAGTGGAAAAAATTGATATTCTCTATACCACCATCAGGCAATTTGATAATAAGGTAGTTACAGTTCCAAATGGAAATTTAGCGAACAACAACATAACTAATTTCTCTGAAAAGCCTACACGAAGAGTGGAGATGGCTGTTGGAGTAGCTTATGGGACAGATTTAAGGTTGACTAGAAAAATAATCCTTGATACCTTAAAGAAGGATGAGAGAATTCATGCAGATCCTGCGCCTGCGGTGTATTTTACTAATTTTGGAGACAACTCTTTAGATTTATCCGTGAGATGCTGGTCAAATGCCGGTGACTTATGGCCGGTCTTTTGGGACAATATGGAAAACATTAAAGAGTCCTTAGAAGAGAACAATATTGAGGTACCATTTCCTCAACGAGATGTGCATCATTTCTTTCCCGAAGGAAATATTGAATTAAAAAATGTAGAAAAAAAATAAGGAAAAAATGCCGGAGTCTCAGTTACTACCAAGTTTTTGAGACTCCGGGCAAACCCTACATTAAAAAATAACCAACTATCTACAATCAATCTTCCTCACAACAAAATAAAATACTAAAAGTAAGAAAAGGCCTATAATGAGCTACATCCACTGGATTCAAAGCTCTTTATTGTGCTTTTATCAGCCTTACTGCTGATTTGTAAACTTCCTTCTATCGGATTAAATGATCCCAACGCTATGCATTCTTGCATATATTTTAAAGGCTGAACTATTTCAAAGGTGGTTGTGCTGTAATTTTCAGCAGCTAGTGAGCCACTGCCTTTTAAATAAATTCTGAAACCTTCTGTTTCATTTGACAACTCCAGTTCCCTGAAATAGTTTTGATTCACAGTAAAAGTCTGTGCATCTGTATTTACTATTTTAAAATCTTTCATCGATGAAGAGAATTTTAATTTCCTCTCCGTCGCATCATAGCCTAAGTTTTCTAAGGTCTTTTCGCCTTGCAATTTCCTTCCGTCTACTGAAAAGTCTTCAAAACTAACTGTAAGTAGACTACCTTTGCTTAAAAAGTTATCGGTGTATCTGACCGTCAATGCTCCTTTTTTCTCTAAACCTCCTGCACTTAAGCAACCGGAACCAAAATCTACACTGATTTGACCATTTTTATCGTCTCTGGTAATCACTGTTCCAGGACAAGTCATCTCATCTAGCAACGGCAAGAGTCGTTGCTGACTTAAGTCTTGTTGTAAGGTGGACATAATCATCAAGTCCACTTCTTCCATTAAACCCATCATTTCAGAAATTTCATCTGAAGAGATCCCTTTGTTAACTGCTGTCATGTCCTCCTCCAGATCAGACGTTACGCAAGAGACAGCCGAAATAAGCATGGCAATTGCGAAGGTGTTGATCAAATATTTTTTCGGATTATTCATGACAAAATGGATACTAAATCGTATACTTTATTACTTTGTTTTCGAAATGTACTTCTGTAAAATTTTAATTACTAATAAAAAACCAACTTTTTGACTATTATAATTAACAAAGCATATATTTAGTTTTGAAAAGCAAAAAATACTATATAACTGAAGTTATTGCTTGTTAAATGTTTTTAGGTTCTTGAAAAATGTATTTGAAAACACAAAAGGGTAGGTTTTTTGGCTGAATATCACATAAAACCTTGATTTAAATGGCTTTGCCCTGTTTGTGTCGCAGAATTTTGTTTGATGGTTATTTGAAAGTAGCCGATCTTAATTTAGTTGGTTTTTCACTTAAAACTTATTGTTACCTAGCTGTTTAAATTTAATTATGCTCTTGAGATACAAACATAGGATTGACGCTAGAAATAAGTGAACAGTTAAGCTTGATTTCCCTTTTTCCTTACAAAATGGACTAAACTCTTTTATTTAGATTAATTCCATATAGTCTTGTTTAGAATCATTACAGTTAGTACGTTTGTGAAAATATTTAACTCATGAAACATAACATTTTACTAACGATAGGATTAATATTATTTGTGTCCAATATAGCCTTCGGCCAAAAGGCGAGTATTTATGGGGTAGTCACTACTTCAGACGGACAAGCTCTTGAATATGTTAATGTTGGAATTGTAGGCCTGGCAAAGGGAACCATCACTGAAAGGAACGGAGGTTTTGAAATCGGTAATATCAGCCCTGGTGAATACACTGTGTTCGCCTCCTTTATAGGGGCAGAGAGACAAGAACAAACCATCCAATTGGCTGCCGGTGAAAGATTGGCCATGAAATTTTCCCTTCAAGAATCGGCATCTGATTTGGCAGAGGTTATCGTTACGGATATCGGAACCAACCGTTTGTATGCCGACAGTGTGTTTACCGTTGCAAAATTGCCTTTAACAGACTTGCAAAACCCGCAGGTTTACAATTCCATTTCTTCACGTCTGCTGAAGGAACAAGTTGTTACCAATATGAATGATGCCCTTAAAAATGCTACCGGAGTGTCACGACTTTGGCAATCAACCGGGCGAGGGGGAGATGGTGCTGAATACTATTCCATGCGTGGATTCTCTGTGCAACCTACAATGGTCAATGGCATGCCAAGTCTCAATAATGGAGGTCTTGATCCGGCAAATATAGAACGAGTAGATGTAATTAAAGGGCCCTCAGGTACTTTATTTGGCAGTTCGGTAATCTCTTATGGTGGGCTAATTAATATTACCACCAAGCGTCCCATGGATAGTTTCAAAGGAGAATTAGGCTGGGTTACCGGAAGTTATGGTTTAAATAGGCTTACGGCTGATATTAATACTCCGCTTAATGAGCTGTCTGCCTTTCGGGTCAATATGGCTTACCAAAATAGCAACACCTTTCAGGATGCCGGTGGAGCAGAATCTTTTTTTATTGCGCCATCTTTTAAATTTAAAGCTTCTGAAAAGCTTTCCTTTTTGATCAACACAGAATTTTTAAAAACCAAATCTGTAAACGCACCTATGTTGTTTTTAAACAGGTCAAATCCCATTACCTTTTCAGAGATAGACCTTTTTGAAAAAAACTATGATCGATCTTTTACCGGTAATGAATTAGGAATGAACAATACTTCCTATGGATTGCAGGCCCAAGCACTTTATAAAATCACCAATGACTGGACTTCCCAAACTGTCGTTTCTCGAAGTTCAACAAAGACGGATGGTTATTATCATTATTTGTTTGACAATAGTGATGGTGACAGCTTTACCAGATATATTTCAGACCGTAATGGTCAAACCTTGACTACGGACATTCAGCAAAACTTTATTGGTAATCTTGATATTGGATCAGTTCAGAATAACCTGGTTATCGGATTGGATTATTATCATTCTTCATTGATCAATGGAAGTACCGGTTGGGTTGGTAATGGTGTTGTTACGCTTTCAGATGGAAATGATACAGGAGTATTGACCCAGGCAGGAGTAGATGACTTGCTAAAAAATTCCTTTGAAGGGAACAGCACCGGAAACACCCGTATCATGAGTGCTTATATTTCAGATGTAGCTGAGCTGCACCCCTCTTTATCTGTAATGGCAAGTATTCGTGTCGATAACTTTAAAAGTGAAACAGGTAATTGGTCAGCAGAAGGAGCCGAATCCCAAACAGCCCTTTCACCCAAGTTTGGTATCGTATACCAACCCTTGCAAGACAAAGTTTCTGTCTTTGCCAACTATATGAATGGCTTTGTGAATGTGGCGCCCAGATCTGTAGCGGATGCAGACGGAAGCAATCAAAGGCTTCAAACCTTTTCTCCGGAAAATGCCAACCAGATCGAATTTGGCGTAAAAACCAAGCTCTATAAAGACAAGGTGGCTGCAAGGGCCAGTTATTACCATATTGATGTGAAAAACCGATTAATGACAGATCCTAATAATGTCAATAACTCTATTCAGGGTGGTCAAGTGAGGAGTCAAGGCGTTGAATTAAGTGTAATTGCGAGTCCTGTGGAAGGCCTTGATCTTGTGGCAGGTTATAGTAAAAACGATGCAGAGGTAACCCAAGATTATGCGGAAAGTGGTTATTTGGGACTAAGGCCTGAAGAAGCAGGTCCTGATCAACTTATCAATTTTTGGGCAAGTTATTCTTTTCAGTCCGGTGATTTGAAAGGATTTGGTCTTGGCTTTGGTGGGAACACTGCCAGTGAATACTTGACCATTAACAGGGCAAACATTGGTTCCTTTGCCTTGCCCGCTTATCAAGTTTTCAATGCTGCAATAAACTATACCGGCTCCCAATATCTCGTTGCCTTAAAAGTCAATAACCTTACTGATCAAAAATATTATACAGGCTGGTCTACCGTAACCCCTCAAAACCCAAGAAATGTTTCTCTGAGTTTAAACTATAGGTTTTAATGAAGTTTAAAAAAATTGTAGGAAAAATACACCTCTGGCTCGGACTTAGTTCCGGGCTCGTGGTGTTTATAGTGGCTGTTACAGGTTGTATCTATGCTTTTCAGGAAGAAATTCAAGACATGACCCAACCCTACCGCTTTGTGGAGCCGGAAAATGCTCCTGTCCTTCCCCCCACCACCATTTGGGAAAAAGCGGACCAGGCCTTTCCTGACAAACACCTACATGCGGTGCTATACCCCAGCCCAGACCGAGCAGCCCAGGCCATTTACTATAGTTTTGAAGAAAACTATTATTATTTCGTGTATGTTAACCCCTACTCCGGGGAAGTATTGAAAATAAAAGATGTTTACGCTGATTTTTTCAGAATAGTATTGGACGGACATTTTTACCTCTGGCTGCCTCCTGAAATTGGTCAACCGCTAGTAGCCTCCTTTACCCTGGTATTTCTTATTATGGTTATTTCGGGCCTAATATTATGGTGGCCAAGAAAAAAGAAAAATTTAAGCAAAAGTCTGAAAGTAAAATGGAAGGCGAGATGGAGGAGGAAAAACTATGATCTGCATCAAGTACTGGGATTTTACGTAATGGCTTTTGCTGCCATATTTGCGATTACCGGGTTGGTCTGGGGTTTTGTTTGGTTTCGTGATGCAGTGTTTTTTGTAAGTTCTGGCGGGGAAGATTATGTAGAATACTATACGCCACTTTCAGATTCAACAGCCACTTATCGGGAAACAGTTCCGCCATTGGATGCGGTCTGGCTGAAAATGCGAGAAATGTACCCCAAGGCTGAATGGATAGAAGTTCACCCTCCTGAGTTTGACCACGCTGCCATAGCTGCCAATGCAAATCCGGATGCATCTACTTACTGGAAAATGGATTACCGTTATTTTGACCAAAATACCCTCGAAGAATTACCGGTCAATCATATTTATAATCGATTTGATGAGGCTTCCATTGGGGATAAGGTAATGCGTATAAATTACGACCTTCATGTAGGGGCTATTGCGGGCCTTCCCGGCAAAATTTTAGCCTTTTTCCTGAGTGCAATTATTGCCTCATTACCTATTACCGGCTTCTTGATTTGGTGGGGAAGGAAAAATAAAAACATGCCTGTGAAAGGAAGAAACAATTAAAACCGAACCCGAGCCAAAAAACCAATGACAAAAGTTTGATGGAATACATTTAACCTAAGAACAATTGAGCAATTTTAAATTTGTATTAGCTCAAAATGCAATGGTTTAACCTTTTTTATTCCCAGATAACCCAAGATTAATGGTCTGGTATTCAATGAGCTACCTCTCAGGTTGTTTTATGCTATTAGATGGCTGAACTAAGGTCTTTACAAATTTTAATTTTTGTTAAAAAAAATGAAAATTAATCTTCAAATCATTTGGCATCTTAGTCGTCTAACCTTAGATTTGTCTTAATTTAAAATTAATCTAAATAACAATAGTGAATAAAAAGAAACCTTGCAGCGGCAACTGCAAGGTTTCAGGTAAACTACTTCCTAATTCTCCAATTAAAAAGCAATGCAATATAATAAAATATTGTCAGTAATATTTTTATGTCTTTTTTTAACTCAGTTCGGCTATTCACAAGAAGCCGATCAAATAAAAGGCACTGTTACGGATCAAGAAGGTCAGCCTATTCCGGGTGTTTTGGTTCAGATTTTGGAATTAAAAAAAGGCCTGGTTACGGAAGCTGACGGAACGTTTCGGCTACAATTGTCTTCCAACGAGGACTATACCTTGACTTTTTCTTTTTTGGGTTATGAATCCAAACAACAAATCATTTCAAAGGACCAAAGAGCCAAGAACCTTACCATTCAATTAACTGAAGCAGCCACAGATCTTCAGGAGTTTACCCTACTAGGTAAGTCAGAACTTAGCGAAATCAGGGAAAAGGCATTTAATGTAGAGGTGGTGGATGCAAGGAAGCTTCACCATACCAATCTGGATCTGGGCCATGCCTTGGACAGGGTTTCAGGAGTTAGGGTTCGAGAAAGTGGAGGTGTAGGTTCCAGAATGAATTTTTCCTTGAATGGATTTTCAGGAAAACAAGTGAAGTTTTTTATTGATGGGATTCCCATGGATGATTTCGGCTCTTCCTTTCAGTTGAACAATATTCCCATCAATCTATCAGAACGCATAGAAGTATATAAGGGTGTGGTTCCGATAGGTTTGGGGGCAGATGCTTTGGGAGGTGCTGTAAATATTGTTACTAAGAAAGTTAGGAGAAACTATGTAGACGCCTCCTACTCTTTTGGTTCTTTCAATACCCATAGGACAGTTATCAATACCGCCTTTGTTGACAAATCAGGTTTTACTGTGCAGTTCAATGCCTTTCAAAATTACTCAGACAATAATTACTGGGTGAATGTGGATGTAGCTGATATAGAAACCGGAAAATATTACCCCAACCAACGTGTGCGAAGGTTTCATGACAATTACCACAATGAGACGGTGATTACCCAAGTGGGGGTGCAAGGAAAACCCTATGCAGACAAGTTGATGCTGGGCTTAACAGCCGGTAAAAATTACGCTGAAGTTCAGACTGGGGCCAGGTTAGTATCAGTTTTTGGGGATTGGCATAGGAAGGGGACCATTCTGATGCCTACCCTCAAATACAATAAGGGCGACCTATTTACCAAAGGTTTGGATTTAAATATAAATGCCAATTATAATTTTGGTACGGAACAGAACATAGATACGGTCAATAGGCGCTACAATTGGTTTCAGCAATATAAAGAATACGAGACCGAAGGAGGAGAACGCTCCTACTCCATGTACAAGTTCAAAAACAACAATGCTGTTTTTACTGCCAATGCACATTACCAATTTGGAGACCTACATACCATAGCAGTTAGCCATGTATTCAACAGTTTTAACCGAACAGGCAGTGATGAGTTGTACCCTGAAAAAGAAATTTATGAGCAACCCAGGAAGACTTCTAAAAACATAACCGGCCTTAGTTATCAGCTAAACTGGGAAGAAAAGGGTAGTATTTCGGCTTTCTCTAAAATATACAAGCAAAGCAACTTTTTTGCTATGGCTTATAATCCTACCGGTAATTATGGTGATGTAGCTTACAGGAACAACAAAGAAACTTTTACCTATCCGGGTTATGGTGTCACCGGCTCATATTTCCTAACCGGCAATTTTCAGCTAAAGGCTTCCTTTGAAAAAAGCTATCGTTTGCCGGAACCTGAAGAGCTGTTTGGTGACATGGTAAATCTTCAGGGTAATTTAGACTTGAAACCGGAAAACAGCTACAACTACAATTTAGGCTTGAGTATTTGGAAGCAGTTGCATGCGGATCACAGGCTTGATTTTTCTGCCAATGGGTTCTATAGAGATGCCCATGATTTTATCCGGCCAAGGTTAAATAATAACCAAAGCATGCAGGTAATGGATAACCTTTACAATGTGACCAATCTGGGTGTGGAGGGTGAAATTAGGTACAGCTATGGCAACTTGATCAATGCAGGAACCAATATTACTTATCAAAATCTCAGGAACAATACAAAATATGAAGAGGGCCAGACGGTACCAAGCTTGGTGTACCGAGACCGTGTTCCCAATATGCCATACCTCTTTGGCAACGCAGATATCAATGTTCTCCTTTCCAATGCCTTTGGGAAAGGAAATGACTTGGCCTTGGGCTATAATTTGCTTTATGTGCATGCTTTTTACCTGTATTGGCCAAGCTTAGGGGCTGAGAAGTTCGATGTTCCAATGCAACTTTCCCACGATTTAAGTGCCACTTATACCACAGGGGCTAAAGGCAAGCTACAGTTGGTAGCTGAGTGCAGAAACCTTTTCGATAAAGTCCTCTATGATAATTTTAGCTTACAAAAACCCGGGAGAAGTTTTTCGGGGAAAATCAGATATTTTATATACTAATTCTTACTAAACATATGAAAACCAACCGTAATTATTTATTAGCCTGCATGATCGCATTGGTCATAAGCTTGATCAGTTGTGAAACCACTCCTACTTCAGAAGGCCCCCCTGTAGTTGCCGGAGAAAGTCGTTACATTATCGCCTCTACGCCTATGGCTTCAGATGGAGTTGCGGATTATTTGTTGACTGCAGAAAGCCTAACCGAAGGAACGGTTAGTACACTGGGAAATGGTGTGGAGCAGGACGGAACTTACCGATATTATGTTACCCACAATAACAAGTTCTTTAGTATGCTATATGGGCAGGGGAATCCCGGAGCGGTGACCACCTATGAGCTTGATGCAAATGGAAGCCTTGTGAAAAAATCCGATTTTCAATCAGAAACGGTACAGGCCTTCGGACCTATGGATGATGATATCGTAATGGTGAAAATTTCTAGAGGTGATGAACCTATGGCCTCTTGGTACCGGCTAGACACCGAACAACTCCAGATCGTGGATGATGGACAATGGAACCAAGAAGAAATAGCAAACAATGGAGAAAGGGCTTTCTTTTCTTGGGTTTCTCAAGTGGGAGACAAATTATTTGCTCCGTATTTTAGTATCAAAGCATGTTGCAACGACACCTTCGGGACTTCCTATCCTGACAGCGCTTATATTGCTGTTTTCGATTATCCGAGCATGGAGTTAAATACTGTAATTAAGGACAACAGAACCAGTTTTATCGGACGCTATTTTCTTTCTGGCTTGGAGGTCGATGAAAAAGGAGATGCTTACGCTTTTTCAGGCTCCATAGCTACTTCCAATGGCGAAATGACCAGCACTTTGCCTTCTGCATTTACAAGAATCAAAAATGGGGAATTGGCCTTTGACCAATCTTACTATTTCAATGTGGAAGAGTTGGCAGATGACTACTATATCACTGCAAAAACCTATGCGGGAAATGGAAAATTTATTTTAACCATGAAGGAGGAAAAAGGAGCTTATTCTACAGGGAATCGCTTCGGAATCGCCGATGTGTATAACAAAACATTTACCTGGGTGTCAGGTGCTCCCACAGAAGAAGAGATAGTCAATGTGACAATTAATAATTACTCCACCCTAAATGGAAAAGCCTATATCGGAATTACGACAGATACGGGCAGCTGGGTTTATGAGTTTGACGCAATTTCCGCCACAGCCACTCAAGGCTTGAAGGTTGAAGGAGGAAGAATAACCGCCATTAGCCATTTAGACCCTGCGGAATAATGGAATTAAGTCCTGGGTGGATTGTCCTAATGTCTCGGCCGGCAGATGTGGCAAATAAACCCAGGCCCAATTTAAATAAGGTGCAATAACCTAATCAATTGAACCCAAACTAAAGGAAAAGAAGCGGAATTCATAGGCTGCGTTCACGAGTCATTATGGGGACAAAAGTCGCTGAGCTATAAATTTTCTACTGCCATAATTTTGGTTGGGTAGGCTATGAAAACTATTACGATTAAAGAAATAGAGCAATTTTCAATCGCTAAACAACTGTGGAATGTCAACATGTAAAACGGAAGTAATCTATCAAAACCGCGATTTAATATTCACCAAATGTGTGGACTGTTGTAGGATGGGTTTAATGTATCACCAAGTTATGATTGGCTTTGATGAGGTAAATTTTGCGGCCTTTATTAGGTATTTGAAACAGATAGATTTTGACTATTACAAATTTCCTTGCATGGATGGTATCGATAGGGTAATTATTGAAACTTATCATCAAGACATTCAATTTTCATTTTCAGAAGAAGAGTTCTATCATTTGAAAGCATGTGCAATAGAGGCCAATGAGCAACTTGAATTGATAGAAATGATTCGAAAGCTTTAATAAAATAAATATGAAAAATACATCTATAAAATCATTGGTTTTGAGTTTGCTGTTTGGCCTGCTGGTTAGCAGCCTTCATGCTCATGCATTGTGGATCCATACATCGGCCACTACAGAGTTGGGAAAAACACATGCCTTTAAGGTTTACTATGCAGACTATCATGAAGATGCCATCGAAGATGTTGCAGATTGGTATTCTGATGTAAAGGATTTTGAGCTCTGGTTAATCAGTCCATCCGGTAAGCGAAGCAAGTTAAACAAAGTAGCTCGAAAGGACCATTTTGAAGGAAGCTTTGTAGCAGAAGAAAAAGGAGAATATCAATTGCAAATCAGCCATACAGCCAAAGTGCTTAAAGGAACCACCGCCTATCAATTCAATGCATCTGCTCAAGTTTGGGTAGGAAAGGACAAAGCAGACCTAACTGAACAAACGGAGCTAATGCTTAGTAGAAATCCTAAATCTTCTAAGTTTAATGTGTCCTATAAAGGGGAGCCTCTTCCTGAAGCTACCATAAATATATTGGGCCCTGACAATAATAGTCTAGACTTTACTACAGACAAAAAAGGAAAAGCCAAAGCAGACATAAATGGATCAGGTAAATACTTTGCTGAAGTAACAATGACCGAAAAACTTAAAAAAGATGATCCTTCTGGGCTTAAAGCAATATGGAAATGTGCAACACAAGTGGTTGAGATGTAATGTTTTCCAGTAAAGATAGTGGGTATTTTTTTATGTGACTTTTGAGCTAAGATCCTATATTTTTAAAACTAATTTTTTGCACCGGTACCACCATTATTGCTTCGTGGTGGTTCTGGTGTTCCTTTTTTTAGTCACAAGTGACAAGTGGTCACGTGTTTTAGTCTTGTAAACCATAGAAACGAATAACAATATAAGAATGATTACACTCAGTACAATCTTTACCCTCTTGGGATTTGAGTTTTTTTACCAAACTTCTCAACGGGCCGTAATTTTAAGACCTGCCAATTGGGAGGCATGGTTTAGATCAAATGCGCAATTGGCCAAAAGCATAGGTAGCCTATTGATGTTGATAGGAATGCTTTTTTCCATCTATACACTGGGTTTGGGTGCAGGAATATTTGCATTTGTTTGTTCATTAATGCTGGTCGGTAGCTTGGTGGTTTTAATTTCCCCTTTGGTGTGGATCAAGACCGGCTGGATAGTAATTGGATTTGGTCTTTTGTTAATCCTAGAATTGTTTTAATCATGCCGGCCAATAAAAAACACCTCAATCCCAATTTTCTACACCGCTTTTCCAGGATTTCAGCAGGTCTTATAGGTGGGTATTTCGTTACCGTGTCTTTCTTTCTTGCGCTTTCCTATGTTTTGGATAAAGTTGCGGTGCTCTTCACTCTGGTATTTGGAGGCTTTTTACTTTGGGTAGGGCTTCTTATTGTGGCTTTTATAGCCAAAAAAGGATGGAAAATTTGGGCAATTTATCTTTTGCTCACCCTTGTTTTTTCTTCTATAGTCTATTTCTGTCAATCCTCACCCATTTAATTCTTCAATCATGAGCAATAGGATATATAATATTCTTTTCCACACCCATACAATTTCCGGTATTTTCATCAGCATGGCACTGTATGTCATTTTCTTTGCCGGCTCCTTTTCATTTTTTAGGGATGAAATCAACAGTTGGGAAAGAAATGAGCCATTGGCAACTGGTTGGAAGTTAGAAGAAATGGATTTTGATAAGGTACTGGATAGTCTTGAAACCAAAGACAGTTTAATCAATAGGGACATCAGCTTCAATCAATATTATGATGAACAACGCTTGTCCTTGAATATTTCCCCACCAAAAAACGGCAAGCCAAAGGAATCAGGAAAGCGCAGAAGGGGTACTTTCAAATATTTAAATACCCAAGATTTAACCACTTATGATTACAAGGGCTCCTACTCTATTGGTGAATTTTTGTATCGATTACATTTTTTTGCCCAGCTAAACTTTTTTGGCCGATCGGGATATTTGCTGGCAGGACTAATTGCTTTCTTCTTTCTTTTTGCTGTGGTTACCGGGGTTTTGGTCCACTGGAAAAAGATAATAAGCAATTTTTTTATGTTCAGACCCAAAGCAAGTGTCAAAAACCTATGGACCGACGCCCATACTGCACTAGGTATATTAGGTCTTCCCTACCAATTTATTTTTGCACTGACAGGAGTTTACCTAATTGTAGGGCTGACAATCATGTCTCCGGGCATTGTAAAGTTTATTTATGAAGACAGTACTGAGAAGGCTTATGAAGCTTTCGGTTTCAACTCACCTGAGTATACGTTTAACGGAGAAACCTTATCTACAGATTATTCCATCAACCGCTTCCTCAATGAAACCAAAGAAAAATGGCCAAAGTTTGACATTCGCACTATTGAGATATACAATTATGGAGATCAAAACATGCATGTTGAATTTAAAGGAAAAGCAGATTTTGACACTAAATTTGCCAGTGCAGGCAGTATAACTTATAAAGTGGCCAGCGGAGAAGTGGTCAGTGAAATGAGCCCATTTGAGGAGGTACCTTATCTGGAAGGAGCTCGAGCAATCCTTCAAAGATTACATTTTGGAGATTTTGGTGGCATTGCTGTTAAACTGATTTACTTTATTTTAGGAATTGTCACCTGTTTTGTGATAATTTCCGGGGTAATGATTTGGTTGGTGGCCCGAGATAAAAAAAGTGTTTCTCCTGCCAAACGTAAGTTTAATGCTTGGTTGGTTTGGTTTTATTTGGCCGGATGCCTAAGCATGTACCCTGTAACAGCCCTTACTTTTGTAATGGTAAAAATAGGCCTTCAGGACCCCGGCATGGACAGGGTGTCATTTATTTTTCAAACCTATTTTTGGTCTTGGCTCTTGTTAACCTTGGTTTTCACTTTCCTTAAAAACAATGCTCTAACGAATAAGTGGACATTGATATTGGGTGGTGCAATGGGACTAATGGTTCCTTTAGCAAATGGATTGGTTACAGGAAATTGGCTCTGGATAAGTTGGGCCAATGATTTTTCAGATATTCTATTGATCGATGCTTTTTGGTTGTTTAGCTCAATCGGTACTTTGATCATAGGCTTAAAAATAAAGGTGGAAAAACCTGTTTCATTGAAAAGTGGAAAGATGATCCCTGCCTAAAAATTTGTTTGGATTGAAAAACCGCTTGATGGGTACCGGCAGTCAAATGTGCTGTGGGTACCCATATTTCTTATTTAGCATTGATAAAGGTACTAATCGATGGATGAATGCTAGGGACAATAATCATTTGGAATAGTTTCCTAGCTTGGCTCAATTGAAATTGCTCACTTTGTTTTAACTTTTTATACTACATTTATATTTTATTTACCAGAGCGATACTCGTAAAGTGATTTCAAAAATTTAATAGTTGATGCAGCCACAATGAAATTGCATTTAATAGTAGGGCAAAATATTAGAGTTTCACCACTATGGAAGGCCGTTTCCCACTTGAATATTCTTGAGGCTTAGGCTTTGGTAAAAGCTAAGGCAAAAAATGATCGAGTAAAGCAATGGTTTCGCTGGTAACAAAACAGTCATTGTCAATACGGAACTATCTTCCAAATGACCAAATATCTTAATACATGAACGCTGAATTTGACCTTTCTGATCCGGATAAAAAACTAGCAGCCATCCGGGACAAAGTACTTTTATTGTCTTTAGGACGCCTAGGACTTTTCTTAATAATGTTGGCCTTATTGATTGTAGGAATAACAGAAATTCACTGGCTACTCTTTCTGTTTTTCCCTGTGAGCTTTGTCTTTGTAAGCCTGATTTTAAAATTCAACAAAGAAAAAGACAGAGAAAGCTTTTACAAGGCAGTCAAGGAGATGCATGAAGAACGTGTTAATCGAAAGAATCGAAAACTGAAAGGTTTTGACACAGGAGCGGAATTTATTGACCCTATGCATCCCTTTGCAAGTGACTTGGATTTATTTGGTGATCATTCTTTGTTTCAAATGATCAATCATACGGTTAGCCGTGGAGGAAAGTCTCGTCTGGCTTCTTGGATGAAGTCTCCTTTGAAACCAAAAGAGGCTAAAGAAAAGGAAGCTGCCCTATTGGAACTACGTTCTAAAAAAGACTTTCTATTTGTTTTTGAAGCCTTTGGAAAGGCTTTTATGAAAAAAGACAATACTTCTGACGGTAAAGCCAGGTTTTATTCTTGGTTGAAGAAAAGCCTGCCATGGAAATCCTTGTATTTTATTCCCATGGTTCTTGGCCCACTTGTTGGGCTAATTGTTCTTTTTGGTGTATTGTATAACTTCTTTTCCACCGCCTATTTAAGTGTTTTTATCCTAGTGGGGATGGGGCTATTGGGTTTGATATTTAAACCTCTGATGGAGGCAATGAAATCCTTACCCAATGACAGTGATCTTAAAACCTTACAAGCTTGGGCAAAACTTCTCGAAAAGGAGCAATTTGAAAATCCATTGTTACTGAAGATTTTAAAGCCTGTCAAACAAAATGAGTTTTTGGCTTCAAAAGCCTTAAAACAGTTGGAAAACCTCACTTTTATGGTAGAGAACAGGACCAATTTGCTGTACCTAATTTTCAATATTCTATTTTGGGTTGATTTTTATGTTTTATACAGGCTAAAAAAATGGAATGAGATGGCCGGTCAAAACATGAGAGAATGGGAAGAGACCTTTGAAACTTGGGAGGCATTGGTTTCTATGGCTGCATTTATGCAAGAGGAAGACCTTAGTAGCCAAGTTGTTTGGGAGGAGGAACCTGTATTTTCTGCGGAAGGGCTCAGGCATCCACTGATAGTCCCTGAAACCTGTGTAGCCAATAATTTTAGTTTAGGAGAAAAAGAAAAGGTAGTATTGCTTACAGGGTCCAATATGTCAGGAAAAACCACTTTTATGCGAACCCTTGGAATAAATATGGTTTTGGCGGGCATGGGAATTCCACCTTTTGCAGATACTTTTAGGACAGGCCCTTTTTCATTGTATACAAGCATGAGAAATACCGACAGCCTAGGCGAAAGTGTAAGTTCATTTTACGCAGAATTGGCGAGGATCAAAGGAGTTTTAGAGAAGGCAGCTGCCGGAGAGCCCGTTTTTTATTTACTGGATGAAATCTTGAAAGGAACCAATACTGCAGATAGGGTACTTGGAAGTGAGGCGTTGATTAGGCAATTGGCACAGACCCAGGCAAAGGGCATCATATCTACGCATGATATTGAATTAAGCACATTGGAAAATCAGTTGTCCTTTTTGGTAAATTACAGTTTCCACCACGATATTCAAAAGGATGAAATCGTATTTGACTATACAATAAAGAAAGGTTCCTGCCCAAATTTTAATGCACAAAAGCTTATGGAACTGATGGGTATAGAGATCAACAAAGCTTTATAATATAGCGGCTTAATTCACTTTGGCATAAATATTGGTCTTATTGTATCAAATAAAACAACCATATTAAACCGAAACAACCATGAGTTCTTTATTGTATGTAATTGCAATTATTCTTGTAATAGGGTGGATTATAGGAGCCTTCGTCTATACTGTTGGAGGCCTTATACATATTTTACTGGTTTTGGCTGTTATAGCCATCTTGTTCCGTCTTATAGGTGGAAGGTCAGTTTAGCCTTCTGGATTTAGATATAGACTGGGGTTACCGAATGCGGTAGCCCTTTTTTGTTTCTTGTTAAATTTTTTTATCAATCGGTAAGCCGAGAGATCAATAGAATAAAATACCTGCAAAGATAAATTTAACTTGCCATGGCCTATCCCTGCAACATAATGGCGGAGATTCCTTAATTTTGTATTGATTCATAAAAAAATTACCATACTGTGCAGAAAAACTATCAGCAAAAGACCCTAGGAATTTTGGGTGGAGGACAATTGGGAAGGATGCTTATCCAATCTGCTATCAATTATAATCTTGAGGTGCATATTTTGGATCCTGATCCAAATGCACCCTGTAAATTCCTAAGCAATAAATTTGTAAATGGAGACTTGAAAGACTTTGATGCTGTTTATTCTTTTGGGAAAGATTGTGATGTCATTTCCATTGAGATAGAACATGTTAATACTGAGGCCCTATTCCAACTTGAAAAGGAAGGGGTAAAAGTTTTTCCTCAACCCCATATCATTGCCCTCATTCAAGACAAAAGGAGCCAAAAGCAATTTTATTTGGACCAGGGAATCCCTACTTCTCCATTTGTTCTTACAGAAAATAAAGAAGAGGTGATGAAGCAGGCGGCGTTTTTGCCGGCTGTAAATAAGTTGGGAAAAGAAGGTTATGATGGCCGTGGGGTACAAATGATGCGAAATGCGGATGATTTGGAAAAGGCTTTTGATGCCCCCGGATTGCTGGAAAAGTTAATAGATTTTGACAAGGAACTCGCAGTGATTGTGTCGCGGAATGAATCCGGAGAAGTGAAAAGCTTTCCCTCGGTGGAATGTGCCTTCCATCCTGAACATAACTTGGTAGAGTTTTTATTTTCACCGGCCGATATTAGTTCGACAGTGGACGCGAAAGCTAGAGCACTTGCTGAAGAGGTGATTCAAAAGCTTGACATGGTGGGTTTATTAGCCGTGGAGCTATTTTTGACCAAATCCGGTGAATTGCTAGTCAATGAAATTGCCCCTCGACCGCACAATAGCGGACATCATACTATTGAAGCCAATTTTACTTCACAATTTGAACAACATCTTAGGTCTGTGATGGGCATGCCATTGGGCGAGACAGGTTTGAGATGTCCTGCTGCTATGGTAAATTTGCTGGGAGAAGACGGCTATACAGGAGATGCCATTGTGGAAGGGATGGATGAAGCCATCAAAGAAAAGGGAGTTTACTTACATTTATATGGAAAGAAAATTACCAAGCCATTCAGGAAAATGGGTCATGTAACCCTTTTAGCGGAAGATGCCGGCTTATTGAAAGAAAAAGCAGATAGAATAAAAGAACTTATAAAGATTAAAGCATGACTGAGATAAAAGTTGGTATCATCATGGGCAGCCAATCCGACCTGCCAATAATGTCTGAAGCCGCCAAATTTTTAGAAGAAATGGAAGTAGGCTATGAATTGACCATTGTATCTGCGCATCGAACTCCCGTTCGAATGATAAACTACGCCCAAGAAGCCAAAAAGAGGGGCATAAAAGTAATCATTGCCGGTGCCGGAGGTGCAGCACATCTTCCGGGAATGGTTGCCTCCCTTACGAGCTTACCCGTTATTGGTGTGCCTGTAAAATCCTCTAATTCAATTGATGGTTGGGACAGTATTCTTTCGATCCTTCAAATGCCTTCAGGAATTCCCGTGGCTACGGTGGCATTAAACGGAGGGAAAAATGCGGGTATTTTAGCGACTTCTATCATTGGTGCCTACGATGAGGAAGTATCAAAAAATCTTGAGGAATTTAAACAATCTCTTTCAGAAAAAGTATTGGCCTCAGCCGAAAGAGTGGAAAAAATAGGTTGGAAAGCCACACTTAATTCAAAGTAATAGGCTTATGGAAACAAAAAAGTCGGATTCTATTTATTGAATCCGACTTTTTTTACCTCCGGCCAATGTCCACAAAATAACATTGAATAAGGTGGCATTGTGCTAAATATATATTCAGGTTTGATCGTTATTAGAAAGGCAATACATCTCCTTCACTCTCATCATTGAAAGTGGTGACATCAGGCATTTCATTCTTTGGGGCCGGAGCAGCATTTTGGGTGCTTGCATTATTTACTCGCCAAATTTTTACGTCAGTATACCAGCGACCATTAAATTCCCTGCTTTCTACCTCAATACTTGCCGTCAATTCTTGCCCTTGCTGAATGTTAAACTGGTCTATTTTATCCCCCCAGACAGTTAAACAAACTTTCTTTGGATACTGTCCTCCGGTTTCCAAAATATAGTC
Organism: Cyclobacterium sp. 1_MG-2023; assembly: GCF_030546805.1. Classification (GTDB taxonomy): domain Bacteria; phylum Bacteroidota; class Bacteroidia; order Cytophagales; family Cyclobacteriaceae; genus Cyclobacterium. Next base: position 209,887 of record NZ_JAUOPC010000006.1, on the reverse strand, counting down.
CCTTTTTCTCCATGTTCCGTTTCTACCATTTCCGGATTGTTCTTCTAATGCTTGTATGATTTTTCCTGATATCTCCATGTTGATTCTTTTTTAATGAAAAAACGAAGGTAATTAAATCCTCTTGGATTTTAAAACGAGATCTTGGAAGGGTAGAAAATACAATTGGGTAAATCGAAGGAGTTTTGGTGCTTTATATACGGATTAGGTAAGATAAGACCCTTATTAGGTTTCGGGTTAAAGGAACTTCCTATTTTTATTAATGCCAATATGAAAAAAAACTAAACCCGAATTGTTTTTAATCGTAACTTTAACTCTGTTTATGCAATAGAATTTCCCTAGTTTACGGGAAGGGTTGCAATCGAAAGAAAATCAGGCTGTTTATAGATTTTAGCATAGCATTGCTATGGTGAAATTGAAAATAGGGACGAAGTGGCTGATTTTGAGGTGATTTCAGGACGAAATAGAAAATCTATTGCCTATTTCGGGTTTAAAAATAACCAATACATTCCTAACCTTAAATCGCTATTTGATTAAACTAAATTTTATTTTCACCCCGGTTTTTCTGACCCTTGAGAGAAAACCCTTTCTTTTTGAAATAATCAAAGGTTTACGGTTCTATAGTTAGCAGTCTAAATGAGAACACTTAAAAAATTAATATACAGTATGATTACTATACTTATTTCAGTAATCGGCCTTCTTGTAATAGCGGGTATTTTGTTCATGCATTTCAGTCCGGAGTTTGGAGGAAAGCCTAGTGAAGAGGCATACAGTCTATATGCCAAATCCAAACATTTTAAGGAGGGGAAATTTGTAAACAATGGAAATGTGGAAATGGAAATGAGTGCTAGTGATATGTTCAAAGCCATTACCGGAATGATGAAGTCCATCCCAAACTCGATTCCCGGAGAGAATATAGAAACTGTAAAAATTGATTCCTTGGATATCGTTCAGTTTGGGTCTGAAACCCGTCTGGTTTGGTTTGGTCATTCTACCTTTTTATTACAAATAGATAACAAGATAATACTTATAGATCCAATGTTTGGAGATGTTCCTGCTCCCCATCCTCTTTTAGGAAACAACAGGTTTAGTAAGGAACTTCCCATTGATATAGAAAAGTTGCCATCAGTAGATGCGGTGTTTATTACCCATGACCATTATGATCATTTGGACTATGGCTCCATTCAAAAGTTAAAAGAAAAGGTCAAAAGATTTTATACCCCTTTGGGTGTAGGGGCACATTTGCAGGCCTGGGGTATTGATAAGGAAGACATTGTAGAGATGGACTGGTGGCAAGAAGAAAATTTTGAGGGATTGACTATTCGCTGTACCCCGGCCCAGCATTTTTCAGGAAGGGGGATTTCGGACAGGGCTCATACCTTATGGTCTTCTTGGATCATCCAATCCCCTACAGCCAATTTATTCTTTAGTGGGGACAGTGGGTATGCAGGGCATTTCAAAGAAATTGGAGAAAAATTCGGGCCTTTTGATCTGGCCTTGATGGAGTGTGGGCAGTACAATAAGTTGTGGCCAACTGTTCATATGTTTCCTGAGCAAACAGCAATGGCAGGTCAAGACGTAAAGGCTAAAACCATCATGCCGATTCACTGGGGTGCTTTCAAGTTGTCACATCACAGTTGGACAGACCCGGTGGAGCGGGTTTCTCAAAAAGCAAAAGTGCTGAATTTAAATGTCATTACACCAAGAATTGGGGAGCCCATAGTGCTGGATAATATTGTAGTTGCTCAACCTGATTGGTGGCAATTGTTGGGTAAAGAATAATCTAGGAATAATTATTGAAATTTAGCCCTTCTTGAACTAGGGCTTCAATACTACTCATATAACCATAAGCATCAGGAAGGTACAAACAATTATAAATAATTAGTATATTTGAAACCAAGACCCGAAGCGGTTATTTTTATTTACCCAACCCGATTCACCCAAGCGTGATAGCGTTTTTTACTTAGAATGGAGATGATAAGGTAAGCAAATAGTTTTATGACAGATTATTCCTCATTTAAGCATCCGATAACGCATACAGAAGATATCAGGACTGTTGCTGAAGTTGAATCCAATGCTCCTGTTTATAACCAATACTATATACTCCCGGAAGATTGTGAAAATGGAGATCATGTGGGGAAAGTAAATTTTTTATGGAGCCATCAGAAATTCTTCAACAGGAGGTGGGCAACTCGGATAGATGACACTTCTTACAGTTTCGAAATAAAGTCAGGAAATTCGGACCAAGCATTTTCGATTTCGTCCGGAGGGGAATTATTCATTTTAAATGCTTCCCTTTTTAAGGAGACAAGGTACCTAAGGGTGCGGATCAAACTATACGACTCCTATTTTCAAGATACCATCTGTAAGGTTTATAGAATACCTGTTCGAAATTGTGTTTACTTTGATAATGAAGTTAAAGACAAGGGGCAAGGCACACGAAAGCACCCCTACCGAAGGTGGAGAGATAACTTCTATGGTAGCAATCCGGCCATAAGCACCGGAAAAGCAGGAATGTTTTATTTGTGGAAAAGAGGGCAGCGGATAGAAGATTGGACGAAGGTCCAAAATCCGCTAATTAAAGGAAAGCTTCCTCCATACATTACTCTAGGAGCTTGGGGGAAAGGTACTAGGCCCATTATCGACGGGAGCAATAACAAAACCTCAGAACGATTTTGTGATGTTGGTGATGCCAGGTTAAATGGAACCTCAGTAACTGCGGCCACTAATCCGGAAGGAGTGGCTCACAATATCTGCATCATGGATATTGAAACGGAATTTGATGGAGAAGGAAGGTGGTACCCTTATCAGGTAGGGATGTATGGCAAAGGAAATAGGTTTATCCGGCTCAAATGCAGTACATGTCTGGAATGGGAGGATGGCTTTTTCTGGGTAAAAAACCATCCTGGAGCAGAAGCCTCCGGTTTTATTGAGGCCTTGTTTCAAGATATTGAAACCTATGATAGTAAATACAGGGCGATAAAGTTTGAAAGTGGAGGAATAAAAGGTCGAAATTTTCGCTGTTATACCTCGATTACGGATTCAGAAACTCCCCTATCTGCTGCCAATGCACCATTTGTTGACTTGAAGTATGCAGATCTACAGTGCCGAGACAATAGGAGAAGCTTAGGGATCCAAATTAGGGCAGAGGCACATTGTTATGAGTGGTTTTATTTAAAGGGTTATCAGGATGCGATGAATCCATTTCGGCACGTTGCTCACAATGGTCTGGATGCCAGTTTTGGAATAAAAAATTCCGGGTTCAAGCATATATTAATAGATGGGTGTACCCGGTTTATTTGCCAATCTGTAAACAATGGTTCGACAGACAAAAAGCCGGTCGGTATATATTTTAAATACATTGACGTGATGAACTCCTCAAGAGCCAAAGGGGGACTGACCATTGCTCAAGAGGCCAGGGATACCCTTATAGAAATGTGCAATTTGGGGGATTCACCGGGAATAGTGATTTTTCCGGACACTTCAGGCACAATAATAAGAAATTGTACCGTTCCGGGTAGAATTGATAGGCGGGCAGAAGCCACTATAATAAATACTGTTTTTGGTAGGTTGACAGGAATGGGTGGAGGGAAAATTATTTCCTCTGCAAGTCCTTTAAAGCCAGCATATTTTGTCAACATGGCAGAAGGGAATTACAGACCTGCTCATGGCTCCCCTTTGGTTGGAGCTGCTTCTCCGACAATAAATTTAGCCTATGATTTGGAGGGAAATGAGATGCGAAGCTTCCCAACCATCGGCTGTTATGAGCTTGCGCCTGACCCTGTGCCTGAGGAATAAGTCCATTGATCGTTCATTTGAAATTACATTTTACCTGAAAATTACTGACCTGTAATGGCTGTGCAAATCTCGATAATAATTCCATTGTGATCCTTTAGGTAACCTACTTTTTGCCCCCAAGGCTTTTCCTCGATTCCTTTGTATTCCAAAGCACCTGCTGCAATCGCTTTATTAAAATCCTCCTTGATATTTTCAGTGACAAAAGCAATCTCCATCGAATAAGGCTGTTCCTTTATAGAGGCTGGTTGAAAATCACTGCCAAAATTTGCTTTTCCCAATTCTTGAGAAGCAAAGGACAAGGTTGTTTCCCCGGAAATCAGTTCTCCATAATCGTTTTCGGGAGTTATGAATTTGATTTTGAAGCCAAATGCTTTTTCATAGAGCTCCAGTGTTTTTTGGACATCTTTTACATAGAAAATTGTGTAGCCGAATTTCATAAATTTTTCAAGGATTTTTTAATTAGTTTTGATGCCCAGTCGTAATGACTTGAAGAATTGGAGATAAGATAAGCTCCCAAGGAGGTGCTGCCTGTCCAATTGTATCGTTTTTTTTCAAATAGTTCCTCATTGGTATGTTGATTCATGATTTTATGGATCTTTTTATGAGAGTCACGTACCAAATCAATGGCTTCTTCCAATAGAAGATTTTCATTTTCTACTTGAATTTTCCGGTTGAGTTCAGGAAGGGTTTTCCAAGTATAGCCCTTGGCCGGTATATCGGGCTTCTGCCCTTTCATTCCTACCCTGTACCATTCCAGCATCATAAGGTGCCACTGGTGAAGGTGAGCCAAGACGTCTTTGATATCTCTGTTTAAAGTAAGAGGTGGAAAGGCTTGCCTTCTTTTTTCCTCAGGATAAGCATTCACTTCATCCATAAGTCTATCAAAATTCTTTTGACTTAAAAAGATGAGTTCGTCTTTTGATTGAGGCCTAGGCATTACATTTTCATTTTAGGTAAGCTTGCTTTCGGTAATAATTTGTGAGAGGAAGTATTGCGAATAGATCCATGAAAAGTTAAACCTTATTCTTTTTATAACCAAAAGATAAATGGATACCTGAAATTTACACCTCCTAAAATGTTTATAAAAATCAGTCAATCAATGGATTAAATGTTGCTTCTTGGTCGTGAAAATAAAGGTTTGAATTACACCGACTTTCACTATATTTATGGCTTATAAATACAACAATGGGGAAATTATCTCAATTCATATTATCGCTATTTTTCCATAGCTTCTTAGTGTTTAGCGCCCTTGGCCAAAACCTGGAGATTGATACTTTGTTACAAAACAAGGACTCAATTGATAATGCTGCCATGGAAGAGTTTAATAGGAAGTTGGCAGCTGTGGAGTTAGAAAGAAAGGTGGACTCCCTTAAAAAGGCTACCCTTGAAGCACAGCTTTTGGAACTAAAAACCACTGATAACCTTCAAAAAATTGATTTGATCCAACAACTGGAAGCGATCAAGGATAATGAAAAAAAGCGACTTTCCAATAAGGTAGCTCAAATTGATTCTTTAAGAGCTACTGCCAAAGGGTACCCTGTTTTAGGGGTTAAGAAAGATACGCTTTTTTTAATCTATTCCAAGATGGGGGCCGTTTCTCCGAAAGAGAGGGCCAATAGTGTATCCAATAAAATCAAGCAGCTTTATGATGATGATTTTTTAATAGATGATTCTATTAGAATATCTAAAGTAGAAGATACATATGACCTTATTTATAAGGATTTAATTATTGCCAGTATTTCAGAAAACGATGCCTTATGGTCCGGGAAATCAAAAGAGGAACTGGCTGAAAATTCCCTTCAAATTATTAAAGGGGCTATTGAGGAAGGCAGGGAGGAAAACAGTTGGTTAAAGTTATTGTCAAGGGTTGGTTTGGTAATCCTTGTGGTAATGATTGCTTGGTTTGCCATAGGCTTGATTTCAAAAGGCTATGACAAGCTTCTGTTGAAATTTGAGAGCAACAAAGATAAATTGCTACAGGATTTGTCCTATAAGAACTATACCTTCTTGAGTGTGGATCAAGAAACCCAAATTCTGTATTTTTTAATAAAGTTCTTGAAATGGTTTGTGTATTTTCTTTTGCTTTACATTACACTACCCATCATTTTCAGCATTTTTCCTTTTTCACGCGATTGGGCCAATACCCTCTTTTACCTCATTTGGGCTCCATTTAAAAGTCTATTGTTATCCATATGGAATTACCTTCCCAATCTTTTCACCATTTTGGTGACTTATTATGTAATGAAATATGTGATCAAGTTTGTGAAATATATCTTTAAAGAAATAGAGGCTGAGAAGCTGGTATTGTCCGGCTTCCATTCCGATTGGGCCATGCCTACATTTAGTATCGTCCAATTTTTGCTTTATGCTTTTATGTTTATCTTGATTTTTCCGCATTTACCGGGGTCTGATTCAGATATTTTTAAAGGTGTATCTGTTTTTGTAGGTGTTTTATTTTCACTGGGCTCTTCATCAGCTATAGCCAATATGGTAGCAGGCTTGGTGATTACCTATATGCGACCGTTTAAAATAGGGGATCGTATTAAAATTGACAATGTGACTGGAGATATCATTGAGAAAACCCTTCTAGTCACCCGTGTGCGAACAATTAAAAATGAAGTGATCACCATTCCAAATTCATCGGTACTTACAGAAAACACCACAAATTATAGCATAGAGGCAAAGGATAAGGGATTGGTGGTCCATACCACGGTAACCATAGGCTATGATGTCCCTTGGCCCAAGGTCCATCAAGTATTAATTGAGGCAGCCACTAAAACAGACATGATAATGGATGATCCCAAACCTTTTGTTTTACAAACGAGTTTGGAGGATTTTTATGTGGCCTATCAAATCAACGCTTATACCCGCGAGGCTAGTAAACAAGCACTTATTTACTCTAGTTTGCATCAAAATATCCAAGATGCATGCAATGAAAGTGATATAGAAATTTTATCACCACACTATAGGGCGGCAAGAGATGGTAACATGAGTACTATTCCTGCTGAATACCTTCCCAAAGATTATCAAGTTCCCCATTTTAATGTTAAACTTGATAAGGGAAATAAAAAATAATTGATCAAGAAGCCTTATTAGGCATTTAAATTATAGAAAAATTTTGATGTTTTTATAATCAGGGAAAGCTATGCAAATGGTTAGAATTTAAAGGATTATGCCTTTGAGTTGGCAAAGCTTACCAGCTTATTCTTTTGCTTAAATTTATTTCTTACCACCTAATATATAAATACTTTTTTATTTCTACTATAAACAATATATTAGCGATAGGTTGATAAAAATAGGCGCTATATAAGTCTGGATTTAGCAATTGGTCTCTTTTTGTATAGACATCTTGATTTAATAAGAAAATTTTTGCCATATTATATATATGGAACTACACTAGGATGTTGTTTTAGGTCGGCTCTCTGAATTTTAAAATGTTAATGCTTTCTGAAAAGGGCGCTAATGACAGTAAGGAATGGCTATTTGGGTTAATTTTCAGTATGAAGTTTGGTTTTGATTTAATTACGGCTGATATTTTAAATTTTCAAACAATGTACCCTAATGGATAAATATATTCTCAACAGTTCGAATGATGCTATTTTTGGATTAAGTTTATCCTGGGAGATAGATTATTGCAACAGGGCAGCATGTGACTTGTTTGGGTATAGTGAAGCGGAATTAATTGGAAAAAAATACACCGAGCTTTTTGAAAACCTCCATTCGTCTGAATTTGATAATTTGGTAGAAGCCTTACTGTTCAAAGAATCTGTAAGCCCATTGCGTACTGATTGCTGTAATAAAGAGGGCCTAAGCCAGGCGGTTTCAGTACAATATTCACCCATAAATAATGAGAAGGGTAAGATTATAGGTGTATCAAGCATTATTAGATTAATAAGCCAATATGAAAAAGCTACAAGCAAAGCCCAAGCTTTAATTGAAACAGCTCCGGATGCCATGGTGGTTGTCAATATGTCGGGGCAAATTGTGTTAATAAATGCCCAAACGGAAAGGCTTTTTGGATACAAAAAGGAGGAGCTTTTAGGTAAGGAGGTAGAACTTTTGATCCCTGATGAATTTGTAAAACACCATAGTGACCATCGCCGCAGATATGCTTCAACACCAAAAGTTAGGAATATGGGGAAAGGGATGGAGTTGTTTGGTAAAGACAAATCCGGAAAGAATTTTCCCGTTGAAATATCATTAAGTCCTTTAAATACAGGAACAGACGTTTTTATCTCTGCAGCCATTAGGGACATTACAGATCGTAAAAAAGCGGAGAATAAATTTAAAGGTTTGTTGGAAAGTGCCCCTGACGCAATGGTTATTGTTGGTAAAGAGGGTGAAATTCATTTGATCAATGAACAAACAGAAAATATATTCGGGTATAAGCGTACAGAGTTGGTAGGCAAAAAGGTAGAAGTATTGCTTCCAAGCCGGTTTCATAAAGCCCATCCTGGGCATAGAGACAATTTTTTTGCGCATCCTAAAATGCGACCAATGGGTGCCGGCCTAGAACTTTTAGGTTTGAGAAAAAATGGGGAAGAATTTCCCCTTGAAATATCCTTAAGCCCATTGGAAACAGAGGAGGGTGTGCTTGTCAGTGCTGCCATACGCGACATCACTGAAAGAAAGAAAGTAGAAAAATCTCTGGAAGTTTTTAATCAACAATTACAGAATAAAAACAAGGAGTTAGAGCAATTCGCCTATATTGCTTCTCATGACCTGCAAGAGCCTTTGCGCACAGTAATGAATTTCACCGGTCTATTGGAACGAGACCATAGCCAAGAACTTGGGGAGACAGGGAAAAAGTGCATGTCCTTTATTATGGATGCTACAAGTAGGATGAGTGAATTAATAAAAGGATTATTAGAGTATTCCCGAATCGGAGCCAATACTGAACAAAAAACGATTGATTGTAACGCAGTATTGGAAGAGATTCAAAAAGACTTAAACTCTTTGATAGAAGAAACCGGCACTAGTATCCAGGTGGAAAGGCTGCCTATTATTAAAGGTTATGCCATTGAAATTAGGCTCTTGTTTCAAAACCTTCTATCCAATGCAATTAAGTTTCGACTACCAAATGTGACTCCTAAAATTAAAGTGTTTGCTGAGGAACAGAAAGACTCTTGGATGTTTTGTGTTTCAGATAATGGTATAGGTATTTCCGAGGAATATCAAGATAAAATTTTCGTTATATTCCAGCGATTAAATCCAATGAACAATTATAAGGGAACAGGCATTGGCCTTGCACATTGCATGAAAATTGTAGCGTTGCATGGTGGGAAAATATGGGTTAAATCTGAAATCGAGAAGGGAAGTGATTTTTATTTCACCATACCCAAACCAATTGAATAGGAGACCAGGAAAACCACTATTTTACCACGATTTACTGCCCTATTCTTGAATAGAGCAACAACTGCTGGAACTTGCTTTACAAATAATTAAAATCAAACCTCATTTATTTTTTCCATATAAACATATCGGCGTTATACGCCTACAAAAAAACATGCCAAGCACAAGTTGGCATGTTTCCCCTAAGTAATTATTTCAGGTAGCTTTCTTCAAACCTTTCAAAATGGCAAGTATAGCCATTGGGATACCTCAATAGGTAATCTTGGTGCTCCGGTTCTGCCGGCCAAAATTCTTCGAAAGGTTCTAGGCTCGTGACAACCTTAGCATCCCATTTTTGGGAATCGTTGACAATTATTATCATTTCTTCAGCTTCTTTTTTCTCTGCTTCGTTTTGAAAAAAAATGGCTGATCGATAACTCGACCCCATGTCATTTCCTTGCCGGTCTAGGGTCGTAGGATTGTGGATCCGAAAGAAATAGTCCAATAAAGCGGTGAATGAAGTTTCCTCAGGATCATAAGTGATCTCTATACCTTCTGCATGACCGGGATGATTTCTATAGGTAGGGTTTTTATTTTCTCCGCCAAGATAGCCAACCTCTGTATCTTTTATCCCTTCTTGGGTCCGGAATAGGTCTTCCATGCCCCAAAAGCAACCTCCGGCCAAATAGGCCTTTTTAAGTTTTCCCATTTTGCTCCTTATTTTATTTTTTTTTTGATGCTTTTCATATATCAACCAAAGGGTAATTCCTTTTTGCCTTATGAAGGCTCAACGTATTTCCCGCAATTTTTGTGCGATTTTTTTAACATTATTCCCATTCATACCCTCCGGGTTTGGTTATTTTTTATTTGGCTCTCCCTTTATTTCGGTTTTAATTGTAGATGACTGTTGTAAAGTTTTATGTACAGGGCATTTGGCTGCAATAACCCTTAACCTTTCTTTTTGTTTCGTGTCCAAGTTGCCGACTAACTCTATGGACTTTGCAAAAACATCTTTATTCTCACCTTCAATCATTTCTTTACTGTGGTTAACATAAGTGTAAACCTCTTGGAGATCCCATTTTTTACGTTCTGCATACAGTTTTAGGGTCATTCCTGTACAGGCTGCCAAACCTGCGGATACCAACTCAAAAGGGGCCATACCAAAATCAAATCCTCCCACACTTTTGGGTTCATCTGCAATAATTCCGTGATTTTGAGTGTTGATATAGGTGGTGAAATTATCTTCTTTTAAATTTAAATGGCCCACCAATTGATGCTTGTTGGGGTTGGGTTTGTCAAAGGGTTTTAGGTCTATATATTTGGAAGCCCATGAACCAATCAGTTCACCCACATAAATACTATCCTCACTTTTAGTTAGGAGATGATTGGCATTGTCTAGGGAGACAAAACTTTTAGGATGTTTTGCTTTTTGATAGATTTCATGTGCATTGTTGATCGATACAATTTCATCTACAGGGGAATGCATGATTAGAATCGGCTTTCTTAGATTTTCGATGGTAGCCGGCAAATGGTGTTGTTTGAATCCATTGATAAATTCTCCACTAATGGTAAATTCGCGTCCACCAATCAAAACAGAAGCTTCTTCATCAGTAGCCAGATTTTTTGCCTGCCCTTCAAAGTGTTTTGTGACATGCTGCACATCAGCAGGAGTTCCAATGGTCACCACACCTTTTATATTGTCTAATTTAGACGCAGCCACTATTGCTGCTGCCCCGCCAAGGGAATGACCAATGAGTAGCGCAGGTGCTTGATAATGCTTGGTGATATAATCGTTGACAACCAATAAGTCATCTACATTGGCCTCAAAATGACTATTGGCAAAGTCTCCCCCACTTTTTCCTAGGCCTGTAAAATCAAACCTGACCACAGCAATGCCCTTATTGTTCAAGGCCTGCCCAATATTTCTTACTGCATTGAGCTGGCTCGTACAGGTAAAGCAATGGGCAAACAGAACAAATTGTTTGGGTTTTTGATGGTTAGGAAAATCGATCGACGTTGACAATTCATTTCCCTTTTTGTTTATTATTTTAATTCTATCTGTGTTCATTATATGTTAAGGTTAAAATCCAAATAACAGAAATATACCGTGGAAGATATAGACTGTGTTGAAGCATTATCATTGAAGCAAGCTATTGATTCAACCTTACAAACTTATTGATATTTATAGTTTATATGATAGGTTAAAATTCCTTAGCTGTTGGCAAAAATTCCTTTGGAGAAGATGTGATTGAATAAAATGAAAATAAAGCAATTTTCTTAAATGCTTGGTTTTGAAATTATCAACTAAAAGTAATTTAAATTGTTTATTTTATTATATTAGCAAAAGAAGGAGTTTATTCTTAAGCTCTTACTATTTGTTCTACTAAAACTTTTATTAGCCATGTCTATACTGTTTCCAATTCTTTACTTTGTATTCTACCTATTGATCCTTGGATTGTTGTGTTATTTGGTCTATAGCTGGGTCAATAAATTCATTGTTTTAAAAACAGAGCAAAATGAATTACTTAGAGAAATCGTAAAAAGGATGGATAAAAAAATGTAGTTTATTCACCTTTGTGAAAATGATTTGGCCCCGAATAAGCCTAAGCCTGCAGGAGAGCAGCCATACGATATATTTTGTCCAAAAAAATGATCAATAAAAAAGGCAATCCAATTTGGATTGCCTTAAGTATATTAGGTGACTGAGCGAAATTAGCTCTGTGTCACTTCTTCTTCATAAGAGTAAAAGGATTGATCTCTCCTGGCGAGACTGGACTCTCCTTGCAAGAACTTATCAACTTCTACCGCACATTCACGGCCTTCAGCGATAGCCCATACAACCAAAGATTGACCTCTTCTCATATCTCCAGCAAGAAATACTTTAGGAACTGAGCTTTGGTAATTTTTAGACTTTGGCAGTCCGTTTTCCAAAAACTCTACACCGAAAGCCTCTAGGAGTCCGGCTTTTGGCCCCAAGTAACCGATAGCTAAAAATGCTAAGTCACAAGGAAGTGTTCTTTCTGTTCCTTCGATTTCGAAAAACTGCATTCTGCCATTTTCCTCTTTCCATTCAATGTCTACGACAGTTAGTCCAGTAACATTTCCATTTTCGTCTTTGGTAAACTCTTTGGTAAGTACGGACCATACCCTTTCGGCACCTTCTTCATGAGAACTAGATGTTCTCAATGTCATTGGCCACTCAGGCCAAGGGTTAAGGGTTTTTCTGCTTTGAGGTGGCTTAGGCAATAACTCGAGTTGAGTTATAGACGCTGCTCCATGACGATTGGAAGTACCAATACAGTCACTTCCGGTATCTCCTCCACCAATTACTATGACATGCTTGTCCTTGGCGTGAATAGGATTGCTTTCCAACTCCCCTGAAATCACTTTGTTTTGTCTGCCAAGAAACTCCATAGCAAAATGTACCCCTTTGGCATCACGGTTATTGATTTTCAGGTCTCTGGGGTGTTGTGCACCCGTAGTAAGCACTACAGCGTCAAAATTCTGAAGAATATTTTCAGCCTTGATATTAAAGCCTACTTCAGTGTCTTTGCTGAAGATTACTCCTTCTTCATTCATCACATCAACCCTGCGGTCAATCACCCATTTCTCCAATTTGAAATCAGGAATACCATATCTTAAAAGGCCACCTACTTCTTTGTCTTTTTCAAAGACTGTTACCTCATGACCTGCTTGGTTTATTTGATCTGCTGCAGCAAGACCAGAAGGTCCGGAGCCTATTACGGCTACTTTTTTTCCGGTTCTTTCTTCAGGTATGTTTGGCTTTACAAGGTTTAGCTCGTAAGCTTTTTCCGCAATGCTTTTTTCGATCAATTCAATTGCAACAGGATCTTTATTGATACCCAATACACAACTTGCCTCACATGGTGCAGGGCAAATCCTTCCGGTAAACTCCGGAAAGTTATTTGTTCCGCGGAGTATTTGATAAGCCAGTTCCCATTCTTTATGGTATACGGCATCATTAAAGTCCGGGATGACATTTCCTAGGGGACAACCATTGTGACAAAAAGGAACGCCACAATCCATACACCTTGCGGCTTGCTCGTTAAGCACTTTGGATTCCAAAGGCTTGTATATTTCCTTGTAATCCTTTTTCCTTTCTTCAGGTGATCTGGATCCAGGTAGTTGTCTTTTATATTTTAAGAAACCTTCTTTATCCGCCATCTTATACTAATGTTTTAGAATTTTCTAATGCTCTTTTTCTCAATACTTCTTTGTAATCCTTAGGAATTACTTTTATAAACCGTTCTTTTCCGGCTTCCCAATCTTCAAGTAATCTATTTGCTGTGTTACTGGAAGTGAAATCTATATGGCTCTGTAAAGAAGTTTTGATGGTGGCATAATCATCCTCATTAAGTGGATCAATGTCTACCATTTCTTTATTGATATTGCCAAGGTTTTCTTTGAAAATATAGGCTATTCCACCACTCATACCGGCAGCAAAGTTTCTTCCTATTTCTCCAAGAATGATCACCAGACCTCCAGTCATGTATTCACATCCATGGTCTCCAATACCTTCAACCACAGCTTCCACTCCGGAGTTTCTTACACAGAAACGTTCTCCGGCTTTACCTTTAATAAATGATTGACCGGAAGTAGCGCCATAAAAGGCTACATTTCCGATAATGATATTGTCTTCAGCTACGAAATCTGCATTCCTATTCGGGTACACAACCAGTTTACCACCGGAGAGTCCTTTACCGAAATAATCATTGGCTTCACCTTCCAATTCAAAGGTAATTCCTTTGGTCAAAAATGCTCCAAAGGTTTGTCCGGCAGATCCCTTGAACTTAAAGTGGATGGTATTGTCAGGCAACCCTGGACTTCCGAAGAACTTAGACACTTCGTTAGAAAGCATCGCGCCCACAGATCGGTCCACATTGATGATATCAAAGGTACCTTTCACTTTGTTGGCTTGCTCCAAGGCCGGAGTAGCTGCTTCTATGAGTTTTCTGTCAAGTACTTTTTTCAGTCTGAAATCCTGATCTATTTGCTTGTAAATTCCCACATGGTCAGGTACCTCAACTTTATGGAAAATAGGGCTTAGGTCAAGTTTATCCCATTTCCAGTGGTTCATTTGACCGGTGGCCTCTTTCAAGATGTTGCTTTGTCCTACCATTTCATTTACTGTCCTGAAACCTAAAGAAGCCATAATCTCTCTTAGGTCTTGAGCCAAGAAGGTGAAGAAGTTAACCACATGGTCAGGGTCACCGGTAAACAGCTTCCTTAATTCAGCATTTTGTGTGGCAATACCAACCGGACAGGTGTTCAGGTGGCATTTTCTCATCATGATACATCCTTCTACAACCAAAGCTCCGGTAGAAATACCCCATTCTTCAGCACCGAGTAAAGTGGCAATGGCCAAATCTCTACCAGTTCTCAACTGACCATCCGTTTGCAAGGTTACCCTGCTGCGGAGGTTGTTGATCACCAAGGTTTGGTGGGCTTCAGACAAGCCCAGCTCCCATGGTAACCCGGCGTGTCGGATTGAGCTGAGTGGAGAGGCTCCTGTTCCACCATCTGCTCCTGAGATAAGGATTACATCTGATTGTGCTTTGGCCACCCCGGCAGCTACGGTTCCTACACCTGCCTGAGATACTAGTTTTACGTTTATTCTTGCTTTTCTATTGGCATTTTTAAGGTCATAAATCAACTGAGCCAAATCCTCAATTGAATAAATATCGTGGTGAGGTGGAGGTGAAATCAATCCTACTCCAGGAGTAGAATGTCTTACTCTTCCTATCCAGTCATCCACTTTATGTCCCGGAAGCTGTCCACCTTCACCAGGCTTGGCTCCCTGTGCCATTTTAATTTGTATTTCAGCTGCGTTGGTTAGGTAATTACTTGTAACCCCGAATCTACCGGAAGCTACTTGCTTGATAGCAGACCTTTCCCAATCGCCGTTCTCTTTTCTCTCAAATCGAATTTCATCTTCACCGCCTTCTCCACTATTACTTTTCGCTCCAATACGGTTCATGGCAATGGCCAAGGTGCTGTGTGCTTCGTGGGATATCGACCCGAAGGACATGGCTCCTGTAGCGAAACGCTTCATGATGGATTCTACCGGTTCCACTTCGTCTAATGGAACAGAGATTCTCTTTTTAAATTCCAGCAAGCCCCTAAGGGTCAAGGCATCTTTAGTCTGGTCGTTGATTTTTTGCGCAAATTTCTTGTACAATTCATAATCTCCCAGCTTTGTAGATTTTTGTAACAGGTGGATGGTTTCCGGATTGAAGAGGTGTTTTTCTCCCCTTCTTTTCCACTGGTAAATTCCTCCGGCTTCCAAAAGTGGACTTTTGGTTTTATAGGCAGCATGATGTCTTACCAATACTTCATCGGCCAACTCATCAAAAGAAACACCACTTATTCTGCTTACGGTTCCTTTGAAACACCTGTCAATTACCTCTGCACCTAGACCAACAGCTTCAAATATTTGAGCACTTTGGTAAGACTGTAGGGTACTGATACCCATTTTAGAAAGAACCTTAAGAAGTCCTTTTCCTATGGCAGCCTTATAGTTTTCAAATAATTTCTTTTGTGGTATCTTCTTGCTCAACATATCGTTTTCATTGAGCGAAAGAAGGGTTTCTAAGGCCAGGTAAGGGTTGATAGCACTTGCGCCATAGCCTATAGCCGTTGCAAAGTGATGCGTTTCCCTAATATCTCCTGCTTCTATTACCAAGCCCGCTTTGGTCCTCAATTTCTGGTTCACCAAGTGATGGTGAACAGCTCCCACTGCCAATAAAGAAGGGATTGGAGCAGTATCTTTCTGAGAATCTCTATCGGAAATGATGAGGATATTTTTTCCCTCACCAATGGCTTTTTCGGCCGCTTGACACAATTTATTTAATGCTTCTAACAACCGTCCCGGTTTGCCATCCGCTTCGAAATGCGCTTTTAAAGTAGCTGAATGATACCCTTTATCCTCAAGATTTCTTAATTTCTCTAAGTCTTCATTGAGCAAGACCGGTTGAGAAATATGTATCTGACGGGTATGTTTAGGGCTTTCGTCCAGAATATTATAACTCTCACCAATTCTGGTAAACAAAGACATTACCAAACGCTCCCTAATTGGATCAATCGGCGGGTTACTTACTTGGGCAAATAGTTGCTTAAAGTAATTTGAGATATGTTGACTTTGTTTGGAAAGAACTGCTAGAGGAGTATCTGCACCCATGGAACCGATTGGCTCGTAGGCGGTATCTCCCATTGGTGATAAGATTACTTTTAAGTCCTCCTGACTGTAACCAAATATGGTTTGTTTTTTCTTAATATTTTCTGTGCTGTAAGGCAATGAAAGCGTTGTAGGCGCAGGGATCATTCGTAATTTTAATCTCTCTTTTTTGATCCAGGCATCATATGGCTTTCTATTGACTACTTCGTTTTTAACCTCTTCGTCGAAAGAAACTTTTCCTTTTTCCAGATCAGCTAAGAGCATTCTACCCGGACTGATACGTCCTTTTTCAATGATAGTGGACTCTCTGATGGGCAATGCCCCTGCTTCCGAAGAAAGGATCAGTCGATCATCAGAAGTAACAAAGTACCTCAATGGACGAAGGCCGTTTCTATCCAATGTTGCTCCCAAGGATTTGCCATCAGTAAACAATAGTGCAGCAGGTCCATCCCATGGCTCTACCAAAGAAGCATGGAATTTATAAAATGCCTTCTTCTTTTTGTCCATCGTTTTGTTGTCCTGCCAAGCTTCAGGTACAAGCATCATCATCACGTGGGGAAGACTACGGCCGCTTAATGCTAACAATTCCACCATAGAATCCAAGTTCGCAGAATCTGAATTCTTAGCGTTGGTAATCGGCATTAGCATTTCAAGCTCCTCATCAGTGAAATGCATGGATTTCATCAATGTCTCTTTTGAGCGCATTTTGTTCAGGTTACCACGGATGGTATTGATCTCCCCATTGTGAGATAGAAACCTGAAAGGCTGAGCCAGTCTCCAGTTTGGAAATGTATTGGTAGAAAACCTGGAGTGTACCAGTGCAATCGCTGACTTAAGCTTGTTGTTTTGTAAGTCTTTGTAAAAGGTCAATACTTGATCAGTACGAAGCTGCCCTTTGTATATGACTGTTTGGCTACTAAAACTTGCAAAATAAAAGGCACTATTTACTCCCGGTATGGTGGAGTTGATGATTCGTGTTGAATAGTTTCTTAGGATGTAAAGTTTCCGCTCCAAATCAATACCCGAAAGATTGTCTTTGTGTTCCACAAAAACTTGTTCAATAGTGGGCATTACCTCCAAAGCTCCGGATCCCGGTACTGTATCATCTGTAGGTACAGACCTGTATCCGATGAGCTTAAAGCCCAATTCGTTGATTATCTTATTTAAGTTTGATTTGCATTTTTTGTAGAGTTGTTTGTTGTTTGGGAAAAACACCATCCCTACGCCATAACATCCTTCCTCGGGCAACCCAAAACCTAACCGTTGCGTAACCTCCTTAAGGAAAGTATGAGGCAACTGGA
The DNA here is from genome assembly GCF_030546805.1 of Cyclobacterium sp. 1_MG-2023. Classification (GTDB taxonomy): domain Bacteria; phylum Bacteroidota; class Bacteroidia; order Cytophagales; family Cyclobacteriaceae; genus Cyclobacterium. The sequence continues at coordinate 192,265 of NZ_JAUOPC010000006.1, read as the reverse complement.
TTAAGACCCCGGCACCATCCCCAGTTTTGGGATCACTACCTCGTCCTCCTCTGTGCTCCATATTGCTTAGCATAAGCAAAGCATCACTTATAGTTTCGTGGCTTTTATGGCCTTTCACATTAACAACTGCCCCTATTCCGCAGGCATCATGCTCAAACTGTGAACGATATAAACCTTGATTCATTCTGTTATGTTTAATTGTATTAGGTATTGAATTTACTTTGAAAAATCCACAATAAATTTTTCAATTATTAAATTCTAGACAATAAAGGTAAAACAAAAATGAAAGAATAGCTGAATATAGAACAAAAAATTATAATTAAGCCAATGTAGGAACACCTTAAAATTTCAACTGAAAAAATACAAAATTTCGCAAAAGTGTATCGTTTCAGTCTAAAATTCAAGCTCATTTGGGAAACACAGCCTCTAGAATTACGCAAACATGTCTAAAATTGCCAATTTTAAAACTACGAAAAAAAAAGAAAAAAATACACACAGAGGGCATAAAAAATAAGATGGATCTTTGATTTAGCTTGTTTAACTAATTTTAAAATCAATCGATTTGGTCAGGCACATTTTTATCAACAGGACCATCCAAAACTACTTTTACTTTCTTTATTTTTCTAGTATCAACAGCCATAATGGTAAACTCAAAATTGTTAAACTTTATCTTGGTACCATTATTTGGTAAATTGGAATTCAACTCAAGAAGCAGGCCTCCCAAAGATTCACTTTCGCCTTTGACCTCATCAAACAATTGAATATCGAGATCTAATTTTTTGCAGAAATCATTTAATGAAATTTTGCCTTCAAAAATAAAGGTTCTATCGTCCAACTTTTTGAATAAGTACTCTTCTACCTCATCAAATTCGTCATTGATATCACCAATAATTTCTTCTATAAGGTCTTCTAGGGTTACCAAGCCCGAAGTGCCCCCATACTCATCCACCACAATGGCCATATGAACCCTCTTGTTTTTGAAGTTTTTGAGCAGGTCAGCTAGTTTTTTGTTCTCAGGGATAAAATAACCCTTGCGGATAAGTGCCTTCCAATTAAAATGTTCGTCATTTTCTATATGGTCCAAAAGGTCTTTGATATACAAGATCCCTTTAATTTGGTCAATGGTATCTTCATATACCGGTATTCTGGAATAGCCGCTTTTGTTGATTTTGTCCATCAACTCATGAAAATCCATTTCTATATCAACAGCCGTGATGTCCATTCTGGAACGCATTACCTGCTTCACAGATAGGGTGCCAAAATTAACGATCCCTTTTAGTATGTCTCGCTCGTTGTTACTTGTGTCAATGGAGGTTATTTCTAAAGCATGATGCAATTCATCAACTGATAAAGAATAGCCCTTTTTTTCTATCCGTTTTTCGATCACATCACTGATGGACATCAATAATGAAGATAGCGGACCAAAGATCACATAGAATAAATAAAGAAATTCAGCGGTAATTTTTGCAAAGCCAACACTTGCTGAATTGGCATAAACCTTTGGAACAATTTCTCCAATGAATACAATGGAAAAGGTCACCCCAATGGTTTGGAAAAGGATGATTACAATTCCTGTAGCATCCGTTCCAAATATACTCCAAGTAAAAAAGGTGGTAAGGGTAACGATGCTAATGTTAATTAGATTGTTGAGAATCAGTATGGTACTCAACAGCTTTTGAGGATTTTCTAAGAGGGTAATAATTTTTTCAGACTTTGGGTCTGAAGCCTCTTTAATACCTTCAATATCCTCATGGTTTAGAGAAAAAAAAGCCACTTCCGATCCGGAAACCAAGGCTGAGATTATCAATAACGCGATAAACAATACCGCATTACCCACCAAATAAACCGGTGATACAGCTATGACTTCAGTCAGGAGCAGCAAACTCGGATAGGGGTCGTCCATTAATTTAATAATATAATTTTATGCAAAACTAATGATTTTACCGAATTCCAGTACTATCAAAATGGTAAATCATCAGCGTCATTGTCTCCGGAATCATAAGCCGGTGAAGAATTGCTATTCATTCCTGTGTTCGGATTGCTGTTTTGAGCGGGCATTGACTGGCCACCGCCTTGAGCATTGTCAGCCCCACTGTTCCTTGAACCAAGCATGGTAAAACTTTGAACCCTAATCTTGGTTCTTTTACGGTTATTGCCTTGATCATCCTGCCAAGTGTCGGACTTTATTTTTCCTTCTACATAAATCTGGCTACCTTTTTTTAGGTATTGTTCGGCCACTCTTGCCTGACCATCCCATAATTCGAGGTCATGCCATTCAGTATTTTCTACACGGTTTCCGCCACGATCTTTATAGGATTCAGTTGTGGCTAGTCTAAGGTTCGCTACTACCTTATCTCCTTCCAAATGTTTTACTTCAGGATCTGCACCAAGATTACCCAATAAAATTACTTTATTAACTCCTGCCATTGGTAGATATTTTCGGTTTTATAAATAGCTGATTAAATATAAACAATTAATATTTTTGATTCAAATACCGGACAATCAATTTTGGTTTGCCAAGTGATTCCAGACTGGAAGCATTTACCAGTGAATAGTTTTTAGATTGGGCCCACTTTTCCACGGCTTCTTTATGGATTGCTCCGAATTTAATATTTACAAAGGAAGCAAAAATTCTTTGATGTGTGAGCAGGTGTTTGAAGGGTTTTTCAGAACTTATGGTATAATTTGGTTCCAGGAGATGGAGTTCTTCCGGCAGGTCAAGCGAATCCGGCTGAATATTTTCGATGCTTTCCAAGGACGAATATTCCGCTAAAGGGAAGTCAACCAGTCCTTGCCATATGTCTTTTTCACTTCGCTTTTTTACGACCGTATGTCCATCTATTTGTATATGATAATATAAAAAGTAACGAGATTTTACTTTCACTTTTTTTTCGTTGACCGGGAGTGTTTCCACCAGTTCGTTTTGAAAGGCATGGCATCTGGTGCGCAAGGGACATTGCTGACAATTGGGCTTTTTGGGGACACATTGCAGTGCACCAAATTCCATGATGGCTTGGTTGTACACATCAGGGGTATTTCCAGGAATGATTTCATTGGCCAGTTTGCCAAAGGCTTTTTTTCCTTGGTGGGAAGAAATGTCCACATCGAGACCAAAAAACCTGGACAAAACCCGATAGACATTCCCGTCGACCACAGCAATCTGTTCTTTATAAGCGAAGGAGGCAATGGCAGCAGCTGTATAGGGTCCTACACCTTTCAGCCCCAACAATTCCTTATAATTGTCTGGAAATTTTCCATTTCTCTCATTGACGATATTGCGTGCACAAGCATGTAAGTTTCTTGCCCTGCTATAATAGCCCAATCCCTGCCATGTCCTCAAGATGTCTTCTTCCGGGGCATTGGCAAGTGCCTCTACAGTGGGGAATTTATTAATGAAAGCATGAAAATAGGGTAATCCTTGGGCTACGCGGGTTTGTTGAAGGATGATTTCGGATAACCAAATGATATATGGATTCCGTGTCTCCCGCCAAGGCAGATCACGGCAATTGAGGGGATACCAACGGAGTAGATTTTCAGTGAAATAGTTGAAATTCAAAATTTTAAAATTTTATTATTCGCTAATAATTGAACAAATGAAGCTAAATTTTTCGATTTAATTTTTTAATTGGAATGGATATTGTAAATTTGCACTCCCAAAATTAGTTGGTTAATAGGAGGTTAAGCCTCAATTGAATTACACAAAAAAAATAAGACAGTGACTAAAGCAGAGGTAATCACAAAGATTTCGGAGAAGACAGGAATCCAAAAGGATGATGTTACACAGACCGTTGAGGCGTTTTTCAAGGTTGTAAAAGATTCAATGGCAGAAGGAGAAAATATCTATGTTAGAGGTTTTGGCAGTTTTATAAACAAAAAAAGAGCTAAAAAAATCGCAAGGAATATCTCTAAAAACACAGCCATTGTGATTGACGAACATTATGTTCCAGCTTTCAAGCCGTCTAAATCATTTATTGAAAAAATTAAAAACAGCCAAAACGTAAGAGAATTGGCTCCTCAGGACTAATAATCCTGACAAATTTGACTATGAAGAGATCCCAAATTATTTTCGTTGTTGCAGGAATTGTCGTTTGTTTCCTTCTGTACAGTTTACCCAAAGTGGTAGTGGACAATGAGGACAAGGGGCTTACTGAGGATGGAACTAGTTTGGGATCTGATTCAAGCAACGAAGAAATTAACCACGGGAACTCTCTAAGTAGCAGTGACCTTGAGGTCATCGAGAACCTGATGGCAGAAATACAAGGAGAGGCTAGTACCGAAAAATTTGTTATATTCGCTGATTCGATTGCTAAAGTTTACCAAAGTGGAGGTAAATTGGATAGTGCGGCGTATTATTTCGGTTTAATTGCTGAAAAGGCGCCGGATCCGAAAAACTGGGAAAAAGCAGGGAATGCTTATTATGAAGCTTTTGGTTTTTCCATGGAAGAGATCAAGACCAAAAGATTGGGGGATAAAACGCGCTTTTATTTAGGCAAAGTTTTAGAGGCCAATCCGGAGCGGCTTGATTTAAAAACAAAGATTGCAATGACTTATGTTTCTTCTGCCAACCCTATGCAAGGCATCACCATGCTAAGGACTGTTTTGGAAGAAGATCCTGAAAATGAAGAGGCATTGTTTAATATGGGCATATTGTCCATGCAAAGCGGTCAGTATAAAAGGGCTGTGGAGCGATTTGAAAAACTTGTTGAGCATCACCCTGAAAATATTCAGGGTCAATTTTATTTGGGGGTAAGTTTGTTTGAGTCGAACCAAAAGAAGTTGGCCAAAACTCAATTAGAAGAATTACGTAAGCAAACTACAGATCCTCAGATTCTTTCGGGAATAGAGAATTACTTAGATAGATTATAATCAAAATATTGTTAAACTAAAACTATAAAATTATGCCTTGCGGAAAAAAAAGGAAGAGACATAAAATCGCTACACACAAGCGTAAGAAAAGATTGAGAAAAAACAGACACAAGAACAAGAAATAATTTAATTTCTGTTCAATTAACACGTTCTTTTATTTCATAACAGAGACACAATTTGAGTTCAGAATTATTAATTGATTCCTCTCAAAATGGTAGTCGAATAGCCCTGCTTAAGAATAAGAGCTTGATTGAGCTTCACGTAGAGGAGGAAGACAACAAGTTCAAAGTTGGCGACATCTATCTTGGTGCTGTAAAGAAAATTGTAAATGGCTTAAATGCTGCTTTCATAGACGTAGGCTATGAAAAAGACGCTTTCTTGCACTATCAAGACCTAGGACCACAGGTTAACAGCTTAAGTAAGCTGGTAAAATTAACCCGTAATAAAAATCATAAAGGTTTCGACCTAAAAGGTTTTGAAAACGAGCCTGAGATAGACAAACTTGGAAAGATAAGCCAAGTATTGTCTAAGAACAATCAGGTGTTGGTGCAGGTTGTCAAAGAGCCAATTTCTACAAAAGGGCCTCGATTATCGTGTGAGCTCTCCCTTGCTGGTCGATACTTGGTATTGGTACCTTTTTCAAACACGGTCAACGTATCCAAAAAAATACGTAGTGCTGATGAAAGAAAAAGGTTATCCCGGCTTATCACTTCCATCAAACCGGTCAATTTCGGTGTAATTATTCGTACCGTGGCAGAAGGTCAATCTGTCACTGAGCTGGATAAAGACCTAAGAAATTTGTTAGAGACTTGGGAAGATGGGATGAGGAAGCTTCAAAAAGCCAAAGTTAAAGACAAAATCATCGGAGAAATGAGTTTGGCCTCTTCAATTATAAGAGACCTTCTCAATGAATCTTTCGACGCAATCACGGTAGAAGATGAAGTAATTTACGATCAAATGCGATCTTATATAAGATCCATTGCTCCAGAAAAAGAAAAAATTGTTAAGCTTTATAACGGAAAAGCGAAGCTCTTTGAAAGTTTTGGTATAGAAAAACAGATCAAAAGCCTGTTTGGAACTACCGTTAGTCTCCCCCAAGGCGGTTATCTCATTATTGAGCATACAGAAGCCTTGCATGTAGTGGACGTTAACAGTGGCAACAAATCCAACCAGGAAAGTGATCAAGAAAATACGGGCCTAAAAACCAATATGGTGGCCGTAAAAGAAATTGCAAGGCAACTAAGGCTTCGCGATATGGGAGGAATTATTGTGATTGACTTTATCGATATGAAAAAGGCCGATAATAAAAAGGCCATTTTTGAAGCGATGAAGGAAGCAATGAGAGAAGACCGATCCAAGAATACGGTACTTCCCCTTACCAAGTTTGGTTTGATGCAGATCACCAGACAGCGCGTTAGACCTGAAATGAACATAGTTACCAAAGAAATTTGTCCTTCTTGTAATGGTACAGGCAAAATACAAGCCTCCATTCTCGTGGCAGATAAACTGGAAAAAGATTTAGAGCATATTGCAGTACACCAAAACGAATCAAAGATTAAAATCGCATTGCACCCTTATTTACATGCCTATTTTACACATGGCATTTTCTCAAAAAGGCTGCAGTGGTTTTTTAAATATTATAAATGGATCAATTTGATCAAAGATTCTTCACTACCGGTGACGGAGTATAAATTCCTGGATATTTCAGGAGAACCTTTAGAAATAATTATAAAAAGCGAGTCTGAATAAGACTCGCTTTTTTTTGCCTTTAAATTTATTGATTGTTTGTCTATGATTAATTTTACTCCTAATTGTAGCTTTTTACTGAAATAAACGATTGATCCTCTAATAATTAACCCAAATTAAACCGCCCTTATATATCTTGCCCTAAAAATTTAAACATGAGTCTCGAAGAAAAAATCAACGAATCAGAAACCAAGATCTATAAAGCTGTTTTTCCTAATACCACCAATCATTACGATACCCTGTTTGGAGGTAAAGCCATGCAATTGATGGATGAGGTGGCCTTTATAACGGCTACGCGCTTTAGTCGGCAACGTATGGTGACCATCAGCAGTGATAAAATTGATTTCACCAAACCAATACCGGCAGGGACAATCATTGAACTGTGTGGTCGTGTGATTCATGTGGGCAATACAAGCTTAAAAGTGAGCGTAGAGATTTTTATTGAGCAGATGTATGAAAAAGGTAGGGAAAAAGCCATTTCCGGAACCTTTACTTTTGTAGCCATTGACAATGACAAAAATCCCGTCAAAATCACGGTTTAGTTATTCTTCAATAACTATAGCTGCTTTTTGAATTTCAACCAATGTTTGAAGAAGTTATTCAGGAGCATTTCGCCTTTTACCATTTGTCAATGTGGGTAAGCTTTGAATTTTCGCCCTTTGGGTTTTATTGATGGATCTAAAAAATTGATAATTCTACCTTCTTAAATTGTATGGTGGGTAGTTTCAGCTTATCTTTTTTTTAGATAAATTGAGAAAAGTTTGATATTCGGGACAGAAACTATTGATCCTGATAAACCTAAGTAACTTCTTGCTTTCGAGCAATTTAATCTAATTACACTATACCATGAGAAATACAATTATGTTGTTTTCAGCACTAGCCATCTTATTGCTGAATACCGGTTTTTCCTTTGCCGCAAAAGGAGACATTTACCAAATAAAAATTTATCATTACTCCTCAAGTGCTCAGGAAGAGGTGATTGATGAATTTCTTGAGAAAGCCTATTTACCGGCCATGCATAGAGCCGGAATTGATCATATTGGAGTATTCAAGCCTCGGGCATCAACTGAAGGAAATAAGCCTGAAGAGAAGTTGATTTATGTGCTGATACCTTTTGGTTCTCAAAAAGAGTTTTCTAAAATTGAGTCCAAACTTGCTAAGGATGAAGAATTTCAATCGGCAGGGGCCACCTATTTGGATGCAGCCTATACCAACCCTCCCTATGATAGAATCGAATCCATCTTATTGAACGCATTCGAGAAAAACCCGAATTATGGTGTTCCTGATTTGAAAGGCCCTAAGAAAGATAGAATTTATGAGTTGCGGAGCTATGAAGGGCATACGGAGAAAATTTCTAAGAATAAAATCAAGATGTTCAATGATGGCGATGAGGTAGGTCTTTTTAAAAGGCTTGGCTTCAATGCTGTTTTCTATGGAGAGGTGATTTCAGGCCCTACCATGCCTAACTTGATGTACATGACAACTTTTGAAAATAAGGCTGACCGTGATGCCCACTGGGATACCTTTCGTACCGACCCTTATTGGAAAGAACTCTCTGCTCTTCCGCAATACCAAAACAATGTATCAAAAAACGTAACCAAATTTTTGTACCCTACTGATTATTCAGATCTTTAGGGAAATGGATAGAAGGCTGTTGCACCTGTCAACAGCCTTCTATTATTTTGTTTCTACGTCGATTTTTTACTGCCTTTTCATTTGCGAATTTTAATTGCCGGCAGCGCCATTGCTTATATTTTGTAGCGCATCGGTAATTTGCTGTATCACCTCATCACTCCCGTTTATTTCATGTCGCAGCTTTAAAAATGCAGGATCATTATAGGAAAGATGGACGGCACCATTAGCATCTTCCCAAACAAGAATTTTTTGGGGCAAATCCAGACCTATGGTCTGAGATTCCTGCATTAGTGGCGTACCCAAATTGGGGTTTCCGAAAATTATGATTTTTGTAGGTCTTAATTCAAGTCCTTTGCTTTGGGCATTGGCTCGATGGTCTAATTCGGCCATAATGGAGAGGTTGTCATTTCCGGAAATAATGGATTGTAAACTTTGGTAAGTTGATTCAAAGTCTTGAGAACTAGTTACGGTGACTATCCCTTCGGAGGCTGTGACAGATTTGGAAATGCTACTTTCTAAATCACTTTTTATGGCATCACCTACCAGATTCTCAAGTGCTGCTGAGATTTGATTGAGAGACTCCACCTCTCCCAAGGCATGTCGGGAAGCTAGGTAGTCAGTACTGTTATAAAGAGCAAAAACCTGATCCTTATTTTCGTAAAACAATACTTTCTGCGGAAGGTCTAAACCTGCAAGCTGATTTTCTTGCATCAAAGGAGTGCCCAAGCTAGGGTTACCAAAGAAGATAATTTTTGTAGGACCAAGTTCTTTGTTTATAGAGGCCGCATTTTGCGAATGATCTACTTCAGCTACAATTCCTATTTGATCATTACTTTCTAGTGAAGTTTTAAATGAGCTATAAGCTTCGTCCAGCGAAATTGTACTTGATCCATAAATTGTTCCCGGCACTTCAGGATTATCATTTTTTTCCGGATCTTCATCGGAATTTATATTACAGGCGGTCGATAATAGGGTAAAACTGAGAAACAAGGCTATTTTATACATGACAACTTGATTTTAAATTGGTCGAAATTTAATTTTTTAAGTTGTTGATAGTTGTTCAATAACTGTTCCAGTATTTAATTAGATTTTACTTATATTTCTCACTCGGTTCAATTTGTAAGGTTTTAGGGTGAAATTCATTAATCCATTAAAAACGGATTTTGACGGTATTGAAAGAAATTCATAACTACCGCCAAAATCATATTTTTTTTCGCTGTCTGTGAGGATTACACGCCCTTTATTTCATAGCCTTTAAAAAGTCGAGCAGATCCTCCGGATTGGCCCTGTTTCGATAATCACTATCAAGAAAAGCGTATTTTATAATGCCATCTTGACCAATAATATAGGTAGCCGCAAGTGGAAGTTCATTGTCCTCGTTGCCATTATAAGCATGTAAGTCAAATTTATCTTGGTAAACATTGGCCACGTCCTCGGTAAGTTTAAAAACTATACCATATTGCTTCGCAACTTGATTGTCTAAATCACTTAAAACCTCAAAAGTTAAATTGTTTTTTTCAGAGGTGCTTATAGAGTTGTCGGGTAGTTCAGGAGTTAAGGCCAGCAATTGCGCTCCTTGTTCCTTAAAGGCCGGTAAATTCTGTTGCAAGTAGTGCAGTGTGAGGTTACAATAAGGACACCAACCTCCTCGGTACCAGGTTAAAATTACAGGTCCTTCTTTCAATTTGTCAGATAGTTTTATCTGTTTCCCCGTGGCATTGGGAAGTGAAAAATCAGGAGCACTCCCGCCCTCTTGCTTGGCTTGCTTGACTATGCCATTGTTTTTGACATCATCTATTCCGGCCTTATAAATGGTTTTTATTTCCTCAGAAGCTGTTTCATTGAAATTATCTTTTTTCGCTTGTAATTCTTCTTGTAGCGTAGTTTTCGTTTGTTCAGTCATGGTGTATTTATTTTATTCAATTTGTAATAAGCTAATCGGCCAAAAACAATGCCAATGAATTTATATTTAATAGGTTAAGAATTAACCTCAAGCACGAATTCGTTCAATGGCTTTGTTTACCTATGGATTAATGTCCGGGAAGGACGTGGAAAACAATAAATGCAAAATCCATGCATTCACCGGATTTGGCTTAATCTTTAAGGTATTCTCTCAATCCGTAGCTGGCCAAAACGCCCTCACCGGTAGCAGCAGCTACCTGTGCTATGGCTCCTTCGCGATTGTCTCCGGCGGCAAAAATTCCATCGATCGAAGTTTTTGCCAAGCCGGTTGTGGTTATAAAGCCACGTTCATTCATTTCCACCAAGCCTTTGAAACTTGCATTGTTTGGTTTGAGGCCGACAAAGATGAAAACACCATCAGCTGTGATCACTTCTTCTTCACCTGTTAAGGAATCCCTTACCTTCAATCCGGCAAATTTTCCTTCTTGATCAATATTTAATGCTATAGAATCCTTATTGTAATACGTTTCTATATTGTCAAGTTCAGGAAGCTTATCTATATAAGTTTGTGATGCCTTAAAGGTTGCTTTTCGATTGATGATTTTTACTTTTTTCGTGAATCCGGAAAGAAAGATACCTTCTTCCAATGCCGAATTTCCTCCACCGATGACAATTACTTCACGGTCTCTGTAAAAGGCACCATCACAGGTAGCGCAGAAATGCACGCTGGCACCCAATAACTCACCTTCCCCCGGGATATTAAGCTTTTCGTATGTTGAGCCCGTAGACAACACTACAGAGCGTCCTAAAAACAGATTTGTTTTGGTTTTTACATTGAACACATTGTTAATCTTTTCAATGCTTACCACTTCTTCTCCTGTTTTAATGGTGGCACCGTAGACTCGGGCCTGTTCTTCCATCTTGTCCATAAGTTCGGGACCTGAAATGGAAGTAAAGCCGGGATAATTTTCTATTTTCTCAGTTAGAAAAGCATTTCCACCTACTGTCTTTTTCTCCAAAATTAAAGTACTGAAGCGGTCTCTTTGGGCATAAATGGATGTGGTCAATCCTGCCGCACCGGCACCTATGATAATGCTATCAAATACTTTGGTGATTTTCTCCTCATCTAATTTGAGTGCCAGCCGTAGTGCTTCGTTTTCCGGTTCCACCAAAATGTCCTTATTAATGAGAATGGTAGGGATTTTCCTTTTCCCATTGTTGATCTTTTCAATGATGGGGATCGCCCATTCGTTTTCATCAATATTGATGTATTGAAAGTTGATTTTATTGTCCACCAGAAAGGATTTGGACTTGATACAATCCGGACACCAATCAGCGCCGTATAGTACAACCCTTGCCTGATCATTTATACCTAAAATAGTAGAAAGTGCTGCATTATCCGGGTTGGTATAACTTTTCCCATTGATTATCAAGGTTGGAATGATACGCTTTCCCTTGTTTATTGCCTCAACTTTTTTTGTAGCCGCTTCATCAAGATCCACATCAATAAAAGTGTAGTCAACATTGTTTTCGCTTAGGAAAGTTTTTGCTCTTCGACAATCAGGACACCAGTCGGCACCGTATAGTATAATCTCTTTCATTGTTGTGGTATTTATAATTCAGTATCAATATTAGCATTTGAATATTTACCCCAAACCATTAATGAAATGGCAAGGTATGGGATGTCTTTGATCAAAAAGAAATCTGTAATTGGAAAGCCATCGACTAATTTCCAAATACCAGGAGTGGTGATAAGAAAGCTAAGCGTGGTAATAAAAATAATAGCGGAACTAATTCCGGCAATTTTCCCTAGTTGTGGCCAATACAATGAGCCAAATAATAATATCCCGATGACAATTTCTAATAAACCGATAAGATTTGAAACTGCCTGTAAGGACATGAGACCGTAAAGCCAATTCATGGCGAAGTGATTTTCCACCAATGGCTTTATTGCTGCAGCCTCTGTGGGAGTAAATTTAAACATTCCTATCCATATAAGTATAAGGGCTGTGCCAAATACGCCTATATAAAAACCGAGGGATGATATTTTGTTGTACATAATTTGGGTTCAAAATAGGTTTTGCAACAATATTCGAAACGAATACCTATTGCAAAACCCTTGTTAAAACTTATAATTCTGGAGCCAATGGGAAATCAATTTCAAAACCTGCAAGGTTATGAAGGTAATTGCTCATGATTTTGTCTCCGATAAGAATGACCACATCGATTAAACTAGCTTCAGTATATCCGGCTGCAAAAAAGGCTTCTTTTACATTTTCCTCTACTTTACCATGATTGCTTACCGTTGCGGCAGTGAATTTTACCAAAGCATCAAGCTTTTCATCAAAATCGGCAGATCCGCCTCGGATTTCAAGAATTTGCTCATTGGTAAATCCATTCATCTTACCAAGGGCAGTATGGGCAGATTGGCAATACCTACAGCCGTTGATTTGACTAGTAACCAAGTTTACCACTTCTTTCTCTTTGGCTTTTAGTGTGGTTTTTCTTCCCTGCAATGCCAAGTAGTCCGGTAAGGCCGTTTCATTTTTGGCATAGTAGGCATAAAGGTTAGGTACAAAGCCAATTTGTTTTCCAAGCTGTTCAAAGATTGCTTGATTGTTTTCAGAAACTTCAGATTTTGTAGGTACGTTGAATGCTGTTGCTGTAGTTGTCATAATTAAATGTCTTTAAATTTGTTTGTTGAATAATTACGATACAAAGATTCAGCATTTACGTCGGTAAAGGTTAGGTCAAATTGCCTTGCTGCTTGGCAATTTTTCCCTATTTAAATAAATAGAGATCGATGGATACATCTGATTAGGTTTTATCAATCCATATTCCATAAAAAAGCCAATCCATTTATTGGATTGGCTTCAATAACTTATAAGAATATTCTATTATTATATTACAGGATCTCCGCCTCTTCTGGCATTATAGGACCTCTCACCCCTACGGTCTTTTTCTAAAAACCCGTTTCCGGAGCGTTTGTCTCTGATTCTGTCTTCTCTTACATCTAAATTGTCCTGATGGTCGAAAATGGTTCGGTTTTCTATGTCGTAACGTCCATATAGACTTCGGTCTTCGGTACTGTAATAGCTCCGCATGGTGTGTAAGAACTCACCTTGTGGGCCTGTAGGCCAGTTGTCGCTTTCAAAACCCGGTGCATTTTCCAATGTTTCTTTGGTCTCTCGCACGAGTGCAGCCTCTCCATGTGGAGGATTAAAATTGAAAGATTCAAATGGCATTGCCAAAAGTTTTGAACCAAGGTTCAAGAATCCCTCATCCACCTTCAATACTACATAGTCTACTTGAGATGTGGATGCATTTAGAACAATATCTTTAATAGAACCTACGGATTCATCTCTTGCCGTTTTTACATTGCGTGAAATTAGTTCCGAACTTCTTAACTGAAAATTATTTGCATTTTTCATTTCAATAGTTGGTTTAATGAGAAAATCATTTGACCTAAATGGTTCAAGAGTTGTGCCAAAAATTGAATATTCCTTTAATCTTATTAAATCTTTGAATAATTTTTAAACCTTAAATGGGGTAGGTATAAACATTATTTTATGAAGCAAATATTATTTATTTGGAGGGGCTTTATATAGTTCGGCTAGAGTTTTAATGGGTGTAATATATTAGGTATACTCTAGGTACCTATGATCAATCAGCAAACTTATGGGGGGCGCAATAGGGTAGAAAAAAAGGATGATAAGAAGTACAATAGGTCGGAAAAAACAAAAGCCAGTTCGCAATGAACTGGCTTTGTCGGGGTGGCAAGATTCGAACTTGCGACCTCCTCGTCCCAAACGAGGCGCGATGACCGGGCTACGCTACACCCCGTTTATTCCCTATTGGGAGGACAAAAGTAAATAAAATTTGAGAAAATCAAAAAGGAATAGGCAATATTTTAAATATTTTTTCAAATTTATTTTCATAGGCCCATATGGGCTTAAATTTTACCCGGGAAAAAGGTTGGTCTTGAAGATTTTTATCGCAATTGAAAGCAGGATGATTCCAAATATTCTTCTCAATATATCCAAGCCTGTTTTTCCAAGTTTTTGCTCCAAGAAATGAGTGCTTTTCAATACCGCATAGATGATGACAAGATTTAAAATGATGCCAATGGCAATATTGGCTTGTCCAAATTCTGACTTTAAGGTAAGAATGGTGGTCAAAGTGCCTGCACCGGCAATTAAAGGAAAAGCTATTGGGACTATAGAGGTACTGGTTGAGCTTGCTTCAGGGTCGTTTTTAAATATTTCTATACCTAAAATCATCTCTGCTCCAATCGCAAAGATGATTAAGGCACCGGCAATGGCAAAGTCTTCTACATCTATGCCAAATAGGCTTAAAATTGATTTTCCAACCAAAAGAAAGGCCACCATCAAAACCCCTGCAACAATGGTTGCCTTGCCGCTTTGAATATGGCCAACTTTCTTTCTTAGGTTGATTACAATTGGTATAGATCCCAAGATATCAATCACAGAAAAAAGAATTAATGTAACAGATAATATTTCCTTCAAATCAAACACCGCAGATCAGTTTTAATAGGCCTTGAGGAAGGCTATCAGTTTTTCAAACTCATTGTCATTCAATGCAGGGAAATTGGCGATTCTAAAGCTGGTTTGCTTTAAAGGGCCATATCCACTGCCCATTTGCATTCCCTGTTCCTCAGCTTCAGCTTTTATTTGTTTAATAAAGCTTTCTTCACCTCCTACACCCAAAACTGTCCGACTTCTGGTAGCCTCATTGCTTACCAAGAAATCCAAAGCTGAAGATTTCTCTACAATCTCTTCCAAAATGCGCATCCGCTCTTCGGTTTTTTCATTTACTTTTTCTATAGGTGGCAAGTCTGCCAAAACCCTATTTAATAGGAAAATATTAAGGACATTGGGTGTATAGTGGGTCTGGTAGTTGGCCGCATTGTCCAGCATAAAATTGAGGCTATTGTACCTTCCTTTTTCCCCCTTTTCTTTGGCTCTTTCTATGGCCTTTGGAGATAATATTAAAATCCCCAGACCTGCTGGCAATCCAAAGCATTTTTGTACAGAAGCATACCAGATATCTGCTAGGTTGAAATCCAAAAAGATTCCGGCCATGGAAGAGGTGGTATCTATGGCAAGCATTTTGTCCGGATATTTAGTGCCAATAGCAGCTATGGTTTCATTGGTAACTTGAGTGGCATTTGACGTTTCGTTTTGCGTTATGGCAATCAGATCAAAATCATTTCCAATCTCCAAGTCATTTACCTCTAAACTTTCATTTTTGTCTAGGACCAACGCTCCTGTTTCATGAATGATATTTTGAGCAAAACCGAACCATTTCTTTCCAAAAGAACCGGAGTAAATATGAAAAGAGGCTTGTAGTACCAAGGATTGGGTGATGATTTCCCAGTTTTCAGTAGCTGAGGAGGTGAACAGTAATTTATAATCTTCGGGAACATCCAGCTTCTCCTTAAATAACCTTTCTGTATCCTTATAAAGATCCATAAAAACGGCACTCCGGTGATTGGCACTCAAGATTCCTTTTTGGTAAGCCTGCTGAAAATATTCCGGTAATTTATCGTACACCTTAGATGGTCCCGGTGCAAAAGTGAGTATAGCCATTATGCGTTTTCTTTCTGATTATCAATAAAGTAATTCAAGCCAAGTTCATAACCTTTCAATCCCAATCCAGCGATCATGCCTACACATTCTTTGGAAATGATGCTTTTGTGTCGGAAAGTTTCCCTCTTGTAGATATTGGAAATATGTATTTCCAAAACCGGGGTGTTGATACCTGCAATGGCATCAGAAATGGCCACTGAAGTATGGGTATAGGCACCTGCATTGATTAAGATTGCGTCGTGCTCAAAGCCCACCTCGTGCAGTTTATTTACCAGTTCGCCTTCCACATTGCTTTGATAATAGGTCAATTCGAGGTCCGGATATTTTTGAACCAGTGTCTCAAAATAATCTTCAAATGAGCGACTGCCATAAATTTCAGGCTCGCGCTTTCCTAATAAATTTAAATTAGGTCCGTTTATGATCGTGATTTTCAATGTTTGGAGGTTTTAATTGACTACTAAACAGGAGCAAAGTTAAGCAATCGCAAAACAACTTGATTGGATATTGATAGGTTTTTACTAAAACTATTATTTAAATACCATCATTAGGTTAATTTTACTTTATGTCTTGGGAAAAGGAAATAAAAGCTTTTGGTTATTACTTGAAAATTGAGCGTTCACTCAGCGAGAATTCTATTTTAGCTTATAGGCAGGATATTCAGAAGTTCTCGAATTTTATGGAGAATAATTTCCCCGAAGTTTCACCTGAAAAAGTGCAATTGTATCACCTGAGGCAATTTGTAAACCTCCTTGGAGAGTTTTCAATATCCGAATTTTCTCAAGCACGAATAATTTCCGGTATCAAAGCCTTCTTCAAGTTTTTGATCTATGAGGACAAAATAGAAGAAAACCCTTCAGACTTATTAGAGGCTCCAAAGTTAACGCGCACCCTACCGGATACTTTAAGTTATGCGGAAATCGAGGAAATTTTTGAAGTCATTCCTTTGGGCGAGCCGGAAGGACATAGAAATAGGGCAATGCTGGAAATGCTTTACAGTAGTGGTTTAAGGGTTTCTGAGTTGATCAATCTGAAATTGAGTCAATATTTTGATGATATAGGATTTTTAAGAATTTTAGGTAAAGGCAACAAAGAGCGGCTGGTACCCATTGGCAAATCTGCTACCAAATACTTAAGCATCTATCTCAAAGAAATAAGAGCTCATCAGGTGATTGCAAAGGGGCATGAAGATTACGTTTTTCTCAACAGAAGGGGAAAAAAGCTTAGTAGAGTGATGATATTTTTAATCATAAAGAAGATGGTAGAAAAAGCAGGTCTTCATAAAAAAGTAAGTCCCCATACCTTTAGACATAGCTTTGCTACTCACCTTGTGGAAGGTGGAGCAGATTTGAGAGCTGTTCAGGAAATGTTGGGCCATGAAAGCATCACAACTACCGAGATATATACCCACTTAGACAGGGATTATTTGCGACAAGTTTTGGATGAATTTTTGCCTAGAAAAAAGTGAGATCCATTTAGCAAAGGCATGAATAACCTATGCTAGTTAATGCTTAACATGACTTGCTGCGTCAAACATTTGGACAATTACTCCCGACCTTTTCAATTCGCTTGCTTACAAAATGCTTTAGGCATGTTTTTTGAATGTCGGAGTGGTTGAAAAATTATTGTAATCAACTTTCTGATTTGAGATGAAAAAGGCATATTTTTTAGGATTAATTGTTTGGCTAATAACCTTGCCCATGGAGGCTAGTGGGCAGGAACGACTCAAGAAATTAATCGCAGAGAGGGAACAATTGCATCAACAGTGGCAAGCCTCTGAATCACAGAAATCGGGCTTATTCGGAAACCGGACAAAAAAGGACATGACGGCTACCAATGAATGGTTGATTCGTATTTTGAATAAGGATAATCAGATAATCAAAGAGTTGGAGATGTTGAAGGAGATAGAAACAACAGAGATTGGTTATGAGAAAGAGGATTATAAGTTTATTGCCCAAAAAGCGGAAGAGGACATTGTGAAGCTCAAACGGGCCTTGGATCTAAAGGATGAAAAAATTCAAGCGGGATTCAAGGAAAAGCGGACCTATGAATGGACTACCCTTATTTTTTTCGTTAGTAGCATGGTTTTGGGCTTTTTATACTACAAAAAGAGAACCCGTCAACTTGGCTAGGAGGTATCAGTAATTTAGTTTTCTTTAATTTTTTGTTTTATTATCCGCTTGGTTTTGATAATTTCATTTTTTAAAACCAAAAAAACATGAGTAAACTGATTATTAATAGCTTTGAAGACTTTCAGGATTATATAGGAAAAGAGTTGGGTGTGTCTGAATACCACCAAGTAACGCAAGAGCAAATCAACCTTTTTGCAGATGCTACTATAGATCACCAATGGATACATACTGATCCTGAAAAAGCCAAAGCAGAAGGCGCTTTTGGAGGGACCATTGCGCATGGATACCTTACCTTATCATTGGTTCCATTTCTTTGGAATCAGATCGTACAGGTGAATAATCTGAAAATGATGGTCAATTACGGCATTGAAAATTTAAGGTTTGCCAACCCTGTTAAGGTGAATGATGAGATTCGCATGCACGCTACCCTGGCCAATATCAGTGATCTCAGAGGAACCATAAAAACAGAGATGAAGGTAAAAATTGAAATCAAAGGTGAGAGAAAGCCTGCACTGGCTGCACAATTAATTTTCCTTTACCATTTTCAGTAGGTATTACCAGATATTTAGCTCCTTCATTAGCTCATTTTGGTTGATTAAAGATTTGTTAAGAATGCCGAGAGTTGGCGTTGAATTAAGAATAGGCCATAGGTTTTAGGTATAAACAAAAACAACATCCAAAGGATGTTGCTTTTACCATTATAAAAAACCTAATCATTACTTATTACAATCTATTTCTTTCTTCAGTACTACCACTTCGTTGGGATACCTTGAACATCTCTCCTTTGTTAAATTTCCACCGCACAGTAAAGCGTACATTTTGCATACTATTGTATTGTCGGACATCTGTATTGATCTTGTGAAAATTAATTCCCCCCGTGAATTTCATGGTTCGGAAGATATCTGAGCCGTTAATTGTGAGACTTAATTTCTCGTCTTTGAAGGTTTTTGTTAACCCAGCATCTAACCAACTCATGCCATCAATTTTGAGCTGTCCATCCTGAAACGGACTTCTATAAATCCCTACCAACTCCAACTTAAAACCTTTAGGTAAGGAAATATTATGTTGACTTCTTGCCATGAATGAAAATTGCTTGACATCCAGAAGGTCTTCTCCTATTTGGGATTGAAAAGTATTTCCATTGAATTGAAGCATATTACTGGTGCTGTACCACTGAGCAAACTCCACCGGTATGGTTGCCCGAAGTCCTAAATTTTGCGTGCGGTCTAGGTTTTGCATTTGTATAAGGGTGGTACGGTTTTCATCATCTTGAATCAGTATTTGTCCGAAAGCATTTTCAGTTTGAGAAAAAGACAAGGCCAACTGATAAGCTCCTTTGTAAATGTGGTTCATTTCAAAATTATTGGCGTACTGAGGTTTTAGATTTGGGTTGCCTTCTTCCGTTGTTAATGGGTCAATATAGAAAACAAAAGGATTGAGTTGTCGGTAATGAGGCCTTGTGATTCGTCGATTGACATTGTAAACGATTTGGTAATTGTCATTTAGTTTGTGTTGAAGGTATACACTTGGGAATAAGTTGAGGTATTCCTGGGTATTTACCTGATTTGAGGTTATTGAATTGCCCTCAATATTGGCATACTCAGCTCTCAGTCCTGCCTGGTAATCCAGCTTCTTTCCCAAAGGAGCTTTGTATGAAACATAAGCCGCCATTACATTTTCTTTGTAAATAAAATGATTGCTATTGCCATCCGGAAGATAAGGACCTTCGGCTTCGCTTTTTGTTATGTCCAGTAGGTTGTCTGATTTTACCCAGCTTCCCTTAAGACCTAGTTCCAAGCTTTTGTTTTCACCCATTGGTTTGGTAAAGTCCGTTTTGGCTGTATAAATGGAATAGACCATATCATTGCCTGTTTTGACACTATTGAGGTCTTCATTGGCCCTGTCATCATCTATCCAGTAGCTATTGTACAGAAAAATAAGGCTACTTGCATCCATATTGGAATAATCGAAATCTGCAGTAAGCTTGGTCCCTAAGGTGTCAAACTTTCCGATATAGTGAAAATTTCCAAATATTCGTGTGTTTTCAAACTCTGTATCATTCAATGCATTGATATAGTTGACCTCCGTACTTTGAGGGTTAGTGATGGTGGTAAAAGAATTTCCTCCGTCATCTCCAGTTTGTGTGGAGGCCTGTAGGTTGATTCCCAGGCTATGCTTATCATTGATTTGATAATCTGTGCCTCCTGAAAAGAATAAGTTTTTGGTTATTAGCTTCATTCTGGCTTTTTGGTCAAAAACAGAGAGACCATTGTCCACTTGGAATCTCCTGAGCAGGTCCAATTCCATTTTCCTTCCCCATTGGTTATAATTTAAACTTACATTGGACGTCCATTTCTTTTTCTTAAAGTTTACCGTACCTCCTACAGATGGGGTATGGATACCATTGTATTGGTGGCCAATATGTAAGTTACCATTCACACCGTTGTAAGTGTTTTTCTTCAATACCAAATTGATAAGTCCGGCAGCTCCTTCCGCATCGTATTTGGCTGGAGGGTTGTTGATTACCTCTATACTTTGGATATTGTCTGCCGGCATGGCTCTCAAAAAATCTGCTAAATCCTTGGCAGACATATAGGTTTGCCTGTCATCCAATAGTACCATGACACCTGATTTTCCATTAAGGTTGATATTGCCATCGGCATCTACATAGACTCCCGGAGAGCGACCTACCACATCCAAGGCGTTGTTTCCTTCGGCCATGGCCGTCCCTTCAATATTCACCACGGTTTTGTCTGCCTGAATCAATACATTGGGTCGTGCAGCGCGGACCTCTACTTCATCGAGAGATCCCATATCGGCCTTCAATTTTATCTTGCTGAAATTTTTTGTTCCACCTTCAATTTGGAATTCCTTACTTACAAAATCTATATGCCCCAGGGTAGAAATTTTAAGCTGTAATTTATTGCTTCGATCAGACTGAATCACAAATTCCCCGGCATCATTGGTGATGGTGCCGGTAATAAGTTCTTGGCTATTCATATCTAGCAATACCACATTGGCAAAAGGTATCGGCTGTTCCTCACTATCTATTACCAACCCATTGATTTTGTTTACGGGCGCTTGTTGAGCGGCCAGATGGCTTAAGCCGAGAAAGAAGAAAAGTGAGGCAGTAAAAATTAATTTGGTAAAGTACATGATTTCAGTTCTTGAATTGTTCAGTCCAACTCAAAGGGAAAAAGGTGCCAAAACCGAAAAAGTTGCTTTAAAGCCTATTTAAGCTTGTTTTATAGACGATTAGGGGTGAGGGGCTGTACTAAAATCGAACACTTTTTATGTTCGGTTTGGATACAAAAAAGCCTCCAATGCAAAGCAAAGGAGGCTCAATCAAATCTTTAAAAACTATTTTTTATTTAGCTGCAGCATATCTTTTAGCAACTTCGTCCCAATTGACAACATTCCAGAAAGCTGAAATATAATCAGGTCTCCTGTTTTGGTAGTTCAGGTAATAAGCGTGTTCCCAAACATCCAATCCAAGAATTGGCGTTCCTTTGGTTTCAGCAATATCCATTACCGGGTTGTCTTGATTAGGAGTAGAGCTAACGACCAATTCACCGTTGCTTACACTTAACCATGCCCAACCTGAACCAAATCTGGTAGCAGCAGCATTTGCAAATTCTTCTTTAAATTTATCAAAAGAACCAAATTTTGCATCGATTGCAGTGGCCAAGTCACCTGAAGGTGCGCCACCTCCATTTGGAGAAAGGATGGTCCAGAAAAGAGAGTGGTTGTAGTGTCCACCGCCATTGTTTCTAACTCCTGCAGGAGCAGAAGAAACATTTTCCATCAGCTCTTCTATGCTTTTCGATTCAAGGTCAGTGCCTTTGATCGCGTCGTTTAATTTGGTTACATAAGCGTTATGATGTTTTCCATGGTGAATTTCCATGGTTTTGGCATCAATATTCGGTTCTAATGCATTCGTTTCGTAAGGTAAGCTGGGAAGTTCAAAAGCCATTTTTTTTCTTTTTTAGGTTATACAATGTTTTTGTTGATGGTTGTAGGTTCGTCTTATTAAAAAACCTAATGTATAAACCATCAATCTCCAAAAATGGTTCTATTATTCCTTTGAATCTTTAATTTCTTAGATTTTTAAAAAAAGTTTGGATCAATTCTTTGGATTCTTCTTCAAATGGGCCTTGAAAAACCTTGGTTTTGGGATGGATTATGGCAGGATCAGTTTTGGAGTACCCTCGCTTTGGGTCTGAGGCCGCATAATGTAACTCGCCCAATTGTGCCCAAAAACAAGCGCCTGCACACATGATGCAAGGTTCCAATGTTACGTATAACTTACATTCGGGCAGGTATTTGGCACCTAGGGCATTGGAAGCTGCAGTGATGGCCAGTATTTCTGCATGGGCAGTGACATCCGTTAGCTTTTCAGATTGAT
Organism: Cyclobacterium sp. 1_MG-2023; assembly: GCF_030546805.1. Lineage (GTDB taxonomy): Bacteria > Bacteroidota > Bacteroidia > Cytophagales > Cyclobacteriaceae > Cyclobacterium. Next base: position 169,973 of record NZ_JAUOPC010000006.1, on the reverse strand, counting down.
TGTAGGCTTTGGCAATGGCTCGGTTATTAACCACAATTACTGCTCCAACCGGTATTTCCCCCTCTTCCGCAGCCATTTTTGCCTGCTTCAGGGCCTCGTTCATCCAGTACTCGTCCGTGAAAATTTCCAATACTACCGCTTTAAAAAATATAACCGAATACTTCTTCTCTGATGCCTTCGTTAATTATTAAGGCCAAAAGAAGGGAGACAATTAGACCTATGCCTGCCTTTAAAAGGTCATTGGAGGCCATTCGGTAAGCCCTTACCAATCTTGCTTTACGCTTTTTAAGCTTTTTTGATTTTGCCAAGGCAATAGACAATTCCCTACCTCCCAGTAAACCTATAAATACCCAAGTGGTACTCATTGGCATTTGACTGTAAGCTTTGAAGTAAAAAAGTATAATGGCATAAACAAAATCTACGATAGTAGCAGCCCTGACATCCGTCACTCTGGTTTTTTCATTGACAATGCCTTGAATCTTGTCTCCTTTCATATAAAAGAGAACACCAAGCCCTAAAAACACAAAACCTGTGTAGGCTGAAAATTCCCAGGCATTTAGCTCCCTTGGGAGAAATACAGCAATATTTGCAGCATCTTGCATGATCCATACGGCCCAGAGGCTTCCGGAGGTAATCCATTGTAAGGGATACCAATATTTGCTGGGTTTTCCTTTTAGGTAGTTGGTCACAAACTTTTCCAATACATACCAAACCATAATGGCCAAGAAAAAAGCTACGAAATAACCAATAAAGCTTTTCTGCATTACACCCATAATGGTGCCCGCCTTATAGGTAAATACGTTAAGCAAAAGGAAGGTAGTGGAAACAGGCATTCTTAAACGCGTCATCACCAATAAGACGATGGGAGCTGCGATTTGAAGGAATACAAAACTTTCGGGGGCTTTGTCGAGACCATCTACTCTTAAGCGTTGGTAACTAACATCTCCATTATAGTAAAACCAGCTAAATGTGACTGTACCAACAAATATTAATCCCATAAATAACCATAAGAAATACCATTTCTGTTTCTGATTGGAGGCTATAAATGTTCCAATGGTTTGGATACTGTCATTGGCAATTGCAGAATAAGCAGCCAAAGCAAAACCAAACCACATGGCTGCATAAGTATAAGGAGTAATGATTCCAGCAATGGATACCAAAATGCAGATGATCAAAAGGAATGATTTTTCCTTTTTTGTGAAATCAAAAAGGGAATAGGCCGCCTTTGATAGTGCGTCCTGGTTGATGTTTTGATCTTTAAGTTTGGCCATAAGCAGTTGTCGGCTTTGAAATACGGGTGCAAATTAAACAAGAAATATTAAGGATAATGTTACCGAATTGTTAAGTCCCGAATTAATTTATGGTAAAGTTGAACCCTGTATGGGAAATTGAAGAAAAGTATTTTTTCAAAAATATAAATATTTTATTTCCTATTGAGCTACAAGGCATATTTTTAATGCATTATTTCGCTCTAAGTTGTTGTTTTCCAATATTAACAGAAGTTTTACTTAAAAAGCGTGTAATTCTCTTTACACTATACGTATTTTGTAATTATATTCTTTGCAAAATCTACAGCCACTACTGAATGACAAAAGCGTTTGAAGCCAACCCTTTTATGAAAAATCTGATTACGGTAGCCACTATAATTGTGGGTTTGCTGATTTTCATGTTTTCCATCGATTTTTTGACCTTTTCACTGACTGAATTAAACAATGAGGCTGCCAATGCTTTATTCACTGCCACAAGTAATCCATTTGTAGGGCTTTTTATTGGCTTGCTTACCACTGCCCTGATCCAGTCAAGCTCCACCATATCCGCCATGGTTGTAGTGTTGGTGGCTTCCGGAAATCTCAGTCTTGCACAGGCAGTTCCGGTAATCATGGGGGCCAATATCGGAACTACTTTAACCAGTACCTTGGTTGCCTTTGGCTATGTGCTAAAAAGAAAAACCTTTCGAAAAGCCCTCTCTGCAGGCGTATTACATGATATCTTTAATATCATCACGGTTATTATCTTGCTTCCATTGGAGGTGTATTTCGGAGTTCTTAGTCATATGGCTGCATGGTTGACCCATTGGTTTGTATGGGAAGAAAGGGCCAGTATGGAAGGCATAGGGTTGAATGGCTTTTTTCTTAGACCCTTAAGTTATGAATTGTATTCCTTTTTAGTGTGGCCATTGTTGGCTTTGGTTGCAGGTATTCTACTGATGATTGGGTCCATAAAAATCCTTTCTTCTCTTGCCTACAAGTCATTGATCACTCCCAACTTCAAAAAAATCAAAAAACATATATTCAATTACCCCTACAGGTCTTTTGCCTATGGGGTCTTCTTTACAGCGGCAGTTCAATCAAGTACGGTGACCACTTCGCTAATGGTTACTGCTGTTGCTACAGGAAAAGTTGCCTTAAGGAAGGTATTTCCATTTATCATGGGAGCGAATCTAGGAACCACGATTACTGCTGTAATTGCTGCTTTGTATAAAACCGAAGCTGCCATAAGCGTAGCTATTGTGCATGTGCTATTTAACTTGGTTGGCAACCTGATTTTTCTTCCTTTTCCTAGGTTGAGGGAAATTCCTGTAAGACTTGCCAAGAAGTTTGGTAAACAAACATCCCTTAATAAAACGATCGGTTTTGCTTATATTTTACTTACCTTTTTTATCATTCCATTTTTCCTTATTTATTTTAATCAAGTAGAAGATAAGCCTACAGCAGATAAAGAAACAAGTGAAAAAAGAGAGCAGGTGAGGATGGTTACGGATTTTTATCCTGCCAAGCCTCCATTATAAGGTGGCCACTGCTGGTGCCAATTCTATCTGCGCCGGCAGCTATCATTGCCACTGCTTGATCTAGCGTTTTGATGCCTCCGCTTGCTTTGATTCCTACTTGACTAGGAAGTATTTCTCTCATGTGTTGAATGGTTGCTATCTGTGCCCCCTTGTCGGCAAAGCCGGTGGATGTTTTGACAAAATCCACGCCTGCATCCGTACAAATATGGCAAGCTTCCATTAATTCCTCTTCTTGAAGTAAGGCTGTTTCGATGATTACTTTGAGTATTTTTTCTTCCTCATGACAAATATTGGCCAGCTGGGCAAGTTCAATCTTTGGCCAGTTCATACGGGACTTAAATCCGGTAATTGACCAAACCACATCCAATTCATCTGCTCCATCTTTGATGGCCTGTCTGGTTTCAAAGACTTTGGTTTGTGTCATAGAATAGCCCAATGGAAAGCCCACCACCGTTACCAATTGTATGTCTAAATCTGATAACTCCCTTTTGGCTTTTTTTACCCAAAAAGGTGGAATGCATACACCCCTGAATGCATATTTTTTCGCTTGGTCTAAAACAGTTTGGATTGCCTGCTCATCCACTGTGGGATGTAGAGCAGTATGTTCAATATATCGGTTTAAATTTTTCATTAGTCAGTCAAAATATGGATATTCGAAACTTTATGGAATATATTACTTTAGCTTTAGGATGGATCGTGTTTTATGCCGGCCATAGCCTATTGGCAAGTCTCAATATAAAAAGAAAACTCAGGCTTTGGATGGGTGCCCAATATAAATGGTACCGACTAATCTATAGCCTGCTGGCCACCTTCTTTTTTTTAGGGCTGTTTGTTTATGCAGGAAGTATAGAACCTGATTGGGTTTTTATGCCTTCAGATGGTAGCACCTATTTCGGCTATATGTTGGCTACCCTAGGTACCATAATTGCCGTCAAAAGTATGAAAGAAATTTCCGCGGGCAGATTCATTGGCTGGCTTCCCCATGATGACTTACGAGAAAAGGATGAGCTGATTGTTAATGGCTGGTACAGTTATGTTCGGCATCCACTGTATTTAGCCTTGATTTTAATTTTCTTAGGTTATTTCCTTTATATTCCTAATTTGGCTTCAATGGTTCATTTATTGGCTTTATTACTTTATTTACCTCCGGGAATTTATTTTGAGGAGAAAAAATTAATAGCAATTTATGGTGAAGTCTATATTGATTACCAAAGAAATGTTCCACCAATTCTTCCCCGATTTAAAAAATGAATGAGCTGATATTTTATAGTGTATTGTTGATTGTGGTATTGGGTCATTTGGTCATGGCCAGCTTTTTTTATCGACAGATAAGCAAAACCGATAAGCTGTCTTTCCATGAGAAAAATGATTGGCGGTTAAAGGCCCTTATTTTTCCGATTGGCTATTGGTATTTGTTTAAAAGACGAATTAATAGCATTAAAAAATAGAAAGAGCGCTATTTTTTTATCGGTATAGGTTGAATTGCCTGCTTATCTATAGGCAAATCCAAGGGATCGATGGATGCATTTTGCTTTAGTTTTTTATAAAAGTAAAAGCCATTGACAAGCATGACCAAGGCACAAAATGTCATTACCAACATCAGTCCTTCTGAATAAAAGGTAAACCAACTCATTGCCTCCCAGTCTCCAAACTGTTTAAAAATGAGGATGCCACAAGATCCCAAATAGCCAAAGCTGTCCACCAAATACATTAGGAAACCTACATTTCCAACATATTTGAAGGCTGCCAATAAGCGGTCGAATAAGAGACAATTGAATGGAATATAGGCCATATAAATTCCGGTGCCAGTAGCTACGGTCCAATAAAAAGGGTTCATCATTCCGTTTTGAAGCAGAAAGGTTGATATTACAGCTAGCATCAAACCCGAAATAATGATCAGGTGGTAAAGAAATAGGGCCTTGAAGTTGTTCTTCACCAACACAAGCAAGCCCATCATTAACAAAAGCAGCAGGGTGATGGGGATTTCTGTTTGGGTAAGGAGTTCCGGGGCCAGTCCTACTTTTAGCTCCTTCCATATTTCCACCACAAAATTATCTCTAATATCTCTAAAGGCCGTCAGGGCCATGTATACCAAAACAAGTAGTACAATGCCGAAACTGAATTTCTGAAAAAATGCCTTCCGTTCAGATTTATTCATGGACTTTCGTTGGGTCTTTAAGGTCACATCCCCCTCATTTGGTGGAGGAGTGTGGTCTAAGAAAAATACTGCCATGATTAGGAATGGGATAAACAAAGCCCCCGTGATAAAAGGCATCCAGTAAGGGTCTATGGCCCAATCAACCAATAAATACCTGCCAATGGATTTTACAAAACCGGATGAAAAAACAAAACTGATGGCCAAAATGCTACCCATCATTTCCGTAAATCTTCTGCCTTCCAGGTAGTGAAAAACCAATCCCCAAATCAGGCCTAGTGGAAATCCGTTTAATAGAAAGCAAAGGATGTTGAAGGGCGCAGGCAGAAGCGCGAAACCCAGCAGAGATAACCAGGCAAAGCCTACCAAAGATAGGATCAATAGCCCTCTTTTTTTGCCACTCAACTCAGAGATCAGTTTGATTCCATAAAACTTGCTGGCCATGTACCCAAAGGTTTGCATTAGGATTAGCCATACTTTGATATCTATTCCCCACCATTCTTCACCCGAAAAGGTGGCGGCAGCAAATGGTTTTCGAAAAGCATACATACTGCTATAGGTCAGAAATGCCATGAGAGCCACAAAGGTGCTCATTAGTATGGGCTTTGCTACAGATAACCTTTTAGATAGAGAGGGAAAATGAATCATTTATTTTCTTCAGGAATTTTTGTGAAGACAGGGGTTACAAGTGGTATGATTTCATAGAGCGCATTGACAATATGGGTAGGTTGGGCACGCATTAATCTATCATAATTGTACCTTGGGCTGGTGATACCAATACTCATCATACATCCGGATTGTTGACCTTCCAATATGTCCACTATGGTATCGCCTATTTTTATTATTTCTGAGGGACTGCCGATTCCTAAGGCTGCCATCATTTGTAAGATCATATCCGGATAAGGACGGCCTTGGGCAACTTCATCACTGCAGACCGTAATGTCTATAAGCGGATGGTTTTCCCAGCCTACGCCCTTTAAAAGGAGATTTGCTGTATCCCTATCTAAATTGGTGTTGAGACCTATTTTTATTCCCAGTTGCTGCAAGGCTTCAAAAACCTCCATTGCATCTTCAATTTGGGAAATGTCCGGATTGGCCTTATAATGCTGTTTTATTTCCTGCTTGAAAACTTCATAAATCTTTTCTGCCTTTGATTCAGTAAATTCCTTATAATAGGTTGGGTGAGCAGATAGTATTTGCCGGATTGCTTCAGGAATGGCATAGCCCGTTTTTTCGTCTACCAAGTCTAGGTTAAGTTGATCAAAGCCATTGGATAAAAATGCCTTCAATAATAGCTGAGGAACCACTGCATTGTTATTTATTGTGGTTCCGGCCATATCAAAAACAGCCAATTTGATAGGGGTTTTCATGATTCAAGCATTTTACGGTCTCCTATATAACTTTAATGTCTTAAAATAATCAAAAATATCGGTAACCTAATAAAAGCGGGTATTACTAATGGTTAATTTTTTTTCATTCAAAATTGTCGAAATAAAAGAATGTTTTTAATTTCAACATAAAACAATATGACCATGACAGATCCTTCCACCGAAAGCAAAATCAATGAAGTTTTTTCTCTATATGAAAGCTATGGAGATGCAGATTATATAGGGGAGCCTGTTTCTCAAATAGAACACATGAGCCAGGCAGCCCAAATGGCAGAGGAGGAGGGCTATGGGAATGAGGTGATTTTAGCAGCATTTTTTCACGATTTGGGACATTTGTTTTCCCAAAGAGAAGCGTTGGAACAGATGGATGGATATGGCGTAATGGATCATGAAAAACTTGGCGCTGATTACCTGCGAAAGTTAGGTTTTCCTGAAAAAGTGGCCAGATTGGTGGAAAGTCATGTGGAGGCCAAAAGGTACCTTACTTTTAAAAACCCCGTTTACTTTCAGAAATTGTCTGAGGCAAGTAAGCAAACTTTAAACTTTCAAGGGGGAGTAATGACGGCTGAGGAGGCCAGAGAATTTGAGGCAGATCCCGAGCACAAGCTGATTTTGAAAATGAGGGAATGGGATGAAAGAGCCAAGGAAACAGGAATTCCGGTTCCAAAGCTTGATGCCTATAAAAAAATGGCCTTGGAAATATTGTCTTAATCTTTCCAAGGCCAAAGGGCATTATTTTTCTGTTGTGACAAGGTCCTTTACACATTGAACCCAGGTGTCTTCTGAGTTTAAACTTGGTACCAGGTCCCATTTTTCACCACCTAGCTCAATAAAGAGATCTTTGTATTCTTCTCCTACTTCCACAGTGGTTTCCAGACAGTCGGCCACAAAGGCAGGAGAAAAGACCATCACTTTCTTTACACCATCTGCTGCCATTTCTTTTATTAGCTCATCCGTATAAGGTTTGATCCATGGGTCTTTGCCAAGCCTGGATTGAAAAGAGGTAAGCACCTTCTCTTTTGGTAGTTGAAGTTTTTCTGAAATCAAACGGGTGGTATGGAAGCTTTGAGCACGGTAACAATACCTGTTTTTCTTATGGTAGCTTGCACAGCATTTTCCATTCAGCTGGCAATAGCCATCTACCGCACCTTTTAAAATTTGCCTTTCGGGCAGGCCATGATATGAAAACAAGTATCGGTCATAGTCGCCCTCAGCCATTTGCTTTTTGCCCAACTCGACCCAAGCTTCAAGAAACAAAGGATGCTCTACAAAGTTACTTATAAAGCGTATGCTTGGAATTATTTGCCACTCTCTGGCAAGCTCCATTACCTTATCTATGACAGAACCATTACTGGCAGAGGCATATTGAGGGAAAAGAGGCAAAACCACAATTTCTTTTACATTGGCTTTATTTAGGGCTTTTAAGCCATCGGCAATGCTTGGGCTTTGGTACCTCATGGCAATTTCAACCTGGTATTTTTCCTGATCAAGCAATGGAACCAACTTGTCCCTTAAGTCCTCAGTATGGAATAATAAGGGGGAGCCTCTTTCTGTCCATAGTTTGCGGTATTCTTTGGCAGATTTTGGAGACCTGAACGGGGCAATGATAAAATTGACCAGCATCCACCTTGATAGAAAAGGGATATCCAAAACCCTTCCATCCATCAAAAATTCTCTAAGGTACTTCCTTACATCTCCCGTTTCTGGGCTATCAGGGGTTCCCAAATTGACCAACAAAATGCCTGTTTTGGATTTGCTCTTATTCATGTTTTATTTAATTGTCCGTTTTGCTAACCAAAAATACGGGCTATTGTTAGAAAATACCAATAGAATTCAACTTTGCCCATATAAAGGAAGACAAAGATAAGGAATAGGCAGGCCACTTAACCCGAAATAGGCCATAGACCTTAAATCTTCAAACAAGCTTTTTCCTGGGATTCAACCCTTCCTGAGAAGACTCAGGACAGGTAGCACGAATCATATTGTATTATCCGGGTTCAATAAGTTTCAAAGACTGCATAATTTTGAGATGGCCTAAAGTTTATCCCCCGCTTGTTAAAATTCTAAGTAAGGTTTTGTAATTGTTTGGGCTTAATTGGGGCTCTTTATCTTCCATTTGAAGAGTTTCTCAAAGTAACTGAGCTTTCTAATATTGACATCCCGATAGGGGTAAATTCTATTTTTAGAAATATTATTAAACAATAAAGCGACAAGAAGCAAAATCATTAGGCCGCTGAAAATGGGGTTGAGTACATATAGAAATCCCATTTCCTTTATTTCATCAGAACCAATATTGGCGATCAAAGCAATGGCGCCTCCGGGAGGGTGCAAGGTTTTGGTATACTGCATGACCAGTATAGCCAAGGCAACAGACAATGCAGGAGAAAGCCAAATAAATTCCTCTAAATAAAACAACTTATAGGTCAAAACTCCAACCAAGGCAGAAAGGGTACCCCCAAATAAGGTGTTCCGGGGCTGTGCCAAAGGACTGTTGGAGGCACTGAATAGCAAAACAGAAGAAGCACCAAATGCACCTATTAAAAACAATTGATCTTCTCTTTCAAGATGGTAAAACAATTGTTGGAGCATACCTATGGCCGCAATGCCTATAAAGGCGCCACAAAATGACCAAAGGTTATCTATGGGTTGGTGGCTGGTTTCCTTATAGGCGATCAATTTGACCTTTTGAATACCTTGTTTAAACTTCCTCACTGTTAACTAGAATGACTTTTGGCCCGCAAAGTTGGCCAATAGTTAGATTGCTAGCAATGTTTGGTATAAATAAATAGAAAATAGTTTACCTCAATTGTTCCTCAATTTTATTTGGCTCTGAGGGATTCTATCTATTGCCTTTCAATAAAAAAGCCATCCGGGAATTGGATGGCTTCAGTTTAGTTAATTTAAAGATTAAGGGTTCGTTAATTTTGACCTTTTCTATTCTTAAATTCCTTACTTGCCTTATCCAAAAAGTCTATGAATTTTTGGATGTCCGTTTCGTAAGCGATGGGATTAATTAGCAACTCTTCCTCATGATCCAAAATCACATAATAAGGCTGGGCATTGTTATTAAAGCGTGTAATTTGAAAATCCGCATTTTGCTTGCCAATGGTTTTTTTGACCTTATTGTCGTAGGTAGAAGTGTACCATTGTTCTTCCGGCAAGGTATACCTTTCATCAATGTAAAGGGCTACCATTACAAAATCTTCCTTCAAGCGTTTGAGCACCCTAGAATCTGACCATACCCTTGCCTCCATTTCGCGACAATTGACACAACCGTGTCCGGTAAAATCGATAAACAAGGGTTTGTTTTGCCTTTTGGCGGCTCTCAAGGCTTGGTCATAGTCAAAATAACCTTGGATGCCGTGAGGGAAGTGAAGGAAATCTGCGTACTTAGGAATTTCGTCCAGTTCGTTTTCTGAGCTTTGGCGACTGATTTTACTCAGGTCGAAATCATGTGATGAAAGGGGAGGTAAATAGCCACTAAGGCCCTTAAGTGGTGCGCCCCACATACCCGGAACCATGTAGACCACCAAAACAAATGTGGCGATGGCTAACATTAACCTCGGCACACTGACAAAATCCAAAGGGCTGTCATGCGGAAGCCGTAATTTACCAAGAAGGTACAAGCCCAGCAATGTGAAAATTACTATCCAGATCGCCAAATAGATGTCTCTGTCTAAAATGCCCCAATGGTAAACCTGATCGGCAACACTTAGGAATTTGAAAGCCAAGGCAAGTTCTAAAAAGCCCAAAACCACTTTTACTGAATTTAACCAACCTCCGGATTTTGGCAGGGAATTTAACCAGCCGGGGAAAATAGCAAATAAGGTAAAGGGCAATGCAAAAGCCAAGGAAAAGGCAAACATGCCCAAAATGGGTTTGAGCAAGGCCCCTCCGGCAGAACTTATTAAGATTGAACCTACGATTGGGCCGGTACAGGAGAAAGAAACCAGCACGAGCGTAAATGCCATAAAGAAAATACCCAGCATGCCTCCTTTGTCTGCTTGAGCATCCATCTTATTTACAAATCCGGCGGGAAGAGTGATCTCAAACAAACCTAAAAAGGCCAATGCAAAGAAAATAAATACCCCGAAAAAGAATACGTTTGGAAGCCAATGAGTTGACAACCAGTTGGCAAATTCAGGACCTTGAATGGCTGCAAGTAAGGTGCCGGCAATGGTATAAATAGCAATAATCGAAAAGCCATAAATAAAGGCGTTTCTATATCCTTCCAGTTTGTTTTTACCTCTTCCTGTAAAGAAGGTAACTGTCATCGGTATCATTGGAAAAACACAAGGGGTCAATAGTGCGGCCAGACCTGCAAGAAAGGCAATAAACATAAATCCTATCAAGGATTCTTCAGGTTGTTCTAAAGTGATTTCTTCAGGGGTAGCTTCACTAGGGCCCTCACTTGATGTTGGATCACCTAGAGTGATATTGATATCCTCTTGGTAATTGATGCACTGATTGGTAATGTCAGAACACATTTGGTATTCCAGTGTGCCTTTAATTACTGCATTTTCCTCGGTAATGATAAGCTTTTGGTGGAACAGTCCTTCTTTTTCAAAATAGGTGATGTCCCCTTCCCAAATCTCATCGTATTTTTGTTTGGAGCCAATGGCTTCCAAGCCACCCACCAAATTTATGCCTTTGGACTCCTCCAGCTTTACCTCAGTCAGTAAAGGCCCAAGGTTGGGGTCAAACTCATTGGAATAAATATACCAATTGGTAGGGATGGCGGCCTTAAAAATAAGGGTAAGCTCATCTCCTACCTGTGGATTTTTTTGGTTTAGTTGAATTTCCCAATTTGGAGGGGAAATTACTTGAGCACTTAATGAGAAGCTCAAGAAAAAGAAGCTTAAGGTTATAAAAATTAACTTATTGAAATTCATTACCGTTTTTTACCCAATTTGGTGATACATCCAATAGTAATTAAAAACGTTAATGATTAGTTCCTTATCTCCTTTTACTTTTGTTTCTATCTATTCATCTTTATTTGAAAGGCGATGATAATGTTTAAAAAACAAAGCAATGGTTTCTATGCCTTTAAAATAATTGTCTACCCCATAATGCTCATTTGGAGAGTGGATGCCATCTGTATCCAGTCCAAAACCAAGCAATATTGGGTCTAGGCCTAAAACCTGTTGAAACAGTGAAGTGATAGGAATGGATCCTCCTTCCCTTGTTGGGATTGCTTTTTTTCCGAAAGCCTCATCTATGGCAGCTTCGGCCGCTTTATAACCTATGGAATCTGTAGGAATTACTGCCGCTTGTCCACCATGATGGGGCACAACCTTAACCTTTACTGCAGGAGGAGCAATGCTCTTAAGGTGTTCTTCAAAAAGCTTGGCTATGGCCTTATGGTCCTGGTTGGGAACCAGACGCATGGAGATCTTTGCATTGGCTTTTGACGGAAGCACCGTCTTGGCTCCTTCTCCTATGTATCCACCCCAAATTCCATTCACATCTAAGGTTGGTCGAATGCCCACCCTTTCTATGGTAGTGTAGCCTTTTTCTCCATAGGTTTCCTTAATGTCTAATTTTTTCCTATAATCCGCTTCATCAAAAGGAGCTTTGTTCAATTGTTGGCGATATGCTTCATCGTACTCCTCAACATTGTCATAAAAGCCGGGTATGGTAATGCGATTGTCTTCATCATGAAGAGAGCTGATCATCTTACAAAGGATATTGATAGGATTGGCCACTGCTCCACCGAATGTTCCACTGTGCAAATCTTTATTTGGCCCCGTAACTTCTACTTCCATATATGCCAAGCCTTTCAAGCCAACGGTTACTGAAGGATGTTCCAGGGAAATCATAGAGGTGTCGGAAATTAACACCACATCTGCTTTCAGCTTTTCTTGATTGTTGCGCACGAAAACATCCAGGTTTTCTGAGCCAACTTCTTCCTCCCCCTCAATCATAAACTTAACGTTACAATTGAGCTGACCACTGGAAAGCATGGCTTCAAAAGCTTTCACATGCATGTAAAACTGTCCTTTGTCATCTGCTGATCCTCTGGCAAAAATAGCTCCATTGGGGTGACTCTCAGTTTTCTTGATCACAGGTTCAAAAGGAGGAGAATCCCACAGTTCTAGAGGATCTGCAGGCTGTACATCATAATGTCCGTATACCAAGACTGTAGGTGCCGCAGGATCAATAATCTTTTCCCCATAAACGATAGGATAGCCATCCGTTTGGCAGATTTCTGCATGAGCTACTCCTGCATCTTCAAGGCTGCTTTTTACAAATTCAGCAGCAGTGAAAACCTCTTTTTTATAAGCAGGATCAGCACTAACTGAGGGGATGCGTAGTAAATCCAACAGCTCATCTAAAAATCTTTCGGAATTGGATTCAATGTATTTTTTTAGTTCCATGATGCTATATTTTGTTTTATACCCAAAAAGGGTAATTAGTGTGCAGAATATTTTTTCGTTTTGCGATACTTGTATTTTTTTTCTTAAAGCGGTTAAGGAGACGCTTAAAATGACCGCTGAATTGCTTGAATTAAACCATAAAATTAAGACAATTTGAATGGATTTTGCCCTATAATTTAAAATTTACCAGTCGCCCTTCCTTGTTTGATTGCATATGTGGAGGGATGGCAGCCTTGATTTCTTCAAAAAGCAAGTTCACCAACCTTTGCTTTAAAAAGTTACGCGTTCTTATCAGACTGATCTCTCTTACCGGTGGATTTCCTGCAAATGGTCTGAGTCTGGTTTTTTCTTCTTCAGACAGGTTTTCGGTAGCAAGTTCAGGAAGTAATGTAATTCCTGTGTACCGGTCCACCATGTTTTTTAGTCCCTCAATAGAACCACTTTCATAATGGAAATTTTTTCGTTGAAAGACATTTTTATCGCAAAGATTAAGTACTTGATCTCGAAAACAGTGACCTTGTTGTAACACCCACAAATCCTCTGCCGGAAGATCCCCTACAGGAATTTCCCTTCGGTTTAAAAGGGGGTGTTCTTTGGATAGGTACACAAAAAATTTCTCGTAGAAAATAGGCTTTTCAACAATCCCACCTTCTTGAAGTGGACTTACCACTAAACCCAAATCAAGTTCATCATTTTTTAACCTGCTAAGGATTTCCTCTGTGACCATTTCTTGGACCTCTAAAAGTACATTAGGATATTTATCAATAAAATTCCCTATAAAAAGTGGCAATAGGTTGGGGGCAAGGGTAGGTATAATACCAACTTTTATGGTTCCCCCGATTTCACCTTTCATTTCTGCCACCAGTTCCAAAATACCTTTGCTTTCCAGGACCACTCGCTTGGCCTGAAGGATAACTTTTTCTCCAAGCTCAGTAGGGATCACCGGCATTTTAGACCTGTCAAACAAGAGGATGTCCAACTCTCTTTCCAATTTGCTTATTTGAGCACTTAGGGTTGGTTGCGTAACAAAGCAAGCATCAGCCGCCTGGCCAAAATGCCTGAATTTTTCTACGGCCAATATATATTCCAGTTGCTGTATCGTCATAATGTTCGTTTAGGGTAATGAATTAACGAAATTCTACCGCTTTGGGCCAAATAATGCGGACATTTAATCCTTTTTCAGGTAATTAATTTTTTGGATTCAGTTCCTATGCGTTCTTCTCAGTCTTATCACAAGAAATTGGCTTAACTTTGAATTTTGGTAACCAATTCTGTGCATAATGGGAGAAAATATAGTGATTTAGCAAAAATATTGTTGCCCTAGGCTCAGAATTTTATCCAAAATTAATGTTTAAGATTTTATAGAGATCATAAATTTTCAATGCACCTACTAAAGCTGGAAAGTATTCAAAAATTAAATGCCAAAGATAAGACGGCTACTTTAACCAAGGTTTCTTTTGAATTAGAAAAAGGAGAGATTTTGGCCTTGTCAGGGGATGAACACTCAGGTGTGTCAACCCTTATCCGAGGTATACTGGGCCTAGAAAATTTTGACAGTGGTAAATTGTTTTTTTTAGACCCAAACTTAGGTAAACTTTCGATTAAAAGGCCTAAAATTGGAGTGGTTTTTCAGGACTTTGCCCTATTTCCAAATCTCACCATTTTAGAAAATGTAAAATTTGGCTTAAAAGGTTCAAACCAGGAAGTTGAGCAGAAGGCCTTGGCTTGTTTGAAATGGCTAGGTCTGGATAATCTTTCAGATAAATATGCCGAAGAGGTAACCGTAGAAGACCGGTTCCGGACTGCACTAGCCAGGGCCATGGCACCCGAGCCTCGGCTAATAGTTTTGTCAGCCCCTTTCAGTCAGCTGAGGTCCATGTACAAACACGATCTTATAGCAGAAACCAGGCAATGTTTGAAAAAAGCCGGCATTACGGTCTTAGTGGAAACGCGTGATAGCGCTGTAGCCATGTCAATTTCAGATCGCTTGGCTGTGTTTCATAAAGGCTATTTACAACAAATTGATACCCCACAAAATATATATCAACGGCCATTAAATTCTTATGTAGCCAATTTCTTTGGAAAAAGAAATGAAATCCTTGCCACTGCGACAAACGATGGATTTTATACTTCATTTGGGTTTATAGATGACGAGCGCTCCAAGGTTTTCAACAGTAAGGTAAAAATTAATTTTAGACCCGAAGAAGTCAAAGTGAAAAAAGGCTTGAGACAAGCCCTGATAGGAACAGTGAGGCAATGTTCATTCTACGGTGATCACCAGCTGGTAGCATTAGAAGATGATTTGGGTAAATCAATTTTGGTAAAATCATCACCCAATAAGGTTTTTACCATTGGGAGCAATGTGTTTTTTACCCTCAGATCTTTTAAGGTGGAAGATGCTTTTTAAAATATTGGCCATATAATTTTATAGGTATAAAAAGCTGCCCTTTGCAAGGGCCTATTTGCCGAAAAATTGAACTCCTAATAGGTTTAATGTAAAAGAATATTGTAACTTTGAGTCATTCAATAAGCCCTTTCAACCATGAATAAGACCAATAGTAGGATAAAATTTTTAATTACCATTACCTTATGTTGTTCCGCATTATATTCCTCTTTCTCTCAGGAACTTCAAAAGGTAAATGAGAAAAGTAAAAATCCAAATAGGGTTTTTACCTACCATGTGCTTAAAGGCTCACAAGTAAAAGAAGGCGCTGCCGAAATGAAGTACAAGGGGAAGTTGGGATTCCGGGTGAAGGGCCAGTTTAGGCAGGGGAATAAGTCCGGTAGCTGGGAATTTTTTGATACAGATAATAATTTAATCCAGAAGTACAATTACACAACAAAAAATTTCGAATACCTGCAAAATTTTAATGCCGTTAAGGCGGTATATATTTTAAAAGACCAAGAGTTGGTACCATTAGAAACCGGCGCTATTCCTGTATTGCTCGGCGGGGATGCTAAGTTTTTGTATTTTTTGGCCAATAATGTACAGTATCCGCATGCTGCAAGGGCAAAAAGAGTTTCCGGCACTGTAGGTGTGATGGTGACCATTACCAAAGAAGGGGAAATGGTCCGGCCCTTTATTCCCAAGCCCGGAGATAAGGCCTTAGATGCCGAGGCATTAAGGGTGGTATCTTTTATGCCGAACGACTGGATACCGCTATATTTAGATGGGGAAGCTACGGATTGTTTGGTGCTTTTGTATTTTAATTTTCGGCTGGGATAATACCATTTATACTAATAAATATTCTCGATTTGTTCTGTGTTATACTTTGATAAATGGCAATCAATCGCAATTTTGAGAAAGTTTCTTTGCGGAAAATACTGACTTTTTCCGGTAGGGAATTTATGTTTTGCGTCTGTCCTTCAGTAAAACCTTTGAAGGTTTGATGGATAGTCATTGCAAAAAAACACCAAAATAATTTAACCTTTTACCCCCCTGAATAAATTCCAGATGGATATAAGGGTCTCTTTTTTAGCTGTTTACAGATCTGATTTTTTTATTGATTCTTTCGGTAGAATTGAGAGGTTTTTTTATATTTGTCGCTTATTTAAATCTTTCTTAGATTAAATCTAAATAATGTTTAAATTTGTGCTTCCATCATTTCCTACAAGATTAAGGGGAAGAATTCTAGTGATGGGTCTAAACTTAATTTGGCAATTCATACGGTAGTCTAATACTAAAGGCCGTCCGGAGGATAAATCACAGCAGGGTAAGCTTGTTATGATTTTGAAAAAAGGCGGGTTTTGAAACCTATAAATATTTGAGGGTGAAAATAGCTTGAAAGGGTTATTTACTCTGTTGTTTACAAAATCAATACAACCAAGAAAATGGCGAAGCAAAAAAACATTACTTTGTGGGAGAAAACCAGGAAATTTCTCAATGACATACACCTGTGGGCAGGGTTGATTAGTGGAATAGTACTTTTAGTAGTGTGCCTCACAGGTACAATATATGTTTACAATACTGAAATTAGAGAATGGAGTGCTTCTCATCTCTACAAAGTGAGCAAGACTGAAGGTGTAGCTAGACTATCTCCAAATGAATTGCTTGATAAAAACAGGGAGCTGATTGATGGAAACATTACAGGTGTAAGGGTTTCTTCAGATGCTGAAAGAAGCTTTCAGATTTCTGCCAGAGCAAAAGGAGACAAAAGCAGGTCCGGAACCACCTATTTCGTTAACCCCTATACCGGTGAAATGCTGGGCAATAGCAAAGAAGAAAATGCTGCAGTCACTTTTATGGGATACATGTTTAGTTTGCACCGTTGGTTGTTGTTAGACAAAATCGAAGAACCAATATTTGAAGGTTTAGAAAACAGGAAATTGGGAAGCTATATTACAGGAGCCTCCACCATTCTTTTTACCATAGGTGTGCTAACCGGCTTGGTGATATGGGTGCCCCGAAAGGCGAAGCATTGGCGTCAAGGATTAAAAGTAAAATTGAGCGGAAATTGGAAGAGAATAAACCATGATCTTCATAATTCATTGGCATTTTATTCAGCCATCATCTTATTCTTAATGGGGGTAACAGGACCCTTCTTTTCCTTTCCATGGTACAGAGAAGCCTTGCAAAAATCATTGGGAACGTATAAGGAAAGAAGTGTAGGAGGACATGGTCCGGCAGCAGCACAAGGTAAAGGTGAAGGAGAAAAAAAGAAACAAGAAAAAATTGAAGTATTGCCGCTAGAGGATTATTTATACAGTGCAGATCAAGTGTTGGACTATGCGGGGGAGTATACACTAAGCTTGCCTAAAAATGGCGGCAAAACCATTAGTATCAGTAAGACAAAAGCTGGATTTTTTGCACCTGCAGCCTCAGATAAATTGGTTCTTGATGTGGCAAGTGCCGAGGTAGTGGAAGCAGATATTTTTAAGGAGAAGCCTTTGAATGAACGCATATCCGGATCCATTAAAGCCCTACATTTGGGCAATGTTTATGGGTCTTTTTCTAAGCTTCTCTATTTTATTTCCTGCTTAATTGCGACAAGTCTTCCGGTGACCGGTACCTTGATTTGGGTCAATAAAATGAAAAAACCGAAAAAGAAGAATAAAAAGAAAGAACAATTGGCTTAGTCTCTGCTGTCGTATTTTAAATAGGTGGTTATCTTGAACCAGATAATGGGCATGCTGTTAATCAATCAAAAAAAGATAAATCACTATACCAATAAATAAGACAAAGAATATCCTGCCCAACCAATAATTGTATTTGGTTTGGCGAATGATTTTATGGATTTGCCGTTTTAATGTTTCCGAATCAGTTTGTTCAAAAAGTTGGGCAAGTTCCTTTACTGTAAATTGAAGGTTGATGCTTTGTTTTTTTATGGTGAGATTGTGTTTTTTTAAAAAGCCATTTACCTTAAAGTAGATTTTGAAACCCACCGCTACATTAATGGCAAATAGTATGTATATGAGGTATAAAAAAGTCATTAGGTTTAGGGGAGTATGGTGGGGTTCGATATCTTTATAAAGATTGGTGCTGGATTATTGAATTTGGCCTAAGGCTAATGAATAATTAATTCCAAAAGTAGAAAATATTCGCCTTTCAGCTGACTTGAACTAATTCTGAAATCCAGATGTAAAGTTAACTTTTAGTTCTTTAAGAATATTGGAAAGACGATTATACTGTATTAATAAAGTTTATTTTGCTTTATTTAGGACGGAATGGATCATAAGTTCGTCATAAATAGGTAACAAGATTAAATTATTATGAAACGGTATCCCATTTTTTTAATGCTTACCATAACCTTATTTTGGGTGGGTTGTGTTGAGGAGCAAGACATCAATGTCCAAAGCCTTATTGGGAACTGGGAAAACTCAGTTTACATGGAAAACCAGGGCGTTAATCAAGTAGATGCTTATGGGTTTGATGAAAGCGGAAGGTATTTTAGATATATTTACTTTAAAGATCCGGAGAGCAATCAAACTTTGGGCTATGCCATGTATTTGGTGGGAGATTATATTTTGGAAGGAAAAGAACTGGTATTGAAAGAAGAACGAAGGCTTTTAAATTTAGGTGTTAACCTATATGAAGAAATTGAAGGTCTTTCAGAGGTTGAGGTGATAGAAAATACAACTTTAGGTTTAGCATTTAAAAGTAATGGGCAAATTTTGGAAATGACCAAAACCTGTAGTCCTTTACTTTCCAGTATTTGTATTCCTGTTACTCCTTATACTCGAAAAGAATATGTCTCCTATTCTCCTATATAATTTAAATCAGGGAGATAAAGCCTTGAATAGCATGAGCCTATCATTGCAAGCCCCCAAATTCTCTTTAAGTTTTAACTATTGATTATAAAAACGAAAGATCTATTGCCAAATCCACGTTCAAGATTGGTTTCAATTAGAATTTTTGTTTAGAATTGGGATCCATATTTCTTCTTCTGAACTTGCTGAGGTATTGCTGTATTTCTCTCCCATCACCTGAAAATGAGGGCGATCGTCTAATTGATACTTTGATTGTGAGACCCACTGCCTGTAAATATAATCATAGATGCTATGGTCAGTACTTGGGCCTTTATAATTAAACTTGGCATACAAGCCGGCAGGAATCAGAAAGGGTACCATTTCCTCCGGAATAATTTTTAAATTATCAACTTCCACACAAGCCCACTGTTGAAATGCTTTTGTGGGATCAAAAGCGCTGAAATAGTCCGGACCATAGACCTGCATGGCAATAAATTCGCTCGAATGAATTGGTCTATTTTTCATAAACCGCTTCCATAAGGCCGCAGTTTCATTTTTTACAAGACTCATGGAGCAACTTAGGCCTACCAACTGTTTGGCTTTTAGGGTTTCTATGTGGGCTTGCATATTTGATTTAATTATTTGGAATCAGTTTCTGAAATGAGTGCTATTAGTTGATCGCTTAAGTCTGAATATTCATCGATATCATTGAGGCATTCCAACAGATGTACTTTGAGCTGCTTTTCGGTGGCAATGGCTATGGTATTTGCAAATACGGAATCACTGCTCCAAGCGATGTTTTCAAACAATTGTCCATCATTTTTATTCAGTCCGATCAGGTAATAGCCCCCATCTTCAGCAGGTCCTAATATGAGATCATTATTTGCTAAGCAAGCAAAGGCCTCTTCAATATGTCTTAATCGTAGCTCGATGCAATCCGTACCAATGATGATAACATGCTCGTAACCTTCTGTAAAGGCTTGATCAAAAGCTTGACTCATTTTTTCGCCTAGGTCTTTACCGGTTTGCGGATAAAAAGAGTAGTTGTCTTTTGCGTATTGTTTTGTATCAATTGGGCCTTCATGAAAAATCAATACATCAGCCTTGATTGAGGAGAGTAACTTGTGGGTATAGTTTAAAAGATAGGTATAAATAAAAACGGCTTTCTCATTTCCGATAGTCGCTGCAAGCCGGGTTTTTACTTTTCCCGGTGAAGGGAATTTTTGGAAAACAATGATGGCTTTTTTCATGGACTGAGTAAAATTACACTAAGTTGACTATACGCATAAAAAAAGCCAATGGTTCTTGTCCAGGAGAAACGTTGTTCTAACGCTGGATTTAAGCCTTGGCTTTTTTATTTGCAGGATTGATAGGATTGTTTACCTATACGGTCTTTTCAGGGTGTTTTTAAGAATTATTCTTCACCATTTCCACGACCTTTTTTTCGGTTTTCCCGCATTTTTTTCCCTGCTTCTTTTTTCTCAGCATCCCATTTTTCTTTTTGTTCCGGAGTTAGAATAGCCTCCAATTTTTGTTGGTGTGCTTCCCTTGCTGCTTTTATTTCTTCTCTTTCTGCTTCTCGGGATTCTTTTCGACTAATGGCTTGCTCAAGAAATAAAGCGTTGATTTGTTCTTCTTGTTCTTCAGTAAGATCTAGTTTTTCATCCATCCTTTGAGTCATCCTTTCGGCCATTTTCTCAGGATTAATTTCTCTGTCACCTTGTCTTTGTGCTTGTACGTGCACCACGGTAGCTGCTACCAGTGCACAAATCATTATTAACTTTTTCATAATTGTTCTTTTTTGTGTTTCTATAGCTGTTAGACCGACAGAGATTGAACAAGTTTAATGATCCGATGTTAAGGAATGTTAAAAATTGGGAAAATTTTAGGTTTTGTCTTCAATCAGTTCTTCTCTGTCTTTGGGTTTAACATAAGTAGGCCTGATAAGTAACCTCAGGGAAGGGTCAAAGGCAAGATAATTCCATGACCAGTCAAGGAAAATAAAAATCCTGTTTTTGACACCTAGAATTGCCATCAAATGGACGAATAGCCAGATAAACCAAGCAAGGATACCTTGAAATTTAATAAAAGGAAGGTCAACCACAGCTAATTTCCTACCAACCGTGGCCATGCTCCCCAGATCTTTATAACGGAAAGCTTTTGGTGCTTTTCCTTTTAATTGCCCCAGAAAATTATTTGCTAAGTTATCTGCTTGTTGGATGGCAACTTGTGCAACTTGCGGATGGCCTTTAGGGTAATCCGGCAATTGTTGCAAACAAAGGTCCCCTAGTGCATAAATGTTTTTGCTGTTGTGAACAAGGTTGAATTCATCCACCAGCAGTCGTCCATTCTTGAATTTTTGTGTGTCTACGATTCCTTCTATGCCGTTGGGCGCAATTCCCGCAGCCCAAAGCAAGGTATTCGTTTTAAGTTTTTCTTCACCATTGATAATTACGTTTAGCCCATCGTAATTCTCAACAGCAGTATTAAGCATAACATCTACTTTTAGGCTTTCCAGGTATTCTTTGGCCTTTTGGCCTGAGGAAGCGGACATTCCTGCTAGCAGTGATGGCCCCATTTCTATCAAAACCACCTTCATATTATCAAAGTTAAGCTGGGGATAGTCCTTTGGAAAAACCTTATTCCTAAGTTCGGCCATTGCTCCGGCCAATTCCACCCCTGTAGGGCCTCCCCCGACTATTACCACATTCATTAATGCTTTTCGTTTTTCCAGATCAGCAATATTGATGGCCCTTTCATAATTAGAAATTATTTTATTCCTTATAAATAAGGCTTCGGAGACAGATTTCATGGGAAGGCTGTTTTCCATAATGTTTTTCATCCCAAAGTAATTGGTATCTGCTCCCATGGCTAAAATGAGGTAGTCATAGTCCAAAAAGCCGATGTCAGTATATACACATTTCTTTTCTTGATCGATCCTTTGTGCTTCAGCCATTCGGAAGGTCACATTAGGGGTATTGTGAAAAACCTTACGCAAAGGGAATGAAATGGCACTGGGTTCCAATCCTGCCGTGGCTACCTGATAAAAGAGAGGTTGGAACTGGTGATAATTGTTTTTGTCCAATAGGATCACCTGATAGTTTTTGTTTTTTAGTTTTCTGGCAAGCTTGAGACCTGCGAATCCTGCACCTATAACAACTATTCTTGGAAGGGATAATTTAGGGAGGTTTGGAAGGGGTTGATCCATAACTAAAAATTTTTAGATGAGGGTTGTATTACCTAAAAATAAAACGTATATCGTGTGTCATAGTTCATTAAATCCACAAAACCTTGTGATTAGTTTAGTCGTGGTAAGTTTTGTAATCATATTAGTCCTATCAAAAATTTTAATTATTTTTACAAAATTGGAAAAATAAAAAATTATGGGAAGAGCATTTGAATTTAGAAAAGAAAGAAAATTCAAAAGATGGAGTCAAATGTCCAAGGTGTTTACACGATTGGGCAAAGAAATTGTAATGGCTGTCAAGGCAGGTGGACCCGACCCGGCTAATAATTCCAAGTTGCGGACCATCATTCAGAATGCCAAGGGTGCCTCCATGCCCAAAGACAGGATAGAAGCTGCCATATCAAGAGCTAGCAATAAGGATGAAAGCGACTATGAAGAAGTAGTATATGAAGGTTATGGCCCACATGGCATTGCCGTCATCGTAGAGACATCTACAGACAATATCAATAGAACCGTTGCCAATGTAAGGCACTATTTTACCAAAGCAGGCGGTTCTTTGGGCACAAGTGGTTCGGTTAGCTTTACCTTTGATAGAAAAGCAGTATTCCGATTTGCCAAAGCCGACTATGATTTGGAAGAACTTGAATTGGAATTAATTGATTTTGGTTTAGAGGATATAGACGAGAATGAGGGAGAAATTTTTGTTTACACTGCCTTCGAAGACTTTGGAAACATGCAAAAAGCACTTGAAGACAAAGGCATAGAAGTAATAAGTGCGGAAATGCAACGTTTTCCTATGTCTACCACCGAATTGACAAGTGAGCAAGAGGAAGACATAAACAAAATGATTGAGCGGATGGAAGAGGATGATGATGTAAACCATGTTTACCATAATATGGCTTAATCCAAATATTTAGCAATTTTAATTCATATAATGGCATTCCCTAAAAGAAGAAATTTACAGGAGCAGAAAAGGCAGAAGTTAGTAATCGTCGGAAGTAAAAATCCTGTAAAAGTTAAATGCACCGAGAATGCATTTTCAAGTATATTTGATGATAGTTTCATTGTTCAGGGATTGAATGTGGATTCTAAAGTTAGTGACCAGCCCAAGGGTGATGTAGAAACCTATACAGGGGCTTACAATAGAGCCTACGCCTCTAAAAATGCTTTCCCAGAAGCAGATTTCTGGGTGGGCATAGAAGGTGGTGTAGACCATGTGGGCGAACAAATGGTTTCATTTGCCTGGATGGTTATCATGGATGGCGAAGGCAAGATAGGAAAAGCCAAAACCGCTACATTTTTTCTGCCCGAAGCATTGAATAAAATGGTCAGTGATGGAATGGAATTGGGTGAAGCTGATGACAAATTATTCAATAAAAACAATTCCAAAGAATCAGGTGGAGCTGTAGGTATTTTAACCAAAGGTGCCATCAGCAGATCCAACTATTACCAACAGGCCTTGTCGCTGGCCCTTATACCCTTTATTCAAAAAGAGCTGTATTAAAAAGCTGACATGACTCATAGATATTTTCAATTGGATTTTAATATTAATAGTAATTACCTTTGTTCTTCAATTAAACCAAAAGAATTATGCTACAAGAATTAGAATCAGATAATTTAGGACAAGTAATTAAAGACAATGATAAAGTAGTTGTTCAATTCGGAGCTACTTGGTGTGGCAACTGCAGGATTATGAAGCCGAAAATGAAAAGGCTAAGTAAAGCTTATGAAGGACTCACATTTTTGTACGTTGATGCAGAGAAATTACCTGAATCCAGAAAACTTGCTGAAGTAAATAACTTGCCTACTTTTGCGGTTTTTGAAGGGGGATCCCTAAAAAATCAAATTCAAACAAATAAAGAAGAAGCTTTAAAAACATTGATCGATGAGGTTGCCAATAATTAAACACGTTCTGGGTTTCATTGAAGAGAACGATGAAGACTGGGTAGTTGAAACCATAGAACTCTTGGAGTCAATGACAGAAATCAGCACGCTGAAAGACGAAGAGTTGGATGTGATGGGCGAATTACTATCCAATTTATATGGCACGCTGGAAGTTCAGAAAATGATTAAGGAGGAAGGAATGGATAAGAAGGAAGCCATGAATGCTTTTCTTAAAAGAGTAATGGGTTCCATTGATAAATAAATTCCACTTTGGGAAGTAGAAAAGTTGTTTATCACCCTAAATAAAAAATCTGCTATATCGAAGTGTGGAGGTAGGTCCTATGGATCTACCTCTTTTTTTTGGCTGGCGCTCAAAGCAAGCTAGCCAGGTATATAAGAAAGCCCTTAGGAAGGAAAACCATTCCAAATTGTTTGATTGGATTTAATTTTCCGATGTTATTTGTTCCAAGAAGTTTCTTAAGGCCACTTTCCAGTCGGGAGAAGCATCCCATTTTTCACCAATATACAATTCATTTCTTACCAAGAAACGAATGTAATACTTGACCACTATCTTGTCAGGATTTTCACCTTGATCCAAAGGTACCCCCATACTTCTCATAAGGTCAGCCTCTCGACCTTCCTGTTTCATAAGGATAAACTGGACCTTTTCATTGATGAGTTCTTGATTGGACTTAGCGGTAGTCAGGAATTCGGTTTCAAAGGGATATTCAGCATTAAATATCTGTTCAAGGCCTTCTTTTTGCGCAAGCTGTTCTGCTTCCACCTGCTTGGGGTCCTTTCCGTAAATATCTTGTCGGAAAGTATTGAGAAAATCTTCATTTCCCGCAGCCCCTGTAAGTAGGATACCCAGTTTAAAGACATCTAAGTTTAAAGGAGGTGCTTGTATGAAGTTATTTCCAAGTGAATTGTTTTCTAACCCCGGAATGGAAGGATATTCTGGAACTTCAATTACCAGAAAGTTTTCACTTCTTTTGTTCAGGCCAATGGATTGAATTTGTTCTTTTAGATCTTCCAAACTGGTAGCATTGCTGGACCAATTGTTTCCAGGGGAAATAATATTTCTATTGCCTGAAAAGGGATATATATGGCAAAATAATCGACCATCCGTTTTTCTGATTAGCAATATAATATTTCTGATCTGTCGGGTAATAAAATGACTGGCATAGGTGTTTTTAATGCCCTCAGATAGGATGACTTCTTCAAGATCAAAATACGCAACGGGATCTCCACCCGCCTCTACAAGGGCAGGATGAACTTCTTCCACCAAATCCTTCCAGGTGATAGGAGCTGTTTCGGCAGGGGCAGCAGAAACAAGTACTACCGATTTTCCATCTAAAAATTGCTCAACAGGCGTTGGTTGGGCCAGACTTACCAATGAAAAAAAACTTACCAGCACCGTCAAAGAAATATATTTCATAAACAAAATCAATTCCACATCTGAAAGTTTAGTATTTTCACGAATATACACAAGCCATTGTAAAAACTTTCGTTATGAAAACGATTACCTCCTTTATTTTATTACTTTTTTGTTGCTTAGCCTTCCATTCCCAGGCTCAAAAAATGGATACCCGGGTCTTGTTAGAAGATATCCAATTCCTTTCCTCTGACCAATTGGAGGGAAGATCAGCTACAAGTGAAGGCAATAAAAAAGCAGCAAACTATATTATTGAAAGGTTTAAAGACTTGGACCTAAGTAGTCAATTTCCGGAATATACCCAATCGTTTTCTTTGAATAAAAGATTGGAGCAATTAGGAACTGGAGAAAATATCATTGGCTTTGTACCCGGGTCTGCTTCTTCTAAGATAATTTTAATCATGGCTCACTATGACCATTTGGGCACAAAAGGAAAGGACATTTACAATGGAGCAGATGACAATGCATCAGGTACAGCTGCTTTGTTAAATATGGCGGCCTATTTTAAGAAAAACCGTCCTTTACAATCCATTCTATTTGCCGCAACGGACGCAGAGGAGGAAGGGCTGTTGGGTGCTAAAGCTTTACTAAAAGACTTCCCATTTCCTTTGAATCAGATCCAATTGGTGGTGAATATGGACATGATTAGCCGAAGTGAAGACAATACCTTGTATGCAGTGGGTACTCGATTTTATCCTCAGTTTAAGCCTTATCTTGAAAAATCCGGAGAGCGATCAGCCATTCAACTGGTATTCGGAAATGATGGAGCCAAAGGAGAGCTTGACTGGACCAATGCTTCAGACCATGGTCCTTTTCATAAAGAAGGGATACCTTTTATTTATTTTGGTGTGGCCGATCATAAAGATTATCATAAACCCACAGATACCTTTGAGAACATAGATCAAACATTTTATAGGCAAGCCTGTGAACTTATCTTAAATAGTATTTTAGAAATTGATGCTGCCATGGAATAAGCAATCAATCGATTATATAGGAGAAGCTTAAATTTCCAACAAAATTATCTTTATCCAAACCCGGAATAAAGTAATCGTCCGGATCATTTTCTAAGTACCACTTATAATTCAATGAGCGTACATATTTAAAATTAGCTGAAACAAGTAATTTATCAAATCTCCATTCTCCTACGATAGCAGGTGCTAAGTCCACATATTTTCTGCGAAGGTCTTTGATGGCTTCAAAGCGTTTGTAATAAAAATCATTGTTATAATTGATGTATTCAAACTCAATACCGATTCGGTTAAAGTTTTTTACCCATGCCATGTCAATGGAAAAGACATTACTTCCCGGTCCGTATCCAAATCCCAATACTTGGCCCTTATGTGTATAGCCATGCCTTACATAAGGGTGGGTGTACCAACTGTTTCTGCTTAGGATTTCCTCTCTCACGGACTGCCCTGTTTGGGTCATTTCCATTCCTAATTGAAAGAATTCATCTTTTTTCTTTAGGCTGGTTAAATTGGTAAAGCCAAAAGTAAAAGCCCTGTTTTTATCGGGGTTTATCAAAAAGTCATGCAGGGTTCTACTATTGCCATTGCTTCCATATTCCCCGTAAAACTCAAAATGGCCATTGGGGTTTATCCATCGGAATTGACCGGAGCTGAGTTGATTTCTTTGGTCTACATTGGGTTTGGTAATGCTCTCAGGACCTTTTTCACCATTAAAAACCGGAAGGTAATCGGCGAATTGATCCATGTCTGTGTGATACATCTGAGAAACACTGCTAAAACCTAAAAACAAACCGGGAAGCCACTTGGGTTGATAGCTTATGGTCAAGCCGGATAAATAACGCCAGTCATCATCTGCTCTTTTGGGGACATACAGTGGCGTACTGGTGTAGGTGTAATAGGAGTTGACAGGATCTACTCCTGAAGATCTTAACTGCCCGGCAATAAGCTGCCCTTCAAAACTACCTATTACGGTCTTTACCGGTTTTCGGGTATTGAATGTGAAGTGCAAAAATCCCGGGGCATTGTTACTCATCAATAGTGAGGCCCTTCTGCCGGGGCCCCACCATAGGTTTTCGTTGGAGATACCTATAGAGTATTCTTTGAAATTAAAACGCAAGCTGGACTGGCCTAATGAAAGGCGGGTGATTGGCCCTCCATCAAATCTTTCCGGTATATCTGAGGTATTGACCCATTCAAAATATTGGAGCCAAGTGCTTCCCCAGTGTTCCAATGGAAAAGCTGTAAAATCTGAATTTGCTGCATGCAAAATCTCCGGCTGCAATTGTAAGGTCAAGGGACCGTATTCAAAATAGATGCCTAAGCTGGTATTCAGTTGTAGGCCCTTGTTTGGAATCATTTCCCCATCGTTGATCCCAAATGGAAGATTACTATTGTGCCTGGATTTGATCATCACGGGGAGTGTCATGAACTTTACTTCATCAAAACTTGCTAAGCCGGACATGTTTTGTTCCTTAACCTTGCTGTTCTGCTCAAAATTAAATGCTCCTGTTGTATTGAAAACTTGTTTTGGCAATAACGGGCGAATCATAAAACTACTCTCCCCAGACAGGTTGCCAAGGAGTTGTTGCCTGCGCATATAATCGTCATAGACCGGGTAATGGAGCCCAATACTTTGGGCCAAAACTTTTGAAATTGGTGTCAAACAAATTAAAGCTGCCCAAAGAAAAATAGGTGCAAATAAAGAAGATCTTTTACTCATTCCGGCATCAATTTATGGTCAAGGTGCTCACTTGAATACTCGCTACAGACCAACTTTCGTCACATACGGGCTCAGGGGTGTTTTCCTGCTTCAGTTCGTCTCCTATTGCAATTGACAATTGCCCGTCTGTATGGTTAATTAACTTGGTGATCCGATAAAGACTTGTCCAGCCCTCTACATTAATATACTGGCATCTTCCTGGCAAATCCGTACGTAGGGCTCCTGTTTTTGGGTCATTGAATCTTGGGTAATTGTCAGGATAGGACTGGTATAAACAAAAGGTAGATTCGCATAGAGAATTCGAAAAAGTGGTACGTACAATGGATTGATCATCCAGTTTTAAATACCAATAATCGGGGCCTCCGACATTGTCCGGATTGCCATCCCAGCTATCGTGGAGCAGAATCTCCAAAGTTATTTTAATGGTATTGTGAGCCGGTAAATTATCCAGCCTTAAGCGAACTTCATCATCATGGTAGTATCCTAGTACCGTATCCCCTTCAAAGATGAATAATTTTCCATTTTCAAAATTTGCAAGGTCAGCTTTAGAGAAATCGTTGTTGTATACCATCATCTCTTCCCGGAGAATGTCTTCACATGAAAAACAACATGCCGCAATTAAAACAATGAATCCTAAGGCTTGTTTTCGAAAAACCGAAAAGTTAAATGTCAATGAGTTATCCTTCATTAAGTAATGGGTACAAAAGGCTCCAAAATTAAAGACAAAGTAACAAAATATTATCCAATTTCAGGCCAAATTATGCTGAATTTGGATAAGGTCTTAGTCAAGAACGTACTGTCGCTTTACTCTTGGGCCAATCCCTGTGAGCAATTCATAAGGTATGGTCCCTATTTTACCGGCAAGGTCTATGATAGTAGGTTGCTCACCGAAGAGTATGGCCTCATCTCCCACACATACATTTAAACCGGTAACATCAGCCATACACATGTCCATGCAAACATTGCCAATGATAGGCACCAATTTACCTTTAATTAAAACCTCAGCATTTCCATTGCTAAACCTCCTGTCATAGCCATCTGCATAACCTATGGCCAATGTTGCCACTTCGCCTTCTGTTTTCATTTGCCCAACTCTTCCATAGCCAATCGTTTCTCCTTTGGCAAGTGTTTTTACCTGAGACACCACTGTTTTCAGGACCATGGCCGGTTCTAATTTATTTTGTTCCATTTGATTGACTTCTATGCCATATAAGCCAATCCCTAATCTTACCATATCATGGGCATATTCCGGATAACGTATGATACCTGCTGAATTGAGGCAATGCCTCAAAGGTCGGCAACCGGTACTATCCATTAATTTTTTACTCCATTTTCCAAAAGAAGCAAGCTGGGTTAGGGTGTAATCTTTATGGATGGCTTCATCAGCTCCGGCCAAATGGGTGAAAATCCCGGCGACTTTTATTTTTTTAGCTTCTTGTAGAATAGCAATGGCTTCATCAAGGTCCTCTTCTGTCATTCCTAGTCTTCGCATACCGGTATCAAATTCCAAATGAACAGGAAGTTCTCCGGAATAATCTCCTATGCTGGCAGACAAGGACCTAAGCTGTTGTAGGTTATAAACTACCGGCTCCAAAGCATGCGTTTGAAGCAAATCCATATGAAAACTTCCAGGGTTCATTACCATGATTGGTAGGCTGATGCCATTGTTTCTAAGGAAAATTCCTTCATCAGTATAGGCTACAGACAAGTAATCAGCCCCAATTTCTTGTAAGTAGTTAGCGATTTCAGCTGCTCCTCCTCCATAAGCAAAAGCCTTAACCATCACCATGATCTTGGTTCCTGCTTTAATTTTTTGGCGGTAATGCATAAAATTGTGGCGGAGCGCATTTAAGTTGATTTCTAAAATGGTTTCATGGGCGAGGGCTTCTAGTTTTTGGACGATGCGCTCAAATTTATAAACCCTAGCCCCTTTGATGAGGACCAAGTCATTGGCAAGGGACAAGGTTTCCAGGCCATCTAAGAGTGAGTTGGTATCGTCATAGCACCTGCTTTCACAAGGAAACAAGGCCTTGGATTCTTCAAACCCTTTTCCAACACCAATAAAGAGGTCTATCTCATACTGGCCTAGCAGCCAGGCTATTTTTTTAAAAGTGGTAGCCACATCTCCATCTTGTTGAATTTCTGATAGAATAAGCATCTTTCGGCCACTTGTAGTGACTTGTTGGCTCATAAACTCTAAGGCCAATTCCAGTCCTGCAAGGTCATTGTTATAACTGTCATCAATCAGTTTGCAGCCGTTTAGACCGGACTTTAGGGTAAGCCTCATGTCAACAGCATGTAGCAGTTCCAGTCCTTGCTGAATCATAGCAGGTTCCATCCCCAGACTAAGGGCAGCGGTGATTACATGCCTCAGGTTTTCTAGAGAGGCCTTGTCTCTGAATGAAGTATAAAATGTAAAAGTTTGCAGGTCTTTGCCCATCATGTAAATCTTGGTGCCATTCCTATGAGACTTAACCGACAGGACATAATCAGCACCGGGCTTGTCAGACCAACTAATGAGTACAGAAGGGTCAAAAGTTGAAGTTAAGTGGTTATTTACCAACTCCTGATCCTTATTGTAGACCAAGAATTTGACCTCCTTAAAAAGCCTGCACTTTTCAATGATCTTTGATGCTGTATCCTTAAAATTCTCGTCATGGGCACTTCCAATATTGGTAAAAATGCCTAGTTGTGGCTGAATGATCTCCCTTAATGCCTTCATCTCATTGGGAGCAGAAATCCCCGCTTCAAGTATGGCAAGTTGGTGTTGAGGATTTATTCCCAACGCTGAAAGTGCTACGCCAATTTGACTATTGTAACTTTTGGGGCTTTTCCATAAATTATATTTGGCTGACAATACCTGGGCCAACCATTCCTTAACTATGGTCTTCCCATTGCTTCCGGTAATTCCAATAACAGCTCCAGCAAAGGCTTCTCGGTTGATTTTTGCCAGTTGTTGTAATTCTTTAAGGGGAGCAGTAGAAAGCAGGATATTGGCATTCTTCAGCTTTTTTAAGAGAGGGCTAGGACAGTGATTGGGCAAGACGAAGTTTCGCACACCTTTGGTATAAGCATCTTGTGCAAATTCCCACCCGGCATGTCTCGATCCCTGCAGTGCAATAAAAAGGGTTTCTTTTCCGGCGTGAATTTTTCTGGAATCAATTACCGCAAAAAGAATGCTGTCATCAGGACTGCCATGGATAAATTGGCTGCCATTGTTTGAAGCGAATTGAGAGAAATTGATCGTTTGCATTGTCTTTTCGGCTGGGTTAAGCAATTGGAAATTCAACAAATTTAGAACTTAAATTTTTAGCTAAGATTGTTTAGTACAAATAATAAAATTCTTTAACAAGGCTTTATAGGACTGGCTTAAGGCCTTGTTTTTCATTTGTATAAGAATAAATAATTGTTTATTATTGATTTATAAACAGTTAATTGAAGTCTTTCTTCGCCCTTTTACGAACAAAATCATGATTTGTCAAAATAATATTCGGATTCTTTCCAGTAAGCCTTTTATTCTTGGGGCCTTATTTTTCTGCTTTTTATCCGGAGAAACTTTTTCACAAAAAGAAGACGGTAACGTTTACAATTATGTGCAACAAAAAGCGACTTTGAAGAAGACTGAAATAATTCAAGGAGAAAATTCGGAAAATAATAAAAACCGCTTCATTGGATACGATAATGAATTGATTCAAAAATCCTCTCAATCAAAAGAAATTTTATTCCAAGAAAAGAAGGCGGATGGCGTGAAAAATAACACTGCAAATGAGGAAACTTCTACACTTTCTCTTAATATATTTCTGTATGTATTAGATACTTTTAAAGAGGATTGATTGGAGACTTTCTCTTAATCTACTGCCTTAATTTTTTATTTTTTTGTATGTCTGCGGGGATTTTATTATTTTAGTTTATAATGATAAACCCCATGAAAAACTTAAACTTACTACTGCTCGTTGGCATATTTGCCGCTCTTTCACTTGTAATGACTTCTAAAGCTCAAGAGATTGGACTACAACTTTATAGTTTAAGGGAGCAAATGAAATTGGATGTTGAAAGGAATCATGAACTTATCCAGCAATGGGGCATCCGTTATATTGAGGGGGGAAGTACCTATGAAATGAGTGATAAAAAATACAAAGCCCTCCTGGAAAAATATAACCTTCAAATGATAAGCGTGGGTGG
Source organism: Cyclobacterium sp. 1_MG-2023 (assembly GCF_030546805.1). Classification (GTDB taxonomy): domain Bacteria; phylum Bacteroidota; class Bacteroidia; order Cytophagales; family Cyclobacteriaceae; genus Cyclobacterium. Next base: position 137,703 of record NZ_JAUOPC010000006.1, on the reverse strand, counting down.
GGCCTATGATGAGCTGATCAATGATCCTGAAGCAGTAATAAAAAAGGCCAAAGATTTTGGTGCCAAGTACATAGTAACTTTTTGGATTACACATAATGGAGAATTTGACCTTGAAAAAGCAAAAGAAGCGACTGAGCTTTTTAATGAATTTGGCAAAAGGGCAAAAGAAGAGGGATTAACATTTTGCTATCACCCACATGGCTATGAATTTAAGCCCCAGGGCGAGGGAACACTTTTTGACTATATGCTGGACAATGCCACAGATTTTAAGTTTGAAATGGATGTGTTTTGGGTAAAAATGGGTGGAGGAGACCCTTTGGCAATTTTGAAAGCGCATCCTGACAAATTCCCATTGTTACATTTAAAAGACAGAAAGAAGGGAACCCCGGGAAGTAGCGATGGGACAGGCGATGTAGAATCGAATGTGGTGCTTGGAAAAGGCGATATTGACATTAAAAATATTATTTTGCAAGCGAAAAAAGGAGGCACTCAATTTTTGATAATTGAGGATGAGTCTTCAAAGTCGGTGGCCCAAATTCCACAGTCCGTTTATTATATCAACCAGGCTTTAAACAATTGATTTAAAAAAAGTAGAATTTTATGTTCATAAATATTAAAGTATTGTTAATCATCATAGGGCTAGGCTTCAATAACCCAGAGCCCATGCTTACTTTGGACTATAATGATTTTAAAAATAAAATTGAGACGAAGTCAGATGAATTGAGGATCTATAATTTCTGGGCCACATGGTGTGCACCTTGCATCAAGGAAATGCCCTACTTTGAAGCTGCTGTAAAAAATATGGAAAACACCAAGCTGGTATTTGTGTCCATAGACGACGATAGAAAACCGGAGCGGGTAGAGGCTTTTATTGAAAAATTGGAGATAATATCACCGGTTTGGTTGCTCAGTGAAAAAGAACAAAAAAACTGGAAGAGGCAATTGGAGAAAGATTGGTCAGGAGCCATTCCGGCTACTTTGTTTGTTGCTGCTGATGGCACCAAGCATTTTCATACAGGCCTTATGAGTGAAAAGAAATTCAAGGAGCTAATTGCAGCCTATCGATAAATACCAAAATGATGGAGCTAGCCGGTATTGTAGCATTATAGCTGTAGTGCAAAAGCCTTCCTGTGTATGGGAAGGCTTTTGCTTTTTATTGCACTTATTTTTTTCAATCGAAATACAAGAATTTCTTTTTTCCTTCATTTTCTACTTTTACATATATCTGGTGAAGTTCTAAAAACTTAAGTTTATAATTTTTCGAAAAGCCACCTTCTTCTTGAATTTTGTCTTTCAAAAGCACCTTGTGATCTGTTCTAAAAATAGTGACTTCTGTGCCCGGATCTGTTAGGCCTAGTACCTTAAGATTGAAGCTTTTCTCATCGATAGGTTTGGCATAAGCCATCAGTTTCTTTTCTGCTTTTTTAAAGCTGTTTATTTCAAAGCTTCTTGCATCCTCTTTGGTTTCAAGCTTTACTCTGTACTGTCCCTCAGGGACACTGCTTAAATTGAAAGGAATATTTTGAGGACCTTCCACTGTGAAAAAGTTCCTGCTTATGATTATATTATTCTTATCATAAATGCTGATTCGGACTTTTCCTATGGAGTCAGCTAATTTAATGATAAACCTTTGTTCTTGTGTTTCTACGGAGGAAACTTCCTTTAGGCTTTTATCCCATGCAAAACTTGAATAGGACATTCCAAATACGAGAATTATTGTTGCTAATGCTTTCATGATATTGTGTAGTTTAGAGGTTTTGTTGTTTTCTCGATTATTGCCAAGCACGTACCAAATCGAAGAAAGCAGTCCTTCCTTTAACCCAATAGCAACTTATTTAAATGCCTATGCAACCTTAAAAAATCAGGTAGATTAGGATAAGTTGTATCAAAAGCGGACAATCGTACGGTTCTTTGTTAAAGCACCGTTCATTATTTTACCATAAAAGCTTGTATTGAACTTTTAAAAAATAGTGTAAAAAAAAAATTATTTAAAAATATAAGTAGTTGATAATGTGGGTAATATATTGATTTTACTGATCGGTTTCGAACAGTAGTTGTTTTGAAAACGATCAATGGTTTTAAGCCAAAGTAAGTTGAAAAGAGTGAAATCAGGTTTCGGCAGGCACTAGAATCAGCTATAAAAGATGCTTGTTTACTTTTAGCCATTGCAGCCCTACCATTTTTTAAATGAAAGTAGAAAGAAGAAATATTAGAAACGAGCAGTTTTGTTCTTCCTTCGCTTAAAAGCACCCTTTCTCCGTTTATTGTTGCTATAAAAGTTATAGAGAAAATTAATGGTAATCAGGGTTACGGAAATTGGAATGAAAAAAGAGGGCATCATTGTTTTAATACCAAAAAGGATAAATAAGGCTGCAATGATTCCAATTTTAAATGAGGTATGGCTTTCCGGATAAGTACTGCTGATCAAGGCCAAACTGGTAATTTCAACAACGATTAAAACCATGATCATATAGGTAAACGCAGTAGCTGCAGTAATTCCGGTACCTATAAAATACCAAGCAAGGAGCCCTAAAATAAGGATTAGGCTTATGCTGTGGAGGGTAAAATTGATTTTTTCTTTCATGGGTTTGGGTTCAAAGTCACCTTAATTTAATATTATTTCTCTTGAATCCAAAAATAACAGTAAGTTTTAATGGTCTCTTTAATAGCATGTACTTTTTGCGGTGATTTGATGTCGTTATTACAAATTATCTTTTATGAATGTCGTTTATTTGCGCATGCTGCTATTCAAATGGGGAATTGGTGTACTTTGCTGGTGATTGGATATTTAACCATAGTATCGCTATCCTAAAATCTCCAACCGGCCTGATTACCCTATGATTGCAACAATTCCAGGAAACAACGGAAATCCTATTACTCAATCCCAGTTTAGGCCATTCATAAGGGAAGGCTTTTAATAGAGGTAGCCTCTATATTTTGGTCTAATAATTAAGATATCCTATAGTTTCCCCAACCATTTTAAAAGGGTATTGTAGGGTTTTGACCAGGTGCGCTGAAACCTAAGGGGACCATTTAATTCTTGTTCAAAGAAAGACCTATGATGGGCATTTAGGTAAGCAATCCTTTCTCTCTTCTTTTGATTGGTGCCTGTTTTCTTGCGTTTACTTGTGGGTGTCAATCGATAGTAAAAACCTATAAATGGGAGTTGGATGACGTCCCCTCCGTTTTTTAGCATTTTGATCCAGAACTCCCAATCTTCACGTCCCATGCTCATGTCCTCAGAAAAACCGCCAATTTCAAGAAAATCTGACTTCCGGAACAAAGCAGCGACAAAGATCATATTGTCTCTGGCCAGTTGATTACGACTAAAGGGTTTTAACTTCCAGGGTTTTTGGCCGCTTTCATTGAATTTGACAGCTTGGCAATAAACAACTTTTACATTGGGACTGCTACTCAATGTTTCCACACTTTTTTCCAGGTAATCGGGTGAGATAAGATCATCTCCATCCAAGGGTAGGATATAGCTTCCCTTAGCCGCCCTTATCCCCTTATTTCTGGCTTTGGCAACTCCCCCATTTTCTTGGTCTATCACCTTTATTTCGCTATGTTTTTCTGCCAGTTGATGGGCAATTGTCAAGGAATTGTCCTTCGATCCATCATTTACAATAATAATTTCTAAGGGTTTATAAGAGGAAGCCAAAACAGATTGAACCGTTTCTTCAAGATATTTGCCCTGATTATAACAGGGAATCACAATGGATACCAGTGCTTTAGTCATCAATGAAAGAATTTTTGGAACATATCGTCAATGGGTTCTTTAAGTGCCAGTGTATTTGGGCCAAACTTTCTGATGCTATAGTGGTTTTCTCTTAAAATTCTTAAGCAGGAATTGTAATCGCTGTTATTGAGACCAACGTTTTCAAAAATGATGGCTTCAGGTTGAGTTTTGGGAATGTCAAAGATGCGGATAACCTCTAAGTCGTAACCCTCCGCATCAATTTGCAAAAGGTCTATCTTTGAAAGGGAATATTTATCCAATAGTGTTTTTGGTGAGATTACCCTAACATCTTCAGAGCTTACCCATTGGCTTTTGTCTTTGGGTATTGCAATTCCAAATTTTTTACAGTTTGAGGCAACTATTCCATCCTCAAATGCTTTGAGGACTTTTTCCTTTGAAAAAGAGGTAAGCCCTGTTGCCCATCTCATGTCTGAGAATCCAATTTTATAGATGGGTTGGCAACCGTCTTTTTCCCCTATGGCGGCACATAGGGTATTGATTCCCTTATTTTTTACATAAATTTTTTTAAGATATTGATGGTATACTCCCGGTTGAGGTTCTAGCAAAACACCCTTCCAATTGTCTCTTTTTATAAACTTATGAATGGGATCATGTGTAATACCATCATTGGCACCGATCTGAATAACCGTAAAGTTATTTTTTTTAGATTGGGAGTATAGGTTCAGAAAATCACTTAGGCTTCCCTCCTTCGGATTATAAAAGTATTTGTAAAACCCAATGAAAGCAAGATTATTAGAGGCACTTAAGTTGAACCGTAAAGACTTGTATTGCTGCTGTAGTTTTCGCTTTAAGGATATTAGTGAATGATTTTTGTGCATCAATCAAAGTTATTAAAATTTGGGTGCTTTACAAATTCAGAAAATTTTATGATGTTAAATTTTCACTAATATCCTATTTGTCCTTTGTTTAAGGATTTGCGATAAGTTATAATAATCCTCTAAACTGATTTAAAAACCTAATGTCATTTTCGGTGAATAGCCTAAGGTCATTGATTTGATACTTCAACATGGCAATTCGCTCTATGCCCATACCAAAAGCAAATCCGGTATATTTTTCAGGGTCAATTCCACAGTTTTTAAGCACATTGGGGTCTACCATACCGGAACCTCCAATTTCTACCCAACCACTGCCTTTACAAATATTGCAACCTTTACCCCCGCAGAGTTGACAAGAAATATCGATTTCTGCACTTGGTTCCGTAAAAGGGAAATAGGAAGGCCTGAACCTTACCTGTGTATGTTTCCCAAACATCTCTTTTGCGAAATGATATAAAGTCTGCTTCAAATCCGAGAAACTGACATTTTCATCCACATACAAACCTTCCACCTGATGAAATATACAGTGCGCTCTGGCAGAAATTGCCTCATTTCTAAATACACGGCCTGGTGACAGGGTCCGGATAGGAGGTTCTTCATTTTCCATCACCCTAACTTGAACAGAAGAGGTATGGGTCCGCAATGCGATGTCGGGGTTTTTTTCAATAAAAAACGTATCCTGCATTTCACGTGCCGGATGGTTTTCCGGGAAGTTTAATGCTGTGAAATTGTGCCAGTCGTCCTCAATTTCAGGTCCCTCAGAAAGGTTGAAGCCTATTCTTTCAAAAATGGTTACAATTCTTTGCCTTACGGCTGTTAATGGATGAATTCCTCCAACAGGCCAAGCCGTGGGTGGCAAGGTGAGGTCCTGATCGAGCACTCTTTTCTGTTGGCTACCACTTTCAGATTGGGCGATCAATTCCTTAAATTTTTCTTCAGCCAGGTTTTTTACTTCATTGACTTCCTGGCCAAATGCTTTTTTCTGATCATTCGGTATATTCCTCATTTCAGCAAAAAGGGCACCTATAATGCTCTTTTTACTTATAAACCTCATTCTGAAAGCTTCTAGTTCTTCTGCAGAATCGGCTTTGGCTGCTGCTAATTCAGCTTTAATCTGGTTTATTTTTTCACTATGCATGTGGAAATTCATCTTTGTAAGACCACAAATCTAAAATAATTTTTTGAGGCCACCTATCTTTTAAAAGAGCTAAAAAGGATTCTTTCTACTATAAGCTATCTTCTTCCTCTTCTTTCTTGGGAATTTTGGGTTGCATTAATCCTGAACTGCCCATTAATCCTGAAAAAGTAGCCTTCCACATATAATTGAAAACAAATTTATAAGGAATCCTTTCCACATAGATTGGAGAGCTTACCAGTCGGTTAAAAATAGGCCTTGGATTGTTTTTTCTTAAAGCCAAAGCATTGATGACAAAAGTTAAAATTCCTTTTCTTCCTCCGGCATCTTTTAAGGTACGCTCATCCAAAAGCTGCACTTTAAGCTTGTTGTATTTTAAGGTCATCTCCCCGATTGCTTCATTTTTATCCACCACAAAATGCCATTTTCCCTCCCTTACCTTGCCTCTTTTTACCGTAATAAAAGCATTGGTAGCCAATATGGAGTTGATGGAAGGAAGGTCAAAAGCACCTACCTCTGCCTCCACTGTAATAGGGTAAGGGTCTTCAAATTCCATTTGAACTTTTGCCTTTATCGGAGCCACCTTGTTGATTCTAAAATCGGCTTCCACCTCGGGATTTTTCCTGTCTTCTCCAAATTCCCCCAATCTAAAAGGGTACATTTTGGCATTGAACTGATCAAAAGTAATCTCACCCGGGACCATTCCTTTGATTGGAAACTCTGTATAAGTAAGCATGCCCTCTTTTACAATTAAGGTGTCCAACTCGATGATCTGCTTGGATAGCTCCATCAACTGCTGAGGCATCATCTTGACCACTGTGGTGTCCTCTTCAATTCTTTTGTCTCTAAAAACTTCCAACTGTGGCATTTCCAAGGTCATGCTAAGGGCTTCAATCTTCTCTTCAGCAATAAACCGTTTTAGGTTTAAGCCTTCTATAATGATTTTTGGCACATACAATTCCATTACATCCGTTTGCTTTCCTACTGCCCGTGCATAGGCAAACCGCCCTACCCTAGGTAAAAACCGAACTTCATTAAGGATCAATTTGTCCTTAGAAACCATTAATTTACCAATGCTTACTTTATTCAAGCTGTCCGGTAAATTCAGTTCATAGTCCTTGAACTCAAAACGGAAATCTTCATTGAAAAAGAAGTCAGAATTGAATTGTTGTTTTTGTGTAAAGTCAAAATTCAGGTCACTGAGAATAAGCCTTAGGTTTTTAAAGGCCCTATTAGGGATGGTGTCTGACTTGTCTATTAGGGCAAAACTTCCACCATTGAGTTTGAAATTCCTGATCAGGATACTTTCCAATATTTTGCGGCTCACTTCCTTTCCCTGCCCATTAGGTAATTCAATAGGGGGTTCATTTTTGCTTAGGTAGAGGTTTACCTCAGGATCTGTTAATCGCAAAAGGGATACATCAAGCTCTCCGGTTTTTTGAAAACTTGTAAGGGAGCGGGTATTGATGCTGATCTGGGGAATATGTGCTTTAATTATTGGGCCTTGCAGATTTTCAGGGGCTTCTTTAGGCACCACATTCACATTCTCTATCAATATTTCTTCCTTCCGAGAGTCAAGTTGAATTTTTGAAAAAGTGACTGTATGAACACTGTCCTTAAGTGCCAGAGAAAAATTGTCTACATCCAAAGCCATGGTCGAAAAGAAGCTGGCAATGTCTCCATTCGATAACCTGGTAGAATCAAGCAGAAAGTCTGCTATGGCTATGTTGATTCCGGTATTGATCAATTGTAAATCATTTCCATTCTGGTAATTCGCCACATTAAAAGAACCATTGGTGGCCAAAATGGAATCTATTTTGATTACATCAATGGTTTTTGGAAGGTTTCTACTTTTCTTTTTTTCCTCATTTGGCTTGTCTTCTTCTTTGTTAAAGGCCCGGTTGATGGACAAATTCACTTCAGCATCTGAAAACCGAAGTTTGGTCAATGCCAAGGTGTTGTCAAACAAAAAGGCTTCCAGGTCTACTCCACTAAAGCTTAAATCGGGAAAACTCGCCTCAATACTGACCTTTGATTCGAGGTCTTTATTGGGCATTAACTTAACATCGAAGGTATTGATTTCTTCCCGCGCAGAATTGAAGCCGATTCGGCCGGCCACAATGCTGTATTTTCCATTGGCCAAGTTGAATAGATAATTGTTAAGGTTGACATCTACTTCATCTGAAAACAAGGTCCTGTTAGCTGCAGGGTTTATCTTTTCGTCCAGGTAAAAATTCCTGATTTTTACTGAGATGTTATTCTCGGCGAAGGACCTGAACTGTTCATTGGCAAAGTTTTCATAGTTGAAAGTACCATTTTCGGTGCTCAAAGAGTCAATACTGATAACTTTGAAATAGCTGGTTATCAAATCCAATACATCTCCACGTTTTAGTTTTTCTTGCTTGTCATTTTCTTTGGGGATGTATTTTGTCCAATGGATGATTGGGCTGGGGATGTCAATATGATTGATAAATAACTTGTTTTGAAAATAAGCTTGGTTGATATCCACTCCGGTAGCAGAAAATTCCGGTATCTCGATATCCAAAACGGTTGTTCTGCCATATTTATCCAGCAAGGGAAGTACGGCTTCAGGGGAGAAGGGTTTAAGTTTAAACCCATCCACATGCAATAGATCCTTTTTGGTATCAATTAATATTTTGTCTGCTACAAAAAGATGCAGGTTATCTGACAACTTAAGGGCATAGTCTTCAATCTCAAGCCTAAGGTTGTCGGCCAGAAAAATCCTCAAAGAAGTATCTGACATGTATTTATCATCCAGCTGAAAATTCTCTAGCAGAAAGTTTATTTTCCCAAAAGCCAAGCTGTCTTGCCTTACTCTGAGGTGATTGTCTAGTACAAGGCTACCATTTTCCACTTCTAATTTCTGGACATATACAGCTTTAAAAAAACCTTTGGTTAATTGCTGTAGGTCATTCATTTGGGAGGGCTTGCTTTCTGCAGTAGCATTGCCAAGGATGTCTTTGATCACTACATCCGGTGCATTTATTAGCAACTCCCCTATGTCAATGATGTTTTCATTGTAGACTTTTCTCAGATTTGCATTGGCAAATTCCAGCAGTGGTACTTTTATTTCAAAAAGGGAAGCTTCCGCAAGGCTGTCTTCATCCACTTCCGGATTAAGTTCTATTTCATTGATCTTAACCTTGTCATCTAAAGTAGACAGGTAAATATTGTGTCCTGAAATCCAATGCACCCCGTCTGCCAAGGCTATTCTTGCCCGATCAATTTCTAATGTTGCATTTCTAGCATATAAAAAATTATCTTTTTTAAGCTCCTCGTCTTGTCCCAGGTATACTTCTTCCAAAGAAAATTGGATTTCATCTGCTTCAATTCGGTTCTTATTGGGGTTATGAACGCCCCTTTGCAAGAACTCTCCATCGTCAATGGTCAAAGCTTTTATGGTGATCGACTCCAGTAAATCTTCCACCAGGTCGTACATGTCTGTGGTTCTTGCTTCCTCATCCATCGCATTCCTGTCCGTATACAAAACGATATGCGGTGCATTAAGATTGAGGTCGCCAATGGCAACTTTTGACGTTTGGAACATCTCCATGATGTCAGCATCTGTCAAGGCTAGCTTTTCCAAAAATATTTCATAGTAGACGTCGGCTGCTTTTTCCAAATTGGGGGTAACCCTTACCTTGCTCGCCAATATTTGCTTGTCCAGAGAAGATACGGCTACCTTTTCGGCCATGACCTTATGAACGCTATCTGCTAATGAAACCTCAAAGTCATCAAAATCCAATTGAAAGCCCTCGATGCCAAAAGGAACATTCTCTTCCTCTCCCCCAATGAGATGTATGTTTTTGAGGTATAGGTTGGTGTTTTGGGCAGCAATGGATTTTTGACTTAGGAAATTTTCTATTAAAAAATTGGCCTGATCGATGTAAAAATCATTGATAAAAATCTCCTTTAAGGAACCATTAAGTGATTTCTTTATTTCGAATTCAAGTTGTTTTAGAGGGCTGAATTCTTTGTTCTCAGTAAGTTCCAATTGTTGTTTGGCCTGGATCATGGGAGCTGTCAAGCGTAGTTCATCAGCTGTTAACTTGCCATCTTCACCTATGAAGTTTAGGCCCAATATATCCAATTGATCTACTGAAATTTTGTAATAGGGGATTTTTAGGGCGTCAAAAATTGTGGGGTCTGTTGGTACAAGTTGAAACTTTTCGACAAAAAGACCACGCTGAAACAAGGAAAGGTACACCCTTTCAAAGTCTACAGCGTATTTGCCTTTTGAAACTTTCTCTACCTGTTGCTGTATATATTCTCTAAATAACCAGTCAGCTGCGAAAAAAAGAATGAAATGGGTAGAGATAGCAAGAAAGGCGAGAACTGAAATGATTTTCAGAAATCGCTTTCTTTTTCTTCCAGATTTTTTGATATCTAATTCTTCTCCACTCATTTTTCAGATCAAGAATACAAAATAAAGAGGAAAATGTTTAAGAAAGACCGCTAAAAGAAAAATTTGAGCTACTAAAAATAAAAAAGCCGGTGGATATATGTTTGAATATATTCACCGGCTTGGGTATAAATGCTGTAGGAGAAGGATTCGAACCTCCACGAGGTTGTTAGGCAACACATTGAGCTCGATGTGTGCTTTGTCCAATACGCCGGATAAACCGGTTTCCTCACCCCCGAGACAGGAGGGCATGTCTGCCAATTTCAACACCCTACAGTGTTTGAAAACTTTATCAAAAATGACTTCGCTTTTCCAGAGCGGAAACCGAATTATATTTTGATATAGCAAATGTAATAAATCGTAGAGATTTAGAAAATATTATCATTAGAAATATTAAAAAATTATAATATCAGTAAAAAATAACCTTAATTTAAATGGTATTGAAAATTATAGGTCCTATTATATTGCCGGTTTTAGGGATTCGATAATTGGCTATTTTTCAAATTTCACATAATTTTCCCACTTTTCGATGACCGTTAACATGTCCTCCGGTATTTCCCCTTCAAAATACAATTCTTCTCCACTTATCGGGTGAATAAAACCCAAAGATTTGGCATGTAGTGCCTGCCTGGGAAGTATCTGAAAACAATTTTGAATGTAAGATTTGTACTTTGAATATTGGGTTCCTTTTCGAATTTGATCTCCTCCATACATGGCATCATTAAACAGCGGGTGGCCGATGTATTTCATATGTGCTCGAATTTGGTGTGTCCTCCCGGTTTCTAGCTCACAGCTTAAAAGGCTGACATACCGCAGTCTTTTGATAACTTTCCAGTGAGTGATGGCCGACTTTCCCGCATCACCTTCAGGATATGCCTGCATCACTTTTCGGTCCTTAACTCCCCGACCTATAGGTACATTGATTGTTCCTTCATCATCTGCCGGTTCTCCCCAGACCAAGGCCACATAGGTTCTTGATATAGAATGATCAAAAAACTGCTTGGCAAGATGAGTCATGGCCCTTTCGGATTTAGCAATTACCAAGAGTCCACTGGTGTCTTTGTCTATCCTGTGTACCAAACCCGGCCGTCCTGAATTCCCGGGTAATTCCGGGAGATTTTTAAAATAGAATGCCAATGCATTGACTAAGGTGCCGGTCCAGTTCCCATGTGCAGGATGCACCACCATACCTGCAGGTTTATAAACTACCATTAGGTGGTCATCTTCATACCTGATGTCTAAAGGAAGATCCTCCGCTACCACCTCTGTTTCCTTGCGACTTTTTTCCATGGCAAAGGTAATCAGGTCGCCTGCTTTGATTTTATAATTGGCTTTTACTACCTCCCCATTTACTTTAACTATTCCGGAAATAATGCTTTGCTGAACCTTATTTCTAGTAGCATAGGCCAGTTTATCGGTAATAAATTTGTCTATTCTAATCGAATTTTGTCCGGGATCTACAGTAAGTTCATGGTGATCGAAAAAACTTTCCTCTTCCGGTAATTCTTCATTCGTGATCTCTGTCATGGTGCAAAATTAGGATTTGATCAAAAACAATTAGAGTTTTGACTTAAAATCATTGGATAAATTTATTTTGACTGCGTTAAAACCTGCCATATATCAGCAACTTCACGACCCGTTAATCAATGAAAAGGGCTTAGAAGTAATTGTTAAAAGACTGGATTTACTTCATCCAGATGTTCAAGGTAACAAATTTTATAAACTACATTATAACCTTGAAGCGGCGAAGAAATCGGGGCTTTCACAAGTATTGACCTTTGGAGGGGCTTATTCCAACCATATTCATGCTACCGCATTGGCGGCTTCTGCAAATGGGTTGAAGGCCATAGGAGTCATTAGAGGTGAACTAATCACTCCACTTAATCCAACCTTGGAAGATGCCCTGAATCAAGGGATGGAATTGCACCCAATGTCTAGGGAAGAATACAGGCAAAAAGACAGTTCTTCCCTGCTAAAAAGCTTGGAAGATAAATTTGGAGCGTTTTATTTGATTCCTGAGGGAGGAACCAATGCCCTGGCCATAAAAGGAACCCAAGAAATTTTGGAGGACAAGGATTTGACGATGGATTTTATTACTTGTCCTATTGGGACCGGAGGTACATTTGCAGGGCTCTTGGCAAGTGCCAGACCCAATCAAAAGCTTATTGGATTTTCTTCTTTGAAAGGTGATTTTATAATTTCTGAGGTGGATCAGTTGCTTCGCAAATATGGGATTCAGCCCAAATGTGCGTATAAAATTCAGACAACCTATCACTTTGGAGGATACGCTAAACACAAGCCAAACTTGGTTTCATTTATACAGGAAATAAAAACAAAGGCCAATCTACCACTTGAGCCTGTCTATACAGGTAAGATGGTATTTGGCCTTTTTGACATGATTCAGAAAGATTATTTCCCTAAAGGAAGTAAAATATTGGTTCTGCATACCGGAGGATTACAAGGTATCCGAGGATTTGAGCAAAGACTCGGCATCAAGCTTTGACCTACACCGCTCCGGAAGTTTCCACTTTTTCTACTATGGCGGCATAGTCTAAATCATTCCAGTTTTTGGGGACATCCGGGTCCTTCATTACCTCATCCATCACTTTTTCCTGGAGTTTACCAATGGCATAAGCCTCCGAATAGCGCATATTAGAAAAAGTTACCATGCTGTACAGGGGTTGCCATTCTTTGGGATACAATTCATGCAGTTTGGCTTCAATTTTTTTCCGTATCAGAAATTTAGGATCAGCAATGTTGTCACTCATCTCTTTGAAATTATCCATGGCCAGCTGGCAGATGGCATCGGTATCCGGTTTCCTTGTTTTCTGAAATTTTTCGAAGACCAAATCCCAAGAGGAAGTACCGTATTTCTCGATAAGGTTGTCCAAAATAAAACAATCTTCAAATCCACAGTTCATGCCTTGTCCATAGAAAGGAACCATGGCATGGGCCGCATCCCCTATGAGCAAGGCGTTGTTTTCAGTCCATGGATAGCACTCTGTATTGATAAGGGCGGAAGTAGGATTGTTTTTGAAATCAGCCAACAGATTAGGCATCAAATCAAAGGCGTCATTGAAGTAAGTTTTAAAAATTAGATTGATATCCTTGTCATCATAGATGTTTTCAAAGCTAACTTTATAACCTTCAAAAGGCAAAAACAGGGTACAGGTAAAAGACTTGTCCAAATTAGGCAAAGCTATGAGCATGAACTTTCCCCTTGGCCAAATATGAAGGGCATTGGGGTCCAGTGCAAAATCTCCGGCAGCAGTAGGTGGAATGTGTAATTCCTTATAGCCGTGAGAGATAAATTTTTGGTAAAAATTAAATCTTACTTGGCTTTGGAAGGCATTTCTTAGTGCAGAGTAGGAACCATCAGAACCAATTAGCACATCTGAAGTCATCCGTGTTTCTGAGCCATCTTTAAGGCAAAATTCCACTTCTCGCTTAGAGACATTGACATTTTCCACTTTGTGGTTAAAATAAATCTTTGTACCCAGTGCTTCAGCTTCATCCATTAGCAGTTCGTTAAATACATTTCTGCTTATGGAATAAATGGCCTGATTCTCTTTTCCGTAGGGTTGAAAGTAGGTATTCCCATGTTCATCATGGATTCTTCTGCCGGACAAGGGTAAGGTATAGGGCAAAACTTTTTCTTTCAAGCCTGCTTTTTCCAGGGCATTCCAGCCTCTGTCACTCAAAGCCATATTGATTGATCTGCCTTCTCCGGTTTTATTTGAATTGCGCCAATCCTGACGTTTTTCATAGATAGTAACATCTAGTCCTCTTTTTTTGAGGTATATGGCGAGCAGGGATCCGATGAGTCCCGCGCCCAATAGGTCTATTTTCTCATTCATTTTTTAACAGGTTTAATTCTTGGGGTTATTCATTCAATGAGTTTTTGAGGATTTTACTGAATTCAAAAACATCCTGAAAGCTATTGTACATAGGGGTGGGTGCAAGTCTGATGACATTGGGATTTCTCCAATCCGCCACCACTCCGTTATCAATCCACAAATCAAAAACTTTTTTGCCTTTTTTGTGAATCAATAAAGAGAGTTGGCATCCCCTTTCTGTTGGTCTTAAGGGAGTTATAATTTCTAACAATTCAGGGTCTTTAATTGTTTCACGAATGGCAAATTCGAGATAACCGGTTAATTGAATACTCTTTTTTCTTAAGTTTTCTAAGCCGGCTTCGGCAAATAATTCCAGCGAAGCCTGGTGGGCAGCTAAGCCCAGTACATTGTCGTTGCTTAATAACCAGCCATCTGCTCCGGGCATATGCTTGAAGCCCTTATTCATTTTAAATCGTTCTTTTTCATCATGTCCCCACCAGCCGGCAAATCTAGGCAGCAGGAGGTTGTCACGGTGTTTTTCGTGCACGAAGATTCCCGCGACATTACCGGGTCCTGAGTTGAGGTATTTGTAGCTACACCAAGTTGCGAAGTCTACTCCCCAGTCATGAAGCTGGAGCGGAACATTTCCTATGGCATGGGCAAGATCAAAGCCTACAGGGATATTGTGTTGATTGGCTGCTTTACTTATTGCTTTTAAATCAAACAACTGTCCTGTATAGTACTGAAGTCCCGAAAGCATGACCAAGGCCAATTCATCTTTATGGCTTTCTATAATTTGAAGAATGTCTTCGGTGCGTAACAGGTGTTCATTTGGTCTTGGCGCCAATTCCAGTATGGCTTCATCTGGAATCAAGCCATGAAATTTTACCTGAGACTCCAATATATACTGATCAGAAGGAAAAGCCCCGGCTTCGGTTAGGATCTTGATTTTTTTTCCTTTGGGTTGATAAAACGACACCATCAATAGGTGGAGGTTTACACTTAGGCTATTCATGGCTACAACCTCCTCCGGATTGGCTCCAACTAAAGGTCCAAGCAGACTTTTAGAAGGTTTTCTGGCATCGACCCAGGGTACTTTGCCTTCAAAGTGACCGTCCACTCCTTTATCGGCCCATTTTTCCAATTCTTGTTTCAAGTAAGCATTGACGGTTCGGGGCTGTAAACCAAGAGAATTGCCACAAAAATAGATCAGTGGTTGGCCATTTTGTTCCGGAATATAAAATTTTTCCCGGAAAGTGGACAGTGGATCAGCTTGATCCATTCTGTGCGCAAATTCCGGTGTTAATTCAAATGCAATCTGATCCATATCTGGATGGGAAAATGGTGTATTTATTTTAAATCAAAGTTCCAGAAATCATACCCGGCCTATTTTTGCATTACTGTACCGCATTTTTTACAGCGTGTGTTTTCGGGGTTGGCCCAAAAACGATCCATTATAGGAGGCAGTTGGTTTACTATATCTGAGATGGTGGCATATTCTTCGTAAAGTTTGTTGTCACAGTTTTCACAAAACCAAAGGAAACCATCTTCTTCACCCGGTTTTCTATACCTTTCTATCACCAGACCCACTGTATTGGCCGGTCTTCTGGGGCTATGAGGCACTCTGGGAGGCAGTAGAAACACTTCCCCTTCTTTGATGGGTATGTCTTTCATTACCCCATCGTCTACTATTTTAAGAACAATATCACCTTCAACTTGGTAAAAGAACTCCTCACCTTCGTTGTAGTGGTAATCCTTTCTGGCGTTTGGACCTCCTACCACCATGACGATAAAGTCGTCATTTTCCAGGTACATTTGTTGATTGCCCACCGGAGGTTTTAATAAATGGCGGTGATCATCTATCCATTTGGTGAAATTGATTGGTTGGGAAACGGCCATAATTTGAATAGTTTTAATGATTATGCCTGGGCTTGCTTGATCATACTGAAGATGAATTATAGGCCTAAGGCGAACGGCCAAAATTATAAAAAATATCCTATTAATGAACTATATAAACCTTAGCATTAACAAAATGGTAAAAATGATTGTTTACAAAGGTTTTATGCCGAGTTTTGAATAAATGGTGACCTACCAATTTTTTATCATTGCTATTCAGTAACTTGCCCGAAAAAGTAAATGATTGGTTTGCTTTGACCTACTAAAATGATCCAATTCAGCCTTTTTTAAGCCCTTATGTCCTCACACCATTTTGTAAAAGAACAACAAGAACCGGCTTTGCTTCTGTTGCTTGAAGAAATTGAAGATACGGAAACTCTTTCTTCCCTACTCGAATGGGTGCCTACCGTCTTGGTTACCCAAAACAATGTGCAAAAAATCATGTCATTGGGTATCAAAATTGATGGGATTCTTGCCACAAAGGAATTCCAGAATGACAACCCTTCCTTGCTTGAAGAACAGCATCCGGTAATATTTATCACTTCGGCTGAAGGTGCCTTCTTAGAAGCCGGCCTCAATTACCTTAGGGAAAAAGAGCATCATGCGGTAAATATCCTGAACTTTGATCCCTTGCGTGTAGGGGAGTTGCTTCCTCAGCTATCACATTTGGACATAGTATATTTTTACAATGGAATAAGGTATTTTCCGGCCAAGAAAGGAAAAATGAAAAAATGGTTCCCCGAAGGTCCCATACAGGTGCATGGTGCTGAAGGACAATTTATTGAACATCAATCGGCATCTGCTTCCAATGTTTTTCGCATCCAATACACTACCTTTTTAGAGCTTGAAGAGGGTTTTCATACCTTTAGTAGCAATGATTTGTTTTGGATAGGCACCTTGGTATAGTCGAGAAATCAAGCCAAAAATATGCTGTAGACGAATGGCCAAAATTTCAGGTTTCTCCTGCCTCTAAAGCAAAAGGCTTTTTAACCCTAAATATGCAATAGACCTTCTACCCAATGATTACGAACCCAATTATACAATCCTGGTATTTAGTTTTAAGGTACCGTTTGCCGGACTTGGCCATATACGATGCGATCCTTTCCGTTGATGTCCCGGATTAGCCGGACTTCTCCAAAGCCTTCGCTGTTCATCATGGAAACGACTTCCGGGCCAAAAGCTTCATTGATTTCAAAATACAGGAAGCCATTAGGGTTGAGAGATTCTTTGGCATGAAGGCATATGGCTTTGTAAAAGCGCAAGGGGTCCTCATTGGGTACAAACAAAGCCAATTCAGGCTCATGTTTCAGCACATTGGCTTGCATCAAGGCACGTTCTTTTTCCAACACATAGGGAGGGTTGCTGACCATAAGGTCATATTGATCCAAATGCAAATCTTTATTCAAAACATCTGCTTTGATAAAATTGAGCTTTGATCCATGTTTTGCTGCATTGTGTTTGGCGATGGCCAAAGCTTGCTCACTGATGTCTAGGGCCGATACCTCCGCTTCTGCCCATTCCAGCGCCAAGGATATGGCAATGCAACCAGAGCCTGTCCCAAGGTCAAGGACTTTCATTTTTCCTTTGTGGTTTTGTAGAATCAGTTGGACCAGTTCTTCGGTCTCATTTCTGGGAATCAGTACACCGGGGCCAACCCTAAATTCTCTTCCATAAAACGGTGCTTTTGCCAATATGTATTGTATGGGTTCACCAGCCATTAATTTGGCCATGGCATTTTCTAAGTTTTCAGGAACTAAAGGAATGGGTTTATTATTTAATACATCTATTCGGTCCACAGACAAATAGGCTTCGAAAAGCCACATCACCAGACTGCGTACTTCAGTATCCGGATAAAGGGAGGTTAATTGGCTTACATAGGCCTTGTATACGTCTCTTAAATTCATTTCTTAATTGGGTTACCGATCCCTTTGTTATTGATGAAAAACCAAAAATAAATTGCCCCGATAGCATAACAGACCAAATCCAAGGGGTCTCGAACATACACAGAAGACCAAGCGGGCAGTAACCCTTCGAATAACAGGCCAAAGTATACCAGGCCAATGATAATTTGCTTTTTGGAGAAGATCAGTTGTGTATGGTTTTGATGCACCCATCTAAACGCTTGTAAGGTAATGCCAAGGACCACCGGTATGGCAAGGAGGTCATCCAAGTAACTGTGCAAAAATGGCAAAAACAGGCCTTGAATCTTTTCAAGGTATTGATTGGCCCAGAATAGTATACATGGAAACCAGAAGAAGGGATTTTTGAGCACCGACATTATCCGGGCAAGGCAGCTATCAGCCAAGCAATTATTGTGATAATGGTGATATAAAGGCTATAAAAGAAATTACCTACTATTTTGGATTTCTTTACAAATGCACTGTCGCTTTCCTTGATGTAGAAAATCCACTGTTCTTCATTGACTTTCTTTTGAGCAGCTCTTTTTTCTTCGAATGCCAATTCTTCCTTTCCGAGTATTTCACCGCAATGTTCGCAGGTATCAGTCAGGTTTTGATTCCATTCAGTCCATTTTCCACAATTTGGGCATTTTTTTTCTCCCATAGCGGCAAAAATACCAAAATATCCATCTTCTGCCAACTCCTCTTATACTTCTTGGGCATATTCCCCGTACATATTTTCTATATTTGTGGTTAAATTAAAAATGCCTATATGAAGCTCTTTCCAAATACAGTTAACGCAGTGGTCAAAGCGTTGGAAGAAATATTTGACAATAACCATTACGCTGACAAAGTAATAGAAAAAGTTTTGCGATCTAATCCTAAATGGGGGGCCAGAGACCGGGCATTTATTGCAGAAAGTGTTTATGAGATCGTTCGATGGAAAAGGTTGATTGAGAAACTAAGTCCTTCGAATGATTATTATCACTGGTTCGGTACCTATTGGGTATTGCATGACAGGGTCTTGCCCGATTGGAGAGAGTTCAAAGGTATCAATGGAGAGAAAATCAGGCAGCACAGGTCTAAAATAGCAAACCGAGCCGTATTGCAGTCTATACCGGATTGGTTAGATGAAATGGGAGCTGCGCAATTGGGTGACAATTGGGAGCCCGAATTGGCCAGTCTAAATGAACAAGCGCAGGTGGTATTGCGTGCCAATACACTTAAGACACAGCGGACAGAGCTCAAAAATAAACTTGAGGAACTGGAAGTAAAAGCATATGTTCCAAAAGAATATCCTGATGCTTTGGTTTTGCTAAAGCGCAAGAATGTGTTCCGGACACCACTATTTAAAGAGGGGCTATTTGAGGTACAGGATGCTTCTTCGCAAATGGTAGCAGCAGCTTTGGAAGTGGAGCCGGGTATGAGGGTGATCGATGCCTGTTCAGGTGCAGGAGGTAAAGCCTTACATTTGGCGGCCTTGATGCAAAACAAAGGCAGGATTTTGGCCATGGATACAGAAGCCTGGAAGTTAAAAAATGCCAAATTGAGAGCCAGAAGAGCCGGAATTTCAATAATGGAAACCAAAGCCATAGAGAGTAACAAAACCATTAAAAGGCTTCATGAAAGTGCAGACCGTTTGTTGTTAGACGTTCCTTGTTCAGGCTTGGGAGTTTTGAAGAGAAATCCTGATACCAAGTGGAAGCTCAATCCGGCATCCATAGCAAAAGTAGAAGCCTTACAGAAAGAGATCCTGTTTCAATATCCCTCTATGCTCAAACCGGGTGGAATCATGATCTACGCTACTTGTAGTATTCTTCCCTCCGAAAATCACAAGCAAGTGGAGGCTTTTCTAAGCAGTGAAAATGGGCAAAAATTTGAACTCATGGAAGAGACCCAGGTGCTTTCCCATGAAAGTGGCTTTGATGGTTTTTATATTGCCAAATTGAGAAAGAAAAAGTAATGCGCTCATTATTACTAGGGCTAATTTTAGCAATAGTTTAGGTTCATGTAACCACTTTTCTCACAAAAATTATTGGTGAAGGGCAACAGTATCACCATCCACCCACCGGATTCCTCTATAGGTTGGAATGCCAATTTGGGAAATTTCAAATAGGAATTTGCCTTTTCTCTTGGAGGGGAGAAAACAAAAAATATTGTGAGGACTACTTTCTTGTCAAGACCCCTTGTGAATGAACAATTGATACATGCTGCCAATAAAAATTTATGGAAGGTGGTTGATATTAGTGACTTAGGCGCAGATCCTGAAAACATGGCTATTGGAGAATTCGAAAATCAAGCGGTGGCTTCTCATCCAAATGACCGAGGAATGAGGGGCATAAGTGCAGCTTTGTCCAAGGGAGTTAAGGTTATGGAACAATGACTCCCTCCAAAGATTATTCCTTTTAGCAGAGACAAATTTAATTTTTTTAACATTTTTTTTAGAAAAAAATTGATTCGCATGTTAAATTCATTGTATCTTTGACGGGCAAATAGGGTATTTAACCATTTGCCATGAATCCAAACACAGATAAATTTCTCTTCGAAGCACTCACCTATGATGATGTGCTTTTAGTACCGGGATATTCCGAGGTACTTCCCCGCGACACCTCTACTTCTACGCGCCTTACCAAAAACATTCAACTGGAAATTCCATTGGTTTCTGCAGCCATGGACACTGTTACTGAAGCTGAATTGGCCATTGCCATAGCCTTAGAAGGCGGGCTGGGTTTTATTCACAAAAACATGACCATCGAAAAGCAGGCAGCTCAGGTAAGAAAGGTAAAAAGATCTCAAAGTGGAATGATCTTGGATCCCATTACCTTAGACATCGATGCCAAAGTAAAAGATGCAGAGGCTATAATGAGTGAATTCAATATTGGGGGCATTCCTGTAGTAGATGAGAACAGGTTTCTCAAAGGAATCATCACCAATAGGGATTTACGATTTATCAAGGACCTAAGTCGACCGGTCAAGGAGATCATGACCATGGAAAACCTAATCACCGCAAAAGCGGGGATTACGTTAGAAGAGGCAGAAGAAGTCCTTCAAGAATATAAAATCGAGAAGCTGCCTATAGTGGATGAAGAGTATAAGTTGACCGGCTTAATTACTTATAAGGATATCCTAAAGCGCAGAGATAAACCTCATGCGTGTAAGGATAGTTTTGGCCGATTACGTGTAGGCGCTGCAGTAGGTGTTACTGCTGATATAGAGCAAAGAGTGGGAGCCTTGGTAAATGCAGGAGTAGATGTTATTAGTATCGATACCGCTCATGGCCATTCCAAAGGAGTGATTGAGACTTGTAAAAAGATCAAAACCATATTCCCAGACCTTGATGTGATTGTTGGGAACATCGCCACTGCAGAAGCCGCTATAGCTTTGGCAGATGCCGGAGCCGATGGAGTAAAAGTGGGCGTTGGGCCCGGTAGTATTTGTACCACTCGGGTGATTGCCGGTGTGGGTATGCCTCAACTGTCGGCTGTCATGGAGTGTTCAAATGCCTTGAAAGGAAGAGATGTTCCTGTTATTGCAGATGGAGGAATTCGATATTCCGGAGATATTGTAAAAGCCTTGGCTGCCGGAGCTGCTTCAGTAATGATTGGTTCTATCCTTGCTGGAACTGAGGAAGCACCCGGAGAGATAATTATCTTTGACGGAAGGAAATTTAAATCTTACCGAGGTATGGGCTCTCTAGAGGCCATGGAATCGGGATCCAAAGATCGTTATTTCCAAGATGCCGAAGAAAACATTAAGAAACTGGTACCTGAAGGTATAGTGGGACGAATAGCTTTCAAAGGCCTAGTTTCAGAAGTGCTGTACCAAATGGTAGGAGGCTTGCAGGCAGGTATGGGGTATTGCGGAACAGCTACCATAAATGACCTTAGGGAAAAAGGAAAATTTGTCAAGATTACTTCTGCCGGAGTAAGAGAGTCACATCCACATGACATCAACATAACAAGAGAAGCACCGAACTATAGTGCCAAATCTTAATACGGGATATTCAATAATGAAAAAAGGCCGATGGAAATTTTCCACCGGCCTTTTTTAATGTATAAAGGGGTTTTAATCCATTCCTAAAAAGTCCACATCAAAGACCAATACTGAGTTGGCCGGAACCCTCGCTACACTCTCATTGTCTTGGTAGGCGTAGGGAGAAGGAATGATAATGGTAGCTTTAGCCCCACTTCGAATTCGCTGAAACCCATAAGTAAAGCCCTGAATGGCCCCACCATTAGAAGTACTTTGCCCAAGGAAGAAAGAAAAAATATCGTAATTTCTGTCTTCATCGTAAATATCATTTTCTAAAGCTACGTCTTCAAGGTTGGAGTCAAAAACAGTCCCATCCAGCAAATAACCGGTGTAATTGGTATAAACCACATTCCCTGAAACAGGTCTTGACCCGGTTCCTTCCTCTGTCACTATGATCACCACTCCCGAAGGATCGTGGATCCTATAAAGGCTGTCATATTGAGCAGTTTCTAAATAGGTATCAATTTTTTCCCTGTCAATGGCTAAATTTCCTTCCGTATCATAGGTAGGATAGCCATAGCCACTCAAGTTGTCATCACATGAAAAACTGACAATGGCCAGACAGAAAATAATAATTAATTGATTTGTACGCATCCTTTAGCTATTAATATTTAAGGTTCTTGATAAGGTCTGTTTTCTGTCAGGTCTAATTCAAAAACCAAAACAGAATTTGGTGGGATAGAACCTGCCCCCTGAGTTCCATAACCATAATAAGATGGAATAAGTACTGTCGCTTTTTCTCCTTCTTTCATTCGAGAAAGTGCAGCGGTCCAACCTTGGATAACACGCGACACTCCAAGCACTAGTTTATAGGGTTCGTAGGTTCTGGATTCACTATAGAGTCCATTGTCCCTTGCCGTTTGCTCAATGGAAGTGTCAAATACGGTGCCGTCTAGTAACATACCGGTATAATCCACAGCCAAAGTATCTGCGTAAGCTGCTACTTCACCTTCTTCTACTACTTCCGTAAATAAAAGTACAATACCTGTCCCTTCTATTTCTTCCTCTTTCATGTATTCATCTGGGAAATTCTGAATATAGGTTTCAATTTTATCGAGATCTTCTTGAAAAATCACGTCCAAATTTTCCTCTTCTGAGACACAAGAAAGTAAAACAGCGAAAAGAGGCATGAATGCCAGATACTTAATATTTCTAATCATGGTAGGTATGTATATAATAATAGTTGCAAAAGCAGGTATTCAATAAACTACTGCTTTTTTACGTCAGTTACTTCCACGTCAAATATTAAAATAGAGTTAGGTACAATTACTGCTCCTCTTTGACTAGGCCCATAGGCTAGTGGAGAAGGAATCAATAACTTGGCTTTTGAACCCTTTTTTAACAATTGAAGGCCTTCATCCCAACCCGGAATAACCATTCCTTGGCCTACACTGAATGTAAATGGTTCGTAAGGTCTTCCTTCTGTATAGGTTCCTGCATCTTTGGCTTTGCTTTCAATACTGGTATCGAATACAGTACCGTCAAGCACATAACCGGTATAGTTTACAGAGATTTCGTCTCCTTGTTCTATTTGTGCACCTGAACCTTCTTTCTCTATGACGTAATAAACACCTGATTCTGTCTTGTCAGCGTCCAAATTATTTTCAGAAATATAGCTTTCTATGGATTGGATATCATCTTCCAATTGAACTTTGGCTTCTTCAGCCTGTTTTCTTTGTCCTTCGGCAGCCAAATCATTGAAGTAGTCTTGGAATACTTCTTCTTCCAATACATTTACCACACCAATCTGTATGGTTACTGTTTCGTCATTTTCCAAAAATGGAGGCACGCCCTCGGGAGTGAAGATTTTTTCTGCAGTAGAAGTAATTACGATACTGTCACCATTGTTAAGATTTAGGAAAATCTCATCAACGCCTGTTCTCGCTGTTGCAGTATCTAAATGTTGCAAATAAGGAGGCATTGGCTGATCATAACTAGAGATAAACAAGGAGTCACTTCCGGTTTTGGCAGTAAAGTGGTAAACGACAAATTCTCCGTCTTTGGTTTCTTTGTCACCTTGTGATACATAACGGTATTCTATTCCGTCCGAGGTTGTTTCTGTCTTCTCACAAGAGTACAACAGTGAACTAGATGCCAATACCAAGGCACTAAAAACTAAATTATTGATTTTTTTCATCGACTAATTCTAATTGATTAAATAAGATTTGTTTGTTTTCTTTTATTAATTCTTTAAACCGGTCTACGGTTTGTTCTAAATTTACATCTGAAATACCTCCGGAAGCATTTTTATGCCCTCCTCCATTAAAGTATTTGGCTGCAAATTTATTTACAGATACGTCTTCAGCAGAGCGAAAAGAGATTTTGACTCCATCTTTCCTTTCTGTAAATAAGGCTGCAATTTTAATTCCATCCAAAGAAAGGGCATAATTTACAAGACCTTCTGTATCTCCGGTTTGGGATTGGTATTTCCTCAGGTCCTTTTTACTTATAGCAAAAAAAGCAGTGTTAAGTTCCGGTAAAATAGTCAACCTTCTGGTAAGGGCAAATCCTAAAAATTTTAGTCGATTTACTGAGTAAGTATCATATATTAACCGAGCAATCTTGGAGTTGTCAGCTCCCAGATCGATTAATTCCGCTGTTACTAAATGTACATTTTTGGTGGTATTGGGATGTCTGAACCCTCCTGTATCGGTCATGATTCCCGAATAAAGGCATTCAGCAATGTCCTTGTCAATCAGATCTCTATCCCCTACCTTTACCATTAAGTCATACAATAACTCACAGGTAGCTGCTGCTTCAGTGCTGCAAAAGCTGAAATCCGCAAAGTCTTCCGGTTCCTGATGGTGGTCTATATTGACAATATAAGCTTTGGATTGACGCACGGAATCTTCCATTTTTTGAAGTCGACTAAGACAACAGAAGTCCAAGCAGAATATAATATCTGCCTCAGCAATCAATTTTTCAGCTTTCTCAACCTTTTCAGGGTCTTCATAATTTATCACTTCATCATTCCCTTTCATCCAATGAAGGAAAACAGGATAATCTGACGGCGTAATTACTTCTACTTGGTGTTTTTTCTTATTTAAATAGCCGGCTAAAGCTAATGAAGATCCAAGCGCATCTGCGTCAGGTTTATGATGGGTTGTGATTATAATCTTTTTGGACGAAGCTGAAGAAATCTGTTCTTTAAATAGATTTATATTCTGCATGTGTAATAATTGAGTACCGTATTTAAAAAACACAGATGACAAAGTTCCATATAATTTTCTGAAATTCCCAATTCCTATTTTATCGAAAGATAGACTTTATTTATTATCTGTTTTAAACTTTCGCACTTTAACTTAAAAGGATTAATTTTACAGCCATAACTAATAATCCAAATAAAATTTTATGGCTACCAATAGAACGTTTACAATGATCAAGCCTGATGCCTTCGGTGCTGGGAATTCAGGAGCAATCTTAAAAATGATTGAAGAGGCAGGATTCAAAATCATTGCTTTGAAAAAAACCCAATTGAATGAAGAATTGGCGGGAGAATTTTACAAAGTTCATGAAGAAAGACCCTTTTACAGCGCATTGTGTAAGTATATGTCTTCAGGGCCCATTATTGCTGCAATTTTAGAAAAAGACAATGCAATTGCTGATTTTAGAAAATTAATAGGTGCTACCAATCCTGATGATGCTGAGGAAGGCACCATTAGAAAATTATATGCTACCTCCATTGAAGCCAATGCTGTTCATGGATCCGACTCTGATGAAAATGCTGAGATTGAAGGAAGCTACTTTTTTAATGCATTTGAAAAATAAAGTGAATTTTGTTTTCTATCCCTCTCGGATTCTGAGAGGGATAGAAAAATTTAAGATTTTTTAACAATTGCTGTTGATTCATCAGATTAAAAATCACAGCCTTAAAGGATTTTTTTTAAATTGGCAACAGATAAACTTGATATGCCATGCAAAAAATATTCTCCTCTCTACTTTTTTTGTTAACCCTTAGTATCCCTAGTTTTTCCCAAGAGTCTTTGCTTAGAATTAAAATCGCTGACAATCAAAGGTTTCTTGTTACTGAAGATGGCAGCCCCTTTTTTTGGATGGCAGATACAGCTTGGGAGTTATTCCATAGATGTGATGATGAGGAGATAGACTACTACCTAAATAAAAGAGCAGAACAAGGGTTCAATGTAATTCAGGCGGTCGCTCTGGCAGAAATTGATGGATTAAACAGCCCAAATGCCTTTGGAGAGACCCCTTTATTTGAAAATGACCCCACTCAACCAAATCCTCGCTATTTTGATTATATCGCTAAAGTATTGAAAAAGGCAGAGGCTAAAGGCTTATATGTTGCCTTGCTGCCGACTTGGGGAGATAAGGTCTTTAAGAAAGGTTGGGGTGTAGGCCCTGAGGTTTTTAATGTGGAGAATGCGGAAGTATTTGGTAGGTGGATAGGTAACCGATTCAAGGATTTCACCAATGTGATATGGGTTATTGGAGGGGATAGAAACCCAAGAGAGAACAGCACAGATATTGATATATGGCGTGCAATGGCCAAAGGTATTGCCAGCCAGACCGGAGGCAATGAAAACACCCTGATGACCTTTCACCCCCAGCCTACGGCTCCGGGAGGGTCAAGCAATTGGTTTCATCAAGACAAGTGGCTGGACTTTAATATGCACCAAACGGGCCATTGCCCGAATCAAGCTACCTATAAAAAGATCACACACGATTATAATCTTATACCCATTAAACCCACCATTGATGGGGAACCACTTTACGAAGATCATCCCAATTGTTTTAAGCCGGAGGAATTGGGGCACAGCATACCGGAGGATATTCGAAGAATTATGTATTGGAATGTTTTTGCCGGCGCATTTGGTCAGTCCTATGGCTGTCATGCAGTCTGGCAGATGTTTACACCGGAGCGGGAAGGAATCAACTTTCCTTTGAGACCATGGAAAGTTGCCTTAGATCTCCCCATGGCTTCACAAGTTCAACACCTCAAAAACTTGATGTTGAGTAGGCCTTTCTTAACCAGGATCCCGGATCAGAACATGGTGGTTGATAAACAGGAAGATGATGAAAGTTATGTAATAGCTACCAGAGATCAGGAGGGAAGTTATGCGATGATCTATATTCCCACCGGAAAAACAGTCACCCTAAACACTTCCATCATGAAATCCAAAACCTTGAAGTGTTCATGGTATGACCCACGAACAGGTGCTTGGACTGATGCCGGATTTGTCAGCAGTTCTCCATCATTTACTTATACGGCGCCAAGCTCAGGTGGAAAGGGACACGATTGGGTTATGGTTTTGGATGCCATTTAGTCGGCCTTCCCTGCTTACTTATTTTCACTTTTTTTCTTGAAAAACACTTGCCTCACCCACCTAGGTAAAAAGATGGCCCCTAATAAAAGATAGGGATAATAAGAAAACATCCGCCAAAGAATACTGGTGACAAAGGTATAACCGGTCAGGAACTCATTGAAGAACTGTGTAAAGAAAAACTCTGCTGTTCCACTACTTCCGGGAGTTGGGCTGATCATCATTACGATCCACATGATAATCTGCCTTGCAAAAACGACCACGTGTTCGAAAACCGAAAGTGTTTCAAAGGCAGATATTAGGGCGTTGAGCATTAAGTATCTTGAAGACCAAATGAAAACGGTGGTAAGGATAATAATCAGCCAATATTTGAAATTCTTCCCTTTGAGTTCTTTGCTAGCCTCAATGATTTGATCCCCATAATTATTGGCCTGATATTTCCATTTTCGAAGCCATTTGATTGAAAATAGCCTGAGCATTATCCACTTGAATACCCTTGGACGGTAAAACAAGGCCAAGGCCATTAATACTGAATAAATGGTGTACAAGGTATAACTTCCCCAAAACAGGTATTCCATGCTTGAGCCCAATCTCATTTCCAGCACTCTGCTTTCAGGGAAAATATAGCCCTGGGCTAAAAACAAAATGATGGGCGCACCTAAGACAAAGAATAAATTGTCCATAATGGCTGTCAGCATGGTGAAAGCCAAAGCTTTCCCTAGGGGAATGCCTTCTTTATTTAGGATAAACACAGCTACAGCCGTTCCCCCTACAATAGAAGGAGTCACTGCTGAGGCAAATTCCCACAAAATGATTACATATATGGCCCTAGACCAAGTCAAGTGTTTATTGGTTACTTCCCTGATCCGAAAAACGTAGCCGGCATCCCGTAGGACGATAAAAACCATTGCCAATAATATGGACCAAATTGAAGCATCAAAAACTCCTCTTAAAGTTTGGGCATTTACAGTCGGATCCATGTAAAACATAGCAAAGACTATGGCGATCCCAATAAACACAGGAACCCAAACCTTATTTGGATTTAAGGTTTTAAATACTTCCCTATTGTCTAATTTCATAAGTTTTCTACAGGTATAGCTTCTAATCGTTCTACCCAGAAATTGTTAAAACCCTCTCCTATTTTTATTGTCACCAGCGTAAGCTGAAGGAGCTCTAAAATGGCTAAAAAAGTATAGATAATAAAAATTTTATCAGGATTCAGGACAATAAAGTCTGAAAAAGGGATTCTGGGATTTTCTTCCAGTCGATCTAAAACCAATGATTTTTGTTGTTCTATGGAATAGGGATATTGAATCACCGTATGCTTTGTGGTATCCTGGCTATGGGCATATTTCGTCAAAACTCTTTGGTACACTTTTAATAAGCGATACAGGTCAAGGTCCTGGAGTTCGGCATCCACCTGATCTATTTGATTGATCTGCTTGAGCTCTTGCACCACATTGCCTCTGGCAAATTTGGACATCCTTTCCTCTTCCATACTTGCAAGTTCGCTAACTACGGACTTGTATTTTTTATATTCCAATAAATGTTTTATTAGATCTTCCCGGGGATCTATTTCTTCTCCATCTTCATTAAGTTCAGGCCTGGGGAGAAGCATTTTCGATTTCACTTTCATCAAAGTGGCTGCAAATAATATAAATTCACTGGCCACCTCAATCTCCATTTTTTCCAGATGGTGAATATAATCAAGAAAATCATTGGTGATTTTAGATATGGGAATATCATATATATCCAGTTCATCACGCTCAATGAAAAACAGCATAAGGTCAAATGGCCCTTCGAATAAAGGTAATTTGATTTCGAAACTCACTGGATAAGATTATTTTTTGTTATTTTTGTATTTCTTATTGTGTTCAAAGATATCACATATCTTGTTAAATCAATAGGCAAGTCAATAATTTCCATAAAGGTATGGAGGCCTGAATAATTATTGGTAATATTAAACATTATATCCTATGAATAGGTTATAGTTTTCTATAAATGAAGATAAGTATATGCAAATAGAACCTGGAAAATTACTTAGAGGAATCCTTTACCCGGAAGACCTTAAAAACCTCAGTAAAGACCAATTGGTTCAAATCTGTGATGAATTGAGACAGTTTATCATTGACCATGTTTCTGTTTATGGAGGTCACTTTGGTGCTGGCTTAGGCGTCGTGGAACTTACTGTAGCATTGCATTATGTGCTCAATACTCCTGATGATCAGTTGATTTGGGATGTGGGCCATCAGGCTTATGGACACAAGATCCTTACCGGCCGTAGAAATGACTTTCATACCAATAGATTATACAAGGGCCTATCCGGATTTCCCAAAAGGAAAGAAAGTCCTTTCGATTCTTTTGGCGTAGGACATTCCAGCACTTCCATCTCGGCTGCTCTGGGAATGGCCATGGCTTCAAAATATAAGGGGGATACCAAAAGGCAGCATGTGGCCGTAATAGGTGATGGTGCGATGACAGGAGGAATGGCCTTTGAAGCGATGAATCATGCCGGTGTTTCAGACAGTAATATGGTGATCATCCTCAATGACAATTGCATGTCTATTGACCCTAATGTTGGGGCATTGAAGGATTACCTTACAGACATCACCACCTCCCATACTTACAACAAAGTGAAGGACGAAGTATGGCACCTGTTGGGTAAAATCAGTAAATTTGGTTTCAGTGCTCAAGATGTAGTTTCAAAAGTGGAGGGAGCCATAAAATCTGCCTTGCTGAAACAAAGCAACTTATTTGAGTCCTTAAACTTGCGCTATTTCGGACCGGTGGATGGCCATGATGTTAATCACTTGGTGGAGGTACTCAATGACCTTAAAGATATTCCGGGACCAAAGATTCTTCATTGCATAACCGTAAAGGGTAAAGGCTTTGCCCCCGCAGAAAAAGACCAGACCAAATGGCATGCTCCGGGGAAATTTGATAAAATTACCGGAGAAATTGCTAAGAAAGTACCTACTACTCCCCAAGCACCCAAATACCAAGATGTATTTGGACATACCTTGGTGGAGCTGGCAGAAAAGAATGATAAAATCGTGGGGGTTACTCCTGCGATGCCCTCCGGATCTTCCATGAATATCATGATGAAGGCTTTTCCTGATCGATCCTTTGATGTGGGAATAGCAGAACAGCATGCAGTTACTTTTTCCGCAGGACTGTCTACTCAGGGCTTGGTTCCCTTTTGTAATATCTACAGCACCTTTATGCAGCGGGCATATGATCAGGTGATTCATGATGTTTGCCTCCAAGATTTGCCGGTTGTGCTTTGCCTGGATAGGGCGGGGTTTGCCGGTGCAGATGGGCCTACCCACCATGGTGCCTATGATTTGGCTTATTTGCGTTGTGTACCTAATCTTGTGGTTAGCGCCCCTATGAACGAAGAGGAGTTGCGAAACCTAATGTTTTCAGGTGCGGAGCACCAGGCCCCTTATGCCATCAGGTATCCAAGAGGTCAGGGTGTTATGCCTGATTGGAAAAAACCGCTTAGGAAAATACCAACAGGTCAGGGAAGGATAATTACCGAAGGTAAAGACATTGCCATACTAAGTATTGGGCATATTGGTAATTATGTGCTCGACAATGCGGAGAAGTTTGAATCTCTGGGACTAAGCGTTGCCCATTATGACATGCGTTTTGTCAAACCTCTTGACGAGTCATTGCTGCATGAGGTTTTTGGTAAATTTGACAAAGTGATCACGGTGGAGGACGGTTGTCTGATGGGGGGATTTGGTAGTGCTGTCTTGGAATGGATGATGGACCACGGTTATCAGGCAAGAATAAAACGTTTGGGCATACCTGATAAAGTCATCGAACATGGAGAGCAAATAGAATTGCACCATGAATGCGGTTTTGATGCTTCCGGAATTCTGCAAACGGTGAAAGATATGATGAACCTAAATGTGGAAGATAAAATTAAGATTTGAAAATACCAGTCTTATTATAGATGAGGAAATCCGGCCGGTTTCCTCATTTTTTTTTAAATTGGACCGATGTATAAGTAATTTAATCCGCTACTTCCATGTCCGATATAATAAACCCAAGAAGGGAATTTTTGAAGAAAGCTACGGCGGCATCTGTTGCGCTGACTCTTAGCCGGCCGTCATTTACTAAACCCTTAGAAAAGAAAAAGAATAAGCTTCCACAATGGCGAGGCTTTAATTTGTTGGATTTTTTTAACCCCATTCCCGAAAAAGGACGGAAGACAAAACCTGCTTATTATAAATACATGGCCGATTGGGGTTTTGATTTTGCCAGAATCCCTATTTCCTATCCAAGTTATTTGTCCTTTGATCGAAGCAAGCCCATACGTCCGGATGAGGTACTACAATTCAATAACAAAATACTGGATGAGATTGATGAAATTGTTCACAATTGCCAGCAACAAGGATTGCATGTTAGTTTAAATCTGCACAGAGCGCCTGGGTTTTGTATCAATGCAGGTTTCAGAGAGCCGTACAACCTTTGGGAGGATGAGGAAGCTTTGGAAGCCTTTTGTGCCCACTGGGAAATGTGGGCCAAACGCTACAAAAATATATCTTCTAAGAAGTTAAGTTTTGATTTGGTCAATGAACCGTACAAAAGGCTTAACCCGAATGACCAGCATTCCCCGGGAGGCCCTGTGCCGGTAAATGAATATAGGAAAGTGGCAGAGGCTGCGCTGAAAACAATTAAAGGTGTCAATAAAAACCGATTGGTCATTGCAGATGGAAATGGAGGAGGAGGCATGGCTATTCCTGAATTTGCTGATTTGGATTTGCACCAAAGTTGCCGGGGTTACTTTCCCATGCATATTTCCCATCACAAAGCACCTTGGGTTTTTAAAGATCCTGAAAGCCTGTCGAAGCCGAATTGGCCGGGAATGCACAATGAGCGGCATTATGGCAAAGCAGACTTGGAAAAACATTACGCACCTTGGATTGCTTTGCTGGAGCAAGGTGTAGGTGTTCACTGCGGAGAGTTGGGTTGTTACAACAAAACTCCCCATAAAGTCTTTTTATCCTGGTTTGGGGATATTTTAGACATTTTAGATGACAATGGAATAGGTTTTGGTTTATGGGAGTTTTCCGGCTCTTTCGGCCTGCTTAACTCCGGAAGGACAGATATTGCATATGAAGATTGGTACGGAGAGAAATTAGATAGGGAATTGTTAAATTTATTGATGAAATATGCCTGAGATATCCTATTGGAAAAAAGGAAAGGGCCAACCCCTCGTTTTGCTTCCCGGTTTTTGCGAAACGAAAGAAATGTGGACAGATTTTGTGGAGCCGCTATTGACGAGTTGTGAAGTCTGGTGCCCTGATTTGCCGGGATTTGGTAGCAGCGATGCCTATAATGGTGATTTTACGATTTCAGATATAGGAAAAGAACTGGCCCAGTGGATGCTAACCAATAATATAGGCCATGCAAGCCTTATAGGCCACTCCCTTGGCGGTTATTTGGCCTTGGAAATGGCACAACTGCCAAACCTCACTTTAAGTGGGTTGGGATTGTTTCATTCCACGGCCTATCCCGATAGTGAAGAAAAAAAGGATAGTAGGGAAAAGACAGTGGAATTTGTGAACAAGCACGGGGTAAATAAATTTATCAGTTCCTCATTGCCACTGCTGTTCAAAAGAGAAAACAGGGATCGCTGCAAGGGAGCCATTGACCAACTTATAGCACATGCCAGTCAACTTCCCCGGGACAGTATCATAAATTACCTGAAGGCCATGCGGGACAGAGATGACAATAGGGAAACACTTGCAGCCTTTCCAAATCCAAAACTGATGATCTGTGGGGTTGAGGACACTGCCGTAACCCTAGCAGACAGCCTGAACCACAAGAAGCTTGTCGATCAGTTCTGTCAACTTTCGGATTGCGGACATATGGGAATGTTTGAACAAAAGGAAAAAACGCAAGCTGCCATTTGCGATTTTATGGAAAGCTTGAAAAGCTAGTAGGTAGCTCTTCCTCCGGATAAATCAAACACAAAACCGGTATTAAAACTGGCTTCGTCTGAAAGTATCCAACTAGCGATAGCAGCTGCTTCATCTACAGTACCAAGGCGCTGCATGGGGATTTTTGAAGCCATATATTCCAATTGTGCTGGATCGGTATCTTTGTTCATGGCCGTTAGAATAACCGCAGGGGCCAAACCATTGACTGTGATTCCGGAGGTGGCATATTCTTTTCCTAAAGCCTTTACCAAGCCTATTACTCCGGCTTTGGTGGCAGAATATCCCACCATATTTGGGTTTCCTTCTTTACCGGCTATAGAAGCGATAAGGAGGATTCTACCATATTGTGCCTTCTCCATATGTTTTAGGGCATATTTGGCAGTTAAAAAAGAGCCCCTCAAATTGACATTATATATTTTGTCAAATTCCTCAGTAGCATAATCGGTTATTTTTATCTGGGTAGGACCTACTATGCCTGCGGAATTTACCAGTATGTCAAGTTTTCCAAAGTGACTGATGGTTGCTTGATAAGCATCTTGTACAGCTGATTCCTTTGAAATATCAACAACAAAAGCTTTTACGGGCAGGCCAGAATCTTGCCATTCCTTTTCTAAAGCAAGTAATTTGTCTTGATTGAAGTCCCAAAGCGCAATACTTGCACCTTCAGCTACCAATCTCTCGGCAATTGCTTTCCCTATGCCATCTGCAGCTCCGGTAATTACTGCAACCCTGTCTTTATATCTTGATTTAGTCATTGAAATGATTTTTTGGATTTTCTACCTTTAAAATTAATAAAGTGCAAATGAATATTACTTACAGCTGCCTTAGATTTAAGAAAAATCTTTTTAGCCACAGGCTCATTTTTTTATTTTCTGCCACAATATTTACAACAATTATTTTAAATTACTAAAGGAATTATATCAGCTTGGAAAAGGATGTCCTTATTTCTAATTAAATTCTTGGCCCTAAGATTGCTTGGGTTTTGCTGAAATTGCTGGGAAAAAGCCAAATTAAAAGCGTTGCTTACAACTATTTCTGTTGATTTTAAACTTAACCTCACAATCCTGAGTTACATCTATTAATTATTCAATAATAAAATATACCAGAATCTCAATTGACAAAATAACCTGATAATAATTGGCTAGCGTTTTTTTAAAGACCGTTAAGTGGTTGGAATTTAAACTGTTAATGGCTTGTCTATTGTTGGGGTAACTTAAACAAAAACCGTTATGAAAAAGTCCAGACACTTAATTGTTCTAATCTTACTCCTATCTTTTACCTCATGTAGCTCACTCAGCTCCATGAACCCACTAAGTTTACTTACAGGAAACAAATGGAAGCTTGCCGGAATGATGGGCAAAGCCCTAGATGTTGGAAAATTTGCTGATGCTTTACCAATGCTAAGTTTTATGGACGGTGGGAAGTTGAGTGGTTTCACCGGTTGTAATAATTTTTCCGGAAATTTTAATTTGGATGGAAAAAGCCTTTCACTAGACCCCGGTGCCATGACCAAAAAAGCATGTCAGGGTTCAGGAGAAAATGAATTTTTGAATGCACTTTCCATGGTAAGTGATTTTAAAGTAAGCAAAGATAATTTGACATTGATGGATGGAGCCAAGGAACTTCTGCGATTTGTTCCAGAAAATTAAATCCAACTATCTTTTTGCACTTATAAGCTACCCATTTGCTTTAGAAGCAAATGGGTAGCTAACTAATGGAAATAATACCTGGGCTTTTTAACAGTACCCACATTGGTTCGAATTATTCCCAAATCAAATGATTGCCCTTTTATTACCTAACACTCACCTGAATTATCAATTGGGATGAAAAAAAGGGATGGTTCCAAAGAGGCTTTCCGGAGTAGAAGCTTTATTGCTTCCCCATACGATGTCCCCAAAACCATTTACCTTTCTATCGGAACATAGTTGTCACCATGGAAGAAAAAACAAATTATCAGTCCAAGCAAAAAGTCATCAGTGAGTGGGTTCATTCATTCAGCGATTACCTCTATAGCTGGGCATATCATAAAACCAATAGTAATGAAACCGCTGAAGACTTGGTTCAGGAGGTATTTATGGCGGCCGTTAAAAATTATGAGAAATTTGAAGGTAGAAGTAGTCCTAAAACATGGTTGTTAAAAATTTTAAACAATAAGATTATTGATCATTACCGGAAGTCATCTAAGAAACAAAATGATCAGGATGATACTGCCTCTCAGTTTACCGATTCATTTTTTAATGGTGCGGACAACTGGAAGGCCAATGGACTTGAAGAAGCCTGGACAAAGGAAAGTCATTTGCTAGATGATCCGGCTTTCAATAAAGTTATGGAAATATGTATTGAAGATCTCCCTAACAAATGGCGCCTAGCAATTCTTTCAAAATATCTTCTACAAAAAGAATCCGTGGAGATCTGTCAGGAGCTAGAAATTACGATGTCTAATTATTGGCAAGTATTACATAGAGGCAAGTTACTTCTAAAAAAATGTTTGGAAGTCAACTGGTTTGTAAAAAATAATTAATAGGGATGTTTTTGGAGAAAATAATGAGTCAATTGCTTCTTTCATGTAAGGAAGCTACTTTCTTAATAGAAAAAAAAATGGTCAGTCCGCTGACTTTTACGCAAAGGCTAAGACTTGGGGTGCATTTAAAACTTTGTAAGGTTTGCAGTGCGTATGAGAGTCAAAGTGAAACCATGAATAAGGCCTTGGAGAAATGGGTCAAGGAAGGTGCGCTCTCCAAAACGCTACCTTCAAAAATCAAATCAGATATTCTGGAAAAAATAAATCGTAAATAATTTTATTTTTCTGTCAGGCCATTAACTTATTCACGTCTATTTGGTTATATCACTGAAATTCAATTGATGAGAAGGGAAATGCTTACTTTTTCTTTTCTCTGAATTTTATATTTAAATCAAATTATTAACCAAATAGACCTAGTTATGGAACTCAGTACTTTTCAAAAAAGCTTGAATAAAGACAATCCTTACGATTTTTCAGCCTTAAAGGCGGTCTTTCTAAATTGTACCCTTAAAAAATCCCCCGAACTCTCCCACACTGAGGGTTTGATAAAAATGAGTGAGGCCATTATGAAGGCAAATGGGATATCCACTGAAATAATTCGCCCTGTAGATCATCAAATTGCTTTCGGTGTATATCCGGACATGACCGAGCATGGCTGGGATAGGGATGATTGGCCTGCCATTCAGGAAAAAGTAATGGCAGCAGATATTTTGGTAATAGGAAGCCCTATTTGGCTGGGAGAAAAATCTTCCATAGCCACCCTTGTCATAGAAAGGTTATATGGATTTTCAGGAGAAATGAACACTCAGGGGCAATACGCCTATTATGGAAAAACCGGAGGTTGTCTGATTACCGGAAATGAAGATGGAATCAAACATTGCGCCATGAACCTTTTGTATAGTCTGCAGCACCTTGGCTATGTAATCCCTCCCCAGGCAGATGCTGGATGGATAGGTGAAGCAGGGCCAGGCCCATCTTATTTGGACAAAAACTCTGGCGGTATTGAAAATGATTTCACCAATAGAAATACCACATTCATGACTTGGAACCTCATGCATATGGCCAATATGCTTAAAAACGGTATTCCTTCCTATGGCAACCAAAGAGACAAGTGGGATAACCGGGAAACCAAAGACCATCCTAATCCTGAATACAGGTAGTTTATCAAAACGCACCCTATTTAATGGAAGGAAAAAGGGCTAGTCAGACCAGTAAACTCAGAATTTTACGGAAAGATTTCCAGACCCTTTTTCCGCAGTGGTGCGATAAACCTTTGGTTGGGCTATGGCTAATTTGCCTAATATTGCCCACCTCCCTTTTCAAATATCAAGCATACTATCTATAAAGCTAAATAACTTCGATAATTATGGGAAATGTACATTTACTTAAATTTTATCTATTTATTGCCACCTTTTTTTTAGCAATCACTTGTGTGCATGCACAGCAAAAAACGATTCCTAAAACAGATCAATATTTTGATTTGGCTCTAGGCTTTGGAGAAAAAAGTCAAACAAGCTACGCTCTCTCATGGAATAAAAACTATGGATTGTTTTCTTCTAAAAAGCTAAGGTTAGGTTATGGTGTTCGCTTTTCAGGACTTAACGGGAAAGAGCTCAACTACATTACTGCTCCAGCAGATTTGACAGGTGATGACGCGACTATTGATTCTCTATTTATGAATAAAGCCAATACCATGGCCTTGAATGCCATGATTAATATCCAATACCAGTTTCATCCAAAATTCAAGGCTGGATTTAATATCGATGCCTTGGGGCTAGGTTTTGGCGGGGAGCAAAGTGCCAATTTTATCAGCTCAGAAAACACAGGTCAGTTTCCTCAGAGCGTATCAGCTAGCCCAACCTCATTTAATGCCCTGTTGGGAGGTGACAATGACCTTGGCCAACTCAAATCAGAGTTTTATGCGGCTTATGCGGTCTCCCAAAAAACATGGCTAAGGGCTGGATTTGACATGACGTTTTCGGAATACACAACGGAACAAAACTTAAGCTATGAAAATGACAGATTCAGAAATAAAGCCATGTTATTTTTCGTCGCTGTTTCTTACAATCCCTTCAAGTGATTAACAATTAACCCTTATATATCATGAAATCTTCGATTTTCATCCTCCTGTTTTATTGGTTTTTGGCACCTAATGTAAATGCTCCTGAAACGGAATCTGTCAACAGTCTTGAAGAATCTTACATTAAATTCAATATTCGAAACCTGGGATTAAATGTGGAAGGCACTTTTAAATCGTTTAAAACCAAGGTGCAATACAATGAATCTCAACCTGGGAAAAGTAGCTTTTCCGCAGAAATTCAAAGCAATTCTATAGATACAGGCATCACCAAGCGAGACAATCACCTTAAAAAGTCAGAGTACTTTGATGTTGCCCAATACCCTACCATTAGCTTTCAGTCTACAAAGGTATCAGCAGTGGGAGAAGATAGGCTCAAGGTTTTAGGTGACTTAACAATAAAAGGGAAAACACTCCCAATAACCCTACCTGTGTCCATTATAAACAAAGGATCAGTAAGGGAATTTAGAATTGAGGGCGAACTCGACCGAAGAGATTATAAAGTTGGCGGGAGCAGCTGGGTAATGTCCGACGATGTCTACTTAGACCTTCTTATTGTGAATTAATGTTCAACTTAATTGCTTGCTTCAGATTACTATTGCTTTCACCCCTCTTCCTTGCTAATTGTTTGTAAGCATCACCTCTAGCTTGTCTTGACTTGCTAATAGCTTTATAAAATGTCTATAATGTTGAAGTGCTATACTGCCATCATGCTGTTTTCTGCTTTGGTTCCCGAAGCTGAATCCAGACAGTCAAAGCAAGACAGTACAATATTTAAGGCTTTGCCTTTGGCCTATTTTACCCCTGAAACAAGGATTGCGGCAGAGGGTTTTGCATTTTATAGTTTTTATGCAAAAGAAAGCAAAAGAAAATCCAATTTGCGGATGTTTGTTACCTACACCCAAAACAAGCAGTATTTACTAATTCTTCCTTGGCAAGTATACACCTCAGGGGATCAATATTTCTTGAATGGCAGCATTGACTATCGCAAATTTCCTGAATATTATTATGGATTGGGAAACAATACCAAGGAGACCTCAAGGGCACTTTATACATTTAAGGCCTTAACATTTAAGAGTAAAAGTTACAAAAGGCTAAAAAAAGACACTTATATTGGTTTGGCGCTCCAAGGTCAATGGCTGAAGCCGAAATTTCCGGAGATGGAGCCTCTTTTTGAGGATGTTTTGGTGGGGAATGGAAGAGAAGGATACAGCTATATGGGCTTTGGACCGGCTGTGATGTGGGACAGAAGGGATCATATTTTATCCCCTTCTTCCGGAAGCTTTATTGAGTTTAGTCCTTTAATTGGTTTAGGGAAAAGCAATCATTCTGCGATTAATTTTGGTTTACTAAGTTTGGACATAAGGCATTATTTGGCACTTTCTGACAATATTACCTGGGCCAATCAATTTTTGACCCAGTTGTCTTTTGGTGAAGTGCCATTTCGAACTTTACCAACCTTGGGAGGACCATTTCTTCATAGGGGATACTATCAAGGAAGGTTTAGAGACAATCATTCTGCGATCGTCCAGTCTGAATACAGGCATCATGTGATTGGGAGGTTTGGCTTTGTTGTATTTGGCTCAGCAGGAAGGGTTTACAACACCTTAAAGGAGAAATTATATAAAAACATACATTTTGCTGCAGGTGGAGGCCTAAGGGTGCGCATAAGTAAAAAGGACAGAACCAATGTAAGATTGGATTACAGCTTTACTTCTGATTCACGTGGTTTCTACATTTATTTTGCAGAGGCTTTTTAAAACAAATGAAATTTAAAAGTAACTTCATCACCAAACTGACCCACTGGGAATATTGGCCAACTTGGCTGGTTTATTCACCTGTGGTATTTTATTACCTGTTACTTTCAGCAAGGGCCAGGTCCTTCTTTTTCTTCACCTTAACTAATCCGCATATGGAAATGGGGGGGCTTTATAACTGCAGCAAATACCGTCAGCTTCGTAAACTCCCGTCTGACCTAATACCAAAAACAGTTTTTCTTAAACCGGGAACTTCAATGGAAATGGCCCTTAAAGCCCTATCCAATATAGGAATTGAATTTCCCTTGATCGCAAAACCCGACAGGGGAGAAAGGGGCACGGCAGTGAAGGTCATTAGAAACAGGGTGGGGTTGAAAGCCTACCTGGATCATAGCAAGGCAGATATTCTATTGCAGGAATTTATCCAAACCTCTTTTGAGGCAGGGGTTTTTTATTACAAATTACCTACTGAGAAGGCAGGGAATATACCTTCCATAGTATTGAAGGAATTTTTGACCGTAGTGGGGGATGGTAAAACTAGCCTTAAAGAACTGGTTGATGAATCTCCTCGAGGTAGACTCGTAAGCAAAAATCTGTTCAAAGGCGATGGTTTGAATCCTGAGGAGGTGTTGCCTTTAGGGAAAGAAAGAATACTTGAGCCCATTGGCAATCACAATAGAGGTACCAAATTTATCGATGGAACAAAATTAAGCAACCCTACTCTAGTTCGGTTTTTTGATAAGTTGAGTCTTCAGCTAGATAGCTTTTATTATGGAAGGGTAGATTTAAAAGCCAATTCGGTGGAAGATTTTGTTCAAGGTAGAGGAATTAAAGTCTTGGAAATTAATGGGGTGAATGCGGAGCCGGCGCATATTTATGACCCTGATGCAAAACTGTGGGAAGGGATCAAAACACTATTAAAGCATTGGAGCTTGATCTATAAAATCAGTAAAGAAAATAGTTCGTTTTTGCATTCAACTACCTCATTAAAAGAAGCTTGGGCACATTATGTGCAAAGAAAAAAAATAAAAAAATGACGGGATTATGTCAGGTTTTATGGCCAAATACGTCT
The DNA here is from genome assembly GCF_030546805.1 of Cyclobacterium sp. 1_MG-2023. Classification (GTDB taxonomy): domain Bacteria; phylum Bacteroidota; class Bacteroidia; order Cytophagales; family Cyclobacteriaceae; genus Cyclobacterium. Next base: position 97,245 of record NZ_JAUOPC010000006.1, on the reverse strand, counting down.
ATTTTAAAGAACGGTTTTATACTGTAATCAAAATTAGGATTCCGAATATTGAATTATGAAAGCTGAATGTAAACAGAACCTTGAGCAAATTTCCGGTCTTTTGGAAAAGCTAAGCCCCCAGCAATACAATTATAAGTCTAAATTTCTGTCAGGAGCCACCATAGGTCAACACATTCGGCATATTCTTGAATTTTATATTTGTATTAGAGAAGCCGTGGATTCAAAAATGACGGCGATCAATTATGACAAAAGAAAACGAGACAATTCAATAGAACAGGATCCCAAAACAGCCTTAACTGCCGTTGATAATGTGGTACAGTTCTTAGAGGGAGAAAAGTTTTCAGGAAATGCTTCTCTCGTCACCAATTTTTCCCTTTTGGATGACTGTAATTGTATTATTCCATCTTCCTTTCTAAGGGAGTTGGTTTATTGTCTAGAGCATAGCATTCACCACCAGGCTTTGATTAAAATTTCCCTTTTAGATCAGGGACTTGTGCATTTGGTAGATAGCGATTTTGGAGTAGCACCTTCCACTACAAAAGCCCGACTTGCCAAAGCAGGCAAGCTTTAGCACTTTTTTTATTCATTCAGAGACCAATTGTAGTCTTTGAAAGAAATTTTGGCCTCTTTACTCAGGTGCTTATCAGCATATTGGTTGATAAATTCCACTAAACTACCGTCTCGGGTAAAATCTTCCTTAAACCAAGAAAATAGTGGTGACAATTCCGCCTGTTTGTTATCCAAGGTGTTGTGCTTAGGATTATTGATGAATGCTTGGGCAGCTTGCTCCAATTGTGCGTCTAAATTATTGGCTGAGTAGGCATGGTTCATTAATTGGGGGCAAGAGACAGAAGCACAGTTAATGGCAAAATGAATTCTTGGTTCATTGAATTCTTTTCTCAGGATTTTATGTTCTATTTCATCCAGGCTTGCCGGTTTTCCTCCTATTTCAAAGAACTCCAGGTGCCATACGGTGTTGACAAGCGGTATGTTTAGCCTTGGTTTAATGTCTTTTATACTTTTTACGGGATAGTGCTTGAGTATCAATTTAATGGTGAATGCATTGTAGGCATTGATCCAATATGCCAATTGCTCTGCTTCCGACCAGGTATCTCTATCGGGTGGATTGGTGCTCAGCAAAGTTAGATAAATATCTAATTTATCCATATCAGCATTAAAACCATTATAGTCTACCTTTCCTTGTTCGTTTACATGGGCTTGAAGTAGCTGGTCAAAAGATGTGTGGCTAGGTGGATTTGTGCCTGATTGACCCAAGCCGGAACTTCCACAAGAAAGGTTAATTAAAAGAATGCTGTAGTAAATAAATAGTTTTATCATGATAGGTTGGGCTGTCAATGAATAAGTTGGTTGGAAAGCTGTAGCAAGTCTTCTGCTACAAAATCATTCTTTGGGGAGAGCGGATAATTTGATTTTCCTGCCCTTTTGATAAAAGCAGTCTGTAATCCTTCTCTGGCAGCACCTACCAAGTCCCAAGGATGCGCAGCAATCATCAAGGCCTTATCTGCAGCAATTTCCATTTTGTCGAGGACATACGCATAGGTCGAGGGGTGTGGTTTAAATTTTCCTACACTTTGAATGCTAAAAATTCTATCAAACAACTGGCTGATGCCGGCAGATTTTAACTGTTCATTGACAGTTTCCAAGGTGCCATTGCTTAGGGCGACAATTATAAAACCTGCATTTTTTAAGCGTTGAAGGCCTTCAAATACATCTGAATGTGGAGAAAGCTTTTTGAATTCGCTTAAAATTATTTCTCGTTTTTCAGCTGAAAGCGCTTTGCCATGATTTTCGGCAGTCATTTCTAAACATGCATCAGCAATTTGAGAGAAATCAGCAAAATCACCGGTTACAGTTTCCACCAATGAATAATGCAATAAAGATTGAAACCACTTTCCTGCTGCCTCAGGATTTCCTATTTCTTTATTTATTGCAGTCTGCACTGCTTTTGTATCTAGCAGGGTTTCATTCACATCAAATATTAACAATTGGGGTGAGGAAGACATAATATTCTATTTTAGCGGGTGACTATAAATTGTCAGTAGGGATTAATTAACTTTTTCGCCTTTGTTTAGCCATATTCCCCACATCTTATTGTAGGTATGGACTTTGTTGGTCGGCAATGTGTCTGCTTGGAACACGGGATTGTTTTCATTTACCCAATGAAAAATTCCTCCATAAAGGTTATATACTTTACTAAAACCATTTTGTTTTAATATTTTTCCAATTTCTTGACTTCGGGCACCAATTGAACAATAGACAACTATGGTGCTGTCCTTTGGAATGCCCTTTACCGAAGAAATGTCAAAAGTTTCATAACCTACCCATTGAGCCCCTTTCAGGTGGCTTACCTCAAATTCGTTTGCTTCACGGGTGTCTAATAATAAGGCATTATTGATGAGCTTCTTTTGTTCGGGATAAACCAAATCAAAATTTTGATCATAAGTGCTTTTAAGCAAAGCCTTATAAGCCAAGCTTTGTCCATAGCCTTTCTCTACTGAAAGAGAGGAAACCAATAAGCATAAGGAAAGTATGTATAAAACTTTCATGGAACTAGAACAAAACTTTAGTCCCAATAATTTCTAAATTTTAAAAATTTATCCCCCTTTATGAATGCTTACCAACCTACATAGGGGGGAGCAGCGATGTCTTTAAGCCTCAGGTATACCAAACACTGCGCACGGTGGTGTACTTGATGCCCCCGCAATAAGTAAAAAATATTTTCTTTGGTCATGTTTTCATTGCCAAAGACGATCTTTTCATCCAATATGATTTTTTCTGCATTTTTGATTAACTCCAATACATAATTATTTGCCTGTGATAGCAGCTCAATGGTCTCTTTTTTATCGATAGAGTCTTTATTTTCTTTGTTATAAAAAGATTTTTTTTGTCCATTGATTTTGCTGGTAAGATAACTGATATTGTCTACGATATGTAGCAGCTGATCTTTAAAAGACATGGACTCAGGGCTCGGCTTGTAATCATAAAGTTCGGCGGGCATGGCCTCTGCTACAAGCTGTGAATAATTCATATTGCGTTGCCAAACCATAGGGTACTGGTCGGAAAAATACATTTGTGCTTTTAAATCTGAAATGCCCATAATAAAAACCAATAATGAAAATTGAATGATTAACTTTCCTTTCATAACAGGGGACAATAATAACATCTTTGGTTTAAAATGCAATGCATAGGGTAAATTGAACAAGAGTAAGCATTGCTTTGGGCTTCAACCCGAAATATACAATAGACCATCTATTAGGTGCAGAAATTTTCAAACAGTTTGACTTTCTTGCGATTGCAACCCTCTCTGGAAAAATTCAAGACAGGCCTCACAAATCCTATTGCTTAATCCGGGTTCAAATTAAAACCGATGCGTCAAGATTTTCGTTTCTTAAATAAATTGCAGCATATGAATTTTAAAACCTTTAGGTTTTCTCTTGTTTTATTTTTCTTCTTAATACTGATGACCGGATGCTTCTCATTTAGAGATAATGACAAAAGTCTCTATCGGTTGATGGAGAAGAAGGAAATTGCTTTTGAAATAAATTATTTGGAGGAATATCCTTTGCGCTGGTTATGGTACGAAAATACTGACAAGGAGGCGCCTATATTACTGTTTATCCATGGTGCACCCGGTTCTTCTTCTGCTTTTCTTTCTTATATTCAGGATGACACCTTAAGAGAGCAATTTTCTATTTTGATCATTGATCGGCTAGGTTATGGTTATTCAGATTATGGCAATTACAGAGCCATTCCCCAGCAATTCGAAGCCATAAATACCTTAATGAATGAAGTTCATGCCAACAAACAGAAGGTCTATACAGTAGGGCATTCCTATGGAGGAACTATTGCCGGCTATATTGCCATTCAGGATCCGAAATGGCTCACAGGTACAGTAATGATCGCTCCGGCCATAGATCCTGAGCAGGAAAAATACTTTTGGTTTGGAAAGTTGGCTTGGTATAAAAGTACCCGATGGATGGTTTCTAAGTCATTAAGGGTTGCTGCAGATGAGAAGTATTCCCATGAAAAAGAGCTTAGAAGATTCGTTAATCATTGGGATAAAATAAACTCCCCAATTTTACACATACATGGTGACAAGGATGGTTTGGTGCCTTATGGAAACATAAATTTTTCCATGCAAAATATTCCCAAAAATTGGTTGGAGGTCAAAACCATTCCCGGTGAAGGCCATCTGATTCCTTTTACAGAGAAAGAATTAATGATTAGTGAAATTCAAAAATTTATTGGCACAAATTAAATGATGGATTCAAGGAAATAATTTTGCTAAAGATATTTTGTCTATGGTGATTTAAATCACTTATTTTCTGTTTGGTAACCTTTAAATTTATTGTATTAGATGCAAGAGTACTACTAAAGGCTCTGCTGTTTTTTCAAATTTCTTCTTCAATAAAAATAATAGTACCATGACAAAAAATATGGGATCAACCGACAGAATCATAAGGACAATTATTGCAATTGTTGCCTTGTACCTTTATTTCTCGGGAATTGTAACGGGAGTATTGGGCATTGTGTTAATTATCATTTCCGCCATTTTTCTACTAACGAGCTTGGTTAGTTTTTGTCCACTTTATACTTTGTTTGGCATCAAATCATGTAAGACGCATTAAGAGCAGGAGATTCAATCTTCTATTCCCTTCGTAGGTTTGGTGAAAAAATAGGGTAGATAGGATAGAAAAATCGTTCACAGAACTAGACATAAAAAAAGGAACAAACTCTTTTGGGAGTTGTTCCTTTTTCATTTGTCAATTCGCGGAAGCTATTTTTTATTCCTCAAAATCGTCCTCAATATCATCTTCTCCGGCTGCACCCAAGTCAAACATGCTACTGAAAAGATCATTGAACTGCATGCCTGTGTCCAGTAGTTTCTTGCTCAGTTGGCTGTGCTCTGCCAAGCCATGAAGTGCGAACTCCATGTAAAACTCTTTTTCTTTTTCCGGTAGCTCTTTTACAAATTGTGTAGTGATTTTCTCCAGTCCCGGAACATCCTGTAATAATTTTTTGTATTCTTTATCGCTTTGTGAGGCCAATATGTCCAAGCTATTGCCTTCGCCAAACCAGGAAAGTGGTAAGACATAAGGATTGCCTTCTTTTGCTTTCTTTTTCTGCTCGGGGGAAGGGAAATGCTGAGAAAATAGGGTACGAACGGCTTTGCCGATAAGATTGTAAGCCACCAATCCTGCACCTTCTTGTTCTCCTTCATAGACCAGTTCTACCTTACCGGTGATGGCAGGAATTACCCCTATTAGGTCGACTATCCGAACAATGGTTTCATTTTCACCATTCAGGTACAATCTTCGTTCTGCAGCCGAAATGAGGTTTTCATAGGCAGAAATGGTCAACCTGGCAGAAACACCACTTTTTTCATCCACATATTCACTTTCTCTGGCCTCTACTGCAATTTGTTCAATCAGGTCTTTCATCAGCTCAGGAACATGGATTCTATCCATTGGCCTGTTGTTGACTTTAGCTTCCTGCTCGGTTATTTTTCTTCCTATTTCGATGCTTTTCGGATAGTGAGTAATGATTTGACTTTCAATCCGGTCTTTGAGCGGAGTGACGATACTTCCTCTGTTTGTATAATCCTCAGGGTTGGCTGTGAAAACAAATTGTATATCCAAAGGAAGCCTTAATTTAAACCCCCTGATTTGTATATCTCCTTCTTGTAAAATATTAAACAATGCCACTTGAATTCTTGCTTGCAAATCGGGCAATTCATTGATTACAAATAGGGATCGGTTGGATCGTGGTACCAATCCAAAGTGAATGACCTTTTCATCATTGTAAGACAATTTCATCGTTGCGGCCTTGATGGGGTCCACATCACCTATTAGATCTGCAACGGATACATCAGGGGTTGCCAGTTTCTCCGTATAGCGGTCTTCTTTTGCCCACCAAGTGATGGGCGTATCATCTCCCTTTTCAGCAATCAATGCTTTGGCAAAAGTAGAAATGGGCATCAAGGGATCATCATTAAGTTCTGCTCCTTCTACAACAGGTACATAATCGTCCAATAGCATGGTCATCATCCTTGCAATCCTTGTCTTGGCTTGACCCCGTAAGCCCAAAAGGTTGATGTTATGTTTGGAAAGAATGGCCCTTTCTATATCCGGTATTACCGTATCCTCATAACCCCAAACGCCTTCAAAAACATTTTCTTTGTTTTTGATTTTGCGAATGAGATTGTCTCTTAGTTCTTCTTTGATGGATTTGGGACTGTAACCAACCGCTTTTAATTGTCCCAGGGTTTTTATTTTTAATAAATCTTTTGCTTTCATTTTGCTGTATTCCATATTTTAAAAACGTTTGGTTCTGTTTCTTCGGTAATCTTCAAAAATTAAATGTCCCAATCCTTGCAAGTTGCTGTAATAGGCATTGCCGTTATTCACCGTAGTAAATTCTTTAACAAACTCCTTAAGGTAAGGGTCAGAAGCGATCATAAATGTGGTGACAGGAATTTTTAACCTTCTGCATTGTGCAGCAAGTTTAAGTGTTTCCTTGAGAATTTTACTGTCTATACCAAAGCTGTTTTTATAGTATTTGATGCCCACCTTAAGGCAGGTAGGTTTTCCATCAGTGATCATGAAAATTTGTTTGTTTGGATTTTTTCTCCTTCGCAATAGGTTCATGGCCAGTTCAAGTCCGGCCACTGTATTGGTGTGGTAGGGCCCAACCTGGAGGTAGGGAAGGTCTTTTATTTCAATTTGCCAAGCGTCATTCCCAAACACAATCACATCTAGCGTATCTTTGGGGTACCTGGTCTTCACCAATTCGGCCAAGGCCATGGCTACCTTTTTGGCCGGGGTGATCCGGTCTTCGCCGTATAGGATCATACTGTGGGAGATGTCAATCATCAAAACAGTGGAAGTCTGGGTCCGCATTTCACTTTCCACCACTTCAAGGTCATCTTCGGTTAGAAGGAAATCTCCGGAAAAACCATGGTTAATCTGAGCATTTCTTAGCGAATCTGTTAAGGCAATCTGATCCAAATTGTCGCCAAAAGCAAAAGGTCTGCGGTCTGTTCCTCTTTCTTCGCCGGGGCCGGTGTGGTTGGTCTTGTGCTGTCCGCCTTTTCCTTTTTTGAGCTTGCCAAAAATTTCTTCTAAGGCACTTTTACGTATGGACTGTTCCGCTTTACCGGTGATTTTAAATCCTCCATTACTCTTTTTCTCATCCAGATAACCTTTGCTTTTAAGGTCCTCAATGAAGTCTCCGATGCCATATCCCGGTTTGGTCATGTTGTACCTTTTGTCCAAATCGGTGAGCCAGCTAAGTGCCTCAGCAGCATCACCTCCCGTCATGGTGACCAACTGAAGGAAAATATCCAAAAGCTGCTCAAAAGTATTTTTATCTTCGTCCTTTTGAGGGACAAATTTGCTGAATCTAAAACCTTTCATAGTAGGGTAACAAGAATTAAGGCCGAGAGGTTTAAACTAAGTCAAATACCTCAAAGAAATTTGGACTTCAAAGGATTGCAGTTTTGGATCTGCCCAATGGAATGGTGTAAATGATTGCTTATTGACTTTTTCTAAGGTCTTAAATTGAAATGATTCTAGGAAGTTCAATAGACCAAGAACACCTCTTGTAAGCAATAGTAAATCAAGTAGCTAGCATTTCCTTGATTTTTTCAGCCTGAAGGTTGCAATTGATCCATTCGGATTCCATATGTGCCCTGTACTTCTTATAGAACCTGATGGCCGGTTCATTCCAATCTAGGACCTGCCACATCATGCCTGTGCAACCTTCCTCAAGTGATTTGGCCATCACTCTTTCAAAAAGCAATTTGCCGGCACCTTTTCCACGCTCTTTTTCAGTGACAATATAATCTTCCAAATAAAGACGCTTGCCTTTCCACGTGCTGTAGCGGTAATAGTAAATGGCAGTACCTATAATGGTGTTGGTTTCCTCTTTTTCCACCACAAAAAAGCCGAAAACAGGCTCAGGCCCAAACCCATCCTTTTCCATCATTTCTAGTGTATTGGTTACTTCCTCAGGGGCTTTTTCATACAAGGCCAATTCTTTGATAAGTTCAAGAATGGCAGGTAAATCCTCTTTTTTTCCTTCTCTAACAGTATACATAATTTGAAATTAATAAAATTGGTCAACTTTACCTTTGTAAGCCGAAGCTTTCTCCAAAATTATTATTGGCAGTTTTTTGCTTATCGGATGACTTACAATTTTTATCTTTGAGGCTTAACCCTTTGAAACATGTTTCTATCTATTGATGCAGGAAATTCTAATATTGTATTTGGTTTTTATCAAGAAGTAGATGATTGCTGGGAGGAAGTACTTCGAATCCCAACAAAAAAAGACCTCAAGGTTTATAATCTTGAGAGAAAGATTGCCATGTATTTTTTAGAGAAAGGCTGGGGAACCGATCGTATAGACCTAATAGGAATAAGTACTGTTGTGCCGGATTTGGAGCCTGTATTGATCCTATTTTGTCAACGGTTTTTTGGAAAGGATCCTTATGTTATCAATGAAAATAGCTACGAAAAACTACCTGTGACAGCGATGAACCCCAGAGAAATAGGTTCGGATCTAATGGCCAATATAACTGCTGCTTATTTACAATTTAAAGCGGCCTGTATTGTCGTAGATTTTGGAACAGCCCTGACTTTTAGTGTGGTGGATAAAGATGGGGGAGTTATTGGGGTGAACATTGTGCCCGGGATCAAAACTGCCATCAACTCCTTGTTTAACAATACCGCGAAATTACCCAAAGTGGAACTGAAGTTGCCTGAATCAGCTTTGGGGAAAAATACGGTTCATGCCATTCAGGCGGGCATCTTTTATGGATATTCAGGCTTGGTCAAAGGAATGGTGGAGGCCATTGAGAAGGAAACCGGAAAGGAATATCAATTGCTTGTTACCGGAGGCATGTCCTCATTAATGGGGCATTTGGGAGATAGGTTCAATAATGTGGATATCAACCTGACATTGAAAGGCATTTATGCAATCACTAGGCTCAATTTATAAAGTTGATTACATTTATCTTGATGCCAGCCTTTGGGAGAAAACTTTATGGGCATGGAAAAAAAGGGTCAATCTTCGATGATTTCCATTAACCGAGAGCCTAGATTTGAAATGTTTACCGCATTTTCTGAAAATGCGGAAACATTGGACAGAATAATTACGGCATTTTTCTTTTCTAAATTCAGGGTGATAAAAGAAGTGTAGCCTCCTGTTCCACCACTATGCATTAACCATTTGCCTACTTTTTTATTTTCAATTATCCAGCCTAGCCCAATGGAATTTTCATGAGGGTTAATAGAGAATGTTTTCTTTTGTGTAAGCGCCAATGCCTGATTGGCCGGGTTGAATTGAGCAAGGGCAAACTTAGTCAGATCTTGGGTACTGGATAGAATGGCTCCGGCACCTTGCAAAACATTTAGATCCCAGTTGGGCGTAACCTGACCTTCCACATCCAGGCCTTTGACAAGTTGATTCGATACCTTTTCTCTTTCGATAGTGGAGGACTTCATTTGCAATGGTTGGGTGATTCTACTTTGCAACATTTCCTCATAGCTGGAAGAATCGATCTTGGTCAGAATATAACCCAATAGTCCTACTCCCAAATTTGAATAGTCGAATTTTAGTCCGGGTTCCTGTTTTAATTCTAGCTGTTCTGTGAGGTATATTCTCAATTTTTCTTCCCCATAATCTTTGTAGGGATTGGCTGTATCCACTTCTGAAAGGATCAGGTTATCAGGGAGCCTGGGTAAGCCTGAACTGTGGTTCGAAAGTTGTTGCAGGGTAAATTCAGCTGTGTTATTGAGTTTCCATGGCAAATATTTACTGGCAGGGTCATTGAGGTTTAGCTTGTCTTCAAGGTTTAAGTCTGCCAGTAATGTGGCGGTAAATACTTTTGAGATAGACCCAATTTCAAAGACCTTATCATGGTTTTCTACTGAGAACAAGGTGTCATCTTCTAATTTCACTCCATAAAATTCCGGCTTTCCATTCTTTATTATGGCTATGGACAACTGGGTTTGGTTAAAAAATCCTTTGGCTTCCGTATGGATCAATCTTGATTGGCCTTCCGTAATTTTACCTTCATAGGCTTGCTGAAAGTTAACGGCTGCGCGCTCTTCCTGGCAGCTGATGCCAAGACATGCAATTAGAACAAGAATTATAAATTTTGGCATAAAAGCTATTCTTTTGCTTGGATTGAAGATATCAAATAAATCCCTGATTACCTTAGGAATAGGTGAATATCGTTCTGGGATTCTTTATCAATTAGTCAAGAACCTAATTCTTTTTGAACGACCTGGTTAACAATGTAGACCAAGAAAGCGTATAAGCTGAACTACCGTTAGTTGCTACGGCGAAACATTATTGAAATGTTGGTGGTTTTTAAAGTAATCACCGTTTAATTACCTTTGGGCATCATATAAGCCGGACTGTCTTTTGCACACTTGGCTAAAAGGAGAAAAATATGAAACGATACTATAAAATACAGGCCGTTTTGGTCTTTGTCTTACTCTTTACAAATAGTGGATTGGCACAGGATAATAAAAAATTAACACTTGAAGCGGTTATAAAAGACCAAGTTTTCACCCCCAAAACCGTTCAAGGCATCAACTGGATGAAGGATGGCAAATTTTACAGTAGCTTAAAAACGGTGGCAGGCTTTCCTCAGGTAGTAAAAATTAATGTGGCTACAGGTGAGGAGAGTGAAGTGTTGATTGATGGTAGGAAATTGGGGCTCAATTTTAGCAATTACGCTTTTAATCCGGAGGAAAGCATGGCCTTGCTGGGATCTGAAATAGAGCCCATCTATAGGAGGTCTACCAAAGCAATCTACCATTTGCTTGACCTAGAAACCGGAAACTTGAAAGAATTAGAAGAGGGAGAAAAAATATCCTATGCCAGCCTTTCTCCTGACAATCAGAAGGTGGCCTATGTAAAGGAGAACAACCTCTATTACCTGGACCTACAGACGGATGAAAAAGTTCAGGTTACTTCAGATGGAGAAAAAAACGCCATCATCAATGGAGCTGCCGATTGGGTTTATGAAGAGGAGTTTTCCATGTCCAAAGCTTTTGCTTGGTCTAACGATGGCAGTAAACTGGCCTATATTCGATTTGACGAAAGTGTAGTGCCGCTTTTCAATATGCAAAAATGGGGTGCTTTGTATCCGGAAGATGAGCATTTTAAATACCCTAAAGCCGGGGAGAAGAATGCAACGGTAAGTATCCAAATCTACCATTTGGAAAATGCGCAGACGCAAACTGTAGATGCCGGTGCTGAGACTGACATTTATTTGCCCAGAATGTATTGGGCAGCCGACAACAATACCCTTGCTGTAATACGGTTAAACAGGCTACAAAATCAGATGGATATCTTGTTTGCAGATAGCCAAACAGGAGAAACGAAAACCATCCTCTCTGAAACAGCCGAAACCTATGTGGATATGGATTACAATGACAATTTTCTCTTCCTTCCTGAGGGAGAGGGTTTCATTAGTACTTCCGAAAAGGATGGTTTCAAACACATCTATCAATATGACCTAGAAGGAAATTTAACCCGCCAAATCACTAGTGGGGAATGGGAAGTGACCGAATTGGTGGCTGTGGATAGTGAAGGAGGGAAAGTGTACTATGTTTCTACCGAACAGTCTCCATTGGAAAGACACTTATATTCCATCAATTTAAATGGGAAAAAGAAAAAGCTACTTAGTCCACAGGAAGGAACCCATTCTATTAACATGAGTCCTGACCAGCAATATTATATTGATGCTTACAGCACCGTCACCCAACCTCTTAAAGTTGTTTTGAATGATAATGGAGGGAAGCAAATTAAGGTTTTGGAAGACAATCAAGCTCTTCAGGAAAAAATGAAGGAATACGCATATCTTCCTAAGGAATTTTTTGATTTTAAAACCATAGATGGTACCACCCTTAACGGCTATATGATAAAGCCGGTCACGTTTGATCCGGCAAAAACCTATCCGGTATTAATGTATGTATATGGCGGTCCGGGTTCTCAGAATGTAATGAACAACTGGGGAAGTACGCGGGACTGGTGGCATCAGCATCTGGCAACTGAGGGATATATCGTGGTGAGCATAGACAATAGAGGTACCGGAGGTAGAGGTAGAGACTTTAAGCACAGTACCTACAATCAATTGGGGAAACTGGAGACAGAAGATCAAATCGCAGGAGCGAAATACCTCGCAGAACTATCCTATATAGATGCAAGCCGGATTGGCATATGGGGATGGTCTTATGGGGGATACATGTCTTCGCTGGCACTGATGATCGGCAATGAAACTTTCAAAACGGCAATGGCTGTGGCACCGGTAACGACCTGGAGGTATTATGATACCATTTATACCGAGCGCTTTTTACAGACCCCTCAATTAAACCCTGCCGGATACGATGACTTCAGCCCTATCAATCATGTAAACAAGCTCAATGGCAACTTTCTATTGGTACATGGTACGGGTGATGACAATGTTCACTTTCAAAATAGTGTGGCTTTGGTAGATGCACTTATAGCGGCAGACAAGCAGTTTGACAGCTTTTACTATCCCAATAGGAATCATGGGATTCATGGTGGTAATACCACCTGGCACTTGTATAAAATGCTGACCAATTATGTGAAGGAAAAATTGTAATAGGAAATTGTTATGATGGGACGAAGTTACCGCTATCGCTCAAACGCCACTGGTCTAAGTTTAGCGAAGCGTAACTTAGACCTAAAATGACGAAAGTTTTCAACTTTCATAACCAAAATTTAGGTAGCAAATATAATAGGTAAAACACCCTTTCCTCCTGCATAGTCAATGGCACTACTATACTGATAGTGTTCAGGTGTTGTTACGAGTCCTGCTTTTACAGGATTTTGATGAAGGTAATCCAATCGCTGCGTCAGCATTTTTGCATTAAAAAGTGCTATAGGGTGGTTACTTTGTTGCCAAAATTGAAATTTTTTATTGTTAGCATTTCTTTTGCCCGCCCTTTCAAATATCCAAAGCATCCATTCTTTCCTGCTTTCTTTTGGGTTTTCGGCAATCAATTTTAACAAAGCTTTGGAGGTATGCCGCTTTAAATCCCTCATAATGTCTGAAAGTCTATTGTTTTCGGAACTAATGATAAGGTGTACATGGCTAGGCATTATGCACCAAGCATACAATTCAAGGCCTTTATTTTTGCTACAAAAGACCAGAGAATCTACGATAATTTCAAAATAGATCTTTCTCGTAAATACGTCTATCCAATTTACGGTAGCAAAACTTACGAAATAAAGTTCACGGGAATCATGGAAAACATATTTTCTGCCCATAAAACTAACATGTCTAAATTTTTGAATTTTTTTTTAAAAATAGATTCTGAGCTTTTAATTTAGTAAAAATCAAAATAATTAAGCCTTACTCAAGTTGAAAACTTGAATGATGGTGGGACGAAGTTACCGCTATCGCTCAAACTTCGACCAGTAATCCAACTGGTCTAAGTTTAGCGGAGCGTAACTTAGACCTAAAATTATGAAAGTTTTCAACTTTCCTAATCCATTGCTGTAATTTAAAATGTAATATGAAATCGTTAACTTCATGGAACATAAAAAAATGATTCGCGTGGATATCCAATCAATCAAAGTCGACCTTAGCCATTGGCTCACTGAGCTTCAAGATCTGTCTGTCCTTGAGCAACTTCAAAGCATGAAAGCGAAACAAGAAAGTTCTTTGAAATTAAATTCCGAACAGACGAAGGAAGTGGACAGTAGGCTTGAAAAATATGAAAATGGGGAAATGAAGTTCTCGCCTTGGGAGCAAGTTAGAGAGAGAATAAAGAGTGGTTTGGTCTAAAATTTAGAAACGTGTAACTTAGATATTTAATGTGTTTTTCAGCATTATTATTTTAGTAAAAATCTAGATGTTTAGACCCACTCAAGGTAAAAACTTGCGACATGATGGGACTAAGTTGCTGCTATCGCTTAAATTTTGACCAGTGTGGAATCCTGATTCGTTTCAAATTTGCTGTATATTCTTGATCTACTGTGATAACAGCAATAAACTAAATTTAAAAATCGTTAACTTTAAGAGATAATAAAAAATACTCCAATGGATATTGCGGTAAAATACAAGATCATATCGGAAATCATCAATAGTAATGATGAGCATGTTTTGAATGCGGTCAAATCGCTTTTAAAAATTGATGATGAAGTGGATTTTTGGGAAGAGTTAAGTACGGATGACCGCGCGGCTATCGATGAAGGTTTGGCCCAACTTGATAAAGGCCAGTTTGTGTCTCAAGAAGCTGTTCGTGATGAAATCAAAAAACGGTTTAATTTTTAGATTTGAAATTATCAATCCGCTATTCTCTCCGTGCCAGGCAAGAAGAAATGGAATTGCTTGATTATGTTCTTCAAAACTTCGGACAGAAGAAGGCAAAGGAAATATATTTCCTCCTTGAAAAAAGACTGGATCAGTTATCAGGATCTCCTGAGATGTACCGTGAATCTAATAAAAGGAAAGGTTTAAGAAAATGTGTCTTTAGTAAACAGACGAGCATATATTACCGGATCAAAGAAGATCATATTGAGATCGTAAGTTTTAGACCTAACCGTAAAAATCCCAATAAATTTATGGTTTAATCTGTACTCTACTGGTCTAAATTTTAGCAAATCATAACTTCGACCAGTAGAAATAGTAAAGGATAGGGTTATTTTCCCGTCTGGTCTAAGTTTAGCGGAGCGTAACTTAGACCTTAAATGACGAAAGTTTTCAACTTTCAAACCTAGACTTAGGTTGCAAAAATAATAGGTATAAGTCCCTTTCCTCCTGCATAGTCAATGGCACTACTATACTGATAATGTTCAGGTGTTGTTACGAGTCCTGCTTTTACAGGATTTTGATGAAGGTAATCCAATCGCTGCGTCAGCATTTTTGCATTAAAAAGTTCTATAGGGTGGTTACTTTGTTGCCAGAATTGAATTTTTTTATTGTTGGCATTTCTTTTACCTGCCCTGCCAAACATCCAAAGCATCCACTCTTTCCTGCTTTCTTTTTTAACAAAGCTTTGGAAGTATGCCGCTTCTAGTCCCTCATAATATCTGATAAGTTATCATTTTCAGAACTAATGATAAGGTGCAAGTGGCTAGGCATTATGCACCATGCATACAATTCAAGACCTTTATTCTTACTACAAAAAATCAGAGAATCTACGATGATTTCAAAATATATCTTTCTCGTAAATACATCAATCCGGTTTACTGTAGCAAAACTTACAAAATAAAGTTCAAGGGAATCATGGAATACATTTTTTCTGCCAATAAAACTATCATGTCTAGATTTTTGAAATTAACTTTAGCAATGCGGTTTTAAACTATTATAATTTAGTGAAAATCTAGATGTTTAAACCCACTCAAGTTGAAAACTTTTGACATGATGGGACGAAGTTACCGCTATCGCTCAAACTTCGACCAGTAAAGGACTTGTAAAGTACAAAATAGGGTTATTTACCAAAGATGATATATACAGGCAAGCAAAACGAATATTTTGAAATTCAATCCATTGACTCTACTAACTGTAAACACCTGTTAGAAAGTCAACCGGAAGTTTTGAAATTGATCTGGTTTACCTCTGACAATAACAAACTGCTGATAGATGGGATTCCTTATACTTTCAATAAAAACCAATTGCTAAGCTTGTCTCAGCTCAATAAGTTGGAATATGAGAAAATCAATGCCATCAATTTATTAAGGTTCAACCGACAGTTTTATTGCATTTTGGATCACGACAGTGAGGTCAGTTGTAAGGGAGTCTTGTATTATGGAGCGGCCACTCCACCCATTATAAAGGCAGCCGATAAGGAACTGGAAATACTGGAAACGGCTTGGAAAATGGCCGTGCTGGAATTTGAAATGAAGGATGACCTTCAACTAGAGATGCTTCAGATGATGCTTAAAAGGATACTTATTCTATGTACTCGTATCTTTAAAAGACAGCAATTTAATGAAAGTCCTACGCCCAAACAAAATGATTTGTTTAGGGAATTTAATTTTTTGGTGGAAATGCATTTCAGGGAAAAACATTCTGTAGCTGAATATTCAGAATTGCTGTTTAAAGCCCCTAAAACTATCTCAAACACCTTCAAAAAGTTATGTGAAAAAACACCCTTGCAAGTCATTCAGGAAAGAATTGTTCTTGAAGCACGTAGGATGTTGTATTACACGGAAAAGGACATTTCAGAGATAGGGTATGAGTTGGGTTTTCAGGACATTCAATCTTTCAGCAGGTTCTTTAAAAACCAAGAAGGGATTTCTCCGACGGAATTTAGAGATAAAAAATAATTTGTCTTGAATTTAGAAGATAGGCTAGGTAAATGGGTTTCGTACGATTAATATTTAGAGTAAATAATGATGCCTGGATTTAAGTATTGATATTCTCCACCAAACTAATCCACGAAGGTCCATTTTTAGAAAAGTAAATGATTAGGTGTTTTTTAAAATTGTTTTTAAATCAGCAGGGGAGTAGTTAATGGACTTTAGTGTTTTGTTGTCTTCCTTGCGATAGACCAAAAATACCTCATCGGATTTAACATAATAGCAGTCGGTGCCTTTACTTTGGTAATGTGCAACTGTGGCTATTGCCTCCTCTTCATTTTTACAGGCCTTGCTCATATTGGACCTTTGAACCTCGTCAAAAAGGCTTTTGAATTGATCTGCCAAGCCAAACTCCAACACTGCCCCGGATAAAACATACTGGATATCACATAGTGCATCGGCTACTTCTACCAAGTCATCATTGGCAATGGCTTCTTCCAATTCCTTCAATTCTTCTGCGATTAATGAAACCCGAAGTTTGCAACGGGATTTATCAGGGATAACCGGTGAAGGCAAAATTGGATGCTTAAAAGTCTGGTGAAAATCGGCTACCGCTGTTAAAGTCTTGGGATCTTTCATAGTGATTTATTCTTCTGTTTTCAAAGAAAAAAAATGTAGGCTTATGAAACCAGTATATTTCAAATAAATTATTAAAAAGAAGTATTTTGATTTCCGGAAATTTAATTGAAGCAAAATTGAAACTGCATTTTTAACTTTTTCTTGCCAAGTATTTTCTACTGAAAATTGATCAATAACGCTTCTTAATTTGTGAGACATTAATAATTTATTTTTAACGAAAATAAACAAGGGCTTAACCGGCAGTTTATTAGGGGATTATGAAATTGAATGGCTTTAAGTATTAAATATGAGTTAATTTTAGCGGCTGTTTTTTTAAGCATTGTGAATTAAAATAATTATTATTAAGAGACTTTTACTTTCAAATAGGCTTTATGGCAAAAAAGGCAACAAGTAGTACCTCGAAAATTTTTGTACTTGATACATCGGTCATTTTATATGATCACCATTCCATTATGAACTTTGAAGAACACGATATAGTCATTCCAATTACTGTATTGGAGGAACTGGATCAGTTTAAAAAAGGGAATGATACCAAGAATTTTGAATGCAGGGAATTTATCCGGCTTCTAGACAAAATTTCCGAAGATCAGATGATTCAAAATTGGACACCTTTGAATGGAAAGAACAAGGGTTCCTTTAAAATCATGATGAACCCGGAAAATAAGCTCAATGCCAATGAGATCTTTGGAGAGGAAAAGAATGACCATAAGATTCTAAATGCGGCATTAAGCCTTAAGCAAACGGAAACGAATAGAAAAGTAATCTTGGTGAGTAAGGACATCAACTTAAGGTTGAAGGCCAAGTCTTTGGACATTGCGGCAGAGGATTATGAAACAGGCAAGATTAAAAATATAAGTGAAATAGAAAATACCGGCAAGGGGATTATTGACAATTTAGACAATGAAATAATTGATGACCTGTACGAAAAAGGTAACCTTGCGGGAGCAAAAGTTTTTGGGAAAAGGAAAAAAAACCTACCGGAAAACAATACTTTTTACATTTTGAAGGGCTTGGAAAGCAATGCTTCCATCTTGGCATTTTATCATGCGGAGCAAAATGATTTCTCAAAAATTTCAAAGACAAAAGCTTACAATATAAGTCCCAAGAATGCCGAGCAGGCATTTGCTTTGAATGCCATATTGGATCCCAATATAAAGCTGATGACCATACAAGGAGTGGCAGGTACAGGTAAAACCTTGCTGGCACTTGCCGGTGCTTTGGAGCAGCGCAAAAATTATAAGCAAATATTTTTAGCTCGACCAATTGTGCCTTTGAGCAATAAAGACATTGGTTATTTGCCCGGGGATATCAAGTCCAAGTTAAACCCCTATATGGAGCCACTATGGGACAATTTAAAGTTTATCCAAAACCAATACCAAGAAAGCGACAAAGAATACCAAAGGATCAATGACATGATCAATCAAGAAAAATTGGTCATTCAGCCACTTGCTTATATTCGGGGGCGCAGTTTGTCCAATATTTTTTTTATTGTGGATGAAGCCCAAAATTTAACGCCTCATGAGGTGAAAACCATCATTACTAGGGCGGGAGAGAATACAAAAATAATTTTTACCGGTGATGTTTTCCAGATTGATACGCCTTATCTGGATAGCCAAAGCAATGGCTTGTCTTACCTTATTGATAGGGTGAGAAAACATCCATTGTATGCACACATCAAACTTGAAAAAGGGGAAAGGTCTGAATTGGCCAATTTAGCCAATGACCTGCTTTAATTAGGAATATGCAATAGGTTTACTATTGCATATTCCATGTCTAATGTTTTAATTAACTTTCAGTAATGGTGTTGAGTTTGGCCAGGAAGCTGTTGTAATACTGCCTTCCCACTTGAACAACATCTCCCGTTTTAAGGTTAATTTCTTTGGTGTTGAAACTTTCTATTTGGGCCAACTGGACGATGTAGGATTTTTGCACCCTCAAGAATAAATTTGATGGAAGTTTTTCTTCCATGTCCTTCATTGATTTCCTAATGGTAAAATTTCTGTTTTTAGAGAATATCGTCACCATATTGCCATTGGCTTCCACATAATAGATGTCGCTATAATCTACTCTTTCAAAGCTATTGTCAGCTTTTATATAGACCGCATCCACTACCAGATAAGGGCTTTCTGCTATTTTTGAAGAAGCACTTTCGGATAAAGCAGGTCTTGTTCTCTGATTATAAAGTACAATTTCAACCATAGCATGGATATCGTTGCTATTAAAAGGCTTCACGATAAACCCGGCTGGATGTGTTCTTTTTGCCCTTTCTATTATGGCTGGATCACTATAAGAGGTTACATATACAATAGGTGCATCCACCATCTGCTGTATTATTTCTCCCAATTCAATACCATCTTTGTCACCTTTCAACTTGATATCCATAAATACCATGTCCGGGCGGTATTTTTTTACTACTTTGATGGCTTGGTTTGCAGAATTGGCAATATCAATATTTACATAACCTAAAAGTTGCAATATTTCTTCAATATTTTCGGAAATATTTATATCGTCCTCAACGATCAGTATCCGTTCTTCTTTCATTTCTATACTGTTTTAATTGAAAAATCTAAAAATTAACACTTCAACGAAATTTACAAATAAAATACAAATAAATGCACAGAACAACCAATTAACTGACCATTTGATTTCATTATTTTTTCTTAAAATGGTTATAAACTCATCAGGTCTTTAAATCTAGCGGCCTGCCTTCTACTTACTTCAATCCGTTCTCCTCCCTTTAATGTCACTACCAGCCCACCGTTAAACCAAGGTTCGATACTTTCTACCCAACTTAAGTTTATGATATGTTTTCTGCTAGCTCTAAAGAAAGACTTTTCATCCAATCGCTCATCCAATGCATTCAATGACTTGTGAATCATTGGTTTATTTTTCTCAAAATATACTTTGATATAATTACCATCAGATTCAAACAACCTTACATTTGCCAATTTTACAAACCAACATTTGTCGCCATCTTTAACAAAAACCTGATCGTTTAAGGAAAGTTTGTCCTTAGGCAAATCAACCTCCAAAGCCTCTTCTTTTTTTAATTCCTCAAGCTTTTTCTCGAGTTTTTTAAGCGTTTCTGTTAATCTATCCGGCTCAATTGGCTTCAGTAAATAATCCAAGGCATTAACTTGAAAAGCCTGTAAGGCAAATTCATCATAAGCGGTAATAAATACCACCAAAGGGACATAGTCCAACTCCTCAAGTAGGTCAAAACCTGTTTTTTCAGGCATTTGAATATCCAAGAACACCACATCAGGTTGTAGGGATTCTATTTTTTCTTTGGCCTCGTCCACATTTGGTGCCTCCCCTAGAATCTCAATATTGTCATTTTGACTAAGTAAGCTGATAAGCTCTTTTCTAGCCAATCTTTCATCATCTACTACTAATACGCGCATACTATTTATATTTTAACCTAAATTTAACCTTTTTGTTTTGGTATTTTTATTTCTGTAACCACAAATTCATTTCCATAATTGAAAATCTTGAAAGAGGCCTTGTTTCCAAAAATAAGTTTTAACCGTTGAATGGTGTTGGCAATACCGTGCCCCTCTCCCTTTTTCTTGGGTGTTCCGGAAGGTTTTAATTGCCCACTGTTTCTTACCCAAATGTATAAATCATCTAACAGCCCTACTGTACATTTGACTTCTATAATTCCCCCTTTCATCAAATTTGAAATGCCATGTTTGATGGCATTCTCAACAATTGTCTGAAGCATCATAGGTGGAATACGGTATTGATTGGTCTTGGGTTCTACATCGTAAATTACTTTTAACCGCTCCTCAAAACGAATGGATTCAAGGTTCAAGTAGTCTTTCACCGTCTTCATTTCTTCAGATAAGGGAATGGTTTTGTGCTTGTCCACCACTAAGGAATACCTTAAAATATTGGACAGTTGGGTAATGGCAGATTTGGCTTTAATTGGGTCTTCATCTACCAATGCACGGACACTATTCAGTGCATTAAATATAAAATGAGGATTTAGTTGATTGCGTAAGTGTATCAATTTAATTTCATTGATTCTGGCCTGGTATTGAAGACTGGAGTTGTAGTTGTCTAGAAAATAGAATAGAAAATATAACAAGGACCACAGGGAATAATAAAGAAAGCTGGTAAACAGATTGACCATCAATACCAAAGGTCGAAAATCTTGAGGGTAATGTAAGGTGCCAAAAATCCAATTGATTAGGATTTGTGAAAGGGTATTCACCAAGCTCAAAATCAATACAGCTGTCAATACGTGGCTAATTAGCTTAGTGGTAGGGAATTCAAGCCAACTATTGTGTTTAATTTGATACCTAAAAAAATGTGTGGAGACAAAATAGACAATGGCCAAAGAAAAATAGGCACCAATCTGAATGGGGGTAATACCGCGAGCCATGGATACAAAAAACAGGTTGACCAAAGCAAAGCTCAGCCAACCAAAAATTTGTAACAACCAATATAGCTTGTTTTTATTCATTCAAATCCCTACTTCCTCCGGCAAAATTATGTTACTGTAATGTAGCCGATTTGTTCAAAGGTATTTTATCAAGAATTTTATTAATCAAATCACGGGTGCTTACATTGTCAGCTTCTGCTTCATAATTTAGGATTATCCTGTGATTGAGTACATCTTCTGCTACCTCCTTGATGTCTTCAGGCAACACATAATCCCTTCCCTGCATAAAAGCATTGGCCTTGGCTGCAAGGTTGAGGTTAATGGATGCTCTTGGAGATGCACCAAATTGAATGTACTTCGCCTCCTCATGCATGCCGTATTTTTCAGGGAATCTGGTGGAAAATACAATCTCAATGATGTAATTCTCTAATGCCTCTGCAATTTGCACTTCATTGATGGCATTTCTTATATCGAAAATTTCTTCTTTGTTTAAAATAGGACTTACCTCAGAAGTGAATTTTGAATTGGTCATTCTCCGCATGACTTCCAATTCATCAGCTTTGGAAGGGTATTCTATATTCACCTTCATCATAAACCTATCTACCTGGGCTTCAGGTAATGGGTAAGTCCCCTCCTGGTCTACAGGGTTTTGGGTGGCCAAAACCAAAAAGGGTTTGTCAAGGGAAAAGGTATTTTCACCAATGGTAACTTGTTTTTCCTGCATCGCTTCGAGCAAAGCGGATTGCACCTTCGCAGGAGACCTGTTGATCTCATCCGCTAAGATAATATTGGAAAATATCGGCCCTTTTTTAACTTCAAAATTTGCATTCAATTGGTTGTAGATCATGGTACCTATCAAGTCAGCAGGTAACAGATCGGGGGTAAATTGAATGCGCTTAAAATCCAGATGAAGCACCTTCGAAAGGGTGTTAACTGTCAGGGTTTTGGCAAGGCCCGGAACCCCCTCTAATAAAATGTGTCCATTGGTAAACAAGCCAATTAAGAGTCTGTTGACCATCTTTTCCTGACCAACTACAATCTTTTTTACTTCATTTATAACTTCCTGAATCTTTTCCTGATGCATAATGGATATTTGAAATTTCTATTGATATTTTGCCTATAAGAAGCCTAAATTAGAATAAAACATTCTTTATCACAATTTAGAACCTTTTCTTCTTTTTCATTTTTCTACTGTTGGTACTTTTATAGGGCTCGCCGGAATGTGGTTTTCCTGAAATTCCTAAAGAAGAATAAATGGATTCTTGGTCAAAAGACCTAACTTCTCCTACCTCAAAACCTTCGATCGTTAAATTTTCTACTGACCACCTGACTAGGCGGAGGGTGGGAAAGCCTACAGCAGCAGTCATTTTTCTTACCTGTCTATTTTTCCCTTCTTTAAGACTTATTGCTACCCAAGAGTCAGGAACATTTTTTCTGTAACGAATAGGTGGGTCCCTTTCCGGTAACAGCTGTTCAATATCTTGAATTGGTTTTGCTTTGGCTTTTAAGGTTTTATGGGGTCTTTTATTCACAGTTATGATTACCCCTTGTTCCAAGTCTTGCACGGCCTTGTCTGTGATTTCCCCTTCTACCTGTACCCAATAGGTTCTTTCATGTAAATAAGTAGGATCAAGCAATAAATGATTGAGTCGTTTGTCATTGGTTAATATGAGTAAACCTTCGCTGTCTTTATCTAACCTACCTACAGGGTAAACGTCAGAAGGAAAATCTCCAAGTAAGCCTAGTGTGTTTCCATCACCGCTAAATTGACTCAAAACACCAAAAGGTTTATAAATGATATAATAACTAAATGACATATTATTTGGCTTACCTCAGCAATTGAAATAATTCGTTTAATTGAGGGGTAAGAATAATTTCTGTCCTCCGGTTTTTTGCTCTTCCTTCAGGAGTTTCATTGGATGCTTTGGGGTAATAGAAACTCCTTCCGGCTGCTGTTACTCGTTCTGGCTGTACATCATAGGCATTGGTTAAAACACGAACAATGGCCGTTGCCCTGGCTGTACTCAATGCCCAATTGTCTTTAAACCTGCCCCTGATTGGAACATTGTCAGTGTGCCCTTCCACCAATATTTGAATGTCCGGACTGTTGTTTATCACTGCTGCTAATTTACTCAAAGCTTCTTTTCCATCTTTATTTACTGTGGCACTCCCTGAAGGAAACAATAACTTGTCCTGCAAGGAGACATACAGTTTTCCATCTTGTTCATAGACTTGAAGTTCATCAGACCGGTATTGAACCAAGGCTTTGTCAATGGTTGTTTTTAGGCCTTCCATAACAGCTCTTTGTTCATCCAGCAGGTTTTGCAGCAGATCTAGCCTTTCCTGTTGTTCCATCATCCTTTGCTCCTTTGCAGTAAGCTCTTGCTGCACAGAAGAAGAAGTTGCAATGGCCCTTTCAAGTTTGGCCTCCAATGCTTCATTTTTTCTATTGGATGCCTCTAATTCTTCACCTAGCTTATCTGCTTTTTTAATAAAGGCTTCAAGGCTATTATTGGTGCTGTCCAGCTTGTTTTCTGTCGCTCTTAAAGAACGCATCATTTCTGCATTCCTTATGTTTACTTCGTTGTATTTCTTTTGCGGTACGCATGAGTACCACAGTGGTATTATCACTACGATACTTCGAAAAATTATCTTGTTCCACATAATTGTCTTGTTTTAAGTAATCTGTAACGAAAAACATACCAATTTAATGGCTTCTCTTCGAAATTTGGCTTTTTTACACAAATAGTTCAGGAAATCCTGCTCCAATTCATTTCGTTCTTTCTAAGTCTAGACAATTGATCAGCGATGGGTTTATTTTCTAACTCCTTAAGGTGAGGGTCTTTCTCCAGAATTGATTGTGCTGAAGCCCTGGCTTGGACCAAAATTTCGCTGTCTTTGCCAATGTCAGCAATTTTTAAATCCGTAATTCCCGACTGTTGAGTGCCGGCCAAATCCCCCGGGCCACGGAGCCTAAGGTCTACATCAGCAATCTCAAATCCATCATTGGTTCTTACCATCGTGTCCAACCTTACCCTACTGTCTTTGCTTAGTTCATATTTACTCATTAATATACAATAGGATTGGTCTGAGCCTCTTCCTACCCTGCCTCGCAATTGATGGAGCTGGGACAAACCAAACCTTTCGGCATTTTCGATCACCATAACGGAAGCGTTTGGTACGTTTACCCCCACTTCGATTACCGTGGTTGCCACCATTATCTTAGTTTCGTTTTTGACAAATCGATTCATCTCAAACTCCTTATCAGCAGGTTTCATATTGCCATGTAATATACCAACAGGCAGTTCAGGGAAAGCCCTACAAATACTTTCATAGCCATCCATCAGGCTTTTTAGGTCACTTTTTTCAGAATCTTCAATCAAAGGATATACGATATATACCTGTCGACCTTTGGCGATTTCTTTTTTCAAGAATCCAAAAACTTTGAGCCGGTCTTTGTCATATCTGTGAACAGTCTGTATGGCCTTTCTGCCTGCCGGCAATTCATCAATCACAGAAATGTCCAGATCTCCATACACCGTCATGGCCAGAGTTCTGGGGATAGGCGTAGCAGTCATTACCAGTACATGGGGATAGAAATCACTGTTTTTACCCCATAATTTCGCTCTTTGGGCCACACCAAATCGATGTTGCTCATCAATAATGGCAAGGCCTAATTGCTGAAAGACCACCACATCCTCCAAAAGCGCATGGGTACCAACCAATAGGTTCAACTCACCCGATTTTAAAGCTTCATGAATGATTGCCCTTTTTTTCTTACTAGTAGATCCGGTAAGTAAGGCAATCTTCAAGCCCATTTGTTCCGAAAAATCTTTTAAGCCTTCATAGTGCTGGGTGGCCAAGATTTCTGTTGGGGCCATCAGGCAGGTTTGGTATCCTGAATCTACAGCCACTAATAGGCAGATAAAAGCGACAATGGTTTTTCCTGAGCCTACATCCCCCTGGACCAGACGATTCATTTGAAGGCCGGATTTCAGGTTGCTGTAAATTTCCTTAATCACTCTTTTCTGCGCGTTGGTAAGGTCAAAGGGAAGGAATTCTTTGTAAAACTCGGTGAGCAAGCCTGTTTTGTCCAAAACCTTTCCTCTGAATTTCTCGGTTCTCGCCAAGTTCATTTTCAATAAGCGAAGTTGCAAGAAAAAAAACTCCTCAAACTTCAAACGGTAAAGGGCTTTTTTTAATGCTTGCTGGCCCGAGGGAAAGTGAATTTCCTTGAGTGCTACCGGCTTTCTTTCCAAACGCAAGGTTTGGCAAAGTGAAAGTGGAAGGGTTTCAGGAACCTTAGGCAGAACCAATGGCAATAAGGTTTCCATGATTTTGGAAATACCTTTACTGTCCAGGTACCTGCTTCTTAATTTCTCAGTGGTGGGATAAACCGGCTGGAAGCTTGCCTCTTTTTCTTGCTTATTGGTAAGGGGTTCGATTTCAGGATGTGCAATGCTGATTTTTCTACCATATTGCTGTGGTTTCCCGAATACTACCATAGGAACCCCTTTGACCAGTCTTTTACTTACCCACTGAATGCCTTTAAACCAAGTTAACTCTATGACTCCGGTCTCATCTCTAAAGTGGGCCACTAGCCTCTTTTTTCTACCATCACCGATGATTTCTAAAGAGGAAACGGTTCCCACAAGCTGCACTTGCTGAAGGTCTGATAGGATGTCCGCTATTTTATAATATTTTGTCCGGTCTTCATACCTGAAGGGATAATGTTGTAACATTTCACCAAAGGTGAAAATATCCAACTCCTTATTGATTAATGCGGCTTTTTGAGGGCCAACACCTTTCAGGTATTCGATTTTAGTATCAAAGAATCCGGACAAATCTAACTAATTAATATTTCACAGATACTTTTCTTTCAGTCGGGATTCAAGGGCTTTGATTTCCGGCCTTTTTCCGATAAATGCAGTTAACAACTCCGCTTGGTTTTTGGACCGGTGAAGATTTTGTTCTTTATATTCTATTTGATAATACACATTGCCCATCAAATGATCCGTTAAAAAGCGCAGTCCCATGATAAGGGTCATCATTTCTGCACCAAAAGGAATTGATTCCATTTCTTTTTCAGTGATCTGTCCTGCCAATATGGTATAAAAGCCTTCCAATAAGCCTTCATATTTAACCATGTCAATATGAATGTTTCCCCAATCTAAGGAGGACTCATCTCTGGTACAAGCCACTGTTCGGGCAAGATCCCCAAAATCATAAAATACAAAGCCGGCCATGATGGTGTCCAGGTCGATTACAGCATTGACCTTCTTTAGGTCTTCACTAAAGATCAGGTTATTGATTTTGGTGTCATTATGCGTAGCCCTAAGTGGTAGCTGATCACGGTAAATTCTAAACTGCTTCAATAACTCCTTTTGGGTCTCATAATAGGCGATCATCTCCTCTGTTTCCTTGTCGATTTTAATGGCAGGATTTTTTAAGGCTTGATCAAATTGTTCATACCTCCATTCCAGGTTATGGAAATCTTGTATGGTATCTTGGAGTTTGCCGGGGTCTGTTTTTGAAAATATTTTGACAAAGTAAGCAAAAGCTTCCGCAGCAATTTCAGCTTGTTCTTTTTCTTCAATGTCATCTCTGGTTAGTCCGGTAACGAAGGGGAAAAGACGGTATTGTCCACCGTCTAATGTTGTGAATAGTTCGCCTTTGCGGTTAGGAATAGGTAAGGGCAAAACAAAAGGGAGCTTAGCGGGGTCAAAGTTGTCCAAGAGATATCCGAGATTATTTGAGATTCGCTCAGGGTACTTAAAAACTGTGTCGTTAAATTCTTGTAATATATAGGATTTGTTGGGCCCATCCACTTTATAAGTCTTATGAATGTGACCCGAACCGAATCTATTGGCTACCATTTGGCCTTCGTCTAATGCGTAAGCAGATTTTAAGGCATCTAATATTGTTTCTTTCATAGTTGTAATTCAAAAAACCTATAAGGTTAATTATTTTGACACTTTTGGCATTTTCAAATAGTAAATTTACGATACTTTTAAATATATGTTATTGAAAGAGTTTATATTTACTTTTGAAGGCAATGCAAACACTTTAAATGTGTGTTCCGGCTTAGTTCCACAAATATTTAAAGGAATTAATTAAAATAATTGAAAAAGTTTTATTTATTTAGAAAAATTTTCTTCTTACTTGGGAGATATAAATTATTACTTCATCATCATTTGTAGAAAAAACATACCATAAATAAGTCACCATGAATATTTCAATCCTTGATTGGGCAATAATTATTTCATTTTTTGTTATCTCCATGTTAATAGGGGTATTTGCCTCTAAAACAGCAGGTAAGAACGCTAAAGAATTCTTCCTTTCTGGAAGAAACATGCCATGGTGGCTTTTGGGTGTCAGTATGGTTGCCACCACTTTTTCTGCAGATACGCCAAACTTAGTAACAGATATTGTAAGAAAAAATGGCGTTTCCGGCAACTGGGTTTGGTGGGCTTTCTTGTTGACTGGGATGTTAACAGTATTTGTCTATGCCAAACTTTGGAGACGGTCGGAGGTAACCACCGATCTGGAATTTTATGAATTGAGGTATGGTGGGAAAGGTGCTGCATTTTTAAGGGCATTCCGAGCCTTGTACTTGGGTGTCTTTTTCAATGTTGTAATCATGGCCACAGTTTCTTTGGCAGCTATTAAGATCTTTGGGGTTATGCTTGGTCTTAGTTCATGGGAGACTCTTCTAATTGTATCAGTTGTAACGGTATTTTATAGTTCATTGGGAGGTTTGAAAGGGGTATTGCTTACAGACTTTTTTCAATTTTTCATTGCCATGGCCGGAGCCTTTGGCGCAGCTATATATATTGTAAGCTTACCGGAAATCGGAAGCTTGGATGCTTTGCTTACCCACCCGAATGTATCAGATAAGTTGAATATCATACCTGATTTTAGCGATTGGAATTTACTTATCCCTCTATTCATTATGCCTTTGGCTATTCAGTGGTGGGCCACATGGTACCCTGGAGCTGAGCCGGGAGGTGGAGGATACATCGCGCAAAGGATGTTGTCTGCCAAAGATGAAAAGAATGCCATTGGTGCCACATTGTTATTTAATGTTACCCATTATGCCATTCGTCCATGGCCTTGGATAATTATTGCATTGGCTTCGCTTATTTTATTTCCTCAGTTGAGTGACATGCAAGCAGCCTTCCCTAATATTGAAGAAAGTAAATTGGGAGATGATTTGGCTTATTCTGCCATGCTTACCTTCCTTCCAAAAGGACTTATAGGAATTGTTCTTGCTTCGCTTATTGCAGCTGTAATGTCTACACTTTCTACCCATCTTAATTGGGGTTCTTCTTATGTTGTAAATGATTTTTATTCCAGGTTTGTTAAGCCGGATGCTACAGATAAAGAATTGGTAGCAGTAGGTAGAATTTCAACGGTAGGTTTAATGGTACTTGCTGCACTATTGGCAACGGTGCTTTCCAATGCCTTAGAAGCCTTTAATATCTTGCTACAAATTGGAGCAGGTACAGGATTGATATTTATTCTTAGGTGGTTTTGGTGGAGGATCAATGCCTATACTGAGATTTCTGCGATGATTGTTTCCTTTATTGTAGCCATCTATTTTGAATCCATTCATAATAAATTGGGCTTTTATCCGATTCCGGAAGATATGGCCTACCTTAAATTACTATTGGGTGTTTCCATTACCACCATTACTTGGGTGGCAGTTACCTTACTGACCAAACCTGAGGATGATGAAGTATTGCTTGCCTTCTACAAGAAGGTTAGGCCTGCATCCCATGGCTGGAAAAAACTATTGGCCAAATACCCTGATGTAAAGGAAGAATTTGGTCAGTTGCCTATGGAGATTGGTTTGATGTTAATCGCTTCAATTATGGTTTATGCAGCCTTATTTGGTGTAGGTTTCTGGATTTATGGAGAAGTATTGCCTGCTATAATAGCTTCTGTGATAGCGATTGCAGGTGGTGTACTTGTGTTTAAAGGCTGGAAAAAAATGAAATAAATCGTATTGCTATTATAAATTGAGATCATGGGAAGAAAGGTATAAAGCGCTTTCTTCCCATGAATTAGTTGGAAAATACTAATAACAGTTGGATATTAGCAGCTACCAAAATAAATCTTATGGCTAATAAAACGGCTGAAATATTAAAAGACAATAAACTAAGGGTAACGAGCTGTAGAAGAGAGGTGCTCAATACATTTCTAGTTAGAAAGATTGCTTTGTCTCACGCTGATCTCGAAGAGGCGTTAAAGGATAATTTTGATAGGGTTACCATTTATAGAACGCTAAAAACCTTTTTAGAAAACGACCTTGTACACAAGGTCTTGGACTATACCGGTGCGGCAAAATATGCCTTGTGCAACCATGGCACGGATGAAGCACATCATGACCATGAGCATGTCCATTTCAAGTGTGAAAAATGTGGGAATACGAGTTGTTTGGAAGATATTTCCTTGCCTAAAATCTCCTTGCCTAAGGGGTACAATCCCAAAGAAATGAGTCTCCTAATTCAAGGGACTTGTAATAAGTGCAAATAAATTAATAATGAACCGGTGTTTTATCCTTCTCATCGGAAGGCCAAATGATGCCCGGGGGTAAATCAATAACAGGTGGCGTGTTGGTTTCTACACCTCCATCCCCATCATCATCATTATTTTTCCTGTTTCGTTGAATTTTTGACTTAGTAAGCGTGGCCACGAAGTAAATCAATACTACGTAGGCTATGCCACATAAAATCAAATCTATCACCAGGCTATTCATCATATTGAACGTTTGATGTTTAAGTTACAATAATAATTTGAATATATCAACATGCCATCCAGTTGATTGATTCAAGATTTATTGGAGCAATGGATCGCTATATTTGTAGAAAGTGGTGGTCAAGGCTTTTGTTTCTTTAGAATGCCCAAGACAATAGTTCCTGAGTTGGGTGATTTTGATATTATGTGTAGGGTAGGGGTTTACATGGAATCACATAAATCATTATTGAATTTTGCATTGGCATTGCCTATCTAATATTCTACTCTTTGAATAGAAATTGATAAAAGTAAGTGCATGGCTACTTAGACCAATAGAATTGAATCGAAAAAGTGTAAAAAAGTGAAAAGGGATACCCAATAAACTTGCTATCTAATAGATAAGGTAAGATATTTGCCCAGCAAAATGAATATTTTAAAATGATCGTAAAGACAAAGAAATATAAACTGGAAACAGGGACCTATATCAAACAAGGGTTGATGAATATTTTAAAGGAGCAATGGTGGGTAGTTTTGATCGCTATTGCCATCGCTTGTGGCTACTTTTGGATCCCTTCTTGGTGGTGGATAAGTATGGCTATCTTGGCCTATGTTTTGTATTGGCTATTTTGGGTAATACAATTTGCGGGCGTTACACAAATGGAGCAGAACAAGGTCATGTTTGAAAAGCTTTCTTATGAAATTGATAGTCGGCAGATCCTGATGAAAATCAATAGCAAACAAGGAATGCCAATCAAATGGGAAATGGTAAAAGATGCTCAAATTAAAGATGATGCTTATATTCTTGTATTGTCGAAAGCACAGTTTATTCATCTCCCTTTCAAGATTTTCAATACCCAGAATGAGGTTAAATTTGTAGAAACAATATTGAAACGTAAAGGGTATTTGGCCTAGTAACCCAATACTTTATGATAAAATAAAAAAGGGCAGGTATAATCAATACCTGCCCTTTTTCCATTCAATTTATAAGGCTTATAGAAAGCTGTCTGCTTTTCTGTAGGCTTGGATTACAGCTTCTTCGCCCTCTTTTCCTGAGCCAAAATTCCCGTGTTCCATACCACAAACACCTTTGTATCCTTTCTCGTAAATGTATTTGAAGACATTTTCGAAATTGATTTCTCCGGTACCGGGCTCTTTTCTGCCCGGATTATCTCCTATTTGGATATAGGCAATTTCATCCCAACACATTTCCATTAAGGTAATCAGATGTCCTTCGTTTTTTTGCTGATGGTAAATATCATATAAGATCTTACAGCTAGGACTATCTACTCCTTTACACACAAGATAAGTTTGTGGGGAGTACCTTAGGTAGAGGTCAGGATTGTCACTTAGAGGCTCAAGCACCATCGTTAAGCCATGAGGTTCTAGGATTTCAGCACCTTTTCTAAGCGCTTCTATGACATTGGCGTTTTGGATGTCTAGGGGTAAATTCCTTTGGTAATTTCCAGGAACCACTGTTGTCCATTTTGCATTGACTCTTTTGGCTACTTCTACGGCCTTTTTACAGCCTTCAAGAAAAACATCTACATGTTCCTGCTTACCTGCAGCCAGTGTATTGGCACCATTTCCACCCTTATCCAAGACAAAGACTCCCATGGTCATGCCCAATTTTGCCAGATGATTGCCAATTTTTTCCTGCATGGCAGGCGTTCTTTTCATCATGCCATTGTCTTCAAGGCTTCTAAAGCCTCGCTCATGCATATAGGTTATTTGGTCTAGCAGGTCATCTCCTGCCAGATTTTTAAACATTCCAAAGTGAGGGGCATAGTCTAAATTAAATGTGGCGTCTGCCTTTATAGAAGCAGCTTGAGCCTTTTGGTTAGTGCCTACACCCACCATTCCTGCTGCGGCTGTTCCTAAGGATACGTTTCGAATGAATTTTCTTCTTTCCATGGCTTATATTACTTTGGTTTGACCTGGAATAGCATGAGGATAAAATCCATCTTCGTTTGGAACTACTTTAGGCATTGCATCCCAAGCCAGCGTTTCAGGTTTTAGGTTTATGTTAGAGTTGATGCCTTCTTCCCAGGTAACAGGTTTGCCGGAGTAAGTGGCATAACGTCCCAAGATGGAGGTCATTGTACTTTTTGCAGCATTTTCAGCATCAGCAAATTTGTATTCTCCTTTCACTACCGCATCAAATAACTTGTCATGCTCCACTTGGTATGGGTTGGCATTGCCTGCACCATCATGGTCATAAAGGCTATTTCCTTTTAAATCCGTTAGTTTACCAACATGTCCTGCATTCATATAGGCCTTACCTTTTGTTCCTTGGAAGCTTTCGTCAACTCGGTTGTGAGCGCCAGGGAAATGACGACATTCACTATGGATAACGGTACCATCTTCATAGGTAAAAAGCACCACATGGTGGTCAAAAATTTCCCCATTTTCTTTGCCTCTTCTTACGGTTCTTCCTCCGGTTCCTTCGGCTTTAATTGGGTAGCTATTTTTCACCCAGTTGGCGACATCAAGGTTATGCACATGCTGTTCTGTGATGTGATCTCCACATAGCCAATTGAAATAGTACCAGTTTCTCATTTGGTATTCCATTTCTGTCTGTCCCGGCTGACGTTCTCTTACCCACACACCACCGTCATTCCAGAATACTTGGCCACCAATGATATCACCGATTTGGCCATTGTGAATTCTGTCAATGGTTTGGATATAATTGTCTTGATAATGTCTTTGAAGCCCAACTACCACATTTAATTTTTTGGCTTTGGCAGTTTTAGCAGCTGCTAATATCCTACGGATGCCCACAGCATCAGTAGCCACAGGTTTTTCCATAAAAATTTGTTTTTCAAGACGCACAGCCTCTTCAAAATGATCAGGTCTAAAGCCCGGAGGAGTTGCAATGATTACAACATCCGCATCTTTCATTGCCTGTTTGTAACCATCAAAGCCTACAAATTTCTTCTCTTCCGGGACAACTACTTTATCCTTGCCATATTTTTTTAGAATACGCTCATGACTTTGATCCAAACGATCCCTGAAGGCATCAGCCATCGCCACAAGTTTGATGTTTTGTCCAGTTTCAAATGCCTGAAAAACTGCTCCTGTACCTCTACCACCACATCCAATAACTGCAATTTTTATTGCATCATCTCCGGCGGCATAAGCGCCTGGTAAAGTGAAAGGGCTTAGCATTGCTCCTCCGGTTATTAAAGCAGAAGTTTTGATAAAACTCCTTCTTTCATTACTATTATTTTCTTTCATTATTTATTGAGTTTATATTAGTAATCTTCCATTGGCTCGGTGCCATAGTATTTTTCAATATATTCTTTGCTAGGTGGTGTCAGAGGTCTGATAATCCTCATTCCTAAGAAAGGGGCTTCGGGAAACCACCACTGGCTTTTGGGAATTTGTGGGTCTATTCTTTTCCATTCAGGAGTACTTGCTGCCCGCTTGCTGCTGGTCATTTCCTCCGGGCTGTCATCATAGCTTCCACCTCTTATTACTTTAGGGTAAAGTTCTTCAGACAAGGTGGTTGGATTATCTGCTTTTGCACCACGTTTGGAATAGGCATTGGCTTCATAATGATCCATGGTCCACTCATTGACATTTCCTAAGATGTCATACAAGCCCCAAGGATTTGGTTTTTTCTGCCCAATTTCATGTGTGGTACCTTCGCTGTTGTCTTTATACCAGGCAAATTCACCCAATTGAGACGCGTCATCTCCAAAAAAGTATTTGGTGTTGGTGCCTGCACGTGCGGCATATTCCCATTCTGCCTCTGTAGGTAGACGGAAAAATACTCCTGTTTTGAGGTACAACCACCTGCAGAACTGAATGGCCCCATATTGAGTCATGGCTATCGCCGGTTTGTGCTCTTTACCCATTCCGAAAGTCATGTCCAAATAGGGAATGGAAGGTCTTGTTAAACCATCAATTTCTGGTGCCAAGGGACCTTCACTTGTGGAAGCCTCAAAGCTCTTGTCTAAAAATAATTCGTAAAGATCCCAAGTGGTCTCATGAGAAGCCATCCAAAACGGATCTATTTTTACCTCGTGTATAGGGGCTTCATCTGATGCACCATCACTGCTACCCATCTTGAAGCTCCCTTCAGGGATAGGTACCATATCAAAGGAGATTCCTGTTCCTGGAATTTCTTGTGAATAGGGTTCAAAGTTCTCAATAGATTGATATGCGCTTGCCAGAAACAAGACTGAAGAAATAGAACCCAAAAATAAAGTTCTTTTTAATAATTTTAACATGGATTAGGCTTAGGTATTCGTTAAGTTAACTACTTGTATTGTACTTCAATTTATCATAAAAATTAATTGAATGCTTAAATTACCTTAATTTTTTAAATATTGAAAATTTCAGGCATTGAGACAGTATTTTCCTTCCAAAAAAAGGATGGGCGGTATATGTATTCACAATAAATAATGGCAGTTCCTACTTGCTTTTATAGGCAAAATGGTTTGGTTTTTATAAGTATTTTGGACTCATTAATACTCTTTTCCGAGGGTTTACACCCGGTTATGCAATAGGATTCGTAATAGAAGGTCTATAACGTATTTCAGGTTATAGAGAAGGTTTATCCATTTATTCTATTTCACCAAAAAATCGATAGGGATTGCCCAGTGGCTTAAATTTTCAAGTTAATCCAACCATTTCTTTTTATAAAGCGTGGAATGGTGGGGGGAATAACTCCTTATTTCTTTCTCAATTAGTCTGGCAACCTGTGCATTAAAATGTACGGGGTCTCTAAAGTTATTTTCATCAACTGTTAAATGAGAAGCATAATTGAAATCAAATACATCACCTAAGGTGAACAAATCATCTTTAAATTTGGCTTCAAACTCCTCCAATTCATACTTTGTTAATACTTCATGGTAGTCTTTGTGTAGAGGTGGGATCCAAAAAATCAGCTTAATGCCCTCTGTTTTACAATGGTCTGCAATTTCTGTCAATTGCTTATGGTATTCGTCCGGATAAGTAATGTTTTTATAAAACTTGTCAGTCCCTTTCAATTTTTTCTTCCAAAATTGTTCTTTGGCTCCCGGTAATTCAACTTGAGAATGACTCTCGTCCTCACCTTGATGATTGTCAGTCATTATAGCATAGGCTGCATTGAAAGTATACTTATTAAAGGCATAGGTGAAATAATTGCTTTTTCTGTTTATGGTCTCTTCTACCCAAAAGCGACGATTGTATTTATTATATAAGTTTAGGTTGATTCCTATTAAAACTGTGTCAGGCTTTTCGATTTCTCTGGCCCACCAAAATGATTGAATGACTTCTTTTAAACTTGCCCCACCATAGGCCAAATTGGACCAAGCCGAACTGTCCATGGCATTGTAAAGCCCATTGCTTCTTGAGTCACCTAATACCCAGTTTTTCTTGGGGTCGTTTTTAAAATCAATCATTTTATATAGGTGTGGCTCAATGTCCAAAGCAATGGCTTTTTTCTCCTCTTCACTGATAATTCCAAAGCCATTTAAATAATTGAAAGGATCAATTAAGGCAATTAAACAGCTATATAGCACAAAAGGAATTACAAAATAGAGGCTATTTTTTATAAATCTTTTCATGTTGCTTAAAATTGAAAGTAAATGAATTCTTGTTGAACACCATTCATAATGAAGCAAAATATGATTATCACGTAGTAAAATGCCCACCTTACCGTTTTAGGTAATTTTTGGGGATTTAGCTCGAGTCCATGATTCTTTTCTCGTTGGAGCCATTCTACAAGAATGAAGCCTATTAATAAAAAGAATAGATATATCAGGTGATTACCGGTATTCATGCTCCAAAAATCTTGGATGGGTAAGACAAAGAATTTTGGTGAAAAGATGATTGATATATAGTCAAATGCCATGTAAAGGCTGTCTGCTCTGAAAAATATCCAAGCAATGACGGTCAGAAAAAAAGTGATACCCATTTGAAATGTTTCTCTAATACTTGGTAGGTATTTGCCCGCTGCTACTGTGTCGGAAGTATGCACTCTGTTCTTTTTTGTCAACAGTAATGGAAGATAGAATGCAGCATTTAAAGCCCCCCAAAAAAGAAATGTCCAATTGGCTCCATGCCAAAAACCACTGACAATAAATATTATGAATATATTCCTAATTGCATGGCCTCCTCTGCTGCCGCCTAAAGGAATGTATAGGTAATCTCTAAACCAAGTGGAAAGAGAAATGTGCCACCTACGCCAAAATTCGGCAATGTCCCTTGAGAAGTACGGGAAAGCAAAATTCTTTTTTAATTCAAATCCGAATAGCCGAGATGTGCCAATCGCTATATCTGAGTAACCGGAAAAATCGCCGTAAATCTGAAAGGCAAACAGTATCCCACCCAAAAATAAAGTGAAACCTGAATAGGATTGGTAATCATTGAAAATATCATTTACATAGATCGCACAATTGTCTGCAATTACGATCTTTTTGAATAAGCCCCAGAGTATTTGCCTTAAGCCATCGCAAGCTTTGGTGTAATCGAAACTTCTGTTCTTGAAAAATTGTGGCAATAGATTTGTTGCCCGTTCAATCGGCCCTGCTACGAGTTGGGGGAAAAAACTGACATAAGCAAAAAATGCAACAGGTTCTGAAACAGGAGCCATCTTTTTGCGGTACACATCAATGGTGTAGCTCATCGTTTGGAAAGTGTAAAAACTGATGCCTACCGGTAAAATAATATTTAGCCTTGAAGGATCCATAGAATTGCCGAATAGAGTAAAAGCATCTGCAAAACTATCTGCGAAAAAATTATAGTATTTGAAAAAGCCTAAAAACCCTAGATTGACAGCCAAACTAATAAATAAAAGGAATTTTCTTTGATTAACATTTTGGCTTTTGCTCAGTTGATTCCCAATTAAAAAATCAACCAGCGAACTGAAGAAAATCAGTGACAAAAAACGATAATCCCACCAGCCATAAAAAACATAGCTGGCAAGCAATACCCATAGGTTTTGAAGCCTTAAATTCTTCTGGAAGACAAACCAATAAATGAAAAATACAATCGGTAGAAAAATTAGAAATTCAATTGAATTGAATAACATGGCAATAGGAATTAGGTAGTTTTAAAATATTTGATTTAGGCTTCTTAAAGATGGTATTTAAAAGAAGACCAAATTTTATATATAGCACAAAACTATATATAAAATTCATTTAAATCACTTTTTATCTATAAAAAAATAAATTTATTCCTATATATATTTGTATTATTATGCCTTATTGAGCTCCATGAGGTATTTTCCGGTATAATTATTTTCTTTCTTCATTAAATCTTCCGGTACACCTTCGAAAATTACATTGCCACCTTTTTCTCCTCCTTCAGGCCCCAAATCGATGACCCAATCTGCAGCCATAATTACCTCTGTATTGTGTTCAATTATTAGTACGGTATGTCCTTGGTCTATTAGGGAATTAATGGAAAACAGCAATTTTTTGATGTCATGAAAATGAAGCCCTGTAGTAGGTTCATCGAAGATAAATAATATTTTCTCCTTATTTTTTGTGTCATTTTTACCTAAGAAAGAAGCGAGTTTAACTCGCTGGGCTTCGCCGCCACTCAAGGTGTTGCTGGATTGGCCAAGACCAATATAACCCAAGCCAACTTCCTGCAAAGGCCTTAATTTTTGAATAATGCCCTGCTTCTCACTGAAAAAGTCCATGGCTTCATCTATGGTTAAGTTTAGGACTTCGGAAATATCTTTGCCTTTGTATTTGGCATCCAAGATTTCATTTTTAAAGCGCTTTCCTTTACAAGATTCGCAGGTAAGGTAAATGTCTGCCATAAACTGCATCTCTATCTTCTGTGTTCCTTCTCCTTGACATGCTTCACACCTGCCACCATCTACATTAAAGCTAAAAAATGCAGGTTTATAACCTCTTTGCTTGGAAATGGGAAGTTCTGCATACAGGGCCCTGATCCCGTCATAAGCCTTGACATAAGTAACAGGGTTTGACCTAGAGGATTTCCCGATTGGGTTTTGGTCTACAAACTCAATCCGGTTTACATTCCTGTAATCCCCGTCAATTTTATCAAATTTCCCAGACTCTTCATTGACACTACCAAGTATTTTACCTAAGGCAGGATACAATACTTTTTTTACAAGGGTAGATTTGCCTGAGCCACTCACACCTGTCACTACAGTCAATACTCCTAAGGGTATTTTTACAGTGATATTTTTCAGGTTATTCTCCTTGGCTCCTTGAATTAAAATGTATTCGTTCCATTTTCGGTTGTGCAACTTGACATTGATGGACTCTTCTCCACTTAGGTACCGAGACGTATGCGTATTGCCCGCTTCCATCAATTCCTTTAAGTTTCCTTGGAAAACCAATTCTCCGCCATGTACCCCTGCATCCGGGCCTATGTCGATGACTTGATCAGCAGTAAGGATAATTTTCTCTTCATGTTCCACCACTATCACCGTATTGCCCAAATCTCTTAAGGCTTTTAATACAGTAATCAAACGCTCTGTATCTCTTGGATGTAAACCTATACTTGGCTCATCTAAAATATACATGGAACCCACTAGGGCGCTGCCTAAGGAGGTTGCCAATTTAATCCGTTGAAACTCACCTCCTGATAGAGAAGAAGTTAATCTATTGAGGGTTAAATAGCCCAGACCTACCTGATCAAGGTATTCCAGCCTGTTAATGATTTCTTTGAGTAATCTTTGAGATACATTTCTTTCTGTCTCTGTAAGGGCTAAAGACGCAAAGAAAGGTAGGGCCTTATCGATGGGAAGTAAAACCAAATCTGTGATGGATTTCCCAGCAATCTTTACATAAGAAGCATCCTTTCTAATTCTGGTTCCTTTACAGTCCGGACAAACTGTTCTCCCTCTAAACCTGGAAAGCATAACCCGGTATTGAATTTTATGAAGTTTGCTTCCCAAGAATGCAAAAAAGTCATTTAGGCCTTTAAAATATTTATTTCCAGTCCATAATAAAGCTTTATCCTTTTCCTCCAGGTCCTCATAAGGCCTGTGGATGGGGAAATCAAACTTTATCCCATCTTTCAATAAAGGTTGCAACCATTTTTTGGTGGTCTCCCCACGCCATGGAGCAATCGCTCCTTCAAAAATAGAAATGGACTTATCAGGAATGACTAAATCAGGATCAATTCCCAAAACAGATCCAAATCCCTCACAAGTTCTACATGCGCCATATGGATTATTGAAGCTGAAAAAGTTGACGGTTGGTATTTCAAAATGCATACCATCCAGTTCAAATTTATCACTAAAGGACCTAGAGGCAATATCCGGAATAACAATCTTGCATTCTCCCAATCCTTCAAAAAAGGCGGTTTGCACACTGTCTGCGATCCTAAACTGGTTGCCCTCATCGTCTTTCATAACGGTTACCCTGTCTACGAGTATCTCAAAGTCCCCTTCAGGTAATTTCTCCAATTCAAGTAAATCTTCTACAAAGGATACCTGACCGTCAATAAGCACCCTGGTAAAGCCTTTTTGTAACAAAATCTCCAGCTCTTTCTCTTTGGCTCTCTCGGGACTAAAATGTAGCGGACAGCTGATCATTACCTTGGCCCCTTCATCAAAACTGTGGATATAGGAGACCACATCAGTTACGGTATGATGTTTTACTTCTTCCCCGCTTATGGGAGAGATGGTTCGCCCTATTCTACTAAATAATAGTTTGAGGTAATCGTAAATTTCTGTAGTAGTGCCAACCGTAGATCTTGGGTTTTTGGTGTTTACGCCCTGTTGGATGGCGATGGCAGGAGATACTCCTTTGATGTACTCCACTTCAGGTTTTTCCATCCTCCCCAAAAACTGTCTGGCATAAGAGCTAAGGCTCTCCACATACATTCTTTGGCCCTCAGCAAATAGCGTGTCAAATGCCAGAGATGACTTTCCAGAACCTGATAAACCGGTTATGATAATCAGTTTATTTCTGGGAATGGCTATGCTTAGGTTTTTGAGATTGTTGACCCTTGCATTCTTTATAATTATAAAAGATTTAGGATCCAGATTCTCGAGTGAAGTGTTTGTATTGACAGTAGTTGTACCCATAATGTGCAAAGATACCAACCCAACCCTACAAATGATAAAATGTTATTAAAAAATTAAAAGCCGACATCCTTTGTTGGAATGTCGGCTTAGTATGTATAGGGCTATTTGCACTGAGAGGCAATTTTAAACCTCTTATTTATTTTTGCCCTTATCGTTTCATGATTTTGTACGTTTTCTTTGAGTTCTCAGTTAGAATGGTTACCAAATAATGGTTGCTAGGGAACTGTCGCATATCTATTTGATACCTTTTGTCACTAATTTTTTCGAGTTGGGGTTGCGCCCTTATCCTCTGGTCTTGGCTGGTTAGCTCTACACTTAATATACCCTCTTTAGAATCTAGGAATAACAAATCGGTGGTAGGGTTAGGAAATGGCATAAGCGTCTCTCTATTTGAATTGTTTTCTACCCTGATCACGTCTGAATAACTGAAAGTATCGTCCAAATCCACCTGCTTGATTCTATAATAGGTGACATCGTTTGTAACAGAATTGTCTGCATAATCATAAAAGACCTCTTGGTTACTATTGCCTTGCGCTTCAAGAGTTTCTCCAAATACTTCCCAAGAAAAACCATTTTGGGATTTTTCCATAATGAAATGACTTGTGTTTTTTTCTTGTAAGGTGCTCCAGTTCAGGCAATTTTTCTCACCGCAAGATTGTCCAAGAAAATCTCCCCACTCAAGTGGCAGAACTAATAAGGTTTCCACATAGTCAAAGGTAATGGATTGATCACCACCGATTTCATAGTAATCCAAAATCAATTCGATAACCCCTTCTTCTAAAACTTCCAATTCGTGGGTGTCGGCTATACTTTTTCTTCCTCCTTCTTTGCTCCATTCGTCAATCACGGTTGCCCCATCTATTTTTAGCCTGTAACCATCATCACCATTGACAGAAAACTCGTAGGTTCCGGGAGATACATCCAAACGCATTCTGTATTGAACGGTGAAGTTTGAAGATTGGCTGGTACAACCTACACCAGAAGGAAAGCTTTGATGAAACACAGCGTCCTCAAAAACCCTTCCGGAATAGTTTGATGTGGCGAAATTTCTTGGAGCGTCATAAGTATGACCGATCCATTCATTGTCGCCAAATTCAGTACGATCTAAATCTGGAATTGGATTCATGATTACTTCCAAAACATTGGAAAATACATCTACAGCTGTACTTGCCCCTTCATCATCCACAATGGTATTGGTTGCACCTCTTCTGTAATACCTTGCGCCGGTCCAGCTGTCATCATTATAGGCCGGGATGTCATAATCTTTATCTGTAGCACCCGGGATAGTGGTCCATACTGTGGATTCATCATTGGTGGTGGCATACTGCCAAAAGTACTCTGATACTTCCCCATCTTCAAATACCGCAGGTCCTAAAGAGCTGATAATGGTTGGGTCTGGATTTATTCCACAAAAAGTAACGGAACCTGAGGCATCAGCACCCATTTTTATTTCACCCGGGCCAAAATACAGTTCTATATTAAAGGAAAATCTATTGGCACCTTCTTCTTCATAATAGTTCAATGTCATGAACCATTCCTGAGTGTCTTCCATTTCAATATAATAGTTCCTGATATTGTCTTCATAAATGAAGTTATCAACCCCATCAAATTTCAAAGTATCAGCTTCATCTTTTGCCCAGTTGTCGTGAATCAAATCATTGCCATTGACATCAACAGCTCCACTTGAACTAGCGTTATCGATGTCGGAAAACATACTGAAATGAGAGCCGTCATCACTCCCTATGCTAATGCGGTAGATACCATTGGCATCAGGAATATACCTGCCGCGCATATGCACACCAAATAGGTGTAATTGCGTGTCACATCCCCCGGGAGTAGAAGGGTCAATTCCAGTTTGAAAAAACAATGTATCTGAGGAATAGCCATTACCGGGGTTGGGATCACTAAAGTAAGTATCGAAATTTAACCCTGAAACAGGAAGGAAGTCGTTTCCATCCCTTAATAACATACCCTTATACTGACCGCCTACACCACTATTATCTGGATATTTCTTTTTAAACTCAGACGGCTCATTATGGCCCGCATTGGCTCCATTTGGGTTGTAGTCCGTGGTTAATTGGTAAACATAGGCATTCCATACACCGGTCGGATAACCATTTTGCCAGCCATTTTGCCATGGCTTTGTTAGCGTTATGGGTTCTGTATTGGTACATGCCAATTGACCATAACTTTGTCCTGAAATGACTAAAAACAATACGATGGATAAAACTACGCTGTTAAAATAGTTTTTGTCCTGATTTTCTCCTCTCAAAATCCCCTCCATTCTTAAAAATATTAAATGTTGACAAGAATTTAATTGCTGTTAAAATACAAATTTATGCATTTGAAATTAAAAGGCAAGAAAAATAGAGAAAATAATTTGATAAAAAGCTAAAAAAGTTATTTAAAATTCATTTATCTGTGTTTATTTTTATGGTCTAACCAGGGCTTTAGTTGTAAGAATTGATTGAATTTTGCATAGCTAGTAACATCATGAATGCTTTGAACTTCATCAAAAATGGCCTTAGCTTTGTTAAAATCCCCTTTTCGATAGGCATCTAAAGCATATGGCAGTGAGGCAAAAGCTCTTTGAACCCTTAGGTCCTCTTCAATTTGTTCTTCTTCCTGACGTTGGAGGCTGAAATTCAAGCTATCTGAACTTACCAAGACACTTTGCATCCCGATAGGCTTTTTGAGAACCAAGCCCTCCAAAT
Organism: Cyclobacterium sp. 1_MG-2023; assembly: GCF_030546805.1. Taxonomy (GTDB): domain Bacteria; phylum Bacteroidota; class Bacteroidia; order Cytophagales; family Cyclobacteriaceae; genus Cyclobacterium. The sequence goes on along the minus strand of NZ_JAUOPC010000006.1, from coordinate 54,452 downwards.
CTGTACAGCGGCTAAGCGCAACGTATACCTGACCCGCTTCAAACGAGCGATCAATATCTACTATGCATTTTTCAAAGGTAAGCCCTTGGCTTTTATGCACTGTTATAGCCCAAGCAAGTTTTAACGGAAACTGGGTAAACCTCCCTATAACTTTGGCATCTACTCTTCGCTCCACTTCATTGTATTGGTAATCTACATTTTCCCAAACTTCTCTTTCCACTTCATAGAAAGTGCCATTGTTCGCCTCCACGAGTATTTTGTTATCATGCATTTCCACTACTTTACCAATCATGCCGTTATAGTAGTTTTTTTCTGCATTGTTGCGCATAAAAATCACCTGGGCACCCACCTTTAGTCTGATGTCTAATGGTTCAAATGGGGCCATGTTTGGAGGGAAATCATCTTCAATGCTGGCTTTGTATACGCGCTCTTCGCTTTCTATAAGCTCAAGTTTCCTTTTGTTGATCTGGAGGATATTGTGATTATGGGTACCCAGAATAATATAACCTTGGTCCAAGAGATCAAAATGGTAATCATTTGCCCGCTGATTCAGAAAATTGATGTCTTCATAGCTGTGTCGGCTTTCTCTGATTCTATTCAAAAGGTTTTTAAACGTGGCATCTTTTTGACGGTATATTTTTTGAAGCTCAATGTGAAAAGGCATCAGTTCCCTGAAACCAAAAGAGCTAAAGAAAAAACGGTTTTCATATTGGCCAGACAGTAGAGACCAATCTTTGTCTTTTACCACCGGGGGCAACTGAAAGGGGTCACCTATTAAGACAAGCTGCACCCCTCCAAAAGGCAAATGTTGTTTTTTTCTAAACACCCGCAGGATCTGATCCAAGATATCCAGAATCTCTACACGTACCATGGAGATTTCATCAATAACAAGAATATCCAGGTTGCGAATAACGGACAAGCGACTCTTGGTATATTTGAAAGTGTCGAAGATATTCTGCTTGGAACCTTTGGGGGACAGCCTATGGTCTCCCGGTAGGAATATCTGTCTAGGGTCAATTTTAAAAAAGCTATGGATGGTTTTCCCTTTTGCATTGATAGCTGCCACTCCTGTAGGAGCCACAACCACCATACTTTTGGTTGTATTGAATTTTCTTAGGGTATGTAAAAAGGTGGTTTTACCGGTGCCTGCCTTTCCGGTCAAAAATAATGATTTGCTGGTATAAAGGGCAATTTCAAGTGCCTGAATAAAAGGTTCATTGGTCATGTCCAAGCCTTTGGCTTCAAATTCTCGGCGAAAAAACGATTTTAAGAAAGACATGAGGTAAATTGTTTGTTAAATAGATGCTTAAAATTATTAATAATTTTCCCGCTTTCGTATATATTGTAGATATTTCCTAAAACTAAAATACCTCTAGGGTATTGAATTTAACCTCCTTTCTAAATGGAACTGGTTTTAAATATTTTAAAAATCATATTAAGTATCATCTGTGTTTTTGCTGTCCTCGCTTCAAAGCTAAAGCTAAGCAATTGGTGGATACGTGTATTTGATTTTCCCCGCATTCAATTATTGATTATGGCTACTTTGGCTGTAGCGCTGTATGTATTTCCTTATCTATCCTTTGAGGCACTAAATATTACAGGTTTTTTGTTGGTGGTTTTTTCATGGTTCTATCAGGCAAGAAAGATTTTTCCTTATACCCTGATGGCTAAAAAAGAAGTGAAAAAAGATAAAAAGGCCTCTCCCGAAAATGAAATTGGAATCCTGGTAAGTAATGTGCTGACACCCAATAGGCATGTAGAAAAGTTGATCAACTTAGTGAAAAAGGAGAAACCGAACTTGGTTTTGACCCTTGAGTCGGACAAATGGTGGGAAGATCAATTGCAAGTTATAGAAAAAGATTATAAATATCAGGTTAAGATTCCCTTGGATAATCTTTATGGTATGCATCTGTACTCAAATCTAGAATTGGAAAATACCAAAGTGCATTATTTGGTAGAAGATGATATCCCTTCCATTCACTCCAGTGTAATTTTACCTTCAGGTAAAGCCATTCAAATCCATTGTATACACCCTGAGCCACCTAGTCCTACCGAGAGTGATACTTCACTTTCACGTGATGCAGAACTTCTAATTGTAGGAGAAAATGTAAAGGATCCGGGGCTGCCCACTTTGGTTTTTGGTGACCTGAATGATGTGGCTTGGTCAAGGACCACCCGCTTGTTTCAAAAAATCAGCGGACTTTTGGATCCTAGAAAAGGTAGGGGCTTTTTCAATACTTATAATGCCAAATACTTTCCGTTCAGATGGCCACTGGATCATATTTTTCATACCGAAGATTTTCTGTTGAGGGAGATAAAACGGCTTCCCTCCATATCCTCAGATCATTTTCCAATTTATATCAAACTCAAATTAAAACCTGAAAACGACCAGGATGATAAAAAAGAGGCACTGGAAGAGGATGAAAAAGATTGGAAAGAAGAAACCATTGATAAAGCCAATCCGAATATTTTGACCATTTAATAGGCTAAAGCAGTCTTTGTGTATTGTAAATTAAAGGTTGAATTTGAAAAGTCTCATCTTCATCTTTCGGTAAAAAGATGCCGTATTGTCAAACAACAATACGGCATCTTCAAAACTTAGGAAGCTCTAAATGGAATGTACTGCCGCAGGTAATTTCTAGCGGTTAATATGGCCATATTTACATCGGCTTCTGATTTTTCGTAGGCTTTATCCTCCACTTCAATGCAGCAGGGGCCCCTGTACCCTACATCAGTAAGGGCCGCAAAAAACCGTCCCCAAGGCACATCTCCCAACCCGGGTATTTTGGGAGAATGATACTCCAACGGATTGGCTAGAATGCCAACTCTGTTTAGCTTTTCTTGGTAGACCTTTACATCTTTAAGGTGAATGTGGTGCAGCCTTTCCTTGTAATCATAGATGGGCTGTACTGGGTCCATTTGCATCCAAACCAAATGAGAGGGATCGTAATTCAACCCAAAATTTGCATCAGGAATTATATGAAACATTTTGTCCCAGATGGCAGGAGAAATGGCTAGGTTTTTTCCTCCGGGCCATTCATCATCCGTAAAAAACATGGGGCAATTTTCTATCCCTATTTTAATGCCTTTGGCTGATGCATGTTTAATGATTTGAGGAAACCGCTCTTCAAATAGGCTCAAATTGTCCGCAATATTTAGGGCAGGGTTTCTTCCAATGAAGGTATTGACTACGGGTATTCCTAATTTCTCGGCCCCATCAATTACTGCCATAATATGAGAAAGTGCGTTCTCTGCTACTTTTTCATCCGGATCCATCGGGTTAGGATAAAAGCCCAGTCCCGATACATAGACGTTCTTTTTATTTTGGTAGTCTTTGATATGTGCTACCGTTTTTTCATCAAGGTTGGCCACATCAATATGCGTAACTCCGGCGTAGCGCCTTTCTGCTTTGCCTTTCGGCCAACACATGATTTCTACACATGAAAATTTTTCATTGGCAGCAAAGTCAATGACTTCTTCAAAACTTTTTTCAGCCAGGATGGCACTTACAAAACCTAATTCAAGCATTCCTTGGAAACAATTTATAATTTACATAACAATTCAGCGGCTTTGTCTAGGATGTCATCGTCCTTTGCAAAACAAAACCGTAATAATTTATCATCTTTTTTATCCTTATAAAAAACGGATACTGGTACAGATGCCACCTTGATCTCTTTGGTAAGCCTTATGGCCAAATCATAATCGTATTCGTCAGTGATTTTTTCGTAAGAGACGATTTGAAAGAAACTTCCTTTAGAAGGTTTAAAGGTAAATCTCGATGCCTGTAAAGCTTCATTGAAACGATCTCTCTTCCGTTGGTAGAAATCAGAAAGGGCTTCATAATGTTCAGGCAATTTTAAGAAATCTGCAAGCGCATACTGCATGGGAGACACTGTGCAGAAAGTAATGTATTGGTGGATACGCCTAAACTCCTTGCTTAGGGCAGCAGGCGCTAGGCAATAACCAATTTTCCAGCCTGTAACATGGTAGGTTTTACCCACAGAATTACAAATAAAGGACCTTTCTTTTAATTCCGGATGAGTCATCATGGAATGGTGAACTTCCCCATCAAAAACAATATGTTCGTATACCTCATCACTTATGATATAAATGTCTTTGTCACGAATAATATCCGCCAAGCTATCAAGGTCTTCTTTACTGAAAACCGTTCCCACAGGGTTGTGGGGAGTGTTGATAAGAATGGCTTTGGTTTTGGGGCTGATTTTGGCTTTAACCTTTTCCCAATCTATTTTAAAATCAGGGGCATCTAATGTGACGAAAACCGGAACGCCACCATTAAGGTCTATGGCCGGCACGTAGCTGTCATAGGCCGGTTCCAATACAATCACCTCATCTCCGGGATAGACTACTGCAGTAACTGCACAGAAAATGGCTTCTGTTGCTCCCGAGGTGACGGTCACTTCTGTCTCAGGATCGTAGGCTGTTCCATAGACATCGGCGGTTTTTTCGGCAATGCTTTCCCTGAAAACGGGTGCCCCGGACATGGGAGCATATTGGTTGTATCCATTTTTTAAATAGTGACAAACCAATTCACTTAGCTTTGGAGAACAATCAAAGCTTGGAAAGCCTTGGGATAAATTGTAGGCCCCCTCATCTGTCGCCAATTTGGACATAACCGTAAAAATGGTTGTGCCTACATAGGGGAGTTTAGAGGGTAAATTTTTTGCTTTTGTCATCATTTGTAAAGGTCCATCAGAATTATTCCCAATTCAGAAAAGAGAAGATTATTTGAAAGCTGCAACTCCGGCTTCAGCAATAATTCCATCTTCAGGTGGGGCAGCGCCGCTCACACCAATGGCTCCGATAACCTGGTCTCCGGAAATAATAGGAAGCCCGCCTTCCATGGCCAGCACTCCTGGTAGACTAAGAATATTCAACCGCCCTTCCTTGACCATGTCTTCAAATTCTTTAGTGGACCTTTTGAACTTAACCGCCGTTTCACTTTTTTCTAAGGCCACGTCAATACTTCCACTTTGGGTTCCATCCATTCTTCTGAGGACTACCAAATGTCCGCCGGCATCTACGATGGCTATGACTACATTCCAATCGTTTGCTTTGGCTTTAGCTTCTGCAGCATCAGCAATTGCTTGAGCATCCTTAAGGCTAAGGACTTCTGTCATCTGTTGGGCATTGGTTGAAAAACTCACCACGGTGAATAACAAGATTAAAATTGAAAAGCTTAGCTTCTGCATTTTATTAAATTTAAGTTCTAAAAGGATTAATCTTAAATATAATTAATAAACTGCAATTCTTAAATTTTTTATATTTGAGTAGGAATCAAATCGGTAAAAAAATCAATGAAAACTTTTCAAAAAGAAATTCAATTGCCCGCTTACAAAAGAGGTTTTCACCTCATTACCAGACATATTGTGGATAACTTTCCTGAATTAAATAAAATTGATCGGGGGCTGCTTCAAGTTTGGATAAAACATACTTCTGCAGGTTTAACAATCAATGAAAACGCTGATCCTACTGTAAGAGTAGATTTCGAAACCTTTAGCAATTACTTGATTCCTGAGGATTACCCCCATTTTATACATACCATGGAAGGCCCTGATGATATGCCTGCACACCTTAAATCAAGTATTTTTGGTTGTTCAGTGCAAGTTCCTGTTACCCGTGGTAGATTGAATATGGGGACTTGGCAAGGCATTTACCTTGGAGAGTATCGCAATTATGGGGGAAAGAGAAACTTGGTGCTTACAGTAATGGGAGAATGAGCTATTTTGAATAAAAATGAAGAGAAAACAGCATTTTGTTGCTTTATCCACAATTTTATCCACAAAAATTTAACAACTGTTTAAGTATCAGTTCTTTGAGATTTCCACTGTTCCTGGTAGCTGCCTGATAGGATCAATAGCAACCAATCTTGTAACCTATTCGGTGTCTGAAAAGTGTTTGAAAGCCTCCCTTTGAGGGCTTCAACTTTTCCGTCTTGGGGGTTGATCCAATAAGCTTCAGCCATATTCAAAATGTCCTTTTTTATTCGTGTTTTTATCTTGCTTCCTCGAGGTTGGTAAATAAGGATACAGCCTTGATCGACTGTCGTTAAGGCTAATTTCTGTTGATGGAAAGGCCACTTTAAGCCTGCCAAAACTTTTGTTGAAACCAGCATTTCCTGCCAGGGTAGCTTGGCAAAAAGCTTTGGCAACAAACCTATTTGTGAGGCTCCGGGTAAGTCCAGGGCTTTGTCCCAAGACATTTGAGCGCCAAATAGCGGGCTGGCATTTTCTGAATGCATTTGCCAAACTTCATTGCATCCATAGGTATAACCGGCCGCGCCGGACAGCATGCTCCAATAGGCAGATAGCCTAACATCAGCGGCATTCAAACGCTGAAAATGCCATTTATTTAGTAAGTTGGGAATGTTCTCATAACCGGGCTCTCCATTGATTATAGGTCGGATAGGTTTTCTGCTTCTGGCCTTGTTTACAAATCGGTATTCTCGGAATTTTTTTTGATGCCTGGATTGAAACATGTCGATTTGCAACCATGATGCGTTGGGAAAAAGATCACTTGCAATGGTTCCTCCTCCGGGATGGTAGGTGATTAGACTTGTTTTATCAATTGCCCTAATGCCCAAAGCCATCTGCTCAATAATTTCCTCATCTTCTTGGTCTTCCGGGGCCCTGTCTCCACCTAAAACCCATACCAAGTGCGGGTACTTGGCAAAGCGCTTGGCCAGTAATTCACCGAAAGTTTCGGCATTCTTAGGAGTGAAAATTTCGGGGCCGGTTCCCCATTTTTTATTGTATTTGTCTCCCCAGGTAGGTAGCAAGGCAAGGTATAGCCCCATTTCCTTTGCCAAGGCAACCACCTCTTCTACATGCTTGAAATAATCCTCATTGAGTTGGCAGGGATCTAATTCATTCAAAGGCAAATGTCCATTGGCATTGGGGCTGTTGAGCCCATCCAGCTCTGCCAAGATAACCGTTTGAATAATGGTAAACCCTTTATCAAGACGGTTTTGAAAGTAAAATCTGGTTTCTTCCAGTGACAACCTGTGAAGCAATTCCCACGCAGTGTCACCCAACCAGAAAAAAGGACTCCCATCCTGATGGGTTAAGAACCTGCCATTAGGGCTTATTTTCAGCTGCTGTAAATTAGCTTTCATTCTAAGTGTTGCAACCAGTTAATGCAACTGTTTGGCCAGTCTTTTTAGGTGCCTTCTTTATTGATGGAGAGGGCATAACCATGTTTACCTAATGGGTACAAGTGCATCTCTGCAGGGATGTTCTTTTCTACCAATCCTTGATAAAACATCAAACTATGTTTGACCGGGACTCCGGTATCGTCTTGGGAGTGGAAGATAAAGGTTGGTGGTGTGTCTGCTCTTATTTGTTCTTCATTGCTGAAATAACTGACCCATTTCGCTTCCGGGTTTTCACCGAGTAAATTGTTTCTTGAGCCTATATGTGTAAAGGTTTTATTGAAAGAAACAACAGGGTAGCCAAGGATCATAAAATCAGGACGGCTTGATTGATGCAGTATGGGGTCATCGGCGCCGGGGTTTCCTGAATCAAAATGAGTGCCCAAAGTGGAGGCCAAATGACCACCGGCAGAAAAACCCATAATACCAATTTTATCAGGATCAATATTCCACTCTTCGGCATGATGTCTTACCAGCCTAATGGCTTGTTGGCCATCCGACATGGGGACCAAGTGAGGACTTGTTTGAGTTACAGCTGAAGGTAAGCGGTATTTTAGCACAATGCCGGCAATGCCATGACTGTTGAGCCATTTGGCAATGTCTGTTCCTTCCCAATCATAAGCTAAAATACCATATCCTCCCCCGGGACAAATGATTACTGCTTGTCCTGTAGCAGAACTTTTGGCTGGTAAAAATACTTGAATTTGGGGGACTTGCACATTGCTAATTCGGGTAATTCCATCAACCTCGCTCACCTCTTTTACCTGAGAAACTTTCTGAAAGGGTATTTCTCCCGGATAAATGTCCATTATGATGGATTGATTTTGGGCTGATATGGCTCCCATGATAAAAAAGAAACTTAGTACTAGAATAAACTGCTTCATTGAGCTTAAATGTTTTAATTATTTAAAAGCGTTTAGCATTAAGGCCGCCCCATAAGCTGAGCCTAAAGGGAAGTCTGAAAATTCGAGTTCATAACCTTCTAAAAGCGCATTTAAAAAACGGATAAAGACCTTGTTATGAACAAAACCACCATCAATATACACTTTTTTTATAGCTGTTGCACCTTTAGCGAGCATCAATGAGGCCACTTGCATTTTTACCAAACCAAAGATCAAATGGTGAAAGGCTTCTTCATAATCTGAAAAGGAAGAGATGTCCCAGTTATTTTCAGGGAAGATTTCAGCCACCAAAGGAGTTCTTGCTATGGCATCAGGATAAAAAGTCCCGGAAACCTCTCCACTTAATAGTTGGTTAACCAATTTTTCATTAGGCACGATATTTTTATAATACTTGGGCTCTTTTCCAAAGGTTTTGTCCATTTTCTTGAGCTGATGATCCAGTTCATAGCCAAGGAAGAAACGACTGGCCTTGACCGTCTTTCCATGAATGGACAAGAAATTCAAACAGTCATTTTTCAATTCAGAGAAAGTCAGGTCTCTTTGGGGAAAAGGGTTTAGTGAAATGCTCCAAGTACCTGTCGAAATTAATAGGAATGGCTCTTTAATTTTAATCAAATAAGAAGCAAGTGCTGAAGAAGAGTCATGGATACCCACGCCAATTTTAACCTTTTGCCCACAGATCTCTTTTTCAAAACTGTGAGTAGTAGGAACCTGGCGTGGAAGTTTATCCGCTATGCCTTCATCGTAAACCCATTGGTGATAATCGCCCTTAGGGAAATCCCATAATTTGGTATGGCAACCTATGGAAGTAGGTTCACTTACAACCTCCCCGGTAAAAAGATAAGAGATGTATTGTGGAAGGTGTAGGGAATATTTGATTTTTTTAAATACTTCGGGCTTCTTTCTTTTGAGCCAGTAAAGCTGCAAACCTGAATTAAGCATACCTAAAGTTGGAGAGGCAGTGGTTTGATTGATGCTTTCCTCAGGGTATTTGCTGTAAAATTCCCTATGCACATCTTCAGGGAAGTCCTTGAGGTAATTGTAAATCGGGGTAACGGGCTTTCCATCTTCTCCAATCGATACAAAAGTGGCCCCATAAGTAGAGAAATTCAATGCTTTGATCTCATATTGAGGGTCTTGGCACAATTTCTCTACATTTTCCTTGGCCCACTTAGTAATTTTTTCTAAATCATCACATTCAAATCCGTCGTCATCTTTAATCGTTGGAAACTGTACATATTCTTCCTTGATTTCATTTAGATTTTCATCAAATAGAAAAAATTTCTTGTTCGTTTTTCCTATATCAAAAATGGCAGTTACCGGTATGGGCATTGTATTTTCGGATTATTTTGAATGGATTGATTTAAATTAAAGGCCGGTGGCAAGTGTTTTGGCACCTCTTTCCTTGACCAATTGCTTTCTTACAGCCAAGTCCCTGTAGACTTCTACTGGTGAAAGGGCAGCATCTGCCTGTAGTCGAGCTTCTGCTATTAGCGGCCTTAAATCAGTTCGGAAAGCATTTTGTAAAATTTCTTGGGCCAATACCGCATCATTGGATTCGCGGGCATTTTCCAAGGCATTTCGGTCTACAGTTAAGGCTTGAGCATAAGCCAGCTGGATCGCTTCAACCGATTGGAGTAAGTCCTCCATTGGATCTTTTAAGTTGTGGCTTGCATCGATCATCCATGCCGGAGCAGGATTCTTGGAAGTAATGTCTTCCATGCCTTCTACCAATTCGTTAAATATCAAAAACAATTGGTAAGGTTTCATGGCGCCTACGGTAAGGTCGTCATCACCAAATTTGGAGTCGTTGAAATGAAATCCCCCAAGTTTGCCCTGCATCATAAGGGTGGCCACAATTTGTTCAATATTGGTGTTGGGAAGGTGATGGCCCAAATCAACCAAGGTAAAGGCCCTTTCGCCCAATTGGGAAGCCAGTAAATGAGATGTTCCCCAATCCTGTATAACGGTATGGTAAAAATAGGGCTCGTAAGGTTTGTACTCTACAAACATTTTCCAATCTGCAGGCATCCCCTGATAAATCTCTTTCAAAGAATCCAGAGTCCGTTGTAGGGCTTTTCTGAAATTCATTTGTCCGGGAAATGAAGACCCATCTGCCAACCAAACAGTTAACGCTTTCGATCCCAATTGGTCCCCGTATTTGATGACCTCAAGGTTGTGATCAATGGCTTGTTGCCTTACCTTACTGTCTGTATGACACAATGAGCCAAACTTATAAGAGAGAGCCTGATCTTCTTGATCCTGGAAGGTATTTGAGTTGACGGCATCGAAAAGCAGGTTATGAGAAGCCGCATGGGCTTTCACTGCATCGATGTCTTCGGGAATATCCCAAGGGATATGTAGGGAAATAGCACCTGATCCGGCATTTAATGCATGAAGAAGGCCTACGTCATCAATTTTTTCCTCTAAAGACCTAGGTTCACCACCACCCGGAAATCTACCAAACCTTGTGCCTCCAGTGCCGAGAGCCCAGCTTGGAATGGCAATTTGAAAATCCTGAATCTTCTGAATGAGTTGCTCAGGTTCCAGTCCTTTGGTGGTTAATTTATTGCTTAGATACTCAAAACTCTCCCGGTGATCCGGGAGAGCTCTGTCATTGATAGTATTGATTTGATTTTTATCAATTCTCATGATAATAAATTATCTGACAAAGGCAGCAGCTACCCCTCCATCAACGTTTAAAATATTTCCGGTACTCTTGCTTAAATGACCTCCAACAAAGGCAAAAACTCCATTGGCAATATCATCTACTGAGATAATTTCATTCATGATGGTACGCTTGGCATAGAAAGCAGGAAGTTCTTCCACAGTGATTCCATAAGCCTTGGCTCTGCCTTTGGCCCATTCACCTTCCCAGATTTTACTTCCTTCAATCACAGCGTCCGGATTGACTACATTCACTCGGATTTTATCAGGTCCCAGTTCAGCAGCTAGCAATCTGCTCATGTGTACTTGGGCGGCTTTTGCCGTTCCGTAACCAACATTATTAGGTCCGGAAACCAAAGCATTTTTACTTGCAATATTGACGATGTCTCCTCCTTTATCCTGAGCCCTTAAAATGGCAACAGCTGCTTTAGAAACGGCAAATTGACCTTTTACAAGCACAGATTGAAGAATGTCCCAATCCTTTTCTGTAGTTTGTGCGATTGGTTTAGAAATGGCCAGTCCTGCGCAATTGACGATAATGTCTACACCTCCGAATTTCAGACAAGCAGCTTTCAAAGCTTTTTCTATGTCCTCCATTTTGGTCACATCCATTACAGCTCCGGATCCGGTGTCCTTGCCATAGGTAGCCAGGGCAGTATCCAAGTTGTCTTTGTTGATGTCTGTAATGAATACACAAGCACCTTCTTTGGCAAGTTTATCGGCAATTGCTTTTCCGATGCCTCCGGCTCCTCCGGTTACAAATGCTACTTTTCTGGAAAGCGGTTGCTCCTTAGGCATTCTTTGCAACTTGGCTTCTTCCAATAACCAATATTCAATGTCGAAAGCCTCTTGTAAAGGCAATGAAACATAAGAAGAAACAGCTTCAGCACCTTTCATTACATTGATAGCATTCGTGTAAAACTCACTTGCTACCCTTGCCGTTTGTTTGTTCTTGGCATAAGAGAACATTCCTACACCAGGCCATAAGATAACCACAGGGTTTGAATCCCTAATGCCGGGACTATTGTCACGTTTGTGGTCTTCATAATATTTGGTGTAATATTGTCTATAGTCTTCAAATTCTTTTTCAAGGTAAGCTTTAACCTCAGTCATGTCAGACAGGTCCGTATCCGGAGCAATTTCCAATACCAAAGGTCTGATTTTTGTTCTCAAGAAATGATCAGGGCAGCTGGTTCCAAGAGGAGCTAGTTTTTCCAGGTCATTGCTATTAATAAATTCCAAAACCCTTTCATCGTCTGAAAAATGGCCTACCATTCTATTGTAACTAGAGGCCAATCCTCTTAAATGTGGGGCAATGATTGAGGCTTGTTCTCTTCTTTCTTCTTCAGGAAGGGAAGTAACCTTTTGTCCACCGAAAACAGGCCGATCTTTGCCATAATTGTCTTCCAGGTACTGGGAAGCTTTGTCAATTACTTCAAGGCTGTTGATATAACATTCATAGGCAGTATCTCCCCAAGTGAATAGTCCGTGTCCTCCAAGCATAATTCCCCTGATTCCCGGATTGGCTTTAAGCGCTTTGTCCAATTGAAGGGCAAGGTCGAAGCCAGGTCTTTGCCAAGGAACCCAGGCAATTTGTCCTTCGAATAACTCTTGGGTAATTTTTTCTCCATCCTTGGCTGCTGCAATGGCTATGGCAGCATCAGGGTGAAGGTGATCGATGTGCTTGAAAGGTAATACAGCGTGCAATGGAGTATCTATAGAAGGAGCTTTGGAGTCCAAGTCATAGATACAGTGGTTAAAAAGTGCCACCATTTCATCTTCAAACTCCAACCCACGATAGACATTTTTTAGCGCTAGCAGCTTGTCCATATACAATCCTGCAAGTCCACTTCTTTTCAAAGTTCCAATGTCTCCACCTGATCCCTTGATCCACATTATCTCGGTGTCTTCTTTGGTAAGTGGGTCCTTTTCTATGGTCTTGCAGCTTGTGTTCCCTCCTCCATAATTGGTGATCCTAAGGTCTGCACCTAAAATGTTTGAACGGTAAAGCAAAAGGGCTACTTGATCGTCCCCTAAAGCCTTAGCTTTTTCATCATCCCATAGATAATCTACGTGCTTAAAAGTGTCTTTTGTAATTGCCATATTTTAAATAAATTTGAATTCCTTTTTAATATTTTAGCGAATATACCTTATTCAAAAATTTTAACTGTCCTGTTCTATGCTGTTTGAATGGCAAATTACCCATTACAAAAGCATTAATCTGTCAAAAAACTATACTTTTCCTCTTGAATGAGCCATTTTTTCGGATAATATGTCTTAAAAATCAGACAATGATAAGAAATTATTGTTTTTCGATTATTAAAATTTAACAAGGTTTAATAAAATCCCAATACCGGAGGAATGAAAATGAAAACCACAACTTTTAAATTCGTCCTAATTACAAATAAGGCAAGAATATTTCTAAAATCACAAAAATTTAAGAGGTCACTATTCAATGAAAATTGGGTAATTTGAATGAATCATCCCTTGGCTCATCAATGGGTCAAGAGATTGAATGGATTGTTTCAGTGACTTATCCCACTATTGTTCATCCAGTCAAACAGCGGTTGCATCCATTCTTCGGTTGGTAAACTCAAAACAAATCCATGATTGCCTTTTGGGTACAAATGCATTTCTGAGGGAACTTCATTTTTAATTAGTGCTTGGTAGAAGCGGATACTGTTCTCTACAGGTACCACATTGTCATCTCCGGTATGAGTTATCCAAGTGGGTGGGGTGTTTGGGCTAACCTGCAATTCATTAGAAAACAGTTGCTTTTGTTTTTCTGAAGCAGACTTGCCGAGTAAATTTTGCCTTGAGCCTAAATGACCTATTTCGTCTGTCATGCTGATGACCGGATAGATAAGGACCATAAAATCGGGTCTTAAGCTTATTTGTGACTTATTTGGGATATAAGACTTGTCAAAATGTGTTCCGGCAGTGGATGCTAAGTGCCCTCCAGCCGAAAAGCCCATGATGCCAATTTTGCTCGGATCTATATTCCATGTTGAGGCGTTTTGTCTTACCGTTTTAATTGCTTGCTGGGCATCCTGAAGAGGACCAATAGCTTTGTCAATCATAATTGAATTACTGGGCAAACGGTATTTTAAAATAAATGCAGCAATTCCCTTTTTTACAAATGTTTCAGCGATCAAGGTTCCTTCGCGGAGGTAACTCTCGCCTGAGTATCCACCACCCGGACATATTATTACCGCAGCCCCTGTAGCTATTTTTTCACTAGGATGATAACTTGTAAGGGTAGGTTTGGAAACATTTTTTAACCAGGCAATACGACCTTTGTCTTCAATTACCTCCTCCTTCATGGCATAAGGCTTACTGTTTGGAATACTCTCAGGATATAAATCCATTATTTGTTGGGCCTCCAAGTTGGAAGAAATTATTAGAAAAAGGATTAGCGCAAATTGCTTCATGGATATGGGTCGATTGATTTTTAGTTATTACAGTTAAATTTCCTTTAAAAGCTCAATGTAAAAATAAAAACAATAAGATTTCAAATCCCCTTGGATCAAAATCATTCTTTAAATGAAGTAAACAGATTGCTACTGTAAATCAATGGCAAGTCTTAATTCCTCCGGTTGAATTGTGAGGCTTTCATTGGTGTATTGTACCTGAAATTGTGGCCCATTTCCGGAAAGTGTAAATTGCCTAAAATTACTAAGATCGTAGGATCCGCTTCCACTTAATTCCAGCGGAAACTGCATAGATAGAGGAGTGAAACCTGCATAATTTACAGCATTAGCAGTGATTTTTAGTTGCATTCCGTTCTGTTGCCAGCCGGTAGTAAAAGGTAAAAACTGATTCAGTACAATGTTGATAAGGAAAGACATGGAGATGGTCAATGCCATAAAAATCGGAGCATACATAATGACACCCAAAACCACGAGCATGCCGGAAGTGGATAGCTGTGTATTGACATCTGCATCATAAGTAAATTTCAGTTGAGGCTGAGTAGGTGCTCCGGTTATTTTTGGTGTAACTTCGGCCAAGAAGGAAATTTTGGCTTTTACACGACACCAGCATTTCCCACGCTTGGCTTTTAAGGATCCTGTGGCCACGATCTTGTCTTGAACAAATTTAACATGAATGGAATTGATGTAGATTTTCCAACCGGATACACGGAATCGTGAGGGGACCCACCCCTTCGAAAATGCAATTTGTACAGCTGCGCTAATAACCTTGTCGTTGACAACCGCACCAATACTCGTGTTTGGGGGATTGAAATGTTTCAGTTGCTGACCAATACCCATTGCCGGTGTTGTAAGGTTAAAGTCTGAAGCCATGAGTATTGATGAAGGTGGAACGGTTTTCTGAGCTGTCAGCAATGGACTGTTTGGAGCGAATCTCAGTCCCAGTACACCGAAAATATCTATCAGGTCCCAAACCGGAATCTCGACATTGCGGATCAGTTTAAATGCCAGCCAGACACCAAAAGTAATCAGTGGGGCAATGATTCCATTTAATATCCAATTGATAAGAAAATTTCCACCAATAAAACTGATTCTTATCGAAAGTGTATGGGCTATTTGAATGACAATCCCTTTAGGTTGGCCGGCGGCTGTTCTTGAAAGATTGAGTTCGACATTGTTGATGTTAAATGCCATGGTCGTATTGACAAGCTGAATTCCAAATAGTCTTAATTTAAAATCTGCCTTTGCCTGCAAATCTGTCAACACCCCTCCCAATGGCAACGGGTCTTCCAAATCCAATATCTCCAAATCCTTAACTGATGCTTTAAAAGAACCTATTCTCCCAAGCCTTGCCTGGTAGGTTAATTGCGCCTGTAAATTTTGTAAGAATTTATCGAGTACAAGGTTGATAATGGTTTGATTAATTTCAAGCGCTAACGAAAAACCTGCTGCCCATGACATACCATTTTGTATTTAAAGCCAAAATAAACGTTGTTCTAGAATTTATTATATGACGCTAGCCGGAACTTCCCGTGCATCATCCATATCGAACATTTCATCACTGTCTGTGCAATTTTCTTCATAGATCAGTTCCAGTTTTTCTAATCCGTAAAATTGAGTTTGACCAATTGTTATGGCATAGAAGAGTTCTTCGTTTACTGGTAAGCCTTCTTCTTCTAGTAGCATTTCCCCATTTATAATGGAGGCAATTTCATCAGGTACTTCAATGTTGAGGAATTCGGAAAAAAAACGAACATGGTCTGCCATAAAAATATGTCCGTTTCTTGTTCTGGCATTAACGACATCGACCAGCCTTTTTCTTAAGTCATCGTCCAAGGCCTTTTCATTATCCGCAGTAACTTTTTTAAATACCGACACCCAAAATTTCCAGTGAAAAGTATTTTCAGCCTCCCCGGCGATGGAAAAATGCAGCGTCATTTGGATTTCCCCGAATCCCTCCTTCCCGAGTTCGGTATTAAAGATTACTTTCCGGTCAACTGATTTTCCTTCCTGTACATCCATATTTATCGCCAAGTGTTCCTCATCATTTTGGGCTGCTCCATTAGCAACCCCTTCAAGATTCCAAATTATTTTGTTCAGCTTACACGTTTTTAAAGCAGTCATGTGTAAGTCAACCTCAAGGTCTTCTCCCGGCTGTATTACAGATGGGCAGGAACATGAAATTCGGAAAAAATCGTTTGTATGGTAGGTTGTGAGAAGCATGACATGGGAGGTAGGATTCACAGAAAGCTTCCTTCAAAGTAATAAAAAATATTGAGATTGGCAAATGAAAAATTGATTAATATGCTTGTATAGCGTGTTTTATGAGGGTGATTTAGGAAAATATTAATGTAAAATTTAAAAACAAGTAGGTAGTAATGACCCCGGCAATTGAATACAATAGGTGTGCATTCAAGTATTTTATCAAATTGATCACTAGTTCATTGTATTTTTCTTTCATAAAGATTGTAGGTAGACAAGGGTAAGTCTTTTACTCCTACTTTCTGAAACCCTAGCTTTTCGTAGTACTTGCAAAGCTTAGGGTTTTTTGAATCTGAATCTAATCGCAAGTATTGGCAATCATCTTTTTTGGCTTTATGTCCAATTTCTTCTAAGATTCTTTGTCCAATTCCCTTTCCATTATAGGCTTCCTTAACGATTAACGAATGCACATAGATGGATTTATCTTTTTGCTTTCCCCAATAGAGTAGGTCTTCATTTAACATTCTCACCATACCGATACTGTTTTTATCCCGGTCATCGATGAAAAAGAATTCACGATTTTTAATACCCTCTTCAACCCATGACACTTTTTCTTGTGGAGGGTTTTTCCAATATTGCCAATGGTCAATCTGCATCCTGTTAATTTTTTCGGCTGCTTCCTTCAGTAACTTTAAAACCTGTGATAGGTCTTTTATTCCTATTTGTCTAAACGTTATATCCGTCATTATTCGTGTCTAATGGCTACTCTCCGGGATAGGCTACAGGGTTGCCACTTTCTTTATGAATGGGCATTTGTGCCGCTACTTCTTTAAGGTGAGCAGTCAAAAGACTGGCCAACTCTTTTACTTTTTCCGGTTTTGTGGCTGCCAGATTGTTTTGCTCTCCAATGTCTTCACGGATATTAAACAATTCAAAACTTTCATCTATATGGTAATAAATCAACTTAAAATCCCCTTTTCGAATGGCACTGAAGGCGCCTATCCCGGGCCCCTTAGGCCCCCATTCATTGGGGTAGTGCCAGAATAAGGACCGCTGTTCAACTTGTCCCGGCCTATTGTTTTTCAGCAAACCTGTGAAACTTTTTCCATCAACTTTCTGAACGGTGGTTTTGTCTTCTACTCCCGCCATTTCCAATATACTGGGATAAAAATCTTCAATGATCAGGTAATTGTCATTTTTTGATCCGGGAACTGTTACGCCGGGCCATTTTGCGATCATAGGAACCCTGATGCCACCTTCATGGATGGATCCTTTGCCACTGGATAAGGGTTTGTTATGAGTGTGAGATTCTCCTCCTCTGCCATGAACGCTAAGGCCACCATTGTCTGACATGAAGAGGATGATGGTGTTATCCATCAAACTTTTTTCTTCGAGATATTTCATGATGTCTCCCAAGCTTTTGTCCATGCCTTCTATAAGGGCGGCATAGCTGGCTTCCTTTTCATCAAGGCCTTTGTCCAGGTATTTTTGATAATAACGCTTGTCTTTTTCTATAGGGGCATGCACTGCATAGTGCGACATATACATAAAAAAGGGTTTGTTTTTATTAAGGGCTACATCCATAGCAACCTTGGCTTCAAGGGTAAGCGCTTCTGTTAAGAAGATTTCTTGCCCATGGTATTTTTCAAGGCCCGGGACATCCCATTCAGCACTGCCTCCCCGCCAATTTGCACTGAAATTGTTTTCTCCCAAATAGCTACCTGGACCTCCGGCAGCATGTCCGGCTATATTGACATCAAAACCGATGGCTTCAGGGTTTTCGGCAGGAGTATCAATGGCTCCAAAATGTGCTTTTCCGGCATGAATGGTGAAATAACCTGCTTTCTGAAGCATGGATGGTAGCGGGTCTGCATATACCGCCAGATCCAAAGGTTCCGGACTCATGCCATTTACATTCCAGGCAGGAAAAGACAACGCTTTGTGATTGGTTTCCATAGGTTGTAGAGCGTCCTTGTGTAGGGTCCAATTGGTTACACGGTGACGAGCAGCATTCATACCGGTCATTAGGCTTATACGTGTGGGAGAACAAACAGGTGTGGCATAAGCTTGGGTAAACATCATTCCCTCCGAAGCCAACTTTTCCATATTTGGGGTATTGTAGCGCTCATTGAAAGGGGTTTTTTTGTGCCAAAAAGGAACTGAAGTGTCCTGCCAACCCATATCATCAACAAAAAATAATACAATATTTGGTTGATCTGAAGCTTCGAGACTTGCTTGATTTTTGCAACTTCCAAAAACCATACACAGTATGGTTAGGTAAAAAAAAGTTCTCATAGGTTAGTTTTTTCTTGAATTCGACCTCAGTTTTAAATACCATCTGGTCTTGTTGGGATCACTGTTGTTTTTGGACAGGTTTATTATAAACGGTGAAGATAAATCTAAATGCTGAACCGTCAAAAGGGACTTGTCGCTTAATTTTCCATACTTTGGGAAAGTTCCGCTAGTGCCAATTTAGTTTATCTATTACATTCAATGGCTTGTATTTTGGTTCTTACTCATCAATTCCCTCATGTTTTTGTTGAAGAATTCAAGTTCATCTCCTAAAACAGAAAAGAAATCTAAATCTGCATGCTCAACTTCCGTGAGAGCCTTCTGAAGCACTGTGGCTCCTTCCTCGGTTAACTTGATTATTTTGGCCCTGGTGTCATTTGGATGTGCATGTCTTTGAATAAACTTTTTGCTTTCAAGTGTTCTCAAAACTTTAGAAACCATCATCCTGTCTGCATTGCCTTGATTGGCAATATCCACTTGGGTAACAAGTTCATTTTCCCTTGAAAGCCAACCCAAAGATGCCAATAAGACAAATTGTGTATGGGTCAGGTTTAAAGGATCCAATGTTTTTTTCTGTTTCCGTTGCCATAATAAAGTAAGGTTTGCCAGTAGGTATCCAGGGCTTTCGTTGGGGCTTTTAAACTTAAATTCTATTTTTTTAGGCATAACTTTTTATTAGCATTTGATTTGCAATTAAGTCGAAGTCCTGCTTGTTGATTTCAAGGAAACCGTATCTAAACCGGTATCCCCAGTATTTCTTGTTTTGAATAAATGCTAAATTGTCGATTAATGATGAAATTGGAATGTCTCTACTCTCAAAAAATGTAATTTTTCTCCTAAATGGACAAAAATACTCAGTCATTTGAAATGAATATACTTCCTGGTCTTTGACTTCTCCAATAGCTGTAAATTCCTGGCATTTTTCCGGTTTCTTATAATTTTGCTTTCCGGAATAATAAATTACAAAATCCCCCTTATTCATTTTGATTAATGGCCCTGATTTTCCGTGACAGGCTTGAGCAATTCCATCAGCGACTCCGTTTTTTACGTGGTCTTTTGATGCCACAATTATCCAATATTTCGTGCCCCTATTTCGCATGGCTTTTATTTTCTTTTTGTTCTACAATTGGGTAAGGATTATCTGTTTAAAACTTTTATATGCAATGCTTTTCCAAAAGGTGATGCCTATTCCCTTTAACCCTAAATAGGTGATTGACCTTCTTTAAAGTGCTGAAATCATTTCAAAATCAGTCATTTGGTTGCTGTTTTTAGCTTGTGACCTTTCCCATAAATTCGAGAAACCCTAATGTGCACTCCAGGTTAAATGAATTACATCAATAAGTTGAAGGGTAGCAAATGCGAGCCTTTTTAAAAGAATTATTTAATGTTGTCGTAAATATAGTATATGCGACAACCAAATACAAATTGATTTTATTTTCCCAGTAGGTGGAATGTTATATCCTTGGCTTATGAATTATCAAGAATTCAATAGGTCTTCCCATGAAGTAAAGACCTGATTAGATTTTGACCGATAAGAGTTCGAGTAAAATAAATTCCAATACATCTTCTTTTGCATTTGGGTTGTCAGGGTGGTTGGAAGAAATGTACAGTCCCTCTTCGGCCACAAAAACGTTATTGGGTACCAAATGCTTTCCGGAAAATCTGCTTTCACCTAAAACCTTCAGCTTGCTATCCAATATCATGATTGAAAAATCCTCGGGATAAGCACGCAATTGATTGATCTCCTCTTGTTCTTTTGGCGCAATGGAAGGGTAGCAAAACCGATAGAAAACTTCCCTATAAGCATCATATATTAATCCTTCATAACGGGGAGAGGTAAACAAATAGTTGGAGTATTCCAATCGATCAGCGGTTCGGGAAAGGGTAGGCAAGCCCTGGGGTAAATACCGACTTTTGGCCGGTACCAATTTGGTCGTTTCATTGTTTGCTTCTGCCACTAGAAGCCGGTGATCGCCAAAAAATGAATAAACAACTCGATCCGGCGAAGCTGCCATGCTGAAGTAGGGAGCTTTTAAGCCCTCTTCCATGTAACCACTGGGATATTGATGGGTCGAAAAGCTACTTTCTCCATTTTCCAATGAAAACGCTGCACTGAGGAATTGTTGTGAAAGCTGGCTCTCCTCTATTTCTGTCATTCTTGCAGGAACAGCCACTTTTGCCAACATCTTATTTTTACGTAGTATCGGGTATGAATAAAAGGGGGCAGACCTAAATTCCGGCCCGGCATAACCATCCGGCACGTTTAGGCTTATGGGCAAAAGATAGCTTTGTGCCAGGTCTGTCAGGTAGATGGTATTTGGTGTATTGGTAAATATAAAAATGCTATCTAAATTTTGGATGAAGAACCCGGTAAGTCTTCCTATCCCTTCGCTTCCTTCCTTTTTGAAGGTCAGCTCTTTAAATAGTTGTTGGGTTTTTAAATCATAAACTTGAACCGCCTTTTTGATGGGGTTAAAATTAAACAATAGGGGTTTGTCTGAATGATAATAAGCCAAACCGTAACTGTAATCTGAAGTTTGCTCGTCTAGGGGTATTTGAATGGTTTTTTCATTTAACCGAAGTGCTCTATTAATTTCTTGTTCTTCATCTCCCGTATTTTTATTGCAGGAAAGACAAAAAAAGATAAGAATGGCAAAAGTAGCTGGGGAAAAAGTGGAGAGAGGTCTAGACACAGTAATGTTGGGTATGTTTATAAAGCTTGTTGAAATTAGCGCGGAAAAAGGCACTAATTCTATCCAATAAAAACTAATTTATTAATAATAGTTGTTTTTGACAAGAAATCCTAATATACATTCAACTGGTGTTTGGTCTATTTGTAAATAAAACCGTAAATGCACAGAGCAGGAAAACACTGTTTATAAGCTGTTTGCAAGCCTTTTTTGCAGAAAAAACGCATTCAGCTCAGAAGCTTTAGTAGCCTGAGAATATGGGCTCCATTTGATATTTCAAAGCCATTAAGGGTTTAAAGCCCCATCTATTAATGGCCAATATTCATAGTTCCGGTCTACCTTTGAATGGTTTACTTTAGTAATGACCCATTTGTCTTTTGGAGCCAAAGGATCATATTCAATCAATGAACCATCGGGAAACCGGAACTGTGTTTGCAAGCTTTCCCGGTCCGGATTTTCGTTTTCCAATTTTTTTAATAAAGTTTCGGGATCTTTATTTTCAAACACAAGGAGGATGCCTAGGTTGGCTGAGGAAAATACGGCGACCAGTACCTTATCATTGGCTTCAAAAATAGACCATGTATTCCCTTTGTATTGGGCTTGGTATCCTTGAGGTATGGCTACAGGACCTGCAGCACAAGCAAAATTTTTGTAAACACCGGTATTATTCCATTCCATAAAATTTGTTCCGGGTCCGGCCAAGTGAAAAGTTTCTTCTAGTTCTTTAGCTTCGTCATTTAAAAATAGTGTAATGGGTCGGGCAACGATTTGCGAGGTCTTTCCAAGATTGGCACCACCTGCAGAGAGCAGGTAATTTTCACCTGCAGTGTATATCTCCGAACAAGAACCTTTGCCATGTCCCATTTTTATAAAATAGCCATTGCCTTTTTCACTTAGCAATTGAGTGATTTTATCCGCTGGTCTGTAAGGCATGCAAGCCCCTATAATGGCATGAGCTTCCCCTTCTCCGATGGCAAAATTAGTTGCTTCTCCCGGTAAAAAACTCATCCAAGCCTTCATAAAAACAGAATGGTAGCCTGTGGTCAATTTATGCCAAGTGGCTCGTTCGTACCTCCTTCTCATTGGAGGGAAATATTTATAACCATAACTACCAATTGCATAACAGAAATTCATGTAATCCAGCACCTCTCTGGCTTCCTTTCGTACTTTCGAAGAGGCAAAGGCTTCAAGGTTAAGAAGTGCTGTGATGGTATAGCCAATATAAGGCATGGAGTTAAACTCATGGAGACCATTGGTTTTCATCTCATGCAAAAATGCCAATATATTCGCTTCCATTCCATTGCTGAGGTTATTATACCGGGAATCCTCATTACCGTGTTGGGCCAGCCACCTGTTTTTTAAATAGCGAGAACCCTCAGTCATTAGTATATGGTTTTCAGTTTCAGGAAATAATCCTAAGGTCTTGGGAGCTGTGCGCCGAAATTTATTGCCTTCTTCTGTTAGCAAGACTTCTAGTAGATGATTGACCGTTTCCTTATATAATATTTCCGGATTGTCACCAAACTGCCATAGGATGGTAGTGAGCACAGTAAATGTGAAATCATAATCCCCAAGTTTATTAAAAAACCAAGAGGAACCTGAAACACCCCAGGGTTTCATGCCCATAATTATTTGATTGGTCTCTTGGATATTGGTTTTAGAATGAAGCCGAGCCAACAAAACTCTTGGGTTGCTTACCTTTCCTTTTTTTGGGCCATATTCCACTTTTTTCTTTACCCAGATGCCAATAATAGAATCTTTAAATTCGGAGTCATTATTCCATTGTATGCTCCGTTTTTGCGGAACCTTAATATTTCCGGGCTTGAGAGTAAGTTTTGGTTCTTTTTGGAAATTACCAAAAACCAGACCTATCAATAAGGCAATAAAAACAAGTAGGATCAGTTTATTTTTTCCGGGTTTCATTCTTTTTACAATAACAGGATTATTCCTTGAAAAAGGAATATTGACCCCTGCTATTTAGCAGATTAGCAGCAACCTTTTCTTTCCGTTCTTTTCCTTTGGGGCACGATGAATACAAGGCAGAACTTTGCTATTAGGGTGATCAGTAGCCAATCTGCACATATGGCCAATGCCCAAGCTTATTGGCTGTGCATTAAATTTTGGCTGATAGTGGAGGTCAAAAAACTGTTCATTTAAAAATGATTCAAAATATTTATCCGGTCCACCAAATAATTTTTTAAGCTCCTCTCTTATTTCGGGTACAAGGACTTTCTGTTCGGCTTGTGCATTGGGTAATACTTCACTTGAGTCCCCATAGTACGTGCATAAATAGGTATCAACGGGAATAGGAGAGCGATCTACATGAAATGAGTAAACATCGGTTGGGAAAAATGGGTAGCTATCGTCCCTTTCATAGGAATGAATCACATTAAGTGTTGGAGAGGCACCATGCGCTTCCAAGGTTTTCAAATCTTGGAAAAGCATTTCACGGGCAAGCTGCCCTTGTTCACTTAGCTTCAGTCCATGGAGCTCATCTGGATGAAGCTCGGTCATATTTTCATTAAGCGCTATTTGATTAACAATCTCTGAAAAATCTCCTATTAATTGACGTTTCCAACAAAGCGCATTGACGTTTCCTTCAAAGGGCGTAGTAACAAGATCACGAAAAGTATTTACAAATTGAATAGGTTGTGTTGAAGGAGATTGATTGGTCATATAAAGCAGAAGACTAAGTTTTAATACTTTTAAAGGAAGGCCCTTGTTGCTTCCTGATTTGGGGGATAAAATTCCCAAATCAATTGCTTCTTCTTCCCTATTCGCTCAAAATTAGCCTAAATATCTTAATGCTTTCACTAATTTCTTGAAGTACTTACTCAAAGTCAGCAACCTATTCGATTTTCTTTCCTTTTATTTCTTGGCCCCCTTGAAAAAGCGTCAGGCTCTCAACAGTATCATTTTTTAGTTGAAATGTAATTTTTGCTTTGACAACCGTTAGGAAAAAAGTAGTATCATT
The DNA here is from genome assembly GCF_030546805.1 of Cyclobacterium sp. 1_MG-2023. Lineage (GTDB taxonomy): Bacteria > Bacteroidota > Bacteroidia > Cytophagales > Cyclobacteriaceae > Cyclobacterium. The sequence goes on along the minus strand of NZ_JAUOPC010000006.1, from coordinate 30,126 downwards.
TTCAGGATAAATTTCAAATCTATCCTGACCTGTGGCTTGGCCAAATAACTGATTACCTTCTTTTGTAATTGTTATTGTGAATTTGGGTTGTAGTTTATACAAACCAAGGTATTGTTCCAGCGTTGAATCAGAGACTTCAACGGCATCATTTTTGGATGTGAAAGAAGCTAAATCCATTCCGGGATCGAGTAAATGAAAGCCGATATCATCGATATCTGCTGTTGAATTAGAAAGGAGAACCACTCCTTTACCTGTTTCCTTCACAAATCCCGAAAAAGCCCTATAGCCACCTGTTCCCCCGTTATGCCAGATAACCTCACCCAGTTCTCCTTTCTTGATATGCCAACCCAATGCAACTGACATTTCACCGGCTTTATGGTGTCTCACCTTATGGGATAACTCCATTGCTTCTGTTAATGGACTTTTAACATGGCCTAGGTTGGCTGCAATAAATTTAGACATATCAGAAGTTGAGCTTCTAATTGCACCGGCACCGGCAAGTGTTGGGATGTCCCAATTTTCAACCTGCTTACCACCCGCATGACCTAAAGCCAAATTTTCTTTCATTTTTTTAGTGAACTCAATTTTGGTATCCGTCATCCCTAATGGGGCTGCAATCGTTTGGATCATTAAATCTTCATAATTACTGTTTTTATTCACTGCGAGCAAATGGCCCAATAAGCCCTGAGCAAGATTTGAATATTCATACGCAGCACCTACCGCTCTCAGGGGTTTATAATTTGAAATAAAATCATACATCTGCTCAACGGTATAGTCTGCATATGGATTGTTAGGATTGGCAGGGGTAAAGTTGTCGGGCATTCTGGGAAGGCCGGAGCTGTGGTCTGAAAGGTTGCCAAATGTTATTTCTTTAAGACCTTTTGTCGGAATTTTAATATTGTTGGGAAGAAAGTCGTTTACTTTATCATCTAGTTTGAGTTCACCATCTACAACCTGTTGAGCTAGTAGAATTCCAGTAAAGGCCTTTGATATGGAGCCTATTTCGTAGATGGTATTTTCATTTACTTTCTTACCCTTTGCAGCAGTTAGACCAAAATTAAAATATTGAATGCCTGTGGAATCAATAATCGCCAAGGCGATACTTGGGGTAACCCCCTCTTCGATTCGTTTTTCAATGGTCTCAACAACTTCTGTCGGGAGCCCATTTTTATCGGATTTTTCTTGAAACGGAAAGGTGACAAAAGGGCTCAAAAGCATAATCAGAAGGATTATGGACTGTTTCATTTGGGCTTGGTTTATAAGTTAAAAATCTCTTTGCTTAACGATGTTTTACCTATTGGAGTTGACTAGGGCTTATATTTTGAAAGGTAAATACAGAAAACCACTCACTATTCACTTTTTGGAGGTCTTTTCTCCTTAAATAGTTTGCTGTTTAATTTTTGCTTGGCCTTATTTCTCACTTTTTTAGTTTTACCTTTTTCTGCAAACATCAAAATTATTTCTCTTGTGAGTTCCTTTTGGTCTAAAAGGTGGTTTTGAATGGCTGGGCTTCCATATTTTAATATTTTTTGAACCAGGGTTGTTGAAATTCCATTTTCTGAGAGCTCCAATCGGTAAGGTTCTGAAAGTTCATCCACAAGGCCTCTTTTTTCCGTCATTCTAGGATCTTCGTATACTGGCAGGACCCGCATCAATTCCTCTAATTTTTCTACAAGTTTGACTCTGGACTTTGAAGTGAAGGTTAGAAATGGATTTTCCCAGTTAGGTACTATGTCAAATTCGTTTGTTTTAGCGTTGAAATTTTCTAAAAAATTTAAAACCTCCACTTGATATTCTCCGCTCAGGTCTTTTTCAGGTCGCCACTGAAGGTCAATAAGTTTTAACCTAGAGTTGTTTTGAAGGAGTAATAAACTCGAACCTTCAAAATAATGCTCGTAACCCGGAGCTGGGTCCACTTCATACAATTGGTTATAATTTACTAGCCAACCCGCTTCTATTCTTAATGGCTGAAGTTTCATTCTAATTTATCTTAAGATTAGTAACCCCTCCAAGGCATTTGGTGTCTAAGATACCAAAATATTTTTGTCTATGGATAGCCTTTCTCTCAATAGGTAGATGGATACTTCTGCCGGGGAGTTTAGAAGGAGGTGGAGAAAACACCTTTTTCTTGTGCTTGTCAAAAAGTTAAATGGCTCCTTAAACCTATCAGTGGGTCATGACCATTTGGTCAGTTTTTATTGCCTTTTATAATTTGATTTTCTGCTTGTTCCATCCGGATTTACAAATTCAAATGTGTAATTCCCATCAGTATCCCAACCGTAATTTATTTTATGGATGTTTGCGTTTACTTTATAGCTTAAACTATAATGTTGAGGTGCAAGGTTTTCAAAACCAATAATTTCTGCTCCACGCAATGGCTTCAAGTCAGGTCTTACACCTCTGGTCTTAGCTTGTGGCATAATTTCATTTTCCGGCGCAGGTGTTCGAGGATTTATCTCAACCTTTCCTTTCATGGCTGCTATCAAATAGGGATATTCTTTAACCGCGTGATATTGATAGCTGCTATCTGAAGTAAATCGTCCCAAATTCTCATCCAATTCTTCAGTAGTTTCTCCGTATACAGGAAAACCATCCAAGGCAAAAGCAATGGGCTTGTCTTCACCAACCTTAGCTTGTAAGTGGCTTGGAGGTAAATGGTAATGATAATCATCCGCACGTCCACAATGACCGCCCCATTGATCAAGCTCTCCGATGGTATTGGCATCCTCCCCTCGGTTATTGAGGGGATTAAAGATAGGAATGCCGTTAGCGGCAATGGCAATGGCTCCTTTCATAAAATTGTTTTTAGTAGACATTGGTTTTTCCGCCAATTCAGGATGTAAGGGAATGGCCCAGGCATTCTTGCCCGAATAGTCATGGTTAATTGGGACTTGCTGTTGCCAATTGGTAATGCCTACCATCATTTTGTGTGTGGGAATGCCATCTGATTCAACATAAAAATACTTGTCATCGTACCGGGTATTAACTTTCTCAAAAGCACCAAATACAGCTTCTAAAAAGGGGATCTCATTGGCAGCCATTTTTTTTAAAACTGTAGTAGATTGTGTATTTGCGCAGCCCATTATTAAAAATAAGATGCCGATACACCCAGAAGCTAAATAAGGTTTTTTTGTTTTACGTGTTAAGTTAAAAAATGATAGCACTACCATTGCTACTCCTATTAAAAGCAACAACTTGGAATAGTCAAATGGCTTATTAATTCCGCTTTCTTCTGTTGCATTCAATTGACTGATAAGATGCACTCTCTCTGTAATATAGTTTTGCTCGGAAGCTTCAAAATCAGCATAATCGAAAGTTAAAACCTTATGATTTTCAGTGCTTAAATACACGGTTTCACCTGCTTTCATGATGAAATCCGCTTTAATGGTTTCATTACTATTCACAAATTGCCAATTTTTTAAAGGAGTGCCATGGCCGCCTTCATGTGCAAAAATATCAAAGGTAAAAACCAAGGTAAATGTGATTAGCAAAAGATATTTCATGGCAATTTATTTTATGGTATATCGGACCAAGACTTCATTGTCTAAAACAACATTGGTAGACCAAATAAATTTGGCGTCCTTTTCAGTAGCGTCAAAAACTGAAGTGAAATTAGTGTAAGCCGGTTTATTATTTACACCAATTTCTCGATTGCTAAATGTTGTAGCATTTGGCCAATTGGAATCGTCAAAATTAGTTTTCATCCAATCGGTAGGAAGCTCCCAATGTAAGGCATAAAAAGAGGACCCGTCTTGCCCTCCTTCTGTACTGCAATTTTTAGAATACCTATAGTTGCCCTCTTCTGATACACAGCTTAAATCTACAATTGGAGCTGTGTAAAAAGTTTGAGCTTTCCAGTTTTCATCAGTTGTAGCAATAATATTGTTCTCCGAATCTTTAATTACTGCCACCATTCCGGCATCACCGGCGTGAAAAGGCTTGCCCCTGTTGGCTTCACAACCTACACCAAGGTGTTCTTCCCAATCTACCAGTTTCATGGCTATTGTAAATGGTTTTTTAGCTTTAAACTTGACAATACTCGAATTGAATTGAGTGAATGGCACTTTGTCTTTTCCAACCGGAATTCCATTTACATACATTTCAAAATAATTATCAGCAAAAATATAAGTTGTAAAAACTTCGCCATCCGGGTCAACCGCTATGATACTGGAATTGTCATAATGGGATAAAGCTTCTTCAGCGTTTTTATAGTTCATTCCTTCGCAAGAATTAAATAAATCTGCAGCAAAAGGAAATTCACTGTCCAAATAGTTGGTCTCGGCAGGTACAATCCACTCTTTTTGATCAGTAGAGGTGATTTTTCCTATATCTGTTTTCCTACCACGATTACAAGAATAAATAGCTTCGGCTTGGGTGCTGGCAATTCCTTGCGTAATGCTCGCCGTTCCTTGATAAATTGATAGGTCTGAAGTTTTTACGCTATTATTTGTTGAGGTTTGTGCTTTTTTGTCGGCACATCCCATTGTCAGCGCCAACAAGGTGAATAATAGAAAATGGTGACTCATCTTTTAAAGATTTAAAAGTTGCAAAAAGAAATTCAGGGTACTTTTATCCGGCTTTTAGCGGAAATACAATGGCTTTTGTAAAGTAAGGGTCTAATTTTGAACCTTGTTCTACCTATTTAACAGTAAAATCAGCTGAAGATTGTGCATTGTCATCTGTTATTCTAATGTAATGAACTTTGCGATCTTTAGCTAATTAGAAAACATGTGCTATTAAGCTTTAAGTTCCTATTTTTTTATTTCCGCTTATTTAAAATCTCTACATGGTAAGGTCAGGTTATTTAACCTCCGATGTTTTCAAACTCATTGTGTATTTTAACAAGTGAGGCCATTTTTCTTTGTTTCCATAATCCATAGAGACGCCCCAATCAATGCCTTTTTCCTGCATTGAGGCATCTGTAAAATTTCCTATCCTATAGGATCCCGGTGCTTTGGGATAATCGGCATCAAAAGAAGCAATTCTATTAAACCTCAACCCATCCGAAGCAAATTGAAGTGTTTTGCCTTCAGGACCATGTTCAGAAATTAAAGCCATGACGCCGTTATTATAAGGCCAAACCATTACCTCATGTCCGCTAGTGATGATCGGATTGTTTTTATATTTAGCATAAGGTCCCTCAGGGTTTTTAGCGATAGCCACTCCCATTTTGGTATTTCTTGGTCCTTCTTTTCCATGTTTGATACTTCTTCCTTTATAATACATCCAGTATTGCTTGTCTTTGTAAACAATACAAGCATCATCAATCCTGTAGCTGTCAAAATCATCGGGAAGGTCACTTATTTCTAATACAGGTTTTGGAGAAACCCGTTCAAATGGGCCATCAGGAGAATCAGCCACGGTCAGTCCAATGGCAGTAATGTCTGTTTCAGCATTGTTTTCAAATTTTCTATCCGGATTTCCGGGAGTAGGCTTCACACCGGTATAAAAAAGATAATATTTGCCGGATGCTTTGAGAATATTTGGCGTAAATACACTGTATTCATCCCAACTATCTTTTTCACCTCTGCCAATTGCTTCTCCTTTTTCTTCCCAAATTTCCCCATCTTTAGAAACCGCATACCAGATGGAGGCATCATACCCGCTATACTGCTTGTCTGTTTTTGTATACCATAAGTAATAGACTCCATCAACCAAAATAACATCGGATGGATCTCTTCGACATATCCCATTTTCGGGTTCTAAACCTTTAAGAATAGAATAACTAAAAGACACCTCATCAATTTTAGTGTTGCTTTTTGAGGTACAACTTATTAAAAGAAATATAACTATCAGTGGTAAGATGCTGTTTTTCATAGGGTTTTATTTAGTGCTGAGCAAAGCTTGGCAATGGCAAGTTGTTTGAACCCGAAATATGTAATAGACAATCTATTGCGTGCTGAAATCGCTTCAAAATCAGCCACTTCGTTGCTGTTTTCAATTTCACCATAGCGGTGCTATGCTAAAATCTCCAAATAGCCTGATTTTCTTGCGATTGCAACACTCATCACGAACCCTATTACATAATCCGGGTTGAATATTCCGTTCACTTTTGGCGTCAAGTCATAAACTCGCTACACAGAGCGATTGGTTTCTGCTTCGGGTTTAAAATTCCCATTCTTCGAAAAGCCCTCCGTTATTTGAGGTATGAAAATTTGCAAATTCTTTTGCTCCCCCAAACCAACTTATTACTTCCTTTCTTGCGAGCAAAGTAGTTTTTTCTGAAAGATGAGACCAGTAAGAACTGTAACTCCAATCTCGTAAATCTCTGTTTTACGGGATTTTGGTGAATGTAATTTATGACCGAAGTAAGGTAACTATCTGATTCAATTTTAAATCGCTTCGTAAAGTCTATCCAAAGTGCTCCCCTACGTTCGTGTTTTTTATTAAGCCCTTCAAGGTTTTTAAAACCTTGAAGAGCTATTTATTTATTATCCCCTAGCGATAAGGCGAAGGACTCGTAGAAGTCCAGCCTCCATCGATGACCAGACTTTGTCCCGTGATATGCCTTGCGGCAGGGGAGACCAAAAAGCCCACGGCCTCGGCAATGTCTTTTGGATAAGCAGGCCTTCCCATGGGGGTTATTTGCGACCAGGTTTTTTCATAGCCTTCTTCCGAAGCCGTACGCTCGGTCATGGTGGCTCCGGGAGCCACGGTATTTACATTGATTTTGTAGGGAGAAAGTTCTACCACCAAGGTTTTGGCAAGCATTTCCAATGCGGCTTTGCTCATGCCATAGGCTGCCAGATTTTTATGGGCCTGATGGCCGGTAACCGAAGACATAAAGAGCAGGCTACCTCCTGTTTGCTGCTTAATCATTTGCAGGGATACCTGTTGGGCTAGGAAAAAGCTCCCTGCAAGGTTAAGTTGCATGACTTTATGAAAATCCGCCTCTTTGTAAGTTAGGAAATCCCCAAAAACAGTGATGCCTGCATTGGCTACGGCCACGTCTATGGCGCCAAAAGTTGCCACCGTTTGTCGCACCATTTTTTCAATGAAATGGGTGTCTGACACATCTCCGGAAATGCCTTGGCAGGACTGGGGAAAACTGTCGTTGATCTTTTCACAAGCTTTGATGGTGGCAGCTTCATCTAAATCATTCAGCATGACCTTATACCCTCTGGAAGCCAGTAAAAAAACGATTTCAAAGCCTATGCCCACACCGGCTCCTGTCACTAAGGCTACCGGAGCAGCTTCCGTGTTGGTTTTATTCATCGGGTTTTGTAAAGTTTAAAAATCACCGGAAAACAACTTTGCTTTCCGGTAATAATGGGAATGAATTAATGAGAGTCTTTGGTGACTTCACTTCCTGAATTGCCTTTTAGGAAATCCAGATCGGCTCCTAAATTGGCTTGTTCTACGGTTTTTACATACAGGCTTACATAACCTCTTTCTGTAGGGCTGGCCGGTTTTTTCCAAGCTGCTTTTCTTTTGGTCAGCTCTTCATCTGATACCAATAAATTTAGCTTTCGGGCTTCTACATCAAGCTCTATTTCATCTCCTGTTTGAACCACGGCAAAATTCCCTCCTTCTGCTGCTTCCGGAGTGGCGTGAAGGATTACTGTTCCAAAGCCGGTGCCACTCATTCTTCCATCAGAAATTCTGACCATGTCCTTGATGCCTTTGGCCAGTACTTTTGGTGGCAATCCCATATTGCCCACTTCCGGCATTCCCGGATAGCCTCTAGGACCAACATTCTTAAGCACCATTATGGAATTTTCGTCAATATCAAGATCAGGATCATCAATTTTATTTTTGTAATCATCGATGTCTTCAAATACTACTGCCTTACCTGTATGTTTCATCAATTCCGGACTGGCAGCCGAAGGCTTGATTATGGAGCCTGTTTCGCAAAGGTTTCCTTTGAGCACTACAATTCCTGACAAAGGATTGAAAGGTTCATCAATGGCTGCAATTACCTCTTTGTTATAATTTTCAAATTTTTCATTGTTCTTACCTATGCCCTGTCCCGTTACCGTCATGGCCTCATTGTGCAGGTGGTCTTTTAGCTGTCGAATAACCGGAGGCAAACCTCCCGCGTAGTAAAAATCCTCCATAAAATACTTTCCTGATGGCTGTAAGTTGGCCAGAAGAGGGATTTCTGCCGAATATTTATCAAAATCTTCCAGATTAAGTTCTATGCCCATTCTGCCTGCAATGGCCAATAGGTGGATGACAAAGTTGGTGGAACCACCAATGGCAGCATTGACCATGATGGCATTTTCAAAGGCCTCTCTGGTCAGGATATCAGACATCTTCAGGTCATTTTCAACCATTTTGACGATTTCCATTCCGGACATATGCGCCATTACTTTTCTGCCGGTATCCGGAGCCGGAATAGCCGCGTTTCCGGGAAGTGACAAGCCGAGAGATTCCACCATACAAGCCATGGTTGAAGCAGTACCCATGACCCCACAATGCCCGTCACTTCGGCAAAGGCCTGATTCTGCGATATAAAGCTCTGCTTGATTGATTTCACCTGAACGTGCACTTTCGCTAAATCTCCAGATATCACTGGTACTAATTTCCTTGCCTCTATACCTTCCTGTAAGCATTGGCCCGCCGGAAACCACGATGGTGGGCAAGTTTACACTCGCCGCTCCCATAACCAATGAAGGAGTGGTTTTGTCACAACCGCAGAGTAAAACTACCCCGTCCAAAGGATTGGCACGGATGGATTCTTCTGTATCCATGCTTGCCAGGTTTCGGTAAAGCATGGCAGTAGGTTTCATCACTGTTTCACCCAATGACATTACCGGAAATTCTACCGGATAGCCACCTGCTTCCAAGATGCCTTTTTTTACAAATTCTGCCAATTCTCTAAAATGAGAATTACAGGGTGTTAACTCAGACCAAGTATTACAGATGCCAATGATTGGTTTACCTCCCAGTTCGTGGGTTGGGATGCCTTGTTTCTTAAACCATGACCTGTAAATTAGACCATCCTTGCCAGTTTTTCCGAACCAGCCTTGGCTTCTTCTTTCCTTTTTATTCATTTTTGGGTTATATTAATATTTGCTAAAAAGTGAACAACCCGGCAAGGGTAGTACTTTTCGATCCATTCAAAGTATAAGGATAGTAAATGTTTGGCCAAAATAAAATTTTAAACATCTAAAAACCTTTATTGCAGTCGACAATAAATGAATCTTAAAGTAGGCGGATTCTTTTTCAAAATAATTAATAAAAATATTCGTCGGTAAAAGCAAGTGAATCAGCCTTATATTCATGGATAGGGCATGGGCATGAGGGTGAAAGCAAATAAAATTTGGATTTACTGGCATTTTATTGAGGAATCAGCCTTTAGTTGGTTTTGCAAATGGTGAATAATTAGCTTTAAACTCCTATTTTGGGAGGTCAATTAACAATAAACTCAAAACAATCATCAATGAGCTTTGAAATAAAATCATCCATGGACACCTATGATGTGATCATTGTAGGTTCCGGCGCCGGAGGCGGAATGGCAAGCAAAATTCTTTCAGAATCCGGTTTAAGTGTAGCTGTTGTAGAAGCGGGGAGTGACTTTGACCCGGCAATGGAAGAATATAGAACCCAATTGAGGTTTCCTTGGGAATCACCGAGAAGAGGTGCCAATACTGTGCGGGCTTTTGGTGATTTTGATGCTGCCTATGGTGGATGGGAAATAGAAGGAGAACCTTATACCAGAAAAGACGGTACTGAGTTTGACTGGTTTCGATCCAGAATGGTTGGTGGAAGAACCAATCACTGGGGAAGGATTTCCTTACGTTTTGGGCCGGATGATTTTAAGCGAAGAAGTATTGATGGTTTAGGAGATGACTGGCCGATAGGCTATGATGATGTTAAACCATTCTATGACAGGGTAGATAAAATGATCGGTGTCTTCGGTTCTAAAGAAGGCATGAGAAATGAACCTGATGGAAACTTTTTACCTCCGCCAAAGCCAAGGTTGCACGAAGCAGCCTTTACCAAGGCCGGCAAGAAAATCAACCTTCCGGTTTTGCCTTCAAGGGTGTCAGTGTTAACTCGTCCTGTAAACAATGAAAGAGGCGCTTGTTTTTTCTGTGCACAATGTAACAGGGGTTGCCAGGTTTATGGTGATTTCTCTGCAGGAACCGTTTTGGTAAAACCGGCAATCAAAAAAGGAAATGTAGATTTATATACTTATGCCATGGTGCGTAAGGTTACCACCAATGACAAAGGAGAAGCGACGGGTGTTTCCTATGTGAGCAAGGTGGACATGAAAGAGTACAAGCTGAAAGCCAGGGTTGTGGTTTTAGGTGCCTCTGCCGGTGAAACGGCTAGAATCATGATGAATTCTGCCTCTACCAAACACCCTAATGGATTGTCCAACAGCAGTGGAACATTGGGCAGGTATTTGCATGACTCTACAGGGGCAAGCAGATCTGCATTGATGACAGATTTCTTAGCAAGGGACAAGTACAATGAGGATGGTGTGGGTTCACTTCATGTATATACTCCATGGTGGCTAGACAACAAAAAACTTGATTTCCCAAGAGGTTATCACCTTGAGTTTGGGGGTGGCATGCGCCAACCCAATTATGGATTTGGATTTGGTATGGAATCCATGCGTAAATACATGCAGGATGAATTTGGTAAACCAAGACCAAATGGAGGCTATGGTGCAGGACTAAAACAAGACATCAGAAATATTTATGGGGCCACAGTTGGGATCGCAGGCAGAGGAGAATCTGTTCCTCAATACGATAATTACTGCGAAATTGATCCTACTGTTGTAGATAAATTTGGTATCCCTGTGCTTCGATTCAATTACAATTGGACTGAACATGAAGTCAAACAAGCCAAGCACATGCAGGAAACTTTTGAGGAAGTGTTTGATGCCATGGGTGCTACAGTGATGGGCAAGAAGCCCGGCGCCGACACCAAGTACGGCTTGGAAGCACCCGGAAGAATTATTCATGAAGTAGGAACTACCAGAATGGGCAATGACCCCAATACTTCTGTTTTGAACAAGTATTCTCAAGCACATGAGTGCGACAATTTGTTTGTGGTAGATGCCGGGCCATTTGTTTCTCAAGCAGATAAAAATCCAACTTGGACGATTTTGGCACTCTCTATCAGAACATCTGAGTACATCGTAGATCAGCTTAAGAAGAAAAATATCGGCTAATAAAGCTGTAGTAGGAAATAGAGAAATCAGCACCGGAGTTTTCACAAACTTTGGTGCTGATTTTTTTTGTTAAAAATATATCGCAATTTCGGGCCGTGGATTGGCAATATATTATAGAAGGTATTGAAAATGGCTTAGCAGCCATGAGCTGGCTGGAAGGCATAGCAGTTGTATTTGGGCTAAGCTCAGTATATTATTCGATGAAGGAAAATATATTGGTTTTCCCCACAGGGATCATCAGTACATTGATCTATGTCTGGATTTGTTTGCAAGTAAAACTGTATGCAGACATGGGCATCAATGCCTATTATTTTTCCATGTCCATTTATGGTTGGTATGTTTGGTCCAATCCAAAACCCGGGAAAGCAGTTGTGCCCATCACCTGGCTAAGTAAAGCAGGAGTGTTTCAATCTTTGGCCTTATGGGCAATTTCCTATCTGAGCTTGTATTTAGTGTTGATCAATTTTACAGACAGCGATGTGCCTTATTGGGATTCATTTACCACTTCCACCGCTTTTGTGGGAATGTGGCTGATGGCCAAAAAGAAAGTGGAAAACTGGATTGCATGGATCATTACGGATTTGGTTTCAGTGCCTCTTTACTTTTACAAGGGTTTGGTGCTTACTTCTTTTCAGTATTTAGTTTTCACTGTTTTGGCAGTGTTCGGATTAATAGTCTGGATAAAAGCTGCCAAAAAATATGCTGAAGCCTGATGCATAAAATTGTAATCATTGGACCGGAGTCTACAGGGAAAAGTACATTAAGCCGGCAATTGGCAAGCCATTATAATGAACCTTGGGTAAGGGAATACGCCAGAGAATATATTGATGGTTTGGACCGACCCTATACCTATGCCGATTTGTTGGCCATAGCGAAGGGGCAGGTAAAATTGGAAGAGGATCTTGCAAAAAAGGCTGAAAGTAAATTGTTTTGTGATACAGACCTTAGGGTGGTTAAAGTGTGGAGCGAGCATAAGTTCAGGCAAACCCACGAATGGATAAAGAAGCAAATCGATAGCAGAGAATATGCCCTTTATTTGCTCACATCAATAGACATTCCATGGAAAGATGACCCCCAGCGCGAACATGCTGATCCGGCCATGCGTGCGCATTTTATGCAGGTTTATGAAAATGAGGTGCGTACCTCGGGATTGCCTTGGAAAACCATTCGCGGAGGAGAGGAAGCACGCTTGCGGGCAGCCATTGATTTTATCGAAAAGTCTTTGGATCAATAGAAATTTTCATAAATTCATGCTTATTTTATTCTTCCAATTTAACCAATCATCTATTGCAGATACCGAAACTGTCTTTTTTTTGATAGATTAACGGATTCTTGCTGATAGTTACGGAATTTTTAAATAATTTCAGGATTGTTTTTACCAAATAAACTCAAACATACTTACCCATGGATAACCATAAGCAACAAATGCAAAAGTACTGGAAGCGCAATATTAGAACCTTATTGATTCTTCTTGCGGTTTGGTTTATTGTCTCTTTTGGCTTTGGAATTTTGCTTGTTGAACCGCTTAATGCTATCAAGATTGGTGGCTATAAATTAGGCTTTTGGTTTGCGCAGCAGGGCTCCATATTTTCTTTCGTTATATTGATTTTCGTTTACGTATATCGGATGAATAAGCTAGATGAGGAATTTGATGTCAATGAAAAGTAACCCTTATAAATAATCACCTACCTATGGATATTTTAACTTGGACCTACATTCTGGTAGGTCTGTCTTTTGCCCTGTATATCGGCATTGCCATCTATACCAGAGCAGGATCAACCAAAGAATTTTATACAGCAGGGGGAGGGGTTTCCCCTTTGGCAAACGGTATGGCCACTGCGGCCGACTGGATGTCAGCCGCTTCCTTTATTTCCATGGCCGGAATTATCGCTTTTTCCGGATATGATGGATCTGTTTATCTAATGGGCTGGACCGGAGGCTATGTGCTTTTGGCGCTATTGCTGGCCCCTTATCTCCGGAAGTTTGGAAAATTTACCGTCCCGGATTTTGTAGGGGACAGGTATTACAGCAACAAGGCCCGTGTGGTAGCTGTATTTTGTGCCCTCTTTATCTCTTTTACTTATGTAGCCGGACAGATGCGTGGCGTAGGCATAGTTTTCTCAAGGTACCTGGAAGTGGATATTGAAACCGGAGTGCTCATAGGAATGACCATCGTGTTTTTCTATGCCGTGATGGGAGGAATGAAAGGAATTACCTATACTCAGGTAGCCCAATATTGTGTGCTGATTTTTGCTTTTATGGTACCTGCCATATTTATTTCTATTCAGTTGACCGGCAATCCAATTCCTCAATTGGGCTTAGGAGGCACCGTTCAAGATGGAACTTATCTTTTAGATAAGTTGGATGGGGTGTTATTGGACATGGGTTTTGAGGAATATACATCCGGAAGGAAATCAATGACAGATATTTTTGCCATTACCCTGGCACTGATGGTTGGTACGGCCGGCTTACCACATGTGATTGTTCGGTTTTTTACCGTGCCGAGGGTAAAAGATGCAAGATTATCTGCCGGATATGCTTTGGTATTTATTGCCATTTTGTATACCACAGCCCCAGCCATTGCTGCTTTCGGAATATACAATGCCATCGATACAGTGGCAGATAAGCCTGTAAATGAATTACCTGTATGGGTAGAAAATTGGAAAAAAACCAATCTAATAACCGTTGATGATGTAAACAATGACGGTATCGTTCAGTATACGCCAAATCCTGAGACCAATGAACTCAATATAGATAAGGACATCATGGTATTGGCAGCTCCGGAGATTGCTGTATTGCCCAACTGGGTAGTAGGGCTTGTTGCTGCCGGAGGGATGGCCGCTGCCTTATCTACCGCAGCAGGTCTGCTATTGGTTATTTCCACCTCAGTTTCCAGGGATTTGTTTAGGACATTTGTTCCGGAGATGACCGAAAAAACCGAGTTAATCATCGCAAGGGTTTCCGCTGCTTTTGCAGTTATAATTGCCGGCTACTTTGGCATCAACCCACCGGGATTTGTGGCCGAAGTAGTGGCCTTTGCTTTTGGATTGGCTGCAGCATCCTTTTTTCCTGTAATAATTATGGGTATATTTTCTACCCGAATGAATAAAGAAGGCGCAATAGCGGGCATGGTGACCGGATTGGTTTTTACCCTTGCCTATATTATCTATTTTAAATTTATTCAACCAGAATCCAATTCCATGGACAATTGGTGGTTCGGCATTTCGCCCGAAGGAATTGGCACCATGGGAATGGTAATAAATTTTGTTGTTTGTTATGTTGTTTCCAAACTTACCCCACCACCACCGGAGGATGTACAGGAAATGATTCAAGAAATTAGGATCCCTAGAGGAGCCGGAGAAGCCCATAACCATTAACCTAAATCAATGCAAGGGATTTGTTGGAGTCAAGTGCTTTGCATTATTTAATTCACCTAAAGTTTAATAAAACCTAAAATATCGAGATATGAGCGATAGAATTCATAGCCTGAGTGGTTATTTCCATGAATACCAAAAAAGTGTAGCAGATCCGGAAAATTTCTGGGCCAGAATTGCCGATTCTTTTCATTGGAAAAAACGATGGGATAAGGTCCTGGATTGGAATTTTGATGGTCCGGATGTAAAGTGGTTTGTAAATGGGAAACTTAACATTACCGAAAACATCCTAGAAAGGCACCTTTTTATCATGGGCGATAAGCCTGCGATTATATGGGAGCCTAATGAACCCGGAGATCCAAACAGAATCCTTACCTACAAGGAATTGTATGAGGAAGTTTGTCGTTTTTCTAATGTTCTCGTTGAAAAAGGTGTAGGTAAAGGGGATAAGGTTATTATCTATATGCCCATGGTACCTGAGGCAGCAATCGCCATGCTTGCCTGTGCCCGTATTGGTGCAGTTCACTCCGTCGTTTTTGCAGGATTCTCCAGTTCTGCCTTGGCAGATAGGATTGAAGACTGTAAAGCTAAAGTGGTGCTTACCTCAGATGGAAACTATAGAGGGAAGAAAAAAATTGCCGTAAAATCAGTTGTAGATGAGGCTTTGGAGAGCACCGATCTGGTAGAAACCATGATAGTGTTCCAAAGAACAGGGCAGGAAGTAAACATGAAAGCCGGCAGAGACTTTTGGTGGCATGAAGCCATTGAAGGTCAAAGTACCAGCCATGTAGCAGAAGAAATGGACAGTGAAGATGAATTGTTTATCCTTTATACGTCCGGTTCTACAGGAAAGCCTAAAGGTGTGGTACACACTTGTGGTGGATACATGGTTTATTCCAAGTTTACATTTGAGAATGTATTTCAATATACCCCAGGAGATGTGTACTGGTGTACGGCCGATGTGGGCTGGATTACCGGGCATTCATACATTGTGTATGGACCGCTCTTGACAGGAGCCACTACCATTATGTTCGAAGGAGTGCCAACCTATCCTAACCCAGGGAGGTTTTGGGAAATTGTGGACAAGTACAAAGTCAATCAATTTTATACCGCACCTACTGCCATTAGGGCCTTGCAGGTGCACGGTACTGAGCCGATAGCCCCTTATAAACTTGATTCCCTTAAAGTTTTGGGATCAGTAGGAGAACCTATTAATGAAGAAGCTTGGCATTGGTACCATACCCATATAGGAAAAACAAAATGCCCAATCGTAGACACTTGGTGGCAAACTGAAACCGGGGGGATAATGGTTTCTCCGCTGGCAGGAATTACACCAACCAAACCTGCTTTTGCTACCCTTCCACTTCCGGGCGTGCAGCTGGCGATTATGGATCCGGATGGGAAAGAGCTTAAAGGAAATTCTGTAGAAGGAAACCTTTGCATTAAATTCCCTTGGCCGGGAATGATCCGAACCACTTATGGTGACCATGAAAGGTGTAAACAAACTTACTTCTCCGCTTATAAAGGCATGTATTTTACAGGTGATGGAGTAAAAAGAGACCATGACGGCTATTACCGTATCCTCGGTCGTGTGGATGATGTGATCAATGTGTCAGGGCACAGGATGGGCACTGCTGAGGTAGAAAATGCCATCAATGAGCATCCTTTGGTAGTGGAATCTGCTGTGGTAGGTTATCCGCACAAAGTTAAAGGCCAAGGCATTTATGCTTATGTGATCTGTGACATGTCCAATAGGACAGAAGCAAATTTGACCAATGAGATTAAGGCTTCGGTTACCAATATCATTGGCCCAATTGCTAAACCTGATAAAATTCAGATTGTTCCGGGGCTTCCTAAAACACGTTCGGGTAAAATCATGCGGAGGATCCTGAGAAAAGTTGCAGAAGGTAGCATGGATAATTTGGGAGATACTTCCACCTTGCTGGATCCTGACGTAGTAGATAAGATTATTGCAGGAAGGAAGGAGTAAATCCTTATTTTTCCGTTATTATATAAGCAATGTATGGCAGGACTTTTCTGCTATACATTGCTATTCCTTTGACCCAATTCCCATATGAGCAATGTCATCGTTAATAGGGTTGTTGATTTCCTGAAAAAATTCCCCCCTTTCAGCTTCTTGTCTTCTGAACTGCTAACTCAAGTCGCAAAGCAGGTAGACCTTATATATTTTGAAAAAGATGAATTTTTGTTTCAAAAAGGAGAGCCTGCAAAAAATTACTTTTTCGTGGTCAGAGAAGGTGCCATCAAGCTAACAGACATTATTGATGGTAAGGAGCAAACCATGGAATTCTGTGATGAAGGCGATGTCTTTGGGGTGCTGGCCCTGTTGGGCAAACGGCCTTATATACTGAATGCCAAAGCCAATGAGAATAGCCTAATTATTGCTGTCCCTGTAGCAGTATTCGATAAAATACTCAAAGAAAATAGCCAGGTAAGTCTTTATTTCGCTTCAGGATTTGCCTCCGGTCAAGTGGTGATCCGTTCAGATCTTTCAGAAACACAGAAAGTGCGTTCCCTTTTGGGTAAAAGTGCGCAGCAGAATGGGCTATTGCTTTTCCCCGGTCAGGCTTCTATAAATTATTCAGCGCCTGTTATTCAGTGTCATATTGGAGATACCGTATCCCGGGCTGTGGCCAAAATGAGTGAAGCCAAGGTAGGTTCAATCGTAATCGTTGATGACGATAATTTCCCACAAGGCATCATTACAGACAAAGATCTCAGAAATCGACTGATTGCTGAAAGCTTGCCTTATGATACCCAAGTTGAGAAAATCATGAGTCATCCGGTGGTGACAGCAAAAAAGGACCTTGAATTTTCACAGATATACCTCAACATGGTAAAAAATAGGCTGCACCACCTGGTTTTTACCGAGGATGGGACCGATCATTCCGGTATAGTCGGAATTATTTCTGATCATGATGTGCTTCTTTCACAGGGCAATAGCCCTGCAGTGCTTATCAAAGCCTTGCAAGACAGTGAGGATGTGCATGAGATTGCCAAATTACGGAATCAGGCAGAAGGAATGCTGATCTATTTCTTGGAAAATGAATTGGCCATTGATTTTATTGCCGGTATCATTACGGAAATCAATGATACCATCATTCAGCGGGCCATTCACATTGCTAAAAGCAGGCATTCGGCCCAATTCCCAGAAGTTTGTGATACGCCCTTTTGTTTTCTCGGCCTTGGTTCAGAGGGCCGAGGGGAACAATTGCTTCGTACAGACTTAGACAATGCCATCGTTTATGAGGACGTTCCGGCTTCCATGGAAGAAAGAACAAGAGAATTTATGCACCTGATAGCAAGGGATGTGATGGATATACTTTTTGCCTGTGGTTTTCATTCCTGCCCTGCAGAGATGATGGCAAACAATCCCAAATGGTGCCAACCCATGTCCCAATGGAAAGATTATTTCAGCCAATGGATAAGGAAATCTGATCAACCTTCTTTGTTGATGGCTTCTATATTCTTTGATTTTCGGGCAGTGGCCGGAAAAATGGCCCTTGCGGAAGAGCTGACAATGCATGTGTATGAAGAGATTAGCAAAGGAAAGATTTTTCTAAATTTCTTTGCCAAAAATGCCTTATTAAACCCTCCCCCATTGGGCTTCTTTCGGAACTTTATTATTGAAAAATCCGGAGAGCACGCTGAGAAGTTTGACATAAAGTTAAGGGCCATGATGCCGCTGGCTGATGCTGCAAGGGTATTGATTCTAAACCATCAGGTAGTGGGAATCAACAATACTTTCAAACGGTATGAAAAACTTGCCGAACTTGAACCCAATCAAGCGGCATTGTTTAAGGATGCAGGGAAAGCTTATGAAATATTTATGCGCATCAGGGCTTTGGAAGGATTGTCTTCTTCCTCTTCAGGGAGGTTTATCCAGCCTAACTCTTTAGGTAAACTTCAACGCCAATTGCTTAAAAATGCATTTTTCCCTATTGATGAAATACAGAAAATTTTACGGGTAAGGTTTCAACTGGATTATTTTGGCAAATGATATGGAATGGAAATCAATTTTTGGCCTTCGCCCCCTACCAAAGCCTGCCTATATCAAGGCATACGAACAGACCCTACTTAAAAAAATCCCTAAAGGTAAACCTATCCGAGAACTGGAGTTTCTGGTTTTTGACACAGAAACCACGGGACTGGAGGTAAAGAAAGATTATGTGCTTTCCTATGGAGCAGTGATTGTGAGCAACAATAGCATACGAATTTCCGAGTCCAAGGAATTTTATTTGCGGCCAAAGAAACGCAGCAAAGAAGCTGTAAAAGTACATGGCTTGGTTCAGGAAAGGCCCTATATCAGCAGAGAGAAATTGATAAGGAGCTTTCTAGCTGATGCAGCCAATAGGATTATTGTTGGGCATCATTTGGGATTTGATCTTGCCATGCTGGAGAAGGTTGGCCACAAGCTGGGCTTAAAGAAAATCCGTCAGCCCGGTCTAGATACCTATGACTTGGCGGTGAGGATGGAGGTAGGAAAGTATTATAACCCGCATACCATAGCCTCTCAGGATTACTCCTTGGACAAGCTTTGTGAGCGGTATGGGATTTCCCTGGATGACAGGCATACGGCGGCAGGAGATGCCTTGCTTACCGCTCAGCTTTTAATAAAACTTTTGAAAGTGGCTGATAAAAAAGGAATAAAAACCTTTGGTGAGCTGATGGCATGACCCGAAACTTAGGGATTCCAACGGGCATCAATGGCAGCAGCGGCTTTGACATAAATATCTAAACCTGTTTCAGATGGGTAGATGCCTTCAATGACTATTTCAGGAGATTGGAGGGAAAGCGCAAACAAGCTTAAGTCCAATTGACTTTCTTGTAGTAAAATCGTTTTTGCTTTTGCCAGTTGTTCTTCCACCGGAAACACCGCTTTTTTCCGAATAGCTTTCAGAATTTTTCTTCGCTTTAGCCAATTGGTGGTATTTGCCAGAAAGTTTTTGGTAGAAAGCTTAAAGTCTATAGCTTCAAGTACTACGTTTTGTGATTGAGGATCAAAAACCGGTTTTCCGGCCAAATAAAAAGTGCCATCTAAATCTTTTTTTCCGCTTCTTTTTCCGGTGAATTCCATGGTGATCAGGGTTCTTTCACCGAAGTGGCGAAGGCTAAATTTCTTCGGCAATAATTTGGTTTGTTTGTCTACAGTTATGAGCTTTCCTTTGAGTTGTTTTTCAAGGTAAGCAGCCATTTCATCAAAGCTTATATAGATAGGTAAGGTTAGGTTAAAATCATTTCCTTGCACATTTTCTTGGCTCACCGGAGGAAGGGCTGCCAATTGTGTAGGTAGAGGTTTTTCTTTTTGCCTTAAAACCTCTCCTTCCAGCCCAATGTTGAGCAAGAGCTTTTGATCATTTGTAAATTGGTTTTCCACGGCAATTTTGTCAGGCCGTGTATACAAATAACTGGCAGAGAGTCCATTGTCCAAATACCTGGGTTGTCCAAAGGTGGCCCAAAAATTATTGGCTATTTGTTTGATGTCCAAAGACTTTAAAGATCCGGAGGCCAGTTGATCCTCCATTACCCCTATCATTTTCTTCTTTACCAGAGGTTCGAAATCGATGTTGAAACCCAGAAAATCATATTGTAAAGCTTTGCCCCAGGATAAAATATCCAATTCCTCTATGCCAAAGCTATAGTCGCTATTGATTTGAGGAATAAAACTGACTTGTGGAGAGAGGTTTTCCTGAAAGGGAATGGCAGAAGAGATCTTTTGTCCAAATATTTTCTTTTCCAGCCTTACCTTGCCGTCCAAAAAAACAGGTAGCCCTACCAATACTTTGCCCTCTTCTGTGGCTGACAAGCTGAAGCGCCCATTTTTCTTTAGATCCACATCCGCATACAGCCCATTCCCCAGTTCCAATCCCTCCTCTTTAAATAATTTTTCAGTGAGGCTTTCATTTATTTTTCCCTGAACGTAGGACAAAGGGATTTCAAGGCCAAGGTTTATGGATAAGGCTGCTTTTGGTAAGGCAGGTGGAGGAGCTTGGGCCTCAGGACCATTTAATTTTAAACTACTACAACTAGAAAAGGCAGCAATAAGAAGAGCAATTATTAGCAATGAGTATCTTGGCATATTGACTTTAACGTCTAAATGGAAAGATTGGGGGTGAAGAAATGAGATTTTAATGCAGAGGTAAGAGAAAAATAGGACAATTCAAAAAAAATGAGCCTCCTTTGAACTTTAAGCACTTTTATTTTGGTTATTGGTTTTCAATATTAGTCGAAATAAATTATGAGTTGGATAAAATTAGAGGATGCTTCTCAATTGAATGCGATCAAAGAGCAGAGCAATGAAAAACCGGTGGTGATATTTAAACATTCCACGAGTTGTTCCATTAGCGGTATGGCTTGGAATAGATTGCAAAGAAACTGGAAAGATGGAAATAATGAAAAGTTTACCCCTTATTACCTTGACCTCTTATCTTACAGGGCGTTGTCCAATGCCATAGCAGAGGAATTCGGTGTAACCCATGCTTCTCCTCAAGTAATTGTGGTAAAGGGTGGAAAAGCGGTCTATAATAATAGCCATATGGGAATCAATTATAATGAATTGATTTCATTGGCGGAATAGAAATATTAACTTTTTGTAGCCTTCCAAGGGTTTTAAACCCTTGGAAGGCTAGTGCTAATTGGCTGGCTATTAATCCCTTAAATTTGCCGTCTGTTGGGTAATAAATCCTTTCATACTTTTTCAGCCTTTCCATTAAACCTTTGGTAATTGGAAAGGTCTAATCCTCATGTTTAAAAAGATACGTATATGAGGATTTTTACATTTCTTACCTTCTTTGCCCTATTGATGGCTTCTACGCCACTATTAGCCCAAAGAAATCGGCAAGGCCCTCCTTTGATTCGAGGGATTGTTGTAGACCAAAATAGCCAAGACCCTATGATTGGGGCCAATGTATTGCTAAAAACCCAAGGGGACTCTTTGATTAGCAATACCACTACAGGTGCAGATGGTAGTTTTACTATCGCTCATCCTCGCCTCCCAGTCTTTAAACTGGAGGTGTCTTATGTGGGTTTCGAAAAAGTAACCATGGAGTTAAGCCGCGGGATGACCTTGGATCTCGGTAAAATAAGCATTGGTGAGGATAGCCAATTGCTTGGAGAGGTGACAATTGAAGGTGAGAATGTGGTGGGAGAAATGAGGGGAGATACTGCCGTCTTTAATGCCAGTGCTTTTAAAACCAGAGAAAATGGGATGGCAGAGGACCTGATAGGTAAACTTCCGGGGGTAACCATAGAGAATGGAAAAGTACAGGCTCAAGGCGAAGATGTACAAAAAATATTGGTAGATGGGCGAGAATTTTTCGGTAGTGACCCTTCCATTGCCTTAAAGAATTTGCCGGCAGATGCCATCTCCAGCGTGGAGGTACTTGACCAAAAATCTGATCAGTCTAGGCTTACCGGCCTAGATGATGGCAACTATGCCAAAACCATCAATATCATCACCAAAGGAAACATGCGAAATAGCTATTTTGGTAGGGTATACGGTGGCTATGGAACCGATGACAGGTATTCTGTAGGAGGTAATATTAATTTTTTCAACGGGGCACGAAGGATTTCCATTATTGGCATGTCCAATAATGTCAACCAACAAAATTTCTCTTCAGACGATATGCTGGGAGTAAGTACTGGTGGAGGAGGCCGAAGAAGAGGTGGTCAGAGTGGTGGAACCTTTGGGGTATCCCAAAACAATGGTATTGTAACAACCAATTCTCTTGGAGTAAACTACAGTGATAAATGGGGGGAAAAGATCAATTTTACAGGTAGTTATTTTTACAATGCTACGGAGAACTCCATTTTGGAAAACACCAACAGGCAAACGGTGGTTTCGGAAGATGTAAGTCAGATTTACCAGGAAAATCAGATCAGCAATATTACCAATAACAACCACCGTGCAAATGCCAGAATGGAATACGATATCAACGATAAGAATGCGCTGATCATCCGACCAAGTATCAATTTTCAGGACAATAGTAGTTTTACAAATCTTGGAGGTTTGAACCTGGACCAGAATCTGGATAGCCTGAGTGATACTAGAAATGAAACAGGGATAAATACCAACGGATTTACCATATCTAACAATCTTACTTATAGGTATAAATTTGATAAGAAAGGAAGAACTTTTTCTACGGATGTGAGTACGGCCTGGAATGAAAGAGACCAACTAACAGACTTGATTTCTGCCAATAAGGATTATGTAAGAAATTCCTTCGATACACTTGTTCAGCAGTCAAGTGCATTGTCTGATGGATTTAATTATACGGCCAATTTTACCTATACAGAACCGATAAGTGAAAAATCAGTGGCCACTGCTTCCTATCAAGTAGGAAACAACAAAAGTGCTGCAGACCAAAAAACCTTTCAGCTGGCCAATGAGCAAGGCATCATGGTATTGGATACGGCATTAAGTAATGAATTTGACAATAAGTTTTTTACTCAAAAAACAGGTTTGGGTTACCGCTATAACAATAATGGCCTGAACCTTAATATGGAGGTAGACTATCAGTATGCAAAATTAAACAATGTAAGTGTGTTTCCTACCGAAGGGGTTTTCAACCGGGATTTTAAAAACATTCTTCCCACGGTGACCATGAATTATAGAAACGAAAGTGGAACCCGCTTTCGCTTCAGGTACAGAACCAGAACGAATGAGCCGAGTGTAAATCAGCTGCAAAATGTAATTGACAACACCAATCCTCTGAATTTGTCTGTAGGTAATCCATCCTTAGGTCAAAGTTATAACAATAGTATTTTTGCTAATATTTCTAAGTTTGACATGGAGACCAATAGAACATTCTTTATGTTTTTATTGGGTTCATTTACCAGTGACTATATTGGAACAAGTACTTTTGTGGCACCTCAGGATACCCTAATTAATAATGATGTATTATTAAGTAGAGGTGGGCAAATCACTACTCCGGTGAACCTAAGCGGGCAAATGAGTACCCGACTTTTCATCAACTATGGAACCAGCATTCCGAAATTGAAAACCAAGGTAAACTTCAACCCGGGTGTCAGTTATAGCAGAACGCCGGGTATCATCAATGGACAAACCAATATCAATGAAAACATAGATATAAGTCAAGGGATTACTTTTGCAAGTAATATTTCCAAGGATGTTGATTTTAATCTTTCTACAAGGGGAAGTTATTCCATTGTAAACAGTAGTCTTCAGAGCACTTTAGAAAACAACTATTATACCCAGACCAGTAATCTGAAGTTTTATTATTCTCCCAATGATGGAAAGACTTTTATCTCCAATAATGTGAGCCATGTACTATACAGTGGCCTTGCAGAAGGTTTTGACCAATCGATTTGGTTGTGGAACATAGAAGCAGGCTACCGTTTCCTTAAAAACAATAAGGGAGAGCTTAAGGTATATGTTTTTGATTTGCTGAAACAAAACAACAGTGTGTCAAGAACCATCTCTGATGTATCTGTTTCGGATGTGTATTCCAATGTAATGACCCGTTATGCCATGGTTTCTTTTACCTATATCATTGGTAAATTCAAGAAATCAGACCTTCCTGCTGATGACCGTGGAGGAAGGCCAGGAGGATATCCAGGCAGAAGGCCGGGTGGTGCCAGAAGCTGGTAAGAAAAGCCAATGCGTTCTACCTTTCGGGGATGATTAGTATAAGATAAAAAAAACCGAACAATTCAATACTGTTCGGTTTTTACTTATGTTAACCAGAGCCTGTCGAAGCCGTAGAAATCCCCTCCCGGAGGCTGAGCTTGTCGAAGCTGTAGGAGTCGAAGACGTTAAAAGCTATTGACTATTTCTACCCGGATTGAATTCAGGATTAATTTAATAAAGTTGAAAACTTTCAGCATTATAGGACCAAGTTACACTACATTAAACTTGAACCAGTGGAATCCTAACCAGAGGCTGAGCCTGTCGAAGCCGTAGGAATCCACTCCCGGAGGCTGAGCCTGTCGAAGTCGGAGGAACCAAAGAGGGGTACTTCGGAAGTGGGGAGGGGTACTTCAGAACCTACCCATTGGAGTTTATAACCTCAATTACCCACCTCAAAACAGGGCTGGGGTACCTAAAACTGACAAGCTTGGACCTTTTAACTCGAATTTTCCGGTTCAGAACCCCTATTTTTCACCTAAAACCTGAAAAATTCGACCAAAAACTGACAAAAAATAGGGTAAAAACTGGAAAATAGGACAAAATTTCAGGAAAAGTCATTGGATAAGGTCAAATTTTCGAGGTTCGGAAGTGGGGAGGGGTACTTCGGAACCTACCCATTGCAGTTATTTACTTCAAAATTCCAGTTCTGAAGTGGGGCATTGAACCTTTTAGCCGGAAATTTCCGCCTTTTTGGCAGTATTTTTTAAGTTTTAACCAAAGCATTTGACCAAAAACTGACAAGAGAGAAGGTTAAAAGTAAAGCATTTTGGTAAAATGAGGGGTTATACAGGGTTTTAGCTGGAATTTTTTTATTAAGAACTGATGATAGATTTCCTGAGGCTTTGCATGGAAAACAAAAATGGCTTAAAATCAGTAATTTGAAGATTTCAATTGATAGTTACCAAATGGCAGTAAATCTTACCTTAAATATCCATGCCTTTCTATTGTTATCCGTTTACAAACGTTTGTAAACGGATAACATACGGCTATTTACCTGAGTTTTTCATTGATTGAAAACAAAAAGGTATGCAGCAATTGACATTATTTAAACCCCAGCCTAAATCAGGAAGGTTTAAAGTTTTTATCCCCTTTTTTATGAAGAAGGAAAGGGAAACTTTTAAATCGATGGATGGAAGTTTTTACCACTATGAGCAACGCTTATGGAGTTTGCCAAATACGGTGAGAAATATCGATTGGGTGCAAAAGCAATTTGGCGACAAACTGGTAATTAAGGAGATAGGACAAAAACCAATCAAATCCCCTTTCTTTGTCCTCAATAAAGGAAGTCAGGAAAAGTTAGATCAGTTGCATCAAAAATTAGTACTAAAGGGCTATAGTGAATCTACTGTAGAGAATTATAAAAGTGCCTTTTCCAAATTCCTCAAATTTTTTGAATCCAGGAAATTGCCGGAGCTATCCAAGGAAGATATTGAAGGGTTTGTTTACCTACAAGTAAGTAAATACAAACTTTCCGAATCTTCCCAAAACTGCCTTATTAATGCCATAAAGGCCTATTATGAGCATGTATTAGGCAAGCCGAGAGAATATTATGAAATCCAACGTCCAAAGCGCAGCAAAACTTTACCGAATGTATTGAGCAAAGAGGAAGTAGCACTATTAATAAAAAGTACCTCCAACATAAAACACCGCGCCATATTATTAACCATTTACAGTGCCGGACTACGGATCAGCGAAGCCTTAAAATTACGCATTTGTGATGTTCATTCAGATGAAGGCTATCTATTTGTGAAAGGGGCCAAAAACAAAAAAGACCGAAAAACAGTACTTTCCTCCGTATTGCTATATGAACTCCGGAGCTATTATAAAGTATACAGACCTTCTTACTGGTTATTTGAGGGGCAGGAAGGGGGACAATATTCTGCCGCCAGCATACAAGCCATATTCAGAAAAGCTGTAAAAGCAAGTAATATTAATCCATGGGCCACTGTTCATACCCTTCGCCATAGTTTTGCTACTCATTTATTACAGTCAGGCACTAATTTAAGAATGATTCAGGTGTTATTGGGGCATAGCAGTTCCACTACTACCGAAATTTACAGTCATATTTTAGCCGTTTCCAACAAAAATGTGGTCTCTCCCTTAGATTCCTTGTCCGAAATCCTTAATTTGACAGGTGAAAACAAAGGAAAGGGGCTGGGTACATAGTCGATATATACGTAACTCCTTCCATAAACTTGTTTATATACAATTGTTGTGGCAAATTAGAAAAAGACAATGAAGTGGAACCAAAAATTGACATGGATAGCGACAGGATTTATTCTTGTTAATATTTTTTTTGCGTGGCATGCAAGTACATTGACAGGTGGAACTTCATTGATTTACGCAATCATTTTTCCAGTTTTTTGGGGACTAACACTACTAGCAGTTGGCATTTTGACATTTAAGAACCGAAAGACTTGGTTTGAAAAAAGAATGAGATTGTCGACTATAGTTTTGCTAATATTCTGTACACCCTTGCCATTACTCGCATTTTCTGAGTTGACACAACCAGAAATTACAAGATCAGGGACTGACTATTGGCCAAAAGACGGAAAAACCTTGAAGACAGAAACTTGGATTTATAAACCAGGACAGATTGCCGCTAAGAAATATTGGACGTTAGAAACAGAAACTTGGACAGAGAAATCAGAAGATGAATTCAAACGTGACTCAATTTGGGTGTACTTTGATAAGAACGGAGACACTTTAAAAGCAGAACATTACGAAAACGAAAAACTGATAAAAACGATTGAAAAATAAAAAGTCGAGTAGGTAAAGGGGAATCTCACCCCTAAACCTCTCACAGAACCGTACGTGATAGTCTCCCATCATACGGCTCTTCGGAGTCATGATACCATCTGACAGGTATCGGCAGTTATAATTAGCTCTTCCTCTCTCAAGTTGGCAAACTCGCCTTGACTTCGTTAACCCCTTCGCTTGAAGTGAGTTTCCCCACTCCTCTCTTGGATACTTTGCGCTACTACGGGTTAATCCGCCACTACCAAAATGCATTGATACTCTTAGGCTTGCCCGAAGGTTTTCGCCTGTCTCTCTTTACATCATTCTGATAGCTTCTCCTGTTCCGTAG
This sequence comes from Cyclobacterium sp. 1_MG-2023, assembly GCF_030546805.1. Classification (GTDB taxonomy): domain Bacteria; phylum Bacteroidota; class Bacteroidia; order Cytophagales; family Cyclobacteriaceae; genus Cyclobacterium. The sequence goes on along the minus strand of NZ_JAUOPC010000006.1, from coordinate 2,866 downwards.
AAAACCCCAGATAAAGTTCATGCCCTCATTATCCCGGATGCCACTTAGCCAACTTTTTAGGTTGCCGCTAAATTCTGTCTCTCGGGTCGTCAGCCCCTCGATTTTGACATCGCATACGTTATTATCGAGACCTAAGAGGGTTCACTTTCGTTCATCTCCTTTATCCTCACCTGATACAATCATAACATACTTCACAGCAAATTATCCCATATCTTTTCCTAAACGCTCAATACCATATCATGTAATACAGCACCTTTAGGTGGTTTGATCAATATGCCTAATCATCTTGACCGATAGACCAATTCTCTACTCTTCTGATTTCGTGAGACCTCTGAGATTTCTCAGCTCGTTTCCTTTTATTCGCAGAGCCTATCATCTCTTCTACAGTTTTGTTACTCTTTTCAAAGAACTAATCTTATATTGTATCCTTGAGTAACGCAGGACACACTAACGACGCCACAACAATTTGTATAGTGCATATGCACCCTGCGGGATGCAAACGCACCATACAAGGGCCGTTGTAGCCAATTATAGAAAGACTAAATGAGAAAACAGCGCCTATTAATTATTTCGGTGGTAGTTTTGACAACTTTTGTAATACTAGTTTTCAGAAGTTGCCGATATGACTGGAATCCCCATTACATGGACAACAATGCTGTTACAATCGAAAGAAAACAGTTATCTCCGAATAATTCTATTGCAGTTGTATATTACACACTTGATGTAGGTGCAAGAGGAACCAGATTGTACAAATCACTTTTAAGAGAGAAAGATTACAAAAAGAACCTTTTTGATTTTAATTTACCACCAGAATTGGTAATTGAAAAGTGGTTAAATAATAAAACACTATTTGTAAAATATGATCCCAATGAAATTTACAGGTTGGGTGCAACTTATTCCGAATTGGATATGCTGAGGGATACAATAAAAGTAAATGGAATTGACTTAATTATTACTGAACGAATTGAAATAAAAAAGAGATAGTAAAATAACTGGCTACAACAAAAGTTAAAATTAATGGGCGGTGACGCTTAATTAGATAATGTAACAAAAGCAATAAACGTAAACGGTTTTGATAAGGTGGCAGTTTTAAATCGCCCACAAATTTTAGCAAGACCGTTACCAGCAACCTAAAAGAACGACCCAGCAAATAATGGCAACAGACGGAATTAAAATAATTGATGGAGATTTAGCAAGGGATACATACGACCAAATTATAGACTTGTATGACAGTGAGGCAAACATTGAAACCATAAGAAAAGAAGTTCCATTTGTTAAAGACGACTATGGACCAGACACCGACTTTTACCACGAAATATTTGTAACATCTTATGCCTTGGCTTTTTGGGAAATCGGAGAAATGACAGACGAAATTCTCAATGAAGTAAAACTTGTTATTGACCTAAAAGCTGGGGTTAAGGTTTGGACAGAAGTATGCGATGAAAATGAAGGCAAGAAAAGACAAAAAGAACTTGACAAGCTTTTAAAGAAAATATCCGAACCAAACCAAAAAATCAGAAAACGAAAAAAATATAAGCTAATAAAGAACTTCTATTTTCAACCTGACGATGTATTAGCTTTCCAACTTTCCGACAAAAACTATTACGCAGTAATTTGCGCCAAAGTAACTCAACAGCGTGGACAATGCACTTATGACCTTGTGGCAACAACTTATAAAGGCAAAACAAAGCCAACAATAGATGATTTGAAAAATTGTTTTATTGCTGGTCGTAAAATCGGCTCAGGTTATGACATTAAAACGACCTTGTTACATCAACCAAACGTTGACGAAATTTGGCATTATGCAAAGCAAGACAATTTTATATTTGGACTACCATATCACTTGGTAACGCACAGAGACATTATATCATTCAAAGACAAGTTTGAAATTGTTGGGAAACTCAAAATAAAAGAGAGTTTCAAAAAAGACGGTGGTTATGGTTACGAATCGTCATTTGACAGATTTGAAAGTATTTTCAGTGACCTTGACAATCATATGAAAGTATTTGGAGAACAAAAATTTCCAGTATCCTTACTATGTGAACTATGACGAAAGAAAGGCAGCTGGTAACATCGGCTATAGCAAATGCGGGCTGACTGCTTAAAAATGAAGATATTACAACTAAATAACATTCGGTCTGGCGGACAAAGAATCGGTTTCAAATCCCGCACTTGCCATAGCCAGGGCCGTTGCCGCACATTTGAAAAATGAACCTGAGCCAAGAACATATAGACTTTGAAAACAAAATCCAGCAAATAGTTGGACTGACACTTCTTAAAGTTGAATATCTCGAAATTGATTACGAACCAAGGAATCCAATACCATATTACAAGTCACAATTCAAAGAAATCGACACGATTGACTTCTCGATAATCTTACAAACAGATAAAAACAAAATTGAATTTTATTGGGACGGTCAATTTTATCAGTTTGGAATTGGAATCAGATTTAATGAAATCAATGAAACTGCGACAGGGCGAAAATGGGACGTTTCCAACGATGACCTATGGGAGAAATTCATTGGACAAAAAATTGAGAATTTTAATCTGACTTGGGAAGAAGTAAGAACATATGAAGAAAAGAGGGGTAAATCAGACAAATTCATTTATCCTCAAGACATAAGAATTAATTTTTCAAACAATAAGTCAATATTTATAAGTGCAGCAGGATTTCTCAATGAAGACGACAATGAAGTTATGGGACTATTGGATAATTTAACCGTAACGGATAATGAATCATTGGCTCGACAAGTGAAAATGATAACTTGAAAAAATAAAAAACGATGCGGCAATAACTAAGCATTCTGATGGCTGGAACAGCCTAGTCTGAATGCAGTGTTGAACGAAGTGATGTTGGGAATTAGGA
>NZ_JAUOPC010000058.1 GCF_030546805.1 Cyclobacterium sp. 1_MG-2023 | reverse complement strand
GCTAAGGCGCTGAGACGCTAAGGTGGTAGGGGCACTTCTTTGAATACTTGCGCTTTTAACCAGTTATTTTAGGGCTATATTTTATTTAAAGAGTAAAAAAAATTCTTTGCGACTTTGCGGCTCTGCGTGAAACTCTTTCCGGAAAACGTATCCACCACGATTTATTTGCTCGCTAAGGCGCTGAGACGCTAAGGGGGTAAGGTTTCTATCAATTAGTACTGCTTGTAACCAATTTAAGATTTATTGGTTTAATTTTTGGGTGAAGTTTCAAAATAATTCTTTGCGACTTTGCGGCTTTGCGTGAAATTCTTTCCGGAAAACGAATCCGTTCCTGTTTATTTGCTCGCTAAGGCGCTGAGACGCTAAGTGGCTATTTAGTTACCTATTTTAAATATTTTCAGGTTTGATCCATTAGTTTATGGCTTGATTTTAACTTGAAAACCAAAAAAATTTCTTTGCGACTTTGCGGCTCTGCGTGATATTCTTTCCAGAAAACGATGCGTCCCTATTTATTTGCTCGCTAAGGCGCTGAGACGCTAAGTGGCTATTTAGTTACCTATTTTAAATATTTTCAGGTTTGATCCA
>NZ_JAUOPC010000057.1 GCF_030546805.1 Cyclobacterium sp. 1_MG-2023 | reverse complement strand
TTTATTCTAATATATTAATCACTCTCGTAATCAATACACTTTACATTGCATTTTCCACTCAACATGTCAAAGAACTTGTTACCGTTACTTACTAACAGTAAATGCTATTCAATTAAGAATAATTTTTCAAACCATATGTCTGAAAATTGTGGAGGATAACGGATTCGAACCGTTGACCCCCTGCGTGCAAGGCAGGTGCTCTAGCCAGCTGAGCTAATCCCCCAGATGTTTTCTTTTGGTGAACTCGTTCCGTTGACCCTCCCGATACTAGTCGGGATGTTCTAACCAGCCGAGCCATTCTCCAAATTTTTTCTTTTGGTGAACTCATTACGCTGACCCTCCCAATACTAGTCGGGATACTCTAGGTAGCTTAGCTAATTCACCGGATTATATCCTTTCAATAATATTTACCGCCTTAGCGATAAATCATTTAAGAAATAAATTTAATCTTTATAAGAATTTGGATAAGTGTGGGCCTGCGTGGACTCGAACCACGGACCTCTACATTATCAGTGTAGCGCTCTAACCACCTGAGCTACAGGCCCCCAATTGAATATTTAATTGAAGTAGCAGGTAAGATAGTAAAAGAAAAAGCCTGAATCCAGAAAGGAGGTGTTCCAGCCGCACCTTCCGGTACGGCTACCTTGTTACGACTTAGCCCCAGTTACCGGTTCTAC
>NZ_JAUOPC010000056.1 GCF_030546805.1 Cyclobacterium sp. 1_MG-2023 | reverse complement strand
ACGCTATGAGTCAGAACTGTCCCTGCCACCGGAACAAAGAGAAGATGCTCATACGCTGCTGGCCATGATGACCCAGGCAGAAAGTGAATACCGTAGTGGAAAACAAACTGAAAGGTACCTAAAGGCTAGTAAGCTAAGGTACAATGCCGTCCCTGAAAATATCCGGTGCGGACCCGAAAGAGGGCTCTCAAGGGAGCAGTTTGCCGAGCTTCTTGACGGTTCTTATATCAGGGAATCCAGAAACATCCTGATTACCGGGGCTACAGGAGTTGGTAAAAGCTATGTAGCCTGTGCACTCGGAAGAAACGCCTGTATCCTTGGATTTAGGGTGATATACTTCGGAATGAACAGGTTCCTTGAAACACTTTCCCAAGTAAGAATTGAAGGAGCTTACCTTAAATGGTTAAAACAGCTCAACAGGTATGACTTGCTAATCTTTGATGACTTTGGCCTCAAACCGCTCACCCATGATGGAAGATTAACACTGTTGGATATTTTAGAGGACCGATATAACGGATCGGCAACAATATTCACCTCCCAACTTCCTTTGGACAGGTGGTATGATTACATCAGTGAGCCGACCTTAGCTGATGCGATCATTGACAGACTGTCAGCCAAAGCACATAAAATAGAACTCATAGGAGAGTCTTGGAGAAACAAAAAAATAAAGTAAATTTATCATATCCTTTCAGTGGTAAAAAAAGCTTTTAAGGATTAAGATGCCAGAGAAAAGACTGGTATACTTTGCCGCGGAATGCTGGTATACTTTTGTCGGAATAATCA
>NZ_JAUOPC010000055.1 GCF_030546805.1 Cyclobacterium sp. 1_MG-2023 | reverse complement strand
ATATTAATGATAAGTCTAATGTAGGAAGAAACGGCAAAAACTGCCGGCTTCCTGCCTTAGCAGGATTCGTTCAACAATGGGTATAAAACATAGGGCGGACAGAAGTTTCCGAAAGTTTTTGGCACTTAGCAAGCTTGGTTTCGGGCGGACAGTTAAGAGCTTCGAAGTGCCCTACGTTTCATACCCGAGCCGTTCTAAGCCATTAGGAAAATTTGGAAATTGAAAACAAAATATTATTAGTACTGGATTTGGATGAAACTCTGATTCACGCAACTGAACAAAAACTGGAAATTGATTGTGACTTTCAATATGCTGGTTATTTTGTTTATCGAAGACCTCATATTAAATGGTTTTTGGAGACTATGAGTGCTAATTTCAAACTAGCTATTTGGTCATCTGCTGACGATAAGTACGTTGAGGAAATAGTGGAAAAAATAAAACCTGAAAATATTGAATTTGAATTTGTTTGGGGAAGAACTCGCTGCACGACAAGAAGAGATTATGAACTTGACGAATACGTTCATGAAAAAAGACTTAAGAAAGTAAAAAAGAAAGGTTTCCCTATCGAACGAATACTGATAATTGACGATTCTCCAGAAAAAACAAAGGATAATTATGGTAATGCTATTTATGTGAACGCCTTTGAAGGAGGCCAAACTGACTCGGAATTGAAAATTCTTGCGGAATATCTTAACTCAATAAAAGATAGCCAGAATGTGAGAAGTTTTGAAAAAAGAGGATGGAAAAATAAAAAAACGGCTTAGAACAATTAAGCTACAATGATGCGAAGTAAGACTTCGGTTCATTGTAGCGTATGTTGGACTCAGCCTCCGGTAGCT
>NZ_JAUOPC010000054.1 GCF_030546805.1 Cyclobacterium sp. 1_MG-2023 | reverse complement strand
AGCTACCGGAGGCTGAGTCCAACATACGCTACAATGAACCGAAGTCTTACTTCGCATCATTGTAGCTTAATTGTTGGCGGTAGTTTTTATTTATTCGTTTTGATTTGCGTCATGAATTTCTTTGTTGTCATAGTAAATATGTTTAGGAGTTCTGTTTTTATTGGTTTTATAAAACCGTATTTGAATCGAGATTCGAACTCTTCCACCGAAATGGATTTGAAATCCTCAATATCATCTTTATCTACTCCACCGAAAAGGCTGCCTGTAATATATCCATGCTCAATTTTATCTAGATTGACTCTGGTTGTTTTCGAATCAATGGCAGTAATGGTCGCCACGGCTGTCACATCAATTCTACCCTTAGAAATGTCAAAGTGCAAGTAAAAAAGGCTGTCCGATAGATTTTTCTCTAAAAGATCACTGTACGCATGTCCCGGCCGAATTAAATTGAAAAGGTCTGCCTTGCTTATTTGCAGCTCGTATTCCTCATTCACAGTTAAGTTCAAATCGACTTTTTCTCTCGGTAATGTTGTTGCCCAAATTGCAAATAGAGTAAGAATTCCTATCGGTATTTTCAAATACCTGCTAATTTTTTGCTCTGTTGAAATCTGCCTTTGAAAGTAACCAAATGACAGTGGAAGAATGAATAAAGCGAATAAGTCAGTGTAGTCAACTACTCGGTTAAATCCAATTCCAATATTCTGAGCCAAATTGATTACTTCTTGTGAAAATGGTGATTTCCAAAACACGAATAGAGCAGCTGTTCCGATATAGATTGTATTGGTCCATTTAATTCGAAGACTTGATAAGATGAGTATTCCACTCCATAGTATACCACTATTCCAGAGCAAAGTATACCAGTGATTCCAGGGGAAAGTATACCAGTA
>NZ_JAUOPC010000053.1 GCF_030546805.1 Cyclobacterium sp. 1_MG-2023 | reverse complement strand
GCTCATCATTATAAGAGTTTGTTGATGAGCAATATACCAATGGTAAACCTTTAGCTACCGGAGGTTGAGTTCAACAACACCTATCCGCAATGCCCTTCGGGACACTGCGCATAGCCAAACCGTTGTAAACCATTAACAAAGACAAATGATTAGGAAAGTCACTTTTATTTTAGCTGCATTTATAAGCTTGGCTTCATATGGTCAAAATGCAATTGAAATTAATGAGCAGTCAAAAAAATTCATTCAATCTCAAGAGTTTGAAAAAGCTGTTCCACTTTTGAAACAAGCCGCAGATTCAGGTATTGCAGAAGCTCAATATAATTTAGGGGTAACTCTCGAATATGGTTATGGAATTGAAAAAAATATTGATTCTGCTTTTTATTGGTATATAAAATCAGCTGACCAAGGGTGGAATGACGGTTTATATAAAATGATGATGGCACATGCTACCGGAGTAGGTGCATCGCAGAATAACGAGAAAGCATTTGAATATGCCATGGCATGTGCATCGAATAACGATATAACATGTATGTTCAACGTTGTCGGAGCTTATCAAGATGGACTTGGAACCGAAAAGGACTTAGATAAGATGCTCGAATGGGCAATTAAGATTGGTAAGCTTGAGACACCCGAAGACTTAATGAAAAGCGGGAAAATCACGTCCGCAAGACTCAATTTAGCTTACATGTATAGAGATGGTAGGAATGTCGAAAAGAACTTAACGGAAAGCTATACATGGTTTCTAATTTACAACGAATCAAAACGAGATTTCTCTATACTTCAACAACAGTCTGTTATAAAAGAAATTCAAGAATTGGAGAAAAGCTTGACAGATGAACAAAAAGAAGAAGCTATAACAAATGCAGAATCAATTCTAAATAGACCATTAACGAATATGGCGAAACTTTATGAAACAAGTATATAAAAACGGTTTACAATAACTAAGCATTCTGATGGCTGGAACAGCCTAGTCTGAATGCAGTGTTGAACGAAGTGATGTTGGGAATTAG
>NZ_JAUOPC010000052.1 GCF_030546805.1 Cyclobacterium sp. 1_MG-2023 | reverse complement strand
AGCTACCGGAGGCTGAGTCCAACATACGCTACAATGAACCGAAGTCTTACTTCGCATCATTGTAGCTTAATTGTTGCCAGCGGTTATTCCTTATCAATCGGTATTATTAATCTGTCTTTATTCGTTTTGTTTTGTGCTATAATAAAGTCATTAATTTTTTTTGTAAACCTCAATTCATTAAGGTCAAATTCAATTATTTTCTCTCCAATCCAAAGTATATATTTTTCATCGTTACATCTCAAATCAATACTGCTATTCTGAAAATGCTTTGTCAATTCCCTTTTGCTCTCAAAAAATCCAAAAACTGGAACGAACATAAATACCAAAATAATAAAGAAAGTTTTATCAATCGAATATGAGTTTATTAAATACATTGCGATGTTTGCCAATCCAATCACGAAACAAATAATTGAAAAGTAATTTAATTGTTGTTGGCAAGCAATCTGATTAATTGTCTTAGTACTTACTGAATACTCTACATCTCGCCTAATTATTAGGTTAATATGCTTCTTTGATTTCGTTAATGTCAAACCAAACTGTAACAATCCGACCAAAACAATCAATGTAATATTGACTGTCATTATTTGTCCAGTATCAGAGTTGTTTGTGTAATACGAAATCACAGTATAAAGTCCAGAAACAATCAATCCGATACACATTATGTTCAATAAATAACTAATTATCTTTCTCATTTTTGGAATTCGGTATTTCGTAATTGTCACGATTTAATGCTCTTTCAAGAAATCCCTTATAGCTATTTCGTACTTTATCTGCCATATTAATTAGAAATTGTCTATCAGATGTTGCTTTAATCTTTTCATCATCTGTCAACTCGATAAGCATAGACAAGTCAATAAAGCTTTGTGGAGAATAAGAAAAACTAGCAATCCATTTATTATCGGGAGTTTCATATAAAATATATCTCCAACGCTCAATATCAATCTTATTCAACTTTGACTTAGGCATTGTCTGTCTGCTAATTGCTGGCAACGCTCAGTATAAGATGCCGTAGCTGACGATAGGAAGCTATGCATTCTTATATCTTGTTGAACTCAACCTCCGGTAGCTAAAGGTTTACCATTGGTATATTGCTCATCAACAAACTCTTATAATGATGAG
>NZ_JAUOPC010000051.1 GCF_030546805.1 Cyclobacterium sp. 1_MG-2023 | reverse complement strand
CTAATTCCCAACATCACTTCGTTCAACACTGCATTCAGACTAGGCTGTTCCAGCCATCAGAATGCTTAGTTATTGTATGCAGTTATTTCAGCCGATTCTCTAATGTATTTATGATAGTTCTCAAAATTCCAATTATCGGTTCCATCAGAAGTCTTTGATATTCTTGAAAGTCTTTGTGTCCGTGAACTATGTTACATCTTACATTATAAACTAAGCTTAATATGGCTTTGCTTTTAATTTCTGCATCTTCACTTAAAAGATTTGTGGCTAGTTCTTTATCAGTCTTTTCTTGTCCTTGTCCATCTTGTAAATTGATGTGAAATACTTTTTTATTAATTAAATCAGCAATCTCAACTACTGATTTAATCCGCTTGTCTTTTGTTAGACTGTCAATAATATTTTCAGCTCCAACATAATCTCTGACAAAAAATGTTGCTCTTTTATAATCTCCAAATCCTTTTAATTTTTGGTCACTAACTGCCTCTTCTCTCAATGCGTCATTATACAGACGGTTAAACATTGGATAAAGCGTATTAAATTTTTCAAAAAGTGAAGCCAAATTGTCTTTTTTGATTTCACTATATCTCAGATTGTAGTTGGCGATATATTCTTTAGTTTCTTCAGTCATTATTTCTGGTCGAGATATTTCTTAAGGTCTTTAGCTAATACTCCGCCTGTTATTAATTTCCCAATTAAATCATCTGGTAGTATAAACCACGTTGAGTAACCTCTTGAATTTGGTTCGCCTAAACACACCTTTTTTCCGCTTATTTTATCTTTATCGTGAACTTCGTTTTCCGTAATGTTCCACCTTACACCAATTACATCATTTCCATTCCATTTAAGTTTTGCCACGGAATATTCGCCAGGAACTGCTCCACCATTATAAAGTACTGTAACGTTTTTGACATTTTTCCTTGGACTCAAAACAGTCGAAGGATGATTAATTCGGTATGGCATTTTTTTATAATTTTTTTGGTTAGCAGAATGTTTGTTTTAATTGCATACAACGGTCTAGTATAAGAATAGTAGCGGGTTATAAGGCACTAACTTTTCGGTTAAACACAGACCTTTATTATATTTACTTACTTGCGTTTTAGCGATTAAACCGCTATTATTTTTATACATTGTTGAACTCAACCTCCGGTAGCTAAAGGTTTACCATTGGTATATTGCTCATCAACAAACTCTTATAATGATGAGC
>NZ_JAUOPC010000050.1 GCF_030546805.1 Cyclobacterium sp. 1_MG-2023 | reverse complement strand
TGGTCAGTCGTCAGGGACTTTGCTGCCAACCCCAAGTTGCTAGGTGCAAAGACTGGAATGGTAAGTGTTTTACATACACTTGCCCCGTTAGAAATTCAATTGATTGGACAACCTGTTTTTCAAATACCTTCTTCCCATTCCGCTCTTTAAATATTTCTCACGTGCAATTGCATCAAGTCTATTAAAAGACACTTCGTAATAGATTACCTTCCAAGGCATTTTTTTACTTGTAGTAATAGTCTTGCCTCTGTTGTGCTCTTTTATTCTCTTCTCCAAGTCAGATGTAAATCCGATATACCAAGATAGATCTTTTTGTGAGGCCAATACATATACTGTGAATGCTTCCATCCACTAAATATAACTATTTCTAACGGGGTGCGGGCCAGAACCTAAGCTTACATCCTCACCTGCATTGCATTGTTCCAGCTGGTGGACTGACACCTTCAGGTAAATGGAAGGCTTCCCTATCCAAGGGACGTTTCCTTTTTCCGGTAAAGAAAATGTCTACCGTCTTCAGAGCAAGAATGGTGCAGGCACTTAGGGAAAAGAAGTTGTTGGCCCCGAACACTGCAAGGCAATTGTTCTCCAAGAAATGGGTCATCTATTGCAAAAAACCATTCTTCGGCCCCAAACAAGTTATTGAATACCTAGGCAGGTACTCCCATTCACCCCGTTGGATTATTGATGTAATTGAAAATTCTGTTCCTAATATACTTTTTCCCATTCCCTGATTTCAAATACTTTTCTCTTCTGGTAGCATCCTGTTGATTTAAACATCCCTCCCAATAGATTAGCTTTAATGGCCTTCTCCTGTTAGTCGATGGCACTTTACCTCGGTTATGATGTTCAACCCTTGCTTTTAAATCAGAAGTATACCCAGTGTAAAACTGCCCATCAAACTCACTGAGAAGAACATACACATAAAAATATTTGTCCATGCTTTTTTTGATGTAATTTAATAAAATCCTACGGGGTAAATTGCCATCAGTAACCAACGGATCAAATCACTTCAAAACGGTAAGGTTCAGTTTACGGTAAAGAATTACCGGAAACAGGGCAAAAAAGAAACTTGCACGCTAAAAGCTCCTGAATTCCTAAGAAGGTTCACGCTACATATCTTACCAAAGGGCTTTACCCGCATCAGGCATTATGGCATCTTGGCCAGTGCATTTAAGGCCACACATAAAGTCAATATCGACAGGCAGATCGGTCAGGTCGTAATAGAAGTAGGGGAAAAACCTGCTTCCCTGCTCAGAAAGTGTCCTTGTTGCAAAACCGGGGAACTGCATACAGTGGCATGTTTTGACCAAC
>NZ_JAUOPC010000005.1 GCF_030546805.1 Cyclobacterium sp. 1_MG-2023 | reverse complement strand
GAGAAATTTTCTGTAGCGACAATTGTTGCTACCGCCGTTTGTTTTCCTACTCCTTCAATAGCCAGTATACGTTCGAAATTTTTATTAATCTGAGGATCAGAATCCAAGATCCTATCTATTTCCTCTTCGAGTTCGGACAATACTTTCTCATTAATTTTTTTCACCTTTTGAATTCTTTTTGTCTTTTGGGAGAAGTATTTTTTGTCAAAGAAGCCCTCTTCTTGTTTTAATTGTGATTTGTATTTAGCAATATCCTTAACTACTAAATCTCGTTCTGTAGAAAGCCTTTTTAAAAGCTGCACATTGGAAGAAGAAGGTTTGAGTAATACAGCTTTATCCTGGAATCTTTTTGCATATTCCATGATACGGAATGCATCTATCGGGTCACTTTTCCCCCTTATCAATCCTTGAGAATGAATAATTTTATAAGCTGATTCCATCCAAAGGTTCAGGCCCATTTTCAAGGCAACATCGATTAATTTATTGCCAAAATGGCCCGTAAACTCTGCGCAAATCAGGGTTTTATTCAAATCAATCCCGAAGTCTCTACTAAAATTAAGAAGCTCTTTTTCAATGGCTTGACGGTCATTTACGCCCTTCGACTCTAATAGTTCTCCATCAATGTTAACACCAGCATAATCCAGTGTGTCTTTGCTTAGATCGATACCCATAAAGTTTTCAAATTCCATCGCTTTTTGTAAATTTAAAATGAGAAATAGTTAAAAGGTTAAGAATCTGAACCGGAGCCTAAAAACCTTAATGGTTACAATCTCTTATACAGGTCTGGGTTCAGAAGGGAAGCAAGCACCACGAAAGGGGACGAATCATTCTCACACAAAGGGACGGATCGCTTGCTTCCTTCTTAACCAAAATAATTTACTACTTTTTTATGAAATATTTCCCAAGATCTTACATGTCATAAATCTAAGGTTTAAGGGGGATTTTATTTTTTCAGGAGGCACGAGTGCGTACCTGATTTTCCATTTCCTCAGCCCGTTTCAATTCTACCAATTCAGCAATCAAATTCATATTATCGCAACTCCCCATTGAAGGGGGCGCAGGGGGATTTTCTATCGTAACCGTCATTATAACAATTAGTTGCAAATAAATTTACTCGATTTGCATCATCAAATTATTCAGGCTTTCTGCCAAAGTAGGATGCGCAATGGGAAGATTTTGAATTTTATCATAAGTTACCTTCCCTACCATGGCCATCTGTAGTACTGCCATCACTTCTCCTCCATCCAAACTCAATATTGTAGCTCCCAGAATTTGTTTGCTTTCTGGAGCTACAAGTACCTTGAAAAAACCACTTGTTTCGTCCGTTTCCAGAGCCCTACCGGCATGCTTCATGAAAAATTTACCAATTTTATAGGGTATGTTTTTCTCTATAGCCTCTTGCTCATTGATTCCAATTCTTGCCAATTGAGGATCAATAAACACACAGTAGGGAAGCAGTCTGCCCTTAGATGAAATCTCTTTATCTCCTTCATAGATACTTCTAAAGGCAATGTGCGCATCATTATATGCCATATGGGTAAAAGGTGGTGATCCGGCAACATCTCCAAGGGCATAGATGTTTGGTACGCTGGTTTCAAAGGTCTCATTTACTGCTATATGACCCTTTTCCGTAAGATTTACACCGATGTCCTCTAGCCCCAAGCCTTTGCTATTGGGTTTCCTCCCGGTAGCTACCAGTAAATGGCTGCCTTCAATAGTTTTTGGTCCTGATTTACCTTCCAGATAAACTTTAAATTGATCATTTTCGAAATTCACCTTAGTGACCGAGGTGTCCAGGTAGGTGTTAATTTCATCTTGAGCAAAGATCTTTGAAATTTCCTCACAAACGTCCTTGTCTTCCTTGGGTACCAGCCTTGGGGCCTTGTCTATAATGGTAACTTTACTCCCAAACCTGTTGAACATCTGCCCAAATTCAAGCCCTATATATCCGGCTCCAAGGATAATCAGGTGTTCCGGGGTCTTCTCAAGCTCCATGATGCTTGTGCTGGTCAGGTAAGGTGTTTCTTTCAAACCATTAATCTCAGGAATAAAGGGATAAGCACCAGTATTGAGGAAAATTTTATCCCCTTCAATTTCAAGAACTTCAGCTCCTTCTCGGGATATGCTTACTTTGTTGGATGAAAGGACAGTTGCTTTGCCTAAGATGATGTCTACGTTTTCTGCTTTTTTAAGGCTTTTCTCAGCCCCTCCCCTAAAGGTAGTAACAATGTGGTCTTTGCGGGCTTTGATGGCCTTTTGATCGATAGTGTAACTTTTTACATTTACACCGAAGTCTTCAGCTCTGCCCACCAGATGAGCCACTCTTGCTGAGGCTACCATGGTCTTGGTAGGTGAACAGCCATCATTGATGCATGTCCCGCCTATTACTCTTTTTTCCACCAAGGCCACAGTCAAACCTTTTGCACTTATCTTTTTTGCCAAGGGCATTCCCGATTGCCCGGCACCTATGATGATTGCATCGTATTTTTTCATGGGGATTATTCTTTGATCTCTACGCCTTTCCAGAAAGCCACATGGTCTTTTATTTCCCTTGCAGCTTCTTTTGGTTCAGGGTAATGCCAGGCAGCATCAAGATTGGTGTCCTCCCCAACACGGATATGGTAATAATTCGCTCTTCCTTTCCAAGGGCAATCAGAGGTAGTCTGAGAGATTTCAAAAAATTGCCTGTTTAGAGACGCATGCGGAAAATAATGGTTGTTTTCCAAAAATACCGTCTCATCAGATGCTGCGAGTGTTTTTCCTTTCCAGATGGCTTTCATAATTAATCAGTTTTATTTCTGATCAATTACAGCCAAAACCATGCTAGAAAAAAAGCGACTATTTAGGTCGCTTTTTATTTTTTCTTTTGTTGAGAAATTTAAGATTAATCACTTCTTTTTCTTCGAGGAATCGATAATTACCTCTTGGAATGTCTTTTTTGCTTAATCCGGCAAAGGTTACCCTGTCTAGGGCGATGACTTCGTAACCGAAATGGGCAAATATCCTACGTACAATTCTGTTTTTACCGGAATGAATTTCTATACCCATGATGGTTCTGTCCTTAGACAAAACTTGAAGATCATCAACTTCAGTAAGTCCGTCTTCTAATGTAACCCCTTCAAGAATCGCCTCCACATCATTTTTGGCAATGGGTTTATCCAAGGTTACCTGGTAGATTTTTTTGATCTCATAAGAAGGGTGGGTGAGTTTGGCAGATAGTTCTCCATCATTGGTGAAAAGTAAAAGTCCGGTGGTATTTCTATCCAACCTGCCTACAGGGAAAAGTCGTTCTTCACAGGCATTTTCTACCAAGTGCATGACTGTTTTTCGTTCAAAGGGGTCATCAGTGGTGGTAATAAAATCCTTTGGTTTATTAAGTAAAATATAAACAGGTTTTTCAGGACGTATGGATTTTCCCTTGTATACCACACGGTCTTTTCTAAGCACCTTATAACCCATTTCATTTACCACTTTCCCATTCACGGAGATTTCCCCATTTTCAATGAGTTTGTCTGCATCTCTTCTGGAACAAATGCCGGCATTGGCAATGAACTTATTCAATCTGATTTCATCAGATTCCTTATGCCCGGATTTTTGAATGCTTTTAAGGTTGTACTGCGGTTGAGCCTCTGATTTATTTTTTCCGCTCTTGAGAGGTGAAAAAGGCTTTTTGAAAGGCTTTTTCTTCCTTTCTTTGTCTTCGGCTTTGCCAAAAATGGGTTTTTGATTGCGTCCCCTTCCTTTGTATTCAGTTTTTTCTTCAGGGATTTTGGAGCTAGGCTCCTTTTTTTTATCGTAAGAACTACGTTTCCCGGAGTTGGTCGACTCTCCTTTTGAATTTTTAGGAGACCTTTCGGACCTATTGTTGAATTTTTTCATAAGCTTGCAGCATCTCTGCTGTATTAAAATATACGAATGTAATGGCTTGAGCCTAAGGTGACTTTACCTTAAGTTTCAAAGCGGATGCAAATTTAGTGCTATTTATTAAATAATTACATCAAACAGGAGAAATCAATCCGATTGATTTCCAATTTCATTTTCTTCCGCTTTGAAATCCTTAGGTTGTGGAAGTTCGCTTAAATCATTAATGCCAAAGTATTCCATGAACTTTGGACTGGTGCCATATAGAATGGGCCTTCCCAGTCCATCAGACTTTCCTTTTATGGCTACCAGCGACTTTTCAAGGAGTTTTTGTACAGAATAATCACAATTGACACCTCTAATTTGCTCCATTTCAGATTTAGTGATGGGCTGTTTATAGGCAATAATAGAAAGGGTTTCCAATTGAGCATTGGAAAGTCTCTTTTGTGATTGGTGTTTTTGCAGGATGGCTACACTGCTGAGGTAGGCCGGCTTTGTCAAAAACTGGTAGCCTCCTGCCAAATTTTCCAAGCTGAATGAAAAATCATCAGAAAGGTATTTGTTGGTCAGTTCCTCCAGTGCTTCTTCTAAGTGCGCCATAGGAATTTCTGTCTCAAACATTTCTGCGAGACATTTTTGAATTTCCTTGATGCCAAGGGGCTCCGGAGAACAAAATATTAATGCTTCTATATGTCTGGGTAAAAAGTCCACGCTTATTTTTTGCCTAATTTTGCTTCAATACTGTGCATGGTATGGGGGACGGCCTTTAACCTTTCCTTGCTTATGAGTTTTCCTGTGTCTACACATACCCCATAAGTCCCATTTTTTATCCTTCTCAGGGCATTTTCGAGATTAATAATAAATTTTTGTTGCCTCGCAGCCAATTGACTTAGGCTCTCTCTTTCAAGCGTGTCAGCTCCGTCTTCAAGTAGCTTTGATGTGGAGGCCGTGTTTTCAGTTCCACTGTCATTTTGTTTACTTAAAGAACGTTTCAATTGATTCAACTCGTCTTTAGCGATGGACAGTTTTTCATTAATAAGCGATTCAAATTCCTGAAGCTCTTCTCTGGAATAACTGGTTTTTTCTACCTGGCTCATAAAACATTACTTTAAAATTTCCCTAAAATACAGTGAGTATTCTGAAATCAAAAATTTTATTTTCAAGATAAAATTACATGAATTCATTTTAGGTGAATTTAATTTTAAAAAGAAGAGATGAAAGAGATAGAATTGACTTTTATATTTTATTATTTCTCATTCTGCAATCAAATTATTTTGAATTGTTGGTTTGAAAATATTTTGAAAAGTGATTCACATGCTATACTTGAAATATCCCTAAGAAAGTATTAATTTGAACGCCTAAACAATACTAATCCAAATTAAATCCGATGAAAAGAATCTTAGCAATTGTTATATGTGCATTGATCTCCTTAAACGTGTCCGCTCAAAAAGCAGATAAAGGCTGGAAGGAGCTTTTTAATGGCAAATCATTTAAAGGTTGGTCTTTTAGTGAAAATCCTGAATCATTCAGCATAGTGGATGGAGTAATTAAGGTGGAGGGGCCAAGGTCCCACATGTTCTACACCGGCAAATACAAAAAGCATGATTTTAAAAACTTTGAATTGAAGATGCAGGTAAAAACCATGCCTGGGGCTAATTCCGGAATTTTTGTTCATACTGAGTTTGAAGAAGACGGATGGCCAAGTAAAGGCTATGAAATTCAGGTCAATCAAACGCAGGGTGATTGGAGGAAAACCGGTAGTGTTTACAGCTTTAAAGATGTAAAAGAAACTTTTGTTAAAGATAACGAATGGTATACCCAACACATCATCGTTCAGGGTGATGATGTAACCGTTAAAATCAATGGGGAAGTGATCAATGAGTTCAATGAAAAAACAGATAGAGGAGAAATTGGTGACAGTGGTAAAAGGTTAAGTCATGGAACCGTGGCACTTCAGGCCCACGATCCCAAAAGCGTGGTTTATTACAAAGACATAATGATTAAGCCCCTGCCTTAATGAGTATTGTTTTTATATATCATTAAAAAATTTTTAAAATCCGGTTGACCTTTTGGTTGATCGGATTTTTTTTATGCCTAGCGATTCACATGAATTTTTTAAAAGGGGCTATTTCAATAAAAAATGGGCAGGTGTTGAAATAACAAATGAAGCAATGACAAATAAATATACTACTATAAATCATCAAGCGCTAAGGGACTTTACTCGGAATGTTTTTATAGCACTTGATGTGCCCCCCGAAGAGGCCGTCCTTGCGGCAGATGTGCTTGCTTACAGCGATGAACATGGGATTGATTCTCATGGAATAGCCAGATTGAAAACCTATTTTGATTTACTCAAGGCAGGCAGGATCAACCCAAAACCAAAGCTGAAGGTCCTTCGGGAAAAACATGCAGTTGCCACCATAGATGGGGACAATGGTTTGGGATTGGTGGTAGGTCCTCAATCCATGCAAATGGCCATTGAAAAAACCAGCCAACATGGGTCCGGCTCCATAGCAGTTTGTAATACCAACCATTATGGAGCAGCCGGTTATTATCCACTTATGGCCACTCGAAAGGATTATATAGGAATGTCCATGACCAATACCACCAAAGGCGTGGCCCCATTTAATGGTAAGGAAAAAATGCTGGGAACCAACCCTTTGGCAATGGCCTTTCCCACTTTAAATGAACCGGAGGTGGTGATTGATTTTGCCAGTAGCACTGTGGCTTATGGAAAGGTGGAAATTGCACATAGGGAAGGGAAATCAATACCTGAAAATTGGTGTCTGGATGAAAAAGGGGAGGTCACCACAGCTCCTGAAAAGATGATCAATGGAGGCGCATTATTGCCACTTGGAAGTACCAAAGAAGGCTCAGGGCATAAGGGATACTGTTTGGCAGCGGCAGTTGATATCCTTACTGCAGTCTTAAGTGGAGCCAATTGGGGACCCTTTGCCACGCCCTTCGCCATACATTCTGCTATTCCAGTAATGGAGGTGGGGAAAGGAATTGGACATTTCTTTATGGCTTGGGATATTGAAGGATTTAGGGATTTAAAGGCTTTCAAAGAGAGTATGGATCATTGGATTGTTACCATGAGAAATGCTGTACCACAGAAAAGTGAAGGGAAAGTGCTGGTTCCCGGAGATCCTGAGCGAGAAGCTTTTGCTTCAAGGATGAAACAAGGTATTCCTGTGCATCATATGATCCTTGAGGAGTTAATGACCATGTCAAAACTTTGTAAAATTCCTTTGCCTTAAGGTGCTGAGTCCTCTTAAATTTTATGGGCTTATTGGTTTTAAGTCTTCAACTAATATCAGAAAGGAAGCTGGGAAACAGAACAAAGGCTTTGATGTTTTCATTTGGTAGAATGATTGCTTAATTTGTGTGTCATAGATTATTTGGGTCAGGCTAAGTTTATAGATGATGATACAAAAACTCATTCTTTTTTCGGGATTCTCGGGGATTACTGTTTTTATTGGTGGTCTTTTAGCCAATTATTTTAGTCACCATATCAAAGAGAAGCCCATTAAATATGAGATAATTCATGCCTTGATGTCCTTTGGTGCAGGAATAATATTGTCTGCATTGGCTTTGGTGCTTATTCCAAAAGGCATGGAAGAACTGGAGCTTCTTCCAATGGTGGCCTCCTTCCTAATTGGAGCAATATTGTTTATGGCGATTGATTGGTATTTGGCCAAAAAGGGTGGACAAATGGCTACTTTATTGGCCATGGTGATGGACTTTATCCCCGAATCGATTGCTTTGGGGGCTACCTTTGCCATTAACCCGGAAATGGCTACCCTTTTGGCTGTTTTTATAGGTTTACAAAATCTTCCTGAAGCTTTTAATTCTTTTAGAGATTTGGTTTTGAGCGGATTTACAGTCACCAAAACATTGCTGATATTTTCATTATTAAGCTTTTCAGGAATTGCTGGTGCTTTGGTAGGTCATTTTTACTTAAGTGATTATCCTGATTTGACCGCACAATTGATGGCCTTTGCAAGTGGAGGTATTTTATATTTGTTAATCCAAGACATTATTCCTGAAAGTAAGTTGAAAAATAATTACCTTTCTTCTTTGGGGGCTATACTGGGGTTTTTGGTAGGAATTATAGGGGAAAAAGTAATGTAGGTGCCCAAGCTTAAAAATTGAATTAATATCACCCGACAAATCATCAATCATTCATAAAAATTGCTATTCCTACTAGATATGCCTATTCAAGCTTTGAAAACCATGAAACTATTTCCCCTTCTTATATCAATTTTATGGCTCTATTCCTGCACAGGGAATAATAATACAAACACTAATCACGGATTTTCACAGTTGATCACTTGTGGAGATGAGGAAGTGGCAGTATTTGAAAAGGAAGCGGCTGATTCACTTGGGTTTGCTAAGGTTTGGGAATGGACAGCATCCATGTCTGAAGGGCTGCCTGAAAACTTTCATGATTATTTTAAAACCACAGATGAATGCAAACCTGTGGGGGAAAATCAAATATTAATAACTTCTTCTAGTGGAGGTGTGGCCTTAGTGAACAGAGACGATAAGAAGACCGTTTTTTATGCGCATGCCCCCAATGCCCATTCTGCAGAATACCTGCCCGGAAATAAATTGGTGGTGGCTTTGTCTACAGCAGAGAATGGAAATTCCATTAGACTATATGACTTGGATCATTCTGATAGCATATTGTTTAATGACAGTTTATACTCAGGCCACGGAGTGGTATGGGATGAGGAAAATAATAGTTTGTTTGCTTTGGGATTCGATCTGTTGCGTGAGTATAAGCTCGAGGACTGGGACAGTTCAGCGCCTTGGTTAAAGCAAGTCAATGAATGGGAAATCCCTGATGAAAGCGGTCATGATTTGTTTCTTACCGATGATAGTCGGTTGCTATTGTCCACTACCAATAGTGTGTGGCAGTTTGATATTAATCGTTCAATATTTTCTCCTTTTCCGGCACTTGAAGGTGTTCATCATGTCAAATCAGTAAATTTGAACGCGCAAACAGGTGAGCTTGTGTACACCAAAGGAGAGATAAGTTGGTGGACCCATCATATTTATATGCACCTACCGAAGAAAGATACTTTAGCGCTAACAGATAAGAAAATTTATAAAGTTAGGGTCATGTGACACCTTAAGTAGGTAAATGAGATGAAGGATAATTGGGTCCCCCTGGAGCGAGATTTCTTATTAGAATTTTTTAATGTATGAAAATTGTAAGGACAGATAAAGAGCTTGAACTTCCACTGGTCGATAGAGAACTAGAGGCAAAAGGGCATGAACTTGTTCTTTTACCTGAAGGATTAAGTGAAGAGTTGCTTTTGGAAGAGGTTAGGGACTGTGACCTGTTGTTGATGTGTTACACTACGATAAGTAAACAAGTTATAGAAGCTTCTACCAAGCTAAAGGCCATTATCAAATATGGAGTGGGTATAGATGCCATAGACATAACTGCGGCCAATAATAAGGGCGTTGTGGTGGTGAATGTTCCTGAATACGCAGAAGAAACTGTAGCAGAGGGTGCCTTTGCCATGTTGTTGGCTTTGATAAAAAAGATCCCTACAATCCAACATCAGATGAGCAGCTATGCTTGGGCATGGCCCACACAAAGGTGGCTAGGACAGGATGTTTCAGGCAAAACCTTGGGTATAATAGGTTGTGGCAAAATAGGTTCGAGTATGGCAAGGATGGCCGGTTTGGGATTCAATGCCAAAGTAATTGGATATGATCCTTATAAATCCAGGGATGAATTGGCAGAAAAAGGGATTGTTAAAGTTGAGGCACTCAATACTTTATTGAAAGAGAGTGATTTTATATCATTGCATGCCGTGTTGACCAATGAGACCCACCATATGCTTGGTAGGGAAGAGTTGGCAAAGATTAAAAAGACTGCTATTATTATTAATACAGCTCGAGGTGCCCTGATAGATGAAGAGGAATTGTTGCAGGCATTGGAAAAAGAGCAGTTGGCAGGTGCTGCTTTGGATGTTTATAGCAATGAGCCTTTAAATCAGGAGTTTCACCCATTAAAAAAGCTTTATACCATGGGAAATGTTTTGCTATTTCCCCACCTTAGCTTTTACACGAATGAGGCCTTGGAGCGTTTGGAGACTGAAACCTTAGATAGATGCGAAGAAATTTTCGAAAATAGACCTGTACTAATAAAGTCTAAAGACCCAAGGCTTCAGCAACAAAGTCATTTAAATACTGTTTATAAAAGTGACGAGCGACTATAATGGGTTTATTATTTGCGATTATTGATTTCCTTAAGTAAAATGAATTTTGTCCAGATTAAAAAGAATGACTAAGGACAGGCCCCTTTATGAAGAAGACCAGATGCTATTGGAAATGGCAGGAGGAAATGAAAAACCTCTTGACTATTTCTACAATAAGTATTCGCCTAGAGTTTATTCTACAGCCATAAGTTATACCAAAAACGAACAAGATGCTGAAGAGGTACTGCAAGATGTTTTTATCACACTTTTTGAAGCCGCAGGTAAATTTAAAAATGATGCCTCTGTCAGTACTTGGATTTATAGAATTACCGTCAATAAATCTCTGGATTTTCTGCGAAAGAAAAATAGTCTAAAGCGGAAAGGCATTTTTTCGTCTATTTTCAGTAAAGATACAGGTGAGACCATTGTAGAGCCGGTAGATTTCGTTCATCCCGGAGTGAAACTTGAAAATGCCGAAGATGGTAAACTGCTATTCAAGGTCTTGGATGAGTTAACAGAAAATCAAAAAACAGTTTTTATCCTGACGCAGATCGATGGCCTACCACAGCAGAAGGTGGCTGATATTATGGAGGTCAGTAGAAAATCTGTAGAATCATTGTTGCAAAGAGCAAAGGCATCTATGCGTGAAAAACTAGAAAAATTTTATCCTGAGCGAGGGAATTTCAAAAAAAATACGTCAAAGTAATTATGGAAGCGTGGAAAAATAAAATATTAAATAGCCTCGAAGGAGTGGGAGAAGTCCGACCTCCGGAAGGTAATTTGTTGAAAATAAAAGAAAAAATTAGAGAGCGGAAAGGCAAGGAATTACAAAAGCAACAAAGTCAATGGATGCCTGTTGCGGCAGTGATTGTGATGCTCTTGTGTGCCAATGTGTTTGTGGTTAGCAATTATTTTGAATACCAAGAGGACACAGAACAGGTATCCGGTTCCTATAGCGAGATTATCTCTGACTTTAATATTTATGAATAATGGGTAATAAGGTATACAAGATTGGATTTATCAGCCTTCTGGTGCTAAACATATTGCTGACCTTGGTCATTTGGAGAGGGCCTAAACCGCCTTTACAGGGAGGCGGGGATGCGGATTTTAAAAATAGGATCAGCGAAGATTTGGGACTTTCAGAAGAGCAAGAAAAAAAGTATTTTGCTTCTGCTATGGTGCACCAACAGCAAATGTCTGCGTTGCAGCAAAATCATAGAAAATTGGTGAAGGAATATTTCGATTTTTTGAAATTATCGGATATAGACGAACAGGAAAAGAACGAGAAATTGGAAGCAATTGCCAAGACGGAGTCAAGAAAAGCTGAAATTACTTTTAAGCATTTTGAGGAGTTGAAAGCAATTTGCAACGAAGAGCAACAAGAAGCTTTTGAGAACATCGTAAAAAATTTACAGCAAGTATTGGTTAGAGGAGGTGGAAATAACCTACCTCCTCCTAGGGGTAATTGATCCACTGAGAAATTAAGTATTGACATGGAAAGATTTGGCATCGATAAAGTTTTTATTGCCTTGGCAGTATTACTTTCCTGGTCTTGTAATGCGGGAAAGGCCAATTCCGCGGAAAAAATTACCGAGCTACCTGCCGCATTTGAGGTTTTTGACAAAGAAAATACCACAATTATGCTCGATGGAGACGAAATCATTATTGAATCCAATGGTCTTCCTAATCATGGGTCTCCATACTGGTCCAATACCACCAAGCGCGTAGCAACAGATCCAAGAGGAAGGGTATTGGTCACCGAAGCTGCGGAAGTAAACCATCCCTTATTTGTAAATCCCACCTATACTTCATTTGGTCAAATGGCTCCGGGGAATATTGATGACTTTAATGGGGCTTATAGCCTAATAGTACCTGCTGTTCCGACAAAAGCTGCTGCACCATCTTCTACCGGATTAGGCCCCATTGGAATTGCCGTGAGTGGATCCATGATTTATAATGATAAAGAAGGTCCCAACCTACCTTTGGATGACGCTGCGCCATCTTTGGACTTCAACGGCGCCCATACGGGCCCTCAGAGTTACCATTACCATCTTGAGCCCTTGGCTTTTTCTGATGATGATGACAATCTAATCGGAATAATATCGGATGGCTTTTTCTTGTATGGAAGAAAATGTGCAACGACAGGGACTTATCCCACCGATTTGGATGATTCCGGTGGGCATGTGTCGTCCACCAAATACAATACGACGGCAACCTATCATTACCATATTCAAAATGAGTTGTATTTGAATAGGTATTATATTCTGTTTCCGGGAAATTACCAAGGAAGCCCAAATGCTATTCATTAAACACTATTATTGGTTTTCCTGGCTTTTTCTAGGGGTTTTTGCTGCAATTTTTGGGAGTAATGAAACAGACAAGTCTACGGTTGAAATAGTAGAGCGGGTAGCCAAAGAAATGCTTGAACTTAATCCTAATGAAGGGATTGTGTATTACAAAGGAAAACCCTTCAATGGGCTAGCTGTGGCCACCTATTCAAATGGGCAAATTTCAGAGGAAATCACCTACTTGGGTGGAAAGAGAAATGGTGTGCTCAAGCGTTGGTTTGAAAATGGAGAATTGAGCTTTGAAGCTTTTTATGAAAATAACAGGTTGGATGGAAAGGTCAGGTCCTGGTGGATCAATGGTCATTTGCGCTCAGCATCTAATTATAGTAAAGGCATGGCTCATGGTTCGCAAAAGCAATGGTATGCCAGTAGACAGCCTTTTAAAGAGCTAAATATTGTGAATGGTAAAGAGGAAGGT
Organism: Cyclobacterium sp. 1_MG-2023; assembly: GCF_030546805.1. Classification (GTDB taxonomy): domain Bacteria; phylum Bacteroidota; class Bacteroidia; order Cytophagales; family Cyclobacteriaceae; genus Cyclobacterium. The sequence continues at coordinate 440,910 of NZ_JAUOPC010000005.1, read as the reverse complement.
TTACAAAGGGCCTGGAGAGAAAATGGGGAATTGTTCGTCAATTATGAAGCAAAAAATGGAAGGATTTTTGGCCTCAATAGGGCCAATTTATGCTATGAATTGGAGGGAGAAAACATTGTTACTGATGAATAAATTAATAATTATACTAATTGCAGTATTTGCTGTAGCCTGTAATACAGACAAACAGCAAAGTGAAGTGGAGGGGACTTTAGGTATGGAATTGCCCTATTACGAAGAATCAACCTTTACACCTCGTTGGTTTGCCAACAAGGACGAAGTGCCGGAAACTTTTCACGAGATCCCTGAATTTCAGGTTTACAACCAATTGGGGGATACAGTAACTGCTGATGTCTTTGATGATAAAATCACCATTGTAAATTTTTTCTTTACCACCTGCCCGGGCATATGTCCTAAGATGATGGCCAATATGGATCTGGTTCAGGAGGAATTGTCTGAGGATAAAGGCCTTCAACTGCTTTCTTATTCTGTAACTCCGGATATGGACGGTGTGCCTGAACTTAATGCCTATGCCGAAAAAAATGGCATCAGTAGTGAAAATTGGTATTTGTTGACCGGCGAAAGGCAGGTTATTTATGAACTGGGAAGAAATCAGTTCTTTGTGGAAGAAGATATGGGACTCCAAAAGAGCCCTGATGATTTTTTACATACCGAAAATATTTTACTGATTGACAATGAACGACACATCAGAGGGATTTACAATGGCCTAAATAAAACTGCTATCAAGCAATTATTGGCTGATGCCAAGTTGCTTAGAGATGAATTGATCGATCTATAAGATCCCTACCTCTCTTAATTCACTGCATTTTTTTTAAAAAAATTGGGAAGGAAGAAACTTTTCATGTAACTATGTCGTTTACGATATAAACTTGCAAGATATAAAAGAACCATCATGAAAAAGGAGACTTCAACGCTACAAAATATATTCAGGCTACTCTTAGCCGCATTTATGCTTTATGCGGGTATCAGTCATTTAACTTTCAATAGGGTTGATTTCCAGGCACAGGTGCCTGACTGGGTGCCGATGAGTAAAGATTTGGTAGTGGTATTATCCGGCTATGTAGAAATAGTTCTAGCGCTTGGTTTGGCTTTTTGGAAAAGTCAGCGAGTGAACTTTGGTTGGGCACTAGCTGCTTTTTTTCTACTGATTTTCCCTGGAAATATAGCCCAATACCTCGATAGTAAAGATGCATTTGGAGCATTGGATTCTGATAGGGCAAGGCTAATTCGCTTGTTTTTTCAACCTGTTCTAATCGCTTGGGCTTTATGGTCCGCAGGATCTTGGGCTGATTACCGATCGAAGAAAAATAAGGACTGATGACATATTCACAACTTGAATTAAAAAATCAAATCTGTTTTCCCTTTTACTCAGTTTCAAGACTGATTACCAAGGCTTACAAACCCTTTTTGAGTAAAATAGGCTTGACCTACCCTCAATATTTGGTCATGATGGTATTATGGGAGTCGGATGGTATGCGTATCAATGAAATCAAAGAGAAATTATTTTTGGATACCAATACCGTTTCTCCGTTGCTGAAAAGAATTGAATCCATGGGTTTAATCAACAGGACTCGGTCCAATGAAGATGAAAGGAGTGTGATTGTAACCTTAACCAAAAAAGGGAAAGAATTAAAAGAATTGGCTTCTCCCATCCCTGAGCAAATGCTGGAGGGGTTAGCCCATGAGGGTATTACGGTGGAAGAGATATCGAATTTAAGAAACACCTTGAATAATTGGATAAAGGCGCTTTCAGACAATAAAAATGATAATAAGATTAAATAGTAAAAGTAAAAATGGAATTAATTGACAAATTGAATTGGAGATATGCTGCGAAAGCCATGAATGGTGAAAAAATAGCGCAGGAGAAGGTGGACAATATCATTGAGGCCATATCATTGGCACCTACCTCAAGTGGTTTGCAGCCTTTTGAGGTTTTGGTAATAACAAACCAAGAAATTAAGGAGAAAATTAGACCCATTGCCTGGAATCAATCCGTGGTAACTGATTGCTCTCATTTATTGGTCTTTGCGGCATGGGATACCTATACCGAAGAACGAATCAATAAAATGTTTGACCTTACCAATGAGAAAAGGGGATTTACCAATGAGGGTTGGGAGAACTATAGAAAGCAACTTTTAGCTACCTATCCAAACAGGTCTGCTGAAGAGAATTTTAACCATACCTCCAAGCAAGCCTATATTGCCTTTTCTCAAGCCATTGCTGCCGCAGCCTTTGAAGGAGTGGACAGCACACCGATGGAGGGTTTTGATCCTGATGCCTTGGATGAAATTTTAGGATTGAAGGAAAAAGGACTGAGAAGTTGTGTGATACTTCCTTTGGGATATAGAGACAGCGAAAAAGACTGGTTGGTTAATCTTAAGAAAGTAAGAAAAAGCAAAGAGGATTTAGTAACTGTACTGGATTAATTAACCAACTTAATAAAAGTAGGTGGTTATAATCCATTGGTTAGATAAGGCCTAAAAGAGTTGCGCACTCTTTTAGGCCTTTTTTTATGCTGTATGTAAGCTATGTTTTTAAGGCAGTTTGGGTAAATTGTAAGGAAATTCACTATCCCTTCAAAATAGCGTCTATTAACTATTTGAAGCATCAGCAATTAATTCTTTTTAACCATGAAATATGAGTGGAGAAAATCTGAAAAAGCGCTTTATTTACCGAAAGCCAAGCCGGAAAAGCTAAAAGTCCCGGCGCTAAAGTTCATAACCATTACAGGTGAAGGAAATCCCAACAGTAGCCAGTTTGCTGAATATATCGCTGTGCTATACTCCTTGTCCTATGCCATAAAAATGACCTTGAAAAAAAGCAAAAACCCACCGGAAGGCTATCTGGATTATACCGTTTATCCGCTCGAAGGAATCTGGGATATCAATGAGGAAGCCAAGGAAAATTTTAATAGCAGCATCAACAAAGATGATTTGGTGTTTAACCTTATGATTCGCCAGCCTGATTTTGTAACAGAAGCATTCTACCTGGAGATGCATGCTTTAACCCATCGTAAAAAACCCCATGCCCTTTTAGATAAGGTCAAATTCGAAACAATTGAAGAAGGCTTATGTGTACAAATGCTTCATATTGGAAGTTATGACAAGGAGGATGAAACTTTTTCAATAATGGAAACTTATGCAAAAGAAAATGAGCTAATCAGGCTTTCCAAAACACACCGTGAAATTTACCTGTCGGACTTCAGGAAAGTGCCCGAAGAAAAATTAAAAACCGTATTAAGATTTAATGTTAAACAAAAGTCTTAATATTTGCAGTAAACCTAAAGATAACCGATTGCCCTATGCCCCTAACCAAACGTGCTTGTATTATTAGCCTATTTTTATTTACTTTTCAGTCTGCTCTACAGTCTCAGGTCCTTCCTGAGCAAATAAAATTTACTCGTCAAGCCTCAAAAAGGTTGGTTTTTGATGAAGACCAGACCATTCCTTTAGCGGGGATTTGGCCGGAGAAAAGCATTGGTTTTTCTATCATGCACCCGGTGATTCACCAATTAAAGGACAGTGCAAAAGTTGAGATAGTCTCCAGTCAATTGGCCATCCGATCCTTGTCAAAAACAGCAACAAATATTTGGTTTGGAGGCTTTAATCCGGTAGCTACTTATTCTCTGGATTTGGCTTCCTGTAAAGGCAAGGGGGCGCTTGGCTTTACATTTTTTGGTAAAGGGTCAAAAGAAAAATTTACCATCAAAGTACTTTTCAATGATGAAAAACCGGTAGGTGTAAGCCTGCACTATACGGACAAGAAAGGGCTTTCTAAGGAAGCGCCTATTGAAGTTAATTTCCCCCAAAATGCCAGATTAAATGGCAAGCTATACTTGCAGATGTTAGGAAGTGGCTTGGTACTGTATTTGAAAGACGGTGATTTGCCACAGGTAATAGCTCAATCGGATTTCAACCATTTAATTGATTTGCGAAAAAAAGAGTATTTGCACAGCTTCCAATCTCACCTATTTGTGGCCCTTGACTCAGGGGAGATAAAGTTAGATAAAGTACTTATGGGGTTAAGCACAGGGGTTGGCTTGGCGGATATTCGTGCCATTACCTATGAAGATGGATCGCCTTTACTGGATAAAGGGCGCCTTTGGTACACCATGTCTATCAGAGGCCGCGCTTTGCCTCATCATATTCAGGGGGTTTTCAGTATGAATCCCTCCGTATTTGACATCAAGTTAGAGGGAGTCATTCTTTTCGATAGGGGAGATGGTTTGTTGAGAAATGAAGTTGCCTCTCATCTGGTTTTTGATAGAAATGATAATTTATGGAAAGGGCTGACTACAGGTTTTAGTGCTTATGCCAATCCTGAATTGGAGAAAAAACAACTATTGGCCATTCAGAGTAGAAGGGATCCTAGGTTTGGTTTTTCAATTATGGAAGCCAAGGCTTTCGGAGTCGTAGGGGATATAGAGGATCCGCATATACTCTATGATGAGGAGGCGAAAAAGTGGAGGATGTTAACCTGTGTGAATGAGGGTGGTTATAAAGCCATCGTAATGGAAGCCGACGAATGGGACAAGGGCTATGTCAAAATTGCCGGACCTGTATCACACAATTCCACAGGAACTTCTATTCAGAAAATTGGAAATGAACCCTATTGTTTTTCCGGTAGTTCAGAAAGAGAAATTTTTATTTATACTTATCCTGACTTAAAGGAAGCTGGCACTTTAAAAATGGATTTGCCTCCTTGGGATAAGTCTTCCGGAACTCGGGTTTGGCCCAATGTTGTTCAATTGCCGGAAGGTTATCCTTTCCGTTATGTGGCTTTGATGATGGATAGGATCAACTATCCGGGAATGGTTGGGCCTAACTGGACATATGGCGCCTTGTATCTTTATCATGGTTTTGAATGAGGGGTTGATTTTTAACTTTATTCTCGTGATATAAACTTTTTCATTCTTTAAATATTTTTTTTATTTCCTTATTAAATAGCCTCTAAAACCAGGTGCTGAAGGATTTTGGCTGTCATTGATAGAATAATTCGTTGGTTTTTTTGCTGATTTTCAAAAGAAAATTCACTCTTGCTCGATCCAAGCTGTAAAGTAGCTTCGTAACTCTAGTCAAATAAGTCATAGGAAGCAATCCAATTTTCGATTGGCCTAAAATGATGAAAACGAAACTGAGTTATTAACCTAAACTTTAAAAAAATGAAAAAGGATTTGATTAAACCGCAAGGGTTGGTGAAAAATGCCAACCGCCGCAAGTTCCTTCAAAAGGGTTCATTGTCCATTGCGGCAGCAGGATTGTTTATGGTGGGATGTAATGATGATGATGACATCATGCCCCCCATGGAAAAAGAAGGGGTGATGCTAGGGTCCGGAGATATTGGGATATTAAATTATGCCTATGCACTTGAACAATTGGAAGCAGCTTTTTACGCAACGGTGATGCAAGGTGGCTATTTTGCCAATGCCAGTGCTGAGGAGAAGGAGATTATGGGGGATCTTGAAAAACATGAAAGAGCACATAAAGAATTTTTTAAAGCAGCATTAGGAAGTGCAGCCATTGAAGATTTAGAAGTGGACTTCAGCGCCATTAATTTTGATGATAGAATGTCTGTATTGAATGCAGCCAAAACTTTTGAAGATTTAGGAGTAGCGGCCTATAATGGAGCCGGACAGCATATTCAAGATGCAGGCTATTTACTTATCGCAGGAAAAATTGTATCTGTAGAAGCAAGGCATGCAGCTGCGATTAGGGATTTGCTAAATCCCGGATCTACGGATTTCGCAGGAGATGACATAATTGATGGAAATGGTTTGGAGCGTACGCTCAGCTTTTCAGAAGTATTGACGGCCGCCAGCAATTATGTGACCACACCAATTGATTTCAGTCAATTGCCAAGCTAATTTTCAACCTTAACAGAAATAGACATGAACTTATTGAATTTATTAGATAAAATGTGTCCGGATACTAAAAATGCGGATGAAAAAGAATTGTTTTTCTCGAGAAGAGAAGCCTTCCACCGATTTGGTGACATGAGTAAAAAAATGGCTATGGCTGCCGTTCCCTTGGGAATATTGTCTGCTTTGCCAAAAGTAGCTAAAGCAGATACTGCGAGCTTGATCGAAGTATTAAATTATGCTTTGACTTTGGAACATCTGGAATACAGGTATTACCAGATGGGGATTGATGCAGGAGTTATCGATGGGGCAGATACTGCAATCTTTGAAAAAATCAGGGATCATGAGTTGGCGCACGTTAATTTTCTTACAGAAGTAGTAGGGAATGTGTTGGGCGGAGACCCTGTAATGGAACCGGAATTTGATTTTACAGCAGATGGAAATTTTTCTCCTTTCACTGATTATCCAACTTTTCTGGCCTTGTCGCAGGCGTTTGAAGATACAGGTGTGAGGGCCTATAAAGGGCAAGCCGGAAATGTGATGGAAAATGATGTAGTGCTTACCGCGGCTTTGTCTATTCATTCTGTAGAAGCAAGACATGCATCTATGGTGAGAAGGCTGCGTACCAAAAAAGGGCAAGACAGTATAAAAGGCTGGATAACCGAAGATTCCATAGGGACCTTGCCTGCTGCCACACAAGCCATCTATTCTGGGGAAGACAATGTCATGCATGGAGGAGTAGATGTTACCCAATTGACCGGAATTGATTCCGGAGCTGTTACAGAAGGTTGGGATGAACCTTTAAACAAAGATCAAGTATTGGGGATAGCATCCTTGTTCTTGGCATAAGCAATAAAATTTTTTAGTTGGGGTTGAGTGCTTAGGTGTCATCTTTGTTGGAAGATGGCACCATTTTTTGTTTATACTTCAATGTTTTTTGTGAACAAAAGTATTTTCCTTATCAGTTAAAATATACTGAATTAGTATTCCAATGTGAGGAAAAAATTGCATATTTTGGCTGTGATTTCATAAGAGGTAGCATAAAGATTCTTGATCAATATTTTTAAAAAAGATAAAAATACAAACATGAGCATTAGCCGAAGAAAAGTCTTGCAATTAATTCCTATGGTCACAGGAGGTGTAGCTATGGGGGACTTGGAGTTTTTAGCCCTGGACAATCAAAAAAAAATTCTTGAAGCAGTGCGTTCATTTTTTAAGCTAACAGCTAACCATGATGGAACTTTTAGTCCCGGCTTGCCCAAGGGTTATGAGGGGAATTCGGATACGAAATTTTCCGGAATTGCAGCACCTACCTATGCGGTGGTAATCCATAAAACCTTTGGTTGGGAGTTGCCTTATGAACAAGAAACAATAAATTTCTTCCGCTCTTGTCAAAAGGAAGATGGCGCATTTTATGCACCCAGTGGGGAGGGGGATATGGAAACACCGCTAGCCAAACTCTACAATACGGTTCAAAGTGTGGCGGCATTAAAAATATTGGGTGTGGAGCCAAAATATGACCCCATGCCTGTTATTGAATATTTCTTTAAGGGAAGTGATTTTCAAGAACTACCGCTCTATACAACCAGTTTCTTTGCGCTTTTTTTTAGTGCTTGGGACGAAAAAATGCCCGCTCATATAGACAATAAAATGAGGCGTTATTTGAGAGAGAATCAAACGGAAGACGGATACATAGGCAATCATGTGGCTTCTACCTTTCACGCCGCCCATTATTTTAGATTAATAGGAGAGGAAACCCCCATGGCGGAAGAAATGGTGAGTCGAGTATTAAATGATCAAAAAGAAGATGGCTCTTGGTCTTTAAATCCACCTGATTGGGACGTTCATGCAGTCTTTGATGCGCTGTTTATTTTAAAGCAAGTGGGTAATAAACAACGTAAAAAGGAGATTAAGCAAGCTTTTCAGAAAGCCAAGAACTGGATATTAAAATGTCAAAATGAGGATGGAGGGTTCAGCCATTATCCCGATAGTGGTCCCTCTGATATTGATGCGGTATATTTTCATGTTGCCGGTCTGGTAGAGTGTGGCTATTTGAAACCTCAAAAAGGAATAGTAAATGAAGAAATATATGGTTGGGGACATTTGATGGATCCGGATAAAACCTATAATTGCCTTGTTTAACTTAATTTTAATATATTTCCTCCGGGCAGGAAGCCCACTTCTTTTTCTATAGGTAGGATGTAAAATTTAGTGCTAAGTTATAAAGAGGGCCTTTACACAATAATATTTTTTTATCTTTTTTTTATGATATAGTTAACCCACAGAAATGGCTTTGAAACTTTATTTTCAAGCCTTCAAATAGTGGATTAAGGGGTTAAGAAATCTGTCTTTAATTGGCCCTCTTATGATTGAAAAAATTACAATTTTTTAAGGTAATGTATTTTGATATTTGGAAGTTAAAATATTTATACACATTTTTAAGTGTTTTAAACCCTATAATCCAAATAAAATGAAATACGAACAACTAAGTTCTTATGAATTGTGGGGTTTGATTCAGTCAGCCGATCAGGAAGCTTTTGCCTACATTTTCACCACCAATTCTGACGATATTTTTAAGTATGGGCAAAAGTTCACGACCGACTGTGAGCTTATCGAAGATGTGATTCAGGATACTTTTGTAAGGATCTGGGAAATTAAATCTTCCTTAGTTATCCATTCCTCCATAAGGTTTTATTTATTCTCCACTTTCCGAAGGGAGCTGGTCAGAAGGCTTAAAAAAAATCAAAAGCATCAGTTACTGGAAGATTATCATTCTAGTGTAACCTGGGAGGACTCATTTCAGGAGATTTTGATTGAAAACCAGATAACTCAAGAATCCAGCATGAAAATTTCTTCTGCATTGGATAATTTGTCTACTCGTCAGAAAGAGGCAATTTATTTAAAATACATGCAGGACATGTCCTATGAAGAGATTTCATCATTAATGGGGATAAAGGTGCCCTCCCTTTATAACCTGGTTTTAAAAGGACTTAAGTCCATGAAGCAATTTTTAACCTCTTCTAATTATACAGCCAAAGTGATATTATTGTTTGGTGTTTTTGTGTAGTATCACAAGATATTTTTCGATTCATCATAAATTTTATAATTATTTAATAAAAAAATCATCTTTGCATGATGAGATTTACCAACAAGTTTCCTCTTTAATATATAGATCGTTGGTAAATGAAGTTCTACGAAAAAATTGAAGACTTTTTAGAAGATACATCTTTTAAGCAGTGGGTGCTTAAAGAGGATGTTGTGCAGGATAAATTCTGGCAGGAATGGATTGCCTCAAATCCTTCTAAGGTTGAGTTATTAAGACAGGCCAAGACCATACTTCTGGAATTAGATGCCTCAACTTCAAATTGGACTAAAAAGGGGAAAGAAAAGACATTTCTGGCCATTCAAGATAGAATTGATATTTCTGACGAAAAGAGAAAAAGTACAAAAGTCCATACCTACAAACCTGATACTTTAGGGATTCAAAATAGGATAAGGCTTATTTTGGGCTTGTCACTAATTGTCTCATTTTCATTTGCACTGTTTTATGTTTTTGTGACAGAAGAGAATAAAGAAGCTATTAGTGTAGTGCCACAAGCCAACGAATGGATAATAAAGTCAAACCCTAAAGGGCAGAAGTCTACCTTGCAACTTGCCGATGGTAGCAATGTGGTTTTAAATGCGGAAAGTGAATTGCGTTTCAAAAGTGGCTTTGGTCAACTTCATCGGGAGTTGTACTTGTCAGGAGAAGCCTTTTTTGAGGTTGCTTCTGACAGCATGCCTTTTCGTGTGCACAGTGGGGATTTAATTACCACAGCATTGGGAACATCTTTTAATATTAATTCTTATCAAGATGATTGGGTTCAGGTGCAGTTGGCCACTGGTAAGGTGAGGGTGATAAATGTCGCCAAGGACAATCAATCCGTAGAATTGATTCCGGGTGAAGAGGCGGTGATTGGAGAGAATAGTCAGTTGAAGAAAGGGAAATTTGACTTAGACAAAGCCTTCTTTTGGAAAGATGGGGTTTTGGTGTTCAATAATATGCCTTTTCAAGAGGTTGTTCGGACACTAGAACGCTGGTATGCTGCTGAAATAGAAATCAATAATTCCGCCCCAAAAGACTTAAGAATTTCTGCTGAATTTAAAAAAAACACCTATCTCAAAGATGTTTTAGAGAGTTTGGGTTATGCCTATAATTTCGATTTCTCAATAAAAAGTAAAGCAGTTAAAATTCAATTTAAAAAAAGTGAATAGCCTATGAAAAAAAAAGGCCAATGAATAGCAGTTCATTGGCCAATTCCAGAAAGAAGGAAAGCTCTCAGGTTACCTTCTGACTATCGTTTTAATGCCATTGATAACAGTAAAACTTTCAAATTTATGAAAAAATCATTACATGTACTTAGTATGGTGGGGAAATATTACCTATACGGCTTTTTATTACAGCTGTTGTTTTTAAACCTAATGTACGCATCCCCTACCAAGGGGCAAAGCTCGTTGAATATCAGCGAAGTTTATTTGAGCTTAGATCTTAAGGGTGCGTCCTTGGCCGAGTCCTTTAGTAAGATCAAAAGTCAAACCGAATTTTCGTTTATTTATGACCAAGAACTGGTGAAAAATTCTAAACCGGTTGATCTTCAAGTTGAGCACCAAAGCTTAGAAAATGTTTTATTGTCCCTTGCAGCCAGTCATACCCTTTCTTTTAAGCAAGTAGACAATAGAATTAGTGTTAAAATCGCAAAGAAACATGTCAAAGTTAAAGAAATTGCCGTTGAGGTAACCGTATCTGGTAAGGTAACCGATGTCAATGGTGACCCTATTCCTGGGGCAACGGTATATGTGAAGGGTACCTCAAAAGGTACTGCTACGGATATAGACGGAAATTATTCTATAGTTGCTCCGGAAGATGGTGTTTTGGTGTTTTCATTTATAGGTTTTGATAGCCAAGAAATTACCATTGGTTCTAGAAGTGTAATTGATGTCATCTTAAGTGAAGGAGTGGCTTCTCTGGATGAAATGGTAGTTGTAGGCTATGGTACACAGAAGAAAGTAAACTTAACAGGGTCTGTGGATGTGATATCCAGTGATATGTTAGAGGATCGCCATGCTGCAAATGTTTCTCAGTTGTTGGTTGGTACAACACCGGGTTTGAATTTTGGTTTTGACGCCAACGGTTATCAACCTGGCGCAAAGGCTTCTATTGATATCCGTGGCATAGGCTCATTGAACGGAGGGGCCCCATACATCCTGATTGATGGTTTTCCGGGAGATATGAACTCGCTTAATCCTGAGGATATTGCTTCTATATCTGTATTAAAAGATGCAGCTGCTTCAGCCATATATGGAGCCAGAGCACCTTACGGCGTGGTGATGATAACCACAAAGTCCGGAAAAAAAGACTCTAAATTAACAGTCAATTATTCGGGAAGTGTGAGTTTGGTTACCCCGGCGAAACTTCCAGGAACACTTGACTCCTATACTTATTCTAGAGTACTTAATGAGGCCGCTCTAAATAAAGGTACAACACTAAAGTTCAGCGAGCCTACAATTGATAGAATTATCGCTTATCAAGATGGTGATTATGATTATATTAGATCCCAGTTTCCTGCTGATTTTCCTGCAGAAAATATAACCAATTGGGCCGCATTTCCAACAGTTGGTGGAGGCTGGGCCGGAGGTAATGGAGAAGGTCATGCCAATAATGACTTTTGGGATCTTGCCACAGGTGCTAATATGGGTCAGTCGCACAATCTCTCCGTGCAGGGAGGTTCAGAAAAAACTTCTTATTATATGTCTGCGGGATTTACCAACCAGGCAAGTTCTTTCACCTGGGCAGATGATTATAACAAACGCTATAATCTTACAGCTAAAATCAAGACTTCTTTAACCGATTGGTGGGATTTGAGATTTGAAACCCGCTTGATGAAAAACAATCGAAGTTTCCCATCAGGTGCTAGGCCTGAATCAATTGATTCATACAATGCGCTCTTGCATATCATTTACAATACTGCCCCAATGCAAGCAGTATATGACAGCTATGGAAATCAATTACAGGGTAGTGTGAAAAGCTTTTTTGAGGCAGGGGCAAGTAATGATGAAACCACCGAGAACTGGCAAATTATAGGAACAGAATTGAGACCTTTAAAGGGATGGAAAATCAATGCTGATTTTGCTTATCAGTCTACAGATTTTTATGGACTTCATGATGGTAGAGAATTTGGTCAAATAAACTGGTTGACTGGCGAACAAACTGGTTCTTGGGTGGCCAGTCAGGTCAATGAATACCATCGCAGTGATTATTATTGGAGCTCTAATATTTTCTCATCCTACGAGTGGAGTTTCAATGAATCCCACAACTTTATGGCCATGGTCGGTGGCCAATACGAAACGGGAAAATACCGCTCTTTAGATGCACAAGCCAGGAATTTAATTGTTCCGGACATTATTTCACTAAATACGGCTACAGGTGATCCTTCTCTTGGGGAAGGGCTCAGTCAATGGGCCACTGAAGGGTATTTTGGTAGACTTACTTATAATTATAAAGAAAAGTACCTTTTAGAATCAAATGTAAGGTATGATGGCACTTCCCGTTTCTTGGAAGGCAAGCGATGGGGATTCTTTCCCTCTTTTTCAGCAGGATGGGTAGTGAGTAATGAGGACTTCTGGGTTCAGACATCAGATTTCTTTAGTAGTTTAAAAGTTCGTGGTTCTTGGGGGCAGTTAGGTAATCAGAATGTTTCTGCTTATCAAGATCTTGCCTTGATTCAACTGTCTAAGAATCTTTTAAACTGGCTTCCTGGATACAATCAGACCGGACAGGTAGGTTACACTTTGACCCCTTCATTGGTCAGTCCATCATTGACTTGGGAGAAGGCAGCCACTACCAATATTGGTGTGGATATGGCCTTTTTGGGGAATAAGCTAGGAGTTAATTTTGATTGGTTTGAGCGGAATACGACCGATATGATTGGTCCATCAGAAGCACTTCCCGGTGTGCTTGGAGCTTCAGTTCCAAGATCCAATAATTCTTCATTAAGGACCAGAGGTTGGGAGCTTTCTGTAAAATGGAAAGAATATGTCAATTCTGATTTAAGTTATTTCGTAGGATTCAACCTGTATGATGCGAAGGCAGTTATTACAGAATACAATAATCCAACAGGATATCTTGGTTCTTGGGTAGTAGGTCAGGAAGTGGGAGATATCTGGGGATGGTCATCCAACGGTTTGTTCCAATCTCAGCAGGAAATTGATAACCACGCGGATCAGTCCTTTATTTACAATATCTGGAATACAGGGGATGTGAAATATGATGACCTGAATGGAGATGGCGTAATAAACAATGGTCAAAATACTATCGATGACCATGGCGATCTTATGTTATTGGGTAATTCAACTGCCCATTATCAGTTTGGGATCAACCTGGGTGCCAATTATAAAGGTTTCGACTTTTCTATGTTATGGAAAGGGACCGCCAAGCGAGACAAGGGCATGAACTATAATGATTACGCGTATTATGGATTTAGACGTGCAAATTGGTCGCAGCCAAAATGGGATCATTTAGATTATTACCGAGACACGCCGGGAACCAAGTATGTGGGTTTGTATGAAGGTGATGCCAATATAAATACAGATGCATTTTACCCACGTCCTTATGAAGACAATTTGTCGAATGTTAAAAACCAAACATACAACTCTCGCTATCTGGGGAATTTTGCATATATCCGATTGCAAGATGTCCAGTTGGGATATAGTTTAAGTGATAATGTGATTAGTAGATTTGGTTTGAGTAAAGTGAGGGTTTACCTCTCAGGTTCCAACCTTTTGACTTTTGATCACTTGCCGGTGGGAATGGATCCAACCTTGCCTTCCGGGGGGTATCGTACGAGTACAGGGAAGGATTATCGAGCGGATAGAATTTATTCCATGGGCTTGAATGTGACCTTTTAATCTCATCTTTACAAAACTTATTTACTATGAAAAACACTATAAAAATATTCTTTATATTGACATTTTTTTCAGGTTGGTCTTGTACAGATTTTCTAGACAAACCTCCTTTGGATCAAATAGGTATTGATGATTATTGGAAATCATCAGTAGACCTTAAAAATTATACGGCTAGGTTTTATGAAAGCTTACCTTACCATGAAAACAACCTTTCTACCGCAGGTCGTGAGGTGGCTGCTACAAATGTAACTTATCGGACAGCTAATTCCATTTTAAATGGTGAAACGACTTTGTCTACAGGTTCTTGGCAGAGTGGTTTTGCGCCGGTAAGAAGTATTAATATCTTTCTAGATAATTATGATAAATGCGAAGACCCTTACAGTTCTTGGAAACAATATTTGGGTGAAGCACAATTCTTTAAGGCCTGGATTTATTTTGATTTGGTACAAACCTATGGTGATGTGCCTTGGTATACCCATGCTCTGACACCTGATGATGAAGCTGAATTAATTAAGCCGAGAGACTCTCGTGTTTTAGTGATGGATTCGATATTGTCCTTATTGGATAAAGCAGTCATTAATCTAGACAAAAGAGACGAAGCGCTTTGGGGAAACAATTCCATCAATAAGGAGGCTGCCTTGGCATTTAAAAGTAGGGTAGCCTTGTTTGAAGGAACCTGGCAAAAGTACCATGCCGGAGATGATTTTGGTACAGCAGGTGCTGACCCTGATAAATACTTTCAAGCCTGTGTAGATGCCGGAAACGAATTAATCAATGGGGATTACAATGTGGGCATTTACTCCACAGGAAATCCTGATCAAGATTATTATGATCTATTTAAAACAGGTGACATGGGCCCTGTAAACGAAGTGTTATTATACAGGGCTTATAATGTAGGTGAATTTATTGGGCACAATCAAAATTATTATGGCACCACTACCCCTTCTGAACTTGGAGCTACTTGGGCGTATGTGAGTTCCCATTTAGGAAATGATGGACAGTTTATTGATTATATATCTATTGCCCAAGATGTGAAAGGAAATGATTTTCTGGAAATGCTGGCAAGTGATGTGGATTTAAGGTTGCGACAAAGTATTTGGATTCCTGGGGACGTTCAGCATTACCCTTCAAATGTAGTTTTTGATTTCCCTCCCATATTTGCAGGAAGTCGAGAAAATAATCCTACTGGCTTTCAGGTTAAAAAATACACTAACCCTGAGCAAGAATTAGATTATGCGAATGCAAATGACGCGGGAAGGATTATCTTCAGGTATGGCGAAGTATTGTTGAATTACGCTGAAGCATTAGAAGAATTGAATGGTACAGTTGCCTATGATCAGCTGAACCAACTCCGAGCAAGAGTGGGTATGCCTGAATTTGAAGTGTTGTCTCAGGATGCTGACCCTAACAAAGTGGATTATGGATACGAAATCTCAGATGCTCTTTATGAAATAAGAAGAGAGAGAAGGGTTGAGTTGGCCTTTGAGGTGTTGAGAGAGCAGGACTGGAAACGATGGGCTGCACATGAGTTGTTTTTAAATAAACGTCCAAGAGGTTATCCATTTAGTAGTGCTGAATTTCCTGGTGAAAGCCCGGTAGTAGATGAAAATGGATTGCTAGATCCTCTGCAACTCGAATTGGTAAATGGGTATAATTTTTTACCCGGCAGGAATTATCTGGAAAGCGTACCGCAGACAGAGTTGACACTAAATCCGAATCTGGATCAGAACCCCGGCTGGTGATAGTTGTTGTTACTACTTAATTCAACTTTGATTGACTTACTTTAGAACATAGATATGATAAAACCAAAAATGATGAATGAGTATCCGGGCATTATCGCCCGGTTACCTCATTTCAATTTCCCTCTCCAAGTAGTTACTTTCTTTTTCTTAACCTTGTTTTTTATGAGCAGTTGCGCCCAAAAAAAAGTCAAGGTTTTTTGTATTGGAGACTCTACAATGAGTCATTATGACCTAAAAAAGATGGAGGAAAGTTATGGTGGTTCTGATTTTCCGAGAAGGGGTTGGGCCATGGCACTTTCGGCATACTTGAATGACAATGCGGAAGTAAGAAACATGGCGGTAAGTGGCAGAAGTTCCAAGAACTTTAGGGCCCAAGGTTATTGGGACAAAGTATTGGAAGAGATTCAGGAAGGGGATTTTGTTGTCATCCAATTTGGACACAATGATGAAAAAGTAGAAGATACCACAAGATATACTGAAGCCTTTGGAGAGTTTAAAGACAACTTAATTCGGTATGCAAAGGAAGCGGAAGAATATGGTGCTTTTCCTGTTATAGCTACCTCTATAGCGCGCAGGAAATTTAATGCAGAAGATCATCTCGTAGATACGCACGGTGACTATGTATTGGCCTCTCGCGAAGCGGCTAAAGAAGCAGGTGTTCCATTGATAGATTTAAATCAAATGACCACGGATTATTTAAATCAATTGGGGCCTGAAGAGTCCAAGGAATGGTTTTTACACATAAAGCCGGGGGTATTTGAGAAGTTGCCGGAAGGAATGGAGGACAATACTCATTTAAGCAAACAAGGTGCTTGTGCAGTTTCGGGACTGTTTGCCGAAGGACTTGAGCAATCAAAAAGCTCCTTGAAAAATTACCTATTAGATGAAAGACCTGATTGCAATAATATACTTTAACGAAATTTGACTATGAAAGAAATGAAAAAGATAGTGGGTGGATTGTTTCTGGTAAGCATACTGTTTTTTGCCCCAAATAAAGAAACCTTGGCCCAGCAATTGAAGGCAGGGGCTTCAATTACTGACATTACTCCTCATCTGGGACATCCAATCGTTGGCAATTACAACTCTCCTCCTGCAACTTATATCCATGATCCGATAAGTGTAAGAACGCTAGTACTGGATGATGGTATGCAGGAATTGATATTTGTAATTGTGGATAATGTTCATATTAATCGAGAGGTGTTTGATGCCGCCAAGGCGATACTCAACCGAGATTTAAATATTTCTGCTAAGGATATTATGATGGCCTCAACCCATACCCATTCAGGAATTAGTCTTAATGGGGAAGGGTTAAAAAGTATAGCTCCTGATGTGGGAGTGGCGCTTGATGAATACCAGACTTTTGCGGTAAAAAGAATGGTGGATGGAGTCAAGATTGCAAGAGAAAACAAGGAGTTAGCTAAAATTGCCTTTGGAAGTGTAGATGTTCCGGAGCATGTATTTAACAGAAGGTGGATCATGAAGGATTCAGTTGTGAACCCTTTGGGACAGGTGGAAATTGCTAAAATGAATCCGGGACACAGCAATGCCCTACTTAGGCCTGCTGGCCCTACAGATCCTGAGGTTGCATTTATTGCAGTAGAATCTCAGGAAGGCACTCCCATAGCCTTATTGGCTAACTATTCTTTGCATTATGTAGGAGGTGTGCCTAAAGGACATATTTCAGCTGATTATTTTGCTGCTTTTGGTAATCGCATGGGAGAATTATTGGAAACAGGAGCCAATTCCCCGGCTTTTGTAGGGATCATGACCAACGGAACATCCGGAGATGTCAACAACAATGATTATTCTAAACCCAGACCCAAAGAAAAACTTCCTCCTTATGAAAAGATGCATTATGTGGCCAATGATGTTGCCAATAAAGTACATCAAAAATACAAGGATTTGGATTTTCAGTCAGAAGTTAAATTAGGCTCAGCATTATCGGAAATGACCCTTACTGTGAGGAGGGCTTCGCCGGAAATACTTAAAAATGTCGCTTTGGTTAGGGATCATAAGGGTTCTGAACCTTTGTTTCATAGATTGGAAAAAACCTATGCAAGCCGTATCTTAAATATGGAATCATCTTATCCTGATTCTGTACAGGTCGTGCTGCAATCTTTTGCCATCAATGACATTGGAATTGCCTCCATTCCCTTTGAAGTTTTTGCTCAAATTGGATTGGATATTAAGGAGCAGAGTCCTTTTAAAAATACCTTTACCATTGAATTGGCTAATGGTTCTTATGGTTACTTGCCAACACCTGAGCAGCACAAGCTTGGAGGCTATGAATCTTGGTTAACCACGAATAGGGTGCAAAAGGATGCTTCAGATTTGATCACAGAACAACTTATCAAGCATTTTCAACAACTGAAATAAGCCCTGTTTTTGGTGCTGAAACCAAACTTCCGATCTATGAATCTATCGAAAATTTTTATAATTGTTATTGCCATGCTACTGCTCCAACCAAGTAGCACCTGGTCTCAAACCCAAGGTCATCTATTGGACTCTGGGGTGGAGGTTATAGACGATTACCATTATAGCAAGGCTTTCTCAAACAATAGAAACTTTCGGGTTTTTTTACCGCCGGGTTATCGAAAAGATCCGGAGAAAAGGTACCCTGTGATTTACTTTTTTCACGGTTGGGCCCAACGTTATTTTGGATCCATGGGAGGGGGCTACTCTAATTATGATTTCGGAGATGAAAACAATGGGGACAATATGGAAAAGTTTGTCTCTGAAAATGATGTTATCATAGTAAAAGTGGATGGCTTGAACCAATTCAAGGTTGAACGGATAAACCTGAGTCCCTACAATGTAAGCCTGGTTTCTACCTTTCGTCAGTTTCCTGAATATTTTAAGGAGTTAATAGGGTATATCGATAATCATTACCAAACAGTTCCAGACCGAAGTCATAGGGGTATCTCAGGCCTTTCCATGGGAGGGTTTATGACCTTTTGGCTAGCAGCTAAATTGCCGGATTGGGTAAGTGCTGCCGGAAATTTTTGTGGATCAAGCGAATTTTCTGCCGGGCCGTTGGATTTTCCGGTGAGGTATGCACATGCCGACATGTATGATAACTTTAAAGCCATTAGCATGCGGATGCACAATGGGGACAGTGATCGTTTGCGGTTTTATCATGAAGACATGAACCGGTATTTATTGAATGCAGTGCCACATTACCAATTCAAACAATATGAAGCCTCTCACATTACCTGTGGCATGGGGGATATGTTTGCCTTTATGATGAAGGCCTTTAAAACACCTTTGCCTCTGCCTGAAAAATGGGATTACATTGATATTTACCCCTATTTTGAAGTGTGGGATTATAAAGTAGAAACGTCAAGGAACCGTTCAGGCTATACCATACTTGAAAATGTAAATCAGGATGGATTTAACCTTGCTGTGCGAAATTTTCTACCGGATGGTGAATTGATGCCCAATGTAGATGTTCAGGTATTAACGGCTCCTATTTATGAAAGAAATACCGAATACAAAGTCAGCGACACAGATCTTCGGACCATGGAAAGTCGCCAATATTCCGTTCAAAGTGATGGATCCGGTAGGCTTAAATTAGTCCTTAATGGAAGTGCGCATCAAGTTGGAATAGCAGCGATGCAAGACAATCCCAATCTTTCCATGACGGGTTTCAAGATTGAAAAGATGGATTGGGCTGAAAGTGGTCAGGTGGTTGAGCTTTCAATGAAAGTTTTAAACAAAGGATTTGCGACCTCTGAAAACATCATCACAGAAATAAGTGCCATTAGTGAAGGGCTCGATATCATTTCTGCTCAGGGTAAGATTAATGCTTTGGTACCACTGGAAGAGAAAAAGGTCAATGGGGTTTTCAAAGTAAGAAACAACCGATTAGGCTATGATATTGCAAAATTTCAAGTTGAATTTACGGATGATTCTGGTGCTTCCTGGCAAGAGGAATTCGAAATTCTATTCAAAGATCCGGTGGATGAAATCACCAATTTCGTAGTTGCTGATGGCAAAGAATTCACCATAGTCAAAGAAGCTGTTGATTCAGCAAATATGGTAGTGGGAGTTGGAAATGGTGATGGAATAGCAAACCCTGGAGAAACGATTGTGATTTTGGTTGAAGAGGAGGGGAAGTATATACGGACCCATGCCTATACCAACAATGAATACATCAACCCGGGAAATGTGAGTATCCGGATAGCCGACCCTTGGCAGGAATATGACCATATTGGTGGAACAGCAAAATACACCATGCCGGTTCTTGATGCGAAAACGCCTGAAGGAGAAGAAATACCTTTCTATGTTGAATATTGGACGCCCGGCCCCATAAGCGGTCAACACATTGTCCATAAAGGGAAAATAAATATTCAGGTGGAAGGGAAAGACAAAACACTGCCTGAAGTGGAATGGGTGCAAGTATTAAATGATGATCTAATTGAGGCGCGTATCTATGACGGAGCTGAGGTTGGAAAAGTAATGCTTACACTAATTCCTAATGAGGAAAAATCTACCTTGAAACATGTAAACTGGGACGTAATACCTTCAACTTTCTCCATTGAATTGAAAGATGATGGTCTAGGAGCAGATGCTGTAAAAGGAGATGGTGTTTTTAGTGCAAGAATTTCCGGGAAGCCGACCTATTTTTATGATTTATCCTTTGAGTTGCGTGATGCTTTAGGGAATAAGGGCACGCATCAAGCTGGAGAACCTGTATTCTTGAAAGAAACCCGCTGGAGATAAGCATTGAGGAAAAATTAAAGATTATTTAGGGTGATAAATTTTTTGATATCAGGGACCGTTTGTAAAGCGGTCCCTTTTTATTGAGTAAATCAAATTGGACTTGTGTTTTTTTAGGGGATTGATTTTTGTAGTCGCTGATTTGACCCTTGGTATTATTTTATACCCATATAATAATTAATTTCCGGAATTTTTTTCTAAGGCTAACATATTATTAAGTATAATCGCATATGAAAAAAAGTATTGTATGGTTGGTGTTGTGTTTGACCACCACTGTTTTGCAGGCTCAAAGTGAAAAACCAAATATCCTGATTATTATAACGGATCAGCAAAATGCCAAAATGATGGGTGCAGCAGGAAATAAATGGCTTAAAACGCCAAATATGGATAAGCTGGCCAATAAAGGATTGAGGTTTGAAAAAGCCTATGTTACCAACCCGGTTTGTTCTCCTTCCCGCTTTAGCTTGTTTACAGGACAATATCCTTCCGCAATAAATATGCGACACAATGCAAGTAAATTAGATGTTGCGGCACTTCAGGAAATAATTCCTAAGGCCATGGGGAATGCCTTTACCAAAGCGGGTTATGAAACTTTTTATGGTGGGAAATCCCACCTTCCCGGGGCAAAAAAAGAGGTTAAACCCTATGGTTTTGAGACTTTTATTTCAAAAGATGAAAGGGATGAACTGGCTGCGGAAAGTGTTGAATTATTAACCAATAGGACTTCGGATAAACCCTTTCTTCTTGCTTTAAATTTCATCAACCCGCATGACATTTGCTATGAGGCCATTAGGCAATTCCCTCCGAATAACAGGCCTCCTGCTGAGGTTCCGGTTCCTTTACTGGAAGCGATTGCCATTCCTGATTCCATTGGTGAAGATGATTTTATGGCAAAATATGTACCTCCTTTGCCGGCTAATTTTGAACCTACTTCGGATGAACCGAGTGCCATTTATGATTTAAAGGAACTACATTCCTTTACAATAGACGCAAGGGAACATTGGACAGAAAAGGACTGGCGCATGCACCGGTATGCCTATCATAGGCTGACCGAGAGGGTAGACGTTCAAATTGGGATGGTTTTGGATGCTTTGGAAGCTTCACCTTTTGCTGACAATACCATTGTGGTATTTACCTCAGATCATGGGGAGATGAGTGCTTCGCATAGGCTGGAACACAAGACTGTATTTTATGAGGAGTCTGCAAATGTCCCTTTGGTGGTGTGGTACAAGGGCATGGCCAATGGGCAGTCAGTAGACAAAGAAAACATTATTTCCACAGGTTTAGACCTTTATCCCACCTTGTGTGATTTAGCCGGTATTTCTAGCCCCGATCACCTTCCTGGACTGTCCTTTGCTCCGCTTTTAAAAAATAAAAAATCAGATTATAATTCTCGCAAATATTTGTTTATGGAGAATGAATTGGGCTTTATGATAAGAAGAGATAATTTAAAGTTTACTCTCTATGACAAAGGTGATGAAATGTTGATTGATCTTGAGCAAGACCCAGGGGAAATGGTTAATTTAAGCCGAAATCCCGCCTTTAAGGATAGAAAAGCCAAATTGAAAGCCCTACTTCAAAAACATATTGAAGAGGCAAATCAATAGAGGGATTTGCTAATTTGAGTAAGGATAACTGTATTTTATTTCCCTATACTTTTTCGTACATGGGTGCATAAAAAAATAGTGCCGGAAACCAATCTTTGTTTTCACCAAAACAATAAGTTTAGATTAAATAGAAAAAAGGGCTATTTGGTATTTTACTCCAAATAGCCCTTATTATAGAAAGTTTTTATGAGATACTATTTCTCAAAAATTGTTCTACTTAAGCCATTATTGAATTGGATATTGGACCAAGTTACCTTAATCCATGGGGCATCTGTGACCTCTGCTTCCCAATTTGACCCCTTATAGATTCTTTGAGTGGGGATCAATAATCCATCTATTTCTTCATATTCAAGCTTCATAAGCAATGGTTGGTCTATCACACCAACTTCAGCAACAGTAAATAGAAACTGGTCTACCAATTTCGTGTCCTTATTGATATAAATCTGGTAAATGTCTGTTGGCTTTTCATTGATTGAGTCAAATGAGATTTTGACAATGTCATAGCGCTTTTCCTCAATGCTTTTTTCACCCAAGTATTCATAAGTTAATCCGGGATCAAGCAGTTTTTGGAACATGGTAAACCAGTAGAAATTTGTTGGCCGATTAAACTTCACCCTTTTTAGTGAGACAGGGTCATCGATATAATTTCCCTTATGTCTAAGCCAATAGGCTTTACCATCATACCCTTGTTCTATGAGTCCTTCATACTCCGGTAGTGTTCTTTCATGTTGCTTATATGCACCATAGGAAAGTTCACCATCAAAAATGTACTTTTCTGTAGATAAATCTGTTTTACCATCCGGTGTTTGGTATTTATAGGTGTAGACTACATCTTTTTTTTCAGCCAATTTTGAATAATCCCCCACTGTTTGGACCATTTCATAAACTAACTGGTGACCTTTGTTTTGAAAGGAAGTCTTTTCATCTGAACCCTTCTGCTCTTTACAGGACATGAAAAGCACAGTTATTATTAGAAGTGTTTGTAGGTTTAATTTCATTTATTATTTGTTAAAGTTATATCATAGCACCATTTGCTCCAATGACTTGACCGGAAATCCATTTAGAGTCTTCGCTTGCCAAAAACAATACTACCTTAGCAATATCATTAGGCTTGGCCAATCGATTGAAGGCATTCATTCCCTTTAATTTTTCTATAAATTCAGGGGCTTTTCCTTTTAAAAAAAGTGCTGTTTCTGTTGGCCCTGGTGCGAGAGCATTTACTGAAATCCCTCGGCCGATTTCTTTGGAAAATACCCGGGTCATTTGTTCTACTGCTGCCTTGGTCCCTGAATACAATGCATAGGTAGGAAACATCATTTTTACTGTGCTAGAGGAAAGGTTGATAATGTTTCCATTGTCTGAAAGCTTACTTTCCGCCTCTTGCAAGGTGTTGAATACACCTCTTACATTGATATCAAATTGCTTGCTAAAGTCTTCCTGTGTATTGTCCTTTATGGTCTTGGAAATCATCACCCCCGCATTATTTACTAAAACATCCACTTTCCCATAAGCTTTGATGGTCTGGTCAAAAAGCTGGCTTACTTCCTCTCTATTGCTTACATCTGCTTTGATGGCCATGGCCTGTCCTCCATTTTTAGTAATGCTCTCTACTACTGAAATTGCTTCCGGCATACTGCTAGAAGAATTTACTACCACTTTTCCTCCATTTTCTGCCAATAGTGTTGCAATTTCTTTTCCTATTCCTTTTGAAGAGCCGGTTACAATAATTACCTTATTTTTTAGTATCATATTTGCGGTTTTATTAGTTGTCAAGCTGTTTGGGATGGGTTTGGGCAATTGCCAATTAGGTAACTTAAATAGGTCTTAAATATTGGGTCAGCCCCAATAAGAACTCTGTCAATGTCCAATAGTTTTCTAATGCAACAAACACTTCAAAGGTGCTAATTAAATAGGTAGCTACTGCATTAATGGAAAAGGTATTTTTTGGTGTTTTCTTTTTCCTCTTTCAGGTACACCGATGAATGCCTGTTCCCATTCTTCAATAATTCTTTTTAGAGCAAATCGGAAAGATAGATTATGGTCTCCAATCCCTTTGCTAAAATCAGGATTCAAAAGTCTTTAAACTTAATCCTTTTGATGTTATTCGGACTTTGACTCTTGTTTCATGGTATTAGAATACGATAGAAAGACCACTTGGTTTGTTCTAATCTAAATAAGCTGTCCAAAACCATTTGTCCGTTTATAGTTAGCTATTGTTTGGAGAATAATTATCCATTCTTGATGTTGATGAGTCAAACGTTAGGCCGCCAAGCGCTTAATTTTTCTTTGTTGGTATTTTCTTTTTGTCATGATCAGTCTATATTTAAAATCATCGTAAAAAAGGCCTGCCAATAAAATTAAAGCTCCGACAATCAAAGTATTTAATTTGAGATTAATTCTGGAATAAAGAAAACCTCCTAATAGTCCGCCTGCGAAAAAGAATAGGATGATGGAAATCCTGAGGATGATTGTCTTTTTTATTTTTTTTCTATTGGGATGTAATTTGGGGAAAAGAAGTTGAGACAGCTCTATCCCCAAGTCGGTGAACAAGCCGGTAAGATGGGTAGTTCTAACAATTGTATTAGAAATTTTTGTAACAAATGAATTTTGTAATCCCATGGCAAAAAGTAACAAACAGGCAATTATATCCGGTTGGCTTATTTCTATAAAATTACTTATCAAGGCAATTGCTATAAGAATAATACACTCGATTAACGTTGGTAATACAAAAACATTTAGTTTCTTATTTTTCCGATAGTTCTCAATTAAAAAACTTGAAGTAAAAGACCCAAAAAGAAAGGCGAAAATGTATAGAAAATAAATGGTTCCTTTCCAGAATTCAAAGTTGGAAAGATCATTGATAAATAAAGCAAAATGACCGGTGACATTGGTCGTCAATTGTTTAATTGACAAAAAACCGGTTACATTGACAATGCCCGCTACAAATGATAAAAAAGTAGCGATTTGTAAATTGTGTTTGAAGGTTCTGCTCTTGCCTTGGTGTCTAAACATTGAATAGATATTTAGATATCGATTAAGGCAATCATTATTACCTCTAGCTAAATATTGAAGGTATTATCAGAAGGAGAGCCCTAGGTTTGATCCAGGGCTTTCCTTCTGATACCTAAGAAATATTAACTTAGTCTTTTTAATAAAAGTTCAGTAGCCATTCAGATAAAGCAGACTGTGTGTTGTTTAATAGAGAAACACAAAGAATTCAGCCGGAATATAGGCTAGATTGGCATTCATTGCGCTTGTGATTTTCAGAAGCGTCTTTAAATTTTCACAACCATTTTGCCTTTGTTCTTCCCTTCAAATAGGCCTAGAAAGGCTTGCGGAATATTGTCAAATCCCTCTACAATGGTTTCTTTATAATGCAATTTCCCTTCTTGAAGCCATGTGGCCAGTTGCTGAATACCCGCAGCATGTTTGTCTGCAAAGTCAGCTACAATAAAGCCTTGCATGAGCGCACTGTTTTTAACGAGAAAAGGTTGCACATTGAGGCCTTTTGGTGCTTCGGTATTATTGTAAACTGAGATCGCACCACAAATTATCATTCTTGCGAATTGGTTGATGTTGAAAAGTACAGCATCTGAAATTTCTCCACCGACATTGTCAAAATAGATGTCAACACCGTCGGGGCAAGTTTCTTTTATGGCTTTTACCATATCTTCGGTAGTGTTGTAATTGATCCCTTCGTCAAATCCGAAATCTGATTTAAGCATGTCAACTTTTTCATCTGTTCCTGCGATACCTACCACTCGAAGTCCAAGTATTTTTCCAATTTGGCCCACTACAGAACCCACTGCACCTGCTGCTCCGGATACGAGCAAGGTTTCGCCTTCTTTGGGTTTTCCTATTTCCTTTAATCCAAGAAGAGCCGTAAGCCCGGTCATCCCAATTATTCCCAAATAGGCCGAAAGGGGAGCTTTATCTGGATCCACTTTTCTGAGGTTTTCGGCTTTGGCTACTTGTGTTTCTTTCCACTGTAAGGCGCCAATTACCTTATCTCCCTTGGATAAATTCTCGCTTTTCGATTCCAAGACTTCAGCAATAATTCCCGAAGATATTGGCTCGTTTAGTTTAAAGGGTGGGACGTAGGAAGGAGCATCACTCATTCTACCTCTTAAATAAGGGTCCACGGAAACATATTTGGTACTTAACAATACCTCCCCTTCTTTCAATTCCGGGATTTCAGCTGTTGTAAAGTCAAAATCTTTAACTGAAGGACTGCCTTTTGGCCTATTTTTTAAATTAATCGTTTTTGTAGTAGTCATTTTAATTAAATTTTAATACTGTTCCAAGCCATTTCGTAGGCTTCATTAATGTTTTCAGGTTTAATTTCAAACCGTTCGCGTTGTTGTAGTAAAAAGGATATGGGGTAAATACTGAAGGCATAAAGCAAATAAGGAGAAACCTGTTTGATAAGGTCTTTTTCCTGTCCACGTTTCCAAAGCTCCAAGAGCGGGCTTAAGTGCTTTAAGCCTTCCTTTCTACTTGGTTCATCGATCATGGGCGTATTGTCGCATTGAGACAAAAACAAGGCTTCCTCGACTTCATTCAATTTAAAGCTTGCAATGTTCTTCCATATTTTCTCAAAGTCTCTTTGGATTGAAGTGCTTTCTTTATAATCCTTGAAAGCAAATCTGGTAAATGAACGTTTTACTTCAATGTAAACTTGATTGACCAAGTCCTGTTTGTTCTCAAAATACAGATAGATGGTGCCGGGAGACACTCCTGCTATATTCGCAATCTTTGACATTGGTGTGGCATGAAATCCATTGTTGTTAACAAGCTGAATTGTTGCCTTTACCAAGGCTTCTCTTTTGTTGTTTGATTTAGAATTGTTGCTCATTTTTGCCGAATTGAATACTCACCTAACGGATAAATATGAATGAACGTTCATTTTTTTAGTAATTTGTTTTAGCTAATGATTTCATTGTTTCTTTTACTACCTAGCTATTGATAGCCTCAAATTCAATGCTAATAATTAGTTAATGGGATTTTTTTATGATCTGTAATGGAGATGTTTGGGAAGAAGGCAGCTAAAGGTATAATTAATCAGGTGTATTGATTGCTTTCCAAAATGGGTAATAACCTTGAATCATCCAAAGCAGCAGTCCTGTGGCCGGCATGCGCTAAAAATTCCTTGTTTTGAGAAAAAGCTATAAATTCAGCCGTTGATGCGTGTTCGACCAATAACATAGCATCCCATTTTTCAATATTAGGCCCAATTAGATATTCATTACATTCCCCGTAAAAAATGATGCGACTTCCCGCCTTTTTTAACAAGGGGAGTGTCTTGTCCATATATAGTTGATAAGCTTCCGATCCGGTAATTGATTTAGCAGGCTTTATGGACTGCAGATTGGCATAATCGGCCTTATCTCTAAACCTCAGAAGGTTCATCATCACGACCTTTCCTTTTCCATTAAAGTTCTTAAAAAAACTCATGCCGGCTTCGGGTGCTGCGTCTAAATATTTATCCATTGCTCTTTTGGCTTATACTTTTTTACCTATTGTATTTTTTGATTTCAGGGAAATCCAATAGGAATCTATCAGCCATAGCTTCCGCTCCTTTTTCTGTAGGATGTACCCCATCCTTGGCCAACAATCCTTCTTTCCATTTGCCTTCACCATCAGAAACTGCTTTGTCAAAATCAATGTACCGATAACCGGAAGCCCTGACAAAATCATTCTTGCCCCTGTTGTTTCTTTTTTCTACAGAAGGGACCGTAGAAAAAATCAAAGTGACATTGTGTTTGGCGCAGAGATCCATTACCTTTTTCGCATAGTTTTTCCAGTCTTCATTAGGGATTCTTCCCTCATCACTTTTATCGTTCATGCCCAAACACCAAATGGCGTATTTTGGTTGGTGAATAGAAAAAGCAGCATTTATAAAATCAAAGGAGTCTTTAGATCTTCCACCAGGCAATCCATCACACAAAAATTGGTATCCCGCAGCATGCGTATAATAGGGCCACCGGGCAGGACTGGCACTATTTACATAGCTGTCGCCAAAAACAAATACATCAGAAAAGTAGTCTTCACAAATGAATTCAAATGTATCAACTTTTATCTGTGTACCTGAAGAACGAATAAATGGATGGTTCATCCCGATAAAGTCTGAAGAGAAACTTAAAGTATCGCCCTCGTTAATAATGGTGATTGTACTTGAGCTTAAGTCTCTTTCAATTTTAATACTCAGTTCATTTTTTAATTGAAGTGCATGTTTAATAGCTTTTCGATTGGTAACATTGGTAATCCGAGTGGAAATGATACTGTCTGGTGTGATGGTTAAGTTACTTGTAAGATACCTTCCGCTTCCTTTTCCAATACTAAGGGTGTCAAACTTCTCAATTGTTCCTTTAAAATTGATGGTGTAAAATTGTTTGATAGAAGAATTCACCAATTGGTACGATTCACCCTCTTTTAATGTGAAATTGCTTAGTTTTTGAGGGTGTATCTCAACTTCTGCAGGGGGGGTGATGCTCTGATGATGCTGCTTGGTTTCATTAATAATGAAACCAGAAGTGCAAATGGCTAAAATTAATATAGTTAAAAATTCGATTGGTTTATTCTTGAATTTAAGTTTCATTTTAGGATCTGTTGGTCATGCTATACTAACTTTAGATAAGTTAATATAATAAATCAGTAAGTTGTTTAAAATCAAGCTCTTTTGAGAATTTTGGGTGATATTTTCTTAAAAGTTGATCTAAGAGATTTAGCAATAAAAATATTTATACCATCGTCTAATAAAATGAAATTTAGCACCTTATACTTGAGCGTCTGATTGGGTATTCCGGTATTTAACCAGGTTATAAAATCGAAATATTTTTGATTGAAGCCGAAATGGAAATTATTTAGGGGATGCATTTTCTTTTTTATGTAAACCCCATTGTGAATTTTACCTGAATAAAATTTTAAGGTTTCGTCTGAATAAAAGGCTACACTATTGGGGAGCTGCATTTTATTCCAACGTTCTATATCTTCTTTATTTCTACAATTGTAGTAATCAAAATCGATCTTGTAATAGAGGTTTTCCCTATTAATTTTTTTAAACCTCATCCGAAATAATCTTTGGGCGACAGTATAATTATTGTAACGAAAAAAATGAAGTTTTGCATATGGGGTCCTTCCAATTGGATAAGTTCTTCCGGCGATGGTTTCGCAATGGCTCTCATCCAATTCGGTGACTTCATCTGCAGATTCACTATTTAAATTTTCAATAAAATCCAAATAATCCCTATCAATACCCATGCCTGCAGTAGGTGTGTTACAAGGCAAGCCTAAAAATTTATATACTCCCCTGCCCCAGCAGTTGTCTGAGATTATGGTAAAATCGTGATTCTTTATTTGTTTTAAGGAATAATACCGAGCCAATGATCTACGGCCGTAAAAAATATGTTTTAATAATTCACGAAATTTTTTAGAGTACATTGACATTCAATTACCTGTAGAAAAGTGATTGATCACAAACCATCTTGTAATCTTGTCATAAGTTCAATTGGATTTACGAATTACGCTGAAAATTTAATTTAGGCTATAATGTAAATCCAAGCCTTAAGTTAATGTTTTGTATAAGTATTACAAAAACATAGTGGTAAATTTTAATAAAAAAAGTACGCTTCCAAAATCAAGGCATTTATCGAGAAATAATTTATAGTTTAATCTAAATTTATTTTTGTGTTTTATAAATATTTATGAAAAATGTTCATCGACCTTTTCTCAAGCCAGAAGAGATGCTTAATACCACTATTGGCACTCTCCTGAGCCCTTAACGTTTTTGAAAATTTCTATTTGGTGATGATATTATACATCAGTATGCAAGCCCTAGCTGTTGACGATTTATATCCTGAAAAGGGATCTTGTAATCGGTTTAATGATTTAGTAGTCAGGTTGTTGAATTTCCTAGTAAAAATTATCAACCTAGTAATTTGTTGAATCTACCCAATTAAACTTCTCCAATGAAACAGATCTATTTGAATTTATTTTCTCCATTATTCCACTTGGATAAATAATAAGTTTTGAGAATAGACTAAATGCTGATTTCAATATTAAGTTGCC
Organism: Cyclobacterium sp. 1_MG-2023; assembly: GCF_030546805.1. Taxonomy (GTDB): domain Bacteria; phylum Bacteroidota; class Bacteroidia; order Cytophagales; family Cyclobacteriaceae; genus Cyclobacterium. The sequence continues at coordinate 410,959 of NZ_JAUOPC010000005.1, read as the reverse complement.
TGCCTTCTTCCTGAGCTTTCTTATCCATACCCGTGCCTACAGCAAGGCCAATGGCCATACCTATTGGTAATCCAATTCCTATAAATGCCATATTGTCCAGACTTGTGCTAAAAGCTAAACCCAGGGGTAAACCAAAAACTACCATGCCTAAAGCCATCCAGGTATTGCGGTAATGATTAATGGTAACGATTTTTAATTGCTTTTCGATAAGCTTAATGATTTTTGATTGTTCCTTTTTGGTTTCTTTCAATAATCTATCATTTGAAGTCATATTCAGCTGTTCGATGGATTCATTGATGGTATCAACAACATTATCGGGCAAACTAAGTCCTTCCAATTCGGTAATAAGGCTTTCAAATTGGGTGTATACCTTTAAAAGTTTAGCATTATCATTGATTTCCGGTCTTGATTTAAGCTGGTTAATTTTCATAAGCTTGTTTTAATTATAAATAAATAAGAAGAAAAGCAACTCATTATTAAGGCCAAAATTGGTTCTTGATTTCTTTATTTTATACCAAGGTTTCGGAAATGTCTTGCTCTATTGGTTTGAAAAAGTTGGCTCTTTCATTCTTTATATAATAAATATATGGTAAAATGGTAAAGGTTCCAATGAATAAAGATTAGCTTTCCTTTCAATTGATTCAGTTATTCGGTTTTCTCGTATTCCCTTTACATTTGTCTCAATCACAGGGGCTAGTCCTAAGTTCTTGGTGTTCCTGCTTGGCTATTGTCAAAATATTTTGGTTTTGGCCAACTCTCACACAGCTTAAATTTGTGTTTTTGCTGATATCAAGTAGGTTCAGCCCGATGAGATTGCTGACATCCAATCCGTTGAGTGAATTGCTTGAGAGCCATAGTTTTTCTAGGTTAATATTGTTTGTAAGCTCTAGCTTTTTTAATTGATTGGCAGATAAGGTCACATATTTCAAATTTATATTGGTGCTGAGGTCTAGGGTTTCAAGTTCGTTTAATTTTGCTATCATGGTCTCTAAGGAAGTGCAGCCCTGCACATCCAGCACCTTTAATTTATTGTTTTCCACATTCAGTCCATTTAGACCCGGAAGGTTGATAGAAAGGCTTTCCAATAGATTCCATGATAGGTTTAAGGTTTTCAACTGATCGGCATTATTTAATCCATTGATTTCAGTAAGATTGTTTAGGATAAGGTTAATGTCCTCCAGTTTCGTGTTATGGCTAATATTTAATGTCTGAAGATAATTGGCTTCAAGGTGCAATGAAGTTAATTTTTGGTTTGCTGCTAAATTAATTTCACTTAATAAATTGTTTCCAGCGGATAAGGAAACCAGCTCTTCAAAAGCCTCAATACCTTTAAGATTCGCTATTTTCCCTTCTTCAGGCGTTCCAAGATCACTATCTAAAACCAATGTACTGACATTCTTGGCGTCTTCAGTTAATAGCATTTGGTTAATTAATCCGTCACTATCGATTCCCAACTCAATTAATTTTTCTTCAAAATTCGCATCCGGGATTTCAGTGATATGCTTTTGATTTGGGGGCGTTGTGGATATTAACCCATCTTCTGAACATGAGGAGATGATTCCAAAGAGTCCGAATAACAATTGAGAATAGGTTGAAATTGTTTGCTTTTTCATGCTTAAGCTTTTTTGTTGAAGTGATAGATTAGGTAAGTGCAAAAGGCTTTAAAACCACATTGCCTTTCTTTCTGCCTTTATCAACATAGCTGTGCGCCTCTACTACCTGTTCCAAATTATAGCTGCGGTCAACCGGGGCCACGAAATGCCCTGCTTTAATGATGTCAATTAGAATGTGCAATAGTCGCTTGATTTCTTCCTTGGGTAAAGAACCGGTAGCAGAGAATTTTGCTTTTTTATTACCAATTAGGGAGGTAACTATCATTTGTCCAATTAAGGGCATTCCCAATACAGGAGAAGCATAACAGCCATTATCTGTTAGCGCTTGTTTACATTCTTCAAACGACCTTGCACCCACAGTGTCATAAATCAAATCATAACTATTTTTATTTTGGGTAAAGTCAGTTTTAGTGTAATCAATGACCTCGTCTGCCCCCAATGATCTAACCAGTTCTATGTTGGCTGTACTGCAAACTGCTGTTACATGTGCACCATAATATTTTGCAATTTGGATGGCTGCTGTGCCCAGACTTCCTGATCCTCCGTTGATAAGTATTTTTTGTCCGGAATGGATATGCCCAATGTTTTGCAAGAAGTTTAGGGAGGTAACACCACCATCACATATGCCTGCGGCCTCTTCAAAGCTTAGGGACTTAGGCAAGTGGCTGATCACCCCATCTTCGGGTATTGCTACATATTGGGCATATGTGCCAAAGGAGTTGATGTTTTCTCCAAATACATTGTCTCCCTTTTTGAAGTTTTTTACTTCCGATCCAACAGCTTCAACTACTCCTGCGAAGCCACTTCCCCAAATGGGATTTTTGGGTTTTGTGAGTCCTAAAAATAGTCGCCCAATATAGGGTTTCCCTGTTCGCATCATAGAGTCGGCTTTGGTTACCGAAGAGGCATGGATGCGTACTAGGACTTCATTTGCTTTTGGGCTTGGTTTGGCCACCTGATCTAGTTTGAATACCTCCGGGGATCCATATGCTGTTGTGATTACTGCTTTCATCTTTTTGTTTGTTTATGTTGATTAACAAAACAAATGTCTTACAAATGAAGCAGTTTTGAGTTCCGAATTCCATTCACATGTTCGGGTTTACAAATCCGAACAAAGTTGCTGCAGTTACAGGATTAAACTTTCAGGTTTTTAAGGAATTGCCTGGGAGTAAGGCCGGTTTCTTTCTTGAAATAGGTGTTAAAAACAGTTTTAGAATTGAATCCACTTTCATAAGCCAGACCAATTACCGTTATATGCGCTTTGGAAGGGTCTTTGGCCAGACGTTTGAACTCCTTAATACGGTAGTGGTTAATATAGGCGTTGAAATTTTTGCCTATGCTTTCGTTCAAGATCCACGAAAGTTGATTGGGATGGATATCCAATTCCTCGGCCAGAGAACGTAGGGATAAATCCGGGTTTAAAAACAGTTCTTTCTCTTCAATGAAATAAGTGAGTTTGTCTTTAAATGCTTTTACAGTTGCATCATTTAGCAAGGCTTTTTTCGTTTTCTCAAGTCTTCTTTTATCAAAGAGTGCCGGAGGGAATAATTGATGCTTTAATTCAAGGTACCTTGGTTCCGCTTTTATTGCATTCATCATAGGGTCCGCAAAACGGAGAAGCAATAATGGATATTTATTTTCTTTGGCATTGACCATCCAATCAAATGCTTTTTCAAATTGACCGGTATATACATGGTAGAGTAAGATATAGACCTCTGCAGCAAAACCGCCTTCTTGCTTTGAAATTTCATTCAAAAGCCGGAAGCTAGAGCGGGCCTGATTTTCGTCTTCCTTCAGAATATAGGCCAGGGCCATATTGCCAACTTTCTCGGCAGGAACTATAATTTCTGAAGGCATCCTGTCAAAATAGTCAATAACTTGATCCGCTTCACCTAACATTACCAAGCTGTTGGCGATGACAGTATGGGCGGGGATATTTCTTGGGTTAACTTCCAAGCATTTATGGAGTTTGACCAAGGCCTCTTGATAATTTTCTAGCATATAATCCAGATATGCACTGTAAAATTGTGTCTCTTGGGAAAGAGGATCAATCTTTAAGGCAAAGTCCAGGTGCTTTTTTGAATCCTCATTCTGTCCGGCCAATATGTATAGGAAGGATAAAAATTGCTGAGATTCAACATGGTTTGGGTTGATGTCCAACCCTTTCTTTATCGTATTAAAGGACTTTTCGAAATCAGCTTCGGTGAAAAATGAAAGATTGGCCAGTTGATAGTAGGCTTCCGGCAACTGGTTGTTTATGGCCAGGGCTTGATTGGTCAATGCTGCACATTTCCCCCATCCTTCCTCATAAGAGATGAATCCTGTGGTGGCCAAGAAGCTATAGCTGTCTGCCAATCCGGTCAAAGAATTGGGATGGTTGGGGTCTGTGCGCAAAGCTTGATTAAAACAATCTATGGCTGTTTTACAATCTTCAGGATTCCATTTATTCAAGTAATAACGGCCTTTTAGATAAAGGGTATAGGCGTCCAGACTTTCAGTCTGTTGGGTTACTAAATGCTCTTGTATGTCAAAGTGTCCAAAATGCTCACGTAATTTTTCAGCAATTAAAAGGCTAACCTCATCTTGCACTGCAAAGATATTGTCACTCTTTCTGTCCCAGGTTTCTGACCAAAAGTGAAAATCCTCATCAGCCTGAATTAGCTGCGCTGTAATTCGAAGGGAATTTCCTGACAGGCGTACACTTCCTTCCAAAAGGGTTTCTACTCCTAGTTCTTGGCCTATATTGCTAATGGGAATATTCTTTCCTTTGAAATAAAATGATGAGGTCCGTGAAGTAACCCTTAATCCATCAATTTTAGCTAATGCATTGATAATTTCCTCAGTAATTCCATCACAAAAATATTCATTTTCCTTATCCGAGCTCATGTTCACAAAAGGAAGGACGGCAATTGATTTCTGTAAGGTGTCTTTTGCTTTGATCTGTGTTGGCATGAAGGCAGAATGATTGAAGAAATTATTATCGAATGCTCACGTTTATTCGATTAATAGTTTGAATTTAATTGTTTTGAATGGATAAAACAATATTTTTATTTGGTGATAGGTCTTAATATAAACAAGAGCTTTTGGGGGCTGTCGAATGTTTAATAAATTTAGCTGGCTCATTATTTCAAGCCTATGTTTTTAATTTAAGCCGGTAAATTCATAGTTTAGGTCTGTGATTAAGCATTTTGCCTACCCAATAGCATTAACCCAAAAGAAACATATGTCAAAAACTGTATTTCTACCCTTGAAAAAAGCAATAATGCTGTTTACTGTATTGATTTTGTTTTTTTTAGTTGGTTGTGACTCAGCTGAAAAAGATTTAAAACCTAATATTATACTGATTTTCATTGATGATATGGGCTATGGAGATTTGTCTAGTTTCGGCAATCTTGATGCTGAAACTCCCAATATTGATAAGTTGGCTGCTGAAGGTATTCGTTTTGATCAATTTTACGTAAATTCTCCCATCTGTTCTCCATCTCGCGTGGCCATATCCACAGGGACCTATCCGCAAAGGTGGAACATTACATCCTATTTGGCCTACCGGAAGGTAAATACGGAAAGAGGCCTTGCAAATTGGTTGGACCCTTCTGCTCCCATGCTAGCAAGAGATCTTAAGCAAGGGGGATATGTAACCGGCCATTTTGGGAAATGGCATATGGGTGGGCAAAGGGATGTTACCGAAGCTCCATCCATCACGGATTATGGGTTTGATGAATCTTTAACCAATTTTGAAGGCATGGGAGCAAAGTTGTTGCCCTTGACCATGGATGAAACCGGGAAAGAGGGGCGTATATGGGAAGATGCAGCAATTCTTGGAGGTCCTGTCACTTGGATGCAAAGATCTGAAATCACTACTGGGTTTATTGATGCAGCAATAGGCTTTATGGATAAAGCACAAAATGAGGAAAAACCATTTTATGTAAATATTTGGCCTGATGATGTTCACAGTCCGTATTGGCCTTCTTTTAAGGAGTATGGCTTGACTAAGGAGTCAAGTAAAAAAGATTTGTACCATGCTGTTTTGGAAGAAATGGATTTACAATTCGGCAAGCTTTTCGACTTTGTTAACAAACATGAATCCTTACGTGAGAATACCTTGATTGTTTTTTGCTCAGACAATGGTCCTGAGCTAGGGGCCGGAAGTGCGGGTGATTTGAAAGGGTATAAAACCCATTTGTATGAAGGAGGTATTCGTTCTTCCTTGATTGTCTGGGGATCCACTTTTATAAATGAGGAAGCCAAAGGAAAGCGAAATGCTGAATCGGTTTTTTCTGCCATAGATTTGAAACCATCATTGCTTGCTTTTACCGGGGTGAAAGCTTCTGAAAATACCATTTCCGATGGTGAAAATGTATTGGAAAGCCTGCTTGGTGAATCTAGTTTATCACGTCAATCACCGATTTTCTATAGTAGGCCTCCCGATAGGAAAAATTATTATGGTTTCGAAAATCTCCCTGATCTGGCTGTTCGGGATGGTGATTGGAAACTTCTTTGTGATTATGATGGTGGAAGACCGGAACTATATAATATCGTTGCAGATGAAGGGGAAAATCAAAATCTGGCTGAAATGGAGCCCGAAAGAGTGAAAGCATTGACTGATAAGGTTGTCAATTGGTACCAAACCATGCCGACAATGAAAATAGATTCTCTTTCAGTCTCAGAGTAAATCAAGGGGTTGGACAATTTTTCTGTGCTTGAAACGATAGGTTATTCTATTTTCCAAGCCTTAAGGCGGTTGCCAATGAATTGTCAAAGCCACTTACTTCAACAGCCCTCGCCGCCTTTTCTATATCGTATTCAATTCTGCGAAAGTTTACTTTTAACGAATCAGAATTATGTGAATTTAGGGATTGATTGAACTCGATGAGTGCATAGCAAAGCCGGGTGTCTCCATCTTTAGGTTTACCAACGGAACCTTTATTAATAACATGCTTATACTTATCTCCGGATTTTATTATTCTGTGGAAGGGTTTGTGGGTATGTCCACAAAGTAACAGGTCTGCCTGATTTTGATCCATCAATTCCAAGACCTCGGATTCAGGATAGTCTTCCACCATATAATCTGTAGTAGATTTGGGACTTCCATGAACCATTAGCCAATTAAAATTCCCCCAAGAATTGCTAAATGATAGGGACAAGTGTCTGGGGAGATTGATCAAATATTCTATATTTTCCTCAGCAAGCAAGGATCTTGTCAGCCCCTTGTTGGTAAGTTGTTCTTCCTTTGCCGGGGGCTTAAGTAAGGCTTCTTCATGATTTCCCATTATTGTAGGGATGTTTCTTTCCCGGATCTTCTTGACCACCTCATTGGGCCACACATTGTACCCTACCAAATCACCCAAACAGTAAATGGCGTCCGGATTTACTTGGTCTATATCCTTGAAAAAAACTTCTAGTGCCGGAAGGTTGGCATGGATATCAGAGAAGATAGCGATTTTCATTTTTCAGTAGGAACGGGTTGACCATAATATTTCTTCTTTAGCCAAAGGGATATTCTTACCAATAATATCAAAGCAGGAACCTCTACCAAGGGGCCAATTACTCCGGTAAAAGCCTGGCCTGAATTTAGACCGAATACGGCAATGGCAACAGCAATAGCAAGTTCAAAATTATTCCCTGCAGCGGTGAAAGCAATTGATGCATTCTTGTCGTATTCAGCACCGGTTGCTTTGCTTATAAAGAAGCCTATTAGGAACATTAAGGTGAAATAAATCAATAGTGGGATCGCGATGCGTACCACATCCATTGGAATTTTCACAATCATCTCGCCCTTTAGTGAAAACATCACTACAATGGTAAACAATAGTGCAATCAAGGTTAAAGGTGAAATGGCCGGAATAAATTTGTTGGTATACCAAGTTTCGCCCTTGTATTTTATTAGAAAGAATCTGCTAAGCATGCCGGCCAAAAATGGAATGCCCAAATAGATGGCTACACTTTCTGCAATGGTAGCTATGGAAATGTCGACAATGGCACCTTCGAAACCAAAATAGGGCGGTAAAACTGTGATGAAAATCCACGCATAAAAACTATAGCCGAAGACCTGAAAGATACTGTTGAGCGCTACCAGACCAGCTCCATATTCACTACTGCCTTCCGCTAGGTCATTCCAAACCAAAACCATGGCAATGCAACGTGCCAATCCAATTAAGATTAAGCCCACCATGTATTCAGGATAATCTTGGAGGAACAACAAGGCCAGAACAAACATCAGCACCGGGCCAATGATCCAGTTAAGCAATAAAGATACGGATAGAATTTTTACGTTTTTAAATACTTTTGGTAGTAAGCTGTAATTAACCTTAGCCAGGGGAGGGTACATCATTAGAATTAGACCAATGGCAATGGGGATATTGGTACTTCCTTTACTAAAAGATTCAATAAATGAAGCGCTAGATGGGATAAGGTAGCCAATACCTACTCCCAAACCCATGGCTATAAAGATCCAAAGGGTGAGGTATTGATCCAGAAAACTTAGTTTTTTATTGCTCATTTCCTTATTAAATTTTGACAAAAAAACAATCAATTGGCTCAGTTAAGCCTGAAAATTGTTGGTTTTCAGGTTTAACTGAGATGTTATAATATCACTCCTAAATTAGGTGGCTTGTATTTGAAGTTTTAATACCTGTTTTAGCCTCAATTGAGAAACAATTGCATTTCTTCTGTTTTGGTATAATCATTTGTTTTATAAATAACATTACCGGTACCATCAGTGATGAGGAAAAAAGGAAGTCCTACCTTTAACTCAGGAAAGCGAGGGTCGTTTCGGTATTTTTCAAATTCAGGAGAAGTATCGTAAACTTTATACAAAATGGCATTTTGTAAGGCGCTATTCAAGGCTTCGTCTTCCTGTGTGTTTTTTTGAAATGCTTTACAATTGGTGCACCAGTCTCCATGAAAATCTACAAAGACCAGTTTTCCTGTTTCAGCTGCTTTTTGGTAAGCAGCTTCCTTGTTTAGGTACCAGGTAAGTTCTCCTTTTTGTTCAATATTATCATTAGAAGCACCCTCTGTTGCCATTTGGCTAGCTGCCATGCCTGTGTTTCCTGCCGGAAGAGTATTGGCACCAATGATAAAGAAGCCAACTACTCCGGTAAGCATGTATAGGGAAATTTTTGTCTTTTGCTGATTGCTTTTCCCTGTTTCCTGTAGATTGAAAGCGGCTAAAAACACCAATACCGAGCCAATGAATAGATAAAAACCAACAGTATCACTTAAGCCTAGTCCATTAAAGCCTTTAATAAGGTAACCATAGGCAAAATAGCCAATCAATAAAGCAAAAACCCATTGGACATAAAGCATCCATTTCCCACTTTTGGGAAGCGCTAAACCAAATACTCCTAAGAGTAAAACCGGAACACCAACTCCTAAACCGAAAAGCATCATTTTAAATGCGGCTGTTGCTGCCAAACCTACGGTAACTCCTTCAACATTGGAGGCAATGGCCACGAGTATGCTCACCACGATAGGTCCGACACATGCAGATGAAAGCAAGCCTGCACCGGCACCCATAAGTAGTGTACCGCCCAGCCCTTCTTGTTTACTGTCTACTTGCCCACCAAAAAACGGTAAATGCAAATAATCAATAGTTGCTAATGCCAAAATAATTAGTAATAAGCCGATGGACAGATTGGCCAATGGAAGCCGTAAGATGTCATTGAAAGCACCTCCTGTCACTGAGGCTATTAGCCCAAAAATAAAATAGATCAAGGCCAATCCAAAATAATAGGTCAAGGGGTGAGCGAATTTACCCAAGCTACTTTTTTTGTTCCTTAAGAAGCTTACAGTAAGTGGGTAAACGGGGTAAACACAAGGCAGTAAACTAGCCAATACCCCACCCATAAATAAGAAAAGATAGGCGCCTATACCGGTGCTTTCAGCCAGTTGGGACCCCACCCAGTCATTCATTTGGTCAAAGACCGATTGGGCTTTGACTTGGCTTCCTACAAGCGTAAGTATTAAAAGTATCGAGATTTTTTTCATCGCTTATGTTATGCTTTTACTTGTGACATGAGGTAAAACATTTCAGTAGCAATTTGCAAGCATCTTTCATCGTACTTTGAAGCTTCTTGATCGGTATTATCCGCGATTTTAGGATCCTCATAAGGGATGGGGACTCTCAAGGTGGCTCCCGGTATAAATGGACAATTTTTGTCTGCTTCAGAGCAGGTCATAACGGCCACAAAATTTTCATTGATATTGGAAGGATCATCGTATTTTTTAGAGAAGCATTCCAGTTCAGCTCCCTCCTTGGCAAAAGTTACTTTATAGTGAGGATTGTCTCCACCCGGGTTTTCCACCAAGAAACCGGCTCGCTCCATTGCGGCTACAGCTCTAGGGTTAAAGGCGGTGGCTTCAGTTCCTCCCGAAAAAGTATTGATCCCTTTTGCAATATTATAATAGTTGGCGGCTGTAGCTGCCCATATTTGACTCATATGACTCCTTCTACTGTTATGGGTACAAATGAAAGTTAAATTTGCATCCTCATTGGATTGCTTTTTGGTCTTTACGAAAAGGGCAATTTTCTTTAGTTGATTTTTACGATCTTGGGGTATAGCTTCCATACCGGCCTTCACGGTTTCGATGTATTTACTTAGTTCGGGATACATGGTAATGGCTTCTCCTTTTGGTTGGCTAGTATTTTCTGTTTTGACCTCTGTAACTAACTTTACATCCTTTACAGGAGCATTTGCAGTTTGTTCTTTGTTTCCTTGAGAGCAACTCGATAGCAAAACCATTGCTATTGAGATTGATAAGATGGTTTTTTTCATTTTGATCATTTCATTTAGGTTGCACTATTGTTGATTTGCTACTATTATAAATCCTTATTGGTTTTTGTAATTTTTGATATTGTATTATTGCATTATTACGATAAGTCTGGTAAAATTTTTTTTTAACAACAATCCCCTTGGATAGGGTTTTTAAACTTTTCGAATGTTTGGTTAAATAAGTCCTTGATTTCATTCCATCTTGTTGGATTGATACAATAGCTTACCCTAGGTCCTTCAATAGTTCCCTGAATAATCCCAATATCTTTAAGCTCTCTTAAATGTTGGCTAACGGTAGGTTGAGCCAAGCCAAGTTCCTGAACCAAATCTCCATTAACACAGGCATTGGTTTTAATTAAAAAGTGAATGATGGCCACTCGTGCGGGGTGAGCAAAAGCTTTGGCCACAAGTGCCAGGTTATTTTGCTCTTTGGTAAATAGATCTGATTTTGTTAAACCCATATTTCGTTGTATTTCATTGCAATATTACGATGAGATTTTTGCCCTTCAAAATTTTGAGGCAAAATTTACGGTGATTTCCAGCGCGTTAATGTCCCCTATAAATGAAACGTCCTTTTCCTGAAACGCCATGAACCAATTCAATTAGCTTGGTTGGATTAAATAGGCTTTAATAAAAGTCCCTGAAATGGCATTATTTGGAAAAAATATAAATGTATCAAGAGTTAAGTCAGATTGCCTGTGGCATGAACGAGTATTTGATACAGCTTACCAAAAAGTATACAAGATTTGAAAATGCGTGTAAAAGTATATACTGTCCACAGTTTTATCTTTGTACCATAAATAATATCATGCTTAGCGAAGAATAGATAAGCAAATGGATTTGGTGAGTAAGGTAAGGTGACTGAATAATTAGAAGACGTAAACCTATGATTTTTACAGGAACCACAAGCGGTACAGCTTATGAATCAGCAATTACAGAGCTGTTGGAAATAAGTTGTGGGAGTGGTCAGAAAAGGCAACAAGTATTAATTGGAATTTATAAATTGGAGTAATTTTAGAATACAATATCATGGATATATTAAAGTCAGCAATTGATTGGGCGAAAGCCGAACTTTTTTCAACACCATTTTTCATCCTTTTTGGACTGGTATTTATGGTGGCTAGTTTAAGTTTTTGGCAATTGGGGAAAACAGAAATGGCCAAGGCCTACATCATTCCCACCTTAGTGGCGGGTGCTTTGCTATTGATCATAGGCTTAGGATTATTTTTCACCAATAAAGCAAGAATTACGCAATTTGAGACAGCTTACAATGCAGATGCAAAGGCTTTTGTGGCAGCTGAACTTGAGCGAACTGAAAGCACTTTAAAGGAATATGAAGATGTTGTTTTTACAGCTATTCCGATAATTATTGCAGCTTGTGCGCTCCTACTTCTATTTGTTAATTTACCAATTTGGAGGGCTAGCATGATTACCTCCATCTCCATGTTGGTGGTGATTTTGTTGGTCGATGGTACTGCACATGCAAGGATTGACAAATACAATAAACAATTACAACAAGCAGCAATAGAATTGGATAAATAAGATGCAACATTTTAAGACATTATCGGCTTATTTGGAATACCTGGAGCTTCCTCGTCCGGAGCATCCCATGCTAAGTGTGTTCTCTGCCATAGGAGATGGGTTTTTACCTTGCCCAAAAGAGAGTTCACCACCCATCACCAACGATTGCTACACCATTAGCTTCAAAAAAATTGTGAAAGGGGATTTAAATTATGGGCGAACCAAATATGACTTCACCAATGGAGCTTTGTTTTTCATCGCCCCCAGGCAGGTTTTGCAGTGGGATAGTAGTGTTGTATTTGAGCAAAAGGGGTTTTCTATCAACTTCCATGAAGATTTTATCAAGGGAACGGAGTTGGCCCATCAAATTAAAAAGTATGGATTTTTCTCCTACTCGGTCAATGAGGCACTTCACCTTTCTCCTCGAGAAGAAAAGCAGATTGAATCAATAGTGGAGAATATTGACCTGGAATACCAGAACAATCAGGATGAATTTAGCAAGGAAATTATTGTTTCACAGCTGAGTACCCTATTGAAGTATGCCAATCGGTTTTATGAAAGACAGTTTATCAATCGGAAGGCGCTTTCAAATGATCTATTGGAGCAGTTTAATCTAGAGTTGGAAAACTATTTTGATTCGGGGCAATTGCAAGAAAATGGAATTCCCAGCATTGAGCTGATTGCAGAGAACCTGTCGGTTTCCCAGCGTTACTTAAGTGATACCCTCAAAAAGGAAACAGGAAAAACATCAACAGAACATTTACAATTGTACCTGATTGATGAGGCCAAGAATATATTATTGAATCCTAACAAAACGGTTGCTGAAGTGGCCTATGAATTGGGTTTTGAATACCCTCCTTATTTTTCAAGGCTCTTCAAGAAGAAAGAAGGAATAAGCCCTACCGAATACAGGGAAAAATTCAAGATGAATTAAATTTCAAAAAAAGCGATTCTCCAAATCAATAGCCCCCAGCTTCAGCTGGGGGATCGGAAAGGAATACGGTGTTATGAGGGGCTTTAGCCCAAATATATACCCGATAGCGCTAATAAACATTTAATTTGTTCACCTCCAAATTTTGAGGATTTCCAAGAGGCGCCATTACCGCATCCAAATTTTGGCTTTAGCCCAAATAATCATCTGTAGAGAACTTTAACAAGCTTTAAGCCATAAACCTGAGATGCTGGTTTTAATATATTAAAAGATATTTTTGTTTTGTTTTCGGTTAAGTTTTTCTTCGAAATGCTTAAATTGACAAAAAGATTTAAGCTTAGATACGAGTTAAATAATCAGGATTTTTGCAACTCATTTGCTAAAATATTGATTGGAAAATGTTATAACACCCTACTCAAAATTGATTTATCCGTGAAAAATGAAATATTAAAATACCTTTCAAAATATACTACAATCACTAGGGAGTTAGAAAATGCTATTAAAGAAAATACTTTTATTAAGAGCTTTGGAAAGGGGACAACCCTACTTAGTGAAGGAGAAATTTCAACTGAATGCTATTTTTTATTAAAAGGTTGCATAAGAAGCTATATTATTGAAAATGGTGAAGAAAAAACGATTGAATTTTATACGGAGGAGCAAGTGGTTACACCATCTAACTATGGTAAGGCTACCCCATCAAATTATTATTTTGAATGTATGGAAAATGTCATCGTTAGTGTAGGTAATCCTGAATTAGAAAAAGAAACATTTCAAAAACATCCACAATTAGATTCTTTATCCAGAGTAATCGCTGAAATTATTATGGCTAAAAATCAAGACTCCTTTGCTAAATTTAAAACTTCTAATCCAGAGGAAAGATACCTGAATATGTTGAAAACCAGACCTGAACTAGTCCAGCGTGTTCCTCAACACCAGATTGCTAGTTATTTAGGAGTTAAACCAGAGTCGTTAAGCAGAATTAGAAAGAGAATAATTAGCAATAAATAATTTCTTAACTTTAGTCAATGAAGTGACAGGTTTATCCATTTACTTTTGCAGTATATGGAAATTAAACAAACATCAAAAATAGCCGGAACGCTTATTTTTATTGGAATTATTGTTGGTATTCTAAGCGTTACCCCCGCTATAGAAAGTGAAAAATATCTTGAAATTGTTTATTTTAATAAAAATAAAATTTTAATTTCAGCGCTTTTCCAGTTTCTTCTTGTTCCTATATTTATTGGTTTCTCTTTAATACTGTACCCTCTCCTTAAACAAAATCAAAAAATTCTTTCTGTTGGCTTTATTGGGTTTCGATTTATGGCCGGATCTTTTCAGTTATTAGGGATTATATTATTGCCTACATTTATTTTTTTAAGTGAAAAATATGTAACAGGAATAAATGGTAATTTAATTTTTTATGAAACGGTTGGTGGGATATTAAAGAACGTTAGAGATCTGATTAACCATTTAGGAGTGATTGTGGCGACAGGAATGGGGAACTTACTTTTATACACTATTCTTTATATTGAAAAAAACATTCCTATATGGCTATCAATATGGGGGCTGTCAGGAAATATATTAATAATGATAGGTGGATTTTTAATTTTATTTCAACTCATTGAGGTTGTGTCAATTGAATATATAATGATAGCATTTCCTCTTTTAATTCAAGAAATTATTTTAGCTATTTGGCTTATAAAGAAAGGACTCAAGTATACATAAACAATAAATTAAGTAAAGTTAAAATTTGTATATAATTATCTATAATTTATAAGCCATGAAAAAATCATTTCTAATAATAGTTATGCTGTTTCAATATTTTATTGTAAATGGACAAAATAAAGATGAAGTTAAAAATAACATCTATTTTACAACAATTGGGTTGTTTGAGGGAACCTATGAAAGAAATATAAATAAAAAGTCATCTTTTGGAATAACTGGCTTGTATTCATTTAGTCAAAAATACGATGAAGATGTGAATTTTCAAGTATCCCCATTTTATAGGAGATATTTTGGTAAAAAATATGCATCAGGTTTTTTTACTGAAGGATTTGCGACCTTAGGCTCAACGGATGGTAAGCAATTAACTGATATTAATGGTGATCTAACTGTTAATGGAGGCCCTGATGTAATAGATTTATCACTTGGTTTAAGTATAGGATACAAATGGGTTGTTAAAAGTAGCGTTACTTTTGAGGTTTTATTTGGAATGGGAGGGAATTTATTTAATGCTGATAAAACTGATCATAACATTATAAATCGTCGGGCAATAGGTATGGGTTATAGGTTTTAATAAGGGTGAAAAACATTCACAACTCTATTATTAATTGGCTATAGAGGTATTTCGTTTATTAAATAAATAAGGTATGGCTTAAATATGAAATAATGGCCCAAGAATTTCAACCGTTTGATAATCTCAAAACATTAGCCTACAACTTCAGGTTGGAGATTGGAAAGGAATATTGTAATTAGAGGCTCTGGCCCAATTTTACTTCTTTATTTCATCAAAATTATAATTTTTAATAAGGGCTAAATATTCCTCTTTAAATGTTTTGTGTTTATGATGCGTCTCTTGGTTTTTTATATACTCCCTAACCTTTTTTACACCGGATTCCGATACAGATGCAGCTAAGTATTCATCCTGCCATTCAAATTTATTTAGGGTAAGTTTGTTTTTGATAATCCAAAAAGAAGATTCTCCTTTAATCAATTGTGCCACTTTTTGAATGGTTTGATCAACTCCAAGAGAAATTAAGCAATGACAATGTTCCGAGTATCCATTTATGTGATCGATAAAGATCCAATTCTTTTTAGAATTATCTCTAATGTGGTTCCAAACCTTAGATCTTAGTTCTTTGGAGTTTAAAAATGGATCTCGATTTTTGGTGCTCCAAACGTAATGAAAATAGACCTTTACAAATGGCATGGGTAAATCTGATTGGTTCAAGTTATAATTTAATGAATCCTTTACAACTATAATATCTTCTAGGGAGAATTGACTGAATAAATGGCTGTATTTTAGATGCTTACTTTGGTATTATCGTAATTGAGATAATAATTCGAATAAAGCCGAATAAAAAGTAATACCCTCTGAATTAAACCCTAAAATCAATAGCCCCCAGCTTTAGCTGGGGGATCGGAAAGGAATACGGTGTTATGAGGGGCTTTAGCCCAAAATTCTCCAATTTAGGTGATAAGGATTAATTAAGCCAAAAATCTAGGTTTAAGGTATATTTGTAAAAGACCCATTTCTTCTCAAAATTTCGGATAAAGTCGGGAGATATAGGATTGCGGTATTCTTATTGGTTGAAGAGTAATCGTTAATCAAATTGATTTGGAAAAATGCAAGGCTATTTATTGAAAGTTGGAAACTTTCGGCATTTCGGGTCTAAGTTTAGCGAAGCGTAACTTAGACCAGTAAGGTATTTGCCCACCTCAAAAATATCGGATTGGGAAAGGTGCCATTCTGACAACAAATTTGGTTAGCTCTCACCACAAACCGGCTTTGACCAATAATTATTGAATTGCTAGAAAAAATAAACCCGGCATACCTTTTATATAATGGCATGCCGGGTCTAGATGTTATTGTAATTGGATTATTCCCAACCAGGGTTTTGACTCAAACTAGGATTGATTTCAATTTCCTGAGCTGGAATAGGCCAAATTTGGTGCCTATCCTGATATCCTCTGGTAAACAGATTGGAACCGGTTACTCCCTGCTCAATAACGCCATCAGAATACTGAGCCAATAAGCCCCAGCGCTTAAGGTCAAAATAACGATGCCCTTCACCGGCCAATTCAACAGCTCTTTCATGAATGATTCGCTCTCGCACTTCATCAGTGCCAGACACATTCAGTGAGGGGTGTCCTGAATTTAGCCCCGGCATTCCGGAACGTTCCCGGATTTTATTAATTTCTGTTATCGCCTTATTCGATGCGTTGGTCTCATTATAAGCTTCTGCAAGCATTAATATAACATCAGCCAATCGAATCATAGGGAAATTAATAGGTGTATGTGCACGGTTGGTAAGGTCGCCGTTCATGTTTCCTTCCGGGACAAACTTTCTCCAAACATAGGTTTGCCATCCCCTATTGTTTCTTATTTGACCAAAATTCTCATTGACACCGGTGGCGATAACAAGCTGCATATTTCTAGGCTGATTAGCATTCCATCCGAGCTGCCAAGAATAAGGTACCACTAGACTTTGCATCAATCGGGGATCACGGTTTCTATAAATTTCTCCCAATTTTGCCGTGTCGGGCAAAGAAGTGAAAACACCTGCATTATGGGAAGCTAGAAATACCGATTCCTTTACGGAATTATCAGAATCAAAACCCGGAAAATGCTCTTCCCAACTAAAAGGAGATCCGTCGAGGTTTTCATACATATCAGCTAAGGTTGTACTTGGCATACCATTGTTCCAGCATGATCCGAATGTTGATCTTGTGCCAAGATAAAATGCCAGCCGCATGCCATAGGCAAAGCCTACCCCACCTTTATTTTGGATAGCAAAGATCATTTCATCGCTGGAATCAGCTACCGGCGTAAACAATTCAGGGTAGCTGTCATGAAGGCTATACCCATAATTGTTGGTGGTATTATATACTACGTCTTCAAGGTCTTCAATGGCCTTTTCCCATTCACTGTTGAATAAATAGACCTTTCCCCTAAGTGCTGTAGCAGCACCTTTTGTGGCACGACCGTAATGTTCCTGTGGATAGGAGGTAGGCAAATTGTTGATCGCATCATCAAGATCTGCAATAATAAAGGCTCTCACTTCTTCCTCAGTACTTCTAGGAGCTTTGAGTTGATTAAAATCTTTATTTAAATCAACGCTTTCATCGTACAATGGCACTCCACCAAATAAGTTTAATAGGTAAAAATAGAAATATGCTCTTAAGAATTTAGCCTCCCCAATTACTGTGGATTTGACCTCTTCGGAAATTTCCATTTCACTTACATTTCTAATGACTGTGTTAGCCCGTTGGATTCCGTCATAGCCACGTCTCCATCTATTAACTACTATGCTCGTTCGATCGGTAAAATTCCCATCAATTATATTGCCAAGTCCTTGTCCATCATAACCTATTGCAATGTCAGTGACGTTATCAAACATGTTATATAGCCCAAAAAGATATGGGTCTTTCATGTCTGCATAAACCCCCATTATACCTTGTAATGCATGTTCTTCAGTTTTCCAAAAACTTCCGGCACTAACCTTATCAAATGGCTGGGTATCCATTTCATAACACCCGCCCAAGATCAATAGCGAAAATAAAATCAATATATTTTTCATCTTCTCCTGAATTTTTAAAATGATATATTTAGTCCTAACAATGCCTGCTTAAGCGTGGGGTACTGCGTCCCGCTAACTTCAGGATCAAATCCCTTGTACTGGGTAAATGTTAGGTAATTCTCAAGGCTTCCATAGACCCTTAAAGTTTCAACTTTAAATTTTTGCGTTATTTCTCTAGGAATCGTATACCCCAATTGAACATTTTTCAATCGCATATAAGCCTTGTTTTGCAACCAGAAATCGCTAGCACGGAGATTTCTTGAATCTACATAGTTTAGTAATCTTGGATAAGTGGCATCGGTTCTTCCTTCATACCATCTTCCTTCAGCGATTTCCTGATTGATTTGGTATCCCCACCTTACACCAGTGGTGTTATAGATGTCTCGCCAAACAGCGTGAAGTCCTGATGTACCTTGAAGTAAGGCAGAAAAGTCAAAGCCCTTCCAATTAAAGCCAAGGTTGATGCCGTAAGAAACACGAGGAGCTGTTCCATGCCCCACAGTCACCCGGTCATCGTCATTTATGATACCATCATCGTTCGTGTCTGCGTACAAAAAGTCACCCAAAGTCGGGGTTCCATAAGCTGCAAATGGATTTCTCTGATTTCCTGTAGATGGATCAATAGGGGCATCTGCAATCATCTGTGAAACCACATCCAGGTCTTCCTGAGTTTGAATCAATCGATCCGTAAGCAAGATATATTGTGTATTGATTGCATATCCCTCCTGAATTAGGTTGCTTCCGTTGATTGTTCTTTCCTCCCCTTTGTAACGGGTTACGCGGTTGTCTACGAAAGTAAAGTTACCTCCAATATTATAAGAGAATTCTCCTACCTGGTCGCGGTAATTTAAGTTGAGTTCAATTCCTCGGTTTTGTACCTCAGCAGCATTTTGTTTAGGAATACTGGCATTCCCTACCACTAGAGGCGCGGGTAAATCGATCAGGATGTTTTTGGTAACCTTATCGAATGCTTCAATAGAGCCCCCTAATTTGAAATCAAACAGGTCAAAATCTAAACCAATGTTTGAAATATAAGTGCTTTCCCAAGTCAATGCTGCATTGGATAATGCAGTTTGGGCAAAGCCTACAAATAGGTTGTCATTTAAAACATAATTGGCTGCATTGTAAACCGCTTGATATTCGTAGTTGCCTACTGCATTGTTTCCAAGTGAACCATAAGATGCCCTAACTTTTAGATTAGGAAGCCAGGATGCATTAAAGAAATCTTCCTCAGAAATTCTCCATCCTGCAGAAAAGGAAGGGAAAACACCCCATCTTCTGGTACCTTTAGCGAATCTGGATGTACCATCTCGCCTAATATTGGCTTCAAATAAATATTTGTCGTCCCAAGATAGATTCATTCTTCCGAAGTAGGATTGCATGGCATATTCAGCAGCATTGCCATTGGCAGCAGCATCCAAAGTTGCAGCATCTAATACACTCAATGCCGGATCTATAAGATCGTATTTGCTTGCTTGAAACCATGAATAGGTATAATGTTCTTGACTAGCCCCAACCATAAGATTGTAAGACAGCTTGCTTGCAACTTCTCCCTCATATCGAACTACACCATCCATAAAATAATTGTTATATTTTGTGTTTCGATTTCTTACAGAAGTTCTACCTACAGCATTTCTAGAAATGGTATTGGTATAAAAATCCCATCTGTTATTAAAAACAGGTTGAGAATATTCCAAATAATCGTCGAAGGTGTAATTAAAGGAACCTTCAATACTCAATCCTTTGATAGGTCGTAATTTCCCATAAAATCTGGAGTTCAATTTGTTGTGTTTAATATCACCTCTTTGACTGTTTAGGTTATGCAACACATTATTGGCTTGGGGGTCATCTTCAGGATTGTTTGGGCCTCCATAACGTCCATCAGGAGCACGAAGGATCATTCCCGGAGTGCTTGCTCCTGCATATTGAAAAACCGAACCAATTTGATTGGTACCAATATCGGTATTCGCCACCACTCCATTCAGTTGGGTACCTAAGGTCAGCCAAGGCTTTAAATCTGCCTCTAAATTGATCCTGGCAGTATACCTTTCATATCCTGAGCGCTCAATGATTCCCGGATTGTCCAGGTAACCAAATGATCCAAAGAACTTTACTGTCTCACTTCCACCGGAAAACGACAGGTTGTGGTTTTGTACAATGTTTTTCTGAAAAACCTCATCTACCCACTGTGTGTTGGGGTATTTCAAAGGATCACCCCCCTCATTTTCACGCCATTCGTTTATTTTTTCCTGAGAGAAAATAGGATTTGCATTAGGATCAGAGTTTTTAAACCCTTCATTGATTAGCTCCATGTAGTCTGCATAATTGGAAACGGTCTCAACTACATTGGATGGCTGGGCAGATGAGAAGAAGGTGTTGTAATTTACCTTAAACTCTCCGGCTGCCCCTTGCTTGGTAGTGATTAATATCACCCCATTTGCCGCTCTCGATCCATAGATTGCAGCAGAAGCCGCATCTTTTAATACGGATATGCTTTCAACATCTTGCGGATTAAGGTGATTCATGTTTCCAACAGCTCCATCAATAATTATAAGTGGGTTTGCATTGTTGAGAGTGCCTTGTCCCCGTACTCTTAGTGTGGCTCCGTCATTTCCCGGTCGACCGCTGCCTTGATTGACATATAAGCCGGCGGCCAATCCTGAAAGACCAGATGATAAGGAAGTAATGGGTCGGGTCTCCGTTTCTTTTCCAACATCAATTGAGGAAACAGCTCCTGTTAAATTTACTTTCTTCTGTGTTCCGTAGCCGATCACTACAACCTCATCGAGGGAGGTGGCGTCTTCCACCAACACAATATTTATGGTCTGTTGATTTCCAATCTCGATCCTCTGGCTGTTATAGCCGATAAAAGAAAAAACAAGAACTGCTCCCTCGGACGCATCGATTTGGTAACTGCCATCAAGATCTGTTGCAGTTCCATTATTTGTACCTTCCACCAAAATGGTTGCTCCCGGAATGGGGTCTCCACTTTCATCTGTCACTTGACCGGTGATTTTTGCCATCACTGCGGAAGACTGGTTTACGTCACTGCTGAGTTTTGCAACATATATGGTGTTGTCCACTTGCTTGAATCCCAAGCGAGCGGTTAATCCTACATCCACCAATATATCACTAACCGATTGTAGTTGGTCTTTTATAGTAATTTGTGATTTATACTCAACTATTTCAGCCGGGTAAACAAACCGGTAATCGGATTTGTCTTCTATATCCTCGAATATTTCCAGAAGGTGTCCTTCTGTCCTTTCCATCTGGATATAGGTTTTATCTATTGGTCTAATCTGGGCACTGATTTCATGTGCCATTAAGGTAGACATGAGTAGGCACTGGATCACCAGACCATACAAAATGTTTTTCGATACCATTTTTATAAGGTAAAGTAATTTTCTTTTCATAATTTTAGTTGTTTTAGGTGTATTACTTAAAATCATTCAGGGTAAATAGATTCATTTGGCGATGGAGTGTTTACCCTGTTTTTTGTTTCTTCATAGGCGCTTTTTTAGAATTACTTGTTTTGCGTTTAACTCAAAGGTAAAAGCTGTAGAAAAGCTTAATCCTGTGAGTACGTTTGTTAGATTTTTGTTTTCAAAGGTTCCTGAGATCCGCTGCTTTAAATCTAAATCCGGATCTATTTTAAAGGAAACGCCATAACGGTATTCAAGCTCTTTCAATATTTCACCAAGTGACTTATTGTTAATTTTTAGTTTGCCCTCCTTCCATGCGGTTACCTTTTCTATATTGAATTTTTTAACCTTTATTTCAGTGCTGTTTTTGGCATGTTTATATACTGCCATCTGGCCGGGAGTAAGGTGGGTAGTATTCTGCCCTATGGCTACCTTTACCTTGCCTTCAACCAAGGCGACTTGAAAAGCATTGTTTTTGGTAGAAACATTAAATGCTGTACCCAGGGCCTGGGTCATGCCTTCCTTGGTTTGAACTAAAAAAGTTTTCAAGGAATCTGGAGCAACGTCAAAATATGCCTCGCCTTTCAATGTTATAAGGCGATCTTCATGACCATACGCTGAACTGAATTGGATGGTAGATTCTGAGTTAACAATTATTCTCGTTCCATCCGGCATGGTTAGTGTTAGCTTTTCTCCAATACCGGTGGTTCGATCAATGAATGTCACATCAGATGTCCCAATTGCTCTATCTTGTTTTTTTAACCAAGACTGAGATAAAAAGTATCCGGTAAAAAGAATTAAAATAAGTGTAGCAGCTACCTTCAAACTTTTAATAACTGTCAATTTCAAAGTAGGCTTTCTAATTGGTAGATTTGCTTTTTGGTGGATCCTTTGCAACAGGTGGGAGTAATCCGTTAGGTCATTAGCAAGAATGGTAGGGTTTTCAATTTCTTCTTCCATCCACCTACTGAATAGTTTCCTTTCATCCGGATTTTCCAACCATTGATACAGTTGTTGTTCTTCGGTAGAGGAACACTTACCCCGTAAAAACTTTATTACTAATTCCTTCTTCAAAATATTATTTCTTTGTTATTAAAAACATCAATAGGATGATTTACGTAATGAGGAAGGGATTATTTTCGCAATTAAATTTTAAGTTGTTTATTAACAGCTGTTTACGTGCTGAAGTATTTTTAAATTATTTCTCTATTAATTAAAAAAATGGCGTGTGGATTTGTTGTGAAAGGGATAAATTCTCGATTTTAGAAGCCAAATAAATTTGCGGTTGCATGAAACATTTTAAGCATTTTAGGGAGAAAATAATTTGATATAGTTATCATTTTCGCCTTCAATTTCGACCAATTCCGGATGATCAATAAATCCACTAAAAACCTAATTTATGATTATAGCGAAAGCATCCTACCGGAGACTGAGTCAGTCGAGGCCATAGGTTTTCCGATTCGTTCTTTAAAATAGGGATGATCATTAAAAAATCTTTTTCAGCTTAATTTCGGCTAAAGCCTGTTCCAATTGATGTGGTTTTGTTAATCAATCAATTCAGGTAAAGCCCCAATGCTTTTTAATTCATTTTATTTCCACCCGATGGAATTTCAGGAATCATTAGCCCCCAGCTTCAGCTATGGGATTGAAAAGGGTAACCGTTTATATGGATTTCAGGCATTCTCAAAATAATTTATATGCAATAATGTTGCAACAAGGTGTTGAATTTTATATATTTGCAATAATGTTGCATATGATAAATATAGTTAGATGAGCCTAACCTTTAGAAATTCAGACACCTTAGGGGCAATTGCGGGAGCTTTGTGCGTAGTCCATTGTATGGCTACACCGTTGGTGTTTATATTGTTGAATTGTCCTACAGAGACTTGTATTGGGGTGGCAGGCCTTTGGAGTAACCTGGATTATTTTTTTCTATTCGTTTCATTCATAGCTGTAAGCCGCTCTTCTCAAAATACATCTAGGGATTTTATGAAACCTGCTTTGTGGAGTAGCTGGCTATTGCTTTTTTTGTTGATACTCATTGAAAAGAATAGTTGGTACCTGCTTCCTGAGATGGTGATTTATGTTGCGGCAATGCTTCTAGCACTTTTGCATGTGTATAATTTGAAATATTGTAAATGTGAAACCGATAAATGTTGCCGTAAAAATGGATAATAATAATTTTGACATAATAGGGGATAATCATGTGATGACCAATTCAGAGACTCCCCTTCGAAGCGATGCTTTTGATAAATCAGATGAGGAAAAGATAAAAAATATAGCACATCATTTTGAGGGAATCATGAATGAGTTAGGCTTGGACTTAACAGATGAAAGTTTATCAGGGACACCTTACAGATTTGCTAAAATGTATGTGAAGGAACTTTTTTATGGTCTGAATCCTGCGAATAAGCCAAAGTTGTCCGTTTTCCCTAATAAATATGGCTATTCTAAAATGCTTGTTGAACAAAATATCAACATTGATTCTTCGTGTGAGCATCATTTTTTACCCATCACAGGGCATGCCCATATAGCTTATGTCCCCAAACAGAAGGTTATTGGCCTTTCTAAAATTAACAGGTTGGTTGATTATTTTTCCCATAGGCCTCAGGTACAAGAAAGGCTTTCTTTACAGCTGCTTAAAGAACTGCAGGAGACTTTAGAAACCAAAGATGTGATTGTTATGATCTGTGGTAAACACCTGTGTGTTTCGTCCAGAGGTATCAAGGATAAAAACAGTTTTACCACCACAGTGGAATATGGTGGCTGTTTTGAGAACGAGGCCTATAGAAAGGAATTTTTTAATATCGTGGGCTCCGGATTTCCCAGTCAAAATACCTATTGATTCCGTAGAATTGGACTGTTTGAATTTGTTCCAAAATCGCTTTGTAATTTATCAATTGGTTAGTAGAATAATGCATAATCAGAGTTGATTTGAATGCATCCCAATAAGGAAGGTTACCAAGTTTAAAGGGAAAATTCCATTTAGAATTTTCCCTTTATTATTTTAACATGGGGAAAGAGAATAAAACTTCTTTCCATTTTAATAGTTTATTACTTGGATGATGAATGTTATTTGTGTAGTATTTTTATACTCAACCCTTTTTGCGTCGACCAGCCTTCTTTATCTGTTAAGCTAATGTAAAAGTGGTAATCTCCTTCTTGAAATATTCCAGAAGCATCGCTTGAAGGGATGGTCATTGTAAGGTTGGCCTCATAGGAAGATAAGTTTTCAGGGATTTCGTAGTCATTAATAAATACATAAGGGTTTGTAGCTGTTTTCTTGTCATCAAGCGTGCAGTCATCTTCTTCGGTACTGTGTGAGTGGTGATCAAAATTATTGTGGATGTCAATGCTATAAGAGCCTAATGTAAAATTGTCGGAAAAATAGGCCTTAAAATTGAAAGGCTCGTCAAAGTATATAGTTGCGCAACTGGTGGGGTAAGCATCAGCCATAGAAAGGTCTATTACAGGTTTTTCGGTGTCTGTTTCGTCTGACGAATCACAAGAAATTGAGAAAATGAAGACCAAGGCAACCAAGGCATAGTTTATCCATGGTTTTAAACTGAAGGCTATTAAATTACGGGTAAATGAGTTGTATTTTTTCATGGTTTTTAGTGCTTATTTATAGTGTTTTGCTTGAGTGAAAAGGGATGTTTATGTTAACTATAAAGTTTCTTCCCGGTTCCGGAACATTTATCAGTCGGTAATAACTGGTATGGTTAAAGTATTTTTTATTCAAGAGGTTCTGTACCTGAATAGAAAGATTTAATTTTTGTTTATAGAGGTTAACTTCTCCACCAATGCCAACATTGACAACTTGGTATCCTTTTGTTATTACTTCTGGAGGAACGATGTTGTTTTGTGCAGCAGTGATTTTATAATCCACCGATAGGTAGGGGTTATCTATTCGACCCACTGTTTTCTCGTTGTATTTAAGATTTATGATGGCAGAGGCAGGTGGGGAAAAGGGGAGTGTATAACCTTCTTTCTCTCCGGACAATTGTCTGGAATAGATGTATTCCCCTATCAGGCCTAGCTGGAGCCAGTCTAGTAGTTCATAATGGGAATGAAATTCTCCTCCATATCTCAATACCTGACTTTCTGTATAAATAAAAATTTGATTGCCATTCCCATACAAGCGGTCATGAGAAGAGGTTGGATTTAAGTAAATATAGTTGGAAAAGTAATTTAAAAAAGGTGATGCACCGGCTGCAAATTTTTCCGATCCAAATGTAATACCTAAGTCCAACTGGTAAGCTATTTCCGGGGATAAATCAGGGTTACCAACTTCATAACTAAAGCGGTGATAATTTACACCGTTGGCTGCAAGTTCCTTAGGTATAGGCATTCGGAAACTCTTGCCTATATTAACTTTATAATTCCATTTTCCGGGGTTATAATTATAGCCCAAAGACCATGTAAAATTGGAAAATGATCGATTGATAGAAGCAGCTCTTTGAAGAAAATTGGTTTCAGGGTCGACCGCATCATCCAGTGGAGAGGGGAACCAATCAAAATAGGAGGAGGTCTTTATTCTTCCATGATCATACCTCATTCCAGCTTGAAATTGCTTGCTTGGTGAAAGTTCATGCCGGCCTAAAACAAAACCACCGATGTTCACTTGACTGTAGGCAGGGATGATAAACCCCCGGCCATTAATTTGATTTTCTTTGTATTCACCGCTTATTCCTGAGTTTACCTGAGTTTTATCAGAAGCTTGGTAGAAAAACTTCACATTTGCAGAATAGATGTCTTTTATAAATTTTCGTTCCAAATCCATATCAAAGTCAAGCGTGTCCGGAAAAACTGCCGGCATATAGCCGTGTTGCACGTACTGGCTCCACTCTTCTCTATGATTTCGCTGGTATCCCAGGTCTATCTCCAATCTTGACTTTTCTTGCCAAATCGTTGTACTATTGATTACTTTAAAATGATTTACTTCTTGAAAAGGGTATTGAATGTCTCTGCTTGAGCGATCATGTACATCTGTATCTACATTTCTGGGTTCTAATCCGTGAGCATTGGCAAAAAATCCACTTTTACTGTTCACATTGCTTAAATAAAATCTGCTTTGAATCTTGTCTTTAACCAAGCCGAATGAAAGGTGTAAATTTTGTTCATTCCCAGCCGTGTTTCTCAAATAATTGTCGTGCAATGCAGCCCGGTAATTGTAAATGTCAACGCTGTCTGTAGGAACCCTAAAGTCTCCATAGTCCAGTAAGGTTGCCGTGAGGGTGGCAAAAAACCATTCTTTTCTGCCTTCCACGGAAACAGAAGTGCCTATAAAATCATTATTTGTTTTTCCGGAAATATCTACTGCGCCACTTAAAGAATTTTTCTCGGGAAGTTTATTGTTTTTCATGTCTATGACACCACCGATGGCATCAGAACCATACATTAGAGAAGCAGGGCCCTTAATAATCTCAATATTATCTACCGCATATTGATCGATTTCAAGACCATGATCCGCTCCCCATTGTTGGGCTTCATGTTTGATATTGTTTTCTACCACTACCACGCGGTTAAAACTCAACCCTCTAATTACAGGCTTTGATTGGCCTGAACCAATATCAATGGTAGAAATTCCGGGCAGTCTTTCAAGGGATTTCATTAGGCTACCACCAAGGTTTTGCTTAAGGTAATCCTCATTTACAATTTCAATGCCTAAAGGTTCATCCTTTTTCCTGTTGGTTGCATAATTATCAGTAATGACTACCTCTTGAAGGCTTATTGGGGTTTTACTTAAACTAAACCTAAAAGGGGTGGTCGTCGGAAGAGAAACCCTTGTTGTTAGATTTTCATATCCCAGAAAAGAAATATTAATTTCATAGCTTCCTTTTTGTAAACCTGAAATTATAAACTCCCCATGTACGTCCGTTATGGCACCTTTATTTAGCTCATTTATTTTAACTAGGGCTCCTTTTAAGGATATGTTTTCTGTATTAGTGACAATCCCTTTTAATTCCTCATTAGTTTGACTGAAGGCATAGCCAAACATCAAGAATAAGGCTAGCATTAGAATTAAATTTTTCTTCATTTTATTGGTTGCATTTGGCGCATGACCCTTTGATAATTATCTCAGTGTCTGAGTAGGTGTATCCTTGGGGTAAGGGATAGGTAGGTATGGGTGTATCGTTTAGACATTCTACTGAGTTGCAATCCTTACAAAAGAAATGTGCATGCTTTTTCTTGGGTTTTAAGGTATTTCCTAAAGCATATTTGACAGGGAGGTTGTCAATCACCACTTTGTGAATGATCCTCTTGGCTTCAAGCGTTTTAAATGACCTATAAAATGTAGTTCGATCATAATGGCCGTTAAGCCTATCTCTGATTTCACTCTCAGACAATGCTTGTTTTGAGGCCATCATCACCTCAAGAATTTCTTCTCTACAGCTTGTTCTTTTTAACTTATGAAAGTTTAAAATTTCAGCTATTTCCATATGTGCAATTTAGTTTCATATGCAACAATGATGCAAAAATATACAATATTTCTTGTAATTAAAAATTATGAGGAATCTATCAACCAACCGGAGGATGAGCCTGACGAATCCATAGGTTTCCAATCCCTTGTTTAGTAAAGGGATGATTAATAAAAAATCCATTTCCGCATCCAAATTTCGGTCAAAGCCGGCGAAATGATTTTACCATCTTTAAACGGGCTAAATCCCGTTCCTATTGAGGGGTTAATTTGAAATTGTAGAAGATAAAGGACAAAACAACAGCCTATGAATTGAATGTATTGGTCAATTGATCCAGAAAAAAATGCGATCTGTTAAACACTTTGATTTTCCCATTTGATTTGAACTCTGAAATCAATAGCCCCCAGCTTTAGCTGGGGGATTGGAATTGCTTATAGTTTCAAAGGGGCTTTAGCCCAAATATTTGGTTCCTTTTATTTAAATAGGATAGTTAATTGGAAACAACCTTGAGTCCTATAATTGAGCCAACCAAGGTGCTAAGAAATAATATTCTCCAAAATGTGGCAGGTTCTTTAAATACCAAAATCCCTACCAATACTGTCCCAACTGCTCCTATCCCTGTCCAAACGGCATAGGCCGTACCTATGGGTAAAGACTGAGTGGCCTTGATTAATAGACTCATGCTAATGAACAGGGCAAGGATAAATCCGGCATACCAAAGGTACATTTCATTTCCTGAACTGCCTTTGGCCTTTCCTAGACAAAAAGCAAAGGCTACTTCAAATAATCCGGCAAAAATTAATACGATCCAATTCATTTTTTTTTTCTGCAAATCTCGGAAATCAAATAGGATTTTCACTTTAAAATGCCAGAAAATCGAGATTAATCACACCTACAACTCAAATTCTTAAATTGATTTAAAATTTTATGGTAAAGGTAGTTCCTTTGCCCACCTCACTTTTGGCGCTGATTAAGCCTCCCATGGCCTCAACGTGTTTTTTTGTTAGGAATAGACCGATACCTTTGGCTTCTTTGTTTTCATGGAAAGTTTTATGGAGACCAAATAGATTTCTTCCGTGCTTCTTAAGGTCAATGCCTAAACCATTGTCTTTTACAGAAAGAACAATTCGCCCGTATTCCTCGTTGGATTTTAATTGGATGATTGGTTCCCTGTCAGGAGATCGGTATTTTATTGCATTTCCTACAAGGTTAAGGAATATGCTTTCCAAGAAGATACGGTTAAAAGAAATTTTTGGGGCTTGGGAAAAATCTGCAATTATTTGAGCCTTTGATTCCATGATATGACCAACCAACATCTCTTTGGTTTTGCCCAATATTTCATCAAAAGTGAGGATTTCAATTTTTTTGGAACCCTCATGTTGAATTTTGAGCAAGTCTACTAAATTATCCAAGGTGCTAATTAAGTGCTTGCTTACAGTTTCAAAGTTCTCGATAATGGTGCTTTTTATCTCCTGCCCTTCGCTTGTATGATAGAATTGGAGTAGGGAATTCAAGTTATTGGCAGGTGCCCTTAAATTATGAGAGGTGATATGAGCGAAATTGGCAAGTTGAAGGTTTTGGGAAGTAAGTTTTTCAGTCAGTACTTCTAGGTTTTCGTTGGCTTTTTTAAGTTTATTTTGATTTTCCACCAATTCTGTAATGTCCGTAGCAATTCCTAGAAAGCCAAAAACTTCTCCTTGGCTAGTTTTTAAAGTGGTTAAGGCAAGCAAAACAGTGAGGTTTTTACCATCCTTTCTAATGTAGGTACATTCTATAGCGCCTAAGTTTATTTGATTGGCTATTTCCTTAAATATCTCAAACCGATTAACTTCTTTTCCTGAAGGAAGTAATAATAATTCTCCCATTCTTTCAATTTCTTCCATGGAATGAAATACCTCGGGAGTCTTTTTACCTATCATTTCAGCCTTGGAATATTGGAGCATCTTTTCAGCACCCCGGTTAAAGTGATTGATTGTACCTTGATTGTCCGTGCCAATCACTGAAACCAGTTCAGAGTTTAACATGGCATTTAATTCTTCATTGACCCGATTCAATTTTATTTCAGCCCTTTTTACTGGAGTGATGTCTTGAAAAATGCCGAAAATGCGTTTACAATGTCCTTCGATATACTCTGCTTGCCCAATGGCCCGAACCCATACTTCATTTCCTTTTGCAGTCACCAATTCAAATTCCAAATCATATGAGCTGCCATTTTCAATAGCATTTGCCACTGCTTTACTTATCAATTCACGGCTTTCTCCTTCTTTGTAAAAATTGATGGCTGTATTTACATCCGGTACAAAGTCTTCCGGCACTTCATGGATCTCACGAACGACCTTACTCCAGATCAAATTTTCTTCTTCTAAATTATATTCCCAAGTTCCTATTCTTGAAATAGCATTGGTTTTTTCCAATATGGCTTCAATTCTTTTTTTCTCTTTTTCTTCATTTTTAATTGGGGAAATATCCTCTGTATGAATGAGTAGCCCTCCAATTTTGTTTTCTGAAACATACCAAGGCCGGACATCGGATTTAACCCATTTTTTACTCCCGTCATTGTCTATAATAAGTTCTTCTTTATTGGAATAATTTCCCCCTGCTAAACATGATTCATAAATCTTCTTCCGATCCTCTCCTATGTTTGGAAATATTTCAAAATGAGATTTACCTACGATTTCTTCACCCTCCGAAACATAATCTTTGACCCACTTTTTAGACACGGCAATGTACCGCATGTCTTCGTCTAACATGGCGATTGCATAGGGGGATTGCTGAATGAAGATACTATTTCGTTTATTGCTTTCTTCCAACGCTGTTTCAATTCTTGTTCGTTTTGAAACATCTCTAATAGAAGCCATTACCAGGGAACCTACATTTGATTGGACGGGGCTAAGGCTTATTTCAACATTGAACTTTTCTCCATTCTTTCTTTGCCCAAATAATTTCAAACCTTTTCCCATAGGCCTGAAATTGGATGAGCGGAAAAAAGATTTGATGTGAGATTTGTGTTTTTCTCTTAGTTTTTCTGGTAGTAAAAATTCTATTTCCTTGCCAATCGTTTCCTGTTTAGAATATCCAAAAATATTCTTAACCTGTTGGTTTACATATTGGATAGTACCCGAACTGTTAATAATAATTGTGGCATCAGGAGCAAACTCGAGAATGTTTGTAAGGAGGTTTTTTGAATTTGGGGTTTCCTCAATACTGTCTATAATTTCAGTTTTCAGGGAGTAATAAGCTGTGAAACCAATTGATTTATCATTTTCAATATCGGGAGCATAGCTTACAGAAAAATATTGCAAAACCCCATTCTCATTAACTATTTCTAAAGCAAAGTTTTGCTGAATACCTGCCAATACATCCTTTAGATGGGGAATTTGCTTTTGATAACTTTGGCCTAATACTTCTCTAAGGGTTAGTTTACCTATTACCTTTTCGTAAGATTTGCCATACCATTTTAAGAATGCTTTGTTTGCAAATTGGCAAATTTCACCTTTATCCCAATAGACCAATAATTCAGGTATTTGATTTGCGACTTTAATACCTATTGCGTCCCTGGATATTGGCATAATTAAGAATGGTTTTAAATAATATGGCTATTTGTATTTGAATATACAAATAGCTAATTAAAAACACATAGTATAAACGGATAAAATTAAGGAAGAATGGTTAATTAGTGATTTCAAGGTAACGATCTTGCTGTTATTTAGATCCGGAAAATTGTATTGATTGTTGCATATTATAGCATGACAGTTGCCTATTCGGTTAATTTCATCCTAGTGGATAAGAAGGCCGAAGCACCAATTGATCTAGGATACTTCGGCCTGAAAGCTAATTATGGCCTCTTACATGGGGGTGATTGTAACCCTTACCATTTTATCTAGGCTCGGGATATTCTCAGAAGGGTTGGCTTCCAAACTAATGTTTCCGCCTTCATCAACTCCTGTATTTGGTCCGGACTGTCTTAAAGGTTGATTTTTCCCTGCACCGGCATATTCATCAATTTCAGTTCCGGTATCATATAAATAAACATTAGTTGTAATGTCTCCTGATATGGGCATACCATTGGTAAATAAGTCCAAATTATCTGTTCCAATAAACCAGTCATTGGATTGAACCAACATGGTAGCGAAAGAAAGTTTGTCGCCATTATCTGCTGTAAAGGTAAATGAATAGGAGTTGTCTGGAAGTAATGGTCCTGCAGAGGCAGCGCCAACAGGCGTATTAAAGACACTCTCAAAACCTGAGGCATCTCCATCTTCAGCTAATTTTTCCAAGGCAGTGCTTGACGATTGCCCTGTCATGAAAATCATGTTCTCACTTCCTATAGCATAGGCACCGGGAGCAAGGGGAGAGAAAAAACCTGTCATTTCTACTAGGTTGGTATTGAATAAAACATTGTCTCCATCCTCAGCAAGAGGCTCTAAACCTTCCTTGGCTAGGGTGCCATCTGTGAAAATTGGCATTTGATTGGTTTCATGTATGACCCAAATTCCTGGTGCCAGTGGTGATGGCAAAGTAGAACTATTGGAAACGTTACTTAGCGTAAGGGTAAATAGGGTGCCACCATCATGCTCAATTTCTACCTTTAGTATAGCATTACTGCTAGGGTAGGTGAAGTTATCGTCTACCATTTGTACGGGATTGTTTTCAGTTGTTCCTGTATTTGCTCCACTTTGTCTCAAGGGTTGATTGGCGCCCATTCCGGGAGTCTCATTTACTTCTGTACCGGCATCCCATAATGAAATCATATCACTTACGTCCCCGGTTATTGGGTCGCCATTGTCGTCATATAAAGAGATTCCCATTTCGTCGGGTGCGTAGAACAAATCGTTGGATTCAACGAGCATGGTAGCAAAGCTTACGGACTGTCCTACTCCCGCGTCAAAGCTAAATGATTCAGTGTTTCCCGGAGTGATTAATCCTGTTTGTCCGGTATTAAAATATTCCTTGGCTTCAAAAATATTCTCAATGGTAACAGTAAACGTACTGTTCATTGTTTCGGGCATTTCATCATCCTTTGTGTCGCATCCATTGAGCATTAATATTGAAGCGAAAATGGCTGAAAAGCTAAATAATCTTACATTTTTCATGGTATTATGTTTTTGGTTAACAATTGATTTATTAGGAGAACCTCTAAGTGCACACCCTAAGCTAAGGTTGAAATGGTTTGATATGCTTTGTCTAATGGGTTACTTAAATCCGAAATGTGCAATAGACAATTTATAATGTGCTAAAATCTCCAAATAGCCTGAATTTCTGGCGCTTGCATCCTTTGCCATAAACATGGGGTAGGCTTTACGGATCCTATTGCATAATCCGGGCTAAAGGGAGCCGGTCAGAGGGCATAGCACATGCCTACCCAATCTTTTCAGTTGGCTGAGCCTAGATAAAGTGATTTAGAATATTTTGGAATTGAGGGTTTTCTCATTGTGATAAAGGTTCATTGTTTGTCTTTATCAAAATAAGTGATAGGATATCACGAAAGGATCACAAAAAAATCAAATTTTAAGAATAGACGGGTAGCCTGAAGGAAAAGGATGTGCCTACATTCAACTCGCTTTCTACTTTAATGTCTAGTTTATGCAATTCAAGAATCTTTTTAACAATAGCAAGGCCTAATCCGGTGCCTTTATGCGTTCCATAGGCTCCTTTTTTATATCGATCAAAAATATAGGGTAGTTCCTCGGAGGAAATACCTACACCGGTATCTTTTATGGTAACCTCAATAGAGGAAGCGGAGTTGTTTTTTATGGCAATTTGTACTGTCCCTCCCTCACGGGTGTGATTCAGGGCATTTTCCAAAAGGTTTTGAAAAACCCTTTCCATCAAAGCAATGTCTGCAAAAACCAAGATATTGTTATCTGCCACGTTAATCTTAAAGTCAATGGACTTACTTTTTGCCATTAAGTCGAATTTCATTACCATGTCTGAAAGCAATTCATTGATGGAAAAGGTTTCTTTTTTGGTTTCCACCTGATGGGCTTCTAGTTTTGAAATCTCAAAGAGGTTTTCCACCATTTTTTTTACCCTTTGGGTACTGGATAGGATGGTGTTTAAATATTTTATCTTGGTTTTTTTATCCAACTTTTCTTCAAGTAAAACCAAAGTTTCGGCATAGCCCTGAATGGAAGTTAATGGTGTTCGGAGGTCATGGGAAATATTGGAAATTAATTCTTTTCTAAGTTTTTCCACAGACCTTATTTCATTGATATTGCTTACAATAGTGTCTGCCATAGCATCTATATTGTTGGCTAAAACAGATAACTCTCCTTTTGATTCTAAACGAATGCGCGTCTTTAAATCACCTTGTTTAAATCGATTTACCGCAACACTGATTTTATTGATGTTTTTTGTAAGGTACCATATCACAAAAAAGCCGATGATAATGGCAGCAAAAAAGGTAATAAGCACAGCTTTGGTAGCCAATTTAATCTGATAGTTATGGGCCAACATATCCGTAACACTGGTGTATTCTTCGCTAGCGAGGATAATGTAAATGTAACCTACCGTTCGCTCATTGTCGAGGATACCGGCCGCAGAAAAGATTTTCTGAAGCCCGGGGTTTCTTGGATCTTCTCCCTTAATGAATACTTCCTTATTGTCAATAAACTGATGAATGGGATCAAGATTCAAACGCTCAAGCTTTACTTCTCCAAAAGGGGCATAATAGCTTAATATTTTACCTGCCTCATCTAGTAAATAAACCTCGACAGAGGGGTTGAGAACCATCACATTGTGGAAAAGCTTTTCTACCTCTTCTTCGTTGATTGAACCATCAATAAAGGGTTTGGTAAACTTAGCCACTCTTTCGGCAAGAGGTCTGTTCAACCTTTGAGAAGTCTCTTGCGAATAAACCAAAGATGAATTATGAGTGGTGTAAATATAAACGCCTGAAATCACGAAAAGAATGACGAGAAAAAATAAGGACAAACGCCAAAATAAACTATTCGAAAGATTTTTCATATGCCCTACAATTCATCGTTAAACTTATAGCCTACACCCCATGAAGTCATAATGTATTTGGGTTTATTGGGTGTTTTCTCAATTTTTGCACGAAGTCGGTTAATATGAGAATTTACGGTGTGGTCGTATCCGGTGTATTCATAGCCCCAAATAATGTTTAATAGCTTTTCCCTGGAATAAGTTACACCTTTGTTTTTGGCCAAAAAATACAGCAGTTCAAATTCTTTTTTCGTAAGCTCAATTATTTCTTCTCCGTATGTAACCTTACGTTTAAAAATATTAATCGTTAAACCATCAAACTGGAAAATATCTTTCTCATCTTCGATAATAGAAATAGAGCTTCGTCGGATAATTGCCTTTACCCTTGCTATAAACTCCCTAATGCTAAATGGTTTGCTTATGTAATCATCTGCACCTGACTCCAGACCTAAGACCTTGTCAATTTCTTCGGTCTTGGCCGTGAGCATCACGATTGGCGTTTGTACTTTCTCTCTTCTTAATTTGTGACAAATATCCAAACCATCCCCATCGGGAAGCATCAAATCTAATAAAATAAGTGAATACTGATTGTTTAGGGCTTGTTGCATGCCTTCAGTAAAATTATTGACATGCTCAACGGTATATCCCAGATTGCTTAAATGTAAAGCGACCAGTTCAGCAATGTCTTTATCGTCTTCGATAAGAAGGATTTTTTTTTCACTCATTGTACAATATTGGGAAAAAAATATCACAAAAGTCTCACAATCAAATATAATCTAGTGCTATGATAAAAATGAAGGAGGTGAATTTAAATAACTTTTCCAAAGCTTTTATTGGTGAAATCACTTTAGTCCGGGTTTTTCTAATGCCCTTTTTGATTAATCTTTTTCTGTTTGAGATAGGTTTAAATTTACCCTCCTTCCCGATTGGATTATTATTTCAATGATTTCTTTTATGTCCTTTTGTGATGTTCTAAAATTCACAATGCAAGCCCTCAAACAATATTTTTTGTTAACAATGGCATTGGATATGAAAACTTCTCCTCCGGCTTGTAATTCATTCAAAAGGGCTTCATTCAGGGCATTCAGATAATCGTTGCCTTTGCTATTGTTAAGAGGGACATACCTAAAGGTAGTAATGCTTAAGTTCTGTGATACAGCTTCCAATTCAGGATGTTTTTCAGCAAGGCCAAATAACATTTGGGAGAGTTCAATGTCTTCATTAATCAATTTTTCATAACCACTTCTACCGACTTGCTGCAAGGCAAGCCAAACTTTTAGCGCCCTAAAACCACGAGAGTTTTGAAGGCCGTATTCATAGAAGTTTTGCGTTTTTTCGTCTTCACCATTGCTGAAGTTATAGTATTCAGGATGTGAGCTAAAAGTGTCAATTAAATGCTGTGGATTCTTCACCAATGTACATCCCGCCTCAAGCGGGCTATACAGCCATTTGTGTGGATCTAAGGCAATAGAGTCGGCTTCTTTGATTCCTTCAAATAGATAGTTGAACTTTGAAACAACTGCGGCAGGCACTCCATAAGCGCCATCAATATGGAACCACAAGTCATGTTTTTTACAAACAACAGCTATAGCATCCAAATTATCAACCATCCCGGTGCTTACATCACCTGCTGTGCCAATTACCATTATTGGTTTACAATCATTTTTTAAATCCGCTGCGATGGTGGCTTCTAAAACTTTAGTGTCCATCTTATTGGAAGTATCCGTTTGAATCCACCTTACTGCTTTAGTGCCCAGCCCAAATAACACGGCTGCTTTTTCAACCCAGGTATGTGTTGTGGTAGAACAGTAAACGGTTAATTTTTTGGAACAACTGGCAATACCCTCTTCTTTGATTGTAGTTGGTGCCTTTGCTGTTCTTGCGGCCAGGAATGCAGTGAAATTCGCCATATTTCCACCACTGACCAATAGGCCACCATAGTTTGGTGAAAGACCAATAAATTCAGCCAGCCAAGTAATGGTTTGTTTTTCAATCTCAGTAGCGATAGGGCTTAAAATATGCGCGCCAACATTTGGATTAACTGAGGCCGCTAGTAAATCAGCTAAAGCACCAATTGGAGCAGCAGATGAAGTAATGTATCCGAAAAATTTAGGATGCCCATTAAGTAAAGAATTGTTAAATAATAATTCAGTTGTTTTAGAAATTAATTCGGCTGCAGGTTTACCAGCCTTGGGTAATTGGGAGGGTCCCAATAAGTTTTGTAGTTGGGCAGGGCTTTCATTAGAGGTGACAGGTTTTTGATCGATTGAATCAATGAAATCAGAAATATCATCAATTAATTGATGTCCAATTTTCCGAAATTCTTCTTTACTGATCTCTATAGATGATTTTCTTGTATTTTCCAATGTGATTTTATTTTTCCGTTCCTCCAACACCATCAATTTACTGTGATTAACTGGTAAAGAGGACTTAGGCTTTCCTTGTATGCGATTGCCTTACACAAGCGCTACGCAGTATAAAGGTCTATTTAGGGCTTAATTGATTTGTTTCGCTATTATTTTTGATATCAAAACCTGACCATCTTCTTCGGGATGAATGCCATCTTTGGCTAAGGAAGCCCACTGAGGAGCCAAGGTCGTAAAGATATCAATGTAAGCACAATCATTTATTTCAGCAACATTTTTAAACTTAGGGACTAACGCTTTCACCCTTTCGGAAGAGCCATGGTATTTTTCTTTCATCATATGATCTTCACCACATGGGGGTGGGGAAATCACAAAAATCTGAGGTTTGTATTTAAGGTACACCGTGTGGGATTTTATTTGCTTAAGCAGCTTGTCCATATTTTCAGGAACCTCGTTTTTTCTTGGTT
This sequence comes from Cyclobacterium sp. 1_MG-2023, assembly GCF_030546805.1. Taxonomy (GTDB): domain Bacteria; phylum Bacteroidota; class Bacteroidia; order Cytophagales; family Cyclobacteriaceae; genus Cyclobacterium. The sequence goes on along the minus strand of NZ_JAUOPC010000005.1, from coordinate 373,198 downwards.
CAAACACTGCTTTGCAGTCATTTGTGCCAAGCATGATGAGCACCTTGTCTAGCCCATTTAAGGTTTTGTCTGCCTCATTCATGTACCGATCCACATTAAGTAATGTATTGAGCTTTTCTTGACCATTGTTATTGAAACCTATGGTGTTTCCCGAAATGCTGGTGTTGTAGATAAAGTCATCAAATTTGACTTTACTTAACTGGTTCACCCATCCATTTTCTATGGCGCCGTTGGAATCTCCAATGGTCAAAATTTTGTCCGTTTCTATTTGATCCAACGCCACTGTGGTAAGACATTCATGGGTACCTTCAAAAATGGTGAGTTTTACCAAATCCTTATAAGCCTTCTGATAATGAATTAATCGGTCGGCAATGCTGTCTTTACTGGCTGCAACAAAATTCCTAGAGGCAAGCATCTCTTTGATGTCCTCTTGGGGGATTAACTCTTTTTTCTCCAGTGAGTCAAAATCAGCAACTACCTTATTATAGAAATCCAAGGATTGTGTAATTGGTACAGAACCCGTGTACCCATCATGGATTCCCGCATAGATATAAAGTTTGCTGTTTTGGCGTTTTTCTATCGGCGTTTGCATATGAATGGGAGAGCGTTTTATAGCTTCCTCTTCATCTAAAAAATAATTATCTTTGTCAACGCCAGCTTTCACTGTTGCCATGGCGATGTCTAAGGAATATTTGTTTCCTCTTCCTTCAGACTCATAATACCACTTATTAATATCCGAGATGGGCACCCATGCTGAAAAGGTCTTTACTGGATAATTGGTCTTCATATAAGTGAGTAGGGTAGCATGTCCACCTCCGCTCGTTCCTACGACATGAATATCATTAGGGTCCGCTTTGCCGTTCTCTATGGCGTAGGCTATGGCATCTTCAATGTCTTGAATTACAAAATCACTTCCAAGGGCTTCAAAGGTTTTGTTGGCCCCCCTGAAATCAGGATGGATGTAATTGTAGTCTCTCTTGAGAATTTCTTTTACAAGTTCATCTTCTTGTTCATAATTACCGCTCCAAGTGTGTAGACTTACAATTAATGGTCGGTTTGGCTGTGTAGCAGCATAATAATAGGCGGGTTGTTTTTCTCCATCCAAAGTGGAGGTAATCATTACTTTTTTACAGGCTTCGGGCCATTTTTCTATTTGAGTATTGTCCCAAGTGGGGTCTTTTTGTGCAAAGGTATTCGTGAAAATTAGAATAAGAATTGATAGAATACTTAATTTCATTGAGGTCTGATTTTTACGCGATTCAATATTGACTAATGCGCCCTGAGATTTTGTGCTGATATTAACAAAGTTTTTCGTCCGTAAAAGAGCTCATATCGGCTTTTTACGAATCAAAATTTAATTTAAGAATTTTGCGTCAATATTTAGTCCAATGATTTTGGGTTTTAATAAAAGTAGAGGGGTTTCAATTAAACACCCCATTTTTATCCGGTATTAGAAGAGATCAAAGGGTATGGTTTTGTGGCTTGATTTGTTTTTATGAGGGCAGGGAAGGTGAGGGTACTGTCGAATATTTTTCGTTTGTATTTGTAATCCAGTGATTTAAACGATTTTGAAACACCATGCTATCAATCAGCCTTTATTCAAGGAGTTTTAAATTCATAGATTTTGTTGCCTAAGGAATAGGTCTTGCCACGAATTTCGAGGGTCAGGTACTGATTGGTCTCAGAATAAGAGGTTCTGGGTTTAAATACTATCTTATCGTTTCCGGCATATTCAACGGTGACATTGGTCCAATGAATGCTTTCCAGAATAGCATCGCTGGTGACAATTTTCAGATTAGCGTCTTTTAAATAGTTACCGTGTATTTCGACACTGCCCCCATAATCTATTAATTGAATATCTCTTACTTCGAATTCAGCATCCTGGAAGGGGATATTTACATTCATTGAAATCGTTTTATCCAAAACCTGAAGGCTGACATCAAAGTAGTCCGGACCATTTCCACTGGTGTTGAACTCGTAAAATTCAGGAACAATAAATTTGAAAGAATTTTCCTCAATATTAATAACTTGGGCTTCTTGGTTTTGAAAATTCACTGCATACTTATCGGTGAGTTTACTTAGCTTACTGCCCCGTACAGTGATGGTGTCTCCATAAAAAATGGGTGTTTTATATTCAAACTTTTCAAAAATAAAACCCGGCGCCCCCTGACTTACAAATCCAATGGGTTTTGAATATACCCTTTCAGTGGTGGTTTGTATGAATGCAACCACGGCATAGTTTACTCCTTTGATTAAAGATTGTTCGACTTTCATCGAAAACTGATCTCCCGGTTTGCCTACCAGCGAAATAACCTCGGAATTTTCCATAATAGGATAGTCATTTAGGCTATAAAGGAAGCCGTATTCAATAATCTTCTCGCTACCAAAATCGTAGATATTGCAGGCAAATTCTACTCCCGTTTCATCAATACTTTGAATAGAGGTAGCACTAAATCTGGGGTTCGTCCTTGGTGACAATTCCTCCTGTTCACAGGCACTTATAAGTGATGAAACTAAAAGTGCAATAAAAATTATATTTCTTTTCATAACCTAAAACCTATCATGTAAGATGCAACAAGGGAGTTGAAGTAAGATTGGCGACTACTCAAATCGATCGTGTATTCTTTTGAAACATGCTCCAATTGAAATTCAGATATAATACCGTATTTTCGATTAAATAAGAAGTTGATGCCTAATTTTACTGCAGGGGAGAATTTAGAAGATGAATAAGTTAAAACAGATTCTTCATAGATCCTTACTGTAACAGGTTCATAGGTGATTTTATGGTCAACAATACTAAATTTACTTTTTAATGTATTGGAGCGTATGACTGCTCCAGCACCAATGTAGAATTCATTATTTCGGGTCCGAAATGTCAAATAATTGATAAAGATGGGGATAATTATTGTTGAACTAGAAAACTCCTCTGTAGCAGAATATCGCTGATTTGGTTTAAACAATTCCATATTAATCACATTATCACCTTTGGTAAAACCTATGCCCGAGTCAAAAGCAAAACGTGGCAATCGCCTCCAGTGATCCAGCTTAACTCCAAGGCTTATAAATGGGCTATAGTTGGTGTTGAAAACATGAGGGATTTCATCGAAGGAATCTTTTGTTAAATAGGATTGGCTATACTGTACGCCTGCTCCGGGGACAAGTGAGGCCTTGACAAAAGGAAGATTTTCAACATTCAATTGGTAGGGTGTTTCCTCACAAGCATAGTAAGCCTCAAACGTCGATATAAGCTCTTTCTCAGATAAATTTGTTTTGGAAATTTTTTCCTGTAATTCATTTCCGCAGGGTTCGTAAAGGATATAACTTAATCGTCCCATATACTCCCTGTCTTTTGCCCTTACTAAATTTCCATCGGCATCCTTGGACTCAGAAACGACATATAATTCTAAGAAATGCACCTCATTTTCTATAAAATAACGGTTCCGATAACTTAATAGGCTGACTTTTCCTTGCAAAATAATTTGAAAAAAGACCATGCCTTCCTCTTCTTTTTTAGGCATGGGCCTGCTTTTAAACTTCCTGCCGTTTGACAATCCAAAACCTTTGATTTCATTGGGGTAATACCGGGTTTTTTCCCCTTTAGTGCTTACAAAAGGGATTGATTTGGTTTGATTAAAATCAAAGGATTTTTTAATGGTACCGTAAATTTTGTGACCCTCTTGATTGACGATGTAATCTTGATTTCCCTCTTGGCTAAAAGCAAGAGGGAAAAAGGCAAACGAACAAAAAATAGCTGTTGCCAATAACTTTGTGAAACTCATATTTAATAAAAAGTTATTTTTTAAACTTTAAAAATTCTGCTAAAATGATTGTTAATGTCCTGTAAATAAATGGGGTTTTGAATTAAAAATCGAAAAACCCCTCATTAACTATCGTATGTAAATGTCTTTCTATAAAAATTTTTCTTTACAAACATAAAGAAAAAGAGCAAAGGAAAAATAAATGTATTAAGTTTTAAACTAAAAAATATTTTGTGCTTTTTCGTTTTAATCACAATCCGAATTAATTTACTCCAATGAATTTAACACGAAAGAAAAGCAGCTTATTGTTTTTTAAGAAATGAGTTGACCAAATATGTTCTCAGGGTTTTTTATTTAAACATTAATTTACCAAATACAGCTGGTTTATGAAAACTCTTACCGGTAGGGGACCAAGCATAAGATGCAAATTCTTGGCCTTGGTTTTTATCCAGTCGGTAAAAATTAAGCCTAATTTCAGTCTCAGGGCTTACTTTTTCAGTAGTTGCATTGGCTAAATCTTCAAAGGAAATGGCCATTTCTACGGTCCAGCTGTTGTCTTTGTCATCACGCTTATTAAGCGTTCCCTGAATGGTCACACCGGTTCTAAGGTCGGGTAGGTTGAATTTAGCTGTAGCCGGAACATCAATGTTTTCAGGATCCACAATATAACTGTCGAAAAGAATATTGGCAGGGGAGACTTCAATTTCCACATAGGTATCCGGGACATTATCTACATCAATGAATACTTCCACAACCTCTTCTTTCCACAAATATTCATCACGTTGTGTGAAGGCAGCCCATATGTCCGGGTCATTGCATTTAAATAGAAAATACAAATTGGTGTCATCATAACATGCCTTGACATGGGTTTGTAGTGCTGATTCCTGGACTTCCTTTCCAGTACGATTATTTTTCAGGGTTATTGGTTTCGCTTGCTGCCATATGGGTTCATTGGCTTTACCATCCATTACCATAACATTGGAAGTGAACGAAGCTTCAATTATTGGACTGGTTGTTTTTCCTGTACATTGGATGAGCAGGGGTAAGAGGATAGTAATTAGTAAAACATTAATTTTCATGCGTAGTTTTTTGCTTTTTAAGGTGTTTTCTGTTTCAAATCCCCGTTTGAAATAGGGCTTCGTTTATTTTATAATTTGAATTTTGGGTGAAAAAGTGATCTTACTTTTCTGATCTATAAACCAGGTATTTTTAATAATTACATATACATTAAATATATACAATATTGCCCATACAAAATAATGGCCGTCACCGCTGTTGGTAAAGTAATAAATGGGGTTGTAACTTAAAATGGTATAGATCAGGGTCAAAATCATGTTTAACAGAAAATAAATGGTGGGGATGATAAAAAATGGAGTAAGAAAAAAAACAATATTCCAGGTTATTTGGAAATTAATCAGTGATTTTATTGAATCTCCAGATTCAGGAAACAGCTCCTTCTTCCAAACCCAAATAATTGATGGGACAATTGCACCTAATAAAGGGAAAATTAAAAAAGATAGTGCGGACAAAAACAAGATTTTTAGTTGTTGCTTCTTATGTTCAACATCCTTTTCAAGTAACCCGGTTATATTTTGTTGTAGGGCCAATGACAATTTTGAAATACTATCAGCTGTTGGAGTACCTTCATTTTTCTCAATTCTTTGTAAGGTTCTCAAGCTTATGCCGGAGAGTTCTGATAGTTTTTCTTGGCTTAGGTTTTTCTGAGTTCTTAATTCTTTGATTTTTTGAGAAAGCATGTGATGGATCATTCTAATTTAATTTTGCCCGAAATCTAACTTAATTAGTTGAATTTGATTGCGTCAATTCTGTGTCAACTTCAGGCCAATTTTAGGTTAGGTTTAAAAAAGCTTCAATTTTTGAAAGAAACCCATTGGTTTGCCTATTTCAGGTCATGTGCAAATAAAAATTTCATTGACCATTTAAGTATTGATCATAACTTTGACAGAATAGAATTTTTTGCATCAAGCGACCCGTATCACCAATTTTTTGTGCTAATTGTAGGGTGCTCTTCCTCCCCATCCTATCATTTCGTTCTTTTATTCTATACTATTCATGATTGCCCCGTAGAAAGTCCTTGCATCCTCCAATCTGCTGATAATCCCTTCATCAACTTCTTCTTTTGCCCTAGTTTCATCCTCTATAGATTGGATAGCACTCAATTGTTTTACGATAATCCCAGGAGCTTTTTCGGTGTCCCAGGTAGGTTGACCATCAATGATAAAGTAGATAGGAGTGGTATGGGCAACGGCTCCATTTTCACAGTATACAGCTGCGGATAGCCATTGGCTTTTTTTCAAAGTATGGACAAGATCGATTTCAATTTCGTCAGCACCTTCAGGGTTTAATTTTTCCTTTAGCAAGCCGTCATTGTTGTAGATTTCTATGCGTTCGATCTTTCCAATCCCTTGATGGGAAACTGCCTTTACGCTTAAATTGGTGTTGGAGCCCTTGCTTCGAATAAGTTCCGAACCCGGAAGAGCTCCATCTGCCTCAAGAAATAAGGCAGGGCCATTGGAAACAAAAGTATGACCTTTTTTCAGTCCTTCGAACCAAGCATCTGCTGAGAAATTGTCTCCCGTGTATACAAAGGTACGAACCTCGCCCAAGGTAGACCCCCAAGGGATGTCACTGCCTGCTGCAGCCGTAATGCGAAAACCAAGATTAAGGTAGTCGTAGTAATCCATGGTATTGATCATTGAAAACTGTAGCAACTCCACAAAGTCTATTTGTTCGGTGGTGATGTACCAGGGAAAACCTCTTGGTAAATCGCAACCATTCCATGAAAAGTGGGCATAACCAACGATTGCGCCAGCTTGAAGTTGTAGTTTTTTGAAGACCAAGTCATAATAATTATAAGTGGAGGTGTCACGCACCATTACGTTTATGTTAAGTCCTATGATATGTCCATAAGTGCTCCGCGGCCCCTCCTGTCCCGAGACAAGGCAGATGTTATCCTTGCAAGTCCGGAATTTTTCTCCAAAACCTTCCTGATGAAAATCGGTTCCTTTGTGATGTCCCATTTCTAAGACATTTACCAAGTGAACATCTTCAGCTTTTGCATATTCCCAAAGGAAATCCTTGAAGGCTTGTTTTGTGGTGGGATGATGAACGTGTACATCACCGGAATACCAGCCTTGCGCCGGCAGATCGATCCAGCGCTTCATGGTATAGGTTTTTGTAATTTCCTTGTCCCCACCGCTAACAGTAAATTCTTCATTGATGGGAATGAATTCATTTCCATGTTCCAGACTGATCCGCCAAGTACCTGGTGGAAGTGTAATGCTAAAGTCACCGGAAACTTGGTAGGCAACAGGTTCTCCCCAGTGAGGAATTGAAGGAAGGTTTTGATAAACAAAACTCCGGTCATCATTGTCCCCAATGCCATTCATTTTACGAATGGGGCCTATCCAATTTTTCTCGCTTTCAAATGCGATACCTTTATAGAAATCCTTAACACGAGAAACCGAATCGGCGATAGCCGCTTCTGGGGGGATACGTGCCAATCCATCGTCGACACTGGTGATGCAAGCCATTACCGGTGTTATCTCTCCAGATGCTTCCTCCACAATTCGGATGTTAATCTTCTGCCCTTCATTTGATGCATTGCATCCTACTAAGTAGAGTGCTGAGAGGATTAGTATAAAGCTATTTCTCATGAATTATATCTCTAGTTTAACTTATTCATCTTTAAGGTAATAAGTATCTGGATCATAACAAACAGAGAATTTGAGCTAAGGTGTAAATTAACGATCTCCCAAACCCCAGCTATTTATAAAATACAGCCTTGTACTTTAGTACAAACGCTGTATTTTGTGTTTTAAATAAACAATATGGAGATGGCAATTCTAAGCCCTCATTTATACTACTAATAGCGAATATGAAAAAACAATTACCACAAAAAATGGCACATTCTGATTGAAGAACCTGAAGAATAAGTCTCTGAAATGCTTACTCTTTTAGCATTTTACCATCTTTTGTGACATAGAAAAATGAGCCATCCATTACTACCTGCGCAACATTATTAAGAAAATCTCCTGCGCTATCAAATTGAGGTTTAAAAATATAATTTCCTTTTGTATCAATATACCCTTTTTTACCATTTATTTTAACAGCTGCTAAACCATCTGAAAATGGATGCGCATCGTCAAATTGATACCCTATAACCAAGTCATTTAGGTTATTAATGTAACCCCATTTATTGTCTTTCTTTACTGGGGCCAATCCTGAGTTAAAGTGGTAAACTAGGTCATATTCATGCGGTATAATATTCTCTTTGGTCTTTAAGTCATAAAATCCGTACTTGGAATTTTTCACCTTTTGAAATAGACCTTCAATTGGTAATCCATATCGATTAGCAGTTAAATAATCATGCGTATTTCCTAAGGTGTCTATTACATAAGCATTATATAAGGACAAGGATACGAGGGAAAAACCATTTTCATTAAAACTACTTGCAGAGGCAAATTTGAAGTCAAACTTTAGCTTACCATTTTTATCAATAAATCGGTAGGTGGAGTCCATTACAACTGGAGCAAGTCCGTGACTAAAATTTAGTGCGTAATTATAAATAAAAGGGATTTTTGTTTCCCCCATTAAATCGATAAATCCCCACTTTCCATTTTTGTCGCAAACCGCAACAAGCCCTTCACTTGTTTCACCTAAATCTATATACTGAAATTTAGTTATCAGATTTCCTTTTTCATTGATAAAAGCCCATAATCCATTTCGCTCAACTGCGGCTATCCCTTCATCGAATGGATGTACATAAGAAAATTTGGGTTTAACAATAACTTTGGAATTTTGATCTACAAATCCCCACCCTTGACCAGAAATCAAATAGGGATAAAGTTTTTGTGAATAAGATTTTGCTGGTAATATTACCAGAATTAAAATAAATAAAAAAAGCTTATGCATATGTTTACTATTAGAGGGGCTAACCTTTCTCCTCATTTGCTAAAGAAAAAATACTAAAGAAAAGTACCTGTACTCATATTCCCAAATGAGCTGTATTGCAAATTTAGTGGGTTTTCACTAGGGTTAAAAATAATTGTTAAAAATGAAATCCTCAGTTCTTAATTGAAAGGTTTCTTAAAGAAATATAATTGGGGCCAAATGTAATTAGGTAAAGGAGTGATATGCCCCTTTACCTAATTAGATGTTTTCTAGATCTCAATCTTAGTTCCCATGATTTTCAAGAATTCTCTAATAAAACTTGGGTGACCCGGCCAAGCAGGGGAAGTAACAAGGTTGCCATCCACATAGGATTGATCTGCAGGGATATCCTGAAATTCTCCACCTGCTAAGGTTACTTCAGGACCAACAGCAGGATAAGCGGTTAATTTTCTACCTTTAACTACGCCAGCTGTAGTCAAGATTTGGATGCCATGGCAGATGGCGGCAACAGGTTTGTCGGCTTCGAAAAAGTGCTTGACCATTTCAATCAATTTATCATTCAGTCTCAAATATTCCGGTGCCCTTCCCCCGGCAATTACCAATCCATCGTAGTCACTTACATTTACCTCATCAAAGCTGTAATTGAGGACGAAATTATGGCCCGGTTTTTCAGTGTATGTTTGGTCTCCTTCAAAATCATGGATGGCTGTTTTGACAATGTCTCCCTTTTTTTTGCTAGGGCAGACAGTGTGAACAGTGTAACCAACCATTTCAAGCATCTGAAAAGGAACCATTGTTTCATAGTCCTCTGTAAAGTCTCCGGTTAAGAATAATACCTTTTTCATTTTTTAGGTTTTAAAAGTTTGAATTTATTTTTTAAGGTTGCTATCAACCTTGGTGTACTTGGTTTTCTGGGTGTTTAAATGCCTAATTTAATTAATTCATGTCGAATATAAAATCCCGAAATGTTTTCTAATTCAGGTTAAAATTAGCAATACCTTTTATACGGTTTTTGTGTCGTGAAGGGTGGGGGTTAATCAATTTTATTCCCATTACATAGCATGAAAATCCAATGCCGCCTTTTTTTTCTAGCCGTCAAAAATCAAATTCTGCAACCTCTTTTTTGCAAGAAACCAAGAAAGACAAAATATACAACCAACGTGTTGAATACTAAAATTGTACTCCTTCGCATTAAAGCCAAAAATGCTTTGATTAGGTTATTGTTCATCCGCCCAATCTTGCAGTTTTTGTGGGATGGGACTTCCATCTTCGGAATAAAATTGCTCATCCTCCTTTTTTCTAATGCCTACATACAAAACATTTTTATTAAGGTCTGCCATTAGAACGGCACCTGGGTCGCCACCACTATGTGCTTGCATTCCCCAAGCATAAAACATCCCGTTAACAATAGTAATAGGCGTTTCAACTTCCCAAATGCTTTTCAAAGTAGCATATTGAGGCCCCAGCATCTTTTCCAGCCGATTTTTTATTACGGGTTCTTCCAAAAGTTTTATCTCATAGGGATACTTCTCATTGAAAGTCTTTAGAAACGTAAGTTCGTTTGAAATGGTGGTGTTAGCGGTTGACTTTTCGCCTTTAAGAACGACTTCTTTTTGGTTGGGGGCTTGTTCTTCCTCTGGTAATGTTTTAACCTTTTTTTCAGAATTACTTACTGGCCTACAGGATACAATCGCAAAGGTCATTAGGATTACTGTAATTAAGTCTACTAAAGATGGCTGTCTCATAGAATTTTATACTATCTGAATTATTTCAGGTGAAGTAAAATAGGGGCTCTTCAATGCCTACTCTGTAATTCATGATCTTTGATTTAACAATTGCATCTTCCGGGTCCAAAATTGAACCCTTAAAATGATTCAAAGTCATCTTTTTTTACATTGCCTTCCTTATCAATTGAATACCCTTCAGGTGTACCTTCTTTCCAAGTTAAATCCGGTAGCATCTCTAATAAAACCTTTCGATGCTCTTCAATGATAGTCTTGTTTCCGTCCTTATAGGCAATATTGTCCCATTCATTGGGATCGTTATCATGGTCATAGAGCTCTTCCAAATTTATTTCAGGGTAATAGATATACCTGTACCTCATGCTCCTTACTGCATGACCTTCAATAGACTTGAATTTATAGCTTGAAATAACAGGATCGGAAGTTATACTTGGGTCTTTCAGTTGTGGTACCAAACTATTCCCATCCAAGTGAGCAGGTTTTTCCAGCCCGGCAAGATCTACAAGTGTTGGATACAAGTCCATTAAACTTACCGGTTGATCGTATCGTGTTCCTTTGTGCGCCATCCCCGGGAAGGAAATTAGTAGGGGGACTCTTGTTGATCTTTCGAAGAGGGTGAATTTTTCAATATTGTCCTTCTCTCCCATGTGCATGCCGTGGTCAGACCACAATACAACAATGGTGTTGTCTGCATATTCAGAGTTTTCAAATGCATCTAGGAGACGTCCCACCATGGCATCAGAAAAAGTGATGGATGCTGCATAGGACTGAATTATTTTCTCCCACTGATTATTTTCCAGCACCCATTTCATGATATATCTTCTTCCATGATCAAATGAATCTTCTAGGTCATTTTTTTTGCGCTCCGGTAATACTATGTCCTCTAGTGGATACATGTCAAAATATTTTTGTGGTACTTCCCAAGGGTCATGTGGTTTCCACATTCCTACCGCTAAGAAAAAGGGCTTGTCATGTTTTTGAACGAGTTGGTAGCTCCCCCAGTCGGCTACATGATAATCAGCCATTTTTTCGTCCGCAACAGGAATTGCTCCCCAGGTCCACCAACTATTAGCCCCTCCTCCGGGGCGGTTTTCATTGTCTACATCTTCAGGGTAGATGACCTCTTCAGGTGCCCTCATTTGAAAAGGGTGAGAAATGTAGGGGCTAGGGTAATAATAATCCCAGTTTTCAGGCTCTACTTGGCTGGTTGGAGACCATGGCGGAGCCTGACTATGGTAGATTTTGCCCGCCCCCAATGTTTTATAGCCATTGTTTTTGAAGAATTTTTCTAGGGTTGTGACCTCTTTAAGGGCTTCAAATTCTCGCCATTTCGGCCCATCTCCCCAGTATACATTTTGAGCGCCTGATCGCGCATGGTGCACACCTGAAAGAATAGCCGCGCGCGTAGGTGCACAAGCAGGTGCAGGAGTATGGGCATTGGTGAAAATCATTGAAGAAGCAGCGAGGCGATCTATATTAGGGGTGTGGATTTTCATACCGGTGTGCCCGGATAAAAAACCAGCCCAGTCATTCATGTCATCCACAGCTAAAAATAAGATGTTGGGTTTTTCCTTTATTTCCTGTTGTGGAGGACTGCAATTGCTGAGAAAAAAGAAGCTTAATACAAAAAGTGTTAAATGGATTTTTCGATTTAAATTTTTCATAATCGTTGTTGTGGTTTGTCCTGAGGATGAATTTTTCTTCAAATAATTTTTCACAACCCTAAGAAAACGAGTAGCATGTTAAGCTTTATGCTGCCGGTATATCACAATATTGATGAGGTTTCGACAGGCAATAACTTAAGAATTGAATATTTTAGGGTAAGGTCGGGTTAGGATTGGGCTTTTTCAGCCTTTAAGTTTAAGGTAAGTTTTTTACATATGCGTTAATCTGGCAATTAATTTTTTATGTTTAGGAAAAAAAGTGACGAGGGTTTCTCGTTTTATAAGCTCAAAATCATTGAAGTTAAATCCCGGTGAAACTGTGCAACCGACCAGAGAATAGGAATCTTTATGAATTACCTCTGCTGCAAACCAAAAACCACCCGGGACGATAAATTGTGGTACTTGACCATTAAATATATCCTTTCCAATGATATGTTCTTCATGTACTCCTGTTGCGGATAGGGTGTGAAGTCTGATTGGGGATCCATCATAAAAATGCCAAATCTCGTCTTGATTTATTCTATGGAAAGCTGAGAAGTTGTTTGATGTTAACAGGAAATAAATACAAGTAGAATAATTTCTTTTTCCCTTATAATTGTCCGGTAAACTGTTCTCATTGATCTCACCATGACTTCGGTAAGTCTCTTTATAAAATCCGCCTTCAGGGTGTGCTACTAAACCCAAAGTGTCTATAATATTAACAATCGATTTTTTCATTCAGTTACCTTTACTCTTTGCTTCAGGTTAGGCCCTAGTCATTCCTAAATTAACTTTCTATTGAAACAGCAGGGAATTATTAGTTTATTTGGTTTACTCACTCTAATCGAAGTATCAAAATAAGAAAAAAAAACGAATCGTCTTTGGGAAAAACTGTAAAAGGAATCAGTTTAGGTCATGTATTGGGTGTTTTGATCTTTCATATTGACCGTATTGAGGTGAGCTTATATAAAAAAATGGTGACCAAAGTCAGAGGTTACACTCCTGACTTTGGTCACCATTCTCAAATGAGGTATAGATTAATGGTTTTTAATAAGCCACCGGCTCAGCTACATTATATTCGCTGGTTTCGGTAAAAGTTCTGCCGAACATGTCCTTCGCTCTTACCGTGATGGTATGTTTGCCTACCGCCAATTTGGTGTCAATACTACCTCTCCAAAGGTGTGTGGCATTGACAGGGTTGGAAGGTCTTCTTCCTGGTTCCAATTGGTCCATTAAATCCCATTCCATAACTGATGCTGCGTATGAAGGATCGGGAGCTTCCACCCAACTCATTTTTTTCCATGGGCCATTGTCTATTCGGTATTCTACCAAGTCGTTTTTATCTCCCATATAGAAGTTGGCAAATATTCCCGAACCTGTTCCCCTATTGTTGGCCACAACTTTAGGGTTAAAGATTTTAATTTGGTGCTCTCTGGATTGCCCGATTACCTGATAATCTATTTTATATTGATTGTTTTCAATATGCAATAAGGCATATCCTTTGGGCGTTCCATCGCGCATGGTTGAGATTGGTACTCCATCATCATTTATTTTACCTGAATACCAGTCACCGGATGTGGTTCCTGCATTGTATTCGTGAAATGGACTGCTGCCTTTCCAGCCATCTTCTTCCGTATAAAAATTGTGTCGCTGCAAATGGGTATGTGCTGAAAGTGCCAATCTGTTTGGGTAATCTTCTAGAATGTCAAAAAGCCTTTGGCGGTCATTGTTTCTGAAACCATTTTCATTGATGTGGAGAAATGGGATATGAAAGGCCAGGACAATCAATTTGTCTTTGGAGACATGTTTCATGTCATTTTCAATAAAATCCAACTGGGTTTTGGTGAAACCTCCCCAATAGCCTTTTCCATCCCTTGGGTCTGGATAAAGTATGTCATCTAAAATAATAAAATGGGCATTTCCATGATTGAAGGAATACGTGGAGGGACCAAATACCCGCTCAAAAGATTCATCAGAATGCTCATCTATGATTGCATCATAGTTCATGTCATGGTTACCCATTACATTGTACCAATGCCAGCTAGTTCTTTTCAATATTTCCACATAGGGAGGATGTAAATCCAGATCGTCTCCAGCTAAATCTCCAAGACTAATACCAAAACTAATGTTGCTTTCATGTTTAGCTTTGTCCACTACTCCTTTAGCAAATTGATCCAGTTCTGTGGTATTATAAGGTTGCGGGTCACCAAAAATCATGGCCGTAAAATTTTTAGGCTCTTCGATTTTATGAAGACCAAAATTTACTGATTTTGGGAGTTTGCCTGTAGGTTCAGTTCCTTTGTATTTTAGTTCTGGGGATCCTTCAGGTTTGTGGATATAGTAAAAGTCAGGGAGTTGATTTTCACCAACAGGCACTTTAAAGCCACTCGGTTTAATAACAAAGATAATATTATCGGAGCCTATTGGTAAGGTGTATTTTCCTTTATTGTCTGTGAGGACTACTTCTTTTCCATTGCTGACAGCCACTTCTGGGATGCCTTTTTCTCGGCGTTCCTTTTTCCCGTTTTGATTGCTGTCTTCATAGACATATCCTACGACATTGTTTTGTGCCAGTAGACTAAAACTGAGACTGATGGCCCAGCAAAAGCAGATTAGTTTTTTCATGAGTGATTATTTGTTTAAAATACCAGGGAGAAAAATAATTTTGTCATTGTCTCTCCGAAATGAAAACCAAATATAAAGAAAGCACCAACCAAGAATCGGTGCTGCTTATTAATTAAAAGTTAATTTAAAATGCCCGGTATTAACAACCTGGTTAAACTAAATAAATGTTCTTAGCGACTTCCTTTATTGTGGAATACTACCAAACCATCTTTTCCGGCAACGACAATGTCTTTTAGGCCATTGCCGTTTAAGTCGGCAACGGAAAAATAAAGTCCGGCACCTTTGCCTTCTCCAAATGGGCCATAGCTTATGACGTTTTTAGTGAAAGATTCACCATTCCATTTAAAATAATACATTCCCATAAAATCATTTCCTCCGGGGTCATTGCCATTATGTGCACGGTAGCGTTTTCCGGTAACCAGTTCCATTTCTCCGTCATTGTCAATGTCCACCCATTCCATGGTGTGGTATTGGGATTGATAGGGGTCAATGGCATGTTTTTTAAAGCCAATGGTTTCCTTGTCCTTGATTTGTTCATACCAATGTAAGCCGTAATCATGACCTTGGCCAACGATAAGGTCATTTAAACCGTCTTTATTTACATCTGTCACGATAATGGGTACGCTGGCACCTCCAAGTTGAAAGGTCTCATGGAGTTTCCATGTGCCATTTTTTAGGTCTTGAGGTGCTTCTAGCCAGCCTTCAGGGACAATAAAATCTCCTCTTCCATCTCCATTAATGTCACCAAATCCAAGTCCATGACCATGTTTTTCAGCCACCGGATGCTTTTCAAATTCACCGGTTCCTTTACCGTCTGCGTCACGAATCAAAGTATAATAGGCGAGGGGTTGATTAGGTGTATTGGGAACAATGTCCAATTGTCCATCATTGTTTACATCCCAGGCACGTGTGGTTTCAACATTGCCGGGTTTGGTGATTTCATGCACCTCCCACTCTTTATTGCTTCCCGGGTTTTCTACCCAATAGAGGGTTTTCCCAAACCAACCTCCGGTAACATAGTCCATCTTTCCATCCCCATTTACATCCATAGGAATGGTAGAGAAATCATCAAAATATTCACTTACCCTTTTAATTTGACCGATCAATTGTCTTTTGGTAAATTCAGGGCCCTTGTACCAGTAGCTGCCGGAGACGATATCCAAATGACCATCTGCGTCGACATCGAAAACGCCTGCTGACTCAGCGGTTTCCATGGCAATAATTTGCTTTTCAAAGGTTATAGGCTTGGGCTCATTGGCCAATCCTGCCAATACTAATGCGATATTTAGGCTTAGATTCATGTCTTAAAGATAGTAGTTTATCTGTCAGAACTGTCCTGTACTGTCCAGTAAAAGCTTCAAAAATGCTTGATAGCCTGAAGGGATTGTTTTATTTGGTGTAGTAGGGGAGTGAGGATTGTTAAATTGTTAGCACAATGGATATTTTTTGCATTTTGATACCGATGTACCAATTTAATGTATTGATAAAAATCGCGAGCCCAAGCATTTCAAGGGTCTCTTCTACTGTATAAATCAACCTGTAACCAAAGCTTAAACCATAGGTGTCAAAAATATTGTTTCCGATGCTTTCAAAAACAATAGCACCGACCAGAAATATGCCCATAGATGACAGCATGCCAATGAGTAATTTTTTATTGAGATGATTGAAAAAAGGAATGTAAATCAAGGCTATTCCTACCAATACAAATCCGAAAACAAACAAGCTGATATAATAAAATAAAGACGAATTGTGGTACTTCTCTTGGAGATAAGTGAATAAAAACTCATGAATGGAAACCGCCTCATCCAACATTAAAAGAAAGAACAATAGCGAAATACCTAGCCAACCCAAATGTTTTTTACCATTTGATTTTTTAAATAGGGCAATGATTAACAATAGGAGGGATGCGGCCAAAAATTGTAGGGTAGAGAAAAAAGAGGGAATGTTTGCTTCCTGATTAAAATCAAAAAGCAGTATTAAGAACGAGCCCAAGGTGTCATTTTGATCGTGATTTATAGCCAGAAAGATGCTGAGGATATTCAAAATTAGCAACAATAAAATTGCCACTAAAAAAGCTTTAAAAAGCTTTTCCGTAGGAATGAAGAATTTCATTGGGTGAGTGTTTGGTTATTTGTATGGGTATCGTAGGGGTGATGTTAAGATAATGAAAGATTCATTATTTTCAAAAAATAGCGTAGTTAAGCTACCCAAAAAAGCCTTGACCAATAAAAAAAAGAGTGGTCAAGGCTTTTAAATTAATGTGCCAATAGCCATTGTTTTACTCTCGGGTTGAAATCTTCGAGGTTTTCCCAATGAAAAGCGTGTCCACTTTCTGGATAGGTATGTAAATCTGAATTTGGTAAGGCTTCAGCAACTTCTTTGGTCATCCATAGTGGAGTGAATTTGTCTGCTTCACCTCCTATGACAAGTACAGGTTGTTTTATTTCATTCAATTGTTCCAGGATATGGTGTTCCATACAGGCTTCTGCTTGCCCCTCAAGGCCTATGAGAGGTTGAGGGTTGCTGTCGTTTTTAGCATTTTCTCGGTCATCAAGCATTCCTTGATAGGTTTCCTTATTGTCAAAGGAAGCTTTAGAAAATATTAACAATTGAATGTATCGACTAAACTCTTCCGGTTTCAATCTGGCCTTAATATCTACCATATGTTTGAAAATATCTTTAGCAGTATTGTCACATCTAGCCCAAGGACACATAAGGACCATTGATTTTACTAAGACCGGATGCCGAAAAGCAAGTTCCTGTGCAATGATACTTCCCATGGATACACCCGCAACCCTTACATTTTTAAGTTCAAGGTGTTGCAGTAGGCCCGCGCAGTCATCGGCCATTTGAGAGGATGTATAAGGGCCTGCAGGTTTGTCAGACTGTCCAACACCACGGTTATCTACGATGATACATCGGAAAAATTGCTTCCAATAGTTAAGGTGTTTTTCCCACACTGCCCCAGGAGCAGTAATGCCCATGATCAATAGTAAGGGATCTCCTTCTCCATGCTCTTCATAATAAAGATTGATCCCATTGGTTTTAATGAAAGGCATAGGTTATTTTAGTTTTGGCATTAAAGATTCCTGTATCCATTTTCCATCGTGGAGGGTTACAAAATCAGGATCCTCCAAAGCTTCTTGGCCTTCATCCTCGCAAATGATCCATCCATCAAAGTTCTCATCTTTAAGCCACTGTGTAATCTCTGTTAGGGCTACTTTCCCATTGCCCATAAGTGTGAATTCAGGATTTCCGTCCCAATCTTTATAATGCACATGGTTGATAAGGGAACGATACTCTTTCATTTTGGTCAAAGGGTCCATGCCTCCGTTGATAATGTGTCCCACATCAGGGCACCAACCGGTAACTTTAGAATCCAAGGATTCAAGAATCGCTTTGTAGTCTTCTTCTGTCCTGGTAATGGAAGTGTGGGGAGAGTTGGGGTGAAAGCTGCTGATAACCCCTTTGTCTGCAGCCCTAGCCGATACGGTATTGACTATATCTACAAGATTTTTTCTTCTCTCTGTAAGATTGTGTCTTCCTGTAGGAATTTGAACAGTGCAAAGAACTGAATCAGGGAACCTAGAAAGTAATTTAATGGCTTCATCTGCAATTTTTTTCTCCTCATCGGTTTCTTTGGTGCCATTCCAATCCAATGCCAAAGCCACGGCAGCAAGTGAAATGTTTTGTTCTTTTAACTTGGCTTCGAGCGCATCAGCATCAGCCAATGGCCCCATCCAAGTGAATATGGGTTGGATACCTGTAAAGCCTGCTTTGGAGATAACTTCTATCATATGACCCAGCTGGCCTTTATAAGTTTCTCCATTGTTACTCATAAACCAGGTGTATACTTCTGCGCCGAAACGAAAGGGTAGTTCAGACATTTGATTTGGTTATTTAGGTTATTGTTAAAATTAATTATTAATACGGCACTTAAAGCCCGTGCTTTTCTCCCATGGATTTAATGAATTTGTAGCCATTTTCTGCCATTTCCCAAGGTTCAGAGAAATCTCTCCATACACCAATAGAGTTGGCAAAGTCAGGATCATTTCTTGTAAACCCTTCTATGGTAAGCCATCCGTTAAACTTGATCTCAGCTAAAGTAGCGAAAGTGTCATCCCAAGGAACATGACCCGAACCGGGTGTGCCCCTGTCATTTTCACTAATATGTACATGACTTAATACCGGGGCTATTTTTCTGATGGCATCTCCCAGGTTTTTTTCTTCGATGTTGGCATGATGGGTGTCAAACATGGCTCGAACATTCGGATGATTTGTCTTGGTGATCAAATGCAGCAATTGCTCCATGGTGTTGCACAGGTAACATTCGAAACGATTAAGTGCTTCCGGTGTAAGCACAATTCCGGCCTGCTTGGCATAGTCTCCTGCTTGGTATAAAACTTCAGCACTTCTGCTGTATTCATCCTCGTTGGGAGACCTTTGGGCAAAGGTTGAGAAGGCAGAATGGAAAGGGCCACAGATTATTTTTGCCCCTAAGTCATGAGAACGGTCAATGGTCCATTTCATTTTGTCTAAGGCTTTAGCCCTTACTTTTGCATCAGGATCTATTGGGTTTTCATCAGGTCCCATTACAAATACAGTACTGCTTTCTAATCCTAGTCCTTGGGTAAAACTACCAATTTCTTTATAGGCTTTTTCATCCGGTGCTCCTACAAAAAATTCCACTCCGTCATAGCCAATGGTTTTTAGTCTTTCGATAATAGGCTTTAATTCATCAGAAACTGCAGCCGACCAGGCTAAGACATTAAATCCAATCTTATTCATTATCTATTATTATTTTAGGCTTTAAAAATTATTCGAAATCAGTGACTTTCATTCCGCGTCGGAAATTGTCAAAACCAAACATGGTGGGTGCATAATCTCCAACAATATCCACATTCGCTTTTTCAGGTATCTTGTTTTCCATATCAAGTCCCCAATAGCTGGCGTTAACGATTAATCGCCGCAAGTCTTCACTTAACAAGTCAATGGATGCACCAAGAGTGCTGGCAAATACTTTTCCTTTTTTGCCACCTTCTATTTGATAGGATTTGGTCCATACCACAGGCATTAATGATTTTTTCCAGTTGATTGGCGCCTCAGCATTCATACCGGAGGTAGAAGCACCATGGATCAAAACCTCAGCATCTTCACCAATACCATTTACTGTATATACGTCTGAAGCTGCCCAAATGTCGGTTACTCCATTTAATAAAGGGTTTTTAGCCGATACTTGAATTCCATCTAAAAGTGCACGAGTGCCTTCTACCGCATGGTGTCCATGGTGGGCTACCCATGTTTCACCTAATATCTTTTTACCAAATCCTTTTTCCCATCCGGGTACAGTGCTTTGCCAATGGTACTTGGCATAAGTGCTTTTGCTGTCCTTTCCATAGTTAAAAGCATGCGTCGACGTACGCAAGGCAATCAATGGTTTCCCAGACTTTAGGTAATCATCAAAATATTTCATTTGCTCATCAGGAAGTTCACGAAAGCGCAATAGTATTATGACCAAATCTGCATCCTTAAGGTGTTCCATTCCCGGGATGTTGGTTTTGTAATTGGGGACTACATTGTTGTTTTCTGGATTGATGGCAAACAAAACAGTAGTATTGAAGCCATGGTGCTTGGACAGAATCTTTGCCAACATGGGCAATCCTTCTTCAGACCTGTACTCATCATCACCGCTTATTAATACCACATTTTTGCCTTGTCCGATGCCTTTTTCTCCTTCGAATTGTAATAGCAATTTGTCCTCCTGGGCCAAGGTCAACCCGGCAGTGATCAAGAATGTGAAAATAAATAGGCTTGCTACTTTGAGACTATTGTTTTTAAATTGATGTATTGTATCCATTGATAGTAAGTGTTATTTCAAGTTTTATTCGAGGGCCTTTATTTTCTAGTGGAGAAAACCAAGACAGTCAGTTAATTTTAGAGGTGAACCCTATTAAGTAAGTCCTGTTCAAAAATTGTATTGTATTGACTGAATTTTTATAGCTCTTATGCAAAATAAATGCCTGTTGTATAATTCGGGTTTAAAGTAATAAAATTGTTTGTAACAATCCTCCATTTATTCAAATAGATCTGAGCAAAAAAGGATAAAAGGGGTAAAAGGATGATCGAAATCCTTTTTACCCCTTTTCCTTAATTATCTGTTAAGCTTGCTAGGTTATCTCAATATCCTTGGTTTTGGCTAAGTTTGTCATTGTTCCTGATTTCTGCCGTAGGAATTGGGAAAAGTAGTTCCCGCTCAGTTACCGTAGGGCCATAGGTAAATTGATGTCCAACATAATCTTCGAATTCTCCGGAAACTACATTCCAGGCTTTTCGTAACCTTACCATGTCAAACCAAGTTTTGTTTTCAAAGCACATTTCTACCCATTTTTCGCGCCATACAGCTTCTCTAAATTCTTGCTGGCTAAGGTTTTCTAGTCCGGGCAATTCCGCCCTGTCTCGAATTTTGTTAATGGCTTCATAGGTAGCGTCCGTTGGTCCATTGACTTCATTCATTGCTTCAGCATAGATAAGTAATACCTCAGCAAAACGGAAAACAGGCCAATTTAAACCACTACTGGTAGAGTTTAGTTGAGCTTCTTCATCAAAGTGCTTCCAGATATAATAGTCTCCCAATTCCTTGATGGTGCTTCTATCTGACTCCAGGCTGTATTCTGTATAGAAGAATGTCTTTTCATCAGCTCTTTTGTCACCTTCTTCAAATGCGTCGACAAACTCTTGGTTGGAAAAGATTCCACCAGTCTCCGCACTATAAGCCGAAATGCCACGGTTATAAGGAATAATTGAAACCTGCCAAGTGGAAGGAACTGTAAAAGCAGCGTATTGTATCATGAAAATATGTTCTCCCTGGTTTTTGTCCTCCACAGAGTGAAGGTTGTCATAATCTGTAAACAAGTCATAGACGCCGGATTCCATGACATCATTGGCTTTTTCAGCAGCCAGTTGATAATATTGATCTCCTGCTTGTAATGGATAGCCGGCCATGGTGAGGTATACACTTGCCATTAGGGTTTTAACTGCGCCAAGTGAAACCCTTCCGCTGGTGTCTCTCCAAGGTAGACCAGCGTTCTCAGCAGCTTCAAGGTCTGCTACAATCTGATCATAAATAGCAGCCGTAGAAGCGGCTTCCGGATACAATTCCGGGCTGGTTAAGTCAATAGGCGAGGTTATCAGTGGGATATCTCCAAAAATCCTTACCAAGTTAAAGTAATAGAATGCCCGCAGAAAACGAGCCTCTCCCAATAGTTTATTTTGGGTTTCACTGTCCATCTCTATTTCCGGAATTTTTTCTATTGCTAGATTCGCATTGGCTATGCCTCTGTAGTAACTTGTCCAATAAGTTTGTCCATAACCATTGTCTGAGTTGTTGATCAAATTTCTTACAAACAAACTGTTTTGTGCCTGCCCAAGTTCTGTATTTGCTAAGCCTGTGGAAAATTCAAGCATCATCCATGGTCCACCGCCAAAACCTGATTGCATCACAGGTCTAAGGCTTTCGTAGATGGAATTGACCACACTGGTGGCATGTTCCGGAAGCGTGAAATAATTCTCTAAGGTAAAATTGGATTTGTCTGTCTCGTCGAGGAATTCATTACATCCCCAAGTAGTGATCATTAGCAAACTGATAAGTATCACACGACCTATTTTATTTATATTCTTTTTCATGTCATTCAAATATTCAAGTGAAACTGTTTATAGGGCAATATTTAATCCTAGCATAAATACCCTAGGTTTTGGGTAAGCATACAAATCTACTCCTTGATCAAAGGGTGATCCGGATGTAGATACCTCTGGGTCATACCCTTGAAATTTGGTGCTTAGGAAGAAGTTTTGAACAGAAACATAGGCCCTTAACCTGCTTAATTTAAGCTTTTGGATTAGCGTAGGCTCGAAAGTATAAGCAAGGAGCAAATTTCTACCTCGAAGGAAAGAACCGTCCTGTGTTCTATCTGAATCATTGAAGGTGTTGTACCCAGCAGTTAAAGGCCTCAATTGGGCAATATTTGTGTTTTGATTATCAGGGGTCCAAGCGTTCAATACAGTTCGAAAACTATTGGCTATTCCTTGTCGGTCTTCTGCAGAATGTTTGCTTCGCCACAACACTTTATTACCATAATTGAATTGAAGGTCTACCATTAATTCCAGGTTTTTGTATTGAAAGGTATTCATAAAGGTCCCAAAGCCTTTTGGGATGCCCTGACCAATAATAACCCTGTCATTGTCATTAATGGCCCCATCACCATTTACATCTTCATACTTAATATCTCCCGGTAGTTTGAGGTATTGAGCAGCCAGGTCAGTCTCGTCTGTATTCCATGTTCCTTGATGTACAAAGCCAAAAAATGAGCTAACAGGCTCGCCTTCTCGGATAATTGTGGAACCTGAAAATATATCGGCTCCACCTGTGAGCTCCAAGACTTTGTTTTTGTTTATAGAGATATTAAAGTGCGTATCCCACTTGAAATCATTATTGACGATGTTCACGGAATTGAGCGCAAATTCTACTCCCTTATTTTCCATGCTACCAATATTTCTAGTGACCAAACTGTATCCACTGCTGGAAGGAACAGGGGCATTTAGTAGCATGTCCTCTGTCAGTTTTCTATACAGGTCTAGTTCAAAAGTTAGCCTATTGTTGAGCAGCCCGAGTTCCAATCCCACATCGGTTTGAAAAGTTTTTTCCCATCTTAGGTCAGGGTTAGCAAGTCGGTTAACGCCCAATCCTATACTTCTGGAATCATTGAATATGACGGTGTAGTTGCCCATTCCTGCCAAAGCCTGATAGGCGGATATTTCAGAATTTCCGGTTACCCCATAACTGGCCCTTAATTTTAAATTGGAAATGGTTTTATGGTCTTTGAGGAAGTCTTCTTCTGAGATCCTCCATGCCAAAGCAGCTGATGGGAATACCGCATATCTATTGGCTTCCCCGAATTTGGATGATCCATCGATTCTTCCGGTAAAGGTTACCAAATATTTTTCTTTCAGGTTGTAGTTAAACCTACCAAAATAAGAGTTCAAACCATAGGCAGAAGTACCGGATAGGGTCTGGAAAACATTGGCCCCGGCACCTAGATTGTTGAACATGAAATAATCGTCTTGAAAGTCCTGCGACCTGGCAGTACTGTTAAATCGATCCACATGTTGCCATGAAATACCCAATAGTGCATTTATAGATTGATTTTCATCAAGATCCTTATTGTAGGTTAGGTAGTTTTCAAATTGCCAAGAATTTAGACGGTCATTCATCACCGAAGCATCTCCTCGTTGATTTCTGGCGATGTAGTTTAGGCTTCTTCCACCATAATAGTCCACCCTTTGATTAATAATATTACTTGCTAAAACGGAGCGAAGCTCAAGCCCTTCTGCCAAATTGAAATTGGCATAGATGTTTCCCAACATGGTTTGGGTATTGACAATATATACCCGGTCATTGACCACATGAAGGGGGTTGTTGCCACCTTCCATGCCCGGATAATCTTCATTTCCGGCCCAACTTCCATCGCTGTATTGAACCGGAATAATGGGAAGGGCTTCCAGTACCTGGCGCATGGCAATAATGCCTCCGGCACCTAATGGGTCCACTTGACTCTCTTTTTGATCCGTATAGCTGAGACTTCCTCCTACTTTTAACCAGGGTTTTATTTGGCTGTCGAACACAAATCTTCCGGCATATCTTTTTAGATAGGATTCACGCATTAAACCTTCCTCGTTCCTGTGATTGACGTAAATTCCATAGCTGTCTTTTTCATTGCCACCCGTAAGGCCCAATTGGTGGTTTTGAGTGATGGCTTTTCTGAAAGATTCATCTTGCCAGTCTGTATCATGAAGTGGGTTTCCGTTGGCATCAAATAACAGTGGATTTGTTCGTTTTAGTTTTGGGTCGCTATATATGCCGTTTGCCCAGCCGGTGGGGTCGTATTTTTGAGCATTTTGATAAGCAATATCTTCGACCATAAGAAATTCCTCAGCATTTAGTAAGGGGATTTTCTTTGGTAAAACTCCTACACTTACATCAGTGTCAAAGGTGATCATACCTCCTTTGTTGCTACCTCTTTTGGTGGTTACTAAAATCACCCCATTTGCTCCCCTTGCACCGTAAATGGCTGTTGCAGAGGCATCCTTTAAAACTTCTACTGAAGCAATGTCATTGGGGTTGATGTAATCAATAGGGGTGCTGCCATTTGCAAGGCCGGCTGCATGGATAATGACCCCATCGATGACGTAGAGTGGATCATTGGCAATACTGACAGAGGTGTTTCCTCTGATTCTGATATTGGCGCGTCCTCCGGGTCTTCCTGAATTAACGGATACATTTACACCTTGGATTCTCCCCGACAAAGCTTGGGTTAGTGAGGCTGAAGGTCGTTCTTGAAGTGCTTCGCTACTAACCGATCCTACGGCACCAGTTAAGTCCGATTTTTTTTGGGTTCCATATCCCACAACGACCACCTCGGATAGGTCTGCAAATGAATAATTCAGTAATATTTCTATATTAATCATTCCTGCTTCAATGGTTACTTCCTTGTTTTCATAACCTATAAAGCTTGCTACCAAGGTCTCACCATTGCTTACTTCCAAGCTGAATTTACCATCAATATCTGTGACAGTGCCTCTATTTGTTCCTTGAACCAGGATGGATACACCCGGAATCAACTCTTGGTCTTCCAGAGATTTTACCAAGCCATTAATAGTCCTACTCTCTTGAGCCATTAAAGGTCCTGTTGATAAGAAAAGAGAGAGAACAAAAGCCAGTATCTGGAATTTGTTTGGTTTAATAAAAATTCTTTTCATAGTGTTTTGGGTTTAATTGGAAATTAATTATAGAATTAAATTAATCATATATAAAATATATATTTATTTATAAAAATATACAATAATTTAATAATAGCTATCCTGTTCTGTCCTGTTTAATCTATAAATGAAATTTTATTGTATCAAAACATAAAAAAATCAAATATTTCATAATATAGTTTGGTTATACTTGATTAAGTAGTATTGTGTTTGGGTTTTTGTAATTGCAGATACTCGAGGTTTTTCCGTGTTTCTCTGCTGAGTTTAATGTATATTATGGATTTGTAATCAATTACTTAGGACTTGATTTATTGGGCTTGTGGAAGGCTTATTATGCCGATTTGGATAGGTTTTAACCAAACGAGGTTTTTGAGAAATAGTGCCGGAGTAAATTCTTCAATTTAGGCATGAGGTATATTGGTTCAATTGGAATTATTTTTAATCTGCACTAAGGATTATTATCTTAGAGTAAAATATATAGTTATGAATTTTGGAAAGCTTAGTGGGCCGCTGCTGTTGTTGTTCTCGGTATTTTATACTGCTATATCAGTTGCTCAAACAGAAATAGAGGAACAAGTGTACCTTTTTTCTTACTTCACAGGGAATGGAGAAGATGGATTGCATCTGGCTTATTCTACCGATGGCTATAGTTATAAAGCCTTGAATAATGGGGCTTCTTTGCTTAGTCCTACTGTCGGTGGAGATAAACTTATGCGGGATCCATGTATTATAAGAGGTGGAGATGGCTTGTTCCATATGGTTTGGACAGTAAGTTGGAAAGAGAAGGGCATAGGGTATGCTTATTCGGAAGATCTGGTCAATTGGTCTGAACAGCAGTTTATTCCGGTAATGGCGCATGAGCTGGGTGCCCGCAATACATGGGCACCTGAGGTGTTTTATGATGTGGATGAGGACTTGTACATTATTTATTGGTCCACTACAATAAAGGGGCTTTATCCCGAGACTCAATCTCAGCTGGACGATGCTCATAATCATAGGCAATACTATGTAACCACAAAAGATTTCAAGTCCTTTTCAGAAACGAAGCTGTTTTATGAACCTGGATTTAATGTGATTGATGGTACCCTTCAGAAGAAAGATGGTCGGTATTATCTCTTTGTGAAAAATGAAACCAGGGAACCTGCGGAGAAAAATATCAGGATTGCTTCAAGCAATGTGCTTACCGGACCCTACAGTAAAGCCGGTCCACCTATTACAGGTGATTATTGGGCAGAAGGCCCCACTGTGACCCAGGTGGATGGTCAATGGATTGTTTATTTTGACAAATACCGAAAGCATCAAATGGGGGCAGTGATGTCCCCGGATTTTAATAATTGGACAGATGTTTCGGATCAAGTTAGTTTTCCGGAAGGTACCAGACATGGCACTGTGTTTACAGTAGATCGGGCTTTTTTCGATGACTTGTTGTTGAAGATGAAGTAATATTATGAATTTTAGATTAGTAAATTTTTAGAAATAAACTTAAAATAAAGCTTTACTTCAAAGATTTTATTGTGAGGTTCAATTGCATATGAATTAGTAATTACTGATGAGCAAAGAGGAATAGATGATACCATTTCTAACAAAATGTTTTCAAGATCCTGTTGCTTGACTCCCTTATCTTCAATGAGGACTTTAGAATGATTTGTTCTGCTTTTTGTTCTCCATCGTTTTCGATATGTTGGATTTCTTGTATTAACTTTAGTGTTGATTTTTCACCAATTTCAAATCCAGGTTGGTAGACTGAACTTAATTGAGGTCTTGTAATTTCACACATTTCAGAATCACTAAAACCAATAATGCAAACTTTTTCAGGGACTTTAATCCCATTATCTTGGCAGGCACCCAGTGCACCGATAGATAAAATGTCACTGACACCAAAGATTGCGTCAAAAAGCTGGCCTTCTTTAATCACTTTTTCTACTAGATGGTAGGCTTCAGGTCTTGTTATGTGAGGACAGCTCTTAATATTAGAAGAGTCTAGAGGAATGTTGTATTTTTCTAAGGCATCTTTATAACCATTAAAGCGCTCTATTGTATTAAGAGGATCCTTCGGTCCTTTGAGAAAAAGGATGTTTGAGCAGCCCTGATGAATCAGATGTTCGGTGGCTTGAAAAGCACCTTCCCTATCGTTA
This sequence comes from Cyclobacterium sp. 1_MG-2023, assembly GCF_030546805.1. Taxonomy (GTDB): domain Bacteria; phylum Bacteroidota; class Bacteroidia; order Cytophagales; family Cyclobacteriaceae; genus Cyclobacterium. The sequence goes on along the minus strand of NZ_JAUOPC010000005.1, from coordinate 345,569 downwards.
ATAATGACATGGCTTATCGTATCTGTGTCGAGTACTTTGTCAAACAATACTAATGGTATATTGAACTCTTCAAAGATTTTAAAATGATCAAAAGATTTGGTTTCATCCGAAAGGCAAACCAATAACCCATCAACATGGGATGAAAATAGCAATTTTGCGTGTTTTTTTTCGAGTTTTAGTTGTTCTTGGGATTGAGTGAGTAGTACTGAATATCCATGGTTTTCGGCAGTTTGCATTATTCCCTTAATAACACTGGAGAAGAAAAAGTGCACAACTTCAGGAATGATTACTCCTATAATATTTGATTTGTTTTTGCGCAGGTTGAGTGCCAGGTTGTTGGGGATATAATGAAGTTCATCTACAAGCTTTAGTACTGCCGTTTTTGTCTCCTTACTGATATCAGGATAATCTTTTAATGCTCGGGAAACAGTAGGTACAGAAATGCCTAATTTGGAGGCTATTGTCTTTAAAGTTACACGTATTTTAGGCATAATTTTGGAGTTATTTGTTGAAAGGATTTATGTCAGATTAGGTGTTTTTAATTTAGAATTATTATAAATTAAAAATAATTTTTAACCGAAATCGGTTACGTAATCGATTACGTAATATTACATATTTTATTGCTATTGACTATTAACCGAATGTTTTTCATGTTTGAGGCATAAATAATATTTGGCCAGAGTATTATTCACTTATCAGTTTGATAATTAATTCAAGTCAATTACTTAAATAATGACCCAATCATGACAATTATTCAAAATAATATTAAAAGAACATTTATCATCGCCATAGGAGCATTAATTTTTTTTATAAATGATTTTAATGCCTTTGCTCAGATATCAACCAAGCTATCTGGAACCATTACAGATCAGCAAACCGGGGAAGCTATTATTGGCGCCCTTGTAAGTTTGGAAGGCACTTCTCTTGGAGCAATTTCAGACTTTGATGGGAAATTTAATTTGGAAACAAATTTAGAAGGGGAGCATATCTTGAAGGTTTCTTTTTTAGGGTTTTCAACTATTGAGGAACCTGTAGTTTTAGGACAAGGTGATATTTCCAGAGATTTCCAGATGAGTGCGGACCTTGTTGGTTTGGATGTAGTCATAGTAACAGGAAATACAGATCCTAAAACCGCCATTGAATCAAGTATTTCTGTGAGTTCTATAAGGACAGACCAATTTAATCAGGCAGCACCAAGATCCACTGCAGAAATTTTCAGAAATCTACCTGGAGTGAAAACAGAGGCAACAGGTGGAGAAGGCAATGCAAATATTACTGTCCGAGGAATACCTATCGCCACAGGAGGTGCTAAATTCTTACAATTACATGAAGATGGACTTCCAGTGATGCAGTTTGGTGATATTTCATTTGGTAACGCCGATATATTCTTAAGAGCCGATAATACGATTGACAGAATAGAGGCGCTAAGGGGAGGATCGGCATCAGTACTTGCAAGTAATTCTCCTGCGGGTGTTATCAATTTTATAAGCAAATCAGGTAAAGTTGAAGGTGGTTCAGTTGCAACCACAGCTGGGCTGGATTACAATACATTCAGGACTGACTTCGAATATGGTGCTCCTATTGGAGAAGATATGAACTTTCACATAGGCGGGTTTTGGAGACAAGGAGAAGGCCCTAGGGATGCAGGCTACAATGCAAATTCTGGTGGGCAAATCAAAGCTAATTTTACTAAGAAATTTGATAAAGGTTTTGTTAGACTGTATTTTAAGCATCTCAACGACAGGTCTATTGGTTACCTTCCTATGCCAGTGCAAGTGACAGGGTCAAATAGTTCTCCTGTATTAGGGAATGTTAATAATTTCAACGCGCTTACCGGAACTCCTCATTCACCTTATTTAATGACTAATTTGAGTATGGGAGCAGATGGGAACTTGAGAAGGAGTAGTCTTCAGGAAGGGATGAATCCTATATCTACTGCAATTGGAGGTGAGTTTAACTTTTTCCTAGGCAATGATTGGTCTATCGTCAATAAATTCAGACAGCAATTTAATACAGGACGTTTTGTGTCCCCTTTTCCTTCAGAAGTGACTGATGCCCAGTCGATGGCTAACTCAATTGGAGGTGATAATTCGGTCTTAAGTTATGCTAATGGTCCAAATGCAGGAAATATAATAAGTAATCCATCCGCATTAAATGGCAATGGACTGGCTATGAGAATACACCTTTTTGATGTGGACTTCAATAATTTCAATAACTTTTCCAATGACTTACAACTGTCAAAGGAAATGGACAATGTCAATTTTACTTTTGGTTTTTATAAAGGTATCCAACATATCAATATGTCTTGGTTGTGGAATTCTTACCTGATGGAAGTTAACTCCACCAATGCAGCTTTACTAAACGTTTCGAGTGCAGATGGTAATACTACTTATACTGAAAATGGACTTACCGCTTATGGGGTTCCTTTCTGGGATAATTGCTGTACTAGAAATTATGATGCAGTTTATGACGTGAATGCACCTTACATAAATACCAGTTTTGAATTCGGGGAGCTATCTCTTGATGCGGGTTTGAGGTATGATTATGGTAGCGCTTTTGGTACTTATGCAGGCGCTGTACAATCTGCTATAGATATGAATCGAGATGGGATGATTTCAGTGCCTGAGCAAAGTGTATCCTCCGTGGATAATGCAAATGCAAACCCAATTAATTACGATTGGAGTTACCTTTCTTACTCTTTGGGTTTGAATTACAAAATCTCAGATAGTCAGGCAACTTTTGCAAGATATAGCCGTGGTGGTAGGGCTAATGCTGATAGGTTATTATTTGGCCCGGGAATAGCTGCTGACGGATCTGCTGTAGGTGGATTAAATTCTGATATGGTTACGCAAATGGAAGCTGGTTTTAAATATAAATCACCTAAAATAGGTGTTTTCGGAACAGCCTTTTATTCAAATCTCGAGGAACAAAATTTTGAAGCAACTACTCAACAGTTCTTTGACAGAGAGTATACAGCCTTAGGACTAGAACTTGAAACAGCAGCAAGATTTGGGAAATTTGATGTGAGAGGAAGTGTTACTTGGACAAAGGCTGAAATCTCAAAAGATAAATTAAATCCTGAAATAGAGGGGAATACTCCAAGGAGGCAGGCAGATTTTATTTATTACCTAACGCCATCTTATAATTTTAAAAAGGGTACTGTAGGGTTTAACCTTATAGGTACTACCGATATGTATGCTCAGGATAATAACGATTTGGTAATGCCGGGATATACTCAAGTGAATGCTTTTGCTTACTATGATATAGTAGAGGGGCTTTCGATTGGTGTTAACTCCAATAACTTGTTTAATGCATTTGGATTGACAGAGTCAGAGGAAGGTTCCATTACAAACGGAGCTACAAATGTGATAAGGGCTAGATCTATCAATGGTCGTACAACCTCTGTTACACTTAAGTTTAAATTTTAGGCATATGATTGGGGGGGTGGTCAGAAATGACTGCCCTTTTCAATTTAATGAATTAGATCGTGAAAAACCAGATACAACTAATAACCTATGCCAATAGGCTTGGAGACAATGGATTAAAAGGAATCCATAAATTAATTAAGAACGAATTTAAAGATGCATTTGGAGGGATTCATTTATTGCCTTTTTATTTTCCTATTGACGGTGTAGATGCCGGGTATGACCCAATTGATCATACAAGGGTAGACGAGAGGATTGGTTCATGGACGGATGTTTCCAAAATGAGTACAGATTTTGGTATATTGGCAGACATTATAGTAAACCACGTTTCTGCTCAATCAAAGGAGTTTAAGGATGTGGAAGAAAAAGGTGTTGATTCCCCATTTTTTGATTTATTCCTGACCAAAGAAAAAGTATTCTCTGAGGGGGCTTCGGTAGAGGATATTGAGGCTATTTACAGGCCCAGACCCAGTATACCATTTACGAAAAAAACAATTGCAAATGGGGAATCAATAAATTTATGGACTACTTTTACAAGTAACCAGTTGGATATAGATGTTTTGCATCCATTGGGTGAGGCCTACCTGAATTCCATACTTGAAAAATTTAGTCAGGCAGGCATTAAGATGATTAGATTGGATGCAGCTGGATATGCAATTAAGAAGGCAGGTACTTCTTGTTTCATGCTTCCAGAAACCTATAAGTTTCTCGATAAATTTGCAGGGAAAGCAAAGCGTTTAGGAATGGAAGTATTGGTTGAAATTCATTCTTATTATCGAGAACAGATTAAGATTGCACAGAAAGTTGACTTTGTCTATGATTTTGCCTTGCCCCCTTTGGTGCTTCATAGTATAAGAAGTAGAAGATTTACGGAGTTAAAGAACTGGCTGGAAATAAGTCCGAGGAATTGTGTGACAGTATTGGATACACATGATGGTATAGGAGTGATAGATGTTACAGGGAGTAATGGTAACCCAGGTTTACTAACTGATGAAGATGTGGACCTTTTAGTTCAGAGTATTCATAAAAATGCCAATGGGCAGAGCCTTGAAGCAACTGGAGAAGCAGCATCTAACCTTGATCTTTATCAGGTCAATTGTTCCTTTTATGATGCCCTTGGTAAAAATGATCAGGATTATCTGATAGCTAGGGCTATTCAATTTTTCTGCCCAGGTATCCCTCAGGTGTATTATGTGGGATTTCTTGCCGGAGAAAATGACATGGAGCTGCTCAGAAAAACTAAGGTAGGGCGTGATATTAATAGGCACTATTATGAAAATGAGGAAATAAGGATGGCTTTGGAAAGGGATGTAGTTAAATCCCTGATAAAGCTAATGAAGTTCAGGAACAATCATCCTTCATTTGAAGGCGATTTTATTATTGAAAAAAGTGATTCCGATGCACTTATTCTAACATGGGTCAAGGATGAGTTTAAATCAACACTTAATGTTGATTTTGAGGAGAATATTTTAAGAATAAGTTATTCAGATAGTACGGGAAATTCCATGCTTCAACTATTCTAGAAAAACCAATGACCAATAAATTCAAACTATCGTTTTGGCAGATTTGGAACATGAATCTGGGTTTTTTCGGAATCCAGTTTAGCTTCGGACTTCAACAAACTGCTGTTAACCCTATTTTTTCATTTTTAGGAGCAGACCATGCTCAACTTCCATTATTGAATTTGGCAGGTCCTGTAACGGGACTGATCATCCAACCTATAATAGGGGCCATTTCTGACAAAACCTGGGTGCCAGGTTGGGGGAGAAGAAAGCCTTTTTTTATGATAGGTGCGATTATAGCAAGCCTTAGTTTGTTTGCTTTCCCCTACAGTTCAGAACTTTGGTTTGCCGTAGGCTTACTTTGGATACTTGATGTGGGAAACAATACTGCAATGGAACCTTACAGGGCGCTAGTGGCGGATAAGTTACCTGAGGAGCAACTGACTTATGGTTTTCAGATGCAAAGCCTTTTCGTAGGGGCAGGAATTACTGTCGCCAACTTTTCCATATTTCTGTTTCAGGACTGGTTTTCTCACCATGATATAGCTTCAGAAATTTGTGACCCTACCTCCGCTATGGTTTCAGGAATTCCAACTTGGGTTTATTATTCTTTCTTTCTAGGGGCAGTTGCTTCAATGGGTACCATTATTTGGTCAGTAATCAAGACCCCTGAAATCCCGCCCTCTGAAAAAGAGCTGGATATATTGAAACGCAACAATGACATACCTTTTATAAAAAAAGCAACTGCTCCTATTTTAGAGATTATTGGGGCAATAGCCGATATGCCCAAATTGTTAAAAACCTTATCTGTAGTCTATTTATTTCAATGGTATGCCTTATTTATTTACTGGCAATTCATTACACCGATGTTGAGAACCTCTATATATGGAATTAGCAATAATGATATGTTAAAATTTGAGACGATCAAAGCGCTGTGCATGAGTGGCTCGGTGGTAAGTCCGGCTGATTTAGAATTTGCTGAAGGCATACAACGTTTGTCTGAACAGGCATTATCCCAAACAGGCTTAATGAACGGGACTTATAATTTGGTTACCATGATTGTTGCATTGGCTCTAGTACCACTTGCTGCCAAGTTCGGTAATAAGTTGGTATATGTGTCTAGTCTTTTTTTAACAGGTATTGCAATGTTAGTACTTCCTTTTATTCAGGATGAAATTCTATTGCTTCTTCCCATGATTTTATTGGGGATCGGATGGGCAACCATAATGGGCGTCCCTTATTCCATTGTCTCCAAAGTTATTCCAAATGAAAGGCGAGGAGTATACATGGGGATTGTTAACATGATGATAGTGGTGCCTATGTTTATTCAAACCATAACCTTTGGTCCTATTATTCATAATTTGCTAAATGACAACCCTGTTAATGCGATCCTTTTTGCTGGAGGTTCATTTATGGTGGCAGGTGTATTGGCTATACGTTTAAATACTTCAGAAAGTAATATATGAAAAATCTTTTTTTAATTATAGTAATTGTAATTAGCCTTGGATGCAAGCATCAGGCGGGGAATAAAATAATCATTTACGGAAGTGAAAAATGCAATCATTGTATTCAACTCAAGAATGACTTAGACAGTGCTGGAATGCAATATACTTTCTATGATCTAGATGTAAACCGGGAAAAAGAATTGGAGATGATTAATAAATTAAAAAAACATAAAATTCGAGGCAATGTTTCCATCCCTGTCCTTGACCTAAATGGTAAACAATTAATTATAGGGGCAGATTTTAAGAAGTTGCAAAGGGTTTTAAAATCAATAAAATAAGCCTGTCTCATGTTTACGGGAAGTGTGGTAATTGGAAGAAAATCAGAAATAAAAAGTAGAAATCCACTCAAAGATTAGAATAACCTATTCTTTATTAATAGGTTGGTGATACGACTGAGTTGGGAGAAAATCTTCTGGCGTCTATTTTTAACTTCTAAATCATTAACATATGAGTGCAGTTTCATCTCGTCAACGGAGGCAATTTAGTATGCCGAAAAGTTATTTGAGGCGTAGAAGGTTTTTTGCATCAATGGTTGTTAGTTTGCCAGGTATGGTAAGGCCAAGGCTTAGAGGCTTGTTTTATTTATTGAAGTATGGGTTGATTTCTAAGCGGGATAAGGCAATTTAAATCCTCTCTAAAAAACTTCTATATTCTTCTTGTAAACTTATTCAAAAAAATAGGCTTTATTTTGAGGTGTTGCTGGCAGCTATACCTTTGAAGGTTTTGCTGCAGTATCCCCCTTAATTTGGAGAAATGGTTTGGATGCGTATTTCTGCCTAGGCATTCTGACTTTAAAGGTTAAATCTGAATCTGTTGCCTAATTATTTTTTAGCCCATTTGTGTTTTAGGTATTGAAAGATAGATGGGCCTTTATCAACTTGCGGAAAATCATCACCCAATAAATAGCCATAGGGTTGAAGGGAAGGGATACTATCAAATGTGATTTTTAGCACCCCTACCATGGGAATAAATAAGACCATGCCTGAAATTCCCCAAACTGACCCACCAATCAGAACTGCTAATAAAACGGCCAAAACATTTACTTTAACCTTCGCTCCTACTACCAATGGTGTGATTAAATTATTTTCAATAAGTTGTATGCCCCAAAGTACAGCCAAGGTGAGAGCGGGGGCAAATATTGTGTCAGAAGTCAGGAAGACATAAAAAATTACTAATATTGAGCTGATGGCCACCCCTATATAGGGTATTAAGTTAAGAATGGCTATAAATAGAGCGAAAAGTAAATAGTATTTTATACCAAAGAAATAAAAATAAATACCTGAAAGTAAGGCAACAAAAAAGGTCACTTTTACCATTCCAATTAAGTAAGCATGAATCACCTTACCTGCATCTGCAACCCATTTTAAAATAGCTTCATTTCTTTTTGAGGATACTTTCAACAAAAAAGCCACAAAAAAATCTCGGTAATACAGCAATAAGAAAATATAAAGGGGGATGATTCCGATTAAAGTGATGGACCTACCTGTATTGAATAGGGTTTCATTAAAATTGCCATCGGCAAACCATTCAATGGATTGCAACTTTTCCCTAATAAGGTAATTGTCAATTCCGAAAGTGGTTTGCAATTCAGCCCAATATTTATCCATCTTCTCCTGTAACAAAGTATTCATTTCAGGGATATCAGATAGTAAAAGCACCATTTGATTTACTAAAATATAAATAACCGCCGCTCCAATGGCTGTCACAATTACAATGCTTATGGCGATTGAAAATGACCTTGGTAATAAATGCGATTCAAGCCATTTGCTGACAGGGTATAAAGCGAAAGCAAAAAATACACCCCAGACCAAAGGAACCAATATAAACGCACCAATATTCATCAGATATAAAAAGAGGGCAATAGAAATTAAAGAGTAGGCAAAAATTTGTAAAGGATGAAGTTTACTTTCTGACATAGTCATGCAAATGATTGGAACAATAAAAATAAGAATTAGTAAAACAGAAAGCCAGTAAAATATTTCTTAATGCGGAGGTGCTTGGTTTTCACTAATTTAATAACAATTACATAAAAATTTGCGTATTACTAGTGATTGATGTAATATTGTAGGATCGAAAAGCAGAAGATTGCCACCCTGGCAGTTTCAGAATTGTCTGTATTCCTTTTTATACTTATCAAGATACATACCATTTTATCATTTACACAGTCTTAGAATTACATTCACGCGTTTTTTATGTATAACATAGAAGAATTAAGAATCAGGCTACTGTCTGAATTAAAGGAGATCGCCGAGGAGTTGGGGGTAAAAAACTTTAAATCTTTGAAAAAAGAAGATCTGGTTTATGCCATCTTGGATCAACAAGCTATTACTCCAGAGAAATCTCTTCCAAGAAAAAAACCTTCCAAAGTAGAAGAGGAGGTAAAAAAAGATACAACTGAAGCAGATACCAATAAAAAGGCTAGCAAACCAGTAAGTGAGGAGAAGCCAAAGTTTAAGAGGCAAAATGTAACCAAGATTCAGAAAGAAAATACTGAAGATTCGGACAAAAGCACAAAACCTTCCAGAGCTCCAAAACCTAAGGAAAGGCCTGTGAAATCTGAAGAGAGGTCTCCTAAAGTTGAAGAAAGAGTTGCCAAGCCTGAAGCAAAAAAACAGGAAAGCAACGAAAAACCGGCAAAGGATAAATCCAACAATAAAAAATCCAACGAGCCAGTTAAAGGAGAAGACAATAAAGGCAGAAGCTTTAGGCCTAGGAGAAGGGCGGTAGTTGATATAGAAGATACCAAAACCAACCAAGAGGCTACATCTCCTGCATCCAACGAGCAGGAATTTACTAAAAGAAAGCCATCAAAAGAGGTATCTGAAGAGCAAACAACTCCAGAAAAACCTTATAACCCTAAAAGAAAGCCCTCTGTAACCATTAAAGATTTTGATGGGATTATAGAAAATTCCGGAGTACTTGAAATAATGTCTGATGGATATGGTTTTCTACGTTCTTTGGATTACAATTACCTCGCATCACCGGATGATATTTATGTATCTCCTTCTCAAATAAAACTTTTTGGTCTTAAAACTGGAGATAATATTCAGGGTCAAATCAGGCCTCCAAAAGAAGGAGAAAAATACTTTGCATTGTTGAAGGTAGGAACTGTCAATGGAAAGACTACTGATGAAATACGAGATAGGATTCCTTTTGAATACCTCACCCCTTTGTTTCCGGAGGAGCGTTTGAGCCTAACCACTACACACGACAATTTATCTACAAGGATAGTCGATCTTTTTGCACCAATTGGAAAAGGTCAAAGAGGGATGATTGTGGCGCAGCCTAAAACAGGTAAAACAGTGCTATTGCAAAGGATTGCCAATGCCATTGCTGAAAACCATCCTGAAGTTCATTTGATGATTCTTTTGATTGACGAGAGACCTGAAGAGGTGACAGATATGGCACGATCTGTAAAAGCTGAGGTGATTTCTTCTACTTTTGATGAACAAGCCGAAAGACATGTAAAAGTGGCTGCTTTGGTCTTGGAAAAAGCCAAAAGAATGGTAGAGTGTGGGCATGATGTAGTCATACTCTTGGATTCTATTACAAGGCTAGCCAGGGCACACAATACGGTAGTACCTTCCTCAGGCAAGATTTTGTCCGGTGGAGTGGATGCCAACGCCTTGCATAAACCAAAACGTTTCTTTGGTGCTGCCAGAAATGTGGAAAATGGAGGATCACTTACCATAATCGCTACAGCACTTGTGGAGACAGGGTCTAAAATGGATGAAGTGATTTTTGAGGAATTTAAAGGAACGGGTAATATGGAGCTATCCTTGGATAGGAAGCTTTCAAACAGAAGAATTTATCCTGCCATAGATGTGCCTGGTTCCGGTACCAGAAGAGAAGATTTATTGATGGACAAAGAGGAAATGCAACGTGTGTGGATTCTACGTAAGATCATGTCTGATATGACTTCTCAGGAGGCCATGGAGTTTTTACTTCAAAGAATGAAAGGTACTAGAGATAACGCTGAGTTTTTGATAAGCATGAATAGTTAAGTAGGGAATTAGACCTATAATTCAATAGATATGAGGCTGTTTAGCCACTTGCAAAAAACCCGTTTTATACGGGTTTTTTTGTTTTTCATATCTAAATATTCGTGTTTCGGAGTTGATTTTTTGATTTTTATATTTTTTTTATCTTCAGTTTAGCTTCATTTAACTCCGAATATATCGCGTTTATCGAATAAGTCACTAAATGGTAATAGTCCTGAGTACTTTTATACTGTTATAAAAACAAACAGCTATGAAAGTTTTTTTTAATTCTACTCAGCTTCTTAAAACAGTTTCTTTATTTATCCTTACCGTCGTTTTTGGTTTGGTGACAGGAAATACCTATTCACAGGACTTTGTTAGTGTGAAAGATGGAGAATGGAAAGCAGATAATACTTGGGAAAGTTCTTCAAACTGCTCAAAATGGAGTAATGTGAGTGATGGGCAACCTCCGGTGTCCAAGAGCTGGGGTTGTAAAGTAACCGTTGTGATCAATCATGAAGTTACCTATAGCGGCAATATTTCAGGTTTTGGAAGTGGTGTTTTTACCAGCCTAGAAATTGGTCCCAACGGAAAATTAATTTTCGAAGATAATGTTACCATCAATGGGGGAGGCTCAGAACCCGAAATTATCCTTGCTGAAGGAGCTGAATTGGTAGTTAATGGAACATTTGATATTGATAGAGGGGTTGAAATTATAGTTCCAAATAATGCAAAATTGACCATTAACAATTTTGAAATAGGAGACAATAAACCGGTAATTACCATTGAAGAAGGGGCCATGTTGGTGGTCAATGAAGAAACGCATGTCAGAAGTAAAAGTACATTAAATGTGTTTGGTCAATTTCAAACGGATGAACTTAATTATTCATCCGGTGGCGAAATCAACATTGGCTCTAAAGATTTTTCAGGTGAGGTTTCGGTCTCAGGAAATATGCTGATCGGAAATGGAGAATTGAATATGTTCAATAGTAGTACGTTAATGGTAGGAGGTACTTCTTCAACAGGGAGTAGTGGATCGATTAATTTAGAAGACAATGCAAATATTAGGTTGGTAGGAGATGTGGAAATGGGGCAAGGGGGATCCATGACCTTGAAGGACAACGCAGAATTTTCTTTTGAATCGAAATATTTTACTAGCGGGGGAGCTGATATTGAGTTAAATGACAATGCTAGGGGAACTGTCCATGAAGAGGTCATCATGACAAATGGTAGGATTTACCTAAACAATAGCAGTGAACTAATGTTGGGAAGTACATTTACAGCTACCAATGGAGCAACAGTGGTGGCTAAAGATGATGGAGCCATGTTTATTTGCGATTACCCTAACTCTACTAAAGAAAATACAAGTCATGTGAATTTAAGTGGAAATTCCTTTTACGGAATGGGTTGTTTTGCACTACCTGTGGTTTGGAAGTCTTTTGATGTAGTAGTGACGAATAACAATATTTCAAAATTGGTGTGGGAAACCACCTCAGAAGATGGGAATAGCCATTTTGAGGTAGAACGTTCCATCAATGGTATTGGGAATTTTGAAAAAATCGCTGCTATTAACGGTTCCGGATGGACCAACTCAATAAGTAAATATACTTTTGAAGATCCTGAATTAAGTGAGATATCCGGTTTGGTCTATTATAGAATCAGACAAATTGATTTTGATGGAAATCAAATGATTAGTGATGTAGTTTCAATAAAAGCCTCAGGTGAAGAAGCCGGTGAAGAACCTATCTTATTGACAGCTTATCCCAACCCTACTGATGGGTCTTCTTTGAATATTAAATTGGCTTCAGGTAAAATTTCAGGTCCTGTAAATGTAAGGTTTTTACAAACCTCTTCAGTTGCCAGTTTTGAAGGTGAAGTGGGAATGGAGTTAGATCAATGGTTATTGACAGTAGTAAACAATGCAAGCAAAGGGATGGGTGTATTAGAAGTGATTTATGAAGGAGAAGCTTACCGAATGAAGATAATGAAGATATAGTTTGTCACCCGATTTTTGTTAGGTTGTATTTATATTTTTTATCAGTCAAAGGGAGCTTTCTAAATCAGGAGGCTCCCTTTTGTATATAAATGGTGGATCAGTATAATTTGGAGATTAAAGTTTCATGTTCAAGCTGATGAAATGTTAGGCTTGTTTAATTGTAGCTAAGTCTTAGGTAGTGAGGTCTATTGACATGAGTCCTAAAGCATTATAAATAAAACATTGTAAAGTGCATGAAGGCTTGTCATTGAATGCATGGAGAGGAAGTTGAAAAGGACGCCTAATTGTATTAAATTTATCTTTCTCTTTACAACTTGCGCAAATTCCTCCATCATGCAACCAATAGATGTACTTAAAAAATTTTATGGATATGATTCATTTAGGGGGCAACAGGAGTCTGTCATTCGCCAAGTAATAGAGAAAAAAGACTGTATAGCATTAATGCCTACCGGAGCGGGTAAATCGGTTTGCTATCAAGTCCCTGCCATGGTGTTGCCAGGGCTTACCTTGGTTATTTCACCACTCATTGCCCTGATGAAGGATCAAGTAGACGCACTGAATGAAATAGGTATTCCGGCTGCATTTTTAAACTCTACCATGGATATTAGTGAGCAAAGGTATGTTTCTGATCAGGTCATGAAAGGAGGAATCAAGTTACTGTATGTTGCTCCTGAACGATTGTTTTCCGGTACCCACCCCTTAGTAAATGCCCTCAAAGAAATGAACCTTTCTCTGGTAGCTGTTGATGAAGCGCATTGTGTTTCCCAATGGGGCCATGATTTTAGACCGGAATATTTAAAATTGGGTGCCTTGAGAAAGGCTTTTCCGGATACCCCATTTTTGGCATTAACGGCTACGGCAGATAAGCAAACCCGTAAAGATATTGCAGCCAGACTTCACCTGAACAAACCGGAGTGGTTTATCTCGTCTTTTGATAGGCCAAACATTACTTACAGGGTGACCTTAAGATCTGATGGTTTTGGTAAATTGGTAGATTTTCTACAGCACCGGCCCAATGATTCGGGAATAGTCTATTGTCTTTCCAGAAAATCTGTGGAAAACACTGCAGCCAAGCTCAATGCCAATGGTTTTTCTGCTTTGCCCTACCATGCCGGTCTCAGTAAAGAAAATAGACAAGAAAATCAGGAGAAATTTATTAAGGATGAGGTGAAGATAATTGTCGCTACAATCGCTTTTGGGATGGGGATTGACAAGTCCAATGTCCGTTTTGTAGTGCACACCAATATGCCACAAAATATTGAAAGCTACTATCAAGAAACCGGGCGTGCAGGTAGAGATGGTCTACCTGGAGAGGCCTTGCTGTTTTATAGTCTGGGAGACAGTATCACCCTAAAGAGAATGATAGAAAGTGCCGATAATGAGGAGTATGTCCGGCACATGAAAGCAAAAATGGACACCATGGTTGCGTTTTGCCAAACGAAATCCTGTAGGAGAAAGTATTTGCTTGGATATTTTGGTGAAAAATATTCTCAGGATTGTGGCAATTGTGATGTTTGTTTTCAAAAAAATAATAAGTCAGATATGACTATTTTTTCTCAGATGCTACTTTCTGCAGTGGTCCGTTTGGGGCAACAGTTTGGGTTGGGTCATGTTATTTTGGTATTAAGAGGGTCTCAATCTGCTAAAGTCACCAACGCTCAAAAAGAATTATCCGTTTATGGAATCGGAAAAGATAGAAGTGATGATTTCTGGAAAAGATTAGGTTTTCAGTTAATTGCAGAGGGATACCTTTTGCAAGAAGATCCTCAAAGGCCTATTTTAAAGCTCAGTGACTTGGCTTGGGAAAAATTGAAGCGCAAGGAAAAATTTCTCTTGGCCATGGAAGAGGAAGTATTTAACCTCCGAGAGCCAAGCAATAAAAAAGATGAAGCTTTGTTTGAAAGACTAAAAAACGTACGCAAAGTTTTGGCAGATCAACAGAATGTGCCTCCCTACATTGTTTTTTCTGACGCAACTCTAGTTGAGATGTCTCAGCGTTACCCAAGAAGTGAAAAAGAATTAATTAGAATTGGAGGAATAGGACAGTTAAAATTAGAGAAATATGGGAAGACCTTTCTCAAAGAGATCAATGCCCACATTGATGAGCATGATATAAAACCCGGCCAAAGTGTCGGGGCACCCAAGCGAAAGTTAAAAAGAGCCCCATCAGGATCTGTGCAAGAGACATTCGAGTTGTACCAGCAAGGAAAGACAATTTTTCAAATTGCACAATTTAGATCCCTTGCCAAAACCACCATTGAAGGCCATATCGTTCAGTTAATTGAAGAAGATAAAATTAAAAAAGCCACTTTTTTGGATGAAAAAAGTTGTGAAGATATACGGGGAGCTGCCAAAAAACTAGACGGTCAAGGCTTAAAAAAGCTGAAGGATCATTTTGGGGAAAAGTATTCCTATTTTGAATTGAAAGTAGCCTTGGCAGGGAATGATCAAGAAGCGAATTGATGTAGGGGAATTGTCTAACAGGAAAGTTTAAACGCTTAAGGGAATAATGTTGATTCCTTCTTTTTTATAGAATTTTGAAAACCGAGTTAATTTGAGTAGATTTTTAACATTATAACTTATAGTGTACCAGTTATGCTTTATACTAGGGAATCGATAACTCAAAAACAGGTAAAGTTTTGGCCACAACCTCATTTTTTAATTCGTTAAATAGGTCTTTAGGCTTTTCCGGAAGCCCCATTAGCCTGTTTATTAATAAGCATATAGGATTAATTTTATTCGTTTTTTTTCTTTCACTCCACTGTGCTGTTTATTCTCAGGAGGAACAGCCTCCTAAAGTACCTAACCCTGAAAAAATATATTTACAGCTTTCGTCAAAAGTATTTGCTTCCGGCCAACCCATTTGGTTCAAAGCCATCGTTTTAGATGCTAAAAGCAATGTTCCATCAGGCCTTAGTGGTTTGCTGTATGTTGATTTAATAGGGATGAATGGAGAAATACTTTTGCATAAGTTGGTGAAATTGAAACAGGGTATTGGGGAAGGTGCCCTAGAGCTGGGAGACAGTTACCCTGCTGGTCGTTATTTGATTCGTGCTTATACGAAATGGAATGCAAATTTTTCTGAAAATTTCATGTTTAGTTCCTACGTTAACATGGTTTCGGTGAATGGGAATCCTAATAAGCATCCTGAAGATAATCTCACAATTGCGGAAGACAATGGGTTTTTAAAATTAAAGGGACTATTAAAGTTTAAAGAGACTGAAGAAAACCCTGACAGGAGGATCAAGGTTTATCTGGATTGGGGCAAAGGTCAAGATACCATTTCTGTGAAGAAGAACAAAGACGGGGATTATCCTTTAAACTATGATCTTACAAAAAAACAATCTCGGGTTTCTGTCTCAATGGATATTGGCGAAAATCTACAGTACAGCACTACGGTTTTCTTAAATGATCAGTTGCCAGACCTGCAGTTCTTTCCTGAAAGTGGGCAATTGGTTCATGGGCTCAGTAGTAGGGTGGCCGTGAAGGCAATTGGGCCGGACGGGAAAGGAATTAAAGTAGAAGGAGTAGTAGTGGATAGGCAAGGTAAAAAAGTCACTAACTTTAAAAGCAATGCACTCGGAATGGGTGTTTTTTTTCTTCAAGCGGATAGTCTCAGCATGTACCAAGCTAAGGTGTTTCTACCTAATGCTAAAGAACCATTTGCGGTATATTCTTTACCAAGGGTGATGGCTCAGGGTGCAGTTTTGAACGTCTTTAAAAATAATAAAAAAATTCGTTTAGCACTTACCTCCAATTCCTTAACAGATAGTGTGTACATAAAGGCTAGTTGTAGGGGGGTAGATTACTTCTTGATTGCCGGGAAATTGAAAAATAAACAGCTTGTAGTAAGCTTACCCGATCATCAGTTGCCGGAGGGTATTATTGCTTTTAAGGTAGAAAACCACGATCGGCAACCAATAGTTGAACGCTTGTTTTATAATGTCAACCATGAACAGAAACTCATTGTCAGTTCGAATTTTGATCAAGAAAGTTACAAACAGCGGGAACCAACCAATGTAAATATTAAAATATCGGGAAATAATTCCGCTGCTGAGGCTAGCAATATTTCCATTATGGTTTTTAATGGTGAGGCTGGGAAGTTAAAGTCGGAGAATATTCTGTCCTATTTTTTGCTGAGTTCCGAATTAAAAGGGGAAATTGAAAACCCAGGTTATTATTTTAATGAAGAAAATTCAGATAGGCTTGAGGACCTTGATGCGCTTATGTTGACCCAGGGATGGCGCAGTTATAAATACCCTGTTCAACGGAAAAAAAATGTGGCCCTTATTCCGGAGCAAGGGCTAAGTCTAAAGGGAGTAGTAATGCCACCGCTATTAGGTAAAAAAAACGGAGCTTCCAATGTGGACTTGACATTGGCCACTTTTGGAAATGAAACAACCATATATTCCCAAACCGCGGATAGTCTTGGAAATTTCTTTTTTCAAATGGATGATGCTTATGGGAAGCGAATAAGAATATTGCTTAAAGCCATGGGGAAGAATGGTAGGAATAGAAATTTCTCCTTCTCTTTAGATTCAGCTAAAACGCCAAAAATTTTTTTAAAGAATTATTCCTTATCTAAAGAAGAGGAACATTCGATTAATCAGGTTGTTCGGTTAGGGAAAAAGAGGGTTCAAGCTGAGCAAAGATTTGATATGCTTAATGGTTTCAACGATTTAGAGGAGGTAGTTGTGGAAGATTATCTCTTGTCTCCGGAAATGGAAGCAGCTCATAAAAGTTTTGGGCTTCCGGATGTAATTATTCCCGGAGCCATCCTTCGAGAAAAAGAAGAAAAATGGTCTTATGGTCTATATAGTATTTTAATGTTCAATTATTCAGATCAAGTATGGGTTGAACAGTTTCCTGACGGGTTTATGTTGGCACATATAATCGGAGGAAAAGACGAACCCACCTTATTGGCAATAGATGGGGAATTGCTTGAAAAAGATCAATATGAATTGGTACCATATATGCCTCCGGGGATTGTTGAGCAGGTTGAATTAATAAAGCACGCTAAATTTTTTAAAAAGCAATACTTAAGGGTTTTCCCTGAAACCAATCCTTTAGATGCGCCTTATATGGGGCATATTATCTCCGTATATACCAAGGATGGAGTTGGGATATTGGGATCAGAAAAACCGGCGCCGGGAACACTTGATACTTCAATGCAGGTGATTTCTCCAGTAAAAGAATTTTACTCCCCAAAATACAGCAGTACTGATTCCTTAACGAACCGAAGGCCTGATTTCCGGTCGCTCGTGCATTGGGACGCTAACCTTACTGTTGATGATGAGGGTAGTACATCAGTCGAATTTTTTAATGGAGATGTGATTGGAGAACATGTACTGGTTATTGAGGCTATTGCTAATGATGGCCGTATTGGCTATGAAGAAAAAACCTACAGAGTAATTCCATAAAGCCCTATTCAGTGAGGCCCATTAAGTTTAATTATTGTTTAGCATTAATTTATAAGGTAATTGAAAATGGTTTTTTAGGTGAAAATGCAAAAAAAATACCCCATTTGGGGTATTTTTTGACGTTTGCGCATTGAGTATCTTTGTCATGGGTGATTAAGCAACTTTTTAAGCTTCCGTTTTACTTAATTCTTTAAAAGGGCATTTTTTAAATATTTTTTTAGCCCTTTTATTTACTTATCCACGCCAGACTGATTTCGTCAGGTGTTTTCATCCGATCTGCCAGTCTCATGTATCTGGAAGACAATCCGGATAAATATTCTTGCGCCTTGGCGGCCACATCGTTGAGTCCGGTGGCTGTTTCAATATCCCATAGTTTTACCAAATGGTCAATTATCCTAGCATAATCCCAACCTGTGTATATTCCAACTTTCTGGGTTATTGCAGAAAATTGATCAAACAAAGAAGGGTTGTTGTGACCTTTGGCCATCAATACTGCGGGCATAACAATTTGTTTCCGCATCATTTTTTCAAAGGCAAGAATGGCTCCATTAGGGTCGATTTTCATTATCTCGGACATGAAACTTTTGTAAGCTTTTTCATGTCGAGCTTCATCACCTGCAATTTGTTTACATATTTTTCCTAATACATGATCTCCTGCTTTGTCAGCAAGTTTTCCTGTATTAACATGGGAGATCTTGGTTGCTCTTTCCTGGAAGGAGGTGTAAACAATCGCTTGATAAGGATCTTTTTCAGACCTTGGGTCAAAGCCATTGTAAATCAACCGATGTATGGTTTGTTCTACCTGTCTCATGTCAGCTCTACCTGATAGGTATAAGTATTTATTTAACAGGTCTCCATGTCGGTTTTCTTCCGCTGTCCAGGCTTTGGTCCACTGAACCCAACCTTTGTCACTGGTAAGAGATCCTTCTTCATTCACCCCTTCTAACATATTGAAATACGTTTGATAACTCGGCAGGGCTTCTTCCGTAATCATATTACCAATTAAAGAAGTGATGATAGTGTCAGGAATAACAGCAGCTCTCTCCCTTAGTATTTTCACCTGATCTAAAGCGTCAGGTTGTGTCATATCCGGAAGAAAATCAGTTGGCTGCCAACAATCATCCGGGTCCATAAGGGTGGTCCCAACAGTCTCCATCACAAAGTCATTCAGTTGGCTGATGACTTCTGCATTTTTTTCAAGTTCGTAATTAATATTATCTGACTTCTTCATAAATTAGGCTTTCGCATTATGATGCCAATTTATTGGTATTTCCCCAAATATTAACACCTTTCTACAATTTAACTAACAATACCGGCAAACCATAACCTTTTTATGGGTTTAAATCTGAAATATCATTCTATAATATAACGAATGCACCGGAATATTCATTCACTTTCATCAAAAACAATTGTTCAATCATTAGTAAGAAAGCTTATAAGCAACAACTTTATCCTTAAAAAAGGTTGGGACAATGACTAAATTGTCTGCAGGGATATAGCCTATGTCTGCTGTATTGGATTCCTCTGCAGTGGTATCGAGAAGTTTTACCGCCTCACCATCTTTGATAAGGTAAATCTCACCACCCCATTTACTAGCAATGAATGTGTTTTCATCCAAAACAATTAAACCGTCACCACCGGTAACCGTATTATTGAGGATCTCAAAACTTCCATCACTCTTGTACTTTTTGAACCCATCTGCATCAAGACCGTAAAGCGTGTTGCCATTTCCTATACGTAATCCATTAATATTAGGCTGGTTTTCTGCAAATGTTTTTATTTCACCATTTTCCAAATACAAGATCTTGTTGGCTTTCATATCGGTAAAATAAACTCGCTCACCGTCTGTGTCTGCATCGTTTAAGAATACTGCATTGTCCACTTCATAAGACTTGTTGATTTTACCTGTGGCCAACTCTATTTCTAATAGCCTGTCAACATCAGTTACATAAAGGTATTTGCCCATTACAGTCATTCCTTTAGGTGCATTTAAGCCACTGACCCAATTCCTTTCAATAATTTCTCCATTGGTATTCAACTTAGATATTGAACCTACACCATCTTTTTCAGCAGGTCCTCCTTCTATATTGGCCACATATATCATACCATCACTTTCTTCATAGTGGGCAGATTCATTGGTGGTAAGATCCGTAGAGGTTTCCCAAACCTTTTCCAAAGAGGCTGTAACTTCTTGTTCTACCACTTCTTCTTGACTTGTCTCTGTATTTTCAGTACTCGTGCTTTTAGAGCCACAGCTCGAAAAGATGAGTATACTTAAAACTAAACTGTAGATTAAAGATTTGTTAACTGGTTTCATTGTTGTGGTTTTTGGTTGAACTTCAAATTTCGATAATTTTTTGGTGAAAACTTAATGTTCATTAAAAAATGAACGTTTTTGTATTTAGTAAAAAGATCTTTGATTCTTACCTTTAGCTAATCTAGAGCAAAAATTATGCTATTAACCTTTATTCATCATTCTATGAAAACCTTGATTTCTTGTTTGTTTTATGTGCTATTGGTTATGACTGTATCCTGTACGTCTTCCAATACTTCATTAATAGATTATCAACAGCTTTCTGATGAAGAAAGGGGACAAGTCGCCAGAGAGATGGTACGGAATACCATCATTGTTGATGGACATGTAGATTTACCATATAGAATGCATCACCAAGGTTATAAGCCGGATGGAGACATTTTGAACGTATCGAGAAATACCAAATCGGGAGATTTTGATTATCCCCGATCCAAGGCGGGTGGACTAGATGCCCCTTTTATGTCAATTTATATTTCCACCAAGTATCAAGGTAGTGGAGAAGCCAAAATATTGGCTGACTCACTTATTCTTATGACTAAGAAAATAGCAGAAAACTGGCCTGAAAAATTTTCAATGGCCTATAGCCCGGCAGACATCCGCAGTAATTTTGAGGCCGGAAAGATATCCCTTCCCCTAGGTATGGAAAATGGAGCTCCACTTGAAGGAGAACTTCAAAACCTCGAGTACTTTTATGATCAGGGTATCCGTTACATTACCCTGACACATGGAAAGGATAATTTGATAGGGGACTCTTCTTATGACACAACCTATACCCATGGTGGGTTAAGCACTTTTGGTGTGGAGGTGGTCAAGAAAATGAACCAATTAGGGATAATGGTTGATATTTCTCATGTTTCTGATGATACATTCTATGATGTGATAGAAACTTCAAAAGTGCCTGTGATTGCTTCCCATTCATCTGCACGTCATTTTACACCCGGGTTTGAAAGAAATATGGATGATCAAATGATTTCCAAATTGGGTCAGAATGGCGGAATCATAATGATAAATTTTGGAGGTGACTTCATCGATGGTGCATTTGGGGACAACAATAGAAAAGTAAGAGAGCATATAGCGCACTGGCTGAAAGAAAACAATTATGAAAAGGATGACCTTGTGGCAATGGCATATATTGAAAAATATAACAATGAAAATGATGCTTATCCATCTGTTAGCCAAGTAGCTGATCACATAGATCATGTGCGGGATATTGTGGGGATTGATCATATAGGCTTCGGGTCAGATTTTGATGGGGTGGGGGACACCTTACCCACAGGACTCAAAGATGTGTCCATGTATCCCAATTTAATTGCTGAGCTATTAAAAAGAGGTTACACTAAGGAGGATATAGAGAAAATTTGCTACAAAAACATCTTCCGAGTATGGGATGAGGTGATCGATTATTCAAAGCAGCACTAATAAATATAAAATTATGAGTTCATTTCTCAGGTTTAGCCTAGTATTTGAATAAGTTGCTTGTATAACTAATAACTGTTAACTTCACTAACTGTAAAATTTTGTAAGATCCTTTGTATAGGTCTTTAAAAGAGAAAAAAAATAGAAAATAACATATGAGTAAGATCGCCAATAGTTTTCAAGAGGCTCAGCAAGCTTTTTTGATATTAAAGCAACAGAGTAACCGAGATAGGACCACATTTTTAGAAGAAATAGCCAATCAAATTGAGCTTTTGAAAGAAGAGCTTATCCCAATGGCTGCAAAAGAATCAAATCTTCCTGAAGGCCGGATTACCGGAGAACTTGGAAGGACAGTAGGGCAAATCAGGTTATTTGCCGGCTTGGTCAAAGAAGGGAGTTGGGTTGAGGCGGTCATTGATCATGAAGATTCTGAACGGAAACCGGTACCAAAACCGGATATTCGTAGGATGCTTAGGCCTTTAGGCCCCGTAGTGGTATTTGGGGCGAGTAATTTTCCATTGGCTTTTTCCACAGCCGGTGGAGATACCATCTCAGCCTTGGCCTCCGGTTGCCCTGTATTGTACAAGGCACATCCGGCTCATCCGGAAACGTCAAGGATGGTTGCCAAAGCCATTCAAACTGCTGTTGGTATTTGCCAAATGCCTGAAGGAACTTTTCAACATATAGAAGGAGGAATTGATACAGGACAGGAATTGGCGGCTCATCCCTTGGCCAAAGCTGTTGCTTTTACCGGATCATTCAAAGGTGGTAAAGCACTTTTTGATACCTGTAACAAAAGAGAAATCCCCATTCCTGTGTATGCCGAGATGGGCAGCGTGAACCCTATATTTGTGCTGGAGGCTTATTTAAGTGAAAACCTTGAATCAGCAGCGACTGCTTACGCCAACTCTTTGGTGTTAGGGGTCGGACAATTTTGCACCAACCCGGGGCTAATATTTGTACCAAAATCACATGAAGCAGCTTTTTCAAGCCAAGTAATAAGTCAGTTAAAGACAGTTGCCGGAGCACCGATGCTTCATGAAGGGATCTGTAAGACTTATCATGAGGCATTAAAAAACCTCGCTATTTCAGAAAAACTTGAATGGCTACTAACAACAGAAGCCAATCAGTTGCTTATAGGGAATCCTTCCCTTGCAAAAGTTAAGGCGAGTGATTGGTTAAATGAAGAAGCCTTTCAGGAGGAGGTTTTTGGTCCATTTGCCATAATGGTTGTTTATGATTCAATAGCAGAGTTAGAGGAAGTAGCTGTACAATTAAAAGGTCAGCTTACATGTACCGTATGGGGAACTTCCACTGAGCTTTCAGGAAATAAAACTTTTCTCAATTTATTGGAAGAACGGTGCGGTCGCTTGTTATTCAAAGGGGTGCCAACCGGGGTAGAGGTGGGACATGCCATGCAGCATGGTGGACCTTATCCTTCCACCACAGATAGCAGAAGTACCTCCGTAGGAAGTTTTGCCATCAAGCGTTTTGCAAGGCCAATTGCTTACCAAGACACGCCGGAAGTATTGCTGCTTGAGGAACTAAAAGACGAAAACCCACTACAAATACTAAGAAAGGTTGATGGTGAATACCTTAGATAATATTTAATTAATCCAGCCTATTTTTTAGGAGAAACCCGAAGGCCTGGTAATTGATGATTTAGCTGATTTGCAAATCCTGTTTGATTTGTGAATCAGCTTTTTTTGGCTTTTTAAGTCCATGTGAAAAGCGTATTTAATAACCTATAAAATGACCAAGTCTTTGATGACACCTTTGCCATATTTGTCTTCGATTAAGGTCAGAACCTTTGATTTATTCATCATCATTTCTTTTTTCAAAGGACCGGAGGTGATCTTCACATAGAGGATTTTTTGCTTTACCGATAAGCTCTGTGTTCGAGAGGCTACGGTTTTACCCATCAATTGGCCCCATTCCTGAATCACTGTTTTTTCTGAAAATTTATCCTTAAGTCGGTAGGCATCCAACAGTTCTTCAAACACTTCTTTCAGTGGGGTAGTGCTTCTTCTTCTGGTTGAATCAGGTGAATATCTTTTCATAAAATAAAGATAGTGGGAATAGGTTAAATAAATAATTTTGAAGCAATGTAATCTGCTAGAAGTTTTCCTTTATCTGTAAGGGTAATGCATTCTCCTTTAATTTGTAGCACCCCCTGTTCTTGGAAAGTTTTGATCTCCTTAGCTTTTTTAATAAAGAGCTCATAATTAAGGTGATTTTTTAACCAGAGCGCATTGATGCCCCACATGGTACGCAGAGAAGTGAGGATATATTCGTTGATCCTGTCTTCAGGAGATAGAAAGTCTTCTTGAAAGGGGGATTCACCATTTTTGAGAAGTTTGATGTATTTCCCATTATGACTAAGGTTATGTCCTCTATGCTCACCATCATAAGAATGGGCTCCCGGACCTAGCCCTAGGTAAGGTGTGCCTTTCCAGTAATTGCTATTGTGTAGAGAAAAAGCATTCTCTTTGGCAAAATTTGAAATTTCATATTGAATATAACCCGCCTGATTTAGGGTTTTTTGTAAGATTTCGAATTGTTCCGCCTGAAAGTCTTCAGAAGCCTCCTTAAACTCCCCTTTCTTTTCCCATACTCCAAGGGCGGTTTTAGGTTCCACTGTGAGACAGTAACTACTGATGTGGTCAGGTTCCTGTTCCAGAGTAGTAGCCAAATCCTTTTCCCAAAGGCCATGGTCTTTGGACGGGAAACCGTAAATGAGATCCATGGAGAGAGTTTTGAAACCGGCCCGTCTTGCTTTTTTAATGATTTCCAGGGATTCTTTGGCATTATGGGACCTGTTGTAAAATTGTAAGACCGAATCATGAAAGCTCTGTATGCCTATGCTTAACCTGTCAATTCCCAATGCAAGCATTTCAGTTAAACTGTGCTCATCCAAATCGTCAGGATTCGCTTCTAGGGTAGCTTCCTGAATCTTACAATCAAAATTGTCTAAAATGGTGTCCCAAATTTTTTTCAATTGAGGGATAGACAAAATGGATGGCGTTCCTCCTCCAAAGTAAATGGTTTCAATAGGTCCTTTGTTGTTTAGGTAATTTTTTCTTTGGGTCAACTCCAAACAAATCATGTCTACCATTTCGCTTTGATTTGACCGATTGGTGCTAAAGTGGAAATCACAATAGGTACATGCTTGCAAACAAAAAGGGATATGAATGTATATGCCCGACATAAAACAGGGTTAGATAATAAGTAATGATTGCCTTTGCAGTCCGGTACACATTGTAGAGCAATGCTTGGCCTTGAGGCTTAAAATGCGCTTTTTAATAAATGGAAGCGTGTTGTTGTAATTTTTGTTTTGTAATTCGGGTTCAAAAACGGATTGCTTTTGCTGATTATTCACTTAGAACTCTGTAGCAAAGGTAAAGATAAATGGGCTTTGGTTTTAGTTTTTGGTGATAATTGCCTTATTTTTGTAACGCTCAGAAAAAAAGAACCCTAACCATTACCTTTAATGAATATGAATCGAATATTTCCGTTGATTTGCTTAATTACTTTTGTTTTGTCAAGCCAGGTTTCCGCACAGATGGATGTTAAAAAAAGTCTGGTTGGAAAAAATGTTGAATTAGTTAAAGTGGCTGATGGGTTCGGATTTACAGAGGGACCTGCAGTAGATCGTGAAGGGAATGTGTTTTTTACGGACCAACCTAATAATAAAATTTACCAATGGAAATTCGGTACCGGAGAAATACTTGAATTTACTGATGAGTCTGGGAGAGCCAATGGCATGTACTTCAATAGAGAAGGAGAACTGCTGGCATGTGCTGATATGGATAATCAGCTTTGGTCTTTTGACAAAGAAGGAAATACCAAAGTCTTGATCGAGAATTTCAAAGGAAAAAAATTAAATGGTCCTAACGATTTGTGGATTAACCCCAACCCTAAGGGAGGGATTTATATTACCGACCCTCTGTACGAGAGGAAGTATTGGGATAGAGATCCGGCATCTCAGCAAGGAGGCAATCACTTGTATTACTTAGGTAAAGATGGGCTACAGTTTTTTAGAGTGGATGAAAACCTTGTCAAGCCAAATGGGATTGTGGGAACCTATGATGGTAAAAAGTTGTATGTTGCAGATATAGGCGCGAAAAAAACCTATGTGTATGACATTGAGGAGGATGGTTACCTGACCAATAGACAAGTATTTGTTGAGATGGGCTCAGACGGGATGACCATTGACAATAGAGGCAATGTTTACCTTACAGGTGATGGAGTCACTATATTTAATAGCAAGGGGGATAAAATTGGGCATATACCGGTTGATGAAAAATGGACAGCTAATGTTTGTTTTGGGGCAGGTGATAGAAAAACGCTATTTATCACTGCTTCTGAAGCGGTATATACCCTCCAGATGAAGGTGAGGGGTGTTTGGTAAAACGTACCTTCTATATTTTTTTTGCTGTTTGCTCATTTGCTTTTTTCAAGGGAATGGCCCAAGATACAGCCTATAGGCTTAATATAAATCTCCTTCGAGAAGGGAAGGAGATCAAGCAAATGAACCAATCCTTTGTTGATAGTGTGCAAATGCTTAGCTATACAGGGGCTATAGTGGATTCTTTGCAACGAGAAGGATACTTTTATCCGAAAGCCAACATAGACTTGAAGGAAGGAGGCGATATTCAGCTATCCATAGAGATAGGTGTACAGACCCGATGGTTGGCATTGGGTAATGGAAACTTAGAGCCTTGGTTATTAAGGGAGCTTAATTCCCCTTTTCATTTGACAGGAGGCAGGCCTTTTAGTTTTGAGGATTGGCAAAAGCTGATGCACGATTTGCTAGAAATAGGTCAAAACAATGGTTACCCATTTATGGCTGTAAAACTTGACAGTATACAGCAAAATGAAAATGGGATATCGGCGATAATTGGTATGGACAAAGGGCCATTTATAAGCTTTGACACAATAAAAATTACCGGGAATTCTAAAACAAAGCCGATTTATTTAGCGAAAAAACTAGGCATAAGACCCGGTGAGCCCTTTTCCCAGAAGAAAGTAGAGGACGCCACCAAAGCGCTTAAAAATATCCCTTATATCAGTATTGTGGGAAACGCTGAGCTGTCTTTTCAGAATGAGCAAGCGACTGTTTACTTACCTGTCAATGATCGGAAAATTAATACCTTAGACGGCATTATTGGCCTGTTGCCGAATGAGATTGAAGCCAACAAATGGTTGGTGACCGGGCAATTTGATTTGCAGTTGTATAATGTAGCCGGCAGGGGAAGAGATTACGCTCTCAACTGGCAACGATTGAGTCAGTATTCGCAGAATTTAAATGTAGAGGCAAAAGAGCCTTTTGTATTGGGTACTAATTTGGATTTAAGCGCCTCATTTAATTTGCTTAAAGAAGACACCACTTTCTTAAATCGGGCTTTTTCACTAAATATTGGTTATCAATTAAGCCCTACAGCTTATTTAAGTTTTTTTGGAAAAAGACAAGCAGGGGATTTATTGGCTGTGAGTGCCTATGAAAATGCCACCAAGCTGCCAGAAATTGCCGACTTTAGGTACAATAGTTATGGGGCAACATTTGCAATCCATAGCGTAGATGATATAATAATGCCCAAGCAAGGCTGGCAATCTACCACCACTTTCGGCTTAGGTAATAAGCGATTGCTGGAGAATACCGGAATTTCGCCTGAATTGTACCAAGGGATAGAGAAAACCTCTCTGCAATATTTTATTCAAACCAATGCTGCCTACTATTACAGGTGGAGGCAAAATTTAGGGTTAAAGCTTGGGTTTAATGCCGGGGATATGGACAATTCCAACCTGTTATTGAATGACTTGTTTCGGCTAGGAGGTTTACAGACCATTAGGGGTTTTAATGAGAATTATTTTTACAGTAATCGATACCTCTATATCAATGTAGAACCCAGGTTCTATTTTGGTACCTATTCTTATTTTTTGTTGTTCACAGACTTTGGGAAAGTTGAAAATAAAGTAGAAAATGCTCCACAGGAATGGCCCTTTTCTTTTGGTGGAGGATTAAACTTGGAAACTAGCGGTGGTATATTTAAATTCGTGTACGCAATGGGCCAGGCCGGTAGTCAGCCTTTAGGTTTCAATTATTCTAGAATTCATTTTGGTTTTACAGGTCGTTTTTAATGAGGTGGTTTGGTCGTTTATTCGTGTTTCAGGGACTGTTTTTATTGGTATTGTCTGGCTTACCTTTCCATTCGATCGCCCAGGTTTTGGTGAATTATGATTCGGCTCTCCATGAAAATGTGTCAGAGGGTTGGTTCAAACACAATGAATCAATAGCTGTACAAGTGGATGCCAATCAATTTCAGGATGCCTCATGGCAAATTCGTTTACCGGAAGGTAGCAGCTTGTTTTTCAATGAAGCTTTGTGGGATCATTATTTGCATGATACCTTATTGGTCATCAATAATAAATCAGTGCTTCCCTATCTGGACGATGAGGGGAAATTGGAGGTTATTGCATTTAAGCCCGGGATTTCTCCGGAAGAATTTTCTGTGCAAAAAGGGTATTTTAATAATTCAGTTGAAAAAATAGAAACAGCCAATGTTTTAGAAAAACGCAAAAAAGATGAAATCAGAGACTTTTTCTTCATTGCCTTGATTGCCGTACTTTTTCTTATAGCCATTTTCAGGGCATTTTTCCCTTCCATTTTTGGTATTTTCTGGAACCCTAAAAGTGTATTTTCTATTGAAGACATCTGGGAGTCAGGAAGTTTTTCAAAAATTTATTCAGCAGAGTTATTGTTTTACCTGGTATTGATTAACATGAGTACAGGGCTTTTGGTAATTCTGGTGGTACATGGTTTAGAGATCGATTTCTTTGGGCTGGGACTCGATAGTGGTATTGAAAAATTAGTCTTTGCTTGGCTTATCTTTTCACTGTTATTGACCATCATCACATTTTTTAAATTTATTTGGCTGGGAACTGGAGCTTTCTTATTTAGCCTTAATAAAATAGCTTTCCCACATTTTTTCTACCTATTAAAAGTTAGAGGCTTTGCACTTTTCATCATCATAGGTATGCTGGTGCTGGTGTATGCGAACAATTGGGTTTCTTTGTATGAGCATTTCTCTTATATGTATTATACTTTTTTCCTAATATATTCTTTGGGATTAATTGGCTTGGCAATATGGTTGTATAAAAAGAATGGATTTAATAATTATCATTTATTTTCTTACCTTTGCACCTCGGAATTGATCCCATTTTTGGTTATTTGTAAATTACTCCTAGGATAAAGGAAAAAAAATAAAAATGACGCAAGCAACAAAAAACAGACTAAATCGAGTTAGGAGCATCTTGGTTTCACAACCT
This sequence comes from Cyclobacterium sp. 1_MG-2023, assembly GCF_030546805.1. Classification (GTDB taxonomy): domain Bacteria; phylum Bacteroidota; class Bacteroidia; order Cytophagales; family Cyclobacteriaceae; genus Cyclobacterium. Next base: position 316,682 of record NZ_JAUOPC010000005.1, on the reverse strand, counting down.
AAACCTTCCGATAAGCGGTCCCCTTATTTTCAGTTAACTGAAAAATACAAGATCAAAATTGACTTTAGGCCTTTTATAGAGGTGCAGCCGGTTTCAATAAAAGATTTCAGGAAGCAAAAGATTGAAATTTTAAAACATACTGCAGTCATCTTCACGAGTAGGAATGCGATAGATCATTTTTTCGGAATATGTCAGGAGTTAAAAATTGAGATGCCTGCAGACATGAAGTATTTCTGTATTTCAGAGCAAACAGCTCATTATCTTCAGAAATACATTGTGATCCGGAAAAGAAAATTGTTCGTAGGTACAAGAACTGCTGCAGATCTATTTGATTTCTTTAAGAAACATAAATCAGAGAAATATTTATTTCCATGTTCTGATATTAGGAAAGACGATATTCCTGAATTTTTGAGCAAAAACAATATAGATTTCACTGAGGCCATCATCTACCATACTGTGGCTGCAGATTTATCGGATCTTAAGGATATTAAATATGATATTTTAGCATTTTATAGCCCTTCAGGTATCAAATCATTGTTTCAGAATTTTCCGGATTTTGAACAAGGGAAAACCAGAATTGCGGCATTTGGGCCTACCACGGCGCAGGCGGTAAAGGATATGAACCTAATTATGGACATAGAAGCCCCCTTACCTAATGCCCCAAGTATGACCGGTGCTTTAGAGCTTTATATAAAAAAAGCGAATAAAATCTGATTTCTTTTAATCTTTTTACTGGTAAATTCAGTTTAATTGTGTAGAATAGATTTCGAAAAGCAAAACATCTTTTACGCATGAATAAAAGAATTTACCTGTTAACTTGTGTGATGATCGGCATGGCTTTTTTTCTGGAACTTCCGGAAGCCAGTGCTCAGCAGGATGCGCAGTTTACGCATTACATGAACAACGGCATGTTTTATAATGCCGCTTTTGCAGGTAGAGAAGAAGGATATTCTATAACAGCACTTCATAGAAGTCAATGGTTAAATTATAGTACGAGCTCAGGAGCAGGAGGAGCGCCTACTACCCAGTTAATCTCCTTTTCGGGGAGGTTAAAAAGCTTGCCGGTGGGTTTTGGGCTGGTTGTAGTAAATGATCAAATTGGCCCTTTTAGTAACCAAGAGTTTAACCTATCTTTGGCTTATAGATTGAAGTTGGGCAGGGGAAATTTAAGGGTTGGTGCCTCAGGTGGATTTTTTTCTAGCACAATAAGGTTTGATGAATTTTCTCCCGTTAACCCTGATCCGAGTATCCCATCTGCAGGTGATGAAAACCAAATGAAGCCTCAAGCTTCTTTTGGACTATTATACGAGCAAGGAAATTTTTATTTGGGATTAAGTAGCAGGCATCTAAATGAGCCTGCTTTTGATTTTGGTAGTGGTAGTTTAGCCAATCAGCTTGAAAATCATAATTATTTGATGGCTGGTTACAAAATAAACACTTTTGCCCAGTTTAGTGTTGAACCTAGTATGTTGGTTAAATCCGTTGGTTTGAATAATTTTTCGTATGACTTTAGCGTTATAGGCACATATAATAAAAAAATAAGTCTAGGAATGGCTTATAGATTAGAAGAATCGGCATCAGTTTTGGTAGGGTATAGTTTGTTAAAGGACAACTCCCTAAGATTGGGGTATGCATTTGACTTGGTAGTGGGTGGTGTTCAGGCAAAAAAGCCATCATCCCATGAGTTTATGTTAACCTATAATATACCTCAGGTATCGAAACAATTTGACAGAATTATTCAAAGGACTCCGAGATATAGGTTTTAACTTTAAGAATTTTATTGAAGAAATCTTTGCTATTTTCTAATAAAATCTGTTAAATTTCGAATTAGTTGATTGTTTAAATGGTTGAAAATGAATGTAGTTACTTTATTGTCATTTATGTTAAAAAAAATGAATCATAGCTTTTTGACCCTGATATCAGGGTTGTTAATAATGACACTACTTCAAAGTTGTGGCCTTTTTGGAAATAAGGGTACAGCTAGTGAAAAGCTCAATAGAAGAGGTGAGGTAACGGGTGTACCTAAAAGATCCGGATGGCAGCAATCCCTGCCATTTGAAATGGTTCCAATCAAAGCCGGTACGTTCTGGATGGGGCAAGCAGATGAAGACATAGGAGTGAGCAGATCTTCTACCAATAAACAAGTGACTATCTCTGAGTTTTTTATGGACAAGTATGAAGTGTCCAATAACAAATACAGACAGTTTCTCGATGCGGTGAGAATGGGTGAATTGGCATTAGGCACTCCTACTACACAAGCAAATCCTCCGGAATTTGTTTTGGAAGAACTGTTGCCTGATACCACAATATGGTCCCAAAGTTTCACACATCACTATGGAGATCCCCTGATGGAATATTATTTTGATCACCCGGCTTTTGATGATTATCCTGTAGTAGGTGTAAGTTGGGATCAGGCAAAGCAATTTTGTGAATGGAAGTCGTACCATATGAATGCCAATGACGACTCAGAATTTGACATGCCTAAATTCCGTTTGCCTTTAGAGGCAGAATGGGAATACGCTTCAAAAGGAGGTAAAGATATCGCAAAATATCCTTGGGGTGGTCCGTACCTTAAAAATAGAAGAGGTTGTTTAATGGCTAACTTTAAGCCTGGAAGAGGGAACTATATAGATGATGGTTTTGCATATACGGCTCCTGTGGATGCCTTTGCACCCAATGGATATGGACTTTATAATATGGCAGGAAATGTGGCTGAGTGGGTAGAAGATGCTTATTATCCTGCTGCAAATTCGTTGATTTGGGATATGAACCCTACATATATTGATTCTACAGAAAGCAGAAAAGTAGTGAGAGGTGGATCATGGAAAGATGTAGGGTATTTTTTAGAAACTAGTTCAAGAAATTATGAATACCAATTTGTTCAGACAGCTCATATTGGATTTAGAACTTCGATGACTTATATTGGAAGATCTGGTTCCATGAATGTAAATTCAAACAAAAGGAGCCGTCGATAATTACTAATACTCACTTAAAATCAAATACTAGCAAACCGTTTAAAATTTTTATTTTTACTTAATATGTCTACAAAAAACAACACTTTCGCTTATAAATTCTACGGATCAATAATGCCTAAAATTTATGGTATTGGTGCCGCAATTGTAATTCTTGGTGCGATGTTCAAAATTTTGGACTGGCGTTTTTCTTCAATAATGATTGGTGTTGGTTTGTCAACCGAAGCACTTATATTTTTTCTTTCTGCATTCGAACCTAAAAATGAAGAATTAGACTGGACAAAAGTATATCCTGAATTGGAAGGTGAAAACGCCGGAGCTACCCCGGTAAGAAGAGGAGGGACTGCTGTACAAAGCACTGATCAAACTTCCCAGAAATTGGATGAAATGTTAGCTAAAGCAAAAATAGGCCCTGAGTTAATCGAAAGTCTAGGAAAAGGCATGCAAAACTTGGCTAGTTCAACAGAGAAATTAGGCAAGCTTTCGGATGCGGCGGTTGCTACAAATGATTACGCTGAAAATGTGAAAAAAGCATCTAAATCCATGCTCGAAATCAATGAGTCCTACACCAAAACGGCAAGTGCTTTGGCTGAAATGTCATCTGCATCTGAGGGAGCAAAGGCTTACAGAGACCAATTAGTAAATGTTACCAAAAGCCTCGCTTCTTTAAACAATGTTTATGAAGAAGAATTGAAAGATTCTAACATGCATGCCAAGACGATCAGTAAATTCTATTCTAATGTAAGTGTAGCCATGGAAGGAATTCAAGAAGCAGGAAAAGAGACAGAAACATTTAAAAATGAGTTGGCAAAACTCAACAAAAATGTGAAATCCCTCAACAATGTTTATGGTGGTATGCTAACAGCCATGAAAGGTTAATAACACATAATTCCAATCAAATTTTTATTTATATATATTCATAAAGTAAAATAGCTTATGGCGGGTGGTAAAGAAACACCAAGACAGCGGATGATCGGGATGATGTACTTAGTATTGACCGCTCTGCTGGCTTTACAAGTAAGTAACCAAATCCTACAAAAATTTGTATTGATCAACGATGGGTTGGAAAGAACTTCTAAAAATTATGTTCAGAAAAACCTGTTTTCTGTAAATATTATTTCTACTACGGTAGAACAACAAGGTAATAACAAAGTTGATATTCCTAAGGTGGAAGCAGCCAAAGAAATTCGTCAAAAGAGTGCGGAATTGGTAAGTTACCTTGAGGATGCAAAGACGAAATTGATTGAAGAATCCAATGCCATTGATGATCAAGGCAACTATAAATCTTCAGCGCTTAAAAATGTAGACATTCCGGGTAATTTGTTCAATAATAATCGTCTGGGATACGACATGCAGGAGAAACTGAATGACTTTCCGGAAGAGCTTGAACAAATATTGGCCGGATTGAATATCAATATGTCCTTTGAAAGAATAGCAAAGAATGCTGACGAGATAGACCTTTTTAAAAATGATGTTGATGTAAATTTTAAGGATTATGTAAACTTAAATTATGTCAAATCTCCTATTGGTGCTGTTTTAGCTATTATTAGCCAGCATCAAAATGAGGTGTTGAATATCGAAAGTGAAGCCTTAACAGCGATTACCAATTCATTGGGCTCCTTTATCTTTGAAGCAGATAAGTTGAAAGCAAGAATTGCGGCCAATTCAAATGTTGTGGCTGCAGGGACTACTTTTGAGGCTGAAATGTTTTTGGCATCTTCTTCCTCATCCACCGAGTTAAAAATGACTGCAGATGGACGAGAAATTCCTGTAGAGGAAGGCTTTGGTCAAATTAAATTTCCGGTAGCTCCGGCATCTAATTATGATGATAGAGGCTTGGCAGCAAGATCTCTTAAAGGTGAGATTACCGTCCCTATTGGTGGAGAAGATAGTGTTTTCACTATAGATTATGATTATTTCGTAGCCCAACCGGTGATCAAAGTAAGCTCTGAAGTGGTGAATCAGTTGTATGCTGAATGTGCCAATGATTTGGTTATTGAGGTTCCTGCTTTGGGCAATACTTATGCACCTAACTTCTCTGTATCAGGTGGGCAAGCTGTCAAAGGTTCAAGACCTTCGGATGTTACTATTATTCCGGGAGCTTCAGGAAAGGTAGTTATAGGTGTATCTAGTGGAGGCAATAAAATCGGGTCAGTTGATTATGATATTAAACCTGTTCCGGAACCTTCAATAATGCCTTACAATGGTGATAGAAAAATAGATCTGCAGAATTCAACACCTGTCAATGGCTTGTTAAATTTGCAGATTAGAGCAGTTCCTGAACCAACATTTGGTAGGACAATGCCAAGAGATGCCAACTTTGAAGTTTCAGCCGGTGAAGTAAGGCTTGTTCGAAACGACGTGCCTAGGGAAAGTGTATCCATTTCAGGACAAAATGTAGCGGTAAGGAATTTGCTTGCTCAAGCACAATCTGGAGATCGTTTGGTGGTAATTGTTAAGGAAGTGACAAGAACCAATTTTAGAGGTACCAAAATTAAAAGTGCTGTGAACGAAGTATTCCCAATTCCGATAAAATAATATTTGGGCAAGTGAATCGTTCTTTATTTAAATGAAAGAAATCATGAAAGAATTAAGGAAAGTAATTGGGCTACTGGCAATAGGCATTATTGCATGTTGTTTCTCTGCATTGCCGGGATTTTCCCAAAATATCCCTAATTCCGGTAATCCTGGAATGAATGTAGGTGATGGTGGTTTTGATACAGATACTGTTTATTCTGCACATCCGATTAGGGATTCTGATAAAATGTACCAAATCGGTGTGTGGAGAAGAATTGATCTTCGGGAGAAATACAACCTGCCGTTTTATGGAACAGGTGGCCTTAAAAGAGATGGAGTCATGATGAATATTTACAATGCGGTGGTAGACAATTCCATCGAAGTATTCGCTGATGAAGAGTTTAGAGAGCCACTTTCCATTACTGATTTTCAAACTAGATTTTGGACAGCAGAAAATGGGGATTCAATATTTGTAAAGGATTTGTATTACCTTGACTTTAGAGAAGACTTTGTTTTTGACAAACATCGCTCTGAGGTAAGGTTTGATATCAAATATCTTGAATTGGTAATGCCTAATGAAACCAATTATGGGGTTGGGCAAAAGACCATTGCCTTCATTAGGTATAAGGATTTCTACAATTATTTTGATACCAAGGAACATGGAGAGTGGACCAATTTCAAAAATATATCGAAAAACTTACCTTATAATCAGGCATTCGATATGAGGCTTTTTCGATCTGTTGTTAGGAAATATACCAACCCGGAAAATGAGTTAATTGTAGATATGATTGATTCAAATAATCCCAATCAGGAACTTCAAGCTTATTTAAAATCAGTTGAATTTGAGTATGAACTTCTAGAGTGGGAAAACAACCTTTGGGAATGGTAAAATAAAATCATTGTCGCAAAAAAAAGAGAGCAGGTACAGCAATGTGCCTGCTCTTAATTTTTGTGCATGGCCTCCCATACTCTCTGGCCTTTGTCTTTGCCTATGGTGGATATTATTTCCTCTTTAGAGGCAGCCTCAATTTTTTTATAGGACTTGAATTCTTTCAACAACTTATGCGCAGTTAGATCCCCAATTCCTTCAATGGCCAATAGCTTACTGTTCAAAGCCCCTTTGCTTCTAAGGTCACGATGAAAGGTGATGGCAAAGCGGTGGGCTTCATCTCTGATTCTTTGAATTAATCGCAAAGATTCAGACTTTTTATCGATGTAAATTGGGTATTGATCACCCGGGAAGTAAATTTCTTCCAAACGCTTTGCAATACCTATGATGGGGACCTTCCCATAAAGCTCCAGATCTCTCAAAGCAGATACAGCGGAAGATAACTGACCTTTACCTCCATCTATCACAATCAACTTAGGCAAAGGCTTTCCTTCAGTAACTAACCTTTTATACCTTCTGAAGACTACCTCTTCCATACTGGCAAAGTCATCCGGCCCTACCACCGTTTTAATGTGATAGTGACGGTATTCTTTCTTTGCCGGTTTACCATTTAAAAAGCACACCATGCTGGCCACAGGGTTTGTTCCCTGAATATTGGAATTATCAAAGCACTCAATGTGAGTAGGTAATTCGTTTAAGGAAAGGTCTTTTTTCAGTTGAAGGATAACCCTATTTTTCTTGTCCTTACCTTCATCCGCAAAAGACAGCTTTTCTTTTTTATAATAGAGCGCATTCTTTAAACTTAATTCTATAAGTTTTCTCTTGTCTCCTATTTTAGGTAAAACCAGAGACAATCCCTCCGGACTCTCTTTAAATTCTTGGTTCACCAAAACCTCTTTTGCATCACTTTGAAACTGATCCCTTAACCTTATGATAGCGGTTAATAATAACTCTTCATCCGGCTCGTCCAATTTCTTTTTTAACACAACCGTTTTGCTTAAGGTAATGGCTCCATTTTTTATCCTTAGGTAGTTTACAAATGCAAACTTTTCCTCGCTTACAATGGTAAAAACATCCAGGCTGTCAGTGTTTGGATTAATGACAAGAGATTTGGCTTGGTAATTTATTAATGAGTCAAGTTTTTCCTTAAACCCTTGCGCTGCTTCATAATTCATTTCAGCAGCACTTTCTGTCATTTTCTCCTTAAAATAGGTTTTTGCTATTCCCAGATTGCCTTTTAAAATGTTTTTTGCTTGTTCAATGTCTGCCAGGTAATCCTTTTCTTTTTGTAAGCCTTCACATGGGCCCTTGCAATTTCCTAAATGGTATTCCAAGCAAACTTTGTATTTGGCGTTGCTGATTTTTTCAGGGGAAAGATCTAGCCTACATGTTCTCAGTGTAAATAATGAGTGAATAAGCTCTAATACATTGTTCATGGCCTTCACGCTTGCAAAGGGTCCAAAATAAGTACCCTTGGAGGGTATCACTCTTCTGGTAGCAAATATCCTTGGGAAAGGCTCGTTGGTAAGGAGGAGGTAAGGGTAGGTCTTATCATCCTTTAGAAGGATATTGTATTTGGGTTGGGTTTTTTTGATCAAATTGTTTTCTAACAATAATGCATCAAATTCAGAATTAACGATGGTGATTTCAATCTTTCTGATTTCCCTCACCATTTTTCTGGTTTTTTGGTTGATGCCTACACTTTTGCTAAAATAGCTACCAACTCTTTTTTTGAGGTTTTTAGCTTTTCCCACATAGATGAGCTTGTCCTCCGCATTGTAATACCTGTAAACCCCGGGTAAATCAGGCAATTGATTGTGGTTTTCCGGTAAATATGAAGGGGAAAGCATGTCCATAAAGACAGTGGAATTATTATTTGATCTCTTAAAATATGTTTGGAGGTAATCAAATATTCAATTTGTTACTCATTTGAGTTACCCTTTATGTAGCAAGCATCAGGTAATGAATAATTGAAATTTTTTCATTACCTGATACCTCTATTCTACAATTAATCCTATATCTATTTGCTGTACGCAAAAAATAAATGCTCAAAATTTTATCAGGAGTATAACCTAGAAATCTGTTGATGTTGCATCATAGTCAAACTCTTGATATTCCTCCGTTTCAAGATCATATTTTGAGCAATCAATTTCTATGCTAATAGGTCTTTCCGGTTTAGGAAATGGACCTTTGGTGATGCCTAGGCTTGTGTCTTCATATACCTTGCTCATGTATTTTGACCAAATAGGCCGAGCAGTTCTTGAACCTTGGCCATTTATCCAGCTTCTGAAATGTATGGCTCTGTCATCTCCACCTACCCATACGCCACTGACCAAGTCTTTTGTTATCCCCATGTACCATCCATCGGAGGCGTTTTGAGTCGTACCTGTTTTCCCACCTATTTCGTTGCCTTCATCCCTTATGCTCCATGGTAGGCCTTGGCTTGTACCTCCTTCTTCCTCGGTTCCACCTCTTAGCATATAAACCATAATATAGGCATGTTCTTCGCTCATTGCCGGTCTTTTTCTAGGGATAAATTGGTGCAGTACGTTGCCATTTTTGTCCTCTATTCTATCAATATAAATTGGGGTGATGTGCTCCCCCTTGTTGACAAAAGTACTGAAGGCTCCCACCATTTCCATGATGGATACATCTACAGTCCCTAGAGCCAAGGCAGGTACTGCCTCAAGTTCACTCGTGATACCAATTCTTTTAGCAGTTTCTACCACTACTTCAGGACTTAGCTTTTTCATCATATAAGCCGTAATTGAGTTGACCGACTGAGACATGGCAGACCTGATGGTCATTCTTTCATAAGTAAATTTACCATCTGCATTATTTGGCCTCCAAGTGGGCTGATCGGGCACATTGATTTCGACCGGCTGATCAATCACGGTGTAGCAAGGTCCATAGCCGTTTTCTATGGCTGCTGCATACACAAAAGGTTTGAAAGTAGAACCGGGTTGTCTTTTTCCTTGTTTGACGTGGTCATACTTAAAATGAGAATGGTTCGTACCGCCAACCCAAGCCTTGATGTGGCCTGAGTGTGGGTCCATGGATACAAAACCGGTTTGAAGAAATTTCTTATAGTACCTCATGGAATCCATGGTACTCATTAATGTATCTATATTTCCTTCATAAGAAAAGACCTTCATTTTTTTCTTTTCATTGAGTTTGTATTCAATGCTGTCCGTGTTGTCTCCATATCTAGCTTTCAGGTTTCGATAAGCCTGAGTTCTTTTGACAGCATTTTCAATAAAGTTTGGAATTACCCTTCGACGACTATCAATCCAAGGGTCACGATCACCCATTTCTTCTTCAAATTTCTTCTGAAGTTCCGACATATGTTCATGAACAGATTCTTCTGCATATTTCTGCAGTCTACTGTCAATTGTGGTGTAAATCTTCAGGCCATCCCCAAAAAGGTCATAGTTGTTTCCATCCGGCTGTAGATTTTCCTTGGTCCATTGGAGTAAATCTGCTTTGACTACTTCTCTGAAATAGGTGGCCAAACCTTCATTATGACTTTCTACTTGGTATTCCAACGCCATAGGCGTTGCGCTTAAAGAGTCAAATTGAGATTGGGAGATTAAATCTACTTTCTTCATTTGAGCCATTACCGTATTCCGCCTTCGTGTTGAATTTTCTGCATTATATACAGGGCTATAATAGGAAGGGGCTTTTAGCAAACCTACCAAAGTAGCGGATTCCAATATATTCAGGTCTCTTGTGTCTTTATTGAAAAATGTCTTTGCAGCAGTTTTAATACCGAATGCATTGCTACCAAAGTCTGAAGTGTTCAGGTACATGGTCAAAATCTCATCTTTTGTATAGGCACTTTCTAACTTTGTAGCCACAATCCACTCTTTGGTTTTGATGATGACCATACCCAGTATTGGTACTTTACTTAAAAGTCCCTGAGAATCTCCGGAACGTGTTTTAAATAGGTTTTTGGCTGTTTGCTGACTGAGGGTACTTCCTCCTCCGGCATTTTTTTGCATCAAAAGGATGGATTTTACAAATACCCTACCCAATGCTCTGGGGTCTATCCCTGAATGGTCTTCAAACCTTACATCCTCAGTGGCGATTAATGCATTGATAATATTTGGAGAAAGCTCATTGTAAGTTACCGGAGTTCTGTTTTCTCTAAAGTATTTACCCAATAAGACCCCATCAGCAGAGTATAGTTCAGATGCCAATTCACTATCGGGGTTTTCTAGTGATTCGAATTCGGGCATTTCTCCAAATAAACCTAAGAAATTTGCGTTTACGGATACTACAAACAAGACAAATCCTGCCAATCCTAAAATGAAAGCAAGCCACATGTACCTGATTATTTTAACGTAAAGAGGCTTGGAATTTTTATTTTTTACTTTACTCATACTGGATGTCAATAAGCTTTCTCATAGAAAGACCTGTATTCCTCAATGTCTTTCCTTTTGTTGAGTTGTTGGAAATTACCAATTGAAATTACAAAACTACTATTTTTTATTTCCTCAGTTAAGGATTCATTATTAAAACTATTTAAAAAGGCTTCTTTATAGCCTAAAGATTTTTCTGCACTAGAAAAAGGACTAATGATTAATATACTTGTGTCCTTTCCAAGTGAAATGGTGCCAGTTCTCAACCTCTGATTGGCGAAATTGGCATTGTGAAAACTCTCTAGGGAAGCGGTCAAATCATTGGCGTTCTCAGCCAATGTTGCATTCATTGGTAAAATAAAAATATGGGTCTGATTTAGGCCTTCTTTGTAAGGTGAAGCTGCTGCAGGAGGCTCAGGTTTCACCACTGAAATGTCAGAGGGGAGCTCATTTTCATCAGGCTCTTCAGAGTTTTCAACGGCCACCTCTTCGCTTTCTTCACTAACTGCATTTAACAATTTCTCAGCAAAGGCCAAGAGCTCTTCTTCCTTGGTTTGCTGTAAATATGTTTGAAGTCTACTTTTATAAATTTCCAATGATTCTAATTGACCGGTGATCATAATATCCAATAACAATAATCGATCCGTATTTTTTGTCAATGGGAATTCATCGAGTGTTTTTCTGACAATTTCTTTAGCCTCTTCATAGGCTCTGTCTTGAAAAAGACGATAGGCAACTTTATAATTTTCCCCAGAAGCCAGGTTTGCTTGGGAGCCAGAGACTTTATCGGGATTGTTTAAGGATTTGGTAAATTGGGAATTTGGGAATTCTTGATTCAATAATTGAGCATATTTATCCGCATTATTGTTCAAATCTTGATTGGCTAAGAATAAGGTATAATAGGCTTCAGGCTTTTTTAATGTTTCCGGATACTTTTTTATTAAGGCCTCTAAGTATTCAATTGATTTTTCAGATTGTTTGAGGTCAAAATAGAGTAACTTCCCTAGGTTGAAGTAAGCCTCTTCCATTTGGTTTACCATTTTTTCTCTTGCGTCAGGGCTATTGGGGATCTGGCTCAATAGGGAGGATTTGTCAGGAAGTTTTGCTGTGATGGTAGCTGAGCTGTTTTCTTCTGTATCCTCCATCGGCTCTTCGACATCGATATTATTCTCAATTGAATTGGCAGCCTCTTGGAACCCCCTGTCACTACTTCTCCAATTGTCTGACAATGGCCTGTTGCCCCAAATTTGGGTGAACTCCAACGCTCCTCTTTGAATAGCTACTGGATTGTCCCAATAAAATGAAGCTCCAGAACCTCCGCCCCCTCCAAAGGCAAGCAAGTTTTCAAATATCCCTTGGGACTTATTTTCTTCGGCCATTTTCGCCTCATTAATCAATCTTTCTTCCTCCAATGCCAGAAAATCATCAACATACTTCTCTTGTTCTTCAGTACTGAGCTGGCTTAGCCGAATCAGGCTGTCATTATAGGTGAGCAATTCATAATTGGTGGCATATTGATCAAAGATGACTTTACGGGCGGCAAGGATACCATGATTTTTATCCGTCTCCTTAAACTTAGATAGGGCACTGTCCAGATAATATTTTGTTTTCAGAAAATCCTCTTTTTCATTGAGGTAAACATTCGAGAGTTCTTCGTAAATATATCCTTTCTGACGTTCATTTTCCCCTTGTTCTTTTGCCGCTAAGGTGTAGAGCCTGATAGCTTCCTCCAAATTGCCCTGTTTTTTTTCAAACCGTCCTTTTTCAAATAGAATAACATCCCTAAAATCGATGTTTTTATTGTCTTTGTAAAGATCGTCATAGTATTCCCGAACTCGTTTTAGATCTTTGCTTCGTTCTAATTCTGCAACTTGTTGGGAATAGAGCTGGGCAAAAAATGTTCTTTCATAATTTGGACTTCCGGAAAGTGCTTTTTGATAGTATTCATAGGCAAAAGCATCTAAACCTGACTTTTGATACAGTTGGGCCAAGATAAAATTTATCCTAGAAGCCTCTGAATTGCTGGACGTGTATTCAAGGGATTTAAATAAAGAAGGTGCCATCAAATCCATTTCTCCACGGGCCTCATAATAATAAGCCAATGTTTTGTATAAGTATTGCTTATTTTCATCGGAGATGTTTTCTTCTTTTGAAAGAAAATCTATGACAAAGCTCGCATCTTCATATTGACCATGGTCGATAAATGACCTTAGCAGTTGTATCAACGCGATATGTCTTACATCATCCTGAGAGCTATTGACATTGAGGAATTTAAAAGTGTTTTGAGCCTCCTCATGTTTGCCTTTATAATAGTCGACTTTACCAATAAGGAAATAGGATGGGTCTACCCATTTGCTTATTTTATGCCAATCTACGGCTTTGGAGGCCATTTCTCGAGCCTCCTTCAAAAGGTCTTCTTTGGCTGAAATAGTACTGCTATCAATTGGATAAAATACGGGCAACACTTGAGAGAAATCCTCTTGGTGTTCATTTTCTATTTCTTTTTCTAATTCTAAGATTTTCTCTTTGGCGTAATAATAGGCATTGAATCTCGCCGTTGTGTTATGGTACAACCGATTTGTAAAGGTGTCTTTTTGCGAAGAGCAAGAAGATAACCAATTCACGCTTATCATTAATAAGAAAAATAAAATGACCCTTTGCAATGTATTTGAGTTTGAATTCTTGTCCAAATTAGTTCTTTTGGAATAAATATTTAAACGAAAGGAATTAAATTCTATTTTTGTAAAAAATAAATATCTTAAACAAGTGTCAATTGAGCCTTAAACAGAAAATAAACGACTGGATAGAAACCAAGTTCCTGATTGTAATTAGAAAGGAGGAAGACTTCTCGGTCATTACCTCCTTTAATATTACGAAAGTTAGGGTAGGATTATTGTTCGTGCTAGTTTTCATGACCTGCTTTGTGATATCTTTGTTTTTATCAAAGACCTTATTGGCCAGATGGTTCGATCCTGTTTATATAGAAACAGAAAATATGGTTAAAATTCATACCTTGTCTGAATCCATTGATTCACTCATTATGGAGGTTGAAGCCAAAGATCAATATGTTAAAAATATTCAGAATGTTATTTCCGGGGAATTTGAAAACAACACACCGGATGCTCCCGATACAGCAAGCAAACAAGTGGTAAATAGGGGAGAAATTGACCTGTATAAAAGTAGTGATGCTACCAAGGAAATTATTGGGGAGTTTGAATCCCTGCCTCTTGAGGAATCGAGTTTTGGAAGGATAAGTAGTGGGTCTTTTACCGATAACTATTTCTTCCCCCCTGTTAAAGGAGTGGTTTCGAGTGGTTTTGCTTCCGGCCAAAATCATTTTGGCGTGGATGTAGTTGCTGCCGAAAATGAGCCGGTGAAAGCCATTGCTGATGGGACCGTGATTTTCTCTAGCTGGACGTTAGAAACCGGTCATGTAGTAGCAGTACAGCATTCGAATGAATTGATTTCTATTTACAAACATAATTCTGTAATATTGAAAGCTATTGGAGACCCTGTTCGTGGTGGGGAAATAATATCCATAATAGGAAACACCGGTGAACAGACTACCGGGCAGCACTTGCATCTTGAGCTGTGGTACAGAGGAAATCCACTAGATCCTCAAGAATTTATTACATTTGATTAGTTATGGCAAAAAATACTGACGATAAGAAAAATACCACAGAGTTGGTTACTTCAAGTAATCTTGTGGCATTAGGAACAGTAATAGTAGGCAATATAGGTTCTCAAGGAAATATCCGAGTAGAAGGTACTGTGGATGGATCCTTAGATTCCCAACAAAAAATTATCATTGGCGAGTCGGCCAAGGTTAATGGAGATGTTAGGGCCGGAGATGTGGAGATTTCCGGAGAGATCAAAGGAGATATTTACTGTTCAGATTCCCTTTACCTAAAAAAATCAGCCCTGATCTATGGTGATATTTATACAAAAAAATTAATCATAGAGGATGGAGCTGAGTTCAATGGTAAATGCAATATGGGCAACAATAACCAACTAAAAGTGGAAAGAAAAGATGGGGACACCAAAAAACAAGCCTCCTCAAACTGAGCCTCCGGTGTATGTTAAATACTTCGGCCTGGCTTTTCAAATGTGTGCCATCATTGGTCTTGGTAGCTATTTGGGGTATAAGCTACATTTAAAGAGCAATATGGAATTCCCACTTTACCTGTTATTGGGCTGTTTTCTTTCTACAGCCATTGCTTTTTATCAACTCTTCAAGTCTATTTCTCCTAAGAAAAATAAATAAGGGCAAATTTGTCTTTATAACCTCTTCCTATATATTTCATTCAGATGAAGACATTATTTAAAAACCCATTGTTGGGCTTGGTCTTTTTTTCATTGTTTCTTTTGGCAATTATTTGGCTTATCGAACAAGTCTTTCCAGGTCCATGGCTGCATACCTTAATATATACAATACTTTTATTTTTTGCGGTTCTCACAGGAGTTACAGGATTTTTGGCTGAAAAATTGATGAAATTAGAAGCATTCACTAGTGTTTCTGTCATTTTGGGAATGACCATAATTAGATTATTTTGCTGTATTATCTTTGTTTTTTTTATATTATGGCTAGGTCACGAAAATTTACTTTGGTTTGTTGTTGATTTCTTTGTGATTTATTTGTTGTACTTATTGTTTGATATGTACGGCTTAATAACTAATTTGCGCCTTCATTCGAAATAGGCAATAAAAATTGTTTTGATGGTCCGCAAATTAACCAGGTTAAGTATCTTATTGTCAGTAATTTTACTGACAATTTCTGCAGCAGCAATGGCTGCCTCCGGTGGTGATGAAGATAAAACAAGCTTCATCATGCATCATGTTAAGGATTCCCATGAATGGCATTTTGCCACCATAGGACATACACATGTAACACTCTCCCTTCCTGTTATTATCTATTCTTCTGACAGGGGTATTGAGTTTTATTCCTCTTCTTCATTTGTAGATCCCGAAACACATCATTTCGGTGTTGAGCACAATGGGTACTATATAGATGACCATGATAAGCTTAAGGCAGTTGATGAAAGTAGGTTTTTTATTGATCTTAGCATTACAAAAAATGTGGCCATGTTGTTTTTGATATTGGCCGTGACGCTATACCTTACATTGTCTGCATCCGGATATTACAAAAAGCATCCAAACAAAGCACCAAGAGGAATTGCTTCTTTTATTGAGCCAATTGTTCTTTTTGTCCGAGATGAAATTGCAAAGCCTAATATTGGCCCGAAATACAAAAAATTTACCCCTTATCTTTTGACCCTATTTTTCTTTATATGGGTTGGGAATTTATTGGGTTTGGTGCCGGGAGCAGCCAACCTTACAGGAAATATAGCTGTAACGTTATCCTTGGCGATAATCACTTTTTTCATTACCAATTTTAATGGTAATAAAGAGTATTGGAAACATGTGGTGGCTACCCCTGGGGTACCGCTTCCACTATTGTTGGTAATTGTTCCTGTAGAAATCATTGGTTTGTTCACCAAACCTATTGCACTTACTGTTCGATTGTTTGTGGCGATAACCGCAGGTCATATTGTTATCCTAAGTTTTATTGGATTGATCTTCATATTTGAATCCTACGCAGTAGGCGTGGCATCTACATTTATGGTAGTATTTATCAATGTGATAGAATTATTGGTGGCTACCATTCAAGCTTATGTATTTACTTTATTCTCTGCCATGTATATCGGTTCCGCTGTAGCTGAGCATGGGCATGAGCATTAATTATGAAATTCTTTGTTCAATTAAATTAAATAAAAACGAGTATGTTAACTTCATTATTATTGACTGCCGGTTTTGCACTTATGGGTGCGGGTATCGGTGCCGGAATTGTTGCGATAGGCGCAGGTCTGGGTATTGGTAAAATCGGTGCGCAAGCCATGGAAGGTATTGCACGTCAACCTGAAGCAGCTGGTAAAATTCAAACTGCAATGTTGATCATCGCTGCTCTTATTGAAGTAGTTTCCTTGTTTGCTGTAGTAGTTTGTCTACTTATTGCACTTAATGGTAATATTACTTTCTAGAAAAAATTGGACCGGCATTAGGCCGGTCCTTTCTTAATTATTGAACAAAACTGATCTTTAGCTTAAAAAAATACACAAAATGGATTTGATTAGTCCTGAATTAGGTTTGATTATTTGGCAACTAATAGCCTTTGCCATCTTATTTTTCATTTTAGCCAAATTTGCATGGAAGCCAATTCTCTCAGCACTTGATGAGAGAGATAGTACCATTGAGGCATCCCTTAATGAGGCTGAAAAAGCAAGGTTGGAAATGCAAAATCTAGTAGCCGACAATGAGCGTTTATTGCAAGAAGCCCGTGTTGAAAGGGATGAGATATTGCGATCAGCCAATGAGTTTGCCACCCAAACCATGGAGATATCCAAGGAAGAGGCAGCTAAAGCAGGAGCGAAAATGATCGAAGAGGCCAAAGCTGTGATTGAAACTGAAAAACAGGCTGCATTGACAGATGTTAAAATTCAAGTTGCTGAACTTTCTTTAAAAGTTGCTGAGAAATTGATGAGACAAAATCTTGCTACCGAAGCTTCTCAGAAAGAGTTGGTAGAAGAATTTGTGAAAGATATTAAATTAAACTAATCTACTCGGAATGTCAGCATACAAAGTAGCATCTCGTTACGCAAAATCACTGCTGGAACTTGCAGTAGAGAAAAAAGAATTGGATCAGGTAAAGTCGGATATGACAACCATTTTATCCTTAAATGCTGGGGATTCATCTTTTTCAGACATGGTTAAAAGCCCTGTCATAAGTTCTGTTAAAAAATTAGCGGTTTTAAAGTCTTTGATAGGTAAAGATGCCTCTGCATTGACTTTGAAATTTTTCGATTTAGTGGTAGAGAAAGGTCGTACCGAATTTCTCCCTGAAATGGCTACTGCATTTCTAAGGTTATACAATGATCACCTGGGAATTCAAACGGCTGA
Organism: Cyclobacterium sp. 1_MG-2023; assembly: GCF_030546805.1. Classification (GTDB taxonomy): domain Bacteria; phylum Bacteroidota; class Bacteroidia; order Cytophagales; family Cyclobacteriaceae; genus Cyclobacterium. The sequence goes on along the minus strand of NZ_JAUOPC010000005.1, from coordinate 298,989 downwards.
GGTGGTAAGCACCATCCAATTGGATGACGAATTGCGAAACTCTTTTAAGGGTATTGTTAAAGAAGTCTCCGGAAAAAATGAAGTGAATCTCATTGAAAAGATTGATCCAAATTTAATAGGTGGTTTTGTCCTTAAGATAGGTGACAAACAACTTGATGAATCAATCAAAAGTAAATTACAACAGTTGCATCTGGACCTTACCCAGAACCTGTATGAGAAAAAATATTAAGAAATTAAGCTGTAATCAATAATACTATACAATAATGGCAGATGTAAGACCAGATGAAGTTTCGGCAATATTGAAAGAGCAACTCTCGGAAGCCAAGACTCAAGCAGAATTGGAAGAAGTGGGTACTGTACTCCAAGTTGGTGACGGTGTAGCCCGTATTTACGGACTCTCTAAAGCGCAAGCTGGTGAGTTGATCGAATTTGAGAATGGTTTAAGAGCCATGGTTCTCAATTTGGAAGAAGACAATGTTGGTGCTGTACTCTTTGGAGACGCTAAGTCGGTAAAAGAAGGAGATACCGTCAAAAGAACCAAAAGGATTGCCTCCATTAATGTAGGTAATGGTATGTTAGGAAGGGTTGTCAATACCTTAGGTGTTCCTATCGATGGAAAAGGTGCTTTAGAAGGAGACCTTTACGAAATGCCTCTTGAAAGAAAAGCCCCCGGTGTAATCTACCGTCAACCTGTAACTGAACCTTTACAAACCGGTATCAAATCTATTGATGCCATGATTCCAATCGGAAGAGGGCAACGTGAATTGATCATTGGTGACAGACAAACAGGTAAAACTGCTGTTGCGATTGATACCATCCTTAACCAGAAAGAATTTTACGACAAAGGTGAGCCTGTATTCTGTATTTATGTAGCCATCGGTCAGAAAGCCTCAACAGTTGCCAATGTGGTAGCCGCTCTTGAAAAAGGTGGTGCTCTTCCTTATACAGTAGTTGTAAGTGCTTCTGCTGCAGATCCTGCGCCGATGCAATTCTTTGCTCCTTTTACAGGTGCCACTATTGGTGAATTTTTTAGAGATACTGGAAAGCCTGCTTTGGTGGTTTATGATGACCTTTCCAAACAAGCAGTAGCTTACCGTGAAGTTTCTTTGTTGCTTAGAAGACCTCCGGGACGTGAAGCCTATCCTGGTGATGTATTCTACCTTCACTCCAGATTATTGGAGAGAGCAGCTAAGATTAACTCTTCTGATGAAATTGCAAAGCAGATGAATGACTTGCCACCTTCCTTGGCACCTTTGGTAAAAGGAGGAGGATCATTAACTGCCCTGCCTATCATTGAAACGCAAGCTGGTGACGTTTCTGCCTATATTCCTACGAATGTTATTTCCATTACTGATGGACAAATTTTCTTGGAAACCAATCTATTTAACTCAGGTATCCGTCCTGCCATTAACGTAGGTATATCTGTATCTAGGGTAGGTGGTAATGCACAAATCAAATCCATGAAAAAAGTAGCGGGTACATTGAAGCTTGATCAAGCTGCATTCCGTGAATTGGAGGCTTTCTCTAAGTTTGGATCTGATCTTGACCCTACTACCAAGAGAACAATTGAAAGAGGTAGAAGAAATCAGGAAATACTAAAACAAGGACAATATTCTCCTGTTCGAGTAGACCTTCAGGTTGCAATCATCTACGCTTCCTCCAGAGGCTTGCTAGACAATGTTCCTGTAGGAAAAGTTAGGGATTTTGAAAAAGATTTTTACAATCTTATCACCGCTCAATACCCTGAAGCCCTTACAGCGATCAATAAAGGAGACCTAAATACTGCAGGCGATTTGCTTAAAAAAGCTGTTGAGGAGTTGGCTCCGAAATACTCAGCTTAATTAGCACTGGTCTTAAACAGTATATAAGAAGGATATAGAATAATTATGGCGAATCTAAAGGAAGTAAAAGAAAGGATCAATTCGGTAAGCTCTACCCAGCAGATTACCAAAGCTATGAAAATGGTGGCGGCTGCTAAACTGAGAAGGGCACAAGAAAAAATTGTGCAGATGAGACCCTATTCTCAAAAGCTAACTTCCATCCTAAATAATATTTCTTCAGGAGCTGAAGGAGTGTCTGACATTGTATATGCTCAGGAACGTAGTGTAGCCAATCTTTTAATCGTACCCATAACTTCTGATAAAGGTTTGTGTGGTGCTTTTAATTCCAATATTATTAAAGCTACGAATGTTGTAATCAAAGAGCATCAAGGCGAAAATATCACGGTGATGCCCGTAGGTAAAAAGGCCCATGATTTCTTTAAGAAACAAGATTATACTTTGGTTTCAGATCATGCAGGATTGTTTGAAAACATTACTTTCGAACCTGTTAAAGAAGCCGCTGAATATGTTATGGAAAGTTTTGTGAATGGGGATTTCGATCAGGTGATTTTGGTCTATAACCAGTTCAAAAACGTAGCTACCCAGCTTGTTGTGAAAGAACAATTCTTACCGATTGCTAAAATGGAAGAAGAGGAAAAGGATATATCTCAACAGGACTATATCTTTGAACCTTCCAAGGATTATATCATTGAAGAGTTGGTGCCTAATTCCTTGAAAATTCAGTTTTATAAGGCCATTCTTGACAGCAATGCTTCCGAGCATGGCGCTAGGATGACTGCCATGAGCAAAGCAACAGATAATGCTGCAGATCTATTGAAAGATTTGAAACTTGTATATAATAGAACCAGACAAGCTGCTATTACCAACGAAATTCTTGAGATCGTTGCGGGAGCAAATGCGCTCGAAGGTAAATAGTAAGTGAGCACTTAAATATTTGAGAAGCCGGTTGCTTACGCAACCGGCTTTTTTTATACACCTATTTTAAGGAAATGGATTAATAACCTAAGGGGTAGGTAATGCGCTTATATTGTCTAATACAGGTATTTACAGGAGGTCTTTGCCTTATTTCGCAGCTTTTAAACCTAAGGGTAAACAGCACGAACCCAAATTTATGGTCTGTCAATCCTTTGTATTGGTTTCAGCATCTTAGGGTGAACCCTACAATAAATACTGGCAATATCACTTCAAATTTGTCAAGACTTTTCCGGTTATTTTTCCCGAATAAGCTTGTTGATTTTTTGAAGGATTGCTTTCCTTTTTATTTGGGCCTCCTCCCACGCTAACCCTTCTCTCATACCCGGCCGCTTGTGACCAATATGATTCAATAGGGCATCTTTAGTAATGGCTTGTCTCTCTTTTACAAGCGATAACACTTTTAACCCATGATTGAATTTCTCAAAAACATCCGAAGGTTTATCCTCCGTAAGGTAATCTATTTCGCCAATACCTAACAACAGGTTACTGGCCATTATCCAATGTCCCAGATCGGCAGGATGCACCCCGTCCTTTGCCAGTTCAAAAGAAGGGTTTGTTTTTCTTTGGCCCTCTAGATATTTTCTCATTGGCCAATGAATATCGATGACTTTCCAGTCTTCAGTATACTGCTGACTAAGCAACCAAGAAGCGTAAATATCTAAAACGTTAGCATAAGCTGCCCCTTTCTTTGGATCGTATACAGGAGGTGTGCTGTGGATGATGTCTGCTCCAATGGCCTTTGCTTTCTCATGTAGCTTTTTCTGTCCCTTCTGATAGGCTTCAAATCGCTCCTTGTCAAAAGGAAGATAGATCCCGTCATTCATTCCATAATTAGAAAAAATCAAATCAGGTTTCAATTCATTAAGTACCCTATCCAATCTTTCATGCAGGTCCGGTCTAGGGAACTTCCCTCCGGCATGGCCTTCTTCTGAGAGTCCAGAAACTGTTTCACTCGGAAGTCCTACATTAATAAAATCCCATTCCCTATCAGGATATGTAAGCCTCAAATAACTTTCTACATAATCCACATATTGACCTGAATAGGTTATGCTGTTTCCCAGGAAAACTATTTTTTTTACCGAGGGAGAAATTTCAAAGGTTTCCTGTGCTTGAAGGTTTGAAAGAAGCATCCCACAGAGGAGAATTCCGAGAATAGTTTTAAGTGACATTTGAAGTTTTTATGATAATTGAAAGGAGGTACAATATACCTAAAATTAGTTTATTTCCGTATTAGATCAATTATGGATTGATCTGCTTTTTATCAATCAGCGTTTTGCACAACTTGGCCAGGTCTTCTTCAATTATTTCTCTTTCTTTTTGATTTTCATTTAATTTCTTCATTAGCTTTTTTAATTGAAAGTCCGGTTTTACAGCCATTATTCTGGAAAAGAAGCTTGCAAAAATAAATCCCTCCCGTGCTTTCATCAGTAGAGCCCTAAGTTTATAACCTCTTGAAAGTTGGGTGATCTTGGCCACCTTTACCAGTCTTATGGACCTGACAAAGGAAACGAATGGAAGTAGTATGATTAGTAAGTCAATCCAGTTTCTTTTGATATAGGAAAATTTGTTATCCGTGATCGCAATCAATAGCAAAAATTCAAAGGCAAAAGCAAACCAGATAAAACCTTGAATCAAACCTAGCAGTAAAGAAAGGTCGGTGTTTAGAAAATTTTCAACCTCTTCATAAAATTGCCACTCAATTAGCAATACCGGGATAATTAATAAAGCAATAATAATCATGGGTATTGAGAATTGTGTTTTTAAGTGATTGTATAATCCCTCATTACACTTTGACCAATTATAAAATGGTAACCATATTTTTTCCGGTTCAACCAAGTTGCGCTGGCCAATAGCTATTGGCGGAAAAATCAAGCAAAATAGTTTTCTAATCAACGAACTCTGAGCAATTTTTACTTTGCCCGTATAAGCCAAAACCAGCACGACAAGGGCATCCAAAATGTAAAAGGTCCACAGACATGCGTATATTATTGCCATTCCTGAAATAAAGTTGGAATACTGTAAGGTTCCTTCTTCGTAAGAAAAGTTGTTGATGATGGCCGCGGAGATGATAAGCATGATGAAGGAGACGATGAATTTTGGCCAGGCGATCCAATTTTGGTAACTGGTCAAATGATTCACTGAGCGAACCTTGAGGTTTGTTTGCAATGAGGTGTCTCGGGAGGATTTTATTTGAAGCAAGAGGGAATACTCTTCGGAAATTGCCCCTATGGGGGCAAGCAATTTCTCCCTTTCCAATAGGTATTCGATCTGTGCAATGACAAATGGATTTTGACAGTGATGCAGTGCAGCCATTAAAACCTCTTTTTTATCATTTTTTATTTGTGCCATAATTAGTTGGTTGAGATACAAAGGTAATTGCTAGCCATTGGAAGCCCAAAAGGTAGGAGAGGCCTAGAAAACTTATATTGGATTCAGTTAGCTAGTAATTTTTAAAGGGGCTTGCCTGTCTAATGGATTTAATAATTTAGTTTGTCTGGTTTTTCTGCCGCTATTAAACATGGTCAAATGGTTAAATTTTAGGTGTTTTTCAGGGGGTAAATAATAATAAATACATAATGAAGATTTTGAATATTTGTGATGGTAAAAGATTTAGATTACAAGAAATTTGCTAGGTCAGGAGTACTCAATTGCCCCTAAAGTTCTATTAGGTTGAGCTAAGGGGTTGATTTTGACCGTTAAAGGATAAAGGATAGGTATTTCTTTTGATATTTATTAAACTGCTTATCCATTGTAAGGGGAGAAATCCTTTTTGAAAAACGAGGTATGATTCTGGATTTTAGCGTATAGTAAGTAATAACCATTTGTAAATTTTATATGAATCCATCTAACAAAGACACACGAAGAAAATTTATTAAAACCTCTGGAATGGCTACACTTGGCTTTATGGGGTTGTATCAGTTTATTAACCCCAATCAAGTTTTGGGTAAAACTGCATCACCGGCTACCTTGGGCTATGGGCCATTAAAGAAAGATCCCGCTGGTATTTTAAATTTGCCTGAAGGATTTTCATATAAAATTCTTACAACCAAGGGAGATAAAATGGACGATGGGTTTTATCTACCCGGGGCATCAGATGGTATGGGGGCTTTTCAAGGAAAAAATGGTCGTACCATAGTCGTCCGAAACCATGAACTTAGCCCTGATTCATTAGAAAACTCAGGTTTTGGAAAAAACAATGAGTTGGTGGATAAAATTAGTTCCAAAGATTTTTATGATTTTGGGAAAGGTTTATTACCGGGCTTGGGAGGTACTTCAACCTTTGTATACAATGAGAATACCGGGGAACTTGAAAAACAATATATAAGCTTGGCGGGAACCGTCAGAAACTGTGCAGGTGGAATTACTCCATGGGGTACTTGGCTTACTTGTGAAGAAAGCACCTTGAAAATAGGGGATTATGAGGGCCGTTTGGAAAAAGACCATGGCTATGTATTTGAGGTGCCGGCATCTGAGGAAATCAAAAGAGCCAAGCCACTACCTATTAAGGCTATGGGTAGGTTCAATCATGAGGCGGTAGCTGTAGACCCTGCTTCAGGAGTGGTTTACCTTACAGAAGACCGGGGAGACAGTATATTTTACAGGTACATCCCTAATAATCCGGGCAAACTTCATAAAGGAGGAAAATTGCAGGCCCTTGTTATTTTGGGTGAAAAAAGCAGGGATACCAGAAACTGGGAAGACAGTGAAGGTCCTGAGTTTCCGCTAATGAAAAAGCATAAAGTGACTTGGGTTGACATTGAAAATGTGGAAAGCCCGGAAGATGACCTTCGCTTCCAAGGATTTGACAAAGGAGCCGCAGTTTTTGCCAGAGGAGAGGGTATATGGTATGGAGACAAGGAGGTTTACTTTGCCTGTACCAATGGTGGTAAAATTGGCGCAGGTCAGGTGTTTCGTTACACCCCAAGTCCGGATGAAGGAAAACCGGAGGAAAAAAACAGCCCCGGAGAGTTGACCCTATTCGTAGAGTCTGAAGACAGGGAGATTTTGAAAAATTGTGATAACCTGGCAGTGGCTCCTTGGGGAGATGTGATTTTATGTGAAGACCACAAGCATCCTTTCCTAGTAGGTGTTACCCCGAAAGGAGAATTGTATCACTTGGCAGAGAATATAGGCTTTGAGTCTGAGTTGGCAGGAGGAGTGTTTTCACCTTCCGGAAAAACTTATTTTGTAAACATTCAAGGACCGGGAATTACCTTGGCCATTACAGGGCCTTGGAAATCTTAATAAGCTAGATTAATCAAATGCCTCACTTTCGAATATGGTTGAAGGTGGGGCATTTTTATTTATTGACAGGTTGAGAAAGGAGACTTCTTCAGCGGTACCCCAAAATAGGCAGTAAATCTTCTATTTCGTGCTTAAATCGCTTCACTATCAGGGGCTTCGTTGTTGATTTCAATTTCACCATAGTGATGCTATGATAAAACCTCTCAAACAGCCTGATTTTTTCGCGATTGCGATGTTCCCTGAGAAAGTTCAGGAAATCCTTCTGTAAAAATAGGATTAAAATCGATGTATTTTGGGAAGACAAAACAATAAGGCAACCAATGCTAAGGAAGTGAGAGCGTGGTAAAAGGGTTAAAAATATTGCCAAGATTAACCATACTTATTCATTTTTTACTGCTCAGGCCACAATAGTTTTGTTATTCATTAAAACATAATCTATATTTGCCACTCAAAATTAAAAATGATGGCCACTCAAAAGACCAAAAAAGGGAAACCGACTACTGATACATCCAATGAGCTTCTTGAGAATCCGGAAGCGATTGCAGACCGCCTTGGAAGAGGGGAGACCTTCTTAAAGGACAACGCCAAATTTGTTGGTGGAGCCATTGGCGCGGTAATTTTAATTATCGCCGGGATTGTTGGGTTTCAGATACATAAAGCCAATCAAAATGAGAAGGCTCAAGGAGAAATGTTTCAAGCGGTTTACTATTTCGAACAGGATAGTTTAGACTTTGCTTTAAATGGGGATGGTGTGGAACCCGGATTTCTCACCATTATTGATGAATACAGCGGAACAGATGCGTCTAATCTGGCTCATTTCTATGTAGGCTCTATTTATCTATCTCAAGGTGAATTTCAATCTGCAGCTGATCACTTGAAAAAGTTTTCATCTTCTGACTTCTTGGTACAGGCGCATGCCTATTCATTAATTGGGGATGCTTATATGGAGCTTGGCGAGTTAGATGCTGCCATCGACTATTATAAAGATGCTGCCAATTATAAAGTCAATGAGTTTTTCACGCCAAAATATTTAGCTAAATTGGCTCTTGCCTATGAAGAAGCAGGTGATTTGGATGAAGCCATTGCTACTTACGAAGAAATAGAAACGAAGTATTCAAATGCTTATGAATACAGTGAAGCTCGAAAGCATAAAGCCCGCCTCCAAGGTCTGGCTTCTAATTGATATGAATTAAATCATTGATAAGAAAGAGTAAGACCTGATTGGTTTTACTCTTTTTTTGTGAATTAATAGTAAACTTATGGCTACCTCATTAAAAAATTTAAGTCAGCATACCCAAGAAAATATTCAGGATATAAGTGATAAGACCTTTGCCCTGGTGGTGGCTGAATGGAATGATGAAATTACTTCTTCGCTTTATAGTGGAGCAGTTGAAACCCTTTTGGGCTATGGTGCAAAAAAAGAGAATATATATAGAAAGAACGTTCCCGGATCCTTTGAGCTGCCTTTAGGTGCACAGTGGTTGGCAAAACTCGAAGAAATAGATGCCGTGATATGTTTGGGCTGTGTAATTCAAGGTGAAACACGTCATTTTGATTTTATCTGTGATGCGGTAGCCAATGGAATTACTCAAGTTGGCTTGAAATATGACAAGCCTGTAATTTTCGGTGTTCTGACACCGGAAAATCAGCAGCAAGCTTTGGATAGAGCAGGAGGGAAACATGGTAATAAGGGAGATGAAGCGGCCATTACGGCGATAAAAATGCTAGGCTTTTAAGGCCAGCTAATAAAAACATATATCATAAATCTGGTATTCTAATGAAAATCATGAAATTTGGCGGTACTTCTGTAGGAAGGCCGGAAAGAATGCATCAGGTAAAAGATCTGATCACAGTAGATGATGAAAGGAAAATTGTGGTGCTGTCAGCCTTGTCTGGCACTACCAATGCATTGGTAGCGATAGGAGAATCTTTGTCTGCAGGGAAAAAGGATGAAGCCAAGGAAAAAATTCAAAGTCTTCATGAGCATTACATTAAATTTCATCAAGACTTATTGAGCTCAGAGGCAGGAAAGGCCAAGGCCTTGCAAATTATTAATGAGCATTTTGAGTTTTTGAATATAATTCTTAAGATATCCTTTAATGAAGCCATTAATAAGGATATTTTGGCTCAGGGGGAATTACTATCCACCAAGCTGTTTTATACCTTGCTTCAGGAAAATGAAATTCCTGCAGTATTCTTACCCGCACTTGAGTTCATGTGCATTGATGAAAATGATGAACCCAACCTCGGCAGGATTGGCGAAAAGCTTCAAGCCATATTGGCGAGTTATTCCAATGAAACTGTTTTTATCACCCAAGGTTATATATGCAAAAATCACCTGAATGAGGTAGATAATCTTAAAAGAGGAGGAAGTGATTATACGGCCTCATTGATAGGTTCAGTTTTGTCAGCCTCTGTGGTGGAGATATGGACTGATATTGATGGGATGCATAACAATGATCCTCGGGTGGTAGACCAAACCAGACCAATTGCTCAACTGTCTTTTGATGAAGCGGCTGAGTTGGCCTATTTTGGTGCGAAAATCTTACATCCGGCTTCTATATGGCCTGCCCAATCTCACAATGTACCTGTGAAACTTCTCAATACCATGGAGCCTAGTGCAGCTGGGACTACCATTACAGGAGAAGGGGAAGGTACGGTAGGTGTTAAAGCAATAGCCGCCAAAGATGGCATTACAGCCATTAAAATAAAATCCAGTCGGATGCTTTTGGCACATGGATTTTTAAGGAAGGTTTTTGAGATATTTGAAAAATACAAAACATCAATTGATATGATTACCACTTCGGAGGTGGCCATTTCATTAACTCTTGATGATATCACCCATTTAAAGGAAATTACTGCTGAATTGCAGAAATTGGGAAAAGTGGAAGTTGATCATTACCTCTCTATTATCTGCATTGTTGGTAATTCTATTATGGAAGAGAAACAGGTCCTCAATAAAATTATTGATAGTGTGGAAGAATTTCCGTTAAGAATGGTTTCTTACGGAGGAAGCAAGCACAATGTGTCCTTGTTAGTTGACGGTAAACATAAAAATCAAGCCTTACAATGCCTGAATAATGGCCTGTTTGACTTCAGTTAAAAGTATGTAGATGGGTGAGCCGCAAGCAAACAAATCCAATTTTCTAAAAAAACTTCAAACCAAGTGGCAGCTAAAAAGTCTTTGGCAGGTAGTGCTGGTTTTGGTTGTGTTTGCTTGTACAGGCTTCACCATTTTATTGATTAAGCAACCCATTTTTGATTTTTTAGGCTTCGATGCCAGTAAAGGGAGTTTCTTGAAAACGGTTATTTACCTTTTATTGGTATTGCCATTATATCAGTTATTCCTTTTGATATATGGTTTTATTTTTGGGCAATTTGCTTTTTTCTGGGAAAAAGAAAAGCAATTATTTCGCCGTTTGGGCCGGTTATTCACCCAAAATAAAAAGTAAAACTTAAGTTATTAACAGGTAAAAAATAGTATTATCAATGGCTAAGCAAAGAGGTTTACCTATAGAAGAAAGCGACAAAAGAAAATTAAATAAAAAGAACTTCGAAAAGCTATTTGGGATTTTCAAGTTTGCCATGCCCTATAAAGTGCCATTTATTATTGGGATGGTTTTTTTATTTTTCTCCAGCTTGATGTTATTGACTTTCCCTTATGTGGCAGGTAAGTTAATTGATGCCGCTTCAGGGAAAGATTGGATAATAAATGATATCAATGGAATTACCTTTGTATTGATTGGGATATTATTTATTCAAAGTATATTTTCCTTTTTTAGGGTTTGGCTTTTTGCCAAGGTCAGTGAAAACTCGATGCGGGACATTAGAGTCGCATTGTATGAGCGCTTGGTGAGATTGCCAATGACATTTTTTGACCAGCGAAGAACGGGGGAGCTAATTAGTAGGATTACTTCTGATGTAACAATGCTCCAAGACACTTTCTCCATAACCTTGGCAGAATTGTTACGACAAATTATTACGCTTCTAGCCGGGATAATATTTCTGTTTTATACCACTCCGCGGCTTACCCTTTTTATGTTGATTACGATTCCAGTACTTGTGGTAATAGCAATGATATTTGGAAAATTCATTAGGAAGCTATCCAAGAAAACCCAAGATGCTCTTGCCTCAGCCAATGTGGTGGTGGAGGAAACCTTACAGTCCATTGCAACAGTGAAATCCTTTACCGGAGAAAATTATGAAATTAATCGGTATAGAAATAAACTCAATAGTGTAGTAGAGGTTGCATTAAAAGCCGCCGGATTTAGAGGGGCTTTCATTTCCTTTATCATCTTCGCTCTTTTTGGGGGCATTGTTGCGGTAATCTGGTATGGTGCTACTTTGGTAAGTGCAGGAGAGATGAGTGTAGGAGACCTCGTTTCCTTCGTGTTGTACACCACATTTATTGGAGGGTCTATTGCCGGTTTGGGAGATATTTACGGGCAAATTCAAAAAGCCATTGGTTCTTCTGAAAGGGTATTGGAAATCTTAAATGAAAAAACAGAGGAACAAAAAAGCCTAAGCTCGGTTAGCCCTATTAAAGGTTCTATTCGGTTTGATAAGGTAATGTTTCATTACCCCACCAGGCCTGAATACCGTGTGCTGGATGGGATTTCTTTACATGCGCAACCGGGAGAAAAAATTGCACTGGCAGGGCATAGTGGAGCCGGTAAATCTACAATTATTCAATTGTTGTTAAAGTTTTATGACTTGGGAAGCGGAGCCATTTTATTGGATGAGAAATCCATTGCAGATTGGGATCCTCAGGGCTTAAGAAAGAATATTGGAATGGTGCCACAAGAAGTGTTGTTGTTTGGTGGGTCTATCCGAGAAAACATCAGGTATGCTAAGCCCGGTGCCAGTGATGATGAAATAGTAAAGGCTGCTAAACAGGCAAATGCATTGGAGTTTATTGATAAATTCCCTGATGGCTTTGATACTTTGGTTGGGGAGCGAGGAATCAAATTGTCAGGTGGGCAAAGGCAAAGAATAGCCATTGCAAGAGCAATATTAAAGGATCCGGCTATTTTGATATTGGATGAAGCTACCTCCTCATTAGATGCCGAAACGGAATCATTGGTTCAAGAAGCGCTGGATAAATTAATGAAGGGAAGAACCACCATTATTATAGCACATAGATTGGCTACCATTAGGAAGGTAGATAGAATTTATGTGATTAAAGATGGTAAAGTTATCGAAGAAGGAAATCACGAGGCGTTAAGCGCCAAAGAAGGTGGACATTATGCACATTTGGTTAATCTGCAGTTTGCGGATGATACCTTACGGCCTTTAAGCTAATGTCTAAACTTTGAACCTGATGGGTAAGGGCGCCTACTGATATGAAATCCACTCCGGATTCAGCTACAGCGACGATGGAGCTTTCATTAATACCTCCGGATGCCTCTGTTGTGTATTGCTTATCAATTAGGCCAACCGCCTCTTTCATTTCTTGTGGGGACATATTGTCTAGCATGATGATGTCTACACCACCTATTTCAAGTACAGTTTTAACTTCCTTTAAATTTCTGGTTTCAATCTCCACCTTTAAGTCAAGCTTATTGTCTTTCAAATAAGCTTTGGTGGCATGGATTGCTTCTGCTATTCCTCCGGCAAAATCAATGTGGTTGTCCTTAAGCATGATCATGTCATAAAGGGCATACCGATGATTTTGTCCTCCTCCTATCGCCACTGCCCATTTTTCCAGCATTCTGAAATTAGGAGTGGTTTTTCGAGTATCCAATAATCGGGCTTCTGTATGTTGGATTAATTGATTGAAATGATGTGTTTTGGTGGCGATACCACTCATTCTTTGCATGCAATTCAATACCAGTCTTTCGGTCGTAAGTATGGATTGGGCACTTCCCGAGACGGTAAGGCCAATGTCTCCATAGCTTACAGCATCCCCATCCTTCATCAGTAAGTTGACTTCCAAGTTGGAGTCATAGTGGTTAAATATCCTTTCAGCCAAGGTCAACCCGGCAATGATGCCATTTTCCTTAATTAAAAGGCTTGCTTTTCCTTGTTGATTGGCTGGAACGGATGCCAATGTGGAGTGGTCTCCCACGCCTACATCTTCCTTAAATGCGGCATCCATAAATTGATTTAACCCTTCTGCTGTGATATAGTCTTTCATGATAAGCCAAAAATAAGAAATTATTTCCTACCAACAGGATAATTTATTTCTTAACAAAATCCAGACTATTTACCAGCCATCTGCCATCATCTTGTTCTTTACCCTTGATCAATACACTGAATTGATTGTTAATTGAAGTGTAAGTACCTATTAGAAAGCTGTTTTTAGCATCAATTTTATTTTCTTTTTGTAGTTTGAAACTCCTTACCGGGTTGCTCTTAAAAAAATTGGCCAGAACGATTTCTGCCTGACTTTTGGAGAAATCTTTTTTGCTATTGTCAAAACGGATCTCAACCATTTTGCCTAAAAAAGAGGAAAGGGCTTTGCTTGAACCCTTTTGAAATGCGGTGATGATGGATGCGTTTTTTTCTTGTGCCAAGCCTACAAATAAATGGGCAAACAAGAAAATACCTACAAGTAGAAATTTTGAATTAAAGCGTAACATTTCAAATCTCTATCAAATTCCAGACCAAAATATCAGTAATATGAAATTTTGTTTAATGAAATTTTACAAGCTTTGTTTTTGACAATCCCTTACGGATAATATTCCTCAATTTGCTGACCTCTTTCTTTTATTGTCTTATATTTGCGTGGTAATGGATGAAATGCTGGGATGAGTATACTAATGAATTTTAGGTGCAATTACAGTACTTCCTTCGGAATTTTTATTTGATAGAAACCAATAGAAAAAGACATGGATAAAAAAGTTTTATTGATGATACTAGATGGATGGGGTATCGCTCCTAATCCTGAAGTTTCTGCTATTGATAAAGCCAAAACGCCTTTTATCGACAGTTTATTTGAAAAATATCCTCATTCTAAATTAGAAGCTTCAGGTTTGGCTGTTGGCCTTCCTGAAGGCCAAATGGGCAATTCAGAGGTTGGTCACATGAACATCGGAGCCGGTAGGGTGGTTTATCAGGACTTGGTTAAAATAAATAATGCAGTAAAAGATGGGGATTTAAATGATCACCCGGTATTGAAAGAAGCATTTGCTAAAGCCAAGGCCAATGGTAAAAAAGTCCACTTTCTTGGACTGGTATCGGACGGCGGCGTGCATGCACATATTTACCACCTAAAAGGCTTATGTGATGCGGCTAAGGCCAATGGTTTGGATGAAAATGTATTTATACATGCCTTTACCGACGGGAGGGATACTGATCCAAAATCCGGCTTAAGGTTTCTAGAAGACCTTAAAAATCATTGTGAAAACTCCGCAGGAAGAGTGGCTTCCATTGTTGGTAGGTATTATGCCATGGATAGGGATAGCCGATGGGAAAGAGTCAAATTGGCATATGATGCCATGGTAAATGGTGAAGGTGAAAAATCTAAAGACATGCTGTCGGCAATCCGTAAATCTTATGCCAATGGGGTGACGGATGAATTTATAAGGCCAATAATTCAAGTGGATGAGGAAGGCAAACCTTTGGCATCTATAGAAGAAGGTGATACCGTAATATGTTTTAACTTTAGAACGGATAGAGGTAGAGAGATTACCGAAGTATTGACGCAAAGAGATTTTCCTGATTATAACATGAAAAAGCTTGATCTCGATTATGTCACTTTCAGTAGGTATGATGAAAAATACAAAGATATAGGTGTGGTTTTTGAAAAAGATAATCTTAAGAATACCTTAGGAGAAGTTCTGGAAAGAAATCATAAAAAGCAAATAAGAATTGCAGAAACCGAAAAGTACCCACATGTAACTTTCTTCTTCTCCGGAGGTAGAGAAAAAGAATTTGAAGGGGAAAACCGGATATTGTGCAATAGTCCTAAAGTGGCTACTTATGATTTGCAACCGGAAATGTCTGCATTTGAGATTGCAAAAAAGATCAACCAAGAACTTCCTAAAAAAGAAGCCGATTTCATTTGTTTGAATTTTGCCAATGCAGACATGGTAGGTCATACGGGGGTATTTGATGCGGCAGTAAAGGCTTGTGAGGCAGTGGATGAATGTGCATCTTCAGTAATCGAAACGGCTCTAGCCAATGATTATACCATTATCGTTATTGCCGATCATGGCAATAGTGATGTCATGCTTAATGAAGATGGCACTCCCAATACAGCTCATACCACCAACCTTGTGCCTTGCATTATGGTAGATAAACATGATCAGTTGGAGGTAAATGACGGTAAATTAGGAGACTTGGCACCAACCATCCTTCAATTAATAGGTGTAGACAAACCTAGCGAAATGACAGGAGATGTTCTTCTGAAAGGATAATTATAATGGGCAATTGCCAGAAAGTATTGTGCCTATTACTAGTACTGGGCTGTTTGATTTCTTGTAGTGATGATGAGAAAGTGGTATTTGCTAATCCTATACAGATTGAAGCTTATTTCCCACTTTCCGATTTCTTGGAAGAAAATATTGAAATGCTTGGCTCTGCTGAAGTCCGCAAAGTAATTCGCTTTAATGATGAAACCGAATCGGTGGATTTTGTCATGGATAGTTTGACTTGGAGACAGGAAATGGTTTTCTTTTTCCAAGCAGATATTAACAAAGCCGCATTGGCTGCTTCCTATGAAACTGAGGAAACACAAGGTCTTCTGATACATCGGCTTAAACCTGGTGAAAAAGGGGATATCAAACGAATAGAAGTTAAAAAGCAGTCAGGAAAGGTAGTGGAAATAGTAATTCTTTCTGTTGTCAATAATCTTTTTTACAAGTCTACGGTAGAAGGGAAGATAACTATTGAAGATAAAGGCATTGATTCTTATACTTTGTCCGGTGACCAAAAAGTATGGTTTCTTCCGGGGACCAAATTACAAGTGGAAGCAGAAGTGATATAACCTTTATAAATTATAGAAAAAGGCCATTTAGGATTTACTAAGTGGCCTTTTTTCTTTTTCACACTCGGTAAATAAGATTTATTTTAGGTCTTTTTCTTTTATAATTCTAAGGGTAAATTAAATGATTTGTAAGGACATCTACCTATTGATATCCTATTCAATTTCCCCATTGATTTGAATTCAGCTATAGGCGCTGTATAGGTGCTTCCCATCGCTAAAATAAAAAATAAGTTTTCACCCTACCTTTCAAAAGGTAGGGTGAAAACTAAAATGCTGAGTTAAAGTGGTTTCAATACCTAAGGTAATACCTATTGGTTGTTTTGGTTTTAAACAAAAGCAAAGAACACCAACCATGTAATGAACAGGATTGGAAGCAAGATGGGAATTGAAAACCTTAATATGTATCCAAAAAAGGAAGGCATCTTGATTCCACTTTGTTCTGCAATTGATTTTACCATAAAATTTGGTCCATTGCCAATATAGGTCATGGCCCCAAAGAAAACAGAGGCGATAGAAATAGCCATCAACTCAAAGGCTGAGTTTAAATAATTGTTCATGGCAAAATCCTTGACCTCATGAATGATATTTATATCAGCTCCTTGAGATGCCATGGCGGCTGCTAAGAAATTCAAGTAGGTCGGCGCATTGTCTAAGAAGCCGGAAAGGATTCCAGTGCCCCAATACAAGGTGTTGTGTGTAATCAAAGCAGATCCCTCTTCGGATTGAGCAAAGGTGCCTACCAGTTCAAGGGCCGGCATCATGGTTCCAAATATGCCGATAAAAATAAATGCGACTTCTCTAATGGGTTCAAAATTGAACTCATTTCCTGACAAGGCTTCCTGATCAGCAAATTTATAGGAGAAATAGGCTACAGATAGCATGATAGCCTCCCGAAGGAAACTGAATTTCTGTCCATCGTAATGTATTGCAGGTACCCATTCTAAGACATTGGGATCCAAGAATACTGAAATGATGATTACTAAAAGCCAAAGGAAGTTTTTCGTTCCTTTAAGGGAAATCTTATTACTGTATTGTGTTTGTTCCTCGAGAACCACACCATCCCCTTTGCCTCCGTATTTTCGATCGACGAAATAAAATAGTACAGCTAAAATGATCAAAGCTAAGATCCAAGCCGGCCAGTTGTGGGCCAGTGTCCAAAAGAAAGGAACGCCTTTCAAAAACCCTAGGAATAAAGGAGGGTCTCCAATAGGTGTAAGTGAACCTCCTATATTACTTACCATAAAGATAAAAAATATGATGTGGTAAGCTTGAATATTGTTTTTATTCAACCGAATAAAAGGCCTGATCAATAACATGGATGCACCGGTAGTACCAATTAGATTGGATATCAAAGCACCTGTCAGCAGCAAGAGAACATTTGCCAAAGGGGTAGACTTTTTATCCACATTAATTAGGATTCCTCCGGAGGCAATAAACAGTGAAGCCAATAAGGATATAAATTGGACATACTCTGCCAAAGCATGCACCGGATTATGGACATTCCCTAGTACAAATAAATAATAAAGCACGACCATTACAGCCAAGCCAACAGCAATTTTAGGGTAATTGTGATGCCAAAAACTTTCGTAAAATAATGGCCCGGTAGCAATCATTAGAAGGAGAGCTACAAAAGGAATAACCAGCCAAGTAGGCGCATGGTGGTGCTCAACCTCGTGGTCAACATTTGCATCAGTTTGCAAAATTTGATCGTGAGACGCTGCACTTGTTTCGTGTTGTTCCGCTTGAGCGATGTACTGGTTATTGGTATTGTCCTGGGCTTGTAAATGTGCAGGGATGCATACGCTTATTAGCCCAATGAATAGGAGCCATGAAGCTATATATTTCTTCATTCACTTATATTTTTTATGTAAAGATTGATAAGTTAGGAATTTTGATTATTGTTGGAGTTTTTAGTAGTCTTTATTTAATTCCCTAAGCTAGCTATTTTGTCGATTAGTAACCAAATAAATTCTTGGCAGTGGTTAAAAAACCTGATTTTAATAACTATTAATGGATTGCTGTATTTTTCATTTTAATTTTTGGAGGGCTATTTCTAAAGCAGTTTGAGCGATTTTTGTCTTTTGAGGGTTAAAAGTGTGACATTTTTTAAGTGCATTGTAAACGGTTTTACTCACATCCTGAAACATGGCCTCATCTGTGATCTGAGCTTTATCAGACATTAAATAGGCGGCTATTCGTGCCAAACCTGCATTTGATATAAAATCAGGGATTAGTGCAATTTTGTCATCGGCCATTTTAGTGACCGGTCCAAGGAATATATCGTTTTCAACAAAGGGGAAATTGGCACCACATACAATTAACTCTAGTCGACCACTGATTAATTTTTTCAGGTGCTCTTTTTGAACCAGTCTTGATTTTGCAGCAGGAATAAAAATTTCTGCAGGTAAGTCCCATAGTTGATCCTTCGCCTCTTCATAGGGGATTAGCTTGGTACTTATCAGTCTATTGTTTTCTTTATTTAAAAAGAGGGAGGTAATGGTCTCCGGTGCTATCCCATCCTTGTCAATAATCGCTCCTTCTAATGATAAGATTCCAATGATTTGTACACCCTTTTGAGCTAAAAAATAAGCAGCCGCAGCGCCTACATTTCCCCAGCCTTGAATAATGGCTTTCTTTCCGGTGGGATTTCCTCCCCAAATTTTATAAAAATGTAGCACGGCCTCAGAAAGACCAAAACCTGTAATTACATCTCTTACTTGAAATTTTTTGGAGGCAGTGGGTAAATAGTGAGGGTTTTCGACAATTTTAGATAGCCCAAGCCTTAATTGACCAATTTTTCGGATTTTTTCAGCTTCCCCTTTCTTGTTTAATGCGTTTACGATGCCTTCCTGAGGGTGCCAAAGGCCAAATTCCTCGGATAAGGGCAATAATTCACTGTTTTCATCGATGTTTATTCCGGCACTAGTGCCGTAGTAACTTTTTAATATCGGAGAAACTGCTTTGAACCAACGCTTCAGTACGCCTGCTTTTCTGGGGTCTGTGGGATCAAAATTTATTCCGGATTTTGCCCCGCCTATAGCCGGACCTGAAATAGTGTTTTTAATTGCTGTGTTTTTGGCCAACCGGATCACTTCGTTTTTATCGAGTCCAAGCTTCATTCTTGTATCACCCCAAGCTGCTCCACCTCTTAGACTATTGATAACTAACCAACCTTCAGCTTCAGTTTCACTGTCATTCCACTCAAAAACAATTTCCGGCTGCAGGTTTTCAAACTTTTTTAGTAATTCTCTCATGTGTTGATTTCTATTGTTCAATTTTAATTGAAGTATCCAAAGACAGTCCCACCAGAGTTGTCTCGGGAAGCTCCTGTCACTGAAGCCAAGCAGTTATTTTCGTTGCGAAGTCGCAAAAGGCCTAAAAATGCAAATACCAATGCCTCCTTAAAATCTATAATCTGCTTTTCTGGAATTATTAGGTTTACTTTAGGCTCAATTTTACTTGCAAGCTTCTGAATAAAAAAGGAATTGTAAGCCCCTCCTCCTGTTACCAATATTTTTTGATAAATTGATGTAGCTTTGGTATGGCTTAAAACCTCCCTAGCAATACAACTCGCAAAATGCTCGGATAAGGTGGCTAGAATGTCTTGCGTGGGTTGATTATTTTGGTCCAAAACAGGTAAATAGTCTTCTGTTATGTTTTCTCTTGCCAGTGATTTGGCCCCTTTTTGTTTATAAAAAGATAGTCCTTCTAGGGCATCCAGAATTTCAGGAATTACAACTCCTGATTTTGCAAATTCCCCACCTTCATCAAAAGGTTTACCTAACTTCAACGCGTAGTAATTGAAAAGTAAATTAAAGGGGCAAGTGTCAAAAGCGAGCCTTTCTCCATTATCATCCATTGAAATGTTGGCTATACCTCCCAGGTTAAGGGCAAAATCAAATTCTTGGAAAAGCTGAGCATCCCCAATGGGGACTAGGGGAGCACCTTGACCTCCCAAAAACACATCCAATTTTCTGAAATCATTGATTACAGGTAGACCGGAGCTTTCGCTTAGGGAATAACCATTTCCTATTTGCTTGGTCAATTTTATTTCCGGTCTATGGAAAACTGTATGGCCGTGAGATGCAATGGCCATGGGGTTTAACTTGTGTTTATAACAAAATTCAGCGCATGTTTGCCCCATCCATTGTCCAAATTCTAGGTCAAGACCTTCTAATTCTGCTGCAGCTAACAAGTGAGCGTCCTTTAGCGATTGTTCTAATTCAGCTGGAAAAGGGATGGTTTCTGCCTTGATAATTTTAAAATCCCAGGTCTCATTTTTGTAAAAATCGCAGCAAGCTACGTCAAGTCCATCCCCGGATGTGCCGGACATTAGGCCTATGATTGTATAAGTACTTTGCGGTCCCATGGGTTAAAGTTTGTTAAATAAAGAAAAACTTGACCTAAAAATAACAGATCACTCATCAGCCTCCAAAGTAAAATGACTAATTTTGAAGTAGATTACTAAAAGGTTATGAAACAAAGGCATTGGGTTGTCGATATTGGCAACACGCGCATAAAAACCGGACTTTTTGAAAATGGTTCTCTACTTGAGTCAAATTCGTTTTCGGAGCTATCCAAATGCAATGAATACCTGATGCCTAAAAAAGGAGACAAGGTATTGATTACTTCGGTTAAATTGTCTTTGAAAGAATTGAAAGAGACCTTCTCCTTTCCATTCTTGTATTTTGATCATGAAACGCCTCTTGAAATCACAAATTCCTACAAGACTCCAAAAACCCTTGGTCTCGATAGGTTGGCCGGTGTTATCGGTGCCAAAGCTTTTAAAAGCGAAGAGAATATTTTAGTCATTGACATGGGAACTTGCATTACCTATGATTTCTTAAATAAAAAAAATATTTATCAGGGAGGAGCCATCTCTCCTGGGTTAAAGATGAGGGCAAGAGCAATGCATGAATTTACTGCCAGATTACCGCTAATAAATGTTCAAAACCAAGAAATTTCTTATCTAGGCACCGATACAGCCTCTTGTATGGCCTCAGGGATCTACCACGGAATAGCAGAAGAAGTTCAAGGTTTTATTCAGCGGTATAGGGAGGATTTTGGTCATATAGAGGTCTTTATTTGTGGTGGAGATGCAGAAATCTTTGAAAGCTTAATAAAAGACCACATATTTGTAATCCCCAATTTGGTCCTGTACGGATTGGACAGAATCTTAATATACAATGTTGAAAAATAAAATACATGTAGCAACCCTGATTTTATTCATGGGATGTTTTGCTATCCATCATATCAGTTACGGTCAGTTTTCATCCTCTACCTATAGCTCTTTAGGTATTGGTGTGTTCAATAATTCTGGACTCACCCAGAACCAAGGAATGGGAGGAATGGGAGTGAGCTTTGGAAATAGCTATAGCGTAAACCATGTCAACCCTGCTGTTTCCGTAAAAAATGGAGCTTTCGGGTTTCAAGCTGCTTTCAATTATAATAAATTGACTGCTGCAACAGAGCTGTCTTCTGAAGATTTGGATGGAGGAGGCTTAAGCTATGTTGCCATGTCCTTTCCCATAATCCCACGAAAGTTTACCATGGGTATTGGTCTCAACCAATTGACAGGAGTGGATTATAATATTACGGTCAATTCTCCGGTAGTAAATACAGATTTAGTATCCAATAACACCATCGTAGGGACAGGAGGCTTGAGTCAGGTTTATTTACAGAGTGGTTTTCAAGTTTACAAAAATCTAAGTTTAGGCGTAGAGGGAGCGTATACTTTTGGCTCCACCATTCGCACCAATCAATTGAATCTTTTGGATGCCGACTTAAATGCAGTAGGCATTTCTTCAGAATATTATGAAAGACTTACCTTTAGTGATGTAGTTTTTAAGGGTGGTATATATTATGCCCAACCATTAGGTAATCAGCAATATTTAAATGTAGGTGCCATTTATCAGGTTTTTGGTAACGTTAATGGAAGTGAATTTGCGAAAATGGCGGAATCTGGCCAAGCTAGCATCCCGAATAGTGTGGGAGATGTTATCGCTGATAATATTTCCGGAAGTGTTTTCATACCTGCAAAGCTAGGGTATGGTGTAACTTATGAAAAAATTAATAAATTTGCGGTTGGTGTTGAAGCGCAGTTTCAGGATTTTTCCACCTATCAGGCTTTTAATGCTTCCTCACCAAGCGAAAATATGGGAAAAGCCTATAAAATTTCAGTTGGGGGGCAATATATACCCAATGCCTTTTCTCTTGAAAGTTTGCTGAGTAGGTCTACAATTAGGGCAGGGATTGAATACGAACGACTACCTTATCAGGTGAATCAAAATAATGTTGATGATATTGGCATTAATTTTGGTACTTCAATTCCGATATACAGTCTATCCCTATTGAATTTGGCATTGAAGGCAGGAACAAGAGGAACAGTAAATGATGGATTAGTTAGAGAAAATTATATAAAAGTTTCTTTAGGGTTATCAATAAATGACAACAGTTGGTTTTACAAAAAAGTATTTGAATGATGTTGACAAACATGAAAATTAAAATTGCAATTATCGGATGTTTGTCCTTCCTCATGGTTGGACTAGCTCAAGCGCAAGACGGATGGAATTTTCCGGATGATCCAGAAATGGAACAAAAAGCAAGAGAGCTAAACGCTGCGTATAATGATTACATGAACTCGGAAGATTTTATAAAGGCTAAAGCTCCCTTGAATTGGTTGCTTGTCAATGTCCCCGACTTAAATGAGGCGCTTTATATTAATGGTGTAACAGTTTATGATGGTGCAGCCAAGGAGGCTACAGACGAGGCAGAGATTAGTGTTTATCAAGATTCTGTCCTAACCATTTATGATTTGAGAAAAGAGCTTTATGACAACGAGCCTCAATGGATCGTAAATAAGGCATACTATGCGTATCAATATTATAAAAGTAACAAAGAGAAGATTGGAATAGTACCTGATTTGTTTGAAAAAGCAATAGAAATTCATGGGAAACTAGAGCCTTCCCAATTGAATGCAGCTTATTTTGATGCAATCTATAGGAATTTTGCATACAATAAAGCTTACACTCCTGAAGAAGTCATTGAGAAATATGAATTTATTATGAGTAAGCTTGATGAAGATGAAGCTGCAGGCACTGATGTTGCCAGTTCTAGAGGTACGCTTGATCAATTGTTAAATGCCATGGAAATTATCAATTGTGATTTCATTGAGAAGAATATGGGACCTAAATTGGCTGAAGATCCTACCAACCTAAAGTTGGCAAAACAAATATTTAAGTACGCAATTAAACAAAAATGTACAAGTAGTGATGTTTTCCTAATGGCGCTTGAAACCATAGACAACGACAATCCTACTTTTACCACTTCTCAGGTAAGGGGTATGCGATACATGCAGAACCAAGAATATGAGAAAGCTGGTGAGCTTTTCGAAAAAGCCTTAACTTTGGCAACTACCGATGAGGAAAAAGCTGAAATCCAATGGGATATGGCTAAGGTTCATGCGAACTTAGGTCGTAGAGGTCAAGCCAGATCTTCCGCATTGAAAGCAGCTGAGCTAAATGAAGAGTTAAAAAGTGATGCCTACTCATTCGTAGGAGGATTGATTATGTCATCTGCATCCATCTGTAAAGGTGGTCAAAGTAGAGTAAAAGATTATTCTATCTTTATCGCGGCTTACAATGCCTACGCAGTGGCAGGAGACAGCAAAGGCATGGCAAATGCCAAAGCAAGGTTCCCTTCTAAAGAAGAGTTGTTCACAGAAGGATTCCAAGTTGGTCAAACCATCAACACCGGTTGCTGGGTAGGCCAGACGGTCACTTTAGCTTCTAGAGATTAAGTATACATTATTATCCTATCATAGAATAAAAGAGACGGTATTTATACCGTCTCTTTTATTTTGCCCTATTGGGGCTTTGTGATTCTATTGTAATCACCAGACGCTTTTTTGTTAAACCATTCTTATGTTATAGGATCTAGGATGGCTGTCCGGAACTTTCTCAGCGGGTGTTAAATCACAAGAATATCAGGCTCTATGAAGCGATTTTTGCCCGTAATAGAAGGTCTATTGCATGTTTCCGGTTAAAAACCTTTTGTCTATTTGCCGGATGTTTTTCGCCGAAAACCTCCATTTTATTCGAGACTTATGAATGGTCATGCATAATCCCCCTTGAAAAAATAAAATTCCTCCCAAAATGTCCTTACCTTTGTAGGGAAATTAAGTTTAGTAATAGTTTGAGCATTCGATATTTGTGCCGTCAAATCTTTGGAAAGGTGACTGAAATTAGTGCAACAAGTACAGGTTTCAAATCTCTGTGGTTTGCTGTGGCTGTAATGGGTAGTTTTGCCTGCAGAGAGGATGTGGATAAAACGCAATTGGCTACCTATGAAGGTCCATACCGGACAAGTTATGAGGTTGAACTTCTTCACAGTGACTCGGCGATTGTTAGGACCAAGTTAATGGCAGACACGCAGCTGGAATTTAGAAATGGTGATGCGGAGTTTCCTGATGGGATAGTTATTCATTTCTATAATAAAGAAGGTGAATTAAGCACGACCATTCGCGCCGATAGGGGCTATATGGAAAGAAAAACCAATATTTATAGAGGGGAAGGTGATGTGCAGGTACATAACATTGAAAAAGAACAGAAATTAAATTCCGAAGAGCTGTTTTGGGACAAAAACAAAAAGAAAATTTATACTGACAAATTCGTTACAGTGGAAGAGCCTGACCGAATTATCAAAGGTACAGGAATGGAAGCTGATGAAGGGTTTAATCAGTATAAGTTCACAAAAGTTTCGGGCGAAATAGATAATGTTCTCTAAAATAATAAAATGAAAATAAGTAGTGCAGTTTTATTATCTCTAGCAGCCGCCTTGGTGGTGATAGGGGCTCATTTAACCATAAAGGCAGGAATCGTGGCTTCTTATCCACTTTTCATGTTTGCTATAGTGCTTTTGTTTTGGCACATGTACCAAAGGAATAAAATGGAAGAGTCAAAGCCGGAAGAAAAAAAACCGGGTAAGCATAAAAGTAAACGCAAGAAAAATTAATGGACAGTAATTATTTACTTTTAGTACTCATCAGTCTGTTTTTTTCTGCTTTGTTTTCGGGAATGGAAATTGCCTTCGTGTCAGC
Source organism: Cyclobacterium sp. 1_MG-2023 (assembly GCF_030546805.1). GTDB lineage: Bacteria > Bacteroidota > Bacteroidia > Cytophagales > Cyclobacteriaceae > Cyclobacterium. The sequence continues at coordinate 273,902 of NZ_JAUOPC010000005.1, read as the reverse complement.
CAACCGTTTGCAGATAGAACTTCAGGGAAAACAAGGTAAGTTTTCCGGGAAAATTTTAGCCGGGTTTATCCAGAATCCAGGACAGTTTATTGGTACTTCCTTGATGGGAAACACCATTAGTTTGGTGCTTTATGGTATTTTTATGGCCTATTTATTAGAGCCACCTTTGAGTTTGTTTTTGCCGGAAGCGATCAATACGCAAGCAGGGATTATGATTGTTCAAACCATATTGTCTACCCTGATTGTATTGGTTACTGCAGAATTTATTCCAAAGAGTATTTTTATACTGAATCCCAACAGGTTGCTTGCCTTTTTCTCTTTGCCATTTGCTGTGATTTACTATTTGATGTATCCGGTAGTGTGGGTGGTAGTAGGGCTGTCTAAATTTGTTATCGTTAAGGTGCTTAATCTGGATTATAATGATGATAAACCTGCCTATACCATCACAGATCTAAATAGTTTTATCCAAAACTATATGGACACCAAAGGGGAGGATATTGATATTGATGCCAAAATTTTTGACAATGCTGTAGACTTTAAAAAAGTAAAGGTTAGAGAATGCATGGTTCCGCGAACAGATATAGTGGCGATGGAGGTGGAAGATCCTATTTCCGATTTAAGAGAATTGTTTGTAGAAAGTGGGCATTCCAAAATTATTATTTATAAAGAAACCATTGATGATGTAATAGGTTACTGTCATCACCTAGAGTTATTCAAAAAACCCAAAGAGATAGAAGATATCTTGACCCCCATCATTATTGTTCCCGAATCTGCTTTGGCCAATGAATTATTGGTTCAATTTATAAAAGAGCGGAAGAGCCTTGCCTTGGTAGTGGATGAGTTTGGGGGTACAAGTGGGATAGTGAGCATGGAAGATATCATAGAGGAGATTTTTGGAGAGATAGAAGATGAATATGATAACGATGATTTAATTGATCAAAAAGTAGCTGATGGAGAGTATCTGCTCAGCGCTAGACATGAAATTGATTACCTGAATGAAAAATATGAATGGAATTTGCCTGAAGGAGAGTTTGAAACACTGGCGGGATTTATACTCTCCCTGACAGAAAGTATTCCTCAAAAAGGAGAATTTGTGAGCTATGGGCCTTTTACTTTTACCATCGTTTCCAAGCAAGATCATCGAATAGATACAGTAAAAATTAAGATAGAATAACCAACGTTGTAGAAATACTTTATTTATAGATGCAGTAATATTTTGAATTTACCACTATATGTAATTATTTTGCGACACTTCAAAAAATAGGAGAATGGCATTAATTAAAGAAATAAGACAAAGAACAGGTCTTGCGATCGGTGTGATCGCTGTAGGACTTATATTCTTTTTAGTAGGAGGCGACCTTTTAGGACCCAACTCCATGTTATTGGGATCCAGCAGAACGACTGTTGGCGAAATTGCAGGAGAAGACATTTCCTACGAAGAGTATGTTCAGAAAATTGAACAAACCAAACTCAGTTTTCAGCAAAACACTGGGAGAAACCCTTCTGAGAATGAACTTTCCAGTATCAGAGATCAAGCTTGGCAAGCGCTTATTGTGGAAAAAATATTTGCCCAGCAATATGAAGAGTTAGGCTTAGAGGTTTCGGATGAGGAGCTTGTTGATATGGTTCAAGGTAAAAACATCATTGGAGAACTAAGAAGACAATTAACAAATCCGGAAACAGGAGAGTTTGACAGGTCTCAGTTGATCACATTTCTTCAATCGCTAGAATCTGCCGATCCACAACAACAAATGTTTTGGGCGCAACAAGAACAGTTGTTTGCAGACTCCAGATTAAGAATCAAATATGACAATATGTTGGCTACTTCTGAGTATGCGAATTCTGTGGAAGCCAAAATGCAACACAAAATGGCCAATACCATTGCGGATGTTAGTCATATTCAAATCCCATATTATGCAGTGTCTGATTCTGTTGTTTCTCTTTCAGAGGGAGAGATAAAGTCTTATATAAATGAAAACCAAGATAAATATAAAGTGGAAGAAAGCAGAAACATTAAGTATGTTCGCTTTCCGCTGCAGCCTAGTGCTGAAGATTCCGCTACTACCTTGGAAACGATTAAAAACTTAACAGTAGAGTTAAAAGAGACACCATCAGATTCTGCATTTGTAATTAGAAATTCAGAAGCGGCCAATCCATTTATTACGGTTTTTCCCGGAGATCCATTGCCAGTTAATTTTACTAACAACGTGGATAATCCTGAGGTAGGTGTAGTTTATGGGCCATTCTTGAGTAATAATTCAAGTTATTTGAGTTATAAAATTACTGACAGCTACGAAGGTCCAGCCAGAATGAGAGCCAGTCATATTCTTTTGAGTACTGAAGGAATGGATGAGGATGCCAAAGCAGAAGTGAAAGCCAGAGCTCAAGAAGTATTGGATGAGGTGAATGAAACAGGAAACTTTGAGGTTGCAGCTGCCCAATATGGGCAAGACGGAACAGCCCAACGAGGGGGTGATCTAGGATGGTTTTTTAAAGATAACTTTGTGACGGAATTTGCAGATGCCGTCTTTGCTACCAAATCTCTTGGTGTAATTAATAAATTGGTGGAGACGGAATATGGATACCATATCATTAAGGTTACTGAACTGGCACAGACCAAACATCAAAAAGTAGCTGTTCTTGAGTTGGAACTTATTGCCAGTGATATTACCAGAAATGATATTTTCAGGAATGCAGATTTCTTTGCAGCTAATTCTGATGATGCAGCTTCATTTGAGGAAAATGCAAGTACGGAAAATTATCAGGTATTGGCCGCCAATAATGTGGGAGCCAATGCAAGGACCCTGAACAATATGACTTCCGCTAGGGAAATTGTAAGATGGGCCTTCAATGATGCTTCTATTGGCAAAGTGTCCACTGTTTTTGAGTTGGATGATGCATATGTTGTTGCGCTTTTGACAGGCATGACTGAGGAAGGAGAAGGAACAATACAAAATCCTGAAATTAGGGCACAAGCGACTATCGCCTTGAGAAATGAGAAGAAAGCAGAAATAATAAAAGAGAAGATCAAAGGATTGGAGACATTAGAGGCCATCAAAGAAGTATATCCTGATGCTTCTATTGGAACAACTCCGGATTTGAAGATGAATGCGAGTGTATTGCCCGGCATAGGTTTTGCCCCTAAAGCAATCGGCGCAGTATTTGGTCTTCAAAACTCAGGAGATATGACAGCGCCAATATCTGAAGATATAGGAGTAATTGTAGCCAAGCTTAATAGCCTTATACCGGCCACAGAGATTGCTGATTATACCCGCTATCAAAATGAAATTACAGCCAGTGCTTCTCAAAGAACTGCTTATATGATAATGATGGCAATGGAAGAGCTTGCCGGAGTGAAAGATTATAGGTACAAGTTTTTTTAAGATACCTGAAAGGTTTATAAAATCCCATTCTGAATTCAGAATGGGATTTTTTGCTTTCTAGGGATTTAATTTTAAAAAAAATTGGTTGATTAATTGATGGAAAAAATAGCGAATAATTCAACCTTCAAAGAGAAGCTGGAAAAAGAGACCAGTTTCCCTACTTTGTACATGTTTAAATTTATTGTACCCAATGGCAAAGAAAATGAGATTGGAGTTTTGTTGCCCAACAACGAGATGGTTTTAAAACCTTCTTCCAAGGGGAAATATGTAAGCGTGACGATCAAATCAATGATGCCGAATAGTCAGTCGATCATTGATGTTTATGAAAAAGCAGCAAAAATTAAAGGAGTAATTGCACTGTAAATATTCGATTTATGTGGAAAGAAGCCAATAATAAATTAGTTAAAACTTTTGAGTTTAAAGATTTTAGTGAAGCTTTTGCCTTTATGACTCGGGTAGCCCTTTTGGCAGAGTCTCAGCAACACCATCCCAATTGGAGCAATACCTACAATAAGGTGCACATTGAACTTACAACCCACGATAAGGGGAGCACTGTGACTGAGAAAGACCGTGAATTAGCCCAAGCCATAGACCGTTTAATTTAATATGTCCATGGAATCAGGCATTGGCCTTTATTTAGTACCTACACCCATCGGAAACCTTCGGGACATTACCTTAAGGGCATTGGATACACTCAAGGAAGTAGATGTAATTTTGGCAGAGGACACAAGAACCTCAGGCAAGCTGCTAAAACATTACGAAATCAAGCGACCTTTAGAGAGTTACCATATTCATAACGAACACAAGAGCATTTCCAGGCTTATCGATAGAATGAAACAGGGAACTGTTTTTGCGTTGATAACCGATGCAGGTACGCCAGGAATATCTGATCCTGGGTTTCTTCTGGTGAGGGAAGCGATTGCTGCTGATATAGAAACCTGCAGTTTGCCCGGCTCTACTGCCATTATCCCTGCCTTGGTTAACTCAGGACTTCCGAATGACCGGTTTGTTTTCGAAGGGTTTTTACCCCATAAGAAAGGCCGAAAAACCCGTATAGAAGGCTTAGCAGAGGAACGTAGAACCATGGTGTTTTATGAGTCTCCATATAGGCTGATTAAAACGTTGAATCAATTTTCTGAAGTTTTCGGGCCTGAAAGAGAGGCATGTGTAAGCAGGGAATTGACCAAAATTCATGAAGAGAATGTAAGGGGAAGCCTTATAGAACTCATAGATTACTTTACAACCCACACCCTCAAAGGTGAAATAGTATTAACAGTTGCCGGAAAAAATTAATATGAATCTCCAAGAAGTTACTAAAAAAGTAGAAGCTGTTGCCCAAAAAGCAGGTGCATTTATCAGAGAAGAAAGCAAAAGTTTCAACCTTAATAAAGTTGAACAGAAAGGCTTCAATGACTTGGTTTCCTATGTAGACAAAGGTGCTGAAGAGATTATTGTTAAAGAATTGGCTGAGATTGTACCAGAAGCAGGTTTTATCACAGAAGAAGGAACAAGGTCAGATAAAAATAAACCTTTAACATGGATTGTGGATCCTTTAGACGGTACCACCAACTTCGTTCATGGAATACCGATGTACGCCGTGTCCATAGCACTTGCCAGGGGATCTGAAATCATCGTTGGTGTAGTTTATGAGATCAACCTTGATGAATGTTATGCAGCTTATGAAGGAGCAGCATCTACCTGCAATGGAAAACTTATTAAGGTTAGTGAAGCCGATGCCTTAGGAGATAGTTTGGTGGCAGCAGGTTTTCCCTATGATGATGGAGGGAAATTGGAAGAGTATTTACAATTGCTAAAATATTTTATCAAAAATAGCCATGGCCTTCGTCGCTTGGGTTCAGCAGCTGTAGATTTATGCTATGTTGCCTGTGGTCGGGTGGAAGGCTACTTGGAGTATAATTTACAGTCTTACGATGTTGCTGCCGGGACATTGATCGTTAAACAGGCCGGAGGAAAGGTTACCGATTTTTCCGGAGGAGATGATTTTATATTTGGTGGACAGATGTTAGCCTCCAATACCAAGCTACATGGGGTTTTTGAAAAGGCGCTTTCGGAAAAATTCCTTCAAAAGTAGTGGAATTGCCTTTCAATACTTGTGATTAACTACAAAAAACATAATTCAAAGAAATTAATTTCATATGTAAAAAAATTATTTGTAATTTAGCTACAATTGATTAGTTTTCAATTATTTAATAAATAACAACCTGTTTTTCGGACTTATCACCCCTCGTTCAACTTTAGCTGAGCATCGCGTATTCTACCGAAATAGGCTGTTCACTATTTAACAATTCGAATAACATGAATATAGGAATTTTAGGCGGTACTAATTTGGCGACAAACTTAGGCAATAAATTTATTGCTAGAGGAATGAATGTGGCATTTGGTGTCAGGGAGGGATTCAGTACCCGCAAAGTAGAATGGAGAATTCTAAAAATGCATAACCACAATGTATTAAACTATGCTGAAGTGATTTCCAACTCGGATGTAGTGATCATATGTTGTGAAAATGAGTTTCTACCTGTGGTATGCAAATACTTAAAGGAATACAGTTCACCGGATATGCTGATTGTTGACAGTACGAATGGGGTGAATGATGAAAGTGTCGTTTGCAACACCACGCTTATAAGACAAGAGACAGGACATCAGCACGTTTTCAAGGCCTTCAATAATCTTGGGCTAGATTATCCCAAATCCGACCCTTTGGAACTGATCAAAGAAACTTACTTCTGTGGAGATGATACCAAGGATAAATTGGTAATAAAAAAATTAATTGAGCTGATAGGCTTTAAAGCAATTGATGCCGGTACAATCAAGAATGCACCCTTACTTGAGGCCGTTTATCATCTTAGTAAAGAGATATCTACTGCCAAAGCCGGGGATTGTCATTTTAGGTTAATGTCAGTATAGTAGCCCTATACTCCAATTTTTTATTATTTTTTAGGATACTTTGTTTTTATCGGTATCGTTTTTGTTGATCATAGTTGAGCAAATAGAACGCCCATTTTGGTTTTTTCTATTGAATCACAGTTTTCCTTTTTTCTAGGAACTGATATAGGTTCAGACTATATTGTTTATCCTACTGTTGTATTTCAATTAAAAGGAAAGCTTTGTCATTTAAAAATAATGATCTAGCCCAAATAACTTTATTGCATATTTTCGTTTAAATTATCTATAAGGGTATGCGTGCCTTTGAATGGAACTTGGGTCAGAATTTCTTAAAAGTTTAAATTTTTCTATTAATATATACGCCATGAAAAAAATTGCTTATTTTATTTTTGCATTATTTGCACTTATTCTATTGGTCTTGGTAGCCGTGCCTTATTTTTTCAAAGATAAAATCTTTGATAAGCTGGATGAAGAACTTGAGAAGAGTGTGAATGCTACCGTCTACTACGACAGAGATAAAGTTAGTCTAAGTGTTTTTAGTAACTTCCCAAGCTTGTCTGCAGGTTTAGGGGATTTTGGAATTAAAGGAAACCCACCATTCCAAAATGACACTTTAGTGCACCTAGGGGAAATGCAGGTTGATTTGGATATATGGTCCGTTATATTTAGTGACAATCCAAGTTTACAAGGGATTCGCTTGAAGGACGGTCAATTTTATGTCAAGGTATTAGAAGATGGGCAAGCCAATTATGATATCATGTTTGAAAGCGAAGAGGAAGCAGTAGTGGATACTACCACATCAAACTTTCAATTGGGCATTGATTTAATTGAAATTGAAAACCTTGACTTTATCTATGATGATCGATCTCTAGATTTCCTAATGGTTATGTCCGAAATGAATTTTGAAGGCAGCGGAGACCTTACCCTTGATGTCTATGATCTGATGGTGGCCGGTGAGGGGAATATTGTCAATGTGGCCTATGAAGGTGTTGAATATTTGACCAATAAAGTGCTTTCCATCGACTCGGAAATCAGTGTTGATCTTGAAAATATGAAGTTTGGGGTTGAAGAAGCAAAGTTTAAATTGAATGACTTTGGATTTGGTATTGACGGATATCTTGCGATGCCTGGAGATGACATGGAGATGGACGCTAAGTTTTATGGGCAAGACAATGACTTTAAAAGTGCCCTTTCATTGGTTCCCGGGGTTTATTCATCCTCATTTGATGAGCTGAAAACTTCCGGTGAAATGGATTTTTCAGGAGCATTGAAAGGAACCTACAATGAAAATTCTTTTCCTGCTTTTCAGTTTGGTCTTGTTATAAAGGAAGGGATGTTTCAGTATCCGGACCTTCCAAGGCCGGTTCAGCATGTAAATATGGATTTAAAAGTTGTCAATGAATCAGGGGATCTGGACTATACGAGCATTAATCTCTCCACTTTTGCGCTCCAATTTGGAGAACAGCCGGTTTCAGGAAGATTGAAAATAAATGATTTGGTCAGTTACGAGATGGATGGTCAACTTAAAGGTGAATTGGATTTATTGGAAATGACTTCAATTTTCCCAATTGAAGAGATGGAACTAAAAGGGCAACTGGCCATAGATGCCACTGCCAAAGGGCGGTATGATAGTGTGGCACAAATTATTCCGGTAATCAATGCGAATATTGATTTATCAGATGGATATGTGAAAAGTGATGCGTATCCGGCTCCCATAGACAATATTAATGTGCGGGCAATTGCTAATAATAATACAGGTCAAATGAATGATTTTGCCATTGATGTTCCATCATTTGGTTTTGAGTTAGAAGGAGAGAAGATTGAAGGAACTTTAAAATTTAGTGACCTAGAAGAAATGAATTATGATTTTGCCGTACACGGGGCTGTTGACTTAGGTAAGATTGCCACAATTATCCCTATGGAAGATGTCTTGCTGGAAGGGAATATTAAAGCAGACTTGGATGCAAAAGGAAGCTATGCTGCCATTGAGGCTAACCGTTTCGGAGCACTTGACACCAAAGGGGAAATGGTGGTCAATGATTTTTATTATGCGGATAAAGATTATCCGCAAGGGGTAAGAATCAATGAAGCTACGGCCAACTTCAGTCCTAAAGCTATCAATCTTATCAAAATGGACGCCCGACTGGGAGAGAGTCCTGTGGAGGCTACCGGTACTTTATCCAACTATATGGCATTTCTGTTAAGTGATGAAGGAAATGAGCTGCAAGGGAATTTGTCCGTTTATTCTAGTAATTTCAACGTCAATGAATGGATGACAGAAACTGAAAGCGTCAATGAAGATACTACTTCTTTGGAGGTCATTGCATTGCCTGATAATATTGATTTTGTCATGGATGTGAAAGCAGATAAAATCCTTTATGATAACCTTTCGCTTACCAATGCTCAGGGGAAAATGAAGGTGAAGGATGCTGTACTTTCTCTGGAAGGGTTTAAGACAGATATGTTAGGAGGCTCAATCGCATTTGACGGTAGTTATAATTCAAAAGATATTTCAAAGCCATCATTCGACATGACCTTGGATATCAGTAAATTGGGTGTTCAGGATGCCTTCAAGTCCTTTGTGACGGTGCAAACATTTGCCCCTATAGCACAGCATGTAACAGGGAGTTTCTCTACAAAATTTTCTTTTTCCGGCTTGTTGGGGCAGGACATGATGCCTGTTTTATCAAGCCTAGATGGTTCAGGGCTTATAAAATTGGCTGAAACGGCTATCAAAGATAGCCCACTTATCCAAGGGATTACAAGCTTGACCAAATTAGACGATACAGCCACCATTAGTCTAAAACCCATGAACATTTCAGCCAGAATAGAAGATGGGATGTTGAACATTCCTCCCTTTGAATTGCAATTATGGGATTACCCTGCAAAAATTCAGGGTAGCACCGGCTTTGACGGTCGGATCAATTATTTGGTAGCCATAGATGTTCCTGCGAGTAAATTTGGTTCAAAGATTAATGGATTGGTTACCAGTTTAGTCGGAGCTGACTTGTCGGACACCAATGTGCCATTGGCCTTCAATATTGGTGGTAGTTATGCCCGTCCAAATGTAGGATTGGCATCTTCTGAGACTTTGGATAGCTATATCTCCAATGCCTTGAAAAGTAAGGTGGACGGAGAGAAGGAGGATGTTCAAGAAAAAATTGCCGCTGACTTCAAAGCAAAAGAAGATAGTTTAAAACAAGAATTTAAGGAGAAATCTGAAGTGGTCAAAGACAGTGTGGTACAAGAAGCCTCCAAGTTGGTGGATCAGACCAAAGAAAAAGCAGTCAATGAAGTGAAAAACCTTCTCAAGGGATTTACCAATAGGAATAAGCCTACCACTACAGAAGAGAAAGAAACGCCTAATCCTGAATAACTAGGACTAGCGAAAATATTCTAAGAGGTAATACCAAAAGGTAAGGGTAATTACAGAAAGAGGGATGCCTACTCCCACCAAAAGTGAGGCTAGTTTAGGTCGAAGATTGTAATTGGTCGCAATTATTGAAGAAGTGATCATGGAGGCCATGGCGGCTTCCATGACACTTACTTTAAAAATTAGGTTTTGATCCGGGTTTTCCGCCGGAATCCAATGATAAATGGCATATATTAAGGTAGGGATGAGGACCAGTTTATGGGCAAGTCCATACCAAAGGTAATTGTCTTTGATGTCAGAAACTTTAATTTTTATTTGTAAGCCCACGGCAATTAAAGCAATGGGAGTAAGTGTGGCAGAGAAACTCTCGAGCACTTTTTGGACCACACCTCTGATTTCAATTTGGAATATATTAAGTAAGAGGGCCAGAATAAAAAATAAAAACGGTGGAAAGAGTAGCATTTGTTTTGAGATATCTCTTTTCCTCATTTTTTCCGATCCATACAGAGAGGCGACAATGATGGCAAGACTACTGACCACTAGAAAAGAGCCGGTTTGATCAATGAGGACAGCTATTTTTAGTCCTTCAGCACCATATATGGCCTCGATTACAGGATAACCGATAAAGCCGGTATTGGAAAGCCCCCCGCATATAATAAGGCATCCAATGGTTTTTTTGTCCCAGCCAAAACGTTTGCCTAAGTAGCCAAAAAGGATCCAGGTTATGGTGAAAATAATCCATCCCACTGATACCGGCAGTAGCAATTCCAAACCTAAGTTTAACTTTGAAATGTGCAGCAAAGAGACAGCAGGTAAAACTACATAAATCAAATAGGCATTCAATGCCTTAGGTGCTTCCACCGGAAAGTTTCTGACTTTCTGTAGAATCAAACCTATGAGAATCGAGGTAATAACGATAAGTATATTTGCCATAGTACTGGAGTCTTTGGGCCAATGTAAAATCAGATCGGGCGACTAATTTTAAGAAAGAAGGCCTGCAATATTATTCAAACGAACCCGAAATGGGTTCTCTTTTGATCAAAATAATGCTTTAACTGTGGGTAAAGCGTGCTTTCCGCCAAGGGAATGCCCAATAGGGTATCGTTAATTGCTCCCATTTCACCTTTCTTATCTACCTCCATTGATTCTATCAGTAGAATCAATTCCTGTAATGGCAGGGGATCTCTGCATTCACTGGGCTTTATAGAATATTCATTTCCATAAAAATCGACTATTTCAAAATAAATTATACCATCTACCGAGGTAGCAAAAATGCAAATTTCCTCTCCCCATTGACTTTCAGGATAGGTAAGCTTTGCTATCAGGGCATTGGCAGCGGTTTCATTAAAATACGTCTTTGGTTGAAAGTCAAAATTCATATTCAGGCAAATATATGTCATTTAACCGCTAAATCGAAATAAAACCTACGCGCTTATCAATTGATTTGAGGTTAAGGAAATTATATTTTTAGTGGTTGGTTTTTGCAAAGCTTTCTTTAATAATAATCTGAGGTTTAAGCTTAATTTTTAACTTGATTGTACCTATAAAAAGTTTGATGTTAAGAGGGACGACCAACTAATTCATGTAATATAGTCCTCAATATTTTCAAAAAAAGGCATTTATTTTCTTGGGCGGATAGGATTGTTAGGATTCTCGCTAGCAAAAGCTTGAAATATATTGATTTTACCAACAATCAAATTGAAAAGACAATTGGATTATACATTGTTTAAGAGTAATTTTGGCATTCGAATTAGAATCAAGTCTGGTTTACATTATTTTTACGTAGGTAAGGAAGGATGTAAACTCAGTGAATAGAACAGATCATTACATGAAAAGAGATCAATTAATATTTGACCTGATAGCAAAGGAGGAGGACAGACAAAAAAGAGGAATAGAGCTGATCGCCTCTGAGAATTTCACAAGCAAGCAAGTTATGGAAGCCGCAGGAAGCGTGCTTACCAATAAATATGCTGAAGGTCTTCCCAAGAAACGGTATTATGGTGGCTGTGAAATAGTGGATGACATAGAGCAGATTGCCATAGATAGGGCCAAAGCTCTTTTTGGAGCAACTTGGGCAAATGTTCAACCTCACTCCGGAGCACAAGCCAATGCAGCAGTGTTTTTAGCTTGTTTAAAAGCAGGAGATGCCATTTTAGGTTTTGATCTTTCACATGGTGGACACCTTACTCATGGTTCACCGGTAAATTTTTCCGGAAAGTTATACGATCCCCACTTTTATGGTGTGGAGGAAGAAACAGGCGTGATCGACTATGATAAAGTTGAAGCACAGGCCAAAGAAGTTAATCCTAAATTATTGATTTGTGGTGCATCTGCCTACAGCCGTGATTGGGACTACGAAAGGTTAAGGGCAATAGCAGACGAGGTTGGAGCTATTTTGCTTGCTGATATCTCACATCCTTCAGGGCTTATTGCCAAAGGTTTGCTCAACGATCCGCTGGAATTCTGTCATGTGGTCACCACCACCACCCATAAGACCCTTAGAGGGCCTAGAGGTGGTTTGATTCTAATGAGAGAAGATTTTGATAATCCATTTGGTCTTAAAAATCCAAAGGGAGAGTTAAGGAAAATGTCAGCATTATTGGATTCAGGGGTATTCCCGGGCACCCAGGGAGGTCCTTTAGAACATATTATTGCTGCCAAAGCCATTGCTTTTGAAGAGGCGCTTTCTGATGAATATTTGGATTATATCATTCAGGTTAAGAAAAATGCCGCAGTTATGGCTGAAGCATTTGTTGAAAAAGGTTATCAATTAATATCAGGAGGTACAGACAATCACCTGATGTTAATAGACCTTCGAAACAAAGAATTAACAGGCAAAATTGCTGAAAACACACTTGGTAAGGTGGATATCACCATCAATAAAAATATGGTTCCATTCGATACCAAGTCTCCATTTGTAACCTCCGGAATGCGTATTGGTACTGCAGCCATCACAACACGTGGGCTTGTAGAAGCGGATATGTTGAAAATTGTGGATTTGATCGATCAGTCACTTATGAATCATGAAGATGAGGCTAAGTTAGAAGAGATTAAAGCGACTGTTAACGACTGGATGGTTCAATTTCCTTTATATTAAATTAGAAATAAGTGGCACTCGATCAATATAACGAAGAAGAGGAAGAAGAGAATGGCATGTCCTTCTTGGATCATTTAGAACAGTTGAGATGGCATTTACTGCGATCGATATCAGCGATTCTAATTTTCATGGTCCTTGCATTCCTTTCCAAAGGGTTTGTGTTTGGTCAGGTAATTCTTGGTCCTTCAAAGGTAGATTTTGTGACTTACAGAATGCTTTGTAAGTTGTCTGAACTATTTTATCTTCCTGCCCTATGTATTGAGAAGCTCCCCTTTATTATCCAAAGTAGGCAAATGACAGGGCAGTTTTCCATGCACATTACTTCCAGTTTGGTGGTAGGCTTGATTGCTGCTTTTCCCTATGTTTTTTGGGAAGTATGGAGATTTATTAGTCCCGGACTATATGCGAAAGAGCGAAATGCCGCCAGAGGAGCAGTTTTCTTTGTGAGTTTATTGTTTTTTATGGGGGCCAGTTTTGGGTATTTCATTTTATCTCCACTTTCAATAAACTTTCTTTCCAATTACCAGCTTGATCCTTCTATTGCGAATGAGTTTGATATTACATCCTATGTATCAACTTTATCAATGTTGGTATTGGCCTCTGCGGTAATGTTTCAACTTCCGGTAGTTATCTATTTCTTGACACAGGCCGGACTTGTATCCTCTGCCATGCTCAAGGCTTATAGAAGGCATTCCATAGTAGTGATTTTGGTACTGTCGGCAGTGATCACTCCACCGGATGTGATCAGTCAAATATTGATTGCCATGCCTATATTGGTGCTTTATGAAGCAGGTATTATCATTGCCAAACGTTTGGAAAAGAAGCGCAGAGAAGAAGAGCTGGAAGACGATTTATAAATCAATAGTTATGTCAGAAATAATTGCTATAGGAGGTGACCATGCAGGATTCACCTATAAACAAAAGTTGATAGAAATCCTTCAAAATAAAGGTTACGAAGTAAAGGATTTTGGCCCTTTTTCTGAAGGGTCTGTAGATTATCCTGATTTTATCCACCCATTGTGTAATGCAGTGACTTCTGGGGAAATGAAACGAGGGATTATCATCTGTGGCAGTGGGAATGGTGTGGCCATAACGGCAAATAAACACCAAGGAATTAGAGCAGCTATTTGCTGGAATGAGGAATTGGCAGCCCTTTCAAGGCAGCACAATGATGCAAACCTAATCTCCATCCCGGCAAGATTTGTAAGTTTTGAATTGACAGAGAAAATGGTTGATACTTTTCTTTCTACTGAATTTGAGGGAGGAAGACATGCCCGAAGAGTAGGGAAAATACCCTGTTAATATAAAATAAAGGTTTCAGGTTTATTCCTGATCACCCCTATATATCAGACCATTATTGGATCTGCTGTATAGGGGTTTTATTTTTGGTAGGCCATCGATCCATTCTTCGAAAACACCGGCTTCATCAATAATGATCTCCGGCTGTTCTTTTTTTAAGTCTTGGTGAAACCTGATTTTTCTCTTCATCTCCCCCATCTTTTCAAAATAGATTTCAGTAAGTCTGAAGTTAAGGTAAGGGCTGGCCATGTTTGCATTTTGATAAGGTGCCAGGTCACTTCCCAAAACCATTACTTTTTCACCGTCGGGAATATTATAGGTTGCTGAATTCTCCAGTTTGTATTTGCTAAAAGTATTGTCATTCAATAAATAAAATGTCCAACTGTATCCTATTAAAGGTATTATCAGCAATAAGCTGTATCCCAAAACATTTTGCGCTAGTTTGGTTTTTGCAATGGAGAAAAAATGGGTGATAAAATAGGCCAATACAGGTACGATACTAATAAACTGGTAAGGGCTTACCCTATCCATTAAAAAAAACATAGCGATATTAAAAAGAAGGAATAGCAAAAACAATTGGTTTTGCTTTTGCTGATTGACCGTCAATCTTCTAAGAATATTGTTTTTCAAGTATCCCATGATTGCAATGAGTAAGGGCAAGAAATAGATATAACTGAGGTCTGTAAAATTGACATGGTAGATTTTTTCTAGCTTTAAGGCTAGGGTAAAATACAATTCGATAAAATTAGGTAGGGCGTCTTGCCAGAAGAAGAACAAGGCACAGAAAGCTGTAGGTAATAAGAATGCTGTAAGAATGAGTGCAAGTTGCTGAAAAGAGAACCCATTAATAAGTAATCCTGAAAAAATTAATAGTGGCAAAAATAAGAGGTAGGGAAAGTGAAAACAAAAAGCAATCCCTGCATAAATACCCATAAGTAAGACAGAGGGTACGGTGTTTGTGTTAACAGAGGTTTGACTTAATAATTTAGATAAGGCCAACAGAACAAATGTGCTTCCCATTAAAGCCGGGGAGAGGGTCATGAAGTCAAAGGAAAGTTGGTACAATAACAGCATTATAAATGCCGGTAAATAATTGGATTCATCATAAGCATTGTTTTCAATGAGCATATGGTTGGCATAATACACTTGAAAAAATATGATGATAGAAGCTATTATACGGAAAGAGAGCCATGAGTTGGAAAACATGCTATCATTGAGCCGGTAGACCATAGCTGAAAAAGGACCGGTATTGTCGATGATAGCCACATAGAGTAAATCCCCTGAATTGATTTGCTGGCCTAATAGCTTCCAGATGAACTCCGGCTGCAAGGTAGGGATGTCCATTAAATAATAGGGGGTCTGCAATAAAATGAAAAGGAATAGGATTCCTGCCATTCGCAGTGGGTCATTAATTTTGAAAAATTCCAGCAAGGTCTATATTTATTTTAAACTCAATTTACGAAATTAAAGGTTACCCGTATATTTCACTAAATTTGTAACGATTAAATATTTAAAAATGGAAAGTAAAAGACAACAGAAATATTCCAAATTGATCCAAAAGGAGTTGGGTGAGATATTTCAGAAAGAGGGCAGGCCAATTGTGGGTAAGGCCATGGTCACCGTAACCCGTGTTTTGATGAGCCCTGACTTGGGTTTGGCAAAAATTAATTTGAGCTTTTTATTGGCTGAACCAGCGGAATTAATCGATATAGTGGATGATAATAAGAGCCAAATCCGGAAATTTTTGGGAAGAAGAATAGGTAAATCAGTAAGAATTATCCCTGAATTGGCTTTCTTTTTGGATGAGTCCGCTGCCTATGCGCAACATATGGATGGTGTAATCTCTAAACTTGACATTCCTGAAGCACCTGAGAAAGAGGATGAGGAAGATGAGGAAGACGATTAATTGTAAGTACGGGTTTATATTTTCATTTTTAAGATTGTTTTGCAAAATCAACTAGGCTAATTAAATCAAGCATTGAATCTCTCCTATTTTATAGCATCCAGGTATTTCAAAAGTAAAGCCAAGAAAAATTTTATTACCGTGCTGTCGAGAATATCGATGGTAGGAGTGGCTGTGGGAACCATGGCCTTGGTGGTGGTTTTGTCTGTATTTAATGGGTTGGAGGATCTGATCAAAGGATTGTATGCTTCTTTTGATGCTGACTTAAAGGTAATGCCAATGGAAGGCAAATCCTTTGAAGTAGATGATGATTTTCTTGGGCAAATTGAAGCCATAGCAGGTGTGGAGATTTTAACAGAGGTGATCGAGGACAATGCCTTGGTTCGATACGGGGAGCATCAAGTAGTAGCCACTTTAAAAGGTGTTTCAGATAATTTTATTGCACAAGATAGGTTTAAAGCAGGTTACTTAAGTGGAGAGATGAGTTTGGGAGAAGAAAAGCGGCCCAAAGCTTTGATTGGGCGGGGATTGTCCTACTTTTTATTACTCAATCTGGATAATGATTTTGAGTTGATTCAGGTGTTTTATCCCAAAGATCCCAAATCAGGAAGCATTGACCCTTCCAGTATGTACAACCGAGAAGTGATTCAGCCTGCGGGGATTTTTAGTGTTGAAAAGCAAATTGATGATGAATATTTGATCGTTCCCTTGAGTTTTGCTTCCAATTTATTGGAATACGGGAATAGGAGAACAGGCCTGGAAATAATGGTGTCTCCTGATTACAATGTTCAAAAAGTGAAGGCTGAACTGAGAGACTTACTGGGAGAGGCTTTTGTAGTGCAAGACAGTGATGAGCAACATGCAAGTCTTTTAATGACTATTCGGTTGGAGAAATTGTTTGTGTTCCTAACCCTTACTTTTATTTTAGCCGTGGCATCCTTTAATATATTTTTCTCACTGAGTATGCTGGCCATAGAAAAGAAAAAAGACATAGCGGTTATTTTGGCCATGGGAGGGACAAAGAAATTGATACGTTCCATTTACTTGAAAGAAGGGGCAATCATAGCTTTTTCGGGAGCCTTGGTTGGTCTGGTTTTAGGGTTTTTGATATGTTGGATACAAGACAATTATGGGCTGGTATCTTTGGGAGTGACTTCTTCTGTAGTAGATGCCTATCCTGTGAAAATGCAATGGACGGATTTTTTGTATACAAGTGTCAGTGTGGTAATAATCACGATGATAGCCTCTTATAGGCCGGCTTTGATCGCCTCTAAAGTGAAGACTACCCTTCATCTGTAAGGTTTAAATGCAGTATTTATTTATTTCTTTTAAATAATTCTGTAATTTGCAAACTGCCAATTTTTAAAAAAGCACCATTTAGTTTAAATCTTGTTTTAATGAAAGTAGCTTCAGATAAGCCATTTGAAATAGTTTATTCCCTTTTTAACCATGAGTTATTGGGGATTCTTTTTGAATCTTTTGCAATCCAATTGGATGAAAAAGGGAGATTGTCCTTTGCTTATCAGAACATTTCCTATCAAAATGCAAGAGAATTTGGTGAGGGGCTTGATGATACCGACCTGGAATTAATTAAGCTGATGGACAGCATGCAGCAAGAAGCCATTGTCAAAAAGTACAATGTTAAAAATACCAAGCCCAAAGAGTTTTTAAGAAAGGTCTTTGATCAAGAGCATGCCACCCAGGCTAATAAGGAAGTTCAGAAACTTATAGAAGGAAAGCTTGAGATTACAAGGTCTAAGATCTTGGATAAAATCCAGAATAAAAGGCTTTTTGAAATGGGGAATGATGGGAATCCTGTATGGAAAGAAATTGCCATCATGCCTGAAAAAGCCTCCGTTTTGTTTCATTTTAGGAGAAATGAAGAGAATACCCATTACTTTCCTTCCATAAAATACCAAGGTGAGAAGCTAGAGTGGCAGTATAAAGGCAGTTATTTAATTTGCCATCAACCTGCATGGTTGGTAGTAGACTCCATGTTGGTGAGCTTTGAGAAAGCTGTGGATGGTAAAAAATTAAGACCTTTCTTAAACAAAAGGTTTATTGTCATTCCTCGGAAAGTGGAGGATTCTTATTACCGGAAATTTGTCACGCAGCTTGTTGCTTCATTTGATGTATATGCCAAAGGGTTTGAAATAAAGGTAGCGCGAGACAATCCTGAACCTGTTCTGTACCTTGGAGAGTTACCGAAAAACCCTTCGGTGGATATGTTTGGTAAAAAGATCGCTGAGGAGGAAGAGGAGAAAATGGTATTTGATCTAAGGTATCATTACGGGGATTATTCTTTTAGGGCAGACCAGATCAAACCAACCAATGTTGAGATTGAGAAAATTGGTGATGAATATGTCTTCTATAAGGTGGTACGAAACTTAAAAAAGGAAAGCTTCTACGGAGATTTTTTAAAAAACAATGGACTTGCAGTCCGTGTCGGTAGACAGTCTATGCCCAAGCGGGAAGCCTATGATTGGATTATCAACAATAAGCCTCAGTTGGAAGATTTGGGAATAAAAATCCAGCAAACCACCAATGATACCGGCAAGAAATACTTCATGGGTACAGCCAAAATTTCTGTTAAAATAAAGGAGAAAATTGACTGGTTTGATGTGGAGGCTGTTATTTCCTTTGGGGATTATGAAATATCTTTTCAGAAGTTTAGGAAGTTATTGCTCAAGGGAAAGTCTGAAATAGAATTACCAAATAAAGAAGTGGGGATTATTCCAAAGTCTTGGTTTGTAAACTATGGGGAGATATTTTCCTTTATCGAAGAGGAGCAGAATACCGATGGAAAATATAAATTGAAAAAACACCATATAGCCTTGGCCCAGGAGTTGGAAAAAGGTAACCTGGTCAAACTTGGCTTAAGTGAGAGGTTAAACAAGTTAAAGGACTTTTCTACGATTGATGATTATGAATTGTCAAACTATTTTAAAGGGACCTTGAGGCCTTACCAAAAAGCCGGGTACAACTGGATGCGTTTCTTAAATGAATACAACTTTGGCGGCTGTTTGGCAGATGATATGGGATTGGGTAAAACTGTCCAAACTTTGGCTTTGTTGGCCATGGAAAAGGAACGTTCTGAAGGGACCACCTCTTTGCTGGTCATGCCAACTTCCTTGATTTACAACTGGGAACTTGAGGCCAGGAAATTTACTCCCAAATTAAAAATCTTAATTTATACAGGGACTCAACGGGTAAAAGATTGTAGGTTATTTGAACGCTATGACTTAGTGCTGACTTCCTATGGGATAACAAGATTAGATATTAATGTTCTTAAGGAATTTTATTTCAATTACATTATTCTTGATGAAAGCCAGGCCATAAAAAACCCAGACAGTATTATTTCCAAGGCTGTGGTGCAATTGAAAAGTAACCATAAATTAATACTAACCGGTACTCCGGTGGAAAATGGGACAATGGATCTATGGTCACAAATGAATTTTATCAATAGAGGGCTTTTGGCAGGCCAAACAGCATTTAAAAAGCAATTTTTATTGCCTATTGAAAAAAAGAATGACAAAGATAAGATTTTGAAACTCAATGCCATGATCAAGCCTTTTATATTGAGAAGGTTAAAATCTCAGGTTGCGACCGACCTGCCTGAAAAAGTTGTAAACGTTAAATATTCGTCTATGACACCTGATCAAGAGCAAGCATATGAAGATGTGAAGAACTACTTCAGAGAACAGATCATTGATGAAGCGGCAAAGATTGGTAAATCCCAAAAATCGCTTACTTTGTTGCGCGGACTAACTCAATTGAGGCAAATGGCCAATCACCCTAAGATGGCAGATGAAAGTTATAAAGGAGATTCAGGGAAATTGGAAGATATTTCTCATATGGTGAAATCTACTGTCAGCGAAGGTCATAAGGTTTTGATATTTAGTCAATTCGTAAAACATCTCAGCATTGTTAAAGATTTTCTTAATGATGAAAAAATACCTTTTGCCTATCTTGATGGAGCGACTGTAGACCGGCAAAAGGAGGTGGCTTCCTTTCAGGAGAATCCGGATATCAAAGTTTTCCTGATATCCTTAAAAGCAGGTGGTGTAGGGCTCAACTTAACAGAAGCAGAATATGTATTTTTGCTGGACCCTTGGTGGAACCCGGCTGTAGAAGCGCAGGCCATTGATAGGGCACATCGGATAGGGCAAAAAAATAAAGTGATTATTTACAAGTTTATCACGCGTAACTCTGTTGAAGAGAAAATAATGGAACTTCAGGAGCGTAAAATGGCCCTCGCAGGTGAATTGATTAGTACCGAAGAGAGCTTTATAAAGAGCCTGAACCAGGAGGATATCGTTGCTTTACTCGATTGATAACTTCCTTGCTTAAAAATATTGATTCATTCACAATAGCACTATAAAAATGCATACAGCCATATTAATTGTACAATGCAAGGATAACAAAGGTATTGTAGCTGCCGTATCTCAATTTCTTTATGAAAATAATGGCAATATCCTAGCCGTAGATCAGTACATCGATGAGGAATTAGGCGATTTTTTTATGCGTGCGGAGTGGGAGCTCGAAACCTTTGCCATTGAAAAGGATTCCATTTTGCAGGAATTCAAAAAAAAGGTAGGGATCAAATATGAAATGGAATATTCTCTTTCATTCAATTTCCCAAAACCTAAAATGGCACTTTTTGTCTCCAAATTATCACATTGCCTTTTTGATATTTTGAGCCGGTATTATTCCGGCCAATTCAATGTGGAGATTCCCTTGGTGATTTCAAATCATCCGGATTTGGAGCCTGTAGTAAAAGCATTCGGCATACCTTATTATCATTTGCCTGTGACCAAGGAGAACAAGTTGGCGCAGGAGAAAAAACAACTGGAGCTGATGAAAGAGCATCAGGTAGATTTTGTTGTTTTGGCCAGGTACATGCAAATTTTATCAGGGGACTTTATAAAAAATTTCCCTAATAGTGTGATCAATATTCACCATTCCTTTTTACCGGCTTTTGTGGGGGCAAAACCCTATCATGCAGCCTATAAACGAGGAGTGAAAATCATTGGTGCTACTGCCCACTATGTTACCGAAGAGCTAGATGCAGGGCCTATTATCGAACAAGATGTGGCACGGGTTCGTCACCACAATACCATTGACGAATTGGTGCAAATTGGTCAGGATGTGGAAAAGGTTGTACTCTCCAAAGCCATCAAATACCACTTGGCAAGGAAAATTCAGGTGGTGGGCAATCGCACAATTATTTTCAATTAGGCTTCAACCATCCAAGACCTAAAGGATTTCTTGAAATGATATCAAAGTTTGAAGACTATGCAATCCACTTTAGTAGGTTAAGCAATATATCCTTATTGCAAAATTATAGCTGCTCCAGTTCTACAAGTATATTCCCACTTTCATCTTGTAAGATAAGTTTGCCGGCATAATAGGAATATTGCTTACTGGATTCAAGATTGGATAAAAATCTTTGTTCCAGTTGCTTAAGTTTGCAGGACCTATTGTCGGTGTATAAGGTAGAAAACTGAATTTGTTCCTCATTGTATGTTGCCCCTCCTCTATAATCGTTGCAACCTGCAAATCCACCGATTTCTTTTCCATCTTTAAACTCCAAAGAGAGTTTTGCCAATTCGCTTTTGCTCACAGGTGATCCGGAGAGGTCTGTCACTTTCCAATCATGATCTGCTAATTCTACAGGTTCTGAATTGCACGAGAAAAGGAATACAGCCAAGAATAAGAAAAGACCTGATTTTAAATATAAATTCATTGTATGATGGGTTTTGTTATACATTTGGGATAAAAATTCCCTTTTAGCTTAACACCACAAACACCATTCTAAAAACGAATTATGTAACAATTTTTCTCGGAATATCATGAGGAAGCCGGGTCAATAGCTCATAATTGACCTGTTGGGTGGACTCTCCAAAGGAAGCAACGGTGATTTCATTCCTTTTTTGCCGCCCAATGATTACAACTTCGTCCCCCTTATTTACTTCTTTAAGGTCTGTGACATCTATTGAAATGGTATTCATGGTGACATTACCGACCACAGATAGCACCTTTCCATGAATCAATACCTTTCCGAGATTACTTAAGCTTCTTCCAAATCCATGGCAATAACCTACTGGTACCTGAGCTATAAGCATGTCTCTTGATGCCATATAGCTATTACCATACCCAATAAAGTCACCTATTTTTATTTTTTTTAGGCTCATGACTTGACTTTTCCAGCTAATCAGACGCCTTAGGGGATTCTTCTTGTTGGGAGCCAGTTGTTTGAATTTAAACATATAAGTCTCTTGACTTGGCCAAAAACCATACTGTGCAATACCAATTCTTACCATGTCCATGATGGTTTCGGGGTAGCTTAGTGAGGCTGCTGAACAAGCGGTGTGATAGCGTTCAAAGCTAATTCCCTTACTATTGAACCAATCTTTGAACTTATGGTATTGCTTGATCTGATTTTGTATTCTAACATAATTGGCTACACTTTCTGCCCCCGCATAGTGGGTACATAGACCACTTAGCTGAATATGATCGCTATTCTCTAATAGACTAGCCAATAATTCTTCTTTTTCCTCCCATTCAAAACCGGTTCGATGAAAGCCTGTTTCTACTTCAATATGGATTTTTGCTTTTATACCCAGCTCTTTACTTTTGTTAATCGCTGCTTCTAATCTATCCATTTCAAAACAATAAAAGCTTATACCATTTTCTATTAAATAGGGAAGGTTTTCATTTTCTACCATTCCCATTACCATGATTTGGCTTTTCTTTGTTGATGCTTTTTGCGCCCGAATGGCCTCATCCGTACTAAAAGCACTAAAATGCCTTATGCCTACATTTTCAGCAATTTTTACAATATTTTCTATCCCATGACCGTAAGCATTTCCTTTTATTACTGAAGAGATGGTTACGTTTTCTCCTATTTGACTTTTTATAAATCGTATATTGTTACTATATGCACTTTTGCTAATCGCCAGGAATGAGGTGTGCTCCATTATTTTAATGATTTAATCTTTGTATAATTGTGCGAAATATGTCGACTCCAATGGGTAGCAATTCATCAGGGAAGTCATAGCTGTTTTCATGCAGCTGCGGATGATTGACTCCGGAACCCAAGCCAAAAAGATAACTTTTAGTAGTAGCCGATAATACTCCAAAATCTTCAGACCATCGAAATGGTTCTGTTGCCTGCCTTTTTTGCAATCCCAAATTATCGACTGCTTCGTTTACGAGTTCACCGGCTTTCATTTCATTTTCCACCACTTGAAATTCTTCGGTGAAACTAATGGAACATTCCAAGCCTTGATCAGCTGCAATTCGGCGTGATATTGTACAAGCATTGTCTGTCAAGTTTGTCATGATATCATTGTCAAAAGTCCGAAGGGTAGCCATCACTTTGGCCTCTCCCGGTGTGGTGCCAAAAGCCACTTCACCCAGTTGTGCATGGATGATGGTCACCAAGGAAAAACCAGACACCTGATTTGGGAGCTCTTGTAATGCTGAAATCAACTGACAGATTGCATTTGCTGGACTTATGGCGTCTTCAGGGTGGGCTGCATGACTAGTTCTACCTTTCAAGGCAATGATCATGCCTTTGGAGGCAGCGGTAAATGCTCCCTTTTTTAATACCACTTCTCCCAAAGTATAACCGGGGAGGTTATGTAGGGCAAAGGCAAAATCCGGTATTATTTTTTTATAATTTGGTGAGTCAATAACTTCTTTTGCACCCATTCCTGTTTCTTCCGCAGGCTGAAACAATAAGATCACTCGCCCCTTTTTTGGCCTTTGCTTACTTAATGTCAGTCCAATGCCACAAAGTATGGCCATGTGTCCATCATGCCCACAGGAGTGGGCTACTCCAGGCGTGTTGCTTTTATAGGCAAAGTTGTTATTCTCAGTAATAGGTAAAGCATCGAGTTCAGCTCTAAACAGCGTGCTTGGCCCTTTCTCATCCCCATTGAATACAATGGCCAAACCATGTTCACCCAAGCCTTCTACAATTTCATCTGGTGATAAAGTTTCAAAATAGGACTTGATTTTTCGGGAGGTGTATTTTTCTTCTCCTGAAATTTCCGGCGCCTGATGCAGTTGTTTACGAAATGTGCTTATTTCTTTAATTATAGGATTCATTATGTAATTTTCTATTAATACCCTCAGCTAGTAAGCCAAGCCATGTTATTGGGTCCGGACAGTTTTCTTGGTACCATTCCTTTTCTGAGCTTGAACATACGCCCGGATAATCCCCTGATTTCCCCCCTAAATCTTTTATCAATTGAAAATGAAGGTGAGGAGGCCAATTGCCATTTTCCGGGGATGAACCAAGATGCCCAATTCTCTCTCCTTTTTCAAATGTTTGCCCTACTTTTAAATGCAGCAAGTCCTTATGGCTTAAGTGTCCATAAAGACTGTAAATTAATTTTCCTTGGAATGAATGCATGAGGATTATTGTAGGTCCATAATTGCCAAAGCCTTTATTGTCCTGAAAACTATGAAGGACACCATTTATGGGGCAATGGACAGGGGTTCCGGCAGCGGACCAAATGTCTATTCCAAGGTGAATGTTTCGGAATTTACTTGCTGAACTGTCTTCAAAAACACTACTTCTTTGATAAATGCTTCGCATCTCCAAATACCCGCCAATGCCATACACTTTGTTGTTTTGGGCCAAAAGATTGGTGACATAACGCTCAAAAGCGTGGGTGTCTAAAAGATCAATTTCCTTTAAGCCCAAATTGTTTGTACTCATGTCTAGTGAAATGGTATTGTTTCCATTCAGCGTTTCCCCCATTATCGGGTAAAATTCCAGGTGATTTATTGACATATTGCTCAAATAATATGCAAATGTAAGTCAAAAATTTTTTTCAATATAGGGAATATAGTTTGTTGCCAAAGGGCAGTGGCCATTTTTCTTCCTAGTAGATAATCCTTCTAGATTAATTGCCTATTGTTTAGATAATCTGCAATTTTGAAATATGAAGGAACAGCCAAATATATCAGGCGAAAGTATTCGAGAAGCAAGAGAAAGGATTGATAATATGGTTCATCGTACTCCGGTAATGCAATCAGAAGCCATCAGTAAAATGGCTGGTTGTAGTTTGGTTTTTAAATGCGAAAACTTTCAAAAAGTAGGTGCTTTTAAAGCTAGGGGGGCAGCCAATGCGGTGCTTAAAATGGCTCCAGAGAAAAAGAGAAAGGGGGTAGCAACCCATTCCTCAGGTAATCATGCAGCCGCTTTGGCTCGAGCGGCAAAAATGGCCGATATTCCAGCTTATATTGTGATGCCCAAAAATGCTCCTCAGGTAAAAAGAGATGCTGTGGAGGAATATGGTGGGATTGTAATTGAATGCGAACCTAACTTAAAGGCAAGGGAGGAAGGATTAGAAGCTGTAGTAAATCGGTATGGAGCCACTTTTATTCCTCCTTATGACCATCTCGATGTGGTGGAAGGTCAGGCTACTTGTGCCCTTGAGCTTTTTGAGACTTATCGATCTTTGGATTTTTTAATCGCACCGGTAGGTGGAGGAGGCTTATTGGCAGGAACTGCATTGGCTGCAAAGTTTTATTCTCCAACTACCAAAATCATTGGGGCAGAACCTGAAGGGGCAAATGACGCTAAAATGTCTTTTGAAGCCGGTCAAAGAATACCCGTGCAATCACCTAATACGATAGCTGATGGGTTGCTGACCTCTTTAGGGAAATTAAATTTTGAAATTATTTTGAAAGATGTTGACAAAATTCTTACGGTTTCCGACCAAGAGATTGTATCAGCCATGCGTTTGATATATGAGCGCATGAAAATTGTGATTGAACCAAGTAGTGCTGTGCCATTGGCTGTTGTTCTGAAAAACAAAGATTTATTTGCCGATCAAAATGTGGGCATTATCCTTTCAGGAGGTAATGTGGATTTAGCCCATTTGCCTTTTAAGTAAGCTTATTTTATGGAAGATACAAATCAGTCAATGTTTTTATGACACGGTCAACTTCAGCTTTAGTATTGAAGCGACTAAAGGAAAACCTAACGTTTTCTCTACGTGGATTTGTACCAAGCGCATTCAGAACATGTGAGCCTAGTTGAGCACCACTAGAACATGCAGATCCTCCGGATACGGATATCCCATTTAGATCCAGGTGGAACAAAAGCATTCCTTCATTGCTTTCAGAAGGTGGGAAGCTTACATTAAGCACAGTATATAAGCTTTCGTCGAGATTACCTGACAAACCATTGAAAGTTACTCCCGGAATGGCTTTTATTATTTGATCTCTAAAGTAAGTTTTTAACGCTAGGATCTCTTCAGTATGGATCGCTTGGTTTTCATAAGACAATTCAAGGGCTTTTGCCAAAGCAATTATGCCGGCAACATTTTCAGTCCCTCCTCTAAAGCTTCTTTCTTGCCCACCGCCAAAAATGAAAGGGTCAATTTTTTTATTCTTATTGATGTAAATAAATCCCACCCCCTTTGGGCCATGAAATTTGTGTGCTGAACCGGAGAGAGAGTGAATTGGAATTGTTTTTAAATCAAGAGGGTAATGCCCCATAGTCTGAACCGTGTCCGAATGAAAATAGCTGCCGTGTCGTTCACACAGTGCAGCTATTTTATTTATGTCATTCAGGTTTCCAATTTCATTGTTTCCATGCATTAAACTCACCAGGCTATTGGGCTCAGTCTCCAATAGGTTTGCCAATTGCTCCATATTTAGCCTGCCTTCTAGGTCACATTCCAGCAAGCTTAACTTTATGTTTTGCTTTTCAGCCAGTTTTTCGGCCACATGCAAAACAGCATGGTGTTCAATGCGAGAGGTGATGATATGTTTTATATCATAAGTGGCGATTGCCCCACAAATGGCCATATTGTCGGCTTCTGTGCCACCTGAAGTAAATATGATTTCCCCGGGACTGACATTAAGTAAACCTGCAATTTTTTTTCTGGCTTTTTCCAATGCGGCTCTGGCATCCCTGCCATGACTATGCACCGAAGAAGGATTGCCGAAATTACGCTTGAGGTAAGGTAACATCTCCTCCAGCACACGTTCATCTATAGAAGTTGTTGCTGCATTGTCAAAATATAGGCTTGCCAATTCATTCATGGTAAATGCATGGATAGTTTCAGATTATTTCTCTGAGATTATCTCTTTGATATCTAGGATAATTTTATTGGCCAGGTGCTCTGCGGTAGCTGAAGTTCCTGACTCAGAATAGATTCTTATAATAGGTTCTGTATTTGATTTCCTTAAATGCACCCATTCTTTGTCAAATTCTATTTTTACTCCATCAATGGTGTTGATAGGGTATTTTTGGTATTTGCGCTGAATCTTCTCCAAAATGCTGTCAACATTGATTGAAGGAGTAAGTTCAATTTTATTTTTTGAAATAAAATAACCGGGGTAACTTGCTCTCAGTCTGCTTGCAGATTTTCCAAATTTGGCCAGATGAGTAAGAAACAAACCTATGCCTACCAAGGCGTCTCTACCATAGTGTGATTCAGGATAAATGACTCCACCATTGCCTTCGCCTCCAATAATTGCATTGGTTGCTTTCATTTGGTTTACCACATTTACCTCTCCTACAGCTGCTGCATTGTATTCACCTCCCCTTAGTTCAGTTACATCCCTCAAAGCCCTAGTAGAGCTAAGGTTTGAGACTGTATTGCCTTTTTGTTGAGAAAGCACATAGTCGGCCACTGCTACAAGGGTGTATTCTTCTCCAAAAAAGCTGCCATCTTCATTTAAAAAGGCCAGCCTATCTACATCCGGATCAACTACAATTCCAAGATCAAAATTACCATTTTCCAACTTTAGAGAAATATCTCTTAGGTGTTCAGGTAATGGCTCTGGGTTATGGGGGAAGTCGCCATTTGGTTCACAGTACATTTTTTCAATGACCTCTACTCCTAGAGCTGTTAATAATTTTGGAATTACCAGTCCCCCTGAAGAGTTGACACAATCTATGACGATCTTAAATTTTCTTGCAGCGATGGCAGCAGGGTCCACCAGTTTCAAGTCCAATACATGTTGAATATGGATGTCAAGGTAATCTTCCCTTTGGGTATAATTCCCTAGTTTTCTAACCTCTGCAAAAGTAAAATCTGCTTTTTCAGCCTTGTCCAGCACTTCTTTGCCTTCAATATCTGAAATAAATTCTCCTTGTGAATTGAGAAGTTTTAGTGCATTCCATTGAATGGGATTGTGGCTGGCTGTAATAATAATACCTCCACCTGCGTTTTCTTTAGGAACAGCAAGCTCCACAGTTGGGGTGGTGCTTAAGCCCAAGTCAATGACATCAATGCCTAATCCTTGCAAGGTGCTTGCGACCAATTGAGAAACCATCTCTCCGGAGATTCTGGCATCTCTACCCAATACAATTTTTTTATTTGATGAATTTTCTAAAACCCAGGCCCCATAGGCAGCTGAGAATTTCACAATGTCTAAAGGGGAAAGTCCATCTCCGGGTTTTCCGCCTATAGTTCCTCTAATACCGGAAATCGATTTAATTAATGCCATTTAAAGAATTTAATGGAAGGTTATAAAAATGAGTATTGGATGATTATTCTTATTTGAATTTAGCCATGACCTTGTCTACTTCATTGTCAGGATTGCCACAGGAGCTTCCGTCATCTACTTTTTTACCACAGTAGCCACAAGTTTCGCCTTCCTTGTTTAAGTAGGGGTTTTGAGAGGCACAAGTGCCTTTAAATTGTCCGTTTTTTAAGAATATTAACCTTACAGACATTAAAATGAAAAATAATGCCAGGAATGCCAATGTTAAATATACAGTTGTCATATCAATTTTATTTCTGCAAATTTACGTAATACTTTCAAAACGTTTATACCGAAATATAAGTTTCCTCCCTTTTTATGAATAATCCGGAAAAAAGGAAAGAGCAGCTAGCTGCTTTTGACAAGCTATTGACCATCATGGACGAACTCCGTGAAAAATGCCCTTGGGATAGAAAACAAACCATTGAGAGTTTAAGGCATTTGACTATTGAAGAGACATTTGAGCTTTCAGATGCTATCTTAAACAATGATTTGGAAGAGATTAGTAAAGAACTAGGTGATATTCTGTTGCACATTGTCTTTTATGCACGCTTGGGTGATGAAAAGAATGCCTTTGATATTGGGAAAGTTATTGAACAGCTGAATGAAAAATTGATTCGGAGACATCCTCATATTTACGGAGATACTGCAGCTGATGATGAAGAGGCAGTAAAGCAAAATTGGGAAAAGATCAAACTGAAGGAAAAAGGGAATACTAGTGTGCTCGGTGGCGTTCCAAGGTCTTTACCGGCCCTGATCAAAGCCATGCGTATACAAGAAAAAGCCCGGGGGGTTGGCTTTGATTGGGAGGAGAAGCAGCAGGTCTGGGGAAAGGTGGAAGAAGAGATGGCTGAATTCCGAGAAAATTTTGATGCCACAGATGAAGTTCCTGTCAATAAAGAGGAGGCCACTAAAGAATTTGGGGATCTTTTGTTTTCCTTGATTAACTATTCCCGGTTTATTGGTGTAAACCCTGAAGAAGCTTTAGAGAAGACCAATAAAAAATTTATCTATAGGTTTCAATACCTTGAAAGTGCCGCCAAAGCTTCAGGGAAAACATTGGCTGAGATGAGTCTGCAGGAAATGAATGCCTACTGGGAAGCTGCGAAAAAGAAGGAATAATAAACGAGATTTAAAAGAAAATTCTGAACGTGGAGTTATCCACCTTTTACACTTAGATTAAAATAAATAAAATATACTTATTTTAAGTTTTCCACAAAAACGCAAATTTTATATATTTGATAAATAGCTGAAAAACAGTAACTTAACACCTTGTTGTAGGTGTGTGTGGATAAGTATTATGAATTGTGGATAAATATTTCTTGCTTTTTTAATTCCTCAAATGCGCTAAATGCAGGCTGTTTTAGGTTTGTTTCTCACCATGCTTTCTAGGTAAATAGCATTTGTTTTTCACTGCTGATTTCATCCTGATTTAGAATCTTCTTTGGTTTATCTTCCAGGTGTCAAAATGAATTTATCAGGGCTAGGAAAGACTGGGTAAATCATTCGTTTTTTTAGGGGTAGTGTGTTTATAATAAGTCTGATTTGAAAGCAATTCTACCAAGCCATAAATGGTCTATAACATGATTTGGCTTAAACAAATTTTAGTATTTCCTCAATATATTCTCTATTGTTAGATAGTCGTGGAACTTTATTTTGACCACCCAGGCGTCCTTTTGATTTGAGCCACTTTGTAAATAAGCCTTCTGAAGCAAAATGGAGAACAGGTAGTTTTAATACCATGTCTTTATATCTTTTTGCATCATAGTCTGAATTCACATTGCGCAATTCCTGATCCAGTCTTTGAAGGAATTCATCCTTGTTATTGGGGAACTTGACAAATTCAATAATCCACTCGTGTGTACCTTGTTGGTGATTGCTGTCAAAATAGACCGGGGCAGCGGTAAAGTTGCTAATGGTCGCTCCTGTGGCATTGCAGGTGATTTCCATGGCTTTCTCAGCATTTTCTACAATCAGCTCCTCGCCAAAAGCATTGATAAAATGTTTGGTCCTTCCGGAAATCTTTATTCTGTAAGGGTCAATTGAGGTGAATTTAACCGTGTCTCCAATTTTGTATCTCCACAATCCGGCATTGGTTGAAATTAACAATGCATAATTTTTATCTTTTTTTACTTTATCCAAAGGGATAATCTCCGGATGCTCGCTTTCAATCTCTTCCATAGGTATGAATTCATAAAAGATACCATAGTCGAGCATCAGTAATAATTCATCAGAATCTTTTTGATCCTTGATGCCGAAAAAACCTTCTGAGGCATTATAGGTTTCCATATAATGCATATTTGGGCTGGGAATTAGGCTTTCAAAAATGCTTTTATAAGGTCCAAAGGCTACTGCGCCATGAAAGAATACTTCCAGATTTGGCCATACCTCTAAGATGTTTTTACTATTGGTTTTTTCTAGTACTTTTTTAAGAAGGACTAAGGTCCAGGTGGGAACTCCTGTAAGGCTGGTGACATTTTCTTTCAGGGTTTCTTCAACCATCTTTTCCATTTTCGCTTCCCACTCACTCATCAAAGCTACCTCTAAACTTGGTGTCCTGGCCATTTGGGCCCATACCGGTAGGTTTCTTGTGATAACGGCTGAAATATCTCCTGAAAAGCTGTTTTCATTAAAATCAAGGTTGTTCGTCTGCAAACTTCCCCCTATGGTAAGGCTCTTCCCTGTAAATAGTTTGGTTTCAGGATAATTGTTGATATAGAGGGAAAGCATGTCTTTTCCTCCTTTAAAATGGCAATCTTCCAGACTTTCCGGGGAGACAGGGATGAATTTACTCCTGGAAGAAGTGGTACCTGAAGATTTTGAAAACCAATGAATGGGAGTAGGCCAAAGAACGTTTTGCTGGCCTTTCATGGTCTGCTCAATATAGGGTTTTATGGCTTCATAATCATGAACAGGCACCCATGCATTAAAGTCTTCGTAAGCGGAAATTTTCCCGAAATTGTATTTCTTTCCAAACTCCGTATGTTTTGCCGTATGAATCAACTTGAATAAGATCTCTCTTTGGGTCTCAAGTGGGTTATTTTTGAATTTTTCGATCTGGCCTATACGGTTTTTTAGGATCCAGGTCATAAAAGTATTGATCAATTCCATGGTGGAGGTTTGGTCCGTTTTTATATTTTTCTTTTCAGCTCGAAATTCTTTCCCAGGTAAACTTTCCTTACCTGCTCATCGGCTGCCAATTCTTCAGCGGTTCCTGCCTTCAGGAGTTTGCCTTCGAACATTAAGTAAGCACGGTCTGTAATGGATAAGGTTTCATTCACATTGTGATCAGTAATGAGTATACCGATATTTTTATTTTTTAATTTGGCTACGATGCTCTGGATTTCTTCTACAGCAATTGGATCCACTCCGGCAAAAGGCTCATCAAGCAATACGAAACTAGGATCTACAGATAGTGCTCTGGCAATTTCTGTACGCCTTCTTTCCCCACCGGAGAGCACCATTCCCAAATTTTTTCTAACATGGGTTAGGCTAAACTCTTCTAATAACTCTTCAACCTTTTCCTTTTGTGCTTTTTTGGGGATATCACTCATTTCCAAAACAGCCATGATATTTTCCTCTACGGTTAGTTTTCTGAAAACAGAGGCCTCTTGGGCAAGGTATCCAATACCTAGCTTTGCCCTTTTGTACATTGGCAAAGGTGTAATGTCTTGGTTGTCCAAGTACACGGTTCCCCCGTTAGGTTGTACCAGCCCCACTATCATATAAAAAGAGGTGGTTTTTCCTGCTCCATTGGGGCCTAGGAGCCCTACAATTTCTCCTTGCCCTACTTCCACGGAAATGTCGTTAACTACCTTCTTTTTCTTGTATATCTTAACAAGGTGCTCTGCCTTTAATATCATGTTTAATCAAATTTGATATCCTTAACGTAAAGTTGCAAACTACTGGTGTTTCTGAATGTGTTTTCTCGTATTTCAAACGCGATATTAAATCGCATTTTGCTATTTAATAAGTCGTAATAATCTGCAAAGCCAAACCCGATGCAAACGGGCTTGGTACTCTGTCCATCTTGAATAATGTCAAAACGTAGATGTTTGTCTTTTAGCACACGTACGTTTTCTGCAAAGACCTGGTTGGCGCAAAATACAGGTTCAGGGTTTCCCGGTCCAAAGGGAGTCATCTGTTTAAGTATATTGTAAAATCTATAATTGATTTGGTCTAGGATTAATTCATCATCTATCTCCAAAATGGGTTTCATATGGATTTCACTTACCCTTCTGCTTACTACCGATTCAAACTTCTCTTGAAATGCAGGTACATTCGCAACTGATAGCGTGAGGCCGGCCGCATATTTATGTCCTCCAAACTGCTCTAGCAGGTCGCTGCACTCTTCTATGGCTTCATAAATATTGAAATCATATACGGACCGAGCACTGCCTGTTGCTTTATTGTTGGACTCCGTAAGTATAATGGTTGGACGATAATATTTCTCAATGCAACGAGAAGCTACTATGCCGATAACCCCTTTGTGCCAGTCTTCTTTGAATAGAACGGTACTCTTAAACTCTCCGTCCAATTCTCTGGTTTCAATCATTTCCAATGCTTCGCGGGTGATGTTCTCATCAAAATTTTTCCGTGCTGCATTGACATCCTCTACAAGTTCTGCCCGTCGAACAGCCTCGTCTAGGTCCTTTGAAATAAGAAGTTCTACTGATGCTTTGGCATGTTCCAGCCTTCCTGATGCATTGATTCTTGGACCAATTTTAAATACAATGTCTGTAATGTTGATGTCTTTTTCTAATTTACCTTTTAGAATAAGCGCTTTAATCCCGGGCCTAGGATTATTGTTCAGTCTTTCTAGACCAAAGTAGGCCAAAATTCGATTTTCTCCTGAAATAGGGACAATGTCTGATGCAATACTGATCACCAGCAAGTCTAGGAAAGCGTAGAGGGTATTTTGATTTCTGCCTGTAAACTGAGAAAAAGCTTGTATGAGTTTAAAGCCTACTCCACAGCCGCTTAATTCTTTAAAAGGGTAGGGGCAGTCTTTTCTTTTAGGGTCTAGAACTGCGATGGCTTGAGGTAGGGTTTCGCCTGGTGTATGGTGATCACAAATAATAAAATCTACCCCCAGTTCATTGGCCAGATCAATTTTGTCTAAGGCTTTGATCCCGCAGTCAAGGGAAACCACCAAGCTGAAATTATTTTCTGCTGCAAAGCGAACTCCTTTCTCAGAAATACCGTAGCCCTCTTTGTATCTATCAGGAATATAAAATGCTACATTTGGATAAAATGATTGAATAAATCCGTAAAAAAGTGCCACTGAGGTAGTCCCATCTACATCATAATCTCCATAAACCAGTATTTTTTCATTTTTCTCGATCGCTTGATGTAACCTGTGAACGGCCACATCCATGTCTTTCATGAGATAGGGGTCATGTAGTTTATCTATGTCTGGTCGGAAGAAATCCTTAGCTTGTTGAAAGTCAGAAATGCCGCGGTTCACCAACACATTTGCAAGAGTTGGGTTTACGTTAATTTCATTGCTTAGGTGTTCTACTAATTCGGAATTTGCCTTGTCTTTATGTTTCCATCTATAGTCCATGGCGCGTAAATTACAAAACAAACAGGCGATTCAACTAAAAAAACACCTTAATAATTTTATTATAAATTATTCGTTTTACTTAATGTCCATGCATTGAGTACATTACCAATTATTCAATGACTTCAGTAATGACTTCCTTAAGGGGGACCCTATTCCCGTCTTTGTAAGGAACTATCCAAGCTTCCTTGACTCCGATTTTTCTGAGTTTTTTCTTAAATAGATCCGCCATGTCGTAATCTCTGAATTGACCCAAAATATATTTGATATAGCCATCTTCATCGATTATTTTCATGTCACTGCCATTCTCGGTAAGTTCCCTTAAGTCTAGCTCATCAAATGCAGCCAATTGAACTTTAAAAACAAGTCCCTTACTCCACTCATCCTCTTGGGAGTTTCTGTTTTCGTTCGATTCTTGGTTTTGTTCAGTACTTAAGCTTATGACCTGTCGTGCGAGCCTGTCAATTTCATTTTCTTTTCTGCTGATTTGTTGCTCGATATAGGATATTTTTTCCAAAAGGTTGAAATTCTCTTGGGACAGTTTGGTTTTCCCCTCAACTAAAGCTTTAAATGCCTCAGGGCTCATTTCTTTTTTCTGTTGTTTCCAGGATTTGTACTCCTCTTTTGTTAGCCCACCTACTGTCTTAGAAGAACAGTTGAAAAAAACTGTAGCGATAATTACTATTAGTAATGTTTTGGTAAAAGTCATTTTAATGCACGTTTAAAATCCCGTTATTTTGCTAAGGTATAGACAGGCATAAGGTACAAAAAATTAGCCATTATCCTTTCCTTCCTAAAAAAAATCATAGCACCCCGGCTTTCTACTGGGATATTGGCTGGGGTGCTGGGATTTTATCTTGGAATAAGCCATTGCTTTACAGTCACTTATTCTTTGTCTTTGCGTGAGTAGGAAATGTTTACTGGAATAAGACAGCTAAAGCATTGTTAAATTATACGTTAACATGTCGCTCTGCATGGTAAGAAGACCTTACAAGTGGGCCTGATTCTACATATTTCAAGCCTCTTTTTAGTCCTTCTTCCCGGTATGCATCAAATTGATCCGGGTGAATAAACTCTGCAACCTCTATATGCATTTTGGTAGGCTGTAAATATTGACCAAGCGTTAATATGTCGCAACCATTTTCAGCTAAATCGTCCATGGCCTTATGCACCTCGTCTTGTTTTTCACCCAAGCCTAGCATAATGCCGGTTTTTGTCCTTTTGCCAAATTCCTTGGTAAGTTTGATTTGCTCAAGTGATCGGTGATATTTGGCCTGAGGCCTCACCCTTCTGTAGAGCCTTTCAACCGTCTCGACATTGTGTGACACCACTTCTTGCCCCGCACTTATCATTCGGTACAATGCGTCCCAATTACTCTTTACATCAGGAATTAAGGTTTCAATAGTGGTTTCTGGGGAGCTTTTCTTGGTTTCGGCTACTGTTCGGTACCAAATATCTGCGCCTTTGTCTTTCAGTTCATCTCTATTTACTGATGTGATCACAGCATGTTTGACTTGCATCAATGTTATGGCTTCAGCAACTCTCCTTGGTTCGTCTTCATCATACTCCGGCGGCCTGCCTGTGGCTACCGCACAAAAAGAACATGACCTTGTGCAAACATTGCCTAGAATCATAAAGGTGGCAGTTCCTGCACCCCAGCATTCGCCCATATTTGGGCAATTTCCACTTTCACAAATGGTGTGTAGTTTGTGCTCATCTACTAATTTGCGAACATGGGCATATTCTTTACCCACAGGTAATTTAACCCTTAACCAATTGGGCTTTTTTCTTTTGGTTTGTTCTTCAGAAATTACAGGTAATTCTATCATATCGGGTTGTTAAATCCGTTCAAAATTAGTCATTAAATTTGAGTTAACCCAAATGAATGCCGAACTCTCTATCTTCTAAACCCATAGTAGAGGGTAACAAACGCCGATTGGAAGATTTGTCTGTTTTCGGTAGTAGGCATTAAGGGAATCTCTTTGGTAAAACCTTCTAATTGGTAACCAAGTTCCAGACCTGTTACATTTGACTTCAAAAAACCAAATTCAAAATTGATGGCTGCTTTGGCATTTCCCCCAAAAGCTATTTCAGATTCTCCGATTCCTTCAAAAAGTCGGCCCGGGCCTAGTATATCAAATTTGCTCTGATGGACTTCCGGATCATAAGGTTCTCGCACAGTTTCTGTCCGATTAATGTAATATTCTATATAATAAGGTGCAAGTAAACCAATAGTTGGCCCAATGGCTGCTAAAAATGAAATTTGTACCCCTTGATGAGGAGCTTTTTTAAAAGCTATAATTTCTCGACCATATTGTGGACGAATGGCATAGAGGTAATTAGATTTACCGAAAATATAAGTGTTTCCTAAAGCAGTAGGGTACCTCACTTCCTTGGGGTTTTTGACATTGGCCAGTTCTAAATTAAAAAATTGAAACAAGTTGTCATTAATTCTGGAACCAATTTTAAAACTTATTCCCCCAATCAATCCACCATTGGTGTTCTTATTGATTCCAAAGAGAACCTCTTTGTCATAGTCATAGTTGCCGGATTCTTCTTCCTGCGCCTTTAAATTGAAGCAGGAAGCGAATAGGAAAGTAAACAATAGGAAATATTTCATTTCTTTAGTTATAAGCGATTAACAATTTAAACGCTAAATTTACATTTATTGTTATTTATCAGGTACTAAAAATAGTCAGATAAAGTTTATCATGCAAAAGCAATAAATTAAGTTGAGTTATTGAAGGGGGAGGATTGATGAATTATGGCCCTAAAGAGTCCTTTTCAAATTAGGAAGCTATTGACCAATATGATTTATGAAATAGAATGGACTCATTTATATTATTTTATTTATTCTTTTTCTTTTTTGTGACAATATGCAAAACGCTGAATGATAATAGTATAGCTATATTTTTATAAGTATGTGAGAAGTCCTGATAAAAAATAGCAGGAAAATATTACAGTTGATGTAGCGTTTTTCAAGTATCGTCCGTATAGGTTAAAAATATACCCAATAAAAAATAGGCTTTTGGAGAAGAATCTCATACAAGAAGCACAGAAGCGAGATAAGAAATCGTTAGAAAGGCTTTATAGGCACTTTTATGGCTATGCTATGAGTATTGCACTAAGGTATTCAGGAAATCGGGAAGAGGCCTGCGAGATTGTAAATGATAGTTACATGAAAGCCTTTGATAAGTTGGATCAGTTTAGCTTAGACAATTCTTTCAAGTCTTGGTTTCGACGGATAATTATTAATACTTCCGTTGATTATTACCGGAAGAATTTAAAACATCAAGGGATCATGGAAATTGAAAAAGCGCATGCCGAAACTTACAATCCTGATATCATAGATGAGCTTTCGAAGGAGGATATTTTAAATTGTCTTGGCGAATTACCTGATATTTTGAGAGTGATTTTCAATATGTACGAAATAGAAGGGTATAGGCATGCTGAAATTAGTGAAAAGTTAGGCATTCCCTCAAGTACCTGTCGCACTTATTTGGCAAGGGCTAAGGAGAGGTTAAGAGACAAAATTATTGCACTTAATTATATAAAAAATGAAGGAGCAGTTCGATAAGAAACTAGCGGAGAAAATAGAAGCCTCCTTCAGCAATCATGAGGAGCCATTTGATCCCAAACAGTGGGAGAAGTTTTCAGATGCTTATTTTAAGCCTAAGAAAAAGGCTTGGATGATCTATTGGCCTTTTGTGACTGCCGGGGTTGCGGCTAGTTTATTGTTCTTTTTCTTATATTTTCCGAAACAAGAAGAAATTGGGCAAAAGGTAAAATCCATTACTGATGCAGTAGTAAAAGAAAAATTACCTTCTTTCGGAAAAGAAGAACAGAATACTGTGTCTGGGAATAATATTGGATCAAGTGCAGAAGTGGATACTGAAGAAGGACATAATGGTAGCTATAGATCAAAGACTTCCGGTTTAAAAGCTGAACAAAATATTAATATTGATAGAGATCAGGTTCCAATAGTTCCTAATCAGGAGGAAAGTATAATCCCCTCCATAATAGAAGATTTCACCTATACTTGGGATGAATTTCAGGCTGCAATAGAAGCGAGTTTTGATACCCTACAAAGCAGTACTGCCTTGGACTTAAGAAGCAATCAGGCAATGTCTGTCGCTGAGGCCCAATCATTGGTGGATCAATGGAAATCACCGAGCTCAGAAGAGCAGTCTAAAGAAGTAGTATCTCCTGAAAGGACCTTTAAACTAGGGCTAATGGTAAGTCCCCAAGCCAATTCCAATCCTGTGTCTGGAATGAATTTGGGGGCGGGAATAATGTCTGAGATTTCCTTGAGTAAGAAGTTAAAATTAGATGTAGGTTTGGCCTATGCAAATCAACGCATGGGGGCACAAGCAAACCAAGGTATGAGAGAGATGCTTGCAGTACCGGATGGGAATTACCAAAAAACCAACAGTAATATTATAGATACTGAATATAGGCTTAACTTTGCCTCTTTGGATATTCCGATAAACTTAAAGTATAAATTCTATGATAAAGAGCAAACAGGCATGTATTTTATCACAGGTTTGTCAAGTATGGTATATTTAGATCAGAACACTGTTGAGTCCTATCAAGCGCAATCTTTGTTCAATGCAAATAGTGTCAATGGAGCCTTGGAATATGCTCCTTCTGTGCAAAGCTTTAGTAATGTATATACACCTGAAAGTGGCCAAAGTAATGCTGATTTTGCAGGTCTTTTGAACCTCTCCTTCGGATATGAGTATAAGTTAAATAAGGGGTTTTATGTCTCCTTTGAGCCCTTTTATAAATTACCACTTGGGAGCCTTACCTTTGCCAATCAGCAGTTCTCAATTGGCGGAGTTAACCTAAGAATGAATTTCAATTTTAAAAATAAATAACAAACCAAAAATTAATTGATCACCATGATTTTAAAGAACAAATTTACTTGGCTTTTAGGTCTATTCATTTTAATGACATCCTGTCTTGATGATTCTCCATCAGAGATTGAGTTGGATATGGAAAGAGATGATCTTGCCTTGGAGTATTACCTTAATTCAAATAATATTGATGCTACGAAAACTCAATCAGGATATTATTATGCTAAAACCGTTGAAAATCCTGATGGAGACCAATTTGTAAGTGATGATTATATTGGGGTTTATTATGAAATCAAAAGTCTGGATGGCCAATTGATAGATTCTCATTTGGATGAAAGTTTGGAGCCTAAAATATTTAAATATAGTCAGGATGGATTATGGCCAATAGCCATTACTTATGCTTCAGGTTTGGCTAATGTTGGGGAAGAAATGACCGTTTATTCTCCCTCTTACCTGGCTTTTGGTAATTATAGCTATGAAACTTTAATTTTATCATCTTCGAATTTGATCATTAAATTAAAGTATGCTGCCAAATATACGGAAGAGGAGCTTAAGGAGCGAGAGGAAGCAATGATCGCAGATTACATTGCGGCGGAACAATTAGAAGGTTTTGTGGAAGTTGAAGAAGGTGTGTATGTGCGTACAATAACTGAAGGAGATGATTCCAAAACTGAATCTCAGCTGGGGAGTACGGTTTCGGTAGATTTCGAATTGTTTGAGTTGGGAGCAGATGAACCCGTTTACGAGTCATATGAAAGTAATCAGCCTACCTCTGTTTCTGTTGGAAATTCCGGTTTGGAATTTTTGAATGAGGGATTGATTGATGTTTATCCTGATCAGAAATTGGAGATACTGTCTACCTCTTTCAAGGCATATGACCAATCCATTCAAATTTTCCCATCAGTAATCCGAGAGGATCTTGTAGACTTGGGAGAACAAATAGATTTGGTAAGACCATTTACTCCGATTTTATTTAAAGCAGAAGTCCTTTCTGTCAATTAATAATCGTCAAAAAAGCTTAAAAAAGGGATTGTACTTCAATCCCTTTTTTTATGTCCAAAGGTCTCTTAACAAAGGGATTTTTAATAATTCTTCAATGCTTAATCCAAAAATAATTGACCAAAAAAGAGCACTTACTAACATTGTAAACAAAATTTTCTTCTTGGCAACACCAAAGGATGTCAAAACCACAGTTCCTCCAATTGGTGTTAAGATAAGTGGTGTTAAAAAAGCAATCCCCCAAATGCCAAATTTCTTCCACACTTTGATGGTATTTCTTGTTCGTTTAGAGAATTTCTTTGATTTTTTTTTGATTATGATGGTCCAGTTTTTTTTAAACCATTCTCCCAAAAATGTAAATAGAAATACTGATGTCATCATACCCAAAACTGTGACCAGAATTATCTCTATCAAACTATAGCCTGCCGCTGCCCCTAATAGTGGGCCGGCAATAAATTTAAACAAGCAGAGAAAATATATTCCTGCAAATGTAATCAAGTACTCACTCATGAAATAAGGATATAAATATATAAGAGGTATCCAATCAATAGACCGGCTCCTTTTATTCTAGTGATAATATAATTGATTCGCATGATCGGGAGGAGGAGGATAGTAAACCCTAGCATCCATACGAAGTCTGTAAAAATAAATTCTGTGGCTACGTCGATTGGTTTGATGAGTGCAGTAATACCTATAATAGAGAATACATTCATTATGTTGCTCCCTAAAATATTCCCTAAAGCCATTTCAGTTTCTTTCTTTAATGCAGCCATTACTGAGGTGACTAGTTCAGGCAAACTAGTACCTATGGCGATGATTGTAACTCCAATTATTCGCTCACTTACCCCAAAGTTTCTTGCGATTAATGATGCATTACCTACGACCAACTCGGAACCGAAATAAAGGCCTGCAGCTCCCCCTACTAACTGTAAAATAGCCAGCCATGGAGATTGCTTTTTCATTAAAACGGCTTCTTCTTCAGTAAATTCTACCCTTTCAATTGTTTTGAAAAAATACCAATTTAGGGCAATGAAACAAGAAAATAAAATTATTCCTTCATACAGGGAGATGACACCGTTGAAGGCCATTATATAAAATAATACGGAGCTAATTAAAGTAAATGGATAATCTAATTTTAGTGTGGATTTTTGTATATATATGGGGAATATTATAGCGCTAATACCCAATACAAGACTGATATTAGAGATATTGCTACCGATCACATTTCCTATGGTAATGTCGCTTGCCCCTTTAAGTGAAGCAGTCACACTTACCAATAACTCAGGTGCAGAAGTTCCAAAAGCAACAATTGTTAGTCCTATTAAGCCGGGACTTAGTCCCAATCTAGCAGCAATAGCCGATGCGCCATCAACAAGAAATTTCCCTCCCAATAGCAGGATTAGGAAACCTAGGGCCAGTATTAAGTAGCTCATGTGTAAATAATATTTTAAATTTTAGGACCAAATGCTAGGTCACCAGCATCCCCTAAACCAGGGACGATGTAGGATTGTTGGTTTAATTTTTCATCTAAAGCCCCTATCCAAAAACGATAGGGAAGGCCTAGGTTTTCCTTTATATATTCTAGTCCCTCAGGGGCCGCAAAGGCACTAAGAATTTCAATTTGTTTTGGCTGACCATGCCCTTTTAGGGCATCAATACTTTTTAAAAAAGATTTTCCTGTAGCGAGCATTGGGTCAACCATGATTACTGTTTTTCCAGTAAGATCCGGGGCTGCCAGGTAATTTAAAGAAATTTCTATATTATCACCTTCCTTCCGATAGGCTCCAATAAAACCACTATCAGCTTGATCAAAAAAATTCAAAACTCCTTGATAAAAAGGAACAGCAGCCCTCAAAACGGCAATAATCACAGGCTGTTCTTTTAGTAAAGGCGTTTCTACTTCTGCCAATGGGCTAGTTATGGTGCTTGGCGCATAGGAAAGCCCTTTAGAAACCTCATAAGCTAATATTTCGCCTACTCTTTCAAGGTTTTTCCTGAATCGTAGTCGGTCCTTTTGAAT
Organism: Cyclobacterium sp. 1_MG-2023; assembly: GCF_030546805.1. GTDB lineage: Bacteria > Bacteroidota > Bacteroidia > Cytophagales > Cyclobacteriaceae > Cyclobacterium. The sequence continues at coordinate 231,986 of NZ_JAUOPC010000005.1, read as the reverse complement.
GTGGATGTTACGAAGCTCAGCCAAAAACTGGTTGGCAATTGAATTGTTTTGATTTAGAATAAACATGATAGGACAAAGTAAAACAAAAAAACCCGATCTTTTAAGATCGGGTTTTAAATATTTATTTATGAATCCTATTATTGGATCTCAAAACTTACTCTTCTAGCCATTTGTCTAGCATCTGTGGAAGATTTGTCTACGCTTGTGTCTTCACCATAACCTTTGTAAGAAAGTCTAGATGCATCTACTCCTGTAGCTACTAGCAAATCATAAACAGACTTGGCTCTTTTTTCAGAAAGCTTCATGTTGTAGTTCTCAGGACCTAACTCATCAGCATAACCTTTGATTTCAACCTGAACACCTGGGTTTCTCTTCATGAAGTTTGCTACATAATTAGCAGAAGAAGCAGAGTACCCTAGTGGTTTAGAGCTATCGAATGCAAAATAAACGTTTACATACTGATCGTTGATCGCTTTTGCAAGGTAATCAACTTCTTCAGTGTCTTCAGGAGCACATCCCTCAAGAGAAGCTGGACCTGGAACGAAAGGACATTTGTCTAAGTGGTCAGGAAGACCATCTCCATCAGAATCCATAGTAGTACCTGCGGAATTAACCCTTGCTCCAGCCGGAGTGTTAGGCTCTTTGTCCAAATAATCAGGAACACCATCGCCATCTGAATCTTTTAGCATGTCTTTGATCTCACCGATCTGAGTTGCCAATTCATCCTTAGTAGCATATTTGTTTTCTCTGATGTACCAATCAGCGTGTGTATCGTTACTTCCTAGATAGAAAGTAAGACCTAAAGTACCAGTCCACCATACAGAATTCATTCCGTAGTATCCATCATCAGCGGCAGTAATGTCAGAAGCTCCGTCGAAAGCTACTGATTGACGTCCTGCAACGAAATTAGTGATGTCACCGTTAAGGGCAACTCTGTCACTTAATTTAACTTGCAAGGTCATACCGGTACTAACATTGTACTGTTTGTCTTTTATGTCTGCAAATTGGTTTTCTTGAGCTGTAAGCTGGCCAATTCCGCCGCCAAAGTGACCCAAAAGATTGAAAGTCTGTGAAAAGGTTTCCCAGTTCAGGATTCTTCCAAGATTTGCAACTCCTTGTAGGTTTAGACGGTAATAGTTTGATGAGAAATCAGGAGTGTCGCTAGCATTTTTGAAGCTACCGATACCAAAATCTAGTTTGGTTCCGAATTTTTCGTTAAACATATACCTGACCCCAAGGTCGGCATGTCCAAGATTAAGGGTAGGTGAGAAATAACCTGGCGTCATTGGAGCCATTGGTTTGTTGAACCCTCCATTAACCTCTACAGACCATTTGTTGAAGTCGTCTTGAGCATTAGCACCTACAGCTAAAGCACCAACCATTAGTGTTGATAGTATTATTTTTTTCATGATAAAAAATTTTTTACAACATTCAGTGTTTTAATTGATTTTGATTGCTATTAGATTTTTACTCGGTTTATGATACAAATGTATATTAATTTACGGGAACTTTAAACATCTATGTCAATTGTTTCAATAAAAACTAATTTGATCCCGAAATTTATAAAAATATTTAACATAAACTATGCCATTCACAAATTTATTAAAAGAAATTCTTCAATTAGAAAGTGTGTCAGGTGATGAAGCAAATATATCTGCTTTTATCTTAAACCATATTTTAGAACGTAAAGTCAACTGGAAAGTTACACCAAAAATTTATTTTGGCGAAGAATTTCAAGACAATATTGTTCTTGTTTTCGGTAAGCCCAGAACTGCTGTATTCGCACATATGGATACTGTAGGTTTTACGGCTAGGTATGAGAACCAACTTGTGCCCATTGGTGGTCCGGAACTTTTGGATGGCGTATGGTTGGTTGGTCAAGATGAGGCCGGACCCATTAGGTGTAAAGCCAAAGAAATTGATGGGAATGTATACCATGATTTCCCTAGAAAGATTCAAACAGGTACTTTGCTTTCCTTCGAACAGCATGTTAAAGTGGGAGACGGCTATCTTGAGGGTGCCTTTTTAGACAATAGATTGGGGGTGTATACCTTGCTACAATTGTGTGAAACACTAGAAAATGGAGTGCTTGTGTTTAGTACTTATGAAGAGCATGGTGGTGGTTCTGTTCCTTTCCTGATTAAATTTATTTATGACCATTGGAAAATTAAACAAGCGCTTATAGCGGATGTAACTTGGGTTACCGAAGGGGTGCATTTTAATGAAGGGGTAGTCATTTCCATGAGAGATAGCTTTATTCCACGTAAGAAATTTGTCGATAAAATTATCGAAATGGCCCGTAGATCCAATATTCCTTTTCAACTTGAGGTTGAAGCTTATGGTGGAAGCGATGGAAGGGAAATTCAAATGAGCCCCTATCCAATAGATTGGTGTTTTATTGGACTTCCTGAGGAAAACCCCCACAGTCCGATTGAGAAGGTGGCTTTGTCAGATTTGGAAAGTATGGTAAAATTCTACCAATATTTATTGCAATATTTGTAATGGTTTTGATTATGTTCTTAATTTATAACCATATTATTTAGACAAATACTTTACGACCCCAAAACACATCCGGTTAGAATGATTCAATTAAAGCACCTGGTTTTTGAGCAATTTCTAAAAGAAGCTGTACTTCTAAAAAGGGTAAAAGAACTTGCCAATGCTATAAATCATGATTATCAAGGAAAAAATCCCATCTTTTTAGCTGTTTTAAACGGTAGTTTTATGTTTATGTCTGATATTTGCAAAGAAGTAACTGTAGATGTTACAGTAAGCTTTATTAAAATTGCTTCTTATTCCGGCGTGAAATCTGAGGGGAAAGTTAGGGATTTGATAGGCCTAGAGGAGTCGCTTCAAGGGAAAGACGTTATAATAGTCGAAGACATTGTGGATACAGGTACTAGTATGTCGCACCTTCTTGAAGCAATTAATGCCGAAAACCCAAAAAGTGTTGAGGTGGTCAGCCTGCTGACCAAACCGGATGCCCTTAAAAAACCTATTGATATTAAGTATGTAGGTTTTGAAATTCCCGACTTATTTGTGGTGGGATATGGCTTGGATTTTGAAGGTCTGGGAAGAAATTTGAGAGATTTATACCAAATAGTTGATAAAAATTAATACTCTATTCATATTAAAATTACACTTATGTTAAATATCGTTTTGTTTGGCCCTCCCGGAGCAGGTAAAGGGACCCAAAGTGAAAAGTTGATAGAAAAATACAATATTGAACACATATCCACTGGGGATTTATTCAGAAAGCATTTGGGTGAAGGTACTGAGCTAGGTAAATTGGCCCGTAAATACATGGATGAAGGAAATCTTGTTCCGGACGAAGTTGTAATTGGTATGGTAGAAGACAAGATCAACCATTCTTTGGATGCCAATGGGGTGATTTTTGATGGTTTTCCTAGGACTGTTGCACAGGCGGAAGCACTTGACACTTTATTGACCAAAAAAGGGACAGCCATTTCAGGGATGATAGCTTTAGAGGTTCCTGAGGAAGAGTTGAAAAACCGTTTGATGGAAAGAGGTAAGACTTCAGGAAGAGTGGACGACCAAGACGAAGAAAAGATTAACAATAGGATTAAGGTTTACAATCAAGAGACTTTGCCGGTTGCGAATTATTACGAAAAGCAAGGGAAATTGTCCAAAATTCATGGTGTTGGTGCCATTGATGAAATCTTTCAAAAGATTTGTGCTGTTGTAGATAAGTATTAATCACTATCTTTGCATGATAATTTTATGGCTGAGCTTTTAAGCTTGGCCATTTTCTTTTCATCCAAACCTTGGTAGGAGAAGAATAATAAAGAAGTACTAATTAAACGAGGAAAGTAGTGGCAGGATCCAATTTTATTGATTATGTAAAATTTTGTTCCCGATCGGGAGCAGGAGGAAATGGGTCAGTACATTTCAGACGAGAAAAACATGTGCCCAAGGGCGGTCCTGATGGTGGTGATGGTGGCAGAGGAGGCCATATTATTCTAAGAGGAAATGCCCAGTTGTGGACCCTACTTCATCTAAAATACAAAAAACATGTCATTGCAGATAGAGGAAATAATGGTGAAGGAGGCAGAAGAAAAGGTGCAGATGGAAAGGATGTCATTTTAGAAGTACCCATTGGTACTGTTGCACGTGAGGCAGAAACAGGTGAGTTCAGGTGTGAAATTACTGAAGATGGACAAGAGTTTGTTTTGACTCCAGGAGGTAGAGGAGGGCAAGGTAATGACCACTTTAAGACCTCGACTAATCAAGCTCCTCATTATGCACAGTCCGGAGGTGAAGGAATAGAGGAATGGATCATTTTGGAGCTTAAGCTATTGGCGGATGTGGGCTTGGTGGGTTTTCCAAATGCAGGTAAATCAACTTTATTGGCCAGTGTGTCTGCAGCAAAACCTGAAATTGCGGATTATGCCTTTACCACACTCATCCCAAATTTAGGAGTAGTGGACTATAGAGATGGTAAATCCTTTGTGATGGCAGATATACCGGGTATTATTGAAGGAGCTGCAGAAGGTAAGGGGTTAGGACTTAGGTTCCTACGGCATATTGAGAGGAATTCCATACTCTTGTTTTTAGTGCCTGCAGATGCAGACCATATTGGTGAGCAATACGCTATTCTATTGGATGAAATTAAAAGATACAATCCTGAGCTACTGGATAAAAAACGGATTTTGGCCATTTCCAAAGCAGATCTATTGGATGAAGAGCTTATGGAAGCACTAAAACCTGAAATACCGAAAGATGTGCCACATCTTTATTTTTCATCCGTGACAGGTTTTCAGTTGCCTGCACTTAAAGATTTGATTTGGAGTGCATTGCAGTAAATGTGTCAGAATGTCATATTAATTGAAAATGGCAAGTTAATTGTTTAAAGGAGTTTGATTGAAGATAAAAGAATTGAATAATGACAGATAATGTGAATGAAGAAAAGGAACAAGGCTTAGATCAGGCAGGTACAAGCGAAAACCTTAAAAATGAAGAAGATCTGAACAAAGAATCCGCTCAGGAAGATATCGAAGAGAAAGTAGAAGGCGAAGCGAAGTCAGACAGTATGGCAAAAGAAAACCAAGAACTGAAAGACAAATATGTCAGGTTGTATTCTGAATTTGAAAATTATCGAAGAAGAACAGCTAAGGAAAAGCTGGAGATGATTAGTACAGCTTCTATAAACCTGATCCAAGAAATTCTTCCTGTAATGGATGATTTTGAAAGGTCTTTTAAGGTTGAGGGAAATGACCAAGAAGGAAGCAAGCTAATTTATAATAAATTAGAAAAGATTCTTGAATCCAAAGGTTTGTTACCGATGGATGATTTAATAGGAAAGGAATTTGACGCAGAATACCATGAAGCAATTACTCAAATTCCCGCTCCTTCAGAGGATTTGAAAGGGAAAATTGTAGATGTAGTTGAGAAAGGATACATGCTTTCAGATAAGGTGGTCCGATTTGCAAAAGTGGTAATAGGAAACTAAAAACTTATGGCTAAAAGAGATTATTACGAAGTTCTGGGAGTTGCGAAAAGTGCAAGCCAAGAAGAAATAAAAAAGGCTTATAGAAAATTGGCCATTAAATTTCACCCGGATAAAAACCCCGGTGATCCTACTGCTGAAGATAAGTTCAAGGAAGGAGCGGAGGCTTATGAGATTCTAAGTAATCCGGAAAAAAGAAGGCGTTACGATCAATATGGTCACCAAGGCGTAGGTGGAAATGCCGGCTATGGCGGTGGTGGCATGAATATGGATGACATCTTTTCTCAATTTGGAGATATCTTCGGCGGTGGCGGAGGATTTGATTCATTTTTTGGTGGTGGTGGAGGACGTGGTGGCAGACGCACCAAAAAAGGAACCAATCTTAGGGTGAAGTTAAAGCTTAACCTTAGGGAGCTTGCCAATGGTGTAGAGAAAAAGATCAAGGTAAAACGTCACATGATTGCTGACGGAGTAACTTTTAAAACCTGCTCCACCTGCCAAGGTCAAGGACAAATAAAAAAAGTTGTCAATACCATGCTGGGGCAGATGGTCTCTGCAAGTACTTGCCCTTCCTGTGAAGGCAGTGGTCAAATCGTAGATAAAAGACCCCCGAATGCCAATGCCAACGGATTGGTAGTGAAAGAGGAAATTATACCTATTAATATTCCTGCCGGTGTTTCGGAAGGTATGCAGCTAAGCTTATCCAGTAAAGGAAATGAAGTGCCCGGCGGAATACCGGGTGATTTATTGATCCTTATAGAAGAGATTGAGGATGATGAGTTGGTAAGGGATGGAAACAATGTTGTCTATGACCTATACCTCAGCTTTATAGATGTAGCTCTTGGGGCATCTTTAGAAGTGCCGACCATAGATGGGAAGGTTAAAATAAAAATTGAACCGGGAACTCAGTCAGGGAAAATCCTGAGATTGAAAGGGAAAGGTATAAAAGAACTTAATGGATATGGAAAAGGTGACCAATTGATTCATATCAATGTTTGGACGCCAAAAGAAGTAAGTAAAGAAGAAAGAGAAAAGCTCGAGTCATTGCGAGATTCTGAAAACTTCAAACCGAATCCTGGACAATCTGAGAAAAGTATATTTGATAAAGTTAAAGAATTTTTCTAAAATGAGAGGGTCGGCCACCGGCCTTTTCTTTATAGAAACCTTTTCCATCTTCTATCGTATTAATTCCCTATGTTTAAGGAATTAAATATATCGATATGTTTGGTCATTTTTATGGTCATCTCAACTGATGCACAAATACTGCGTCATTTTGAAGTGGCAGAAGGAAATGACATAGATCTGGTGAGCCTAAATTTCTCTAGCTATAAGGGGGTATCTCATATCAATAGGTCCTATCATGGCGTACCTTTGTATGTGGATGCAGAACTAGGGAAGGTAAACATATTGCCTTCATTTACTCATGATTTGGTAGATGGAGTACTTCATGCCAGATTGGTGCATAAAAATGTAGAGTCGGAAAGTTTAAGTAAAAACCTTTCTTATAGGCTTTTCTCAAGCAGTGATGATGACTATGATCACAAGTGGGATGTTGGGTTAGACCCTAATTACCTTTATGACCTTCATTTTCAGTTTGGGATTGGAAAAGCCAGAATTGATTTTTCAAACTTGCCTGTTTCCAATTGTATTGTAAAAACTGCCTCGGCCGATGTTTTTTTAGACTATGCCAATCAGGTGTCCAATTCTGTAAATATGGATACCTTATCAGTAGCCATTAATATGGGCTCTGTGTATGCCAACGACATGCAGTTTTCAAATGCCCGCCTTTTGATGTTTGATGTCAACTATGGTTCCGTCAATCTAACCTTTAATGATACCATGGCCGGAGCCTCCCAAATACACACCATGGTGGGAGCCGGTTCAGTGAAAATAAAATTACCTCCTAAGAACCTCCCGTATTTGGTCAAGATTAAGTCAACAGCAATGTGCCGAACCAAACTGCCTTTCAACTTGAAAAAGATTGATGATAAAACTTATGTGAGTAAGGGCTATTCAAAAGATGCTGAAAATCTCATGACCTTTTTAATTGATGTTTCAGTGGGTTCCGTATCTTTGGAATAGTTAGATTTTTGAATGGTGATTTCCGTTCATTATAATGTTTCAAATCAGTTGATAAACCTTCGTTCATTTGGAAATATTAAGCATTCGATCATTAAATAAATCTTATGGATCACATGTTGCCCTCAAGGATTTTGATCTTTCTGTTAGTAAGGGTAAAATTTTTGGCTTATTGGGCCCCAATGGTGCAGGTAAAACAACGCTCATTCGAATCGTCAATCAAATAATAGACAAAGATTCAGGTGAGATTTATATCAATGGACAAGCCTTAAAAATGGATCATGTCCGGAATATAGGCTATCTTCCCGAAGAAAGGGGGCTCTATAAGGGGATGAAAGTAAAGGAGCAATTGCTGTATTTTGCTCAAATTAAAGGCTTAAGAAAACAAGATGCCAAACAAAAAATCACCAATTGGTTGGAAAAACTTAATCTCAGCCAATGGAAGGACAAAAAAATCCAGGACCTGTCCAAAGGTATGGCGCAGAAAGTACAGTTTATCGCCACCGTTATTCATAGACCTGACTTACTGATTTTGGATGAACCTTTCTCAGGTTTTGATCCGGTAAACGCAGAAATTATCAAAAATGAAATTCTTGAATTGCGGAACCAAGGAGTTACCATAGTATTGTCAACCCATAGAATGGAATCTGTTGAATTGCTTTGTGATGAAATAGCAATGATCAATAGGTCGAAAAAAATCCTAGACGGCACCATTCAGACCATTAAGGAGGAAGCCAAAACCAATGTGTTTAGAGTTAAAATGATTCCTGATAGCATGGAATACGTTCCCATGGGAGAGGAGCTTCGTCGGCAGGATGGGATGCTAGAGTTTAAATTGGAATTAAAAGACCAAAAACCCAATGAGCTCTTAGGTATGCTCATGTCAAAAGGAGAAATTCTTGGATTCGAAGAAATTGTGCCAAGTATAGAAGAGATATTCATTCAGAAAATTAATGAAAGTCATGGCGAATAAAATCTTCTTAGTCATCCAAAGAGAATACTTAGCAAGGGTTAAAAAGCGATCTTTTCTCTTGGCAACACTCATCACACCACTCATCTTTCCTACAATTCTAGGCTTGTTTTTATGGGTGGGCATGTCCGACACCGTTGGAGAGAACAGAAAAGTGATAGAGGTGGTAGATGAGAACAATTCCTTTTTTTTAGAGAGCAATGAACTGTATTCATTTTCTTACAGCGAGTTGGGGCAAGAAGATGCCAAGTTATTGGTGCAAGAAGGACTGAGGTTTGGTTTTCTTTACATTCCAAAACTAGACATACAAAATCCGAAAGGGATAGTTTTTTACAGCGAAGAAACGCCGCCAATATCCATGATTACCAATTTGGAAGCCTCCTTACAGAGTAAAATGGAGTCACTCAGACTGCAAGCCTCAGGTATTGACCCACTTCTTTTATCTGCCTTTAAAACAAATGTAGACATTCAGTCGATCATTGTTAGTGAAGCCGGAGGAGAACGCATTTCAAATTCTGTTGTAAATTATGCCATCGGCTTTCTTGCCGGGATATTGATTTACACCTTCATATTTGTATATGGGAATCAGGTCATGCAAGGAGTGATAGAGGAAAAATCCAGTAGAATTATCGAGATCCTGGTTTCTTCATTGAAACCCTTTCAATTAATGATGGGCAAGATTATAGGTATTGGCGCGGTAGGTTTGACACAGTTTTTAATCTGGATACTCCTGATAGGTTTGGTGTCTTCTCTGGTTATGGGGTATTTTGGTATGAAAATGCCTCAACAACAAATGCTGGAAATGTCTGCGCAGCAAGGCCTTTTTCCTGCTGATGGAAACCCGGAAATAGTTGAAATTTTGCAAATGATTCAAGGGCTGGACTTTGTGCAGATTACCTTGACGTTTTTGATTTATTTTGTAGGTGGTTACTTGCTCTATGGTGCCTTTTTTGCCGCGATAGGAGCTGCAGTAGATAGCCCATCTGATGCGCAGCAGTTTATGTTCCCTGTGACCATACCTTTATTGGTAGCGTATATGGGGTTATTTATTTTTGTGTTGGATGACCCCAATAGTAATGTCTCATTTTGGCTTTCCATAATCCCATTTACTTCCCCAGTAGCCATGATGGGTAGGGTTAGTTTTGGGGTGCCTTGGCATCATTTGGCGCTTTCAATTTCATTACTTGTGGCAGGTTTTTTGTCAACGGCTTGGCTGGCGGGGAAAATTTATCGGATTGGAATTCTAGTTCATGGTTCCAAGGTGAATTATAAGGTGCTTTGGAAATGGTTGAAGCAAAATTAAGGTCAAAGCAATTCTTTGTTTGCTAAAATGCTGGGTGAAATGTGGAATTTTCTGCCTTTCTAGGCAATAATGCGCGCTTTATATTGTTTCTCATTATGAACTTACTTAAGTTCGGGAACATCAAATTGCAATGAAGAAAAAATTCCAAGACCTTGCCTCCTTAGACCTCTATCAGAACAGGGAAAAAGTAAAATGGGCCATATTTGTTTTTTCCGTTGTTATAGGCTTGGGTTCAATATGGTATACCAATACCCTAGTTGAAGAGCTTAAAATTCGTGAAAAACGCCAAGTAGACTTGTACGCAGAAGCATTGGAATATGCCTCCGTAAATTCTGACAACCTGACCTTTGTTTTTCAGGTAATTATTCAAGAAAATAAATCCATTCCGGTAATTACGGTGAATGCCGCTGGAGAGCCAATGGAATATAAAAACATCAATTTCCCTTCAAATAGCACGGAAGACGAAATTAGGGACTATTTATTAGGTGAGTTAGAATCCATGAAGGCCTTGTATGAACCGATCAGTCTCTCAGATGATGTTTTTATTTATTATAGGAATTCAGACTTACTCACAAGATTGCAATACTATCCCTATGTACAGCTCTCTGTAATTTTGGTGTTTGGACTTCTTGCGTATGCATTCCTGAATCAAAGTAAAGTAGCTGAGCAGAATAGATTATGGGCAGGTTTGACCAAGGAAACAGCTCATCAATTAGGCACCCCTTTGGCCTCACTCATGGCTTGGATAGACTACCTCCGAAATTCTCCTGTATTTGATGAAAACAAGGAAGTGATCCTAGAAATTGAGAAAGATGTTAATAAATTGACCGTGGTAACTGAGCGGTTTAGTAATATAGGAAGTACACCAGTTATAAAACCCGAAAACGTATACCAAGTAGTAGGGGACGCTATCAATTATTTAAGACCAAGAATTTCCAATAAAGTCAGCATTGAGCTTAATTCTCATGCAGAAAATATTTATGCCCAAATGAATAGGTCCTTATTTGAATGGGTGGTAGAAAATATTTGTAAAAATGCAGTAGACGCCATGAAAGGTCAAGGTGCAATTCGCATTAATATCGTCAAAGAAAGTGAGCAATTTGTGTTTATTGATATAGCTGATACCGGAAAAGGTATAGAGAAGAAGATGTTTACCAAGGTTTTTAATCCCGGTTTTACTACCAGAAAAAGAGGTTGGGGCTTGGGTTTGACCTTGGCCAAACGGATTATCGAAGGCTATCATAATGGGCGTATCTTTGTCAACACTTCTGAATTAGGTAAAGGCACTTCTTTTAGGATTGTCTTGCATGGAGTCAAAGAAAGAGATGAGATGGAATAAATAAAAATAGATCTCTATGAATCTTAGTAAACAGGCACTTGTATTTTTTCTAATTTCACTGATAGGTTTTTCTTGTACTTCTCAAGTGAAAAAAATGGATGACTTGGCCGATCAAATGGGGACCTACAAGGAAGCTTATAGACCACAATTTCACTTTAGTCCACCTGCCAACTGGATGAATGACCCCAATGGAATGGTCTTTCACAAAGGAGAATACCACCTTTTTTACCAATATTATCCGGATAGCAATGTCTGGGGTCCCATGCATTGGGGACATGCCGTTTCTAAAAACCTCGTAGAATGGGAAAACTTACCTGTTGCCATAGCGCCGGACAGCCTTGGGTGGATTTTTTCCGGTTCTGCAGTTTTGGATAGTGAAAATAGTAGCGGACTTGGTACCCAAGAAGCCCCTCCGTTAGTTGCGATCTACACTTATCATGATAATATAAAAGGAGATGCCGGAAGGATTGATTTTCAGACCCAAGGTATAGCTTACAGTTTAGACAATGGGAGGTCTTGGGAAAAATACAAAGCAAACCCAGTTCTTGCCAATCCGGGGATAAAAGATTTTAGGGATCCCAAGGTGAGGAAGGTCGTAGTCGAAGGAAAGGAAAAATGGATCATGTCACTGGCCGTGAAGGACAAAATAAGCTTTTATTCCTCACCAAACCTTATCGAATGGTCCCACATGAGTGATTTTAATCCCGAATGGGCTGCGTATGGAGGAGTTTGGGAATGTCCTGATTTGTTTCCTTTGAAAACTCAAGATGGAAAAGGAAAGTGGGTTTTATTGGTAAGCATTAATCCAGGTGGACCAAATGGAGGATCCGCAACGCAGTATTTTGTCGGTGATTTTGATGGGCAAACTTTTACCACCAATCAGAAGGAAGTCAAATGGCTCGATCATGGTACCGACAATTATGCAGGAGTAACCTGGTCAAATATTCCCGCATCAGATGGACGTACCCTATTTATTGGGTGGATGAGTAATTGGAATTATGCGCAGGTAGTGCCCACCAAGGTTTGGCGTTCGGCAATGACCGTTCCAAGAACCTTGTCTTTGTATGAAAATAAGAATGAATTATGGATAGCATCCAAGCCGGTGGAGGAGTTAGAACAATTGAGGGGTCAAAGTGCTTCATTAGAAGGAGAGAATATAGCACTTGAACATGAATTGCTTGAAATAGCCCTTAAACCAAAAGAAAGTGATTTTTCGGCAACCTTTAAAAATGGGTCTGGGGAAATGCTGGTTATAGGAAAAAAAGAAGGAAAATTATTCATTGACAGAACCAAGTCAGGCTTGACCGACTTCAATGAAGAATTTGCTTCCATTATTGAAGCTCCATTGAAGGATTTAGAGGTAAATGATATTGACATCTACTTGGATAGGGCTTCCATTGAAGTTTTTGTCAATGACGGAGCACTTGTTATGACTGCCTTAGTGTTTCCTACAGCAGCCTATACTGACCTTCAACTGAAAGGTTTCGAGACAAAGAATAAACTTTATTCCCTGAAAGAGATATGGTAACAGAAAAGGCAATATTGTCAGCAATATTGCCTTTTCTGTAGGTATTGTTTAAGCCAATAAATTATCAGTTCACCATTGATTGGATTTTAGATTAGGCCTAGGCACCCTGAAAGAAAATAGCCAATGCAACTGTGGTCCTACTTAATAAACGAGCTTCGCTAGACTATTCCTTGTCAGCGCCCAAGAATGGATACCTATAGTCGCTGGCGCTTACAAAGGTTTCTTTGATTGTTCTTGGAGAAACCCAACGAAGCAAATTGATCATTGACCCTGCCTTGTCATTGGTTCCGGAAGCCCTGGATCCACCAAATGGTTGTTGCCCCACTACCGCTCCAGTAGGTTTGTCATTGATGTAAAAGTTTCCTGCAGCATGTCGGAGTTTGGATGTAGCCAATTCAATGGCATACCTGTCTTTGGAAAAGATGGCTCCTGTAAGGGCATATGGGGAACTTTGATCTACCAGTTCCAGTGCTTCTTCAAAATGATCTTCCTGATAGATATATAGGGTCAATACAGGTCCGAAAATTTCTTCCACCATGGTTTTATACAGGGGGTCTTGCACCAAAATTACCGTAGGCTCAATATAGAATCCTTTGGTTTTGTCACAATTACCTCCGGCAAGTATTTCTACATTTGCTGCTGTTTTGGCATCTTCTATATAAGCACTTATTTTATCAAACGCTTTTTCATCGATTACAGCATTGATGAAATTACCAAAATCTTCTGTTCCTCCCATTTTCATGGAAGCAAGGTCAGCCAATAGGTGCTCTTTGACAGGCTCCCAAAGGTTAGAAGGAATATAGGCTCTTGATGCAGCACTACATTTCTGTCCCTGAAACTCAAAAGCTCCACGACTCAAGGCTGTAGCTACAGTTTTTGGATTAGCGGATTTATGGGCGATTACAAAGTCTTTGCCGCCTGTTTCTCCGACAATCCTGGGATAGGTTTTGTATTTAGATATGTTATTTCCAATTATTTTCCAGAGGGATTGGAACACTCCTGTAGATCCGGTGAAATGTAGCCCGGCAAAATCAGGGTGAGAGAAAACAACATCCCCTGCATCAGGACCATTTACATAGATCAGGTTGATTACACCATCGGGAAGGCCTGCCTCCTTAAATACCTCCATCAAAACCCTGGCAGAGTAAATCTGAGTTTCGGCGGGTTTCCAAATCACGGTATTTCCCATCATGGCCGGAGCTGTGGGTAAATTACCAGCAATGGCCGTAAAATTGAAAGGAGTAATCGCAAAAACAAATCCTTCCAAAGGTCTTTGCTCCAGCCTATTCCAAACACCATCCCCACTAATTGGAGGTTGCTGGGCATAGATTTCTGTCATGAATTTGACATTGAACCTAAGAAAATCTATCAATTCACAGGCCGCATCTATTTCGGCCTGAAAGGCATTTTTTGATTGGCCAAGCATGGTGGCTGCATTGATTTTATCACGGTATGGACCGGCCAGTAAATCAGCAATCTTTAGAAATATGGCTGCCCTTTGTTCCCATTGCATGTTTTCCCAAGCCGACTTGGCGCCTAGGGCTGCATTGATGGCTTGAGTAACATGCTCTTTATCTCCCGAATGAAATTGACCGATTTTATGGGCTCTGTCATGTGGAGGGTATATGGCGGTGGTGTTTCCGGTTTTCACTTCTTCACTACCGATATACATCGGTATGTCCACCTCTTGGTTTCTCGCTGTTTTTAGGGCATTTTGTAAAGATGCCCTCTCTTCAGATCCGGGTGCATAATTTTTTACGGGTTCATTTTTTGGTTCCGGAACATTAAAAAAGCCTTTAAGCATAGTTGTATGGTATTTTTACTCCGGTTATGAGAGAACAATCCTTTGATTCTTTGTCATTCGACTTTTTTCCCTCACACAGAAGTTGATTAATAATGTGGTTATAAATCAAATATACAAATTATCACTCGCTTTAAAGAATTGATGTGCTTATAGAATATTTCCAAGCTCTGATAGGTGCTTTATTGTGAATGTTGGCTGAATTGTGATTTTTGTATTTAGGGGATTGTAATAAACCTGATCGATTTTGGCATTTTGTGCACCTTGAATATCTGATAAAGGATTGTCTCCAATCATCAGGCATTGCCGGGCATTGGCTTTTAATTGAATCAAAGTATGTTCAAAAATCCTTTTGTCAGGCTTTCTAAAACCAGAATTTTCAGAAGTTACAACTAAGTCAAAATAAGCATCCAATTTGGAAGATTTGAGTTTATTGTATTGACTTAGATTAAAACCGTTGGTAATGATATGCAATTGATATTTGGTTTTCAGGTAGTCCAGGATTTCAAAAGCCTGATCCATTACTTTTGGTTTGGAGGATGTTCGCAAAATAAACTCTTCCTCTAAGCCTTTTGGGATTTTAGTTACCGGCAGTTTGGCCCTGGTGAAAACCTGCTTAAAACGCATGGCCCTAAGTTGATCTTTGTCTACCAAACCCCGGTTAAATTGCTCCCAGAGATTGTGATTGGTTAGTTGAAAGGCCTCAAAAAACAATTCAAAGCTAGGATTGCCCAGTTTTCCCAATTCATAATTGGCAAATAGCTCCAATAGGGAATCCCTGACATTGCTGTCATAATCCCATAAGGTATGGTCAAGGTCAAATAGTAGATGGCTGTATTTTTTCACTAATTGTTATTTTCTATAAGGGTTGTTTTCAATTTTATTGATGGCCAATTCCCTATTGGAATGCAATATCTCATAAACCTCCTGGTCACGTAGAAGGTTTTGATCTTTTTTAATGAATTTTAAAATTTGGTTTAGAATCTCATGAGCTTCATCCAAAACATAATAAAATGTCCATTGGTCTTTTTTTCTACTGCCAATCAAACCTGCATTTTTCAAATAAGTGACATGTCGGCTTGTTTTGGTTTGGGTGAATTCTAAAATATGCTCGAGATCTGAAATACATAATTCTTCATTTTGCATGAGCAAGTGGAGTATTCTAACCCGGGCTTCTTCGGAAAGGGCTTTAAAGACCCGCATTCCATAGTTTAAACTTATGTTTTTTAACCGCATTTAATTAACTTTAACAAATAAATCGCTTTGAAGTTAATGAATTCAAAGGTAATTCACTTAATATCGTAAATTCATTGGGCTAATTACAAATAGTCAGAAATTTCTTGTTAATATATCGGGGGATATACCTCGAGTAAAATTGTAAAAGTGAGACAAAGACTAATCCTATCATTTGTTGTTTTATTGGGGCTTTTGGGAAATTCAAGAGATGTCTTTTCTCAGGAAACCAATGATAAAAAAATAATTCAGTTTTCAGGAATCATTCTGAATGCAGACAGTACGACTGCCATTCCCGGCGTAAATA
Organism: Cyclobacterium sp. 1_MG-2023; assembly: GCF_030546805.1. Classification (GTDB taxonomy): domain Bacteria; phylum Bacteroidota; class Bacteroidia; order Cytophagales; family Cyclobacteriaceae; genus Cyclobacterium. The sequence goes on along the minus strand of NZ_JAUOPC010000005.1, from coordinate 215,959 downwards.
TCTATGTGCCAAAAAAAGGTAGAGGGACAAGTAGTAATAGGTTCGGCTATTTTTCAATGCCGGTGCTTGCCGGAGATAGCATTGTCTTTTCTTATATTGGCTTAAAAAGACAAACAGTAACCATACCCGAAGACATTGAAAAGGACGAGGTGAGTTATATACTTACCATGGTGCAAGATGAAATTGCCCTTGAGGAAGTTCAGGTGATGCCTTACCCTACGGAAGAAGAGTTTAAAAATGCAATTTTAGCTGTAAATGTAGATGCTGAACCTCCTTTAAATAGAGGGAATCTTAGTCCTCAATTGCTCTTGCGTTGGGCAGCTGAAATGCCTGCCTCGGGCAATGAGAATTTCAGACAATTTACCAACCAGCAAACGCAACAAACAATGGATCGCTACGGACCTAGACCCTTACCTTTGCTTAATCCATTTGCTTGGGCACAGTTTATCAAATCCATCAAAAATGGAGATTTGAAGAACAAAGACTAATTGTTAAGGTTTAAAACTTTTATTTTCCGTTTATCCCAATTTTACGCATTTGTGATGCATATTCCTCACTTTGGGTTTATGAAAAGGTATATTTACACGCGAAATTTTAAATTATAGACCATATGAAAAGATTGATAATCTTGGGATGCTTATTGTTTTCCCAATTCAGTTTTGCTCAAGAATATTCCGCTAGGGAAGTAGAGCGACCTAAGTTAGTGGTAGGAATTGTTGTGGATCAAATGCGACAGGAATATTTTTACAGGTTCCACGACCGATATGTTGAAGGAGGATTAAAGCGATTGATGCATGATGGTTTCATGATGCAGAACGGTCATTACAATTATATCCCTACCTATACCGGTCCGGGCCACGCTTCCGTATATACTGGTACTACTCCTGCTACTCACGGTATCATTGGCAATAACTGGTACATACGTGCGATGGATGATGATATTTATTGTGCCGAAGATAGTACTGTTTCAGCTGTTGGAGGAAGTGCAAGTAAGGGGGAAATATCTCCCAGAAACTTACTCACAACTACCATTACAGATGAGTTGAGGTTTGCCACAGGTAAAAGATCCAAGGTCGTAGGCGTAGCCATTAAGGACCGAGGAGCAGCCTTGCCTGCAGGGCATTTAGGGGATGCCTATTGGTTTGATGGCGGTACCGGTAATTTTATGACCTCAGATTATTACTATGAGGAATTGCCTGCATGGGTAAAAAGTTTTAATGAGCGAAAGTTGGCTGCAAAATACCTTGACCAGACCTGGGAAACGCTTTTTCCAATAGAAACCTATATCCAGGGGGCGTCAGATGACAATGAATTTGAATCACCTTTTAAGGGAAAAGCCAGACCTACATTTCCATATGATTTGAAAAAATTGCAGAAGGACAATGGGGGCTTGGGTATGATCAGTTCTACCCCTTATGGCAATACTTTCACTGTAGACATGGCCATGGCAGCCATTCAAGGCGAAGAATTGGGGCAGCGAGGTGAAACTGACTTTTTGGCTGTAAGCTTTTCTACTCCGGATTATATTGGCCATAGATTTGGTCCTCAAGCCATAGAGGTGGAAGACAATTACCTGCGTCTAGACAGAGACCTAGCCAAATTTTTTGATTATTTGGACAAAGAAATAGGTAAAGGCCAATACTTGGTTTTCCTTACTGCTGATCACGGGGTTGCAGATGTGGTTAACTATATGAAAAGTGAGCGCATAACAGCAGGAAGCTTGGATACCAAAGCTTTGACTACCGGTTTGGATAACTTTATCAAAGAAAAATATGGAGAAGGAGACTGGATTTCCAATTTCTCCAATCAGCAAATATTCCTTAACAGAGAGTTGATTGCAGAAAAAGGGCTTTCGCTGGCTGAGGTTCAGTCTGAGATTGCAAATTACTTGCTGACCTTTGATGGGATTAAGGAGACTTATACCGGCGAAACGATGCGCAACCAAGAATTTACCACCGGCTTGAAACATTTATTGCAAATGGGTTACAATCACAAGGCCTCCGGGGATGTGATGGTGGTTATGGAACCTGCTTGGCTTGCCAATGCAGGAAAGGGTACTACACATGGCACAGGTTTTACCTATGATACCAATGTACCAATTGTATTTTATGGTTGGGGTGTAAAACCGGGTAGCAGTAGCAGGTATGCGACCATTACAGATATTGCCCCAACTTTATCCATGATGTTAAAAACCAGGCTTCCAAACGGAGCTACTGGTCAACCTATCCTTGAAATTGTTGATGCAAAATAATTCTTATAATTAGTTTATTGTATTGGAAATGCCTGGCTTAAAGTCAGGCATTTTTTTTTTGGGCAGAACATGCCGTATTGCATTTTATTGGTCAAGTCAATTTTTAAACCGAAATATGCAATAAACCTTCTATTACCTGATGGAATCACTTCAAAAGCAATCACTTCGCTGCTATTACGAATCCTATTACATAATGCAGATTAAATTCTCCTTTATTTACTTGGCCTAGGTTTGACAGTAAATTATTTGGATATTTTTTTCATTTTTATTATGTTTAAATAGGTTAATGTCTTAGTTATCAATAGTTAATATTGGGAATAAATTGGCGAATTGGAGAAGGTGGTTTTTTTATGCTTTCCGACAATCAAATGGTATTTGGTAAATACCCTGAAATATATCGTTTAAAAAAAGGGGGGAACCTTCAACTTGTTTTAAGTTGGATCAAGCCATAAAGAGAATAAGGGCAGTAGAAAACAATAACATCCTAATATTGACTGAGAATGATTGTTATTTAACACAACAAAACGGTGTTATTTTGGAACATTGGCCCAAATTAACAGAAGATGAAGTGGAGGAGGCACCCCTAAATAGAAATCAAATTTTCGATGCCGATTTCCATAATGCACATTGCTTTTGGCGTATTGGGGAAAAAGGTCATTTGAACTTGTAGAAAAATCAAAAAAGAAAAAAACATCTACCAACAAGCAGCACTTCTTACCCCACATTGGGTAGCTTTTTTGGGCAATGAAAAGCTGTTGTTTTCTTCTAAATTGATTTTTGATGGAAGCACACCCAAGCCCTATTTGGTTTTACTAAACGAGAATAATGACAAAAAAATAATATGGGAGGCAAATTGAGTCGGACAGTTATCATGCTGTTTTATCTTCAGCTTATTTCTTGTCAATTTGTTTGGGCTCAGGATGAAAATAAAATAGGTGTCGACACCTTGAATACGGTGTTATTTAAAGTCACTTCTAGCCATTCGAACAAGGTTTCTTATCTTTTTGGTACCCACCATGCATTTGGAAAATCCTTCTTCGACACTTTATATAATGTCCACCAAGCTTTATTAGCTAGTGAAGTGCTGATAAAAGAAAACTTGAATATTTCAGGGCATTTGGCAGAAGACATAATCAATAGGAGAACAGTCAAGACCAAATGGTCCAAATACTTGAAAAAAGATGAGCTTGCTTTTGTTAAAAACTTGTTCGCTTCCAGTCCAACCAATTTTTATAAAATGACACCAACAGAAATGTATGTTTTCCTGAACAGGTATTTTAATCAACAAGTTTGTCTGTCAAAAGACCAAACTGATCCTTCCCTTACCTTAGATGACTATATAGCCCTAAAAGCCAAGGAGCATAATGCAAAACTGTTTGGTCTTGAAACAACGGAAGAGCAAATAGAACTTATCAATAAAGACGTTGAAGGCATGCCACGAAAAGTACATAAAAGAAGGCTGTCAAATATTATTGCAAAAATCAAGAGTCGAAATAACAATTACTGTGAGGAAACAGAATGGTACAAGCAAATGGAAATTGATTATCAATTCAATCTGCCTTGTAGCAATAACTTACTGCTTACCGATAGGAATAATAAATGGATGAGTGACATTGTCAAATTGCTTGACTCGAACAATTGTTTCATTGCAGTAGGCTTAAGTCATTTGATGTACGAATGTGGATTAATTAAGCAATTGCAAAACCAGTCTTATACGATCTCACCGGTGATAGTAAATCAGTAGGAGGTCTTCCCCTGCTATAAGTAGATTGCATCTACTCCTTCGTATTTAAAGGGAATTTATAAGTGAAAGATATGAAATATTCAATTACTGCAAACCAACTACAAGACTAAAACATGCTATTGTTATTGGCTGCATCGGTAGGTACTTGTTGGATGGCATCCCAGTGTTCGCAGATTTTTCCGGCCTCATCAAATCTGAAAAAGTCCATGGTGACGTATTGGTCATTTCCTGGCCAGATCTGCCGGGTATGAAGGGCTACCAGATCACCCTCAGCAATACAACGTAAAAATTCGATGGATTTATCGGGGTATTCTCGCTGCATTTTATCAAAATAATCAATAAAACCTTGTGTGCCATTGGCTACTGCGGGGTTGTGTTGAATGTATTCCTTACCCACATATTTTTCTACCGCCTCTTTTGGCTTCCCGAGGTAGGCAGTTTTGTAAAAGCTGATGGCGTTTTTCTTATTTGTGTCCGTATTCATGGATTTAGGTTCTTTTGCAATAATGATTAAATGGGATAATACATTCTGAATTTTCCAATAAGAAACGTTTAGCTATCTCATAGGTTATGATTTTGTCAGCATTGTTGCAGAAAAAATCAACAATGCCGCCAAAATCAATTGGCGTTTTATTCACCATTCCGGTAGCTGATGCCACCGGCTATAATCATGTCACCCCTGCCGGGGTTTTTGTTTTGCGTATTGATTAGGATTTAGTTTTTATTTAGGAAAGCGACGTTATGATTTTGTCAGTATTGTTGCAGAAAAAAAGCAACAATACCGCCAAAATCGATTGGCGATATATTTCGTTTTACCGTGGGTTGACACCGCACGGTTATTGTTGTTGAAGCCCTATAGGCTTCTTTGGCTGTTCTAAAATGAAGTTTAACTGGTTGGAACGATATCACCCTCAGATCTTACAATTTATTTAAATTTATAAAAGCCCTTGTGAAGCTCCTTTTTCAAGGTCTATTTCCCATTCCTTGCCCTGACATACAACCTTTGTCTTGCCACCGGAAATGGACAGAATCGCTGCTTTTTTAAGTTTACCATCTTCCCATTCCATGCTTATTTCAAAGTTGCCCCTGGCCTTGAGCCCTTTTACCTCACCTTTGTTCCAGGCTTGAGGTAGGGCTGGTAGTAATCGGATAATTCCTTCTTCATGTGACTGTACTAGGATTTCGGCTATGCCTGCGGTTGCACCAAAATTGCCTTCGATCTGGAAAATTTTACCCAGCAAGTCAAACATATTGGGAGACAATTGAGTGGCCATCATTTCATGTATATGTTCAAGTCCTTCTTCTCCTTTTTGCAAGCGAGCAAAGAAATTGATGATCCAGGCCCTGCTCCAGCCCGTTTGTCCCGCACCACCGTAAGTCAATCGCCTTTCAATGGTTTTCTCTGCTGCTTTAAATAATTCAGGTGTAGCCTGTGTAATTTGGTTGGAAGGATACAAGGCATACAGATGAGACATGTGTCGGTGGCCGGGTTCCACTTCTTCATAGTCCTCGTACCATTCCTGAAGGGTACCATTTCCCCCGATTTTGATTGGAGGTAATTTCCTTGACGCCTCTTCTATGGCTGTAGTCAATTGCTTGTTACCAATGATTTCCTCTGCTTTCATGCAGGCATTAAAGATGTCATTGATGATTTGGATGTCCATGCTGGCTGCCGTAGTGTTTTTTGTGGCTTTACCTGTATTTGGATCTATATAGGCATTTTCCGGAGAGTAAGAAGGGGAGGTGACCAATTCACCTTTTTCATTCTCCTTTAGGAAGTCCAAAATAAATTGTGCGGCACCAGCCAGGACAGGGTAAGCAGTTTGCTCTAAATAGTCTTGGTCTTGCGTGAACTCATAATGCCTCCACAAGGAGAGGGACATCCATGCTCCGGCAAGTGGGTTGGAATAGCCATTGGTCATTTGAGAGTCCTTGGTTGATCCGGATGGAGTAGTTCTTCCAAAAGGATTGCTAACATGGTGGGCCATCCATCCGGAGGATCCAATATATTTTTCTGCAGTTGTCTCCCCATTTTTTGCCAGTTTCTCCATGAAATTGGACAAAGGAACAAAGGCCTCGGACAAGTTGGTCTGATCAGCAGGCCAGTAGTTCATTTGCAAGTTGATGTTCAGGTGGAAGTCTGACTCCCAGGGAGCCCACATCTCCTTGTTCCAGATGCCTTGTAAATTGGCAGGTAGTATGGCCCTATTGACAGTACTGCCCATCAATAGATACCTGCCGTATTGAAAAAACAATTCCGTAATGTGATTGTCATTGGTGCCTTCTCGCACCTGATCTAGTCGTTTGTCAGTAGGAATAGTGTCCTGAAGTGGGCTTCCTAAAGATAGGGCTACCCGGTTAAACATTTCACTGTGTGCTGCAGTATGCGCCTCTTTAGCTGTGTTATAAGCAGTTTCCAGGGCTCCAACTAGTGTTTTTAAGGCCTTGTCTTTTGCATCAATGTTTCTGTCAAAGTTCAGCTTGGCTAAATTATAATCCGTTGCTGCACTGATAATAACCGTATACCCTGTGCTGTTTTCGATCTTGAGGGTGTTCTCCATTCCACTGATGCTGCCATTATCCAAAGTTGCCGTTATTTGAGAGGCGAATTTCATGTGCAAGCCGGGTTCACCTGAGCCGTCTACATTGTCATCATAACCATTAGGGTCGTCAAATACCTGACCATCCACAAATAGTATTTCGCCTTCTCCTATGCTTTGAACAATGTCTTTTTCTCGATCAAAACGAATGGTACTGTTGATCGGCTCTCCATCCAAACTTTCAAAACGATAAAAAATTACATTGTATTTGTCAGAAGAAAATGCTTCCCGTAGGTATCTTTTCCCATCAATAGTGTAGGTGGAAGATACAATGCCGGTTTCCATGTCTAGGGTCCTGCGGTAATTTTCAGGAGATTTTTGATGGTCAAAAGTAATATGCAATTCCCCAAGGGGTTCATAAGACCGAATGGAAGTCGGCGATACAGCCAAATGTTCCATGCCGTAATTTAAAGCTTCTTCGTATTTACCTTCTAGGTTCAATTTTTGGAAGGCTGCATAATGCTGTTGTATATCCTCGGGGTAAGGGTCTTCCGGCATTCCTGCCCAAAGGCTTTCTTCATTGAGCTGAATTTGTTCCTCCTTCACCCCACCAAAAATCATGGCGCCTAATCTCCCATTGCCTATAGGTAGTGCTTCAAGCCATTCATCGGCAGGAGAAGTGTACCAAAGCTGCATTTTTTTTGAATTGTCGGTCTTCTGGGCTTCGCTTTGACAGCTTCCTAGAAACAATGTCAGGTTCATTAGGATTAAGAGAATAGTGGAACGCATGCTCAATTGGGTTTGATGGAAAGGCATAATACTAAAATATTTTCATTCCTTTTCTTAAATTACTGTAAACGGAGTCTATAAATTAGACAAGTATTAAATTTAACCCCTAAGCCTTGATTTTACATCAGTCTCCAAGCAAGCACTGACAATTTGACATTAAAGTGAGTTTGGAACAAGTCTTGATTTAAGCGAGTCGAAATAATTGACATTGTTTAAATAAAAATAAAAAATACCATGCAGGAAAAAGGTACAATTTCGATTCATACCGAAAATATTTTCCCCATTATCAAGAAGTTCTTGTATTCTGATAATGAAATCTTTTTAAGAGAGTTGGTGTCCAATTCAGTGGATGCTACACAGAAAATCAAAAGATTGGCTACTTTGGGTCAGTACAAAGGTGAGTTAGGAGACTTAACCATAGATGTAAGTTTTGATAAGGATAAAAAGTGGATCAAAATTACTGACCGTGGCTTGGGTATGACGGCCGAGGAAATCAAAAAGTACATCAATCAGATCGCCTTTTCGGGTGCTTCCGAATTTGTGGAAAAATTCAAGGATGCCAAGGATGCCAATGAGATCATTGGTAAGTTTGGTTTGGGTTTTTATTCTGCATTCATGGTGGCCGATACCGTTGAGATAGACTCATTGTCTTATCAAGAGGGTGCAGAACCTGCCAAATGGACCTGTGATGGAAGTACTGAGTTTGAAATTTCCCCCGGGACTAGGACAGAAAGAGGTACAGAGATTACCTTAAATATTAATAGCGAATCGGAAGAATTTCTGGATAAATTCAAGCTTCAGGGGATTTTAGACAAGTATGCTAAATTCTTACCTGTACCGATTCGATTTGAGACCAAGACGGAAAGTGTAGAGGATGGTGTGGATGATAAAGGAGAGAAGAAATGGAAATCGGTGGAGGTTGACAATATTATCAATACAACCGATCCTATTTGGACCCAATCCCCTAGTGAGCTTACCGATGAAGATTACCTGAAGTTTTATAAGGAGCTGTATCCAATGAGTGAAGACCCACTTTTTTGGATTCACTTGAATGTAGATTATCCTTTTAACCTTACCGGAGTATTGTATTTCCCTAAGGTAAAGAATGACTTTGAGCTTCAAAGGAATAAAATCAAACTTTTTAGTCGTCAGGTATTTATTACGGATGAAGTAAAAGACATTGTGCCTGAATTTTTGATGTTGCTTCATGGGGTAATAGACTCACCAGATATACCACTGAATGTATCTAGAAGTTTCTTACAGGCAGATAGTAATGTTAAGAAAATCAACAACTACATTACCAAGAAAGTAGCCGATAAACTAGGAGAGCTTTATAAAAAAGACAGGAAAGTTTATGAAGACAAATGGAAGGACATTGGCCTTTTTGTGAAATATGGCATGATCTCAGAAGACAAATTCTATGAGAAAGCCAAAGATTTTGTCTTGCTGAACAATACCAATGGGGAATATTTTACCTTGGACGAATACCAAGAAAAAGTAAAGCCTCTACAGACGGGGAAAGATGACAAATTGGTTTACCTGTATGCAACAGATGCAGACAAGCAAGATACTTTTATTCAGTCTGCTAATAAAAAGGATTATGATGTGTTGTTGATGGATTCACCAATAGACAGTCATTTTATCCAAAACATTGAAAGCAAGCTGGAAAACACTAGTTTGAAGAGGGTGGATGCTGATGTGGTGGATAAGCTTATTGAAAAAGAAGGTGGCTATGAAAACCTATTGAGCGAAGATCAATCCAAGAAAGTAAAAGAGATTTTTGAAAAATCCATTGCCAATCAATCTTATTCGGTAGAAGTAGAGGGCGCAAGTCCGGAGGAAATGCCAGTGACCATTACCATGGATGAATTTATGCGTAGGATGAAAGACATGGCTCAAAATGGTGGTGGAATGGGCTTTTATGGAGCCATGCCGGACAATTATAAAGTGGGAATCAACGGGAACCACCCGGTAATAGATAAAATTTTGAAAACTGAAGATGAAGAAGCACAATTGAAACTTGCCAAGCAAGCATTCGACCTGGCTTTGGTTTCTCAGGGATTGTTGACAGGCAAAGCCTTGACAGCCTTTGTTAAACGAAGTGTAGATTTGATCTAATATTCTGATTTTCTTCCTTATTATAATGAGACAAGCGCTTGGTTAATTTCAGGCGCTTGTTTTTTATTTATGCCCATTTATTTTTCAAATTGTTATAATCAAACCTAAGAAATTAAATTTTTATTGGAAAGTGATTATCTTTAAGTTGAATTAGTCAAGGAGACCTTCGGTGAGTAATGCAAGAGAATGAATCTTTGCTGCTTTTTTCCGGTTTAACGTTAAGCAAACCTTTACAAAACCCATGCTATCAAAAAAAACAAAATATGCTTTTCATGCTTTGACCTATTTGGGTAAACATAAAGACCAGGGAGCTGTTCCAATTCAAGAAATCTCTACCCACCACAATATATCCCACAAGTTTTTAGAAAATATTCTACTTGAATTGAAGAAAGCAGGTTTGCTGGGCAGCAAGAAAGGCAAAGGAGGAGGCTATTACCTAATCAAACTTCCCAATGAAATCCCTTTGTCTAAGGTAATACGACTGCTTGATGGTCCCATTGCTTTGTTGCCTTGTGTTAGCTTGAACTACTATGAACCCTGTGAGGAATGCGCCAGTCAGGAGAAATGTGGGCTAAATATGGTAATGGCAGAGGTGAGAGATGAGACCCTTAAAATATTAGAAATGAAAACCTTACAAGATATTTTGGAGCGGGAATAATTTTTTACCATTTACTCTATAATATTTGTAGGTTTTGTGTACTTTTGTGTTTCCGGAAGACTGTGTAAGTCATGGCCGGGGAAAAGGTGATTTTCTAACCCACAATCACCTTCAGCAAAACGATGTAATATGATTGAAGCAAGTGAAATTAAAGAACTTATTCAAAGGATAGAAAAATTATCCATTGAAGAGACTATGGGGCTTTTGGTAGACCTATTCCCTAATGAGGTTATATTCTCCACATCCTTTGGTCAGGAAGATCAAGTGATAACTCAGAAAATAGCTAAAAATAAGCTTCCAATTGAAATCTTTACCTTGGATACAGGAAGGTTATTTTATGAAACCTATGACTTGTGGTCCAAAACGATTGTCAAATACGGAGTATCGATCAAGCCTTACTACCCCAATACAGCTGCAGTAGAGGACTTGGTTAGTAGCAATGGAATCAATGGGTTCTATCAGTCGGTAGAAAACAGAAAGTCTTGTTGTTACGTAAGGAAGGTTGAGCCTTTGAAGCGTGCATTGCAAGGGAATAAAGTGTGGATTACCGGGCTTAGGGCAGAACAAAGTCCAAATCGCCAAAACATGCAGTTATTGGAATGGGATGAAGGGAATCAGATATTGAAGTACAACCCTTTATTGCATTGGTCCATGGAAGAAATGTTGGGTTATATCAAGGAAGAGGGGATTCCTTACAACACCCTTCATGACAAAGGATTTGTCAGTATTGGTTGTGCCCCATGTACCCGAGCGATTACGCCGGGAGAAGATGCCCGCGCCGGAAGGTGGTGGTGGGAAGCTTCTCAAAAAGAATGTGGCCTGCATGAGCAGGGAGCCGTTGCCAATAATTCCTAATTAAATTAGTTACAGCTAAAACTGAAAAATATTTAAGATGCAAAGTTTCAGAACTGAAATAGAAAATCCGGTAGTAGAACAAGATATTCTAGAACTGGAGAAAAAAATAGCCCTTTTTAAAAATGGGAAAATTGATGATGAAAAATTTAGAAGTCTTCGATTAGCTCGTGGAATATATGGGCAACGCCAAGAAGGTGTTCAAATGATACGTATTAAACTGCCTTATGGTAGAGTGACCTCCAGCAAGCTTAACAGGATCTGTGATGTTTCTGAAAAGTACTCTACAGGAAGGTTGCATATCACCACAAGGCAGGACATTCAAATACATTATGTCAGCATAGACAGTACACCTGAACTATGGGCAGAATTGGATAAGGATGATGTTACCATTAGAGAAGCATGCGGTAATACTGTTAGAAATGTAACTGCCTCAGAAACGGCAGGGATAGATCCTAATGAGCCATTTGATGTAACGCCATATGCCGATGCTACATTTAGGTACATGCTTAGGAATCCCATTAGTCAGGAAATGGGTAGGAAGTTCAAAATAAGTTTTTCCTCTTCAGATGAGGATACTGCACTTTCGTACCTACATGATCTTGGTTTTATTGCCAAAGTGAAGCATGAAAATGGGGAAGAAATCAGAGGATTTAAAGTATTGTTGGGTGGAGGATTAGGTTCTCAGCCCAGACATGGTGATGTTGTTTATGAGTTCTTGCCTACCGATCAAATCATCCCATTTATTGAAGGGGTAGTTAGAATTTTTGACAGACATGGAGAAAGAGCGAAGAGGATGAAAGCCAGGATGAAATTCCTTATCACCAATCTTGGGGTTGAGGAGTTTTTGAAATTGGTAGAAGAGGAAAAGCTTGCCCTTCCTTTCCAAACTTACCCAATTGATGTGTCTGCATATGAAGCTGAAAGGGTTTTGCCTAATCCGGAGATGCCTGAATTTACTGTACCCACGGATGAGAATTACAGACGTTGGAAGTTGACCAATGTATTGCCTCAGAAGCAAGAAGGTTATTTTTCAATTGGTGTGAAGGTTCATCTTGGTGATTTTTATTTGAAAGAAGCCCGGCAACTGGCTGCTTTGGTGAAAAAATATGCCAGTGATGAAATTAGGTTTACACTTCGTCAGAACCTATTGATAAGAGATGTGAAAGAAGAGTTAATTCCTTTCTTTTATCAGGAGTTGGAAAAATTAGGCATGGTGGACTATGGCTACAATTCTGTAGGAGACATTACAGCTTGTCCGGGTACAGATACTTGTAACTTAGGTATTGCCAGTAGTACCGGTGCTGCAGCAGTGATGGAAAAGGTGATTTTGGATGAATATCCTGAGTTTTTATTAAATAAAGACCTGACCATTAAAATTTCCGGTTGTATGAATGCCTGTGGGCAGCACAATATGGCTTCAATAGGCTTCCAAGGAATGTCAATGAAAGTAGGGAAGGCAGTCTTGCCGGCACTACAGGTATTGTTGGGAGGCGCCACCTTTGGAGATGGGCAGGGAAAATTTTCAGATAAAGTAATCAAGGTGCCTAGTAAAAGAGGTCCTGAAGCTTTGCGTGTCTTGTTAAACGATTTCAAGGCAGGGGCAGAGAATAATGAGAGCTATGCGGCTTATTATGAAAGAAAAGGTCAAATGTATTTCTATGAAATGCTGAAGCCTTTGGCCAGCACAGATAATATCATAGACAGTGACTTTATTGACTGGGGTAACGATGAAGCCTATGTAAAAGCCATCGGTGTAGGTGAATGTGCTGGAGTTGTGATTGACTTGGTGTCTACCTTGCTATTGGAAGCTAGAGAGAAATTGGCAGGGGCAGAAGATAGTCTGAAAGCAGAAAAATGGTCAGACGGTATCTATCAGACTTATACCAGTATGATGAACGCTGCCAAAGCCATACTTACTGCAGAAGGAGCCAAAACCAATAGCTATGCCCATATCGTCAATGAATTTGACAAGCATTTTACAGAAAGTGGCAAGATTAATCTTCCTGCTTCTTTTTCTGAATTGGTTTATAAAATCAAAGAAAATCAACCGTCACAAACCTTTGCTTTGGCTTACTATAAAATTGCAGAACAGGTATTTGATGCAATAAACGATTACAGGGCTAAAGAAGTACATGCATGATGAATGAGATTAGACCAAGGGTTACCCTGGTAGGTGCCGGTCCCGGTGACCCGGAATTGATAACTTTGAAAGGCATTTTGGCACTTAACAAGGCAGACGTAGTTTTGTACGATGCCTTGATAGATACCTCTTTGCTCAATCATGCACCTGATAAGGCCCTAAGGATCTATGTTGGCAAGCGAAATGGGAGCAAGAAAAATCCACAGGAGGAAACCAACCGGATGTGTGTTTACTATGCCAAAAAATTTGGGCATGTGGTAAGGCTCAAAGGAGGGGATCCATTTGTTTTTGGAAGAGGGGCGGAAGAATTGGATTATATCCAACAGTTCGGTATTAAAGTGGATGTTGTTCCCGGAATATCTTCCACTGTTGCCGTTCCTGCAGCCGCAGGAATACCTGTTACAAAAAGGGGTGTTTCAGAAAGCTATTGGGTGATAACAGGCACCACATCGAATGGTGAATTGTCAAGAGATTTGTTGCTGGCTAGTAAATCCAAAGCTACGGTTGTCCTTTTAATGGGGACAAAGAAGCTGGGTGAGATTGTGCGGATATATGAAGAACAGGGCTATACAGATAAGGCCATAGCTATCATAGAGCGTGGGACCACCCGGGATGAAAAAATCGTAGCAGGGACTATTTCCAATATTGAAAAGAAAGCGCATGACGATCAAGTTGGGGCACCTGCTATAATTATTATTGGTGATGTGGTTCGAGAAAGTCCGAAATTGAAAGCAGTTTATGAAGCTGTTGTATTTGAAAATAAACTGAATTAGTTAAGGATGAATGAATTGTATCCGGTTTTCTTAAAGATGCACCAACTGCAAACCTTATTGGTTGGTGGTGGAAATGTCGGATTGGAAAAATTAACTTTTCTGTTGAAATCAAGTCCGAATGCTAAAGTGACTGTTGTTTCCATAGCCTTTTTGGAAGAAATTGTTGAAATAGCCAAAAACAATCCCAATATAATATTGGTGAAAGATGCTTATAATGAGCAGTATCTCAATGAGAAACACTTGGTTATTGCGGCAACCGACGATAAGGAGGTCAATAAGGAGGTGTATAGGGATGCCAAAAAGCGGTTTCTGCTTGTTAACGTAGCTGATACCCCGGAGTATTGTGATTTTTACCTTGGGGGAATTGTAACAAAAGGGAATATAAAAATTGGCATCAGCACCAATGGGAAAAGCCCAACTACCGCCAAAAGGTTGCGACAACTTTTTGAGGAAATAATTCCGGAGGATATCAATGAGATGGTTGAAAACATCAATAAGTATAGAGCTACTTTAAAAGGTGATTTTGAGGAGAAGGTGGATGCCTTGAATAAACTAACTGTAGGCTTGATGAAGAAGAATAATAAAGAATGAACAAATAAAAAGGGGCTTTTTAGCCCCTTTTTATTTGTTCATTTTTCAAATCATTGATGTAGGATTTCAATAATTTTAATTTTTGTTCTTCATTCAGTTTTAAATCGGACTGTAAGAAGCGATCAATATGTCTATACATGGTTTTTTAGGTTATTTGTAGAATTAAATATAATATTTAATTCGAAAAAAGGCCAGTTTATTGGGCATTTTTTATTAAAAATAACCGTACAGCATATACCTTTAGTCAATGAATTCTGACAAAAGCTAACAATTATCCAAGAGGCCACGATGCAGATTAATCTGTCCCACCATTCCGTTTTTCATGGATCAAAATCACAGTTGGTTTACCCATAAAATTTCTCATAACGAATCAGTCACTGCAATATGCAAATGCTGAGAAGTGAAAGGTGAAGTTTCATTGGATTTTCCATAACTGCTAGTCGATTCTAATTATGGATTTTGCTGTTTTAAGATTTTAGCTTAATAAAAAGCCATTTCAAGTAGATTAATAATTTTGCTATTTTTGCATGAAAAAAATAAAAGTTTAAAAATTTCTCTTAGGTTGAGAACCAAATTCAATCAATCTTCAACCTGAAATTATAAATCAATTGCCTGATCAGTGTCAAGTAATTCGATATAATCACTGAAATATTTGTTGAAAGTTGCGATCAAATGGCTTAAATCACCATTCTGCATTTCTTGATGGATTTTGACAGTATCCATTCCCAATGCTTCACTTAAGGTTTCCGCATATTCAAGAAGGTCTTCTCCAATACCCCCGTTGTTTCTTTGATCCAAATGGACCTGCATAATTGCCTTTGTTTTGGACGCCATCATCGTTTAATAGTTAGTTAGTAAAAATTTTCTTTTCCGATTAATATTTTACTCAATTATTTGAGTAAAATACTGTTTCAGATAATGTAATTTGTTTTATGAAAGTCATTTTTTGTAATTCAATTTTTGAAATATTATTTTATGTTATTGAAATACAGTTTAATGAAATCCTTAATTGCTGTTATATTTCTATAAATAATAGAATTAAATTGGAATATACAAATCGCATTTAAAAATAATTTAATGGGTGAAATTGTATGATAAACGGAGTTTTATTTGGTGGAGTGAAAAATGAATTTTCCATCGGGAATTTTGGGGAAAGTAACAAAAAGTGAAAAAATAAAAAGGGGCAAAAATTTTTGCCCCTTTTTATTAAAAATCAATTGAAATTTGATTTTTGAGTATATCATCCATGCTCTCTCTCTTTCGAATCAGGTAATCTTTCTTGTTAAGGATCAAAACTTCGGCAGGCCTAAACCTTGAATTGTAATTGGAGGACATGCTATATCCATAGGCTCCGGCATTTTTGATCGCTATGATGTCTCCTTCTTTGACCTCTTTGATTTTGCGGTCTGCAGCAATGGTATCTGTTTCACAGATATAACCCACAATGGTGTAGACTCTTTCGGGGCCATCAAGTTTTGAAATATTTACCACACTATGGTAGGCATCATACATCATCGGCCTTAATAAATGATTGAGGCCTGAGTTGACACCTACAAAGGTGGTGGCCGGCGTAGGTTTTACTACATTGGCTTTGGTGAGTAAATAGCCGCATTCGCTTACCAAAAATTTCCCCGGTTCAAACCATATTTCCAGTTCCCTACCATATTCTTTACAGAACGCTTTAAATGCGGCAGAAACTTTTTTTCCTACATCCTGAATATCGGTGGTGATGTCACCATTTTTATAGGCGACCTTAAATCCTCCTCCAAAATCAAGAAATGCCAAATCCTTAAATTCTCTGGCGGCATCAAATAATATCTCTGCTCCTTGTAAGAATACTTCAGCATCAAGAATATCTGAACCGGTATGTACATGGAGGCCTACAACATTTAAATCATAGGCTTGAACTACTTTAATGACGTGTTTTAACTGAAGGATGGAAATACCAAACTTACTATCAATATGGCCTACAGAGATTTTTGCATTTCCGCCTGCTAAAATATGTGGATTTAAACGGATACAAATGGGAACATCATTTCCATATTCTGTTCCAAAATGCTCAAGCATGGGAATACTGTCAATGTTCACCATAACCCCAAAAGCTACAGCCTCCTTGATTTCCTCAAAGTCAACACAATTAGGAGTGTACATGATCTCTTCAGGAGAGAAACCTACGTGCAGGCAAAGCTTTACCTCTTCTATGGAGACAGCATCTACCCCGGTACCGGCTTTTTTCATCAACTTTAATATGTTGATGTTAGAAAGTGCCTTGGTAGCATATTTTATTTTCATCTTTACATCAGCAAAAGCTTTTTTCAAAGTTTCTACCTGATGAAGGATTTTCTCCCCGTCATAAACATATACAGGGCTACCGTATTTCTCGGCAATATTCAGTAAGGGAATTTCCCCTATGCAATATTGTTGGTTTTTGATTTCCATCGCTTGTGATTTAGCCAGCAAAGATAGATAAAGGATGGTAAAGTTAAAATGTAAAAGAGATAAGTCCTGAAAAAACGGAATCTTGATTGATTAATTTGGGTTATTAAATAATACCAAATAGGATTTTGCTAAGGTTTTACCTGTTAAAAAAAGTTAAGGAAGTGATTTAGAGGAGCTAATCATTTAGATTTGTAATATGTCAAAAACGAGTATCAAAATCATTGTTTTCTTGATGTCCCTAGCAAGTTTAGGATTGATAGGTTTTCAGTTCTATTGGGTAGGGAATGTGCTTAAAATCAATGAAGAGCGTTTTGAGCAAAATGTTTATCAAGCACTTTCCTCAACTTCCGACCGTATAGAGAAAGGAGAAGCCAGTGATATATTGTTGAGTTCCCTCGCCAGAGATACGATTTTTCAAAAGGCTTTGCTGCAACCCATAGAGCCTATACAGTTGCAAGTAAGAAGGAGAAAAGTGGCCGTAAACAGGCCTTCAGTATTGGATTCGCTTTTTGATCAGCCTATGCCTCAAATATCCCCTACCTTTAGGAAATTAGTTGCTTCAAAAGAGGGGGAACCCAAAACTTTCAGCCAAATTGAAAAATACTTTTACATGTCACCATCGGTGGCTTCCAGTCTTTTTACTCCGGATGAGTTGGAAATTTTGCTTGCCGAAAAAGAACGGTACCTGAATTTTCTAAGTGAGAGGGACAGGAAAATGAGCAAAAGACAGTATGCCAACAGTAGACAGAATTTTATTATAGAGGAGTTAAATGTGTCACGAAATGTGGCAGAAAGTATTGTTCAGGCCAATATGAAGATTGAATTGGTAGAGGTGGTAATTCATCAATTGCTGGCCCAAGGGAATCAGCATGTACTCGACAGACTTGATACCACGATGGTAAAAAAAGAAGTCAGGGATCAATTAATCAATAGGAATATTGATCAACCCTTTGAGTTAGGGATCGTTGGTAATAAAAACGAGATCGTGGGTATAGGCCACGTAAGTGATTTGGAATTTCTTAAAAATCAAGGAATAAAAGCAGAGTTGTTCCCAAGTGACCTTTTGGGAGTAGAGAATTATTTGGTCATTTATTTTCCGAAAAAACAAAATTACCTGATGCAACAAGTGTTTTTACCATTGGGCAGTTCTTTGGTGTTTATGTGCATCATTATTGTTTGCTTTGTGTATGCCATAAAGGTGATTATCAGGCAGAAAAAGGTTTCAGAAATAAAGAATGACTTTATCAATAATATGACCCACGAGTTTAAAACACCAATATCTACCGTAAGTTTGGCTGTAGAAGCCCTACAGGATCCAGATTTATTTGGAGAGCAAGCTTTGCGCAAAAGGTATTTGAACATCATTAAGGATGAAAATATAAGGCTAGGTAAGCAGGTTGAGCAAGTGTTGCAAGCTGCTGCCCTTGAAAAAAATGATTTTAATCTTAAGATTGAGAAGGTTGATTTAAAAGAACTTATTGAAGCTACCAAAAAGCATTTTGAATTGCTCGTGGAAAATAGAGGAGGTACCTTAACGACAGAATATTCTCTTTTGACAGGGCAACTGGAAGTGGATGTTTTTCACCTGAACAATATCCTTAACAATCTGCTAGACAATGCCACCAAATATTCCAAAGATGCTCCGATAATAAAAATAAAGGTTGAGGAGACGGAAACAAACTTTACCTTGTCCATAAGTGATAGAGGAATTGGGATCAGTAAAGAGGCGCAGAAAAAAATATTTGACAAATTTTACCGGGTGCCAACAGGTAATTTGCACGATGTCAAAGGTTTTGGATTAGGGCTTTCCTATGTTAAAACAATGGTAGAAGCACATAATGGAACGATAAGGTTAGATAGCGATCCCGGGCAGGGAAGCGTGTTTACTATAAACTTACCCAAAAATAAATGAGCAAGATCAAAATTTTATTGGTAGAAGATGATCCCAACTTGGGAGATATATTGAAGGAATATTTAGGCGTAAAAGGCTTTGAAGTAATTTTATGTAGGGATGGAGAAGAGGGCTGGAATAAATACAAGAAAGATTACTACCAGTTATGTCTGCTAGATGTAATGATGCCGGTCAAGGATGGCTTCACCTTAGGGAAGGAGATAAGAAAAGTGGAAGAAAATATCCCTATTATTTACCTAACGGCAAAAAACATGAAAGAAGATGTTATCAAGGGCTTTCGGATTGGTGCAGACGATTACATCACCAAGCCTTTTAGCATGGAAGAGCTCCTGATGAGGATCAATGCTATTTTGAGAAGAACCAATAGTCAGGGTGAAAAGACAGCTTTGAAATCTTATGTATTCGGCAACTTTACCCTGCATTATGACAAACAGTTGCTGGAAGGACCTGAGGGGACGAATAAGCTTACTTCCAAAGAAAATGAGCTGCTTCGTTTATTGGCTTCTTCATTGAATGAAAATGTGAGTCGTTCTTTTGCGTTGAAGCAAATTTGGGGGGACGACAGTTATTTTAATGCAAGAAGCATGGATGTATACCTAAGTAAGATCAGGAAATTGCTTAAAAATGATGGCTCTGTTCAAATCATTACCCTGCATGGAGAAGGGTTTAAATTGGTTGTCAACTAGTGGCTTTTTTTTAAGTTAATTGATTATTTAAGCGATTAAAGTTTAATTTGTGTTCAAATCAATAACTTAAGAAATTATGTCCAAAGAAATTGTCAATTCCCCGGATGCTCCTGCTCCTATAGGTCCATACAGTCAAGCTGTAAAAGCCAATGGAATGCTATTTGTTTCCGGTCAAATTGCCCTCGATGCAGATTCCGGTGAATTGCTTAACGCCAATATTACAGAAGAAACCCATGCGGTTATGAAGAATCTGGATGCCATTCTTAGGGCCTCGGGACTTACCTTCTCTAACGTGGTGAAATGTAGTATTTTTGTTAAAAACATGGCTGATTTTTCTACCATCAATGAGGCTTATGGACAGTATTTCAAGACCAATCCACCGGCCAGAGAAACCGTAGAGGTAAGCCGCCTTCCAAAAGATGTTCAGGTGGAGATTTCTTGTATCGCTGTTTTGTAACACCTGTGGGGCTTTAGTATTTTGTGGTATGGTGAGACTGGTTCCTAACTATAGTGAAACTTTTGTAAGCACCTTGAGAAGTAAGGAGGTGATGGCAAGAGTAGCCTTAATAACCAGACCTGTAGACTACCTGGAGGAAACGAAGTACCTGCCTCCAGGGCAAGCTATTTTTTTTAATGGGAACATTGGGGATAATAGTTTTAGAATTTCAAAAATTATTGATAGAGCGGATAGTTTTTTGCCTTTGATAAAAGGGGAGATAGCACCACTTCCCAAAGGCTGTCTGGTCTCTTTAAATTATTCTTTTTTTCCTGGGGCTTCTTTTTTTCTGGGATTTTGGGCCATTGTATCATTTGGCCTAACGGTTTTGTTTTTATCCGTAGTGCAAGATTGGAAGTTGGCATTGCTTTGTTTTTTGGTAGGATTGGGAAATTATGGTTTTGCATGGGCACATTTCAAGAGAAAGGTAAAAGAAAGTCAATCCCTTTTTCACGAACTAATGAAGCTTTAAATCCTGACAATTAAAATAAGCTTAAGAAATCAAGATTTTGCCTCTCCTTTATGGATTGTGGCTGCCCTGTCGTATTTTAGCGGATCAATTAGTCAATTTATAAACTTTCAATAAATATTAAAATGGAATACAGGATAGAGAAAGATACCATGGGGCCGGTGGAGGTTCCTGCAGATAAATTTTGGGGTGCACAAACCCAAAGGTCTGTGAACAACTTTAAAATTGGTGGAGCAAAACACCAGATGCCCTTGGAGATCGTGCATGCTTTCGCCATTTTAAAAAAATCTGCTGCACAGGCCAATGCTGCACTTGGTGTTTTGGATCAGGCGAAAGCCGATATCATTAGCCAAACCTGTGATGAAATTCTTGAAGGTAAGCTTGATGATCAATTTCCCTTGGTAGTATGGCAAACCGGATCTGGCACCCAGTCCAATATGAATGTAAATGAGGTAGTTGCCTATCGTTCTCATGTGCTTTTGGGTGGCAGCTTGCAAGATGAGAAAAAGAAAATTCACCCGAATGATGATGTAAATAAATCTCAATCATCCAATGATACCTTTCCAACTGCCATGCATATCGCGGCTTACAAAATGGTGGTAGACACTACACTTTCAGGTGCGCAAAAGCTTAGAGATACCCTTAAGGCCAAGTCTGATGAGTTTATGGAGGTAGTCAAAATAGGGCGGACTCACTTTATGGATGCTACTCCGCTCACACTCGGGCAAGAATTTTCCGGCTATGTTGCGCAGTTAGACCATGCCATAAAAGCCATTAAAAATACCCTGCCTCATCTTTCTGAATTGGCATTGGGAGGTACTGCTGTTGGTACAGGATTGAACACCCCTAATGGTTATGCTGAGTTGGTGGCAGAGAAAATTGCACATTATTCAGGCAATCCTTTTATAACTGCTCCCAATAAATTTGAATCTTTGGCAGCCCATGATGCCATAGTAGAGACCCATGGAGCCTTGAAACAATTGGCTGTAAGCCTGATGAAAATTGCCAATGATGTCAGGATGTTGTCTTCAGGCCCTCGATCCGGGATTGGTGAAATCTTGATTCCTGAGAATGAACCGGGATCATCCATCATGCCAGGTAAAGTTAACCCTACACAGGTAGAGGCCATGACCATGGTTTGTGCTCAAGTTATAGGAAATGATACTGCCGTTTCTGTAGGAGGAATGAGCGGTCAGTTTGAGCTGAACGTATTTAAACCTATGATGGTAAATAATCTACTTAACTCCGCAAGATTATTGGGAGATGCTTGTGTTTCCTTCACAGACAATTGTGTGGTAGGTATTGCACCAAATGTTCCTTTTATCAAAAGGCATCTTGAAAATAGCTTGATGCTTGTTACTGCGCTAAATCCCCATATTGGCTATGAAAATGCCGCAAAAATTGCTAAAAAAGCCCACAAGGAAGGTACAAGCTTGCGCGAAGCAGCTCTTGATCTTGGCTTATTGACCAACGAGCAGTTTGACGAATGGGTACGTCCTGAAGACATGACAGGAAGTTTGAAGTAAAATTCTTTTTTACTATAATAAAAAGGCCCAACTTGAATTTCAAGTTGGGCCATTTATTTAGCTTGTTTAGCCGTTTTATTCGGTCTCAAAATCCGAGGTTGGGATACAGCTACACATAAGGTTTCGGTCACCATAGGCAGCATCTATTCTACCCACCGCCGGCCAAAATTTATTCTCTTTAACAAAAGGTAGTGGATAAGCGGCTTTTTCCCTGCTATAAGGCATTTCCCAGTTGTCTGAGATAATACTTGCAGCAGTGTGGGGCGCATTTTTCAATACATTCACCTGTTTATCCGCTTTACCTTCTTCTACTTCTCTGATCTCTTGACGGATGGCAATCATGGCTTCGCAGAAACGGTCCAGTTCATCCTTAGATTCAGACTCTGTAGGTTCCACCATAAGTGTGCCGGGTACAGGGAAAGAAACGGTAGGCGCATGAAAACCATAATCCATAAGTCGCTTTGCAATGTCTTCCACTTCCACACCAAAGGCCTTGAATGCCCTGCAATCCAAAATCATTTCATGTGCGGCCCGACCGTTGGCTCCGGTATACAGAATAGGGAAATCAGCACCGAGGCGGGTTTTAATGTAATTGGCATTCAAAATGGCAATTTTCGTAGCTTTTGATAAGCCTTCCTCGCCCATCATGGCAATGTAAGCATAAGGAATTGGTAAAATACTTGAGCTGCCAAAAGGGGCTGCAGATATCGGGGTAATGGCAGCGGTACCTCCGGTCTTTACATAAGGATTTCCCGGTAGAAATGGTACCAAATGCTTGGCTACACAAATGGGACCCATTCCCGGTCCACCTCCTCCATGAGGAATGCAGAAAGTCTTGTGAAGATTAAGATGACAAACGTCTGCGCCGATCAAACCCGGGCTGGTCAGTCCCACCTGTGCATTCATATTGGCTCCATCCATATATACTTGTCCGCCATATTCATGTACAAGGTCACAGATTTCTTTAATCGCCTCTTCAAAGACCCCGTGGGTAGATGGATAGGTTACCATAAGGGCAGAAAGTTGGTCTTTATAGGTAGCTGCTTTTTCTTTGAAAGCAGCTACATCAATATTTCCTTTTTCATCACAAGGCACAATCACTACTTTCATTCCTGCCATGACTGCAGAGGCCGGGTTGGTTCCGTGGGCCGAAGAAGGAATTAAGACTACGTTTCTAAAGTCTTCATTTCTACTTTGATGGTAAGCACGGATCACCATTAAACCAGCATACTCTCCTTGTGCCCCTGAATTGGGCTGCAAGGAGGTATCAGAAAAGCCTGTAATTTCACTAAGCCAATTCCGAAGATCTTGAAACATCTCATAATAACCTGCCGCTTGATCTTGGGGTGCAAAGGGGTGCAACTGTCCAATTTCCGGCCAGGTAATGGGGATCATTTCAGTGGTGGCATTGAGCTTCATGGTGCAAGAGCCCAAAGAAATCATGGAGTGAACCAAAGATAAATCCTTGTTTTCAAGTTTTTTCAAGTAGCGTAGCATTTCATGCTCAGAGTGGTATTTCTGGAATACCTCATGCTCAAGGAATTTGGATTTTCTTTCTAATTCAGAAGGAATGGTTGCTTCAATTTGACTTGGGATCTCCGGAACTTCCGGTTGTAACTTATTGGTGGATTTGGCAAATACTTCAAAAATTTCGACTACATCCTGCCTGGTTTTTGCCTGATCGAAGCTCAATAGAATATGGCCTTTATCGTACCTGAAGTTTAATTTTTTGGAAACTGCAAAGGCACGGATTTTTTCCATCTGTACTTGATCTACCTTGATACGGATGGTGTCAAAATAGGCCTTATTGATTTGTTCAAAGCCAATCTCACTAAGCCATTTAGCTGTCATAACTGCTAAGCCATGGGTGCGTGAAGCAATGGCTTTTAAGCCCTTGGGTCCGTGATAAACAGCATACATTCCGGCCATTACAGCCAACAATACCTGTGCTGTACAGATATTGGAGGTAGCCCTTTCTCTTTTGATATGTTGCTCCCTCGTTTGCAAAGCCATTCGGTAAGCATTTTTACCTGACTTGTCCACGGATACACCGATGATTCTTCCGGGGATCTGTCTTTTAAAGGATTCTTTTGTTGCAAAAAATGCTGCATGAGGACCTCCAAATCCCATAGGAACACCAAATCGCTGGGTACTGCCTATCACTACATCCGCTCCCATTTCCCCAGGGGGCTTAAGTAAGGTAAGGCTCAATAGATCGGTACTAAAAGCTGTACTTACCTGGTTTTCCTTTGCAGCACTTACCAAGGATTCATAATTGACAACTTCTCCATCTGAATTGGGGTATTGTATAAGTATACCAAATAATCCCGGATCGCTCAGGTCAAGGTCAGATAAGGAACCAATTTTTAATGAGATGCCAATGGGTATAGCTCTAGTTTTTAATATCGCCTTGGTTTGCTCAAAAACCTTTTCGTCTACATAGAAAGTATTTGCCTTTTTCTTATTCCTGGCTTTTGCTGCGCTCAACATGGTCATGGCTTCTGCTGCAGCTGTTCCTTCATCCAAAAGAGAGGCGTTGGCCAACTCCATTCCTGTCAACTCACTCACCATGGTTTGGAAATTTATTAAGGCCTCCAATCTCCCTTGGGCGATTTCGGCCTGATAGGGGGTGTAAGCCGTATACCATCCCGGGTTTTCAAGAATATTTC
Organism: Cyclobacterium sp. 1_MG-2023; assembly: GCF_030546805.1. GTDB lineage: Bacteria > Bacteroidota > Bacteroidia > Cytophagales > Cyclobacteriaceae > Cyclobacterium. The sequence continues at coordinate 191,303 of NZ_JAUOPC010000005.1, read as the reverse complement.
TCTGAATAACTCCCGGTACCAAGGTATCGTAATATCCTAATCCAATATAAGATTTAAAAATTTGGTTTTTACCAATGGTAGCTTTGAAAGATTTAAGAAATAGATTTTCAGAAAGAGGCTTGGGAAGTTGTAAAGGCTGCTTTAGTCGGATGGTGCTGGGGATGGTTTCATCAATTAAAGTATCCAAGGAATCTACTCCTATGGTGTTTAGCATTTCCTGAAGCTCATTTTCAGAAGGTGAAATATGTCTATTTCTAAATTTTTCGGATGAAGCGAGATTGATTTTCATAAAAAGATAAAATATGATTAATTTTGGCGCGGCCAATAGATCTTGAATCGATCCGCAAAGTTAAAAATATTAGCTGATTTAGGTCTTTTATTTATGCTTAAATTACTTCATATAAACCAGTTAAAATGGGAGATATTGGCAAAATCTACCTTAGCTATAAACTTAATTAACCAATATGAAAAATAAATCAACTTTAGTTGCATTATTTATTTTTGTAGTTTTTTCAAATCCAATTTTTGGACAGGAGGACCTCTCATTAAAATATGCATCAACAATTCAGTCAGGCGATTTAAAAAAGCACTTGACGTATTTAGCTTCTGATGAACTAAAAGGACGAGATACGGGGTCTGAGGGTCAAAAATTGGCAGCAGATTACTTGATAGATTTTTACAAAGCTAACGATCTCAAGGGGCCTGTAGATGGAAGTTATCTTCAGCCTTTTCAGTTGTCAAGTGTAAGCTGGAAAGAAGTCTCGTTAAAAATTGGCAAAAACAAATTAATATTAAATGAGGATTTTGTATTTGTGGGAGATGCAAATATGAAGAGGAATAAAAAGACTGATTTGGTTTTTTTAGGTTTAGCCTCAGATGAGAACATTTCAAAAGTAGAAGTGGAAGGAAAAATAGTTGGCTTATGGGCCATTGGAAATAATGTTGGGCAAGCCATAAATAAAGTAATGGATGCAGGTGCAGTTGGGGCTTTGATTGTAACCATGGAGGGACAAGCCAATTTTGATAGAATGGCCAATCGCTACAAAAGCTTGACAGGTAAGGGTAGGATGGGCTTTGATAAACCCACAGAGCAAAAGCCGGTGTTTATGGTCAGTTCAATCAAAATGGGAGAGCTTTTTGAAACACCAGTGGATGTGTTGAAAGAAGCGGCCAAAAATGATCCGTCAATAATTCCTTCTCAAAAAGCCGTTTTTAAGGTGGTAAAGCAAAAAGATTATATTGATACTGAAAATGTAATGGCCTTCCTTGAAGGGACCGATAAAAAGGAAGAAGTTTTGGTGATTTCTTCTCACTACGACCATATCGGTGTAAGCAGCACAGGAGAAATAAACAATGGTGCGGATGATGATGGGTCCGGAACAGTTTCTGTAATGGAAATTGCCGAAGCATTTGCTCAGGCTGCTAGGGATGGATATAGTCCAAGACGTAGCATACTGTTCTTAAATGTTACTGGTGAAGAAAAAGGTTTGCTTGGCTCTGAGTACTATTCCGAAAATCCTGTTTTCCCTTTAGAAAATACGGTAAATAATATCAATATCGACATGGTGGGAAGGATTGACTATGAATACCAGGATGCCGAAAATCAAGATTATGTTTATGTGATAGGTTCTGAAATGCTGTCTTCCCAATTAAAAATTATCAATGAATACAATAATATAACCTATACCAATCTAATTTTAGATTATAGGTATGATGCAGAGGACGATCCCAATAGGTTTTATTACAGATCCGATCATTACAATTTTGCCAAGCATAATATTCCTGTAATATTCTTTTTTAATGGTGTTCATGATGATTACCATAAACCCACTGATACGGTAGATAAAATTGAATTTGATTTGATGGAGAAAAGAGCGAAACTGATTTTCCATACAGCTTGGGATTTGGCAAATCGTGAAAATAGAACTTCTGTGGACGGTACAAACAATCGGACGGAGAGGTAATATTGCTGTCAAAAATTGATTGATAAAGGGCTTAGGTTGCAATACCTAAGCCCTTTATTGCTTATTATAGTTGTCCGTCTTATCAGTTTTCTCCACAAACCTTTATGGGACTCAAAAACTTTGATTATATTCATAAACTCTAATTGGAACCAATCCTAACAATGGCCATGAAAAAAATAGTATTCAGTCTTTTCGTTTTATTTTTAGCAAGTAAGTTAGAAGCTCAACAAATTCCCGATAAAGCCGCTCAGATTAAGGCTGCAGTCTTGGCTGCGCCTCAAGATTTTAAAAAAGGAGCCAAGGTGTACGGATATGATGCCAATGGAGATTGGACTGTGCTTAGGGAAGGTAATAATGAAATGATTTGTATTGCAGATAATCCCCAGACAGAGGGTTTCAGTGTTTCTTGTTACCATAAAGATTTGGAACCTTTTATGGAAAGAGGAAGAGCATTGAAAAAGGAAGGCAAGAACTTTAAGCAAATATTTGACACCCGTGAGAAAGAAGCCAAAAGTGGTAGTCTTAAAATGCCCGGTGAGCCTGCTTCCCTTTATGTATTGACGGCAGATAAAGCCGATTTTGACCCCATGAAAGGCAAAGTTGACAATACCTACCTCCGCTATGTGGTTTATATCCCATGGGCTACTAAGGAAAGTACGGGTTTGTCTACAAAACCTGATTTCCCCGGCATGCCATGGATAATGGACCCGGGGACACATCGGGCACATATCATGATTAGCCCTCCAAAAGATTAGGTGAGGGTTGCAGGCTGAATTTACCGTCGCGAAAACAATTCCGGGGTTAATTCTTTATTTTATAAATTTTGTCTTTATCAGTCTTGGTTAGGGAAAGGCAAGTTCCTTTGATTGACTGAGTTAATATTTTGAACCATTGGATGGAAGCTACCTTTAAAACCTGGAAAACAAGTAGAAACCTTTTTCTTACTTTACTTGAAAGTTATAAGCTCGATCAGTTAAACCAAATTCCGCAAGGGTTTAATAACAACCTGATTTGGAATATAGGTCATGTAATTGTAGCCCAACAAGGGCTTGTGTACAAGGGGTCCGGATTGCCCACCCACCTGCCCGATGAGATGTTCGGAAGGTATGGTATAGGAACCAAGCCGGAAGTCCCGGTGTCTGAGGATGAATATGGAGTATTGAAAGCGCTTCTAATGGATTTAATTCCGCAAACCGAATCCGACTTTTATAATGGTAAGTTTGCCACCTATCATGAAAGGACCACCAAAACAGGTTTTCACCTGAGCTCTGTGGAGGATGCCCTAGTATTCAATAATTTTCATGAAGGACTACACATGGGCTATGTAATGAGTATTCGAAAATTTATTTAGTGCGGACTTAATCTGGCCTACTTTTGCTTCGATACGGATTAAGAAATAGCAGGTCAGTTAACCGTTTCCTGATCGATATTTAACCAAGCGTTTTACAGGTCTACCAAAGCCAGTACCTTATTGATGGCCTCTTTGTTTGCTTGGAGTGCGGCATCATTTTCCATATCATTGAGCACCTGATTAAAAGGCTCGGTTCTAATGGGACCATCATACCCAATGGCCACCAAGCCTTCCATAAAAGCTTTGAGATTGATAACGCCTGTTGACAAGGGGAGCTCTCGCTTTAAATCCACCTGAGTTTCTCTGCTAAAGCCCTTTCTGGCATCATTTATATCTACCACCACAATGTCCTCTGCCTTGAGTTGGAGGATGTCTTCTTTATTGTCATTTGCAGTATACCAATGAAATGAATCCAATACGAATCCCACGTTACTTTGACCGGTGGCTGCGATGAGTTCCTTCCCTTCTTTCAGAGTGGATATAAAAGGATACTTGTTTTGAATGAGCAAAGGTCTTGTTCCAAGGTATTCCAGCCCCAGTCTAATTCCATAATCCTTCATGACACGGGCACATTCCCCCAAACGATAGGCATGTTGCTTCATGTTCTCATTGTAGGTTAGGGAATTGTGAGAAGATATAATCCAGGTGTTGATGCGGGTGGCTCCAAGCTTTTCCATCGTCTTACAAAAGGGTGCTAACTTTTTAAAATCTTCAAGAAAACTGCGATTGTCTTTTCTGAATGCAACAGGTAGATTTGTGGAGCCAAAACCTATTTCATTTGCCTTCATTTTGTTCTTAAGGTCTGCCAATTGCCCCGGCGAATAATCCAGCATGACCTCTTCTACAAAAGGACTTATGGTTTCATACCCATAGGTAATGGCATAATCCAGTGTTTGGGTAAGGTTTGCCTTGACTCCGATATTGCCCGGGTTTAGGGCTATCTTAAATTTTCTCGCCGTATTGGTTTTGGCGATTAAGCACCCGTTTCCCATGGTGCCTGCCGCCAATAAGGCAAGCGCTGAATTGCTTAGAAATTTTCTCCTTTCCATAATTGAATGAATGCATTGACCTTGATTCTAAGGTTAAAATAATAAAAATACCATTGCTTTGTTGGATACATACCCATTAATTCAGTCAATTCTCTAAAAGGGTGTGATATTTAGGCTTTAAATAAATAGATAAATAAGAATAATTCTTTACTTTCCCTAGCAAAATAAACCAATAATAAGATGAAAATTTTACGAATATTATTGCCCTTGTTTTTAGTTTCCTTCTCAGGCTTGTTGGCCCAGGAAAGCAGGGTGTTTGATGCATTGACAATGGAAAGCAAGATCCTTGGTATGGAAAGAAAATTTGCTGTTTACCTGCCTCCGGGATATGAATATTCTCAAAGATCTTACCCGGTTCTTTACTTATTGCATGGTGCAGGTGACGATCAAACCGGTTGGGTTCAATTTGGAGAAGTGCAACGAATAGCAGACAATGCCTTTGAAGATGGTTCAGCCACTCCCATGATTATCGTAATGCCGGATGCCAATACAGGGAAAAGGGGTTATTTTAATGACATAAAAAATGATTGGAGGTATGAAGATTTCTTCTTTGAAGAATTAATGCCTTATGTGGAGTCTCAGTACAGAATCAAGAGTGTAAAGAAATATAGGGCGATTTCAGGGCTTTCTATGGGAGGAGGTGGAACCTATTTCTATGCCATGCATCGGCCGGATTTGTTTTCATCGGCTTGTCCTCTTAGTGCATCATTAAGGAATACTTCGTATGATGATTTTTTAAAAAGATATCAGGGGGAAGTCAAGGATAAAGACCAATTGAAAGCTTATTACGAAAAGCATCAGGCTTTAAGGCAGCTGGAGCTTAATGATATTGAGAAGATTAAATCGGTGAAATGGTTTTTTGATTGTGGAGATGATGATTTTCTGTATGAAGGGAATAGCCTCGTACATATTGCGATGAAGAAAAAGGAAATTCCCCATGAGTTTAGGATTCGTGATGGCGCTCATAACTGGACCTATTGGAGGGCATCACTGCCGAATGTCTTGAGTTTTATTTCAGAAACCTTCCATCAATAACCATTTAATTTCAATTTCAGAAATGAAAAACAAATAGGGGAAGACTTTTCCCTATTTGTTTTTATGCTTGCTTTTTTTCTTCATTTGGTTTCTGTTCCGCTTGGCTTTACTGTTTTTGTTGCCACGCTTCTCTTCTTTCTCCTTATAAGGTTTCGCATACCCCTTTTTTTCATGAAAAGCCCCTTTAAATTCAGGGTCATCGCCTCTTTTTTGTTTGTCGATCTCCCTTTCGTAATCCTGCTTTTCTTCAAAAGGGGTTTTGTGAATGGTGATTTCTTCAGGGATTTCCTGCTCGGGTACAAGCATTCTTATGATCGACTCTATTTTTTCAAAATGAAAAGCTTCGGCAGGGTTTATAAATGTAGCTGCTTTGCCTTCATTTTCTGCCCTCCCTGTTCGACCGATTCGATGAACATAATCCTCATAAATCAAGGGTACATCAAAATTGATGACATGACTGACCAGACTTACATCTAAGCCTCTGGCTGCTACATCTGTTGCTACCAAAATTTTCACCTCTCCTTTTTTGAAATCATCCATACTGTTGATCCTTGTATTTTGGCCTTTATTGGCATGGATGACCCGGATACTTCCGGATTGATTTTTTTGAAGGTATTGATGAACCGTGTCAGCATTTTTGCGAGACTTGGTAAAGATAATCCCTCTTTCAAAACCATCCTCGTTGACAAGTTTTAGCAATAGGTCTAGCTTTGTTCTGATATTGGGGACAAAATATTTTACCTGCTCGATGGTTTCGGCAGTAGTGGCTTGAGGAGCTACTTCTACACGTTCGGGGAATTCAAGGAATTCAAAAGAGAGGTTTTCTACTCGTTGGCTAAAGGTAGCTGAGAATAAGAGGTTTTGCCGTTTGACAGGAATCACTTCCAGAATGTTTTTAATTTGGGGAAGGAAGCCCATGTCCAGCATTTTGTCAGCTTCATCCAAAACCATGGTTTTAATGTCTCTGGTATAGATTTCGCCTTTATGGTAAAGGTCTATGAATCTTCCGGGAGTAGCAATGATAATGTCTACTCCTTCTTGTAATTTTTCAATCTGTGGTTTAGGGCCCAATCCTCCGTAAAGGCAAACATATCTTAGGTCGGTATATTTACCAAAACCCACCACTGCCTCTTCAATCTGCATCACCAGTTCTCTGGTAGGGGCCATTATTAAAGCACGAGGGTGTTGGCCTTGTGCATATTTCACCTTAAACAATAAGGGCAAGACATAAGCTGCGGTTTTACCCGTTCCTGTTTGGGCGATGCCAAGAATATCGTGACCGGCCAATGCTAATGGAATGGCCTTTTCCTGTATAGGGGTAGGTTTTTCATAACCAATTTCCTTCACAGCATTTAAAAGTTGGTTATTCAGTTTAAAATTTTCGAAAGATGATAGCTGATCGGACATGATTTTATAAATTTAGGAAAATATTTAGAGGTGTTTCGACCCAAGCACCTACCATAAAAAACAAATGCTATGAAAAGAATACTAATCCGTGATGCAAATATAGTAAATGAAGGTAAGATTATACGTGGAGATGTATATATAAAGGAGGGCTTGATTTTTTCAGTGGGAGGAGATTTGTCAGGAAAAGAGGCGGATATAGTGATAGATGCCAATGGGAAATACTTATTGCCTGGTTTAATTGATGATCAGGTTCACTTCAGAGAGCCGGGATTGACCCATAAGGCAGAGATCTATACGGAAAGTAAAACGGCAGTAGCCGGAGGTGTGACTAGTTTTATGGAAATGCCAAACACCATCCCTCAAAGTACCACACATGAGCTATTGGAGGAGAAGTATGCCATTGGTGCGGCCAAGTCCTTAGCAAATTACTCTTTTTATTTAGGGGCAACCAATGATAATATTGAGACCATTAAAAGTGTTGATGTAAAAAATGTTTGTGGAGTGAAGGTTTTTCAGGGATCGTCCACCGGCAATATGTTGGTAGATAATCCGGACAGTTTGGAGGCCATATTCAAAGAATGTCCGATTTTGATAGCTACCCATAGCGAGAATGACAACATCATTAAAGCAAACTTAGAAAGATTTAAGCAGGGGTATGGAGAGGAGATTCCGGCAAAATTTCACCCGAAAATCAGGTCGGAGGAAGCCTGTTATGATGCCTCCAAAATTGTAGTTGAAATGGCACGTACCCATGGTACCAAGTTGCATGTATTGCATATCAGTACGGGGAAAGAAGTGGGTTTATTTGACAATACCTTACCGCTTGCAGAAAAAAGGATTACCGCAGAGGCTTGCATACATCACTTATGGTTTTCCGAAGAAGATTATGACAGCAAAGGAAATTGGATCAAATGGAACCCGGCCATCAAAACTTCAAATGACAGGGATACCATATTAAAAGGGGTGCTGGACGGCAATATTGACGTAATTGCTACCGATCATGCTCCACATACCATTGAAGAAAAAGAAAAGCCTTACCTTAAGGCTCCTTCAGGAGGGCCTTTATTGCAACATGGTTTGATGGCCTTACTTGAAATGTATCATAATGGAAAAATAAGCTTGGTACAAATCGTTCAGAAAACGAGTCATAATGTGGCCATACTTTTTGAAATTGAAAACAGAGGATTTTTAAGAGAAGGCTATTTTGCAGATATGGTATTGGTAGATTTGGATGATTCTTGGGAAGTCAACAGAGGGAATGTGCTTTCTAAATGTGGTTGGTCACCTTTCGAAGGACAAAAGTTTAGGTCAAAAGTTACTCATACAATAGTTTCAGGTCATTTGGCTTATGAAAATGGCGTCTTTAATGAAGAAAAAAGGGGTGAAAGACTTAAATTTTCAAGAAATATCTAGCTTGGTATTGCGTGACTGAAAAAAGCATATTACCTTTGCAATCCCATCTGATAAAAGAATCAGAAAATGAAATAAAATGGTGATTGTAGCTCAGCTGGTTAGAGCGCTGGTTTGTGGATCCAGAGGTCGCCGGTTCGAAACCGGTCTTTCACCCAAACCCTCCCTTTGATTAGGGAGGGTTGTTTTTTTATAACTGCATCCAACAAAGGGTTTATTCATATGCCGAGAAGTTTGAGGGCAATGCAGGGTAAATGGGAACAGTCTCTTTTCTCGTCTTTTGAATGGTTAAAGAGCAATACACTAGGCTTGATTTATAATTCGTTTTTGTTCGTTTTCCAAGCAGAAGGTATTCATGTTTATGGCATGTTATTTGATTAGCGATTGTTGTAGAATTCATTTAATTTCAGAAGATCATGTTTAAGTTACTTCAACCTTCAAAAAATTTCCCTCAAATAAAATATGTTAATTTAAATCATGTGCAGATGTATATGATGAAATTTGAGGAATCCATTAAGAATCTAGAAAAAATTCAAAAGGAAGCTACTTGAGTAGCTGTTGAAAATATAATATTCCAAGAGAACTCTATTTGAGTTCTTTTTTTTTGTCAAACAGTCAGCCGTATTTTAATCATTTAGCTTAATTGCTTTAGTTTTTATCTTAAATATTTTTCTTTACGAAGTATTAAAGTATTTTTATAAAAACCTCAAACTTTTGATTAAATGAGCTATATACACTTTGATAAGACTCAACTCATTAACCTCAATTACTCTTTAGAAAAAGAGATCATTCGTTCCAACCCCTTAGGTTGTTATACGAGTACTACCATTATTGGCTGTAATACAAGGAAATACCATGGGCTGCTCGTTGCTCCACAGCCTCAAATAGACGGTCAACTGCACGTGCTGCTATCCAACGTGCATGAGAGCATTGTTCAAAAAGATGCCGTTTTTAACTTAGGAATTAATAAATACCCGGGTACCTACTCCCCAAGAGGACATAAATATCTTGAAGATTTTGATTCAGAACCTATCCCAAAACTTACTTACAGGGTGGGTGGGGTGATTTTTGAAAAAGAGATTATCTTGGATTCTACAACAGACCGGGTAATGATAAGGTATACATTGGCAGATGCCGTTATTCCTACTAAGATAAGAATTAATCCTTTTTTGGCTTTTCGTGGTTACCATGGATTATCTAAAGCCAATACCTATGTAAATAAAAAAATAAAGAAAATTGAAAATGGCGTACAGGTTCAGCTTTATGAAGCCTATGATCCTTTGTCATTACAGGTTTCGATGGGTAACGATTTTGTTCCCGTGCCTGATTGGTTTTACAATATAGAGTACTCCAAAGAAATAGAGCGAGGCTACGATTATCAAGAAGACCTATATGTTCCCGGATACTTCGAGTTTGAGATGGAAAAAGGGGATGAAGTTATTTTTTCGGCCGGATTAAAAGTAGCCAATACAGCTGAGCTTCATGATAATTTTAATGAGGAAATTAAAAGAAGGATACCAAGAGATAATTTTGAAAATTGTCTGAGAAATTCTGCCGGTCAGTTTATAAGCAAACGCGATGGGGAAACGCGTGTGATCGCCGGGTATCCTTGGTTTGGCTGGTGGGGTAGAGATACTTTTATCGCATTGCCCGGGCTTACCTTGACCATGGACGATAACCAAACCTTTTTAGATGTTATGGATTCCATGACCAAGGATCTGAAAGGAGCCATGTTTCCAAATGTAGGGAGTGGGGTATCTACAAATATGAACTCCATAGATGCTCCTCTTTGGTTTTTCTGGACCTTGCAACAATATATTGTTTTCACAGGTGACAAGGAGACCATTCTGTCCAAATATATAGATAAATGCAAAGGGATAATAGATGGCTTTAAGGCAGGGACAGATTTTAAAATTCATGTACAGGAAGATGGGCTTATCAGTGGAGGTGTAGAAGGTGTTGGCTTGACATGGATGGATGCGGTGACCAAAGAAGGGCCGGTGACACCTAGAATTGGCTGTCCTGTAGAAATCAATGCCTTGTGGTACAATGCCTTGAGGTTTTATCATGAAATGACCGGAGATGATGAAGCCCGTGAATTGGCGGATCAGGTCGGGGTTAGCTTTGTGGATCGTTTTTGGTCTGAGAAAAAAGGCTATTTGGCAGATGTGATTACTGATGAAGAAAAAGACTGGTCCATTAGGCCAAATATGGTTTTTGCCACCTCTTTGCCTTATAGCCCGCTTTCTAATGAGCAAAAAGACAGTGTATTGGAGGTAGTGAAAACCAATTTGTTTACCCATAGGGGCTTAAGGACTTTGGCACCAAGTGACCCGCGATACAGGGGCTATTATAAAGGGGATCAAACCGAAAGAGACAATGCATACCATCAGGGAACAGCTTGGCCTTGGTTACTGGGACATTTTGCGGAAGGTTATTTGAAACTGCATGGAAAAGAAGGCAAGAAACTGGTGGAAACCATGATCGATAGCTTTGATGAGGTGATGACGCAATATGGGATTGGAACGATTGCGGAAATTTATGAAGGTGACCCTCCCCACAGGCCCAAAGGAGCAATTTCTCAAGCTTGGAGTGTAGGTGAATTGTTAAGGATGAAATATTTAATCAACAACTTGTAAAGGGACAATATATGAAAGTATTAATGTTTGGTTGGGAATTTCCTCCTCATATTTCTGGTGGTTTAGGTACTGCCTGTTATGGTTTAGTTAAAGGAATGGACCACCACAAACAAGACCTGATTTTTGTTGTTCCAAAACTCTGGGGTGATGAAGATCCATTGGCTGAATTTGTGAACGCGAGTGAAATAGAAATTGATTATAGGGAACGCCGTTTTCGTGACATATGGAAAAACCTGACCTACCTTGAGGTAAGTTCTTTTCTGGTCCCCTACCTCAGTCCTGAGGAATATCATAACCATACCGAACGTTTGCTTAAAGATCAGGATGAGCTAGAATCCAGTGTACTGGCCAATAAATTTAGTTTTAGCGGTAAATATGGTAAAGACCTGATACTGGAAGTGTCACGTTATGCCCTGGTTGCCGCTCAAATTGCCAAAAATAAAAAGTTTGACTTGATTCATGCCCATGATTGGCTTTCCTTTCCCGCAGGTATAGCCGCCAAACAGATCAGTGGGAAACCCATGATTGCACATGTACATGCCACAGAATTTGATCGCTCCGGGCAAACTGTAAATCAAAGGGTCTTTGATATAGAGAAAGCAGGCATGGAAGCAGCGGATAAAATTATCGCTGTAAGCCAACTCACCAAAAACACAATAGTGACCAAATATGGCATACCTGAAGAAAAGGTAACCGTGGTTCATAATGCTGTTTTGGATACAAGTATCATCAAGTCCCATGTAGAGAAGAAGGTGCCCGAAAAAATTGTCACATTTTTAGGAAGGATAACCTTTCAGAAAGGACCTGAATATTTTGTGGAAGCTGCGGCAAAAGTGATAAAGAAAGATGAAAATGTCAGATTTGTGATGGCAGGATCGGGAGATCTTCTCAACCGCATGATCCAAAGGGTTGCTGAACTAAGGATAGGTACAAAGTTCCATTTTACGGGCTTCCTAAAAGGGGATGATGTGGACAAAATGTTTGCCTTGAGTGATGTGTATGTCATGCCTTCTGTATCAGAACCTTTTGGTATATCACCCCTTGAAGCAGTAAGGCATAATACTCCCGTAATTATTTCCAAACAGTCTGGAGTAGCCGAAGTATTGCAAAACGCTGTAAAGGTTGATTTTTGGGATATAGATGCTATGGCTGATGCAATTTTTGCATTGCTACATTACAATGGGATCTCCAAAATGTTTAAAGAAATGGGTAGAGAAGAATTAAAAAGGCTCAAATGGGAGCACGTTGCCGAAAAAGTAATAGGTATTTATAAGCAAACCGTTAATCAATAGGATATGAGAACCATTTGTTTTTATTTTCAAGTACACCAACCCTTTAGATTAAAACCTTATCGCTTTTTTGAGATTGGGGATGATCATGATTATTGGGATGACTACTCGAACAGAAACATCATGAATAAGGTAGCCAAAAAGTGCTACTTGCCAATGAATCAACTTTTGTTGGAATTAATCAGGAAATTTGATGGGAAGTTCAAGGTGTGCTTTTCACTCTCAGGTACGGTTCTCGACCAAATGGAAGCCTATGCCCCGGAAGTACTTCACAGTTTTCAAGAACTGGTGGCTACAGGTCATGTGGAATTACTCAATGAGACTTATGGGCATTCACTTTGTGCCCTCAAAAGTGAGACTGAGTTTAAAGATATGGTAAAGCTGCATCAGGAGAAGATTCAGCATCATTTCAATGGCTATAAACCCAAGGTATTTAGAAATACAGAGTTGATCTACTCTGATGAAATAGGGGCGATGGTCGCAAAAATGGGTTTTGATGGGATCCTGTCTGAAGGAGCCAAGCATATCCTGGGATGGAAAAGCCCCAATTTTGTATATGTAAATTCAATTGAACCCAAACTGAAAGTACTGCTTAAAAATTTTAGGCTTAGTGATGATATAGCCTTTAGATTTGGTGAAAAAACCTGGACGGATTATCCCCTCACCACAGATAAGTTTATCGGCTGGCTCAATCAAGTGCCCCAAGAAGATGAGGTGATCAATCTATTTATGGATTATGAGACATTTGGTGAACACCAATGGAAGGAGACAGGCATTTTTGAATTTATGAAAGATCTTCCGGGGGCAATTTTCCAACAAACTGACTTTAGCTTTTCTACGCCATCGGAGGTAATCGCCAATGCATCCCCTGTAGGGCAGATCAATGTGCCAACCCCGATTTCTTGGGCCGATGAGGAGCGTGACCTTACCGCTTGGTTAGGTAATGACCTCCAGGATGAAGCATTTGATAGACTGTTCGAACTGGAGCAAAGAGTCAAAAACTGTGATGACCCTGACCTTTACCGAGATTGGCGGTATTTACAGACTAGTGACCACTTTTATTACATGTGTACCAAATTCTTCTCTGATGGAGATATTCATGCTTACTTTAGTCCTTACGAAAGCCCATATGAAGCATTTATCAATTACATGAACGTACTTAGTGATTTTATCCTTAGAATTAAACAAGCGGAAAAAGTCAGGGTATAATTATATTGATGTACTTGTGTGAAATTGTTAGCATCCCTGATGTCCAGGGATGCTTTTTTTTATTGATAACTGTAATTTACTTGACTCCCTTTTTCAGGGTCTAATTCTATATTGGCATAAACACCAATTTCTTGTTGCAATTCTTCTACATGACTTATTATACCTACAATTCTGTTTTCATGCCTTAGGGCCTTCAAGGTTTCAAAAACTATTCTTAGGGACTTCCTGTCCAAAGCTCCAAAGCCCTCATCCAAAAAGAAAAAACTTTGATCCGCTTGATTGAGTGATTTTACCTTTTCTGCCAAAGCCAGCGCTAAACATAAGGATGCCTGAAAGGTTTGGCCTCCGGATAAAGTTTTGAGTAACCTTTTTCGTCCATCATTTAAATAATCTATCACCCAAAAAGTATTGTTGTCATCAATTTCCAGTCTTAGGCTGTTTTTTGTCAATTGTGTAAATCGCTTATTGGCCGTGTTACACAATTCTTTAAGGTATATGCTGCTGACAAATTTCACAAAGCCACTGCCTTTAAACAACTGTTCCAATTCTTTTAAATTGGAAGCCCTGTTTTCCATGGTATCCAATATCTTTAGTAAACCTTTCTTTGTCTCAAGCTTCTCCCTAATGTCTGAAACATCTCGGTCTATGTTTATTTTCTCTTTTTGAACCTGCTCCAATTCCTCTTTCTTCTTTGCGTGATTTTCTGCAACTTCGTCAAAGTAATTCTGGTCAAAGGTTTTGATGCCTTCTTCAGCTTCTAGAGTTGCCAAGTGGGATTGAACTACGGAACAGTCTTGCTCATATTCCCGTATTTCTTGATCAAGCTTGTCTTCATCCAACTTGCTGTTGAATAGTTTTTCCAACTGAGCCTGATCTGTTTGTCCATACTGGGTTTTCAAAGCATCGAATTCATTTTTCAACTTTTCCAGTTTGATAGATGCTTCCTCTTTGTTTTTGCTGAAATTCTCCAGATTGGCCAAATTGGTTGCAGCATCTTGGCGCTTTTCCTTCAGTACTTTTTGTTTCCCATCCAATAAATTGGTCGTGTCTTCAATGTCCTTTCGAACACTGGCTATCATTTGCTGGATGGTCTCAGTAGAAGAATCCATGTATTTTTCACAGAAAGCCTTGTCACTGATTTCATCTTCCTTTGCTTGTAAGGTGCTGGCATGGGCAATAGCCTGCTGTTCTTCCTCTCTCAGTTCTTGATGGGCACCATCTATTCGAGTCCGCAGAATGTCTATTTTTTTTCTATAATCCCGAGCACTGTTGTGAAGTTGATCTTCTTTTTTAATTTGATCCGTAAGGACTGAGAGCCTTTCATTGATATCTTCCAGAGTATGTATACCTAAAGTGCTTAACTCATTTTTGAGGGTGTTGAATTGATGGTTTAAGTCCTGCAGTTCTCCGGTTTTGTCGGATATTAGTTTAGTTTGATTGGCTTTTTGGAGCTCCTGATCGTATAGCTTGCGGGAAAGTTGCTGGATTTTTTCCAGTTTCTGCCCGCCCTCGTCGATTTGTTGATTATAGACGTTTACCTTCTCTTCAGTATGATCTGAAGTAAGTGGGGAAGGGTGGTCTACAGCTCCACATAGTGGGCAAGGTTCTCCATTTCTCAAACTTTTGATATGGGCCTGTAAAGCCTTTTTTTCGATAAACTTTGCTTTAGCCTCTTCTATAGATTTGATGTTTTCTTTTTCCCAAGAATCCCAGAGTTCCAAACTCGTGAATTGGGCAGGAATCATGGCTAGAATTTTGTTTTCCTCAATCTGAATGGAATCATTTTCCAATTTTAACTTGGCAATGGCCTCTTCCAGCCTTTTGATGCTCAAGGAGAGGCTTTTCCAATCCTTTAAGTCGCCGGTAAGTCTTGCCATGAGTGTACTATTGGACTGGTTTCTATTCTCTTCAAGCTCCTTTTCCAATAAATCAAGTTGCTTCTCTAAGGCTTTTTGTTGGGTTTGGCCTTCTTCTAAAGTGGGTTTAATCTGAGAAACTTTTTTTTGAGCGGTGTTCAGTTTCCTTTGGATGATTTGAATCGCTATAACCTTTTCCAAGTCCCTAATTTTGGCTTCCCGCTCTGGGCGTTTGTCAGCCTTTTTCCTCAAATCCTCTTCCTCTTGCTCCAGCTTGTCGATTTGTTCTGCGTAGGTTAGCTTAAACCTGCTGCAATCTGCAAGTCCTATGGTGGCTTTTTCTAGCTCTAACTGCTCATCTTTTATTTGATTCCAAACCGGTTTCAAATAGCTATTTGCCTGTATAAAGGCTTTCAGCTCCTTTTTCTTGGTTTCAATTTCTTTCGTTCGGCTTTGAAGAACCTCCCACTGCTTTTGGTAGGCCAGCAGTTGGCTGTGCTTTTGCTTTTGTGCTTGAAGGGATTGAAATTGTAAGTTGGTCTTTTCAAGGCTTTCTGAGGTAGCATTCACAGTTTTTGTTAATTCTTGCTGTGCTTTTTCTTTTTCTTTTAAAACTTCTGCAGAAATATCGCCTAGGCCTTCCAATTGTGTTTCCAGTCGGATCAATTCTCCCCTGACCGCTTTTAAGAGACTGCCGGTTTTGGCTGACAAATCAAAGCGTCCCAAGCCAAACAGCTCCTTCATCATTTCAGCTCTAGGTCCGGGGGTAAGGTCTATAAATTCCCTGAATTTACCTTGTGGAATAATCACCGTTTGCTTAAAATGCTCCTTTTTCATGCCGATTATGGCTTCAGCATTCTGATTCAGCGGTGTGGTTGCATCTCCTTCCTTAAGATAAAATGTGTGTTCTGCAGGTTTTATCTCATCAAATCTTTTGCTGTTCCGCTTGACTGCATACCTGGCTAAATAAATCTGACTGTTGTTTTTCCCTGCTTTGAATTCGAAATTGATAAGCAACTGTTGGCTTTGCAGGTTGACCATGCTGTTTTTTTCACCTCTGTCCGACAGCCTTTCAGTGCTACCGTACAGGGCCAAAAGTATGGCCTCCAAAATGGAGGATTTCCCACTGCCGACGGCACCGAAAATGCCAAAAATTCCTGCTGCAGTAAGTTTTTCAAAATCTATGGTTTGTTCTTCCTTGTAGGAATAAAGTCCTTGAACGGAAAGCTTTAAAGGAATCATATTTTATCGTCTTGGCTAAGGATTTCATTGAATACTGACAACAGGGCTTCATTGGGAAGTTGCCCTTTTTCACTTTGGTAGTACATTTTAAATAAACTTGTCATGTCTTTTTCTAAATCTTTTACCTGAAGCTGTTGGTCTTGCTCGTTTCCCAGGTTTTTAATTTGGGGAATAATGTTGATGATCCCGTCATGTGCTTGCAAAAGACTTTTTCTTGTGGCTGCATCTATGGCATCGTCAGTTTCGTAGGTCAATTCCACAAAACAATAAGGGTTTTCTTCCAGCCATTCCAGAGCGGTAGGCAAGTCACTGAAATTTTTTCTTTCCAGTTTCCTGCCTTGTTTTAGGGGAATAGGTTTATAATTAACCGGTTCATTGGGAGTGCCGGTAATGAGGACCACCTGTTTTTCCTGGCCGGCCTCACTGAAAGAATAAGCCAAAGGAGAGCTGGAGTAAACGACCGGAACGGGACTTTTGCTAGCGGCATGGTAGCGGTGCAAGTGTCCCAATGCGGCATACTGGATTTGTGAAGGGATATTTGATGTATACAGGGCCTGCGTTCCTCCCACATGCAGAATGGGGCGTTCACTTTCCGGTTCTTTTTCAGGAGTGGTGCCTTCCTTGACAAAGAAGAAATGCCCGAGGAATACATTCAAACCCGAGCTGTCACAATACTGATCCGCCAAGTTCTTCCATTTTTCTTCCAATACTTTACGCAACTCATTTTCTCTATCTCCTTCTCCTAAATAGGTTCGCAAAGAGACCTCATTGGCATAAGGAGCCAATATTATTCGTACCGGAAAATCCAAATGTGGTAGTTGCAATGAAATGAAACCTTTGTCTGAGACCACCACTTCAATGCCACTGTCAAGTTTACCTGTGGGGATAACGCTGTCATATCTGCTGTAAAAAAATATGCCCATCTCCCTAGCCAAGGGGTCCGGCGCTTCTATAAATTGGCTGCTATCATGATTGCCAGAAATGGCAACCACCGGCCTTTTCCCATTTTTGGAAAGCTTTCGAAGTGTCTTGTAAAGCAATTCGATCGCTTCGTGGCTTGGGTTAAACCCATCAAATATATCTCCTGCAAGTAAAACCAAATCAACATCTTCTGAATTGGCAATGTCGATTATTTCCTCGAGGACAAGCTTTTGTTCTTCCAATCGGGAAGCTTCCTGAAGTCTTTTTCCCAAATGCCAATCGGCTGTATGTAAAATTTTAATTTGCTTCATTGTCGACAATAATATGGTTAACCTATTGGGGTTTAAATGGATCAAATGGTTTTCAATAGTTGAAGTAGGTTTGTCTAATACTGGTAATGAAACTAAACATTTTGCCTCTGTTCCATAGTTGAAAAGCTGCAGTTTGGCTCATTTTATTTCCTTTAATTTACTCCCTATTCTTTCGTTTTCAAGGTATTGATGCTCTTCTGTTGCTTACTAATATTTTAAGAATACCGAAAATTCAATACATAACCTATAGATAAATTTACGTTAAAGACAGAGTAGGACAAGGACATTTATGTAATTTTGAAGGAATTTTCACTTGAAGAGACTATTGTCGCTTGTATTATGGGATTAAAATGGGTCAAAATAAAATGCGTTTTGCCGAATAGGTAAAAAACCCAATTCCTAATCCTAGTGGAACAATTGTTGTGAGTAAAAACGTTATGAAAAGAATTTTGGCTATATGCCTTGTGCTTGTCATTGGCTTCGAAAGCATCTCATGGGCACAATCTCCCTTTACTTACCCAGACTCCCTGTTGGTCATTCAAGAAGGAATTGCCAGTTATTATGGTGTTCGATTTCATAATCGTCGGACAGCGAATGGAGAAGTTTACAATATGCGGGAATTTACCGCGGCCCACAAGCACTTGCCTTTTGGAACTTTGGTGAAGGTGACCAATCAAAAGAACGGTTTGCAAGCCATTGTAAGAATAAATGATCGCTTGCCGCAAAATTCTAAGCGAATAATCGACCTTTCCAAAGGGGTAGCCGAGCATTTAGACATGGTAAATGATGGGATCGTTCCTGTGAAACTTTCGCTATTAAGTGCTTCGGCTGTAGAATGGTTGAGAGACCAATACAATAATGTGCCCCAAGATATTCGCCTGAGGAGTTATTATCCTGAAATAAGCGTTAAGAAAGATGAGCAAGAACTTACTAAAATTAAAAAGAAAGTATTTTGACTGAGCTTGGCCCTACGGAAATACTGTTATAGCCTTTGTAATTATGGAAAGGAAAAGGTAAAATAATGCCACATCCAATAGGGTAGCTTAAGCTAGCGTATATGATTTAAATTGGATAGAAATGTTGAGGTAAAAGGCTTTTTATATTTTTTAATGCTGTTCAGTTTATGTTATGGTCGTAGCATTATATTGTTTACTTTTGGTGACTTAAAATCCCTTTAAATTAGCATTGTTATGAGTAAAGTGAGAGCTAAAAAACATTTAGGCCAACATTTTCTAAAAGACTTAAGTGTTGCAGAGAAGATAGCTGGAGCACTTACTGGGCATAGGGGTGCCAATGTAGTGTTAGAAATTGGACCGGGGATGGGCGTGCTAACTGATTTTTTGTTGGAGAAAAATTGGGAATTACATCTGATAGAAATAGACAAAGAATCTATCCATTATCTTGAGAAAAAATATGAGCCGGATTCACTAACCATCATTGAAGGGGACTTCTTGAATTATCATTTCAAGGATAAATTAGCGGGCCCTCATGCGATTATTGGCAATTTTCCTTACAATATTTCCAGTCAAATATTTTTTAAGGTATTGGAAAAGAGAGAGCTGGTGACAGAAGTAGTAGGGATGTTGCAGAAAGAAGTAGCGGAAAGGATGACTGCGAAAAAAGGAAACAAGACCTATGGTATTTTAAGTGTTTTGTTACAAGCTTATTATGATGTTGAATATTTATTTACGGTGCCACCGGAAGTATTTGACCCTCCTCCCAAAGTGAACAGTGGGGTGATCCGCATCAGCCGAAACAATGTAGAGAAGTTGGATTGTGATGAAAAGCTGTTTTTCAGACTTGTCAAACAGGCTTTTAGTACCAGAAGGAAAACCCTAAGAAATGCATTGAAACCAATGGGCCTTTCAGATGAATTTAAAGCATTACCAATATTAGATTCAAGGGCCGAGCAACTGGGAGTAGATGAATTTGTTCTTTTAACCCAACAACTAGAAACATCTTGGAAGAATTAAACTCATTTGAGCTATCCAAGGAATACCTGGAGGCGCTCAGGGAAAATATAGAAAGTGAAAATGTAGCCTTTATTCAGGAGTCCATGTTGGACATCAATAAAGCAGATGTTGCTGCGATATTGGATGAGTTGGACATGATGGAAGCCTTATTTGTCTTAAGGGCTTTGGATCCTGATTTTTCTGCGGACATTCTCAATGAGCTGGATGAGGATCCACAATACAAAGTAATTAAGGCCATGCCCCCTGAGGAATTGGCGACTTTGATAGATCATATGGACTCAGATGATGCGGTGGATATACTCAATCAACTGGTAGTCAATGATCGGGAAGCGGTGATTAGCCATCTTGAGGTCAAAGAAAAGTCCTTATACATCATTGAGTTACTTCGGTATGACGAGGACAGCGCTGGTGGTTTGATGGCCAAAGAGATCATAAAGGCCAACCTTAACTGGACGGTGGTACAAACCATCGATGAGATTAGGAGACAGGCAGAAAACGTCGAAAAGATCTTCAGCATCTATGTGGTAGACAATAAGGAACAGTTACTTGGAAGGGTTGCCCTGAAAAAGTTGATCTTAGCCTCCTCAAATACCAAGGTGGCTGATTTGTATGAAGAAAACATCATATCTGTTCCCACCTATATGGAAGGTGAGGAGGTGGCCGAAATCATGAGAAAATATGATTTAGAGGCTGTCCCTGTGGTGAATGTGAAAAACAAACTGGTAGGACGAATTACTGTAGATGATATTCTAGACCTGATAAGAGATCAGGCGGAAGAGGATATTCAGGCGATGACAGGTTTCTCAGACGATGTGGAGGAATCCGACTCTGTGTACCGACTGTCAAGAGCAAGATTACCTTGGCTATTGATTGGAATGGTTGGCGGACTATTAGGGGCAGGATTTATCGGCTTCTTTGAAGAAGGGCTAAATGCAGTGACAGCTTTGGCATTTTTTATCCCACTTATTACTGCCACAGGTGGTAATGTGGGTATTCAATCCTCTACTTTAATCGTTCAGAGCTTGGCCAATCGTTCCGTCTTTGAAGATAGTCTCACGAAACGTTTGCTAAAAGTGTTTTTAGTGGCCGTGTTGAATGGACTAGTTTTGGCCTTGTTTGTTATGGGAACAGTGGTTTTTTTATATGATAAGGAGGTTAAGTTTGGCTTGGTCGTGAGTATCGCCTTGTTCAGTGTGGTTTTGCTTGCCTCATTTATGGGAACCCTGACACCGATAATTTTAGATAAGTTGGGGATAAATCCAGCCATGGCATCCGGGCCTTTTATTACCACGGCCAATGACCTGATGGGTTTAGCCGTTTACTTTATGGTTGCTACATTATTGTTGAATCTTTAATACAAACATGAAAATTTTAATCATTGACCTCATGCATGAGAGCATAGTACCTCTTTTGGAAGAAAAAGGGCATGAGGTGCATTATAGACCGGAGATCGATAGGGAAGGTATTCTCCAGATTCTTCCCGACTACCAAGGGCTGGTAATCCGTTCCAAAACTCCTATTGACCGGGGCTTATTGGAAAAAGGGGCGCAATTAAAATTTGTTGCCAGGGCAGGGGCAGGCTTGGATAATATTGACCTGGACTTTTTGGAGCAAAATTCCATAGCTCTCTATTCAGCACCTGAAGGTAATAGAGATGCGGTGGCAGAGCATGCCCTTGGTATGCTCCTGGCTTTGTTTAATCACTATATACAGTCAAATCAGCAGGTAAGAAGTGGTGTTTGGGACCGAGAGGGAAATAGAGGTGTGGAGCTCTGTGGAAAGACTGTAGGGATATTTGGCTATGGTAATATGGGGGCGGCTTTTGCTCAGCGACTCAAGGGCTTTGGTGTGAAAATACTTGTTTACGATAAATACAAAAAGGGCTTCGGGGATGAATATGTGCAAGAATGCAGCTTTGAAACCATTCAAGCGCAAGCGGATATATTGAGTATTCATGTGCCACTGACAGAAGAGACCAGGGCTTTCTTTTCACCTGAGGTGATTCAAGGTTTTAAGAAGCCTTTTTATTTGATCAATACAGCTCGTGGTGAGGTTATCTCTGTAAAGACATTGATACAGGAACTTCGGAGTGGAAAAATAAAAGGAGCTGCTTTGGATGTATTGGAAAAGGAAAAGCTCAAAACCTTAACACCAATGGAGCGCGCATCTTTTGAGGAGCTGACCACATTCAAGCAAGTCCTTTTTTCGCCACATGTAGCAGGGTGGACCAATGAGTCTTATCGTAAGATAAATGAGGTTTTAGTAGCTAAAATTGCCGGTCAATGGAAGGGTTAGTGTCTTAATAAAAGATAGTTAAATTGTAAAATATGAATTCTTATTTTATCTTTGCATATAGAAAATAAAGGAAGCATATGGAAACGGTCTCAAGGTTGAGGCCGTTATTTTATTTAATAAGAGGCTAACAATTAATAAATATGGGAAGCATACAGTATTATACAGAAGAAGGATTGCGGAAGCTCAAAGATGAGCTTTTGTTCCTAAAGACCAAGGGCAGAACAGATATTGCCAAGCAAATTGCGGAAGCCAGAGATAAGGGTGATTTGAGTGAAAATGCAGAATATGATGCAGCCAAAGATGCTCAGGGGCATTTGGAATTGAAGATTGCCAAACTGGAAAACGTCATTGGTAATGCCAGGGTATTGGACAACTCCAAAATGGATACGTCTAAGGTAGGTATTCTTTGCACTGTAAAAATAAAAAATGTAAAAAATGGCATGACCGTTTCTTACACATTGGTATCTGAAGAAGAAGCAGATTTGAAAGCCAACAAAATTTCATCAGCCTCACCTTTTGGTAAAGGTCTTTTGGGTAAAAAAGTTGGAGAAATTGCTCAAATCCAAGCCCCTGCCGGTTTGGTGGAATTTGAAGTGCTTGAAATAAGCATATAATTTTTTAATCCCGGTTGCGATGCATCGGGATTTTTTTGTGATCAATCATTAACTTCCTTACTTATGCCTTCTATTTTCACAAAGATTATCAACAGAGAAATCCCGGCACATATCGTTGCTGAGGATGAGCAACATATTGCTTTTTTAGACATCATGCCCTTGGTAAAAGGCCACGTATTGGTGGTGCCCAAGGAAGAAGTAGATTACATCTATGACCTGGATGATGAATTGTATGCTAGTCTTCACCTTTTTGCCAAGAAAGTCGCCAAAGCCCAAGAGTCAGTCATCAAATGTACCCGAATAGGTGTGGCTGTCATCGGCTTGGAGGTACCTCATGTACATATCCATTTGGTACCGCTAAGAAGCATGGATGATATCAATTTCAGCAGGCCAAAGCTACAATTGGAGCCTTCAGAAATGGAAGAAATTGCCAATAAAATTAAGCAAGCTTTCGATAAAGCGAATTAAAACCTTCCTTTATCCCGGTGGCTGAGCGGATCCGAAGCCTTAGGGTGACGAATTCGAAATTAGCTACCCCTTCCGCTCAGGGTCTGGTTATCTTAATACCAAACCACTTGGATTCGCTTATTGGGCTGAGAAAGTGAAATGTAAATATGAATCCGCTAATACAAACGATACAAATCCCCCTTTCAAAGGGTGACAAAGGGGGATTTTTTTTCGTGAAATGTAATTCAATCGTAAATAATAAATCAAGGAATATACCTCTATCCCGGCGGCTTCGCTCAGGGTCCGGTTATCTTATTCATAATTATAGGGAAACTTAATTTAGGACAATTCAGCTTTTCCATTTTCGTTAAAATCCCCCTAGCCCCCTTAGATTAAGGGGGAGTTGCAGCAAAAGGCCTTTTAAGGCTAACCTGGTGTAATTTGATTGGGCTGAGAAAGTGAAATGTAAATATGAATCCGCTAATACAAACGATACAAATCCCTCCGCCACGGCGGAGGGTAAGGGAGATTTTTTTCGTGAAATGTAATTCAATCGTAAATAATAAATCAAGGAACATACCTCTATCCAGGCGGCTGAGCGGAGCCGAAGCCTTAGGGTGACGAATCCGAAATCACCTACCCCTTCGGCTCCGCTCAGGGTCCGGTTATCTTATCCATAATCATCTGTAAACTTAATTTAGGACAATTCAGCTTTTCCATTTTCGTTAAAATCCCCCTAGCCCTCTTAGATTAAGGGGGAGTTGCAGCAAAAGGCCTTTTAAGGCTAACCTGGTGTAATTTGATTGGTCTGAGAAAGTGAAATGTAAATATGAATCCGCTAATACGAACTGTACAAATCCCCCTTTAAAGGGTGACAAAGGGGGGGGGTTCGTGAAATGTAATTCAATCGTAAATAATAAATCAAGGAACATACCTCTATCCCGGCGGCTGAGCGGAGCCGAAGCCTTAGGGTGACGAATCCGAAACACCTACCCCTTCGGCTCCGCTCAGGGTCCGGTTATCTTATCCATAATTATCGGTAAATTAATTTAGGACAATTCGGCTATTCCATTTTCGTTAAAATCCCCCTAGCCCTCTTAGATTAAGGGGGAGTTGCAGCAAAGGATTTCGAGGCTAACCTAATGGAATTTGATTGGGCTGAGAAAGTGAAATGTAAATATGAATCCGCTAATACAAACGATACAAATCCCCCTTCAAAGGGTGACAAAGGGGGGGGGGTTCGTGAAATGTAATTCAATCGTAAATAATAAATCAAGGAACATACCTCTATCCCGGCGGCTGAGCGGAGCCGAAGCCTTAGGGTGACGAATCCGAAACACCTACCCCTGGCTCCGCTCAGGGCCCTGTGCCACTTGTTTTTTTGGCTTTCTGCATTTTTCTCAAACCATTAACCCCAAATATTATTTTGGAAATTCATCTTTTTATTTCGGGAATTGGCAAGGGCTGATTAAATTTGCACATGGCAGAACAGATTTTAATCCTAGACTTTGGTTCTCAATACACGCAGCTTATCGCCAGACGTGTTAGAGAACTGGATGTATATTGTGAAATTCACCCGTACAATAAAATTCCACCCATCACTTCCGATATTAAAGGAGTTATCCTTTCCGGTAGCCCTTGTTCTGTAAAGGACAGTGATGCTCCAGACTTGGACTTGAGCCCTTTGAGAGGGAAGCTTCCCCTATTGGGCGTTTGCTATGGTGCCCAGTTGATGGCGCAGAAATTTGGTGGAGAGGTAAAACCCTCAGATACCAGGGAATATGGCAGGGCCAGGCTTTCTTATTTAGATACCCATTCGCCTTTACTAAAAGAGATGACGCATGATTCTCAGGTGTGGATGTCTCACGGTGATACGATCAAAGAGCTACCGGAAGGCTTCGATATTATAGCTAGTACACAGAATGTAAAGGTAGCAGCCTATCAGGTTCAAGGAGAGGAGACCTTTGGTATTCAATTTCATCCGGAGGTAACCCATTCTGAAGAGGGGAAAAACCTCTTGAGAAATTTTGTGGTTCAAATTTGCGATTGTGCTCAGGATTGGACATCTGATGTGTTTATAGATGCTACAGTAGCCTCATTGAAAGAAAGTATAGGAAAGGATCGTGTGGTAATGGGCTTATCGGGAGGGGTTGATTCTTCTGTGGCAGCTACCCTTATTCATAGGGCCATCGGTGATCAACTGACCTGTGTCTTTGTTGACAATGGTTTGTTAAGAAAAAATGAGTTTGAAGAAGTCCTGGATTCCTACAAAGGAATGGGACTTAATGTCATTGGAGTAGATGCCAAGCAGAAGTTTTACGATGCTTTGGCCGGTATATCAGACCCTGAAGGAAAAAGAAAAGCCATCGGAAAAACCTTTATCGAGGTTTTTGATGATGAAGCGCATAAAATTAAAGATGTGAAGTGGTTGGGACAAGGCACCATCTATCCTGATGTGATCGAATCCGTTTCTGTTAATGGTCCTTCGGCAACTATCAAATCTCACCACAATGTAGGAGGGTTGCCTGACTTTATGAAATTAAAAGTAGTGGAGCCACTGAATACGCTTTTTAAAGATGGCGTAAGGGAAGTAGGTAAAGCTTTAGGAATAGCCGATACGATCATTGGAAGGCATCCTTTTCCGGGTCCCGGGCTAGGGATAAGGATATTGGGTGATATCACAGCCGAGAAAGTACAAACCCTTCAAGAAGTCGATTATATTTTTATCCAAGGTTTAAAAGATGCAGGTTTATACGATGATGTATGGCAAGCAGGCTCCATGCTGCTACCGGTTCAGTCGGTAGGGGTCATGGGGGACGAAAGAACTTATGAAAGAGTAGTGGCCCTTAGAGCTGTTTCTTCTGTAGATGGGATGACAGCGGATTGGGTGCATTTACCTTACGATTTCTTAGGAAAGGTATCCAATGATATCATCAACAAAGTAAAAGGAGTAAATAGGGTGGTGTACGATATCAGTTCCAAACCACCTGCAACGATTGAGTGGGAATAAAGAAAACATAAAAAGCCTGATATCTTCATCAGGCTTTTTTATGTAAATGCCCTTAAGGAAAATTTAATTTCGTAATTTTGAATGGTTGACTGGTTTTTGTGAAAAAAGGTACGAAGTTTGAAACTACACCATTAAAGCGTTCTTCACCAAATGAAAATATTACTATACTTTCTAATTCTAATCCTGCCTGTAATGCCTGCATTTTCGCAGGAAGGTTTTGAGCAGTTTGAGCAGGCAAAAAAACAAATTCAGCAAGGTAATCAATCGGAGGCCATGGAGTTGTTGCGCCCCTATCTCGACAAAGAGAAGTATGCCTCGCTTTCTGATTATGCAAGGTTTCATTTTGCCAGGGCAGCCTATGAAAACAGGCAGTTTGAGCTAGCGAAAGAGGCTTTGAACTCCCTTCTTGATACTCGTGGGTTTGCAAAAAAGGACGATGTACGTTACTTGTTGGCTTTGTGTTATTTCCAGCAGTCGACCCCCAATGATGCTTTGCGGTTGATCAAAGAAATCTCAGACGAAGATTTAAAAGAAGAAGCTTATCGTGCCACTTATAATTTCCTTAAAGTAAGTGCCTCAAGTTCACTTGCTGTTCAATATGGCCTTTTTCCCGAAAATGATGGTTTGGTAATGGCCCTTAAGCAAAGACTGGAGACACAAGGATCAATGTCGACAAACGAAAGAAAGCTTTACGATCAAATAAAAAACAGGTCTTTTTCTAAAGGGGATGGAAATACTTTTCTAGCTGAGAAGGATGATGTTTTAGATATCGCAATAGTGTTACCATTCAATTATGAAGGCAGGTCAGGTGCACAATTTTTGAAAGCCAATAATTTTGTTTTGCAGCTTCACCAAGGTATTAAATTGGCTTTGGAACAAGCCCAATCCAATGGCGTAAAATTAAACTTTAAGACCTTTGACACTGAAAGAAATGATGCGAAGGTAAGGGGGATACTCGAAGATCCATTTTTGCAAAAGGCTGATATTATTATCGGTCCGCTATACCCTGAAGAGACAGCACTTGTAGCTAATTATGCAGCAAAAAATAAAATACCTCAAATAAATCCCCTTTCCAATATTGATGACAATATCAATGGCTACGAGTACGCCTATTTATTTAGACCATCCATAAAGGCCATAAGTCAAAAAGTATTGAACTACTGCAGAAAATTTGAGGGCAGGAGGGTCGCCTTGGCCTATTCAGGAACCAGTAGGGATGAGTTGTTGGCAGGGAGCTTTGCAGAAATGGCCAGAAAGAGTGGGCTTCAAATAGTAAGAAATCAAAAGGTTTCGACCAGAGACATGCATGAGTTTTTCGAAAGTCTGGACTTGAGTGCAAATGGCAATCCTGAGGCTGATATTATGGTAGTATTTTCTGATGACCCCAATATTGCTTCACCAACCTTTGGACTTGTAGAGTCTTTAGGTGCAGGGATGCCTGTGGTGGTGATGGAGAGCTGGTTGTATTTTGACTTTGCCAATTATGACATGATGGAAGCGCAAAACTTTCATTTTATAGGTAACAATACGGTTGACTTTAACAATGAGCTCTTGGATGATTTTAGAGAGAATTACTTAAATGTTTACAAGGATTACCCAACTTCCTTTGCCTACATGGGCTATGAGTTGGCAGATTTTGTAACAAAGGTCATCAATGATGAAGAAGGGTTTGATTTTCAGAAAAACCTTGACCGAAGCAATTTTATTGAAGGAAATTTGACCTTTGGTTTTGATTTTTCAGGAGTGAAATTTAATAATTACGTCCCCATTTTAAGTTTGGTGGATGGCGTTTTGACTATTGAAGATTAATTGAAAATGAATACAAGTAAAAGCAAGCAACTTTTTGAGAAAGCGAAAGAATTTATTCCGGGTGGAGTAAACTCACCTGTCAGGGCTTTTAAAGCTGTTGGAGGAGATCCATTGTTTATTTCTCATGCAGAAGGTGCCTATATCTATGATGTTGATGGTAATGAATACATAGAAGCCATCAACAGTTGGGGGCCAATGGTGCTAGGACATAACCACCCTTTGGTGCGTGAGGCCGTAATCAAAGCCATGGAGAAAGGAACTTCCTTTGGAGCACCTACAGGGATGGAAGTAGAAATAGCGGAACTGATTACCAAAATGGTTCCTTCCGTGGAGAAAGTAAGGATGGTAAATAGTGGTACTGAAGCCACCATGTCCGCAGTAAGACTTGCAAGAGGGTTTACCGGGAAAGATAAATTTTTAAAATTTGAAGGGAATTACCATGGGCATGGGGATAGCTTTCTTATCGCAGCAGGCTCAGGAGCCATTACAATGGGTAACCCCGATTCCCCCGGAGTTACTTCAGGAACAGCCAAAGACACCCTTTTAGCTCCTTTCAATGACTTGGAGAAAGTCAAAGAAGTTGTGGAGGCGAATAGAGGGGAAATTGCAGCCATTATTTTGGAACCGGTTGCGGGAAATATGGGCTGTGTATTGCCTGAACCGGGCTTTTTGGAAGGTTTAAGGGAAATTTGTGATGCGGAAGAAATCGTGCTGATTTTTGATGAGGTAATGACCGGATTTAGGTTGTCTCCCGGAGGTGCCCAACAGTATTTAGGGGTTACGCCTGATCTCACCACTATGGGTAAAATTATTGGTGGAGGAATGCCGGTGGGAGCTTATGGTGGAAAAGCCGAAATTATGGATTTTGTCTCTCCTTCAGGGCCTGTTTATCAGGCAGGAACACTTTCAGGAAACCCCATTGCCATGGCTGCAGGGCTTACCATGCTTAAATACTTGGATGAAAACCCTAATGTATATACTCAGTTAGAAAATACAGGGGAAACCTTGGTAGCCGGACTTAAGGATAGCCTTAAACGTTTGGGGCTTCCTTATACCATAAATAATTTGGGAAGTATGTACACGCTTTTCTTTACAGATCAAAATGTAAAGAACTTTGCAGATGCCCAAACCTGTGACACCGGGGTTTTTGGGAAGTATTTTAGAGGAATGCTTGAAAAAGGCATTTATCTGGCTCCTTCTCAATATGAAAGTCTCTTTCTGTCTACAGCTTTGGAGGATGCCCACTTGAATAAAATTCTTGAGGCAAATGAAGAAACTTTAAAAAGTCTATAAATAAGTTTATTTGGGCTTGGCAATAAAAAAGGGCTTTTGGTTTTCCAAAAGCCCTTTTTGTTTCAAATGTTTCTTTTTTTACAAAGATTGACCGACTTCAATAATCTGTTTAACGATTCCATTATCGTTCTCAAGATCCGATGGAGCCGATTCGCTATTTTCAGCGTAATCTATAAGTTGTTCAATTTTTGCTACTGAAGCTGCTTTGCCTTCTTTTTTGATTTTTTCCATCAACTCAGCTGCAGCTTCTTTTTGTCCGTTATTTCTCAAGGCCAAAAATACAAGAGCCTGCTCTTGGCTATTGATATTGACCTTATCTGCCTGTGCAATCATAGCCTCTAGGTAATCACGGGATTTACCTTGCTCATTTTTCGCTTTGTAAACCATTGCCGTAAGGTAGTCCTGCAAGATCTCTTTGGGGTTGTAGGGTTTACCTACCCCCAGGTTTTCAGGCCAAAGCCTGGATTTTTCTATTTTGGTCAAAGCCGTATTCCATCTCTTGGCCTTGATGTCCTGCAAGGTTGCATTAAGGTAAACGCTTTCATAAAGTGTTCTTCCGCCACCGGCACCTTCATGTGGTAATACCTCAATTTTATCCAGTAATTTCATCGCCGTTTTGTATTGGCCGGCCTTGTTTAGTAATTGGATGTACTCCATTTCCAATACATAATTTCCCGGAAAAGCTTTTACTGCTTCTTTTACCAATGTCAATGCCTTCTGATTTTCCCCCTTATTGGTAAAATGCTTGGTGAGTTGAAACCAGGTTCTCCATTGTGATTGATCCATGGACAGGGCTTTTTCCAGGTCTTCTTGTTTCTTTTCATCCCCTTGCTGATTCAATAATAAAGCCCTGCTTAGATAAAAAGTAGCTTCATCTGCAGATTGTCCAATTGCTTCAAGCAACTGATATCCCTCTTCTTCTTGTCCTAAAGCCATTAGGTTAAGGGCAAGGAAATAATCCACCTTCCAAGAAGAAATTTCAGACTTTGCCCACTTAAGCATAGGTAATGTTTCTTTCCGGAATGGCAGTACAAATGCTGAGGGCTGAGCGATCATCTGATTCAATTGTGCATCCTTTTGGGCAGGATCCAGATAGGCCAACCACAAATTCACCAGTGGGTGTTTGGGGCTGTTTTCTAGCACTTGAATCGCGATTTCTTTTTGCTTGTACTTATTGTACACAGTAGCCAATTCCAAATAGCTTTGAAAAGGCATTTCATTTTTTATCATTGCTTTGAATTTTCCCAGGGAGGATTGATCCTTGTCAAGGAGGTTATGCTCAAATCGAATGAAATGGTTGAGAGGATCAATTTCCCAAAGCTGATCTAGGGTTTTTAATGCCTGTGCTTTTTCTCCTTTTAGCCTTTGGCTGACAGCCAAAACCTGTAGGGCCATGATATTGCTTGTGTTGTTCTTAAGGGCTTTATTGGCAAAATCTACAGCCTGATTGAGTTGC
This sequence comes from Cyclobacterium sp. 1_MG-2023, assembly GCF_030546805.1. Taxonomy (GTDB): domain Bacteria; phylum Bacteroidota; class Bacteroidia; order Cytophagales; family Cyclobacteriaceae; genus Cyclobacterium. Next base: position 160,723 of record NZ_JAUOPC010000005.1, on the reverse strand, counting down.
CCATCTGCCAAATAAATCTCCGACATGATGGCATAAGCAGAAGATCGGAATTCCATAGATCGGGCGGCCCAACCGAAAGCCTCAAGGGCCTGATTGGTTTGTCCCATTGCATTATAAATGCTACCGGCAACAAAGTTTGCCTGATGGTCAAAATAGTCGGTAGCCAATGCTTTATAAATATTGTCTAATGCCTCCTCATACGCTGTGTAGCGCAAAAGTAGTTCGGCATAATCTATCCTTGCCTGCATATGCCCTGGCGCGTTTTCAAGCAATTGCTCGTAGGCAAACCTCGCCTCCTTATAATTTCGGCTATAATAGTACTGCCGGGCTTCAAAATACAGTTTTTGGTTTTCGGATAGTTGTGGAGCATTGGTTTTATCAAACGGGCGAGACAGTTTCATCTCGTCTTTTTCGGTCCATTTATACAGCTGTTCACCTGCATAAATTACCTCCAGTTCTTTGACCGGCTGATCATATTTTATTTCATGGCTGATTGCCTCCATCGGCATGGCTTGAACAGCTACTGTTTGTTCCTGTTTTCCATTGATAATGATTTCCAGTTCACCATCCACCTTTTGGAATGGATTGAAACCTAGGTTGATCAAGTTTTCGGATTTCTCCACATGAACCACACCTGTTTTTGAAACATCACTTATGCCACCAATTTCTTTTACGGGGAACCAGTAATTGGACCATTGGTCAAGCGTATAAGGGGCAAATCCAGCCTTAGTAAGCGGTGTGTCTACACTCTTGGAAGGTGAAAATTGATTCAACATCCTTCCGGCTTGAAACTCCATGTATTGTCCGTCATTGTCTGTTAGCAGGTCTTCCCAAATTCCGCCATTTCTAGACAAGGCCCACAGCCAAAGTTTTTTTCCGGGACTGTCATCGTATGAGGAAAAATGTCCAAAACCTATTCCTTTATTGTGAAAATATCCGCCAAAATGATTTAAAAATGAGCCGGCAATGTGTTGGGATTTGGCTCCGCCGAAATTATTGTTCTTGTAATGGTTAATGGCTATTCCGTCTTGTTTAGGCCAGTCCTTTACTTCTCCACTGTGTTGTAAGGCGATGTGGCCCGGGTAAAAGAACTCTTGGTCGTCTGCAACATGCGCCGCAGCGGTCATCCAGTTATAATAAGGTTGTCTAAGTGGTTCAGGATTGTACCAGATGCCTTCTGTTTCAAAATAGGCTTTGTCCTTAGGTAGATTGATTTTGACTCTCCACTGCGTTCTGGAAGGAAGATCAATTGTGCCCACCACGCAGGTAATACTGCCGTCTTCATTCTCATAAAACACGTAATCAACAGGACTAGCGGTGGCGGGAGAATGACCGATGATGCCAAAATTAAATTCTATACCACCTGATGTCCATGGGCCCCGCATGGCAATATTTCGGAATTTGACTACTTCATTTTCATAGATAAAATCTTCACCGGTTGATTTTTCTATGGCACCCCAAATTCGCCCACCGATTTGAGGCATGACTGTGATTTTTAGATAATCATTTTCCATGGTGATAAGGTCCCATTCTATTTTTTCCGGTTTGGTACTATAGCCTTCAAAATTATAGTAAGGGTAAATGTTTGGCCTGTAAGCCAGAGAGGGTACAGGGTTGGGATCCGAAAATGGATAGGTCTCAAAAACGGTTGGTTGTTGAGAAATCTGCACTTCCTGCGCTAAACCAAGTTTTACCGTGGTTAGCAATAGTGTTAAGAGCACTGCTATTTTTAAATTCATAGACAATAAGATATTTGATTAGGGTAGTTTCATGGATTTCGGTTATAATATAAGCAATTAACCGGATCTTAGAGGTAAGTTGTTTTCAAGGATTTGATGTTATGCTGTCCTGTAATTTATCAGTATCAAGGGAACTGCCTGAAATTCAGTTTCCGGTACTAGAGTAAAATTTCGTTATTCTAAGCTAGGAATCAATAAATTTTTGATGAGGGGTTTTTTGTTTATATATAAAAAAAGAGGAGCCTAAAGCTCCTCTTATGTTGAATGGTAGTTAATACTAGTTGGTTTTTTTGCATTCAACAATTTCAATGGTGATATTGTTTTAACGCATCAAAACAATTAATGATGTGTTTTGAGAAATTATTCCTCAATTTTCACGCGTATGAATCGTACAAATTTCTTGCATTCCGGAACTTTTTATGCGCGGATTAATGTCTTTATTTAAGTTTTGCATTTTTCATTATTGGGTGAAAAATCGCAATTAATATGCCAAAAGCATAGCAGTAAAAGTTATTGTGTTGAATAAAATATCAAGTGAGATGGCAGTAAAAATATATGGAATTAAGAATTGTAATACGATGAAGAAAACTTTTACTCTTTTTGATACAATTGAAGAGAGTTATGAGTTTACTGATTATAAAAAACAAAAGCCTGATAAGGCACTTTTAGAAAGTTTTATCAATAAGCTTGGATTGGATACCGTAGTTAACCGCAGAGGTACCACCTTTAGAAAGCTTGATGAAGAAACAAAATCAGCTTTGGATAAAATAGATACAGCCATCCCCATACTCCAAGAAAAAAGCAGTATGATAAAACGACCTATTTTGGTGTTTGAAGATGGTAGTATGCAGGCAGGATTTGATGAAGATTTGATACGATCAAAATACTAATAAATGCTAAAAGGACATGGCTAAAAGGCTTACTTAAGAAAATTTAGTCTCATCCTTTTTCTCCATAGGCAAGAAATCTACTTCCAAATAACCACCGGAGGCATTTGGGCTGGTAAGGAATTGAGGAATTCCTCTGGCCCAATCTATGGTTTGTTTGTGGATGTGACCTGCAAATACGCCTAGAAGATTCTTGGTGTTGAACACTTCTTTATGAAAGGCCATGGTGGTCTCGGTATGACCTTCTTCCGGCCAGCGTTGTCTCCTTTCAATTTTAAAGTTTCTGTCGTTCTTTGCATTGTAATCGGGATGACCACATCCGTATCCCAAGGTTCTTCCGGGAGCGTATAGTGGGATGTGCATCATTAAAAGCATGGGTAGGCCTTTTTTGGCCTCAGCTTTATAAAATTCCAGTTGTTCCGGTAGGATTTCGTAATAACTGTTGTCAATATTTACCAGATTGATCCCTTTTATTTCTGCTGAATACATTAGCGGGTTTCTGCCCTTGTAGAGTGGGAGTAACCGCTTATTGATCCAGGTTTCCCTCAATTCGTGAAGGCTTCCTTCCATGCCTTCATAGTGCCAGTCGTGGTTGCCACTAGAATAGAAATAAGGAATTCCTGTTTTTTCAAGGCGCTCAAATGCCCATTCAATTGCTGCCTCGGAAGGGAAACTGAACAAGTCACCGGTGAGGGTAATGGCATCAGCTTTTACCTCTTTTGCTATTTTCAGTGTTGCTTCAAAAGCTTCTTCGGGATGGGTAGATTCTCCGGTAAGGAAATGATGGGTTTTATTGTAGGCTTTTGCCATTCTCCCACTGTATTGTTGGTACTTTTCGCCTCTTTGGTCGTCTTTAAACAGGTGCGTATCGGTAACATGCATGATCTTGACTTTTTGGCCAAGATCATGTACGTTAAAATTTATTTTATGCCCGTTTATGCTAACAATAAAAGGATGTTTTTTGAAGTCAGCTTTAGGTTGTGTAGCGTTTAATTCCTCGTTTAAACCTAAGGCTAAGCCTGCAGATATTACCCCTGCATTCTGGAAGAAGTGTCTTCTTTTCATAAACAGATCAAGTTTTACTCATTCCACAATGGAGCAGTAAGGCCATTCAGATCCCATACTACTTTACCGGAACGGACAGTTAGTTCATTTTCTATCTTGTATTTCCCCATCATTTTGCCAATGCCCGTTTTTTCAGTAAAACCAAAATTTCCTTCCAATACATTAAGGATAGCGATGTCAGCAATAGCACCTTCGCTTAAATGACCTAATTCGGTATGCTTTATTACCTGTGCAGGTTTCCATGTAGAAGCTGCAATGATTTCCTGCATATTCATGCCCATGTTAAGGAATTTGGACATCACATTGGTCATGTTTTTCATCCCACTCATGATACTGCTCATGTGACTGTCAGTACTTATCGTATTTGGTTTGATTCCTTGCTCCATGGCAGGAATAGCATGCTTAAAGGCAAAACTGGACCCACCATGGCCCACATCAAATATCACACCTCTCTCTTGAGCCGCTTTAATGAAGGGCCTTAATCTACCGGCAGGATCCACCAAAGCTTCTCTGCCAAATCCGCCACCACCGTAAATATGTGTGTAAATATCTCCCGGTCTTAACTTTTCCATAAAAAGGGTTTCTAGAGATAGTGGAGGGTTGGCTCCACCAAAATCAACCATAACAGGAATATCTGCCATTTCTCCTGCTTGCACCAAACGATCGATTTGTTCCCATCTGTGACCTGAATAATGAGCAACTTTTACCCCAACAATATGATCAGGATATTGCTTGGCTACCAAAGCAGTCATTTTTGGATCCATGTCCTCAAGGTTTTGTTCATAAAGGGCACCTTTCATCCCATGTCCCACGATGTTGAGCATGGCAAATACTCTGGTTCTTACCCTGTCAATAACTTGTTCTTTAAATTGAACAAAATTTCTCCATCCTGAACCTCCTACATCTACCACAGTAGTTACCCCATATGGTAAAGTAAATCCGTCAGGATGAATGGCACTATAACCATTGCTGTACTGCCCTCTTTTGTCCAAGCCATAGAAATTGTGCGTGTGGATATCGATTAAACCTGGGCTTACAATCAAACCGGTAGCATCGATTACTTCACTGGAAAGGTCTTCTCCTATTGATTTTTGAACCAAGGCAATTTTATCACCTTTAATGGCAATATCCATGGGTTCATCAATATTGTTTTTAGCGTCAATTACATGGCCACCTTTGATCAAAAGATCGTATTCTTGCCCCATAACCTGTAAGGAGCATATTGCCAATAAGGCAATAGTAAAGGTGAATTTTATAAAGTTGTTCATTTTCAAAATAGTGGTGTTAGTTGTTATTCAATTTATGGGGATAATTTAGCCTTTATGCCTATGACTAGCAAATGAAATTTGTTGATCGGTAGGAGATATAAACAAAAAAAAACGGAAAGTTTGCACCTTCCGTTTTTTTAATAGAAGCTTTTGAAGTCTCTTTAAACAGCTTCTGCGATAATTTGATGAATGTCATCATCCAATATTTCTTTCTTCATGTCCGCATGTTTAAGAAAGACGTCGTAAACTTTGTCTAATTCAAGTTTTGTAAGTGAATGGCCAACTTTATGTGCCCTGTATGCCAAAGCTGCCCTTCCGGATCTTGCTGTAAGCACAATCATGGATTCATCTACACCAACTTCCAATGGGTCAATAATTTCGTAGGTCTCCCTGTTTTTAATGACACCGTCTTGATGGATACCGGAAGAATGGGCAAAAGCATTTGAGCCTACAATTGCTTTGTTTGGCTGCACCATCATGCCCATCTTTTCAGCTACAAGTCGACTAATTGGGTTAAGCAATTTAGAATTTATATTGTTGGTAACATTAAGTCTAGGGTGCTGTTTCATGATCATGGCCACTTCCTCTAGGGAGGTGTTTCCGGCCCGCTCACCAATTCCATTGACAGTACATTCAATCTGTCTTGCTCCATTGGTGATGGCGGCAATAGAGTTGGCAGTAGCCAATCCCAGGTCATTGTGACAGTGCGCTGAAATAATCACATTTTCAATACCCCTTACATTATCTACCAGGTATTTTATTTTTGCGCCATATTCATCAGGCAAACAGTAGCCTGTAGTATCAGGAATGTTTAGCACGGTGGCACCTGCTTTAATGACTGCCTCACAAACTCTGGCAAGGTATTCATTGTCTGTTCTGCCGGCATCCTCAGCATAAAACTCAACATCCTCTACAAAAGATTTGGCATAAGCAACAGCACCTGAAGCCCTTTGTAGGATATTGTCCCTATTACTATTAAACTTGTGCTTGATGTGGTAATCGGAAGTTCCTATTCCAGTATGTATTCTTGGGCGCTTAGCATACTTCAATGCTTCAGCAGCCACCTCAATGTCTTTTTTTACTCCTCTGGATAGGCCACAAACAATTGGCTCCGTTATGTTTTTTGAAATCTCAATAACGGAATTAAAATCCCCAGGGCTAGAAATGGGAAATCCTGCTTCGATCACATCTACACCTAGAGCCTCCAGTTGTTGGGCAATTTCTATTTTTTGAGGAGTGTTTAATTTACATCCGGGTACCTGCTCCCCATCGCGAAGGGTTGTGTCAAAGATCAATACGTGATTCTCATCCATAGTTATAATATTTTTATAAAATCTAAAGTAGAACCTTACAATTAGCGAATAAATTCGATTAACTTTATATGTCCGACGTCTAATGATGTTTAAAACAGTTTAAATAACAGGTAGTCAGATATTTAAGTAGTATAAAATTATGATATCCAATAATAAAAAAGATTTTTTATTTGACTTAATAAATAGCTTATCCCCCTCTGAAAAAAGAAATTTTAAACTCTTTGCAAAGAGGCTGTCATCAAATGAAGGAGCTAAGTTTCTTAGGCTGTTTGATGTGATGGACAAAATGGAGGTGTATAATGAGCGGCAATTGCTTGAAAAAACACCTGTAAGTAAGAAGCAATTGTCTAATATGAAGGCACATTTATACAAGCAAGTACTGACCTCTTTGAGGCTGTTATATGCCGATAGGAATATTGAACTGCAATTGAATGAGCAGATTGATTTTGGAAGAATTCTATACAACAAAGGGCTGTACATGCAAAGTTTGAAAACCCTGGATAAAGCCAAGCAGGTGGCAAGTATGTATGGTCTCAATACTATCATGCTACGTGTGGTGGAGATGGAGAAGGTGATAGAGTCTCAACACATAACAAGAAGTATTGAAAACAGGGCTGATATACTCAGTCATGAGGCAGCTCATTTGTCTGAAAAAGTGGATCTCAAAAACCGATTTTCAAGCCTCTCACTGCAGTTGTACGGCATATATTTGAAAACCGGTTATATTAAAGACAAAGAGGGGAGGGAAATGCTAGAGAAGTTTTATAAGCAAAGCATGCCGGTATATGATTTCCAGAGTCTGGGTTTTTATGAAAAAATGTATTTGTTTCAAGCCCAAGTTTGGTATTACCATATCATTCAAGATTTCCCGGTTTGTTATCGAGCTGCCCAGCACTGGGTAGATCTTTTTGAGGCGGCTCCACAAATGATTAGGGTGGCAACAGGTAGTTATCTTAAGGCGTATCATTATTTATTGGATACCTTGTTTTATATGGGTTATTACGAGCGTTTTGCTCAGGTTTTGGGTGAGTTTAGACACAGTTTGAAGCAAGAGGATTTCGTATTTGATGGCAATAGTAAGATTTTGTCTTTTCTCTACCTTTATTCCAATCTTATTAACTTTTACTTTCTCAAGGGGGATTTCACCAAAGGGGTGGAAGAAATAGTACCTGATTTACTAAGGGATATTTCTCCGATTAAGCGAAAACTTGATGTCCATCATTTGATGGTGTTGCATTATAAAATTGCCTGCCTCTATTTTGGTAGTGGGGACAATGAAAGAGCAATTCTTTATTTAGAGCAAGTTATTCAAAATAGCCAGATTGGATTGAGAGAAGACCTGCAATGTTTTGCTCATATCTTGAAATTGATTGCTAGTTATGAGGCAGGAATTGATGAAAAGTTAGATGGGCAAATCAGAAATGTTTACCGGTTCTTGATAAAAATGGACGATTTGCATCAGGTACAAAAGGAAATGATGCATTTCATTAGAAACCTTAGCCGGATCTACGACCACGAACTCAAGGGAGCTTTTATCCAATTAAGAAATAAATTAATCGTTTATGAAAACCATCCTTTCGAGAAGAGGGCATTTCTGTATTTAGATATTATTTCTTGGTTGGAGAGTAAAATTGAGAATAGACCTGTACAGGATATCATTCAGCAAAAATTCTCTGAGAAAGTCAAGCGGGAAAAAAGTAGGATGGTAGACAATGGTCTATAAAAAAGCTGCCTGATCTTAATCAGATCAGGCAGCTTTTTAAGATTTTAGAGGGTAAATTAAACAGTTACCTCTTTTTCCATGATTACCTGTCCTTTGTAGTACAGTTTGCCATCTAGCCAAAATGCTCTATGTGGTAAATGAAATTCACCAGTGGTTGGGCACTTAGCCAAACCAGGCGCATTTAATTTATAATGTGTCCTTCTTTTATCTCTTCTGGTTTTGGAAATTTTCCTTTTAGGATGTGCCATATCTATGTAATTTTAGCTTATTCTTTATTTTTTAAATTCTTTAAAGCTTTCCAAAACGGGTTTTGGTCGTCTTTTATTTGTTCTTCTGATAAATTATTTTCTCCTGCTTCATAAACGATCCAACCCTCACCTTCATCCTCATCTTCTTCTGTCAAATGATCCGGATGAATTTTCTTTGCTGGAATACCAAGCAAAATAAACTCATAGATCAATTGCATCACGTTGATGCTTTGGGTGTCGGCCGTGATAAAAAAGATTTCATCACTGATCTCTTTTTCTTCTTGACCGTATTTGTACAAGATCTTATGTGACAAGTCCAAAGGATAATCAAAATCCTCAAGACTTCTGTCGCAAGTGATGTTTACCTTCCCTTTTAAGTGGAATACAACCTCAATCAGGTTGATCCTTTTGTCAAGTTCTATGTTTGCCTTAATGGCAACATCATTTACTATCTCTCGACTGTTTTCAAAATGATCTAGGAATTCAGAATCAATTTCGAAATTGAAATTGTGCTTCCCTTCCTTCAGCCGAATAATGTCAATATCGAATTTCCTTATGAATTTCATTTTCTGAATTAAGACCGCAAATTTAGAAAAATATTTCTGATTAATAAAATCTACCCCTTAATAATTTCATTAAGTAGCAGTTAAGTTTTCTTTTTGTTTAACCATATCGTGTGCCAAAAATATGGCAGACCGCATTGACCCCGGGTTCGCATTGTTTTTTCCGGCAATATTATATGCTGTACCATGGTCAGGACTAGTCCTGATTATTGGTAAGCCTGCGGTGAAATTTACCCCTGAATCAAAACATATTGTTTTGAAGGGGATTAAACCTTGGTCATGGTACATGGCTAAAACACCATCAAACTTTTTTTGATGGATCATTCCAAAGAAACCGTCCGAAGGATAGGGTCCAAAAACCAGATCCCCTTCTTCCTTAAAGCTTTTTACAACAGGTTGGATGGTTTCCATCTCTTCACTTCCTAAAAGGCCATCTTCTCCAGCGTGTGGATTCAATCCAAGAACGGCGATTTTTGGTTTTAAAACTCCAAAATTTTCCTTAAGTGATCGGATCATGATTTTCAGCTTAGCCTTAATGGCTGGGCCTGTCACTGCATCAGCTACCTCTCGTAAGGGGAGATGTCCGGTAACCAGACCAATTCGCATGTCTTCTGACACCATAAACATCATGCTTTCTTTAGTGTCGAAGGCCTCAGTCAAGTACTCCGTATGGCCCACAAAGGGAGTTTCTGTGCTATTAATATTGTTTTTGTTAAGTGGCGCTGTAACCAAGGCGTCCAAGTGACCGGATTTTAAATCTATAATGGCCTGATCAATGGCTGCAAGAGCCATGCTTCCGGCGTCTCTGGTCTCTACTCCAGGCATCACCTCTGGAGAATCCTGAACCACATTGATTACATTGATCTTTCTGTGGTGTACATCTTCTATACTCTTGACTTGAATAAAATTAAAATCATTCATGTCTAAGGCTCTCCTGTAGTAAGTAAGCGCCTTGCCATGGCCATAGATCACCGGAGTAATCATTTTCTGGAGTCGGTTGTCAAGCAGGGCTTTCATGGTGACCTCTGCTCCGATTCCGTTGATGTCGCCTATGCTAATTCCGATTACGGGTTTATTCTTTTTTATATTCATGGCCTTTTTGTATATGGCTTAACGATTGACATGTGAGAATGATTCAATCGCTTGTAATAATTAATATTTCTTTACCCAATCTGAGGACACTCTTGGTCTTTAAGTATTAAGACTACACCCTTGGGTTTTCTGATAAAGTAAATTTCACGGTTTACATTAGAATAAACAAGTGAAAATTAATAGGAAATTTCAACCCTAAATCGAGAATTAACTGCTTTCAATTGATCAAAAGCGGCTTTAGATAGCTTGATTAATAATTTATTGTTGTCCCCTGTTTCCGGTAAAACGCCAACTACTCTAGCGAATATGGTTACATCATTTTCTTCATTTCTTATTCTCATGATGGTTCCTACCGGTGCGTTTCTGTGTAGGACCAGAAATTTTTTATGATTTCCAGTGCCTTCTATAACTTCTGCTTGACCGCTTTCACTTACATTTTTGAAAGCAGTAGAAGTGCTCACATTATTTGAAGGGCTTTCCACAGCTGTTTTGGAGTTTGTGGGTTCCGAAGTAGGTTTGGTGTTTCCGGGCATTTGGGTAACGGGAATGTTGGCATTGGTTTCTCTCCCCACTTTAAGGGTTTGACCTACCGATAGATTGTTAGAAGATAAGCCATTCCATTTTATAATGTCGGCCACATTGGCATCATATTTTTTTGCGATGGCAAATAAAGTTTCACCCTGGGTTACTTTATGTGAAATCCAATTGCCTGTAGTAGAGACGGAAGGGGAAGCAGGAGAGGTTGTCGGAGTTTCAACTTTTGGAGCAACAGGCTTCTCTGTTTTTTTCTTGGGTTGTTTCTTCTTAGGGGCCGGTTTTTCGGTGGTAACAGCAACCGTTTGATCTACAATTTCTGCCGTCTCCTCTACCTTTTGAGGGGCTACGGGTTGTTGCTTTTGGGTTACAGGCTGTTCCTTTTCTGGTATTACTTTTTCTTTTACTCCTTCTACAATTAAGGCCTGTCCGACACTCAAGTCTGTTCCTTTTAGTCCATTTGAAGCCATCAATTGATCCATACTGATATTATAGGATTTGGCGATCGAGAAGAGCGTTTCACCGGGAGTTACATGGTGGACTTTTGCCCCTTCAGGAATCATTGTTTGCTCAATAAAAGGCACTCTAATGCGTTGGCCGATTTTAAGCCCATCTTTTAAAGAATCATTATTTTGGACAATATCACTTACCGGAGTATTGTACCGTCGCGAAATTCCAAATAAAGTCTCTTGTGGATCTACTTGGTGAATAATATAGGATTTCCCTCCTATCTTTTCTATTCCTACAGAATCAGATCCCACAAGTAATGCTCCTTTGGATGGAATAGCTAAGCCTATCATCCCTAAAATCAATATCCAGCACTTCATTTTACTAACGGTTTTTTACAATAAATTTCTAATAATCATGCAAATTTGATATTTATTTTATCAATTGCAACTCCATTTTATACCAATAGGGGCGATGATCATTTTTATTGGTATATTCAAACAGAAATATTAAACCGGTATTTAAAATGAAACTCATTTTTAGTCTTGCCTTCTATACTATTGTCAATTTAATTATTAATCCTTGCTTGCAAGCCCAGTCAGAGCAAAGGACCGATGATTCTTTACAAACGGTTTATGTGTTTGAAATGATGGATAATATAGATCCCAGGATGAATAGAAAAGTAAGGATGGCGATGGAGGATGCAGCGCGTAAAAATGCGGCCCTGATTATTGTGCACATGGATACATATGGTGGAGCAGTTAATGACGCGGATGAAATTCGGACACTGTTTTTGGAATCCGATATCCCGATTGTGTCCTATATAGATAAAGATGCCGCCTCTGCGGGAGCTTTAATTTCTATTGCTTGTGATAGTATTTATATGGCCAAAGGTGGAAGCATAGGTGCTGCTACAGTGGTAATGGGAGATACGGGGGAAGCTGCTCCAGACAAATACCAGTCTTATATGCGCTCCATGATGAGAAGTACTGCTGAGGCCACAGGCAGGGATCCCAAAATTGCAGAAGCCATGGTAGACGAAGACTTGGAAGTCGAAGGGGTTTCAAAAGTAGGAGAAGTAATTACATTTTCCGTTTCTGAAGCCATAGAAAACGGGTTCTGTGAAGGAGAAGTTGCTTCCATTGAGGAGCTTGTGGATAGGTTTGGGTTCAAAGATTTTGAAATATATGAATATCAGCCCTCTCTTTCAGAGGATATAATCTCCATTTTCTTAAACCCGGCAGTAAGCGGTTTTTTAATACTGGTTATTTTTGCTGGGATTTATTTTGAAATACAAACACCGGGCATTGGCTTTCCTCTCGCTGCAAGTGCCATTGCCGTTATTCTCTATTTTATTCCTTATTACCTAACAGGGCTTGCCAGTAATTGGGAGATGGTACTTTTTATTGTAGGAATTATATTGCTGGCCGTTGAGATTTTTGTTGTGCCGGGTTTTGGTGTATTCGGCATTTTGGGGATCATTTGCGTCTTGGGCGGACTTACGATGGGCATGTTACCAAATGAACAGTTTGATTTTACTTTTGTAAGCTCCGGGAAGCTCTTCTCAGCCTTGTTAACAGTGATTCTAGCCGCAACAATAGCAACGGTGTTGATTTTCACCTTAACGCCCAAAATCAATCAATGGGAGAGTTTTAGCCGGATATCTTTAGCCGACACCCAACAGAAATCGGAAGGGTATACCTCGTCTTTTTATAGTGCTGAACTGCTTGGTAAGGAAGGCATGTCTTACACTCGTTTAATGCCTAGTGGTAAGGTGATTATCGAGGATGAACAATATGATGCCTATTCCAGGGGGGAGTTTATTGACAGGGGTGAAAAAATTAAAGTTATAAGTACAGAGGGTACCTCTCTGAGAGTGAAGAAAGTAGAGGCTTAATCAGTATTTAATGAGGAATAAAAAATATGCGTATGGACCATGCCTTTTTGATTTTTACTTAATTTCGGAAATAAAATCCTCTTTTTGCAAGAATGAAATTGATTAGAAGAATTTATTCTATCTATGGTAGCATTGGCTTTATTTCGGCGTTTCTGCTATTACTGCCAATATTTATATATACGATCGAGATATCCGGGAAAAAGGGCCAAGGGAGAAAAATGAACAGGGTCTGGTCTAAGTTGTTTTTTGGAATGCTTTTCTTTAAGGTGAACATAGAAAATCGTTGCCACTTGAAAAAAAGTGATCAGTTTATCTTTGTTTCCAACCATTTTTCTTACTTGGATATACCGGCATTAGGGTTGATTCCATTTGATCTTGTGTTTATTGGCAAAAAATCGCTTGCCAAAGTGCCTCTTTTCGGATACATGTTTAAAAATCTTCATATTGCTGTGGATAGAAACAGTATGAAGAGTAGGGGCGAGTCTATATTAAAGGCTAGAAAAGAATTAGATGAAGGAGCAAGTGTGGTTTTTTTTCCTGAAGGAGGGATTTCAAGCCAATCTCCCCCAGCCATGGCTAAATTTAAAGATGGAGCGTTTAAATTGGCCTTGGACAAACAAATTCCAATTATTCCTGTCACTTTATCATACAATCACTTAATTTTGCCGGACGATGGGAAGTTTTTATTACGTTATAAACCTGTTAAGGTAGTCATACATGAACCCATTGCCGTTAAAGGATGTGGGCCAAATGATGTGAAGGAACTTAAATCTAAGTGTTTCACCATCATTCAGGAACAATTGAATAAAGACAATGCCCGGAACTAAATTTAAATAGACAATTCATGAAATTAGATATCGATTCTCTCAAAAAAATTGCGCACTTGGCCAGACTTGAGTTTGATGAAAAAAGTGCAAAAAAAATGACAGCGGACATGACTCAAATCCTTGATTGGGTTGAGAAGTTAAATGAGTTGGATACCAGTGATGTGGAACCACTTATAACCATGTCTTCTGAGGAAAATGTCATGAGAAAAGATGTAGTAGGCGCTCATTTGGATCATGAGAAAGGTTTGAAAAATGCCCCCCAAAGAGATTCGGATTATTTCCGTGTCCCTAAAGTTATGGAGTAATGTGCCGGAGGGTCTGGCAGAATGTTTTCTTTTATATTTTTTCGGCTGTACTGATAAGTGCAGGAGCAGGCTTACTGTGGGTAAACGCTTTAGACCCTATTGGTCTAATAACCTTGTCAGAGAGAATCAATGTTCCTTTGGATAGTTTTCAGTCTACTTCGGGATTGCTTGAATTTGAGGTTCAAAATTTTCTTTTATTTGATCAATTCGATCCTTTGCCTCCTCAAGCTTTTCCCAAGTTAATACAGGTGATGGGGATTGGCATTTGGCTACTGTTGTTGCTGTTTATTGTCTTAGTGACCTTACTGAAGCGCCAAGCATTTTTGATTGGGGCGGGATTATTGATCTTGCTTCTGAGTATAAGCGGAGTGAATAGTTTGAATATCGGTGGGATTGGCACCAATTATGCCTTGGCCATAAGCTTACTGTTCCTTTTGGTGCCGGCATCGGTCATCCACCTGTTTTTTAATGATATTATAGGTTTAGGCCTTAGGCTAGTACTGATAATTGGGCTTGGGCTACTGGGCTTGGCTGTTTTAATTTATTTTTCTCAAGCAGTTTCACCTACCTATTTATTTTCGGAGAATATATTTCTAATGGCTTTGGTGATGGCCGCCGCTTTTATGCTCTACATTGGGCATGCTTTTGTGTCCGGGGCCTATTTGTTTTTGGCCAAGCTAAATAGGGATGTGGGAATCAAAATTGGTTGGCATTATGCTATTATTTCAAGCTTATACTTGGTCTTGATGGCTTTGGTTTTCCTAGAAGTTACCGGTGATTGGAATAAATGGTACCTCCCATCATTCCAGCTTTTACTTGTTTTGGTAGGGGTTGTTGGTTATTTCGATTCTTATTATAAAACAAAGTATTTTCCTCAAACTTATAATGAAGGATGGGTGGGGAAAGTGTTTTACCTGGGAGGTTTTGCTGTTTGTCTATTGGTCTTGTTCAAAGCAGAAATTTCCGGTAATACACCTATGCTTGATTTTTTACATCATGTGTTTGCCTACAGCCAGTTGGGATTTAGTGTAATGTTTGTTTTGTACATATGGGTAAATTTTTCAGCCATAATCAATAGTGGTAATGCGATTGAAAAAATAATGTACAACCCTCCCTTTTTCCCCTATTTTCACATGAGATTGGGAGGAACGATCGCATTTTTAATTTTGATGGTTTATGCAGCTGGAATAATTGGTATACAATTCAGCACTTCATCTACCCAACTTTCAGCAGATTATTATTTTACCACCAAAAGACCTGTAGAAGCTTCAGTTCTTTATGAAAATGCTTTTGATAGATACAGGGCAAATGACAGGGCACTTTATGCTTTGAGTAATATTTACCTCGACCAAAACCAGCCTACCTTGGCACTTAAAACTTTAGAGCGAAGTTTTGAACAAAACCCTCAGGTGAAGGATATTTTGTTGCTTAGCCGACTGTTGGAGAAGCGATCCAGAACAAACGAGGCAGTCTATTGTTTGGAAGAAGGGTTGAATCATTACCCGGGAAATCCTCATTTGGCAAATAATCTTGCATTGGTATACCATAGAATGAAATTGCCTCAAAAAGCCTTAAGCACGCTGGATAGAATGGATGGGTTTGAATCAGTTGATATCCAAAATAGGATAGGGATAAAGGTGGCTCAAGGCCTTCCTTTGGAAGAAGATGAGAAGATTGCATCGTCTTTGAAAAATACTGTTAATCTTTTGGCAGCAAAGAATATGGGGTATGGGCTAGGTAGAATGGTCTTAGATTCGACCGAAAAGGAGGCTGACAATGTGCTTGTAAGAAGAGCTATGCTTAGAAATTACCTTACCAATATTGAGAAAGGTTTTACCGGACCGGATTTTCAGATGGAATTGGACTCCATGTTGGCGCAGGAAACCAGTTCCCTGACTGTTGAGCAAAATTTAAAGGAGTCAGATCTGATTTTGAAGTATAAAACCGGAAGAATGAATCAATTACTGACCTACTTAAATGGTATGGCCTTTCGATTCAGTCAAGATGCCGGTTATTACCATGCCTTTGCAGGCTGGCTACTTTCCGACCTTGGCGATTTTGAAAAAGCTGCCATAGAATGGAAACAAGCGACCTTAAAGGGATACCTTAAGTTTACACCGGCCCATTTGCCCTTTTTGTATTTTGGAGGGATGGAAGAGGAGGCAGTCTTTATTTCGGGCACCCAAAATGTGACCTTTCCTAAATGGATGCGTTTTGACGCTTCCGGTCAGCTTGTGAGCAATGATACCGTGAAACTATACAGGGAATTGGCCAATGTCCCTACCATGCTTGGGAAAGATCTTATGCCTGCGGTTGAATCTTTGGAAAATGAAGTGAATAAAGGTGTACTTGCTAAAGAGATTTTAGAAAGAAAGTCTCATTGGCTTGAGGAAGAAGAGATCAAAAAAATGCTTTCATTGGCGAAAGTTTACGAACAATCCACAGGGCGTCATTTTTCCTTGGAAGCTTATCTCAATAGGGTAAAGGAATTAGGGAATGAAGATACGGGCTTTGCTTTAGATGGAGGATTTAATCCCTATTTGACGCCATTGATTTTGGCTAGACTTGAGCAAGTAGAGGGTGACGAGAAGCGGTATGAATTGCTACAAGAAGCTTGTCAATTCAATAAAGATCCACTATTATGGATAACGTTAGTTAAATATTGTCGTATAATTGGGTTGGATCAATATGCCAGTACCAACTTAAAATTAATGGAGGAATGGATTAAGGAAGATGATTTGACTGAATTACAGTTAAAATTCCTATAATTCCTTTGATATAATTTAAGAGGCTGAATTCCTGTTTTTGAGCAATATACCCTATCTTCACATTTAAAATGTCGAGCCATGCCAGAAATCATTAAAACCAAAGAAATACGTAAGGTTTACAAAATGGGAACCGAGGAGGTGAAAGCACTCAAATCGGTAAGCATGAGCGTAAACAGGGGTGAATATGTGGCCTTTATGGGGCCTTCAGGTTCAGGCAAGTCGACATTAATGAATATTATAGGTTGTTTGGATACACCCAGTTCAGGACAATACATTCTAAATAGCAAGGATGTGAGTGATATGACTGAAGATGAGCTAGCTGAAATCAGGAATAAGGAGATAGGTTTTGTTTTTCAGACCTTTAATCTATTGCCAAGAGCTACTTGTTTAGAGAACGTAGCTTTGCCTTTGATTTATGCAGGATACAATAAGACGGATAGAGAAGAAAAAGCTTTTCTATCTCTTAAAAGTGTGGGTTTGGATGACAGAATTCATCACAAACCCAACGAGTTGTCAGGTGGACAAAGGCAAAGGGTGGCCATTGCCAGGGCTTTGGTAAATGATCCCAGTATTATTTTAGCCGATGAACCTACGGGTAATTTGGACAGTAAGACGTCTTATGAAATCATGGACCTTTTTCATGTCTTGCACCAAAAGGGCAATACGATTATCATGGTTACGCATGAGGATGATATAGCACATTATGCGCACCGAGTCATCAGGTTAAGAGATGGCTTGGTAGAATCTGATGAGAGAAACCCCAATCCAACGGTGGTGGACAAAACAATTATTTGAATCTCATAGTTGATTAACTGAATGAAAATTTATACCAAAACGGGAGATAAAGGAAAAACATCCCTTTTTGGAGGGACTAGGGTCAATAAATCTCATTTAAGAATTGATGCGTACGGTACCATTGACGAGTTAAATGCAAATATAGGTTTATTGAAGGATCAAGTAGCTAATGAATTCATTATTAAGATTCTTTACGAAATACAAGACAGGCTTTTTGTTTTAGGGGCTATTTTGGCCACTGAGCCGGAAAAATCGGGGATGAAGCTACCTGTTCTTAAAAAAGAAGACATTCGGTTTCTTGAAATAGAAATAGATAAAATGGAGGAAAATCTACCCCCATTAAAAAATTTCATTATCCCCGGAGGGCATCCGGTGGTTTCTTTGACTCACATTGCACGTACCGTTTGCAGAAGAGCTGAGAGATCCATGGTTTTGCTTTCAGAAAATTCTCCGGTAGATGGAATATTGTTGGAATATGTCAACCGGCTTTCCGATTTTTTGTTTGTATTGGGAAGACAATTGGCGAAGGAATTAAATGTAAATGAAATCACTTGGCATTCAAGTGAATAATAAGATATGGACGAGCAATTGAAAATAGATATAACTAAAGCTTCAAGCTCAAAATTAGAAACAACAAATTTTGATGAGCTTGCTTTTGGACAGATTACCAGTGACCACATGTTTGTGGCAGACTATATAGATGGGGAATGGCAAAACTTGAAAATCGAACCCTATGCACCACTGCTGCTCAATCCTGCAAATGCGACCCTTCACTATGGGCAATCCGTGTTTGAAGGATTAAAAGCCTATAGGAATGAGCAAGGTGAAATATTGGTTTTCCGAGGAGATGCCAACCAACAAAGGTTAAATGAATCGGCCAAAAGAATGTGTATTCCGGAAGTCCCGAAAGAGATTTTCATGGAAGGAATGCGATGCCTACTTGAAGTAGATAGAGAATGGGTGCCTAAGCAAGCGGGTTGTTCCTTATACTTGAGGCCATTTATTTTTGCTGCAGATGATTACCTGGGAATCAGACCTTCCAAGAAATATAAATTCATGATTCTTGCCTCACCGGTTGGGAAGTATTATGCCAAACCAGTAGCTGTAAAAGTTGAAACAAGATTTGCCAGGGCCATCGAAGGAGGTACAGGAGCTGCAAAAGCTGCCGGCAATTATGCAGGATCACTTTATCCGGCATTGAAGGCCCAAAAAGACGGCTACGATCAACTCCTATGGACAGATGGCAAGACCCATCAATACATAGAGGAGAGTGGTACCATGAATGTAATGTTCGTAATTGATGGTGTTTTAATTACTGCGCCAACCACTACCGGAACCATTCTAAAAGGAATCACCAGGGATAGCGTTCTTACCTTGGCACAGGAAATGGGTATGCCTGTAGAAGAGAGATTTTTAACAGTGATAGAATTGGAAGAAGCACTAAATTCCGGGAAACTGGATGAAGCCTTCGGAACAGGTACGGCAGCTACTGTAGCTTTTATCCGCTTAATAAATATTCATGGTAAAGACTATGAATTAAAAGAAGTGGCTCCTACTGCTTTTTCTATTCGTATTTTGGAAGCCCTTGACAATATTAAATATGGTAAAGTGGAGGATAAATACAATTGGATTACGAAATATTAGTTGATCTTCCGGTCAGTTTTTGACCATTGAATTTTAATTTGCCTATGTATCTCTTCAATAGAGGTATCCTTCTTATCGGTTTAATCGTTTTTGTTCAAGTCGAGTTATTCGCACAAAACTATTTGATCCTACAAAAAGGTGCCAACCAGAAATCACGTATCAGCTACGAAGTAGGAGATGAGCTGATTTATTTACAGAAAGGTAATGATTATTATATCAGGGATTTTATCCGTGAAATTGATAAGGATTATATCGCCTTGCGTGAAAATGTTTTGAGCCTGAAGCAAATAGAAGCAATAGATATTAGATACAAGGACGAGCGAAACCAAACGTTAGCTAATTTAACCATGCTTCCATTTGCAGGAGCTGGGCTTTTGTTAGTAGCAGGAGGAATTAATAGTTTGGCCGATGATGGCAGTCTACAATACAGTTCCGGTGTGTTAACGACAGCTGCAGCCTTGATAGGTTCGGGTTTTATCCTTAAATCACTTCGTTACAAAAAATTCAAGGTAGGAGGGAAGAGAAAAATAATGGTGGTCAGAGAAAATGAATTGGAGTAATGCGCGATGAAACCTGCATTTTTTTATTTCCAAGTTGAGGGAGATTAGGAAAATTAAGGGTTGTTGGGCTTTAAAGATTCAAAATTCGGGCGCCATTATCTGCCAAGCAAATTTTAATTTTAGATTGGTAGTTTAATGGGAATTAAGCAATTTTGCATTTTAAGTAAATAATAAAATTTATCATTATGACATCAGATCAATTGAAAGATTTGAAGGCCCGAGTAACGGCCTTGAGGAGGTATCTTTGACTACGATCGTAAGAAATCTGAAATAGAAGAGTTTGAAGCCATTTCTGCACAGCCCGATTTCTGGAGCGATACAGAGGAGGCCGAAAAAGTAATGAAGCAGATTCAGGCGCGAAAGGCCTGGACCTCACAGTATGAAACAGTTGATACAGGGGTTCAGGATTTGGAGGTTTTGTTTGAGTTCTACAATGCAGGGGAGGTCTCAGCAGAGGAAGTAGATGCAGAATATGATAAGAATCTCAAATTGGTTGAAGACCTAGAATTGAAAAAGATGCTCAGCGGTGAAGAGGATCAGCTGAGTGCCATGCTTGAGATTAATCCCGGTGCAGGTGGTACTGAAAGTAATGACTGGGCTTCAATATTGCTTCGCATGTACATCATGTGGGGAGAAAAAAATGGTTATAAAGTAAAAGAAGTTGACCTCCAGGAAGGTGAAGTCGCAGGGATTAAGTCTGCTACCTTGGAATTTGTGGGCCCCTTAGCTTACGGATTTTTGAAGTCAGAAAGTGGAGTGCACAGATTGGTAAGAATTTCACCTTTTGATAGTGGGGGTAGGAGACATACCTCCTTTGCTTCTGTATATGCTTATCCCGTGGTGGATGATACCATTAATATTGACATCAACCCATCAGACATTGAGTTACATACTTCTCGATCCGGTGGAGCTGGAGGGCAAAATGTAAACAAGGTAGAGACGAAAGTGCAACTCACTCATAAACCTACAGGGATAGTTGTTGTGTGCCAAATTGAACGTTCACAATTAGCGAATAGAGAAAAGGCCATGCAGATGTTGAAATCTCGTTTGTATCAACTGGAGATGGAAAAAAGAAATGCTGAAAGAGCCAAAGTGGAGTCCGGTAAAATGAGGATAGATTTTGGTTCACAGATCAGAAACTATGTTTTACATCCTTATAAGTTGGTGAAAGATGCACGGACGGGTTATGAAACATCAGATGTGCAAGCGGTACTGGATGGAGGGCTGAATGAATTCATTAAAGCTTACCTGTTGGCACAGAGTGAAGAAGAAGTGAAAGACGAAGATTAAATAAAAAGCCTGAATTTTCAGGCTTTTTTTAATTCAACACAATCTCATCTACCATTAGCCAGGCTTTATTCTCGGCAGCACCGTGCCAGGAAGGTAACTTCGCAAGTGGTTTGGCTTCCATTTTAAGGTATTGAACATTCTTTTCTGCAAAAGGAATTTCAACCTGACGTAAGTAAGAATCGTCGTCTTTGCTCAAGGGTTGAGGTCGAAAGGATTTTGAGAGTTTCCAGTCCTGATTTTTATCCGGTCGAGTCCAAATTTTTACCTCTTGAGGAGGGAAAAAACGTGCACCTATATTCTGCCATAGAGAGATGGCCATATAGGAAATATCAGTTGGTTGTTCAAATTCCATTTCCACTTCTAACGGACTGTTAATAAAGCCAAGCCAGTTCAGGTTCCAACTATCAGGAATTGCTTTCTTTTTATCAAAAAGACTGTTTTTACCATCTCCTTTGTACCTGTCTTCAGGAGCATAGTTCATTTCAAAAGACGCAGGACTGAGAGTTGCGCTTATGAATTCCGCTTCTGAAACCTTGCTGCCAATCCATCCTTCTGCGAAAGCTCTTGCTTTTATAGATGCATTTTCTGTGATTTCGAGAGGTTTCTCATAAAGTAAGAAATTACTGCTGTCCGGCTCTGTTCCGTCCAGTGTATAATAGATGCTTGTGGTGCCAATAGGATGCGTTAATTCAACTTTTAATTTGTCCTTAAAAAATGCTTTGTCGAAACTAATTACTGGGGGATTCAACATCAATAAAGTAGTCCTTTCCTCAGTGCCGATCTCAATGGTCGTGTGAGGTAAAGCTGCAATTAATTTCTCAAGAGATTCCTCTGTTAAGCCCGTATTCCAAAGGAAGAGTTTTTTTACATTTTTTAGTTGTGATAAAGGAGCGATAGCTTCTTCGGTTAAATTATTTCCTGAAAGTGACAGTAGGGTTAGGTTTTCTAGTCCTACTAAGGACTGAAGACCTGGACCCGTAATGTCCGTGAAATTCAAATAAAGTTTCTCCAGATTAGGAAACGAACCAAGTGATGCCAAGTGTTCATCTTTGATCGGCATACTGTTTAGGTTAATGGAAACGGTTTGCTCCTGAATGGGCGCAAGTTCCTTAAGTGATTCAGGGTCAAAATTTGCCCTTCCAAAATAACTAACAGACAAGGCCGGAGAGGTAATCCCTAAAGGTTGAATTTTTCGGTAAAAGTTATTTAGAGGCTCCAAAATATCATCAGATACCGGATCAAAAGCGTAAACTTTCGGAGCCGATTCAAATTTTTTGATGGCCAATGGATAAATACTGCTGGTATCAGCAAGTGCCAAGACCTTTTGATCTGTAATGGCACCTGAACCAATCCAAGCTTCTAGTATAGCTTTCTCTTCCTCAGTTAGCTGAGGTTTTCCCTCTGGAGGCATATGGTCTTCATCCTCTTCAGGTAAATTAATTCTTTGGGTTAATAAGCTGTTTTCTGAATCGAAAGGCTCGACAGCAGGCCCTGATTCCCCGCCTTTGAATAAATGTTCCGGGCTATCCATTCTTAGCTCCCCTTTTTGTTTGGAAGCCTTATGGCAACTCAGGCATTTGTTTTCGATGATGGGATAAACTACGTGCGCAAATACTTCCGCTTCTTCAAGGCTTACCATTTGGGTTTCCTTGTTTTCAAGGGGGGCTGTGATAAAGTTATCCCCATGTGTGATGGAAGCACCTAGATGACCGGATACAATGACTATCAGACCTAAAAAAGTAGCTGAGATTTTAATGGCCAGAGGGCTTTGTCTATCAATAAAATAATACAATAGAGAAGAAAGCCAGAAAATACCCAAGCTAGTCCATTTGTGCCAAAAGAGCGCTTCTTTATCATAGCCTGTTTCATGGGAAAGCAAAAGCCCTGCGATAACGGTAAACCCCGCAGTGAATGCTCCCAATAGTAAAAAGTCTTTGCCATACAGCGTACTATCTTCTTTCTTGGGCAGCAGGTCAGGAAAACCTACCAATACTATGGCCAATAAAATGATTACAATAGGGAAATGGAGCAACAATGGATGCATTCTTCCGAATACATGGAGCCAGTCCGGAATTATTATTTTACTTTCTGCCAACACGATGAATAGTACAAAAACATTTGCAGCAAAAAGTATTTGGCCAAGAATGGCCTTCAATTTATTTGTTAACATAAGACGAGAATAGGGTGGTTACCAAGGGTTCAAATTGTTAGACCATAATGCCTTTGACTAAATTTCCTGCAACATCGGTAAGCCTGTATCTTCTTCCTTGATGTCTGAAGGTGAGTTTCTCATGTTCCACTCCTAGTAGATGAAGCATGGTCGCATGGAAATCATGAACATGTACCGGATCTTTAATGATATTGTATCCAAAATCATCTGTTTCTCCATAAGTAACCCCAGGTTTTATTCCTCCGCCTGCCATCCACATAGAAAAAGCCCTTGGATGATGATCTCTACCATAGTTGTCCGCAGAAAACCTTCCTTGGCAATAATTGGTTCTACCAAATTCCCCTCCCCAGATTACCAGGGTTTCGTCTAACAGGCCTCTTTGCTTCAAGTCAGTAATCAGTGCAGCAGATGCCTGATCGGTATCTTTGGCTTGCATGGCCATTTCATTGGGCAAATTACCATGTTGATCCCAGCCTTGGTGATAAAGTTGTACAAACCTGACGCCATTTTCAGATAGCTTTCTTGCAAGTAAGCAATTGGCTGCATAGGTGCCGGAAACCAAACATTCCGGACCATATAATTTAACTATGCTGTCCGGTTCTTTGCTGACATCTGTGACTTCTGGTACCGCAGTTTGCATTCTGTATGCCATTTCATACTGTTGGATTTTGGCGCTGATTTCCGGGTCTCCGAAGGATTCATAGTTTATTTGATTTAAAGCAGCAATTTTGTCGAGCATCCTTCTTCTGTCTATTTTGCTCATTCCTTCCGGGTCATTGAGGTACAATACAGGGTCATCTCCACTGGAAAATTGCACACCCTGATGAACTGATTCTAGGAATCCATTTGTCCACAGTTTGGAGTAAACGCCTTGTCCATTTCCTTTTCCTCTAGAGAGTAGTACGCAGAAACTCGGAAGGTTATTGTTTTCAGAGCCTAAACCATAGCTTAGCCATGCACCCATGCTAGGTCGGTTTCCTACCTGGGCTCCCGTTTGGAAGAAGGTGAGGGCAGGGTCATGGTTAATGGCCTCCGTATGCATGGATTTAACAATACAAATGTCATCAACTATTTTTGCTGTGTGTGGAAAGAGGTCGCTGACCCAAGCACCTGATTGACCATACCTTTTGAACCCATAAGCAGAGCCAACCAAAGGAAAAGAAGACTGCCCGGCAGTCATTCCCGTAAGTCGTTGCCCTTGTCTGATGGAGTCGGGAAGCTCTTCCCCGATTTTTTTATTCAGCATGGGTTTATAATCGAAAGATTCCAACTGGCTAGGCGCGCCATTTTGGAACATATAAATAACCCTTTTTGCTTTGGGAGCAAAATGTGGTACACTTGCCATTAATTTATCAGTGTCTATTTGGGGGCTACCATTAAATAAATCGGGCACCAATAAGGATCCCAAAGCAACACTACCTAATCCTAGACTTAATTTGGATAGGAACTTTCTCCTGTTCTCATTTAATCCGTTTTCTAAAATTTCTTTTTCCATATCAAGTTTTGGTAATTGCTTCTTCAACATTATAAATAGCGACCACCACCTGCATCAGGGCGGCTGTTTCAGGGCTGTCGCTGTATTGGTCTAAAGGAAACTCTCCGGCATTTACTGTCTCTAAAATTGTTTCCGGCTTTTGCTTAAACCTTTTCAACTCTTCCTGATAGTATTCCTTTAATAATTCAAATTCTTCCGCTTTGGGCGTTCTACAAATGATTCTTAGAAAAGCTTCTTGAATCGCTTCTTCATTTTCCTTTCCTTCTCCGATCAATTTATTGGCAAGCACACGTGAGGCTTCAAGAACCAATGGGTCGTTTAACATAGCCAAGGCTTGAAGGGGAGTATTTGTCCTGTTTCTGGTCACCTCACATACATCCCTATTGCTTCCATCAAAAATGATGGGTTTCGGTGGTGGGGAGGTTAATTTGATAAAGGTATATAAGCCTCTTCTGTACAATTTATCGCCTTTGTCCTGCCTGTACTCAGCCAATTCTCCTCTGCCGGAAGTGGCTGCTTCCCATAAGCCTTCAGGTTGATATGGCTTCACACTTGGACCACCGATTTCTTTGGACAAAAGTCCACTACTCGCTAAGACCATGTCCCGAATATGCTCGGCGTTTAATCTAATCCTGGGATAACTTGCCAAATAAAAATTATCAGGATCGGACTCCATTTTCTTTTTATCGCTGGAAGCGGATTGCTGATAAGTGGCAGCGCTTACTATTTTTTTGACCAAATGTTTTACATCCCAACCACTTTCTTGAAAATCAACTGCTAGCCAATCTAAAAGCTCAGGGTGCGTGGGTAGTTTGCCTTGCATGCCGAAGTCACCCGCAGATCTTACAATTCCTGCTCCAAAAAACTCCTGCCACATAAGGTTCACAAAAACCCGGGCTGTCAATGGGTTTTCTTCAGAAAAAGTCCATTGGGCCAGTCCTAGGCGGTTTTTAGGATATTTGCTCTCGTCAAATTGAAGTATGGATTTGGGAGTGGAAGGAAATACCTCGGTGGTTGGTTGGTCATAGATCCCACGGTCTAATACAAACGTTCTTCTCAAAGAGTCTTTGTAATCTTCCATAACGGACACCATAATTTTGCTAGTGTCCTGGTGGTTCACGAAATCCAATACACCTTCCAAGTCTTCCTTTTCCACCCACATGATGGGATGCTTGGCAGGTTTAGAAACACTCACATCACCTTCGTAGCCTTGTTCGGGTGTATTGTTGAAAAAAGCATACATCTCAAAGTAATTTTCCTGAGAAATAGGATCATACTTGTGGTCGTGACATTGTGCACATTCCACCGTCATCCCAATGATTGCTTTGCTAAAGGTGTTTGTTTTGTCCAATATATATTCCACCCGGTATTCTTCCGGAATTACG
Source organism: Cyclobacterium sp. 1_MG-2023 (assembly GCF_030546805.1). Taxonomy (GTDB): domain Bacteria; phylum Bacteroidota; class Bacteroidia; order Cytophagales; family Cyclobacteriaceae; genus Cyclobacterium. The sequence goes on along the minus strand of NZ_JAUOPC010000005.1, from coordinate 134,708 downwards.
CCACCTTCCTCGGTGTATTTGTGGTTTCTATTGAATGCAGTAGCCAGAATTTGTTCTTTGGTCGGGTTGGGTAATAAGTCTCCTGCCAATTGCCAAGTGATAAACTTATCGTAAGGAAGGTTTTTATTGAAAGCGTGTATTACCCAATCTCTATAAGGCCATTGCGTACGAATATTATCATCCTGGTAACCGTAAGAATCTGAATATCGCGAGATATCCATCCATAACACAGCCATTCTTTCACCAAATGAAGGGTTATCCAATAATTTGTCGATAATTTTCTCTGTAGCCTTTTCAGACGCATCGGCTTCAAAGGATTTCATTAGTTCTTCTGAGGGAGGAAGTCCTGTAAGGTCCAGGCTTAGTCTTTTGAGCAAAAGCATTTTGTCGGCTTTTCCGTTGGGCTTTAAACCTATACGGTCAAGCTTTGCTAACACAAAATGATCGATCTCATTGTTTACCCAAACAGGGTCAGAAACATCTGGTAGGCTGGCTTTAATCGGAGGTAAGAATGCCCAATGAGGTTCATATTTAGCACCTTGTTTGACCCAGCTTTTGATCAGGTCAATTTCTTCAGGAGATAATTTGAGGTTAGATTCAGGCGGAGGCATTTTCTCTGTTTCCTCCATTGTTTCTATCCGGCTAATGACTTCTGATTGTGAAGGTTTCCCTGGTACGATGGCATGGGCTCCCGGGTTTTCCTTTAAGGCAGCATAGGCCCCTTCTTCATTGTCAAGCCTTAAGCCCGATTCCCTTTTGTTTTCATCCGGGCCATGGCAGGCAAAACAGTTGTCTGATAGGATTGGCCTAATATGGAAATTGTAACTGATCTGGTCTCCTGATGTCAGCGTTGTGGAATCGGATCCTTTTTCTGAGCAAGACAGCAAAGTCACTAATAGAATCAATAATATATAGGATAAATGCCTTAGCATAATTTTGTGAGGGCTCTTATATTGTTAATAGTGAACAATTTGCTAATAATTACCTATATATACAAGCAATATTTAAAAATGCCTAAGGGTATAAAATACGTAGTTTTTAGTGAGAAGTACTTTCCGACTGTCCCGATACGGCTCTGTATTAAAAACGAAAAATTACAGTTCTGTATTCTTTACAGCGAGGCTCATAGAGGATACTAACAAGGTATTATCATTGGGAGTGAAGCAATAGAGTAAGTGATCCCTGTTCTAAACTTTCTCAGGGAGTGTTGCAATTGTAAAAATAAATAAGTTGTTAGGAGGTTTAAGCATAGTATCCCTAAGGTGGACCTGTCTGCCGGTAGGCTGAGATGAATACTGTAACGAAGATGCTGATTTTGAAGCGATTTCTGCAAGTAAATATTTCGGGTTAAAAAATAGCGGTAGTGTGTTGATTTGGGTAGGAGAGTAGCTAATAGCAAGCAACAAAAAAAGGAGAGGTTGAAAACCTCTCCTTTTATAGCTAAGTATAGCTTTTAATTTGATTATGATTTTTGAACCTTTGAAAAGTCAAAATCATCAAGAAATTTGGTGGTGAAATTTCCGGCATTGAATTCCGGGTCTTCCAATAAGGCCAAATGAAAAGGAATGGTGGTTTTAATGCCATCAATAACAAACTCTTCCAAGGCACGTTTCATACGTACAATCACCTCTTCTCTAGATTGTGCACTCACGATAAGTTTAGCAATCATGGAGTCATAGTTTGGCGGAATAACATATCCGGCATATACATGGCTGTCAATCCTCACACCTTTGCCTCCGGGAAGGTGGAGGTTGACGATTTTCCCAGGGCTAGGTCTGAATCCATTCGCAGAATCTTCCGCATTGATTCGACACTCCATGGCGTACAATTTCGGGAAGTAATTTTTTCCGCTAATTTTTTCTCCTGCAGCTACTTTGATTTGTTCTTTGATTAAATCAAAATCTGTCACCTCTTCCGTTATTGGATGTTCTACCTGAATTCTGGTATTCATTTCCATAAAGTAGAAGTCTCGGTTTTTGTCTACCAAGAACTCTATGGTTCCGGCACCTTCATAAGCAATTGCTTCTGCCCCTTTGATGGCAGCTTCACCCATTCTTTTTCTCAAATCATCAGTGATAAATGGAGAAGGAGTTTCCTCGACTAACTTTTGATGACGTCTTTGAATAGAGCAATCTCTTTCAGACAGGTGGCAGGCCTTACCGGCAGAATCTCCAATGATTTGAATTTCAATATGGCGCGGCTCTTCTACGAATTTCTCAAGGTATAAACCATCATTGCCAAATGCAGCAGCAGATTCTTGTCTGGCATCGTCCCATGCTTTTTTGAAGCCCGAAGGATCCTTCACGATACGCATGCCTCTTCCTCCTCCACCGGCAGTGGCTTTAAGGATTACGGGATAACCAATTTTTTCTGCCAAGGGTAGGCCCTCTTCTATGGAAGCTAGCAAGCCTTCAGAACCGGGAATGGTAGGCACTCCTGCCGCAGCCATGGTAGCTTTGGCTGTTGCTTTGTCACCCATTTGATTGATCATTTCAGGACTTGCCCCAATAAACTTAATATTGTATTCTTCACAAATCCTTGAAAATTCTGCATTTTCAGATAGGAAACCGTAGCCGGGGTGAATGGCATCTGCATTGGTGATTTCTGCAGCAGCTATAATTCTAGGGATATTGAGGTAAGAGTCCTTGCTTGATGCAGCGCCTATACAAACCGCTTCATCAGCAAAACGTACATGTAGGCTATCTTTGTCAGCAGTGGAATAGACAGCAACGGTCTTTACTCCCATTTCTTTACAAGTACGGATGATCCTTAAAGCAATTTCTCCTCTGTTGGCTATTAATATTTTGTTAAACACTTTATAAGGTCAGTTTGGTTAGAAAACGATCAATTCTGAGGTTCAACCAAAAAGAGAGGTTGGTCATATTCAACGGGGGAGGCATCATCTACCAAAATCTTCACGATTTTACCGGATACTTCTGACTCCACTTCGTTAAATAATTTCATTGCTTCAATGATGCATACAGGTTGGCCTTTTTGGATTGAATCACCTACATTGACAAAGAATTCAGCATCAGGATTTGGAGACCTGTAAAAGGTGCCAATCATGGGAGACTTCACTTCTAAAAGGTTATCAGCGGGGGCGCTGCTTGTCTCAGCCGGTGCAGAAGGCTGAACAGGTGCCTGAGCCACTTGAGGCGCAGGACTTGCAGCCGGAGCTACGGCTTGAACTTCAGAATTCTTTTTAATGGAAAGCTTGAATTCATCTGTTTCTATTTTGACTTCTGCTAAACCTGAATTAGAGATAAAGTCTATTAATTCTTGTATTTCTTTTGCTTTCATAAATCTATTTCTTTGAGAGTTACCCGGTATTTGGCCACCCTGATTCAAATATACTTGATTTTATCTTAAGTAAAACTAGGTAAATTAGTGAATAATTATAGTGAATAAAGGATTATTTAACTCTTTCAGAGTAGGAACCATCCCGAGTATCTACTTTAATCATTATGTCTTGGTCAACAAATAATGGAACCATCACCACAGCCCCTGTTTCTAGGGTGGCTGGTTTTAATGTGTTGGTAGCAGTATCTCCTTTGATGCCGGGTTCCGTATAGGTAACCATTAATTCTACAAATGGCGGAAGTTCAACACCTAGAGGTGTTTCAGTTTCATCATGGATAAGGATATCTACCATCTGACCTTCTTTTAATAATTCCGGCCTTTCAATAAGTTTTTCCTCAATTGGAATTTGTTCGAAAGTGCTTGTATCCATGAAGTGATAACCCATGTCATCATTGTAAATGTACTGATGGGGCCTTTTTTCTACTCGTGCGGTTGTTATTTTTTCACCTGAACTAAAAGTTTTATCAACGACTTTACCATTGGTAAGACTTTTCAGCTTGGTTCTAACAAAGGCCGGGCCTTTTCCGGGTTTTACATGTTGGAATTCAACAATTGTTACGATATCATGATTAAATTCCAGACAAAGGCCATTTTTGAAATCAGCAGTACTTGCCATATTTGCTTAAATTTTGGTTAAACGCTTTTAGGGTCATATCCCCATTTTAAATATACTGCTCCCCAGGTAAATCCACCTCCAAAAGCAGCCAAAATTAAGTTGTCTCCTTTTTTTAACTTGGATTCATAATCCCAAAGGCATAAAGGTAAGGTGCCTGCGGTAGTATTGCCATACTTTTCAATGTTAAGCATGACTTTTTCAGGACCTATCCCCATTCTTCTTGCAGTTGCATCAATTATCCTTTTGTTGGCTTGATGTGGTACTAACCAGGTGATGTCATCTGCAGTCAAATTGTTTTTCTCCATGATCTGGGCACTAACCTCTGCCATATTGGTTACAGCAAATTTAAATACCGTAGACCCTTCTTGATAAACAAAGTGTTCTCTACCAGTTACCGTTTCTAAAGAGGCAGGTTTTCTACTTCCCCCTGCTTCTATTCGAAGAAAGTCCGCACCAGACCCATCTGTATGAAGCATTGAGTCCATTATACCTATATTTTCTTCCGTAGGCTCCAGTAATACAGCTCCACCACCATCACCGAAGATAATACAGGTAGTTCTGTCCTGATAATTAACGATGGAAGACATTTTATCGGCTCCTATGATGATCACTTTTTTATGCGCGCCGGTTTCAATAAACTGACTCCCCATGGAAAGGGCATACAAGAATCCGGAGCAAGCGGCAGAAATATCAAAACTATAACAGTTTTTTGCCCCTACATTGTGAGCGATAATATTGGCTGTTGCAGGAAATAGCATATCCGGAGTAACGGTGGCACAGATAATTAAATCTATATCTTCCGGATTGGTGTTGGTTTTTTCTAATAAACCTTTGACTGCCTCCGTGCCGATGACTGAAGTTCCTTGGTTTTCACCTTTTAAAATTCGTCTTTCTTTGATACCTGTCCGACTGGTGATCCACTCGTCATTGGTATCAACCATGGTTTCCAGTTCTTTGTTGTCTAGTACATACTCGGGTACCCAGGCATGTACACCTGTAATAACAGCTCTTTTTTTCATCTGATTGTTTCTAGTCTCATATTGGAAATGGTCGACCCTAACTTTCCTGCGATCTATTATTGAAAGTCGTCAAGGGCAAATACCATTTTTAGTAACACTGTTTTTGTTAGATGATGTCAACAGTATTAAATTTTCGAATCCCAAAATTATTTAAAATGTCCTTGTCCACCAAGGATTTTGAGGATATGTGAAAAATAAATCATGATGAGAATCAATATTTTAACCAAATTCCCTCTCAAGTTGTATCAGGACGGAAAAATTCCTAAATTATAAAATAGTGAAAACCTTCCCTATGAAATAATGAAAGTTAGTATAAATGGTAAAGAATATTTGGTAGAAGCAGCCGGAAACCCTAGTCTGTTGGAGGTGCTGAGAGATCAATTGAACCTCACCGGAACCAAGTATGGCTGTGGTGAAGGAGCTTGTGGCGCGTGCAAAGTTTTAATCAATGATACCCCCCTTCCTGCTTGTATAACCCCACTTACTTCAGTAGTGGGTAAAAAAATAGTAACCATTGAAGGATTAGAGCGCCAAGGTGAGTTGCATCCTGTACAAAAAGTTTTTCTGGATGAAGATGTTTTTCAGTGTGGCTTTTGTGCCTCAGGAATGATCATTTCAGCTGTCGCTCTTTTGGAAAGGAAACCTGAAGCCGGTGTTCAGGAATTGATCTCAGGGTTAAACGGTAATATTTGCCGTTGCTGTACCTACCCGGCAATTATCGATGCACTATCCAAATTAAGTCAAAAGAAAGCTGAGCAATGAGCATAAAACGAGATAAAAACGCTTCTCCAACTTTAAGTGATTTTAAAAGTCCCGATGAAGGCATGTCTAGAAGAAAGTTTTTTAAACTTATGGGAGCCGGTGTGGCCACATATGTTTTGCTTTCAGATGTTTTCGTTTCTTCAGCTGCTACCGTTGATGACAAATTTGAATTTCCGGACAAAGACCTGGTTTCTTCATGGATTCATATTTCTGAAGCAGGAATAATTACTGTTTTTACAGGAAAGGTGGAAATTGGACAGAATATACGGACATCCTTAAGTCAGGTAGTGGCAGAGGAGTTGTCTGTTGCTCCTCAAAAAATTAAAATGATCATGGGGGATACTTTACTGACCCCTTATGACCGAGGTACCTATGGAAGCCTGACCACACTTCAAATTTCTCCTATTCTTAGGCTTGCTGCAGCTAACCTAAGGGAGATTTTATTGGAAGAAGCTGAAAAGGTATTGGGCATATCCTCTTCCAAATTGCAATTAAAAGATGGGAAGGTGTTGGAGGTCGGCTCAGCCAATAGTGTTGACTTTGGGGATTTATTAGAAGGGAAACAAGTACTGAGAAAAATCAATAAAGAAACAGCAACAATAGCCCCGGCCAGATGGAAAGTTGCAGGGCATTCTATACCCAAGATTAACGGAAGGGATTTTATTACAGGAAGCCATAAATATGTTTCTGATATGGTTTTGCCCAATATGGTTTATGGGAAAGTATTGCGCCCCCCCGCTTATGGAGCTAAACTGCTTCGAATCGAGACGAAAAAGGCCGAAGATATCCCCGGCACAATGCTGGTAAGCGAGGGAGATTTTATTGGGCTTGTAGCAGATAGTCCAGGAAAAGCAGCCATGGCTTTGGCTTCTATCGATTGCTCTTGGGGACCGGGCACTCTTCTTGAGCGTAGTGAGCTTTTCGAGCATTTGGTCAAAAACTCCAAGGGAGGAAAACCCAAAAGTAAAAGCCTGGAAGTTAGCTATGAAGGAGCACCATTGAGAATAAGTCAGCGGTTTGAGATTGATTATATCGCGCATGTGCCCTTGGAAACCCGAGCAGCACTAGCCAACTGGAAAGATGGAAAAGTAGAGGTTTGGGCAGGGACACAACGCCCCTTTGGTTTACATGAAGACTTGGCCAAAGAATTTGACCTGTCCCTAGATAAAATACACGTTCATGTTCCTGACACAGGTTCAGGTTATGGAGGAAAGCAAAGCAGTGAAGTCGGGATTGAAGCTGCTAAATTATCAAAGGCGGTTGGCCGTCCTGTAAAAGTTTGCTGGACTAGGGAAGAAGAATTCAAATGGGCTTATTTTCGACCAGCGGGAGTGATTGAGGTCAAGGCTTCTGTAAATAATGGGAAGATTAATACTTGGGAGTTCCATAATTATAACTCTGGTTCTGCGGGTATTGATTTTCCTTATTCAGGGGCAGAAGAACATGTAGCGTTTCACCGCTCATCTTCACCCTTGCGGCAAGGATCCTATCGGGCCTTGTCCTCTACTGCCAACATCTTTGCCATTGAGTCCATCGTCAATGATTTGGCAGGCGACTTAAAATTAGATCCATTGCAGTTTAGAATTGCGCATCTGGATAAACCTAGATTAATCGATGTAATAAAAGCGGGGGCCGAGGCCTTTGATTGGGGAAAGGAAAAGAGGCAACCTGATATAGGGTATGGAATGGCTTGCGGTACGGTAAAAGGAGGCTTTGTAGCTACCTTTGTTGAGGTAGAGGTTGAAAATAAATCGAGAAAACTGAATGTACGTCGGGTGGTGACAGCTTTTGAATGTGGTGTCATCATCAATCCTCGACACCTTAAGAGCCAAGTTATCGGCTGTGTACTACAAGGCTTAGGTGGGGCACTATTTGAAGCGGTAGATTTTAATGATGCCAAACTGACCAATCCCGGTCTTTCTTCTTACCGAGTTCCTAGGTTTAGTGATGTGCCGGAGATGAAAGTAGTATTATTGAATCGCGAGGATCTTCCGTCCTCCGGAGCCGGAGAGGCTCCCATCGTTTGTATCGCTCCTGCATTGCGGAATGCAATTCATGATGCTTGTGGGGTAAAGCTTCATAAACTGCCCATGTTGCCATCAGGTGTGGTTCCTGAGCACACCTGATGGGTAACTAGTCTTGCTTTCAATTGTATCAAAGGATGAATTGGGAAAGATCTCTGTTTTTCACCAAAGAGCTTAACCTTTCATTGACAAGATCTTTGGTAATCATAATTTTGCTATTGGGACCTATTGAATCCGGAACATCAAACAAAAAGTCATTCAGTAAATGACTCATGACTGTGTGCAGCCTTCTTGCGCCAATGTTTTCAACTTCCTCATTGATGCTAAATGCCAGCGCGGCAATCTCCTGAATGGCATCATCTGTGTATTCTAAATAAACTTCCTCTGCTTCAAATAAAGCCTGATACTGTTTGGTCAGGGCATTTTTTGGATCTTTGAGTATCTTATAGAAATCCTCTTGGGTTAGGCTGGTAAGTTCTACTCGAATTGGGAACCTTCCTTGCAGTTCGGGGATTAGATCTGAAGGTTTGCTTACATGAAATGCGCCTGCAGCGATGAACAATACATGGTCTGTATGTACCAAACCATACTTGGTATTGACAGCACTGCCTTCTACAATAGGTAACAAATCTCTTTGTACACCTTCTCTGCTGACATCCGGTCCACCTGATTTACTTGAACTAGAGGCAATTTTATCTATTTCGTCAATAAATATGATCCCATTGTTTTCCGCAAGCTTGATGGCTTCTTCTTTTACCTCATCAAAATCAATAAGTTTGGCAGCCTCTTCTTCCATCAAAATCTTTCGGGCCTCAGAAATGGTGACTTTTCTTTTTTTGGTGCGCTTAGGCATCATATTGCTAAGCATGTCTTGAATGCCTGCCATGCTGGCTTCATCCATCATGCCATTTCCCACCATACCAATACCTGCAGGAGAGGACTGTTTAACATTGATTTCTATTTTCCTATCCTCCAGTTCTCCATGCTTCAATTTTTCTTTGAATCTCTCCCTTGTTTTTTCGTTGAGCTCTTGCTCGCTTGCATTGTCAGGGTTAAAGTTCTCCTTCTGTGTAGTACTGAAACCTGTACCTCTAACCGGAGGAATTAAAATATCCAGAAGCATGTCTTCAACAATCACTGCTGCTTTTTCCTTTACTTCCTCATTCTTCGTTTCCTTAACCAGATTTACTGCATGCTCCACCAAATCCCTTACCATGGATTCTACGTCCCTTCCGACATAGCCTACTTCGGTGAATTTGGAAGCTTCTACCTTAGTGAAAGGAGCATTGGCTATTTTAGCTAACCTGCGAGCGATCTCAGTTTTACCCACTCCGGTAGAGCCAATCATCAATATATTATTGGGAACAATATCTTTTTGAAGGTCAGATTTCACCATAAGGCGACGAATCCTGTTTCTTAGGGCGATCGCAACATTCCTTTTGGCCTCCGTCTGTCCTATTATATATTTATCCAGTTCAGCAACAATTTGCTTTGGTGTTAAATGGTTCATGTTTTCAGTTCTTTTACGATGCTTCAGTTTTCTTGACCTCACTTTCGAAGCTGAATTTCACTGGGTTAGACACTTTTTCCTCTAGAAGCGCCAAGGCTAATACTTCGCTTACATGGTCTACAAAATGAAATTTGACTCCTTTGAGGTAAGAATCATCAATTTCTTCTATGTCTCTCTGATTTCTTTTGCAAAGGATAATATCTTCAATACCGGCCCTCTTTGCGGCCAGTATTTTTTCTTTGATTCCACCAACGGGCATCACTTTGCCTCTCAAGGTGATTTCCCCTGTCATGGCCAATTTTGTTTTTACTTTTCTCTGCGTATAAACAGATGCGATGGCCGTAAGCATGGTGATTCCGGCAGATGGCCCGTCTTTAGGTACAGCTCCAGCAGGTACATGAATATGCAGATCATACTGATCAAATACCCGATAGTCAATGTCTAGGTCTTCTGCATGAGATTTTAAATAAGAAATGGCTGTCATGGCAGACTCTTTCATGACATCTCCCAGCTGACCGGAAAGGGTTAGTTTTCCTTTTCCTTTGCTAATACTTGCTTCAATAAATAAAATTTCTCCTCCCACAGAGGTCCAAGCAAGGCCTGTGACTACTCCTGCCAGTGAATTGTCCTGATAAAATTCTTTGTCGAATATTTCACCACCTAATATCTTCCGAACCAAGGCCGGTGTTATTTTTTTCTGATAAGGCTCTTCCATTGCTATGGACTTGGCAATATTCCTAATGACCTTACCAATTTGTCTTTCCAGGCTCCTAACACCGGATTCCCGGGTGTAATCCTCAATGATTTTAATCAAAGATTCATTGGAAAAAGTAATGTCCTTGGCTTTTAGCCCATGTTCTTTACGCTGTTTCGGAACCAAGTGTTTTTTTGAGATTTCCACTTTTTCTTCCATGGTATAACCGGTGACCTCTATGATCTCCATACGGTCTCTAAGCGCAGGCTGCAAAGTTTCCAGTGTATTGGCAGTGGCAATAAATAGTACCTTTGACAAATCGTAATCTACCTCCAGGTAATTGTCCACAAAAGCATTGTTTTGCTCGGGATCTAATACTTCTAAAAAGGCAGAAGATGGATCTCCTCTAAAATCAGTGCTCAGTTTATCAATTTCATCCAATACGAATACGGGGTTTGATGATTTCCCTTTTTTCATGTTTTGGATGATTTTACCAGGCATGGCGCCAATATAGGTTTTTCTATGTCCTCTAATTTCCGACTCGTCATGGAGTCCTCCCAAGGACATTCTTACATATTTTCTACCCAAAGCTTTAGCGATGGATTTTCCTAGGGATGTTTTTCCTACACCGGGAGGTCCGTATAAGCAAAGTATCGGCCCTTTAAGGTCTTGCTTTAGTTTTAAAACTGCTAAATATTCAATGATTCGATCTTTGACTTTGTCTAATCCGGAATGGTCACGATCGAGGATTTTCTTGGCCCTATTAAGATCAAAGTTGTCCGTAGTAAAATCATTCCAAGGAAGATCTACTAAAACCTCTGCATAGTTAATGGCAATAGGGTATTCTGCTGTGGCAGGATTCATCCTCATGATTTTATCCAATTCTTTATTGAATTGGTCAGCCACTACTTTGGGCCATTTTTTCTTTTTACCACGTGCCCTTAATTCTTCGACTTCCTTGTCCGGCCCCTCATCACCCAGTTCTGTTTGAAGAACCTTCATCTGTTGCCGCAAGAAATAATCCCTTTGCTGTTGGTCTATGTCAGTATGGACTTTTTTCTGGATTTCATTTTTCAGCTCCAGCATTTGAATGTCCTTCATCATGAACTCAAGCAATAGGGTGGCCCTTTCTATGCCATCATTGATTTCGAGTAATTTTTGTTTGGACTCAACAGGTGCATTGATATTGGAAGAGAGGAAGTGAGTAAGAAAAGGTGTGCTGTCAATATTATCTAGGGCAACCTGGGCCTCCCTGGGAATTTCAGGGTTTAGCTGTAAGGTTTTAAAGGCGGCTTCCTTTAAGGATTGCTCTAACGCCTCTATTTTTTCATCGTTTTTAGGGAATGTCTCTCCTAAATAAGTGACATTAGCTTGAAAATAAGGGTCTTCTGTTAACTCATTATCTATTTTAAAACGCTTTTTTCCTTGTATAATGATGGTGGTATTGCCATCCGGCAAAACGATCATCTTCACAATTTTAGCCAAGGTGCCTACCTTATAGATGTCGTCCCAAGAGGGGTCTTCAATATTGGGGTTCCTTTGTGCACATACACCGATTAACTTGTCCCCTTTCTGGGCTTTCTTTACAAGTTTAATGGATCGCTCTCTTCCAACAGTGATAGGGATTACTACACCGGGAAACAAGACGGTGTTTCTGACGGAAAGAATAGGTATTTCTTTGGCGTAGTTTTCGTCTTTTTGGCCATTTTCATCCTCATCATCAGTAATTAACTGAATTAGGTCGCCTTCTCCCGAAAAATCCCCCATCATTAGTGATTGGTATAATTGATTGTCGTTATTGTTCATACAGACATTATGACAGGTGTTGTGTCATGTTAATTTGTTGAAATATGAAAAACCCCTATGAATAAGGTTATTATATAAACCCTGTCCAAGGCTTATGCCAATTTATTTCCTTTAACAAATTGTCAGGAAATAAATATTAAGGGCGATTTAAAAATAAGGGGATATTATTTCCCCTTTTTCGTTTTTTTCAGTAGTTAACTGCCGGAAAAAAGCTTAAGGATGTCATTCCCTATGGCAAATACCATGATTGCTAACAGCAATACCATTCCAATTTTCTGGGCATTTTCAAGAAATCTATCTGAAGGACTTCTACCTGAAACCATTTCATACAACAAAAACATTACATGTCCTCCATCTAAGGCGGGAATAGGTAATAAATTCATAAATGCCAAGATCATGGAAATTAGTCCGGTAATAGACCAAAATTTTATCCAATCCCAAGTAGATCCATAAATTTTAGCCATTCCTATAGGTCCACTAACGTTTTTAGTAGAAACTTCACCTGTAAACATTTTGCCCATGGCTTTGGCATTAATGATCACCACGCTGAAAGCCCTTTCGGTCCCCAAAGGAATAGATTCCGCAAAGGTGTATTTTTTTCGAACAGGCTCAATTAAATTCTCTGCTGCTATACCAATGGTGCCATCTTCTAATACTTCTGTACTGGTAATTATTTCTTGTTGATCCCTAACTATCGTAAGTTCCACATTTTCACCTTTGTGCGTTGCCAATGCGGCTTGAAGCTCATTGAAGTATTGGATAGGTTGATCATTTACTGCTACAATTTCATCCCCTTTCTGAATACCTGCTTCAACAGCAGTCCCTTCAGGATTTACTTCAAGGATTTTAAAAGGGAATCGAATGCTAATGAAGTTAGACATGCTTTCTTCATCAGAAAAAGAATTGATAAACCCTCTTGGGATTGTTATCTTCATTCTTTCACCATCTCTTTCTACTGTATAATAGCCGTCTGAGCTTAACAAGGCATTGCCACTGCTTAGATCATTCAATGATTCATAAGGAACTCCATTGATGTCTAGTATTTTATCTCCATCCTGTAAGCCTATTTGTTGACCAATATCATAGGCGACAATCCCATGTTCAATTACTTGGTCTCTTGAGAAATAGGTCTCACCTTTACTGTATACCAAAAATACGAATATGATAATTCCAGTGACTACGTTTACAATGATACCACCAAGCATCACAATTAATCTCTGCCATGCAGGTTTGGATCTAAACTCCCAAGGTTGAGGTTCATCAGATAGTTGCTCTGAATCAAGGGATTCATCTACCATTCCAGATATTTTAACAAATCCACCTAGAGGGATTGCTCCTATGGAATATTCTGTTTCTTTCCATTGAAAACCAATTATTTTTGGAGGGAATCCAATAGAGAACTTTTCGACACGCATGCCAAACATTTTAGCTGCCAGTAGGTGTCCCAATTCGTGTAAGCCGACCAATATCGACAATCCGAGTAGCAATTGCGCTACCATTATTAATGTATCCATTCTTTATTTTCTACTAATTAATTCTTCTGAAATTATTCTTGTTTCCTTGTCTGTAGCAATTAAGTCTTCCAAACTTGGGTCTTTAATAAAACTAATTTTTTCCATACTCTGTTCAATCAAGTCTGACATTTCAAGAAATTTGACTTTATCCTGCAAAAATGCAGCCACAGCGATTTCATTGGCAGCATTAAGTGAACAAGCAGCATTTCCTGCTTTTTCCAGTGCAGTGAAAGCCAAGTCCAAGTTTTTAAACGTTTTTCGATCCGGTTTCTCAAACTGAAGGTTCGGGTAGTCCATGAAATCAAACCTTTCAAAATTTGATTTTACTCTATCAGGATATGACAAGGCAAACTGAATAGGAATACGCATGTCGGGCAATCCAAGTTGTGCTTTGATCGAACCGTCTTCAAATTGAACCAATGAATGTACAATTGACTGAGGGTGAACAACTACTTCAACCTGGCTAGCATCCAATCCGAAAAGCCATTTTGCCTCGATCACTTCAAGTCCCTTGTTCATCAATGAAGCTGAGTCTATCGTGATTTTGGCACCCATGTCCCAATTGGGATGTTTGAGCGCCTGTTCTTTGGTTACATTTTTTAAATATTCCCTGTCTCTGCCTCGGAAGGGACCTCCAGAAGCCGTAAGTATAATCTTTTCGATGGGGTTGTGAAATTCACCAACCAAACATTGAAAGATTGCAGAATGTTCTGAATCTACCGGGTATATATTTACAGCTTTCTTTTTGGCTAACTTGGTAATAAGGTCGCCCGCCACTACCAAAGTCTCCTTATTTGCTAAGGCAATGGGTTTGCCTGCTTCTATCGCTTTGATGGTGGGAATAAGCCCTGCATAGCCCACCAAAGCAGTAAGCACAATATCAATAGTATCCATTTCTACTACTGAGGCCAGGGCATTATCTCCTGCATAAACCTTGATCGGTTGTTTACTCAAAGCTTCTTTAACTTCAAGGTAATGGCTCTCATTGCCAATGACTACAACATTTGGTTGAAAGGCTAACGCCTGTTTGATTAGTAAGTCTTTATTATTAAAAGCCGTAAGGACCTCAACTTCAAATTTGTCAGAATGCTGCTGAATCACATCTAAAGCTTGTGTACCTATACTACCTGTTGAGCCTAAGATGGCCACACGTTTCATTGTAGACATGGAATTTTTTTACTTTCAAAAAAAGCACAATGCCCAACTTGGCATTATACGTTATTTTCTACTGACAAATTTACAAGGTAAAACCAGTATTCCCGTTTTTTTCAAACTTTTTAAACCATATGTTTTTTTGGCACAAAATTGGAAATGAATTTATATTGTGATTTTTTGTCATAAGAAAGTTTAAAAAATGTTAAATAAATTGGCTTGATTTAACAAATGGCCGTATTTAATTAAATATTCAAAGTCTTTAGTTATGTTAAAAAATATTGGTTTAGTTCTCGTTGCATTTGTGGGTGGGATTATTGGATCTTGGGTGTTTCAACAGTATTTGAGCGAAGAATTGTCTTTAAATAACCCTGCGCAATTCAGCAAGTCCGAAGAAATTCCGATGTCCCAAGTGCGTCATCTGTCTCCATCTGAAGAAGCAAACCAAAATCTGATGAGTCCGGTGCCGGATTCTTTTGTGAAAGCTTCTGAAAACAGTACCAACTCTGTGGTATTTATTAAAAACTTTTCCGGGACTGATTCTCGAAGGTATAGTATATTTGATTATTTCTTCGGACAAGGAATGGCCCAACAGACAGTTAGTACCGGTTCTGGTGTGATTTTTTCTGAAGATGGTTATATCATTACCAACAACCATGTCATAGAAGAAGCAGAGACCATTGAAGTGATTCATAAGAAAAGAACGTATAAAGCCAGTTTAATAGGGTCAGATGCAAATACGGATATTGCAGTTTTGAAAATTGAAGCGGATGATCTGCCGGCCATAGAAATTGGGAGTAGTAAGGAATTGAAGATAGGGGAGTGGGTTTTAGCAGTGGGCAACCCTTTTAACCTTACTTCCACAGTGACCGCAGGAATCGTTTCTGCAAAGGAAAGGCAGATTAACATCATGGGTGGTGAGTTTCCTTTGGAATCATTTATCCAAACAGATGCTCCAATTAATCCAGGAAACTCAGGAGGAGCCTTAGTGAATGTAAATGGGGAGTTGGTGGGAATCAATACAGCTATTTTGAGTAGAACAGGATCCTATACCGGGTACGGTTTTGCTGTTCCTGTTGATATCGCTACAAAAATTGCCAATGATCTCATTCGATATGGCGAAGTTCAAAAAGCTATTCCGGGAATTGAAATTAAAGAGATTTCTCTTGACTTGGCTGAGGAAATGAATCTACAGTCTTTAGATGGTGTCATTGTTTCACATGTCATAAGAAATGGAGCGGCAGAAAAATCAGGAATGGAAGTCAATGATGTGATTGTGAAAATTGATGGAACTGAAATTTCCGGAAAAGGAAGTTTTGAGGAGGCCTTGTCTTATTACTATCCGGGTGACAAAATCAATATTACTTATCAAAGAAGAGGAAAACTAAATACTGTTCAATTGACCCTCCAGAACCTCTTGGGTGGAACAGGAGTAATTAAAAGGTCTTTTTATGCTTCAGCCTTATTGGGGGCGAAACTTGAAACCATCAATGCGATCGAAATGGATCGGTATGGTATACCCTATGGAGTAAAAATATCTTCCATGACCAGGGGCTATCTTAATGATCTTGGATTTGGAAATGGATTTATCATTACTGATATCAATGACCAGCCGGCAAAAGACCCGGAAAAAGTAGGGGAGTTTTTAGAAGAATTTAGTGGGCAGTTAAGGGTGGAAGGTCTAACACCGGGAGGCCGCTCCTTTGCACAATCTTATTCTGTCCGATAGCCCTATCTTGTAAGAAACGCATTCCACCTACATTGATCAATGTGGGTGGAATGTGTTTCTAATTAAGATGAGTTTTTGTTCCGCTTCGGCTTATTAATGTTTAGGAATTGGTCAATATTCCATTAAGAATAAAGAAGCTTTGGTCTATTCAGTTTTTGGAGAGGGTTTAGCATAGGGTAACCTTTCCAATTTGCTTGTGCTGTGGTAGCTGTCTAAGCCCGAGACAGTAATGCTCCCAACCTTATCTAATGCAATAAACCCATCTTCTTCAACAGCATTGGCTGCCACCCATACCTCTTCTATGCTAGCAATGATTAAGACTGTTTCATTTACAGCCAAGGTGATTTTATCTTTTAGGACACAAGCAATTTTCAAAGGACTTAATTTTACAAAAGGAGCTTTGAAGTCATTCAGGTATTCTTCCTCCAGTCCTGTAGCTTCAAATTCTGATTGTTCCCATCTAGCACTGCATCGATGTGCCTCTTTATAAAAGTTTTCAGTTACATGGTTTAGTGTGAAACATCCATTTTGAAGAATGTTTTCCAAGGTATGCCTTTCCACGGAATGGGGGCGAAATAAAATACCAACGGTAGGAGGGTTGGCTCCAATATGAAAAACTTGACTAAAAGGGGCCAAATTGGTTTTAGCGTTTTCAGTATTTATACTCCCAATAAGGTTTAGGCTTTTGTACCCACTCAGGCAATTCACGAAATTTCTATTAAATGCTTTGCCTTTGTTGATTAAATTGTCTTTGGTAAATCGTTTCATTATTCGGCTATGGCTTCTTCTATGCTGTCACAATATTTTATATCAAGGTCCCGAATAATATTGCCGGGATTTTCCAGTGCGATTTGTTTTTTGGCTATCATGACCAGTTTTACAAACCATGCTTCCTTTGGTAAAATTTTCCTATGCGTTTTGATTCCATAAGAAAAAACTTCCTTCTTCCAATCTAAAAAATACCATTCCATACTTGGTTGGTGAAAAGCCCTTAAAGCTCTTTTATCGAAGATGAATTTGTTGTAGTTGCCTTTTTTTACAATATTGGTGATTTTGTGAAAAATGGCTTTAAAGTTAGTAATAGGTACATAATCTACCAATAAGGTGCAAATGATTATCCCTTTTGAATTATTGGTTTCCACCTTTGCATATTCTTCTTCAAAAGCAATTTCAAAATTTTGCAACGTTTGCTTATTCAAGGTATCAGTCATAATCATTCTTTTTCTTATCCAAAACCTGTTCGATAGGTAAAGTAAATAATTGATTAATGAAAAGAGCTTTTTCTTTTGTTTTTCTCCTCTTCCACAAACTGTTTGAAATTCTCCAAGTCATCTTCAAGCTTTACTGCATAATTTATGGTTGTTTTCATAAGATCTTGCTGTACGGAAATTTGCTCTTTCAATCGGGATAATTCTTGGTTGATCTTCATGAATTTGTTTTCGTATTCTCGCTTCAATTGCTCTTTTTCAAGCTTGGCTTTTTTTAGTTCTGCTTTAAAAATTAGATATGATTCCGGTGGAGTCCTCATTACTTAGCTGTTTAAAATACCCAGGCAATCCTTGCCTATCTGCTCTATTTTCCCCGTTGTTTGGGGCAATTATTTTATTGCCGAAATGCCCCCATCAACCTTAATTACCTGTCCGGTAATCCATGATGATTGGTCGGAAAGTAAAAATTCAGTGGAGGCTGCAATGTCAGTTGCTTTTCCTACCCGTCCAAGAGGATGTCTTTTTTCAGCAGCATTTCTTTTGTCGTCCGTAGAAAGCAAAGCTTTAGCCAGAGGGGTGTCTGTAAGTGATGGTGCAATGGCATTGACACGGATACCATAACTTGCCCATTCGGCTGCGAGAGACCGAGTGAGTCCTTCTATGGCACCTTTGGCTCCGGCAATAGAGCTATGAAAACCCAAGCCGGTTTGTACTGCAATGCTACTATATAGAACAACAGAGGCCGCTTTCGATCTTTTTAATGAATTCTCCAAAAGCTGGAGCGTTCTTACAGCTCCGAGGTAATTGACCTCCAAGTCCTGCCTGAAGTCATCAATGGTTAGTCTTTTAAAAGGCTTTAAGTTGATTGTTCCGGGGCAATAGACAACTCCGTGAATTGTTTCAGGCAAATTGGGGATTGCTTCAATATCCTCTACGACATCCAAGTGTTGGTCTCCTGATAATGACCTTGAATAGGTATATACCTCGGCACCAATTCGATTGAGGTTTTCAGCTACATTTTTACCAATTCCACTATTTCCACCAATGATTACGATATTCTTTCCCTTCATATACACAAGCAATGTTTACTAAGTAGAATTAATTCGCAGCCAAATTGTTTAATATTTTTTTGGATATAAGGGGAAGGGTATAAAAAAAGCTGCTATTTCTTAGAAATAACAGCTTTAAATGCAGTGCTTTAAAAAGTAAACGAACGTTTACCTTGAAAGAGAAATGTACTTGAGAAATTCATTTCTTTTTTGATTGTTATGTTCAAATTGACCACTATAAAAAGAGGTGACAGTACTGCTGCTAGTATCGCTTACGCCTCTACTAGAAACGCACATATGGTCTGCGTCCATTATTACAGCTACATCATCTGTCCCTAAGGCATTTTTTAGCTCATTACCAATTTGCACGGTAAGTCTCTCTTGAACCTGAGGCCTTTTAGCAAAATATTGAACAATTCTATTGATTTTAGACAATCCGATTACATTGCCATTGGAGATATAGGCAACATGTGCTTTTCCGTAAATAGGTACAAAATGGTGTTCACAGTGGGAGAAAAAGGTGATGTCTTTCTCAACCAGCATTTCATTGTACTTGTATTTGTTCGCAAATAATTTAACCTCTGGTTTGTTTTTTGGATCCAGCCCTGAAAAAACTTCTTTCACAAACATTTTCGCTACTCTTTTTGGGGTACCTTTCAAACTATCGTCCTTCAGGTCCAAGCCAAGAATATTCATGATTTCTTTAAAATGTTTTTCAATCAATTCCATTTTCAGATCATCGTCCATTTCAAAAGCATCTTCCCGCAATGGAGTTTCATGGGAAGAAGAAATATGATCATCTCCTATGTCGTCAATGGCTTGATTGAGATCAATCCCCGCTGAATTCAACAAAGTTTCTTTCTGTTTCATATAATCGAATTGTTAAGTCGTATTTTAATTCAATTTTCTCTCTCAAAATATTCCAAATAACCACAGCAATGTTTTCTGCAGTTGGATTAAGGTTCTTGAATTCATCGACATCTAAATTTAAATTTTTGTGATCAAACTTTTTCGTAACATTTTCTTTAATTACATCCTTCAATAGCTTCATGTCATAGACATAGCCTGTTTCAGGATCGATTGGACCTGTAAGCTTTACTTCCAAGTCATAATTGTGGCCATGGTAACTTGGATTGTTACATTTTCCGAAAACTGCATCATTTTTTTCTGCTGACCACTTTGGGTTGTGAAGCCTATGGGCAGCATTAAAGTGTTCCTTTCTATAGATGGCTATTTTCATAAATTAATTAACAGGATACCTGTAATATTGTTTTTTTTAAGTTTCTAAACCCTTGAAGATGGAGAAATCGCAATGTTTCAAGCTTTTTTTAAATGGCTTATAATATGTTTTTAGGCCATTTCACCTTTTTCAACCGAAAGAACAAATTATTAGACCAAATCGGTTCAAAATTAATCAAATAAAGGTCAAAGAGTGACCGGACATTAATATAGATTCGCAATTTAAATCTCCCCATAGAGGCCTTTGATTGTGCGGATTTTTATAAGATTTTTTAATTCTCTTGATAAAATTAGTGTTTAAAAACCCTCAAAATTAATTGATTTCATTTGTTTTTGAATGGCTTTATTCAACTTCTGTACCAAGTCTATCCGAAATGTTTCATGATTTTTTTACTATTCGGGAATTAATTGGGTGTCAAATTGACTTATATTGCTGTGGTTTATTGTGGTTTATCCCTTTGGACTAGCCTTTACATGTTTGCGTTTGCTTATGATGAAAATAATTGCTTTTACAATTTTAGTAGTATTTCCTGTCTTTTCGTTCGAGATGAAACCTTCCGGTTTTGTCAATTTAGATCCATTAGAAAAAGATGAAGTTAAGGCAAGGAGTTATAGCGTAGATGGTCTATGGGACAATATCCGGCAGAAACACCCATTGCTAAAAAAGGAAGTTTTGTCCATGGCCTATAAAGGTTATTTGAAAATGATAGACGATGGCTTGATTGAAGAAGGTAGGCCATTGACAATAGTTGATTTTGATTTGCCCTCATCTGATCAAAGGCTATGGGTAATTGATGTTGACAATCAAGACTTGGAATATGCTTCTCTTGTGGCTCATGGTAGGAATTCAGGCGAATTGCATGCGAGCAAGTTCTCCAATGTGCCGGAAAGCTATATGAGTAGTCTGGGGTTTTACCTGACAGGAGAGACCTATTTTGGTAAGCATGGGAAATCTTTGCGTCTAGATGGAATGGAAGAGGGGATTAATGACAATGCCAGGGCACGAGCCATTGTAATGCACGCAGCAGCTTATGCTGAAAAATCATTTGTTAAACGTCATGGAAGGCTAGGTAGAAGTTTAGGATGTCCGGCTTTGCCCTCAGATAATTTTGAAGCCATTATTGATTTGATCAAAGAAAAAAGCTGCTTGTTTGTCCACGCAAGTGAACCTCAATATAGGAGTCAATCTGTTTATATAAAAGGGAAGGATTTAAGCTAATATTCACTATAAAAAAATCGTCATTCCGAGACCTGACATTTCCGAAATGACAGTATTCAATGCAGCATTCCGGTGGATGCAATCTTTGTAGCCTCGGGTAAGCCGATGAAGGACAGGGTATTAATGCATTGGCTTTTTAGGGCATTAGCTTTCAGTAAGCGCAATAGTGAAACCGGCTTTTCCCTAATTCCATTGGCGCCTTATCTCTGGTTTTTAAAATCTGTCATCGGTTGGCTTAAGGAGGGATTTGAGTAGAAGAAGCATTGGAGATCCCAGACGAGACTGCTTCACCTTTTCCTAGCTCAGCAAGCCACATAAAGGGTTCGCTGAGACAACAACGTAGCCATTTTAAAGACAATTTAAATCGAGCTGTGGTTTATATAGGTTTTTGCATCAATTTATAGAGTTCATTGTCTCTATCATAGATGTCTTTTCTGACTTGCTCTTTTTTTCTGCTATCTGTCCACAAGGTTAAATAGAGTATAATAACGGGTATTTTTCTCGTAAGGCTAACTGACCGCTCCTTACTGTCTGCAAGTGCTTCTTTTATTAATTCATCTGTCCATTTTTCTTGGTCTGAAAGTAATAATTTGGCCAGGTCTACGGGATGTTCTATACGAATACAACCTGAACTTAAAGCCCTGTCTTCTTTGGAAAATTGTGACCTTGAAGGGGTGTCATGAATATAAACATTGTGTTTATTGGGAAACATGAATTTCACCCTTCCTAGAGCATTGGATGGGCCAGGATCTTGTCTCACCATGTATTTAAAATTATCCCCATTTACTTTGCTCCAATTGATTGAAGAAGGGGAGATTTCATTTCCTGAAAAGTCAAGAATGCGCATGTTTTTTGACTGAAGGTAATTCTGGTTCTTTTTAACAGCAGGAATTACATCATTTTTTAAGATAGTAGGAGGGACGGTCCAGGTGGGGCTAAATACCAAATAGCTCATTGCCCCATTGAAAACAGGGGTCTTTCTGTAGGTTTTTCCTACAATGGCATTGGAATGAAGCACGGTGTCCTTCTTGTTGATATAATCTAAAGCGTAGTTGGCAATATTGACCAAAATAAATTCCTGTAGCGTTGTGTCGGGAAGCCACCTTAGCCTTTCCATATTTACACTTACCTGTTTGATTAGATCCTGAGGGGACTTGTTTAATGCTTCAATGGTAGCCTTTCCTAGCACGCCGTCGGGATGTAGCCCATTTCTTTCTTGGAAGTTTTTTACGCCTTGATACAAAACGGAGTCATAGGTATTTTCGGTTCCGGGTTGCATGGAATAAGGCTTTAGGTCTTTCCAGAACTGCAGCCTTTTTCGTATGGTGTTTATTTCTTCACTTTCTTGAAGCAGCTCAATTGATTCGTTTACCGAAATCTTCTCCCAATTATTTCCTGAGTCAATTTGTTCTAGCTCCAAGTATTTTTTCATAGATTGCCTCATGCGAAGGTAAATTGCAAATTTTGGCTGCAGGCTGAAAAGTTGTTTTTTCACGTTATTCTCCGACACTGCCAAATAAAGATTTTCCAATACTTTGGGCTCTTTCCCTTTTTGCAGGATTTCCCAAGTGCTATGCAGGTGTTCAGGATGGACTTTCCCTCCAAAAATATGGTTGGCATATAGGATAAAGGCATCACTAAGCAGAAAATCTACCTTGGCCAAGTCTAATGGAGTCAAGGGTATTCCTGAAAAATATTTTTCAAAAAATGTATTTAACCCATCAAGGTGGTAATCTTCAGGGAGCAAGCCATCATAAGAGGCATTTTGAATAAGGTAGCGGAGTTCCATGGCATTGCAAGTCAACTGCTCATCTTTTGACCATCCCGGTTGAAAGGCCCTTTCCGTATAAAATGTTATTAGCTCCGTTCTCGCGTGTAAAGGGTATTGATCAAATGCAATGTTAAAGTAGGTGCTGTCTCCCTCAATAAGTGTTCTAATTTGGTCACTTACCGGTTGGTTTTGAGCAAAGATACTAGTGCCAAAGCAAAACAATTGCCCAAACCAAAGTAAAAAGTACAACCACTTAGCCTTCATCATAGCAAGGAATAGTTTTTATACTGATTTCCTATTATCCATGCATTTTTAAGCATGGCGAGAAATTCATCCATTTGGTCTAAAGGGACCATATTTGGGCCGTCACTTAGGGCAACTTCAGGATTGGGATGTGTTTCTATAAAAAAGCCGTCCACACCTGCAGCAGCTGCTGCTCTTGCAAGATAGGGTGACATCTGTCTTTGTCCGCCACTGCTGCCTTTATTTGCTCCGGGCTGCTGAACACTGTGGGTGACATCAAAAACTACAGGAGCAAACTGACGCATGATGGGTAGGGCACGCATGTCTACTACAAGGTTATGGTATCCTAAAGAAAATCCTCTTTCAGTGAGGGCCACATTGTCGTTACCTGTAGCACGTATTTTATCCACTGCATATTGCATGTCTTCAGGAGCCATAAATTGGCCGCGTTTAATTTTAATGGCTTTTCCGGTTTTCCCGGCAGCAATTAGTAGATCTGTTTGCCTACAAAGAAATGCAGGGATTTGCAATACATCTACTACTTCAGCTACCGCTTCCACTTGATAACTTTCATGAATGTCGGTAACCAAAGGAACATCAAGGGTTTTACCTACCATTTCCAATACTTGTAAAGATTTTTCAAATCCAATGCCTCGAAATGAATCTGTCGAAGTTCGGTTGGCTTTGTCAAAGGAAGCCTTAAAAACATAACCAAAGCCATGTTTTTCAGATAGGGCTTTTATTTTGGTGCCTATTTCCAGACATATTTCCGGACTTTCGACGGCGCAGGGGCCGGAAAATAATACAGGTTGATTTCCACCTAGATTTAAATTTTTGTTGATGGTCATCGTATGCTGGCTAATATTCATCTTTAAGCTTGTTATTTGGTCAATTAATTATCGGTTGTATTTGGGTTAGAAGGAAGGTTTTCATTGGCATACAGTATTAAATCTGCCAATTCTCTAAAGGCTCCTTCTCCCCCCTTCTTTAAAGTAACATAATCCACCTTATCCTTGATATAGAAGATGGCATCTGCCGGAGCAGCAGAAAATCCGGCATTAGTTAATAATTCCAAGTCGATTATATCATCTCCTATATACGCAACTTGACTGGCCTTTATATCCATATTTGTAATAACGGATTTTAATGTAGGCCATTTGTCATTTACACCATGCAGGTGAAAATCTACGCCCATTTGTTCACAACGGAATTTTGATACGGGTACATCTCTACCGGTAATGACACCTGTTTTAATGCCGGACTCACGGAGGAAACGGATAATTTGCCCATCCTTTACCTGAAACCTCTTGTATTCCATTCCATTGTCATCCAAGACTATTCCTCCATCTGTTAACACACCATCTAGGTCTGTTACAATAAGCTTAATATTTTTAGCTTTAGAAAGGACCTCTTTATTTATTATATTGAAGTGATTCATTGCCTATTTTTTTTCCATTGTATTGAGTAAAGGTCTAGCCTGCGTTGTTCAAGATTTCGAACACTTCCTGTTTTTCGTAATTTGGTTAATAAAGCCAGGTCTACGTCTGCCACAATAGTAGTTTCTGTATTCAGGGAGGCTTCACCAATGATTGCATCGTGTGGGAAAGAAAAATCAGAGGGTGAATATATGGCTGCTTGGGAATGTTGAATGTCCATATTTTCTACCCGAGGGAGATTTCCAACGGAACCTGTGATGGCAACATAGCATTCATTTTCGATGGCCCTGGCCTTGGCACAGGTGCTTACCCTTAAGTAGGCATTTTTTGTATCTGTCCAAAAGGGAACAAAAAGTATGTCCATTTCTTTTTCAGCCAAAATACGTCCTAACTCCGGGAATTCTACATCATAACAGATGAGTATTCCCACCTTTCCGGCATCGGTGTCAAAAACGCTTATGCCATTTCCTCCCTGTAGTCCCCAATAGGATTGTTCGTCCGGAGTGATATGGAGCTTGTATTGCTTGTCCATGGTGCCATCCCTTCTGCACAAATAACTCACATTGCGAAGTTTCTTGCCATCATATTCAGGCATACTTCCTGCTATGATGTTAACATTGTAAGACAAGGCAAGATCTCGCATGCGGTTAATGATCTCTTCTGTGTAATCTGCCAAATTCCGGATGGCTTCCGAGGCGTCCATCTTGTTAAAACCTGCCAAGAGTGGAGCATTAAAGAACTCCGGAAATAAGCAAAAGTCTGATTGGTAATCAGATACTGTGTCAACAAAAAACTCTACTTGCTGCATCAAGTCGTCTACATCATTGAATCGCCTCATTTTCCATTGCACCAGCCCAAGTCTGACAATGGTTTTTTTATTCCCTATTAGCTTTTCTTCTTTTTCATAGTAGATATTGATCCACTCAAGAAGTGTGGCATATGCCCTAGAATCTGTGTCTTCGGGTAGGTATTTAGTGATCACTTTTCTTACGTGAAATTCATTGGCAAGCTGAAAGGAAAGTACCGGGTCAAATATTTCTTTGTTTTTCACCAACTCTATGTATTTGCGTGGAGACATTTGGTCAGCAAACTTACTGTACCCGGGAATTCTTCCACCTGCAATTATTGACCTAAGGTTTAGATTTTCGCATAGCTCTTTTCGCGCATCATAAAGCCTTCGCCCCAGACGCAAGCCCCTGTATTCTTTGTCTACAAAAACATCGGTGCCATAGAGCGTGTCCCCCATCTCATCATGGGTGTCAAACTTGCCATAGCCAATGATCTGCTCGTAGGAGTGATTGTCGCCATATTTAGCATAGTCAACAATGATACTAAGCGCCACAGCTACGACCTTTCCATTGTCTTCCAAGCAGATTTGGCCTTCAGGGAAAGCATTAAGTTGGTTTTTAAATTCTTCCTTGGTCCAAGACATGGCCTCTGTCTTGTAAGTGGAAAGCATTATTTCCCTTATGTCATTAAAATCAGAATGTTTGATGTTTCTGAGTTTAAGTCTATGTTCGAGTTCTTCGTTTTGTTTACTCATGGCATGAAATTAGCAACAAATGTACCTAAAATGTGGGCTTTTAATGGAATAGAATAGAAAATTTAATGGTTAAATGTATTATCTTATAAATTGTTTAACTATTTGCTTATAAGTGTGTTAGTTAAGGGGGTGTTGAAAGCATTTCTTTTTTATTTTCAATAGCTTACTAGGGTTTAATTCGTGGATTAAGGACAAACTAAATGAAAGAATTATTACAAAATATAAGGAATGGAGATTTTGCCACCTTATTTGATAAATTAAACGAATTTCTCGATATCAAGTTACTGATGGTAGGTAAAACTGAGTTGACCATTGGTTTGTTTTTAGGGCTTACCATATCCATTGTATTGGTATTTATTGTCTCCGAGTTGGCAAGAAGGTTTCTTGCCAATAAAATTTTAGCCAGATATAAAATTGAATTAGGGATCCGTCAATCCATAGCTGCCTTTTTTAAGTATCTGCTGATTATTATTGGATTAATTACTATTTTACAAAACAGCAATGTAGACCTGAGTGCATTAGGTATTTTGGCTGGGGCCATAGGTGTGGGGATTGGTTTTGGTCTTCAAAATATCACCAATAATTTCATTAGTGGTTTGATCATTCTTTTGGAAAGACCAATTAAGGTTGGTGACAGAATAGAGGTGGATGAAGTTTATGGGGATGTGGAGAAAATTTCTGCCAGATCCACCACAATTCTCACCAATGACAATATTTCTATCATTGTTCCAAATAGCCAATTTATTGACAATTCAGTTATCAATTGGTCACACAATGACAGCAATATCCGTTTTAATATTCCTGTTGGCGTATCCTATAAGGAAGACCCTGATAAGATAAAGCGAATATTATTGGAAGTGGTGAAAGAGTATCCTGGTGTACTCATGAAGCCCGAGCCTGATGTGCTCTTTGATAAATACAATGATAGTAGTATTGATTTTAATCTGAGGGTTTGGACAACTGAGTACACCAACAAACCCAATGTCTTGAAGAGTCAGTTGTACTATGCCATTTTTAAAAAGTTTGCGGAAGAAAATGTTGAAATTCCTTTCCCTCAGCGAGATTTACACATCCGCTCAGGTCTGGATAAAATTGCGACAAAGTAATTTTTTTATTCTTGCTTTCTATATTATCTTTAGGGGGTTTATAGCCAATAGGTTAATGGCGAGGGATTAGGTTTAGCGTAAGATGAGCAAGAAACTATTTTTTATAACATTTTTTTTAACGTGTATTTTATTACAAACATTCGGTCAAGGGTTTAACAAGTATAGACGTGAGGAATTATGGTCTTTTTCTGTTCAAGGCGGACCTTCACAGTACTTTGGGGACCTGTATGCACTATGGCAATACAAGGAAGGGATCCATCCGGATTATTACGCAGGTTTTAGTGGGAGGTACACCTTTGGGACCAATCTGAAAGCCAGAGGAGATATTGGGTATTACAAAATTTCTGGACAGGATGATCAAGCTGACCCGAATAGTGGTAGAATCCCCAGGAATTTAAATTTCCGAAGTAAAAATTTTGAGGCTGCCTTATTGATAGAGTACTATTTGAAACCAGTAAAAAAATTCAATATCAACAGAGCCTTCTTAAATCCATATGTCTTTTTAGGTTTGGGGGCTTCGACAATTGACCCTTATACTAATTACAGCGATAACTGGGTGGCTTTGCGTCCATTAAGGACTGAAAATGAGCTATATAATAACGTTGTTGTGATCATGCCTATGGGGCTAGGAATAAAATATAAAGTAAATTTATATTTGGATGTATTTATTGAAGGCAATTATAGGTTTACATTTTCTGATTACTTAGATGATGTCAGTGCATATGATATTTCAGGCTTTTATGACCAATTGATAGAAGATTATATTTCCGGAGAAGACCCTGATAGACTTCGGCTTTCAGTGAGGCAAGAGAGGTTCTTACTCCCAAATGGGGAACCTAATATAGAGTTGATCAGAAGTACGAAGGGCAGTGCAAGAAGAGGGAGTGGTGACCCAAGACTAAACGAGCCCGGTGCTCGGTATGATGGATACTTTACCTTGAGTGCCGGTGCTGAAATTAACTTTTCATACGGATTTTGGAGAAATTGGGTTTTCCAAAGAAGAGGCAGAGCATTTAGAAATTGGTAGAATTACTCGCCATATTATTTTTTAATTAAAAGTGATTTACATATAGTTATCCATATTCGAAATGAATAGGGATATTTTTTATACTTTTGGAATTGAATTGACCAATAATTTTACAATTACTGAAAATGTCTGATTATAATTTTCGCGCCATTGAAAAAAAATGGCAGGACCGTTGGGAGCAAACGGGGATTTTCAATGCTAGTCCGGAAACTAATAAACCCAAGTTTTATTCTTTGGACATGTTTCCATATCCTTCAGGGGCAGGACTTCACGTAGGTCATCCATTAGGGTACATTGCCTCTGATATTGTAACACGTTACAAAAGGTTAAAAGGATTCAATGTATTGCATCCTATGGGCTATGATTCTTTTGGGCTTCCGGCAGAGCAGTATGCGATTCAAACGGGGCAACATCCGGCCATAACGACGGAAGAAAACATAAAAAGATATACCGAACAACTTAAAAACATTGGCTTTGCCTTTGATTGGAGTAAGGAAGTTAGGACTTCTGATCCTGAATATTATCGATGGACGCAGTGGATCTTTATGCAGCTTTTTGATAGTTATTATGACTTGGAAGCGGATAAGGCCATGCCAATATCTCACCTTGTTTCCGTATTTGAAAAAGAAGGTAACAAAGGGGTAAAAGCGGCTTCTGATGAAGATACTCAAATATTTGGTGCTGAGGATTGGGCGAAGTATTCAACAGAGGAAAAGCAAAAGGTATTGCTAAGGTATAGGCTTACCTATTTGGCGGAGACCACTGTCAACTGGTGTGCCGCATTGGGGACGGTCCTTTCCAACGATGAGGTCAAGGATGGTTTTTCTGAAAGGGGAGGGCATCCCGTCGAAAGAAAACGCATGATGCAATGGAGTATGCGGATTACCGCCTATGCTGAAAGATTGCTAAATGGTTTGGAAAATTTGGATTGGCCTGACCCTGTTAAGGAAATGCAAAGGAATTGGATAGGCCGGTCCTTGGGCGCAGAAATGGTGTTTGATGTAGAAGGTCTAAATGAAAAAATTAAGGTCTTTACCACAAGGATTGATACCATATATGGAGTGACCTATCTGGCATTGGCTCCAGAGCATGAATTGGTAGGGAAGTTAATTACTGAAGATCAGAAAGAAAACGCACTTAGTTATGTGGCCCAGGCAAAAAACAGGTCTGAAAGGGATAGAATGGCTGATGTCAAGACTATCTCTGGTGCTTTTACCGGTAGTTACGCAAAAAATCCTTTTAATGGGGAAAGTATTCCGATTTGGATTGCAGATTATGTATTGGCGGGTTATGGAACAGGTGCAGTTATGGCGGTGCCCTCTCATGATGAGCGTGATTATAATTTCGCCAACCATTTTGGATTAGAAAAAAGACAAGTGATAGAAGGGGATATGTCAGAAGGTTCCTTTCCCGGAAAAGGCGGTACCATCATGAATTCCGGCTTCATAAGTGGATTAAAAATGCAAGATGCAATGGACAAAGCCATTGCGTTTCTTGAAGAAAATGAAATAGGTAAAGGGAAGATCCAATATAAAATGAGGGATGCTATTTTTACACGCCAACGCTATTGGGGTGAGCCACTTCCTGTTTATTTCAAAAATGATTTACCCTATTTGGTAAAGGAAAGTGATTTGCCATTACCTCTTCCTGAAGTTGATAAATATTTACCAACAGAAGATGGAGCCCCGCCACTTGGTAGAGCCAAAGACTGGACGTACAAGACTTCAGAAGGAACTTTTCCATTAGAAATGAGTACCATGCCGGGATGGGCAGGGTCTAGTTGGTATTTTTTCCGTTATATGGATGCCCAAAATAAGGAGGAGTTTGTAAGCAAAGCTGCTGCAGATTATTGGGGCTCGGTCGACTTATACATTGGAGGAGCTGAACATGCTACAGGACATTTGTTATATTCAAGATTTTGGACAAAGTTTTTATATGATAGAGGTTTTGTTTCTATAGAAGAGCCTTTCCAAAAAATGATCAACCAAGGGATGATTCAAGGTAGGTCAAACTTTGTTTATCGTAAAAAAGGTACCAATACCTTTGTGAGCCATGGTTTAATTGGTGATCATGAGGTAAGTCCCATGCATGTAGATGTTAATATTGTTTACAATGATCAGTTGGATATAGAGGCATTTCGCAATTGGAGACCTGATTTGAAAGATGCTGAATTTATTTTGGAAGATGGTAAATACAATTGTGGGGCTGAGGTGGAGAAAATGTCTAAATCCAAATACAATGTAGTCAACCCTGATGATGTCATTGAAAGTTATGGGGCAGATACTTTAAGATTGTATGAAATGTTCTTGGGGCCTTTGGAGCAATTCAAGCCTTGGAACACCAATGGGATTGATGGTGTCTTTAAATTCTTGAAAAAACTTTGGAGGTTGTTTCATGATCAAAATGGTAAATGGAATGTTTCAGACAAACCGGCCTCTAAGGAAGCGTTAAAATCCTTACACAAAACCATGAAGAAAGTGGAGGAGGACATTGAAAGGCATGCTTTCAATACTTCCGTTTCTTCCTTTATGATTTGCGTCAACGAACTGTCCTCTTTGAAGTGTAACAATAAAGAGGTGTTGGAGCCGCTATTGATAGTATTGTCTCCCTATGCACCACATATTTCAGAAGAACTGTGGGAGCTATTAGGTCATGAGGAATCCATTATCCATGCTCAATTTCCCCTAGCTGAGGAGAAATACCTTACTGAGGATAGCCATCAATATCCGGTTTCTATTAACGGTAAAATGAGAGCTAAAATTGAGCTTTCCTTGAGTCTTTCAAAACAGGAAATTGAAGAAGCTGCTTTAAAAGATGAGCAAATTCAAAAATGGACAAAAGGACAGCAGCCTAAAAAAGTTATCGTAGTTCCGGGAAAAATTGTAAATATTGTATTATAAGTGTAAAAATAAACCCATTTTATTTTGAAATGGGTTTATTTTTGTTTTATTGCCTTTGTGTTATAACCGGTAATGATTTTTTTTTCTGATTTGCTTGTTATATAATGGAATGTGGAGGTTGAGGACCGAGATTTACCTAAAGACATCGGAGATTTTGATCAAGTAAATGTGGAGAGGAATACAGGTGGAGATCAGGTTGCTGTGATAGACGATTGTCGAATCTTGAAATAGAAATTAAAGGGGATTCCTAGAATCAAAAGTGATTAAATGTGAATTTCCCCAATCTATTTGGTAAATTTGAGACATGAATATAGGGGATAAAGTAAGGTTGTTGCATGGAAAAGAGGAAGGTATAATTACCAAACTTTCTTCCGGTGGCCAGGTTGAAATTGAAATTGAGGATGGATTTAGAATCCCTGCCCTCAAATCAGAGGTGGTGGTTATCAATGAGGCTGAAGAGGCTTATTTCGATACCAAACCAAAAAAAACATCAGGATTTCAATCTACGCTTTCCAAAAGTGATCCTGCAGTTTCTGAAGAAGGGTTGTTTGTAGCTTATGTTCCTTATAATGATCAGGTTTATGACCTGGTACTTATCAATAACCTCACCAAGGATTGTCTTTATTCCTTTGACGAACATCAGCAGAACAACACTAAAAATATGGGCGCCGGTGTAGTGAAAGGAAAGTCCTTCACCAAATTAGGAGAAAAAATGCTTCCTGATTTCGAGCAGTGGCCTCCATTCAGTGTAATGATGGTTTTTTTAAACAAACGATTTGATAAACAACAACCTGTACAGTTAAGGAATATAAAATTAAAAGCTTCCTCATTTTTTAAAAATAAAGGGAAAGCGCCATTAATAAATAAAGAAGCCTATTTTTTTAGGTTAGATAATGCTGTCAAGACATTGAATATAAATCAATTGAATAAGGAGCTTAATCCTAGTCCACAAGATGTTTATCCTGCGGCAAAGATAAAAAGGCCTCCTGCTTCTATTGATTTACATATAGATAAATTGACTAAAGACCATGACCTGATGAGTAACAGTGAAATGTTACAATTGCAGATGAAAACATTTGAATCAAATCTCAATGATGCCATTGCTTCGGGAATGGACGAGATTGTTTTTATTCATGGTATTGGGAATGGGGTTTTAAGAAAAAACATACACAAGTATTTAAGTCAACTTCAAGGGATTAAATACTTTAAAGACAGTCAAAAGACTAATTTTGGATATGGAGCCACAACTGTAAAAATAAATGAATAGCGATGGAAGCATCTACCTTACCCTTGGTTTTACATGTTTTTGACAAGCACTACGATGCCGGGAAGGTATTGTTTGAGGAACTTTCAAAGAAAATGAGGTCAAAGAAAGCCATCGAGCTGGAGGCCCATTTGGATTTTTTTAGTGTATATATCCAGTTATTGGAAAGGGTTCATTTCAATAAGAAAAAAAAGATTGGTAAAATATTTTCTCCTTTTAAATCCCTTCAAAAAAACCTTCGTAAAGTTAAACACATTCGCTTTATTCAAGAGGGATTTACGAGCCATATGGCAGATAAAGGACAGTACTCAGACTACCAGAAACTTATTTCCTCAGATAAAGATAGGGTTTATACAGAAGTCTACGAGCTGATACTTTCTGTTCCTTTACATCAATGGGAAGACCTTTACCGAGATATTTATAAGTTTTCTCAAGGGATGTCAATCTTGAATATTAATACTGCAATCAATCAGATAATCAATGAAGAGATTGACTATTTTTATTTTGGGACAAAGACGAGACTAGATGCGCAAACGATTAGCGATATTTACAAAGGTTTGAAGAAGGTTACTGCTCTGGAAAAAATCAGATTATCTATTGGCTTGAATTCAGTTTTTACACATGTAGTTCACCAAGAAATTGATATCCTTTCCAAAAATATGGATACTTGGTATAAAAATCAACTTCTTCTCCAGCATTTGGGCAGCCATTTGGGTAAGAAGGAAGATGTAAGTAAAAAATACCAACCGGTACTTACCCTCTTACAAAAGAATCACAAGGAATTGACCAATGCTATTGAAATCAGGTGTCAGCAGCTATTTACAAGAATGCTCCACTAAAGTTTTCCCATTGCTTGAGCTAGGTCATTTTTTAAGTCTTCAGCATCTTCTATTCCTACGCTTAACCTGATCAAAGAATCGGATAAACCTACTTTTTCCCTTTCAGATTTTGGAATACTGGCATGAGTCATAGTGGCAGGGTGTCCACAAAGTGATTCAACTCCACCTAAAGATTCTGCCAATACGAATATTTTAAAATTCTCCAAGATCTTTATGGCATCTTCAATATTGTTGCCCTTCAAGGTAAAAGATAGCATGCCTCCAAAATCTTTCATTTGGGTTTTTGCGATGGTATGATTTGGGTGGTCTTCAAATCCGGGCCAAAAAACTTTTTCAACTTTAGGGTGATTTTTTAAATAGGCAGCGATGGTTTTTCCATTTTGGCAATGCCTTTCCATCCTAAGGTGTAGGGTTTTGATTCCTCTCAAGACTAAAAAGCAATCTTGTGGCCCTGGAACAGCTCCACAGGAATTTTGAATAAAGGCCAAATCATCTGCAAGGTTCTGATCTTTTACTACAATTGCTCCCATGACCACGTCTGAATGACCGGCAAGGTATTTTGTAACGGAGTGCATCACAATGTCTGCACCAAGGTCCAGTGGGCTTTGTAAAAATGGCGTTGCGAATGTATTGTCTACCCCCAATAAAAGGTTGTTGCTTTTGGCAACTGTTGCTAAGGCCTTGATATCAATAATGTTCATCATGGGGTTGGTAGGTGTTTCAGCCCATATCATTTTGGTATTCTCATTGATAAGGGGAAGAATTTCCTCAGGTTTTTCCATGTTGACAAAATGAAACTTTATTCCATATTTGGAAAATACTTTGGTGAAAATTCTATAAGTCCCTCCATAAAGATCGTTGGTACTGATAACCTCGTCACCCGGCTTTAGAAGCTTAAGTATGCAATCTATAGCGGCCATACCGGAAGAAAAGCACAAACCATGCTGACCATTTTCCAATGCAGCCAAATTTTGTTCCAAAGCTTGTCTGGTAGGATTTTGTGTCCTTGAATATTCAAAACCTTTGTGGTCTCCCGGTGATTTTTGAACATATGTAGAAGTTTGGAAAATTGGGGTCATAATTGCCCCTGTACCGATGTCCGGTTTTATCCCTGCATGTATGGCTTTTGTAGCAAATTTCATAAGGTTGATTTATATAGATTTTATAGACCAAACAAGACAATTTTTTAATTAAGCCTTGGTCCGGTTAAATTTTAGTCAGAATTATTTCTAGTTTTGTTCAAAGATGAATAAAAAACCGCCTATTTTCAAGCATTTCAGGAATATCTATAACCAAAACCCCTGGGTTCTTGTAGCCATTCTATGGGTAAGCATCCTTCCCTCAATAGGTGCTTTAATGCTTGGAAACTGGATTTATAGGCATTGGTCTGAAATAAATTTGGCCCCAATAATTGAGCCAGAAATTGCTTTAATTTATTGCATTTCAGGTACTGTCTTAATGGGGTTGGCCTTTGTTCCTACTACTTTCTTTGCTGTGATTTCCGGGTATGTATTTGGCTGGCAGGCTTTTCCCTATTTGGTTTTGGCTTATACGCTCGCAAGTGCAGTAGGCTATTTTCTAGGCAGAATTTTAGAAAAAGACAGCCTTGATTTACTCTTGGAACCTTACCCGAAAGCAAAGAAGCTTATATTGGAGAAAAAAGGGCAAATGGGCAGTTTAATATTCTTTGTTAGAATAAGCCCTGTGATCCCTTTTGCCATCTCAAATTTGGTATTTGCTTTGCTGAGAACAGGGATAAAGCGGGTGTTGTGGTTTGGGCTTTTAGGTATGCTACCCAGAACCTTGCTAGCTTTTTCGTCTGGGGCTTTGGCCGGGAGTATACAAGAAGCCCTATCTTCCAAATCCTCAGTTTGGCAATATGTGCTCATTGCAGTCCTGTTGATCGTAAGCTTAGTAGGGATTTATGCCTTTTTCACCAAGTCCGTTTCTAAGAAAGGGAATTAAAAATCTATTCTTTTTACCGTAAAACCTTGGCTTTTTAATAGGTGGATTAATCCTTTTGGTCCTGCTAAATGACCGGCGCCAACAGCAAAAAATGCCTGACCTTCCTTCATTATACCTGTCATGGGTTTTAGCCAATTTTTGTTTCTTTCATAGAGGAATACGTCTTGGTAATCTTTGTATTCAGGACTTTCGGCGACCATCTGTAACAGGTCAATGATATTTTCTTCTTTATAAGCATTGATAAGCTCACGGAACTCATCCTGTCCTTTTTCAATATCCTTGATATAAGCATAAAAGCTTTCGTACTGATTACTTAGTGGGATATGGTCAAAAAGTGACATTTGGTCTTCAACAGTTTCCAAGCCAAGCACTTCTAAGTCTCCGGAATTTGCCAATGACATCAATTCCATCTCTAAGGACATGGTTTCGCATTCCAAGAGGTTGTTGTATAAAAGTGACATCAATACCATAGGACGCATTTCTTTTAACATATCCATGTCCATTCCTGTCCTTTCTTTTATAAAAGTATGTATGGTTTGGTAAGCTTCCACAGAGAGGAAATCTGTGATTTTTTGGCCTTCTTTATTGTAAAGATTCTGCTGCATTGCTACCTGAAGTTGAGGGTCATCCATGTCAATTTCTAATACAAGGAAGTCAGCTTTTTTTAACTTGTCGGAAATCTTATCATTGATTACAAAATCTTCCTGACAAATAAGGTGAATTGTCCCAAAAAGGTAAGAGGGTGCTGGGGAATCAGGTCCGGTAATTTCCCAAAAAACCCCCTCTTCCTCCTGGCCAAAAGCTGAAATTGACCCGAGAATTAAAAGACAGATGAAAAAATATTTCTTCAACATTACGCAAAAGGATTTAGCCACTAAATGTGTTATCTAAGTGGCGGTCGGTTGATTTTATATTTTCGAACTCCAAAAACTGCTCCCAAAACGGCTCTTCCGGTAATGCAGCTCTTAAGAATAATTTTTCTTTTTTGATGGGGTGAATAAATACCAAATGGAAGGCATGGAGGTTGATACTTGCATCAGGGTTTGGCTTTGAGAACCCATATTTTATGTCACCCCTAATCGGACAATTCATAGTAGATAGCTGCACGCGCAATTGATGAGGTCTTCCTGTAATAGGGCGTAGCTCCAATAGCCAATGATCATTTAGCTTTCCCAAGCTCTTATAAGTTAATTCAGATCTTTTGGAATTGGGTACCTCTTTGTCATAGGCGGTGGAGGTGTTTTTATCTGAATCTTTAACCAGCCAATGCGTTAATTTTCCTGATTCCTCTTTGGGTCTTCTCTTAACCACTGCCCAATACACCTTATGAACTTCTCTTTTCCTGAATAAAGCAGTCATTCTTTCCAAGGCTTTGGAGGTTCTTGCAAAAACCACAATACCACTTACAGGCCTATCTAGCCGGTGTACAGGATGTAGAAACACTGCGCCGGGTTTGTTGTACTTATTGGCTATATAGGTTTTGCAATAGTCAGTAAGTGTCTTGTCTCCGGTTTTGTCTCCTTGTACCAATATACCTGCAGCCTTGTTAACGACCAGCAAATGATTGTCCTCATATATAACGTTAAATGGCTTTTTCATGTTTGATCAGGTTTAATGATTTTATAATTCTGATGTATAGTGAAATTCAATTTCAGGAAAATTGTCTTTAACCATTTGAAGCCAAGCTTTGCTTTCTGCCATGAATACAAGTTTACCATCTTTGTCTTTGGCAATATGCCTTTGTTTGGAACGGGTAAATTCATCCAGTTTCTTTTTGTCAGTACTAGTGATCCAGCATGCTTTGTACAAGTTCATTGGTACAAAATCAGCTGTGGCATTGTATTCGTTTTTCAACCTAAATTTTATTACTTCAAATTGAAGCTGACCAACTGTTCCGACAACCTTTCTTGAACCTATTTCAAAAGTAAAAAGCTGGGCGACGCCTTCTTCCATCAATTGCTGCAATCCTTTTTCAAGCTGCTTGGTTTTCATGGCATCCTTATTAACCACTTCTCGGAAAATCTCCGGAGAAAAGCTTGGGATACCCTTAAAAGTGAGGTCTTCCCCGTCAGTGATGCTGTCCCCAATTTTTAGATTTCCTGTATCATATAAACCTACAATATCCCCAGGAAATGCCTCTTCAATTATTTCTTTATCCTGCGCCATAAAGGAGGTGACATTAGAAAAGCGCAGGGGCTTGGTGCCTCTTACATGGTTGTAAGGCTTGTTTCGAGCAAATTTACCGGAACAAATCCTTAAAAATGCAATACGGTTTCGGTGCTTTGGATCCATATTGGCGTGGATTTTGAAAATAAATCCACTGAATTGATCCTCTGTAGGGACAACTTCTCTCTCCTCTGTTTGGCGACTTTTGGGACCGGGGGCTATTTTAATGAAAGTGTCCAGCATTTCTTTGATCCCAAAGTTATTGACAGCTGATCCAAAAAATACCGGTGCAACACTTCCCTCAAGGTACTCTTTGGGATCAAATTCTGGATAAACTCCATCAATTAATTCTACATCTTCCCTAAGTTGGTCTGCTAAGCTGGTGCCTATTCGGTCATCCAATACTTCTGAGCTCAAGTCTTCAATGACTACCCTGTCATCACTTAATTTCCGCTGACTAGGTGTAAACAGGTTCAACTGCTTGTCATATAAATTGTATACTCCCTTAAAGGATTTACCCATGGAAATGGGCCAGGATAGGGGCCTCACCTGTATGTTTAATTTGGTTTCTACTTCATCCAGTAAGTCATAGGGGTCTCGTCCTTCCCTATCCAGCTTATTGATAAAACAGATAACGGGAGTTTTCCTCATTCGGCAAACCTCCATTAATTTCTCGGTTTGAATCTCCACCCCTTTTACACAATCTATAACCATAATGACAGAGTCAACTGCTGTCAGTGTACGGTAGGTGTCTTCAGCAAAATCTTGGTGTCCGGGGGTATCAAGTAGGTTTATTTTTTGCCCCTTGTATTCAAATCCCATAACGGAAGTGGCTACGGAGATTCCTCTCTGTTTTTCAATTTCCATCCAATCGGACTTGGTCGCTGTGTCAATTTTATTTGACTTTACAGCCCCCGCAGTTTTAATGGCACCACCAAAAAGCAGCATTTTCTCTGTTAAGGTGGTCTTTCCTGCATCAGGGTGAGCTATAATTCCAAAAGTCTTTCTCTTCGCTATCTCTTCAGTTAGGGTCATGGTGCTTAGGTGTTTTCAGCCTGCAAAGGTAGGCAAATCAGTTGACAATGTCAGGTTTTATCCTAGTGGGAGTAGGGATTGTTTAGCAAAATTTGATTTTTGCTTGTTTGGGTATTTTGGCTTAATTTTGAAATTGTATTGGTAAATAATGAATTCAATTGAACTTTTCTTCCATAGGTTTTTCAAATTTATTTGGAATGCCATTTTCGTCCTAACTTACCCCGTACTTGCAACTTTTGGGCTGTTATTTATTGGTATAACCTATTTTTTCTCTTGGCTATCTTCTCTTTTGACGAAAATTGGTGGTCCCAATACTAAAATACAGAATAAATCTGAGTGGATTCAAATGACAGAGGAGTCAAAGTTAATTGAAGGTAAACTTCATAAACAAATAATATTCGGTCCGGAGTGTTATCATCTCAGAAGAAATGATGGGATACCTTCAGTTATTGAAGATTTTATCTTTGGGAAACGGATCATTATTTTGCCTGAGGGATGGCTGCTGGAAAGATGGAATACTACCGAATTGGCCAATATCCCGGATTTCGATATTTGTCTCTACAAACCTGAGGATGATCATTTAATAAGTTTAGCGAATATTAAGTGTTTTGATTGGCATATTGCTTCAAAGGACGAGGGAGGTATATTACTTAAATGGTTTGACGGCACCCAAGGAGGAGAAGTAAAAGTTATTTTAACTGATGGATAATCTCAAAGATTTTTTGGATGAAAAGGTAATGCTTTTTAATCAGCCTTCGTTTATTGAAGACGATCCTATTTCCATTCCGCATCGGTTTTCAAAGTTGCAAGATATTGAGATTTCAGGATTCTTTGCTGCCGTTCTTGCTTGGGGACAGCGTAAAACCATCATTAATAAGAGTTTGGAATTGATGGATTTGATGGGCAATAGTCCCTATGATTTTGTTTTAAACCACTCTGAAAAAGAGCTTAAACAGTTGATGAAATTTAAGCATCGAACTTTTAATGATATAGATACCCTTTATTTTATAGATTTTTTTTCAAGGTATTATCAGGAAAATAAGAGTTTAGAGCAGGCCTTTACGCATGGCTATAGTGAGGATGTGGATGCCATGGAGGTACTCCTCAGCAATTTTCATGATTTGTTTTTTCAATCAGAAGAGGCCCCTATGCGCACAAGAAAACACATAGCTAGTCCTAAGAAAAAGTCTGCTTGTAAACGAATCAATATGTTTTTAAGGTGGATGGTGAGAAAGGATGGGAAGGGGGTTGATTTTGGCTTATGGGATAAAATCTCTCCGGCTCAATTGGTATGTCCCTGTGACCTACATGTAGACAGAATAGGGCGTACGCTTGGCCTCATCCGGCGAAAACAAACTGACTGGCAAACAGCCATGGAACTGACACAGAATTTAAGGCTGATGGATGCTGCAGATCCTATTAAATATGATTTTGCGCTCTTCGGTTTAGGGGTCTTGGAAAAGGAACAAAAAATGAACTTGAAGTAATTATAACAAGGGATTTATTTCCATATAAAAGCCAATCCTCCAAATCAATTGATCTGAGGGATTGGCTATGGGTAGACTTTATAATTTATAGAATTTTCTTTCTTAAGGCTGCCAAGTATCCGGTCCTTTTCTCCAGTCAGCCAATGTATTCATATCGGCTTCAGAAACATAACCTTGCTCGAGAGCTTGTGGTAGTAAAGAACTGTAATCGCTTAGGCAGTATAGTTTTACACCTTCTTTTTCGAAATTTTGATCGGATATTTCAAAGCCATAGGTGAAAATGGCAACCATACCCAAGACTTCGAATCCTGCTGCTCTAAGGTCATTTACAGCCTTAAGAGAACTTCCACCTGTTGAAACAAGGTCTTCTACCACCACCACTTTTTGTCCGGGGGTGATTTTCCCTTCAATCATGTTTTCCATCCC
Organism: Cyclobacterium sp. 1_MG-2023; assembly: GCF_030546805.1. Lineage (GTDB taxonomy): Bacteria > Bacteroidota > Bacteroidia > Cytophagales > Cyclobacteriaceae > Cyclobacterium. Next base: position 94,599 of record NZ_JAUOPC010000005.1, on the reverse strand, counting down.
ATGGCCTTTGGCTTTAGACCGCACATAGATAAAGGGTACATCAAGCTTGTCAGCAATAAGCACACCTTGAGGAATACCAGCTGTGGCTACTCCTGCAATGGCTTCAATATTTAAAAAATGCGTACGTACTACACTTGTTAATTTTTCCTGAATATATTTTCTTACCTCAGGGAAAGAAAGTGAAAGTCTGTTGTCGCAATAGATAGGTGATTTCCATCCAGATGCCCAGGTAAACGGATCCTTAGGCGATAGTTTGATGGCTTTTATTTCAAGTAGCTTTTTTGCAATTTGAGAAGCGGTGCTTTGATCATAAATTTCCATGCGATAAATTTAACCATTTAATATTTACTCAGGGTTGTGCACGCTGGAAAAAAATTGCAATTTTAGAAAAATTAGATCTGTTTATGAAAATATTCATCAACGATAAGCCATTAGACTTAGTTGGGTCAAAGAATTTTTTGCCAAAAAAATCCTTTGAATGTGTTTATGATAACCCTAAAGAATTACCGCCGTCAGCAGAATTTCATGACGATGTGTTGATAAAAAACCCCTCTAAGGATGTAATCGTCCAATTGCTTTATTTATTGCGGTCCAGAAAGCTTAAAAACCTGGACAGTATCACTTTGGTTACTGAAGAGAAAGCAATCCTTAAGAAGTTTATAAAAAGTAGGTTTTTAATAATAAAAGCGGCAGGAGGAGTCGTTACTAAGGGAGACAAGATATTGTTTATCCATAGACTTGGGAAATGGGATCTTCCTAAAGGTAAGTTTGAAAAGAAGGAAACACCGGAAGGATGCGCTGTAAGGGAAGTTGAGGAAGAATGCAATATAAAAGTGAAGCTCAATAAGCCAATTTGTATTACTTGGCATACCTATACTCAAAATAAGAAAAGTATTTTGAAAAAAACTTATTGGTACAAAATGAAAAGTATCGATGATTCAATGATGAAACCTCAGGTGGAAGAAGGGATCGATGATATTAAATGGCTGCAGCATCATGAAGCAAAAACTGCATTGATTAATTCTTATCCCTCTATGCGTTATTTGTACAAGAGGTTTTTAAAAATGACACCTAAAATTGCTCAAACCTTATAAGGAAGGAATTTATTGACGTTGCCACCGTATTTATGCACTTCCCTGATAATAGTAGAGCTGATTGCAGCATATTTTGGGGTAGTGATTAGAAAGACTGTTTCCAGCGATTCATTGAGATACCTGTTCATTTGACTGATGGTATTCTCATATTCAAAATCAGTAGTATTTCTCAAACCACGAAGCAAATACTTGGCGTCATGTTTTTTTGCCAATGAGGAAGTTAATTCATCATAAACAATAACTTTTACGGAGGGAATGTTCTTGTAGGTTTTCTTGATTTTCTCTACCATAAAATCAATGTCAAAATACCTGTTTTTTTTAGTGGTATTGTGACCAATACTAATAATTACCTCATCGAAGATGTTTAATCCTCTCATGACAATGTCATGATGACCATTTGTATAAGGGTCAAAAGAGCCTGGAAACAGTGCTGTCTTTTTCATGAAATAATTTTTTGTTGCCAGAAAGCCTCTAAAAGATGGGTGTTTAAAAAGGATTCTGCCCCCGAGAGATAGGAAACGTTTTGCTCAGGGGTGATTATGTGTATGTTTTTGAAGTATAAATCCATGCCCTCCTTGCTGGTGTGAAGCCATTCAGGATTGCCAAAAAAACGAATCTTACAATGCGTTCTGTCAAAGGCCATCTGCTGGATAAATGTAAATACATACCGTAGAAATGAGGCTTCGTCCGCAATGATAAACCGGTTGAATAGTGATAGTTTTCCTTCGGTAAAAGCCGCCAAATACATACAGTCAGGTGAAGAATGTATGAATAACTCTTGGTTTAGGAAGTCTTGATTTTGACTCAGGAAATAATCTAAAACATGGGATGCCCCATGTGCAATTTCCAGTTCAGGCAATTTCTTGTCTAGTTGATCTAATAATTGCTTGTCTGCAGTGCCTAACACTTGGATACCATTGTTGGCAATGCCTGTATAAGTGATATTGTCTTCCGCCTCATTTACTTCAGTTGCAAAGCTCAAGTATTTGGAGCATTGAGAGGCATTAAACAATTGAGTGGGGACAAGGGTGAATCTTTGGTGATGGAGGTAAAGCTTACCTTCAGAGTTGGGGGCATTAAAAATTTCTTCTGTTTCTATGATCTGATTTACCGTTTCCTGTTCCTGGAAGGAATAGATAAAAGAAGCAGTGATTTTTTGACTCTCCTCCGTATGGGCTATAACGGCTAGAAGTTTCTCATATAAGAAAAGCGATAAATAGGATATGTCTTGCATATCATATTTATCGCTAATGAATTTACTTTGAATATGGGATCCTACCTTATCCAAATTTATTCCCAGTTTCCTGAAGTCGAAGAATCAGTTCTTGAACCAACTCTAAGTGCTTTCTCATTGTTGTTTCTTCTTCTTTCAGGGTTGCGAGGTGCAGGGTCTCTGATTTCAAACACAGCAATTTCTCTATTGCTACGTTCGATCTTGTCTGCAAAGAACTCAAATGTTTTACCTCCTGAACCAGGAACTACGTTTAATAAGTCAAGTTCAAAATCAGGGTATTTATCCGTGCTGAATAATGAATCCTGAACATTTACAGCTCCCAATGTATCCAATGTTACTGTAGTTTCTTCTTTACCATAGTCTAACAACTTGGTAGTTTCTGTTCTTTGAATAAGGTAAATATTACCTTCTTGGATGAACTTTTTAAGTTCCGGCCAGGTGGAAGCATACTCATTATTTGCTGCCTGATAAGCGATTTGGGCATCTCTTAGCATTTCCAGTTTCTCAATTATTCTTTCTTCAGTCCTTTGGAGAATTTTTTCCTCTTCCACAACTTCATCTACACCCAGATAAAGCTTGTACCCGAGACCTAAGGCTCCCAATAGAAAAACAATCGATAAGATTTTACTCAATGTCATTTTGAATAGCTTTAAAGCGTAATTAAATTATTATAAAGAATTGATGGTTCGTATTAGAATGCTATTTTATGCATTTATTTCCAAAATTAAAATATCCTTTCCATATTCTTACATCATTCAAAGAATTTATTCTTCCAAATAGTGCATGTTTTTTATCAGACGGGATATTTTTTATTTCTTCCATGCTTAGAAATTTAACCTCCTCAATTACCTGTTTGTCGGTTTCTAACTCAGGATCAATTCCAACCTCTAATTTACCATTTGTTTGGCTAACTTCAAAGAATAATTCGATAGCGTGTAAGGGAGGGGATAAAAATTCATGGAGAAATTGATACGCTCCAACCTCAATTTCTAATCCGGTTTCCTCCAGAAACTCCCGTTTTAAATTCGATTTGGCATCATGACCATACTGCATTCCACCTCCGGGTACGTTCCAAAAATAGTGATTATCGCCCATTTGATGTTTGACCATTAAAATTTTATTCTCCTGAATCAATATGCCGTTAACCCTCGTCCTGAGGCGGTTTCCGAAATTATCAATTATGTCTTTTTTTATGTTCGGGTTTTTCATCTTAGTTTCGCAATAGATGCATAAAGATAGTCACGCAAGTTTAAAGCCTTCCCAAAGGATTAGAAAATATTTCCCCCACAGCCCTACGACTGACCAGGAGTATTTCTTTAATGCCATGGATGCTTTTTTAGATAAAAAAATTCCTACAGGGGCAACCTATATTCTCAAAGGCTATGCAGGTACCGGTAAAACTACTGTGTTAGCTGCTTTGGTCAGAGCTTTGCCTTCTTTGGGCCTAAGGGCTGTGATGTTAGCTCCCACCGGGCGTGCGGCCAAGGTTATGAGTGCTTATGCAGACAAAACAGGTTTTACTATTCATAAAATAATTTACAGAGCAAAGCAGGGGCTTGTAGATGGTGGGGAAGGATTCGTTGTTCAAAAAAATTATTACCAAAAATCTGTCTTTATTGTGGATGAAGCCTCTATGCTTTCCGATGATAGAATGGGAGGGAAATCCCTCTTGGCAGATCTGATAGGTTTTGTTTTCCAAAATCCGGAAAACAGGCTGCTATTGATTGGAGATATTGCCCAATTGCCTCCGGTTGGAAGTGAAGACAGTCCTGGGTTAGATAAAAATTACCTAATAAGAAATTTCAAATTGGATGTAAATGAGGCATTACTTACTATAGTAACCAGACAAGAGCAAGATTCAGGAATATTGGCCAATGCCACTACCCTTAGAAATGAAGTCCAAAAGCCTAAACCTAGTATATCATTTAACACCAAAGGATTCAAAGATTTTTACCGGATGACCGGGGAGAGGCTGGAAGATGGTTTACGTTATGCCTATGATAAATTTGGACTGGACAATACCATGATTATTACTAGGTCCAATAAGGCTGCGGTCCAATACAATAAATACATCAGAAATGCGATTTTTTATTACGAAGACGAGTTAAGTGCCGGTGAAAGGTTAATGATTGTTAAAAATAACTATAGCTATATGGAGTCATCAGAGAAGGTTAGTTTTTTGGCCAATGGAGATTTTGTAGAGATACTTAAAATTCGTTCTTTTGAGGAAATTTATGGCCTAAGGTTTGCTACGCTAGAATTGAGGTTGATAGATTATCCCGACGAAGTCCCTTTTGAGGCACGGGTGATACTGGATACCTTACATTCAAATAAACCTGCTTTGGGAATGGAAGAGTGGAAAGCGCTCTATCAGTTGGTGGAGGAGGACTATCAGGATTTGGAACAAAAAAGTAAGATCAGAGAAGCGATGAGTAAAGATCCTTATTTAAACGCTCTGCAAGTCAAATACGCCTATACGCTTACTTGTCATAAATCTCAAGGTGGACAATGGGATGCGGTTTTTGTTGACCAAGGTTATTTGAACGAAGAACAAATTGACAAAAATTACGTGAGATGGCTATATACGGCCATGACACGTGCCAGAAAAGAATTGTTTATGGTGAACTTTCACAACAATTTCTTCATTAAATAGTAGTGTTTTTTATAAAAATGAGAAAGAATTAAATTTGACATATATGAAAAGGTTATTAACAGTAGTAATGGCAATTGTATTAAGCTCAGCACTTGCAATTGCCCAAGAAAAAGCAGTAAAGGGGCCTGTCATTACATTTGAGGCAGATTCCAAAGATTTTGGTGATATCAAGCAAGGAGATAAGGTGGAAAATGTGTTTAAACTCACCAACACAGGAAACGAACCGTTGATTATCTCAAACGTGGCTGCAACATGTGGTTGTACCGTGCCCAGCTGGCCAAAGGAGCCGGTAGCTCCTGGTAAAACAGCTGAAATCAAAGTCTCATTTAATAGTGCCGGAAAAATGGGTAAACAAAACAGCGTGGTTAGAATTTATTCCAATGCCAGCGAACCTATTGAGAAGGTATCATTGATTTCAAATGTGTTGCCTAAATAAGAAATAAAGTTTTTATTTCCCATAATTTACAAAGCCTGCCCCGAGTGATTGGAGGCAGGCTTTTTTATGAGAGGTGCTTAAAGGTTGCTTTCAAGGATTTCATAATGGATAGGTTTAAATGTTCCTCCATTGCTGTCTTCAGCAGAGCATGCCGTAAGTGCAATAATAAGATCCATTTGAGCTTGAAAGAGCAAATAATCTCCCGCTTTACTTAATGGAGGCAGTACTTTTAATCTCCCTTTTTGGTCAAATTGTACATTCATGAAAATATTAAAAGCCGTAGGAATATCATCAGGGTTAATCCCATAAGGAGCCAAAGAGGTATGCAGATTCTCAAAGCAACTTGGGTGATAATCATCAATATTATACATGATCTTGAAGGTTTCTGGACTGCACGGGGCTAGTAGGAAATCATTTCTGCCATTGGTGTCTTCTAAAATTTCCATCATTTTATTTCCTCTGTTACTCCAAAGGAAATTACCAGCAGTAATGAGAATGTTTTCTTCAAAATCCAATGTTTTACCAGAAGATATTTTTTCTAAAGTATCATTTGCATTAAACAATACCATGTCACTTACTTGTCCACCTTGAGGATCGATAACTTTTAATTTTTGCCCTTTTTTTAATTCAAAAGCTACTCCGGATTGTTTATTAATTGTGTTCATTTAGCTTAACTAGATTAGTTTTTTTATTTTAAATACCTCTTTTCCAACTTATTATATTCTTTAACAATCTGAAATCAACTGTTCGAATGGAATGGACACTGCCATTTTTCGGTGATTTGTCTCCCGCTATATTGAACAGCTTCGCTGCTTTCGCCAAAGTCTTTTAAGACAGGGTTGACAGATCCTTGGAAGTCGATATCACGTTCCCTTATTTTATCGCGGATTTTATGATAGGATTTATTGGCTCTTAATTTCACAAATTGGCTATGTAAATTGAATACCAAGGTGGTGTAAGGGGTTCTTCTGGCTAATCGAGAGCTCTTAGGATGCATTCCTACAACGTAAAATGCATGACCTGCTATGCTAAAGCTAAATGAAGCATTTTCAGGGTCACAGCTTACATTTGGATCCCAAGGCTGTTCATCGATGTCATGAATGTATTGAAGTTGATCCCACAATAAATGTTCAAATTCCTTTTCTGAGTTTATTTGAGTTTCTGGAAATACAGCTATAAAAGATTTAAATTTATTGCTTTCAAAATCGATATTAGCCAAATAAGCTTTGATTGCAATGAGCATTTTTAGAGCAGTATCTTTTGAAGCAAATTTCTTAAATAATTTCATTTCAAAATTATTTAAAGAGAATACAGCATTTGCCATTACACAAGGGTGTTTTTTATCGATAATAAATTCTTTATACGCTTGTTTTATATCCTTTAATTTAGCCTCAGTATTTGAAATTATGGTGTTGGGTTTCATTTTAATTGAATTTATGTTGGTTAACGTTTTCATTATGGGGTTAATACTGCAAATTTTAGACCTTTTGCATAAAGCGATTTTTTTGGGCTAATTATTTTAGTAATAGTATCAACTCAATGATTTTTTTAATCCAATTCCTTAGACTCAAGAAATATCATTTCAAACAACCCTAATTTGGTTTTTGCTTTAAATGAAATTTGCCGGATTCAGACTGTTCCAAACACTTTTCCAATGTGTAGGAAGCTTACTGTAAGCTCTATAAAAAGAGAGCGCTGTCTTTTTGGATTCATGTTGTCATATGAGTTAAATAATTTATTAATTGAGTGCTCAAGTGATATTTCCCTTACTTAAATTGGTTTTTTTAAAAAATAATATTGAAATATGAATAAACCGAAGCAATTTCCGGATCAGTCTCTTAGCCAACCTGGTGATCAGTACAAAATGAATCCAATTCCTGAGGTAATTAGAGAAAATTATAAAGGAAGCGGCAAGTTGGAGAATAAAATTGCATTAATAACTGGTGGGGACAGTGGTATTGGAAGGAGTGTTGCCGTTCATTTTGCAAGAGAAGGCGCAGATGTAGCTATTGTTTATTTAAATGAAGTTTCTGATGCTAAAGAAACTCAGAAATTGGTCGAAAAAGAAGGTAAGAAGTGTGTGTTGATAGAAGGAGATATCAGGATAGAAAGTTTTTGTAAGGAAGTTGTCCAACAATGCATTGATTCATTAGGGGGGTTGAATAGCTTGATTTGCAATGCTGCGATGCAATTTCCAAAGGATTCCTTGAATGAAATCGATAGTGATCAACTTCAAAAAACATTTGAAACAAACATATACTCTTTCTTTTATATGACTAGAGCAGCATTGCCTCATTTGAATGAAGGTGATACCATAATAAACACCTCGTCAGTTACAGCTTACAGAGGAAGTGAACATTTGATAGATTATTCAAGTACCAAGGGAGCAATAGTAAGTTTTACACGCTCTCTTTCTCAAAATCTGGCTAAAAAGAAAATTAGGGTTAATGGTGTTGCACCAGGCCCAATTTGGACTCCACTAATTCCAGCTACTTTTGATGATGTATCCCAATTTGGGCAAGATACTCCTCTTGGACGCGCTGGACAGCCAAGCGAAGTGGCCCCGGCCTATGTGTATCTTGCTAGTGAAGATAGTAGTTATGTGACCGGACAATTTATCCATATTAATGGGGGAGAATTGATTGGAGGGTAATTGGTTGAATTTAATTTTGTCAAAAGATGCAGTGAAAATCTAATTAAATCATGCGCCTATATGATTTGGACTCGAATCGAAAAAATAAATTGCCAAACAATTTGGGTAGTGTGACAATTCAAAAGAAACAAGGCGTTTTTTTTGAAGATTATATTTTTGTTGGCTTTTAGGTGAATACTTATAGTTGTTGCAGTTCCCTGAAAATTTTACTTAACTGGAATGCCCATTCTTTGTAGATGTACCTACTTGGATGTAGTCCGTCTTCCACCATGTTTTCAGCATTACCTCCATTTTCTCGGTAACTATCTGTAATATTTATATATGGTAGGCCGTATTTTGTTGCTTCTTGAATTATCACTCTATTGAAAGCATTGATTTCTTTTGAAATTTGATCCTGCGGTTTTTTACTGGATTGGCCAAAACGTGTAATTCCCCAGTCGGGAATAGAAACAAGCACTATATGTTTTTTACTACTCTTTAAGAAACTTTGAGTGGTTTCAATCAGTTCAATCAGCTCCTCATGGAATTGTTCGGTTGATTGCCCTCGGTATTGGTTGTTTACCCCAATAAGTATACTGGCGATGTCATAAGAATTGGGAGCGATTTTCTCTTGACTCAATGCCTGAAGTAATTCACTGCTTGTCCACCCTGTTTTGGCAATCACTTTTGTGTTAAATTTTATTCCCTCATTGGCTAATATTTTTGCGATTTGCCAAGGGTAAGCATTTTGTGTCGTTTCCCCTTCACCAATAGTGTAACTGTCTCCCAAGGCCAAGTAATTTATTGCTCTTGTTGGCGACTTATTTGTAGCGTTGTTTTTATTTCCAAGCATTTTTTGATTGTAATTACATGCAGAAAGTATCAATAGGTAGGCAATAGGAAGATGGTATTTTCCTTTGCTTAGAATTACATATAAACAGTTTGCCACTTTTGGTTAAATGGTCTCGAAAATGGATTGATCCGTAGTCAAAGTTCCTTGATCTGCATCCATAATTACTCGGGCTCCATGAGGTAATAGAAACTGCTTGGGGACATGTCCAATCATGGATCCACGGAAAGCAGGGATTTTATGAGGTAGCAAGTAATCATCAAATATCTGGTCTAAGGTAAGGTTTCCATATCCGCCGCTTGGATCACAGTCGGTACATTGCCCGAAAACAAAGCCCTTAATTTCCTTGAAGACCCCCATAAGCATTAAAGTGCTCATCATTCTGTCGATTCTGTATGGTTCTTCTCCAATGTCTTCAAGGAAAAGAATTTTTCCTTTGAAGGAAGGAAGGTAAGGGGAACCGGCCAAAGAAGTCAGGACTGTAAGATTTCCGCCTACCAGATCTCCTGTCGCCTTGCCAGGGAAGATGGTCCTTGTTCTATTTTTTTTCACGACCAGGTCTTCTGTTTCTTCTGCTTCATTTTCATAGACCAGTTTTTCATTTTGTTCAAAGAACATTTGTTTGAACTGATTTACGTTAAATTTACCCCATGTTCCCGAGCCATTTGGTCCATGAAAAGTAATCAGCCCTGTTTGGGCAAAAAGGGCATTATGGAGTGCTGTGATGTCACTGTAGCCAAGCAGAGGCTTCGGGTTGTTTTTAACTGTTTTGTAATCAATTAAGGGGAGAATCCTAGCGGCTCCTGAGCCACCTCTTATGCAGATAATTGCCTTTACAGACTTGTTGGCGAACATCTCATTCAGGTCTGCTGCTCTTTCTTCATCGGTGCCTGCCAAATGTCCTCTACGGCTTTTGAGGTATTTTCCTTCAATTACCTTTAAACCCAGAGCCTCCATGGCTTCTTTGGCAAAAGTAAATTGCATCAAATCTGCAGTAGCTGCCGAAGGGCTTATTAAGCCAACCAAGTCTCCTTTTTGTAAAGCGGATGGCAAAACCTTTTTTGGGGCAAAAGAATTTGTTGAGGTAGGGGTGAAACCTAGAACCGGTAAAGCGCCAAGCCCTAGGCCCATTTTTTGTAAAAAATGTCGTTTTTTCATGGTTGCAATTAGAAGTTATCGCGAATATATAACAGCACCTTTTCCATCTCTTTTCTTACCACTGTGGCTTTATAGGGGTAATTATTGTTCATGAAGGCAAAGGCGTAGATTTTATTGTTTTTGGTTTTTAAATAGCCAACCAAGCTATGGTGGTTACTAATGGTCCCTGTTTTTGCCATTACATATGGCCTGGACGCTGAATAGTTAAATTTTAAAGTCCCTGTTCTTCCTCCGGTCGGCAAAAGGCTGAATAGTTCATCGTCTGGAAATAAGCGGTAAATTTTCTCAGCCAATGATACCATGGTACGGGGGGTGAACAGATTGTGTCTTGATAGCCCGGATCCGTCAACCCATTGAGGGTCATCAGGTAAGTCATAAAGATACGTTTTTTTAATGTATTCAATGGCCTTTTCACTGTCCAGTTCAAAAAACAACTTGTCGGAAATTTGAAGAAGCAGTTGTTCTGCAATGAAATTGTCACTTTCCAGCAACATCTCTTTATAAAGTTTTTTGGTAGGTATTCCTTTCAATACAAAATGGTCAGGAGGAAGGGTGGCATTAGAAAGCTTCACAGGTATGCCCCATTCTTTACTTGCAAGTTCTGCAAAAGTTTCCGCTGAGGTCATAAACGGAACTTTACTGTCCCTGCCATTATAGGTTCTTGGGTTATAATAAAATTGATTGTTACGCCAATTTCGTTGTACATTTTTCACGGATTTGTCTGAATAGCCCACGCTAAAAATTTCAGGGCTTAAAACAGGCTTGTTATTTACATTTTTTGCACTAACCAAGTTTCCGAAAAGGGGGATAGGGGACATTTCTGCAGCGTAGGAATAGGTGAAATCATCCCATTGCCAACCATAACCAAAAGGCTCGTTTTTCCAATTGCTCTCAGAATAATAAAGGGTGTCGTATTTGGCTAAAAAATCTTTAATAGCAGGAACTGGGAGGGGCGGGTATTTCCATGAGGGGTCTCCGGCGCCCCAGATCGTTGCCTTATTTCCCTCAGGGATAAACCGCAAAAAAGTACTACTGTCTGTAAGCACCATCAAAGCTCCGAAAAAGGTAAACAACTTGGTGGTAGAGGCAGGTATAAAATAAATATGACTGTTTTTTTCGTAGCGAACCACCTGGCTATCTAAGTCATATAGCATAAATCCTGTAAGGTGGTTGTCAAAAAATGAGTTTTCCCCCATTAATTCGTCCAATCCTAAAAACGAAGATCTTAAATCTTGGGCTTCTGTTTCTTGAAAAATGGCCAGCCATACAATAGCAGCTGCTAAAAATTTTAACTTCATACAATCAATCTTATATTATTATTTGCCGAAACTGAGAAGCAACATTACCCATCCTATAATAAATGAGAGTCCACCAAGAGGCGTGATGGCACCTAACCAGGTGACTTGGCTTAAACAAAGGATGTATAGGCTTCCTGAGAAAATTAATATCCCTGCTATAAAAAATAGGGCACTATAATTTATTCGTTTTTTATCCGGAAACTGCAGGCTTAATATACCCACCATTAGCAGGGCTAAACTATGATAAAAATGATAGCTGACCGCTGTTTCATAAGTGTCTAACCTTCCGGTACTCACCAACATCTCTTCCAGAGCATGTGCTCCAAAAGCACCGAAAATAACTGCGAGGGCACCAAATACAGCAGCTGTTTGAATAAGATTACTTGAATTCATGATGGTTAATTATAATTTCTTGACCCAAAAATGGCACTTCCTATCCTGACCATGGTGCTTCCTTCTTGCTGTGCGAGCAGATAATCACCGCTCATGCCCATAGAGATTTCCTTCATTTCCACAATTTCAGGTAAGGACTGTGTCTTCAATGCTTCAAAGAGTGTCTTTAATGTTCTGAACTCCTCCTTAATTATCTCTTTATTTGCTGTGTTCGTAGCCATCCCCATAAGCCCCATGATTCTAATATTATGCATGGTTTTAATTTCATCTCCCAAAAGGAACTCGTTTAATTCCTCCTTGTTCCAACCGAATTTGGTTCCCTCTTTGGCGATATGGACTTGCAATAAGCAGTGAATCGTTTTGTTTATTTTTTCAGCTTCTTTGTTAATTTGTTTCAACAAGCGAAAAGAATCCACGCTGTGGATCAGATGAATAAAAGGGACGATATATTTCACCTTATTTCGTTGTAAATGCCCGATCATGTGCCACCTGATGTCTTCGGGTAATGAGGGGGCTTTATCAGTAATTTCCTGTACTTTATTTTCGCCAAAATCCCTAATTCCCGCTTCATAGGCTTCTTGAATCGCTGAAATTGGTTTTGTTTTACTAACAGCCACAAGTAGACATTCCGGATTAAGGAATGTGTCTTTGATTTCCTTTAGGTTTTTGCTTATATCTATTGTTTGCATTTTCGAATTTGTTACTCTAGAATAGAATATCAAAACAAAGATATTGGTATATTGGAGACATTGCTAAAAATTATCCATTAAACAAGCTGAAAGTTTATTTTAATAATAGCATACCAAAGAAATATTCCTATGAAGGGAGGAATTAGTAAAGAGGTCTTTTGCTTTTGATATTGAATTTTTAGGTTTTTTGAAAAAGTGTATGTTTTAATTTAGTCGATAATTTTAATGCAAAAACAGTAACTTATTAAAGCTGTGATAAAGTTTTTTTTCACCTAAATGAATTCAGTTGAAGCTTGAATTCATAAGGTTGGATTAATGGTTGATTCGCCGGTTGTAAAAAAATATTTTCAATTCAGAATCGGAAAAATGGATGCCAGTATTTTTTTTTCTGTTTTTTATATTCTACATTTCTGCGAGATTTAAGATTATTTAACCTTTCATCATTATTTGGTGCCATTTATAAATAGTATTGTTTTTAGTTAAAAGGGCTTAGTTTCTTAAAATTAAAGATAGTGATTTTGTGGTTTCACCATTGGTGTAAAAGAATAGATGGTCTTTCTGATTTGTTTTATCCAAAATAACCTTTTATGAAAAACCTATTACTTATTGTCCTCATGGCAATTCTTACTTCTATGAGTGGAAGAGTCCTGGGGCAAACTGTCACTGGTAAAGTTACTGACAGTTCAGATGGAATGCCATTACCCGGAGTGTCTATCCTGATCAAGGGGACATCCACAGGTACCGCCACAGATGTGGATGGAAATTACCAACTCAATGTAGAGGGACCTCAGACCGTTCTGGTTTACTCCTTTCTTGGGTTTGAAGCAGTAGAAGAAACTGTTGGCAATCGCAGTACAATTGATGTTAGCTTATCTGAAGATGCCTCTGAGTTGAATGAGGTGGTAGTAACCGCTTTAGGTATAGAAAGAAATGTCAAAGCCCTCCAATATTCTATGACAGAAGTAGGAGGAGAGGAATTCACCCAAGCCAGAGAGAATAACATTGCCAATCAGCTGGCCGGTAGGGTAGCCGGGGTGAATGTAAGCAATGTAGCCTCAGGTCCAGCCGGATCGTCTCGGGTTATTATTCGAGGAAACACTTCCCTTCAAGGAGGAAATCAACCATTATATGTAATCGACGGTGTGCCAATGGACAATACCAATTTTGGCCAAGCAGGCGTTTGGGGTGGAGCAGATCAGGGAGATGGCATGACCAGTGTCAATCCGGATGACATCGAATCCATGTCTGTATTAAAGGGGGCCAGTGCGGCTGCCTTGTATGGGTCACGCGCAGCAAATGGAGTAATTCTTATCACCACCAAGAGAGGTACTTCACGAAAAGGAATTGGTGTAGAATTCAATTCCAATGCCGTGTTTGAAAGGATCAATAATCAAACCGACATGCAAACTGAATTTGGATCCGGAAGGTTTCAAGGAGATCAAATTACAGGGAGCGCAGTAAGGCCAACCACTGTAAGGGATGGCTATGATTGGGGAACCCAAGCTTGGGGGGAACGATTAGGTTCCGGTACTGCCATGCATTTTGATGGGGTTGAAAGACCATATGTATATGCAGGAGACAATTGGAATCGTTTTTATGAAACCGGAAAATCATTTACCAATAGCCTGTCTTTGTCAGGAGGTAGCGATACCCAAACTTTCCGTTTCAATGTAACTGACTTAAGGAGTACTTCAGTAATACCTAATGCAGGATTTGACCGTATCAATATGTCATTGTCCACAAGCGGTAAATTTGGTAAAAAGCTGACTTTCGATGCCAAAGTGCTTTATTCCAATGAACGAACCAAAAATCGCCCCAGGTTATCTGATTCTCCGGGAAATGCTTTTCAGTCCATCTTTGCTTTGCCCCCCAATGTCAATGTGCTTTGGGGACAAGGAGACCCTAATAGATTGGGGACCATACCTATAGGAACTGACCCGGCTCTTTTAAATGTATGGGGTTTTGCAGAGCAAGAAGAATACCTGATGACCAATAACCCTTGGGGGCAAAATCCTTATTTCTCTACGCACCAACTGTCTATCAGCGATACCAGAGACAGAATAATCACTTCTGGATCTTTAAAATACATGATAACTGATCATCTGTATTTGTCCGGAAGAGCAGGTATGGATTGGTACACTAGAAGAGGAACTACATTGACTCCACAAGGAACAGGTTACTCTAGAGGTGGAAACATGTCTGAATCAGAGCGAAGGGTGAATGAAATAAACCTGGAAGCCATGTTGGGCTATAACAGGCAATTTGGAGATTTTGGTGTAGTGGCCTTTTTAGGGGCCAATAGGATGCGAAGAGAAAATGAAAATATCTCAGCAAACGGAACCAACTTTAACGTGCCTTTCTTTCATGCCATTAACAATGCTGAGGCAAGAAATTTTGGATACAGTTATTCAGGATGGGGAATAAATTCAGTATATGGATCTGCTGAATTTAATTATAAAAATATACTATTCCTGACAGGAACAGGTAGGACAGACTGGTTCTCCACATTGGACCCTTCTTTAAATGACATCACTTACCCGTCAGTCGGCGGTAGTTTCGTTTTCTCAGATGCATTGGAAGACCTTCCTTTCTGGTTAAGTTTTGGTAAAGTAAGGGCTTCATGGGCCAGAGTAGGAAGCTCCACTGTAAGTCCTTATCAGATCCAAAACACCTATACATTATTAGGTGCTCCGGCAGTTGGATTTGAAGGAAATACCGTCCCTATGGCCTCCTATGCCACAGCTGGAAATAATAATGGGACCATTCCAAACCCATTTTTAGTCCCACTTCTATCTACTGAAATAGAATTTGGCTTAGATGTTCGTTTGTTTCAGAATAGATTGGGCTTGGATTTCACATATTACCATCAAAAAAGCACCAATGACCAATTGAATGCGCAAATTTCCAGGGCTTCAGGTTTTGGGTCAACATTGGTAAACTTAGGGGAAATGGAAAATAAAGGAGTTGAGATATTGCTCACAGGAACACCTGTCCGAACAAGTGATTTCAACTGGGATGTTTCTTTTAATATTGCCAGAAATAGAAACAAAGTGATCTCTTTGATTGAAGGAACAGATATATTAAACGTAGAGGAGCCAAGAACCAGAACGGTATTTGTACAACACAGAACAGGGCAGCCTTTTGGAGTGCTGGCAGGATGGGTTCAACAGACATCCCCTGATGGACAGCCGGTTTTTGAAGAAAATGGGGCTCCGGTACAGTCGAGCCAAATGGAAGTAATCGGAAATGGTATTCCTGATTTTACTGGTGGTTTTAGCAATAGCATTACCTATAAAGGCTTTAATCTTTCTGCACTAATTGACTTTAGAGTGGGTGGAGAAATCTATTCGGGAACCAATGTGAGGCTTACCCAATGGGGATTGCACAAGCAAACCTTACAGGGAAGAGAAGGTGAAGAACCGCTTACTGTAAGTGGAGTGATACAATCAGGTACGACTTCTGATGGCACACCTATTTATGAAGATTTCACGAAGACCTTATCACCCGGAGAGGCCAATAATTATTGGAACCAAATGGGCAATAGGGTACAGGATCATTTTATATACGATGGCTCATTTGCCAAATTGAGACAAATAACTTTTGGGTATAATTTCCCTAGAAGCTTGATGGAAAAAACGCCATTTACTAATGTGAGTTTGTCTTTCGTAGGCAGAAACCTTTCTATCCTTTGGAAGAACATTGATAATGTAGATCCGGAGTCAGGTTATTCTTCAGGCAATGGTCAAGGACTTGATTATTTTGGAATGCCTCAATCAAGGTCTTATGGATTCAATTTAAGAGCTTCGTTTTAATCGTTAAAAGAAAGAATTATGAAAATTATAAATAAATTTCTTCTATTTGGTTTGGCGGTTAGTTTATGCTTAACTTCCTGTAACACAGAGGAATTAAATGATCTCAATATCAACCCCCAAGCGGTAAATGAAATTGATCTGAATTTCATGTTTACTGCAGCACAGCTTGGGTCAGCCTCAGGCGGTTCTGCTGGAGATAACAGATACCTTGATTGGCGGACAAATATAGGCATGACAGCCTACTTGATTCAACACCTAGCCAATGCAGGAGGGGGAATCGCTCCGGGGGATAAATACACTGAAAACTTCGAGTCAAACAATGCACCTTTTGAGTTTTTCTATGGAGATGCACTCAAGAATCTTTCAGAAGTGATCAAGCAAACAGGTCCCGGAGGTTATGATGAAGGAAATAAAATAAACACCAGAAATGCCGCAAGGATTATTAGGGTTTTGAATTTTCACCGGTTAACTGATTTCTATGGAAATATACCTTATTTCGATGCCCTTCAAGGCATGGAAGGGGTATTCTTTCCTGAGTATGATGAACAATCAGAAATTTACCCTGATTTATTGAAAGAGTTGGAAGAGGCTACTGCTGCCTTGAGCACTTCCAATCCTGATGAAGGCTTTGCTGCTGCTGATATAAT
Source organism: Cyclobacterium sp. 1_MG-2023 (assembly GCF_030546805.1). GTDB lineage: Bacteria > Bacteroidota > Bacteroidia > Cytophagales > Cyclobacteriaceae > Cyclobacterium. Next base: position 77,703 of record NZ_JAUOPC010000005.1, on the reverse strand, counting down.
CTATGAAGGAGATATTGCCAAATGGAAAAAATTTGGTTATTCCCTAATGTTGCGTTTGGCGATGAGGGTATCCAATGTTGCTCCTCAAATGGCTGATGAATATGTAACCAAGGCCATTGCCGGTGGAGTCATGGAAAGCAACGATGACAATGCTTGGGTACCAATGGCTACAGGTCCTAGTGTGTGGATCAATCAAAATGGTATCTCCAGGGCTTTTTATCCTGGTGATGGCGGGCAACCGAGTTACTTGAGTAATACCCTAGTTGACTGGCTAAAAGCTGATGCTACAGCCCCTGATGAAGTAGATCCAAGGTTGATGATAATTAGTGGTGGAATAGCCGATTGGTCTGCTTTGGAATGGACACCAATCAATACCAACCCTTTGGAGCAGAAAGGTATGCCAAACGGATACGATGCTGCAGGCCTAGATGAGCTGGCAGGGGAGACTGTAGATTTGGTGACAACCTATTCAAGAATCAACTACTTGATGTTGCAATTGGATGATCCGTATATATTTATGAATTATGCTGAATCTGCCTTTTTGCAAGCAGAAGCCCTGGAAAGAGGGATTGGTTCAGGGATCCCGAATTCTGCTAAGGAACATTATGAATCAGGTGTAAAAGGAGCCATGCAAATGTATACACCATTTGATGCATCCTTGACGGTTTCTGATGAAGAAGTAGAAGCTTATCTCGCAAGACACCCTTACGGGGAAGAGAAGCCGGCACTTCAAATGATTGGAGAGCAAATGTGGGTGAGTAAGTTTTTCAACTGGTGGGAAGCATGGTCTGACTGGAGAAGAACCGGCTACCCTCAGTTAACCCCTACTAACTACCCGGGAAATATCACTCAAGGCCAGATCATGAGAAAACTTAAGTACCCTGCAGCTGAAGTAGCAGCAAATGCAAATTTTCAGGCTGGAGCTACACTACCGGATGTAAATACCACCCGAGTATGGTGGGATGTAGCCAATTAGGCAGGAGTATTTAGGAAATATTTATATTTACTTGGTTAATTTAGTGTTTTATAAAAGGCTGCCATCAGGCAGCCTTTTATTTTTTATAGATGGCCTTGCCTTCTGAGCCCATAAAACTTCCCCAAAGCGGTTTTTCTTTAATCCTAATAGGTAAATCAATTCGCTTGACTTTCATACCTAAAAATGATAAAATATCCGAATTGCTAAAATACTGACAATGCACCAAGTCAAGATATCCATCAGCGTCTATGTCGCCCAACCAAGGAGTAGAAAAAATATTTTTAAAACTTTTAGTTTGGTCTAGCAAATAGGTTGTGTCGGCTTTAAAGTCCAACAGTACCAGTTTGTTTTCAATGGAAAAAGCCGATCGATCATCAATAGGTCGATTACAATCGTATTCATTGATACTGAATATGACTTCATCTATTTGGTCTCCATTTAAATCATAAGCAATTGGTGAAGAAAAGCCGGAACATCCCATTTCTTTTTCCAGTAAAATTTTTCCTGACTTCCCGTCTATTAAAACTTGGACCAAACCTGTGTTTTTAGGCCAGACACCTTTACTTACAAAGGTAAACAGGTCAGGGATATCGTCTTCTGTAAATTGCCCTACGGCAAAGCTGTTGCTACTTTCTGTTTTTGGTACATTAAGTTGCCAAATTTCTTCCAAGCTCTTCCCACAAATTGCAGTGATGGTACTTGCATGTGAGACGGCCACTATGTCTAAAAAATCATCCTCATTTAAGTCAACCAATACCGGAGGAGCAATAAATCCATGGTTTTTTTCACGTACCAAAGTCTTAGCATTGGATAAATTATTACCCATAAGGTCGCTGAGCTTAGCTAAATATAAATTTCCGGAAAGGGTTTCCCCACCACTACCGAATAACACTTGCTGTTCTCCTGACTTTTTTTGTTCAATAAATAAGGGCGATAAATAGGTTTCTCCTCCATCAGGCATGGTGTCTGCCGCCAAAATATCTCCATTAACCGGGTCAATTACCATTAATACACCAGGAAATCTTCCTTCGGTTTGGTTGGGTTCCACCCTCGCATTTCCTCCGTTGCTGGTTAATAACTCTTCGATTCCATCTCCATTTTGGTCAGGAATGGTCACACTATTGTAAAAATTAAACCGTGCATTTTGAAGGATGGGATGGTGGAGATGGTCTAAGGTGTCAAACTGCCAAATCAAATTCCCGGTATGTCCGTCAATTGCTTTTAAGTGTGGTCCACGTCCACCAATAAACACATCAGGGGTTTCATCTTGGTTTATGTCCAAAAAGGTAGCAGCACCAAAAACCTGATCTACTGTTTCCTGCGTCCAAAGCAATTTCCCATCCAGACCATTGATGGCTAAAATGCCTGATGCTGTATACTCATATTCATTCTTCCCTGCACCAATTACTAAATCCAAAACGCCATCCTTGTTTAGGTCTGCAGCTCTTGGGGAGGATTGAGACCCAATGATTGGGAAATTTGACTCCCAAACCAACCGGCTATTTTCTTTTTTATTACAAGAGACAATTACGATTAGGAAGATTATATAAAAAAGAATTGAAAGTGTTTTAGGGGATGGCATTTCTTGGGAAGTTGACGAAAGAATAATAATAATGAAATTTTAAGCAATGGACAAGCTTATGGTAGTCGGCTTCTAATTGTTATTATTATGCTAGAGCTACAAGTTAGCGGTTTGTCTATTCCCTTGATTCACAATATTCCTTAGTCTAAGATTGACGGTGTTAAAGGTGAAGTGTAATATTTAATATAAGGGAGTAGTTAAAATGCATGTATATTTTAAATTAAACATTTTATTGTGCAATTTTTGCTATTGTTCGATCCCTTGAAAAAATGTAGATTTACTATTGCTTGATAAGCAAAATAATTACAAGAATAAAAGGCAAAGGATTGAATGATAAAAAAGCGAATAACATACCTCTTTCTGTTAATAATCTTTCAAGCAGTATATTTTAATTCAATGTCACAGGGTTTTGAAAAGCTTCCGGGAAGAAAGACAGGGGTGAAGTTTCAAAACAAACTTATAGAAGATCAACAAAGGAATATTTTAACCTACGAATATTTTTATAATGGTGGAGGAGTGGCCATCGGGGATATAAATAACGATGGTCTTGATGACCTGTTTTTTACAGGTAACATGACTCCAAACACACTTTACCTGAATCAAGGTGACTTTAAGTTTAAGAATATTGGAAAAACTTCCGGTGTAAGAGGTAAGGATGCTTGGTCTACAGGGGCTACAATGGTTGATATCAATGGAGATGGTTATTTAGATATCTATGTTTGCTATTCCGGAAAAGGAAATGAAGCTTCTAGAAAAAACGAGTTATTCATCAATCAAAAAGACAATACTTTTATTAATGAGGCTGAAAAATATGGGTTGGCAGACCCGGCCAATAGTATTCAGGCTGCTTTTTTTGACTTTGATCTGGATGGAGACTTGGATATGTATCTGCTTAACCACAACACCCAAGTGATTAATGAAATTGATTTTGATGCCAAAAGAAAGGATAGGAACCCATTGGCAGGTGACAAATTGTTTAGAAATGATGGAGGCGTATTTACCGATATAAGCGAAAGTGCAGGGATTATGGGCAACTCTATGGGTTTTGGTTTGGGGATAGCGGTCGCTGATATCAATGATGATGGCTTTCCGGACCTCCATATTTCCAATGATTATATAGAGCCGGATTACCTGTATATAAACAATGGGGATGGTACATTCTCGGAAAGTTTAACAGAGAATTTGCAGCACATATCTTATTTTTCCATGGGCTCTGATATTTCGGATGTCAATAATGACGGGCTGGTAGATATTTTTACATTAGACATGCTTCCCGAGGATGACGAACGTCAAAAATTGCTTTACGGTCCGGAGAATTATGAACAGTATGCCTTGATGGTAATGAAGGGTTTTTACCATCAAAATATGAGGAATATGCTCCATATAAATCAAGGGACAGGCTTATTTAGCGAAATAGGGCAGCTGGCCGGGATGTCTAATACTGACTGGAGTTGGGCTGCATTTTTTACTGATTTTGACAATGACGGCTGGAAAGATTTATTCGTGAGCAATGGCTATTTCCGCGATTATACCAATCGTGATTTTTTAAAATACAAAGGTGATTATTATTTCAATAAAGCCAGGGCAAAAGAAAAGGCAGATACGCTTCATTTAGTTACTAGTATGAGCTCTACCCCTATCCATGATTACCTGTTTAAAAACGTAAATGGCATAAATTTTAAAGAGGTGTCTGAGGATTGGGGACTATCAGATCCGAATTTCTCAAATGGTGCAGCCTACGCAGATTTAAACAATGATGGGGCACTGGATTTGGTGATCAATCACTTGAATGACTTTGCAGGAATTTATGCCAATATTTTAAAGCCCGAAAAAAATGGAGGAAATTTCTTGAAGCTGAAATTACAGGGGAATGGTTTAAATTCAAGTGGAATTGGTGCCAAAGTGAAGGTGTATTACAACGCCAAGCAACAGTACCTAGAGCAACAACCTACCAGAGGATTTCAATCTTCCGTAAGCCATGTCATGCATTTAGGATTGGGAATGGCTGATCACATTGATTCTTTGAATATAACCTGGCCCGGAGGTAAGGAACAATGGATGCAAAATGTGTCTGCAAATCAAATACTTGTATTAAAAGAGGGGGAGGCCATTAAGCAATCAGATAAAAATAATATACCTCAAACACCTGTTTTTACCAAAATTGTTTCACCTATTCCATACCAACATGAAGAGGCTGGATTTAATGATTTCAAAAGGCAACCGCTTTTGTCACATATGTTGTCACCTAACGGACCGGTAATTGCTAAGGGGGATGTAAATAACAATGGGTTCACAGATGTATTTGTCGGAGGAACTTCTGAAAAACCAGGCAAATTGTATTTTCAGGTTTCTACCGGACAGTTCCTTGAATCTCAAGGTTTAGACTTATCGGAGGAGACAGGAACAGCAACCACTGATGCTATATTTTTTGATGCAAATGGGGATGGTTTGGAAGATCTGTATTTAGTTAAAGGAGGATACCATGACTTTGAAAGGGATTCTCCTGAATTAAGAGACCACTTGTATATCAATCAAGGGGCTGGTAATTTTAAAAAAGTAAAAGAAGCATTGCCCAATATTAAAACCAGCGGAAGTGTGGTAAAGGCAGTAGATTTTGACAAAGATGGGGATTTGGATTTATTCATTGGTGGAAGGGTTATCCCCGGTCAATATCCAAAACCTGCCTCTTCCCATATTCTAATCAACGATGGTCATGGTAAGTTTGAAGACCAATCGGGAATTTTGCTACCTGAATTAGCTGCAATAGGCATGGTGACCGATGCTGCTTGGCTGGACTTGGATAAAGATGGTTGGGATGATTTGGTAATCGTTGGTGATTGGATGCCTATCAGTGTGTTTTTAAACAATAAGGGTAAATCCCTCATTAACCGAACCGATCAATACTTTAATAAACCTTTGGTAGGGAAATGGTCTAAATTATCTTCCGGTGATTTTGATGGGGATGGGGACCTTGATTTTATAGTTGGTAATTTTGGGACCAATAGCCAATTAAAGGCAAATGAAAAGCAACCATTGACTTTAGTCTATGCTGATTTTGATGGAAATGGATCTGTTGACCCTATTTTAAACCACTTTGTCGATGGGGAATTGTTTCCATTTATGAGTAGGGATGAGCTTCTGGATCAAATGTATGGGATGCGGAGTAAGTTTACTGATTATGCTTCTTTTTCTAAGGCTAAACTAAAGGATTTATTTAGTGAAACAGCTATCGATAAGGCAGAAAAGGTGGAGTTAAATGAATTGAGGACTATTTATCTAGAAAATAAAGGTGATAAATTGGTAAGACATGAGTTGCCGGTTGAGGCTCAGTTTGCACCCGTCTATGCCATTGGTGTCATGGATTTTGATGAAGATGGGGATTTAGATTTTATCCTTGGAGGAAACCAAAATACAACCAGATTACGGTTGGGGATGATCGATGCAAATTTTGGTCAGGTCTACCTAGGAAGTGGAAATGGAGAGTTTACGCATGCTTCCCCTTCAGTCTCAGGTTTAAAATTTGTAGGCGATGTAAAAAGTATCGAAACAATAGATTTATCATATCTAAAGGTATTATTGGTGGGAATAAATAACCAAGGGGTGGAGGCCTATGTGCTCAATAAAAGTTTATCAACCAATAATTTAAATGGAAACAGCAAATAAAAAATTAGTAGTATCACTCCTGAAGTGATTGTTATTATGAACCCTACAATCACGGCTTTAGGTGGGAGATACATATTAAGTAAATATCCGTTAACCTTTTATTCATTCTATAAATGAAAAACAGAAAAATAATCTTAGAAGAAAGCGAGATTCCTGAAAATTGGTACAATATCATAGCTGATATGCCTAATAAACCCTTGCCTCCATTGAACCCCGGTACCATGGAGCCCATAGGGCCTGAAGCACTTGCACCATTATTTCCGGAGGCTTTGATAAAACAAGAAGTAACGGCCGATAAATGGGTTACAATACCGGATGAGGTAAGGACTATGTACTCCATATGGAGACCTACGCCAATGTATCGTGCATATGGCTTGGAAAAAGCTTTAGATACACCGGCAAAAATTTATTATAAATATGAAGGGGTTAGTCCTTCAGGTTCCCATAAGCCCAATACCGCCATCCCTCAGGCTTATTATAACAAACAAGAAGGAGTGAAAAGAATCACCACAGAAACCGGTGCCGGACAGTGGGGGAGTGCTTTGAGCTTTGCTTGTCAGCATTTCGGTCTTGAATGTGATGTGTATATGGTGAGGCTTTCTTATAAGGACAAACCTTATAGAAAAATGATGATGAATACCTGGGGAGCCAATGTCTACCCATCTCCTTCAGACAGGACTGAAGCAGGAAGAAAGATTTTGGCAGAGTTTCCTGATTCCCCGGGAAGCCTTGGGATAGCCATCTCAGAAGCCGTAGAAATGGCCGCTACCAGGGAGGATACCAAATATGCACTGGGAAGTGTTCTGAATCATGTAAAATTACACCAGACGATTATAGGTTTAGAGGCCATCAAGCAACTTGAAAAAGCCGGGAGTGATATGCCTGACATTGTAATTGCACCGTTTGGTGGAGGTTCAAATTTCGCAGGTCTTTCTTTTCCATTTTTACGTTTGAATTTGGAAGGTGGTAAAAATATTCGTTGCATTGCCAGCGAACCTTCCTCTTGTCCAAAACTTACCCGTGGGGTTTTTAGGTATGACTTTGGTGATACAGCAGGAATGACACCCTTATTGCCTATGTATACCCTAGGGCATGACTTTATACCGGCACCAATTCATGCTGGTGGGCTTCGGTATCATGGAGCTGGAGTGATTGTCAGCCAATTGCTGAAAGATAAATTGATTGAAGCCCAATCTCATGATAACCTTGAAATATTCGATGCAGGCGTTCTTTTTGCCAGGTCAGAAGGAATTATTCCTGCTCCGGAAGCCAATCACGGCATTGCCACAGCCATCAAGGAGGCTAAGAGATGCAAGGAGGAAGGGGTTTCAAAAACCATCCTATTTAATTTATGCGGACATGGTAATTTTGACATGAAGGCTTATGACGATTATTTTTCCGGTAATATTAAAAGTCATGAACTAGGACAAGAAGAGATTGATAAATCTATTGCTAAACTTAATACCCCCGAAATCCCCGCTTAAGGAGGAAGGGAGCATTACATGGATAGAAGAAGTTTTTTAAGAAAAGGAGGGTTGATCGGTGGCGCACTGTCGCTACCGCAATACGCTCCTTTTATTATGGATGATGAAATTCCTATTGTTGATACACATCTCCATTTATGGGATTTAGACCGCTTGGACTATCCTTGGTTAAAAAATCCAAATAATATACTTTCCCGAAATTTTCTTTTGAAAGATTACCATATAGCCACTCAAGGCTGTCCGATTGAAAAAATGGTTTTTGTGGAGTGTGGACGTGACCCAAATCAATACCTTGAGGAAGTAGATTGGGTTATTGGTGTTCGAGAAAAAGAGAATAGAATAGCAGGAATGGTGGCATATTTCCCTTTGGAGAAAGGGGAGGGAGGCATGAAAGAAATGGAGATTTTGGCTGAAAGGGATATTGTTAGAGGAATTCGAAAGGCTTTTATGCCAGAGCATTCAGGGTTTAATGCAGGTATCCAAATACTTAAAAAGATGGGTTACTCTTATGACCTAAATATTAGGCCTGCTGAGCTGCCTGCAGCTTATTCATTTGCAAAAGCCAACCCTGATCTTGTGATCATTTTGGACCATATTGCGAATCCGGACATTGGGAATATGGATTGGAAAGTTTGGTCAAAAGCCATATTACCTTTTTCTTCCTTAGCTAATGTGAGTTGTAAAATTTCAGGAATGTTAACCAAGACGAATCAATCGGGAAATCGCTTGGATCAAATGAGACCTTACTTCAATACCGTGTTAGATGTCTTTGGTATTGATAGGGTTATTTTTGGTGGCGATTGGCCGGTATTATTGCGAGCTGCCAGTTATCAAGATTGGATTAGGGACTTCTATGCCTTGTCTAAATTATTGACATCAAGTGAAAAGAAAAAATTGTACCACCAAAATGCTAGATCTGTTTATAGGGTATAATATAGCAGGGGAAAATTTAATTTAAAGTGGATTTTTTCTAAATTTATAGAGAAATTATTAGTAGGCTAACTCTTTTGATAAACTAAAAATTCAATAATGCTTGATAAACCAGATATAAATAAAAAGCCTGATTCCAGGAGAGATTTCATTAAAACTGCCTCATTAAGTGCTGCAAGTTTTTTTATTGTGCCAAGATTCGTGCTTGGTGGACAGGGGTATGTAGCCCCTAGTGATAAAGTAAATATCGGCATGATAGGAGTAGGGGGTAAAGGTAGGAAAAATGCCATAGATTTAATGAAGTTGGACGATGTACAGATCACTGCTATAGCAGACCCTGCAGAGTACTGGGATTTGGCTAATTTTTATTATCGGTCCATTGCCGGTAGAGAGCCTGTAAAGCGCTTGATAGAAGATCATTATGAAGATAAAACCGAAAATTTCAAAGTAAATGAATACTTGGATTTTCGTGAAATGCTTGAAAAAGAACAAGGACTTGATGCTGTGTGCTGCTCCACCCCTGACAATACTCATGCTTTTGTTACATATGCTTCCATGAAGTTAGGCAAGCATGTTTATTGCGAAAAACCCCTAACCCATAATATCTGGGAAGCGAGGATGATCAAACAATTGACTAAAGAGACAGGCTTGGCCACGCAGATGGGAAATGTTGGGCATAGCACTGATGGTATTCGACAAACAGTGGAATACTTGAGGGCAGGAGTGATTGGAGAAGTTAGGGAAACCCATTCTTGGGTACCTGCTTCAAGGTGGATAGATGAAATGCAAGGGGTGCCTACCACCAATACCGAAAAGCCACATGGCTTTGATTGGGACCTTTGGTTAGGGCCTTCAGCCAATAGACCATTCCATAAATGGTACACCCCTGTTACATGGAGAGATTTTTGGGATTTCGGATGTGGGGCATTAGGGGACTTCGGTTGCCATGACATGGATGCCGCAACTTGGGCTTTTGAACTGGGGCACCCGGATTCCATTGAGGTTTTTCCATCAGGATTTAGCAATGAGAATATTGCCCCATACGGGGAAATAGGTTACTATAATTTCCCTGATAACAATACCGGAAAGCCTATTCAACTGACCTGGTATTCAGGTGGACTTAAGCCAAAATTACATCCGGCATTGCCTGAAGGATACCAATGGCCATCTAGAGCTGCGATGTTTGTAGGAGACAAGGGGATTATTGTGAATGGAGGAGACCGAAAACCACAGGTCTTTCCAAAGAGTTTGGCGGAGAATATTAAAAAGCCTAAAGAAGTTATTCCTCGTTCTAAAGGACATTTTAGAGATTGGGTGAATGCGATTAAAGGAGGTCCTGAAGCCAGTTCAAACTTTGAATATGGAGCGCATTTAACGGAAATTACATTGCTGGGAGTACTTTCTCTAAGGATGAAAGGACAAAAAATTAACTGGGATGCCGAAAATCTTAAGGCAACCGGCCTTGCAGAGGCTGATAAATATATTAAAGAACCAGTAAGAAGTGGTTGGGAAATGAGCTGAGCTCAACGTTAACCTGAAGAATGTCAATGATCAAGCGCTAAAACCAGATGCCATATTGCTGGTCAAGGCCTGCTGGCCAACTTCTCGGTTCACAATATTCTAATAAAAAGACCGATTTTATATTTAAATCGGTCTTTTTATTTCTAGGCTTAAAAGCAAGAATATTGTTCTACCTTCTTGGGCTGATGGACTGTTGAAATTTTTTACCTAAGCTTTGGTAAACGAAAAGAGGCCATCACTTGAAAATACCATTGATAGGTTTAGCTTCCACTAAATAGTTGAAAATTGAGTGGTTTTTTGGTTTTGTAAAGGACAAAGTCTTGAGTATTAATCCAAGAGGAAATTGTTGAAAAACGTATTTTTTAGAGTCAGCCAGATAAAGAAAAAGATAATTCCCCAAATGAGATAAGGCCTGTAATAATCCATGGTTTCTTTATAGCGGGATTCAATAATCTCAGCTTTCTCTAATTCATCAATTTTTGTGAAAATATTTTCTAGGGCTTTGTCATCAGAAGCTCTAAAAAACTCTGCTTTGGTTATGCGGGCAATGTTCCTTAAGGTTTCTTCATTAAGGTAACTTTCAATCATCTGAGGTCTACCGAAAAAATCTGTTCCATAAGGAACCATCCCATCTTTTCCTACGGCAATGGTGTAAATCTTAACGTCCATGGCTTCTGCTAGCTGGGCAGCAAACACCGGGTCTACATTTCCTGCATTGTTGTCTCCATCACTAAGCAAAACCATAACTTTGGATTTGGCTTCTGATTCTCTCATACGGTTAATGCCTGTAGAGACGGCACTGCCTATGGCCGTCCCTTTAGCGTCCATCATATTGAAGGTAATACTATTGACCAAGTCGGTAAGAAGTTCGTAATCTGTGGTAAGGGGAGCTAGAGAGAATGCTTCTCCCGAGAAAATTACCATGCCAATCCGATCAGCAATTCTGCCATTGATGAAATCTATTGCTGTTTCCTTAGCTGCCTCCAGCCGGTTAGGGGTAAAGTCTTGCAGATCCATGGATTCTGAAATATCCATTACCAACATGATGTCAATTCCTTCGGTATACTGTTCCACCTTTTCATTGGTACGTTGGGGTCTGGCCAGTGCAATCACCACCATCCAAAGAGCCAAAAGAAAAAAGAATGAAGGCAAAAGACGAAGGTAGGTCCATGGGTTCTTCGTCGGTACTATTTTTGGAAGGGAAAGCTCTAAAACCGGTTTTTTAATCAGTTTAATAAACTTTCTGATCAATAACAATATTGGGATAATCCAAATCAGATGGAGTAAGAAGAAATTCTCCCACTCAAAACTTCGCAGGGTTTCAGGTGAAAACCAGCTCCAAGAAAAAAAAGAAGAGACATCAGTCATGGTTGTGGATTTTATCAATTTTTTCTTCCAATAGCCCTTCTGATATTTTCAATAAATTATCACAGGCTTCCCGAATATTATCATCTACCCGATTGGCGTAAATAATCAGTTCTATTTTTCGAAAGTCTTTTATTATTTCAGGCTTATTTAAATGCTCAGCGATCTCAGTACTTGTCCATTCTTTATATGGACTTCCTGTCAAATTCTCCAAATAATTTTTCCACAGGCCGAGTAATTCATCGGCCTCCTGAATGCCGGGTTTGTTTATCAATAGCTGCATAGAGCTTTCCCAATTGGAAAGGAATTTGCGCCACTTTTTACGCTCTCGATAGGCTTTCCACCTTTTAATCAGTCCTTTTCCGAAAATCAGAATGGCCAATATTACTAGCAGCACGATTGCCACGGTTCCAATAATTAGGTAGGGGTAATTGAAAGCTTGTGGGATATTGAGGTAGCTGTTGTTTTGTTCAAAAGCCAACTCCTCCGGGATTTCCTCAATGGTGAAAGTAAGGGCCAAAGGAGCAGGTTGTGGGAAGTGGCTTATGCTGTCATAATTTAATACTTCATACACTGGGATTTTAAACTCTTGAATAGAATCCAAGGAAAAGTTTGAAATCCAGTAGACAGCACTGTCCAAAGTGATACTGTCTTTAGTGTAAGAAGTGAAAATTTGTTTGTCTAAATACTCAAAATCGCCAAAGTCATAGGTGGAGTCCGGAAATATAATCGGAAGCTCGCTGGGATAGCTAGATTTTAAGACATAGCCCACCCTTTCACCTAACTTTGCAGAGTCTTGCAGGAAATACCCTTCTACAGTGACATCTTGACCTTGTACAAAGGAGATTGGTGAGATAAGAAAGGCAAGCAAATAACTTAGTTTTACTATTCTATCCACGTTTCATGGTTTTATTTCTTGACTTAAATAATTCCATCAAAGGTAGGACGATGTCTTGATCTGTGGCTATCTGAAGGTAATTGATCTGGTTTTTTTTGCAAAAATCCTTAAGATGGTTTCGTTCAGAGACGAAGGATGAGGCGATCTTTTTGGAGAACCCACCAAAGGCAGTATTTACCCAAGTGGTTTTGTCTTCTTCTTTGTCAAAAACAGGTATAATTCCTAACGAGGGTAATGCTGCTTCTATTGGGTCGGTCATTTGTAATACCACTAAATCATGTTTGAACGCCATAGCTTTTAAGGTTCTTTCATATCCTTCATCAATAAAATCAGATATAACGAAGATTATTGCCCTCTTTTTAATGAGATTGAGACTAAAGGTAAACATCCCATCAAGGTCTGTTTTCTTTGATTTCATGTCTTGGCTGAATATTCCTCGAATAACCTTTACGGCCTGTCGGGTGCCTTTTCCAGGCAGTACGATTTTTTCCTTTTGATCTGAATAACTAATCAATCCAACTTGTGAGCCATCATGGATAGAGGCCAATGTCAAGACCCCTGCAATTTCTTTTCCAAGGTCAATTTTTTTCCTTTCCTTACTGCCGATGTCTTGTGAACCACTTACATCCAAAAGAAAGTATACACTTTGATCTTTATCTTCTTTGAAGGTCTTTACGAAAGTTCCATGGCCTTTTGCAGACACCTTCCATTCAATCGTCCGGACATCATCACCATACTGATAGGGGCGAAGGTCATCAAACTCTAAGCCCGCACCTTTGAAAATAGATTGATGGTCTCCTTGAAGGTGGCTATTGGCCACTTTCCTCAGAAGGATTTCATATTTTCTAAGCTTTTTTATCAGTTGATTCATTTTTATTTTTTAATCAGAGGCCTAATTTAGCAGTCATATTCGAATAATAAAACGACTTAGCCTTTACTTATTGTCAATTTTAAAAGGAATTAGGTAATTTTGAAATGTGAAATACCTATCTATAGCTTTTGCTTTCCTTTTCGGGACATTTTCTTGTGCAAAGAATAATGAAGCCGAAGACATTTTGTCAGAAGATACCATGGTTAATATTCTTGTGGATATACATCTGACAGAGGGCTTTGTGCAATCCCTCTCCATTCCCTATGATTCATCAAAGGTGCTTTATCCAATTTTGGAAAGGAGAATTTTTGAGAAACATGGTGTCCCCGAATCTGTTTATATAAAAAGTTTGGAATTTTATTTGAGGGATGCTGCCAAAATGGAATATTTATATGAACGGACCATAGATTCATTGTCCGTAAAGGAAAAAGAAGCACAGCAAAACCAACAGCCATAAATGAAATTGTATCCAGAAAATTTGGAGGAAAAAATAGACTTTGATAAAATCAAAGATTTAATAAGAGAGGAATGTACTGGTGTACTGGGTGCTGATTTTGTAAAAAAAATTGCTTTCTCAAAAGACAGGAAGTTGCTCAGCAGGCTTTTGACCCAAACTGAGGAGTTCAGGCAGATATTGGTCTCAGGAGAAGCATTTCCCAATAACAATTATATCAATATTTATCCTTACCTCAATAAGGCTAAAATAGAAGGTACCTTTTTGTTTGAGGAGGATTTTCATGAAATCCGCTTGGGTCTAAAGACCCTGGAAAGTTGCGTGCTTTTCTTCAAAAAGAATGCTGAAGAATACCCGCAACTGTTTCAGCTCTTGGGGATGGTAGAAGATAATATTTCCCTCACATTCAGTATTGACCGGGTCTTGGATGACAAGGGGAAAATGAAGGACAATGCTTCCAAGGAGTTAAACATTGTGCGGACACAGCTTGCTTATGAAGAAAATCGGATACGAAAAGTGCTCGATAGTATTTATAGGTCTGCAAAATCTCAGGGTTTTACACCTGAAGATGCATCCATTACCATCAGGGGAGGGAGAATGGTGATCCCGATTCTAGCAGAGTATAAAAGACGCATCAAAGGGTTTATTCATGATGAGTCGGCAACAGGCCAGACTGTATATCTAGAGCCTGCAGAGGTCTTGGATATCAACAATGATATCAAAGACCTCTTGTATATGGAGCGAAGAGAGGTGCAAAAGATCCTTACCAAACTTACCGATGAGCTCCGGGAATATATCCCCACATTAAAGAGAGCGTTTCATTTTTTGGGCATGGTTGATTTTATTCGAGCCAAGGCCAAGTTTGCATTAAAGATCAATGGGATTAATCCAGAGATGGTAAAAGAACGGGAGATGGCTTGGCAAAAAGCCAGGCATCCACTTCTGGAAATGTCTCTCAAGCATCAGGGAAAAGCCATTGTGCCTGTTTCCATAAAGTTGGACCCCAATCATCGCTTGTTGGTAATATCAGGGCCCAATGCAGGAGGGAAGTCAGTGACACTTAAAACCGTGGCATTGGTGCAATATATGTTTCAGTGTGGCTTACTTGTTCCGATGGAGCCCAAGTCGAAGTGTGCTATTTTTGATCAATTCTTTATTGATATAGGAGATGAACAAAATATTGAGAATGACCTCAGTACTTATAGTTCGCATTTGATGAATATGAAGCACTTTACCTTTTTTGCCAATAAGCGAACGCTATTTTTTATTGATGAATTTGGTACAGGTACGGAACCACAGTTTGGTGGTGCCATAGCAGAGGCACTATTGATTGCATTGAATAAATCAGGTGCATTTGGTTTGGTAACTACTCATTATGGTAATTTAAAACAGCTGGCCTCTAAGAGTCATGGGATGGTGAATGGAGCGATGAGGTTTGATGTGGATCGCCTAGAACCATTATATGAGCTGGAGATAGGGAAGCCCGGAAGTTCTTTTGCTTTTGAAATTGCAGGTAAAATTGGTATACCGAAGGAAATTGTACTTCATGCAAAAGCCCAGATCGGAGAAACTAGGGTGCGCTATGACAAGTTGCTTTTAAAGGTGGAAAGTGAAAAAAGCAAGTATGAGAGCCTAATAGTTGAAGCTGAGCGCAAAGACCGATTGCTGGCTTCCAGGCTGAAAGAATACAATGCACTGAAGGCAACTCTTGAAGATCAGAAAAAGGCCATATTAAATGAAGCCAAAGCCCAAGCAAAGCTGTTATTAGACGATACCAATCGGAAAATTGAAAATACCATCCGCTCCATTAAAGAATCACAAGCCAATAAGGAAGCGACCAAAAAAATAAGGCAGGAACTTGATGAACATAAAGCCGGAATTAAACCGGAAAAGAAACCAATCGTACAGAAGGAAACCATAAAGGTGGAAAGTGGAGCCATAGGCCTTGGGGATCAAGTGAGGATCAAAGACAATGGCGCCTTGGCAGAGGTGTTGGAAATCAAAGGCAAGCAGGTTTCCATAGTCATTGGGGACCTAAAATCAACAGTGAAGCTTAATCGGTTGGAAAAAATATCCAATACCTCTCTTAAAAAAGAAAAGCGGGCAATCGATAAAAGAATGAGTTATGACACCACTTCTAAGATGGCTAATTTCTCACCCAACTTGGACATTAGAGGTAAGAGAGGTGAAGAAGTTTTTGGATTGATTCAGAATTTTATTGATGAAGCACATATGCTGGGCATCAATGATGTGAAGGTAATCCATGGAAAAGGTGATGGGATTCTTAGGGAATTGACAAGAAACCTCCTCAGAAATTCTTCCTCAGTGGCAGGGTTTTCTGATGAACATGCAGATAGGGGAGGTTCAGGGGTAACATTGGTGCAGTTTAAAGATTAACAGCGGTTAAAACTGTTACCCCTGTTTTCCTTTTTTATCTTTTATAGGCCTGACGAGCAAGTAAAATCCAAGATTTACCTTTCTTTTGCCATACCGTTAATACACCAAGGTTTACAGGGCCCGGGGCACTATCTTTATTGTGCGTTTTACCTATTAGAAAATGTCTGACAAGAGCGGTTTTCCCTGTAACACTGACGGTTTGATTTTGAATGTCAATTTCAGTAAAGTTTGAAACCCCAGAAGTCAAGGCTTTAATAAACTCACTTTGGTTTTCAATCAAGCCGTTTGAGTGGCCATAGCTAAGGTTTGGATCTGTGATTTTCTCAAGGCGAGAGGCATCACCGGCCACCATGGCATCCACTAATTCAGCAACGGCATTTTCTACTGCCACGATTTGTTTTTCTTGAGCCATTAATGCTGAAGAAAAAAGGAAACATAGGGTAAAGAAGTATTTAAACATTTTCTACTTGTTTTGTGAGTTTAATTGAGAAGGGTTAAGTCAAAGACATAAAAACCGGCCAAAGCATTAACGCGGGCGTTTTGAGGTGCAGGCACCACAAATTCCAAGCGTAACTTTTCCTGGTTTTTAGTAAATGAAATTTCTTTGTTTGATGCGGGTTGAATGCCTGAAAGGGTGATTTTATCGTAATTTGATCCTGAAAAGACCCAGTTTCCATTGCTGTCAAACAATAGGTTGCTGTTTATTGTAGTATAGGACTTACCCGTATTGTTGGCTATAAAGCGGAGTTCAAAGCCTTCGAAATCGTTGGTGACTGTGGTTCCGTCTTTAGAAACGGAGCCTCCGTTTGCTAGTGTCCAAGTCTGACTGCCTTCCAAGCCGGCCAAAAGTTCAGTGGCTGTTTCTTCGGCAGTTTTTTCCGGTTCACCACTAGTGCCCTCAGTACAAGCGGCGAATACTACTAAAATAAAAATAAAATAATTTCTCACTAGCGCTCTCATATCCATATCCTTAAAAGGTAAAATTAATCATTTCCGGATTTTATCAAAGTATTCACTTTAGTTTATAATCTTCAATTGAAACAATTTCTTCACAAAAATCAAACTCTCTTTTATCATTTGAGGCAATGAAGATGCATTTATTACCTCCATATTGATGGATTAAATCACGGTACCATTGAATGCCTCTTTCGTCTAAATTAGAGGTAGGCTCATCCAATAGCATTAATGGTGAATTGGAAAAAAAGCAAAGGCCGAGTTTTAATCGCTGTTTCATCCCCGAGGAAAAATAATTTATGGGTTTGTTGACAGCATTTTCCAGATACATTATCTCTATAATCTGTTGAATATTTAATCCCTCACTAGGTGTTTTGAATTTGAAATGAAATTTTAAAAATTCCTTAAGAGAAAATTCTTCAGGTAAGTCTAGGTATGGGGCACTAATGGACAAATATTTATAAACATCCTCTATGGCAAGCTCCTTTTGCTTCCAATTGAAACTCAACTTTCCTTCTGTCAAAGGCATTTGCGAGGATAGACATTTAATCAATGTGGATTTTCCAGAGCCATTGCTGCCTATTATAGCGGTTTTTGAACCTAGTTTGAGTGCAAGACTTAGGTTTCTAAATATCCACTCTCGCTGAAATTTCTTTCCTGCCCCTTCCAGCTTTACAGACAACATACTTATTGGATATAACCTTTCATTACACCTCTTTCCGAAGATCGGATGAAATTGACTATTTCGTCCCGCTCTTTGGTTGCAGGTAGATTGATTTCGATTTCTTCCAATGCTTTGCTATTGTTCCAATTGTTTAAAAATAAGAATCGATACACTTCTTGTATTTCACTAATGGTATTGCTTTCAAAGCCCCTTCTTCTTAGACCCAATGAATTTACCCCCGCATAACTCAAAGGCTCTCTAGCGGCTTTAGTAAATGGTGGTACATCTTTTCTAACAAGAGAACCTCCTGAGATCATGCTATGCATACCTATTTTCACAAATTGATGAATGGCACTACTCCCTCCCACAAAAGCCCAATCATCAATGGTAACATGTCCTGCTACTTGTACGGAATTAGCAATGATTACACGATTTTGAATGATGCAATCATGGGCAATATGAACATAGGCCATTATCAGACAGTTATCACCGATTTTGGTGGTTTGTTTATCTGCGGTTCCTCGGTTAATTGTTACAAACTCTCTGATGGTTGTATTGTCTCCAATTTCAACCAAAGATGGCTCGCCATTGAATTTCAAATCTTGGGGAATTGCAGCGATTACTGCTCCGGGAAAGATTCTGCAATTCTTACCAATTCTTGCTCCAGGATAAATGGTGACATTTGAACCTATCCACGTGCCATCCCCAATTTCAACATCAGGATGGACAGACGTGAAAGCTTCTATTGAAACATTTTCCCCCAAATGGGCCTTTTCACTTATTTCGGATAGTTTACTGATCATGCGTCTTTTCTTACAATGCTGGCAGTCATAATTGCTTCGCAAACCAAGGCGTTTCCAACAAATGCCTCCCCTTTCATTTTTGCTATTCCTCTTCTTATTGGATTAAGTAACTCACATTTAAAAATCAATGTGTCACCGGGCAGTACCATCTTCCGGAATTTGCAGTTTTCTATACTAAGAAAATAGGTCCAATAATTTTCCGGATCTTCTACAGTACTCAAAACCAGTATTCCGCCTGTTTGAGCCATGGCTTCTACTTGCAAAACGCCAGGCATGACAGGATTATTGGGAAAGTGCCCCATAAAAAACGGTTCATTAATAGTGACGTTCTTTACACCGGCCACTACTTTATCATCCAGGTAGATCACCTTGTCTAATAATTGGAAAGGATACCTGTGCGGTAGGATATTGCTAATTTGATTAATGTCTAGTACAGGTGGTGATTTAGGATCGTAATATGGGATGTGCATGGGCCCTGCTTTCTCCATTGCTCGTTTTATTTTTTTCGCAAAGGCTACATTGGCGGCATGGCCGGGTCTTGCTGCTAAGATTTGTGCTTTTAGTGGTCGTCCTACTAATGCCAAGTCTCCGATCACATCCAAAAGTTTATGTCTGGCAGGCTCATTTTTATACCTTAACTCAACATTATTCAATATGCCCTCTTTTTTAACTTCTACCTTTTGCTTATTGAACATTTTCGCAAGGTTAGCAAGTTCTTTTTCTTCCACTATTCTGTCTACAACCACAATGGCATTGTTGAGATCACCACCCTTTATAAGGTTGTTTTTATACAACATCTCCAACTCATGCAAGAAACAAAATGTTCTGCATGAAGCGATTTCTTGTCGAAATTGGCTGATGTCTGTTATGGAGGCATGCTGACTTCCCAATACGGGAGAGTTGTAATCTACCATTACAGTAACTCGAAAATCATCTAATGGCAAAGCAGCAATTTCTACCTCTCTGGCGCTGTCTCTATAATGGATGCTTTCGGGAACTTCAAAAAATCTCCTTAAGGCATTTTGTTCTTCAAGTCCTGCATCTTCTAGGATGTTGATGAATTGGATACTACTTCCATCCAAAATTGGCGGCTCAGGCCCGTTAAGTTGGATCAGCACATTGTCTATTTCCATTCCTACAAGCGCAGCCAATACATGCTCAACAGTAAATACCCTTGCACCACCTTGCTCTAGTGTAGTCCCCCTTGATACATCTACCACATTGTCTACATCAGCATCAATTATTGGCTGTCCCTCCAGATCCATTCTTTGGAATTTATACCCATGGTTAGGACTGGCGGGCAAAAAGGTCATGTTAGCTACTACTCCCGTATGTAGACCTACACCGTTCAGGGTAACTTGTTTTTTTATGGTATGCTGTTTTACTTTCATTTAAATATATAACTATATACTAGAGGTGCTCCAATTCAATTTTCAAATTTATTATTTTTTTTCAAGCTCTCTTAATTTGTCTTGAAGTAAAGGTAACTTCTTAAAGATAGAATAAGATTTAAGGGATGCTTTTAAGTCAAAGCCTATAAAACCAAAAAGCGTTGTTCCTGGTTCATTAACTGACTTCATTATTCCGGTATTCCCTCCAACAACAGTTCGTTCTGCAAGCTCAATATGTCCTACAATGGAAGATTTTCCGGCCAAGACGCAATTTTTACCTATTATAGTGGATCCGGCAACACCTGCTTGGGAAGCTATTACGGTATTTTCACCTATGGTAACATTGTGGGCAATTTGAACTTGATTGTCTAGTTTTGCTCCCTTTTTAATTAAAGTTGAACCCAAAGTGGCACAGTCTATGGTAGAATTGGCGCCAATGCTAATATTGTCTTCCAATACAACGTTACCCAATTGGGGGACGTTTTTGTAGGTGCCATCTGCCTGTGGAGAGAAACCAAAACCATCTGACCCGATGATTGTCCCCGCGTGAATCTCGCAGTCATTGCCAATTTTTGTTTGGGCATAAATTTTTACTCCCGGATGGAATACACAATTGTTACCTATGGTAACATCATCTCCAATGTAAACTTGAGGGAAAATTTTGACATTTTCTCCAATGGTGCAATTTTTACCAATATATGAATAAGCCCCTTGGTAAAACCCTTCTCCAATGCTACTGTTTTCACCAAGAAAGCAAGGCTCTTCTTTTCCTAACGGATTAGGCTTTGTCAATTCCGCATAACTTTCAAGCAATTTAGAAAAAGCTGTATATGGATCCTTTACCTTAATTAAGGTTGTAGTGATTGTTTTTTTAGGTGTGAAGTCCTCAGAAACAATAATTGCAGTGCAATTGGTGGTGTAGAGGTACTTTTCATATTTCAGGTTAGAAAGAAACCCTATGCTACCAGAGGTGCCTTCTTGGATTTTTTTGAGGGTATTAATTACCTGCGAACCATCACCTTCTACAGTTCCTTCCAAAAGTTGAGCAATTTGATCGATGGTGAATTCCATTGGGATTAATTAATTTTTACCGTAAAGTTAAATTTTTAGCATGACAAGCATAGTGTTTTTTAACAATTTTACTCATCGCTTTGATGTTCGGCAAATCTGCGGCGGTAGCTACGTCTTGGACTTTGCCCTTTTTTGTTAAAATTAAAATTTTATTTTCTGTTAAATATCCATAATTACTAATTTCACCTTCAGAGAAAAAATACTTTATTTCATCGTCAGAAATGGCTAATTTTTTTTGAGTTTTTAATTTTAATTTATCAATTTCCTGTCTTTTGAATGGGTTATTACTGAAATGAATTTTGAATAAGTTTCTGGTTAAAAACATTTTTGAAATCTCTTTCAGGACAAAATCATCCGTGTTTTTCCAAAGTTTTATAGCACCCCAAATGTCCAGGTCATCCAGTTGTGCAAAATCATTTAGCCAAATTGGTGTCCCCGGCGGATTTTCTTGAGGAAGGTCTTTCTTTAAAAATCCCAAAAACTCTATAGATCCTGGGAGCGTTTCACCAGATCGTGCCAGGTACTTGGCCCTTAGGATCAAATTGATAAGCATTTTCTCAGCGCAAACCGTGGTTTTGTGTAGGTAAACCTGCCAATACATAAGCCTTCTTGCATTGAGAAAATTTTCTATACTGTAGATTCCTTTCTCTTCAATGACCACCTCATCATTAATTATGGTCATCATTTTAATAATCCTATCAGCTCCAATGGTACCCTCAGAAACTCCCGTAAAAAAGCAATCCCGCTGTAAATAGTCTAATCTATCGATATCCAATTGACTTGAGACTAGTTGGTGAAAGAATTTTCTTTCGTAACTTCCGACAAAAATTTCTCTTGCCCTGGAAAGTTGACCATTAAATTGTTTATTCAATTCGTCAAAGAAGAGAAGAGATAAGGTTTCATGATGCTGTCCTTTTAAAAGAATGGACTCCAATGCATGGGAGAAAGGGCCGTGACCAATGTCATGGAGGAGAATGGCAAGCAATGCAGCTTCATATTCTTCATCAGAAATTTCAATTCCTTTATTCCGAAGTTGATCCAAGGTGATGCTCATAAGGTGCATCGCTCCGATGGCATGATGAAAACGCGTATGCAAGGCTCCGGGGTATACCATATCAGTCAAACCAAGTTGCTTGATTCTACGTAACCTTTGAAAGTAAGGATGGTCAATGACGGCAAAAATCAATTCACTTGGAATGTTGATGAACCCATAGACAGGGTCATTTATTATTTTATAACTTTTCAATGTCCGTTTCATAGAAGCAACTTGCCAAAAGTAATTAAACTAAAAAAGAATTAAACCAATTGATATGCAAAATTTCAAAATATTATGGGCAGATGACGAGATTGATCTTCTAAAACCACATATTTTATTCTTAAAGCAAAAAGGTTATGATATTGTTACAGTAAACAGTGGATTGGATGCTGTTGAGAAAGTGGAAGAAGATAATTTTGATGTGATTTTTTTGGATGAGATGATGCCAGGGATGACAGGCTTGGAAACCCTACAACAAATCAAGACCTTAAAGCCTCAGATACCTGTGGTGATGATCACCAAGAGTGAAGAAGAGCATATCATGGATGATGCCATCGGAGGTAAAATTGCCGATTATCTAATCAAGCCGATCAATCCAAATCAAATTTTTCTATCTGTTAAAAAAATCCTGCAAAATAAGCAGTTGATCAGCGAGAAGACCAATCTCTCCTATCAACAAGATTTTAGGAACATTAGCATGGCATATAATGATGCCATTGATCATGAGGAATGGGTAGATATTTATAAGAAGCTTACTTATTGGGAGCTGGAAATTGATGAGACGGAAAATAAAAGCATGCAGGAAGTGCTTGAATCTCAAAAAGTGGAAGCCAATGCAAACTTTGCACGTTTCATTAAAGAGAATTACTTGGATTGGTTAAACTTGCCGAAAATAAGTAAGCCTGTTTTATCACATCAGGTGATGAAGAAGCATGTTTTCCCTAAACTGAAAAAGGACAAACCCCTGTTTTTTATTGTGATTGATAACTTGAGATTGGATCAATGGGAAATGATTGAAAATCAACTCAGGGATTATTTTTTAGTGAAAGAAAATGGTACCTATTACAGTATACTGCCTACCACCACAGCCTTTTCAAGGAATGCCTTGTTTAGCGGTATGATGCCTCTGGAAATGGCCAAATCTCACCCGGATTTATGGGAAGGGGAAGATACAGATGAAGGTAAAAACAATCACGAGGAGGAGTTTTTAAATGTAAACCTTAAAAAGAACAGGCTTTCAATACGTTCCAGCTACAACAAGATCATACAAACGAACCAGGGAAAGGCAGTTTTGGATCAGTTTCCTAATCTGATGAAAAATGAGTTGAATGTGCTTGTGTACAATTTTGTGGACATGATGTCACATGCAAGAACGGATATGAAAATGATCCGAGAGTTAGCTCCGGATGAATCTGCCTATCGCTCTTTAACTACCAGTTGGTTTCTTCATAGTTCATTGTTTGAGCTATTTAAAAAGATAAGTGCTGCCGGTGCAGAAGTAATTGTAACTACAGACCATGGGACCAAGCGGGTAAACAAACCCTATAAAATCATTGGGGACCGAAACGTAACTACCAATTTGAGGTATAAACAAGGAAAAAATCTTAATTTTGAGTCTGGGAAAGTATTTGAGGTTGACAAGCCTGATGAGGCCAGACTACCTCGATTAAATATCTCCTCCAGTTATGTTTTTGCGGTTGAAGACTATTTCTTTGCCTATCCTAATAATTACAATTACTATGTAAACTATTACAGGGATACTTTTCAACACGGGGGCGTTTCTTTGGAGGAAATGATTATTCCTATCGTACATTTGCAGCCAAAATAAAATTTGTTTGAAGCGGATTCAATGTGATCATATTAGCGAAGTCCCAAATATTGCTGAAAAAATAATAGCTTTATGCAAGGATAAAAAAGTTTGGGTTTTTCAAGGGGATATGGGAGCAGGTAAGACCACGCTCATAAAAGCAATCTGTGAAAAACTCAAAATAGCGGATGCTGTCAGTAGTCCTACATTCTCTATAGTCAATGAATATACAGGTGAAACAGGCGATGCAATTTACCATTTTGATTTTTACAGGATAGAGGATCCCATGGAGGCATTTGATATGGGAATTGAAGAATATTTTGCTAGTGGGAGTTATTGTTTTGTGGAATGGGCCGAGAAAATCCCTATGTTTTTGCCGGATGAGTTTGCATTGATTTCGATTGAAAGTGAAAGTGATGAAAAAAGAATTATTGCCATTAAAACCATCAACCAATGATAGGTAAGTCAGGTTTTACCGAAATTGCCGAAGAACCACTTGTGTATACCCAAGAATCTATGGACCGGTTAAAAAGGAAGGGTCCCCCTGTTTTGATTGGGATACCCAAAGAAACAGCCGATCAAGAAAAACGGGTGGTACTCACGCCGGAGGCGGTGGCCTTATTGGTTAATAATGGGCAGCGTGTGGTTGTGGAAGCAAATGCAGGGAAATTCTCTAAATTTTCAGACAAGGATTATGCAGATGCAGGTGCCAAGGTCGTTTATAGCAGTAAAGAGGCCTTTGATGCAGAGGTGATTTTGAAAGTGGAGCCACCTTCCGAAGAGGAAATTAATTATATGCGGCAGGGGTCATGTCTAATCTCTGCCCTTCAATTGGGAAAACAAAATGCTGCCTTTATCCATCAGTTGAATCGAAAAAAAATCACTGCTG
Source organism: Cyclobacterium sp. 1_MG-2023 (assembly GCF_030546805.1). Classification (GTDB taxonomy): domain Bacteria; phylum Bacteroidota; class Bacteroidia; order Cytophagales; family Cyclobacteriaceae; genus Cyclobacterium. Next base: position 52,947 of record NZ_JAUOPC010000005.1, on the reverse strand, counting down.
TGGCTTTCGAAAATTTAGAGGACAAAGTGGGGGGGATGCCTGTGGTTAGAGCCATGAGTGAAATTGCAGGTAGTACGGTAATGCTTATTGCTGCAGAGTATCTAAGCAATGTGAATGATGGGAAAGGCTTGATTTTAGGAGGAATTACCGGAGTGCCTCCTACTCAGGTCGTCATTATAGGCGCAGGAACAGTGGCTGAATATGCTGCCAGAACGGCACTGGGACTTGGAGCCAATATAAAAATTTTTGACAACCAAATATATAAATTAAGGCGTATAAAGCAGGTGCTAGGGCAACAAGTGTTTACCTCTACCATTGACAATTATGTATTGGGTCAGGCCTTAAAGGAGTCAGACGTAGTAATTGGGGCGCTTAGGGCAGAAAAAGGAAGGTCCAAAATAGTGGTTTTTGAGGAGATGGTTTCTCAGATGATGGAAGGTAGTATCATCATTGATGTGAGCATAGACCAAGGGGGCTGTGTGGAAACTGCAGAAATGACCAGCCATAATCAACCTGTATTTAAAAAACATGGCGTAATTCATTATTGCGTGCCGAATATTGCCTCCAGAGTGTCAAGAACAGCATCTTATTCACTAAGTAATATTTTCACACCGATTTTGCTACAAATGGCAGATATAGGAGGAGCAGAAGAGATGGTATTTAATTATAAATGGTTCATGAAGGGGGTATACACTTATAGAGGAAGCCTTACGAATGCACATTTAGCCAGAAAATTTCAAATGACCCATAAAGAACTACAATTGTTATTGGCTGCCAGGTATTGACTACCCGGCAAGCCACTAGGATAGAAGGTTTTGTCTAAGAAGAAATTCTAGTTGATCATTTGCCTTCAATAAGCTATCGGTCAATTGTTTGTTTTCCTTCCTTAGCGAGAATACTTCAAAAGCATTTTTTACAACCGTTCTAAGGTAGTCTTCTTCCCAAGGTTTGGTCAAGTAGTGGTATACTTTTCCTTTATTAATAGCATCGATAACTGCCTGAATGTCAGTGTATCCTGTTAAAAGGATACGCATTGGGTCAGGGTGCATGGGGATGATTGATTCAAGGAAATCCACGCCATTTTCTTTAGGCATTCTTTGATCAGTAATGATAATATCAATGTCTTCCTGAAGTAAAATATCCCTACCCTCATCAGCAGAATCTGCTAAAAAAATCTTGTAATCTCTTCTAAAAGTGGCCTTAAACGCTTTCAAGTTATTGACCTCATCATCCACATAAAGGATTCTGATCTTATTTTTTTCCATACCTTAAATATCGAAATACCGCGATTAATTTCAAAGATTTAAAACCTGAATTTTTAATTTTAAGCAGAATTAGCCTGTTTATAAATACAATCTACTAGTTTAAGCTTAATTAAGTTATATTCAAAAGTTTATTTTATAAATTAATGAATTAAAACTGAATTGCAAAAAATATTAAATTAATTCTTCTCACTTGATTATTTGTAATAACAAAAATATAACTTTACCTACATTATCTCCTTTTTTAGTTATTAAAATTTATGGAAAACTCAATTAAGATTAGTGAGTTTAATGAGTCCTTCAAGCCTGTTTTATTCTCCCCAAAAAAAGAGGAGGATAAAAATGACCTCAAAAAACTTCTAGCAACAGGTAAAGTAATGTTTTTTGATTCCTTTGATTTACAGCTAGCGGAACTTATCAAAGCACAAAATCCATCAAGAACACTGTCTCAGGAGGAGACGGAAGAAAAAATTAAAGAATACTATTCTAACTCAGGTTTGCCCGCAGCTGATAATGGCGTGTGGGTTTATTACCCTTGGAGAAATACGGTGGTCCGAATTTTGGAGGAAAAAGAATTTGTAACATTACGAACCATACGAAATCGCTATAAAATTACTGATGAAGAACAGGAGTTGCTACAAAAGAAAATTGTAGGGATTATTGGTCTATCGGTAGGGCAAAGTGTGGCCATAAGTTTGGCCATGGAAAGGTGTTTTGGAGAGATTAGAATTGCTGATTTCGATAGGTTGGATTTGAGTAATATGAATCGCATAAGAACTGGTGTTTATAACATCGGATTGAAGAAATCATGGATTGTTGCGAGAGAAATAGCTGAAATCGACCCCTATTTGAAAGTTACCTTATATAATGAAGGGATTATTGAGGATAATATCAATGATTTTTTTAACTTAAACGGAAAAATGGATCTATTGATTGAAGAATGTGATAGTTTACCGATTAAGCTCTTGAGTAGAATCAAAGCGAAGGCGCTTAAAATACCTGTCTTAATGGATACCAGTGACCGTGGTATGATGGACATCGAGAGGTTTGATTTGGAACCCGACCGATTAATTTTTCATGGTTTACTGGAAAAATTTGGGCCTGAGGAAAATATTATGTCAAGATTGTCTGAGAGTGGCAAAGAAATGATGATGTCATTGCTGCAGTTTGATAATCTTTCACCAAGAGTAAAATTCAGTTTTTCCGAACTAGGAAAAACCATTACATCTTGGCCTCAGTTGGCATCTTCTGTGTTTTTAGGAGGGGCTGCTTGTTGCCATTATGCAAGACTATTATTATTGGATCAAAAAATAGATTCAGGAAGGTTTTATGTTGATTTAGACAAGATAATCAATTTTAATGAAAGTTAGAGTAAGGATAGTTAGGGCAATAGATGATGTCGAGGCTACAGAGAAGTACATTTTTGGTCACCATAAGGTTTTGGAATCTTACGGAATAACTAAAGTAACATCAGCTGATAGATCATGGGCTCTTAATCCTCATGTGTATCTGATCCTTTTTGAATCTATGGACGACCAAAGAGTTTTGGGTGGAGGAAGAATCCAGCTTAGAACCGAATATTTCCCATTACCATTTGAATTGGCGATCAAAGATATAGATCCAAAGATTGAAGACTATCTTTCATCGTTTAAAGATTTGGAAGTGGCTGAATATTGTGGCCTTTGGAACAGTAGAGAAGTGGCAGGATATGGGATAGGAAGCATTTATTTGGTACGGGTGGGGATCGCAATTCTACCTCAATTGAATCTGAAAAAGCTATTCGGGTTGAGTTCTCCTGTGACCTTAAGCATATCGAAAAGCGTGGGCTATGAAATTATTACAGGATTAGGGGACAAAGGCTCCTTTTACTACCCCAAAGAAGGGCTTATTGCAACCGCCTTAGAGATAAATGATATTAATGAATTGTCTAAAGCACAGGAGGCAGAAAGAGATTACATTTTTGAATTGAGGAATAAAATAAATTTTAATACTGTAGAGAGTGGTCCGAAGGGGGAAATGGAATTACAGTTTGAACTTCAAGTCCCAAAGCCTAGCAATGAAAAAGAATAAGCCCTATTTTAAATATGCAACTTTAACATTTTTGTTTTTGGTGGTGCTAATCGTACCTACCATCTATTTCTTAGGGGTGCTTAAGCAGGATGATGAACTAAGGTTTAGCCATTACACCTATTATGTAGGTGAAAACACCCCAATTAATAATGAATCAAGCTTGGATTCCTTTGATTCTGTCGCCTTCGGAGGAATTGATTTTGGGGCAATCAGCAAAAATTTGTTTGTTAAATTGGATCTCAATGACTTTACTTGGCTGAATTCAGACAGCCTATACATCCTTGAGCTGACCAACCCTGGTTTTAGAGAAGTAGAAATGTTTCGGTTCGACAAGGATGGTGATCTGGTTTCCAAAGAAATTGCAGGTACGATGGCAGGGAATTCAAACCCACTGAAAAACCCAAATCCTTTTTTTAATATTGGAATAGATGAAGAGCTCAATCCTTCCGTAGTTTTAAGAATTGCCTCGCAGGTTCCTTTAAAATTTGAGGCTTATATCTTTCCTTATTCTTCTTATTTTCAAAATTATAGTTTTAGGCTCATTCTCATAAGTGTTTACTTCGGGATAATGATTGCCCTTTTTATCTATAATTTAATACTTTATTTTTCGGTAAAAGATAAGGTCTATTTATTCTATTGCTTTTATATATTGTTTATTGCTCTAGCTCAACTATCAATTTCCGGTCATTCGTTCTTTATTCTCAATGAGAATGCATTTCTTTACGAAGTTAGCATTATTGGCTTTACTACATTGTCGAGTATTTTTGTGATTCCTTTCATTCAGTTGTTTTTAAAAACAGATGAATATGTACCAAAATACGAGAAATACCTTTATCTCATCCCTATCTTTTATATAATTGCGCTGCTATTAAGGTTGTTTGGGGTTATTGAGGTCAGTTATTCTATAATGGATTTAAATGGACTAATTCTAGCCATTTGTTTTTTCACCATTGGAATAATTGCTGCAAAAGATGGGTTTCGGTCGGCCTATTTCTTTTTATTGGCATGGAGCTTTTTGTTGATTGGTTTGGTGGTGTATATCCTTCACAATTTGATGATCATTAATCTTGGTTCTTTTGCAAATGCCCCTTTATTGGCAGGAACAGCTATTGAAGCCTTGTTACTTTCTTTTGCATTGGCTGATAAAATCAATATATTAAAGAAAGAAAAAGAAAAAGAGCAAATAGATAAATTAGAGGCGGTAAAAGAAAATGAAAGGTTAATAAAAGAGCAAAATATTTATTTGGAAAAAATGGTGAAGTCTCGGACAGAGGAATTGGAATTGACGCTCAAAAACCTTCAAAACACGCAAACCCAGCTTGTGAATCAGGAGAAAATGGCATCTTTGGGTCAGTTAACAGCAGGGATTGCCCACGAGATTAATAATCCAATTAACTTTGTGAGTTCCAATATATCACCTTTGAAGCGAGACATGAAGGATATTTTGGAGTTGATGGATGTTTACAGAGAGAAGGGTAAGCTTGAGTTTTCAGAAGAAAGCAAAGAGGAGATAGAGGAATTGGAAGAAGATATTGAGTTTGATTACCTTTTGGAAGAAGTGGAACAGTTGCTGACAGGTATGGAAGATGGTGCCAAAAGGACCGTTGAAATTGTACGTGGATTAAAATTGTTTTCTCGAGTAGATGAACAAGATGTTAAAGAAGTTGACTTACGTGAAGGTTTGGATAGTACATTGATCCTTCTAAATAGTACTATTTCTGGGAGGATTAAAGTGAATAAATTCTACGAGGAGATTCCTATGGTAGAGTGTCTTGCTGGGAAAATAAATCAGGTGTTTATGAATATTATTAGCAATGCTATTCATGCCCTACTAGATCATCCCATTGAAGGAAGAGAGCCTGAACTTACAATTAGCACCTCCTTTAAAGATGGATTTGTCATTATTGAAATCAAGGACAACGGTATTGGAATGCCGGAAAGTGTCAAAGAGAAAATTTTTGACCCATTTTTTACCACGAAAGCAGTTGGTAAAGGTACCGGACTTGGACTCTCTATCGTTTATACCATTATTTTAGAAAACCATAAAGGAACCTTAGAAGTTGAATCTGAAGAGAATGTAGGAACAGTTTTTTATATAGGATTGCCGGTTAACCAAAAAGGATAACAAATGAGGAAAAGGATCGATGTGCTGTACATTGATGATGAGGATAATAATCTAAATTCATTCAAGGCAGCATTGAGGAAAGAGTTTAAGGTACAAACAGCGATGGATGCTGAGGAGGGCTTGGTCCTTGCTAAAACCTATGAATTTCAGGTGGTCATAGCTGATCAAAGAATGCCTGGAATGACAGGTGTTGAGTTTTTCGAAAAGCTGGTTGAAATTAATCCCGATCCTATCAGAATACTATTAACCGGCTATTCTGATATCTCAAGTGTAATAGATGCTATCAATAGAGGAGAGGTTTATCGCTTTATTGACAAACCTTGGAATATTGAGCAGATTAAGAATGCGATACTGAATGCGGCCGAAATCTTTGACGCAAGAAAGCAACTTAAAGAAAAGAATACACGATTGCAGAAACTGCACTCAGAAATGAATCAATTTGTTTACAGTTTGTCGCACGAATTACGTGGTCCCCTCATGAGTATATCGGGTATTTCCAAATTAGCCAAAATGGAAGTTTCGGATCCGGGGATTATTGAATATTTTGAAATGATTGATTCAGCTACATTGAAGCTGGATGACTTTATTTATAAAATGCTGGATTTTTACAGGTCGACAAAAATTGAAAACAAAGTTGTAGCCATTAATTTCAATGGAATTTTGGACCAATTACTGGCTGAGTACAAGACAAAATGGAACCTCGCAGGAATTGAGTTATTCGTGGCAATTGAACAGGAGGAATCTTTTCATTCTGATGAATCAAAAATCAGGGTGATTCTTAATAATTTGTTTAGTAATGCCTTTAAGTTTCAGAAGGATGAACCTGGCAAATGGATAAAAATTGACATCAACGCAAACCAGGAAACCGCAGTGATCCAAATTTCTGATAATGGAATAGGGATTGAAGATAGACACAAAGATGATGTGTTCAATCTTTTTCATAGAGCTACACAAAGAAACGTAGGCTCAGGACTTGGTCTCTATATGGTGAAAGAGTCTATAGAACAACTCAAAGGAAAGGTGGAACTCAATTCAACTCCCGGAAATGGTACAGAAGTTCTTGTACACCTTCCAAATTTGTTAGACCTTTGATTCTGTGCTATTTGTGATATTTTATTTTTCTCGGACTATTGGTTTAGGAATGGTTTTATATAATGTTCACAATTTTCTACTGTCCGGTAAGCTAGAATATCTTTAAATCCTTTTTAAATTTTATTAATTCCTTTGTTGAGATATAAAATGGAGGTAATTTGCAACATTAGTTTTATCAATTAAGATGTTTTTTTATGATTAACCCTTGGCATGATGTAAGTATTGGGGACGACTCACCGGAATACGTAACGGGAGTAATTGAAATACCCAAAGGAAGTAAAGGTAAGTATGAACTTGATAAAAAATCAGGTATGCTTTTGTTGGATCGGGTGCTATTTTCAGCAGTCCATTATCCGGCAAATTATGGTTTCATTCCTCAAACATTCTGTGAGGACCATGATCCGCTAGATATATTAATTATTTCCCAAATTGATATACCTTCTATGACGCTTGTCAAAGCCAAAGTTATAGGTGTAATGAGAATGATTGATGGGGGAGAGGCAGATGATAAAATCATTGCTGTAGCTGCCGACGATCAGTCCGTGAACTATTACGAAGATATTTCAGAACTCCCTCCACATTTGATGAAAGAAACGCATCGTTTTTTTGAGGATTATAAGAAACTCGAAAATAAAGAAGTGAAAGTGGAGGATTTTCTTGGTAAAGAAGATGCCAAGCGAATTATTACTGAGGCTGTAGATCTGTATGACAGAACTTTCAGAACAGTAAAATAAAAATAATTTTAAGGTTTTTCCCTATTATTGTATAACTCCTTTAATTCCCGATTTAGAATAGAATAATTTTATATCGGGAATTAAAGGAGTTTTTTTTTAGCCCAGTTTTTTAATGTTGTCTTCTAAGGCCTTTACTTTAGATTTAGCATCTTCCATTTTTTTCTTTTCCCTAGCAACGACGGCCTCAGGAGCATGGTTGACAAAACGTTCATTTTCCAGTTTTTTGGAAACAGCTTTCAAGAATCCCAAAGTGTAATCCAATTCCTTTTGAAGGTTTTCTCTTTCTTGTTCAAGGTCAATCTTTTCATTCAATGGAATGAAAAATTCATCTGATTTAACCACGAAGCTAACGGCGTTGGCTACATTCTCACCAAATTGTATGGTGGAAATATTGGCCAATTTTGAAATAATATCCCCATATCTATCGTATAGGCTAGTATCTGAAGTATGAATGGTCAGCTCAAAAGACTCTTTTGGGGAAATTCCTTTGGATGCCCTTACATTTCGAATTTGCGATACTATTTCAAATACCTTGGAAGCTTCTTCAATGATTTGGCTGTTAAATTCGCCAGATTGAGGCCAAGAGGAGATCATTATGGCGTCCCCTTCTTTCCTGTCACCCAACTGCTGCCAAAGTTCCTCGGTAATAAAAGGCATAAATGGATGTAAAGCCTTCATAAGGTTTTCGAAGAAAACTATGGTCTGCTCTTTTGTTGCCTTGTCAATAGGTGCTTGGTATTCGGGTTTTATCATTTCCAAATACCAGGAGCAGAAGTCATCCCATATCAATTTATACACTGACATCAAGGCGTCTGAAATTCTGAATTTCTGAAAATGATCAGCAATCTCATGAAGGGCCTGATTGAATCGGTTTTCAAACCAGGCAATGGCAGTGTCATTGTTGGCGCCTGCTTTATCAGTCACTTCCCACCCCTCAATTAACCGGTAGGCATTCCATATTTTATTACAGAAGTTTCGTCCTTGTTCTACAAGCTTTTCGTCATAAGGCAAGTCATTTCCTGCAGGGCTACTGAAAAGCATTCCGGTCCTTACCCCATCCGCACCATATTGTTCAATTAACTCCAGTGGGTCAGGTGAGTTGCCCAATGATTTAGACATTTTTCTCCCGAGTTTATCTCTTACTATCCCGGTTAAATAAACATTTCTAAAGGGTTTCTCTCCTGTGTACTCATAGCCGGCAATTATCATTCTTGCTACCCAGAAAAATAGAATTTCCGGTGCAGTTACCAAATCATTGGTAGGATAGTAATAGGCCAAGTCCTTATTTTTCTCACCTGTTTTAAAAAAGTCAGGATCAAAAACTGAAATAGGCCATAACCAAGAAGAAAACCAAGTGTCCAATACATCTTCATCTTGCCTCAGGTCTGAAGCAGTGAATTCTCCTTCATGGTTTTCGTTGGCCAGTCGTACGGCTTCTTCTATGGTTGATGCTACCACATATTCTCCATTGGGAAGGTAATATGCAGGTATTTGGTGGCCCCACCACAGTTGTCTTGATATGCACCAATCCCTTACATTTTCCATCCAACTTTTGTACATATTTTTGAATTTAGGAGGGAATAGCTTGACACTATCGTCCATCACTGCTTTAAGTGCAGGCTGGGTTATTTCCTCCATATTCAAAAACCATTGCATGGATAATTTCGGCTCGATTACTGCATCTGTGCGTTCCGAATGACCTACGTTTGAGGTGTAAGCTTCTTCTTTGTGTAGCTGTCCGGCCTCCTTTAATAATTTGGCAATCTTTTTCCTCGCAATAAACCGGTCCTCACCTACCAGCAATTGAGCCTTTTCATTTAAAGTCCCATCATCACTTAAGATATCGATGACTTCAAGTTGATGCCTGATCCCAATCTCATAATCATTGATATCATGGGCCGGGGTGATTTTTAAGCAACCGGTACCAAACTCCATGTCGACATAGGCATCTTCAATGATTGGAATCGGCTTATTTATCAATGGGATAATCGCTTTTTTTCCTTTTAAATGTGTGAATCTTGGGTCCTCCGGGTGAATACATATGGCCACATCCGCCATAATGGTTTCCGGCCTGGTGGTGGCTATGGTAAGGTATTCATCCTCACCTTCAATCTTATAATTGATGTAGTATAATTTTGAAGCAATTTCTTTAAAAATTACTTCATCATCAGAAAGTGCTGTTCGACCCTTGGGGTCCCAGTTTACCATTCTTATGCCCCTGTAAATTTTGCCTTTTTTGTGTAAGTCAACAAATACATTAATAACAGCTTCGCTCAGATCTTTGTCCATGGTGAATCGGGTTCTTTCCCAATCACATGAAGCACCTAGCTTTTTAAGCTGTTCAAGGATGATACCACCATATTTTTCTTTCCATTCCCATGCATGGGTGAGAAAAGATTCTCGATTAAGTGATTTTTTTTCTATCCCTTTTTCCTTTAACATGGCCACCACTTTAGCTTCAGTGGCAATAGATGCATGGTCGGTACCGGGAACCCAACAGGCATTTTTCCCTTCCATTCTCGCTTTTCTCACAAGGATGTCTTGGATGGTATTGTTAAGCATATGTCCCATGTGGAGCACCCCGGTCACATTGGGAGGGGGGATTACAATGGAATAAGGTTCTTTATTGCTGTCCGGTTCTGAATGAAACATTCCATGTTCCATCCAGTATTGGTACCATTTGGATTCAGTATTTGAGGGAGTATATTTGGTAGGTAGTGCCATTTTAAATCATTTTGAGGTGCAAAAATAATACATTAATACTTTTTGGCGCACCTTTATGGAAAGGATTACTAAAAGTTATCCGTTTTTTGCAAGTGGAGGAGTCCTGAATTGTTGTTAGCCTGTTAATTGTCCAGCTGAACTTTCACCATTACCGGAAAGTGATCAGAAGGGTATTTTTTGCCATAATTATCCGATATTGTTCCGTGGTGAAGCGTTTTTACTTTATCATTTACAAAAATGTAATCGATTCTCTTATTGGGTAACATGTCCCATTTAAACCCTGTAAAGGTGCCCAATGGCCCATAAGGAGGAAGGATAGATTCTTTTTTACTGTCTTTCATCAAATTCCCCTTGGTGATTTCATCATAAGCAGGATTGTCATCCTCAATATTAAAATCTCCCGTAAGGATACAAGGGAGGTTTTCTTTGTTGATTGATTTAATTTTTTGAAGCACTAATTTACTGCTTTCCTCTCTTGCTTTTTGTCCACGGTGGTCATAATGAACATTGAAAACGTAGAATTCTTGGCCATCTTGGGTTTTGAATTTTGCCCAAGAACAGACCCTATTCAAAGCGGCGTCCCATCCTTTAGATGGTTTTTCGGGAGTAGGTGAAAGCCAAAAGGTGTTTTGTTCGAGTAAATTGAATTTTTCGGGATTGTAAAATACGGCGCTAAATTCCCCTTCTTTCTTTCCTGTATCTCTTCCCACACCAATGTATGGAAAATTCAATTCTTCTTTTACCAGTTCAAGCTGGTTGAACAATCCTTCTTGGGTGCCAATGATGTCCATTTCATGGAATTGTATCAAGTTTATTAGATGTGGAGCCCTATCTTCCCATAAATTTCCTTCATCATTTTGGTTCGCATAGCGAATATTGTAGGTAGCAATATTATAGGTTTCCTGCGCAAATAATTCATGGGTCTGAATCCCAATAAACAAGAGCAGTGCAACTTGAAATTTTAAAACGGATAAATTGAAAATGGCGGCTTTAAATCCTGAAAACTTGGAAATATTCATTGTTATGTTTAGTTATTTAATCTCTGATTGGAAAGGTAAAAGTACCATTCTGCCTTTTAAGTTTTCAAGTCTTTCAAGGGTTTTAAAAATCTCATAGGATTGGCCCAGTTTGATTCGTTGGTAGGTGCTTTCTACATCAGTGCTAAAATCTTCCATAATCTGTTCTAACATGCTCTTTTGTTTGGGGTAAACCACCAATTTGTAATCCTCCTCTATGCCGGCTTTTTTCGCCGCAATCTCGATAGCATCATCAAAATCTCCTAATACATCTACTAAGCCTTTTTCTTTGGCCATTTTACCGGACCAAACCCTGCCTCCGGCAATGGCTAGCACTTGCTCTTTGCTCATCTTTCTGCCTTCAGAAACTCTGCTGATAAAAGTATCATAACCTTCTTCTACCTTTTTTTGCATGATGGCTTTTTCTGCTTCTGAAATAGGTTTTGTTGGGTCAAGCAAGTTTGAATATTTGCCTGTTTTGACTTCATCTGTAGTAATTCCAAGTTTGTTGTTTAAGAACCCTTTGGCATTGAACCATAAACCAAAAATACCTATAGATCCTGTAATGGTGTTGGGGTAGGCCACAATGGTATCTGCCGGTGCGGCTATATAGTAGCCTCCGGAGGCAGCATAATTGGACATGGAAGCGATTAATGGCTTTTCTTTTTGGGCTTCAGAAAGCTCCCTCCAAATTACCTCCGAAGCAATGACGGAGCCACCAGGGGAGTTAATTCTTATTACTATGGCTTTGACATCCTCATTTTTCCTGGCTTTCCTAATTTCTTTCAAAAAGCGATCAGAACTAATTTGATCCAAAGCTTCACCTCCCACTATCTCACCATCAGCAATAATAAGTGCTATGGTGTTTTCAGAAAGGCGATTTTTTGCTTTTGCAGTTTGATTGATTCCTGTGATGCCGATGCTATTGATTTCTTTGCTGTCTTCTGATAAGCCCAGCTTTTCCTTTAATCGTGTTTTTACTTGATCATCATACCAAAGCCCGTCGACCAATTTGTAGTCAAGCGCATCTTGAGCATTTCTTACCAACATGCCATCATTAACCGCTCTCATCTTTTCCAGGTCAAGCTGACGACTTTCAGCTACACTTTCTACGAGAACATTGTTGATGTCATTGAGGTATTGTTTGGTCTGTAGTTGGTTTTCTTCACTCATTTTCTTTAAAATGAATGGTTCAACAGCGCTTTTAAATTCCCCTACTCTAAAAATCACAGGTTCAATCTCTAATTTTTCAAATAGACCTTTGAAGAAAACCGGCGCACTTGCCAGACCATTGAATTCAACATCACCTATGGGGTTCACGTAGATTTCATCTGCTACGGAACTAAGAAAATATCCGGGCTCAGTATAGTACTCGGAATAAGACACAATGAATTTCCCGCTATCTTTAAACTCCTTGAGCGCATTTCTAATTTCTAGGATATGGGCTTGCCCCGCCGAGAGCATGCCACTTTCCAGGTATATTCCTTTGATGTCATCGTTTTCTGCCGCTGTGCGGATGGCTTTAATTATTTGATTGAGTCCAATGGTTGTGGTGTTCCCAAGGTAAGGTAGGGTTGGCAAACCAAGATCATCATCCGGCGCACTTTCTACAATCGGTATCCCGTTGAGCTTTATGTGCAGCACTGAATTTTCTTCAATAGTCGCTTGATCCCCACTGGATCCTATAGCGATGATTCCGGCCAATAAAAAGAAGCCTATTACCCAGAAAATTAGCAGGCCAACTATGACGGCCAAAACATTGCTCAAAAATTTCATATCTTTGCTCTCTTTTAATAATATTCAAAATTAACCTATTTTTCACAAAACTGTTGGGTTTGATTTAATTAATTCTTTATGCATCAGGTAGTATTGGGCTTAGGTGGAAATAGGGGAGACCGGCTTGCTTTGCTCGACAAAGCAAGCAAACTACTCGCCCAAAAAATGGACTTGGAAAAGGCTTCTTCAATCTATCATACAGCCGCTTGGGGAGGAAATTCGCATGGAGCGTACTTAAATCAGGTGCTTGTGTTGAATACGTCTATGAAAGCGGAGGAATGCCTGAATTTTATCCAACAAATAGAAAATCAATTGGGCAGAAAGCGAGAGGTGAAGTGGGGAGATAGAACCATGGATATTGACATTCTGTATTTTGACAATGAAATCATAAATACCGAAAGACTGAAAGTGCCACACCCTCATATAGCCAATAGGAACTTTGTTCTCGTTCCTTTGGCAGAGGTTTTGCCTGACTTTGTACATCCACAGATGGGAAAGTCGTCCATGGTTTTGATGGAAGAATGTGAGGATAGCCTAAAGGTAAAGCCATTGTGTAATATAAGCTAAGAGGGTGTGGTATTACCAAAGGAATTAAATGACACTTATGTGCTATATTGAAGCCCCTTGCTATTGAGGGTAAGGTGAAATTACAGCTCGGGTTTAGTTTGTTGTACAAGCATAATGTTTTTTTTGGATTAACGTTAAATAATAAAAGTCGCGAGCTTATGCGTTTAGCCATATGGTATATTTGTATTGGGTTCAGCTTGATTATTGCCTGTAGTGATCCCGAGCGTCCAGAACTCCCCGTTCCAATAAACAAGAACCTGATTCGATTGAATGAAGTGCTCAATGGGCCTTTGGCCACACCAGAAGGGAAGTTAAAAGCTGAATTTTTTTATTATGGTCCACAGACGCTTCAGTCCAGAATCGATTTTTATTATGATGAAGCGGGTAAAGAGTTACTCAAAGTTCGTATTAAAGACTTTGATACGACTAGGGTCTATTTAAATGAATACTTAGAAAATGGAGCATTAAACCGCACGAGTGTATTTGGGTCAGGAGCTGAGGGGCTATTTTTCGATTTTGATTTTCAACGGTTTTATGAAGATGATGGGCGGACCATACGAGTGGAGCAGGGCAGAGATGGAAAGTTTAAAGAATATGAACGCTTTGAGTTTGATGATCTGGGTAGAAAAATCACTTACCGTCGAGGGGATGATGAAATTTTTGAATTGTACGAATATTACTACAATGATGAAGAGGACAGAAAGATCAGAGAAGAACATTTCCGGGAATGGGGAATGGAAAATCCCTTTTATCGGTATAAATATTTTTACAATGAAAGAGATTTATTAATAGCCAGATCCTTAAAAATAATAAGCCCAGAGTATCGACCCGCGTTTGAATACAAATATGATTCGAATGATAGATTAATTGAAGAAATCACAAATGATTTGTATTTCGGAACTCAAGCTGTTGAACGTAAAATTTTTGACTACTACTGATATTGAAATTTACCTAAGTATAAAAAATATAAATTGAGTCTAACTTCATCATCAAAGATAGACTCAATTCGTTTCTGCTAGCAGAAATTAGTTTGCCTGAATTAATCGAGCGATTTGGTTTCTACTTCTCTATTGATCTTTTTCACCAATCCTTGCAATACTTTCCCTGGGCCACATTCTATAAATTGGGTAGATCCATCCTTGATCATGTTTTGTACTGATTGGGTCCACTTGACCGGAGCGGTAAGCTGAGCAATTAAATTTGCCTTGATGGCATCAATATCGCTAACTGCAGTGGTGCTTACATTTTGATACACCGGGCAAATCGGTTCGGAAAAAGTAGTAGCATTGATTGCCGCTTCCAGCTTAAGCTTGGCAGGCTCCATTAGTGGGGAATGGAAAGCACCTCCCACAGGTAGTGGAAGTGCCCTTTTAGCCCCTGCTTCCTTTAGTTGCTCACAGGCAATTTGTATTCCTTCAAGGCTTCCTGAAATGACCAATTGTCCCGGGCAATTGTAATTCGCTGCTACGACTACTTGCCCTTCAATGGAAGCACAAATTTCTTCTACCTTCTCATCGGCTAGTCCAAGAATGGCAGCCATGGTAGATGGGTTGATTTCACAAGCCTCTTGCATGGCAAGGGCTCTTTGGTGAACCAGTTTTAATGCATCCTCAAAATTTAATGCTTTGTTGGCAACAAGAGCAGAAAATTCCCCTAAGGAATGCCCTGCGACCATATCAGGGTTAAAGTTAGCGGCTGTTAAAGCGGCTATGGCAGAATGGAGAAATACTGCAGGTTGGGTTACATTGGTTTGTTTTAATTCTTCTTGGGTACCATCAAACATGATATCGGTTATACTAAACCCAAGAATTTCATTGGCCTTTTCAAATAAAGCTTTGGCTTCTGAACTGCTTTCATAAAGTGACTTTCCCATACCCGGGAATTGGGCTCCTTGGCCCGGAAACATATAAGCTACCATTGTAATTAGTTCAAATTTAAAATAAAGGCTCAAAGATAAGTAAAAAAATGAGTAGGCTCAATTTTTAGTTATTCGAGCCCCTTTTTACCTCAATAAAAACCTATTCCTAGCCTTGTGAGGCTAGCCTTTTACTTCAATTTCCAAATACTAGGTTTGGTAACATAGGTTGACCAGTTCATTTATTTTACCAGTTGAACTGTGCCTTTGATCTTTTGCTGTCTCCGGTTTTCATCCAAGACATCAAAAAGTACAATCGCTTCATAATAATAAGTGCCTGATGGTAGATTGTTGCCATTTTGGTCTTTACCATCCCAATTGATGAAAATATTGTTCTCAGAAGCCTGAGCACTGTTGTATTCATGTACCAATACGCCCCATCTGTTATAGATTTTGATGGCAACAGCTTCTACAAACCTGGGGCACTTGGCATAAGGGTTGTCAAAAGCTTGAAAGGTTTCATTCACATTGTCTCCATTTGGAGTAAAAACGTTTGGAAGCTCATAATATGGACAGTTGTCAATACAAACGATATTACTTGGCTCACTTTCATTTCCGGACCGGTCGATGGCTGTAATGTAATAACAACCTTTTAATTCACTTAAGCCCTCTATCCTTGTTTCAATGTTGATTACCGAAACATCTTTCACGAAGTTGAAGGTGCCTTCTTCCCCGGTTTCAGAGAAATAAATCTTGTAGCCATTTAATTCTGTATCGCAGTTGCCTGAGAAGTCAGGCTCCCAACTCAGGTCATGATAGAAGTCGCTAAAGTTACAAGGCTTGTCTGCTAAAAAGGCTTCGCATTCAGGTCCTTCGTAGGAGAGTACCGGAGGACAAGGCAATCTGTCATCATCAGGTTTTGCACATACAATCTGCGATTTATTGGCCAACGGATAATCCAATATGTCCAAATTATAATCCCCATTTGTAATCACATAATAGCAATACTCTTTTTCGGTATCCAAAGGAACACCATTATGGCTTCCATCATCAAGGAAAACAAAACCATTCTGTGTAACATCCACTTCCCCGATCAATACAAAGGTATCTTCATCGGCTGCATTTGCATCTGTTCTATTCCTATAAACCTGATGTGGGTATTGGGCAACTTCATTGTTCCAAGAGACTTCAAAATCCCAGCTTAACTCAATGGCTTCATTGATAATGGTGGGTTCTAGCCGGACTGAGGAGGCTGTATTGGACGAATCTGTTTTTACTCCCTGAGCCAAGAGAATTACTTGATAATTGTACACCAGATTTTCAGTATTGATATTACTGTCTGTAAAGACTGTGTCACTGGTGGTGATTAATGATGTTCGGTCATTGGTTCCTGAAAATCCTTCACTTCGTAACAATTCATAGGTGTAAGGTCCGGGATACAATTGTGTGTCAATATCATATGGTGGAGTCCACCTTACTAAAATCTCACCTTCGTCTATACTGGTTTTTTCTACACTTACATTGGTGATTAGTGGTACGTCTACATCTATGGTTATACAAATTTCATCCGAAACATAACTTTCACCACTTCTCGGGGCCGGAAAAGCAGCTACCAATCGGTAACAATAGGTATTTCCCGGACTTAGTCCCATACCATTGTTATCGTCAAGGAATTCGACTTCGTCCATATTTGTGGTACCTACCAGTTCATACCCGGGTCTAATACCGGTTTCACAAGAATCAGGTTCATAATTGTCACTATTAATCCTTCTCCAAACCTGCATGGTATCTGCGGTATTGGCACAAGAATAAGGATCCCATTCCAAATTGACAGATCGTCCGGGTGCTTGCTCAATTCCAAAGAAGCTTGGAGGAGGAGCCACTACTGTGATGTTCCAGGTTTTGATGTCGACCAAAGACGGACCGGAATCCGGATTATCTGCAATTCTCACCCTTACCTGATAAGTTCGGGCCCTGACATGACTACATACGGTTTGCCATTCAAAATTAACAATACCGGGAGAGGACTGGAAGGTAGAGATGGGAAAATAGCTAGCCGGTGAAGAAGTGATCTCAATAGGGTCTCCAAAGACCTCAATTAATATAGGATCTCCATCAGGATCCATGCCTTGAAAAATCTCTGTTATTTCAGTGCCTGCTTCTACACAAATGTCATCGGGCATGATTAATTCAGGTCTTCGATTGTCCGTGTTTTCGACAATAATTTGCATGTCACGCAGTACATAGCCGATTCGCGTCCATTCTCCTGCCACTAGGCGCCATTCTTCAATTCTGAAGGCAACATTGTATTGACCTGCAATGCCTGGAGCATCCCAAATTAAATCCCCGGTGACGGGGTCTAATTCTAAAATGGGAGGAGTGGAACCATCTTGTTTAGTGAAGCTAAATTCACTTGAAGCAGGGCTTCTGTAATTGTTTACTTGGCGTTGAAATGCTTGTTTGGGAATGTCCAGCACATAGGCCAAACTGTCCCCATCAGGATCATAAGCTCCCGGATTGTGAATATAGGTTTGGTTGACGGCACCATTATCTACTGGGGCAATGGTAAGAACCGGAGAATTATTGACACCTAAAAACGGGTCAATATTTATCATGGTTTCAATATAAAAAGGAGTGTCAACAGATTGATCCATGTTTAAGGTATTCGCATTCCGGTTAAATTCCATGAATCGGATGGTGTAAGTTCCCGGACCTTGGTAGGTATGGGTAATTACAAAAGTGTTTTTTTCAATGTCATTTCCTAAGTTTTCTGTACTCGTAATGTCACTTTCAGTATTGAGCACTTCAGATCTCCCATCCCCAAAGTCAATTTCTCCCGGACCAAAAACTACAGAGGAGCGGGTATCTGTATAACCTACAACTGTTATTTTATAGGTCAATGTTTGGGTAGAGACTCTTTCGGCAATGATCTCTCCGGCTCTAATGTGGGTGGCATAAGAAGAGGCTGCGCTTAGCATCAAGGCCATTAAGCCCAAAAGAAAGTAACAATATTTCATATTTTGGTATATTTCAGCGGTTTGCTCTAGTCAAGTTATTTGGTTTTGTGTTTTTAAAGATTATCCCTTCAAAACCACTCTATTAGATCAAAACGTTTTTATTTTTTCAATGGTTACCCTAAATTATAGCTTTATAGTGAATTTTTCACTCCCGGTGGTATTTATTATTCTTTAGTTTTCATTTGATTCACTTTTTTTTCCGAGCCATTTTATTGTCAATATGGAGGAGGGTATGCTATAAATAAACTTCATTGTACATTCAAAGGCGCCTGATCATTAGGGCTTTCTTTCTAGGTGTGTAGAAGAAACCAAACAAAACCGAATAAATAACGGTTAATATTATCGCAAATATTTATTTACATCTGATTATTTAGAACTATTTAAAATAAGATGATTGACAGATGATTGATTGTTTGCTATCGATTACAAATGTAAATTTGGCCTCATTACTAAGATCAAACCGTAATAACGAAAAATTATATGAGTTGGGTATCTAAAACCTTAAATAGTACGCTGGGCAAAAAATTATTGATGGCCCTAACGGGATTATTTCTTATTTTGTTTCTGGTGGTTCACCTTGCCGGTAACCTGCAATTGATTTTTCCGGATGAGGGAAAGTCATTTAATATTTATGCAGAAACAATGGCAACGAATCCTTTAATCAGAGTTGTTTCAATTTTAAACTTTGGTTTCATTCTTCTGCATGCTGTGTATGCGGTTATTCTCACGCGACACAATAAGAAGTCAAGGCCTATTGGCTATGCCGTTTCAAAAGCTTCAGAGAATAGTACATGGAGCTCCAGAAGTATGGGGATCCTGGGAACTTTGATTTTCATTTTCCTTTTGGTTCACTTGAGAGGTTTTTGGTATGAATTGAAGTTTGGTGAAGTACCGATGGTCACCTATGATGGCGTGAGTTACAAAGATAGCTTTGCCATTGTATCAGCTGCCTACCAAAATATACTTTATGTGATTTTTTACGTGGTAAGTATGGGTGTTTTGGCATTTCATTTATCACATGGCTTTGCAAGTGCTTTTCAAACTTTAGGAATTAATCATACAAAATACACCCCTTTTATCAAGAAGCTGGGCTTGGCATTTGCCATAATAGTTCCTGCATTGTTTGCATTGATTCCCATTGTGATGTTTATTCAGGGAAGCTAAGGAGACTACAATTAAGAAATTAAAGGGAAATTAAATTTGAATATTGATGAAACTTGATTCAAAAATACCCAATGGTCCTTTGGCTGAAAAATGGACCAATCATAAGTTTAACGTTAAGTTGGTCAATCCGGCCAATAAAAGAAAATACAATATTATAGTGGTAGGTACCGGTTTGGCCGGGGCCTCAGCTGCGGCTTCTCTTGCCGAATTAGGATATAATGTGCAGGCTTTTTGCTTTCAGGACAGTCCTAGAAGAGCGCACTCCATTGCTGCGCAGGGAGGGATAAATGCTGCTAAGAATTATCAAAATGACGGTGATTCAGTGTTCCGCTTATTTTATGACACCATCAAAGGTGGTGATTACCGTTCCAGAGAAGCCAATGTATACCGGCTAGCACAGGTGTCTGTAAATATCATTGACCAGTGTGTGGCCCAAGGTGTTCCATTTGCAAGAGAATATGGTGGCTTGTTGGCCAATAGGTCTTTTGGTGGGGCTCAGGTGTCCAGAACTTTCTATGCAAGGGGGCAAACAGGACAACAATTGTTGTTGGGAGCCTATTCTGCCTTAAGTCGTCAGGTAGCCAATGGTAAGGTAAAGCTATATCCAAGGACAGAGATGATGGATGTTGTGACCATCGATGGTAAAGCAAAAGGAATAGTTACCAGAAACCTGATTACAGGTGCCGTTGAGTCCCATAGTGGAGATGCAGTGTTGCTTTGTACCGGTGGATATGGTAATGTGTTCTTCCTTTCTACCAACGCCATGGGTTCCAATGTGACAGCAGCTTGGAGGGCCCATAAAAAGGGTGCTTACTTTAGCAACCCTTGTTACACTCAAATTCACCCCACTTGTATACCTGTTTCAGGTGACCATCAATCGAAGTTGACCTTAATGTCTGAGTCCTTAAGAAATGATGGCCGTGTATGGGTACCGAAGACGGTGGAGATGGCTGAAAAATTAAGAAAAAAAGAAATAGCTCCTAAGGACATCAAAGATGAAGACAGGGACTATTACTTGGAAACAAAATATCCATCATTTGGTAACTTGGTGCCTAGGGATGTGGCCTCAAGGAATGCAAAGTATGTATGTGATGATGGTCGAGGTGTTAATGAAACAGGAGAGGCAGTTTTCCTAGATTTTAGGGATGCTATTCTAAGAGATGGAGAGGATGCGGTGAGAGGAAAATATGGCAACTTGTTTGACATGTATGAAAAAATCACCGGTGAAAATCCTTACAAAACCCCAATGAAGATTTATCCTGCAGTCCATTATACCATGGGAGGCCTTTGGGTAGATTATAATTTGATGACAAATGTGTCCGGTTTGTATGCCCTAGGAGAAGCTAATTTCTCTGATCATGGTGCCAACCGCCTTGGAGCTTCTGCCCTTATGCAAGGTTTAGCAGATGGCTACTTTGTTATTCCTTATACAATTGGTGATTACTTAGCTAAGCATCCAAATGAAAAAATATCCGTAGATCATCCTGAATTCAAGAAATGTGAGGAGGAAGTTAAGGCCAAGATTCAGAATTTGTTAAGCATCAACGGTAGTAAAACTGTAGATCATTTCCACAAAAAATTAGGAAAGATCATGTGGAACTATTGTGGAATGGCTAGGAATGCTGCAGGTCTTACCAAGGCAAAAGAAATGATCAAGGAACTGAAGAAGGAATTTTGGGCTGATGTAAAAGTTCTAGGTACCGGTGAGGAGTTGAACCTTTCTTTAGAAAAAGCCCATAGAGTGGCTGATTTCTTAGAGTTAGGAGAGTTAATGGTGGTAGATGCCTTGCATCGAGAAGAATCTTGTGGTGGTCATTTCAGAGAAGAGCATCAAACTCCTGAAGGAGAAGCCTTGAGAGATGATGAGAAATTTGCCTATGTAGCTGCTTGGGAGTACGCAGGTGATGGGAAAGAAGAAATCTTGAATAAAGAAGATCTTGTTTTTGAAAACGTTAAGCTTACACAGAGAAGCTACAAATAATTGATTGAACCTATAAAATTCATCATAATATGAATCTTACATTAAAAGTGTGGAGGCAACAAAACCCGTCTGATAAAGGGGGTTTTAAAGAATATAAATTAAGTGGAATTTCTGCAGATATGTCTTTCTTGGAAATGTTAGACGTTTTGAATGAAGATCTTTCCGAAAAGGGAGAAGACCCTGTTCATTTTGACCATGACTGTAGGGAAGGTATTTGTGGAATGTGTTCACTGTATATCAATGGACAACCTCACGGACCTACTCAGACCACTACATGTCAATTACACATGCGTTCTTTCAAAGATGGGGATACCATCACAATAGAACCATGGAGAGCCAATGCATTTCCTATCGTTAAGGATTTGGTTGTAGACAGGGGTTCCTTTGATAGGATCATACAGTCAGGAGGCTATGTTTCGGTAAATACCGGAGGTGTTCCCGATGCCAATGAAATTCCCATTCCAAAAATCATAGCGGACGAAGCTTTTGATTCGGCTACCTGTATCGGCTGTGGAGCCTGTGTGGCAGCTTGTAAAAATGCTTCTGCCATGTTGTTTGTCTCTGCCAAAGTTTCTCAATTGGCACTATTGCCTCAGGGAAAAGTTGAAAAACGAGAGCGTGCTGAAAAAATGGTCGCACAGATGGACGAAGAAGGATTTGGTGCATGTACCAATACAGGTGCTTGTTCGGCCGAATGTCCGAAAGAAATTGACTTAAGTAATATTGCTAGAATGAATAGGGAATATTTTGCTGCCTCTCTCAGTACAGAGAAAAGCTAAATTTCTCTAAACTATATTTATAAAAGACCGGACTTCCGGTCTTTTTTTTTGCCTATCCATGGTATGTTATTGATGAAGGCTTGCAATTCAAGACGAAGACATTAGGAATTCTAAGTATTTATTTTATCTATGGAGGGCTATCAATCAAACAACCAAATTTAAATGTCACTTATAGATTTATCTATTTTCATTGTCTACATGATTTTAATGCTTGGTGTAGGCTTTTACTTTATGCGGAAGAATACCGGCCAAGATGACTACTATGTAGGAGGGCGGAATATTGGAAGTTGGCATATAGGGCTCTCTGTAGTGGCCACTGATGTCGGAGGAGGCTTTTCTGTTGGATTGGGCGGCCTAGGCTTTATGATGGGGTTATCCGGTAGCTGGATGCTCTTTACAGGTCTTTTAGGCGCCTGGATGGCTGCTGTTTTGTTGATACCAAAAGTGAGATCCAATCCCGCCTTTGAGAATTTCTATACTTTGCCTCAAATTTTTCAATATTTATTTGACAAAAAGGTGGGGATAGCGGCTGCCATTATTTCTTTTGTTGGCTATATGGGATTTACTTCCTCCCAATTGCTAGCAGGGGCGAAATTGGCCTCCGGCACTTTTCCTACTTTGGATTTAAACATGGCCCTACTTATTATGGGTATCATAGCGGTAGTTTATACGGTTCTTGGTGGGTTAAAAGCAGTGATTTATACAGATACTATTCAGTGGATAGTCTTGATGGCAGGCTTTATTTTTATAGGGCTTCCCATATCTTATTATCATGTTGGTGGATGGGAAGCCATCAGAAGCACATTGCCGGATGAATATTTTTCCCTCACCAATTTGAGTTGGCAAGACTTTGCCAATTGGGGTATTACCATTTTACCTATTTGGTTTGTTGGGATGACTTTGTACCAAAGGATATTTGCAAGTGCAGATGTAAAGTCTGCCAAAAAAGCTTGGTTTATAGCCGGCTTATTTGAATGGCCTATCATGGCCTTTATGGGAGTTTCCTTAGGGCTTCTTGCTAAGGTGGCTTTCGAACAAGGATTGATCGTAGAGAGTTTGGAAACTTTAGATCCGGAGATGGGCTTACCTATTCTTTTGAGCACTGTTTTACCTCCCGGAATAATGGGGTTGATGATGTCAGCTTATTTTTCCGCAGTCCTTTCTACAGCAGATTCATGCCTGATGGCCGCTTCCGGAAATCTGACCACCGACATATTTGGGAAAATGCTAAAAACCAAAGAGGATAAATTTGTGATGCGGATAAGTCAGTTGTTTACCCTACTTATAGGTGTGGTGGCACTTGTAATAGCCCTACAAATGACCAATGTTCTTGAACTCATGTTGTATTCTTATGCCTTTATGGTTTCGGGCCTTTTTGTGCCTATCATTGCAGGCCTTTTTTGGAACATGCGCTCTCCGAAAGCTGCTTTGTCTTCAATGATTATAGGAGGAGGAACCACGGCGGTGCTGTCTTTGTTGAAATTGACCCTGCCATTTGGTCTTGATCCTAACTTTTTTGGCGTTTTTGCATCTTTAGCAGTGTTTTTGCTTGTTTTTAGGATCGATAAAAGAATAGATAAAATTTAATTTAAATACAGAACATAAATGTTTACCTTAGAAACACTATCGGCCATAGATAATGCCACTTACTTGCAGAAAAATGAAATTGCCGACTTTTTATTTGAGCACCTAGAGCAATACGGTGATCCAAAAAATGACATTATGCGATGTCTGGATTATGCGCTAGATCAAGCCGGAGATAAAGGTGGTTTTACAGTTTTGGCTAGGGAAGAGGGTAAAATAGTTGGTGCGGTGATCGTTAATAAGACCGGTATGTCGGGATATATCCCCGAAAATATTCTTGTTTATATAGCAGTGGATGCTTCACAGAGAGGAAAAGGAGTAGGTAAAAAACTGATGAAAACAGCCATTGATATGGCACATGGTGATATTGCGCTACATGTAGAACCGGATAATCCGGCGAAAATTCTCTATGAAAAACTTGGCTTTACTAACAAATACCTGGAAATGAGGTTGAAAAAATAATATGGCATATTTAAATCTATACAGGGATAAGCTCAAATCAAATTTTGAATTTCTAAAGAAAGAATTTGAAGCTAACGAAGTGTCATGGGGTGTTGTGTCTAAAATTCTTTGTGGCAATCGAATGTACTTGCAGGAATTGATAGATATGGGGGCCAATGAAATTCACGACTCTCGTATTAGTAACCTGGCAAAAGTAAAAGAATTAAACCCGGATGTTCAGACTGTTTATATTAAGCCTCCTTCAAAAAGAAACCTTGGAGATGTGGTTAGGTATGCGGATGTCAGCCTAAACAGTGAGCTAAATACCATTCGGTGGATAAGTGAGGAGGCTGTTAAGCAGAAAAAAAGCCATAAAATCATCATCATGGTGGAAACCGGTGATCTTCGGGAAGGAGTAATGGGGGACCATCTGCTGGATTTTTATGCCAAAGTTTTTGACCTTCCCAATCTTGAGATTATTGGGTTGGGAACCAATTTGAACTGCTTGAATGGAGTGCTTCCTTCAGCAGATAAATTGATTCAGCTTTCTCTCTACAAACAGATTATTGAGTTGAAATTCAATAAAAAGATCCCTTGGGTGTCTGCGGGAACTTCTGTTACCATTCCACTCATGTTGCGCAAGCAATTGCCTAAAGGTGTTAACCATTTTAGAATAGGAGAAACACTTTATTTTGGTGTAGACTTGGTAGAGGAAAAAACGATTGAAGGCATGCATGACAATGTTTTCGAACTCTTTGCCGAGATCATAGAAATGCAGGAGAAACCCTTGCTTCCTACAGGAACTTTAGCATCCAACCCTCAAGGAGAGGTTACAGAAATTGATGAATCCCTCTATGGAAAATCTTCCTATAGGGCAATATTAGATTTGGGACTGTTGGATGTTGATCCCAAATACCTACTGCCCGACGATGGCGCCTTTGAGATTTTAGGAG
The DNA here is from genome assembly GCF_030546805.1 of Cyclobacterium sp. 1_MG-2023. GTDB lineage: Bacteria > Bacteroidota > Bacteroidia > Cytophagales > Cyclobacteriaceae > Cyclobacterium. The sequence continues at coordinate 27,807 of NZ_JAUOPC010000005.1, read as the reverse complement.
CGAGTTCGGATATGATTATTATTAATCTTGGAGAAAATCCTAAGAAATACAAGGTAGGTGACTTGATAAAATTTCAGCTGAAATACATGGGGGCGCTTGCCATCCTAAACTCTAGCTATATAGAAAAAAGAGTAGTTTAATTGGTACTGTTTCTTAGTTATTACAATTCGTTATCTACCCTTAGCGAATCTAATAGCTAAGAAACTTTTTTATTTTAATACCTCTATAGATATTGTTAGATTCTTTAATTAATTGTACCCCCTTCTTTGAACGGGATAGCCCTATCCTAGTTACAGCTAATTTTTTATCTGTTCCTGGGTTTTTATCAATCTGATATTGCTGGATATCATGCTTTTAACCCCGTACTTAAGATCCGGGTATTTGGTGATCAGAATTTAACCTTCCTAAAGTGAGAAAATCAAGCCAGGCTCTTTGGCATAGAATTGGTTTAATAGTTAATCTAAACCAATTATTATATAGCTATGAAAAAACTAGGATTATTATTATCACTTTTGTTAATAGGAACTGTCGCGGTACAAGCTCAGAGCGAATCTGGATTTGGCGTTAGAGGTGGAGCAAACTTTTTCACATGGGGAGGATCGGATATAAATAGCAATGATTACAATAATCGTGTAGGTTTTCACGCCGGTATTTATGGGAATGGTTTTGTTTCAGATAGGTTTTCTATCGAGCCGGGTTTGTATTATTCGGTAAAAGGTACCCAAAATGATGACATGGTCAATTCCCGCGCTGTTTTAGATTATGTAGAATTGCCAGTATTGTTTAGGATTTATGCTACTGATGGGGTGAATTTGTTTTTTGGCCCTCAGGCTTCAGTATTGGTAGGTTCTAGCTTTGAGGCCGACGCCTTGGGAAATACCTACGGCTGGGACACGGATAATATCAGTGATTTCGATGCTGCAGTGGTAGTAGGTGTGGGATATAATTTACCGAAAGGCTTTAATCTACAAGCCAGTTATGATTTTGGTATCAACCCTGTATTTAAAGATTCAGATGCATCGGTTTACAACAGAGGGTTTAAATTGTCTGCAGGAATCAGTTTCTAAAGCAATACTCGGATGAGGTAAGCGGGATTGTTTCAGCTGATGAAATCACTTGCTACAAGCCTGAATGCCCCTAAGAAAGAATGTATTTCCAATATTGCCGAAATGCGTTTTGGCAGAAAAGGTCACAGCATCACGTAATTATTACGTGATGCTGTGCTTTTACATGTCCACCATGATTGAGCGGATGTCTTCTTCCTGATACTGTGGGGTCCCTCCATTAAAAGTGGCCACCAAAGCCCCTAAAGCACAAGCAAAATCTAGGGTTTTTTCAGGAGATTCTTTGCTAAGGTATTTGTAAATAAACCCTGCAAGAAAAGCATCTCCCGAACCTACGGTGTCTTTTACTTCTACAGGATATCCCGGGTGATTGATAATTTCCCCATCCTGATAAATGGCTGCTCCTTTACTTCCTAGGGTTATGCATACCAACTCAAATGAAAACAGCTCACTTAACTTTTCCAAAGCAGCGTCCATTTGATTGGGCAAGTCATAAAAATTGGCCAAGAGGGTTAGTTCATCCTCATTGATTTTAAGAATATCAGCTTTGGTTAAAAGCTTGTCGAGTAGATCAGCTGTATAATAGGGGGGGCGAAGGTTGATGTCCAGAATTTTCAATGCCGGTGTATCCAGAATTTTAAAAAGCGTTTCTCGGCTTTCTTCTTCTCTAGCAGCGAGAGAGCCGAAAATGACAGCATCAGCAATTCTACTTTCCCTGTCTATTTGCTGATCCCATTGAATATGGTCCCAGGCTACAGGTTTAACAATCTCATATTTAATGTTTTCCTTGTCGTCATCATTGACAAGTACACTTCCTGTAGGGAATTCCTTATCCACTTGAATCAGATCTTGTGACAATCCGTATTTTTCCGTAAAGCTTAGTAATTTCCTTCCGAGTTTATCATCTCCTACCTTGGAAATCATTTTTACATCCAATCCCAAGTGTTGTAAGTGAAGGGCCACATTCATGGGTGCCCCTCCTGCAATGCTTTCCTTGGGAAAGACATCCCACAACATTTCGCCAAAGCAGATTATCTTTTTAACCATTGTCTTTTATAAATTCTTGTTGAATCTCTTCCAATGAACGGCCTTTTGTTTCCGGCATTTTTGTAAATACCCAGATTAGTTGGAGTACCATCATAAAGGCAAAGAAGCCAAAAATCACTACAGGTCCAAATTGATTTGCCATTAGTGGGAAAACATTGGCGATGACGGCTGCAAGTATCCAATGAGTAAAACATCCCATAGACTGTCCGTGTGCCCGAAGTTCATTTGGGAATATTTCCGAAATAAATACCCAAATAACTGCCCCTTGGCCTACGGCATGGGATGCGATAAACATGAACACAAAAATGGGTAAGAAAGTATTGTTTATTTGAGCCCCCGAAAATGAGTAAGCAATTAGGAGTAAGGATATGATATAGCCGCAGGAGCCGATATACATTAATTTTTTTCTTCCAATTCTATCAATTAAGAAAAGCCCCAACATGGTAGCGATAATGTTAGTTACACCAATACCTACAGTGGACAATAATGCGCTTTCTGCACTGATTCCTGCCATGTCAAAAATTCTTGGGGCAAAATAGATGATGGCATTGATGCCGGACAATTGATTAAATAAGGCAATGAGAATTGCCAGCATGGTGATTTTAATGTACTTTCTATTAAACAGCGCCATAAACCCTACTTGGGCTCTGTTAAGTTTTTTCTCTTCTATTGCGAGTCGTACTGCCTCTTCAACACCTTCAGGATCTGTACGCTTTAAAATCCTTTCAGCATTCTCGAAATCATCTTTTTTAGCTATTAACCACCTTGGACTCAAAGGAACTCTAAACACCAATAGGGTATAGATCAATGCAGGGATAGCTTCCATGCCCAACATCCATCGCCAACTATTGGTCTGGATATTCAAATCGATTAGGTAATTAGATAAATAGGCCATCAATATCCCAAAAACAAGATTAAACTGGTACAAAGCCACCAATTGCCCCCTGTTTTTAGCAGGAGATATTTCGCTGATGTACATGGGGGCCACTACTGATGAGGCTCCAACTCCTAATCCCCCAATAAATCTGAATAACATAAATGAATAGATTTCCGGAGCTATGGCTGAACCTACTGCAGAAACGAAAAAGAGTATTCCAATCCAGATCAGGGATGTTTTTCTACCATACTTGTCGGCGGGTATCCCTCCAAACAAAGCACCTATTACAGTGCCATAAAGTGCAATAGCAATGGCCAGTCCATGACTCCAGTCACTCAATGACCATAACTCTTGAATCTGTCTTTCTGCACCGGAAATTACAGCAGTATCAAAACCAAATAAAAACCCTCCCAAGGCTGCTACTAGAGAGAGAAACAAAACATAACTATTAATTTTCATAGGTTATAGGGGTGTGAAGATTTTTTAAATCTAGAAAGATATGGGCTTTTTAAAAAATTTATTTGATTTTAAGTTTAGCAAGTATGGTCTTAAAAAGCATATTTGATTTATTCAACATATACAAGATATACCAATAGGGTAGGAAATATCTGAAATTCATGATTTAAAGATGAATTCTACCGAGTACTCCTCCTGTATTATAGTTGGTGCTTGCTAGGAGGAGGGTATAAAACAGTATCGATGTCAGAAACAACTAGAATTAATACCTTTGCCCAATATGTATTCTGTAATAAAACTGGAATTGCATCAGCATATCAGGTCTAATTCGTTTTTGCTGGAGGTCATTGCCTTCAAGTTCACTAAAAGGGCTGTAAATTAAGGTGGCTTCTAAGCCTATATCGGCATCAGATTGAAGGTTTTTAAAAGCGCCTACCCTAAATGGAATGTAAATCCCTGAATCAGAAGCTTTGTAACTCTCAATACTTCCCATTGATTCATCCAAAAGGAGTTTTTCATCTGTCCGACTGGAGTAAAAGTATCCTAAGCCCAAGCCACTATACACTTTAATTAAAGAAGGGATGTAACCACTTAAATTTGGGTTAAAATGATATATAGGCATTATATCTCCAAAAAACACACTGCCTGAAAAGCCATAAGGCTGATTGGCAATTGAAATCGATTCTTTCAATTCTTGGGTATAGTGATCCCCACTGCCTACCAATTGCCAACCTATGGTGCCTTTGACATCAAAAAAAGGGTTAATTTTTTTTTGGTAATCTAGTGATAGCGCAGGTAATACCTTAAATTTAAACTTACTGTGAACACCTGTATTGTCTCCATACATAAAAGATGGTCCAACTCCAATACCTATTCTGTCTGTTCGGTTGTCTTGGGCTAAAATTGGGTTTATAGACAATAAAAAGATGCAAATTAAAAATGACACAAAACCTTTCATACAATCTGAATTTTCAATATGCTACTGGCAAGTTAGTAATAACTTCTAAATATATAAAGCAAAATGTATTTCGTATTGGGATAAAACATTTTGAATGATCTTACCGAAGTCGTTTAATATTTACGATAAATATTATGAGACAGATCAATAAGTTCATTAAAACAGTTGTTTAGGCAGGCTTTAGCCATTATTAACAATGCCGGGATGTCCAATAATGGAATCCAATGAATGAATTTGAGCTATCAAACCCAATTTCTGATATTGTTTAGCAAGGATAGGCGGTGTAGGGCCGGGGAATAAAAAAACCGAGGTTAGCCTTAAGCTACCTCGGTTCGTGTTTTTAGAAATGCACTACTAAATTTACCCATAGTAGTGCATTAAGTCTTGAAATTTAGGCTTAATATTTTTTACTAAGATTGATTTTCTTCCACTTTCTCACTGCTTTCGTCCACTTCCGAAAGTGGCTTTAAATTATCCGGGATTGCAGGGTTCAGTTCCTCGTCATCTTTTTCGTAAGGGAAAATCTCTACAATTGGACTTTCTGAAATATCAGGGACATTGAAACTTACGAGCATATTGTTCAGACTTTCATAAATACGATCGTAGGCCTCTTTGACATTATGTGCAGTGACCAACATGTACTGGGTCACCTTTTTCTCCTTACCACTGTCAGCATCAGCTACTATATAAGTGATCTTACATTTGTGCCAAACGTCCACATCATCAAAGAAAAATACATCAACAATATTGCTTTTGCTGATACTGGTTACCTGGAAATCCCCTCTGATGACACTGCCGAGCATGTCGTATATCCTTGCTTCAGCTTCTGTAAATGAAACTGCATCCACCAAATATTGTTCTGAGACATTTTTGAGAAGTCCCTCTTCATTTTCTTTGGCATACTTTACCTTACACAAAAACCATGTTCTCATATCTGTATTTCTTCTTTACGATGAAGTTACGAAGGTAATCTGAAATCCTAAAAACAAAAAAACCTTTGAAAGAAATCCGAGAAATTTACTGGAATTAATAGTCATGCCTTTTTATGATTCCCTTAAAGGGGCCATTATGTAAGACCAACTATTTATGCCTTGGTTTATCTAATCTTTTCTTTGCGATTTATTCAAATTTGTAACCAACAAAAGACACTTTTTCTAAAATTAAGCCGTTTGCAGGAGCTTTGGCGCTTAAAGGAGTTTTTTCCGAACTAATAAGCGCCTCTTCAATATTGTTCAGTTTCAGTTCCCCTTTTCCTAATGATATTAAGGAAGCAGCCATCCTTCTTACTTGGTGCATGAGGAAGCCATTGCCAATGACTCTGTAAACCATTACATTGTTTTCCGGTAAAAAGGCAAAATGCTTCGGAGGTTCATCGATTTGAGAATAGGTAATGTTTCTTATGAAATCATTGGTGTTTTTTCCTTGGCTGCAAAATCTTCTGAAATCATGTGTCCCCTTAAACAGTGCTGCTCCTTCATTCATAATGTCCAAATCCAATGATTTGCCGGCATACGCCACCGATCCGGCAAACATAGGGTGTGGCTTTTTACCAAAAGAGAAATAGTAACCATAACTTTTGTTGGTCACATCTTGAATTACATTGAAGTCATAACTGCTTTGGAATCCTTCTATAATCCTTATGTCTGCCGGTAAGAAATCGTTTAACGGGTCTACCAAGCTGTTTGGTTCCACCTTATTCGGCAAAAACAATTCAAAAGCTCCATATAAACAAGAAACCCCTGTGTCTGTACGGCTTGATCCTAGGATTTTAAAATTTTCATGTTGCAGTACATAACGGAAAGTTTTCTCCAAGGTGCCCTGAATGGTCTTAACTCCTTTTTGGACCTGCCATCCATGATAGCGAAGGCCTAAATATTGAATCCTAAATAAGTATTTAAAAGGTTTGGTCTGCATGTTGCAAAGCTATAAATTGGTGGCTTAATAGCCAAGATGGCTAGATGAGGATTATTGGCATGATTGGTATAGAACCAAAGAAACTACCCAAAATAAATACCTTTATAAAATGAATAATAAAAAGATCAAGTTTTTTATTGCAGCTTTTTGCTTATTACTTGTTGTTCAAAAGGTTTACTCCTTTCAAAGTGAAGATAGACCTAATATTTTGTTTATCCTAACGGATGATCAAGCACCTTGGGCCTTTGGTGCTTCGGGGGATCCCAATGCTTATACACCAAATATAGACAAGTTGGCCGATAAAGGGGTTACTTTTCAAAATGCCTTTACCACTACTCCTGTATGCAGCCCATCTAGGACAAGCATTATGACCGGGCGGTATGCAAGTGAATACAATATTTTGGATTTTATTGTAAGCCCAACGCATAGTAAACTAAAATATGACCCCAATGTAAATGCAGGCCTTGATCCAAGTTCTATCACTTTTGCTGAAATGTTGCAAAAATCCGGGTATTATACCGGTTTGGTAGGGAAATGGCATCTTGGAGATTGGGCTTCGGATGAAGGGAAGAAATACCATCCGAAAAATCATGGTTTTGATTTCTTTATGGGACTAACGGGTGGTGGTGCCAGTCCTGTAGATCCTGAACTTGAGATTGAGGGTAAATTGCAGACCGTTCAGGGGTTGACCACTGATATATTGACGGACCAAGCCATTTCATTTATAAATGAAGAAAGAAGGTCTCCTTTTCTTTTGTGTTTCAATACAAGAGCACCGCATTCGCAATGGTTGCCTGTAGCGGATGAAGATTGGGCACCTTTTGAAAATTTAGATCCTGTTCTTCCTAATCCAAACTATCCTGACTTAGACATTGAAAAAGTCAAAAAGCAAATGAAGGAATACCTAGCCAGTACTGCAGGGGTGGATAGAAATGTGGGAAGGTTGATCACCGCTTTGGAGGAAAAAGGGATCATGGACAACACCATTGTTATTTTTATGTCGGACCATGGTTACAATATGGGGCACAATGGCATAAAACATAAAGGGAATGGAAAATGGATTACCAAAACCATCCCTAAGAAAACCGAGAACATTAACGAAGGCTATCGACCCAATTTATTTGATAACTCTTTAAAAATACCTGCCATTGTTTACTGGAAAGGAGTAACTCAGGCAGGTAGAAAGATAGACCAAACTATTTCTGTACTTGATGTTTACCCCACTCTTCTTGAAATGGCCGGAGTAGGGCTCCCTTCCGATGCTGAGCATAAACTTAGAGGGAGAAGTTTGATCCCTTTAATTAAAGGGGAAGAAGTTGCAGATTGGGACAATGATTTTTATTCTGAGTACAGTATGGTAAATTATGCCACTTCATTCTTGAGAAGTTATCGGACACCTGAGTGGAAATTGGTGAGGGATTTTATGGATCCTAGCCGGGATGAATTGTATCACATTGCCCTAGATCCTGAAGAAAACATCAATCTTATCCATGATAATAGAGAAGAGGTGAAAGAGATAGTTGCTGTTTTACATCAAAAAATATTGGATAAAATGAAGGAAATAAACGACCCTTTATTGGGAGAGGTAATGGTAGATAGGGAGTATTTTAGGTGAGGGATGGGGTGATTTGGTGATGAGGTGATTTGGTGATGAGGTGATGGTGTGATAGGGTGATGCTTTAATTTTGATTGATCACAGGTCTCCTCACTCACCAGATAACCAGAACATAGCTCTTCCCGCTTACTGATCACTCCTTCAACAGATCATTGATTTTCCGCTAAGGCTTTTACTTTTTTATCGTTAACTTTTTTCTGTAGGAGGCCATCACTTTGAGGATTTCTTCGGCTTCTTTATAGCTTTTTGTCATTTTTTCTTTGGAAATAAATCCTGCTTCTGTGATCATCTCTATCCAGAATAAGGTTTCATCGGCTTCTTCAACCACTATGCAAAGTTTGGCGAAGCGTTCTCTCTCAGACCTTGCCCTGCAGACAGCTCTAAAGTTGGCGGCAGTGGAGGTTACTGATCTAATCAATTGCTTTCTTATTACGCCTAAGGCATCGCTGTACTTAAGTTCACTCAATAAAGTTATTACCTGTAAAGCTAGGATTTTAGTTCGGTCCCTGAATATTTCATTGAACTCTTCCTGTTTCATGGTAATTTGGATTTGGTTAAGGGGTGATCGAGTGATGTAGTGATGTGGTGATCGAGTGATGTGGTGATGTAGTGATGTGGTGATCTAGTGAGATTTATTCTCGTTACCCTATCACCGATCACTTTATCACCCAATCACAGATCACCACATACCTTCTCTTTCTTAAGGCCTTATAATCGTCCCATCAAATTTCCTTACTGTCCATCTTGAATTGGTATGCATCGGGTATTTGGCGGCAAGTTTTTCATTGATGTCCACACCTAGGCCGGGCACTTCGTTTACCCACATATAGCCATCTTTCATTGTAGGGGATCCCGGGAATATTTCTCTAGATAAATCAGATATTCTGGCGGCCTCCTGAATACCAAAATTCCAGATTGCCAAATCAATATGTGCATTGGCTGCATGACCCACCGGAGAAACATCTCCCGGTCCATGCCAAGCTGTTTTGATTCCATAAAACTCACCCAACCTAGCCACTTTCATTGCAGGAGTTATACCGCCAATCTGCGAAATATGGATGCGTATATAGTCAAACAATCGGTTGGTCATTGGCTCTTTGAATTCATTGATATTATTAAAGAGTTCACCCATGGCTAAAGGAACAGTGGTGGCATTCCTCAATTGTTTGAACCATTCCATCTGCTCCGGAGAGAAAGGGTCTTCAATAAAAAACGGATGGTAGGGCTCCACACTTTTCACTACATTGATGGCATCAATCGGATCTAACCTCTCGTGAATGTCATGCAACAACTCTACTTCCTCTCCACATTGCCTTCTTACGGTTTCAAATAACTTTGGAACATCTTTTCTGTATTTTCCCTGATCCATGTATTGATCGGTATCTCTTGCAAAGCCTTGCTTTTTAAAATCTGGTTCACCGGATATACCTGCACCTCCATAGCCCCCTTGCTGAATCCTTACATAACGATACCCTTCTTCCATATAAGAGGAAACCTGGTTGGCTGCTTCTTCGGGGGTGTTGCCGCTAGCATGGGTGTAACATGGAATGGCAAACCTGCATTTACCTCCCAATAATTGGTAAACAGGCATATTGGCACGCTTGCCCTTAATGTCCCACAAAGCTTGGTCAAGTCCACTGATGGCGTTGTTGAGTACCGGGCCATTGCGCCAGTAGGAGCTAACAAAGGCAGCCTGCCACATGTCCTCAATATTGTCTACATCCTTGCCTACACAAAACTCTTTGAGGTATTTCTCAATGGCAGTGATCACTGCAAATGCCCTCTGGGTAAATGTGGCACAACCCAAGCCGTAAAGACCCGGCTCTGAGGTTTCTACTTTGATGACAATTAAATTAGACCCACTGGGGGCGAGACCAATGGCCTTTACATTGGTAATCTTTAGTGGAGGTAAACCATTTAGGTAGGCAGGTTTTTCTTTTTCAGTGGCAGCCTTGGCCTTTGGGTACATGCCCAACATTCCGGCCATGGTGCCCAGTCCCAATCCTTTGAGTAAATTCCTTCTGGTATTGTTTTCCTTTTCTTTCATTTTTTATTGATGGTCTGATTTGAGTTCGTTTTGTTTTTATGAGTAATTATTGATTACCAGTCCACTACTGATCCATCCCTAGGGTCGTAGGATTGAGGGTTGGTCCAGTCATGGCCTATTTTGTCTGCCAAAGCGTCTTCGTCTAGTTCTATCCCTAAGCCGGGACCTTTTGGTATTAGTACTGTTCCATCAGATTCAAGTTTAAATGGGTTTTTTAAATAACCTTCACCTAAAGAAACCTGCTCCTGTACAAGAAAATTGGGTACACTGGCTGCTAAATGTAGGCCGCAAGCCAAAGAAATGGGGCCCATTGGATTGTGGGGCGCTATGGCAGCATAATAAGCTTCGGCCATTCCGGCAATAAGTCTGCCTTCTGTTAGCCCTCCCGCATGACAAAGATCCGGCTGAACGATGGCTGCAGCTCCTTTTTCTAAAATTTCTCGGAAACCCCACTTGGTGAATACCCTTTCTCCTGTGGCAATAGGGAGATGGGTTCCTCTGGCAATTTCTGCCATGACATCCACATTTTGCGCCTGGCAAGGTTCTTCAATAAACATAGGTTGGTATTGTTCCAGCTCTTTGATAAGTACTTTGGCAGTCTGTGGGGATATGGAGCCATGAAAATCTATCCCTATGTCCATTTCAGGTCCCCCGGCTTCCCTAAGTGAAGCGAAATTATCAGCAGCATATTGGATAAATGCAGGGTTCTCTACAATCCTTGCAGGCTGTTTTTTAGCAACCCCTGTTTTGATGACGGTATAGCCTTCCCGCTTTCTCTTTTTCATGTCTTCAGCGTTGGATGCCCTACCGTAAATCCGAACCCGGTCTCGGGTAGGTCCTCCAAAAAGTTCATAAACAGGTACTCCCAGGAGTTTTCCTTTGATGTCCCATAATGCATGGTCTATGCCGCTAAGTGCTGAGGTTAAAATTGGGCCTCCTCTATAAAATGCATGGCGGTAAATCGCCTGCCAATGGTGTACCACACGTCTAGGGTCCTTGCCAATCAGGTAAGGTTCCAGCTCCTTGATGGCGGTTTGGATGGTGAGGGCACGGCCTTCCAAAAGTGGTTCACCTAACCCTACTACACCTGCGTCCGTGTGAATTTTGAGGAAAATCCAGCGTGGTTTTACTAAAAATGTTTCCAGTTTGGTGATTCTTACCTCTCCTTCTTTAAAGTTTGTTGGACTTGGTTTTTCTGCGTAAGAAGAAAGTGGGAGAAGAAGGCCGGTTCCTGCCAGCCCTAATACAGACTGTATGGCATTTCTCCTGCTCACCTGAGCTCCGGCAGGTTTTCGTGTCACCTTTTTTTTAGTTTTTTTCATCGATTATTGGGTTGTTGTTTGCGTTTTTATGTCTTAGATTAATTGTTTTATCCAGAGATTGCTTAAAGTAGTAGGCATCAAAAAAGAATAGCATGTTTAATTTTTGGTGTTTTGTGGTTAACCTGAATACCTATGTAATCTTCTTTTTTTGATGTGTTTTAAAGCGAAAAAAGAAAGTTAGAATTTAGTGTACAATTTAAACTATTAAAAACCTTCTATGGAATAAATTTAATTTTCACAATAATTAGTTAAGCGCACCTGCCTTTTATTGGCAAGCACGCTTAAACACTTAAGGTTGGTCCCACCAAACTCTTCTGTCTAAGTTGTTAGCGCCTTGTCTGCTGATTGCCTCCTGTAAGTTAGATCGGTTGACGACCGTTTCTGAATCAGGGTAAGGCATGCTTCTGATAAAATCTCCTGTGATTTCAGAACCTGCATAGGGATTGGGCTCCAGGGTAGGGTAGCCACTTCTCCTGAAATTGGCGAATAATTCAGAGCCATCAAGAAAAGAAGCTATCCAATACTCTGTGTTGATTTGCTCCAGTGCCATTTCTGTTACCAAGGGATGGTTGGAAATATAGCTGTTGATGTCGGGTTCTGAAATTGAAGCGGCTACATCGTACATGGCCATTTGCTCCATATTGGCTCTAATACCGGCTTCATAATAGCTTGCAGCATCACCTTGGATCCATCCCCGGATGGCAGCTTCAGCCAATAGCAGTTGGTTTTGGGCATAAGTGAGAAAAAACTGCGGAGAGTCCACTTTCAAAACGGTATAAATATTTGCTTGGGAGAAATCCCAAAGACTCACCACTCCGTTTTCATCCAGTACGCTATTGATAGAAACATCATCATGTCCCATGGGCATGCCTATTTGTAAGTCGGGGTCCCGAGTGATCCGATCAATGGTTTGGCTTGGGCCGTTTGTAGCGCCTACATGTCTAATGGCAATGGATTCCAACCTTGGGTCCTCATTGTTTTTGAGGTGTTCTACAAAGGGTTCTGTAAGGTAATAGTTCGCTTTTTCCCTTGCACCAAGATGAACACCAATATAATTATTGAAGACGGATGTATTGCGAAGGATGGCATTCTCCTCATTGGAGGAGATTAGACCTCCGGCCACGGCCTTTGACACGTACGTTTGTGCAGTGGAGGGGTCAACTTTGGTCAAGCGCATGGCTGCACGTAACATTAGCGAGTAGCCGAATTTTTTCCATTTCAATGGGTCTCCTCCATAAAGAATTTCACTGGAGGAAGAGGGGTTGTTGGGGTCTAGTCCGGCAGTAGCTTCTTCCAGTTCCTTTAGGATGTCCATATAGATGGTTTCTTGGCTATCGTATTTTGGCGTCACAATCTGTTCGATAAATCCTTTGGCACCTTCAAAGTAGGGGATGTCTCCATAAGAGTCTGTCAAAACCATATAGGCATAGGCTTTCCATATTCTGGCAGAATGGTAAAGATTGGTGTCTTCAGAGGCCTCCTTACTTTTCTCTACTGCATCCACCGTGTTTTTTAATACGTTTCGATAGGTGTTTTGCCAGATATGTTGGGAGCGGGCCAGGTTCAGTTGGTTGTAATTGGCTCCGGCAAGGGAGCTACCAAAGGGGGTGATGATTTGTTGAACAATCCCGAAATTGTAGGAAAGGTCCTGTAGGGAACTTACCCCATCTCTATAGCGCATGTCTAAGATCCCCTGATTCAATAGAAACACAGGATTTAAAGAAGTAGGATCTACCAGATTGGTGTTGATTTCATCAAATTTCTCATCACAACTGAAAAATCCTACAGCCATTATCAGGCTCAAAATATATTTTGTTAGCTTTTTCATGGTTTTAAAATTTTACGTTTAGATTAAATCCTAAACTTCTGGTTGGTGGCAATGCAGGCCAGAAATCCATGCCATTGGCATTGTCTGAGGTGACCGATACATTTTCCGGATCCATGTTCTGGGTCCATTTCTTGAGGATCAATACATTGTTGGCTACCCCGCTTAGGCGCAGCTGCTTGATAAACAGATTTTCTGGCAAGTGTTTGCTAAAGTCATAGCTCAAGGATACCTGTCGAAGCTTCCAAAAACCGGCATTGCTTACCCAGTCTTCGTTAATGCCCAGCACATTGGTGGTTTCGTAGAAAGGTTGAATCAAAGATTGGGTGGTGTTGATCTCTCCGTTTGGATTGACACCATCACCTATTACATAGCCTTGATCTCTGCCATTGAGGGTGTTTTTGTGAAGGCCATGTCGAAGGTAGTTTTGGTTTCTCCCGGCGATCATTTTGTGGCCCAATTTAAAATCAATAAGGGTATACAGGCTTAATCCTTTATAGGTGAAAGTATTGGAAATACCACCGTAGTATTTTGGAAGTACAGAGCCCATGTTTTGCGGTTCGTCATTTCTTAGGGGGCGGCCGCTGTTTTCATCAAAAACCATTCTTCCCTGATCATCCCGGAGATAGGTAAAGGTGTAGATTTGCCCTATGGGTTGACCTACCACTTGCCTGAGTATCCGCCCGCCGCCTGAGCTTACCGTAATCATGGTGTCGGCCTCAGTTAACCCGAGTTGCAATACTTCAGAAGTGTTGTAAGTAGTATTTACACTTACATCCCATCGGAATTTTTCTGATCGAATAGGGGCGCCCGAGACCAAAACTTCCAATCCTTTGTTCATGCTTCGGCCGATATTTACCAATTGATTGGTAAAGCTGGATGCATCTGATATCTGGGTAGCCAGGATCTGGTCATTGGTGATTTTATGGTAATAGGCAAAATCCAGGTTTAGTTTTTCGTCAAATAACCTGAGTTCCATACCAATTTCGGTTTCCTGAACTCTCAGTGGTTTTAAGTTGGTATTGGGTACCGTGCTGGCGTTCACTCTGCCTAGAGGAGATGGAAGTCCATCAGGGTTTGGGAAAAGGTTGTTGTCTACGGCATAAAACAAGGCGTTGGAATAGGGGGAGACATTGTCATCGCCCACTTCTGCATAAGCCATTCTGAGTTTACCGAAATAAAGCCATTCCGGAAGGTTTTGGAAGGCTTGGGAAAACACAAAGCTGGTCGCCACGGAAGGGTACATGATGCTTCTATTGGCAGGAGCCAAAGTGGAAAACCAATCGTTCCTGGCCGTTAGGTTAAGAAAGAGCCACTCTTTGTATGAAAATTCTCCCAGCCCATATAGGGAGTTGATTTTTCTTTCAGAAAGGCTGTACAATGGGTCTTTTACACGGCCATTCATTACTGTGTATAAGTTGGGAATTACAAAGTCCTTGACAGCCACACTATTGTAGTCCATTCTTACAAAGCGTTGGTTTCCGCCCATGGTCAGGTCAATATTAAAATTGCCAAAGGTTCGGTTGGCACCTATCAAGAAGTCATGGTTGGTTTCCCTGAACCTTCTGGTGTCTTGGGTGAAACTCCCGTTTACAAAACCTGCAGGAGCCGGGGGAATGGGGGCGTAGCCATTGGGTGTGTTGTAGTCATTGTCTCTAACGTAAAAATCCATGGAAAGGCGCCCCATGGCATAGAGCCAGGGCGTAAATTGATAGTTTAGAGAAACATTGCCGATAAGGCGGTCCCTTTTTACATTATCAAATCGTTTGGAGGTGGAATAGTAAGGATTGTTTCTTACCAGAAACCTGGCCATCACTACCTCATCCCCGTTGGGGTGGGTGATATTGTTTCTCAAGGCTTCAAAAGGCATTGAATTGGCTAGGGTCATGATAACGGTGGCGGTAGAAAAATCCTGGGCATTTACCTGAGGTGGATTTTGGTTGGCTTCATGGGAATAATTAGCGTTTCCTGAGGCTACTAGCTTGTCTGTTATGTTTTGAGAAAAGCCTAAATTGATCGTTTTTCTGTTTAACTCTGAGTTGGGGACAATGCTGTTATTGTCGGTATTGGCAAAGGAAAGGCTGAAGCCGCCATTTTCACCACTGTTGGCTACAGTTACCGTATTGGTCCAGTTGGTGCCTACATTATAAAATTGGCTGATCCGATCGTATACGGGTTCGTAAGGCCATTCCTCATTGTCAAATAAAATCTGAGTCATACCCGGTTCAAATTTCTCACCAAAGCTCCAAACACCGGAAGTAGGGTATGCGCTGGTTGGTCGGACACCTCCTTCACCTTGACCGTATTCGTATTGGAAATCTGTAAAATCAAGGGGAGTGTCAGTGGTGAAATTGGAGTTGATTTCCACACCTAGGCCTTTGCTTGCGTTTTTGCTTTTGGTGGTGATCATGATGACCCCGTCTTTTGCCCGAGAGCCATACAGGGCTCCGGCGGTTGCTCCTTTTAGTACGGTCAAGGTTTCGATGTCGTCCGGGTTGATGCTCAATAGTCCATCTCCTCCATCTGAATTGTTCATTTGTCGATTGCCGTAATTTCCTCCCAAGGAGTAATTCGAATTGTCCATGGGTACGCCATTGATGACTACCAAGGGGTTGTTTTGCCCACTAAAGGAAGATTGTCCTCTAATCCGTATTTTACTTGTCCCTCCGGGACCGGTAGACATGGAGGAAATGTTTACCCCGGCAACTTTGCCTTGAAGGGCGTCTGCAAAATTAGGGGTTCGGTTGTCTGAAATGAGTTCACCATCTACAGTAGTGGTGGAGAAACCGAGGGTCTTGGCTTCTCTTTTTATTCCCAGCGCGGTTACTACCACTTCTTCCAGGCCTATATCGCTGGAATTTAGCATCACATCTATTTGGCTTCTGTTTTGAACTTCGATGGTTTGGGGCTGATGGCCGATGTAGGAAAAAATAAGGGTAGCATTTGGAGGAGCGCTTAAGCTGTACTTCCCGTCAATGTCTGTGACGGTACCTTGTGATGTTCCGCTAATGATGATACTTACCCCGGGGAGGGGTTCGTCGCTGGCATCTCTCACTGTGCCACTGATGCTGTTGTTTTGTGCGTAGATTTGGCCATACCAAATCATGGTGAGAAAAAGCAAAATTACTTTGTTTTTCATAACTAAGGTTATTTTGGGTTAGTGATATAAAGTAATTAAGTGCAACAATTGATTGAGTAATAACAAATAGTAATTAAACCCTATTAATTTGATTTTAAATGATTTTAAATCATTATTAATTGAGTAAAATAAGACTAAAAGTTATTAATTACTTTAAATCATATTATTATTGACTTTAATACTTTATTTATTGTTTACTCAATATATTATTAATCATTATATATGTCAATTTAATATTGTTTAAATTTTATAGAAGGTGTAAATGTTTTGTTAAATGGTTAAAAAATAAATGAAAAGGTTTGGTTATTAGGTAAATACCTTGTTAAAATGTTATGATGCTTTACTTGGTTACAATTGATTTTATTGATAAAAAAATTTAAATAAATGACTATTGTTTAAGCCCTGTATGGTAAGGGTTCTTTTGTATAGCTCCTAAGAAAATATTCAATACAGGTAGAAATTTGGATAACCATAAGCGTTAGTGATTTTGTCAGCATTGTTGCAGAAAAAAAAGCAACAATACCGCCAAAATCGGATTGTGGTTATGGTTTTGACCAAGGCTTGACAGCCTTGGCTACAAAAGTGACACCCCTTTGGGGTTTTGGGATTTGTTAGGCTTTGCCTTCAATATTACCATTGTGAGAACAGTTAAGCGATAACAATGTTCATGGTATGCAAAGTGATGTAAGTATAAACCTCGTCTAGAGATTTAGTCTGCATGGTTGAGGGGGAAAGCTACAATATCGCCAAAATTTGAGCTTGCTTTTTTCTGACCATTGGCATGCATCCATGACTTTTATTTTTTCAGATCCTTCAGGAACATTAATACAATTAATTGAGTGTTTTAAAGCATTCAAGCCCTGAAAGCGTGTAATACTCCGATTGTCCATCCAAATTAAATGGGAAGTGCTTCATCCATTGCGGGTATAAATCACGACCAGGGCTCGGAATAAAAAAGCAAACCGCAAGCCGATGTGGCGAAATATCACAGCCGGAGGTGTAAGCTTAGTTTAGGAAATACACATTAAATGATTTTGTCAGCATTGTTGCAGAAAAAAGAGCAACAATACCGCCATAATCGTATCATGCTTATCGTTTTAACCAAGGCTTGACAGCCTTGGCTACAAAAATGACACCCCTATGGGGTTTGGGGATTTGTTAGGCTTTTCCTTCAATAATACCATAGAGAGTAGTGTCAAGCGAAAATGAGTTCTATGTTAGGTTAAATGTCTAGCCTATATGGCTTTAGCTGCCTAAGCTTATTCAATTCCGTTTGTTTTTTTTTTCGGCCTTATGGAAATTAGAAAAATGGATTGCTCAATGGCGTTAAAAACAAAAAACTGTTTGAGGCCTTTTCGGCCGAGTTTTTTTTTGTTTAGCCAGGGAGTGATTCATTTTGCGTTAAGATTTACATACAGCCTTGATCTTTTTGATTCGTTTTTGTATCAAAGCCTGCCTGATTTTTAACTCACTCAGGGACAAAAATGAACAGGTAGAAATTTGGATAACTATAGGCGAAAGGGATTTTGTCAGCATTGTTGCAGAAAAAAAAAAGCAACAATACCGCCAAAATCGGGTTGTGCTTATCGTTTTAACCAAGGCTTTACAGCCTTGGCTACAAAAATGACACCCCTATGGGGTTTTTGGGATTTGTTAGGCTTTTCCTTCAATATTACCATAGAGAGTAGTGTCAAGCGAAAATGAGTTCTATGTTAGGTTAAATGTCTAGCCTATATGGCTTTAGCTGCCTAAGCTTATTCAATTCCATTTATTTTTTTCGGCCTTATGGAAATTAGTAAAATGGATTGCTCAATGGCGTTAAAACAAAAAACTGTTTGAGGCCTTTTCGGCCGAGTTTTTTTTGTTTAGCCAAGGAGTGATTCATTTTGCGTTAAGATTTACATACAGCCTTGATTTTTTTGGTTCGTTTTTTCATCAAGGAAAAAATGAACAAGAAGACA
Organism: Cyclobacterium sp. 1_MG-2023; assembly: GCF_030546805.1. GTDB lineage: Bacteria > Bacteroidota > Bacteroidia > Cytophagales > Cyclobacteriaceae > Cyclobacterium. Next base: position 9,582 of record NZ_JAUOPC010000005.1, on the reverse strand, counting down.
AAAGGATAGCTAGTAATAAAAGTCGATAAATCATATCAAAAGGTTGGATTTTCATACCATTTAATAATGTTGATTACATTTTATGATCTGGAAAAATGTGATTTTGTCAAACCGCAAGCCGACATGGTAAAATATAACAGCCAGTGGTATAGCCGTGGCCGACTAAACCTCAGTATGCAATACAATCCCTAGTAGCCTTTCTTTTGTTTTTAGTAAATGGTTTTTAATCCTTATAGGAAGCTATTTGTTTTTTTAAGTCTCTACTACCAGTTGTGAATGGCGCCATCAGGACTTTTCAAGTAGGGATGTGTAAACTCGGTGTTTTTTGTTACCTCAAACAATAAATTGGCTTTTTCCGGTGAGAAAATAACGCCAAGTCCGGGGCGGTCATTCAGATGAACTTTTCCTTCCCTGAAGTCTATAAAATCTTCGTTGAAATAATTGGGTTTTTCAGGTTCACCACCAGCTAGCTCTATCATGCATCGGGTAGGACTAGAAGATCCCAATACATGTACCAGTGCTGCAGTAGAAAGCGGGCCGGTAAAATGGGGGATGATGCCCACATAATGCGTTTCGCCAATGGCTATTATTTTCTTGATTTCGCTAATACCCCCTGTATTGGGTAGGGTTACCCTGCTGTAATCGATAAGGTGATTTTCCATCAACACATTGCTGTCCCAGCGATCCCCAAATTGCTCTCCCACGGCAATGGGCACTTTGGTCATGTTCCTAATGGTTCGGTATACTTCAGGGTTTTCAGACCTGATGATGTCTTCTACAAAATAGGGTTCCAATTCTTCTAGTGCATCACAGATCTTTATCGCTTCTGTCGTGTCAAAGCGGGTGTGAAGGTCAATGGCCCAATTGCCGCTTCCGCCCACTGCTTTGTCTAGCCGTTGACAAGTTTCAATGGTTTTTTTACTGTTTTCATAAAAATCAAATGGCAAGTCCCCATTGCCACCGGTAGGACCAATTCTATAACACCTTAGTCCTGCCTCAAGACAGTCCTGTGCCTGGCCTTCCATGGTGCTGGCTTTGCTTTTGCGAAAACCTGTAGCGTAGCATTCTACATAGTTACGGGTTTTTCCGCCCAGTAATTCATATAGTGGAACATTCAGCGCTTTGCCTTTAAGGTCCCATAGGGCCATTTCTATGGCGCCGACTCCATGAAGTTTCTCACGGCCCGGGGGATAAAACATCCCACGATAGAGGTATTGCCACAGGTGTTCGATTCTGAAAGGGTCTTCTCCAATGAGCATTTCAGCACATTGTTTGACCATGTCGGGAGTGCCCCCTTCACCTATTCCAATCAATCCGGAATCGGTTTCTATTTCCACAATGCCTCTTGCCTGGTTAAAGAGTGGCTTGTTGTATCCGGGAGCTGCGTAATAACGGATTTTTTTGATTTTATAATCCGAACGTGCGTGACTTGAAAAAGGTATTCCGGAAAATAAGGCGACGGAACTCAGGCCACCAATCTTTAAAAATTGTCTTCTTTCCATGGTTAAGGGAGGGTTTTTTGCTTTTGAATTGCCTAATCTTCTAATTAAATTTTAATAATGCAAATGCTATCAGTTAAATTAAGTTTTCATCGGTTGGTTGGAGGGAATCCGGAGCAATTGAAATTAAAATTAGACACTAATGAATATTGCCCAACAAATATTCTCTTCTCCAGGATAAAAGGGAGCGGTTTATTGGGAAGCGGTAATTATTTGTTTAGTTTTAAGCATGTTCTTAGCCAAGCCTTTTATAAAGTGGAGTCTGTTTTATTATTGTTCGGTACTTAGTCTCCTCTTTTTTGCCTGCCAAAATAACAATGAAAAAGGAGAGTTGAAATTAAAAGTGGTGGATGAAATTACTTTTGAAACAGACAGCCTGGTGCCTATCAATCCGGGGCATATTCAGTTTTTGGAAACTGATTCGGGATCTCAAATATTTATATACAATTATTTTAAAATAATATACCAGTTTTATTCCTATCCTGAGGGGAAATTGGTGAAGGAAGTCCCCTTGCATATGGATGGACCCAATAGTGTCAAGCCTTTTTCAGGTGGAGTACTCATAGCAGAAGACTCTATCTGGCTGGTCAATTATGCCCCTCAAAAAATCGTTTTAATTAACTTGGAAGGAGAGGTTCAGTTACGGAAACCCATTCATAATGAGCTTTTCCCTATTTCCCATATAGGTGTTTCCTTGGAAACCCCATTTTACCAAATAGGTAATAAGGTGTATGGTGCGCAGCCACTTTTTATGAAGTACCATGACATGGATAAGGCGGACATTCAAAAACACCAATTGGTATACAGTTATGATATATCAGAGGATACCGTGCAGTGGTATGATGTTTTTTACCGGGAAGACTATTGGGATAAGGGCAAAAAAGGCAGTGGGTATTCCTGGGCAAAAAGAGAAGATAAAATTTATATTGCGGCCTTGTATGACCATGAAATCCAGATTTTTGACACGAAATCGGGTAAGGTTGTCCATAGAAAAGAAGTTAAATCTGAAACAGTCAATAATTTTCTTTATGTAGAGGAATTGGCACCTAATCCCAGGGCGGCTTTGGAAGATAGGATAAAATATGACCAATATGGTGCCCTGATCTATGATCCTTTTAGAGATGTATTTTATAGGGTCACCACTCCAGCAGTGGAATATGATCCGGAGGCCTCTGATGAAGACTTAAACCATTTGAATTATTACCGTCCTTATACCGGTATTATGGTTTTAGATAAAGACCTGAATATATTGGCGGAACATACTTTTGACACTTTCGAAGTTTATGTTGGAAGAAATTTTTTTGTTAGGGAAGATGGCTTGTACCTCTCTAGAAATAATCTTTTCCATCCTGATTATGATGAGGGTGTTTTCAGGTTCCTGGTAGTAAGGTTTGAAAAGGAGTAAAAGTTAAATCTAGCTAAAGCCCGTTTTAAATCCCCCTTGGGGGAGTTTCGGCCAAGGTTTTTTAACGCTGAATTTTTAGAATTTAAAGGTACTGTTAAAATGTTAAATCAGTAACGTATTCGTAAATCCTGAAAATCCAAAATCCCTCCGCCGCGGCGGAGGGACCAAGGGGGATTCTTTCGTAAACATTCAAAAATACGAGCTTGAAAAAATAGTATCCTACCGTATAAATCCCCCTGAGTCCTCCTTTTTTTAATGGGGTAATTAGCTCTTCCAATCCGAAAATGGAAGAAGATTTTGGTTTTTTTAATTTTCATTGTAGCATTTACCCACTTCTTTCCGTATAGGTGATAAATAAATCCCAAAAATCATGAAAATAACGACTGCTTTGCTCTGTTTAATGGTGTTTACCGCTTGCAATTGGGGAGAGGATGAGGAAATCGACCTTACAGCCAATATCCGGCCTTTACAGGTTCAGGAGCAAGAGATGGTTTCGAGCAGTTCTCAATTCGCCTTCGATTTGTTTCATGAACTTCAGAAGAAGGAGGATGTCAACCAGTTTTTCAGTCCCTACAGTGTACATCAGGCACTCGCCATGGCCATGAATGGCAATGAAGACGAGGTAGAGGCAGAGTTTATGCAGGTTTTGCGATTTGAGGGGATGGAATTGGAAGAAGCGAATAAAGCAGCAAAGTCCCTGACCGATTATCTATTGGCACTTGATCCCAAGGTGAGGTTGTCTATCGCCAATGCCATTTGGTACAAACAGGGCTTTGAATTGAATCAGGAATTTGCAGAGGATGTGAGGGACAGTTTCAGTGCAGAGATTGCGAGCCTTGACATGTCCAATCCACAATCTAAAGAGGTGATTAATCAGTGGATTGAAAACAATACCAATGGAATGATCAAAGACATGCTTGATTATGTTGATCCGGCAGCAGTGATGTACCTTGTCAATGCCATCTATTTCAAGGCGAATTGGAAGTACCGTTTTGATGTTGGTAATACAAAGAAAGCGCCTTTTTATACCGCCTCGGGTCAGGAAGTAGATGTGGACATGATGCAAATGTCTTCTCCGGCAGGATTGAGGTATTACGCTGATGGCGCATTGGAGTACCTGGAAATACCTTATAGTACCGGGCAGTATACCATGGGCGTAATCTTGGATAAGGATTTTGAATTGGACAGTAAGATGGAGGCTTTTACTTTGGAAGACCTGGAGCATTTTAGAGCCAATGCAGATACTTCAAATTTTATCCTAAAGATGCCCAAGTTCAAGATGGGGTATAGAATAGATAATTTAAAAGAAGAGCTACAGCACCTAGGTTTGGTAAAACCATTTGTACCCAGTCCTTTAAATTTCAGTAAACTTTTTGTGAACCCAACCGCACCAATGGCGATCAGCAGGGTGATTCACGAGGCGGTAATTGAAGTCAGTGAAGAAGGTACCGAAGCTGCTGCTGCAACCATTGTAGCAATTGAAACCACCAGTTCGGGTCCTTCCCAGCCAAGGGTTTTCAGTCTGGACAAACCTTTTGTCTTTTTTATCCAGGAGAACAGCAGTGGGGCGATATTATTTGTGGGTAAACTTGGAAACCCTGCGCTTCTGGACTAGACCTAAAATACCAACATAAAACCAAGCCAAAGCCACCAGGATTTATTTCTAGTGGCTTTTTGTATATAGAGAGGCTTTTGGACTTATTGCTTTTAAATTATGGAAGTGGGAAAAGCGTAGGCCTAAGTATATTCTGTGTTTTGTTTAAAGCAATGCCCATTAATATCTCTTTTCTGACCGTTTTTAATAAAATCCATTAAGATTTCAGTATTTACAATGGTTTGGTTGTCCTAAATTATTAATTTAAGGGGTGGTTTAGTCGAATGAGTGGTGTGTATAGTGGGTATATATGTAACTCCTGGGCTAAAATGTGTTTATATAGGATTGTTAGGCACAATAAATAAAATAATGGATTACTACAAATTAGCAATAGATAACATTTCAAAATTCGGGGACACCGATATATTTCCCTACCCTATTGAAAATGCTCTGTTTTATGATAAACCCGAGGAAGTAAAAAAAATTTTAGAACAAATATCAGGTGATTTCGACAATTGGAGCACTAATTATCCTGTTGAATCAATCAATAGCTGTATTCCTGTTGGTATTACCGGATTTAGATGGGCAGCAATCGTTGATCCAATTTGGAATGCTTTTTTACTTTATGAAGTATTACGAATTTCAAAAGATTTAGAAACTAAAAGAATAGCTCCATCAAAGAATTGTGTTTTTTCTTATCGGTTAAAATTAAAACAAACTACAGGAAAGTTATTTGATAATGATTTAACTTGGCGAAAATTTTATGAGACAGCAAGAACAAAGGCTAGCAGCTCTGCCTACGTAATTAAACTTGATATTTCTGATTTCTACACTCGTATTTATCACCACAGGTTGGAGAATGCCTTATTGAGGTCAACAAGCAATACTACTTCCGTTAAGAGGATTATGACAATTCTTAACAGTATATCAAAAAATGCATCCTATGGGTTACCTGTTGGGGGAAATGCTGCAAGAATTCTGGCTGAAACTTTACTTAATTCATTTGATCAAGTTATAAATAGTAAAAAAATAGATTTTTGCCGATATGTTGATGATTATATAATATTTGCCGATTCAAAGGAAGATGCATTTAAAAAATTGAACTGGTGTGCTGAATTTCTATTGAGAAATGAAGGCTTGACCCTTCAAAAAAATAAGACTCAAATTTTAACAAGTTCCGAATTTATTTCACAATCGACTGTCATTCTTGAAGGTGAAGATGACAAGGAAGGAAAAGAACGATCTGCCTTCATGAGAATACACATTAAATACGACCCCTATTCTATAACAGCAGAACAAGATTATAAAGAATTAAAAAGGAAATTATCAGACTTTGATATTGTTCCTTTAATAAAAACTGAAATTAGAAAAAGTAGAATTCATCACGCTTTTGGGAAGCAACTTTTAAATGCTGTGAACATCCTTGAAGATGAACCTTTGAATTTAGCATTTAAAACTATTGCCTCTAATTTAGACTCGTTTTATCCTATTTACCCTTCTGTTATGCATCTTGCTAATAGAAAACTTTTGGATTGTGATGAAGAAACGATTGATTTTTTTCTAGATACACTAGCTGAGTTGGTATTTACAGATTCATACATTGTTCAGACTGATAATAACTCATCGTATACTGCTCGAGTACTATCTTTAAAAAACAGAGAAAGTAGTATTCAGGCAATTGACCACATAGCAAGTGCCTCAAGATCAGCATTAGTAAAAATGAATTGTATTTATGGTATGACAAACCTATCTAATTCCTTTTGGTTGTCTGATTTGAAGCCTCAATTTTCCACGTTTACATCTTGGGAGAGAAGGGCATTTATAGCCGCAAGTTATTATCTAAATGATGAAGGAAAACATTGGAGAGATAAAATTGAACCTCAATTATCAGAATTTGAAACTTTGTTAAAGAGATGGATAGGAAGTAAAAATCCTTCGGCATCAAACTGGAAATTACCATTATGATTTCAGAAAAAACATTTGCTCGAGGTTACACCTCGTTTTGGACTCAAAATACTCCTTGGTTAAGTGACTATGTGAGTTTTCTTAATAAAGGCAGTATTGATCGAATATTTAAACCTATTGATTCTTTAGACGAAGCTAAGCATAGATCTATAAATAATACGTCTGCTTTTATTAATTTCAAACTAAAAAATACATCTAATGATTTAGAAATAATGGAGGTAGTACAAATTGCTGCGGAATATTTAAAGTATTTTCCTAGAAATGGCTTGGACACATTTGAATTGGATCAGATAAACAGTAAAATAATTAATGAGCAAACAGATAGATTAGTAAAAACATATTTCGGAAAGACATTAGTTTTCGACCCAAAATTTAGAGGTTGTGGAATAATTGCAAATTGTCAAGGTGATATATACTATGAAAATACTCTATGTGAAATTAAAGCAGGCGAAAGGAATCTTCAAGCATCCGATATTAAACAATTATTAGTTTATTGTGCTTTAAATTGGCTGACAGAAGAGAAATTGGCGATAGATAGTATAGAAATTTTTAATCCAAGACAAGGCATTTTTTGGAATACCAAATTAATAGATCTTATGGACAATATTTCCACTTTACCTATGGAAGATTTGTTTGAAGAATTGGGGCATTTTGTATACACTTCATCTGAAGAAATTGAAACATAATGTACCCAACGATCAATATAAAAGGCATTAAAACGCTTTTTTTATATTGATCGTTGGGGTGCATTAATTAAAGACACTAAAAATGAATAAGAGAACAAGGCTCATATTTCTCGGACTCTCTTTACTTCTTTTAATTGGAGTTGGGAGATTCGTTACAAATGATTTTGATTTCTTACTCAATGACTTTTGGTTCACTTCAGGGTTTTTGCTTTTAATATTACTTTCTCTAATTGACCAACCTCACTTTTCGAAGGACTCAAGTATTTTTATAAATGCCGTTACCGCAGGCATATCTCTTCTTTTAATTTCTGAAGAAAATAGGAATTGGGTCTTTTGGCTTTTCCTTGGAATAACCTTGTATCTAGCCCTGAGTAGTTACTTATTGATGTGGGTGAGAAATAATCCTTTAACTCAAGAGAATAAATGGATACAATTTTTCTCTAGGGTAAATAGAGAAATAGGAAAACCTCAAACGCTATTCTCGGCTTTCTTTCTTTGGGGAGCGTTAAATCAATTTGGATTAGGTAGTGACGGTTTTAACGCTTTGCTATTGTATTGGGTTATTTTCATGATACTCAATATTCCAGCAATTGCGGTTATCTTCAATAATCTATTTGAACCGAAAGAATTAGAAAAACAAGAAAATGCTCTTGGCTCAATCTTGGGTGTTCAATCAAAAAACACATTTCTTGTCAAATTATTTTCAGAACGAAAACAAAAAATAAAACTCTTCGATTTTGTAGAGTTTGTCTACTCTATTGATGATACTCGTCAAATTAGAAAAGGTATAATATTAGACACTTATCTATTAAATGAACAACAATGGATAAAGGTTCTTACGACTGCTGAAATCAATAAGATTTTTGAAAACAAGCCTATACTTAAAGGACATACTGACGATATCATTTACAAAATCTCTGATGTTCCAGAGAATGAGTATCTAGAAACATTTGTAGGTATAATTACCGAAAACTCTTCAATTCAAAAAATCAAATTTGTATATAATTCAAAGGCTTCTGTTAATGATGGCCAACTTTTAGAAGTTAGAGTTAAAGACACCTCCGTTTATTATCAAATTGTAGAAGGAATAACTAGAATTGAGCAACTAGAAAATAGAAATGAAACAGGTTTAATAGTTGGAGAAGCAATACAATTAGGAACTTGGAATCATGAAAAGGTAAGGTTTGAACAATTTGGTTGGGTTCCCGAAATAAACTCTCCCGTCTATATTTCTTCAAAGATTCAAGATGTAGAAATTGCGGGAACTGAGTTTCAGATTGGTCATATTCCAAATACTAATTTTCCCGTTATAATAAACAAAGAATTAGCCTTAACCCACCATACTGCAGTTCTTGGTGTTACGGGAACAGGCAAATCAATATTCGCCCGCAATCTTATTAGGGAATATTTAAAGGATGAAACAATCAAGGTTATTTGTATTGATTTTACAGGTGAGTATAAGGGGAAATTCGATGATTTAGACCCAATTGATGTAATCAATAATACAGTTGCCGATATGGCATTTAAAGAAATAGATGAAATTGAATTAGCCGTTTCGAAGAATTATGGAAAAGACAATGAGGCAACAATAGCTAAGCGAAAAGAAGTATCTAAAACTATGCATGCTGAAATAACTTCTTTCATGCAAAATCCTGCAGCAAAGATTTCAATCTTCGAATTGCCTGATGTTAATAATACTTCAGGTATCTTAGAATATACTCGATTATTCTTCAAGCTATTATTTCATATTGCAAAAAATGACAAGTCGTTTGGCAATAAAGTATGTTTAGTTTTAGAGGAAGCGCATACTGTGATTCCTGAATGGAATTTTGTTGGAATAGCAGACAAATCATCCCAGTCTTTGTTAAACAGTATCGCTCAAATTGCACTACAAGGGCGTAAATATAATGTTGGACTAATGGTAATCGCTCAAAGGACGGCTAATGTGTCAAAAACTGTCCTTACACAATGTAATACAATTATATCATTTCAAGAATTTGACAAAACCAGTAGTGAATTCCTCTCCAATTATTTTGGTCAAGGTATTGCAAACGTTCTTCCAAATCTCAAGTTTAGACAAGCGATTGCAGCGGGTAAAGCTTTAAAATCAAATGTTCCTATGATCTTTGAAGTTCCAGAGATAATCGAACCAGAAATTGAAGAAGAAAATAAATAAAAAAACGACACCATACCCAGAACGTTGTGCGTCAGCTAAATAAACATCGTGATAATTTAACATTAGCGATAGGTATAAAATAATACTAACATTATCGGTTGTAATATTACTCGCAAGTTGCAACTAGAAAAGTAAAAAAAACAACGATATGGCAGACAAAAAAGACCAAACGGAAAAGCCTGGCTATTTCGGTCTGACCATGCCAGTGATTTCGGTCAAACCGTGCCACTAAGAAAGATCATTTAAAGTAGGTTAAT
>NZ_JAUOPC010000048.1 GCF_030546805.1 Cyclobacterium sp. 1_MG-2023 | reverse complement strand
TTAAGGATTAAGATGCCAGAGAAAAGACTGGTATACTTTGCCGCGGAATGCTGGTATACTTTTGTCGGAATAATCATTTAACAGAGTATGGATGGCAAGAGGGATGTGTAATAGACGGAATCGCTAAACTGTCGGAAAGGGCAGGGGATGGAACAAGGTATAAAAATAGCCTGGAAAAGCACATGTCACTCATTTTTCCTAATAATGATAGGATTAATCACAACTATGAAAAAATTGGAATAGAGTTTACATCGTGTCTGGCTCAGTTGGCCCTATGGAAACCTGAGCACCCTGAAATTGAGCATGTTTTAAACTTTTGGGAAAGTAAAACAGATTCAGCGGGAGTCATAAAAAATGGGAATACAATTGTTGCCGAAGGGAATTACACTGTCGCTTGGCCTTTAGCAGTAATTTCACAACAATTAAACAAACCTGAATTGGCAGATATAGCAATCAGTCAGTTGAGATTTCGCCGCGATTACCTAATTGACAAACAAGGGGCGATATGGTTAAGGTACAATTTAGCTACACAGGAAAGAACTTTCCGTTTGTGGTCGAGAGGCTTAACCTGGTATGTATTGGGGCTTGCAAAAACATTGGATGTCTTACCTAATCCTCCACAAGATTTAATTGAAGAGTTACAAAGGGCAACTGATTATTTAATTTCAATTCAAGGAGAAGATGGTATGTGGTCAGTCTTTGCCGGAGATTCTCTTACCGCACCTGAAACATCCGGCACATGCGGTATAGGCACGGCAATGGCAATTGGAGTGCGCAGAGGTTGGTTAGGAAAGAATGCCAAAGCCTCTGCATTATTGGCTTTACAAGGGGTGGAGAAAAGACTTACAGCCGATGGGTATCTTGATGGTGTGGCAGAAGAAAATAAAGGTGGTATAGCATTTCAAAGAGAAACAAAAGGTTCAATATGCAATTGGGGAATGGGACTGTTTGCACAACTTCTTGCAGAATTAGACCCGCCGAAACACTGATTTAAATGGATGGGGTGATGGGGTGATGTAGTGATGGGGTGATTTGGTGATCGGGTGATTGGGTGATGGTTTTGAATTATTTTCAAATTGGTATTACCACTGATCACAGATCCTCGGCTGAAAAGCAAACGCGAAAGGCTCATTTTCGGTGGATGATTTAAAGGCTGTCAGGGCAATGATTTTAGATATAGAAAGGCACATTCTAACTATATGAGAGAAAAAAGGGAGTCACAAGATGCCACAAAAGCCAAAAAGGCAACCTTTGCAAAGATAGTTGATTGGATGAGGGATTTTTAGGCTATGGCCAAGATTGGGTTGGATGAAATCCGCAACTTCCAGAGTCCTTAGGCAAGGTGGTAAGGTAAGCCGTTTTACGTAAGTGATTTTGTCAGCATTGTTGCAGAAAAAAGAGCAACAATACCGCCAAAATCAGGTCGTTTCTACCGTTTTTACCAAGGCTTCACAGCCTTGGCTACAAAACTGACACCCCTTAGGGGTTTTGGGTATTCGTTATGTTGATTACCATAGCGAGTAATGTTAAGGGAAAATGAATTCTAG
>NZ_JAUOPC010000047.1 GCF_030546805.1 Cyclobacterium sp. 1_MG-2023 | reverse complement strand
GTTTATAAGATGGTGGAACCGACCCACCGGTGTTGTCCTACAGGGGAGAGCATCAAACCACCATAAGGTGCTTTGGTAAAGAGTCAAGGTATTGAGCGTTATGGAAAAGGCCACGTCAAGAGCGTGGTCAGGTAAGGATAAACCTGCCTACCGGAAGGCAGGGGAGATGAATGCAAATGAACCTCTGATGAAGTGTCGAGAAAGTGCTACATTCTGTCAAAAGTGTTTGAAGTATGACAAACATTACGAGTTCAGTGGTTACCTGTTTATTGACTGGACGGCAGGCGTCATTTAGGAGGCATGACCTTTATTCGGGCTTATTTACGGAACTCGGGAACCTGGATCAAGATGCAAAGTGAAACGCACAATAAGATCAACTTAGAGGCAGAATAGCGATGTTTGGTTCAGGGACGGACCAATCCGTAGTAGTGTTGAAATTTCTGTAATAGAAACGGAGCGAAGGGATTGGCTTATACAGTTTTCATCAGTTTTACAACTCGCAAGAGGATGATTGAATTAGAGAAGACAAAATCAGTACCTATTACCAAAGAAATGGTATGGGAAGCTTACCTACAGGTAAAGCGGAAAGGGAAGAGTGCAGGAGTGGATGAACTAAGTATGTCAGTGTATGATATGCAAAGACATCGGCACTTGTATAAAGTCTGGAATCGCTTGGCTTCGGGTAGTTATTTTCCACCAGCAGTCCTACAAGTTGAGATTCCCAAGAAGAATGGATCTATGCGTCAATTGGGGATTCCAACGATCAGCGATAGGGTAGCTCAAACGGTCATTAAGAATCAGATAGAGGTAAGATTGGAAAAGATCTTTCATCCGGATTCCTACGGTTATCGTCCAAAACGGAGTGCCCATCAGGCGCTAGAACAGGTTCGAAATAACTGCTGGAAGTATGATTGGGTGATAGACTTAGACATCAAGAATTTCTTTGATGAAATAGACCATGTTAAGTTGCTCAAAGCGCTGAACAAACATGTGGAAGAAAAGTGGATATTCGAGTACATCAAAAGATGGCTCAATGCTCCATTGCAAACCAAAGAAGGTGAAGTTATAGCAAGAACAAAAGGCACACCGCAAGGAGGAGTGATCAGTCCACTTTTGGCCAATTTGTATTTGCACTATACCTTGGACGTTTGGCTTAAGACAATTGATTCTTCTATTAAATTTGTACGCTATGCGGATGATATTATCATTCATTGCCTGACAAAAACTCAGGCAGAAAAGAGCCTACAGAAAATAAAAGAAAGAGTGGAAGATTGTGGATTGAGATTGCATCCTGATAAGACGAAAATCGTGTATTGCAAAGATTTCAAAAGGCGACAAAAGTATAGGGAAGTACAATTTGACTTTCTCGGTTATACATTCCAGCCGCGTACTTCAAAATCCAAGAAAACAAAGAAACTGTTTCTAGGATTTGATTGTGCTATGAGCATCCAGTCAAGGTCACGAATATTCGACCAACTCAGGAAGATGGAAATCCCAAGAATTCAATGTGACAGTATTGTAGGTATTGCCCATCATTTAAACCCAAAACTTAGGGGATGGATCCGTTACTTTGGTAAATACCGTGGCTACAGTCTATCGAAAGTGTTTTATATATTGCGTATAAAACTAATAAGATGGGCAAGGTATCGCTACAAAAGGTATAGAAACAACCTTACAAAAGCTTATAAATGGTTGGACAGGGTTCGGATTCAATATCCAAGTCTGTTTTATCACTGGCATGTAGGGTATTCTAATTAGGGATTAAAGATTGTATAAGAAGAGCCGTATGATGGGAGACTATCACGTACGGTTCTGTGAGAGGCTCGGGGCGAAATTCCCCTTGCCTACTCGACAC
>NZ_JAUOPC010000046.1 GCF_030546805.1 Cyclobacterium sp. 1_MG-2023 | reverse complement strand
CCTGGGTCATCATGGCCAGCAGCGTATGAGCATCTTCTCTTTGTTCCGGTGGCAGGGACAGTTCTGACTCATAGCGTCTTGCCATGCCCGTGAGTTTCATTCTTTTTAATTGTTCAAGTGTTTGTTCTCTGTTCATCTGTTTTAAGTTTTAATTGTTATTATTTGTTTTCAAAGCGGTTTTTGAATGAATCCCCGCCCCTTGCCGTGGGATTTTCCGGAGGGGTGTAATCCCCACCTGCCAGATTCTCTTCGGCCATATCCATATTGTTTTCTAAAATCTTGGCGACCGTAACGTAACTGTAGATATAGCCCTGCAGTGCCCTTCTACATGCAGCTTCCATCCTTTCACTGCCATATTCCTTTCTGAGCCTGAGCAAGCCGAGCATGGACAGATAGGCCTGGTGGACAACCGGTTTTGAGTCGAGTATTTCCTGGAAGTATGCCACAGCGGAGGGGCCACATTGCCGGGCCTGTCCCAGGTAATACTCCGGATCCCATCCCTTTTGTTTAAAATAGGCCTGGTGGGCCGGGGGCATATGGGTCAGTTCTGTGGTACATTTATATTTTTTATAGGACCTTCTGTGTACAGCCACTCTTTCGGAGTTATGGAATACCTCCACATGTTCGGTGCAATAGACCAGCCTGACATCTGCACCGATCAGCCTATGGGGCACGCTATAGTAATGCTTGTCTTCACCCAGTTGCACATGGTAGTTTTTCTGGACCTTGCCCTTTGTATGGTGCCTGAGTTCATAACTACTTCCCGGAAGGGGAAGCAACAGCGGCTTTTCCTCTTTTTCAAACACCTCCTGTCTGCTGTGTGCCTTTTTCTGAAAGTCTTTTTTGTGGTGCTCGGCCAGTTTTATCCTGATGGCCGCATTGAGCTCCCGGAGGCTTGTGAAAACCTCGTTTCTCAGTGTTGCATAGATGCGCATGTAAAAAATATGGACGTGGTTTTCCACCGAAGGCTTGTCTTTGGGCTTCCTTGGTCTGGCGGCCAGAAGAGCGGTTCCGTAATGGCTGGCCCACTGTTCCAGCATTTCGGGGAATACTGGCTCGTACCTGCAGGTTTTTGTCACCCACTGTTTCATGTTGTCTGACTTGGTGGTCAAAGTAACCCCACCGAAGTAAAGTACCGTATTGTTAAGGGCTCCTACCACTTGTTCAAGTTTGGCATCGGGAAGTGCTTCTAGATAGCCGTAGCTGCTGTAGGGGAGTACGGCCACCAGTACCGGACAGGGCACCATCTCTCCAGTATCCTGATCAAGGTAATGCAACGGTTTACCTGCAAAATCGACTTCCATCTTTTCACCGGGCCGGTGCTCGAACCTCATGGTGGCCTGCCTAACCTGGGAGGCTTCTGAAAGCAGTTCACAGAACCTTGAATAGCCATATCCGTCAGGATCTTCTTTTTTGTACTCTTCCCAAAGCAACTGACGGGTGACGCCGATACGGGTGAGTTCAGTAAGGAAATATCCTGCTTGGGAGATTACCCTGCTTTTCCTGGGGTCCAGCACCTTGTTTTCTTCCTTCCGTCTTCCGCCCGAAACCAAGTCTTCAAGGTCACCATCTGAAAGGTTTAATAAACTTTCGTAATCTAGGCCTGAAGAAAGGAAAGAGCTTTTGTACCTGCTAACCGTAATTCTTGAAATACTGAGCTCACGACTAATTGCTCTTTCTGAAAAACTCCTGCTCAAAAACAATAAAATCTGTCTTAATCTGTGCATACTGATCGGTTTATTGGCCATGTTCTTTGGGGAATGTTGATTACAATCACCAAATTAAACAGCCACTGGTTAAAACCTTTCAGTGGTATACTTTATGCCGGAATGTCAGGTAAAGCCAGAGATATGACCGATGATTCTAACAGGAAATAATACCAATGTGAAAATATGTTTACTGGTATACTTTCCCCTGGAATCACTGGTATACTTTGCTCTGGAATAGTGGTATACTATGGAGTGGAATACTCAT
>NZ_JAUOPC010000045.1 GCF_030546805.1 Cyclobacterium sp. 1_MG-2023 | reverse complement strand
TGTTGAACTCAACCTCCGGTAGCTAAAGGTTTACCATTGGTATATTGCTCATCAACAAACTCTTATAATGATGAGCAAAATACATAAAAATTACGGATGGCTCAATAGCCGGCCCAACTCAGCTAAAACTTTAATAGATAAGGCCAAACGTGAAGTGCCTGGGTTTGCCCTGCATATCCAAAAGTTTGAAGAGCAAATCACCATCAAAGCTTATGCTGAAAGTACAGTTTTTAGTTACTCCCGATCCATCGCACAGATCAGCTTGTATTTCAAAAAGTCTCCTTTAGACCTGGAGCCTGATGAGATCAATTCCTATCTCTTTACCTTGAGACAAGACAAGGATCTTAGCGATACTTTCTTCAAGCATGCCGTCTATGGTCTTCGTTTCTTCTACCGGATTTATGACTTGGAAGATAGGGCTATCCGGCTGCCCAATTTGAAAAACAACCGCAAGCTTCCCGTTGTCTTTTCTCAGCAGGAATTACGAAGGCTATTTAAAGCTCCACAGCGATTAAAACAGCGTGTATTGCTATCCTTAATCTATTCTGCTGGCCTACGTGTCAGCGAAGTCTGTAAACTCAAAATCACCGATATTGATTTTGACCGCAACCAAATCCACATCCGGGAATCCAAAAACAATAAAAGCCGCTATGTCGTTCTGAGCGCCTATATCTCTCAAGGTTTACTCCAATACATCAATGGAGCTAAGCCCAAAACCTTCCTTTTCAATGGTAGAGAAAAGGGTACTCCTCTAGGTCATAGTGCTGTGCAACAAACCTTCCGGCTGGCCATGCAAAAAGCCGGTATACTAAAAGAAGCTTGTGTACACACACTTCGCCACAGTTTTGCTACTCACTTGCTTGAACAGGGGATAGATATTGTAACCATCAAGGAGCAGCTGGGACACGCACATATACAAACCACCATGATGTACCTACATGTGGCTAAACTTGAAAGATCATTAGCCCATAGCCCTTTTGATAGACTTTATCCACCAGCTTCCTGAAGCCTGCTTATGAGATAGCAGATATCATTCGGCTTCATGGTGCCAATTTTCAGAAACGATTCAAGCCACCTTTACAGGTGAAAAAAACGCTGAAAGCACTTTCTATATGCAGAACCAAATACCTTGGCGGGCATATGAGTGTTTGCAAAAGTTGTGGCGTAGAAACGATCAGTTATAACTCTTGTCGAAACCGGCATTGCCCAAAATGCCAGGTAACCAACCGTGAAAAATGGATATTGGATAGGGAAAGTGAACTTCTCCCTGTTCCCTACTATCATATTGTCTTCACATTGCCGCATGCATTCAATGAATTATTGCCCCATTACGACAAGGAAATATACACCGCTTTGTTCGCTGCCTCTTGGCTTACCATCCAAAAATTTGCTGCTGACCCAAAATACCTAGGTGCCAAAACAGGAATGGTATCCATCTTGCATACCTGGGGACAGCAACTCTGGCTCCACCCTCATGTTCACTGTATCGTGCCAGGAGGTGGAATTACACCTTCAGGAAAATGGAAATCCTGTAGGTATAAAGACAAATACCTCTTTCCTAAAAGAGCATTAAGCACTGTTTTCCGGGCAACTTTTATGGCGGAGCTCAGAAAGAAAATGATTGTCGCACAGCATATTTCTAAAAAGGTTTTCCAAACCAAATGGGTAGTATACGCCAAGCGACCTTTTGCTTCTCCAAAAACAGTGGTGGAATACCTAGGAAGGTATACCCACAAAATAGCCATATCTAATCACAGACTTAAAAAGGTTGATCAGGAAAATGTCACATTCACTTATAAAGATTACCGACAAGAAGGGAAAAACAAGCAGATTAAATTAGGGGGAAGTGAATTCCTGAGAAGGTTTTCTTCTCATATACTTCCTTCTGGCTTTGTTAGGATACGCCATTATGGTTTCTTGGCATCCAGAAACAAGAACAAAGAGCTAAATCTGGCAAAAAAAGACCTCAACCAACCCAAATGGCAAAAAGTTAAATACTCTTGGGTACAGATTGCGAAGGAAAAACTCAATTACAATCCTGAAAGGTGCCACTGCTGTGGATATGAAACGCTTATTACAACCAAGCTAATCGCCCCAGAGCGAGGACCTCCCTTACGCCAACTTAAAAATGCATAACCTCGCCAATAATCACACGCTATCAAAAAGGCTTTACTGGAAGCCCTGGAACACCTATGTCTTAGGTTTTTTAAGACCTCAAAAATCAATGAATCAAGGATTTAAAAACGCTACTAGGCAATCAATTCGTCCACTTTTTAATAATTTTAACACCACCTAATTTCCTGAATTACCCAACAAAATCAATCCAATCCCCATAGAAGAAAGCTACCGGAGGCTGAGTCCAACATACGCTACAATGAACCGAAGTCTTACTTCGCATCATTGTAGCTTAATTGTT
>NZ_JAUOPC010000044.1 GCF_030546805.1 Cyclobacterium sp. 1_MG-2023 | reverse complement strand
TGGCTATTTCGGTCTGACCATGCCAGTGATTTCGGTCAAACCGTGCCACTAAGAAAGATCATTTAAAGTAGGTTAATTTTATTCATTTTTCAAGATTCCTTTTCTTAAAGATTCTCCTTTAAGATCTATTCTGTGGGAAGAGTTTACGAGTCTGTCTAGGATTGCATCAGCGATAGTTCCTTCTCCTATAATATCATACCATGTTGAGACAGGTAGCTGGGAGGATACAAGGGTTGATTTTTCGGTAAACCTGTCATCAATGATATCCAATATTATTTCTCTTGCCGTCGTATCAAAAGCCTGCAGTCCAAAGTCATCGAGAATAAGCACGTCTGTGTTCTGGAGTTTCCGTAATTCTCTGAGATAGGTTCCGTCCACTTTGGAGAGTTTGAGTTTAGAGAGTAGCCTTGAGGTATTGCTGTATAATGTTCTATACCCCATCAGGCATGCTTGGTTACCTAGGGCCTGAACGAGATAACTTTTTCCCACTCCCGAAGGTCCTGTAATGATAATGTTTTCTTTTTTGCGTATAAAATCAAGGGTTGCAAGTCTAGTGAACATGTTTTTGTCAAGATTTCGCCCATGGCTGTAATCGATGTCTGCAACGGAAGCTTTCTGTTTAAAAGCTGCTCCTTTTATCAGTCTGGCCATTTTTTTGTTCTGCCGGTCCTCCCACTCATGGTCTGTCAGCAGGGCGATGTATTCATCGGCTGTAAAGTCTGTAAACCTATTGCTACCGATGTGCTGATGGTGGAGTTCTGCCATGGCACTAAGTCTCATCTGTCTGAGTTTTTCTACTGTTTGGTTACTGTTCATAATTGTTTTGTTTATTGGTAAGTGGATGCACCCCTGATGTTTTCGTGATTAGGAATATGAGACTCTTTTTTGTCCAGATCATCTGGGGTAACTTTATCCAGATTGTTTTCAAGTATATTTTTGATCCTGTAATAGGATATGGCCTTGGCGTATATTGCTCTGCTACATGCAGCGTCCAACCTTTCTTTGCCATAAAGCTTAGCAAGCTTTATTATCCCTAAGGCTCTTTTGTAGGCCGTTTCCGGGTAATCCGATTCAATAAATAGTTCGGTAATACATGCTTCCACATTAGCTCCCAAGGGAGTTGCTTGCTTCTTGAAGTAGTCAGGGCTCCAGTCCAGGTATTTTTGGTGAGTGCTGCTCAAGTGTTCCCTGTTGGTGTTGTAGCAGCCTTTTGATGGGTTTCTTTTGTGCAGAGCTATTCTATCATGGTAATGGTAGACTTCCACAGTATCCCTTGTATAGTGGATCTGGGTGGACTTTCCGATAAACCTATAAGGAACGCTGTAGTAGCTTTTGTCTGGTGAGAAGTATACGTATCCTATCTTCTGAACCTTTGCTCTGGTATAATCCTTGAGCTGGTATATGCCGGAGGGAAGGGGCTTAAGACATTCGCGTTCCATGGACTGGAAAAGCTCTCTTCTACTGGCTTCTTTTCTTTGGAAAAGCATATTGTTATAGGTCTCTAACAACCTTTTTATCTCCCGGTTCAGAGCATGGAGGGAAAAGAAGGTCATCTCTCGAAGGGGATAATATATGCGCTGGTAACTGAGCTGTACTGCGTTCTCGACCAATGCCTTGTCTTGGGGGCTGTATGCTCTAGCGGGATTGATCACACAGTTATAATGCCTTGCAAAATCCTTAAGAGAACGGTTGATCTCTGGTTCGTATTTACTGGCTCTAGTGACAGCAGATTTTAGATTGTCAGATACCACGGCTTTGGGGACACCCTCTAAAAACCACATCATGTTGTTCATGCAATGAACTAGGTCTTCACGTTTCTGGCTCCAACAGGCCTCAACATAGGTAAACAGGCTAAATGGAAGAACAGCCACAAAAACTTCTGCTTTTTTAACTTCCCCTGTATCAAAGTCTACGACTTCTATTTTTGTGCCTGCAAAATCGATGAACACTTCATGACCAGGAAGGTGTTCCAGCTTCATTGAACCTGCTATCGCTGGATATTTTCTATGGTAATGCTCCATAAACTGCGTATAGCTGTAAGGACTATCCACAAGCTGCCTGTATTCTTCATAATGGTGCAAAAAGGTAAATCCTGGATGGCTTATTGCTGCTTTTCCCTGTTCAAAATAACGCATCAAGGCATCAAACCTATCATTCTTTATAGTCGTTCGGGAAGGAAATAGCTCCCTTAATTTAGGGTTGGTAAGAGACAAAACCTCATCAACATCATAGTCCGAGGCTGTAAGCCAGGAAATGTATTGGTTCACGGTATTGCGGGAAATCCCCAGCACAGCACCTATTTTCCGGTTGCTGAGCCCGTCCCTGTGTAAACTGAAAATCTGCTTTATATCCATAGGATCAAGTACGTTGGCCATATCGCTTTTTTTAGGCGATATAGCAGGTTAAACTTGATCTTTCAAAAGTGGCACGGTTCGAACCGAAATCTGCCTTGGAAATGGCACAGTTTAAACCGAAATGCCTGGCACAGTTTGACCGA
>NZ_JAUOPC010000043.1 GCF_030546805.1 Cyclobacterium sp. 1_MG-2023 | reverse complement strand
AGAGCCGTATGATGGGAGACTATCACGTACGGTTCTGTGAGAGGCTCGGGGCGAAATTCCCCTTGCCTACTCGACACAATCACGTTGTAGCCAATACAAAAAAAAAGACATCCTACTAAATTGAAAGTATGATAAAGAATATAGAACACATTGAAAAAATTAGTTGCTTTGATTCTTTTCAATGGAATGATACCCCTGAATTTCAAAAATACAACTTCATATTTGGCTTTAATGGTTCAGGAAAAACTTCTTTATCAAATATTTTCAACTTAGTAACTTCAAAATCTAACTACTCTGAGGACAAGAAAAAGGAATTATTTCAAGATTTAAAAAATCATGATTCTAGTAAAATAAAAATAGCTACTGGAAACAATCAAAAACTTACATATCCACCTACTGAAAGCCAAAATAATAGGAATATATTTGTTTTTAATTCCAATTTTATTTCTGACCATGTTTATGATGGAACTAAAGGAAATCTGAAAAAATTCAATGTTTCTTCTACAGAACTTAATGACCCTGAAATAAAAAAAATTACTGATAATATTGAAACTAAGGAAGAAATAATAAAAGGAATTAATAAAAAAATTAAAAAAGCTGAAGAGGACTTCTCTCAAATAAAAAAGGATTATAACTCAGATTTCAGAAAGCATTTCGCAAACAAACAATTATCAATAGATAAAAAGTTACCTGATGCAAGTTCTGTTCCTACTGATTCTGTAGAACAGTTACAAGAGAAACTAAATCTTAAAATTAAAGAGCATAAACTTTCAAAAAATCAAAAAAGCCTTGAAGAAGATATTCAAAGCTTTTCTCAATTGACTTTTCCTCAGATTAAAATTCTTAAATCTGATATTAATAAAGTGTTTCAGGATTCTGTGTCTAAAATAGCAACAGATTCTTTAACAAAGAAAATATCAGATTACCAAGAAATTGTTGAAGAAGATGATGTTAGAAAAGTTGAACCATGGTATAAATTTGGTAATGAGTTGTTCAAAAAGATTAGCTCTATTCAAAACAAAAAATGCCCTCTTTGCGATTCAAATATAAATGATTCTTATATTGATTTAGTCAACTCATTTTCTGCGTATTTCGATAAAGAATATGAGGTTTTTATTACCAAAATTGACGAACAGATTTCTTTAATAGAACAGCAAATCAAAACAATTAAAGAAACCAATACGAATTACGAAAAGCTTTTAAAACTATATATTAAATATTCTGATTTTATCAATCATAGTCCAAGCGAGTTTTCAACAATTGAACTTGAAAGATCGCTGAGTGAGATAAAAGACGGATTAAATAAAAAGAAAAACAATTCTAATAAAAACATAACTTTCGATTTCTCTGATATTAGAACTCGTCTAATGAATCACAATCAAGTGATGGAAGAATTAAGTTCATATGTTGAATCCTTAAAAGAAAATTTATTATCAAAGATTAAATCTCCAAGCGAGATAGAATCTACTATTAGAGGCATCTATAAATCATTAGTTTATAAGAGTCTAAACTCTAAATTAAACGGAGTTGAAAAGTACCATTCAAATTGTGAATTACGAATTAAAACAGAAAAAGAAATTGAAGTATTACAGGAAGAAAAAGTTCAAAGGCTCAAAGATTTAAAGCTTGAAGCTAAAAAGGTCGGTGAGTTTTTGATTAGACTTGGTATAAATCACTTTACAATTGATTTAAATGAAGAAAGTGAAGGAAATAATATTCTTGTAAAGTATAAATCTCAATCTCAGATTAAATCACGCTTAAGGAACACATTAAGCGAAGGAGAAAAAACAGCCCTAGCTTTTTCTTATTTTTTAAGTAAAGTTACAATTGAAACCAAGAATCCTAGTCAGACAATCATTGTAATAGACGACCCTATTTCAAGTCTCGATGATAATCGTATTTATAACACGGCATCTTTAATTTACGACACGTTTCATGATTATAAGCAATTATTTATATTAAGCCATAATTTCTTCTTTCTGAAATACATTTACCCATCATTTCGAAAAGGAAAAAGTTGTTATCTCATTTCTAATGGAAATATTGACATTTTACCTAAGAGTTTGCAAAACTTTCAGACTCCTTATTATTATATGATTGAAAGTATAAGTTCTTTTATAGAAGAGAATGATAAAAACTATGATGAAGCAAGGAAATATTTACCAAACTATATAAGAAGAGTTTTAGAAACTTTTTTCAGTTTCAAGTATGCTAAATTAACCAGAGCAAAAAACGTAAACCAATCTCCTGGATTGGATGATTTCATTAAAGATTATATTGACTTTAGCTCATTACCATTAATGACCGTGGATTCTATAACCAATGAAAACATAAAGGATAAGCTTCAAATGATTAACAATGTTTGCGATAATTTTTCACACGGGAATATGCAACAGCTTGAAAACACCAATTTTATAGCTAACCAGACATTAGATTCAATTTCAAAAGACTGCTTGTCAATAATTGATTTTTTTGATGGTATACATTTCCAAATGATAAACGAATTAAATACAGCGGAGTAATAAGTACTGGCTACAACAATGTATAAAAATAATAGCGGTTTAATCGCTAAAACGAAAGTAAGTAAATATAAAAAAGGTCTGTGTTTAACCGAAAAGTTAGTGCGTGAAAATCCGCTGCTATTCTTATGTGTGCCGAGAGTAACGAACGGCTGAAAATCGTTACGCAACTGTTTATAAGATGGTGGAACCGACCCACCG
>NZ_JAUOPC010000042.1 GCF_030546805.1 Cyclobacterium sp. 1_MG-2023 | reverse complement strand
GAGCCGTATGATGGGAGACTATCACGTACGGTTCTGTGAGAGGCTCGGGGCGAAATTCCCCTTGCCTACTCGACACTCACCGTTGTAGGGCATTACAAAAAACACTGATTATTTAATGAAACACCTTTTAGTGAAATTTTTCTCCCAGTACAAATCTTTGTCAGAAGAAGATATAAAGATTATTGAGGATAATGCAATAATTCGCAAGTACCAAAAGGGAGCTATTTTGCTTAAAGAAGGTCAGTATGCTAAAGAAAGCTATCTCGTACTTAAAGGATGTATTCGTAGTTATTATATTATTGATGGTGAGGAAAAAAACACCGACTTCTTTTTAGAATACGACCCATTAGTTCCAATTAGCTACATAAAAAATCAACCCTCTAAATACTTTATAGAGTGCCTTGAAGACTGTGTACTCTCAATTGGTAAGACGGAACGAACTGAAAAGCTTTTACTTTCATACCCAAACTTTATTCCGTTGTACAGAAAGATTAGTGACGATTATTCAACTAACCAATTAATCTCAACAGATAAGTATCGCAACCTTAGTCCTGAAGAGCATTATTTAGAAATTAGAAAATTGAAGCCCGAATTATTGGAACGTATTCCGCAATACCAATTGGCAAGCTACTTGGGAATTAAACCCCAATCTTTGAGCAGAATAAGAAAACGTCTTATCCACCAAAAATAATTACTTGGCCACCGAAGTTAACCTAGGTGAATGAATTCCATTTTAGGGAAGAATAGTTTTGTAGCTCACTAAAAGTATAATTAATATGAGAACAAAACTCTCTTTCCTATGGGTGTATGTTTTAATGAATATCATAATTAAAGATATACACGACCTATTCAGACCCGGTTTACTAGAAGAAATGCAAAACGGAATAGTAAATGGCAATACCATCACTGAAGAACTTATGCTAATTGGAGGTATCCTACTTGAGCTTCCTATTTTGATGATTGTACTTTCTCAGTTTTTGCCACATAACCCTAATAAGTGGTTAAATGTTTGTGTAGCCACTTTATCTATTCTTACTCTATTTATGAATTTACCCAAAGATTTAGATGATGTTTTTTTTCTAATTACTACTGCAATAGGGTTATTGACAATCATAGTTTTTGCTTTAAAGCATAAGGAAACCTCAAATATTGACAAATAAAGACTTCTATGGGGAATTTAAAGAACAAAACAGGGCTAATAACAGGAGCTACAAGTGGAATTGGATTAGCTTCAGCAAAAGCTCTAGCCAAAATGGGAGCAGAACTATATTTGGTTGGTCGCAATGGTCAAAAAGGAAAAAAAGTCGTACAAGAAATTAAATCAGAGACAGGTAATCAAAATATTCATCTAATCATTGGAGACCTATCATCATTAATGGACGTTACCAAAGTAGCTCACTCATTTTTGAGCTACAATAAACCTTTACACATTCTTTTAAATAATGCAGGTATTTACAATACTTCTAGAAAACTCTCTAAAGATGGATATGAGGAAATGTTTGCTGTTAACCACCTTTCTCATTTCTTATTAACCAATTTATTGTTGGAGCGAATAAAATCGAGTGGCTCTGCACGAATTGTAAACGTAGCATCAGGTGCACACATACTTGTTAAGAAAATAAATTTTGAAGATTTAAATTTCGATAATGGCTTTAAATCGTTGAAAGTTTACAGTCATTCAAAACTTGCAAACGTTCTTTTTACTTGCGAACTAGCTAACCGTCTCAAGGAAAGTAATGTAACTGTTAATTCTGTTGACCCAGGAGAAGTAGGCACTAACTTGGGTTCTCAAAATGGTTTATTTGGTAAAATAGTTTCCCCTCTTATGAAGTTGTTTTTACAAACATCTGAAAAAGGAGCAAAAACATCCATCTATATGTGTTCCTCAACAGAGGTTGAAGGGATATCAGGTAAGAATTTCAGAAATTGCAAAGAGAAATCACCTAAACCTTGGGCAACTAATGCAGAGACCGCAAAAAAGCTTTGGGATATTAGCGAAAGATTAATTCACTCTTCAATCAAAACGCCCTACAACAATGTATAAAAAAAATAGGGCAGATAGTGCTTAAACAAAGGCTTGGTCTCATCTACAAGGTCGCCATATTTTTAATTTGTATTTTGACAACAAGAAAATTAGAAATATGGCTTCGTGCTAAACCGAAAGTTTATCGCTTATTTACTGCCCTACTTTTCTTATACTAACCGTTGTGCACAAGCCGAAAAACATGACGCTGAACAAAAAACAGATTATCGAAATTGCCGAACTGCTGGACAGCGGAATGATCTGTTTTTACCATCGGCCAACTGGGACAATTGATTCCCATCCTGACCCAAACGACCCATATTTCGATCCTCAACCTTGGCAAGACATCATCGACAAAATTGAGAACGACTGGGACAATTATGAACGTTTTGAAAAAATGGAATCGTTTGAAAGTTATCGCGTGATGGAAAATTTTGCTTATTCATTATCAGATGAGAGTTTTAAGGACAGAATTCTGAACGCAATCTCGAAACGAAAACCCTTTCAAAACTTTAAGAATTTGATAGACTACTCTGACTATAGACAGAATTGGTTTGACTTTAAAAACAAAGCGTATATTGACTTTGTGAAACGACAAGTTGAAATAAAAGAAAAATAAAAAGCCAGTGCACAATAACTAAGCATTCTGATGGCTGGAACAGCCTAGTCTGAATGCAGTGTTGAACGAAGTGATGTTGGGAATTAGG
>NZ_JAUOPC010000041.1 GCF_030546805.1 Cyclobacterium sp. 1_MG-2023 | reverse complement strand
AATATTAATGATAAGTCTAATGTAGGAAGAAACGGCAAAAACTGCCGGCTTCCTGCCTTAGCAGGATTCGTTCAACATTGTATATACTTTATGGCTAATTTTGGTCTGACATTCACGTTTATAGATACAAATAACGATTATTGTAAACAGATAGATTCGTCTTCGAAAATCGCCACAAAAGTATATACTGCCCGTTGGGCGTAAGTAAAAAAACTACAGATTGACAGAGTATCCTAAAGACATAAAGTTTAAATACAGTTGGAGAAAATACCAGCAACGGGTACTTGATGAGTTACAAGACCACTTGTCTGACGAACATCTTCACGTAATAGCGCCTCCAGGTTCGGGTAAAACTGTATTAGGTCTTGAAGTTGCTATTCGACTTAACAAACCAACTTTAATACTCGCACCGACAATCGCAATTCGCAACCAATGGATACAAAGATTTTGTGAACTTTTTCTTCAAACCACTTTGACACCTGATTGGATTTCAAGAGATATTCGCAAGCCTAAATTTATGACAGTTGTAACGTATCAGGGACTTCACGCAGCTTGTAATAATTGGAGAAATGAAGAAGAATTTGATGACGAAGAAGAAACCGAAGAAAATGGAAATAGTACTTCAACCAACGCTGAACTTGACAACATTGTAAGCGGACTAAAATCACAAAACATAAAAACTATTGTTGTGGACGAAGCTCACCATTTAAAAAACGAATGGTGGCAAACGCTGACAAAAGTCAAAGAAAAATTACAGCCGATTATTGTTGGTTTGACAGCGACTCCGCCATATGACGTTTCAGCTTCAGAATGGCAACGATACATAGAACTAAACGGACCTGTTGATACTGAAATTTCAGTTCCAGAATTAGTTATTGAAGGGGATTTATGCCCACATCAAGACTACGTTCATTTCACATTGCCAACCGAAAAGGAAAACCAAAGTATTGTTGAATTCAGACAGAATATTGAAAACCTGTTTCAGAAAATAAAAAATGATGAAACCATCATTAAGGCGATTGAACAACATCCCATTTGGAAAAAGCCAACAGAGCAATTAGATTGGATTTACAATAATCTTTCCTATTACTCGGCTTGTTTAATATTCTTAAAATCGAATGAAAAGGAAATTCCTGAAACACATCTTGAAGTCATTGGTGACAGGAAATTTAAAATCCCAAATCTTGATTACGAATGGATTGAGACTCTTCTAGATTTCTATCTCTACAAAGAAAAGGAGCATTTCAAAGATTTTGAAGAACATCAAAAATCCCTTGAAAACAAACTGAGACGATACGGAGCGATTGAAAGAAGACAAATTAACTTTTCGCACAACAAACGTGTGACGGGTTTTTTAACTTCAAGCATTAGCAAACTTAGCGGCATAAAGAAGATTGTTGATTTTGAATATCAGCAACTAGGTAAAGATTTACGAATGGTTATTCTTTCAGACTTTATCCAAAAAGAATTTTTCATCAAAGAGTCTGAAAACAATCTCGAACTGAACAAAATTGGAATCATACCGATTTTTGAAAAATTAAGGCGAGAAAACAAGGACAACAAAAGAATTGCAGTTTTAACAGGGTCATTAATAATAATCCCTGAAAGTGCCTATTCAGCATTTGAAGCAAAAGCAGCGAAAATTGGAATAACTCAAGTGAATTCAAGCCCAGTTTCTTATGACTCTGACTATGTCTTAATAAACCAAACCGAGCAACTCAAACACGACATTGTTCACCTTGTAACTCAAATTTTTCAAAGTGGAGAAATTGAAGTGTTAATAGGTACGAAGTCTTTGCTCGGTGAAGGATGGGACGCTCCTGCCATCAATTCATTGGTATTAGCAAGTTTTGTTGGTTCGTTTGTGCTTTCAAATCAAATGCGCGGTAGAGCCATTAGAACCCAAAATGGAAATGGCGATAAAACAGGAAACATATGGCATTTAGCCTGTATCGACCCAACCTCACAAACAGGCGGAGACGATTTTGATATACTTAAAAGGCGATTTAGAAGTTTTGTAGGTGTTTCATTTAAAGAAGAGGCAGGAATTGAGAACGGAATTGGACGTTTGAATTTATCCGAAAACATTTATTTAAAGGAAGAAGCTGAGAAAAAGAATATTGAAATGTTTTCCTATGCAGGCGACAGAGAAAATCTAAAACAAAGATGGAAAACGGCACTTGAATCAGGTGTCAACCTTGTTGAAGAAATCAAAATTCCATTCCCCGAAGAAAAGGAATACAATGCCGTTAAGTCAATGTATTTAAATAAAACAATTGGTAATCTATTGGCAACTTTAGGCTCGGGTTTAGTTGGTTTTGGTTTAGAAGGATTGCAAGGACTTGGCAGAGCGGCCAGAAATATTAGAACTTCCCAAGACTTGTATTTTTTCCTAGGGATTTTTGGAGTAATAGGAATGCTAATTTTCGGTAGACTGACATTTAAAACTTTAAGACTATTTCTAAAATACAGAGACATATCAAAGGACATCCAACAAATTGGAGACGCACTCCTAAACTCTTTAATTAAAGCGGGTGTGATAAATACAGCCTACTCAAAATTGAAGGTTGATACTTCAGTTGACAATTGGGGCGCAATTTTTTGTCATTTAGAAGGTGGGACAACATTCGATAAATCAACTTTTATAAATGCGCTCCAAGAAGTAATTGCACCAATTGACAATCCGAGATATGTAATTATCAGAAAGAACATGTTTATGCTTTTTGTTAAGCAAAAGGACTATCATTCAGTTCCTGAAGTACTTGGGAAAAATAAGAATTTAGCGGAATATTTTAAAGAACAATGGGAACGACTTGTTGGTTCTTGCGACTTGATTTTTACAAGGACACTTGATGGAAGAAAATTGCTTTTAAGGTCAAGAGTTAAATCACTAGCCGCACAATTTGATGAGAAAGTAGAACACATAAACAAATGGAAATAAAAAACCTAATAACTAAGCATTCTGATGGCTGGAACAGCCTAGTCTGAATGCAGTGTTGAACGAAGTGATGTTGGGAATTAGGAT
>NZ_JAUOPC010000040.1 GCF_030546805.1 Cyclobacterium sp. 1_MG-2023 | reverse complement strand
TTAAGGATTAAGATGCCAGAGAAAAGACTGGTATACTTTGCCGCGGAATGCTGGTATACTTTTGTCGGAATAATCAGCTAAGAAAGGCTTCGTTCCAACAGCTAACATTTACGCAAGATATTGCCATGTTTAATGAACCGCCGTATACCGGCCGGTACGTACGGTGGTGTGAGAGGGTGGAGATACGAATTATTTCGTATCTTACCCTACTCGATTAGCTGAAATTAAAAAATGAGTAGAATAAAGCAACCACATCTAGTTCCTAAATTTTATTTAAGATTCTTCGAAAATAAATCTGGGAAGATATTCGCTTATGACAAAGAAACAAACAATCAATTTCCTTCGACTGCGGATAAAATTTGTAGAAACAGTGGATTTTATGATATTGATAGTATAGAAGATCCAATAAATAAACAAATTATCGAGCACAATTTAAGCGATCTTGAAACTGAAACTTCATTAGTCTATGATCAAATTATTCAAGATATAAAGAATCATAAATTTGGAGGTTTTACTGATGAAATAAGAAGCGTGCTTTCAAAATTCATTTTAATTCAAATGAGGCGAACTCAAGAAAGCAGAGTAATTGGTAGTGAATTGAACAATGAAATAAAGCGCCAAATAATTGAAAAGTCAAGTGCAGCAGAGGCAAAAGATATTCTTGAAAATTTCGATGAATTTGACCCAAAATCACAGCAACTTTATAATTTATTGTCTTCTTTTGAAAATCCGCCAACGGAGTTAATTGATAGGGTTTGGGTTGTCCATAAGAATTGTTCAAGGCATAAATTTTATACTTCTGATAACCCAGTTGTTGGGATTGATCTGGGTAAAGACTTCAAAACTATTTATCAAATTTCGATACCCCTAACCCCAAATTACGTTCTAAGTATTTATATCAGGAAACAAATCCCTGAGTTTGTTAATTGGGATAATCAGATTATTGACTTAGATTTGGAGAACATAAAATTTTATAATAGTCTCATTCTAAATAGATCGAATAGGCAAATTTATAGCTGCGAAAATGACTTTAGATTTGCGAAAAAAATTTTGGAAGAAAATCCGGAAATGAGAAATCCATACAGACGGAGAATTTAAATGAACATCAGCTAACACTAGCTACCTGTCAATACTCGCATTCGCTTCGTACAGCAGGTAGCCAAACCGTTGTGTGTAAGTGAAACAAAACTCGAACTGAAATTTAAAAATAGAGATATGAAAACAAAAATGAATTTTAAGAGACTATTTTCAACGATTCTAATTGCACTATTTTTTTTGACTGCAACATCTGAATTGATTGCTCAAGAAAAAAAGGCTGAACTGAAAGACTTTAAGGTTATTGTCGAGAAAACTGACAATGGAATAAAAATGAAAAGCGAAAAAGGTAGTGCTTGGATAGACTTATCATTTAGCTTGAACAATGACCAACCACAAGCATTAGATGAATACGGAATGACTGAATTAAAAAGCGTTTCAGAAAATAAGGACGAAAAACTTGCGGACTTTTTATTTACGATAACTAAAACGGAAGACGGAATTGAACTCAAAGGAATTGAAGGAACAGCGTGGACTGAATTAAAATTTTCCCTTGCCGAGAATAAAAAGCAAGCAATTGACCAATTCGGAATGACAAGTTTGAATTAAAAACACCTACACACAATAACTAAGCATTCTGACGGCTGGAACAGCCTAGTCTGAATGCAGTGTTGAACCCTGAG
Source organism: Cyclobacterium sp. 1_MG-2023 (assembly GCF_030546805.1). Taxonomy (GTDB): domain Bacteria; phylum Bacteroidota; class Bacteroidia; order Cytophagales; family Cyclobacteriaceae; genus Cyclobacterium. The sequence continues at coordinate 1,418 of NZ_JAUOPC010000040.1, read as the reverse complement.
AAATTTCAGGGTAAACTTCAATGAAACATTGAAGGGTGTTTGGAATTAGGATTACTATGGGGAATGGTTTTCTCTTTTTGTTTTTTTAGCTGTAGGAGAATGAAAAAGTTGCTGATTTAATATTGTTCTTTGGCTTAGGGGCCCTCTTTTTAGTAGCTATTATTTATAAGTGAAAGTGTTTTGGAGCGAGTTTGAGGCTGTTTTTGCCATTATGGCATACCTGTCCCATAAAGCTAAGGGTAACTTAGCTAAGAAAGGCTTCGTTCCAACAGCTAACATTTACGCAAGATATTGCCATGTTTAATGAACCGCCGTATACCGGCCGGTACGTACGGTGGTGTAAGAGGTTGGAGATACGAATTATTCATAACTTACTCTACTCGACTGGCATTAATACGGAATGAATTTTGATATTTCCATAAAATGTAGTTACTTAGTAATAACATTTAAGAAGTTATGGAAACATCAATAATCAAAATCGGAAATTCAAAAGGACTTCGTTTGAGTAAGACCATTTTGGAAAAATACAACATTAAAGACAAGGTTGAACTTATCCTCGAAAAAGGACAAATTATTCTTAAACCAATTGCTTCGCCTAGAAAAAATTGGGAAAAAGAATTTAAGAAAATGAGTGAAAACAGAGACGATAAGTTACTGATGAACGATGTGTTCGATGATGAAAACCTTGAAGAATGGATGTAAAACAATACTCAATCATTCTTATAAACCTTGACCCAACAATTGGGAGCGAAATAAAAAAAACAAGACCTTGTGTTATCGTTTCACCAAATGAAATGAATAAATATTTGAACACAATCGTTCTTGCACCTATGACAACGAATCTAAAAAAATATCCAACAAGGGTTTCCGTAAAACACAACGGAAAAAAGGGAATGATTGCAATCGACCAAATTCGGACAGTCGATAAAACCAGAATAATCCGAGTTTTTGAAAGTCTGACAAAATCGGAAATTGAAAAGTGCAAAGAAGTGATAAAAGAAACCTTTGTAGACTAAAAAAAGTACTAATACCAATAACTAAGCATTCTGACAGCTGGAACCCTTCGACCCCTTAAACAAGCTCAGGGACTGTTCTCAGGGACCGGTTGTACCCAACCCACCAAGTGAATGTCTTATCTAAATAGAGAGCCCTTTATTTTTGTAGCAAAGATATAAGTTATGAAAATAAGAGAAGAAATGGTAGAGTTGGTCCATGAGTTTGAAACTAGCGGACAGACGCAGACGCTTTTCAGTGAATCCAAGGGGATAGGGTTTCATAAATTCAATTACTGGTACAGGAAGCTTAAAAGAGAGGCTGTAACTCCTCAAGGTTTTTACAAGATGGCTATTTCGGTCTGACCATGCCAGTGATTTCGGTCAAACCGTGCCACTAAGAAAGATCATTTAAAGTAGGTTAAT
>NZ_JAUOPC010000004.1 GCF_030546805.1 Cyclobacterium sp. 1_MG-2023 | reverse complement strand
GTTTACCCTGAAATTTCTCAGGGTTCAACACTGCATTCAGACTAGGCTGTTCCAGCCGTCAGAATGCTTAGTTATTGCAGGTAGTTTTCTTTTTTTATTCAATCAATGCAGGGTCAATCATTATCAAATTTCCCCAAGAATTTAATAGTTCGTCTGTCGATTTTATTAACTCTCTTATTAGGAGAACTAAAATCGAAATATCATGTATTTGCCATACATCTTCTGTATTGGCTTTTTGATAAAATCTCTTAGCCATAAAATTTCCATTAATGATTTTAATTGTTCTTTGAAATTTCATTATCGAAGTTATTTTGTCTAAATCATTGTAAACAATCAGTAATGGATGTCTTGTGATTTCTTCTAATTCCTTTCCATGTCTATCCCAATTATTGTGTACATCAATTTCTTTTGGATTTGATGCTTTTATACACTCTTCAATCTTCTTATCTGGAAATTCAAGAATTTCAAATAATTCATTTATGAATATTCTTTCCTTTTTCAAACCAACGATTTCATTTAATTGCCTGAATACATTAAATATAATTTGGTCTATTTTAGGTTTAAATATTTCAAATATTGTGTCTCGCTTGTTCTGATGAGATAATACTAATTGAAAGGCATATTTAAGGGTGTCTTTGATTTTGCTTTCTTGTTTTGTCTTTTTCTCAGGAGTATGCATTTTGGGAAGGTGATAGGTTGTAATTCTCTTTTGCTTTATATCAAAAGGTAATTTATCTATTTCACCATAAGCAGAATTAAACAAGCAAATTACATTTTCAGAGCCAAGACACTTCATTGCATATCCAAGTTCAAACATAACATTGGAATTTGGAAAATTCCTTTCCTTTTCATCTTTACAAACAGTAGTAATGTCTGCAATTAATAAGTTGGCTTGGTCAATTTTATGAAGTATTGATTGAACTATATCAGGTATTCCAGGAAGTTCACGAGTTGCTTGGTCTAAAATTAACTTTTGCTGAATTTCTTCATTAAATTCAGAAATGACTTCTTCTAAAATCTTTTCAATGAACTTTCTATTTGTATCATGGGAAAGATTGTCTTGCCATGAGTAGAATATCAGTTTTTCGTTCATTGTTTTTTATTTTTTTAATTACCTGCAACGTGATTCAGCTTGGAGACGGCGGGCATTTGGAAACGTTCTCTTCCCACTTACTCCGAACTTCTTTAAGATACTGAACTTTATATTTACTCTTAACCGCCCGCTGTATCCAAGGTGATGTTATGGACTGTTTTCAATTAACTGCCTTTCAAAGAAGTAAAAATACCTGACGATGTTTTCATATTTTCCTTCAAATAATCCATCAATTATTGAAATTTTTAACCCATTTGGATACTCCACAATCATATTAAATCTTGGAGAACCTGGAGGGTTTGAAAATTTATCTTCAGGATAATCCACAATCTTAACAACATCTAGCAGGTCATTTATTTCTTCAATTATTCTATGATTCAATTTAAAACTCTTTTCTCCTTCTATTTCTGTGTATGCTTTTCCATTGTATTTGACTGTTCCATCTGAAAAAATGTATACTTCAAAAATCGGACAAGTACCATGACATGGTTCAACTTCAAAGTAAAGCTTTTGGAAATTAATTTTTTGCTTTGATTCATATTTTTGGAATTGATAATCTAAATCATCAAATTTCAATGTCAATTCATTTTCCTTTTTCAGTTTTACATAGCAGGTATCATAGTCATATTCAAAATATTCATCTTTGTTGTCAACGATTAACATTTCATTTTTAACAGTGTACTCAAACAGACCTGGAGCATCATAAATAGGATGCATCATGACTGAATCCCTGAATAAAAGAATTTTATCATCGTTAAACCAAAACCCATTTAATTTTTGAGAAATATTTTCTTCTTCTCTTTTATTGCATGAAAGGAGAGTCAGAAAGAAAAATATGTAGAAGGGTTTCTTCATCGTTCTTGAAATAGTCCATAACGTAAAGAGTTTTAAACGCAATCTAGCCAAAAAAAATAACTATTTGAGGAGGAGTCCCTTAGATTGCGGTTAAAACTTAGTTGGACAGCCTGTCCCGTTTTTTTCGGGAAAACCGGGGGCCTGTCTATGGGCATTTATGTTTCGTTATTTGGGAGAGTTTGGGGTGTTTAGTACCAGGAACCCCTGTTTTGATCTCCCTAACCGATGACTTCTGGTTGTTTGGATACTGTAGGGGCAGTCCCTTCCCATTAACGCCCTGCTGCGTTTTGATTTGTAGCCATGATTTCAAAGAGCTTTGCTATTTGGGTTGATGTTATGGGTCTGTTCCTTTCCCCTCAGCAAGGCCATACATCATCTTTCCGGTTTCGCATCCCGGACACCTGAACGGGTCCTGACCCAGTATTTCCTCCAAAATTTCATAGGTCGACAATCCCTCATAAAAGGAAATGAATCTTGCCGCTTTCAGCAGCCTGAAACAGTCCTCCATTTTGGTCTTGCTGTTCGCCGATGACATGATCCCATAATACCTTATCTTGTAAAATCCGCTTGGAAGGACGTGTTGCATGAACCTGCGGGTGAATTCGGCACACGGAAGTTCCATGATTTTGGTTTTACGGTCCCGGTAATCCTTCCACCTGAACTTTACCGTGCCGTCTTCGACGGACTGTATCCGGCTGTTGCTGATGGCCACCCTGTGGGTGTACCTGCCCAGATAGCTAACTACCTGGTTGGTACCTTTGAACGTTTTTTTGATATAGACATGCCAGGACTTCGAATAAGCTTCCTTTTTTACAAGCTCCGGGGTGGCGTACATCCCTTTCTGTTTTTCAGGTATCCTGAGCTGGTCTGACCGCAAGGCATGAAAGAGATTTTCCATGAATACCCCCCTGAATATACCTGAGAGGGCTTTCACTGGCACAAAAAACTTTTTGTTCGCAGCTACCCATTCCATGTTGTCGGGGTCGGGCCCTCCGGCAGGCACCAGCATGTGGATATGGGGGTGGTAATTGAGTGCCTGTCCCCAAGTATGGAGTACCGACAGGCAGCCACTGTCCACCCCCAGGAAGGCGGGGTTCGATGCTGCCTTCTTCACCGCAAGGGCCGATGCGGCAAAGAGCATGCCGTAGCATTCCCGCTGGTTGAGATAGAACAGGGGCTTGAGGAATTTCGGTATGGTGAACACGACGTGAAAATACCTAACTGGGAGCAGCCTACACTGCAGCTTTTCCACCCATAAAAGCTGCCTGACATACTGGCACTTGGGACAGTGGCGGTTACGGCAGCTGTTGTAACTTACCCTGCTTTTGCCACAGGTGTCGCAGGTGAGGGTATGGCTGCCCATTTTTGCAGTTCTGCAGTCCAGAATGTCATTGTAGGCCTTCGCCTGGTCGGCGCATAGCCTCCCTCTTCCCAAAAAGTTTTCCTTTTGGGAACCCAGAATATCGGAAAGCTCCGCCCCGCAGTTCCTGCTGTTGGCCGTTTCCATCACAGCTTATCCAGGGGACTTTTGATCTTCGAGGGATCGAAGTTGGTTACATGCAGGTAAACCGAGGTCGTTTTCAGGGATCTATGCCCCAAGAGTTCTTGGATCACCCTAATGTTGGTGCCCTGCTCAAGAAGATGTGTGGCAAATGTATGCCGGAGTGTATGGAAAGTGGCATCCTTCTTTACCTTGCTTTGCAGAAGGATCTTTTTGAACAGATCCTGGACACTCCTTTTGCTGTATGCCTTACCTGCCGTACGACCTTCGAAAAGATAGGTTTTGGGACGGTAGTACTTGTAATACTCTCGTAGCTTTTCCAACAGTTCCATGGAAAGGAGAGTATACCTATCCTTGTTTCCCTTGCCTCCGCGGACTCTCAACTGCATCCTGTTGCTGTCGATATCGCCAAACTTAAGGCCAATCACCTCACCAAGCCTCAGGCCGGAGCCATAGGTGAGAGCAACCAGGCAATAGTGTTTTCTGTTTATAATACCGTCGAGGATATGGGATATCTCCTCTTGTGAAAAGACGACCGGAAGAGGTTTAGGACGTCTGGGCCGTTTGATCTTTACCGGGTTCCAGTCTCTGCCGAGAACGTCCCTAAAAAGAATTTTGAACGCACTGATAGTCTGGTTTACGCTCGAGGCCGACAGGTTTTTTGTCTCAATCTTGTGAGAAAGGTACTCTTTTAGCTCGGATAGGCTGATCTGGTCGGGACTTTTTTCAAAATGGCCGGAAACTAGTGATACTTGGGAAATGTAATTTTGGATACTTCTGGGAGAGTAGTTTCTGATCTGCATCTCCTGAAACATCTGCTGACGTAGGCTTTTTTTTCCATGATAAGTAAAGTTTAAAAGTTAAACATGGAATAAAAATAACCTATATACCTGAAAATAAGAGAATTAATATAGGAAAAGTAAAAAACTACCGACGTAGGAGGTTTTGTTCAACTTGTTTATATGTGCAGTTTTATTGCACAATATATCCGTATTTGGTTGAAATTGTGTAGTTTTATTACCTTTTATATTTAGATTGCCTCCTTTGAAATTCCGAAGGATTAATAGCTATGTTTTTCTTACCAATCCATATCAAAACCGTAATCTGAAGGGTCGATGTTCCACTTCTCCAGCAAACCTCTGGCGGCCCTTAAATCATATTGGCTGCGGTCCAATTCTCCGGCATTGTCTACCATGGCAATGACCGCATCCAGGCTGGTTTTGGACTTATCTTCTATGCTGTCAATTACATTTAGCGCATGGGTTCTGGCAAAGGAATTGGGTGTCATCAATACCTCGGCCAACGCTTGCAAGGCTTTTTCTTTGGCTCCCAAGCCATACAATGCCTCAGCCGCTACAGATTTAACATTCGGAGAGGAATCATTTAAGGCTTTCTCCAATGCACCCAAAGCCGGCCTGGCCTTTTCACCCAAAATCAATAGCCCGGTAGCTCCCCAATACCGCTCAGCAGCTTCGGCTGAATTCAGCAAGTCCATCAATTGATCAAGGTCTTCTTCTTTGGCTGTTGAGGCCAAATTGGCGGCTTCTATCAATTGCTCCAAATTGATATCGGAGTTGCGCATATAATCATAGGCAGTAGTGCCTTCCGTTCTGTCTATCAACTCCGCTTCAGGAATAAATCCGGTATCATTGATTTCCAACATCCAATCTTTAGCCGCTCCACGCATCCGCTCCAATACCTCACGGTATTCGGGATCATTGGCCAGATTATTTACTTCCCATGGATCATTTTCCGTATCATACAATTCTTCCGCAGGCTTGGTCTTCCAAAAAGCCGATTGAATGGGGTTTAACTCTCCGGCTTTAAAAGCAGCTTGCCAGGACCTAATCGATGGTGCCCTGAATAAGTATTCTAAATATTGCCCATAAACCCTGTAAGGAATATAGTTACGGATATACCTGAATTTTTGGTCACGTACTGCCCTACTCATGTCATAGCGCTCATCCATTCTTCCGCGAAACATAAATACATATTCAGGATCCGGCGTTTTCTTCTTTCCCAAAAAGGCTTTGCCCTGCAGGTAGTCAGGAATATCTGTTCCAATAATGCTTAAGAGTGTAGGAAATAAATCCACGAAACTGATCATTCGATCTACTTTATCACCAGGTTTTTCGGCAGGAAACAAGTGCTTGTATTTTTCAGGGATTCGCACAATAAATGGCACGCGAGTACCGGTTTCATACACATAGCGCTTGCTCCTGGCCAATACCCCACCATGATCGCCATAATAAAAAACAATGGTGTTCTCCGCTTCTCCACTCTCTTCCAATTCCTGAAGGATTTCACCAATCTTTTGGTCCATGTCTTCCACCTTGTCGTAATACTGGGCCCAATCGTGGCGCATTTCAGGGGTGTCGGGATGGTAAGGAGGTAAAGTTACTTCCTCCGGACTATGCCTAAGTTCTTCATTTGGAATCGACTTATGAATGGAGCTCTCATGAGAAATGGTGGTATTGAATACAGCGAAAAAAGGCTTCCCTTCAGGCCTGTTTTTGTAATGTGCTTTTTTACTGGACTCATCCCAAATATTTACATTTTGCTCGGGGTTGATATTGTAGTCCTCCTTGACGTTATTGCTGGTATAATAGCCTGCTTCCCGCAACAATTGCGGGTAAAATTTCACCTTATCCGATTTGTCATAATAACTCCTCATGTGCTGATTTCCTCCCGAAATGGCATAAATCCCGGTCAATATTGTGTTTCTGGCCGGGGCGCAGACCGGTACGTTTGCATAGGCATGGGTATAAAGAAATCCCTCTGCTGCCAAGGCATCCATATTGGGTGTGGTGGCAAATTCATCTCCATAGCATCCGGCGAAGGGACTGTTGTCTTCACTAGTGATCCATAATATATTGGGTAGAGGTAATTCTTCTTCAGACTTTGCACATCCAAAAAATAACAAGAGTGTAAGAAAATATAAAGTATGTTTCATTTTGGGTTTTACTATTTATTATCGTGAAAACATAAATAAACTCATTTTTTTTGAATTTTTTAGTGGATAAACTAAAAACCAAAAAATTATTAACAAAATAGGTGGGTATAATTCTATTCACCCTCCCATGTCTACATTTTGAACCCCTTTTCTATAGGAGGCAATACCTAGTCAATAAATTTGACCTATGACATGGAGCCAAAAAATCAAATAGCTTTTTCTATCAACCTGGTTTCCAAATTTTTGAATGAATTAAAACGTGTATTTTTCTTTATTTTAGCCGGTAAATACAGGTCAAAAAACTTAAAACCCTACCCTTATTCTTAGCAGTCAAAGGTTTTGATAAACTAGCCACAACACTGTTAACCTAATTTATTAAGGGTATTTATATTGGTAAAGAAGTCTAAAAGCTTTAAAAACAATCGCCCGATATTTTACTAACTGTATCCTCGATCGTAATCCTTCCAACAAGGGATTGAACCTTCCTCATTTCCTTATAAAATTCAAATAAAACCTTATTTTTTTATGGCATTTCTTTATTAAAAAGAAATAAAATTTTTTTATATTGTATCAAATATGATAAGGTTTATGTCTACAATCCATAAAGGGCTTACAGTTACCGTTACGCTACATGAAGATAAACTGACAGATGTCAATGGCCAATTGTTTCAGTTTCGAAATGAGCTAAAGACCAACAGGGAACAATTTGAGAAGGCATTGCCCGGTACCTTTTTTATCAGCTGGTTAACCTTGCCCCCACAAGTTTACGAGGAACAGGAACAACTTCCCGCTAGGATTATCCTAATGACAAGCTATGTTGGGGATAAAAACCAACATATCGAAGAGCTTGTTGCATTTTTGGAGCCAAAGTTAAAACAGGTTTTTGGCGAAAGTGATGAGTTTCCAATAACCTATTCAGGGAAATCAGAAATGATAGCATTTCTACACGATAAATCTGTACCCAACACTTTTTATAGCGGTTTTAAATTTATCAGCACTGCAGATGTGGAAAGGGAAAAAGACCTTAAAGCTGCAGTATGGGAATATGCCCAACAAATGAACACAGACCTGGAGGCTTCCCAACTGCCGCCTTCTAAAATAAAACAGAAAATTGAGTATTATATAGCGAATAACCCCAAACTCAGCTGGGCTGTTGCCGGTATTCCATATGCCCAAAAAAACAAAATACAGATGCTACTTCCCCTTGTCATTTTCGGACTGGTAATGGCATGCTCCATTGTTTGTATTCTCCTTAGTTTTTTTGTTGATGCCTTATTTGTAAAGGTCATGGCTTGGGTTTTCCCATTGTTTCTTCTTTTTATGGGGGGAATGTTAGTCCTGCTTCGGCAAAATGAAAAAAAACCACATATTCCGGGGAAAGAACTGTCAGATGAAGAAGTAAGAAAGATCGTTGCCTTGGAAACCAATCCGGTTATAAATGAAATGACAGTAATTGCTCCTTTGAAAAAAGGCTGGATCAGGCGGGCTTTTTTATCTGTAAGTTTAAAATTGGTGGGACTACTGGCCTACTTCACCTATATCCCCACCGTCCATACTGCCCGCTGGTTGCAACTAGACAAGGGAAAAAGATTGGTTTTTATCGCCAATTTCGACAACCTTTCTGAGGCTTATGCCCATGATTTTGTCGACAGTGAAAGAAGAACAAAGAACATGGCCGTAATTTTTAGTCATGCCTTTGGATTTCCCGCCACCCGCTGGTTGATTCACAAACAGTACAACCACCGCTCTGAATACATGAAAGGGGTCAGGGCTCACCAAAAAATCACACAATTTTGGTACAGCCGAAACCAGTATGAAAGTGTAGAAAACCTCAAAAGAAATAGGGCTTTCCGAGAAGGCCTGTTTAAAGAAATGGATGAAGAAGCAATAAAAAAATGGCTATTAACGATTTGAACCTATGACATTGGAAAAAAAAGACATTCAGGGGCTTATGGTTCGTGGTCATGGAAACCTAAAAAGCGCACGATTTTTACTCTACACCTGCTCAGACCCTACCTCCTCCTGTGATTTCTTAAAGGAGATAGTCCCATTGATCACAAATGCTGAAGAAAAACCTGAAAAGGAGGCCATACACATCGCTTTTACTTATGAAGGGCTTTCCTTTCTTCAATTACCGGCTCCCCTTTTAAATAGCTTTTGCAGGGAATTTAAGGAAGGCATGACAGCCGAACAACGAAGAGCTGTACTGGGTGATATAGGAGACAATGACCCGGATAATTGGGATTGGGGCCAGGATAGCATACATTTTTTATTGATGGTCTATGCCAAAGATCAGGAGCAGTTGGATAAAAGCATGCTTCGAATAAAAGAACAAACAGACCGCTGTGGCATTGAATTAATCCATACCCTTCCTACAGGCCTTCTACAGCATCAAAAGGAACACTTTGGGTTTAGGGACGATATTTCCAGACCTGTTATTCGGGAATTGTTGAAGGAAACACCTCCTGAAAACCTTTTCACCTTTCCTGCCGGAGAATTTATCATGGGCTATAAAAACCTCTATGATGAATATGCTCCTGCTCCCTATGTTCCTTTTGAGTTGGATACCACAGGACTGTTGCCGGTGCATCCGGATTACCCGGAGAGAAAGGATTTGGGTAAGAATGGCAGCTATTTGGTCTTCAGGCAAATGCATCAAAATGTCCATAGCTTCTGGAAATACATGAAAGAGCAAACCGGAGAGAAAGGAGAAGCCATCAAACTGGCCAGTAAAATGGTGGGCAGGTGGCCGGATGGTTCTCCACTGGCGCGCTGCCCCATGGCCCCTGATCCGGCGCTATCCGAGTCCAACGATTTTGGCTATTGGGACGATGACCAAGCCGGACTAAAATGCCCATTGGGTGCCCATATCAGAAGGTCCAATCCCAGGGATCACTTGGTGACCGAAACAAGTAAAAAAGACTCTTCCGAAATGGCTGCCAAACACCAATTGCTACGAAAAGGCAGACCATATGGCCCCCCTGTTACTCCGGAACTTGACCCGCAAAACATCATGGATTCCACAGAAGATGAACAGGAACGAGGCCTGCATTTTATTTGTATGGTAACAGACATCAGAAGGCAATTTGAATTTGTTCAGAACAACTGGGTGAGCTTTCACAAGTTTGGAGGTTTGGAAAATGATGCCGACCCCATCATCGGAAACCACTACGATACCGGGCAATACAAAACCAATGAGTTTAGTGTTCCCCACTACCCCATTAGGAAAAAGTACAGCAATCTTCCCAATTTCACCTTAATTAAAGGTGGAGCCTATTTCTTTTTTCCGGGGATCAAAGCCCTACAATATATCGCAAACCATGAGTGAAAACCAATATACCAAAGAGGAAAAAGAGATTCAAGACTTGATCCGGACAATGAAGGATTACTTGGACAAGGAATACCGGAATGGTAAGAAACTTAGAAATTTCCACCCCAAAATGCATGGGCTTTTAAAAGGTACCTTAAGCATAGCAGAGGATTTACCGGAAGAGTTAAGGCAAGGGCTCTTTAAAGAGGCAAGAAGCTATGAGGCTTGGATCAGGCTTTCAAACGCTCCCCCTAAAATAAAATCAGACAAACCGGCCTCGGGAAGAGGCTTGGCCATCAAGGTCATGGGGGTTGAGGGAGAAACAATTGAGCCGGACCCCATGGGAGTGCCCACACAAAATTTTTTATTGACCACCAGTCCAATTCTGTCAGCCTGGAATATCTCTTTGTACGCAAAAGCCATAAAAGCTGTGCTGTTCGGCCTCTGGGAACAAGTCAAGTTTGCCCTTAATCCTTCGCATTGGAGAAGTATTTACCTGACCTTCAAGTACAGTAAAAAGCACGACAACCTGCTCTCACAAACCTATTTTTCCGGTGGAGCTTTTAAATTTGGTCCTAGCTTGTATGTTAAATTTGTTTTGACCCCATTGGAACCCAATTTGGGTTATACCCTCAATGAAGAGAAAGGAGATGATTTTTTAAAATCCCAATTAATAAAAGACTGTGAAACCAGGCCTCATGGGTTTACCTTAAATGTGCAAATTCACAAAAACGACCAAGAACAGCCATTGGAAAATACTTCCATTGCCTGGAAAGCTCCCTTAATACCCGTAGCCACTCTACATATTCCCCAGCAATCTTTTGACTGTGAGGGCCGAATAGAAATGGGAGAAACACTGGAGTTTTCTCCTTGGATGGGGTTAAAGGATCACGAACCTGTTGGCGGTATCAATCGAGCAAGACGAAGGGTTTACAAAGAATTGGCGGCCTATCGAAAAGAGAGTTGATTCCATCCCCTAAAATTTCTCAATTGGCCACAAACAAATACCACACTCATTTTCAATCGCTTGCAAATATCAAATCGTTTTGGTATTTTAGTTGATAACATTCCATCAATGGAGGTATTCATTACCTTTTTGATCTTTTGTTGCGCTATTTTTTTGATCAATGCAGTTTTGAGACCCAATAATAAGTCCTGCCATGAAAGAGACTTGCTTATCTTTGCTCTTTGCCTATCTGCTTGTTTTTTCCAGCGCAGCCCAAGTTCCAATTGTTCCGGTACCTACCTCTGGATTGCTCAACCGATCTCCGACAAGTTCCTTGATAAGTGAGCCAATACCCTTCAAGGAAGAGATACAGCAAATTCATTCCTTACAAAAAACTTACGATTCTCTCAATCAGGACATCCAAAAATTCAAGACAAGTAAAATAGACAGTACCCAAAGGGACAGTCTGGTAAATGGTTTAAAGAATCGAGGCCTAAAAATCATCGAACAGGAGAAAACCATACTTCTCAGCTTAAGCTCCGAAGCTAGCCCCTCAAGTCAAAATTTAAAGCATACCTGTACTTACCTTTTAAGTCAGGTAGAAAAGTCAAAAACAGCCTTGGAACAAGCCCAAGATATGGCTACCATAGAAGAAATTATCGGGCAAAATGAGGAAAACCTGAAAGCAATATTCAATGAACAGCTAATGCCCGAGCTTAAACAAAAACTAGGGGGAACCCTCAATGAGCAGATAAAATCTCCCGGTAAAGGCATTATGGATTATTATGGTAATGGAGCAGTGAAAGAATTGGCTCGTGAAAAAATAAGTCCCAGACTTACCCTAACCAAAGCCCAATCATTGGTCAAAGAACAACCCAAGGGCATTTCAAATGAATACTTGCAAAGCATCGGAAATGACTATAGCAAAATAAGCATGGATTCTTTGGGGAATATCCAAGTAGCGGAGGCGGAAAAAACAATTGAAAAATTTAACCTTAAGGAAGCTAATCATTTGAAAAATGCTCCATTCTTAGAACGTACAGATTTATACCTCTGGTACGATCCCTTGACATCATTTGCTGAGGGGTTATTTGTAGATCTGGGCATCAAATACAGTATCAGCAGTCAGTGGCATACTTTTGCAGGAATAAATATCAAGCGACAATTTAAAAATCAAATCGGGCCAACAAGTACAGGGGAAGGGATAAAAGGAGGATTGCATTTTAGTCTGGGAAATTGGTTCCTTCAGGGGGAGTTGGCCAGAAGCAGGATAAGTTTGGTCTATGCACCGGGTTTTGAAAGCAAAAATTTTGATGGTTCCATTTGGTTATCAGGTTTAGGGCTTGGCCGAACCATTCCAATGGGAAAAAAGCTTCAATCCATAGTTTTGCTGACCTATGATCCCCTATTTAAAGCAAATCGCGGCCTCTCAACTTCCAGGTTTCAATTTAGAATTGGCTTTGAGTTAAAGCAACTAAAAAAAATCACGCAAGAAATCCCCAAAAACCTGATTCCCTCAAATCCCCGCCCAAACGCTACTTCCAAAATATTGGATTGACCAAAGACTTTTAAATCCGTCATTCCGAGACTTTGCAGGGGCTTTGTGTAGAGAAAGCCGAAGGAATCTCAAAATGGCGAGACTGCCGCACCTTTGCCGCACTACCGGCCCGCTTTAAAGGTTCTCAGTGACTGCAAGTCATTTCGAGAATTATCATTTTGAAAATGCAGAAACCAAGTTGACAATATCCAATGCAGCACTCCAGAGTGCAATCTTTGTATTTTATTTTCGATTTTCATATACATTTTCAATTAAAAAGACCATTTTTTACTTTTTTGCTGCAGGCCCAAAAAGTAAACAAAAAAGCCCGCCGCTGAGTATCTTTTCGACTAAAATTTAAGGCCTCCCGCACACAGGCAAACTCCTTAGTTTTTGGTGTTAATATTAGCATTGCTTTTTAATAATTACTAAACCAAAAACTTCGTCAAACAGTGCCTGTACTCTTGCCATCACTTCTTAAATTTCTTAACGCCGAAAATCTACAAGGCGGAAAATATTATCGTCATTCCGAGACTTTGCAGAGGCCTCGCGAAGAGAAAGTCGAAGGAATCTCACAATGGAATGAGGTTTGACTCCTTTCCATACACAACAACTCTCCAAAAAGGGTTCGCAATAACGGTACATCATTCTTAGAATTAGCATTTTAAAAACGCAGCAATCATGATGACAGAGTTCAATTAAAAAGACCATTTTTTACTTTTTTGCTGCAGGCCCAAAAAGTAAACAAAAAAGCCCGCCGCTGAGTATCTTTTCGACTAAAATTTAAGGCCTCCCGCACACAGGCAAACTCCTCTTTTTTGGTGTTAATATTGCCGTTGCTTTTTAATGATTACTAAACCAAAAACTTCGTCAAACAGTGCCTGTGCTCTTGCCATCACTTCTTAAATTTCTTAACGCCGATAATCTACAAGGCGGAAAATAATTTTCTATAAGACCAAAACTCGATTCAGTTTTATGAAAAAATCGTCATTCCAAGAATTAACATTTTAAAAATGCAGAAACCAATTTGACAATACTCAATACAGCACTCCAGCGGAGTGCTGTATTGGTAGCTCCGGGTAAGTCGACGCAGGAGATGCGACCCGGGGTGTAAATGAATTGGCTTTTAAGGGCATTAGCCGACAGTAAGCTCAATAGTGAAACCGGCTTTTCCCTAATGCCAGTGGCCTCTTGCGCCCGGTTTTAAAGCTATCAGCGATAGGCTAAGAAAGGGATTTTAACAGAACGTGACAAAGCCATTACGAAGTTGATATTAGTGACGGTTGCGAAAAAAAATCCCCCTTTGTCCCCCTTTGAAAAAAGGGGGATTTTGAGCTTTCAGCAATGTAGTGACTTTTGCTGATCGTGGGATAGAATCCCTTGGAAAAACTGCTAGCCCCGAAGGAGGGATTACCACAGCCTTTCTCTACGCAACAACTCTCCAAAAAGGGTTCGTATGACGGTACATCAGTTTTTGTAGAGACTATTTTAATTACCCTGGGGTTATTAGCGTTTGTTTTCGATAAGATTTTGTCAGCATTGTTGCAGAAAAAAAGCAACAATACCGCCAAAATCAAGATGTACATATAACTCATTTCCAGAGGGTTGATACCCTCGGCTACAAAAATGACACTCCTACGGAGTTTGGGAGGCGTTGAAGTCGGTGTTTTCTATATTGGTTTTGGATGGTTTTTATCTCTGTTTCTCCTAAAAATAGGCTGGAATACGGGCGAAAATGCTTGTTTTCATTCCCTAGGTAGATGTGTTTTGTAGGCAAGAAATGTCACTTTATTTGTCAAATCAAGGTTGTGTGTTTTATTTATTGCAAATCTTTTAATTTGGGTTGATATTAGAAGTGTTGAATTAATGAAAATAAAATTAATTAGCATTTCCAATAATTATAATGTAAAAAAATGCTTTAAACGTTGCCATAATTTTAATATACAAATCTTTTCATTACCTTTGACATATCAAACAAAGACAAAAGATCTTTGGGTAGTGAAGGAAAGCTTTATTACTGATATATACTGTAGGATGATGAAACTGGCAGACATGCCCTCCTGTCTCGGGGGTGGAGATCACAGGATAAAGAAAATAGCGAGCTCGTATTTTTCCTAACTGCTCCGTGGAGGTTCGACTCCTTCTCCTACAGCAGGTTATTTTGGGTTTATTGTTAATTGACTAAAGCTATGAGATTTTATTTCATAGCTTTTTTTGTTTTACAGAGCTCTAAGTAATTTCACCTATTTACCGAGGGCATGCGCCTACTGCTATAATATTTTCACCTTTTTGGGTTTGAGGTTCTGCGTGAATAATATGAACTGAGTTCGCCTAAATAATTTTGAAAAAATCGTCCTTCCATCAATTAACATTTTAAATATGCAGAATCCAAGTTGACAGTATTCAATTAAAAAGATCATTATTACTTTTTTGCTGTAGGTCAAAAAAGTAAGCAAAAAACCCCACCGCTGAGTATCTTTTCGACTAAAATTTAAGGCCTCCCGCACACAGGCAAACTCCTCGTTTTTGGTGTTAATATTGCCGTTGCTTTTTAATGATTACTAAACCAAAAACTTCGTCAAACAGTGCCTGTGCCCTTGCCATCGCTTCTTAAATTTCTTAACGCCGAAAATCTACAAGGCGGAAAATAAATTTCTATAAGGCCAGAACTCGATTCAGTTTTATGAAAAATTCCTCATTCCAAGAATTAACTTTATTATGGTCCAAAACCAAGTTGACAATACCTAATCCAACACTCCAGAGGAGTGCAATCTTTGTAGCTCTGGGTAAGCCGACGCAGGAGGCGCCACCCAGGATATTAAGGAAATGGCTTTTTAGGGCATTAGCCAACAGTAAGCTCAATAGTGAAACCGGCTTTTCGCTAATGCCGGTGGCTCCTTGCCTTAAAGAGGGATTTTAACAGGACGTGACAAAGCCATTATGAAATTGATATTAGTGACGGTTTCGGAAAAAATCCCCCTTTATCCCTCTTTAAAAAAAGGGGGATTTACCTTATCTGTCTTTCCTGTATCTATTTCAGTAAAGTAACTGCTTGATTAAATAAACCTAATTTTACCAATAAGTATAAAATCGAACTGAAGTTAATCGAAAGAAGCCCAAAGGGCTTCAATAACAATAACCACGGGTGAAACCCGTGGACGGCCAATTCCACACCTATTCCTCAACCCTAATAGTGGGTTGAACAATACTCCTCATCACAAGCCTAATCCTATCATAGGTTTCAGCAATTAAGTATTAAAGCTACTTTAAAGGAGTCCCGACATTTGAAAACAATAAACTAACCAAACACTCCGAATAGAAATTATGAATCCTGAATCCGTTCCAAAAATGCATTTTTGAAAGTATCTCCGCCAAAAAAGGCCTGCTGCACCTCCCAATCTTTAAATCTAGGAAAAGCTTTTTCAACCCTTGCTCTGTACCAGGGCTCTACGGAAAGCCCCCAATGTGGTATGGCTCCGAAATCCAACAATTCCCTTTCTAAACGCCTAAATAACGGTAGGCTGCCGGTTACTCCTTTCACACTTACTAATTCAATCATACAGGTATCGTGCTGATTCATCATGGATAGATGGGCATCACATTGTTTGACAAATCGCAATGAAAAAGGAGCAGCCAATAAGTGATGGTAGACCTGAGCCTCTTCACAAACCTTAATGATCAAATCTACTGCCTCAAAAACCCGCTCCAATGGAAAACCGAATTCTACGGCATAGCCATAAAATTTTAACTCTCCCAAGCCCTGATCCAACACAAAACGACAGTCGTCCTCAAAACCTCCCCCTTCATCGCCGCTGTGGTCGATCAATCGATGAATGGAGTTATTGGTCATGGCAGGAATGGACTGGTGGTTTTTATTGAATACCCAGGGAGAAAGCCTTCCGGAAATGGCTATTCCTGATATAAATGAAGAAATATAATTTCTCTCCCTCCCTGCCTGTTTCCTATTGGATTTTTCACAATAGTTTCTGGTGGTTACCAAACATTTTCTTTTTTTCCCCTCTTCAGTTTCTGCAGTAAGGTCACAATAGGGGTTGATCAACACCTCAAAATGTCTGTGTTGATTAATGAAATGATGTAAATCCTCTTTTTGCATCTCTGCTTTAAGCTCCTCCCAATTGTACCTTTTCCGTTCCTCATACAGCCGGTAATTGGGTTGGGCTTCCAGAATCATGGAGAAAACAATCCCGATAGATCCTATACCAACCATAACCGCATTGAACTTTTCATCGTCCTGAATCAATTCTATGCCATATTTTTTTACTTCTTGGTCCTTATTAAATGCCTCCGGATCTGTAATCCCATCCGTAGGTTCTACGCGATAGATCTTGCCTCCTTTACCCACAATGGTCATTGACTTGGCAAAAGCTGATACCGGACCAATCCCTATGCCTGAACCATGAGTAGAGGTGGCAATTGCTCCGGTAATGGACTGTATGCTGGACCCTCCCTGGTTGATCAAAGCAAAGCCATGATAGGTCAAGGCTTCTATTAGGTGCCTGATCTTGGTTCCACCTCCTGTTTCGAAAAGGTAGTGCTTTTCCAAAGACTTTTTATTGCCATAATTCACTTCTACATCGAACCCCTCCTTATATTCCTCTTTTATCCATTCTTTGGCAGGCCGTTGGGTCATGTTCATGTTTTGGGTGCAAACCAAGAAATCTTCACATTGAGCCACTGCCGTCAAAGCATGACCGGAACCTACGGCTCGGACTTTTCTATTTTCTTTTTCGGCATTTTTCACCAATTCACTTACCTCCGACAAACCTTGGTAATCATACCTATTGCAGGTTTCAGCCTTCGGAGAAAAGTTTTTATAATCCCCGTCTCCGGGCACAAAAAATCGCAATGGTTCAGAGAAATGGTTGCCATACCAATTGCCCCACTTTTGCCGATGAGGCTTGTCCTTGTCAAAGAAATCATCCTTGGTCAATTCTTTATCGAGCGATAAAAACACACGCTCATGGTCTACCATATTTTTATTCAATTGGGATTCAATCAGCCTCCTTACGAATCTGGGCGTCACCATAAAATTAATGACACTCACCCAGCGATTTCTCTTTGTCCTGGAACAATGATGGGTAAGCGTATCATCCAGCACCTCTATATGTGTTGGTACGTTCTTTCGATTAAATATCACCTGAACAAATAAGCCAAAAAGTACCCATGAAACTACTGTGTTACCTTTCTTCCAGGTGATAAATTTTGTTAATGCGGACATGTATCTAATCTTATATTTTAAAAATCCTTAAACAACTACCTAATTTATCGAAAATATTAAAAACACACATGATTTACCCTTTATTAATTTCAAATTCTGTCTTTCCATGAATGAAGGCTTAGTAAAGACTTCTTGCTTTACATAGGTTATTCAATATCTTTGTGACCATATTGTATGCACGGGGTGCTGGATTTTAATCTGGCTGAGATAATACCCGAAACCTGATTTGGATAATGCCAACGTAGGGATGCAAGCCAGATTTCCTTTTGTGATTTGAAGCTACATTCCACTGGTTTTATCCGGTCGAATGTTTTTTTTTAAAATGAATGACAAAATGGAAATAGAAAAACAAAAAATGGGGCTGATCCCACAGCAACAAAGAAACTGGCAAAATAGACCTGAGTGGTTCTTCAACAGAGACCATACCGATACTTATGAACTTTGGTATGAGGGCAGGTATAAAAGAGCCGAAGTTTGGCAGAAAAAAGTAATGGAACAGCTGGTTACCAAAGACAAAAGGGTAAAAACCCTATTGGAATTTGGCTGTGGCACCACAAGGTTTACAAGATGGTGGAAAGAAATAGGCATTGAGTCCACCGGAGGAGACATCTCCCCTTTGATGTTATCACAAGCCATTCATTTGTTTGACGGCGACTTGGTGATGGCAGATTCACACCATATGCCTTTCAAAGACCATACTTTTGATTCCTTGGCCTTTATTACCACTTTCGAATACTACAAAGATCCGGTCAAGGTAATCCGTGAAGCAGCAAGGGTTGGAAAATACGGTATAGCCATGGGGATGATGAACAAAAACTCTCCCAAAGTTCTCCGACGTAGGGTTCAGCAAGCATTCGGTAAGAATCCTTTTTATGTTACAGCTACATTTTACACCCCAAAACATCTTATCAAAATCATCGAAGAAGCATTGGAAGGGCGAGACTACACCATCACCTGGTCTTGCACCGGCTTGCCTAAGTGGTTTCCTGTCCAGCAATGGAACATGCCCTACGGGGATTTCTTTGGTCTTTATGTTCAGTTCAATGATGTCAAATAAATGAGTCAAAAACCAGGGAAGATTGATGAACATTTGTTGGGTAATTTTATTACCTCACATTGTGGAAAACCCAATGAAAATGTTCGGGTAAAACCCGGCTTTGGAATTGATGTTTCTGTGGTGGCCTTGGCCGGAGACCAAGGCATGGCACTCACTAGTGATCCACTTTCCTTGATCCCTAGCTTGGGTTTACAAGAATCAGCCTGGCTATCGGTTCACCTGATGGCCAATGACATGTCCACCACTGGCTTCGCACCTCAATTTGGTCAGTTTGTTTTGAATTTACCTGCTACTTTTAGTCAGGAGGATTTTAAAGTGTATTGGCAATACATTCATGAGTATTGCACTGCGCTGGGAGTGAACATTACAGGAGGACATACCGGTTTTGTTGAGGGACAAAATTCCACCATTGCCGGAGGAGGAACCTTTATAAGTATTGCACCACTGGAACAAATTTTAACCAGTACCAAAGCCCGGGCCGGAGACAGTTTATTGCTAACCAAGGGCGCTGCTATTTCCTCTGCTGCTATTCTGGGCATGTGCTTTCCCCAAACCGTTTCCAACAAACTTGGGAAAGAAATTTGCCTGCAAGCAGCAGCCTCATTTTACCAAACTAGCTCTTTGAAAGATGCGCTGGTGGCTAGAGGTGAACCTGAGAACAAAGCTGTCACGGCCATGCATGATGTAACGGAAGGTGGCGTTTTGGGAGCTGTTTACGAAATGGCCACAGCAGCCAATTGTGGTGCAGTAATAGAAGAACAATTGATCCCTGTCGGCGAAGTTCAAAAGGCTGTTTGTCAACTTTTCGAATTGAATCCAAATCACTGCATAGGGGCAGGAGCCATGTTGATCGCTTGCAAAAAAGATAAAGTTCAAGAAATCATTGACCGGTTGGATACGGAAAATATTCCTTGTGCTGAAATTGGCCGGCTGACTGATGCAGGGCAAGGTATTTTGCTTCAAAAGGAAGACAAACTTACCCCTTTACCCTATCAATCTGTCGATCCTTATTGGGATGCATTTTATGAAGCGTATAAAAAAGGATGGAAATGAAAAAATTAAACTTGAAAGCAGAAAAAGGGATTTATCTGGTGATTGATCCATCAGACAAAACTGAAGACGAGCTATTTTCCATATTAGAGCAGTTATTTACCTTCCCACTTATTGCCGTTCAAATTTGGGATCATTTTGGAGAAAAGCAGGATGCGGTGGCATTTACCAACAAAGTAGTCAATATGGCTGCAGCTTATGATTTTCCAATATTGGTAAATAACCGATGGGATTTGCTGAAGCTGAGCCATGCTGATGGTATTCATTTGGACAGCATACCGGTAAATCTATCCAGAATCCCTGAATTTGCTCAAAAGAAATATTTGGTAGGATTGACTGTAAATAACGACCTAAATCTGATCCATCAGGCAGACAGCCTGGGCTTCGATTATGTTTCTTTTTGCTCCGTCTACCCTACATCCACCACACAACATTGTGACTTGGTTAGTTTCGACTCCATTAGGAAAGCTGCTGAAATTACTGCCCTACCTGTATTTTTAGCAGGAGGAATTAAGACCAAGCACCTAAATGAGTTGCATGCACTCCCCTATTCGGGAATTGCCATCATATCCGGGGTGATGCAAAATAAAAACCCAGTGATGGCCCTTCAAAATTATTTTAATTCAATTCAAAAGAATCAATCATGAGATTATCCACTATAAATAAACTATGTTGTCCATTTGATAAAGCCGATTTAACGCTTACAACGATAACAGAAGACACCGAGAAGCGCGTTTTAGAAGGCTGGCTCCATTGCACTCAATGTAAAAGGATTTACCCAATTGTAAAAGGTTTGCCTATAATGAACCCTGATGAGTACAGAGAGCTTTCTTTAGAAAAACCATTGCTAGAGAAATGGAGCAAACACCTGGAGGGAAAAACGGTAAGCAATTTCAGATTGACCGAAGGAGAGCAAGCAGCAGAGTAGTCATAACCTCAAGTTGAGTAATACATTCATTGTGCCCATACTCCTTCCCAAAATCAAATATAGATGGAAGATATTTGGGTCAGTTGAAACCAACCAAAAGCCGGAATAGTCTAAACTGTTCCGGCTTTTTTGTGCTAAAGCAAGGCTTCTAAGGTGTTTTTCTGAATGGTTAATGTGACTTTGACCTGAGAGGCTATGGATTTCCCTTATATCCTCAGCTTGTTCTGGTTTACTTTTAGGAAAGGTTTTTTCAGGAAGAGGAACAACTACTATATATTCCGGGTTACCATTTGTTATCCCTCTTAAAGTTGATTTACTTCACTATTAGAATTGGCACCAAAAATTTAAAGGCCACAGTTTACCACAATAATCTTTATCGTTTATTCTAACTTAATTTCTATATTGAAGCGGACAAAGATTCCTTTCATAGTAATTTATGCGATTAAAAAGACCTAGAATTCGGCGAAAGATTTTATTTACCCTTGAAAGGCAGTTGGTGAAGGGTGCCCAGTACCAATTGCTGGTCGTAGCTGCTTTGATAGGTATGATTTCAATCATTGGTGGCTTGTTGGTCGTTCCTACCAATAGCCCTAGCCAAACCTTAGGTGAAGCCATCTGGTGGGCCTTTTTAAGGCTCACCGATCCCGGTTATTTGGGAGACGATCAAGGAAATTGGCGGCGTTTTATTTCCACCTTATTAACCCTTGCCGGCTATGTTATTTTTCTAGGCTCTCTGGTTGCGATCATTACCACATGGATGAACAGAAAAATCAGGCACTTGGAACAGGGGCTAACACCTGTGACAGCCAATAATCACTTGGTCATATTGGGATGGTCTAATCGGACCATTCATATTGCAGCAGAAATTTTTCAGTCTTCGGCAAGCTTAAAGAGGCTTTTTGACAAGTTAAATATTAAAAAATTACAACTGATTATTCTTTCTGAGGAGGTGAGTCCTTTTCAAATGCAGGAACTCAAGGACAACCCCATGATTGGCCGAAGGGCGCATGAAATAATTTTAAGGACAGGAATGGCCATTGACAGGGAACATTTGCGGAGAGTAGATGCATTGAATGCCTCTGTAATCATTATTCCCAGTCTGGCCTATGACCGAAAGGAATTGATCAATCCGGACATTGAAACCATTAAATGTTTGCTTTCCCTGAATGCTGAAGCTAGAAAATTTAACATTAGCAAGCTTCCTTATGTGGTGGCAGAAATTCAGGATGACAATAAAATCAATGCTGCCTACAGGTCATACAGTGGCCCTCTTGAGGTTGTTGGTAGCAATGCGATCATCAGTCGATTGATGGCACAAAACATTCGCCACCCGGGACTTTCTCAGGTTTACAATGAGTTATTAGCCCAATTGACAAAAAACAATATTTTCACAAAGGCATTTCCTGAAACCGTAAACCACTCCTTTGGTACCGTCAAAAAGGCTTTTTCCAAAGCCATCGTATTGGGAATAGTAAGGGAGGAGAAAGGGCGCTTTCTGCCTAATTTAAATCCGGACAGAAAGCAACTAATAGAGGAAGGAGATCAGCTGATATTAATCACCCAGGACTTCTCTGACCTGGAACCGGATTTGGAAACGCTGGAGAAAAGCAGTTTACCCTTTTCTGAAAAAAAACCATTGCTTGTGGAAGAGCAAACAGGTGTCATCAGAATATTGATTTTGGGCTGGAATGAACATGTTCCCTCGCTAATCAAAGAATTGACAACCTACGAAGATGAAACCTATTTTATTAGACTTGTTTCTTTGAAACCACTTCAAGACAGAAAAAAGGATTTTGGTATTGTCAGTGAGCTTCCGGATAGAATTGAGATTGATCATATAGTGGCAGACTATGTAAGAGAGTCTGTGATCAAAAGAATTGAAGCTGAAACTTTTGATCATATATTAATGCTAAGTAGCGATCGTATGGAGGAAGAGGAAGAAGCAGATGCAAGAACAATGGTAGGCTTTGTACTCTTGGAAGAAGTTTTGGAAAGATCAGTAAAAAACCCCTCCATCTTATTGGAGTTGGCAGATCCAAGCAACGAATCCCTCTTAAAACCATTCCAAAGTGAAGTGATCATTAGCCCCTTGGTCTTAAGTCACCTTCTGGCAGGTATCGCCATACAAAGGGAGCTTTATAGCATTTACAATGAGCTCTTCACAGTGGGAGGTCCGGAAATGATTTTTCGTAAAATTGAGGAATACGCTATCGACGATTCTACGGCCTCTTTTTCTGAATTAGAGGCCCATGCTGAGTCACATGGTGAAACAGCTTTGGGAGTTTTCATAGAAAGAGCCAATGGCAAAGAACTTTTATTGAACCCTGCAAAAGAAATAGTATTGAACCTATCAGAAGTGGACAGTCTGGTTATCCTCACTACAGTTTACTAATGGAATAGCGTTGATAATTTAATTCAATTCAACATCTACTAGACAAAGAATATAGACTGAAATCTTATGTTCTTTGTCTCAACATCATTATCTATTAAACCCATATTATGCAATTAGATTCCTGATGCCTTTCTTTATTTTTTTAGGGAGTAATGTAATCGCAAGAAAGGAGGTTATTGCAAGACATCCCTATAATAAAGCTGAAAAAAGCAATGAAGCCACTGATTTTGAAGCGATTTCAACACACAATAGATGAGCTATTGCATATGCTTCATAGACATATGGCTACATTTCATACCCCTAATAAATACATTTGAATACCCTCCTGTAGAATTATATTCGATAAATTTGATAAATGAATAAGGTGAAGCTCAAACGGACAAATTATACCTTATCAAAACCTATTTTCCTAGGCTACCGGTCTTCAAATAACCGGTAGCTTTTTTATTGCCTTTACCACTTTTCCATTTATTGGTATCAAGTTTTAACAAACTTCCAATATCCTTTTCTAAAAAACCATAGTGCGATCAATGCATGCAATGAATGACAAAAAGCTATGGTAATAAAAATACCCATGGTATTAAGATCAAGAACAATTGCTAAATAATACGCTAAAGGAATTTCCAATAACCAAAACACACCAATATTGATATAGGCAGGGGTCCTGGTATCTCCTGCCCCATTAAAGGCTTGCACAATTACCATGCCCACCGCATAAAACACATAGCCAAGTACTGTTACTTTCAAGCCCACAGCTGCAATGGATCTTACAGCAGCTTCTTGCGAAAAAATCCCGGCCAAATAATCTGCAAAAAACAAATAAAACAGGGTAACCGTTGCAAGAAAAATAAAATTGTAACGAGCAGTAAGACAAGTAGCTATTTCTGCTCTAAAAGCTTTCCCTGCTCCTAAATTTTGTCCCACAAGTGTGGCAGCAGCTGCAGACAAACCCCATGCAGGCATCAGGCTGAATAGCAAAATCCTAAACGCAATGGTATATCCTGCCACAGCCGCACTGCCAAATTCTGATGCCATACGGGTGAGCACTATCCACGCTGCAGAGTCAACCAAAAACTGCCCCATGCCTCCCAGGGAAATTTGAATGATTTTTCTTAAGGTTTCCCATCGCACCATCAGGTTGCTGGCCCCAATCACCAAGCGATGCTTACCATTGAAAAGATGATACAATTGATACAGCACCCCTATACTTCTTCCGATTGTGGTGGCCCATGCTGCTCCTGTTAAGCCTAAGCCTTCGAAAGTTCCTAAACCAAAAATAAGCAAAGGGTCCAATAGGATATTGAGTCCATTGGAAATCCACAATGCCCGCATTGCCAAATGTGCTGACCCAGCACCGCGGAAAATGCCATTGATAAGAAACAGTAACATCACGGCTGTGTTTCCGGCAAAAATAACTTGGGTATAGGAGGTTCCTGTTTTCAAAACTTCAGCCTCTGCTCCCATCAACTTCAAAATTTCTCCGGCATAGAGAAATCCTGCAGTGCCCAGGGCCAAAGAAACGAATATACCTACCAACAACAATTGAAAAGCCAGGGTACCCGCTTGCTTGAATTTTTTCTCGCCAAATCTCCTTGCAACCAAAGCTGTACCGGCCATGCTAATCCCTACACCTAGGGAATAAATCAATGTCAACACGGCTTCTGTGAGGCCCACTGTGGCCACGGCATGTTCCCCAAGCTTGCCCACAAAAAATATATCTACCACCGCAAAAAGAGATTCCATGACCATTTCCAGAATCATAGGAATTGCCAAAAGAAATATTCCAGTTTTAATGGGCAATTTGGTAAAGTCCTGTTCACTTCCACGGATGGCAAGCAAAATCATACGATAAATAGAAAGCATCTTCTTCATGAGGAAATCAATTGCCTATGGCTGTGTTTTTCGGAAACCAATGTTCCTTTATAAGCCGGTAAATAAAGACTAGTCAAGCAAAAGAAGTTCCGCTGTGAAGGGCAGAAATTGTATAAAAATCTACCTTCAGATCCCCTGATGCATCCAAATTAATTTATCGTATTTATACGCCTAGGACCAGGAAAGTTTTCCTTGTGAAAGCCCTACTAAATTTGCCATCCTGTACAAAATTCTGGCACCAACATTGGCATCCCATTCGTCTCCGTTTTCTCCCGGGGCTACTTCTACCAAATCAAAACCAATGAGCTTTCTTCCTGACTTGACCAGGGTTTTGATGAGATACATTAATTGCTGGTAATCCATTCCGCCGGGAACAGGAGTACCGGTATTTGGGCATAAATTAGTTGAAAGGCCATCGATATCAATAGTCAAGTACACCTTTTCCGGTAAATCCGCAATAATCCTTTTACATAGGTCACTCCAGTTTACTCCCTGAAACAGCGCTTCCTTGAGTTGGTTGTCCGTATACATAGTAATCCTTTTTTCAGATTGACTGTAGACATATTCCTGCTCACAAAAGTCTCTAATTCCCACTTGAACCAGCTGTTTCACTTCCGGAATTTTCATAAAATTATAGGCAATAGATGCATGGGAATATTCAAAACCCTCATAAGCGGGGCGCAAATCAGCATGCGCATCAATTTGAAGGATGCCAAAAGAAGAATGTTTTTCTGCCATCGCTCGAATTAAACCCAAAGGGGTGCTATGATCTCCTCCCAGCAAACCGATCATTTTCCCTTGCTCCAGGTATTTTTTGGATTGCTGGTAAACCCAATCGTTCATTTTATCACATGCTGCATTGATTCCTTCAGGGCTTTTTTCATAGCGATTCCTTACAGCTTCAGGCTCCCCGGCCTCAAGCCATTGGATATAGGTATTGGCAAGACTGCGTTGTTGATCACTCTGGGATTTTAGCAGATCGTCTATGGGCAGCATGGCAATTCCCATTTTCCATGCATCAAATATATCTTCTTGAAAAAGGTCTACTTGGGTAGATGCTTTAAGAATAGCTTCAGGTCCATTGGCAGTGCCTTCTCTATATGAAACGGTAACCTCCCAAGGCACAGGAATGATCACCATCTCAGCCATTTCTATCGAGAATGGCAATCCAAATAGCTGCGCATTTGTTCCTACTCCATTGGGATCGAAGTTTGAAATAATTGACAATTTATCTGATGATGACATTTTATTAGCTTAGGGTGCTTGATAAAAATTTCTAGGCATTGTTTATTGCAGAACTTCAACAAGAACGCCACTACTTTTTGAAATATGCTGCCATTCTTCTAGGTAAAAGGCTATTCTAACCATCATCCCGGGAGAAAAAAGCAGGTGGTCTTCACCGGTAAGAAAGGCAGCCAAATGGCTCACACCCGGATTATGTCCCACCATCATTACATGCGCATCTCCATTATCAATGTTATTTAAAACCTGCAATAAGTCTCCGTGTCCGGCTTGATATATTTCATTAACTACTGTGGATTTGCTTACGCCCACAGCTGATGAAAGAATCTGCGCCGTTTGCCTGCACCTGTTTGCAGGGCTATAGACCATATGGTCACAAACCTGTCCATTTGCTTTCAAAAGCTTAGACAACCTTTCCAATTGATCAATTCCGGGCTGTATAAGGTCCCTTTTCAAGTCTTTTTTATCAAAACCTGGAGCCTCTGTAATCCCATGTCGCACCAACAATAATTCCTTAGCCATGTACTTCAATTAAACTTCAAAATTAAAAATAAATATGTGGAAATTTTGTCGGCAATAAAAATTGCTTTGAATGAATATTTGGAAGAGAATAATATGACATCTATTTTTAGGACTTGAATTATGGGAATTAACCTGGTTCCATTCATTTTTATCTTTAAAGAAATTAACCATGCCAAAGAATTTAGTCATAGTGGAGTCTCCTGCAAAGGCCAAGACAATAGAAGGTTATCTAGGGAAAGACTTTAAAGTCACCTCCAGCTACGGGCATGTAAGAGATCTCCCTAAGGGTGAAAATGCCATAGATATCAAAAACAAGTTCCAACCTACTTATGAGGTAACTTCGGACAAAAAGGAAGTAATTAAAGAACTTAAAAAATTAGTAAAGGGTGCAGACACTGTATACCTAGCAAGTGATGATGACCGTGAAGGAGAAGCTATTTCTTGGCATTTAAAAGAGGTACTTAAATTAAAAGATGAAAATACAAAAAGGATCGTTTTCAGGGAAATCACCAAATCTGCCATTACCAAGGCTTTAGAAAGTCCAAGAAGCATCGATTATGATTTGGTAAATGCACAGCAGGCAAGAAGAATTCTCGACCGACTTGTTGGTTTTGAGCTTTCTCCGGTACTATGGAAAAAAATAAAAGCAGGGCTTTCCGCAGGTAGGGTACAATCTGTAGCCGTTCGTTTCATTGTGGACAGGGAGCGGGAGATTGATAAATTTAAACCTACGGTATCTTTTAAAATAACAGCCCTTTTCGATGTAGAAGGTAAAACCCTGCAGGCAGAATTGCCAAAGAAATTCCAGAGCAAGGGAGAGGCAGAGGAATTTTTGAAAAAATGCTTAGAAGCTGACTTTTCTATAAAATCTCTCGAAACGAAACCGGCAAAGAAAAGTCCGGCGCCCCCCTTTACAACCTCCACATTGCAACAGGAAGCCAGTAGGAAGTTATATTTCTCTGTGGCCCAGACAATGAATATTGCCCAGAAGCTATATGAGTCAGGTAAAATTACCTACATGAGGACGGATAGCCTTAATTTATCTGATGATGCATTAAAGGATGCAGAAAAAGAGATAAAGTCGGCTTATGGGGATGAATATCATAAAAAGAGAAAATTTAAATCAAAATCTGAAGGGGCACAAGAAGCCCACGAAGCCATTAGGCCTACCTCTTTTGCCGAACATGATGCCGGTAAGGACAGGAATGAGCAGCGCTTGTATGAATTGATTTGGAAGCGATCCATTGCTTCTCAAATGGCAGATGCACAACTTGAAAAAACAAATGTTAGCATAGCCATATCAAATGTAGACCAAACATTAAGTGCAAGTGGAGAAGTAATTAAATTTCAAGGATTCTTAAAGGTCTACCTTGAAAGCACTGATGATGAGGAGGAAGAAGAAACAACAGGAAAAGGATTATTACCTCCACTGACAGTAGGACAAGTTTTACAGCTAATCGAAATGAAAGGGCGCCAGTCTTTCACTCGTCCACCGGCGAGGTATACAGAAGCATCCCTAGTAAAAAAATTAGAGGAGATGGGCATAGGAAGGCCTTCTACCTATGCACCCACAATTTCTACAGTGCAGAAAAGAAATTATGTGGTGAAGGAATCCAGAGATGGTGTTCAAAGAAAATACATTGAAATGACCATAGGTGATGGTCAATTCAAAGAAGCAGAAAAAACTGAAACCACAGGAACGGAAAAGAACAAATTGTTTCCTACAAATATTGCCATGGTGGTCAATGATTTTCTAGTGGAGCATTTTCCAAATGTGATTGACTTTTCTTTTACAGCAAAAGTCGAAAAGGAGTTTGACCATATTGCTCAAGGTGATCAACCTTGGGAAGAGATGATTCAAAATTTTTATGGAAACTTCCATTCAAAGGTTGAGCTTACAGAAAACATCAAGCGAACTGATGTTAACTCAAGCAAAGAATTAGGGGTCGACCCCAAATCAGGTAAAGTTGTTATTGCGAGACTAGGGAAATTTGGTCCTCTTGTTCAGATTGGTGATGCAGAAGATGAAGAGAAAAAGTTTGCCAGCCTTCGAAAAGGACAGTTTATCGAAAGCATAACCTTAGAGGATGCATTGGAGCTGTTTAAGCTACCGAGGGATTTAGGTACATTTGAAGATAAAAAAGTTGTGGCAGCCATTGGGCGTTTTGGACCTTACATCAGGCATGACAGCAAATTTGTTTCTTTAGGCAAAGAATACGATCCGCTATCTGTCACTTTAGATGAAGCCATACAGTTAATCAAAGACAAGAGGGAGGCTGATGCCAAAAAGCACATCAAATCCTTTGACGAAAACCCTGACATTCAGGTACTCAATGGTAGATGGGGGCCTTATATCAAAATGGGCAAAAGCAATTTTAAGATCCCAAAAGACAAAGAGGCTGAATCTTTGACTTATGAAGAAGTGATGAAGCTAATTGAAACACAAGGGGATGCCAAAAAGGCCAAACCTAAAAAAGCAGCCGCAAAAAAAGCGCCGGCGAAAAAGAAAGCAAAAAAATAATCAATGATAGAGGCAGTTTAATTTCTGCCTCTTTTTTTTGTCTTAAAATTATTTTTCTTAACCAAGAAAGATATTAAGGCCTAATCTAATTTAACTTTTTACAGTTGGCCTGTTATTTGCAGTTTATTCTAGCAGAGCTACTTAGTTTACAAACCGGTGGTAAATAGACAGAGATATTTGCCGTAAGGTATTTGTGAATTTTTAGGGGATAGCTATTGACAGGCCTAAAAGAGTTTAAATGGCCTTTATCTTGGCAATGCCAAACATTTGAATAATTGCTATTTCTTTTCTCCCCAAATCACAAACAACCTTGTAAAACTTTGGCGTAGCTTAAGGCAATTGAAACAAATAATCATTATAAAAACATGTTTAAAATGAAAAATTTATTTCTAAGAACAAAGATAAGAACAAAGAATAAGCACAAGGTACATTCAGTAGTTAGTTATCTACAGTTATTAACCTTAACCTTTGTTGCGTTATTTCCTTTTCCGCTTCTGGCACAAATTCAAAAAGGGCTTCCTAAGCCTACAGACCCTGTGGATCCCTCTAAGACCAGTGATTTAATTATCTTTATTATTTTACCAATAATAGTACTTATTCTGTTTTTCTTTTGGAGAAGGGCTAAAAAAAATAAGAGGGATAATTAAAAAAGATACCACCTGAGTTAGGGCCACCTCTCCAATATATTTGAGATTTAACTGTTAATAATCACTAAACTAAGGTGGAACCTAGTTTAGTGATTTCTTAATTTTTCTATCAATTCTTTCTTATTCAATTGGCTAACGCCCTCCATTCCTATCTCTTTCGTTTTCTGATACAGTTCATCTCTCGTCCATTCTTCATATGGAGAAGCTTTCCCCCCTTTTTTACCGGTCTTGCTATCAGGAGAATTGGCTATTCTCGCTGATTTTTCTTTGCTGTACCCTTGGTCTCTGAGCGCTTCATATTGCGCTTCATTTTTTATTCTTTTCATTTTGTTATCTGATTTACTCATTGTTTTCACTTTTGTCTCTTCTGTATTGTTCACTCTCAATGGTTACATCTTTGCTCGCATTTTTTGCTCTTCTTAAAGCATCCTTAGCGACTTGACTTGACTTCGTTACATCATTCTCTTCTGCTGCTTTTTTTCCGGCCTTTCCATCTTGCGCCTCTTCCTGGGCATCTAGAAAGCTGTTGTCCTGAAAATCTTCCTCTTTTCTACTTTCTTTTGTATTTTTCATCTTAGTCTTTTTTGCTTAATTATATGTAAATTATAACCAAAACCATTCCAAATTGATTTTGACATATATTTTCACAGAAAAATTTTACCCTAAATCCATTTTTACTTGTTTATCCTTTTACAAGGAAATATATTCACGGATCATTAGTTCAGAAAAATTTTAAAAAGATATGAGCAGTAACTTAAAAAATTCCAGAAGAAGCTTCCTAAAAGGTAGCCTTTTGGCGCTAGGAGGTATAAGTATTGTACCCCGACACGTTTTGGGAAAAGGACACCTGGCCCCAAGTGATCATTTGACGAAAGGCATCATTGGTGTAGGCGGTATGGGGAGAGGACATTTTGATTATGCCGGAACCAAAACTGTTGCAATTTGTGATGTGGACACCCGCCACATAGCTATTGCTCAAGAAACTTTAGGTAAAACTGTCAAAACTTTTGCTGATTATAGGGACCTGATTCAACTCCCTGAAGTGGACATAGTTCACATTGCCACTCCTCCACATTGGCATGGTATCATGGCTGCAGATGCTGCAAGGGAAGGGAAAGATATATGGTGTGAGAAACCAATGACCAGAACTATTGGTGAAGGAAAAAAAGTCATGGAAGCCGTCAAGCAACATGGAAATGTATTTAGGTTAAATACTTGGTTTCGCTTCGATAGCAATTTCTACGGAATGAATACTGAGGTTAAAAATATAAAGAAATTGGTAGACTCAGGAATGCTGGGTTGGCCTTTAAAAGTAACTGTGGGTAAACTAACCGGTTTTGACTGGAAATTTTACTGGGTTGGAAAAACCGGCTTAAATGAAATGCCAATACCTAAGGAATTGGATTATGACAGGTGGCTGGGCCCTGCGCCTTACAAACCATACAATGAACACAGAACGCATGGTACTTTTAGAGGTTATTGGGATTACGATGGAGGTGGACTAGGAGACATGGGACAGCATTACCTGGATCCGGTACAATATTTCTTGGGTAAGGATGAAACAAGCCCGGTAAAAGTGGAAGTTGACGCTCCACAACAGCATCCGGAAGCCGTAGGTACCTGGAGAAAGATCACTTATACCTATGAAGATGGTTGCCAAATAATATTGGATGGGGAAGGGACCACTGAGGCACCTTATATCGAGGGGCCTGAAGGGAATTTATATAGAGGATTTAAATCTGACATACCCAATCTTGAAAGAAAACTGGCTCAATTCCCAGAACCTGCCCCACAAGTGACAGACTTTGTCGATGCAGTTAAAAACAGAAAGAAATTTGCATTGAACGAGCAAAATGGGTTCCGTTCTTGTACCCTTGTAAATATGGGATTGGCAGCTTTGAGGCTGAATAGAGATTTACATTTTGACCCTGTGAAATTAGCGTTTATTAATGATGAAGGGGCAAATAGACTTATAGATCAGCCCATGAGAGCACCCTATACCATTTAATTAAAACATTAAAGGAATACCCAGAATTATGGAAAAATATTTTATAAAGAAAATGACTTTTGTTCTTTGTCTTTTAATAGGCCAAGTCTTTATAAGTCAAGCGCAAAATCAACTCGATGCGGGAAGAACCACCGCTACAAAAATTGCAGATTTACTGAACCGGTTTCCTGCTGAAAATGCCGGTAATTTAGAAGCTGCCATGAAACAAATGGAAGCACTTGGCGCCAATGGCATTACCGAAATGGCCTTAATGCAAAAACCGGGCGTAAACAATGAAAAAATAGAATATGCCTTGGCGGGATTTGCTTTTTATGCAAGCAAAGATGGTAAGGAAGACTTAGCCAATATGGCTGTAGCCGCTTATATTGCTGCCATTAACCAGTTGGATGACCCTGAAGCACAAAATTTTGTTTTGAAGCAAATAAAGTTCATTGCCAAAGATGAAAATGTAGCTAATATTGAACCTTATTTGACCGATGACAGACTTTCTGGAACTGCCTCCAGAGTTCTGGCAAACGTTGGTTCCACTGGGGCAGCAGCAGCATTGATTGCTGCGTTAGAAGCATCTACAGTTGATGCACAAAAGGCGAATTTTATTGAAGCATTAGGTGATATTGGTGCCAATAAAGCTTCCGAAATTATTGCTCCCTACGTCAATAGCAACCAACCTGAACTTAGAAGGGTAGCCATCTACGCTTTGGCTAGCATCGCTTCCCCTGCTAGTGCTGACCTCTTGTATGCGGCGGCTAAAGAGGCAGGTTTCACATTTGAATCTACCAATGCTGCAGCCCAATACTTAAGGTATATTGACAATTTAGGAGAAGCAGGCAATCAAAAGCTGGCGCTTAAACTGGCCAAAAAGCTTGATAAGTCTACCAATGTAACTGAACATTATCATACTAAGGCCGGAGCATTGGATTTGCTAGTGAAATTTGACCCACTCAAATCAAATAAAAGAATCATCAAAGCAGCCCATTCAGATGAGTTTAGATACAGAGGTACTGCCTTGCATTACCTTAGCAACGAACAGTTGATCCAAGGATTGGATGATTGGAAAAAAGCATTGGGAAAAGCTTCTGAGGAAAGTGTAGCTGCCATTCTTCAAAGAATGGGTAAAGTCAATAACGAGGCTGTTGCACAGGTCATTTTGCCTTACCTCTCAAGTCCGAATGAAAAGATTCGTCAGGCTGCCATTGCTTCTGTGGTTACCGCCGGAGACAATTTGGCTTTAACCGAAATATTAAATCTTTTGGCAGCTGCTGATGAATCGGATCAAGCCCAATTGATAACGGCTCTGCAGACAATGAAAGGTGACAATGTCACAGCTGAAATCGCCAAAAGAGTTTCAGATGCAGACAATGAACTTAAAGTAAAATTGCTAGGCCTTTTGGCATCCAGAGCTGCAGAAGATCAAATTGATGTTGTCTTCGGGGCTGTATCAAATGGCAATTCAAATGTAAAGTCAGCAGCATTAACAGCGCTTGCATCGATGGCTACGCCAGATGATCTTACCCAATTGGTAAGTTTACTAAAAACAGAAAGCAATTCAGATGACCTAGAGAAGATCCAAGAGGCTATTATTGTTGCAAATGCCCAAAAAAGGGACCTAAAAGCTGAAACAAAATGGGCCATGGACTTATTGCCTACCCTACTCTTAGACAAACAGGGATACATATACAAGGTTTTGGCTAAGACCGGAGGAAAAGAAGCCTTGGATAAGCTTCAAGACATTTACGAAACCGGAAATGTAAAACAAAAACAAGCTGTAGTTGGTGCATTGAACCAATCAGAAGACCCTGCAGCCACCGTTCCTTTATTGCATATCGCCAGAAATGCAAGCACCGACGAAATGATGGATGATGCCCTTTCAGGCTTTATCAGGTTAGTTCCTTCAACGGAGGGAGCCAAGGAACAAAAAGTATTGATGTTAAGGGATGCTTTGGCATTGGCAAAAAGCCAAGAAAATGTACAGGCTATATTGAGACAACTTGGCAATTACCCTACCTTCCAGGCATTACTTGTTGCCGGCAAGTATCAGGAAAAACCTGCTTACCAGCAAGCAGCTGCCAGAGCTGTAATGAAAATTGTCTTGAACAATGATAATCTATATGGAACAAAGGTTAGGTCAATTGTGGAACGCACCATAGAAGTAATCAGCGGTCAGGACAGCCAATATTATAAAACATCGCTAAAGAAGTTCTTGGATGAGATGCCAAAAACCGAAGGTTTTTACAGTCTATTTAATGAGAAAAATCTAGATGGATGGAAAGGCGTTTTCAGTAACCCTATTAAAAGGGCTGAAATGAACGAAAGGACCTTTAAAAAAGAGCAAGCCAAAGCTGACGAGACCATGAAAGAAGGATGGGTAGCAGAGGATGGCTTATTGGTTTTTACCGGTAAAGGTCAAAATATTGCAGCAGTAAAAGAATATGGAGATTTTGAAATGTTGGTAGATTGGAAAATCACTCCTGATGGAGATGCGGGCATCTATTTGAGAGGTACGCCACAAGTTCAGATATGGGATATTGCAAGAACCAATGTGGGTGCAGAAGTAGGATCAGGAGGTTTGTACAACAACAAAAAGAATCCTAGCAAACCTTTAAAAGTTGCTGACAACCCTGTTGGCGAATGGAATACTTTCCATATCATTATGAAAGGTGAAAAAGTCACCGTCTATTTGAATGGTGAGTTGGTAGTAGATGATGTTACTTTGGAAAATTTCTGGGACAGATCCATGCCTATTTTCCCTACAGGGCAAATTGAATTGCAAGCCCATGGCACCTATGTTGCCTACAGAGACATTTATATCAAAGAACTGATAGGTGCTCCAAAATTTGAACTAAGTGAGCAAGAGAAAAATGATGGGTTTGAAGTTTTATTTGACGGGACAAACCTAGACAAATGGACAGGCAATAAAACAGATTACTTTATAGAAAATGGCGTTTTGGCCATCAATCCCGGAAGAGGTGGAAGCGGAAACTTAATGACTGAAGATGAGTTTGAAGATTTCGAATTTAGGTTTGAGTTTAAATTAACTCCGGGTGCCAACAACGGTTTAGGCATCAGGGCGCCTTTAAAAGGCGATGCTGCCTATGCAGGCATGGAACTTCAGATCCTGGATGATACTGCCGAAATTTATAGCAAGCTTAAACCTTACCAGTACCATGGTTCATTATATGGGGTAAGTGCTGCCAAAAAAGGACATCTTAAACCTGTTGGAGAATGGAATTATCAGGAAGTGATTGTCAAAGGTGACAGGATTCAGGTAATCTTAAATGGCACTAAAACCTTAGATGTGGATATATCTGATGCACGTGAAAACGGCACCTTAGACAAAAGAGAGCATCCTGGACTTTCCAATAAAAAAGGACATATTGGATTCCTTGGACATGGTGATATCTTGTATTTCAAAAATATCCGTGTGAAAGAGTTATAAGTATATTCCTATGCTATTTAATAGTATTAGGTACATCATTTTTCAGGAATTTATTAAAAGAGAGGCATTCAAAAGCCTCTCTTTTTTTATTTATATTCTTATCAAGAAAATTTTTTACAGCTATAAAGACTAATCTCAAATAGGAAATAGGTTTTAAAACGACTGTCATAAGCTTTGGCCTGAGCTAGGTATAGACTATTAGGAAATTGAGGTGAAGTGCGATTGTAGTGGATCCGTTTATCCCTAAAGTAGCGTAAAAATTACAACCAAGGCTAACCTTGAAGCAATATCATTTTGCTATAGTAGCTCGATTGCAGAATTAAGTTTTAGTAAGCACACTCTATAAACTAAATGTTACGCAAAAATCTGGCATGATTATAGATTAATCTATAATAACTAATTTTTTTAAAATTTTATTGTATAAAAAATAAATTTTTAAAATAATTATTTTCATAGGCCCTATATAAATTCATAATATGATAAGAAATATATTTATCCTTTGTTTCATTTTGATTCTACCTTTTGAGGTATTCGGTCAAATAAAATCGGTGAGCTTTTCTCCTGAAAAAAATCAAATCAACGCCGGTTTGCCACTTCCTTCTGAAGAGAGGTTTTTAATTGAAGGTGTTATACCTTCAGGTATAAGGAGAGTTGAATTGAAAATTTTCAAGGCAAGTAAAAAAGTGAGTTCAGCAGAAAATTATATTTGGAAAGCAGCCTACCAAAGTAATCCATCTGATTTTGAAATTTACGTCGCTTACCCACTTCGAAGTAATGAAAATTATTCCCTTAAATTTTATTATTTCAATTCTACTGATACCACAGAAATGAAGGCGGTGAGAGAAGCCATCCATGAAAATTTGCAAACTTATCTAAATGCAAACTTTGTGGTCAACAAAAAGGAGATTAAAGCATTGGTCAGTCAAAAAGCCATGTTGATGCAATTGAATGAAATAGTCAACCAAGGACTTAGCAATTATTCGCACCAACTAGACCAAGAATTCAATGGTTTTAGTGATATAGTTAAACAAAAAATTGAACAAATTAATAATATAAAATTAAAAAATTCAAAGTTTAATTTATTAAACAAAAGCGACAAAACTATGGGTTCCGATAACGCCTATTATGCGAAACAAGTTATCGACCAACTGATAAACCTTACAAAAGCAGAAACCAACCAATACCTTCGTTCAAACTTACTTATGCTTGTAGACATTCGCGAAATAGATAACTATCCAACAGAGAAAAAACCGCATTATTTGCCTATCAATATTGGTTATGCGGGGACTTATTTCGGGGGAGGTTTCAATGATCTTGATTATGGCACCTCTGCTTTTGCCGGGATTTCAATGCCTCTAGGAAATAAAAACTTTACCAAAATACTAGGTAATGCATCAGTCTCAACGGGGGTTTTCTTTTCCAATATGACCGATGCAAAGCAAGCTGAAATCAGTGGCCCACTTATTGGGAGACCAAGTTATATTGGGCTTGGATATAGTCTTTTTAGAATTTTACGCTTTAATGCCGGGGCTGTATTAACTTCAACTGAAATCAATAACCGTTTTGAGGATGTCACTTTATATCCATTTGTCGGTTTCAGTGCAGAATTTCATATTTGGTTAGGGCTTAAAAGGTGAAATGCTATGTTTAAAACCTTGTTAATTTGCTTGAGTTTACTCCTGTATCAATCAACAGATCTCCTCGCCCAACTGAATCCATATAAGCTTCGGATTGGCACAGGGATTGGCTATTCCAATTATTACGGAGATATTAGTCATTATCGGTTTGATGAATTTCCCGATTGGGATGCTATGGGAAAAGTTTATTCTTATAATAACAATTATAACCTATCCCCTTCCATTTCTTTGTCAATCGAACAAAGGATAAATGCGAGTTGGGGATTGCTTCTCAACGGTGGCCAATATACTTTGTCGATGAGTGATAGATTTGTTGACAATAAAGATGTTTTGATAACTAATTCCCCCAACTTTTATAGGTCTTTAAATTTCAAAACATGTATTAGAGATATTGGTTTAGGCTTAATATTCAGAACCGACAACGGGAAAATATTACGGGAAAATGCCTTAGTGGCCCCTTACCTTTCTTTTCATGGGGGATGGTTAGCGTTTAAACCCAAAGGAGACCTATTGGATGTAAATGGAAACCGATACGATTATTCACAAAACCTTCCCCTCACTGATGGAGACTTTGAAACAGATCTGGTCAAACTTCAAGCTTCTAGTAATAATGGCTATAATGAAAACACCTACTACTTAGCTGCGGGCATCGGCTTTAGGGTAAAGCTAACCAGGCAAGTTGAAGTTTATTTTCAATCTGATATAAAAAGAACCAACACCGATTTTATCGATGACGTTGATGGATCCGCCATAACAACCTTCCTAAATGAATTTCAAGAATATGCCGCCTATCCCGGAATTGGCACAAGTTCAGCTGACAGAAATGTCAGAGGTGACCTCCAAACCAACAAGGATTGGTTCTTTAATCATCAATTTGGACTTAAAATTAGTTTTTTACCCGCAAAAGACACATTTAGAGCCAACCCCATAAGTCCATCCTCAACATTTATTGGATTACCTCAGACTATAAATGATGGATATACAGAAAGGGATTCTTCAAAAATCACATCAACATCAAGCCTGGTTATTAACCCCTTGGAGCAAATTAATGAAACAATTTATGCTACTGATAGAAAAACATTGCCCAAGGTTAACACTACTCAAGAAATTCCTGCACAAATAGCAATGGATTCAATTAATAACTTTTCAACGCTTAATTTTCGAAGAAAAGAAATTAAAAAAAGAACGGATAGGTTAATGATTTGGCAATACCCTGAACGAATAAATGATTCCGAAATAGTTTATGCTCAAGAAAGAGGGACAATATATTCTCCTTACTCTGTCAACAAAATAGAAGAACAGATGTACCCTCAAGTAAATGAAAGGTTCATAGTAGATCCTTCTGATGGACAAGTAAATAATTCTAATTTCCCCTATTTCCTACCTTATTACAATCGGCATTCTACTTTTGTCAACCAACCAGCGAACATTGGAGATTCGATGGGTATTGATTCAACCTTGACCACTGAAAGTAGCACTTTCTTACCTTTAGACAGTATTCAAATGGATTCCATCAATTCAGGGTTTAAACCTACTCATAGACCATATATAGTTGATAAAAAATTTAAATTTGAAACACCTGCACCATTTCAAGGAATTAGTCTACAGTTTCTAAATTCGGGTAAAGAAAAACCCACCTTAATAGAAAATGGCCTATATACTGAAATATTCTTTGAATCCAATAAAAGCATAATATCAGAGAAAGAAGTATTAAAACTTATACCTTTAATTAAAATGCTTGATTTATATGACAATGCAAAATTACTGGTTAAAGCATTTGCAGACAATACCGGGAGTATGGCCTACAATATTGCTCTTATTGAAAAGCGAGCCTTGGCTGTTGAAGAAATACTAACGAATCAATTTGGGGTAGCTTCCGTAAGAATTAGCAGACAACCCGGTGCACTATTAATACGAGGAAGTTACCAATCCTCTCGTCCTAAAGACAGGAAAGTAGAAGTTCAGGTAATCTATTGAAAAAGGTATACAAATGAAAAAAATTGTTGTATTGACTGGCGCAGGAATTTCAGCAGAAAGTGGCATAAGAACTTTCCGTGATGACAATGGACTATGGGAAGGACATGATATCATGGAAGTGGCCTCGCCTGAGGGTTGGGAAAAAGACAAGGAAAAAGTGCTTGAATTTTACAATTTAAGAAGAAAAGCATGTCTTGCAGCCAAACCCAATAAGGCCCACCTGAAATTAGCTGAGCTGGAAGAAAATTATGAGCTAACCATAATCACTCAAAATGTGGACAATCTTCATGAGGCCGCAGGTTCTTCCAAGGTAATCCACTTACATGGTGAGCTATTTAAATCACAGAGCACCCTAGACCCAAATCTTATTTACAATATGGAGGGTTGGGAGCTAAAATTAGGAGACAGCTGTGAAAAAGGAAGTCAGTTGCGCCCCTATATCGTTTGGTTTGGGGAACCTGTCCCAAAAATGAGTGAGGCCATCGAAGCAGTGGCAAAAGCAGATGCCTTGATTATCATTGGAACGTCAATGCTGGTGTATCCCGCAGCCGGACTGATTGATTATGCCCCCGAGGAAATCTTAAAAATCGTTATTGATTTAAAAATCCCTCATCTAAGTGCAAGAAAAGGAATCACTTGTATTGAAGAAAAAGCCAGTACCGGGGTCCTAAAAATGGAAAATATTTTGAAAAGTTGGAATTTTGGGGACTAATAAATATATATTTTATAGTTTTGCCTTTCACTTTTAAAACCAATCCATTGGACACAGAATACAGCAGCAAAGCAACTTCAGAAATTTCCAGGGTGCTCATCAAAAGTATTGTAAAATTAACTTTGGCAGGTTTGCTAATTGGTTTTTTCCATGCTTATGATTTTTGGATAGGTCTATTGCTCGCCATTTACCTTATTTACTCCATAGTAAAGAGATGGAAACGCAATGCCGAGGATAAGATGGTATTTCTAACAGGCACTCTTTTGGGAGGAGTCTTCGGGGTTTGCTGTGAATTGTGGGGGATCTATTATGGATATTGGGAATACCATGACCTTCCTTTCAGTCGTAACTTTCCCTATTGGCTTCCCTTTGCCTGGGCCTTGGCCTTCACCTATATTTACCAGTTAGAAAAAGATTTATTTAGGGTTTTAGCCGTTTCTAAAGTGTCCACAAAAATCATCCTATCCATAATTGTGGCAATGATTTTCCCTACTTACGGGGAAATCATCACCATTAATTTAGGAGTTTGGACCTATTCTTGGCCTTTTCAGGTATTTGGGGTTCCTCTATTGGCCATATTCCTGCTTGTTGTCTTCCACACGGGGGTCAACTTTTTGATGGTTTTGCTATGCAAAAGATTGGGTTGGAAAAACCCTGTATTCAATCCATAAACGCTTCTCCTACAACCCCTCCTTCATCTCCAAAACCATCCAAATCAAAAGTCCAGTTCGACTTTGCCAATCTTTAGTTCTTTGTACCGATTATTGGAAATCAAGCCTTTTTATCAATAAAAACGCATACCTAACCATCAAAAGGTCAAATCAATTACTTTACCTGACCACTGAATCCAAGGTAGCCAAATACACCCACTTCTGGTCCCTGGAATTTAAGCCTTCCAGCATTGCTGCTTCCTCTTGAACGGTCATTTCCATGTCTTCAAACTCCATTGAGTTAAAAAACTGAATATAATCTCTGTAAATATTCATGGTCAGATGAGTGGATTTTGCTTCACTACCCGTAGGAAGTGCAGTTCTTAGAAACCTCCAATCTTCCATTAAATCGTTAGAGATTTTTTTCTGATGATGAGGAAGAAATACTTCTTGCTCTGCGGTTTCATAATCCTGAAACTTTCCTTCCACTGCCTTCATAAGATCAAAAGTCGCCAAAATCCCGGGCTTATATTGGAAATTATCATCCGTTCTGGCTACTTCTATCATATAATTTCTGACAGCCAGGTCACGCATTTCCAAAGATGACCTTATTTTATTTTTTGCTTGTTCGGCACTCAGTTCAGGAAAAGCTTGAACGGCACTACTTACCAATTGGTCTATTTTGTTTCCATTCATCATAGAAACTGGATCGTCGTAATAAGTGACCGTCAAATATTGAAAGTTTTCACCTTCCAAATCAGATCCTGATTGTAGTGACCAGAAATCCCAGCCTTTGATGTGGCCATCTTCCTTTTCCTGTTCGTAAACCTTGGTTAAAAACTCTTTGTATTCTAAATAATCCAGAACTTTATTGGGCTCCACCTTGATAAATTCCAAGACTAAAAATTGTTCATCTTGTCCATAAACATTGGCTACTGCAAACATGGAGATTATCCAAATAATTAATTGCTTTTTCATACCTTATTATTTTGGGTTCCTAGCCAATATACAAAAATTAGAATACAATATATACCGATTATAATTTATTTTTACCTGTAAAAATAAATTTATTGGAAATCAAAAAAGCCCTAAAATCTCTTCCGAGTTATTAGGGCTTATTATTGATCTATTTGAAGAAAAATTCTTTATTAATCCTTTAAAATGGCTTCAATATTTTTCAACTCCTCTGTAGAAAATTCCAAATTATCTAAACTTTTCACATTGTCATAAAGTTGGCTTGCTTTACTCACTCCAACAAGTACTGAAGTGATGGCTGGGCTTTTAAGCAGCCAGGCAATGGCCATTTGGGCCAAAGTTTGTCCCCTCTCGATTGCCACAGCATTCAAAGCCTTTACCTTGTCCAATATTTCCGGGGTTATGGCATCAGATTTCAGGTACCTCCCATCCTTAACTGCTCTGGAATCTTCAGGAAAACCGTTCAAGTATTTGTCCGTTAAAATCCCTTGTTCCAGTGGAGAAAAAGCAATAGACCCTATCCCTGAATCTTCCAACTCATTCAAAAGTCCATCTTCTACCCATCTGTCCATCATATTATACCTTGGCTGATGAATCAAGCAAGGGGTACCCAATTCATTTAAAATTTTTGAAGCCTTTGCTGTATCTGCTGCGTTGTATTGGGAAATCCCAACATACAATGCTTTGCCCTGTCTTACGAGCAGATCCAAAGCCCCCATGGTCTCTTCCATCGGTGTATCGGGATCAGGCCTGTGGTGATAGAAGATATCCACATAATCCAACCCCATTCTTTTCAGGCTCTGATTCAGGCTGGCAACCAGATATTTTTTAGAGCCAAAATTGCCATAAGGCCCCGGCCACATGTCCCAACCTGCTTTAGAGGAAATCAATAGCTCATCTCTATAAGGCAAAAAGTCCTTCTTAAAAATTCTACCAAAATTCTCTTCAGCGGCTCCATAAGGAGGGCCATAATTGTTGGCAAGGTCAAAATGAGTAATTCCTAAATCAAAAGCAGTTCTTAGAATCTCCCTGCCAACCTTAAAATCATCGCTATGCCCGAAATTATGCCATAAACCCAATGATATTGCAGGCAAATCCAAGCCACTCTTCCCACACCTGCGGAATTTCATTTTTTCATACCTTGAGGAAGCCGCCACATAGGGCTGCAATGGTTCTTTGTCGTTAATTTTCATAAAATATTCGTTTTATTAATGGGTTGTAAATTGGCCGATATTAACTATTGGCTAGATATATTATATTTTTTTCAGGGATTTTATCCCAGTAGGATTTTAACAGATAACGGGTTTCAATTACTCTTTTAACCGGCTTAAGAACTTCAACAACTTCCTCGGGAGATTGAAAGGATTGGCTTAAATCTATAAAACCATAGGCAGATAAAAAGCCATCCTCAAAGAGTAAAGCTACTTCTTCTTCATGATTTCTTCCTCGGTCCTTTATAAGGAATTTCTCCCCTTCTAATTTTACCCCTTCAAATACTTCATTGGCCCTTTTGTTATAATCTTCTGCAGCTTCCATTCCACAACAAGCACCGGAACAATCGCCCAACTGAAAATCATAACAAGCTCCATTTTTCTTTTGGATTCCATTAAGTTTCGGACAAAGCTTCAATTCTTCGTTTTTATCAAGAAGAAACTTCCAAGCAGAAGCATGACTTGTAAAGGTGGCCAAGGGCCGGATGCCCGCCACTACCTTATTGACCTGAAACCGCAGGTACCCTTCCCTATCTGTATAGGAAAAAACACCCCAAGACAAGGCTTTCACTTTAAGTGATCGATTGTATTTTGGCCAAAGTCGTTTGATTTCTAAAGCCTCCAATAACAAGGCCAACAATTCACTCCCTGTAATTTCATAGCTTACATCAAAAATTTCAGTTTTTAAATTCAGCTTGGCCTTCCCGCTAAAATGACCGTTGAATCTACTTTGAATATTGACAGCTTTTCCTACATAAATCACCTTACCATTGGCATCATGGAAATAATAAACGCCGGTAGATTGTGGGATCTCGTTAAATTTTTCCTTGCTGATGTTTGGAGGCAAGGTTAAGGCCTTGTGTTTTCCCTTAATTGCCTGTTCAATATGCCCTTCTTTATCAACCTGTAATAACTGGCCAAACAAGATAGAGGTTGCCCAGGCATCCCCCATGGCTCTATGCCGGTCATTCACCACAATTCCTCTTGATTCACACAATCGGCCCAGACTGTAACTTTTTAGCCCTGGAAATAACTTCCTACTCAGTCTGACAGTACAGAGTCTTTTGGGCTTGTACAC
Source organism: Cyclobacterium sp. 1_MG-2023 (assembly GCF_030546805.1). Taxonomy (GTDB): domain Bacteria; phylum Bacteroidota; class Bacteroidia; order Cytophagales; family Cyclobacteriaceae; genus Cyclobacterium. The sequence continues at coordinate 483,551 of NZ_JAUOPC010000004.1, read as the reverse complement.
CAACCCCTCTCTTTCAAAGGCCTGCTTCACAAAGCTGTAATCAAACCCTACATTATGTGCCACAAAGACCTTACCCTCCAACAGATTAAAAAGCTTCTCTGCTATATCTGGAAATTTTGGCGCTTCCACCAACATTTGAGCATCTATGCCGGTTAAGCCCGTAATAAAGCCAGGAACAGACATCTCAGGATCAAGCAAGGTCTCGAATTGGCCCGTAATTTGCTCTCCATCATGAAAAACCACCGCAATCTCAATGATCCTATTATTTGCAGAAAAGCCTCCGGTAGTTTCAATGTCAACGATTGCGTACATAAATAGGTTTTTGTTAATAAAGCATTACTACAAACAAAATTGTTCCCTTTCAATTCCACTTGAATTAAAGGTGTCAAATTTGTAATATTAAATATTTAACTATCGAATGAAGTAAACAATTTCCTTCAGGTCATCTTTTTATTCAAAACTTATCAATAGCTCACAATGATTAAAGAAAAAGCAGATGCTTGGCAAATGGAATTAACTGAAATTACCTGGCAATATGAAAAGATTTTGGAAGACTTTGACCTTACGACCTTAAATCTTAAACCGGGACCCGATCAATGGAGTCCTATGGAAATTGTTCAGCATATAATTTTAGTTAACACCTCTTATTTCCCTATTTTTGACCAAATTATCCAACAGCAATACAAATCCCCTTTGATTGGAAAACTCCCTTTTTATGGCTCAAAAATGGGTGATATTATCCTTGCTTCCATGAACAAGTCTTCTAAAATTAAAACTTTTAATTCATGGAAACCAACGGACAAATTGCATAACAATGATTTAAAAATAAAGTTTTTTAAGCAACAAGATCAACTGTCGAATTATTTTCAAAAATTAGAACCATTTCTGGGAACAAATATAATGATAAGCTCTCCCGCAAATAAATGGATTGTATACCCTTTGGATACGGCCATTGATATTATCCTTGCTCATGAAAAAAGGCATTTGTCTCAAATAAAAAACCTACTCAAAAGCAACTAGATCATGAAATCTGAAAAAGAAAAAATGCTAGCGGGAGAATTGTACCTTGCTTCAGACAAAACCCTTAGTGAAGATCGGTTCAAAGCCAGACAACAATTAAAAGAGCTCAATCAGATGCTACCCGGGGACAGCAGCCATTCCTATAATGTGGTCAGCAAACTATTTAAAAAAGTGGGCAAAGACTTTGGAATTGAGCCACCTTTTTTCTGTGATTACGGATACAACATCAGTATAGGTGACCAGGTATTTATCAATTTCAATTGCGTAATATTGGACATTAATGCTGTAAATATTGGGAATAGAAGCATGCTAGGGCCGGGTGTTCATATATATGCAGCCACACATCCGATTGATGCAAAAACCAGAAGTAGCTTGCTTGAATTTGGCAAACCGGTTAACATTGGTGAGGATGTTTGGATTGGTGGCGGAGCAATAATTTGCCCCGGTGTAAACATTGGTGACAGGAGCATCATTGCTGCAGGAGCAGTTGTTACGCGGGACGTTCCGGCCGATGTGATCGTAGGTGGCAATCCGGCTAGGATAATAAAAGACATAGACCAAAAAGAAAAGATGGCCTAATTGGCCATCTTTTTCTCATGATTTTCCTTAATTATTCGTCTAAGAATTTTACCAACATTGGATTTAGGTAATTCATCTACAAAGTATATCTCCTTTGGAACCTTATAGCTGGTCAGGCTTTCTCTGGAGAAAGCGATCAAATCATCAGCATTAAGTGATTTGTCATTGGCTATAACGTAAGCAATCACTCTCTCAGTGGATTTGTCATCAGGAATTCCTATGACCCCCACTTCATTGACCATATCATGGGCTGATAAAGCGTCTTCTACCTCATTGGGGTAGACATTGAATCCGGAGACCAATATCATTTCCTTTTTCCTATCGACAATTTTGAAAAAACCATCCTTATCCATCACCGCAATATCTCCGGTTTTGAACCATTCCCCTAGAAATGTATCTGCTGTCTCGTCGGGTCTCTGCCAATAACCCGGCATAACTTGAGGTCCTTTGACACACAATTCACCTCGCTCCCCTAGCGGTAAATCATTACCTTCATCGTCTACGATTTTCACCTCCGTATTAGGTAAAGGAATTCCAATGGTGCCTAATCTTTCTGTACCATCTATGGGATTACAAGTAACCACAGGAGCTGTTTCTGTGAGTCCATAGCCTTCTGAAATAGGAATACCCGTTACTTCCTTCCAGCGTTTGGCTACAGAGGACTGTAAGGCCATCCCCCCGGCAACAGCAATTTTCAAAGAACTAAAATTCAATGACCTAAAGGATTCTTGATTCAGCAATCCATTGAATAGCGTATTGACTCCTGTAAACACACTAAAAGGATGCTTTTTCAGGGTTTTACAAAAGGCCGGCATGTCTCTGGGATTTGTAATCAATACATTGTGAGCACCAATTTTCATCATCGCTAAACAATTCACAGTTAATGCGAAGATATGATATAAAGGAAGTGCCGTGATCACAGTTTCTTCTTTTTCTATCAGCTTAGGTTTCATCCAAGCTGAAATCTGCTGCATATTGGCTACAATATTGGTATGGCTTAGCATGGCTCCTTTAGAAACGCCTGTTGTACCTCCGGTATATTGCAAAAAGGCTAAATCTTCTCCTTTGATTTCCTGTCTATCATAGGGTTTGTTTTTTCCTGTTGCCATGGCTTTTTTAAATGTCCAAGCCTCAGGTATATCATAGGCCGGTACCATTTTTTTTATGTATTTGACAACTAGATTAACGATGGAACCCTTTAACCCTCCTAGAGAATCTCCAATTTGGGTTACTACGATTTTTTTGACACCAATTTTCTCTTTGATTTTTTCAAGGTTATGTGCAAAATTCGCAACGATGACAATGGCGTCCACACCTGCATCCGAAAACTGATGTTCCATTTCAGATGAAGTATACAAAGGATTGGTATTGACCACAATCAATCCTGCACGCAGGGCACCAAACATGACTATTGGATATTGGAGCAAATTAGGCATTTGAATACCTATCCTGTCTCCTTTTTTTAATTTGAATTCATGCTGTAAAAAGGAGGCAAATGTAGCGGACAATTGATCCAATTCATTGAATGAAATGGTTTTATCCATGCATTCATAGGCGATTGCATCTCCATATTTTTTTATACTTTCCTCAAAAAGATCTACAGCACTACTGTATTCCTCCGGATCAATATGCTTTGGAACAGCTTCCGGATAAAATTGAAACCATGGAAAATCCATCATAATTGTTAATTTGAGTCTATTGTTAAGGGCATTTGTACTAATATATTCAATGTATTTCTTTTATTAAAGGTTTTTCGTATTAAGATTGTATCCATTAATTCTGCGAAGGCTTCAGTTTCCGCAAACAATTTTATAGGAAGACAATCTATTTCTCCTTTCTTTTGTTGTATCAATAAGGTCATTCAGGTTTTAATCAAAAATTATGCTTAGATTTTTGGCAGGAATCATTACTGCAATTGTCATTATTTGGTCGTTTCAATATTTCGTGGACAAATCTAATCAAAAAGATGAAGTCCAACTTAATTCCGCACTATTGGAGCAGCAAATTCGCCAAGTAGGAAAATTAATCGTTACTGAAGGACAATTTTCTCAGGTGCTAAGCTATAAGAACACCAAAAAAAATTACTTCGATATTTTTTCAGCAAACAAAAAAGCTTTGGTTATTGTGAATGCAAAAGTAACTGTGGCTTATGACTTGAGACAAATTAAAACAGAAATAGACCAAGAAAACAAACAGGTCGTCATTCTATCCCTTCCGGATCCTGAAATCAATACTTATCCCGATCTTAAGTACTATGATGTCAGCCAGGATTATTTTAATCAGTTTGACGAGGCAGATTATAATAAGATTAAAGGTAGTGTGGATAAAATGATACAGGCCAAGATTGATCAATCAGATCTCAAAGCCAATGCCAAAGAAAGGCTGATCAATGAGCTTTCCAAAATATATATTTTGACCAATTCACTGGGGTGGACCTTGCAATACCAAGAGATAACAATAAACGCTCCTACTGATTTGGACAATTTGAATTTCTAGTGAAAGCATGGGTTGGGTTTACCTAGTCCTCCCTTCTAAATCCCCTTCAACAAACCTATGATTCTTAGTTTGATGAGGATAGTTGTCTTTAATCTACATTCGCTTCTATTGAGATGGAAGAAATATTTCCGGTCATAAAAATACCAAACCCATTTTCAATATTCGAATAAACCTGCACCGGCTGCGCAAAAGGATCACCATCATTCCAGTCTTGCAATCCATAGGTAGACTGAAAATCATAGTAACTTTTAGATATATTTTTCAATACAAAATGAACTTCTCCACCGTCAACCTCCATTTCCATATAATTACCTCCTGTGAAAAAATCTATACTCGCTTCTTTTCCATCAAATAACTTATCGTCAATTATCAAACCGCCATTCAGGTAAAAATCACTTTCATAGCTGGGGTTTTTGGGCTCTAGATAGATCGTTCGGCTATCATAATAATACACCTCATCTCCATTTTGGTCAATATAGTGATCCATACGGTAATAATAGGCTGATATCTCATAGAAATTTTCTCCCTCCGGATCATCAAATATGAGTGAAAAGTCATCCCCTGACAACCAAGCATCAACATAGGCTTGCCCATTATAAACCAAATCTTTAATGGGAACCTGAACAGGAACAAATTCAGAAGCCCTTACCACAGAATATCCTTCGACAACGGCTTCAACAATGTATTCTTTTCCTCCCTCCACCATATGGTCTAAACTAATGTACTCCCCACTATCCTCATTGTATTCAAGGTAATAAGATTGACCTTCGATAGTTAGTTTCACCTCTGCTGTGGTTATGGGTTCAAATTCCCAATTATTGTCAAGAATATGTCTCGAATAAGTTAGCCTTACCTTCGGAAAAGTATTGTGAGTAAGGGTTGAATTTAAAACTACCTGCGGTTTCTCAAAAGGAATATCAATATCCACAGTTGTTTCACAGGAACTGTACAAAAGCCCGACCACAACAAAAACAAACTGGAAAAATCTTCGAAAGCTAAATAATGTATTCATGGTCATCTAAAATTTAAAGCCGTAAGAAAACGAAGGTATGATTGGAAAAAGACTGTATTGTTTCACCTTTTTATTGCTCTGCTGATCATAACCAATGTCCATAAAGAAAGGGTTCATCCGGTTATATACATTGTAAATACCAAGCGTCCATTTTCTTTCTCCCCACTTTTTGGTCTTCCACCAACTGAAGCTCAGGTCAAGTCTATGGTAGTCTCTGTTTCGGAAGTTATTTCTACTTTCATAGTATTCTACATCCGGTCGCCATGAACCTCCAAAGCGGGTATCCACCTCGGCACCTTCATACCTTTGGGTAGGCAGTGATACAGCATTCCCTGTACCATACACCCAAACCAATGAAAAGTCTTTGTTATCCTTCCAGTCATGGGTAAGGGCAATACTCACATCATGTCTTCTGTCATATTTATAAGGAAACCATTCCCCAAAGTTAATCTCGTCAAATCTCCTTTCGGTTTTGGAAAGGGTATAACCAACCCAACCGGAAATTTTACCCACTTTCTTCTGAAGCAATAGTTCAATGCCATAACTTACGCCCTCTCCTACAGCCACTTTGTCCTGCCAATCTTCATCAAGGTTGAGATAAGTTGCCCCGTCTTTGTATTCAATCAAGCCATCCATGGTTTTGTAATAGGCTTCTGCGCTGAATTCAAAACTATTGAAGTTTTTAACCCCTCCTAAGGCTACTTGCATCGCTTTTTGAGGGCCTATATTGGCAGTAGCCGGCACCCAGAGATCAGTAGGTAACCCCAAACCTGCATTGGTTAACAAATGGATAAATTGAGCCATGGTTACATAAGATGCCTTGACAGAGGTAGTTTCATTGACCAAATACCTGGCAGATATCCGTGGCTGAAGTGAATTATAATGTTGGTTATCTGTGGTGAATCCTGAATAATGAAGACCTAAGTTGGCTTTCAAGCGAGTGCTGATATTGAAATCATCTTCAGCATATACCGAATACTCAGTGGAGTTCAACTCATCTGCACCTAATTGAAGATCATTGTCACCGGAACTGCTTTTACTTGCATAAACACCGGGGGAAAATTTATGGAAAATAACATTGGTTCCAAATCTAAAATAGTGATCAGGATTAGGGATAAATTCAAAGTCTGCCCTGCCTGCCCAATCTCTTATTCCGGAGAAATACCTGTCCGAATAAACATTGGTTTCGGTGGTACCTAACCCGGTAATTGTCTCCTCATAATTGCTGAATAAATCAAAATTATAACGACTATAGGTAAAGGTATAATTACTAAAAAGGCGGCTATTGATCACATTATTCCATCTAAGAGCGGAAATAAAATTGCCCCATTTCAAGCCAAATTCCTCATCATAATCTGTCCTTTCATTGTCATTGACATAAAAGTTTTTATACTTGGAATAGGCCTTGTCATCCCCAGAATATACACTCAGGTACAACCTGTTTTTATCATTAATAATATGGTTAACCTTGCCATTCAGGTCATAAAAATAATAGCCGATATTTTCATCTCCTTCAGTAGCAGCTTTAATTATCGGTTGGGCCAAAATATCCAAATAAGTTCGCCTGGCAGATAGAATAAAAGATGTTTTGTCCTTTTTAATCGGCCCCTCAAAGGTTACTTTAGAAGCAATAAGGCCTATGGAACCTTCTCCTTTAAACTCCTGCATATTGCCTTCCTTCATGCTGATGTCGATCACAGAGGAAAGACGACCACCGTACCTGGAAGGGAAACCACCTTTTATAAGTTCCACATTATTGATGGCGTCTGCATTGAAAACAGAAAAGAAACCAAACAAATGGGAGGCGTTATAAACCGGAACACCATCCAATAAAATCAAATTTTGGTCAGGGCCTCCTCCTCTAACGTAAAGGCCACTCCCACCTTCTGTTCCTGATTGCACGCCGGGAAGTAATTGCAACACCTTAAAAACGTCAACTTCCCCCATTAGGGCAGGCAATTCTTTGATCTGCTCTATGGGTACATTCACGGAACTCATCCTAGTGATTTCTTGAATTTGGTCCATATCAGATGCTGAGACTACCACTTCTTCCAGCGTCCCGTCAGGTATTAGCGTTACATTTATAAGGGTATCTTTTTTGGCTTTGAGTTGAATGTGCTTGGCTTGAAAGCCAACAAAACTAAAGTACAGGTCCAAACTGTCTCCGTTAGTGGTATAACTATAAAATCCAAACTGATTGGTAACTGTCCCTTTTTGAGAAACCTTGTCATAAATATTCGCTCCGATCAGGTTTTCACCTGTGCCCTCTTCCTTAACGGTGCCACTAACGGTGATTTTCTGAGAAAACCCTGGAAAAATGAAAAGGATTGATAATACACAAAATGTAATAAATCTCATTTTTTATATAAATAAGGATAATACCAAAAATAATTTGGCAAATATAATTTAATGCTTGGACTTGACAACTAATATTTTCAACCTTAAACGAAACATAATAATAGTCATCCAAATATCGGACTGATAAAATCCCTAAAGGAAATTATCATTATTTACCCTATTAAAATTTAAGAAATTATTTTATTAAAAGGGTTAATTTCAATAAATAGCACCGCCCCGATCACAAGACGTAAAATAAATGCATTTCGCTACACTTTTTAATTGTAAAGCATTTTGGAATAAGCATTCATATTACCGGACCCTGAGAAGAAGGGGTAGGTTTACGAAATACGTTACCCTATGGCTTCGACTCCGCTCAGCCGCCGGCATTCGGATAATCCATGTGAAAACATATCGGGAATATTGGGATTGAACTCTCCCTTTTTTTTCCTTGTCTTGGGGGATTTTGAGCTTTCAGCCATGCAGTGGCTTTCGCTGAACGAGGAATATTTCTATAAACGAAAACACCAGCCCTGAAGGCGAAATGGCCAAAGTCTTTCCCTGTTTCCCCCCTTCTCAAAAAAGGCTCACAATAAGGATCCGAATAACAATTATTATTATAATAAAACGACCAATTGTTCTAAAAAAACCAGACCTGAAGGGTCTGAACTATAATAGCCGTGGGTGAAAACCCACGGGAAGGAAAAACATGCCCCCTCAACACTGAAGGTGTTGAACAATTGCTAGTTATCCCTGATGGGAGAAAAAGTGAAAGTAGGAAAAGGTATCTCGGATTCGTTACCCTATGGCTTCGACTCCGCTCAGCCGCCGGTAAACAGATAATCCATGTGAAAACATATCGGGTTTATTGGGATCGAAAAATCCCCAATATGATTCCTTTTTTCAATAGCCCTTAACTTTAACTGGGGGATGGTGAATTACTCGTCTTCGTGGGTTTAGCCAAATCTTATTGTTAAGGCGTTTCCCTACAAATTTTGGGATTGGGGCAGTTTGTGTTTTTTTGATGAAAGTTGAAAAATTTCGGCATTATTGGTCTAAGTTATACTTTGCTAAACTTTGACCAGATGGGTCATTTTTTCTCAAAACCCCAGACCTGAAGGGGCTGAACTATAATAGCCGTGGGTGAAAACCCACGGGAAGGAAAAACATGCCCCCTCAACACAGCCTAGGGAATGCATAAACGAACTCGGAAAGCTTCTCCTTAAAATCGCTTCCTTAAAGCAAATAAAGCCCAAAAAGCCACGATTGCCAGAACTAATAATAACAATCCGTTGAACGGATCACCTAGCAAAATATTTCCGGTTCCAAACAGAAAGCTAAACACGCCAATTACCCCTGCGCCGAAGGCCAGTATTGCTGCCTGAAAATCAAAATAGCCTGTAGTGTCCACTTTTTCACCTGTACTTCCTATTAAATTATGTATTCTTTTCCAACCCGGTCCCGGAGCCTTGGTTTTTTTTACGAATGAAACCAGCACTTCCCTTTCCGTAGGTTCCGAAATGTAAGCTGTTAAAATCCAGCAAAAAGAGGTAATCATGATCCCAATAATTAATTCCTCATGGGTGGCCAAGGGCTCAAAGAAAGTATCATGAACAAAAGCAAAATACAAGGCGGTTAAAAAGGAGGCTGCCATGGCCACAATTTCACTCATGGCATTAATTCGCCACCAATACCAACGTAAAATATATATCAAACCTGTTCCTGCACCTATTTGCAACAGGATACTGAAAGTTTGCAAGGCATTTTGTAGTTGCAATGCCACATAACCACCCAAAATCATTATTGTTACGGTTGCAACTCTTCCCACAAACACCAAATGTTTTTGGGTACTGTCCGGCTTGATAAACCTCAGATAAAAATCATTGACCATATAAGAGGCGCCTAAATTAAGCATGGTAGAAAGGGTCGACATATAGGCTGCCACCAAAGAGGTAACCACCAAGCCCATGATGCCAACGGGCATAAAAGACAACATGGCAGGATAAGCCATATCATCCTGTACGATGGAAGGATCCGCATTGGGAAATGCATCCCGAAGGGAGGCCATATCCGGAAAAACAATGATACTACACAAGGCTACCAATATCCAAGGCCATGGCCTGATGGCATAATGAACGATGGTGAAAAACATTACCGATGACAAAGCGTTCTTTTCATCTTTGGCAGCAAGCATTCTTTGGACAATAAAGCCTCCACCTCCGGGCTCAGATCCCGGATACCACACAGACCACCACTGGATAAACAAGGGGATAAGAAATATGGTCAGGAATATTTCCTTATTGGCCAAATCCGGAATAAAGTCTAGTTTGTCTACTATCATTTCATGGCTGACAAGGTTTTCAAGACCACCTACTGCAGGATGATTAACAGCTACCCAAGCAGCAGCAATCGCCCCAGCCAATGATAGTACAAATTGGATGAAATCCGTAAAAACAACCCCTCTAAGCCCTCCTAATGAACTGTATATCACTGTCACAATACCGGAAATCAGTAAGGTCGCCATCGGGCTAATTCCCAGTAACACCCCACCAATTTTAATCGCCGCCAAAGAAACACCGGAAATAATGACCACATTAAAGAACAATCCTAAAAATATGGCCCTGAACCCCCTTAAAAAAGAAGCCGCTTTGCCACTGTAACGCAATTCATAAAACTCAATATCGGTTAAAACCCCTGACCTTTTCCATAATTTGGCAAAGAAAAACACTGTTAGCATACCTGTTAAAAGGAAACTCCACCACACCCAATTTCCCGAAATCCCATTTTTCCTCACGATATCTGTAACTAAATTGGGCGTATCGGTAGAGAAGGTGGTGGCCACCATAGAAGTCCCCAAAATCCACCAAGGAAGGTTTCCACCGGCTTTAAAAAATTCATTAATATTTTTAGATGATTGTCTGGAACTGTACAAACCTATACCCAGAGAAACCGCAAAAAATGCGATCAATATCAACCAATCAATTCCTTGTAATAACATAATTTAATTTTGTGAGTGGGGATTAATTTTCAGTGAAAAGATTATTGGTTTGATTTTGGGTTTAAATTACATTTATTTTCTAACAGGGATATTTAGCCCACAATTTATCTGAGCCTGATCCAATGCCATTCCTATAAACATGGGATAACTCCAGTTTTTATACCTACCCCAAATTTCTCCTGAATACTTGGGAAATACTTCTTCAGTAATTAATGGGATTAATGGTTTTGCTTGAATACCCAATTGACGGACACTAATAGCCGCCTGTAAAACCTGAACTTCATCGTCTAATAAGAGCATCTCACCCATCAATTTAAAGGCAGCTTCATTATCCTCATGCTTAATCAAGATTTCTGCTGCTTTGATCGCCACAGCCGGGGCCTCATCAGATAAGAGGGACAATACGTTCGGAACCACTTCTCCAATATCTCCCTTATAGGCTGACAAACTAACAAGAGCCCAAAATCGCACCGCGTCAATTTCACTAGCCAAATAAGGCAGAATGGCTGAGGGCTTATTGATTTTACCCACCATTTTGGCCGCCTTTAATATTGCGCTGAAATCAGCTTCAGGGTATCCCCTGCTGATCTCATATACACTCATATTATTTCCTTTGGCCTGCTGCATCATTATCCCTTCAGATAGCAATCCTGTGTCTCGGTTTTGAATCATCCATTCATCAAGCTCATTGGCCAATTCTGCTATTTTATTTTCAAATTTCGGGTCATTTGCTAGGTTATGCTGCTCCAAGGGATCTGTCTTCAGATCGTATAAAATCTCTACCGGCTTGGAAGTGAACATTTTCATGGTTGCTTCAGGAAGGTCTCCGGCCTCCCGAAGTCGGTTAATTTCCGCATAACTCCCTCCTTTATTAAAAATTAAAGCATTTTGGTAATAAGGCAAGTGGGGCATAAAATGACGGATGTACAGATACCTCCCATCGTAAACAGACCTTGACACCTCATAAACATCGTCTGCCCTGTCCCTATAGCCAAATACATACTTTCTTTCCTCTTTTGCCAAGAAGTTGATTCCTTCCATCATATCAGGAACAGGAACTCCTGCCAGGGCAAGCGTAGTCGGTGCAAAATCTACAAAGCTAACCAGCCTATCCGATTCCATAGCAGTAATAGGCGCCACCAAGTGTTTGTATTTTTCAGGAACATGTAAAAGAAAAGGGACTTGCAAACCGGCATTGTCTAGCCAACGTTTGTGTCCCGGTAGGCCATGTCCATGATCAGAAAAGACGAAAATTATTGTTTCTTCCAATAAACCATCTTCCTCCAATTGGCCTAATAAATCACCAACTTGCCGGTCAAATACGGAAAGCAAATCATACATATGCGCCCATATTTCACGCATTTTAGGACTATCCGGTAAATGGGGTGGAAGTACTGCCTTTTTGGGATCATGAAAATTTTTAAGGCCTGAAGTATCTGTTGAACGCAAAGCATTGGTAGGCCCTTCATGGGTAATCATGAAATTAAAGACACTAAAGAAAGGCTTTCCCTCCGGCCTATTTCTCCAGTGAGCTTCTTTGCTACTCTCATCCCACCTTCCTTCATGGCTAAAATTATAATCTGTCTTTACATTATTGCTCGTATAATACCCTGCCTCTCGCATAACTTCAGGCAATATTTTCATTGGCTCAGGAACCGGTATATCAGACCTCAGGTGCTGGGTACCTAGGGAGCTCGCATACATTCCGGTGATTAAGGTAGAGCGCGCAGGGGCACATATGGGTGCATTGGAAAACACCTGGGTAAACTTTATACTTTTATCTGCCAATTGATCCAAAATAGGTGTGTTGGCATATTCATCCCCATAAGCACCATAAATTGGCCCTAGGTCTTCATGAGAGATCCAGAGAATGTTTGGCAGCTCCAACTCCTTGTGGCTATTATTACAAGCCATAAAACTCATAATAATGAAGAATAGGATGATGTGTTTCATTGATCTATTTAATTTGACATACAATCTAATTGAAAAAATCACTTAATTACTGAAATAATGGTTGAAATTATGTTATTGCCCATATTTTGAGGATAACCGGAAAAACAAATTCAATATTAATGACATTCAATTTCAAAAAAATATACAATCAAGCAGATCTATGGACATTGTTTCATTTGTATCTAGCACCAAAGGTCTGCGGATTAGCATTTGCTATTTAGCACTGATTGAAAATTTAATATCTCCCTTCTGCTTGTCTTCTTTCCATTTATAAACTATTCTATACAATTCCTTTCCATGGTTGGAGATTAGCTTAGGATCTTCAATTGAAATTGGTTCGATAATGGCATCAAGTTTTCTTTGGTCAAAGCGCATATTTATTGCAAACCCATCACCTGAAATCTCTAATAAGCCGGGAGATTTTAAGGCTACTGGTAATGCACTCATAAAATGGAAGTTTATTGCGTTTTTATGCTTTTCCAATTCAAAATGGTCCCTTACGATTAAACCATCTTCTCTCTTGAATTCATAGGTCCTTACCCAGGTTTTCACTGCGGCTTCATTTGGATAAGCATTTGCAATATCTGTTTGAAAATGAACTTGATCATTTTTCATACGATATCGGGATCCTTTTGCTTTAAAATTCCCACCGTCTTTTTGTGCCACTCCATTAATGAGTGGTAAATTATGGTAATTGGATTGCATTGTCCAAATTGAATACCGCTCAGGGCTAAAAGTTTGCCTTGTGTAAGTGCCTACTCCCACATCGATAAATACTGGTTTTCCGTCATAATAAAGCATAAAGGAACCCACGTCATTGTGATTATGGTTTTCATTATTATTACCTCCCTTTGCTGTAAAATAAAAGCCACCGGTATTCGCTTTTTCTCTAGCTATCACCACATCCCAGTCAGGAAAATAATAATCTTTAATTTTGGGGGCCTCCACATGCACCTCGTTTAAGGAGGTCAGCAAAAATATATTTCTCAACCTATCCCCAATTGTGCCGGAAGTTACCAAGTCTTTTTCACTGCTTTTATTTGCCAAATAAGCCGCAAAATTCTCCATGATAGGATCATTTATTTTTTCCCCATACCTGAATATTCTTCCCGGATTATGCTTGATTTTTAATGGAGCATCAGCAAAATTAATATAATATCTGCCATCATTAATATGAGATCGATAAATGTATTTCCCCATATTTTCAATAAGTGGATGAGCAAAAACAGGAGCTATCCCTCCATCTATGGCCTTGTCTAATAGTTCCAGATAGTCAAACATTTTACCGCCTGCATGAGCCCAGTAGGCGGGCCCTTCACTGCAGCTACCGTCATCGGGATAGGAATTTATAAATAAATCAACTGACTGCATGGACTTATAGATAGCATCTTGTTTTTTAATCGGGTCATCCTCTACCAATAACAAAACATTAAGAACGTTGAAATTACACCATGGCGTCCAGTTATTTACTCTCCCTTCTCCCCAGCCGGTAATCCACCAAAAATCATTTCGTTCATAAAATGGATGCAATACTTTCTTTTTTAATTCAGAGGTAAGCCTCCTACCTATTACAGGGCTGATTTCATTAAAAGCATCCTTGAAAAAATATAAAGTCCATGCCAAATCACTCGCTATATCTCCAACCATTAAATCTATAATTGGATCGTCGATATCAGGCAAAATGGTGGTTGGGTTAGCGATGCTTCCATCAAATCCATACAAGTAAAAATGTGCTGAGGCACCCCAATATGTTTGTTCGCAGAAAGCAAAAACCCCATTGACCAAGTCATCTAAAAATCTACCTTTTCCCTCCACTAACTCTGCCATCATTAAGGTTTGAAGGGCCTGTTTTCTGGCACTATTAACTGTAGCATCTTTAGACCTATCTCCTGTTCGGGTAAATTCCAGATACATACTGGCCTTAACGATTGGCCAATCGTAATTTAAGTAAGCCTCTCCTTCTTTTATGATAGTTTTCCTGACTTCATCCGGAAGTTTACTCCATTCTTCTCTTTCCTCATAGGCTGGATAACTGACCCATTTTTTTGCACTGTTTAAATTCTCAGCAATTTGTTTTCTATTTAAGGAATGAATTAATAGGTTTCTGTTTTCTTGCGAATAGGCCGAAAACACCATAGCGAAACAAATAAATAGCAGTGGGATTTTATATATTTTTACTGGCAAAGGTATAGACATGGAATCGGGCTTATAGTAATTTTTTAAATTGGACTGAAACCCAGAGACCCAGATAAAAATGAGGTCTCTGAACAAAATCAGGAGTATCAAGTATCCTTATTAAATGAGTTAATGGATTAAATCATATTGTTGAAGTAATTATAACACGCTTGTATTTGGTCATAGCAGGTAGGCCCTTGTCTGTTACCTCGAGAATAAGGTGCAATTCTTTTCCCGGAGGCAAGGGTGGAACCTCCACTTTAATTTTGGCGTCTTCCGAAGTAGGTTTGAATATAACCGGACCAATAGGTTGAAATATTTCATTGTAAATCCACCACCTGTAGGTTAATGCATCCCCATCCGGGTCTGTGCTTGCAGAGGCATCTAGCTCCAATTCCTTACCGGGCAGCACATCTAAAAATAAAGGTGTACCGGACTCATCTCCATTTACAATAACTACAGGGTTGTGGTTGGCCTGTTCATAAGGTAAAACGGCCCATTTAACCCTGGCCATTAAGTCTGACTGAAAGGCTGTTCTCCATCGGGCCACCCCATGTCTTTCATTCAATGTACCTTCCATAAAATCCGGAGCATCTATATACAGTTGATTGAACAATAATCTGTACCGACCTCCCCAGCCTCCCCATTCAGGATGATCCGGGACGTTCAAGCCATTGCCGATCAAGCCAAGGAAGGAGGGGCTGTCCCCTTCTTTCATTCCATCGGTTCCATGTCCGTTTAATTGGTAGCAATCACTTAATGGTCCATTGCCGTGAATATTATTTTTCACCCAGTTCGCATCTTGCATTTGCTGATTACCTGTCATGTACATGCCACGGAAGGCAGAAAGCTCTCTGATACCGGTACCGGTAAAGCCATTCCAGGCATAGCCATTGGCTATGAATCTTAAGGCTTTAAAGTTTTTTAAAAGGTAATTTCTATGGCCATCTTGGTCACCAATGGCGTGAACTTGCATTTTCTTGCAGAATTCATCAAGTTCCTTCTTACTTCGGGTATTTTTAACCTTCCAAAGGGCTTGAACCAATTCCCTTAGTCCACCCCATACTGGAATGTGGACCATCCCTTCGCTTTTATCCACAATTTTGATAATGGCCTCAGAGGCTTCTGAGTCGTGACCTTCTCCAAAAGCCTCTGAGTTACCACTACCGGATTTGATTAATTTTGCCAGCATATCCGGGTGGGGAAAATCCTCCTTATGTAGGATAAGGTTGGGGAAAATCTCCCCATATGCTGCCAATTGGCGCTGAATAATTTCCGGTTTGATGTCCTGACCATGCCCCAATCGACTTGTAGCACATATAGCTTTTATGTCAAACTGGTCTGCATAATATAAAAACCTAACCAAGCTTTGTTCATCATCTGTATCTCCCCCAATATCAGTAAGTACTATCACTTGCGGTTTTTCCTGTGCCTGAAGCAGTACCGGCACTAACATACAAAATACTATAATGGGTAAAGAAATGGATATAAATTTTAGCATCTGGTCATTTTTTTGGTGCTTAAGAACAAAATCCTGGAATCATTCAAGATCACTTCAACTCAAGTCCTTTGGTATCCACAAAGTCTTCACCTCTGATGGCAATAAACTCTTCCAACAATTCTTTCAATTTTTCAGGATTTTCTTCTGCAAGGTTATTTTGCTGTTCCAAATCAGTACTTAAATCATACAATTGAAAATCAGAGTCATTCCCCATTTCAATATTCACAAATTTATTTACAGCAGGGCCTTTATAGGGAGGAATCAGTACCCAATCTCCTTTTCTATAAGCGGTGCGGGTAGTGGCTTCAAGTACTAGGGCATCTCTTCCTTCGCCATCACTTCCTAAGAACAATTGAGAAAAATCCTTGCCATCTTTAGTCCTTTCCTGACTTCCTGAAATAGCGGCCAATGAGTTAAAAATATCAATTTGACTAACCATAGCATCCGTAGTTCCCGGTAGGGCTTTTCCTTTCCAATAACTTATAAATGGCACCCTTGTTCCTGCTTCAAACAAACTGTATTTCCCACCTCTGAGCGGACCAGCAGGTGTATGATCTCCAACCAGTTCCTCTGCATCATCATAGTATCCATCATTCAAAACCGGTCCATTGTCACTGGAAAAAATTATCAGTGTATTTTCCAAAAGACCTTCTTCTTCCAGGGTTTTAATAAATTCACCAATGCACCAGTCTGCTTCAAGAATTACATCTCCTCTTGGCCCCATACCTGATTTCCCTTCAAACCTTGGATGCGGCGTCCTGGGAACATGAGGTTGCTGAAGAGCATAGTATAAAAAGAAAGGTTCTTCCCTGTCTTTTTTGACATATGCTTTGGCTTTCTCAAGGAAATGATCCGCCATGTCTTCATCTACCCATTGTGCCTTTTTACCACCTTTCATAAAGCCTATTCTAGGAATACCATTGACAATGCTATTGTTATGTCCATGGTGCCATTTCATTTTGAGCATTTCCGGATTATCCTTACCGGTTGGTTCTCCTTCAAAGTTTTTGTCATAACTCACTTCAATAGGGTCATTAGGGTCCAAGCCTTGGACCATTCCGTCTTCTAGGTAAACTGTAGGCACCCTATCTTGCGTAGCAGCCATTATATAGGAATAATCAAAACCTACCTCATTAGGGCCGGGGCTTACCTTTTCATTCCAGTTAACAGTACCATCCCCCAAGCCTAGGTGCCATTTACCCACGACTGCAGTGGCATACCCCTGACTTTTTAGCATCTTGGGTATGGTCATTTCATCTGTTCCTATTAACAAAGGGGCAGTTCCGGGCAATATTTTTGCATCTTTATTCCTCCAAGGATAGGTTCCTGTTAATAAGGCATATCTACTGGGAGAGCAGGTAGCAGAAGAAGCATAGCCGGCTGTAAATTTTACCCCCCCTTCTGCCAATTTATCCATGTTTGGTGTTTCCAATGTCCCGGCATCATATGCACTCATGTCCCCGTAACCGAGGTCGTCCATATAAATGATAACGATATTGGGGTTTTCAGCTTTTTCTTCTTCTTTTATCTCTTTTGGGCCACATGATGCCAATAGCAGCAACATGCCAAAAATATAGGTTAATTGACCAGGTAATTTTAAGTTCATAAATGGTTTGGTTTCTTTAAGATTTTATAAATAAACAATATAGAAAATTTATATCAAAACCATAACTCACCTCGCATTTTCAATTGCTGAAACAATGGCCTAAATATCCACTATAGGGTATTATCATATATGCCAAAACAGCTTTTATTTAAAATTTACCTATAGAAAATGGCTAATAAACAAACTTCTGTCCTTATTCTCCTATTTCACCTATCTGTAGCTGTTGTTCCTATTCATGCCCAAAATTCTGCACATCCCAATATCATCATCATTCTGGCAGATGATATTGGCTATGGAGACCTTGGTGGTTTTTATGGTGGAGAAGCCAATACACCCAACTTAAACCGCCTGGCTCAAAAGGGAATGCTTTTCACGGATTTCCACAGCAATGGCGCCATGTGCTCACCTACACGTGCCGCATTGTTGACCGGACGTTATCAGCAGCGGGTGGGTATAGAAGATCCCTTACCGGGATTCTGGCAAAAACCGGGAAAAGGAAAGGTGAAAGGCATAAGTGATGCAAAGCATGCCAAACCTAAGACCATTGCCCACTACTTGAAAGAAACGGGATATGCCACTGCCTATTATGGCAAGTGGCACCTGGGAAATCATCCTGACGCCAATCCTACCAAGTTTGGCTTTGATGAGTTTAAAGGCCTAACCTCCGGCTGTGGGGATTATTTCAGTAAAATCGATCGCTACGGCTATCCTGACTGGTGGCACAATAACCAGTTATTTTTTCAAAAAGGCTATACCACGGATGTGATTACTTCAAACGGAACAAACTTCATAAAGAAAAACAAAACGCAGCCTTTCTTTTTATACCTGGCTCACTTAGGGGTTCATTTTCCTTGGCAGTCCCCTCATGACGGCCACCTACAGACTCGTGTAGAAGGAGAAGATTTCACCAGTAATAAACCCGGTACACAAAGCAAATTGGGTCCCCATAATCCAAAAGATGTTCCCGCTGTATTACGTGAAATGATTGAATCTTTGGACAGCAATATAGGGCATCTTATTCAGGTTCTGGAAGAAGAAGGCTTGGCTGACAACACATTTATATTCTTTACTTCTGACAATGGGCAATACCTGGATTATGATGGGAGTACCTGGCCTAAAGTGGGCTCGAACGGTAAGTTGAATGGTGAAAAAGGGGATCTTTATGAAGGTGGTCACCGGGTGCCTGCCATAGCCTACTGGCCGGGAAAGATATCGGAGAATGTAATTTCAGACGAAACCCTGATGAGTATGGATATCTTGCCAACTGTTCTGAAAATAATCGGTAGCCCAATGCCGAATCAAAACGGAAAACATGCCTTGGATGGAACAAGCTTTCTGGAACTAATCACCCAAAGAAAAGTAATGCCCCAAAGAACCTTATTCTGGAAAACTCCTGAAGCCAAGGCTACAAGAAAAGGCAACTGGAAAATTTTATTTAATGAAGAAAACAAAGAAGGTATGCTATTTGATCTTGCCACAGATATTGGTGAAAAGAAAAATAAAAAATCTTCACATCCTGAGATATTCGAAAACCTTTCCAGTTCTTTAAAAGCCTGGGAAAAGAAAGTTTCAAACCCTAACTAAAATAAGTACACCTAGAAATAGAAGAACCATAGTATGGCTAGGCATATAAATTAATTGATCCAAATAAAAAGGGAGGCTAAAGTAGCCTCCTTTTTATCATATTGAACATATTTTTAGTTACAATTGCTCGTTAATTTATTATCAGTTAATCAACATCCCAGAAAAGTTCTCTGGAAAGTACATCATCTGCCTGAACTCTCTCATAATTTTCTGTATTATAAGTTTGCTCAGATCCAGGATAAATCCATCTGCTAGGCGGTAAAGATTGCTGGTTAGACTGATCTTCCCAAAATTCAAGACCCAACACGTCGTTCCTTCTGATTTCTGCCCAGTTTTCATGAGGTTGTACAACATTATAATGTAACCATCTTTGTCTAGCGATCAACTTCATTTTTTCCATTTCAGAAGTTGCCATACTCCAGCTAATGTCATCTTCAGACAAATACGCCATCACATCATCTTCTGACGGAACCTCCGGATCAGGTGAAATGGTAGTATTAGTCATCCCTCTTAAAATTTCATAATAATCGATGGACTCCTTAATAGCCGTTTCATAATGCATCATGGCTTTGCTATCTTGTCCTTCTTTGAGGTAGAATTCTGAAGCAATCAAATGAACCTGAGAAGCATTGATTAACATACCGGGGAAATACTGGTTTCTGCTAAGCGTAGACCTGTTATAGATGGTAAGTGTATTGGTACCAATTAGGTCTGTTTGATCAGATCCATTCAATAATGGATCAAGTCCCATATACTCACCTTCTGCTTCTTCACCCGGCTCGAAAACATAGGTAAGTCTTGGATCATTGTTGTCAAGCATGTGATCAACAATTTCCTTCCCGGCAACATTTCCATTCCAGTCTTCCAAACCTCCTTGCCAACTGGTTGCACTTATCAGCGTACCCAATTGATAAATACGAAAGGTAATATTTTCATCATTGGTTGTCACAACCGGGTAGTTTGTAGGATTAGATAAAATCTCACTAATTTCTGTCGCAGCTCTAGATGCAAAATTCGGAGCCGCACTTACCCTATTCAACATTCTCAACCTTAATGAATTGATATATTTTAACCACATATCGATATCCCCTCTATTGATCAGATCTTGGGTCTGAAAACCTGTAAGGATTCCAGGGTTGATATCCATTGTTCTCAATTCGTCAGCAAAACCGGCAAGATCATCAAGCATCTTCGTGTAAATGGCTTCCGGTTCATCATATCCGGGATAGGACATGCTGTAATCGCCACCATTGGTACTTAACATTCCTGCTTCAGAAAATGGAATGGCTCCATGAAGATCCACTACTTTTTGCGTATGGTCATATAGGTAGGTAGCCGCTGTGATCATATAGATCCTGTTATCTTGCTTATCAAGCTCTGAAAGCCCATTGTACACTTTTTCCAGTTCTCTGTATTGAGCCAAGAACTGATAGTAATTGTTCCACCTGTCATTTATTGCCGCAGAACCCGGTACATACTGATTTTCTTCGTTGGCCCATCCTACAGCCTGGGTATACCTGTTAAGTGTAATCCGCAACACCACAAAGTAATTCCAGTAACTGGGAAGAACGTACTCCCTATTGGCAATGATAAAACCTGTAAACTGCTTATCTACTGAGGTTTCAGACACTTTTGAAGGGTCAGCATAATTGTCTTCAAACTCCGAATATTCACATCCGGAAATGCTTACAATCAGTACAAGAAAAAAGCTTATTAATTTAATTTTCATAATTTCTTAAGTTTTAGAGGAAACAACTATTAGAATCTTGCCCTAAGCATAAGACCCATACTTCGGGTAGCCGGGTTGGTACCTGCACTTGTAAGTGTTTGTGCCCACCTTGAACCACCTGTAAGAACTTCCGGATCCAGATCCTTTAAGTTTCTGTAGAAGAAAAACAAGTTTCTACCAAAAGCGGACACTTGAATACTAGATGCACCTAGTTTTGAAGCAATTTGTGATGGCAAATCGTAAGCAATAGATAATTCTCTTAACTTAAAGTAGGTGTTTTCCTTGATATACAATTCATACCTTGCCTGGCTATACTGTGGACCACCCCAGTTGTAGGTACTTTGATAATATAATGCTTGAGAAATTACATTCGTGTTAGGGTTTCCATCTGAAGTTACACCATCCATTAGCATTCCATCATGGTAAACTTCTTCTCCATTGGGCCCTTGACCATCGCTAGTCTGCACACCTTGCCCATCGGCATTCACATAATAAGACAAACCTCCACTTTCAGTATCCATATATTTCAAACTTTCCTCAGTAAGCCCTCTACTGATCATCCAGTTTACACCGGTTGGCATTACATGTCCGCCTATTTGGAAATCAGCCATTACATCAAAGGTGAAGTTTTTGTATCTTAAGGTATTAAACACCCCACCGACAGCTTTTGGCATGGCATTGCCCGCACGGATCCAATTGTTAGGGTCAATTTTATACAATCCATTTGGTTGGACTATTTTTTCACCATTACTATTGGTTTCAATAGGTCTTGCATAGAAATCTCCCATGGGACGTCCCACCACAGACCTTAACTGGGCTGCATTGCCATCATAATCTGCATGCAAAAGCTCTGTAGCATTATTGGCCAATTTCTCAACGACGTTTTTATTTCGTGAAAAATTAATTCCTGCTGTCCACTCGAGATTAGTGCTTTTGTAAGCTGTTCCATCAATACCGATTTCTATACCTTTATTTCTAAGTGTACCAATATTGGCTAGAACAGAACTTGCACCTGAAGTAGATGGAAGGGTTAAAGGCAGAATTTGATCCCTAATCTGTGCGTTATAGTAAGAGAAGTTAAGGTTTAACCTTCCTTGAAGAAATCTACTTTCGAAGCCAAATTCAAATTCGTGCTTTTGCTCAGGCCTGATCAAGTCATTACCAAAACTACTAGAAATGTTTGTATATAACACGGGAGATCCGCCCGTCTGTTGAACCCCCAAAGTATTTTGGTTATAGGCAATATTAGCCCTATAAACATCCGGATAATTACCTACAATACCCCAGGAACCTCTAATCTTGGCAAGATTAATAAATCCCGGCAATTCAATGGCATCAGAAAGAATAAAACTGGTATTAGCGGAAGGATAAACAAAGGCATTGTTATCCGGGTTCATGGTAGACGTACGGTCTCGTCGGATCGTCCCTTCTAAAAACCAAAACCCTTTATAATCCAAATTAACAGTTCCAAGTGCAGCATCTATCACTTGTGAAGTTCTGCTAGAACCATTATTTGGAAGGTTGACAGAAGCCACAATATCAAATAGGTTCTCTGTACTTAGGCCACCATTTGTTCCTCTGGAAATTGAAGAATAGGATTCTTTATTGGCTGTATATCCTGCCATGGCACTTAATGTCACCTCATCAGTTAGTTTCTTTCTATAAGTTAGTAACAAGTCTCCATACAAAATGCTAAAGATTTCATTCGACATACTAAAGCCACCGGAAGGTCCAAATGCCAATGGTCGTGTCGAAGAAGTCTCATTTTCATTTTTTCGGTAAGTGAAATCTGTGGATAACCTTGCCCTCAAAAATAGTTCATCCGTGATATCGTAATGGTTGGTAATGCTACCAATTACACGATTACTTAGTTCTGAAGCCTGGTGTTCGTTCACCCTCCAAACATAGTCCCCTATGGCACCCATAAATCCGTTTCTGGTTATGTTTTCATCAGGAGTTAAACTCTGACCATTCCCTGTTACATAACGGTAACCCCTACTGGTCTTGTACTTATCCAGATACCAGGCTCCATTATCAAAACGGGACATCATACCCCCAAAATTATTAATCAGACGGTCAACAGAATAGGGTCTGTTTGCAGTGTACTGGTTGATGTAATTTATCATCAAGTCTGTACGCACTTTTTTAGAAATTCTAAATGTAGAGTTCAGGTGAGCGACATTTTTGCTGTTTTTAGAGTTTAAACTTAACGCTTCATTGTCCTGACGTGTCAATGATAATCTAAAATCTGCGACATCGGTTGAATTGGATATGGCAACGTTTACTTGTGAATTAACCGGATCATTAAATAAAGCAGCATAACTATCTTCCTGTGCCACATAAGGTCTCTCTACCCCATCCCAACCGTATACCATGCGACCATCAAATTTAGGTCCAAAGTTTAAGCTAGTATTTGGTAAGCCAAGGGTGCCATCTTCATAAGTGAAAAAACCGTCCTCATTCTGCCCCACATCAAAAACATGATTGGGAGCACCTGGCCCTCTAACGTTTTGATACCTTGGCAAATAAGCAATCTTATCCATTGAAATATTGGCATTAAAATCCACTCTAAATCCTTTGGTTGATCCTTTTTTTGTTGTAATCATGATCACTCCATTAACCGCTTCAGAACCATACAGCGCCGCAGCGGAAGCTCCCTTGAGCACTGTCAATTCTGCAATATCCTCCGGGTTGATATCAAGAAGTCCGTTTCCACGCAATCTCTGGTCGCCCCAATAATTATTGTTCGTCACCTCTTCATTTCGGATAGGCACACCATCCAAAATAATCAAAGGCTGATTTCTTCCTGTGATGGAATTGATACCACGTATGGTAATATTAACAGCCGAAGTAGCTCCACCAGCACCGGATTGAATTCTAACACCGGGTGCTTTTCCATATAAAGAGGTAGCAATATTCGGAGTACCCACCTTCACCAATTCTTGAGATTTAATGGTAGTAGTTGCATAACCTAGCGCTCTGGGTTCTTTTGGTACACCCAAAGAGGTAAATACGAATTCATCCATTTCCCCTATATCTTCATTTAGGGTAATATTTATGGTACTTTGATTCCCAACATTTACTTCTTGGGTTTCAAAACCTATATATGAAAATACCAGCGTGGCATTGGCTGCAACGTCTATCGAATAGTTCCCTTCTATGTCTGAAACGGTTCCAATATTAGAGCTTTTCACCGTAATGGTAACCCCAGGCAGAGGTTCACCATTGGTGTCAACCACCTTTCCAGTAACAACTAAGTATTCCCTCAAATCTTCAGTTTTTGAATTGATTATTGCACCAAAAGCACTGGAGTAAATTGGTACAGAAATCAATATAAATACTAAGGCAATAACCTGAATAAAAGTTGATATTCCTTTTATTGCAAAGCCAGTTTTTAGTAGATTTTTTTCATTTTTCATGTTTTTGATTTTGTAGTGTTTAGAGTTGTTTCACTAAAGAATAGGCTCTCCTATCCTTTAATTGTTCGTTTTTCGGTCAATCTTTTAAATACATTTTCTCATATAAGTAATTTAGTTTTGTTTATATTTTTATTTAACAGGACGAGCACTAGTTAATAATTTTAATTTTTAATTCCAATACTATAAGAAGATTTTGAAATGTTTAATTTGGAATAAATATTTTATATATACATAAAAAACTTGCTATAACCTCATAACCAATTAAAATATTGAACAACCATCCAAGGTTGGAATATTTGAAAATAAGAGACGGTTTTTCTTCATTTGAGACAATTGTTACCGTTAACATAAATTTTAAGTATTGTTAACTTTTTTTAACACAATTGATAAACCTAATTAAATTGTAGTAATCAATCCTGTTTAATAATTCCCTTTCTGTTATATTTCAAAAAAATTCCTTTGGTAGATGAAAAAGCAGAAAAACTCATTATTTAAATATTTTAAACTTTTCGTTATAGTCAGCTTAATTTTAATTTGGAAACCTTCAGCCATAGCTTCCATTAATGAAAACCCACCCAAAATTATAATCAGTTATCACAATGCTACCGATTTTAAAATCATAGGTAAAGTACTTAAAACCCCCACCTATTCTAGACTACCTGTTCAAGCTGAAAAAGAAGTAAGACCAGCCGTATGGTCACTATCAAAAAACTCTGCAGGATTGGCTATTAGGTTTTCTAGCAACTCTTCAATCATTAAAATCCGATGGACCTTAAAAAAGAACCGCGTAAAAGGAAACATGACCCCGATTGCAAGCAATGGACTGGACCTTTACGCTTATACAAAAGATCGATGGCAATTTGTGGGGGTAGCCATTCCCGGCAAAGAAGTAGTTAATGAGGCTACAGTCATTGCGGACATGACAAAAGAAAACCGAGAATATTTATTAAATCTGCCACTCTACGAAGGTGTAGAGAAACTTGAAATCGGTATTGAGGAAAATGCCACTATCAGCATGCCTAGGCAAGCCATTATTGACCAAGAAAGACCTGTTATTTTTTATGGAACCAGTATCACCCAAGGTGCATCTGCTTCCAGACCGGGACTGACTTATGCCGCCTTACTGGAAAGAAAAACCAATAAAGAAGTGATCAACCTTGGCTTTAGTGGAAATGGAAGATTTGAAAAAGAAGTAGCGCAATTTATCATGCCCAGCAATCCCTCTGTTATCATCCTAGATTGCACCCCAAATTCAGCCCCTGATACCATATTAACAAATCTTCCTGAAACATTGGCATATATTCAATCCGTCAATGACTCAGTACCCATAATATTGGTGGAAAGTATCGTCAGGGATTATGCGTATTTTAAAGAAAACAATCCTTCTACATTCGGCACTTTGTCTTATATACAAGCACAAAACGATGCCTTAAAAAAAGTCTACCTCAATAATAAAAATAAAAATCTCTTCTATGTATCCAATAATGACTTAATCGGTCAAGACAATGAAGCCACGGTTGATGGAACGCATTTTAATGATCTGGGGAATTATAGAATGTATCAGTTTCTTTTGCCAATAATTGAAAAGCTACTGACTCATAGGTGATGCTTTTAAGTAGAAGAAAAGTAAGGATATAAATAATTTGAATAGAAATATTTTAATGGAGTGTAAAGCAAAATACCTAAATCCAATAGGTAATTAGCCAAGTAGAAAGCCATACTTATTTTTTATTTAATACGATAGGTTTCAATAACCTAAAAACATCTTCTATTCTCAATGGCATTCGTACTGAAGGACAAAACCATTACTTCAGCATTTTTTCACCATACTAAAAAATTATATAATCCACCTAAAATCATTTTTTTAACCTATTTATAAAGCGCTTAAAACCAATGTTTAATTTGGCCTAAAGTCAAAGAAATTCACGATAATTTGGGTTGGATTTCATTATATTAAATATATAAAGATATTTTTATCTTTTATTCTTTTTTATACCTTTGGGAAACCATAGTAAATGCTATTCCTCAGCAAATTGCAGGAGGTATCAACAAAATATTTTCATGATGAACGAGAACCAACGAGAACTTATTTCTACTACCGTCCCTATTCTTAGGGCCCATGGACTGACCCTCACCACCCATTTTTACAAAAGGATGTTTTTACATCATCCTGACCTGAAGAATACCTTCAATATGGGGAACCAAAAATCAGGAAAACAACAAAATGCATTGGCCATGGCGGTATTGGCCTATGCAGAACATATTGCCAACCCGGGCGTATTGTTACCTGAGCTAAAAAGAATAGGCCACAAACATGTCAGTTTAGATATTCGTCCTGAACATTACCCTATTGTTGGCAATCACCTTATTGCTTCCATTAAAGAGGTACTTGGCGAGGCTGCAAGCAAGGAGATTCTGGAAGCTTGGGAAATCGCTTATAATCAATTAGCTGAATTGATGATTGGGATTGAGGCTGACTGTTATAAGTCCCAAACAGATAAAATAGGCGGCTGGACAGGCTGGAGACCATTCGAAGTAAAAGAAAAAGTAAAGGAATCTGATGAAATCACCTCATTTTACCTTTACCCAAGCGATGGGGGCAAAGTTGTAAAGCATGTTCCCGGCCAATTTATTAGTCTCAAAGTATTTCTGCCGAAATTGGGTCTAAATCAGGCCAGGCAATACAGTGTTTCTAGTGCTCCCAATGAGCATTATTACCGCATTTCTGTAAAGAAAGAAATAAATGTTCATCTGAATGTCAATGGCATGATCAGCAATTTTTACATGACCAAATACAGGTTGGCGATCCGGTAAATCTGACTGCACCTGTTGGTGATTTTATCCTGGACCCTAAGAAAGGTACACCCATCACTTTTATCAGTGGAGGCGTAGGGCTCACGCCACTTATTAGCATGTTACAAACACTTCACCCGGATCAATCTCCTCAGGTTAATTGGCTACATGCCTGTAGAAATCAAACTGTTCATGCCTTTAAACAGGATATTCATAAAATGGCCGAAACCCATCCAAATATGCGACAACATATTTTCTATGATGCATTAACAGAAAAGGATAAAAAAGACGGGGTAATCCAAGGCCCCTTGGATCTCAACAAAATTGATC
Organism: Cyclobacterium sp. 1_MG-2023; assembly: GCF_030546805.1. Lineage (GTDB taxonomy): Bacteria > Bacteroidota > Bacteroidia > Cytophagales > Cyclobacteriaceae > Cyclobacterium. The sequence goes on along the minus strand of NZ_JAUOPC010000004.1, from coordinate 456,019 downwards.
CAATACCAAAAAAATCACAATATTACATCTGTGGTCCTACAGGTTTTATTGCCCAACAGTATAAAATATTGATAGACAAAGGTGTGGCTGTATCGGACATTTCTTATGAGGAATTTGGCCCTCAGTCTCTTAATTTAAATTAAACCCTTACACCGTCTGCCTCTCGAAAATTAACCCGAGCAAGGCCTGTGCTCGCTACCAAATCAAAAAAAAGCGAAACTATTCAAGTTTCGCTTTTTTGATTCCTTAAAGCCTGTAACCCGGCCTATAAGTTCTATGAAGTTGTTTCTCCGCTTCAGGATCAGGTGAAGCAAATTTCTCATTGACCGGATCCCACTTTAATGGACGTCCCAAATCATATGCTATATTGCCCAGGTTGCAAGTAGTACAAGTACTGTGACCAATTTCTACCGGCGCTATAGGGTCTTTTCTTCTTCGTACAGACTCTATAAAATCAATATGGTGCGCTGTGCCTCCACCGCCTCTTAAATCTTCTCCTTCAGCTATCAATGGGTATAAGCTATCATCTGAGGCTTCGTAATGAGACCTAGATACTTCTATCCAACCATTTTCACCAACGAACTTACATCCTCTGGTTTCTTTCTTATCAAAAGGTTCTTCTGTTACGGTGACACCATTGGGATAGATAAATGTCAAATATTCAGTGTCTTGATATCCTGCAGGAATAATTTCTATAGGACCATTTCTATCCATACCTATGGCCCATTGCGCAATATCAAACATATGAGCACCCCAGTCGGTAGTCAATCCACCTCCGGTTTCTTTATACCAACGCCAAGCCCCCCAAACTTTTTCATTTTCCGGTGGATTAATAGAAATGGGTGGGTTTAAATCATTGTTAAAATGTATATCAGCTGCCAGTGGGCCTAACCACATGTCCCAATTAAGGCTTTCAGGAATCTCCTCTTTGGGCAAATCATAAGGTTTTGGAGGTCCACCTACACATGCATACACTCTCTTGATTTTCCCTATTCTTCCTTTTTGCACCATTTTAACCGCATGCTGAAAATTGTCATAAGACCTCTGCATACTTCCGGTGGCCAATACAATGCTATTGGAGCGCACAGCTTTAACCAATTCCTGACCTTCCTTGATGGTAAATGTCAGCGGCTTCTCCAAATATATATCTTTGCCGGCCTTACACGCATCAATTGCCATTAGCGCATGCCAATGGTCCGGACTTGCTATCACTACTGCATCAATATCTTTTCTTGCAAGGAGGTCATGGTAATTTTCATAAACTTCTACTTCAACAGTTTTGCCCTTGCTTTTGTAATACTCATTTGTACGATTTAAAAATCGTTCTTGCTTGTCACCATACACATCACAGCCGGCAACTACTTCAATATTGGGCAACTTAATAAAGCTTCCAAGTAAACCATTGCTCTGTCTACCTAGACCAATGAATCCTAAACGTAAAACTTCATTGGCTTCATTTTTATTGAAACTTTCTTTGCCAAGACTTATTTGTGGCAAAACCCCAATTCCTGCTGCACTAAGCAGACCTGTGCCCATAAACTTCCGCCTGGACAATGAGGATTTTTTCTTTTCAGTCATAATTGATCGATTAAATAATTATTTTGAATTCACTATAATTTCGCTGACAATTAACCCCAAAGAATTACCTTTTCCCAATAATTATGAATAAGCCCATAAAAAAGCCTTATTAAAAAATTGAAAAAAGGTAAAAAGGATTTTAAACCTATTTGCTTATACGACCAAATACTGCCCTGCAAATTTTCCTAGCCCAATTAACAAAAAAAAATCTAAAATAGCCACTTGCCAAAAAATGAATCCATATCCACAAATAGATACCTATGTCGAATTGAACAACTCAATTTGAAACGATGGCATTTTAATTAAATTCATTGATCGTTAAAAAACTTATTGACTCGGCCATCTGGAAACCACTCCACATGCCCTATTGAAGTCCCCCACTTCTGCCCCCTATTTCATAAGGACCTATTCTAGGGTATTTTTATTAATCGAATAAATCAATAGGGCCATGGAGCTCTCAAAAATAATATTTGGTCTTTCAAGCAGAACCCGGTTCTTATATCTTAAGGCCATAATATAGTCATCTAGCTTTTGATGCCATTTTACTTTCTGACAATAAAAGAACAACCCTATCCAATCGGGAAACAAATCATCCTTCAATAGCCTTACAAAAAAGAGCTAAAGTAGACCACTCCCTATCTCCTAGTAAAACCGATTTCCCTACCTATTACACCTTCATTCTCACCGTTTTCACACTTATCTTAATAAAGCTTTCTCCTTGAAAACCTAGGTAAAACTATTAGCATTAAGAACAAAAAATAGAAGCAGTTTTCTTAAAAATTCGATTTCGGAAAGAAAAACAAAAGTCACTTACTTTAAATCTTTAGTATGAAATACAAAAATATTACAACAAAATACTATTTTATATTTACAAAATTTTAAGCAAAAAAACAAGTGTTTTTAATTGAATTTTGTAATAAAATTTCCTTAAATTTGAATTGTTAATCAATCATTCTGAATGAAGAAAGGAAAGAATTTATTAGAAAGAATCTATTCGGAAGTTTGAAAGCTTAGACATAACCAAGGAACACATGAATACTTACTTATTAATATACACAGTACTCGGAGTGGCTTTAGGACTTTTATTCACCATTAAGGCCATTAGAGATGCTGAAGATGATCCTGAAACTTTTGATCAATTTAAAAACGAAGGAAGATTTCATAAACCTGCAAACTGGAAAGTAGGCAAAATGCCTGAAAACCTTACCAATAAAAATACTTTACATTTCGAATCAATTCCAGTTGAAAACGAATACCATCAAATGTATTTAAACTAAGCCATTATTTTTTATTTGACAACAAAAATTCCTGTAGTATTCTTTTTTAATCCTGTGGAATTTAATTAACAGCTATAAATTTTTTAAGTCTCTTTTTAAAGGGACTTTTTTTATGTCTTGGAATCGATATAATCTTTGAGCTTTAATGTCAACTTTTTTCCCTCTGGAAGATTAATAGCGAATTTATCCTGTAAAATTTCGATAATCTCTTCCACTGATTGAAGTTTTTGCTTAATGCTTTTACCCTCCTTCTTGTGCACAGTAAATTGATTGTTATGTAACGCATACCTTCCCTCAGAAAAACTTTTGGCCACCATAAGGTCTTTTATAAAAAGAGATTGAGGATGGGTACACAAATACCAACTGACCACCTCATAATCTGCCAACATCTGGTGTTCTAAACCAAAGCGATGCATCAATCTCCAAGAATCTTTGATTAAAATTTCCAGGTAATAAAATTCGGCAACCAAGCTTATTCTATAGTGATTATTCTCGGTATACTGAATACCATCTTGGTTCAATACCAAAGGGGCGGAAAATGAAGCAGAGCCAAAACCCACATCCAGTAAATAACTTACACCATTAAGATCCAACAACAATAACATATGATCCCTTGGTCTAATCTCTCCTTCCTCGATCTCCCAAAAGACCCTTGCTGAAAGCCCTACAATATTGAAACCTAAGGTCCTCAAAACTGCACCAAAAAGGATGTTCTGTTCAAAACAAAAACCTCCTCTACCCTGCTCAACCAGTTTTTTAAAGACCCGGTTCAAAGACAATTCAACAGGGGCGCCGACCAATGGATCTATATTTTCGAAAGGAATGGCTTCCGGATGAAGGGCATGAAGTGCCTTTACCGTTTCCAAATTTATTTCCGCCTTACCCCTGTACCCAATCCGATCAAAATAAGCTTTCATTGAAACCTTATCTAATTGCAAATCATTGAAAAGTGAAATATTCTGTTGTTTAGAAATCATAATCCATTAATAAAAAGGCGAACCCTATTCGTGATTGTTAACAGTGGAAAGTTACATAAATACCTTATACCTCGCAGTAATTGGATATAATTATAGACAATTAGTAGAAAAAACCTACAATAAACTTGTAACTCCCTACCAAAACTAATTTTCAGAAGAATTTCATACAATAGAATTATTAAAAAAAGCTTACAAAAGTTGGCTACTAAATTAATACAAATAAAATCGATGGAACAATTCACCATCTACCGTATCATAAATGTGATTTTTTACTATATTTGGTAACGTACACTTAAACCACTATAGAAACCTATATTTTATTCATTATGATAAAAAATACTTTTGTTGATTTATCATCACGAAGAAAATTTTTAAAGCAATCAACAATTATCTCAGCAGGCTTGGGACTTCCCTTAGCTAGCCTGCATGCCAAGGAAAAAAATAGTATTAGAAATAATTCAGCTGAAGGACCGATTTTAGCGGCCTTTGCTGATGCAGATATTTCTCCGGAAATAGGAATGGAAAAACCCGGAAACTATGGCAAGGCTTATCATAAGGTTTTTCATGACCCTTGCAAAGTCCGGATTTCTGCTTTCCAAACTGGTACTAAAAAGGCTTTGGTCATTGGTTTTGATGCATTGGCCATATACCAACCTTGGGTAGATGAAATCAAGGAAGGCATTGCAACAAAACATGCCATTGCTAAGGATGAAATTATGATTTCAGCCTCTCACTCCCACTCTTCAGGACCCACCGCCATGGTAATGCCCGGACAATATGACCATGCACCGGATTTTATTCAGGAGCTGGCTTATCATAAGTCTTCTTGTGCTGATCCTAAGTACTTGGAAAGCACCAAAAGAATCACTATCAAAACTGCTCTCAAAGCTTTGGAAAACCTTGAAGAGGTACAAGTTGGAGCAGGAAGTGGCAAAGAAGAAAAAGTGGCGTTTAATCGTCGATTTTTTATGAAAAATGGAATGACCTACACTCACCCCGGGCAACAAAACCCGGAAATCTCAAAGGTTGCCGGTCCAATAGACCCCGAGGTTGGGGTCATAGGTGCTTGGAATGAAGATGGCAAATGTACCGGTTGCATAGTGAATTTTGCCTGTCATTCTACTACCAATCCCAATGGAATTTCCGCCAACTGGGTATATTATATGGAACAAACCATAAAAGGGGCTATGGGCCAAGATTGCGTGGTGGTATTTCTTCAAGGGGCTAGTGGAGATGTGACCCAGGTCGATAATCGCAACCCCTACAAACACCGCTCAGGTGAGGATTGGGCTAGATTTGTTGGCGCCAATGTAGGCGCCGAAGCAGTCAAAACTCTATTGTCTATCCCAAGAGGTAGCACTTTCTCTATTGCAACCTCCAGAGATTTTATAGAAATTAAAAGAAGGATGCCCTCACCGGAAAAGGTAAAGAAAAGTCTAAAATTGGTCAAACAAAGTCCGGAAAAAGTAGGTAAGACAGCATGGGTGTTTGCCAAGGAAACGGTTATGCTTGATAGTTATGGTAAGCAAAAGCCAACCCATAAGGTTGAAATTCAAGCCATCCAATTGGGGCCTGTAGTACTTATAAGTAATCCTGCAGAATTTTTCTGTGAACTAGGACTAAGCATAAAAAAAGAAAGTCAGTTCCCGCTTACCTTCCCTGTAAGTATGGCCAATGATTGTGTAGGTTATGTACCTACCCTGGAGGCTTTCTCTGAAAATACCGGAGGAGGTTACGAAACCAGGCTAACTAGTTATAGCAATTTAGACATCACTGCAGGCAACCAAATTGTTGACAAAAGTTTAAAAATTATTGCCACCCTAAGCCCCGGACCTATGCCAACCTTCCAAAAAGCACCGACTTTTAATGGTGCCCCTTGGACTTATGGAAACGTACCACCAGAAATACGATAAACTCCCACTCATGTATCGCAAATTTAAAAAAAACCACAAATTGCTAAGCACTATTTTATTTCCAAAAAATTGGTCATTCTTGTTATGCCTTCTATTATTTGTAGCTTGTAATCAAGAGAAAGTACCGGTAGCAACAGATACCTCTCCGGAATTTAAAACCCAAACCAATTTCGTAAACTCTCCTGCCTACACCTATAAAGACTCAGCAGAGCTAAAGGCCTCAATGGCTGCATTCCAACTTGAACCCGGTTTACAGATTGACCTGATAGCGGCAGACCCTTTGGTGGCAGATCCTTCTGCCTTCACTTTTGATGAAAAAGGAGTACTCTATGTAGCGGAAAATACAGGATATCCTGATCCAATGGATGGGAAAAAACCAGATACCCTTGGAAAGATTTCGAGGTTAGTAGACAGTGATGGTGATGGGAAATACGATCAAAGAACTGTCTTTGCAGAAGGTCTGACCTACCCCAATGGGATCATGGCCTGGAAAGGTGGGGTATTTGTGACTTGCGCTCCACATATTTATTATTTCAAAGATACTGATGGTGATGGTTTGGCAGACATTAAAGAAATTGTCCTAACCGGATTCAATGCCAATAGGACCGCTCAAATCCGAACCAGCCACCCTACCCTGGCACTGGACGGATGGATATATGTTACCAGCGGGCTCAATGGAGGAGAAGTATACTCTCCTTCTCACCCGGAAAGAAAACCAGTTTCTTTTAATGGTGCCGATGGAAGGTTTCACCCTGAAACTTTGGAATTCCAGACCCGAGGAGGGAAAAGCCAATTTGGATTGGCCTTTGATGCTTTTGGTAGAAGGTTCGGTTCAAGCAATCGGCACCCTTTGCAGCATATAGTGATGGAGCCTGATCAATTAAACAATAATCCGAACTTACTCTTTAACAAAACTATAGAGAACGTATCCCCAGCTGAGGCTGAAGGTTTTGTATATCCCATTAGTAAAAGCGTTACCACTGCTGAGTACATTCCTAAATTAATGGGCAAATCCCATCAAGGTACTTTCACCTCTGCTTGCGGCACTTTAATCTTTGAAAGTGACGGTCTGGACTTAAGTCACAAAGGTGATGCATTTATCTGTGAACCCGCCCAAAACCTAGTTCAGAGGCAATCGATCACAAACAATGGGGCTACTTTCATTTCCGAAAGGGTTCATGAAGATTGGGAGTTCCTTGCTTCCTCAGACTCTTGGTTTAACCCTGTATTTCTAGCTCACGGCCCTAAAGGTGCCATGTATTTGGCAGATATGTACAGAAAAGTAATCGATCACCCTTCTTATGTCCCTGAAGAAACCAGAGGGGCCTTAGACTTTGTAAGTGGTAAGGGAAAAGGAAAGATTTATAGAATCAGCAGTGAGAATGTACAATATACTGAGGTGGAGAGCTTATTTCCAATAAGTTCCATGGCAGAAAATGAAATCCTGATTGCTGCCCTATCCTCTACAGATGAATGGGAAAGAAGCACCGCTTTTAGGTTGATTTTAGAAAAGATGCCTCTAGATATAGTCAATAGCCTTACAAAATTGGTTTTATCCAACACTATCGATGAAGGAAAAGCAAAGGCCATTTGGCTGTTGCATCATTTTGATGCCTTGGATGAGAAATTATTGACCACCCTATATAATGAAAATGGACCGGAAATTAAAGAACAAGTCATTGCCATCATCGGGTTGAAAGAAAATATTTCAAGCCAATTGGCCGAAAGCTTAATAAAAGGGGCAACAGACACCAATCCTAGGGTCAGGTTCCTAACTGCTGCTGCATTTGGTACAGACACCAAATCGCAATGGCTACCATACCTAGCAAAGATCGCCCAACAAGATGCGGCAGACCCCTGGGTAAGAGCCGCTGTAATGACTGCTTTAAATGGACAAGAGAGCAAATTCCTAAAAATTTTAGAAGCAGAAAAAACAGATGTCAACTACCATCAATTGCCAATGTGGTCAGAATTAGGAGAACTTATAGGCAGTTCAGTTCCCTCGCAAGAATTAAAAGCTTTGATAGATGCCGGAATCAATAGCGAATGGGACAATCCAACTTTTTCCCTTTTGCTCGGCTTATTAAAAGGAAGCGAAAGAGGGCAGTTTAAAGGAAAAGAAAAAAACTATTTGGACTCCTATACAAGATCCAAAGACCAATTGCAGGCCCTTATTCAAGAAACAGCTGATCGAGCATCATCTTCTGAAGACAGCCTTACCTCTCGAATTCAGGCAACAGCCTTACTCAGTTATTTTTCTCCTGGAAACACTGAAGCTACCTTGAAAAGTCTGATTTCTCCAAACAATCCTCCTGAAATTCAACTGGCAGCCATCCAGTCCTTGGGGAATCTAAATAGTGCTGAGGCAGGTGAAATACTCACGGAACCTGCTGCCTGGAAAGCCTATACTCCCAAAACCAAAGGGGCAGTGATTGCCACCTTGGTATCCAGGCCAATTTTGCGGGATCAATTATTAAAATCCATCGAGGATGAAAAGATCAAACCTGCTGAAATTCCTTCTTCAACAAGACAATCTTTAATGAAAGCAAGAGACGAAAAGGTGAAAATGCGAGCTGAAAACCTGTTCAAAGAATTGGAATCCGGTGGAAGAATGAAAGTTTATGAAAATCTTAAACCCGTACTGGACTTAAAAGGAATAGCGGATAATGGGCAAGGAATCTTTAAGACGAATTGTGCTACCTGCCATACCTTTGCCGGTGAAGGTGGAAATGTTGGACCGGATTTATCAGGTATAAGCAATCAACCCTCATTGGCGGTGCTGCTACATACCATTGTGCCCAATTATGAAGTTTACCCCGGTTTTCAGGCAATCACCGTGACCACAAATGAGGGCAAGCAAATCACAGGTAGAATTGCTGCAGAGTCTTCAAACTCTTTGAGCTTAAAAACAGCCTATGGTACGGAGGAAAACATCCTGAGAACCCAGATCAAAAACATAGAAAATCCCGGTTTGTCTCTAATGCCAAATGGCCTGGAGCAAAACATGAGCGAGCAGGAATTGGCAGATTTATTGGCCTATTTAAAAGGGAATTAAAAGCATCCTTCTATCCATCATAGGTACCCATAAGTACTTGCAAGGCAGTGGTGATAATATTATCCTCTCCTCTCAATGTACTTATGGGACTTTGGTCTATGCTTATATCAACCAACACCCCGTCCTCCAATTGTCTACCTTCCAGGTCTACGGTCTGAGTGGTTGAAAATCTATAAGTCCACCCATTGGGCAATTCACCATACACGGGGATACCACCTCCTCCTCCGGTTTGGTCACCAATAAGGATCACTTGAGGTAATTCCTTCATCATTTGAGCAAAAAAAGTGGTTGCACTGTAAGCCCTACGGTTTGTCAGCACAACTACAGGTCCTTCGTAAATATTTTCTCCGGCAGGAATGCTTATATTTTCCCAAGAAGAAAAGTCGTCCAAATCAGGGCCGTTTTTTACGCGTTTCTTGGCCACCACAACCTCAGTATCAGTAAAACCTGAAGCAAGGGTATAGGCATTGCCAAGACTCCCCCCTCCATTGCTTCTTACGTCAATTATCATCCCTCTGCCCTGCCTGGCCCTTTCCAATATTATCTGAAGATTTCCTTCTGAAATATCCTGAGAAAAGGACCTGTAATTAACGTAAAGCACATTATTTATAAACTGATGCTTCAAAGGACCACTAATCCAAAAATCCCGTCCTAAGTACCTTTTATCTATTAAATTTTGGTCATAATTGTCAGGGAAATCCTGATACCACTCCCAGTTTCGGCTGTTGTCAAAGCCCGCATTCAGGTTGACATGCCCATCTCGTAGTTCAAACAGCATATCCGCCAAAACATCAAATAAGCCTATGGTGCTTATATTGTTGGATACCTTTGCTCTATATTCAGTTCTAATTTCCTGCCAATCTATGTCTTTGTGTTCGAAAAAAGAATACCGTTCATTAACGTCCTCCCATAGACTATCAAATACCTCAAGGGGTTCTGTAGTAGGCTCCTCCGGTAAAATCCAATTGTCACAAGAGGATATTACAAACATAAATATTACATAGGGAAATATTTTTCTTACCATAGCCTGACTTTTAGTGACAGATCAATAGAATGATCCATCCTATAAACATTCTTTATTCCTGAAAGCTTGCCATAATTGAATTGATACCTCAAGCCCAACTCATTGTTGGTAGGCAATTTCCAATAAAGTGCCGAGGACAAGCCAAGGTCCAAATCCTTAAGCGGGGTAAATGGTTTGACTGTGTTAAAAAAATTGTTGAGAAGAGTGTTACCTGTTTGGTAATTTTCCGGTTCAGCACCAGTATAGCCGGATTTTATTTGGAAGCCAATCAATTGCCAACTAGCCATGCTTCGCCAGGTGAACGTTTTATTCTTCCATTGAAAAGGTAAAACATAGCGAGCGGCAGGTCCTAATGCGCTAAAATAATCATAACGGAAGTTATAATTACTGAAATTATTATGCCTTCTAATATGGAAAGAATTTTTATTGGACCATCCCCAAAAAAGGCCTTGGTCATTCGCTTTCTTTCGGTGGTAAAAAGTAAAGTGGCTATAATTCACCCCCAGTTCATTAATGGTTGCCCCGGCTGTATTTGCAAGTACACCATACGAGAAATCACCAAGAAAGTAAAGGGTTTTATTTTCTCTTGTCAAAACAAAGCCCAAGGTACTCGTAGATTTATTACCCCTGTAATTCATTGATGAAAAACCTTCATCGTTCCCAGCAAAAAACTGAATGCCGGTAGACAGCAAAATGTCTCCGTTACTTTGTGCTGAACTTTTATTAACTAATAATAAGCTGCATAAAGAAAAGATAAAAAGGCTACAAAATATATTTCGCATTCAGGGTAAATTTGTACTAATAATCATCCAAATTAGCATTTAATTTCAATTTCGCTCATCTAATTAATCTTAAAAGAGGTTAATATTTAGAAAAGTTTTATTTTTGGACATAACTTTTTGCTAAATCTTTTAAAACTTAAAGAATGAAAAATTTAATTTTATTAACTGTTTTATTAATAGTCACCTGTAATTATTCCATAGCTCAGCAGAACTACTATGGGGTCCAAAATAGCAAGCGAAAGGGAATGATTAATGCCATGATGAATCCCGCAGAAATTAACAATCTGAGCAAAAAGGTTGAAGTTTCTCTTTTTTCATTTAACCTCGGAATTGACAATAATGTTTTATCCGTCCAAGATATAATTGATAATCCTGATGTTGTGGAAAATATTTTTGAGGACGTTGAAGGCCCGGTCAACCTTAGAACCGATGTTTCTGTATTGGGCCCTGCTGTAGGCTTAAGGTTTAAGAAATGGTCTTTTGGTCTTACTACAGAAATCAAAGCAAAGGCAGATATTATAGATTTCAATCCTGAAATAGGTAGTTCAATTATTGAATCGGCAAATAACGACAACTATCAAACCATTGTAAACATCCCTGAGAACCAAAGAGTAAATGCCACTGGATGGATGGAAATAGGAATATTGGCGGGTAGAAAAATTTTAGATACTGATTTTCATACCCTTTCGGTTGGAGCTAATTTCAAATTACTACTACCGGGAAGTTACACCAACCTTGGGATGGACAATATAAATGCCACTATTATTTATTCTGAAGATGAAGTTTTATTAACAGATGCGCAAGGAAGCCTGAATCTTTCTTACGATGAAAGGCTAGAAAACGACGATGACTTCAACGTTGAAGATGATTTATGGAGAGGCTTAAGCCCTTCAGGTTTGGGCATTGACTTAGGTGTTAATTATATGCTAAAAAGAGACAATAAAGCTTTTTTAAATCTTGGCTTGTCCTTAAAAAACTTGGGAAGCATGGGCATGGGCAACAACCAGAGAAACAAGTACTACAGCATGAACATCCCTCAAAACGAATACTTTAGAACAGATAATTTGGAAGGAAGTATAGAAGAAATAGAACAGCAGCTTGTAGATTCAGGCTATTTCAATATTACCAATAATGATACTGATGCCCGAATTAATATGCCAAGAACTTTGTCAGCCTATGCGGAATTTAGCCCTGCTAAAATCTTTCAAGTTTCGTTATATGGACAAAAAAGAGTGAGCAATGAAAATGGCAATTTCAACCTGAGTTCCGCAGACCTGCTAGTGCTTACTCCCCGTCTGGTTTTGGGTAAATTTGAACTGTACTCACCTTGGATGCAACACCAAATTTCAGGCCTTACCGGAGGCTTAGGTTTTCAAATTGGCGGATTTTTTGTGGGTAGTCAATCTATAATTACCAACGTTATGAATGGAATCAATAGGGCCGATGTTCATATGGGCTTATCTTTAGGCTTTGGCTCTTAAGCTATTTCCTTAAAATTAAACCAAAATCCAGTCATACCTTTTGAAAGGACTAATAATTTTGTGAATGGCATTATGGCAAACGGCTTGGAGGCAAGACCTCCTTTTATATTCCCCTACATAATTGGTACTTTCATAAAATGAATTATTATATTGGACTGTCTAAAAAAAATCCATAACCACATTTTCAAATCATGTTATCTAACGAACTCAAGAAAAAAATAGAAGGCCAAGGCATGTCCTTGGGAATAGTTGAAGAACAAATTAAAAACTTTAGGGAAGGATTTCCTTTTCTAGACATCGATCATGCTGCCAAGATCAACGATGGCATCTTGGAATTATCTGATGCTGAACTTCAAAAAACCATCAAGGATTATTCAGACAAATCAAAAGAAAAAACAATCGTTAAGTTTGTACCGGCCAGTGGTGCGGCAAGTAGAATGTTTAAAAACCTTTTCAGTTTTTTAGAAAAAAATGACAATGATTTAGAAAACGATGCCTTTACCCAAACTTTTATTTCAAATATCAACTCATTTGCTTTTTATGAGGACCTTGACAATAGCTTAAAAAAAGTTGGCTCAAGTATCTCTAAAGCCATCGAAGACAAAGAATATACCCTTATAGTAAAGCACTTACTTGAAGACGACTACCTTTCCTACGGTAGTTTACCTAAGGGCTTGTTAAAGTTTCATAAGTATGCTAACGAAAGCCGTACGCCTGTAGAGGAACATTTTGTAGAGGGAGCACAATATGGTGTTGGAAAAAACAACACGGTAAGGCTTCATTTTACAGTCTCCCCTGAACATCAAAAAAGGTTTGAGGAAAAAGTGGCAGAAGTACAGCCTAAAATGGAAAGTACTTTTGGAGTGAAGTTTGAAATAAGCTTTTCGCAACAAAAGAAATCTACTAACACCATTGCTGTGGATCTTGAAAACCAGCCCTTCCTAGAAGACAATGGAGAGCCATTATTTAGACCTGCAGGTCATGGTGCCTTGTTGGAAAACTTGAATGAAATTGAAGCCGACCTTGTGTTTATAAAAAACATAGACAATGTTGTTCCGGATAGGTTAAAGGAAACCACAACCGATTACAAACAAGCAATTGGAGGTTTACTTATAGCTGCTCAAGACAAAACTTTTGCAGCCTTAAATCAACTGGATGAAGCCATCACCGATTCCTCAGTTACTCAGGCTGAAGAGGTATTTACAAGTGTAATTGGAGGAAAATTAGCTCCCACTTATGATTCAAAGATCCTGGAAGAAAAAGCGGCTTATTTGAAGGTAAAGCTTAACCGACCAATGCGCGTTTGCGGCATGGTAGAGAATACAGGTGAACCCGGAGGCGGCCCTTTTTGGGTAAAAGATACCGATGGAAGTTTATCCCTTCAAATAGGAGAAACTGCCCAGTTAAACCTGGAGGACAAAGCACAAGAAGCTCACTTCAAATCTTCTACTCATTTTAACCCCACCGATTTGGTTTGTGGTATCCGTGATTATCAGGGCAAAGCCTTTGACCTGATGAAATACAGGGATCCTAAAACCGGATTTATCACACAAAAATCCAAAAGTGGAAGAGATCTTAAAGCCCAAGAGCTTCCCGGCCTATGGAACGGCTCCATGGCCAATTGGAATTCAATATTTGTTGTGGTACCATTGATCACTTTTAACCCTGTCAAAACCATCAATGACTTATTAAGAGACGTTCACCAATAACAAAAGGCACATTTATACATTGTCTTACACTATTTTCATCATGTGATTATGAATTTACACAACAATAACAAAACCCTAACCTTAATCCTTTTAAGCCTTTTGTTTCAAATCCCACTATTGGCGCAAATTGGTGTGGGCACTGAAGCTCCTAAAGGGGCTGATCAATTGTTTAATGGGAAAAAAGGCTCACTAAAAAAAAACTGGACCTATTGGGAAGGACCAAGAATTGCTGCATCACTTCCCATTAAATGGGAAATTGTAGATGATCCTATAGAGAAGGGCCAAGCAGTAAGTGCCAATGATCCCGCTGCTGCTGGAGGTAAATATGGAGCTGCAGATATTGTTACAAAAAAGAAATACACAGATTTTAGACTTCATGTGGAATTCTTAATAAAAAATGAGGGTGGAAATAGTGGGGTTTATTTACAGAATCGCTACGAAATTCAAATTCTCGATGGAGACAGTACTACGCATGGAATGGCAGCCATAATTAATGAAAAAGCTGCTCCCTATGAGGTGTACAATGGGCTTCGTAAATGGAATGCTTATGATATTCAATTTAGGGCTGCAAGATTTGATGAACATGGTAAACTGACCGAAAAAGCGATGACCACCATTTATTTTAATGGTGAAAAAATCCATGAAAATGTCTCTATCCAAAAAGTTTGGGGTGGCCCCAACTCCGGATTGGATGGTGGAAGAAACGGTGGTGAAGGGATTACAAACCGACCCGGAGGAATTAAACTTCAAGCCGAAGGTCACGAAGTCCTTTTCCGAAATATATGGATTGAAAGGTTAAAATTGGAAAAAGCAGATACCGATTTTTAGATCAATCAATAAGCGCTCAATTGTTTCAGGTAAAAGCATTAATCATTGAATAAACGCATTTTTCGAGAGTTTCGGAAAATGCGTTTTTTTTTGTACCTCAATTGAGCAGGAAAACCGAATTATGCAGTATAAAATTAAATAAAAATTACAGATTATCCGCTTTTACAAAAAAAATAATCCCCCCTTTGCCTCTGACACTACCAGTAAATGGTCTTTTCTCATTCTTTACTGAATTTTGGCAATATATTTGCCTCAAAGCTTGATAAAAAAGCATTATGAACTTCAAAAAAATATTTGGTCCCTTTTTATCTATATTGGGATTAGGGGCATTAATTTATGGCGCCTACTTATTTTTAGTGCCTGAAGAAGGTGATTGGAAAATAATTACCGTATGTCTGGTTTTGGGTTTTATCTTTTTTAGCTCCGGCTTGGGCCTATTAAAAACCCTAAAGGACAAAAACTAATAATTCACTACTAAACAATACAATAGCGAATATAGTCTTTAATTTTTATAATTTGCAAAACATCCTACAAGGGCATTAATATTTTATTTTGCCCTTTAATTTTGAATAAAAATTTCACCATTCATATAATCACACCAATAATACATTGATTTTTTAGGGAATAAACATTAAGTTAACGTGGATAATTATTAACTATTTCCTCCCAATTAATGAAAAGCCCCCAATTAATCCATTGCCTAATTGCACTTTCTCTGCTTTCTTGTAAAAGAGAGAACGAAGGCTCTGAAGCAAACAAAAGGTTACAAGACCCCACAGCCTATATAGATGAAAAGCCGGATCCTATTTATGCGGAACATGTCAGGACCACTTCCTTCCAAAGTCCTGCTGAAGAGCTAAAGGATTTCTCCTTACCCCCGGGCTTTGAGGTTACTCTTTTTGCTTCCGAGCCGGAAATCACCAAGCCAATCAATATGGCATTTGATGAAAAAGGCAGGTTATGGGTAACACAATCCTCGGAGTATCCGATCAAAGCCGGCCCTGGCTTAGGTACAGACCGAATAAGCATATTGGAAGATACTGATCAGGACGGAAAAGCAGATAAAATAACCGATTTTGCCAATGACCTAAACATCCCCATAGGAATTCAACCTGTAAAAGACGGGGCCATCGCTTTTAGTATACCCAATATCTATCGATTTTATGATACCAATGGGGACGATGTCGCAGACAAAAGAGAGATCCTACTAGGACCTTTCGAGACCAAAGATACCCATGGTATGATCAACAATCTTTTCAGAGGCTTGGATGGATGGATTCATGCCTCCCATGGTTATAGCAATGTCTCAACTGTGTCAGGAAAAGATGGCAATTCCATTACAATGACCTCCGGTAACACCTTTCGCTTCACAATGGATGGCCAGCATGTGGAAAAAACAAGTGATGGAAGAATCAACCCTTTCGGGTCAGACCTGGACAAATGGGGTTACCATTATTCCGCTGATTGTCATACCCTGCCCATTTATCAAATCATATGGAATGGTAACTACACCCAGTGGGGTAAAATGGAGCCAAATATGGGACATGCGCCCACCATGATGGATTATGGACTTAACTCCACTGCCTTGTCCGGCCTTGTATATTATACTGACAATCAATTTCCGGAAGAATACCAAAACAGCTTTTACTCCGGTGATGTGGTTACCTGCAGGATCAGTAGAAGCACCATGGCATTTAACGGATCAACCCCAAAAGCCAGCAGAAAAGCAGATTTTTTGGTGAGCAAAGATCCCTGGTTTAGGCCTGTAGATATAAAGATCGGACCTGATGGGGCCATGTATATTGCCGATTTTTACAATAGTATTATAGGCCATTATGAGGTACCCTTAGATCATCCTGAAAGGGATAGGAATAGCGGTAGAATTTGGAAAATCACCTATAATGGATCCCAAAAATCACCGATCGATTGGTCGGCAGTTAATCTAGACTTTCTCATAGAAAAATTAGGGGATCCGATCTTACAAACTAGAATAATGGCAACAGATGAGATTGTAGATAGATTTTCAACCTCTGCTATCCCTGTTTTAAAAAAGCTTGTAGCGAACGGGGGAATGCTGGACATTCAAAACGTTCAGGTTTTATGGGCTTTATTTAGATTAGATGCATTAACAGATCAAAGCTTAAAAACCGCACTGACTAGTGAAAAGGAACTCGTTCGAGTTCACGCATTTCGGATTTTAAGTGAATTCCAAAGCTTTAACCAGCAGAAATTTGATTGGGTTAAAAATGGCTTGTCAGACGAAAGTGCCCATGTGAGGAGAGTTGCCGCTGAAACGTTAATTAGACATCATGGTATGGATATGGTTTCCCCCATCTTACAAACCCTACTAAAAACCAAAGAGGAAGACAGCCATTTAATTTATGCCTTAAAATATGCACTTTTTCAACATGCCCAAAATCCTGAAATTTTAACTGCAATGGCTGCAAAAAATTGGTCCGAGGATGAAAAAGAGTTGGTGGCTTTGATTTTTTCAGACACAAGATCCAAAAAAGCCGGAGAATTTTTAATGGAATACTTAAGTAACACCAAGGTTTCAGAAGAAAAGTTTCTCGCCTATTTAACTGCTATAGCCAGAACCCTTCCTGCATCTAAGATGGCAGGTATTATTGAGCTGGCAAAAACTACAATGCCCAATATTCCTACTTTCAAAAAAGCAATGGCTTTAAATAATGGGGCAAGACAGCAAGGAATGACTTTTCCCGCAATACTCAATACATGGAATTCACAAATTAGTCATGCGGTTATTAAAGCAAACACTTCTGATAAAGCCAATAAAACTGAACAGGATATGGAGGCATTAAAATACGCCATTCAACTTTCCGGTCAGTTAAAAAGTCATGAAAACATTCCACCAATTATAGCATTGATTAACGATTCCGAGACAGCAACAGACCTGAGAGAATTAAGTGTAAATGCTTTAATGGAAATTGACCCAAAAACTCAAATTGATTTCCTTAAAAAGTGGTTAAGAAATGGCAATAGTAGTATAGGTTTCCGGAAAATAATAGTAGAAGCAATAGGGAAATCCACTTCTGATCGAGCTTTGGACGCCTTAGGAAATGGCTTGAAGAATACCCCAATGGAATTGCAGGAACATATTGCCGCACAACTTTCAACTTCAGTAAAAGGGAAAAGTCGGCTCTTAAAATTAATAAAAGAAGGACATGCACCGGCAAGGGTACTCAAAGCACGACAAGTGGAAGAAAGGTTTCTGTCTGGAGCCAATGAAGCACAGAAATCAACTTATGAGGAATTAACCATGAATTTACCTCCAATCAGCGATGAAAAACAAGCCTTAATCGTTCAGCGAACCGAAGCTTTTAAAAATGATCCTGAACAGTTGGTTGCCGGGAAGGCGCTTTTTGAAGAGAATTGCGGCATATGTCATCGAGTAGGTGAAAAAGGAGGAATGATCGGGCCTCAATTAGACGGTGTGGGCAATTGGGGTGTGGAAGCTTTGGCCACAAAGGTATTGGATCCAAATAGAAATATCTCAGAAAACTTCCGTACTTACACCATCCACCTAAAAGACGGGCAAACCAAATCCGGCTTGTTTCGACGAGAAGATGGGCAAGTGCTGGTAATGGCAGACCAATCCGGAAATGAGTTTACAATTCCCAAAAAAGACATAAAAAAACAAACACCCTCTACCCTTACCCTAATGCCTGATCATTTTGGAAGCACATTTGATCAATCACAATTCAATGGTTTAATGACCTATTTACTAAATCTTCGCTAAAATGTTCCAGCCAATTCAACCCTTTCTATTTGCCTTAGTTTTAATTGCAGGCATCCGCCCGGCCCTTTCTCAAAGCTCCTCACCCATTACTTTCAAAAAACATGTGTTGAGTACCCAATTTCTTGCAGAAGGTGCCGCCATTGGAGATGTTAATCAGGACGGCCTAATGGATGTTATGGCAGGAGCTTATTGGTTTGAGGCACCAAAATGGAAGCCTCATGAATTAGAAGAACCTAAAATATTTGAATACGATAAAGGGTATAGTAATGCATTCATTAGTCATGGCATGGATGTGAACATGGATGGCTGGGTAGACTTTGTAAGGATAGGATTTCCGGGAGAAGCTGTGCTATGGTTTGAAAACCCTAAAAACCAAGCCGGTTTATGGGAAATCCACACCATTTGCCCGGCATTAGGCAATGAGTCTGCAGGTTTTTACGATGTGGACAAAGATGGCAGAATGGATTTGGTAGGTAGCATTCCAGAAACCGGTGAAATGGTTTGGTACCGTGCCCCTTCAAGGCCTAACAATTTAACTTGGGATAAATTTACGATTAGTGATAAAGAAAGCCCCGGCACCGCCCGCTACGCGCATGGTTTAGGCATGGGGGATATCGACCTGGATGGGCACAAGGATCTTATCATTACTGAAGGATGGTGGAAATCCCCCGAGGATCCCACAAAGGGTCCCTGGAAATTTCAACCTGCTAATTTTGGAGAGCCCTCGGCGCAAATGTTTGCCCATGATATTAATGGTGACCAAAAACCTGAAATACTATCTTCTGCTGCACACGAACTTGGTATTTGGTGGCATGAACAAGACCAAAGCGATGCATGGAAAACACATTTAATTGACGATAGCTTTTCCCAAACCCATGCCTTGGAATTGGTAGACATCAACAGGGATGGGCATTTGGATCTGGTGACCGGCAAGCGGTATTATGCCCATATGGGAAAAGACCCGGGAGGCAATGAACCACCGGTACTGGCTTGGTTTGAGTTTCAGCCCGGCACACAATCCAAGTGGATAAAGCATACCATCGACCGGGATTCAGGCGTGGGAGTACAAGTAACTGTAGCAGACTTTTTTGGCCATGGCCTCCTGGACATCATTGTGGCCAATAAAAAGGGAGTTTTTGTCTTTGAACAAGAGCAGGAATAAACCTACTCCCCTGCACTTTTAATTTCTTCCAATTTTTGCTTCATCCGATCAATCTTCTCCGGGAATGCTTCAAATAAGTTGGTGCTTTCCAACGGATCTTTATTCAATTGGTACAATTGGCCTACGGGCCCTTTGTCATCGGGATTTAATCGAACCGGGTAAGTGAAGCCTCCCGAGCCTAGGCCATCGATGTATTTCCAATCGCCTTCACGAATGGCAAACATTCCTGCAGATGAATGGTGTACCATATTATTTCGGCTGGTAAAAGACATGTCCCCCGTCAAAACCGGTCCAAAATCTTTACTGTCAATACCCTCGCCTGCCGGTATCTTTTCACCGGTTAAACTTGCCAAGGTTGCATAAATGTCGGTTAGGCTAACCAAGCCTTTATAGGTATTGCTCTTTTTGATGCCATTGGGCCAAGAAATCACCAAAGGAACTCTGTGACCACCGTTCCACACATCACCTTTTTGCCCCCTACTCCCTTTATTGGAATCATGCCCATGCAAAAGAATTTCCTCCTCCGGCCAATAGGCTCCATTGTCACTACTAAAAATAATTAGGGTATTGTCCAATAAACCTTCAGCTTTCAATTTTGACTTAATTCTGGCGACAACCTGATCAATATCCATAACAAAATCACCATACAATCCTGCACCCGATTTACCTTTGTTTTCTTCAGAGGGTAGCCAAGGGGTATGGGGGCCGGTCAATGGCATATATAGAAAAAACGGCTTCTCTGCACTTTGTTTTCCAATAAATTTTTCTCCCTGTGCTACAATGGTCTCCAGACAATCTTCTACCCTAAAAGTTGCAGACATCTCTCCCAACCTCCACCAAACACCTTTTTCCCAATAAACCGCTCTGTCATCACTGTGTTTTTTGTCCCAAGAAAATTCAGTGTTTGCTTTTCTTATGGGATAAACAGCTGTTGTCAAGATAATATTGGGGTCCACCACCTGACCATTTTCAAGAAAAACATAAGGAGGGATATCTAAAGAGGCCGGATGAATATAAGAATAATCAAAACCAAAATCATTTGGCCCGGATTTTACCGGAGAAGAATAATCTACATTTGAATAACCCGTTGAAGCATCTCTTTGGGCTATATTTTGATCTTTGGTAGCCCAATTTAAGCCTAAATGCCATTTGCCGGTAATGGCTGTATTATAGCCGGCATTTTTTAAAATACTAGCAATGGTAAGCCTTTCCTTTTCTATAACAGAAGGTGTAAAACCACCAATCCCACCTGCGGCTGCCGGTGTTCTAAATGCATACCTTCCGGTTAGCAGGCCATACCTTGAAGGGGTACATACAGAGGCGCTGGCATGGGCATTTTCAAATGAAATCCCTGAATTTACAAGCTCATCAATTGCCGGTGTTTTTATCCTGGACAAGGGATTTAAAGATTGAATATCCCCATATCCCATATCATCTGCAAAAATGATCACAACATTTGGTTTTTTTACCAATGAAGATTGTCGGCCGGAAAACCCCAATAGTAGGACTATAATAAGCATGGAGGCGATTCCAAATAAAATAAATGAATAGCCCTCCGGCATTCCGATATAATTTTTGACTTGGTTTAATAACTTAGACATTGTGATGTTATTTTTACTTTAACATTGGTTCATGGCAATACGCTTTGCGTCCACTCGAGAGATTTCTTCTATCATTGCAAAAAAAAATGATTCTGATAAGCAGCAATTAAATTGCTTTCTTACCAGAATCAAATTTAAAAGTTAAAATTCTTTTCAAAGAATCTCTTGCTTAAAATAGCTTTTAAAGTTTATAAAACTCTTCCCATCCTTTTCTAGGAGAAACACCTGACAACAACTCATTGGCCAAGGCATGATTGGTGACTTGCTTGGTTTCCCTATCAAATTCCAATTTGGCACCTAGTCTTTGTGATAGCACGCCCAAAGAAAACACCTGACTCAAAGGACCTGCAATATCAAAGGAAGACCTTGCTTTCTCTTCACCTTTACAAGCTTTCAAGAAATTGGCAAAGTGATTGGAAGGGCTTTCCGGAACTTCAGGTAATTGGCCTGCCATATCTTTTGCCTTCTCCTCTGGTATAATGGAAAGGGTACTTCCATGTGATCCGCCTTTGAAAGTAAGCTCTCCACCATAAATAATTTTTCCTGGATTCAGTTTTGCAGGCTGCAACTGTCCATTACTTGGTGGTGGAATATTTGGATCAAGTTCAGAAACTCCATAACCGGCAGGTACCGGAGGGATATTATTCTGGCCATCATACCAGGTAATGGTCATCGCCGGCATATTACCCCTTTTGGGGAATTTAAATTCCAGTGTTGATTCCATTGGGAAAAAGAAGGTATTATGATCATCCAATCTCAATGGAACAACTTCCTCAGGTAAACCCAACTCCAAAAATTCGTGGGCAGTATCCATGATATGTGCTCCCCAGTCTCCTAAAGCTCCCATACCAAAGTCATACCAACATCTCCACTGTCCATTGACCAAGTCTTGATGATAATCATGATGATGGGAGGTTCCCAACCAAGTATCCCAATCCATGGTCGATGGCATGGGTTGTTCGGCAGGAAATGAAAAGATTTTTGGATCCCAACCGTGCCATCTTCTTCGGCCATTCATATGGGCAGTCATGGCAGTAACATCCTTGATTATCCCTGCTTCCTTCCAAGCTTTGAACTGGAAATAATTAGCTTCTGAGTGACCTTGATTACCCATTTGGGTAACTACATTGTATTTATTCGCACCATCCATCATCAGTTGGACTTCATTAAAAGTCCTGGCCATTGGTTTTTCCACGTAAACATGAACTCCCATAGACATGGCCAACATGGTAATCGGAAAATGAGAAAAATCCGGTGTCCCAACAGAAACAGCTTCTATATCTTTGCCCATCTTATCAAACATCTCCCTAAAATCCTTAAACCTAGGCACATTCGGAAACATTTTCATTACCTCTAAAGTATGCTCAGCACCCATGTCCACATCACATAGCGCAACAACATTTGCCAAACCTGTGGCATATAAAGATTTGACAACCTCTCCTCCCCTGTGACCAATTCCACAGCAGGCCAGATTCACTTTTTCACTTGGTGCCACATGTCCGGTTTGATTTCCGAGGACAAACGAAGGTATTAAGGATACACCTGCCGCACCCAAAGCACTAGATTTAATAAAACGTCTTCTTTGGTTATTCATTATTAATTGTTAATTGATTGATTAAATTTCAAACTTATTTTACTAAGCAAAGCTAAAGACAATAGAAAGGTCTTTTTGTAGAAACATAAATTTGAAGATAGAGGTAAAGTCTATATTTTTGGTGAATTTTAAAAATTACTTTAAACAAAAAACTTGAAAAGGCTGAAAATTGCCCTTAAATTTCAGGATGAAAGTTAAAACCTACCTATTTACTATTTTAGTCATTGCCCTTTTAAGCGGCTCATGCAATCAATTTCAGCGTAACAGCGGCCAATATGAATTGGTGGTTTTAGATACCTTAAAAATTCCATTTACTGGTGATATTCATGCAGGTACTTATGCGCACCACACCGGTCTAATATACAATTACCAAAATGGAGAGTACCTGAAGTTTGACAGTTCCGGAAATGTTTTGGCAAACAACAAAATCCCTATTAGCGGTGATAGTGGTTTGTATTATGTAAATGGCTTGAAAATAATAGAAAATGGAAATATTCTCGCCAAATCTATTAGGGGTGAAATTGGCTTACTTGATGAGCAATTGAACCTGATAAAAAAGGCTAATATGCCCTTCCCTAATGGATCGCTTGACCTCAAAAGAAATCAAAATGCGATTAATATTTATAAAGATGAATTATTGTTATTTCACCCCGGAAGAAACAATAAAAGCCCTTATGATTTAGGTTATTACAGAGACAATTATTTATTGGAAAAATTAAACCCTAGCACCGGAGAAGCGACTCCTTTTCTAAAACTTTCCCCCGAAAGCCAATACCAAGAGAGTCTGCATTTCGAACCACCAACAGCATTAATTAGTATTTCAGGCAATTCGCTATACTTTGTTTTCAATAAAGAGCCCCTTGTCAGCAAATATGATCTGGCAAATAATGGCACATGGGTTAACAGTGTCCCATTAGATTCAGAAGACTTTATACAAATTAAAGGTCAGGAACTCCCGCTGGGCAATGATGGTTCAGTATTGGTAGAAGGTGAAATCACCAATCTTTTTGCCCTTAAAAATGGTTTTGCAGTAGTTTATATAGACGGCTTATTAAAGGAGGAACCAAGCCCCGGAAAAAAGATTCCCGGCAAACAATTGCAAGTTTACAATAACGAGACCGGTTGGGCAAATCCCATAGAACTGCCCTTTAACATACTCTTTCTGCTTAACTTCGAGGAAGAAGAGCAGGCATTTTATGGTTTGATAAATCCCAAGACATTACCAATGGGTAGCAATCAAGCTCAAGTGCTAAAATTGCAATTAGCAAGAAATTAAAAAACAATATACTCCGATAACCTGATGAAAACACAACTACAAAAAGTCATTCCTTTAATGATCCTACTGGCCACTTTGCTGGCTTCTTGTTCAGGCCACAACAAAAGTGAATCTGTAAATATTGAAGACGGATGGCGCACTTTATTTAATGGCAAAGACATGGACAATTGGCGTATTAAAATAGCCAAACATGAACTTGACGAGAATTATGCAAATACCTTTTCTGTAGAAGATGGCCTACTAAAAGTAAGGTATGATGGTTATGAAGACTTTGACCGACAGTATGGACATATCTTTTATGATGAGCCTTTTTCATACTACCTGTATAGGGTTGAATACAGATTTGTTGGAGAACAAGCCCCGGGAGGCGAAGGATGGGCCTTGAGAAATTCCGGTGTAATGCTCCACGGCCAAGATCCGGAAACCATGCTGAAAGACCAAGACTTCCCTATCTCCATAGAAGGCCAACTTCTAGGAGGAGATGGCGAAAATCCCAGAACCACCAGTAATTTATGTACACCCGGAACCAATGTGGTAATGGATGGTGAGCTTTTTACTCCACATTGCGTCAGCTCCTCCTCAAAAACCTACCATGGTGACCAGTGGGTTACCGCCGACTTTTTGGTTTTAGGTGATTCAATTATTCATCACATCATAGAACAAGACACTGTGCTGACCTACTTACAACCTCAAATGGGAGGCGGCAATGTAAGCAACCATAACCCTGAAGTCTTGAAAGATGGCCAGCTAATTTCTGAGGGCTATATTTCCCTACAAAGTGAAAGCCATCCTATTGATTTTAAAAGTGTGAAAATATTTGACCTAAGCCCTTATAAAGACGATACAGAAATGCTTAAAAAGGTGTTGAATCAATTGAAAGCTGCCAAAAATTAATGGTTTAAGGATAAGCCATAGGCAATTACTGAAAAATCTTCAGCTAATTACGCCATTCGAGCCTTGAAAAGCTTGCATCTATTTAAAATGGAATGGGGCTCGGATTATTTTAATCCGGGCCCCATTTTTTATGAATTATCCCCTAAAGAATATGAGGGTTTATTTAAAGCGTCAACTTATGGCCTTGCCCCTTAGTGCTAGCATTCCAATTTCCGAATCGAATTGTACTTAAGGAAAAATACCTAGGTCGGTATAAGAAATAGCTATTCTTTCGAGCGCTACAATAAATCCGGCTGTTCTCAGGTCTTTAATGCCTTTTTCCTTACGCACACTGTTCATATGGTGATAAGCAGTTACCATTGTTTCTTCAAGCCCGGAGTTAACCAAATCCCTCTCACTTGCCCCTTTGATTATAACCCTTTTCTGCTCATCACTAAAT
Organism: Cyclobacterium sp. 1_MG-2023; assembly: GCF_030546805.1. Taxonomy (GTDB): domain Bacteria; phylum Bacteroidota; class Bacteroidia; order Cytophagales; family Cyclobacteriaceae; genus Cyclobacterium. The sequence goes on along the minus strand of NZ_JAUOPC010000004.1, from coordinate 430,669 downwards.
GAATCTCCTGTAGCCTTTTCAATGCCTTCTAGTAGTTCATCATATTTTTTCATGTCGTATCTTTTCTCTAATTTCCCGAAAGATACCCTTGAAAGGTTTTTCAACCACTCAAAATAAGAGACAGTTACCCCTCCTGCATTGAGGTACATATCTGGAATAATCATGATTCCCTTCTCCAGTAGTATGGTATTGGCTTCTTGTGTTACGGGCCCATTCGCAGCCTCAGCGATAAGTTTCGCTTGAATGTCATGGGCATTTTCTGAAGTGATTTGATTTTCCAAAGCTGCAGGGATCAAAATATCACAAGGTTTGGTTAACAGAGAATTGGCATTCTCAATAAATTCACCTTTTTCATAGCCCTTAAAACTTTTATTTTCTAGTTGATAGGCTTTAATTTCATCGATATCTATGCCATTTTCATCCCAAAGTCCACCATTATATTCTGCTATTCCAATAATCTTCGCTCCGGCTTCTGAAAGGTATTTGGCAGAATAAAAACCTACATTACCCAAGCCCTGCAAGACAACTGTTTTTCCTTTCAAGCCAACTTTTAATCCCAGTTCATCCATATCCTCTCTGACACTTACAGCCTCTCGAATCCCAATGTATACTCCCATACCCGTGGCTTCTGTTCTACCCTCAATACCATGCTGAGAGAGGGGTTTACCGGTAACACAACCCTTGGCATTGATCACTTCAGGGTTAAAAGCCTCAAAAGTATCTACTATCCAAGCCATCTCTTGACTACTTGTGCCATAATCCGGAGCAGGAACATCTATGGCCGGGCCGATGAACTTCTTTTTAATCAATTCAGAAGTATACCTTCTTGTTATTTTCTCCAATTGGTCACGTGTATACTTCTTATGATCTATCCTTACACCACCCTTGGCACCACCATAAGGAATATTTACCAAGGCACATTTATAGGTCATCAATGCTGCAAGTCCTTTGACTTCTTCTTCATTCACAAAACTGCTATACCGGATACCACCCTTTACAGGCAATTTGTGATGTGAATGCTGCACCCTGTACCCTTCTATAACTTGATAGGTTCCATCACCATTCCTTAGCGGAAAATTAAATTTATAAATGCTATTGCATAATTTTATCTGCTCCAGCAAGCCGGGGTGTATGTCCATATGGCTGGCTGCATGATCTACAACTTTATTTACATCATCAAATAGACTGTATTCTGCTTTTGCATTCATAAACCTTAAATTTAATCTTTTTAACAAAAATTCCAGATACCTGACCGCAAGGTCTATGCCTAAAATAAAAAGCTTATGATCCGTTAATCATGCAATCCTTATCTTTGCTACCAAGATTAAAGAATCAATTGATGAATTTCACTTAAAAGCATCAAATCTCTTTGCCAAGCGAACATTTTGCCCCACTCTTTGCTGCAATGCGTCTCCCATATCCTCCCTTGCTTTTTCAGCCAATGCCTGCAACTTCTTTACCACCTCATCATTGTCTTCAATAATATTATAACGCTCTGATGGATCCTTCTCTAAATCATACAGCTCCATTTCTTCCAATGTTAACATCTCATATTTTACAGGTATTCCATTGGAAGGCTTTACATAATCATCCGGAAGCGTACGATACCTATGTGGAAAATACAGCTTCCATTTACCTGAAATAACTGCTTGCAATTCGTTTTTGTTATAATAAATATAATAGGCTTCCTGAGGAGATTCAGCTCCCTCTTCCATACTAATTAATGGCCAAATATTTTTTCCATCAATGGTTTTCTCAGGCAAAGGCGCTCCGGTAATATGAGCAATGGTAGGTAATAGGTCTATGGTCATTGCTATTTTATCTTGAACTTGCCCTTTAGGAATTTTTCCTTTCCATTGCATTATGGCCGGAACACGTATACCTCCCTCCCAAGAAGTACCTTTTCCCTCTTTGAAAATACCGGTACTACCTGCATGAGTTCCATAAGAAAGCCAAGGGCCATTGTCCGAAGTAAAGATGACCAAGGTGTTTTCTTCCAGACCATTATTCTTTAATGCTTCTAATACCTGTCCTACTGACCAGTCAATTTCCATGATTACATCTCCATAAATGCCCGCCTCGGACTTCCCTTTAAATTTTTCAGACACAAATAAGGGTACATGAGGCATATTGTGAGCCAAATAAAGAAAAAATGGTTGATGGCTATTTCTGTCAATAAAATCAACAGCCTTTTCTGTATACCAAGTTGTTAGCATGCTCTGCTCAGTTAATGTATCAATAATCGTTTCATTTTGATACAAGGGAAGCGGAGGGTAATCATCCGGTCTTTCAGGGTGATAAGGCCACATATCATTGGAATAAGGAAGCCCAAAAAACTCATCAAAACCTTGTTTGGTCGGTAAAAATGGTTCAAGATGTCCCAAATGCCACTTGCCTACAATTCCGGTTGCATAGCCTTTGGGTTTCAGCAACTCAGCAATAGTTGTCTCCTCCGGTGATAAACCGTGTTTACTGCGATCAGAGAGGGCTCCAAAAATACCAAGGCGATTGGAGTAACACCCTGTAAGAATTGAGGCCCTTGATGCAGAACAAACTGCATTGGATACATGAAAGTTTGTAAACTGAACACCATTTTTGGCCATAAGGTCCAAGTTGGGTGTCTTGATATTTTTCGCACCAAAAACCCCTACATCTTCATAGCCTTGGTCATCTGTAAAAATGATTACAATATTGGGTTGGGTTGGTTCACTCTGCTCTTTTTTTACAGCGCTGCTACTTGTACAACCGAAAATTGTACTAACAATTAATACAATAAATAAAAAGCCCATCCGACCGGATGGCTGTGTAAAAGGTGTATACATTCTTATCCAATTTTTTCCGGATAGAATATACCCAAATCAATGCATTTAACAAATAAGAATGCTGTAATTTTATTACTAATACAAGATAAAAAAGAGCAAGTTGTATCCTTGAATTGAAATTTTCAGGCAGGTCAATTAACAGGTAAAGAAGCGGTTTCAAACCAATAATTTTGTATAGATGCAATTGTCTTTAGAAAATCAGCAACCTCCGCAGGTTTGGTAATGTAGCAATTTGCATAATTCTGATACGATAAATCAATATCTTTTTTAGAGCTGGAAGTTGACAGAATAACGACAGGGATTTTTTTGTAGTTATCGTGTTGCTTTAGTTCAAGCAATACCTCATGCCCACTTTTTTTAGGAAGGTTTACATCAAGGATAATTAAATCAGGGGTAGTTTGTTGCTCAAAACCATTGGTTTTAAAAATAAAATCCAAGGCCTCCTGTCCATCACGTGCTATACTTACTTTGTTTTCTATTTCACTTTCTTTTAAAGCTTCAAGTGTTAAAAAAATATCACCTTCATTGTCTTCTACCAATAAAATATGTGCTGATTTCATTTTATCTATTGTTCTAAAATATGACTATCAAAATCCCCAACTTTTATATACTATTTTTCGGGCGTATAAATTTTCCCGCATTGATGTGTACTTGAACTAATCTATGGAATAGTGCCAACATGAATTGTAATTATCATTCACTCCTATTTTTTAAGTTAAGATAAAATTGCTGTAATCCCTAATTGAACAAAACAAATAGTTCACCCCCTTAATTCCCAAACACCTCTAGTCAACTGATTTGCTTGGCACTTATAAAATTGGAAATTCATGTAAGAAGCCGGCTTAAACAAGCAATTGCATATTGATAAATAATCAAACCTAACCTTTGTATTTACAAGTTAGTTCTGAACTAGCCACAAAATTAAAACATTTTTATTCAAATTGAAAATTTATGTGTTTTAGTAGTGGTTTGTTAATTTTTTTGAATAAGTATAGGCTAATTTTTCAAATACTTTAAAAATACACATTAATCAGTTTTGGCTATTCCGGAAATTAAATGGGCGGATCCTGCTCTACCCGCCCATATTGAAGTTCATTATAATTAAAACACCCTTTTTTTTATTTAATACAATAAAACGAGTAGTTTATTAACCCTCCCAAAGATCCGATTGCTCAAAAGGACTACCGGGAACCTCTGTGAAGAACGTGCCATCAATGTATCTATGGTGCCCTTCAATTGAATCGATCTTCTTTAAGTCATCTGCCGAAAGCTCAATGTCCTTAGATTTAAGGTTTGCGGCAATTCTTTCTTTATTTGCTGACTTTGGAATAACTGCGATGTCTCTATGCAATGACCAAGCGATAAGAATTTGTGCGACTGAACAAGCATGCTTTTCAGCCAAGTCTTTGAAAACTTTATGCTCCATTAAAATAGGGTCGCTATCTTTTTGTCTGGCTTTTGGTCTGTCAGCCGAGCCTAAAGGAGAATAGGCCGTAACATTTATCCCATTTTGCTTGCAATAATCCACCAGTCCATTTTGGGGTAAATACGGATGCAGCTCTATCTGATTCATTTCAGGTGCAATACTGCAATTGAGTTGAACTTCTTTTAGCTTTGCAATATTAAAATTGGACACCCCTATATGCTTTGTCAAGCCTTTTTCTTTTAGTGCCTCCATTCCTTTCCAAGTTTCTGAAAGGGGAACGGTTTTGTAATCAAGAAAATCTTCTCCAGTACCCGGAAAGGTTACCCCATCCTTTAAAGAAATCGGCCAATGGATTAGGTAAAGGTCCAAATAATCCAACTGCAAGTCTGCCAAAGTCTGCTGAATACCTCCTTCAACTTTATCCAACTCATGGGCATTGTTCCAAAGCTTAGAAGTAATCCAAAGCTCTTCTCTTTTGACAATTCCCTCTTCAAAGGCTTTTTGTAAAGCATCTCCCACCTCTTTTTCATTTTGATAGATGGCTGCACAATCAATATGCCTGTAACCAGCTTCAATTGCCCAGAGCACAGCCTGATAGACTTCACCTGGTCCGGATTTCCAAGTTCCCAAGCCCAGCATAGGCATTTTATCTTGGTTTTTAAATGTGATGTATTTCATGCTTAATTTCTTTATTAAAATTTATGTTTGAATTATAGACATTCTTCCCAAATGTCAGAAAAATCATAAGGACTGATTTCACCTACCCAAGCACTGCCATGCGTATAACGATAGGGACCGCCAAGGTTACTTATTATTTTCATATCTTCTTCGTCTAGGGATAAATTGCCTGCAGCAAAATTCTCTTCTATTCGATTAAAATTAACAGATTTGGGCACTACCGATACCCCTTTCTCAATGGCCCAAGCAAGAACTACTTGTGCCACTGTCGCTGAATGTTTCGCAGCAATCTCTTTCAATGCTTTGTTCTCTAGTAAAATGGGATGATCCACCTCATTATCAGCAACCCTATAGGCAGCACCAAGAGGCCCATAGCCGGTAATGTGGATGCCATTTTGGTCACAATATTCTTTTAACTTCTCTTGTGGCAGGTAAGGATGAAACTCTATTTGGTTCACCGTTGGCATTATGGAAGCATTTTCCTTCAGGGTTTCAATTTTTGCAGAATTGAAGTTGGAAACACCAATTTGACGCGTCAAGCCTTCTCTATGTAGTTTTTCCATTTCAGCCCAAGTATCCGCTAAAGGGGCTTGTTCTTTGGTTAAAAATTCGCTAGGGTCTGAGGGTAAGCCTACGCCTTTTTTTAAAGCTACAGGCCAATGAACCAAATACAAATCAAGATAATCCAATTGTAAATCCTTTAGACTATTTTGGATGGCAGGCAGCACATCTTGTGGCAGGTGAGCATCATTCCATAACTTGGAGGTGATCCACAGATCCTCTCTTTTAACCAATCCTTTAGCAATGGCCTCACTAATAGCCTGCCCAATCTCACTTTCATTTTTATATACATAAGCACAATCGATGTGCCGATACCCTACCTCTATGGCGTGAAGCACTGCTTCATAGACTTCATTTGGTTTAGATTTCCATGTTCCTAGCCCTAGGGATGGCATTTTGTCCCCGTTTTCAAATAATAAGTTTTTCATTCTAATAAATTATATGGATAGATGAAGCAGATGAATCACTTCTTGATCAAATCTAATTAAACTGATTTTATTTAGCAAAGTTAAAAAACCCGCTTGTTTTTCACAGGAATTGCAGGGCATTCGATCAAACCAACAATTCTTTAATCACTTGTCCAGAGACATCAGTAAGTCGGAATTTACGCCCCAGATGCCTATATGTCAACCGTTCATGGTCTAATCCAAGCTGATGCAATACAGTAGCTTGAAAATCATGAACGTGCACCGGGTTTTCTGTGATATTATAGCCCAAGTCATCAGTCGCCCCATAAACTATACCAGGTTTTATCCCTCCACCGGCCATCCAAATACTAAAACACCTGGGATGGTGGTCTCTACCATAATTGTCTTGGGTTAATCGACCCTGTGAATAATTGGTCCGACCAAATTCTCCTCCCCAAATCACCAAGGTTTCGTCAAGCAATCCACGCTGTTTTAAGTCTTTTACCAAAGCAGCAGAAGCTTGGTCCACATCCTTAGCCTGTACGGTCATTTCATTAGGAAGGTTTCCATGCTGATCCCAACCTTGATGATAAAGTTGAACAAATCGCACACCGGACTCAGAAAGCTTACGTGCCAACAAACAGTTTGCTGCAAAAGTCCCCGGTTTACGGCTATCCTCCCCATACATTTCAAAAACACTATCCGGTTCCTTAGACAAGTCTGTGGCTTCAGGAACAGCCGTCTGCATTCTATAGGCCAACTCATATTGGGCTACTTTGGCCTGAATCTCCGGGTCTCCGATTTTTTCATAGGCATGGTGATTTAAGGCTGCTAAGTTGTCGAGCATTTTCCTCCTATCGGCCTTGGTCATTCCTTGCTGATCATTGAGATAAAGTACCGGATCCTCCCCATTGCTAAACTGCACACCCTGATGTGCCGATGGCAAAAAACCGTTGCTCCATAGCTTCGCGTAGACACCCTGTCCATTGCCATTACCTTTAGATAGCAATACTGTAAAAGCAGGTAGATTATTATTCTCACTACCAAGCCCATAACTCAGCCAAGAGCCCATACTAGGTCGGTTTCCTTGTTGGGCTCCGGTTTGGAAAAAAGTTAGCGCAGGATCATGATTGATGGCTTCGGTATGCATGGATTTTATGATGCAAATGTCATCGACAATCTTTGCAGTATGCGGAAACAGGGAACTCACCCAAGCCCTGGCTTGTCCATATTGCTGAAAATCACAAAAAGACCCTACCATTGGAAAACTGCTTTGACTGGCAGTCATTCCTGTAAGCCTTTGTCCTTGTCGAATAGAATCCGGTAACTCCTGCCCCCACAAATCCCGAAGCTTAGGTTTGAAGTCAAAAGATTCCAGCTGAGATGGGGCGCCATTTTGAAACAGATAGATCACCCTTTTGGCTTTAGGGGCAAAATGGGGCAAACTTTTCCCCAATTCACCATTACCTCCAAAATTATTACCTCTAAATAAATCGGGGATTAAAAGAGAGCCTAAAGCTGCACTTCCCAAACCCAAGCTCAGCTTGGAAAGAAAATGCCTCCTATTTAGATTCAACCCATGATCCAATATTTCTTTTTCCATAATTTAAGCTTTCGTAATGCTGGCTTCCAAATTATAAATAAGCGTGATTACCTGTGCCAAAGCTGCATGTTTTTCGACCGGTATATCATCCATTAAAGGATACCTTCCTACATCAACTATCTTTTTAGCTTTTTTATTATCACTACTATATTCTTCCAAAAAGCTTGTCAAATGTTTGCTCAATATTTTCCGTTCTGTTTCATCAGGTTTTCTGCCAATAATACTGTAGAAAGCATAAGCTATTCCTTTTTCAGGTTTTGGATCCTTTTTTAATAATCTGGCAGCAAATACCCTGGAAGCCTCCAATACCACAGGATCATTCATCATCACCAAAGCCTGTAATGGGGTACTGGTTTTCAACCTTTCCACCTCGCAGGCATCCCTGTTACTTGCATCAAATAACATCATATTGGGCGGAGGAACGGTCCTCTTGATAAAAGTATACAAACCCCTTCTATAAAGGTATTTCCCGGTATCCAATTGAAATTTGGAAAGATTACCTCTACCTGAGGTGGCTGCCTCCCATAAGCCTTCGGGCTGATAGGTCTTTACAGACGGCCCTCCTATTTCTTTATTTAGCAACCCACTACTTGCCAATATTAAATCCCTTATTTCTTCTGCTTTTAACCTGAGCCTAGGGAATCTGGCCAAATACTTGTTTTCCGGATCAAGCGTTAAATGCTCCTTTTTGACAATTGAAGATTGTTGGTAAGTAGAGGAAAGCATGATCTTCTTTAATAAGTATTGTATATCCCAGCCATGCGCAATAAAGTCCACAGCCAACCAATCTAGTAATTCCTGATTGATGGGTAAATTACCTTGCAATCCAAAATCTCCGGGAGTATTTACTATTCCTACACCGAAAAGTTCTTGCCAGATTCTGTTTACAAAAACCCTTGCAGTCAATGGGTTATTCTTATCAAACAACCATTTTGATAACCCTAACCTATTTTTAGAAAGACTGTCAGGAAAAGGTAGTATGGAAGCGGGAACCCCCGGTTCTACTTTTTCGCCGTGTGCATCATAGGCTCCCCTCTCCAATATATAGGTATTTCGAGTGCTATCCAACTCCCCCATAACTGCAACCTTAAGCACCTTGGCTTCATCAAGTAAAGAATTGTAATTGGTTCCTTTGGTCATTCCTGCCATCAACCTATTTACTCTAGCAACACTATCAGGCATATTAATGAATTGAAGCAGTTCTTTGACATCTTTATCGCTAATTTCCATCAAGGGATATTTCGCCGGACTTTTCTTAGAGAAACCCGGCGTTTTTTCTTCTATGCCCCATTCAGCAACAGTATTAAAAAAGGCATAGGTCTGAAAATATTCTTTTTGGGAAATTGGATCGTATTTATGATCATGACATTGGGCACATTCCAAGGTAACTCCAAGCATGGCCTTACCCAAGGTATTGGTTCGGTCAATCGCATACATAACACGGTACTCTTCATCAATGGCTCCGGACTCTTCTGTAATTTTATGGTTCCGGTTAAAACCTGTGGCCAACAATTGTTCTTTACTTGCATTGGGAAGCAAGTCCCCTGCCAGTTGCCAGGTAATAAATTGGTCATAGGGCATGTTTTTGTTAAATGCATGAATGACCCAATCCCGCCAAGGCCATTGCGTCCGGTAATAATCATCTTGGTAACCATGGCTATCGGCATATCGAGACACATCCATCCAGGAAACTGCCATTTTCTCTCCATAAGCAGCTGACTTAAACAATCGGTCTATTACTGCTTCCGGATCCATGCCATTTTCTTCCAAATTATCCAAAACTTCCGAACTTGGTGGCAAGCCAATTAAATCAAAATATAGCCTTCTCATAAGGGTCAGGCCATCCGACATTGCTGAAGGATCCAAACCTTTCTCCTCCATCTTACTTAATATAAAGTAATCTATTTCATTCTGTGCCCAATCCTCATTTTTCACTTTCGGAAGAGGCGTCTTTGTGGGAGGAACAAAGGCCCAATGAGGCTCATACACAGCTCCCGCATCTATCCATTTTTTAATTAACTCGATCTGATGATCACTTAGTTTCAAATTGGATGCCGGAGGTGGCATTTTCTCTTTCGGGTCTGATGAAATCATTCTACTAAATGCCAACGATTCTATAGAAGAACCGGGAATAATGGCATGTTTGCCGGGACTTTCCTTTAAGGCTGCATAAGCTTCCGAAGCGATATCTAATCGGAGACCCGCTTCTCGTTTATTGGCATCCGGACCATGACAGGTGAAACAATTTTCAGATAAGATCGGTCTTACATGAAGGTTATAACTGATTTGGTCAGGAAATTCAAAAACATCATGACTTCGGTTTTCTTTGCAAGCTATGGATACAGCCACTAAAATTAACCATCCTAAAAAAGGTGTTACCCAAAATATTTTACTCCCCTTTATCAAAATCATTTCGTTAAAATAGTTATTTACCCTTTAAAAGCAAAACCATTATTTTTTAACCTTCCTCCATATCCAATACCTTAAATTATCGCCTGCCATGGCGATATTTTCACCTATTAAATTGGCAAATAATTCTAACCCAATCAAAGAAACCATAGCCCTCTAGAAAGGATTAAAAAATACTTTTCTCTTTCTCCTTGAATTTAATTTTTTGGCATAGTTTTTAATGTGGCATTGATATCTAAGGATAAATAAAAGAAAAACAAAAAAAATGAAAACAAGCATCGTTGTAATGATGATCGTCGTAGCTAGCCAACTGGCCTCCTGCGGCAAAAAACCAGTAGATTCACAAATCGAAAATTCTGTTGAAGAATTCGAAAATGAGTCACTACCTTTGGATTCTGAAGATTCCATTGAGTTGGAAGAAATAGAAATTACAGAGCAATAATATGCACCTTAGCTGCCACAAATTAGTGGCAGCTTTTTTTTCAAACTTTTTTGATTTTTTAACTTAACATTTTATACCCATTTCTGTAGAAAATAGGAAATTTGCTAAGCTTTCAATGGAGAGTTTCATCTTCACAGAAAGCTTAATTTTTATAGGATCATAGGTAAATTGCCTCAATGCTTTGAAGGACCATTTCTATCGTTTATAAGTACCTAATACTAAAACAAATAAGTAATTGGTTTCAAATGGATATTACCTCTAAAATCTGCTTAAAAGGCATGGATTTCAAAAGCAAACCACCTCCAAACATTCTATTTAAAAATTATTTCCCAATTATATATTTTTTTAAAAGTCCATTAACAATAAAAATCAGTAAATTTGGTGTACGAATGAAAACAACAAAAGCAATAAAAATACATTTGACCTTATTCCTATCTGCAGCGATATTGGTATGGTCATTTTTATTGCCCTTTACTCCGGTCAAAGTAACTGACGGTAACCATCAAAATAAGGCCTATGTAAACCAACTTGGTTTCGTGGATTTTTTCGGGCTTCCTACGATTTATGAAGAAGGGGATACCTTCAAGAATATTTTAAATGACGGTTTATTTGCAGGAACAAAGAACCAAGAGTTTACTTGGACCATTGGTCCTTTATTGAGCAAAAAAAGCTTGAGTCCCTATACCTGGGTCTCTTATCATTATTTTAAACAGATACTTTTTCCTTTCCATTCTTTTTGGTAATCAAGCCGGAACTTATTGCCATGCATTTAAACCCGGTTTTTAACCTTTTGGTAAAAATAGGATTTACTGTAAGTCTAATTTCATTAAGCAATATAGGTGAAGGTTGACTTGCCATTACTTTTCCTTGGACTTGTTCCAGAGAATAACTGTAAGCCACCTCTGCATCCTTGGAAATTAAGACAAATTATTCCTTAAACAATAGCTGGTTTTATTCTTAATAGAAGGTTTTGTATTCAGGATCTTCTCACTTCGGTTTGCCTACAAAAGTAGGCATTGATAAACCAAGGGGACCCTTTTATCAACATTTCTTTCCCCTATAGCTATTGTTCTTTTTAACTTATTAAATAATTAAAAAAATGATCATTGACATAGAACCAATCAGCTTAGGAATTTCCTTAGCGGCTATCGTAGCATTTATTGCTCCAATATATATCAGTAAGAAAAAGCAGTCCAATATTAATAAATCCAAGCAACAACAGTTTATGGATGAAGCCAATAAGCAAGGTTTGGTATTGGACAATTTTGATTTTTGGAGAGGAACATATGCCATCGGTCTTGACACTGGAAAGCACAAGTTGCTCTACATGGATTTGGAAGCTGATATAAAATTCAAATTGATTGCAACTGACAATATTTCACATATTGACCTTCAAAAACAAAATCATCATGTAGGAAAAGGTTCAAATAAAGTGGAAGTAATTGATAGTTTAGCATTAATTGTCCATCAAAAGGGGACAGCCGTAGAAAAGTCCCATTTGTGTTTCTTTGATGGTGAAAAAAATTCTGATTTATCCGGAGAATGGCCTTTGATTCAAAAATGGAACACCCTATTAATAAAGGAAATGGCTAAAACCAAATAGTTTCACCTAACCAAAATTATCTATATTACACCTCATGTTTATTAAACCCGGATCATGCAATAGGATTCGTAAAATGGAATGCAATCGCAAGAAATTCAGGCTGTTTAGAGATTTTAGCATAGCAATGCAATGTTGAACATATCTACCGACCACCGCTGTAGGGGACAGCAACGAAGAGGCTGATTATGATGCGATATCAGCAAGTCACAGTAAATTCATTGCCTATTTCGGGTTTAATAAACGGTGTTTTTCACCCTTTACCCTAACAATAAATTTGAATAAGAACCAACCTCCACCTTTCCTTATACTAACCATAAAAAGGATTCAATATATCTGAATTAGGATTTAAAACATAAACTAAAGTCCTGAGTCAGTTTTGGATAATCCATCACACACAAACTAAAAATCATCTTATAAACCATAAAAATTGAATTTTTTATTCGTATAATTGTAACAAGAAAGATAAATAAGGGAAAAGTTACTACCAACACCTTTAAAAATATCAATTTAAATAACCCTTTTATAATTGATACTCTCAGATGACCAACATAAAAAACTCTTTAGCACTGGCATTTCTACCCGGCTATTTGTATTCCAGCAAATATGAAGAACAGGTGAGAAAGAATGTGGAAGGTCGAAACCCTCCGGTAACTAAAAATCCCAAGGAACAAAGTGATCAGGAGCTAATTAAGAAATACCTTAAAGGGCTTCAATTAGAAAGTTATGATTATATCAAAGAAATCATTCATCCTGATTTCAAATGTGTGAATACCAATACGGATTCCATTCACGACTCTATTGAAGAAATTTCTCATTGGAAATCAAAACATAACCACTTAAACCACCTTTCTTTTAGTGACCCAAAACTCACCAGTGTTCGCGTAAACCGTGGCATATTGAAAGGAGACTGGACGCTAGTTTGGACAACATTCTCTGCCTTGGATAGCAAAACTTTGAAATCCATAGCTTATGAATACCATATGGCCATCAAAACTGAGGAAAACAAAATTCTAGAAATTCAGACTTGGCATGAAGCCGAAGACGCATAATTGCCTAAACCCTAATTATACCCAAAGTCCTCTTTTTTTATATGCTTGGATGGGCCATTTTCAATTTTTTCCGTATATTTTTACATTAAACTCGGAATAGGTTATGGAATTTGTCAAGATTACTTTTTTATGAATTATTATGATAAAAAAGGCAACCGCTCTATTGGTCCTCGAATGTGATATTCAGAAGAATTTCAAGCACCTTTTAACAATTCTATCTTCTATTTCAAGTCATCATTATATTCTCGCTATTTAACAATCCAAAATAATTACTATGGACAATTACGTATTGGGTGTAGACTATGGAACAGATTCTGTCAGGTCCATCTTGGTCAATACCCGTGATGGTGTCACCCTTGCCTCCGAAGTATACAACTATCCACGCTGGAAAGAAGGTAAATATTGCAATCCGGCAAAAAACCAGTTTAGACAACATCCTTTAGATCATTTAGAAGGTCTATTACATACCGTAAAAGCGGTCATGGAAAAGTCCGGTATACCCAAAAACCAGGTCAAAGGAATTTGTGTAGACACCACAGGATCCTCTCCCCTTCCTGTGGACCGTTCCGGTCAGGCCTTGGCACTTTCTGATAATTTTTCTGAAAACCCCAATGCCCAAATGATCCTTTGGAAAGACCACACGGCTATCGCTGAAGCGGATGAAATCAATCATTTGGCGAGGACTTGGGGAGGAGAAGATTTCACCAAATACGAGGGGGGAATTTATTCTTCAGAATGGTTTTGGGCAAAGATTATACATATTATAAGAGAGGATAAAGAAGTAGCCGAAGCTGCCTACTCATGGATGGAGCATTGTGACTACCTAACCTACACCCTAGTTGGCGGTGAAGACCCTGTGAATTTTAAGAGAAGTCGCTGCGCTGCCGGCCACAAAGCTTTGTGGCATGAGAGCTGGGGAGGATTGCCGGAAGAACAGTTTTTAGAAAAACTTGACCCAAGCTTGAAAAAGCTCAAGCGCCAACTTTACAAAGAAACCTATACCTCCGATCAGGTTGCCGGAGGATTGACAAAAGAATGGGCCTCAAAATTAGGTCTGGAAGAAGGTACTCCGGTTGCTGTTGGAACATTCGACGCCCATGCGGGTGCCATTGGAGGAGAAGTAGATGAAGGTACCCTCGTAAAAGTAATGGGCACCTCCACCTGTGACATCATGGTAAGCCCATATGAAGCATTGGAAGACAAATTGGTAAAGGGAATTTGCGGACAGGTAGACGGATCTGTAATCCCGGGGAAAATTGGCTTAGAAGCCGGGCAATCAGCCTTTGGTGATGTCCTTGCATGGTTTGTTCAATTGTTGCTAAAACCTGCCAGCGACACCATAAAAAATGCAACTATGGCAGAGGGCCTTAAGCAGGAAACAATAGACCTCTTGGAAAAGAACTTAATATTAACCCTGTCCAATGAAGCTGAGAAAATAGCTCCTGAAGATACGGATGTGATCGCACTGGACTGGATCAATGGTAGAAGAACACCGGATGCCAATCAGAATTTAAAAGGAGCGATTCAAGGTCTTGACATGGGATCAGGTGCTGCCCATGTGTTTAAGGCATTGGTGGACAGTATTTGCTTTGGATCAAAGAGAATCATCGAAAGATTTCGGCAAGAGGGTGTAAAAATCGAACAAGTAGTTGGATTAGGGGGAGTGGCAAAAAAATCATCTTTGGTCATGCAAACCTTGGCAGACGTATTGAATATGCCGATTAAAGAAGCTAAATCTGAGCAAGCCCCAGCTTTAGGTGCAGCCATATATGCCGCTACTGCAGCCGGCATATATCCAAATGTAACCGAAGCAATAGCAGCTATGGGTAATGGTTTTGATAAAGTTTATTATCCAAATGCGGACAAAGTTCCTATTTATCAATCTAAATATGAAAAGTACTTAACTTTGGGTGATTTTATTGAAATGAACAGCTAATAAGTAAAGACATTTTCAATACCTATATAATAAAAATGGCAAGCCCAAAGGCTTGCCATTTTTTGTTTCTTTCCATTTTTCCGATAAGCGATTGGGCTTGTAACCATTTTTTCCTTGGATTTACCTAGAAAATTGAATTGTATAGATCATTAATATTCAACAAGATAAGTTTGGTCAATAAGAACCAAAAAGCTTGCATTTTATACTGAAATTCATTAACATTAATTCAGTTTTTAGCGATAAAACCCTAAACAAAAAATCAATTCTGAAGTTTATTTTAAAATTACAGTTTTATGTTTTGAAATTTTAAACCCAATTGTTTCACTAAAACGCAAACCTATTGCTTCACCTCTTTTCAAGAAAAATGTATGAAAAACTTCAATTACTTTATCTTCGCCATACTGATTATTAACTCAGCATGCTTGTCACAAAGAGACTTTATTGCCGAATACGATTACAATTACAAGGGAGCCTTTAAAAAGTACAAAACTTTTGGATTTGTGGCTGAAGAAGGGAAAAACGAAAGAGATTTTACGGGAATTATTGAAAAATCCATTTCCTCACGTTTAGGTTCACAAGGGTTTAGGGAAAGGGATAAAAACCCGGATTTATTAATTATCCACAAGCTTTACATGAGTGAAGTGAGGTACAGGGGATACAACCAACCGAACTTTGACTATTGGTTAAAAAAGCAGGGAATAGAGTTGGTGGAGGAATCTGTATTGGACAGTCTCGAAAGGCAAAAGAGGGGTGAAAATTACAATGCCATAAAATATACCCAGAATGACGGTATGCTAGTGGTATTGGTTATTGACCATAAAAAAGGAAACACCATTTGGCAAGGTTATACCTCAGCCTATTTTGATTACAACTCACCAAATATCCATATTGATTTAACCCGTGCCACCTATAAAGTAATGGACCAATTCAAAATCTTAACGAGAAACTAGTACGCCTATTTAAAGTCATTTCATTGACGATTACGAACAACCACATCCCCCACAGCCTTCCAGTAACCACTACTTGGAAGGCTGTCATTTTTTAAATTCTTTGCCCATAAAGCGTCTTTGTATCGTTGCCTATCTGTATCTTTACACCATGGAAACGAATAAGCAAACAAGTAAAGAAACATTTTTAGAAAGGCTTTCATTAAAAAGTTTCAATAAGATGCAACTGGAATTTATGGAGAAGGCTACATCTGAAGCACCTATAATGCTCTTGGCTCCTACCGGCTCCGGAAAAACCCTTGCTTACCTTATTCCCATGATTCAACATTTGGAGGCATCAGGTGCTGAGGATACGGCTCTAATAATTATCCCATCAAGAGAACTTGCTTTACAAATTACGGAGGTCTTCAAATCCTTAAAGACCAACTTTCATGTTTGTGTTTGCTATGGTGGTCACTCCATGCGGACGGAAGAAAACAGGCTAGCGGAAAAACCTAAAGTGGTCATTGGCACCCCCGGAAGATTATCTGAACATACGCAGAAAGGCAACTTAAAGGATTTAAACATAAGTTTGGTCATTTTAGATGAGTTTGACAAATCTTTACAATTTGGTTTTCATGAACAATTGGCCACCATTTTTGAACGGCTTACAGAAGAACAAAAGTACTTTTTAACTTCTGCCACTACACTTGACACCATCCCTGAATTTCTGCCATTTAAGACTTATGAAAAAATAAATTTCTTGAAAGAAGGTGAAGTTTTGACTTTGTTGTTACAGCTAGTAAGGACCCCAAGTGTAGAAAAAATAGACAGCCTAATGCGTCTTGTTTCAGATTTTGGACAGGAAAGTACTTTGGTATTTTGTAACCATAGAGATGCCGTAGATCGAATAAGTCTACTCTTAACTGATTTTGGCTTTGAGCATGTGGTATTGCATGGAGGCATGGAGCAAATTGATCGCGAAAAAAACCTGATTAAATTTAGAAGCGGAACACATACTTTACTGATCGCAACAGACCTTGCTTCAAGAGGTTTAGACATTCCTGAAATCAAACATATTGTTCATTACCAACTGCCTCCAAAAAAAGATGCTTTTGTTCATAGAAATGGCAGAACAGCCAGAATGATGGCTGAAGGTCAAAGTTACCTTGTACTTGCTCATGATGAGTCCTTACCTGATTACGTTGACAATAATCTACCGGAATATGAGCTTCCTGAAGAACTAAAGATCCCCGAACCATCAAACTTGGCTTGTATGTATATCAGTGTAGGAAAGAAAAACAAGATCAGCAAGGGAGATATTGTTGGTTTTTTCACAAAAAAAGGCGGGTTAAAAGGAAATGAAATCGGCATGATAAGTATTCTTGACAACGCAAGCTATGTCGCTATTCCTTCCGAAAAAGTAGAGCAATTGCTTGACAACACCTACAATCAGAAATTAAAAAAACTGAAGGTAAAAATGGAAGTGGCCAACTAACCCCTCCCACTTCAACCTTTTATGACAGGGCTTTATTTATTCCCAGCCGGTATTTTTCAATGCAGGATCATTTTCTTTTTTGAGAAAATCTGCCTGAGATAAAGAATCCGCTTCCCAATTTAATATGGCTTCATCCGGTATAGGATCTAAAGCCTCTGTCCATGCGGTAGAAGTCTCACTATAGGCAATATTAGATTGGGAATTGAAACAGGATATGATTGACCACCTGGGTTTGTCCGAAAGATTGGCCGCAGACCTGTGTATTAAATTGCTATGGAAAAACAGGGCATCTCCGGGATCTATTTCACAATAGACAAGCTCCATGGTTTTTAAAGCATTTTCTACCATTACCATATCCGCCCCGACTTGCTCACCGGCAAATCCATGGTTTACTCTTCCAAGTTTGTGAGAGCCTTTGATTACTTGCAAACAACCGTTCTGCTTATTTGCCTCTGTTAATGCAACCATTACACTCATTAATTGATCAGGAAACATGAATTGGTTTTTATACCAATATCCAAAATCTTGATGCCATTCCCATGCGCCTCCTACTTTGGGTTCTTTTTGCATTAACTTGGAATGAAAATGACAGACTGGGGCATCCCCATCAAGCAATTGTTGGACGGAGTTCACCATCTTCTTGCTTCTGGTCAAATAGCCGAAAACATCATTCCCCGGCTTGAACCACAATGAAAGCCTGGTTTTCTTTCCTGATTGATCATTCAAGTCCATGGCATTTTTACCCATGGCTTCATCCTCTATGGCAACTTTATATAGTTTACTCGTTTCTTCTATGCTACAAAAATTTTTCACAAGTAGGTAGCCATCTTTATGGTATTGGGTTATTTGTTCTTCAGTCAGTTTCATAGCTCAAAACAATGTTATCTGGTTAAAAGAGGTATCATGTAATATATGTAAAATATAGCCCATCTGAGTTGCCAATGATTAATAAGCCAAGTACTTCTGAATCCATTAACCATAGATCACATAAGAAAAATCACTAAACAGCAATCGCACTAGGTATTATAGCCAGCAGCAATAGAACATTGGCAAACAACGATCAATATCCTTAAAATCCCACCCAAATCAAATCTAAATTAATTTTATTTCACCCCTCTAAAGTAGTAACACAAGTACATAATTGTGAATGGCTTAGGGGGAATTCTTCTTTTTAATCCTATTATTTAAGTCTTGGCTTAAAACAATTGGCTTAAAAATAAAGCCATTGTATATTACTACTTCATTGAATCTATAGAAATGAAAAACCTCAACCTGATCACTATTGGCCTACTGTTATTGCTTACATGGGGATGCAATGAAGAAGAAGAAGAGAAGACGATATCCTTCAATTCAGGTCCCACAAACAATATCATGCAATACCTTGCGCAGGAAGCCAAAATCCTGAGCAATAAATTCCCCACAAATACCATCTCTCTGGAGGACTGGGAAACGCTTCGACCAAAAAAACACAAGCAATTCATAGAAATGATGGGCTTTGATATGGAAGAAAAAAGGCTTCCGCCAAAAGTCTACGCCACCGATACCTTGCAACAAGAAGGCTTTCGAATTGAAAAATTTTATTATGAGTCTCTTCCGGATCTTTTTGTCCCGGCAAATCTCTACGTACCTGACAATATAACAAATCCACGTGCTACTATAGTCTACCTTTCCGGACATTCTCACGGTCAAAAAGCAAATTATCAGGCGCATGCAAGAAGATTGGCTGAACTCGGATTTATTACTTTAATTTTTGACACCATCCAATTCGGAGAGGTTTGGGGTCACCATTGGGGTCCCTATAATAAAGGTTGGTTCAATTGGTATTCCAGAGGGTATAACCCGGCAGCTGTAGAGTTATGGAATGCCATTAGAGGACTGGATTACCTAGAAACCCGCACGGATGTTGACATGGACAATATTGGGATTACCGGAATATCCGGCGGAGGTTCTCAAAGTTGGTACTTTGCTGCAGCCGATTCAAGAGTAAAAGCTGCGGCCCCTGTATGTGGTGCCGGAACCATGGACTCTCAGGTGGGTGAAAGAAGAATAGATGGCCACTGTGATTGCATGATGATCAACAATGGCTTCCAAATGGATTACACAGATATCGGAGCTTTAATTGCACCCAAACCCCTGCTTATTGCCCAGTCGGATAGAGATGAACTTTATGGGATTGAATCCACTCGGCAGTTTTACCAGACCTTGAGCAACTTCTACAAAAAATTTGATGCAGAAAATAATATTTCACTGGTAGAAACACCCGGTGGACACTCTTACCATCCAAAATCCAGAAAAGCCATTTTTTCATTTTTCCTTCATCATTTGATGGGCAAAGAGATACCTGCTGAAGAAATAATGGACATAGAAACCAACAAAGAAAAGCTGCTCCCTACTAACAGTCTTAACGTTTATAAGGGCAGCCCTCCCGCTACAGATATAACCAAAACAATTCAGCACTCCTTTGTCAAAACAGCTGAAATACCGGTTATCAATAGCCAAGAAGCCCTAAAAAACCATCAAAACAAGGTGAAAGAATACCTTAAATCGAGAACATTTGGGGCATTTCCGAATTCTGCGATTGATTTGGGAGGAAAAATGATTTATAGAACAGCCGACCTGGCCAAACATGGCAATAAAACCTACAGTTTTAACAGTGAAGAAGGCTGGGAATTAAAGGTAAATATCTTTTACCGACAGCCTCAAGATGAGAAATCGCCTCTGCTCCTGGTACTAAGAACCCCGGGAGAGGAAAGATGGGAAAGTGAAGGCTATGCAAATAAAGTACCCGGAAAACATAACATCGCCTATCTGGAAGTAAGAGGAGTGGGGGAAGCCGGCTGGGCTCCTGAGCTCAATTGGCATGTGAGGCGTTCAGCAGCCTGGCTTGGCAAAACCATTGCCTCCATGCAAATTTATGACACCATGCGGGCCTTGGAATTCTGTAGAACATTACCTGAGGTAAACCCCGATCAAATTAGTATTCTTGGCAGGGATGGAATGGCTTCTATAGCCATGTATGCAGCATTGATGGATGAAAAATGTGAAGGTATTTACCTGAGCAATCCACCGGAAACGCATGACCATCCCAGTCCAAAAAATGGAAGGGATTTCGCTTTAGAATTATTGAATGTACTTCGTATTACCGACACCTATCAGCTTCCGGCCTTGATTCATCCAACAAAAACCTATTTTCTGAGTGAGATTCCGCCTGCTTACAACTGGTCAAATACTGTTTTAAAAGAGGCAGTAAACGAACAATTACAGATTATTAACTGATGTAAAACAGGAAATTAAATTTCTAGAATAAAAAAATAACGATTTCTATTAGTCAAAAAACTTTATATCAGTGCCTTAAAATCCCTTTTATAGCAATAGATACTACTTCTAAATTTTGCCTTATACTAATATTAATTGATCGTTTATTTTGTTTTTTATTTAAATCATTTAGATTTATAAGGATAAATCTAATACTACCTTACAAGCACATTAATAGTCAATCATTGCTATGTTTTATTTAGCATGTTCAGTTTAGATTTCCATTGCGCCATCCAGCTATTGTACTTGCTACAAAAAGTCAATTATATCATCAGGTTAAATAATAAATTGATCCATGAGAAAAGCACTTAAAGGCTCCAGTTTTTTATTTTACTTTCTAACAATTCTCGTGTTTTTTGTACTAGGAGGCCTTTTCTCAAGGTACATGGGAGTGGGTAAAAACCAAGGACTTGCTGGAGGAGCCATCGTATTGGGCTATGCTTTAACGTATGCTTTTGGAGCTTTAATTGTAGCCATAATTTTGGCAGGTAAATTGAAAACAAAAATCATCGTTTATACCAATTTTATTCTTTTCATTGTGTTGACCATATTCATCTTTCTTGGCTACAAGCGACACTTGGAAATGGAGAAAAACAAGGTTCCTGCCCAAGAAAGGCTAATTTCACCGAAACCTACCGCCCCGGCCCAGCCCATTCACAATATACAATTTGAAAATGGAATGGGCCAAGGATTCTTTAGTCCCAACTTTGTAGAAAATGACAAATTGTATTTTTATTCTCCTACTGATCCAAGGGCATGGAATGGTGTTGGAGAAGCTATAGACAGTTTGGTGTTTTATAAAAACCGGAATGGGCAATACGATATCCAATATGCTCCCCCCTATTTTTTTCCTGAAATAGTTAAAATGGATTATGAGTGGTTGATGATAAAGGTCATTACCTCCGGTAAATATATGCTAGAGCTTGAGATCAATCAAGAAACTGGGCAATCCGTACTTGTAGACAAATTTAGTGGCAACCTTATCTACTGGCCGGAATTTATTCTCAATACCAATAGTGTAGAAATTATGGAAGCGTTTCCACAAAAAGTATTGATTAAACCCTTAGAAAATGCTGCGGTAAACAGTATCTCATATGTTTTTTTGCAACCCATTGCTGTGCAGGGGGATTGGCTAAAGGTAAACCTGACTGACAAAGAATTCTTTAACCTTGGTCAAGGATGGATAAAATGGAAATCAAATGATAAGTTGATTATTCGCTACAATTTATTCAGCTAATCCCACCAGATCAATTTCAATGGCTCAGAAAGAAAATTCTTGATTTTACACAATAAAAAGAACACGATTTTGGAGGGAAGATGCTTATTATTTCTTCAATACCGAATTAAATCGTATGTAAAATTAAGGTTTTATCAGGCTTGCTTTGATATCTTTAATCCTTGATTGTAGGGTAGTTTCAGCCATGTTAACCTCATCTGTTGTAGCCAATAAGAAATCTTTGACCGCACCTTCATGGTCCTTAGACTTCCCATATTTCATATCCACATAACGCATGGTGGTCCACATCAAAGTTTTCAGTTCCTCTTTATTATCATCAGTCATATAATACTCTACAATTACTGAATGGTGATCATGCCAAATTACCCTGCTCATTATTCTCACCCATTCTCCAACTCTGGCAGGCCTGACATAGGAAATACTATGATTATATACCACCCAAGCGGCCTGGTATTTACGGATAAAATCCATCATTTCCACCCCATACAATTTCGGCACCTGATCTTCTCTGGCATTGAAGAAATAATCGAAATACTTCGCATTATTGAGATGCTGCAATGGATCACAATCCTGAAACCTGATGACTACCCTACTTTCCGTCTCTTTAGGATAGTGCTTGTCTTTATTATATTCGAACATAATTTTTGAGTTTGATCCATATATTCATCAAAGATATATGATTTAAATCATTGTGTAATTTAGATAAATATTCATTAATTTAAAGAAACTAAAAGGCCTAATATGAAGATCCTTGTTCCAACTGACCTATCTGACAATGCTGACCAGGCACTAAATTTCGCCGTGGCCTATGCCCAGCAACAATGTGCAACCATAACATTAATTTTTTCCTATTTTGCAGTATATGATTTCGCTGCAGAAGCTGTAAGAATGGCACAAACAATCGAGAACAATGCCAAAACTGAGTTAAATAAAATAATTAGCAAAGTAGGTAGGGAGGTAGAGATAGATTATAAAATTATTCAAGGAACAGTGGCCAATGCTATATTTTCTACCGCCAATAATGATGATTATGACCTGATCATTATGGGAACCCAAGGGGCCAGTGGGATTAAAAAAAACCTTATTGGTTCCAACACTGCTAAAGTTATCAAGGAAAGTAGCATTCCGGTAATTGCAGTGCCTTTTGGTTCATCATTTGAAAGCATTGAAAAAATTAAAGTTGCTGTAGATCTTCAACATGATAAAGAAGGCATTTTTAGGAAATTGATTAAACTCACTGAAACTTGGAACCTACCTTATGAAATTATTCATATAGAAAACAAACCTAATTTCAGTAAAAAAATCATTTTTAAAGGACTTGAATCCTACTTAACTGAAAATTTTCCTGATTGCGATTTTAGTTTTGAGATGCTTCAGGAAATTAATACTGACAAAGGGCTGGAAAATTATGTGAAAAACAAATCAGATAGCTTATTAGTGATGTTTTCAAAAGACCGCGGTTTTCTTGATTTTATTTTCAAACATAGCCACAGTGCAAAAATGGTCTATCATACACATATTCCTCTATTGGTTATCAAATAGCATATGAAAGCAGTAGTAATTACAGAAGCAGGTGCGCCGGATGTTTTAAAAATTAAAGAAAGAAGTAAACCTAAAATTGGAAAGAATGAAATTTTAATTAAAGTCCGTGCCATTGGAATCAACAGACCTGATATCGCTCAAAGAGAAGGAAAATACCCTGCTCCCGAAGGTGTCCCTAAGGATATTCCGGGACTGGAAGTTTCAGGATGGGTAGCCGACCTTGGTGAAAACGTTAAAACTTGGGAAATTGGGGATAAAATATGTGCCTTATTGGCAGGAGGAGGATATTCAGAATATGTAGCTGCTCCACAAGAACAATGTCTGACAATCCCTGAAGGTTTAAGCTTGGAGGAAGCAGCTTCTCTTCCCGAAACCTTTTTCACCGTTTGGAATAATGTCTTTAAAATTGGCAATTTCAAAAAGAATGAAACCGTCCTTGTCCATGGTGGAAGCAGTGGTATTGGTGTTTCAGCCATTCAGATGGTAAAAGCCATGGATGGACAAGTGATTGCTACTGCAGGTTCTGAAGAAAAGTGTGAAACCTGCCTGGAGCTTGGTGCAAGTCTGGCTATCAATTACAAAAAGCAAGATTTTGAGACCAAAATCAAAGAGCACTTGGGATCCAAAAGAGTTGACATAGTCTTGGATATGGTTGGTGGTTCTTATACCATGAAAAATCTTCGCTTATTGAATAGAAAAGGAAGGTTGATTATGATCAATGCCATGGAAAATAGAATGGGAGAAGTGGATCTGCTTAGAATAATGACGCATCAGCTGGTAATAACCGGATCCACTTTAAGGCCTCAATCAAAGGAATACAAAGGGCATATTGCCACCCAGTTGATGGAAGAAATCTGGCCGTTATTTCCGGATAAAATAAAACCCGTTATCCATACAGCTTTCCCTATGGCAGAAGCTGCAGAAGCACACAGGTTATTAGAGAGTTCCAAGCATATTGGTAAAATTTTACTATTGGTTTAATGTCTCATTTGTTTTCAGGTCAACCAAATCAACAAGATCATGAAAAATTATTTATTCATTTTTATTCTTATAGCAATCGCATTTAGTTGCACCGCAAAAAAAGAAAAACAAAGTTTAACGGCTGATCAGACAGTTTTTAGGGAAGTAAACATCGTAGATGTATCAACAGGAGCTATAAATAAAGCGCACGTAATCGTCAAAGGGAAAACCATTGAAAAAATCCTTTCTCCGGATGAAGAAGTTGATTTTGCCAAGGCGAAAGTAATTGATGGAAAGGGAAATTACCTAATTCCGGGCTTAGCAGAAATGCACGCCCATATTCCGGATAAGCCCTGGGATGACCCTCTGGTGCAAGAAACATTGTTTTTATACTTGTCAAATGGTGTAACCACAATAAGAGGAATGCTAGGTAACGAAGCTCATCTTCCACTGAGGGAGAAAGCTGCCACTCAGGAAATCCTCTCTCCAAGAATCTTTACCTCCAGTCCTTCTTTAAATGGAAATACTGTAAGCACAACCGAGGAAGCAACCGAAAAAGTTAAAAATTATGCAGAATCAGGTTACGATTTTCTAAAACTTCACCCTGGCATCCGAAAGCATGTTTTTGACAGCATTGTGGCAGCAGCAAATAAATATGGGATCCCATTCGCCGGCCACGTCTCTAATTTAGTAGGTATCAGGCATGCCTTAAAAAATGGCTACCAGACCATAGACCATGTAGATGGTTTTATTGAAGGGCTGGTACCAAAAGAGGCAGGTGTAAATCCTACAGAGAATGGTTTCTTTGGTTACAATTTCACGGAATTAGCCGACCCAAACACCATTCCGGAATTGGTTGACCTAAGCAAAAAAAACAAGGTATGGGTGGTGCCTACACAGTCTCTTTTTGAGCGTTGGTTTTCTCCTATTCCTGCTGAAGAATTGGTCAGTCAGGAAGAAATGCAATACATGAGCCCCAAAACCAGAGAAAACTGGGTAAATAGTAAAAACAACTTGACCAAAGCTGACAATTTCGATGAAGCAAAATGGAAGCAATTCAATCAAATACGATATCAATTGATCAAGGCCTTGCATGAAGATGGACAAGGTTTACTATTGGGTTCTGATGCCCCCCAAGTATTCAATGTACCCGGGTTTTCTATCCACCATGAAATGAAAGGAATGCTGGCTGCAGGCTTGAGACCATTGGAAATATTACAAACAGGAACAATTAATCCGGCAGTATTTTTTGATGGCAACTTCGGATCTATTGAAGAAGGATTGGAGGCAGACTTGGTACTGCTTAGGAAAAACCCTTTGGAAGATTTAAGTCACATGAAAAACCCACTGGGCGTGATGGCTAGGGGGCAATGGATAAGTAAAGAAATAATCAAGGAAAAACTTGGTCAGATAGCAGAAAAAAACAAATAGCCCACTTAATGCGGGCTATTTGGTATAAAAATTAAGCTATAAATTAACCTAAAGTATCGACGATTCCACGGTAATACCCTACAGATTCTGCAATACCGGCCATTGGAGCTTTCATGTCTTTTTCATATTCCATGGCTAAATGTCCTTCATAATTGGTTTTGGCCAGCATTTTCACCACCCC
Source organism: Cyclobacterium sp. 1_MG-2023 (assembly GCF_030546805.1). Lineage (GTDB taxonomy): Bacteria > Bacteroidota > Bacteroidia > Cytophagales > Cyclobacteriaceae > Cyclobacterium. The sequence continues at coordinate 404,643 of NZ_JAUOPC010000004.1, read as the reverse complement.
CGGAATATCAATAACACCTCTTCCAAGCTCAACTGTTTTGCCATCAGCCTCTGCCTTGGAAACATTTTTCAGGTGCAAATCAAAGATGCGGCTTTTGTATTTTTTAATGTCTGCTACAGGATCATGTCCGTCACGCATATTGTGTCCAATATCAAAACACATCCCGATTCGATCATCCAAATCTTTTATATGGCTCATGATAACGGTGGCATTTGGATACAATTTATCTTCAGGACCATGATTATGTATGGCAAACCTAATATTGTATTCTTTTACTTTGCCATCCAAGTAAGGTAAATCTTCTATACTTGGAATACCTACAATCATATCTACACCAACCTTTTTGGCATAATCAAACGCAATATCTAAGGCCTCTTGCGTTTTAGAATAGATAGGGCCTACTGCATAACCTTTTATGTTTGCATCTGCCAATTTCTTGTGAAAAGCTGCAATTTCTGCATCTGTACTTTCCAAAGGCAAATGAAAATCCTTGATACAAAGGTAGTTTACATCTACTTTTTGTATCATTTTTATGGTTTCATCAAGATCAAAATTTTTAAAAGTATAACCCGCAAATGCCAATTTAAGATCTGATGGCTTGGCCAAAGTTGCAGGAGCTGCCTTTAGGTTAGATCCGGCTAGAACGACTCCTCCAATTGTTCCTAAGATACTTTTTTTGACAAAGTCTCTTCTATTGTTTTTTGTTTGTGACATGATAAGATGGTTTATTTTATTCTATTGTTTATTGTCAGCGTTACATTTTATTCCCGCAATATAAAGGGAAGTAAGGAATTTTAGGGATGGGAATTCTAAAAATTTATGGTTTATTTACACTTTTAGAAAATTTGCCTCATCCAAAACCTTTTATCAATGAGACCTTATATCCTGGCTGAAACGAACTGGAAAGCACTTAAAGAAGAAAAAATTGAGTTGGCGGTAATGCCTTGGGGGGCCACAGAAGCCCATAATTACCACCTGCCTTATGGAACAGATGTCTATGAAGCCGATGCCTTTGGAGCAGCTGCCGGCAAGATTGCTTGGGAAGCCGGTGCGAAAGTGATGATACTGCCAACCATACCTTTTGGCGTAAACACCGGACAATCAGACATCTATCTGGACATGAACCTAAACCCAAGCACACAACTGGCAATCTTGAAGGATCTTGTTACGGTTTTACATCGGCAAGGTATTCCTAAACTGCTTATTTTAAACAGTCACGGCGGCAATGATTTTAAAACCATACTGAGAGAAATAGGCCTGTTATTTCCTGATATGTTCTTCAGCACCTGCAATTGGTTTCAGGCCATGGACAAACCCAAGTATTTCGAACATATGGGAGACCATGCAGACGAAATGGAAACCAGCCTGATTATGCATTTACATAGTCATTTGGTTTTGCCTCTCGAAGAGGCCGGTGACGGAAGTGACAAGAAATCAAAAGTAAAAGCCATTCGAGAAGGCTGGGCATGGGCAGAAAGAAAGTGGTCCATGGTCACGGAAGATACTGGAATTGGAAACCCTAAAGCGAGTACACCGGAAAAAGGCGAACGTTTCCTTAAAGATACTAGTGAGAAAATTGCCGAATTAATGATTGACCTGGCCAATTTGGACATCAATGACAGGTACGAATAAATCCGTAACAATTAATGAAAAAACCTTTGCGAACAATAACCTATGGCCTAGGCCTACTTTTTTTAACCATGTTGTCCATAAGCTCAGGCATGGCACAACATACAAAACAATCTTATTCCAGACAGGACAGCTTGCGTGGAAGTATCACTCCTGAGAGAGAATGGTGGGACCTGATTTACTATCACCTCGACATCGAGGTCAAGCCCAAACAAAAGTCCATTGAAGGAAGCAATACCATTTATTATAAGGTATTGAAGCCCGGGAAGGTAATGCAAATAGACTTGCAGCAGCCAATGAAAATAAAGGGTTTTTCCCAAAATGGCAAAGCGCTGGATTTTAAAAAAGAAGGTAATGCCTATTTTGTCACCATTGAAGCGAATCAAGAAGTAGGAGATTTACATTCCCTGGAAGTTAACTACAGTGGGTCGCCAAGGATTAGTCCTAATCCTCCTTGGGAAGGAGGTCTGACTTGGGAAGAAGACAAAAAGGGAAAGCCTTTTATCGCCAATTCCAACCAAGGGGATGGAGCAAGTCTCTGGTGGCCATGCAAGGACCACATGTACGACGAACCCGACAGCATGCTGATCAGTGTAAAAGTGCCTGATCCCTTGATGAACGTATCAAATGGCAGGCTTCGTGAAATAGAAAAACACCAAGATGGGAAAAGTACTTACCATTGGTTTGTAAGCAATCCGATTGCCAATTATGGGGTAAACCTAAGCATAGCAGATTATGCACATTTTTCTGAAATGTATCAGGGTGAAAAAGGTCCCTTGACTTTGGACTATTATGTACTCAAGGAAAACCTCGAAAAAGCAAAGGTCCAATTTAGGGATACGCCAAGGCTGATGAGGGCCTTCGAACACTGGTTTGGCCCCTACCCTTTTTATGAGGATGGTTTTAAGCTGATCGAGGTGCCATATCTTGGCATGGAACACCAGTCGGCTGTCACTTATGGAAATGGGTATTCCAATGGCTATAAGGGCAAGGATTTTAGTGAAACAGGCTGGGGACTAACCTTTGATTATATCATCATTCATGAAGCGGGACATGAGTGGTTTGCCAATAATATTACCTATAAAGACATTGCCGACATGTGGATTCATGAAAGCTTTACCACATATTCGGAAAGTCTTTTCTTGGACTATCACTATGGAGTCCTTGCAGGAAATGAATACCTTCAAGGAGCCCGAAGAATCATAAGAAATGATGGGCCTATTATAGGGGATTATGAAGTAAATCAACGAGGTTCCGGGGACATGTATTTCAAAGGAGCCAATATCCTTCATACACTACGTCAATGGATTGACAATGATGAGAAATGGAGAGGCATTTTAAGGAAAATGAACAAGGTTTTTTACCATCAGACGGTAACAACTGTTGAAATAGAGACTTTTTTGGCTGAGGAAAGTGGTTTGAATCTTCAGGCTTTCTTTGACCAATATCTTCGTACAGAAAAGGTGCCTATTTTTCAATATTACTGGAAAGGGGATAAATTGTATTACCGGTGGGAAAACAGCGTTGCCGATTTTGCCATGCCGCTTAAAATCAATCAAAATGAAAAGACGCATTGGATTGACCCTGAACAGGGCTGGAAAAGTTCTGAAAAATTAGCAGCAAATGTAGCCATTGAAATAGATCCCAACTTCTATATTTATGTACAACAAATCCAGGCCATCAAATAAATGGTCATTCCCGAAATCTCATAAATTATGAGTAAATTTATCGCTTGATTTTAAATAAGGACTATATCAATGGACAATAATAAAAAAATAGCCATTATAGGCTGCGGAAACCTAGGTTTATCTATAGCCAATGGCTTATTAAGTACTGAGGGTTTTGACGGAAAAAGACTTATCGTTACCAAAAGGCATCCGGAAAGTTTGTTTTATCTTAAATCGCGAGGAGTCACCGTTTTGGCAGATAATAAGGAAGCTGTAAAGGATGCAGATTTTGTGATTTTAGGTGTAAAACCTTACAATATTCAGCCTATTTTACAGGAAATTAAGCCATTTTTAAAGAGAGACAAGCAAGTTATTGCTTCCCTAGCGGCTGGCATCACCCTCCAAGCCATCAAGGCTGAACTCGAACCCGGCACTACTGTTTTCAGGGTTATGCCCAATATAGCTGCAGATATTAAAGAATCTATCACATGTATTTGTGGTGATGATTTCAATACAGAAACCGAAAATACCGTCAAGGAAATTTTCAATAGTGTAGGCATAAGCATTACGATAGAAGAACACTTGATGGAAGCCGCTACGGTATTGGGGGCTTGCGGCACTGCATTTGTTTTGCGCTTTATGCGCGCCATGACACAGGGAGGAATCCAAATAGGCTTTGATGCCAAAACAGCCAATACAATTGTAACACAAACCGTAAAAGGAGCAGCCGAATTGGTGATGCAAAAAGGGATTCACCCTGAAGCAGCCATAGATAAGGTAACAACGCCAAAAGGCTCTACCATCAAGGGCTTGAATGAAATGGAGCACCATGGCTTCAGTTCTGCTATGGTTCGAGGAGTAGTTGCCTCTTACGAAGACATCAAAAAATAAAACCATGAAAAGAGTCCTTCCCTGGCTGATGGGTTCAGCCATTTTTATTGTCATCTTTTATATGCTCGGACCAAAAGAAAGCATTCAGGACCTATCCGGTACCTATCCTGAAGTGCCATCAAATCTCAATGAACTGGAAGCCTATATACAGCAGGGTGAAGACACTGTGCAAGGCCTTAAACCTAACAATGAAGCCAGGATAGTCTGGGCTGACCCTGAAAAAAAGGAAAAAACGAATTTCAGCATTCTCTACGTACACGGTTTTGGTGCCAGCCAGATGGAAGGTGATCCTGTACATCAGCAATTGGCCAAACATTTTGGTGCCAACCTCTACTTGGCCAGGCTACCGGAACATGGCATAGAGCGAGCAAATGCGTTTGAACACTTGGATGCCAAAAGTCTGGTGGATGGGGCAAGAAGGGCCTATATGATCAGCAGGCAATTGGGGGATAGTGTAATTGTAATAGGAACCTCTATGGGGGGTGCCTTATCATTGATTCTGGCGGAAGAAAGACCGGAAATTCATTCCTTGGTTTTGTACTCCCCCTGTATCGGAATCTATGGTGATCGACTTGATCCCTTGTTTCAGCCTTGGATGAAGCAACTAATGGAAATGACCATGACCAATGAAGATGGGGTGCAGGTGGTAGAAAGAGAACCCGAAGAAGGAAAATATTGGGCAACAAATTATCATATCAATGCTTACACAAGTCTGGCTGTGCTGCTAAAAAGTAAAATGAACAAGGAAACCTTTGAAAAGGTAAAACAACCACTGTTTCTGGCCTATTATTACAAAAATGAGGAAGAGCAGGACAAGGTGGTATCCGTTCCAGCCATGCTGGACATGTATGCCAGTGTAAGTACCCCTGACAACAAAAAGCGGAAAGTAGCTTTCCCTGAGGCCGGTGACCATGTGATTGCTTCAAGTTTGAAAACGGAAAGTTGGGACGAAGTGCTAGAGGAAAGCATAAAGTTTCTGGAAGAAGTAGTTCAGCTAAGCCCGGCGGAAAGTATGGAAGTGATGGAGGAATAAATTAAAGTCAGTTACGCAATCGTCAATTGGGGAAATATCAAAATCCCCCTTTTTCCAAAGGGGGACTAAGGGGGATTTCTAACGTAAATATTCTAAAATATAAGGTTGCTATAATTGGAAATTCAAATTGGGATTTTTTACATAAACTGTAAACCTATTACATTATTTAAATTTTCAAGGTGGAACTATTTAGAGGACTTGCTTTATTCTTGGGATAATTCTGTCAAATTTTAATCCTCCTTCAACACTGGCGTAAATATCATGTACCTTAACATATCCTCATTATATTTTGGGTTAAAGGGATTGTTTGCAGAAATGTACAATCCTTTCTCACCTACAAAATGGTTATTTAATGAATAAACCTGAAATTTATCAAAAATATGTTCTCCGATAATATTCAGTTCGCTATCCAAAACCATCACACCCGAATAGGGTCTTGAGAATTCGAGCTCTCTATGGTTGTATTCTTCCTCCAAGTTTTCAGGATCAAAGGAAGGTAAAAATATTCGGTAAAAAACGTCCCTGTACTTATCATAAAGAAAGTTTTCATAACGGTCTGAGGAAAACCTATTAAGCCAAGCTTTTTCAATAGGAGGAATTTCGTTAACATAATTAAATTTGTTGACATGGAATGATTTAACCTCTTTTCGATTTGTAACTGTACCTGAAGCCATATCAAAAACCTGAATCTCATGGTCATGCCAAGGTGCAATGTATAGCTTTCCCTCCTTTTCTGTCCATGAGTAACCGGAAGGCTTTTTGCCATTATCCCAATAGTCTTCTCTGTAAAACACATCGTACCACTTCACATCTCCTGTGTTAATATCTAAACTAAAGACCAATCTTTGCTTTTGAATGGCATCTTTATTCATCCCATGATGGTCCATGAAAAGTGGTTGTGAACCGAAAATTTTGTTTCCATATTGATGTATTCGCCGATCAAAATTTGATTTTATTGTGGTAAGTGGTATTTGATCATCAATAATAGGTATTCTTTTAGACACCTCTCCATTAAAGTTTGTTAATACTAGATTTGGAGGCCTATTAGTTACCCAAAGAGAATCCCAACTAGTGACGGTTCCGGCATTAAATCCTGACACCCCATGTTCACCCTCCCTCTGAATAGCTATTTCATGGGCTATCTTCCCTGAGGGAAGTTCAAGAAATTGGAATTTATCCTTAAAGTCGTTTAAAAGTAAAAGGTATTCACCCGAGTCTGAGGCAATCAACTGAGTATACCGAGGATTAACCGGAGTGGTTTCTAAGAGCTTTATTTCAAGAAGACTGGTTTTATAATCCAGTGCCTTCTCTTCTACCGAACCCTTACATCCGGTTGCTATCAATATCAACAACAGAAAAAATATTCTCATTCTCACAAGCAATTATGGGTACTTAATAATCTACAAAATTTTAAAAAGCTCATTTAATCTTTAATTTAATCAAAACCCATGTATCCTCTTTTAATCTTTTTTTATTCGTTTGAAAAAAGTCATGAATATTTCCTTTCATTATTTTAACTTTTTTATTTCCATACAACTCCACATATTTATTAAAGAAGTTCGATGAATGAAACCTAAATACTAAATGATCATCTGTTCCTGTCCAAGGGAAAACATATGGCATTCCATCTATATCATTTTCTAGGTTTTTCCATTGATTAAGAATATTAAAATCATGGTCCATAAAAATATAATGTCTTTGATCAAGACCTTGCCTAACAAACAATACATATTTATCCAAATACGAATGAATTAAATCAATCCTACTAACCAATTTTCGGTCTCTGACTAAAACTTTTAATTCTTCTCTTTTTTCAAATCCTCTTTTTTCATCAGCTACATTGTGTTTTCCAAAATCAAAAAAATAAGTATCCTTCAAAAACCCTGAAAATTTATCTATAAACACAACCTTTGTAGCGTGTGGCATTGAAAAATATAGAAGACCTTTTGATTCTATTTCTTTAAATCCGTTTAAGTTATCGACCTTTACAATGTACTCTAATGGTTTGTCTATCTTATGAAAAAATTCTTCTACATCTGTTGAGTTATCCCTTCTAACAAAATTATATCCTTGGAAATCAGTTTTATAGGACATAAAGTAAATAGAATAAGTATCTGCTACATAAAAGTTGGTGTTTTGGTAGCTATTTTTTATTTCTTTAATGAATTCGCCATTTCTATCAAACTCAAGTTGTTTTTGTAAATGAGTGTCTTGAATAAAAATCCGATCTTCAGTAACCTGAAAGTCATCCATTTGGATATACTCTCCCGGCCCCATACCATTGGCATAAATCGTATTGACAACTTGGCCTTCTTCATCAAAGACAAATAAATTATGGGATCTATTGTCTCTAATAAATATCAACCCATCTCTAAAAACAACATTATAGAGGTTAATTACAGGGTTGCTGTCCGGGTAATCCAAAATAATATATTCGGGTTTTTCAAAATGATCTGATAATTTCCCTTCAACCGATTGATCCAGATCTATCTCTATTGTTACAAGCTCTTGATCTGACGCAACTTTTTCTGAGCAGGAGCAAACAAACATTGTCAGTATGAATACTATTCTTTTCAATTTTCTTTAGGATTATTTTAATTATTCATAATAATAATAATAATAATAAAACTAAAAACAAAGTTATTTAATCCTAATCATGAATTTCAAAAACTATTAAGCAAATAGAAAACCCGGCGGCTGAGCGGAGCCGAAGCCAAAGGGTGACGTATCCGTATTACCTACTCGACTCCGCTCAGGATCCGGTATGATATCAAAACGCACCAAAATAGAAAATTATATTTCAAACTATTGGTCTCGTCTAAAATTTAACCTATATTCAATCCTAAGGGCTTAGCCCTGTGATAGGATTTCACCTACTATTATAAAAGAACAAATGCTACCTAGCCACTTAAAACCTGAACAAAATAAAATATGGGAACTGAGAATGTAGAATTAATGAAAATGGCAAAAGCCTCTTTAAAAGGAAATTGGGGATTGGCCATAGGTACTTTTCTTTTATATATGTTTATCATGGGCTTTTTACAAGGAATGGCAGATTACTATCCGATGATAGCCTTGGGAACCTTGTTAATTACAGGACCTATGACACTAGGTTTGGCCTATTTCTCCTTGAGTATTGCCCGAGACCAAAATGCCCAATTGCAACAAATATTTGATGGCTTCAATAATTTCGGAACAGCTTTAGGCGCTTATTTGTTAATGATCCTATTTATCTTTTTATGGATGCTTTTGCTGATAATCCCGGGAATAATTGCCGCTCTATCCTATGCCATGACTTTCTATATCATCGCTGATGACCCAAAAATCGGTCCACTGGATGCCATTGACAAAAGCAAGCAAATGATGAATGGTTACAAAATGAAGCTTTTCCTTATGTTCTTGATGTTTCTTGGTATGGCTTTGCTTTGTATCCTTACCTTGGGAATTGGATTTTTGTGGTTTATCCCCTTTGCCAATGTGACCCTGGCTAAATTTTATATGGACATAAAAAACAGGAATATCATCCCTGAGGTTATCTAAAATCAATTTACTTACAAAGCGTAAAGCTATCTCGAAGAAAAAAAAATCAACAAACCAAGTCCTTTGAATATTGTCAAGGGACTTGGTTTTCTTTTTTTAACTCAGCCAATTTAACTATTGATAGACTATAATTTCGAATAAACATAAAACCCCGGTCAGGGGTGACATTTTTGTAGGCAGGGACAATAGCCCCTGCAAAATGGTAACTATGCCAACTGATTTTGGCGGTATTGTTGCTTCTTTTTTCTGCAACAATACTGACAAAATCTTAACCTAAATCGAATAGTAACGCCATCTTAAAAAAACCAGGAAAATCAGGAAAAATTAAATCTAATCCCCTACCTTTATCATCTGTTTTACTGAAATCAACATATCATCTGTGTCTTTTTTAAAAGGCAAACTCGTTTGACGAGCAATTGCTCCATGGGAATCTCCTGATCTCCTATGAACAGATAATCACACCCTTTTTAATTATTTAATCAATTGTCGCATTGATTTTAAATGTTTTCAACATTTATAGATCTGCAGGACATTTATATTTAAAATGAAAAGTAAACAGTTCATCAATAAAAGCATCAACCATTTCTACACCAAAGCTTCTGAAGAAACCCGACTGGACAAAGGTATGGGCTTATTTGAATTTGAAAGAACAAAATCACTTATCGCCAAATACCTGCCTGCTACTTCTTCCTGCATCATCGATGTTGGTGGCGGTACCGGAAAATATTCAGCATGGCTTGCGCAAAAAGAACATAAAGTTCATATGGTAGAACCGGTTGATAAGCACATTAAAATCGCCTTAAAAAGAGCTAATAAACGGGGCAATAAATTTCATGTACATCAAGGAGAATCTCGAAAATTAGAATTTCCAAATAATTTCGCTGACCTAATCATTCTCCACGGACCACTTTACCACCTTCAAAAAAAGGAAGACAGGGAATTAACGGTTCGTGAAGCAAAACGGGTTTTAAAAAACAACGGTATTGTTTTGGGTTTTGCAATCAACTATACGGCCTCAACTTTGGTAGGCCTACTAAATGGTTTGATTCACAAAAAATCATTTTTCGAAATGTGCAAAGAAGAATTAACTTCAGGAATACACAACCCACCCCTTGATTTTCCATGGTTATTGGCTGAAGCTTATTATCACAATCCCCCGCAGCTCGAAGAAGAGTTTTTGAGTCAGGGATTTATCCATTTGAATACTTATGCAGTGGAAGGTATGGCCTGGTTAGACAAGAATTATTTTGCCAACATGGAAAATAGTGAAAGAAGAAAAACATTGTTAGAACTAATTCAGCTAACTGAAAAGGATGGCAACCTACTGCCTTTTAGTCCACATATGATGATCGCAATTAAAAAAAAATCGCCCTATGAAAAATAAAGTACAATACTTCCAAGCATTGTCAGCAAACAGAGGAAAGCACAATGAAATAGATTTGGGAGAACAAATTGGTCTTGATGAGCAAAAAACCCAAGCTATATTGGCTTTGCTCCTATCCGAAAATAAAATCAAATACGAGCGCAAAGGAGTCTGTAATTATTCGCTTATGAAGACAAAGAAAAAATAAAACCCTGTGTAATTCCCCCTGAAGGATCAGGGGAATTTCTATTTCATGGTTCTACTTTTCATTCCAACCCTTTGAATGCGCTTAATATTGAACCTTATTCAATGCATAAAATTACGTTCATAGGTAATTTATTTAGCTAGGGGTAAATAACCCCTGGCTAAATGTTTTAACGAAAATTGATTTTGGCGGTATTGTTGCCTTTTTCTGCAACATTACTGACAAAACTTCGACCACCTAAAATTCAAACTAGAAATTACTTCTTTTCCTCCACATTATTTTTTTTTGGAAAACTGTTGCTTTCTTATTAACCTACTCTTTAAATACATGAAAGCATAAAACCCCGGTCAGGGGTGACATTTTTGTAGGCAGGGGAAATAGCCCCTGCAAAATGGTAAGTACGCCAACTGATTTTGGCGGTATTGTTGCTTTTTTTTCTGCAACAATACTGACAAAATCTTAACACTATCTTAAGCAAAAAAAAGCTTCATATTTATCATTTTTTTTCTTAATATTCTACATATTCCAAAACCCAAGTAACCCATTATTGGAAACAAGGAGTATATTTATAGGGGAGCTCTTTTTCAAAGCAATCCTCACCCCTATGAATACTTAAATGCCACCCAATAATCATTCAATCAATGCACTTAAAAGCTTTAAACAAACTCTCCGGCTCGTTTTCCAATGCGCAAAAAATGCCTGTCTTATTTTTAGGACACGGCAGCCCTCTGAATGCCATAGAAGAAAACACCTTTGTCGCAAACTTTAAAAAAATCGGAGAAGAAATCCCTAAACCAAAGGCTATTTTATGTATTTCTGCCCATTGGGAAACCAAAGGCACCTATGTGACTGCCATGAAGAAACCTAAAACCATTCATGATTTTGGCGGTTTTCCTCAGGCATTATTTGACGTACAATACCCGGCCCCCGGAAGCCCTTCCCTTGCACGGGAAACAAAAGATTTAATCACAAAAACCAAAATAGGACTGGACAAAAACTGGGGACTAGATCATGGCACATGGAGTGTCGTTAAACACCTTTACCCCAATGCAGAAATACCCACCATTCAAATGAGTTTGGATTATACCAAGCCGCCAAAACACCATTTCGAATTGGCGAAGGAGTTATCTCAGTTGCGTCAAAAAGGAGTTTTAATCATTGGTAGTGGGAATATGGTTCATAATTTAGGTAAGGTTGCATGGGACAAACTACAGGGAGAGCCATATGCCTTCGATTGGGCCATGGAAGCCAATGAAAAAATGAAAACCTGGATATTAAATGGAGATTTTCAAAAATTGATAAATTTTAAAAAACAGGGAACAGCTTTTGATCTGGCTATACCAACTCCAGAACATTATTTGCCTTTGCTCTATACTTTAGCACTCAAACATAATCGAGACAATACAAGCTTGTTTAATGACCAACCCGTGGGGGGCTCCTTGTCTATGACTTCAGTAAAATTCGATTAAGCAGCAGTCAATTCTTATATGGGTTGGTCCATTCTTACAAGAATATTGACTGGAGTCTATTCACTATTAAAAAGTAAATTTTTATGTTCAAGAAACTCATTATTCTAATTGTTCCAATTGTTTTAGGTACAGCTTTAACCGGCTCAAAACCGCAAAGCGATGAGATTCTTTGGGACAGATGGGGCATCCCTCATATTTATGCCAGCACGGACAACAACCTTTATTATATGATGGGCTGGGCACAAATGCACAACCATGGCAATTTGATGCTAAAACTATATGGAGAAGGCCGGGCAAAATCCGGGGAATACTGGGGTGAAAATATTGAACGAGACAAGCTATTGCATCAGTTAGGGGTTTTGGCTGCTTCCAGAAGATCTTTTGCCCAATTACCACAAAAGGAAAAAGACGTTTTAATTGCCTTTGCCAAAGGTATTAATGCCTATGCCCAAAAAAACCTCAATGAGCTGGAGGAAAAATTCAAAGTAGTCCTCCCGGTAAAACCTGAGGACATCCTTCAACATACCTTCAGGGTATTTTACCTTGAGTTTCTCGTCAACCGCAATATTCGAAAAGCCTATAATTGGACCCCGGGATCAAATGGTTGGGCCATCAATGGAAGTAAAACTGCTTCAGGAAACAGCATGCTAATGGCCAATCCACACCTAAACTGGAATGATTTCTGGTTGTTTTTTGAAGCACATTTAATTTCCGGCACCAATGATTTATATGGGACCACCCTGGTGGGCCTACCAACCATTGGTATAGGTTTTAATAAAAACTTGGGCTGGACCCATACCGTCAACACCTTGGATAATGTGGATCTATACGAACTTACCCTTAAAAATGGGCAGTATCAACTCGACAATAAATATCACGACTTCACCATAGACAGCCTCCTAATAACTGAAAAAACGGAGGCAGGAAGCAGGGAAATTGTAGTGCTAAGAAAGCAGTCTGAGTTTGGTATGGTGGTGAAGGAAGGCGAAAACAAAGCGATTGCCATGAAGTGGCCAAATAGTGACGGAAAACTCAATATCATTGGGCAGTGGCTAGCTATGGGAGAGGCTCAATCGCTCGGACAATTTCAAGAAGCACTAAAAATGAATGGCCTCCCACTGTTTAATGTGATTTATAGTGACAAGGAAAACAATATCCTCTATCATTTTGGTGGAAATGTCCCTAAGAAAAATGGAGACTGGAAAAAATGGCAAAACATCGTTTCCAGTACTTCCAGCGATGATTTGTGGCAGGGCTACTATTCCTCAAAGGAAGTTCCTTCCTACCTTAACCCTAAAAATGGCTGGATTCAAAATGCCAATGACCCTCCCTATACCAGCACCATTCCTGCCGCCATTAGTCCTGAGGATTACCCTTCTCATATGGCTCCAAACGCCATGGGATTCAGACCCCAGCGTTCAGCTTTGTTGATTAAAGATGCAGAAAACCTCAGTTTAGAAGAGTTTATAGCTTTGAAACACGATACAAAATCAGAATATTTTCTAAGGCTAAAAGAAGATTTAAGCAAAATCGATCCCAGTGAGCTGGATAGCTTGACGAAGGAAGGTTTAGAAATATTGCTCAGTTGGGATGGTGCTTTCGAGACCAAAAGTAATGGTCCGGTATTGTTCAGCTTATTCGCCAAGGAATTGGGCAGTAAAGGAACATTTGAAGTGGAATGGAATTTCGGTGATCCTTTGAACACGCCAACCAAGCTAAAAGATGAGCAATCGGTGGTCTCTTCCTTAAAAAAGGCTGTTGAAAAACACATCAAAACTTATGGTAAGCTTTCGATTGCATATGGTGAAGTTTACCGGCTAAAGGTTGGAAACTATAGCTTTGGAGGTAATGGTGGAGCCGGTAATTTAGGTATTTTCAGAACCATGAATTATTCCCCGGAGGAAAATGGGCAATTCTTTGCCGCCCATGGTGAGACCTACGTTTGCGCAACTGAATTTGGTGATGAGATTACCGCCAAGGCCCTGATGTCCTATGGCAACGCCACTCAACCCGGCAACCCACATGTAGGTGACCAATTGGAGCTGTTTTCCAAAAAGAAGCTTAGAAAGGTGTGGCTCAAAAGGGAAGACCAATTAAAGAATTTAGAAAAGCATGAAAAATTTAGTAGTATGCAGTAGTAAGCCATTGGGGGTATTGTTGCAAAATGCACCGATACCCCCATTTCTTCTTCCTAAGTGGGAATTAAAAAAACGGTCAATTAATCCAATTGATTATTGCTGATTTTCGCCAATCGGTTTATTTTAACCTGCAAGAGCACAGCCATGGCTACAATGGCCACTATAATTATACCTACCAACACCCTTATTTCAGGGCCAATTGAAGCTAAGTCCCCTCCATAAAAGGCCACTTTTCTAAAGCCACTCAAATATTGAGTTACGGGAATAAAATGGGCTACATTGGTAATTAACTCTGGAATCGCTGAGGTAGGCCAGGTAAATCCACTCAAGATAAATGCCGGTGTAGAAATCACCATTAACAACTCTGTCGCTTTCAACTGGCTTGGAATAGCTATAGAAAATAACATACCAATAAACATGGAAGCAAAAGTTAACAAAGTGGTCAACACCAGCATGGGAAGATTTAAAATATCCACTCCAACATTAAAAAAGGACAATAACAAACTTATAATCAACCACATAAAAGGAAGCATAAGCAAAAATGGCGTTGCTTTTAAGAGAATGTGGTAAATTGAAGATTTGCTTTCTTTTACTAGTTTACCAAAATACCCATCTTCGAAATCTCTAGAAAACACCAAGGCCATTGCCAGAAAGATGATTTGTTGCATAATGGCCGCAAGCAATCCGGGCAGCATAAAAGTCACATAGTTACCCGTAGAATTATAAAGCTTGTTGAAATTTATTTTAAAGCTTTCATAACTAGCCATCGCCTGGTCCGGATGTAGACCTTGTTTTTTAAGCCCTTCTATTTCAATTCCAGCATTGATGGTCATCAATACGGTATTGATTTGGTTGCTCGCCGTATTGGCATTTAAAATATTTGCCATATTTAGGTCAACCCGAACTTCAGGATGTTTTTTTTGCAAAAGGTCTTTCTCAAAACCATTTGGCAAAGTAATGACAGCGATATACTGATTGCTTGGCATTTCGCTTTTAATATTTCCCGGCACTGGTCGTACATCTTTCACATGCAAACCCTCATTGTCTTCAAAAGCATCAATTATCTTATCCGTAGCAGGACTTTGATCCTGATCCACAATAACTATGGGCAAATCTTTTACTTTGGCTTGTTGATACACATAACCAAACAAGATACCGTATCCAATGGGTGCCCCAAAGAAGATGGCCATTAACACACTGTTAGAAAAAATACGCTTAAATTCCAGCTTCAATAAACCTATGAATTTTTTCATCTTTTTTTATTTTATAAGGAATGTCGCATTGATGTAGAATTTTTGTGCTGATACATCTGATGTAGGCACAACCTTTAATTCGTATATGGACTCGGACAATTCATACAGGGGAGCAGTACTTGTTATGTCCGCATACTTGGCAAGTTGCTTAATGGCTATAACCTTAGCGTCGATTTCATCATGGTTATATGGATTGACAAGGGTTAAATTCTGGCCCACTTCAAAATCATAAATCTTTGATTCAGGAATTGTAAATCTAAAATAAAGGCTGTTGGTTTTATACCCATTAAAAAGGGTAAACCCGGGGGTTGCCAACTCACCTTCATCCACGCTAATCGTTTCTAAAGACATATCGGCAGGAGCAATAACATATTGCTCTAAAGAAGCTGAAACAACTTCTTCCCTAGCCCCTTTCGCTCGATCCAACTGACCTTTAGCTTGTTCTATTTGTTCCTCTCTGGCGCCTTTTCTCACTTCATCTCTTTTGCTTGTTAAGGCCGCCACCTGAGCTTTGGCCATGTTTAACTTCATCTTTACCTCATCAAATTGTTGTTGGGTAACCAATGAATCCTTGTACATGGCTTCCAATCGATTATACGATTCCTGAGCAAAATCCAACTGCGCTTTACTGGCATTTAGTTGGCCTTCTATTTGGTTCAACTGCTCCACCGTAGCACCGTTAAAGGCCATGTTTAACTGACCTTGAGCTGCCATTATGGCCCCTTCTGCCTGCATCATTTTAGCCTGCACTTCAGGAATATCTATAATAGCCAAAGTATCGCCCTTCCGGACGGTTTGACCTTCCTTTACTAAAATTTTATCAATTCTTCCCGCAAGTTTGCTGCTTACTGAAATGGTTTCAAATTTAACTTTTCCTCTATTTGGAGTGATCTCTTCCTTTTGGCAAGAACCTAATGCGAGGAGTGCAAAACAGCCTAATATTGTATTTTTATAGTTAATCATTTTTTTGTTTTTTTGAGGGTTAGTAATTAAGTATTCCTTTGGCATGAAGCAGATCTGCTACTGCTCTTCTCTCCTTAAAGTAGGACTCTTGTAACTTGAAATTGGCTTTTTCTACATCATTCAAAGCATCCAATACATCGTTGATTGAAGCCAAGTTGTTTTTGTATTGCGTATTCACCATCTCATAGTTTTCATTGGCCAGGTCTACTTCCTTTTGCACTATTTTGGTATTCATTAAGGCCGATTCGTAGCTTATTTCAGCTTTGGATATGCCTAAAGAAATCATTTCATTTGCTTCTGCTATTTGTTCCCTATACTTAGCAGACTCCAGCTGAACTTTTCTTCTTTTTAATCGGGATTGATTGCCATCAAACACATTCCATTTAAGTCCAACACCAACATACCATTTGGGGTCTAGCAGCGATAAATTCTCT
The DNA here is from genome assembly GCF_030546805.1 of Cyclobacterium sp. 1_MG-2023. GTDB lineage: Bacteria > Bacteroidota > Bacteroidia > Cytophagales > Cyclobacteriaceae > Cyclobacterium. The sequence goes on along the minus strand of NZ_JAUOPC010000004.1, from coordinate 388,058 downwards.
TCTAAAAATTCATAATGTCCTTTTAAAGCAACCTTAGGAATAAAATTGCTCTTTAGCATTTTGGCCTGGTATTGGGTGGCCTTTTCAGCTTCTTCTAAAGCCTTTATTTCATAACGCTTCTCCGTATTTGAATCCGTATTTACAGCAAAAGCATGTAATTGTGGATTAAGCAATCTTAAATCCACCCTACTTTCTCCGGTCAGTTGGTGTAGCACCTCTATTAATAGGGTATTGTTATGTTCAAATTCAAGCTTCTTGGCTTCCAATTGCTGTTTTGCCAATGCTATTTTATTCCTGCTTATAGGCGTGGCTAAACCATTTTCAATGGCCTTATTGACATAAAAAACTTGTTCGTTTAAGTAATTCTCTGTCGTTGTAAGTACCTTCTTGGAAGCTTTTACCAAGGCAAGTTTATCATAAGCTTCTATGATTTGTAAAGCAATTTTATCCTCTTCTGCCATTCCCACATAATTCAAGGATGCCTCTTTGTGTTTGCTCGCCTGTAATGCATTGCTTGCTTCCAGCCCACTGAACAATACCCAATCTAGGTCAACCGATGACCTGAGTATATTTTGATTTTGTAACACCGGAACTTCTTGAAGTGGAATGGTATTTGGAAAAGTTGAATTAAAAGGTAGCCCTATGGCATCTTTGATAACCAGCTTTTGGGTTTCGGTCAATAAAGTTTTGGTATTTTCATCAAAAGTAATGTCATCATTTAAATGGGTATAGCTACCATTTAATGTGATTTTGGGCAAGAACACCGATTTTGCCAATTTTTGGTCAACTTGGGCTTGCTCCGCATCCATACGTTTACCATTAAGGCCATGATTTTTATTAAGCCCTTTGCTTATCAAGCCTTTTAGTATTGGGTCTAAGTCTTGTGCTTTAGTTACCGATGGGATAACCGTTAAAAGCACAATCCATAGAACCGCTAATGCTCCTTTGTATCTTTTCATTGAAAATGGTTTATTTATTACCATACAAAGATCATGGAACAGGAGCAGCTTTCTTTTGACCTATGTCAAAAAGTGAAATGTAAATTATGTCGGGCGAATATTCTAAAATTGTATCTTTTCTTTATTAACTATTAATCAACAGGTCAAACATGCAGTTAAAGCTTGTTTGACCTGTTCATTTTTTCCCCTGAGTTGTTACGCTTCAGGGCAGGCTATGATGAAAAAACGAACCAAAAAAATCAAGGCTGTCAAATCTTATTTCAAATGATGGATAAAAATGAGGATTAAAGTCCATTTACGTTTCCATCATTTGATTTTTGGAGCAGGATTACAGGCTAAAAAAGAGTGGATCTCTTTAAGGAGCTAACTCTTTTTTTTAACGCCTTCCACCCTGCTCCAAAAACCATAACCTTTGAAGGCCCGAAAAAGCCTGGTATTTTATTTTGTCAAGAGTGACCGATTTCGATAAAAACTTTTCAATTATAACCTATTTACTCGAATTGCTTTTCCTGATACGGCTTAAGGTTTCTTGTGTCATTCCCAAATAAGATGCGATATGTCCTAAGGGAACTTGATAAGCAATGTCAGGAAACTCAGCCAACATGTATTCATACCGCTCTTTGGCCGTTTGAAACTGAATGGCATTCAATTTATTCACTACCTTGGTAAGCATTTCTGTAGTGACAAGCCGGCCCAACTTTTCCATTTTGGGATAGGTATCGAATAATTCATCCAACTTCTCTTTTGTTATACTATATATCACAGCATCTTCCAAGATCTCTATATAATACAAGCTTGGGCATTGCTGAAAAAAGCTATCTGCACTGGCCATAAACTTCCCACTACCAAAAAACCATTGGGTAATCTCTTTTCCTGCTTGATTAAGATAATAACTCCTACCCAAGCCACTCTCAATAAAATACAAAGTTTTGGAAACTTCTCCCTGGTGTACAAGAATTTGGTTCTTCGGAACAGTTTCCTTTTTAAAATGTTTAAGGATATCATTTAACTCATCGTTTGTAAAAGGTACCAATGCTTTTAAAAAGTCAGAAATATTCATAAATAATTTTGATGTAGAGAAATCGTTGTACAAAAAAGAGGCGTTTTTATTAAAAGTGAAATTACAAAATTTCCCAAGGAATTAAGCGCTAAACCCCACACTCCTACTAAAGATTCAAAATTATAAATTGATGGCATTTCATAAAACCTTGGTCCTTTTTATAAAATTCTATCTGCTATTTCAGGTTTAGCGAATTAATTGTTGCGAAATTGCGCAAGTGTAGGACCTAACCTATTTCCATACAAACCCATTTATGAAATAATTATGGAACAAAAACCACAATTACGTACGGTAAATGTTACCAGATACATGCAACCCTTAAGAGAAGGTGGTTCTCTTCCTGCACTAGCTGCTGCGGATGATGGTTTTAAGTATGTTCTTAAATTCCGAGGTGCTGGGCAACGAGAAAAAGCGCTTATTGCAGAACTTCTTGGAGGAGAAATTGCCCGATTACTTGGTCTTAAGGTTCCTGAATTGGTATTCGCCAACCTGGACCCGGCCTTTGGGAGATCTGAAGGTGACGAGGAAATCCAGGATTTGCTAAAAGGAAGCCAAGGATTAAATTTAGCTTTGCATTATTTATCCGGAGCGATAAACTATGATCCGGTAGCATCAAAAGTTGATACGCTCTTAGCCTCCAAAATTGTATGGTTAGACCTGTTTATCACCAATGTAGACCGGACCTTTAGGAACACAAATATGCTGATGTGGAATAGAGAGCTTTGGCTCATCGACCATGGGGCTGCATTTTTATTTCAGCATGGATGGACGAGATGGAAAGAAAATGCAACCAAGTCATTTCCCATAATTACCAACCATGTGCTACTCCAGCAAGCTGAAAGTTTGGCTGAGGTCAATGATGAATTTACTTCTATTTTAAATGAGGATAAGATTAACGCCATTGTTTCTTTGATACCTGATGAGTGGTTATTAGCAGGAAGAGATGGGGACAATGCAGCGGAATTAAGAACAGTTTATGCCAATTTTCTAATGCTAAGATTGTCCTATGCAGATCAATTCACCAAAGAAACCAATGATGCAAGAAAATCACTTATATGAATATGCCATCCTCCGGGTTGTACCAAGAGTGGAGCGTGAGGAATTTGTAAATGTTGGAGTCATTTTGTGCGACCACAAAAGTGGTTTTCTGGGAGTGAAAATCCATCTATGCCAGAAAAAAATAAGGGCTTTAGATCCGGATGCAGATTTGGAAATGATCCTTGAAAATTTAAAATCCTTTGAAAAGGTTTGCAAAGGGGAAAGTAATGGTGGACAAATAGCCAGTTTGGATCTTGCTTCCAGGTTCAGATGGCTCACAGCTGTAAGAAGTTCTGTAATTCAGACTTCCAGACCCCATCCCGGACTTAGTAAAGACCTTAACAAAACCCTTCAACATTTATTTGAAGAGTATGTGATGTAATAAAAAATAATAGCCGAATCCTTCCATTTCCTATCCGGCGACTTAAAAAAAAATCCCACCCGTTAACATTTCTCGGGTGGGATTTCAATTTAAAAGCCATTAACGCCGCCTGCCACGAGGCTTATCAATAATAGAACAATAAATATATAAAAGATAACTTTAGCAATTGAGGCCAATCCGGAGGCAATTCCTCCGAAACCCAATACCGCGGCGATTAAAGCTACAACAAGAAATGTAATTACCCATGTCAACATAATATCAGTGGTTTTTGGTTTAAAATTTATTTAATCAACTAAATACAAAAACCAATCCATTAAATTGGGGAATACCAGCTAAGCCATTATTGGGGCATATTTTGTGCGATTAAGCTACTTTTTTGATTTATTCAGTTAACAATACACCTATTTCAGCAAAAGTAGCGGATTGGCCATCAGTCGTACTTTTTGCAATCAATCGAATATACCTTGCTGTTCGGGGTTCGAATTCCACCTGTTGTTCTATGGGACTATTGGCTATATTTCCAAACTCCCCGGACACCGCTTTTTGCCAGTTTTTGCCATCTATACTTGTATGAAATTCAAAATCCTTGATCAGACCGGACATGTACCTGATTTGTATGGGATAATAAGTAAAGCCTGAAACTTCCTGATTTTCTCCCAGATCTATGCTTGCCTTGTTTTGCTTACTGATATAATTGGTAGATGGGTTGTCGTCTATCAAATGATTGGGATCCTTTTCAGGATCAATTACCTTCCACTTTTTCTTGGCCAAAGAAAAAGCGATGGTGATCGGCTCACTAAATTCACCTGTTACCGGATCTTTGGAGACTGCCTTTAATGTAGCGGGCTGGAGGAGTTCAAAGTTTTCTTTATAAGCAACACCTCCGGATTTGGGGTCACTTCCATCCAAACTATAAAAGGCCTCCAAGCCATCCTCACTAAAGTCAAAACTTACCAGACCATTTTTATCCCTAGCAATTGTTGGAGGTAATAATAATTTAGGCGCGTTATAAAAGGCAAGGTGACTGATAACCGGGCTATCTTTGGCATCAAGAATGGTGAATTTCACTGCTGATGTTTTTGTATCCGGTAACCTAAGTATTCTTTTATAACCTATGGTGGTCTCCTTGGCCAAAGATTCCCATTGGCCATCTTCATTTTTGATTTCAAGCGTAAAAGACTTTACCCTTTGTCCTAGAGAAATATTCTCTTGCACCAAAAAGCGGTTAAATGTTTGTTCCGCACCAAAATCTATGGTTACTGTAGCCGGCAGTTCACCCGATTTGGGATTCCAAAATGTTTCCATTTCCGATTGAAGTAAATTGTCTACCGTGAACTTACCATTTTCAGAGGAAGCAGAAAGGTTACTGCTTTCCAATGGAATCTTCCGGCTAAAATCCTCTTTAACTTTTTCCACCAATTTATTAAGTTGTCGCACGTCGTTTTCGTGGATTTGTCCTGTTTTATCGACAGGGAAATTCAATAATAGGGAGCTATTTCTACCAATACTGTTATAATATATGTCCAACAATTCCGGAAGTGACCTTACTTTATGATCTTCGTAGGCGTGGTAATACCAACCCGGACGGATAGATACATCCGCTTCTGCAGGCACCCAATGGGTGCCATTTTCCTGACCGGGAGAATATTTCTTTGAATATTCCGGCATTCCTCCATAGATTGAGTCTCTCATTAGATTGGACCAAGTGGTGGGGTATGCAAAGCCATGTTCATTGCCAACCCACCTAACATCCGGGCCTGCATCTCCAAAGATTACGGCATTGGGCTGAAGTTCTCTTACAATTTCAATTGTCCCGGGCCAGTCGTAGTAATTCTTTTTATCTACCCTTCGCTCCTCATTGGCGCCACCGTAATAGCCGGTACCTCCATTTGCACCATCGAACCAGACTTCAAAAATTTCCCCATAATTGGTCAAAAGTTCTCGCAGTTGTTCCCTGAAAACTGATACATATTTCGGAGTACCATAGTCAGGGTGGTTTCTATCCCAAGGGGAAAGATACACACCAAATTTTAGCCCTTCAGCTCTGAATGCTTCAGACACCTCCTTGATAATATCCCCTTTACCATCTTTCCATGCTGCATTTTTTACCGAATGCTCCGTGGTAGCTGTAGGCCAAAGACAAAAACCATCATGATGCTTTGCTGTAATAATGATCCCTTTCATCCCTGCCTCTTTACAGACCTTCGCCCACTGTTTAGGGTCAAAATCTGTGGGATTAAACAACGAAGGATCCTCATCCCCCATGCCCCACTCCATATTGGTGAAAGTATTCATATTGAAATGTGCAAAGGCATAAAATTCCAACCCCTGCCAAGCCAGTTGCCTTTCATCCGGAATAGGATGGACGGGAGATATGGGCTCAGTTTCGCCTTGGCGACAGCTGGCCAAAAGCACAAGAGCAAGAACAAATAGTAATTGGTTACGCATCATTTTTGTTTTGTTTTTGATATTGAGAAGGTAAAGTACCAAAATAACTTTTAAAGTGCTTTGAAAAATACTTAGCATTATTAAACCCTACCTGATATGCCACCTCTGAAACCGAAAATTGGTTTAATTTTAAGAGTTGGGCAGCCCTTTGCATACGAATGGATCGAATAAATTCTAAGGGACTTTGCCCGGTTATGGCATTGCATTTTTTATACAAATGCATTCTGCTCATGCCTAGTTCTTTGCTAAGGGTCTCCACAGAAAAATCTGGGTTTTCTATTTCCTTTTCTACCAAAGCTATGGCTTTTTGTATCAATTTATCATCCAGTGACTCTAATTCCGGCTCACTGGTTTGCACAGAAATCACTTTCTGGTAATGTTGTTGGAGTCTATTTTTTTCCTCCAGAAGATTTTGCAAACCTGAACGAAGGAGCGCCAGGTTAAAGGGCTTTTCTAGGTAAAGGTTGCATCCGGATACCATTCCTGATAAATGGGCTTCTTCAGCAGTTTTTGCGGTCAATAATACTACAGGAATATGAGAGGTTTTAAGGTTATTTTTGACATGCTTACACAAGGTTACGCCATCCATTTCAGGCATCATAATATCTGAAAGAATAATATCGGGTATTTTATCTAGCGCTATTTTTAAAGCTTTTTCACCATTGGCAGCTTGGTCAATTAAATAATCCTCTTTTAAGACCTCATAGAGGTATTGGCGAAGATCTGCATTGTCTTCCGCCAGAAGAAGTCTTGGCTTTTGTTCTATCACCTCTTTCGGTATTTCATCTTCCGGATCCTCCCCATCGGAAAGAAAAGGTTTATCGCCCATCGGTTTGAATCCTGTCATTAGCTCTAGAGGAAGCTTTACCGTAAATGTTGTTCCATATCCTATTTCACTATCCAAACCAACACTTCCACCATGCATTTTGGTAAATTCATCTACCAAAGATAGACCAATTCCTGTTCCCTGATTTTGGTTGGCATTGGTGGTATAGTACCTCTCAAAGACCCTTTTCTGTAGATGTTTGGGTATGCCAATTCCCGAATCTTTTACAAAGATTGTCAAAACTCCTTGATGGGATTCTTCCTGCTTGAAACTTAATCCTACCTCAATCCTCCCCCCTTCACAGGTAAACTTAAAGGCATTGGACAATAAGTTATTGATGATTTTTTCAACTTTATCTGAATCAAATGAACAAGGTAATTTTTCAATTTCAGTACTAAAAGACAAATCAATATTGGAATTAATCGCTAGACTTTGGAAAGCAAACACCTGCTCCTTAATCAAAGCAATAATATCACCTTCTGCCTTTACCAATTGTAGGGTTTGCATTTCAATATTTCTTAGATCCATTAATTGGTTAACAAGCGTCAATAATTTATGGGCATTTTGCTGAATTGTTTTCAGATGAAAATTGGTAGGACTTTCACCATACTCCTCTCTTAATTTATCTATAGGAGCCAAAATCAAGGTAAGCGGGGTTCTAAACTCGTGGCTTACATTGGTGAAAAACTTACTTTTCATTTGATCTAATTCTGCCCGCCTTTGGATCTCTTTGATTTCACCCTGTCTTCTAAGCCTTAGCCTTTCTTTGTTAACAAACCACCGCCACAAGACAACCATTAATAGAACAAATGATATTGAATAAATAAGATAGGCTACACCGGTTTTCCAGAAAGGAGCCAAAACCTCAATATCTAAGGATGCTGCCTCTGAACCCGGAATACCATCTATGCTGGAAGCTTTTACCAATAATTGGTACTTTCCTGGATCCAAATTTGTAAAGGTTACTTCAAATGGAGGTTCGGAAAGATTGGTCCAATCATTACTAAACCCTTCTAATTTATATTGAAAGCTACTTTTTTCCGGATTAAGGTAATTCATTGAAGAAAATGAAACAGAAAAAATATTCTCATCATGGTTCAATTGGATGCTCCGAGATTTATCCAAAGGTTCTTTCAATAAAATCCGCCCATTTACCCCCTCATTAACAGATATCGGCCGGTTGAATAGCGAAAAGGCAGAAAAAACCAGCTGAGGCTCATCCTCATGGAAAGAAAAAGTAGAGGGATCTACAAAATTGAAGCCATCAGAACCTCCAAAATATATATCTCCTTTTTCAGCAATGAACATTGCATTTTTATTGAAATAATCTCCTTGAAGACCATCCCTTGCATTGAACAACCTAAAATCAGCTTTCAGTTTAGGCCCCGACCTATCGATCATCGCATGAATGATGCCCTCTTGGGAACTTATCCACAAGTTTCCTAGAAAATCCGCCACCAAGCTGACCAAGAATTCATTTTTTAATCCATCCGATTGGTCAAAAACGACAAATTGAGATGTCTGCTCATCGAAATAGCAAAGACCTTTGTGGGTACTGACCCAAATCATTCCGGAATTATCTTTGATAAGGTCTGATACTTCATTGCTACTTAATCCTGATTCATCTCCTATACCTCCCGGAAAATATCGATAATAGCCGGTTTCAGGGTTAAAGACATCAATTCCTTTGATCCCCGCAGACCAAATATTTCCATGCTTATCTTCTGTTATTCCGGTGATGTAGAGATTTTTCAGCGCCAGCCCATCCCCGGCTTCAGTAAACTGCACAAAAATTTTTTCTTCTTTCTGGTATAAAAAAAGCCCCTCTCTAAGTGTACCTATCCACAATCGATTTTTACTGTCTTCATAGATATTCCAAACATTATTGTCTTTCAATGTTCCGGCATTTCTCTCCATTCCCGGATCAAAATGTATCAAGGAGTCACCGTTATAAGCATACAAACCATTCTGATAAGTACCTATCCATAGCACTCCCTCACTATCTGTCAATAAGTCCACGACCACCAAATCTATAGGGAGCAAGGTTTCTCCCAGTGTTACAACATCTGTAATTGCACCATTTTCGGGCGTATATTGCCATAGACCTCCCCCATTGGTTCCGATAAAAATGTTTCCTTCGGCATCTTCTTCAAAGGCGTTGACATCGTTCATTGGATAAGGCTGACTAAGATCTATTTCTCTTTTTACCAGTCCAAATCTGCTAAAATCCGGATGAAATAACTCTACACCATTTTTGTGGGTGCCTATCCATACGATGCCCTGATCATCTTCAAACAATGCATAGACCGCATTATGGGATAGGGAGTAGGGATTATCAGGCTGATTTAACAGGTAGCGTACTTTACTTTTATCTGCATTTATTATATTAATTCCCCCATGGTCTGTCCCTATCCATACCTCACCATTGGAACGGGGCATTACTGTCTTCACCAATGAATTGTTCAATTTTAAACCCTTCGAATCTTCATTGATTGCCTTTATGGTCTTTGTTTTTTGGTTTAAATAATAAACTCCCAAAGCAAAATTAGGACAGAAAACCCAAGCATCTCCTTGCTTATCAAGCTTAATCCTAAAATTAAACCTCTTGTTTTGGCCAATCACATCCTCTATTTCAAAATGGCCTATAATTTTTAGTGATTCTCCTGACAGAATGTCTACTGAACCATTGTCATAAACCAACCAGATATTACCGTTTGAATCTTCTTGAATATCCGAAACATTATTGTGACTCAAACTAGCCGATTCGGAAGGTTTACTTATTAAAAATTTTGATTCATCCTTTTCAGGTAAATACAACGTCAATCCATCGAATGGGTGCAAAAACCAAAACCTCTTTTGTGAATCCACATAGATTTTACTAACCTCTTTACTTTTTAATTTGTACCGATCTTTGATAATACCAAAATCTCTGATAAAAACACCTTTGTTTTTACTGTACACGTTAAATATAGAATCCTCATTCTTTAGCCAAAGGTCTCCTTCTATCCCCTCAAAAAGATCATAAATATCATTGCCATATAATGCGCTTGAATCACTTTTATCTGCAAAAAAGGTTTTTATGGTGGTACCATCGTATCGGTTTAGCCCATTACTGGTCCCAAACCACATATACCCATCAGAATCTTTAAAAATCGCCTGTACATGATCGTTAGATAGCTTTTGTTCTGTTTGAAGCTTTCTTAAATTATACTCTTGCGCTAAAAGATTTGAAAAAACAGAACATACAGCAAAGAGCAAAAGATGCCATCGAATCATAAAACTAAGATAATGACTAAAAAGTAAAATAAAAATCACCCAAAGCAAAATAGCTCCTGACTATTTACAACCATTTATAGCCGGGGCCTTTCCGTTGGATTTATAATATCCTTTGCATCCGTTTCAGAAGGATTTACTCAAAAAAAAAGCGCCTTAATTGATCAATTCATATGAGTAATCAATTCCTCAAAATCATCCCTTATATAAATGACATTCCTGCCCAATTCAATCCATTTCTTTTTCTCTAGCTGTTTAAGCAATCTTGAAACCACCTCTCTTGATGTCCCCAATTCATTGGCTATCTCCTGATGGGTTGTCGAAAGTTCGTTGGTTTTCAATTGCTTCATTTTTGTAACCAAATACCGCATCAACCTTTCATCCATGCGTTTGAAAGCAACTGCATCAAGGGTTTTTAACAATTCCTGAAATTTTATTCGATAAGAATCAGTTACGTAATTCTTCCATTGCTTGAACTCTTCTGTCCATTTTTCGTGCTTATCCACAGGCACACTGAGAATCACACAATCCTCCTCTGCCACCGCCCTAATTTCACTAGGCCTGTAAGATGAGCAACAAGTTAAGGATAAAGCACAGGTTTCTCCCGGATCTATATAGTACAATAATAGCTCCCTGCCCTCTTCATCCAAGCGCAAAACCTTAATGCTTCCACTTAATAAAATTGGAACCATCTTGATGAATTGACCGGGTTCGATTATCGCATCCCCGCTTTTTACTTCTAAAATTCTCCCTTCATTGCCTAAAGCGGCTAAAAGTTTAGAATCAGAAAAAAATGTCAAGTAACTGTTTAAGTTTTCTTTTGTAATCATTTCTCTTTACTTATTCCTTTGTCCTATCCAATGCAAAAGTATTGGCTTCATTAAATTCATAAACCAATACAAAAAACAATAAATGAATCATCTGAGAAGGCAAAGCCGACCAGTTTTCAATCAATGATGTACCTGCAATTAAAGCCAGCATTATACATCCCCCTCCTATGGCTGCCCGTTTAGTTTGCCAACCGATAATTAGAAGTACTCCCAGTAAAAACTCTATAAAAGGAAGCGCAAAACTAAAAGGGATAAGTAAAAACTCAGGAAGTAAGGAGTCCTGAAAATTATTGATCATCCCTTCGCTAAAAGTCTTAAGTTTTGGAATCCTTACCAAGCCATGGCCCAGCATGCTAATGCCAATCCCTAACCTTACCATCAAATAAGATACTGATTTCATATTACCTGTATTATTAAATTTAAGAAGTCTAATTAACAAAGTTTTACTTCTAATCAGTCCCTTAGGTTGTGTTTTTTTTAATTCGCTTTAAAGAAAGACTTATAATGCTACTTTTTTCACGAACCCGGCTAAAAATAGTTGGCTAAAATACAGCACCAAACTTTTCTCATCTAATATTAAGTAATTCTTAAGGAGAATAAATAAATATTGGCAGAAAGCATCTAAAAATAATAATGGCTTTACCTTAAGCAGGTAAAGCATGCTATCTTATTTTAGTACTAGCTACTTAAAGCTTCCCTACATTCTTCAAAGCTCTCGTAATCATTAAAACAAAAAACCTCAACCATAATACAATGGTTGAGGCTTTCTTAATGAGAAAATAGGATCTATTAATACCTGTAGTAATCAGGCTTAAATGGTCCCTGAGGAGCCACTCCAATATATTCTGCTTGGTCTTCTGACAATTGATCCAATTCAACGCCTAATTTCTTAAGGTGCAATTCAGCTACCTTTTCATCCAAATGTTTAGGTAACATATAAACTCCCGGCTTGTATTGGTCGGTATTGTTCCACAATTCTAGTTGTGCCAAAGTTTGATTAGCAAATGAATTGGACATCACAAAAGAAGGGTGACCTGTAGCACAGCCCAAATTCACTAGTCTTCCTTCAGCCAAAACGATGATGTCGTTACCATCTACATTGTATAGATCTACCTGAGGTTTGATTTCGTCTTTGGTATTGCCATAAGTCTCATTCAACCATGCCATATCAATTTCATTGTCGAAATGGCCAATATTACAAACGATGGCTTTGTCTTTAAGGGCCCTGAAGTGTGCTTCAGTAATAATGTCTTTATTTCCGGTAGCTGTAACCACGATATCTGCTTCTTTAACTGCGTCAATCATTTTCTTAACTTCGAAACCGTCCATTGCCGCCTGCAAAGCACAAATTGGATCCACTTCAGAAACGATGACTCTTGCACCGGCTCCACGAAGAGAGGCTGCAGACCCTTTTCCAACATCACCATATCCTGCTACAGCGGCTACTTTTCCGGCCATCATAACATCTGTTGCACGCCTAATGGCATCCACCAAAGACTCCTTACAACCGTACTTATTATCAAACTTAGACTTGGTAACAGAGTCATTTACATTAATCGCAGGAATTGGCAAGGTACCATTTTTCATCCTTTCATAAAGCCTATGTACTCCTGTCGTGGTTTCTTCAGAAAGTCCTTTGATATTGGCTACCAATTCAGGGTATTTGTCCAATACCATATTGGTCAGGTCTCCACCATCATCCAAAATCATATTCAAAGGCTTTTTCTCTTCACCGAAGAATAAGGTTTGCTCAATGCACCAATCAAAGTCTTTTTCGGAAAGTCCTTTCCATGCATATACACTCACACCTGCTGCCGCCACTGCTGCTGCCGCATGATCCTGAGTAGAAAAAATATTACAAGAAGACCAGGTAACCTCAGCCCCTAAAGCGACCAAAGTTTCGATCAATACTGCAGTTTGAATTGTCATGTGAAGACAACCCGCAATTCTTGCACCTTTCAAAGGCTGGGATTTCCCAAACTCTTCTCTAAGGGACATTAATCCGGGCATTTCACTTTCAGCAAGTCTTATTTCTTTTCGACCGTATTCGGCAAGAGAAATATCCTTTACTTTGTATTGAACGTATTCCTGTGATTTCGTTGCTGACATATTTGAAATTATATAGTTTCTAGGAAAATTTTGTCAAATTTAGGTATTAGTAAACACAAATGAAAATTAGTCATTTCTAATTAGTCTAATTTGTTTTAGCTCATAACGAATATGTTCTCCATTTTGTTTACGCATTTCCAGATGGCCAAAATTCCCTACCCCGGTTATTTTACCAGAAAAAATCTCTCCATCATCATAGGTAGCCCACTTATCAAACAAATAAAGCGTGTTTTGATAAGTTTCTTTGATGGATTTAAATGATTCAGTTTTCAAATGAAGGTACCATATTTCAATATGTTTTAAAATTTCACTCAAGACTTCATTCAAATCCAACTCCTTTCCTAAAATATCTTTTAATGATATGGCTCCTTTAGTCTTAAAATCTGTCTGATTGACATTGATGCCCAGGCCAATGATGGAGTGATCCAAATATTGACCTTTTAAACGATTTTCAAGCAACATTCCTCCCAGCTTTTTCCCCTTGTAATAAAAATCATTCGGCCATTTCACCGCTATGTCATTCACGTAGCGATTGAGGCCTTGCTTAACCCCAATAGCAATGGCCATATTCAAGATAAATTGATCATTGATGGATAAAAAGGAAGGAAATAAAACCAAGGAGAATGTCAGGTTAAGTCCTGGTAACGACTCCCATTGGCTACCTCTTTGCCCTTTGCCCCTACTTTGATTATGTGCAATGAGAACAGCCCCCTCATTGATAAGTCCTGATCGAACCATAGAAAGCGCTACTTCGTTCGTAGAGTGACAGTCTGTCAGGTTTATAATTTCTTTTCCTAAAAAAACAGTATTGGCAAGGATTTTATGCATCTATTATTAGTTATTTCACCCCATAATCAGGATATTTAATGTTTCATCTCAAGTTATGGATAACAAAGTAAATAAATTTAAATTACACGATAAATAAATATATGACGGCAGAAGAGCTGTGCAAAGTTATTGTAAAAGGAATGGAAGATAAAAAAGCTTCTAACATCGTTTTGATGGACTTGAGAGATATCTTTAGCACGATGACTGATTTTTTTGTGATTTGTTCAGCCACATCCGACACACAGGTAGATGGTATTTCCAACGCAATCGAAGAAGAAGTTTATAAAACGAATAAAGAAAGACCTTGGATGAGTGAAGGAAAAAACACACGTCAATGGGTCTTACTGGACTATGCAAATGTTGTCGTTCATATTTTCTTAAAAGATACGCGAGAGTTTTACCAGTTGGAAGAACTTTGGGGAGATGCAAAGATCACCAAAATTAATCCCCAATAGTACCATGGATAAAAACTTTCTTTTGTCTAATTCGTTTTAAAAAAATTCAAGCATTATAAAATACCGACATGAGTAATAATAAATCTAAAAAATTTGTTCCAAAACCTCCCCAAAAACCAAATTTTCAACTTTGGTTGATCATAACTGCGGTCATCGTCCTTATCGGTGTTACCTGGTTTAATCAAAACACAGCCACTGTTGAAATTACAATGAAGCGTTTTGAGGACATGGTTTTAAGCAATGACGTTAAGAAAGTAACGGTCATATTTAATCAAAACTATGTGGAAGTCACCTTAAAAGAGGAGGCACTCGAAAACCAAAGATATAAAGATGAATTGGAGAGTCAGAACAGGTTTTCAAATCCTACAGGACCACATTATAAAATTAAAATAGCTTCCGTTGATAATTTTATTGAAAATTATTCTCAACTGGAAGAAAAACTACCTGAAGAGCAAAGAATCGGCTATTCAGCCAAGGAGGAAGAGAGTTGGGGCAACTGGATTTCAAGTTTCGGCTTCCTGATTTTAATTTTCTTCCTTTTCTGGATGATGATGCGAAGGATGTCCGGCCCAAGTGGACCCGGAGGACAAATCTTTAATGTAGGTAAGTCCAAAGCCCAATTGTTTGATGCTGAAAACAAGGTTAAAATCACTTTTGACAATGTGGCAGGTTTGGATGAAGCAAAAGAAGAAGTAGAAGAAATCGTAGAATTTCTTAAAACACCGGCCAAATTCACCAAACTTGGTGGTAAAATACCAAAAGGTGCTTTGCTTATAGGCCCTCCCGGTACAGGTAAAACTTTACTCGCCAAAGCGGTGGCCGGAGAAGCAGGAGTTCCTTTCTTTACACTTTCCGGATCCGACTTCGTGGAGATGTTTGTAGGGGTAGGTGCTGCAAGGGTACGGGACCTTTTTAAGCAAGCTAAGGAGAAAGCGCCTTGTATCATATTTATTGATGAAATTGACGCCATCGGTAGGTCCAGAGGAAAGGGTCAAATGCCCGGATCCAATGACGAGAGGGAAAACACCCTTAACTCCCTATTGGTAGAAATGGATGGATTTGGCACTGATTCAGGGGTTATTGTCCTTGCGGCAACCAACCGTCCGGATGTACTCGATAGCGCATTGCTTAGAGCAGGTCGTTTTGATCGCCAGATAAGCATAGATAAGCCCGATATTGTTGGTAGAGAAGCCATCTTTAAGGTACACTTAGAACCAATCAAAACCGCAGATGATATAGAGCCGAAAAAATTAGCTGCCCAAACTCCGGGATTCGCCGGTGCAGAAATTGCCAATGTTTGTAACGAAGCAGCTTTAATAGCGGCGAGAAGAAACAAAAATGCGGTGGATATGCAAGATTTCCAAGATGCAGTAGACCGTGTAATTGGTGGTTTAGAGAAAAAGAATAAAATCATCTCTCCTGAGGAGAAAAAGATCGTTGCCTACCATGAAGCCGGACATGCTGTTGCAGGATGGTTCTTAGAACATGCAGATCCATTGGTGAAAGTAAGTATTGTTCCTAGAGGAATTGCTGCTTTGGGCTATGCTCAATACCTTCCGAAAGAGCAATTCCTTTACCAAACCGAACAGCTTATAGACGAGATGTGTATGGCTTTGGGAGGAAGAGCTGCTGAAGAAATCATTTTTGGCAAAATCTCTACAGGTGCATTAAGTGACCTTGAAAGGATCACCAAAATGGCCTATTCTATAGTCTCTGTATATGGGATGAATGATAAAATTGGAAATGTTTCTTTCTATGATAGTAAAGGTGGTGAATACAAATTTGACAAACCTTACTCTGATAATACAGCTCAGACCATAGATGAAGAGGTACGTAAACTCATTGAATTTGCTTATTCCAGAACACTTGACCTACTAAGAGAAAGGGAGAATGAGTTGTTGATAATAGCCAAAGAATTATTGGAGAAAGAAATATTGTTCCAAGCAGATTTGGAGGAACTTATTGGTAAGAGGCCTTTTGACAAGGAAACGACCTACGAAAAATTCACCAAGCTAAAAACCGAAGATAAAGCAATCGAAGCTCCTAAGGACGACGCTACGGATGCGGATGACAAAAAAGAGGATGTAGTAGAAAACAAAGACTAAGGTCTAGTTCAAACGATACAGTTACAATCAATTAAAGGAGGGGAAACCCTCCTTTTTTGATATATTGATGGTCTATAAGCTATTTTTGTAAATAAACAGTAATTTTGTAAACAAAACAGATCGTTTAAAAAGCATGCCGCCATCTCAAATTGCTACGAATAGCAACAATACTATGAAGATCACATTACAGCAATCTCAAAAGGTCTATTTTGTTTCAGACTTTCACCTTGGAACCCCGGATGACATTAGCAGTAGAAAAAGAGAAGATAAAATAGTTAAGTGGCTAAACGAAATCGAAGAAGATGCTGCTGCAGTATTTTTTGTAGGCGACATATTCGATTTCTGGTTTGAATACGAAAAAGTAATACCCAAAGGATTTTTTAGATTCTTCGCCAAACTAACCATGATGAGAAGCAAAGGAATTCCTATGTTCTTTTTCACAGGAAACCACGATTTATGGATGAAGGACTACTTTTCCGAGGAATTGGGTATACCCGTTTTTCACCACCCACAAGAGATTGAAATTAATCAAAAACGTTTCCTCGTAGGACATGGAGATGGACTGGGACCGGGAGACAGAAAATACAAATTGCTCAAAAAGTTTTTTACCAGCAATTTATGTAAATGGATGTTCAAATGGTTGCATCCGGATATTGGAATCGCAATAGCCCAAGCCTGGTCCAAAAACAGTCGCCTATCGAACGAGCTGAAAAAAGAAGATGAATTTAAAGGAAAAGAACAAGAATGGCTATTTCAATACAGCAGAGATATAGAAAACAAAATACATTTTGATTACTATATATTTGGCCACAGACACTTGCCATTAAACTTACCAATAAACGACACTTCAGTGTACTTCAACCTGGGGGAATGGGTGAATCAATGTTATTACGGCGTATTTGATGGGGCAGGCTTTCAACTTAAGCAATACAATGGTTATGCAATTAAGGCCAATTAGGGCGCTTTCATCATGCCTATTGTTGCTCTGTATGGCAGGTAATGTTTGCGGACAAGACAGTGCCCTTACCAAATTATGGGAAGTTTCCCTTTCAGGAATAGATAAAGTGGCCACCAACAACCAAGGAAATATTTTTGTTACAGATAATCAAGGCTACCTTTTTCAATACGATGCAACAGGAAATTTAGTCAATGAATTGGCTACATCATTAAGTGCTCCTGTCACAAATTTAGATGCCTACAATACTGTAAATATTTTTCTTTTTAGTGCGGCGTTGCAGCGATTTGAGTTTTTGGACAGGTTTCTAAACCCTATTAGCAGCCTATCCATTAATGAGACAATTGCTTCAGGTTGGATAAGTCAGGCTTGTCCCGGCAATAACAATAGCCTTTGGATGTACGATGAGTCAGACCTTAATTTAAGTAAGTACAGCCTTGGCAACAATGAGCTTGTGCAAACCCAAGCTTTGAATGTCCTTATTCAACAGAATGACCTCAAAGTGGTTTTACTAACCGAAAGAAATAATTTGCTATTCCTTCAAATAGCTGAAGATGGACTGTATATTTTTGACAATCAAGCTAACTTTATAGAAAAAATACCTCTTACCACTCACAATAGGCCTGTAATTGAAGGGGATTTTGTATATGTGATCCAAGAAGGCCAATTGATCAAAATAAATTACCTGACAAAAACTTCCCAATCTTTTGCTTTGCCTAAGGAAAGAAATTTTAATAAGTTAGGCCTTACTTCTCAACATGTTTCTTTAGCCAACGAAAAGATTTTAACTGTTTATAAACGTCCAAAAGATTTCTAATAAAACACAATACAACCATTTACATAAAACAAAGCAATATTTATTGCTTTAGGGCCAATTGTTCGCTTATTAGTTATAATTTTGTTAAATTATATTAATTAAAGTTGAATTTTTAAAATTATTCGGATCGATCTTTGCTATTTGCATATTAATGAATGTAGAAAAATATACCTTAAAATTAACAATATCTGTAATCCTTTTTTTAGCACTTTTCCAATTAGGGAGATTTTCGGCAGAGGCTCAGAACGTTAGCAGGTCCTTTGAAACGGAAATTTCATTCCCAAAGGAGCTGAATACCCCTACAGTAAATTTTAATTTACAATCATTGGGAAATAAAAAATTCAAACTTATACTAGACGAACCCAATACACAGTCAACCGCTGTTAAAATTTTTGACATCCTAGGAAATCTTATTTTGCAAGACCAACTTTCACCAGATGATGGCCTTCAGAAAAATTATGATTTTACCCATCTCAATAGCAAAATTTTTGTTGTGGAAGTTGGCAATGCCAAATACAATAAAACCAAAAGTATTTATGCCAACCCTCATGGCACAATCGATAAACAAACCAAATTAAAGGAATAAAAAAAGGACTTGCTTAACACAAGTCCTTTTTTTATTGTTGCATACTGTAATGCGAATTTAAATTACTTCCACAAGTTGGATATCAAATACCAAATCTTCACCTGCAAGAGGGTGATTTGCATCAAGAGTAATTTTAGTTTCATCTACGTGTACCACTTTTACAGGAGTAGGCTGTCCTTGTTGGTTTTGAATGGATAAGTCCATGCCAACCTCAGGCTTAATTTCTGCAGGCACCTGATCCAAAGGTACGTCTAACATCATGTCTTCTCTCTTCTGACCGTAAGCTTCGTCAGTAGGAATGGTTACACTTTTATCGTCGCCTACTTTCATTCCTTCTACAGCCACGTCAAATCCTTTTATCATTTTACCATCTCCCAAAACGAACTCAAGAGGCTCTCTGTCTTTAGAAGAATCGAATATTGTTCCGTCTTTAAGTTTTCCTGTGTAGTGTACCTTTACGGTATTTCCTTTAGTTGCTACAGACATAATTTATGTTTTTTTTGTTTGATGCACAAAGGTAACAGAATTATCAGGCTATTAAAAAATTAGAACTACCGAATGCAATTGTGTTCAAATTCGAAAAGAAATTGTTCACTTTCGAACATTTTTTTCTGTCAATACCCGCAAATTTTGCTATTTTGGGGTATAAATGCTTGGCATAATTTCAGCAGTTAAAACTCAAAAACAATGGAGGAGAAAAATTTAGACAAAATATTGATAGTAGATGACAATGAAGACCTGCTTTTTGCAGCCAAAATGTTATTGAAAAAACATGCCAAAGAGGTAACCATAGAAAAAGATCCAAGAAGAATTCCATTTTTGATCAACAACAACAACTTTGATGTAGTCCTTCTAGACATGAATTTTACAGAAGACACTACCTCCGGAAAGGAAGGTTTTCATTGGCTCAAAAAAATAAAGGAAATTGACCCCAAAGCTGTGGTAATCTTGATAACTGCTTTTGGTGATGTAGAAATGGCTGTACAGGCCCTTAAAGAAGGAGCGACAGATTTCATTCTAAAGCCTTGGCAAAATGAGAAATTACTTGCAACCTTATCAGCCGCCATAAAATTAAAGGAAAGTTATAACCAAGTGGACAAGCTTTCAAGCCGTCAGAAGCAGCTACAGGCAGATTTAAAAAAACCTTTTTCTGAAATTATTGGCAGTAGCGCTTCCATGAAAAATGTATTTTCAATAATTGAAAAAGTCGCCAAAACAGATGCCAATGTTTTGATTTTAGGTGAAAATGGAACAGGAAAGGAACTTATTGCACGCGCCATTCATGACCAATCTGAAAGAAATGATGAAATATTTGTAGGAGTAGACATGGGAGCCATTACAGAAAGCTTGTTTGAAAGCGAACTATTTGGACACAAGAAAGGGGCCTATACGGATGCGAAGGAAGACCGGGCAGGGAGGTTTGAGCTGGCCGACAATGGCACCTTGTTCTTGGACGAGATAGGTAATCTCAGCATGCCCTTACAATCCAAACTATTAACAGCCCTTCAAAAAAGAGAGGTAACGAGAATTGGTAGCAACAAATCATTGCCCATAGATATTCGTCTGATATGCGCAACCAATATGCCCATTCACAATATGATTATGGAAAGTACTTTCCGTCAAGACCTTTTGTATAGGATTAATACGGTGGAAATTTTTCTTCCTCCACTCAGGGACAGACAAGATGATATTCCTATATTGGCGGAACATTTTCTTAAAATCTATGCTGCCAAATACAGGAAAGAATTTAAAGGCCTGAAGCATAGCGCGCATCAATTGCTACAAAGGTACAGTTGGCCGGGAAATATTAGAGAACTACAGCATGCCATAGAAAGAGCCATAATCATGGCCGAAGGAGAGGAACTAGACAGTCGGGATTTCTTTTTTCTATCAGCAAAACCTGCTAACGAAAAAATAAGTACCAACACCTTAAATCTCGATGAAGTGGAAAAAAACATGATCCAAAAGGCAATCGACAAAAACAGTGGCAATATTTCTAAAGCAGCGAAAGAATTGGGGTTGACCAGGGCTTCCCTTTACAGAAGGTTAGAAAAATATGGATTATAAAATAGGTTTACTGGGAAGGGTTTTTGTGCTTGCACTGAGCCTTTTTTTCCTAGCATATATTATCGGCAATGATGCAGGAGTATTTGCCATCTCATTATTTATTATTTTAACTTTTGTCCAATTGATACTGCTTATCCGCTATGCTGAAAGCAGTTTTAAAAAGGTAAGACAATTCCTAGACAATATTAAGCAAAACAATTATGCCACAGTATATCCGGTGAAGTTTGATGGCACGGAAACAGATGACCTTCATATCGAGTTCAATGCCATACTTGCAAAACTTAAAGAAGATCAGCTGGAAAAAGAAGCCAACTTTCAATATTTTAGGACAGTATTTCAGCACCTTAGCATCGGGCTAATCACCTTTGAGGCAGATGGAAGTGTACAGATACTCAATACCGCCGCAAAGCGGATGCTGAACATTGATAAACTAAGCCATATTCGGGAGATTTCAGGTATCAATAAGGAATTATACCAAGCCATAGACCAATTGAGAACCGGTGGAAGTGAACTTATAAAAATTGCTCACCCGGATGGGATCATGCAATTGTCCGTATATGCTATAGAACTGGTATTGAGGGATACGAAGTTTAAATTGGTTTCCTTACAAAATATTCAAAGTGAGCTTGAGGAAAAAGAAATGGAGGCATGGCAAAACCTCATCCGAGTGCTTACCCATGAAATCATGAATTCAATTGCACCCATTTCCTCTTTGGCGGCCACCATAAGTACCGATTTAAAAGACAAGATCAACAATAAAGGACAGGTAGAACAGGATGATTTACAAGATTATCAAATGGGCATTTCCACAATAGAAAAAAGAAGTGAAGGCCTGATCAATTTTGTTAGCGATTTTAGAAGCTTGGCCCATGTGCCATTGCCAAAATTCACAGCCATAAACTTAAAAGAGCTTTTTGACAGGCTCGACATCTTGTTCCAAAACCAAAATGAAGCAAAATCCATCCAATTCATTAAAACAATTCATCCAACTAACCTGCTTTTGTTTGCTGATTGTTCCTTAATAGAACAAGTATTGATAAACCTGGTTCAGAATGCCATCCACGCCGTAGAAGAAACGCCGATTAAGAAAATTACCTTGCGGGCATTTATTGATGACAATGGCAAGATTATTATTGAGCTGGAAGATTCCGGAAAAGGAATTGAAGAAGAGGCATTGAATAAAATCTTTATTCCTTTTTTCACCACCAAACAAAAAGGTTCGGGTATTGGTCTAAGCCTTTCTAAACAAATCATGCGCCGGCACAAAGGTAACCTTCAAGTAAAATCAAAAATAGGTGAAGGCACTGTTTTTAAATTAATATTCAATGCATAATTCTACCTTTGGCATAATCACTGCTTTTCTATTTGGCATATTTCCCTTTTTAACAATTTCTTCATATAGACACTCAATCCCCCTTCCAAATTAGCATTTAAATAATAAGGGCTTCATTACCAGTTTATTTGGCATGATTAAATTGCTTCCAAAATAAAATCATTTTGGAGACAAATTTTAAAACGATTATTCTTTCTGACATCCACCTTGGAACCAAAGGATCCAAAGCCAAAGAAGTGGTCAGGTTTTTAAAGCAGCATGAGTGTGAAAACTTGATCCTAAATGGAGATATTATTGATGGATGGCAACTAAAAAAGTCAGGCAGCTGGAAGAGAAAACATACCAGGGTATTCAATAGAATCTTGAAAATGATAGATTCTAATAAAACCAAGGTCTATTATCTCCGTGGCAATCATGACGATTTTTTAGATCAGGTCCTTCCCCTTGAAATCGGTCGGCTTTCTATCCTGAAAGACATGATTTATGAGAGCAATGGCAGAAGGTATTTTATCACACATGGGGATGTCTTTGACAATATCACCACCAACCTTCGCTGGATTGCCTATTTGGGGGATATAGGTTACACCTTTTTACTGTGGCTCAATACTCAAGTTAATCTTTATCGTCGCAAAAAAGGCTTGCCTTATTTTTCCCTTTCCCAATATGTAAAATCCAAAGTTAAATCAGCTGTCACTTATATTGATGACTTTGAAAAAGAGCTATGCAAGATTGCCAAATCCAAGAATTGTGACGGGATAATCTGTGGCCATATTCACAAGGCAGAAATTAGAAATATTGATGGCATTGACTATTACAACTCCGGAGATTGGGTGGAATCTCTAAGTGCACTTGCTGAGGATCACGAAGGAAATTGGCAACTTATTTACTACAATGAACTGGATTTTAGCCAAACTGATAAAAACAAGGTGGTTAAGATGAAGGACATTACTATAAATCAGGCCAAGAACTTTTATTGAAAGCGAAAAATGAAATTTTTATTTATCGTTCAGGGTGAAGGAAGGGGGCATATGACCCAAGCTCAGGTACTAAAGGGAATTTTAGAAAAGCAGGGACACAGCATAGAAGCAGTGATTTTAGGAACTAGCCAAAGAAGAAAAGTGCCTACCTATTTTTTAAATACTTTCCATTGCCCCATTTACAGTTTTCCCAGTCCCAATTTTATCACAGATAAAGAAAATAAATCCATCCGCATCAGTGCAACAATTATTGAGAACTTGAAAAAGTCTGCACTTTTTATGCGGACACTAAAACAAATAGACCTACAGGTAAAATCCCATAAGCCGGATGGCATTATAAATTTTTATGACATTTTGGGAGGCTTGTACAACTTGATTTATAAACCAAAGACAAAATTCATTGCCATAGGACATCAGTACCTTACTTTTCATCCTGATTTCATCTTTGCCAAACAGGGGAAAATCAACAGTTATTTATTTAAGGTAAACACCTTGCTTACTTGTTACGGTGCCCAAATGAAGATTGCTTTGTCACTTTGGCAACCCTCAGTGGAAACATTAGATGCAGGACTAAAAGTTTGGCCTCCTCTAATTAAAGAAAGCATAAAAAAATCAGCAATTAAGCAAGAAGATTTTTACTTGGCCTATGTGGTTAACCCCGGCTATGCTCAAGAAATCATAGATTCTGCCAAGAAAAACCCGGAGGCAAAAATTGAAGCTTTTTGGGACAATACTGCCCTTGAGAACCCTTATCAGGCATTGCCAAACCTTACTTTTCACTTGATAAATGAACAACTGTTTTTAGAAAAAATGGCTACTTGCAAAGGTTTTCTTACGACAGCAGGATTTGAATCCATAGGTGAGGCAATGTTTCTGGGAAAACCAACCCTAATGGTTCCGGTTAAAGGACAGTATGAACAGCGATGCAATGCCCTGGATGCTGAAATGGCCGGTGCCGGCAAAGCCTCGGATACATTTGATCTATCCGTTTTGGAAGATTATATGCAAAAGCCTTCAGACAACTTTCAAAAAGACTATACTTTTAAAAACTGGCAAAACACTTTGGAGACCCACATCATTGAAATGGTGGCAGAACTATCGGGTAAAAGAAGGCTTAAGGTTTAAGTATGATGCGTAGGCTTTCTACAGCCCCCGGAATTTTTCAACAGGATTCTTTAAGTTTAGCCAAAATTGAATCATGCTAATTTAACCCAAAAATTCAACGTAAAATCATATTTAGAAAGGTTCATTTAAGCCTTATTAAAGGGCTGTTTATGATTCAATCCATAATAATATTGAATCAAATTGAAAAAAAATCAAATTGAAGCATGGAATTTTAGCATAAAGAAATCTAAATAGCTTAAATTCGCTCTTTATTAATTTGGCGAGAACTACCCATGAATATAGAGCTAAAGCGATTGAAGGAAGACCGGGAAAAAATCCGGCACTGGAAAAAATGGGGCCCTTACCTTACGGAAAGGCAATGGGGTACCGTTCGAGAAGATTATAGTCCTGATGGATCTGCCTGGGAGAATGTAACACACGATGATGCCAGAAGTAAAGCATATCGTTGGGGTGAGGAAGGCATTGGTGGTATTAGCGACAACAAACAAAAACTATGTGTTTCTTGGGCATTCTGGAACGGTCAGGATGAAATGATCAAAGAAAGACTGTTTGGGCTCACAGGAAATCAAGGAAATCACGGTGAGGATGTTAAGGAATTGTATTATTACCTGGACTCATCCCCTACGCATAGTTATATGAAAATGCTCTACAAATACCCGCAGAGCAAATTCCCTTACCAGCAAATACTGGATGAAAATCAAAGAAGAGGAAAAACAGATAGAGAGTACGAAATATTAGATACAGGAATCTTTGATAACAACGCTTATTTTGATATTTACCTAGAATATGCGAAGGAAGACATAGAGGATATTGTCTACAAAGCCACCATCCATAACCGAGGTTCGGAAGAAGCCTCTATATGGGTAATGCCTACCATATGGTTTAGAAAAACGTGGTTTACGGGAGATGAGCCATTTATGCCTACCCTCAGAAAAACCGGAAAAAACAAAATTAAAGCCTTCTCTCCAAAATCCGGGAATTATAGTTTTATTTTTCAAGATCAGCCTGAACTTAAGTTTTGTGACAATGAAACCAACCGTGAAAGGTTATACCATATTGGCAATCAAAAAAAATACCTTAAAGATGCCATCAATGATTATGTACTTCATGGAGATACTGCTCACCTGAATCCCAAAAACACCGGCACCAAGTCAGCAGCCATTTATAAACTAACAATACCTGCAGGAGGAAAATCCGAGGTGCTCTTCAGGATGCAAAAATTGCAAACTGAAAATCCCATTGAAAATGCAGAAAGTATTCTTCAAAGCCGCATAGAAGACACCAACAATTTCTACGAAAACATACAAGGAAGGGTAAAAGACGATGAAATGAAAATGATCCAGAGACAAGCCTATGCAGGTATGCTTTGGACCAAACAATTTTATTACTACAATGTAGAACGTTGGTTGGAAGGTGACCCTGGGAGGTATCAGCCACCACAAGAAAGGAAATCCGGGAGAAATAGCAATTGGCGTCACTTACAAAATTATGACATTATCTCAATGCCCGACAAATGGGAGTATCCCTGGTACGCGGCATGGGATCTGGCTTTCCATACCATTCCCCTTGCTCGTTTAGACCCGGATTTTGCCAAGGATCAGTTGCTCGTCTTGCTGAATGATTGGTACATGCATCCCAATGGGCAAATGCCGGCCTACGAATGGAATTTTAATGATGTTAACCCTCCTGTCCATGCTTGGGCTGTTCAGCGCGTCTATTCAATCGATAGAAAAAATAACGAAAACAAAGTAGGAGACCAGGAATTTCTGGAGAGAGCCTTTCATAAACTCCTTCTTAACTTCACTTGGTGGGTCAATCAAAAAGACGAAGAGGGCAAGAATATATTTGAAGGTGGGTTTTTAGGGCTTGACAATATCAGTGTTTTTGATAGAAGCCATGTAGACAAGTTTTTTGGTAAACTTGAACAGGCAGATGCCACCTCTTGGATGGCCATGTTTAGCCTTAATATGCTTAGGATTTCCTTGGATCTATGTGAATTTAATAAAGTTTATCAGCACACAGCCATTAAGTTTCTGGAACACTTCCTGAACATAGCAGGTGCCATGAGCAATATTTCTAAGGAAAATATTAGCCTTTGGGATGATGAAGACAACTTCTTTTATGATGTCCTACACCTTTCCGGAGAAGAACCTAAGCTTATGAAAGTAAAATCCATCGTGGGCATTATTCCAATGTTTGCCGTAGAACCTATTCGGGAAGAATTGTTCGATGACCTGCCGGAATTTAAAAAACGATTGAATTTTTTCTTTAAGGAAAGACCAAAATTAGCCGCACTGGTATCCAACTGGATTCATCCAGGGCGAGACAAAAGACGACTCTTTTCATTGTTGAGGGGACATCGAATGAAAAGTATCCTTAATAAAATGCTTGATGAGAAAGAGTTTTTATCTGAATATGGTATTCGCTCACTGTCCAAGGATCACCTGGAACACCCCTACTCTGTGCAAATCAATGGCAATCGATTTTCCATCAGGTATGCTCCCGGAGAATCGGAAACCTCTATGTTTGGCGGGAATAGTAATTGGCGTGGCCCCATTTGGTTCCCTATCAATTATCTGATCATTGAGTCTCTGAAAAAGTTTGACTACTACTACGGTGGAACATTCTCCATAGAATATCCAACGGGTTCAGGGAAATACATTACACTGGATTTGATCGCAAAAGAATTGTCTCTCAGATTGATCAACATCTTTATGAAAGACAAGGATGGGAATCGACCGATCTATGCAGAAAATGAAAAAATGCAGAAAGACCCTCATTTCCAAGATTTGATTCTTTTTTATGAGTATTTTCATGGGGACAATGGGCGTGGACTGGGAGCCTCCCACCAAACCGGCTGGACAGGCTTGGTGGCTGAATTGATACATAAATACCATAAAGAACAGGAATTTTACCCTAATGCTGCTACCGAATTTAGCTCCTAATAGATTAGAAGCCGGCTGTGATGAGGTAGGTAGGGGCTGCCTTTGTGGTCCTGTAACTGCCGCTGCAGTCATTCTTCCGGAAAATTATGCCAATGAATGGATCAACGACTCTAAGAAGTTGACCAAAGGAAACAGGGAAAGGCTAAACAAAGAAATCAAGGAGAATGCTTTGGCTTGGGCGATAGCTAGTGCATCTGTTGAGGAAATAGATGAAATCAATATCTTGAATGCCTCTTTCCTAGCCATGAACAGAGCGATTGATGCTTTAAAAGTCAAGCCTGAGTTTTTATTGATTGATGGCAACAGGTTTAACCCTGTCTACGATATTCCTTACCAATGTATCGTGAAGGGAGATGCCAAATATGCAAGCATAGCCGCTGCCTCCATTTTGGCAAAAACCCATAGAGACGAATTAATGGCCAAGCTAGCCCTGGAATATCCGGGTTATGGTTGGGAGAAAAATGTTGGTTATCCAACCAAAGCCCACCGCCTAGGAATACAGACATTGGGTCCTTGCCCTCACCATAGAAAATCTTTTCGCCTGCTACCAAAATAAGCCGGTATACTTATTTTATCCCAAAAGCCAATAAACTCTGTGGAATCCTATGGATGATATCTGTAGGCAATGTGCCCCTTCCATTTTTTTCTCCGGCAAGTTCTCCGGCATGCCCATGATGAAAAACACCGCATATGGCCGCATTTTTCATTGAATACCCCTGACCCAAAAAGGAGGTGATAACACCTGTAAGCACATCTCCCGAGCCACCTGTGGCCATATAAACCGTACCAGAATTGTTAAATATTTGGCTTCCATCAGGAAAAGTGAGCAGACTAAATGCTCCCTTTAAAACCAAACTACAATTATTTTTTTGGCAAAAATCTCTGGCCAAATTAATTCGCTCAAGGTGATTGTCACAAGCCTTGCCCGTTAATCTTTCAAACTCTTTTAAATGCGGTGTAAGGATAACATTCGGGTGTAATAAAGATATCCATTCTTGTTTTTCCCCTAGTATATTGATGGCATCAGCATCCAGTACAGTAGGCCCTGAATAGTTTTCCAGGACATGGTACACCAGCTTATGGGCATTCTTTCCTTTGCCCAATCCGGGGCCAAGCCCTATCGCATCTATCCCTGTAAAATCAAGGTCAGCATCAATATCCATCTCTGAGCTAGGCGGCAATACCATGGCCTCAGGGATAGTAGATTGAACAATAGCTACCCCACATCCCGGCACCTTACAAAAAACCAGACCTGAGCCTGTTCGCAATGCAGCCATGGTACTCAAACAAATGGAACCCATTTTTCCATAACTTCCTCCGGCCAAAATAATACGACCAAAATCGCCCTTATGGCTAAAGACATGGAACTTCCTATGGTAGGCAGCCATGTTCTCTCCGGAAAAAAACCAATATTTGGAAGAAAAAGGTTTAAAATGCTTTGGTTCCATCCCTATCTTTCTCACCACCAATTGCCCTACATAAGCCGCATGCTCAGGAAATAGTAAGGCCAATTTTGGAAATTGGAAGCTGACGGTATAATCCGCATGAAACACTTCCCCTTCTGCCGGAGCATCAGATGGAAGGCCTGAAGGCATGTCTACGCTGATTTTTACCCCATCCCTATTATTTAGCATTTGCACCAGGTCTTCGTACTCCCCTTCTAGGGGTCTGTTTATTCCTACACCAAAAATAGCATCGATGCAGATATCAGAAGGCTTCAATTGGCTCCAGCTGCTTACTCTTAATTTTTCCGGTAAAACCTTTAAATTTTTGGTAAAATCTACAGTCCCTTTTTCTTGATTGCCCATTACAGCAACATTTACCTGATAACCCAGACCCGACAAAATCCTTGCGATGGCTAGGCCATCACCCCCGTTATTACCTGTTCCACAATAAATATTTACTGTACTGGCTTTCTTATATTTGGCTTCAAACCAATGACAAAATTCATTGGCAGCCCTTTCCATCAACTGGTAGGAGCTAATACCCGATTCATTGATATACAATGCATCTAACTCCTTCACTTGTTTTCCTAATATTATTTTTTGCATAAAATATTATAATCAGTGATTCTTGAATCATCAACTATTAAGCCAAGCACTCCAAAGCATGTGCTAAAGGTCATTTTTTAATTTCCCTATGACTAAATCATGGAGTACATTCATTCCTTTTCCGTAAAACACCTGCTTAGAACCAGGAATCTTAGGCTCTCCTTTCGAGGGAAGCACCTCCTGCAAACCATCAGGGAAAATAAAAGCATTAAGTTAAACCTATTTAGACTTTGAAGGAATCAATTCCTGAAAGTTAAAATAATTATTGACGATGCAAAAAACCAATAAAAGCTTAAATCAGAATTGTCAGCTACCTAAAATTCAGTTGAAAATAATTAAGCCTTAGTTGGAAATATTAATTATAAACTAAGTATTTTTGCCACAAATTATTTTAACCGGGTGAATTGAAGGTTCTTGTAAGGGGAATTCCAATTTTCACTGTTTTAAACAAGACCTAAATTCATGGGTAAATCTTTTTATTTTTTTACTTGCCTTTTTTTCTTTACCTCTTTATTTGCTTTCGGACAATGTAGGATCATTAATCACAATGACCCCTATGGACTTTTGCTTACAGATGGGCTTAGCCCGGCATTCGAATTTAATATTCCGGAAGGAGTTACTGTTACCTCCGTTGAGGTTTCAATAAAAAATTATAGCCATGGACAGGAATATTTTCGCTCAAGAATTAGATCATTTAAGGATTTAAATTCAAGTCGCTTTGAATCTGATGGTATCATCGAGGTTTTAAAAACCCCAATAATAGGACCATCTGTACAAAATTTACAAATAGAAAGCGGGTTTTATGATGAGTGTGGAATCATTGGAGAATTTGTAAAATTTGACTGGGAGGTAAGCATAGAAGCAACCGGAATTAATGGAACCTTAATTAACTATTCAGGAAACTTAAAAGATAACTTGTCTAATCCTGATCCTTTAGGTAATGTTTACAATGGTACAAATACTGTCCGAGGAAGCATAGACCTAGAAAAATCTACCTGGGGTGATGAAATTGAGGCCTATCCGGATATTGATGGGGACGGGTATGGAGATGCAAATGCCTCCCCTGTTTTGATTTGCAGTGATTATTGTAATGATTTTGTCACCAATAATCTTGATTGTGATGATTATAACTCGGGAATAAATCCGGATGAAACTGAAATCCCCTACAACAATATAGATGATGACTGCAATCCGGAGACTTTAGACAATGACTTGGACAATGATGGATTTAGTACTTATACAGATTGTGATGATACTAATTCCAATATTAATCCAGGTAAAACAGAAATTACTTATAATGGTATTGATGATGATTGTGATCCCAATACTCTTGATGATGATTTGGATAAAGATGGTTATGATAAGGCGGTGGATTGTGATGACAATAATTCTGAAATCAATCCCGGTAAATCCGAAATTCCTTACAATGGAATAGATGATGATTGCAATCCTGAAACACCGGATGATGACCTAGATGGGGATGGGTTCTCAAAGGAGGAAGACTGCGACGATAACAATGCTGATATTAATCCGGACCAAACCGAAATTCCTTACAATGGAATGGATGATGATTGTGATCCTGAAACACCGGATGATGACCTAGATGGGGATGGATTCTCAAAAGAGGAAGACTGTGACGATAACAATGCCGATATTAATCCGGACCAAACCGAAATCCCTTACAATGGAATAGATGATGATTGTGATCCTGAAACATCGGATGATGACCTGGATGGGGATGGATTCTCAAAAGAGGAAGACTGTGACGATAACAATGCTGACATTAATCCGGACCAAACCGAAATCCCTTACAATGGAATGGATGATGATTGTGATCCAGAAACACCGGATGATGACCTAGATGGGGATGGATTCCCAAAGGATGAGGACTGCGACGATTCAAATCCGGACATTAACCCAAACCAAACCGAAATCCCTTACAATGGAATAGACGACGATTGCAACCCCAACACCTTAGATGATGACCTGGATGAAGATGGCTTTATTGCTGCGGAGGATTGTGGCGATAACGATCCAAATATAAACCCTGGCCAGGCTGAGATCCCGAACAATGGTATAGATGATGATTGTAATCAGGAAACCCGAGACGATGATTTGGACGGAGACGGCTTCCTCTCTGTGGAAGATTGCGATGACAATAATGCCAAGGTAAATCCTGATCAAACTGAAATTCCTTACAATGGCCTAGATGATGATTGTGATCCTGAAACACCGGATGATGACTTGGATGGAGATGGATTCTCAAAGGAGGAAGACTGCGATGATAACAATGCTGGCATTAATCCGGCCCAAACTGAAATTCCTTACAATGGCCTAGATGATGATTGTGATCCAAATACTTTAGACGACGACCTCGATGAAGATGGCTTTATCGCAGCAAATGATTGTGATGACACAAACCCAAACATAAACCCAGGCCAGACTGAAACACCCTACAATGGGATAGATGATGACTGTAACCCGGAAAGCCTAGACGATGATCTGGATGAAGATGGCTTTCTTAAAGCAAATGATTGTGATGATGAAAACCCGGAGGTCAACCCTGACCAAACAGACATTCCAAACAATGACATAGATGAAAATTGTGATGGTTCAGATTCTATTGTTACCGCTTTGGAAGACCCTACACATCCCATCAAGTTATTTCCCAACCCCACCAGCAGATTCATTGAAATTGGGGAAGAGAATGGCAACATCTATTTAATTGAACTGTTTGATACCAGAGGGGAACTTGTTCTTAGCACTACCAATTCAAGCCGGTTAGACTTGATCGGACTAACAAATGGCACCTATATTGTTAAGATCCATAAAGCATTTGGTAAATCACTTGTCAAGAAGATTATTGTGGAAAAATAAACTTAATACAAATGATTCTCCCATTATAGATAATTACGGGTTCAAGAAATCCTCCTTCCAATTGCGAGGATAAAGGTAAATGTAGGCTGTTATTTTTCTAAAGGAATCGGCATTTCTGGTGATATGGTCATGAAATTGAGATTGTATAGGCATTTTTAATCGCGCCAATACAATCATATATCCCATCATTCTGTTTGTTATCAATCAAAATGTC
Source organism: Cyclobacterium sp. 1_MG-2023 (assembly GCF_030546805.1). Taxonomy (GTDB): domain Bacteria; phylum Bacteroidota; class Bacteroidia; order Cytophagales; family Cyclobacteriaceae; genus Cyclobacterium. Next base: position 355,798 of record NZ_JAUOPC010000004.1, on the reverse strand, counting down.
ATGAATATGATTCGGCATAATGATACAATTGCCCATTTCCACAACGGGTAATGAAAGGGTAATTCCACCAAATTTATTCGGTTCAATTGCCCAATGGATTCAATTCCATTTTTTCATTCAAATTACTGCCCAAATTTCGCCATACACTTTAGGATCTTCCATTTAGTATTTCAAGAATCGTGATTTCCCCTAATTAACTTAAATTTAATATTAAAAAATGGCCCAAATCAACTGGTTTTCAGTCATTAATTAGAAAGTAGGTTTAAGACATAAAAACCACCAGCCATTGACTTGCTTTTATTATTAGTAATAATGATATCTTGAATATGAAAATCAACCTATACAATAATACAGCCTGCATTTTTGCACTACTCTTTGTCTTTGCTTGTTCTGAAACCAATAAACAACAGCAAAGTACATCCAAAGAACTTATCAGCAAAAAGGTCTCAGAGCTTTACCAAACAAAATCAGTAGAGGAACTCCACGCCCTTACTTATGAGGAAGCCTTTGCTTTGTTTACCGAAGATGAACTTGAGACCCTTTCAAGTGGTCACTGGACCTTTAATGTGAATGTACCTGTGGTGGTATCCGTAATAAGGAGTAAAAAGCAAGAAAGACTACCCTTTTGGCTCAAGGAAAGTGGCTTTGTGAAAACCGAAATGACCATGCATAATGAAATGATGGATTATGAAGTATGGCAAAAGAATTTTGACAAAGGCGAAATTGGACTGGGGATCAATGGCCTTGAGAATTACAGTTACCATTATTTTGTAACTGTGGCACCTCAAAATGAAAATGAGGAATTGGCCATTAGTGACATCTATCCGGAAACTGATTTTATCGGCACCATGGATGATGGGGCTTTTGTTTATGGGGACTGGGATGAACTGGTACTGTTTGAGGTACCTGAGGCATTAAAAGGCCAACAAATGCTTACGACAGTTCGTGGACGAGGAACTGAATCTCAATTGGTCAATGCATTTAGAACCACCAAATTCCCTGCTACAGAAAAAGCAGACCAAATCATGCTGACATGGAGTGGCGATCCTTCCTCAACCATGGATATTCAATGGAGAACAGCTAGCACTATAGATTCAAGCCAAGTAAGCTACCGGATAAAAGGAACAACAGAAACCCTAACCGAAAGTGCTGAAAAATACGAAATGGAAGACCTAAGGCTTGCCAATGATCGCTTTGTCAATCGCTTTACTGCTCATTTGGAAAACCTGAAAGCAAGAACAACTTATGAATACAAAATAAGTACCCAAACCAGCTGGCCGGAAACCCAGACTTTTACCACCCAATCCAATGACGACAGCTTTTCATTTATATGGTATGGCGACACCCATTTTTCTCCCATATGGGGGAAGTTGGCGAACCAGGCATTTCAAAAACATCCGGAGGCAGCTTTTCACGCCATTGCCGGTGATTTGGTAAGTGATGGTCTACATAGAGATCAATGGGATGAACTCTTCGAATACTCCAAAGATGTCATTTCACAGAGACCCTTTATGAATGTGATCGGAAACCATGACAATCGCATGGGATTAGGTGCCGAGATGTACAGGCAACTATTCAGCTATCCAACCAATGGGCCAAAGGACCTTCCTACTGAACATACTTACGCCTTTAACTATAAAAATGCCTTGTTTCTGATGATTGATGCTACCTCAAAGGACGAGCTGCAAACCCAATGGATCGAGCAGCAATTGAGTGAATCCAAGGCCACATGGAAATTTGCCATGTTCCACTTTCCACCTTACAATTGGGAGGAACCTTATCCTAACATCCAAAAAGAGTGGATCCCTTTATTTGACAAGTACCATGTTGACATGGTATTTTCCGGACACATTCATTATTATATGCGTTCCAATCCCATGAAGGATGGCAAAGTCGTTGCTGAGGCCAAGGATGGCACCATATACATGATTTCCATAGGTATTCCTAGCCCCCATAGGGGCATGGACGAAGAACCCTATGCCGAAATCAGGTACGAGCAGGGGCCATTTTATCAGGTGCTAGACATCGACGGCAACAACCTTACCTACACCGCCAAAGATTCCAGTGAGAACGTGGTTGATGAGTTGAGGTTGGTTAAGTAATTAATAGTTTATTAGATAAAACATTGGGCTAAAGCCCCGAAATATAAAAACCGCCTTTCTGGTCTAAGTTTAGCGAAGCGTAACTTGGACCTAAAATGGAGAAAGTTTCCAACTTTCGAGAAATAGGTTGGAGTTGCATTCAATGCATAAATTTAGGTGGTAAATTGCTTGGTTAAAAAATTTTGGCTAAAGCCATACAATTGGGACGCTTCTCAATAAATACATTCCCAATTCCATTAGATTTTTACATTAAACAATCCTCTCAATAGGAATGGGCTTTAGCCCATTTATTAAAGCAACAACCTATTTAACCGGCTTTAGCCGAAATTTAGAGCAGTTAGGGATTTATAGCATATCTTGCCAAATGATTAACGTCTAAAATTCTTTGGCTTCGGCAAGCTCAATCCCCCGGTAATATTACTATGCTAATAATAATGGAAATCATTAAAAAGGACCCAATCTCCCTACTATGGTAATTTTAACTGGATCTATTGAGGCTTTTTTTGAGGGCCTTGCCTTGAATCAAAAAATGTTAAAATAATAATTTGATCTTTTTTCAGCCGATAAAAAACTCTTGTTTGTTTTGTTAACTAAAATCCTCTTATTTTTTTCTCGGGTATTTCTACGGTCCCAATTTCCGGAAATTTATCAAGCAGATCGGTAAAGTCTTTTGTCTTAGTTTTAAAGGAACGCCTTGCTGTATGGCCAAAATTAAATTCAATATAAGCCAATATTTCAATGAACCTCTTTTGTGCTTTCTTAGTCCATACAACTTTCATTTAAGCTCCTTCCAAATGGCTTTATCATCAATTAGATTTGACATATCCTCAGATTCTTCGTAAGCTTGAAGCACCTCCTTTTTTTGCTCTTCAGTCAATTGTTTCCATAACAGCCCTTCTTCAGATTTTTCAGCCGTTTCTAGAAAAAAAGAAATGGCATGAAGCAACTTTTCATCTTCGATCCCATCGATTACTTTATGCAAATTCGATTTTAACTCAACTATCCCCATAATCGTCTAATTTTCAATACTAATTTAATGAATATTTTTAGAATTGTCTTTTCAATAACATAAATCACCCAGACTGGTCTAAGTTTAGCGAAGCGTAACTTAGACCTAAAATGAAGAAAGCTTTCAACTTTTGTAGGATAGGTTCATCTTGCTTTCATCCCATAAATCAAGGTGGAAAGCTATTAACCTGAAAAATTTGGCTAAAGCCATATAAACGTACAAATTATTGAGCCCCCCCTGCTAAAGCTAGGGGCTATTGAAAATTGAATCCATTTAACCCACCCTAATATCCCCCACGTTTTTTATAAACAAATCCCGCTCAATAGGAATGGGCTTTAGCCCATTTATTAAAGCGATAACCTATTTATTCGGCTTTAGCCAAAATTTAGAGCGTAAAATGTTTTCATATATAGCAACCTTAACCAATAGCTCAGGTCTCGAACACCTATGGCTTCGACAGGCTCAGCCACCGGTGCCAAATATAAAAAGTTAGGCATAAAAAAAGCCGAGATTGCTCTCGGCTAATTTGTGGGCCCACCTGGGCTCGAACCAGGGACTTTCTGATTATGAGTCAGATACTCTAACCAGCTGAGTTATAGGCCCCACTATTGTTAAGAAAATCTACTTCCTCTATTCAACCACAAATAAAAGAAAGTAATCGTCCAAGTCCAACTATTATTTCAAATTCAACTCGGCTCCCATATGAAGTTTAAAAGTCTTTTGAACCTTTTACCTTGCTTTTGGGAATGCAATGTTACATATTTGATTTTAAAATCACAACATAATTTGTAATGAAAAATTGGCAAGAAATTGAATTTTTAATTTTTGATTTAGGCAATGTTATCTATGACATTGATTACCAACGGACTTTTGAAAAAATCAATAGTCGTCTTCCGGAAAACCAACATCATTTAATTAAAGAATTTATGGTCTCCCCTATTCATTTTGATCTTGAAACAGGTAAATCAGACGAAAATACTTTTAGAAATGGGGTGAGGGATTTCTTTTCTGCAGACTGGGAAGATGCATGGATTGATGAGGTTTGGAACAGTATCTTGGTGGACATTCCTCAGGAAAGATTGGAGCTGCTAATCGAACTGAAGAAAAAATACCCTTTGTTCATGCTGAGCAATACCAATAGCATACATTTTAAGGTGGTGGAAGAAACCTTTAAACAAAAATTACCTGAAGGCACCTGGCCACAGCTTTTTGATCATATGTTCTTAAGCCAAGAAATGGGTTTGCGTAAGCCTGATGAAGCCATCTACAAAGAGGTGGTCAAAGGCATTGGCGCAGCTCCGGAAAAATGTTTGTTTTTTGATGACCTCAAAGAGAACCTTTTGGGCGCGAATAAAGTTGGCATACAAACACATCATATTGACCACCCAAAAGCATTAATCAACTTTTTCCAAAATGTATAGTACCAAAGAATATCTAAAACACGGTACCCTTTTCCTATTAACAATTGTTGCAACTACCCTAGCAGGTGGTGAATGGCTATATGGAAGGAGCGTACTCTCCTCCGAGCAACCACTTACCTGGGAATACTTTGTCCTTTCCCTGCAGTTTTCCCTTCCGTTTATAGGGATTCTATTGATTCATGAGTTGGGGCATTTGTTTACATCCATCTACCATAAAGTAAGGTCATCTTTGCCTTTTTTTATTCCTGCTTGGCTAGGCTTCTTGGGCTCCCCATCCATAGGAACCTTTGGTGCCATTATCCAAATGAAGGGATTAATTAGCAGTAGAAAGAAATTCTTCGACATAGGTGTAGCAGGCCCAATCGCGGGCTTTGTGGTAGCCTTGGCCGTCTTGTTTTACGGTTTCACAAATTTGCCGGAAGCTGATTATATCTATGAGGTTCATCCCGAATATGCAGATCCAAATTATGTATTGGGAGAAGATGAAGAGGTAATGGATTTTGAACTGGGCTATAATTTATTGTTTTGGACCATGGAGAAATCACTAGCCGATCCGGAGCGGATGCCGGCCATGTCCGAAATCATTCATTACCCTTACCTTTTTGCAGGGTATTTGGCTTTGTTTTTTACAGCTATAAACCTTTTACCCATTGGGCAATTAGATGGAGGTCATGTAGTCTTTGGCCTGTTTCCCAAAAATCACAAGATAATCTCCTTCGTGGTCTATACAGCATTTTTATTTTATGCAGGACTAGGTATCATTAGCCCTTTTGAGGACATTAATTACTTGGCATTGGCCTTGCCCCTATATGTAGGATTTCTATATATCTGCTATAGAAAATCAGACTTGTCCAATACCAACAAATGGATTATGGCACTTATGATTGCCTCCATTCAATACAGTCTGGTGAGTATTTGGCCAAATATCCAAGGCTATTCCGGTTGGCTTTTCTTTGCCTTCCTCGTAGGTCGGGTTTTAGGTATCAAGCACCCGGAAGTAATCGATGGAAGAAAATTAAATCAAAAACGAATCGTTCTGGGTTGGCTGGCCATAGTCATTTTTATCCTATGCTTTACCCCTGAACCATTCGTCTTTGAAGAATAAAATCTAGAGAAATAATTACTCCTCTTCTAATTCTCTGTAGGCCAAAATACCTCCAAGAACATTTCGGACTTTTGTAAAACCTTGGCTTTCTAAAAATTGCTTCGCATTTCCACTTCGAGCACCTGAACGACAATGCACAATGATTTCATCATTTTTGTGCATTTCTATTTCAGACAGCTTATTAGGAAGCTGGGCTAGAGGGATATTTTTAGCGCCTAGATTGTCCTCTTCATATTCATAAACTTCTCTGACATCTAAAAAAACAAACTGTTCCTCTTTGTCTAATCTTTCTTTTAATTCTTCTACTTCTATGTCTTTCATCGCTACTTATTGAACAATAATTCTTTGGGTTAAAGTCTGACCATTTTTTACCATTTTGATCAGATACATTCCTTTTTGACTTTCTGTAAAATTAAGCATTTTACCTGCTTTATCCTCTTCCTGTGGTATATTTATCAATCTCCCCTGAAAATCAAAAACTTTGATATCAGTAACTTCGCCTACCACATACAATCTTTCCGTTACCGGGTTAGGGTAAATAACCAAATCTTCATCCGGCAATTCGGTTTCTTCCACTACCGGGTCTAAACTCAAATGTGCTCGCATCATTAAATTACCTCTAACAAGCTCATTTTGCTGCCAAGCTCCCACCACATTATAAAAAATCCGGTCCCCGGAATCTCCACTTTTGTCAAGACCTACCGGCAGGTAATCGTTTGAATACTGGGTGAAACCAACAAAAAAGTGATCCTCAACAAGCACATTGGAATCCAATGCAAAATAAGAATAAGTCCCCAAGCCTGCATCGGCCGGTATCAAGACCTCTTTTTGGTACAAAGGCTCACGGCTAATGGTGTCCCACACCATCAATTCTATGGCATTGTTCCTTTGGGCAGGGTCAACAAACTGAATGCTCACTCCTGCAAGGTAAGAAGGATTGGTTAACTCAAAAGAAAGGGCCAAAATACCCCCTCTTTGATTAATCCCCGCCGCATAATCGGCCATTCCATTGTCATAAGCATAAAAATCTCGAAAGGGAATGACAATTTTACTGGTATCATTCATCCTAAAATCCACATTTGAAGACTGTCCACTTCCATCTGTCTCAATAAGGGTATCCCCTGCAATCAGGTACATAGACACCTCCACATCCATAGGCTCATCAATCGCCTCCACTAATTCTTTGACATCCAAATTGCTGCTACTGAAAGCTCTTCGCTCCAGGGCCTGTGGGACCGGGTTAAAAGGGGTGTTGGTATTGGGTTCATCCAAAAGCTCACCCGTTGCACTATTTCTTAGGCTAACAGTATACTCCATGGCCCTAAACCTATTCGCGAGATTATTAAATTCATTGCTTATTGGGCCGGTGATCTTTTCTTCGGTAATTTCAAAATAGGGTATAGCAAAATAAGGTGCAAAAGGGCTGCCGGGAATTTGGGTGATCGCCCTGTCCTCAGGAAACCTATCAATAATACTCCTATCCTTGTTCAGGTAAATATAATCCAAAATCCATGAATCGAAAGGACCGGAAATCCTTCCGGATTGTTGGAATTTGAACTGAAAAGCTTCATGCAAAAATTTATCCTCCACCGGCAATATTTCATGAACAAAGTCATCCGTAGACAAATCATCCTCTCCACTTTGGCTCCAAGCCAATTCCCAATTGCCCTCTGAATCTAAAAAATACAACTCAAGGGCATCTGAATCATCAGGCCGTTCAGCCTTACCTCCTGCTTGCCAATAAAAACTAAGGTAAGTATCTGAGGCAGCAGTCAAGTCGATTGGCTTGGAGAGCAATTGATCCCCCTCGCCTTCTTCTAATCTTGTTGAAGAATAAGGTTGCCCGGATTCATCTACCCCATCAAACACCACAACCCCTAAAGAAGGGGCTGAAATTCCTGTGGTAAAGGAAGCGTTTACTCCTTTGGCTTCCCACAATAATTCAGCGCATTCGCCGGAAGAAAAATCATCCCAAAAAGGAAGCTGAAGCACCTCTTCTGCGGTCTTGAGATGATAAGTTGATTCAACATCTTCTTGAACCGGTTGGGAAGGAATCGGAAGTTGCCGAAATTGCGCTTGACTGTTAAAACTTAAGAAAAGTCCAAACAGCATTACCCAAATCAGAACCGATCCCTTGAATTTGTTCATCTAAAAATCTATTTCTTTCGCAAGTTCAGAAACCCATACATCTACACGTTCTCCGGTTTTCATGCTTAAGCCGGAAGGGGGAAGTTGCTTAATTACCGTGCCTTTTGGAACAGTATCCGTTTCCACATAGTTGATTTCACCCATGGTAAGTCCAGAGCCCAAAATTAAAAACTCCGCTTCAAGATCATCCATTCCGATAATATTTGGCATGGTCAACACCTGATTTCCTAAGCCGTCACCTACCACCAAATCTATCTGAGATCCTTTGGGAATCTCCAAACCTTCCTTAATCTCTCTGCCTCTGTATTTTTGCTTTAATACCGCATTATGACCAATATCCGGTACATATACAATATCACCCCTTACCAAGCCAAAGTTAGATATTATTTCTTGTGCATTTTTAAGTGGTGTATTGACCAAATTAGGCATCTTGATCAAAGGTGCATTTTTTGCATTCAGGGTAACATATATTTTACGGTCCTGCTTTACTTTCGCTCCCGGTTTTGGGTTTTGTTTCAAAACTACCAATGGCTTGGCTTCAGCTACAAACCCACTATCTAAAGTGACCTCCATTATAAGGTTTCTCCCTTCTAAATAATCTTGAACTTCATCATAGTCAAACCCTTCTAAATCCGGAACAGTAACCGATTCACCATGATGGGTATAACTCGGTAAATAAATTTGGAAAAAGGTAAACAACAGCCCAAAGGTAATGGCCAATATAATCAACAGGTGGATACCTATTTTTTTAATACCTACTTTAAAATCACTCATAATTTGTCTAATGCAAGATTTGATCCAACTTTTAAGGATGTAAACCTTTTTTTCATTTGAATACTTATGCAAATTAATGCTATAATTTAAATCTTGTAAACTACAGCTGAAATTTTTCTGAAAGAACTGTCCATTCCTATTTTAAATGCATCAATGTAAAACCAATCTTTTGGTCAGAAGAAAATCCTCTCCTATGATTTTTACGATAAATAATCCGCTACTTAAATGCTCTTTTCCAAATGTATACGTTTGATTCAATGTATTGGGAAAGGTAACATCATAGGCTATTTGGCCTGATGTACTGAAGAATTGAATGGTTACATCTTCGTAATCCTGCAAGTTGAAGGTAATATTGAATACATCCTCTGCCGGATTTGGATAAATCAAAGTCTGATTTAATTCAGGAACCACAGGGTCAGGATTATCTGACAGGTACAATGAAATATTGTCTACCTGTAGCGCTCCTTCAGGATCCTCTTCGTTCTCTACTTTAAAATATATCCTTACTTTTTCCTCCCCTGCAAAGTCATTCAGGTTGACAAAACTGTGTTGGCCCGCTTCCTCCGATCCATTGGAAGTTATTTCCTTATTAAGTGTTTCACCTGTCACCTCCCACACTGTTTGTCCCGTTTGGCCTCCATTTGTGCTCACCAGAATTGAGAATAGGGACAAACCATCAGCGGAAAAACCTTCTCCTCCATAATCAAATATTAAGCCTGCCCTACTTGTCCCATCCAGAGAGAATTCAGGTGAAACCAACCAATAGCTGTTGTTGGATTCCATTCCGGACAACACGGCTTGGTTTTCTCCTGAGATAGAAACCACTTGCCAAGAAGGTAAATTATTTTCCGGATTGATACTTATCCAGTCATCAAGTTGACCGGAATCAAAATTTTGCCGCCAAGGAGCTAATATGCTTGTTTCATCCTGAATAAAATACCTGGTCATTTGATCTCCGGAATCTCCATTCTGGTCAAAATTTGGCATTGAAACCTCATAGGTCACCTGGTTTAAACCGGGATCAAATGAATTGTCTAATTCCACGGAGATGGTAGTTCCGGGAGAAAGGCTGACATCTTCTATCAAGTTTGAATCTCCTGCATCTTTATTCAAATAAAAACTGGAGATGAATAAGTTCCCATTATTGGACAAGGTCAATTTATCAGCTACCTGCCCTCCATTTACTACTGGCAAAGGCTCTTCCACTGCATCTATCTCCACTAGGTAATTTAAGTTTTCCTCAGTGCTAAGGTTGATGTTTTTAATGAAAATATTGTTTCCATATCCATTGATTGACACAAAAGCAATGCGCACATCACTTTCACCGGCGTAAGCACTGAGATTGACCAATTCTTTTCTAAACTGTTCCTCGGAATTTGGCACAAATTCATTGGAAGAAACATCTACTGTTCCAAGGGTGTTGCCCGACTTATTATAAGGAGCGGTCAAAAGGTTAAATGTATTGCCACAATCAGTGGAAACAGCAACAATAAGCGACTCACTATAGGCACTATTTGAAAAAGGTGAATAGGCCAGGTCAAATGACAACTGTGGATTTTGTAAATCGGATAGGTCAAAAACCGGACTCACCAAGTAGTCCAATTCACCCTGCCCATTGTAATCAAAGCCATTGAGCAGGAACACCTCGCTAGAGCTGCCATCAACCTGAAGATCAATTGGAGTCCAAGTATAAGATTGGTCTTCATTGATGTATTCCCAACCGGAAATTATATTGTGTCCAGGGTAGGAATAGGGCAAAACTGCAGTGGCCGGCAAATTGGTAGTTATACTTTGAAAGTTATTCGATTGATCCTCATCCTCCGCATCATTCACCAACAAAATCTCTGCTCCAAAAGTATTGCTGCTGCCACTTAAGAAAATTTCATCAAAGTCGAGTTGTGCAGATTCTCCCAAGGCAATGTTTACTTCAAAATCTTTCGTTTCTTGTTCCGCCCCATTTACCTGAATACTAGCCCTTATTTTGGTGACAGTTTCCTGTCCTGCATTTACTACTTCAATGACAGGGGTTATGGTATTGCTACACCGATAATTCGCAGGTGAAATGATCTCAGTAAGTTCAATATCAAAACTATATATTTGCGGGTCTGATAAGGCCCTGCTGCTGAGCAAGGAGGCTCTTCTAGGGCTATAAGTCAAAATTACATCCATGCGCTCCACTTGGCCTTCGGTAAAAAGGCTCATGCATCGGTCCGGTGTATAATCCATGAAATTTTCCACCATATCTCTGGAATCACAGGTAAACCTAGGGGTGGCAACACATGTATTGTTGGATTGGCTTTGCAAAGGGGTGTCGATCACATAGTCGTCTACCTCACAACCTCCATCACCCCAGGTATGTCTGAGGCCTAAAAAATGCCCCATTTCGTGAGTGGCTGTCCTTCCCCTTGAATTTTGAGAAACATTACCAATGCTTCCGAAATAATTGTAGTCAATGGCTACACCATCGGTCTCTCGGGTAACAGTGGGATTACTTAAACCTTCCAATTCGTTGGAAATAGGAAAACTGGCAAAACCTATGGTGGGTGGGGTCAGGGGCATTACCCAAATATTAACGTATTCTTCAGGTGCCCATGATGCCAGTTGACCAACCAGAGCGGCATCATTTAATCCATAGGTATCTTTTGGTCCTTCCACCCTATTGATTCCATTGGAAGGCATGCCTTGTGGATCTTGTTTGGCCATAACAAATTCAATCCCTGCACTTGAGGCAACATCTAAAAATTCAGTCGGGGTATTGGTAGTGAAATCAGAATTTTGCATTTGAAAATCCTCATTCAAAATTCTTATCTGATCTAAGATTTGCGCATCGGAGATATTTGCCCCTTCACCAATCGCTTCTCCATGGTGGATCACATGAACGACCACGGGCAACTGTCTAATTTCATCTGCAAGTGTGCGATTACCTTCACTCTCCAGCCTTAATTGCTCCCCTTTGGCCTCTACCCATCCTTCAAAATAGGCTTTGGAGCCAAAATAGCCCAGAGACTGCGCTTGCTTTTCTTCAAAAAAAACGGTGGCACATTGTTCCAATGATCTATCTTGACTGTCGATATTTGCCTCATTTTGACCGAGGGCTATATTCCCTTCCCCTATAAAAAAGAATTGCACTGATACTAAACAAAATATCAGTGCATTATAATATTTAATCATATTTTAAATAATAAGTCAGGCTACTTCAATATTTACGGCTTCAACCCTTATGATTTCAGGTATTGCCTTTTTTATCGCTTCTTCCACACCGGCCTTTAGCGTCATGGTAGACATTGGACAAGAACTACACGCCCCTGTTAGTTCCAGCTGAAGCACCATATCTTCGGAAAGGTCTACGATCTTCACATTTCCACCATCTGCTTCTAAATAGGGCCTGATCGTATCCAGCGCCTTTTCGATTTGATCTTTGTATTGATCCAACATTGTCTTTAAACTTTAACCTGTACTACTTCTGTTTTACTTGCAGCAGCATTTCTGATGGCTACTTGTCTTGCTACACCTTCTGCAAAGTTGCCGAAAGCTTCTGCCATTACTCCGTCCTTCAACACTGCCGGATAACCACTGTCTCCACTTTCTCTAATGCCTTGAACCAAAGGAATTTCCCCTAGATAGGTAACGTCATATTTTTCAGAAAGTTTGCGTCCGCCTCCTTGTCCAAATATATAGTACTTATTGTCAGGCAATTCGGCAGGTGTAAAGTAAGCCATATTTTCTACAACTCCCAATATAGGTACATTGATCTGGGCTTGCTTAAACATTGTCAATGCCTTGGTAGCATCTGCCAAGGCCACTTTCTGTGGTGTGGTAACAATCACAGCACCGGTAACGGGTAAGGTTTGAACCATGGTAAGGTGAATATCTGAAGTTCCCGGAGGCAGATCAATTAGCAGGTAATCCAATTCTCCCCATTCCACATCCCCAATAAACTGCTTCAAAGCAGAACTGGCCATCGGACCTCTCCATACAACTGCATTTTCAGCAGGAGTCAAAAAACCTATGGACATCAATTTTACACCATACTGCTCTATGGGAATAATAATGTTTTTGCCATTCACTTGTTTGATGGCAGGTTGCTCCCCTTCTACATTAAACATTGTAGGTACTGAGGGACCAAATATATCTGCATCTATCAAACCTACTTTGGCTCCTGATTTGGCCAAGGCAACAGCTAGATTGGAGGAACAAGTACTTTTCCCTACCCCGCCTTTACCTGAGGCGATGGCGATGATATTTTTAACATTTGGCAATAAGGGGGCATCATTTCTGACTGTGGTTACATTAGAAGTCATCAATATATCTGCCTCCACATCCTCGCCGAGCGCCTTTTTTAATGCCTCTTCACAGTTCATCCTGATCAACTCCTTTAAGGGACAAGCAGGGGTGGTAAGCACCACCTTAAAAGAAATCTTTTGTTCACTAATAATTTCCAAATCCTGAATCATACCGAGGGTCACCAAATCTTTTTTTAGATCAGGGTCCTCCACTGTAGATAGGGCCTGTAAAACTTTTTCCTTAGAAATATTCATTCCTGATTTTTGATTTTTATGCAATTTATAGCTAATCCTCCGTTAATAAAATATTTTCATGTTTTATGGCGGGATTTGCCCTTGCTAAACTTACTTTACTTTTAAAATATCTTGCCTTTATTGGTTAGCTTTTCAGAGAAATTTTCCACCAACAAAAATACCTCCATGATAAAGTTTATTTTGTCTTGAAGATAGCGAGCTTTTGTATCAAGCCCAAGGTTGACGTTTCAGCAAGTGCCTGTATTGTGGTAATTTTAAGATATTTTAACCCTATATAGCGAGATTCTCCTACCTCCTCAACTATTAAAAGGCCAAAATAGTTTCTAATTTTGGAAGAGCGCTGTCCAAAGAATTCTCGTTCATAAAGCTTATCTTTACACTTCGATAAAAAACTATGGCCATATCTAATCAAACAACGGACAAGGTAAGAGAGCGGGTAGACATTGAAGAAGTGGTCAATGACTATGTCACCCTGAAAAGAAAAGGGCAAAACCTCTGGGCTTGTTGTCCTTTTCACGAAGAGAAATCCCCTTCTTTTTCCGTTTCCCCTGCCAAACAAATTTACAAATGCTTTGGATGTGGTAAAGCCGGAGACCCCATTCAGTTTATCATGGACATTGAAGGGGTGGGTTTTCCGGAAGCGATCAAGCATCTGGCCACAAAGTATGGCATTGAAATAGAGGAAGACAAGAACATTGACCCGGCAGATATTCAAGCATATAATGAAAAAGAGAGCCTTTACATTGCGCTCAATTTTGCTAAAGATTTTTTTCATGAAAACCTTCAATCCGGAGAGGGAAAATCCATTGGTCTAAGTTATTTAAAAGAACGTGGGTTTGATAGCGCCACCATTGAGAAATTTGAACTAGGCTATTCATTGGATGGCTGGGACCATTTATTGAATAAAGCCAAAACCTCAGGCTTTGAGGAGACCAATCTCCTAAAGGCAGGGCTGATCCTCGAACGTGAGAACAAGCCCGGCAATTATTATGACAGGTTTAGAGGGCGAGTGATGTTTCCTATTCATAACCTGAGCGGAAAAGCCATTGCTTTTGGAGCGAGGATAATGACTCAGGACAAAAAGCAACCCAAATACATCAACTCCCCTGAAACAGCCATTTACCATAAGAGTGATGTGCTCTATGGAATCTATCAGGCCAAACAAGCCATTCGCCAAAAGGAAAACTGCTACCTCGTAGAAGGCTATACAGATGTTATCTCCATGCATTTGGCTGGTGTGGAAAATGTGGTTGCTTCTTCCGGAACCTCTCTTACTGAGAATCAAATAAAGTTAATCAAACGATTTTCTGATCAGGTCACGGTATTGTATGATGGAGATGATGCTGGTATCAATGCTTCTTTGAGGGGTATTGACATGTTATTGGAAGGAGGGCTAAACGTCAAGGCCGTGGTCTTTCCCCCCAATGAAGACCCGGATAGTTTTTCCCGAAAAGCCGGAAAAGAAGGTTTCCAAAAGTTTCTTGAAGCCGAAGAAAAGGATTTTATTCATTTTAAAATTGACCTGTTCACCAAGGGAGCGGCAGATGATCCCATAAAAAAGGCAGAAGCCATTCGGCAGGTGGTTTTAAGTATTTCCAAGGTTCCGGATCCGATTATACGTTCCGTATACGCAAAGGAATCGGCCAGGCTACTGGGTATGGAGGAGGACATCTTACTCACCGAACTCAATCGCCAATTACTAAAAAACCAACAAAAGAAAAGCCCTTCAAAATTCCAGAAAGCACCTGAGTCCAGCCCTATTGAGCAGCTACTTCCCGGTTCACCGGAGGAAGAAACAAAGAAAACAGGACCAAGAACCATAAAGGAAGAGCGGGAACTAGTAAGGATTCTCATCAATTATGGTTTCGAGATGGTTTCTGAGGAAATGCATGTTTGTGAATACCTGCTGGAGGAAATCAAAGACTTGAACTTTGGCACACCCATTTACCAAGAATTGCTCAACCATTATAAAAATGCTTTGAGGGAAGGCACCATTCCCAAGTTCGATTATTTCTTAAAAATTCAAAATCCCAAATTAAAGACAGAAGTCATCGACATGGTAGCTCCTACCAGAGAAATTTCTCAAAATTGGGAGTCAAAGCACCAAATTTTTTCTAGAAGGGAAGCTGATGATCTTCCCGAAACCACCTATAAAGCCTCATTGAAGCTTAAGAGTGCCTATTTAAAGAGGATGCGTGATGAACTTGAAGAAAAAATTAAATTGGCAAAAGAGGAAGAATTAGAGGAATTATTAACCATGCATATGGAGCTTACGCAGTTAAAATCCAAAATAGATCGTGAGCTGGGCAATGTCATCCCTTCCAGAAATTAAACTAATATTTTGTAAAAAGGGTTAGTAAATAAATAATCGTAATTTTGTGATTACATATCAAAGACCATATAGAATAAAATGAAAGATACTGTTTATCTTGATCCAATAGAAGACGCGATAGCGGCAATAAAAAACGGTGAAATCATAATTGTAGTAGATGATGATGATCGCGAAAATGAAGGAGATTTTATTTGTGCAGCAGAAAAAGTAACTCCTGAAATCATCAATTTTATGGCCACCCATGGCCGTGGATTAATCTGTGCTCCCCTAATAGAAGACCGATGTGAAGAACTAGGTCTAGAATTAATGGTTGGCACCAATACAGCAGCGTTTGAAACCCCTTTTACTGTATCTGTAGACCTGGTTGGGCATGGCTGCACCACTGGCATCTCTGCAAGTGATCGCTCAAAGACTATAAAAGCATTGATTGACCCCGATATTAATCCCGATGAATTGGGCAAACCCGGGCATATATTCCCATTAAAAGCAAAAAGAGGCGGAGTTTTGAGAAGATCCGGGCATACAGAAGCCGCCATTGATTTAGCTCGATTAGCCGGCTTACAACCTGCAGGAGTACTTGTAGAAATCATGAACGAAGATGGCACCATGGCACGTCTTTCTGATTTGGTACATGTCGCCAAAAAGTTTGATCTAAAACTGATATCCATAAAAGATTTAATTGCCTATCGCCTGAAGAACGATAGTTTGATTAAGCGAGAAATAGGGGTGGAAATGCCTACCGAATTCGGTAATTTTAAATTAATTGCTTACAAACAAACCAATACCAATGAAACTCATATGGCCTTAATCAAAGGCGAGTGGGAAGAGGGAGACACGGTAATGGTAAGGGTTCATTCCTCTTGTATTACAGGAGATATTTTTGGGTCTTGCAGGTGTGATTGTGGACCACAATTGCATGAAGCCATGAAGATGGTAGAAGAAAATGGCAAAGGTTTGGTACTGTACATGAATCAAGAAGGTAGAGGCATCGGTTTGATCAATAAGCTGAAAGCCTATAAATTGCAAGAGGAAGGAATGGATACCGTTCAAGCCAATTTAGCCCTTGGTTTCCCTATGGACAAGCGGGATTATGGTGTAGGTGCTCAAATTCTGAGGGATTTAGGCGTAAGCAAAATCCAACTGATCACCAACAACCCAACCAAAAGGGTAGGCTTGTCCGGGTATGGTTTGGAGATTGTGGATACTGTTCCTTTAGAGATTAGTTCCAATCCACACAATGAAAAGTACCTTATGACCAAGCGAGATAAAATGGGCCATCAAATCATGAAAAAATAAATCTTGGAGATATTATTTCACAGGTCATTCAACACAAAATGATTTTTTTTCGTTATTAGTGTAGAATCAAATTAAGAATCTGTCATGAAAAAATCCATAAATTTAATCTTGTGCTTGTTCCTTATCACCGGTATTTCCATGGCGCAGGAATTCCCATCGCAAGTTTGGCACCCGGGAAAAGTCTTCCTAACCTCCGGGCAAATGTCTGAAGGAAAGGTAAAATATGATTTGGATGCAAATGTGGTGTTGGTGCAAACCAATACCGTAGAAACCTATAGCTCTGCCTCTATCACCTATTTCGAAATTTTTGACGAAGTATATGGTGGAATTAGGACCTTCTATAGCCTTCCCTATGCGTTAAACTCAGATTATAAGACCCCGATTTTCTTTGAGGTGCTCACTGAGGGAGAAGACATCACCCTGCTTTGTAGAGAGTTTATCACTACAGACAACCGAGGCTATAACTCATATGCCATGAGAGGAATGTACATGAACCCCATGTGGGGAATGCCAATGATGGGCAGAGGTTTTAGCAGACTGGATTTCAACTTTTATTTCCTTCAAGATCAGAAAATATATAAATACAATCAAAAGAAAAGTGTCTTACTCAAAGAGATTATGGACGACAAATCCTCGGAAATGAAGTTGTACATGAGGAAACACAAGCTTCATCATGACAAAAGAGGGGATCTTTTGAGAATCACAGCCTATTACAATCAATTAAAAAGTAATTCTTAATGTCAAAACCTTTAATTTTAGTTTCCAATGATGATGGCATAACATCCAAAGGAATTCGCGTGTTGGTAGAAGTGATGAAGGAATTGGGGGAAGTCATTGTGGTGGCCCCCGACAGCCCTCAATCGGGCATGGGACATGCCATTACCATTGGTAATACTTTAAGGCTATCAGAAGAAACGATTTTCCCTGAGGTTGTTGCCTATAAATCGAGTGGAACACCTGTAGATTGTGTAAAACTTGCAAAGCACTATGTTTTGAAAGACAAACAGCCTGATTTGGTGGTCAGTGGGATCAATCATGGAAGCAATACCTCCATTAGTGTGCTTTATTCCGGCACCATGTCTGCAGCCATAGAGGGTGCCATTGAAGGTATTCCTTCCATCGGTTTTAGTTTGTGCGATTACAGTTCTAATGCAGATTTCTCACATGTTAAGGAATATGTAGCGCAGATTGCCCGCCAAGTCTTAGAAAATGGAATTCCTAAAGGAGTAGCTTTGAATGTAAACTTTCCACCCAAAAGGAATGAACCCTTAAAAGGCATTAAAATTTGTCGGCAGGCAAGGGCCAAGTGGCAGGAAGACTTTGAAGAAAGATACGATCCCAATGGCCGGAAATACTTCTGGATGGCAGGGAATTTCGTCAATTTTGACAAAGGTGAAGACAATGATGAGTGGGCCATCGCCAACAATTATGTCTCCGTGGTGCCTTGTCAATTTGATATGACGGCACACCATGCTATTTCTCAAATCAACAATGACTGGAACTGGGAAGATTTGAAAGCGAATTTATAGTGCCTACTGCTGATCCATCAGCATAGACACAGCTCCAATATATAAAGTGCCGGTTTTTAAATCGGCACTTTTATTTTGAAGGTTAAGTACTACAATTATATACCTTAAACCCGAATATGCAATACAACTTCTATTACGAAATTAAATCATTTCCCCTGAAGAAAAATCAGTACAGGCTATTACGAATCCAATGGCATACTTCTATTTAACTCATTTAATTATAAGGATAATTTAACCTTTTTATACGATTTGAATATTAAAGCTAATGTTTGTCGAATACTCTTCCTGTTCAATTTTAGATTGATCCAAAAACGAACCAAAAAGATCAAGGCTGTATGTAAATCTTTTAACGCCATTAAGCATCCATTTTACTAATTTCCATAAGGCCGGAATAAAAAAGAATTTGATTTTGAATTAGGTTATCAACCTAGCAACATTCTGGTCCAAGTTACGCTCCGTTAAACTTGGACCTAAAATGCCGAAAGTTTTCTACTATCTTTGAATAGTATTCAATTTCAATTCAGGCAGAAATAGTTGGATAGTTTTTAAGTTCTGCTCTAAAAAAAAATCGTTATTCCGAAGATTAGGGAAGACTATCAGTGGATCCTTTGACAAGTTCAAGGACCACATCACCTTTAGCAAGCGGATGGGGCAATATTAGGAAAGGCTACTACCCATAGGTGCTTTTTTATTTCCACTTGCAGGATTACCTTTTATTTATTTTAGCCTGTTCTTCAATCAATTGTTTGAGTTCTGCAGTCGGGACATCTTGGTCGAACTTGATTTGAATGGTTTTCTTACCTGTTTTGTAGCCTTTTTCCTCCAGTGTTTTACGTATTTCTTCAGTTAAAGAATCTATACCAAAACTTACGTGCTTCTTAGCCAAAGAGAAGCCGGCAAGAATGCCATGGTACTTATATATAGGTACATTCCAACTGATGCCACTTTCAGCATTCGGTTCAGTAGCTTCAATTAGTTTTTTAAGCTTAACCATAATTTCCTGAGATGCCTGCGGTGACAAATCAATAAACTCATCTACTGTTTTTGGTTTTGGATTTTCCATATTTATTGTTTCTCCAACTTTCTATTTGCTGGTCTAAAATACCAAGATACTACTGTAAGCACTAGCAATAAGGCAGGACCAAAAAATGTTACCAACTCATCTCCAACCGATAAATGAGAAATTATGGCACCCGTCATCACAAATAAAAAGCCTGCATAGGCCCATTCTTTCAACAAAGGGTATTTAGGAATTAAAATGGCTACTACACCTAAAATTTTCCAAGTACCTAGTATAGGCAGTAAATAAGTTGGATAGCCTAAGGCATTAATGCTCTGAGCTTCTTCTTCCATTCTTATCAGTTGTACAATCCCAGTTGAAAGCATTCCTAAGGCAAGCCAAATGGTGGCAACCCAATAAATGATCTTATTTCTTTTTTTCATAACATGCTCTTTAAAATTTTCTCCAGTTTATTGTGAGCCATGTTTAAACCATAAGCAAACGGCAACTTCAACTGCTCTGCGCGGTGTTTCTCGGATTTATAAATAATCTGTATGGTCAGTTTACTCCTTTCGTTTGTGATTCCCTCAAAATTTAGAAACTCAAGCTGTACACCAATGGGCATATTTTCCATTTCGAAAGTGCGTACGATTTCTTGATTCGGTACAACTTTGTGAATGGTTCCATTGGCTTTAAGCATTACATTTCCACCATGAGACGTTTCGAACTGGTAACTTCCGTGGTTAACATTTTCAAACTTAATCACTTTGGTGCCCATCCATTGTGCAATAAACTCGGGTTCAGTGTATGCTTTATAAAGCAGTTCAACTGGAAGGTTAAATTCTCTGGTAATGGTAAGTTCTTGCTTGCCTTTAGGGGCGGCAACCTGAGTTTTATGTTCCATAAAGTATTAGGTTATTTATTGGTGCTTTTTGCTCACTTTCTTGCTCATTTTATTTTTTGCGTTCGTGAATCTTCGATTTCATTACAGCCTCAAGCTTATTAAATCGATCGTCCCACATTTTTCTGAATGGTTCGATAAAATCTGCTATTTCCTTCATCCCCTCAGGATTTAGCTGGTAGTAAATTTCCCTTCCCTTTTGCTCTTGTTCCAGTATTTCACATTCCGTAAGAATTTGAATGTGTTTGGAAATGGTTTGTCTTGAGTAATCAAAATTCTCCGCAATGGCAGTTGGGGTCATTGCACTCGCTGCGACCAAAGTGATGATTGTTCTTCGTGTTGGATCGGCTATGGCCTGAAATACGTCTCTTCTTAGTTTCATTGCGCAACTATTTGACTGCAATATATATGCAGTTATTTGATTGCACAAATGATTTTATTAATTTATTTAGATATAGCCATGATGCTAGATCCATCTATTCAAAAGTTTTTCTTATTTTTTTCGTTTGTAATGAAGCTGTGTTAATCCGGTATCAAATGTCTTTACACTTATAAATTCCAATAGCTGCTCAGGTCTTCCTTCTTTAAATAACCTAGTGCCATTCCCTACTAAAATGGGCACAATCGAAATAATGAGTTCATCGATTAGGTCATTTTTCAGAAGCTCGTTAACAATTTCAGCACCACCATCACAATAAATATCTTTCCCTTTTTTACTTTTGAGTTTGGCTATCAGTTCCACCAAATTCCCTGAAAAGAATTTGACGCTACCATTATCTGGACTTGGAGTTCTTGTAATAACATAGACATCACTTGTGCCATTATCGTAATGCGATGTACCGATTTCCTTTACCACATAATCATAGGTTTTGCGACCGATAATAATGGTATCTATTGTTTCGGTAAATGCTGTATACCCATAATCTTCCCCCTCCTTCTCAACTAGTTTAAGGAAACTGAGGTCATCATTAGGTTGGGCTATAAACCCGTCCAGACTGGTAGCAATAAATAATTTTAATTTTCTATTCATTTAATTCAAGGTGTTTTATCATCCAATGCAATCGCTTGTAACATATAATATTCAAGAATTTCATCTTTATAATCTTTAAGATTACTCAGTCTTAAGTTCAATGTTTTTTTCCCAGCTCCCTCCAACAACTTGTATTTGTCCTCAAACTGTTTTCCATCGGTAAAAGAAAAAGTAATTCCTTTTTGCGTTGGACTTACGGTTAAGATAATTCTATTGTATCTATACACCGGAACGCCATAATATTTCTCAGTTCCTCCACGCATTTCTTCTTTTAGAAAGGAGAATTTTGACTGAATCAAATCTCTAAATTTCGTGAAAATAGGGCGATAGTCTTCCTTAATTTTATTGGCTATGAATTGATCAATGGTTCTCATTGGGTCTTTATTTATAGGTTCTCCATTATTCCCTATTTTTGATATACTTTTTATAAGACTTGTTCTATTTTCTCAATTTAAACTGCGATTCAATGTACTGATCTAAGTTTTCGAGTCCTGCTGTAAACCCCTCTTTAAAGCCCATTTCTATGATGGTTTCTAAATCTTCCAATTGGTCAAATTGAATATTAATTTGCACCACCGCAGTATCGCCTTTTGCTACAAACTCATTGTGCCAGTGAACTCTTGGTTTGGTATTGTTAATCATTGCATTCTCATCACAAAATGCATCCAAACCCGAAAAGCTCGTCAAAGGCACTATTTTTTCAAAATCAAATAAACACCAATGTTGTTCCCCTTTTGGACCGGCCATATAGTAATGCCATTGGCCTCCTTCGGTAAAGTCCATGGATTTGGTTACCGCTTTATAAGGTTTGGGAGCCCACCATTGTTCTAAAATTTCGGGGGTTGTCCAGGCTTTCCAAACCAATTCCTTGGGTGCCTTGAATGATCGCTCTACGTTTATTTGATTCTTGTCTTTGTCAACCGTAAAGTTGAATAAAATGGCTTTGTTCATGATTATTTGTTTTGAAGTTTATTTAATACGTTGTCCAAATTTTCGAAACGACTTTCCCAGATTTTTCTGAATTGATCTAGCCAAACATCTATTTCTTTCATTTTATCAATTTTTAATTGATACTGAATTTCTCTCCCTTGTTGATTTGCTTCGACAAGCTCACATTCATTTAATATCTGAATGTGCTTAGAAATGGTTGGTCTGGCCACTTCAAAGTTGGAAGCAATGGCTCCTGCAGTCATTGATTGGGAGGCAAGCAACACCAATATGGCCCTTCTGGTGGGATCGGAAATGGCCTGAAAAATATCTCTACGTAGTTTCATTATGAAGTCATTTGACTACAAATATAAATGAAGTTATTTGGCTACACAATGCATTCACTAAAAAAATTTCTTTTATGGTTATTTTAGAATTGATGAACCCTGTTGATATATGGGTAGAAATCAGACTATTGCCAGACTTATTGGTAATTTCACAAGCCAAACTGGCGTAAATGGTGGTCTGTGTGTTTGTAAACCAAAATCCCAATTTGTTCTTTGGTCATTTTCCCAAAGAAATCGTGAATGAATTTCGGGTTGTTGTAGGTTTCGTAGGCTTTGATCAAATCAATCCATTTGGCTTTTTCAGCTTCCAAATTACCAGCTAAAGCTTTTGGCTTAAACTGGTCAGATGTAGGGATGTTTTTATCAAATGGCTTTTCGTCCTTAATCATTTTTTTCAAGGCGATTTTACCAAAAATCTTCCCTAAAAATGCTTGCTTGTAACTGTGGTCACCTGTTCCTAATACCCAACCATTCCAATAGGTGTTGTGCATAAGCATTTGGAAGACATTCATTTTTCCCCATTTCGCTTTATGGCTATCATTAATTTGTTCAATCCTATGGATCAGCAATAGTCTTATTTCTTGATCGAAAATTGTTTTCATCCCATTAAATTTCTATACAATATGCGTTCATTGTTTTTATTTGTGCACCTTTGTTTCCTTTAAAGACAGAAAAAGCATAACCTCTTCCCTTCTCCATTTTTATTCGTCCGTTTGCTGCCCCTTCATTACCATTTGATAATATTTGTTCGATCACGAGCTAGCCACTTTTTCAGGTCTCAGTTTTTCTAATGCTACGGTATACTGACTTTTGTCATGATCTCTTATTGTTATTATAAAGCAAATTGAATTTATGTCCATCAGGGTCGGTGAAAACACATACAAAGAATCCATTTTCATCATAATATGGTTTTCGGTCTTTGTTCGAGTCAAATAAGATGGAACCCCCTGCAGTTTCTATTTCCGTAATCCAGCTGTCAAATGCGTTTTTGCTTTCTACCGATAAAGAAAACATCACTTCGTTACCCAAATTCAAGTCTGCAGTTTTCCCTTCGAGACTTTCTTCTAGTTTATCTTTTTTAAAAAAATGAATGACAAAGCCATCATTTCCAAACAGAAAGCTTACTAAGTCTTCTGATGGAATTCCATTTAATTGAAAGCCTAAAGACTGATAAAATGATTGGGTTCGTTCAATGTCTTCTACGCTAAGATTTGCCCAAATATTTTGTGGTTTCATGTTCTTATTAGTTTTAATCTATTCCAAATTTAGTTGCCAAGAAACTCCAAATCTATCTGTTACAAAAGCAAATTGTTTGCTGAAGCCGTAGTTATCTAAAGGCATTCTGACTTCTCCACTTTCTGAGATCGCTTTAAATAGATGGTTAATTTCTTCCTCTGATTCACATTCTACCCAATTGGATATTGCTGGGGTAAAATCCCATTCATGTTGAATAAAACTGTCGGTACACATAAACTTCTTCCCATTAAGCTCAAAAAGAGCGCTTAAAACCGTTCCTTCTTTCCCGTGCCCATCTTTATCGTAACGTTGAATAGCTATCACTTTGGAATCATCGAACAAATCCACGTAAAAGTTCATGGCTTCTTCAGCATTGTTTTTTTGAAATGTTAGAAATGTGGTGATCTGTTCTTTCATGATTTTACATTTAGACGTTTGTTTGGCTTTCGCAATACCCCTTTAATCGATACAAAAACATGGCCCAATTGTAGTTGCACCAACCGTAATATTCGGTGCGTTCCTCCCAGTCATAATGTTTTAATCTTATGGTTGTGGCATTGTCTTTTTCAGTCAGCTCAAAAGATACTTTGGTTCCAAGCCATTGTTCATCTGAAGCAGTACATTCCCAAATAATTTTGCTATGCTCTTTAAGTTCAAGAATTTTAAACTTTGTGATATAGCCTTCATCAAAATCAAACTCGTTAACAAAACCAACTTCTGGTTTTACTTTTAACCTTCTAGTCCAAATTTCCCCTAAGCCTTGTTCAGTGGTAAGCGTTTGGTACACCTTATCTTTGGGTGATTTGATGTAGTTGATATGTTCTATACTTTCCATTATAAAAGTTTAGTTATCATTCCATAGATTGGAACCTATTCTACTTCTCGTTTTAGCTGAATCAATTTCTCAATGGATTGTATTTCATTACTCGAATTATAAGCATCAAACCACAATTGTCCTTCCGGGTCAACCGATAAATCCCCTAAATAGAATTTCACCATTGTGCTATTCTGGTTTTCACTAAGGTGATATTCATAGGTAACTGCATCTATAGGCACCTCGATTTTCCAACTGATGTCTTGCATCCCAATCACCAATTTTTGGTTGGGGATAAAGGTGATGACTTCCCCGGTCAGATACACCACACCTTTATCGTCTGTCCATTCAATTTTACTACCAAGCCAAAGTCATTTTCATCTATGGCTTTTCCCGGAACAAACATCCATTGGCTGAAAAATATTGGTTTGGTAATAATTCCCCATACCTCAGCAGGACTGGCATTTAATATTTGTTCTTTGATTATGATTAGCTTGTTGCTCATTATTCAAGTATTTCAACCCTAGAAAAGTACCCTTTTATTTCAACGAATGAAAACCAATAGAATTTCCTTCAGTATCTAGCACTATGAATACAAAGCCATGTTCACCGATAGACATTTTTGACTGAATGATTTTACCTCCATTATCTTCCACACGTGATTCAGGTTCTTTGCAATCCTCACAACCAAAATACACAATACTACCATTGGCAGAAGGTTCAATCCCTTCCATTTTCACTATTGCGCCACCGGATCCATAATTTTCCATATTATCCGGAAAAAGTTTCATCTCCATACTACCTCCAGAAGGATCTTTCATATCGTTTAATTTGATTTGCAAGACCTCTTCGTAAAACGATGTTGCTCTATCTAAATCGGTTACATAAATTTCGAACCATACTACAGGATTATGCTTTTTCATGTTTTCTGTTTTTAGCGTGAAAAAACAAAGTTGTAAAATGTTATTCACTTAAAACTTGTCCTATGACAAGTTTTAAGATTGCTGCTTAATTTCTTTTCTTATTCTGCTTAATGAAGTATCCGTAATCCCTAAATAGGTTGCAATATATTTGAGAGGAACATCTTTAATAATCTGAGGCTTTTTATTCATCAAGTTTAAATATCTTTCTGAGGCACTTTGCGTATGCATGTTTACTGCACGGCTCTTTGCCTCAAAAAGTTGGTTTGTCATCCAAGTTCTACCCCATTCGGTAAACCCTCCTATAGTGCTGTACAGCTCTTGAAAAGCATTAAAATCAATTTCCCAAACGACACCATCCGTAAGGGCTTGAATGGTTTCTTTCGCCGGAATGCGCAGGAATAAGGAGGCAACATCAATCAAAATATCATGGGAGTCAAAAAATTCAGTCGTTATTTCATTGCCGTTATAATCAATGAGGTATGACCTAAACAAGCCTTTTTCAATGAGGTAATAGGCATTGCTCATGCTACCTTCTTTTAGAATCTTTTCGTGCTTTTTGAAGGTGATTGTTCTATGCACTCCAACGATAGTTTGCATCTCTTCTCTGCTAATGGAGGGATGATTATATGTTTTCTCAAAAAAGCTTTCCTTAACCATTCTTCATTTTGTAAAAAAAATTCGCGAAAACCAAGAATAGTAAGCACAATAAATGCAGGTTATCACTTTTCCGGCTTCGCATTAGCCTCTGTATCAATTCATAGCCACTCTGGCCCAAGTTTAGCAAAGCATAACTTGGACCTAAAATGCTGAGAGTTTTTAACTTTCTTAAAAAAAACCTAAGTTCAACTCAGGTAGCTTTAGTCGCATGGTTTATCCTTGGATAGCCTGTTGCCCTTCCTCCATCTGGTTTTAATTGGTGTTTTCAGTATTATTAGCTACCTGCCCGTATTCATATACTTTATCATGAATCTTAGGTGGTGCAGAACTTATGATTTGATTGTTTTTTATTTCAGCTCCTCTGGGAATTGCCGGATCATCACTGTGTATTTCTTGCAACCAGGGAAACCGTTCGCTCCAGGGGGCTTGATTGATGGGAACTGCATTCAACCGAGGCCATAAGGATAATTCACGGTCGACCAGGTGGTGTTTAAACCAATCATCATATCCTCTTGCATCGTACACAATGGATGCAAGCGGGCAATTTTTAATTGTATTGTTACTAATTTGATTATGGCGGCCACCACCAATTAATATCCCGGAAGGACTGTCCTCAATGTGATTATTGACCACACTAATTCCTGAGGCCATATCATCTAAATAAATGGCCCAGTTGTGATGGTGACTTGCCTGCCCCAGTTCACTGATGGTATTTTCCCGAATCACGGTTCCGCCCATGGTCCAGTCTCTACCGCAATAAATGGCCCCGGCGTCGGAAGTATTTAAACATACTTTTCTGATTTCATTTTCAGCAATCAAATGATCATTTCCGGAGAAAAGAATTGCATTATGAGGAGCATAACTAATATGGTTTCCTTTCACAATATGCCCTACTCCAGTCAATTTAACCGCAGGGGCATAAGTTTTTACATGCCTTGAAAAATAACTAATGGAACAATTTTCTACAAAATGAGATGCCTTTGTCAAAGTATTTTTATCTCCACCTGAAAGCAAAATACCGGCGTCTCCTAAATATTTAAGCGTACTATTGCTTACCCCACAGTTATATCCCTCAGTAATCGTTACAGCAGACCTGCCTAATCCATACATCTCACACTGATCAATGGTTACCCATTTGGAATTGGTAATATTGACAGCCAGATTATTATGGTATTTAAAATTTATATTTTCAATTTTTATTTGATTGCAATCTTGGATCTCCAAAAGGGTAAAATCTTGGTAGGCAATTTGAATGGACTCGACTTCTTCATTTGAAAAAGAATGAATAAAACGAATGGTTCCTGTCTTGGGATTGTAATAATATTCATTTTCTGAATCTACATATTCCGGTTGATTGATAGCGTAAAAGAGTCCACCGGAAGGAGCTCCCATTCCATAATTGTGTGGCGCTGCAAGTTGGATCTCACCGGATAGGGGGTTGATGGAATCCACCCGAATAATTTCATCCGCCCACTTATAAGTCCAGTACCCATTTAGAAACAAGGGCAAATCTTTGTTATAATTTTGTGTGAGTTGAGCGGATAAAAATTTCGCAGGCAATTGCTTTGTTTCCTTATCTTTTGGCTTCTTACCTGCCCTAATAATTGAATCTGCTTGTATAAAGCCTTCATTGGGATAACGAGATATGGACATTGGGTTGCCGGCAATATAGATTTCCGGCCATCCTGCATAGCCCTTAAATGAATCCGGCCAAGGGGGCATTATTAATTTTGGGTCGGTATACTCGTACAACCCGATGGTTTTATCCAGGCAGGTTAAGTCTTCGATTGGCAGGTCCATGCTGGAGGTGATGGTTACCCCATTGGGCGATTCGGCTTTGATCACAAGGTTATTTACACCCGATAGACGTAAGGGTTGGTCTATGACGTACATTCCATCGGGAATCACCAATACCGAATCCTTATTTTTTATGGACATATCAATCATGCTTTGCAAACTTTGCTGCTGATTGCATGAAAAAAGGAAGCATCCCAGAATGATAATTAGCGTTAGTTGAAAGAATTGAGTTCTCATTATTGGGATCATTTAATAAAGGATTTTACCATTTTTTACTTGATTGTGATAGAAAAGGCCACATCTGCTACCAATTTTTTCATACATCAAGCGCTAAAAAACAAATGAGGGAAAACCATTCCCCCTAGTAACACTAATTCTCAACACATTAAACCGGTCCCTGAGCCTCTAAAGGGGCGAAGGGCCAGCCTTTAGAATGCTAAGTTATTGTGGATAATGTTTTTTATCCAAAATTTAATTCATATGTCTGTTGAATCAGTTCAGTTCCAGATTCTAATACTATTTTGACTGTAAAAATCGAAGAATCAGGAATGTTGTCGTATTCCATCATATTTAACCGGAATCCTTGATTCTGATAACTTCTGTTTTCAAATAATTCTTTGATAGTTCTTTGTTTTCCATTTAAATCATAAATGGAAAAGTTAGCTGTAACATCGGTTATTTCTTGTGATTGGCTGTCAGTTACTTCAATTTCTATATATTCAATAGGGTCAACGTTGATATATTCATTGGGGGCGCAACTACAAGCGTAAGCTGAAGCAAATCCAAAAGAACTAAAATCAAATTTTGATTTCAAATAGGCGATTTGGTTTAATTCAGACTCAATGGAAACCAATAACCCAAATGAGTTTTTATTAACAGTATTAGACCCCTCTGTGTTTTGAAAATCAGATGTAAAAAAAGCATTTAATTCAAATCCTTTATAGGTTCTCTCATAAGTTTTTGCACGGTCACAATCGCAAAAAAATGAGACGCAAGAGGTCGCAAGAAATTGAAAAATGTAAATTAGAAATAGGGATAGAAGTCTTTTATTCATAGTTCGTTCACATTTTACAGCAGCGGAGCCCCTGATAGCCTACTTTTTAAATACCTATAAAGATAATAAAATAATAAGAAGCAGAAAGTCAACACCCTCTTAATCAAACAGTAGCCTGTTAAATCTAGGGCTAACTACAGACTTTTTACTCATACGGTTTACCGACAGCCTTCTTTATAGAGATTTGGTAAGGCTATATCATTGTTCTTACTTTTTCAAACTTTCCTGCCATTACTCTATATCAAAATGGCTTTATAGAATGCCTTAGATACCTAATAATAAGGTTTTTTGAGACCTCAAAAACCAACGATCCAATCCCCATCCCAGAAAGCTACCTGAGCTTGAGCCCTAATCCTGACCGAACAGGACTGCAATGGCAGAAGCCTTAATCGCATCCTTGTAGCTTTAATGTTGGCAGTAGTTATTTGAGTTCATTCGCATATTTGAAAATGGCGGGCAATCCACCTGTATGCCAAAACAGTACATTAGAATTAGATGGTATTTTTTTCTCTTTTAAATAATCAAGCATACCATAGAATGCTCTTCCAGTATAAACAGGATCTAATAATATACCTTCATTTCTTGCCAATTCATTAATGGAATTAATTTCATTTTTAGTCACTACACCATAGCCACCCTTATCGTAATCTCTATTTAAGTAAATATCCGAAAGTTGAATTTTTTTGTTGACATTCATCTTTTGTAAACCCTCTTTTACAATGTTAAAAACAACTTCTTCGAGAGAAAGCCCATTAGTTTCCTCTTTATCTATGCTAATTGGAATTAATTCCGAATTTAAGTTATAGATTTCTTTTCCGAGAGTTAATCCTGCTTGCATCCCTCCTGAACTAGAAGCAAAAAAAATATAATCGATTTTTAATTTTTGTTGAATCAATTGCTCTTTTAATTCCTTAACTGCATTAACGAATCCCATAGCGCCAGTGACATTTGAACCTCCATAGGGAATTACAAAACATTTGTTCCCTTTATTCTCAAGCTTGTTTTTTAATGCTTCTATATCTTCCCCTTTTCTATTCTCACCTGTAAAATGTATCTCTGCGCCTAAGATTGACGAAAGCAATAAGTTTCCATCATATACTTCAGGTTTTTCACCTCCTAAAAGTAAATAGCAATTTAATCCAGCTATAGAACAAGCGGCGGCGGTTTGTCTACAATGATTTGATTGCTGTGCTCCTGCTGTAATAATTGTATCACAACCTTCTTCAAGCGCTTGTTTGATTAAATATTCCAGTTTTCTAGTTTTATTTCCACCAGAAGCTAGTCCAGTATTGTCATCTCTTTTAATAAAAATATTATAATCAGGATATTTTTTTGATAATTTTCTTAATTCTTGTAATGGAGTAGGAAAAAAGCCTAAATTAAATTTATTGTCAATCATTTTTTGATTTTGTTAATTACTGCCTAGAGTAGCGCCTGATAGCCTACTTTATTAATACCAATAAAGATAATAAGAAGCAAAGGATCAGCAACCCTTTATCAAACCGTAGCCTGTTAATTTCAGGACTGACCCCGAAAAAACGAGACAGGGAATGAAGTATTCCCATATATGGCCTCCCAATAGCCTTCCTTATTTGCTTTTCACATGAATCTACCCAGCATTTGAACAGTCCATCTTTAACCAAGCCAGCCCTATGACTCCGGTAGACCATTACCCTACTCACTGCTGTTAATCCATGCAACGTTCCACTTACAAAAACTCAAAAATCATTGAAGCAAGGACTTAAAAGCACTACTAGACAATCAATTCGCCTACTTTTTAATAATTTGCTCCCTGAATTACCCAACAAAACCTATCCAACCCCATAGCAAAAGGCTACCAGATGCTTAGAACTAATTCTGATCGCTCAGGACTACAATGATGCGAAAGCCTTTATCGCATCATTGTAGGTTAATTATTATGTGCAATTAATTATTTTACTCTTTTAAACCACAAATTTTGAACGCGTCCAGCTGAAACCCTAAAGCCAGCTATTTATTGTTTTGTGCCTAAGGTTGACAAGCCAAGAATTGTGAATCCGGACTTGTCAGACTATAGCTTAAAAATTCACCCCCAGGTATATGTTTGGTTCTATAGCAAAGTAGTTTGCCCATTTATCATCTAACTCCTTAAATCCATCAGGTGCATTGTTATCAAACATCCAGTGGTTGAAGTGAATTTGAGGTTCTATAAAAAATCGTTTTTTCTTACCAAATGAGATATGGTAACCCAAATGGTATGAATTATAAATTTTAAACCCATTTCCAACTTTGTTACCGTCTAGATCCTTATAGGTTTGAAATTGCGGTAAAACTTCAACAGTTGCAAATAGCCCTTTCCATAGCATTCGTTGGTAGGTTATTCCTATTCCTCTTTCTCGCACATGTCCTGGATAGAATTCACTTTCTGTCTCTAACTTGTCCATAAGACCATCCCAATATTGGATTCCCATCGGCTGAAACAATCGCCAGGTGGCAAACTTCAGTCCTATGATGTTCTTATTATCCAAGTTGCGTTTAATATGAAACTCTATCATTTGAGTACTTTTTCGAGCGTCCCATGGACCCGATATAGCCTCTTCAGGAATGAAATAAGGGAGACTGAATCTGTACTTATGGGCTACTTCAGTTTTCTTACCCGCTGGAGAGTAAGTTTGAGCATAAGCACTTAGCGTGCAAGTAAATAATAGAATTGTAAATAAATTTTTCATGATATTAATATTTTTATTTTGAAAATTCCGATTTTTACAAAGCACCTCCCGCTGTTGTTCGTTTATTTGGTAAAGAGGAAGGAAGCACCATCTCATGATTTTTTACTCTGCTTTATCGAATTGATAAGGCAAAGATGGTATGGAAAGGAAGGTAAATCGTCCTGAAATGAAATTGCGGACTTAATAGTGATATTTGGAACCTTTTAAATAGGCTTAAATTTGGTTAGCGCTCAACCAAGCTTTTGGTGTCATCCCTTCGATTTTTTTAAAGAAGGAATTGAATACCGTTTTAGAATTAAAGCCGCTTTCGTAAGCTAGTGCTAGAAGCGTAAGGTGGCTATTCGCAGGGTTTAGGGCATTCTCTTTAAAGTTCTCTACACGAAAACTATTGATGTATTCATTGAAGTTTTGACCCATTCGTTCATTCAGCAACCAAGAAAGCTTGTTACCGCTAATATTCACGTTTTCGGCCAGCTCACGTAAAGATAAAGAAGGGTTTTGAAACCACTTATCTTCTTCCATTCCTTTGCCAACCATTTCTAAAGCCAGGTCTATTTCTGAATCTGACATTAAGGCTTTAGTAGAGGTGATTTGTATTTGTATTTCGGGATTAGGTGGCAATAGTTCTACACGGAAAACAGCTTGTACTAAATCCTGAAATCGCTGATACTGGTGCAAAGGTTTAAGCAGCGGAATATTCATGAAGTTTATAATTTGACCTCTGCGCATTTTGATGTTTTCTTCCAAAAAGTCCAATGCCATTTCGTGTTCCCCCAAATGGACCATCAAAAACAACGGCCAGGCAAAAAGCGCCTCCCCAATCTCCTTTTTTATCATGAAGCTAGCCCTGCTCATATCAACATCGATCTTTTCTTCTGCATTGACCAATTTGTACAATACCCGGCATTCTTCCGACCTCTCTGCCAAAGGGGTTTTATCTAAAAATTTAGTTAGTTTTCCGTAATCTTTTGTTAGAATTAAGCAGATTTGTTTTAATGCGATAGAATGTGTGAAATCAGGATTGATGCTTAAGGAGATCTCTAAACATTCCAAAGCTTCGGTATAGTCCTCGTTTAAATAATGAATATTTGCTTTGGTAAAATAATGATTCGTAGCAAAAGGATTGATTTTTAAAATATTATCAGTATGCCAGAGTGCTTTTTCGAAATACCCTACTGCTGTATACAATTCGCATAATCCTTCTTCTGCTTCCGTATAGGATGGATTCAGTGCTATTGCTTGTTGAAAAACCTTTTGCCCGTTGATGAAATCCCAATGACCCCAAAAAAGTAGTGTTGCTTTACCAAAACAACCTCTGAAGGATTGTTTGTCCAGATTAAAACCTTTGCTAAGGTTCTCTTCTGATAACCGTAATAATTCTTTATTATTTGTCCATGATCCATACATGGCGTAACTATAGGCCAAGCCAAAGTAAGGTAAAGCAAATGAAGGGTCTATGGTTACACATTGTTCATAGATAGCTATTGAATTTACCATTCCTTGTCCATCCCACATTAAATGCTGATGACGACCTTTAAGGTAAAGGTCATAGGCCTCCATATC
Source organism: Cyclobacterium sp. 1_MG-2023 (assembly GCF_030546805.1). Taxonomy (GTDB): domain Bacteria; phylum Bacteroidota; class Bacteroidia; order Cytophagales; family Cyclobacteriaceae; genus Cyclobacterium. The sequence goes on along the minus strand of NZ_JAUOPC010000004.1, from coordinate 322,587 downwards.
TTTAGTTGGTGCTTCAATTAAATGTTCCTGAATGTTGAGGTGACCAAAATTTTCCCTGATCTGGTCAGCAATGTGTAAGCTTATTTCATCTTGTACTGCGAATATGTCCTCCAAATCCCGATCGAAATTTTTTGACCAGAAGTGAGTGCCATTATCAGTACTGATCAACTGCGCTGTAATACGAACCCTGTTTTTGGCTTTCCGGACGCTCCCCTCCAATACTGTACTCACCCCTAACTGATCACCAATAGTTCTTACATCCATATTTTTATTCTTAAATGCAAAAGAGGATGTGCGGGCAATGACTTTCAAGCCCTTTACGGTGGTTAGGGCGTTGATTATTTCTTCGGTAATGCCATCGCTGAAGTATTCGTTTTCAGGGTCGGCACTCATATTCACAAAAGGTAGAACCGCAATGGACTTGTCGGATGATGGTATGGTTAGAAGATTGCTCAATTTCTACTGTACTTTGTGAGGGTTACTATGCACTGACATTAAATTTTTATGATATTTCTTTTAATTGGCTACACCAACAGGGTACCTATATTTGAAGAAGACAATATAAGGGCTATTAAAGCATATTAAATAACTGGACACTTAATGTTGAACGAATCCTGCCAAGACAGGAAGCCGGCAGTTTTTGCCATTTCTTCCTACTTTAGACTTATGTGTTAATTTTCAACCTTTTAAACTATGAAAAAAAAAGCAATCTATCATTGAGAAAGCCCGTAAAAATGTGCTTAATTATGCTCTACAGCTAAAAAAGCTCTTTCAATCGATGACCAAATGAAGCAGTGGTAAAACCAGTTTCACCGGCTGGGTGTAGAATCCTCTACACCCTTTTATTCCTAACTTACTTTGAAGTCGAAATCTTTTATATGCCATTTGCAATGGCTTCTGAAGCCCCCCTTTATGTAAACAAATGGACAAATTTTTGAATACTGTACTGAAATTGGAGACCCTATCCTGTTCCACAATACGCTCGGGCAGCATTCATTTGAAATTCATCCAACGATAGACTATTTTTAGTTATGGGAGAGGCTTATCAAATAAGAGATCAGGAAATCGAGCCTGCCTGAGGCAGAAAGGCATGACGAAATCGTCAGGGCAAAAAATGATTATCGTAGCGAGATTCCACCCCGATAAACCTGGGCAAGTTCTGACCTTTGGAAAACAAATATAAACAGATGAAATTATGCAGGATTAGAAGGTTTGATAACCGTGGATCATTGGTAATTCCGTCCATTTCCAATTGCAAATTGGAAAGGATAGAAGGGTGTTTTGCAAACCTACACCCAGCTCACGAAGGCATAAACTACACCTAGGGGGGGCCAGCTTGTAGGTATTCCCGCAGCTTCCTCTACGCAAATTCCTCCCTACCAATGTCGTGTTTTTAAAACTGAATTAGGTTCAGGTCATAGGATAAATTAATTTCCGCCTTGTATATTTTTGGCGTTAAGAAATTTAAGTTGAGATTGGCAAGGGCACAGGCACTGTTTGACGAAGTTTTTGGTTTAGTAAACATTAAATAAACAAGGCCAAAATTAAAACCAAAAACTAAGGAGTTTGCCTGTGTGCGGGAGGCCTTAAATTTTAGCCGAAAAGATACTCAGCGGCGGGCTTTTTCCCGATGTCTCTGGACAGGTTGGTTACTTTTTGGGCCTGTAGCAAAAAAGTGACAAATGCAATAGTAAATATTTTGGCATAGATGGATATAGGAAATTGAGATGCTAGGTTTATTATTACAGTTTTGACAAAGGTAAAGGCATATTTAATATTTATCCGTTCATTTCTTTTCCCCTGACTTGCTACGCATCAGGACAGGCATTGATGAAAAGAAACGAACCAAAGAAAAATCTAGCCAAAACTAAACTTCCCCCCACAAGGCCCAACGCCGCCTCGTAGTTTTGGCCCGGCCACCGCGCCCATTTATTAGCGATGGCGATATAAAAGGAAAGTGATCAGAAAAGTATTTCCATTACTGACTTAATTAACTGAAACCAATAGGGTTTTCAATTGCAGGAATTCTCAATCCAAATAAATATTACTTTATCTATTTGGTGGATTAATTTCCGCCTTGTAGATTTTCGGCGTTAAGAAATTTAAGCGGGGTTGGCAAGGGCACAGGCACTGTTTGACGAAGTTTTTGGACCATGTAACTGACATAAAACAATGCAAACCGAAATACCAAAAACAAGGAGTTTGCCTGTATGCGGGTGGCCTTAAATTTTAGCCGAAAAGATACTCAGCGGCGGGCTTTTTCCCGATGTCTCTGGACAGGTTGGTTACTTTTTGGGCCTGCAGCAAAAAAGTAACAAATGCAATAGTAAATATTTTGGCATAGATATAGGAAATTGAGATGCTGGGCTTATTATTAAAATTTTGGCAAAGGTAAAAGCATATTTAATATTTATCCGTTCATTTCTTTTCCCCTGACTTGCTACGCATCAGGACAGGCATTGATGAAAAGAAACGAACCAAAGAAAAATCTAGCCAAAAGAAATCTCCTAAAACAAGGCCCAATGCCGCCTCGTAGTTTTGGCCCGGCCACCGCGCCCATTTATTAGCGATGGCGATATAAAAGGAAAGTGATCAGAAAAGTATTTCCATTACTGACTTAATTAACTGAAACCAATAGGGTTTTCAATTGCAGGAATTCTCAATCCAAATAAATATTACTTTATCTATTTGGTAGATTAATTTCCGCCTTGTAGATTTTCGGCGTTAAGAAATTTAAGCGGGGTTGGCAAGGGCACAGGCACTGTTTGACGAAGTTTTTGGACCATGTAACTGACATAAAACAATGCAAACTGAAATACCAAAAACAAGGAGTTTGCCTGTGTGCGGGTGGCCTTAAATTTTAGCCGAAAAGATACTCAGCGGCGGGCTTTTTCCCGATGTCTCTGGACAGGTTGGTTACTTTTTGGGCCTGCAGCAAAAAAGTAACAAATGCAATAGTAAATATTTTGGCATAGATATAGGAAATTGAGATGCTGGGCTTATTATTAAAATTTTGGCAAAGGTAAAAGCATATTTAATATTTATCCGTTCATTTCTTTTCCCCTGACTTGCTACGCATTAGGACAAGCATTGATGAAAAGAAACGAATCAAAGAAAAATCTAACCAAAAGAAATCTCCTAAAACAAGGCCCAACTCCGCCTCGTAGTTTTAGCCCGGCCACCGCGCCCATTTATTAGCGATGGCGATATAAAAGGAAAGTGATCAGAAAAGTATTTCCATTACTGACCTAATTAACTGAAACCAATAGGGTTTTCAATTGCAGGAATTCTCAATCCAAATAAATATTACTTTATCTATTTGGTAGATTAATTTCCGCCTTGTATATTTTTGGCGTTAAGAAATTTAAGCGAGGTTGGCAAGGGCACAGGCACTGTTTGACGAAGTTTTTGGACCATGTAACTGACATACAATGCAAACTGAAATACCAAAAACAAGGAGTTTGCCTGTGTGCGGGTGGCCTTAAATTTTAGCCGAAAAGATACTCAGCGGCGGGCTTTTTCCCGATGTCTCTGGACAGGTTGGTTACTTTTTGGGCCTGCAGCAAAAAAGTAACAAATGCAATAGTAAATATTTTGGCATAGATATGGGAAATTGAGATGCTGGGCTTATTATTAAAATTTTGGCAAAGGTAAAAGCATATTTAATATTTATCCGTTCATTTCTTTTCCCCTGACTTGCTACGCATCAGGACAGGCCCTGAATAAGACAGGGTAAACATTGATGAAAAGAAACGAACCAAAGAAAAATCTAGCCAAAAGAAATCTCCTAAAACAAGGCCCAATGCCGCCTCGTAGTTTTGGCCCGGCCACCGCGCCCCAATATTAATAATTCCGTTAAAAATTACTATCTCGTCACTACCTATTTGCGGGTCTAAGTTGGGGAAGGATTAGGGGGTATCATCTTGTAGGGGATTCCCGCAGCTTCCTCTACGCAAATTCCTCCCTAAGTCTTCCGATAAGTATTATCCCAATTTGTGTGTCTGCTTGGTAGGTTTACCACAGCTCCGTGACACCCCAAGGTCCCCTATGCTGTCGTATCTTACCGCCGGGTACTATGCACCATACATGATATTGTGTAGTTAATTAATTATTTTTTTAAACCACAAATTTTGAACTCGTCCAGATGAAATCCTAAAACCTGTTATTTGCTGTTTATCATTTCTTTCGAATTTAAAGCTATAGTAACCGCCACGAAACCTATCATTTTTCACAACTGAACCCGGGATATCTTCAGCGCGATGATGCGTAAACGTCAATTTACCGTCCTTTAAAACAGCTTCGTAAGATGTATTTAACTCAGGACTATAATACGCTCCTACAAATTCTTTAAGATCCGAAACCTCATAATTTGGTGGAGTAAACTCATGTGATTCAATTGGACCATCAGCATCATTTACTGCCTCTGATTCTTTTTCAAAAGCATCGTTCAAATAAAGGTCTGCAACTTGAAGTGCTAAATTCATTGGGTTGGATTGGCCTAAGTTACTAAAGACCATAACGGAAAAGTTCTGATCAGGAAACCTACCTAAATAACTGCGAAACCCAGCGTCAACTCCATCATGTTGAATTTGATTTAACCCCTTGTATTTGTTTACAAATTGACCGTAAGCACCGCCAAATGTTTCACCGTTGTTAAGCACTGCCAGCGTATTCATCTTGTCAATAATGGCTTTATCACCTACAGTAAGTGATGAGAAATTCATAGCCCATAGGGCCAAATCTTCGACAGTTGTAAATAAACTAGTTGCGCCCACATTGGCGAAATTTAAGACACTTTTCTTGTATTTACTATCAGGTACAGCGTGATAAGAATAGGCGCGGTTCTTTACAATTTTTTCATGATCATCATAAAAAAGTGTATTCAACATATTCAAGGGTTTAAAAATTTTTTCTTCGGTAAATGCTGCAAATGTTTTACCAGATATTCTTGCCACAACTTCAGCCAATAAAGTAAAACCTGTATTACAATACATATAGGATTCACCAGGATTAAAATTCAATTCTTTTTGCTGAGAAACTAATTTTAAAATGTGCGCTTTAGTGATAACATCATCTTGTCTCCATCCGGCCATAGCTAGTAAGCCCCACTGATCTCTCATTCCACTAGTATGTGAAGCCAAATGTCTTAAAGTAATTGTTTTCCCGAAATCAGGAACCTCGGGAATGTATTTGCGGATATCATCATCAAAAGATAACTTTCCTTCTTTTTCTAATAATAGGATTGAGAATACCGTAAATTGTTTAGAAACAGATGCAATATGGAATATTGTAGCAGGTGAATTCTGAATACCATATTCTAAGTTAGCGCTTCCATAACCCTTTTTAAAGACAATTTTCTGGTTTTTAACAACAGCTACAGTGGCTCCAGGTTTATTTATATCATTGAAATCTCCAAAAATGCTATCTATTTTTAGTTCCAATGCATTAGAAAAACTGGCTTGTGCGACTAGGTTGAGTGATGAAGAAATTATTAGAATTGAAAAAAAACTAAAAGCTTTAATATAATTCATAATTACAATTGTTTTAGAAAATCACCTGGTAGCGTAAAGGGATGTGCTATATCATTTGTTAGCATTTTGTTTTATTCTAGGGTCAAAATTCATGGCTGTTTCAGCAATCACTTTTATTCGAGAAGAGTCCAGGTGGTTGGGATTAATTAAATAATTGTACTCTTGGTTAACAATGCAGCTTGGTACTTTTAATACTGCTGCTCCACCGTCTTTTACAAAATCGTCTCCTATAAATTGCGTTTCTAATATTGGAGGTCTCGAATCCCAGTTTTCCGGTAAGTCTGCCGGATCTATTTCAAGGATTTGAATGTCATCCGGAATATCAATTTCAACATAATACCTGTCATTTGGTAAGTCTTCATTTAAGTCCAAATGAACCGAGACTTCCACAATTGCTAATGCACGAGATTCTGCGGTATAAACTAGGTAGGTGTTAAGGCTATTCCATCTATATCCTTCTGTCAAAGCTGCCCCAATTCCTTTTAGGGTGGTTTTTATGTGTTTTTTCCGTTCAACTCTGTAAACTCTCATTACGCCATATTGCCATATTCAAGTCTATTAAGAGCATTTTTAACCTCTTGAATACCTGTAACCGAATCGAATAAGCTCTCCGGTTTTACTCCACCTAAAGATAAATTTGGCTTCTTAAGCCATCTTTGAAACTTTTCGGATTCATTATTAAAGACTTCCAACCCAAAATCGAGAAGTTCTGTTAACAGCAGTACTACTTCACTATCTCTACCACTTAGTAATTCTTCTCCCCTTTTCTTTTTGTTGTAAGTAGTTTGAGGCACACCAAAAATGGTTAAAACTTGTTTTATGGGAAGATCAGTTCTTTTGCTAATTACCTCAATTGAGTCATAAGGAAGTCCTCTTCTAATAATATCCACCCGTTGCATCTTATTGGCCCAGGCATATTCTCCACCTGGAACTTTAATAATCCAACCAGCCCTTTTTTCTCTTGTAGCTCTTGCTCGCTTGACACTTTTTTCCGTGGCGAATTTCTTAACTTTTTGAAAGTGTGTTTTCATATAAAAGCAATTCTATTGTAATATAGTAACAAAATTGCTTTGCATAAAATTTCAATAAGAAATAAATGCTAAGGCCATTGTAAGGTGCACTGGCATTTATTAAGGGCATTAAACGAGCGCGATTTGGGTGTAGAAGCTAGTTTCTGGCATCCAGAAACAAGAACAAAGAGCTAAATCTGGCAAAAAAAGAGACCAACCAACTTAAACGGCTAAATACTCTTGGATACAGATCGCCAAGGAAAAACTCAATTACAATCCTAAAAGGTGCCTCTGCTGTGAAAATGAAACGCTTATTACAACCAAGCTAATCGCCCCAGAGCGAGGACCACCCTTACGCCAACTTAATAATGCATAACCTCGCCAATAATCACACTTTATCAAAAAGGCTTCACTGGAAGCCCTTGAACACCTATGTCTTAGGTTTTTTAAGACCTCAAAAATCAATGAAGCAAGTACTTAAAAGCGTTAATAGACAATCAATTCGTCTACTTTTTAATAATTTTACTGCCACGTAATTCCCTGAATTACCCAACAAAACCAATCCAATCCCCATAGCAGAAAGCTACCGGAGCTTGAGTCCAATCCTGACTGCTCAGGACTACAATTAACCGAAGCCTTAATCGCATCATTGAAGCTTAATTGTTACCCGCTGCCATTTTTTAGATGTTTCTTTTTGTTTTTGTTATTCTGTAAATGTGGTTTTTGTAAGTTCAAGGCTGCCACTCCACAAGTCTTTTTGAAAAACTTTGTTATAAGAATCAACAGATGTTTTAACAACTTTCCCATCCGAGAAATAAATTCCCTTTAAGTCTTTGTACTTTTCAGAATAAGCAAGTTTTGCTAAATTTCTTCCTGCTTGAGCTGGTGTATGTATGTTACTTTTTAATAAGGTCAAAACAGGGAATACGTTTTTCCATAAAAATCGCATAACAGGTGAATAAGTTTTGGCAAGTCCTGTTCCTGGTGTCATTCCTGGGTCATAGGCATTCACCCTAATATTTGTTTTTTTTAATCGCTCTTGTAATTCATAAGTGGTCATTATGTTACACAATTTTGAAGTAGAATACCTTCTTTGTCCAACTATGTTAGTTTTTTCGGAAGTTTCTTTTGAGAAAGCAAGCTCTTGAACACTGGTATAAATTGGTGGTTCTATTGGAGTTTTAAGTGATGGGTCGTGTGATTCGCTAGATGTGAATGTTATGTGTCCGTCATTTTTCATTAAGGGCAGCAATTGCAAAGTCAAGGCAAACGAACCGAGATGATTCACACCAAAGGTCTGCTCAAATCCATCTGCCGTATATTGTGTTTCGCCAATATTCTGTACTCCTGCATTATTTATCAAGATAGAAATGGAATTGTTTTTTTCCTTGGCAAATGATTCAGAAAACTTTCTTATAGATTCTAAAGAAGCCAAATCCAATTCCAAGCATTTTAGGTTTTTATGACCTGTCTTGTCTTTTATTTTTTCTATTATGCCTTTTCCTGCTCCAATATTTCTGGCAGGAATGATAATTTGTTCGTTTTTGGCAATTTGAGCCATTTGTAAAGCACACTCAAAGCCAATTCCACTGGTTGCTCCTGTAATAATTATTGAATCCATATTTTTTTGTCTTTTATTAAAATGATGAAGCAAAGTTCAGCACTTCAAAAGCAAAAACATTTGCCATTTGGCAAATAATGAATTCAGATGCTTTTTCGAATCCTACTTAACGATGATTGAGTGATTCCTAAATATGAAGCGAGATAGGAAAGCGGAATTCTGTTGGCTAAATTCGGAAACTTTTCAAGAAAACTTAGATACCTTGTTGTAGCATCTTCCGCTAACATTGGACTTAGTTTATTTACCTTTTCAACCAATGCTTTTTCGGTTATTTTATTGATAATGCCGTCCCACTGAATGATAGTAGCTGATAAATCGTTGAGTGATTCTGTAGAAAATACAAATAGTGTACAATCTGTTACAGCCTGAACATATTCGGAAGAGGGGATTTTTTGATTGAAGCTGTTTATGTCCACCGCAAAATTGTTTTCATCAACAAAGTATTTAGTAATTTCATCACCTTTGCTGTTATAATAACATACCCGGAAAATACCTTCTTCAATAAAAGCTACTTGTTTTGGTATTTTTCCTGCTTCGGAAAAGTAATCGCCTTTTTTTAACTCCAATACCTGTGCTTTTCTTTTTACCATGTCAATTTGCTGTTGATTTAACTGCCCAAATTCCAACAGATAGTTTATTAATTTGTCCATAGTCACAAAGGTTGTCATTGCATTTTATTCGGAATTTGTCAAATGGCAAAAAGGTGGATTGATTTTCGTATTATGTTATTTGTACGGTTTTTCTGGTTGCAGGGTAGAGTAGAGTCTGATCCCCAACTTTATTAATACCTATAAAGATAATAAGAAGTGCCAAACTATCAGCGCCCCGGCTGGATGTAGAATCTTCTACACCCTTTTATTCCTAACTTACTTTGAAGTCAAAATCTTTTATATGCCATTTGCAATGGCTTCTGAAGACCCCCTTTATGTAAACAAATGGACAAAATTTTGAATACTGTACTGAAATTTGAGACCCCATCCTAATCAACAATACACTCGGGCAGCATTCATTTGAAATTCATTCAAGGATAGACTATTTTTAGTTATGGGAGAGGCTTATCAAATAAGAGATCAGGAAATCGAGCCTGCCTGAGGCAGACAAGCATGACGAAATCGTAATGCCAAAGGATGATTATTGTAGCGAGATTCCACCCCGATAAACTGGGGCAAGTTCTGACCTTTGAAAAACAAATAAAAACAGATGAAAATATTCTGGATTAGAAGGTTTGATAACCGTGGATCATTGGTAATTCCGTTCATTTCCAATTGCAAATTGCCAAGGATAGAAGGGTGTTTTGCAAACCTACACCCAGCTCACGAAGGCATAAACTACACCTAGGGGGCACAAGGACGGGATAGCTGCCGTACGGAGTGAAACAGAGTACGGACAGCTATCTTTTGTTGCCTACAGTATTTTTCTTTATTGAATATATTTCCAATAATTTAATTAAATCAGATCCGAAATTATGAATAACCATTGTTGAAAAATGAGAAGTTCGATTAGTGTGCCTTGAAACTATAGAGAATAATAATTCTATAGCATCATTATTCTTCTTATCATATCTTATTAACATCTCAAAGATCACATTGAGAATATTATAAATCTTATCAAAAACTCTTAATCGACTTTCAACCAGATGCTGCCTACTACTTCTTCCAAAACCATTGAAATTATTTAAATCAAACAATTTAATAGTTTCATTTCCTCTGTCGATTGATTTTTTTGTAGAGTTATAAGAAAATAATAAATACCCAATATAATACATCTCATTTTCGATTTTCTCTTCTATAGTTTCAATCCATTGATTTGAATTTAAAAAGTAGTTGGGAGAAAATATTTTTGTTTGAAGTTTTCTTCCTTTTAAGGTATTACATCTTTGACAAGAGTAATGTAAGTTTTCAATACTCTTATCATACTGTTTATATATCGCTATATTTTTAGGATAAAAGTGCTCAATTTGAAAGAATGAACTATCTTCTATAGAAGACTCACAGAATGCACAACATCCTGAATAAAGAATTCTAATAATATCCCTAACTCTATCACTATGATTGTAGTGTCCTGAGGTTTCTAATATATTCTTCGCTTCAATTACTAGGGAATTCGTTTTAATATTTTTTTCTATAAACCTCATTTATTGGAAATTAATGAATTATAGAGTTTATTAATGTTTTCTTTCAACTCAAAGGATTTTTCTATGGAATATATAGGGTCTAATTTTTGCTTTGCCTTTTCATTACTATCATTTAAAATTCTATTTACATTTAATTCTACTTCTTGATCTCTATATAAGATTTTGAATTCATCTAGGAGCACTTCTTCAATGCTATAAGAATTAATATTTTCAATTTGGTGACTTTGAAATTCATTTTGATCATCTTTGTAAAATCTTACAACATTAGAATTGTTTGAGGTGTTTGATTTCATAAGGATTAAAGGTGAATGTGTTGCAAAAAAGAAATGCGAATTCCGAATTTCATAAATCTCTTCAATAACCCTTCTAAAGTACAGAGGGAAATTTTGTTGCCACTTCGGGTGTAAGGTGTTTTCAGGTTCGTCAAAGAAAATTAACAGATTTTCATATTTATCTTTTCCAGGAATATCAGAGAAAAAACTAAATAATCTGATTATACTTTGCTCTCCAGAACTCATATAGTCTAGTTGAACATCATTGCAGAAGATATTTAAATCAATAAGGTTTAAATCTTCTAATAGTAGTAATGTGTTCAAGTCGAATTCTGATAATTCGTTAATATTTGAAAAAAGAAACTCCCATTTTTTTCTTTCTTTTGTAGGAGTTCTTATGTTTAGGTGTTTTTCAACATCAGGGTCGTTTGTTTTTTCTTTTAAAAATCCTTCAATTTTATTCAACACAACACTAGCGTTAATTTTTTCGAAAAGATCTTTAAACGATTGATTTGAATCAAAATAAAACTTAAAGAATGCATTAGAGTTGTATATTGAATCAATAACATTCAATTCTAGAGAATCCAAGTTTTCTGTAATGAGCTTCTCGTCATCAGAAATATTTACTTTTCTTATAGTCTTCAGAAAGTTAAAAATATTAACATTGTTTTTATTTTTCAATAAAAAGAAATCATCATTTTCAATTCCACCTCTGGCTTCTACAGATAAATAACCTCTCATTTTCCATTCTATAGTTTCTCTTTCAAGCAGTTCTGAAAGTATATTCAATTTTTTATCATCCTTGAATTTCATTAATGATTTTGCAAAAAGTGTTTTTGTTGTGTTTATATCTGATAAATAGTTGAAACTTCTATAGCGAGGATTTTTATGAACAATACTTCTTTCAAACGATGATGAAATTAAAATTAGATACGAATTATAATGCTCTAGAAAATTTTTAATTATCAGATTTTTTTGATTGGAAAAATAATTATCAATCCCTAAGTTTACTAATTCGTTTACTCCAGAATTGGAGTTATATTTAATGTATTTTTTCGAGTTTGTGTAAAAGTTTATTAGTGCCTTTAATTTTGGTTCTTCAAACGAATCATTTGCATTAATAAAGTTTACTATAGTTCTGAATAATATCGTTTTACCAACACCGTTCTGCCCAATGATAAAAGTGTAATGATTTTCTTTCGTTTCCTCGTCAATTTCCAAGACTATATCTGTATGGTGTTCCCTTGTTAAATCCACAGTTAGATTAGTGGTTTTACCAAAAAAGTCTATTTTTTTTGATCCAATTACTTTATGGTGATTCACTGAAATTGATCTTAATAGCATTTAGTTTAGATTAAATTATTTTTTTATTGTAGGCAACGGTTTCGGACTTGGCGAAGGTGGCGATTTTCATCACAAATGTTGATACGAAGAACCAAGCTTTGATTAACCACAAATGTGTTTGCGGAGCACTGAAACGCCACTTTTGCCAAACCCGTGTTGGCAGCAGTTTATTTATTTTAGTCTAAGTGAATTGTTTACAACTTCGATAGGATTTGCACCTTTTTTTATTCTAATTGGGAAACCACTTACTTCAAGAATATCTGTTGAAAGATTAACGTCAAGATAAATATCTTCCCCGTCAATATGTTTACTAAGTTTAAATAAGCTTGATTTAGCACCAAAAAGATTATTTGAAAAAATTTTTAATTCAGCATCTGTCGTTTCTTTCTTTATATTAGCAAGTGCAGGAGAAACCGTCGCTAATAGTAAATCTCTAATTGCCTCAGCTTCATTTATTTCTTTTAGGGTCGAACAGAATTTCATTGCACGAATAATATCATCATAATCTGATTTTACTTTCTCATCAGCCTCCTCAATAAGACCGTTAACTTCATAAGATGCAGCATTTGGTTTTTCGTCAACAGTCAAATTTCCAGAATGTTGATAATAAGCTTCAATAGTTCCTTTTCTAAGAATGAAACAACCAAGTTTTTCTAAAAAGGACAAGAGTGATGACAAACGTACTTTAATTGTAATCCATTCTGCTCCATTTGTCGCTTTTTTAATATCATCATCAATGGTGTTAAATAGCCAACAAAATGCACTTCTTCGTTTGGCTATTAGTTCATCTTTTTTCTTATCTCTATTAATCCAGTAATAATGATGTTCAGCTTGTATTTTTATATCATCCCAATTAGTTAATACAATTTGACAGAAGTCGTTATAAATATCTTTCGCAAATTTTGCGGCATCTCTATGACCTAATTCTACTGCTATTTCAGAGGCTTGTGGCAGGTTGGTAAAAACACCAATAATATCTAAATTATCTGCTATTGCATCGGCATCTCCCAGTAAAGCAGGCACTTTGCCTATTAAACGAAAAAGTTTAATAACTACGGGAAATTGTCCCTTTCCTGTTACAGGAAGGATTTGTGAGCCTGCTGCCTCCAAGTTCAAGGAAAGTTTTCTGCTTAATGCAGAGCAAATTATCTCATCACTCGGCCCTTCAACTAATAATGGAGAATGGCAAAAAAGAGCTAGTTTATGCTCTTGACCAAGCCTAGTAAGTAATGCTTGTAATTTCTTACTTTGAAAGTCACCAAGTAAAGGGTCGATTTGAATTGGGCTTTCTTGGATGTCATTGCAAAAAATAATTGATGCCAAATCAGTTACCGAATTAACTTCAATAAATTCAGTCGAGTGAGTTGATATGAATATTAATTTTTTACCCTTTTCGGTGTTGCTACCTACAACTTTTTTAATTTCGTTTAAGAGAAATGATTGGAGCTGTGGATGCAACGACACCTCTGGTTCATCAATTAATAAACATCCAACTTCGTCATCATACAATGAAGCTAAAATTGCCGCTAAATGTAATAAACCACTTGCTTCTCTAGCTGATGAGTAATTTTTAGTTGTTGTCTGATCAACCCTTGAAAAAAATATCTTTAATTTTCCTCCATCCCAATCCACTACAATGTCTCTTTTGAAAAGTTTACGAAGTCTTTCTTGTACTTTAATTAAAACATCAGGTCGTTCAGAGAGAGTTGCGAAATCGCCAAGAATGGTTTCCGTTTGATGTCTTCTTTTGGTTGAAGATTTGTCGCCAAAACTTGCAGAGTCAAAACTTGGTTGTCCACGCTGTCCGTCAAAGTCAGACCTGTAATTTTCCATAGGTCCAAGTCTTCCAGCGGAAAGATATCTTATTTTTTTACCATTTAGATGAGTATTAAGCGAATGTTTTAGTCCTCGTAGAAGTTGTGTTTTTCCAGCACCATTTGGTCCAAGAAATGTTGTTAAACCTCCGTAAATTTTAATTGTCGGATTTTGAATTCCAGATATTCCAGTTTGACCTAGATTTATTTTGATGTCAATGGGAAATGTCATATTGTGTTATGTTGTGAAAATTGCTGCCAACATTTGTATAAAGCTATGTTTTGCTTGGGAGTTGCGTATATATCTATTATACCCCCTAAACTAACTAAATACTTCTAAATAAGAAACCCTTTATGACCTTTAAACAGGGATTTTTTTTTGGAAAAATGATAGGTTTAATGCATATTTTGCTCTAAGCGTTTGGTAAACATTTACAAAGGCTTGTATACGGATAAAGCCGGAAATCTATTTGTTTTCATATTTGTAAGATTTACTCCCAAATAGTCAATTGGCTCATGTAATCTCCTAACTGCTGATTCTCTAGTAATTTCAACCCTATATAAGGGAGCTTAGGAAATTCTGTTAAATGATCCGAGTTAAATTAAAAAACCCAATGCAAACCATCATTTTACTGTAATGCTTTACTTTAAACCTTCTCTCTTGTCAGTTTTTGGTCAAATGCTTTGGTTAATACTTAAAAAATGCTGCCAAAAAGGCGGAAATTTCCGGCTAAAAGGTTCAATTACCCACTTCATAACTGGAATTTTGAAGTAAATAACTGCAATGGGTAGGTTCTGAAGTACCCCTCCCCACTTCTGAACCTAGTAATTTTGACCTTATCCAAAGACTTTTCCTGAAATTTTGTCCTATTTTCCGATTTTCACCTCGTTTCTTGTCAGTTTTTGGTCGAATTTTTCAGGTTTAAGGTGAAAAATATCAGTTCTGAACCGGGAAATTCGAGTTGTAAGGTCCAAGCTTGTCAGTTTTAGGTACCCCACCCCTGTTTTAAGGTGGGTAATTGAGGTTATAAACTCCAATGGGTAGGTTCTGAAGTACCCTACCCCACTTCCGAAGTATCCCTCTTTGGCCCCTACGGCTTCGACTGGCGCAGCCTCCGGTACCACTGGTTACCACTGGTCCAAGTTTAACGTAGTGTAACTTGGATCTATCATGCTGAAAGTTTTCGTATTCATTCAATATCACCATCAAATAGATTAACGAAATCTGCTCAATAGGAATGGGCTTTAGCCCATTTATAAAAGCCATAACAATTCACCCGGCTTTAGCCAAAATTTGGAGGAGAGATGGCTGCTGGAAAAATAAGCCATCAACCTAGGTTTAAAGCCTAATTAATCTTTTTATTCTTGAAAGGTGAAGATTGGGCTAAAGCCCCGAAATATAATATTACATTCTAATCCCCCAGCTGAAGCTGGGGGCTATTGATAATCAGAAATCAATTCGATTTGAAATAAGATACTCGACTCCACTGGCTTCGACAGGCTCAGCCTCCGGTACCACTGGTTACCACTGGTCTAAGTTTAGCGAAGTGTAACTTGGACCTACAATGCTGAAAGTTTTCAACTTTCTTAAATAAATCCTGAATACAATCCGGATTGAAATAGCCGATAGGTTTCTAACGTTTTTCGATTCCTACGGCTTCGACAAGCTCAGCCTCCGGGGTGGTACTGGTCCCTGAGCGGAGTCGAAGGGTTCCAGTTTTCAGAAGGCTTAGTTATTACCACAAATTTATATTGTATTTACAAATCAAAATTTCTTCATTTATTCAAATGTACCTTTGTAGCTTCCTGTTATTATTTCTCCATCTGGTCGTGTAAATTCAAAATCTAGATCTATTTCATCTATCGATATAGAGTTAATATTTATTAAACTAGAAACAGCTATATTACTAACTCTTGGGTCATTATGTCTTAGAATTGTATTTCCTGCAAGAATTGAAAAATTATCAAAATCTGCATTTTCACGTATCGAGTACTCGGGAACCGGTGTTATAGTTCCTTCTATTACATTACTTGCTTCAAATGCAAAATAAAAATAATTCACACCTCCCCATTTTGGAGTCGTTCTGGATGGGTCTACATTTGACAAAACTATAGCAATTTTAGATGGTTCATTATCTATAATATTAAAGTCTTTTATAAAAGCTTTATCTACAGAAAAAAATGTATCCTTATACTTAAATCCATTTACAGTTTGGATTATAGGTTCAGTGTCTTCAGAACAAGAGCTAAACAATATTGCTATTGAAAAACCTATAATTAACTTTAATTTATTCATTTGTTTTTATTTAATTCTATTTTTTCAGAATTGTGTTTGTATGATTTCATTCAATAACTATACTGTATATATATTATGTGTGGTAGCAATTGTATATAACCATATTTAAGCAGAATTTACCTATACAGCTACTATTTAACCCACGAAACTACCTAAAAACTTATGAATAGAAAAACCCTTTACAGCTTTTAAAATGGGTTTTTATGGGGTTTTTTGCCCAAAATACCGGTTTGTTGTTAAACGTTTACAAACGAATAATATTGGATTGTTTTCCACCGGAATGCGATTCCTACGGCTTCGACAGGCTCAGCCTCCGGTAAGATTCTCTCTAACACTGGTCCAAGTTTAACGTAGTGTAACTTGGACCTACAATGCTGAAAGTTTTCAACTTTCTTAAATATCAATCCGGTTAGAATTTATCGGGTAAGTTTTAAACGTTCTTCGATTCCTAAGGCTTCGACAAGCTCAGCCTCCGGGAGGGAATTCCTACGGCTTCGACAGGCTCAGCCACCAAAGCAGAGGGGTTAAGTAAGCCTAAAAAGAAATAAGCGTGAACAGTATCCACGCTTATTTTAATTTTATTGGCCCTTTGGGCTATTGAGGTTTATTGCTTGCTGATGGTAAAATCCATCTTGCCGGCCTGTACATTGCCATTGCTTGTAAGGTTGATTCGGTACATTTCTTGTCCCCACTTGCTTGCTACGCCTTCATCTTCTGGTAAATCAAAAGGCATTTTCTCCACTTCTACCTCCATGTCATTTGGATTGTATTGGATTTCAAATGGTGACACCTTTCCGTCTTTGCCCTTATAGGCAATAGAGATTAGACCGGGTTTAACCACCTCTACCGGATAAACGGTCATCAGGTGTTGGATAATCTCTCCGCCCTGGGATAGCTTGTAGGTATTCTTTACCGTTACCCTTTTTCCACGGTTTAGCGCAAGGTCTCGCTTCCAGGAAACCAGACCTGCAGCTTCGGGATAGGACTCGCTAATATCCAAAGTCATAGCAGAACTGTTCTTTTTGGCATCATAAGAAACCTGGGTGGCTTTGAATTCCACACCTGCTTTTTGTGTCACGCCATTGATAGTAGGCAGGTTGTGGTAATCAGAACGGTTAAACCAAATGGAGTACCGCTCCCCACTGAAAGTCCTTCGGGTATAGGTTCCACTTCCCACATCGATTAGCACAGGAAGCCCATCGTAAAACACTACATAGTTTCCGATATCATTGTGGTTGTGACTTTCATCATTGTGCCCACCCTTTGCTGCTAGAAAAAACCCGTCTGAACTTCCTTCTTGATCTCTGGCTACCATTACTTGGATGTCTTTTAGCCAAACATCTTTAGGCAAGGGAAGGCCCTTTTCAGCATTGTCAAATTCTTCCTGCATAAACACTTCGAAGAAATGCCTGAAATAATGAAATCTAGGCAATGCTTTTTCATTTTGTTCCATATAGTAAGCACCAAACTTCATCATGTCCGGATCCTGAATGGCCTTGCCATACCTATAGATCATGGCTGCGGCCATTTTAGGCTTAGGGCTTGCATCCGCAAAATTCAAGAAATAATCTTTGCTGATCTGCGCCCTATAAATAAAACGCCCCATGTTCTTTACCTTTTCATCTTCGAAGGCAAACTGAAAAGCGCCATTGGTAGCCTCATTCAATAAGGAAAGGTTATCAAACAAAGAAGCCGCAGCAGCGCCCCAATACCCCGGCCCTTCATCACAACCTCCGTCTTCCGGGTAAGGCGTTAAAAATTCGTCCAGCACTTGGGTGGCCTTGTTGATATGGGCTACTCTTTTTTGCTCGTCATCTTCCAGCAATAAGGCTGCATTGATCCAGTTGGAGCAAATCCAAGGATTCCAGTTGTTGGGTCTCCTTCCGTTGGCATTGGCTGCCATCCAACCGTGGTGTTTGGTCATCAAAGGCTCAAAAATTCTTTTGGTGGTTTCATGCCGGATTCTTTTTCTTATCTGAGGGGAAATCTCATCAAATTTTTCTCCCAAAAAGTAATCCGCCCAAGCCAGATAAGTGGCCGTTTCGGCGGCAAATAAGTCTACAAATGGCTGGGAAACGTCCATCAAACCGGAATACTCATCTGTTTTCGGCAAATGGGCAGGCACTCCCCAAAAGGACTCCTCACAAATGGACCATACGCCATTGACTATGGGATCAATAAACCTCCCTTTGTTTTCATACAGCTCCGCCAAAATCATCGCTCCCAAAACTCTTCTTTTTTCAAAGGTCATCTCTTGGTATTCTGTTCGGTTTCCATTTCTGTGAATTAACAAAGATTTGGTAGCAGGGATATAGGGCCAGGAATAATCGATATACTCATTGGCATAATCAAGGAAAAACTCCATTTGCTCCTTGTCCGCCTTGCTCCAAGCTTCCCTATTGGCCAATGCCGGAAAAGGTTGCCAATCTTTAAGGGGAATCAATACTTCTGCAAGCTCTTGTTCACTGTACTTGCTACTGACCAAGTGTTGGGCAAAAACATTGGCTGACAATAAAATCCCTGCAATAAGCAAGAATATATTTTTGTTTTTTATCATTTCTATTTGGGTTTAATTAGTTACTTATAAAACAATCGATGGGAACCTTCGGATAATTGGATTTGCACCCAACCCTCTTCTGTTGCTTTCCTATCAACCAATTTATCATTTAAATACAGCTTTTTTGATGGTTTCTTTTTTAGGTAAAGCAGGGTTGCTTCTGGTGCGATGACACTTACAAATCGCTGTCCCATCCATAAAGTCACCTTTGCATCCGCTTTAAATTCAAAGGTTTTGTCTGCAAAACCTTTGGCATTTTTAGCAAATAGGAAATTGGTGTTTTCCTCAATTTTTCTACGCACTAAAAATGCTCCATGAAAGGAAACATCCTCATATTCAATAGCATTCTCCGACTTAACAGCATTTAAAATCAAGTCCTCTGCTCCCCTATCATGGTGAATTAAATTAATTTCAAAACCATCTTCAATAAATGGTGTCCAATTAATTTTGTCCTTATCCTCATTGATAGGGTTTAGTAAGGTCACCATTTGCTTTTGTCCCATGATATCGGGTGTGTAAATGGCCTCCAACCTATTGTGATCCGGGTAACCGGGATAACTTGATTGCACAGCAGAAGGTACCGGTTTTTGGTTTACCACATCAGGTTTTGTCAAATACAAGATTTCCAAGGATGTCCCTTCTACCGTTGGATAATGGTCAATGGCAGCTAAATAAGATTGATTAGCCAGCACGGTATCCACTTGGCTTTCATTTGCCGGGTGAAGATAGGAATAGACCTTGTCCCCTTCCTCCACCTCCACCTCATCCAATAAGAGTACATAAGCTTTAGCATTTTCGGTACCATGAAACAACAACAAGTTTCGGAAATGAGAAGAGCCTGACAGGGCAGTTCCTGCATCGCCTTTGGCATAATCAAAGGCAGGCCTACGGATGCTTTTTAAGATTCCGTTTCCTATTCGGGCATCATGGTCTTGACCATTAATGGTAAGGGTATTGTTTAGTGTCGCCGATCGTGTGGGAGCACCTAATCTCCCACCATTTACAAGCAACCTATTACCAAGCCCCGATAATGCCAAACCATTCACTTCCTGATGGGTATGCCATTCGTCCAGTGCTTTTATATTGTACAGTACAGCATGGATTCCGTCGGGATTCATGGCATTTTCTCTAAAAAAAGCACCTCCATCTTCATAAACACTGCTTTTGGGCAGTTTGGGATAAGGCAATTTGATCTTTGGAAGAAGGTAACTGATGATATGCCCTCTCTTCTTGTCATTCTCATGAAACCATGCTGCATAGGCAGCTGCTTCCGCATCAAAATTGCCCACCCTAGCATGCAGCAAATCGTTATTTAATGTTTGCGTGGGAAGCATATCCCCTATTATAGCCATTTCCTTGCTATTGTTCACACTGGCACTAAATAGCCAACGGTGAAATTTTTGCAGCTTTTCATTGGAATAGTATCGCTTGTCAATCCCTGTAAATTCCAATACATCCATATAGCCCGCTTTAGAGATCCGGCTATCTCCTCCACCCACTCTTTCCCAAGCGTAATGTATGGTAATCGGAGAAACCCCATCAGGAGTAATCTGGGCCATGGTCCCTTTAAAATAGGCCTCATCAGGTCCGGTTCTAAGTCCTTTGTAAATATCCCAAACCCCATGGGTTCCAAGTCTAACTTCGGTCCAACTGCCTTTACGATTAATTTTAAATATTTGGGATTCAATCACCTTTTCACAGGCAAGAATCTCTTCTTGGGTCAAATCATTGTAAACAATGTCAAGTGCCAGGATGGCCACAAAGAAAGAGCTCATGGGCGGAACAACACCACCCCAGTTTCTTTTTTCTGTAGGTTTTAATTTTGAATATTGATTTACTATTAAATCTTTTACTTTCTCCGCATACCTTGATTTCTCTTCCGGGTATAAAATATAGGCCAAAGCAACAGCGCCTATGTAATCCTGAAGTTCATAGGCTCCCATAATTTGTTCATTGAAGCCCTCTTCAGTAATCTTCAAGGCATCATCTGCCATGGACTTCCAGGGTTCATAAAATGCCTTTTGCCTGTGCTTTTCAAATTGATCTGCCTTTACGATTAAAAAAGGATGGGAATTTGCCTGAGCAAAAACCGAAGCCCCTTCCAACATAAAAAAAATGCAAAGGGTTGCAGTTAGGACGAGCTTGATTTTATTCATAGCATTCAATGTCTGGATATTAGTTTGCATTTAAAGCATAAAGTTTCAACAGACGGTGCATAAATGCCGGCCCTCCGGTTATGGTTTCATAGTGTTCATGCTTACTTGTGGCTTTTGGGAGCGCACTATTTTCATCCAAAAAAAGCGCAATACCCATTAGTGCAAAAAAGTCAGCCCGCTCCTTGTATGCTTTATTGCCCGTCAACTGATAGGATGTGATCATCAACTGGATTACAGCTGCAAAAGCATCCGGATTTTGTGCGTTGGACCAATCAGGACTTGCCTTCAGGTATTGATCGGCGGCCGCAATTATCATTGACTTATATTGGTTTGCAATCTTTGGATAATTAGGCAAGACTTGCTTGTACCTTTTATGCAAAAGGTTGGCAGTTCCGGCATGTGTTCCATAGCCATAGCCTGTAGCCCAGGTTTGGGTGTAAGGCTTATTCATGGATCGGTCTCTGGGGGCGCCGGTCTCTGAATGTAAGGTCACGGCAAAACCTCCTTCATTTAGGATTAAGTGGTCTGCGGCAAGAAAATCAGTATCTTGTTTCAATGCCAAATCCACTACCCTTTGTTTCAAGGGTTCATTTAAATGCTCAGCAGCTTCGAAAAGACATCTTGCCAACTCCAAATTACTGGTTGGCCAGACATAATCAGCTCCTCGTAAGGCCGGCAAGTATCCGGTAGCCGTTAGTTTGCTATTTTCTTCCATTCTCCGCACCAGTACTTCTATCGCTTCCATCAGTTCTTCTCTTCTTGGCCTGTATAAATTCTCTTTACGACTCAAGGCTATTGCCCATCTTTCTATCATTTGACCGGCATACCTGGGGAAGTCAGAACCTTTTTGTGGACCATGATCTAAATAGCTTGCATGCCTACTAAAATCACCTGTGCTTTTGTTATGAATTTGATGGTCCCACTCCCCTATGGCAAATTGCCAACTGGCCTCCGGACTCATTTGGTAACTTTTGTCCCAAAAGGGCCAAGCCTTGGCTTCATGGTAATCCTTTGATATAAACCCACATTCTTCTGTTTTAAAATCCCAAAATAAATGCTCCCCCCAGGCCATTAAACCTGTGTTTTCACTTTGACAGTTGTCAAAGAAGAAAGCGATGGTCCGGTCTGCCTCATCGGCATACTTGGGGTCTTTGGTAATGGATGTTAGTTCATAAAGGATTTCATACAAACCGATTTCCCATAGGGGATTGGATCCTCTAAGAGACCGATCTGTTTCTCTAATCCCATCTATGCTTCCAAAAACATCAACATTAGCTATTTCCATGGTCTTTCTGTCCAAAGCTGATGCAAACAATGGAGAGCTTATTTCTCCGTATCGATCTCTCCCATGAGCAATCATTTCATCTGCATAAGCTTGGACCCTTATCAGGTAATTTTCCTTATTAGAGGAGTTCCCAATCCCCTGTCCCTTTCCTTCAATACAGAAGGTGGCAGTAAAGACCAGAAAAAAACTTAAGTAGGCAATGGGTTTTGAGTTAATCATATTTATAATAGTGTAAATTAATGGAGCAAGAGAAAGTCATTCATTTTTGAAATCATTGGTCTTCTTGAGTTTAAGATATTTTCAAAATACTTATTCTTTAGAAAGCACCTGAGACAAATTTTAGACAATCTTAGGAAATTACGGATCACTCCATTTCGTAAAGGTAAAGCACCGAAGGATTTGGCCAAGGTTTTGGATAGGCTTTGTCTCTATTTGGTGGTAAGGTCTCCCATTTTAAACGATAGGTTTTGCCATTTTCGGGCATTCCCAAGTCTTTGGCATTCCTTATTTCCAGCCCCTCAAAGTCACCTTCCAAATTAAGATCAGCACCAAAGCTCTCTGGTTTTAACACTTCACCAATGGTATTTAAATCCTTGTCTAGGAGCAACATTCCCTCTCCATATTTAATGTGCTTGTAACCCAGTTCAAAATTCCCATCTTCTCTAAGGTTAAAATCTCCTAAGCGAACTTCTGTTGGTATACTTCCCCCTCCCGAGAATTCCCATCGATAATCCCAATTGGTCACTTGTTTGGCTTGCCATGCACCCTCTTCGATCTTGCTCACGTAAAATTGTAGGTTACCACTTTCATCGTATTTATGGAAAGCCATCAATGGCTCATTGTTTTCATCCAAACATAACTTCGCAGCAAGATTAATTATCCCTCCTTTAGGAGGTACAGGATCCACAATCACACTTTTCTGAGCAATGGTGACAGGTACAGTCAGCTTATTGCCGAATGCATCGTACCAATTTATCATGTCTGGGCTTTTGATATAGGAGAGGTCATGATTGGTCGCACAATCAGGCGTGTCTCTCCATACCCAATACATATGGTACCAATTGTCTTCCATTAAAGCAGGTTGAGAAGCATAGGCATTCATCTCTCCCTTGCCATCTGTCAGAGGACTGTCTAAGAAGCGTGTCCATTCCTTAGAAGCTACATCGTAAATATTGTAAATTTCATTGCCATTTCCACTTCCTCCATCACGGTAATGAAACAATAGACGGCCTTCCCTGTCCTTCATGAAATGGGGATAGGTACATCGTTCTTCATTGGGGCCTACCATCTCCATTTCCTGTTTTAAACTACTGATATCATTGGGAATTTGTCCGCGAAAGTAAGTTATGGGATGCACATGCATATTACCGGCCAGGTGCAAATAACCTTCGGAATCAATGTCTATGGTAACAAAATTGTGACTGTCCCATCCAAGCTTGGTACTGGTCCCCTGCCCTTCTTCCCTATCGAATACCGGCAATTGATGCAGTTCAAATTGATCTTCATCAAGATTTCTCTGCCCTACCGTCATGTGCCGGTCTTTGTTGTAATAGGCAATGTATTGCCGGTCTTTGTGGGTAAGCAATGAAAAGCCTACGGAATGACCTGCCCAGACACTGTCAACAGGGATTATCTTTTTGACCGCCAGCTTTTGATCCCGCTCATCGATTACAATGGGCTCGTCTGAAGTTTCTTGATTTTTTTGATTGCAAGCGACCAAAGCAAAGAGCACAAGCCATACATAGCTACTAATACTTAAAATTTTGTTCATCTTTTTTTTATTAATCTTCAATTAAATCATGACTAAGGAGACTGGCATTCATCCAAAAAACCGGTCTGATTATGGCGTTTTTTACAATCATAAGATCACGCTACTACCCGCGAATTCCCCCTCAGGTAGCTTTACAGTTATTTCGCTTACCCAACTTTCAGCATCCCAATTGATTGAAATTTTGTCGCTTTTCAGGTCAACTTTACCATTGACCTGAAAGTGCATTTTGCTCAATTTCCTACTTGGATCTGCTACCGCCATTTTCACTATATTTTGTCCATCCAAATGAACCAATAATAACCCCGGACCATCCATTGTTAATTCAAGCCCATTGCCTAATTTTAATTTCCCTGCTTGGTAAAAATTGGCTTGTACTTGTAACAACTGCTTGTGTTTGACAGCCTGTAAGGCTGAGGTATTTGACAAAACTTCAATCTGATCATCAAATTGATAGGCCTTGGTTTCTTCCAAGCCGGCATTAGGTAATATCAGATAAGCATAGTTCCCTTCTCTCACATTATTTCCATGGTTTACCCAAAGACTGAACACATCTTTGCTCACATCCTCTTGGGGTGCCCTTGTTTGCTGGTTAATGGTAGTCCAATTTCCGGTGACCTCTCCGAAAGACAGTTCTACTTCCTGAGGTGCTAACATAAAATAGCCTACCCGATCATGGTAAATCCAGTCCAAGTCTTTAAACTCATGCTTTCCTCGCTCTAAAATCTTCGTTTCCTGACCTACTTTTGCATAAACCTCTCCTTGGAGCAGCAATTGATTTAAGGTGGTAAAAACCGCTTGTTTGCCTTTTGATTCTATTCCCGTTCCCAAACAAACGTATTCCTTGTCAAAGAAGAACCAGCTCTTTTTGGCTTTTAATGGATCATGTGGACTGATAAAATCAAAGGCTACACTTCCATATAAATCATCTGTAACCGCTCCCACAAAATCTGTATAGCCGGGTTTTTGAATTTGATCCGGATCTGGAAGCCTTTCCTTTTGAAGAATGGTTGCCCCGGGGATTTTCTGAAAATCCATCACAGGAAAAATATCAAAATATTCTTCTCCTGTGATAGAAAGGTGATTGGTGCCATCTCCTCTATGATGGTTTTTCAATCCTTCACTATTATAGGGAACCTCCATATTGTCATTTCTGGTGGAATACATTCTTACAGAAGTAAAATAGTCCGGCCGCTGAAAAGTGAAGAATTCCGTCTGCCAAAAGTACTTGCCATAGGACAGGGACACATTTTGAATCCCTTCTTCCCGAATTTTTACAATTTCTTCCAAATCAGCTTTTCGGTAATCAGTGGCCTGAAGTAGTTTTCTTGGCGTTTTGGCATCCAAACCATGAAGAGCGCCCGGTCGGGCAATGCTCCTGTTTTTTGCTCCGGCTTCTAAATATTTTCCGAAAGCCAGGTTTTTACTTATTCCATCTAAATAATAGTCAACCAAAATGGCTACTTTATCAGAAGAAAATGCGTACCGGGTGTCTGCAGTATATACAAGCCATTCTACGAAAGCATCTGCATAGCCTAAACCATAGGAACTTGTATTGTTTACCCTATCTACCCGATGATGAAAACTAAAATCCCTTTGAAGACCACGGCTACCTGTAGAGAACTTGATTTCTCCTTCAATGACTTTTAAAACAGCTTCGAATTTTTCTTTTTCCTCTAGAAAAAGCAGGTTCTTGGCAAGTATTCCAGCGATTTTTATCCTGTCACCACTTGGTCTTGCTCCTGAGGCATTGAGATGGGCCCTACCAATAATGGGTTGGGCGGCTTGCACCAATTTTTCGGGCAATTCATCTCCTATCAGTAGCATTACTGCCACTAAATTGTTGGGGGTACCTATTTGATTGTACCACCAATTGTCGCAGAAATAATCATTTTCTACCCAATGGGCCAAGGCATTGGAAACTGCCTGCTTTACTTTTGGACTTCCTTTATACTTGGAATCTGGCTGTCTATAGGCTTTTGCTAAAGTCACCATATTTCCTGTGTGTAAATAATGTTCAAAGCCTGTTCTCGATACATCTTGGTAATTGATACCGGGCCAGGTTCCGTCAGGATTTTGAGAAGTAAGCAACTCCTCTATCGCCTCCTCATTCACCTCGGATGCCAGGTATTCAGCCACTACCCTATCCTTCACCAGATCAAAATCAGTGGATGCAGGTAGGGCGAGAGTAAACCCTGTGCTTAAGAAAAAAAGGAAGACCCCTATAAAAAGGCTACTGCCAAAGGATGGTAATCTTCCTTTGGCAGTTGAGTTATATGTTATCACAATGCTTTTAATCTAACTTTGATTACATCTGTATTATTTTCAATCAAATAAGCGGGAATCCTAATCTCCAATCTTTTTAAGTCTTCAATTTGCCTGTCTAACTCAAGCGGTGCCGGGTCGAGGGATATTACGGATACCATGATTTCCGGATGAGAGAGGTTCTCCAGCTTAATCTTTTTCCCGTCTTGGCTTAGGATGGCACCACCATCCACAATACTAACATCTGCCTGGGTCATCATTTGCCAAGTGATCATTTTGGTATGCACATTGGTTTCAATCTGATCTTCGATGACCAATGAATGATTGTCAGGTTTGATAAATGTTCTGGTGGCCTTTCTTAATTTGTTACCAAACACCGGTGTCAGATCAAAAGAAGCTTCGGGTTGGTCTCCATCCTTTACATCGAGCATTTTGGCAAAACCATCATTTACATGAAGTTCATCATTGACGGTCAGTGTGCTGTGCCCATAATTATTTTTGGTCAACAAAGTCCAGCGTTCGCAATCTTGGCAAGACCCCCAAAGATCAAAACCTGCTTGCTCTAGCTCATTGTAATTCTGATTGCCCGGATCAACGCTCCATCTAACGCCATTAAGCTCCCAAATAAAAGAACCTGCATCCAAATTACCATGTGAAACGGTTCCTTTACCACCTTTTCCTCCAAAGTAATAGCCTTCTCCATCACGGATAATTACTATTGGGTTTTTACCATCTCCTTTGTAAACAAGTGGTAATTCTGCTTCAGCAGTTTTTTCAAATTGTGCCAACCACACCAATCCGGCGCCTGCAATCCTGTGAAGCTTTCCAAAATCAGCCACCGGTTGACTGAATTTATCATCTTCTATATACAGGGAATTCCCACTCTGGGTAGCAAACCAAGCTAAAATTATATCGCCAGCATTACTGTGGCGATCTCCACAATCCGCGTAATTGTAATAGTTGCCGGATGGGGCAACTGTCAATTTCCTGAAATCGGCACTTTCTTTAAAGGCAGGGTAATCGCCTATACCGAAGTCAGTTTTGAAAGCCGTTTTTAGCATGGCAGAGGTAAGTACAGTAAACGCAGTACCATAACCCCAATAAGTGGAGCCTTCAGGATAAGCCCCATCCGGTCCGTATTGCATCAAGCCATTAGGAATTCCATCCAGTGAACGGTGAATGGTTTTGGCTGCCAATTCTATATCCTGATCTGCAATCACAAGAGAGGCAGCAATCATACCGGCATTACAAACCTGATTCCAGTTGTTGGTGCCGTACATTCGACCTTTGTTTCCATTCCAGCTTGGCTCAATACCTTTCTGAATCAATGCTTCCTTCGCTAGCTTCACTGTAGCAGTCGGCAAATCATCTCCTACCCAGTCAACGGCCAAAGCCACAGCAGTCGCCATCTCTGCCACATCAAGAAAATGGGATGGGTTCCAATCAGAAAAATTACTTACAGCGATAACTTCCTCATTAATCTTATCAAGGTATTTCTTGTCCTTTTCGATGATATAGGCAATTCCTAAAACATTGACACGGTGCAGCATGTCCCGTGAGGTGCCCAATAGCCTTCGTCCGATTACGTTTCGGGTAAGCACAGGCATAGAGAGTACATCATCCGCATTGGCTTTTAATGCCTGGTAATAGTTGCCCACTAATGGATCACTCTTGATCTTACGCTTTAGGTTTCTTTCGAGTGCCGGTGTCAGGGCCAGTTTAGGGCCTGACTTTTTCAGGTGCCGCTTGAGGTAGTTTACAGTTATCGGGTTCTCCAATTTAACCGTATCCATCTCGGCATCCTCAGGCACTGCAGCCATAAGCGGACTCCAAAGCAGGGCTGTAAACATCAGCAATTGAAGGGCAAGTTTTTCTATTCTCATTTTATTTAAAATTATCATTAAGTATATCTATTTCTATAGGTTATGAATATTCAACACAATTGATCCTCGCATTTAGCGCAATACCTTACTAGGAAATGAATTTCATAGGCAGCTTCATGCGGGATACATCTAGCCTAAGATCGGTAAAAGTGGCCCGAAAAAAAGCTTTAAAAAGCAAAATGGATTAAGGAGGTTTTCAAAAAAATAAAATTGCCTCGCTTGGTACGATCTCTTTATCATATTTGGGAATAAATTGGGTTTACAATGAAACCCGAAATATGCAATAAACCTTCTATTGCGTGCTGAAACCACTTCAAAATCAGTCAATTGTTGCTGTTTTCGATTTCACCACAGCTAATCTATGGTAAAGTCTCCAAACAGCCTGATTTTATTGCGATTTCAACCCTCCTTGAGAAAGTTCAGGGAATCCTATTCCATAATCCGGGTTAAAGGATCAATTTAAAATATCCCCATTAATTTTCCTTTCCGTTTATAAAAAAAGACAAAAAAAAACTGCTATAATCTGATGGAATCAGCTTATAGCAGTCTTTAATATAAAATAGATTTAATTAATTATAACCCGGATTTTGTTCCAATTGAGGATTTTGAGCTAAATCATCCAAAGGCAATGGCCATAGGTAATTTTTACCCTCGTCGAAAGTTGGATTTTCCCAATCCGTTCCTTTATAAACATCGATATAGGTTTTTCCTGTTTCAGGATCTTCGCTAGTCTCTATGATTGCTCCGGCAAATCTTGCCTGATTTTCAGCATTCCAACGAATTCCCAAATCTGGGCTTTCCAATTTTTTACCTTGTTTCCAACGCTTAAGGTCTTTGTACCTAAAACCTTCTAAGAATAACTCGACTCTTCTTTCTCTTCTGATTTCTACGATCAATGAAGAAACGCCATCATTCGCATACCTTGGATCCATTGGAGGATCAAGCTCTAGATGAGGCATTGCTACTCTATCTCTAAGTAGGTTAATACTCATATCAAGATCTGCCTCAGTAATATCTCCCAACTCAGCCTTGGCTTCAGCATAGTTTAGCAATACTTCACCGAACCTAAGGATAATAGCAGGCGTCTCAGAAGTATTGTAAGCTTTACCGATCATATCATCTGCATTGTAATGCTTGATGATGTGGTATCCGGTTTCAGTGGTAAAACCACCCGGCATCCCTACAACTCTTGGGTACTCTCTACCATCGGCTCTGTCATATTTATACTTTTCAGTATCATCAGGGTGAAGGATTGTCTGCCTTAAACGTGGGTCACGATTTACAAACACATCTTCAAAGGTGTCATCTCCTTTATATTCCGGAGACAAAGTAATAGGTAGCCCGTCAGTTGCCAAAAAGTCTTCTACAAAACTCTTGGTAGCTCCACCGGTATAGCCAAAATAACCTTGGACAACATTGGTGAAAATTCCCAATTGATACCTTCTCCAAACCATTACTTCAGGATTTCCACTAAGGTCAAGTATGCGCATGTAAGCATTAAAATCATTGTCAGGGTTGCCTGTATTGTACAAAGCATAAGGCCCATCGTCCATTACTTCTTTTGCAGCTGCAGCAGCTTCTGCAAGCCACATTTCAGGATTAGTACCGCCGTGGTATTTTCTCCAAGTACCTTCAAATAGACACAATCTTGACTTGATGGCCAAAGCTGCCCATCTGTTCAAACGACCCGGCTCGTTTCCATCTCCCCAATCATCCGGTAAATGGGTGGTAGCAAAATTAAGGTCTTCCAAAACTTTGTCCATCGCCTCTTCTCTAGGCATCCTTGCCGCAAATAATTGCTCAGAGTCAATGTTCAATTCGGTTTCTACCCATGGAACATCACCAAATTTTTGAACTTTCTCTGCATAAAACCAACCACGTAATAAACGCGCTTCAGCTTTGTATTTATTTTTAGCTTCTTCGGAGATAGCTGCCTTATCGTAATTGTCCATGCCTACATTGATGGCCCTAACAAAACCCCAACCTCTGTACCCAAACCATTGAGGACTATTGGGAACAAGCTGCTTACCAGCTCTAACCTGCTGAAAGAAGGTATGCCTGTCATTCCTTGGTGCCAGGTTATCAGAAAAACCATCCAGGAAATAATAGCTTCCATAATAGCTACTGAAACCATTGTTATGACCGTGCAAAATTGGAACTTCGTGGTCAGTTAATGCCAAATGATACAGACTATTGTTATAGACCATAAGGTCATTTTCCGTATTCCAGAAAGTCTCGTTACTTACTTCATCTGTTGGGTAGCGTTCCAAGAAATCATCATTGCATGAAGCTAGCAAAAATGAAGACAGGCAAACGACAGCCCATATAAAATTATATCTTTTCATACTTATTTTAGGTTTTGGTAATTAAAAGGTAATCCTGGCGCCTAGCGTATAAACCCTCTGCATTGGATACTCTATAGCACCTGAATAAATGGTCTCAGGATCCAATGGCTTACGAATAGGAGAATACTCCCAAAGATTCATGCCGGAAAAATAGATATTGGCATTTTGGAAGCCAATGGTCTCCATCCAATTTTGAGGAAGGTTGTAACCAAAGTTGAGGTTTTTCAAACGAATATAACCTGCATTTTGCAAGAACCTGCTTTGTGTTTGGATGTTTTTCTTGTCATTGGTAGAGATATGAGGTGCAGCAAAATAAGCATCTCTGTTGTCTTCAGACCAAGAGTCGGTAATAAAATACTCTTCAACATGTCCTGCGTTGAAAGGGAAAAACCAAGTCCAGTTGCCTGAGGTAGGCCAGTGATCCCTTTTCCAGATACCTTGGAAGAATAAATTTAGGGTGAAGTTTTTATACTGGAAATTATTGTTCAAACCAAAACTCAATCTCGGCGTTTCATTACCAATAATTTTTCTATCTCCCGGATCACTTAATGTACCATTACCCGGAGAAATTATTCCATCTCCATTCAAATCAGCATACTGAATATCACCGGCTCTCCAGTTTGCACCTAGTCTTGATTGATCAGGAGCATTGTCTACCTCTTCTTGTGATTGGAAAATACCAACTGTTTCATAGCCCCAGATTTCACCCAACTTCTGTCCTACATAGTACTGGCTAATCACACCTTCAGGATTGATAAATTTGGTGATTTCAGCGGTCCAGTCAGACAAAGCCAAGGTGATGTCATAGTTCAACTCATTGTTAACCTGATCTTTCCATGTAACAGCCAATTCCCAACCTGTGGTTTTCAAATCAGCTGCATTGGATTGAGGAGCATTGGTACCCAAGATAGAAGGGTATTCCTGACGCATCAACATGTCTTTGGTTTCTCTTGAATACACATCAAATGAAGCATCAATCTTTCCACCAAACAAGGTAACATCAACACCTATATTCTGAGACACTACAGTTTCCCAAGTCAAAGTAGGACTTACAAGCCCTGCTGCAGATACATAAGGTGTACGCTGACCGGCACTCAACATAAAGCCGGACTGTCCTGTTCCTAAAGTTGGGATATAAGGATAATAGTTGCTACCTAACAATTGGTTACCTAAAGTACCGTAAGAAGCACGGATTTTTAACTCATCCATCCAGTTTTTGGTACCGGCCATCCAGTCTTCATTGGAAATTCTATATCCTGCAGAAAAAGAAGGGAAGAACCCAAATCTACTGTCAGAAGGGAATCGTGAAGTACCGTCGTATCGACCATTGGCCTCCAATAGGAATCGCTCATCAAAGATGTAGTTTACCCTGTAGAATGCACCTCTTAAGGAAACGTGGCTGCTGCTACCGAAGGTTTGTTGCAAACCTGTAGTGGCATTCAAGTCCGTAATCAATGGCGTAAGCAAAGTATTGGCTTGTGCCCGGATGAATTTATTTTGACCCCATTCTTGGTTGAACCCAATCATTGTGGTCAAGCTATGAATTTCAGGTAACTGAAATTTATAATCTGCATAAGCATTGAATACATAATACTGGTTATAGCTGGCTCTTTCATCAATAAAGTCATTGCCACTAAATCCATTGCTAATCAATCCATCTGCAAGTAAGTTCGTATCTACAATCTCAATCTTACTGGCAACATTTTGCTCAGAACGATGGAAGAAATTATAAGAGAAATTTGATTTAATGGTTAAGCCTTTTGCAGGAGTTAGAGTTACACCCTGTGTCAACCAGATATCGTTATTGGTCCAAGTAGATCGTCCTCCATCTTCCAAATAAGGAAAGAAGTTGGTGCCACCAAAATACATCCCAATATAGGGTGCATAGGTATCTCTGTCTCCTTGATTGACATAATAAGGAAGGTCAGGAAACTGAACCGGCATGATTGGGTTTACCCTGGCAAGGGAGTTGATATTTACATCCCAGTTATAGAAATAAGGCTTGTCACTTTGTTGGGAATTGATTACGATTTTCTCATCCAATGTCAACCAATCTGTAACTTTAAATTCGGCCTTCATCAAAATATTGTAACGCTTGAAGTTCTCGTTACGGTCTGAATTAAGGTAACCATCTTTGTTGAGATGACCTATCGATACAAAGTAATTTGAATTCTCTGATCCTCCGGAAATGGACAAATCATGCTGCTGAGAAGGAGCAAATTCTGTCATGATTTGATCTTGGTAATTATTGAAACCATAAAATCTCAAATTACCATCAACCACACCCCAAGCGTTTTCATCTGTAGGGTTTTCAGACCAAGCCTTCGTTCCATCAATCATGTCCTGATCATAAGCAGGTCTACCATTGGTTCTTTCATTGGCCAAGTTTCTGGCTTGAACGAATCGATAAGGATCAGTAATCGGATCCATATTGAAAATAGGCTTACCCAATGACATTTGACTATTTAGGGAAACGCGTACTTTACCGGCTTTACCACTTTTAGTCGTTACCAATACCACCCCAAAAGCTGCTCTTGCACCATATACTGCTGCTGCGGAAGCATCTTTAAGTACAGATACACTTTCGATATCATTTGGATTGATTCTATTCAGATCCATCGGTACATTATCCACCAAAATTAGTGGGGAACCACCATTAATTGACTGATAACCTCTAATATTGAAACTAGGGCTTTGCGCAGGATCACCATTTTGAGGAGCGATATTTAAGTTAGGAATTACACCCTGTAAGCCTTCACCTACGTTGGCAATAGGTCTATTTTGCAGCCTTTCACTTGTGGCTACACCTACAGCACCGGTCAGGTTCACTTTCTCTTGCGTACCATAGCCTACAACTACCACCTCATCAAGAGACTGTGTATCTTCTACTAAGGTAATGTTGATTGTACTTCGGTTGCCAACATTTACAGTTTGGCTTTCAAAACCGATGAATGAAAATACTATTTGTGCATTTTCGTCAACTGTTAATGAAAACTTACCGTCCAAGTCTGTCGCAGTACCAATGTTGGTTCCGGGAACTGAAACTGTTGCCCCAGGTATTGGCATGCCACTTTCATCTGTAACGGTACCAGATACGGTAATATCGGCCTCTGCATTATTGATTTTGGCATTAGCCAATACCGTTGGTACCTTTTGTATGTTTTCCAAATTTTTGTCTAAACCTTCCGTTTGTGCTTTTAGCCCCACGGAAAACAAACAAAAAAGGATTGCCGGTAGCCATGACATCGGTTGCATAGCCCGGTAAAAATGTAAACTTTTTTTCATAGTGGATTATTTGTTAATTGATTTAATTCTTTCCGAGACCTTCTCTCGGATCTTTACTTTACTCTTTCTTCATTATTCTTTATTCATAGGCATGGATAAGTATAGTTCACTAAAATTAATTTTATAAAACTTAAAATATTGATCTGAGAATAGATCAAATACTTTATATTTTCTACGTTTTAGTAAAATCTAACTGAATGAAACCATATTTACTTGGGAAAGAGAGGTTATTTTAGGTTTCTCCGAAATTTTACATCATCGAAGTTTAGTTATATTTTCATAAAGAAAAAAATTAATCCAAAAAAAATGTAAAAATTCAAGATAAAATTTAACATTAACGTTTTAGTTTTAAATGATAAAAATATGTTAATTTTTAATTAACACCCATAAGTCAATGTTAGTGGTCAAAACAAAGTTTTAACGGAAAATTTAAGGGCATCAATAAATAATAGCTCCTCAAGTACCAATATACTATTTTTCATATCTTAGAGCCATATATTTATATTTAAATCTTAAATTCACCAGTAATCACCAAAGAGGATAAAACCTCAAAATTAGGTAGCCCTATTTTTGAACTCAGTAAAAAGAAAAAACACGTAAGATTAAAGATAAAAAGATGAATTTCTTTTTTAAAGAGCATTAAATGTAAATTGAACATTTTAAATATTCCTCATGAATTTTTCATCTCGAATAGCTGGTACAAAGTCAAAAGAAAATACAGCAGCTCTATTGCGATATAAGTATCTTACAACTCAAAATTGAATCAAATTGCATATAATTAAAATGAGATCAAGCTAAAACTCCCCTCATTTGGTAAAAATAGGATCCAATACTTCACAATAAGAAACAATTCTAATCAGGTAAATTTAATTTGTAGCCATATAAAAATACCAAGGATTTATTTTACAATCTCCCGCCCTTTTTTTTCAGGCAAACCTATTGGAGCCATAATGATTTCTCAGGAACAATTAGCGGAAGGATCAACAAACATTTAACACAAAATTCAAGGATTCCTAAAACAAAGCTGTAATTACAACCGTTAAATATAAAAAAATCAATCAACTAGTATTTTATGACATTTTTTTAAACCAAGATATTCTCCATTGATGTAATTATTGAATTTTTTGGTTAAAGATATGAGTACATTTAAAAAAAAATAACGAAATTTACCAAGTCGAATAAAAGCAATAAAACCATAAATAATTAACGAATTAGAACTAAGAACCTCACGGGTACGTTACTCATTTGGTGAGAGTTATATTACTGACATTTTCATTTATTGAGTGCTTTATTAACAAAAATTAAATCAGCAATGTTTAAATATTCGAGTCAAACCAGGGTTTTAGTGGCTGTGGATTGTATAATCTTCGGGTTTGATGGTACAGATTACAATTTATTAATGGTTAATAGGGGTATTTCTCCCGAAAAAGAAAAATGGAGCCTTATGGGAGGTTTCCTGAAAGCGAATGAATCACTTGATGAGTCAGCCAATCGAATACTCTATGAACTCACAGGCTTAGAAAATGTATTCATGGAACAAATGCACACGTTTAGCAAACCCAATAGGGATCCCATAGAAAGGGTTGTAGGCGTTGTATACATGGCCCTGATTGACATTAAAAAATACCAACACCAGCCACATGATGATTTTCAAGCCCGCTGGTTTCGCATGGATCAAATTCCAAAATTGATTTTTGACCATCAGGAAATGGTAGAAATGGCCTTTAATAGGTTAAGAAGCAAAGCTGCCTTTCACCCGATCCTATTTGAATTATTGCCGGAGAAGTTCACATTGCCCAAACTTCAGACTTTGTATGAAAAATTGTTTGCTACTAAAATTGACAAACGAAACTTTACCCGGAAATTACTCTCCAGTAAAATCATCCAGAAAATTGAAGAAAAAGACAAGACAGCTTCAAAAAAAGGCGCTTTTTACTATACTTTGAACCCTTCTACTTATAAGGAGAATTTTCAAAGGACACTGAACCTAATTCCTAAAAGTGAAATACCTTCGCTTATTGAATAAGAAAAATAGCCGGATAGTGTAGGCCATTCCAGAGAATCGATCACCCAGTGGAATGAAATAACTTTATAACAGCATGCTCTTAGTTAAATCTAGTCCGATTAAATGGGTGGGATAAAAAAAGCAAAACCGTAGCATTTAAAAAATGCTACGGTTTTGTCATCTAATTCAGCTCGATGCTTTAAATCCCTCCTATTCCAATAAACTTTTGAGCAACTCCCGTACTGCTTGCGGGTTTTTGATATTGTAATTGGCCTGTGTATAGGTATAGCCTACCCTTATGGTATAAGCGTTCTTTGGCATGGCTTTAAACGTATCTTCATCGGTCCAATCATCTCCCAGGGCCATGATAAAATCATAATCCTCTCCCTTCATCATGGCGGTTGCCGCACGGCCTTTATTAATATCCGGCCGCTTGATCTCCAGTACCTTATTCCCTTCCAGTACTTGTAAGTTATGTCCTCTGGCCATGTACTTCAAGTGGCTAAACAATTCTCTCATCCGAAGATCACCTAAACCACTCTCCACTTTCCTAAAATGCCAAACAAGGGAATGGTGTTTTTCCTCAATCAAAGCTCCCGGAGTACGTAACACATAATACTCCATTACTTTTCTGATATCTTCTTTCCAACTGTCGTCTACCTCGGCATATAAAATCCAATCTTCCTTTTGGTCTTTTCTTTTTAACCAAACACCGTGTTCGGCAATCATGTCAATTTTTTGTCCTTCAAACCATGCCCCTAGGGTTTCTTTGTCTCTACCACTTATGATTACTGTCTGGCATCTTTGTGCTAGTTTAGCAACCAATACTTTCAATTCCTCATCCGGGAAGGCATCTTGTGGTTTCCCCTTAAACCCTACCAAGGTACCATCATAATCTAATAGAAGTAACGGTTTTTTAGCTACATTAAACGCTTTCTTCATTTGGGCAATAATTTTCTTATCCAAGGCTTTGGATTCCAGATCAGCCTGCTTCTCTTTCACAAACTGTAGCCTGTCCATAAACACTTTGACCCACTGAAAGATATCGTATTTCTTCAAACTTGCCTGCATGGAACTAATTCTCATCTCCTGCTCCTCCTCATCCATAGAGAGAGCCTCTACAATGGCACTTGTTACCCCTTCCTGATCATTCGGGTTGACCAAAATAGCATCTACCAATTCTTTACTGGCTCCTGCCATTTCCGAGAGAATAAGCACTCCCTTTTTATCGGTTTTGCTGGCTACAAATTCTTTACACACCAAGTTCATTCCATCTCTAAGAGGCGTCACCAAAGCAATGTCTGACATGCTGTAAAAAGCACTTAACTCATTGAATGGAAAACTACGGTAAAAATAATGGATGGGCACCCAGTTTAGGGTTGAGAATTTACTATTTATGTGCCCAACTAAGGTGTCTATTTCTTCTTTTAAAGTTTGATAAGACTGCACTTGATCTCTAGAAGGCACCACCACCATTATCATGGATACTTTCCCTCTGTATTGGGGATTTTCATCCAAAAGTTTTTCAAAAACCTTTATCCGGTTGGGAATCCCTTTGGAATAATCTAGCCTATCTATGGTTATCAGCAACTTTTGGTCTCCCAAGGTTTGCTTGAATTTCTTTACAAAATTTTGGGTTTTTGGACTTAATGCTGCTTTTTCAAATTTCTCATAATCGATCCCCATAGGAAAGGCATCCACATTTATCAGTCTATTGTCTGCTTGAATAAACCCACTCTCATTTGAGAGACCCAAAATTCTTCCTACGGCACTTAAAAAGTGTCGCATGTCATCATAAGTATGAAAGCCAATCAAGTCGGCCCCAACCATCCCCTCAAGCATTTGTTTTCTCCAGGGAAGCATTCGCATGATCTCGTAAGAAGGGAATGGAATGTGCTGAAAAAAGGCAATGGTTGCATTAGGCAATTTTTCTCGCAGCATCATTGGGAGTAACAAGAGCTGGTAGTCATGTACCCAAATGGTGTCATCATCACTAGCTTTGGCTAAAATAGCATCACAGAATTTTTTATTTACATTCCAATATGCATCCCAATATTCATCCTCATAATTGATATGCTGGGTGAAATAGTGAAAGGCAGGCCATATGGTTTCATTGCTAAAACCCTCATAGTACAACTCCACATCCTTTTTGGTGAGAAAGACTGGAGCCATTTTCAATTTTATAAGCTCATCAACCACCTCTTTTCGTTGCCCTTCGTCTTCCACGTCATTTCCGGGCCAGCCTATCCAGATATTCTCCCCTTCCTTATAGATTGAACCCAAGCCTGTAGCCAAACCACCTGCACTTGGCTTAAATTCAAATTTCCCGTTTTTATGTTGTAAACTAATTGGTAGTCTATTTGAAACGATAATTGTTTTTGACATTATATTGTGTTGGTTTATTTTTTAAAAATTTTTACAAAAGTGAATACTACTTTTAACCTGAATCTATTAATGGAAAGTCAATTGCCTCAATTAAATCATCAGCCTATTTATTACCTTGACCTAACAATTGGCGTACCTAAAGCTCCTGACTATCCATACATCTTAACTAGAGTCACTACGTTTAGTGAATATTCCGGGGAAAAATGTCATTTTGGGTATTATGTCCTTTCTAATATAATCAAATTGGAAGGAAATAAAAACCATCAAGTAAATAACAGGCCAAAAGCCCATCCCTTAATCACCTCAATATCCGGCATTTCTTTCCCTAAACAATTTCCCTAAAAAATTACCGGTCAGTGCACTAAAGCCTCCAATCAAAAAGCCTAAAACACCGGTAATCCCTACTAAAATTGTTCCATTTGAAAAACCCATAATTTGAGAAAACTTATCAGGAAGATCTGAACCCGAAACTGACCAAATCACCAATGGAGCGATGACCCAAACACTTGCAACCCCAATGGCGCCGGCAATGAAAGCAAGAAAAGCTGCCCCTCTAAACCATGCCGAAACTGCTCCTATAAGCATCATCATTACGTAATAAGGTACAATTGAACCCAAAAGAAAAGCTATAAGCGCAATGACTAACATATGTACGATAAATTTCATATCAATCTGCGCTAAATTTTGTATAAAACAAATCTCCTGCTGCTTTACTTCTGTCTCGCAAGCCTATGGTTAAATATTCACCCGAAGCCCACGCATCTATAAGATTGTCATAGTATTTGCTACCGGGATTCCCTGATTGCCCTCCGGGATAAACACCCACAGCTTTAATTTCCGATCCCATCTCTACAATCATTCTCCAGCCAGGACCCCAGTCTGAAGCCGAGGCATTGACAATTCCTTTCCCTCCTCCAATGGGAATATTATACCTTCCAAAAGGAGTTAAGTTTGGAATCAAATGACTAATATGGGTATTTTTATAAGTGGACCAACTGATCGAATCCTTTCCGGCAGTAAGTTCTCCCATCTCTTCCACCATCCCTAGAAAACCTATATTGATCCAAAAGGAAGCCCCTTCCTTCTCCTTGGTTTTGGCATCATCAAACCAGGATGCATTGGGCTCATTTATTAAAAGGTTGGCGAGGTTAAATTTATTGGGATAGGAAATAGGCAAACCTTTGGCATCCCAAGAAGCATACAAGGCCTTTTCCATTTGATTCCACCAGGATTGAAACAATGCCGGAGCCATTTCACCTGCAGCAGCATCATAGTCCCAAGCCTCCAAAGGAGCCAACCACTTCTCTCCTAACACTATGTTCTGCCTATTCAGGCTATCTAGCATCAGGGGCAATATTTCTGAAGCATGTAGGTTATAATTATCCAATTGCAATGCCTTCATATCGTCAACTGTAATGGCAGTGAGTTGCAATAATTGGTCCGAAATTCTTCTATTTCTGAAATACTCATAATTATTGTTGTATACAAAATAGGGGTAATTATCAGAGACCGGATGTTGGTTGGCAGAGGTCACAAACTTCTTTTCGGGATTTATTTCTTCGGCATTATGTTCTGCGGGAATATAGCCTTGCCATTCGTAAATTGGCTTGCTTCCATCCATTAAGTATTTGCCCTGACCGCTCCATTTCAAGGGAAATTTTCCCTGTACCTTAATGCCAACATCCCCGTTTCGGGATGCAAACACAAAATTCTGAGCCGGTGCCGCATAATGTGTCAGGGCCTCCTCAAAATCCGAATAACCATTGGCTTTGTTTAAGTTAATGAATGTTTTTTGTTCATTGGAATCCCCATGGGCAGTCCACTTCAAGGCAAAGTTTGCCGGCTTTCCTTTCATTTTGAAATTCCTATCGTAAACGACCGGACCATAATGGGTATAGATCACAGTATCGACAAAATCATTCTGTCCTTTTACTGTGAAAGTTTCAAGCTGACGCCTGCTTTGGATCCATTGTCCATTGTATAAATATTCTTCTCTGGAGGAGTCCTTAAAGGTAATTTTGTACCAATCTTTCACATCTCTGTCTGCATTGGTCATTCCCCAAGCAAAATTCTCATTGAAGCCAATGATTACTCCCAAGGTCCCGGGTAAGGTGGCTCCTTTTACCGAATATTCAGGAGTGCTTAGTTGAGCAGCAAACCATAATGAAGGAAGGTTAAGTGCCAAATGCGGGTCATTGGCCAAAATTGGAAATCCAGAGGCGGTTTTCTCTCCTGAAACGGCCCAATTGTTTGAACCCAAACCGGGTTCTTTTTCCGGAAGCAATTGGGTGATTTTTATAGAGTCAATATAAGTTGTTTCCGGCTCTTCTACTTTTACCGGTTCGAAGTCCCAGGTTTCTTGAGCTACCACAGGCACCACTCCTTGGGGATAATCCGGGAAAAGGTTTCTCTGCCACTCGGAACCAAACAAATTGCGAAAATTAGTATTGGCCAAATCACTATCTCCCGATAAGGTTTCCGCCATATTCATTAGAAACAAAAGCGATTTATAGGGAGTCCAAGGCTCGGGGTAATAATCTAAAAGTTTGTATTCCAAAGGTAATTCTGCCTGAGAAAGTTGGTCAATATAAGCATTTACTCCGTCGGCATATGCCTCCATCAACTGCAGTGTCCTTGGATCATTATTTTTGAGATACTTCAACTTATTTTTGGCACCAAAACCTAAGCCTTTTCTGCGCATCTCCCTATCTCTATTTAAAGCAATCTCCCCAACGACTTCAGAAAGCCTGCCTTCCGCAGCCAAAGCCTGAAACTCCATCTGCCATAACCTATGCCTGGCAGTGGTATAACCTTGAACTTTATAAAGGTCTTCTTCATTTTCCGCAAAAATATGCGGGATAAGGTTTTCATCGTAGGTTACCTCCACCTCAGCTTGGAGTCCGGCTATGGTTACTTCCGTATCAGGATTGTAATCCTCACTGTATGCATTTTGCCAAAACCCCTTGTACGGATCAAAAATCTTGGCCAAAGGCGGTAAGTTGGCCATGTTTATCGATAAACCTACAGCCAATAATAGTGAAAACAACAATGAAAAAAAGAACCCTATATATTTCATTCAATATTTACCAATACTTTAGCTTTTTCCCATTTAATTTCTATCCCTTCATTTACCACTTTTATGGAAAGCATTTCCTGGTGGTCGGTTCCAAAAGAAGGGCTAACATTTACCCTTAAAACATCATTCTCTTCATTGTATTGAAAGTGACCGTGTTCTAAATCCCAATCCGAATTTAAAATGATAGTCCAAGGTTCGTTTTCCTTAGGAATGGTAAACAAAGAATACCTTCCGGCCTCCACAGCTTCTCCTTCTACTTTCACATCTTTTTTGAATGTCACATTTGTTGCTTCATTCGCGCCTGTTCTCCAAACCTCACCATAGGGCACCAAATCCCCCCAGATAACCCGGCCTTTTACCGATGGCGCACCATATTCAACTGCCACTGCCTTTCCTGCAATATTTCCGGAAGTAGTTTTTAAAGGACTGGCCCTTTCTTTTACTTCTTTTGCTGTATCCTCCATCATATTGTCATTTGACTTGGAAGAGGGGTTTGAACAAGAGAAAGCCCCCAAGCATATGGAAAAAACTGTTAAACTAAAAAATAGTTTCCTAAGGTCATTCATAGTGATTATGATTAAATTTTACACTAATCTATGTATTTTTTCCTTAATCATCCATGCATTATAGGTTAAATATCAATTTCCTGCCACCCATGGTAATTCTATGGTTTAAATGAAATTAAAGGCCTCAAATTACGGCTAAATTTTGTACTCCCGAAAACTTCATTTTTTTGGTTGACGGGATATTTTTAATTTTGGGATAAAATTATTGGCCTTGAAAATATGTTGAGGTAATAATGGAGCAAAACTGGTAGTAAAAATTAAATCTATTGGTATCGCACAAAATTATTACCAATTTGTGAATTATTTAAATCTTCACTATGCGCTTTATAATCATTACAATTTTTTTTATTTCAATGGCCCTCTTTTTCAGCGTGCATATTTCACCTGAAACATGGGACTATACCGGCCTTTTGCCATTGCTCATTCCTGTATTTTTAATGCTTAATATTTTTCTTGTCGTCTTATTGCTTTTCGGAAGATTTCGCTTAATTATTTACCCGGTCTTGGCATTAATTATTGGCTGGAAATTTCTCGTGATTACTTTTCAGTGGAATGAGCCGGATACAAACACTGAAGGTTTTACTTTTTTGAGTTACAATACCATGTT
This sequence comes from Cyclobacterium sp. 1_MG-2023, assembly GCF_030546805.1. Classification (GTDB taxonomy): domain Bacteria; phylum Bacteroidota; class Bacteroidia; order Cytophagales; family Cyclobacteriaceae; genus Cyclobacterium. Next base: position 280,382 of record NZ_JAUOPC010000004.1, on the reverse strand, counting down.
ATTTAACAATAGCTGGGGCAATGGAAACGAAAATAAGATCACAAATTCCATAAAATGGGCAAAAGAAAACCCCTCGGATATCAAATGCTTTCAGGAGTTTTACCAAGATTACACCACCCCTTCGAGAAATTCCTTAAAGATGATCAGTGATAATGGGGCTTATGAATATGCCTATTATTCTGCAAATGGGAATGAAAAAAAGAAATCCTATGGCATTGCTATATTCAGTAAATACCCAATCATAAATAGCGGTAAGGTCTTTGACAATAAAAGAAATAACGGAGCCATGTTTGCCGATATTAAAATCAACCAAGATACCATTAGGGTTTACAATACCCATTTGGAGTCCATGAATATCAAAGCTGCAGATCTTGACAATCTGGATGGAATAAAAAATCAATACCGGTCTACCATTAAAAAATTAAAGGAGGGAATAAAGCTAAGGACCTCCCAGATGCTGCTATTAAAAAAGCACATGGTAGATAGCCCATACCCGCTTATTTTAGCAGGCGATTTTAATGATTTGCCTTACAGTTATACTTACTTCAAACTCAGGGAGGATTTAGAAAATGCTTTTGAAAGCAAAGGCAGAGGCTTTGGTTTTACCTACAATAAGGTTTTGTTTTTCCTGCGCATAGACAATATGTTTTTTGATAAGGCCTTGGAAGTTTTACAATTTAAGACTTTAAGAGAGGTCGATTATTCAGATCATTATCCAATTTCTGCGGTATTTGCCTTTCCTAGTCAGCAGAAAGTCGACGATTAACTTTCTGCTGAATCACATTTTTGAAGGGTATCAGTAAAACCGGCAGCCAGAACAAATCTGCCAAAACAGCAAAAATCAAAGAAAGACTTACCAATACCCCGGTAAACCAAGGGATTTCCAAATCACTAAATGTCAACATTGCAAAACCTGAAACCAAAATAATGGTCGTTAATACTATGGCTTTACCGGTGGTCTGGAAAGTATTAAATAAGGCGGTTGGCAAGTCTTGACCTTTCATCATTTGCATCCTTAGGTTGGTCATAAAATGAATACTATCGTCCACTGCGATGCCAAAGGCAATGGCAAAAACGATGGAGGTGGACAGTTTAAATTCTATTCCAAACCAATACATGACACATCCTACCCAAACCAAGGGAACGATATTTGGCAAAAGGACTAGAAAAGACACCCTCCAAGATCTAAAAAGAAATCCAATGATGATGCCCACAAGCAAAAAGGCAAAACCAAGACCTGTGAAAACTTTATAGGTCACCAGTTCATGGCTTTTATCAATTAAGAAAGAAGTCCCTGTTAACCTGACTTGGAGCAGCTTCCCGTCAATATTCTTTGCTACAAAATCTTCTAATTTTTGCTTTTGCCATTTGCCTATTAAACTCCCATTGTCTGCTGTTCTTGAAGAAAGCCTGCCTTCTGTTTTATCTTCCGTCCACAATTTTAAATTTTGGGTTTTGCCAATTCTTTCTATCAAGGGCTGCATTCTTTCGTAAGCCAGTGCAGAAGGCAAAGTAAAAGCCTTTGCGTTCCCTCGGTTTTGTGCTTTATTGACCGCTTTTACAGCAGTCAAAGGAGACATAATAAAGGCTGAGTTGTAATTCTCACCGATAAATTCCTCCAACTTTTTTATTTCTTGAAGCACTTGATAATCCAACAAGCTCCCACTATCATCTGCCGTCTGAAGGTATATTTCCAAGGGCTTGGATCCTCCATAGTTTTCGTCAAAAAATCGAAAGTCCTCCAAGAGGGCATGGCCTTCCGGAAGACTATCCAACAAATACCCATTTGTTTTCACCCGGGACATACAATACCCTGCCACTAGCGTAATCAGCACAAATCCAATGAAAACAAGCTTCCGTTTGTTTACTGTGTTCACATACAAGTACTTCAATAGTCCGGCCCATCTCTTTGCCCATAATTCCCGATTGGAGGATGGCAAAGGAGGAAGATGATAAAGGGCAAAGGGCAATATGGAAAACAGGGCCAAGAACATAAACATTACACCACAACCGGTATACACACCAAACCACATCAAACTGGGAACATTGGTGAAATACAAGGACACAAAGCCCAGTGAAGTAGTGAGGGCTGTTAAAAAGACCGGCAGTCCAAGGGCTTTAAATGCCTTATAAATGGCTTCCTCTTTCGGAAGTTTTGAGGTCAAAGCGCTTTGGTAATGATTGACCACATGAACCATTCCGCTAAGTCCTATCACCATTAAAATGGGCGGTTGCATGACGGACATCACATCCAATTCTCCACCCGTCAAAAGCAGAAAGGCGAGACTCCAAAAAATACCGGTGATGATAATGATAAATGGTAAAATTACTCCCCACCAAGAACGATACATCAACCAGAGTAAAAACAATACGCCACACATGGCAAAAGCCAAGAAGAATGAAAATTCTTCCTGAAGCAAAGCTACAAATGCCCCTTGGGCCTTGATTTTCCCTGCAGTCTTAAAGCCATCAAATTCATAGGTTTTTAATTGTTGTTCAATGTTTGCATACAAGGCGTCTCCCTGCTCTTTGGTAATCATTTGTTTGTTTTCTACCAATAGCAGAAGGGTATTGCTTTGCTCATCAAACAAATTCCCCTTCCACTGCCTGTCTTTCTTGATATTTTCAGCACTTTTGGAGAGGGTTTCACCTGAAGACCAGTCTAGCAAAGGCCTGTAATTAATCCCAAATGGGCCGATAACCGGTTCTTTCTGCTCAAGGATTGAAATCACCTTATCAACACCTTCCATTTGATGCAGTTCCCGAGAAAATGCCAATGCCTCTGCTAAAAATGCACTATCAAATATTCCACGCTCATTTTTGAGTGCCAGCAACAAATAATCATTGTCATTTTGGAAAGTAGTCCTATATTCTTGGTAAAAATCCAAATCAGGATCATCCTGTTGAAAAAAATTTTCAAAGTCATAATTAAAACTTACACCCTGCCAAGAAAGTACAAAGAATACGGACAGGATCCCTGCAAAACCAAGCGCCCGGTTGGAAATTTTTCTATTCATTATTTGCGCTGTTTAGTCTTAAGACACGATTAAAACTTTCCATCTTTATATTTTTCAGCTTAGAAAGAAGAAAAAGTAAACTTAGGATAATATTTTTTAGCTGATGTATTCAATTCTTTATTATTGTCCATTAAAACAGCTGCGTTGATCAAAGGTTTTGGCAGCTTGCATAATTTACCATAATTTAGGGCCAAAAATTAGGCACACATGAAAAAAATCACGGTACTTTTTCTTGCAGTCATGAGTATCCATTTCTTATTCGACCAAGAAATTTTTGCCCAATCCCAAAGGTGGCAGCAATCGGTAAGTTATCAAATGGATATTGAAATGGATGTAAAAACCAATCAATATACGGGAAAGCAAACCATTGCCTATAGCAATAATTCTCCGGACACACTCAATCAACTCTTTTTTCACCTTTATTACAATGCTTTTCAGCCGAATAGCATGATGGATGTTCGCTCAAGGTCCATTTCAGACCCTGACAGGCGAGTTGGGGATAGAATATCCAAGCTCTCGCCAGAGGAAATCGGTTTTATCCATGTGGAATCCTTGTTATTAAACGGACAGGAGGTTGAGATGGAAGAGGTAGGAACCATACTGGAAGTGAAGTTACCGGAACCCATATTGCCACATAGTACGGTACTATTAGAAAGCGAATTTAAAGCACAAGTGCCCCTTCAAATCCGTAGAGCGGGAAGAGACAATGCAGAGGGCATTAGGTATTCCATGTCACAATGGTATCCTAAGCTGGCCAATTATGATGAACAAGGTTGGCACGCAAATCCTTATATCGGAAGGGAGTTTTACGGGATTTGGGGAGATTTTGATGTAAAAATCACCATTGATAAATCTTATATCCTTGGAGGAACCGGCTACCTTCAAAATAACAATGAGATAGGATATGGTTACGAAGACGAAGGTGTAGTGGTAAAGAAACCTTCCGGAGGTTCCCATACCTGGCATTTTTATGCCCCAAAGGTTCATGATTTCATGTGGGCAGCAGATCCAAATTATACCCATGAGAAATTGGTGACAGAGGATGGTATTACACTACATCACCTCTATGTCAAAAGCAAGGAAACAAAAAACAACTGGCCAAAACTTAAGGAGTATACGGCCAAAACCATGGCTTATTTGAGTGAAAGATATGGAGCCTACCCTTACAAGCAATATTCTGTCATCCAAGGTGGTGATGGGGGCATGGAATATCCCATGGCAACTTTAATAACAGGCCACAGATCAATGGGCAGCTTGGTGGGAGTAATGATGCATGAATTGGCTCACAGTTGGTTCCAAGGGGTATTGGCCTCTAATGAATCCCTTTATCCTTGGATGGACGAAGGATTTACTACCTATGCAAGTACCCTGAGTATGGCCGCTAATTACCTTAAACCTTCTGCCAAAGGCCCATTGAAAGAAACGCCTTTAATAGGAGCATATATAGGTTACGAAAGACTAGTCGAATCCGGTCTTGAAGAGCCACTTTCTACCCATTCAGATCATTTTCATACCAATGCGGCTTATGGCAATGCTTCTTATTCCAAGGGAGCATTATTTTTAGCCCAATTGGGTTATATTATTGGTGAAGAAACCAGAAACAAGGCCATGTTAAGGTATTGGGAAGCCTGGAAATTCAAACATCCCAACGTAAATGATTTTATCCGAATCATGGAAAAAGAGAGCGGGATTGAGCTGGACTGGTACAAGGAATATTGGGTCAACTCTACCAAAACAATTGATTATGCCATCTCCACAGTAACCGAAAAAGAAAATGACCTGGCCGTGGTGCTGAAAAGAAAAGGTCTAATGCCTATGCCAATAGACCTTGTTGTGACCTATGAAAATGGTGAAAAAGAAAGTTATTATTTTCCATTGGCGATTATGCGCGGTGGCAAAGTAGCGGAAAGCGATTTGCCTGAAAGAGTAAAGACAAGCCGATGGCCCTGGACAAACGAAACCATAGAAATTAGTATTGACCAATCCTCATCAAAAGTGGCATCCATTCAAATTGACCCTTCAGAGCGAATGGCTGATATTGACAAGTCCAACAACCTATGGACAACAGCCAAGTAAGTTTGTACAATAGATTAATTAGGCCCTCATCAAGTTTACCACTTTTTGAGGGCTTTTTTTTAGCTAAAAACTTGGAATTCACTATTTTTAGATGGAAGGTTTCAACCCCCTTCAACAGACCGGACCAGAAAACAGCAATCCCTTTCATCCACACCAACAATCCTTCAACACCTTAAAAAACCGATCACATAAATAAAATTTGTAATTTTTTCTTTTAATCATTGGGATTTTTATCATTATATATCTACCTTATGAAAGGATTAGTAACCATTAAACATCTAGACATGAGAGTAGCCACTTTATTCATTTTCTGTTTTTCGCTTATTACCGTTGGATTGTATGCACAAGATCTTCCTGAAATAGAAAGGCAGACTAGGGACAAAACCTACCATTTCCAAGAATTTGAATCCATGCAGCTTGATGCATTTGATCCTGACAAGGTTTCTGTCACGACTAGCAATGAGGGGGATTTAGCATTTGAAAGATCACCGACTATGGTTGCACCAATGGGAAACTATAGGGATTTTAAAATCATTAAAATCACACTTCCTCCAAAATCAGCTATTGTGCCCAATAAAGACATTAGGCTTCCTGAGCCCAAACAATATTTAGTGAAACGGCTTGTGAAGGCCAAAGAAAATTGAATTTTTTAATTGATTTAGATTTTTGATTTAAGGTTAAAGGTATTGGGTTTCACCCAATACCATTTTTTTTGTCAACCATTTTATTATAAAGCTTAATAATCTGATTTTCATAGAATTTAGGTTGGGTTTTATAAACAACTGCCATACATTTTTATCTTAGGTTAAAATTGTTCTAATTGAAGCAAACAAAGTTTCAGATCTATGAACAGCAATAAATCTAATTTTTTAGTACCCGGTCAAATCACCAATGAAAAGCTTTCAAGTACAGGAGTTTCCGGAAAAACTGAAAATTGTTCTTTTAAGGTATCAGTTTACAATGAAACCACTATCCGAGTCCAAGTTTCACTTAAGGATAAATTTAGCCCAAACCCTTACAGTGTCATTGCTTCTCCTGATGAGGTTAAATTTTCTTGGAAAGAAAAAAATGACTACTACATTTTAAAAACAAAAAAGATAGAATTAATACTTGAAAAAAATAATTTCAGGTTAATCTTTAAAAACATCTCGGGAACTACCCTTAGTGAGGACGCTGAACTTTTTGGTGTCAATTGGCAAGGCACAGCAGTAAGTTGTTATAAGAAACTTAAGCAATGGGAGAAATTCATCGGTTTAGGAGAAAAAACAGGTGGTTTGAACCGGTATGGTCAAACCTATACCAACTGGAACACAGATTATTTTGGCTATGGAACCAATGCCGACCCTTTGTACTTATCCCTTCCCTTTTATATAGGCTTACACCATGATAATTGTTATGGTATCTTCTTTGACAACAGCCATAAAAGTACTTTTAATTTTGGTGCCGGAAACAATCGCTTTTCCTATTTCACCGCAGAGGATGGGGATCTGGACTATTATTTTATCCATGAAAAGGATGTTGGGGGAATCATTTCAGCCTACACCACATTGACAGGCAAAACCCCAATGCCTCCTAAGTGGGCTTTGGGCTATCAGCAATGCCGGTACTCCTATTATCCTGACAAAGAGGTTATCCGCTTGGCCAAAACCTTTCGAGAAAAAGAAATCCCCGCTGACACCATTTATCTGGACATTCACCATATGGAAGAATGCAAGGTTTTTACTTTCGATAAAAAGCGATTTGAGAAACCCACTGAACTGATCAAACACCTTAAGGATTTAGGGTTTAAAGTGGTGGTCATACTGGATCCGGGTATAAAGGTAGACGAGGACTACCTTCCTTATACAGAAGGAAATGAACAACAGTTGTTTATAAAATATCCCGATGGAAAAAATTATGAGGGACAGGTGTGGCCGGGCTGGTGTGCCTTTCCGGATTTCACTAAGCCTGAAACAAGAGAATGGTGGGCAGAAAAGTTAAATTTTTATTTACAGGCCGGGGTAGATGGTTTTTGGACAGACATGAATGAGCCGGCAACCTGGGGCCAAACCATCCCTGACCTCGTTCAGTTTAATTATGAAGGACAGATTGCCAGCCACAAAAAAAGTAGAAATGTATATGGCTTACAGATGGCAAGAAGTACGAATAATGGGCTAGCCAACTATCACCAAGGTAAAAGACCTTTTGTTTTGACCCGTTCCGGCTTTGCAGGCATACAACGCTATGCAGCGGTCTGGACAGGAGACAATGTGGCCAGTGATGAACATATGCTGGCCGGCGTAAGGCTGGTAAATAGCCTGGGCTTAGGGGGTATTTCCTTTGCAGGATACGATATCGGAGGATTTGTTGGCAACACCCAACCAAAATTATTCGCTCGATGGATAGCAATAGCTACCTTCTGCCCTTTGTTTCGGGCACATACCATGATCAATAGCAATGCCTCAGAACCTTGGGCTTTTGGTGAAGAAGTGGAACAAATTTCCAAGAATTATATCCGGTTGAGATACAAACTATTGCCTTTAATTTATACCGCTTTCTACAGGAGTTATGAATCGGGCATTCCTCTTAGTAAAAGCCTTTCTATTGATTATTCCTTTGACGACAAAGTCTACCATGGCGCTTTTGAAAACCAATACCTATTTTGCGAACATCTATTGGTGACCGCAGTGGAAAGCTACAAGGAAATTACTAAAATCTACTTGCCAGAAGGAACATGGTATCATTTTTTTACTGGAGAAAAGTTAAATGGGAATCAAGAATTGCTTTGGGAATGCCCTATTGAATACCTCCCGGTATTTGTTAAAGCCGGGGCGATTCTACCCATGCAATCTGTAAAAAACCATACTGAAGACGTTAAAGATGGTCAGATAAACATACACATTTACAAAGGAATGGGCCTATCCGAACAATTAATTTTTGAAGATGATGGAAAAAGCACAGCCTACCAAAAATCATCTTTTTCCAAAACTCTGATCCGAATGGACTTCACCACAAACAAACTAAGCATTGAGAAAATTGTAGCTAATTATGAGAGTGAATACCATACTGCCAATTTTTTCTTCCATGGAATGCAGCTTCATAAGGCGAGCTTAGAAAAGAAAAGGATTGAAATAAGCCATAAGAATGTGGCTTTCTTGGATGAAATCTCAGAATATGACCCCTTACCTGAGGCTGACCACGCATTTAAAATCTGTCAAAATGTCTCGGGATTTTCTATAAGCCTTGAGGGTAAAGAAAGCAGATGCATTCATTTGAACTAATAGGGCATAAAAAAACCTCTCTAATGATTTAGAGAGGTTTTACAATTTTATTTCTCTTTGTTATAATACTTTAAAGCTTCATCCATCTGACTATTCAGTTTAGCTATTCGTTTTTCCGGACCAGGGTGAGTGGATAAAAACTCAGGCGGTCTGGAAGATGCATCAGATTGAGCATTCATTCTTTCCCAAAAATCAGGGGCTTCTCTAGGGTCATATCCTGCAATAGACATAAAAATCAAACCCAGCTGATCTGCCTCCAGCTCTTGATCCCTTCCAAATTTCAACATTCCAACTTGACCACCGATTCCCACTGCTTGCAAAAATATGGTTTCAGTTAAGCTTGGATCTTCGCCCATGGCCACCTGCAGCCCACCAATTAAACCATTGGCGACCAATCCTTGAGACATTCTTTCCCTGGCATGACTTGCAATGGCATGTGCCACCTCATGGCCCATCACCACGGCAATACCCGTCTCATCTTCACAAATGGGAAGAATACCTGTATAAAAGGCCACTTTTCCTCCGGGCATACACCAAGCATTCACCTGATCGCTCTCCAAAAGGTTAAAGTCCCATTCGAAACCCTCTGTTATTGAAGAATAGCCATTATCTTTCAAATAGGTATCTACTGCATTTGCTATCCGGTTGCCTACATTCACTACCTGCTGCCCTTCTTTGGTATTGGTAAGCACCTTGCTTTCTTTTAATACCTGTCCGTACTGATCGTAAGCCAAAGGCAAAACCTCAGAATTGCTTACAATGCTAAGCTGCTTTCTTCCACTCAATGGAACAGTTGCACAACCATAAACAATGAGGCCTACAAAAAGAAGTGTTAATATTTTTTTCATGTGTAATAAATTTCAGATCAAGATAACAATTACATAAGCTCCAAAAAAGGTGCCAGATAAATTATAAAGTTCAAAAATAGGCACTTTGTTCGAAAACTTGCACTTTTTTTGGTTCCTGTGTATGGACTTAATTGTTAGAAACCTCGGCTTATCTCCTTTTTTGGAAAGACAATTTGCTGAGGTTTTAATCAATTCATTTTTCTCCACTTAAATAAAGAACTGCCCTGCATATTTCTCTCCTGGATTAATTGTTAATTAAACAATTAAAATTTAACTCCGTTGCTATATAGTTCACTTTATATGCTTAAATTAAAGACCATGAACAAGCATCAACAGTCCTTTGCCCGTTTGGTCACCCAATCTTTTTCATTTTTTGGGTACATGCTAAAGAATCTACCTTCAATTATTTTTTGGGGTATACGCGTGAAGGATATTAACTTGGATTCCTGTCATACTACCTTACCATTTAATTGGCGAACAAAAAACCCATTTAAATCCATATACTTCGCAGCTTTGTGTGGAGCAGCAGAACTTTCTTCCGGTTTACTTTGCAAATTGCATTTGGCAGGAAATGGCAATTTCTCTATGCTTGTGGTTGACATGAATGCACAATTCCTCAAAAAAGCCAGCAACCCTATCTTAATGAAATGTGAAGATGGCCGGCGGATTAAAGAGACCCTTGCCGCTCTTAGCAAGCAAGGGGATATCGCCACGCTCAAAACAACAATTCATGGCCACGACTCCCATAATGAAATCGTGGCCAAATTTGAGATTACCTGGTCCTTTAAAAGGAAATAGTACTTTAACTTATTAAGTAGGTATTCCTGCTTGTTTGTTGATTATATCAACCAATTGATGGCTTTGCACTACCCCGGCTTTTCTCCACACCACCTTACCTTTTTGGAACAATATCAGTGTAGGAACGCTTTTTACTTGAAACCTACTGGCGGCCATCGGGTTTTTATCAACATCAATTTTTATAATCTTTGCTTTTCCTCCTATTTTCCCGGCCGTTTCTGTAAGTATGGGCTGCATCATTTTGCAAGGACCACACCAAGTGGCGTAAAAGTCCACCAATACAGGTTGATCACCTTTGATTATTTCTGAAAAACTCTTTCCCTTTGCCATATTTGTAAGCTTTAAATCTAAAACAAAATTATTGTTTTCATAGGAAAACATCAGTGATATACCTCACAAAGTAAAAGCCAACCCTTACAATGACAGATAATATTTTTTGATAATGGATATATGGTGTTCCATATGCCCAAAAATGATATGTAGGAGAGCGCTTAGCGGCATAGGTTTAGCGTCCACAGAGCCAATATTATGGATTTGATCCTCCGGAATGGCCTCAATAAAGTTCCAAAGCAATTTACGATGCAACAAAAAAGTATCAAGTAATTCATTTATTGACTGAGAATTAAAAGCTGCCGTTTTGACATAATTGTCTTGATCGAATCCCGGAAAGTCACTTTTTTCACCTCGGCTTATACTCAGGGCTCTGAAATGCATTATTTTCTCGGTATCGATAATATGCCCCAACAATTCATTAAAAGACCACTTGTTTGTTTTGTAACTAAGCAAAGCTTTCTCAGTCGTCAAATTACCGAATAAGTTTTTAACAAATTGTTCTTGCGCTACGGACAAGGTCTTTAAATCCTTTTCAGCAACCAAATCAATATAACCTTTGTAAAAGAGCGGGTACTCTTTCGGCAGGGGAATTTTAGGTCCTTTAGTAGTCTCCATAATTTTGTTAATTTTGTAGAATAAATTTAAATATAATCATTCGATATGAATCCATTATTGGCAAAATTTAATACACCGTTTGAAACGGCTCCATTTGATAAAATTAAAAATGAACATTTCCTTCCGGCCATTCAAAAAGGTATCGAAGAAGTAAAAGAAGAAATAAAAAAGATCAAAACCTCAAGTCCGCCGGATTTTGAAAACACCATTGTAGCCCTAGAAAACGCCGGTGAAAAGCTTTCAAGAGCAGCTTCCATTTTTTTCAATATCAATGCCGCTGAAACCAATGATGAAATACAACAGTTGGCCAGAGAAATCTCCCCTCTATTGTCTGCGCACAGCAATGACATACTTTTGGATGAAACCCTTTTCAACAGAGTTAAGGCTGTTTTTGACCAAAGAGAGCAGTTAAAATTAAACTCGGAGCAAAGCACTCTTCTGGAAAAAAGTTACAAATCCTTTATAAGAAATGGAGCACTTTTAAAAGGGGATGACAAGGAGCGGCTTAGAGCCATTGACCAGAAATTGTCTAAGCTTGGTTTACATTTCGGAGAAAATGTTTTGAAGGAGACCAATAAATATGAACTGGTTATTTCAGAAGCCAAAGACCTTGAAGGCTTACCTGATGGATTGATTGAAGCCGCTGCACAAACGGCCCAAGAAAAAGGAAAAGAAGGAAAATGGGTTTTTACACTTGCTTTCCCAAGCTATGTTCCTTTCATGACTTATGCTAAAAACAGGGAACTGAGGAAGGAAATTTATATCGCCTATAACACAAAATCGGCAAAAGGTGATGATTTGGATAACCGCCAAATCATCAAAGACATTCTTAAGCTAAAGGATGAAAGAGCAAAGCTTTTAGGTTATGACAATTATGCTGATTTTGTCCTAGAAGAAAGAATGGCTGAAGATGGAGAAAAAGTATTAAATTTTTTGGATGAATTGTTAGAAAAGGCGAAACCTCGCGCACTTGCAGAACTAAAGGAATTGGAAGCCTTTGCCAAAAAAACCGATGGAATAGAAAAGCTGTTTAAATGGGATATCAGCTATTATGCTGAAAAATTGAAGATGGAAAAATATGCGGTGGATGACGAGTTACTCAAACCCTATTTTGAATTAAACCGCACCATAGATGGAGTATTCACAACCGCAGAAAAACTTTATGGCATTACATTTAAGGAAAACAAAGATATTCCTGTTTACCACCCTGATGTAAAAGCCTATGAGGTTAAAGATGAAAATGATGCGCACCTTGCGGTGTTTTACGCCGATTTTTTCCCAAGAGCAGGCAAAAGAAATGGCGCATGGATGACCGTATACAGGGGCCAAAAAAAGATAGGAGATAAAGAAAAGCGACCTCATGTCTCTATCGTCTGTAATTTCACAAAACCTACCAAAACAAAACCAAGCCTTCTGACTTTCAATGAAGTCACCACTTTGTTTCATGAGTTTGGTCATGCCCTTCACGGTATGCTGGCTCAAGGCACTTATGGATCCTTATCCGGCACAAATGTCTATTGGGATTTTGTGGAACTTCCTTCTCAAATTTTTGAAAATTGGTGCTATGAAGAAGCCTGTCTTGACTTGTTTGCCAAGCATTATGAAACAGGAGAACCCATTCCAAAGTCTTATATAGAAAACATTAAAAAAGCGGCCAATTTTCATCAAGGTTTTCAAACGGCTAGACAAATCAGCTTAGGGCAACTGGACATGGCCTACCACACCACTGCACCTGATGCAATTGATGATGTATTTGAATTTGAAAATGAGGTCATGAAGCCCACTGCTTTGCTGGACCCTGTCCCAAACACCATGATTAGCACCTCTTTCTCCCATATCTTTCAAGGAGGTTATGCAGCAGGATATTACAGTTACAAATGGGCTGAAGTATTGGATGCAGACGCTTTCGAATTATTTCAGGAAAAAGGTGTTTTCGACAAAGAAACTGCACAATCTTTTAAAGATAATATCCTATCCATGGGGGGCAAAGAACATCCTTCAATTTTATACAAACGTTTTAGGGGAAGAGCCCCAAAACCTGATGCACTCATCAAAAGAGCAGGTTTGGAAGTGTAAAATTAGGTGCCAATTAAATCATTGCTACTTAACCCGGCTGAGTCAACAACGCTGTTGGATTGGCCGGGATTAATATTCTAGCTTTGGCTACAAATACAAAAGGGGCTCGAATGGCCCCTTTTTAAACTTGTTTCGGAAAAACCTGTCTAAGTCCGTATGTAGGAAAAAATATATTGGTCTTTTAAATGATAATAAAACCAATTATCAACAACCAGATTAGGGCTGAAACCATTAGTAATATGGTGAATTGCTTATCTTTCATGTCCCCGAAATTTTAATTCTTTATATACAATTAATGTATGAAAAATAGCCCACAAAAACAAATATTATCAAAATATAATTTTAATATTCTAGAAAATTCAAATTTTTAATTTTATTGATTAGTTAATTTTTTGACCAAAACATTAACTAAGCTTCAAATACCTCAATTTATATTAAGGAATCATTATTATTTTGATTCATTCAATGTAAAACAAAATTCACCCCTTTTTTCCGGACTTAGTATTGAATAGCCCCAACTCGTGGTAATGTTTCTGATTCTGAGACATATTGTCTGCAGCCCATTTGATCTTCTTCGATTGTGGAAACTTTCTTACCGGACAATTCTCTACTTGACAATAATGACAGCAAGGATCTGGAATACAAGGGTCTGCATGAACAAAAACTTCGGTTTTTCCAGGGAGATTTTCTTCCAACACTTCCTCCACATCATGCACACAATCATGGACCTGCACAAGGTCATAATAATAAGGAAGCGTAAGGTGCAAGTCAACATGATTGTCTCCTCCATATTTCTGAACCCTCATATTGTGAATATCTATCCAATTTTTTTGTCGGTGATTATTCAGTATTTGAACTGTTTTATTAATGGTTTTTGGATTGGACTCATCCATTAGTCCTGCAACTGACTTCCTGACCAAAAAATAACCGTTATAAATGATATAAAAAGCAAAAAGGGATGAAATAATGCTGTCCAAGATGTACCAACCGGTAAAGTAAATGATGGCAATTCCCAAAATTAAAACAAAACTACTGATGGCATCGGTTGAAATATGTTTACCGTCAGCTTCCAATGTTAGGCTATTTAACTCCTTTCCTTTTCGCTGCAATACATAACCCAAAACCCCATTTACCACACCTGAACACCCAATCAACACCATTCCCAAAGGCAATTCAATTAGCGCTTGAGGAAACATTATGGATTTCAATGATTGGTAAAGGATAAAGATTCCAGCCACTATAATCAAAGTCCCTTCGATTCCTGCACTAAAAAATTCGATTTTACCATGCCCATAAGGATGATTCTTATCTTTAGGTATGGCACTTAGCCTTACACTGTAAAGGGCAAAAAATGAAGCCACTACATTAACAATGCTTTCCAAAGCATCCGTAAGTATGGCATTGGATCCTGTCAAGAGATAGGAATAAAATTTAACTACCAATAAAATTATACTGATAGCAACTGACCAAAGAATAATTCGCTGCTTTTCTGAATCCACACCTGCCACTATTTACTTTTCAAAATTAGTCTTATTTAGGGAATTGAGAAAGGTAAGACCATAATTAAAATTTAGGGCACTCCTAATTTTTAAGTAATCATCCTACCTTAGTCGAAAGAGGTGTAAAAAGGAGATCTGTCAGCTTATAACTAAAATAATATTACGCAATCAATTATTAAGACACACCTACCAATTTACGTTTTAAATGAAAGGTCTTACAGAGAATTTTTATGGAAATACTTGAGAAAATGTCTATTTTGACATCCAAATTCACGATACCCCAAATTGTCACGAAACTTATGAATGTAAAAAACTTTTATCTCTGTTTAAGCTTTCTATTCCTCACTTCCCTCGCACTTGAGGCGCAAACAAAATCAGGACAGCAATCACCACCATTGACTCAGGCCTCTCCTTCCAGTGTAGGTATTTCACCGGAAAGGTTAGCCCGTATTGACGAAATGCTGAAAGAATCCGTCATGGACAATACCATTCCGGGCGCAGTTGCCCTCATCGCCAGAAACGGAAAAATTGTTTTTCATGAAGCTTATGGAAACGCAGATGCCAATGGAAGAAAATTAAAAAAAGATGCCATATTTAGAATTGCCAGCCAATCCAAAGCAATCACTTCAACTGCTGTGATGATGCTTTGGGAAGAGGGTAAATTCCGATTGGATGACCCAATTTCCAAATACATTCCTGAATTCAAAAACCCTAAAGTCTTGGTAAATTTCAGGTATTCAGACACTACCTTCACCTCCAGACCTGCCAATAAGGAAATAACCATCCGCCACTTGCTAACGCATACCTCAGGGCTTGGGTATGGAATTATAGATGGAGACGAAAGGATGAAGATGCTTTATCATAAAGCAGGAACAACAGACTTGTTTACTACCGAACCTGTCACAATCAAGGAGGTTGCCCTAAAGTTGGCAGAATTACCCCTACACCATGATCCGGGAGAAAAATACACCTATAGTGTGGGGCTTGATGTACTCGGTTATTTCGTTGAAGTTATTTCAGGAATGACTTTTCAAGATTATTTACTCAAACACTTGTTCATCCCTTTAGGAATGAATGATACAAACTTTTATTTTCCGGCATCCAAAGCTGATCGACTTGTAACCATCCAGCATAAAGTAAACGATCAATGGGAAAACTATCCCAATACTTTTTACGATGTCAACTACCCTGTCAAAGGGGCTAAAACATTCTTCTCCGGCGGGGCAGGACTATCAAGTACCGCGAAAGACTATGCGACTTTTCTACAGATGTACCTCAATGGAGGAGAATTAAACGGGAAACGCTTTTTGAGTCGAACAACCATTGCTTCAATGATGGGTAATCAAACCGGAGATCTTTATGGGGGTGGCGACCAGCATTATGGATTAGCCTTTGGCGTGTTAACCGACCAAGGCCAAGCCAAAGCAGGCTTAGGATCCACAGGCACTTTTATCTGGGGAGGCTATTTTAACACTCAATATTTTGCAGACCCTAAAGAGAAACTCATAGGCGTAATTCTCAAGCAAACCCAAGGAAGTACCGGTGACCAAACAAGCTGGAAATTCAAACAAATGGTAGGCACCAGCATTGATGATTGATCCATTACAAATCCACCCTCTAAACCTTAACAGGACTTAAGCTCCTGTTAAGGTTCATAAACCGGTTCCGGATGGTGATTTGGGTCAAAAGGATCGTAATAATATAACTTTTCAGCTTTGTACTTCTCCAAATGTGCCGCCAATCTTTCCATAAAACCAGGATAAGATTGATCTTCTTTTTGCGACCAAACCACCTCTGCCAAAGCTGCTATTCTAGGATACATCAAAAAATCAAACCGATCCTCATTGGGAACAGTTTCTGTCCAAAGGTTGGCTTGAATCCCTAAAATAAGGTCTTCCTCTTCTTTCTTTATGCCAAAGGCATCCATATCAAAATTATAAACCGCATCTAAAGGAGCAAAAGCACCTGCCCACTTCCTTCCGTACTTATGGTCTTCTTGCTGAAGAAAATCGAAATAGAAAGGGATCCTGGGACAAACCACTGTTGGGTACCCATTCTTGAGCGAAAGGCTCAGCTGTTCCCTTTTATCGTGCCTCCACCAAAAAATAATTGTTTTATCTCTGGGCAAATTTGCCGTTGCCATCTCATCCCAGGCCAAAACCTTATTGTTAAGACGAAAAAGCGTGTCGGCCATCCTTTCAAAGAAATAGTCTTCGACATCTTTCATGCCTGTCAAACTTTCCTTTGCCATCAACTTGAGAACATCCGGATCTTTAGGCCACATTTGATTGCCAAAACTCACTTCATCACCTCCAAGGTGCATCATATTGCTGGGAAACAAAGCATCCACTTCATGTAAAATTTGAGACAAATAAGCATAGGTAGTCTCTTTGGCAGGGTGAAAGGTAAAGTCAGGATATTTTTCTGATCCACCGCCACTGTGTTCCGGATACGCCCTATTGGCAGCTGTGGCATGTCCCGGCATATCTATTTCAGGAATCACCTGTATCATTCTTTCACGCGCATACCTAACAATCTCTTTAATTTCTTCCTGTGTATAGTAGGCGGCAGGTGCATTGGGTTCTGATTGATTGCCAATTCCTCCTACGGTGGCTAAATTGGGAAAACTTTTAATTTCTATTCGCCATCCGGGAGCATCTGTCAAATGCCAATGAAAAGTATTTAATTTATAATAAGCCATGTGATCAAGTAGCTGCTTCACCTTTTCCATGCCAAAAAAGTACCTGGACTCATCCAGCATGATCCCTCGCCATGCATACCTTGGACTATCCTGAATTTCCCAGTTAGGTAGGGCAATTTCCCCATGTTTTTCCTTGGCAGCATGTGCCAATTGAATCAGAGAAATCACTCCATAAAAGGCTCCTGTTTCATTTGAAGCTTCAATTGTTACTGAATTTTGCTGGATGTTTATTTTATAGCCCGGCTTCAGGTCATTAACCTTTTTGATCACGATGGTTTTTGAAGCTGATTCAATTTCCAGAAGCGGCATATTCAACAATCTTAATGCTTCCTGTTGCAAATAATTCCCTTGATCCGGAAAACCTTCAAGCGTAATACCAACTTTGCTATCCCATAGAAACTCTCCTGGATTAAGTTGATAATTGGCTGGCATGGGAATAATCTCAGGCTGTTGCTGAGCAACGGTGAAGTTCAGAGAAAAAAGGACAAATAAAAATGCCAAAGAAAAAGGTTTTACTAAATACATTGAGGTAAGGTTAAATATTTAGCCAAAACTATAAAAAATTAACCGATGGGCCGGCTTTAAAAATGATAATCTCATTCAAAATTTAAATCCTTAGAATAGAAAATAAATCATGGAATTAACTTTCACCTGTAATCAAGTAAGATAAAATTGTAAATTTGACTTACTAAAAAATTAAAATTGACTTTAATTTGCAATTAAATATATACCACCCTTCCTTTTAATCCATTACAATGCATCTAATAAAATACTCCATTAAACTATTCCCTGTATTCCTATTACTTATGCTCTTTTCTGCTTGTGAGCAGGAAGTCAGTACCACCCAGAATCCACCCAATATCATTGTATTTTTTACGGATGATCAAGGCTATGCAGATTTGGGCGTATATGGCGCAGAGGGCTTTGAAACACCTCATCTAGATCAATTGGCTGCGGAAGGCATGAGGTTTACAAACTTTTATGTCCCAGCAACTGTATGCACCCCATCTAGAGCGGGACTATTGACAGGCCGTTATCCCAAAAGAAGTAATTTACATGAAGCAGTACTTTTTCCTTATTCAGAGGGTGGATTATCTCCCCAAGAGTTTACCATGGCGGAAATGTTGAAAGAAGCCGGCTATACCACCTCATGCATAGGGAAATGGCATTTGGGCCTTAAGGAAATTTTCATGCCGAACAACCAAGGCTTCGATACTTTCTATGGTGTGCCTTACTCCAACGATATGGACAATTATTACTACAAAAACATAGACTTTCAATCCCCTCCCCTTCCTTTTTATCAGAACACTACCCTTATAGAAAAGGGTCCTGACCAAAGGTATTTAACCAAACGCTATACTGAAGAGACAGTCAAACAAATCAAGAATAAAGGGGAAAAGCCTTTCTTTATTTACCTCGCTCACAATATGCCCCATACCCCACTTTTTGCTTCTCCTGCTTTTGAGGGCAAAAGTAAAAAAGGTCTGTATGGAGATGTGATAATGGAATTGGACTGGAGTGCAGGAGAAATTATCAAGACATTGAAAGAAGAAGGAATTTATGAAAATACCATCTTTGTTTTCACTTCCGACAATGGTCCGTCCAAAGGATCAGCGAAGCCTTTGAGAGGAAAGAAAGCCCAAACCTGGGAAGGTGGCCAAAGAGTACCGGGTATTATTACTTGGCCCGGCACTATTCCAGCAGGAGTAGTTACCAATGAATTTGTAAGTACCCTAGACCTATTCCCCACCTTTGCCCAACTAGCATCCACAAGTATCCCGGAAGAGATAAAAATTGATGGGATGGATATCAGCACTTTCCTAATGAATCCTAAGGCAGAAAATTTGCCTGAAAGACCCTTTCTATTTTATGCAAGAAATGGTGAACTGGAGGCCATTCGGTTGGGGAAATGGAAACTTCATACCAAAAAATCAATCGGCTGGGATATAAAATCAGAAGGCACTTTTCAAATTTCGCTTTATGATTTGGAAAATGACATTTCGGAACAAAACAATGTTGCCGAACTTCACCCTGAAATTGTAAAAAAACTTACAAGCATGGCCCAAGAATCTGATTCGGGACTAAATTAAAAAAATCAATTGTTTCTAAAAGACCAACTTTAGCTCCGAGAAGTCTAAAGTGAAAATCTTATATAAAATAATATCATCTCAACTGAAGTAAATAGATGTGCTTTATGCTTCAAATGGTATAAATGTATTCTGCTATTTCTCTCAAAATCAATTTTAGCTATCTTTGCAATCTATGAGCGAAAACAAATTCAAAAGATATACAATTACATCTGCCTTACCCTATGCTAACGGCCCCTTGCATATAGGTCATTTAGCAGGATGTTATATTCCATCAGATATTTACGTGCGGTATTTAAGGTCTAAACAAAGAGACGTGGCCTATGTATGTGGATCAGATGAGCATGGTGTAGCCATTACTATCAAAGCCAAGAATGAGGGGATTAGCCCTCAGGAAGTAGTAGACAGATACCATGGCATAATGAAGAATAGTTTCGAGAAATTTGGAATCAGCTTCGATCATTATTCTCGGACTTCTTCTCCGGTACATCATGAAACGGCCAGTCAATTGTTTACCGATCTCTACCAAAAAGGTGAATTTGATGAAAAGGAAACTGAACAATATTATGATGCTGAAGCCAAACAATTTTTGGCAGATAGGTATATAGAAGGCACTTGTCCCAACTGTGGGTATGAGGAAGCATATGGAGATCAATGTGAAAAATGTGGTTCTTCATTAAGCCCAACCGACCTGATCAATCCACGCTCCAAACTCAGTGGCAACACCCCTGTGTTAAAAATGACCAAGCATTGGTTTTTGGATTTGGGAAAATACACACCTTTTTTAAAGAAGTGGATCCTTGAAGACCATGCCAAAGACTGGAAAAACAATGTTTTGGGTCAATGCAGAAGCTGGCTAGAGACGGGTGATGGGTTGCAACCACGTTCCATGACCAGAGATATGGACTGGGGTATTCCGGTACCTATCGCCGGAGCCGAAGGCAAAGTATTGTATGTTTGGTTTGATGCCCCAATAGGCTATATTTCCTCCACAAAAGAATGGGCCAAGGAAAAAGGGAAAGATTGGGAATTGTATTGGAAGGACAAGGACACCAAACTGGTTCATTTCAT
The DNA here is from genome assembly GCF_030546805.1 of Cyclobacterium sp. 1_MG-2023. GTDB lineage: Bacteria > Bacteroidota > Bacteroidia > Cytophagales > Cyclobacteriaceae > Cyclobacterium. The sequence goes on along the minus strand of NZ_JAUOPC010000004.1, from coordinate 260,001 downwards.
TGGTAAAGACAATATAGTATTTCATTGTATCACATTCCCTGCCATTTTAAAAACCTTAGGAGATTTCATATTGCCGGAAAATGTACCTGCCAATGAATTTCTAAATTTGGAAGGACAGAAAATCTCTACCTCAAAAAACTGGGCTGTTTGGTTGCATGAATACCTGGAAGAATTTCCCGGACAGGAAGATGTTCTGCGTTATGTATTGACCGCAAATGCCCCTGAAACCAAGGACAATGATTTTACTTGGAAGGATTTCCAAGCCAGGAACAACAATGAACTGGTCGCTATCTTTGGAAACTTCGTTAATCGCGCAGTTGTCTTAACCCACAAATATTATGGAGGAAAAGTCCCAAAACACCATGGTTTAGAACCGGTGGATGAGGAACTCATCCGTACCCTGGCAGAGTATCCTGATAAAATTGCGCAATCGGTAGAAAAATACAGGTTTAGAGAAGCCCTATCATTGATGATGGATTTTGCCCGTACAGGCAATAAGTATTTGGCAGAAACGGAGCCTTGGAAAACCATTAAGACCAATGAGGAAAGAACAGCTACAATATTAAATATTGCCCTAAATATTGTTGCCAACCTTTCCATTTTATCTCAACCATTCTTGCCATTTACTTCTGAGAAAATAAAAGGCATGCTTGGTCTTCAGAACATAAACTGGGATAAGGCCGGAGAAATGGATTTGATAAAAGAAGGAGAGACAATAAATAAAGCCGCCTTGCTTTTCCAAAAAATTGAAGACAGTACTGTGGAAGCGCAAATTCAAAAACTTTTGGACAGTAAAAAGAAAAATGAAGCTGCCAAATACAAAGCAGCTCCAATGAAAGAAATCGTGTCTTTTGATGACTTTATGAAATTAGATTTAAGAGTAGTCACCATTGTGGAGGCGATTAAAGTCAAAAAATCCAAGAAACTTCTTCAACTAAAAGTAGATACGGGAATTGATATCAAAACAGTATTAAGTGGTGTGGCCGAGCAATTTAAGCCTGAAGATTTGGTTGGACGTCAAGTGACAATGCTATTAAATTTGGCACCCAAGAAGATGGTAGGTATTGAATCTGAAGGAATGATTTTAATGGCGGAAGATGCTGAAGGAAAATTAAAATTATTAACTCCTCACGAAGCCACCAACCCAGGTTCCAGCATCAGTTAAGCTGAATATCGGCTTCCTTAATTGGTAATTAAACACTTGACTCAGGCCCGCGATTATTATCGAAGGTTAGCAGTCAATTTAAAGTGATCAGAACAATTTTCCGTGATATTAGTTGTGTTTTCAAGTCAAAATGCACGAAACCATGAAAATTCTGATCACTTTTCTTTTGATTATGGCAAGTACCAATTCTCAAACAAACATAGAAATTAAAGACCTGCAGTGGAAAAATAGGGTTTTATTGGTTTTTCCTTCTGATAAAAATGCTAAAGGATTGGATTTAACAGATGCGATTCAAGAGGACCTTGTCGAACGTGATCTAATTTATTTTTATTTTGGAGATGAACTTGAGAGTAATTCTCCGTATACCTTTACAAAAAATCATCAAAAAGAATTGCAAAAGCTTTACGGATCAGGAACCGATAAAGGTAATTATGTATTGATAGGAAAAGATGGTGGCTCTAAATTAGAGGAGTCCGGCAATGAAATTAATTGGCAATTGCTTTTTTCTACCATTGATTCAATGCCCATGCGTATTCGGGAAATGAAAAATAAACCTCAATAGCAATATTAAATTTTTTATTCCCTATCCTTCATCCATCCGGTGATGCTTATTCTTTCCTTGAGAGTCGGCAATACCTCATGCGGAATTTCTCCACTCAAAAAAACGATTACCCTTCCGCCCAATGGCAAGAAATCTTGATAGTCTTCTATCCCATCTGGTCTGGTATAGTACATCCTTAATTCCCCACCATCCGATTCATCCCAGGTATCATTTAAGTACAAAACTACACTCACAATTCTATAACTTACAGATTGAAACTGGTCAAGGTGTCGGAGATAATAAGAACCCTGAGGGTACATGGCAAAATGAGCTTCAAAGGATTTAAGCCCTAAATAACAGCGTTGATTAATAGCTGTTCTTAATTTCTCCATCTTGTCCCAATAAACTTCCTGTAGGGGTGTCAGGAGGGATTCATCCATCCATAAAACTTTGTCACTTCGTATTTCAGGTTTTATGGCAAAAGATTCTCCTTTTCCAATCCCGGCCAATCTAAATTGCCCATGCATAAGTAATTCTCTCTGTTCCTTGAGCAACTCCTTCCTGAATTCTTCGGGTATATAGTTATCCAAGACACACCAACCTTTATCATAAAGATCCTCAACTACAATTTCATTCTTTTTTTCCCATTCATCCATGGGATCAAATGTCGTTTATTATTCGAAATATTCTTCATTTGTGCTCCTAAATAAATATTGAATAATCCTAAAAAAAATAGTGGGGGTGAAATTCTCAATTTTATCTCTTATTTTTAGTATTAAGCCTTAATTTTGTATTTCTAAAAAGAAATAAAAATATGCATTTAAAATCAGACGACATTGTACGATTGGAAATTGATTTTATCACCGGAGAGGTACCTCCTCCATTTAGTCATATTTTTAAGTTGAAGCTCTCCTTCAGCAAGAACTTTGTAAATACCCAATTTAATATTCAATATACCGATAGGGAAACCTTGACTCCGGAAGAAATCGTTGATGAAGGTTTTACCATGGCAGATGACTATAGTTATAAGGGGGAAATCCCCAAGCTTTGGGAAGGTATCTTCAAAAAGCTTTACTCTTCATCAAAATGGTCTAACCTAAAAACCCTTGGGGAAAAAGGTGGTATTAAATTATTGGCAAAGGACATTCATGGAAAGTTGATTCGTGACATCCCATTAAACCAAGAAGATTGGTACTTTACTTGTCAAGATTTCATTCAAGCCATTTATGAGGTCAGCAAGAAAGAGGCCCCCATGCAAATCAGGTATCTGGAAATTAAGAAAGAGAAAAAAACGATGGTTGAAATCGTTTACAAATTTTCCGTAAGAAAGGTATTACTTAATATTAATGGGAAACAAAAAGAAATGGCCTGGGAAAGAGGAAGGGAACTTGCCTCACTCATTTTCATTCCTGATTACGATTATGGTGTAGCCATGGAGGATGAACCCGTAAAAAATGGCAGGTATTTGGATTGTGGGGATGGTATTTGGCATAACTTTGAGAAAGGCATTATCAACCTTGACCCATCATTCGATGCCAAGAAAAAAATCGAACATGCACTGAGTCAACTCATATGATTTTTCCGAGGCCTTAGTGGTTGGATATTTTTCTGATATCTGTTTTAATTTCTAAAATCATTTTACCTATTTCCTCCAGTGAAACCGGCGCTGATGGAGTGGGGTCAGGAAAATGTGAGCTAATGAATGCCTTGGCTTCCCATATTTCCATTACATCCTGAATGGCAATATCGTAGGGTTTGTAGGTTTGATTATCCGAAACGGCAAATAATTTACCTCGCTCTTCAATGTAATTAAAAACCCTTTTATAGACAATTCCGTCGTTTTTGGTTACCAACACATAGGTTTTACCATTCTTGATTTCCATTGGACTTTCTAAATAAGCGCCCACGACAACTGTTCCCGGCATCAAGGGCAACATGCTGTCACCACTTATTTCAAAAGCCCGGTAGGTTTGATTGCCATCCAAATTAGGCAGCCTAAAATTGGGTAAATTCTCCATATACTCCGGATCTGCATATCCATTAAGATAGCCGGCGGAAGCTTTTTTACCCACCATGCTAATCCTTTCCTGTTCATCCTGATCTAAGGTAACGGTAAGAATCTTTAACTTCTCTCGTTGGAGAAATTGACGCCCTTTGCTAGCAATATCCCAACTTGTCAGCTCGTCCATTGAAACATCAAAAATATTGGTCAAGGTAAGCAATGTTGAAAGCCTTGGTTCGGATCTCCCATCCTCATAGGCAGAAATCATGGTTCGTTGAACACCTAGCTCTTCAGCCAGTTGAGTTTGGGTCAAACCTGACTTTTTACGTAATGCCTTAATATTACTCCCTAGAAAACTCATGCCGAATACAAATAAAATTGATGGTCATCTTTCCATTGGTTTTTGAAAGTGAATTTCAATAAGTCCATTTTAGATTGCTCACGCAAATTTAACCTCAATTTTATTTCCTCCATTATCTCCTCATCTGATAAGGCCTGATTCACCAACAAATACCCATAATATGGCTTCACCGCATTTTGAATATGAAATTTAACTTGTAGGTTGCCGGACATCAATTTTTTTGTCGTAAAACTAATATTGTGAAGGTCTCTCATATTTCAATATGTTTATTTAATGAACAATACGAAAATAGAAATGTTATTTTAATTAACCTATTACAATTGAAAAAAAATGAGCCTTAGGTAAAAAAAAGCCTGTGAAAGTAAATTCACAGGCTTAATCCCTATTTAAAGGCTAAAGATTTTTTGGAATGGTGTTATTTCCCAAACTTCTTTTTTAGCAGCGCAAGCTTATCCTCCATGCTTTCCTGAGCCACTTTTTGGTTTCCTTGTTGACTTCTTCGAGGTCTTTCCCTTCTACCACTTGAGGAGGTATTGCTTGCAAAAGGATCCGATTTAAGACTTAAGCCAATTCTTTTTCTTGGCAAGTCCACTTCCATTACTGTTGCCATTACTTTTTGGTTGACAGCCACAACTTCCTTAGGGTCCTTGATAAACCTGTCTGCCATTTGGCTTAGGTGAACCAATCCATCTTGGTGTACACCTATATCCACAAAAGCACCAAATTGAGTGATATTGGTAACAATGCCCGGCAGTTTCATCCCTACCTTTAGGTCTTTCATTTCATTGATTCCCTCTTCAAACTGAAAAACCTCAAATTTTTCTCTAGGATCTCTACCCGGTTTTCCCAACTCTTCAAGAATATCTTTAAGGGTAGGCAAACCCACCTGTTCGTTGACATAATCTTTAAGTGGAATTTTCTGCAGCAAGTCCTCTTTCTTCAGCAGTTCCTCTACAGAAACTCCCATGTCTTTTGCTATCTTATTGATCAAAGCGTATCGCTCGGGGTGAACGGCACTACTATCCAGAGGATTCTTTCCGTTACGGATTCTCAGGAATCCGGCAGCTTGCTCAAAAGCTTTTTCCCCTAACCTAGGCACCTTTTTAATATCTGCTCTGCTTTTAAAAGGACCATTTTCATTTCGATAGGCAACGATGTTCTGTGCCAAAGAAGGTCCAAGACCGGAAACATAGGTTAACAATTGCTTGGAAGCTGTATTTACCTCTACCCCTACACCGTTTACACAACTCATTACTGTATCATCAAGGGAATTCTTTAGTGCAGTTTGATCCACGTCATGCTGATATTGCCCTACTCCTATGGATTTGGCATCAATTTTCACCAATTCTGCCAGAGGATCCATTAATCTGCGGCCAATAGAAATCGCCCCTCTTACTGTAAGGTCATGATCCGGGAATTCTTCCCTGGCCACATCAGAAGCTGAATAGATGGAGGCTCCACTTTCATTTACCATTACCACCAATACCTCTTTAGGCAGACCAATGTTTTTCACAAAGCTTTCCGTTTCTCTGCTTGCTGTACCATTACCAATTGCAATTGCCTCAATTTTATGTGTTGCAACCATGTGTTTGATCAGGGCTCCGGATTCCATGGTTTTCTTCTGTGGCTCATTGGGGAAGATGGTTTCATTCTGAAGAAACTGACCTTGGGGGCCAAGGCAAACAACCTTACAGCCTGTTCTAAACCCCGGGTCTATGGCCAAAACAGATTTTTCTCCCAAAGGAGAGCTTAACAACAGTTGTCTAAGGTTTTCTGTGAAAACTTTAATGGCACCTTCATCCGCCTTTTTCTTGGCATATAACCTCACTTCTGTTTCCATAGATGGTTTAAGCAACCTTTTATAGCCATCTTTCACTGCCAACCTTACCTGATCAGTGCAGGTATTGTTTTCTCTAACAACTGCCTTCTCGATAATTTTGGTGGCTGTTAGGTCATCAGGCCCAGTATCCAACATGAGGAAAAGTTCTTTTTCTCCTCTTCTCATGGCCAAAACCCTATGAGATGGAGCGGTTTTGACAGGTTCTCTCCAGTCAAAATAATCTTTGTATTTGATCGCTTCCTCTTCTTTTCCGGGAATGACTTTTGACACAAACTCCCCTTCTTCAATAAACAGTTGTCTTAATTTTTTTCTAATTTCTGCATCCTCATTGATCCATTCAGCAATGATATCTCTGGCTCCATTCAAGGCCTCATCTATTGAGGCCACCCCTTTTTCTTCACTTAGGTATTCTTCAGCTGACTTGTCTAAATCAATTGAATTTTGTTCAAAAATCAACTGTGCCAATGGCTCAAGCCCTTTCTCTTTGGCGATGGTACCTTTGGTTCTTCTTTTGGGTTTGTAAGGAAGGTAAATATCTTCCAGAACAGACATTGTTTCCGCAGCATTAATTTTGTCGGCCAATGCATCTGTTAATTTACCTTGTTCATCTATGGATTTTATTATGGCTTCCTTGCGCTTGTCCAGATCCCTTAGCTGTTGCAATCTATCTCTGACAGCTGCTACTTGCACCTCATCCAAACTTCCGGTGACTTCTTTTCTATACCTGGAAATAAAAGGTACTGTTCCACCCTCATCCAGTAAATTGACCGTACTGATTACTTGCTTTTCTCGAACACCTAACTCAGTGGCAATCTTGGAATAATGATTCAAATCTGACATGAATAAAAATAATTAAATCCTGATTTTGTTTATTAGGGCGCAATTTAAAGCTATTTTTTTGGGATATTGTAAAAAAACTAAGAATAAGATTATTCGGTTATTTCACAGCAAATTGTATATTTACAAACACATTTATACATAACAAACAATGGATCAAAGCCAAAAAAAACTATATGATTTAGTTAATTTAGAAGAAATTAGTGGGGGTAGTCAAGAGTTTATCAATGAGATGATAAAACTTTTTATCAGCCAAGCTGAAACTACCATTACCGGTTTCAATCAGGCTATTGATCAAAAAGATTACGCCACGATCCGTAACCTTGCCCACCAGATAAAGCCAAGTATAGACAATATTAAGATCACCACTTTAATGCCGCTTATTAGAGAGGTAGAAAGATTGGCTGAAATCGAAAGCCTTTCTGGAAACCTTGAAGCCAATATTGGTACCATTAATAGTGAATTGGAAATTGTTATCCAACAATTGCAAATGGAACTTAACTAAAAGCGCCTTTGCACTATCCCCCATTTCCTAGTGAAGTAGAATGCTCCAAATAGACTTAGGGGTAAAAATACCGAATTCGCATTTCTTCGATTTTTACGGCATCTACTTTATTTTGTCGTTTGAGGATTTCCACCCTTAGTTCATGACATGCTTTGGCAACATAAGAATCCGGAAAAGACCTGGCTGATAATGTCAGTAGTTCAAAAGCCTCAACCAATCTTTGATCACCACCTTTCTTTAAAAGTTTTTTACCTTTCAAAAAGTTGGCTTTCCAAGCTTTGGCTTCTGGGCGCATCCTTTCAGCTTCTTGAAATACTTTGAATGGATCGACTTCTGAAGGATCCTTTTTTTCTGCAATGGGAGCTATTTCCGAAGAGGCAAAGAACGAAGCAATTGCCTCAAAATAAGCTTGGGCTTCCTTTTGATTGTATTCCGATTGTTTAAGCTTCTTTTCTTCTTTCGGGGAAGTGAAAAATGAAGCTTCTCCAATAATACCGGGAATGCCATAGGTTCCCCTAAGCACACTGGACCCTGATTGAGAAAATATGGTGAAATCTGAAACCAAACTATAAGGGCCTTTTCCTTTAAATAGTTGGCCGACCAACTTTTCTGCAACTTCCTTTCCTAATGTTACACTTGCCTGATTTTCTTCCGCACTGCCATGAAAATAAATTATTGGAAAATTCACTTTGGGGTCGGCCGTAGCATTGTGGTGTATAGAAATAAAAATATCCGCCTTATTCTCTAAGGCTATTTTGCTTCTTTCTGCCAAAGGAATAAAAGTGTCCGTGGTTCTGGTAAGCACAACCTTGGCCCCTGCCCCCTCCAACATCTCTCCAAGCAGCAAAGCAACCCTAAGGTTAACCCATTCCTCTCTTTCACCTGAAGGCCCTACCCTATAAGAATCCGTGGCAGCTGTTCCTCCATGTCCGGGGTCTATGCATATCACCTTGCCATCTATGGAGTTATTGCGCTTTACCCCTGCAGACCAAGCGGATAAATATGTAGTACTGAAGCATATAAATACAAGAATAAATAGGCCTTTTCCGAAAATACTTTTCATTATTAATATTATTTAAAATCTATGTTGAAACACAATTTCTAATGGATTATTTTGGGGATTACCTGTATTTAACCTTCTACCCTTTTCTTAAACAATAGGCTGAAAAGCTACCTATTGATTTCGGAAAAGATTGAGGACTTGAACTCAAAACTATATAAATATAATAAGCAGATAAAATCTCTTTTTAAGACTAGGATCAATAAGGATGGCATCGATAAACTAAGCAGGTCAAGAACCAAGGACATCTCAATAATAATGCAGCGAAATTGCTACCTAGCCTACCAAAGATACTTGATTTATTCAATATTACTAGAATGACTTTTATACTAATTCTATAATTTTTCTCATAAAAAAAGCCTCTGAATTTTAATTCAGAGGCTTTTTTGAAGGGTTGAACCGCATCAATCTATTTTCAATACCTCAATGGTTGAAGGTTCTTGGGTAACTACCTGAGCTACTTTTTTGGTCTTTGCTTCTCCATTATCTGATAAGCCTAATGGGCTGTCTACTGAAATATATGGCGCAATCACAATGGAAACAATTGAGGTTAATTTGATCAAGATATTCATGGATGGGCCAGAAGTATCCTTAAATGGATCTCCTACTGTATCTCCTGTTACAGAAGCCTTGTGTGGCTCTGATCCTTTGTAATACATTTCACCATCGATCTCTACACCTTTTTCGAATGATTTCTTGGCATTGTCCCAAGCGCCACCGGCATTGTTTTGGAAAATACCCATTAAAACACCGGAAACAGTAACTCCGGCTAACATTCCTCCCAGTACTTCGTGGCCAAAAAGAAATCCTACTACAATGGGTGAAATTAGGGCAATTGCCCCTGGAGCCACCATTTCTCTAATGGAGGCTTTGGTAGATATCTCAACACATTTTTCATAATCAGGCTTGGTTTTAAATTGCATGATGCCCGGAATTTCCTTGAATTGCCTTCTTACTTCATTCACCATATCCATGGCTGCTCTCCCCACTGCTGCAATTGCAAGGGCTGAAAAGATAAAGGGAATCATTGCCCCAACAAATAGGCCCGAAAGCACATCTGCTTTATAAATATCGATGGTAGATATACCTGAGATTCCTACATAGGCTGCAAATAATGCCAAGGCTGTCAATGCTGCCGATGCGATGGCAAAACCTTTACCGCTAGCAGCGGTGGTATTCCCTACAGCATCAAGTATATCTGTTCTTTCTCTTACCTCTTTGGGTAAACCGGCCATTTCGGCAATCCCTCCTGCATTGTCAGCAATTGGTCCAAAGGCATCTATGGCAAGTTGCATGGCTGTGGTAGCCATCATACCTGCAGCAGCTATGGCTACACCGTATAAGCCTGCGGACATATAAGAAGTGAAAATACCTGCAGCCAAAACTAAGATCGGAAGTACTGTGGATTGCATGCCTACAGCTAAACCTCCAATAATATTGGTAGCATGACCCGTAGAGGATTGTTTAATGATTGAATTGACGGGACCTTTACCCATTGCTGTATAGTACTCTGTTATGATGCTCATTAAAGCACCTACAACCAGACCTATAAAAACTGCTCCGAACACTCCCATTTTAGTGAAGGAAGCTGAATTTATTCTCGACATCACCAAATCACCTTCCGGCAACATAAAGTCAATGACGAAAAATGAAGCCGCTACAGTTAGTAAAATTGAAAGCCAGTTACCTTTATTCAGTGCAGCTTGTACATTCCCATTCTCCGATTTTATTTTAACAAATAAGGTTCCTACTATAGAAAATACCAGGCCTAATCCGGCAATTACCAAAGGCAAGAGCACCGGGGCAATACCTCCAAAATTATCATTACTAACAATCTCTCTACCCAAAACCATGGATGCCAAAATAGTGGCTACATAAGAACCAAACAAATCGGCTCCCATTCCGGCTACATCACCGACGTTATCTCCCACATTATCTGCTATGGTAGCAGGGTTACGCACATCATCTTCCGGTATTCCGGCTTCAACTTTACCTACCAAGTCGGCTCCAACATCTGCTGCTTTGGTATAAATACCTCCCCCAACTCTTGCAAAAAGAGCAATAGACTCGGCTCCTAGAGAAAAACCTGCCAACACTTCAAGTGCGGTTTCCATTTCATGACCATTCACATCTCCGCCTGTAGAAACTACAAACATATTGTAAAAAATTATAAACAGACCTCCCATGCCTAAAACAGCTAAGCCTGCTACCCCTAGCCCCATTACCGTACCTCCGGTAAAAGAAACATTCAAAGCTTTAGCAAGGCTGGTTTTGGCAGCTTCAGTTGTCCTTACATTGGATTTTGTGGCTATTTTCATTCCTAGATAACCTGCAAATGCAGAAAGCACTGCACCTATTACAAAGGCTATAGCAATCACAGGGCTGGAGTTGTCTAACAATGTGCCGGACCAGCCTAAAATAATGGCAGCAATGACCACAAAATAGCCCATTACCTTCCACTCTGCTTTTAAAAATGACATGGCGCCTTTGGCTATATATCCTGCCAACTCCACCATTTTTTCATCACCTGTCGGTTGTTTCGTAACCCAGGCCGATTTTATGGCCATAATCAGAAGGCCTATAATACCCAAAAATGGGACCAAATAGAGAAATAATTGTTCCATACTAACTGTTAAAAGAATTTGGATTTATTTTTAATTTGGACAAATATATTATTATTCCACTTGCCACCAAGGAAGAATAGATAAAAGATACTTCTTTCACCTATTTACCGTAATATTCTATCCTATTTCAGTAAAATTGCATTATCTATGCCTAAAACATGGCTTAAAACCCCAATTTCTAATTTTTAAACCGCTTTTATTTTCATATTGGCAATTTGTACCGACCTTCTTTAAAAATAAAAAAACCATCAACCAAGAAAGAAAATTACCGCTGGATTAATCCTTAATAGGAATTATTTACATTTTTATTTGTATTTGTTGTTCTAAAAAGATCTACACTTTCTAAATTACCTAACCTATACAGAATTGGGAAATTTATTAAAGACCAAATAGGGGATCCTGGATTTATAGCAGCTACTCTTTTGCAGATGCTGAACAGGCCAACCAAAAGAAGGAATTTAACCTCAAAAAAATTAATTTTAACCACTATGAAGTTCATCAAATCAAGTATATACCTATTTATAGCTATACTTTCCCTATTCCCTTTCAAAGGGTCCGCCCAAGAAAAAGGGCTTACCTTGGCACTATTTGATGTAGATGCTACCCCTCCTATTGGAAGCTTACTGGCCTATGACCCCTTAGAGAAAAAAGACGATTTAGGCTTACGTGCCAAAGGGGTGGTCATTTCAGGTAGCGGTTTACCCATAGTTATTTGTGCTATAGACTGGATTGGAATTGCCAATGAAAGTCAAGACGCTTTTAAATCCCGACTGGCCAAAGCAGCATCAACTCTACCATCCAGAGTAGCTGTTCATACGCTTCACCAACATGACGCTCCTATTAGTGACTGGGGCGCAGAGAAAATTTTAAAAGAAGCCGGCTTGGATCCAAAGGCCTACGAAAGTTCCTTTGACAGGGTTTTACTAGACAATTTGGATGAGGCTATAAAAAATGCGTTGAAAAACCCTCAACCCATTACCCATATAGGAACAGGTAAAGGTATTGTTGAAAAAGTAGCCTCAAACAGGAGGATTTTAGGAACCGATGGCCATGTAGCTTATACCAGAACTTCTGCCACAAAGGACAAGAAAATCAGGGATTTCCCGGAAGGGTTAATTGATCCTGAAGTTTCTTTGGTGAGCTTCTGGAATGAAGAGGAGCCTCTGGCCGTATTTAGTTATTATGCCGTTCACCCGCAAAGTTATTACCTGACCAAAATTGCTAATCCGGACTTCCCGGGAATTGCAAGGTACATGCGTCAATTGGCTGTTCCAGATGCCATGCATGTTCACTTTAATGGTGCAGGAGCAAATGTTACTGCCGGGAAATACAATGATGGTGCAAAGATCAACCGAAAAATCCTTGCGGAAAGGTTGGCTAAGGGAATGGAGACTGCTTGGGAAAATACCGTTAAAACAAAAATCACTAGTAATGATGTCTATTGGCAACAAGAGCCGATATTGCTACCACCCAAGGAAAGCTTACCGAAAATTGCCCAAGAGATGCGTACGCAAAATGCGAGATGGCTTACCAATAATGTACAAAAATTGGCCTGGTACAAAAGGCAAGCTCTCGGAAAAAAAATAGAAATTAGCTGTTTGATTATCGGCGATGTAAGAATACTTCATCTTCCCGGAGAACTTTTTGTTGAATACCAGTTGGCGGCAAAGGCCGAAAGAAAGGACCTGTTTGTAACCATGGCAGCCTATGGAGATTACGGTCCATTTTATATTGGCCCGTCTTCAGCCTATTCAGAGGGCGGTTATGAAGTAGGTACCAGTCCGGTAACTGCGGCTGCCGAACCCATCATTATGGGAGCCATAAAAAAAATGCTTCATAGAGAAGTACCGGACGATATAACAAAGAGTCCTATGGTATTGAAAGCCGAAAGTCAAAACCCCTTGCGCACATTGGATCAATGGGAAGCTAAAAAGGTATCATGGAAAAACAATATGGCTTCAATCATGGGAACCCTTCCTCCAAGAGATCACTTGGGAAATCCTGATTTAATTTATGGAGATTCTTCAGTTGCTGAAAACTACACCAAACATCACATTACCTTCGCAAGTGATGAGCGGAACGAAGTGACTGCCTTTCTCTATATACCTCATACCATTAAGGCAAAAGCACCGGCCATGCTTGTTCTCCACAGTACAGGGGATTTAGGTAAAAAAATAGTTGATGATCAAGGGCCTCGGAAAAACCGAGGGCTTGCCAAGGAATTGGCACAGAGGGGTTATGTGGTCATTGCTCCGGATTACCCAAGTTTCGGTGAACAAAAAGACCATGATTTTTCTAAAGATGGCTTTGAATCCGGCACCTTATTGGCAGTATGGAATCACATGCGATCTGTGGATGTGCTTACCAATATGGCACAGGTAGACCCGGATCGTATAGGGGTTATCGGTCATTCCTTAGGAGGCCATAATGCCTTATTTGTAGCGGCCCATGACCAAAGAATCAAAGCCGTGGTTACAAGTTGTGGTTGGACACCATTTGACTATTACGATATTGGGGAAGCAGGAATAAAAATTTATGGCGGAAGATTAGGACCTTGGGCCCAAGACAGGTACATGCCGGCCATTAAAAAATTATTACCGGAAGCCAAACTGCCTTTTGACTTTACCCAGATAATTGCATCCATAGCCCCAAGACCTGTTTTCACCAATGCACCTCTAAATGATAGCAACTTTTCAGTGAAAGGTGTTAAAGCCGGTATAGCTGAAATTCAACCTGTGTACAATTGGTTGGGTTACCCCGACAATTTACTGGTCAAATATCCAAAAGCCGATCATGATTTTCCTGAAAATACAAGAAAAGAAGCCTATGCTTTTTTAGACAATGTTTTTGGTTTTACCCCTCTAAAGAAACTGGAATTTGAAAAATGATCACCTTCATTCTCCTTTTAAATAAAAAACAAAGGCACTTATCCAATTGAAAAGTAAAAAATTTCATTTCTTTCAAGAAATATTAGATATTAGTCCATTAATCCGTCAATCATTAGTTAAAATTATGAAAGGTAACGTTACCCATATTTTATTTTCAATCTTAGTACTGGTGGGGTTCTACTCCTGTAAAGATGACAAATATGCTGAAGCACTCAGTCCAGAAGAAAGCATTGCAACTTTTAATATTCATGAAAATTTTGAAGTGAAACTATTCGCTGCAGAACCCCATATCCAAGACCCTGTAAATGTGGTTTTTGATGAAAAAGGTGTAGCCTATGCTGTAGAAATGCCCGACTACCCTTATAAACCTGAAGAAGGGAAAGGAAAGGGTGTCATCAAAAGATTAGAAGATACTGATGGTGATGGTCTGGTCGATGCCTCCACTGTATTTGCAGAAGGCTTGGCTGATGCAACCAATTTAATGCCTTGGAAAGGAGGGCTTTTGGTAACCGCAGCACCTCATATTTATTTCCTGAAAGACACTGACAATGATGGGGTAGCTGATTCCAAGACCTCTGTTTTCAGTGGTTTTTTCGAGAATAATTCTGAAGCCCAAATCACCAATCTTCGATTGGGTATAGACAATTGGATCTATGCAGCTAACAATGGACAGAGAAGTGATGTCACCTACAAAGACGCACCGGCAGAAGGTCCATTACAACTCAGAGGAGCTGATTTTAGGTTTCGATTGGACAAAGAATTGTTTGAGAAAGAGAGCGGTACGGCACAATTTGGTCAAACATTTGATGATTGGGGAAATAAATTTTTCACCCAAAACACCCTTCATCTCCAACAAACAGTAATTCCTAACAGGTACTTGGAAAGACATGGGAAATTATCCAATAGCTCGGTTAATCATAATATTTCAGACCATGAGCTGGAAATGTTTCAATTGACCCCTCCGCCCTACTGGAGAGCTGAGCGTACAAGAAGGAGAAATATTCAATACCAAGAACAAGAACTCAACCGTGTAGAATATGCTGAAGACCATTTTACAGGTGCTTCAGGTGGTACAGTTTACGATGGAGGTAACTTTCCGGAAGGCTTTAATGGCAATATCTTTACTGGGGAAGTTGCCGGAAATTTGGTTCATCGGGACATTATTGTAGAAGATAAATACAGCCCTACCCTTGTGGCCAAAAGAGCTTCTGAAGAGCAAGACAAAGAATTCCTTGCTTCTACAGATCCTTGGTTCAGACCTGTTGGCTTTACGGTGGGACCTGACGGTGCACTATATATGGTAGACTTCTACCGACAACACATTGAAACACCGGTATCTATTCCTGATGACTTGAAAGAAGACATGGATTTTATGAATGGTATGGACCGGGGTAGAATTTATAAAATTGTACCTAAATCAGGCGTTTCTACCATGGAAGTTCAGGACTTTACTGTGATGGATCCAGAGACCCTTGTTTCTCATTTGGCTAACAAAAATGGTTGGTGGAGAACAACTGCCCAAAGAATTATATTGGAAAACCCAAAAGCTGAATACATCCCATTACTAAAAACACTTGCTTCAAATGAAGACCCCAATGCCCAACTGCACGCATTGTATTTGTTGCAGTCAATGGATGCATTGGAAGTAGACTTAGTCAAAGAGGCATTAAAAAGTGAATACTACGGCATTAGGAAGAATGCGTTAATGCTTGCTGAAGCATTTCCTGCCTTAAAGAAAGACATTGCTGCAATGATCAATGACGAATCGCCTATCGTTTCCCTGCAAGCAATACTTAGCTTAGGTAACTATGAAGATGATTTCACTATTAAACAACTGGCCAAAGCCTTGGTTGAAAAAGGAGAAAACAAATGGTTCCGCTTAGGTATATTAAGTTCCAATGCAGGCTCAGGTGAGGCCATTTTAAAAGTGCTGGAATCTGATTATCAATTTTCAGAGCAAAAAGAAGACTGGAAAGAAGCCTACCTTAAAGAAGTAGATCATATTCTTGTTGAAAAAGGAATCCGAACCAAGTCGGAATAGTTTTACTAAAAAGTATTCAAATTGAATAGGGTTTGCAGCCTGTATTTACCTGTCTCCCGATTCATCTATAATAATAAAAGCACTCCCACTAGTATGAATAGAAGAAAATCAATAAAAACCCTTATTGCCTCAACAGGAGCAGTACTTTTCCTCAGCCAATGTGGCAAACCACAAGAGGAGTACAAATTGGAAAACATCAAAGACTGTGGGGACTTAACAGGGCTCAGTGAAGAAGAAATTGCTAAAAGGAAAAGTTTAGGTTATGAAGAAAAATCCCCGTTAGAAGGGGATAAATGTGACAACTGCCAATTGTACCTTCCACCTACAAAAAAGCGTAAATGTGGAGGCTGCCAATTATTTAAAGGGCCTGTAAACGCAGATGCTTATTGTACCTATTGGGCTCCTCGAGTAGAAAATGCCTAGGTAATATATCGTATCAGGCTTTCTGATAATTCAGAAGAGAGTTATTGATAAAGGTCACCTGCTTTAATTTATGCAGGTGACCTTTTATTTTCATGGCTGAGGAAATAGATAATGAGAAATAAGCATTAAACATCCACAAAGCTTCTTAACTTTAGGAGGATTTTTATATCTTCAAATCAGGAATAACTCCCTCATTACTTTCTACTCAAAATGAACAGATTAATCGTATTAGTAGATTTTTCACCGTACACGCCCACTCAATTGAGGTTGGCATGCAGCTGGCAAGAAATTTATGGTTTAGATTTGGTATTTGTGCACAAGATGGATGGACTAGCGCCTACCCTTTCCAATACCAGAGAAAGTGAAAAAATTATTGCTTTTAATAAAGCTGAGGCAGAGAGAAAATATTTACAATTTCTTAAAGATAGTGAACTTAGCCCTATTCCAAATCAAACTACCTTTGAGGCTGTTCCCCATCAACTTATCCATTTCTTACAAGGTTTTCTAAAACCTGATGACCTATTACTATTGGGTTTGAAAGGCACAGGCTTTTTAAAGAGAATATTGATTGGGAGTACTGCTACCACCATAATTAATCAACTCAATCAGACGGTAATAGCACTTCCCCAAAGCATAGATTTCGCTATCCCTAAAACACTTGTTTTATCCTGTCAAGAAAAATATCCTCTTAATGAATCTGCACTAGAGGTTGTTTTAAATACCGTGGGTAAAAAAATCAATGAAATTGAGTTATTGACCATAATAGAGGACAACGCAGAACTAGAACCTAGCAAAATGTACTTGGAATACCTTCAATCAAAGATTGGCGATGCCTATTCCTATAAAATCAGTATTTATGAAAATACAGATGCCTTTGCAGAAATTAAACAAAGGTTTAGCCAATGTCTGGATGACTTTATTATTCTTCAAAAAGGTTCTAGACATCTTAATGACAAACTATTTAGAAGGTTTTTTATCAATGATTTGATCCACGACGGCAATACCCCACTAATTATTTTACCTGCTGAAAAATAAATACTTACGATCCTATTCCTTAGAAAAACAGCCGGAGCATTTTTTTCATTTTCCTCCGACTGTCTTTCTTTAAGTAATGCTAAGCCTCTTTAATTACCGGATTAGTCAAAACTTTTCAAATAGGTTTTAAATGTTTTGATGTTGGTATGCTCATTAATTATTACGCATTCTATTTGGGCCATTTCGCAGAAATCTTCCAAAACCTGCACATTCAGATTCTGACTAAAACAAGTATGGTGTGCTCCACCGGACAAAATCCAAGCGCCGCAGGCTCCCTTAAAATCAGGTAGTGGCCGCCACATGGTTCTTGCCACCGGTAATTTAGGCAGATCATGAGGTGGTTTTACGGCTTCCACTTCATTTACTACCATCCTAAACTTACTGCCTAAATCAATTAAAGAAGCATTAAGGGCAGGCCCGGCTGCCGCATCAAAAACAAGCCTAACGGGGTCTTCTTTTCCACCAATCCCCAAAGGGTGGACTTCACAGCGAATAGGTCCTGCTGCAAGGCATTCATCAACTTCCAGCATATGGGCACCAAGTACAAGTCCTCCCTGTTCCTTGAAGTCATAGGTATAATCTTCCATAAAAGCATTTCCTCCGGGAAGTCCGGCTCCCATTACTTTCATGGCACGAACCAGTGCCATTGTTTTCCAATCCCCTTCACCCGCATAGCTATAGCCGGCATTCATTAGTCGCTGAACTGGCAAGCCCGGCAATTGCTTCATTCCATGGAGGTCTTCAAAAGTATTGGTAAAACCCTTGAAAGAGCCAGCCTCTAAAAATCTTTTCAGGCCCAATTCTATCTTGGCTGCCTCCCACAAGGAAACATGCCTGGCCCCTCCTTTTTTCAATGGGTCGGTTAAGGCATAAGCATTGTAGTAAACATCAATTAATTCCTCAATTTCCGCTTCACTTACTCCATTGATATGTTCCACCAAATCCCCCACACCGTAGGTATTAACTCCAAAGCCAAATTTAATTTGTGCCTCCACTTTATTGCCTTCGGTAACGGCTACTTGTCGCATATTGTCTCCAAATCGAACAAACTGAGCACCTTGCCAGTCTTTCCATCCACAAGCAGCCCTGCTCCAATAGTCTATTTCTCGGTGAACTTCAATGTCTTTCCAATGACCTACAACCACTTTCCTAGGTATATTCATTTTTGTACAGATAAAGCCAAATTCCCTGTCTCCATGTGCACTCTGGTGCAAGTTCATATAGTCCATATCTATGCTATCCCATGGGATGTTTTCTCCATATTGGGTATGCAAGTGCAAGAGTGGTTTGTCAAGCAACCTTAAGCCATTGATCCACATTTTGGCAGGTGAAAAAGTATGCATCCATGCCATCACTCCTATGCAATTTTCGGCTTTATTGGCCGCTAAAAAAACCTGTGAGATTTCGTCTTGAGTGGTCACCAGCGACTTAAAGACAATGGTAACCGCGATTTTATTGGAAGCATTCAAATGCTTGCAAATGACTTCAGAATGTGAAGACACTTCCTTTAAAATATCCTGTCCATACAAATGTTGGCTACCGGTAACCAACCAAAGCTCATTATTTTTAAGCTGCATATGTTTTTTACTTATTTATCTTTTAATCTTAGAGAAAATTCATTTAAAAATTAAATGCTAATTTTCCTTTCTACATATTTGCTACATTGAAGCAAGGCCGGCTATTCAGATTGTTCGGAATAGACAGGGCTTGTTATAAACTAGGCAATATGCTAAATATAAAAAGAGAATTGGACATCAGCTCCTAAATCTTCATAAACCTAATGTAATTAATCAAAGCCTTTGAATACCATGAGTAAATACGAAGAACTGAAAAACAATTGTTACGAAGCAAATATGGAATTGCCCAAGCTAGATTTGGTGGTCTATACCTTTGGAAATGTAAGTGCTGTGGACAGAGAAAACGGAGTATTTGCCATCAAACCAAGCGGCGTTCCTTATGAGGCATTAAGCCCTAAAGACATTGTTGTTGTAGATTTTGACAACAATGTGGTGGAAGGAAAAATGAGACCGTCTTCAGACACCAAAACCCATGCTTTCTTATACAAGCAGTGGCAGAATATTGGTGGAATATGCCATACCCACTCCTGTTATGCCGTATCTTGGGCTCAAGCCCAGATGGATATCCCATTATTTGGGACCACACATGCTGATCATAATACCAGCGATATACCCTGTGCCCCTCCCATGAGTGATACTAATATTTCCGGAGACTATGAACACATGACCGGACAGCAAATATTAGACTGCTTTGAAGAGAAAGAGATTTCCTATGAAGAGGTAGAAATGATTCTTATTGGAAACCACGGCCCATTTACATGGGGGAAGAATGCCCAAAAAGCAGTCTACAACAGCAAGGTACTAGAAGAAATTGCGCGGATGGCCTATTTGACCCTACAGATCAACCCCATGGCCCCAAGACTTAAAGATGCCTTAATAAAAAAGCATTATGAACGAAAGCATGGGAAAGGGGCCTATTATGGTCAGGCCGGAAAATAAATAAGCCATATTTTTTTAGGAAAAAAATAAAAACCTCCGGGACATTATCCCGGAGGTTTGAACACTTAAAAAAACCACCAACCTTTAATTAAATCTAATCAACTGTTCTTTCGAACAGCCATATTTAATTTATCTGCCAATAAATACATGACAGGTACTACTACTAACGTTAAAAAGGTCGCAAAGGTTAGGCCAAATATTACTGTCCATGCCATTGGTCCCCAGAAGTCTGCATTATCACCCCCAATATAGAACTTGGGCTCAAATGAAGACAGCAATCCATAAAAATCAATATTCATACCTATGGCCAGTGGAATCAGGCCTAACACCGTGGTTACAGCGGTTAATAACACTGGTCTAAGTCTGGTTTTCCCACCTTTTACTATACTGTCTAAAAGGTCTTCTTTGGAAAGGTTTTGATCTTCAGAAATATTAAGCTCGTCACGTTTTCTTGACCTGATAAGGTCTGTATAATCGATCAATACAATGGCATTGTTTACCACCACACCAGCCAAGGATATTATCCCTATTCCTGTCATGATTACCACAAAGTCCATATTAAAAATCACCAAGCCTAAAAACACTCCAATTGTACTTAGAATTACCGAAGCCATAATAATAAATGGAGTGGTAATGGAGTTGAATTGCGCAACTATAATAAGGAATATTAAAGAAACCGAGATCAATAGTGCTCTTGTCAAAAATTCAGCCGATTTAGCTTGTTCTTCTTGCTCACCGGTAAAGCTAATATTGATTCCCTCCGGTACTTCAAAATCCTGCAACAACCGCTTGATTTGGTTGTTAATTTCTGTGGCATTGTACCCATCATTTACGTTTGAAAATAAAGTAATAACCCTCTCCAAGTCTTTCCTTTTGACAGAACCATAGGTAGAACTGTATTCCAAGCTAGCAACAGAAGAAATCGGTATTTCCTTTTTATTTCCAAACTTATCTCTAAAGCTAATTTTCTTGTTAAGTAAAGCATTGATATCATACCTGAATTTATCCGCTAATCTTAG
Source organism: Cyclobacterium sp. 1_MG-2023 (assembly GCF_030546805.1). GTDB lineage: Bacteria > Bacteroidota > Bacteroidia > Cytophagales > Cyclobacteriaceae > Cyclobacterium. The sequence goes on along the minus strand of NZ_JAUOPC010000004.1, from coordinate 239,144 downwards.
CTGAATAGGGTAATCATCTTCCCCTTCCTTAAATTTAGAAACTTCCAAGCCGAAAAGGGCGGTCCTCAATTCATTGGCGATAGTGGCTGTAGACAATCCAAAACGTCTGGATTTTTCCCTGTCTATGTTTAAAATCAACTCAGGGTTTCCTAGCTCCAAATCAGACTTCAACTCCTCTATACCTTGGATCCCTGACTCATTGATATGTTCTCTGACTGAATTCACATAGGTAATAAGTTGTTCAAAGTTTTCTCCTGTAACTTCAATATTAATAGGTTTACCAACAGGAGGTCCATTTTGTTGCTTGCCCACGGTCATCAATACACCTGGATACCCTTCGGCCAATTCCCTAATCTTCTCCATGATCTCATTGGTATTGATCCCTTCTCTGAATTGATACTCTTCAAAACCAATCGTCACTTTGGCCTTATGAGGAGTTGATGCCTGACTAGGTCCTTCCATAGGATCTCCGGTTCCTTCTCCAATTTGGGTTATTACAGACTCTATGATTTCATCATATGGCTCAAGTAGAGCATACAGATCATCTTCAAACTCTTCCACAAAACTGTTGGTAGAAGTAATATCCGTTCCAATTGGTTTTTCTATATAGATATTTATCAAGGCCGGTTGATTGTCCGGGAAAAACAATGTTTTCGGAGCACTCACATAAAGTAACATCAATGACATTACCAAAAGAATAAAGGTCCCCCCAAACAAGAGATAAGGCCAAAACCCCTTTAATGCGAAATACAATGTCTTTTCGTACATGTCTTCCAATTGCACCAAAAACACATTCTGGAACCACTTGATAGCTCTTCTCAGAAAGAAAACATTGAAAATGATTAAAATTGCAGCGAGGAAAAGTAAGTTCCCAAAAGCTATCCAAGTGATAAAATAACATATTATGGCCAGAAAGGTCAAGACAGCGGCAACTATCATTGGTCGTTGAACAGGCTTTTTCTTGTCGACATCCTGAACCTTCATGAAAAGTGCTGTCAATACAGGATTGATTACAAGCGCTACAAACAAGGAAGAAGACAATACTATAATAAGAGTAATGGGAAGGTATTTCATAAACTCCCCGATAATACTATCCCAAAATGCTAAAGGAAGAAAAGCCGCAAGTGTGGTAGCAGTAGAAGTAATTATAGGCCAAGCCACTTCACCAACACCCTCTTTAGCCGCCCTGACTGCAGACTTACCCTCCTGCATCAATCTATAAACATTTTCTACGACCACAATACCGTTATCTACCAACATGCCCAAGGCAAGTATTAAAGAGAACAATACCATTAAGTTTAGTGTCACTCCCAAGGAGTTAAGCACTAAAAAGGATATGAACATGGACAATGGAATGGCAATCCCCACAAAAAGGGCATTTCTAAATCCAAGAAAAAACATCAATACCAAAACCACAAGGATAACACCCGAAATGATACTGTTTTCTAAATTATCCACCTGAGAACGGGTAGCTTTGGATTGATCATTTGTAATGGTTACTTCCAAATCCTCAGGGAACTTATTAATTTTCACTTCCTCAATAAGGGCCTTAATTTTATCAGAAGCGTCCAATAGGTTTTCGCCACTTCTTTTGATCACATTAATTGTAACTACAGGTAACTTCTTACTTCTAGCAAAACTTTCTCTTTCCTTATAAGTATCTTCTACTTCGGCTACATCTCTAAGGTAAACAATATTGTTATTCTCAGTTTTGACAATTACATCTTCTATTTCTATAGGTTTGTCAAATTCACCATCTATTCTTAATGTCCTTCGGTAATCACCTGATAATATATTACCACCGGAAATGGTAACATTCTCGTCAGAAACTGCACTTGAGATATCGGAAAAAGTAACCCCTAAAGCTTCCATTTTATAGAGATCTGCATTGATCCGAATTTCACGTTCAATCGTTCCACTCAAGTCAGCACTGGATATTTCTGTTAATTTTTCGATCTCATCTTCCAAATACTCACCATAGGTCTTAAGCTCTTGCTCTGTATAGTTTCCTGAAATATTTACATTCATTATTGGAAACTCTGAAGTGTTGACCTCCAATACATCCGGATCCCTGTCCAAATCATTCGGCAGCTCACTTTTTGCTTTATCTACAGCATCTTTAACATCCTGTATGGCCTTGGATATTTCCACATTGGGATTAAACTCAACCACGATTGATGAAAAATCCTGGATGGAAGTGGAGCTTACATCTTTTAAGTTATTAATGGATTTCAACTCTTTTTCTATGGGTCTGGAAATCAGGTTTTCCATGTCTACGGGTGAGTTCCCGGGATAAGCTGTACCTACATAAACCGTAGGAATCACTATTTCCGGAAAACTTTCTTTAGGCATGGTCCTGTAGGCAAACATCCCTAGGAAGGTAATAATCAACGTAAGAATTACCACACTGGTCCTGTTATCAACCGACAGTGAGGAAATCCCAAATTCTCTGATTACTCCTTTTTTCTTGTTTTCTTCTGAAGCCATATTACAATTAAGATGAGATTTTTACATTAAAATTATCTCCTACTTCCCTAAAACCTTTATCAATAAGAGTTTCCGAACCATCTAAACCTTTAGTGATTTCAGTATGTCCTTCATAGGTCAATCCTCTTTCCACATATTTTTTGTGTGCAACGCCTTTTTCAACCACAAAAACATAACTTCCTTTATTGTCTTTAAGAATGAGGTAAGTAGGAACTGTTACCGCCTCATCAACATTATAATCCTGAATATTTAAAACCGAAATCATATTTGGCTTTACGTTTTCAACTTTAGGCAGAAAAACCTCTACTTTAAATGTTCTGTTATCCGGATTAATAATTGCCCCAATCGCAGTTACTTTGGTATTAATATTCTTGTCTATAGAAGGGAAGTAAATACTTACAGAATCACCTTTATTCAAAATTCCGACAAATCTTTCTGAGATATCTCCCTCAATAAATAAATCATCCTCTCCGACAAAATTAACTACAGGAGAACCTGGCTGCACCAATTCCCCTACCCTTACAGTAAGTTCTTCTACTGTTCCATTAAATGGGGCAGTAATGGTAGTTCTATCCTTTTGAAGTTCAATAGAAGCAAGGTTTTTCTCAAGGGTTTCTTTCCTGTTTTTAGCCTCTAAATATTGAATTTCAGTACCTATTTTTTGATTCCAAAGTCTTTCTTGTTTTTCAAAAATTGTTCTGGCTAGTTCAAGCTGGGTATTGATTTCATCCAAATTTCTTTCTATGGACTCTGCATCTATTCTGGCGATCACTTGGCCTTTTCTTACAGACATGCCTTCCCGTGTAACAATCTCTTCTACCCTTCCTGAAACTTCTGCACTGATGTTTACATTCTTTTTGGAAAGTACAGAACCGGTCACTTCCACATAATGTTCAAATTTACCTACTTCGGGTTTTACGGTGGTTACCAATACTGATTTCCTACGATTTTTCCGAAATTCCGGATCCAAAGAAGAAATCTCTTCCTCCAATTCTTCGATCTTAACTTTTAAGGCTGCTGATTCAGATTTGAATTCTTCCAATTGGCTTTTTTTGGAAGAAAGATCATCTTCTTCTTGCTGAGCGCAAGAAAACATTCCCAGCGCAAGGGATAGGGTTAAAAACTTAAATGTATTTTTCATAAACATGTATAATCCTTTTCTTATTTTAATATTCCCAATGCTTTCTCTAAATCTACTCTTGCGATAAATGTATCATAAAGTGCAGAAAAATAATTGGTCTCCGCCTCTTTGAGTGTGGCATCTGCTTCCACTACCTCAAGGTTAGACCCAACCCCTTCCTGGTATTTTATTTTCGCCATATTGAAAACCTCCAGCGCCAAATCCCTGTTTTCTTTTTGCACTTCCAATTCTTGTAAGCTGTTGATCAAATTCTGTTTGGCCTGAAATTTTTCCAGTTGGATGTTTTGCAAGGTGAACTCTTTTTGAACTTCGAGTTGCCTCATTTGCACCCTATTTTGCTGGATTTTATGCTTTTTGAGAAACCCATCGAAAATTGGAATTTCTAATGTAACTCCTAAAATTGAACCGGTATACCAATCTCCTGACCATAGCTTTGAGAAATTCCCTCCAAAAGCATTTCTTTGGAAGGTGTAATTGGCATCCAAACGTGGCATGTATTGGATTTGATTGTTTTTTAAATCCAAGACTGCCAAATCGTAGTTGATATTGATTTGATCTACCTCAACCCTTTGTTGCCCTTCTTCATTTAACAATCTTTGGGTTTCAAGGTATTGAGTAAAATCATCAAGCTTATCGGTCAATACAATTTCCTCTTCCTCAGGTAAGCCCATCTGCAACTTTAAAAGGGCCTTGCTAACACTCGTAGAAGTTTTGGCCTTGTTTAGTTCTGTTCTAATATTATTGTTTTGAACCCTTATTCTCGTCACGTCAATTTTTTCGGCAAAACCTTCTTCATAGAGAATTTCAGTTTCCTTTAATAAGGTGTCTAAGCGATTCAAATTTGCCTGAATCAATGTTTCTCGTTCTTCACTTACCAACACAGAAAAATAGGCTTTCTTTACATTTTCTATCACTTCAAGATCAGTAAACTCCTTGTCAAACTCCACCAATTGCTTGTACGTTTTAGCAGCTTTAAGACCAATGAAATAAGAACCGTTGAAAATCATTTGACTCACGGTTGCTGTCAAATTAGCAGAATAAACAGGTGAAAACTGAATACCTATAAATGTACCTTCAGGAGCTTCCGGGTCCGAAAATTGAGCAGGAAATGGGGTAATAGGTACTACAAGGTTTTTGGTTGTATTGACCCTAGTAGTAATTTGAGGGAGTCCCTCTGAGGTTCGTTCTCCGATCAAACCTTTTGCAGCTTGTATTTCTAATCTTGCGCTCTGGGCTTCTGCGTTATTTTCTATCGCATAGTTCACACTTTCTTCTAAAGAAAAAGACGGTTGCTGGGCTTGAACCTCCGCAAACCAATGTCCCAATAGCCAAATTGTTAGGGAAAGAATAATTGGTTTAAAATTCATAAAGTTAAAATTCCTGAGTTTGTAGTTTTTTATAGTAATTTGACCTTCCCTGGTCAGTAAGAATTCCATGTATAAAATGATCTAAAACTGCCAATTGGCAATCAAGTAAGCTAAAGCTCGACTTTGAATAATTGAAAGTTAAAGTGTTTGTGATCTGGTCCATTCGCATATAAGCCAATAACTCTGAATTGATCTCCGTTCGGAAATCTCCGGATTCCTTTCCTTTTTCTAATACCATAATAATATTTTGAAGTACTTTTTCCGTTTTAAATTCATTTACTTTTAGCCAGCATTTCGGATAAAACCTTTGAATATCTTGCATTAACAATGGATTCATACGGGTAAATGCCTCCCTTAGATACCTTGTCATTCGCAATAAATGGTCAATGGCACTTTCATCAATGCTTTCCATCTCATCTAAATCACACCTGTACTCTTTTATTGTTGCCTCTATGGCAGCATTAACCAATTCTTCCTTACTTGAGAACTCTTCATAAATTGTTTTTTTAGATATTCCCGCAATCCTGGCTATCTCATCCATAGTGACTGCTCTTACCCCATACACTAAAAAATTTTCTAGTGCTATTCGAATTATATTTTGTCTCGTTTCCAAATATCCCTTAATAATTAACTCAGGGAATAAACTAGAGAAACTATCAAAAGGTTCAGAGTTTCTTCAAGAATTTCTATAATTTTTACACTCATTTTTCTTTGCTCTACAAAGGAACTATTTATTTTTTGCAAAAAGGCTATATTAAATTGGGTTTCTGAAGATTTCTTCCTGCTTAAACTTGAAGCAAGAAGGGCAATTTCATCCTTTTTATTTCTTTGACTTAGGGGCAATCCGTGTTTTTTTCAAGTTATACTGGCTAATCAGTTTCTTACTCCACCTGCACTGCGAAATTTTAAAACCAATTTTGTACATTTGCCCATTCAAAAAAAGCTATCGATCCCTTTATGAAGATTTTGTTTTTTCAATCCCCGGAGAAGACCATTTACGCTTTGGAAACCACTGAAGCGTACAAAAACAATGAGCTTGAGAAATTAAACTGGCTATTTGGAGGTGCTGTCCATTTGGAAGACCTTAAAATTCCCGGCGAGTTTATTGGTCCAAGAAAGGAAATGATTACCCCTTGGTCTACCAATGCGGTTGAAATAAGCCAAAATATGGGAATAAAAGGGATTCTTAGGATCGAGGCCTTCTACCCGTGGATTGAAGGTAGTTCTTTCGACCCTATGCTTCAGCGAAAGTACAAAGGACTTGACCAAGAGGTTTTTGCAATTGCTAAAACCCCGGATCCTATACAATATATTGAGGATATCCACACCTACAATGAGAAAGAAGGCCTGGCATTAAGTAAAGAAGAAGTAGCTTATTTAGAAGGGGTTCGTCAATCTTTGGAGCGACCATTAACGGATAGTGAAGTTTTTGGTTTCAGTCAAGTAAATTCAGAACATTGTAGGCACAAGATCTTTAATGGCACTTTTATACTGGATGGAGAGGAAAAACCCATGACCTTGTTTCAGTTGATCAAGGCAACCTCAAAGGCCAATAAAAATGGGATCGTTTCTGCCTATAGTGATAACGTTGCTTTCGTTAAAGGACCTAGGGCGCTTCAGTTTGCGCCAAAATCTTCAGAAAAGGCAGATTTTTTTGAGATTAAAGAAATAGATACCGTCCTTTCATTGAAAGCCGAAACCCATAACTTCCCTACAACAGTAGAGCCTTTTAATGGTGCTGCTACAGGCTCAGGTGGAGAAATTAGAGACAGGATGGCAGGTGGTACCGCCTCAATCCCTTTGGCCGGAACAGCGGTATATATGACTTCATACCCGAGGTCAGAAGCTGGAAGAAGTTGGGAAAAGGACCTTGAAGAACGAAAATGGCTCTACCAATCCCCAATGGACATCCTTATCAAAGCTTCAAACGGTGCCAGCGATTTTGGAAATAAATTTGGCCAGCCTATCATTTGTGGAAGTCTGATGACTTTTGAGCACAAAGAAGGAGAGCTGGATTGGGGTTTCGATAAAGTCATTATGCAGGCTGGAGGAGTTGGGTTTACAGCAGCACCTTATAGCCATAAAAACAATCCTGAAAAAGGGGATCGTATTGTTCTGATGGGCGGAGACAATTACAGAATTGGCATGGGAGGATCTGCAGTTTCCTCGCTAAACACCGGTGAATTAAGCCTTTCTTTGGAGATGAATGCTATTCAGCGATCAAATCCTGAGATGCAGAAAAGAGTATCAAATGTCATCAGGGCATTGGCTGAAAGTGACGACAACCCCATTATTTCTATCCATGACCATGGCGCAGGTGGCCACCTAAACTGCCTTTCAGAGTTGGTGGAGAATACTGGTGGAACCATTAATTTGGAAAAATTGCCCGTTGGGGACCCCACACTTTCTGCCAAAGAAATCATTGGAAATGAATCCCAAGAAAGAATGGGATTGGTGGTTAAGGATAGCCATCTCGCAAAGATAAAGAAGATTGCAGACCGTGAAAGAGCGCCATTTTATAATATTGGCCAGACGACCGGGGACATGCAATTTAAGTTTGAGAATACACAAACCGGTGAAAAACCGGTAGACTGGAGTTTGAATCATATGTTTGGTTCTTCCCCAAAAACTGTTTTGGTGGACAAAAAGGCCAAGCAAAATTTCACAGCACCTGAATACAAAGTTCAGGATTTTGAGCAATATTTGACCAATGTACTGCAATTAGAAGCAGTGGCTTGCAAAGACTGGCTCACCAACAAAGTAGATAGGTCGGTTACCGGTAGGGTAGCCAAGCAACAAACGACCGGATCACTTCAACTCCCGCTAAATAATGTGGCAGTGATGGCCATGGATTATTCGGGAAATAAAGGAATAGCTACTTCAATCGGACATTCTCCTATAGCCGCTTTAGTAAGTCCTGAAGCGGGATCTAGATTGGCAATAGCAGAAGCACTTACCAACTTAATATGGGCTCCGCTAACCGATGGACTTAAAGGAGTGTCCCTAAGTGCCAACTGGATGTGGCCAGCCAAAAACGAAGGGGAAAACGACAGGTTATACAGGGCAGTTGAATCCACTAGTGATTTTGCTATCGCTTTGGGGATAAACATTCCTACGGGAAAAGACTCCTTATCCATGACCCAGAAATACCCAAGTGGTCAAACGGTAAAATCCCCCGGAACGGTTATCATTTCCACTGTTGGAGAATGTTCGGACATTAACAATGTTATTTCTCCTAGCTTGAAGGCTAGCCCTGAATCAACATTGCTATACATAGATTTGTCTAAGGATGAAGCAAAATTGGGAGGCAGCTCCTTTGCCCAATCACTAAATAAAATTGGTAACGAAGTACCGAACATAAAGGATGCAGCCTATTTTAAAAGTGCCTTTGCAACCATTCAGGGCCTTATCAAACAAAACAAAGTACTAGCTGGTCATGACATTTCATCCGGCGGTTTGATCACTACCTTATTGGAAATGTGTTTCCCTGACCAGAATACGGGCTTAGATATTCATACTTCAAATCTTAAGGAAAAAGATTTGATCAAAGCCTTATTTGCAGAAAACCCGGGCTTGGTCATTCAGGTAAAGGATGCGGACGATGTCTCTTCATTATTGAATTCACAAGGGGTGTCTGCTGTGGAAATTGCAACTGTAAATGCTTCAGGCACCATTCACATTGATGGTTTGAATAAGTCTTGGGAAGTATCAGTATTGAGAGATATTTGGTACAAATCCTCCTATTTGTTGGATCAACAACAGTCAGGAATGGAACTGGCCAAGGATCGATTTGACAATTATAAAAATCAACCTTTGAACTATACCTTTCCTGAGCAATGGAAAGGGACTTACGAAGCATTGAATTTGGACCCCAATAGGAAAACAACCACGGGTGCCAAAGCAGCGATTATTCGTGAAAAAGGAGTCAATGGAGATAGAGAGATGGCTTATTCCTTGTGGTTGGCCGGATTTGATGTCAAAGACATCCACATGACTGACCTGATCTCAGGTAGAGAGAACCTTGAAGATGTAAACATGATCGTCTTTGTGGGTGGCTTCTCAAATTCTGACGTTTTAGGTTCAGCCAAAGGATGGGCCGGAGCTTTTCTTTACAATGAGAAAGCTAAAAATGCTTTGGATAATTTTTACGCCAGAAAAGACACATTGAGTTTAGGTGTTTGTAATGGATGTCAGCTAATGGTTGAATTGAACCTGATCAATCCTGAGCATGAACAAAAAACCAAAATGCTTCACAACGACAGTCATAAGTTTGAGTCGTCATTTGTGAATGTGAACATTCCTGAGAATGATTCTGTAATGTTTGGCTCCTTGTCCGGTTTAAGACTAGGGGTATGGGTAGCACATGGAGAAGGTAAATTCTACCTTCCGGAAGAAAAAGAAAGTTACAATTTTGGTATGGAGTATTCTTACAGCGCATACCCCGGAAATCCCAACGGATCAGACCATAATGTTGCAGGTTTGTTGTCAAAAGATGGCCGCCACCTGGCAATCATGCCACATATTGAAAGGGCAATTGCCCCTTGGAACTGGCCATATTACCCTGAAGACTTACAGAATGAGGAGGTTAGCCCTTGGATCAATGCCTTTATAAACGCTAAAAACTGGGTTGCTGAGAAAATTTCTCAGTAAAAACTTAGTCTAGTTTTTTGATATTTACCGACTTCTTGTCTATGACAGGGAGTCGGTTTTTTTATTGCTTATTTTATTGACTGCAATTTATTTTTTTACCCCACACAATAAATGATGGTTGCTATTCCATAATCAACTTAAACAGAAAATTACATCTATTTACTTTCCTTAACACAGAAATTAAGCGTTATGCGCAAATGGTAACCAAACCAAACTTTGCCTAAATTTTATATCCTTGGCAAAACTATAGAGCTGATTTTGGCGTTCCCGGACTAGTATGTTTACAATTTTCTACCCGGATTATGCAGTTGGAATCCATGTGTTAACCGGAAAATTTGCCATTCCAAGAAAATCAGGCTGTTTGGAGATTCTAGTACGTAACAGTAGGTCTACTGCATATTTCAGGTTTAAGAATGGATCAGAAATTGCAGCATCAATAATTAATTCATTCAACCAACCTTTTATTGATTTCTCAGTTGGTTTAATAATGAAAGCTTATCAAAAGATCAACAAAAAATAACAAATATGCAAAAGCAACCACTTTTAGAATCCCTTACCATAGGAGATTTAACATTGACCAACCGCCTTGTAATGGCCCCTATGACAAGAAGCCGGGCAGACAATCTGGATAAAGCGCCCACCGATTTACATGCTGAATATTACAGGCAAAGGGCTTCAGCAGGGTTGATTATAACTGAAGGTTCCCAAATTTCGGAAAGGGCAGTAGGTTATATCAACACCCCCGGTATCCATACCAAAGCCCAAGTAGCAGGTTGGAAAAAAGTAACGAAGGCTGTTCATGAAGAAGGAGGTAAAATATTTTTGCAGTTATGGCATGTGGGCAGAATCTCTCATCCCGATTTCCATGAAGGAAATTTACCTCTGGCCCCTTCTGCCATTAATCCCAAAGCGAAGTCCTTTACACCCAAGGGATTTAAGGACACGGTCACCCCTAAGGAAATGACCCTACCGGAAATCAAACAAACAATAGCAGACTTTAAGAATGGTGCAAAAAATGCTTGGGAAGCGGGCTTTGATGGAGTAGAAATCCACAGTTCCAATGGGTATCTATTGCATCAATTCTTTAGTCGAACATCCAATGTAAGATTAGATGAATATGGAGGAAGTATCGCCAATAGAGCCAAAATTTTGTTTGAAATCATCGATGCAATTAAAGAGGTGATTCCTGAAAACAGAATTGGACTAAGGCTAAACCCATCCTTAAATGGGATTTTTGGAATGACCATGGACGAAGAAAGTATTCCTACATTTGATTATATCATAGAAAACCTCAACAAGTATAATTTGGCATACCTTCATCTTTCAGAACCATTTAATGATGTTTCCGACATTCCCTACGCAGAAACGGACATTGCCAAACGCTATCGCCCTACCTACAAAGGAAAGTTAATTATCAATGCTGGATTTGATCAACAAAAAGGAAACAATTTTATCCTTGAAGGATTGGCAGACGCGGTCGCCTACGGGAAATTGTTTATTTCCAACCCGGATTTGCCCGAGAGGTTTGAAAAATATGCAGCATTAGCAGATTGGGACGAGTCCACTTTTTATACCCCCGGTGAAAAGGGCTATACCGATTACCCTAAGATGGATTGAAAATAAGTCCGTAAATAACTAAACTGCCCCCATAGGCTTTTCAGGTTTACAGTTTAGCCTCACCTTAGCTCAGCTATGGTGAGGCTTTTATTTACCCCTTTAACACCATCTATTTTCCCATATTTAGCTCACCAAACCAGCTCTCCTTTTGAGGAACTTAAAAACTATTTCAAAGGTTTTAGATTCAATATAAATTACTATGAAATACTCAATTTTAGATTTAGCCATACTGAAAGAAGGACATGATGCTGCCGATGCCTATAAAAGATCTTTGGATATAGCCAGGCACGCAGAATCTTGGGGATACAAACGATTTTGGTTAGCAGAACACCACAATATGCCCTACGTGGGAAGTTCAGCACCCACCGTATTAATGGGGCATATTGCAGGAGGAACGAAATCTATTAGGGTGGGTTCCGGAGGTATAATGTTACCCAATCACAGTCCATTAATGGTGGCCGAACAAATTGGCACTTTGGAGACGCTTTACCCGGGCAGGATTGATCTGGGTCTGGGCCGAGCTCCTGGAACTGATCAAAAAACGGCTTCAGTTCTAAGAAGAGGCAAATTAGAAACGGTTCAGGAATTCCCCCAAGATTTGGAGGAATTACAATTGTTATTTTCTGAGGAAAACCTAGATGCCCCTGTTCGAGCTTATCCTGCGGAAGGGCTCGATGTGCCGATTTACCTTTTGGGTTCAAGCATGGACAGTGCTGTGCTCGCCGCAAAAAAAGGACTTCCTTACGTTTTCGCAAGTCACTTTGCACCTACTTACTTTAGCCAGGCAAGTACTTATTACAAACAGAACTTCAAAGCATCCACACAAAGCAGCCTTCCTTATTTGGTAGCCTGTTTGAATATAGTTGTAGCAGATACGGATGAAGAAGCAGCTTATCTGGCTACATCCTTTTACCAAATGGCTTTAGGGATTATCAGAGGAAGGTCCTACCCTCTTTCTCCACTTGTAAAAAACATGGATGAGATATGGAGCCCGCAGGAGGAAGCAGCCATCAAACAAATGACGCAATATGCTTTTATAGGCAGTTATGAAAAGGTCAGCAAAGCGTTAGCATCCTTTATAGAAAGACATGACTTAGATGAAGTAATGGTTACCACCAATGTTTTTGATCATGAAAAAAGGCTTCGTTCACTTCAGTATACCGCCAAGGCATTCCAATCTCTTAGTCATCAAAATCAATTATAAGCTTTTGCATTTAAAGGCTAGATATAGGTGAAGTAAAATTCACCTATTTTTTTGCCCAATTTTTTACCCCCCTTGCTATTAAGCCCCATCAATTTTTTAACCTGGATTATGCGATAAGATTTACGTGTTTTGGGAAAGGTTTGCAACGGCTTCATATCAGGCTATTTGGAGATTTTAGTATAGCGATGCGATGCTTAAATCTCCAAGCAACGACGAAATGGCTGATTCTGAAGTGATTTTAGCACCCAAGAGAAGAGCTATAGACTAATTCGGGATCAAGCATCTAACAGGTTATCCACGGGATTATTGATCTACAGTACCCAAGCCTCAATCTATTTATTTGCCAGCAAGCAAGCATTGTATACCCCTCTAATTCAGGCCGAGCTTCGGGAATCAAATTATTTTTTTTGATTTTTTTCCATGATGCTGTGATTATTTTACTAAAATAACGAATTACTAAGAAAAGTAATCCAAATGACAGTTTCAGAAAATAAGCTTTCGGATGCATTCTTACAACACCTTGCTGAGAACAAAGGCATACTTTACAAAGTCGCCAGGTCTTATAAGCGTGACGAAGAGGAGGTAAAAGACTTAATTCAGGAGATCACTATTCAAGTCTGGAAGGCTTATCCCAGTTACCAACCAACTTTGAAATTTTCAACATGGCTATATCGCATCGCATTAAATGTAGCCATATCCAGTTACAGAAAAGAGAGCAAAAGAGCTGCGATAAACACCAAGATGGATGATAGGTTTGTGGAGATTGCTGCTCCGGCAGAAACAACGCTAAATGAAAACGTCCGTCAACTTTATTCTCTCATCAGTGAGTTCAAACATTTTGACAGGGCATTGATGCTGTTATATCTGGAAGAAAAAAGTTATGCAGAGATCGCCGAAATCATGGGGATAACAGTATCCAATGTGGCAACAAAACTCAACAGATTAAAAAGTACATTAAAAGAAAAATTCACATTATTAAATCAAAAATAAAATGGAAGAGCAAAGCATTCAAAATTTATGGAAGGTTCAAAACAGTAAAATTGAACAGGTAATTCAATTGAATACCAAAATATTAAAATATCAAGTAAGTCAACGTTCGCGTAAAGCGCTTTTTGGGCTCAAGGCCGAGAAGGTAACAGGTTTGGTGTTCGGAACCATTTATATTGCAATTTTAGCAACAATCCTGTCCTACACAGTTAAACATCAACCTTTTACCAATCCTCTCTTTATGTTCTCAATTGGAGCCATATTGTTGACCAATATTAAGGTACTATTTGATTATGCCAAACACTTGGTCATGGCCAATCAAATTAATTTTTCCGGTCCTGTTGTGTCTATTCAAGAAGAATTGTCGAACCTAAAACTGAATTTGGTCAGCAACATGCGCTACTGGTACCTACAGCTACCATTTTACACCCTTCTACAGATTGGATTTATTGATTTTACCGGAGAATTCCCATTGGCATGGGTCATTATTCAAAGTTGTTTCACCTTATTATTAGCTAGCATTTCGGTATGGATATTTATTCGCATGAATCCGAAAAACATTACCGATAAAAAGGTGAATTGGTTAATAAACTTGGCAAGTGGTAAGCAAATTGATAAAGCAGCCGAACAGTTAGATGAGCTTAAATCTTACCACTTATAAAAATCCGCCGAAAAAGTAAAACTATGGCGGTATGGAATTACAGCCTATGTTAAAGTTATTTCGATGTCGCTATGTCCCTGCTTAACCGGATTACCTAGTGAGACGCGCTATAAAGGGAGTTGCCACAGGAAAATCAGCCTAATTATTAATTGTAGTAGGAAAGCCATAACTGACCTGCCTACCAATAGGCAACTAAACAGTAGACAGGCAAGGTAGAAAACAGCAAAAAGTGGCTGATTTTCAAGTGATTTCACCAAGCAAAGAAAGAACCATTGCATTATCCGGCTTCATCCCAGTAGTTTGCAAACCAATATAATACGCAATAATCAGTTACCACAAACAAACATTCTACTAGGTATTGCTGGTAGAATGTTTGTTGTTTTTATGAGATAAAATTACCAGTTTGTGTTCTGTTTCAAATTTAATCTTCTACTATACTTCAGGAGGGCAGATGAAAATAACATTGAGGCTTCCTGATCAATCCACCAAATAAAATAACCATATGATGAGAAAATTGCTCCTCTTGTTTTTTGTATTCACCGGTATAATTGGCTCCCAAGCCCAAACCACTTCGCCATTCGGAAATGTGGTGCTCACATCCAACAATGGTAAAACTCAGGTTCAGGTAAAAAAAAATGGGGAACTACATGTAAATGTTGCTCCGAATGATGCTTTGAAGTTTAAAGAAGATGGCTTTGTTCACTACAGTGATTTTGGCGCCAAAGGCGACGGTAAAACTGATGATATCCATGCCATTGCAGGAACCCATGCTTTTGCCAATCAGCAAAACTTATCCGTAAAAGCCAATAATGGGGCCAGTTACTATATAGGTGGCAAAGACCGAACTGCCTATATACAAACAGATACAGATTTCGGAACGGCTACTTTTATCATCGACGATAAGGATGTAGAGAATATCAAAGCTTCTGTATTCATTGTAAACTCCAACTTAAAACCTTACAAACTTGAAGGCATCACTTCTTTAAAGAAAAATCAGAAGAAAATAAAAGCCAAGCTTACCGGTCCATCGCTGATCAATGTCACCAATGACAATGTAAGACACTATATCAGATATGGATTGAATCAAGACAATGGCTCCGCACAAACGGATATTTTTTTAGTGGATGAAAATGGAAAAGTGGATATGGATGCTCCTATCATATGGGACTTTGAAAATATCACTGAAATCACAGCACTTCCAATTGACAAGGAAACCCTAACGATAAAGGGTGGACGCTTCGTCACCATTGCCAATCAGGCTGAATCAAAATACAACTACTACAGCCGTAACATTACCGTTAGGCGTTCTAATGTGATAATTGATGGACTTGAGCACCGCGTCACTGATGAAGGCGATCATGGTGCCCCTTATGGCGGTTTTTTAAGTATACGTAATTGTGCCAATGTAACCGTTAAAAACACTGTATTGACAGGACATAAAACCTACAAAACAATAGGCTCTGTAGGAAAACCTGTATCTATGGGAACCTACGACATTTTGGTGGGCCATGCGCTTAACGTTTCTTTCATTAACTGTAAACAAACAAATGACATCGACGATGGTACCTATTGGGGAATAATGGGGTCTAACTATTGTAAGAATCTCCTTTTCGATAACTGCACATTTTCTAGGTTTGATGCGCACAAAGGAGTAGCCAATGCAACGATTAGGAATTCTACCTTGGGCCATATGGGAATCAATGCCATTGGATCCGGTACTTTTTTGGTAGAAAACTCTACTCTTCGTGGAAGAAGCCTCGTAAACCTACGCTCCGATTATGGGAGCACTTGGCAAGGGGAATTAATCATTAAAGACTGTACTTTTGTTCCAAATGGTGGTGGTAAAAGCAATGCTTCATTAATCAGCGGATCATATTCCGGCCAACATGATTTTGGCTATACTGCTTATATGCCGGAAAAAATCACAATTGAAAATCTACACATTGATGATTCCAACCACACAGATGACTACAAAGGACCAACCATATTTTCAAATTTCAATTCCAAAAAAACGGACCAATCCTATCAAGAACAATTCCCTAATGTAATAACCAAAAAAGTTATTCTTAAAAATGTTAGCACAGAAAGTGGCAAAAAAATTAGTGTAAGTTCTAATAAATTTATGTTTAAAGATGTAAAGGTTATTACCAAATAAGCTTTACCTAAATTTTATTATCCTATTATACACAGCCAATATCCTGATTCAGGTATAGGCTTTAAAAAACACCCGGAAAGCTTTGATTAGCTCTCTGGGTGTTTTTTTGTTTCGGCAAAAACATAAATTACTCAAGATGGCTATTATTGAATTTGGATTATGCAAAAGGATTTCCTGAGCTTTCTCAGGGAGACTTGCAATCCCAAGAAAATCTCCTACTAGCAATGAAATGCCTGATTTTAAATCGATTTCAGCAGGTATTGGATAGGCTATTGCATATTTCGGGTTGAAATGAGGCGCATTTTTTATGTTTCTTTCCATTGAAAGAAGCTAATGTAAAGCAAGTTCAATTCAAATTTAAACCTCTATTTTAAGAATTAAATTTTGG
This sequence comes from Cyclobacterium sp. 1_MG-2023, assembly GCF_030546805.1. Lineage (GTDB taxonomy): Bacteria > Bacteroidota > Bacteroidia > Cytophagales > Cyclobacteriaceae > Cyclobacterium. The sequence continues at coordinate 222,487 of NZ_JAUOPC010000004.1, read as the reverse complement.
ATAAAATTAATTTTTTTTATCATTAATAAAACTTTTTAGAAAATTATTCCCTAAGCCAAAATCGGTCTAAAAACAGAAATTAAGGCTATTTTTTCTTTTTTAAGTAATATCTGAAACCCACAATTACCGATCAAACAAACTATAATCCTTTCATCATGGGTTTTGTTGGAATGCTTTTTGATTAACAGATAAACCTAAGCATTCAAATGGTTATAAAACAGCATCACTAACCACAAGAATTTAAAATTTTATATAAATAATGAGACTATTTAAATCAATATTCAACGAAAACATTTTGTTGACATCGCTAATAATAGCTATTTCTTTGGCAAATTATTCATGCGACAGTAAGGGTGAGCAGGTAGAAGTGGAAACACTTTCATTGCCTGTAACCACTGTGAAGAAGGACTCTGCTATCACTACATTCGAATACCTAGGAGCCATTGAGGGGAAAGTAAACGTTGAAATTCGTCCCCAAGTTGAGGGTTTATTGGATAAAATCCATGTGGATGAAGGAGATTTTGTAGAGAAAGGACAATTGTTGTTTAGCATCAATGCATTGCCCTATGTAGAAAGACTAAAGAATGCGCAAGCAGCAGTGGAAGTTGAAAAAGCAAAACTCGAAAACGCAAAAATAGAGATGGAACGGCTTCAACCTTTGATTGATCATGAAGTGATTTCTGATGTACAGATGAAGACGGCGCAATCAAATTATGAAGTTGCAAAAGCTTCACTAGCCCAAGCAGAAGCCTTGAAAGCTACAAGTCAGATCGACATGCAATTCACGCAAATAAAGGCTCCGGTAAGTGGCTATATAGGATTGATTCCTATGCGGGTAGGTAATTTAGTCGCCAAAGGAGATGATGAGCCTGTAACCACTTTATCTGATATCAGTGAGGTCTATGTGTATTTTGCGATGAGTGAGTCCAACTATCTTTTTTATAAAAAAATGAAAGAGGATTCTACTGCTCGTCGATTGAACCCTAATGTTAAGTTAATCTTGGCAGATGGAACCATCTATTCTGAAGAAGGTGTGATTGATGCTGATGCGGGGCAAATAGACCGAAACACCGGTGCCATCACCTTGAGAGCAAAATTTGACAATCCGGATAAGCTATTGAGAAGTGGAAATACGGGTAAAATCATTTTGGAGCAGATACATCCGGATGTGCTCATGGTTCCTCAGGAGTCGATTGCCAAAATTCAAGACAAAAACTTTGTATTTATCTTAAAAGCAGATTCTATAGTGGAGAGAAAAGAGGTGAAAATCAATGGGAAAGCAGGGAAAAATTTCATTTTGAATGAAAACAATATTTCAGAAGGGACAACTATTATTCAATCCGGGGTAAACAAAATTAAGGATGGAATGAAAATAGAACCCTATCAACAAGTACCTACCCAATAAGCTTTTCTAATAGCCATAATCTAACTACAACCAACTTTTATATCTATGATTAAGAAAATCATTGAAAGGCCTGTTCTGGCTTCTGTTATATCGATATTAATAATTATCGCAGGGCTTATTAGTTTAATGCGATTGCCGGTGACGAGGTTTCCGGACATTGCCCCCCCCAGTGTGCGGGTGGGAGTTAGCTACCCCGGCGGAAACGCAGAGACAGTAGCGAAGTCTGTGCTTCTTCCTTTGGAAGAGGCAATAAATGGGGTTGAGAACATGACCTATATTCGCTCTAAAGCCACCAATTCCGGCCGAGGAAGTATCAATATATTTTTCAAGCCGGGTACTGATCCGGATATTGCAGCCGTCAACGTACAAAATAGTATTTCCCGAGAAATTGGTGAGCTCCCACCAGAGGTTATCCAAGAAGGAATCTCAGTGGTGAAAAGGCTAAGCGGTAATATCATGACCATCAATATTATCGCCGAAGGTGAAAACTCACCCTATAATGAAACTTTTATACAGTCCTATTCAAGGATTAATGTAAAAAGGGAATTGTTAAGGGTTGAAGGGGTAGCCCAAGCTTCATTTGTAGGTAGAAGAACCTATGCCATGAGGGTATGGCTAAACCCTGAGAAACTGGCTTTGTATGGACTGGTTCCACAAGACATTACGGATCAAATCAATGACCAAAACTTCGAAGCAGCCCCGGGTCGCTTTGGCGAAACATCTGAGGAAATTTTCGAAACCATTATTAAGCATAAAGGCCGGTTTAGTACCCCCGAGGAATATGAGAATATCGTTATCAAATCCAATAAAGACGGGTCCATACTATATCTGAGAGACATTGCCCGTGTAGAGTTGGGGGCTTCCAATCTAGGCAGTGACAACACCGTAAATGGCCAGGCAGCTGCCACGATAAACATTACTCAGACCAGTGATTCCAATGCCAAGGAAATTGATCAGAATATAAGGGAAGTAATGGAGCGAATTTCTAAAAACTTCCCTGAAGGAATTACTTATGAAATATCCTATTCTGTAAGAAACCAAATTGATGAATCTATTAATCAGGTAGTTTTAACAATTATAGAGGCTTGTATATTGGTTTTTATTGTTGTGTTTGTCTTTTTACAGGATCTGAGATCCACCATTATTCCTGCCATTGCCATTCCTGTTTCACTGATAGGTACTTTTTTCTTTTTACAACTATTGGGTTTTTCAGTAAATGTATTGACCATGTTTGCCTTGGTTCTTGCCATAGGGATTGTGGTTGATGATGCCATTGTGGTCGTAGAGGCTGTTCATCATAAGATGACCCATAGTAAATTGCCTGCAAATAAAGCCACAGTATCTGCCATGAATGAAATCTCTACAGCCATTATCTCCATAACCATTGTGATGGCTGCAGTTTTCGTACCTGTTGGCTTTATGGAAGGGCCTGTAGGTTTATTTTACAAACAATTTGCCTATACCTTAATATTTGCCATCCTTATCTCCGCATTAAATGCACTAACCTTGAGCCCGGTATTGTGTGCCCTGATGCTGAAGCCTGCGAAAGAATTTGAAGATAAAACAGCTAGTAAATTTGGAAGGGTAAAACACAGGGTTTTCACCGCTTTTGAATCCGGATTTGATGCTTTTACGAACAAATACATTGCCTTGGTTACCCAACTTTTAAGGAAAAAATGGATCCCATTAGGTGCATTGGTAGTCCTATTGGCTTTAACGGTATTAATGTTCAGAAGTACCCCTAGCGCGTTCATCCCTTCAGAAGACGATAGTTTCCTCACTTATTCCCTCACCATGCCTCCGGGTTCTTCATTACACAGGACCTCGGGACCAATGCAACAAGTAGACTCTATCCTTAGAAAACACCCTGCGGTAAAAAGTGTCAACAGTATTTCAGGGTTTAATGTAATGGAAAATGCTCCCAGTCCATCATTTGGTATGGGTTATATTAACCTAAAACCCATTCATGAAAGGGGTGAAATTCAGGATATCGAAGCTTTAATAAGCAACCTAATCAGTGAGCTCTCTCATATTCCGGAAGCCGATATTAATGTATTCGCAAGACCTACAGTTCAAGGTTTTGGAGAATTTTCAGGATTGGAAATGATCATCCAAGACCGGGTAGGTGAAGATTTCACCGCATTCAACAATGCCGCTGATAAGTTTATCGCAGAATTAAATGAAAGACCCGAAATCGAAAATGCTTTTACTACCTTCAACGCCAATTTTCCACAATATCAAATGAACATTGATTATGTGAAAGCAAAAAACTTGGGTGTCAGTGTTCAAAATATGATGCGCTCAGTGCAAGCTTATTTTGGTAGGCTACAATCAGGTGATTTTAATCGTTTCGGTAGACAATACAGGATATTTGTTCAGGCTGACATTCCTTATCGAACAGAGAAAAAATCTATGGATGCCATTTTTGTTCGAAATAATCAGGGGGAAATGGTTCCTGTAAACACCATGGTTTCACTTGAGGAAGTCAATGGGCCGGAAATTGTCAACCGGTACAATTTGTTCAACTCCATTACTGTCAATGCTACCCCTGCTGATGGCTACAGTACCGGAGATGCAATGAATGCCATAGAAGAAATTGCTGCCGAACTGCCTACCAATTACAGTTACGAGTGGACCGGAATGAGTTTAGAGGAGAAAAAATCCGGTCTTCAAACGGCAATTATCTTTATTCTTAGCATTGTCTTCGTATTCTTTCTTCTTGCCGCTCAGTATGAAAGCTATTGGTTGCCATTTGCTGTATTGCTGTCCATACCTTGCGGGCTATTAGGTGTTTTTGTCGCCATTAATCTCGCAGGAATAGACAACAATATTTACGTGCAAGTTAGTATTATCATGCTCATAGGTTTACTGGCCAAAAACGCAATATTAATCGTAGAGTTTGCGGCTCAAAAAAGAGCGCAAGGCCTTAGTATTTTTAATGCCGCCGTAGAAGCTGCTCGGTTAAGAATTAGGCCCATCATTATGACATCTTTCGCATTTATCGCGGGCTTGATTCCTTTAATGCGTACCGTAGGAGCCTCTGCTCAAGGTAATAAATCTGTAAGTATTGGGGCAGCCGGAGGAATGCTATTCGGCGTAATTCTTGGAATTTTTATTATTCCTACCCTCTATCTGATCTTCCAGACTTTACATGAAAAAACAAGCAGAAGATTAAGTAAAAACAAGCCCGTAGAAGCCTAAAAAATTGAAAATTATGCCATTAAAACATAAAATAAAACCCAGTACCTACGTCTCGCTTTCATTCATTGTGGTGGCGATGATGACAATCTGGGGTTGTAAATCAGGAGAAAATTATGTGCAGCCGGACTTGAATCTTCCGGCTGCATTTAAATCCCTCTCAGGCGATCAATCGGACAGCTCTAAAAATGACACTACCAATATTGGGAAACTGGCATGGAGAGAGTTCTTTGAAGACAGCACCTTGGTGCAATTGATCGATAAAGGATTAAAAAACAACCTATACCTCCAACAAGTACAAAAAGAAACGGAAATTGCCAGTGAAGGCTTTAAACAGTCGAAGGCCAATTTTTTACCTCAGCTTACCGCCATTTTAGAAAAAAGAGATGAAAGGTATTCTGAGAACTCCTCCACAAGAGAAAATGTCAAATACTATGAGGATAGGGAGATTCCCAACCAATGGTATCTTGCCAGAGCCAATAACCTCGCAGCTGTTCAATCCAGCTGGGAAATTGACTTGTGGGGAAAACTCAGAAGATTAAAAGAGGCCAATCAAGCTCAATTGAGGCAAAGGGAAGCTTACACTAAGGCCGTGGAAACAGATTTGGTTGCAGAAATCGCAACTTCCTACTATAGGCTGCTTATGCTTATGGAACAAAAACAAGTGGCTGAATACAATTTAAGGTTGAATGATTCTACGCTCAGCATTGTAAATCTCCAGTTCAGGGCCGGCGAAGTTTCTTCTTTGGCCATCACCCAAACAGAGTCCCAAAAACTTATTTCTGCTTCCTTGGTACCCCAAATTGAGCGGGAATTAGCGGTGCAAAAAAACAGGTTAAACGAATTATTGGGTGAATACCCTAAAGATTCCTTGGAGGTTCTCAGGGGATTAGGTGACACCAGGTTGCTAAGTGAAATTGCTGTGGGTGTTCCTTTTGAGCTTATTCAAAACCGACCGGACGTTAAAGCCGCTGAATTGGCTTTGATAGAAGCAAATGCTCGGGTGGGGGTTTCTCAAGCAATGCGCTACCCTTCTTTGTCTTTGAGTGCACAGTTAGGGTATGATGCAATAAATTTCTCAGATGTTGTGAATCCCGGCTCTTTGTTTGGATTGTTTGTAGGTTCACTTACCCAGCCCATCTTCCAAAACAGAAAGTTGAAAACCAGGTATAGAATCTCATTATCGGAAAGGGATATCGCCGAGCTTTCCTTCCGAGAAAAAGTTTTACAAGCTGTTGCAGAAATTTCTAACGGGATGGTTACCATACAAAAACTTGAAGAAGAATATGCCCTGGCAGAAAAACGATTAATTAATGCTAGGAAAGCGGTAAAAGAATCTTATTTATTGTTTAGCAGTGGCTATGCCACCTATTTGGAGGTTATAAATGCCCAAAGTAATGCTTTGGATAGTGAACTATACATGGTAGACGTGAAAATGCAAATGCTAATTGCCAATATTGAATTGTATAGAAACTTAGGAGGAGGTTGGAAATAAACTACAGAATTAAAGACCTCCTAAGGAAGAACTTCAACACCACTTTACCCACATTTGTCACAACCACAACCGGATTGGGCTTTATTGCGCTTCTGAAACCAAGTGCGATAAACCCATCCACCTATTACTGCTATAAACAAACTGAAAACCAATATTTCTTGCCACATAACTAAGAGAAAATTTGATAGGTCGCCAAAGCTCCAAGATAAGCTATAATAGTCATGAAAATGGTCTGTAAGATAGGCCATTTCCAACTTTTGGTCTCTCTATAAACCACAGCCACTGTACTCATACACTGCATGGCCAAGGCATAGAAAACCATTAAAGAAAACCCTGTTGCCCGATTAAATACTTTTTCACCGGTGTCGGCGTGAACTTGTTTTGCTAACTTCTCTCGAATGGTTAATTCGTCTTCCACATCTTCACCTACACTATAGATTGTAGCCACTGTAGCTACAAACACTTCCCTCGCAGCAAATGAGGTCAAAAGTGCAATTCCAATTTTCCAATCATAGCCCAAAGGTCGAATGGCCGGTTCTATGGATTTACCCAAAATCCCTATATAGGACGACTCAAGCTCCTTGGATGCATAAATATTTCTAATTTCATCTTTTTCACTATCAGTTGCCTTCTCTAACATTGCCATTTTCTCAGCTTCTACAGCCTCCATTCTACCGGATGGACCGTAACTGGCCAATACCCACAACACAATTGAAATGGCCAATATCACCTTCCCTGCCTCTAGGACAAATATTTTTGATTTGTTGAACATGGTCAACAATACAGTTTGCCATCTGGGCATTCTATAGATGGGGAGATCCGCCATCAAAAAACTCTTTTCCTTGGTCTTGATAATAAACTTAAGGGCAAGAGCCCCCAATAGCGTGAAAACTGTTCCAAAAAGGTACATGACCAACAAGGCGATGGCCTGTAAATTTATTCCCATCCAGGCTTCATCAGGCACGGTCAATCCAATCAATATAATATAAACCGGTAACCGGGCAGAGCAACTCATCCATGGGGTTACCAAAATGGTGATCAGCCGTTCTTTACTATTACTGATATTTCTACTGGCCATTATACCGGGTATGGCACAAGCCATTCCGGAAATCAATGGTACTACACTTTTGCCATGCAAACCGAAGGGGCGCATGATGCGGTCCATTAAAAAAACAACCCTAGAAAAATACCCTGTATCTTCTAAAAAAGCCAAAAAACCAAATAATAAGGCTATCTGTGGAATAAAAATCACCACTCCCCCAATACCGGTAATGATTCCCTCAGCCAATAAATCGGTGAAAACACCCGGAGGTAAAGTTTCCACCACCCAGCTACTTAAAAAGGCAAAGGTTCCGTCGATTAAGTCCATCGGAGCTTCTGCCCAAGCAAATATGGCTTGAAAAATAAGCAGCATTATTCCTAAAAAGGTTAAATACCCCCATACCGGATGCAAGAAAATAGCATCTAATTTACCATGAAATTCCTTAGGTTTATTGACCCCGGAAAGCACCGATTTTTCCAGCAAAGCATCAATTTTTTTATACCTCTCTGTGGTTTCTTTGGTTTGCTGTTCTTCAGGATCAAAATGAAAGGCATTGGCTTTTTCTTCCAGCCAAACCTTTTTATCCTTTGCCAAGGTAGGATCAAAAGATGAAAATATTAATTGTTGAAAAGCTTGATAAGGTGTTTCAAATCCAAATTTTTCTTGAACCTGCTCCAACAATTCAGGCGAATCCGGCTTGTGAAAAGTTTTTCCTACTACAAACTTATCATCCGTAAACAAGGATTTTACCTCTTCAAGTCCTTCATTGTTTCTGGCATCTGTCATGACCAAAGGGACTCCAAAGGCTTGGTACAAGGCAAAAGTCTTGATAGACAAACCTCTTTTTTCTGCCAAATCCTTCATATTGATTACAAAGGCTATTGGAATACCCAAATCCATTACTTGAGTTCCGAGCAGAAGGCTTCTTTCTAGGTTACATGCGTCCAATATCACAAGAGCTGCATCAGGCTTCTCTTCTCCTTGTCCATTTAGTACCTTATGTGCGATGACCTCATCTTCAGATTTTGGCAATAAACTATAAGTACCCGGCAAATCTATCAGCTCAAATCTTTGCTCACCCTTATGAAAATAACCAACCATTTTGTCGACGGTCATTCCCGGGTAATTGCCGATTTTTTGATTTAAGCCTGTGAGTTGGTTAAATATACTGGACTTCCCTACATTAGGATTACCTATTATGGCAATTCTTCTCGTTCCCAATCGTTCTGCTATTTCCATTCGCTATTCTGCTTTTAAATGAATCAGATCAGCTTCTTCTACCCTTAGGGCAAGGATGTTACCATCAATAATAAAGGCCATTGGGCCATTAAAAGGCGCTTTTTTTAACAAGCTGATCTTTTTACCGGGCAAAACTCCCATTTCCATCATCCTTACCAGCAGGTTAGAATTGGCAATACTGGAAATTTCGTGCACTGAGTTGTTTTTAAGTCCTGCTGCAGTCATAGGAATTTGATTTTTAAGGCTTATCTGCATCTTTGATTTCAATCCGCAATTTTAACATATTTTTCTCGTAAAAATAAGGATTTCAGCCTTTATTTAGATTGAATAAATTATATCTATTTCAAGGTAATAACCAAAAAACTTGGGTCAGAAGTTCGATAAAAGTCAAACCAATTAAAAATAAATCTAAATAGGGTCTATAGCAATGGTTATAAACTCCTGTGTACTAATAATTACTATTAAATTGTAAAGTTAATGGCTAGGGGTTTACTTGGCTAGAATCAAAATTTGTCTTAGGTAATTCTTGTCACAAAACTTCTTGTATTAAATTACTAAATTGAAATTAATTGAAACAATGGATCTACGAATGCATTTGAATGTAGAGAATTGGCATGGATTTTCGTCCAATTAAAGCATGCACTTTAATTTAAGAGTAGTAGTGGCAATCAGTAAAGAATTTAAGCCATCAGTATACTTGAATTAATTGATCAGGCATTTGAAGGTTCATATTTAATTTAAAATTAGCTGTTAATTAAAATCTATATCGTTATGTTTTTCGAACGTGTTTATGATAAAAGTTTAGCGCAAGCCAGTTATGTTATCGCTTGTCAGGCTGCCGGAGTAGCAGCCGTAATAGACCCTAAAAGAGATGTGGACACCTACTTAAAAATTGCTGAAGAAAACAATTTTACGATAACTAAAATTTTAGAAACTCATATCCATGCCGATTTTTTATCCGGATCTCGCGAGTTAGCTTCACTTACTGGCGCTGAAATGTACCTTTCTGATATGGGAGATGAAGATTGGCAATATGAATTTCCTCATAAAAAAACCCTTAATGGTGACCATATTGAATTGGGTAACTTAGATTTTGGAGTCGTCTCAACCCCGGGTCATACACCGGAAAGCCTAAGTTTTATCCTGACAGACAAAGCAGCAAGCGATGCCCCGGTCATGATTTTTACCGGAGACTTTATATTTGTTGGGGATGTAGGGAGGCCCGACTTGCTGGAACAAGCTGCAGGCATCAAAGGAAGCCAAGAAATTGGCGCAAGCCAACTCTTTGAATCATTGCAACATTTCCAAGATTTTCAGGATTTTATTCAGGTTTGGCCCGGACATGGGGCAGGATCTGCCTGTGGAAAATCTTTAGGAGCTGTACCTTCCACCACTGTAGGGTATGAGAAAATTAGAAATTGGGCATTTAAATTATTGGATGATAAAGACACCTTCACCAAAACATTATTGGAAGACCAACCTGAACCTCCAAAGTATTTTGCTAAAATGAAACAGCTCAATAAAATTGAGCGAAATTTAATTACGGAAGTTCCGGAGATTAGGCATTTGAACAAAAATGAATTCAAAGAAATTTTACATGGAGAAATGCCCATCGTCGATACCCGAACACCTGAAGCATTTGCAAAAGGTTTTTTAAGCAGAACTTTGAATATTGAAAACAACAATAGCTTCCCTACTTGGATGGGATGGTATATGGATTACGATAAACCATTTGCATTAATTGCCGAGCAGGATGAATTGGAAGATCTTTCAAGGAAATTGATGAGAATTGGGCTAGACAATGCATTTGGCTACATCAGCCCTTCCGAGCTAAAGGAAACCAGTGACCTAGCATTTAATAAAGAAGCACCTATTGATAAAGAAGAAGTAAAAGAGAAAGTTGTCAATCAAAATGCACAAATTATAGATGTAAGGGGTGCCTCTGAATATAAAAAAGGTCACATTGATGGGGCTGAAAACCTATATGTTGGGAAATTGAATGAAAACCTTGATCAGGTAAGTAAAGAACGGCCGGTTATTGTTCATTGTCTATCAGGCAGCCGCTCTGCCATCGCCTATTCTTTACTAAAGGCTAATGGTTTTGAGAATGTCTATAATTATTCCGGCGGCTGGCAGGACTGGCAGCAGCATTAAACCAACGGTTTTTGGCCAAAACCAGTCCCCAAACTAAATGTTCTTTTAAGCAAGCGAAGAATTATTTTGTTTATTGTATTTAAAATAAGAATTGGTTAATTGCAAGTTGATACCTCTATCAAATCATGCCTTAAATTTGGTATGATTTGATTTATTTAGACATTCAATAGCAATGAAAACTACCCTACAAGAACTTGCCCAAGAGCTGGCTGCATTGGAAGCCTCACTAATTGAGGTTACCCATGAGTTTGATGTTTACCTGGACCAGATACCTGTTGACCAGAGAGTTGCCGCCACCAACCTGATTAAGTATTTATATTTCAGGAGCAAAGACAGAAAATCTCTCCAAGAGAAGCTTCATTTTTATGGTTTTTCAGCGCTTTCCAATTCAGAGAATCACCTACACAGGCAAGTGCAAACCATAAGGCAACGTTTAGGCCATACTTATGCAGAAGGGGAACTTAATCCATGCACTTATAAATTTAGCCGAAAACGACTAGAACAAAACAGTAAATTACTATTCGGAAAGCAAGCTCAAGCCAAAATGCCGACTGTAATGGTCACATTTGCTACAGATTTTGCTGATAACCCTGAACTTATAGAAAGGCTTTTATTGAATGGCATGCAAGTCGCCCGAATCAATTGTGCCCATGACGATCAGGAGGTTTGGCAGAAGATGATAGATCAGGTCAGAGCTGCTGAGGAAAAAACCGGCCTATCCTGCAAAATATATTTTGACCTTGCAGGGCCAAAGATCAGAACCAGTCTCTTGGCCAAGGGTAAGGAAGAAGGTAAAGTGAAAGTTGAAGAAGGGGACGAAATCTGGTTGGCAGAAAGTAAACAAGATTTTTCAGCTGAAGACATTGTCATAAGCCCCAATGAAAAAGGTATTATTCCCTCTCTTCAAGAGGGCCATCGCGTCTTCATTGACGATGGCGAAATAAGTGGTGTTGTCACAAGGGCGATGAAAGGCAAAGCAGCAGTAAAATTAGAAAGGGTAGCCGCCAAAAAAGGGAAAATTAAATCAGAAAAAGGAATCAATTTTCCCGACTCCCCCTTGAGCATCCCATCCCTTACCGACTATGACAAGGATTGTCTTCCTTTTATCACAGCACATGCTGATTTATTGGGCTATTCTTTTGTAAAAACGCCCGGTGACATCACCAAATTAAATAATGAACTTAAAAAATTAAAACTAAAAAAACAGCCTGCCATCATCCTCAAAATAGAAACCCCGGAATCAGTAAAAAATTTACCGGCTCTATTGTTTGAAGCAATGAAAACACCACCATTTGGAATCATGATTGCGAGAGGAGATCTGGCCGTAGAAATAGGTTTTGGAAGAATGGGTGAAATTCAGGACCAAATTTCATGGATTTGTGAAGCAGCCCATGTACCGGTGGTCTGGGCCACACAAGTTTTAGAGAAACTCCAAAAATCCGGCATGCCTACCCGTTCGGAAATCACTGATGCTGTACAAGCTTCTCTTGCTGAATGCATCATGATCAACAAAGGAAACCATACCATAAGGGTCCTGAAAACATTGAAAGAAATAATGCAAAGAACAGCCGGACACAGAACCAAAAAAAGGTTTATTTTCCGCCCCTTAAGCATTGCCATTGATTTTATTGAATCAAAAAACATCTACAACATCTTACCAAAAGCCGAGGAAAAGTAATTTTAAGTCCTGACCCAAAAGGTATTTTTTATGGAATTCACTATTCCTTAAACAGTACAGTGCAGGATACCTTTGAAACAAAAATCATTTACATTTAGTCCCAAACAAAAATAAAATAAACCCATGAGGACATTGACTTTTTGGACCTTACTTTCTTTAATCTTTTGCATCAATGCAAGGGCTGAGTCAGACTTAACACCAGAATATTTAAGGTGTGAATACCTTGAAAACCCTTTTATTGACGAAAAAAAACCACGATTAAGCTGGATTTTAACTTCTGAGATTAGAAATCAATACCAAACTGCTTATAGAATTTTAGTTGCTAGCAAAGTTGAACTTTTGGAACCCGGAAAAGCAGACCTATGGGATTCAAAAAAAACCATGGGGGACATTACTTCTCAGGTGGTCTATCAAGGGAAACCCCTCCAATCTCGACAGAAATGTTACTGGAAAGTGCAGAGCTGGGACAATAAAGGGCAAGCCGGTAAGTGGAGTAATATTGCTACCTGGGAAATGGGACTTCTCGATGAAAATGATTGGCAAAGTGAGTGGATAGGAAAGGATTTTTCAGCCAATACCCAACCCATTCCTTATAAAAACAAAGAATTATTCTTACCCCCCTCTCCTATTTTAAGGAATAAAATCAAACTGCCCAATAAAGTAGCCAAAGCACGCTTATATGTCACCTCACTGGGTTTATATGAATACAAAATCAATGGCAAAAAAGTAGGAAAAGACTTTCTTGCTCCCGGCTGGACTGATTATAACAAAAGACTGTATTACAATGCTTACGATGTGACACAAGAGCTGAATCAGGGAGATCATGTGCTACAAGCCACACTTTCACCGGGCTGGTACAGTGGCTATATTGGATATGCATTATTGATTGGCAATCCTGTCGTCAGGGCCTTTTATGGCGACACTCCTGCACTTAAAGCACAGTTAGAAGTCACCTATAGCAATGGAGAAACAGCCATTTTTGCCACCAATGCCCAATGGAAAGCTACTACCGGTGGGCTTTTAGAATCAGACATTCTTCATGGGGAAACCTTTGATGCCAGAAAAGTCCCTGAAGGTTGGAGCCAAACAAGCTTTAATGACGAGTCCTGGGAAAATGCAAGCATTATAAATGGCGGCAAGCGTAATTTACAATTATACCCTGCTCAACCGGTTCAAGTTACTGAGCTTATCAAACCTATTGAAATCCATAAAAAAGAAAATGGTAATTATATTTTCAATATGGGGCAAAATTTTGCGGGTTTGGTTAAACTAAAAGTAAAGGGAAAAGCAGGTGACAAAGTAGTATTAAAGTTTGGGGAAATGTTGCACCCAGACGGCAGGTTGATGGACGAAAACCTTCGAATGGCTAGGGCAACAGATACCTATATCCTCAAGGGAGATCCTGAGGGAGAGGAATGGACCCCTGCATTTACTTACCATGGCTTTCAGTATGTAGAAGTCAGTGGATTTCCTGGCAAGCCTACAGAGGAAAATATCACAGGTTTAGTACTTGGCTCAAATACACCTAGAGTTGGTCGGTTCGAGACAGACCACCCTATGGTCAACCAATTGTACAAAAACATTGTTTGGACACAACGTGCCAATTTTGTGGACATCCCTACAGATTGTCCCCAAAGAGATGAAAGAATGGGATGGACAGGAGATGCCCAAACCTATGCCGGAACGGCGGCCATCAATATGGATGTCTCTGCTTTTTTCACCAAATGGATTCAGGATCTTCATGATGCGCAATGGGAATATGGAGCCTATCCTGATTATGCCCCCGCTCCCCCGGTGAGGAGTACAGATACCTATGCTCCGGGATGGATGGAAGCAGGTATTATCAACCCATATGAGCAATTTAAGGCTTATGGTGACACGAGAATTATTGAATCGGGCTGGGAAAATATGGAGAAATTCATGGCTTTTCATCATAAAAAAAGCAAAGGGGCTTACTTGTATCCGGAGGGTTCTTTCGCAGATCTCAATCCCAAAGGGGGATATGGAGACTGGCTCTCTGTAGGTAAAAAAACACCTCCGGACATGTTGGCCACCATGTATTATGGCCATGCTGCCGACCTTATGTCCGAAATGGCCACAGCCATTGGCAAACCGGAAAGAGCCATGCATTATCAAAACTTGGCAAAAAAAATTAAATCAGCATTTGGTGCACATTACCTCAACGAAGAAAACCTAAGGCTCAAGACAGATGCTACAGCTTATGGTGATGGAGCCGGATACGTGGATGGAAAGATGGGGTTTTCAGGAAACACACAAACAGCTTACGCCAATGCAATTTTCTTGGATTTTCTTGATGACAAACAAAAACAAATAGCCGGAAACCACCTGGCTCAGCTCATCCATGAAAATGATGGGAAATTAGCCACCGGGTTTCTTGGTGCCAAGCAACTCTTACCCGCATTGTCGGCAACAGGCCACAGTGACTTGGCTTATCAACTTCTACTCAACGAAGAATACCCTTCTTGGGGATTTGAAATAAAAAATGGGGCCACCACTATTTGGGAGCGGTGGGACAGCTATGTAAAAGACGACCCGGATAAAATGGCCAGCCTAAACAACGGCATGAATTCCTTTAGTCATTATGCTTTCGGTTCAGTTTTTGAGTGGATGTTTCACAATATGGCAGGCATCAAAACCGACGAAGCTGCATACAAAGCCTTTACAATTGCCCCTGAAATACCGAAGGAGGAGATCAATTATGTTGCAGCCAGTCACCAATCCATCCATGGAAATATCAGTAGCTCATGGAAAAAAGTGGGAGAAAAACTCTATATGGAGGTAAGTATCCCTGTAAACACCCAAGCCACGGTGTTTATACCGGCCAAAAGTGAATTGGACATAAGCATGGACGACCAAAGGTTGGACCTATACGAAGACCTGCAGAAGGGTCATTTTTTTGAAGGTAAACAAGTGCTGAAGTTAGGTTCAGGTACTTATCGTTTCGAAAGCACCATAAAGTAAAAGATTCATTAAAACATTAATTGATAAACAGCTGATACATTTGAGCGCATATACCTTCAAACCTATCAGCTAAATTAAGCCCGTCCTGCTTTCATGCCTAAACAGGACGGGCTTAATTTTAAAGGCTGTAAATTGAAATACCGAAGAGACAAGGGATAACAATCCACTCTTCACTCTTCAAAGAATAAAGGAAGTCAAACAATCATTCGACAGACTTTTTCCCAAATATCGGCATCTACCGGAACACCAAGCCGAAGATTTTCTTCTCTTCTAATAAAAGACTGTTCTCCCGGGTAATTAATATCCATTCTATCAAAAACCTTAGACTTCTTCAAATCCGCAATAGTATGCTCAATTTTTTCATCCAATTTCGTTTTAGGGATTCCCATTACCTCAGGGTGAATGCATAAGAAAAACTGGGAGACACCAAATTCCTCTTGCTGCCGACCAATTTCATGTGTAGTCTGCCCATCGGAAAGTCCTGAGGCCAATAGGTCAAGCATCAATGACAATCCTGCTCCTTTCCATAAACCTATAGGCAAGGGAAGCTTCTCAGCAATAACTTCAATGGGGTTTTTACTAAGCTTCCCTTTTGCATCAAAACCTGCTGCATAAGGCAATTGCTCTCCTGATCTTTTATAAATGGCCATTTTACCATAAGAATACTGGGTCATGGCTGTATCTAAAATTACCGCTTTGTTTTTATAAGGAAGGCCTATTACCAATGGGTTGTTGCCTAATTTAGGCTCTTTTCCTCCCCAGGCAGGCATGTTAGGAATTGTATTGGTAAAGCAAATACCGATACATCCTGCTTCTGCCGCCTGCCATCCATAATTTCCTGCCCGCATCCAATGATTGGTATTTCTCAGGGCAACACAGCCCATTCCATTTATAGTAGCCATGGATACAGCCTTTTTCATCGCCAGAGAGGCATTGTACATTCCGGCCCCCAATTGTCCATTCCAGCGCTCCATGATTGGCAAAGAAAATTCTTGTTTGGGCTCTGCTTCCGGAACTACCATCCCCTTATCCACCTGCTCTAAAAACGCCGGGAAACGATTCAATCCATGAGAGGCCACTCCATCAAGACTCGCCATGGCAAAAAGCTCAGCACAAATTTTAGCCTTCTGAGCCTCAAAACCACGCTGAATTAAGATATTGGCAAAAGTGGTTTTTAAAATTTCAAATGGGATTCTATTGATAGTGTCCATATTGGTATAGGGTATAAATAATTTTTGAATAAAGTAAGCAATTTTACCGGCCGAAAAAACCCACTTTCCAATTTTCCCCACAAGGAAGAATTAGCCATTAAAATATTTCTTAATTCATCCCTACCGGCCCTTCAAAAAATCTCAACCTAACCCCCATAAAATGAACGGATTAATCAGTCAGCTATTTAATTTTCCCCTAAATCCAATTGCCTTTATAAAAAATAAATTTAACATTTCATTATCTATTTTATCCCCAATTTTATAATTTGCGCGGATTACAATGTCATTTTTTTAATTATGATATTTTTTTTATATTAGTTTAAGTCATATAATAATGTATAGGTATTTATCTATTTCTATTTTTTATATTTTTCTATTTACACCCCTGGTTTTAAATGGAACAAACTTTTCTACCCCCAACTATTCAAGCATAAAGAAAGATTATAAAATTACTTTATCAGAGGACTACTCCTATGAAATTGAAATCAATCAGGTAACCACCATCTATGACAAAAAAGGATTATCACATGCATCCTATCACTTTATCATAGATCAATTCACCAGCTTAGATAATTTTGATCTGAAGGTAATAGATCCCATAAAGGAAAAAACCATAAAGAAAATAAAAGCCAAAGACCTTCAAGAAAGAGATTTAATAACAAGTGGCAGTATTTATCAAGATTTAACCTTAAAACAATTCAACCTGCAGTCATCTTCTTTTCCGGTAAGGGTTGAAATGAAGCTAAAACTTAGAAAATCAGGTAATTTCTATTTCCCTTCCTGGAGGCCACAAAATTATTACCATCAAAAAGTAGAGCAAGCACGCTTGGAAGTAAACTATCCGAAATCCCTAGGGATTCGTTATAAAACCCAGCAATTTGAGGGAGTTTTCGATGACAATTCCCTAGGTGACAAACAAACGCTAGTTTGGACAATAAATGACCTCGCTCCTGTTCCTGAGGACACGGAAGAAACAGATTTGGCTAAAATATCTTTAGCCCCCGAAAAATTTGGCATGGATGGATTTGAAGCAAGAATGGACACATGGAAGAATTTCGGTCTGTGGTTTTACCAATTAAATCAAGGTAGAACCAAACTTCCGGAAGGGTTCAAACAAGAGCTTCAGGAAATGGTCAAAGACACCGATAGTTCAATTGAAAAAATTCAAATACTATACGCCTACCTACAGAAAAACTACAGGTATGTAAGTATACAATTGGGCTTGGGAGGTTGGCGTCCTATGGAAAGTGAAGAGGTGCTTTTTAAGAAGTATGGGGATTGCAAAGGTTTGACTTTATTTATGCAATCCATGCTATCAGAAGTAGGTATTTCTTCGGATTACACTTTAGTAAAAGCAGGGGAAAATGCCACTTTTGACGAAGATTTTCCTTCAAATCAATTCAATCATGCCATCTTAAGGGTAAGAGCCGGTGATAAAAAATATTGGTTGGAATGCACATCAAGCCATTTACCTGCCGGATTTTTGGGTTCATTCACAAGGAACCGAAAAGTACTGGTCATAACGCCGGAAGGTGGTGAAGTAGATCAAACCCCTACTTATTCTGATCCTGACTTTAACACCACTGTAGTTAATTCCTCTATCCTTTTACAACAAAATGGGAATGCTGAAATAAAAGGAACATTGTTGCAGAAAGGATTCCCGGCCGAAACTACTGTCATGAAAACATATGACAAAAAGGAGGATGAGATTACCAACCTTTTCAATGGTCAAATAGGCGGAAATGGCTTAATAATTAATGCCCTAAGTTTGGATAAAAAAATTGAATGGCAGGATATTCAAACTCAAATTAACTTCTCAGGAATGATTCAAAGGTATTACAAAAGCACCGGTAAACGAGTATTCATTCCTATATCATGGCACACTTGGGAACCTAACTTGGAAAACACAACCGGACTTTACATTGAAGAAGTAAACATTAAGAAGCATCGCTCCTTAAACGCAGAATCAATCCCCCCATCCCTATCCATCACTGAGGACAATTATGAACTTAAAATGGAGATTAAAATTGATGATGAAAATATATTGATAAAAAAACACATACAATTCACTGACACCGATCGGCTCTCTAAAGAAGAGCAAGGAGACCTACTCATAGCATTAAACAAAAAAATACAAGGAGAATTAGTTTTCACCAAACAATAACACCATGACTTTTTCAAAATTTACAATAGGATTACTTATACTACTCATTTCTCCAAATTTTATATTTTCACAAGAAATGCGCTTTGGTAAATACAATGATGCTGAATTTATATATAGTGAGGTGGAATTTGAACCGGAAGCAGATGCTGTAGTTTTGCAGGAAGCCAGTTACAACATGTTTTTGGGAGTTGTATTGGAAAGCAAAATACACCGGCGAATAAAAGTCTTAAAGGAAAGTGGGAAAGAACAGGCAAATGTCACATTGAAATACTATAAAGGAGATGACCGTATTCAAGATATTTATAAAATAAAAGCCCAGACAGTAAATTTTGTCAATGAAGAAATTCAAATTGAGAAATTATCTAAATCAGATTTTTATGAAGTAGATGCGGGTAATGGATGGATGGAAATCAGATTTACCTTTCCACAAGTTCAAGTAGGCTCTATTATCGATTTCACCTATGTAAAGGCAGATAAGTCCATTCTATCAATTGATGGTTGGGTTTTTCAAAATGAAATCCCAACGCTAAAATCAATCTATGACATCACCTTTCCGGATTTCATTTGGTACAAGTCTTTGAAACAAGGAATTAAAACCATTTCCCATGATTTCAAAACAAAAACTAAAGGCAATTTTAGATGGGAATTGGACAGTCTAAAAGGCTTCACTACGGAACCTTATATGACTCATTTCCAAGATTATTTGGAAAAAGTAAGTTTTCAGCTAGAGGGCTATGAATATAGAGAATTGGATAGTTTTGGCACGGATTTAAATCAAACTAAATCACTTTTTGATACTTGGCAGGATTTAACAGACTTCTTTGCAGATCGCTTAGAATTTAAAACCTACTTGACCCCAAAAAAGAAAACACGCCAAATTACAGGTCTGGGTAGTGAGGGAAAAGACACTTTACAGCTTGCCAAGGACATCTACGAACATGTTAGTAATGAATACAATTATTCAGGAATATCTGCCATCACTCCTTCAAAAGATTTTTCGGAAATTATCGAAAGTAAAAATGGAAATAGGGCAGAAATAAATTTGTCTCTCTTGGCTCATCTTAGAAATCATGGCATTATAGCCTATCCCGTTTTAATAAGTAGCAAAGGAAATGGAAGGTCCAATCTTGTACCTTTCCCTTTTGTAGACCAGTTTAATCAATTAATTGTAGTCGCCTCCATTGCCAATAAAGTATATTATTTAGACGCCACGGATTCATCCATCCCTTTTGGGTTTCTCCCTTCTCAATTTCTAGTCAATCAAGGTTTTCTTATGCTTGAAGAGAATAGTGGACTAATTGATATCCAAAGCCATCACTCATCAGGCTATTACGTTTTTGACAATATTCTTATTGAGGATGAGTCATCCTTAAAAAGAGAAACTGCCGTTAAAGCCATGGGCTTTGATGGTGTATATAATGCAGGCCTATTTAAGGCAGAAAATAGCTCAAGTGCTGCACTAAAGGAAAAGTTGATCACCTACCAACAGGAAAATCTTAATCCTGTCTTTGTCTTTGAAAAGAATCCAAAATCAAACTATACCATCATAAAGTATACAACAACGAAAGATATAGACGAAAGTCAAAACTTGTATGTAAACCCATTTCAGTTATTGAGATGGGAACCCAACCCATTTGTGAGATCCACTCGAACATTTCCAATCGATTTTGGTTACCTATTTACTGACAGGTATGGGGCTAAAATCGAAATCCCTGCCGGCTATACTTTAGATGACTACCCTGAAGATGTCTCCATGACCTTACCCAGTGGGGCCATGTCTTTTTCATACAAAGTCAATATTATCAATGAGACGGCCATTATAAATTCAGTAATCAATGTTTCCAATCAACTCATTGGACCTCAAGAGTACCCTGACTTAAAATACCTCATTGACATTATTTCCAGTAAATTTAAAGAACCATTGGTTTTTGTAAAAAACCAAGCTATGTCACCTGAAAGTAATTCCGCTGAATAAACCAATCTTACAGCCCTACTATAATCAAGTGATTCAAGATTATCAATAAGTAAATAGTAGCATATTGTTGGTTAATTCCTGCATTTTTTACTTTTTGCATTCCCAAAATTACTAGCGATATACCTATGAAAATTATCAGTTGTGAACGTCCGGGCGAGTTTGTGTCAAAAGAAGCTGAAAAACCACAGGCCAAGGCCGGAGAGGTTATGGTAAGGATACAACAAATAGGGGTTTGTGGCACCGATTTACATGCCTTTGCAGGCAATCAAGCCTTTTTCACCTATCCTAGAATCCTTGGACATGAAATAGCTGCCAAGGTTGTAGCTGCCAATGGCAGCTCTATGAAAGAGGGAGAGCCGGTGGTTGTCATCCCTTATTTAAACTGTGGTGAATGTGGGGCCTGCAAAGCCGGAAAAACCAATTGCTGCGAAAACCTGAAAGTATTGGGCGTTCACACCGATGGAGCCATGCAAGAGTACATGGCCTTACCCGAGTCAATTCTTATCCCTACCCCTCAATTGACTTGGGATGAAATGGCCATTGTTGAGCCCCTTTCTGTCGCAGCACACGCTGTTAAACGGGCCGGAATTAATAAGGGGGAGAAAGTATTGGTGATGGGCTGCGGCCCCATAGGATTGGCCATTATGGTTTTTGCAGCGTTGGCCGGTGCAGAGGTAACAGCTTTGGACATTAATCCCTGGAGATTAAACTTAGCCAAAACAAAGTTTAAAGCACGCCATAGCATCAACGCATTGGAAATAGAAAAGAAACCTTCACTCAAAGAAAACTATAAAAATCAATACAGCTTTGTATTTGACGCTACAGGAAACAAAGCGGCTATGGAGGCAGGCCCTTTTTATGCAGCGCATGGAGGCAGTTATATTTTAGTTGGCTTGTATAAGGATCAATTGGCTTTTCACCACCCTTCAATTCATGCCAAAGAATTGAGTATACTTTGCAGTAGGAATGCAACGAAGAAAGATTTTCTGGAGGTTATCAGCACCTTAACCCAAAAACAATTCCCTACAGCGGATTACACTACGAATAAGTTTGGGTTTACACAAACAAAGGAAAAGTTTCCTGAGCTTACCAAAGCTGACAATCAGGTTATCAAAGCCTTAATTAATTTTCAAAATATTACCATTTAAAAATTCCTAACACCGATTATACATTGGCTTTTGTAACTTGATTTATTTATTTGCGAAATTTGTGCATTAAATGAAGTCATTGTATGAATAGGTTTTCTATTTTAATTCTTAGCATTGTTTTTTCAATCTGCCCCTTACTTACCCAAGGTCAGGTAAGTAGTGGGTATCAGGTTTTAAAAACCAACAATGCTTTTATTATTACGCCCTATGCTATCGATTTCACGAGAATAGATACTGAGGGTATGAGTCTAGAATGTTCGACAACTAACCTTAGTAACGAATTAAATTTTAGTCATATTTCAAATTATTTTGATGAGGATACCCAAATCCTTTTTAGAAACATAAAAATTCAGGCAAGGGTGTACATAGACATTTCAGGCACCATTCAAAACCTTTATTTCATTTCGGAAAATGATCCCGAGAATTATTCCATAGACTTTAATGAATTGGCAACCACCATTAAAAGGAAACTTAAAATTGACCGGAATAAGGAATGTCTCACTGAAATGGAAGACAAATTTATTTCTTGGTACATCCCTCTCTTCCAGTATTAGGCTTAAAACCTTGCTGTATTACTAAATAACACCTTAGGAAGTTCATCTTCTAATGCTTCCCTAGAACTGAATACTCAGAATAAATTATTATGGAGTAATAGGTATAAAAAAAGCCCGAATAAATCGGGCTTTTTGATTTTTAGATAGGTTTATTTCTATTTTAGAAATAACATTTCTCTGTATTTTACTAGTGGCCATGATTCATCATCCACTAACAATTCAAGCTTGTCGACCGCATATCTGATTTTATCAAAGAAGGTTTCTTTTACATCAGAGCTATAAAGTTTCGCTTTAATAGCAATATCCTCTTCTTTATTAACCCTTTTCCTTGCTTCAATCATATTACCGACATCAGCCTTAAGTGATTCAATATGTCTAGATATTTCCTCAATTGTTTCTATGGCTGCAGAATTATCCAATCCTAAGCCTTTCAAACCATTGGCATTCGTAATCAGCTTGTTTTGGTAAAGAATGGCTGTTGGAATAATATGGTTCAAGGCCAAATCTCCCATCACACGAGATTCGATTTGAACTTTCATTATATAGTTTTCCAAACGAATCTCATGTCTTGCATGCAATTCTCTTTCATTCAATACTTTATGTTTGCCGTAAAGCTCAGTAACCTTCTTAGAGATTAGTACATCAAGTGCTTCAGCTGTACTCTTAAGGTTAGAAAGTCCTCTTTTCTCAGCTTCATTGGCCCACTCTTCAGAGTAACCATCACCTTCGAAACGTACTTTTTTACTATCCTTAATGTATTTTCTAAGTACATTAACAATGGCAAGTTTCTTTTCTTTACCACCACTAATTTCCTTATCAATATCTTTCTTCATATCCTGAAGAACATCAGCAACAATCACATTCAAAGCTGTCATTGGTCCTGCAGGATTTGCAGTAGAACCTACAGCTCTAAATTCAAATTTATTACCTGTGAAAGCAAATGGAGAAGTTCTGTTTCTATCTGTATTGTCAAGTATGATTTCAGGAATTTTAGAAATTCCCAATTTCATGTACATATTGTCTCCTTTTTCAATTTTCAGGTTACCATTTTTCTCTAATTCATCAAGAATACTGGTAAGGGTACTACCTAAGAAAATAGAAATTATAGCTGGAGGAGCCTCATTGGCACCTAGTCTAAAATCGTTTCCTGCAGAAGCAATGCTTGCTCTAAGCAAATCAGCATTTTCGTATACAGCTTTGATCGTTGCTACCAAAAAGCATAAGAATTGAAGATTTTCTCTAGCGGAATTACTAGGTTGGAAGAGGTTGACACCTGTATCAGTAATCAAAGACCAGTTGTTGTGTTTACCACTACCATTCAATCCTGCAAATGGTTTCTCATGGAAAAGGACTTTAAGACCATGCTTCTCAGCCACTTTTTCCATAACTTCCATCAGTAGTAGGTTATGGTCAGTAGCTTTATTGATATCTTCAAATAATGGGGCTACTTCAAACTGTCCAGGTGCTACTTCATTGTGACGTGTAGAAACAGGAATCCCTAATTTCAAGGCCTCAATTTCAAAGTCTTTCATGTATTCCTTAACTCGAGAAGGAATAGATCCGAAGTAATGATCATCTAATTGCTGACCTCTTGCAGGGTTGTGACCAAAAACTGATCTTCCAGCCATTACAAGGTCAGGACGTGTTGCATAAAGCGCTCTGTCTACAACAAAATATTCTTGTTCTACACCTAATGAAGGGTTCACTTTTTTGACATTTCTGTCAAAAAGTTGACAAATCTCTACAGCCGCTGAATTGATGGCTTCTGTAGACCTGATAAGAGGAGTTTTAAAATCCAGGGCTTCACCTGTATAAGAAACAAATATAGTAGGGATGCAAAGGGTTTGATCAAATATGAAGATCGGTGAGCTTGGATCCCAAGCTGTATAACCACGTGCTTCAAAAGTCGTCCTTATTCCACCATTTGGAAAAGAAGAAGCATCAGGCTCTTGTTGTACCAAGGTACTACCTTTGAATCTCTCCATTCCAGACATTGCGTCGAAAAAAGTATCATGCTTCTCCGCAGTTGATCCCGTTAATGGTTGAAACCAGTGCGTATAGTGCGTTGCTCCTTTAGACATGGCCCATCCTTTAACTGCAGTAGCGATTTCATCTGCAGTGGACATATCAATTTTTGTTCCTTTTTCAATCGCGGTTTTGACTTTTTTAAATACAGGACTAGCTAAGGTTTCCTGCATTTCTTTTAAGCCAAATACATGAGATCCGAAATAATCAGAAATTTTTAAAGAAGGTGCTACTGCATTGACCTTAGATCTGCCTTGCACTTTCATTAACGCTTTTTGTCTTAATGTTGCCATTTGTATAGTTTATGGTTTAAAAACTAATTACAAAATTAGAAAAATAAATGAGTTTTTCTCTATTATGGTCATTTTTAGAGGTGATTTTAGTAATTTTTACATTATTGACAACAAACGTGCCTGAAATATCCATCAGAACTAGTGTTTTTTTTCATTTCCGCCAAATTTATTGCAAAAATGGAAAACTCAATGATATTCACTAAATTTGCACTGAAATAAAAGAAATCAAAAGTTTGAAAAAAGTAGCATTCTATACCCTCGGTTGCAAATTAAATTATGCAGAAACCTCCACTATCAGCCGTATGTTTGAAAAAAAGGGCTATTTGAAGGTTGGCTTTGAAGAATCTCCCGACATTTTCATCATCAACACCTGTTCAGTAACGGAAAATGCTGACAAAAAGTGTAAGAAGATCGTCAAGGAAGCTAAGAAAATATCTCCCAATGGGTTCATTGCCATTATAGGATGCTATGCTCAGCTCAAACCACAAGAAATCGCCACGATCCCCGGGGTTGATGCAGTTTTAGGAGCTGCGGAAAAGTTTCGGCTGATAGAACTACTTGACGATTTTTCTGTAGGGCAGGAAGCCAAGGTATACGCCTCTTCCATTGCAAAGGCTGATGAATTTAATAATGCCTATAGCATACATGATCGAACCAGGACTTTCTTAAAAGTACAAGATGGATGCAATTATGGTTGTGCCTTTTGTACTATTCCATTGGCAAGGGGTAAAAGCCGTAGTGACACCATATCTAATATAGTGGCAGCAGCCAATGAAATCGCTGTAACCGACGTTAAAGAAATCGTAATTACAGGAGTTAATATCGGGGATTATGGTATTCAGAATGGAAAAAGAAAAGAAAAATTTATTGACCTGATTCAGGCCTTAGACCAAGTTTCCGGAATTGATAGGTTTCGGATTTCATCCATAGAGCCAAACCTTCTGACCAATGAAGCCATAACTTTTGTTTCTCAATCTAAACATTTTGTCCCTCACTTCCATGTGCCATTGCAATCCGGAAGCAACACCATCTTAAGAAAAATGGGGAGAAGGTATTTGAGGGAATTGTACGAAGATCGCGTCAGTAAAATCAAAACGCTAATGCCTCATTGCTGTATTGGAGTAGATGTTATTGTAGGCTTTCCCGGAGAAACAGAAGCATTATTTCTTGAAACCTATGAATTCTTAAAAGAGCTCCCTATTTCCTACCTGCATGTATTTACCTATTCTGAGCGCGCCAATACAAGGGCTGCAGAAATGGAAGATGCAATCCCTATGAAAACTAGAAATAAAAGGTCTAAAATGTTGAGGATACTTTCTGAAAAGAAAAAAAGAGCTTTTTATGAAGAAAACATTGGCAGAACATACACTGTCTTATTTGAAGGAGATGTTGAAGATGGCAAAATGTTTGGCTTTACAGAAAACTATATAAGGGTAAGTGCAAAATACGATCCGCTTTTGATCAACGAACTCAAAAAAGTGACTTTAATCGGCATCAATGAGAAGGGAAGTATGGATGTTTTGGAACCTGAAATTGAAGAAATTCACCATTAGAAAAATAAATTGGTAACGTTAATCAACCGATAATCCGTCTAATCTTTAATTTTATAATTTTTATAGTGCTAGAATGAATTTCATGCGTTAAATTGGTTTTTAGAAAGATTTAATCCCTAATCCAATTTAATAAAATGATCATCCATTCTAGAAAGCTTCTCTTTACAGCACTTGTACTTTTGCTACAAATCAATTATTCTTTTTCTCAGAAAACCAAAAAGAAAGACTTTGACCCTTACCAAGCGGTAAAAATAGCTGATGATGGAAGCTGGTGCTGGTTTCAGGATGAAAGGGCATTATTAATTGACAATAAGGTTATCTTTACCGGAGTTACTTCCCAAGGTTATAACACGGTCAATGAGTGGAATTTAGATGACAATAGTTCAGCAACCACAATCATTACCGAAGGTTCGCTTCCTGCAGATGACCACAATGTGGGTTCACTTATGCTCAGGCCGGACGGTAAAATACTAACCGTCTACTCGGGCCACACTTATGATCCCTTTGTAAGACACAGAACCACCATCAACCCTTATGATATCAGTGAGTGGACTGAAGAGAAAGTCTTTACTGCCAATGCAAAAGTTTGTTATTCCAACACCTATTATCTTGAGGAGGCAGACATTACCTATAATTTCTTTAGAGGTAATGGAAACAACCCCCATTATATGGTTTCCGAAGATTTTGGTGATACATGGACTTTTGGTGGAAGGCTATTTGAATTTCCCGGAAGGTCTTATTTAAGGTATGCCTCAGATGGAAAAAACCGCATACACTTCATTACCACTGATGGCCATCCGAGGCATATGAACAACAACATTTATCATGGATATGTGGAGAATGGAAAGGCTTATAGATCGGATGGAACACTCGTAGGCCCACTAAGTACCACCGAGAACAGCAAGTTCCAACCATCAGATTTTACTTTAGTCTTCGATGGAGATCTTGAAACAAGAGAAGATGTAGGCTGGACCAGCGACATCCAACTGGATGAAAACGGTGAACCTTATTTCGTATTTACAGTGGCCAAAGATCCGGTAACAAGAGGTGAAAGGGTTAATGTTTCAAAAGGAGGATTTGACAATAGGTATCATTATGCACGCTGGGAAAATGGTAAGTGGATAGAAGATGAAATTGCCTACGCCGGCAGTCGATTGTATCCGGATGAGAATGAATACACAGGCTTAATAAGTCTAAACCCTAAAGACAAAAACATCCTTTATTTCTCTGCAGATGTTCACCCAGTATCAGGTGAACCCCTACTTGTGGATGGAGAAAGAAGATACGAAATTTTTAGAGGAGAAAGGTTAAATGAAAATAGCCCTTGGGAATTTACTCCGGTCACCTTTAATTCAAAAGAAAATAATATCAGGCCTATCGTTTTAGCCGATGACAAGCGAGAAATAGTATTGTGGTTGACCGGAAGGTATACTACTTATAAGGATTACCAGTTGAAGGTATATGGTAAAGTCATCAAGCAGAAAAAAAAAAGGTTGAAGAGAAAAAAAACAAGAAGATAACATTTTTGATCAGCAAGGATCCAAACAATTACGAAGCAGATCTTACTATTCCTTATTTTGCTATGAAACTAGCCAAGGAAAATGGATTTGAGACCAAAGTAATTCTAGGAGAGGGAGAAAGAAAAGCATTCAGGCTACCCGGATTGGAAAAAAATAT
This sequence comes from Cyclobacterium sp. 1_MG-2023, assembly GCF_030546805.1. Taxonomy (GTDB): domain Bacteria; phylum Bacteroidota; class Bacteroidia; order Cytophagales; family Cyclobacteriaceae; genus Cyclobacterium. The sequence continues at coordinate 194,694 of NZ_JAUOPC010000004.1, read as the reverse complement.
GGACTGTGACCTTCTGGTCCTTTTCCTGCGGAGAGTGGCGCTTTCCTCTGAACAAATGCAACTGATCAAAAACCATATTGCTGAAGGAAAACCCATCTTAGGTATAAGAACAGCCAATCATGCTTTTTCGGTAACTGAAGAGAACATTCCTTCCGGATATGAAGATTGGTGGGAATTTGTACCCGAAGTATTGGGACATGAAAACAAGGGCTATGGAGCGGCAAGAGCAGCGACTCATATAAAGGCAGAAAAGAAGGTCGGAAAAGGAATATTGAAAGGCATAACTCAAAGTGAATGGCAAAGTCAGGGTAATCTCTATCTCATGGAAAATAGCCTGGATAAAAAAGCCAAAGTAATACTTAGTGGAACCTCTGATGGTAAGACCATGCCAATAGCCTATACGAGGAAATATGGGGATTCCAGTGTTTTCTATACTTCTCTGGGATATCCTACTGACTTTGTACACCCCAATTTTAACCAAATGCTAGTAAACGCAATAGACTGGACACTCAATATAAAATAAGCCAAGTACAAACTTATCCATTCGCATATGAAAAGCTTCATTTTAACTTACCAACCTATTTTAATCACCTCTTTACTGTTTTTATTTCTTGCCTTGGGTTATCAAACCAAAGCACAGAAAAAAATCGGTTGGAAAACGGGAACAGATAAAATCAACATCACCCCTTCCTCTTCACTATGGATGGCCGGTTATGGACATAGAGACCATACAGCAGAAGGCAAATATGGAGACCTCTGGGTAAAAGTACTGGCCATGGAAGATGCCCAGGGATACCAAACTGTGATTGTAACCTCTGATTTGTTGGGTCTACCAAAAAACCTCTCTGATGGAATTAGAAATGCTGCAAACAACAAATATGGACTTGAAAAATCACAGATTGTATTGAACAGCAGCCATACCCATTCCGCTCCTGTTCTTGGGAAATCCTTGTTTGATATTTATCCCATGAATGGTCAGCAACGCAAGGATGTAGCGCAATATACAGATCAACTGCAAAACGATATCGTAGCAAGTATTGGCAAGGCGCTTTCAAACATGAAACCTTCTCAAATATTTTCCAATAATGGAACGGCGCGCTTTCAAGTCAATAGAAGAAACAATAAAGAGAGTGAAGTACATTTATCTACAGATCTTAAAGGGCCTATGGACCATGCCGTTCCTGTACTTAAGGTGATGGATGACAAAGGCCAAATTACTACAGTCCTGTTTGGTTACGCCTGTCACCCAACAGTTCTTAGCGGTTACCAGTGGTCGGGAGACTATCCCGGCTATGCCCAAGAAGTAGTGGAAAAGAATTACCCAGGGGCGATGGCCATGTTTTTCCAAGGCGCCGGAGGAGATCAAAACCCACTGCCAAGAAGAACCTTACCCCTGGCCAAACAATATGGGACAGTCTTGGCAGCAACCGTCGAAAGAGTGCTTTCAGAGGATATGAAACCTTTAGATCCATCTCTAAAAAGTGCTTATACAGAAATAGATTTGGGATTGGAAGCTCCACCTAGCAAGGCCGAACTTAATAAAATCATCAGTGAGCAAAGCGGCTATATGAAAAGGTGGGCAATAAGAACATTAGGAGAAATAGAAGCGGGAAACCCGCTTCCTTCTGCCTACCCTTTTCCCCTTCAGGTAATTAAAATAGGCAATCAAGCCCTTTTCACCATGGGGGGTGAGGTAACTGTAGGTTATGCCAATCGCCTGAAAGAAAAGTATGGACCTGACATTTTTGTAATGACTTATACCAATGATGTTATGAGTTATATCCCTACTGAAATCATCCTCAAAGAAGGGGGATATGAAGGCCACACTGCTCAAATGGTTTATGGACTACCTAGTAAATGGAAGCCAGGCTTAGAAGAACAAATTCTTACAGCCTTTGATAAGTTGGCTGCAAAATTAGCCATTCAACCAATAAAATAAATCAAACCTTTTTCAGTAGACCCCATGAAGAAAACAAATCAGAAAATTATCGCTGTAATTGTCGCATTACTTTTAAGTAGCTCCCTTTCATTGGACTTATTTGCCCAATCCAACTCTTATGAAGTTTTGTTTGACGGGAAATCCTTGGAGAAATGGTGTCCAAAAAATGCACCTGGCTCTCCCGTAGAAGGTTGGAAAATTGAAGATGGAATGCTTTTTATGGAAGGTAAAGGAGGGGGAGATATTATCACAAAGGAAAAATACAGTGACTTTGAACTGGTTTTTGAATTCAACTTTACAGAAAGTGCCAATAGTGGTATAAAATATTTTGTAGACACCATTTACAATGAAAAAACCGGGAAGATGATGGTCAATGGTCCTGAATATCAGATCATTGATGACTACAATTATGAAGGAGTTAAAGATGATCCCAATGGAACAACTTCAACAGGAGCTGCTTACCTTTTCTATCCACCAAAAAACAAAGAATTAAAGCCCCATGGCTCATGGAACCAGGGCAAGATTGTAGCCAAAGGAAAAAAGGTAAGTCATTATTTAAATGGGAAAAAATTAGTGAGTTACACCCGAGGAAATAAAGATTACTTGAAGAAAAAATCAGAAAATAAGTTTAAAGATGACAATAAATATGGGGAGCTAAAAGAAGGACACATCTTGATAACAGACCATGGAGATAAAGTCTTTTTTCGAAACATTAAAATCAAAAAGTTATAGGAAAGAAAGTACCTTACTAATGGGTATCTGAAACAATTAATTTACCAATTGCTGATTAAGTACAGAAACTGTATTTAAATCAGCAATTGGCATTTTAATACAATTCCTTCCTTAAATAAAAACGGCTTATGACAGATATGTCAAGCCTAGGTTTCCATCAAAGGCTTTCTTTCTAGATTCAGGCCGATAATGCCTTTTCCACTTTAAGTATTGCTTTAATAGCTTGCTCTTATACTGTAATAGGCCATTCTTTCCCTCGAAGTTTTATTTATACTCTTCCAACATCAAAGAAGATTTTTGCTCGAAGGTATCAGCGATTTTAGAAGTCTTGGTCAAATCCCAATAACTTTGATCTTGCAACACCAATACTTGTGTGGCAACAATCCAGCTTTGCGTCCACCCCGTAAGGGTTCCCCATGCACCCCATCCTGCATCGGCATTTGAAGCCCAGTATTCCCATCTCTCATAATCAAAAGCTCTAAACCAAGCCCCATCAAGATCTTTTATCGTCTTACTTTTTACTTGAATCCTAGTTAAGAAGTCAGATAATTTCTCCAGTGCCTCAAAGTAAACAGGATTCCCGGTAGCATGAGCTGCTTCATTAAGGCTAAAGAAAGCAAAATTGCTGGTATACAACATGTCAGCTATTGGATCTCCATTTTCAAATATCAAAGGTGCTTCGTGCAAGCCATATTCTTGGTTTGAGGCTGTCCTGCCATATTTACCTTTATCTGCTCCTCCCAATTCCTCCATGATGGCCCCACTCTCTACCTGGTTCTCCAAAAGCTTACTTACAATTCTGTCCAACCACTCACGATGTTCAGGGGTATCTTCAACTTTCACCAACCATGCCAAGGGTAAAATCATTCTAGCCCTTTCCTGTTGGATCCCATTGGTCCAATGCCACTCCTCAGGATATTTGTCCATCATTATTTCTATTGCTTTTTTAGACTTGGCAAGCAAAGGCTCATATCCAGTTTTATCATAAAGCCACAAATAAATCGCCCACATCCAAGATTCAAAATGAGGGGCAGGATTAATTGTCTCTTGGTTCCAATAATGCTTCCAGCCCAAGCGTTGTAGGTTGGTATTGTTTAAACGACTACCTCTAAAACCATTTTTTCCGGTAGTTCTGAAATTTGCCATTATACCCGCAATCATTTCATCATTCCAAGCCTCTTTTTGCATATGGGCCATTGCGCCTATCACGCCAAGGATGGCCCTGGCATTGTCATCACCATAGTATACAAAAGGATGGGTATTAGACCAGCCTATCAACCCATAGGCTGCTGAATCCGGATCGCTCCGTGGTCCTGTGGTAAGGTTTTCCCTGTACAAGAATTCAATCAAATTTTCTGCCGGTAAATTGTATGCTGGATCGTCTAGTAAGCTGGCTGCAGCAGCAAGTGCATAGGCCCCCTCCCCTTGGACATCCGCCCTTATCCAATAGCGATATTGCTGTGTACCATCGTAAAAGATATTCGAAGAATGCCCCTCCAATAATCCCTCTGTCCCATCTCCTGACTGAAAATCTTCAGGAACCGGAGGACCAATGGGATTTGTACCATCACCTTGGTATTTTAACCAGTAATCTTTCCAATCTTCGGCGATGTAAAACTTTCCTTTTTCAAACCAATCCACCCCTTTTTTAACTGAATTAATTTTATCCTTACGGGTTATATTTTCGGAGGCATCAAAAGAAGGTTCTACCACCCGAGGCCAAGTATCAAAACTGAATTGCTTATCTTGAAGCGTAATTTCATTTATTATATAAGACCACAAAGCCTGCCATTGCGCTTCAGGTCCAAACCTTCCCTTAGCAAAATCCGACAATTTACTTAGGGCAATAAAGCCTTGGTCTTTTTTATACAATAAGGGGTAAGCAGGAACCCCTTCCAATCCATAGACAGCACTGTCAAGTCCTGCGACCTTAGCGACTACCACCAAGGGATCATTTACCTCTGAAGTAATAACATGACAATCATTGATGCCCAATATTTTCATGGGAGGAAGACCATTTCCAAATTGATCTGAAACCACTACAGCCCTTTCAAGCCTGGTCTTCAAAACTTCCCCATTGCTTTCCAAGCCTTCAAAATCTTCAGGGTACTCTATGAAATATTTAATGTTTTTTTCTTCTACCGTAGAGAAAAACGCATCGGGGATAGCTACCCTATTCTTAGGGTATTCGGTAGACAATACCAATAAGGCTTCACCGATATTCATCCCTTCAACGGCCGGCATTATATCGTTATGAAACACTAAGTCATAGCCCTCCCCGTTTAACCATTGAAACAGATCCGTGTTTTGGGATCCTACAATGTGAATCTTTTCTTTTGAGACTGATGTGCAAGAGGTGATAAGGATTGATAAAACTATAAAAAGCCAGTGTCTATACATAAAATAAATTTTTTACACTAAAAACCGCAATATAGAAGAAATACCCTTTTATTAGCAAGCTTAATCTGAAATTAGACACAATAATTATAGCGGTTATATTAGGTATCCGGAATAATAAATGACCTCGGAAAAATAGGGTGTTCAACCAAATATTCACAATGAAATTCTTATCTTTAAACAAACTGATATTTTTGAAAAAATGCGGATCAATTACCAAGGTTTTCTACTGTTTTCTTTCTTTTATTTAGCCATATTGTCGGCTCAAGCTGGAATTAACAATGACTCCACTTCATCGAAAAATGGTCCTATAGCAGCACGAGAAATTCACACGATAGAAACCTATGGAAAGCACTTATTGCATATTTCGCAAGAAATAGACAAAGACGACCTGTTAACCATTAATCCCGATGTAGTTTTTATTATGGCAGGGAAAAATGATATGGCTCAGTTTCATAAACCCCAAGCTGAGCACCGTTTTAAATCTAGCTATCAGAAAATTATTTCAAGATTAAAACAGAGCGGCATAGAGACGGTACTATTCAACCTTCCCCCCTTAAGTACGGACAATAATGGTTTTAATTTACCTGATTTCAGGGCTTCGCAGCAATACCAATTAAACAAGGCGAATGCTATTATTCAAAGCCTTGCTAAAGCAAACAAAATCAAATGGATTGATATAAAATCAGTCTATGCTAACAATAAAAGCACACCTGGCTCAAATTTAAATTCAGATAAAGCCTTAAGCCCCAATATAGCCAATCGAATTGCTGCCAGGCAGGCCTATCAATACCTAGAAAACAATAAGAAGCTGGATAAAAAATTAACTGTATTATTTTTGAGCGATGCTATTACGGAAAATAGAATTTCTTCTGGTAATGAAAAGGGTGAAAGCATTCAATACCACTTTGAAAAATTGGTGACCTGGCAAAAAATTGCTCCCTATTTTGCCGTCCCAGATAAATATAAGGAAGAAAGAGGAACGTTTAAGGATCCATTTATTTTTGACGATAAGTCAAAGGTTACTTCCTTGGAAGACTGGAAGAAACGAAGACAAGAAATCCTTAATGCTTGGCATGAATATATGGGAGAATGGCCTGAATTAATTGAAAACCCAAATTATGAGGTGCTATCTTCTATTAACAAAGCGGATTATATTCAAAAAAAGATTCGTTTCGAGTGGGTACCGGGTCAAATGACCCAAGGATATCTATTGGTTCCTTATCAAGCCAATAATCTACCGGCAGTAGTAACTGTATATTATGAACCGGAAACAGCGATAGGAGAAGGCAAAGAAGAGAGAGATTTCGCTTTACAATTGGCCAAACGTGGATTTGTAACCCTATCTATTGGCACCACCGAAACTTCTGAGAACAAAACGTACTCTCTTTATCATCCACATATAGACAGTGCCACTGTTGAACCTCTTTCTTTACTGGCCTATGCAGCAGCGAATGCCTGGCATTTGCTTGCCGGTCTACCGGAAGTTAATAAGGAAAAAATTGGAATAATGGGACATAGCTATGGAGGAAAATGGGCCATGTTTGCTTCTTGTTTATTCGAGAATTTTGCAGCAGCAGCCTGGTCAGATCCCGGAATTGTTTTCGATCAAAAAAGACCGAATATCAATTACTGGGAACCTTGGTACTTAGGCTATCATCCTAGGCCTAGAAGGGAGAGAGGTGTACCTAATGCAGCAAACCCTGCGAGGGGTACCTACCTTCAACTCTTGAAAGACAACAGAGATCTTCACGAACTTCATGTATTAATGGCTCCCCGCCCTTTTTTAGTCTCCGGAGGAGAAGAGGACGGGGAGCATCGATGGGTTCCATTGAACCAAAGCATCAAGGCAAATAAATTGTATGATTACAAGGACCGTGTAGGGATGAGTAATCGACCGGAACACTCCCCCAACCCGGAATCCAATGCAATCATTTACAATTTCTTTGAATATTTCTTGAAATACTAGCCTATGAAAGGAAGTTTTGAAGGTTTTCTTTCACAAAGGCATCATCATTCAACCAAGGATAAGCTTCATAGACCCGGTCGATTTCTTCTGATTGGCCGGGAGAAAGTACTTCATTTGGATTGAGGCACCAAGTTCCCTGAAGTAAGCCCTGTCGTCTCAGTACTTCATGGATACCGGGGATACATCCTTTGAATTGATGTTTTGGATCAAAAATAACTGCATTGGAATCTGTTATTTGAACGCCCAACTCAAGCAATTCCGGCATGGCAGAAAGGTTGTTGTCACGGCATTCCTTTATCTTCTCCAAAAGTTCAACAGCTTTAGTGGTCCATACTGCCCAATGCCCCAGTAAACCACCAACCACTCTTTTAGTGATTTTTTCTCCATTGACCATGAAGGTAAAAGGCGTAAGAAGGTCTGCCACGATATTGTCATCATTTCCGGTATACAAGGCAATTTCTTTATGTCGACTAGAAGAACAAACGGCCCTAACCACATCCAATGACTGGTACCTGTTAAAAGGAGCCATTTTAATGGCCTGAACATTAGGAATATCAGCAAAATCCTTCCAGAAATCATAGCTCAACAGTCGGCCTCCGGCAGATGGCTGAAGATAAAAACCAAAAATAGGCATCACCTCTGCTACTTTTTCTGCTCTTTTAATCAAATCCTTTTCTGACCAATCTCCCAAGCCGCCCGCACTAAGCAAACCTAGGTCATATCCCAAGTCCTTTGCCAAAGAAGCCTCAGCTACTGCCTGATTGGTATCACCTACAATACCTGCCACCATTGCAAAAGGTCTGGTGATGGCAGCTGCTTTGACTTCTTCCATGGCCATTCTTAATACCGGCTCAAAAAGTCCATATTTCTTTTCCCTAATTTCAAATTGGGTACTGTGTACACCCACTGCCATTCCTCCGGCTCCGGAAGCGATATAATAGCGAGACAATGCACGTTGGTATTTCTCGTCAAGTTCTCTTTCTGCATTTAAAGCCAATGGATGGGCAGGTATCACGGTCCCATCATGTAATAATTGCCTGATTGCGGGATTTATATTACTCATTATTTTATAATTAAAATTTTCCTTCTCTTTCCTGAAAGTGGGTTGGTTTATTTAATGTGGCACCATCTTGCTGAATCCATTGTGCCGTCATCTCAATCATTGTCAACAAAGAAACAGAAGGGTAGCCAAATAATTGGTGACAGAGAGAGGCATTGTTCAATAAAACTTTGGGCTCCGGCTCATTCTCAAAGACGGGCTTTTTGTTCAATAACTTACCAAATTTCTCCGCAACTTGTCGGATACTAATTGTCTCTGGACCGGTGACATTAAGTATTTTAGGGGGGCTGCTGGTATGCAACAATGAACGGATGGCAATTTCATTCGCATCTCCTTGCCAGATTACATTCATATGCCCGCTCCTTAAATTGATAGGTTTTTCTGTATTTACCATCTTACCTATTTCCAAGAGGTTTCCATAACGCAGATCAATGGCATAATTGAGTCTATACATTAACATAGGGATGTTGTATTGATGACTGAAGTATTCAAATACACGCTCTCTTCCTAAGCAGGATTGTGCATATTCGCCAATTGGTTCCGGTGGAGTATCTTCCAAAGCACCACCGGATGCATAGTGTACAAATGGATAGATGTTTCCACTAGAAAACACGATGATTTTTGATTTTTTATACTTGGTAGCAACCCTTCCCGGTAAGTAGGCATTCATGGCCCAAGTGGAGTGCTCCTGACCTGTAGTACCAAACTTTTTACCTGCCATATAGATAACATTCGCAACGTCAGGTAAAGCTTGTAATGCTTCGTCATCTAATAAATCAGCAGCTATACAGGTTACCCCATTATTTTCAAGATCAACCCTTAGGCTATCATCAGAAAATCGAGAAACGCCTATTACTTTTTTTTCTATACCGGCTTCTTTTACGGCTCTGCTGGCAAGTTTCGCCAAGCTAGGCCCCATTTTTCCGGCTACACCTAAAATAATGATGTCCCCTTTTATTTCTTTGATGTCCTTAATTAAACCTGCTGTAGGCTTGCTAAGAATTTCTTCTAACTCTTCAATAGATTTCATTGATTCAATAGTAAATTTTAGTGGTTTGATCATTCTCTTAAACCTGTTCGCCTAAAAGAAAAATCCGTATCATAAGTTATTTTTTATGCAATAAACAAAGAATAGGCATTGCTAAATGCCAAAGTAAATAGCACCAATAAGCCAATTACACCAATAATATTAGTGAATTTATTATTCTTCAGAGAGCCCATTATGCTGGTATCGTTACCAATTAAAAACAGACCTAATCCTATAAAAGGCACTGCGAAAATGGTAATTCCCTGAGCAAATACAATCAGCTCAAGTGGTAACCTCCCAAATATTAGGGCTATTGACGCCCCAATTATTATAATCAGTGTAATTAAAATTTTAACAGGAGTACCATTTAAGTTCCTTCCCAAAGACAAAGCGTCTGAAAGCAGTGTACCACCTATACTTGCATTTCCCAAAAGTGAGGAGAAGGAAGCCCCAAACAAACCGATCATGAAAACCATAAAGGAAAATTTCCCATAAACAGGTTCTAATGCCATTCCTATATCTCCGGCGGAGGTGACGGTAACCCCCTTAGGGTACAAGATAGTTGCTGCACTAATCATAATCATTGACGAGATAAGACCTAAAATAACGATTCCGGTATAACTTTCTCTCAAGGCATCTGTAGATTCACTCTTCGCCCAACCTTTTTCCTGCACCAAATACGATTGGTAAAAAGCCCCTGCGATAGAAAAACTTGACGCAACCAAAGCGATTACCAAAATAAATGAACCTTGTGGAATACCTGGTTTCAACCCTGCCAATACTTCAGACCAAACTGGTGGTGCAATGATCAGGGTAAAAAGGAAAGAAATTAACATTATCCCTACCATAATCATCATTACCTTTTCTAAAATCTTATAAAAGGATTTAAAAAACATCAACGAAATGGCCATCAATGAGATCACCACAATCCACAAACCATTGGTTTGCCCAAGAGACTCTGAAAGTGCCAATCCTGCACCAACAGTATTCCCTGCTTGGAAAGCAGCTGTAACAAAGAAAATGCTTATTCCGGCAATTAAGGCTGCAGCATTTCCCCATTTTTTTCTAAACAAAGTGATAAGGGATTGCTCAGAAGCCAAGCCTATCCTTGCCCCCATGCCTGTAAAAGTTAACATTAAGAGTGCTGCCACTACAATTACCCAAAGCAAATTGTAGCCATAGACTGCACCTAATTTAGAAGTAATGGTAAGGCTACCGGGACCAAAAACCAAAGCAGCTGTAATAAGTCCTGGACCTAAAGATTTAAACCAACGACGGATCATATGTATAATTTATGCAAATTTTAAATGTGAATTATTTGTGTGGTTAAAATTAAAAATGCTTTCTGTTAAAGACCTCTGTCAATATCACCGCATCTTTTAAGGTTTCCGGGTTTTTCAAAATTTTAGCATACTTGTTTCCTACCGTATATTCGCCTGCTACATCTACAACCTCCCCTAAAATCTTTTTATTGTCTTCTAGATCAACTTGATCATCAAGCTTTACCAAGGGCTGTTTGATACTTCGATAAGCACTGGTATGTGTTTTTTCTCCCGGTATAAAAACCTCCTCCTCGGTAGCCTGTTCATCCCGTATATCTTCAGAATAATCATGATCAGAAACCTCTTTAGTCCATTCATCTCTATTTTCTTCAGGGACTGTTTCTGTTTGATCTTTTCGTATTTCTCGCAACAACTCCTCAAAAGAAGGCCCTTGATTGGGAGTTTGCTCATTTCCTTCCTTTTCAGCATACTCCTCTTCAGGTTTCTTTTTCACAAAAGAAGTATAAATAAAATAGATTATTACTGCTAATAAATATAATACCGTGCTACCGTCCATGAACCTCAGTGGTAATTTGAAATTAAAATTACAAAAATAATCCGGTATCAGGCTATTTTTTTGACAGGGATCAAATAAAAAGGTTCAATGGTTTTCTTAAAAATTAAACCAAAAGATCTTGATCAAAGCCTTACAAAATGGCAAAAAAAATGAAATTTATTTTAACATAATATGACTTTAGTCAACTAATGTTAAATTTTCAATTTTTCTTCTTTTATTTAAAATAAATTGATTAAATTATAATAATATTTAAATACAAATTATAGTTGTCATAAAACCTGAATCCTACCATGAAAACTGCACCGCTAAACCCCTACCCCATAGAAAAAGAAATTGCTTGCCCTAATTTAATGGTCAAAACACGTTATGGGAATGTTAATTTAAAGTCATTAATCAAGGACCAAAGAATTATTATTTACACCAATCCATTTGAGTTAATTCCAAAAACTGATGATGATCGGAACAAACTAATAACAGCTTTGACAAAATTAAAGGAACTCAACTATCACCTCATTGGATTCAATATTGATTCATTTGAGAAGCATTTGTATGCCATCAACTGGCTTAATTCTCAACTGGATGATTATTTGGTTTTCCCGATTTTTTATCAACCGATGAATGATTTGAAAAAAGACTTGGAACAGAAACTCTCCATGAAAATAAAGATTGATAATCCAATTTATTTTATCAATCAAAAGGGGAATACCCAATACATTGTCAATGGAGATATCCCAAAATATAAGGACATGGTTAATATTGTCAGCTTGGCTTCAAAAATGGTTTTAACGAATCAAAATTTTGACAAAACATTGTCACCAATTGGTAATTAAAAGTTATTTAGAACAAGCCTGATTGTTCCTTAAAGGGAAAAGACGCTCTTGAACCGCAAACCCCTGCGTCCCTTGGGCAGCACCTACTAAAGATTGAGATTTAATTTAACAGATTCCAACTTAACTTACAGAGGCGATGGCAGGATCCAAATCTTGATCTTTAGGAGCAATCCTGTTCTTTAGGGTATGCTCTAAAATGGAACCAACCTTAGAAGTCAACTGTAAATTTTCTCCTACAACCTGCTTGCTAAATTTTTGTATTCCGGCCTCCATTTTTGCGCCAAAATCCACTTGAATATTATCCGTGTAGGCCATACCTTGGAACAAGGCATTTTTCCCTATGGTCAGCCTATTTGAAGCGACAACCTTTCCTTTCACTTCTCCCAGTAATACTATATAAGCTGCTTCAATATCCCCCAACACCTTTCCACTTTCTCCTATAATAACCTTCTTTTTAGTACAAATTTTACCTCGAATCTCACCTTCTATTCTAATATCATTTTCGGCAGTAATATCTCCTTCTAAGTGAAAACCACTAGAAAAAAAGGATACAATTTCTGAAGGGCGAAGCTTTGATTTCATGATGTTGGTGGGCTAGGGAGTTAAGGGGAGTAAGCACCTACTCCCCTATTTGGTAGGTGAATGTAAATAAAATAAAATTTGGTGAAATATCACAACATCTTAAATGGAAGGATGATTTAATAAAAATAACCAAAAATTAAATTTAAATCACGCTTTTATTATATACATTTCCTAGTTAAACAAATTCAACAATAATCTGCCTTTCTTATTTCACAAAACACTACAACTTCTTATCGCTAATTTTCGTCAAAAAAAATAAAAATCAGTTGAAAGTAGGGCTACTTTTATCAGGAAACCTCCCAAATATTTCATCCTCAGGGAAAAGCAAACCCTAAATTTCCTAAAAAAGCGCTTGAGCGTAGATATTCTAAAAAGAATCTTATGGCAGAAATTTTAGCTAAAACAAAAACTATTAAAAGCTCAACTTAAACACATTTGTATATTGAATGGTTTAGGTTAAATTTGTTTAGGATTAAATTGAATACATGCAACTCTCCAAATTAGAAATCAGAGGCTTTAAAAGTTTTGGTGACAAAGTAATGATCCACTTTGACAAAGGAATCACTGGGATAGTAGGCCCTAATGGTTGTGGCAAGTCAAATGTGGTTGATGCAATCCGGTGGGTACTAGGAGAGCAAAAAACCCGGATGCTTCGTTCTGATAAAATGGAGAATGTAATTTTTAATGGAACTAAAAATAGGAAACAGCTCAACATGGCGGAGGTATCCCTCACCTTCGAAAACACCAAAAATTTATTACCAACAGAATACACCCACGTCACCATCACAAGAAGGTATTACCGCTCAGGAGAAAGTGAATACCTGCTAAATGGCATCACCTGCCGATTAAAAGACATTACAAATCTTTTCATGGATACAGGAATTAACTCCAATAGCTATGCTATCATAGAGTTAAAAATGATCGATGAATTACTGAATGACAAAAACAACTCAAGAAGAGATTTATTCGAGGAAGCTGCAGGTATTTCAAAATTCAAAACTCGGAAAAAAGAAACCCTAAAGAAGTTAGGAGATACGGATGCAGATCTGGACAGGGTGGAAGACCTCCTCTTTGAAATTGAAAAAAACTTAAAATCTTTAGAAAAACAAGCCCGGCAGGCTACACGGTATTTTGAAATAAAGAAAGGATACAAATCTGCCAGCATTGCTCTTGCCAAAAAAGGGGTAATTCATCAACGAGATGTATTAATAAACCTCAACCAAAAACTAGAACAAGAAAATGATCAAAAAGTACAGCTTAATGCGGAACTAGCAAACAAGGACGCCTTCTTGGAAAACCTCAAAGCTGAAATGATCCATAAGGAGAAACTACTTGGAAGTAGGCAAAAAACCTTAAATGAACATGTTCATAAAATCCGGCAGTTTGAAAGTGATAAGAAAATAAAAAATGAAAGGCTCCGCTTTCTTCAAGACAAGTCTCACCAGCTGAGAGAGCAGATTGAGCAAGATAAAAAAAGCAATGAAAGGGCGGGTTTCAGTATCAAATCACTGGAACAGGAGCATCGGATTTCTGAAAAACTTACCCAAGAGAAAGAACATTCTGTAGAAGAGTTAAAAGCTGTATACGAGGAAAAAAAGGCCCAACACAATGTCTCCCTCGAAAAACAAAAAGTCATGCAAAGTACATATTCTCGAAAACGAGATGAATTGTACCAATTATCAAAAAGTCAAGAGATCAAGCAAATCCAACTCACAACCATCAAACAGGAGTTGGAAAAAACTGCAACAGATGACAACAGCCAGATAGAAAATTTGGCTGGTTTTGAAGAAAAACTACAGTTAATAAAAGGTCAATTAGACGAGGAAAATGCAGCTTTTGAAAAATTAAAAAAAGAGGAAGCTGCGCACTTGGCCAAGCAAGAAGAGACCTCCCGAATGCAGGAATTGATTCGAGAAGAACTTACCCAAATCAACCGAAAACTTGATGCAAAAAGCAATGAGTACCAGCTGACAAAATCCTTGGTGGACAACCTTGAAGGGTTCCCGGAGGCGATAAAATTCCTAAGAAAAAACAGTCAATGGGGCAAAAACATGCCTTTGTTGTCTGACATTATTACTACAGATGAAAAGTATCGGGTAACCATAGAAAATTTCTTGGAAAACTACATGAATTATTATGTAGTGGACAATGATGCAGAGGCGATTGCTGCAGTGAAACTATTAAGTGATTCAGGCAAAGGGAAGGCTCATTTTTTTGTATTAGAAAGATTTGAAAAATTTAGGCCCAGTCAAAACAAGTTATTTCCCGATGCAGTAGCTGCTACCGAAATAATAGAATATGATTCAAAGTATGCACCACTAGTTGCCTATCTATTAGATGATGTCTACATCTTTTCAGGAGACATCCACCAAGTACCAAGATCTCAAGAGGGAATTTTCATTACTGAGAGCGGGAAATTTATCGATAGAGAATTTACAATTTCCGGGGGCTCTGTAGGCCTGTTTGAAGGTAAGAGGATAGGTCGGGCAAAAAATCTGGAAAAACTAGACAAAGAAATAAAAGTACTCCAGAAAAAAATTAATGAGACCAGGGCTAACCTTGATAAAAAAACGGCTGAGCTATCTAAATTAAAAGCAGTTAACTTCAAACAAACGCTTGAAGAAAAACAGCTTAAGGTCAATGAATTGAACCAAGACTTTGTTTCAATTAAAACAAAAAAGGAGCAATTGGCAGAAATGCTAAGTTCCAATGCCAATAAAAAAGAAGATATTGAGGACAAGATTTTCACCCTCACTGAGGAACTAGAAAATATCGGCCCAAAATTAAAGGAAGAAAAAGAAGACTTCGATCTACTGGAAGAAGAAATAAACAATATCAATGCTGAATTGCAGGAGGATGCGGAAGAACTTTCCCACCGCTCCTCGCAATACAATGAAGAAAACATCCTCTACCATCAACTATTAAATAAACTTCAAAGTATTGAACAAGAAATAAGTTTCAAAAAGAGCACTTACGAAAGCAGTAAGGAGAGGATTGAAAAGGCCCAAGCCGATATGGGGCAAACGGAGCAAGAAATCATGACCTTGATTGACAATAATGAAGTAAAGGACGATGAGCTCATAGAACTGTATGAGGAGAAAGACAGTATTGAAACCGGAGTAAATGATGCCGAAAAAGATTATTATGCAGCAAGGGGAGAAATTGATGAAGTAGAAAAAGCCATTAGAGAAATCCAAAGGAAAAAAGAGCAATCTGATGCCCTTTTGATGGACCTGAAGCAAACAACCAATGAAATTAATTTAAAGCTAAGCGGAATAAAGGAAAGGCTAAGCGTAGAATTTGAGTTGGACCTGGATGAGATAATGGCTGAAAATCATGATTTGGACGATGAACATGCTTCAAAATCTGAAGAAGTATTAAGAGAAGAAGTCCAAAAAGCCAAATCAAAATTAGAAAAAATGGGGCCTATTAACCCCATGGCAATGGAAGCTTATGACGAAATTAAGGAACGTCACACCTTCATTACCGCTCAAAAGGAAGACCTTATTCAAGCCAAGGATTCCTTAATGTCGACCATCAAAGAGATTGATCAGGTGGCCAAGGAGACTTTTATAGATGCTTTTGAAAAAATAAAAATAAACTTCGTGAAAGTTTTCCGTTCTCTTTTTACTGAAGAGGACGACTGTGATTTGAAGCTTACCAATCCGGAAATGCCTTTAGAGAGTACCATTGAAATAATTGCTAAACCTAAAGGAAAGAGGCCTTTGACGATCAATCAACTTTCAGGGGGTGAAAAAACTTTAACAGCAACTTCATTACTGTTCTCCATTTACCTGCTAAAGCCTGCTCCTTTTTGTATTTTCGATGAAGTTGATGCCCCTTTGGATGATGCCAACATTGATAAATTTAACCAGATCATTCAGAAATTTTCGAATGAATCTCAATTTATCATTGTCACCCATAACAAACGAACCATGGCGAGCACTGATATCATTTATGGTATTACCATGATAGAGGCAGGAGTCTCCAGAGTGGTACCGGTAGATTTGAGAGAATTGGTGGATGAAGAGGCTTCTCAAAGATAGGCTTACCCTAGCTCATTATTTTCTATTGTTTTGTGGCAAGCATTCGAGAAAGGGACCAATAGGTATTCCCATGGAAGGATAAACCTATTGATCCGTTTGTTCTTGTTCTCTATTATTTTGGGAGACTAGCGGCAAACCTGCCATATACCCAAGTACCTGCCACTGCACTTACTAAGGAAACGAAAACTACAGTAAAACCTGTACCAATCTGGGCAAACAATGGTCCGGGGCAAGCTCCGGTTACGGCCCAACCAAGTCCAAAGATAAAGCCCCCATAAATTTGACCTTTATTGAACTTCTTATCTTTAATTTGGATAGGTTCCCCATTAATGGTTTTAATTGAAAATCTTTTGATTATTTGAATGGAGAGCATGCCAACAAGAATTGCTGAACCGATTACCCCATACATATAAAAGGATTGAAATCGAAACATCTCCTGAATCCTAAACCATGAGATAATCTCTGCCTTTACGAAAATAATCCCGAAAAAAAGCCCCACAAAAAGGTATTTTAATAAAGCCAAGCCTGATTCCCCTTGCTTAACTTTGTCCTTTGAGCCATTGTTTTTTTCAATCTCTCTTTGATCAATTTCTTTTATTAACATGTCAATAAATTTATATTCTTATTTGAATTAAAAGCCTACCCAAGTCATAATGAAAGGCAGTAATAAATGAGTCATTACCAGCCCGCCAATCATAAAAAAAACGGTAGCCACTACAGAAGGCCATTGAAGGTTGCTTATGCCCATTATGGCATGCCCTGAAGTACATCCTCCAGCATACCTTGTACCAAAACCAACCAAAAAGCCACCTACAACCATGAAAAAGAAACCCTTTAAGGTTAAAAGATGCTCCCAGCTAAATATTTCTGCAGGCAAAAGACTATTAAAATCAGTTAAACCCAATGCTCTCAAATCCCTTTGAGTGCTTTCAGCAATGACAATTGTTTCCGGGTTTGACAAAAATAAGGCAGCCACTACACCTCCTAAAAACACTCCTGTCACAAACATCAAATTCCAGATTTCTTCTTTCCAGTTGTATTGAAAGAAGGGGATTTTTGCCGGCACACAAACCGCACAAACATGTCTTAGGGAAGAAGAAATACCAAAAGATCGGTTTCCTATTATCAAGAGTATCGGTACAGTAAGACCTATCATAGGTCCGGCTATATACCAAGGCCAGGGTTGACTGACCCAATTCAAGAACTCATTCATTAGTATAAAATATTATTGTTTACAAAAGGAATTAAAATCACCCTCACGCTTATATAGGATACTTTCAGGTACCTTCAACACTTCATAATGATACGATGAAATCACCTACTACTATATTTGTGATAATGATGGGTTAATTAAGACAATATATAGAGGGTGCTAAATAGTTAATAGTGCACCCTCTAGTATTTAAGCCATATGAAACACAGGCATTGGCCTACTTATAACATAGTTGTTGGACAAGCATAATCACTGACAGGGAATTTTTCGGATGATTTAATAGCAGCAAAGCCACCCTTTACGTTGATCAAGTTGTCATAACCTCTAGCCTTTAGAACGGAGCTGAAAATCATGGACCGGTAACCTCCTGCACAGTGCACCATATAGGTTTTGTCCTTATCTATGGTTTTCATGCTCTCATTGATATAATCCAAGGGAGCATTTATCGAACCTATAACATGTTCACTAAAGTGCTCGCTTGCTTTCCGAACATCCAGGACAATATTTTCGGGAGCACTTTTAGAAAGTTCACTTAACTCTTCCACGTCAATTGATGGAATGGTATCTATTTCTTTTCCGGCTTTTTCCCAAGCAATCATACCACCTTTAAGAAAACCTAAGGCATGGTCATAACCTACTCGTGCCAATCTGGTAATGACCTCCTCTTCCCTGCCTTCATCGGCTACAATCAAAAGCTCTTGTTTCACATCAGGTATAAGGGTACCTACCCACACCGCAAAGCTGCCATCGATTCCGATATTAATAGCGTTGGGTACAAACCCTTCAGCAAAAACTTCCGGATCTCTGGTGTCTAGGATTATTGCTCCGGTTTGGTTGGCGAGGTATTCAAAATTTTCAGGATCAAGGGCTTCTTGACCACGTTCCAACACATCGTCGATACTGTCATAACCCTGAATGTTCATCATTACATTCTGAGGGAAATAGGCAGGTGGTGGTGTAAGTCCATCCAATACTTTTTCAACAAATTCTTCTTTGCTCATTTCCTGCAAAGCATAATTTGTTTTCTTTTGGTTGCCTAAGGTATCACTGGTGTCCTTGCTCATATTTTTCCCACAAGCGCTGCCCGCACCATGTGCCGGATAGATAATCAAATCATCAGGTAAAGGCATTATTTTATTCCTTAAGGAATCGTACAAGTGCCCGGCTAACTTTTCCTGCGTTAAGTCTTTAACAACTTTTTGAGCAAGGTCAGGCCTTCCAACATCTCCTATAAACAAGGTATCACCTGTAAATAAAGCTTCGGGATTTCCTTCCTCATTGATCAATAGAAACACAGCACTTTCCATGGTGTGTCCCGGGGTGTGAAGTACTTTAATTTTACTTTTACCAAGGATAAATTCTTGGTTGTCCTGAGCAACAGTGGCATCAAAACCCAACTCCATTTCTGTAGGGCCAAATACTATAGAAGCATTGGTCTTTTTGGCCAGATCCATATGGCCGCTAACAAAGTCAGCATGAAAGTGAGTTTCAAAAATATATTTGATTTTGGCGCCATTTTGCTGGGCCTTGTCAATATAGGGTTGAACTTCTCTCAATGGATCAATAATTGCAGCTTCCCCATTAGACTCTAAATAATAAGCTCCTTGAGCTAAACAACCGGTATAAATTTGTTCTATTTTCATAGTAGATTTCAATTCATTTAATGATAGCATAAAACTACGAGGGAAATCTATATTCCAATATGACATTAGTCACACAAGTACTGCTATGATGAAAGCAGAACATATAGAATAGGCTAATCCGTTCAATGGAGCCAAAAAATAGGCAATATTTACTTGAAAAATCTAGTATTTAGGCAACTAGGGGCACAAGGAATTAACCCAAATAAAACGTGGATTCTATCCATCACAAGCAAAAAGCTATCGAATATTTAGAAAAAAATCCAAGTTGGTAATGAGTAGAGGCATCGATTCTATAAAAACGAAAAAGAAAAAATAGGCAAAAAAAAAGCTGTTTCCGCAGAAACAGCTTTCGTAATAACTTATAAAATCCTATACTTAGTTTTCAACTTTACCTACAGAAGCATACATAAGTTTCCTAGCATCTGCTTCTCTTAGTTCAAATTGAATGTCACTTATTGGTCCCATTTTGACGTCCCTATCGGCTTTAAGAGAAATCCAAATTTGGTCTCTTTCAGCTTCAGAAAGGTTGTCTTTTTGTTGGTTTACCCAAAGGACAAGGTCTGAAGTATTAATCAACACATCATTGGCTTGCAACCTAGGTTCAGAACCATATAATGAAGTGTTTTTAGGTTTTCCAATGTACAGGTAAGAAATCAAAGTTTTCTTTTGAATCTTCTGTAATTGAGTCGCCTGTGGGATCTTTTGCTCAACCAATATTGTTTGTTCTCTTAATACTGTTGTTACCATAAAGAAAAACAACAACATAAAGATAATATCAGGCAATGCCGAAGTTGGAATATTGGTATCCGCTTTGGTTTTCTTTTTAAACTTTGACATATCAGCTTCCGGTTTTATCAGGTTCAGCAATGGAAATAGCCATTGGAATATTTTCTTTTCCTCTGTCCATTAATTCCTTTTCAGCAGGCGTCTGCCCTGACAGGGTTCTATACTCTTCTCCTGTAAGCCCTACACGCTCTCCATAAATCTCGAAGTAAGCCTGTTTTACTAAATCCAAAACCTCCAAGTAAGTCTCATAGCTAGTACCTCTATTGGTTTTAATTGAGATTACCGCACCACCAGACATAGGGTGATCTGAAGATTCAGGGCTTTGATCTGCCAATCCTTTCAAGGAAGGAGGCAAACTATTAAACAAGGTGATAGCATCTTCATCAGGATTTCCGAAATTCAGAATAAATCGTTTAATTTCGTCAGAAAGACCATTTAAATCATTTCTAAACTCCCCTTCGATCAAGAGATCATCATTTGCATTGATAAGAATATTAAAAATATTCCTTTCATTTAATTCAACCTCTGGTGGGGGTTGATTAGGATCCTGCTTGGGAGGAAGGATGTTCATAATCCCTTTATCCGAAGCAATGGTTGTGGTCACGAGAAAGAAGATAAGGAGCAAGAAGGCGATGTCTGCCATCGATCCTGCATTTACCTCCTGAGCCATTCTACCTCTCTTGCTAGCCATATTATTTAATTATTTTATTAATTTCTGTAATTACAATCCCAACAATTGCAAGTAAAAACAGGGCATAGACTGTTATCAATACACCACCGACCATTTTAGCTCCTTCCGGAGTAATATTGAATGGGTCAGCCATATATTTTGCAGCTACGTCACCACTAGCGCTAGAGTAAGCTATTCCAAATACAGCAGCAATTATAACCACTCCTACGAGGGTTTTTAAAAGGCTCTTAGGGTCTCCTAAGGAACTGATCAATGGCATAATTATAGCTAATATCGATCCGATAACAACTAGTAAGTACCCTGCATATAAGAATATATCAGTAGTATCCATTTTATCTTAAATATATAAGTGAATAAATCATTTTATTGAAAAACATTAAATTGACTAGAACTATCTAGTCAATTTATGCTTAACCAAAATGTCTACTAAACTGATGGAAGCATCTTCCATATCATTTACGATAGAATCAATTTTAGCCACACAATAGTTGTAGAACAACTGTAGGATAATCGCAACGATCAAACCTGCAACTGTGGTCAAAAGGGCAATTTTAATACCACCTGCAACAAGAGATGGAGAAATATCACCGGCAGCTTCAATGGAATCAAAGGCACCAATCATACCAATTACCGTACCCATGAAACCTAACATAGGAGCCAAAGAGATAAATAGAGATATCCAAACAAGACCTTTTTCCAAACGTCCCATTTCTACAGATCCGTAAGCTATGATAGATTTTTCTACCATTTCAATACCCTCAGAGTATCTCATTAGACCTTGTGTGAAGATAGATGCTACAGGACCTCTAGTTCCTTTGGTTACATCTTTTGCGGCTTCAATTCCGCCTTCATCTAAAGCATTCTCTACTTTGGCCAATAATTTCTTTGTGTTAGTAGTAGAAAGGTTTAAGGTAACGATTCTCTCCAAAGCTACAGCCAAGCCTAAGATCAAACACAATAATACTGGTGTCATAAAGGTAGGATCACCCTCAATAAACTTGTCTTTTATAACTTGATGGAAAGATTGCTCTTCGGCAACGATGTCATCATCAGTCATAACTGGAGCTGGGGCCGGAGCAGCTTCTACCGGTGCGGCCTCTTCAGTAGTATCAGCTTCTGATTCTGTTTCTGTTTCTTCTTGTGCTTTTGTGATCATCGGAGCAAATAAAATTCCGAAAAGCATGAACAAAGCGATTAACTTTTTCATAGTGTAGTTTTTAATAGACATTTAAAGGTTGAACGGTTTCTAATTTTAAATTGATTTTTAAAGTTATAATTTTTTCGGCTCAAATTGCAAATGATTCCATTATAATTTCTAAGAATTTGTCGCAAATCCTCAAGTAATATTCATTTAACATGGGCTAAGCCCTTGAAATTCCTACTGTTCTCTAATTTGCAATATAAGAAAAAAAAATACTCATTTTCATAAACGCTGAAACCCTCATCTAATATATAACGGCAAGCCTTTACTTATATAAAACTAACTATTTAAAAGTTAAAACGCAAATAAATCACTTCTTAATATAAGCCTATACGACTAAAAATCAAACATTTAACACCAATAATATTTACCTTAACCCTGCTATTTTCTGTAAAAAGTAAAGAAAAATACCTGCTCTAGGTTGAATTAATCCCAAACTCATAGGTAGCTCAATACAGAATTCACCCTTGAAAATCTCCTGAATTCCGATAGTAGATTTAAGCCTATTTCTAAGGGTAATTGAAAACAGATCTATTATTTCTGTAATCTTAAAGACTCAAAACTCTGGGACAGATGCACTGCCATTTTTTCCTTTCCACGTAAAATAATCCGGAAACAAATAGGATTTAAGACTTTGGATTCCCCTTCTTTTAATAGATGCTCATACCTGATTAGTGAAAAATCTTATTTTAATCGCATAGAATATTGATTCTTAAGCAACTGACTGGTCAAGTATTAAAACCTCCATATTGAGTTAATTTAAGTGACACCTATACTCCCATTTCAGGACTTTGTAGTGGCCTATATTTAACTTAATTTTGTTTATTCATCGAATCCTCTGAATACCTATATGAAAGAATGTGAAATTTGCCAAGCCTTAGAGTTCAAGGCTATTATTGCCCAAGAACGAATGTATGGTACCGGAGATATTTTTAAATATATGGAATGTAGTTCATGTGAAGCACTATTTTTAGCCGACATCCCTGCAGATCTTAGTAAATATTATCCTTCTAATTATTATTCTTTTGGTCCTTTCAACCGTAGCAATGCCCTGCTGGCCCTTCTCAAAAAGTTAAGATACAAAGCATTTTCCAGAGGGATCTCTTTCAATTCTCCGGTTTACTACGATTGGCTCTCTCCCCTTTCCTTAATTCCTACCAGTAAAATTGCAGATATAGGGTGCGGGAATGGACAACTATTAGCTGAAATGGCCTATTCCAGTTTTCAACAGCTCGATGGGTATGACCCTTTCGTGGAAGAAGCTTTTTCTTCAGAAAATTTCTCCATATATAAAAAGGACTTTTTTGAAATTGATCAGAAATATGACCTGGTAATGTTTCACCATTCCTTTGAGCATCTTCCTAATCCTGTCGAGGTCTTTGAAAAACTTATAACGATTTTAAACCCCGAAGGGCAAGTATTAATCAGGGTCCCTGTCACCAATGCGCAGGTTTGGAAAGAAGAACATACCTATTGGTTTCAACTAGATGCACCAAGGCATTTATTTATTCCCAACACAAAATCCATGGAGATTTTAGGAGATAGGTTTGGACTCGAACTTTTCAATACCACCTTTGATAGCATGGACAGTCAATTTTGGGGGACAGCCTTATACAAAAAAGGAAAACCTTTGGTAGGAACAAACTTAGAAGAAATCTTCAGCAAAAAAGAATTGGAAAGCTTTAGCAAAAAAGCAAAACTGTACAACAAACAAAAGATTGGGGATCAAGCTTGTTTTTATTTTAGAAAAAAGACTCCTTCCATTCCCCCATCTAAATTTCAATAGTTAATTGCCACCTCTGTTAATAACCTATGAATTCAATTCATCATATTATAGGACAGAAGCACTGTAGAAACCCTATATTTATTCTAAATTTGACAAAGCATCCTACCGAATATCAAATAAATAGGGTCCAAAGTTCACCAATCATTTACATTGATTTAAGGAATCAACTTTTATTTTAACACAACAACTTTAGAATAAAATGAAAAAACATTTTAACGTCCTGCTCATTCTTACCTTGGTTTACATCACTTCTTGTTCAAAGGAAGCCCCAAAAGAAAGCCCTGAACAAAAAGGCACACTTTCAATTGTAGAAGCCTTTCCTGAACTTTCATTCACCAGACCCGTAGATTTTCAGCAAGCCACTGATGACTCCAACAGACTATTTGTTGTAGAGCAGCGAGGTGTCATCTCTGTTTTTGAAAATGACGAAAAAACTGCGGCCAAAACAACCTTTTTAGCCATTGAAGACCGTGTAGAAGACTCGGACAATGAAGAAGGTTTACTAGGCTTGGCTTTCCACCCCGATTTTGAAAGCAACGGTTATTTCTATGTAAACTACACGGCATCCAATCCGGATCGTTCTGTGATTTCAAGATTCAACCTTTCCTCCACGAACCCAAATGAGGCAGATCCAAACAGTGAGTTGGTATTGTTAGAATATGAGCAACCTTATGGCAACCATAATGGAGGGCAAATAGCTTTTGGCCCGGATTACTACTTATATATAGGAGTAGGTGATGGTGGGAAAAGTGGAGACCCACACGGACATGGTCAGAACCGTAGTACCTTATTGGGAAATATTCTTAGAATTGATGTGGACCAGGAAAATGGAGATAAACACTATTCCATTCCCGAGGACAATCCATTTGTAGGAAATACTGAAGGTTTTAAGGAAGAAATCTATGCTTATGGCATGCGAAACCCTTGGCGGTTTAGCTTTGACTCTGCCACAGATCAACTGTGGGTTGCTGATGTAGGTCAAAATAGCTATGAAGAAATTGATATCGTGAAAAATGGTGGGAATTACGGATGGAACACCATGGAGGGCTTTCATTGCTTCAAAGCCGATGAATGTGAGCAAGAAAACCTTGAATTGCCAATTTGGGAATATGACCGGGATGAGGGAGACATTTCCATCACCGGTGGTTTTGTATACCATGGAGCTGCCATAGAACAACTTCAGGGACTATATATTTATGCAGATTATGTATCGGGTAGAATTTGGAGCCTGGATTTCAGTGATCCTGAAAACCCTGTAAATACTGAATTGTTTAAAGCTGATTTTCCTATTTCCTCCTTTGGCGTAGACCAGAACGAAGAAATCTATATCTGTGGTTTTGATGACAAAATTTATAAATTTGGATTGGAGTAAAGAAGGACAAATAAAAAGATGCCCGGCAAATTTGTCGGGCATCTTTTTGTTTATTGTGATTACTAGTTAGCACTAGATTTTCTAAAGGCATGTACCTTGTCCTTTTAAAAGCTCTAAGTCCATCCTGAATCCTCTTGATTCAGCTTAATTCGCGACTGCGAATACTCTTGCGGAGTCAATGAGGGAGAAAGGTTAAAGGTTGTGGCAAACTCTTTATTTAACCTTAAACACTCCACTCCAATTTGCCTAAACCTGAGAAAGCCTGATTCTTGATATAGAAAGTTAAAACTTTAATTATTCTAGGTCTAAGTGACGCTTCACTAAACTTAGACCAGACGGCCACTTAAAGGCTTTATAAGTGACCGTCTAGTTTAGATATTCTTTGTAGGCATTCTATTCTGCGTAGCTTTAGGTTTGGTATGTTCCTCGCCTTCTAAATAGGAGGCAGAAATGTCTCCTTGATTCCCTGAATTACCATTGGGTATAGGATTTGATTCAGGAAAAGTATGGACCGCATTGTACTTTTCTACTACATTCTTGTTCCATTCTGCCTTTTTCTTTTCAGAAATTAATCCAAGAACGTAGGCAGTATTATTAAATCCAAGGTGAGCATCTCGCAAAGGTCTACCGAAGCGATCAATAATCGACTTATTGGCGGTACCATTTTCAATGGCATCAATGCCTTTCTTTAAAGCAAATCCTACAACTGCTGCACTTATGGTCTTATATATAAATTTCATTTTTTTTTATATTTAGTGATTCTCAATATGCACTATAGGAAGAAATAATCATGCCATAGTTTACATTTAGACAATTCGGATTATTAAATTCTTTTTGTGAAAAGATTTAGAGGTTACACTAAGTCTACCGGTTTCAATTGGGTTATGCTCGATTTCTTGCACTCGAACACATGTAAGCCTCTAGTTTTTCTACGATTCCTGCCCTTACCGGATTCTCACGTATATAATTCATTCCTCTTTCAATCATTTCAGTTCGATAAAGTACAAAGGAAATAAAGGACTGTTATTTTGTTAAGGGATGTTGGGTCAGCATACCTTTTCAAAACTAAGCCAGACCGAGTTCGAAATTGCGAACTTTTGATTATTTAAACGTTCTTTAGTAAGCCATTGCAAATGGCATCGAAGGGGTTTCGACTGGAAAGGAGTTTAGGAATATTAATGCGTAGAGAATTCTACACCCAGCCGGGGAGCATTTTTTTACCCCGACTTTCAATTGTTGCCGGTGTCCAATTGTCATAGCTTGAAACTTCAATTTCGCTAAACTTAAGGACAATGTACAATTAATTTATTTTTGCACTGACAAAGTTGAATAATTCGCCCCTCATTAAAAAAATAAAACCCTAACTACCAATATTTCAGACAGTTAGGGTTTTTCTCTGAAGAGAGGAAGGGATTCGAACCCTCGATACCATTGCTAGTATACACGCTTTCCAAGCGTGCTCCTTAAACCACTCGGACACCTCTCTGTGGAAATAGTTCGTTTCTTTGAGCCGACAAAGAAAAATATAAAAATCAGTTCTTGCAAATAATTTGAAGCTTTATTCTAGAAAAAAACACCTAATCTTATTCCAAAAAAAGGCTGTGACTGATATAAAACTGAAGATCAACCCTTTGTGAAAATTGGCCCTATTGATTTAAAACTGACATTTCTCCGGCCAAGGGCATCATCATCCGTCTTTTGATCTCGGTTTCATCCGGCTCATTGGCCAAAAGGAACATCATTTTGGTGATTGCTGCCTCAGTGGTGATGTCTGCACCACTCAAAACCCCTACCCTTTTCAGGTCCATGCTGGTCTGGTACCTTCCCTGAATTACCCGTCCCCCATTGCATTGGGAAACGTTTAGTATCAAAATCCCACGGTCTACAGCATCTTCCATCTCTTTGATAAACCAACTTTCACTAGGACTGTTACCTGATCCGTAGGTTTCTAGAACCACTCCCTTAAGGCCTTCCATACTCAAACTATGATGGATCACTTGTTGGGTGATGCCGGGAAACAATTTGAGCACCATAACACTTTTATCCAGCTTGTTAACATATCGAAGTTTCTTCCCCTCTTCATAAGGTCGAATGGCTGAATAGTTGTAATCAATGACAATGCCTGATTCAGCCAAGGGTGGATAATTTTCTGACTCAAAAGCATCAAAGTGAACACTTTGTACTTTTTTGGCACGGTTGCCACGTAGTAGCAAATGGTTGAAAAAAATACATACCTCCGGCACTATAGGCTTTCCATTGGCCTTGGAAATGGCGATTTCCAATGAGGTCATTAGATTTTCCCGGGCATCAGACCGCATGGCACTGATCGGCAATTGTGCTCCGGTAAAAATCACAGGTTTATTCAGCCCTTTTAGCATAAAGCTTAACATAGACGCACTGTAAGCCATGGTATCAGTTCCATGAAGCACTACAAACCCATCATAAGTATCATAATTTTCAAAAATAATATAAGCCATGTCTCCCCAATGCTGCAAATTGATATTGGAAGAGTCGATGGGTTCCGGAAAGGAAATCACTGTAATACTGATGTTCAGGTTATTAAGGTTGGGGATTTTTTCAAGTATTTTCCCAAAATTAAATGGTACCAAGGCCCCATCATCGTCATAAGCCATCCCCAAAGTACCTCCGGTATAGATGATCAATACCGAATGTTCAATCTCTTGCTGTGCCGCTGTATTAAGCCGTACTATTTTATAATTCATCAGGCAACAATTTGAAAACTTTTAATGCGTTCCTGTTGGTTATTTCTGAAACCTCTGAAATACTAACTCCGGTAAATTCCGCCATTTTTTCTGCTATATAAGGAATGTATTCCGGTGAATTTCTCTTGCCTCTAAAAGGCACTGGTGCAAGGTAAGGACTGTCTGTTTCCAACACAAGGTGCTCCGGCCCAAGTTCTCCGATCACTGCACCTACCCCACTGTTTTTGTAAGTGAGGGTTCCCCCTATTCCTAAATAAAAACCCATTTCAATGATTTGTTTGGCCTGGGCTAAGGTTCCGGAAAAACAGTGAAAAATACCTGTCAAGCGCTTATCCGCTAAGGGCGCTAGTAATTCAATGGTTTCATCCAGCGATTCCCTACAATGTAAAATCAAGGGCAACTGCTTTTCTTTAGCCCAATCTACCTGGATTTTCAATGCAGCTTTTTGCTCCTCAAGGTAAGTCTTGTCCCAGTAAAGGTCTATTCCTGTTTCCCCCACTCCATAAAAGGTATGCTTGTCCCACCATTTTTCCATCTCGGCAAGGATCTTTTCAAAATTTTTGTCTACATCACAAGGATGCAAACCCAGCATTGGATAACAATGGCCCTGAAATTTTTGTTCAAGGGCAAGCATCCCCTCAATTGATTCCAGGTCTATATTGGGCATAAAAATCTTATCTATTCCTGCCTCAATAGATCGCTCCACCACAGCTGTGACATCTTCACTAAATTTCTTACTGTATATATGTGCGTGAGTTTCAATAAATTTCATGTGTATTCTCGGTTTTTCCAGGTTAGTTCAATAGGGTAAAAGTAGAAAATTACGGTTGCCCAACTTACCCACCAATTGTATATTTCAAAGTAAATTAAATCAAAAATACTGACTCTGGTCATTGTTTTACCGGCAAATATGTGAATAAATATGGATTGAAAGATAATTTTAAATAGCCAAAAAACCACAGTCCACCAAGGTATAAAATACAAACCCACCATTAAGCCGGCATAGAATGCAACTTGAAGACCTAATAACAACTGCCAAACCAGAGGTAAAAGGAACGCTCCCCGCATCCAACGTTTTCTTTGCTGGAGTAAGTTCCATACAGTTTTTTCCGGCTTGGTCCTTACCAACGACTCCTTATTCACCAGATGAATGGGACGGTAGCCCTTATTATACAAAGCGATAGACATGGCCAGATCCTCAGTTACATCCTTTACCACCCCTCCAAAACCTCCTGCACGCTGATATGCAGCTCTTCCCATGGCCATATTATTTCCCATTGCGGTAAGAGAATACCCAATATCGGAAACCACTTTTACCTTACCCAAAGTAAGCCACCAATCCAAGGCCTGCATTCTTGCAAACAAACCACCACCGGCCACTGTAGTGATACCGGTCACGAGCCCATATTCCTCTCTGTAAACTTTAGCCAATGCCTTACACCAGTTGGCAGGAACCACACAGTCGGCATCTGTAAAGACCATAAGGCCGGATGTGACCTGCCTTGCCATCTCTTCCAGCGCTTTGGCTTTACCATTTTCTCCTCTTTCAGGTCTTTTCCGCAAGGGCACCAAAGTGCGATTTTCTGCTTTATCTACCCAAATCTTTAATAAGCTGTGAGTTTGATCCTCACTATGATCATCAGCTACTAAAAAACTTATTTTTTCAGGCGGATAATCAATTTCTTCCAGGGCCTTTAAGCATTCTGGCAAGTTGCCGGCCTCATTCCTACAAGGCAACATAACGGTGATGGCCGGTAAAGTAAATGCTTTGGTTTCATATTGCTTAAAATTAAACCGAATTAAGACACACAAGGTAGCATAAAGAAGGGAAACTAAAATCACCAAAAAAAGTGCTACCGGACCTATCATCGCTTACAATACTTCTGTTTTGAAACCTTTACTAGCCAAAAAATCTAAATAGGGTGGTAAAATTTTCTGCAGGTTTGCTTTTGATTTTTGCTGATCATGAAACAAAACAATCGAACCATTTTCTGTGTGTTGCTTTATTTTCTTCAAGGCTTTTAGGGGTTGCAGCTCTTGTTTAAAATCCCATGATATCAAATCCCAAAGTACGATTTCATATTCTTGGGACAAACTGCTTAAAAAATTCTTGCCCAACCTGCCATAAGGAGGACGGAAAATTTTTGTACGAATCCCCAATTTCTCTTCAATGACTTTTTGGCATTTCGCCACATCATTCAAATAAACAGCAAGTGAAGTTTTTGGCGCTTTTAGATGGTGAAAAGTGTGGTTTCCTATCCCATGCCCTGCTTGGGCTATTTCCAAGGCCAAAGCACTGTGTTTTTGGACATTGTCTCCAACCATAAAAAAACTGGCTTTCATCCTATAATCATCCAATTGACGCAACACAAAATCAGAAACCCCGGGAACCGGCCCATCATCAAAAGTCAAATAAACCGTTTTTTCCTTACGATCTCTGTGCCAGGTATATCCTTTAATCAACTTTTGGGCTATCCCCGGAACTTTATACAATCGCATATCAATTGAATTGAAGACTTAATAAAGTAATGTCATCTCTTCCCGGAACCCCATCTGAAAATTTTTCCATATCCTCCAACAGTCCTACATGAAAGTCTTCCGGAGTACTATCCCTGCAATGATTGATAAAGCTTAGCAACCTTTCTTCTCCATACTCCTCGTCCTGAGGATTCATGGCCTCTGTTAAACCATCCGTATACAGGTGCAAGACAAAATGATCTAGATTTTTTCTTTCTCCAAGCTCCAAAAATGGCAAGTTCTCAAATGCCCCTAAAATAGTGGTGCCTGCCTCAAGTAATTCCGCTGAATCTTTTGAATTCAAACATAAAATTGGAGGGTTATGCCCTGCGTTCACATAAGTCAACTTCTTTTGGCTATAGGAATAATGTCCTAGAAAGAAAGTGATAAATCGTTCACCCTTGGTGGCATCAAAGATGGACAAATTCAATTGCTCAACTATGGTTTTCAAGTCTGTGCCACTTCTTAAAAGTGTTCTAAGGGCCGCTTGGAAATTGGACATCAGCAAAGATGCCGGCATGCCTTTTCCTGACACATCCCCCACACAAAAATACACATCATCTTCTGTTGGCTGAATTAAATCATAATAATCCCCGCCTACAGAAAAATGGGGAATATAAGTTACTTTCGCCTTGAGTTTCTCATGGTTGGGCAAGGTGGCAGGAAACAACATCCGTTGAACATTGCTGGCAATTTCCATCTCTTTTCGAAAACTTTCCTGTTCCAATTGCTTTCTGGCAAAGCGCTTGTTTTCCAAGGCAACCACCAAAATATTCGTCAATGCTTGGGTAAAATCCAAATCCAGACCGGCGTCTTCGTCTTTCGTACTTAAGAAGAGTATGGCCAACATTTTATCTTTGTGATAAACCGGCACATAAATATTTACTTCAGCAAATGAATACTCCCCGGAAAGAGAAAGGCTCAATTTTCCTAATTCCTTATTCTCCTGCACATCGCCCTTCTGAATTTCCTCAGGAAGCTTTTCTTTCACCTGGTGAGAAATTCTCCGAAGGAAAAATTGTTCCTGTTGGTTGTATACATACAGCACCATTGATTTAATATTCAAATGGACCAGACAGGTGAATTTGAATATATTTAAAAGAACACGCTCATTTTTGTTTTCATTGATGGCTTGGGTAATCTCCAGCAATGCTTTTAATTCCAGTTCTTTCCTTTGGTATTTGATGGTCTCCCCAGTCATAATTATAAGGTATTGTGTTTGAGTAGACCTTCCTTGGTGGCAAGGAAATAATAACCCTTCCCTTTTTCCGTTAAAGGCAGTGCTTCAAAAATCTCATTTTCAGGAGATTCATAACACCTTACCCAGGCCTTTTTCAGCAAAACCTCCAAATTCTTTAACAGTCTTTCATCCTCCCAGCCTAAACTAGATTTCAGGTATTGAAAAGACTGAAGAAAATACAATTCGTCTAAAAGGTCAAATTCATCATTAGTCATTGTCTCTTGGCCATTAAGTCCAATGACAAAAATAAGGGATTCATTAGTTTTTCCTTCCTTTCCAGGTATATTTTCCTAAAATAGCATAAGGCAGAGTCGCCAATACCATCAAAGGGTAAATCCAGCCTGCCAAGAACCAATTTATATTTGAAAATTTAAGACCGTAAAGTTTCAAGACTTTTCCCAAAACCACCTTTTCCGCTATATATTTCAAGCTCCATACTAAAATTAATGTATAGGTAAATTTCCATGAATAAAAAGCCAAAGGAATACTTGACAACACAATCAAACAAAAAAATGCAAGTAAGACAGCTGTAAACCGATGACCCTTTTCTCCATGTGCATTCCACTTGCTTGCCCACCTGCTTCGTTGCCGAATCCAATCTCCGGGAGATGCCAAAGGTTGTGTTTGAACAAGGGCTGAAGGACCATTCAGGTAAACCAAGGCATCAGCCCCATACCTTTTATTCAACTTTTTCAATAAAAATTCATCGTCACCTGAAGGAATCTGAAAATTGCCTGTATAACCGGCTACTTCCTCAAATGCACTGGTTCGAAAAGCCAAATTAGCCCCGCTACACATAAGGGGATGTCCTTTTTTAAAAAAATAATTACTTATCAATAACAGGCTTGCCCACTCTATTTGCTGGAACTTATAGAAAATACCGTTAGCCGAATGCGTCATAACAGGACCGGCCACCAATTGAATATTCGCATTGTTAAAAGGTGTCAACATGCTTTTTATCCAGCCTTTTGACAAGCTTATATCTGCATCTATGGTCAGAATAATTTTTGAATGACTTGCCTCAACCCCCGTATTGAGGGCTGCTTTTTTCCCCTGCCCTATACTTGGTACTACGAACCAATTTTGAATACCGTAGGCTTGTATAAAGCTCCGGATTAATGCCACTCCCCCATCTTCACTATCATCATCTATAAAAATAACCTTGGTGGCAAAAGGTAAGGAATCAAATAAATTTGGAAGTAGGGCTTTAAGATTTCGTTCTTCATTTCTGAAAGGCACCAAAATGCAAAAGTCAGCAGAACTTGGCAAGCTTTGGGTCAAGTCGCTTGTCTTCGGCTCCCAAGATTTGCCTAAATGGTATAATCCCCAAGTATAGCCAACAGCAAATAAAAAATAGCAGATTCCTAAGGCAAGCATTTCATGGAGCATTTGAGGATTTGTGGTAAATTGCACCGATGAGTAAAATTGTAAAAAATCCTATAAAGGAAAAAATCATTTTAGGAATAGACCCCGGCACCTCTGTGATGGGATACGGCCTAATATTGGTAAAAGGAAATAAATACACTGTCATGGAGTTTGGAGTAATTCACTTGAAAAAGTACAGTGACCATGCCTTAAAACTTAAAAAGATATTTGAAAAAATTAGTTATATAATTGATACCCACGGACCTGACGCTATGGCATTGGAGGCCCCCTTTTATGGCCAAAATGTGCAGTCCATGCTTAAACTAGGCAGGGCGCAAGGGGTAGCCATGGCAGCAGCCCTTGCCAAGGAAGTCTCTATCACAGAATACTCTCCCAAAAAAGTAAAACAGTCGGTCACCGGCAATGGAAATGCTTCCAAAGAACAGGTGGCTGAAATGCTTAAATCCTTATTGAACTTTGACGAGATACCAAAATTACTGGATGCGACCGATGCCCTGGCAGTGGCTTTGTGTCATCATTTTCATGATGGAAGGATTCAAACAAAAGGAAGGAGTGGTGGATGGAAATCATTCATCAATGAAAATCCGGACCGGATTAAAAAATAAAGATTTGTTAAAAAATTTTAGAATTGTAGCTCATATTTGATAAATTGGTAAAGAACTAATTCAATATACCCATGAGAAAACCAGTGCTGGACTGCGAGAACTGTTTTGCTGAATTTACCAATCAGTTAAATGAACTACAAGATTTGATTCTTGAAGGAAAAAGTCACGGAATGAATGATGAGGTCCGGTCAAAATTGATTGTAAGTTTTGAGAAAACCCATGATGCGGCTCTTGAAACCATCGCTGCCTATTTTAGAAACCAAGGCAAGACTCCTTTCTCAGGATCAAGGGACATTACTGTGGAAGCTTTTCATGCAGACCTGATCGATGATGGGCAAGGCTGGTTGGACATGATTATCCATAGAATTAAATACAATCCGCTCTATCCGGGAGATTATCTGGGCTCGCTCTCCGAAAACATTGTCAAAAATTACTTGGGTTTTCTTGAATCCTTTGAAAGGAATATGAGTAAAAAGCTTGATACTTGAGGAATTTAAAGCCACCCTTAAGCTTTTATTATTTTATTTTTTAAAAGGTGTAGCATTCTGACAATTTATTCCGTCTTGACAGGGAAAATTAGCACAAACAATGCTAAAGCTATTCTTTGACCTTATTCCTGACATGCCATGAAAACAAATTTACATCCCCGATTTATTCTTGGAGCGCAGCTTATGCTCTCCTTTATGCTTGTAATTGTACTTCCCTCCTGTGAAGACCAAATAGAAACGACCTATACCTATCAAACACAAGTGCCGGTATTTATTGAAGTAAATTCTTTTAGAGAAGCTGACATTATCATTGAACCGGGAATTCCTCTGGATCAGCCGGGGAAAATTTATATTTATGGAGATTATCTTTTTATTTCAGAACCCGGTAAAGGCATACACCTATTGGATAATACTGACCCCGGAAATCCTCAAAATCTAAATTTCATCAATATTCCCGGGACGGGTGACATGGCCATCAATGAAAGTATTCTATATGCCGACAATTACGTAGATTTATTGGCCTTTGATATCTCCAACCCTGAAAATATTCAATTGGTAAAAAGAGAAAAAGACGTATTCCCCAATCTCTATTCCAATGAAGAAACAGGAACGATCGTAACCTACAAAGATACGCTGATTACCTCCACTGAATCCAATATGCGATGGAACACTTGGGGAAGACCTACCTTCAGAACCGATATGGTGATGCTTGAAACCGCAGCTTATGCCAAATCCGATGGAGGACAGAGCTATGGACAAGGTGGGTCAATGGCAAGGTTTACCTTACTGGGAGGCCACCTTTATACGGTAGACGAATATAGCATGCGGGTATTTAATGTAGAATCTCCCATGGATCCCAAATACTTAAGTGACATTAATTTAGGCTGGGGTATAGAAACAATTTTTCCTTTCAAAGGCAATCTCTTTATCGGATCTATGACCGGTATGCACATCTATGATGCAAGCAACCCTGCTGAACCAAGGGAAATGGCGGTGTATTCACACATCACTTCCTGCGACCCGGTGGTGGTAAATGATGATTATGCCTTTGTTACCTTAAGAAATGCGGCAATATGTAGAGATGGAGCCAATGAGTTGCACGTTTTGGACATCAAAGACTTAAATAAACCCACACTTTTAAAAGCTTACCCTATGGACAACCCTCACGGCTTAGGGCTTTCAGGAGATTATTTGTACCTGGCCGAAGGAGAGCAAGGATTAAAAAGTTTCAATGTTTCAAATGTTATGGAAATCAGTGACAATCAATTGGAGCACCTGAAAAACCATGTTTTTACAGACATCATCCCCGGCCCGAAATCCCTGATTGTAATTGGACCGGATGGCGTTTGTCAATTTGATTACACCAATCCGGAGCAACTGAAAGAACTTAGCTGTATCAATGTGGCCAACTGATCAATGAAAAACCTGTATGCACTTTTCTTTATAGCATTCATTTGGTCTTGCCCTTTGTCCAGCAAAGGGCAAGACTTATCTTTTGTTAACCATACGGAATTAGGTCTGCTTACCGGTACTGACAACTTTGGCCCCCGAAACAATTTTACCTTTCAGACTTTCAATGGGGTTCAACTCAGCAGTAGACATGCAGTAGGATTTGTGACAGGCTTGGACCAATATGGAAACTATTCTGTCCTTCCTTTAGCATTAGGTTATAGAGGTATTTTAAATCCCAATAACAAGTGGCAGGTTTTTGCCGGTGGAGAATTGGGTTATGGTTCTGCTGTTTTTGAAGAATTAGAAGTTAACGAATGGGATCAGCACCATTGGCGC
Source organism: Cyclobacterium sp. 1_MG-2023 (assembly GCF_030546805.1). Classification (GTDB taxonomy): domain Bacteria; phylum Bacteroidota; class Bacteroidia; order Cytophagales; family Cyclobacteriaceae; genus Cyclobacterium. The sequence continues at coordinate 158,834 of NZ_JAUOPC010000004.1, read as the reverse complement.
AAAGGGGGCAGAATGGCACAAGGTAGTGTAGGTTTTAGGTACAAAACTCAAAATGCCAATTTCTGGACAATAAGTGTCTCACTGAAACGACAAATTAGCTATTTTTATATCGGCAATCCTGCCAGGTTATCTCCAAACAGAAACCGAGTAACAGATTGGAATTATTATGAAGAAGATAAAGTCACCTTCAATAATCTCGTCTATAGGATTGGGTATTGGTTTTAATAGGTTGTTATTTATTATTCAACTCAATGGAAATTGAGAATTTGATCTACTGATTATTCTTAATAAAAGCACGATAACCGGATCCTGAGCAGAGCCAAAGAAGTAGGTAAACGAGGACGTTAACCTATGGCTTCGGCTCCGCTCAGCCACCGGAACAAAACTCCCATCTCCCAGCGGAAAAGGGAATTCGCTATGCATTATATTGGGTAGCTCCCCTTAGTGTTCAGGGGTGATCCCGGGGACTGAAACAATCAGGGGAAATAAAATCCACTTGGTCCTCTTCCTACACTTACCTCATCAATAAGTTCTCCCTGGGCATTGACACGCATCACAGAGCCATTGCCCTGCCAGCCATTGTGCTCACCTATATACAATGTTTGCGTGTTGTCGTCATAGCCCAAACCATAGAAGTTGCTGCCGGAATAGAAATTCTCGTTTTCAACTGATTCTGTGGCGAGGGAAAGTTTGACTACTACATCTTCAGTAGCTTGGTTGCTAATTACAAATAATTCACCACTGTTACTGACAGAAAAGTTACCATTGTAGATGCTGTTGTCCACAGAAAACTCAAGGCTTTCTTCTACTTCAAAAGTGGCTACATTTAACTTGTGCAGGTAGATTTTTTCACTATCCTTGGCATAGAGATAGTTGCTGCCTTGGTATTCAAAGAAGAAAAAAGGGGTTCCTGTTATGGCTATCGTTTTTTCTACTTCATCATCTCCAACTTCAATCACAGCAATGGCTCCCATTTGGCAGGCCACCAAAATTCTGTCACCTATAAAAGTAATTCCTTCAGGTCTTGATGGTGTTGGTATTTTATAAGCGATATTTCCTCCTGTGATATCTTCCACCACTGCCACAAATGATTCGGTATTACTCCAGTTTTCGTCATAGGGTCCCCAATCACTAATGTACAATTTATCATCAGCCTTGACCATGCTTCGGGTATTTACCAAGTCATTATTGATCGCTCCTACTGAAATAAAATCTGCAGATTGCACGACCTCCACTTTACCCGTATTGGCCACTAGGTAGGTATAGTCCTCATAGCTGATCAAATCCTGAAGCAATCCTGCAAAAGGTCTGCCGTTGACATTTTCAAAAACATTGGCTTCAAGCTCGGCAGTATTTTTATCAAAATGAAAAACTTCACCATCATTGGCACCAAATGCACCTTCATTAATAATTAGCACACCATTTTCATAGGCCCCTTGAGGTATTTCAACGGGATCGGATCCACATGATACCAACAGGGCAAATAAAAACAACTTACAGACTAACTGCATTTTTCTCATAACACTACATTTAAATTAAATTGAAAATTTCTTCCCGGCATGGATCGGAGTCGAAGTACCTGATAATCCACATTGAAAATATTATTGGTATGGAATCCGAGATTCCCTTTTAGTTTACCTTTCCAGTCATAAGCATAAGTGAATCCGGTATCCCACAAGCTGTAGCCGGCTAACTGCGTTTGATTGTCGGTGGTCACATAGCGCTCTCCGGTCCATTGGTTTTGAATGTAAAGTTTGTAGGGACCATTTTGCAGGTTGCCTTGGGTACGTATTTTATGCTTGGGCACATAAGGAAGCTGCTTACCTTGACTAAGCGCATTCCCTACATCCCCAGATTGATTGACAGCACTATTCAAGCTATAGTCCACATGTATGGTCCAGAGATTTTTCCCTTGCGCAAACCCTCCTTTGAAAAAATACTCCAATCCTTGGTTGACTACATTACGCACATTTTCGGCTTGCCAATAAGTACTCTGTGGCAACCAAAGAATCCAGTCATCTACATTCATATGAAAATAGGTAAGCCTATTTTCAATACTAAAGGCCGATAAATTGGCCTTAGCTGTTAGCCCTATCTCTTTGCTTAGGCTTTTCTCGGGTTTTAAATTGGGATTTCCACCGGGTACCCAGAACCTATCGTTCAATGTGGGTATTTTAAAACTTCTCGACAGGTTGCTGATAAGTTGCCAATTCCATTCAGTTGATTCAAAGAAAGTCCATTCCACACCTAGTGAAGGTGTAAAAGGAACAGCTTCACCATCATGAATAAGCTGCCTAAGCTGCATAGAAATCCCAAGATTTTGACTTGGTCTGAAATTGGTCGCTTGGTACAATTCTATTCGCTGTTCCTGTCTATTGTAGGTGGCCAATTGCCCTTTGATATGTGAATAACGAATACCTGCAAGGGTCTGCCATTTCTGAGAGAAAGCGTAATCCAAGGCGGTACCTAGTAAAATTAAACGGGTTTCATTCCTATCGGAATTGAATACCATCGCATCATTGGAAATCCCGGTGCTGGCAGTCCAGGTAAGATTCTCTCCGGTATGGGTATAATCAATTACAGCCCTAATACTTCGATCCTCCTGTACATCATTGGTTGATGAACCAAGCAGGGGCTGGATTTGTCGTTCGTTGGAGTTGACCCAAAGGTTGGCTTTCAGCGTTTGTACGGCGTTAATGCTATAAGCAAAATTCTGTACCAAACCAATTTGAGAAACCCTGGCATGATCTTGACGTTTTTCCGGGGTACCGGGACTCGCATAATCTTTATAGGTGAAATTATTAGCAGTGTAATTTCGGTAAAGGTTGGTTTTGAAAGCCAATTTCTCATTCCCTTGCTGATAACTTACCTGCTGATGCCATCGGCCAAAACTTCCTAAAAGTGTTCCTATCTTTAGTTCATTCCCTGTATTGAATTTAAGATCTGAGGACAAATGAACGGATCCACCAATGGCATCTGTACCATATAAAGCCCCGGAACTCCCGTAATGAATATTCACCGCATCAAATCCTCCCACCGGAAAAATTGAATAATCTGCTTGTCCAAGGGAAGGGCTATTTACCGGCAATCCATTCCAAAACAAGGCATTGTGTCCGGCTGAGGTGCCTCGCATGCTTAGAGAAGCGAGCATACCCGGTCCGTATTGTCGTAGAAACAAGCCTGTTTCCTGCTGTAAAACCTCCCCCAATGAATATCCCGACAACTGCGCTAACCTGCCTTTATCGAGTGTCCTAACATACTGGCCAAAAGCATACTTTCTTAGGGAAGCGGCATGGACTTCCACCTGAGAAAGTACCAGCGTATCTTGTGGAGAAACAATTGAGGAATCCGGTTCGCTCTGCCAACCTGCAAAAATAAAAACCAAACAAGCAATTAATGACATCCTCTTTCTTATAATTAATTATCCATGTTTTCATACATTCCGGAACAAGAGGAGATTAGAAAATATTAACAGTTGAGCAAGCCTAGACATTCACCAAAAGGCATCTGACATGGTTACCAATGTTCAATAAATGATAATATTGAAAGCAGCTAAAATCTTCTTCTCAGCCTTTCTCCCGAAAGCTACGAATGATAAGATTTTAATGGCAGGTCTCCTGACTTCCCAAGGTAAATCCGCCTTCTCATCCTAAAAAGGACAATGGCAAAGGATGGATTTCCATTTTCTTTATTGTAGTAAAGACTGGGTTACAGTTGCGGGGACAGTTTCGGACTTTCACCGAATTCCCTATTAATCCCGAGCGCCTGGTTAAGGATCGGGAACCATAAATCGGCACAAACATACGCTAAAAACTCTATTGGAAAAAATTAAGTTATTGGAAATGGTCTTAGCAATGGTTTACTTTGACCTGAAAATTAAATCTTATTTATTCTTTTTCACTAAAAAATGGCCGCTTTCCGTTTATTAATTTTTGTCTTAATAATCATTTCATCTTGTCGGCAATCCGATCAAAGAGGTAGTTTGGATGCACTGGAAGAAGTCCCTTTACGCTTTGCCGAAGGATTTTCGCTTTTCCATGGAGAAAACTATTATATCATTGAGATTATTCATCAAGAAACTGAAAACCAACGTTTTTTGGTGCAGGATGAGCAAGGAAGCATCGAACTGCCTGAATTCCCTATCGATGGGAAAATTGTAGCAGGAAGCCATAAAGTTATATTATCGGCCACTCCACAGGTTGCTCACTTGGATTACCTTGATGCTGAAGAAAACCTTATGGCTTTCCCTGACCTCGACCTGATCACTTCAGAAGAAGTCAGAAATAGAATCAATTCCAAAAAAGTTATTGACCTTGGAAAAGGACCGGCATGGGATTTAGAAAAGATCATCGACCTTCAGCCCGACTGGGTTATGGTATCAGGATTTGGAGAGACCTCTCAAATGGAAAATCGATTAAAATCAGCACAAATACCGGTGCTCATTAATAAGGAGTACCAAGAAAAGCACCCATTGGGAAGGGCAGAGTGGATCAAAATTACCGGTGTATTGTTGGGGAAAATGGATAAAGCAGAGGCAATTTACGCTGAAATAGCTGACAATTACCAAAAGGCACAAGTACGGGTAAGCCAAATACCTTCACAAGACAAACCTACTGTGCTTTCAGGCTCCATGTACAAAGACATTTGGTATGCACCGGCCAAAGACAGTTGGGCAGCTAAAATCATAGGGGATGCTGCCGGCCAATACCTTTTCGACCAAATGGAAGGAACGGGGAGTTTGACCCTAAATTATGAATTTGTCCTAGACCAAGCTGGCCAGGCAGCCTATTGGATTGGAGCAGCTGACCATACTTCTTTAGGCAGTATGGTTGATCAAAACCCTAAATACAGTGATTTTGAAGCGTATAAAAAGAAAAAAGTATTTACTTATACTTTGGGAAGAGGAGAAACAGGGGGGTATCGGTATTTTGAAGAAGGTTATTTGCGGCCTGATTTGGTACTTTTGGACATGATCAAAATTCTCCATCCTGAAAAGGCAGATGAGCATCAGTTTAGGTATTTCCAAAAATTAGAGGACTAGCCCCATGACCCACCGTGTTAAGTTTATATGCTGTTTGGTTTTATTGGTCTTTCTGTGGCTATTAAACCTAAGCCTTGGATCCATTGCGATTCCGTTTGTCTCGCTATTGGAAAGACTAGGCGGGGCATCTTTTCCCAGAGAAAGTTGGGAAATTATCGTGATGGATTATCGGATCCCAAAATCTTTAACAGCAATTTTAGCAGGAATAGGGCTATCAATAAGTGGTTTACAAATGCAAACCTTCTTTAGAAATCCACTAGCAGGCCCCTTTGTTTTAGGAATTAGTTCGGGTGCCGGCTTGGGAGTGGCCATCTTATCAATGGCCGGAACCGCCTTCGGCTGGCAAATATTATCAGGCACTCCCAACTATTGGGCAGCCATTGTCGCATCAAGTGCCGGGGCCATTGGAGTTTTAGTTTTGATGGGATTGGCAGCCTGGAAGGTAAAAGACAGCATGACCTTGTTAATTGTCGGCTTGATGTTTGGCAGTGCTGCCTCCTCTGTGGTAACTCTTTTGTCTTATTTCAGCGCCGCTGAAGAACTTAAAATGTTTACCCTTTGGTCCATGGGCAACTTGGGGAATACAGGTTGGAATGAATTGGGAATTTTATCCGGAGCCATATTCATTGGTCTATCATTGGTACTATTTTCCATAAAGTCATACAATGCCATGCTCTTGGGGGAAGCCTATGCCAAAAGCATGGGGATAAATTTCGAAAGATTACGGTGGATTATGATCGTCAGCACCGGTATATTAACCGGTGGAATAACAGCTTTCTGCGGGCCCATTGCCTTTATCGGCATTGCTGTTCCACATTTGGCCAGGTTATTATTTAAAACCAATGACCACAGAATATTGTTTCCTGCCACGGCTCTTTTGGGCATATTGGTTCTTTTGGCTTGCGACACCATTGCCCAATTGCCGGGATTTGCAACAAGCCTTCCCATCAATGCAGTTACCACGGCTTTTGGGGCACCTTTAATCATCTGGCTGATCATGAAAAGAAACTTTAGTGAAGCATTTTAATTATTCAAGAAATGGAAACCAACCTAGATAGCCTTAGACAAGAACAGCCTTGTATTCATGCCAGAAATTTGGTGCTAGGTTATGAAAATGATAGGCAAATCAACACGGTAGCAGCCGATGTTTCTTTTGATCTGTATCGTGGGGAATTAACCTGTATGATGGGGCCCAATGGAGTTGGGAAATCTACCTTACTGAAAGCAATCCTAAACCAAAATCCTCCGATAAAAGGCACTATCTTAATGGGTAAAAAGGAAATTGGACTGCTTGATGATCAAGAAAGAGCAAAAACCATTGCAGTGGTTTTGACGGAAAAAATTCGTTCCGGTCTTATGACTGTTCGAGAACTCGTAGCCTTGGGCCGTACGCCACATACTGGTTGGTTGGGGCACTTGAGCAAAACAGACAATGAAATTGTGGAACGGGTACTAAAGGTGACTCATCTTGACTTGATTTCAGGGAAGAAATTGGCTGAACTGAGTGATGGACAAAGGCAAAAGGCCATGATCGCTAGGGCCTTGGCTCAAGACAGTGGCATTTTGATTCTGGACGAACCTACGGCACATTTGGACCTTACGAACCGATTTGAAATCATGCATTTGCTAAAAAAACTGGCAAAAGAAGCCCATAAAGCTATTCTGGTGGTTACCCATGACCTGGAAGTAGCCATGGAAACGGCTGATCAATTATGGATTATGAGTCATCAGGAACCTTTGGTTTCAGGAAGCCCTGAGGATTTAATGTTGGAAGGTCAGATTCAGAAATTATTGCCAGGAAATAAATGGGAAATTGATGCGGATAATGGTAAAATCATGCTAAAGACCCCAAGTGTGTTACCGGAAATAACCGGCCCCAAACATGTGCGGCATTGGGTAAGAAATGCACTTCGAAAAAATATGGACCTACCTTTGCCTGAAAAAATAAGTACCACAGACAATCCATTGGAAATAATCGTCTATAAAGCGCAAAAATCTATTACTTTTTCAAGTATTTCAACCATGATTAGATTTTTCAAAAAGGAATCATTTTAAAAAATTACAAATTTTTTATTCATTATTTTAATGAAATTATTATATTGATATTCAAACGATTGTAAATTTAAATTTTGAATTTACAAGGTATATCAATACAACAAGCCGCAATCTAATATTCATCTGATATGAATCGATATTTAAAGTACGGGCTCATAATATTTTCATTCCTCTTTGTGTTTATTATTGGTGCTATTGTCTACATACAAATGGTTTTGCCTGATGTAGGAAATCCTCCGGAAAGCATAAAACTAACCAACAGCTCAGAAACACTGAAACGAGGCAAATACCTTGCAAATCATGTGATGCTTTGTATTGACTGTCACTCCAAAAGAGATTTTAGCTTATATAGTGGTCCCCCGGTCCCGGGTACAGAGGGTGCCGGAGGAGAGATTTTCGATCATGATTTGGGATTCCCGGGTAGATTTATTTCACCCAACATTACTCCTTTCAACCTCAAATCCTATTCAGACGGTGAACTCTTTCGGCTAATAACAACCGGTGTAAAAAAAGATGGAAACCCCATTTTTCCTATCATGCCTTACGCCAATTATGGTAAAATGGACAAAGAGGACATCTTGGCCGTAATCGCCTATATAAGATCTTTACAAGCTATTGACAAAATCCAACCCGCATCTGAGGCAGATTTCCCATTTAGCTTAATCATGCGCACCATCCCACAAAAAGCCGAATTTTCAACCAAACCTCCTGCCTCTGATGTAATTGCCTATGGCAAATACCTTGTAAATGCAGCTGCGTGTAATGATTGCCATACCCAATTTGAAAACGGAGAATTTACCGGTGAATACCTTGCAGGCGGAAGAGTATTTACCATGCCCGGGGGCAATCTATTAACGAGCTCCAACCTTACCCCCCATCCCACGGGGCTAGGAAATTGGAGCAAAGAGCAATTTATCGAAAGATTTAAGCAATATAAAGACAGGAGCAAACTCAAGAAAGTTCAAGCAGGAGAACCGCAGACAATAATGCCTTGGAGCATGTATGCCGACATTACAACTGAGGATTTAGAAGCCATTTACAGTTACCTGCAAACCCTGAAACCGGTAGAAAATGCTGTAGTTCGGTTCAAACAAGCAGAAAGCTTATAAGCAATTCAAAGCTGCTCCATCGATTGGAATGCTTGCCCCGTTAATATATGCCGCATAAGGTGAAGCCAAAAAGGCCACGAGATAACCGTACTCTTCAGGTTGGCCAAATCTTTTGGCAGGAATAGCCTCTTTTTTCTGCTGTAGCAATTTTTCAAAATCCACCCCTGATTCCTTTGATTGGTTTTTGATAATCGATTCAATCCTTTCCGTTTCAAAAGAACCGGTGAGTATGGTATTCACAGTTACACCGAAAGGCGCTACTTCCCTTGATAAAGATTTGGCCCAACTCACTACCGCGGTACGCATGGTATTGGACAGAATAAGGTTTGGGATGGGTTCCTTCACTGTTACTGAGGAAACATTCAAGATTCTTCCGAAACCTCTTTCCTGCATCGCTCCCAACAACAGATGGCTCAAGTGATGGTAGGTTTTGAAAAGCAGATCAAATGCTTGTTGGTAATTCTCAGTAGTTTTTTGAAGGACAGAACCGGCTTCCGGTCCATTGGTATTGTTAACCAAAATATCAACTTTCTTTCCGGTAAAAAATTTTTCAGTTTCCGCTTTAAAGGATTCGAAATCTAAAAAATCAACGGCCAAACTTTGATGATCTTGGTTTGCACTATTGTCCAAGGATCGAACCGTCTCCGCTAATTTTTCTTTATTTCTAGCTATTAAGGTTACTGAGGCCCCACATTTTGCCAATTGTTGGGCTGTTGCCAGTCCAAGCCCACTGGTTGCCCCCCCTACTACTGCTCGATATCCTTTTAAATCTATGTTCATGTTGGTTGTATTTAGAAATTGTCTTGCGTATAAAATTATAAAATTGACGAGCCAAATCAGCTTAATTTTTAAGAAATTATTTATTATTCAACAATTCCTATCTTTTTTATAGGGTTTGTTGGGATTGTATTTAAAATATTAATTATATTTGTCGTACTAATTATTGGCATGACATACGAGCAGTTTAGTAGGTATTCATTTTTGCTGGACAGGACCGCAAGGAAGGTCAAGCAATACGCACAGCAAAAGTTCAAATTAAAAGAATTTGACATTACGGTGGACCAATGGCTGGTCTTAAAGAATTTAAATGAGAATGAGCGCCTTAGCCAAACAGAGTTGGCCCATTTGGTTTTTAAAGATCACCCTACCTTAACAAGAATAGTAGATATTCTTTGTAAGAAAGGTTATCTGGAAAGGGTACAGCATCCTGAAGACAGGAGAAGCTATCAATTGCATCTCACGCAAGAGGGGAAAGACAAGGTAAAAGACCTAAAACCTCAAATTGCAAACATCAGGCAAAAGGCTTGGGAAAATCTCGATGAGAAAGATTTTCAAGAATTTAAGCGAATACTAAACACGATTTACAATAATCTAGCAGAATAATTATAACAGTTACTTAACATTAGTTGTTATACTAACTATATTTGTACAAACTATTGACTTTTAAAGAGGTTAACACATAAAAATCGACTAAAAGATGATTACTACTGACATTTGCATAATTGGAGCAGGCCCGGTTGGCTTATTTGCTGTCTTTGAAGCAGGTTTATTAAAGATGCGTTGTCATCTGATAGATGCCTTGCCGCAAGTAGGAGGACAACTTTCGGAGATCTATCCACAAAAGCCTATTTATGACATACCTGGATATCCTGAGGTAAAAGCCCAGGAACTGGTAGACAATTTAATGGAGCAAATCAAACCTTTTAAACCTACTTTTTCTTTAGGAGAGCGTGTTGACCATTTAAGCAAGCAAACTGACGGCTCCTATGTTGTCACCACAAATGACAAAACTCAGGTTCATGCTCAGGTAATCATCATTGCCGGAGGATTAGGCTGTTTCGAGCCAAGGAAACCAGCTTTGGAAAACCTTGCCGAGTTTGAAGGAAAAGGCGTTACCTATATGGTAAAGAACCCTGAGCAATTCAGAGATAAAAAGGTTATTTTGGCCGGTGGTGGAGATTCTGCACTTGATTGGGCCATTTACTTGTCTGACGTTGCTGAGAAGGTTACCCTAGTACATAGAAATGAAACTTTTAGAGGTGCTCCTGATTCCGCATCAAAAGTTTTTGATCTGGCCAATGAGGGTAAGATCGACCTTATCCTATCTACTAATCTTAAAAAGCTAGGAGGTAATGGACATTTGGACACGGTATACTTGGAAGATAAAAGCAAGTCTAAATTTCAGATTGAAACAGATTACCTGATCCCATTATTTGGCTTAAGCCCTAAACTGGGACCAATTGCCGATTGGGGATTAACCATAGACAAAAATGCAATTGAAGTGGATACCAGGGATTATTCTACCGGTGTGGACAGGATATATGCTATTGGAGATATCAACACTTATCCCGGTAAATTGAAATTGATCCTCTGTGGGTTTCATGAAGCTGCGATAATGATGCATTCTGCATTTAAGTTTGTGTACCCTGATCAAAAATTAAGCTTTAAATATACTACCGTTAATGGTGTAAATACATTTTAATCGTACTTTTGCAAAATGGTTACATTTACAGTAGAAGATCACGCTGGCAATCGCCAGCCTATTGAAGCCCCGGATGATATGGGCTTGAGTTTAATGGAAATATTAAAAGCATCCGAATATCCGGTTTTGGCAACATGTGGGGGAATGGCCCTTTGTGCTACCTGTCATGTTGAAGTATTAGAAGGTAAGGATGGCCTAGGCGATGCTACCGATGTAGAATTGGACCAATTGGAAGCCCTTCCTGAATATTACCCTACCAGCCGACTGGCATGTCAGGTAAGAATTAGTGATGAATTGGAAGGAGCTGTTATCAAGCTCAGAGGAGAAGACAATTAAATAATGTGAGGAGTTGATACTTGGTATCAGCTCCTTTTTTTATCCCTGTTGTTTCTGCGTAATTATTTTTTTAGCCACTTGCTGATTGTTTTTTGGAATTTCTCCTGTACCACCGGCTTAGTAAGAAACCCATCAAATGCTGCATTCTTTGTTTCATTGATTTCATCTTTAAAGGCATTTGCGGTAAAGCCAACTATAGGAATGTGGCTAGTGCCAGGTAAAGCCTTTACGGCCTTAAGCAATTCATAACCATCTAGCTTTGGCATATTGATGTCAGTAATTATCAAATCAAGATTTGAGTTTTCTCGGATAATTCCCAAAGCTTCCTCTCCGTCATCAGCTTCAATTATGATGGCATTGGGGTCCATCTTCTGCATATAAATTTTTACTAACATTCGGTTCACTGAATTGTCTTCCGCAATTAATAGGCGAAAAGGCTCCTCAACACTTGAAACTAAAGCTTTCCCATTTTCCTTGGGGTTTACAGAGGAACGCTCTTTGTTGTTTTTCAACAGGCTATTTAATAGATTTTTTAATTTATTTGGAGTGACAGGCTTATAAAGAATATCCTCACAGCCGATGGAATTGTAATTTTTCACAACCATTTCTTGCTCTATGCTTTCCACAGCTGCGATAAAATTCACTTTTGATGTTCTTTGCCCTACCACATCCATCATTTTTTGCATGGTCCAAACACTATTGCTTCCCAAGATGGAGTTATTAAAAATCACCAGACCTATATTTGGGTTTTTCTCTAGGGCAGAGAACCCATCAGTAATAACCGGGGTATGGGTTACTTTTATACCAAAGGTTTCACAATAGGATTTGATAACATTTCCTGAGATTTCATTGGCATCTACTACCAATACCTCTCCTAGTTCACTCAAATCCTCTCTAACACCATTTGTGTCATCAGCTATTAGATCCAAGTCAAAGAAAAATTCACTTCCCTTACCCAATTCGCTCTCCAATTGAATCGAACTGTCCAATAATTTAAGTAGTTTATTGGATATGGTTAATCCTAAACCCGTTCCGCCAAACTTTTTTGTAGTTGAGGAATCTGCCTGAGAGAAGGCCTCAAAGATTAATTCTTGCTTTTCTTTAGGAATTCCAATGCCACTATCCTTTACAGAAAATCGAATCCTTAGCTTATCTTTGCTATCCTCTTTAGGTGAATCCAGCAGGGTCAGTTTCAATATCACTTGCCCTTTATTTGTAAACTTCAAGGCATTGTTTAATAAATTGATCAGCACCTGCTTCAATTTCAATTCATCGGCTTCCACAAGATTTCCAATTCGGGGATCTAAATCAAGAATTAATTCCAACCCTTTTTTGTGTGCCTGAAAACTTAAAACATCTAAGATGGTTTCTAAAAACTCATAAAGATCAAGCTGATGAATATTTGTATCAGATTTTCCCGATTCAATTTTTGCCAGATCAAGAATATCATTTATAAGATCAAGTAAAGCATTGGCAGAATTTAAGGCGGTATTGGCATATTTTATTTGTTGCCCATTTAATTTTGTATTGGACAATAGCTCGGTAAAACCTATCACTCCATTCAATGGAGTTCTTATCTCGTGACTCATATTGGCTAAAAATTCACTTTTAGCACGATTCGCTTCTTCCGCCTCTTCCCGTGATCTTTGTATTTCAAACTGAAAGAGTTTCTCTTGAGTAATATCACGCACCAATATTATGCTCCCTACTACCTGTCTATTCTGTCCCTTAATTGAAGATTTTGAAACCAAATACCAATTTAAAATTTCATTCTTTTTACATGAAAACTCTATCATTCTGTATTCTTCAGAACAGGTAAGAAGTTCATTAATTTCAGGCCAGCCTTTTTCTATGACTTTTAGCGCTAATTTTTGATTGATGGTTTTCAGCTCCAGCATATTGGCAGCAGCAAGGTTTAGGGTGATTAAACCTCCTGATGTATCAGAAACCAATACTCCCTCCTGCATATTGTCAAATAGGGTTCTATAAGCAATGGGGGCAATTTTAAATAGATTGTAACGCGTCAAACCCAAGTAAAAAAATGCTCCTGTACCAAGAAAACTAAAGGTAATGAAATCGATAAGTATGGGGCCTTGGATAGTTAAATACAATATATAAACCAAAAATGGGAAACAAAGCCCTAAAATCACCATAAAAATCTGCTTATAATCCACAGGGGGCACTTCCCTGATTCTTATCAATAAAAGATAAAGACTGACAAACAATAAAAACAAAGTATAAGATTGATGGAGCCAATAACCAAAACCTTTGCCTGTTACCATCATCATAATTTCACCTCTATTTACAAGTTCAAATGAGCTATAAAAATAAGTGTGATAATCGTTGGTCCATACCAATAAGAGATTAAAAATTGGAACGACAAACAATAAAAATAGTCTCCTGGATGTAATCCACTTTTCTCGCTCAGTATATATCAGTGTAAATAACAATACCAATGGCGCAAAAGACACAGCCCCAATATACATTGATTTCAGCATCAATAACTTACTGAAAACACTTGTCATTGAAAGTTCAAAAACATTTGAAATGCTATAAACAAAACAGGCAACCATTAAACCTGAAAAATAAGAAGCTGCTTTGCCATGAACTTCCTTTTTTAAAAAAAATATAAGTATGACCGGAGCAATGGCTACCACCACTAACAAAACCAATAAAGTATTCAAATTCAACGATGATAGCATATTAAAAAAAACGCATTACAATTATGAAATATAAACTTTTCTAGCCATAATTTACATTTTAAGCCCAACTTTCTGTGTTGAATTAAATGAATTTATAAAATGAAATCATAACTATTTCAGCTATATCTTTTATATTATTTACTTAAATACCATAAACATTCTTTTGAAAACTTTGGTATTATTTATAAAAATAAAGGATTTTTCGATAATTCATACAAAATCAAAAATTTACGGTTAGATCAGCCCCTCGATTGTAGGCTATATCTTCCCTTAAATATAGCATTCAATGCTGCACTATTTAATATTAAATAAAAAATTATCAAATAATATTTTTCACAAATCAAATTCTGGCCTTCAAATATTAAAAAAGCCTTTTCATATAATTGATTACATAAAAAAACATTCTTCCTAAAAACCTTTTTCACCCAGCTTATTCCCCAACGATAATATCAAATTTTTTGCTGCCCTTTCATGAATATTGGGAAGATTAAAATCCAAATCTGCCAACTTAATTACCTCATCAAATCCTGCCTCATCTGCTTCATTTCCGGAAGTAATCAACCACACTTTTTTCCCTTGGGTACGGGCAAGTTGAAGCAATTCATAACTTCCTTTACCATCGGCAGACTGGTTGTCATATCTACCTTCTCCGGTAATAACCACATCTGCTCCTGCAATCTTTTGAGACATTTCAATTTTATCAAAGAAGAAATGAGCTCCTTGTGCCATCTTTGTAGGAAAAAAAGAACTTAAGCCAAGCGCTATACCTCCGGCTGCACCAAAACAAGCTTGGTCTTGAATTTCACTTCCTTTTGCTTTTTCAAAAAGCTGGTAAACTTTTTTAGCTGCCTCCACAAACTTCGGTTGATCTTCGTTTCTTAAGCCTTTTTGAGGACCAAAAACCGGAATAGCGCCTCGATCACCTAAGAAAGGATTGCTAACATCACAAAGGCATGTAAATGACAGGTCAGGAAGTTTTTCTTTGATTTGTATAGCTTCTATTTTAGCTAAAAAATCAGGACTAAAAAGTGCCAATTCGTCACTTCTCTTGTCTAGAAACTGGACTCCTAAGGCAGCCAAGATCCCTGTTCCCATATCTACCGTGGCACTTCCCCCCAAGCCCAAAACGATATTTTTTACGCCTTTTTCTAGGGCCTCTCGAATTAATTCCCCGGTACCATAGGTACTACATTTCCAGGGGTCCAACTCATTTGGCTTCAACCACTTGATCCCTGAGACTGTGGAAACATCAAGATAAGCAGAATCGGTAGCCGACTCGTAGCCATAAAATCCCTGAATAGGTCTCCCAATGGGATCACTGACTTCTGTATAATGCTTAGCCAAACCCAAATGTTGATTCAGGAGATAACAAGTTCCGTCACCACCATCTGCAATAGGAGCTGTGACTATATTGTCATCTTCGTTCCTACGCTGGATCAGGTCACGAATTATCTCTGAAGCCTCATCAGCTTCCAGACTTCCTTTAAAGGCGTTAGGTGCGATCAACCAGTTCATTGCTTGTCCAATATTTTCATCCTTTTAAAATAATCTTTTGTCGCTGCGATAACTTTTGGAGAAAGATAAATCGCGGAAAGCATGGTCGGGAAAGCCATAATGGCATATAAACCATCCACAAAACTCATGACCACTTTTAAGGAGGTCACCGCACCTACCACAATGGTAATCAAATAAAAATAATTGTAATAATCAGCCTTATCCGCACCAAATAGGTAGTTAAAACACTTGTGTCCATAATAGGAATAGGTGAACATGGTAGAGAGCGCAAATACCAATACTGCCACCAATAATATATATTTGCCAATACCCGGCAAACCTTTTTCAAAAGCCGACAGAGTTAGTAAGACACCGTCTTGTTCCCCGGATGACCAAACACCTGTTACCATTATCACCAAAGCGGTCAAGGTACAAACCACAATTGTATCTATAAAAGGACCCAACATGGCAATCAGCCCCTCTCGAACCGGTTCGTTGGTTCTGGAAGCACCGTGCACCATAGGTGCCGTACCTATGCCGGCCTCATTTGAAAATGCAGCCCTCCTTGCTCCGGTAATAATAACCTGACCTACGGCCCCTCCTAGTACGGCTTTTCCGGAAAAAGCATCTTCAATTATATGCCATAACATATCAGGAACGGCTCCTAAATTTTTATATAAAATCACAAATACCCCCAAGAAATACATGGTAACCATAAATGGAACAAGTCGCGAAGCCACTTTTGCTATCCTTTGTATACCCCCCAATATAACAATTGCCACTAATATCATCATCGTAATACCAATGATCCATCGGGTAGATTGACCGTAATCCAATCCCCATGGCCTAAGCATGACCACTCGCAATACTTCCGTCAGCTGATTGGCTTGAAAAACTGCAAGTAGCCCCATGATGCCGGCAACACAAAAAATCACAGCTAGAAATCGCCATTTTTTTCCCATCCCTTCTTCGATTACATACATGGGCCCTCCCTGAATATGTCCTGATGAATCCTTACCCCTATACATGATGGCAAGTGTACAAGTGAAAAACTTGGTAGCCATTCCTACGAAGGCAGAAATCCACATCCAGAAAATAGCGCCCGGCCCTCCCGTGCCTATTGCCAGGGCTACTCCACTGATATTTCCTAAGCCCACAGTGGCTGCAATGGCCGAGGACAAAGCTTGTAAAGAGGTAATATCTCCGGAGGCGTTGGGGTCATCATATTTTCCACCTACCACTTTCATGGCGTGTTTTAACCCTCTAAAAGGTATAAAACCTGAATAAACCAACATAAAAAATCCGCCCCCTGTCAATAGTAGCAATAAAGGGGTTCCCCAAATCCAATTACTAAATGCTATGATATACTCTCCCAAACGTGATATAATTTTTTCTTGAAACAATTGCCTTCAACTGTACAAAGTAATCAATAATAATCTAAACCAGAAAAGGGAGGGTAATATTATATCTCTTAGAGGCATTTGCATCCACACGAGCAGGATATAATCTTTCATTAAAATAAATAGAACCTCAAGCAAACAACAGCAAACCTACTGATATTCTATCACTTAAAGCAATGCTTTATCATTTAGGGTTAGAATATAAAATATAATTTGGGCTAAAAAGACATACCATAGCTGAATAAATGAATTTTGTTAGCTAGACTATTTAATGAATCTTTCTAATTTTGCATTCATTCTACCATTTCAAATGAAAATGAGCCGTAAAAGTAATACTGTTGTCATCAAGATAGGTTCCAATGTACTAACCATGGAAGATGGGAGTCCCGACCTCAATCGCATGGCGGGTTTAGTAGATCAAATGGCCTTCCTTTTGAAAAAGGGCTTGAAAGTGATTTTGGTTACTTCGGGTGCTGTGGCCTTTGGAAGAAAATCCCTTCCCTTAATGCCTAAAACAGATGCAATTTCTAAGAAGCAGGTTTGGGCAGCATATGGGCAAATAGAACTCATCAGGCAGTATAAAGAACTCTTTTCTAAGCAAGGTCACCCCATTGCTCAACTTATGGTGACAAAGGAAGATTTCAGAGATCGGGCTCATTACCTCAACATGAAAAACTGTTTGGATGGTTTGTTAAAAAATCATGTGGTGCCGGTAATAAATGAAAATGACGCCGTTGCCATTACGGAATTGATGTTCACAGATAATGATGAATTGGCGGGGTTGGTGGCGGCCATGGTAGATGCCGATAGCCTGCTTTTGCTAACCAATGTTGACGGCATCTATAAAGGACATCCTACAGACCCTTCCGCTGAGCTAATCACGCATGTAGGCCAGAAAATGCCTGATTTGAGTCAATATATCTCCACCCACAAATCTTCTTTCGGAAGAGGGGGAATGCTTACAAAAATGACCATGGCAAAAAAGTCCGCCAACTTGGGTATTGAGGTACTGATAGCCAATGGTAAAAAGGACGATGTATTAATTGCCTATTTTAATAAAACACTCAAATGTACTTACTTTGAGCCCGGAAAAATTAAGGACAACCATAAAAAATGGATCGCCCATAGTGACAACTATTCCAAAGGAGAAGTTACCATCAATGAAGGTGCTAAAACGGCTCTATTGTCCGACAAAATCACAAGTTTGTTACCCGTTGGGATCTCAAAAATAAAAGGAGATTTCTTGAAAGGGGACATTATACGCATTGTTGATCCCTCAGGCATAAGACTTGGCTTGGGTAAGGCTGAGTACAATGCCATTACCGCCAATGAGAAAATTGGTCTTAGCGGACAAAAACCATTGGTACATTATGATTACCTTTACATTTCTGACTTAAATTAATACCTATTCCGGTATAAAAGACATTTCTTATGAACAATCAGGAAGACTTATTTGTAAAAACACTGGCCGCAAGCAGAGACCTTTCCTTGCTATCAGAAGATAAAATAAATAAGATATTAGATGATTTGGCAATGGCAGCCATCAAATACACTCCGGAAATTTTGGATGCCAACCAGGAGGATTTAGACCGCATGAATCCAAAAGACCCAAAATATGATAGGCTAAAATTAACGGAGGAAAGGTTAGAAGAAATAGCCAGTGATCTTATCAATGTAGCCAAACTGGATTCTCCACTTGGAGAAATAATATCAGAAAAAACCTTGGACAATGGCCTGGAACTTAAAAAGATCAGGGTTCCTATTGGTGTCATTGGCATTATTTATGAATCCAGGCCCAATGTTACTTTCGATGTTTTCAGTCTGTGTCTGAAAACGGGAAATGCCCTTGTTCTCAAAGGGGGATCGGATGCCTTTGCATCCAATTCATGCATAGTAGATGTTATTCATAAAGTACTTAAAAAAAATAAGGTCTCTACGGATATCGTCAGCCTTCTTCCGGCGGGAAGGGAAGCTACAAAATCTTTATTACAAGCTGTTGGTTTTGTCGACATGATCATCCCACGAGGAAGTCAGGGGCTTATTGACTATGTAAGAGAGCATTCCAAAGTACCTGTGATAGAGACAGGAGCAGGTATAGTACATACCTATTTTGACCAGTCAGCCAATCTTGAAAAAGGTGCCGAAATCATTTGCAATGCAAAAACTAGGAGAGTTAGTGTATGCAATGCCCTCGATTGCTTATTGGTAAACCAAAGTCGCATAAGTGACTTGGAGGCAATGACCTTACCATTGGCAAAAAAAGAGGTGACCATTTATGCAGACCCTCAAGCCTACAAAGAATTGGAAGGGAAATATCCTGAAAACCTTTTGTATCAAGCAGAACAAGAGCACTTTGGCACAGAATTTCTTTCCATGAAAATGTCTCTAAAAATAGTCTCTGACACCAACGAAGCTTTAGAACACATCGCCAAGTATAGCAGTAAACACAGTGAAGCCATCATTGCTGAGGACGAAAAGACCATCAATCTCTTTTTAAAAGCTGTTGATGCAGCAGCAGTTTATGCGAATGCTTCCACTGCTTTTACTGATGGAGCTCAATTTGGCCTTGGGGCAGAAATTGGCATAAGTACCCAAAAGTTACATGCCAGGGGCCCCATGGCTCTGGAGGAAATGACCTCCTATAAATGGATCATCAAAGGTACAGGCCAGGTTAGAAATTAAATCCTTGGAGGAACTTTTGATATTAGAATAGCAAGAAATCAATGAACGGGAATTGGATAGTGTTGAAAATAATTCAACACTATCCAATTCTCATTTTTTTTATAAAAAATAACGGTACATTTTAATCTTATTTTTTAGCATTTATATTAAAGAAAATTATTAAACACTGCTCTATTTTAGGATATTAGGGGTACACCTCTAACTTTTCCAAATTAAATATTTCTTAACATACTGACGAGCAAATTGAATTTGCAATAAATTTAAAGGTTTCATGTTCTATAATTTATCAACATCTATTATAGAAAAATCAAAACAGTTTGGGGAAATGATATGACTTGAGCCTTCATTTCATCAAAAACTTTTTAGTTATTTCTTAAAAAAGAATAAATGGCCTTAATTTTGAGACTTAAGTAGAAAGTTAAAAAAAGAAGCCGGTTTTCGGGCTTTTAGATACACTTAACATAACCATAAAAAATAAGGAAGCCACTTAGGCTGATGATAAGCGTTTAAATTCAATTTATTATTGGCCTTAAACACTTTAATTCGGAAAACCCCATATAACCAAATTTATTAAAACGGTTGCGTTTTAATAATTAAAATCTATGATCAAAAATTTCAAATCTTGGGCATTTAGCGATTCCTCGGTACAAAACTCTTTAGGGAATAATTTTCGCCAAAAGCGAATGGCATTATTCAAGAATCAAATACAACAATTAAAAAAACCCATTAATATACTGGATGTCGGAGGTTACGAAGGCTTCTGGATAAATGCGGGCTTGGCCAATGTTCCAGGCATACACATTACCATTTTAAATCTTCAGGCCGGAAAATCAAATTATACAAACTTTGAAATCATCAAGGGTGATGGAACAAATTTATCTGCCTTTAAAAACAACTCCTTTGATATTGTATTTTCTAATTCAGTAATTGAGCACCTTTACAACAAAACGCAACAAAAAAAAATGGCAGAGGAAATAGTAAGGGTGGGAAGGTACCATTATGTTCAAACCCCCAATAAATATTTTTTCATAGAGCCCCACTATTTATTGCCTTATTTTCAGTTTATTCCAAAAAACATCAGGTTTTTTATCCTGACCAAAACCAAATTCAGCAGGTTAAAAAAATGGTCTACGAAAGAGGCTCGGCAATACCTTGATGAAATTCTTTTACTGTCAAAAAAAGATATGAAAGAATTGTTTCCTCTCAGTAAACTTACCAGAGAAAGATTTATGGGTATGACCAAGTCTTTTGTTGTTCATAATTTTAAAGATTAATGGATCCTTGGTTTTTTTTGAAAACAAATAAAGCTACGATAACTTAATTTAAATCCTTTCCTCTCCGAATGAAGCTTTTAAACCATTGAATCTAAACCTCTTTACACGACAGCTGCAGCGTTTTTAGACAGGTCAGTCAATGGTCTAGGAATTTAAAATGGTGATATTAATTTGAATATATAGGGACGAGCAAATTAATTAGAAACCCAATAGAATTCATTTATTGCTGCAGGTAAAACTTCGGAAATTACCTAGTCTTTTTTTTATTTTAGACTACATTAATAATCCTTTAAGCAAATCTTAAGAAAGAAACTGTTAATTTGCTTTATAAGAACCCTTGGTGCATCCTCCAAGAATGGGAGGACTAAAAACCGGCATGTGGATTCTTAAAAGCATATTAGGATGAGGATTTTAATAATTGAAGACGAACCGGGAATTTCAGGCTTTTTGAAACAAGGACTGGAAGAAGAGGCCTATGCTGTGGATATTGCCGAGAATGGCAAAGAAGGTTTAGAAATGGCTCTGGAAGGATATTACGATATCCTTTTAGTGGACTGGATGTTACCGGGCATGAGTGGGATAGAAATTACAAGACGGTTTAGAAAGGAATTCCCTAGTACACCAATCCTTTTTCTTACAGCAAAAGACACCTCAGACGAAGCCATTTTTGCATTACAAACCGGAGCGAACGACTATATCCGTAAACCTTTTAATTTTGAAGAATTATTGGCCCGAATAAGGGTTCAATTTAGATCTCAATCTGAGGATCAATTGTCATTAAATTTAGGCCCCATAGGTTTATTTACTGAAAACCACCGGGTAGAAGTCAATGGGAAAGAGGTGGTATTGACCCAAAAAGAATTTGCACTTCTGGAATACCTCATCCGCCATAAAAACAAAGTTTGCAGGAGAAGTAGAATCATTGAGAGTGTTTGGGACATACACTTTGATTATGATACAGGAGTAATTGATGTATTCATTAATTCCCTCAGAAAAAAACTGGGCTTAACAAAAGACAACAATTACATTCAAACGATCAGAGGTGTAGGTTATATGGCTAGAGAGGAATGAAAAGAACATATAAAAACAGGCTTTCATTTAAGTTAACCATGGCATCTGCCTTAATGGTGTTGATGTCCTTTTTACTTATTTACCAAGTAGTCAGATCTACCGTTTTGGAAAATATTGACAACAACCTTGAAAATGAAACCAATAAACATGTCAATCAAATTAAAATAGAGGATGGTCAAATAAAATTTGCTCACAAAGGAGAATGGGAGGAAGAGGAACACAAAGAGATAAATTTCAATCCTATTTTTATAGAAATCGTTGATAAGCATGGACACCCCATGGACAAGTCTCCTAATTTGGGAAGCAACAGCCTCTATTTTAAACCCGGTACCGCTTCGGTTAATCAAGGATTTAACCTAACCTTAAATGGACAAGAAGTACGGCAAATGCAGGTCGAATTATTGACCGAAGGAGAATTGACCGGATACCTTTTGCTCGCCACATCATTTGAAGATTCCAAATCCCTACTTAACAACCTCAAAACAGTTTTATTTCTACTTTACCCATTTGTTTTACTATTCCTTTTTCTAACCTTAAGGTGGCTTGCTTCCAAAAGTATTCAACCCATAATTGATATTACTAGGAAAGCAGAAATTATCACTAAGGACAACCTTAATGAAAGGCTGCCAACCCTCAAGTATAAGGATGAAATTAACAGTCTATCAGTTTCTATCAATCATCTATTGGAAAGGGTGGAAGAAGGAGTTTTAAGGGAGAAACAGTTTACTTCAGATGCTTCTCATGAGCTTAGGACACCCTTGGCGGTATTAAAAGGGAATTTTGAGGTTTTGATAAGGAAACCTAGAACTCAGGAAGAATACATTTCTAAGATTAAAGATGGAATTCTTATCATTGATAAGCTAAATGCTATTTTAGATCAATTGTTGACATTGGCAAGATTCCAAAAAGGAATCCATAAAAATGAAGAAGTTGATTTAAAATTTCTAGTGGAAGACATCATTGACTCCACCCAAAAACATAATCCGGCACGAAGCATAACATTAAAAGAAAAACTTGAAAATAAGGGCTTTATAAAAGCCAATGAAAAATCTGTTTCTATCATCATTGAAAACCTAATTCAGAATGCCTTAAAATATTCCCTTGACAATCAAGAAATAAGCTTGGTTTTAACACAAGAAAAGCAAGGCATATGCTTAGAGATCAATGATCAAGGCATTGGAATATCTGAAGAAGAATTAAAAAACATTTATCAGCCGTTTTTTCGAGGAGAAAGTCATGCGTTGGGAAGAATAAATGGTGCTGGTCTAGGCCTTTCCATTGTGAAAAAACTATGTGATTTATATCAGGTGAAAATTTCTATTCTTAGCAAAAAAGGTAAGGGAACTACCATTCTTCTATTATTTCCTTCGGCAATCATACAGGCTTAGTTTGAATAGGACTTGGTGCTTGAATAATAAATATATAATTGCACCATATTAGTGAAAATTTAACCTGCCAACCGCGCATTACAGGTACTTTTCCTCTTGATATTGTCGGTTTTTAGGAATCAAATTGCATGGGACGTACCCTAGCGCAATATTTTAAGCTAATCTTAAGAAAAGATTGAGAAAAGACATGGTATTGACTTTTTATCTTTAGGCATTCATTATAATTCTTTGTCACAATGTTAGAGCGAATTATTCAGTACAGCATACGACATAAATTGATCGTACTTCTTTTTTCAGCAGCTGTAATTGCCTCCGGCACTTATTCTCTATCTGAAATTCCAATTGGTGCGGTTCCGGACATCACCAACAACCAGGTTCAAGTGATCACCACCTCTAGAAACCTTGCAACGGAAGATGTTGAGAAGTTTTTAACCTACCCAATAGAATTGGAGATGGCCAATTTACCCAATGTGAAAGAAATCCGTTCGGTGTCTAAATTTGGCCTTTCAGTAGTGACGGTGGTATTTGATGATGAAATAGGCACTTATCTACCCCGACAACTTATTGCTGAAAAAATCAAAGCAGCAGAAGAAAAAATCCCTGCAGGTTTTGGTCAGCCTTTTATGGGACCAATTTCATCAGGTCTAGGGGAAATATATCAATATGTTGTTGAAGTAGATTCTGCTTATAAAGATCAATATTCTTTAACGGAAATAAGAACCATACAAGATTGGATTATCAAACGCCAACTCTCCGGAATTCCCGGTGTTATTGAGGTCAATACTTGGGGAGGCTATTTGAAACAGTATGAAGTAGCAATTAATCCGGAAAAACTCAGGAGTCTCAACCTTACTGTGGCACAAACATTTGAGGTGCTGGAGAAAAACAACAGCATAGCAGGGGGTGGTTATATTGAAAAAACCAATCAGGCTTATTTTGTAAGAGGGGAAGGACTGGCAAGTTCTATAGAAGACATTGAAAATATAGTGATAGAAAATAGAAATGGTACTCCTATTTTTATCAGAGATGTGGCTACCGTAGGTTTTGGAAAAGCAACCCGTTTTGGAGCAATTACAGGCAATGGTGAAGGAGAAAAAGTGCTGGGGCAAGTAATGATGTTGAAAGGAGCTGATTCCAAAGAAGTTATCAACGCTGTAAAAGAAAGGGTAAATGAAATATCCCCAGCCCTCCCACCTGGCATTAGCATCAATCCTTTTTTAGAAAGAAGTGAGCTAATAGGCAAAACAACTTATACCATCGCAGAAAACCTTATCCTTGGCTGTTTGATTGTGATTTTTGTGGTAGTTCTCTTGTTGGGCAATCTCAGATCCGGCCTGGTTGTGGCATCTGTTATTCCTATGTGCTTGTTATTCGCCTTGTCACTTATGAATATCTTCGGAGTAGATGCCAATTTGATGAGTCTTGGGGCCATTGACTTTGGAATCATAATAGATGGGGCGGTAATCATTGTAGAATTTATTGCTTATACAATCACTGCGGAGCGTTCAAAGCTTTTACACTTACCCAAAAACGAAAGACAAGGATTGATCGATAAGATTACCTATTCCGGGGCCTCTAAAATGATGCATTCAGCTATTTTTGGACAACTTATTATCATCATTGTATTTATTCCCATACTATCCTTGGTAGGTGTGGAAGGCAAAATGTTTCGCCCTATGGCTTTGGTGTTTTGTTTTGCGTTGATTGGAGCGATCATTTTTTGTTTTACCTATGTACCGGTAATGGCCTCCCTTTTTATCAGGCCCTCGGACCCTAACAAGAAAAACATATCCTCGGGTTTGATTGCTTTTCTAGAAAACAGGTACAGACCTGCCATAATCTGGGCTTTAAGGAAAAAGAAAATTGTTATCGGAATGGCTGTTGCTTTGATGGTTTCGGCGGGGATCTTATTTTCTCAGATGGGAGGTGAATTTATACCTACCCTTGATGAAGGTGATTTTGTCATTCAACCTGTACTCAAAACAGGAACCTCCTTATCCAATACCATTGAAATCATAACAAGGATGGAGAAAATAATCCAAGAGTTTCCTGAGGTGGATCAGGTGGTGAGTAGAATAGGTGCCGCAGAAGTTCCCACTGATCCCATGTCAATGGAGGAAAGTGATATCATTATTAAATTGATCCCAAGAGATGAATGGGTTACAGCCGAAAGCAAAGATGATTTGGCCAATAAATTTAAAGAGGCGCTTTCTGAGATACCGGGTGTGGATTATGAATTTACCCAACCCATAGAGATGCGTTTCAATGAACTTATCACAGGTGTTCGGGCAGATTTGGCCATCAAAATTTTCGGGGAAGATTTAGATATCTTGTATGAAAAAGGTCTAGAGGTAGGGAAAGCCATTCAAAATGTTGAGGGTGCGGTGGACATCTCCGTAGAGAAAATAGCAGGCCTGCCACAAATGTCGGTAAAGTATGATCGGCAAAAGATTGCAAAATATGGCTTAAATGTAGCCGATTTAAACAATATACTCACCATGGGCTTTGCCGGAAAATCGGCAGGGACAATTTTTGAAGGCGAAAAGAAATTTGATTTGGTTATCAGGTATGATGAAAAGCACCGCAAAGACATAGACAATATTGAAACGGCCTCTATCCAATTGCCAAATGGCAGTCAATTGCCATTAAGAGAATTTGCTGAGATTACCTACACAAAAGGTCCTGCTCAAATATCTAGAGACAATACCAAAAGAAGGATCGTAGTCGGGGTTAATGTAAGGAATAGAGACCTTGAATCCGTTGTGGTTGATGTGCAAGAAATTATCCAAAATAAAATCGACCTTCCTGTGGGTTATACGATTGATTATGGCGGACAATTTGAAAATTTGAAAACGGCAAAAGATAGATTATTGGTTGCCGTCCCAATAGCGCTGCTTCTTATTTTCATTTTGCTCTATTTCGCCTTTAAATCAGTAAAAGAAGCCTTGCTTATTTACAGTGCCATTCCAATGGCTACCGTGGGAGGTGTAGCCTTACTGTATATTCGTGACTTGCCTTTTAGCATTTCTGCAGGTGTGGGCTTCATTGCCCTTTTCGGCATCGCTGTGTTAAACGGCATTATATTAATCGAAGAATTTAAAGCATTAAAAGCAAAAGGGGTAAACGACATTAATCGGCGTATTCTTTTGGGAACAAAAAGCAGGTTAAGACCTGTCTTGTTAACGGCTGCTACCGATGCATTGGGGTTTTTACCCATGGCTATTTCTACTGCAGCCGGAGCCGAGGTTCAAAGACCACTTGCCACCGTTGTCGTTGGAGGCTTGATTACCTCAACCATTCTCACATTAATTGTATTGCCAATATTATACGCCATTTTCGATAAGGAAAGACCTTTACCAAAGTCCAAACTACTTAAAATAGCCTTCCCTGTTCTATTAATATTATCATTACCTATCATTAGTCAAGCACAAGAGCGTGAAATTGAACTAGAAAAGGCTGTAGAGATTGCCTTAGAAAATAACTTAGGTTTGAAAGCATCCCAGCAAAGAATCGATCAAAGTGAACAGTTGATAGGAAGTGCCATAGATATCGATAAAACAGAATTATTTTATAGCAAAGACCAAAATAATTTGGCCCCAAACAACCTTCCTCTCAATGTCTGGGGCATTCAGCAATATCTGCAATTCCCAACCATCTATGGTGCGCAAAAGAAGGTAATGCAAGACAAATCACAATTGGTTAAGGATCAATTCCAGATGGATCAATACCTCATTACCAAAGAAGTCTCCAAGTCCTATTACGAAATTATTTACTGGCAGGAAATGTTGAAAAATTACATCTATTTGGATAGTTTATACTCCCAGTTTCAGCATGCTGCAGGCAGAAGATTTGATCAAGGTGAATCTAATTATTTGGAAAAGTTAACCGCTGACACCAAAAGGAAAGAAATTTCCCTAATGCTGAATCAAATAAAGGAGAGTATTAACCGATCTTATATTGAGTTGAATCAATGGTTACAATCTGATACTGATTACCGGGTAGTTGAAGAAAATCTTAAAAGAATCCCCTTAAGTCCTCTTGACTCAGCTAGCCATCCTGTTATCAATTATTATGCAGATGCCATGAATTTATGGGCCAGTAATTATAAGCTTGAGAAGCAAAGATTACTACCCGATTTAAACCTATCGGTATTTCAAGGCATGAACAACGGAATAGGTAGGCAAACCTACTCAGGCTTCCATGTAGGTGTAGCCCTACCCTTGTGGTTTGGATACCAAAAGTCGAAAATTGAAGCCGCAAAGACCCAAACCAAAATAATTGCGTCTGCAAGGAACAATTACCTAATACAGTTGCGCTCAAAATACAATGCCTTACTGTCTGACTTACGGCAATTTGAGAAAGAGTTAATTTATTATGAAGAAACAGGTAAAAAGTTATCAGAAGAAACGCTGTTTCACGCCAATAAAGCTTACCAGAACGGTGAAATCAACTTTCTTCAATACACCCAATTTTTGGAAAACTCCAAAACCATTGAATCCAATTATCTTCGTTATCTATTTCAATATAACGAAACGGTACTGGAGGCAAACTACTTAATGAATTATAAATAAATAATAACCATACCATGAAAAGTCATGCACTAAATTATATGATTTTTGCTCTCCTACTTTTCCTTTTATCCTGCTCATCACCGGGAGATATTTCTGGTCAGGAAGAGCCTGTGACAGAAGCGACAATGGAGGGTGCTTTTACACTTACTGCCAGCCAATTCAAGTCTTCCGAAATGGCCCTTGGAACTTTTGACAGTTCTTCTTTTCATCAGGTTATTAAAGCCATAGGTAAATTTGATGTTCCACCGGAAAACAATGCGGCCGTAAGTTCCTATTTCCCCGGAACCATTAAAGATATTCGGCTTTTACCAGGTGAACAAGTCAGGAAAGGACAAAAACTATTCACCTTAGAAAACCCTGATTTTATTCAGATCCAACAAGATTACTTGGAGGCAAAAGGACAGCTTAGCTACCTTAAATCGGATTATGAAAGACAGAAAAACCTTGTGCAAGACAAGGTTACATCACAAAAAAACTACCTGAAAGCTGAATCTGACTATACCGTTACAAAGGTAAAAGCAGCGTCTCTTGCAAAAAAACTGGCATTAATGAATATCGATCCCAATACCTTAACCTTGGAAAATATTCGCACCACTATTCAAATCAGTTCACCCATCAGTGGCTACGTAACTCAAGTAGATGCGATGAGGGGACAGTTTCTGGAGTCTTCTCAAACAGCCATCTCAATAGTAGACACAGATCATATGCACCTCGAATTAAATATATTTGAAAAAGACCTTTCTAAAATCCGTAAAGGCCAAAACATCCATTTTAAAACACAGGAGGACAACAGCCAAAGCCATGAAGCATTTGTTTATCTGGTGAACAAAACAGTAAACCCTGAAGATAGAACCATTGGAATCCATGGCCATTTATCTGATGAGAAACTTAATCAAAGATTCAATCCAGGCATGTATGTAGAGGCTGAAATTTATGCAAATTCCACAAGCAAATTATCTCTTCCTCAAGAAGCTTTGGTTGACATTGATGGAAAATATTATGTATTGGTACTCCATAATTTCTCCCAAGATATTTATTCCTTTAGAAAAAGAGAGGTGAAAATAGGATTGAGCAATGATGGATATGTGGAGATTTTAAATTATGGGGACTTTTCAGAAAACGCTCAATTTCTGGTAAAGGGAGCATTTAATTTAATTACAGAATAATTGCTCGCACCTCTAGGGAAGGATTGTGCTACTTTCCAACCATCAAGGCTACTTGTGAAAAAATTCGAGGGAAGTAACCCTCAAATTTTTCTTCTCACCTTTAAGGCTGCTTGAAAGATATTCAAATTATATTAACTTAATCTCTCTCATCCTTAAAATCACAAAGACAATAGAAAGTCCTGAAACTCTTGGTTGTTGAAGTTGCTCATTCCTTCCTGATAAAACACAATTTCTCCTTCCGGGCTTACCACCAATGTGGTGGGTATGGCTTGACTTTGTAAAGAAGGGTTTAATCCATAGGCAGCATGAACAATGGGAAACGAATATTCCTTTTCTTTCACCAATTTAATGCTCTTATTAAAGTCCTCGTCCAAAGCTATCATTAAAAATTCTAGATTTTCTTCCCCATTCACCTTGTCATACAAATCAGAAATATGGGGCATCTCTGCCCGACATGGGGGACACCAGGTTGCCCAAAGGTTTATAAAAATGGTTTTGCCTTTATACTGAGACAAGCCTAACCTGTCCCCTTTAGTATCTAAAAACTGCCCTGCATAATCAAAGGCCTGCTTTTCTTTGTTTTCTAAGGTCACTTTTGGTTTAATCAAGCCGGTGGATAATACCAAAGACTGAATACCTCCCATTATTGGGGTGATGAGGCCGGTGAAATACAGGATACCAAATATCCCCAACATTATGCCCCAACTTTTAATTTCTTTTCTCCAATTCATCTGTAATTATTTTAGGTAAAATTAAGCACTATTTATCTAGTAATCGGTGACAATTATCACGATCAAGTTACCGAAATGATTAGGACTTGTTTACCTTTGTATAAAACGAATCCTATGAAAACAAAGTTAAGTTTTACTGCTTTTTTTGCGATGCTACTAATGTTCGCATCATTCAAAGGGAATACACAAGTGCATGTGGGTATCTACCAAGATGGTATTTTGAGCCATATTGGAATTGGGACAGACCCTGAAAAGAAAATTTTTGGAGAGGCACGGATCTTAGCCGGTGGAGTCGTAAATCCCTTCCTAGGAATAGAGGCTTTGGGACACTATAATTTCCGACAAACCGATTGGTACAACCTGCATGGAGGATTAATGTTAGGATACACAGAGATCACAGATGTGCAGGCTGGAATACCTTTTGGCTTAAGTTTCAAACCTATAGCCAACCATCGTCAGCTTTCTTTGCTTTTAGAGGGAGGGCCTATATACGCCCATCACTTTAGTTTCAGAGCGGTAATAGGATTGCGCTATACCTTGAGCAAGGAATACTGATAGGTTTAATACCCGTATTTCTTGCCCCATAGTTTTTGAAGGTTCCTTCTTAAATCGTTTTCACGGGCATTTTGTCCGGGGTCATAAAGTTTGGTTCCTTTGATTTTGTCCGGAAGAAATTCTTGAAAGGCAAAGTTATTTTCAAAATCATGGGAATACTTATAGGCCTTTCCATAGTTGAGATCCTTCATCAACTTGGTAGGAGCATTTCGCAGGTGAAGGGGGACAGGTAGGTCTCCCTCCTGTTTTACCATAGCCTGCGCAGTGTTGATGGCCATATAGCTCGCATTGCTTTTCGGCGAAGAAGCAAGGTAAGTTACACATTGGGAAAGAATAATTCGAGACTCCGGATATCCAATCACATTCACAGCCTGGAAGCAATTGGTAGCCAGCAAAAGGGCATTTGGGTTGGCATTTCCTATATCTTCAGAAGCCAAAATAAGGAGCCGCCTGGCGATGAACTTCACATCCTCCCCCCCTTCTATCATTCTGGCCAGCCAATAGACCGCAGCATTTGGGTCTGACCCTCTGATCGATTTAATAAAAGCAGAAATAATGTCATAATGTTGCTCTCCGGATTTGTCATAAAGAGCCACTTTCTGTTGGGCTACCTGCATGACCATATCATTTTCTATGATGATCTCCTCTGTTTTTATACTGTCGATGACAATTTCCAGCAAATTGAGTAACTTCCTACCATCACCACCGGAAATACGGAGCAGTGCATCTGTCTCTTTGAGCACCACCTTTTTTTTCTTTAGAACGGTATCATTCTCCAATGCTTGAATCATCATGGCTTCTAGTTCCTCCCTTCCCAAAGAGTTTAGGGTAAAAATTTGACACCTGGACAATAAGGCTGCATTGACTTCAAAGGAAGGGTTCTCCGTAGTGGCTCCGATCAGCCTGATTACTCCTTTCTCCACTGCCCCTAACAAAGCGTCTTGCTGGGACTTATTAAAACGATGGATCTCATCTATAAAGAGTACTACCCCAAGCTGGTATTTCGCCTTTTGTATTACTTCCCTAATGTCCTTGACCCCAGAGCTAACAGCACTTAAGGTATAAAATGGAGCCTTAACCTCATTGGCAATTATATTGGCAATGGTGGTTTTCCCAACTCCGGGAGGGCCCCATAGAATTAATGAAGGAACCGTTCCGGCTTTGATCGCCTTGTGAAGAAAAGTATTGGGGCCGGACAAATGTTCTTGTCCGATCAACTGATCTAAGGTAGTCGGGCGCATCCTCTCTGCCAAAGGAGTTTGTTCCATAATCGTTTGTCTCTAATTCTTAAAAAAAGTAATATTTCAATTTATTTTATCCAACGTTTTATCCTGCTTTCGAAAGCCTCAAGGTGTTGGTCCGTGAAATCCATATGGGTAACCATTCTTATTTGATCTTTCCCAAACTTTACTGCCCATATATTTCTTTCTGTCAATTCCTCCAAATAGGATTCTGGGCTTATTTGGGCTAAGCGTGCTATGACTATATTGGTGGTTATGGGAAGTACTTCTTTCACAAAAGGGGTTTTTTCTAGGATCTCCCCTACTGCCTTAGCTCTTTCATGATCTTCTTCCAACCTAAAAACATTGTGATCGAGCGCATAAATTCCTGCAGCCGCCAACATTCCTGCCTGCCGCATCCCTCCTCCCAGTGCTTTTCTTATTTTTCTTGCCCTTTTGATATCAGCTTGGCTACCTAACAAAACCGAACCTACTGGGCAGCCCAATCCTTTGCTTAGGCAGACCGAAATGGTATCAAACATTTTTCCCCAATCAAAAGGCCTTTCACCGGAATGGACCAAGGCATTAAAAATTCTGGCTCCATCTAAATGAAGTTTAAGCCCAGTTTCCTTGCAAAGTTGTCTGATAGGTCTTATTTCATCCAAGGTATAAACACTTCCTCCACCTTTGTTCATGGTGTTTTCCAAAGACACCAGTGTGGTTTCCGGTAAATGATCATCGTCCGGGTTAATGTGTTGCCGTATCGTCTCCGCATCAATTTTCCCAAGGCTACCATCCAATAACTTTACAGATGCCATGCTATTGGACATGATTCCTCCTCCTTCGTACAAATAAATATGGGATGAGCGATGGCAAATCACTTCCGTTTGCGGTCGGGTATGTAATTTTATAGCGATTTGATTGGTCATGGTTCCTGATGGACAAAAAAGCCCTGCCTCCATACCAAATAGCCCGGCTAATTTATCTTCCAAAATATTTACCGTGGGATCTTCTCCGAACACATCATCACCAAGGCCTGCATTGAGCATGGTCTCTTTCATTTCCTGTGTTGGTAGCGTCAGCGTATCGCTTCTCAGATCCACTCTCAATTGATTATTATTCATGAATCTTTATCGTTTTTTCTAATGCTTTGACCAAAAGCTGTTCGGGTTTTTATATTTAGCAAGTCCTCAATATCTGAAAGCTCTATATTCAATGCATTGTTTGAGATCTGAATTTCCACCAAGGAAATGCCCAAGGAAATTAATAAACAAAGCATGCTTGCCATAAACACCCAATTGGCGGCAGTATCAAAGTCTTGGTACAATAAAAACATACAAATTACACAAAGGAAAAAACTTATGACCCCATACGTCTGCATATTTTTAATCATGGTCAGCCTCCGTTTAAGGTTTTTTATCTGTCCAATAATAACCTCCTCATCCATACTGCTTTCTTTGTATTCTTTGTGCAAGCCCCTTATCAAGCTAGCCATGGCCAAAAACCTGTTGGTATAGGCCAACATCAGTAAAGTGATGGCAGAAAAAAGAAGTGCTGGGGTGGAAAGTGTCAGTTCCATAGTTCATTAATTTTTAAATGGGTTTCCTAGATACTATCAAGAGCACTGAAAATAATAACAACATAAGCATCAAACCAACTGACAAAAAGTTGGTTTGAAATTCGGGGAATTTCTAATTCCTATTGACCAATTAGAATCCTAACTCCTCTTCAAAAGTTAAGCCACAATTTAAAACAAAAACCCCGTCAATTCCATGACGGGGTTCGGTTTATTTTTTTGCGCCTGTCTGTTAAGAAACCTCTCCTAAAACAACCAACTTTTCAAGAGTTGGGCTCTCGCTACCACCTTTTGGTTCAATAGTGATGGCAAAAGCCTGAGCATCTGAAGCAATATCCATTATTTGTAAATCAAACTTTTTCCCCGGATCCACCAAGCCAATCCCTATAGGGCCCTCTTCCCCAATGGCCCAAAGCTGATAGTCATTAGTGGGGTCGAGAGATGCCAGCTGATTTACTGAAAGTAAAACCTCTTTGCTATCTTTGTCC
The DNA here is from genome assembly GCF_030546805.1 of Cyclobacterium sp. 1_MG-2023. Lineage (GTDB taxonomy): Bacteria > Bacteroidota > Bacteroidia > Cytophagales > Cyclobacteriaceae > Cyclobacterium. The sequence goes on along the minus strand of NZ_JAUOPC010000004.1, from coordinate 125,493 downwards.
CAGAAAACATCAACTGCGGCATCCTTTTGCATGGGAAAGTCCTCGCCTTTCATCAGGATTTTTTCAAAATCCCCGGAAATAAACTTCTCCATCCCACTGTTCAGCTCTTTTAATTGGACCTGATTGGTCTGCATTTCTTCAGCTAATACCGCATTTTGTTGCAAGGCAATGGCAAACCTCTGCTCCACAGCAAAATACTGATTGGCATAATATATCGCTGTACTGACAGAAATCACTGCAACTACTGAAGCAGCAACAGCAAAAGTTTTCCATGGATTGGAGGTCGACACAGCTTTAATATTACTCGCTTTTTCAGAAGATGCTTTGGCTTCCTCTGAGCTAAGGGGAATAGGAGCTTTATCCTCTGATTCAAGGGTGTCGAATATTTTATCCTTCAACTTAGGTGAAGGGCTGACAGCTGATGCTTGATCAATAGCAAGCATGGCATCTTCAATGGCAAGAATTTCCTGATTAATTTCTGGATACTTCTTTGCCATAGCCAAGACCTCTTGTTGCTCTGTCTCATTGAGATCTCCCAAAACAAAGAGTTCCAATTTACCGGACGATATGTAGGCTTGGATATCCACTAGATTTTATCAGCTTTCTTTTTCAACACTTTTATGGCAGACCGGATTCTGGACTTTACGGTGCCCAATGGCAAAGCGTATTTCTCTGCCACTTCGGTATGTGTGTATCCTTTAAAGTAAATACACTCCATTACGAACCGTTGTTCCTCATTCAAGTCATTCATCAACTCTTTAACACCAATTCCATCAACAGCTGCTGCTGTATCTGCGTTGCTTTCCATTCCATATACGTAAGCGTCTATGGTATTGGTCTTACTCTTTTTAGAAAATTCTTTCGAGCGAGTTTTATCTATCGCCGAATTTCGGCAAATATTTGCCATCCAGGTGTATAATCGTCCTTTAGACGCATCATAATTGTCAATTTTGGTGACGATTTTCACAAAAGCATCATGAAAAACCTCTTCGGCGATGTCCCGATCAAAAATTATCCGGGAGATTACACCAAACAAAGCTGCAGAGTATTTTTCATACAAATACTCCTGGCTTTGTTTGTTTCTGGCCCTTAGCCCTTTTATTAATGCTTCTTCTTCCAAAAAGGATATTGGTCAATAATGACAATTATAAATTTTGAACTTATTCCCAGACCTTAAAGATGGATTACCTCATCATAAGCAGCAGCTGCTGCTTCCATTACCGCTTCGGACATGGTTGGATGTGGATGAACAGTCTTAATAATTTCATGTCCAGTTGTTTCCAGTTTTCTGATGGCTACAATTTCAGCAATCATTTCGGTAACGTTGTAACCAATCATATGTGCTCCTAAAAGCTCTCCATATTTGGCATCAAAAATCAATTTCACAAAACCATCTTTGGCACCGGCAGCAGAGGCTTTTCCGGAAGCGGTAAATGGAAATTTACCAACTTTAATGTCATATCCGGCTTCCTTTGCCTTGGCTTCTGTATAACCCACTGAAGAAATTTCAGGCAAACAATAAGTACAACCCGGAATGTTATTGTAGTCAAGGGGTTCGGGGTTTTGTCCTGCTATGTTTTCAACACAAATTATTCCCTCTGCAGAGGCAACATGTGCCAAGGCCGGTCCCGGAACCACATCACCAATGGCATAATAACCCGGCATATTGGTCTTGTAAAACTCATCAACTTTTATCTTGCCTCTATCCACTAGAATTCCAACATCTTCAAGCCCACAATTTTCAACATTGGAAACCACTCCAACAGCTGATAGTACTACATCACAATCAATGTTTTCTTCACCACTTTTGGTCTTAACAGTCACTTTGCAGCCTTCTCCTTTGGTATCCACATTGGTTACCTCAGCACTGGTCATCACCTTAATACCTTTCTTCTTGTAAATTTTTTCCAGTGTCTTGGACACTTCCTCATCTTCATTTGGAACGATACGATCCAAGAACTCAACGATGGTCACATCCACTCCTATAGAACTATATACATAGGCAAATTCAACACCAATGGCCCCAGAACCTACCACCACCATTTTCTTGGGCAGTTTATCTAAAGTCATGGCTTTGCGATAGCCTACGATTTTTTCATTATCAATTTTCAAGGCAGGCAACTCCTTTGACCTTCCACCGGTAGCAATAATGATATTGTCAGCACTATAGACTGTTTTATTGCCGTCTTTGTCTTCCACTTCCACTTTTTTGCCGGGCTGAATTTTCCCCCAGCCCATCAATTTTTCAATCTTGTTCTTTTTGAACAAAAATTGAATGCCTTTGCTCATTCCTTCAGCTACGTTGCGGCTACGCTTGATTATATTCTCAAAATTAACACTTGCTTTATCTACGGAGATGCCGTAATCTTCAGCATGGTTAATGTATTCAAATACCTGCGCACTTTTTATCAAAGCTTTGGTAGGAATACAACCCCAATTCAAACAAATTCCCCCTAGTTCCGCAGCTTCTACTACTGCAGTTTTTAATCCTAATTGAGAAGCTCTTATTGCTGCTACATATCCACCTGGACCACTGCCCAGAACAATGACATCGAATTTCGTTGAAGACATATTTTTGACTTTTAATTACAATTTTGCTATGCAAATTTATAATAAATTAGTTCAGAAAAAAATTTGGTTTTACATATAAAAGTTAATGTAAATCCAATTATTCATCAGGTCGGGTAACGTTCATCAAAATCTAAGGCTTACGAATTAATTATTCAGTAGCCCATATTTTATAATAAATAGCTATTTTTGAATTGAATTAAACAATAAAAACATTGACTATGGGATTACTTACAGGTAAAAAAGCCTTGGTAACAGGGGCTTCCAAAGGAATTGGCAGATCCATTGCCATCCGTTTTGCTCAGGAAGGTGCTGATGTGGCCTTTACATATTTATCTAGCGTTGAAAAAGGAGAAGCTCTTGAAAAAGAATTGGCTGCTTTTGGTATTAAAGCAAAAGGCTTTCGCTCCGATGCTTCCGATTTTGCGGCAGCAGATAAATTAATTGGCGATACGGTGGCATTTCTGGGAGGAATAGATATCCTTGTAAATAATGCTGGAATAACTCGAGATAATTTATTGATGAGAATGTCGGAGGACAATTGGGATGAAGTGATCAATATTAATCTTAAATCTTGTTTCAATACCGTGAAGGCGGTAACCCGAACCATGATGAAAGCCAAATCCGGGTCCATTATCAACATCACTTCTGTTGTGGGAGTAAGAGGCAATGCCGGGCAGTCCAATTATGCAGCTTCAAAGGCCGGTATTATTGGCTTTACTAAATCAGTTGCCTTGGAATTGGGATCAAGAAATATTCGCAGCAACGCAGTGGCTCCCGGATTTATAGAAACAGAAATGACTGCTGTTCTTGATGAAAAAACTGTTCAGGGTTGGAGAGATGCCATTCCGATGAAAAGAGGGGGTAGTCCTGAAGATGTTGCCGACGCCTGTGTTTTCTTGGGATCTGATATGAGTACTTATATATCAGGCCAAACCTTGGAAGTTAACGGTGCCATGAACACTTAAAAACCACCAATTAATATATATTGTAGCAGCCTGGGGTTCTCACCTTGGGCTGCTTCGTTATATTTTTTTTTCAGAACCATTTAACTTATATCATTATGGCCCTCCCTCTTATAAAAGCGGATGAACTTATCCAACTTCAACGGAACGACAACCTCATTCTGATTGATGCACGCTTTCATTATTCAGCATATGTTGAAGAACATCTTGAGGGAGCCTTTCATGTAGATTTAAACAAAGATTTATCTCAAATCGATGATAATCCGGCAAATGGCGGTCGCCATCCCTTACCCTCTCCAAAAGCATTTGGAGAATTACTTGGGCAACTGGGTATTACTCCCGAAAGTCAGGTGGTTGTCTATGATGACAAACAAGCATCCATGTCTGCTGCTCGTTTCTGGTGGATGCTTAAAGCTTTGGGTCATGACAAAATTCAGGTGTTAGATGGTGGTTTGCAAGAAGCCAAAAAACAAGGTTTTCCTCTGGAAAGTACATTGCCCACTTCTCAACCTTTAGCTGCCTATCCTGCCAGTCATTGGCAATTACCTATTTCAAGGATTAATGAGGTAAAGACAGCAACCATGTTAAAGGAGAAAATAATCATTGATGTGAGGGAAAGCGAAAGGTATAAAGGGATTGTAGAGCCAATAGATAAAATTGCGGGTCATATACCCGGAGCAGTCAACCTGCCTTTTTCAGAAAACTTGGATGAAAATGGCCTTTTTTTACCTCAAGAAATATTGAGAGAAAAATATTTAAAAACTTTTAAAGGCCAGGCGTCAGAAAATATTATTGTTCATTGTGGTTCAGGAGTGACTGCCTGCCATACCCTTCTGGCCATTGCTATTTCAGGACTGGACATTCCCAATCTCTATATAGGCTCATGGAGTGAGTGGTCTAGAAATAACTTGCCAGTAAGTACGGAAAAATAGCCGCAGTTTTGCCCTACCTTACAGGTAAAATGGCTTTCACTCAAGCTATTGCTATAATCATTTTGTCCTTAGGGAAGAAATGTTGTCCCTTTTATCATTAATCTTGGATCAGGTAATTGGATTCATTACAAGTGTAGTAATTTCCAAACAGTAACAAAGTATCAGCATTTGAAGTGATTTCAGCAGGTAATTGAATGCCTATTTCGCGTTAAATTAAAGCCCCGTTCACTATTTTTCATTTTCCTTTCTTAATTTTGAAATAAAACCATTTAAAAATGGATAAACCTACCCAAAAGCATGACCTGTTGGACAGGTTCTTAAATACCATTGAAAAAACAGGAAATAAGCTTCCGGATCCTGCTGTTTTATTTTTAGCATTGATGTTACTGACATGGTTGTTGTCTGCATTACTTTCTCCCATTGATTTTGGGGAATTTGACCCTAGGACTGGTGAAAAATTGTTTATCCAAAACTTATTGACAGGGGAAAAACTTGCTGATTTTTTATCAAGAATGATAGCTATTTTTATTAATTTCCCTCCATTGGGAGTAGTATTACTAGCCATGCTAGGGGTTGGAGTAGCAGAATATTCCGGATTTATCAATGCCGGATTAAAATATTTGCTTGGCTTCACTCCACCAAGCCTTCTCACACCTATATTAATTTTGGTAGCCATTGTTAGTCATACTGCAGCAGATGCCGGATATGTGTTGGTCATTCCATTGGGCGGTATTATATTCTATGCCGCAGGCCGCCACCCATTGGCAGGTATTTCAGCTACTTTTGCAGGTGTATCGGGAGGATTTAGTGCTAATTTTATTCCTTCAGCAATTGACCCCCTACTTCAAAGTTTCACCCAATCTTCAGCACAAATAATAGACCCCTCAATAACGTTAAACCCTTTGAACAATATCTTTTTTACGGGGATTTCAAGTTTGGTAGTGGTAGGTGTAGGTTGGTATTTAACAGATAAAATAATAGAACCTCGTCTTAACAGAACCAACCCCGTGGATAAGAATCTTACCGATATACCCAAAATGGAAGATTTGAAACCAAAAGAAAAGTTTGCATTTAAAATGGCAAGCCTAGTCATGATCTTAGGTTTAATTGGCTTGTACTTTTGGGCTTCCCCCCTTGATTCCAGTTTGAGAAGTGAATCCGGAGAAATCACCTCCTTTGCAGCCCCTTTGATGCGCTCTATCGTACCGTTGATTTTCCTTGTATTCTGGATACCCGGAATTATTTTTGGTTTTCTGTCAAAAAGTTATACTTCCTCGGCAGATGTTATTGGTTCTATGAGTAAATCAATGGGGAATATGTCACACTATATTGTCATGGCTTTTTTCTGCGCATTATTTATTGATTCATTTTCACAATCAAACATAGGTGCAATGACAGCACTAAAAGGCGCTGCTTTTCTTCAAAGCTTGCAGTTACCCTCTCAAATTACCGTAATCGGTATCATATTCCTAAGTGCATTTGTAAACCTTTTGGTGGGATCAGCCTCAGCAAAATGGGCTTTGATAAGCCCTGTATTTGTCCCCATGCTTATGCAGCTGGGAATATCTCCCGATCTTACCCAAGCGGCGTATAGGATAGGAGATTCCGTTTCAAACATCATTACACCATTGCTCCCTTATTTTCCTTTGGTGGTAATCTATTGTCAAAAATATGTAAAGAAGACTGGTATTGGGACCCTAGTTTCAATCATGTTGCCCTACTCTATTTACCTTATGGTTATCTGGACCGTGTTTTTACTAATCTACTGGACCTTGGGAATTCCGTTGGGTCTGCAATCAACTTATGAATATCCAGCAATCTAAATAATCGGTAATGACTAGGTTTAAACTGTCGTTTTTGTTGTTATCAGGTATAATCATGTTGACAAGTTTCTATCCTGTTTCAGGACAACAATTGCTAAATAAATACTTAGATAATTTAGACCCTACTATTAAATTGTCTTTTATTATTCAAGATCAAGAAGGGGAAGTACTTTCCAAATTAAATGCCGATAAAAAAAGCCCATCTGCCAGCATTATTAAAATACCACTACTGATCTACTTCATGAAAAATGTTGAAGAAGGGTTAATTTCACTTAATGACAGTTACCAACTTAAATCATCAGACAAAGTAGGGGGTTCTGGAGAATTGCAATTCAAACCTTCCGGCTTTAGTGTTACATATGAGTACTTGGCCAAAGAAATGATCAGGGTAAGTGACAACACTGCCACCAATATAATTATTAGAAGATTAGGTTTAAAACCCTTTCAGGATTGGTTGAAAGCAAAGGGGTACATTCATACTCAACTCAACAGGTACATGATGGATTTTGAGGCCATCGAAAAAGGTCAGCAAAATTACTTAAGCCCGAAAGAAATGAACAGGCTTTTACTAACCCTTTATGATGGTGATTTACTTACCAAAACTTCTAGTTTAAAGGTTATAAATTACCTGAAGAATTGTGAGGATAATAGGGCTTTGCCACATCAAATACCTGATGGGGTAGCCATCGCCCATAAAACAGGAACTTTGGATTATGTACGCGGAGATGCAGGGATCATTTTTGGTAAAAAGCCCATTTTCATTACGGTATTGGTAGAAAACTTCTCAGAAATACCCGAAGCAGACAGTATCATTTCAACAATTGGCAAGCTGGCTTATCTGGAATTCTCTAGGTAACAAATACCAAATAGGCATAATTTTTGGCACAATTGGTATAAAAAGCTAACCTAAATTACAAAATCATGAAAAATGAAGCCTTAATAAAAACTTTAAATGATTGTGCCATGGCATGTAATTTTTGTGCAGATGCTTGCTTGGATGAAGAAAATGTGGCTCAGATGGTTGCTTGTATTAGGACCGATCGAGTGTGTGCCGAAGTTTGTGCGAGCACAGCAAAAATACTTTCCATGTCTTATGGACCTATAGACGACCTGTTGCGATTCTGTGTCAATGTTTGTAAGAGATGTGCAGAAGAATGTAGTCAACATGAACACGAACACTGCAAGAATTGCGCAATTGCCTGCACCACTTGTAAAGAGGCCTGTGAGAAAATTTTGATAGGTTGAAAAACATAGCGTAGGCTTCTTAAGGCCCAACTTATCATAAGCCTAAACCAAGGTTTATTATTCAGTTAAGGTTTCCAATACAAATACCTTTAGCTGGAAGTTCATTTCCTATATGCCGGCATAAATGATTATAATGATCCCTATGATAAAGCAGGCAAACATACTTCGAAGCATGGTTTGAGTGCTTGGGATGGCACCTTTAAATTCTTTCCAAACGAATACTCCCCAAAATGCCGCCACCATGGTAGCCCCTTGGCCCAACCCATAGGAAATGGCCGGTCCTGCCTGTTCTGATGCGATGATGCTAAACGCCATCCCCACACACCAAATTGCCCCACCTAAAATACCGACTAGATGGACCTTTAAATTGCGCGAAAAATAATCTCCATAGCTCACAGGAGTTCCATCAACAGGCTTCTTCATAAGAATGGTATTGAAAACAAAATTGCTCAATAATATACCTAGGGAAAACACAAACACAGCGCTATAGGGGGTGAACTTTCCTGCTTCCGGTAACTGAAAGTTTAAGGACATGGACTGCTGGACTAAAAAATAGAAAAAAGACATTAAAACACCACCTATTAAAGCCAATTTAAGGCCTTTGGACACATTTTTTGCTTTGTCTTTGCTGTTTTTTCTGTAGGCCAAAGCATCCAAGATTATGGCCACTGTTACCAAGGCGACGCCTAAAAACAATAGAACAGGATCACCTTTTTGCTCTGAAATGTAGTTTATTAAAACACCCAAAACCAAGGCCAGACCAATGCCTACTGGAAATGCTACTGCCATTCCAGATACAGATATGGCTGCAACAATTAAGATATTAGCCAGATTAAAAACAGCGCCACCGGCCAGTGCATTCCAGTAACTTGAAAGATCTGCCTGACCTAAATCCTCCAAAAAAGGTCTACCTCCGTCTCCTATACTTCCTAGTGTTAGCCCAAACCCCAAGGAAAGTAAGACAATCCCTAATACATAATCCCAATAAAATAACTCAAACCTCCAATTACTTTCTGCCAATTTTTGGGTATTGGCCCAAGAACCCCAACACAACATGGTAATGAAACAGAAGAAAACAGCCAAAGGGTAATCGTTGATTATAAACATTAGGTATAAGATTGGGTTTAAATAAAACTTTAAGAAAATCAACACCAATAATAAAGCACTTGATTTTATGCTACCATTGGTGTTGACATAAGATTTTTATTATAAAAACTTAAGGGGTAACAAGCACATAGTTTTCCATTCTATCAAAGAAATCCCCCATAATGGCTTCCTTGTTAAAGTTCTCCCAAATAAACACCTTTCTAGGATTATCCGGTCTTTCTTGCCATTCCCCATCCACCAAAATAGGCGCAGGTATTTCTTTCTTCTCGGCCCATGAAGGGTTTTTTACAATTGCAATGGCAGCCATGTCATACAATGGTCTTGTTCCTGCCTCATCATAGGTTTGGATATTATTGTACAGGCTTACTGAATAATCTCCAAATCGGTCGAAGGAATCACCATGCCTTCCAATAACTTTTTTATTAGCTAAAGGACCTTTACCGGGCATTATGCTGTTGATTTCTGCTCTATTGGAAGACACTGCAGCTGTACCTGTTTCCTTCCCTCCTCTTACCAAGACAATCTCAAATGGCACATCCGTATTCAGAATATAATTCATTGATTCCTCATCATTGTCTTGATTGTATTCTCCGGCATAAGGGTAATTAGAACCTAACCAAACAATCCTTACTTTACTGGCTATGGAAGGGTCTTTCTCTAAAGCCAGGGCAATATTGGTTAATTTACCTACGGGTAGAAGAATCAATTTATCATCTGCCTCTTTATGTGCTTGTTCAATAATAAAGTCTACTGCTTCAGCACCATCGAAATCAGGTTTATCCAAATTTGGTCTGATCTCCTCGAAGGAGGCATTAGCTCCTTTGTATAATGGCATAGACTCATAAACATTACATAAATCCATTACCCTTCTGGCTTCCTTATAGTGTCCTTCTATATTCCCTCCATTTCTGGTAGTGTTCACTGTTATTCCTACCACGTCAAATACATCCCCATTAAAAAACAAATAAGCCATGGCATGTTGGTCATCCAATTCGTTATTCGCATCAGAATCCAACAGAACGCGATATTTTGCTGAATCGGAAGACTTTTGGCAACCGGTAAAAATAATCATCAGGGTCAAAATTAATACAAAGACGATATTAGACTTCTTCATGTGTAGTATATAATATAAGGTATAAATTAATTCAGTTTCAGAAAATTAGACATTGAGATCTTGTAAGAATGGCACAGAAGCTTGAGCTCCATGCTTGGTCACGGACAGGGCGGCAGCCTTATTGGCAAAAGCCACTGCCTCTTCCCAACTCATCTCATTGGATAGAGCGGCGGCCAAGGCGCCGTTGAAGGTATCTCCGGCGGCAGTTGTATCCACAGCTTCCACCTCAGAAGTGGCAATGGTACCAGAATAATCTGCCGTGGAAAGAAAGGCACCTGCAGCGCCCAGGGTTATGATGACTACCTTAACCCCTTTGTCATGAAAAAAATCCGCAGCATGTTGCGCACTTTTTTCTCCGGTAATATTGATCCCTGTCAAAAATTTGGTTTCCGTTTCATTCGGGGTTATGGCGTAAATTGAAGCATATAGTTTATCGGAAAGTTTACTTGCCGGAGCCGGATTCAGAATTACTTTCTTTCCCAAACCTGTAGCCTTTTTTGCTACATATAAAACGGTTTCTATAGGTATTTCCAATTGCAAAAGGATTACTTCAGCCTCCTGAATTAAACTATAGTACTTATTGATCTGTCTGGTATTCAATGCAAGATTAGAGCCTCCTGCTACCACTATGGTGTTTTCTCCTGATTTGTCGACTACAATTTGAGCCACACCGGAGGGCAATTTATTGTCAAGTACTACCCCCTCCACATTGAGCCCCTCTTTCTTAAAATTTTCAATCGTTTGCTTGCCAAACAAGTCATTTCCTAACCTTGCTATCATGGCTACCTTCCCTCCCAGCCTTGCTGCTGCCACGGCTTGATTGGCACCTTTGCCCCCTGCATTTAGCAAAAAATTTTGTCCCAATAATGTTTCACCCGGAGCGGGAAATTCTTCCACCCTAATGACCATATCTGTATTTGCACTTCCTACCACTAGGATTTTATGTCCTTGATTCATGTTATCTCATCTGATCTCCCATAAATCTAATGACAATAAATTAAAAACGCATAGAAAAAAGGGGGAATGGAGAATATTCACTTTAAAATATTGCTTTCTATAGATTATAGAAGATAAGTTGACATTCCAATGCCATAAACTATTGCCAAACCTTCATTATTTTAAGTGATCGAATTCTTAAATTAACAGGTGTTTGGTACAATTTTCAGCAATAAACAAGGAATATAATTTTGGTTAAAAACTCTTTTTGTATTTAATCAGCAAAGGATTACCATTTTCTAAATTTTCTTCCATTCTTTCGATTATTCTTTTTAACCTTCGGTATTTCTTAAAAAATTGTATGCAATTGTCATGTAGCTCCGTATGTTTTATATCCAGATTCAAAGCAGCATTTTCATAAAAAATATATACATGTTCCGGGTCGATATCCCCAGGTTCCTTTAACCTATTCTCATTGATTACGCCCAATTCAAAATAAGCTTTTCCGAAAAGATCTTTGTATTTGGTTTTTAACCAACTGGGCTGAATTTGATTGATAGTCTTTATTAAAACCCGTTCAAAAACCTCCTTAGGTAAATCCTCTTTATTTTTAAGCGCAAGATTCACCCTCACGATTTCAAAGATCATTAGCATCAAAACCTCATTAATCATTATATCAGGATCTAAAAGTTTTTCCTTATTGATATAATCCCCATTAACTCTAATGTAATCAGTGGTTATAGCCTCTATCACTTGAAAGAAATTAAGGTCAAATAGACCTTGAAAACCATTTATAACTTTTTTTACCCCTACCAGATTCAGGGTTTTGCAATAATAATGGTTAGCGTCTACAGATTGTTCCATTAGGTCGTAGAGCACTGCGATACGAAAATTCAATTCAATTTCCTCATATCCTGAGTCCAATAAATCTTTTAATAAGGCAATGGATTCAGCATAATTCCCCTGATAAAAATGCCGGATTGCAGAACCCCATGAAATCATCTGTTTAAGTTTTGACCTAAACTCTCCTATAAAGGTTAAAAATTTAAAGTTATCTGTTTTTAAACTGAAACCATCTCCAAAAAAATCGATATCCGATTTTAATATTTTCAAAGTTAATGTGACTTCGCGAGGGCTCAACATTTTGCCCCAAATCACAAAATCTGCCATTTTTTCATCACCATGCTTTTCAGCATCTCTATTTGTAAATTGAGTAAAGCCCGAAAAATTTTCGACCGGAAGTCGTTCAATATTTAAATCATACTCAGGACATTGTTTTAGCTCCTTGCAGATGTGCTCCAATTCATCCTCCAATTGAGCGCACAGAGAATCTTGACAAAAAAAAGGCAATAAAACAATGTCTATCTCAAGGTCTTTTGAAAAACATTGGTGAATAAAATCATCAAAATCCTCATATCTACATAATTTAGCAATTGCATTAAGAACCCTCATACTTGAAAAAGCTGGCAGATCCTTATCCTCCTTATCCACATCCTCTATAAAATACAAAGCTGCATTCCAAAAATCAGCAGCAACTTTGTTTTCATTAGACTTATAAGGCCAATGATCCTCTCCTAATAGATCCTCTACCATTGATCTAAGATGCCATTTTTGATGTTTGTTAACAGCGCCAACTTCATTGAATGGAATATAGTCTGCTAATTCTTTAGAGTACCTGTCTTTGAAGGTATCAATGTACTTCTCTCTTTCATTCAATAAAAATTGCTTTACTCTTTGTTCAACCTTTTTACCTAAAACATAAAATGGTTCATATCTCCATTTATTTTTAGTGTCGTTCCTATTGTTATTTTGGTATTTTTCAAATAGTGGATGACTTTCAATATAATCCAAATATGGCATACAAGTATATTTTTACAAAGGGTTTACAACAGTAAAAAAAGTCATTTTAAATATAATTAAAATCACCCAAAATTAAAATCAAATCTGCATCCCTTAGATTATCCTCTTGACTTCTCCTTCTAGCCTCTTGACAAGTATATTTCACCTCTTTACAAATATTTTAACCCTCTTCAACCGGAAAATTCACTTCTTCCAACTTCTTTGTTTATTACCATTTTTTCCTAGTTTAGGAATATTTTTTGCTCTATAAAAGATATAAATGCCTGAGTTTCGATAAGATATCTAACAGGATTCTCTAGACGAAACTATAAGCCAGCAGGCTTGGATTGAGGCATCAATTGACGACACCATTCACCTCAATCCACCAAATAAATCTTTTATATAAAACCATTAAACAAATGACAACTATTAAATTATTATTCGAGATTTTATTGTTTTCAACAATTGGAAGTCGTGACTATCCAGCAAGTGAGAATACTTCATTACCACAAAGACAGACATACTTTCATAGTACCGAATCTGAAGATGAACCTGGAAGAGATTCTTTCTTTTATTACTAAGTCGGGATAGGCTTTATTTTATAGTGAATTATTCAATCAAAGGACCTGGAAAACCAGGTCCTTTTCTCAATTAAGAGAAATCTAAATAATCCGGAGTGTCCATCTCCATTTTTAAACATCTACAAGGTAAAGCTTGAAAAGTAATAGTAGAATTAAAATTCGTAAACCTTTTATATAATTGCGTAAAACCAACCGTAAAATTCGTAAAGGTGAATTTAATTGGATAAAAAAGATTGTTTAGTACAATAATTAATTGGATATATGGCAAAGAAAAAAGATATTTATAAACCCCTACAATTCAATTGCCCGTCATTCCCCTTTAAAGATTCCATTCAAATGAAAAATCTTTTACTTAATTTCTACATAACTTTATTACTTATAGCATTTTTATTTTACAATGCTCAAATCCAAGCCCATCAATCTCCGATAGATAAAAAAATAGATATTAGCATAAATGAAGGAGAATATGGTGAAGCAAAAGTATTGCTTGAAAGGGCTTTGAATGAGATTAACTTTAAAGACACCACCCATCTAAGACAATACAATGCGGACTTGGGCTATGTTTTGTTCCATCTTGGTAAATATCAAAACAGCATTGATAGCTATAAGGAGGCCTTAACCTATACCAAAGCACAAGCTGACCACAAGCGTACCTGTACATTTCTCCGAAGTATAGGATTAAACTACCAATATTTAGGTCTTTATGGTTTGGCTATTGAAAATTACCAAGAAGCGCTTGATGCCCTGAAGCTTGCTGAAACAGACCTTCCCAGGGAAGCTGCTTTATATAATTCTATGGGAAATCTTTACAGAAATACACAAAATAAATCCAAATCTTTGGAGCTATTTCACAAGTCCTTAGGTTTATACCGGTATCTAGGAGACACCAGTAAGGCTGCCAATTTACTAAACAATTTGGGAGTAAGTTTTCAACATTTTAACAATTTGGATTCCAGTCTTTATTATTTTAAATCGGTTTTAGAATTAGTGAACTTGGATATTAATTCAACTCCAGCCTTAGCTAAGGACAGAACAGCAACTTACAATAATATAGGGGTCGTGCTATTGGATCAAGAAAAGATTGAGGAAGCCTACCCCTATATCTTAAAATCTTACCATATCAACCATTTGAACAAGGACCTACAGGGCCTGGCGATCAGCCACAATAACTTTGCAGATTATTGGCTAAAAAAAGCCAGCACAAACAAGGCAGCCTTACATTTGGACTCTGCCCTACATATACTTCAGGAAATTTCCGATAAGGAATTAATGGTTGATAATTTAGAGCTTCGTTTTAAATTATTGGAAAGTACCAAGCAATACGAACAGGCATTGGTTACCTACAGATCTTTGGACTCCTTGAACAACCAATTGTTTCAGGATGAAAAATTGAAGGTGGAAGAAATAAGCAATATCTACCTTTTACGTGAAAAGGAATTTGAAAACCAGAAAATCAGCCAGGAAGCGGAATTATTTGCCTTACAAAGTAGTAAGTTTCAGCAAACCAGCTTGTTTCTTGCAATTCTTGGAATATTCTTGACCATATTTCTTTTCTGGATTTTCAGAAACCTTAACCGCCAAAAACGACTAACACAGATTATAGGAACTAAAAACAAAACCATCAGCCTCCAACAAACGGAATTGCGACACCGTACTGCCAACAATATCATGCGGCTACAGAGCATTATTAAGGAGATTGCCAGAAGGGTACCGGACAATACTGCCCAACAGGAAATGTTGAGGTCTACACAGCTTCTGTACGCTGCGTCTTCTCTGGAAAGGTACTTGTTTAGTATAGAAGATGAGCAAGAGGTCCCCTTACAGGAATTCCTCCAAGGCCTGATGCAACAACACCGGGAAATGCTAGCCAAGGAAAATCGAAAGGTGGAGATTGTATACCATCAACCTGCTGAAATCGTGCTACCGGTTGAAGTTGTAATTCCCATCTCCATGATTTTAACAGAGTGGATCTATAATAGCTTGAAGTATGCCTTTGAAGGTATCGGACAACCTAAAATTACAATTGCTATTCAGCTAAAAGATCAAAATATTACTATCGATTATCAGGACAACGGGATAGGGCTAAATGGAAAAACAGGTAAAGGCACCGGCACCAAACTTATAGAAAAATTTGCCTTGGATCTAAAAGGACAACTCAAATCCATAAGGCATCAAGGGACAAGGCAACAATTGGTGTTTAAAGTAAATGGTAAAAAAATGCTAACCAAGTAAACATTACAACTAATTATTAAAATAATAACACAATTTGAGTTAAATAAGTTATTAATCAAAAGCTTGTCGAATTAGTTTAACAGTTTCACGAAGTAATTGATCACTTTTACGAAAAAAAGAATGACCAGTTTTTCAACATTCCCTAACTTATTACCAAATAAAAAAGGGCCTAAAACACTTTAGACCCTTTAATTAATAATATTAATCTCCTTTACCTGGAGAATCTTCAACTTTTAATGAGGATTCGACCTTTTGAGGATTGGCATCCTCATCATCTATCAATCCACAGCTACTAAAGGTTAATGACGAAATCAACAATAATAGCTTTAGCAAATATTTAATAGTACACATAACCTTACAGTTTAGGTTAAGCTTCTCTATTTAAAGGGCATTGCTCCATTCCGAGGAAGCGATCCGGTTTTTCACAATGCCCTGTAGCTACATTTCAAGACGATTCATAAGGTTTCCCTAAACACGTTGAGACGACTCCTTTTGAATCGCTTGTATACAAATATAGATAATTTAATACATTTATGCAAGTATTAATAGGTTTTAACAGTTATTTATATTGCATTTTTGATTTATTCAAAATAAAATACTTTTGGTAATGGATGGTAATTTGACCTTCATTTATAAGAATTTATGACCCATGTATAAATTGGTATCGGTCCATGTATAGAAATAATCAACTTATGAATAGAAATTCTTAATTAATTTTTTTATTAAACTAATTGGAATAAATTTAAAAAAACACACAAGATAGATGTCTTACCGAAATCTAATTGAAAACAATCCGCTATTAATAAAGCATTGGGAGGAAGAAAACTACTTGTTCATTCCTCTTTACAAATTGGCTACTAAGGTCCAGGAAAAAGTGGTACAATTCATGGATTATGAGTATGAATCCAATAACTGCTATGGTTTTACGAATGATCCCAATAAATATGTCCCGTTGGGAGAAAAAGACAAAGTAAGTCAGGAATGTAGAGATTTTTTAATTTATCTATTAACAGACAAAAATCCAGAAGACTACCCATTTACTAATGATAGCAATAGAGCATGTTACCATTTTTGGCATGGGGCGAGAAAAGGTAAGTTCCGAGAAATAAAACCAGGTAAGCAGCCCCAGTTTCCAACAATAGAATTTCTCGATCAAGTATCTATTTTGGTTGAGTATAAAAGTTTTAATTCCTTTATCCGAAAATATTTCTCCGCTTCTGAAAAAATAAAAGTTATACTATTGCCATTTTTGGACCCCTATTCACCAACCCCAATTGTTGTAGATTTATTAGAATACGAGTTAAACTTACTTCAAAAAGAATCTCTATTGAATTTAGAAATTATCAAACAAGCCCCTCTTAATGAGGAAAAAATTGGTTGGAAAAATGCTAAGGAAATAGGTAAAACTTATCATGCTGATTTAGTAATTTGGGGAAGGCTAGACCACAATAACCAAATCCATCTTTCCAGCTATGCCTTAAAACCTGAAATTTGCTATTTCTGGGAGTCAAATACTCATGGACCAATAACCTTTAATCTTAATTCATTTCATGTTGAATTCCTGGAACCTATTAAAAATATATTTTTATGGACAACTGCGATTCGGCTTTCCCTCAGAAAAGATGACAGAAGGTCAATAAATATTTTCAGCAAATTATTAAATAGCAATTTTCGATTATTGGAAGTTAATCTCTGTTTATCTGTTATTTATTACTACAAGAAATATACTAAATATGTTGACCACCATGTGATATCTACAATTTCTCTTGCCCTGGGTAGAAGTTATGAAGAAACTAAGCTAAAAATGAAACGAGAGAACCCTATGGATCACCAAAATGGTTCAATTATTCATCAATTAGTCAGTAAATGGAATCTCTCCAGAGAAAATAGAATCATAAATGAGAATCTCGATGAAAACAAACCCGGAAGAATTATATTTTTCGAATACATAGCAGCTGTAATACTTTTAGGATACAAAAATTTATTCTCACCAGAAGAATATGAGAAATTTCTTACCAAAATTTTTAATAAAATTCAATTGTTCTGGTTTAAATCTGAGTATGCAGAAGTATTTGGCTCTATTTACTTTGAAATGGGAATGGTAAAAGAAAAAAAATTAACAAAAAAATTTAATATTGGACCAGAAGATGTTTATAAATTATATAAAACAGCAACCCTACACTCAAATAATATACATATTCATAAGACTTGCATAGAATTCTATATTAAATATGAACAATTTGACAAAATTAGAACGAAAATATTAAGCGACAACAAACATTCTGATGAGGTTTTAGCCCTCTACAAATAAATAGAGTATTTTAATAATTAAAAATATAAATGGTTATTTCAATCAAACTAATCGAACTAAATTAAGAGGTGAAAAATGTGGTATAATGGACAAATATAAGTTTATCCATTATACCACATTACCTTGGATATTGATATTAGTTTAGACTAACTTTATTACAACCCAAACTCCATCTTTAACTCCACCGCTCCAGCTTTATAATTGGTCTGATTGATGGTTAGGATCATTTGGGTGTCCGTAAGGCTGTTGATCAGGAATTTATCAGGCCCTCCGTTGAGCAACACTTCCGTTTCTGCAGTATTAAAAGCCCAAGTGCCTGTCTCCTGTACGGACAACAGTGCGCCTTTTGCTGTGTAACTTTTAGAGGTATCAAAATTAATCGTATAACCGGCTGTAGGCTGGTCGGAGTCATTGGC
Source organism: Cyclobacterium sp. 1_MG-2023 (assembly GCF_030546805.1). Taxonomy (GTDB): domain Bacteria; phylum Bacteroidota; class Bacteroidia; order Cytophagales; family Cyclobacteriaceae; genus Cyclobacterium. Next base: position 107,424 of record NZ_JAUOPC010000004.1, on the reverse strand, counting down.
TGTAAGTTTGATTAACTTCCAATTTTGGGTAAGTAGTTCTGTCTTTGTTTTCTCTGGCTCTTCATCATCCTTACAAGAAAAGAGGCTAACCAATACCAGTAAACAAGTAAAACAAAATAGCTTATTAATCAATTTCATGGCGAATAAATTTAATGTTAAAAGGAGGTATAGGAGAGTAATAAATAAATCGCCCTCCGAATTGTCTTAGTCTTTGATTATTAGTTTCCGGACTACAAATAGTCTATAGCCTTGGACCTCTATAAGGTAGACACCTGCATTGAAGTCGGAAATATTTATAAAGCTATTCTCCGTATGCACATAGTCTAAAACCACCCTACTCCTTCCATTGAGATCATTGATAGTGAGCTCATAAGCCTCTCCTATGGTAAGGCCAGTGATGGAGAAGGTGTTCTTGGCTGGATTGGGGAACAGGTTTACTAACCCTGTAGCACCTGGTCTTTCTTCTAAATCAGTCAAGGTTTGGGGCTCAGAAATACTGCTACAACCATCTACTGTCACCATTACCGAATAAGCTCCCCCTTCTGATAGGTTAATTTCATCTTGATCAGCTCCTGAAATATCCGAACCGTCTAGTTTCCATTGATAAGTACTCCCTTCAGGTGCATTTGTTACTTTAAGCACCAATTCTGGAGAAAATTCAGAACCGATGATTTCTATTTCAGGAACAGGTGGAGCAACACAAAAACTATTGGTTTTCTTTTCGGCTGCAGCATAATTGTCATTCCCGCTTTGACTGGCTTCAATAACTACTTTCCCTGCGCCCGTTAGACTAACAGTCTTACCACTTATCGTAGCCGGCCCACTGAGCACGGTAAAGCTAGGCTCCAGATTAGCGCTACTGCTTGCAATTAGATCAAAGGAGGCTGCGCCATAGGCTTTGTCTTCAATCGCAGTAAAATCTAAGGTTTGAGATTTTTTCTTAACGGTCTGGGTGCGGTTCACCTCACTAGCAGCCTTGTAATTTTTATTTCCGGGTTGACTGGCTGTTACGACTATTGCTCCCGCTCCCTCAATAGTCAGCTTTGTTCCGGAGATTTTTCCGGGACCACTTTTCACTTTTAGGGTTACCGGTAATCCGGAACTTGAGGAGGCAGAAAGATTAACTGGCTGGTCCCCGTAAGTTTTATCAGGCAAATTGGCAAAGGTGATGGTCTGCCCTGCCTTTTCAACAGTAATCTCCTTCTCTTCAGAAGTAGCATTGTAATTGTCATTTCCTGCCTGAGTGGCTTTCACAGTAATCGTTCCGGCACCTGTAATAGTCACTTTACTTCCACTAATGGTTCCGGGACCACTTACCAGAGAAATAGTAACCGGTAGTTTGGAATCAGCCGTGGCCACCACTGTAAATGGTGCATCCCCGTAAGTTTTAGCGGAGATGGAGCCAAAAGTAATTTCCTGATCGGCTTTCTCGACTTCGAAAGACTGTTCTATAGCTTCCGCTGCTTGGTATTCATTGTCACCGGGTAGTTCAGCTTTTACTGTTACAGTCCCTGCGCCTGTAATGGTCAGCTGCTTTCCTGTAATTGTGGCAGGACCACTGACTACAGTAAATTGAACCGGGAGCTCAGAATCTGCTGTGGCCACTAAATCAAAAGGAGCATCTCCAAATTGCATGTCAGGCAAGGAGGAAAACGATATGACATGATTTATTCTGCTTTTAGTAGTTATTTCTACGTCATCAAGGAAAATGCCGTCTCTGGAAGATGAACCAGTATAAATGGCAAAGCGTCCATATTGTTGAAATCGAACCACTGTTTTCTCTGAAAGCACTAATTTATTCTCGTCTGCCAAAGTTGAAATATCCACTTCCATCGATTCCCATTTATTGGAATTAAGGGTGAAATCCTGAATTTTGGTAAATGTTAAGCCTTCATTCACACTTAAATAAATACCATTGTGAGCGCTCAGCTCTTCATAACTACTGAAAATATCAAATTTAAGAATTACATTTTGCGCATCTTTTAAATTAAGCTTTAAATCAGCACTTACGACTCCAAACTCCCCTGATGCATTTTTACCTAAATACAAACCATTACTACCTGAATTACTAACCGTTAGAGATTGATATTTATCTGTAACACCAACTGCGCCTTCTAATCGAACGGTAGATTTATTATCGATTATTCCTGTTGAATTATCTGACGTGGGATCAACATAAGGAAACGTAGAATTGCTATAAGCCCAACCCTTAGGCATTTTAGTACCTTCTTCAAATCCCTCATTATAAGGAAATTTATTTATAAAAGTCTGGTCAGGAACCCTAACTTCAACGTCATCTATAAAAATACCATCGCGTGAACTACTGGAATAAGCTCCAAAGTAGGAATTGTCATATTGTTGAAACCTGACAATAAACGTAGATGAAAGTGTCAATCCGTAATGACTTGCCAACCTGTCAATATCGAGGGGAGGCAGTTGACCCCAGCTTGCATTTGCCCATTTATCCCCATCAAAATCCATTACTTTGGTAAAGGTTACTCCAGCATCATCACTAAAGAAGATCCCATCGATGGGATGCGTATTTTCAAAATAGTTATTCATCCAAAAAGACAATTCAATATCTGGAGTATTACTTAGGTCCAGGTGAAGATCCACAGCAACGGCTCCAAGTTCACCACCTACTCTTTTTCCCAATATCAATCCGTTAGACCCTTCCCTAGATGCATTTCTGGTTGAAATAGTAGAACCAACCGCAGCAACCCCTTCTAACCTTACAGTAGAAACTCCATTTACCAACCCTGTAGAGTTAGCTTCTACAGGGTTAATATAGGGAAATGAAGGGTTGGCCTGCTTCCAGCCAGATGGAAGCTTAGAACCATCTTCAAAACCGGTCGAATATGGAAAAGTGGAAATATAGGTTTGGTCAGGTACACGAACTTCAACATCATCTATAAAAATACCATCTCGTGAACTGCTAGAATAAGCTCCAAAGTAGGAATTGTCATATTGTTGGAATCTTACAATAAATGAAGAAGAAAGTGTCAATCCGTAATGACTTGCCAGCCTGTCAATATCCAGAGGAGGCAGTTGACTCCAGCTTGCACTTGCCCATTTATCCCCAGCAAAATCCATTACTTTGGTAAAGGTTACTCCAGCATCATCACTAAAGAAAATCCCATCGATGGGATGCGTATTTTCAAAATAGTTATTCATCCAAAAAGACAATTCAATATCCGGAGTATTACTTAGGTCCAGGTGAAGATCCACAGCAACGGCTCCAAGTACACCACCTACTCTCTTTCCCAATATCAATCCGTTAGACCCTTCCCTAGATGCATTTCTGGCTGAAATAGTAGAACCAACCGCAGCAATCCCTTCTAACCTTACAGTAGAAACTCCATTTACCAACCCAGTAGAGTTAGCCTCTACAGGGTTAATATAGGGAAATGAAGGGTTGGCCTGCTTCCAGCCAGATGGAAGCTTAGAACCATCTTCAAAACCGGTCGAATATGGAAAAGTGGAAATATAGGTTTGGTCAGGTTCACGAACTTCAACATCATCTATAAAAATACCATCTCGTGAACTACTAGAATAAGCTCCAAAGTAGGAATTGTCATATTGTTGGAATCTTACAATAAATGAAGAGGAAAGTGTCAATCCATAATGACTGGCCAACCTGTCAATATCCAGAGGAGGCAGTTGACTCCAGCTTGCACTTGCCCAATTGTCCCCATCAAAATCCATAACTTTGGTAAAGGTTACTCCAGCATCATCACTAAAGAAAATCCCGTCTAGGGGATGGGTATTTTCAAAGTAGTTATTCATCCAAAAAGACAATTCAATATCCGGAGTACTACTTAAATCAAGGTGAAGGTCCACAGCAACGGCTCCAAGTTCACCACCTACTCTCTTTCCCAATATCAATCCGTTGGACCCTTCCCTAGATGCATTTCTGGCTGAAATAGTAGAACCAACCGCAGCAATCCCTTCCAATCTTACGGTAGAAGCTCCACTTACCAACCCGGTAGAGTTAGCTTCTACAGAGTTAATATAGGGAAATGTAGGATTGGCCTGTTTCCAACCTGCAGGAAGCTCAACACTTCCCTCAAATCCTGTAGAATAAGGGAAAGTAGAAATATATGTTTGGTCAGGTACGCGGACCTCAACGTCATCTATAAAGATTCCATCTCGTGAACTGCTGGAATAAGCCCCAAAGTAGGAGTCATCATATTGTTGAAACCTAATGATAAACGTAGTCGAAAGTGTTAATCCGTAATGACTCGCCAACCTGTCAATATCTAAAGGAGGCACTTTGCTGTAAACATCACCCTGCCAATTATCTCCATCAAAGTCCATAACTTTGGTAAAGGTCGCCCCATCATCATCACTTATATAAATCCCGTCCTGAGGATGGGTCTCATCGAAATAATTATTAAGGTAGAAATCCATTTCCACTTGAGAATAGGTGCTTAGGTCTAATTTAAGGTCTAATCTATTGGTAACTAACCCTCCTTTTGAGCTAGTCTTACCCATGGCTAAACCATTACTCCCTTGATAAAAAACATTCCGTCCTTGAATCTGATTTTCTATCCCTACCACAGCATTGTCCTCCCCCGGAATTGCTGTCCATTCCGTTTTCAATCCACCACTTTCAAAATCATCCTCAAATATTACCTGGGAAAAGCCATTAGGTAAGCCCCCAAGTATATATAGCATCAAACAAATACAGTAAAACTTATTTTCCATAGTGATTTAATTTAGGTTCTAATTAAATGTAAATGAGTTTTACTACTTCTATAAATAATTTTCGTGAAGCTAGGATATGGACACGTGAAAGTAGGATATAAAGGCATAAAGCAAAAAACACAAAAAACGCTTCACATCTATTAAAACCTATTTTAATATTCAATTAATGCAGTACACATTTTTTAATTTGCACAAAAACACCTATAAAAAATCACCTGAATCATAGTTATAATTATATGAAAAATTAAAAATATGACAATAGCTATATATCGTTTACGTTAACAATATTATATATTTTGATTATAAATAAACCAAATAAATAAATACCTCAATTACCACACATATAAAATCAATCCTTTCGCTTAGTTTATTAAGAAATTTTCTGTAAATTATTTGACACATACACAGGTTAATAAAAAAATACTACCATTAGATTGCAACTATTATAAATCAGAAATAATTATTGAGTAAATTTATTACTCAATAATATATAACATTAAATATTGAACCTATTTAATTTTGATTGGAGACACCCACCAAACTTCAAACCTATATGAAAGTACTTATTGTAGAGGATGACCCTTTTATTTCAGAAGACCTAAAATTTGAAATAAAAACCAGGTTTCCAACAGAAATTTCCGAAGTAATCGGCCCCGCGACCAGTTATTCTGAAGCCGTATCGTTGACCTATACCACCTCCCCGGATTTGATATTGCTTGACATCTCACTAGGAGAGGACAAAGATGCGGGAATAAGACTAGCCCATTTTATCAATCAACAGATAGGTATCCCTATCATTTTCTTATCCGGACTACCTAAACAAATAGGATTTGATCAAGCTAAGTTTTTATGCCCCTTTGATTTTATCCACAAACCATTTAACCCCGATATATTGGCTGAAAAAATTGAACTGGCCTTAATTTACCAATCCCAGAGAAAAAATAGCGGTCAAATTAATACACATTCAAACAATGGAACCCAAAGTAAATTAATGGTCACTACCGGCTTTAATGAAATAACCGCAATCCCGGTAAATGACTTAATCCTTTTGGAAGCTGACGATAAAATCATAAGAGCTTTTACCGTTACTAGTAAAAAAAGTATAGATTTTATATCTCCCGGATTAAAGAACTTTTATCAGAACAATTTATTTCTGTTAAAAAATTTTTATAGACTCAATAGAAAGCATGTATTCAACTTAAACATGGTGCATAAAATAAAAAACAATCATATCCTGCTTCCAAAAATTAATAATAATATGGGAAATGGTTTGGATAGCTTTTTTCAATTACCAATACCTAAAAATGGTGACAGCAAAAAACTACTATATGCAAGATTAGGTTACAAAAATTAGCCATTATCGAATTCTTATTTTCGATACTAAAAACCCCATAAAATAAAATTCCGGGCAACAACTATTCCCCTATTGAAAAAAGCTGTTGCCCGGAATAATTTACATCACTCATGAGTTATTAATCATCTGCTGCGTTCATTGCAGTTTCTGCAATTGCAGCAGTTAACTTTCCGCCACCACTTGTGACAGCAGAAACATTAAAGAATCCCTGAACCTTAGTAGAAGATTCTTCAGATACCGGATAAATATTGCTGATAACATTTGACAATGGAGTCGCAAATAATTCAGAAAAACCACCCGGTCTATTGGTCTGTAAGATTACTCCTGACAAAAACTCAAATGCCATAGGATCGATGGAATGAATCTCCAGATACAAAGAGTCCCCAACCACGTAGGGGGGCAAAAAAGAATTTTCTTTTTCCGGATTTTCATCCCATGGATTCACGAAATCCTTACGAATGATCTGATTAAAAAGCACACCATCCATAGTTTGGGTAGACGAAAAACCTGCATCATAGGCGATATTGATTTCAGAAGGCTTACTTAAGTAAACTCCATTTTTCCATGCCTTGATCCAATAGGCATCTCCTCGACCGGGAATATCATTGGCCATAAACTCTGCTGTAAAATAAGGCTCCTTGAAATTAATGTCTTTCGGATTATAAGTAAATTGCACGGAATCAACCTCAGGTACTTCACCCAAGCCTGCATTGGCAGTATAAGCCTTCCCATCCACTTCCAGGAGTAACTGATACTGGTGACCGACTACCAAAAATGCTTCATCTCCCGGTTCCCAGCCATAATAGGCATCTGTTTCAACAAATGTAATTGTTTCTCCTGAAGAAAGATCTTTGACACTTACACTTGCGCCTTCCACCATCTCAGGTGAGGATTGATCAAAATAAGGCTGCGATATGGTCAGAAAAATTTTCTGAGTTTCATTTTTATCATTTAACCAAGCATCCACCACCATCACTTCTGCCGCTGGATTAAGGGTAGGGTTGATTTCAGTATCACATGCGAAATTAAGACAGGCCAAAAAGAAAACGATTAACTTTTTCATGATATAGGTATAAATTTGTCAGGATTAAAATTTAAAATTATAGGTTACAGAAGGTATTAAAGTACCAATGAGAGACATTTGATGGGCAGAGGTAGCTAATGGTTCGCCCATCTGTGGTCTGGTGGATGTCCCTTGAGAGAAATAAATACTGAAAGGATTTTTCCTACCATAAAGATTATAAACCGATACTACAAGGTTATCCGTGCCTTTCCTCTGTTTCTTGCCTCTCCATACATTGTCAATGGTTAATGCAATATCTAATCGATGAAAATTAGGAATCCGATAGTTATTTCTATCACTTCCATCGATATAAGGGATTACCTTATCTTGTACAATAATCCGATCTGTTGGAAAGGTAGTTGGCGTACCGGACAAGTAGCTGAAATTTGCCGACAAGGTCACTCGCTTATTTAGTTCATAAAATCCTGCCAGTTTTAAATTATGGCGTTGGTCATACCTTGTAGGATACCAATTCCCCTCCCTTGTCGATTCATTATCCCCATAATTTATCCCATCTACTTTCAATTCAGTTTTACCCAAAGTATAACTGATCCAACCGGTAAACCTGCCCTGATTTTTCTTGGCATATAACTCTAAGCCATAAGCCCTTCCCTTACCTGAAAGTAATTGAGAAGCCATAAATTCATTGATAAATAACTCGGCCCCATCGATGTAATCCATTTGGTTTTGGTTCCATTTATAATAGACTTCGGCACTGGTTTCAAACCGGTTGCCAAAAAAGTTTTTGAAAAAGCCTAAAGCTCCCTGATTCCCGGTTTGAGGCAATATATTGTTATCGGAAGGTTGCCAGATATCAATAGGTAAGGAGGCAGTAGTATTTGAAATTTGGTGCAAGTATTGACTCATTCGGTTATAACTGGCTTTCAAGGAACTGGATTCATTCAGTGAATACTTGACTGAAATCCTGGGTTCCAGGTTATTGTATTGGGCCACTGAATTCCAGGATCCATTTTCTGTAACCCCTATCAAAGGCCGTTCTATGCCCGGCAAGGTATCTCCATACGTATAAGTCTTTTCTCCAAAATGATTGAAATAACTGAATCGAAGGCCATATTGCGCCACTACCTTATCTCCAAATTTTTGTTCACTACTGACATACAAAGCTCCCTCAACTGCTTTCCGATGATCCAAACTGATATTGGAAAGTTCTCCATTATTTATAATCGTAGCATCTGCGGGTCGAAATCGATAAGCAATTAATTCTCCTCCAAAGGTAAGTTCATGTGAAGGGTTAGCAAACCAAGTAAATTCAGGCTTGAAATTCCAAGTGGAAATGGCTGCCTGCCAGTCAAACTTGTCGCTTTCATTGGTTCCAAAGCTAAAACCATAATTGTAGTCGCTATAAAAGGCTGAGAAGTTGGAAAACAATTTGCTTCCATAAAGATGATTCCATCGAATTGTGGCAGTTTTATTTCCCCAATTAAAGCCTTGAGATTCATCAAAATTAAATACATCTCTACCCAAATAACCGGAAACAAAGAGTTTGTTCTTTTCATTTAGTTCAAAATTGGTCTTCGCAGTAAGATCGTAAAAGTACATGCCCGCTCCATTGTCCAATGCATCTGTAAAGGGTCGTGCCAATACATCTGCATAAGAGCGACGTCCGGCAAGAATAAATGAAGATTTGCCTTTTTTGATTGGCCCCTCTAAGGACAGCCTGCTAAATACTGTTCCTATACCACCGGCTACATCATAATCTTGGTTATTACCCTCTTTCATCCTTATGTCAAGAACAGAGGATAACCTGCCTCCAAATCGAGTAGGGATCCCTCCTTTATAAAGTTTGACATCCTTGACCGCATCCGGATTAAAAACAGAGAAAAAACCAAACAAATGAGAGGACTGGTAAACAGGGGCTTCATCCAATAAAACTAGATTTTGCCCCACTGTACCTCCACGAACATTGAAACCGGAAGTGCCCTCTCCTACGGAACTCACACCCGGAAGGAGCTGTATACTTTTTAACACATCCACCTCTCCTACAAAGGCCGGCATCTTCTCAATTGTTTTAATATCCATTTTCGCTGTACTCATTTCCACGGATGATACATTTTCGTCCATCCTATCACTTTGAATGACCACTGTTTCCAATTCGGTATCCGACAGCATCAATGATATATCCAATCTAAGGTCCTTGTCCAGCTTTACTTTTTTCTGAATCTCTCTATAACCCACAAAGCTGAAATGCAGGTCATAAACCCCTTCTTCCAAAGTGATGGAGTAGAATCCATATACATTGGATACCGTTCCGCTATTGATTTGTTCTACCCTTACAGTAGAACCTATAAGTACTTCCCCATTGGTCTCATCTGTGAGATAACCGCTTATGGTAAAGGAGTTGCTTTGAGCAAATCCGGGGAGTAAGGAAAGGAAGAATAGACCTCCTAATACAAATGATTTCATTTTAAATGAGTTAAAGGTTGATACGAAAACTACTTGTGAATAAAATTATGGTTCAAAAGTAGCAGGCAGGGGGCTAGAGATCGTTCCAGTTTATAATTGTGAACCTCTTTGGTAAGAAAAAAAAATACTTCGATTAAGGGGGAATCTTCTTTACTGCGGCTGTTTTACCAGATAAATGCAATAGACATTCTATTCCGTGCTGAAATCGATTCAAAATCAACCACTTCGTTGCTGTTTTCAATTTCACATAGCGGTGCTATCCTAAAACCTCCAAACAGCCTAATTTTCTTGCGATTGCAACATTCCCTGAGAAAGGTCAGGACAGTCATCACCAATACGATTGCATAATCCGGGTTTATTGAAAGGACTACTATACCGCACAAAAAAAGCTTCAGGTTTTTACCCGAAGCTTAAAGAGCAAATCTATTGCCTATATTTTTTTATTTAACTGTATAGCAATTTGGATTTAGCTACTTGATCAACCTGAAGCAAGTAAGCGCATAGTGCTCCTCTAGCCGAATGCATGTATAGCGTTAAATCAAACCTGTTTTAGAAATGCTTCTATATTGCCACCTGTTAAAAGGTGCGCATGATCCGTGATTTTTTGAATGGGCCAATTCCACCATTTTATATCAAGTAAGCTGCTTATACTGCTGTCAGAAAATCTTTTTCGAATTAATTTAGCAGGATTTCCACCAACAATAGCATAGGGGGAAACGTCAGCCGTTACCACCGAATGACTAGCAATAATGGCTCCATCACCGATTTTTACCCCAGGCATAACCTTTACGTTATGACCTAACCAAACGTCATTGCCTACAATGGTATCTCCTTTGTATGGGTAGCTTTTTCCTTTCATGGCTTTTTCCCAGCCATGACCAAAAATAGCAAAGGGATAGGCTGAAATAGAAGTACTGAGGTGATTCCCCCCATTCATGATAAATGAAACACCGGAGGCGATCATACAAAATTTACCGATTATTAATTTGTCCCCAATAAAATCGAAATGATACTTGACATTTTTTTCAAAATTGTAAACATCCTCTAAATCATCATAATAGGTGTAATCCCCTACCTCTATATTAGGGTTGGTGATGATATTCTTTAAGAAACACAGTTTGTTGTGATTCAATAAAGGAAAGGATTCATTTTTATCCGGACCTGGTAATGGATTCGTTCTCATAATACAATAGTTAGATAAATATTTCCGAACAAATGTGAGCCATTACATCTACTGTTGCGTTCTGAATTATAATGTGATACCTATTGCTTCCCAACTTGTTATTATTCCGCTTTGGCCTTTTTCAACCAAGCACTTGGGGTGACTCCTTCTTTTGTTTTGAAAAAAGAGTTAAAAACTGTCTTGGAGTTAAAACCACTATCATATGCCAGTGCAAGCAGCGTTAGGTGATTAAAACGTGGATTAATCGCAATCTTTTTGAAATAATTTAATCGGTAATTGTTCACATATTCATTGAAATTGGCTTGAAGTTTATCATTAATTAAATAGGACAATTTATTGGGATGAAGTTCCAGTTTACTCCCAAGAGCGTTTAAGTTTAGTTGGGGGTCTAAGAAAGGTTTCTCCTTTTCAAAATACCTAATTAACTTTTCCTTCATCAAATCCGCTTCTTTTTCATCCAATATTTGGGATGGCTTCTCCTTGGCAAACCACTCTTCATTTCCAGTCAAGCTAAAGTTGGCCTGATGCAAGTTCTCAAATCCTTCAATTTCTTTCAAGCTTTGCAAAAAGGGTTCGTATCTATAATTCATTAATTGCGCTCTACGCAACTCAATTCCGCTTTTTAACAACTTAAAGGCTGCTTCCGGGCAATTACCATTGGCTAGAATAAATAATTTATAGGGCGTTATTTCCCCTTCCTCATTTTCCAAGCTTTCCCATTGATCCAAAAATTCTTTAGGAATCTGTGCTATTTTCTTATTGATAATTGCAAAAAGCAGGTTGATCAATTCTTTTTCCTCAAATTTTTCAGCCAATTCTTTAACCTCTTCCTCTTTGCCCAGCAAAACAAGCACATTCACCTTTAACCTTAAGGCAAGGTCAAATTGAGGGTTGATTCGCAAGGCTTTTTCAATATAATGCAAAGCAATATCATAAGCTTGCTTTAAATAAAAAACATTGGCCATGGTAAAGTGATGATTTGGAGACAATGGATCCACTTCTAAGGCTTTTTTCACAAATAATTCGGCTTGATCAAAATAGCCCAAGGCAATAAGCAGTTCTGCCATGGCCTCTAATGCATCCGTATGTTTGGGATTCATAGCCAGGGTTTGATTAATGTACTCATAGCCCCCCTTATAATCCCATTCCTTCCACAAGGTTCGTCCTACAAATGACATGGGGTATTCGGGGAGTTCAGTATCCAATTCCTTGGCAATAATAAAATTGTCTATGGCTTTGCCCATTGCTTCTTCGGCAGGCATAAAGCCCCAAATGGCCAATAAACCATAACATTGTAAATTCCCATAATAAGCCTTGGCAAATTCAGGGTCTTTTGCAATGGCTGCATCGTATTGCTCGATGGCTTGTTTAAAAGAGTCGGGGGTCCATTGAAGTTGGTGATAACGCCCTTTTAAATAGTGTTCATAGGCAGAAACACTACGTGTTGAAGCTTGAATCAAATGATCCTTGATCACCAAATGCCCAAAATTCTCTCGTATTTGGTCCGCAATTAGCAGGCTGATTTCATCCTGCAAAGCAAAAATATCCTGCATTTGCCGGTCAAAATTCTTGGACCAATAATGCAGTCCATTTTTGGCATTAATCAACTGTGCGGTAATACGAACGCGATCTGATACCTTCCTTACACTTCCTTCAAGAATATTGGCTACTCCAAGTTGTTGGCCAATTTCCCTTACATCCAGATTCTTTCCCTTAAATGCAAAAGAAGAGGTTCTGGCGATCACTTTGAGTCCTTCTACTTTTGTTAATGCATTGATTATTTCTTCCGTAATACCATCACTAAAATACTCATTTTCTTGATCGTTGCTCATGTTCACAAATGGCAACACCACAATAGATTTGTCTTCTATGATTTTACTTTCAGGAATTTCACCCATAGCTAATTAGCTTTACTAAAAGATTATTTTACAAACAATATTTTTTCCAAAGCTAAATATGCATAATAAATTTTTATAATAAAAAATGTTTTTCAATGCTCCACCATAATAATTTGGTACTAAAAACTTCATTTAAAGGCTCATTACAGCATTTTATTAGGTAGATAAAGAAATAGGTTGGTAATAACAAAGCCAATTGACTAGTGTAGAAGTTTCGGGAAACTGATCTTATTGAAATAAAAGATTGTATGAGCTTCAATCTTAATAAACCCTGAGGAAGAGCTTTTCTTTAACGGATCCCAATTGGCCTGGGAAATTAGCAAATCTGAAAGGAAAAGGATAGCCATAAAAATGCTGATAAGAATAATTTTGAACTTTTTCATTTGTTAGTTGCATTACTTTTTAATGCTTCAAAAATGAGAAAGTAAAAAATGTCTTTCGTTCGGTGCTATAATTCCGAACTTTATTTATGGAAGATTTTGATTTATTTTCAATTCACTACATGGTGCCAAAAAATTGTCTTAAGTTTTACCTTTAAAAAGGAAAAACACCTTCCTTTTGGTACTAAAAAAGGTATGAAACAAATGTTCCATACCTTTTCAATTTCGGTTTTCACAGGGTTTACTTTGAATTAGTTACAAGAAGAATTTACTCCATAAATTACCTGTTTCTTTTGGCACGATGCTCCAAATAAGCATCCAAATAATGCTTGTTTAATTCATCACTATCTCCATATTTCTTTCTAACCTCTTCTAATTTTTCATGCATCATTTTTTGAACTTCAGCATATGCTGGGTCATCGTACACACTTTGCATTTCCATAGGATCTTTTTCCAAATCATACAATTCCCATTCATCAATATCATAGTAAAAATGGATAAGTTTATAACGTTTTGTAGACACCCCATAATGCCTCTTCACCATGTGTTCAGCGGGGTATTCATAGTAGGTATAATAAACAGCATCTCTAAACTCATCTGTTTTTCCCGAGACCACATCTCTAAAAGATTCACCCTGGATTTCCTCAGGTATGTCTACTCCGGCATAATCTAAAAAGGTAGGGGCAAAATCAAGGTTTTGCACCAATTGATCAAAACTACTTCCTGCTTTAATTTCCTTGGGGTATTTCATTAACAAGGGTGTTCTAAAAGATTCTTCATACATAAATCTCTTGTCAAACCAGCCATGCTCACCCAAGTAAAAACCCTGATCAGAAGTATACACCACAATAGTATTTTCATCCAATCCGGTCTCTTTTAGGTAATCCAATAATTCACCAACTCCATCATCAACAGATTTGATTGTCCTAAGGTAATCCTTAATATATCGGTTGTATTTCCACAAGGCCAATTCCTTACCACTGAGATTTGCCTCACGCATGGCTTTGTTTTTAGGTTCATAAGCTGCCAGCCAGTCTGCTAACTGTTCCGGATTCAATCGCTTCAACTGATTTACCAACCAAGTGGTATCTCCATTGGTAGGGTCAAATTGAAACTTGAAATCATGGCCCCATCGCGCATGGCCATCAATCTCCATTTCTTGCGTCTTGGCCGCTGTTCCTCTACCTTCGTAATCATCAAAGAAATTTGCCGGAGGGTCAAAGGTTACATCATCATATAAAGTCAAATATTTCTGTGCAGGCTTCCAGTTTCTATGTGGTGCTTTTTGATGGTAAAGCAATAGAAATGGCTCTTCCTCTTTTCTGTCATTCTTTAACCAGTTTAAAGCGGCATCTGTTATAATATCAGTACAATAGCCTTCTATGCGTTTTTTCTCCCCATTAATAAGGAAATCGGGGTTATAATAATGCCCTTGGCCGGGAAGTACCATAGAAAAATCAAAACCTTGTGGCAGACCATCCATATGTATCTTACCAATCATGGCTGTTTGGTAACCATTGGCTTGAAGCAACTTAGGGAAATTATCTTGGTTCCAATCAAATGGCTGGATATTATCAACCTTTCCATTGATAAAGCTATGCTTTCCAGTCAGCATTACGGCTCTACTGGGGGCACATATTGAATTGGTTACTGTAGCTCTATGAAAAATGGCTCCCTCATTAGCTATCCTATCGATGTTTGGCGTTTCATTCAATCCATGACCATAAGCACTGATGGCTTGATAGGCATGGTCATCACTCATGATAAAGATAATATTTGGTCTTGTTTCTTCCTTCGTTTCTTCCGGATTACAAGCCATAAAGCCGGCACCTACGGCCAGAAATAAGCTTAGTAGCAGTATTCTTTTCATATTTTTTTGTTTATTAGGCTAGTTAAAAAGAAAATTAAACCGTAAGTTAACTAATTAAATTTAATTTTTTGTAAATCATAAATTATCCGATTTCCATCAAATAATACTATCGGCCATTTTTGACCAACCGAACATTTATTATAAATCTTTTCTTTTTAGCGCTTTGACGGCATGATCCACTGCCCTGGCTGTAAAAGCCATATAAGTCAGACTTGGATTTTGGGTTCCTGTAGAAGTCATGGAGGCCCCATCAGTAACATACACATTTGGACAGGCATGCATTTGATGGTATTTTCCCAGCAAGGATGTCTCCGGATCTTTACCCATTCTAACCCCTCCCATTTCATGAATATCCAGCCCCGGTGCCCGGTCACTGTCATTTTGTTTGATATCCTTGCAGCCTGCTTTTTCAAGCATTTCTGCCCCTTGATTCAAAAAATCTTTAACAGACAAATCATCATTTTTGTCATACCCAACATCCACTCTTAGTTGAGGCATGCCCCATTTATCTTTCAACTCATCATCCAGGTATACCCTGTTTTCAGGCTTAGGAATTGTTTCCCCTTGCATCATCATGAAAACTCTCCAAGGCCCTGCTTCTGAGTTGGCTTCTTTAAATCCGGGACCGAAGGCTTCATTTCTTGCATTACCCCAACCTCCTCTTCCTGCGGAATAAAAGGTCATATATCCCCTCAGAAAATCCATTTCTTGTTTCTTTACATTTCTAAAGTTGGGCATCATGATGGCTGTGGGTCTGCGGCCATAATAATAGTCATCCATAAATCCATCCATCTTTGCTGAAAGAGTTCCCCGGTAGTTGTGAAAGGCTATATGTGTCCCAAGGAGCCCATTGTCATTCCCCAAGCCATTGGGAAATCTTTTGGATTTTGAATTAAGTAAAATAAGGTTGGAGTTTAATGCTGAAGCATTTACAAAAACAACCTTGGCATAATACTCGGTGGTTTCCATTGTTTCAGCATTTATTACCCTTACCCCTGTCACTTTACTTTTGGCATCATCATAAATGATTGAATGAACCACTGCATGAGGTTTGATGGTAAGATTTCCGGTAGCTTCTGCAGCAGGCAAAGTGGAGGAATTTGAACTAAAATATGCACCAAAAGGGCAGCCCCTTTGGCACAAACTTCTTGCCATGCACTGACCTCTACCTTGAGCTTGGTGATGCGCTGCCGGCTTGGTGAGATGAGCACACCTGCCTATAACAAATTTCCTATCCGAATAGGCTGCATTTACTTTTTCCTGAATTGTTTTTTCCACCTTATTCATTTCCCAAGGAGGTAAAAACTCCCCGTCAGGCAAAGTATCCAATCCATCTTTATTGCCACTCACACCAATAAAATGCTCTACATAACTGTACCAGGGTGCTATGTCTTCATACCGTATAGGCCAGTCAACCGCAAACCCATCTCTTCCGGGGCCCTCAAAATCGTATTTACTCCATCTCTGAACCTGCCTGGCCCAAAGTAAAGATTTACCCCCAACTTGATATCCTCGAATCCAGTCAAAAGGTTTGTCTTGAATGTAGGGGTGTTCGTTATCCTTTACAAAAAAATGATCTGCATCGTCTTTAAAGGCATAACATCTGGAAACAATAGGGTTCTCTTGTTTAAGCTTGAGAGACAATCGACCCCGCAATGGAAATTCCCAGGGTGGGGTATGCATGGTTGGGTAATCTTCCTTGTGTCTTACATTTCTTCCTCTTTCCAGTACTAGGGTTTTAAGCCCTTTCTCACATAATTCTTTTGCTGCCCAACCGCCGCTAATTCCTGAGCCAATAACGATGGCATCAAACGTATTACTTTTCATTCTTAAATCATTTATTCGTACCTGAGAGATTCTATGGGGTCAAGCTTGCTGGCCTTGTAAGCAGGTAAAATCCCGGAGACCAAACCTACCACAATACAAACAACAAAGGAAAAAATAATCCACACCCAAGGAACAAGAAAACCACCTGGCCCTACAGTATTTCCTACAATATTGCCGATCCCAATCCCCATGATCACACCTAGAATTCCTCCCAAGACACAAATTACTATGGCTTCTATAAGAAATTGTTGACGAATCCGAAGCGGGGTGGCCCCCATGGCTTTTCTAATCCCAATTTCTCGAGTTCTTTCAGTAACAGAAACAAGCATGATATTCATTAAGCCAATAGAAGCTCCCAATAAAGTAATAAAGCCAATTCCAAATCCTCCAATCCTAAGGTACCCGGCAATTTCTTCAAGGCTTTCGCCTAAAGTCTGAGATTTGACCACCTCAAATGAATCTTCCATACCCACACCATCTTCTCTTATGGCCCGCATGATACCTGTCGCTTGCCCCATTACATAT
This sequence comes from Cyclobacterium sp. 1_MG-2023, assembly GCF_030546805.1. GTDB lineage: Bacteria > Bacteroidota > Bacteroidia > Cytophagales > Cyclobacteriaceae > Cyclobacterium. Next base: position 90,193 of record NZ_JAUOPC010000004.1, on the reverse strand, counting down.
TGTAACCTCAAAGGATCTTGCCCAGCAATGGTAATGGTATAGCGAAAACTCCCTCTGCTATCTAGATTTCTTGCATTAAGAATGGGTATAATTATGGCCCTATCTGCTCCCGAGTCACCACCAACACCACCTTGCTTTTCCATGATTCCCACAATGGTGTATCGCCTTCCGTAAAATGAGATGTATTGATTGATCGGATCTTCTGTATCTTCAAAAAGTGTTTGCTGTATTTCAGTTCCTATCACACAAACATTATTTCCATATGACAATTCCACGTTGCTGAAATTCCTACCTTTTTCTATGGCCACTCCTTTGATTAAAAAATAATTTTCATCACCTCCAATTATTCGACTGTTGGGATTGGTTTTCTTTGACCCTTTCTTTACTTCAGCAGAACCGGAAACAAAGGTAGTAATCGATGAGACCCCTCTTTCATTGTACTTCTCTTTAAATTCAGTGGCCTCCCTATAAGTTATATTTGGATAATTTTTGGGTGCAATGCCTGAGGACCTTGCCCTGCCTCCTGAAAAACCTTTGCTTCTAACATCAAAATTATTGGCACCAAACCCGGATAAGCTGTCCTCTATTTGGGCCTTCATGGCATCAATGGCCGTTAACATACCCACCAATGAGGTGATACCAATGGCAATGATCAAACCTGTTAGAATGGTCCTCAGCAAATTAGATTTAACTGATCTAAATGCCTCTCTTATATTTTCGAGCAAATTCATGGATTGTCCGTATGTGGGCAATAATTAATTTTATTCCCGTCTTTGACATTAATATTAACTATAAATACACTTCATAAAAAGAAATCAAAGATTTTTAATTGTTTTTAACAAGGCAAGCCTTCCATCTCTTTTAGCAATTCTCTGGACAAACTATGAGCATTGCAGTACCAAAACCAAAGACCAACCCCATCATTGAATACAGTTAATAATACACTTAACCAGCTTATTGGCCATTAATGCATTCGGTCACCCCTTACCTCCAGGTCTTTCATCACGTTCTTTTCATGGTTTAACCACTCTTGCCAACGCCGTTCCACCTTTTCAGGGTCCTGATATTTTTTTGCCAACTGGATAAAGTTGACATAATGCCCTGCTTCGGATATCATAAGCTCATGATAAAAAGCAGATAACTCTTCATCCTCAAGGTTTTTAGATAACAGTTTGAAACGCTCACAAGACCGGGCTTCAATGAGTGCATTCATCAATAGCAACTCTGACACCTGGTCTTTTCTACTCCCTCCCTTGCGAACAAAAGACTGAAGTTGAACTACATAATTGTCCTTCCTAGGGAAACCAAATTTAAATCCACGCTTTCTAATTTGCTGCATTACAGATTCAAAGTGCTGCCATTCTTCTGCAACCACAAGGGAAAGCACATCCACCATTTCATCGAATTCCGGGAATTTAATGATCAGGGAGATGCAAGAAGAAGCTGCTTTTTGTTCACAATAAGCATGATCCACTAAAATGGCTTCCAAACTAATGCTTGCAATGTCTACCCATCTTGGGTCGGTGGGCAATTCCAACCTTAACATTTTATTTTTTGTAGATTCTTGCCAGTCCATATTTGCTAATTAATCAAAGAAATACCAACTTATACCAAGGTCCAATGTACCCTTCAATCCGGTAAAATCTGGGGTAACAAAATAGCCGTCATTAGACATTTGTCCGGCATTCAAATGGTTGTACCTAAACAATACCCTCGTTCTATTAATTCTAAAATTTAAAAAGGCATCGGCCACGGGATAAGCATATACATTAAAATTATCCTGTAGGTAAAATTGCTGTGTTGCCGGCATATAAGCGGGTGCATAATTGTCACTTCTATATCGACCTTCAATTCCCAGTTGAACATATACGTGATCATCGAATAAAGGCCCGTCAAAGAATATCCTGGTATTGACAAACAATTCCGGGATACGGAATTTATCAGCTGCTTCCCCGGTAATCAAGGTATAATAAGCTTCCGATTGCCAGTGAAATTTCCCAGCAAAAACCAAATGAGACTCTAATCCGGGAATCACCATAAAAGCTTCTGAAGAAATTTGTTCGGGCACCATTTCTTGGTTATAAAAAATATAATTGTTAATTCTATTGATGGTTATATTCGGCCTGATTCTATAATTTTTAAAATCCCCTTTTAGTGTCCCTTTAATTTGGTCCACACCGGTACTTGAAAAATCATTTTCCCACCTATAATGATTGCCACTGTACTGCTGTTGCATCATATTTGGCTTGTATAGGGCCTTGGTATAACTAACATCCAGATATGGAGATTTAAACAATCCTTTTACTCTGTATCCATCAGGGATAAGGTATTCTCCCTCAGCTTCAAAAATCCAATTTTCATTAATTTCACCCCTCAAGGCTCCCCCAAGAGACAATTCATTAAAGGAATTATTGGAGTTAAAAAAACGACTCGCCATTCGACCGGTCCGGAATTTCAAGAATGCATTATAGTAAACAGGACCAAAGTCACCTTTAAATCCTACTTCATTTTTCCATTCCGAAAAATGACTGTGGTTGTTGGTCGTTTCTTCTATACTGTAGGGATTGTCTTCATTATCAGAATTGTATCGATTATCGTTAAAAAAATCAGCATCAGAAGTTTCTAAATCAGCAACAAAGGTGACCGCCTGCTTTGCCTTATCAAAAATGTGATAAGCTTGCCAACCTTTTAATATCTCATATTCATGATAGAGGTGGTAATTCTGTCTTAGGTCAACCGCTTGGGAATTACTCAGCCAAACCTTAGCATCTTCATAGGTAAAATAAAGGGAGGTGGTGTCAACATCAGGAGGGATAATCCCACCCTGTTCATTAACGTTATGTTTCATTCTGGTAATATTGGCCAGCAAAAAATACTTTCCATTTTCAGATTTGTAATTGGTATGGATTTCGTAAGAATCATTGACCACGTTGTGGTCATCTCTTGTGGTAGGGTTTAGGGTTTTGGTAGCCCTAATGGTATGATAAGCAATTCCAACGTTCCAATTGGGTTTGATATTTCTGGTAAAACCTACATCCAATTTATTGCGATTCCCTCCCCCAAAAAATGCTTCAATCTTGGTATGGGGAGATTTGGTATCATAATACTTTATACTGTCAGGTGAATTATGGTATAAATCATATGCATGGAAGCCTGAGGTTCTACCAATTTGAACGGGAACCTCATAAAAAACTGGTCTGGCGGCAGTTCCTAAATTGCCTAGGTCTTGGTATTTATACCAGGTATTGGCCACCGCCTCATAATTATGAAACCCCGTAAGGGAGGTATCCAGCTCCAGTTTTTTAAATGTATTGTTTTTGACAAATTTCTCATAGTAATAAAGAGAAGTTCTAGGACCGTAAACCATTTTAGTGGAATCATCAAGTAAACCTGATTTCATGGCATTTTCACTCTTCTCATTCTTTTCTTCTTCCGTAAGCGGTGCATTGGGCCTTTGTTGCTGAGCCAATACCGGAGCCGATAACAAAAAAGTTACTCCTAAAAGTGCGAAGAAGAGTTTCAGGTTAAATTTCACTTTCAGCATTTTTATTAATAATCAAGCTTTCAACCCTATTTAAGAGTTGTTCTTCTTCATTTAATGTCATTTCTATTTCCACAGGCAGGACAAAAACAGGAATACCCTTTATCATTTCTAACAATTTATTGTCCTTCAATTTTACAGCATCTTTTTCTGTAGTCAAAATCGATACGCTTTTCGCAGAATGTTTCCTATAAATTTCTGTGATCCTTTCCATATCCTGGGCTTTATAAGCATGATGATCTGGAAAAGCCAATATTTCAAGCACTCTTTTGCCTTTGCCCTCTAAAGCTAAACGAATAGGTTCTGGATCTACTATACCTGTCACCAAAATAATATTGTCTCTCAGCGTCACATCTTCTTTCACCAAAGTATAAGGTTCGCCATATTTAAGCCCTGCAAAGTAAATCGGCTTTGCTGAATTCAGGTAGGCCGAGGTTTTTGTTTTGTAATCGTTCTTCTTTTGCTCTGATAAATTTTGTGGACATTTAGTAACCACAATAATATCCGCCCTATTAATATTTACTCTCCCTTCTCTCAATCTTCCCACCGGTAAAAGATAGTCTGAGAAAAAGGGCCTTTGATAAGTAGTCAACATTATATTGAGATCTGCCAAAAGGTACCTGTGCTGAAAGGCATCATCAAGTACAATGGCCTCCACTTCCGGGTTTCCTGCAAGAATCATCGGGATGGCCAAGATTCTCTCTTCCCCTACAGCAACGCAAACCTTGTTTTTATATTTTGAATAAATCTGAAATGGTTCATCACCAATTTCTTCCGGAGAACAATCTTCTGTGGCCAATTTGTAGCCAAGAGTTTTCCTTCCATAGCCCCTACTCAAAACACTCAAATGAAATTTACCAGAAAGCCTGTTGAGCAAAAACTCAACAAAAGGCGTTTTACCTGTTCCCCCCACAGCTAAATTTCCTACTACAATTGTTGGCACCTCGAAAGGTTGACTTTTTTTAAGGCCGACGTCAAACATCCTGTTTCTCAATGCAGTGGCCCCATCATAGATTAGAGCAAAAGGAAACAGTAAAAAATCAACAAAACGCATTGGTGTTTTTTTTGTAGTTTTGAGAATAAAACGAAAGCAAATATATGGTTTATTTGATTAAGGATATCATAACTTATCTGGAAAACCTAGCACCAACAGCCTATCAGGAAAGTTATGACAATGCGGGATTAATTGTTGGTGATGCGCAGGCAGAAGTAAAAGGCATCATTTGTTCACTTGATGTGACAGAGGAAGTGGTTCAGGAAGCAATTGAAAAAAAGTGCAATCTTATTGTTGCCCACCACCCTATTGTTTTCGGAGGATTAAAGCAATTGACAGGTAAAAACTATGTTGAGCGAACGGTAATAGCCGCCATCAAAAACGACATCGCCATCTATGCAATCCATACGAATCTAGATGCTGTAAGCCAAGGGGTTAATCGGAAGATAGCTGAAAAAATAGGTTTGTTAAACCCTCAAATTCTAGCCCCTAAAAAAGGCATTGTCACCAAGCTAACCACCTTTATACCCAAAGGTGAGGAAGATGCCGTTTTAAATGAATTATTTGAAGCTGGTGCCGGAAATATTGGGAATTACTCCAATTGTAGTTTTAAATCAGAGGGCACAGGAAGTTTTCTTCCCAAAGAAGCTGCAGACCCAACCATTGGCGAAAAAGGAAAATTGACTTCTGTGGAAGAAACACGTGTAGAATTAATTTTTCCAAGCCATCTGGAACATAAGATCATCCAAACCTTAAAAAATGTCCATCCTTATGAGGAAGTTGCTTATTACCTCCAGGTGTTGGAAAATAAAAATCAGGATGTAGGTTCAGGTATGATTGGAAGATTGCCCGAACCATTGGAAGGTAAAGATTTTTTGTTTTATCTCAAGTCCTCAATGAACCTAAAGGTGCTAAAACACACCGCCATATCGAACAAAAAAGTAGAGAAAATAGCCGTTTGTGGGGGTGCAGGGGTATTTCTTTTAAATCAGGCCAAAAGATCCGGAGCCGATGTTTTTATCACCTCAGATATAAAGTACCATGAGTTCTTTGATGCAGAAAACAGTATTCTATTGACAGACATAGGACATTATGAAAGCGAAATTTATACAAAAGAACTTTTAAAAGATATATTGTCACGAAAATTTAGTAATATTGCAACCTATTTGACAAATGTAATTACAAATCCTATAAGTTACCTATAGTACATGGAAAGTCCAGTCGCACAGAAATTAGAAGCAATTCTCAACTTACAAAATATCGATTCCCGTCTTGATGCAATTTTTAAGGTGAGGGGAGCTCTTCCTGAGGAAGTCCAGGATTTAGAGGATGAAATAATAGGATACGAAACCCGTTTAAGCAAATTTAATACTGATATATCCTCAATGGAGGATGAAATCAAAAAGTATAAAGATGCCATAAAAGATTCCGAAAAACTGATCAAAAAATACCAAGATCAGCAAATGAATGTTCGGAATAACAGGGAGTATGATGCAATCACCAAAGAATTGGAATTGCAGGATCTAGAAATCCAAGTATCCAAAAAGAAAATAACCGAGACTCAAGTAAGAATTGAGAATAAGGAAAAAGATATCGCGGATCTTAACGAAATCTTAAAAGACAGGCAAAAAGACCTTGATCAAAAGAAAGGGGAACTGGATACCATTGTCTCTGAAAGCGAAAACGAAGAGAAAAAGCTTAGGAACGACAGGGAGAAAGCTGCCAAAAAGGTAGAAGACCGATTGATCAAATCTTACGACAAAATTAGAGTCAATGCAAAGAACGGTTTGGCCGTAGTATTGGTGAAACGTGGTGCTTGCGGAGGTTGTTTCAATATTGTTCCCCCTCAAAGACAAGCTGAGATCAGGGAAAGGAAAAAAATAATAGTTTGTGAACATTGTGGAAGAATTCTTGCAGGGGTGGAAGACGAAATCGTCGAAGAGCCAAAACCGAAAAGAAAAAGAAGCAAAAAATAAAAATATTAAAATCCGGAAATAAAGTTTCCGGATTTTTTTTTGACATAATCCATTTTCACTGTTGATTCGTAAATCTATATTATATATATTACGCATCTATGAAAAAGGTAATTTTGTTTTTTCTGGCCAGTATGATCGGGGTTCTTTCTTTTGGAAAAGAGAGATCGGACAAAACCTTCTTGATTATTTTTGATAGGGCTGAGCTAGCACACCATGAAGCCAGTTTGGGTCTCATGGAATTGAATATCTCCAGTATTTTTGAAACCAAACTTTACACCGGTAACTCTGAGACAGCATTAATTGTAACGGTTCCATTTGCTGACTGGACAGTCTGTGATATGGGTCAGTCCATTATAAAAGTTTCTGACAACAAAGAGTTACCTCTAGAACAAATCGCTTTTAGGATCATTGATATGGAAGCGAGTAAAAGGAACTTCAAATCCCTCCTTAGTGAGACCAAAGAAAACCAAGAGGACGTCAATAGTCCTCTGATAAAGCTTAACTTATAATTCTTTCATCGTTAGTGGTGAAGGATGGTAGCTGTCCAAATAAACCTTACCATCTTCCCTTTCCTCCAACAAATAGCAACAGAGATTTTCATGTCTGAACACATCCATATACCTTAGATCATAACCCAGCACTACGGTCATTAATATCCTAATGGCCCTGCCATGCATACAAACAAGGATATTTTTTCCACCGGTTTTAAGTATATGATCAAAAGCACGTTTTAATCTAATGGCCACTTGTTTTGGAGATTCCCCTCCCTCAATTTTAAAATCCAGCTCTCCGGTAGACCATCTTTGGAGCATATTTACATAATATTGGTTTTCCTCTTGGTCCATAGGCAAGCCTTCATAATTCCCCCAAGATATCTCATTCAAATCCAACAGCTGTTCCTGGTAAATTTCCGGCTTTAAGAATTGAGCAATAGACTGCTTTGTTCGTATAAGTCCGGAGTGATAAATATGGTCAAAAGGTACATTTTTAAAATTTTCATAAAACGCAGCAGCTTGTTTTTTACCGGTGGCATTAATAGGGGCATCGATGCCACTACCTTGCACAACTCCTTTCAGGTTGTAATCTGTTTGCCCATGCCTTACTACATATATTTTTTTAGTGCTCAAGATTCCTTAATTTTGGTTCAAGGTTCAAAGAAAAAAATTTTATCCCACATAACATGGTATTTAGTAAAAAACCCGACCTTGATTTTATAAATCAAATGGGAAAGGACAATATGCCCGGCTTTCTGGAAATTAATTTCACAAAAATTGGTGACGATTTCCTCGAAGCAGAAATGCCTGTAAACAATAAAACCAAACAACCCATGGGTTTGTTACATGGTGGGGCAAATGTGGTGCTGGCAGAAACCTTAGGTTCAATTGCTGCAATACTTACCCTAAACTTAGACACCCATTATGCGGTAGGACTGGAAATAAATGCCAATCACCTCAGAGCGGTAAAGGAGGGAAAGGTATTGGGGAGAGCTACTCCTCTGCACATTGGGAGAAAAACCCAGGTTTGGGAAATTAAAATTACTGATAACAAAGGAAAACTCTCCTGCATTAGCCGAATCACCATGGCTATATTACAGAAGTAAATTTTATGGAAGTCACCAATACTAAAATTAGCACATCAAAGGAACATCTTATCTCTTCCCTTTTTGTTAATGCTTTAAGAAAAAATGCTGCCATAGCAGTTTGGAGAAAACCTAATGCACCTAAGATTGAAATCATTATAGATGATGACCAAAATGGGATCGAAGAAAACTTGAAAGATCTCGATGAACTTCCTCCGGGATTTATGGTTCAACCTTTCCAAACATCAGGGGTTCACTCCCCTATTTATATCAAGGCAGGAAGTTATAATGCCATCCATCTGGATGATAATAATCGAAATGAAGAACAGCCTGATATTATTTCGGAATTTGAACATACAGATACTAAGACACTTACTACAGAAATAAGAAATTTTATCAGCAATACGCCAAGCAAAGCCAATACCTATTCCACCTCCAAGGAGGCATTTTTAGGTACTGTAGAAAAAGCAATTGCTGCCATTAAGTCAGGGGATCTATATAAGGTTGTCCCGGCAAAGATCAAATGCATTGATCTCCCCGACAATTTCGACCTGGCTTCTGTTTTTCTTTCGCTTTGCGAAGCTTATCCAAATGCCTTTATCAATTGTTTTTATAGTGAAAAAACGGGACTTTATATCGGGGCCAGTCCTGAAACTTTGATTAGAACCAAAGGTGATGAATTTTTCACCATGGCATTGGCCGGAACCCAAAAAGCAAAAGGAGAAAACCCGTTAAAGAATGCAGCCTGGACCCAAAAAGAAATAGAAGAGCAGGCTTTGGTCAGTCGATACATTGTAGACTGCTTTAAAAAGATTCGATTAAGAGAATACAAAGAAATTGGCCCCAAAACTACCATAGCAGGAGGACTTCTGCACCTCAAATCTGAATTTTTGGTAGATATGAAAGCGACAAACTTCCCCCAACTAGGAAGTGTGATGCTGGAATTATTGCATCCTACCTCAGCCATCTGCGGCATGCCCAAAAACCAAGCGCTAAATTTTCTACAATCGGAAGAATCCTTTGATCGGGCATATTTCTCCGGATTTATAGGGCCTGTGAATATGGATGAAGAAACTACATTGTACGTCAATCTCAGATGTGCCAAATTAGCCAATAAAAAAACCTGGCTATATGCCGGAGCGGGAATAACCGAAGACTCAGTACCGGAAAAAGAATGGGAAGAGACTGAATTGAAATGTAATATTATAGGCCAGTTTATAAAAACCGTAAAGTAATTTTGATACTTCCGCACCTTACCTACCTAGCTTCTATCTGCGCCAATAAGGGTGTCACTGAAGCGATCCTCTCTCCGGGTTCACGCTGTGCACCAGTTTCCTTGGCTTTTATTAGACATCCAGATATCCATTGCAGAATTATTCCTGATGAACGTTCTGCCGCATTTATTGCGATGGGCATGGCCCAGCAAAGAAACAAGCCTGTGGTTTTAATTTGCACCAGTGGCTCAGCCGCATTAAATTACGGCCCGGCCATTGCAGAGGCTTATTACCAGCAAATCCCTTTATTGGTGCTGACTGCTGACAGACCTGCAGAATGGATAGAACAATGGGATGGGCAAACCATTCGGCAAGAAAACATCTATGGACATCATATCAAAAACAGCTATACCTTCCCGGATGAGGTATCCCATCCGGACAAATTATGGCATGCCAAAAGAATCGTAAAAGAAGCCCTTATTCGGACAGAAGATTTCCCTATGGGGCCGGTTCATATCAATATTCCTTTACGGGAACCTTTTTATCCCCAAGCAAATGAACAATACCCTTTTGAGCTTACCGACCTCGAAGCTGATTTAGACCTTCAGCAACCCACCTCCCTCCTAAGGGAAGAAAGTGCCATTCAATTAAAAACAGAACTAAAGAAATTTCAAAAGGTATTGATTATACCGGGCCAACAGCGTCCAGATTGTAGGATAAAAGACTTACTGAAGTCTATTGCTGAAAACCACCAAGCCGTGGTAATTACTGATGCCATTAGCAATATGGCTCAGGAAACCTCAGTCCAACATCATGACTTACTTTTACTCAATCAAACTGAACAAATGGTTCCGGAGTTGATCATTAGCTTTGGAAAGTCAATTGTTTCAAAGGCCTTGAAGTTGTTTTTAAGAAAACAGAAAATTGCTCACTGGCACATACAACAAAATGATCTGGTTCCTGATACTTATCAAAATCTGAATCAAATAATTAGGCTAAAGCCAAAAACATTTTTGGAGTTCTTTCACAAAGAAGCCAATATATTGGAGGCTACCTTTGAAAATGAATGGCTGAATAAAAACGAAACTGTCAAAACCAAATTACCAGCCTTAATCAACATGGCCCCATTTGGGGAATTAAATGCATTAGAGAAAATTCTACAGGCCCTACCGGCTTATGCAAAGCTTCACATCGCCAATAGCATGGCTGTTAGAAATGTAAACTTTTTAGGTCTAGGTGGAGATGATCTTGAAATTATTTGCAATAGGGGGACAAGTGGAATTGACGGATCAAACAGTACGGCTGTGGGTTGCACATTTACCACTAAAGAACCGGTGGTGCTCCTTACTGGAGACATGGCTTTCTTTTATGACAGAAATGCATTTTGGCACCAATACAATTTACCTAACCTAAGAATTATACTATTTAATAATCAGGGAGGCGGGATTTTCCGAATGATCGATGGGCCTTCCAAATTGCCCGAATTGGATGAATATTTTGAAACCAAACAAAAACTGGATGGTAAACATTTGGCGGATGAATTTAACTTCCAATACCAGAAAGTAAAAAGTAGGGATGAATTACAATCCGGACTGCAAACATTTTTCGACAAGTCCCTAAATCCAAAACTACTGGAGATAAAGTGTGACAGTGAAACCAATACCAATACCCTGAAAATGATAAAAGAAGCACTGCTGCTAAAATAAGCAACAGCTCAGCATGTAAATAGAGTTTGTTTCTTTCAACACCAAGTGCAATCATGGTCTCCACTAATTGAGAGGGCTTTTATGCCTGTTGACCCGAGCATTCAAATGTTTATTTTAGTAAAGTAAAGCAGAACAAAGCGCTAACTTTACGGATGAATCTTTATAGTTGCTAAATTTTAATTATTTTTAGCTTGAAAAATTAATTTTAGAACAAACATTCATTTGTTTTTTCTAAATTTAACGCATTGACAATAAACCTCTAATTCATGGGACAGGAATTTACAAGCAAAGAAAACACCCCTCTGGACAATATAGAAGACTGGGAAGCTGATTTAAAAGTAAGGTATCCAAAGCCTAAGGCCGAAGAATCCAAGGAGAAATCTGATTACCGCAATTACCATGACTCCGAAAGGGTAGATACGGTCAAGGAATTTTATCGCCTCAATCACCTATACCAAACAGTCGATTTTGTAAAGGAAAAACAGGCGGAATTTCTCAATTTCGATAAAAAAGAAATGCCATTTTGGGAGGCCATTGATTACCTCAACACCTTGGTGGATGATTCTGATCCGGACACAAGTTTGGATCAACTGCAACACTTACTTCAAACATCGGAGGCCATTCGAGCAGATGGACATCCTGATTGGTTTGTGCTAACCGGATTTATTCATGATTTTGGCAAAATCCTCTGCTTATTTGGAGAACCACAATGGGCAGTTGTAGGAGATACTTTCCCAGTAGGTTGTCAACATTCAGACAAAATTGTTTATCCCGAATTTTTCGAAGCAAACCCAGACAGCAATGACGAAAGGTACAATACCAAATATGGTATTTACGAAAAAAACACCGGGCTAGACAATGTCAATATGTCTTGGGGTCACGATGAGTATTTATACCAAATGATGAAAGATCACCTGCCGGAACCGGCCTTATACATGATTAGGTACCATTCTTTTTATGCCCAACACAGGGAGAATGCGTATGATCATTTGATGAATGATCATGACAGGGAAATGTTTAAGTGGGTGGATAAATTCAATCCCTATGACTTGTATTCTAAAGTCCCTGTACCACCGGATGCAAAAGCTTTGCGACCCTATTATGAAGATTTGGTAGCAAAGTATCTTCCTGCGACCTTAAAGTTTTAATCACTACTAGCTAATAAACCCAACCTTGATTGCTGTCCGTAAAAAACCGGGCAGCAATTTAACTTTATACTATGCTCACTGCTTTAACCTTTATAGGATTTACATTATTTGTTGCAATTTTTTCATGGTACAAATTAAGGAAAGATGACATCAGCTCAAGAGATGGCTATTTCCTAGGAGGTAGATCCCTAACGGGAGGAGTAATTGCAGGCTCCATGATCCTGACCAATATCTCTACGGAGCACCTGATCGGACTTAATGGATCAGCCTATAAAAATGGGATGATTATCATCGCCTGGGAGGTTACCAGTGCCATAGCATTGGTTATTGCAGCCCTATACTTCTTACCCATTTACCTTAAAATGGGCTTAACCACCATCCCTCAATACCTTGAACAAAGGTATGACGGAACCACAAAAACCATTGTTGCTTTTTTATTGATGGTGTCCTTTGTCGTCACCTTGCTCCCCATAGTATTGTATACCGGAGCCATTAATTTGGAGAGCATATTTAATGTTTCTGAGGTGTTCAATGTAAGTCAATCTGAGGGGATTTGGATTACTGTCGTAACCATTGGGGTCATTGGTTCCATATATGCCATTTTTGGGGGTCTAAAAGCCGTGGCTTTATCAGATTCCATCAATGCCATTGGCCTATTGATTGGTGGACTGTTGGTTCCAATCTTTGCACTTTGGGATATAGGGGAAGGCAATATTATAACAGGTATGTCCAAAGTATATGAATACGCTCCAGAGAAATTTAATGTCATAGGTAAAGAAGATTCAGTCCTTCCATTCAGCACCATTTTCACAGGGCTTATGATCAATCAATTGTATTTTTGGGGGATGAATCAAACCATTATTCAGCGTGCCTTTGGTGCTAAAAACATGGCAGAAGCCCAAAAAGGCTTATTGTTTACCGGAATGATGAAAATTTTCATTCCATTGATTATTGTAATCCCGGGAATAATCGCCTATTACTATTACCAAGATCAATATTATGACAACCAGGACTTTATCTATCCTGTATTATTGACACGTGTGATGCCGCTTGGTTTGCTTGGATTTTTCGCTGCGGTTGTGCTGGGAGCGATATTAAGTACCTTTAACAGTGTTTTAAATTCTGCTGCGACTATTTTTAGCCTTGACATCTACAAAAAGCTAATAGACAAAGAGTCAAGTGACAAAAAATTAGTTTATGTAGGTCGTTTAAGTTCGCTTACCTTGGCGGTATTTGCCATTTTAATTGCTCCACTGGTAGGAAATGCCCCTGAAGGCCTTTACCAACTGATGCAGCAATTGAACGGTATCTTCTTTATTCCTATCGCTTCTATTTTAATTGCAGGTTTTTTCATACCAAAAATTACTGCAAATGGTGCCAAGGTAGGCTTATTCACAGGATTGTCTTTTTATTTATTGACCACTTTTATATTTGATTCGGGCATCCATTTCATACACATTTGGGCAATAGAATTTATCATTAATCTTTTGGTCATGTATGCTGTCAGCCATTATTTCCCCGGAAAGCCAAATACTTTTGTCAAAAAGGCTCCGGTCTTAGAAATGAAGCCTTGGAAATACGCCAAGCCAGTGTCCTTGGGGCTATGTGTCATTACCCTATTAATTTACATCTGGTTAGGTAGCTAAACTTATATTGTATTTTAGTAGGCTTGACTAGCTATTGAAAGTGGAAAAAGAGGTTATATTACCTAAAAAAGTTTACTAATTAGCGGTGCTCAGAATGTAAGTTTTTTCAACACTTATTCTGATTTTATTGGGCATTAGAAAATTTAAAATTATTGTTTAATAAATCTTAAAACATGGGTTTTAATTGTATTAAGGCCTAGTTTGCTTTTGTAAGCGGTCAGTCTATTCAATATTTTTTTTCTATTTTTGTGCTGTGAATTTTGGCAAATATAAAATAGGGGCATTTTTGATTAGAGTGGTATTGACCAATTTATTGGCTATCTTTTTAATTAGTCTTTCTGTTGCAGAAGGAGAAAAGGCCATGTACAATTTCCCCTCGCTAGACTTTGAAATTGGAATGTTGGATTATGATTATTTGGATTTCCCAACCTCCTTGACCAGAACATTCACCAATTACTCTCCCCAAAAAAACGCTTTATTACCCACTTTTTATTTGAAGGCAAATGATTTCAAAAGCCTGATAATAACTTCATTAAATATTCCCAAAAGAATCTGTACATCAACTTCACTCAGGCAACTGAAACGAATCATCTCTTTGGTGATTTGTAAGAATGCGCCTTGAGTTAAGTTCAAACTGTATGTTTTAGTTTTTGAAGCAAAAATGTATAGGTAAATGTCAGAAAACGCCCCTTAATAATCCGGTAAATATACCTTATAAACATTGCTAAGGCTATTTTACCATAAAATCTAAGTATCAATTTATTGTAATTTTAACTTTATTTAAAAGAAATGTTAAACACAAACCAATGGTTCAGGTCTTCCTTTTTGGAATACCGAACAATCATCACATTGCTTTATTTGGCAGGGATAGCTTTCACATCCGTGTCATGTAGTGAGGGAAACGGAAAAGGCAAAAAGAATGCTGAAGTATTGGAAGTTCCGGTCTTTACTTTATCTCCCAAAAGCATCGAAGTGCCCCAAACTTATGTTTGTGACCTTCAGGCCATCCAGTTTGTTGAGGTTAGATCTAAGGTGGAAGGATTTGTTGAGAACATTTATGTAGATGAAGGGGAAAGCGTTAAAAAGGGTCAACCTTTATTTCAGCTGTCCTCTGCTGAATACAATGAATTGGTAAATTCAGCACAAGCAAAACTGATGCAAGCAAAAGCAGAAGAGAAATCTGCTAACTTAGAAGTGGAAAGGCTTAAAGTGCTTGTAGACAAAAAAATCTATTCCCAATCTGAGTTAGAGTTGGCCCAGTCTAAAAAAGAAATGGCTCAATCGGCGATTTTGGAAGCACAATCCATGCTGAAAAATGCTCAAGTTGGCTTGTCATATACTACTGTAAAGGCTCCGTTTGACGGGATCGTGGATAGAATCCCTTATAAGACCGGTAGCCTTGTGAAAAGTGGTGACTTATTGACCAACATCACAGACATTAGTGAAATTTTCGCTTACTATAGAATTACTGAGAATGAATACCTTGAGTTCATGCGAGGTGAATTAGACAAGGAATCAGATAATGAGGAAATGAATCAGCAGGTGACAGAAACCTTGCAAAAAGAACAAGAAGAAATTTCTCTGATCATGTCTGATGGTGTGGTTTATCCATACAAAGGAAAATTAGAAACCATGGAAGCAGATTTTGAACAAGGTACAGGTTCCATTGCTTTAAGGGTAAGGTTTCCTAATCCGGATCAACTGATCAAGCATGGTGCTAGTGGTAAAGTGCAAATGAAAAGTATGCTTAATGACGTTTACCTTATACCTCAAAAATCTACTTTTGAGATTCAAGAGTACAATTATGTGTATTTGGTAGACAGTGAAAACAAAGTCAATGTCCGTAGTTTCCGTCCTTTGGGAAGACATGGGTTATTTTATATCGCTCAAGACTTCAGCCCCAATGACAAAGTTGTTTTAGAAGGTATACAATTATTGAAAGATGATGTAACCGTTAAAACAAATCCTGTTGGAGAAGAAGAAATTTACAAATCCTTGGACATCAGCCTTTAAAGGTTAAAAATACTTTCACATGTTTGATTTATTTATAAAAAGGCCTATCCTGTCTACGGTGATCTCAATTTTGATCACTTTGCTAGGATTATTAGCCCTGCTGGGATTACCAGTGACGCAATTCCCGGAAATTGTTCCTCCTTCCGTTACCGTAACTTCACAATATCGTGGTGCAAACGCGGAAGTTATCACCAAAGCTGTTACTACACCTCTGGAAAGAGCCATTAATGGTGTGCCAGGGATGACATACATGTCCTCGGTAAACACCAATGACGGTGTTTCTGTAATTACCGTTTTCTTTAATGTAGGTACAGATCCAGACCAGGCGGCTGTAAACGTACAAAACAGGGTGGCAACCGTAGTGGATGAACTCCCTGAGGAAGTTATTCGTGCGGGTGTAATGACTGAGAAAGAAGTTAACTCCATGTTACTTTACCTCAATCTGATTACTTCTGACACCACACAAGATGAAAAGTTTGTCTATAACTTTGCTGACATTAATATCCTTTCTGAATTAAAAAGAATTGATGGTGTAGGTAGAGCTGAAATTATGGGTAACAGGGATTATGCCATGAGGATTTGGTTAAATCCAGATAGAATGGTGGCTTACAACTTAACTCCACAAGATATCAGTGATGCCATACAAAGCCAGAATGTAGAAGCAGCACCGGGTAAATCAGGGATTAGCTCTGATAGAGATCCACAGGCACTTCAGTATGTTTTGAAATATACCGGTAAATTTAACCAAAAAGAGGATTATGAAAACATCACACTTAAAGCTCTTCCTGATGGTTCTTTATTGAAAATTCGAGATGTTGCTGAAGTAGAATTTGATTCTGAAGATTACAATATGGTATCGATGACGGATGGTCAGCCATCTGCCTCCATCATGATCAAACAAAGACCAGGCTCTAATGCAAGGGAAGTAATTCAGAATATAAAGGATAAAATGGCTGAATTGCAGGTATCGTCATTTCCTCCGGGCATGTCCTATAACATCTCCTATGACGTATCTCGATTCCTAGATGCTTCCATATCCGAGGTGGTGAAGACATTAATTGAGGCCTTCTTATTGGTATCCTTCGTGGTTTTTATCTTTCTTCAGGATTGGAGATCTACCCTTATTCCTGCCATAGCCGTACCAGTTTCACTTATCGGTACATTCTTTTTCATGAGTTTATTTGGCTTTTCAATCAATATGCTCACCCTGTTTGCGATGGTATTGGCCATAGGTATTGTGGTGGATAATGCCATTGTGGTGGTGGAAGCCGTTCACGTGAAAATGCATGAAGATGGACTAAATGCACAAGAAGCTACCTTTGCGGCAATGAAAGAGATAGGAGGCGCTATTATCGCTATTACCTTGGTAATGTCTGCTGTATTTGTTCCAGTTAGTTTTCTATCAGGTCCGGTAGGGATTTTCTACAGGCAATTTTCATTAACGCTTGCTATCGCCATTGTAATTTCAGGTATTAATGCACTTACTTTATCTCCTGCTTTGTGTAGTATTCTTTTAAAGCCGGTTCATCATGAAGGCAAAAAGAATATATTGAGTAGGTTTTTCGTCAAATTCAACGAAAAATACGATGGGTTCTCTGGGAAATACGCCAAACTTATTGGTAAAACTGCTGGACGAAAATCATTAACTTTTGGCGTTTTAATAATGTTTTTTGCCCTTACCTATGGCATGACATTCATACTACCCTCAGGATTTATTCCAAACGAGGATCAGGGCATGATCTACGTTAATGTGACCACACCTCCAGGTTCTACCATGGATAGAACGCAGCAAATAATGGACGATGTGCAAGCTTCTATTCTTCCTTTTGAGGAAGTGGAAACGATTTCCACGTTGGCAGGTTACAGTCTCTTAACAGAAACTGCCGGTGCCTCATATGGTATGGGTATGATCAACCTTGTTGGTTGGGATGACCGTGAAGAGAATGTAAATGACCTTATCATCAAATACCAAGAAAGAACAGCTCATATTACTGGAGCATCCATTCAGTTTTTTGCACCACCTCCTGTTCCGGGATTTGGTAATGCTTCAGGTTTTGAATTGCAAATGCAAGACAGGACCGGTGGAGATTTAGCCTTTACGGCATCTACAGTTGAAGATTTTCTTAATGAGGTAAGGGCAAGGCCAGAAATACAAGATGTATTTACCAACTTTGACCCTTCTTTCCCTCAATATATTTTAAGGGTGGATCATGATAAGGCTGCAAAACTTGGTGTAGACATTAGAGAATCAATGGCGACCCTACAGAGTTTTATCGGTAGCTATTACAGTTCCAATTTCATTCAATTTGGACAGATGTATAAGGTGATGCTTCAGGCCTCTCCTGAATTTAGGACAAATCCTGAATCACTCCTAAAAATGTACACCAAAAACAATCAAGGTGAGATGGTCCCTTATTCCAACTTTGTCAATTTGGAAAGAATATACGGTCCGGAACAATTGACGAGGTACAATATGTTTATCTCAGCCATGATCAATGGAGATGCTGCACCGGGTTATTCTAGTGGAGATGCCATCCGAGCAGTGGAAGAAACTGCAGTAGCGACCTTGCCTAGAGGCTTCAATATTGATTGGTCTGGTATCACTAGGGAACAAATCGCTTCAGGTAATCAGGCGGTGTACATCTTCCTTATCTGTTTGGTTTTTGTATACCTATTACTAGCAGCCCAGTATGAGAGTTATTTACTTCCGCTTCCGGTAATTTTATCCTTACCGGCCGGTATATTCGGATCCTTCTTATTGTTACAAATTACCGGACTGGAAAACAATATCTATGCGCAGGTATCATTGGTAATGCTTATAGGTTTGTTGGGTAAAAATGCCATCCTAATCATTGAGATTGCGGTTCAATCAAGAGAAAAAGGAATGGGTATTTTGGAATCCGGAGTACATGCTGCCGTAGAAAGGCTGCGCCCAATTTTAATGACCTCTTTTGCCTTTATTAGTGGTCTAATTCCTCTTGCATTGGCCAGTGGAGCCGGAGCAATTGGTAACCGAACCATTGGTACAGCAGCTGCAGGTGGTATGTTCATTGGTACTTTTGTAGGAATTATTTTAATTCCGGGTTTGTATGTGGCTTTTGAATCACTTTCGGCTTATTTAAACAATAAGCCAGATAAAGCCCCTGTTACCGAAAAGGTGATCAATTCTACTGATCTTAAAACATCCTAAGGAAGAGACGATGGCCGGATTTATTCCTGCCATCGTCTCTAAAACTGAACAAAATCATGAACAAAAATTCATACCAATATATCGTATTAATCCTCTTGGTGATAAGTAGCCTATCAGCTTGCAAGGTTGAAAAGGCCTCTTTGGAGAATATCAAGGCACCACCATCAAGTTACCAAGGCAGCCAATTTGAAGGTGACAGCACCAATTTAGCCATGGTACAATGGCAAGCCTTTTTTGCTGATGAACACTTAAACCGATTGATTGAAAAAGGGCTAGAAAACAACCAGGAAGTTGCAAAAACCCTGGCGAATATCAGGATTGCAAGAGCAGCATTGTCCCGAGCAAAAATGGGCCAATTGCCTGAACTCAATTTAACTGCCGGTAGTAGTGTCAGAAAGTTTGGAGATTATACCATGGATGGAGTTGGTAATGACGACACCAACCTTTCTTCGAGTGTTCCTGAAGACAAGAAGATCCCTACCCCATATAAGGATTTTATGGTAGGAGCTGAATTCAATTGGGAGCTTGACATTTGGGGAAAATTAAACATGCGCAAAAAGCAGGCATTCTCTGAATACATGTCTTCAGTGGAAATGGGTAACCTTGCTCGTACCTGGTTGATTGCAGAAATAGCTAAAAACTATTACAACATTATCGGCCTAGATGAGGAAATAGAAACCTTATTGTCCAATATTGCCTTTCAAGAACAAGCTTTCGAACTTGGAAAAAGCTTAAAAAATGCCGGTAAAGAAAGTCAATTGTCTATTGATCAATTCGAGGCATTGATGTTGAATTCAAAAGGAATCCTTGTAAGGAAGCGTAGAGAGTTGAAACAGGCAGAA
Source organism: Cyclobacterium sp. 1_MG-2023 (assembly GCF_030546805.1). GTDB lineage: Bacteria > Bacteroidota > Bacteroidia > Cytophagales > Cyclobacteriaceae > Cyclobacterium. Next base: position 70,344 of record NZ_JAUOPC010000004.1, on the reverse strand, counting down.
TTAAATCTTTCTTATTTAATAGGTACTTATCCTGAGAATATTCAAAGGGAATCACTTTCTGAAGTCAATGTTTTACCACCTGTTTTGGAAATAGGTCTTCCTTCTACCCTACTTACCAAACGACCTGATGTCAGAGCTGCCGAGCAAACATTGCAGGCAAATAATTTGGAAGTAGGTATCGCACGTACCGCCTTTTTTCCAACATTCAATCTTTATGGGATGGCCGGATACAATGCTTTTGATTTTAGCAAACTCTTTCTAAACCCTGCTTCAACGATCTACCAATTAGGTGGTGGCTTGGTTGCTCCGGTATTTAACCGTAGCAGGATAAAGGCAGCTTACGAAACAGCCAAAGCCAAACAAAAGGTTGCATTGTATGATTATGAACAAACAGTTTTGGGTGGTTATTTGGAAGTTTTGGGTCTGGTCAATGAGTACCAAACTTTAAAAGATGAGTTAACTCTCAAAACAGACGAGGTTCTCGTGCAGAGACGATCTGTGGACAATGCCAATACCATGTTTAAAGTAGGTTATGCAGATTATTTAGATGTAATCAATAGTCAATCCAATTCTTTGGCCTCTGAACTAGATTATATAGAATTAAAAGTTCAACAATTACAAAGTATTGTGAGCCTTTACAGAGCCTTAGGTGGCGGCTGGGAAGAGTAAAAAATAAAACCCCAACCAAATCTAAGCGAAACGCTTATCAAATCCTCAAGACTAAATTGTCTTGGGGATTTTTTTTATGTCAAATAGAATTATTAAACACTAATCTAAGCGAATTTTTTAATAGACTTCCTTGAGGCGCTTGAGATCACTCCCTGAGTAATGTCAGGATTAGGCTCACTTTAAGCCATTTGAGCGAACTGAATTTATCTTTCAATTCCCTACCTAGGTATATACTGATCCCTCAATATAAATGAAGCGGTGAAAATATTTTCGATTGAAGCCAAAGTTGTTTTTTTAATCCCGGCATTGACTTAATTTCGTTAAACTAAGTCAATCTTCCCCCTAACCTTTACCAAGTCTCTATAACTATGGAAAGTGAATCATTTATAAATGAAACATTTGATCAAGTCGATTATTCCGAAAACCGAATGGAAGGTGAAGCCTACGAACAATGCCTCTTCTCCAACTGTAATTTCTTTAATAGTGATCTTTGCAGGATAGAGTTTATGGATTGTCAATTTTTTAATTGCAACTTTTCCATGACCAGTATTATAGATGCGGCTTTTAAAAATGTGGCATTTCAACAATGTAAATTAATGGGAATAGATTTCAGTAAATGTGATGACTTTTTATTTTCGGCTTCCTTTACGGGTTGCACTCTTGATTATTCCATTTTTCAAGCCAAGAACTTAAAGAAAGCCAAGTTTGACCACTGCTCATTAAAGGACGTTGACTTTTCTAATGCTGACCTAAGCTTTGCTATATTTGATACATGTAACCTACTTCAAGCCACATTTTATAACAGTATATTAGAAAAGGCTGATTTCAGGACAGCTATTAACTACAGTTTTGATCCGGCATACAACAAAATTAAAAAAGCTAAATTCTCCCTGGAAGGATTACCCGGTTTATTATCTAAATACAACATAGAAGTGAATTATTGACCTATTCCAAGGTCTAAGCCATAAATGTTTCCTGTTTTGAAATATTAACCCTTACTATTTCAGTTCGGCATTATTTTAGTGAACAACCTATTAAATTTTTCAATGGTTGGTTCAAATTATTCATAAATGTCAAAAAGGAAAACATCTAAATGGCCCTATATAATTTCATTTATATTTTTAGGAAGCTTAATCAGCTTGTATTTTCTCAATTCATCTGTCCATCAATTTTTCAACGAAGCCTGGGAGGTGTTGGGAAGCAATGATGAACAAAGAATATCAAATTGGGTGAACCAGTTTGAGTTCTGGGGTCCATTAATAATTGTTGCAGCAATGGTGGTCCAAATGTTTATGTTTATCATTCCTTCTTTCCTGTTGATGGTCGTTACTGTTTTAGCCTACGGCCCTTGGTTAGGGTCAGGAATTATTCTTATAGCTATATTTACAGCTTCAAGCATAGGGTATGGGGTAGGAGTCAATTTTGGCACACCAGTTATCGATCGTTTGCTAGGAGAAAAAACCGATAAAAAAATCACCGGCTTTTTAGAGGATTATGGTTTCTGGGCCGTTATTGTAACTAGGTTATCTCCTTTTCTCTCAAATGACGCCATCAGTATCATTGCAGGTATGCTTCGGATGGGCTATTGGAGATTTATAGGATCTACAATGCTAGGTATATTACCTTTAACAGCTGCAATAGCCATATTAGGAGAAAACAGAGAGGAGATGAAGACCGGTTTAATTTGGTTAGGGGCTGTGAGTTTGGTAGGATTTATCATATATGTTTGGTGGGATAAAAAAAGGAGAAATAAAAATTAAGTCCCTCGCCTAAAATAAATTAAGCGAGGGATTTACAAGCAAAGAATTCAAGCTAATGATTTTGGGAATTTTAATCCATTGTACCGCTATTTTCTACCCACTCTCCATTTAGCATTACTTTCTTAATGGAATACATGGATTTAATATCCTTAGAAGGATTACCTTCTACCAAAATTAAATCGGCTAACTTCCCTTTTTCAATGCTTCCCAATCTTTCTTCAGTACGGAAATATTCCGCATTGATAATGGTACTACTAGAGATTACTTCTAATGGACTCATACCTGCTGCAATTAGCAATTCCATTTCTCTTTGGTAAGCAAGTCCGGGTTTTACATATCGACCTGAATTGTGAGATCCTATAACAATTTTAACCCCTGCCTTATGAGCCATGCCTACAAATTCAAGCATGTTTTTAAATCCTTTGGCCTCATATTCTTTCACGCCATCGTCACCAAATTGCTTTTCAAATGTGGCAAGAGTCGGTGACAATACTACATTGTTTTTGGCAGCCAAAGCAAGTACCTCTTTCACTCGGTCAGAAGATAAATCTATTTTTGACCACAACTGATACCTTCCTGCCCTACGGTTATTGCTGTCTTCCTGAACTGAATTCCTGAATTCTTCTGCATCTTTTGGGTCAGCAATAGAAGTACCAAAAGAAGTGACATGTTCAATCCCTTTTAAACCTGCTAAAATTGCATCGTCAGCATCTACCAATTCCAAGTGGGCCACTACAGGTATCTTATGAAAATCAGCTGTTTTAACCACTGTTTCTATGTACTTTAAAGGAAGTCTAAAATAAATTTTTATCCCGGATGCTCCATTCTCAACATACTCCCCAATTTGGGACCTGATATGATCTGCATCTTTCACTAAAGTGGCCTGTTGAACATATACTCCCGGGTAACCATCAAGGTGTGCACCGGTCACATAAACTCTGGGCATTTGGGTAGTAGCAAAATGCTGTGCCTGATAAAACCTGATGGGATGACCGGGATCTCTCATGGTAGTTACACCATTCCTAAGTAGGTTACTTAGAGATTTGTTATTATTGGCACTATGGAAATGAGCATCAATTAGTCCCGGTAAAAGGCTCATTCCTTTCCCTTCTGTAACTTCTGCACCCTGAGGTATACTAACGCTATTTTCCGGTCCAATTTCAACAATTCTGTTTCCTTTGACCACCACTGTAATATTTTCACTAACAGGTCCGCCTAAACCATCGATAAGTCGAAGGCCTACTATCGCTTTTACCCTATCACCTGAAGGGCCTTCCGGTGGATTTATCTCCAATAAGGAAGGATTGGCCTCATTTTGAGAAAAAACCTTATTTGTGAAGAGCATGAGCCCAAGGCAAATCAACATTACCAGAGATCTAGAATCTTTAATTACAGTCATTTTTTATGTTATTTTGTGATATTTATCTATTAACTTTTTCTATTTGGATTATAAAAATATTGGCTAAAAGCCAAATAGTTTACGTTACCAAAATCTTTCAAGAAACTTAAGCATAAACAACAATCCCAACTTGATTATTGAAAAACCCCTTCCTAAAATACCATTAGCTTCTAAAGCTAAGTTGTTATTTTTATTTATTGAAATTTTGGTATAGGAATTAAAGAACATTAATTTAATATTTCACTTTGATCCAATTATTTTGGGTGACATTTGAAGTAGTCAAAGAGTCGATTTCGTAAAGCGTGGCAGTAGCATTTTCACCGGAGTACATTCCATTCATAAAATGGCAATCTGCAACTTGTGCTTGAATTCTAACAAGGGATTGACCATTTCCTATAATATTCATGGCATGGATAGAATTAATTTTTCCTGGCAGAGATTCCTCCCCATATCCCCTACCTCCGATGAGGATGGCATCATGACGACCCTCGTTGGCTTTAAAAACCACTCCATTGATATAAACATGGTGAATTCCGGCCTGATCACTAGCCCTAATAGCAATGGCGCGATACCTATTTTCACAGGAAATATTGGTGATCACTACCTGTTCTATATCATCTTCTGGTCCATACCACCTACTGGCTGTTACCATACTGTCAGTAATGTCCCCATTTTTTTTAACAAGTTCAGGGGCTGTATCGAGATTGGATAGTGCTATAAAATCATCTCCGGTGACTCCGGAAATATTGTCAATTCTAAAATTTTTACAGCCTTGCCTCAAATTGATCCCATCTTTATTAGACACCATATGCTGTTCTCCATTGACCCTTACAAATTCCTCATTGAAAATGGTTAGGTCAGATAGTTCGGCACCTATAGTGCGCTCAAAACTTATGGTCCAGCCATGGGTGTTTTCAAACCTTACATTTTTAATTGTAAAGTTTTTTACATAGCCGATTAACATCATTATGTTTCTCCAGTCGCCTTTTTGTTTCATCTCAGGGTTACCCGCATCTGTGCCATAGCTAACTCTCCAATTCCCTTTATCCTGCTCTTCCTTTGGATTCAATGTCAGCATTCTTGCTCCGTCTCCAGTAGACCTAGGATTGCTTGCCCCCTTCAAAATGGCTTTCCCTATCCCATATATATTTATATTTTCATTCCATTCAGGGTTAGTTATTCCTAATCCCACGTTATCGGATCTAAACATATTGTCCCTGCTGGAATTTGATAGTTGAAGGGTACAATTGTCTAAAATTAGCGTGAGATTGCTTGGTAATAAAATGGCACTATCGATCATCCAAATGTTGGTACCATTGGCATTAACCCTTGGTATACGTACCAAATTCGAAGTGTTTTTGGCTTTTTGAATGGCCTGTAAAATCCGCTCTGTATCTGTACCATCGAAGTCATTGGGGTTGACTGATGCCTGCCCAGTCATTGCAAAGACATTAGCAGGTTTTATTAATATAAAGTTTACGAAAAAGACACTTATTACAAACGCAATTAAATACTTGGGCATAAGGAGTTTAAATCTATATGGATTAATCTTCACAACTGTTTATTTAGGCAATTGTAAAAATAACTAAAACATGAATTTATCGAATAATTGTAAGTAAATTCAATATTATAACCATTTTAAACTCGGATTATGTAATAGGATTCGTGATAGCCTGTCCCGTGTTTACGGGAAGTGTTGCAATCGCAAGAAAATCAGGCTGTTTGGAGATTTTAGCATAGCACCGCTATGGTGAAATTGAAAACAGCAACGAAGTGGCTGATTTTGAAGCGATTTCAGCACGTAATAGATTGTCTATTGCATATTTCGGGCAATGTCGTTTAGTTAAGGAATTTTTATTATTTTTAGGAAAGAAAAGGGAGCGTAGTTTTTTTGAAAATAATCTAACAACAATCAAGTCCTTTTCCTTTTCGAAGGACTTTTTAAAACTATTAAAAAACAATATAGAAAATGGATTAACACGCGATAGGTTCCGTACGACTAACACAGCGTTTGTTCGTCAGCGGTGTTTGGGTTTTACAGATCTTATCTACTTCATGTTGGGCCTGGGTAAATCGAGTGTTCAGCAAGAACTTGATAATTTTTTTTCCGACAAATCGGTCAGCTATTCCAAAGGAGCATTCAGTCAGCAACGATCCAAACTAAACCCCAAGGTGTTTACATGGCTCAATGAACAACAATGTTCTTTTTATTATAAAAAAGCCAGCCATATTCGTAAATGGAAAGGTTTTCGGCTTATAGGTATCGACGGCAGTACTTTGCAGCTTCCTTACAGCAAAGAATTGGCAAAAGGTTTTGGCCATTTCGAAACCCGGACTGAAAACGGGAGAAAAGTAGTGTTAGCCCGTGTTTCCCTAGCCTACGATGTACTCAACCAAATCAGTATAGATGCCAAGATCAAACATTACAGGACAAGTGAACTTGCTCTGTGTGAAAGTCATCTTCCCTGTCTAGGGCAGGGCGACCTGCTTATAATGGATAGGGCTTATGCGGCCTTTTGGCTCATGTCCACATTGGTTCAGCAACAGAAATCCTTTGTCATCAGGGTAAAGGCAAACAGATGGAAACATGCAAAAGCATTTTTAGCATCTACCCAAAAACAGCAGATCATAGAGGTATCCCCTTCCAAAGAGGCCTTAAACAGGTGTAGAGAAAGGAATATTCCTACTGAGGCACTCAAATTAAGGCTCGTACGGGTACCGATTGCATCAGGAGAAGACCATATATTGATAACCAACCTAGTTGACCATTGGAAGTACCCTGTCAAGGAAATACGTGAGCTTTACAGGAAAAGATGGCCTGTTGAAGAGTCTTTCAAGCTACTCAAAACCAGGGCGGAACTTGAAAACCTGAGCGGAAAGACGGCCAGGGCCGTTCTCCAGGATTTTAATAGAATCATTCTCAGGGCCAACTTGAGCAACATCCTCAGTAAAACACTTACCAAAAAAGGGATTGACTACTGTAATAAAAAACGGAAAAACACTTATCAGATCAACAGAACCCAAGCGTATCGTAAAACCAAATCTATAATTGATCAACTCAAACAAGGAATGGACAAAATCATTGGAAAAATATCTGATTATGCTTTCAAACTGTTGCTTCAACTTGAAATAGTACGGCCCAATAGGTCAGTTCCTAGAATTAAAAGGTATACTGCCAGACCCAGTAATTTTATAACTTATAAACCTTAACTAAACGACATTGATATTTCGGGTTAAATTTAAAACTAAATCCATTTCGCAACCAATAGTACGGAATTCCTCTAAATCATTACCCAGATTCAATATACTGGTTTACATTTTTAAAAGTCTTTAATTAATCGAAGAAACTTAGAAAAAAGGCCTTCTTCCTTCTCATTCTATCAATTGAAAATCACCTTGTTCAACGTAAGTCAATTCTGTAGATACGGCTGTTTTCACTAATTCTGCAATATTTTTGCCATTTACCAGTGTCACCGGATTACTTTTTACCCCTTCCTCTATAAACGACATACTGTAAGGTGACCCATTTATGGTATACTCGATTTTTGAAGCGTTTGTATTGCGGTTATTGTTTGTTGTAACTTCGATCTGAACGGCGTATTTAATATCGGGAGAAATACAATCTGAATCTAGCACTTCAGTTCCATCTTCATAAACAAATTTAATTCCAATTGGGTGATACCTTTCTTCATTCCCTAAAAGACCTGTATTGTCCTCCTTAATACAGCTGACACAATAAATGGTCAAAAAAATTAGTATAAATATATTTCTTGCAATTTTCATTACTCACTCTTTTAAAATTATTTCTACGTTTTTTTCAAGATCACCCGTTTTCAATAGATAATCGCCGGCCAGTAAATCCGTAAAAAGCACCTCCCCATTGACAATAGGCAATTTTGCATATTCAATCTGGTCTTTAAATAAAATAATTTCCCCTCCATTTAGATCCGATACAACTTTGATGGCTCCTCCATTGTAACAAACAGCATCCTTTTTGTATATTTTTATACTGCTTGATCTTGTGGTATAACGTACACTTATAACCCATTGCTTTTTCATTGATTCATCCTGTGATAAAACATCCAGGTATACAGGACTTGAGAAATCCAGCACACTCGTACCCGAGATTAGTTGTTGACCTCTATGGAATAATTTACTACCATCACTTAATTCAAAAACACCTTTTAGTAAGGTGGGATTAACCCCATTATTAAGATAAAGAACCATCTCTTGGTCATTTTCAGTTTTATTCACTACTTCAATATCCTTAAAACTAAAGTCAAGTATTTGCGCTTCATTATTTAGCGCAGGACTTGCAATACTGAAAGCCTGCGATAAATTACCGCGTAAGGCATTGGTTTCAAATTTTACTGTTTCGGATATATCTGTTACTTGATTTTTCTCAGAATCATAAACCTTAAAATGGATGGTTTCACCTAGGGTATTAGAAAACACATTAAAATACGCATAATACCTGTCTTTGCTTTTCACATAAATCAAATTGGTAGTACCTCTACATTCTCCATTTACAAATGCACCAACTTTATCGCTCGTACTATTTAAATTAAGACCGTCAATATTTAAGAATGAGACAAATGACATGGTATATTCGAAGTTATTTTCCTCTACCACCCATTCAGGCTCTTGCCCATAACCATTTGTACAGATAAAAAAGAGTATTGCCAGCCTAATAATTGATCCTTTCATCATCTATTCTTTTATAACCTTAAAAGTATAAGGTAGGAATGTGTTCTTGAATTTAATCTTCAGAATATAAAGCCCACTCCCCACATCGGGGTTAAGTATGAGTGTATTAATTCCTTTATTTATACTTTTCCCATAAGTATTTACCAATTGACCAAACGTATTAAACAATTGGATATTGATAAAATCATCCTGATTGGAAATTAGCTTTATCTGCAATTCCTCTTTGAAAGGGCTGGGGAAAATTTTAATTCCACCCAATATTTCATTCCCTAATACTACCGGATTTTCTACCGTTCCAAGCACATTGTTTGCAGTGAAATGGAAAGTTTTGTGGGTAGGAATCATGCGCTCACCATCACCTATATAGAAGGTTAACTCCTTATTGGTCTCCCCAAAAACAGTAATAAAACTTAAATTTTGATTCCCAATCACGTGGTTTACTGCTTTTCCTCTTAAATCACCCTTATCATCAATTGCAAACAGTTCGTGGTAGCCTTCGGGTAACAACACTACTGCATTCATATTGGCCGAAAATCTAGCAAATTCAGCCGATATCACTTCCTCCGGTGTTTGAATCTCAAGATTCGACATTCGGGAATTAGAGAAATCCCATAAAAACCTAGGGTAGGTGAATATTTGCTCTTGACTAGATCGCAGCATATAACCTTTATTGGCTTCTAAATAATTTAAAGTACCACTCCAACCATTTACCTCATCATATATGGCAAATTGATTTTGAGACTTAATAACATCCCCTTCATGAGCATCGAAAGATGACAGGCCTTCATTCAATGCAACATTGTTTTTTAAAGGATAGGGTAACCAATTCCAATTGAGCTTGATAGGAAAACTCCATGAATCTAAATTGACAGAAGAACCGGAAAGAATTAAATCCTGTCGATTATTAAACTTCGCTTTATACATGTAAGAAGTAGATAAACCACCATGCTCACTTATTTCACCATTCCATGAACTGGATTCAGGAGAATTCTTATTTTTAAAGTAGGTTTCTAATTTCGAGGGGCTATTGCTCATTAGCCTGTCCGACGTTTCTAAAACCATTCCTTCTGTTAAGACATTTAAATTTGAAAAATTTTGATCCTCAACATTTAGAGACAACCATGTCCATCCTTGATTCAATTGTATTATTTGCTCTACAACCCCTGAATTTTCAAACATTGAGGTATTAGTCTGAGTGCCTATTATGGTGTTTTCATTAAAAGTAACCGTCAACTTCTCATCTAAAGTTGCCTGAACAACTTGTCCTTTTGAAGCATCCCATATTTTAAAATTAATTAAATCACTGTAAGCCGAATCACTATAGACCGTTAAAAACACAAAGTATTCCTGATAGGCCTCATCCCAAACCATGTCCGCTACGCCCCTTAGCTCACCATTAGAGAAAGCTGAAACTTTATCATAAATGTCATCAGAATAAACACCATCTATGCTAACTCGACCGACAATATTCATACTATAATTAAAACTATTCGGATCTATGACCCAATCAGGATCTTCTGCTAAGACCCTAAGTTTCAATTGTAGTTTCTCGTCTAACCCGAAATCAGTTTGTAGATATAGGTCTTCTATGTATTCTCCTGTTGCCAGACCTTCATCAACACTAGCTGTTATCACTACCTTACTATCCGGCAACAATGTTCCCGAAGAACTGCTCAAAGATAACCAACTTGGAATGCCAGAAATCGCAAAGGGCTGGGTTCGCCCCCCTTTGTTTAAGATGCTTATTTCAAAAAATGTAGCTTCTTCACCAATTTTGGTAAGGTCAACAACATCGTTGTGGCCGTCTACAAACCAATTCATCTCATTTTTTTGTATAAAAGCTGTCCAGGTTATTGGGGATTGTTGCATATTATCAGAAGCATCAAACATTCGATGAACGGTAATGTCTAATACCTGTCCTTCTACCACTGCCCAATCTGAAATCACAGGTTCCAAAATCATTTCATCTTCATTGATCACATGATTCACCTGAAATTTGATTAGGTTTCTTTCAGGCTTTATGGCAGGAACATCATTTGAAAAATTAACAGCACCGGCATTCATCGTACCATAGGAAGTGCTCATTTCTCCACCACTGACAACGTGGTAATATAGTGCCCCCTTATCAGTTGCAGTGTTAGGTGCATTCATTCTGGCATAAAGTAATAGGCCAATACTTTCCACATCAATTTCATGGTACCTATCTCTAGAAATTTGATCAACATTCCTAAGGGTATTCCAAAGACGGAATTCATCGATTTTCCCAGTAAAAAAACGGTCCACTGTTTCTTTATTCCCTAGATCTCTAAATCCTCTCGCTCCTATCCAAACCTTATCCCCGGAAAACCCACCTATATTAGTCATTGGATTGGAGGATACTTGTTGGGCATCCACGTAGGTTCTTAGAGCACCATTTCGATTGAATAATAGTGTGATGTGGTGCCAAGAATTATCAGCGACACTTGCAGCGGTTAACACATAGGTATTTTCTTCACTGGCCAAATACAAAGCTCCGGACGTATTCATATTGATCGACCATTTGTTCGCAAAACCGTTGGACTGGATCGGATCCTTTCCTTCTAGTGTGCCATCACCTATTCCTCTTCCATTTGAGAAAATAGTTGCCTCTTGCGGAGTTTCTGTTTTGATCCAAAAGGAAATAGTTGCATCCATTTCATTGGTCAACTGAACAAAACCAACATTATCCAAGGCCAAGTATTGCCCATTACTAAAGGAATAAGCAGTCCCTTTAGGCTTAATATCCCATTCCGCTTTCACTAATGCATGTTTAAAACGTGCAAGATCATTAGCAAGCTCTCCACGTCCCTCGTTCAGCGGCCAATAACCTACCAAATTAGCCTCTTTCCCTTGGAGCTTGCTATACATCCCGGCATATGCATCGCTCAAAGTTTTTGATACTGACCACAACCGGAGATCATGAATGTTTCCAATGAAAGAATTTCCACCAATAATTAAGGGGTTGTTATTTGTAAATGCTGTGTTTGCCGAGCCGGCACCCCCACCTATTTCCCTATCATCCTCATATATACTTAGCGTTCCCAATTCATTGTTATGCGAAAATGTATAGTGATGAAATAATTCGTCATTTGCGATAGTTCCATGGGCTGTGATATCCCCAAGGGTTACAAATATCTCATGGTCCTCCAAATTGATGGTTAACCCGTCTTTTTGTTCAACAATTGTAGCTGTGCTTTCTGTAGTGGAATTATTCATCCAGAACTCAAGGGTCAAATCACCCGACACTAACCTTGGGCTTTCAATAGTTACCGTGTTACTATCTCCCTCAAAATACAAAGAAACACTATGATCAATTGGCAGTTGGTTGGATTGTCCTTTTATCTCAATGGTGCTTACTGCACTATTGAAATACATATTTTCGTTGAATTTTACCCGGAGGTCTTCTCCCACCCCTAAAATACCATCTATAGGAAATGGTGTACCAAATTGCCTTGGGGCTACTAAATTAACTGTTCCAGAAATTACGTCAGAAATATATACTGTACCATTTTCACATATACTTCTTGCTCTTATTTCGTAAACTCCATCTTGTAACTGAAGTCCTGCAATATCAAAAGGAAAATTAATGTTTGGTGTTTCAATCAACGCAATTTCCGTTTCCCCATTCCCGACAGCCTCATCGTAAAATGCCTCCGTATTGTAGTAGGTATACAGGCGTGTCCAGTTTGGCGATGTTGCTAAACGGTATTCTAAATCTATCTTTTTGAAGTTATCAAATGTCTGATTATAATCTGATAAGGTAATCAACAAGGGCTTTGAAAGTTCCGAATGATTATCATAAGCTGCATCTATATTGTAAACCCAATTATCCCGAGGTGCACTTACCTTTACTTGAGAACAGGTTGGAATAAAATGGGCCGATATTAAAACGTCATCAAAAACGTTTACAGGATCACAAAGTGATTGTAAAACCACTCTTATATTTTCATAATCGTAGACATCTGCAATTTTCTTATCCAATGTCAAGGTATAATCTACAGTTTGTCCGTATGGGACAAATATTACGGTTCCATTGGGCGATACATTGATATCAGGTGCATTAGGATTTGTTATATTGTCGATTATTAACTCAAAGTAATTAAAATTTGCATTATCACTAGTTGCATCTGCTAAATTTTGAAAAGACAGATGAAATTCTGCGGTATTGCTTTCCGGAATATTAAATATTTCTGCAACCTCTACGGTAATTTGAGGATCTTCTGCCTTTTGAGTTGCATTGCTTAAGGTTTCCCTATCCGCCTCTGCCAGAGCAACAATGGGGTTAGCAGGATCATAGGAGGAATGATTATAAAAATGAGACAACTCTTTGCCCTCATATGGGCAAGATGTTCTACCTCCAACAGTTGTGAAAACCGGTCCGTTACCATCAAATAGATTAAAAACATCAATACTCAAAATGTTTGCAGGATCATTGTCCTTCAAGGTATATTTAAAGGTCGTAGTTTCAGCTTCTTCTTTGGTGATACCTGCACTAAAATCCTGAGCCAAGGAAAAGACAGTGGTAGAAACAAGGCCTAACGCATCATTAATTTCAAATCCTATATCATATTGCAAGCTTTCTTCCAACTCAATATTATAAGCCAAAGAAGAGGAATTAATAAGCTCTGTTTCTACACTCCTACTTACTTCGCCTACACCCGAATCAAATGAAATATTACCGGATGATTGGGAGTTTACCAATGATTTATTGCTAGCGGCAAGGTCAAGTTTTTCCTTCAATAACGCTTGGTAAGGATCACCAACATCTGAACGATTTAATTCATTCTCTAAATCAGACATATAAATATCTAAATAATCATCAGCAGCTTTTATCAACGATTCAGATTCATTTAAAGCCAAATATTTCTTTCGTTCATTTTCAAGAATAATCTTACGCCACAACCTGATTTGTTCTTCGTACCAAAACAAACTATTGGCGCCTTCTACAGGAATATGATTTCTGAGATTTTCTGCAATCAACTCATATTGAGGCATTAAATCGTTAATTATGTACTTTTGAGAGTATACAAAAAAGGTATTGGTCGGTTTAGTATTTATATATATAGCTTTTTGCTTATTTAAATAAATGTCATCACCATTTGCATTGGTCAACCTATAATTATTGTTCGGATCTCCAATCGGTGCAATGTCAGCTTTAAAGTCATCATAAGATCCTATGGCATAATTACTAGCGTTCCCTATATACAAATCCCCATCAGCGCCCACAAATTCCGGGTCATCACTGGTCGAAATGGTTTGATTAAACGTATAGGTTTTTGTTAAACTTAAAGCATCTGAAGAAGAAGTTTCTAGCGTTATATTGCCGGTAAGGTCATTGACCACTTCTGTTTTCACCTCAATCGAGGCTCCCGGAACTCCCCCAACAAAGGTAACAGCTCCTCCCATCATTAATTTTAAGGTTTGAGAAAGCCCTCCGGATAAGGTGGACATGGATTCTGTGGTAAAACTTAAGGTTTGACCTGCCTCTATGGATGCAAAACTGTTGGATCCGGGAGGGTCTCGGAGAATAATATCCGGGATTTCAGGAGCTACTGTAAGGGGTGGAGCAGAAGTCCCATCAGGAGCCCCTCCTAGTATAATCCCGTCAGGAATATAATTTTCTGCCGGATAAGAAATCCCCCCAATAACATACTGTATATCCAAACTGCGTGTATGTGGGAACGTAGTATTGGGAACACCCCCTTGAAACGAATAATAGGAAATACTATTGTCTACTGTATCCTTTTCGATCTCTTCAGAGCCTAAAATTGCTAAATTATTATTGATTTTTAATTCCCCATCTATAATTGGCACAACATCTTCAATTATACTGTCTCCATCCATGTTCACGTATCTTTCAAATGTGGATAGGGTTATGGCATAACCTGCTGCCTGCTCATAAATCAATACCTCTTTACTAGTGTCTGCCGGGTGGGTTACCCCTTCAGTGCTTATAAAGTACTCACTACTATCTGCATTAAAAAACTGTAGTGAATCTGTTGAAGTTTGGTCGATGACACGCAATACTGGCGTAGAACGGTACACAAAGCTTTTTTCAAAATGATAGGGTACCCCTTCCAAAATATCATTGTTTGGAAGAATAAACTCCGGAGTTAAAAGCGGTGGAATACTTGAAAAATTTATACTTTCATTTGATGTTCCAATTATAGCTGAATTAATGCTCTCATTACTGGAAATTGTTAAGCCTGGTATATCTCCCCCTTCAATTTCATAATTCAATGGCATCACTTCAACACGATACTCGCCGGATTCGCTATTCGTTTTAAAGTTAAATTTTGTGTAATCGGTGACACCTCCGGCACCTGGTGGATCATACTGAAACGCAAAACTAGCCACCCCTATATTATTTTTCGAACTAACAACCAAAGGAATGGGCTTAAAATTTTCAATTGTATCGTTGATTACATAAAGCCCATTTTCACCAAATCCTATTGGCTTACTTGCTTCCACTGCTCCACCAACTACACGTCCAACCGCAGTTACTCTGGTCTCATCAATAAATACCACCGGCTCCTGAGCATCTTCAAAAAATTCTTTAAAAGTACCGGTTTCAGCAGGAAATCTACCATTGTAAGAAAAGGAGTGACCATTTTTTTCAACCCGTATAAAATGATTTCCAATAGGTACACTAATTTCAAAATTACCGGCTTCATCCGACAGTACAGGTGTATTGTTTTCATCAATTACGATTTGTCCATCAATGTAGATAGTAGCTCCGGAGACTGGAATACTGGCATAGCGTTCCAGTCGAAAATTGGTAGAGTCGTTCTCATCATAATAATTAATCCAATATTCACCTTTATTATAAGTGCCTGCATTTGCTCCTGTAAGCTTCTTATATCGATTATAGTTTTCATCGATAATTCCGGGACCTGTAACATATTCATCTCCATCATTCAATCCGGACAAATTTCCACCATTTACCTCTACGTAGGAAGGGAACACCTTTCTGGTATCGTACAATATTTTTCCTTTAAAGATAAAGGAGGACTTATCGATAAAATCAATTTTATTTACCACCTCTGAGCCCTGACCTAAAAAGACCAGTTGTTGATTGGGTTCAAACTTGTGTTGTCCATAAACAGGGGTAATTTTAAATGATTCTCCTGTTCCGGAGTAGGGAATGGAATTAATCTGATAATTGCCATTTTCATCGGTTACCCCTAAGATTCCCAATTGACTAGCAGATGGGATTGCACCAGGTCCAGATACAAAAGTGATATTTTCTAATTTACCGTGATTTCTATTATATGTATAGTCTTCTCGTGAAGCATCATAGGCATATCCCCCTTGATTTTCGTTGGCGCTTAAATAGACTATCAAACCCGGATCGTCACCACTGATATACCTTTTATAATCTGTTCGGATATCAGCGGCTGTTTCTATGCGATTCCATAAGCGAATTTCATCAATCAGAGCTGTTTTTCCACCACCTATTCTGACCTTGTTCCAAACAGCCTGCCCTTGTTGAAAATTAATAAGACTTGTAGTCTCGAAAATCTCTAAAGATGGAGTATTTATATTTTGGTCTATCTCGGCTCGTGCTTTATGTACAGCATCCCGGTACTCCTTTGTCATTGGGCGGCCATTGATAAAGAGGGATGGAGCCATTCCATCCCTCAACTGTATCGAAAAATGAGTAAAGTAATCATTGAAATTAGCTACAGGGACCATAATATCATCACCTCGGGCATCGATATCTCCAGAAGGAAATACATTTTTGATAAGGAACAAACTCTCTTTTATTTTAACTTCCAATTCGTTTGCCAATATTTTTACTCTGACATTAACATCTATGTTATTACCGTTTGCCTCAGTTAGTCTAAACAGCCTGATCGGGCTCCCATTATCATCAGTATAAGGACTATTGATGTCCGGTTTTACCCAAGCCTGTAAAGTAGCCAACGAATCAATTGGTTTATTTAATTTATTGATCTCAAGCTTAGCGTTAGAAGGGATTTTCACACTACTCCCATAGCTTATGGAACTCCCACTCGATTCGGCAACTACCGTTACGTTTTTCACCGGATTTCCACCTTCAAAATTAACATTTCCGGTAATGACCGCAGTAGGATTTCTAAACCCTATACCTGTGATATAATTGGTATAAAGCTCTTCATCCTCCATTACATTTTCAGCCAACACTTTATATTCATACAGTTTTCCTCCATCCACGTACTTGTCTTCATAGGTACCGGAGGGCTGTGGGGTAATATCAGCTATTGGTTGAAAATTTTCATTACTTCCAAGTTCTCTACGTAAAATTTTGATGTTTGTAATGTTGTTAATATTATTTCTAAGTCGCCATTCTATCAAAATCTTATCACCAAAATAACCTTTGGAAACACTAAAAGATTCTTCTGCAAAAGTACCATACAGGTAAAGTACATCCCATGGAAAACGTAAATCTGTTGGAGTAGTGTTATTGGATGTTCCTAAAAAAGGCAGCCCTACCTGAATTGTAAAACCTTCATTTTGTATGGCTTGTGAGACAGTAACTTCCTTGGCTCCTTCCTCCTGTTGTGCATAAAGGAAGGAAATCAACATACTCAATATCAGTGTAAGAAATAATTTTCTCATCCCCCTGAAATTATAATTTGATGATGTAGTTCACCCCATAGTTTATAGGACGAGATTCAGTTCCTTCAGAAGACGTATTTCCGGAAACAGCATGGGTATGTATCCCACTTAAATCGGTTTTTACTGTAGATACCCCTCCATCCTGGGCTTGTATATTAAACGCTGTTGAACCGCTATTACCATCATTAACAAACTTCCTGTTCATTAACTTTAAGGGATGTGAGTGTTCACCATTATTAGAAGTAGTTAAATCCACGCTGTGGTTGTGCGCCATGTTGGAATCTTGCTGTGTGGAATTTACACCACCATCCCTTCTATTATCGGCAAACTGGGCATCAGCGTTGACCCCTACCCCTCTTAAAAACATAGCCCTCAAATCTGGTGCATTGGTACTCCCCAGTAAAGCAATGAGATTTTCAGCCCCATTGATATTTGTTAGAGATTGTCCATCGCACAGCACCCAACCAATTGGAGCTGTAGCCCCAACAAAAGGCATGATAGCTCCGGTCGGCACCCCGTTATTAGCTGCTATTGCATAAGGAACGTGCTTTAGTTTTTCCTCTGACACAAGAACATTCCCCTCAGTAATTTTTAAATAGATTTGCTGATTAGCAAATATGGAATTATTGGTAGCAGCAGGACTTATAACATGGGAAAATACACCAAAAGCATCAGTATTTAGGCTTACTGTTTGTGGAGCCCCAACTTCAACTTTAGCATTTCCATTATTGCTATCAAAATAAAAAAACTCGAAAGTAAGGGAAATTTGGGCATTTGCTTTAGCCGTATTATTGTCATCTCTTGCAATACCTTGTATCGCTATATCAGCCATTTCAGCAGAAGTCTGAGCCAAAGAAAAAGAACAAGAGAATACTATTAATACAATGAGAATAAGTTGAGTTTTCATGGTAATTATTTTAATAAAGACATTCAAGACAAAAGAGAACTATCAACCCTCCTTTCTAATTTTTAACCAAATATTATTAGGTATTTATAAGCAGTATAATGGGAATAACGCACCTAAAAGTAAATCAGGAAAAGGTCAAAAATCAATCAAACCGAATCACTAACAGGTCAATTTGGGTAATCAACCGGTCAAATTAACCTTTGAGGAGGTTTGGTATTGATTTATTGCGATCAAACCGGCTGGAAAAATTTTATAATAACTATTTTTAAATGGAAAATGGTCAATAACTCAACACCTAAATTCAATTGAATACAATTCGACAACATTGGTTAAACCTTTATAAAGCAATCTCATTGATCGGGTTTGATCCTGACAAACCTAGAGAAAAACAAAAGCAAATAAAGCTCTTGAATATCTTTTGTGGATTTTGGATATTAATCGAAATGGCTTCAATTATTGCTGAAATTTTTGAACCCAATAAGCCACCTGTTTATATCTTTACCCATCTAGCCAATTTTGCAGGCATTTCACTTGTATTGTACCTTCAGTGGATAAGCCGAAATAAAATGGCAATTGCCCTATTTTTTTTCTTGGTTTACTTTAGCAATTTTATGTTCTCCAATTTCATTATATCAGGTAAAATGTTAGAAGCCGGATACCTTTTAGCTCCTGCCTTTGTACTCTTGTTTACCAACAATCGTTTTTATATTTTTTCCTCATTTGTATTGTCCCTTGTTCTTTTTATAATACCCAATATTTTTTTTCTCCATTATCCACAAAATTATTTCGGCCCTGATCGTTTCATCTTCATGGTTTTCGCAATTGTATTTGTTTTGGTTTACTATTTCAAACAAGAAAATCTTAAAAGTGAAATTGCTTTAGAAATAGAGCGAAAAAATATAGCCGATATTAACGAGCAGCAGTCGCAGTTTTTTATCAATGTCTCTCATGAGGTCCGTACCCCTTTGACACTTATCAAAGGTCAAATCAATAAACTTAAAAAATACAACTCCGAATTAAATGATGCTCAAATACAGTCCGTCGTGACCCAGCTCAATAACCAAGCTGATAAAATAAAAAAATTAGTAGATGATGTAATCGATTTAGCCAAAATGCAGGATACCAATTTCAGCATGAGCTTACATCCAATAAACTTGACTGATTTATTGAAGAAAATAGCTACCTCTTTTGAACCTTTA
This sequence comes from Cyclobacterium sp. 1_MG-2023, assembly GCF_030546805.1. Classification (GTDB taxonomy): domain Bacteria; phylum Bacteroidota; class Bacteroidia; order Cytophagales; family Cyclobacteriaceae; genus Cyclobacterium. The sequence goes on along the minus strand of NZ_JAUOPC010000004.1, from coordinate 51,084 downwards.
TTTAAGCAAAAGCAAATAACATTTAAGGTAAATACAAGTACCTCACCAAAATTCGTTTTGGGTGATAAGCTATATCTGGAACGGGCACTTAATAACATTCTATTGAATGCCTTAAAATATACAGAAAAGAAAGGGAAAGTGACCCTATTCTTAAAGGAAAACCAAACCTCAATAATCTTTGGTGTGGAGGATGATGGCATAGGTATAGAAAAGAATGATTTAGAATTAATATTTAATCGATTTTATCAATCAAACAACTCTTTCAATAAATCAGGTGGAAGTGGTGTTGGACTGGCTTTCAGCAAAGAGATAATTACAAAAATTGGAGGAACAATTAGGGTTTCCAGCAAACCTTCAGTTGGGAGCACTTTTGTTATACACCTTCCTAAGGTTGAGAAAATCAAGGAAAGAGATCGTGTTAAAAATAGCGAAATAAGCAAACTTGAGCTATTGGAACGTTTTTCTTCTACTAATAAAAAAGTTAAAATTTTATTGGTCGATGATGCTTATGATATGCGACTCTACCTTAAAGATTTACTATGTAAATACGAATGCCTGGAAGCCGGGGATGGCCATGAAGCCTTGAAAATAATAAAGAGTCAAGCCGTAGATTTTATCATTACAGATTATATGATGCCAAATATGAATGGATTAGAATTCATTTCAAAACTTAAATCCCTACAACATACTGCTCCAATTTTGATGCTTACTGCGAGGGCAGATAACCAAATCAAATTATCTACTTTAAGACTTGGTATCGACGATTATTTACTTAAACCTTTTGAAGAGGAAGAATTGATCATACGGATAAATAATGCATTAATAAATAACAACAAACGTACAAGGTATCAACTAGAGGAAAAAATAGACCCCTCCCAAAATGATTCTAACAATTGGATTGATAAATTACAGGCATATATTTTTGAACAATCCGGAAAAAGTAAAATCAATCAAACTGATCTTGCCGAGCATTTTAATCTTTCATCAAGTTCTTTATTTAGAAAAATAAAAAGTGAAACAGGTTTATCCCCTAATGAACTTATAACAGAAGTTAAATTACAGAAAGCTAAAATGCTACTAGAAAATAGGCAGGTTCACTCCTTAAAACAACTTGTTCTCGAGGTTGGGTTTAAACATTCTTCCTATTTTTCAAAAAAATACTACGAGAGATTTGGCAGCAAGCCTAATTTTAAATTCTAGCAAGTGGCTTTGAACGATAAAAGAAAAATCAACTAAGTACCTAACCAATGGAACTAGGTTTTGGTCAAAGTAATGTAAAAAATACAAGAGATTATTTTCCTGATCACTCCCTTATTCTTCTTACAGCTGAATTAGATTTTAACTAAATCGACATCAAAATCAGCCAAAGAGTTGAAGAAATATCATTTGCTTATCGTTGAAAGTCTAACAATCCACCGAGTTGATTCAGTTTTCAATGTTATATGGATAAACATTAATGGGTAATTTTATGATACTTAAAACACTTACAAACACCGTTCAATTCACTACTTGTATTGTAGTTACTAATTACTTTGGGTTTGTATTTATTAAAAAATTTTGTTCTTATCATCTCATAATAAATAGTAGTAGGAAACTCTACAATTCTCTTAGTATTAATTAAATCTTTGATTATTGTTTTGAATTCAAATTTGGACGCTTCCACTTGATTTTGGCAGTGAAAACACTATTATCAGCAACTACGTTCTCTTCTCCCCTCATGTATTCGGCTACAGTGATCCAGGTCTCATTTTGATTGACTTCCATGATGCCAAAATTACCTAAAGCAACTCCTCTATTGGGAACCATCTCACGTTCAGTAGACCGTATAACTTGAAGGTTATTAACATCCACCTCTGCCATAAAAAGAGGTGCCCTATGGCGAAAAACCTCATCATTATCTGCACCTCGTCTGGTGTACACCAAGTATAAGGCATCACTATGCCTCACCCAATGTTGCTGGGTGTTATAACTCCCCAAAATAGACTCATCGTCAAAGGTCCATTCCTTAAGAGAACTAAAATGCAATCCATCTTTGCTTTTAGCAACATAAGCACTTTTGTCACTACGCATGGTTAAATAATATTCTCCCTTAAAAGAGGTAATGGATGGTTCATAGATCCCCCTACCCTGTTTAAGTATTAATTCATCACCATGCGCTTTATAAATTAAATTTTCACCATCAAACGTACATCGAACTACTGTGCTGCTAAAACCAAAATCATCACTTTTCATCAAACTACCTATACTAAAAGCCTCATCTGGATTATTCAAAGCTGAATAAGCCTGTTCCTCGGTAAGCTTAAAATAAAACACAGGTAAAAGAATATCTCCATTGGGCAACTCCAACCATTGGGCACTGCCTGCTGCAGGTGCCATTAAAAGCATTCCATCATGGTCCAATTCCGGTAGTTTCAAAAATTTAGGAGAACTCCATTTTTCGGTTTCCGGATCAAAACAGGCATACACCACCTTTTTTTTCCAACCGTCATGTGTCCTTTCGTTAGAATAAAAAGGAGAGGTACCTATATTTAAAACCTTATTTGTAGAGGAATGCCATTGAGGCCACATATCCACTACAGATCGATAGCCACTATCTTGTTCAATTATTGTCAAAGAGGGTATTGCTTCAGGCTCAGACCAGGTTTGGCCCATGTCTTGGCTTATCACTTGATACAAGTCATGATAAACATCTGAGCCCTCTTTGAGTGTTTGTGACATAGTGGTAAGCACCTTTGGCTTATCGGAGGGTATTACAGCAGAGCGTGCATGTGTCCAAGTGTATTCTTTTTCATTACCTTTGGCAATGGTTTCCAGTTCCACAGAAAATGCTTCGCTTTCAACAGTACCTTTTTCTTTACAGCAGATGACTAGTCCGATAGAAATACAGCTAATTAATTTTATAATATTTCTTAACATTCGCTTATCGGGTAAAAATCTGTAGTGTTTTAAATCGATTATTGTTCCTAATTTATTGAATTCTTTATTTGAAAACCTTCCTTCTTTATTTTTATCTTTCCATCTGAAGGATCTTCCTACTCTCGCTAGAAGGCTGCTGAAATGTAATCAAAATATCCCTCTCAATCTTCAAATGACTTTATCAAGGTTCTATAGCATATCAATAAAGGCTTTTACCTTTTAAGCCATTCAAACATTTCTTTGAAGGCAAAAATATTAAAGGAGCTTATACCCCATACATGAACAATTTGTTCGGTATTATCACAAGACTCAAACTGAATCCTTTAGCATATATTATGAGGTCAACTCCTAATTCTGCCTGAATTAATTGCATAAATTACAAAAAATAAAACCAATCCTAATTCCATCTATAAAACAAAAGGAGCATAAACAAAAATAACTAACCACACCCCTTTTACATGGAAAGACTTATCCTTAAAAAATATTGGGAGAACGATAAATTAACTAGTCCAATTAATAATTTATATGTAGCCTTCCCTATTTATTTTTTTGATAATTTTGCTTCTCTTCTTCTTTTACTATCCGGATATAAAATAACTACCTCAAAAAAAAGCACTTGCAAGATGTATCCTGCAAGTGCTTAAATTTTAAGAGCCTCCTGTCGGGATCGAACCAACGACCTACTGATTACAAGTCAGAAATAACACTACTTTTATACTTATCGAATACTATCCTTATTTATTGATTTTTAGGTATTTAAAGCATTAAACTATGCTTTTGACTATGGTATTTTTATGTAAATATGGATACATTTTTGTGCAAATGGTGTGCAAATGATTATCTTTGTTCAAAGCTACTTTGACATGACACGAAAAAAAGACAAGGCCAAAGATCCGGTTAAGGTCAATTTATACCTTGACACTAGGCGCAAAAAAGAAAATGGATCCTATCCGGTGAAAATCCGGGTTTATGACACCTCCACTAAAAAAGCCAGACTTTATACAACTGATTTCGATCTTAGCGAAAAAATTTTCAATAAGATATTTTATCCTGAAAAAGGACAGCGATTTAAAAAAGAGGAAACCGAAATAAAGGAGGACTTAGAAGAGTTGAAAAATCTTTATTCGAATAAAGCAAAATTTTTAATTTCATTCACTTTTGAAGGGTTTGAAAAATCCCTTTCGATTACCTCAGGGGAATTACTCGATTCCTTTTATCATTATGAAAGCTATATCCAAGAGTTAAGGGATTACAATCGTATTTCTACAGCTTCAAGTTATGAGTTAAGCATGAAGGCCTTGAAAGCTTATATTAAGGATATGACCGGAAAGGAGCCTAAGAAGCTATTGTTTCAAAACATCACTGTCAAATTTCTTAATGACTTTGAACTTTGGATGACTGAAAAAAAGGAAAAATCACTTACCACGGTTGGAATTTATCTTAGAGGCCTCCGGGTAATATTTAACCGGGCGATCGAGGCGAAAGCCATAGACCGGGAAATTTATCCTTTCGGATCCAAGCGTTATGAGATACCAGCCTCTACCAATACCAAAAAGGCTTTTGATTCAAATGAACTCCAAACCCTATTTCAAGCTAAAGCCCAAACCCCGGAGCAAGAAAAGGCAAAGGATTTTTGGTTTTTTTCTTTTGTGTGCAATGGTATGAATATGAAGGATATTCTCCACCTCAAATGGAGAAATTTGTATGATGGTCAAATCGAATTTGTAAGAGAGAAAACCAAGCGAACCAAAAAGGCAAACACAAAGCCTATCCAAGTGCCCTTAACTGACTTTGCAAAGTCTTTCATTGAAAAGTATGGCACCAATGAGAAAGAACCAAATAAATTTGTTTTCCCTATCCTATTGGAAAATGACAATGCAGAAAAACAGCATTTAGCAAAATTGAACTTCATTCGATATGTAAACCAGCATATTAAAAAGCTAGCTAAGGCAAACGGATTAAATGAAAATATTTCTACCTATTGGGCTCGGCATTCCTTTGCCACAACAGCAGTAAGAAAAAAAGCAAGCTTGGAATTTGTAAGCGAAGCTTTGGGACATTCCGACCTTAAAACTACTAAAAACTACTTTGCAGGTTTTGAAGATAAAACCAAAAAGGAGATATTGGAGGATATAACTGACTTTATGCGAAAATAAAAGGTTTTTAGAAGGGTACATTTTATTCATTCCCTTCATTTATTCAAAGCTACCTAGATGAAAGTTAAAGATTATCTTCCTCTTTATGGCCTTCTATTCAATTTTGAATATTTTACTATGGTTGATGGTAAAGAAATGACTGTTTATGAATTATTTGAAAACTATCCAGAGCTTGAAATAACCGATACTCATTTAAGCCAATTTTATTATTTTGATCTAGGAAGCCTTCAATTAGTTTTGAAGGATGATAGTTTTACAGAAAAATCCGTAGTGTCTTACTTAAGAGATCTTTTTGACCAATATAGGCAAAGTGGTGGAGACCCTAATTTATGGTTAAAAGAAACATTATACTGGGTTAATTTTAGTCCCGATCATTATAGAAAAGATTTAATCGGTATAATTGAAAAAACCCTCTTAGATTGGACTGAAAATTTTGATCGATTACCTATCGATTATTGCTATGAGTATGCAAATGACATATTAGAAGTAGAGAGTAGCTTCAATATTTTAGAATCAATTTGGCTTAATAATCCCAAAATGACCAAAGAGGACTTTTTACGAAAAGGTTTAGATTTAGGATTATGGGATAAGAATTATGAATTAATTGCCAAAAGAGGTAGTATTTATGGAAGTGGAAAAAGGTTATTAGCAAACCTTTATATTTCATTGAAAGGAAATTCAATCAATGATAATATAGACCATAAAAAAGTAGGATTGGCTTTTTGTGAATTCTTTAATATTAGAAATAATCCAAATACTGCAAATCAATTTAAGCAATTTCAAAGAGGAGAGGGAAAAGAGATCAAGCTTATAAAGAAGGATTTTAAACTAAATTCCTGAAAATTCTTTTAATAAATTTTTTTAAATTCATTTCATTGGATTTTACCTATCTATTGGGTGTTTTTATTCATTCCTGAAAATTCCTGAAAATTCCTAAATGATTAATTTTTCAAATTCGATCATTCTTAACCGAAAAGATCGAAAAAAATGAAAGAAAATCAAATCAATTTTGATTCCATCCCAAAGGGTATGGTCTCAATATTCGAAAAGCTTAGGCAAGAGTTTAAGCAAGAGACAAAGGAAATTAAATCTTTAATCTTGAAATCATCCACTGAAACAGGTGGTGATCAACTATTCACAATCCAAGAAACATCTGAATTTCTACACGTTCAAAAGCAGACTCTTTACTCTTATGTATCCAAGGGAATTATCCCTTACAATAAGAAGGCGGGGCGATTGTATTTTTCCAAAAATGACCTAATCGAATGGATAAAGGGTGGAAATAAAAGAGCCTTTAGTGTGGAGGAGGAAGCGCAAAAAATCATTTCCAAACGTAAAAACAGAGGAGGAAGCCATGAATAAAAATTCAAAAACTACCCCCTCAAGTGTCAAAGCTACTCGACAAAGCAAAGATACAAAAAAAAGAGAGATCACTTTAAAGGCCTCAATGATTGGAAATAGCATGGTAAATATTTCATTATGGGACAATGATTTTGAAATAGGCACTATTATTTGTCCAGTAGAAGTTTATGGAATAAATGACCTTTTTTATTCTATACTAGATAAAATGTTAATGGGTTACCTCGAAAGTGGAGAGTATGATAAAATTTCAGAGGATGAAAGGAGGGGTGAAAAATGAACATAATAAATAAAAAAGGATTTGAAGACCATTTAAAGGAAATCAAAAAGGAGGCACAAACAAAGTTGCATAAAGAAGTTCTAAAGGAACTTATGGAATGCCTAGAAAAAGTAAACTATTTAGAAAAAGCATTCCCCAAACTTACCGAACTGAATAACAGGGTTAAAGCATTATTTGATTATTGCGGAAATCCAAAAAATAAAAATAAGGAAGACTTCAAAGGTAAGGAGGAGGAATTGAAACTACTAAAAGCGGAAATCAATTCTATGAAGTTAATGGAAAAGCACCTCCTTATAATATCGGTTAATGAAATCCAAAAAATGGCTAAAAGGAAAAAATTTGGGCTTTGCATTAACCGTGATTTTATTTACCTGTATAATGGGGAATTTTGGAAAAGCATTGACAAGAAAGAATTTGAAAAGTTTTTAGGTGAAGCCTCTGAAAAAATGGGAGTAGGCAAATTTACAGCGGAATATTTCCTATTTAGAGAAAAGCTTTACAAACAATTTACTGCAACAGGGTATTTACCAGCCCCAAATAAGCCAAAGGATAAGGTTCTCATAAATCTAAATAATGGCACATTTGAAATATCAAATAAGCCTATTTTAAGGTCATTCGATCCGGTTGATTTTATGCGTTACCAACTCCCCTTCTCTTATGATGCAAAAGCGGAGGCACCTAAATTCGAGAATTATTTAAATAGAGTTTTACCAGAGGAGGATAAGCAAAAAGTTTTGGCCGAATTTCTGGGATATATTTTTATACCTGCCAGTCAATTAAAATTGGAAAAAGCCCTATTCCTTTACGGTGGAGGTGCTAATGGAAAATCTGTTTTATACGATATCATTAAAGCTTTGTTAGGCAATCAAAATACAAGTGAATACACCTTACAAAGCCTAACAGATTCAAATGGTTACTACAGAGCGCAAATCGCAGACAAGCTTGCGAATTATGCCACAGAGATAAGTGGCAAACTGGAAAGTTCAAAATTCAAATCCTTGGCCTCAGGCGAACCGATGGAAGCGAGGTTGCCATATAAAGACCCTTTCATAATTGAGGATTATGCCAAATTGATTTTTAATACAAACGAGCTACCAAAAGATGTAGAGTTTACAAATGCTTTTTTCAGGCGATTTATAATCATTCCTTTTGAAGTGAGAATACCGGAAAAAGAGCAAAATAAAGAACTTGCTAATGAGATAATTAAAGATGAATTACCGGGTGTTTTCAACTGGGTATTAGATGGACTTAGAAGAATAGTAGAAAATCGAAAATTTTCAGAAAGCCCCTCCATTGATAAAGCCTTAAATGAATTTAGAACTGAATCTGACACGGTAAAACGTTTTATTGAAGAAAATGAATATTTACCAGACCTGCAGAAGAAGATCTTACTCAAAGAACTCTATCCAGAATACAAACAGTTTGCATTTGATGAAGGAAACAGGGTACTGTCAAAACCTAACTTCAAAAAGCGATTGGAATCACTGAAAATTCAGGTGAGGAGAGAAAGCGATGGTATACAAGTTTACATTTCACTGAATAAAAATGAAGCCTCTATATTTTGATAAAAAAAGATTTAGGGTGAGAAATTGCCCTTGTGGTAAATCAAATAAGGATGGAAAATTTTCTCCTTTTGTCGGGTATGTCGATAAAGGCTATTGTCATTCATGCAATAAAACATATACACCTGAAATGGGCAAGAATAAATATTTAGGAGATAGTCCATCGAAGTTTATTTCGACACCTAATGCCAAACCCATTTCTTATTTTGACCCTGAATTAATGAATGCCACCTTGAAAGGTTATAAAAAAAATAATTTTTTTTCCTTTCTAAAATCAATCTTTGGTGAAGCTTCTACTATGGAAGCTGTTAAACACTACAAAATAGGGACTTCTTTAGCCCGTAATGGAGCAAATGTGTTTTGGTATATAGACGAACACCAAAAGGTAAGAGGAGGTAAAATAATGCTTTACAACCCCTCCACAGGGAAACGCCTAAATTTCTTTTCCTGGGCGCATTCCAGACTAAAACAAAAAGAATACAATTTGAAGCTTTGCTTCTATGGATCTCATTTACTAGAAACCTATCCAACAAAAGATGTGGGAATAGTAGAAAGTGAAAAGACAGCCATCATTGCAAGCCTAGTTTTTCCAAAATTAGTGTGGTTAGCAAGTGGAGGAAAGAGCGGTCTAAATAAATATAAATTCCAAAACTTAAGAAATAGAAATGTTTTTCTTTTTCCTGACCTTTCAAAGCCGGGAGATAATGAAACCTGTTTCAACCTTTGGACTAATGAGGTAAACAAAATACAGGACGAAATACCATGCAAATTTAAGGTCTCTGATTATTTTGAAAGTAGGGCTAAAATCGAGGAAAAAGAAATGGGCTTGGATTTAGCTGACTATATCATATTAAAAGACTGGAAACCAAAAAATGAACGAAATGAACAAAATGAAGGCATTCAAAAACCTTTTATACGTGATGAGAAAATAACTAATATAAACAATGAACAATTTGACAATATTAGAAAACAGATTAAAAAAGTTATCCAAGGTATTAGAGAAGAAAATAAAAAGGAATCAAGCCTTAAAGACAAGATTAGAGATTGTGAGATTCCAAGCGGAGCAATACTTGAAAACAAAGAGCTTCTTAAAAGGTACCGAGCAAAATACGGATATTAATTAACTAAATTATCGTAAATTACGGTATAAATACGGGTAATATGGGGAAATTTAAAAAAGGCAATCCGGGTAGACCAAAGGGTGCAAAAAACAAAATTAATACCCAAATGAGGGATTTAATCCAAAGTCTGTTTGATAACAACTATCAAACTATCCAAGAAGACTTGGAAGCACTGGAAGCAAAAGACAGATTAAAATTCCTTTCTGATTTATTGCCGTATTTGTTGCCAAAACTTCAAAGCACCACACACAGTCAAGAACTTAATTTTGATAGTATGTCAGACGAGGAATTGGATATTTTAATTGATAGAATAACTAATGAATAAATTACCTGATTTGAAAAAACACTGTAAGAAATGAAAAAAGACCATAATTTCAATTTTAGAAAAGAAGTATTAAAAGCACTTCACAAAGGTATTATTGGAAAGGTGGAGGCTAAAGAATGTTTAAAGAGGGATTTTGAAAGACAAGAAATTCCTGTGTTTTACTTTAGCCAAATAAAAAAAAGTCCATTGTTTATTTATGTAGATGCCCTTGAAAAAATGGGTATTATCAACCCTTTAATCAGATTGAATGGCAGTTTCCCGGAATGAAAAAGAGCAAATTGTAAAGGCTTATCTTGAGAAATCCATTACAAGGGAGGAAATGGATTACTTACTTAGAAATGGTAGCGCTATATCTCCGAAGGAATGGGTTTATTATAATGAGGAGGAAAAAACCAAACAAGAACAAAAAAGAGAATTGATAAGCCGGGTATTTGGTTATTCAATTTCCGGGATTGAGTGGGCTTAGTTTTTTGAATTTATCAACTTAAAATCAAGCGGATAAAACAATATAGCTTATCTTTAATTTTTAGTTTTACTTTGAATCCATTGCTATGAATAAAAAAATATTAGCTTTTATCTTTTTTGCATTCCTTGGTTGTAGTGAAGAACAACTACCAGAACAGCCAGATAAATTACCATCAAATGCCATCCAAATAGGAGATCAAATATGGATGAAAAAAAATCTTGATATTGGTACTTTTAGAAACGGAGATGAAATATTTCATTCAAAAAATCAGAGTGACTGGGAATATGCGTATATAAATAAATTGCCAGCATGGTCATATTATGACGATTTAGAAGAGAATGGAGAAGTTTATGGTAAAATATATAATTATTATGCAATTACTGACCCTAGAGGCTTAGCCCCACAGGGTTGGCGAATCCCAAAAATTGAAGATTGGGATAAACTTTTTGAATTTAATGGCGGAATTGACAACGCAGGAATAAAACTTAAAAGTACATCCTATTGGTTAGGTGAAAACGGAACTAATGAAAGTGGGTTTAATGCACTTCCGGGAGGAGAAAGATTCTTATCCGGATATTTTGATTCGAAAGGTATAATTGCTTCTTTTTGGACATCGAGTTTTGATTCAAACGACGATATTATCCTTGTTGTCATATCTGATATTTATGAAAACTCTAACATCCACATATCAAAAAGTTCTGAAAAAACTTTTTACCCAAGTTTATATTTACCCGGAATATACCTAAGATGTATTAAGGAAAAGTAAAGCTTAAACAACAATATTTCAATTAAGACTTCTTCGATCGAGGAGTCTTTATTTTAGGCCATGAAGTCCTCTAAATAGAGGTTTGAGTGCAAATGGCGTGCAAATAAAAAAACCCTTACAAGAAAAATCCTGTAAGGGCTTGATAATCAAGAGCCTCCTGTCGGGATCGAACCAACGACCTACTGATTACAAGTCAGTTGCTCTACCAGCTGAGCTAAGGAGGCTTCTTTATAAATACACCCTTTTAAAAGTGTTATCAGGAAGTCTTTTTCCCTGATTGCGAGTGCAAATATAGTTTTATACTCCTATGAAATCAAAACTTTTGAGAAGAAATTTCCAACAAAATACCTATTTTACTCATAGTGAAGGCATTAAAATTCTCTAATAATTGAAAGTTTCTTTTTCAGTTTATCCACTTCTTGCTCTGCCTTCTCAATCTTCTCCTCAAATTGATCTTTCAGCTTGTCGGCCGTCTTTGAAGCCGCAAAAAACTCCAAATTGTTTCTCCACAAAGTAATGTTGTTTTCCAAATCGGTGATCTGCCTGCGAATGCCGTGCTCCTTTTTATTCAGAACTTTATTGCTATTCGGGTCTGCTTGAAGTTTGTTAAGGTTAAGTCTGAATAGAAAATCATCCTTGCTTTCCCCTTCAAGCTCTAGCTTGGAAACATATTCGTTTACAGCTGTATTGAATTTATTGGAAATATCCTTCATGCTCTTCCTTGGCACAAAACCTATTTCATTGTATTGTTGAATAAGCTTTTCGAGGTTTTCTGAGCTTGTTTGGTCTTCATCCTTTGCTGCGTCTAAAATCTCTTGACACACCCTTTCCTTGGCCACAAGATTTTCTTCGAAAGCCTTGTTATTTTCTTTGTTCGCATTTCTCCTATTGTCGAAAAAAGTGTCACAGGCCTTTTTAAAGCGATTGTATAGATCATCACGGAATTTTTCAGGCATGGGACCCAATTCCTTCCACTGTTTCTGCAATTGAATTAACTCATTGGAAGAATTCTTCCAATCTGTACTATCTAAATAAGTCTCAGCACTTTCAATTAGCTTCTCAGCCTTTTCCTTATTATGCTGTCTTATTTCATCTAATTCCTTAAAGAATAAATTTTTGTGGTGGAAAAATTGCTTGAACAACCCCCAAAAAGTTTTATTGATTTCCTTGCCTGCTTCTCTAGGTACGGGACCAATGGCTTCCCACTCTTTTTGAAGGGCAAGAATTTCTTTGGTTTTTGTATTCCAGTCTCTAATTTTCTCAGCTTTGAAGGACTTGAACTCTTCTAATTTTTCAATTAACTTCTCCTTCAGTACCTGATTGGCTTTGAAAACTTCTCGCTGACTGTCATAATACGCTTTGCGTTTGTTGTAGACAGCATCAGAAGCACTTTTAAAACGTTGCCATAATGCTTCTTGATCTTCCCTAGGTACAGGGCCAATATGTTTGAATTCTTCGTGCAGGTCATTCAAACTTTTTATGGCTTCTTTTACATCTTCTACTTTGGATAAAGCTTCTGCTTTGCTACAAAGGTCTAATTTACTGTCCAGGTTCTTCTTCCTATCTAGCTCTTTCAGCTCAAAATAGATACTGCGGTTGTCATAAAACCTATCCATTAAAGCATTATAGGAAGCCCAAAGGTTTTTATTTTGACTATGGGGAACAGGTCCTATTTTTTTCCATTCATCTTGGATCTTTTTAATGGTCTCAATGCTGTTGGTGGTTTCTTCCCCATCCACAATGGCCCTTAGTTGATCTAGAATTAGATTTTTATCATTGGCATTCTTTTCCTTGGATTTTTCAAGGTCTTTGAACTGCTGGTGTTTTCTCTCTTTAAATAATTGGTAGGAAGCGAAAAACTCACGGTCTTCATCTGTACCTCTATATACAAAGCCATCTTTCTCCCCTCCATCTTTAAGGAATTGATCAAGGGCTTGCTCTTGCTCTTTTAAATAATATTCGTCGTATTGATTTTTAATTTCTTGTACCAAACCATCTCTCCGAACAAAATTCTGCTCATGTACAAAGTCTTTAAGGACTTTAATAAGCTGAGGTTTGGTATAATTATGAAAATCAAATTCCTCTTCCTCTTCTTCACTTTCTTCCGATTCTTCTTTGGCTGCCGGGCTGGTTTCATTTGAAGTCACAGGTTCCTCGGTTTTATCCGAAGAAGTTTCTTCTTTGGTTTCTTTTTGTTCCTCAGCTACTGTTTCCTCCTCAGTCACTTTTGACGTTGCGGAAGTGTCAGCCACATTCTCCTGCTCTGTTGTGGGTGAACTTTCACCAGTCACATCACTGCTTGGTGTTTCCTGCTTTTCGGTAGAAGCTTCTTCTCCTGATTTTTGACTATTCGTCAATTCTTCAGTAACCTTGTCTGCATTTTCAGACATTTCTTTCTCGTTATCCATAATATTTAAAATATTCCTGCGTAATTCAATCCATACTAAACAAAAGTAGCAATTTTGAGCTAATTTAGTCTTGGGTCAATCGGATAATTTGCTAATACTTGGAAATCACCCCCCATATTCTTTAAAATAACTCGCCATAATTCATCCGGAGCTACCTTAAAGATCTTTTTAGTATGGCTATTGTCACAAACTATCCATGTTTTTTCAAGCAATTCCTCACTCAATTGCCCTTCTTCCCAACCTGAATAGCCCAAGAAGAAACGAAAATTAGCAATATCCAGCAAGCCAGACTTATACTTGTCCATCAATTCATTAAAATCGCCTCCCCACCACAGTTGATCTCCTAATGCCACACTATCTTCCAAAAGTTGCTCTCCACAATAGATAAAATGAAGTGTATTTTGCTCCACCGGACCTCCCACATACACCTCCTTACCTAAAAGCTCACAACCTTCCAAGAGCTCGTCTAATTTGAATATAGACAACTTATTCAATACCAAACCAAAGGAACCCAGTTCATTATTTTCGCACAAAAGAACCACCGACCTAACAAAATTTTCATCTTGCAGAAAAGGTTCAGATATCAACAAACTTCCTGATTTTGGCTTTATATTGGACCTATCAACCATCAACTGTGATTTATATGAGGCATTAATATAAAGCAAAAAATCTTAAAACCAATATATTTGTATTCCAAACTTAAATTTCAGCTATAAATAAACATAAAATGAAATTAGCAGATATAAGAATAGAATATTCTTCTAAGAAATTGAATTTAAATGAGACAAATAAGAACCCTTTGGAACAATTCAAAGTATGGTTATCTGAAGCACTCACTGCAAAAGTGAATGAACCGACAGCCATGCACTTGTGTACCGTTAATGAAAATGGTCATCCATCAGGCAGAATTGTTTTGCTAAAAGGGGCTGACGAAGGTTTTGTTTTTTTTACGAACTATTCCAGCCATAAAGGACAGCAACTATCCAAAAATCCCAATGCTTCCTTGACATTTTTCTGGCCTGAACTGGAAAGACAAGTAAGGATTGAAGGGCTGGTTACTAAAACTAGCCCCGAAGAATCTGATGAATATTTTAAAAGTAGGCCAATTCAAAGCCAAATAGGAGCCTGGACAAGCCCACAAAGTGAGGTTATTCCTAACAGGAGTTTCTTGGAAGCAAGACAGCAGGAAGTTGAAGAAAGGTTCCAATCGGAACCTATTGAAAGACCCGAGCATTGGGGAGGGTATCGACTAATGCCTTCTACCATTGAATTTTGGCAAGGCAGGCCTGCTCGATTGCATGACAGGGTTTTGTACAAGCTCGAAGAGGGGGCAAAATGGAGCATGGAGCGATTGGCACCTTAAAAGCTATGGGAATAACATAATAATAAAGTGCAATAAAAAATAACACCCCAACATGGAAAACAATTGGACTTTCCATGTTGGGGAAAACACCGGGTTAAATTAAGTTGAAAAGATCTTTCACCCCCGCAACCCTTTCCACAGTAAACCCTTCACCGAATTTAACATTGATCTTATGTCCTAATTCACGAGATCTGGCTTCTATAAAGTCCAAAAATTCAGGTCTGGAAATAAAGCTTTCCGGTTCATTGGAATCTGGATTATGGAACTGAGATTTAAAGGCAAGTATACTTTCCTTTTTGGTCTCCCAATATTCTGAAATATCAACAACTAGATCCGGTTCTATAAATTCGTTTTGAATGTAGTGGTAAACAAACTTTGGTCGCCATACTTCCTGAGGAACACCATCTAGTGTAGTCTCTAATTTTCTCAAACCACTAATAAAACAAGCATGAGAAGCCAAGCTTCCACCTTTCCCATGATCGGGATGCCTGTCTCTAACAGCATTGGCAAGCACAATTTCAGGCTTGTATTTTCGAATCACCTTAGCTATGGCTGTTTGGTGATCCAGATCATCTTTAAAGTAGATGTCCTTAAAGCCCAAATTTTCTCGGGCACTAAGTCCCAAAATTTCTGCTGAAGCATCTGCCTCCTGCATTCTAATCTCAGGGGTGCCCCGGGTGCCCATTTCTCCCTTAGTAAGATCTAATATACCGACCTTATACCCCATATCTCTATGGGAAGCCAAGGTGCCACTGCAAGCTAGCTCTATATCATCCGGATGAGCAGCGATGGCCAAAATATCCAATTTCATTTTTGTCTTTTAAAATGAATTTTAAAACTCTTATTGTATTTGCAGTCGCCTTCCTATTCTAAGAATAGTTCGCGTGCTAATTCCATTCAATCTGGTAATCTGACTTACCCTAACTCCGTATCGCCGAGCAATGACAGATAAATTATCTCCACTCCTAATTCGGTGATATACAGCTTCCCGCATTTTAATTTCATGGTCAAAACTTTGGGCAGTTATTGTATAAATGGGCGACTTTATTCTCCCAATTTCAAAATCGAAAATTTCGGTAGGATTGATGGACAGCCCCTGATACCGAATCTCAAAATGCAAATGAGGCCCTGTACTCCTACCCGTGCTTCCTCCTAGACCAATGATATCACCGGCCCTGATTTCTTGACCAACCTTTACTTCTTTCTTAGAAAGATGTCCGTAGATGGTTTCAAGCCCATTTCTATGCCTAATCACTACATAATGCCCATACCCATACCGCTCATAGGAAGTAATGCGAACAATACCATCAAATGCGGACCTGATCGGGTCACCTGTTTTTAATTTCAAATCAATCCCATGGTGCCATCGGTAGCGCCTCCGCCCAAAATCTGAATTGATTTTGGTATTCTCTAATGGCGCACTCCAACCTGAACCATAATAGGAATTATACAATGTCACTGGAATAGTATCTTTAAACTCTCTTGGATCAAAATCATAACTGTTAATTTTATGACTATCCCAGCGTCCGTAATACTCATGAGCTGTAATCCAAATACTATCGATCAATACTTTCTCTGCCACTTCCACCATCACATGTGTGGGTGCCCAGATAAAAGCATCGCTATTTTCACTTACAAGAGACAATCGCTTTTTAAGGTCAAGGCCATCCTTGAATATCAAAGCATCAGTGGCCTTTTCCAAATCACTGCGATATTGATCGGCATCAAAAATCAGGGCACCTGATGGCACCTCCAGATTTTGTTCTACTACACCATTGTTAAGTTTATCTCTCTTTTTATTTTGCGCGATACTACCAAAGCTTACGGACGTCCAAAGAAGAAGAACCAAGAGCCACCTTTCTTTTAGACGCATAAATTATAGACCTATTCTTGTGAAGTCAAAAATCTTTCTGCGTCCAATGCTGCCATACAACCTGTTCCTGCAGCAGTAACTGCTTGACGGTATTCATGGTCCTGTGCATCTCCACATGCAAATACACCGGGCACATTGGTTTTTGTACTTCCCGGTTGGGTAAGTATATAACCATTTTCATCCGTATCAATCTGATTTTCAAAAACAGCAGTATTGGGTTGATGTCCAATGGCTACAAAGAAAGCTTCCACAGCTAAATCCTTCTCCTCACCTGTAATCCTGTCTTTAACTTTAGCACCGGTTACCTCTTCATCACCTAATACCTCAACCGTTTCATGGTTCCAAAGAATTTCAATTTTAGGGTTTTTCATCACCCTGTTTTGCATGATTTGTGAAGCCCGAAGTTCATCTCTCCTCACCAACATATAAACCTTATTGCATATATTGGCCAAATAACTTGCTTCTTCACAAGCGGTATCTCCACCGCCTACGATGGCTACATCTTTTCCTCTAAAGAAAAAACCATCACAAACAGCACAAGCAGATACACCTTTACCGTTAAGCCTGGTTTCACTTTCTATACCCAGCCATTTTGCAGATGCACCGGTAGAAATAATTACGGTTTCTGCAAGAAGCGTTTTTCCTTCATCCACAGTAACCTTAAAAGGTCTTTTCTCGGCCTCTATGCCTGTCACTACCCCATACCTCACATCAGTACCAAAGCGTTCCGCTTGTTTTCTGAAATCTTCCATCATTTGGGGCCCCATGACACCATCAGGGTAACCAGGATAATTCTCTACATCATTGGTAATCGTAAGCTGACCACCGGGTTGAACCCCTGTATACATTACAGGCGAAAGCCCTGCTCGGGATGCATAGATAGCAGCAGTATAGCCTGCCGGACCTGATCCAATAATAAGGACCTTTATTTTTTCTATTTCCTTGTCCATTGTTTTATCAATTGTTCAATATTTCTCACAAAATGAAATTCTTTCGAATACTAACACCATAGCAAAACAAAAAAGTTTACTCGAGTGAGATTTTTTTGTGGGATATAAAAAAAGGGCAAAGTGCCCTTTCTAATTTTTCTAACTTTGCTTTAACATTTATCCCAGATAAGGCTTTAAAGTTTTGCTTCTACTGGTATGCCTAAGTCGCCTTATGGCTTTTTCTTTGATTTGTCTCACCCTTTCACGGGTAAGGTTAAATTTCTCACCTATTTCCTCTAGGGTCATGGCATGTTCGCCATTGAGTCCAAAATAAAGGGTAATTACATCTGCTTCCCTTTGGGTAAGCGTAGACAGGGCCCTTTGAACTTCTTTCCTTAAGGAATCATTCATCAAACCATCATCAGGTTTGATTTCACCGTCGTTTTCCAGAACATCAAGCAAACTGTTTTCCTCTCCTTGAACAAATGGAGCATCCATAGATACATGCCTTCCGGAAATTTTCATGGTATCCACCACTTCCCCTGCGGTCACTTCCAAAACTTCTGCAAGCTCTTCCGGTGATGGTTCACGTTCAAACTTTTGTTCAAGCTCAGAAAATGTCTTGCTGATCTTGTTCAAAGACCCCACTCTATTCAGTGGAAGCCTTACAATCCTAGATTGTTCAGCAAGAGCCTGAAGAATAGATTGACGAATCCACCATACGGCATAGGATATAAATTTAAAACCTCTGGTTTCATCAAATCTCTGGGCGGCTTTAATCAAACCTAGGTTACCCTCATTGATCAAATCTCCCAATGATAAGCCTTGGTTTTGATATTGTTTGGCAACGGAGACAACAAATCTAAGGTTGGCTTTGGTTAACTTTTCCAAGGCCAATTGGTCACCCTCACGGATCCTTTTGGCCAAAACCACTTCTTCATCTGCTGTCAATAAATCTACCTTACCTATCTCTTGAAGGTATTTATCCAGAGATTGACTTTCCCTGTTGGTAATCTGTTTACTGATTTTAAGCTGCCTCATTCAATTTTATTGATTATTTTTTAACGCATTGATAACAGATGTTCCCTTAAAAATAGTTCATTTTATATTTCATGACCTATTAATTTAGAGAACTTCCAGCTTATTTGTCCTTTCTTTCAGGTTTAGGCAATAATGCTTTTCTAGACAATTTGTATTTTCCTGTCTTTTTATCTACATCTATTAACTTCACTGCAATTTCCTCGCCAGATTCAAGTACACCATCCATGGATTCCAGTCTCTCCCACTTGATTTCAGAAATATGCAACAGTCCATCTTTACCAGGCATAAACTCAATAAAAGCACCAAAAGGCATGATATTCTTCACTTTACCGGTATAAGTTTCTCCTATTTCCGGCTGAGCAACGATTGCTTTTATCCTGCCAATGGCAGCATCCATAGACTCCTGGTTATTTGAGAAAATATTGATTTTCCCTATATTATCCACTTCTTCTATAATGACAGTGGCTCCTGTATCTTTTTGAATTTCCTGAATAACTTTTCCTCCGGGACCGATAACTGCACCAATCAATTCCTTAGGAATCTGCATGTTATAAGATCTTGGGGTATGCGGTTTGAATTCAGGTCTTGCGGACGATAACGTTTTATTGATTTCATCCAAAATATGTAACCTTCCTTTTCTTGCTTGATAAAGCGCTTCTTTCAACACTTCATAGTCCAAACCTTCTACTTTAAGGTCCATCTGGCAAGCCGTGATTCCATTGGCGGTTCCCGTTACTTTAAAGTCCATATCTCCCAAGTGATCTTCATCACCCAAAATATCAGACAAAATAGTGTAATTTCCTGTCTCTGCATCAGAGATCATTCCCATTGCAATACCTGTAACAGGGCTTTTGATAGCAATACCGGCATCCATTAAGGCCAACGATCCTGCACATACAGTAGCCATAGATGAGGAACCATTGGATTCCAAAATATCAGAAACGACACGGATGGTATAAGGATTGTCTTCCGGGGCAGGCAATACTTTCTTAAGTGCACGCATGGCAAGGTTTCCATGACCTACTTCCCTTCTTCCCGGTCCTCTATTAGGTTTTACTTCTC
The DNA here is from genome assembly GCF_030546805.1 of Cyclobacterium sp. 1_MG-2023. Classification (GTDB taxonomy): domain Bacteria; phylum Bacteroidota; class Bacteroidia; order Cytophagales; family Cyclobacteriaceae; genus Cyclobacterium. Next base: position 31,457 of record NZ_JAUOPC010000004.1, on the reverse strand, counting down.
CGGTACTGAAACCGGGGAAATTATAATGTAAAAAGAATTTGTTATATCCCGACAAAACGGCTCCATCTACCATTTGCTCATCAAGCTTGGTACCTAAGGTACAAGTGGTAATGGATTGGGTTTCTCCTCTAGTAAAAACTGCAGACCCATGCGCTGAAGGCAAATAATCCACCACAGACCAAATTGGTCTAATTTCATCAGGCTCTCTGCCGTCTAATCTCTTTTTCTCATTCAAGGTGAAATTTCTGGCTGCTTCTTTGTGAACTTTGCCGAAATACCTACCAACGAGACTTAAATCGTATTCGTGATCTTCTCCAAGGCTTTCTACAAAATTTTCTTTGATTGCCTTTACTAGTTCTGATCTCTCCGATTTGTTAGGAATCTGTCTGCTGACCACGTCATACAAACTATCATACAATTCCTCTTTTATTTTAGCATGAAGTGCTTCGTCATTTACTTCATGGCTGTAAGCTCTTTTTTCTTCTTTGCCAACAAGTTTGGTCAGTTCTTTTTGAACCTTGCAATGTTTTTTGATCTCCTCGTGAGCAAATTGCAGGGCTTCAACCATTTCATCTTCAGAAACCTCATCTCCTTCACCCTCTACCATAAGGATGAACTCTTCAGAACCAGCTACAATTAGCTCCAAAGAAGCCTTTTCTAATTCTTTAGGGGTAGGATTAATAAAAAGATTGCCATCAATCTTTGCCACCCTTACTTCTGAGATAGGCCCATTGAAAGGAATATCAGAAACAGCAAGTGCTGCAGAAGCAGCGAGTCCGGCAAGACAGTCAGGTAAAACGTCTTCATCATAAGACATCAAAGTAATGCTTATGTTGGTATCTGCATGGTAGTCATCAGGAAAAATAGGCCTAATGGCCCTATCTACCATTCTACTAATTAATATTTCGTAATCAGATAATCTGCCTTCCCTCTTCAAAAAACCTCCAGGTATTTTCCCTGAAGAAGCGAATTTTTCCTGGTAATCAACAGACATAGGGAGAAAATCAACCCCCTCACCTGCTTCTTTCTTAGTTACTACGGTAGCTAGTAGTATAGCTTTGCCCATTTTAATTACAACAGCACCATCAGCTTGTTTGGCCAATGCACCTGTCTCTATGATTATTTCCCTACCATCTTCAAGAGTGATAGTTTTTGAAATTGTATTTGGTAACATATACTTTTGAGTATGTAAAGTGTATAGTTTTAAAAATAAGGCTTAATAACAGAAGGAAGTAAAAAAGTAAGGTCCCTCAAATAAAGGAACCCTACAAGTTATTATTTACGGATACCAAGGTCAGCAATTACATTCCTGTATCTCTCAATATCAATTTTAATAAGGTAATTCAGTAAACTTCTTCTTTTACCTACCAATTTCAATAGACCTTTTCTGCTTGAATGGTCCTTTTTGTTGGTCTTTAAGTGTTCAGTCAAATGCTTAATCCTGTAAGTAAACAGGGCAATTTGTGACTCAGGAGACCCTGTATCACTTTCTGACTTCAACCGACCATGATTCTTGAATAGTTCTACTTTTTCTTCTTTCGCTAAATACATGCTTAGTCAAATATGATGTTAAATTTTTTAAAACAGAGCCAAAGGTAGCTGTTTTATTCCAAATTATAAAACATCTTCTTTTAACTTTTTTCTTGGGATCAATTTCTGGTATAATTTAACTATTTTTTCCCAAATTCCTTGGTAAAAATCGGGTTCAAATAATCTTGCATCTTTTCGAGCTTGTTTTAAAAAGAACAGACCGAATGGAATCAATGCCAAATTGGAGAAGAAAGTTCCAAAAAGTGGCTCTGACAAACCTTCTTTCGCCCATTTCTCTCCGGTGATGGTCAACATATAATACATGATAAAAAAGATGATGGACAACAAAACAGGCATTCCTAGCCCCCCTTTTTTGATAATAGCCCCCAAAGGTGCCCCAATCATAAACATTACGAAACAGGCCAATGACTGGGTATACTTTTGATACCAAGCAACAGTAAAATGCCTGTATTGCCTCATCACTTCATTGATTTGGGTTTTATTCTTGGTGAAATTGTTTTTTATGTTTCTTGCTGATGTAAGTCCTACAGAAGCCCGAGAGTGTCGGTATCTTGGCGTTAATAACAAGGAGTCCAAGCGCTTTTCTTGATCGGGAGATAGGGCCTGTATCTCCGGCTTCTCAGTTTGCAAGGCACTTTTTTTATTAATTTCCCGCATGTCGGGACTTTTATTGTTCGCCAACGCCTTGTCTAAGCTGTCTTTGGATTGGACAAGGGTGTCACTTAACTCAGCTGAAGACTTACTGCTGGCTCTTTCTGCCAATTTCACTGACTGAGCCCCTCTACCACTTGTATCAGCAGCAGTTGCGCTATTGGTTTTTTTCCCAGCTGCCGTGGTAGGTGAAAGGGCTGCTTCGGAAACTTCCTGTCCTGCCCGATCTATGACCGCTCCATTTTGAAGTAGGTCTTCTTCGGCCTGGTACCTTAAATTTTTCAAAGAGTCGCTTTCTAGCTTTTTATCCAAGACATCCTTGGGAGGCTTGAGCTTGCGGGATCTGCCAAAATAATTATAAGACGCCTCAGTATTGGCGTAGTTAAAAAATTGGAAATGATTGATTTCTCTTTCCATTGAGTCTAAATCAACCCTTATTTCACTAATGTTTTTAATGGATTTACTGTTGGACCAAAGTTTTTCATCCGTCCGATCAAGTTCGAAAGCATCCAGATTAAAAACCATTTTATTGGTTTCAAATTGTGTTCTGCTAAAAGTTTGGGGAACATTTCTCCCACCTCTTCTTCCTGTACCTTCTTGGTAACTGTTCCCATGATAAAGGGTCAACATAATATACCGGTCGTTAAAAAAAGGTTCCATCCTTCCTGAATCTGCAGTAATGACATGAAGATTGCCTTGTCCTGTAGTATGGTCATAGATCAATACATCTTTGAGGCGTACTTCGTCCAGTTTGGTATTCACCTTGATACTGTACCCCGGTATTCCGTTATAAAAAACACCTTCCTTGATATCAAATGCCGGAGACTTCATCCTGATATCATACAACAAACTAAAAGTCTTGAGATTTACACGAGGGACAATGTAATTATTGGACAAAAATGCCAATACTGTAACAATGGCCACAAATACCCCTATAGGAAGCATGGTACGATTAAGGGAAATGCCACTGCTCTTTATGGCTGTTAATTCAAAATGCTCTCCCAGGTTACCAAAAGTCATCAAAGAAGAAAGCAATACCGCCAAAGGCAAGGCCATGGGAGAAATGCTTATTACAAAATAACCAATGAGTTCCATATAGACCATAAAAGGCAGGTCCTTACCAAAAATCTCATCAAAATATTTAAGCATATTCACCGTGAGCAAAATAAAGTCTACCACGATAAAAGTAAGCAGAAAAGGACTGAGGAATGACCCCAATACTAGCTTATCTAATTTTTTCATTCAATGCTTTTACTTTTCAATTGCAAACACAAAACAGCTCATTGCCATTCAGGTATGTATAGGTTTTAACGCTATTGGTACCGAAAACTGATGAAGAAGCTACTACTATTTTTTTAAGCTTATTTCACCAACTTGCAACACATGATTACTTAGCATTTAAACTGCAGGGTTAAGCCCTAGACAAAATTGAGCATATTATGTTAAAAATGATAATTTAAAGCCATTTTATCCACCAATAATCTCTTTGAGAGAAGCTATTAAGCCTTCCCAAATTGATTGTTGCTCCTGCTCATCAAAGGCGTCGCTATATTCTATTACACGCAGATAAATGGTTTGGGTTAGTTCATTTTCATCCAGCTTAAATTCGATGAAGGTATGCTCAGCATCTGAATCCTCTTCTTCCTCCTCGGGGTCGAAAAACTCAAATTTGACATGGTGATTGGTCCGCATAATAACTGCACGCGCATGATGATCTTCGCCATCATAAATAAAATTATAAACTTTATCCTCATTAATGACTACATCATCCGCAAACCATTGTGACAATCCACTTGCTGTGCTTAAATATGGATAAATAATCTTTTTGGAGCTATTTATCTGATAATCTGAAACAAATTTGATCTTCTCCATGGCTTTTTTTATTCTAGTTGTAAAAAGTGCATTATTTTTTAGGTACTTGATTTGCAATTCAAGGATTATACTCACATATTTGCATTCCCAATTGGCGAGGTAGCTCAGATGGTTAGAGCGCAGGATTCATAACCCTGAGGTCAGGGGTTCAACTCCCCTCCTCGCTACCAATTAAAAGGTCTCTTCAATTTAGAGACCTTTTTTTATGCCCTTTGTCTCTTAAAACCTATCACACAATCCTCGTATTGGCATACCCTATGTGGTAAAACACCTCTTATTTTATTAACAAAGACTTAATTAAATACAATAAGCCTTATGACTTGCAAAAGATAGGTAAACCCTGAGTAATATAAGGAAAATTTCAAAAAATAAACCTTTTTAAGGCCGGATTCTAAAACTTGATAGTTGGGGAATCAATTTGGATACCGGTTTTAGCTTCAATGGCAAAGGTTTATAAAATTTAAACGTATTTAAATTTTTATTTTACTCCTACTTTTAAATGGAGCCTTGCTATTTTGCAATAAAACATCCCTCATCAGACATTCTTATTCATTATAAGGCTTTTATATAGGTCTGATTAATACAAGCTTTAGGCGAAGGTTAAATTCATGTTAGGCGTTCAGATAGATTTCGCCTAAACAATGTTAAGCAGAATGGGAAAGCAAAGGTGGGTGCCCAATACCCTTTACCATGTTTTAAACTCCCTGCGCCTAACTTCATGTTGTGTATCGATGAAAATAATAAGTTGAGGAAAAATAAAGGCAAAAAAAAACCCTCCAAGGAGGGTTTTTAACTATAGCTTAAAAGCTGCTTATTTTACTTTTTCAACGATGGCTTTGAAAGCTACCGGATGGTTCATTGCAAGATCTGCAAGTACCTTTCTATTAAGATCAATCTCCGCCTTTTTAAGCAATCCCATAAATTGAGAGTAGCTAATGCCATATTGTCTGGCTCCAGCGTTGATTCTTTGAATCCAAAGTGCTCTGAATTCTCTTTTCTTTACTTTTCTATCCCTGTAAGCATATTGAAGTCCTTTTTCATACTTGTTTTTTGCTACAGTCCAAACGTTTTTACCTCTTCCGAAGTAACCTTTGGTTGCTTTTAATACTTTTTTTCTCCTAGCTCTTGAAGCTACTGAATTGACCGATCTTGGCATTTTTGTTTTAGTTTTTGACTTTTGGTGCTTTCAGTGTTTCTGAAAAGACTTGTAAACCAAAGGCCTGGTGAATTAAATAACCTGATAATTTTTGATTAGATTCTAAGCATTGCTTTTACTCTGCCCTCATCAGACTCATGAACGACTCCCATTTTGGTAAGATTTCTCTTCCTTTTGGTAGACTTTTTAGTCAAAATGTGGCTTTTGAAAGCATGCTTCCTTCTTATCTTTCCAGACCCAGAAAGCTTGAACCTTTTCTTAGCACTTGATTTAGTTTTAACTTTTGGCATTACCGTATATATATTAGTTGAATTATTTCTTACCTGCTTTCGGAGAAACAAATATGTTCATTCTTTTCCCCTCCATTTTTGGTAGTTGCTCTACCTGACCATAGTCTTCCAGGGCCTGAGCAAATTTCAATAGAAGCATTTCCCCTCTTTCCTTAAAAACAATGGTACGACCAACAAAATGGACATATGCCTTTACTTTGGCACCATCTTTTAGAAAGTTGATGGCATGTTTCAATTTAAAATCGAAATCATGATCATCAGTGTTGGGACCAAACCTAATTTCTTTCACTACAGTTTTGGCTGCATTGGATTTGATCTCTTTCTGCTTTTTCTTTTGTTCATATTTGAACTTAGCATAATCGATCACCTTACATACCGGCGGTGCAGCGGAAGGAGAAATTTCAACGAGATCAAGTCCATTTTCCTCGGCCAATGCTACTGCTTTGTCAGTCGCCATAACCGCGTTTCCTCCCTCTACAAAATCTCCTACAACCCTGACCTCTCGGGCCCTAATTTTTGAATTTACTTTATATGGTTCCTCTTGTCTCGGAGTATAAGTTCTTTTTCCTCTCAAAATAGTTATGGTTGTTTTTTAAAGTTTCAGATTGCAAATATCTAATAATTTTTTAAATATTAAAAATCAACAAATTATATTCCTGTTATTTATTCAATGATTCCCTAATGATTCCCTGAAAGTAGTCCACAAATGCGCTCAATTCAAACGAGCCAATGTCTCCTTCCCCATGTTTTCTTAGCGATATTTTATTCTCTTCTTGCTCCTTTTCTCCTACAATCACCATAAAAGGTATCTTTTTTACTTCAGCATCCCTGATTTTACGGCCAATCTTCTCATCTCTATTGTCAATCTCACCAGTTATGTCATTGTCAGCCAGTAAGGCCTTAACCTTGGAGGCATAATCGGCATATTTTTCAGATATTGGCAAAATCACCAATTGCTCCGGCGCCAGCCAAAGTGGGAAGTTGCCTGCACAATGTTCAATCAATACCGCCACAAATCGTTCCAAAGATCCAAATGGCGCCCTATGAATCATTACAGGCCTGTGTTTTTGGTTGTCTGAACCGGTATATTCCAATTCAAACCGTTGGGGTAACTGATAATCTACCTGTATGGTTCCCAGTTGCCAACTTCTTCCCAAAGCATCTTTGACCATAAAATCCAGTTTCGGCCCATAAAAAGCCGCCTCACCTTTTTCTGTTACAGTGTCGAGACCTTTTTCTTCGGCAGCCTCTATGATGGCTTGCTCTGCTTTATTCCATGCTTCTTCTTCCCCAATATACTTGTCCATATTTTCAGGATCTCTCAAAGAAATTTGCGCGGTGTAATTGTCAAAGCCCAAGGCCTTGAAAACATACAATACCAAGTCTATTACCTTGATAAATTCTTCTTTTACCTGATCTTGTCTACAGAATATATGGGCATCATCTTGGGTAAAACCACGAACCCTGGTCAATCCGTGCAACTCACCGCTTTGCTCATACCGGTAAACGGTGCCAAACTCGGCATACCTTACCGGAAGATCCTTATAAGACCGAGGCTTATGTTTGTAAATTTCACAGTGATGTGGGCAGTTCATTGGTTTCAATAAAAACTCCTCACCTTCATGTGGGGTAGCTATTGGCTGAAATGAATCCTTACCATATTTCTCATAATGTCCGGATGTTTCATACAATGCCTTGTGTCCAATATGCGGAGTGATTACCTGCTGATACCCAGTATGATCTTGTTCTTTTTTCAGAAAAGATACCAAACGCTCCCGCAATAGGGTGCCTTTTGGCAACCATAAAGGCAAGCCTAAGCCAACTTTCTCTGAAAATGTAAACAATTCCAATTCCCTGCCAAGTTTTCTATGGTCCCTTTTCTTTGCTTCTTCAAGCATATGAAGGTATTCTTTCAATTCCTTCGCCTTAGGAAAAGTAATGCCATAAATACGGGTAAGCATTTTATTCTTCTCATCCCCTCTCCAATAGGCCCCGGCAATGTTCAGCAATTTAACGGCCTTAACAAAACCGGTGTGCGGAATATGAGGTCCTCTACACAAGTCTGTAAACCCGCCTTGCTCATAAAATGTAATAGTCCCGTCTTCTAATCTGTCCAGAAGGTCTAGTTTATACTCATCCCCTTTCTCCTCAAAATAGTCAATTGCCTCATTCTTGGAAATGTCTTTTCTTACAAATTCATTCTTTTGACGAGCCAATTCAATCATTTTGGCTTCTATCTTTTCTAACTCCGCCCCTTCAAGGGTTTTGTCTCCAAAATCTACATCGTAATAAAACCCATTCTCAATAGGTGGGCCTATTCCAAATTTTATACCGGGATATAATGCTTCCAATGCCTCCGCCAACAAGTGGGCAGATGAATGCCAAAAAGTAGATTTTCCACCTTCATCTTTCCAAGTAAGCAACTCAATGCTTACATCTTGGTCGATTGGCCTGGTAGCATCCCAAATCTCACCATTGATTTTGGCTGCCAAAACATTTCTGGCCAAACCTTCACTGATGCTCAATGCTATTTCTAAACTGTTTACTCCCTTTTCAAAAACCCTGACAGATTGATCAGGAAATCTTACTTTAATCTCATTACCACTACTTGACATGCATTCTTTTATTTATGATAAATCACCTTTACAAACAGGTGCTTTTAAACTCATTCTTCGCCAAAACCAGCGATTTTTTTACGATTATAGCGCAAGGCTCCAAAAGTAAAGCATTTTCCTGATTTATGAACTGCAAATATGCAAATTCGACGGGGTAAAAAAAAAGATTAGCCCTTGCTTATCTAAACCATTTACCCCGGTAATTAAGAAAAACAATCTATTTCACCTGCTTATACTTTTTTTAAACAATAAACCAACCACCTGCTCTACCCAAAATACAAGCCAAAATCGTTTAAATCAAAAAAACATTTTAAATTATATTTCTTAAAAAAGTCCCTAACAATTGCTTCCAACTAACAGCTGCTTTTCTTGCTCCAACAAAAGTTTTTAATTTAAAAACTAAAACAGCAGCAACAATTGACTAGAAAAATTGGATTGAAACAGATAGAAACGTTTAAATTGATTAGATTTAACTTCTTATCTTATGGTTTTAATGCTATGTAAACGCATGAATAAACCGCTTTCACCAGCTACTCATTTTAAAAAATGAAAGGACATTCCACCAATTACTTTAACACTTTTATTGAAGTTGCAGCCGATTGTCGGGTAGAAATGGGGGAAGTCCCTCCACACAAGGGAAATAAAAAATCAGTTGCCAACTTACAATATGAAATGATTAGTGAGCAACCTTACCAATTCACTTCAGATGAGTTGCTATTTGCTATTTACGCCTTGCGCAAAGACCTAAGCCAAGAGGAGTACCCCGAAGCGAAAAACCAATTTTTTTCAAAAGGTCAAGCATGCCTGAGGGCTTCTCCATTAACGAAAAGGTATGGTTTTGGAATCCATAGTAATAAAGACGGAAAAGTTGCGCTTTTCGGTAGAGAAACAGTAGAATACGAGAAATTTACTGAGGATCAATCCATTACTAAAATTAAAGCCATGCGGTCAAAAAAGCCTTAGGGGAAAGAAACTTTGCCTTCCTGAAAACTTAAATCGCAAACCGGCCCATATAAAAGACACCCGGCCTTATTTTCTTTTTTGAAAGAATGCCCGTTTATGGGCTGCCGAATGCTTGACAATTTCTTGGTACCAACGGTACTTTAACTTTAACTTTTCATCTACCTTTAAGGGATAATTGTCAATTGACTCCTCAGCTACTTTTTCTTGAAGGGCGTACAAGCAAATGGCCGCGCTGACTGAAATATTAAAACTTTCAGTAAACCCTTTCATGGGTATATGCACCAAACCGTCTGCCGCTTCCATGGCCGCTTGGCTTACCCCTTCATGTTCATTGCCAAAAATTAAGGCAAGTGGCTGATCTATTGACAAATCACTCACCGGCAAACTTCCTTCCCTGGGACTGGTGGCCAAAACTTTATAACCTTTTTGCTTGAGCTGTTTGATACAGTCCTCCGTTGCATTTCCCGATGCATCGTCATATTTGTGCAAGTCTACCCATTGAGCGGCTCCTCTGGTAACATAGGGATTGATGTCATAACTGTTACTCCCCTCAATGACATGAACATCCTGTATACCAAAGCAATCAGCCGTTCTTAGAACGGCTGAGGCATTGTGAGGTTTGTAAATATTTTCTAATACAAGCGTAATGTATCGGGTTCTCTCTCCCAGTACTTTGTCTATCAAAGCTTTTTTATGTGGGCTGATATACTGGGAAAGATAGGCTAAAAAAGCCAGTTCATCCTTGTCCAATTGCTCCATAACGGCTTGGGTTAAAACAGGCCTAATTGTTCTTTGTCATCATCTTCTCCTGAAGTATCTTTTGATTCTCCCGAACCATTGTCTTTTTCAGGGTTCTCTTTTTTCTTTTCCGGTTTGGCTGATTCCAACAAAGAAATGTTCATTACTTTATGGTTACTTAATCGATTTCCTACAGATTTCCATCCTTTTACGTCAATCAACATATCCATGTCATAAACCTTTTCTTCCACCTCTTTGTCAAGCTTAAACTTCACTTTTACCTGAGGCTGTTTCTCTGTTGAGACAATCGTAAGCTTGGACTGCTTATGGTCTGAGATAAAGTTAAATTTCTTATTTAAAGTAGACGTTTCGATCACAAACCTTTTCACATAATACATCTTATGTACACCATCATAATAAATGGATGACACCACGCTTTCCGGATCATATTTTTCAATCAATAAAATATTTTCCGGTTCATAGCGGTTGGTCAGTTCAAAGGTGGTCAATTCATAACTTCCATCTTTATAAAAGACCAGCACTTTGTCTTCCCCTAAGAAATTTCCGACAAAATCCCCTCTTTCATCTGTGTTTAGCCTACCTACAGATGGATCAAAATAAATGTCCAAACCACCTAAAGTGGACACGCCTTCCATTTTAAGTTGGATTTTTCTAACCGGATATTTGGTGAGTATATTTCCTTTAGCCACTCGGCCTTTGATTTCAAGATCTTTAAAATCAAAATCAAACACCTTCACCCTTGCCTTGGCCCCGGCAGTGAGGAATACCGTTACAATTTCTGCTTCTCCATTGGCATTTGCTGTAAAGTAAAGTACTTTAGACCCTTTGGTGCCTTTGGTCAGCACGTATTCTCTATCCCTGGTTACACTTAAAACCTGGAATCGCTTGATCATCGTTCTTCCCGAACCACCATCCAAATAGATCAGGTTGTATACCATCCTTTCATCCCCTTTTCTGAAGACTGCCACATGAATAATGTCTTTACCCACAAATCCTTTGTCTTGAATTTTGGTAACCATACAAACACCATCTCTGCGGAAGATAATGATATCGTCCAGGTCTGAACATTCACAAACAAATTCATCTTTTTTCAAGCCATAGCCTACAAATCCATCGGCCCTATTCACATAAAGTTTGGCATTGTTGGCTGCCACTATATTGGCAGCAATGGTATCAAAGGTTCTGGCTTCTGTTTTCCTTTCCCGACCCTTGCCATATTTTTTCAATAGGTTGCTGTAATACTGTATGGCATAATCCGTTAGGTTTTCCAAGTGATGGTTCACTTCCTCTAACTCTTCATTCAGTTTACGCATCAGCTCATCTGCCTTGAAGGTATCAAACTTGGAAATACGTTTGATTTTAATTTCTGTCAAACGAATGATGTCATCCTTGGTGATTTCCCTGTAAAATTCAGGTTTAAAGGGCTCCAGACCATTGTCTATGGTTTCGATAACAGCTTCCCAGGTTTCACACTCTTCAATGTCCCGGTAAATCCTGTTTTCAATAAATATCTTTTCAAGTGAAGAGAAGAGCAATTTCTCCAGCAATTCATTTTTCCTGATTTCCAACTCCTGGTTCAACAATTCCTTTGTTTGGAAAGTATTGTATTCCAATATCTTGTTGACGGAAATAAAAACAGGTTTGTCTTCAATAATTACGCAGGCATTTGGCGATATGCTTACTTCACAATCTGTAAAGGCATACAAAGCATCAATGGTCATATTGGGCGACTGCCCCGGTGCCAGTTGCACCATTATCTCTACATCCTTAGCGGTGTTGTCGACAACTTTTTTGATCTTAATCTTCCCTTTGTCATTGGCCTTAATGATCGACTCAATCAGGGAATTGGTGGTGGTTCCGTAAGGGATTTCCTTGATTAACAAGGTTCTGTTGTCGTCCTCTTCTATTTTAGCTCGGACTTTAACTTTACCTCCTCTTAGGCCCTCATTGTACTCCGAAAAATCGGCATAGCCTCCCATATTGAAATCGGGAATAATATTCGTTTTCCTTCCTTTCAGGATTTGGATGGAGCCTTCTATTAACTCACAGAAGTTATGAGGAAGGATTTTTGTGCTCAAGCCTACTGCAATCCCTTCTACTCCTTGAGCCAATAATAATGGAAACTTAACCGGAAGGGTTACCGGTTCTTTTTTTCTTCCATCATAGGAAAGCTGCCATTCTGTAGTTTGGGGGTTAAAGACTACCTCAAGTGCAAACTTGGAAAGCCTAGCTTCAATATATCTAGCAGCCGCGGCTCCGTCTCCGGTTCTTACATCTCCCCAGTTACCTTGGGTTTCTATCAGCAAGTCCTTTTGCCCTAAATTCACTATGGCATCACCAATGGATGCATCACCATGAGGGTGGTATTGCATGGACTGCCCTATGATATTGGCAACTTTATTAAAACGGCCATCATCCATTTCTTTCATGGCATGCATGATCCTGCGTTGCACGGGTTTAAACCCATCTTCTATAGCAGGGACTGCACGCTCCAAAATAACATAGGAAGCATAATCCAAAAACCAATCTTGATACATTCCGGAAACAGGCACAACATTTTGTAAGCCTTCATTTCCGTCTATTGGTAAATCTTTTTCTTCACTCATGAATTAACTTCATTTTTACTTGAGTATTTGAGTAATCCCTCAAAACACTTGATCCCTATAATTAGGTTGATATTGTATGAAAATTTTTCTACCGGCCACTACACTACTCCTTATTATCCTGAAGGGAGTTATGGTGAAAGGCGCTAAACTTTATAATTAGCTACAAATTGCTCAGATAACCTTCGGGTAATTAAAGCAGAGGTATTGCCTTTTAAGCCACTTCCTTTTCATCACTTTCTTCCTCATTTGCCTTATCCTCTGCTCCCAGATCCAGGTCTTTTTCAACCTTCAGTCTATTAATAATAAACTCTTGTCTGGTTGGCGTATTTTTCCCCATATAGAAGCCCAGCAAATCGGCAATTTTAGTTTCCTTGTTTAGGATAATGGGTTCCAAACGGATATTTTCACCGATAAATCCTCCAAATTCACTGGGGGAAATTTCACCCAGCCCCTTAAATCGCGTTATCTCTGATGTCTTACCTAGTTTATGAATGGCACGCTGACGCTCCTCATCAGAATAGCAATAAATGGTTTCTTTTTTGTTTCGCACCCTAAAAAGAGGCGTTTCAAGAATAAAGAGGTGTCCATTCTTTACCAAATCAGGGAAGAATTGTAGAAAATAGGTCATGATCAACAAGCGAATATGCATACCATCCACATCGGCATCAGTGGCAATGACTATCTTCCTATACCTCAATCCATCAATCCCATCTTCAATATTCAAGGCGTGCTGCAAGAGGTTAAATTCCTCATTTTCATACACCACTTTTTTGGTCATCCCAAAGCAATTGAGTGGCTTTCCTCTCAAGGAAAACACTGCTTGGGTCTGCACATTTCTAGACTTGGTAATTGATCCGGATGCTGAGTCACCCTCTGTAATAAAGAGCATGGTTTCATTTTTCTGCTCGTCCTTTGCCTTATTGTCATCGTAATGAACCCTACAATCTCTCAATTTCTTATTGTGCAGATTGGCTTTTTTAGCCCTCTCATTGGCCAATTTCTTGATGCCTGAAATTTCTTTTCTTTCTCTCTCCGATTGAAGAATTCTCTTAAGGATGGCATTGGCAGTATCCGGATGCTTGTGCAGGTAATTGTCAAGTTCTACTTTTACAAAGTCATTGACAAATGTCCGCAAGGTAGGGCCATCAGGTCCTACGCTGTGAGAGCCTAATTTGGTTTTGGTTTGGGACTCAAAAACAGGTTCCATCACCCTTACCGCAATGGAAGCCACCACACCTTGCCGTATATCTGCGGCATCATAATCTTTTTTGAAGAATTCCCTGATCGACCTGACAATAGACTCCCTAAATGCTGCCAAATGAGTTCCTCCTTGGGTGGTAAACTGTCCGTTTACAAAGGAGTAATACTCCTCACCGTATTGGTTGGTATGGGTAAGGGCCATCTCAATATCATTGCCCTTGAGGTGTATGGTAGGGTATCTTCTGCTATCATCATCTACCTTTCGGTCCAATAAATCCAACAGCCCATTCTGAGAAAAATATTTAACCCCATTAAAATTAATGGTTAGCCCACTATTTAGGAAAGCATAATTCCAAATTTGGTTTTCAAGGTATTCCGGGATAAAATGGTAGTTCTTAAAGACCGAAGGATCCGGAGAAAAAACAATTTTGGTCCCGTTTCTTTCCGAAGTTTTGACTACCGGACGATCTTCTATCAGTTCTCCTTTATTGAACTCGGCAACTTTTGTTTGACCTTCTCTAAAAGATTGAACCTTAAAAAATTCAGATAAGGCATTCACTGCTTTGGTACCGACCCCATTTAGTCCCACAGATTTCTGGAATGCACCTGAGTCATATTTACCACCCGTATTGATTTTGGAAACACAATCGATGACCTTCCCCAAGGGTATTCCCCTACCATAATCCCTGATTTCCACCTTGTGCTCACTGATCTTCACCTCAATGGTTCGACCATTTCCCATCATGTGCTCATCGATACTATTGTCAAGGATTTCTTTTACCAAAACATAAATACCATCATCCTGCGCACTACCGTCTCCCAGCTTACCAATATACATACCCGGCCTTAAGCGGATATGCTCTTTCCAATCGAGGGATTTTATACTATCTTCAGTGTATTGTACGTTTCCTGCCATATTTTAACTGTTTTCTGCCTTAAACTGTACCTGTTTTTACCTGTTTCATTTTTCCTACCAGTAATAAAAATAAGCCTATAACCCATGCTGCCAGTAAAATAGGGACAAGGTAAAAGAAAACATTGTATTCAGTATTCCTAATCTCATTTTGGTTGGTAAGGCTATGGATATAAAAGACCATTATACTCACGCATAGGTTAAGTACACCGATAAAGGAATATATCCAAGCTAAAATACGATCCCTAAAACTGTCTCCTACCGGAAAAAGCCTGTGCAGCGCATTGCTGCCTTTCATTTCTATCATTTTCCCGGGAATGACCAATAAGACATTGAACACAAAAAACAAGATGACTGTAAAATAAAAGAAGCTCTCCTTACTCAATTGCTTTACAGGCAATCCTTTGCTGTTTTGCTCGTAAGTGGCAAAGTCCGGCATGGAAGCATAAGCATACAGAAAAACGAACAAAAACAATCCTATTGACAGGAAGTAAAAGAATTTAGCAAAACGGGTGTACATAAATTTTCTATTTAGGCAGCAAATATAAAAATTAATCCAGTACCAAAAGCGGAAAGTCCTCCGGCCTTTTTGAAAAGAAAAATCAAAGACGTGGTATTTACCTGAAATTCAGGATCCGATCCTCTTCATCTCCTATGCCATGAATAATTAATTTATCTTTCTCTACTGTGACAATTGCCCCAAGTGCAGGAGATTCAGCCTCCACCATACCCAAAAAAGTCAGGTGGTGCATGCCATTTTCATCTTGGAAATAATTGCCGGCGTGATGGTGCCCCGAAAGCCAGGCCACCATGGCAGGTGAATTGCCTATTCTATCCAGCACTTCCTTATGATTAAGTAAGTGAAGCCCATTTTCCGGCAACAACGGATAATGGCAAAATGCCACAACATGCTTTCCTTCTGTCTCTGCTTTATTTACCAAAGCTTCCATCCATTGCAATTGTTCCTCTCCTACTCCTCCATTCCACGGTTTCACATTGTTTGCTCCTTCTGCTTCTAAGGCTTCCATCATCATCAAAGCTTCCTCATGTTGGGTAGAACCTTCCGGATGTCCTCCCATGCTTATGTCCATCCCATTGACCATCATAAATACCATGTCTCCAATCTCCATGGAATGGTATCCTTTTTCGTTCCCTACTTTTTTGCCTACCTTTTGTTTAAGGCTATCCAGTACAGAGAAATCGTGATTTCCCCAAACATAATGCACAGGAGCTTTGCTCTCTTCTAAAATGGACAAAGGGGCATCAAAACTTTCGAAATCACGGTCTATTAAGTCACCCAGATGCACAGTAAATTTAAGATCATAGGCATTTAAATAAGGAATGGTTCGCTTAAGGGTTTCCAAAGTCCCTCGGTAATTTCGTTTTCCCGCAGTTTCAACGTCGGCATACTGTATGTCTGACAATACACCAAAAGAAAAACTCTTCCTGATATTTTTTGCTTCCATTAATTGCATCATTTGATCGGCATATCGCTCTCCTAATAAAACCTGACTCGGACTATCAAAGTGGGTACTATCAAAGGTAGTCGTGCCAAAAGACCGGGCTAGTCCCGTATGCGGCATCACCTTCGGAAGGCTTAGTAAGGTGTCATTAAGTACCTTTCTGCTTTCTTTGTCTTCTGACAATTGGCCGGCCACAAAAGGCAAATCAGGTAAATTGAGACTGTCACGCAAGGCAGTAATCAAGTGACTTATTTTTCCTAAATACTGATCTGCTTCCTTTACATCACCTTCACCTTGATGCCAGATAATGCCTCTGATCTTACCACTTTCTGCGGCCAGTCTAGCACGGGAGATAATTTCCGAAAAGAACAGAGTGCCAGGCATCCACTCATCAATTACACTCCCCCCTTTGGCATTGACCACAAGACCAATTTTTTTATCCTGATTGTAATCATGCATTTTTCTGGCAAAACCATAGGCAGGGCTTAGTCGTTGCATGCTCACCACTTTCCTAACAGTCGAATACAGGTTTAATGGATTGCTGGCCTGCAGCCATTCTTTTCCGGTAAATAGATAAACATCTTCTATCGGGGCTTCCAAATCAGCTATGATTTCTGCCCTCCCGGCCATGTTGGATTGACCGATGGCCAAGTAAATATCCAAGCTATCAATCTCCTGAGCTTGGAGAAAAAAAGTAATTGGCAATAAAAACGATAACAATAAGAACTTCTTAATAAGGACGGACATAAAGGTGATTGGATTTTTATGGAAAAAGATGTGCTAAGATTAAAAAAATTCCATTAAAATCACCCGTTTTTACTCCGCTTTTTGCAAAATTTCGTCTACTTTTTCCTCGATAAGTGGAAGGGAGGCCCTTAACTCATCGAAACTATTCACAATAAAATACCTGTCCTGAAATTTATTCTTCCAAAAAGGAGTATTCAAGACCGCCTCCACCTCATAGGTACAATGCTTGGGCTCATCCGAAAGGCTATAATACATTTCTCCGGAGGAGCTAAGTATTCCTGCCCCATATACCCTGAGCCCATTTTTTTCTCTAATTAGGCCAAACTCCACAGTATACCAATAAACCCTTTCGAGCAACTCTAAGGCCAAAGGATTGTCTCTATACCTTTCGGTAATAGTGGCTAAACCTTGTAAAAATTGGGAAAAGCTTTCATTCATCAATAAAGGTAAATGGCCAAAGGCATCATGAAATAAATCAGGGGCTGTCGGGTAATCCAATTCATCCAATCTTCTTAGCCAGGAAGTGACCGGGAATTTCTTGGCCTGCAATAGGCTAAAAAACAAGCTGTCACTAATTCGGCCCGGGACCACCTGTACTCGCCACCCTGTGTTCATTCCTAACCGGTAGGACACTTCTTTTAAATTCACTATCTTTTCTTCAGACAAACGCAAAGATTTAAAACCATCTATATATTCTTGCGCAGCAACTGTCGGAAGTTTTTTTGACTGTTTCTTAAATAAGGTTTCCCAAACTTTAAAATCTTCGGCATTATAGGTCCTTATATCCTGCTGAAATAGGCCTAAACCGGGGTCGGTGAAAATTCTGTTAAAACGTATATTTTTCATTTTTTATCGCAAAAATTGAATCGCTTTTATTGGTAAACACCTGGACTTTTAAAAGCTTACTTAGATTATAAACGAATCTTTAGAGCAAAGGATTGTAATTTCATTGCTCTTTAGTGTAGCTCAGCTCTAATAAAATAAAAACCACTGACTTACACCACTTTATATAATTTAAAATTTGTTAAAAGCTTAAAACAGCTAAAAATTTACTTTGTTAGAATGGAATTATTTGAATAATCCGGCGCATCACTCCACCTTCTTTAAAGACTAATCATACTTGCCGGTTAGTTTGCTTCCCCTTGATACTTTAATGCTTTCCCGTAACTTACCCTCATAAATGCCAAAACAATAAATGGAGCAGATAAGAAATTATTTTGAGCAGCTTGTGGCTATCTCTGACCAAGATTGGGCTTTGTTTTCTTCCAAGCTTAAAAAAAGTGAATACCCTAAAAAATCCTGCTTGCTAAAAGTTGGAGAGACAGAATCTCATTTGTCGTTTATTGCAAAAGGGGCTGTCAGGCTATTTATTCCTAAAATAGAAAATGACTTAACTTTCGGCTTTTGTTTTCAAGGGCAATTTGTCAGTGCCTATGATTCTTTTTTAAGTCGGCAACCTTGTACCTATCAAGTAGAAACCATGACCCAAACCAGCCTTTGGCGCATTTCCTACGAAGACTTGCAGTTTATTTACGCCAACACCAATATTGGGAATACCATAGGAAGACTGGCTGCTGAAAGCCAATTCCTGATAAAATCCGAAAGAGAACTTTCCTTTTTAGAGCAAACAGCAGAGGAAAGGTACAAGGCACTCTTTATAAAGCGTCCAAATTTAATTTTAGAGATCCCACTCAAATACATTGCTTCCTATGTGGGAGTAACCCCTCAGGCACTTAGCAGAATAAGAAAGCGAATTTCTTAACCCGGGTTCATTTTCTCAAGGAAAAATTTTACCCACCTTTGAAAAAAAAACATGAAACCTTTTGTCCTGCTAATTACCATAACCCTACTTTCTATAGGCTATTTCAAACTTGTCCATGGCAATTATAAGTTTGCTCTAGCTGCCAGAATAGGCTTCTCTGCCATGCTGCTTTTTACAGCTTTGGGACACTTTATGTTCACAGAAGGGATGGCAATGATGATTCCTGATTTTTTACCATACAAAAAAGAGCTTGTCTATTTTACAGGCATTATCGAAATTTTTGGAGCCATTGGTTTACTCCTGTCTCAGTTTAGAACAGTCACAGCCTACTTATTGATCCTATTTTTCCTACTGATCCTACCTGCAAATATCAAGGCTGCTATGGAACAAATCGATTATCAAGAAGCAAACCATGGAGGCAGTGGATTGACTTATCTATGGTTCAGAGTTCCCTTGCAAATTTTATTTATTGCATGGGTGTATTTTTCATCCATTAAACCCGAAAAAAGTAATATACCTTCAATTAGGCCTTAAAATCGTTTCAAAATTAGCCACTTAAAATTATGTGGAAATCGTCAATCCGAGAATTAACATTTTGAAGACGCAGCAATCATGATGGCAGTATTCAATGCCGCAGTCCAGCGGTGTGCAATCTTTGTAGTATAATTCGTCATTCCGAGACTTTGCAGGGGCTTTGGCACGGTGGAAGTCGAAGGAAGCCCCAGCGTTATGAGATTACCACAGCCTTTCCCTACGCAACACCTCTACAAAAAAGGTTCGAAATGACGATGTAACGATATTTTTAGCATAATTATAACTCGTGTTGAGGTTTTAAATAGAGGACAGTATATCTATACTGAGTCTTTCACCATTTCGATTGTTACTTTTTTCTGCATGCCTGCCCTGAAATGCAGTAACTCAGGGCCTGCCCTGACCCTAGTCAGTGGTCAAAGAAGTAAGCAACCTGTCCTGAAGCGGAGCTAGTCAGGAGAAAAAGCCCGCCGCTGAGTATCTTTTCGGCTAAAATTTAAGGCCTCCCACACACAGGCAAACTCCTTGTTTTTGGTTTTAATGTTGGCGTTGCTTTTTAATGTTAAATAAACCAAAAACTTCGTCAAACAGTGCCAGTGCCCTTGCCAACCCCGCTTAAATTTCTTAACGCCGAAAATCTACAAGGCGGATTTTAATATATTCGTCATTCCGAGAATTAAGATTTTGAAAACGCAGCAATCATGATGGCAGTATTCAATGCCGCAGTCCAGCGGTGTGCAATCTTTGTAGGAGGAATCTGCAAAATATTGGGAGCCAAAAATCCCCCTTTCAAAAAAAAGGGGGATTTACCTTATCTGTCTTTCCTGTGTTTATTTCAGGTAGGGAACTGCTTGATTAAATAAACCTAATTTTACCAGCAACTATTAAAATCGAACTGAAGTAAATCGAAAGAAGCCTGTAGGGCTTCAACTTCAATAACCACGGGTGAAACCCGTGGACGGCAAATTCCACATCAATCCCTCAACCCCGATAGTGGGTTGAACAATCCCTCTTCTCACAAAAAGTATCTAATGCAACACTCCAGCCGAGGGCAATCTTTGTAGGAGGAATCTCCAAAGCATTGAGATCGAAAATCCCCCCTTTTTTTCCTTGTCAAGGGGGATTTTGAGCTTTCAGCAATGAAGTGACTTTTGCTAAACGTGAGATAGCATCTTTCGGAAAAACCGCTAGACCAGAAGGAGGGATTGCCACAGCCTTTCCCTACGAAACACCACCCCAATAAAGGGTTCGAAATGACGATGTAACGATATTTTTAGCATAATTATAACTCGAGTTGAGGTTTTAAATAGAGGACAGTATATCTATACCGAGTCTTTCACCATTTCGATTGTCACTTTTTTGCTGCAGGTCAAAAAAGTGACGAAAAAAACCCGCCGCTGTGTATCTTTTTGGCTAAAATTTAAGGCCTCCCGCACACAGGCAAACTCCGGTATTTAAGGTTTCGCCTTTAACAATTGCTATTTCTAGAGGCTCATCCTCTAAATCCTTTTCCAACCATGCCTGTGCCCTTGCCTTCTCATCTTAAATTTCTTAACGCCGAAAATCTACAAGGCGGAATTAAAATATTCATCATTCCGAGGCTTTGCAGAAGCCTTGCGAGTAGAAAGTCGGAGGAATCTCCAAAGCATTGAGATCGAAAATCCCCCTTTTTTTTCCTTGTCAAGGGGGAATTTGAGCTTTTATCAATGGAGTGACTTTTGCTTAACCTGGGATAGCATCTCTCGGAAAAACTGCTAAACCAGAAGGAGGGATTACCACAGCCTTTCCCTACCCAACACCTCTCCAAAAAGGGTTCGCAAGGACGACGTTTCCGCTTTTATAGCCATTTAGTCGAGCAGGGCTTATTACCTAATCCGATTTAAACGTATTTCCATCGAGTGCTACAAAGATTTTGTCAGCATTATAGAAAAACTACAATGCTGACAAGATATTTCAATCAATTGTTTATCAGTTGTTTATAATAAAAATAAAAAACTGATAAACCCATTGACTAAGGCCTAATGCAAATCAAATGATTTTCTCATCTCAAAGATTTTCCTAATGTAGCCAATCAGATCGCTACTTTGGGTAAAGTTTAAGGTCTGCTGTCCGTCAGAATAGGCTTTATCCGGATGCTCATGCGATTCGTAAATGATTCCATCTGCGCCGGCCATCACCCCTGCCAAGGCCATTTGTGGTACAAAGTCACGTATACCAATACCATGAGAAGGATCCACCACTACCGGCAAATGGGATTTAGACTTTAGAATGGGAACAGCATTCAGGTCTAAGGTATTTCTGCTTGCCCTTTCGTAGGTACGGATTCCGCGCTCACAAAGAATAAGTTTTTCATTCCCCCCTGAGAACACATATTCCGCAGATTGAAGCAGTTCTTCGATTGTTCCCGATATCCCCCTTTTGATTAACACAGCTTTGTCAATTTTACCCAATTCATCCAAAAGGTTAAAGTTTTGGGTGTTTCTGGCTCCTACTTGAAAAATATCTACATAATCGTGCATTTCTTCTATCTGGGAAACCTGCATGACTTCAGTTACGATTTTAATTCCTGCAGCATTTGCATGTCGGTACCAAAGCTTAAGTCCATCCATGCCCAAGCCTCTAAATGCATAGGGGCTACTCCTGGGTTTGAATACTCCACCCCGCATCATGCTTACCTGGTTTTCTTTTAGGTGAGCGATTACACGTTCAATTTGTTCTTCTGATTCTATGGAACAGGGTCCGGAAATAATGGCCATATCCCCATCCTTTATTTCAATTCCATCCCCAAGATCAATGGAAGTTGGTTTTGCTTTCCACTTTTTAGACACCAATTTATATTCATCAGACACCACGTGGATGTCTAAAATACCATCCATGGCTCCAATTTTTCTAATGTCGTAGGCCGTCTTTCCTATACCTATCAGGTAATTTCCGGCTTGTGTTTTCACCTCAGTCACCTTATAGCCTATGCCATTGATCTTTTCAATCAAATTATCTGTTTGTTGCCGGCTTATGTCTGCCTTTAGCTGTACGATCATGATATGACGCCTTTAATATATGTTTTGATTTCTTCCTTGAGTGATTTTGCCTCCCTGACAACATTGATAAAAGCACTCCCTATAATTGCTCCATGTGAATAAGTTGAAGCAGTTGTAAAGGAGGCCTTGTCTGAGATGCCAAAGCCGATCAATCGTGGGTTCTTAAGGCCCATATCTCTCACTCTCTCAAAATAGGCTATTTGCTCCGGACTCACCTCTTTTTTAGCTCCCGTAATACTGGCGGAAGAGACCATATAAATAAACCCATCTGTTTTGCTATCAATTTCTCGAATCCTTTCCTCAGAAGTCTGAGGAGAAATCAGGAAGGTGTTTCTAAGATTATAAGTGTCAAACAGCTCTTTATAAGCATCTGTATATTGCTGCATTGGCAGGTCAGGAATAATCACTCCATCAACTCCTACTTCCTGACATTTTTTGCAAAATGCTTCCATTCCATATTGAACTATAGGATTTAAATACCCCATCAACACCACAGGGATATTTAACTTGCTCCTTAAGCCTTCCAATTGAGTAAATAGCAATTTAAGTGTCATTCCATTGTTAAGGGCAACATTATTGCTATCCTGAATGGTGGGGCCGTCGGCTACAGGGTCAGAATAGGGAATGCCTATTTCAATTATATCTGCTCCTGCCTCCTCAATGGCTTCCATAATTCTGATGGTATCGTCCAACTTAGGGAAACCTGCTGTAAAGTATATAGAAAGGATATTGCCATCCTTATTTTTAAATAATTCGTCTATTCGATTCATGGCCATTAATAATTACCCCATTTAATATATGTTTCCAAATCCTTGTCTCCTCTTCCTGACAAATTGATTACGATGATATCCGAGGCCTTGAATTTCAGCTGGTTCAAGGCAGAAAGTGCATGGGCCGATTCTATGGCTGGTATAATTCCTTCCAAACGACTCAATTCTATCCCTGCTTTCATCGCATCCTCATCTTCTACCGCCAAAAACTCTCCTCTGCCTGATGCAAATAAATGGGCATGCACAGGACCTATTCCAGGATAATCCAAGCCTGCGGAAATACTGTGAGGCTCTACTACCTGTCCATCTTCTGTTTGCATAAGTAAGGTCTTGCTCCCATGAAGAATGCCCGGTTTTCCAAGCTGAGTAGTGGCTGCAGACTTACCGGAGCTTACACCAAGACCGGCAGCTTCCACCGCTATTAATCTTACTTTTTCGTCATTGTAATAATGGAAAAACGCCCCTGCAGCGTTGCTACCTCCTCCTACGCAGGCAACAACTATGTCCGGGCTATCTTTCCCCTCTTTTTCTAGGAGTTGTGTCTTGATCTCAGCAGAAATTACCGACTGAAATCTGGCTACCATTTCCGGGTAAGGATGAGGCCCCACTACAGATCCAATGATATAATGCGTATCAACCGGGTTGTTGATCCACTGCCGCATGGCTTCATTGGTGGCATCTTTTAGGGTTTTACTGCCTGAATTGGCCGGCACTACTGTGGCACCCAGAATCCGCATGCGTTCCACATTGGGTTTTTGCCGCTCCATATCAATGGCTCCCATATAAACGGTACATTCCATTCCCATCAGGGCACAAACAGTAGCTGTGGCTACACCATGTTGTCCTGCCCCTGTTTCTGCAATAATCCGCTTTTTATTGAGTTTTTTGGCAAGGATAATTTGGCCTATGGTATTGTTAATTTTATGGGCACCGGTATGGCATAAGTCCTCCCTTTTAAGGTAGATTTTTGCTCCATATTCTTTAGATAATCTTTCGGCAAAAAACAAAGGAGTAGGTCTCCCCACATAATCTTTGAGCAAACGGTCAAATTCCTCCTTAAAAGCTTCCGAAGCCATGATTTGCTCATAATTTTCTCTAAGCTCTTCTATGTTGGGATACAGCATTTCAGGAATATAGGCTCCCCCAAAATCACCGTAAAATCCATTTTCATCAATCTTTATCATTGGTTCTCTTTTTTATCGCTGTGGCAGCCTTATCTCTGATTGCTGCCGTAAATGTCTTTATTTTTTCCAAATCTTTGACACCCTTGGAAATTTCAAATTTTGAGTTGATGTCAATTCCCACCATGGCAGGAAAAGCCTTATAACAAGCCAAAAGATTTTCCACATCTTTGGATGCTATTCCTCCGCTTAACAAAAAAGGGGTCTTATAAGGATACGTTTCTAATAACTCCCAATTGAACTGATGGCCTGTGCCCCCGTAGGAAGGACCGTCTGTATCAAATAGAAAATAATCAACCAGGTCTATATAGGGTTCCAAAGATTTCCAACTCCACTCTGCTCCTACTCTAAAAACCTTGATCAGTTTTGCTTTGGACTGTTTCCTAAGGGCTTGTAGCTGAGTCGGAGATTCATCTCCATGAAGTTGAACCATGGAAAGGCCATAATCCTTAACTATGCTAAGGATTTCTTTGGTACTTTCATTGACAAACACGCCAACTTTGGGCAGAGCTATGCTTTTATATAGGGCAACATCCTGTCCAAAATTAGGAACATAACGCCCTGAAGGGGGATAAAATATCATCCCCATCCAATCGACTCCCTCTATTTCCAATAAACCTGAAATATTCTCAGGCTCAGCCATGCCGCAAACCTTGATGATCATACGGCTACTTGTCCTTTGGAAGCTGCCAATAACTTCCTGTATTGTTGCATAAAATTATAAGCCGCTTGGTGAGGGCGGATGGTCTTCATAAAGTTCTCTCCAATCAGGAACCCATCATAACCGGCCTGTTTTAATTGGACCAAAGTGGCCGGATCAGAAATGCCACTTTCTGAAATTTTGGTAAAGGTATTTGGTATGGCTTCCACCAGATCCAAAGAGGTTTGAATATTCACTTCAAAGGTCTTCAGGTTTCGGTTGTTTACGCCTACAAGGTCTACATTTACATTGAGGCTTTTTTCCAACTCCTCCCCATCATGCACTTCCAATAATACCTCTAAGCCCAGGCTTTTTGCAAAGACTGCCAATTCATTGAGTCGTTTTGGCTCCAAGGCAGCCGCTATTAATAAGATACAATCTGCTCCAATGGACCTGGCCTCTATGATTTGGTATTCATCTACTGTAAAATCTTTTCGTAAGATTGGGCAGAAATTGAATTTCCTTGCCAAGCCAAGATCCGCTTCACTTCCTCCAAAAAAGTCCTTGTCTGTCAATACAGACAAAGCGGAAGCTCCGGCCTGCATGTAACCAATTGTTGTTTGCTCAACCTTTGCTGTCCCATTGATAAGACCTTTTGAAGGCGATCTTCTTTTGAATTCAGCAATGATCCCGGTCTTCTCCGGGTTGGTGACATATTTTTTCATTGAAACCACCTCACCTTCGAAAAACAAACTTTTCTCCAGCAATTTTTGGGGATAAAGGGCCTTCCGTTCTGCTATTTCCTCCTTTTTTCGAGCAATTATTTTTTCCAGAATATTCATATTTAGCTAATATTTATGGAGGTTTTAGGATTAATCAATTCTTTGAAGACTTTAAGCGCCGTACCATTTTTAAGGGTTTCCGTAGCTTTATCTCTCGCGGTATCCAGACTCCAATCCGGCTTGGAGGTGGTAAGGGCGAGGGTAGCATTGGCTATTACAACTGCTTCTTGTTCAGGACTTCCTTTACCTTTCAAGATATTCATAAAAATGTCAGCAGATTCCTCAATGGTGGTTCCTCCTTTAATGGTTTCAGGCATTATGGTATTGAAGCCCAATTCTTCTGGACTTACAATTTTTTCCCCATCGTTAGAAATCCACTTTAGATCTCCTGTCAGTGACACTTCGTCATATCCATCCAAGGCATGCAAAATACTAAATCTCACATCATTGCTTTGGTACAGGTAACCATACAAGCGCGCAAGTTCAAGACTAAAAACACCTACCAATTGTTTTTTTGGGAAACTTGGATTCACCATGGGGCCCAGCATATTAAAGAAAGTTTTCACCCCTAACTCTTTGCGCACCGGGCCTATGTGTTTCATGGCCGGGTGAAAAAGAGGTGCATGCAAAAAACAAATCCCGGCATTATCGAGACTGCTTTTCAACTGATCCACATCGTTGGTAAACTCATAACCGAAATGAGCCAATAGATTGGAAGATCCACAAACCGAGGAAACCCCCACATTACCATGCTTGGCTACGGGTTGTCCTGCGCCGGCTACTATAAAGGAAGCCAAGGTTGATACATTAAAGGTATCTTTGCCATCTCCACCGGTGCCACATAAATCAATGGCATCATATTCCGGTATATCCACGGCGATACACCTTTCAAGCATGGCCTCTCTAAATCCCATCAACTCTTCAACCCTCACACTTCGCATCATAAATATGGTCAAGAAAGCAGCCATCTGACTGGTATTTACCTCACCGGAAGTCATTTCTTTCAATACCCCTTTTGCTTGTTCTTTGCTAAGGGTCTTGTGTTCTATCAGGTGGTTAAGTATCTCTTTCATTAATTGTTATTTTTTTTACCTTCAATCCAGTTTTTTATTATTTGCACCCCATTTTCAGTTAGGATGCTCTCGGGATGAAATTGCAAACCGCGTACTTCAAATTCTTTGTGCTTGATGGCCATTATTTGACCATCAGGAGTTTTGGAGGTAACCTCTAGTACTTCAGGAAGCATCGTTGCATCTATCACCCAACTGTGGTACCTGCCAACGGTAAAGTATTCAGGCAAGCCATCAAACAACAAATCAGGTTTGATCTTGATTTTGCTCGCTACACCATGAACCACCTCTGTTAAATTGATAAGTCCTGCTTCAAAAGCCTCGCCAATAGCCTGGTGGCCAAGACAAACACCCAAAATATCTTTACTAGGCGCATATTTTTTAATTAGTTCAGGCATAATGCCAGCCTCTGAAGGGAGTCCGGGGCCCGGGGAAAGCAATATTTTGTCATAAGCGTCCACCTCTTCCAAACTTATTTTATCATTTCTAATAATATCCATTGAATCTCCATAACCTAACTCTCGGATAATGTAAACCAAGTTATAGGTGAAGGAATCGTAATTGTCCAGTACCAGTATTTTCATCTGTAAATCCTTTTCTATTTAATTAAATTGTCTCCGCAGACTTAAGGGCTACCCGCAAGGCTTCCAGCTTATTGCTGACCTCTTGAAGTTCACTCTCAATAGAAGACTTGGCCACTACCCCTGCACCTGCCTGAAAACGCAATTGGTTATTTTCTGATACGAATGAACGGATCAGAATGGCGTGATTAAAATCTCCGTTGAAGCCCAAAAAGCCTATGGCTCCCCCATAAAATTTCCTAGCGCTATTTTCAAGGTTATCTATCAATTCCATGGCCCTGTATTTGGGTGCCCCGGACAAGGTACCGGCAGGAAAAGTATCGGCAACAAGTTGCAGCGGATTGGCTCCCTCGGGTAGGTCCCCGGTTACTTTAGACACCAAATGAATGACATGTGAATAGTATTGAATCTCTTTAAAAACTTCCACATTCACCTTTTCAGAAGACCTGCTTAAATCATTTCTGGCCAAATCTACCAACATGACATGCTCAGAATTCTCTTTCGGATCATCATAAAGTTTTACCGCCAATTCAGCATCAGATTTGTCATTTCCCGTACGTTTAAAGGTCCCTGCAATCGGATATATGGTTGCTTTCCTTCCTTTTACTACAATTTGAGCTTCCGGACTACTTCCAAAAATCTTATAAGAACCATAGTCAAAATAAAATAAATAGGGAGAGGGATTAATGGATCGCAATGCCCGGTAAACATTAAATTCATCCCCTTTAAACCCGGTTGAAAAGGAGCGAGACAATACTATTTGGAAAACATCTCCTCGGAAACAATGATCCCTTCCCTTGGCAAGAATATCTAAAAATTCATTATCAGTATAGTTGGAGGTCTCCTTGCCGTCCAGACTAAATGAATAGCTTGGTATATTTTTGTTATTGAGAATCATTTCAATTTTTGGAATTCCCGAGTCCTCTTCTCCCCCTTCCAAATAATGCTCAAAAATATAAAGCTCATTTTTAAAATGATCTACCACAATCATGTTTTTGTACACCGCATAGTGAATCAAAGGGGTGTTCGAAGCTTGAGGGTTGTTGATGGTGATGTCTTCAAAATAACTTACCCCATCGTATTGAATATAGCCAAAAAGACCGTTGGTAATAAACTTAAAGTCCATCTCCTCTTCCTGAAAGGTGTTCCCAAACTGCCTTAGCTCATCCATAATATTGTCTGTTTTCTCGAGCTTCTTCACTGAGGTGCTCTGATCGGGAAAAGACTGATGGACTTCACCATTTATTAGAGAAAAAGTTGCCATGGGTTCGCAACAGATGTAGGAATAACTGTTTTCATTCCCATGGTAATCTGAGCTTTCCAGAAGAATGGTATTGTTATACCTGTCACGAATCTGAAGGTAAATACTCACCGGAGTGATGGTATCCGCCAAAAGCTTTTTATACCGGGTTTTGATTCTTATTTTATTCATTATTTGGGTATTTAAAATAAAAAAAAGGCTTGCCGGGAATCCAGCAAGCCTAAGTATATCGATTGATCAAAATTTGGCAATAGTTAGCTGTTCCCCTTTAAAAGAAGTAAGAAAGCCACCACCAATTTTGATTCTGATTTTTCATAACGTTGAGCAAATATAGAAAAGGGCGTCGATTTTAAAAAGGTATTTTAATATATTTTTAAAATTGTTCCTTTACTATAAGCTATTCGCGTCAATTTAAGGTTTCAATTCATGAACAATAGCTTCGTTGTCAATGGCTTCAAATCTGGATTTGTGACTTAAGAATTCAGGAACCATTTTTTTCATTTGTCCCACCAAAGTCATTTCTCCTTCATTGCCTTTCATTTCCATCAATAAGGATACATCAAAATTAACTTCTTCGAAATTTCCAGGCCTTACTTGAGCGATTTTAATTTTCGGGTGATGCGTTTCCAAAGATTTCTCTTGATCATTAAGCACTTCCTCATATAACTTCTCACCAGGTCTCAAGCCTGTGATGCGGATCATGATGTCCACATCAGGTTTTTTGCCACTCAAGTGAATCATTTTCCTAGCCAAATCAATGATTTTAACCGGTTCTCCCATATCGAATACGAAAATCTCTCCACCATTACCCATAACTCCGGCTTCCAAGACAAGGTCACAAGCCTCAGGAATGGTCATAAAGTAACGTGTAACTTTTGCATCCGTCACGGTTAGAGGGCCGCCTTTTTTAATTTGTTCTTTGAACAACGGAATAACAGATCCGTTGGAGCCCAATACATTCCCAAATCTTGTGGTAATGAATCGTGTACCACCATTTCCGGATTCTCTAAGCTTTTTATCAAGGCTTTGAATGTACATCTCAGCAATACGCTTACTTGCCCCCATCACATTGGTAGGGTTCACAGCTTTATCCGTACTCACCAAGACAAATTTCTCTACACCATACCTTACGGCCAAGTCCGCTACTGTTTTGGTTCCAAGGACATTGCACCTCACTGCCTGAATCGGATACCTCTCCATCATTGGTACGTGTTTGTAGGCCGCAGCGTGAAAAATAACCTCAGGTCTGTAAGTCTTAATGATATGCTCGAGGTTTTCCTCATCCGTTACATCTGCCAAAACAGTCTGTAAACCCAAATCTTCAAACTCACTTTCCAACCTGATTTCATGCTCATGTAAAGGCGATTCTGCCTTATCCAGCATGATCAAGAATCCGGGATTAGCCCTAGCTACTTGCTTACATATTTCACTTCCTATAGAACCTGCAGCTCCTGTCACCAAAATGGTTTTTCCACTGAGGTAACTTGCTACATTTTTATTCTTTAACATGATGGCATCCCTACTAAGTAAATCTTCAATGTTTACTTCCCTCAAGCTGCCTGTTTTAGTGCTACCATCTACCCACTCATTTACGGGTGTAATGGTAAGCGCATGTATATTTAGTGTAATACACCTGTCAATGATTTCTCTTTTCCTAGCCGGAGAAAGGTCCATCACCGAAATAATCAATTCCTTAACCCCTTTTTCTTTCACCAAGCTATCCAACATATTCAAGCCACCGTGAACCCTGATTCCTTCAACCTTTTTCTTTTGTTTCTTAGGGTCATCATCTAAAAACCCGTGGACATTAAACTTATAATGCGTGTTTTTCAAGATCGCCTTATGAATAAGAATACCTGCTTCTCCCGCTCCAAAAATTAAAACGTCCTTTTCAGGCAAATTAGATTCAACTTTGTACTTGATAAGGCTGAAAACTTCCTTTACAAACAAGCGATAAACCATTAAAAAAGACAAGGTCAATACCGATGTGATCACCAAAACTGATAAAGGAAGGAAATGCTTGCCCGGAACCAAGAAAACACTGTAACCAAAATCCACCATATAGGCAACAACGGCAGTTATTATTGTGGTTCTCATTAACAATAAGCCATCACTTAGGGAAGTATGCCTTACAATCCCAACATAACTTTTCGTAAAAAACATTACCATTGCACCTATCAACAAATAGGCTGCTGCAGATCCTATTACCGGATAATCAGCCAATGATGCCCAGTCAAAATTGGCTCGAAGCCAAAATGCCAGGATAACACATTGAAACATAATGAAACCATCCAGAAATGCAATTATCCATCTGGGTAAAATGTTGATTTTTTTGCTCAAGTTGATCATAAAAAAACGTTGGTTAAAATGACCCGACTTACCGGTCAAAACTATAATTATTTCAAATCGATCGGGTTAAAAATATTTTTTAACACCACTTTGAAACAGCTTAAAATCGATGTTTCAAAATTTTAGTTATAATGGGTAGAAATTCATTCGATTAATCTCAATAATCGAATCGGTTACAGATTTATGTTAATAATTATGGATTTTATCCTTGGTTTTGCTGTTAAGTATCCTGTTGTAAAAAAGGAAATTCTGGGTTGAGCACTTTAGAGTTGTTTGAAAAATAGTCTCCATTTTATTATTCTCTTTAAAAATACCTACTGTACAAAACATGGTTAACGATTGCTTGTTTTATATAGTACTCAAATATACAAAAATTACTTAAAAAGTGCTAGAGGCGGTTAATATTGCCACTCCACAATTATTTATTTTTTTTATAGGGTTAAAACAAAATATTCGCTTCTACTTCCATTTCTTCATTTCACATATTATTTATTGCATTTCTCATTAGATCAGCCTTATTAAATTTTTTTGAAATTTTTTGAAAAATTATTGGTAAAAGGAGGGAAAAACACCTACTAAACACTTATTTCTTACAAATTAAAGAAATAATCAACCATCTTTTAGGTGGTATGAGTATTCCACTCCATAGTATACCACTATTCCAGAGCAAAGTATACCAGTGATTCCAGGGGAAAGTATACCAGTA
>NZ_JAUOPC010000039.1 GCF_030546805.1 Cyclobacterium sp. 1_MG-2023 | reverse complement strand
AAGTTCTTTGACATGTTGAGTGGAAAATGCAATGTAAAGTGTATTGATTACGAGAGTGATTAATATATTAGAATAAAGAACATTTGATGCTAGCAAAAGGGCATCAGATGAGTTCAAGTGAACAAGGGCGTACGGGGGATGCCTAGGCTCTAGGAGGCGAAGAAGGACGTGCCAAGCTGCGAAAAGCTGTGGGGATCGGCACAGTCGAATTGATCCACAGATGTCCGAATGGGGCAACCCACCCTGACTTGTCAGGGTATTCCGAAAGGAAGGCAAACGCGGGGAACTGAAACATCTAAGTACCCGCAGGAAGAGAAAATAATAATGATTCCGTCAGTAGCGGCGAGCGGACGCGGAAGAGCCCAAACCATTTATGTTACGGCATATATGGGGTTGTAGGACCTGCATAATTTTAAATTAGGAGACTCGAATTGGCTGGGAAGTCAAACCGTAGAGGGTGAGAGTCCTGTAGAGGAATTTTAATTTAGAAGGCGGGTATCCTGAGTAGGCCGGGACAGGAGAAATCCCGGTTGAATCTGCCGGCACCATCCGGTAAGGCTAAATACTCCCTAGAGACCGATAGTGAACGAGTACCGTGAGGGAAAGGTGAAAAGTACCGTGAATAACGGGGTGAAAAGAACCTGAAACCGTGCGCCTACAAGCGGTCGGAGTCCTGATTTATTGGGATGACGGCGTGCCTTTTGCATAATGAGCCTACGAGTTACTCCTCACCGGCAAGGTTAATCCTGTTTACAGGAGGAGCCGCAGCGAAAGCGAGTCCGAACAGGGCGCCATAGTCGGTGGGGGTAGACGCGAAACTTAGTGATCTACCCATGGCCAGGTTGAAGCTCTGGTAAAACAGAGTGGAGGACCGAACCGATAAGCGTTGAAAAGCTTCCGGATGAGCTGTGGGTAGGGGTGAAAGGCCAATCAAACTGAGAAATAGCTCGTACTCCCCGAAATGTTTTTAGGAACAGCGTCGGGAATTGTATGATGGAGGTAGAGCTACCGATAGGACTAGGGGGAGTCACATCCTACCAAATCCTGACGAACTCCGAATGCCATCATATAGAACCGGCAGTGAGGGCTTGGGTGCTAAGGTCCAAGTCCGAGAGGGAAAGAACCCAGACCTACCGCTAAGGTCCCAAAATCCGCGCTAAGTTGAACAAAGGCGGTCCAGTTGCAGAGACAGCCAGGAGGTTAGCTTGGAAGCAGCTATTCCTTTAAAGAGTGCGTAACAGCTCACTGGTCGAGCGACAGGGCGTCGATAATAATCGGGCATCAAGTGCGGTACCGAAGCGAAGGAAGATATTTATATTTTGGTAGGGGAGCATTCCAGCGACAGTGAATCCGGATGGTAATGTCCGGTGGAGTTTCTGGAAAAGCAAATGTAGGCATAAGTAACGATAATGGATGGGAACAACATCCACACCGAAAGACCAAGGATTCCTGATCAACGCTAATCGGATCAGGGTCAGTCGGGACCTAAGGATAACCCGAAGGGGGATTCCGATGGCAAATGGGTTAATATTCCCATACCGAACATACAGGTGACGGGGTGACGGAGTGTTGAAAGACCCGCCCGGTGACGGAATACCGGGTTAAAGGGTGTAGGTATTTGGACTGTAGTAAAATGCGCAGTCTTAGCCGAACCTGATAGTACCAAGCGTCTTCGGACAATTGGATAGTGGTCCTAAGAGCTTCCAAGAAAAACCTCTAGCGCTAAGCGTATGTTCGCCCGTACCGCAAACCGACACAGGTGGTTGGGGAGAGTATCCCAAGGTGCTCGAGTGAATCATGGCTAAGGAACTCGGCAAAATGGCCCTGTAACTTCGGGAGAAGGGGCGCCTCCTTTTACTTCGGTAAGAGAGGCCGCAGTGAAAAGGCCCAGGCGACTGTTTATCAAAAACACATGGCTTTGCGAAATCGTAAGATGAAGTATAAGGCCTGACACCTGCCCGGTGCCGGAAGGTTAAGGGGGGACGTTATCGTAAGAGAAGCGTTGAACTGAAGCCCCGGTAAACGGCGGCCGTAACTATAACGGTCCTAAGGTAGCGAAATTCCTTGTCGGGTAAGTTCCGACCTGCACGAATGGTGTAACGATCTGGGCACTGTCTCAGCCATGAGCTCGGTGAAATTGTAGTCGCGGTGAAGATGCCGCGTACCCGCAACGGGACGGAAAGACCCCATGAACCTTTACTGCAACTTAACATTGGCATCGGGTACACGGTGTGTAGGATAGGCCGGAGGCTGTGAATTGGCGTCGCTAGGCGTTGAGGAGCCACCGTTGAAATACGGCCCTCTGTGTGCCTGGTGTCTAATCCCTGAAAAGGGAGACATTGTTTGGTGGGTAGTTTGACTGGGGTGGTCGCCTCCAAAAGAGTAACGGAGGCTTCCAAAGGTTCCCTCAGCACGCTTGGTAACCGTGCGTGGAGTGCAATAGCATAAGGGAGCTTGACTGCAAGGCGTACATGCCGAGCAGGGTGGAAACACGGGTATAGTGATCCGGCGGTACCGAATGGAAGGGCCGTCGCTCAAAGGATAAAAGGTACTCTGGGGATAACAGGCTGATCTCCCCCAAGAGCTCATATCGACGGGGAGGTTTGGCACCTCGATGTCGGCTCGTCACATCCTGGGGCTGGAGAAGGTCCCAAGGGTTGGGCTGTTCGCCCATTAAAGTGGCACGCGAGCTGGGTTCAGAACGTCGTGAGACAGTTCGGTCCCTATCTGTTGCGGGCGTGAGAAGTCTGCGGGGGGCTGTCCTTAGTACGAGAGGACCGGGATGGACCGACCGCTGGTGTACCGGTTGTAGTGCCAACTGCACCGCCGGGTAGCTAAGTCGGGAAGAGATAAGCGCTGAAAGCATCTAAGTGCGAAACTCGCCCCAAGATGAGACTTCTAAACAGGGCCGTCAGAGACGATGACGTTGATAGGCTGTAGGTGTAAAGTCAGAAATGACATAGCCGAGCAGTACTAATCGCCCGAAAACTTGAACGTCTTTGCTACGTTGCATTTTCCACAAGACAATGTCAAAATAACTTAAAAACATTTATAAAAAGTAAAGAAATTAAGTGTTAGCTGTGAAAAGCGAGCACAAAGATTTAGGCGGCCCGGCGCAGGGGACCCACCTCTTCCCATCCCGAACAGAGAAGTTAAGCCCTGCAGCGCCGATGGTACTGGGGTTACACCTGGGAGAGTAGGTCGCCGCCTTCTTTTAGACCCTTAGAGCAATCTAAGGGTCTTTTTTTATGCCCT
>NZ_JAUOPC010000038.1 GCF_030546805.1 Cyclobacterium sp. 1_MG-2023 | reverse complement strand
AAGCTACCGGAGGCTGAGTCCAACATACGCTACAATGAACCGAAGTCTTACTTCGCATCATTGTAGCTTAATTGTTGCAGCAAGTAATACTAATATAGTTCTATTTAAATCAATCATCTATTGTTGTAGGTTTTGATTTATTTTTTGATCGAGACACAATAGCCATAAACGACAAGAACCCAATACACAGGTAGACGAAGCTATCTTGAATAAGGGAGTATAATGTAGTGACACCTTTGGTAGGTAGTTGTGCATACATGATTTTATCATTATCGTCAAAACTGCTCATTTGTGAAACCATTTCACCGTAGGGTGTAATTGCTGCAGAGAGCCCAAAACGCGTTGAACGTAAAACCGAGTGACCTTGCTCAACAGCTCTAAAGGCGGCCATTTCTGTATGAACAGGGTCAATACCTCTCCAATCACTTGACGGAAGAATAACCATATCCGCTCCTAATTCACCATATCCTTTTGCCAGATATGGAAAATCATAATCATAGCAAATTGCGGCTGCGACTTTTGTTCCTTTTATATCAGCAACTTTTAAAGGCGACTTTCCCTGCACAGCTGGTTCTCCTGGTACGGGTTCATGCTTGAGGTAGGTATGCGTAATGTTTCCTGACGAATCGATAAACTGGTACTTGTTCTCATACCTTAAGGGAGTTTGTGAAATGGGTGACACATAAGAAGCTACCAAAGTGATATTGAGTTCAGCGGCTAATTCCTTGATGGCGTTAATCCATTCCTTCTCATCTTCAGGCATAATAAATATGGCAGCTTCGGTCCATGATATTATTTTAGCACCACCGTTTGCTGCAGTTCTGGTTCGTTTAAATAATGCAGTTTTAACCTGTTCATTGCTTTCCTTAGTTGGCAATGGTAAACCACTTGCTTTCGAGTCTGTTCCAACTGCGGCAACAGTTATAGTGTCAATACCATTGGCTTTGCTCAAGTCGTAACGGATGGAGCCAAAAGCAATTAAAAGGAACAGTACAATTAACGGGAGCTGAAATGTGAGAATGGTGGTTTTTCGTTTGATAATGATATTGGCAATAGAGGCATTAACCCAATAAATCAGAAAGCTTAGACCGGCCAACCCAAACAAGGATACTGTTTGAATCAATGATACATTATCATGCATGGTATATGCAGCTACTCCCCAACTGGCAAGAGGTGTAAAGGTGTATTGAATCCATTCCATAATAACCATGATGGCAGGAAATAAAAACAGGGCATATTTTTGGTTTTTAAATTTGCTCCAAATCAAGTATCCCGGCAGGTGAAACAAACTAATTGGGATCGAGTAGAGGAAGATCAACACCAATGGAATTGGATCGCTAATAATCTTCGTTACAACAAAGGACCAGGCCATAACCAAAGCGAGAAAAAAGGTTAACCTTGACTTCCAACCTTGTGTGAGACTTAGATAAATTAAAAATGGAACACTTGAAACCCAAGCCATAAGCTCAATACTAAAGGTCATGTGAGTAAGGGCCATGGTAGCTACTCCAATTGCGAGGTACCAAAGTGGATTAATTTTATTTACATTAAATCCTTGTGTGAGGGTACTTGAAAAGTTCTTCATCTTTCTTTGTTTTTAAGTTCACTACAAAGATTGATCATGCGGATTTCGAATCCATTAACATTTGTTAAAGGATGGCATTCTACTCCAAGAGTCCCTTACGAAGTCTGCTTAGGGAAATATTTGTAATTCCCAGATAGGAGGCAATGTCAACATGTGAAATTAGATTTTCCAGAAAGTGATATTTTTCCCTAAAAAGAATAAGCCTTTCTTTAGCATTCAGCGAGGCGAGGGCAATTTCTTTTTCAACTTTTGCAAGGAGTTCATTTTGAAGAACCATATTTCCAAACTCGCGTATGTCAATGTGATTTATCATCAGCTGCTCAAACTTGTCAGCGTTTAAACTGCCCACGGTTACCTTTGTAAGCGCTTGAAAGTTGAGGTGAGATATTTGGTTAGCTGTTCTCGTTTTATTCGGGGAAAGTACACCGCCTTCAAGAAAATAAGATATGGTTACTTCCTCACCTTCCGGGCTTAGCAAAAAGCTCCGGCAGACACCTTCGTAAACAAAGTATTCCTTGTTATTTTTTTTCCCTCTATCAATAAACACATCTCCTTTTTCATAAACTTCAACTACAATCAAGTCACACATCAGATCTAATGACCCCTCCGATACAGGAGACACTTTGTTGACCAATGGTCTTGTTCGTTCTTTAATCTGTTCGAAATTCATGATTATCTATTATTTGCTACAACGTTACGTGATTCAGCTTGGAGACGGCGGGCTTTCTGAGACGTTCGCTTCCAGCCTCCTCCTAACTTCTTAAAGATACTGAACTTTCTATTTACTCTGATCCGACCCCTGTATCCAAGGTGATGTTATAGTCAGTTGTTCTTTTCATCTCGTCCAATATAGTTCTAATAATTCGTGTGCTGTCTTCGGTATTATTTGTCTGTATTTTTTACTTTGCCCGCTTACTGATTGCAAATTTTCTTTAAGATTAACATAAATTGGGTGTTTTATACTCGAAAGTAATAGTCCATCATTATTGAGTTCTTCGGTTATTTCACTTTTTAGTTTTTCTTTGTCGGCTTGTAAATTGTCTATATAATCAAAACCACTTTTAACTATTTCATTTGTTTTAAGTCTTTCAAGTTGTTTGTCAAGGAATGGGAGTCCATATTTTTTGTAATCTCCAAAAAATTCTTTTACTGTTTTAGTGGTCGTTTCAACTTGTCCGTTATGAAAATAGTAAGCGTCTTCAATTTTTAATGCTTCGGAATTATTTCTCAATACTTTTAAGTCTTTATGAGGATTTAAAAGTCCAGCGTTATAATGTTTTGAAAAGATGCATTCAGTATTTAGTATTGAAGCTATTGAACAGGTAAAACTTTTGTCCTTTAGAGTGAAAATTATATGAAGCAGTTCTTTAACAGTCATATTATTCACTTGTCGGTCTCGCTGAAATGTGTAACTACCATTTTTATAAGTCAAAAAACCAAAATCAGGCAAAACTTCACTTGCCGTCTGAATGAGAATTTGTTGAATCTCTCCTTTTTTCAGTACTGGTGATTTGTCCTGCTTAGTTGCTAGCTCTTTTATTTTGTCTACCAAGCTCAATTTGTCTTCGTTTTTATTGTTGTTTGATGTGTCGTCCTGCAATTGGCTATAACGGTTTGGCTATGGCTTGTGCGGGATTTAAAGGCACTTCACTATAAATTTACGATACCGTTTATTAATTACTATATTACTATTTTTCAGCACTTTACCCGCATTACGTTTATACATTGTTGAACTCAACCTCCGGTAGCTAAAGGTTTACCATTGGTATATTGCTCATCAACAAACTCTTATAA
>NZ_JAUOPC010000037.1 GCF_030546805.1 Cyclobacterium sp. 1_MG-2023 | reverse complement strand
TACTGGTATACTTTCCCCTGGAATCACTGGTATACTTTGCTCTGGAATAGTGGTATACTATGGAGTGGAATACTCAGTGAGAGGCATTGGGTGAAATTCCCTTTGCCTACTCGATTACTAACCGTTGTAGCTCATTTAAAAGAAAGTTACAGCTCAAATCACATTGATTAGTGAGCTTAATACCGTATATTTATGAGCTCAAAGTTTAAAAATGATTGATAATAGAAAACAGCAAGTAATTGATTTCGTAAAAACGAACGGACAAAGTTCATCTAAAGAGATTTTTGATGGAATTGGCGAAACATTTAGTTATGCTACATTAAAGCGGATACTTACCGATTTAAAAGCCAACGATTATTTATTGACAAAAGGACAGGGTAAAGGAACAAAGTATGTTCTTTCTCCTGCTTATAAATTGATTAGTCCGATAGATATTGAAAAGTATTACGAAAAAGAGATTGATGAGCGACAAATCATTAAGAACTTTAATTCTGATGTAATTACGGAGTTGCTTAAAAATTACAATTCGTTTACCGAGAGTGAATTGGATAAATTAGCCTTGTTGCAAAAAGAGTATCAGAAAAACATATCAGAATTATCAGAAACTGAATACAAGAAAGAACTAGAAAGATTGGCCATTGATTTAAGTTGGAAATCATCACAGATTGAAGGAAATACTTATACGCTTTTAGAAACTGAACGATTATTAAAAGAAAAAGAAACAGCTTCAGGAAAAACAAAAGAAGAAGCTGTAATGCTCTTAAATCACAAAGATGCTATTGATT
The DNA here is from genome assembly GCF_030546805.1 of Cyclobacterium sp. 1_MG-2023. Taxonomy (GTDB): domain Bacteria; phylum Bacteroidota; class Bacteroidia; order Cytophagales; family Cyclobacteriaceae; genus Cyclobacterium. The sequence continues at coordinate 3,471 of NZ_JAUOPC010000037.1, read as the reverse complement.
TCATTATAGAACATGATGATTATTTGAATCCATTAACAGTTCCAAAAATTGAGGATATTCACAGCATTCTGACAAAAGAATTAGTGGTCGAAAGGAATTTAAGAAAAAGGAGGGTTGGTATATCGGGAACGAATTATAAACCACTTGATAATGAATTTCAGATTTTAGAAGCACTCAGGAATACTTGTGATGTGATAAACAATAAAGACAGCATATTTGAAAAAGCACTGCTTGCTTTAGTTCTGATTTCTTATATTCAGCCTTTTATGGACGGTAATAAGAGAACGGCAAGGATTGTAAGTAATGCAATTTTAATGAATTATGATTATTGCCCATTATCTTTTAGGACAGTCGATTCAATTGATTATAAAAAGGCTATGCTGTTATTTTACGAGCAGAATAACATTTCAAACTTCAAGGAAATATTTATAAATCAATTTGAGTTTGCTGTTAGAACATATTTTTAGGAAGAAGGAAAAACGAGCTACAACAAGCGGTCATAAAAAATTGCGCGGATAGTGCTAAATTTGAGCGGCATAACAATTAATCAACAGCTTAACGGCTTGATAGGTTTGTGCTTTGAAAAGCGCAACGTTTCATACCGCAGACCGGTTGTGGCCAATTTGAAAAACGATAAAGAAAGACTTGAAACAATTTCCTTCTGATATAAAATTTAAATACGACTGGAGAAAATACCAACAGCGAGTCATTGACGAGTTAGAAGGACATCTTGACGACAACCACCTTCACATTATTGGACCTCCCGGTTCAGGCAAGACAGTTTTAGGACTGGAAGTCGCCATCCGACTGGACAAACCGACACTTGTATTTGCTCCGACAGTGGCTATAAAAAATCAATGGATACAGCGATTCTGCGAACTATTTTTACAAGTTGAGCAAAAACCTGATTGGATTTCAAGGGATATAAAGAACCCGGAATTTTTGACGGTGTCCACTTATCAAGCACTTCACGTTGCTTGCTCAGGAGCTAACCTTGACGAAGAACAAGAAGAATCGGAAGAAGAAAACGGAAACGCAGGTAATGGAAATGGTAACGGGAACTCAAAGACGAAAGAAATTATTAAGCTTTTACAAGCTCAAAACATTGGAACGATTGTAGTTGATGAAGCTCATCACCTCAAAAATGCTTGGTGGCAATCACTAACAGAGGTCAAAAAGGCACTTAATCCAACAATTGTAGGACTCACTGCTACCCCACCATATGATGTTTCTCATTTAGAGTGGCAGCGCTACATTGAGTTGAACGGGCCTGTTGATGCCGAGATTTCTGTGCCAGAGTTGGTTGTTGAAGGCGACTTATGTCCGCATCAGGACTATGTCTTTTTTTTCGCACCCAACGATTCAAGAGAGTCGGAAAATTGACGAGTATCGCCAACGTGTTCAAACTTTATTCAATGATATTAAAACCGATCAAACGTTAATTCAGGCACTTGAAAGGCATCCAATCTATCTAACACCTAACGAGCAACTTGATTGGATATACACAAATCTGGAATATTACTCTGCCACCTTAATATTCCTCAATGCAGTCGGGAAGGAAATCAAGCAAGACCACTTAGAGATTATTGGAGAAAAGAGGTTTAAAATTCCAGAACTGAACTATGAATGGGTTGAAATCTTGCTCACATTCTACCTGTACAAAGACCCTGATGGTTTTACTCCATATACAGAACATCAGGAAAAGCTGACCAACAAGTTAAAGCGGAACGGAGCAATGGAGAGGCGTTCTGTGAATTTCAGAAACAACCGAAAAGTCAACAGCTTCTTGAGTTCAAGCATCAGTAAATTAAGAAGCATTGACCAAATTGTTGATTTTGAGCATGACCATTTGAAGCAAGATTTGCGAATGGTTATTCTCACCGACTATATACGCAAGGAGTTTCTTGTCAACCAATCAACAAATGACTTGGAACTAAATAAAATTGGTGTGCTACCAATATTTGAACAGTTGAGAAGAACTAATGAGCGAGAAATAAAGATTGGTGTTCTCACTGGCTCATTAATTATCATTCCCGTATCAGCTTTTGAGGCTTTCAAGGAGGTTGCTGCTAAATTCAAAATTGAACGACTATCCACTTCATCTCTTCCTTTTGATAGCAAGTACTTGGTAGTAAACTCAACCGAGCAACTGAAGCATGACATAGTTCACATCATCACGCAGGTTTTTCAACAAGGACATATTGAGGTACTTGTGGGAACAAAATCATTGCTTGGTGAAGGTTGGGACGCTCCTTCCATTAATTCTCTCATCCTTGCCAGTTTCGTTGGTTCATATGTTCTTTCTAATCAAATGAGAGGACGTGCGATTAGAACAGAGCGACAAAACATTGATAAGACAGGCAATATTTGGCATTTGGTATGTGCTGACACTACAGCACCCGATGGAGGTGACGATATTCAGTTACTAAAAAGGCGATTCAAAGCCTTTGTTGGGGTGTCATTTCGAGAAGAAGTGAGCATTGAAAATGGAATTGGTCGCTTAGACCTGCCTGACGATTTGATAACAGAACAAGAGATCCTCAATATTAATAACCGTTTGCTTACCAATGCAGGACAACGTGACCAACTCAAAGAAAAGTGGAGACAGGCCTTGGAAAGTGGCGCAACATTGATTGAGGAAATTAAAGTTCCTTTCCCAGAAAACAAAGAGTATAAATCTCTGAAATCACTTTACTATAACCGAACCATTAAATATCTTTTGGGTATGCTTGGTTCTGGATTTGTCGGATTCGGATTTGAAGCGTTACAAGGATTGGGCAGAGCTGCTCGACATATAAGGAGCAAAGAAGATTTGCTTTACTTGCTTATGTTTATTGGTGGACTGGGAGTCGTAATTTTTGGTCGACTTGCATTTAAGACTTTTAGGGCATTCGTGAAATACAGAGACATTTCAAAAGACATACATCAAATCGGTGAAGCACTTCTGGAATCGCTAATAAAAGTTGGGACTATTCATACAGACTACTCAAAGCTGACCGTAGTTTCAGATGTTGATGATTATGGAGCGATCTACTGCCATTTGGAGGGAGGAACAACTTACGAAAAATCAACATTTATTAAATCCTTGCTGGAAATCATTGGCACGGTAGACAATCCAAGATATGTGGTTGTCAGAAAAAGTTTCTTTTTGAATGTACTCTCCCAAAAAGACTATCATTCGGTACCAGATATCCTTGGGCGTAAGAAACAGTTCGCAGAATATTTCGAGCGACAGTGGATACGATTTGTTGGAGCATGTGAATTGGTTTATACAAGGACAATAGAAGGACGAAAATTGCTTCTTAAATCAAGAATACATTCCCTTGCCTCAGAATTTGAGGACAAGACTGAGAGAATAAATAAATGGAGATAAAAAAAATAAAAAACTGGCCAGAACAATTAAGCTACAATGATGCGAAGTAAGACTTCGGTTCATTGTAGCGTATGTTGGACTCAGCCTCCGGTAGCTTT
>NZ_JAUOPC010000036.1 GCF_030546805.1 Cyclobacterium sp. 1_MG-2023 | reverse complement strand
AGCTACCGGAGGCTGAGTCCAACATACGCTACAATGAACCGAAGTCTTACTTCGCATCATTGTAGCTTAATTGTTGTGGGTATGTGCTTTTTAATTTTCAAGGCTTTTATATGTTATCACATTTTCTCGGAACAAGTATGCTTCTGAAGAACCTAAATCTACCATTCGATTTAATATCCAAACATAGTCTTCTATAAGAGTTTTATCGTTTTTGATTTTAGAAATGTGATTGTAGAAAAGTCCTTTAATCATTCTATTTGATGAAACTGATGTCAATGATAATGAGGCAATGGGCTTTAATTTGAAAACATCTGTTAGCCAACTGATGCCCTCTGGTAAAAATTCTTTACCTCCAATTGTTGAAAAAACATTTATTACTGATGATGCATTGCTTATTCCTTTTTCAAGAAACATTTTTTTGTAAAACTCTTTTTTTCCATTCAAAACGTTCCAACTTTTTTCATTCGGGTTCCCTTGATAATCCCATAACAAATATCTAATGTCCAACAAAAGTTTTTGAATTAGTGGGTGTTTTCCATCACTTGGGATTAAGTCAAACAGAACTTCCCAAAGATTCCAAAAGTTGGTTTGTTGTAGTGAATATTTTGTTTGATCTATTTTTAAATTCCCGTTGTCATATAATTTCAATACAAAATAATCTAAAGTAGTATTTACAAATTGTAACAAATCGTCTCTTCCAAAACTTTGTCTTGGTGTATCTTTAGACAATGAATTGACCATCGTAGTTAAAACAGATTTTGAAAAATCAAAATTTGCCTCTAAAAATAAAGAGGCAAAGTATTGTTCAATGTCTGAAATTGATTCGTGATGAAATTGACGTGATTCTCTGTTCCTGTTATATGAATAATCTTCTTCTTTGGTTAAGTCACCAAGAACTATCGGCAATATGTGGTTTATGAAATCTGTAAATTCTTTATCTATTGTGTCGTAAGGTGTAATTACCAAAGCTCTTGCCAATAAATATCCCTCACTTTTTTCTAAACTTATTTCTGTTAGGTCTAACTTTGAATTTATGTCAGATGCAATTTGCTGAACAAATTCATTTTCCTTTTTCAGATTTTCTTCATCTTTATTGCCATAATGATTAGGGTTTGATTTTTTATAGTTTGAATATTTGATAAGTCCAAGCCAAACTCTTTTTGCTTCATCAGGAAATTGTTTGAAAAACACTTCCCTCACGTATTGTGTAATTTTATCAATCTCGTGGTCTGGAAACGGGGCGAATAGCATATAAATCATTGTTGCTATTATTCCGTTTCTATCGTCATCGTTATTTACATTCTGCATCAACAGATGGAAAGAAGATAATGCTATTTCCTTCTCCATTAAGTTAACACTCATATTTAGGCTATAATCTCTACTAAATGTATCTTGAAGAATAGAACCTATTGCATTTACTATAGTTTCTAAACACCAATTCTTCTGTTCTTCTGAAATATCATTAGAAAACTCACTTAAACCAACAATCGCAAGCGTTATTGGTTTACTAAATAGAATATCGAAATTTTCAGAATTAGAATAGTATTGATAGCATTCTGTCCATTTTTCAAAATTTATGCTTACCTCTTTTTTATATGCCTTTGAAATTATTCCTGAAAATTCGGCTGTTTTGTTTTGCTTGTCTATATAATCTTTGGACGATGCCAAATGTTCAACAACTTCTTTTTCGTATTTGGGTTGAACAACTAGTCCGCCAAGTTTTTCGTCATAGGGTTGAACTTCCCAATTCCTTATGTCGATTTCATTCAGTCGCTTTTTCCACATTAAATCATCATCTTTGATACTCGCTTTAAGTTTATCAAATAGATTGTGAATTTGTTGATTTAGTTTTCTAACATTAAACTGATAATTCACGATAAAATCGCCTAAACCTCTTTGGTATTGGTTTCTGTGAGGAAGTTGATTTGATTCCCAACGCTCCTTTTGGGCAAATGAAATCCGATTGTCCATAGGGGCAAGGACTGAACGTTCTTGAAGTGCACGGTTTAAATCCCAATCATAAAATTCTTTAACAGATAAAAGTGGCAACATTGCTTCTTCGACTTCTTCAGGATAAGCAATAGCAACGCTTGTTAAAACAGATAATGGGGCGACATTATTAGTGTTTTTAAGAACATAATCAAATATATACTTTAGATTTTCTTTGCTTACTTCAGACTTTCGTTTTGCCGTTTCTAATAGAAACTTTTCAAAACTCATTAGCAAAGATTCTAAAGCATAATTTGTAACACTTGAACCTCTGTATGCAGCCCACAATTCCCACGCTGCAGAAAGTTTTGTTTTCGTTCCGTCATTCTGTTCTAATTCAATGTGATGAATTTTATGTTTGTATTCACAATTAGCGCTTACGTAAAATTCAACCGAATAATTGATAAAATCTATGATGAACTTCAATCCAACGATAGGGTGAACCCACAATAAATTGTAAAAAGGTGTTTTGTAAATTCCCGAAGGAAAAAACGATTGTTTATCTCGTATTCCCCAACATTTCTCATCTCGCAAGGAGTTTCTTGATAAGAATCTAATTTCATCTGGATAATCAGATTCCTTTGGCGGTATATATTTCCAATTTTTCCAAGCTGCGTCAATAATCAATTCGGGCAATTCTATTATCAAACGTTGGTTTCCTATACCCGAAAGACAACTTTCAATTACATTTTTGTAAAAAGAATTTAATCTCCAAGATTCCCGATTTTCTTTATTGCTAAATGCTCTTGTAATAAGTTGTTTTATTTCTTCCTTTGAAATTGAAGCCAAGTCAAACAAAATTGAAATCAAATTTGATGATTTGTCTTTGGCATTTTCTTCTTGCCAAAAATCTTTTTCTTCTTCAATTTCTTTCAAATAAATTAGAACAATAGATTTTGACGCCTCTAATTCTGCGTTTTCAATTTTTTTGTATTGAAAAAGTAATCGGTAATACCAATCAGAAAGAAAATTGAGTATTGAAAGTTTTACTTGTTCTAATTGAGTAATGTTCTTTTGAATAAAAAACATTGCTTCTTTCCAACCCGAACCAATTGGCAAAAGTAAACTGCTGGTATTTGTGTTTTGGTCAGTTTCTTTGCAACACGTTTTTATAATATGTAAACACCTATTGAAGAAAGTAGCGTTGTCTTCAAGTAATTCTTTTTCAAAAGCTGTAAAAAATGAACTACTATTTTCGGATTTAAAAACTGCAATCAACAATTCATCTGCCCAATATTTTTCAATCGTTTTGTCGGAAAAAGTTGCTTTAATTAATTCATTTATCTTACTGCTGTTATCAATTAGATAATCTTCAATCCAAAGACGAAACGCTCGTCTAATTGCAGGTTCATTTCCTAAACTACTAAACAAACCTTGGGGCTTCGGATTTTCTTCAAACTTTGAAGAAACATATTTTACTAAAGCCCAATCTTCTAAAATATCGTGAGTAGGGGAATACTTTCTGTTGTTGTTTTCTTGAAATACGATTTCATCATTTTCTAAACAAGCGATTGCTTCCGCATCAGATTTATCGGGCTTTGTAAAGAGTTTCATTTCTTTCGCTCTCTTTACTGCAATTTCTTTAAACGCTTCTTCTCGTTTAATTGGAAGTCCGTTTCTTGTATTGGTTGAATCTACAACTAATGAGTTCCATAATTTATCTTTAAATTCAGTCAGAGAGACATTTGCGTAATCATCATTTGATTTACCAATTGCTAAAATTGAAAAGTCTAGATATTTAGGGCTTTGAAGTAACTTTTTTACTTTGTCGTTTTTCAGAATATTATGTAATTGTGGAAATTTTTCAGACACAAGTTTTAGTTCTGCCTCATTAAGCGTTGGAATATCAATTATTGTCGTTTCGTTCTTATTAATACCGAATTTTAATGTAATTAAGTCAATCGCATATTTCCGTGATGAAGCAATAATTTTGATTTCAGGATGTTCTTCAAGCAATGCTAGCAATTGTTTGAAAGCACATTCTGGGTCTGCTTCCAATAATTTTTCCAAACTATCAATGAAAATGATTTTTTCAGCGATAAGCGAAATACAAGAGAAAATATCTTGTATTGTTTCATTTACGCCTTGACTTGAAAAAACATTTGCAAGTGTAGATTCATTGAATTGGTCTGCTCTGAAAACAAACACACTGGCATTTGGAAAATCTTTTTGAATAATTTCTTTTATTTCGGCTGATTTACCAACACCGGGTTTTCCTGTTACGATCGTAAACTGAGAATCGCTTATCGCTTGCAATATATTTTCTCTTGCTTCAGTTCTTCGTAATTGAAATTCATTTTCACCTTTTCCGATTGAAGTTTTAATTGGTCTCAAAATTTCTTTGCTGTCTGACTTGAGCTTTTCAACCGCTTTGAAGAATGGACTTAATTGTGCATTGTCAAAATGCTGAAAGAAATCTTTGTCTTTGATACTTTCAAGTGTGGCACTTCCACCATCTTTGTTAAGTGTTGAGGCATAAGAAAAAATATTATTCCAAATTTCACTTTCTGTTGCAGTTGAATTTTTACTTCTACTTAACTTAATCAGATTAAAAAAGTAAGCTTTATCAATACTACCTTCGTGTAAGAAATCATATTCCAAGACATCAACGCATTTCAGAAATTCCCAAATCTCTTTGTCTGTTAAATCTGTGTTATTGTTCGCTTCTTTTAATACTGACCGAAAAACATCTAATCGCTTTTTCTTCGCTTTGATTCTGTTTACTTCTAAATGGAAATCTGTTTCTGTTGCGTGGTTTACCGCCCAATTAAAAAGGGATTTTAGATGATTTCTTTCGTCTTTCGTCAAACCATTTTTAACGACTAGGAGTTTATCTCTTGTTTTGTCAAAAATTGAAGTATTGTTGTAATCTTTCCAAAAAGCATTAATAACTTCTTTGAACTTATCATTGTCAGCGGTAAATGAAATATCGTGTTTTACCTGAACCAATAAACGGTGTTTTCCACTTGCTGATTTAGCAGTAGCCATAAAGTCATCAGTTTCATAGCCCCTATTGGTGACTTGCATCGCAACCTCTGATAGTTCACCTAAAGGAATACAAGGAACCTTACCACGAATGATAAGCGTGGTCATAAATGCGGTTTGAACGAGTTGTTCGAAGTTAGTACCTCCACCTCCTTTTTGAAATACGCTTCCCTTGTCTGACATATTATTCCCTTAGTTAGTAGTCTTATTTATATTAACTGAGTTTTTTTTGCATTACCCACAACGGCCATGGCTATGGCAAGTGCGGGATTTTGAAACCGCTTTCTTGTCTGCCTACCGTGATTTTGTTTAGTTGCAATATCTTCATTTTTAAGCAGTCAGCCCGCATTTGCTATAGCCGATGTTGAACTCAACCTCCGGTAGCTAAAGGTTTACCATTGGTATATTGCTCATCAACAAACTCTTATAATGATGAGC
>NZ_JAUOPC010000035.1 GCF_030546805.1 Cyclobacterium sp. 1_MG-2023 | reverse complement strand
ATTAACCTACTTTAAATGATCTTTCTTAGTGGCACGGTTTGACCGAAATCACTGGCATGGTCAGACCGAAATAGCCAACCTGCAGCAAAAAAGTAACAACGGTCATAATCAATGAGTTGGTATAGTAGAAACAGAAATACTTTAATATCTAGAGCTACTTTTTATATTTATACAATTAACTGGCTTTTAAACGTTCATTTCTTTTCTCCTGAGTTACTTCGCTTCAGGACAGGCCCTGAGTTGCTACGCTTCAGGGCAGGCATTAATGAAAAGAAACGAACCAAAGAAAAATCTAGCCAAAAGAAAACTACTAAAACAAGGCCCAACCCCGGCTCGTAGTTTTGGCATTCCCACCGCACCCCTCGAATTGCGATTGCATTAAAAATTCAATAATAAATACATTACAATCTACACTGACCATCCTCCATTGAAAAATTATTCTGTGACTAACAGAATAATTATGGCTCTTGCATTATTCACTTTACCTTACCCATATAATCCTTTTGGTATTTCTTTAACAAGGCCCTAGTAATTACTGCAATAAGGATTGACAGGAGTATGCACAGATAAAAATTTAACGCCGAATAATCGAAAGTACCAAAGGGCATTAGCCACATAAATAGCAAAGACATCCAAATAATATCAAATGGAAAACTAAATATTATTTTAATTAACTTTTTCATTGTCCACTTTCTTAACCTCCTAAAACCAACTTCCCAAAAGTTCGGCGCTTGTACTCATTATTGCAATGAAAATAAAACCATCAGCCGTACCTGGTCCCTCGCTGGCCTAAGTTTAGCGAAGGGAAACTTAGACCCAAAATAAGGAAAGTTTTCAACTTTAATTGATTCAACAATCACTAAAACATGTAATTTCAACAAGTTAAACCAGATCCGGCTGACTTGGACAGGCTCAGTTAGAATACTCCATTATGGTTTCTTGGCATCTAGAACAAAGATCTATATACTCGTGGATACAAATTGCCAAGGAAAAACTCAATTATAATCTTAAAAGGTGCCGCTGCTGTGGAAATGAAATGCTTATTAAAACCAAGCTAATCGCCGCAAAGCGAGGACCACCTATCAAAAAACAACTAGACAAGTACTTAAAGTGCTGTTTGAGAATCAGTTCTTCAACTTATTAATATTTATACTGATACCTGATTCCCTGAATCACCCAACAAAACCTATCTAATCACTATACCAGAAGGCTACTGAAGACTGAGTCCAATTCCTATCGATTAAGACTACAATAAACCAAGCCTTAATCGCATCATTGTAGCGTAAATGTTGTATGCCCGTGCTTCTTTTTCAGTAGAGTTGGCAATCTGTATGGCTTTATGCGTTGGCTATTTAAGATAAAGGCCAATTGCTAACCCGATTCCAATTCCAATGGTCACAAACATTAGAATTTTTAACATATTCAACTGCTTAGACTGGACATCAAAAAGTTCCTTTAATTTTGATTCCATTGAATTGAAATTCGAATTTAAAGTAGTTTCAAAACCTCTTTGTATTTGAGTCCCTTCATTCCTAACCTCTACTTGAATATCGGACTTATGTTTGTCAAGTCGAGTAATCAGTGAAGCGTCTAATTCCTTTTGAAAATTCTTGTTGTCTTGGTAAAGTTCCTGAATCTTTTTCAGTAGTTCACTTTCAAGGCTTTCAACCTGTTTTTTTGACTCTTCTAATCTGGACTTTACTTCAGTTGAAATTGTACTGAAACCATCATTATTTTCTTTAAGAAGGGATAGACTATTAGAAATACCTTCTTTTAGTTTTCCAATTTCTGAGTACACCTTATTAAAGTCTTTCAAATCATTCGATTGTATTTCGAGTTCTTTGATAGCGTTATCCAATTTTTCTAAATCCGCCATATATTTTCTCGTTAATTGTTTTTAATCTATTATTTGCCTGTTCAACAAGGGTTGACATTGAAAATGAATCACCTAATGATTTTGAAATTCTAAGTAGAAACTCTTGTGAATTGAAGAACTTATAAAGTGATTCGGCTAAATAACTTTTGTTATTGTTGCTCAATTCTTGACCAATTTTAAGAATTTGCTCCACAATAAATTCTTTATCCGCAGATTCATAATGTTGTATTTGTTCCAATGAAGTTTCAAGCCTATCTCGTCCATCTGAATTTCCATAATCATCAAGAAGTAACCGCACAAGACCACTAATTAGGTCTAAGCCTGTATTATGCATATAGCTTTCTAAAAATCGACTTAAATTATCTCTTAAGCTTTCTTGTTGTCGTCTTATTATAAAAGTATTCGTTACTATGTTTTTATCAATTTGATAGAATACCTCAAACCATTTTTCGAAATCTTTTGGATTTTCAGCAATATGCTGGAGTACGTAGCTTTTTTGAGTGAATTTGAAGTAGTTTTCAAGCCTAACTTTGAATTCGGAACTTGTAATATCTCCGTTTGCAAAGTCACAACAGTTCTCGTAAATATTCTTGAGTGATTGTCTGCGGTTGTAGGCGAAATTATCATACGACCATTGTAGCAGAATAAGAATATACTTGTCGATTAGAGAATAGTTGATAGGAGCATTTAATATCTTCTTATAGGTGCTGTATTTTTCATCAATTAAAATTGTATTAAAAGAAAATTCTTTATCATATTCCTTGATTGTAAAGAGCAATGATTCTTTTATTGACTCTTCTGAAAATTCAGCAAAATCGACATTAAAAGAACCGCCTCTAAAAAAATCATTAATAGTCCAATCTTCAATAACACCAAGTTGGCTTAATCTATAAATCGCCTTTTCAGTCTTTGCTTTATTAGTTCCAATGTCATTCCCTTTGACACGAATGTCCTTCTTATTTGAAAAAGCGAATGTTGTAAATAGCTTCTTGATTACTTCAAATTCATCTTTAATAACATCTAAGCCAAGTGAGAATAAAAATAAATTTGTATTAATATCTCCTCTGGTATGTCCCTGTAATTCATTAACCTTTGTTAAGGTAGTATCTCTATCCCATATTTGGGATAATACAGAATCATCATTTGATTTAGATAGAAGTACGAAGCACTTAGCTTTGCTCGACTTAAATTTTGTTTTATCTCTTCCTGCTCTTCCCGCTTCTTGGTATAATGACTCCATTGAACCTGGTATGCCATAATGAAAAGTATAATGAATGTTTCCTTTGTTTACACCCATTCCAAAAGCTTTTGTTGCGGTCAACAAGGAGAATTCATTATTCTTGAATTCTTTTTGAACGGATTTTTTGTATTCATCAAATTCTTTATCTCCCATTATAGGTCTTTGCTCAACTTTGGGAACAGAGCCTGAATAGTATTTTATGTTTGTTTGGAAATGTTCACTCAATTTTAGAGATAATGGATAACACCCGTTTTTTCCGTTTACAGTAGGGGTGAAGACTATTCCACATTTTGAATCTCTTCCGTCTTCTGTCAATGCACCAATTTCTTCCTTTAATATTTCGAGCTGAGTGTTGATTACATTAGGTTTATTGTTTTCATCATCAATTACAATGAATTCCAATTCTTTTCTTGAGTAGTCAACTGGAGTTTTTACGTCTTCTTGTTTTATACCAAATTCAATTTGAATGTTTTTCAAAACATTAATTGAGGCAGTTGCAGTTAATCCAAGCCAATTAAAATCTGTTGTATGCCTTTGAATCGCATTGGATAAGTTCAAGTAGGAAGTTCTAAAGTCGTGTCCCCATTCTGAAAGACAATGAACTTCATCAATTACTGCATATGCAATATTGAATTCCTTATTTACAGCACTAAAATAATGGCGAAAAGTTTTGAGCTGAAATCGTTCTGGTGATATAAAAATGAAGAAATATTTACCTTGCCCAAATTCGTTTTGAATTTTTTCTTTGTCTTCCCCATCATCATCACTTGTTATATGATTGATTCTTGTAAAGTAGGCTGAATCTAAATCTGCTTTTTGGTCATACATCAAAGATTTGATAGGGCAGACCACAAAACTAATTGCAGGTTGTAGAATTGCAGAAAGTTGATAACAAACTGATTTACCACTACCTGTTGGAAGCAATCCTATCGTGTCATTTTTTGATAATGCGTTTGCTATAATCGGTAATTGACCTTCTCGAAATCTTAAAGTTTTAAAATCAAGGCTTTCATCATTTTGCAAGAAAATATTCCAAACAAGAAATAGAAGTGAGTTTTCATCTGCTTCCTTAATCCCAAATTTCAATTTATACTTTATAGTATCTGTAGCTGAAATCTTGAAATAATCATAAGGCTCAAATGAGCTAAATTTTAGATTATCTCTCGAATCACCCTTTTTGAAAAATAGGAACTCATCTAAATAATCTGTTCTAACATAAATGACATTCGAGTTTATCTGAAATTCATCTGTGTATCTTTTGGTAAGACTGAAATCAATTTTGATTGATTTATCTTTAGAAAATTCACTAACAGAGTTAACGTGAGATATGTAAATTTTCGGCTTCTCAAATTTTATCTTATGCAGTTGGAAAATATGAGTGAACCAAACCATTAAATCATCAAAAACGATTTTCTCAAAGCCTGAAATGTCTCTTTGCAGAATTTCAAAATTCCAATCCGTTGCTAAGTTTAGTAAGCCTTTCTCAAGTAATTCTAAAATCAACAATTGAAATCGAATGATTGCAGTTGCTTTGTAATTAGAGTCTCCAAAATCAATGCCATTTACATAAGCCGATTGATAATCTGATAGAGAAATGAACGTTGCGTCTTTCTCTTTTCGAGTTTCTTGTTTTGACTTAACTTTATCAATTCGGTCTTTTATTTCAGCAATTTTCTGAAAGAAGACATCACTTTCAGATTCTAAATCAACGATTTTTATTCTTACCGTTTGAATTCCATATTTAGCAGTATGGAAATCACGAATAGCATCCTTCTGCTTATTGTTCTCATGTTGAGAACCATCTATTTCAATTATTAAATATGCTTGGGGTAGATAGAAATCAACTTGTTGATTTGCATACTCGTCAACATCAACCTGAGTAATTTCGTTTATTGGAATTTCAGGAATTATCAGTTGTTGTATAAACTGATATTCTCCTAAATGTTTTGGGATTAGTTCTTCAAAGAATTTTTTAGCAGGGTAATAATTACCTTTCTCATCTCCTCTTATAATTCTTTCCCAATTAGGTTGTTCTTTATCAATTAGTGGATAAGCGTGTTTAAAATCATCTGCTCTATGAATTTGGCCTAATTCCTCTTGTAAGTAAGCTGATAGAAGTGTTGGCTTTCCTCTCTGTAGAATGTTCTTTAATATACAGATTGCAGGTAGATACTCATTGCTAATTCGTTCCCCTTTTAGGTTCTGAATAACAAAATTATGGTTGCTATGTGAATAGTTTGCTGAGTATTTTTTCATCCTTCATTCATATTCTGTCGAGCGGTGGCAAAAAATAGCTCTTTTTCGCATGGCATACAACGGTCTAGTGTCGAGTAGGCAAGGGGAATTTCGCCCCGAGCCTCTCACAGAACCGTACGTGATAGTCTCCCATCATACGGCTCT
>NZ_JAUOPC010000034.1 GCF_030546805.1 Cyclobacterium sp. 1_MG-2023 | reverse complement strand
CAGAAAACGATTTATTCAAGTAACTCTTCACCTTCTTAGCAATCATCATTGATAGTAGTTAAAACGTTAATCTAAGATTAAAAGAGGTTAATTTTGGGTGGGTATGGAATGAAATCATGAAAATAAAGTAATCGTACTAAAACTAAAATCACTACTTAAGTTACCAAGTGTCATTTAAATAATGGTAGTGATTTCGAACTAATTATATTTTTAACAATGAAATAATACTATTTGACCTAAAAACTAGCCTTATGGGTTTTGGGACTAAAAATAGTCAAAAAGATAATTTTAATATCCAGCCAAAAAGACCAATTTTCCAAGTACCAAAGATCGTGGTTTGTTCTTTGTTTTTTCTGTTCAGAGGTCTCTAAAGGTCCTCTCCATCCATTTACCTGAGCCCAACCTGTAATCCCCGGTTTATAATAATGCCTTACCATATATTTATCTTCACTTGCTTGCATCATTTGGTTTAAATGAACTCTATGAGGTCTAGGCCCAACTACGCTCATATCCCCTAGTAGTACATTTATAAATTGAGGCAATTCATCAAGGCTATATTTACGAAGAATCTTTCCGATTTTAGTGATCCTCGGATCATTAAAAGTAGTTGATTTAATTCCATTTTTAGGATCATCACAGCAACTCATCGTCCTAAATTTATGCAAACGGAATGGCTTGCTATTTTTTCCAATTCTTTCAGGTAAGTAAAAAACTGGGCCCGGAGAATCTAACTTGACCAAGATCCCAATAATTAAAAATATCGGGCTCAACAATATTAACATTGTAAAGGAAAACACTACATCAAATATTTTTTTCAAGAAATTGTAATAAGCATTGTCCAAGGGCAATTGCCGGGTATTAACAACTTCAAGATTCCCGAACTGATTTGTTTTGTATTTTTCACCAAAAACTTCTTTGTAATCGGGTATAAAATGAACCCTTGTCCCATGATAATCTGCTATTTTAACGATAGATTTAATAGAATTCATTTCATGAAATGGAAGAGCAATAATAATTTCATTCACATAATTTTCGCTAAGATAACTATTCAGGTTATCAAGATTAGTAACGGCTCTTTCAGCATTAAAACCATTACAATTCTCTAAATTACAATCTATAAACCCTTGCAAAGAAGACTTGGAAAAAGGATTAGCAGTCAAAAAGGACTCCACCTTTTGAGCTTGATTTCCATAACCAGCTACAAGTATATTGTTTATTTTTCTACTTCTATCTTGATTAATCCTGAGGCCTTGAAAGAGCAATAGGTTGGTAAAAACTCCAAATGCAGGAATTCCAAGCAGGATAGAAGCATGTAAGTCCCTCACCTCTTCAGGGAAAGAAAACATTAAAAAAACAAAAACTACTATCCCCGTCAGAACAAGGTATGTTTTTAGAAAGTTACCAATTCTTAACTTTAGAAAATGCCTATTCCCTAAATTCTCATATAGTTTATTAAAGTTTCCAATCACTAACCACAGAATTAAAAGTGTAGGTAAAATTAACAATAGCATTCTTTGTAGAAAAGCATCATTAATTTCCACATAATAGAGAGAAATGAAAAATGCCAAAGATAAATTAACTAGGTCTCCGCAAACTAAAATTGGAACGTTTCTTTTTTGGAAGTGTGTCATTGCTCAAAGTTGGTATAAGGGTATAAAATAACACGAATACATAAATGCATGAAAGCGATGTTTTGCAACAGCAAGAACTTCGCTAACAATAAACAGTTTGTTTCTAAGATTTCTGGTAGATTTCTGGTAGATTTTTGGTAGTTTTTATACTAATTAGGGTTTTTTGGGTTATATATAAACCATTATCAACAAACTTACCGAACGCTAAATCATACGTAAGGTAAATAATTGAATTTCAATAAAAAAATAAAATGCAATAAAAATACATTAAAAAACATTAAAGTGCCTTTCAAATTGGTTTTTAGACATTCTTAAAATTTTCCAATTCGAAAATCGTTTTGACTAAAAAACAAAGGAGAGGAACCTTAAATTATACAAAAAAAATAAATAATTTTAGATAGAAAAAGCTTCGAAATCTTAAAAAAATTATATATATTTTTTTTCTAATCATTAGAACGGGATAAAATTATTTGAGCAATACATTTTGGATGATTTTAAAAATAAAGGAGTTTCCAAAGAAGAATTAAGTGTTGGAATTAATTAAAAATTAGGTTCCCACAGGGTGCGAGCAGCGCCTTTTTATGTGAAATTCAAAAAAAATTACATTAAATACGTTTTATTATTTATAAAATACATTATCTTAGTCATTCTATTTACAATTGGACCCGAAAATGCCTTTCATTCTAAACTAAGTAAGTAATCTCTGTTAATTAAGAATGAAGTCAAAAGGTAAGTTATTAGGGAATTTTTACCTTATGTTCCAAAACAACTTTATTGTAACCAGTTTTTTCGGATTAAAGCGAGAAAGCGTAATAGATAAACAGCATAAAGTATAGAACCAAACCAATATGAGATCTATTCAAAATGACAACCAACTTTTATATATGGAAGATAAAAATCAATTTGATCCAATAAAATTTATTAAAAAAGTTCTTAGTTATTGGCCATTTATATTAGCGTCTATGGTGATCACATTGGGCTTGGCACATTATTATAACCAGTCCACGCCTTCAGTATATCAGGTTGGAGGGAAATTCATGATCACAGACAATTTAAATTCCAATTTAATTGATCTTACCGGTATGCCCCAGGGTTCTAGTTATCAGCCTCCGGGACAAAACATATCAAACCAATCCATACTAATGAAATCAAAGCCTGTGGCAGAGAAAGTTTTAGAATTAATGGATTTGAGTGTTGATTACTTTGAACCAGGAGTGCTAGCAGATACGGAATTGTATAAAAGCTCTCCAATATTTGTACAAGTAGATTGGAACCACCCACAGATTTTGGGAGATAAAATTAAAGTTTCATGGACTGACCAAGAGTCTTTTTCAATAAGCTTCCCAGGGGAATCCTATTTTAAATTTCTTCCCGGATTACCAAGTGAAAAAATAGAACTAGATAATTTCGAATCAAAAAAATTTAAATTTGGAGAATGGATTGATTTCCCATTAGCAAAAATTCAAATTGGACTTATAGAAAATGCCTCTGAAGGAGAAATTCTTATTCAATTAAATACAAAACAAAGTCTTCTTGGAAAATATGCAGGTGAAAATCTTCAAATTTGGCCTATCGATCAAACTTCTTCTATCCTTGGCTTGACCTTAAACACATCTCATCCGGTAAAGGGAGCGGAATACCTCAATAATTTAATGGAGGTATATATGGGAATGGAATTGGAAGAAAAAAACAGGGTTTCAAAAAATACCGTTGACTTTATTGACAAACAAATTTCAGGAGTAGCTGATTCCTTGAATTATTTTGAGACCAGCTTAGAGTCCTTTAGAAGTAAAAATAAAACCTACAATATCGAAGCGGAAGGAAGTTCTGTTTATAAAGCCATTACGGAATTAGAAAGACAACTCTCCCAAGAAAAATGGAAAAGGCAATATTTTACAAATTTACAAACCTATCTGGTCAGGGAGAGCTATGATCAAATCATAATACCATCAGGCATTGGTATAGAAGATCCGGTATTAAATGATCTAATTCAAAATTTAATAACCCTGCAGGAAGAAAGGTCCTATTACTTGAACACCTTAACTGAGGCTTCTCCATTGGTAAGTGGCGTTACAAGGAAAATTGAAGACAACACTACCTTGTTATTAGAGGCATTAAGGAATATAAATAATAACACTCAAAACCTGATTGAAGATTTAGAAAACAGGATTCAGACAGCAGAAAAACAATTCACACGCTTACCAACTACGCAACAAGATTTAATTAAGATAGAAAGAGGTTTCACCTTAAATGAAAGTATTTACACCTTCTTATTACAAAGAAGAGCTGAATCAGCTCTTGCTATGGCCTCAAATACCTCATCAAGCAGAATCGTAGAATTTGCCCAACCATCGGATCAACCTATAATAGTAAAAAAAATAGCTATATATATCATAGCATTCTTTATGGGGATAATTATTCCAGTTGCAATATTTAGCACAATTATCCTAATGGAAAAAAAGATCAATGACCCTGCTGAATTGGATGAAGAATTGGCAGTACCATTATTGGGTAAAATTTGCAAAAGTAAAACAGTAGGATCCTTGGCGGTATTGGAACAGCCAAGATCCGCGGTTTCAGAGACTTTTAGATCATTGAAAACCAATATCAGTTTCGTTATCCCTAAAGATAAGCAAATAACAGTGGCCATTTCCTCCACTCTGTCCGGGGAGGGGAAAACCTTTACGGCGATCAATTTGGCTTCAATTTATTCTCTGAATTCAAAAAACACAATATTGGTAAGCTGTGACATGTTTAAGCCTAGCACATTAAAAGATTTTGAATTAAAGAGTAAAATTGGCCTTTCCAATTTTTTGAGTGAACAGGTAAACAATGTAGATGAAATTATTCAGCCTACGAAATTCCCTTTGTTTAGTATCATTAGTTCAGGTGAAACCCCTCCGAACCCTTCTGACCTATTGGCATCAAAAAGATTTGGCCTTTTAATGGAAGATTTGAAAAGCAAGTATGACGTTATCATTCTTGATACACCACCTGTAGGTTTGATCAGTCAATCCTTTGAACTTTTGAAACAAGCGGACTTGACCCTTTATGTGTTGAGGTACAATTTCAGTAAAAAGGAATACATCAACGATCTCAATGAGATCAAAATGAAAAAGGGTGTGAATAATATTTTTGCAGTTCTTAATGATGTTTCAGACAAGCATTTAACCCATAAAGGATTTAGTTACGGATATTACCAAGAAGCGGGGAGCAAACAACATAAGTTTAAAAAACTTTTTGGAAGAAATAATGCGGCGCTTTAGCCTAACAATTTAGGCTGAAGCCTGAATTTTAAATCATTTAAAATTTCAGCTGTTTATTACAAAAAAAAACCATAAAAATTTTATTTGGAATGAAGGCATTTTTTCTTTTAATTGAATTGACCATTCCCCTATTCCTAGGGTATATAATATGGAAGAAAGGACAGCTTTCTATTTTTTATATGCCTGTAATATTTTTTTGCTATGCCTTCATAGATAGGAATTTGTCTGCAGCAATTAGCTATTTGATTTATGCAGTAATTATTGTTTTTTTCATTGTAAGTAACCCATTATTTATAAAAAGAAATGTTTTTGCAGTCCTCCTGATTCTATATTACTTCTTTTTATTACCAAACTCCAGGAACTTAACGGAAGTAAGACCAATATTTTTTGGGGCCATATTGGTGTTCTTTTTTGTGCCCTTATTATCTGAGGTTTCTAGAAAATATACAAGAGATCAACTTTTCGAGGCAATAAGCGAATCAGCATTTATCGTTCTAACCCTTTTCATTATCAATGTAATTCTTTCATCCATCTTTAGGTACATGCCAACAGGTGCAGGTTACTACGGCACCACTTCTGGACTCTTGTACGGATCACTTTCATTAGATAACCTAAACATCCTCCCATTTGCCGGCTATATTGTCATTCGCAGAGGAATTAAAGACAAAAATTTAATATTCCTATTGGTTTATTTGGTGGCTGCATTTTTTATCCTTCTTACATTTAGAAGAACAGTAATGCTATTAATTGTCTTAGCACCAGTATTTGTAATGGTGGAATTATTAAATTTTCGCCAATTTTTCGAATTTCTCAAATATGGATTCATTATTACTATAATAAGTAGCCTTGTGATATACCAAACAGGTTTTCTAGATGCTTTCTGGGAGCGGTATGAGAATCGTAAATTAGATGAAAGAGGGCTTGAAAAAGAACCCCGACTCATGGAGTTTGAAATGATTTACAAGGACATGTTTGTATATTATGATTACAGCCCATGGTTTGGCTATGAGCTTTTTGCATCACATGGGAATTATGGGAAAGGCAAACTAGGTCCGAGAAGCCTGCACACTGACTTTGGAACAATCATGCATGCAAGCGGAATAATTGGATTCTCGTTGTACCTATTAATGGTTTTTACAGCCTTTTATTCAGTTTGGAGACGAACTAAAACAAGAGAGGATTATCTACGCATTTTATTTATTTCCATGGCTTTTGTAATATTTTTCATGTCCGGAAGATGGCACACCATCTCCTCAATGGCAGTCATGTATGGCTTATTATATATCCCACTAGGCAAAAACCCAAAAAAGCCACCTAATTTAAATCTTGTAAAAGTTAAATCATTGAGGTTAGCCCCTGAAAATAATGTGCTTGTTAAGTAAAATAATGGTAAGATTTAGTTTTTCTTGAATTTATCAAAGGCCCATAAACCTCCTGCTACCTTATTTAATTTAAAACTGATTATAAAATATTTATATGAAACCTGTCATTTTACTCGGAATGCCTAGAAGTGGGACTAAACTATTACGTTCATTTCTAAACCAACATCCTAAAATCAACATCCCTCACAACGAAAGTTATCTAATTCACAATTCTATTCGACAGTTTGGTGAAAGCTTTGATTTTAGTGTTTTAAAAAACAGGATTGAATACTTTCAATTTCTAACTACAACTAAATTCTACGGAAAATGTAAAGCCGATGGGTTTGATTTCACCTTTGAAGATTTTGAGCGTTTGCTATCGGTATATGATTGGCAACATGTATTTAAATTAATATTAAATTTTTATGGTCCGAAGGGCCCACATCATCAATTTTTATGGGGAGATAAATCTCCGGGTACCTTTTCCCAGTTAAAATATATTCATCAGATTTTCCCCAATGCATATATTGTACATATCGTACGAGATCCAAGGGACTATTGCTTATCTGCCAAAAATGCTTGGGGAAAAAATGTTTTCAGATCTGTTCATAGATGGAATCTTGAAATCAACTATTATTCTAAATTAGTCAATGATTTAGGAATCAACTCTATCAATATTAAATACGAAGACCTTATTGATTCTCCAATTCAACAATTGGAAAAAATATGTGAATTCTTAAACATTGAATACCCTTCCGGTTTGGAAAACCTCCAAAAAACTGTTGAAAACATAGGCTCTACCAAGGGTAAACCCACGGTAGTCAAAGGAAATAAAGAAAAGTATATCAAAGCATTTAATTCAAAAACTATCAGCAAATTAGAGGGTATAGGTAAAGAAGGTATGGTTTCAATGGGATATCCTATTAGTTATCAAGGAAAAAGCATAAGCCTAAATCCAATTTACCTTAAATATGCATCCCTTATGGACGGTCTTCACTCACTCCAATTTCATATGAAAAATAAAGGCCTGCTAGAAGGGTTTTCCTATTTCAGTAAACTCCATTCCAATAAGAGATAAGCCAATTTACATTTATAAAAGCATCGTTTTTAGTTTTAAACTAAAAAACCACACCAATTAAATTCCTCCTATGAAAATATTAATCGATATCAAACATCCAGCGCAACTTAATTTGTTTAAGGGCTTGGCTAAGGAGCTTGTGTCCTTGGGGTGGACAGTAATCATCTGCTATCTTGATCGCGGTAAACTTCCAAAAATTATTGATAGGGAATATTCAGAATTTAATCGAATAAAAGTAGGAAGCAGTAAAGGAACTAAATGGTCCATATTTTGGAATGGCAATGTTTTGAGGACTACCTCTTTTTTACAAATAATAAGAAAAGAGAAGTTCAATATTTGTATTTCAGCTAGCAGCGCCCCCTTGGCCTTGGCCTGTAAACTTACCGGGACTCCACTGCTTCAGTTTTATGATGACCCAGAAAGGAAGGCCATAAACAAGATCAATGCAAAACTCTCCACTAAAATATTTTTCCCTCCAATCGTAAAAGAAAATAAGCAGGTAGAAATATTTGATTGCCTTAAAGAGTGGAGCTACTTAAGCCCATCGTATTTCAAACCAGATGAAACTGTCTTAGAGAAATACGGACTTAAGCCGAATGAATATGTATTTGTAAGAGAAGTAAGTAATAAATCCTTTAATTATTATAACCAGGAGGATGCTATTATTTGTAGTTTTTCCGATCAAATCAATAAAAACATTCCGGTTTTACTTTCTTTAGAGGATAAAAGTATAAAAGACAAGTTTCCCAACAATTGGACTATTTTGGAAGAGCCAATTGCCGATATCCATTCACTAATTTATTTCTCAAAATTGATGGTGTCATCCGGAGATAGCATGGCAAGAGAAGGAGCTATGTTAGGTATTCCTAGCATCTATTGTGGGATTAGGGAAATGAAAGCGAATCAATTATTAATTGACAAAGGAATCTTAGAGCATTGCCCGGTAGAGGAGGCCGTAAAGCCCTTTAACGATTATATTTCTGCTGAATTTGACCAAGAGAAACAAATTAAAATCAGAGAAAACCTACTTAAAGAATGGGATGATATGAATCAGTTCATGATGTCACAAATTTTAAAATATAAAAAATAAAAATATGAAGATTTCAATTTTCGGATTAGGCTATGTTGGCTGTGTAAGTCTAGGGTGTCTTTCAAAAAATGGACATGAAGTAATTGGTGTGGACATTAACCCTCTAAAGGTGGGGCTCATTAATAAGGGCTTACCTACAATTGTAGAGAAAGACATCGATAAGATCATCAAACAGGAGTTTGAAAAAGGGAAAATTTCTGCTACTGTATCTGCTACTGAGGCTATAAAAGCTACCACTCTAAGCATTATTTGTGTAGGTACTCCTTCTTCACCTCAAGGTCATCTTAATCTAAATTTCATTTACAAAACTGCGGAACAAATAGGTGAGGCCTTAAAGGAAAAAGATGACTTTCATGTGGTAGTTATCCGAAGTACAGTATTACCCGGAACAAATCAGAAAATTGGAGAAATAATTGAAACTTTTTCCGGAAAGAAAAGAGGAGAAGGTTTTTCAGTTGTTTCAAACCCTGAATTTCTGAGGGAAGGGTCCGCTGTGAAAGATTATTATTCTCCGGCTGTAACCGTAATAGGAGGCGACCATCAAGAAGCATTAGAAACTGTTTCATCCTTGTATAAAGACCTAAGTAGTCCAATTGAAATAACAGGAATAGAGGAAGCAGAGATCATCAAATACGTTAATAATTCTTTTCATGCATTGAAAATTTCCTTTGCCAATGAGGTAGGAAATATTTGCAAGTCCCTAAACATTGACTCCCACAATGTAATGGAGATCTTTTGTAAGGACACCCACCTTAATATATCCCCTGTCTATTTTAAACCTGGATTCGCCTACGGAGGATCCTGTTTACCAAAAGATTTAAAGGGATTGGTAACTTTAGCCCATGACCAATATTTATCCACACCCGTTCTTAATGCTATCCATGAATCTAATGAAAATCAAAAAAGAATTGCATTTGAATTAATAAATAGGACGGGAAAAAGAAAAATTGCACTCATGGGATTGTCCTTTAAAGAGGGAACAGATGATTTAAGGTATAGCCCTTCTGTGGATATTTCAGAGAAATTGATAGGTAAAGGTTTCAAACTTTCTATTTATGATAATAATGTACATATGTCTAAATTAGTTGGAGCCAATAAGCAGTTTATAGATCAACACCTACCCCACTTATCAGAATTGATAACTAATGATCCTAAATTGGCATTGGAAGACGCTGACATTGTATTATTAAATCACAAGAATTTTGATCCAAAACCATATATGGACCTGTTATCTGAAAAGGAAATATTGATAGATTTAGTAAGGATACCAGAATTGGAAACTCTTCCGAATTATGTAGGCCTGTGCTGGTAAATGACTGGGACTAAAAAATAGTTTTATTATAATTCAATACTAGACATTTGCTTCCAAAATGATTGTGGAGCAAATGTCTATACCATAATATTCTAATTATAGCTGGTA
This sequence comes from Cyclobacterium sp. 1_MG-2023, assembly GCF_030546805.1. Taxonomy (GTDB): domain Bacteria; phylum Bacteroidota; class Bacteroidia; order Cytophagales; family Cyclobacteriaceae; genus Cyclobacterium. The sequence goes on along the minus strand of NZ_JAUOPC010000034.1, from coordinate 89 downwards.
GCCTAAACTAAGTGATTATTCCGACAAAAGTATACCAGCATTCCGCGGCAAAGTATACCAGTCTTTTCTCTGGCATCTTAATCCTTAAA
>NZ_JAUOPC010000033.1 GCF_030546805.1 Cyclobacterium sp. 1_MG-2023 | reverse complement strand
TTAAGGATTAAGATGCCAGAGAAAAGACTGGTATACTTTGCCGCGGAATGCTGGTATACTTTTGTCGGAATAATCAGTCCGCCTTCGTCTTCACTAAAGTCCAAAACAATACCCCTTATTTCAGCACTGTCATTCTCAAACTTTAAAATCTGTCCAAATTTCACGGGAAAGCTTCCAATGTCAAGTCCTGTCCAATTTGGTTGCATCATTTCTGGAATTGACTCTGAGGAAGTCGTTGTCATGTTATTACAACTTGAAATTAAAAGTCCAAAGGTCAGTATGAATGCTATTCTTGTCATTTTCAAATTAGCCACAACGGTTTGCAGCTACCCGAAGGTGGCGATTTCGAAGCACTTCACTGTCAACCAAGCACAAACTTTTATGGAAGCACAAAGCTTGATTTAACCACTGAACCGCCACTTTTGGGTAGCTGCTGTTGTATACAGTTTTTATTCATTTATTAATTCTTCCAAAATTTTTTCAAAGTGTTCAATTACTAAATTCAGATTGTCACCACTTCCTATTCCACCTTCGATATATTTTATAATGCCATTCTTGTCAATAAAAATGTTTTCAGGATAAGGTTTAGTGGCAATTACCTTAATTAACTCTTTTTTGTTAGTCAAATGAGCAAATTCAAACTCTTTTCTATCCAAGAATTTAATAACATCTTCATTTTTGTCAAAAGTTACTGCAACGAAATTCACTTTATCAGCATATTTTGATTTTAAAAGGTTTAATGCTGGCATTTCTTCGATACATCCACGACAACCAATAAACCAAAGATTTATAAGAGTAGGTTTATCTTGTTTACCACCTATACTTATCTCTTCACCCTCAAGTGTTGTATGTTTTTCCTCTATTATTTCTAATCCTATTTTTTCAAAATTCTTAGACCTAATTAAATATTCTTTACCAATTCTTAGGTCATAGTAAAAGGGACGAATTATTGAATCTCCACTTTTTATAATTTTATTATAGTTTGAAATGACTCGAATCTCTTGCAATAACGAGTCTCTTGTTTCCTTGATGTTTGTCAGATTTGTTAATCCTTGATTTTTTATTAGGGAATCAGATACTTTTATATATAAACCTCCGATAAATTTTTCGTGTTCAAGCGTCGTATATATTTCACCAGTGTAGAGGTTTTTGTAAAAGTTAGGCTCACTTTCATTACAACCAAATATTAAAAATGCGACAGTAAATAGAAGGTTAATTTTTTTCATGTATTTCTTTTAAGATTTTTTGGGTCAAATTGCATACAACGTGTTTCAGCTTGGAGACGGCGGTCTTCCGAGAGACGTGCTGTTCCAGCCTACACCTAACTTCTTAAAGATAGTAAACTTTCTTTTTACTCTGAACCGCCCGCTGTATCCAAGGTGATGTTATCTGTAGCTTTACTTTGCTTTATTTCCAAAATTGCCACCATTTAATCCTAATTACTTCTCCAATAACCATTGGGTTTTTAGTAATTACTATTTCATTTTTTGGTAATTCTGAAATTTTCAAATTTAACTCAGTGTCATTTTCTAATCCAGTAGATTTGACTATAAGTATTATTTCTTCTTTCTTATATTTTTTCGGAATTACTATTTGAAAATTTCCCAAAGAGTCTGTTTCGGATTTAATTTTTGTTCCCTTAACAATTACAAATGTTTTAACTGGGTAATCCCAACCTTCTTCAACAACTTTCCCTTTTATGATATTAGGAATACTGTCAATTGAACTTATTTGAGTATAAAAATTTCCTTTATTATGAGGCAAATCCCTAATATTCAATTCTGTTTTATAGTAATTATCTTTATTAGTATTTGAATAACTTACCGTTGTTAATGTCATTAAAGCCAAAGTTGCTGCAATTTTATTCCAATGGTTTATTTTGTTGGCTTTGTTGATATTCAAATTCCTATTCATTTGGCTTTGATTTAGCCTGGCACAAATAGATTCTTCACTTCCATTTAGATAATTGACGATTTCTTCATCTGTCATTTTAGAAAAATCCATAACATTTTTGGAGCAGATTGAACAAAATTTTCCTCTTTCATAATCAGACATACTTGTCCAGTTTATCTTATTACAAGGTTTTTCAATCGATATTTTTAATCTACTGTTTTTCATATACTTACAGATAACGGTTTGGCTAATGTGCGGCTGCCGCTTTCGTGTTTTGTTTAATGTCACGAAATATAGCAAAGTCTGAGCGACTTCAGAAGTAGGAGAGATGCAACGCAAGTTATAAGATCAGAATTGGCATTCTGTTAATTTCTAAACAGTCAATGCTTCCGCCACGAGGCGTTGCGATAAGGCTTAGTTTAAATGGCCTTTTGAAAACAGAAACTTTATGAGGTGCTGCACCTTAGGTTTTGTTATGTGCACTTTCTTCAACCATTTCAGTTTTTATTATTCTATTTATTTTTGCTTGAGTCCACTGTAGCCTTCCCTATTCTAGGACACTTTAAAATTCGACAAATAATTATTGTTTAGATCAGATTTGATGAAGAATTTAAATTCTTCATCAAATCTGGGTCGGTATTCTTTAGGTGATTTATTACCCAATGATTTATGTGGATGATTAAAATTATAATCTTCTCTCCAGTTATTGCTGATTTTTTGTAGCTGATAGACATCATTAAAATAATATGCATCTAAAATATCTTCTCTGAAGAGTCGATTAAAACGTTCTATATATCCATTTTGCATCGGTTTTCCCGGCTGCGTGTATTTGATTTCTATAAAGTTCTTTTTGCACCAATTTGTAAATGTTTTAGAGATGAACTCTGGGCCATTATCACATCTCACAAATTTAGGAGTTCCTATTTCTTCTTTTAGGCAATTCAAGGTTTCTACAACTTCTCGAGCTGGATAAGTAAGACCAATATTAATCGCTAATGCTTCCCGATTACAATCGTCAAGCACATTAAAAACGCGTACCTTACGGCCATCCGTTAGGGCATCGCTCATAAAATCCATACTCCAGCATTCATTGAGTACACTAGTGCTTACTAAAGGTTGTTTCTCACGCTTTATTAAGCGTTTCTTATGTTTTCGCCTCAAACTAAGCTTCATGTTACGATACACTCTTAATACGCGCTTTCTGTTCCATATTAGACCTTCTCGACGGATCTTATGATAATATTCATCAAAGCCCCTAGTAGGATAGGACTCTGCTAGGTTAGAAAGTTTATCAACAACCTCGCTATCATCCCTTTTACTTTGATAATACCACATTGACCTGCTTAAATTAACAACCTTACAGGCACGAGCAATAGGAACCAAATATCCTTTAATAAGATACTTTGCCCGAACGATCTTGTCAGAAGGTCTTAGAACTTTTTTGACAATAAATCTTTCAACATTTTATTGTCAAGACTAACGTCAGCATACATTTGCTTGAGTTTATTGTTTTCTTCTTCAAGGTCTTTTAAACGCTTCAGATCTTGTTGTTCCATGCCGCCAAACTTCTTGCGCCAGTAGTAAAAAGTACTCTTATCAATACCTAATTCTCTGGAAATTTCTCCAACTGATCTTCCTTGTTCGTTTTCTTTGAGAGCCTTGATAATCTGGCTTTCGCTAAATTTGCTGCTTTTCATAGTGACAGTTTAAATTTAAAGTTAATAAATTCGAATTAACAACCGTCCTATTTATGGGGAAGCCTACACCACCAAATACCGATTGGAAAGTAGAATAAAGCGATTAGAAGTTTAGTGTATTCAGTATGCTTACCAAATAATTGTTCTTCTAGTACATGAATTGAATATGCCGTAAAATGAAGAGCGTAAAAGAATCCAGCTAAGGATATCAGATGACCTATTAAATAGACATAAACTAGATTACCGTACTCGGAGAAGTTATCTTTCTCAGTACTAATATTATAACCTTCAGTTAGCAATGTAATAGCAGAAAAGTATATAAATGCGAAGATTAGTCCAAAAGCAAAAAGGTTGAATTTTATTGAAGCCTTGCCCTTAATTCTTAAGTACATTTCTTCATTTACTTTTATCATCCAAATAACAACCAGCAATCCGAAAGCTACTTTGATATAATTGCCCAAATCGCTCACAGGAAAAGTTGTGGGAACGATTAAAAGAAGGATAAAAAGTAACCATTTGGGGATCCTTAGAATTCTGTTCATGAATTTATTGAATTGCACATAACGGTTCGCATATGGCTTGTGGCGGTTTCGAAGCACTTTCCTGTCCACCGAAACCAAAACTGGCTACGGAGCGAAAACCTTGCTGGCAGCCGTTTACCTGCCATAAGCTATATGCTGTGTGTGTGCCCAGCATGGGCATCTGGTATCGAAGATACCAAATTATTCCAGAGGGTGAAAACCTGTGCCGAAGCATGTCGGTAGCCTGTGCCGAGTTTTATCGGTATCCCTCATGTGAGGGAGTTCCCGGGAACCTTATCAGATTAGGGGTAGACCAAGACCATGCCTATGCATGGAAGGACTGAGCGTAAAGAAATGACCTCTTTAGGTTTTTTTAGTGAAGGGCCAGATGGCGGGAGGGTAGAAAAGGAGGATGGGCAGTAGCTCAGAGTCCGATTTTGATAACCACTATTACTCTGTCACGCCTGAGAAGAAAGGGATATGAATCTATGCTTACCTATTACCTCAAATCACAACCTACAATCCAATGAATCGCCGGATACGAGACCCGTACGTACGGTGGTGTGTGAGGCGCTCCCCGTCAGAGGAATCTGGCGGGGCCGTCTACACGATTGTAGGCAGTTATTATTTCTTTTTCCATACAATGAAACGGGTATTGTCGTTCGGGAAAATTTACATTTCCACGTATGAAATATTTTCTTTTCGCTTAAAAATTAATCACTCTTTTGTTTTGGGTATAGCATCTAATCTTATCGAAGAGTAGTTGTTTTCTTTTGCAAACTTCTCAGCAAAATCCATTAATTTTCTTGCATATCCTTTCCCTTGATATTTTGGGTCAATGACTAATACTTTTAAGTTATCAAATTCTCAATTTATGATTTCATTTTCGGGTTCTTGTTCTTCGCTTATGTTAATTGCTCCGATAATTTCTTTGTGATTTCTCAAAACGAATAAGACACCTTTTTTTAAATCACTTTCAATTATTGAGCGAGTAGGATAATTGTTAGACCATTGGTAAATTCCATCTTTCTCTAATTCATTTTTGCCGTTCAAGTAGATTTGGAAAAGTTAGTTTAAATCTGATAATGTTCCTTTTTCAATTTTCAGCTGTTCCTTTTCAGTTTGCTCTGTCTTAGTGTCGAAAGTCAAAAGTCCTTGATTATTATCATCAAGTTGTTCAATCAACTCGCCTTTTCTGTTCCAAATAGCACTTTGTCCAACGCCCATAAAGTTGTCACAATGTCCAACGCAATTTGACATCAATATTGGCGTGTTGAACTCGTCTGCTATTTGAGGAAAGTGTTTGTATGCTTTTTCAATTCCGCCATTCGGTTTGGCTACGCTTGCAATGTAAATGTCAGTTCCTTGGTCTTTTGCAATTAGAAAATGTTCTCGTTGCAATGTCTCATAGCAAATTCCAATTGCAATTCGCACTCCATTAATGTTTAAAAAAGTCTGTTTTTTACCACAAACAAAAAATGGCAACTCGTCCGAATGTAACATTTGTTTGGAATAAGCTAATCGTCCCTTATTTGGCTGAAAAATCAGCATACTGATATTTATTCCGTCAGTTGCTTTTGTTGGCATTCCAATTCCAATAGATATTTCATTTGTATCGGATATTTCTTGAAATGGACTAAAAATATTGCTTTCAGTGTCTGTCGCCATTTCTTTCGCTAAATCAGGTTCGTAGTTTGTAATTGAGAGTTCGGGAAATATTATCAAGTCGGCTTTTAATTTGATTGCACGCTCAATAAATTCCAAGTGGTTTTCAATATTCCTTTGGATATTTCCTTTTTCGGATTTTGTTTGTGCAATGCAAATTTTCATTTCTTGAATACAGTTTGTTTTAATTGCCTACAACGTGATTCAGCTTGGAGACGCCGGGCTTTCTGAGACGTTCGCTTCCATGCTACTCCTAACTTCTTAAAGATATTAAATTTAATATTCACTCTGAACCGCACGCTGGATCCAAGGTGATGTTATGTGTTGCTGTTTTTTCGGAGAGTTTGTTTTTTAGTCGTTCAAAGTCCTTTATATATTTATCAATTCTTAATTGGTCTTTATTAGAAAGCAAAAATGGTTTTCGTTTTCCAGTAACCATGGTGTCGTGAACTATATTATTCTTTGAATTTACAATTTTGCAAGAGTTTGTTGCTTGAAACATTTTGCATTTAGTATTTGGAAGTCTTGTTGCTAACCAAGCATACTCTTTAGTTTCAAATTGATTTGATAATTGCAGTACTTCAAGGTCTATTAGTTTACCTAAAGGCTGTAATGTGTCGTCTTCAATTTTTATATTTGTCAAATTGAGAAACCTTAAATTTTTTAAACTTTCTAAAGGTTTAAGTGATTTTATTCTCAACGGTTTTTGGTGTCCCCCACCAAATGTTAAACTGTTAATTTGTCTGGCTTGTGAAAGCTGGTTTATGTCTTCCAGTTTAGAAAAATCTGTGACCTCAAGAGTTTTTAAGCATTTATTTTCATCTATGTTCCAAAGTGCAGTTGCTTTTGTATTCCAGTGCAAAATAATAGTCTCAGTTTTTGAAAGGGTTTCAAGTATTGTCAAGTCCTTAACCAATACTTGATATAAGTTTAGATACTTTAATTTAACTAAAGGAAGAATTTTTCTTAATTCTTTGTCGTTTGCTCCAATTAGCCACAAATTTTCAATTGACAGGTCTTTTAGTCTGTCAATATTCTTTGCAGTTGTAGACATATGCAAAGACTTTTCGTTTTTATCAAATTCTTTTAAGTCAGAAATGATTGTTTTTGGTTTCTCTGGCAAATTGTCTATCATTAACGTTTGTTACAGTTACACATAACGGGATTCAGCTTGGAGCCGGCGGGCATTCAGAGTCGTTCCCTTCCAGCCTAATTCTAACTTCTTAAAGATACTGAATTTTAAATTTAACGGAACCGCCCGCTGTATTCCAAGGTGATGTTATGGACTGTTTTCAATTAACTGCCTTTCAAAAAAGTAAAAATACCTTATTATGTTTTCATATTTCCCTTCAAACAATCCATCAATTATTGAAATTTTTAATCCATTTGGATACTCCACACCCATATTAAATCTTGGAGAATCGGGTGGGTTTGAAAATTTATCATCAGGATAATCTATTATTTTAACCACTTCTAATAGGTTATTTATTTCATTTATTATTTCAATATTAAAATTATACTCGTTTGGACCTTCTATTTCAGTGTACTCTATTCCATTAAAATTAACTGTGCCATCTGGAAAAATTTCTACTTGAAAAACTGGACAAAATCCATGACAAGGTTCAATTTCGAAGTATAGCCTATTAAAATTCATGCCTTGTGTGGATTCAAATTTTTGGAATGTATAACCTACATCATCAATTGCTAAGGTTAATTCATTGTCTTTTTCAAGTTTTACAAAGCAAGTATCATAGATGTTTTCAAAGTACTCCTGAGTGTTCTTGACGATTAGCATTTCATCATTAATGGTGAACTCAAACAAGCCTGGAGCTTCATAAATAGGATGCATCATTACTGAATCCCTGAATAAAAGAATTTTATCATCGTTAAACCAAAACCCATTTAGTTTTTGAGAAATATTTTCTTCTTCTCTTTTATTGCATGAAAGGAGAGTCAAAAATAAAAATATGTAGAAGGTTATCTTCATCGTTCTTGAAATAGTCCATAACGTTTTGGCGCTTGGCGCAGTGGCGAATTTCGGAGTGCAAAACTGTCAATACACCACAAAAGCTGATGCGAGGTAGAATGTTCAATTAACCACGTCACCCGCCATTGAGCCAAACGGCTGTTATGCACAGTTGTTCTTTTAGAAGGGTATGTCAAGTTTGTCATTCTCAATATTCAATAGTTCAGTTATTTCCCCATTTGACTTTATACTCAGTACAATAGTTCTTTCATCATTCACATCAAATGTAAAATTATAAATGTTGAAAGGTTTCGAGGTAAAACTGTCCGCTTCACGTTGTCTAAACCAAGTCGAGTAGTCTACCAAATATATAACCTGACTATCTTTTAAGGCAATGCTTGTTAAATTGTACTTTGCAGCGATGTTTGTCATTGCTATTATTTTAGCACCGTCTTCGTCAATGTAAAGTTTGTCACTTTTAGGAAATAACTTAGAAATTCTTTTCCCAATTTTTACCCATCCATCTATTCCCTTTTCTAATTTGTCACCTACTGAAATTACATAGGCAATAGAGCTTAATGTTGCAACTAATAATATCCAATCAGCACCTTTTCCAAAATTTGTTTCTGTTATCTCTACTTCGGTGTCAATAGATTTAAGTTGTTCAAGTATTACATCAAGATCAGTCGATTTTATCTCGGAAAGTTTGAGATTCATTAAATCTTCAGATAGTCCAGTTGGAATAAATGCTATTTTCATATTATTAAATTTCTATTCGTTCATAATTAGTAATGTCACCGTCTGAGGCGATTATATATACATACCTGTATTTTTTACTTTCAAAAGTTATTTTAGCACAATTGACCTTGTCCAAAGTTTCCTCATATGGAAAGTCAATGTCAGAATCATCTCTGTCGATACTTTTATCAACAAGTTTCTCTGATTTTGTTATTTCTGAATTCTTAACTCCTTTGTGATTGATTAAGTCATATCTGCACAGATTTTCAAGCAAAGTCAAATTAAGAATTCTCACAATATTACCTTTATCCCTTTTGCTTTTTATGTGATTGGATATTTTTTCCCAAATAGATAAAGTTGCATCAGCTAACGGAATTATGTCTATTAAAACTTGAAAGAATATTCCTGCATATTCACCAATGTAAGCAGATGCGTGTCCTCTTCGAACATTAAAATAAAATAGTGTATTGTCTTCCTCTATTGTATAAAGCTCTTTTCGTATGTCTATCCAAAATTGTTCAATTTCAAACTCATCTTCAATTGAGTCAGTCTTTAGATATTCTATGTTTATTCTTTCCATTTGTGTCGATATTTTTACCGTTGTCTCGTCTTACAATTGTGCATAACCGTCCAACTATCATCCGTAAGCTGGACTTTTCAAACTTCTATAAAAGTATCTCATCGCACTAGCCTTTGCAAATAACACTGTTATCTTATGGATGATAGTGTTTGTTATGCACATATTAGTTCTCGCCATTCTCCAATCAAGGGCTATCAAAACCAGTTCTGCATCAGGAGGTGTTCAGAAATGATGTTTACAAAAGATTTTTTGAGGTTTGTAAGTTTTGGTGATTGAATTCCGTCTTGTTGTGTAGAAATTAGTTGATAATTATGGAAGAGAAGTTTACAAGGCTACTGCATCAAAACCAAGGGATCGTCCACAAAATAAGTAATCTGTACTTTAGAGACAGACTTGAAAAAGAGGATTATCACCAAGAACTCATCATCCAATTGTGGAAGGCCTTTCCGAGTTTTAATCATCAGGCTAAGTTCTCCACTTGGATGTACAGAGTATGTCTAAATGCGGCGATTGACATCCTCCGAAAGGAGAAAAATCAATTGAAGCAGGTCAAGATTACCGAGGCAGACATGAAGCATATAGCCAGTAACCATGCTCCTGAAAATGCTAATCAGGAGAAACTCTATCAATCCATTAGTCAGCTGTCGCCTATCGACAAAGCGATTATCACGTTATATCTGGACGAGTACAGCTATAAAGAGATCGCAGAGATGATAGGAATTTCGGAAAGTAATACCGGTGTTAAAATCAGTAGAATCAAGTCTCAAATTTTAAAATCATTCAAAGATGGAAACAGTTGAATTAAAAAAAATATGGAAAACACTGGCCGAGAAACAATTGATCGACCAAGACATGGCACAGGAGAATATCTTAGAGATTATCACCAGAAAGGGAAATGGTGTCCTCAATAAAATGAAGCGGAAATTAAATCACGACTATAATCTGAACCTATTTGCGGTGATTCTCATTCCTTGTGCAATGTTATTCCTTCTGTATTGGAATAGCATCCACCCTGACTTGCATACGGTTGCACAAATGAGCAGGTCTTACGCCATTATTGGGCTAATGGAAGTACTTGTAGTATTCGGTCTCATCGATTCCATTAAAAATAGGAAATTTATGGATTTGACTTTCAATACCGGAACGATCAAGGAATCAATGGAACAAGTACACCGAGACCTCAAGGCTTACACACGAAAGTCTAAAATTGGAGGCATGGTAGCTATCAATATAATCTTAATTTTTATTCTAATCGATATTTTCATGTCAATCAATGGGTTTAAAAATCTGAATTTCACCTCATCCGGTGCATTTATATTCGAATCTTATTATGCCGTATTTGTAATATTGCTAATGGCTACTTTACCAGCTATTTCCAGACTTGCCTTGAAGAGATATACCCAAACGGTAACTGATATTGAGCATGCACTTGAGGAGCTTAGGGAAGAAGATTTTAAATCAACAGCAAGCATTGAAGAGACAAGACCCCAAAGCAAAACATAAAGTTGTTATTTATAATGGTAAAGATCATAAGCCCGAGTATGTTGCTTGGGCTTTGTAATATTCTTCATTGCACTATTAAATTGCTGTATACTGATCTTTTCTATGATACGTAGTTGTGCATAACGTGTTTCAGCTTGGATTCGGCGAGCATCCGGAGCCGTATTCTTCAAGCTAACTCCTGACTTCTTAAAGATACTGATTTTCATATTTACTCTGAACCGCCCGCTGTATCCAAGGTGATGTTAGCTGCTTTATTTCATTTCTTCAAAATGTTGATTGTACAATTTAACAACATTTTGTAGCTCAGTAAAATCGTATTTACCATTATTCCAATCTTCACGTAGTTTTGGGAAATCAGCAATCATATTTCCAACTCTTTTCTTTTTATTAACTACATTCAAATAAGTCAATTTGCCATCTTTTCTCAAAATTGGGGCAGCAAATCCCGAATTACTTATATGCAAAGTGAAGTATGACAATTTTCCTATTTCATTTTCTTGAAAAAATTGTTTTTTGTCTTCTGGAATCGACATAAATCTAACTTTGTCATTATTTTCCAATTGTATTTCTGCAATTTTTATATCGGTTGGTTTATATCTAATTATACCTGTTTCAGTCTTAGTCGTAATATTTTTTGTCAAAGCTGAATAGTTCAATTGTCCATTTAAATAATTAGGTAGGAGAATTTCACATTTTAAAGTTTCTCCATTGTTATTAATAATGTATCCTGCATGATATTGCCCAAACGAATTAAATACATAAAACATTAAAAATGTTGTTAATACGAATTTGAACTTAATTGCTAATTGCATCAGAATTTTTATTTTTTTTTCAATCCTTATTTGTGAACGATGACTCCTTAATATTGCAGCTAACGGCCCTGGCTATGGCAAGTGCGGGATTTTGAAACCGCTTTCTTGGCCGCCTACCGTAATTTTATTTAGTTGTAAAATCTTCATATTTAAACAATCAGCCCGCATTTGCTATAGCCGATGTTGGCAAATCGTTATTTTTTTCTTTTCATTTTCAGTTCTGTCTCATTGTCATCGGGGTCAACAAATTTTATCGTAAAATCATCATTGTCGAATTGGACAATTTCATAACAACCACAGCAGATACATTTAGTGTCAGGAGTCGGATAAGCCTCTGTTTTGTTGGTCGAGAAGTCGTGAACTACAATTTGTGAGGATGAATCTGTATAGGCTTTGTAAACTCCGATTTCCTTTTCCTTGTCAAGATAGAATGGATAGTTTCCGATCCACCGGTCTTCACCTGTGTTTTTGTTGATTACTCGGAGTTGTTCAGGGTTTCCTGATCCGTCTCCACGATTCTTGATAAGTACATAATTCTCAAAGTCAACACCTAATTCTGTGTAGCCACGATAGTTGTATTTGTATCTTAGGTCGAGTTCAATTTTGTCGCCATTTTTCAAGGTCAATATCATTCCCTTGAATAACGTGTCACTGATATAGAAAATCTTGGCTCCATTAGTCAACCGGTCTGTCGAATCGATATAATTTCGATAATTGTCAATTAGCAAATCAGCTTTGTCACTGTCGGTTCCGCTGATTTGTCCATAAGAGACAGTCGAAATGAGAGTAATTAATATGTACAGAACTGTCTTCATTTTAATGTTTGCCAACGGTCTGTATATGGTGTCGTGGCTGACGTTAGGAAGCCATGCACTATATACCTTGTTGAACTCAACCTCCGGTAGCTAAAGGTTTACCATTGGTATATTGCTCATCAACAAACTCTTATAATGATGAGC
>NZ_JAUOPC010000032.1 GCF_030546805.1 Cyclobacterium sp. 1_MG-2023 | reverse complement strand
GTATCAAGAAGCCTGAAGGGCTGACAGGATTATAGCCCCTTCGACTAAAGGGGGAGTTGCGGAAAGGTGTTTTAGAACGAATTTTCTTTACCGGTGGCTGAGCGGAGTCGAAGCCTTAGGTTTCCATATCCAACCATCTACGGCTACAGGTCCGGTTACTCCATTGACATCACCGAAATCAGCAGCCCCTACATTAACCCTGGAAAAGACTTTAACAATAAAGTGTCTCAAGAAACCTGAAGGGTTGACAGGATTATAGCCATGGGTGAAGCCCGTGGTAAGGTAAATCAACGCCCTCTTGATTTTGGCGGTATTGTTGCCTTTTTTGCAACAATGCTGACAAAATCACACCTTCTGACCAAATAGAATTAAAGATCATTTAAATGAATTTGTGCCCTCCAGGAAAATAACCGCCTCAGGATATTCTGGGATTGAGAGAGAAGTAAAATAAGAATTGCTTGATGCTTTCCTCCGCATTTATTTCCATTTTAGGGAATAAAATTGCAGTTTTGCAAAAATAAAAACAGCTCATGACCGTACGCTTCCAGTCACTAAAAATCATCACAGAAAAAGAAATACTACCTGCCGCTGATTATATATTTGATGGAAAAACCATAAATCCAGTTAGCACCGATTCAATAGCCGAAGACGAAATATGCTTAGATTGCAAGGGATTATTGGGTTCCAAAGGCTGGACAGACTTAAGGTGTTTATCCGGTGAACCCGGTCAAGAATACCGTGAAACCTTAGAGAGCCTTTCAAAAGCACTTTGTCAAGGAGGAATGACCGAAGCTGTGCTTCTGCCAAATAGTAACCCTCCCATTCAATCCAAAAGTGAGGTGGCTTATTTAAAAAACCATACCCAATTTTTGTTCCCTACTTTTCATATTCAAGCGGCTGTTACAAAAAACTTTGAAGGGAAAGAACTTACGGAAATGCTGGACCTAAACCAATATGGGGTAAAGCTTTTTGGAGAAGGTTTGGTGTCACTTGCGCATTCAGATCGGATGATGAAGGCTTTGCAGTACCTGCAAAAATTTAACGGGGTCTTATTTGACCAATCGCAGGACCCAATGCTTGCGCTATTTGGTCAGATGCATGAAGGGATCCCTTCCACCATGCTGGGCCTAAAAGGAATTCCTGATTTAGCAGAAGAAGTAGCCGTTCAAAAAAACTTGGAAATATTGAGGTATACCGGTGGAAGGTTGCACTTTCAGGCCATCAGCACACTTGGAGCTTTGGCACATATACGCCAAGCCAAAAAAGAAGGCATGTCAGTGACTGCAGACATGTCGATTTACCAGTTGCTTTTCTCAGAAGAAGATTTGTTGGGTTTTGACACAAATCTAAAGGTAATGCCTCCTTTTCGAGGGAAAAAACAGCAGGAAGGTTTAATCGAAGCGCTGAAAGATGGTACAATTGATGCCTTAGTTTCTAATCATATCCCGCATGAATTGGATGCCAAAAATATGGAATTTGACCTAGCCCCATTTGGGATGGCCGGCTTGCCTACTTTTGTTCCGGCCCTAGTTAAGTTGGCTGAAAAATTAGGCTTCCCTTTGCTGATTGAAAAGTTAACCAAAGGACCTCAAACCATTTTAGGCAATAAAAGTGATGCTTGGGACAGCCTTACGGTGTTTGATCCAAATGAGGAATGGGTTTTTGATGCAAAAAGCAATGCCTCATTGGCTAGCAATAATCCTTATTATAATCAATCCTTAAAAGGGAAAGTAAAATACCTTATTAACAGAGGTAAGATGGAGGGTATAAATGAATAGGTATTTAAAAGCTGCATTGCCATTTGGACTTTATGGGGGAGGACTTTGTTTCTTGGGCTTCCTGACAATTTATTTTTTGGACATAGAGCCATTGAGCATGAACCTTATATTTGGGTATTTGATCATTCCCATCTTTGTGTTTTTTGGAATTAAAAGCTTCCGAGATAATTTTAATGGAGGCAACTTGTACTTTGGTCAAGGAATGACGGTAGGTTTTTTTACTTATACCATCATTGCGGGCCTGTCTGCATTGTATATATTAGGAACGATACAGTTGGACATGGACTTGTTCACTACCTTCAAACAAATCAACTTGGCATTGATGAGCGATAATAAAGCCGTCTTGGAGGAGCAATTGAATGTTACAGCCTATGAAGAAACCTATGAAAACATTTCAGCAATGACTGTGTTTGATGTGGCGATAAATGATTTTTTAAGAAAAATTTTCCCAGGACTCTTCTTTACCATCATATTTTCCATAATTTTAAAGAGGAACGTTGAATTTTAAAATTCTCAATTATGGAACAGCATGAAAAAATATCCCCTACAAAAGCAGCACTTAATTCCGGATTAATTGTTGGTCTGGTGATGGTGTCGCTGACCTTTATTATTTATTTTATCAACTACAGCTATTTGGTTTCAGCTTGGTATGGTTTTGCTGTCTTTGCGCTGTTTTTTGGAATGGTAATTTACTTTGGAATACAATATCGAAAAGAAATCGGAGGTTTCATGACCTTTGGCACCGCTTTCCAATTTGCCTTGGTGACCTTAATTGTCTCCGGACTGATAACCACTTTAGGCAATATTCTATTGTATCAAGTGATTCACCCGGAGCTTGCAGAAATTCTGGTAAAAGAACAACTTGAAAACATGATGGACCTATTGGATAATTTTGGGGCAGCAGACAGTCTTTCAAGTGAGCAAATCAAGGACATGCGTGCCGATATGGAAAATCAATTTACCATTAGTGGACAAATTTCAGGTTTTGGAACTTCTTTGTTCATTTATGCCATCCTTTCCCTTATACTCGGTGCCATTATTAAAAAAAGAGACAAATCAACAGATTTTTAATTGAGTTATGCCCCAAATTTCAATCATCATTCCTGTTTTCGACGAAGAAGAATCATTGCCTGAACTCCAGGCATGGATAGACAGGGTGATGGTATCCAATGAACTGGACTATGAGGCCATTTATATTGACGATGGTTCCAGAGACAGCTCATGGGAGGTAATACAAAAGCTTTCAGAAAAAAATAGCAATGTTAAGGCTGTAAAGTTTCTCCGAAACTATGGGAAATCTGCGGCTTTAAATATTGGCTTTTCAAAAGCCCAGGGGGATGTAGTGGTAACCATGGATGCAGACTTGCAAGACAGCCCTGAGGAAGTGCCTGCCCTTTACCGCATGATTACCGAGCAAGGTTTTGACTTGGTAAGTGGATGGAAAAGAAAGCGACATGACCCGCTGTCCAAAACAGTTCCTTCCAGATTATTCAATGACGTGACCCGGCTGATTTCAGGCATCAAACTTCATGATTTTAATTGCGGCTTAAAGGCCTACGCAAATAAAGTCGTAAAAAACATAGAGATATACGGGGAAATGCATCGGTACATCCCATTGATTGCCAAATGGAATGGTTTTGGGAAAATTACTGAAAAGGAAGTGACCCACAGTCCTAGAAAATATGGCAGCACCAAGTTTGGATTGGAACGCTTTATCAATGGCTTCTTGGACCTTATTTCTGTGTCTTTTGTCAACAGGTATAAAAAGAGGCCCATGCATTTTTTTGGTACCATGGGCTCGATCTCTTTTATAAGCGGATTTGTCATCACCCTTTGGTTGATTTATGAAAAAATATCCGGCCTAAGAAAGGGAATCAATGTTAGGGAAATAACCGATCAACCCTTGTTTTTTCTTGCACTAGTGGCCTTAATTGTAGGGGTTCAACTGTTTCTAACCGGCTTTATGGCAGAAATGATGACTTCTAATAATGCACATAAAAGTGACTATACCATTGCCGAGGAAATTAATTCCGAGGAATAATGCGGTTTTCTGTAATCATTCCGGTTTACAATCGCCCCGAGGAATTGCAAAACCTACTCCAAAGTTTAGGTAAACAGTCCTTTACTGATTTTGAAGTAATCGTGGTGGAAGATGGTTCAGATTTGTCCTCTGAACACATTGTCAATAATTTTCAAACGCTACTTTCAATCATTTATTCCTACCAAGAGAATAGGGGGCAAGGTATTGCACGCAATAAGGGCATGGAATTGGCAAAGGGAGATTATTTCGTTTTTTTTGATTCGGACTGTGTGATTCCCCCCGATTACTTTAGCATTCTCAATACTGCAGTTGGTTCCCGTCATTTGGATGCGCATGGTGGACCGGATGATGCGGGGGATGACTTTTCTGATTGGCAAAAAGCCATGAATTTCAGCATGACTTCTTTTTGGACCACCGGAGGTATTCGGGGCAAAATGAAGAACCCGGCAAAATATCAGGCCCGTGGTTACAATATGGGATTCTCCAGGGCAGTTTATGAGAAACTTGGTGGCTTTGTTCATCCCAATATGGCTGAAGACATAGAGCTCAGCATTCGCATAAAAAAAGCCGGATTCAAGCTCGAATTGGTGGAAGAGGCCTTTGTTTACCACCACCGAAAGAATGATTTTCTCTCTTTTGTTCGTCAAAGTCACCAATTTGGAAGAAACCGTGTATTCATTACCCGCTTTCACAAAGACGCACTCAAACCGGTTCATTTGATGCCCTTATTGTTTTTATTGGGCCTAGTGTTCCTGCCTATCGCCTTCCTATATATGAAGCCATTGGGATTGCTGATGGCAGCCGCTTATATCTTCTGGACCATGGCGGTATTATTAAGTGCCAAAGGAGGAATCAAGTCCAGGTTTTTGGCTGTATTGACCTCTTATGGCCAATTGATCGGTTATGGTACGGGAGTGCTTAAGGAAGTCTTCAATACCTTTCTGAAATAGTTTTTTTTTGGATGAGTTATCCAAGGATGGTTCTTTCCTGCTTCCGGCCACTGAGCCTGTCAAAGTGTGCCATGATGAGCTTCTTTCGTCACTGCGAACCCTTAGGTGAGGGCAGTGGAGAGGCAAGGGTGAGGTAGTCTCCCCACTGTTGAGATTCCTTCGACTTTCTGCATCCGAGCCTCTATAAAGTCTCGGAATAACGAATATATTAACTTCCGCCTTGTAAATTTACGGCGTTAAGAAATTTAAGAAGCGAAGGCAAGGGCACAGGCACTGTCTGACGAAGTTTTTGGTTCAGTAATCATTATAAAAATAACGCCAATATTAACACCAAAAACTAAGGAGTTTGCCTGTGTGCGGGAGGCCTTAAATTTTAGCCGAAAAGATACTCAGCGGTGGGGTTTTTTGCTTACTTTTTTGACCTGCAGCAAAAAAGTAACAATCGAAATGGTGAAAGACTCGATATAGATATACTATCCTATAATTAAAACCTCAATTCGAGTTATAATGATGCCAATAATATCGTTACAACAATTCATTGCGAACCCTTTATTGGGGAAGTGTTGTGTAGGGAAAGGGTGTGGCAATCTCATCACATTGGAGATTCCTTCGCCTTTCTACGAGCAGAGAGACCTCGCAAAGTCTCGGAATAACGAATATATTAACTTCCGCATTGTAGATTTTCGGCGTTAAGAAATTTAAGAAGCGAAGGCAAGGGCACAGGCACTGTCTGACGAAGTTTTTGGTTCAGTAATCATTATAAAAATAACGCCAATATTAAAACCAAAAATTAAGGAGTTTGCCTGTGTGCGTGAGGCCTTAAATTTTAGCCGAAAAGATACTCAGCGGTGGGGTTTTTCTCCTGACTAGCTCCGCTTCAGGACAGGCCTGAGTTGCTCCGCTTCAGGACAGGTTGCTTACTTCTTTGAGCACTGACTAGGGTCAGGGCAGGCCCTGAGTTACTGCATTTCAGGGCAGGCCACTGAGTTGCTACGCTTCAGGGCAGGCATGCAGTAAAAAAGTAAAAAATGGTCATAACCAATGACTTGGTATAGTAGAAACAAATATGCTTTATTACCCAGAAATGATTTTTATAATTATACAATTAATTGGCTATTAAACGTTCATTTCTTTTCCATTGATGAAAAGAAACGAACCAAAGAAAAATCTAGCCAAAACTAAACTTCCCCCCGCAAGGCCCAACGCCGCCTCGTAGTTTTGGCCCGGCCACCCCACCCTCAATTCAGTGATTGCGTTAAAAATAGCCCATCATTAATCAAATGATAAATTAAAATCCGCCTTGTAGATTTTCGGCGTTAAGAAATTTAAGCAGGGATTGGCAAGGGCACAGGCACTGTTTGACGAAGTTTTTAATTTAGTTAACATTAAAAAAGCAACGCTAATATTAACACCAAAAACTAAGGAGTTTGCCTGTGTGCGGGAGGCCTTAAATTTTAGCCGAAAAGATACACAGCGTTGGGCTTTTTCTCCTGACTAGCTCCGCTTCAGGACAGGTTGCTTACTTCTTTGACCACTGACTAGGGTCAGGGCAGGCCCTGAGTTCCTGCATTTCAGGGCAGGCCACTGAGTTGCTACGCTTCAGGGCAGGCATGCAGTAAAAAAGTAAAAAATGGTCATAACCAATGACTTGGTATAGTAGAAACAAATATGCTTTATTACCCAGAAATGATTTTTATAATTATACAATTAATTGGCTATTAAACGTTCATTTCTTTTCCATTGATGAAAAGAAACGAACCAAAGAAAAATCTAGCCAAAACTAAACTTCCCCCCGCAAGGCCCAACGCCGCCTCGTAGTTTTGGCCCGGCCACCCCGCCCTCAATTCAGTGATTGCGTTAAAAATAGCCCATTATTAATCAAATGATAAATTAAAATCCGCCTTGTAAATTTACGGCGTTAAGAAATTTAAGAAGCGAAGGCAAGGGCACAGGCACTGTCTGACGAAGTTTTTGGTTCAGTAATCATTATAAAAATAACGCCAATATTAAAACCAAAAACTAAGGAGTTTGCCTGTGTGCGGGAGGTCTTAAATTTTAGCCGAAAAGATACACAGCGGCGGGCTTTTTCTCCTGACTAGCTCCGCTTCAGGACAGGTTGCTTACTTCTTTGACCACTGACTAGGGTCAGGGCCTGCCCTGAGTTACTGCATTTCAGGGCAGGCCCTGAGTTGCTACGCTTCAGGGCAGGCATGCAGTAAAAAAGTAAAAAATGGTCATAACCAATGACTTGGTATAGTAGAAACAAATATGCTTTATTACATAGAAATGATTTTTATAATTATACAATTAATTGGCTATTAAACGTTCATTTCTTTTCCATTGATGAAAAGAAACGAACCAAAGAAAAATCTAGCCAAAACTAAACTTCCCCCCGCAAGGCCCAACGCCGCCTCGTAGTTTTGGCCCGGCCACCCCGCCCTCAATTCAGTGATTGCGTTAAAAATAGCCCATCATTAATCAAATGATAAATTAAAATCCGC
This sequence comes from Cyclobacterium sp. 1_MG-2023, assembly GCF_030546805.1. Taxonomy (GTDB): domain Bacteria; phylum Bacteroidota; class Bacteroidia; order Cytophagales; family Cyclobacteriaceae; genus Cyclobacterium. Next base: position 5,356 of record NZ_JAUOPC010000032.1, on the reverse strand, counting down.
CTTGTAGATTTACGGCGTTAAGAAATTTAAGAAGCGAAGGCAAGGGCACAGGCACTGTCTGACGAAGTTTTTGGTTCAGTAATCATTATAAAAATAACGCCAATATTAAAACCAAAAACTAAGGAGTTTGCCTGTGTGCGGGAGGTCTTAAATTTTAGCCGAAAAGATACACAGCGGCGGGCTTTTTTGGTTACTTTTTGGGCCTGTAGCAAAAAAGTGACAATCGAACTAGTGGAAGACTCGGTGTAGCTATACTACCCGTCTCCTTCCAACGCAGAATGCCCCCGCAAAGTCTCAGAATGACGTAAAATAATCGTCATCGGTCCCTATCTTTCGGCCACTGATCCTGTAGAAGAGTGCCAGGATGTGCTTGTTTCGTCATTGTGAACCCTTTATTGGTGAGGTGGAGTGTAGGGAGAGGGTGTGGCAATCTCATCACATTGGAGATTCCTTCGCCTTCCAACGCAGAATGCCCTCGCAAAGTCTCGGAATGACGAATATATTAACTTCCGCCTTGTAAATTTACGGCGTTAAGAAATATAAGAAGCGAAGGCAAGGGCACAGGCACTGTCTGACGAAGTTTTTGGTTCAGTAATCATTATAAAAATAACGCCAATATTAAAACCAAAAACAAGGAGTTTGCCTGTGTGCGGGAGGTCTTAAATTTTAGCCGAAAAGATACTCAGCGGTGGGGTTTTTTGCTTACTTTTTTGACCTATAGCAAAAAAGTAAAAATGCTCTTTTTAATTGAATGCTGTCAACTTGATTGCTGCATTTTAAATGTTAATTCTAAGAATGATGTACCGTCATTGCGAACTCTTTTCTGGGGAGGTATTGTGTAGAGAAAGGATGTGTCAATCTCATCACATTGGAGATTCCTTCGCCTTTCTACGAGCAGAGAGACCTCGCAAAGTCTCGGAATGACGAATATATTAACTTCCGCCTTGTAGATTTTCACGGTTTAAAAAATCATTTTAGGATAAGATGTTTATTCTTATATTAATGATTTTTCCAGGCTCAATCATTGATAATCACTTAATATTTTGGCTAAAGCCACGGAAAAAATGAATTTTAGAGATCCCCCAGCTAAAGCTGCGGGCTATTGAGAATGTGAATTCGATAAAATTGAAATGATTCAATTAATACCTATTTATCTTCCCTTTCTTTATAAAAGCAACAACTCAATAGGAATGGGCTTTAGCCCATTTTTAGGGCAAATACGCATTTTCCGGCTTTGGCTAAAATTCCGAAAACAAGAGGGTTTCTACCGATGAATATTAAAGCAAAATACAGTTCATTTTCTTAACCTTACCTAGCTTTAGGGGCAAATCCCTTGACTGTAAGTGTTTAGCCTAAAATTCATATATGAAAAGGCATGATTTAAATGATAAATCTTATTTTAAGTCCAAGAATTCAAGAAAATCAGGTTTAGGGTCAGCAAATCAAATTTTGTTGATTAAAGTATTTTACATATAATTTAATGTATTTTAATATATAAATAGTGTAGGTTGACTTTTAAGGTGAAAAAAAGGTAATAAACAGTTTTTTTACTGACTTACTTTTAAATATCTTTGTCAAGAATTAAAAAGTTCATTTTATAGAATAAAAATGAAGCCACTCAACAGAATATTTTTTACCTTTTTTATTTTAGTTGCTGCCAGCTCTTGTGTTTCCAATAAGAAAATCATCTACATGCAGGATTTGTCTGAAGAAGACATCCCCTTGTTTACAGAATCTGAACTTGTTGCCAATAGTGCGGAAGACTATTTCCTCCAATACAATGATGTGGTAGACATCAATGTCAGCACTACCTCTCCGGAACTCAATGAAATTTTTGGGATAGCTTCAGGGAATCAGTCAACAAATATGAACATGACTCAAGGATCACAAAATGGAGGAGACATTTTTTTTATCAATGGGTATACGGTGGATGAAAACGGCATGGTGGAATTGCCTCTGCTTGGTCAAATTAAATTATTGGGCTTAACCACCAAGCAAGCCCAGATTCTAATAGAAACTGAACTTAAAGAATATGTAAATAAGGAGGATTTCTTTGTAAGGGTACGTTTGGGAGGCATACGTTTCTCTGCCTTGGGTGAGTTCAATAATAATGGGAATTTTACCATTCTTCAAAACCGCATCAGTATTTTTCAGGCCATCGCCCATGCAGGTGATTTGACCACTACTGCCAAAAGGGATCAATTGGTCTTGATGAGACAATACCCTGAAGGCACCAAAACTTTCCGGATTAATTTAAATGATGAGCGATTGATTGCCTCAGAATTTTATTTTATCCGTCCCAATGACATGCTTTATGCAGAACCAATGAAAATTCGGGAATTGGGAACCGGCGTAAATTTTGTTCAAACTTTTCAACTGGCAGTAACCACCCTATCGGCGGTATTACTAGTATTGAATGCCATCAATTAATTGCTAAATGAGTCAACTTGAAAATAACAAAGTACCTGTTTTCGTAGAAGAAGAAGAAGTAATTGATATCAAAGACATAGTATTGAGGGTTTGGCGCATTTGGCCCTATATAGCTTTGTCGGTTATCATAGCTTTAGGTATTGCTTATACCATTATCAGGTATTCTGTACCGGAATATCAGGTCTCCAGTAAATTTTTTGTAAAAGAAAAAGAGAATCCATTTAGTCTATTTGAATCTGCCGGTTTAAATATGGGGGGATCGGGTGAAATGGAATTGGAAAATCAAATCATTATTCTTAAATCCAGGCCCATAGCTAATGCCACCTTAGAAAGATTAAATTTTGATACAGAGTATTATAAGCAAGGTCGTTTTTTGAAAACAGAAGTGTATCAAAATACAGCCATTGCAGTGGAAGTGGATTGGACACATCCGCAGTTGACTAATGGTGATTTATTGATAAAATGGTCTGATAATAAGGGTTTTACAGTTTCGTATGTTGAAGAATCTTATTTACAAATTTTTCCTGACTCAGACAATAGAAATAAACTGGAGAATCCCAAATCACCTAACCAGACTTTTCAATTCAATCAATGGGTAGAACTGCCCATGAATCGATTCAAAGTAAGCCTCACCTCTACTGAGACCGATGGAGAAATGATTATTCGATTCAGAGACCGACATGGATTAATCAATCATTATACAGGTGAAAACCTGCAAATAGCTTCCATGGACAAAAAGTCCACCATTCTAAAATTGACCATCAATACCCAAACCTCTGAAAAAGGAAGGGATTATTTAAATACTTTGCAAGAGGTTTACTTGGAAAATGAATTGCAGGAAAAAAATGCCATGGCCACCAATACCATTGATTTTATTGATGCCCAATTGGTAGTCTTGTCAGATTCTTTAATGTTTATTGAGAACCGACTGGAAAACTTTCGCTCCAATAATTCCATATATGATTTAAGTTCGGAAGGTACAGCCATATTTGAACAATTGAAGGAACTAGAAAATGAATTGGCCAAAGAAAAATTCAAAAGGGAATATTACCAACAATTGACCAATTATTTGAAAAGGGAAGATTACAATCAAATAGTGGTGCCTTCTGGTTTGGGGATAGAGGACCCCATTTTAAATACCCTGATTACCAATCTATTGGAATTACAGGCCGAAAAATCCATGCATGCTTCCAAATTAACTAATATTTCCCCTCCGATTAGGGAAGTTAATATGAAAATAAAAGATTTGAACTTGTCTATCTTGGAACTTTTGCAAAATGTAGACAGCAATGCTCAATTATTAATTGATGACCTACAGGAGCGGATCGATAAAATCACCGGTACCTTTAGCAGTTTGCCCCAAACGGAACAAAATTTATTGCGGATTCAAAGGGAATTTTCCTTAAATGAGGAATTGTACACCTTTTTATTGGAAAAGCGGGCAGAGGCAGCCATTACCAGAGCTTCTAATACGCCAAGCAATAAAATTATTGAAAGGGCTTTGATTAACCCTATACCTATCAGTCCAAAATCAGCCCTTACCTATCTGGCTGCACTTATTCTTGGTTTATCCGTACCAATTGGAATTAGTTTGGCTAAAGCTTTTTTTAGTACCAAAATTAAGGATGGCAAGGAGTTGGAAAGAAAAGCCAAACTCAATGTGATTTCTACCATTAGCCAAAGCGAGGAAGCGGATAATTTGGTTGTGCTAAAGAAGCATCGATCCGGAGTTACAGAGGCTTTTCGATCACTAAGGGCCAATTTGAATTTTATTCTTCCCAAGAACAAAAGCTCTGTTATCCTAATTACCTCAAGTATCTCAGGGGAAGGCAAAACTTTTTCCAGTATCAATTTGGCCTCTGTTTATGCACTAAGCAATAAAAGAACTCTATTGATAGGTTGTGACATGCGAAAACCCAAGATATTTGATGATTTTGGTATCAGCAATAGGGAGGGATTGTCTACTTACCTGAGTGACAATCAGGAGAATGTGGAAAATGTGATCCAAAAAACGGCTTATGAAAATCTGGATATCATTGTTTCCGGTCCTATACCACCCAACCCTGCAGAACTCTTAATTACCCAAAAATTTGAAAGTCTGATAACACAGATGAAAGACCGTTATGATATGGTGGTATTGGACACCCCTCCTGTAGGTCTTGTTTCTGAAACTTTAGACCTGATCAGGTTGGCAGATATTTCCCTCTTTGTGGTTCGTTACAATTACAGTGACAAGCAGTTTATTGACCACATCAACAGCCTAAAACAACAGGAAATATTAAAAGATGCCTATCTTATTTTTAATGGCTTGGATAAGGAGGCACAAAAATATGGCTATGGCACCGGTTATGGCTATGGCTATGGTTACGGCTACGGTTACGGCTATTATGATGAAGATAACAAGGAAGGTAATTTCTTCAAAAGATTGTTCAATAGATAATTGTTATATTTTCCGGTCTTTCGAATATTATTATATTAACAGCGCTTGATATGATCATGGGCGAATAATGCCCGCTGTTCAATCAGTGTCGAAACCCAGTTTTTTTATCGCATGCCTGCTCATTTCAATGACCATTGGGACTGAGGAGGCGAAGCTGTGTTAAGTTGGATATGCTAACTCGGCCAGGAAAAGTTGATAAATATTGTTTGAAAACTGCTTAGGATTTATAGATTTAAAAATAAATCCCCCTTGGTCCCCCTTTTAAGGGGGAGTTGGCTGAAAAAGATTTTTATCGTAGGACTTAAGAAATTGAACTTGGTAAAAGCACTACCCAATCAAATTCGAAACCGTTTAGACTAGAATTGACGGACTCCCCCTTAAAAAGGGGGCAAGGGGGATTTCAACGAGAACATCTCATAAACGATCCTAAAAATGATTTACAGTTTATTCTCGATGTACTTCATTAAATAAAAATAGTTTACGAAA
>NZ_JAUOPC010000031.1 GCF_030546805.1 Cyclobacterium sp. 1_MG-2023 | reverse complement strand
AATCCCGTACGACTTGCATGTATTAGGCCTGCCGCTAGCGTTCATCCTGAGCCAGGATCAAACTCTCCATTGTAAAGTTTGTGTGATCTCTCAATCTCGAAAGATTGATCAATCTATATTATTCTATATCCGAATTAAATCGAACCGTCAGGTTTTTAATTTTAACTATCTTACACTACTTCAAAGAACTTTTCTTGGACAACTTTTTTGTCCATTTGCTGTGTCTCATTCTCGCTTTTTGAAAGCTTGTTTTCGAAACAGGTTTGCAAATGTAAAACAAAATTTTGATGTTTTAAAACATTTGAGAGAAAATTTTAAATAAAATTTTATTCTCTTTTTTCAAATTTCAACAAAAGTTTGTTTGCCTTTTTGCCTTTTCCCGCGAGCGTCTCTCATTTGGGAATGCAAACATAGGGCTCTTTTATGAATATGCCAAACACTTATCTAAAATTATTGATGAATATCTTTTAACCTACTCAAAAACAGTCAGATATTTATTCAATTTAATTTGACCTTGGCCTTTTGTATACAGGAACAGTACTGCAAGGCTCCCCAAACATCACACTTTTTGCCACATGCATCACTTTCTTGACAATCTCCCCATAGGCATAGTCAGGAATTGACAACTTACCACAGCCTTTTATAACTACCGGCCTGTCTTCAAAATTTTTCACATCAAGCTTGTTGATGGCACTGTATAAAAGATGCTTTTCTAAATCTTCAATGCTACCTATTATCACTTCCTTTGCCACAGCCTGCAAATTTACCATGGCCAACATATAAGCCCATTTAGGAATTATGGCATCAGTAGAGCAAGTAATTGCCACCAATTTGTCTTTATATAAAGACCAGTCAAGATTTTTAAAGCTTTGACGAAACTCTTTCTCTTTAACTACCAAACCTTGGAATAAAAAAGGCTCCAAATCAAAAACTATTCGATCTCCTACCAAATAATAGGTTTCCAAATCTATTGTGACAATAGGACTATTGGCTACTCTGTTAATTATTTCACTCATGACAATAATGGGTTCTTCTTTGATTTTAAAACCATAAACTCTTTCAAGTAGTTCGGCTCAAAGTAGGCAATATCCACAAAATCCTTGTTCATAAATTTTTGGTAAGCCAATTTCCCCAAGCCTTCAGCAGAGTTAACCATATCAATGTACCTTCCATTGGCATGATTCAGGAAAACTTCTGTCTTTTTATTGGCATTGCCCAAAAAATAGACCAATCCGGAATCCAAAAATTCATCAAAAACCCCCTCCTCTAAAATTACAGGTTTCAAGGGAACCAAGGTTCCGCCCTTTTCATCTAGCACCTTGGCATACACTTCCATTCGCCGGGCATCAATCATGGGTACAATAAAGGAACCCCTTTCAACTTGACCAACCAACCGTGCAGCAAGACCATCCAAACTATCTACACCAATTAAAGGTAAATCATGGGCATAGGCCAAGCCCTTGGCCGTAGAAACGCCTATGCGAAGGCCGGTATAAGAACCGGGGCCTTGGGCAACTGCTATGGCATCCAAACTCCCCGGGCTGTAACCAGCTTCTGCCATCAAACTTTTAATCAGTGGCACCAACTTGCTCCCATGCACATTGTCTTGATGCAATTCTGAGAGGGCAAGAAGCTCACCATCCTCATGAATTGCAACAGAACAAACAGCAATGGAGGTCTCTATAGAAAGGATTTTGCTCATATATATATGTCTTAAAAAAACAGCATCATTATCAACAAAGTGGAAACCCACGGCGTGCTCCCATTGCAGCTATGGAAAAACAAAAGGCTACATCTCAAAGGTGTAACCGATATTTGGCAAAGTAAGCTTAAGCACCCACCATTTTAAATTCTCTATCCATTTAATGGATTACTTCGAGAACGTATTCCCGCTTAACTCAATGATAGGGTTAAAACTATTTCCGGCTAGGTTTACTTTGAAGGACTAAGGTAAGCTTCATATTGCTTAGCATCGGAAAAAACCTCTAAAGCACTTTCAATCTCCGGATCTTGATCCAAAGAGGCTTCTATAACACCCTTTTGATAATAATACCTAGAAACGATTTCATCTTTTAGGGCTTCTTTGATTTCATCTTCAAAGGTTATCAAATCTTGCTCTTTGCTGTGGCTTACACTCTTTTTAAGCTTTTCAAGCTCTTCTTTGATGTCATCAAAATACTTTTCCTTTTCAGCGTATTTCTCTAGGTCCTCTATGGTTTTTTCAACCCTAGTAATGTAATCATATTCTTTATCCTGTAACCAATCTACAAAGGAAGCATACAGTTCATCACTGACTTCAAATGATCTGGGAGCTACTATTGAATCATTTTCCAAAGCAAATTCACTCACAAAGCTAAAAACCAAACTTCGGGTCACTAGGCTATAGGTAATTGGAGCAAAACTTCTGGAGTCTAACGCTATGTCAGGCTCTATCCCTGCCCCGTCATATACGGTCCGTCCGTTTTTGGTTTGAAATTCTTGCCTTAATGAATCAGGAACATAACTGCCATTTCCGTCTTCATCTTTTATACTATAATCTATGGCCTGAATGCACCTTCCACTTGGAATATAGTATTTGGCTGTGGTAAGTTTAACCTGAGAATTATAAGCCAAAGGAATGGTACTTTGAACCAATCCTTTGCCAAAGGAAGTCCTGCCAACCAATACAGCTCGGTCATAATCCTGTAAAGCACCTGCTACAATTTCCGAAGCAGAAGCGCTACGTTCATTGATCATCACTACAAGCGGGATTTCCTTATCAATAGGTGAGGAACTGGTTTTATACTCAGACAATACTTTGTCCAATTTCCCGATGGTTTTAACCACTTCTTTATTTTTCGGAATAAAAATATTGACCACGTTTACCGCTTCCATTAATATCCCTCCGGGGTTATCTCTTACATCTAGGATTAATTTTTTTGCCCCTTGGGCTTTCAAATCTTGCAGAGCCAAAGCCACATCTTGAGCAGCATTGGTAGTGAAATCACTTAACTTAATATAGCCGGTCTCTCCCTCCACCATGCCATAATATGGCACATTACTTATGACGATCTTTTTTCTGGTGAGCTTTACTGACAAAGTATCCACTCCTCTTTTGACCACTACGTTTACTTCTGTATTGGCCGGCCCCTTTAGCAATTTAGAAATCTCACTGGTGTTTTTATTGATCACATTGACGGTATCTACTTTCAATAGTTCATCGGCAACTTTCAACCCTGAAACTTGGGCAGGAAAACCTTTATAAGGCATCATGATCATATTTTTTCCCAATCGGTTACCTATCAATGCACCTACCCCACCATATTCACCGGTGGTTAAAACCCTAAAATCATCCGACTCCTCCTCAGGAATATACTCAGTGTAGGGGTCAAGTTCGGCCAACATGGCGTTGATCCCAACAGTCACCAATTCATTAGGGTCGATTTCATCCACATAATAGGTGTCAAGCTCCCTTACCAATGAAGCAAAAATATCCAGGTTCTTGGCCAGTTCAAAAAGCTTATCATTTTTGGGATAAAAAGAAAGCATCAAACCAGCTATTCCTACAACAGCAAGGCTAGTGAAAAGCCTTTTACGGGAAAAATAATTTTTCATTCTTGAGATGGTTTTGCTTCAGGTAATTTTTTTAGGATCTTAATGACCTTTGGTTGTATGTCATGAAACCCCATCAAGTCCTTTGAAACGTAAATTAAGGCGATAAGTTTTTTTGACTCCTGTGTGGCAGGTAAAAGATGCTTGTTGAGACGGTAAGCTTCTTTAACTCTTCTTTTAATATAGTTTCTGTCTGTAGCATTTTTCAGCTTTCTTTTGGAAACAGATACCAATAATTGATTGTTAGTTACCCGCGAATCATCAAGATACAATACCTTGAAGGGATATAAAAAAAAAGAGGAACCTTTATCAAAAAGTTCCTTTATTAACTTTTTGGAATGTAATCTTTCTTCTTTTGAAAATTTACAATCCATAAAATAATGCTTAATAAATTATTCCATACAAATGCAATCGGGCATTATTTCTTAAGTGTCTTCTCAGAAGATACTGATAACTTATGTCTACCTTTAGCTCTTCTGGCTTTAAGTACTCTCCTGCCATTAGAAGTGGACATTCTCTCTCTGAAACCGTGCTTGTTTCTTCTTTTCCTGCGGGAAGGTTGAAATGTTCTTTTCATTATTGCTATATTTTAATCGCTTAATTCTCGTTTTTTAAAGGATTGCAAAGATAGAGAGGTTTTTTTTATTTACAAACCAGTGGCTTACTTTTGTTTAAGACCTTTTCAATACTATTCATGAAATATACCATAAGTACCCCCATACCCGCTTCACAAATTCTGGAAATTCAGCTGGAATTTATATGCCAAAAAGAAGAAAAAATCCAGCTCCAATTGCCCGCATGGCGCCCCGGAAGATACGAAATAGCCAATTACGCCCAGTTTATTAGAAAATTGGAAGTGTCCGGACCCGATGGAAAAATAGTGGCTGAAAAAGAAACAAAAGATGCTTGGGCATTTTTTGCCGCAAAATATGGAAACTATAAAATTTCTTATTCTTTTCATGCCGCACAACTGGATGCTGGCGGCTCTTGGCTTGATCCTGAGCAAGTTTATATCAATTTTATCAACCTTTGTTTTTCCATTTCCGGTAGAACAGATGAAAAAATAAAAGTGAAACTTATGCTTCCGCAAAGTTATAAAGTTGCCTGTGCATTACCCCTAGTAGATGACACCCTCTTATTGGCAAGCAATTATCAGGAACTAGTAGATAGCCCTATTTTGGCTGCAGAAAACTTGCACCACAAAATTTATAAAGTGAAATCAACCAATTTCCATGTTTGGGTGCATGGGGAAATCTATTTTGATTGGGACTCAGTTTTAAAGGAATTCAGCCATTATACCGAAAAGCAAATCGAGGACATGGGAGATTTTCCTGCAAAGGACTATCATTTTATCATTCACATGCTCCCTTTTCCCCATTATCATGGAGTGGAACACCAATTCTCCACAGTGATCACCCTTGGGCCTGACCGGTTATTTGCCAAGGAAGAAGGCTTGGACAGGTTGATGGGGATTTCTTCCCATGAACTTTATCATTTTTGGAACGTGTGCAGAATTCGACCAAAATCAATACAGCCTTATGATTTCTCAAGGGAAGCCTATCTAAAGGAGGGACTTATCGCTGAAGGAGTTACAACCTTTATGGGGGATTTTTATTTGTTAAAATCAGGTTATTATTCTACAAAAAGATACTTCGAGGTTTTAGAAAAATTGATGGAGAGGAGCTTTGAAAGCCTAGGCTGGCAGAATCAATCCATCGTAGACTCGAGCTGGGATCTTTGGCTGGATGGTTACAAAGCCGGCATTCCGGACAAAAAAGTTAGCATTTACACCCATGGGGCTCTCCTTGTATTGGCAATGGATATCATGCTGATGCAAAATGGTAAGCGAATGCACCAAGTCATGTACAAGATGTGGGAGTACTATGGCAAAACAGGCATTGGTTATGAATTAAAGGATTTCGAACAGGCGGTGCTTGATTTCGCAGGTGATCGGGAAGAAATGAAAAGATTTTTCGAACAGTATGTTCGGGATACAGGCAATTTGTTTGATTTGCTGCAAAACCTACTACCTCTCATAGGTTTAAGTGTACAAAAAAGAGCTGCCAAAGCACCTTTGCAAAGTGACTATGGGATAGTAACCGACCCAAATGGCCAACTGCTAAAAATCCATCCCAAATCACCGGCCTTCAAAAAGCTAATGATCAAAGATAAAATATTGTCCTATGAAGTAACTGAGGAAGGAATAAAGCTAAAGGTGAAAAGATGGGGGAAAAACCTCAATATCAATTTACCTGCCGATGGCGAAATATTCTATGGTAGCTATAAAGTGAATAGCATAGGAAATTCATCGGCCTTCAGCCAGTTTATCAACCAATAAAAAGCGGGAAAAATCAAGAAGTTAATTCACAAAGTAAAGGGAAGGGGATTTAGCCCTTCTCTTTACTCAAACAAAGAATTGTCAAGCGTCTCATTTACCTGAATAGAAACTACATGGGTTTCCATAGGTACAGGTAGCATAGGATTAGAGATGGTTACTTTCATAGGAAACATTATCCCGTCCACCTCTTTGTAGTCATCAAAAATTATATCTCCTGCTACTTCAGCGACCATCTTTAATTTTAGCCCGCTGGAAATACTGAAGTATTCCTTGCTTTCAAGCCCTGCAGAATTGGTCACCATTAAAGTGTAAGCCTCTTCCCCATTGATAGTAGCATTTTCGCCTCTGGTTACAGAAAATCCCATGTCCTCATAGTGCAATTCCGGAAAAGCATAGATATTTGTTTTAAGGGTTGCCAACTCATCCTCTGATAGGGTTTTGACTTGCCCCATCATGCTCATATAGCCCTCATCATCCTTCACAACAGTTTTTTGCATTACATTCCCATCTACTACCATCTGCTGCATTAGGCGCAAGCCTTCCATGTCTCTATTGGTGTCAATTTCAATTTTCATTCCTTGTATTTCTGCCTCCATCACCAATATTATGGTCTTAACAGCAGAAATTTTCTTAGCACCTCCAATGGCATCAATATAATCATTAATGATTTCTTGAGGGGTTTTCTCAGGCAATGGTTCTGTTCTAAAAGTAGTGTGTGCATAGATACTTTGCGACACAGAATAAAGAACAAATAACAAAATAAAAATAGGCTTTCTCATTAATAGCATGGATATAATTAATTAAAATCTTCTTCAGTAAGGGTCACATTCAATTCAACTTTATCTACTTGAGTTTCTAGGGGAACAGGTATCATAGGGCTATTAATAGATATTTTAACAGGAACCAATACACCATCAAATTCTTGGTATTCAAGGTAAGTCATGTCTCCTGAAAGTTGATTTTCACTTTTCAACTTCAAACCGGAATCTATGCTATAATAATTGATTACCTGTCCTCCGGTAGGATTTGAAACAATCACCTTATAGGCAGACTCTCCATCCATGTCCACAGCACCATCCAAACTTAGGGTATAACCCATGTTCTCGTAATACAATTCAGGAATAAACCACAAAGAAGCCATCTTGACATCCTCATATTGCTCATCGGTTAATATTTGAGAGTTACCCATTGAGGTGACAGTAGCTTTGCCATCTTTTACCAATGTTTTGGAAGCAACATTCCCCATTACTACTACCTGCTGTGCCAAGCGTTGGTTTTCCATATCGTGGATGGCCATCATTTCCAATCTTGTCCCTTGAACCTCAGCAGTCATTTCAAGCTTTGCCGTTTTGATCGCTTCCACAGCAGCTTCACCGCCCACTGCTTTTAAATAGCCTGCAATAACATCAGAGGCAGTTTTGCTGTCATCAGACAATTGAATTTCTTGAACTTCATCCCCCTTATAATTGTACATGGAGATTTCTCCAAATTGAGCCAATCCTTCTTTTATAGCTGCCCCATTCCCTACCACAGTAATGTACATATTTTCAGGCTTTAGATATTTGGCTGCAACTTGATTTATGTCTTCAACGGTGAGTGCATCCAATCGTTGCAAGTAGCTACTGTAAAAATCATCCGGCAAATCATACCGATCGATATTGATAGCAAAGGTGGCAATGGTATTGGGATTTTCAAGCGATCTTCCAAACCTACCACTAAGGTTGGCTTTAGCCATTGCTAGTTCTTCGGCTGTAATGCCATTTTCCTTTAGGTTTCTAATTTCATAAATCATTTCATAAACAGAAGAGTCAGTAACCTCATTCCTTACAGAGGTGCCTGCAGAAAACTTGGCAATTAACTTATCAGAGCCAAAGCTTGATCTGGCCCCATAAGTATAGCCCTTGGTTTCCCGTAGATTCCCATTCAACCTGGAATTAAAGCCCTCTCCCAAAATAAAATTCATAACCCTGGTAGCCATATAGTCCGGATTAGTAAGGTGCATTTCAACCGGAAAGGCAATATTAATTACTGATTGAACAGCAGAGGATCGATCCAGAAGGGCCACTTTATTTTCTGTCGGAAGCTCAGGTTTTTGATAATCAAAATTGGGCACTTCTTCTTTCTCCCAAGAAGCAAAGTATTCGTTCACCAAAGTTTTGGCTTCTTTGTCATCAATATCTCCCACAATCGCCAAGTACGCAATATTGGGTTTAAAGTAAGTCCGGTAATATTCCTTTACATCTTCTAAGTTTACATTTTCAACCGTTTCTTCGGTCATTGTTTCACCATAAGGATGCTCTTTACCATATACCAGGGCATTAGAGATCACGCCAGCCAAATAATCCGGATCATCCTTAGAAGAAGCCAAAGATGTGAGGGTTTGTTTTTTTAGCTTATCAAGCTCTTCTTGAGGAAAAATAGGGTTGTATAAAACATCTGTCATCAATTCAAGTACCTTTCCCTGATGTTTTTTCAAAGATGAAGCCGACAGGGAGGTGGACCCTGCACCTAAAGAGGCACCAATAAAATCAATTTCCTCATCGAGTTCCTCTTTGGTTCTGGAGCTGGTCCCGGCCATCATCATGTCCCCCACAAAACCGGTTAGTCCGGCATTGTCTCCTTCAAATAAGGGATCCCTATTCAATATTAGATAAAATGCTACCCTCGGTAACTTATTATTTGGCACAACAAATACCTTTAGGCCATTGTCTAAGGTAAAAGTGGCAGGATCTGTAAATTCAATTTTTGGGGCCGGACCGGGAGGAGGTAAGACACTCCTATCAACTTGTGCGTATGTTCCGAAGGTAATGAATGCAGCAAAAAGAAATATATATAAAGTCTTCATTTTTCTAGCTTTAGGGTTATTATTCGTTTTGAGCCGTTTCCTGTGGTTTAGGAAGGTAATACAATACCACTCTTCCATCTAGGGTCAAGTACTTATTGGCCACACGTTGTATGTCTTCCCTGTTTACTTTGCGGTATACTTCCAATTCTCTATTGATGTATTCAGTATCGCCATAAAATAAGTTTGCCTCTGCAAGGTTTTGGGCAATTCCTTCGATGGAGGAATTCTTGCTGACCAGGTCATTTTCAATAATGTTCTGCAATTTCTGAAAATCCTTTTCAGATATTCCTTCCTCCTGCACTTGCTTAATCAATACATCAATTTCGTTCTCAAGATCCTCAGGTTCTACCCCCATATTGGCAATGCCATACATAATAAAAATGCCTCCGTCTTCAAGATCAAGGGGTATTGCTGCCACTACCAAAGCCTTTTGCTGCTTGTCCACAAGCTCCTTAGTCATCAGCGAAGATTTCCCTCCTGTGAGATAAGTCGAGAGCATTTCCATGGCATAAGCATCAGGATGATTTTTTGGTGGTAAGTTATAGGCCTGAATAATTGCCGGTATTTGGATATTGTCATAAATAATATCCCTGATCTCTTCGTCCTTTTTTGGCTCTTCTATGTTGGGCCTATAAATGGCTTTCTTTCCTTTGGGGATTTCAGAGAAGTATGTCCTTACCCATTCCTCAGTTTGCTCATAGTCAATGTCTCCCGCAATGGTAAGGATCGCATTGTTTGGCACATAAAAATCTTTATAAAACTGCATAAACTCATCCAGACTTGCAGCATTCAGATGGTCCAAAGATCCAATGGGTGCCCATTGATACGGATGTTCGCTATAAGCCCGTACCAAAGTTTCCGGTAAAATGGTCCCATAAGGCTGATTGTCATAGCGCTGACGTTTTTCCTCTTTGACTACTTCTCTTTGGGTTTCTAGGCCTACTTCATCAATTTTTGCATGCAACATCCGTTCGCTTTCCAGGTAAAGGGAGAGTTCAAGATAATTGGAAGGCATCAATTCATAGTAATAGGTGATGTCATTGCTGGTAAAAGCATTCAAAGCACCTCCGTTGCCTTCAACCAAGTCTGTATATTGACCCCTATCAATATTTTCTGATCCTTCAAAAAGTAGGTGCTCAAAGAAATGAGCAAAACCTGTACGCTCAGGATCCTCATTTTTGGAGCCTACGTGATACATCACAGAAGTCACGACTATGGGCGTTTTATTGTCTTTGTGCATGATTACCTTAAGCCCATTGTCTAAGGTAAATTCCCTAAAATCAATCTTTGTCTGGCTATAAGCCGTAGTTTGCACCAGAAACACACAAACCAGCCAAATTAAATGCTTTTTCATAGGTTTATTTTTAAAGTAAAATTGCTGTATTCACTATCAATTTTTCGAGTTTATTAATATTAACCCTAAATAATTCATGCTTTTTATCTTATAGATTCCAAATAATTCAAAAGATAATTCAGCAAACACACATTTAAATAAAATTTAACCTTTATTTAAACGCTTAGGATTTTACCTGCTCTACTAACGCTTTTATGGCAGCAAGGTTTTTTTCGTTGTGAGCCTCCAGAGCTGCATAAAAAGTTTCAGATACAAGTTCAGGATTTCGTAACAATACTCCGAATTCATCCACCCGTTTTTTCTCTTCTTCAAGACAATATTTGGCTATTTCCTTGGTATTGTCGTGATCCAAGGAAGTTTTGAAATTGTTCCAAGACCTTGAAAATAAACTCATTAAACTCCCTTCTTCTACAGGAATCCCTTCCAAAAGGTAAATCTCCTCTTTGATCGCATCTCTCAAAACCAGCTTTTCTTTGGCACGCTCAATAAAAAAATCCTTTATGGACCCTTCTTCCACATTTCTGGCAGCATCCTTATAACTTTTTATACCATCGTAAGTATTTTTAAGTAGCAGATTCAGGTATTTAATTAACTTAGTTTGATTGGCCATATAAATTTTAAAATGCACGTTTGAAAGGTTAAATATATCAAAATGCTTTTATCCCTCCTATCAGACGGTAGATTAGCTTTGGCTCCAATTTGATTTTAGGCTTGCAATGAATATATTGCTTTAGCTTAATTTCAAAAACCTCTAGCCACCAAACCAAATGAAAGCCTTATCAATACCGGTAACACTTATCTGCTTTAGTCTCTTTTTTAACTTTTCCTGTACACAAAAAACAAGCCAAGAAGCATCTGGCAAAAAGTGGTACAAAGGCAATCTGCATACCCATTCTTATTGGAGTGATGGAGATGAGTTTCCGGAAGTAATCATGAAGTGGTACAAAGATCAGGGTTATCAATTTGTTGCACTATCTGATCACAATATCTTCCAAGAAGGTGAAAAATGGAAATCCATTAGCGCCGACAGTCTCTATAGAAATGCTTTTCAGAACTACCTTTCAGAATACGGTGAGGATTGGGTGGAATATGTTCAGGAGGATGAAGAGCTGAAAGTGAAATTGAAGACTTTCGAAGAATATGGCCCTCGCTATAAGGAAAAAGAAAAATTCATCATGATTCCTGCTCAGGAAATCTCTGCCGGTTTTGAAGGAAAGCCCCTGCACCTCAATATTACCAACTTGGAAAGACTAATTGCCCCCATGGAAGGTGGGAGTGTAGTTGAAGTGCTGCAAAACAATATCAATGCGGTTTTGGAGCAACGAAAAACCTCTGGCAAACCAATGATGGTGCATATCAATCATCCAAACTTCATTTGGGCCATTACGCTTGAAGACATGATCCGGCTAAAAGGCGAACGGTTTTTTGAGGTTTATAACGGGCATCCTGCGGTTCATAATCTAGGAGATTCAACCAGAATTGGCTATGAAGCCATGTGGGATTTTATCAATATCGCTTATTTAGAAAAGGGCCAACCACTGATTTTTGGCTTGGCAACAGATGACAGTCACAATTACCACAAACAAGGCGCGAAATTTAGTAATTCCGGCAGAGGCTGGGTTGTTGTTCAGGCAGATTCATTGGAAGCCGGCACTATAGTAGAGGCTTTGGAAAGAGGAGATTTTTATGCTTCCACAGGCGTGGAATTGGAAAAGCTTAGCTATGAAAACAATGTTTTGGAGGTTGCGGCCCTTCCCAAAGAGGGGGTAAATTATACCTTGGAGTTTATTGGCTGTAAAGAAGGTGAAAAAGACACCCAGGTATTAAAGACCGTTGAAGGCAATGCCGGGTCATTTGAGCTAAGTGCTGATCTGCTATTTGTACGATGCAAAATCACCTCCTCCGAGCCCCAGCACAACCCAGTTGAAAACATGAAGAATCAACTGGCCTGGACTCAACCGGTAAGGCCTGAGTAGAATTCAGAAAGTACATTAAACTAGCCCTTAGGTTATTTATTATTCAGACTTAAAAGGAGTTGAAGATTCCGTTAGATAGGAAGGAGTAGATGCAATCTACTCCTAGTGTCCCCTTTTATGAAAGTTGAGAATTTTCGTCATTTTGGGTGACCAGCCTAGAGTAGGCTCTCGAGAAGGCCCTAAGATTTTTAAAATACTTCTTTGCGACTCCGCAACTCTGCGTGCAGCTTTCAATGTTTACTTTGTGCATGATCCTCGCAAAGGCGCTAAGACGCTAAGGTTTTGTAAATCCTTTCTGTGGCTCCCCCATCCTGTGCGAAACTCTTAACGTTTATTTTAATTTTGGGAAAGTATGAAAGTTGAGAATTTTCGTCATTTTGAGTGACCAGCCTAGAGTAGGCTCTCGAGAAGGCCCTAAGATTTTTAAAATACTTCTTTGCGACTCCGCGACTCTGCGTGCAGCTTTCAATGTTTAATTTGTGAATGATCCGCGCAAAGGCGCTAAGACGCTAAGGTTTTGAAAATCCTTTCTGTGGCTCCGCAATTC
>NZ_JAUOPC010000030.1 GCF_030546805.1 Cyclobacterium sp. 1_MG-2023 | reverse complement strand
GCTTCCTTCTTAACCAAAATAATTTACTACTTTTTCATGAATATTTTTTCCAAATCTTTCATGTCTTAAATCTAAGGTTTAAAGGGGGAGTTCGGTAGTGTCCAGGACTGAGGTGTACGAACCTGATATTCCATTTACTCAGCCCGTAACAATGTTACCAAACCAGCAATAAAACACCTTTTGCCGCGACTCCCCCTTGATAAGAGAGCAGAGCATGTCTCGGGAAAAGTAGGGAGGGATTTTTACGGGCAGAATCTAAGGACTAACAATTAACTTCCTATAATGCCTTTCATTGGCATCATTGATTACTTCAATAAGGTACAAGCCCGGAGGTAAACCATGGGTGTTTAGCACGTTCTCCTGATTTTTTAGCAGGGAGATGCCCTTATAAATAAGTTTTCCCGAAGTACTGTATAGGTTTAGCTTTGCGTCCCTATTTATGACTAACTTAAACGCTTGTCCATTGGTAGGATTAGGAAACAATAGGATTTCCGTGGTAGCCCCGGGCTCGGAACCCCCATCATCCAATTGGCTCAGGTATTCCAAACCACCGGCCCTATTTCCAAGGATCAAATCAAAACCTTCTCCCAATAATTCCGGGACAAATGTAAGGGAGGTGTTTTTGCCAAACCGTGTGGTATCAAATATTTGGTCATACAAATGAATAGCTACTTGAACGCTCTCGCCTTCCTGAAGAAAATCCTCAATGGCATACAAGATACCCTGTTGGTTAATGGCCATTAATAAAGGGGAAGCACCTGATTTTACGGCAACGGATAGATTTCTAGCTACAGGATTGTCAATAAACCCCAAAAAATCATTTTCCAATAACTCCAGCTCAAATCCATTGTCAATGTCTAAAGAATAGAGCAGTAACTCACCGGTTTGTCTTGCCAAAAGTAGGTAGTCGTTCGTTTGGTCGTGAAAAAGGTGAACCTGATCCAAACCTCGCAAAACAAGTGATGGAAATACCAATTCATTGCGTGCTTCAGGGCTGGCAACAGGCGCCACGTAAATTTTTTTATAAGGAATATTTTCTTCATATATGTCCCCTGCAATGATGTGGAAAGATTGATTGTCTTTGGAAGTGTACCTTTGGTAATTGGGTTCTGTCAATTCGAGCTCACTTATATTGAGATAATCACTGGATGTGAGTAGGGCTTTATTTGCTGTTATTTCATAAGCGAATATTCTTCCTTGTACATCGTCTCCTACCTTGGTATTGGCTGCGATGAAGAGTTCACCATTGGATTTATTCCCAATATAAAAGGGTCGAGAATTTTCTCCAAAGTCCAGCATATCCGGTTTTAAAAACAGTTCAGGGCTGGTATTAGGTCCTGTTGGGATACGGTAAAGTGCTTTCGCAAAGTCTATATTATAATTGTAAGAAGTGGCAGAAGAATGAGAAGAAACAATCAAGTCCTCTTCCAAAACATAGCCGGCAAGGAAAATAGGGAATTGAGGCAATTGACCAAATTGGGGGATGCTTGTACTGATAGAATTGAAAACCGGAGCGATATCTGTCCCCTCATTGGCCAAGAAATACAGGCTGTTGCATTCATCTCTTCCCATAAGGAGGTCTTTGATTCCATCCTGATTAAGATCTTTGTATAGTAGGGAGTGTCCACCGGAATGAAGGGTTTTTAATTTTTCTGCATCCAGCCGGGCGTTGCTGATGGGGCTTCCACTGCAAGTAAAACCAAAACTAATGTCTCCACAATCACAAAATTCAAAGTTTCCCCAATGGTTTTGGGAAGCTTCGAACTGGTCAATGTCAGGGCTACCCTTGCGTTCCATACTGGTATTCTGGTAGTACTCTAAAAAATCCCCTGAGGCAAAATTAAAAGTAAGTACGTCCAAATCTCCATCCTGATCTATGTCTTCAATTAGCGGGATATCCAAGATATTTGCCGTGAGGTTAGATCCATTTTCCAGGCGCAAAAAGTTTTGGGCTACTTCCCATACAGGTAAGGTACTGTTCTCAGGGCTAATGTTTTTGTAGGCCTTGATGCCAAATGGGGAGCCGGTAAACAAATCTTTTTTACCATCCCCATCGAAATCCACCAAGAGCAGAAATGCATTGACATCTTCCGGAAACAAATAACTTCCCCCCGGGAGAAAGCGGTAGGCAGTACCATTTTTTTCAAAAACCTTTATGTTCCCTGAATTGATGTCCCAAATTACCAGTTCCTCTTCACCATTGTTGTTGCTGTCAAATTGCTGGAGTTGTGCTGCATTTATACCTCCTGTAAAAGCCATGGGTAGGACCTCACCATTTTCGTCCAACACCTCCAAATTTGTTTCGAAAGCAAAGTTGTATTGGGCCTTTACAATATTTGAAAAGAAGGTAAGTAGAATAAGTAAGCGAACTGTTTTTGTCAACATAAGTGAAAATAATGAATTGGCTTCAAATCTCCTGTATTGGTAAAATTAAATTTTTGCGATTCATTTAGAAAGGTATTTTTCATCTTTAACGGCCATAATTGAAAACAGATGCATTACTTTTGTCACTAATTTCAGCATTTAGATTACTTGTCATAAGTTTGATCAAAGAAAACCATAAAA
This sequence comes from Cyclobacterium sp. 1_MG-2023, assembly GCF_030546805.1. Classification (GTDB taxonomy): domain Bacteria; phylum Bacteroidota; class Bacteroidia; order Cytophagales; family Cyclobacteriaceae; genus Cyclobacterium. Next base: position 10,435 of record NZ_JAUOPC010000030.1, on the reverse strand, counting down.
CCACTATGGACAAAATAGCGCAATTATACTCCCTTTTTCTTACTTCAGAACGTGTATCTACGGATACGCGGACCATTGCAGATGGAGACTTGTTTTTTGCCTTAAAAGGCCCCTCTTTTGATGGTAACCAGTATGCGAAAAAGGCCTTGGCATCAGGTGCCAAAGCTGTAGTTGTTGATGATCCGGAAGTAGTGGAGAACGAAGGATATTTTTTAGTAGAAGATGTTCTGGTGGCTTTGCAGCAATTGGCCAGGCACCACAGGAAACAATTGTCCCTACCTGTCATAGGGCTTACAGGTTCCAATGGCAAGACCACCACCAAGGAATTATTGATGAGGGCGCTTTCATGTAAATACCAAGTGCAGGCCACTCAAGGTAATCTCAACAACCATATAGGGGTGCCATTGACGCTATTAGGCTTGAAGTTGGAAACTGAGATTGCCATAATAGAAATGGGGGCCAGCAAGCAGGGAGATATTGATGAATTGTGTCGGATAGCTTTGCCAAGTCATGGATTGATCACCAATATAGGCAGGGCACATTTGGAGGGCATGGGAGGAATAGAAGGGGTGTTAAAAACCAAGACTGAGCTATTTCAATATTTGCGGGAAACAGGGGGGCAGGTATTTATCAATTCGGGGCAGGAGATCTTTACCAATATGATCAAGAGATTCAAAAACCCTGTACTGTTTCCAGGTAAAGCTGATTTTTGTCAAGTAGAATTCCTAGGTGCCTCACCTAATGTCTCCTTTAGCTTGCCACCTGATGAGACAAGCTATGTGTCCAATCTAATAGGGCATTATAATTTTGATAATATTGCTGCAGCCCTGTGTGTGGCCAGGTATTTTAAAGTGCCTTTAAAGGAAGCTGCCAACGCCATTGCTACCTATATTCCGGAGAATATGCGGTCTCAGGTTATTGAAAAAAGGAGCAATCTGATTTTGCTGGATGCTTATAATGCCAATCCTTCCAGCATGGAAGCCGCCTTAAAGGCTTTCGATAAGTTGGATAAGCGCAAGCGTAAGATGGTGATTCTCGGAGATATGTATGAGTTGGGGGAATACAGCAAGGCTGAACATGAGAAAGTGGGGGAGTTGGTGAATCAAATGAGCTTGGATAAAATCTGCTTTACAGGAAAGGATACCCAATATGCCTTGTCTAAGGCTCCCAAAGCCCTATATTTTCCCGATCCTTTTTCTCTAAGGAACTGGCTCCAAGACTCCAAATTGGAAGATTATCAGATTCTAATCAAAGGCAGTAGGGGCATGAAGCTGGAAGGATTGCTTGGTTTTATTTAGGCGCTTTTGGGGAAACCCGGTGGACCTTATAGTCCACCAATTTTTCAAAACCTTCAGCCATAGCTACCCTCTCCCGGAGGCTAAGCCTGTCGAAGCCGTAGAAATCCCCTCCCGGAGGCTGAGCTTGCCGAAGCCGCAGATATCCTTACCGGAGGCTGAGCCTGTCGAAGCCAGCGGAGTGGAGCATCCAATTTTAAATCGAATTGATTTCTGATTATCTATAGCCCCTGCTTCAACTGGGGGATTAGAATGTAATATTATATCTCGGGGCTTTAGCCCAATCTTCACCTTTCAAGAATAAAAAGATTAATTAGGCGCTAAATCTAGGTTGATGGCTTATTTTTCCGGCAACCATCTCTTCTTCAAATTTTGGGTAAAGCCGGGTGAATGGTTATGGCTTTTATAAATGGGTTAAAGCCCATTCCTATTGAGCAGATTTCGTTAATCAATTTGAATGAATTCGAAAACTTTCTGCATTGTAGGTCCAAACTGGAGGCTGAGCCTGTCGAAGTCGTAGGAATCCACTCCCGGAGGCTGAGCTTGTCGAAGCTGTAGGGGCCAAACAAGGGTACTTCCGAACCGGGGCAGCGTACTTCCAAACCTACCCACCGGGGTTTATAACCTCAATTACTCCCCTTAAAACAGGGAGGGGGTACTTAAAACTGACAAGCTTGAATATATTTTACGGAATTTTCCGGTTCAGAACTTATATTTTTCACCTCAAACCTGAAAAATTCGACCAAAAACTGACAAGAAACGAGGTGTAAATCGGAAAATAGGACAAAATTTCAGAAAAAGTCATTGGATAAGGTCAAATTTTCCAGGTTCAGAAGTGGGGAGGGGTACTTTCGAGCTCGATGATTTCAGCTTTTTTATTCAAGCTTCCACCTTTTAGGTGGAAATTATTAGGTTTTAGCCGGAAATTTCCGCCTTTTTGGCAGTATTTTTTAAGTTTTAATTGATCCATTTGACCAAAAACTGACAAGGGAGAAGGGGTGAAGTAAAGCATTTTGGTAAAATGATGGGTTATACAGGGTTTTAGCCGGATTTTTTTAATTAGAACCTGATCATGGATTACCAGAGGCTTTTTGAGTGGAGAGTAAAATGGCTTAAAATAAGCAGGTTGGAGATTTCAAATTAAAATTATCTAATGGCTGTAAATCTTGCCTTAAATATTCATGCCTTTCTGTTGTTATCCGTTTACAAACGTTTGTAAACGTTTAGCAAACGCTTAGCTCAAAACCAATTAAATTTAATAAAACCCCAGTTTAAAAGCGCTAAAAGGCTTTTTTGTTTAGAAGCATTTAGTTAGTTTAGAGGGGTATAATAGATATATACATAACTCCTGAGGGAGACTTGTTTATATACAATTGTTATGCTCAATTAAAAAGAACATGAATTTTGAACTTTTGCCGATAGATGAAACCATGCAGATTCTAAGAACTGAATCTGATTCAAGAATTGCTTTCCAAAAAATAATAGGTCATGCCAATAAGAACTTACCCTCTGAAATATGGAAGGAATATGAAAAGCTAAATATTGAAAGAGATATTGAAGAAGCGACAAACTGGCTCCAGAACTCCTTGAATGAATTTCCAGATTCAAAAGGCATATATCTTGGACTCGACACCTTAAATATGGACGAAGGGAATGGAACAAATGTTGAAATCGGACTTTCTACATCCTGTAATCCAAATGATTTTTCTGATGATTGGGCATATGAATGTGAAGATTATGGAGAATCACATTTAATTAAAGGGTTGTTTGAAGTCTCTGACACTTTTACGAACTCTGAAAAATGGACAAATGAAGAGACCAGTTTCTCTGAGTACATTGTATTCCTTGCCTATAGCGGAGTTGTCTTGAAAGGTGCATTAGACAAATTAGAAACGAAAAATGACTTTCTATCAATATGGGGATTTCATGATGGGGATATGTTTTTCTTAATGCAGAAAGCAAATGGAATAAAATCCATTGTGACAGAAATTGATTTATAAAAAAAGAGCATAACACGGTGTATAGTGCATACCCTGCGGGATACGCACCATACACAAACCGTTGTGCGGCATACAAAAAAAGCCAACGCACGGTCAAGCACATTTGGTTTTTGCCAACGCTAAAACCCAACGCTTAAAAACCAAAAGAGCTTGCCCTACCCCACCGCTGAATAAGACGAAATTTCATTAAAAGTTTATATATTTGCATCTGACGCTAATTAATATGAATAAAAAAGCAATTAACAGGCTGAAAGTAGTTTTAGTAGAACATGGAAGGACCAATAAATGGCTTGCCGAGAAACTCGACAAAAACGAAACGACTGTTTCAAGATGGTGCACAAATGAGGTTCAGCCTTCTTTGGAAACTTTGATACAAATAAGTGAACTGCTGAACATTGATGTAAAAGAACTGATTTACTCAACTCAAAAAGATTAAACGGATGAAATTAGAACTAAAAATAGAAGACAATAAAATATTTGCCCCATTAAAGGACAAATGGTTAGTGCTTACACCAGAAGAAAAAGTTAGGCAGACTTACATCTGCCGACTTGTAAATCATTACGGATACTCACTTGACCAAATGCAACAAGAGGTTACTGTTGCCGAAGGCAACAAAAGAGGCACGGGCAGAGCCAGTGCCGATATTGTTGTTTGGAAAAGCAAAGAAGAAGTTGAGAAAAAAGCACCTTCAATTGTAGTCGAGTGTAAAGCTGATAACATTGATATAGTTGAAGGCGATTACTTTCAAGGTTCGCATTATGCTCGTTACGTAAAGTCACCATTTTTTGTAACAACCAATTTAAAGCACACCAAAGTTTTTAAAGTAAACCTTGACGGCTATCCAAAAGATTTGGAAGATGAAATTCTTGATATTCCTACCAATCAAGATTTGCAGAGTGAGAAAAAAGTAAAAGACTTATTAACTCAAACCAAAGCATTTACCAGAGACGAGTTCAGTAACCTACTTTTTAGATGCCACAACATAATCAGAAACAACGATAAACTTTCACCGGAAGCTGCATTTGACGAAACAAGTAAGATTCTTTTTATGAAAATCCGCTACGAGCGGAATCCAGATGAAGACAATATTTTTTCACTTAAACAATTCAAAAAACAAGAATCGCAATACGAGAAAAACATACGACCAATCAACGTTAAACGAAATGGACCAAAAGACGACATTCCGTATATGGATTATTGGTTTGAATTAACCAAAGATGAATTTAAGGATGATGACCTTTTCGACTCAAACGAAAAGATAAAAATCAAACAAGGAAGTTTTGAGGCAATCGTAAAAGCGTTAGAGATCTATAACCTTTCAACAACTTCTGATGACGTAAAAGGAATTGCCTTTGAAAAATTCCTTGGTAAAACTTTCAGAGGCGAGTTAGGCCAATTTTTTACACCACGTACTGTAGTTGATTATATCGTTGAAATTCTAGATCCACAAGAAGGAGAAACTGTTTGCGATCCCTGTTGTGGTAGTGGTGGGTTTTTGATTAAAGCTTTTGAGTATGTAAGAAGCAAAATTGAAAATGAAATCAAAGAAGCCAAAGAGCAAGTAAAACTAAAATACTATACAGACGAGTATTACAATGCTTCAAAAAAAGAGCAAGAGAAAATTGACCAAAAAGTAAACGACCAATTTACACTACTCAATTCTGAACTTGACATTTTAAATCCTGAAAGCCGTTTAAGACGACTTTCCTATGATTGCATTTTTGGGACAGATGCCAATCCAAGAATGGCACGAACCGCAAAAATGAATATGATTATGCATGGTGACGGACACGGTGGTGTTCATCATCACGATGGACTATTAAATGTAAATGGAATTTTTGACGGTCGTTTCGATATTATTTTAACCAATCCGCCTTTTGGAGCAAGAGTTGAAAAATCTTTAAAAATTACCGAGCAAGACAAATACACAGATGTTGAACGAATTGCAAAATATACGGAACGCTACAAAGAGGATTATGTAAAAGCTCTAAAACAAATCAATGACAACATTGGAAAGCCTGTTTTAGGTTTATTCGACACAGGCAAAATGAGTAGTTTAACAGAAGTGCTTTTTATTGAGCGTTGTCTTGACTTGCTTAAACCAGGAGGGAGAATGGGTATTGTTTTACCTGAAGGAGTTTTAAACAACACTAAACTTCAAAAAGTACGAGATTATGTAGAAGGCAAGGCAAAAATCATCAACATTACTTCTATTCCGCAAGATGTTTTCATTGCTTCGGGTGCGACAGTAAAACCAAGTTTGTTATTCTTTAAGAAGTTTACAGAAGAAGAAGCAAAACAATATGCTTCTATTCTTAAAACAGCCAAAACGAACGCCAAAAATAAATACAGTAAGGAAATTGCAGACTTGCAGGAAAAAATAAAAGCAAGAGGTCTTGACAAAGACGAGAAGAAAGAACTGCGAGACAAACTAAAGCAAGTACAGCAACAAATGGAAGATGAAATAAAATTGGAAGTGAAAACCAATTTTGATTATGAAATCCCAATTGTTGAAGTTGAAAAGGCAGGAATTAGCACCACAGGTGCAAAAATTGAAAATGAATTAGAACCAGTAGCAAAAGAGTTCACCAAATACCGAATTGAAAAACAACTTTGGAATGAACGTTATACGAGCGTTCAATATGATGAGTATGATGAAAAATTTCAACGAGTAGTTGCGTTTGGAGAACCTGAAACATTTTATACGAAGTATGCAAAAATCAATCAATAACTCAATGGAATGGTTTAAAACAATCCCATTCAGTGATGTTGTGTTATGGGATGTAAAACGCTATTCGTTTGAGAAAATTCAATCAAAATATCCCATTGTAAAATTGGGAATGCACATTCAAGAAGAAAGCCACAAAGTAAAATTGGCTGACTATCCTGATGAAGAATTCGGCATTTTGGGTGTAAGCAACAAAATAGGAATTTTTGATGCTTACAAAGAAAAGGGAGCAAACATCAACCAATCCTACAAAACGATGGAACAAGGTTGGTTGGCTTACAATCCATATCGTGTAAATGTTGGAAGTATTGGACTGCGGACCGAAGAACACGAAAACGAATACATTAGCCCTGCTTATGTTGTGTTTAGTTGCAAAGAAACTCTGTTGCCTGACTTTCTTTTCAAATTGTTTAAAACAGAACGCTTTAACAAAGTTATCAATGCCAGCACCACAGGCTCGGTAAGGCAAAACCTAACCATTGATATTTTAAAATCATTGGATATACCATTACCGCCAATTGATGTTCAACAAAAAATGCTCGATGAATACTATGTTAAAGATGAAAAAGCAAGGGAAGACCTAGAGAGTGCAAATTCGATATTGAATAAACTTGAAGATTCACTCAATGAATTAATAGGGATAGAAATTAACGACAACCCACTATCAGACGGTAAGCTTTTTCAAATAATACAATTTAAGTCACTTGAAAAGTGGGGAGTAGATGCCCAAAATCTGACGTCTGTTTCTTATACGCGAAAATTTCCAGTTTCAAAACTTTCTTCATTATGCAATGTAAGTAGTGGTGGAACTCCTAGTCGTAAACAAGAAGAATATTACAAAGGAGAAATTCCTTGGATAAAAACAGGCGAGGTAGTTAATGACTATATTTTCGACACCGAAGAGAAAATAACAGAAGAAGCAATACTAAATAGTAGTGCACGAATTTATCCAAAAGGGAGCTTGATAATTGCTATGTATGGGCAAGGTCAAACTAGAGGTAGAACTGCAAAATTAGGTGTTGATGCATCAACCAATCAGGCTTGTGCCGTTCTGCACGAAATTAGAAATGAAGTCATTTTAACAGATTATCTGTGGGTTTATTTGATTAATGAGTATCACAGAATGAGGGAATTAGCTAGTGGAAACAACCAGCCTAATTTGAATGCTGAAATGATTAAAAATTACAAAGTCGTAGTGCCACCAATAGCGATACAACAACAAATAATTAAACATTATCAATCTGAAAAAAGCAAAATTTCCTTTTTGAAAACCGAGAGCACGAATAAACTACTTCAGTCTCTTAATCAATTTGAACAAAACATTTTTGATTAGTTATGAGGCTTGAAAAACTAAAAATCAACACACGTTTTAAGAATTTGGAAAATTTTGAAATCGATTTTTCAAATAAAGAAGGCATTACCGTTTTGATTGGCAATAATGGAAGTGGAAAAAGTAATATTTTAGAAGCCATAAGTAGTGTTTTTGCAGGCTTGTATGATAATAAATACAATCCAAGTTTCAACTATGAGTTTTCATACACTAAAGACACTTACAGGATTGAAGTAAAATTTGAGAATGGTAGTTATGAAACAAAAGTCAATGGTGCAATTGCAGGTTTAAGACCTGAACATTTACCAAACCAGCTGATAAGCTCATACAGCGGTGAAGAAAGCAGGCTATGGGAAACTTATTATAAACCGTTTTATGATGAGTATACAAAAGCATTAAAGGGTGCATCAATTCCTGATTCAGAGCTAATTTATATCAATAAATATTATTGGAACATTGCTCTCTTAACCCTTCATTTCTATGATTTTGAGGCATTTGAAGACATAAGAAAGTTTTGCCAAGACACTTTAGGCATTCAGACGATAAATTACATCAAATTTGATTTTAGTATTCCAACTTTAGCAACTTGGTCAAATAACCCTGTAACCAATATGGTGAATACTTTGAATCCGAACAAGGATGCTTCGGTTCAAATGACTTTAGAGGAGTTTAAGCAAAAACTCAATTTTATTAATGAAATAGACTTGTTCAAATATCTTGCTGCGGCATTTATGCCAAAAGAAGATAAAGTAATCACCAAAATTGAAATCGACTACAATACAGGATTAAAAGCTGAAAGTCTTAGCGAAGGCGAAAAGAAGCTTCTGCTTATTATGTTGATTTTGGAAGTAATTGGAGACGAAAAATCTTTGATACTTCTTGACGAACCAGACAGTCATATTCATCTTTCCAACAAAGGACAGATTGAAAAGCTACTAAAAGCTTATTCAAACAGAGAGAATGTAATTACAACTCACTCGCCTACTCTTACCCATAATTTCGATTTGAAACACATTACAATGCTTTCTAAAAAAGCAAATAATGATGCACAGGTTGAAGCTATGGAAAAGCAGAAAATTGTTTATGAGTTGACCAAAGGTATTTGGAGTTATCAAGAGCAAAATATTTTTCTGAATTCTCAAAATGATATTCTACTAGTAGAAGGAAAGACAGATGAAGTTTTCCTAAAAAAAGCTTTGGAAGTATTGAAAATTTCTGAACCAAGGTACGCCAACCTTGAGTTTGAATATTTGCCTTGTGGTGGAGCTGAAGGAGTTAAATTGTTAACTGAAAAGTTTACACCAAAGGTAGGTCAACATATAATTGCATTTTTCGATAGCGACCAATCAGGTTGGGGTGCTGTCAATAAAATATTCAATCGCACAAATGCCAATGCTTATAACAATGGTAATTTCAATAAATACCGTAAAAAAGGTGAAATATGGATTTCAATTTATCCAACTCGCCAATGGTATAGAGGCGGACTGAATTTTAATGTTGAGGATTACTTTAGTAAAAACTTATTGAATCAATACGTTTTAAGTTCATTCAAGGGATTGGATTCAATAGTTACGAAAAATCAAGTAAAAAGACTTTTGGAACAAGACTGTAATGGATTTCCAGACCATGAATTCAAACACTTCAAAAATGTATTTGATTTGATATTGGAGATTAAAACGAAATAATGCCAACGCTTAAAGCCATACACATTTGCAATTCGCACAAGCCAACGCTGCAATCAAAAATTGCAAAAGAGTATGTCTTTGCCAACGCTGACAGACGACCGAAAAAAAGTACGACCGCACAACAAGGTATATAGTGCATGGCTTCCTATCGTCAGCCACGACACCATATACAGACCGTTATGGGCAAGCAAAAAAAAACAGCATAACATGAGAATCTTAAATTGCATATTGACTTTTTTACTTTTTGGATTGATAAGCTGTAATTCTACAGATGAGATATTCACAGATGAAAATTATCAAGATACAATCGGGCAAGATATCGGAGGAATATTAATTCGAGACATACATCATTACAATGACTTTAATTCCTTCAACTATGATATTGAATATTCATATAAAGACAAAAATGATAGTATTAGCAAGATTGGTAAAGGCAGTTTTTATGGACAACAACCAACAGAAAACGAGCAACTAATCAGAATTGGGAAATGGTTTGTTTTTAAAACAAGTGGTGACCGTGATAAAGATTTTATATTTATTAGTGACAGCAATAATACTTGGCTTAAATATGAAATTTCATCTGAAACAATCCAACAAAATGGACTTTGGAAAGAGCAGAATATTAATGCTCAAAAAGCAAACTGGGATAACGTTGCAAAAGTGAAACAAATTGATAATAATGGTAACGTGACAGTTATGTATGAGTTTGCAAAAAACAAAAGGATTTTTTCATTTTTGACAGGTAAGAGAAAAGTTGAGTATAAGATAAACCTTCAAACAGGAAAGCTAAGTATGGATAATATTTATGAACTATAATATGAGGAAGAACTTATTAATTGTATTTGGACTATTAGATTTGTTTTCATTTGTTCGTACGTACAAGATTGGGATTAATATGTTTGACAATATTGAGCATTTCCCGATTATGAGCATTTTGGAAATTCTTTTGATTACTTCATTAATCGTTTCTGGCATATTATCAATTTTGAGAAGAAAAATATCACTGATAATTTATTACATTCAGGTTCCTTTGAGACTTGCATTTATGATTTTGACATTCGGATTTTTATTAAAGCTATTTGGATTACAATACGATTCGGTAGGATATAAAATTTTGGTCGGAATAACATTTTTGCTTGAAGTAGCAAGATTGACTTATACGATAATGATACATAAAAGAAAATTTAAAAGCTAATCAATGCCAGCCCATAACAATGTGTCATACGTAATGGCGGGGAAAGTGCCAAAAATCAAAGTTTGTGGCTCGCATCAACACCTTATCGGGTTGATAACGAGTAGCCCCGAAGTCCGCCACTACGCATACGTGTGCCGAGAGTAACGAACGGCTGAAAATCGTTACGCAACTGTTTATAAGATGGTGGAACCGACCCACCGG
>NZ_JAUOPC010000003.1 GCF_030546805.1 Cyclobacterium sp. 1_MG-2023 | reverse complement strand
GAAATGGCACAGTTTAAACCGAAATGCCTGGCACAGTTTGACCGAAAAGGGTGGCACAAATCAAACCGTTATATCCAGAGGGCACAACTTTAATATTTTATAAAAACTATTTAAGAAAAAATGAATTCGATAATGCCAAGTTTGCAAATAATATAAAATTTATATTTACAAATTGTAACATCATAGATGGAATATCATTAGAAGCAAATAATTGCACTTTTATTTTTAAAAATAATAAAAAAGGAAATGGAATAGGGATTCTAAAAATAAAATCTGAAAACCCTAATAATATTGTTATTATAAAAGATTCTGAATTTTCAAATCTTACATTTTCAGATATTAAATTGAAAACTTTAGACTTTAATAACGTCACATTAGATAGTCTTGTAATAGAAAACTATTCTCAAATAAAATCACTAACTTACAAAGCACAACATTTAAATAAAAATTATAATATAGAAAAAGTAATTTTAAGAGATTCGGTAATCAATTCAATATCCTATTTTAAACTATATAAATGTAAATATTTTAATATTTCGGGTGCAGTAATAGAAAATATGAAAATCCTACATTCAAATATAGAAAAATTTGATTTTTACGATTACTTAACTAATGATCTTAAAATATTATTTGGTGAAATTGATGATTTAAACATTGATATAATTGAGGAGGATATTTATGATCATTCAAGAAAAAATAAATTTAATTCTTTAATATTAAATTCAAAAGTTTTAAAAAGTTTTAAAATAAATAGCGATGAAAGAATAAATAAGTTTGACAACATACAAATTACAAGTGAAAAAATTAATATTACTAATATTAACACAAGACAATTAACGATTAAGAACCAAGTTGTTTATGAATCAAAGGTAGCAAATTCTGAAATAGAAATTTTGGAATTAATGAATTTTTACTCAGTCAAAAAATTTAGATTTGACAATGTAAACATTAGTAAACCAGCTGAATGCTTAACAATTCGAAATTCTTCATTGAACAATGTATCTTTAAACCCTTTTTTTCTACATAACTTCAATGAAATTAAGTTCACAAATTCATCATTATTGAACTTGGAAGCCAATAATTTGACTAAAATACCAATCAATGCGATTAAACCAATTTATAGAGACAAAGAAACTAATTATCTAATACTGTATCGTGAATTAAAAAGTATTGCTCAAAAATATGGCGACACCTATTTATACCACAAATTTAAAGCGCTTGAATACAATGAAAGGTTAAATGGCAGTTTAGATTTTTTGGATAAATCAATTTTATATTTTAACAAATTCACAAATAATCACACAACGGATTGGTTTAAAGCATTCAAATTGTTAATTATTTTATTCACTTTTAATTTATCAATTATCACTTCATATTTATATAACTCTTACGAAAATTTTAATGTTTTAGATATTGCTAAGCTTTTACCATATCTATTATCACCTGTTAGCTTTTTAGTGAATTACAAGGAATATGAATTTCATAACGTTATTTATTTGTTTGATTTCTTATATAATATTGGTATTGGATTGATCATTTACCAGATGATTGCAGCATTTAGGAAATTTAATAGGTAATCCTCTTTTACATTTTAGAGATTACATCCTCAGTTCATTACTATAAAATTTTTAGGAAAAACTACAACTATTTAACAGCACTTTAACCGGCTCCACTTTACTCAAATTACCCCCAAAACCTTAAACTGAATTTTTAGTCCTGAAAATTTGATTATTTAAAATTTTAGGTCAAATTGAATCTATGAAAATATTCACCCATTTTTTAATGGGCATAATGCTATTGTCCTCTTGTAAGCAATCTTCAACATCATCAAGTGTTCTTGATGGCATTGACATTGCTGTTGATACGGTCATGATCAGTACCGGGGATGATATTATTAACCTGAAATGGGGGATTTATCAGTCCGGTATTAGCCATGATAAAAAATATCTGTTTATTTCCGGTGGCACTAGCCCCTATTTGGAAAGGATAAACTTGGAAACATTGGCCTATGAAGAAAAGATGATATTTGATGTGGAAGGGCCTAATGGATTTGGTGATTACGTATATGCCGTAAGCTCAGATGTCAACAACAATTTGATTTTGACAAGTCATTATTCCACAAGCATTTTCAATTTTGATAAACAAAAACTGAAAAAGCACCTATTGATTGGGCGTAATTTTGAAGGAGAACAATTTACCTCTAAAATTATCCATTCAAAGGACTATAAAACAACGTTTGGCTTGGTTCAGAATCATGATACCGGAGAAATATTTTTTGCTATTGTAAATGAAGAAACAGATGTTTTACGAAAAGTAAAACTAAATGGATTTGAGAAGGCAGAAGATTTTACAGTCAGACATCAGCAAGGAAGAGGTGCATCAATTTCTCCCCAAAATACAGAAATTGTTCAATTGGGAAATAAACTCGTGATCACAAATCCCGTATTCAGCAAAATTGCAGTATATGATTTAGTTGAGCAAAACTTAAAATATTATCCCTGTCTACCTACATTAACGGCCTCAGAAAAAACCGGCACTTATATCAAAGATGTCAATTCAAGGGAAGAATTCACGATTCGGAAAATAGAGATAGGGAAAGAGGTCACATTTTTACCTTTAATGACAGAGGCCACTACTGACAAATATGTCAGAATTTCCACCATAGGCCTACCAAAAATAAACGAAAAAGGCTTGCTAGAAATGGATGACCACAGGGTATTTGTCAGTATTCTTAATGATTCCTATGAAGTAATCAAAGAAACTGAAGTTCCGGATGGTATCGGGAAGCTTTTTTCTAATTTCATACCGCAAAAGCCATTTTTAAAAGATGGCAAAATATGGCTCTATTTAAATATAAATGATGAATTGGCCTTTGTCCGTCTGGATCTGGGTTTAAGACAATAAAAAGGTGGACTTTAGTAGAAAAATAATTCATTAAGTCCCCTCACCCTGCCATATTTTCGATTACATCTTTTATCAATCAATAAGGACATGTAAAAGCATCAATTTAAAAAACACTTAAAATTCGCTCATGGAGGTTATTTTTATTAAATTCATAGTACATGATAAAATATAGAATTAAAAGTGGGTTTCAGACTAAGGAAGAGAAGATTACCTGATGCAAAGGGGGAGGAAAAAACGTTAAGCCTTTATAAAATAAACTTAATCCAAAATGATCAAAGTACGTAATCTCCTGATTTTGCTATTGGTGTCGGTCTATGCTTGCACGGATGGAACCAAAACCTCCAACAGTAGTGCGGATTCCAATGAATGGGAACTTGTAATTTTGGACTCTATTCAGGTAGACTATCTAACTGAGGTAAGAGAAGGTATTTTTTCTAATGGAATAGGGCTTATTAAAACTAGCTCCAATAATGGTTTGATGAAATTTGACTCATTAGGAAATATTCTAGTGAATAAAGAATTCCCAAAAGAAGGTCCGGAATCTGTTCTATTTTTAGAAACCTTAATTGAACATAAGGGAGAATATTTTGGGACAACTTCATTTAGTGACATCTATCATTTCGATGCCAATCTTAACATAAAGGAACGTTTGAAAATGCCTTTTATGGGTGAAGCCAGAGGAGGTGCCTATAACCGAAGAAATATTGCTGTCTGGAATGAGAAAATACTGCTTTGGTATCCGGGGCGAAACGGTATCAGCCCATACATTGACTATTTTTATAGGGATTACCCTCTTCTCGAACTTTATGACCTTAAAACAAAAACTTCAAAACCGGCCGTAAGAACCCCTCAGGCATCCCAATATAGTAGTGATGATTTTTTTGATCGGCCTGACATTAATTTCATTATAGAAAATGACAGTTTGTACCTTACCTTTTCCAATGAACCCCTCATACATGTGTATGCCATGGGGGACAGTATCCTTTGGAAAAGGAGTATTCCTATGAACCCAAGTGATTTTAAATTGATTCCAGGACAGAAAACACCTGTTACCTATCTAGAAAAAATTAAAATGTATGAAGCTGGAATTAGGGGCATTTATTCTGATCCGGATCATGTCATTGTTACCTATCATGGTGGAATTGATGGAGATACTTTTGTGAATAATGACCTCATTGAAAGAGAGAATTTACCTCGCTATCCTGAATTTCTTAATAATTATCTTAAAATCTATAGGCATGGACAGGGCTGGTCCAATGAATTGATTATCCCTTCAAAAATCAAAATAATTCTAAATATCGAGTCCGCAAATAAACCCTTCTACGCACTTAGAAATGATGACTTTATTGGAGAGGAACAAGACTACCTTACTTTTTATAAACTTCAATTGGTAAGAAAATGAAATTTAAGTATTTAGCAATAGTTATTCTTTCTATCTTCCATATAGCTTGTTCAAAAAAAGAAGTCTCAGATAAAGTGGTTTTTACAAACGAATGGGAACTCGTGATTTTGGACTCTATCCAAGTAGATTATTTGGGGACTGTAGATGGAGGAGATTTTCGAAATGGGAAAGGCGTGTTTTATAATTTTGAAGAAAATAAGCTGATTGAGTTTGACTCAAATGGTAGGATCCTTAATGAGACTACTTACCCAAAGGATGGGCCAGGTAAAGTACAATATCCAACTCAACTAAAATACGCACAGGACGGAAGACTTTTTGCGGCTAGTTTTATGGGCTGGCTGTATGAGTTAAATACGAATTTAACTTTGAAGCAAGAAATAAAGCTTTCATTTCTGAGCCAATCACAGGATGGAGGTGGCTTTATTAAAAATCTGGAATATTATAACGATTCATTGATCAGTTTTTATCCGGGCAGAGATGATGCCAACCCTTATGGCCCACATTTTATTCGGGACAACTTTCTGTTAGAAAAAATTGACCCAACAACAGGAGGATCAAAACCATTAATTAAGATACCAAGTACCTCAAGGTATTCCACCAACAAATTCTTTGAAAGGCCTATAATCCAATTTGGTATATCCCGGAATAAACTTCACCTGGCCCTAAGCAATGAGCCATTGATTCATATTTACGATTTAACAAATGGGGAAATCTACTTAAATACTGTTGATTTTAAGCCTTCTAAATTTTTAGACAATGGCGAGCATAAAGAAAAAAACCAATACATATCCCATTTTAAAATGCTTGACGGAAGGATCAATCAGCTTTTTGTAACAGAAAAAGGAACAGTGGTTTATTATAAAGAAGGTATTGAGGAAGAAATTTTTATCCAAAATGAATTAAAGCTTCGAGAAAACTACCCTAATTACAAAGACTTTCAAAATCAAGTGCTGAAAATTATATACCAAGATTCTATCCTTTCCAATGAAATCATTGTCCCCTACAATATTGGCAGCATTTTAAACATTGAAAAGTTAGACAAACCCTTCTACTCACTCAGAAATGATGACTTTATTGGAGAGGAACAAGATTACCTTACTTTTTATAAACTTCAATTGGAAAAGAAATAGAGGCTGTTTTTAACGAGGATTATGCAATAGGATTCGTGATGAGGCTTGTAAAATCAGCAGGATACGAAAAATAATAGTTTACGCTACTTGCCATATCATTATGTTTCCCTCATTTTTCATTTTACCTGAAGTATATACCCCTTACCTCGGATATTTTTAATTTGAATATTCGGGTCTTGAATTAGCTTTTTTCGAAGTTTGGAGACAAACATGTCTAGGCTTCTGCCCACAAAGACCCCTTCATCTTCCCAAATTTCTTTGAGCAGGTGATCTCTCTCAAGCATCTCGTTTTGGTGGGAGGCAAAAAGCGTCAACAACTTATTTTCTTTTTGGGAAAGTTGGATTTCCTCATTCCCGATCTTCAAAAGTTGTTTACTGTGATATAATTCAAACTTTCCAATTCCTACGGATTGCCTATTGCTTTTGCTTTTACTCCTATTAAGCTTAATGGTTTTATTTTTGAAAAGAAATATAAATCCAAATGCCAAAACTCCAAAGATGATCGGAACAGAAAAGTTAGACGCCCTGAAAGAATTTTGGTTAAACCGGATTTTGATGCTATAGCAATCTTTTGGCTGCACGCGTCCCTTACAGGGAATGAGGGTCTTGTCTTTGTTACTGGACATTTGATAACTATAAACAATCTGATTGGCCATGCATTCCATCACATTCACCTGATATTTGTCCTCAGCCTTGTTCACCAGGCCTTCGCCCAAACCTTTATGAATAACGTTAACCAAACTGTCCGGATCAAATTGGAAGGGGTTTTCAAATACTAGAATGAATTCATTCTTGCTGATTCTCCTGATTGGCAAAACCCTTGAAGTGCTATCTCCTGAGGCAAGCAGGATTTGATGTCCCACATTCCTCAACCTGATTTCCTTATTTTCTGCAAAATCGTCTGACTTCCATGGCCACAGGAGTACCATCGTAAAAAGCATGGTGATCATTCCGATTCCAGCAGGTTGTATCAGTTTTTTCATTGCTCAAAGATACGGTTTAATAAAAGTCATCTATCAATTTTACCTTGATTTACATTCTTTTTACATTCCATTTACCCTATTGACTTTGGATAGCTTTAGGTTTGAACATTCTAAACAAATAAAAAATGAAAAAACACCTAAGATTATTTTCCTGGTTAATGCTATTTGTTTGTATCACTTCATGTAAAGATCAAGTCAAAACTGACCAACCAAAAGACCAATCCAATTCCCTAACCAATGAGTTAAACACTTCCAATGCGCCTAATTCAATTGTACGTAATTTGGTGCAGGATGGTGATGGCAACATCTGGATGGCTACCTGGGAAGGAGTGTTTCGATATGATGGAAAATCTTTTACCAATGTAACAAAGGATGTAAGTTCAGCCCGCTTCTTTTCTATTTTGGAAGACAGCAAAGGCAATATGTGGTTTGGAAGTATTGGCTCAGGTGTTTATTATTTTGATGGAAAAGCCTTTCAAAATTTCACCACCAAGGAAGGGCTTCCAAATAATGAGATTACCAGTATTTATGAGGACAAGGCCGGTAATATTTGGTTGGGCACAAATGGGGGAATAAGTCGATACGATGGAAAAACATTTCAGAATTTTATACTGGCAGAAGATACTATAGTTGAAGATAAGACCGGAAAGACTGTTCCGGATTTTACACGTCCCCCTAACGAAGTCAATTCCATCATTGAAGACAAAACGGGCAATTTTTGGGTTGCAACAAGGGGCAACACCTATCTATATGATGGAAAAGCATTCTCCATTATAAGGAATAAAGGCAAGGCGTTTACCAATGTCCGTACTATCATTGAAGATAAGAAAGGAAATATTTGGCTTGGTGGTAGGGATGGCCTATGGCGCCATGCCCCTTCGACTTCGCTCAGGGCAGGTGAAGGTGAATTTACCAATATCAGCAGGAATTTTGTCGGGTATATTCACGAGGATAAAAATGGCAACTTATGGACCAGTTCCGAAACTATCGAAGGATCTTGGGTACTTACACTTTATTTTGCCCAGACCTTTTTAAATAAAAACCCTACTGCAACCGAAATAAATACAAAAGAACGAAAGATGCTATTTGGGATTTTAGCAGCCAAGGATGGCAGTATTTGGTTCGGTTCGGATGGAGTATATCGATACAATGGAAAAACCATAACCGATTTTAGAATCAAATAGGCTGCATCCCACAAGCGTTTAGTTTACCCCCCTTCTATCTTTTCCAATTGGCTAATGAATTCCCTGATCTCTTATTTAATAAGCCTCTCCTATAACTAAAAATAGTCTATCCTTGATTGAATTACAAATGAATGCTGACCGAGTAACTGAATAAAGTGTCGTTGATTTGGATGGGGTCTCAAAATTTTGTCCATTTGTTTACTAAAGGGGGTCTATCGGATGCCATTGCAAATGCCGAATAAAAGATTTCGACTTTACGGTTGCTTAAAAATAAAAGGGTGTAGCCAATTCTACACCCAGCCGGAGAATCCGATATTTGGGAGGGGTTTATTTTAACAAGAGTTTGGGAGAATTATGCAATAGCATTCGTAATGAGTGGTGTAATTACAAGAAAATCAGGCTATTTGAAGACTGAGTCATAGCATCGCTATGGTGAAGTCGAAAATAGCAACGAAGTGACTGATTTTGAAGTGATTTCATCACGTAATAGAAGGTCTATTGCATATTTTGGGTTTAAGCTTTGCTTTTGGTTTTTAGGCATAGGATAGATATTCCGCCTAGGCAGCAGTTTTTATTCGATACTATTTCAACAGTTTAACCAACTACACTCTCCTTCAATAAAGATGTCACCAGCTCAACAGTCAACGGTTTCTTGTTCGCTTTTTCCCGGAGGGTATCAAAAGAGTATCTAAAGTCACACCCTTCTTTATAGGCGCTGCATCCATAGGCTGTTTTTCCTCTTATTATGGTTCCTTTATTGCAAAGAGGGCATGAAATGACAGGAGGAGTTTTCTTAGAAGCCGCCGAGTTGGCTACTTTCTTTTCTACCAAAACGAGTTGAAATTTCTCATTGAAACGTATCAATCCTTCTTTATCTCCAGTCGCCGTTTTAAATCCCTTTAAATTGACAGTAGATCCTTTCTTAAGTAACCTCAAATATTGATTCTCTGATATGGTTTTTCCTTCGAAAGAAAAAGCGAGTAAAAAGTCACATCCCTTTTTATAAGCGCTGCATCCGTAACTCGAATTTCCTTTTAGCAACGACCCATTCTTGCATTTTGGACAGGGCTGTCCCACAAGTGAAGTTGCTGATCTTTCTTTCTCAGGAAGCTTTTTTTCACTGGTATGCGCTATTTTAGTATGACTTTGTTCCCGTATAACTTCATAGACCAAATCCGCCACCATTTTTTTCATGTTCATCACAAAAGAACCCGCATGAAATTTCCCTTTTTCTATTTCTTTCAATTGCTTCTCCCACTGTCCTGTAAGTTCTGCAGAGGTCAGCAAGTTATTCTTGATAATATCGATCAATTGCACTCCAGTTTCGGTGGGCAAAATTTGCTTCTTATTACGTTCAATGTATTCTCGCCTGAAAAGTGTTTCAATGATATTTGCCCGAGTAGAAGGGCGACCTATGCCATTTTCTTTCATTAAGTCTCGCATCTCTTCATCGTCCACTTGTTTACCGGCGGTCTCCATGCCTCTTAGCAAAGTTGCTTCTGTATACTGTTTTGGAGCTTTGGTTTCTTTCTCTAGGAAAGAAGGTTCATGTGGCCCTTTTTCCCCTTTTTTAAAAAGCGGGAGCTCGTCTTTCTCCTTTTTTTCTTTGCCATCTGCAGTTTCAAAAACAACCCTCCAGCCTTTTTCTAAAATCACCTTTCCTCTTGCTTTAAACGGGACCGTGCCCACTTTTCCTAATACGGTGGTATTGTCCACTGTACAGTCGTCATAAAACACTGCGATGAAACGCTTGGTAATAATATCATAGACTTTTAGCTGATTGTCGTGTAAACTATCCTGCATGCCTGTAGGAATCATGGCATGGTGATCGGTTACTTTTTTGTCATTGAAAACCTTAGTAGACTTTTTTAATTTCTTACCCAAAATAGGTTGAGTCAACGACCTATATTTCGTTAGCTTCTCTAATATCCCTGGTGCTTTGGGGTAAATATCGTTCGGTAGAAAAGTGGTGTCAACTCTTGGGTAGGTGATTAATTTTTGTTCGTATAGTTTCTGTGCGATTTTGAGCGTTTCATCGGCAGAAAGGCCAAACTTATTATTACAATGCACCTGTAATCCTGTTAAGTCAAAAAGCTTAGGTGCATATTCCTTTCCTTTTTTCTTAGCAACTGAGACGACTTCAAAGTCATTTTCTTTGACCTGCTTGGCAAAAGTCTCCCCGTCTTCTTTCTTTAAAAATTTCCCTTCTTCACAGTTAAATACAGTCTCTCTATACAGGGTTTGTAGTTCCCAGTAGGGTTGTGGCTGAAAATTTTGAATTTCTTTAAACCGATTAACGATCATGGCCAGTGTAGGCGTTTGAACTCTGCCAATGGACAGCACTTGTTTGTACCCACCATGTTTAACCGTATATAACCGGGTGGCATTCATTCCTAACAACCAATCTCCGATTGCTCGGGAATAACCAGCATAATACAAATTATCGTATTTCGCCGAGGGTTGCAATTTGTCGAAGCCTTCTTTGATGGCCTCTGCGGTCAAAGATGAAATCCATAAGCGTTTGACTTCCCCTTTATACCCCGCTTGTTCAATTACCCATCGTTGAATCAACTCTCCTTCTTGGCCAGCATCACCACAGTTGATCACCAGTGTAGCTGTATCAAATAGCTTTTTTACAATATCAAATTGCTTCTTGACTCCCGGATTATTAACAATTTTAGTTTTGAATTTTTCAGGAAGCATCGGAAGGTGAGTAAGGCGCCAACTCTTCCAATGAGGTTCGTAATCCTTCGGCTCTAATAAGGTGCAAAAGTGCCCAAAAGTATAGGTAACGATATATCCGTTGCCTTCATAGTACCCCTCATGCCTATGATTAGCTCCTAGAACAGCCGCTATTTCACGGGCGACACTTGGCTTTTCTGCAATACAAACTTTCATCTGAAACAAAAATAGATAAAATAGCCTAAGCTCAACGGAGTGCAGGTGCTTTTAGGTTGTTCAAAATGAAGTAACCCCTGTGGATCAACCTGATAAAAATTACTTATCCGAATTTTAGTTATTTCTGGAGATCTGAAATTTGAAGGGATCCAAGGAAAGGAATATTTCTTTGGTTTTCTATCCCAGCGAGCTGCAATTAGGAAATGGACGGAATTACCAATGATCCAGGGCTATCAAACCTTCTAATCCAGCATAATTTCATCTGTTTATAATTATTTTCTAATGATCAGAACTTGCCCCGGTTTATCGGGGTGGAATCTCGCTACGATAATCATCCTTTGTCATTACGATTTCGTCATGCCTTTCTGCCTCGGGCGGGCTCGATTTCCTGTTCTCTTATTTGATAAGCCTCTCCCATAACTAAAAATAGTCTATCCTTGATTGAATTACAATTGAATGCTGACTGAGTAACCGAATAATGTCCTTGATTTGGATGAGGTCTCAAATTTCAGTACAGTATTCAAAATTTTGTCCATTTGTTTACTAGGATAAAGGGAGTCTTTCAGAAGCCATTGCAAATGGCATATAAAAGATTTCGACTTCGAAGTAAGTTAGGAATAAAAGGGTGTAGCCGATTCTACCCCAAGCCGTGGTCTTGCTCGGTGGCCTATTTATTCCTTTTCGGTTTCCTGGTAGGTTTTTGATAGTTGCTAAAAATATCCGTGACAATAACGATTTCTCTATCAACTTTGTAAATGATTTTGTAATGATATTCCTGCAAATATCGGTGCCCTTTCCCAAGAGATATCAGGTCGTCTTCTACTCTCCCTCTATTCGGATAGTTTTCAAGCGTTTCTGCTCTGCCAATAATTTTATTTACAATCTCAGTCGCTTTTGCGGGACTGACTTCCCCCGAATAATGATCGTAAATCTCTTTCAAGCATCTTTTCGCCCACTCTGAAAACCTAACCTCCATGGACTACCAATGCTTTATTTCTTCCCTGACCTGTTGTGACGTTTTTACACGGCCTTCTTTAATGTCCTTTTCAGACCTTTCCGCCCTGGATATTAGTTCCTCTTTTGTGATAGCTGTGCCATCGGGTTTATATCCAACAGGTGAAGCTATTTGGTCTGCTTTAATCAGCCCATGAATAAGTTTTAACACACGATCATCTGCATGTTGAAGGTATTGGCTTATTTCTTCTCGTATTTTAACTGTGTCCATCGGTTTTTTCTTTTCGTTCCCTAAAGTTAACGATTCCATATTACAATTTGATTTGTTCCAATGGATGATATTTCAGTATTTGGCTTTTCTTAGGCTGTAAACAAAAAAGTTCCACCCGATGTATTTAGTGATGTCTTCGGCTGTCATCATAATAATATTCTACTTAGATTTGTCTCTGTAAAGCTAGATAAGGCTTTTTAAATTAAAGTTCATCCCAGACTGGGTGCAGTCTACAAAACACACTTTTATCCTTTCCAATTTGCATTCGGAAAATGAACTGAGTCACCAATGATCCACGGTTATCCAACCTTCCAATCCAGCATAATTCCTCATACTCGAACACATGTAATCCTCCCGTTTTTCCACGATTCCTGCTCTTACCGGATTCTCATGAATACATTTTGAATGTGAAAAAATAGGGCATTTCATCTGTTTCTATTTATTTTTCAAAGGTCAGAACTTGTCCCGATTTATCGGGGTGGAATCTCGCTACATTAATCATTTTTTGGACTGACGATTTTGTCATGCCTGTCTGCCTCGGGCAGGCTCGATTTCCTGATCTCTTATTTTATAAGCCTCTCCCATAACTAAAAATAGTCTATCCTTGATTGAATTACAAATAAATGCTGCCCGAGTAACTGAATAAAGTGTCGTTGATTTGGATGGGGTCTCAAAATTTTGTCCATTTGTTTACTTGGATAAGGGGGTCTTTCAGAAGCCATTGCAAATGGCATATAACAGAATACGACTTTAAAGGAGGTTAAGAATAACAGGGTGTAGAGGATTCTACACCCAGCCGGGGTAGACCTACTACCATCTTTTATACAACATGTCTTTGATTCTCATCAACGTCTTCACGACACACCTACACCCAGCCGGGGACCATATGGACATGGTTGTTTTTTGTATCTCCATGGAATACGATCAGGTAAGGATTATCGCCATAGCCCATTTTTTCCAGCCACTTCTCCGCCATTTTGGTGAGTTCCTTCTTGTTGTATTCTCGTTCCTTGCAAGAATTCATGGCATGGAATTGTTTGTTTTGTACCCTTGTATTCCGGTTAGAATGGGCTTTTAGAAAAATTTTCATTTCAGCCGGGGTTACTTTTTGCGCCGATTGCAGGTAACCGAAATTTTTGAATTTCATCAGCTCACCTTTACCGGACTGCATTTTATTGGTGTTGTAGGACACCCCTTTGAAAGTAGTGGTAGATGATAGAATTTTGACGGTCATCAGCTGATGGATTTATAGATTTTTCGGAAAGTCCTGTTCATGTCCTCCTGAAAGTCAAGGTATCGGGTTAGCAGCGTATTAAATCTTACAAATACCTTAGGGTTTAGGTCACTTACCTTGGAATATTGATTGGCATGCCTGGCCAATTGATTGATATTGTTGTTTACCCGGCCCTGCTCCGCTGCTAGGTCAGACAGGGTATCAAGCAATTTGTCTGTCTTGATAATGGATGCATCTCCCTGGATTTTTCGGATCAGGTTCCTGAGCGTATCGCTTCTGGAGATACCTGCACTCCAAGCAAAATCATCCAGGAATTTTGCCTCTTGCGCTTTGAGCCTGAAGGTGATTTTGTGTGTTTTATTTTCCTGGGGATCCTTCATATTTTTTAGGTTGGCTGGTTCTTGCTAATTATTGCCTGACCCAAAGAGAAGGAAAAAAAATAAGGAAGGAAATACGTAAAAAGGGCTATTTTAGGTGAATACGTAGGTATGCGTATATAGAAATTTAAGGTTATTCAGGTATATATTGTTCAATAAAAACCAATTTGCCTGTCCTTGACGATTTTGGTCTGAATCATCTAGAAAAACTGAATCTAATGGAAATAAAAGAGGACAGACATACCAGAACAGCTACCTTAATAGTCATTCAATTACCAGTTGGAAGTTGGTTTGATATTATAGGGGAAGCCACTAATGTTGATGTGATTTTGGATAGATTGGTGCAAACCTCTTGAAGAATTGAAAGCAAAGGTGAGTGTCTTAGAAAATTAATGTAATTTTGTCATACTAAACTTTTTAGTTTGCAAAACCCCAACGGGGGGACAATATTACCGGTATTTCTAGTCTATCCTTGAATGAATTACAAATAAATGCTGCCCGAGTAACTGAATAAAGTACCGTTGATTTGGATGGGGTCTCAAATATCGGTCAAACAGTATTCAAAATTTTGTCCATTTGTTTACTAAGATAAGGGGGCTTTCAGAAGCCATTGCAAATGGCATATAACAGATTACGACTTTAAAAGAGCTTAAGAATAAAAGGATGTAGAGAATTCTACACCCAAGAGAATTCTACACACAGCCGGTGACGTTATCTGAACTCCATTCTGCTAATATTTGGATTCTTCATAGAATATTTTACGGGGTAGCTCTCCCCTATTACGGGATTTACAAAATCATCGAAATATGCTTCACCCCTAAATATCCTATTATCCACTTCAAACTCAAATATTGCAATCTTGTTCCCTCTATAGTCTTCTTCAAAATCAATAATAGTTCCAGATGAATATTCTTTATAATTTGATAAATGATATTGGGTGTAAGTGAAATTAATTATAAAGTAAAGAAACAATGCTAACCCTAAAACGGCAAACAGATTTTCTAAAAAAATATTGCCTAACTTTTTTATTTCCATCTAGTCCTCCTTCTTGACTTCCGATCCAGCTGCACTTCCTGCGGCATTTTAACTAATCTTCAAGAAATTAGCTATTGATTTTTTTACCGCAGGACTCAATGGTTTAAACATTGACCTTGTATTATTCGCATCAAATAAATAATCCGTACCCTTTGATGCAAATCCTACCCCTACCCCAAGAGTTAAATCAACTCCTGTATTCCAAAGATTTTTTGATCCGTCAAAAGTGGATTGAAAGCCACCTTCATATGTATAATCCATAGTTGAGCTTAAAAGTGCATCAGAAAATATGTTTATGTTATAATTTTTGGTCACTGTTGAAGTGATTCCTGACGATACTGCGTCTATCCAATCCACTCTACTAAATCCTTGATTTATACTTATTTGTACGGCAGAATTCATACCAAATCCGGTCAAAAACTGTTTGGAAGTTGTTATTAGTTTACTAGCATTTCCAATTTTTCCTATTGTTGTATATGGAGAGGTGAAGCTTAAACCGATTGCAACCCCTTGTCCTATCAATTTTTCATGGCGAGGAATAGAATTACTTAGGTTTTGTAAATTATTATAAGCTTCTATTTTTTTGTTTCTGGACTGTACTTCAATATATGACATCGTTGAGTTGCTTGGCCCAACAAATGTTTGGTTATTGGGAATAGGTACGATTTTTTCCTGAGTTGGCTTGATCAATAGGGGGACGGTAATGGCTGGTACATGATCAGAACCAAAAGTATGTCTGCCTTCTACAAAATCACCTACAGTAGATATTCTTTCTTCCAATCCGTCTAAATCGGTGGCCCAGACTGGCTTATTTCCAGCATACTGATATGGCGTATACCATGGGTAATCGGGAGCCAACGGATCCACACTCAAAAACTTCCCAATACTCGGGCTATAGATTCTAAATCCATAGTCATAATGGCTCTTAGAACCCCATTCTCCGTTACTGTCCTCTTCCTTGCCATTGAAGCCATACCTATAACTACTATCCTGCACACTACGACTATCCATCGCCAATCCAAAAGGATAATAGTCTGAAACATTGACCACATTGGCCCAGGTGGAATCCTGATCCAGGTGGATATTATCGGTTACTACTGCCAGGACATTACCTAGGTGATTACTTAGCTCGTACTTCTTGCCACCTAACGATCTGTAACCCGTCTTAGATGCGTAATTAACCAATCCTAGGCGTGAACTACCATAAATGGATTGCTCCGCTAAAGTGTCATTCTTATAGACACCCATTACGTTACCGCTTGCATCACAACATAAATGGTCGTATCACTTTCAGTGATCTTGGAAATCCTGTTTCCTGCGGCATCGTACCTGAAATGGACTTCGGAGTTATCGTCCTTATAAACTGCCCTAACCTTACCATAAGGCGTCCAGGCGATACTATCTATACCTTCGGCACTGTCACTAATCAGGTTGCCGATCTCATCATAGGTGTAATTTTCAGTATCCGTACCATCCACGTTTTTCAGCTTGTTGCTAAAGTCGTAGTATTTATATGTCAAATCATCACGGATTGTCGTTTCATCCCGCCTCTGTAAAGATATGGATTTTCTATTTAATGATAGTTCGAAGTCTTTAAAAACCTTTTTTCAACCAAATTCACGTTAAGCCTGCCCTGCAATCTGGCCCCTCCCTAAAACAGTCCACAGGACTGTTTCTTAACGGTCGGTCCTCATTTGGATCATAACTATAATCCGCATCGTATTTATTCGGGTTCTCTGGATTGTAACTCCTTTGGTCAAAGCCGGTAGTTTCTGAGCTGGTCAGGCTTCTGGCTTGAACGATTCGGTGGAGCTGATCGTACCCATAAACCATCGCCTGCATACGATCCGGATCTCCCAAGCTGGGAAGGTCAGTACTCATCCAGGAAATATTGCCGTTGTACAGACCAGTTGCTGAGATTGTATCCCTTGTGTCTTTATAATGATCCCATAGTTCGTCTCGTGAATCGGAAATGGTTACACTGGGATTGATGGGTTTGTAATCCCCTTCGTAATACCCAAGCGCAAAGGAAAAGGCATCAGTTCCTGTACGGAATCCACCGACACCATCCCTTCCATTGGCATATTGATACCTTTCAGCCAGCCCTGGAGCGTATAGTAATAATCCATCCCCTGAACATTGTACTCACCCAACTCTACCCTGGCCAGTGGACCATGTGGGTAGTAATAATAGGCTGCATCCCTATTCCAAACCAATCCATCTGTGCTTGTCTGCACTTCTTCCAGTCGGTTGTCAGCATCGTAACGGTACCGGTGAATCAATTGATCAGGATAACCTTTTTGGTAGTGCACCTGGTTTACGTTGCCACTGACCAGATCATATACATACTCCGTCCGTTTTGGGCCTACTCCGGGAAGATCCTGAAGCAGGGCTTTGACATTGCCATGAGGAATATAGCTATAATAGGTAAATATTGTATCGGTTGAGTTTTTCTCCACCATTGCTGTCCAGGATACACGGCTGCGCAGGTATTCTTGGGAAAAAGTTGGGTCCCTGGGTAAACCTGCCCGGTCATATACCGTGAGCGTCACATCTCCACAGCCAAAGGTTCCACAATCGGGAAAGGTTAATTCTTCCAAGGAATTAGATGTAAATAGGTAAATGCATGAGTATAGGTTTCACCCTCTGGAATAATTTGGTAACTTCAGATACCAATGCTGGCGTACAAATATCCAATAAATGAATGGTGGTGAGTCACAATTAATAAATTTAAAATAATGAGAGGCTTTGAGGTAAAAAAGGATAGGAAGTATGAGAAGAATATGGAAATTGAAGGTTGTAAAAAAGCTTGTTTTATACCACGAATACTTAACTCATGAAGCAGGGGTATTTAACACATAACCAATAACTTATGACAAAGGAAATATTTATGATTCATTCCATTTAGACTTACCTGGAAAGATCATGAATTCTTTTATAAAGAAATAGTCGTTGTTAAAAAATAAAGGGGATTATTTCCTCAAAAGGTGGTATTTTTTTAATTAGAAGTAATCAAAAATCTCACTTAACTTATAGCTGAAAATTCAATTAATTGCTAACAAAATTTAAGACTTTCACAGAAATAACCTACGAACTATCTAATGATCAGCGGAAATATTTAGGACTTGATTTAGTAGAGCCCAATTGGCAAAAATCAGTTCTTAAAGCTGGCCCATATCAACCAGAGAGCATTTAATATTTTGACGGAAACGTAATTAGAAAACAGGTCATCTCAAATAATAATATTTATTGCGAACATAGTTATAACTTGAATACGAGGGATCGAAAATACTTATTGCCAAAAACCAACAAAGGAAAAGAGAAAAAATTGACTGCTGCAACACTAGAAAAACACCAACCTGAAGGGGTGTATTTTTCAAGGGCTGAGAACGGGAATATTACCATTGGTAATTATTATACACAAAGAACCTTTTATTCCACATTAAAAGAGAACATAGACCTCAGTCATGTTACTCTTCAAATTTGGGTAGAGAGTTTCATTAACTCATCAAGACCAAGTCATTTAGCAGAAATTGAGCAGTTTAAAAAAGATAAGAGAAAAAATGTGAAATACATGGCTGGGGATATTTTCACTTTTAAAATAAATAGAAATGAGTATAGTTTTGGAATGGTTCTCCTTGACGTAAAAAAGATTCGAAAAAAAGGCCTCATAAAAAAATCATGGATTACACCTACTTATGGGACCTTCAGTGTTAATAAAGCTCTACGCATTAACTTCGGAAATTAAGGAAATTGATTTCAGAAAATTAATAAATAGTCCAACCTTGCCATCAGATTATATAATGGATAATAACCTTTTTTATGGAGATTATGAAATTATAGGACATCATAATTTAGTAGAAACTGATTTTGAGTTTCCTGTGTCATATGGAAAAAGTATAGATTATGCCAAAAAAACTGTGTTTCTGCAATGGGGCTTGATTCATAAAGAGATTCCACTTTCGGAATATAATAAGTATATCGAGACACCGAATCCCAAACTTTCTGAGAAAACAACTAAAAATATCACTAACCCTTTTGGTTATTACTCAATTGGTTTTTCCACAAGATATGATACAAAGGACATCAAGAGAACGGAGGAAACAGGAACATTTGAATTTGACCTAAATAAGCATTTTAAAGCACAGTTTGATTTAAGGAATCCTAAGAATGAAATGATCAGAAATGAAATATTTAAAAGATTCGATCTCGATCCAAGCAAAGACTATATCGAAAACTGTAAGCGGACGAATACACCTTCAACTCTTGATGTGATTTCGAAATTACAATAAAAACGAGCTACAGTTAATTATTTAAAGGAGAACCCACCCTAAACGACTAAACCTGACCTGCATCTTTCCCAATTCTAGGACATTTTAAAATTCGAAATTTAAACTTCAATCAAATCTTTACAAATAACCTCTAAGGGATTTATTAACCAAAGATTTTTTTGAAAGATTAATTTAAGCTATACCACTTTACACTTCTACCTCTAGCCAATAACTGAAAATTCATTTAATTCACGCCGTCTTCACATCCTTGGTAATCTTATTCAATAAATCAAACTTGTTATTACTTTCTGCTTTTTTGAAAATATTCTGCATATGCTTATTCACGGTTCTTTCGGAGATAAACAAAGTATCTGCAATGTCCTTGTAAATATGACCTTCCCGGACCAATTCGCAGACTTCAATTTCTCTTTTTGTCAGGCCAAGCTTGGTACAGCGGATGGTGAAAATTTCATCTTCATTTTTGGTTTGCAGAAGGTTCAGGGTTTCCAAATCTTTTCTATTTTCCTCGACCATGTTCCGGATATACAGGACAGTGATTACCAGAAAGCCCCCATTTGTCAATAAAACTTCTGTCAGCTGTGTTACTTCCAAATAAGCCAACAAAGGCATCAATGTCCAGGGAGCTACCGCAACGTAAGATAGAATAGCATCGAAGGAAGCTTTGCGCGTTTTGTAGCGTTGGCGAATGCCCCAAAGGATATTGTACACCATGTAAAAAGCATAGGAAAACGGAATGATCATTCCCACATAGATCACCGTCTTGAGGTCTATTCCTAAAGGATATAATATACAGAAGAAAAGTACAAACGGTAAGATCAAAAATATTAACACCCCGTATTTGGCATGAAATTCTAAATGCGTAATATTGAATGCCCTGTAAAAATAGTAGGGAAAATAAGCTCCCATACCGAAACCGGCACCATAGGCAAGAATGTATTGCAATGTTACTGACAGAGGTAAATCTTCGTCTGGAAAAAGTCCTCCGGCCAAATTGTAAAGGATCAGGAGGAAAAGCAAAATCAGGTAATATTTCCTCTTCTTCTCATTCGGCTTTTGGAGATAAAATACCAGTTGGTGGGAAAACATCATCACCTCCAGCAAAACAAATACTAAGGTTACAATGTGAATTTCAGTATTCAGAACAGTCATAATGTTTTAGGCAGTTTTCAAGAAGTAAAAAGGAAATCCAAACTTTTCGGAAACGGTATAAATCTCCAAACCGTTTTTCTGATACCAGGGGAGATTGCTCTCTGTAGATGTTTCCAGGTAAACAGGACGGTCAAGTGTTTTGGAATAATCCAATACATGCTTCAGGATCTTAGTGCCAAAGCCATTTTTTTGCTTTTCCGGGCTTACCCCAACAAACCATAAATAGGTGAAAGGCTCTTTGGGATAATGTTTTTTTATAAAGGACTCCCTGGACAAAGCTTTGGGAATATTTCCCACCCCAATGGTTTTGAAAATTAACTGTATATCCAGATACGTACTTTTCCAAGAGAACTTTTTCTTATCCTGAAATTGGATCATGGCGCAAGCATTGCCATCCTCCGAAATAAAAACTTCACCCATATCCATGCAGTTTTCAAAAGAATACTCCATCAAATAGCGAATTTTCTCTTCTTCTTTACCAGCAATGTAGTTGACACTTTTGTTTTTTTTGAATGCTTTCAACAGGATGGTTACGACCTTTTCCCTGTCATTTTGGGTTGCTTTTCTCATTTGATTTTTTTTGTTAAAATCCGAGTTGCGAGGATTTTTCTTCTCCACTCCAAATTACACAACTGTCAAACAGGAAGGGAAATGGGAGGGGCAAGTTCGTTTTTGGTAGAAAAAAAACCAGCGGTTTTTTGTCGGACAAAGACACAACTTGCAAGGACCGCGCACAGCGGATTTCTAGTGGCACCAACGTGTTAGATAGCCTCTAGTCGGTTAAGTAAAGAACTGTTTTAATATAAATTAATAACTAAATATTACTAATAATATTGTTAAACATATGTTTTTATCTAAGTATATGCAAATTAATATTATATTTTTATTGGGTTATAGGGATCTTTAAATATATGGTAATATGTGTATTTGAATACCTAAATAGGCATTTATTATTGGAACTCAGCATTCCATTTTTCGTCATTCCCCCCTCCCTTTCGGAATATAATTATGTATAGCATTATTTGAATAGGAATGTATACAGATATGGGTATATCGGCATACCCGTATATTCAACGCTTTTAAAGGCAAGGCCTTGAATCTTCCCCAACCAACAATGTTACTGCCATTATTTTTCTGTAGGATTCCTAAAATCCAGAATTGTTCAATCATCTTTTTACGCTTAAATTTTCCCTACTCATCCAATACTCGTTTAAATCTTTATGGGGATGAAATAATTCTGACTTGTCTCGGCAATGGGTTAGGCTATCCATTAGTTTTCTGGCCGCCTCTTTTCCAGCCTTATCCCTATCCAGAAATAATTTCACACGGCTGTACTTATTTATTTTCGAATAGAATCCCGGTAAATTGGCCAAAGAATTGAGCACCATAAAGTCCGCTCGGTAATGTTCCGCTTTTCGCATCTCCCTATAACTCAACAGGTCAAATATTCCTTCAAAAAGGCAAAGATCTGCTGAATTGTTACAGTAAGTAGATACTCCCTGGGCAGTGCAGCCTTTCCAATATTTGTTACGAATTGCCCAACCATTTTCATGAGGATTGCCTAGACCAAAATATCTGTTGTCACCAATGCGGTAATAGACTTCACGGCAAAATTCTTTAGCTGTATCCAGAAGGATTCGCCTGGATTGAAGGTAATCCGTTATGGCACTATTGTTTCCTAGTGGTCTGGTTTTTATAATCTTGATTCCTGCAGCTGTCTCCTCAGGTGGGTCGGGTCGGGGAATAGCAGGCTGATGAAGAAAAAAAGAAGATCCACTTACCGTTTCGATTTCCCTAATAGCATCAGGAACAGTATAAGCAGGATTCATTTTAAGAACCAGATCAATCAACGTACCCCCAGCATTTCCATCTCCGAAATCTACCCATAGATTTTTGCTCGGGCTTACCTTAAAAGAAGGGGTTGATTCCTCCCGGTAAGGAGAATAATAAAAGCAATAACCTGCTTTAACTTTACTTGGTCTGATTCCCATCTGGTCCAGATAGGTTATTATGGATATTTTATTTGCCTCTTTTGCATTCATTGTTCTTAAGTTTAATTTTTTTGAAAAACCACTTACTACAGCTACTACCTTACTACATATTTATTTTAGTTCATTGATTATTAACGCTTTATGACTGAAAGCAATTTGAATCCGTCTTACTACAAAAACTTTTATTGTAGTGGGTTGTAGTAGTCTGATTTATCCTATCTTACTACCTATTTAAAAGCTGTATTTCATTTGTTTACAGCTTATTTGTAGTAAGTAGTAGGTTGGTTTTGTTTTATGTAATATCCTTTTTCAGGGAAGTTTTGAGCTTCGTTTCTCCGAACTTGAGACTGAACGTGACCAAGCAATTTCAAAGCTTTACCAATCTCCACAGGGCTAATCCTGAGGTTACCGGAGATATTTAAAACCAACTGATGGCAGATATCGGTAGCTGTCATGAATTTATCATGATCCTCTTTAGTGCCTGGGGAAAAGAATTTTTGCACCAGTTCTACTTCAGGAGAAATGGTTTTGTACTGGTTGTTCATGATTTCATTTTCCCGGATTTCCTTCGCTGTCATTTCATAATGAAAATTCGAAAGGTATAGCTGATAAGCTTGTGCCCAAACCCTATCGATATCAATGTCTTTTATGTAATTCCAATTAATTTCCATTACAGTAAAACATAGCCAGCGTACGCTACCTGTCACATCCGTGAGAAACTCGGCCTTATTGGTAGATCCCCATATGGAAGCCCTTCTCGGTTCCATTTTAGGCTTCTTGTCATAAGGATGCCTGACTTTGACTTGTGATTTACTCATCAGCGTTTTCTGCGCATTGATCTCGGTTTTGGAAAGTGTGGAAAGCTCATCCTGTATGATTCCGAAATTCTGACTCAAGGCGATTAGACTGTCCTTGTCCACAGAAATATTTTCAGCTTGGTAAGTCTTCAGCTGATCTGGAATCAGGAAACGAGTAAGTGTGGTCTTGCCGCTATTCTGTTGCTCCTGTACAAAGATCAAGGCTTGCTTATTGAAAAAGTCATCCCGTAGACAACAGGCCACACAGCACACCAACCATTTTTTAAACTGAATCTCAAAACGTTCTTGTCCTTGTACCTGAATATAGCGAGTGAATTCCTGGATATAGTCGCCATGGCTGACTTCACTCCAGGAGTCTCGTACCTGTTTAAAGTAATTCACGAAAGGATTTGTTTTTGGGATAAAATCTGAAGACAGAAAGGTATTGATCTCTGCTACCGAGGTACGGTATCCCTCCTGTCGGCATTCTATGTAGAGCGTATGGGGATTGACTGGGTGGTACTTTTTTCCTTCTTTTTCTTTTGCAAAGACCTCGTTGAGTACCATGTTATTTTTAAACTTATATTTTGACATCAGGAATCTGATCATCCGAATGGTCGCACTCGAAGATTTCTCATCAATCTTTTTGATAGGGGTTTCATCGTCCATATTTCTGTAGATTTGGGTTGATTTTTCCATACAGAAATGGTATATTTATCTCAGTGAAAGTGGAACACCATTTCCTAATGAAATTATTTAAGGCGGATCGGGCATGATCCGCTTTTATTTTTTTCGACCGTTTTTTTGGTGACCGGCATTGAGGATATCCGACTTTTTGAAATATACCCTGGTGTTTATCACCTGTTCCTTCAGGAAGCCTTCCCTGCGCCAGTTGTTGATTGTCGTGCGGGAGCGCCCTAGCAGTTTCATTGCTTCAGGGATCTGTATCAATTCATCGTCAGGAGTAACTGGTTGCAACTCTGGGATTATCCTTGAAGCTACTTCTTCAGCAATCTCCTGGATAAGTTGTCTTTTGTCAATTGGTGAAAAGATCATGTCATTCATATTCGGTTTTCGTTTGGTTTGTTGGCCGAATATGGTCACAAGTTGGCAGGGGTAGTTAGCTGGGGTAGTACCCCAAGTTTTCGGAAACCTTCATTGTTGGCTGGAATGGAGGATTTTTAAAAGAAAAAAATTGCATAAAGGCAAAATGCTTATTGAACTGATAAGAATGATCCTTCAAGCCATTGAAAGAGATGACTTCATTCTTGTTCGGAAGCATATTAAAGATTTTGAAAATGTAAGTTTGAAACTGGCCGTTGGATGATATGGAGGAAAAGCTAAAAGGTTTATTCTAAAATAACGTCCATTCAATTTCTAGGTCACTCCACCCAATTGTTGTAATGAAAAAATATTTGAAGTTGGAAACTATTAGGTCTCGTTAAAAAAATTCGGCAAATTTTAGAAAATGAAAAAACAGGAATACTTATTTTGAATTAAGCGGTTAGAGTAAAAATTCGGATAATTCGCCCCTGATCAAAAAGAAAAAACCCTAACCTATTGAAAGTCAATAAGCCAGGGTTTTGTTCAGTAGAGAGTGGGGGATTCGAACCTATACACTAGAAGTACCATAATATTATCATAAATACCATATATACATATATATAGCACTATTTTATCCTAGGTAAGGATAAGTTTTGAACACATTTAATCAACTTTTTCGCCCCTGAATTCGCCCCTGAATTTTATTTTCATTAAGTTTAAAAATTATTAATAAACTAGAGCATGGAAGCATCTTTAAGATATGAGCTAAGAAGGGATTTAGAAAACAAAAAAGGGGAGCAACCACTTACGTTATTGATTCATCTGTCAAGTCAGCGGAAAAAAGTTGCCACCGGGATACGTCTTATACCAGAGCTTTGGTCCCTTGAAAAGCAGCAAATTTTAAACCTTACCACCAAACTAAAAACCCTTCTACAGAAAAAATACGGAGACAACCTTCCTAAAAAGCAAACCTTAATCCAATATCAAGATGATCTAATTGATCTAAAGAACAAAGTCAGGAAGATTGAGGAAGGATTTAGATCTAAGGGGATAACCTATAGTGTTGAAATGCTGATTGAGAAAATCAAGGAAACTAAAGAGATAAAAATCAAAAAAGAAGATCCTACTAACTTGGTTTACGATTTTATCGACCGGTACATTCAAGAGCATGAACTCACACGAGTGAAGGGTAGTCTAGTTGTTTATAAATCGCTCAAAAATCATTTGAAAAACTATGAAGTAAAGACAAGAAACAAAATTCGGTTTGAAAATATCGACTATACATTTATGCAATCCTTCCAAAACTTTTTGATTAAATGGGAAAAGGTCCATGAGACCACTGGAACTGTCAATACTTTAAACAACATTACAATTGCTAAGCAATTAAGTACGCTTAAAACGTTTCTGGGATATGCCAAAAGACTGGGTATAAAAGTTAATGATGGGTATAAGGATTTCGCAATAAAAAGAGATAAACTTGAAGTAATCGCTTTAACCCAAGATGAATTGGACCAACTTTTTACTTTCAATTTGAGCTCAAACAAACGGTTAAGACAAGTACGTGATGTTTTCTGCTTTAGCTGTGTTACAGGCCTTAGGTTTTCAGATCTTCAACAATTAAAAAGAGAACATATCAAAGAAATAGAAATCAGGCTGACCGTTAAAAAAACCAAAGAACCTTTAATTGTCCCACTAAACAGTTACTCCAAAGCTATTTTGCATAAATACAAAGAACTTGTCTCTCCCCTACCCGTAATTTCCAAT
This sequence comes from Cyclobacterium sp. 1_MG-2023, assembly GCF_030546805.1. Classification (GTDB taxonomy): domain Bacteria; phylum Bacteroidota; class Bacteroidia; order Cytophagales; family Cyclobacteriaceae; genus Cyclobacterium. The sequence continues at coordinate 505,353 of NZ_JAUOPC010000003.1, read as the reverse complement.
CAAAAATTCAATAAATATGTAAAGGAACTTTGCAAATTGGTGGGTATCGATGATCCAATTGAAATTATCCGGTATAAAGGAGCCATTAAGCAATCAACTATTTACAAGAAACACGAAATTATCAGTGCACACACTGGTAGGAAAACCTTTGCAACTCTTTCTCTGGAAAAAGGAATTCCAGCAGAAACCGTGATGAAGATAACCGGACATTCAGATTACAAAAGCTTTCAACGCTATGTGAAAGTAACGGAAGAAAGAAAAAGAAACGAGATGCAGAAAGCCTGGGGTGCTCCTATTTGATATTTAAAATATAACCCATGAAAAAGTTTGATCCCAATAGACCTTTATGGCAATACAAACTCAGAGAATACTTACTGCTTTTTGACAGTTATTCTGAAGAGGAAAGAATTCTTGCATATCGTTATGGTTGGCATATTTTTTCCAGCAATCGAAATCATTTTGAGAATTTTTCCCATTTTATTCAGCGCAGGAAATGGTTTATATACCTTTCATTGATTTACCCAATCCTCCTTACCTTTGTAAGTCTTTTACTAGCCGTTTCAGTCCTGACAATGGACGTTACTTTAAAAGTACCCATTGCTATTATTTTCTCAGGGATAACAGCTGGAATAATTTACAATTTGATTGGCAATACGTTTAAAAATATTCGGGAGACGGGGATTTTTTTAAAATATGTTGATCCTGCCGAAAAGCTAGCCAATTTCCGTGAGTTTGAAAATCTTGATTATTTGGACAAGCAAGGAGCAATCCAATTTTATGATAATATGAGGGCGAAGCGCGATTATTCAATTATAGCTGCTGATGAAAACGAGCTAGATAAAACGGAGAAATTACTGGCACTTGATTTTCTATTAGGCGGTCCTGGAAATCTGAACGAACTAATTAACAAACTTTGTCATCACTCAACATGTAAATTGACTAAGGAAGGTGTTTATCGTGTATTAGGGGAAATTCTAGCAGCCTCTCCAGACAATATAAAAAAGGACATTACTAAAGGAGTAAAAGAAATTAGATCCGGAAAAAGCTTGGGTCAAAAAAGAATAGACCAGCTAACAAACGTCAAGGCCATCTTTAATCAATCAAAATTGGCAATAAAGGCCAATGAAATCGATAAACTACTTGACACCGCCCAAACAGCAACACTGGATAAATCACGTTTAGATATATATTAATTTGCGGTTAAAGGACTTAATGTAGCAGGTACCATTCAAAAGTATAACTGTACCATTCTAATTTGTAAACTACAATAGGCTATATTAATTCAAGTCATTGGTAATGTATGAATTATACCTTACTTTTCAACCAAATTATTTTTAGTTCAACCAAAATTTGACTAACTTAAAGTATCAAATTTTATTTAATCAGCTATGAAATTCCTGATCAAACTTTTCTTAGTTTCCTTTATTTGCATGATCGCCATGATTGGTGCCTTAGGGAGCGACAACCAATGGCCTGGACTGATTGTAGCCTTTGCTGTGTGGGGTTGGTTTATTTATTCTCTCTCCAAACCAAAAGAAACGGCTACTGATAGAAAAATCAGGGCACAGGAGCGAAAGATTGAGGAATTGCTACGGAAACTGGAACAAAGAGGTTAGTGAGCTCCCCTTGATTGGACCAATTGATCTTTTCAAAAGCTTATCATTTCAAGAAATTTTTCCGAGGACTTAAAATCCTTTCAGAAAATTAAAGCTCAATTTTCAATCCCTCCAATTCCAACTCCTTTATATGCATCCCAGCTTCAATCAATTTCTCTGATTCTATGGACTGCAGGGCTTTTTGAATCAGTTCGATGAGTTTTTTTCCTTTATCCAATCTTTCAAAAGGAAAGGGATGCAAATTTTGATCTATCAATTGATTGATCTTCCGGTCTATTTGAGTTTGCCTGTTTTTCAATTGTAATACAATTACCGATATATCTTTCATTGTCTATTTAATTAACATAATTAAGTTAATAATTTAAACAAATACTTGATGCACCTTGCTAGATTTTAAAATTTTTCTAATCTCTTTTTCAATAGCAAAATTTCTCCAGAGAAGTAGTTTTTAGTGTGTTGTGTTAAATTATGACCTAAAAAGCTTAAATAAGCCTTTCCTCAAAGCCCAATTCTTAATCTCCATCTTAAAAATAAAACAAAAAAGAGCCCCGCAGGGCTCTTTTTTTAAGATTTGACCTTTCTGGACTTCCCTGTTTTCGGAGCAGCTACTTTTTTGCTGATATAGGCCGTGTGGGTTTTACCATATTGATCCGGTTCTTTCAGTGAGGCGACTTCAAATACCAGGTATTCATTGCCATCGTAGTCGACCATATGGTCTTTCAGGATTTCCTCTAATGTTTCCTTGGAGATGGATACTCGGATGATGTCTAGATCTTTTACTTGGGTTCCTTTGCCGATGTAGGTTTTTTCAAATTGTGACATGTTTTTACTGTTTAAGGTTTTAAATTTGATTATGCCTAAGAGTACGGGGGTTGCCAGGGACCCCCAAGCCAAGGGCTGAGCAAAAAAATTGTGGAAGGCTTCCTCTGGAAAACCCTATTTTTTTGATCGGGCGAAGCGCACCCTTGGCGGGTAGACCGCTGCTCCCATCTTTGCATTTATCATAATTCACAACCGAGAACAGTATCGAACATGGAATTGGAAAGGCTTCCATTAAAATGAAACAAGGAGGAGTTCTAAGCAATTAAAGAGTATATCCAGCCATAGAATAAGGAGAATTTAAGGGACCTGGACGAACGGCTCTAAAGATCCTTACATTTGAAGTCACCTAGGGAGGTAAAATAGGAATACCCTATCGGACTTATCCATATGAGCTGTCCAAAAAATTGACTATCCCTAAACCGGATCCAGGATTTCAGGGTAATTGTTTGTAGGTTTGTTGACTTTGCTGGATATTTCGTAAGCCTTCATAGCATCGGCCGGATAAGCGTTCAATAATTTTAGCAAATCCTTGGGGTTTTGATCGGGTTCCAACCACATTTTTTCTTCTTCCCTAGTCAAAATCACTGGCATTCTGTCATGGATCTTGGCCATTAGTTTATTCGGGGCAGTGGTGATAATGGAGTAGGAATTATACATTTCACCTTCAGGATCCTTCCAACTTGACCAGAGTCCGGCGAAAAAAAAGACCTCTCTTTCGGGAAGGTAAATTCTGAATGGCTGCTTTTCTTTGCCTTGCTTTTTCCATTCAAAAAAACTGTCAGCCAGGACCAAGCATCTTTTGTTGTTTACCAAAAGGGGCTTAAAGGAGGGTTTTTCCAGCAGCGTTTCGGAACGGGCATTGATCATTTTATATCCCACCTTTTTATCCTTTGCCCAATGCGGCACCAAACCGAAATGAAAGACATCTATTACATCAGGCTTATCCGAAGTTACCACCGGAGCCAATTGGGAAGGAGCAATGTTATAGGAAGGCTTCCAGTTCTTGGCCTTTTCGGATAATCTCAACTTCAATTGATCTTCAACTTTTTTAAGGTCTTGTTTTACGGAATACCTGCCGCACATGGTTTTCTTTTGTATGGTTAAGATTAAATATACAAATAAAATGGCTCGGTTCTTACTTACCTTCCAGTATTTGGCTTAGGGATAGCAATGGAAATCCTTTTTTGTGAAGGAAGCGTTGAGAAAAAGATTGGAATGGAAACAAAGTGGTAGCCCGACCTGAAGGGTAAGCCCCAAGCATAAAGACTGCTATACGTTCCGATGATTCTGCATATTAAATAAAGGCAATGAGGGTGAAGAAATTTATCTGGTTACAGAGGAAACTTCAATTGGAAATGACCTGAAGCTTTTCAAAAAAATTCCTGAAATTTGTGGTATTCTAAGTATTCCCGTGATTACCCTTCCCGAACTTTTAAAAAAGTATCCAGAGGTTGATTTCGGTTTTAGTTAATTGCTTAAAAAAATTGAAACACTAGTCTCATTAGCATGGTCAAACCAAAACAAGAATTGGGAAGTAACAAGTGTTGGGATTATCGCTGATGATTAGATATCACTCCAATCTGAGGTGGGTTTGGTATTTTAAGAGAAACGGGTGAATTTAAAAGAATATTGAACTAAAAAAATAAAGGAGGATAGCCAACAAGTGGCCAGAGCCTTCCTTTCCTTAGGGGGTCATCCTCAGACAACCAATACTAATATAGCGCAAATCCTTAAAACTTCAATCCTATTTGATGGGATTTGGCATTTGAAGCCTAAAACACCTCCCTTACTATGTATATCCTTGTAGTTTCAATCCTATTTGAGGTGGATATGGTATTTGAAGAGCCTTGATACTCCTTTTGGTATTGAGGGTCAGAAAGTTTCAATCCTATTTGAGGTGGATATGGTATTTGAAGCTTAAACACCTACAAAAAGAAGCCCCTTTGGCGGTGTTTCAATCCTATTTGAGGTGGATATGGTATTTGAAGGAAAACATTCCAACTCGCAGCACAGCAAAGGAATGGTTTCAATCCTATTTGAGGTGGATATGGTATTTGAAGCTGTTCTTTGCGGAACCTCAAATGAAGGTGAAATTAGTTTCAATCCTATTTGAGGTGGATATGGTATTTGAAGTTCTCCATTTGGTTTCTTAAGAGAAAACCCGGTGCGTTTCAATCCTATTTGAGGTGGATATGGTATTTGAAGTAACAGAGCCCCTCGGATAGGAGGTCAGGGGAAAAGTTTCAATCCTATTTGAGGTGGATATGGTATTTGAAGGAAAAGGGGAACTGAGGTGCTCAGCCCCTCAGTTGGTGTTTCAATCCTATTTGAGGTGGATATGGTATTTGAAGTGTCGTCCGGATCGTTCCATCTAAGATCTCCCACAAGTTTCAATCCTATTTGAGGTGGATATGGTATTTGAAGAGAACAATGCCTGATAACCGTCCGGGTTGTTTTCCTGTTTCAATCCTATTTGAGGTGGATATGGTATTTGAAGTTCGTAGACTTCTTTTGGCATTTTCCGACCTTTATGTTTCAATCCTATTTGAGGTGGATATGGTATTTGAAGATGATGGGAAACTTTACCTAATGTCAAAAGAAAAAGGTTTCAATCCTATTTGAGGTGGATATGGTATTTGAAGAGGATAGATACGGCGAAATTAAGAAAGGAGATAGGTTGTTTCAATCCTATTTGAGGTGGATATGGTATTTGAAGATAATGAATTCCGATACCTTTGATCAATATTACCTGTTTCAATCCTATTTGAGGTGGATATGGTATTTGAAGCTATAGGTCTCCAGATCACAATGAAAATGTTGGTGGGTTTCAATCCTATTTGAGGTGGATATGGTATTTGAAGGCTCAGACCAATTACTTTTCGCTCAATCTAAGATTGGTTTCAATCCTATTTGAGGTGGATATGGTATTTGAAGCAAGCTTCCGGAGCTGCTGCAGTTCCTGCATCTCCTGTTTCAATCCTATTTGAGGTGGATATGGTATTTGAAGCCAAGGCCACCTGTACAAAATGTGCCTTATCCTTGTGTTTCAATCCTATTTGAGGTGGATATGGTATTTGAAGTATGGCCGTTGCCATGGGATCAAAACACATCATCAAGTTTCAATCCTATTTGAGGTGGATATGGTATTTGAAGTTGGCTGGATCATCGTCGTATTCCCAATTTCCGTAAGTTTCAATCCTATTTGAGGTGGATATGGTATTTGAAGTTGGAACAAGTATAAAAGAGACTTTTGTTGGGGTGTTTCAATCCTATTTGAGGTGGATATGGTATTTGAAGCATGAGAAAACTGCCATTTAATTGCGGTGTGGTATTCGGTTTCAATCCTATTTGAGGTGGATATGGTATTTGAAGTAAAACCTGCTGGTGATAATATAGAATTTCACAGAATGTTTCAATCCTATTTGAGGTGGATATGGTATTTGAAGTAGTGCTGATTCTGTTAAGTCAGTTACTCAACCAAAGTTTCAATCCTATTTGAGGTGGATATGGTATTTGAAGGATATTTACCCCACCGCCAAACATGCACATTTCACGGGTTTCAATCCTATTTGAGGTGGATATGGTATTTGAAGGTGAGGAGGATGCCATTGCTGAGGGAATTGAAAATGTGTTTCAATCCTATTTGAGGTGGATATGGTATTTGAAGAAGTTCTCAAGGTGCCAGAAATGCAGGTGTAGAGGGTTTCAATCCTATTTGAGGTGGATATGGTATTTGAAGTTATTCATAACTTTTTGTTTGGTTTATGATGCTAAGGTTTCAATCCTATTTGAGGTGGATATGGTATTTGAAGATATGAAACTTTTGATAAGAATAGGGATAAGTATTGTTTCAATCCTATTTGAGGTGGATATGGTATTTGAAGACCATCCGGACCATGAGAAAGAATTAGATAGAATCATGTTTCAATCCTATTTGAGGTGGATATGGTATTTGAAGTGCAGTACAATTATGTACTTTTGTGCCTGATCCATGTTTCAATCCTATTTGAGGTGGATATGGTATTTGAAGCTTAGGGTCACGGCCTCTAAGGGTCACGGACTTCAGTTTCAATCCTATTTGAGGTGGATATGGTATTTGAAGTTATACACTCACATCCGTAAAACACATAGCAGCAGGGTTTCAATCCTATTTGAGGTGGATATGGTATTTGAAGTTTCATCCAAAAAAACCTAGAAAGAAATGAAAAATGTTTCAATCCTATTTGAGGTGGATATGGTATTTGAAGATCAGGGAGTAGAAGTAATAGCGACGGAAGATCTTGGTTTCAATCCTATTTGAGGTGGATATGGTATTTGAAGACAGTGAACGTTTCTGCGATGTTTCTGATTCTACGCGTTTCAATCCTATTTGAGGTGGATATGGTATTTGAAGTATCCTTCATCATTTGGCTGTCTTTGTAGTCAATATGTTTCAATCCTATTTGAGGTGGATATGGTATTTGAAGCAAGCTATTGAAGGGGCTAAGGATGGCCTTGTGGAGTTTCAATCCTATTTGAGGTGGATATGGTATTTGAAGCAGGAAAGGCTACAGTACATTATTTCTGAGATAGGGTTTCAATCCTATTTGAGGTGGATATGGTATTTGAAGATGAATGATACCTTCGCAAATTTCTGTGGTTAGGCCGTTTCAATCCTATTTGAGGTGGATATGGTATTTGAAGAATCACCTCCCAAGCCATCATTCGCCGCATGCACGGTTTCAATCCTATTTGAGGTGGATATGGTATTTGAAGAAAGGTATTTCGATGTAGTTAGCGAAGTTTTAACTTGTTTCAATCCTATTTGAGGTGGATATGGTATTTGAAGAAAACCCTAAAGTAGCAGGGGAATACCCTGATTACAGTTTCAATCCTATTTGAGGTGGATATGGTATTTGAAGATTTCAGGCTATGGCCACGGCCAAGATTCTCAAGAGTTTCAATCCTATTTGAGGTGGATATGGTATTTGAAGTTGACGAAAGCTTCCTTTTGATGTCTGCACCTGTAAGTTTCAATCCTATTTGAGGTGGATATGGTATTTGAAGATAAGGAGTTCTACAAACCGTGGAGGGATCGAACTATGTTTCAATCCTATTTGAGGTGGATATGGTATTTGAAGAATTTGAATCAATTTAGGTATGTTGAGAATAGAATGTTTCAATCCTATTTGAGGTGGATATGGTATTTGAAGCGCACAGCCCTGCAGGTGGGAATACCCACAAGTCTGGTTTCAATCCTATTTGAGGTGGATATGGTATTTGAAGACAATTATCGTGATGCCTCCCTATTTGCCAAAGCACGTTTCAATCCTATTTGAGGTGGATATGGTATTTGAAGAGAATTAAGGTTTGTTGATTGCTCAAACATAATTAGTTTCAATCCTATTTGAGGTGGATATGGTATTTGAAGTTTCGCTTTAGGCATGTTTTCATTAATAGACTTGATGTTTCAATCCTATTTGAGGTGGATATGGTATTTGAAGAAAAACATACCGCCTGCACCAAAAAAAGGCTCAATAGTTTCAATCCTATTTGAGGTGGATATGGTATTTGAAGTGATAAGTATGGTACCCAGCCCTAACCTGTAGTCCGTTTCAATCCTATTTGAGGTGGATATGGTATTTGAAGGTTGTATTCTCCAATCCATGTCAGAGGCTCCAATATGTTTCAATCCTATTTGAGGTGGATATGGTATTTGAAGCTGTGTTACTGGCCATAGTTTGCGGGAATTATGGCAGTTTCAATCCTATTTGAGGTGGATATGGTATTTGAAGCATGTACCCCCGTCAAGAGATCCCGAGGCAGAATAAGTTTCAATCCTATTTGAGGTGGATATGGTATTTGAAGCAAGCTGGTTTTTAAGGATCCAGCAAAAGGCCATGGTTTCAATCCTATTTGAGGTGGATATGGTATTTGAAGTCAGATTTGTAATCACCTGCATTTTCAGTTCGTGTAGTTTCAATCCTATTTGAGGTGGATATGGTATTTGAAGTATACTACCCAATCCTCTTCAAATCCTACGTGATCAGTTTCAATCCTATTTGAGGTGGATATGGTATTTGAAGTTTTCCATCGGTTGTGTTGTAGCTCCCCTCAGCATGTTTCAATCCTATTTGAGGTGGATATGGTATTTGAAGCATAGTCGATTGAACCGCCTCTATGGTCATAATTGTTAGTTTCAATCCTATTTGAGGTGGATATGGTATTTGAAGTTTTCTGCCGGGAAGACACTCGCAGAGGTACAGGCCCGTTTCAATCCTATTTGAGGTGGATATGGTATTTGAAGCGAGTGAATAGGGGTCTTTGGAGGTGGAGAAATCAAGTTTCAATCCTATTTGAGGTGGATATGGTATTTGAAGTGAACAGTTTTTTAGGTCGTTTAAGTTTCGGTATGGGTTTCAATCCTATTTGAGGTGGATATGGTATTTGAAGAACCATCCAAAAAGCAGGATTCGAATATGTGGTTATGTTTCAATCCTATTTGAGGTGGATATGGTATTTGAAGATTCTCATCATCAACCTCCAATACTTCTGATTTCCGTTTCAATCCTATTTGAGGTGGATATGGTATTTGAAGCTTTTTTTGCCTGCATCTTTTCAACCTCATTACCTTTCAGTTTCAATCCTATTTGAGGTGGATATGGTATTTGAAGGCTTCGCCCTAGTACCGTCCGAATCACCACCTCCAGTTTCAATCCTATTTGAGGTGGATATGGTATTTGAAGATATGCTTTTGGTCGGACAGACCGAAACCAAAGCCAAGTTTCAATCCTATTTGAGGTGGATATGGTATTTGAAGCCTATGGAAAAGAAAGAAACCAATAGCAGGGTAGGGTTTCAATCCTATTTGAGGTGGATATGGTATTTGAAGTAGCGGCCTTTAGAGAATGCTTTGTATCCCTCTATCGTTTCAATCCTATTTGAGGTGGATATGGTATTTGAAGTAAACCGCTCGAGGTCTATGCCCGCATTCTGCACCCGTTTCAATCCTATTTGAGGTGGATATGGTATTTGAAGCGTCATTCTGTAGTATGGTTTCATAACCCTAAAATCGTTTCAATCCTATTTGAGGTGGATATGGTATTTGAAGCGAGTACGATGGCTTGCATTTTTTTGAACATCGGATGTTTCAATCCTATTTGAGGTGGATATGGTATTTGAAGACCAGAAGTATCTATTTCTGATAACTTAGCTCCATTTAAGTTTCAATCCTATTTGAGGTGGATATGGTATTTGAAGCTGCTCAGGTTTCAGGGCTGAAAGTCGCGGATGAAGTTTCAATCCTATTTGAGGTGGATATGGTATTTGAAGTGCTCTTACATAGATGTTCTATTGCTTCGTAAGGCGTGTTTCAATCCTATTTGAGGTGGATATGGTATTTGAAGATTGTATACAATTATGATATATGTTTAATTCACAAGTTTCAATCCTATTTGAGGTGGATATGGTATTTGAAGAAAAGAGTTCGAAGAGTTTCCGTTTGAACACGAAGGGTTTCAATCCTATTTGAGGTGGATATGGTATTTGAAGGCTCCTATTGATGGTGTTACGGGGACTTGGTTGCCGGTTTCAATCCTATTTGAGGTGGATATGGTATTTGAAGCCTAAATCAAAAAGGAGAGCAAATTGAATGTTCATTGTTTCAATCCTATTTGAGGTGGATATGGTATTTGAAGAAAGGGAAGGGGAAAACTTAGAGTACCCATTAAAGTTTCAATCCTATTTGAGGTGGATATGGTATTTGAAGCTAGTAATAAGCTTGTTTTAGTTTCTAATGCCCTTCAGTTTCAATCCTATTTGAGGTGGATATGGTATTTGAAGCCTTTGGGGACACATTTAGGGCTGTTGGAACAAGCAGTTTCAATCCTATTTGAGGTGGATATGGTATTTGAAGCTTGGTTATGGTCTAACGATTGGCCTTGCATTGGGGTTTCAATCCTATTTGAGGTGGATATGGTATTTGAAGTCTTTAATGAGATTCTTTAAGAAACAAGGTGATGCGTTTCAATCCTATTTGAGGTGGATATGGTATTTGAAGTCAATTTGGCTTTGATGTGTGTTTCCAAATCAATACCGTTTCAATCCTATTTGAGGTGGATATGGTATTTGAAGTTAAAGAAAGAACGCTTTATAACGTTCTGCCAAAAAGTTTCAATCCTATTTGAGGTGGATATGGTATTTGAAGATGGATAACGATTCCTAAAGAGGATGTTTTGCACATGTTTCAATCCTATTTGAGGTGGATATGGTATTTGAAGAAAATAAGATTATGAAAATTACAGACGAAACAAGAGGTTTCAATCCTATTTGAGGTGGATATGGTATTTGAAGTAATGCTTGGATGGGATGAAATGGAAGGTGACGCAGGTTTCAATCCTATTTGAGGTGGATATGGTATTTGAAGCGTATCGCAAGGACTGAAAGCGTAACGGCTGCTAAGTTTCAATCCTATTTGAGGTGGATATGGTATTTGAAGACCGCCTCCAACGGCTGTTTGTGTATATGAAAGTGTTTCAATCCTATTTGAGGTGGATATGGTATTTGAAGTCCGGTCGGTTTGCTTACCACTTCTAAGTTCAATCTGTTTCAATCCTATTTGAGGTGGATATGGTATTTGAAGAATAGATGGCCATGACAATGTAGACGGTGGTGCAAAGTTTCAATCCTATTTGAGGTGGATATGGTATTTGAAGAATTTTATCCTTAGTTATTTCTAGGATTCCATTATGTTTCAATCCTATTTGAGGTGGATATGGTATTTGAAGTGAGGTAATGATCCGTTACAGGCCACAATTACCCGTGTTTCAATCCTATTTGAGGTGGATATGGTATTTGAAGTTAGCCACCGCACAGGGTTTGCAATTCATCTTCAGTTTCAATCCTATTTGAGGTGGATATGGTATTTGAAGTAAAAAAAGCCCTTTAAACGTATTTAAAGGGCAAAAAGTTTCAATCCTATTTGAGGTGGATATGGTATTTGAAGTTGGCTTCTTGGTAATTCTCATCGCATATTTGAATAGTTTCAATCCTATTTGAGGTGGATATGGTATTTGAAGTTTGCAATATTACGCTGAATTGAATGAGGATATGGGGTTTCAATCCTATTTGAGGTGGATATGGTATTTGAAGAGGATATGGATAGAATAGCTTACTATCTTAACGAATGTTTCAATCCTATTTGAGGTGGATATGGTATTTGAAGTAGAACATGATTTAATTTGCAAGGAAAGCGATCCATGTTTCAATCCTATTTGAGGTGGATATGGTATTTGAAGCGCTGCATTGGATGGAAAAGGCGGTCTTTATGATGTGTTTCAATCCTATTTGAGGTGGATATGGTATTTGAAGTTCGGGAACTTTAAGCGGTACAACCAACCAAATTGCGTTTCAATCCTATTTGAGGTGGATATGGTATTTGAAGTTGATCCCCTAAACTTTGGAAATCTGTTTATGATGGTTTCAATCCTATTTGAGGTGGATATGGTATTTGAAGTTCATCAACAGAATAACCCGTTCCCGATATAAGGGGTTTCAATCCTATTTGAGGTGGATATGGTATTTGAAGGAAGCTGTGCAAAATACTTCTTGTCCACATTATCACGTTTCAATCCTATTTGAGGTGGATATGGTATTTGAAGAACACCTCCTAAAACTGGTATCAATGGTGATTCTAGTTTCAATCCTATTTGAGGTGGATATGGTATTTGAAGTTTCAAGTCATCCACTCATAAAGTAGGTAGGTTAATGTTTCAATCCTATTTGAGGTGGATATGGTATTTGAAGTCTGGAGACCGTCCATCTTTACATCCATTATTATTAGGTTTCAATCCTATTTGAGGTGGATATGGTATTTGAAGTGTGGTGTCAATTGGGTTTTTCTTGTTCTGCTCATGTTTCAATCCTATTTGAGGTGGATATGGTATTTGAAGCTCTCCATTTTCGCTAAGTAACCCTAATGGATAATGGGTTTCAATCCTATTTGAGGTGGATATGGTATTTGAAGTTTCAGCACTTGCGTTTGTATCGCCTGGGGCTAACATGTTTCAATCCTATTTGAGGTGGATATGGTATTTGAAGGAAACGGTTTTTCATATTCATATACCAACCAGTGTAATGTTTCAATCCTATTTGAGGTGGATATGGTATTTGAAGAATTGAACCGGCTAAACATAAAAGTTCATCTACGAGTTTCAATCCTATTTGAGGTGGATATGGTATTTGAAGCCCCTCGGAATATACAGGTACGGTTACATTTCCCGTGTTTCAATCCTATTTGAGGTGGATATGGTATTTGAAGAATTTTAATAGATTTTACCAATGCCCCGACACCAAAGTTTCAATCCTATTTGAGGTGGATATGGTATTTGAAGCACGGTCAGTCATTTCATAGTACAAACCCGTTTCAAGTTTCAATCCTATTTGAGGTGGATATGGTATTTGAAGTTTTATAGGTATATTTGGTTTGCTTGCCATATCAACTGTTTCAATCCTATTTGAGGTGGATATGGTATTTGAAGTGTAACCCAATTCGATAGAAAGACCGTCAACAACGTGTTTCAATCCTATTTGAGGTGGATATGGTATTTGAAGAATAAAAACCGCTAATATAACCCTCGTACCAATCGGTTTCAATCCTATTTGAGGTGGATATGGTATTTGAAGAATTTCGCTCATATCGAGATTGCAAATGTTCTTTTGTTTCAATCCTATTTGAGGTGGATATGGTATTTGAAGAAGGGACTTTCCAAGACAACAAACACCACCACATGTTTCAATCCTATTTGAGGTGGATATGGTATTTGAAGAATTATACGCCTATCTTTCTCGTCACGCTTTACAATGTGTTTCAATCCTATTTGAGGTGGATATGGTATTTGAAGTGACCTACTGAAGTCAATTTAAAATCGGATGTGGTGTTTCAATCCTATTTGAGGTGGATATGGTATTTGAAGGATCCTATGGTTATAACGGAAAATCCTGCGCTCAAGTTTCAATCCTATTTGAGGTGGATATGGTATTTGAAGTATAAATCTGACCTTAAGATTATAAGTGTTCCATGTGAGTTTCAATCCTATTTGAGGTGGATATGGTATTTGAAGTTGGCTTCTTGGTAATTCTCATCGCATATTTGAATAGTTTCAATCCTATTTGAGGTGGATATGGTATTTGAAGAAATACGTTCGCCAATGGTCCCCAAACTTCGAGATGTTTCAATCCTATTTGAGGTGGATATGGTATTTGAAGATTGCGGGTTCTAATATGGATCCAATACGAGGGTAGTTTCAATCCTATTTGAGGTGGATATGGTATTTGAAGCTGATAGGCAATAGACCTGAACTTGGCATAATCCAGTTTCAATCCTATTTGAGGTGGATATGGTATTTGAAGGCGATTTTCATCTTAAACCTCTTATTACCAATTATATACATTGCTTTAATATCTCTATACATTATATTTTTTATGATGTCAAAGAACATTATAACCATCATTTTACCTTATTTTCCGCATCTGTAACCATTTGTTTATCAATATACTACACAACTATTTCTACATCTTGAAAATAAATTCGTTACCAGATCATTGAATACAGATGTTTCTATAGGTACAATTTAAGCATCGCTGCTTGAATTTCGTCGCTTTTGGAAAAAAATTTTTACTAATAATTTCTGCCATTGCCGCCATACTCTCTTTAATTTCTTCTTTTGCTTTTTCATTTATATCAACTTTTATAAGCTTATTCGACGATCTGATATAAACAAGAAATCCCTTTTTTACTTCCCCTCCAAAATTGTCCTCGATCAAGACTGCATAGCAAATTAATTGTTGGCGATATGTATCATAAAGACGCTCTTTCCATTCTGCAAACTTATAATCAAGTGGTGCATAACTTCCATCCTCCAACAACAATACCTCATCAACTTTCCCTCTCAATCCTTCTATACTTAAGTATTGATCCGGCCATTTTTCAACAGCTCCTATTTTTTTTCTTAGGTAGGATTTGTTTTGTTCTAGTTTCTCTTGATGAACATTTCGACCTCGCTGTACTTTATGAAATTTATCCTCAAATTGGGGAATCCTCAAAACATATTCAAAATAGGTGAATCGTGCACAATACAAATACTCTATTACTTGAGAAGGATAGAAACTATACATTAGAAAAATAAGGATTTTACTTCATCACTGATCAATTTTTCATCAAATGCCTGTCCTAGCATAGCACAACTTTTCAATTCATCTTTGCTCATATTGAAAATATATACTTTATCAATATCCAGATCCAGCATAGATTCAATTTCCAGCTGAAGGCTGTCTTTTTCATTTTTATTTAAAGTTCCTAAAAAGCAGGAATACTGCACCCTATAGAGTCCAGTATGCTTGCAGATTTTAGAGACCTTGGTTCTTACCTTGTCATTCTTTATGTCATAAAGTACCCAAACAATCATATCAGATTAATTTTCATTACTTTTTTCAATTAACAAATTTGCAAATTTATGCGCTTCCATTTGCAAGGCATTCATTCGAGTCTGGTTTTTTCCGGCATATCTGATCCTTTCGCTGTCTAAATATTCAAGATATGGACTGACAAAAAACGCTTTACCTTCTGTATTCAATGAAACAGCCCCCTTAAATTCATCAAAAAATGACTTTTTAATCTTTTTTCCTGAAAATAATCGAAAAACAAAGCGTTCAGCATAGATGCGATAGGGTTCAATGCAATCAAATACGAGACTTTTGGTATTGTAATCATCCCTATGCATAAAACCTACATAGGGATCAAGCCCTGCTAACATCAACCCTCGCTCTACACGGCTATAGAGTATACCGTAGGCATAGTTGAGCATGGCATTAAATGGATCTTTGGCAGGCCGAAAACTCCTGCCTTTAAAAGAAAATGTAGCCGGTATACAAAGCGAAAGCGCTTCAAAATAATGCCTCCCTGCCGAACCTTCCCATCCTCTAATACTATCTGCAACAGCATTTACAGAACCACCCTCTACTTTACCTATTTTGGTTCGTAGTTCTAGGATTGAGCAAACCCGTTGTTCTAGTTTTTCTTGAAGAGCTGGCCGGTTCTTTTTTAGATCGTTTAAAAAATCAGTTTGATTCTCAAGTTTGGTTATGAGCCAGCCCTTAACAAATTTTAGCCCCTCTTCATCCATGGACACTTGTAATTGGCGTTTTCGGATTTTTGTAGTACTTCCCAATTTACTATGCCAAAACCTCCCCATTGGATGGCCATCTCTTTCTACCACAACAATATCAATATTATGGCGCAGTGCCAAGGCAATAGCATCCGTAGTAATCGCAGACCCTTTGGAAATTATAAAAGAGGTGATTTTATGTGCTGCAATATGACTGATTTTGGCTGGCTTGGTTTTATCTTCCTTTACTTTAATCTCAAACATATCGTCTTTGACATGGAGATATGTACCGAAAGTATTAATGAAAACTTGCATGCCTTATAATTTTTTCACAGTTCCGAAACCCCTGGAAACTGATTTTCCCAATCCCAACCCATCTGGAATATCGGCATTAATCACAAATTCACCTATAAATGCTAACATGGTTTGTCCTTTAAACTGAGTTGATTTTTCTTGTAAGGTTGTCATAGCCATTAACCGTTGGTTCGCGTTTAAAATTATCCCTGCGTTGCTAAACAGACTTAGGACATGCCCAACAAGGATACTGTTCAGCATTTTTTTCTTCTCCAAATCATTTTCCAGCTGAATAAATATTTTATAATTATCTTGATTTAAAGCCATCCATAAGGTTTCGAAGCGATAGGTTTGGAGTTCTTCAGAGAATCCAATTTGCTCTTGATTATGCTTTATATTTTTACTATTAATAGCATATTGGATGCCATCCAATTTTAACTCTTTGATTTCTAAGAATAGGGTTGGCAATAGAGAAGCCCCTTCACCAATACCAATGAGCGTAGGAATACCAGCAAGGACTTTGTATTGAACGGATGGATACCTATACCTCAAGCTTCCGTCCGCAAAATGGTTATGAAGTAGTGGTGAATGTTCTTTAAATAAATTTCCAAAATAACCACGTAGCTTATGCGCATCCCTGTTAAGTAGTTTGATTTCAGGGAATTGGATGCGACATATCGATACATTTTGAAAGGTTGAGATCATTGCCATAATTACTTTTCTTAATTCAAAGTGGTATTAAAATATTAGAACATTAATATTTTCAAAAACATATCCTTCTTTGTTTGGGCTGAAATCAGGATTACTATTATATATGGGTTTAGGTTGATCTTCTAAATCTATATAATAAAATCCGTAATTTGGTTCTAATGGAAGACCAATATTATTTTCTTGGAAAGGTACGCTTATGTTAATCACGTAGTCATAAAATTCAGATTTTATTGTAGTAAATTCTTTTTTCTTCTCATATATATTTAACAGATCATTTTCTTTAATTTCCAAAAACTTTCTCCATACTCTTCTTGCGTTTTCATTTAAACTAATAAAAATTGATTCTGTTTTTGTGTCTTCAATCAGTTGAAAACCACCAGTTTCTTCAAAATTTAAAGCTAGTAAGCTTTTGAGATAATTGTTTTCTGAATAGACAGAAAGATCTTTTACTTGTTCAAAATAGTTCTGAATTAATTGTAAGTATTCCTTCTCTTCAATTGTTTCAAATCCTATTAAAACATTTTCAGTCTTTTTTATTAAATCAGAACCATAAATAAATCCGGTTACTTTTTCCAATTCCTCAATTTTATAAAGGTATACCTCGCTTACTTCTCCCTTTTCATCATATCTATTAGCCCTTCCAGCTGCTTGAATAATAGAATCCAACGGAGCAAGTACCCTAAAAACTATGTTAACGGAAATATCTACACCTGCTTCAACGAGCTGTGTGCTTACAATGATTTGCCGTTTACCATTACTCTGTGACTTTATTTTATCAATAATCTTCTTCCTCTCAAAAGGAGTAATTAAAGTAGTTAAGTAAAAAACCTCATTTTTTTCACTATTAAAACTGCTATAAATATTCCGATAGGTTTCCAGTGTGGTTTTTTTTGTATTCAAAATAATTAATACATCCTTTTTAGGATTATCCAGACAATATCCAATTACAATTTCAATAAACTCATCTAATGAAATAGATTCTTTAGTTTTATTAACTAGCCTTGTTCGATTGAAAAATGAAAAATATTTTTGATGATCATCTACCAATTCAGTGATTTCTTCTCCTGGTTTAAAAATTAGTGGCTGTGTTGCAGACATGAGTATAATGTAACAATTCAGATGTTCTGCAATTGAGAAAAAAGCCTGACGTATAACTTCCCAAAGGGGATGTGGGATTTGTTGAACTTCATCAAGAATTATCACGGAATTGGATAATGCGGAAAATTTAAGTAGCTTGGTTTTGTTATTGGTTATTAGGCATTCCAATAGTTGTACAAATGTTGTCACCACAACAGAACTTTGCCATGTTTCTATTAAAAACTGACTTTCTTCAGAATCACGGACAGCATCTTCGGTTTCTTTATATTTGGGTTCGGCTAAATGATGATGCTTTAAAAGTAATGAGTTATCAGGGTCATTGAAAACCTCCCGATAAACTTCATAATTTTGGTCGATTATGCTAGTAAATGGAATGGCTATAATAATTTTTCCTTCTTTTAGTTTTGCTAATTCTTTTAATTTTAAAGCAGCTCCAAGAGAGGTGAGTGTTTTCCCCAAACCCGTAGGTAGCGTAATGGAATAAAAATGATTGGAAGCTTCAAATTTATTTTCTAAAGATGCTATGACTGAAAAATAAGCATCATTTTTAAGGTTATTAATAGTCGTCGAAGGCTTATTAAAGCCCTTATCTTTGCGGAATGCAGTTAAATAGTTTAAATCGAGTTTTTGAATTTCTGGAAATTTTCCAGCCAAAATAACATCGGACTTATCTGAGAACAATAAGGCTCCAAACATCCATAAGAAAAGATAATAGGCCTCGGATTTTTTAGGAATTTCCCATTTTTTCTGAAAATTGAGTGTATAAAATTCGATGAATTCAAAACGTGTTTCTTTACTGAATCCATTATTTTCAAACCAATTGACGAAATTATCCCAGTTAATAGGAGTTTCAAGTATTTCATTCCCTACCTGGATGATTTTTTGAATAACGTCTTTGTCTATAGAGTTATATTGTTTCTCTAAATCTTCTTTAAAATGATTAATATCCATTTCATTTTTGAAGTCTCCCAAATTACCGTGATGTCTTCTTACCACAATAAAACAAATTACACTTAGCAAAAACTGTTGGTCTTTAGTAAGACCGCTTTCTTTTAAGTATTGCTTGGCAACATAAAGCACAAATACCGCTGAAGGAAGAGCATGGTTTTTTAAACTATTATGAGGCTTATCCGGATTATGTAGATAATATTGAAAATAAGAAGTAGCCTTCCCTAAATCGTGATAGAAGCCGCAAATGAAAAGCAAATCGGCTTTGACCTTTTTATCAAAACCAAAGTTTGTGGTATTTGCATTGGCAATTCCTAAGCAGTTTTTTGCAACTTCTTTTAGATGATTAATCAATGGAATTCCCGGATGCGACTCAATAGTTTTCATAGGAATTGAATATTTCCTTCATTTTCGATGGTAAAGGAATTTTTAGTAGGTATTGCCCTAAGGTTATTTCCATTCATCTCTATTAGAATTTCTCCATAGCGCTTAATTGTTCTGTCAATTTGCATATCCAGCGGGAAAGTTTCCACCTGAAAAGTCCTTTCTTTAATAAGATTAATATCAATTGGAGCTTTTTCGGTTTGCATCTCTGATAAATTAATAGCGGAATTAAATTCAACATAATCCCCTTCAGAAATTTTACTTAATTCCCTTTCTGCTACAAAATCTATATTGGCAGTCATTTGACTAATTCCCAAATATGGGTTAAAGTGATAGCGCTTAATTTTTAAGCGTTCAATCAGTTCATCTTTTAATTGATGTTCCCAGCGCAAATAAATTCTAAACTTTGGATCTTTTAAAAGTTCATACTCGATTTGAGTTCTGTTCGTCACATTAAAGAACGATTGGTAGGAGCCTGTGTCTAAAAGATTAAAACCAATATTGACTTTCTTTATTTCTGAAAGTGGTCTAACTGCGACTGAAGCATTTTTACTGGAGAAAACTTCTCTCAAATGCTCTTTTTTTTCTCTAATTTTATTGTGAGAATCTTCTCGTTCTATACCCAAAACTGCTCCTAAAAGTCCATAAATGGCGGAAGTTGTTGGAATACTATAGGTTAAAGGAGAAGTTGTGGTATTGAATTTTCTAAAATGTCCATATTCCCCGGAAATATCGAATATGAGTGCCGTTTTAGAAATCATTTACAGTGTATGTTTTATTTTCTAAAGTATAAGATTCGCCTTCATTTAAAAATTCTAATCGACTATCAACCTGAACTTCTACTGAAGTAATTTTATCTGATTGCACTTTAATTTCTTTAAGCAAACCTGTAAGATCTATTTTATAATCTTCTGTATTCCTTATTTGTAAATCACTTTTTTCTGAATTGATTTTCAAACGTTGCCTTAATCCACCTATGTAGTACGGTTCCTTATAATTCACAGTAAAAAGCAGTAAAGGATTTTGGCCAAATTTTGAGCGAGATATTAGATTCTTTGTTCCGTTCCAAATACCTTCCAGTAATAATTTCCGATCTTCCTCTGTCATTTTAGTGTATTGTGCAGATTTTTCATTCACAATTCCATTAAAACCAA
The DNA here is from genome assembly GCF_030546805.1 of Cyclobacterium sp. 1_MG-2023. Taxonomy (GTDB): domain Bacteria; phylum Bacteroidota; class Bacteroidia; order Cytophagales; family Cyclobacteriaceae; genus Cyclobacterium. The sequence continues at coordinate 485,184 of NZ_JAUOPC010000003.1, read as the reverse complement.
TAAGTGCATAGGGAATTTTATATTCTGTCCTGAAAGTAGTTTGTTTCTTTTTATCCCCAGAAGCAAAAGCGCCTGTTCCCTGTTCCGTAATAATTTCTGTTTGATGCAAAGATTTACCCATTTGAAACTGAACTGGGCCAGTATAAGTAAAAGTATCTTTTTTAATTGGCAAAACACCTCCAAAAACACGTACGTCTATACAAGTTTCTAACACTTTATCACTACTTTCTTTAAACAATTCTGCCCTTCTTGAACCAGACGAGATAAATTCCTCTTTACCATCAGAATACTTTGTTTCTCTAACAAAAATATCTTTGCCACTAAAACCATTGAATCCTTTATATTCAAACCAATAATCCCTAATTGTTCTCTTTAAACGTACATCTGAAACAAGAACTTTGTTTTCTTCATTATCAAATCGAGGACGATTTTCATTTAAAGGATCTCCATTGGGATTTGCATTTTCTATTTCATATAAGAATAAGATTTCTGAACGATTTTTAATTTCTTCCATTACAATTATTTTTGGTTGGTTATTATGATTTAAATTTTCTTCCTAATTCAAGTCCGCATACAAAATTGAATGAGATTTCCTGATTAGACATTTTTGTGATTTCTTTTTTATTAGTCCTTAGCTTTTCCGCAATAAACTCGCGAAGATCCTTGTAAGTATTTTGATAGGAATATTGATTTACCTTTTCTATTGCTTCTGTATAAATCCGCTCAACATCTCTCGATGTAATATGCAATCCCTTAAGCTTTTTTTCAAATGGTGTACTTCCTAGATTCGCCTGTTGCATACTGAACACCAAATGCACAAGAACACCAAGGCTAAAAATACCGGAAGATGCATCTCGTTTTACAAAGTCCTCGTTTTCTGAAATAAAACTTTTTAGTTTTTCAAACTCAAAGGAAACTTTTTTACTGATTTCTTCTTTTTCTTCTTCGGTTACCATAGTTCTAATATTTAGTTTTCATAATTGATTAAATTGAGTTCAGCAAAATAGCTTTGAAGTAGAAAGCACTTAGCAATCAATAAATCCCCATTTTCCACAAAACCCTCATTATTTACCTTTTTAATATAATTTGCACGGATAACTTTCATAAATCGTTTATTTAGCTCCTTTTCATTTATTTTTCTACCCATAAATATCTTATAGGTCATTTCATAAAAGTTATCCTCAAAAAATTGTTTGATTAATCTAAAACTAAATCGCAAATCTTGTTTCTGTTTTTTCTTGTAGTGGTAATCGATATCCTTAAAAAGTGGATTCCTATTTATTATTTTAGGAACTTCTATAAATAATTTTCTAAACCGCGAGGGAGGAATTTCTTCGAGCATCATCTTTATTTTAATCGCTTTTGTGGTAGGATTTTCTTCAAAAAAAAGAAGATTTAATGTAAATACATTGTTGTTGATTTCACCAATTCTTTCCATTAAAAAATCCTCAGAGGAGGAAATAAATTCACTATTTTTTATTTGATAATCAACTTCACTAAATAGGCTCAAAGCATCACTCAGAGCTTCGGTGTCATTTGGAAAAACAGCTTTTGGAATTAAATAAAAACTTTTTCCAAAAAAATACCTTGTGAGGTATTTTGTAATGTAATTTTTACCTAATTCCATTCCAATAGCACAATTTTCACAAATTGGGTAATTTTTCCAGTTATTCTTCTGGTTAAAGAACCCACTAACTGTTCCCGTTTTATCTACTGTACTATATTTAAAGGGGGAGCCAAAACCATAAATTTCCGGTTTAGGTTTATGACATACGCTACATTCGGAATTTTCACCTTTAGAAGTTACTCCATATTTTTTGTAATTTCCTTCTATTCCATTTTGGGAAATTAGTTGCTGAACAGATTTAAAATCGGACAGCAGTCTTCTTTCACCATCAATATCCATGGTTAAAGTAAATGCGCTATTGAGCTTATCTTTTTTCTCTTGATTGTCATATGTTATTTGTAATTCATCTTTGAGTCGATCGTAATTCTCAATAAACGAATTCATCCAGTCTTTGAAAAAGTACACCTTCTCTGGTTCTTCCTTTTCTGATAGTTCAATTAAATTAGGAAACTGAGTATTTATAAGTGTGTTTAATTTTTTATCTAAATCACCAAATTTTGTTGTGAAGGTAATATCACCTCCACGAGCTGAACCTTTTCGGTAAGCATACTTGGAATAGTTTTGCTCATTCACATTTTGTACATCAATACCTTTAAAAAATATTTTTTCTTCCTTCTGCTGAAATTCAATCAATAGCATCTTACACACTTTATTAGGATATGGTTCCTGTGTGAAAAGCTCATAAGGCTTTAAGTCTTTATTTCTCAGGAATTCTAATTTTCCAATGTCAGTTATAGTTCGGTCTTGCATATTGATTCAAATATAATTTTTTAATTTATATAGTAGTTAAATCTTTAAGCAAATATTTTTAACTTTGTAATTTCCAACATAGGATTGAAATAGTGGTTTTTTTACAATTTTAGGTAAAATAGGGCTAGGGTTTAAAATGAGAAATTCCTGATAAATGTAGGGGACAAATTGAGCGGTTAATTTTCCAAAAAACCTTTCATACACTTTTAAAGAAATGCTACTCTATATATCGACCTTCCCTCTTAACCCCAATCCCTCATACAACTCCTTAAACATCTCACCCGGATCTGCATTGATTGCCAGAGCTATCAGGTAAAGTTCATCTGCACGAAGTTTGGCGGAGTCATTGGAAGTTAGCTGAGTTAAGCGGGATTTGCTAATGCCTGTGCGTCGGGAAACCTCAGCTTTGTTTACTGTCCGTTTGGCTAAATACAAGCCCAAATCTGTCATGAAAGTATCGTTTTTTTATATACTAATTTAGACAGTCGATACTTTTGTTGCTAAACTTTAAATAAGCGTTTTGAAAATAGGTGCTATTTCTATACTTTTGTTTAGAAAATTGAAACAATTGTATTCAATTGCAATACACACTATTGTTCTAATCTTTTAATTCAATACTATTTGAGCATTATGGAGAAAAAAGAATCGTTTACCTGCCCCCATTGTAAAGAAAAACTACCTTTTCGGATGCTCCTAATAGTAAAAAATGATCATACTTTTAAATGTCCACTATGTGGGGAAGCTCTTGTACCACACAAAACCAAATCCTTTACCTGGGGATATATTATCGGGTTTTTGTCATTTGCCCTACCCCAACAAATTGTTTTTTACCTTCACCAGGATAACGGTTTGGCATTTTTGATCGGAATCTTACATGCAGTTACCGCAATTGGATTGGTATCTCTTTACTTCTATTTCAACACAAAGTTTTCGAAAGCCATTGTATTAAGCTTTACTCCTATCCTATTGGTGGTATTCGGAAGACTGCTTATTCACACAATTGATTTTATGTAAGGTTCAAAGAAAAAGTAAATGGGGAACCATCAACAATAGGTTGATAATTCCCCATTAGTAAAACCTAATGAATAAAGGCCTATAACAGGCCTTCATCCGCAAAACTAAGATAGGTTCCATCTGTAAAAATCAAATGATCCAGGACTGGCATTTCCAAACTGTTTCCAGCTTCGGTCAACCTTTTGGTTAACCTCTTATCTGCTTCGGAAGGTCTAAGATTTCCGGAGGGGTGATTGTGTACAAGGATGATTCCTGCGGCCAAGTGATCCAGTGCTTTTTTGAAAATCAACTTTGGATCTGCTAGGGTAGCGCTGGTACTTCCTGTGCTGATTTTATGGAGTTTAAGTACCTGATTGTTTCGGTTTAGCAATACGATGTAAAAGTGTTCCACTACTTCGTCATAAAGGAAAGGTTTCATACATTTGTAAACATCCTGGGAACAATTGATTTTGATTTTTTTATCCGGTTGTTCAAACATCCTTCTTCTTCCCAATTCAAATGAAGTTACCATAGCTGTGGCCTTGGCATATCCTATCCCTTCTATTTTCAGCCATCTTTCCATATCCCACTTGGCTAATTCCGATAGTTTATTGTTTGCCAGGGCAAGGATCTCCCGAGCTTTGTCTACTTGAATATTGGCTATAGCAGCGATGATATGGTAGTCTGTCATGGCAGATTTACCTTGGTTATAAAGCATCTCTGTGGGTTCTGATAATAGATTAAAACGTTTCATAATGTGCTTACCGACTTTAAATCTCCTGGCGCTGGAGGGCTAAATGAATGATAAGCCCATTTCATGGGGAGTTTTTCACTAAGCACAAGGAGGAACGGAATAAAAAATCTCTGTCTCTCCCCTCCTATTATGCCGTAGTTCCTTGGAACATTTCAGACAGTCAAACCAGATGCATGTGAAAAAATAGCCCATAACTTTGGTGAGTCATTGATTGACACCTTTGTGTCTTTAGCACGTAAAAATTAGGATAAGAGGGGAACAAATTTTTCTCCTTCTTACCGGATGATGTCGAATTTAAGATAGAGTAGCTCTTCACATTTTAAAAAAAATCCACATTAACTCTACTTTTATCCAGGAAAACAATACCTCCTTCATCACGGAAAATGGGAAATCCCTGCCTTTGGATATTACGTTCTTCTTCAACTTTGCCCATGCGGAATCATTTTTTATTGCTCTAAAAATTCATGGCCTTCCCAGGTTAAAGCCGTTGGAAAATAGTATTCTCCTGAATTATTGTTAATCACTTTTGCCTCTACCAACTCTCCTTGCCACAATAATTTTAAGTGGTAGTAGAATTCTTCCTTTTCAACATTTTTCGAAAAAACAGTGTTTTTGGGGTTGAATGGGTCGTCGTCCTCCTCCAGCCAGAGCAGAATCTTTTTTATTAACTCCAAATCTCTTTTCATTAACAGTAATAATTTTAATTGAATAAGGGTAAATTTCTTACACCATTTTTGGCGCAGTTTTTTGCATTGAAAATAATCTGTATTCTGGACTAGTAATTCAGTATAATACCTTTAATATCATTCCCTTTAAATCTCCAAAATAATTTTTTTCTCAAAACCTCACCACCTCACTCAAAACCTCCGAGACCTCCCCTACCGGTCTAGCGGTATATTGAAAGGTCTGAACTTCGGCATTGTCTCCAAAAACCTTAATAGTAGCTTTTAAATTCTCGAAGTCTTCAGCGGGAATATCTCCGGTGTGGACTACATTAAAATTAAACCCGAAGGTGTGAACGGGCTCTTCTGATTCAATTACAAGCTCGCTAAAGTTGGTGGAAGTGGAAAGGTTAAAGGTATTGGCCTCATCGATGACTTGGGTCCATTCAAGGTCACCTGGTTGAATGATGGTTGCTTTGACAAAATCGCTTTGTCTCTGGTAGAGGGAGTGGACTCCGAAATTAATAAGGTACTGTTCCACACTTCCTTCAAAATCAATTTCAATCCGGGCTGTTTTTTCAATTAAGGGTGCCTCATCAGGCTCATTGTTGCAAGAGATGGCTAAAAAAATGAAGGCATAAAAAAAGAGTGTCTTTAATCTTCTCATAATAGTTGGTTAGTTTGGCTATTCTTATTCAAAAAGATAAGGCAATGTTAAATGCGTATTTTAATTTAAAATTTTAACCCTATTTAAATTAGAATAATATCGTATTTGTAATCTTAAAAATAACAAAACAAATAAAAATTATCAATATTTTTATCAAAAGGTTTACAAGTACTTACGGTTTGTCTCTGCCCTACCTGCCTGCAATGATTTCTTAATGAAAACTCCCCTACTGGCATACAATAATTCTTCCCTTTAAAGGATGCAACTATTCTATTGTCTGCAATCGTAAAAAGGCAATCCTCCCCTTTCAACCAATGTTGAACCTTACAGTCCCTAACCCTACCTAATAGGGAATGACCAAATACAGTATAAATTTTTTCTCCTTTTGGAAACTGTTCAACGCCTTTTAAAAGTAGCCTTTTTTCCATCTTTGCTCCCATGGCCAGAAATGCAGCATAATCGAAATTCACACGTCCCATTTTTCTTTGTACCAGAAAAATCAAAGGCATAAGCCCATTAGAAATATACAGTGTCCTGACGTTTACAGGCTCTGCTGGTGAGAAATAAAGGATACCTCTGGAGGACAGTTTGTGTTTAAGCACAGCAAGAACTTCATGATCCACTACATCTCCATGTTCGTTAAGGTAATCTGCAATCAACCTGCCTTTTTCATCTTCCCTCAAAACTTCCGAAAATAGCTGCTGTACTTCCCTACTCACCCAAAGGCTTTCCAAAAGCTCAAATCTTTCTCTGTCGGTGTTCATCGTCTTCTGATTTCTTATTTGGATTCCGGCCTTCTTCTGTATCTATGGAGTTAAAGCGTTTTACTTCATCAACACTCCTATTTTGATATTTAGGCTGTTGGGTTCCAACTTTTGATACTTCTTCCCGGACATTGTTTAGGTCTTTTAAAGCATCTTTGTCATTGGGGTTTAGCGCAATTCTTCGCTCCATTTGCTTTTGTACCTTTTGGAGTGCATCCTGATAACCCTTTGAATAGGATTGTTCCTCACCACTTTTTTTACCCAACATCCTGCCTATTCCGGTAAACAATAAATAGGATAAGCCTCCATCCAATAGGACAGACAATACCAAGCCATTCCGGTTGGAGCGTATGCCTTTTCGATCGGTAGTGGAAAACTGGAATTGGGTACCATCAGGCAATTCCACCATTTCCCCCTCCTTGTATTTCCGTTTTTGCTCTGAAGTCAGTTTCTGATCGTTAATGGCTTCAGGTGCCTTTACCGCCCTGGGATCATAGCTCATAAACTGCTTGGTATCTTTATCATAAGCAATGATTTCCGTCCTTACATTCCCATTTTTGTCTACATAGTTTTTACGAATATTGGCAATCTCTGCCTTGATAAGTCGCTCCTTTTCCTCTGTAGAGAGTTGTGGATGAGAATTGGGGGACTTGTACACCGGATCTATTCTTAAAGAAGGATTTCCATCATCTCCTCTTACTATGGAGAGCCTGGCTGGAAGGTTGTCTATTTGTATATCTTTTCCTTTTAGGTTTTTCAGCGCTACTACATCCGTCATTTTACCTTCCTGCAACGCTTGTACCTGTTCTTTAGGAATGGTAAATTTTCCATCTTTATAAATCCCAAATATTTTCAGGTCATTCATAGGTAATGTTTTTTCCTTCATCATCTTCCAAATTTTAAAGTGGTTTCCATTTCTTGTTTTTGATATTTAACTTCCGGTTGGTGGGACAATTCTGGTATCCGCTCCACATCGGGTACTTCGACAGGCTCAGCATCCGATGTGGAGCTTTTCGAAGCAACCTGCTTCAATTCTTTTTTTCTATCGAAGGTCATCAGGTAATCCATGATCTTTTGGGAATCTGAAGCTGCCTGATGGATTTCAAAGGGTTTCTCGGTAAGGATTTTAATCCAGCTGTCCACATAGGCCAAGTGTTGTCCAGGATCATGACCAATCTGCAGCTCGGATCCCAACATCATACTGGCGATTTCAGCTCTTAGTTCCTCTCTAGCGTATTCTTGTGTACCAAAACTGTTCATAATACTCCGATCCAACCGGTTCTTATGCCCTGTCCAATGACCCAGCTCATGTAGAAGCGTGGCATAATACCTGTCGGAAGATTTAAACTGTGTCTTTTCGGGCATTCTAATATTATCCCCCAGAGGGGAATAATAGGCGCTATTTCCATGGACATGTGCAATGCTGGCACCGGTGTTTTTTACCAGACCTTCTACCCTGTTCAGTTTTTCCCATTGACTAATCTTCTGGCTTTTTGCTATCGGTGGGACCCCCTTGATCTGTTCGGCGTTAAAAACCCAGGCTTTGGTAACCAAGGGAGGATTCAATGTCCTACGTACCTTGACAGGCTTCCCGTTTTCATCCAATACCTGTTTGCCCTGCTCATCTTTTTTTGGATAATACTGATGGGTTTTGACAAAGTTGATGGCCATTCCTTTTGCTCCCTTTTGTACCTGCCAACCCTGAGACTGGGCTTGTTTGAAGGTAGCCCATCGGGGATCTTCAAAGGGAGAAAAAAGTTGAAGGTATAAAGCGTTTAAACCTCTATAGGCTTTATCGGTGACTGCATTTTGCGGCTTATCAAATGCTGCTGTCGATTTTTCCCAAGGTAGCTGCCAGGGAGCCGTTCCTTCTTTCAGTAGGGCAATGATTTTCTCTGCCACAGCTTCGTGCATTTTTTTGGTTTCAGCTGCCATTATCGAGAGGATTAGCGGGTTCAAGGTGGTCTTCCAAGGGAAGTTCATCCTGTGAATCAACCTGATACAATCGGGCCTCCTCATGAGTCAATTCAACTTGCTTTTCTGACTCAAGGCGGTCCAGTTTTCTCATTAAAGACTGCATTGTTTTTCCTTCTTTTGATTTCATAATAGGTATATTTTATATAGTTTAATTTACTTAAACAGATGCGGTATAGTAATCGATAATGTTCTCTACTTCTTCCCTGACCCGCATAAAATTCTGGGTCAACACTTGTTCTTTTTTTCCATTAAAGTCATAGCATTTCGGAATGGGTCGGTAATTTCTTTCCTCGTGTTTTATTTCCTGAGGGTCAAGATTAGCCCTGCAGTGAATATTGGAGGTTTTATAGCTGCCATTGAATTTACCGGCATCAGCCGCCAATAGCCCCACCAGCTCTCCTGTCTGCATACCGGCAATTTTTCCTGCTGGGATCAGGGGATCGTATTTTTCACTCAATGAAATGGATGTTTTGGTACGGTCAATAGAAACACTTTCTCCCAGTTGTTTTCGTTTTCCAAACATCCGTTCAAGCCATTCCAGCGTTTCCTTGTTCCGCACTGATCCGCTCAACACATTGCCGATTACGGCTGTCATGGTGGTGGCGGTATCCTTGCCCTGAAGTTGCTTCAGCTGAGGAAGTTCTTGCAAACCCAATAACACAGCTACCTTATTGCTTCTGGCGGTAGAAATCAAATTCTCCACCCGATGGATATAAAGGGTTGGTGCTTCATCTGCCACAATGGCTACAGGCAAATTGCCTTTGGTATTGATCAGGCGTGTCAGTCGGTTTACAATCACAGAATAACAAGTGGAATTGATGTTTTGGGTGGATGGACTGTTGGCCAGCACCAATATGGCCGGAGATTTGGGATCTGAAATTTTCAGATCAAAATCATCTCCGGAAAACACCCAAGCTGTTTCTTTAGTATTCAATCTGGAGATAAAGATTTTCAAAGTACCCACCTGACCTTCCAATTGCTCAAAGGCTCTTTTCTCCAGGGCACTTCGAAATGGACTCAGCAAAGATTCCAGTTCCGGTAATGTCGATAAACAGGTAAATATTTCTTCATAAGTCCTATTTAAAAAAGCAAGGAGGTGTGCAAAAGTTGAGTATTTACCTTCTTGATGCCTTGAAACAAAATAAATGGCTGAGGCCAAGAAATTGACAGCGGATTGGGTGAAAAATTTATCTGAACCACCGGAAGATTCCGTTTTCTGTAGGGATTCTACAATGGCTTCTGCAGTCTCTGAAGCATCCGCCAGAGTTTGGAGGTATTCAGGTTTCAGAGGATTGATCCGCTTAGAATACTCTACCTGATCCATATTCACTACCAAAAATCTATGGTTTTGGATTTTTCCATTCTGTTTGGCCAATAAATAATGATGATAAGCAATCTGCCCCAAATCCGGAAATTTAAAGTCATAAAGACACATGGTATAGCCTTTGGCTATCATTTGTCGGATGAAAGGATTTACCACACTGTATGACTTACCACTTCCAGGGGTTCCAATCAGCAGGGTACCTCTGAAAGGATTGACAATATTGATCCAACCATTCCGAATCCGCTTTTTATAATAAAACTGCATGGGTATATTGACCGAGTAGGGCGTATTAATTTTTTCCTTCTCCTGCATAAAAGACTCACCTTCAATGTTCCATTCATCTTTTCCCAGTCCACTCTTGATCAGTTTGGAAACATTGTCTAAAGAGGTATGGATCAATACCGCTCCCAGCAGGGATGAAATGCCAAAGGCTAGATCAGGCCAGCTGGTATAAGGTAAGATTATGGCTTTGGTTTCAATGGAATAGAAAAACAGTGAGCCAAAGAAAAAACCAAACCCTAAAATCATAGGAAATACAATTTGCTTCTTGGGATTTAGATTCAATTCCTTTTTTGAAAGGGTACCAATGGCTGCCAAAAAGAGGACCAATAAAATGGCCAATTTACTGTAAAGAAGATTTTGATAAATAGGTAAATTCATCAATTTATCTACAAGGGGCACAAGCTGGCTGCCCACTCCTTCCTCCAACAGCAACTTATGGCTATAGATAAAGAGAAATATTTCAAGGAAAACCATGCTGTAGACCATAAACTGGATCAATCCATGGAGCTTTTCCAATTGTCTTTTCTGTTCCATTTATTTCAGGTTTTTAGATAACATAAACTAACATCACAATGGCCCGTTGCGCCTTGTTGATAGGCAATGTCTGATTTCAGTCCCCAATTTCATTCACTTTTATAAATCCCAAAACCGTATTAAGGGAGCTAAAATGCACCTGGTTTATAGGAAGTAGATTAAGGAATTGAAGGGCATGCAGTTCTACCCTATCTGGCGATTCCTCATTTACAATCTACTTTTGATCAGACCTCTAATAGATACTAATCACACTGTTAAAGGAATTCCTATAAAGTGTCTGCACTCAGTAGGTCGAAATAATCGATTTCAAGTATCAAATTTCTTCCGGACAATTGTTTTTCGGTTAGTTCTATGGAAAGCACCTTGTTATTGGGAAAGGAAAATTTTTCCAACACATAAATGTTTCGATACTTCCGTTTGAAGTTTTCCTTTTCAAAAAGGGTAAATACAGGCTCCATTTCTATGGACTGTACATTGGTAGCCTTAGCTATTTTTTTGTCTTCTACTCTAAACCTGATCTGGTCAACATCAAATTTCAGATTGGTTTCATTGGTGTAGGTAATGTCCAGAAAAATGTAATCATCCAGGGTATGGATATGGTTGACATTGCCAGTGATGCCATATTGGGAATTGTAAAGGCCAGTTTCATCCTCTTTTCTCTTATAGGCATCCATAGAAAACTCTCTCAATTCATTTTGAGTAAGCGGTACCAGCCCAATACCTAAAGGACTCATGTTTTCAGGGGTGATTTCTAGCAATGTGGGCAAATCCTGATTGCCTGAAGCATATTGCACTTCATATTGGGCTATGAACTTCTGGCCGACAATGGTCACTACTCCAAGATTCTGCTTAGATTCCATATTGTCTGCTGCACTGATTTCCTGCATTTTAATACGGAAAACATTGTCCAAAGGCAAATCACCCACCAGTCCTTCGCTGGAAATATCTACATACTGTATCGGTTCGGGAGAATTAAAATGGAGGGTTATGTTTTCTCGGATGTATAACTTTTCTCTATTGGAATGGGAATGGTTAGCACCATTTTCCTGGGCAATTGTTGCAAAGCCCAATAGGTTGCAAAGGCACATTATTATGATTAATCTTTTCATATCATTATGGGTTTTAGTTTGAAAGAATGTCCGGGTTCAATTGTTCCGGATCAATAAGATAGATGACAGTGCCATATTTTAAGTTGGCCTTGTTTTGCCGAATCCGTTTGGACATGGCCTGGGAACTGGAGGTAAAAACTTTTTGAAGGGCGGACAAGTACATTTGATTCATGGAAGAGGCTCCTTGATTCATCTGAAGGTTCATCCCTCCTGTAACATTGCCTCCGAGGTCTTTTGAAAATTCCCTAAAGGAACTGGCAGGTACATACAGCCCTTCCATGCCGTCTTGATCATAGATATTTAAGGCAATGGGTAAAATTTCATTTCCAACCATCACACTGCTGACAGTCAATTTTACTCGTTGTGCCTCATAGCCACTGATCCAAGCATAGAGGTAGGTCCCTTTAGGAAGTTCCCTTGCACCGATCTGAATATCTTCCAGTAAGCGGATCCTGATTCTTTCCCCCAAAGTACCTTTGCGGATTTCCTGATCAACGATTGCCTGGATGAAAGAACTTTGGGAAACTTTCCTTACGGTATTGAAATGTTTATCTGTATGGCTGGTCTTGGAAACCTTTAGCCTGGGTTTTTGGGGAACTTGGGTCTCCCTTTCAATTTCGGTTTCAGCAACTTGAAGTGCTGGATCATTGGCTTTTGAGATGGAATCCACAAGGGCCATTTGAGCCCGAAAAAGGTCCATGGGATCGGCATACCTTGGCTCCTCTTTGGTATCCTGTTGGCTTTCCATTTGATTAATTGCCTGAAGAATAAGTTCATCTTCGTCGGTTTGGGCAGAAGGATTCTTTTTGACTTCCAAATCAGACGCTGGTCTACTTTCTATTTGTGGACCAGGTTGGTTAAGGGTGTTTTTTAAAGCCAAATCAATGGAATCCAGCATCCTTTTTTCTGCTTCATTGTATTGGGAAAGGATTTCATCTTCCTGTTCGACTTCAACCCTCATGTTTTTGATGGCTGTGTACCCATCCGCTCTTTTGTATCTGGACCTGAATGCATCGAGTTTGCCATCGATACCCCGGTTTCGAACCTGATCAGAAACCTTTCCTACACTTTCCTGCAGGTCTGCTTTTCCACTGTCATCTTCCTTTTCTTCTTCGCTATAAAAAGACTGCATGCCAGAATTCAGCAAAAGCATAAAGGGCAACAGTATCAGCGGCAAGATATATTTTGGTTGTTTGAAGTCAATCTTCATGGTCTTTTGAGTTTAATTTTTGATACTTTTCAAGTTCAGAAATGGCATTTTCAAGAAAAATGCTGTCTTGTACATTAATTTTTTCCTGAGCAATTATTCTTTCTACTTCATGCTTTAGCTGCCCTATTCTCTTTGCCTCATTACCAATTTTAAAAAGCGCAGAAACTTCATCAGCTACTCCGGATCCCAGTACTTTAGCCTCCTCCATAAGTTGGCGTGGTTCCGGTTGTTTAGAACCATTAAAAGGCAGGATGAAAAAAGCGAGCAAAGCAGAAACAAGAAGGCTGAACACCATCCCCGAAAAGCATTGTTTGGGATACTTATCCAATATTTTACTGATGCGTTTTCTTCCCCTATCATGCAGGGTACTGAACTCCTTTCTTATTTCTGTGAAGAGCGTTTTATTCTTAGAAGGTGTTTTTCGAAACATGGCTTAGGTCTTTGTTTTCCAGTGTTTTCCAATTGGTGATCAAAACTCCATGGCTGTTGTTTTCTGATCTTGGGATATCCATCAAATACCCTTCTGTAATCAGGGACCTGGTGATTGTGGCACTTCTCCTTTCGATTTTCTGCTTGCCATAGAAAGTAAATTTATTGCTGGGTTCCAGGGCAATGGAATCCGTCTGTAGGGTCAGTACCGAACTGGAACTGAGAATGGAATTAAAATAGCCCCTTTCTTTCAGGTTGTTGTATTGCAGCACACCTGATTCATCTGCCAGGTACATGGCCTTTTTCATTTGGTATTCAATGTGTTTGTCATCCGGAGTCAGCGAGAAAAACAGGCTGTGAAACAGGTCCACTGCTGCCCTGTATTCGGCAGCCCTGTTCATTTGCATATTTGTCTGTTTGGCCAGAATGGGGATATTGTTGTCCAGGATATAAATGGATTGCCTTGCATTGGACACTTGCTTGTAAGCAAAAAATGAAACTCCAATACAGATTATAACGGCAGTAATAAAGCTCCCTAAGGACAAATAAGTAGCTAGTTTAATTTTCGATTCTATGTTTTTAATGATCATGGTATTGAAATTTATTTTCCTAAAATCCCTCTAACTGACATCCGGGAAGCCGTTCTGCTAAGAGTGGAACCCGTCCTTCCCATAGTGGCGGAAGCTGAGGTAACACCCGAGGTACTGATGATCCAGGTGGAGATGGAGGGTACTGTGGTGATAGCGATTGCTCCCACCAAAAAACTTACGATGACCAAGCCAAAGGAAAGAATGCCATTTCCTGCCATCCATGCCAATTTGGACAAAACTTCATCTCCACCGGAGGTATCCAGCAGTGCTTCATATTTCTGAATTTCCTGTAGAAACGCATATTCCTGCATCAACCCACACACGTATAAAACCAGATAGGCAATGCCCACATACAGATTGACTGCTACAAAACGGGCAATCCATGTGGTAAAGGCATCCCGAAAGGCCGGCAACACGCTTACGGCCAATGAAAAGGGACCCAAAATCACCAGAATTGTTGAATAGATGATTTGAATGAAAAAAACAAAATAGACACAGATTCTTAAAATCCAGATGGCCAATAATTCCAGCAACTGGGTGACCAATAGCTGCATATTGGTCTGCATCCTAATTTTCATCTGTACCAGCGGGCCATATACATTGTCGGTAAAAAAGCCTTTGACCCCATCCACCATCACTGTACCCAGGCCTTTGTCTGCTTCCTCGGCTTGTTGGGATGCCAATTCAGTGGTTGCCTGGTATTCAACCATTTTGTCAGCCACCTGAATAATATACACCGCACGGTCCAGCCTTAAGGCATTGATCCGTTCGTTTTGGGTAGAAAACATGGCTTCTGTTTTTGCGGAAATCAGGTCGGTGGGAAAAGCAATTATCCTACAGAACATGCCCCACCACATGGTCAGCATCAACAAGCCAAATGGTCTCAAAAGTGGCATGATTTCCATTTTCTTATCCCCCACCATCATTTCATAAGATTTAATCGAAAAGAAAATCAGCATAAAAATGCAGGCCAGGGCCTGGGCATCCTGTATAAATGGTCCAAAATGAGAATAGGCATAATCGCGCATTCCTTCAAAAAAACGCATGACTCCTCGATCATATACACCATTTCCCTGTAGAAAGGAAATGGCTTCCTTGTACTCTTCTGGGGGAACGGGTACCTGGCCATGTGCCATGGGTAGCATCAAAAGGATAAAAATGTGTGTGGTTCCAGTTTTTTTCATCGCAGTATGATTCTTCTTTGTAAAATTCCAGAAAGGATTTCTTCCTCTTGATCTGCTTGCTCCAATAATTGTCCTTTGCTGTTTTGCCTTTTTATCATGCTATTCCGGAAAGCCAGCATTTTCTGTGATAGGGCCAATTTGTACTCCCAGTTGCTTTGGAGTTTCCTCAGATCCAATAAAATCCTGTGGTACATAAGCATTCGTTGCCCTCTTTCCATATCTTGCGTTTTTGCAAACCCGTACCTTTCTTCAAGACTATTCATCCTTTCCAGGTACCAGTCATATGCACCATTTTGAAGCATATATTCCTTTACCTCTGTGGCACTGTTTTGGAAAGCATGGGTTTCAATATTGTCAAGCGGAGCGAGCTCATTTTTGTAATAGAGTAAGTACAATGGGTCTGATCCTGACAAGGCACCGGATATGCGCTTTATCTCCCGAAGTGCCATATTTTTAACCGTATCAGCTTGCTGTTTGTAATAATCTGAGGAGATTTTCATGGCAGCGGCCAATCCAAGTCTTTGGGTCTGCTCCCCGGAAGTAGAAAGAGGTCTTCTGTCCAGATCGGGATAATCGGGATGCAAGGCCCAGGTTAAAAACCAATTGGAATTCGTAGGAATACCCAGAAAGCGCTTAGGACCGGGAAGGAAACGGTCTTCATCCCATTGCTTGAATACCATCCTTTCCTGTTGTGCAACAACCGCTTTGTCCTGAATTGGTGTCTGTGCTATAGCTATAGTCATATTAAGTAAGAATAGTCCAAGGATTAATATTTTAATTTTTCTTTTCTTATTCATCGAAGGCTTTGTTTATGGATAAGGATTTGGTTGACTAGATTTAGGTTCTGATCGATATCTGCCTGGTAAGGATTAAGTCTTTTTAGTACACCATTGATATTTGCCCAATACATGGAATTTCTCACTGCCAGAAGGTAGCTGGCAATGAGGTCAATTTCATTCTGGATTTTCACCAACAATTGATCCCTCACATTGAGGTTAATCAGTAAATTTTTGCCTTCAGCCAGAACAAAAGCCGAAACCTCTGATACCAGTAAAAAACTTCTTTCCTTTGCTTGGCGAATATAGGCTTCAGCAAAAAGGAGTAGAACAGGGTTCTTAGAAGCAATGGTCATGGTTTCATCGCTTAAAGAATAGATTCTTTGCAACGTCTTCCCTATCTGTTTTACCTGAATGGCATCCTTCAGCCCTTCATTTACCTGGCCCAAGGACCGGTAAATCATGGTTTCTACCAGTGCAAGGCTGGACACATTCAAGCCAATGTCATCGGTATTTTCCTGAATTCTCGTAAGGCTTTCCTGGTAGCCAATTTCTGATACATTTCTGATGGCAGCATTTTCGTTTACAATCAAAAAATGCTCACGGTCAAATACCACCGTTTGAGCTGACAGCGGAAAGGAATTAGCCAAAAGAAAGAAGATCAGAAGTTGTTTCATTTTTTTATCAGTTGAGCGTTTTTCAATATTTCATCTACTGTTTCTGAGCCTTCCAAAAGGAATTCGGGATAGGGATTCCCTCCTGATTTCTGACGGATATAGGACTCCAAACTTTTAGAGGTAGCCAGAGAGAGTCTATTGATTGACCTCAGCTCATGCAAAACGTGCTGCAATAACAAGCGCCTATCGGAAACCTTCATTTTATTGAGGTCCCCAATAGAAGCCATTAAGCCTATCAGGTAATTCATCAGGGAATAGGAATGCTTGACGAATAGCTTTTCTGTTTCTAATGCCAGGGGAATTACCAAAGGATCACTTTGGCAATAAAAAACAATTTGCTCCTGATGGTCAATGATAGCTCTTAAAAGTGGATTTGCCGACACGGCAAGACCAACAGCTTCCACCAATAGCTGAAGCTTAGCAAATCGCTCCTGAACTGCCCGATATTTTTCCTTGACCTGGCCCATCAGGTTTCTATTCACTTCTTCATTAATGGTGTTTCTTGCTTGATTGGCCTTCGCTTCGGATTGCTTTTCGTGTTCATTTTTGGAGTCTTCTACCAACTGATGCAGCAGGGCAATATTGACCTGTGCTGCCACAGGGAAAGAGAAGGAAAGTGCCAATACGATCAGGAGGACTTTCATGGCTTATCGGTTAAGGGTTTCTCTTTTTCTAAGGATATCATCCATTATGGCAAGGTCCATTTCTATATAGCCCTGAAAAGGATTTAGTGAATTGAAAAGCCCCCTCATGCTTGCAAAATGCATGGAACGGTACATTCCATAAGAGTAAGACCTCAGGATCAGTAGTTCATTTAAAATAGTATTGAGGATTTTTGCTCGTTCCCCTGCATCCATTAGATTTTCCTTGCCTCCTTTGAGTGCAAATTGCTGTACTTCCAAAGCCAATGCAGTAGCTCTTTGCTGAAACATTGTGGCGTTCTGCTCTGCGAAAACAATAAATTCGGGATTTTCTTTGGCCAGCTCCATGATGTCCCTGACATCTCCGGAAATGCCACTCGCAATTCGTGCAATCTCCCTCACATTGGCTAGGTTGGTAAGGATAGCACTCACTTCGGTCAATCCCGCATAAAGCTTTTCCTGTAGGGTATTCACCACGGAAAGTTTTCCAGTGACAGCCAGTTGACCTTTTTCTATTAAAGTCAGTCTTTCATTGGTCTTGTTGAGTTGGTTGTTAATCACGGCTGCATGGGTAGCCTGCGCTCCCGAAACAGCCGGATCAACATAAACTTGCGCCTCCAACCATCCGCTGGTGAAAATGAACAAAAGAAATGTCAAAGTTTTCATGCTGTAATTGTTTAGTCAGTAAATTCTTTTTTTTCTGCATAAGGAATTCCCAATTGGTTGACCAGAGAGAAAAAACGGTTCAATTCCATTTTTGAATTTTCATAATCCCTTACAAAGTGATCCAAGCCCTCCTGATAGCTACCAAAGCGATCTGTATAGATTTCCACAGCTGCCTTTTCCGGCTTTTCAGTGGTATAGGTCAAATACTGTTGCAGGGATACTTCTACGCCATATACCTCTCCGCTTGCCCCTCTTCGGATGTAAACCTCCTTGAATCTGCCCCGACCTTCCGTGTTGTCAAACTGGTTGATGGTAAAAATCTTTTTCCTTTCATGCTCATTGATTGAAAGCAGGGAGGCTATTTCATCATAATGATCTTTGAATTTTGCCTGGTCCAGCAAAATGATGGTATCTGAATTGTTTACAATGCTGTCTTTTACCACGGTGTTTCCTATGATGTCGCCCAACTCCTGGGTCACTACAATGGCTTCTCCCCAGAATTTCCGGACCGTCTTGTACAGGTAAAGAATATAGTTGGCCATAAGTGGTGAGGCGATGGCTTTCCAGGCTTCTTCAATGATGAGTGCTTTCCGCTGCTTGCTCCGAAACCGCATTTTTTGAATGAATACATCCATGATAATCAAGGTGACAATAGGGAACAGCACCTTGTGCTCCTTGATGGAATCTATTTCAAAAACGATAAATGCTTCTCTAAACAAGGACTGATCTACCTCTTCATTCAATAGGCTACCATACTCCCCTCCTTTGTAAAATTTCTTGAGCACAAACCTGAACTCATCTATATTGAAAGGAATATTTTCCTTTTGAATCAATTCAGGAATGAATGTCAGTGCAAATTCATAAAAGCTATTAAAACAAGGGCGGTCAATTTTTGATACCTCATCAAAATACACCTGAAAGTAAGCTGAAATGGTATTGGAGATTACATCGGATTCTACCTGGGAGATCTTACCTTCCGCGGACTTCCACAGTACACTAATCAAGGTAAGCAGGGCATCCTTTTTTTCGATGTTGTATTCTTCCCTGGTAATGGCAAATGGATTGGTGGTAATGGGATTCTTTTCTGAATAGGTAATGTATTTGCCCCCATAATAGGCACAAAGACCGGAATAGGAATGACCAGTATCCACGATAACCACGTCCATCAGCCACCTTGGTGTTTCACTTTTATTGTACATGCAGTACTGTTCTACCAGCGCATTCATAAAAAATGATTTCCCTGATCCAGAGGGTCCCAAGACAAATTTATTTCTGTTATTGATCCGGTTGGTCTGCATGGGCAAGTCTGCGGGATCAATCTTTACCGGAATGCCCTGTCGGTCCGTTAGCCTGATTTGAAAATTACTGATCTCATCCTCACTCATGGATTCCTTAAAGAAGAAGCACAAGGCTGCATCTGAGGTGGTCAGGAAAAAATCGTATGGTTTCAGTTCTGTAGTGTTGCAGGGCAAAACGGTTCTGAACAATTCCAGTTGATTGTAAGCATTTTTTGACGGAATAATCCCCTGTTGTAAAAGGGAAGACTCAATAAAATTAGAGGTTCCCTGAATCAACTCTTTTTCTCCGGACACCAGAATGTTAAAATGAGAATTGACCAGCAACTGATTGTTTCTTGCGATGTCTTCCAATAATTGGTCAATGTCTTCCACACACATATTGTTGGCCGAATCAGGAATTCCTGAATGCCTTTTTCGTTTCAGTTCCAATTTCCTTTGGGTGCTGGTCTGAGGTACAATTTCAATCACCTGATTGTAAATAATGGTTTTAAAATGCGGAACAGAAAACAAAAACCCCATATTATCGATCGGAAAACCTTTCAAACTTTCCTTGTCTGACCTTTCCATATGGGTATCCACCACTTGGGGCAGGTCGATGGTGTCTGTGTTGACCAAACTGATAGAGCGGACTGCTGTATCCCCCATTTCAAGCTGTTCATCTCCTGCAAGCAGATTGTTCAGGCAAAGCTCTTTATCATAAAAATTCATTGAAAGAATCTGCCTGATGTACCGATTGATCTGATTTTGATTCAGCGCATTTACAGGTAACTGGCTTCGAACAAAGAGGTCTGCTACTTTGTCTATGGATTGTGTGAAATCATTTATCTGTTTCTGGCTGTAAGTGTAAAAACCGGTTTTTGCTCTTCTTGTAATCACCAAAAGCGTCTGATGGGAGGTGTAAACCCGACCTCTAAAATGCTCATCGTATTTCCTTTGCAGGTATTCTCCAGTGGAATTAGGGTTGAATTTTTTTCTGCTCAGAATGTCCTGTTTTTGTACGATGTATCCTTCCCCAAGAATTTTGATCGCATTGACGTAAAGTTGGTGAAAGTTGTCATAGTTTCCCGGATCAGCAGCATACTGCAGGACCGGGTTTTTCACTCCCAGAACTACCCCAAATTCACCTTTTTCATTGTATAGCACATCGTATCCATTGCTATGATCTATCCCGATATAGGGTAACTTAAAGGCTGTCTTTTTGCGCTTTGGCATAATTAATTCACTTAAGGTCGGTAGGGTGTAGAAACACTCCTTGATTTCGTGTTTTATTGTGCAGGCCTTTTTTCTGTTTTAGGCTGGTAAAATAAAGGCCACCTATAATGGTACTGATGGTGAGCAATCCGCCGAAAACCATATTGGTAAAGCTTCCGATCACCCCTCCCAGGACCAGGCCCATCACCAGGGATGAAATGCCCCAGCCGATGAATTTGCCCTGAAATCCTTTGTACATCAGGGGTTTTTGGAGTCCTTTGTATATGGGAAACCGCTTGCTCATCAAACTCCGAAAAAGGCCTTAATGACTACGCTCACCAATACCATAAACAAGCAGGATCCTCCCCAGCCCATCAGCTCTTTGTTGATGTCCTGATCTCCGCTATTCCATTTGATATAGACCCTTACGCCGCCGATGATTCCTACTACGGCGCCAATAACCAGGCAAAGAGAAGCCACAGGATCTACATAACCAATAAGGGAGGATTCTGCTGCTGTAATCCCCTGTACTCCCTGGGCTTTTGACTGGGCCAGGCCAATGAGTACCAATGCAAGGGTTCCGATAGCTTTTTTGTTGTTTTTATTCATGATTAGTTGATTTAAATGGATTGTTTTTTATGATTTAAAATTGATTGATCTTTTTTAGGCAATGGGTACCTGGTAAAGGGCACTTAAGAAGACTCCCAATACCGAAAGAAATATACAGGCCCCAAACCATCCTGCTACCTCGATATCGATGTTTCGCCTGCCCATTTGCCAGTTGTTATATATCCTCAATCCGCCCAGGAGGCCAAAGAGGGCCCCCAGGATCAGCACCGCACGAGAGAGTGCCCGAAAGTTTTGGGCCATTAGGTTTTTTCCTTCGTTGATCTCGGAGAGGCCCGGGGGTGTTTGGGCTGTCACTTCCAAACCGCCGACAGAAAAAATTAAGGTGACCATCAGTATGAGGGACAAGCTTTTCATTTCAGTAGACAAGATTTTTCTTCACCTCTATCATTTCATCCTGTGCCAGCCTAAACAGTTCTGTCATGCTGCTTACTCCTCCTGTGGATACATTGACATTTTCCCCATAGAGTTTCCATTGCTGGTTTTCCTGATCTTCTGACCTTTCAGTTGCTTTAAGGGAATCCTCACTTTGAAATGCTTCTTCATCAATAATGGTAGTTTGGGTTTCCTCTGGAAATTCCAGCAAGTCTTCATTTCCCCTGTGAAAGATTCCCTTTTGGGGTTTTAGTAGGTCAAGCACCACCAGTACCCCATAATAAAGCAGGTATCCAGATGCCAAAAATTTTATAAATTCAGTCCAGTTCATGTTAGAGTTTTTTAAATGATTTTCTGATCTCGTCTATCAGTTCCGGATGGTCCTGAAAGAAGCGGGTCAAAAGAAAATTGATAAATCGTGTTACATCCACGGAAAATACCGGGTACATCACTTTCAGAATTTCCTCACTTTTCTCATCGATTTTGATCAGCCGCTTTTTGTCACCATCAATTTTCAGGTCCCTGACCTGCTCCAACAAAAGGTCTATATCCCTATCCAGTGAAGCAGGTTTATTCTGTTTATTTGCAGGAAGGGTTCTTTCCTTTCCGTTCTTTTTCACTGATGTATGACCATTGGGGCGGAAATTGCTCATCAGTGTTTTTATGTAATCATCTTGTGCCATGCCGGGTCTATGTATTCGTTATAAATGGATTCAAAAACAGGTTCGATTACCTCTATGATATTCGAAGGAATGTCATAGGTAGTGATGCGCTGGAAATCTATCCTTTCAGTAATGCTGCTGGTGACTGCCCCGAAATTTTTCAGTGCGTCCTGAACCGATTTCATGGTTTCGTATTTCACACTGCTACGCACCCTATTGGGAATAAATATGATTTTAGCATTCGGGTTAATTTTTTTGATTACAAAGGAAAACTCGATGGTAGAGGACACGGAGTATTCGTCATAACTGAAGGGGCATAGGATGAGGTCCGATTTTTGGAATACCGGAACAAGTTCGTCATCATCCATTTTACCCGCCAGGTCAATGATGCTGACCTGATTTTCTTTTTTGTTGTCCTTTTTTTGTATGGCATTAAATTGAGACAATTCGGCAGCCTCTACGGGATACAATGGCGTGTTTTCAATCACTTCTGCAGCCTGGGCCTTGTTGTAAAGCGACCGTTGGAAGTCCATGTCATAGACCTTAACCGCTTTGTTTTTGGCCAAGGTTAGGTAGTTGGAAAATAGCACCGAAAGGGTACTTTTACCGACTCCTCCTTTTTGGTTTGCGAATAGAATTATCATATGCATTGGTTTTTATCTGATGCTTCTCTTTTTGTTGTCTTTATCTTTGTTCCTTCTCCTTCCATGCATTGCCTCATCGTCCACATCCTGATGGATGTCCAGGTTAAAAGTGGAAAGTGGGGCCACTGTTTCCCTGTCTGGTTCAGCATATTCATTATCCGAAGTGAAGGGTAAAGTTTTTTTGTTGTCTGCTTGTATTCGTAATTGCAATCTTGATTCAGAACCTGATTCGATATAAGCTGCTTGTACTGTCCCATTTCGGAGAGGGACTTCCCAAAGTCTGGCAAATCTGTTGTATTCAATATTTTTCAGAATGGCTTCCAGCCGAATAAAAAACCGCTCCTGAGGGTCCAGTAAAAACAAGCGCTTTTCGTTTACCAGTAGGTGTAATTTGAATTCCTCAAGGCCCGTTTGGAGGTTGGGGTAATCTTCTAAAACAGATAGTAATTTCAACCGGTAAGCCGTATTTTCCGGAAAACGTTTGATTCGGAAAAGGGTATCTGAAGCTCCTATAATGCTTTTATACGCAGGAATATCTGATGGAAAAAGGAAATTGATTACTTTAACCTTATCCCTGGTTTCTTCCTGATTCAGGTTTTTAAGCGGATAGATTTCACCTCCCTTAAAGATGATTCTCCTGCTATGGTCGATAACCGTATAGCCATAAGGATTCTTGCCATCCCTGCCATGAAACAACATTTCTATCCCAAATTTTTCCTTGAGAAAGTCGGCCATTTCTGACCTGTAACCCTTTGGTTTACCAAGGCGATTGCCTTTCAGCGGTTCAAATATTGGAACAGGTTTGCTGCAGTAAACCTTCCTGTACTTTTCAAACAAGGCATGGAGCTGCTTTTTTCTTGCCTTGTCAATGGTATAGGCATTGGTCTTTTGCTTTATTTCCTTTAGGGAAAGTTCGACTTGTAGCAGTCCAAATTTATACAGGAACAATTTATCTTCTCTTTCCTGAAGGTTGTATCCCCGAGTTTCCAGGTATAACTTGGCCTGATTGAGGGTGGAAAATGAAAATGATTTTAACTGATCAATAATCTTCCTGCATTCCAGCCCAGGATTCCTTTCCATGATCTCCAGCATGCATTTTTGTGCCCTGATCCTTTCCATACTGTCGTTAATCTTTTTGCCGTCCTTGCCGATTCTGGAAGAGACCATATGGACATGGTTGTTTTTAGTATCTCCATGAAATACGACCAAGTAAGGATTATTGCCGTAGCCCATTTTTTCCAGCCACTTCTCTGCCATTTTGGTAAGTTCCTTCTTGTTGTATTCCCGTTCCTTGCAAGAAATCATGGCATGAAATTGTTTGTTTTGTACCCTGGTATTTCGATTAGAATGGGCTTTTAGAAAGGTTTTCATTTCAGCAGGGCTTACTTTTTGGGCCGATTGCAGGTAACCGAAATTTTTGAATTTCATCAGCTCACCTTTACCGGACTGCATTTTGTTGGTGTTGTAGGACACCCCTTTGAAAGTACTGGTGGATGATAGAATTTTGACTGTCATCAGCTGATGGATTTATAGATTTTTCGGAAAGTACTGTTCATGTCCTCCTGAAAGTCAAGGTACCGGGATAGCAGTGTATTAAACCTTACAAATACCTTGGGGTCCAGGTCACTTACCTTATGATATTGATTGGCATGTTTGGCCAGTTGGTTGATATTGTTGTTGACCCGGCCCTGCCCGGCTGCAAGGTCAGACAGGGTATTAAGCAATTTGTCTGTCTTAATAATGGATGCATCTCCCTGGATTTTCCGGATCAGGTTCCTGAGTGTATCACTTCTGGAGATACCTGCACTTCCAGCAAAATCATCCAGGAACTTTGCCTCTTGCTCTTTGAGCCTGAAGGTGATTTTGTGTGTTTTATTTTCCTGGGGATCCTTCATGTTTTTTAGGTTGTCTGGTTCTTGCTAATTATTGCCTGACCCAAAGAGAAGGAAAAAAAATAAGGAAGGAAATACGTAAAAAGGGCTATTTTATGCGAATACGTAGGTATGCGTATATAGAAATTTACGGTTATACAGGTATTTGGATATGTTGTTAAATGTAAAAAATGGTACGGATAGGTATGCTTTATTAAACCGCTTCGTACTATTGGATTTACGTAAATTATATGGTGAGGAGGCTAAAAGTATTTTTCCTTTAAGGCCTAAATGGTGTTCCCTACTCATCTTCCAGTCTGAAAAAAATAATGGATAAGGCAGCTTTACTCGTAGGGATAAAGAAAAAAATAACGCCACATACACTGCGCCACAGTTTTGCCACGCATTTGCTTGAAGCGGGAACAAATTTGCGCCATATATAAGTATTGTTGGGATACAATTCCAGCAAAACCACGGAAATTTATACGCATGTTGCCAAAAAATCCTTCAAAAACGTAAAAAACTGTTAGATTAAGGTATTTTTGTAAGGCTACTAAAGTGCACTGTACACTTTAGTCGTACGTTATGGCAATTTAAAAAAAGATATTATGGATCAAAAGGAAAAAAAAGAATTTGGAGAACCTTTTAAATTGGATAAAGGTTATGACTATTTAGTCATTTATTCCTACCCCCAGGACTCCTAAGTTGTATCTCTGGCATACAAAAAGGATACTCAAAAGCAGTAGATGCAGGAGCACCACTAGGATATGGAAAGTTTTGTAATTAAATGGTTCTTTGTACTGCAACTACAAATACAATTTTATATAATAGTTTTCAATCAGTGACGTAAAGCTTCTAATTATGAAATTGATTAATAAAATATATCATTCTATATTATATTTATAATCTGCAACTCCCTCAAAATACATTGAAATCTTACTTAACTTTTTTCTTTCTCTTAGACTCTTTTCTTCCGTTAAATCACTAGCACTACCAAATGAAAAATCCATGCTAAATGTCCAAGTTGCAAATGGACTCAAAAAATAGTAATCCTCACCATTTCCTAATAAATGTAATGAAACTTCATTAGTGCCTTTTTTAAGAGTATCAAAAGAGTTTCTACTTCGATGAGAAAAATTAAATTCATTACCAGATTTATCAATAAATGTTGGGTTTCCATGGTGTCTTAACAGCACGAATGTTGAATCCAATAATCTTCTAGTAAATATAAATTTAACCTTAACATTTTTCATTAATACTCTAGAGTAGTACTTGAATTTTGGGTCATCTGGAGACATGGTAAATGTAAGTCGTCCCGTTTTGTCAAAAACATCGAATTCTTGTCTCATTTCACTTCGCTGAAAAATTCGTGGTTCAGGTGAAATATCCTGAGGCACGCCGTTTCTTTGAACAATAAGATCTAGCAACTTTGATTTAAATGAAATATGGAACACCTTAAGTTGACCGATAGATCTATCCTTTAAATTTTTTGGCACCAAATTATTTTTTAAACCCCAATATTGCAATGACTTAAACTCCATTACAATAGCTTTTAATATATCTGATTTAATTCTTGTGACAGCTCTCTCAAAAAACACAACATATTCTGCCAATACGGGATTAAAAACTTGAACCAACCTACCTTCTACTTCACTAATTTCAGTTTGAATCTGATCATTTTCAGATTCAAGTTCTAACAACCTAGTGATTTTAGTGTCTATTTCTAATATTTTATTATTTCTTGTTTTAATTACACCCAAATATTGTCGCATCAATGCTAAATATGCCTTAGCTTCCTTAAGGTGGTAAAACTTTTTTACAGCTTCTTCAAAATTCCCTTCAGCCATTATTAGTTTTGCTCCATCTCTCTCTCTCTCTAGCGTTTCTTTTACTGAAGCATATCCATTTTTAATTTTATCAATCCCTCCATTAATGACTTTAAATTCTTTTACAAAATAACTGGCCTGATCCTTAAAAGTATCTTTTATTTCCTTTTTATCAATCATTCCTTGCATTTCTCCTAACGCAGCCATTCCTCCAGCAACTGCACCTACACCAGTGTAAATCGCTGCAATTGCAATTGCGGCTTTAGTCACATCTTCAAATCCGCATGCAGCTTCTCTTGACACGGCATCCTGAAACTCTCGTTTTGCATCATTTACTTTACTTTCTAATATTATTTCTTCCTCAAGAAGTAATACAACTTGTTTTCTAGTTTCTGAAACCTCGTCCTTTGATTGAACTGACTGAGATGAAATAATATCTTGTTTGCTTTCTAGATTATCAATAGCAATTCTAATTGCA
Organism: Cyclobacterium sp. 1_MG-2023; assembly: GCF_030546805.1. Lineage (GTDB taxonomy): Bacteria > Bacteroidota > Bacteroidia > Cytophagales > Cyclobacteriaceae > Cyclobacterium. Next base: position 458,596 of record NZ_JAUOPC010000003.1, on the reverse strand, counting down.
GCTTTCTTTGTTAAATCATCTTGTTCTTTATCGACATAATCATTATATGCTTTTTCAATATCTGTTGCCAAATCTAACATCCCATCTATTGAGTTTTCATAAACAGAAACAGAAGTAAGAGGTACAAAATTCGGGTAATGACCATAATAATCTACCCCCTGGGACAACTGTATTAATAAAATATTGATTCTTCGCATAAGTACTGCGACTCTTTCTTCACTTTCATCAAATTGATCTTCTGAATTTTGGACAAGATCCACAGATTCCCTAGCAAGCGATTTACCTGATTCAACTAAATCACTCAGCCATAATAATTTTTCAGCTGCTATTTTTATTTCTCCATTTAGATAATCAATTTCAGCCTCATGCAATAACATCCTTACAAAAGAATAAGAATACTTACTTAATTGATCATCATAACTCAATTCCGTAATATCAAATTCTCCTTTGGCTCCTATTTCCCCATTTATTGATGGTGGAAAATTATCTAAACCATTTTCCCCATAATTCCCGCTAGCTGCTCTACTAGTTAAGTGACACTGCATAATTCTTTTTTTTAATTATTGATTTGGATTAGCACCCCGTTCGCCAGCCGATTCTGTACATTTCATTCCTCTGCCACCTTCACCTGGATCTCCTTTTTCTCCAGGATCTCCATGTTTACCACCTAGCCCTTTCTTTCCACCATTTACAATTATTTCAAATTTTTCGGATTTAGTTTTCTCATTTGTAAAAACAAAAATATCTCCAGATTTACCCCCATGTCCTCCTACCCCTCCTATTCCTGCATTACCACCATTTCCACCATTACCTCCTTGCGATCCAGAACTTTCTCCATCAGTACTTCTCCTAGCGTCAGCACCATTGTTTCCTTTTTTACCTTTTACTCCATTTCCTCCAGTTTGCCCATGAGAACCATTTCCTCCACAAGCATTCAAAGTCAATTTTTCACCAATAAAATTTTCTAATATAATATTAATGTTCCCTCCGTTATTACCATTTCCTCCCTTTAAACCAGGTGATCCATGCGCTCCAGGTGACCTCCCGTTATTAGCCGCTACCTTGTGATTTTTAGCATCATCTCCCTTTACTGAAATTTCAATTGAATTTGGGCATCTTAAGAATCGAGTGTTAATTGATATACTCTTGGACGGAAGAATTAAACTATCAAGTATTGAAAGATCATATGCCTGAATTATCAAGCTCTTTGAAGTCCAACTTTCAGATTTCGATGATGGAAGTGTAAACACTGTACCAGTTATAAAAATTTCAGATTCTGATTCTTCAATTATAAAATCTTGTTCTCTAACTAAATCAAGTTTAATTTCTTCCATAATTAAATGTTTTTTTATAAATTTACAAATAATTATATTAAACGCAAATGGTTAATTATTATTTACATTACCTATCCACTATTATCGTTTGTGAAATTCTCATTTATACAAAAACCTTACCACAACAAATAATTAAATTACTATGGTAAGTATTATTTTAATAATTCCTTCTAATTTTTTTTGGCACGTTTTTATTTACTAAGTTAGTTGCTAAAACACGCAACTACCATACACAAAAACAACAAAAATTTAGCGCATTCTACAAACGAGAAAATTGAATCATTAACCTATAATTAAATGGAATAGAAAATAATTCAAATAACTTTATAAACCTGTTAAAATAAATATTGTTTAATTAAATTATCAATTATGGAAAAATCAATCAAAGAAGGAGAAGTTGAAAAACTCTCCGAAATCGAAGTAACCATTAAAGGAGTTTCAGACCTCGAAACTGCAATCAAAATCTTATACCTAACTGGACAGACTCCTGAAGGTTTTGACGCAAAAAGTTTAAACAACAAGGTTTCCGGAGACAGTATCACATTATACTTCCCAATTTGCTGTTGGCGCACAGGTGGAAGATGGGTTTACGGTTCAAAGTACAACGGACTGTGTCATTACATTGGAGAGGGTTGCCCAGCTTAAATAAATTTGTCGTTTAAATTTTAGTTGTTCAATTCTAAAAATCACCTCGACTTTTTAGCGCAATTAACTGATAAAAATGGCTTGCAATGTGCAAACCTTTTTTATCAGTTGGACATTGTCCGTTTTGACAATTTTCGGAATTGAGGCATCCAAAACGATGAAAGCAAAATTATATTCAAAAAGAAATAAAACGGCAAATAACTTAGCTATGACAAGTATACGAGACACGTCTTTCTTTAATGTACCTGTACCATAATTAAATACTCTATCCCGTTCCTTTTCCTACTACTTTATTTACCCGATCCAAGTAGCAATATTTCTTCCAGTCCTTCCTTCTTGTAAATCAAAGTCGTAACGGTCCAAAAGTCCGTTGGATCGGCCAACCTTAACACTAGTTGCTTCATGCATTGTTAGTGTAATCGTACCATATACCAAATCTGTAATAAAATTGGCATTTCTCGGAGAAGCATAATTGTAAGCATCCGACAAACCCATATAGTTTAATTTGGAGTTGTGGGTTTTTATGTTTTGAGGAACTATTTAGCGTTGTATTTCTCCCAGTTAGAGGGTAGTAGTTGATAGAGATCTTTTTGCTTGTGGCTCTGGATTCTTTCGAATACGTCCTTGAGCCATTCAAACTCATTAACTTTGTTCTTTTTGCAGCTGGCCATGAAAGAATACATTGCTGCTGTCATCTCCGCAGCCTTGTGCGATCCTGCAAATAGATACGCTTTACGACCTATTGCCAGTGGGCGTACGGCATTTTCTACTAGGTTATTGTCTATTTCCATTTGCCCATGAAGTGCATAAACACTCAGTCCTGCCCATCTTGACCTTGTATATTCTATGGCCTTGCCCATTGGACTTGTTGGTCTGTGGCTGTATTGGTGTTCTTCCAGCCATTGCCCTAATCTTTCAAGTACAGGAGTGGCATTTTCTTTTCTCTCCTGCGTTTTCTGTAGGTAGTTAAGCCCCTTTTCTCTCATCTGTGCTTCCAGCTTATAGAGTAGTTGCATCTCATTTAGAACATGGTTCGCATGTTTTTCATTGTCCTTGATTGCTTAAACAAACTTGCGTCTGGCATGTGCCATACAAAATGTTAAATGAATAGTGTCATGTTTCCCATAAAGGGAATCATATACTTTGTAGCCATCCGTTTGGATGATGCCTTTAAAGTCAGAAAGCATTTCTTTGGGACCCGATCGATCCCTGCCTCTTCTGTAATCAAAGAGTACCAGGCGGTCTACCGGTGCATGGTAGAGCCACATGTATCCCTGATGAATACCGTTTTTGTGATCTTTATCCAATACCTTGATAGGCGTTTCGTCCACCTGTAGGTATTTTTGGCTCAGGACTACCATACTGAGCAATTCCCAGAGTGGCTTGAGCTGTTCCCAGCCTCTCATTACCCAGTCGGAGGCACTTGAAGCAGGAATTCTTACCCCCATCTTACTGTATTTATCCAGCTGCCTGTGTAATGGCATTCCGTAGACATATTTGTCTACGGTAAGCTGGGAAATCACTGATTCTGAAGGTATTCCCTTTTCTATTACTCTGTCTGGTAAGGTGCCTATGAGTATACCCTCACCGCTTGGTTTTGCATACTTTGGACGTACATAACGTTTCACATAAAAAGATGCGGGAACTACTTCCAATACTTCGGTTACTTCCTGACCTATCTGCACACAACCTTCAGTGGATTCTGAAGGCTCTATCACCACTTCTTCCCTTCTGAGCTCTTCGGGAAGGCTCATACGAGAGGTGCCCTTGGCTCTTTTCTTTGGAGTGGTTTTTTGCTCTGTGGTAGGTACAGACTCAGAAAGCTCTTCTTGTACAGCTTGGGTGGTACCTAGCTCGAAAAGCCCCATCTGATTTAGTCCCACATTAGAAGTTCTCTTTTCACTCTTGGTGCCAAAAATATACCCCCTAAACTTTTCAAGTTCATGCTGTAGGTCTGCTATTGCACTTTCCTTTTCGGAGATGATCAACAATGACTCCTGATGGGCTTGGAGCTCTTGCTCATATAGCTTTTTGTAGTCGATTGTCTCATTTTCCATGACATAAAAATAAGCATAAAAAATAGGTTTAAAGTAGTTTTAAGGTACTTTTTTACTCAATTCACCTGTTTATTTTCATGCCCTTTTTAAGGGTGTGTATCGGGTTCTGTAGCGCACCGATTCTAGCCTTACCCCCTGTAAGAGGAAGCTGAGTTGAGTACTCGTAATGGCTGTTCCGGTGAGAATAGGACGTTCGAAAGTACCTCGTTCCAGCTTTTTGATAAATAAGGCAAAACTATCTTTGTCCCATTGTAAAAGTCGGATTTGATTGCCTCGCTTGCCAATAAAAATGAACACATCTCCATTCATGGGATCAAAGCCCAGCTTGTTACGTACCAGTCCAGAAAGGGCATTGATACCAAAACGCATATCGGTGGGTTTATCAAATAAAAAACAACGACATGAAGAGGATAGGGCAAGCATTCGTTAGCCAAGAAGGGTTTTAACAAACTCAGGTGAAACCTCATCATAGAGTTCCAGGCTGACTCCTGAAGGGTAATGAATATGGGCTATTACGCGACCATGTCGACCAACAGAAGGAACAGGATCTAGCAATTGAAAGCCTTTTCCTCCGGTGGATTCTTCTTCCTGTGTGCTGAATTTTTTGGTCCAATAATAAAAAGTTGTCCGAACGATCCCATGCATGTCGGCAAATTCTGACTTACTAACCCCTGAGGATAACCATTCCTGATAAAGTTTACGCATATTGCCTTCTGTCTGTCTTTTCATGACACAAGTTTAGCAACAGATCTTCAATACTAAAAGATGTAGTTTATCGGACGGATACCGACAAACCACACCTGTGGAAAAACAGGGCTACTTGCTAATTCTTCGGGATACAGCCTATCCCGGTTTTTACTGGGAACTCCCGCACATAAGGAATACCGATGGAAATCGATAAATGCTTCGGTCCAGGTTTTCACCCTCTGGAATAATTTGGTATCTTCGACACAGGTGCCCTTGCTGAGTACATACAGCGGGTCATAGCGCATCTCTTTGTAAGGCTAGACTGGATACACTAGTTAGATAATTATTCCGACAAAACTTTAACCTTGAGACCTGGGAGAATATCACCACAACGCTAAACTCGCAGGACATTATTTTCAATTTCCCATCAACATGATAAACTTCCCTAAAGATCAAATTAAAAACTTCAGCAGCTTACTAGACTATTTTAAGAATTTATCTGAGGGCGTTATCAACGGAGTTACCGAGAAATGGCTTTTAATGGTTCTGGATAGTACTCTACCAATTTTCTTTTCACTCAAAAATAAAAGTCGGTTCCCAATTATTGAGCGAATAACAATCAACAAAAATGTCATCGGTAAGAATAAGAGGATTGATAATCTAAATTTTCTTAAATATCCTCCACCTGAAAAGGTTAAAAAGTATGGTCGCTGCAACATCCCTGGAACGAGTGTTCTTTATGGAACATTCATGAAACCAACAGCGATGATGGAAATGGCTCCCAAAGTTGGTGATTTAATCACAATCTCAAAATGGAAGTTGAAGGATGATTATAAACTGACTTATGCTCCAATATTTATGAATCAGCCTACAGACGGGATGTTTAACCCAAGAACATTTGAAATCATACGGCAATTTGATGAACAGGTAAACAAAATATTTTCTGAACCTTCACGAAAAATTGTCAGGGAATTAAATCAATTCATTGCAGATTCATTCACAAAACATGTTGGTGAAAATCATCAAGATTACCTGTTTAGCTCATATTTCTCTAATAGACTAATGCACGTCAATCCTCAATTCTCTGTTGAGGCAATTTATTACCCTAGTGTTCAGTCTAAGTTGAATCAGGAGAACATCGCCATTAGAACAGATGTGTTTGATCAACATTACGTAATCGAAGAGGTCAAAGATTCTATTATCACAATTGAACCTTCGTTTGGAAACAAATCATATCTGGCGGATGGTTTAGGAAGCTGCAAAAATTTTGATTTTACATCTGGAAAAATACTTTGGGACCCATCTAAAAATCATCAGTCATCAACAAAGATTTTTGAACACAAATTGAATCATAATCTAGACCTAGATGTATAAAAAATACATAGTAGAATAGGTTAAGGGGAATCCCACACCTAAACGACTCATCATGATCAGACGAAATACGGGGCCCTCCAATTGTTTATTTAATTTTCTTTAGCGGAATTCACGAATGCTGGCGCATTTCATGAGGCTCTAATTATGCAGTAGGTTAATAGTCCATTATGTTAGACTAATTTGTATCCAAGTCCCCAATGGTAGAAAAGGTTTGGATAAGAGACAGTAACATTTCTAAGCCATTTTACTGCTTTGACCTTGCTTCCTTTGAAGCTTTTATACTTATTCAGAATCCACCCACCATTCGGGAGATTTAGTAGAGGTTCTTACGTTTGAGTACTTTTTCTAACATATCTAATCTGTGCCCCTCCCCTATGTACCGCCCCTCACGGCAAACCTCTCCTAAGAAAAAATAGTATAGGCTTAGCGCCATGTTAATGCTTCGGTACACAGCCCGTCCCGGTTTTTACCAGGAACTCTCGCACAAAAGGGATACCGATGGAAATCGGTAAATGCTTTAGCACAGGTTTTCACCCTCTGGAATAATTTGGTATCTTCGATACCAGATACCCATGCTGGGCCCACACACTGTATATACAAAACCCTAGCTCCGCTACGGGCTTTGCATATGCTTAACGTTACTTATAAGAAAAAAATAAAAAATCACTAATGGAGGCAAAACATGAAATACTCTTAGAGTTTTACAAAAGTCATGAAAGCTCAATGCTTAATCACGAATCACAAAGAGCAAATATGACCAATATAATATTGACAATTTGCACTATTTTAATTGCAGTAATTGGTTCAATGGAAGTTGGAATTGAAAAAATAATACTTTCTTCAATTCTTCCAATTCTCGGGATTTACGGGTATGTTTTTTCCATGAAACATTATGAAAGATTTTCATGGCATTTATCATGCAGTAATTTATACCGAGAGAAAATACATAAAGAATTTCCAGAAACAGTTATAGATAGGAAAACAGCAAGAGAAAAATTAAAACTTAGGTTTGGTTGGGTTCATAAATCTAGACTATTTAAATATTGGACATCCATCCAAATAGTCATTGCAATAATCGGTTTTGCAATTTTAAGCCTTTCAATAATACAATTTGTAAATAAGTAATAAGAAGCCTGTTGGTAGTCGAGTAGGTAAAGGGGAATCCTACCCCTAAACTGCTCATCCCGGTCCACGGGGATACGTGAATCTTTCAATTGTTTATTTAATTTTCTTTAGCGGAATTCACGAATGCTGCCGCATTTCATACGGCTCTTATTATACAGTCGGTTAATAATACATTAAGTTAGACTAATTTGTATCCCAGTCTCCAATGATAGAAAATGCTTGGATATGAATTCGTAACTTGTCTAAGCCATTTTACGATCTTGACCTTGCTTCCTTTAATGCTCTTGTATTTGTTCAGATTCCACTTGATCAAACGATGGAGCAGGCAATAAAACACTTGTTTTAAACTTCTTAGGCTTATTTTTTCATTATAGTGAACCAAGTTGGATAAAATGATTCAATTTGTGTCACCCCCATTACTTTTACACTTCCAGTTGATTAACCCACCTCAGCCGTCCTTTCACCTCTAGTAATCTTATTCAATAGGTCAAACTTGTTATTACTCTCTGCTTTTTTGAAAATATTCTGCATATGCTTATTCACGGTTCTTTCTGAGATAAACAAAGTATCAGCTATATCCTTGTATATATGACCTTCCCGGACCAATTCGCAGATTTCAATTTCACGCTTTGTCAAGCCAAGCTTGGTACAGCGAATGGTGAAAATTTCATCTTCATTTTTGGTTTGCAGAAGATTCAGCGTTTCCAGGTCTTTTTTATTTTCTTCGACCATGTTCCGGATATACAGGACTGTGATTATCAGAAAGCCACCATTTGTTAATAAAACTTCTGTAAGCTGTGTTACTTCCAAATAAGCCAACAATGGCATCAATGTCCAGGGAGCTACAGCAACGTAAGATAGAATAGCATCAAAGGAGGCCTTTCGGGTTTTGTAGCGTTGGCGAATGCCCCAAAGGATATTGTACACCATGTAAAAAGCATAGGAAAACGGAATGATCATTCCCACATAGATCACCGTCTTTAGGTCTATTCCTAAGGGATATAATATACAGAAGAAAAGCACAAATGGTACGATCAAAAATATAAGCACCCCGTATTTGGCATGAAATTCTAAATGGGTAATATTGAAAGCCCTGTAAAAATAATAAGGAAAATAAGCTCCCATACCGAAACCAGCACCATAGGCAAGAATGTATTGTAATGTTACTGACAGAGGTAAATCTTCATCTGGAAAAAGTCCTCCGGCCAAATTGTAAAGGATGAGGAGGAAAAGCAAAATTAGATAATATTTCCTCTTCTTCTCATTCGGCTTTTGGAGGTAAAAAACCAGTTGATGGGAAAACATCATCACCTCCAACAAAACAAATACTAAGGTTACAATGTGGATTTCGGTATTCAGAACAGTCATAATGTTTTAGGCAGTTTTCAGGAAGTAAAATGGAAATCCAAACTTTTCGGAGACGGTATAAATCTCCAAACCGTGTTTCTGATACCAGGGGAGATTGCTCTCTGTAGATGTTTCCAGGTAAACAGGACGGTCAAGTGTTTTGGAATAATCCAATACATGCTCCAGGATCTTAGTGCCAAAGCCATTTTTTTGCTTTTCCGGGCTTACCCCAACAAACCATAAATAGGTAAAAGGCTCTTTGGGATAATGTTTTTTTATGAAGGATTCCCTAGCCAGTGCTTTGGGAATATTTCCCAACCCAATGGTTTTTAGAATTAACTGTATATCCAGATATGTACTTTTCCAGGAGAACTTTTTCTTATCCTGAAACTGTATCATAGCACAAGCGTTGCCATCCTCCGAAATAAAAACTTCACCCATATCAATGCAGTTTTCAAAAGAATACTCCATCAAATAGCGAATTTTCTCTTCTTCTTTACCAGCAATGTAGTTGACACTTTTGTTTTTTTTGAATGCTTTCAACAGGATGGTTACGACCTTTTCCCTGTCATTTTGGGTTGCTTTTCTCATTTGATTTTCTTTGTTAAAATCCGAGTTGCGAGGATTTTTCTTCTCCACTCCAAATTACACAACTGTCAAACAGGAAGGGAAATGGGAGGGGCAAGTTCGTTTTTGGTAGAAAAAAAACCAGCGGTTTTTTGTCGGACAAAGACACAACTTGCAAGGACCGCGCACAGCGGAATTCTATTGGAACCAGAGTGTTAGTTAGCCTCTAGTTGGTTAAGTAAAGAACTGTTTTAATGTAAATTAATAACTAAATATTACTAATAATATTGCTTAACATATATTTTTATCTAAAAATATACAAATAAATATTATTATTTTTTCAGATATATAGACCTTCAAATATATGGTCATATGTGTATTTGGATACCTGTATATGCATTTATTATTGGAACTTGCAATTCCATATTTGCCATTACCCTCCTCCTTTTTGGAATATATATATGTATAGCATTATTTGAATAGGAATGTATACAGGCATGGGTATATCGGCATATCCGTATATTCAACGCTTTTAAAGGCAAGGCCTTGAATCTTCCCCAACCAACAATGTTACTTTCATTATTTTTCTGTAGGATTCCTAAAATCCAGAATTGTTCAATCATCTTTTTACGCTTAAATTTTCTCTACTCATCCAATACTCGTTTAAATCTTTATGGGGATGAAATAATTCTGACTTGTCTCGGCAATGGGGTATGCTATCCATTAGTTTTCTGGCCGCCTCTTTTCCAGCCTTATCCCTATCCAGAAATAAGTTTACACGTCTATATTTATTAATTTTCGAATAATATCCCTGTAAATTGGCCAAAGAATTGAGCACCATAAAGTCCTCTCGGTAATGGCCCCCTTTTCTCATCTCCCTATAACTCAGCAGGTCAAATATTCCTTCAAAAAGGCAAAGATCAGCTGAATTGTTACAGTAGGTAGATACCCCCTGGGCAGTGCAGCCTTTCCAATATTTGTTACGTATTGCCCAGCCGTTTTCATGAGGATTTCCTAACCCAAAATACCTGTTGTCTCCAATGCGGTAATAGACTTCACGGCAAAACTCTTTAGCTGTATCCATAAGGATTCGCCTGGATTGAAGGTAATCCGTTATGGCGCTATTGTTTCCTAGTGGTTTGGTTTTTACAATCTTGATTCCTTCAGCTGTCTCTTCCGATGATTTGGGTCGGGGAATAGCAGGCTGGTGAAGAAAAAAAGAAGATCCACTTACTGTTTCGATTTCCCTAATAGCATCAGGAACAGTATAAGCAGGATTCATTTTAAGAACCAGATCAATCAGCGTACCCCCAGCATTTCCATCTCCGAAATCTACCCATAGATTTTTGCTCGGGCTTACCTTAAAAGAAGGGGTTGATTCCTCCCGGTAGGGAGAATAATAAAAGCAATAGCCCGCTTTTACTTTACTTGGTCTGATTCCTATCTGGTCTAGATAGGTTATTATGGATATTTTATTTGCCTCTTTTGCATTCATTGTTCTTAAGTTTAATTTTTTAGAAAAACCACTTACTACAACTACTACCTTACTACAAACTTCCGTTTAATTATTGATATTCAGTTGTTTATATCTCTTATGCATCAAAACCCATCTTACTACAAAAGCACGGTTTGTAGTAGGATGTAGTAACTATAATTATCTCATCTTACTACAGTTTAATTAACTGTAATTCAAATAATTACCCCCTATTTGTAGTAAGTAGTAGCTTTGTTTTGTTTTATGTAATATCCTTTTTCAGGGAAGTTTTGACCTTCGTTTCTCCGCACCTGAGACTGAACATGGCCAAGGAGCTTCAAAGCCTTCCCTATTTCCACCGGGCTAATTCTGAGATTTCCGGAGATATTTAAAGCCAGCTGATGGCAGATATCCGTTGCAGTCATGAATTTGTCATGGTCCTCTTTGGTACCTGGAGTAAAGAACTTTTGCACCAGCTCAACCTCTGGAGAAATGGTTTTGTACTGGTTGTTCATGATTTCATTTTCCCGGATTTCCTTCGCTGTCATTTCATAATGAAAATTCGTCAGGTATAGCTGATAAGCCTGTGCCCAAACCCTATCGATTTCAATTTCTTTTATGTAACTCCAATTAATTTCCCTTACCGTAAAGCAGAGCCAACGCACGCTACCTGTCACATCCGTGAGAAACTCGGCCTTATTGGTAGATCCCCAAATGGAAGCCCTTCTCGGTTCCATTTTAGGCTTCTTGTCATAAGGATGTCTTACTTTGACTTGTGATTTACTCATCAGTGTTTTCTGCGCATTGATCTCGGTTTTGGAAAGTGTGGAAAGTTCATCCTGAATGATTCCAAAATTTTGGCTCAAGGCGATCAGACTGTCCTTGTCCACAGAAATATTTTCAGCCTGGTAAGTCTTCAGCTGATCTGGAATCAGGAAACGGGTAAGTGTGGTCTTACCACTATTCTGTTGTTCCTGTACAAAGATCAAAGCTTGCTTATTGAAAAAGTCATCCCGTAGACAACAGGCCACACAACGCACCAGCCATTTTTTGAACTGGGTCTCGAAACGTTCTTGCCCATGTACCTGGATATAGTGAGTGAATTTCCGGATATAGTCCCCATGGCTGGTTTCACTCCAGGTCTCCCGAACATATTTGAAGTAATTCACGAAAGGGTTGGTTTTTGGAATAAAATCTGAGGACAGAAAGGTATTGATCTCTGCCACCGAGGTACGGTATCCCTCCTGTCGGCATTCTATGTAAAGCGTATGGGGATTGACTGGATGGTACTTCTTTCCTTCTTTTTCTTTTGCAAAGACCTCATTAAGAACCATGTTATTTTTAAACTCATATTTTGTCATAAGGAATCTGATCATCCGAATTGTCGCACTCGAAGATTTTTCATCAATCTTTTTGATAGGGGTTTTATCGTCCATATTTCTGTAGATTTGGGTTGATTTTTCCATACAGAAATGGTATATTTATCTCACTAAAAACGGAATACCATTTCCTAATGAAATTAATTAAGGCGGATCGGGCATGATCCGCTTTTATTTTTTCCGGCCGTTTTTCTGGTGACCGGCATTGAGTATATCCGACTTTTTGAAATATACCCTGGTGTTGATTACCTGTTCCTTCAGGAAACCTTCCCTGCGCCAATTGTTGATCGTTGTGCGGGAGCGCCCTAGCAGTTTCATGGCTTCGGGGATCTGTATCAATTCATCGTCGGGAGTGGCTGGCTGCAGCTCAGGAATTATCCTGGAAGCTACTTCTTCAGCAATCTCCTGGATAAGTTGTCTTTTGTCAATTGGTGAAAAGATCATGTCATTCATATTCAGTTTTCGTTTGGTTTGTTGGCCGAATATGGTCACAAGTTGGCAGGGGTAGTTAGCTGGGGTAGTACCCCAAGTTTAAGGAAAGCCTCATGGTTGGTTTGAATGGAGGGTTTTGAAGGAAAAAAAATTGCATGAAGGCAAGATGCTTATTGAACTGATAAGAATGATCCTTCAAGCCATTGAAAGAGATGACTTCATTCTTGCACAGAACCATATCAAAAATTTGGAAATTGTAAGTTTGAAACTGGCCGTTGGAGGACATGGAGGAAACTGTACCCAATTTGAGCTTTGCAAAAGAGAAAAAATAACCGGTCCAACATTTCCTTTAATCGGTGACTTCTTTATTGCATTTTCATCAGGCAAAAAGTAAATGGTAAATTTAAAAATTACGTCCATTTCAATTTCCAGGTCACTCCACCCAATTGTTGTAATGAAAAAATATTTGATGTTGGAAACTATTAGGTCTCATTAAAAAAATTCGGCAAATTCTAGAAAATGACAAAACAGGAATACTTAATTTGAATTAAGCGGTTAGAGTGAAAATCAGGATAATTCGCCCCTGAATTCGCCCCTGATTAAAAAGAAAAAACCCTAACCTATTGAGTATCAATAAGCTAGGGTTTTGTTCAGTAGAGAGTGGGGGATTCGAACCCCCGGTACGCTATTAGGCGTACGACAGTTTAGCAAACTGCTGGTTTAAGCCACTCACCCAACTCTCTAAGTACTGGTGAAGCATTTAAACAAATTATTCTTGATTTAAATAAGCTTGCTCACTGTTTGGATCAAACAACGAAAAATGCTTTTTTAAATCCTATCTTAATATCAATTCCGACCGCTTCCCGATCAGTGATGCAAATATAAACCAATATTCTGCAATTTAACAAAACCAAAAGAGGAAAAAAGAGTACTTTTTTACGCCTTTACCCTGAAAAAGAAGCTAATCGATTTTAAGTCAACTAAATAAAAATACCAACATTTTTTAAACTTCTTTCCAATTAAATAATCCTTCTTTTAAAATCGCCCTAGAATTCCTTTCTTTGCAGCCCATACTATATTTCTTGAGAGATGAAAATTATTGCCATAGGCCGAAATTATGCGGCACATATAGAAGAACTAAACAATGAAAAGCCGGATGCGCCTGTTGTTTTTATGAAACCGGACACGGCTTTGCTAAAAGACAATGCCCCTTTTTACCATCCTGAATATTCTGACAATATTCACCATGAAGTGGAATTGGTCCTCAAAATAAACAAGGAAGGCAAATACATACAGCGCAAGTTTGCCCACAAGTATTACAATGAAATTGGTATAGGTATTGATTTTACAGCAAGGGACCTGCAGCAAAAGTGCAAAGAAAAAGGCCTTCCATGGGAAATTGCCAAAGCTTTTAATGGCTCTGCCCCATTGGGTAAGTTTAAACCAGTTACCCTTTTTCCTGACCTGGCCAATATTAATTTTCACCTTGACATCAACGGTGAGAGGCGCCAAACAGGCAACACTTCTCTACTCCTCTTTCCATTTGATGTGATTATCGCCTATGTTTCTCAATTTTTCACCCTTAAAACAGGTGACCTGATCTATACCGGCACACCTGCAGGTGTGGGCAAAGTTAATATTGGTGACAGGTTGGAGGCTTATGTGGAAGATGAAAAATTGCTGGATTTTGAAATTAAATAAAGGCCTATACACTCTACTATTCGTATGCATTGTCCTTGTCTTTCTCTCTCAAACTCAGAAAGGCTATTACCTATTTCCCATCAAACCCGGCCAGCAAAATTTCCTGGCTGGCAATATGAGCGAAATAAGGAGCAATCATTTTCATACCGGACTTGACATCAAAACGGAAGGAAGACAAGGTTTGGCCGTACTCGCTTCTGCGGATGGTTACGTTTCCAAAATCAAAGTTTCTTCTTTCGGCTATGGCAATGTGCTTTACCTCAAACACACCAATGGCACAAGCACGGTGTATGCCCATCTCAGGAGCTTTGAATCGCCGATAGCGGAGTTCATGCAGCATAAAATATATGAAGCCCGTGAAAATGAATTGGAATACACATTAAAACCTGGAGAATTGCCCATTTCTCAGGGAGACACCATTGCTTATTCCGGCAACACTGGTAGTTCGGGTGGTCCCCACCTGCATTTTGAAATCAGGGATTCCCTCAACAGGGCCATCGATCCCCTACATGCTGGCTTCAAAGAAATAGTGGACACCACCTCCCCCATCGTTCGAAGGGTCGCCATAAGTCCGCTAACACCTGATAGCCGGGTCAATGGAATGTATCGCCGACAAGAATTCTCCCTTATCTATAGTTCTGGCGCATTTCAGGTACAGCCTACGATCAAAATTTCAGGAAAGGTGGGCATTGAAGTACTGGCCTACGATCAGTTGGATGAAATGTACAATAGAAATGGGTTTCCTATTTTTGAAATTTATGAGGCCGACAAAAAAATATTTAGAGCTGAGGTCAATGAAATAGATTTCAACATTGGCCGCCATATTCTCCTACACACCTATCGGAACCGGTATACTCGGCTTTACAAAAAACCAAACAACAAGTTTTCATTTTACGAACCCGATACAGTATTAAGTGGGGCCATATCAGCCATGCCTGGTGAGGAAAAATCCATAACTGTAAAATTATTGGATGCCTATGCCAATGAATCAGACTTGAGGATCATATTCAGTGGTGAGCTTGCTCCAACTGACTTAGAAGGCATAAACTATACCTCTGGCAATAGTCAAATAGATTACCAAGAGAATGTGTTGATCTTAAACAGTACAGCCGCTGAAGAAGGGGATCTGGCCATTGTTCATGTAAATGGCTTGTCTATGGAGCTGCCTTACGCCTATGCGGGAAGAAATAAACGGACCTACCTGTGGGACATGCGTCTGGGCGTTCCCGATTCGATTGACCTTTGTTCCGAAACCATTCTGCCAGAAGTTGAAGCCAGAATCCCCGCGGGAGAAGAACTGCTGTTCGACAATGGAGAAGTAAGAATAAACTTTGAAAAAGAAAGCTTGCTGGATGACCTTTATTTAAGAATTGAACATTTTGAAGAGAAGGGTTTGAAAGGATTGACCATCAATGACCAATTTGATTACCTTTGGCAACAAGTTTCAGTGAGAATGAAAGTCGATAATTTCCAGGGAGACACTTCCAAAACCCATATGTATCAATTGTACAGAAACGGGCATAAAAATTTTGTAGGTGGCAACTGGCAGGGTCCATTTATAAATTTCAAAACCAGGGTTTTTGGAGATTTCGTATTGGCCACCGACAGCATTCCACCCTCAATCCGGGCAGTACGTGTCAATAGTCGAGAAATTAGGTTTGTAATCAAGGACAATTTGTCTGGAATAAAGGATTTTAATGCTTGGGTAGATGGAAAATGGACACAGATGAGGTACGAACACAAGCAAGCCATAATATGGTCTGACCCGTTGCCTGGCACTACTTTAAAAGGAGAGGTTTTGCTAAAAGTAAGAGATCGAGCAAATAACGAGGCCATTTATAAGGGAAACATTTAATTTATTCCGATATTTAAGGGCTAAAATCAATAGTAATAAAAAAAACTACAACTATGTCACTAGAAGTAGGCCAAACGGCACCTGACTTTGAGTCAAAAGATCAAGATGGAAATCCCATCAAGTTATCCGATTTTCAAGGAAAAAAAGTAGTCTTGTACTTTTACCCAAAAGACAATACCCCCGGATGCACTGCCCAGGCCTGTAATTTGAGAGACAACTACGAAAGTCTCCAAAAAGCCGGCTATGTAGTCTTAGGGATAAGTTCAGATGCGGAGAAATCTCATAAAAAATTCATTGAGAAATTTGAGCTACCCTTTCCGCTCATTGCTGATGAAGACAAAAGTGTACATGAAAAATATGGTACCTGGGTAGAGAAAAACATGTATGGAAGAAAATACATGGGCACAGCCAGAACCACTTTTATTATTGATGAAAAGGGAGTAATTGAAGAAATTATTTCAAAAGTTAAAACAAAGGAACACACCAATCAAATTATTAAATAATTCCAAATCAATGGAAAAAAAATCAACCGAACAATTAGAAGCAATCTGCTCCCAGGTAAGAAGAGATATTTTACGAATGGTGCATGCCTGTCAATCAGGTCATCCAGGAGCATCTTTGGGCTGTACTGAGTTTTTCGTAGCCCTGTACTTTGACCAAATGACAAATAACCCAGATTTCAATATTGATGGACCTGGAGAAGATCTATTTTTCCTTTCAAATGGACATATATCACCCGTATGGTACAGTGTATTGGCCAGAAGCGGTTATTTCGAGACAAGTGAATTAAAAACTTTCCGTAAATTAAATAGCAGATTACAGGGACATCCAGCCACTGAAGAAGGACTACCGGGTATACGTGTAGCTTCCGGTTCTTTGGGCCAAGGACTATCTGTAGCCATAGGTGCTGCATTCGCGAAAAAAATCAATAACGATGACAAAACTGTCTATGTCCTAATGGGAGATGGAGAGCAGCAAGAAGGTCAGATTTGGGAAGCAGCTCTAAGTGCTCCTCACCATAAACTGGACAATATCATCGCAACCATAGACCTTAACGGTCAACAAATAGATGGACCTACCAAGGACATTATCAACCTTGGAGATCTAAAAGCCAAATGGGAAGCTTTTGGCTGGGAAGTCATCGTAACCGAGCATGGCAATGACATGTCAGGTGTAGTCCAAGGGCTGGAAAAAGCAAAAAGTCTCCTTGGAAAAGGAAAACCAGTATTGAACCTGTTACATACCGACATGGGCTACGGAGTAGATTTCATGGTTGGCACTCACAAATGGCATGGTGTAGCTCCAAATGACGAGCAACTAGAAAATGCCTTAGGACAACTGAAAGAAACCCTTGGTGATTATTGATTTCGGTGATAACAGATCTAAAAAAGTTTGAATAATGGAAAATAAATTGGATACAAAATATACATACACTGAAAAAAAGGACACCAGGTCCGGGTTTGGTGATGGTCTACTAGAAGCAGGTAGAAAAAACGAAAACGTGGTTGCACTTTGTGCTGACCTTATTGGTTCATTGAAAATGGGAGCCTTCCAAAAGGAATTCCCTGAGCGTTTTTTCCAAATGGGTATCTCAGAAGCCAACATGATAGGTGCTGCTGCAGGACTAACCATTGGAGGTAAAATACCTTTCACAGGTACATTTGCCAACTTTTCTACAGGACGTGTATATGATCAAATCAGACAGTCTGTAGCTTATTCTGAAAAGAATGTGAAGATTTGTGCCTCTCATGCAGGACTTACTTTAGGAGAAGATGGTGCTACTCACCAAATCCTTGAAGACGTAGGCATGATGAAAATGCTTCCAAATATGACGGTAATCAATCCATGTGATTACAACCAAACAAAGGCAGCAACCATGGCTATCGCTGAGCATGAAGGCCCTGTTTATCTTAGATTCGGCAGACCAAAATGGCCTATTTTCACTCCTGAAAACCAGGAATTTGTAATAGGTAAAGCCTGGAAAATGATCGAAGGTACAGATGTAACTATTTTCGCTACAGGACACCTTGTATGGGAAGCAGTAGAAGCAGAAGCCATCCTTAGGGCTGAAGGCATCTCTGTGGAACTTATCAATATCCACACCATCAAACCTTTGGACACTGAAGCTATTTTGGCATCTGTTGCAAAAACAGGTTGTGCAGTAAGTGCAGAAGAACACCAATTCAATGGTGGCTTGAATGACAGTATTGCGCAGACATTGATCAGAAATCAACCTGCCCCTCTTGAGTTTATCGGTGTTGACGATTCCTTTGGAGAATCGGGGACACCTGCTGAGCTATTGGAGAAATATGGTTTGAACGCCAAAAACATTGTTGAAGCTGCTAAAAGAGCAATTTCAAGAAAGTAAACTGTTCTAATAAGAATAATTGAAGCGAGGAAAACTTAAAACTTTCCTCGCTTTTTTTTGTAATAACGCGAACAAAATCTCAAGCCATAGCCAATATCAAACTATCACCTGTTGATTTTAAAATGGGCTAAAGTCAGGAACATTGTTCCCCTGCCATCGAACCCTTTTAAATTGGCATTTTACTATTTTCTTCAGCCACTTATGAAATAGACACTTGGTTAGCTCATGCTTATCATTTACTTTTATAAACAACTAACCATTTATCTTCAAATGAAATACCAACCCATTGCCCCAGTTGTCCTTTTACTATTTTCAGCTATTTTTCTATTTGCAGAAATGCCTACAGCCACGGCCCAAATCCTTTCCTTTGAGGAACGGGATGGAGGATTGCTTTTACTTTCGGATGGAAAGCCCCGACTGTTTTACCAAATGGAAACGATAAGTGAGAATGGACAATATCCAAGAGCAAATTACCTTCACCCTGTGTTTGACACCAAAGGAGAGATAGTCACAGAGGACTTCCCCAAAGACCATTTACACCACCGAGGGATTTTTTGGACATGGCATCAGCTATGGGTGGATGATTTGAGAATTGGTGACCCTTGGATAAGTGAAGGCGTTGAATGGGAAGTAAAGAAAAGTAAAACTAAAATTCATCCCAACAATTCCGCAACCATTGAGCTCAAAGTGATTTGGAAAGGCAATAAGGTATTGAAAAAGAACATTATTGAAGAAAACACAATCATCACTTTCCAATCTATAGGAAATCAAGCGTATAAAATAACCTTTGATATTACTTTAAAACCATTGACTTCTGGAGTACGGATAGGTGGTTCTGAAGACGCTAAAGGCTATGGAGGATTCTCTCCAAGAATAAAATTATCCGAAAACGCAGGCTTTTTTGATGAAAACGGCCCTGTGACACCTGACAATCTTCCTGTTGCAGCAGGTGATTGGATCAACATCACGAAAAATGGTCCTGATGACGCAGGTGTTGTAATTATGGGTGAACCGGACAAACTTCCCTCCTACCAAGGGTGGATTCTTCGAAAACGAAACAGCATGCAAAACATGGCATTCCCAGGTCAAGAACCCTTATTGTTAGATAAAAAAGAGCCATTGCACTTCAGAAACCAATTGATTATTCATCAAGGAATGACAACTCAAGAAATAATAAATCAATACAGAATATTTAGAAATCAAGCTAATTATTAAAAGTCTAAATGAAAAAAGCCACGGTCAATGACCATGGCTTTTTAACTGTTTAAAAGTAAAGGATAGACCTAAGCCTATTCAAGTTTATTATTTTACTGGCTCTGGGAGTTCAACTGACCCTTTATCTTCTACTACTTCTTTACCCATGGCATCAAATTTCTTTTTGATTTCTTCACCAGGAGTTTCTGATTCGAATTTCAATAAGTAGTGAACCTGTGCCTCTTCCATCACCTGATGGGCCTCAACTATTTTCAAGTCTTTCAACTGCAAATCATTCTGAATAGCTTCCTTTACTTTTTCAGGAAGACTTTCAGGATCAATTTTAGTTGTTTCTTGGTACCATTCTTGCGAAACAAACACTTCAGTTGTTCCTGCATTGGCAAAAGCAAAAACAGTCATTGCGGCGACACTCAAAATTAACTTTTTCATGGCATTTTAAATTTATTGGTTTAAATAATAATTGGTTAAACAATACTTTTTAAATATTATTTTCAATTATACTTAGCCAAATGCCATGCCAAGTAATTTTACATACATTCAATTAAAATAAAACAGGCCTTATTTCTTATTAAACAATGTTTTTATTAATTAGAAGAAATTGTAAAGAAAAAGAGCCTGTAACCCTAAACACATAAATATGTGGAGCTTACTCCACAAACTGTAAATAACCTTAACAATTTATACACAATCACACAAAAGGTTATTTTATTATATAAAAGGTATATTATTAATTTGAATAGTATAATTTATTCTGATATTAAGAGATGTAGGCTTAAAAATGATACTATAATTGAGAAATAGAAGGGTTTATATTTGTTCGCTCAAGATTACCCGTTTCACTTTCTATTTCCTTTGACCTGATTTGCTGTTTTTCAATTCCTTCATCAAGTCCTCTAAATAATCAATTTGCACTTCCTGGACTTCAAGCAGTTTTTTATTTTGATGCACCAATAGATGATCAATTTTCTCATTCAGCAGTTGGATTTCAAGTTCGGACTTAAGGTTGATTTTGTAATCAAGCTCAGCCCTCTGTCTGTCCTTTTGTCCCTGCCGGTTTTGGCTCATCATAATAATCGGCGCCTGTATAGCAGCAATACAGGAAAGCATTAAATTCAACAATATAAATGGATAGGGGTCAAAAGTATTGCTGGCAAGCAACCAAATGTTTGCTACGATCCACAAAGTCAGGAATGAAAAGAAAGCAATAATAAAAGTCCAACTCCCTCCGAAAGAGGCGATTTTATCCGCCATCCTTTGGCCTAAGCTTATAGCAGTATCTATGTCTTCTTGTAAGTTTTCAGAAAGTATGGAATTGTTACGAATGGCATCCATAACATCCTTGTCAATAGCCGCTAAATCTCCTTTTTCTTGCTCGATAAGCTTGGTTAAATACAGTCGCCGGTATTTATTTAGCTCTCCAATTGAAATATTGCTTTCTCTGGAAAAATCAGGGTATTGAGATTTAATAAAGTCGAAAATTCCGTCTCGGATTTCATTCCCATTGACTAATTCCCCTCTATTGATCTCCTTTTTTGATAAATGGCTTTTGTTCATTTTAGTATAGGTTTATAAAACCCTTGTTACGCCATATTTTAACCCTGATGCATAATACGAGTTTAAAATCAATTTATGGATTTCCATCAATAGACCAAAATAAGCATTGGTAAATTTATAATAACAGTCTATTTCTATCTTGGAGTAAATGCCATTGTTCCTTCCTTCATAGGATTATGAACACAATAAGACCTTTCCCTAAAAGGACAATGCTACTTTCGCTAAACTAAAGGCTTGCTATATTCCTCGAATTAAAAATAATACCTTACGGCAAGGCTTGGCTGGTCCAGAAAACCATCCACTTCAAAACCCCAACCATTGTCCTGATAGTTGCTGTTATATTGGCCACTCCATATATGTTTATTATAAACCTTAAAAAATTGACCTTCTATAAATATTAGTTCAAAACTAAATTTTTCACTTGGAAAATAAGCCAAACCCAGGTTCCCGAAAAGGCCAAATTGATTTACTTTTTGCCGGGAAGTGTTAAAGTCCTCTTCATCTGCAATAACTGATTCCGCCAAATTATCAGTCCATGAATACCTTAACCCATAGGTAGCTATCATAAACAATTTGGGGCTGATTTCAATGTGTTTTCTCAACCCTACAAAAACATCCAACTCCTTTCTTTTCCATCCAGGAGAATTGGCATTTTGATAAGTGTTATTGATTTTTCGCGTATAAAAACGTCCACCACCTATAATACTGAGCTGATCTTTAATAAAGTAGGAATAGCTAGGTGTAAACCTAAAGTAATTATCTTCCTGGATTCTCTCATCTAAAAAATCTACAGACCTATCACTCCAACCGAATTCCAATCCCACAGAATGATTTCCTTGCGAAATCTGAGCATTTGCCTCTTGACCCATGGAATAAATCCCCAAGTAAACAAAAAGGATTAAAAACTTCTTCATTGGTCCTTCTGGTTAATGAAATAAACGATCCCTATACTGTTGGCGGTGATTAAATCAAAGGCAATCCGCTTATCATCATATTCCTGATTTGTACCTGAATTGGTATAGGTGTAATTATAAACGAGTCCACCCAAAGTCATTTCTACCATCCATTTTCCATTGATCCTGTAGGATGCTCCGGGAGCTAATGAAAACCCCAAATAATTGGGATTGTTTTCTCCTTTAAAGGTCCTATTAAACATCGCTTTGGGTTCTAGAAAAAGATAAAAATTATCGATTACAGGAAAATACCTTCTGTAAAACAAGCCTATACCTCCTTTAACATTTTCAGAGATAATTTTTGTATTCATTGAAGTGGTAGTGGCACTTCTGAAAAAACTAACTTGAGGAATAACACCTATCACAGATCGGTCAGAAATAAAATAACCCAAATTTGGATTAAGATTTATACTGTACTGGGAGGAACTGCCTGGATTTGAGCTTTCTCTGGTATCTATGGAAAGCCCAAAGTTACCCCCAACATACAGATCACCTTTTTCAAATTGTGCAAAGGCACTGGAAATCCCTGAAATAAAAAAGAGCAATAAGAGACATTGTTTCATATTATAGATCTGGTTAAACTTTATGAATTTTATTACTTATTTAGTTAGATAAAGCTAATCGCATTGTATTACGAAATACTTAGTCTGATAGTTGTGGATTGTTACTAATATTTTCTTTTACCAGTAAAAATCCACAATAGCTATTTCCATTAACCTCTTCTCTAGTTTAGAAAAAAGATAAAATCATTAAACATCCTATCGAATAATTTATATTACCGAACAAATAAATCCATTAACCCTCTAGTTTTCAAACGCTTTGACTTTAAGTAAAAGAAGTAACATTTCCTCCTATTACTCTCTAGTTTCACTTCCGTCAATACAAGTGGCTACTGTCCAAAGTCCTCCCCATATAATTTAGGCCTAGCCCTCTCCTCTTTGAAAGGAAAACCTTATATTTGCGCCTCTATAATTAGGAAGTAATTGACAATATGGATATTCAAGAAAGCATTTTAAAGACAATAGCAGCGGCCTTTGAGCAACTATTTAATCATAAGGTAGAAAGTGAAGACCTAAGCCTTCAGCCTACCAGAAAAGAATTTGAAGGCAGCTATACCTTTGTATTGTTTCCTTATTTAAAAATCACAAAAGGCTCACCTGAACAATCTGGGGAGAAAATTGGTAATTTTCTGAAAGAAAACCATCCTTCGGTAGCTGATTTCAATGTGGTTAAAGGATTTTTAAACATCAGTCTTTCTTCTGCTTTTTGGATAGACCTTTTGACGCAATTAATGGCTGAAAAAGAGCCTGGGTATTTTCCTCCTAGAAATCAGAAGGTAATGGTCGAATACAGTTCTCCAAACACGAACAAACCTTTACACCTGGGCCACCTTAGAAACAACTTTCTTGGCTTTTCTGTATCTAACATTCTCAGTGCCTATGGTTATGAGGTCATTAAAACAAATCTTGTAAACGATAGAGGGATTCATATTTGTAAGTCCATGGTGGCTTATCAAAAATTAGGGAACAATGAAACCCCTGAAATGGCAGGTTTGAAAGGTGACCATTTGGTAGGCAAGTACTATGTGCTCTTTGATCAGGAATACAAGAAGCAAATAAAAGAGTTAATGGCTGAAGGCATGACTGAGGAACTTGCCAAAAAAGAAGCCCCATGGATGAAAGAAGCACAAGAATCCTTGGTAAAGTGGGAATTGGGAGACGAAGAAACGGTTAACCTTTGGAAAAAATTAAACAACTGGGTTTATCAGGGCTTCAATGAGACCTATAAAAAGATGCGAGTTTCATTTGACCAGTATTATTATGAATCCGACACTTACTTACTTGGGAAAGACATTGTAACTGAAGGCTTAGAGAAAAAAGTTTTCTTTAAAAAAGAAAATGGATCTGTTTGGGCAGACTTAAGTAATCAAGGGCTTGACGAAAAGCTGGTATTAAGAGCAGATGGTACTTCTGTATACATGACCCAAGATATGGGAACTGCAGACCTTAAGTTTAAAGACCATGGTATAGACAAATCAGTTTATGTAGTTGGTAATGAGCAGGATTATCACTTTGAGGTTTTATTTAAAATCATGCAATTACTGGAGCGTCCTTACGCCAATAATTTGTACCACCTGTCTTATGGTATGGTTGATCTTCCTTCTGGAAAAATGAAGTCCCGCGAAGGCACTGTAGTTGATGCTGATGACCTTATTCAGGAAATGGTGGATACTGCCCGTAACCACACACAAGAATTGGGCAAAATAGAAGGTTTTTCTCCGGAGGAGGCAGAAAATCTCTATGAAATGCTGGGCTTGGGAGCCATCAAATACTTTTTATTAAAAGTAGACCCCAAAAAGAGAATGCTATTCAATCCTCAGGAGTCCATTGAATTTCAAGGGAATACCGGTCCATTTATTCAATATACGCATGCCAGAATAGCCGCCATTCTAAGAAAAGCGGACCAGATCGGTTTGGATTATAGCAGCAATAATTTTGAAGGCCTAGAAGCCTTAGAAGCGGTAGAAAAACAATTGGTATACATGCTTTCAGACTATTCAAAGAAAATAGCTATGGCAGCAGAGGAGCTGTCTCCGGCCGTAATTGCACAATATTTATTTGATTTAGCCAAGGAGTACAACAGATTTTATGCAGATCTACCTATATTTAGTGAAGCAAAAAATGAAGTACAAGCCTTTAGGGTATCCTTGTCTGACCAAGTAGCAAAAACAATCAATGCAGGAATGAAGTTATTAGGCATAGATGTCCCACAAAAAATGTAACGATGAAATCAATTTTCTTAGTCTTCGCAATTTCAGTGGTAGCTTTGCAGTTTCCGATGGGAAATAAAAATCCAACCATTTCTTCAAGTGATCCCAATATCGAGGACAACAGTTTAGGGTCTTTGCTCGAAAGCAATAGTATTTATGATTTTACCTTAAATGATATTGATGGCAAACCTGTCAAAATTTCTAAATACAAGGGTAAAAAATTATTGCTTGTAAATGTGGCCTCCAAATGTGGGTATACTCCGCAGTATGAGGAGTTGCAAAAACTGTATGAAACCTACCAAGACAAGGTCACAATTTTGGCCTTCCCTGCGAATAATTTTGGTGGACAAGAACCGGGAACAAGTGAGGACATTAAATCTTTTTGCTCAGAAAATTATGGGGTTACTTTCCCCATTTTTGAAAAAATTTCAGTGAAAGGTGTAGACAAACACCCATTATACAGGTGGCTTTCAGACAAAAAATTGAACGGCTGGAACAATGAAGAGCCTTCATGGAATTTTTGCAAATACTTTATCAATGAAGAAGGGAAATTGGTAAAGTTCTTTCCTTCAAAAGTTAAGCCAATGGATAAAGAGATTATAGAATTAATAGAAGCATAGGTAGACTAAAATACACCATTCCAGCATTACCATTTACAAAATTTAGGGGCATTTCCCTTTATAAACTCACTTAGTACCTTTATACTAGCCAAAAAACAGTAAAATTGACCATTTCTACCAAAAAGCAAGCTTGGGTCCACGCCCTTCGATTGAGGACACTTCCTTTGGCCTTATCGAGTATATTTATGGGAAGTTTTATTGCGTATGAAAAATCCGGGTTTAGATGGTCGGTTTTGATCATGGCAGCAATTACTACTACATTATTACAGATCTTGTCTAACCTAGCCAATGACTATGGAGATAGTGTCAATGGAGCAGACCATGAAGGCAGGCAAGGGCCTATTAGGGCTGTGCAAAGCGGGTTAATCAAACCCGCTGAAATGAAGGTAGCCGTTATCATTTTTTCTATTCTTTCTTTGTTAAGTGGTTTGTTTCTCTTGTACATTGCCTTGGCAGATATTTATTTATTCTTACTGTTTTTAGGCATAGGTATTTTGGCCATTATTGCTGCAATAGCCTACACCTCCGGGAAAAGACCTTATGGTTATGCCGGGTTAGGAGATATTTCAGTATTTTTGTTTTTTGGCTGTGTGGGTGTCATGGGCACCTATTATTTACACACCCTTAGCTTTGAACCAACATTGTGGTTACCCGCAGCGGCAATAGGTCTACTGAGTACGGCAGTATTGAACATCAACAATATTAGAGATATCCAATCCGATAAAGCAGCGGGAAAGCTATCCATACCTGTGAGGATAGGTAAAAAAGCCGCAGAAAATTACCATTGGGGGTTAATCATTAGTGCCCTGGTTTTATTGCTTGTTTTTGTCATCATTGAACACGCCTATGGAGCTTTGGCTTATCTGGTGATGGCACCTTCAATATTAAAAACCGGCTGGGCCGTAGCTAAATTTGAAACTCCGGAAAAATTAGATCCCTATTTAAAAGTAATGGCAATGTCCACATTATTTTGTGTCTTATTTTTTGGTATAGGATGGCTGATTTTTTAGTTCATCGATCTTTTTTGTGCTCATAATTGTTTACTTTTATATAGTTTAATTGATTCTTAATTTAAACAGCATCCTATCATGTCTATGAAAAGTATCTTAGTACCTTATGATTTTTCAGAAGAGGCTAATAATGCCTTTGAACTTGCACAAGAAATAGCTACCAAAGCCGCTTGCAGTCTCAAGCTGATACATATACTAGAGATTCCAACTTCCCAAAATTTCAACACAATGGGTGAAGTAACCATGGGTGAAAACTATATGGATAAAGTCTATATGGTTGACTTAACCAATAAAAGAAAGGAGCAATTTAAGAAGTTGGAAGAAGAACATGCCGGTAAGCCATATCAATTTAGCACAAACTTGACTTTCGGAAATCCCTATGCCGGAATAGCCGGAGAAATAGCTGAGGTTAAAGCAGATTTGGTAATCATGGGTTCTAAGGGATCCAGCGGTCTGGAAGAATTATTGATTGGTTCAAATACTGAGAAGGTGGTCAGACATTCCGATTGCCCTGTCATTACAGTCAAAGGTGAAATTAGTGCTGATTCTATTAAGAAGATTGTTTTTGCTAGTGATTTTAGTGATAATGGCAAAAAGGTGATCAAGAAACTGAAATACTTGCAAGAATTATTGGGTGCTCAAATTAGGCTTGTTAAAATTAATACACCTAACTCGTTTGAAAAATCCATTGATTCAATGAAAAAAATTAATGAATTTATCAAAGAAAACAAGCTGGAAAATGCTGAAATAGATATTTTCAACGGAGATAGTGAAGAGGAAGGAATCAATGAATTTGCAGATTTTGTTAATGCAGACATGATTGCAATGGCTACACATGGCAGGACAGGCTTTTTGCATTTACTGGGAGGAAGTATAGCTGAGGATGTAGTCAACAGTTCCAAAAAGCCTGTGTGGACCATGAAGTTTAAATAATAAATTGATAATAAATGGGTAGAAAAAAAAGCAATGATTGGAAAAAAAGAGATGGAGTAGTTTATTCTACCGCGGATAACTTTGATTTCGATCTGGAAAACGAGGGGAATGAAACTACGCTTCCACCCAAGCAGCAAAATTTAAAAGTAATGTTGGATAAAAAGTCCAGAGGTGGCAAGCAAGTCACCCTTGTAGCTGGATTTATAGGGCAGGAAGATGATTTAAAATCCCTTGGTAAAGAATTAAAAGCGAAGTGTGGTGTAGGAGGAAATACCAAAGATGGCGAAATTCTTATTCAAGGAGACCAAAGAGAAAAAGTAATTGATTATTTGATTGGTATGGGGTATAAAGCCAAAAAGTCCGGAGGATAATTCCGGACTTTTATTTTTTGAATAGTATCACAATAAAGCCTTTCCGCAAAAATTTTTCACCGACGGAATCGACTATTTAACCGACGCTGTTCCCAAGTTAATCGACTATTTAATAGTTGCTTCTATATTATTTTTACATTTGATTACAAATTTTTATTAACCGGTAGATCCGGTGAATGTTAGATTACGTAAGTTTTTTAGCATTAAACGATAAATATAGAATGGCATGGTGGGACAGTTTAGATTAATGAGCTTTAGTACAAATTTATACAATTTGAAAAGCGACGCGTTTTATTTAGACTTTGAGGAAACAAAACAGTTGATGTTGGACCTGAAGTCATGGCCGGAAATTCAAGAGTCTTTTATTTTATCACTCCCTGAAAGGATAGAAATTTTATACTATAGTAATTTTGATTTGGAGGATAAAATTTATGAAGCGGTAACTGGCTGTAAGTCCGGTAATGCCGTACCTATCAAAAATGAATTCAACCAAACTTCAGATGAAGAAAAATTGTTTATTCATCTCTCTGAATTGTGTTTTGGAGTAAAGGCTTCCAATTATGGTACCACTCCCTTATTCCCCCAATTTTCCCAAGCTTATAATTTTGCTGCCGAGAATGAAATGATCGGTGAATTTTTGGAACAATGGTGGGAAAACATAATCAGCACCGATAGGCTACTTAAGTATCAGGCTGATTATCAATTACCCAATTTTTCAATCTCTTATATCGTTTCTGATTTACTTACTGAGTTGGTAAATAAAGTGAAAGGTCCTAAAATTGCCATAATAGGATTCAATGCATTAAGTAAAAGAATTTACAGAAATCTTACCAAACAAGGCTACGGAAAAATCACAATTGTGGATAAAAGCATTACCTCTTGCCATAATTTTAAAGGAGAAGAATTGCACAATTTCACTTTTGAGCCTATGAATAAAGTTGAAAGTGTTATAGGTGAAAACGACATCCTAATTTCTACTTTAGAAGATGCTGATCGGTTGTTACCACTTCAATATTTTGAGCATGATTTCCTTGACACGAAGATTTTTATTGATTTATCTATTAAGAGCACATTAACGTCAGTTTTAGGGGACTATAACCAAGTCATTCCATTCAACCTTACTGATATTTATAAAATAATTGAGCAAAAGATGGAGATCAATAAAAAATGGCTGAGAAAAGCCAAGCCTATTGTTTCAAAAAAGAATCAAAAATTCTTTGACTGGATTGATAATAAAAAAGCACAAAAAATGCTGGCACTGATAAAAACATACTTACAAGAGAATGTAAACCAAAACCTATATTCTAGGGTATTGACTTCAGATGAGCCCAGGTCTAATGTTGATTTGGCACACCATAAAATCAACACGATGGTCCTTAAAAAATCAATCGAAAAAATAAAGCGTAATACTCAATATAAGGACATTATCAATTATGATAAAATTGTCAATGAATTTTACCAATACAATTAATTAATTTTCAACTATTTTTTGGGCTTTTAATTTAAGTCTACGGCAATAATTCAAAATTAATTTTCTACTTTTCTTTAGCTAAGCCACAGCATAAAACTTACTTTTTTACCACGGGTTTATCCCGTGGTTTTTTTATGAATTGAGCCACAATCGAGCTAGCTCAATATTTTTTTAAATTGAAATGCTTATCCTGCTATCTCAGAATAGACCAATGCATTTTCACCTGTATTAACTTGTAAATTAAAACTAAACTTAAGCAATATGAGATTGATATGTTTAAAAAGTTAGGCTTGATTTTACGGTCATGGGTTAAATTCCAAGCTCAAGGTAAGCCTTTACTTTTTAACTCACTAAACTTCTCAAAAAGAGGCTTTTTTTATCGCAGTAATCATCATTTTATTTTGCAAGTTTGCAATAGCTGACTAAATTTGCAATACTATGATGACATCAGGAAGTTTCTGCCATACCACAAAATTTTTATCTCCGGCGAATGCAATTATGCATCATGCAGGTCATCATTGCTCCTAATAGCAATTCCTCCTCCTATTCATCCCTTAATCAGGGGGAAATAATCAAACGAAATCTATTCTAGTATTTATTGTATACATAATTCCATGGAAAACATTATCAGGATTGCCGTTCAAAAAAGTGGTCGTTTAAGTGACGATTCTCTTAAACTTATAAAAGAATGTGGCATAAAATTTCATAACGGCACAGGTAAATTAAAGTCTTCATCCACCAACTTTCCTATAGAATTTTTGTTTCTAAGAGATGATGACATCCCTGGATACGTAGCAGATGGAATTGCTGATTTAGGTATAGTAGGCGAAAACGAGTTGGTTGAAAAAGACAAGAATGTCAGTGTCTTAAAAAAATTGGGCTTTTCAAAATGTCGACTTTCATTGGCAATACCTAAAGGAGAAGATTACCCCGGAATAAACTATTTTGAGGGGAAAAACATTGCTACCTCCTACCCTAAAATCCTAGGGGATTATTTAAAAAAGGTAAACATTAATGCTGACATCCATGAAATCAGTGGTTCTGTTGAAATTGCCCCTAGTATAGGACTTGCAGAGGGCATCTGTGACATTGTCAGCTCCGGTTCCACATTAATGATGAATGGACTTAAAGAGGTAGAAGAAATTTTTCAATCTCAGGCGGTACTTATAAGTAATAAAGACATTAGTGCTGAAAAACAAGCTACTGTTGAGAAATTGCTTTTTAGAATGGGAGCAGTGCAAGAAGGCAAAAAGAACAAGTATGTATTGCTAAATGCCCCCAACGATTCCTTGGAGAAAATCTTATCTCTAATCCCGGGAATGAGAAGTCCGACTATATTGCCTTTGGCTGAGGAAGGTTGGTCTTCAGTTCATTCTGTCATTAGTGAAGATCAATTCTGGGAGAATATTGAAGAACTAAGAAAAGCTGGAGCACAGGGTATTTTGGTTGTTCCCATTGAGAAAATGCTAATTTAAGAATCGATTGTAAACTGATGGACAGTTAGCTTCCCTTTCAATATAGGGAATGAAGTTGTTCCCATTACAAAATTCAATGCGTATGAAAATCCTGGTCAATCCTAGCAAAAAAAGTTGGAAAAAAGAACTGGCAAGACCCGTTCAAAAAACGAAGGACATAGAAAAGATCGTGAAACCGATCATGAAAAAGGTAAAACGTCAGGGAGACAAAGCCTTACGAAAATTTGCTTTTGAGTATGATCATGTGGAAATAGATTCCATAATGGTGGATCCCTCGGAAATAGAAAATTCAGGTAAGCATGTGGATAAATCGCTAAAGAGCGCCATAAAAACAGCCAAATCCAATATTGAAAAGTTTCACAAGCTACAGGAAACACCGGATCTGAGTACCGAAATTATGATGGGGGTTACCTGTATGCGAAGAAGCGTAGCCATTCAAAAAGTAGGCTTGTATGTGCCGGGCGGAACAGCTCCATTGTTTTCTACAGTATTAATGCTTGGTATTCCTGCAAAATTAGCAGGATGTCAAGAGATCGTTCTTTGCACCCCTCCTGATCAAAAAGGGCAAGTCCACCCTGCCATTTTATATGCGGCAAAATTGATTGGCATCAGCAAAGTGATCAAAGCCGGAGGTGCTCAAGCCATTGCTGCCTTAGCTTATGGTACTGAGACTGTCCCTAATGTTGATAAAATTTTTGGTCCCGGAAATCAGTATGTCACCGCTTCAAAGCAATTGGCAGCAAAAAAAGGAGTAGCCATTGATATGCCTGCAGGCCCTTCTGAGGTTCTTGTTTATGCGGATGAAACCGCCATTCCCGCATTCGTTGCTGCAGATTTGCTTTCACAGGCAGAGCATGGTGCAGACAGTCAGGTGGTCTTGGTTTGCCCAACAGAGGCCATTGTAAATAAGGTGATAGAGGAGGTTAATATACAACTGAAAGAACTTCCTCGACAAAAAACAGCCGAAAAGGCATTGAAAAACAGTTTGGCAGTAGTGATAAATGATAGGGATACCGCCTTGGAGTTAATCAATGAATATGCTCCCGAACACCTTATCCTTAATATTGAAGATGAGGACAAAACAGTGGCAGGAATTGTCAATGCCGGTTCTGTATTTATCGGCAATTTCACCCCTGAATCTGCAGGAGATTATGCCTCAGGCACCAATCACACCTTACCTACCAATGGTTATGCAAGAAGCTTTTCCGGCGTTTCTTTGGACAGTTTTGTGAAGAAGATTACCTACCAGAAAATCACTGAAAAAGGATTGGAAGGATTGGGCCCTATAATAGAGGTAATGGCTGAAAACGAACAGCTTATGGCGCACAAACAAGCAGTAAGCATACGTTTGAATTACCTAAAAAAAGAAAAATAAAATGGCATTTGATCTTCAGAAATTACTTAGGCCACACATTGCCTCACTAAAGCCTTATTCCTCTGCCAGAGATGAATACACTGGAGAAGAGGGCATATTCCTTGATGCCAATGAAAATGCATTAGGCTCAGTTTCTGAGCAAACTTTTAATCGCTACCCTGACCCTTATCAGTCAAAGCTAAAGAAAAAGTTAGGTGAAATAAAACAAGTCCTTCCTGCCAATATCTTTCTTGGCAATGGAAGTGATGAAGCGATAGATTTACTGTTCAGGGCTTTTTGTAATCCGGGAGTAGATAATGTCATTATCATGCCCCCCACTTATGGAATGTATGAAGTAAGTGCGGGTATTAATGATGTAGCAACTAAAAAAGTACCCCTTTCCTCTTCTTTTGAAATTGAGGTAGAAAAGGTATTGGAGGCTGTGGATCAACATACGAAGATCATTTTTATATGCTCTCCAAATAACCCGAGTGGAAATAAAATTTCCCGCCAATCCATATACCAGATACTCACCAAATTTGATGGTTTGGTGGTAATAGATGAAGCCTATATTGATTTCAGTGATGAACCCAGCTTTAGTTTAGAGCTAAACCATTATCCGAATATGCTGGTTATGCAAACGCTTTCAAAAGCATGGGGTTTGGCAGCATTGCGTTTGGGAATGGCCTATGCATCCAAAGAAATAATTGGTATACTTAATAAAATCAAGCCACCCTATAATATCAGTGGTTTGACTCAGGACACAGTGCTGAAAGCCATGGGAAACACCAAGGTACTGGCAGACATGGTGAAGGAAATATTGGTGCAAAAAGATAAGTTAGAATTGGCCTTAGAACAAATTCCTGAAGTCGAAAAGGTTTACCCTTCGGCTGCTAATTTTCTTTTGGCAAAAGTTCCGCATGCCAACCAAGTTTACCAAAAACTGATCGAAGAAAAGATTATCGTAAGAGACCGATCAAAGGTTCAACGCTGTGAGGATTGTTTGCGTATAACAGTAGGTAATGAAGAGGAAAACAAGCAATTTATTCAGGCTTTGAAAGAGGTCCTACATGTTTATACTAAAACTACTTGAACAAATTAAAGCATGAAAAAAAAGCTATTATTTATAGATAGGGATGGTACCATTATCAAAGAACCACCAACAGATTATCAGGTAGACAGCCTAGAAAAACTTGAATTTATCCCCAGGGCAATTAGCAACTTGGTAAAGATTGCAGAAGATGGGGATTTTGAATTGGTCTTGGTAACCAACCAAGACGGGTTGGGTACAGATTCTTTTCCGGAAGAAACTTTTTGGCCGGCCCAATTTAAAATGCTTAAAACATTAGAACAAGAGGGTGTAATTTTCAAAGACATCCATATTGATAAGACTTTCGAGCATGAAAATGCACCTACTAGAAAACCGGGAACGGCTTTGCTTACAGCTTACCTCAATGGAGACTATGATTTAGAAAACTCCTATGTAATTGGAGACCGAGAGACCGATGTAACCTTGGCAAAGAACCTAGGAACAAAATCCATCTTTTTGGGAAAAGAGGAGGTAAAAGAAGCAGATATTTCAGTAGACAATTGGGATAAAATTTATGAATTCTTGAAGCTTCCTCCTCGAAAGGCAGAGGTAGTAAGAAAGACTGCTGAAACCAATATAGACATAAAATTAAACCTTGACGGAACAGGAAATAGCACCATCAATACCGGCCTTCCATTTTTTGACCATATGCTGGATCAACTCGCCAAGCATGGCGGATGTGATCTGGAAATAAAGGTAGAGGGAGATTTACATATAGATGAACACCATACCATTGAGGATACCGGTTTGGCGCTTGGAGAGGCTTATTTGAAGGCCATGGGAAATAAAAAAGGCATCTATAGGTATGGTTTTTTACTGCCCATGGACGATTGTTTGGCCCAAGTTGCAGTCGATTTTGGGGGCCGGCCTTGGATCGTTTGGGAGGCAGAATTTAAGCGTGAAAAAATCGGTGACATGCCGACCGAAATGTTCTACCATTTCTTCAAGTCTTTTAGTGATACATCTAAATGTAATTTGAATATAAAAGCTGAAGGTGACAATGAACACCATAAAATTGAAGCCATTTTTAAAGGCCTTGCAAGAGCAATTAAAATGGCGGTCAAAAAGGACCTTGATGCTTTGGATCAACTTCCAAGTACCAAAGGAACTTTATAAATAGCCCCTTTATTCCTCGGGTATAATAAAAGCAGAAGGCCTCATTTTCATGAGGCCTTCTGCTTTTATTTTAGTAGATAAATCTCATTTCAATTAAAGTCCTCTTCCAAAGTTACCAAGAAACTAACCAAATCCCTGATCTCTCTCCTGCTCAAAAACTGTTTCATATCAGGCATACTGGAAGGTACATCTTTTCTTTCCAGAATCTGATTCTTCCTTATAAGGGTGTCGGGTTGATTACCCATTTTCAAGGTAATGCTTTCCTCAGTTTCGTCCATTTTTATCCCAGCAACCTTCTTATCATTGTCTAAGGTAAGGGTAACCACTCCAAAACCGGGGGCAAGCCTCTTGCTTGGATCAATTAATGCTTCAAGTAATTGTTCTCTCGTAAGTCTTGCTCCTACTCCGTTTAATTTAGGTCCAGCATTTCCTCCAAAATCATCATAAGCATGACATTTAATGCACTGGGCTGTGGCATGTTGAAAGAAAATTTTTCGCCCTTTCACCAAGTCACCACCATATAAACTTCCGCTATAAGAGGCCAGTAAATCATCCTGTGTCATGTTCTCATGTACTTGATTGTACCTCTCTTTTAATTGCGTATCTTCTCTGGTTTCCATGGCTTCAAAAAACTCTAACTCTATGGCTTGAGGCAATTTATTCTCCTCAAATTGAGCCAATAATTTTTCAAAAACGTTTTTGGCACTTTCTTGGTCAAGTCTGGCCAAGGTATTTACTGCAGCTTGTTGCTCTTCCACCGTCCTCTTCTGAATTACCTCGTCTAAAAGAGCAGCTTTTCTTTCATCAGGTATCGTCAATTCTTCCAATAAATCCAGGCCTGCAACCCTAACACTTCTCTGGCTGTCAGAAAGAGCCTTTTCTACGGCCTTGTCCATGGGCGAATCAGGGATTTTAGCTAAAGCCCTCAAACTTTCTGCCCTTACAGCCGGATCTTTATCATTTGATAATACGGTCAATAGGTGTTCACTTGCCTCTTCTATTTTCAGTTCACCTAATGCCACAACTGCCCCTTCTCTAATATCTCGACTT
Organism: Cyclobacterium sp. 1_MG-2023; assembly: GCF_030546805.1. Lineage (GTDB taxonomy): Bacteria > Bacteroidota > Bacteroidia > Cytophagales > Cyclobacteriaceae > Cyclobacterium. The sequence continues at coordinate 423,269 of NZ_JAUOPC010000003.1, read as the reverse complement.
TTATTTTTGCTCAAGCCCTTCAATATATCAGCCGCTGAGGATTGGAAAGCTTGTATGTCTCTTGTGACTTCTCCCCTGTACCATCCGTCAACTCTATCAAGGACAGAAGGCGAAGTCCAGGTACTTAAGGTAGCTATGGCTTCCACTCGCATGGCTTCGGGAGCTTGAGCTGAATTGGCATAAGTCAATAAGTTATTGAAGCCTTCTTCTGTACCCCATCTTAAATTAGCATTAATGGCTCGTCTTAACAATGGCTCAGAGGTATAGTTTCCGGTATTTAATATTTTTCCTAATTCCGGAATAGCTGCTTCAATAGAGAAATCATCATTGATTGCTCTGGCTGCTTCCGCAACTATGTATTCATTCTCATCTTGTAAAAATAATGTGATTCTCGGATCTCTCAATCTTCTAAGCGCAAGAACAGCTCCAAGTCGAACCGCATCAGAAGGATGCTTGGACAATTTGGCAATTGCAGAGGCCTCAGTCAATCTGGAAATTGCCAAACTAGCCGCATGCCGGATATACAAATCTTCATTGTCATTTTCTTGAAGCAAATTCACCATTGGTGCAAAAGCTGCTTTATGCATCATTTTCCCTAAAGCCTCAGCTGCAAAAAATTGAACCCTGGGTGCTTCAGAACCAAGTAAAGGCAGAATATATTCAGCTGCTGCTGAATATTTCAAATCCCCAAGCCACTTGCTTGCCTGCGCTACTATTTCAGCATCATTGTCTTTTAAGTAAGGTATCAGCACCTCAGCATGGTCGGCCTTTTTTCGGGCCAACTGGGAAATTCCCCAAATGGAATGCACCCTAGCCAACTGGTTTTCTGTTTGCGCCAAAGAAGTTTTAAATACTTCCATTCCTTCCGCTCCCCTCTTGGCCAATTCAAACTGTGCCTTTTGTCTCACTCGTTGGTCTTCAAAGCCCAACAAGGTACTCAACTCTTCTATCGACAATTCAGAAAAATTCTTCTTCAAATGAGTTTCAGTTTGTTTTCCAATGGTTGAATTGGCTGTTTCATCGGTGAATTTCCAAATTCGCCCATAGCCCTTATTCACCCATCCATCAATCCAATCTGAAAAATACAGGGCCCCATCAGGAGCAAAATCCATACCTGTGGCCAAAATACCAGTTAATATTTGTTGGGTCTCTCCCATCTCAAATCCTGCTCCTTTTGGTTTCAGGTCAAAAGCATGGATTCCAGATCTGGCAGCATTCCCTCCAAACTCAGCAACAAAAAATTTATTTTTCCATTGATCTCCTAAACCGGTACCCGGGTTATATTGAAAACCGGTAGGACCATTGATATAATTGGCAATAGTTGGGATAAAGTATGCTGCCTGATCTTCATTTCTTGGCAGATGCATTTTTTCATCCATCCACACTTTATACCCATTGTTTTTGGAATCACGGTATTTCCCAAACTGCCAATTGATTCGCCAGCCCGTATCTGACCCCTCTACCAAATAAACAATCCTTTCACTTTCACCCTTATGGTCTCCATCATTGTCGACGCTGATTAGGTTTCCGTATTCATCAAAATCAAATTCGTGGGTATTTCTCACCCCATAAGCGAAAATTTCAAAATCTGATCCATCAGGGTTCGCCCGTGCAATCACCCCGCAATTGGGGAAATCCAGAAGGTTTCCTTTATCGTCTTTACCACTAAAACCTATGTCTCCAATTCCCCAATAAATTTTACCTTCGGGCCCCACTTTAAGCCCTGACATATTGTGCCCGCCAAAACCAATATGAACACCAAAGCCATGTGCCAATGACTCTTTTTTATCCATAAGTCCATCACCATTTGTATCAGTCATTCTCCACAGATCAGGTGCAACGCCAACAAATAAAGCATCATCATATTTTAATACCGCCCCGGCAACATCTGAAGTTTCCTCATTAAAATCACTGGCAATTAAAAGAGACTGATCCGCTTTGCCATCCCCATCAGTATCCTTCACCTCAAACACATTCTCTTTTTCAATGGTAAGGTCTTTCCAGTCATGAGAGCCATCCCCGTTGATATCTGGAAGCCACTCGTTTTTTTCACTATTCTCCGGTGAAAGCTCTTCATGGATAAAAGTTTTTCTATCCGCTACATTCTTAAAACTAATAGAGGCTATTTCCCAATCCTGGTGACTTCGAATATCAAACTCAGAAATTTTCCTCCTGTTTGTCTTTGAATATATGGCATTACCTGAATCATCGATCTGTAAAGAAATCGGGTCTGCCACCAATGAATCAACTGCCCACAATTCCAAGTTTAAGTCTTGGTGGAATTCCGGATTTACCAAAGCTTCGATCGCTGAAGCTTGCTGGTTTACTTCCTCCTTTGTTAGTGATTTTACTTGTAAGGGAACCGCCTGCTCATCTGATTTACATGCGGTAATGCATAAACCTAGAATAAAATATAAAGGAAAAAAATTAAAAATTTTATAAGGCTTTTTCAATTTAATATTTCTCAACATGGATATTCAATATAAATTAAAACGGGTATTTTATTACTTGTTGTGAATCAAATAGGCTAGTGTTCTTCTTTATCCAAAGTAACCAGGAAGCTAATTAAATCACGAATTTCTCTTTTAGTCAAAAGCGCCTTCATATCCGGCATGGAAGACAAAGCATTGGTACGCTCAGTAACGTTTTCTTTGGGTATAATTTTTTCAGGTTCATTGCCTATTTTTAAAGTAATGTCTTTTTCGCTTTCTTTGACTATTATCCCTGAAACGCTTTTACCATCATTTAGTTTTAAGCTTACCGCTCCATAACCATCGGCTATTTTGTTACTTGGGGCCACAAGGGCTTCCAATAATTCTTTTCTACTCAACCTTTCTGCTACACCATTTAATCGAGGCCCGGCACTACCACCGAAATCATCGTATGAATGACAACGCATGCATTGAGCACTCTGGTTTTGGAAGAAAATCCTTCTGCCTTTTACCTTATCTCCTCCAAATAGACTACTATTATAACTTGCCATTACATCGCCTTCATACAATTCGGATGTAATGGAATCGTATTGTGTTAACAAGGCCTTATCACCTAATGTTTCAAGAGCTTCACTTAATTCCAATTCAACGGCAGAAGGAAGGCTTTTATTTTTCATGGCCTCAAGCAATCGATTAAAAACTGGAACCGCATAAGTAGCATCAACTTTCCCCAAAGCTGATATGGCTGCTTGCCGTTCTTCCAATGTTTGATTCAATGTAACTTTTTCCAACAAGTTTGCCACGGTATTCCCCTCGAGGTTCTGCTCTCCCAAAATAGCCAATCCGGCTATCCTAACCCCTTTATCTTGATCTGTGGTTGCAAGTTCCAAAGCTTCCGCCATTTTACCTGAACCAACATTTGCCAAAGCCTTTATGGCAGCTTCTCGAACCATGGGTACATTATCCGTTTTTAATAGGCTTAACAATTGAGCAGAAGCATCTGTAACTTTTAGGCTACCGATAGCCGACACTGCAGATTGTCGTATTTTTGGGTTGGAATGGGCTGTTAAGTTTAGTAATGGTGCGGAGGCCTTTGCTCGAATTCCTTGAACATCTCGTTTTACTTCTCCTCTAAACCTTCCCGTTACACGGTCAAGTAATGATGGGTTGTCCCAGGTAGACAAAGCTGCAATGGCTTCTATTCTCATTTCTTCCGGTGCTGACTCCAAACCAATAAAATCCAAGACTAAACCTAAAGCTTCCTCATTGCCAACTCTTAAATTGGCATTGATTGCTCTTCTGAGTAATGGTTCTGAGCTTAATCCTTTTCTACCTAACACTTTCCCCAAAGCAGGCAAAGCTTCTTCAATAGAAAAGTCATCATTGATTGCTCTGGCAGCTTCTGCCACAATATATTCCTCCTTATCGGCTAAAAACATAGCCACCTCAGGAGCTTGCATCCGTCTTAAAGCCACAACTGCAGCCACCCTCACAGCCCTTGATGGGTGATTGTGCAAGGCTTCAACGGCCGAAACATCCCCTATTCTTGACAAGGCAAGGCTGCCGGCATGGCGGATATAAACATCTTCATCATTATTCTCTGCTAAAAGAGCTATTATTGGTTGAACTGCAGATTGAGCTTTAATTCTACCCAATGCTTCTGTTGCAAAAAATTGTACACGTGGTGCACTGTCTTTAAGCAGTGGAATTAATGCATCTGTTGCCGCCGTATATCTTATGTCACCTAACCACCTTGCTCCTTGTGCCCTGATTTCTGAATCAGAGTCCTCCAATAAAGGCAATAATAAGTCTCCGGCTTTTTCTTCACCTGATCGGGCAAGCTGAGCAATACCCCAGATGGAATGAATTCTAGCTATCTGCTCGTTGTTTGCAGTTAGTTTTTGCTTGAAAATTTCCAGCCCCTCCTCTGCTCTATTAGCCAATTCAAATTGGGCCTTTTGCCGCACCCGCTTATCAGCGTGGGCCAGCAAATTCCCAAGGTCCTCATTTTCTTTATTTTTAAAACCAGCTCTGATTAAGGTCTCTGTGTCTTTCCTAAGTTGGCTATTTTCTCCTGCATCATCTTCAAGTTTCCAAACCCTGCCATTGTCTTTGGTCCCCCAACCATCAATCCAATCCGAAAAATAAAGGGCTCCGTTCGGACCAAAATCCATTCCTGTAGGCAACAGGCCGCCCAAGATTTTCTTGGTTTCTATCATTTCAAACCCTGCCCCTTTAGGACTTAACTTAAAAGCATAGATACCCGATCTCGCAGGATTTCCTGAAAAGCCTGCGACAAAAAAGGTATCCTTCCACCTTTCTCCCAAAGCTGTACCGGGATTGTATAACATTCCGGTAGGACCATTGATATAGTTTTTAATGGGTGGAAGAAAATAGGTTGCCTGCCCCTCTTGTCGGGGTTTGGCCATATTTTCATCCATCCATACTTTATAAGTATTGTTTTTTGGATCCCTATATTTACCAAATTGCCAATTGATCCTCCAGCCGGTATCAGATCCTTCAACCAAATAAACAAGCCGCTCACTTTCACCTCGATGGTCACCATCATTGTCTACACTAATGAGGTTACCATAATCATCAAATACAAACTCATGGGTGTTCCTTACCCCCATCGCGAAAATTTCAAAATCACTTCCATCAGGATTAGAACGAGCGATCACTCCCCTATTCGGATACTTATGCTCAACACCATCTTGGTCCACTCCATTAAAACCAATGTCTCCTATACCCCAATAGACCCTTCCATCAGGTCCCATTTCCAAACCTGACATCCCATGGCCTCCAAAACCGATATGTAGCCCATAGCCATGGGAAATAGAAACTTTCTCTGAGGCCAACCCGGTCTCAGGATCCTCACTTACCCGCCACATGTCAGGAGCAGCTCCTACAAATAAGTCATCACCTTGTTTCATTACTGCTCCGGCAACATCTGTCACCTCTTCATATAACTCATCAAAAACCAACTGGTATTCATCTGCCAAACCATCTCCATCTGTATCTTCAACGCGATAAATATGGTCTCTTTCAACAGCCATGTCTTTCCAGTCGTGAAACCCATCCCCATTTACATCTTTTAACCATTCATTATTGTCACTGTTTTCTTGAGACAATTCCTTCCGTAGAAATGCACGCTTCTCTTCTATGGTTTGTAAACCGATGGATCTTATTTCCCAATCCTGATGTCTTCTAATATCATGCTCTGAATTTTTCTGCCTATTGGTACGTGTGTAATACAATCTACCTTGATCATCAAAATCTATTGATATGGGATCAAAAATCATGGAGTCTGATGCCCACACCTTTACAAACAGACCTGAATCTATTTCAGGCTTCAACTGTTCTTCCAAGTCAGCAGCCCATTTTTGGGTATCTAAAGCATTGAATTTGGTTATTTTTAAGTCTTGTTCTTTCTTTGATCCACAAGCAAGAAAAATAAAAAAACATCCTATGGAAAAGATACTCAAAAAAAGAAAGTATTTAACTGTCAATTGCTTCATGGTTTACAATTAATAATTTTATGTAGTCTGCTTTAATCACTAAAAAAAACAGATCGGAAAGGAAAACTAAGTTTTTTTAAAATCACAAATTAGTCTCCTTTGTTTGCCAATATACCCAATACCTTTTAACAAGATATCTATAAATACCAGTCCAGAAATATAAGGAAAAGATTATAAGCGAAAAATTAAATTTTTGTAAAGGTAAGCATCAACTGTTAATGTCCTTTCTCACCCTTTTTAATGGTCAAAGCAAGGTGTGAAGGGTCTCTAAGTTTCTGTTCACAATTATTCAATGCCCTAAAGTTGTGATAAGCGGTTTTCCAAATTTGGCCTTTCCTTGCATTTTTTAATTCCGGCTGCTTGTCCAGGCCACCTGGATACCATTCTCCATTCTCATGGTCAATCAGATACCGCTGTATATAATCCCATTGGACTTGAAATTTCCCGAAGTAGTTCAAGGAATCATTCGGATAAAGATCTGCCATAATCAAAAGGCTGTTAAGCCCCTCAGCTTGTGCCCACCAATTCTTTGTATCCTTGATTAATTCAGGCTTCGATTCTCCGGCAAAATAATATCCCCCATCATAAAAACCGCCAACTTTATTATCCCAACCATACCTAAGAGAATGATCTACCATTCTCTTTCCTATCTTCCAGGTTTGGTAGTCCTCCTGCAATCCTAAGACATGGGACGCCTCCATCATCAAATAAGCCGTCTCTATATCATGACCATAGGAAACATGATCTATAGAATGGTGTTTGTCTATAGCAACCCTGCCTTTGTCTCTAAAACTCACCGGCTTCCAATCAGGGTATAAAAACAATTGTAAATATCCCTCTTTTTGAACGACTTTATCTCGAATAATTGCCAGTAATTCAATCGTTCTTTTTTTTAACAATGGATCTTTCCAAACTCCATACAATTCTGTAAAAGCTTCCAATAAATGAATGCTACTGTTTTGATCTTTATAACCTATGGTAGCGGTAGAAGCTGTATTACTGTCTCGCTTCAAGACTGTGCCATCCAAAGCCAAGGATTGAAAATAACCTCCGAATTGTGGATCATAACTATGCTCCTCTAACCAGTAAAAAGCCTTTTTAGCCAACTCAAGTACTTCCGGATTAGCCGACACCTTATAATATGCCGCCAATCCATATATTCCAAAGGCATTGCCATAGGCTGTTTTGGCGCCAATGCCACTGGATTTCACCTTTCCTTCACGATTAAGTAGTGTATGAAACCCTCCATTTTCTTTGTCCCAAAATTTATCTCTCAAAAATGTAAACCCAAGTTTTGCTCCATCATAGTAATGCTTGGTTTCAGGATTTCTTTCTATCATCTTAGACAAAGTCCACAAATGCCTTGCCTGAGAGACGATCATTTTATCCTGATTTTCAGTAGGATTAAATGCCGCATCAAAAGAACTGATATAACCTCCATATATTATATCATAAGCCTTAGGGTACCAAAGATTGATCAATTCATTGTTTATGGAGAATTCAATCTCATCTGCCAGTTTTAATCTTTCGGAAGTTTGAGCAACAATGGTTTGACCTAAACAACTAATAAAAAAAAGGACGATAGTGAGGCGGTTCATAAATTTTGGGTTTAAATGTTCATTTAAATTTAATTTCATTCTTTGGGATTTCCAACTGAGCAAATTTTGAGGAAAAAAGAAACTGCATCAATATTAGCATCCCTTTTCAAAACCAATTCAAATACGAATTATTGTTTTTTGTTTAATTTATTAGTTATAAAACTGATATATCAATTGGTAAACTGGAAAACCCGTTGTATCTTTATAAGACATTAATTACCAGTTAGAATGGAGAAATTAACTAAAAAGGAAGAAGAATTAATGCAAATACTTTGGGAACTAAAGAAAGGATTTGTGAAGGACATTGTAGCCAAATATCAGGAGCCAAAACCTCATTATAACACAGTTTCTTCCCTAATCAGGGTTTTGCAAGAAAAAGGAATAGTAGGCTTTCATGCTTATGGAAATACCTACGAATATTTCCCTCTGCTTAGGAAGGAAGCTTATCGAAAAATATACATGAAGGAAATTGTAAGCAATTATTTTGACAATTCATTCTCCAATGCTGTTGCAGCTTTTGTAAAAGAAGAGCAACTGGATGATAAAGAAGTGAAAGAATTGATCAAATTAATCCAATCTAAATAAACTATGGAAGCTCTTTTTGTATATCTATTAAAGGTATCGATCTCTACTGTTGTAATGTACCTCTTTTATCATCTAATGCTAAGGAGGAATAAACAATTTGCATTTAACCGGATCTTCTTGCTACTAATTCTCCCACTCGCTCATATCATCCCATGGATACAAATACCTGTAAGAGAAGAACTTTCAGCAACTACTGTACATATTAGCGGGATCAATTCCATTTCTTCAAATTCAAGTGAAATAATTCAGCAAACAAGCCCTAGCGAAACCATCAATTGGATCTTCCTATTAGCTCTAATTTATAGTATTGGAATAATTATTTGTCTTACAAGATTTGTTTTAAGTTACTATCAGGCATTTAAGCTTTGCAAAACAGCCGAAAAGCAGCAGGTAGAGGGACAAACGGTCTATTTATCCGAAAAAAATATTCGGGCTTTTACCTTCATTGATAAAATCATCATTGGGAGAAATATCCTCAGGCACCCTGATATTAAAATGGTGATTGACCATGAAAAGGTGCACCTTAAGGAGAAACATTTCATCTATTTATTTATGATTGAATTGCTATCTGCCTTCCAATGGTTTAATCCTGCTACTCATATCCTTAATAAAGCCATAAGGTTAAACCTCGAATACCAAGTCGATGCCAAAGTGGTGCAAAAATCTAATATGAAACAATACCAAATGGCATTGATCTCTATGGTAAGTGGTCGAATGGTCTTACCTCAGTTTACAGAGCTTAATTCTAATAACCTCAAAAACCGAATACTCATGATGAAATCTCCAAATAACTCGAAATTTTCTAGCATTAGAAAATTAGCCATATTTCCTATTCTATTGCTCTTACTTGCAAGCTTATCTGAAAAAACTCCTGCATTTAAAGCAGCTGCAGGTTATGAAAACACCTTGATGGCATCAGAAAATGCATTAATCAAAGAAAAATCATCTAATAATGAGATTGCAACAATAGATGATTTAACCAGATATTTTTCCAGATCGCTAAAGTACCCCAAAGAAGCGAGAAAATTTGGCCAAGTTGGATCGGTAACTTTATATTTCAAAATAAATAACAACGGTAAGATGACAGGTGTTTATGAGACACAACCTTCTGGTCAAGTTTATTATTACCCCTTTGGTAGCTTAAAACGTGACCCATTTAAATACAAAGATATTGTAGTCGTCGGCTACGGGAACAATCCTTTAACAAACCCCATTTTAATTAATGAATCAAACCATCACTCAAGACTGTATGAAGAATGCAAAAGAGTAATCAATGATCTTCCTAGACTGAACATTGAAGAATTGAAAGGCAAAACGGTTGAAATTGAATTTCAATTTAAATTAAAATTGAAATAAATTTCTGTGGGGAAATTTATGAAGGCTATTTTGAATAAAACAAAAACACTTTTCCTAATTCTTTAAACTTTCTGTTTAAAAATGACCTTCAATTAAATTAATAAATCCTTTTCATTCCTTCCTTTTATCAGGATGCCTTATATTTGCGGACGCATAATAAAAAGCAGAGTTGAATGAATGATTTTATAGCTGAATTAAAGTGGCGTGGCATGATCCAAGACATGACCGCAGGATTAGAAGAACATATACAAAAAGGGCAAGCAGCAGCCTATCTTGGTTTTGATCCAACGGCAGATTCACTTCATATAGGCCACTTAGTAGGTGTAATGACCTTACTCCATTTTCAGCGCTCAGGACACCAACCACTTGCGCTTATTGGTGGGGCTACAGGAATGATTGGAGATCCATCTTTTAAGTCGGCAGAGAGAAACCTTTTAGACAAGGCTACTTTGGATCAAAATATTGCCGGTATCCGAAAGCAGTTGGAGAAATTCTTAGATTTTGATGCAGAAGCTTCTAATAAAGCTGTATTGGTAAACAATTACGATTGGATGTCTGAATTCTCATTTCTAGAGTTTATTAGGGATGTGGGTAAATACATTACGGTCAATTATATGATGGCCAAAGACTCGGTAAAAAGAAGGCTTGAAGAAGGAAATGGCCTGTCTTTCACAGAGTTCACCTATCAATTGATCCAAGGGTATGATTTTTATTACCTATGGAAAAACAAAGGATGTAGCATACAATTGGGTGGCTCTGATCAGTGGGGTAACATTGTAACCGGAACTGAGTTAATCAGGAAAAAAGAAGGTGGCGAGGCATTTGCACTAACTGTTCCACTAATTACCAAAGCTGATGGCACCAAGTTTGGTAAAACTGAAGGAGGTAGTGTATGGTTAGATCCGGAAAAAACATCACCCTATGCCTTTTACCAATTTTGGCTGAATGTATCTGATGAAGATGCGTCAAAATACATCCGAATTTTTACTACCCTGGATAGGGAAACGATAGAGAATTTAGAAAAGGAACACCTTGAAGCGCCACATCTTCGTGCCTTGCAAAAAGCCTTGGCAAAAGACATCACGATTTTAGTTCATAGTGAAATGGATTATGAGATAGCAGTAAAAGCTTCAAATATATTATTTGGAAAGTCTTCCTTAGAAGATTTATCTACATTGGATGAGCGTACATTCCTCCAGGTTTTTGATGGAGTTGATGTCATTGAAATGGATCACGCTTCTTTTGATAACGCCGAAAGCGCCCTTGATTTATTGACATTGGACCAAACCATCTTTAAATCTAAAGGAGAAGCAAGAAAAATGATTCAAGGAGGAGGGGTATCTATTAATAAGCAAAAAATAGAAAACCCAAGCAATAAAGTGGAAACCTCTTTACTCCAGGATCAATACCTGTTGGTACAAAAAGGAAAGAAAAAATATTTTATTATCAAGGTACTTTCATAAGAATTAAAATCGGGTCTGGCAATTAACAGGCACAGTATAGCATATGGGCGTTTACGAAAGACAGCAAAAAGAGAAAAAAATCCTTGAATCCGCCATCGTTTTGTTTGGTGAAAAAGGTCTCCATGCCACAAAAGTCGAAGACGTAGCTAAAAAGGCTAAAATAAGTAAAGGTCTTGTTTATTTTTACTATAAAAGTAAGGAAGACCTTTACATGGCCATTACAAAAAAAGGGATCGAGGAATTAAAAGAGGTCTTTAATAAATCTTTTGGCAAGGGAAAAGACAAAACTGGTATTGAGGTGATGACTGATTTGGTCAATGGGTATTTTCTGTTTGTGCAGGAAAAGAAAGTATTCCATGATGCCATTCTCTATTTTTTATCTGTATTGGAATTGTATCAACAAGATTCAGAAAAAGTAAACCCTTTGCTTTTAGAAAGTCAATATTTTAACAAGCTTCTTCAAAACCATAATGATATTGCAAAAATTGGTATTAAAGCGATATCTCAAGGTATAAAAGACGGTAGCATGCGCCCCGATTTACAAGCAGACAGCACCTTCTATACCATCTGGAGTATGTTAATAGGATATTGTAGGTTATCCGGATCAGTTAACCTTGAGCCAAATGATATCAAAATCAATGCAGAAAGTTGGAAAAATGGTTTCAACAAAATACTTTTTGAGATTCTAAAAGGAACAAATAACCCTGTGAAATCTCAACCGGTACAAGGTAATCTTTTCTAATATTGAAATTATTTTTTTGTAGGTTAAAGCACCCAACATCCGACGGATGTATACTTTAGGCATTGTTATTGTTCTATTATGTACAATAAACTAAAGAAAATACTATGGATTTATTAATAGGAGCTTTAACAATCGTAGCCATTGTAATTGCAATATTTTTACTTTACAACAAAATATTCAAAACCAAAAAACTCAATGGTGATACAGAACAAGAAATTTCAGCCAAAGAGGTATTGGGTAAAGAGGTAAGAAATATTGAAAAAGATCAAGAAGGCGAACCTGAGAAAAAGGGTTTTAAAACACGTGAAAACCATTCTTAATTAAACCTTCCTGCAATTATTAGAGTGAAATATATTGAGGCCTTCCCAAACTATATTTAACTCAAGTTTTATTGTAGGTCTACCATTTATTAGCTAGGATGATCATAAAATTGATTAGTCCTATGATTAAACTTGTGATTTTTCTTCCTTAAAATCACCCTCTATGTTTAAAAACAAAGAACTAAGGAAATAAAATTCTGTTGGATAATTCGGGTTTAAATTTTAAATTTGGATAGACACAATTTTGACTTCCTAAAACAAAAATTATATGGATTTAAGCTCACTATTTTCACTGCATGGAAAAGTCGCTATTATTACGGGCGCAAGTAGTGGCATTGGTTTTTCAATCGCCCATTTTTTTGCTGCGGCAGGAGCTAAGGTGGTGATAAATAGTAGAAACCAAGAAAGGCTTGATGAAGCTATTGGCAAGCTCAAAGAAAAGGGATACGTAGCCATGGGTGTGGCCAATAATATTGGTTATGAAGATGATCGTAAAAACTTGATTGAGCAAACAGTCAACAAATATGGTCAGATTGATATATTGGTTAATAATGCTGCTACAAACCCGGTTTATGGAGCCATAGAGGATACCGACCTAGGTGTTTTTGACAAAATCTTGGACGTCAATCTTAAAGCACCCTATGAATTGTCAAAATTAAGCCTACCCTATTTAAAACAGTCTTCTGCTGCCTCTATCATCAATATTAGTTCAATTAGTGCCTTATCGCCTGAAAAAGGCTTAGGACTTTATAGTGTCAGTAAGACTGCGCTAGTCTCTTTAACCAAGGCCTTTGCTAAGGAGTGGGGAGCCTATAATATTCGTGTAAATGCCATATGTCCCGGTTTGATTAAAACCAAGTTTTCAGAAGTCTTATGGTCAAATCAAGAACTTAGGGAGAAGTTTTTGGAAGAACTTCCTTTGAGAAGAATCGGTGAAGAAGGTGAAATTGGTGCCATGGCCTTATTTTTGGCCTCCCAAGCCTCAAGTTATACTACAGGAAGTGTTTTTACTGTGGATGGAGGATTTCAAGCTTAATTTTACACCAAGCCTAAGCTAATCAAACGGAACAGTCAAATAGTCAATTATCGAGAATATTCTAAGTTTTGGAATAAGTCAATAGTAAGAAAGTAAAGGCCATAAAAAACATGTTTTTTATGGCCTTTACTTTCTTATAAAATTTTTACAATCTGTAAAGATTCAAAGTATTTAAATGATTGAAATTAGATCAAGTTGTTTTAAGTACTTGAGGACTCAAATCGTATCATTCACCTTGGTTCTCATCTTCTATTTCTATAATTTTAATCTTAACAGCTTCTTTGACGGGCGTAACATGTCCTCCTATATTCTCAGCAATATAATAAGTCAATTGTGCTCCAAAAAGAAAAATGAGTACAGAGTAATATACCCAAATCAATACTACTACCAATGAACCTGCAGTGCCGTAATAACTACCCACATCTGCATTCCCTATGTACAGACCTATCAAATATTTTCCCAATCCAAATAAAAGCATGGTCACTAATGCACCCAGCCAGACGTCCTTCCATTTTACTTTTGCATCAGGAAGAATCTTATACATTAACCCAAAAACAAGGACAAATATCGATTGTGTGACTAAAAAATTGATTACCGAAGCCCATTTCAATGTACTATTTTCAAAAATACCGGAAAAATAGTTTAACAGAATAACAATAAAAGCATCCGCCAAAAGTGAAACCAAAAGTAAAAACCCTATGGAAGCAACCATTGAAAAACTTAAAAAACGATTCATTAAAAATTTCAATAATCCCTTTTCGGGTTTAGATCGGATATGCCATATATGATTGATACTATTTTGTAAGCTGACGAAGACGGTAGTAGCGGAAAAGATTAAGACCCCTATACCTATAATCCGTGCATACATGGTTTGCCCGGTAATAGATACGTTAGACATAACGTCCTCCAATGTTGTGGCACTTTCAGTTCCCATCATTTTAGAAACCTGTGCCAATAATTCCTCCTTTACTGTATCCTCATTTAAAATTACTGAGGCAATGTTAAGAATTATTATTAACAATGCAGGTAAGGAAAATATCGTATAAAAGGCTGTGGATGCAGCAAAGGTAAAAGAATCATTTTTACCAAAATCCTTTACCCCATCTATTAATATTTCAAATACGGAATACTTTTTTAGCCGTTTTATTTTACTTTTTATCATAGAATTCTTACCTACATTTTTTTCAGAACCTATACCAAAAACCATTCCTTTTTTTAATACAAAGGTCAAATCAACCTTATGTCCCGTTGGTTTACTTTAACAAGTCATGGTATATTTAGCCCTGAAACAGATAATGCTGAGAATAATTAGTTCAACGAATAAAAAAATATAAGTTTCTGGGAGGTGAAAAGTAAAATAAGGGTATTTTAAATAACTATTTTTCAAATCATGATCCAAAGCTAGGCTTGGCCCAATTGATTGAGAAAAAAACTAAAAAAATATAAAAATTGAAATGGCTTACCTAATTCCTTGATCAGGATATTTTCCGGTTATGGTTCTTCCAAAGGCTTTCATTTCCTCCATTTGTTCTTGAAGATTGCCATTTGGCTGAATGACAGGGCCTATACCTGCCAATTTTCTTTTATAGTCCAAAAAGCCAACCACCACAGGCACTTCTGCACCTAGAGCAATATGGTAAAATCCGGACTTCCACCTTGGGGCATAACTCCTGGTACCTTCAGGAGTAACCATCATAACCAATTCATCTGATTCATTCAACATTTGGATCATGGCCTCAGTGTAGGTTTGTTTCCGCTTTCCGATTACCTTTTTCCTATCTATAGGAATTCCTCCCAAAGCTTTGATCAACCAGCCTAAAGGACCCACCATGATTTCCTTTTTAATGGTGAACTTAACCGGTACACCCATCAGATAAAAAGCTGATAATGCGTAGATCAAATCCCAATTACTTGTGTGGGGAATGGCAATCAGTACCGCTTTTTTTAAGCCATCAGGCCATTTTCCAGAGATTTTCCAACCTGAAATCCAAAATATTAATCGGGCAAGTAATTTCATGATTTATTGACTGTTACTATCTTGATTTTTTAATTCAAGTAAAGGTGGATTTTCTTTTAAATATTTTTTACAGAAAAGATAGCCGGTTTCAAAAATCTCAGCTGCTTTTTTAACTTCTAGCACCCCAAACTGAGCCAAACCCGGGGGATCCATAAAGTAGTCACATTGATTTTTTCTGCTGTACACATTATAATTTAATGCCATGATTACCGAACGTTCGATCAGTCCTTTAATATTGGGGGCTTCTTTTAATATGGTTAAATTATTACAATTGACACCAATAAGCGTATCGCATAGACCAATTAATGGCTCTACAGGTAAGTTATTTAAGACTCCCCCATCCACATAAAGCGTATCATTGAGCAATATTGGCTCAAACATTCCGGGTATGCACGAGGAGGCCATTAATCGCTTGATCAATGGACCTTCAGAGAAATACTCGGTTCGACTTTTTTGGAAATTGGTAGCCGTAACAAAAATGGGAATATTTAATGCTGAGAAATCGTCTTCGGGTAAATATTTGGCAAATAAATCCGCCAATAAATCCATTTTCAGTAAGGCTTTAAAACTAATAGAAGGCTTGAAGAATTTGAAATAATTGGTTTGCGTGATGATATTAAAGATTGTTTCCGGCGGGTAACCATGTGCATACAAAGCGGCAACTATGGCCCCCGCACTACTTCCGGAAATATAATCAGGAGATATTCCTTCCTCATTGAGTCCTTGCAATATACCAAGGTGTGCGATTCCTCTCACTCCACCTCCCGACAATGCAATGCCTATTTTATTCTTTCTTTTCAAAATAACAATTAATAGGAAATCAGTTTAAAATATAACCATCAATGATCACTATAACTGCCACTCTACTCTTGGACGATGCCCATAGCACAGAATTTCTCTATTCTTTTTTCAATTCTTTTGTCCACTTTCATTTTGTCAAGCTCCACCAGCGCTTCTTTGATCTTGGCTTTAATTCTAGTAGCCATATCAGACATGTTTCGGTGTGCTCCTCCAAGTGGTTCTTCTATAATCGCATCAACCAAGCCATTGTTTTTCATGTCAGGACCTGTAAGCTTAAGGGCTTCAGCTGCCTGCTCCTTATGATCCCAACTTCTCCAAAGTATAGTGGAGCAATTTTCCGGAGAAATAACAGAATACCAAGAGTTCTCAAGCATCATCACCTTGTCTCCAATGGCAATACCTAATGCTCCCCCGGAAGCTCCTTCTCCTATTATAATACAAATAACAGGAACCTTTAACTTAAACATCTCTCGAAGGTTTTTAGCAATGGCCTCTCCCTGCCCTCTCTCTTCAGCCTCGATACCAGGATAAGCACCGGGAGTATCAATCAAAGTAATGATCGGCTTGTTAAATTTTTCAGCCATTTTCATCAGCCTTAAAGCCTTTCTATAGCCTTCCGGATTGGCCATACCAAAATTCCGTTCCTGACGGAGTTTTGTATTTCTTCCTTTTTGCTGACCAATAAACATGACGGATCTTCCGTCAATATCACCAAGGCCACCAATCATTGCTTTGTCATCCTTAACCGTCCTATCTCCATGTAACTCAATAAAATCATTGGTCATTTCATAGATATAGTCCAAGGCATAAGGTCTATCAGCATGTCTGGAAAGCTGTACCCTTTGCCAGCGGGTAAGGTTTTGAAAAGTTTCTTTTTTTAATATCTGAAGCTTTTCTTCCAAAGATTGAATATCTGAAGACAAGTCTATGTTTTTTTCATTTGCCAACTGAATCATTTCCTGAAGTTTAAGTTCAAGGTCAGCTATAGGCTTTTCAAATTCTAATACCATAAAGTGAAGTTTTGAAGCATCAAAGATAAAAATTAATTTTTGATTACATGACCAACTTTTGTCAAAGATGGTCTTTAATCAAATTATGTTAGCTTATAATTTTACCATCTTTCATGGTTAGCATGCGGTCTGACATCCCTGCCAAGGATTGGTTGTGTGTGACAATTACAAAGGACTGGCCCAATTCATCTCTAAGTTTGAAAAACAACTCGTGCAAAGATTGGGCATTTTCTGTATCTAGGTTTCCACTGGGTTCGTCTGCAAAAATAATATCAGGGTTATTCACCAATGCCCTTGCTACAGCCACCCTTTGCTGCTCACCACCGGATAGTTGCGCAGGCTTATGCCTTAAGCGAGAGGATATGCCTAACAATGCGGCCAATTCATTGGTCCTTTTCTTAAGCTTCTCTTCTGATCTTTTACCAATCAAACCCGGAATCCAAATATTTTCCTCTGCCGTGAACTCAGGCAGTAGGTTATGAAACTGAAAAATGAAGGAAATTTTATCATTCCTGAAACTAGCAAGTTTATCTCCACTTAATTTCAACACGTCAATTCCATCTACCATTAAGGATCCCTCATCTGGTTTGTCCAAGGTTCCTAAAATATGCAACAAGGTACTTTTACCGGCGCCTGAAGCTCCGACTATGGAAACAATCTCCCCTTTTTGAATTGTAACGTCAACCCCTTTCAGGACATGAAGGTCTCCATAATATTTTTGAACTGACTGCGCAACGAACATATAATTGAAAGATAATTTATGTGAGTGTTTGGGACAAACATAGGTGTATTTTAAAATTAATCAAAAATAATATTTCTTTGAGAACTTTTATTTACAACAAGCTCCTTACAGGCTATCGGCTTGATTTCTAATCTTATGAAAAGCAAATATTGGTAAAACAGCAGACAAACATGAAAAGAATCAACAAAAAGCCTTTGCTAAATCTTGAATAATCGGACATTTGACATTAACTTCGGGCAAAAATTTGACCATAATGAATATACACGAATATCAAGCTAAAGAAGTATTAAAATCTTACGGAGTCAAAATTCAAGAAGGGATTGTCGCTGAAAGCCCGGAAGCTGCACTTGAGGCAGCCAAGAAGCTAACAGCAGACACCGGAACTTCTTGGTATGTACTAAAGGCACAAATTCATGCCGGAGGTAGAGGTAAAGGAGAAATTAAAGAAACCGGATCAAGAGGTGTGGTTTTGGCTAAATCGTTAGAAGATGTTCCTGAAAAAGCCAAAGATATATTGAATGGTACACTTGTTACCATCCAAACAGGTGAGGAAGGAAAATTGGTCAAAAAAATCCTAGTTGCTCAGGATGTTTACTATCCGGGCAAATCCGAACCAAAAGAATATTACCTTTCTATCTTGTTGGACAGAGCCACAGGAAGCAACATAATCATGGCTTCTACAGAAGGTGGTGTAAATATTGAAGAGATCGCCGAAAGCACTCCTGAAAAAATCATTAAGGAATGGGTAGATCCAATGTTAGGCATTCAGCCTTACCAAGCAAGAAACGTTGCCTTTAAACTTGGGCTAGAAGGAAATGCATTCAAGGAAATGGTAAAATTCATCATGGCCTTATATGCAGCATATGATGCAAGTGATGCTTCCCAATTTGAGATCAACCCTGTTTTGAAGACATCTGATGACCAAATATTGGCTGTAGATGCCAAGGTTAATTTAGACGACAACGCACTTTATAGAAACAAAGGGCTTGCAGAAATGAGAGACCTTGATGAAGAAGATCCATTTGAAGTAGAAGCAGCAGAATCAGGGCTTAACTATGTGAAGCTTGATGGTAATGTAGGATGTATGGTAAATGGAGCAGGTTTAGCAATGGCCACTATGGACATGATCAAACTATCCGGGGGAGAGCCTGCCAATTTCCTAGATGTAGGAGGCGGAGCCAATGCACAAACCGTTGAAGCGGGTTTTAGAATCATCCTTAAAGACCCTAAAGTAAAAGCGATCCTTATTAATGTTTTTGGAGGTATCGTAAGGTGTGACAGAATTGCATCCGGAGTGGTTGAAGCCTATAAGTCTATTGGTGACATCAGTGTACCAATTATCGTAAGATTACAAGGTACCAACGCTGAAGAAGGTGCAAAAATCATCGATGAGTCCGGACTTAAAGTTACTTCTGCCATTACTTTAAAAGAAGCTGCAGAAAAAGTACAGAATGTGCTTAGTGCTTAATATTTAAAATACAATTGCGGTCTTAACGGCCCGCATGCACCCGTAGTTCAACTGGATAGAATATCGGATTTCGGCTCCGAGGGTTGAGGGTTCGAATCCTTCCGGGTGTACTAAAGGCCTTCTTATGAATCACATAAGGAGGCCTTTTTTCGTTTAGTGGCTTTTTCCGAAAACTCCAATACGTTATTTTTTATTTAAGCAGAAGCAACTGCAAGCTCCACTCTCCCCATACACTTTTATAGAATATTAAAAACCTATCAAATATGGGTAAAATCTTATTTTAATACTGGCATCACAAGAAATTAGCAAAACATATTTTATTTTAAACATGAATTTAAAATTATCAGTAATGTCACAACAAAAAAAGCTCAGATAATGTATCAATGCGATACTTATAACCTGTGATATAATAAAAAATAGCACTTGGTAACTACCAAGTGCTATTGAAATTTATCTAAACAAACAAATGAGTTTGTAAAGAACTAAAAAGATTATATTGATACTAATTTATAAGGAATTAGAAAATTATCTTTTAACCCACTATCAGAGGATCAAATTCTAATTTCCTTATGACTCCTTAATCCATTTAAATAAAGTTTGATAAGTCACACCAGTATCTTTACTGAAATCAGCTTTGGTTTTTCCTTCAGCTTCAGCTTTCTTCCATTCAGCAAGAATTCCTGCTTTTTCTTCAGCAGAATAAGTCCTTCTGCCTCTTGTAGCCGGCTTATCAGCTTTGGCATCTACACCATAGATAAACTGTAAGATACCCATTAATTTGGAGGCCTCGCCTTTAGAGCTTAAACCTAAGCTATCTAAATCGGCAATGGCTGAATCTTTTAGATTTTTTGTTACAAAGGGATGTTTTCCTTTTTTGTGTGCTTCGTCAATGGAATGGAAAATATTTCCATCCGCATCTTCCATATAAACCACAGCATTGGTTTTAGAAAGATCTGAATACTTGTTTAAAAATTCTTGAATAGACATAAAATAATTATTTAGATGATAAATTAAGCGAAGTTACGTTTTATTTCTAATTGTTTTACAAAATCTGTACTGTAAATTCTATTTAATTTTTATATACATTATTAAAACGCATTATAAATATAAATTGTTGTCAAAAACATCCTAAAAGGGTAAAAAAAATATATCACAATGCTCCATAAAACTTAAATTTAGAAAAATATCGTCGACGTTAACGTTTTGGATTTGATTTTAAAGATGGCTTTATAATCAGATGACAAAAATTAAATAGGCGTAAATTTATGATTTAACCTTTTAGGTATTTTTTCAAGTTTATTAGGATTTCTGAAACTAAATCGATAAGTTTAATTGGCTTATTTGAAATATTCCAAATTATCACCCTAATAATGAATTGAATAAGAAGGATGGTTTTTTACAATTCATTCTAATAATTGAAGGTATTTTGAGAGGAACATTAATCAGACCACCTAGAGAAATATAGTGATTGTAAAAAATCAAACAGAATTAATAATCTAATCTGCAAATTATTAAAAACTGAATATGGCTTCAATAATTAACTTCATATGGCAGAGTATTATTTGCCTCTCTTTTTTCTACATTTTTTATTGGGTTTTCCTTAAAGATGAAAAAACCTTTGTGTTTAATAGAGTTTATCTATTGGTCACCCCTTTTCTTGCTGTGGCATTCTCATTAATTGAAATCCCTGTTTCCTTTGAAACCCCTAGTATTTCTTTGGAAAACACAGCTTTTTTAAAGGCATTAGAATTTGACAGTCAAAAAGAAATTGCAGGGGCATATGGGCTTCCTGAAGTAACAGTAACAGGCAGTAGGCTACCAACCTTATGGGATATTAAAGATTATCTGATTTTTGGTTATCTAGTAGTGGTTTTGTTATTATTTGCTAGATTTTACTGGCAATATCTTCAATTAAAAGAAATTCTTAGAAAAGGCTGGTATCAAACTTCATATATACTTAAGGAAAAATATTTCAAGGTTCCAAATTTTGGCCTTACCCCAGTGTTCTCTTATTTTGACAAAGTTTTTTGGGATGATTCACTTCAATTAAGTAATAAAGAAAAGAAACAAATACTCAATCATGAAATTGAACATGTTAAACAAAAACATTCATACGATGTAATTATCTATCAAATATTGAGCAATGTTTTTTGGTTTAACCCCATCATTCACTTGATGAATCGAGCATTGGTTGATTTACATGAATTTCAAGCCGATGCCCGTGTCATCAAAGATGTAGAATTAAAAGATTCCTATCCTAAACTCGTGGCAAGAATGGCTTTTGCAGGACTGGATCTTCCCCTAGGAAGTAATTTTGTTAGCTCAACAACCCTGAGAAGAATTAGGATGATGAAAGCCAATAAGAAAACCAATTGGTTTAAAGTAGCAATGCTTGTTCCATTAACTGTTTTGGTATTTGGTTTGATTTCTATGAAAAGCAACAATAGCATTATTTCTTTTAATAATTATTCAACACTCCCTGTATCTTTTCTAAAAAATCAAATAGAAGCCTTTCAAGATTCAATAGCTGTAGGTATAAAATTAAAAAATATAAAAAACCCTACTCATTATGAGAGTATTGGAAAGCTCCACCAAGAGTCTCTAAATGTACAAGTGGGAGAATTGTCCTATGAATTTACCGGTATTAAAAATCAACAAGAATACATAAAAGTGCTAAACTTGGTGGAAACACTAAGACCTAATTCCAAATTGAATAAAAAATATGAAAACGCATATTCATATCAACTTGCAGATCAGAAACCTGAGCCGAAGGTAGGATGGAATGCCTGGGAGGAATATTTAAGGTCTCAAATTCCGGCAAGACTGATAGATGGGATTCAAATCGATGGGGATTGGGTGGCTTTGGAATTTGTTATTGATAAAGAGGCCAATATTGTAAATGCTTCTATCAAGAAAAGTTTGGGAGAAGAAGTGGATCAATTGCTTCTTACCGCCCTTACCAATGGAAACAGTCCTACTTGGATACCTGGTAAAAAAGACGGTGAAACCGTAGCAGTAGTGGTGAATACCAATATCAAATTAAAGAAATCAAATAATATTAAAACTACCCAAAATGAAGAATTATCAAGACAGGGACTAAACAACAATTCAAAGACATTCCCTGAGAATAGGGGTTTATCGTTTAATGATGACTTAAAATCCGGAGCAATAACCTTAGGTGCTCCTTTTAAAACACATTTGATTGAAAACTTGGTCTTTCCTGAAGATAATATAGCTAAAGGTTTATCCGGAACAACAATCGTCATTCTCAAAACAGATTCTTCTGGAAATATAGAAGGAGTTTCATTTTCCCAAAGAATTGATGGGAGTTTCGAAAAAGAAATTCTTGAAGTTCTTTCTGATTCACCTAACTTACAACCGATATTGCAGAAAAATGAATACCAATTGCATTTACCAATATCCTTTAAAATAAACGGCGCTGGTAGCAGTACAATTGTTCCGAGTTTAAATAATGATTATGGAGATGTTATTCAAATCAATGGTAACTCAACACAGAAGAACCCGATAACAGCGAATATAGAAATTCCTGTCCAAATTATTAAAGAGGGCTTGATCTCATTTAATGGAGTCCTCATGCCCATTAATTCAGGCTTATCAAGATTAATAAAGGCATACACTAGCTTTAATTCCGTGGACCACGAATCGATATTCGTCAATTTTTCTGCCGGAAAAGATATAAAAATGGGTGAAGTTCAAAATGTACAAGCAGCCCTAAGGGAAGTCGGTATAAATAAAATTGTGTTTAAAGCGGCTACCAGCCAGATTTTAAAATCAGCTAAGTCTCCACTTTATATTATTGATGGAATAGTTCATGATTCCCCTTCAATCCCTAACTTTCCTAAAACGGAAAATATAAAAACAATTTCTGTGGTTAATCCAAACCAATTGATTGTCCATGGAGAAAAAGCTAAAAATGGCGCTATCGTAATCACGACCGAGTAATTGCCTACGATAAACAAAACGTCAACAACCGCATTTAAGCCCTATTCAAAGTATAAAACAGCCTGCCTTTTGGTAGGTTTTTTTATATATTGCAGTTATAACAATTAAAAATAAAACATAACAATGATCTACAGATATTTTCTTTACATGTTATTTCTTGCAATGCTTCCTGCATTAACCTTTGCTCAAAAAGAGACCCATAAGGATGAATCAAAAGTTCCTGATTTTTCTATACCGGACCTATTCGTCAATTTAAAAGGACAAGAGATTAAGACCATCCAAGAATGGGAGCAAGTGAGAAGACCTGAAATAGTCAACCTTTTTGAAAACAATGTATATGGCACCGTGCCAAAAGCTATCGATGCCCTAAACTTCAGTGTAGTTAATGAAGATAAAATGGCAATGAATGGTATGGCCACATTGAAGGAAATTGACATAGAGGTAATTTATAGGTCCCAATCAGCAACAATGAGGCTAATCTTGTTCATTCCTAATCAACGGAAAGAATCAGCTCCTGTATTCTTATTAATTAACCACAGGGATCCGGAGAATATAGACCCTACGCGAAAAGTTAAAATGGGTTTTTGGCCTGCTGAAGAAATTGTAAGCCGCGGTTATGCCGCTGCTACCTTTCATGTCAAGGATGTTTCTGATGACGACAAAGTAACTTTCACAGAAGACATTTTAAGTAAATTGTACCCTGAGGAATTAGAAAAAGAAAATGGTATGCGGGGCTTAGGTGCCTGGGCTTGGGGAGCCATGCGGGCCATGGATTATTTTGAAACTAGCCCGGATATCGACGCCAAAAAAGCTGCTGTCATCGGACACTCTAGAGGTGGCAAAGCCTCACTTTGGACCGGAGCATCAGACCCCAGATGGGCCATCACAATTTCTAATGAGTCTGGAGCCGGTGGAGCCGCCATGTCCCGAAGGAAATTTGGAGAAACAGTTGAAAGAATAAACACTGTTTTCCCCTATTGGTTTACAGATAATTTCAATAAATACAATAACAACGAAGCCCTATTGCCAATAGACCAACACATGTTAATTGCAGCCATGGCACCAAGAGCAGTCTATGTGGCCAGTGCATCTGAAGATTTATGGGCAGATCCAAAAGGAGAATACATGTCTTTGCAATTGGGAACTAGGGTATATCGAGAGATCTATAACATGAAGGGAGATTTTCCTAAAGAAATAAATTCGCCGGGAAATCCTGTGCTCCTACCCTATGCCGGACACCACATTCGTGAAGGGAAACATAATCTGACCCCATACGATTGGAACTTATTTATGGATTTTGCGGATAACTACTACGGTTTTTCCAGAAAATAAAAAATCCCCTATTTTCAAATCATAGATTATTAAACATGAGACATTATTTGTTTCTATAACCATTCCTAATTATTCTAGAGCTCAGGAATAATAAGGAATGGTTCATTCTTAGGTAAGGAATAAATGGGAACCAATACTTCTGTGAGCTTGGATATATGGGGATTAGTATTTATTACTTACGTACCAAACTATTCTTATATAATCTGGATTAGTCAGGTTTCAAATAAGTATCTACTTTTTTAATATTGTGTAAAAAAGAAAATAGAAGAATCTTGAAAGTAAATACCAAGGATGATTTTTATTCCTCATCACCAGATAGGTATTGTAACTTTTTTAAATAATCCCTATTTACAGAATCCAACTTCTGATTCCATCGATTTTTAAGTACTTTATTCACCTTTAACTCCCTAATATTTATCTGCTTAGTGTAATAAAACAATGGTCTTTTTTCATTTTTTAAAGTAATTAATTAAAACTGTTTTTATGAATCGTTGGTTAAAATATTCTTTACTAATATTTGCGGGAGTACTGGTATTTTTATTGGTCTTTGGAATGTATCAATTTCGGGACAGGCACAAAGGTTATGACCTGAACCTCTCTTTACAGAATGAAGGAAATGCCGAATTAAGTGCCGGGTTTGCTGTTGCCGATATCAGTCCGGTTGGTTATGATACCTGGCAGGATGTAAATGGTGATGCTGAATACAATGAAGAAGATGGGGATTATTACAACGACCTCAATCAAAATGGTAAATTTGATCCGATTTGGCTGGCCGGGTTTCAACAAAATAGACCTGCATCAGGAATTAATGACCCTTTGTGGGCAAGGTCCATTGTATTGGATGATGGACAAATAAAATTAGGACTTTGTGTCATTGACATGATTGGCTTTGGAAATGATGAAGTAATTTCCTTAAGAAAAAAGATCCTTCAAAAAACGGAACTGGACCACCTGATTATCACCAGCACACATGTGCATTCTTCTCCCGATATGATGGGCATGTGGGGACCGGACCCATTTACCAGGGGGGTGGATGAAAATTATAAAGCCCTTGTTTTTGAGGGCATCACAAGGTCTGTATTGGAAGCCTATAACAACCGAAAATCCGCTTACTTAAAATTTGCCATAAATGAAAGTGATGCCGCTCCTTTGGTTGGAGATACCAGGGCTCCAAAAGTTTATGATGCGGCCATTAGGCTTATGCAGGTAATGCAAAAGGATACTGACAAAACCTTAGGAACAATCATGAACTGGGGCAACCACCCTGAGACGCTCTGGGCAGACAATACCTTAATCAGTTCCGATTTCCCACACTATTGGAGAGAATATATGGAAGAAGGCATTGTTTACAATGATTCTGTTTACCATGAAGGCTTGGGAGGCGTTTCGATTTTTCTTAATGGGGCATTGGGAGGCTTGATGACAACCAGACCTAGTGACCCAGTGGTACACCCCTATTCTCAGGACACCTTAAAGGCTGCTACTGTAGATAAAATTGATGCCCAAGGATTGGCCTTGGCCAAAATTAGTTTTGAAACCATGGCCAAAGGAATGGATACGGTATACCGGAGCAACTTGGCTATCCGTGCCAAGACGGTACCATTGCCTATGACAAATAAATTGTTCAGGTTGGCCTCTTTTATTGGGGTATTTGATAGAGGTTTTATGTCTTGGGGAAATGTAAGGTCTGAAGTAAATGCATGGAAACTAGGCCCTGCTACTTTCGTACATATTCCTGGGGAATTGTACCCGGAAATCCTGAACGGCGGTGTAGAGGCTCCGGAAGGTGCTGATTTCGGCATTGCCCCCGTAGAAGTGCCTGCTATAAAAAGCAAGATGCCCGGCCAATTTAAATTCTTTAGCGGCATGGCCAATGATATGATTGGATATATAGTGCCCAAAAGTCAATGGGATGAAAAGCCTCCTTTCACCTATGGACGAGAGACTGCCCCCTATGGTGAAGTAAATTCCTTGGGGCCCGAAACGGCACCTATCCTTCACAGGGAAACATTAAAACTCTTGGATGATTTATCAAAAACATCAGCTACCTTAGAAAAAAATTAACCATACCCAATCCTATGAATAGCAAAGCCACTTCTGTCGAAAACTACCTCGAAGAAATTCCTGAAGATAGAAAAGATGCATTTTATAAATTAAGACAAACAATTCTTTCCAATCTCCCCAAAGGATTTGAAGAGACCATGAGTTATGGTATGATTGGCTATGTAGTCCCTCATTCAGCATATCCTGCAGGCTACCACTGCAACCCTACACTACCCTTGCCTTTTGTAAACATTGCCAATCAAAAAAATTACCTGGCCTTGTATCATTCCTGCATTTATGCCGACGGGGAATTGATGAGCTGGTTTAAAGAAGAGTTCCCAAAACACAGTAAGGCTAAATTAGATATGGGTAAAAGCTGTATTCGCTTCAAAAAAATGGACCAAATCCCCTATGATTTAATAGGAAAATTAATAGCTAAGGTGAGTATGCAAGAATGGATCAACACTTACGAAAAGAGCATAAAAAAATAGGATTGGAAAAACTCCAACCCTATTTTTAATTATTAAAGCCTAAGGCTTTTTATTTTTTAGCGATGTATTCCAACAAGTCAACAACTTTATTAGAATAACCCCACTCGTTGTCATACCAAGCTACCAACTTAACAAATGTATCATTCAATTGGATTCCGGCACCGGCATCGAAAATTGAAGTTCTTGCATCACCAATGAAGTCATTAGAAACTACTGCATCTTCAGTATATCCCATAATTCCTTTCAAGTCACCGTCAGCAGCTTCTTTCATTTTTGCACAAATCTCTTCATAAGTAGCACCTTTTGAAAGTTTAACTGTAAGATCTACTACAGAAACGTCAGGAGTTGGAACCCTGAAAGACATACCTGTAAGTTTTCCATTCAATTCAGGAATTACTTTACCCACAGCTTTTGCAGCTCCTGTAGAGGAAGGGATAATGTTTTGACCGGCTCCTCTTCCACCTCTCCAGTCCTTCATTGAAGGTCCATCAACAGTTTTCTGAGTAGCAGTGGTGGCATGAACAGTAGTCATAAGCCCTTCTTCAATGCCCCAGTTGTCATTCACAACTTTAGCTAAAGGTGCAAGACAGTTGGTTGTACAAGATGCATTTGAAACAAATACCATGTCAGAAGTGTAAGTACCTTCATTAACACCCATAACGATCATCGGCGTATCATCTTTTGAAGGAGCAGACATTACTACTTTTTTAGCTCCGGCATCGATATGTCCTTGCGCTTTATCCTTGGTTAAGAATAAACCTGTAGATTCTACTACATATTCTGCACCTACGTCAGACCATTTCAAATCTGCAGGATTTCTTTCAGACGTAACTCTGATGGCGTTGCCATTCACTATTAATTGGCCATCTTTAACTTCCACATCACCTTTAAATTGGCCATGTGTAGAATCATATTTTAGCATGTAGGCCATGTAATCTACATCAATCAAATCGTTGATGCCTACAATTTGAATATCTTCTCTTTCCTGTGCAGCACGGAAAACGAGTCTTCCTATCCTACCGAATCCATTGATACCTACTTTAATTTTTTCCATAATGTTGATTGTCTATTCTATGGTTTATAAGATTACTATTTTTTACTGTCCACCGCTTTGGAAATAATATGACGTTCTAGTGCTGAACAATTCAAAATTAGCCAATTGGTCTATTTGATCTTTCCTTCCGAAATTTTCAATGGTCAAATTTATAAAAATTAAATTTATCATTGAAATTTTGGTTTTGAATAGTTTCAAAAACTTATCAATTACCCGGCAAACTTATCGTTCTGAAAATTTATATTAATTTTGAACTTCACTTCAATTGCTTTATGGAAGAATTAGATCAAATGCAGATCAATTTTGGAGAGGATTCTTTATTTTTAATGAACGTTTCTCTAGCCGTTATCATGTTTGGTGTCGCCCTTGAAATTAAACTTTCGGATTTCAAATATTTATGGTCGTATCCCAAATCATTTTTACTAGGCATTACCTCCCAATTTCTGCTATTACCATTTCTGACGTGGGTTTTGATTCTGTTTATCCAACCCAGTCCCAGTGTAGCCTTGGGCATGTTTTTAGTAGCAGCCTGCCCCGGAGGCAATATTTCAAATTTCCTTACCAATTATGCGGGCGGCAACAGCGCACTCTCGGTTAGTCTTACGGCTTTCGCTACATTAAGTTCTATTGTACTCACTCCTTTTAATTTCGCATTATGGTCTGGGCTCTATTCTCCTTCTGCTCTCTTATTAAAAAGCATCAGTCTAAATTACAGCGATGTTTTTGAGACCGTAGCACTACTTCTTGGCATTCCCCTAATATTAGGGATATATGTCAACAAGAAGAAACCGTTTCTTGCTGAAAAAATTGCAAGCCTTCTCAAACCTATTAGTGTGGTAATCTTTATCAGTATTGTCATTATCGCCTTTTATAGCAATTTTGATCTTTTTATTAAAGTCATTGGATGGGTTTTCGGTTTGGTTTTGATGCATAATTTTGTAGCTCTGGGTTCAGGCTTTAGCTTGTCCAAAGTCTTCAGTTTAACCCTTGAGGACACCAAAACACTTACCATTGAAACCGGAATTCAAAACTCCGGACTGGCCCTGGTTTTGATTTTCAACTATTTTGATGGTTTAGGCGGAATGTCCATTATTGCCGGATGGTGGGGCATTTGGCATATCGTTTCAGGCCTTACCATCGCTAGCCTATGGAAAAAATACAATTATGTGGCAAAGGTTGTTTAATTCCCTACTCAAGCGGTTGGTGAAAACTGCCTTATGGTTTTATTTTTCAGAAATTGAAATCGTTGGAAATTGGAAGCCTTATAAACACAGGCCCACCCTTATTATTGCCAATCACCAAAATGCATTATTAGATGCTTTGTTGATCACAACATTCATCGACCTAAAGCCTTATTTTCTCGCAAGGGCATCTGTTTTTAAAAATCCCTTGATTGCCAAAATTTTGGCCTTCATAAGAATGGTACCTGTATATAGAATCAGAGATGGCTTCGGGACAATTTCCGGAAACAATAAAAGCTTTGCCCTTTGTCGGTCCATCTTAAAAAAGAACGGTAAAATATTGATTTTCCCTGAAGGAAATCATTCCTTAAAACGCCGGATTAGGCCTCTTAGTAAAGGTTTCACACGAATAGTTGCTGCAACTTTAGCTGATGACCCTTCCTTTGATTTGGTTATCCTTCCCATAGGTATAAGCTATCAAGCCCACCAAAAATCCGGTTCCAAGGCCTTACTGGAAATTGGAGCACCAATATCTGCTAAGGAATATTATGAAGAGGAAAGAAGATTGGTTAAGCAATCAAAAGAGGAACTAGAATCCCTAACCTTACATTTACCTGAAGAAAATTACGACAATTCCATAAAACAAATTCTCCAATCAAGTACTGACATCACCAAGTTTAGAGGAAATATGGAAACGAATCCCAAAATAAAATTAAAGCCTGCCTCCAAGTGGAAAAACCATCTATTTAAGGTCTTTCATCTTCCCCTTTGGTTGGTATGGAAATGGATAGAGCGCAAAGTAGAAGACCCTGTATTTTATGGAACGATTAAATTTTGCATAGGGCTGGTTGGCATACCACTTTATTACCTTGGAATATTTATCATGTTCTCTAAGCTCTTTTCACCCGCTATAGCATTAATTCCCATCTTTCTTTTGTTACTGGTTTTAAAAATGAATAGCAATCATTACAATATTGATGAAGAGGAATTGACAAAATATTAACCTTAGCAATATCAAAATATACCCTAGCCCTATTTCACTTCTATTCTTTTAAATCGATGAGATGGTTGTATCATTGGTTAAATGATTGGTAAGAAACTTTCCCCTTAATAAGAATGGATAAGTTTTCTTCTCGTTACTTTTTATACCTTACCGCCTAAACTTGAAATATCACCTACCAAATAGGTTTCCGTTTACTGCGAAGAAACTTATTATGGGATACATTTTAAATCTATCAAGCTATTATTGAGGCAATTGACAAATAGTTGCTTGTTCACACAAAGAATAGAATTATATTTGAGTGCTGCGGTAAGTTTTTTAAATTAATTAAGAAATTTTAGCAGACCTATTAACAACTACATGGAATATAAGCGGCTATTAAAAAACAACAAAGATTGGGTTCAAAAAAAACTGGGAAATGATCCGGAATTTTTTAAGAAGCTAACCAAGGAGCAAAAGCCTTTACATTTATTTATTGGTTGCAGTGACAGCAGGGTGACGGCCGAAGAACTGCTGGGTGCGGATGCAGGAGAAGTATTTGTGCATAGAAACATTGCCAATTTGGTACCCAATAACGACAATAATTCAGCTTCGGTTATTGAATATGCGGTAGGTCATTTGAAGGTAAAGCATATTATTGTTTGCGGCCATTATTTGTGTGGGGGCATTGCTGCTGCCCTGGAATCAAAGGACTTGGGTATATTAAATCCTTGGCTAAGAAATATAAGGGATGTTTACCGTTTACATTTTGAGGAATTAAATGCCATTACCGATGAAACCCAGAGGTACAATCGTTTGGTGGAACTGAATGTTCAAGAACAGTGCATCAATGTTGTCAAAATGGCCGTTTGGCAAAAAAGTTTTCTAGAAAACGGTGGTCCTATTATTCATGGTGTAGTTTTTGATATCAAAACAGGAAGCTTAATAGACCTGAATATAGATGTCAATAAAATATTGAAAGAAGTAAGAAATATTTATGATTTAGGGTCTAAATAATGGCCTCAGCGCCTAGCCCATTGCCGTTTAAAGACCTAAGCAGAGAACAAACGGAGCCATGATCCTTTGACAATGAAATTGCAATTAAATCCGGATTATCCAATGGTATTTCCTGAGCTTTCTCAGGAAGGTTCCAATCACAAGTGAAATAGCCTGTTTGCAGATTTTAGCAACATAGCATTGCTAAGGTGAAATCCCCTAACAACAACGAATAGGCTGATTTTAAGGCATTTTCAGCAGGTAGTAGAAGATCAATTGAATATTCGGTGTTAAATTTTCATCAAATTATTGCCCAAGGCATTTTCACTTTGGATTTCACCTTTGGAAACAATACTAAATCAGCTTCTCCGAAAAGCACAAAAGAATAGACCTCTTCTACCTTGATTTTTTCTTTAATTTGGGGAAGTTTATTGACTGAAAGTGCAATATCATCAACAATCAATATCCTGTGGTGCCCATAAAAGTCCAAGCCTAAATCTTCTTCCTCAGCATTGGACAGAGACAAAGCATGAGGTTCAAGGGATTCGGAAAAATCCATGATTTTTAGCGCAACACCTAGCTGATGGGCAATCATTAAAGCAGGTGCTTTTCCTCCTTCCGAAAGGCCCAAAACCAAATCAATTTCCGGGAAGTTAAAACTGTGTAAAGCATCACTAATTGCGCCAAACGTGATTTCTAAGGGTGTGTTCATAGTAAATTTAAAGAATAAGTTTAAAATTTAACCATTTAAAAATCAGCTGCACCCGTTCACCGGTAACTGAATAAAATTATTTCATTTTACCATCAGAACACTAAAGGAAGCAGGTTTTTAAATAAATGAAAATTGATTATTTATTTAATCGATTTGAAACAGTCCATCATTGATTTTATTAAAAAGAAATAATAGAAATAAAATACAGTTACTAAAAGCTTAAAACTAATAACGACAAACTAAAATCCAAAACAATTTGGGTGAACTGAAACTAAATATCCCGGATATTTAGTTAAAAGGTCGGACTATTAGTAAGCCTAAAAACCCAGTATTAGGTCAAAAATTCAAATTTCAATTTGTAAACATAATCATATTTTTTTAAATGACTAAATTACAATTACTTAAAGAAAATAAATTTTTAGTGGTCTAATAATTGCTTGTAAATCAAAAAAACAATTTGACTTTAAACATTAGCAGAACATATGCCGGTAATTGGTGAATTAATAAAGAAAGCAATCGAATTAGGGGGTAAACTAAGTACAGAGGACAATCCTGAAAAAGCACAGTCAAAAGTATTAAAACATCTTCTAGACACGGCGAAAGACACCTCCTTTGGTAAGTACTATGGGTTTAAAAAAATCCTTGATGCTAACGAAACTTCACAGGCATTTCAGGAGAAGGTGCCCTACCATGATTATGACAAGATTTATAAAGAATGGTGGAATAAGATCAGAGAGGGACACGAGGACATCACTTGGCCGGGTATCAATCAGTATTTTGCTGTTAGCTCAGGAACCACGAGCAATAGCAAATACATCCCCGTAACCGATGAAATGATTGACTCGATCAGAAATACCGGCATACAGCAGGTGGTCAGTTTATCCAAATATGATTTACCCCCTGATTTTTTTGAGCGACAAATTATGATGTTGGGAAGTTCTACTGCCCTGAAAAAAAACAACGGTTTTCTGGAAGGAGAAATAAGTGGGATAAGTGCCAGCCAAATCCCATTTTGGTTTCAAAGTTTTTATAAACCCGGCCCTGAAATATCAGCTATAGAAGATTGGGACGAAAGGATTGAAGAGATAGCAAAAAACGCAAAAGATTGGGATATTGGAAGTATTTCAGGCATTCCATCATGGATTGAATTAATGATGAAGCGGGTTATTGCTTACCATGGAGTTTCCTCTATTCATGAGATTTGGCCTAACCTTTCGGTATATACTCCTGGAGGTGTGGCATTTGAACCACATAGGAAAAGTTTCGAGAAAAACCTGGCGCATCCGCTGGTTTATATAGACACTTACTTGGCTTCAGAGGGGTTTTTGGCTTTTCAAAATCGACCGGGCACAGAAGCCATGGCCTTGGTTTTAGATAATGGTATTTATTTTGAATTTGTTCCTTTTGAATCGGAAAACATGGATGAAAATGGAGCTGTAAAACCTGAGGCCAAAGCATTGACCATTGGTGAAGTGGAAGAAAACAAAGACTATATACTATTGATTTCTACAGTATCCGGTGCATGGCGCTATATGATTGGAGATACCATTGCTTTTACCAATAAGGATAAGCTGGAAATCAAAATCACAGGGCGAACAAAGTTTTTCTTAAACGTAGTGGGGAGCCAATTGGGTGTGCACCAAATGGACAAAGCCATGGAAGCGGTCCAAGAGAAATTTAACCTGACCATTCCGGAATACACCGTTGCGGCTATAGAAGAAGATGGTGATTACCTCCACCGCTGGTATTTGGGCAAAGATTCAGGAACTGCAGACGAAGAAGAAGTAAAAGACTTTTTGGATGCATTTCTTCGTGACAATAATAAAAATTATAATGTTGCTAGAAATAAGGCCCTAAAAAGTATTGATGTGAAAATTGTTCCCCTTTCTACTTTTATTGCCTACAATGAAAAACAAAAGAAAAAAGGTGGCCAAGTAAAATTCCCCCGAGTAATGAAAGCCAAACCTTTTAAAAAATGGGAGGCTTTTGTCCAAAGCATTTAAACTTATATAATCTTTTGAAACCAATTGACCGATTATTTGATTATTAGACATCAGGGGCTTAAAGACGAAGTCAATTAATATCGACTTCTCCTTATCGAAATTGCATAAATCAATGGATAGCTGTCCCTTCACAAAATTATGATTTCATTGCAAAAGGGAGGGAGGTATTATAAGTCTTTGTGCTCCTATTGGTAAAGAATTTTTCTAATTAATCATGCTGATTTTTAAATCCCTTTCTTCTTCTAACTACAGGTATTTCTTTGCAGGTCAGGCCTTCTCTAACCTAGGAAATATGATGAAGCAAGTGGTGGTAGGCTGGTTGGTTTATAGTCTTACAGGCTCTGCCTTACTTTTGGGAGTGATTTCCTTTTCGAGGGAAATCTCGGCCTTCCTAATATCCATTTTTGCCGGAGTATTTGCTGACAAGTACAATAAACACAAACTCTTGATGGTTTGTCAGACAGTAATTGCTATCAATGCTTTGACCCTGGCAGTATTTACAATTACCGACAATATTACCTTTAATATCCTACTGGCTCTAGAGGTTGTTTTTGGCTTGGTCAGTGGACTGGAAATGCCATCCAGGCATGCTTTTGTCAATGATTTGGTTAAGGACAAGGCTTACCTGACCAATGCCATCGCCTTAAATTCTTCCCTTTTTAATACTGCCAGAATTGTAGGCCCTGCCCTCGCGGGAATTCTTATTCCCATTATAGGAGAAGGCTACTGTCTGCTGCTTTATGCACTTGCAAGCTTCAGCGTGGTAGGGCTCTTCACTTTTATTCAATACAAACCTTTGGCAAACAATTCCTTAAAACAAAACTTCAAAAATGCATTTTCAGAAGGTGCCGGTTTTGCTTTCAAAACCAAGCACCTTCGGTTCATCATGTTGTTTGTGGCCGCCATTACCCTTATTGGCATGTCTTATATGGTCATTTTACCTGTTTTTGCGGCAGAAATATTTAACGGAGATGCGGTCACCTTTGGATACATGACCAGTGCTGTTGGACTGGGGTCCTTGATTGGTGCATTTTTTGTAGGTACTAAAAATAACATTTTAGGTTTAGATAAGTTAATATTGATAGGAACAATACTCTTCGGCATAGGTTTGGCTGTGTTCTCCTTCAGTTCAATTTTATGGTTATCCCTATTGGCTCTTTTAGCTACGGGACTGGGCAGAGTGATCATCTTTACCGGATCCAATACTTTAATTCAATCCATTGCTCCTGAAGAAAAAAGAGGGCGGGTATTAAGTTTTTATATTATGCTGTTTATGGGATCTCTATCCTTGGGCAGTTTTGTTATCGGGTTCGTCACGGATTGGATTGGGGCTCCGGCAACGCTTGAATTGGGGAGTTTAGGCGTTATCCTTTTGGGGGCCTATTACGCAAAAAGTCTTCCCTTGCTCAGAAAAAGGACTTATAGGGCCATAAAAAAATCTGAATTTCAGCTAAGCTTACAACAAAACCCAAATTCAAAATGAAAGCATTACCACTAATACTCACCAATACGATCTCTTTTATTTTCACCTTATTTATCAATTACCTGGGAGGCTCCGGAGATTATTTTGGTAATTCAGTAGGTGACATCAGCGATGATTTCACCACCTTCATAACCCCGGCAGGCTATGCATTTTCCATTTGGGGCTTAATTTATTTGGCCTTAATTGCCTACCTCATTTATCAATGGATAGGTTATTTTAAAAAACAAAACCAAACCTCTTTATTGCCATCTGGTATTTGGTTTATCGTAGCCAATTTAAGCAATGCGCTTTGGATTTATGTGTGGGTCAATGAACAAATCCTCCTTTCTGTGTTGGTAATCCTAGTATTACTCTTCTCATTGATTCAACTGGTGATTAGACTAAGACTAGAAACCTATGATGCACCTTTGAAAACCATCTTTTTCGTATGGTGGCCCATTTGCCTCTATATTGGCTGGGTCATTTTGGCTACGGTTTTGACCCTTTCTGTGGGGGTTAAAAACACAGGAATATTGGAGGGTATCTGGACAGAAACAGGCTGGGCAGCTTTGGTACTTATCGTGGCCACTTCTATCTATGGCTTGTTAACCTATTATAGAAATATGAGAGAAGCGGCATTGGTAGGTGCTTGGGGCATAACAGCAATTGCTGTCAAGCAATGGGAATTGAATGATACGCTCAGTATTATAGCCCTAGCTTTGGTGGCTGTTCTAGTGCTTATCATTGCCATTCATGGCTTCATCAATCGAAAAACATCAATTCCTGCAAAAATAAAAAGTTAAACGCATGAGTTACTCTGCTTCATTTAATACGAATTTCGGGTTTAACCATCAGTAGGTTTTGGGTCGAAGAAATACCTTTTCATTATTTTTTCGGCCATTTTATTTTGGGGAGTGAAATCAGGTTCACGTCCCCTAGGTTCAGGATACCATTTCCAGAAATACACCCCTTGCATCCATGGTTTATCCCAAACTGCTTCAAAGAATGCCTCATAGCATAAGGCTTGGACTTCCTCTGAGAGGGTAGCTTTTCGCCTTTCACTGGGCCAAACCCATGGAGAATGTGCAGCATCTTCTGTATTG
Source organism: Cyclobacterium sp. 1_MG-2023 (assembly GCF_030546805.1). Lineage (GTDB taxonomy): Bacteria > Bacteroidota > Bacteroidia > Cytophagales > Cyclobacteriaceae > Cyclobacterium. The sequence goes on along the minus strand of NZ_JAUOPC010000003.1, from coordinate 386,862 downwards.
CAATAGCCTATTTCAGTGAATATCACCGGCTTTTGGTAGGTGATATTTGTTTGCTCTATTTCAGGGATTACTTTTTCCCAGCCTTTAATTAATTGGGATAAATCAGGAGCATTTTGGTGGTCGACCAAAGGGAAATAGGCTTGAATGCCTATATAATCCAAAGCATCCCAAAAATTCACCTTTTGGTATTCGGTAAAATTCGCTGCATAGGTTAGCTTTCCGGTGTACACCTCGCGTATGGCATGAATAATCTCCCGCCACTTTTTCTCTTTGTGACTGGCCTTTTCCAATTCAGTACCAATGCATAAAATAGGGATGCCTTGCTTTTCAGCTATTCGAGCGTAATAAAGAATAAAGTCTTTATAATTGTCAAACCACAAGTTCCAGTCTTGCTCATTGCTCATGGCTATTTCTCCCGGCCAAGAACCACGAACCCAAATATGAGGTTTCAAAATATCGGTAATTCCCAAAGCTTTGGCCGTGTCAGAAGTAGACAACAGTCCATTGCTACTTTCTCCCCACCAGGTTTTGTTGCGGTGTTTTTCCCAATTCAAGTCAGGTTCAGAAACAGACTTCTGCCAACCAAATGGTGTTTGAGAGAGATGGCTCACACCCAATTCCTTTAGGGATTGTAATTCCCCTCCTGTAAGTGGATTTCTGGTACCTACCCAACAAACGCCTTTGTGCTTTTCGCCTTCATAGGAGGCCAGTTTTTTATTGCTTTCACAAGAAAAGTTAATCGATGCAAAAATGATAAAGAACAAGGATAGAAGACCTTTATTTATGTTATAATGCATCATGATTTTTCTTTTTGACTAATATAAAAAGGAAACTTCCAATCATCAATAGGTAAACCCAACTAAAAGGAAGAGCGATAAGAATTAATAACTGGCTAACAGCCTGTAGCAACTGCTCTTTTCCTATAAATAAGGTGGCAATGGTGAAAACAGATAGGATTACCCCCCAGCCTAACAAATGCTTGTTGTTTGGTTCTCTATTTCCGTTGTCGGCAAACATTCCCAAAACATAGATGGCAGAGTCTAGGGAAGTGATAAGAAAAGTAAAGACCAAGAGGAAGGCCAATAGTTTCATTATACCACCAAAAGAAAAACTATCAAGAAATACGAAAATAGATCCATACAACGAATCAAATTGACCTTGGTAATTTTCCGGCTTTCCGATCAGCTCAAAAGCAGAGGAGCCAAAAACAGAAAACCAAAGAAATGTGCCCAAAGAAGGCACAAGAATCACCCCAAAAATAAACGCGCGGAAAGACCTTCCTTTAGAAATCCTTGCTATAAATACACCTGTAAACGGTGCCCAGGACAACCAAAAAGCCCAATAAAAAAAGGTCCAATCCATCAAAAATTCCTGAGAGACACTTTTGTCTCCATAATTCAGACTCATGGGTATAAAATCATAAATATAGGCAGCGATCGATAAGCCGAAATTATTAACAATGCCTAGGATATTCCCTGAAAATAAGGTGGCCAATAACAAGAATAAGGAAACGGAAATATTAAATCTTGAAACATTTCTAATTCCCTTACTTAGCCCAGAAAAGGCGGATAGGGTGGCAAGACTACCCAAAAACAAAACCACAAAAGCATTGTTGCCGTAGCTTATTTCAACATCCACGAACAATTGCTGAAACCCTACAAGTAGTTGCCTACTGCCCAGCCCAACAGCTCCTACCACGCCAAACAAAGTACTAATAATGGTAATCACATCCACAATGACGATCAAAACAGGCTTACGGTATCTCCCCACCAAAAGTGAAGAGCTGAGCATCAGCCTCCCCTTTCCGTAAACCAAATAACCCACCATCAATCCAAAAAGCCCATAAAAAGCCCAAGGGGTAAAACCCCAATGAAAAAAAGTATACTCCAAGGCAAATACCTCTGAAGACAAATCTGTGGCTCGGGGAGGTTTGGTAAAATAATAAACCGGTTCTTGCACGGCCCGCAACATCAACCCTGCCCCCATACCTGTACTGTACAACATGGCAATCCACGAAAACCAGCCATAGCTCACCGGCCCTTCTCCAATTTTTAATTTCCCCCATGGAGAAATGGCTATACCTAAAAGCAACAAAACCATCAATAAGCCCAATACCAGGTAATAATTGCCAAACACAGCTAATGTGGATGCAGCGGCAACTGCCAGGTTCTCCCTAATACCCAAAGGAAAAGTAAAAGCCAAAACCAAAAAAAACAGGCACAAAGAAATGGCTACTACAAAAGTTGGTTGGCGGTAAAAGTTCACGATAGAAGGTTTATATTTCTTTCAATTTAACCATAAATAAAGCGTTTTTCCAAAAAATAATTTAGGTGGAACTATAACTGCCTAAACCTCGGATATCCTTCTAACTCGTCCAGAAAAAAGTTTACCGATTATTATTCAAATACTACTTTAGGTTTACATTTCACGTAAAATAATCCCCCTTACCCTCCGCCGTGGCGGAGGGATTTGAAAGCGTTTGGAATAGCGATTACATCTTTACATTTCACTTTCTCAGCCCATTCAAATTACTCCAGGTTAGCCTTAAGAGCCCTTTGCTGCAACTCCCCCTTAATCTAAGGGGGCTAGGGGGATTTTAACGAAAATGGAATAGCTGGATTAGCGGATACGTTTTTACATTTTAATCTTTTACTCCTCAGAAACAGTAAATCCTAGCTTGTCCAAACCTTCTTGCACCTCAGGGGCAGCCATAAATAAATCCCATCCCAAACCTGTGCGGTAATTCTCTATCATGGCTACTATAGGCCCCTGATCGATGGCCAAATACCGCTGTGGATACCAATCCTTTTCCGGACTTAAGGCATCATAGAAACCATAACGTCCAAAAACCTTTTCACCGTAATTGTAATATAAATTCCTGATCACCGCCATGCTTTCCTCCGGGGTATAAGGTATGGAGGACAAGGCTGCAGTCGGCGAAATTACGCCCAAATCCGATCCCGGCTTATGGGCAGCATAACCTGTTACCGTATAACTTGCCGTTAGGCCCCAAAGGTCTTTTCCATAGCCCTTAAAGCCACCTTCATTTTCTACACACCATTGTCGGTTGATCAGACTATGGTTGCGGTTGTTTTCCCAATAGTTAGCATATTTATCTGCTAATCCTCTTGGGTCCAAACCCAAATAAGAATAATGAGACCAGAACAATGGGCCACCATACTCAGGGGATCCATTGTGTTTGAGAGGCAGTTGGTGTCCATAGGCTTCGGTATTCCCTACAATGTCACCATCCCTTGCCCAGCCTTTATGATAGACCGAAGCCGGCACAGCATGGGTTGGAGAGGATGCCGCCAACACATAGGTAATCATACATTCATCGTAGCCCTTTATGCCAAAATTCTTCTGCCACCCAAAATTAGGAGACCAGTGCCAATACAGGATATCTTGGCCGCCCTGAGTATACCATGTCCAATCCATTGCCTCCCAAAGTTCGTCTATCTTTAGAGCCAATGCTTTCTCTTGCTCATTGCCGTTTTTATAATATTCCCTTACTGCCAAAAGGCCCTGCATCAAGAAGGCAGATTCAACCAGGTCTCCCCCATCATCATCGCTACCAAAAGGCTTCACTTTACCATTTTCTCCATGGATCCAATGGGACCAGACTCCATGAAACCTGTCTGCTTTTGCCAAAAAGTCAACGATGCGCTCAAAACGTTTGAAACCTTCTTCTCTGCTCACCCAAGCTCTCTCAATTCCGGCAATCAGCCCAAAAAGGCCAAATCCTGTCCCTCCTGTGGTCACTACATTTTGGTCATTTTGGGGATAGTTTCCATCTATATGAATACGCTCCCTAGCCATTCCGGAATTGGGTTCTGCACCTTCCCAGAAATAACGAAATGTGTAATACTGCACCATGTCCAATAGTTCTTCATCTGACATGGAACGGGTGGCAACAGTAGCTTCTCCCAAACTCTCTGTATCGTCTTTTAATTGGGCTTCCACCTTATAAGAAAGTGTAAGCTCAGTTCCCAAATCATTGACAAAATCAAGGTAAATGGTATCTTTTATACTTGCTCTTTCCGTATAATCGCTGTCTTCCTTTTTAACGAAAACGGTATAAGATTCAGCTCCAAGCACAGGCTCCCATTGCAATTCTACATGCCTGGCATAGCCTTTGGCTAGGATCCTATTTGATGAGACCTCTTTTTCGGCGCAGCCTAAAACAAGCAGTCCAATCCCGAGAATAATAAAATATGCGTTGAATGTCTTCTTCATTTGATTTGTATTTTAATGGCCAGACCCTTTATATTTTAATAAGTAAAACCTAACATATCCAGGCCTTCTTTCACCTGTTCATTTTTCATAAATTGATTCCATAATAATCCACTTCTGTGGTTTTCAATCATAATAATTATTGGCCCCTGGTCTATGGCCAAGTAGCTGTCTGCAAACCAACCCTCGGTAAGGTTAAAGGCATCATAAAAGCCATATTCTCCCCATAACCTGTCACCCAAACTATAATAATAGAGTTTAAGTGCTTCCATGGAGGCCTCTGGCGTATAAGGCATGGATGAAAGTGCGGCTGTTGGAGTCACAACTCCTAAATCATTTGTTGGTGAATGGGCAGCATAGCCTGCTTGGTTATCACTGGCTGTGAGTCCCCACATTTCGGCACCATATCCAACATATCCCAAACTATTTTGCACTGCATAAGCCCTGTGAATCTTGCTGTGACTTACGTTCTGATCCCAGTAGTTTGCATATTGGTCTTGAAAAGTCCTGGGGTCTAAGCCCAAAAATGAGTAATGCGAATAAAACAGTGGGCCTCCCATCTCAGGCCCTAAAGGCAAGGTCTGATCGAAATAGGTATTCCCATTGGCTATAGCCCCGGACCTGGACCAACCTTGATGATACACTTCTGCGTCAATAGCATGGGTTGGAGAAGCTGCTGCCAAAACATATACAATCAAAGCCTCATTGTACCCTGTCACAGGCAAGTTCATGTCCCAGGCATGATTGGGGGACCAATGCCAGAACAATTTGTTTTGACCTCCTTGAGTATACCAGTCCCACTCAACTTCCTCCCACAGCTCATTGATCTGTACTATGATTTCATTTTCTTTTGTATTGTTGGGATCCAAGTATTCTTTTACCGTCAGCAATCCTTGGATTAACAATGCCGTTTCTACAAGGTCTCCACCATCGTCTTTGGGACTGAAAGGAATCACTTGTCCTGTATTTCCATTCAACCAATGAGGCCAAACTCCATGAAACCTGTCAGCTTTAGACAAAAAATCTACCACTTTTCTCCACCTTTCCACACCTTCACTTCTACTGATAAAGCCTCTTTCTACTCCAACAATAAGTGCCATCATTCCAAAGCCCGTTCCCCCTGTGGTCACAAGATCTCCTGAGGTATTTCTTTCCCTGATCATGCCACTGTGCGGATGGGCAAAATCCCAGAAATATTTAAAGGTTTGTTCCTGAATAAGTGTTAATAAGGCAGCATCATCCAAAGCCGGAAACTTATTTTCTTCCGATTTCCCGGTATAAAATTCCAAGGTAAAGGCTTCCAGAGCTTTAGATTCATCGGGTTGAGCAAGGTCTCTGATTGTAAAGGTATGCTTTTCGAAATCCCTTAATTTATTGGCACTTTTTACAAGCCAAGAGGCACCATCATCCCCTGCCTTTAATAGCAATTCCTTGGACACTCCATCTTGTGTTAATTCAAGGTGCTCCAATGTAAGGGCGGTAGGCTTTGAGAAGGTGAGTTTAAGGGAAAAGGAGACAGAAGCATTTGCCCAACGGCGATTTCCAATCCACTTGGCTCCTTGGATCTCAAAATCCATTAGGCTTGAAGCTGCTGATTTGGTGGTATAGTTTACACTGTAGCCCAAGAAAAGTCCTTCCATGGACCCGTTAAGCCTCTGCTCTATTTCTAGGACATAGGTGGTACCGGGTTTCATCAAACCAATAATCTGAATTCTTACCTCCTTATTTTCACTAAAGAAGTTAAGATTAAAATTTACGGATTGACCGGACTCTTTTTCCTTTAGCTGAATAGATTCCTCCAAATTGACCCGGTCAACTGCAGAGGAAAAATATATGGTAATGCTTTCATTGATCTCTATTCCCGAATTTTGATCGTAATCCTGACTTAAGACCAGAGAACCCGCCATTACCTTTGTTACTTGCAAAATAGGCTGTTCGACTGTTTCTTCCTGACAGGAAAAGGATAAAATGAGGAATAAAAAGCAGCATATTATTCTAGACATGGGGTAGAAAATAAAAAATGGTAGCCTATTAAATCAGGCTACCATTCAGTGTACAGCTTAATTACTTTCAGTAGAAATAATCCCTTTAATTTCTTCTTGGCTCAATACGGTATCAAAAATCCTCAGCTCATCAATCAAGCCTGAAGTAGATAAATGACCCCAGCCTGCAAACCTAGGAGCTCCGGAGCCTACTGACAATAAATCACATCCAGTCCAGTCTATACCCGGAAAACCGTTTTGACTGACTACTTCTCCATCGATATAAACTGTAACTTGATCCGGACCAATAGTAAAGGCAATATGTCTCCATTCGTTGGTGCTTGGATCAATGTCAGCAGCAGCGCCACCATCAAACCAGCTTTCACCTGTGCCTGTTCCTACATTTAATTTTATCCGCTGCATGCCTCCGGCATTTTCTCTAAACAGCCTAAAGCCTGAAGTCCTATTATTCATTGCCGTTGGATTGGCTTCGTCCGGTGGTCCCATCACCAGCAGGCCTGCCCTGTCCGGATCGGAGTTAACATTGTACCAAAAGACCGCACTAAATGAATTACTTTTCAAACCTTCGGTAGGAAATTTTAGGTAGGAATCGGTATTTCCTGCATAAGCTTTGGACACAATGCCATCAGCGAAGCTCGGAACACCAGCAATATCAGGAGTTAGAAGCTGAATCAATTCCACATAATCACCATCAAAAGGCAGGTAAAATACCTCATTGTCATAGATGGGTTGATAGGGCTCCGTTTTTTCAAAAGTAACGGACTCAGTAGCCGATTTTCCGGACATGTCTGTGGCCGTTACTTCAAGCAAATGTTGCCCATTGGTTAGTCCTTCAAAATTGTATACAGATAAAAACCTCCTATAATCAGGGAAATCATTGAAACTGGCGATTTCGCTTCCATCCATTACCAATGAGACCTCATTGATTTCAATATCATCAACTACCTCCAAGTCTATATTTATGGCGGTGACATCCTCAACAACACGAATTTGAGTTCCTTCACTTGGAAAATTAACAGTGATTTCAGGCGCCTCATTATCCGTGCCCGGTGCCACATAGTCAATATCATCAATGTATCCATCTGTACATGAACTGATGATTATTGACATCAAAACAATAAAACTTAACCTATTCTTTATCATTGGATTACATTTTATTTTTCTCATTAATTGTTGTTTGCTGCCTCTTTGATTTGAGGTAAAATATCCTGTTGCTCAAGAGGATAGGGCAAGAATCTATCTGCCCCGGCATCATAGGATCTTCCTCCATAATTAAGCGCATCGGTTTTGTCATGGCGAACCAAATCATAATACCGAATACCCCATTCCATGCCAAATTCAGCAAATTTTTCATCCAAAACTGAATCAAGATCAACACCAGAAAGGTTTCCTAAGCCTGATCTGTTTCGTACCAGATTTACGGCTTCATCTGCAGAAATTACTCCACCTGAGGCCCCGCTTACCAACGCTTCAGCATGAATGAGTAGGATCTCGGCATATCTAATGCAGGTGAAGTTTTTATTTTCTCCGTAAGAGAATCGTCCCGGTGTAAGCTGCGTAGAAGGCAGATAATGTTTTCCGCTGAGAAAGTTATACCTGGGATGATCGTTAAATATATCCCCATCTTCACTGCTGTTGCTTACCCAGTTTGGCAGGTTGGCGTAGGCAGGATCCGATTGGATTTCGGCTATACCATCCGGTGTAAATAGCACCGTAGTAGATAACCTTTCTTGCTCATTTCTATCCAACATGAATTTCACATATTTAACAGAAGGCTCCCAAAAGCCCCATCCTCCTCCGGCACCGGAAACAGTTGGTGTCCAGTTGGCCGGGCCGAAAAAATCCCATAAATACCTGGTATTGGTTCCGCTTGCTTGGCCAAAATCCGAGTATTGCAACTCCAATAAATTCTCATCATTGAGCTTTCCTGGAAGTTTGAAGAGCTGGTAATAATCCGGTTCCAAACTAAACAACCCACTTCCAATAATTTCATCTGTGGCGTTCACCACTTCCGGGTAATTTTTCATTTCTAAATTGGCCAAAGCCTTCACTGCCAAGGCCGTATATCGGGTTACTCCACCACGTACTTTTGACCTTTGATTGGGATGAACGCTGGGAAGATCAGGAATGGCTTCATCCATTTGCCCGGAAATATGTTCCATAACCGCATCAAAATCAGAAAGCTCAACATTAAAGAGGTGACTTGGCTCTGAAGAATTTGGTATCAATACTGAGCCCCAAAGTTTTGCCAAGTACATCAGTTCATAAGCTCTAAGCACCTTGATTTCAGCAATATATTGGCGAGCATCAGCTTCATTGGCCCCTGCCTGTCTGTATTTTTCAATTTCCTCCATGGCGCCATGCCAAAAAAGAAGGTCAGAATAAAGGTTAAGCCAGGTGGAATTGTACATCCAAAAGCTCCTATTGTATTGAAAATTATCGGTTTCTGTCAAGGGTACCTGATCTCCACCTGCATTGACATCATCCCCTCTCACACTAATGATAGGGTAGCTTTCCCACTGCAGGGAATAAAATTCATTATAGGCTCCATATAGCAATAAATCCATGTTTTGGAACTGCGTGTAATCTGTATTTTCGGCAATAAATTTATTTTCCAGAGGTTCATCCAATAAACCTGTACAGGATTGACCTACCAACCCTGAAATCAAAGCCAAAAACAAAACGATTTTATATTTCTTATTTCTCATCTTTGTTTCGAATTTATAGTTTGATATTCAATCCAATGGTATAAGTTCCCGGGATAGGATACACTTGACGGTCTATACCATTGGCGACTTCAGGGTTAAAGCCATTGTAATTAAAAAGAGTTAGTGGCCTATCCGCAGTAAGTGTAATGCTACTTTCCGGAAACTTCATTCCCAATAGCTGTTTGTCCTTGAGGGCATAGGTCAAGCGTACATTTTGCACCCTGAAATAACTTCCATCTTCAACAAAATAGTTGCTCAAATTCTGGTTCCAGCTTTTTCTTAAGCCGGCTGCTGAAGGGTATTTGTTGGAAGTACCCTCTCCCCTCCATAGGTTTTCTGCCAGCTCAGCATCTATATTGGTATCGTTGGTAAATATTATTTCTCCCCTCTTCCGGTTGAGAATATTATTGCCCACCTGTCCTTGAATCAAAGCCGAGAATTCAAAATCCTTATAAGTAAAGCCGGCATTGAACCCATAGGTGTATTCGGGTAGGAATGAGCCAAGCACGACCCTGTCTTCATCGTTAATTAAACCATCCCCATTCTGATCTCTGAATTTAAGGTCTCCCGGTTGCAAGTTGTTTTCTGAAATAAACTGAGAGGAATAACCGTAATTATTGATTTGTTCTTCAGTCTGAAATACACCGTCCGTTTCATACCCGTAAAATGCAAGGTAAGGTTGGCCAACTATGGATCGCTGCCTGAATTCAGCTGATCCGGCATCCAGACTTTCAGGTCCACCCAAACTTAAAACTGTGTTTTTGAGGGTACCGATGTTTCCACCGAAATAATAAGAGAATTCTGGGCTAACGATGTCTTCCCAATTTAAAGAAAGCTCCAAGCCTTCATTCCTAATTTCTCCTACACTCCTTCTTTCACTGGCTCTAATGACCGGAGGAATAATACTAACTGCCAAATTTCTGGTGTCCCTAACAAAATAATCGGCATCGAGTGCCAAGCGTTCTCCAAAAAACCTGGCATTTAAGCCTACATTGATCTCAACAGTGGTTTCCCAACGGTCAATTAGGTCAAAAGTAGGATCCAATCTTCGTCCTATGATCAAGACACCATCATAGGCACCCCTGTTCTCTACCAGTTCAGGCGCACCTACTGAAGAATTGATTCCATCATTTCCCAGCTGGCCCCATGAGCCTCGTAGCTTCAAGAAATCTATAGCCGGAACATTAAAAAATGACTCCTCAGTTAATACCCATCCAGCTCCAAATGTGGCAAAGTTACCCCACTTCTGCTGAAATTTGTTGTTTCCATCTCTTCTAAAAGTTCCATACAGTAAATAGCGATCCGCATAATTATAAGCCACTCTTGAGAAATAGGATTGGTAAAAAAGACGGTCACCGCCATCGCCAATGCCATTCAGGTCATAATCTGTAGCATTGTTTAAATACCAAAACTCCTCCTCACCTCTTATAGGATCAGGGTTGAGATTTTCCCCACGAGCAAACAAAACCTCATTCGTTTCACTCCTAAAAGATTGACCCAAAACCACTGTTAGGTTATGTAAATCAAAATTATTTTGGTAGGTCAGGAAGTTGTCCCAAATCTGGTTATACCTGCTATATGAATTCCTTGACAAGGAAGACTGTCGTTCCTCTCTTCCATCGCTGTAGGCAAACCCCACATTTCTGGAATTGACACTATGCATACTAAAATTATAGGAAGTTTTAAAGGTTAAGTTGTTGGGTATTATTTCTATCTCAGAATAAAAATTACCCAATAACTTGGCCACTTTATTTCTGTTGTCAGAATAAAGTAAATTGTAAAAAGGGTTTTGGTTGCTTCTATACCCCAATTGTTGGGCATTGGATAATCGGTATGGTGTAGCAGCCGTATTGCTCTCATCATAAACCGGTAAAATCGGTACTGCAAAATAGGATCTAAACCAAGCCCCATTGTCTCCTATGTATTGCTCGGCCGTACTGAGGTTTAAATTACCACCTACTGTCATCCATTCTTTAACATCTGTATCCAGCTTAACCCTAAAATTCATTCGCTGATAACTATTGCGAGTTTCTTTCATTAATCCTTCCTGGTCAAAATAGCTTGCACCTATAGAATACCTTGTTTTGTTACCCCCTCCATTGAAAGAAAGATTATGGTTTTGGATGGCTGCAGGGGCCATCATTTCAGCATACCAATCTGTATTTACTGCCGGCAAGGATGGATCTATATAACTTCTTCCATAACGTTGAATGGCATTTTGTACAAAAGCCATATCAGCAGCAGAACCAGTTTCATTCACATATTGAACAAACTGCTGGGAATTGGCCATCTTCAAAACATTCTGAGGATTTTGGATGCCGTAATAGCCATCGTATACGATTTCAGGTTCTTGGTTGTAATTTCCACCTTTTGTTTCAATTACTACTACCCCATTGGCGGCACGAACCCCATATATGGCAGATGCGGAGGCATCTTTTAATACAGAAATGGTTTCGATGTCGTTGGGATTAAGGAAGTCTATGTTATCAAAAAACATCCCATCAACGACATATAAGGGAGCACCTCCCCCTTCAAAAGAACCCACTCCACGAACCCTGACAGTCGGAGAAGCTCCGGGAGCTCCGTTACTCACAATTTGCACACCTGCAACCCGTCCTTGGAGAGCTTGCATGGCTTGGGAGTTTGGGGTCTTAACAATGTCTTCTGATTTTACCGTGCTAATGGCTGAGGTTAGGTCTCGCTCACGTTGGGTACCATAGCCAATGACAACAACTTCTTCGAGCCCTTGCGCATCTTCTTCAAAATTAACATTGATGGTACTTTGATCACCAACAATGATCTCCTGCGTTTGAAATCCGATAAATGAAAAAACCAAGACAGATTCAGAAGAGCTCACCTGTAATTCATAATTACCATCAATATCTGTGACGGTTCCATTTCCTGTGTTTTTCTCAAGTATATTAACACCAGGAATGGATTCTCCTGAGGGGTCTTTTACGGTACCATTTACCGTAACTTGCTGTGCATACAATGCCTCAGAATTGGAAAAGAAAAGCACTGCAAATAAGAGTGCGGAAAATAGTAATGAAAAAGGGATTTTGGGTTTAAAATTTCCTTTCTCTATAGTAAAGGGAAAATTCATAGGTTTTTGGGATTAGGTAATTTTAATAGTTTATGGTTTAAATCAAATCCGTTTTGATTCTAAAATAAAATTAGAACAATGGAAGGTCTAACTGTAAAAAATGCTTGGCAAACGCATGCTAAATGCTACTAAAAAACCATCACTTTTATCAAAAAATACCGCATTGATATCAGGAAAAAACCTCTTTTAATCAAAATGAGAGCCATTTTCAAAAATTTTGTATCGGTTGAATAACATATAGTGAAAATTGGTGCGTTTAAGCGGTAAAAGTTGGAATACGCTTTCATATTTCAATTTTTTTAAAAAATGAAATTTATTTAGGTGTAATAATAACACTTGAAGAAATCACCCCAACCAATTTGTCTATTTCGGCCTTATTTACCCAGCAGGCCGATCCGAAATTGCAGGAAGTAACAATTGAAAAGGTTAGCACATTATTTAATCCTTGGCTAGACGAATAGGTTGAATGAGATTGATTTTTTAGCATCAATAATCAACCATTTCAGATAGTACTATTTCCTCCCAGCCAATCTCAAAATCCGATTCACTGTCTATTCTTGTTTGGATTTTCTTCCGAAATGCCCAAATTGTATTTCTTCTCAAATCCAAAATGGAAGCAAGTTGATCCAGGGTTAATTTTTCATGGGTAAGGTAGGAGGCATAAATGATGTAAAAGGCTTTGTCCAATGGAAATTTAATTCCGTGGAAAATTGTACCTGCCGTAACAGAATTGATATGCCCACATTTGGTACACCTACGGCTAAAAACTTTATTGGCCTTTCCATATTTGTTGTTGCCACATTGGCTACAATGAAATGAATCCGCCCACTTTAATTCTTCTAAATACCTATAGCAGGCTGATGGATCAGGGAAAATTTCTCTAAACTCAGGATGGGTTAAGGATTTTTGCGTCAACCTTGCCTTAAAAGAGGCCCTTATCGAGCTTTTTAATTTCCAATTGTCCTTATCCAAAAGGGCATTGATCCGTTTGATTTCTTCATCCTTGGCTTGAAGTTGGCTATTGTATGTTTCCAACAATTCATTTTTTGCCTGGAGCTCAGCAGTTCTAATCCTTACTTTGGACTCCAACTCTTTGTTCACCTTTTCTTTCAAGGAGATATTCTCTTTGTATTGCACAAGCGATCGTTTTAAAGCTTTGTCACGAATTTCTTTCATCAGCCTTATCCTATCCCCAAGGGCAAAAGATAATAGCACCATCTCCAATAGAAAGGCAATGTGAAGGCTATAATAAACAAGTGTGGTATGCGGAAGTATGGCATAATTTGCTAAGACTTTTATACTAATGCCAACAAACAATACACCATAAGCCATGACAAAAAATCTTGCGGCCTTGTATTGCTTTATCAATAAATATCCTGCAGTAGTAAGTATCAATAAAAAAGGTAAGCTGTCAAAATAAGTAAGTTCAAAGTAATTGTGATCAACAAATAAACCCAAGAAGAATACCATAAATTTACCTGCTAGTGAAAGCCACAAAGCATAATGGAAGATCCGTGCTTTCCTTCTAGTATTCAAAAACCGAACCGTAAACAAAATGGCCCATAAAACAATTAAGAAACTAAAAACACCATTGACAACAGTATTCCATTGAGGTGAATTTGGCCAGAAATATTGAAAACCTATGCCATCAAGACTCATGGCATACAAGCCTACACTAAGAAGATAAAGGATGTAGTAAATGTATTTCATTTCCTTTACTGCCAAGAAGATTAAAAAATTATAAAAGGCAATAATCAATATCATTCCATAAAATAAACCATAAAGAAAATACTCACTCAACGCATAATGCACAAAACGATTCAAAGACCTGAGCGCAATTCGAATGTCAGCTTTTTGGGAAGAATTAATTTTAAAATAAAAATTTGAGATACCTGCTTCTTCGTTTTCCAGTTCCAACTGAAAGTTTTTATGGTTAAAAAGTCGCTGTGAAAATGGGTTATTGTCTCCCATTACCTTCAACTCATACCCACCATCCGTGGGAATATAGGCTTCGATATAGTCAATACTTTGGTCATAAAACTCCAACAACCAACGTTTTTCACTTTCAGGGCTATTGTCAATGGATAGCTTTACCCAATAAGTATAATTGGTGTTGAATTTGTTTTTGCTGAAATCCGGTCTAATTTTTATAAACTGCTGGAAATCCTCCTGATTGATGTCCTCAAAAGTCAGGGTATTGGTACTGTCTTCGTAAAACTCAAGTTGGTTGATCGCATATATCCTTTCGTTCCAACCATCGTCAATTTTTAAGGTAGCCTCACCTGAAATCCTCTGAGCCCAGCTAAAAGCACTTGGAAGCGAAAGTAACATTACAATTAGCCATACTTGCCTATTCAATGATCTATCCATCATCTTTCTTTTTTGTATCCACTGTGGATAAAACTCAAATGTTTTACATCAGGATAAAAAATGACTTTCTTCGAGAAGCATCCACTCCAAAATCCGATGCTGCAATACCTTTAAGTTTAAGATAATGAGCTTTAAATTTTCTTAATAACCGGATCATTTATAACTCTCATCCCCCCCAAGAATTAGGAGAAATCAAATTAAACCTGAAATGTAAAGTATAAGTAACTAAAACCTTGCCACATGTTGCAGGGCAACCTTTTAGGCAGTTTAAAAAATTATCAGGGAAAATACCTCAACGGAACTCGGAGAAGTCAAGGCTTATCCTTTCTTTGAATTTTAAGTGGAATTAATGGGTTATTTTAACAGGATGGAATGCAAAAGTCCGACAAAATAAAATTAAGATTTATTTTGTCGGACTTTTGCATACTTTATCAATTAAAAGATGGTTAAAACCACCTGCTAAAGATACCTGATCTTAGCCTTTTCGGTTTTGCTTGGTCAGCTTTCATCTCATAAGGAAGTTCCCAAACCTTACCTTTGCTGTCACCGAAATACAATTGACTTTTACTAAAATCATTGGGATCACCATCTGCCCAAAAGTATAAAAATGGATCTGCCCCTTTCTCCACCCTTCGGATATAATTATGGTTTCGCTTACTACCTTTAGTTAGCTTTTTGGTTTTGCTCCAAGTCTGTCCTTTGTCAGCACTTTTCCACATTTCTACTTCCCCTCCTGCCCCATAAATCTGAGGTGAATCATTGGTTGGCCCAATGACCATCCAATCATCCCCATCAATCCACAAGCTACCCATATCATAATTTTGATCTGATTGGGTGATGATATGGTCCTGCCATTCATTTCCGTCCCAATGAACCACATGCCAATTTCTAGGGCCAAATTTGGGACCTGGTTGATGTCCTTGACCTTCTACATAAAGCGCTATAGGATTTCCATTGGAGTCAAAATTCACATCCTTTAGATAAACATTCTTCTTTTGACTAAAATACTCTTTAACCAGGCCTGAGGAAGCTATATCCTCAATAGGAAGGCTTTGTTCCTTCCCATGAATATCGGTCCAAGTCTTTCCAAAATCTTCGGTTTGGTAATAATACAGGTTGGTTCTCAAATCCACATTCCCATTGGGATGCCAGTTACAGAAAAAAACAATTTTTTCTCCATGCTTTCCGGAGATTTGGTAGTGTCCACTGTTTTTATCTTCTTGTCTTTTGATACCCACAAGATGTTTATCCGGTGACCAATTTTCACCATCATTACTTGTTTCAAAATACAATTGCCGAACTCCGGTATATTTAGTAAATAGGTTTAAAAAGCCTTTGCCTTCCACATACTTAGGTTGAGGGTATGTCATTTCTTCTTCAGTAATTTGCTCAAAAGACGAAATACTATATGGCTTGGTACTTCTATATTTGAAGCCCATTCTTTTCCTTCCTCTTCCACTTACAAATACCCATAAATAACCTTGCTCGTCGATTGCTAAACTTGGATTGTCATGGGGATCATCCACACCTAATTTATCGTAGACAATGACAGGTTTTGAAACCATGCCCGTTTTGTGGTCAAATTCCCCTATCATGCATAACAGGTACTTTTCATCTTCACTCTTGGTACCACCGTATACGAAAAATGTGCGGTTTACTTCCGGTGAATAGATGGCAAGAGGAATATGTTTGGCCGTATAGGTCCCGAGTCCTCCGGAATACTTGTCTCCAAAATCAGACTTTTGTCCGAGTGTAAACCAAATTCCTTTATATCCATCTACTGTAGGATATTTTTCCTGTGCCAATAGGCTGGTGCCGGAAAAACAAAAAAACACCAATAAACTTAAAACAAATAGGTTACGTGAAATTTTCATGGGGTTCGATTTTTGACGACCCAAACATATGCATTAAAAGGTAAGAAAGAAAGCAAAATTTATAGGTTCACTGTGTTCCTATCTGTTTTTTTCTAACCTAAAATTTCATGATTTAAACATCAAACTCGGTACTTCTCTCAATGTCATCAGCACCCTATCCAATTGTAGTCTACTGTGGTTTTAAAAATCAAAGGGATAAAAAATTCATGTACCTGAAAATTATAAAAAATAATGGTAAGGCTTGGTAAATAAAACTTAACGTTTAAAAAATCATATCGGGGAAATGGAAATTTGCCCCGTAGAATCTATCCAAACCCTACCGCATTTGGCTAGCTTAATCTAAATTATTCCAATCCAAATTTTACTTTTAATTTAGCAAAGTCCTGCAAACTAAAAGGCTTAACCCAAAAGTCAACGATCCGATCGTAGGTTTTAGCTTTAAGCCGATCTGCATCTTCTATCGAAGAAGTTATAATGATTACCTCCAATTCAAACCCAATATCCATTTTTTCTAATTCATCCAAAACCTCCCACCCGGATAGTCCAGGCATATTTATATCAAGGAACATTAGATATTTATTTTCATTTTCTTTAACAGTCAAAAATGCCAAAGCATCCTCACCGTTATTGAATGAAATTATTTGATGAGAAATACCTGCTTTCTGCATCAATTTTTTTTGTAATAAAATGACTATTGGGTCATCATCTACTAAAACTATTTCCACATTCTACTAATTTACTTGAAACAACTCAAATTTCACCCAAGATCAATCTAATCTACCAAACCTTTTCATAAACTAAATTAGATCAATATTTTAATATACACTTTTATATATTTAAAATACATTTTTTCAAATGTAAATCAAGATTGATGAATTAAAAAAATAATCCCGTCTTTTTTTCTTAAAATCATTCCTATTCCTAGTTATGTAATAAAAAATATCTAATCAATTATAAATTTAAACCTTATGAAAAATGAAAAAGTGAACAATTATAAAAATGTAAATGCTAAAACCTGTTTTATCAAAAAGTTTTAAAACCCTTTCCTAACAATTAATCAAGGTTATAATTTTACTTAATCAACATAAGTTTGCAACATAGTAGCAAATATTTATAATCTTTCCATCCAAGTTAATAAAAAAAATCATTTCTTAAGCATTAATCCTGAACCTTCACCCCAATTCTATAAAGTTGTCAATAGTAGGCAAACGATTAAATTTCAAAAACTTTTTATATTACTATAAAAATTAAACCAAGTTATATGTACTTGAATTGCAGGAGTATGAACAACAGCTTTGAATCAATCCTTAAAATAATTACGGTATTGCCATAAGCATTTTACAGCAATACCGCATCAGTTTTAACTAACCGTAACCTAAAAAGAAAACAGTTTTCTAATACTTCCTCTATTAATGGTCAAACATTTGCTCGTAATGAGGAATGGTGGCCAGGATTCCCCCACTTTTTTCATAAAAATCCGCACCCGTTGGGTAAACACCATTTTTTGTTTTAACCCATTCCTCATTGGCCATTGGGTGATAACTTACCATTTTATCCCAATTCTTATAATATTGATGACCATTCGTTTCCTGTAAACCTAGTGGCATATCAGGAAATGAGTGTAATCGTGCAGCTACATTTTTATTCCAATCCACCAAAATTGGGTTAACAGTCAAATCTGCACAGAAACAAGGAACATTTTTCTCATAGGCCGCCTGAGCAATCTTCATCGTCATACTCATGGTTTTGGCTATAGCTTTCAGCGCTATTGCAGAATATCCTTGTTCTATCCTTTCCAATGCATCTTCTACTGTATGTGCGCTTTCATCTGCGGCAATTCTCACCCCTAAATCCCCAACAAAAACTTTATTTTTCTCACCAAAAGGTTCTTCAATTACTGCAATTTGGTCAAAAGCTCCAATCTTTTTGGCATGGTCTAGAAAACGCTCTAGAGTTTCCTTCTTTTCATACCTTTCATTGACATCAAAATAATAAGGTATTTTACCATTTTTGGTATAAGGGGTTTCACGGTCGCCTAAAGTTTTATGAACCGCTGTCAAAAATTCGATATCCTTGGCAAGCATTTCCTTTTGTGTACCTGCTGCTCCTGTTTTCAATTTCATTATAAAATGCCCATCGTCTGCTGCTGCCTTTATGTCTTTTATGGAGGCTCCAACACTAAAAGAAGGTATACTTGCTACTTTGTCATGTTTTTGGGACAATCCCGGGCGATAAGCTTCAGGAATCATCTCATCAAAATTTTTCATACCATTCTCTTCACCATACAATAACCAAATGGCATTGTCAACAGGAACCAATGAGTTTAAGGCAAAGGTGGTTTTTAGGTCCGGATTACCTGTGATTTTTTGGCCATAGGCGTAAACTTCCGGAAGGATATCATCAAGTAAAGTAATGGGATCTACAAAGGTATTTCCTTTTATGATTTGTAAAGCTCGCTCTGTCATGGCATACATTAAGGCATTCCCTCCAGTCGTGGAATGGCTTTGGAATACAGCTTTGTCAGACCATAAAGTTCCCTGTGTACCTATACCAATTTTATGTCTTCCGCTTTCTGATTGCATTAAAGCAACTGCCTGCCAGGCCTGTGTGATGGCACTTCCCTTAAAGCGGTAAGGAAACAAAGGTTCTCTTTCGAAATTTGAATCAGTATGGGTGATTTTTATTTTCTTCATTACTTTATTTTTATTTTCAGATTTACCAAAACTAATGGAAGGGCTGATACCTAATCCACCGGCTGCCAAAGCAACAGTAGACCTACTTAAAAACGCTCTTCTGCTAAATCCAGTATTGTCTTTCTTTTCCATGGGAATATGTTAATTAGGGATTTTATTAAGGGTATACCAGGCCTCTGAAGACCACAAAGCATTGCCATTTTTACTTTTAAGGTCAAGGGGCAAATTAAAATAGACCACATGGTTTTCTTTCAACCCATCAATTTTAAGTTCTATTTTCATACCATCATCTGCCAGAATAACCTCTCGGGCTTTCAATGTTTCCAAATCCAGTTTAGGGCCTCCATAGGCAGCAGTGGCCTCGTACCTATATTGTTGAAGAACCATTTTATCTAAAACAGCATTCAAATTTTCCTGATCCAAAGCTTCGGTAAATTCAATTTCAAATCCATAGGGTTTGGCTTTAATTGACAGCATCTCAAAAGTACTTTTACCATTGTATTTTATCTTCTCCAGTCCATATTGATTTTCTTTCCAGCTCCAGCCTCCTACCATCCCCACTTCACCTACATATAAAGCACCATCAGGCCCCCAAACGAGTCGATTAACTCCGGCACTAAATCCTTGAGAAAACCTAAATACCGCCCCTTGATATTGACCTTTAATTTTTTCCAAAAAGTCTCGTTTGATCCCTCCGTTACTTACATCTCCATGCAACAGTTGCCCTTTATAGGGACCATCTTGCATTAGAATCGGCTCAGAAGGGGAATTCCCTATTTCCTTGTCGGGCAACCAAATAGCCGGTGGGCTGGCTTTGGGAGGGTTTTGTTCTTCTTCCTCGCTTAAACCCCAAGCCATTCCATTGTAATTGCCTTTTTGAACATGAATTAATTTATTTGCAGGCAACCATTGCCCTTGGTTATCTGTAAGGAATAATTGATCATCTATCCCAACGCCAATTCCATTAGGCGTTCTTAAACCATAATCCAATCTTTCAATGCTTCCATCTTTACTGATTTTCAGTGTTCTTCCCCGGTCCGGCAATTGTCTTTCTGTGGAAAGCAGTCGCATGGCCATTGATAAGGTAATATAAAAATGCTCTTCCTTATATACTAGGCCGAAAGCAAATTCGTGGAAGTCGTCTGAAACTCCCCAACCATCGCATATTACCTTATATTCATCCATTACACCATCTCCATCATGGTCAATCAACTTGGTAAGTTCATGCTTTTGAAGCACATAGATATCTCCATCGACCACCTCCATTCCTAAAGGCTCAGCCAATCCTGCTGCAATGCGTTGGATTTTAACCTTTTTGGGATCAGCTCCTGTCACCCCTTCCAAGGCATAAATCCCTCCAATAGAATCCCAGGTACTTACGAGGAGCCTGCCGTCTGGTAAAAAAGCCAAACCTCCTACACGGGGTTTAAAATCCTCATTATGCAAAACAGTCAAATCATAACTTGGATGAACTCCTTCCAAAGGTGCTCCGAAGCCGGGTTTTAACGGAATAGGATCTTCCTTAATCTTGGCTACTTTTCTTGCCTTTGTATCTTTATTTTTTGAACCAATCTTTTCATCCTTTGGACGAAATGTGAATACATAATCCAGAATAGTTTTTATTTCTTTCTCTTTTAAATTCGGGTGAGGATTCATGGGAGTAGTTCCCCATACCCCAGCACCTCCACTAATAATTTTCTTTGTAAGGGTGGCTATATTCGCTTGGTTTTGCTCATATTTTGTGGCAATCTGTTTAAATGAAGGACCAACCATTGCATGTTCTTCCTCATGACAAGTATAACAATCACTGTTTTCCATCCATAAAATACCCAGATGATCGTATCCTTCAGCAATGGCAGGTTTCTCTTGCCTTGGTACCTGTTCAAAAAAATCTGAAATCGTAAATTTATCAGCCACAACCCTAAATTCCTGATCATCTGATGCCTGCCTTAAAGTAACCTCAAGATCTTCTGAAGGTTTATTGATGATAAATTTCCTTTCAAATCCAATTGTACCATCCTCTTCTATTGTGAATTCAGGATTTTCTTTAACCGTTATGCTTTTACCATTCGGTAAAAGCAACTTGAAGCTTAAAGTTATTTCTTCACCCAAGATCAAATAACCTTCATATTTAACCTCAATGGAAACCGGCTCACCATTTTTACTTACGGCCCATCTATTATACAATTTACCTTCCTCATAATAAGGTTTACCCCAACTGGTGGGCTGTATGTTTTTTTTATTGGTAAACACGGTACCTTCCTTGGTAACGCCTCCATTCCAAACTTTATACAATTGTCCTTTGGCTAGGTCATAAGCAGCAAAGTTTACACTATCAAAGGCAAGGGTTAACATTCGGGGTTTTTTATCCAATACAGAGCGAAATGCCCATGGATCCATGATCCGCGTTTTTGTTTCGGATTTGGGTTCTTTACAAGAAGTGCAAATCAAAGCAAAAACAAAGAGTATTAAAGGCAACAAAACCTTCCTAAAATTTAATAAAATGGGTTCAATGTACATTTTTGCTATTTACTAAAATGGTCCTTTTTCAGTAGTAATTAGTGCATTACTACCACCCGGCATTTCTCCTCTTTCCCTTATTATATCAAGTGCTTTTCCGGTTTCTATATCATACCAATCTTGGGTTAAATTTTGGGGAACAGAATCATCTGTTTCTATGGACCATAACTCTAAAGCTTTCCTAAGCAGGTCCAATTCTTCTTTGCCTTCAGTGGCTGTTGCCCTGTTCAATAGTTGAAACGCATCACCATCTATTCTATAGAATTCTTCATTTGGGCGTGGTGAAACAAAAATATCAGCTTGTGCAGGATTCAATTTTCCCTGATCCCTCAACTTTTTGAGGTCGGCATAGGAATCACTGGCATTGGAATCTGCAGGCCCGGGATTGGCATATTGAGATCTGTTATTCTTAATGTATAAATAATCTTTGGTCCTTACCATTCTCTCATGAGCTTCCTGGTCATGCCAATTGTGCTCTGCGAAAACATAATTTCTGAAAGGCATATAAGGGTTTTTGAGTACCGTTAAAAAACTTTTCCCTTGAAAATTCCCGGGAGGTTCAACCCCAGCAAGGTCTAAAAAGGTTGGTGCAAGGTCTATGCTACTCACTAGCGCATCTACTTTTAGACCAGCCTTAAGCCCCTTGGGCCATTTGACCAATAAAGGAGATTTTATACCTGAATCTATAAGTCTTGTTTTACTTCTTGGGAAAGGTCTTCCATTGTCTGATAGAATAAAAATAATCGTATTTTCCAATTGCCCTTGCCGCTCCAATTCTTCTTCTACTAATCCTATATAATGATCAAACCTCGTTATCTCATCGTAATAATTTGCCAAGTCTTTTTTGGTGGCTACAGCATTTGCCAAGAAAGGGGGCACATTGACATCTTCCGGATTATGTGCTCCTGAGAATTCATTTTCACCCCAAGGTCTATGGGCATCCAAGGCAGCCAACCAAAGAAAAAATGGCTTGTCTTTAGGTCTTTCTTTTAAAAGAGGTACCCAATAATCTTCACCTCCATCACCTATTTGTGGCTTTTTGTCATAAATCAAATCAAAGCCTTTGCGCGGAGTTGGTCCCATATGCCATTTCCCAGATTGGCCGGTAAAATATCCTGCCTCTTTAAGTAATTCAGGAAAAGTGAGGATTTGCTCAGGCATTTCTGTATGCAATTCCGCAGCTCCGGTATTGTGTGGGTACCTACCTGAAATAATGCTGCTTCTGCTGGGACTGCATGAACTGGTGGTTAGAAAGAAATTGGAAAATTTTATTCCTTCAGTAGCGATTCTATCTGTTACCGGAGTGACAGCAATTTCGTTGCCATAACTACCTAAATCCTCATAACCTATATCATCAGCAATAATCATGATAATATTGGGACGATTATCTTGGGCATAAATGAAATTATTGGCAGTTAATAAAGCCAATAGTACAAAAATGAAGCTAATTGATTTCATTATTTCTCTTTAAAATCCTTTTCAAAATCACTATCGTTTACCCATCCGGTTTTGAAGGGTTCTCCTTTCATAAAACGATTGTAAAAGTCTCGTTGGCTTTCTTGCGCGTACTCATAATTATCGAAAACAGCGCCATTCCCTAAGATCCTTGGGTCTTCTTGAGCTTTTAATTGTTTGAACAACTCATCTTTTAATCCCTCTTTTATATTTTGGTATTCCGGATGCAAGGCAAGATTATTCAAACCATAGGGGTCTTTTTTTCTATCATAGAGTTCTTCTGTAGGTCTTTTACCGAAGGAGAGGTTCCAATACTTGTATTCTCCCGAAACTCTTCTTTGATTGAGGATCACCGTTTTTGTAGGACTTCCATCAGTATTTAGGTAACCTGTTTCCGGATTACCCGCCGGCCATCTATCCGTTTCAAAATTATGAATATAGGTATATTCTTCATTGACAATCCCTCGAATCGGATAACCTTGATCGTCCGGTCTGCCAATATCATGCCTTTCCTTACCTATTAAAACTGCATTTCTGCCGGGGTCGGTTTTGCCTCCTTGTTCAGTTTCAAAAATGGGTAATAGGCTTTCTCCCGCAAAAGAAGCCATACCTGAACTGTCAAAGTTAACATTCCCCACTTCAAGAAAAGTCGGAGAAAAATCCAGAAAACTTACAAAATCATCTATAACCCTACCCGGGTTATTAATTCCTTCCCCCCATCTAATGGCCAGAGGAAGATGGTTTGAATATTCATAGCCTTGCCCTTTAACTCTTGGAAAAGGCATACCATTGTCTGCCGTCACCACAATCAAGGTATTTTCTAGCATTCCTCTCTCTTCAAGCGTGGCCAACATCTTAACCAAATGTTGGTCAAAATATTCTGTTTCATAAGCATAATCAAGGAGGTCATTTCTAACCGAATCATTGTCCGGCCAAAACGGAGGGACCTTATCTATCATATCAACGGTTTTCCCTCCTAGTGAAGCACCTGTTCCGTAACTGTAAGCCCTATGAGGTTCAAATGAGCCATACCAAAAATAAAATGGTTCATCTTCCGGCTTTTCATCCAAAAACAATTCGAAATTTGCAGCATAATCAATCGGACTAATATAGGGTGTAGGCGCTTCCATCTTGATGTCACTGTACCTTTTTCCGGTCAGCTCTCTTTGGCCTGCGTCTCCGGGGGCCCAACCCTTACCTGTAAAACCTGTAAAATAACCATTGCCCCCCAAGACTTCGACATGTGACAAAAATTTCTCAGGGAAAAAAGGGACATGATTCGCCGCCTCCTCCAACTGCCAAGAATTTCTGCCTGTAATAATGATGGACCGGGAAGGAGAACATTTTGCATTGGGAGTATAAGCCCTCGTGAACAATAAACCTTCCTTTGCTACCCTGTCAAACCCCGGAGTTTTGATCCAATCTGTACCGTAAGCACCGGTATGCGGATAAGACAAATCATCTGCTATTACAAATAAGATATTAGGAACAGGTTTTTCTTCTTCTTGCTGTTGGCAAGAAAAAAAACTAGTACAAATAAATACCACTATCAAAGACCTAATACTCATGTGTATAGACATATTTTTTTATTTATTTTGAGGAAACACACCTAAAACCGGTATGTTCTAAACCTGTATCTGCTGAAGATTTCATTTTACCGCTCACTCTATAGCCCTCACAATAGGATACATTGCATAAAAAAGAACCACCTTTAACCACCTTCTTAGGAACTGTAGGCTCTTGTGGGTCATAACTGTCTTTGGGTCCTTGAGGGTTTACAGCTACTTGATCAGAAATTCTTTCATAATAGTCTTCTCTGTACCAATCGTTGGTCCACTCCCATACATTTCCCGCCATATCATACAAACCATAGCCATTTGGCTCAAAAGATTTTACAGGAGCTAATCCTTGGAAACCATCCTCAGCCTTGTCCGTCACCGGAAAATCTCCTTGCCATATATTGGCCATAAAACCATTTTTTTCTACCGGATCATTTCCCCAAGGAAAAGACTTGTCTTCCAATCCTCCTTTGGCTGCATATTCCCATTCGGCTTCAGTAGGTAACCTTTTTCCGGCCCATTTAGCATAAGCTAAAGCATCATCCCATGCCACATGAACTACCGGATAATTTTCCTTTCCTTCGATACTACTTCCCGGTCCCTGTGGCATTCTCCAATTTGCCCCTGGTGTCCATTCCCACCATTGGGCGGCATTATTTAGTGGAACCGGTTGATTGGGAGAATGAAATGTCAAAGAAGCCGCTACCAGGACTTCATCAGGTGGCTTTGGCGTACCCGGAGGCAATTGTTTTTTAATTTCTTCCCAATCCGGCTTCTTCTCTGCAATGGTCACATAGCCGGTGGCTGCTACAAAAGCAGCAAATTGGGCATTGGTTACTTCTGTCTCATCTATCCAGAAGCCATCTACTTTGGCCTTATGAGCGGGCAATTCATCTCTTCTCCCTCGGTCATCTGTGGAACCCCTGGTGAATTCTCCCCCCTCAATCCATACCATGCCTTCGTGAGAAATGGGCTCCTCTCGCTCTTCTATACCTTCAGCAGTCTTCGTTCCTGAGGTACTAAATCTATCCGGAATATTTTCATGACATGAAGCAATTTCATCAACTTCCTCTTCAACTACTTCTTTGTTGTTTGAGGAAGTACAAGCATATTGACTTAAGATCACTAGTCCAATTAAGGACATAAATTTTAATCGGTTGAACATTTTTTGGTAATTAAATTAAATCAACTTACAATTTAAAGAAGTTAGGTACAAACACCTATTCTTGGTCATAAAATTTGATGAATGCACTATTTATCATTTAGGAAGTGATCACCAGGTCCCATCAAGGTACTTTAGCCTACGGATGACCTCATCATTTTCCACCTTAAGCTGCAAGCTATCTGAATTAAAGTTGGTTCCATAAGGGGTATGGTCCTTAAAATACACCAAGGTATTCAAGGCAATCAAATTGGCTACCGGATCTTTTGATTGATTTAACCATTCGATCAAGTCCGGCATGGGATTATTTGCTCCTACCCTGCCCGAAAGGGTAATGGCACTTAATTGGACGATAGGAACAGATTCGCTTTCATAATCAGGAAACTTATGGTAATCCGGCTTTACTTTTTCTCCAAAGGTGCATGCCACTGTATAAGCCCAATACCTTTCCATTTCCTCTCCATGCATAATCGTTTCTATGACCCGATCCTTTACTTCAGCCCAATCCGCAGTGGCCCATTCGGATATTTTAATAAGCTGCTTGATTTTTTTATGCTGCTTTATTCCAAAGCCAACAGGGTTATTCAAAGCACGATTCACCAAAACATTTTCAGGAAAAAAACCAAGGTCATTTTTCTCCATCATCCATGTATTGAGTCGGTCTCGTAGTTCTTTTAAAATTTCCTTCTCTTCTCCGGCCAGATTATTGATTTCATAAGGATCGTCTTCCAAATTGTACAATCGCTCTACCGGTTTTTCCATAAAAAATGCAGCCTGTTCAGTATTCAATTGTCCCTCTTTATAAAGCTCTCTCCAAGAGGCAAAGGCCATCATTTTATAGCGATAATTGTTTTGCAAACCATCCGGATAATAAGGCTGATAACTACGAATATACTTCCATTTACCCTTCCTAATGGATCGAAGCATTTCATATTTTTCATCAAAGCGATCTGCATGACCATAGGTCTCGTCTCTGCTTTCTAAGGAGGCTCTCTTTAGCCCTGAGCCCAAAAAAGGATTTCCATCCATTTGTTTCGGAACTTCTAATCCTGCTAAATGTAAAACCGTAGGTGCAAAGTCAATGAAACTTACAAAGGCTTGAGGCCTTTCCTTTGGTTTATAAGGAGACAGGTGCTTGTAATTTTCCGGTATCCGAACAACCAAAGGAACGTTTAAACCTGTTTCAAATAAATAACCTTTACTTCCCGGCAAAACGCCACCATGATCACCAAAATAGAAAACAAAAGTATTTTCAAGCTCCCCGGAATCTGACAATTCCTCCAATTTCTTTCCTACCCAGGCATCAATTTCTCTGATTTTATCTCTATGATAAGCAACCGTATACCTGAACAATGGAGTATTAGGAAATTGGGGGAAAAGAAATACTTGGGCAGGGTTATCCGAAACTTTATGATTTGCCATTACATCATTTGAAAAATGTAGCCGGCTTTCATGGCTTTCATGAAAGGTTTCTTGATGAAAAAAAGGTTGGTTTTTGTCTGGTCTATTTTGCCAAGCTGCTTTTTTAGAGGAGTTGTCCCATACATTTTCTTTTTCTACAGCATTGTAATCTTTCTTGTAATTATTGGTTGTATAATAACCCGCCTTCCTAAGATAAGCCGGAAACATTTCCAGCCCTTCTGGCATCGGTGCAATTTTAATTTTTCTGTGCAAGTACATTCCTGTCCTAGTAGTGAGGGTCCCGGAAATAAGTGTGCTTCGCGCTACTGAACAAACAGGGGCATTCGAAAATGCATTGGGATAAAGAAGACCTGATTGAAGCATCTTCTCAATGTTTGGTGTTTCCACACCATTGGAATCAAAGAGCTTCATGAAGTGCTTGGAATTGTCTTCAGAAATAAGAAAGACAATATTAGGTTTGGCTTTTTCTATCTTCGATTGACCATAAGCCTCCCCGGTAAAACTTAACATATAAACAGGCCAGCCTATCAAAAATAGGCATGACAAGAAAGTTTTCTCTTTAAAACGATTCAGTATAATCATCATGTTGGTATTAAGAGATTTTTATGGAATGGTGAAAAGGTGTAGTGCCTGTCAGGAAGGCTGTGGGTGCATCCATTTTAGGCAAAGCACCCCTTATAGCTACCCATTTGTGCCTGTATAAACCCGGCCCAAAATTTATAGAGGAGCCATTGCCGGTGTATTTACCCATTCCTTCTTTTAAAAATACCGTCTCTTTCATTCCTTCATGAGGCACAGTACCTGAAAAAGATCCTCCGGGTCTAAATATTAACTCAAGCGCAACCGGAACATTGTCTGTCCCATTTATCGCAATATCAATCGAAAACCCATCCCCCTCTTCCTGAATGGTTACGGTACTGTAAAGCTTTTGAATTTCTGATTGTTGGCGCTGATTTCTGGGCATTTTGGACCATACCCCATCACCAGGAATGTTTTCTTTGGGAAAAGGCTGATAATAAGGCCCAGTCAATTCACTTGAAAGAATGTATTTGCCATTCTCTACTTTATAAGAATCTGCGGAAAATTGACCTTTCCCAAAAAAAGCACTGGCAAACCTCATTCCTTGTAGGGCCAATTCTTTTTTATGAAAAGTAAAGAAAACGGTACTATCAGAAAGTATAGATGCGTCATAATTCCCCCTTCTCACCCTTATTAAATTTGAATTCCGAAATTCTTTGGCATAATTGACCGGCAATGCTTTTGAAGCAGGCAATTCCTCCCAAAGAGAGGGATCCTCCAGGAAATAATATAGAAAACCGGTTGTTTTTCTGAAACAAGTTTCTTCAATTAACTTACAGGCAGCAGCAAATTGCCCATCTCCCGTCTTTAGGGCCATATAGCGGAATGGATAATAATAATTTTCTAAGGTGCCTATTCGGGAGTTGTCCTGTCTTCCGGATGCTTCCGTTACAATTTCCCCATTGGGATGCAGGTAAAAAAGGTTCATTTTAAGATTTTTTGCTACATAATCCAGCAATTCCGGCTTATTGAACCCTCTTGCAATACTAATCAACACCCTATCACTCAAAGAAGAGTATATATAACTACTTTTTTCTTCAAATTGTCCATCTTCATCCAAATCAATTTGCTCCGAGAGCCATTCTTCTGCCCTTGATTTATAGGCTTCATCAGGCTTGATTTTATAGAGTTCCGCCAGTGCCGAGCTAACCACCCATCTGTGATTGGGTGTATGAATACCCCCTATTTTCAAGGCTTCACCTGCATTGACCAGAAATTGTTTGAGGGGAGCTAAAATCAATTGTTTTTGGGACACTTCTGATTGATCCAAGAGACGCCAAACCGGAGCCAACCATTTTACGATAAATCCTGTATCCGGAGTGGAATGGAAGTTGGTAGAGACCAGATCAATTGTGCCATCCTCATTTTGAAGGCCTAGAATAAAATGACAGGATAAAGCCAATTTCTCCCTTAACTCCTGATCATTATAAAATTCTGATTCGGAACTTACCAAGGCACAAATCCCCGTTTTTATGAAAGAAGTTATAGAATGGGCAGTTGCCATTTCATTCCCATCCAATACCGCTCCATAGTGGACAGCATGCTTGTCTCCCACATACCTGAGAAGGATATTATTCAGCGACAAATCATTATTAGAAATCATTTGTAATAACCACTCAGGTTTATTGATTTCTATATTATTATTGGAAGATTCAAAAGAGGCAATTGGCAAGCTGGCAAATGGAGCAAAAAGGGTAAATGTTCCATTTTTTTTGATGAAAGCCCTACGCTTCATAAATTGTCTTGGATTTAGTTAATTTTGGGATTTAATAAAAGCTAAATATACAATTTTTTTAAGATTGAAAAAGCCATACTAAAACTTAATCAAAAAGTTAAATTACTCTTTTAGAGGATCAACAATCCACAAGCATTTAGTTCTTCTTTTATGGCCGAGTTGAAAAATTCATCAAAATTCCCACAAGCTTCTTCAAAGCTTGATTTAAAAACAATATAGGAAAGAGGCTTGGAAGATGCTTTCATCTCCTCCAGTATATGCAACAGCCAATCCGCATGATCTTTTGTTAAGGTAAGGTCGACTATGGCTGTAGGCGTATGAAAGGTCAATAAAACCCTAGGATAAGACTTCTTCTTTTTGCGAATGACTTTCTCTGTCACAATGGGTGCACTTCCTATCCATACCACCTTAGCGGTATCTTTAGGGGCTTTATGGTTTTCCTTCTCAAGACATGAAGCAATATAATCCGGCCCAATGGTTGGCCGTGGAATTTTAAATTCAAACCAGTCTTGCAAGGGAAAGTCAAAACCTATACCGTGCATAAAGTTAAAAAGTGACTTCTTTAAGCCAAAGCTAAACTGAGAATGATCTACGCCGGTTGGGTCTGTAAATGCAATGTCATTGTTAGCAAAAGTGATCTTATTTTGCTGTGAAATAATTTGAAATTCCTCAGGAGCCAAACCAATAGGACTATGAGCTGTCAGGGCAAATTGATGCCAAAATCCTGACCGCAATACACCTTCCTCAAACAACTGACGAACCATCTCAAGGCTGTCAATGGTTTCTTGGATGGTTTGGGTAGGATAGCCATACATAAGGTAGGCATGCACCATTATTCCTGCCTCAGTAAAATTTCTGGTAACCATTGCCACTTGTTCCACAGTCACCCCTTTATCAATAAGCTTAAGCAGCCTGTCTGAAGCCACCTCTAAACCTCCCGATACGGCTATACAGCCGGAAGCAGCCAACAGTAAGCATAAGTCTAGCGAAAAACTTTTCTCAAAACGAATATTTGTCCACCAGGTAAGGCTGAGTTTGCGCTTAATAATTTCCAGAGCCAGGGCACGCATCAAGGACGGAGGTGCAGCTTCATCGACAAAATGAAATCCACTCTCTCCGGTTTCTTTTATCAATTGCTCCATCCGATCTACCAAAATACCGGCAGTAAGGGGCTCGTAAATTTTTATATAATCCAGAGAAATGTCACAAAAAGTACACTTGCCCCAATAGCAACCATGAGCCATGGTTAGTTTATTCCACCTTCCATCACTCCATAAACTATGCATGGGGTTGGCAATTTCTATGACAGAAATGTATTTATCCAGATTCAAATCGGAATAATCAGGGGTACCTAATTCATGCTGTTTGTAATCTGTTTCATTGGAATCATTCTTATACAAAACAGCTTCACCTAATCGAAAAAACGTTCGCTTTAATTTGATATTTAAATCGAATGGAAGATGGTCTTTTTCGATTAGCTTCAAAATAATCTCTATCGGTTTTTCTCCATCATCTAGGCAAATAAAATCGACAAAATCAAATACCCTTGGGTCAGAAACACTTCTCAATTCAGTATTTGGGAAGCCTCCTCCCATCACAATTTTTACCTGTGGATAATTCTCTTTTATAAACTGACCACATCGAAAGGCACTGTATAAATTTCCCGGGAAAGGTACTGATAAGCCGACCATTTTGGGTTGAATGGTTTTCATTTGATAATCCAACAGCTTAATACTTATACAATCGATATAAGTAAGTTCCATGCTTAACTTTTCGTAAAGCGCATCGAAACTGTTGGCACTCTTTCCTAGGGATTCTGCATACCTACTGAAGCCAAAATTCGCATCAACACATTCAATAATAAAGTCAGACAAGTCTTCCAAATAAAGGGTTGCCAGGTGTTTAGCCCTATCCTGCATTCCCATATTACCAAAGGCATAATCCAGGTCATCCAGCTGTTCAAATCTAGCGGCTTTAGGCAAAAAGTTATCCGCACAAATCTTCCTAGCCAAAGTCGCATTATTCCCCTGAAGGAAAAGTATTACCGCATCAATCGAAAGGATGTATACATCTTTTAGGGCAAATATTCTTTCTGCGTTTTCACTTCTGATCGTCTTATTTTGCTCCGCAAATAAAAATATCTCTTCCAGTCCTTTTTTAGAAAAGATGGCCTGAATAACATCCATCCCCAAATCCATCTGAAAACTACTGATACCTTTGGTATTCAAAAAGCCTTTTAAATAGGCTGTCCCCGGATAAGGCGTATTCAACTGGGTAAATGGAGGAGTGATTAAGAGTAAATCTTTCAAAGAGTCTGGAGTTTGGCCAATACAAAAGTAAGTTAAAACCGCTTACTCGTCTATATTTATTGAAATAAAGGTGGCAATTCCAAACCTAAAGCCACCTGAGCTGTACTTTCCGTTTTCAAAACCTGCCCCCATCTCCAACCTAAACAATCTGAAAAGGTTATCTAAAGAGTAACCAAGCTCCCAATAGTGAGGCGAATTTTTTGTTTTCAAGTAGTTAAAGAACAGGTTTTCCCTAATTCCTGAAAACCGCAGTCCGGGTAATTGGGTGAAAATAAATTTTCTGAACTGGTAATGAACCAAACCTCCAAAATACCGATCCATAGTACTAAAGGTATAATAATCCAGGAATCTATAGTTACTCGCGGCCCCCATATTACTAAAGACCGTTCTATTTCCACCAAAATGTTTGAAATCCATAAAATAGACTTTCTTCGCATTAAAAAATTCACCTGCAGTCAGATTAAATGCCAACCTACCACTTACCCCGAAAGGAATGGAATGTTTTATCCCGAATTCCACCTGTTGATATTTACTCACTTCAGCCCCTTTTAAAATGATAGGGACAGCTTGCTTGTAGCTAAGCATTAATAAGGGAGCAGTAGCCATTAAGGGAATTTTACGGTTATTTCTTACTTGATATTTTAGTCCCGGTCTCCAATCAACACTCAAATCGAGCAATGTGGCTTTGTTGGAAACCAAAAATTGATCATTCAGGTCTTTTTGAAAAGGCTTATTGGAACGGTACGCCTTACCATTATTATTGAAAAAACTGTAATTGCTATGGTTGGTAAGTGGACTTCTATCTTCCAAGCTTATGCTTGCCCTATAGGTAAATTGATCTCCCATCCTTTGGGCCCAGAAAAACCTAGCAAATGCTTTTTCATATAATTTCATGTAATTCTCTTTGAAAAAAAGTGAATAAAGCGCATTTACTTGTTCACTTATAGGACCTTCATCATTGTATTGGTAAATGAATTTTCCACCATCCATTCCCAAGGAATATCCTTCCCTTCCTTTGGTTACAGACCTACGGAAGTTAAAAGTCATGTAGGCCTTTTTGCTAGCAAATCCATACCTAAACTCCGGCTTTAAGTTCCATGACCTTACCTCATTGGTCACACTATCCGCCATTTTGGTAATTTCCTCTTTTCTATAAAAACCGGAAAAACCCAATTTAAAGCCTTCCACAGTATTAAAGGACATTTTTGTCCAATTGGTATAAAAACCTGCAGATTTACCCTTTCCAAAATTGTACCTTCCGCCGGTAAAAATATCAAATGGGTTAAATTTCCTTTTGGCTTTTTGTGCGATACTATCTACCTCACTATTTTTAGCTTTGTCTATTAGCGCCAAACTATCATCTCTAACATATCCTAAAATTTCCTTTTTGGTCAGTGGTGTAGGTCGGATACTGTCCCAATAAGCCATGCTCCTTTGGGTAGCCAGAGAATCAATCACTTGACTTCTTACTGAAACTATTTCTTGCTCTTCTCGGGCTTTAACTTGCTCTTTTTCATAGGCAGTGATTAGTTTCCGGAATTGTTTTCTACTCAATTGCTCGGCTTCTTCTAATTGTAATAATGGCGCATCTTTGTTGGCTAAGGTTTTGACCTTTTCAGGAATAGCCGTGACTTTTTCATCTAGAATTTCAGTGTCAAATTGAAGCTCCGGGTTGAGGGTTAACTCATAATCTCTCGTTGAAGCCAAATATTGAAACTCACCTTCAAAACCGAAAAATTTCCCTCCAAAAATATACGTATGTGTAATGGGCATCCATACCTTTTCCTTTATAGGGGCATATTGTTGGCGAACCTTTATATCAAAGCCCAATAGAGATGTTTTTAGGTTCAAACTATGGATAGACCACAAGTCTTCTACAATATAAATATAACCATCAAAGACCTTCTCTCCTTTAGACCGAGGAATGACCCTTATTTTATTGACAAGTACCTCGTCTTCCAGAAAGGTACCTTCCAAGCGAAACCTATAATACGCAAAAGCCGACTTTGCCAGGGGGGAAATGATATCATTTACCTTGTCGTCGTAAAAACTAGCCCCAATATAGGGAGCAGGCGAAGTTTGGTTGTTATCACCACTTGTGCGAATGCTTATGACCTCTTCTTTGATTTCATTTGGTTGTTTAAAACTAACCTTAGAGACGGATTCAGAAGTATATGCTTCATTTAAGCTAACACCTTCCTTGGCTAACTTTTTCTTAAGAAAGAATGGCGCATCGCTTAGTTCACCGGTACCTTTGATGTATACCATCATGGTATAAGCTTCTACTTGAAGTTTATGGTATTTGGCTTTAGCAATGGCTTTTCTGATCACTGTTAATGCAGGATCCTCAGCACCTTCTTTTACCTCTACCTCAGGAAGTCCATAAGTTTGCATTTCCAAGACAACATTCACTTCTACCCAATCATCCTTCACCTCAATCGCCTTTAATTGCGAAGTATAGCCCAAGTGCTGGAAGAGTACATCATAATGACCCTTAGGAAGTTTCCATTCAAAATAGCCATTTTGGTTCGTCGGAATACCATCATTTAGGTTTCTGGCAAAGACAGTCGCAAAGGCCAAGGGTTTACCATCTTCTCCGGATACAAAACCTTTTATCCCTTGACCATACAAGGGAAATGAAACCAGACCAATCAGGGCAAACAATATGCTTGTTTTACAACTTCTATTTAAAGTACCAATCATAGGTTTGCCAAAACACGCTTCAGAACCAATCATTTCACCTAAATCAAACCCTTAATTAATCGATCTGGAAATTACCTGTTTAGCTTAAAAATTAAGTCACCAAAAAGGTAATGCGGTAATTTTCTTTATTGCGCTTCATAAGCCCATTTGACTTGCTCCCAAACTTTTGGTCCATCATTGACAAGTGTTGGCCCGGGAGTGCTTCTTCCTTCTTTAATTAAGTTTATCATTTCCTTTTTCAAGTTTAGGGCTACTTGTGGATAATCATTGATCAAATTGATTTGTTCTCCCGGATCTTTGGAAAGGTCAAAAAGCTGCATGGCCGGTAAACCTGCGAGTTCCTTTGCAGACCTTGGGGCAGTCCAACCGCCTGAACCGGGCCAGGCCACCAGTTTCCAATTTTCCTTTCTTATGGCGAATCTTCCTTCAATGGAATGATGAATAATGGAAGGTCTAACTTCGCTATCCATGGATCCATTAAGCACCTTCAGAAAGCTAAAACTATCTTCTCCGGCATTTTCCGGCATTTTTTCATCCAGAATGTCCGCTACAGTGGCCATAAAATCAGTGGTACAGATAATCTGATCTGTGGTTCTTCCTCCTTTTATTTTATCCGGCCATTGAACAATAAAAGGTACGCGGTGGCCTCCTTCATAAATATCTGCCTTATGTCCCCTAAAGCCATTGCTAGGATCATGCCCTACTTTGGCCAATTCAGAGAAATTAGCTTTTGGTGAGCAGCCATTGTCCGAAGTAAAAATCAGAAGGGTATTGTCAACAATTCCTTGTCTCTCCAGTTCAGCAACAATTTTCCCTACAAGATCATCTACCTGTAAGACAAAGTCCCCATACATATTGGTATTGCTTTTACCCATAAATTCCGTAGTGGGCAAAATAGGTGTATGGGGTGCCGGAAGTGGGAAGTATAAGAAAAATGGCTTTTCCTGATTTGCATTTTTATCGATAAAATCAACTGCTTTTTCGGTTAAGTTGGACATTACCTGTACATGCTTAAAATCTGCTCCGGTAGGACCTTTTCTCCAAAATCCCTTGTCATCCACATTTACAGTCATCCTTTCCGGTAAAGCGGTAACCTTATCATTTTCAATGTATACATAAGGAGGAATATCTAGAGAGCTGCTAAATCCATAAGCATAAGAAAAGCCTACCTGGTTGGGACCATTTTTAATTGGTTGGGTATAATCAACCTCCAGAATAGTATTCAAATTATCAATGTTTTCATACTCCTGTTCAAATGTCCAGTCCCATCCGAGGTGCCATTTGCCAATAAATCCAGTATGGTATCCGGCCTTTTGCAAAAGCTTTCCAACAGTAAATCGATCGTTGCTGATTAATGGTGCTGAGTATCCTCCCAAAACACCATTCTTAAGCGTTGATCTCCAATTGTATCTTCCGGTCAGAATTCCGTATCTAGTAGGTGTACAGACAGAAGAACTGGTATGTGCATCTGTAAACTTTATTCCATTTTCTGCCATTTTATCAAGATGTATGGTTTTAATTTTACCATCAGCATTGTAACAGGAGGCATCTCCAATCCCCATATCATCCGCAAGAATATAAACAATATTGGGAGATTTACTTGTTTGTGCCATCCCAAGGCCCACAAAACAGAATAAAATTAAGGAAGAAAATAAAAACGTTTTCATTCAAGAGGTATTTATTGGTTTAAAGCAATTCCGATAATTATTTACCGAACTCAAAAATAACAGCTCTGGGCAATATTTGTTAATTATTGGTATTTAATTGCTAATTATTAATAGTTAATGCTTAATTGTTAATTGCTAAATATTAATTGTTAATTGTTAATTTCGTTCTATATCAATTAAAACCAAAATAATAGACCGACAAAAAACACATCACACGATCACCCCATCTTACCCGAATAATTGTTAATTATTAATGGTTAATTGTTAATTTCGTTCTATATCAATAAAACCCAGAATGATAGGACGAAAAATCACCACATCACCCGATCACACGATCACCCGATCACCCCATCTTACCGGAAAAATTGTTAATTATTAATGGTTAATTGTTAATTTCGTTCTACAACAATGAAACCCAGAATGATAACCATACATAAAATTTCTTCCATCCTTTTTAGCTTAGTCATCCTGATTTGTACATGCGTGCAAGCTTTAGGCCAAAACACCCCTGTAGACCAAGCCATCACTCAGCATAGAAAAGGCAAGCTGATTGTCAAAGCCAAGCCGGGAACTAAGGTCTCTTTGGAGCAGATAGCCCATGAATTTTGGTTTGGTGCAGCCATTGCTAATGGACTGGGATCCGGGAATATGTCTCTGGAGGACCTCAACCAATACAAGGCTCATTTTCTTAAAAACTTCAACAGTGCCGTCACCGAAAATGCCCTCAAGTGGGCCAATATGGAAAGGGAAAAAGGCAAAGTCAATCACTTAACCGTAGAAGGAATTTTGAATTGGACAGAGGAAAACGATATTCCCCTGCGGGGACATAACTTATTTTGGGGTATAGAAAAATTTGTTCAGCCTTGGATAATGGAGTTGAGTGATGCCGAACTGGAGGCAACCATAAAAGATAGAGCCATTAGTATTGCCCGAAAGTACAAAGGCCGCTTTGTAGAATACGATCTGAACAATGAAATGATCCATGGAAATTATTATGAAGATCGGTTGGGGCCGGACATTACCGCCAAAATGGCCAAATGGGTTCTTGAAGGAGATCCTGAGGCTCAACTTTACCTCAACGATTACGATATCTTAACAGGAAATAGGTTGGCGGACTATTTGGCGCAAATCAGGGAACTGTTGGCTCGAAATGTTCCGATTGCCGGAATAGGCGTGCAAGGTCACCTGCATGGCAGCACCTTTGACAGAAAGGAACTGAAACGTAGCCTTGACTCCCTGGCCCAATTTGGTCTACCCATTCGAATCACCGAGTTCAATATGCCGGGCCAACGTTCAAAATTCTATAAAGACACCCAATTACTAATGAGCCCGGAGGAGGAACAGCAAAACGCCACCGAATTGGTGGATTATTATAGCATCTGCTTTGCCCATCCGGCAGTGGAAGGAATATTAATGTGGGGTTTTTGGGAAGGAGTCAATTGGATTCCGGCCTCCTCCCTATATACCCGAGACTGGCAACCAAAGCCTGCGGCTTATGCCTACCAAAAGTTGATTTTTGAAACTTGGTGGACGGAAAAGACAGGAACGACCAATGGTGAAGGCCAATTTTCAGCCGATGCATTTTATGGGGAGTACCAATTAACCGTTGATGGGCAAACGAGAATAATTTCACATAAAAAAGAAAATGGAGAAACCATAATTGATTTCTCCAGTCCTTGATTCATGTAACCCGCTTTATCCATTAGGAATCGTAATGAGAACTGAAACTGCAAGATAATCAGGCTGTTTGGAGATTTAATCATAGCATCGCTATGGTGAAATCGAAAACAGCAGCGTAGCGACTGATTTTGAAGTAGATTCAGGTCGTAATAGATAGGCTAATGCATAATGCGGGTTTAAGGATAATCATTCCCTATCAAACTCTCCAATACGGATTGTTGCCATTCAATTAAGGCTTTTTCCATATTGTCGGCAATTTCCGGGAAGTCGGATAATATATTATTTTCCTCTGCCGGATCTGCATTGATATCAAACAATTCTTTTTCGGCTTCCTCACCAGTGCCGCCATGGATCACCAATTTGTATTGATTCCCTAATAAAGTCCTGGGGCCTGAAAAGTCCTGTTCTTGAATGTCTGGATGAATAAAGTTTTTGAAATTTCTGGTGGGGATCCCATTCATCAATTTCACCAGAGGGGAGGTGCCTTTTTGCAATTCAGGATCTATATAATCCGTTAAACCTTCCCCATTATTTCTTGGTCTTCCATTCCAGAAAGCGATAGGTTCAGGCCTTGTATCCATTTTCCTTTCCAGCATAGGCAAGAGACTGATTCCATCAATGGGTCGGTCAGGAAGTGCTTGACCGGTGAGATCACAAAGGGTTGGCAACACATCACTGGAAACACCGTGCATTGCTGTAACGAAAGGCGTTTTAATTTTAGCAGGCCATTCCAAAACAGAAGGAACCCGGACACCTCCTTCATATACCCTTCCTTTTTGACCTCTGAAAGGAACTGTGGCATTACCCTCCTGAGGCGTTCCATTGTCACCAAAGTACCATAGCAAGGTATTGCTGCGCATCCCTTTATCCTCAAGGAAAGATCTCAATTGGCCAATAGACCTGTCCATTGCAGTAATTTCGGCAAATCGCTCCCGCAATACTTCTCGTTGCAAACGTTCCACCGGTCCACCGGTTTCATTGGAGGTCAACCTTACCATTCGATTTCCGAAATCTTCAGGCAAACTATCATATAAGGCCAAATCTTCCGCTTTTGCGCTATAAGGCTCATGAGGTGAACCATACCAGACCACGATAAAAAAGGGCTGATTTTTTTCTTTTGCTCGCTCAATAAAATCAATGGCCTCTGCAATCAAAATTTCAGAACTCTCGCCTTTGAAAACCACAGGGTCTGCCCCATTCCTTGATAAATGTGGATTCATTTCAAAGAAATTGTCGTGTGAAAGGTATTCATCAAACCCAAACTGCTTTGGATTTGTAGGTGAGGCCTCTTTCACCGGTCCCAGGTGCCATTTCCCCAAATGAGAAGTAACATATCCGGTATTTTTCATGATCTCTGCTATACTAATTTCTTCAGGTCGTATAGAATAACCAGGTGTAAAAGTGCCATACCTATTGGGATGCCTCCCGGTAATGATACTACCCCTGGTAGGCGAACAAACCGGAGATGCCGAATAAAATCGATCCATCCGTACTCCAGACCTGGCCATTTCATCCAATACAGGCGTATGGAGAAATGGATGCCCATTGTATCCGGTTTCATCCCACCCGTGGTCATCGCCAAGAAGTAGCACTACATTGGGGTGGGTTGCTTGAGTTTCGGCCTTTTCACTGCACGAGGCCAACAACCACAAAGTGGTAATCAATAGAAATGAAAGCTTCAAGCCACTAGTTATCAGGTTATTC
Organism: Cyclobacterium sp. 1_MG-2023; assembly: GCF_030546805.1. Lineage (GTDB taxonomy): Bacteria > Bacteroidota > Bacteroidia > Cytophagales > Cyclobacteriaceae > Cyclobacterium. The sequence goes on along the minus strand of NZ_JAUOPC010000003.1, from coordinate 347,383 downwards.
ATTGGGTATATTATTTATTGTTCAACCGGTTTATCCGGCAAATCATTATTTCTAATTGCGACTAATTTCTTATTGACCTCTTCCTTTAGCTGAGCAACAATCTCTTGATAGGCTGGGTAGCTTGCCAAGTTATTATACTGTTTGGGATCGTGTTCCATGTCAAATAATTCAATCCCATCACTTCCATCTTCATTGTAAAGGGTAAAGGCCCATTTGTCATTCCTCAGTAAGAAGGCATGCTTTCCTCTCCACCTATTGACAGAAAAGGCCATGTCTCTGGTTTTAAAACCAGGGTCGTCGAGGGTTGGAACAAAACTTATTCCTTGAATCTTATCCTCCACTTTTACTCCAGCCAATTCAGCGATGGTTGGATACAAGTCAATTAATTCGACAAAACTATTAGAAACCTGGGCTTTTTGACCGGGGATTTTTACGATCAAAGGCACCCTTACAGATTCCTCTTTCAGGCTTACTTTCATCCAAAAATCATGTTCTCCTAAATGAAAACCATGGTCAGAAGTAAAGATTACTATGGTATTGTCTTCAAGGCCTTCTTCTTTTAAGGTGTTAAGAATTTTACCTACCTGAGCATCCATATAGCTTACAGAAGCATAATAAGCAGCAATGGCTTTCTTTTGCTGCTCCTCAGTCATTTTAGCATTCTTTGTGGTGACATAATTTATCCCTCGGGCAGGAATATCATCCCAATCACCATCTACTTTGGGAGGAAGGACTACCTGCTCGTATGGAAACCTTTCGAAATAAGGTTTGGGGGCAACAAAGGGCACATGGGGCCTTACCAGACCTACGGCTAGAAAGAAAGGTTCGTCTTTGTGGGAACGAATCAATTCGGAAGCTTTTTCGGCTGTTTTACCATCCGAATGCACCAAGTCATCACCATCTGCTTTCACAATAGTCATCACATTCCCTCCTTTTCTTGGCAAAAGGCCATAGGGGTTGTTTTGTACCAATTCCGCTTCACCATCTGCAGTCCACTCTGGGCCCTGACTATTATACCTTTCATTCCATGAAGCTTCATCGTCTGTGCCATTAGACCCTTTCTCAATATCAATGGGAACACCCATATGATAAATCTTGCTTACCCTGGCCGTAAACCAACCATTTTCTTTAAACAATTGCGGCCACATCTTTTTATCAGGACCAATATTCTCTCTCCCGCTCACATAACCAAAAGTCCCTGTGGCATGGGGATAATATCCTGACATCATAGATGCCCTTGAAGGACCACATACCGGATACTGACAATAAGCCCTAGTAAATCTGGTTCCTTCTTCCGCCAGCTGATCTATATTTGGTGTATATCCGGCAGCATTTTCGTAGGAAGAAACGGCTGTGGTAGTGAGGTCATCTGAAATAATAAAAAGAATATTCGGCTTCTTTGATTTTTGAGCCATCGCATCCATTGGCAGCGATAGGCCCAAGATATATAGCGCAAATAATGCTATTCGTCTTGACTGGGTCTTCATGAATTTTATTTAATTATTATTGGAGGTATAAGGTGTCAGTCGTTCTCGTTCCAAATCACTCTTAATCTCCTCTTCCGTTAATTTAAATGGTTCTTCTAATTTTTTCACCAAATCCGGGCTTTTCTCAGCCAGGTCATTGGTTTCTCCAATATCTTCTCGAAGGTTAAAAAGCTTCCAAGACTCTTCATTACTTTCTCTGAAGATCTTATAATCTCCCCATATCAATGCTTCCTGCCCTTTGTATTTAAAAAACATGGAGGCGTGTGGTGAATGGCTGGTCTCCCCTGTCAATACAGGTAAAGGGTTTCTTCCATCATAATACCTGTCTTGGGGCAATTCTGCCTCGGCTAAATTAGCTGCCGCCTGCATCAAGTCCAATGACCAAAGCCGGGTATTTATGGTAGAATTGGCCTTGACTTTACCCGGCCATCTCACCAATGCAGGTACCCGAATCCCTCCTTCCCAAAGGGTTACTCCGGCACCATTTAAAGGGGCGTTGGACTGAATATCCAGATAAGGGTAAAATGCGCCATTGTCGGAATAGAAGAAGACAAAGGTGTTGTCTGCAATTCCCAATTCGTCTAGAGAATCCATAACTCTACCTACAGCCATATCAATTGCTGTTACAATAGCATTGAATCTCTTTTGAGGATCTTTCTCATTAGGGCTCAAGCCATAAGGCTTAAAGGCATAATCCGGTGCTTTCCAAATATTCTCTTCTCCCGGCTCAATGTTTCTATTACCCGGATGATGTGGTGCATCAAAAGGCAAATAAACCATCCACGGCTTTTTATCAGTGGTTTTCTCGGTAATAAATTCTATGGCTGCATTGGCAAACAAGTCCGTACTGTATTCTCCATGCCTATTGATGGAAGTTGTATTGTGATAAAGATCATGTCTGCCGGCATATACATGAGAAAAGTGGTCTACATTTCCGGAAGCAATTCCCAAAAATTCATCAAAACCTCTTTCTGTTGGTCTTGAACCCGGGGCAAAGCCTATATTCCATTTCCCAAATGCACCCGTTTGGTATCCATAAGGGCTGTTTTTCAATACCTTTGGAATAATAATTTCAGTTTGAGGAAGACCAATGCCATAATTTCCTGCCAGTCCCCCTAGTTGGTAGTCCAACTTGTTTCTCTGAGGAATTCTTCCGGTAAGTAAGCTTGCTCTTGATGCTGTGCATGTAGGAGATCCGGTATAGAAGGCCGTCAATATTGCGCCTTGTTTTGCTAGTTTATTTAGATTGGGAGTCAAAATTGGTGAAGCCTCATTCATAAAACTAAAATCTCCATAGCCAACATTGTCTACAGTAATAATAAGGATATTGGGAGGAGCACTTGAATTAGAATTTTGTCTTCCATAAGAAGAAATACTGCTTAGGAAACAAATTCCTGCGAGTATAAGGGTGATACTTTTTAGCTTAATATAAAGTCTTTGCATGTGAGGTGGATGTAAGCAATCAATAGATGGAATTAAATGATAAAATCAAATTTATCTCTTTGATAAGGGATATTAATCAAAATTCCTGAAGCCTACAAGGTTAATCTATTTAAGGTATTTATTTCATGCCATGAAAGGAATTATAGCTTATAAATGGCAGCACATATTTTTAAATGAGTCTTTGACTTTTCTCTCAATCAATGCTCGCAGAAATTACTTGCCTTACACCCTATTAATCAAAAAAAAATAAGCACTCCCGGAAAATCCGGGAGTGCTTACCCTTACCAACCTGTGTTTTGGGTCAGTGCTGTATTCAATTCTCTCTCCCTGTTAGGGATAGGCCAAAGGTAATCCCTTTCAGGATCAAAGGACCTATCAAAACCATCAAGTGATATTTGAACCAAATTGCCATCGTCATCTACATATTGCATCCCTAGAGGAACACCGGGCATCACATCTTCAGCGATTTTCCATCTTCTGATATCAAATAAGCGGAAACCTTCAAAGGCAAGTTCAAGCTGACGTTCATTTCTAACAATTGAACGCAGACTTTCTTGTGTAGCTGCTTGTTCAGTCGTAATTAGAGGAAGCATAACGCTCTCTCTTTGTCTGACCTCATTAATGGCAGCATACACGGTTTCATCCAACTCACCCAGCTCCACCTTGGCTTCCGCATAGGTCAATAATACTTCTGCATACCGAATTAACATGATATTTAAGCCCGAGTTGTTTGGGTTGCTATAATCTGCCGCATCTACATATTTTCTCATATTATAGCCTGAGGCAGTGGAATAGACCGTAATTTGAACAGCATCCGAGCCATCTGTACCGGGAATGGATCCATAAGTCCCGCCATCAGGCAAAGGAGTAATTCCGGTTAAGAATACAGATTGAGCCAACCTTGGATCTCTGTTTTCATATGGATTGTATGGATCAAATCCACTTTCCGGATCATCTATAGGCAATCCATTTGCCATTGGATAAGCATCTATGATGGCTTTGGTGGGTACATACAAACTCCCACTACTTCCTGAGGTTTGGCTCCATGGTGCTACGCTCGAATAAATATTATGTGCGTTTACATCCACTGCAAATTCTCTAGCGAGAATGACCTCAGAATTGTTTTCTCCTTCATATTGAAACAGGTTAAAATAGTCAGGGTATAAACTAAATACCCCACTATCCATGACTTCTTTGGCGGCTTCTGCAGCTTCACTGTACTTTCCAGCATAAAGCATTGCTCTGGCTTTAAGTGCCAAAGCTGCTCCCTTTCCTATTCTACCATTGTTTTCATATGGCAACCATTCTGCCGCTTGGGTAAGTTCAACTTCTATAAAGTCCCAAATCTCAGCAATAGGAGTTCTGGTAATCGTACGCCCTTCTTCTATGTCTATGCCCGAAGTAATCAAAGGCACATCTCCATACAACATAATCAGTTTAAGATAAATGTATGCCCTGAGGGTCATTACCTCTCCCTTAAACCTATTGATGGCTTCTTGGTCTTCCTCTTCCACAAGGTCCACATTGTCCATGAAATCATTGGCTCTCCGTATACCTTGATAAGCATTTTGCCATTCGGTATAGAATTTATCGGAAGCGATGGTACCAAATCCACGTTGTATATCCGTATTTGAATTGAAAGGATGATTGGTCATCAATTGATCTGTTATTCCATCAAAATAGAAAATATTAGTTCCATCTAAAGCAGGATAAACAGCATTTGATGCGTATTCTAAATCTTCAATTGTTTTCCAAAAGATCTCTTTCGAAATCCTGTCGTTTGGAATTGTTTCCAATAGATCTTCCTGACATGCCACCAGTGAAACAATGGTGAAGCCCATCAATATATATTTAAAATTCTTCATGTTATCAGCTATTCAATCTTAAAACTTAACATTTGCTCCTAAGGAATACATGCTTACTTGTGGGTAATACTGTCCCCTTCCTGAAGGTATTTCAGGATCCAAATCCCATCTGTTTAACTCTGAAAAGGTCAACAAGTTGGTAGCCCCAACAAAAACACGAATACTACTTACCGAAATCTTTTCAATTATAGACTCAGGTAGGGTATAGCCTAAAACAATATTTTTCAGCCTTAGGTATGAAGCATCAATCAACTGTGTGTCTGAGGTTTGAAAATTTCTTGGATCCCCTTTGATTGGTCTTGGGAATTCTGCATCAGGATTTTCCGGCGTCCAATAGTTGTCGGTGTAAATTGCATGGGTAAATGTTTCATAAGTCGCGATTTGCTGAAAAGCACCATCCAATCTGGTTTTATGACCTGCAGCACCCTGAAATTGGTAAAACAAATCAAAATTACCGTAAGTGAAAGTGCCGTTCGTTCCAAAATCAAACTTGGGAAAAGACAAGCCCAGGTACTGATGGTCATTTTCATTGATGATTCCGTCTTCATTGACATCCACATATTTAACATCACCCGGGGCACTATTCGGTCTTAAGGTAGGGTAATTATCCACTTCTTCTTGGGTTTGGAATATTCCATCAGTGATATAACCCCAGTGAGAATTGATAGGCATTCCCTCTTGAATAATAAATCGAGGGGCCGTAGTTCCTCCGGAAATATAGGGTCCAGAATTCACCAGATCCATCACCTCATTTTTGTTTTGGCTAAAGTTAAGTCCCAGGTCATACGTCAGTTTATTACCTCCACGGAAATTCAATCCGATTTCATAGCCCCTGTTGTTCACAACACCTGCATTCTGAACAGGTGCTCCCAAGCCAATTAAAGCAGGGATTGGCAATTGAAGTAATATTCCATCCGTGGTTTTATCATAATAGTCAAAGGTCAAAGAAACCCTGTCTTCCATTATCCCCATATCAAAACCTATATTGGTTTGGTAAGTAGTCTCCCAAGTCAAATTCTGATTGGCAAGATTGGTTTGTGTAAAACCTTGCACCGGCGCTTCATTGAAAGAATAATTGATGGCGCTTAAAGTTTCGTAGAAGGTATATAATCCTACCGCTTGATTTCCGGTACCCCCGTAAGATGCTCTTAACTTAAATTCATTAACCACATCTTTCCATTCAGACCAGAAAGTTTCTTCAGAAAGCCTCCACCCTGCAGAAAAGGAAGGGAAAAAACTGTACCTGTTGTCTTTGTTAAATCGAGAAGAACCATCATATCTGGCATTTACTTCAAAGAAATACCGGTCGTTATAATTGTAATTTAACCTGGCAAAATATGACCTTAAGCCCCACTCACTATCTACTCCGGTAGCATCTCGATTTTCATTAGAACCTTGACTCAAAGACTGAACATCATTGTTATAGAACTCTTGTCGATAACCTGTAATGTAGTTTGTCTCATGCTCAATGGTTGAATATCCTAGCAGTCCGGTAAATTTATGGTTGTCTACAACCTTATTGTAAGTCAAAAGACTATTTAAGGTTCCTTCTCTAGTATTAGACCTGTATTCTCTCAAGCTGTTGAACGTACGCTGGGCAACCCTTCCGGTAAGTGGATCCTCATTGATGTATTTATTCAGGAAAGTTTTTACCTGAACATGGGTATTTCTAACAGCATATTGGGTAGAAAAATTTAATCCTGGCAAGATCTCGTAATCAAATTTTACACTTCCTGTCAAGTAATCATTGATGGTCCTGCTATCTCCTGTTAATTCAGCAAACAATAGCGGATTATTGACTTGAGGGCCTAAGCCATATTCTCCTGATTCATACTGAGGCCAAGAAAATTTACTTGCATGAAGCATGTACTGAAATACCAATGACTCACCATTCCCTGCAACAGACCTTCCTGCCGGCTGTAGTGATTCTTTTGTACGGTAATTTAAATCACCCGAAAACTTAATTTTTTCAGAAGCTTTAAGATCTAGGTTCATTCTGAATTCATTCAGTTTATCACTGAAATTCGGTGCTACCCCATCAATCGCCTGGTGCCTTACACTAAATCTGCCTGAAAAATTTTCTCCACCCCCACTTACAGAAAGTGTATGGTTTTGCTGAGGAGCCGTTTTTAACATGCCGAGTTCATCCTTTCTCCAGTAAGGAAAAGGAAGCGGATATTCAGGACTCGGCGCATTGGCTACATAGTTAGCAATGTACTCATCCGTATAGGGAATACTTCTTCCGGCATTGGCATAAGCATCATTTTCCAGGTAAAAGTAACTTTCCAGGTCCATATGTTCCGGACGATTGGTAACTTCCTGAAGGGCAAAGTAACCATCATAGCTCACCGCAATTTTACCCTCAGAACCACGTTTGGTGGTAACCAGAATTACACCATTGGCAGCTCTTGACCCATAGATCGCTGCAGAAGAGGCATCTTTGAGTACGGTTACAGAAGCGATATCATTAGGGTTGATATCATTGATTCTTTGCTCAATTCCATCCACGATTATCAATGGGTTATTGTTTCCCAAAGTAGTGATACCCCGAATTCGGATATTGATATTACTGTTACCAGGTCTTCCGCCTTGGTCTACCACAGTAACACCGGGAGCAAGTCCTTGAAGAGATTGCTGGAAATCGGCTACAGGTCTCCTTTCTAGTTTCTCTCCGTCTACTTGTGCCAAAGAGTTGGTAACAGATAATTTCTCTTGAACACCGTATCCTACCACTACTACCTCATCAAGGGAAGTCTGATCTTCTTCCAATACAATGGAAAGTTGAGTCTGTGAGTCTGGTACAATACGCTGAGTTTCATATCCTATAAAACTGATGAGCAGGGCTTTGCCTTCCGGTACATCAATGCTAAAATTGCCATCAAGATCAGAAACTGTACCAACTGTGGTTCCTTCTACAACTACTGTGGCACCCGGTATGGGAGCTCCATTGACATCCTTGATTACACCCACAATAGGAGCCATCAATTCTTCGTCATCCTCAGTAGAATCCTGGGATTCAGGCAGTTTCCCCACATAAATGGTATTATTTACCTGTTTAAACTTAAGTGCCGTTTTGGCTGAAATTTCATAAAGAATATCATAGACAGATTTTCTGCCCGGCTTCAATATAATCTTACTGTCAGCGTTCAGCTGATCATCTGCAAAAACTAACCTATACTCAGTTTGATTTTCAACCAAATCGATAATATTTATTATTTGCCATTCGGTTTGGTCGACCTGAAGGTAAGTTTCATCTATTGGCTTAATCTGTGCATTTGTATCGTTCGCAAGTAAGGTACTTAGGAAGATCACCTGCAACAGTAAACCATATAAGATATGACGTGATACCATTTTAATTAGGTGAAGTATTTTTGTTTTCATATTTTAGTATGTTTTTATAGGATAAAATTTTATAAGGACGGACAGGGTAAACCCGGACATTTGGCGATGGAGGGTTTATCCTGTAATTATTTATCTCATAGGCTTATTATTATTAAGTTTGACATATTTATTATCAATTGTATGTTTAAAGTTCATAGTAAAGCCTAATCCGGATAATAAATTATCCAAATTATCATTTTGAAAGGTTCCTGTGACAGTTCTGTTTAAATTGATATTTTTTTCGGGTTCAAATTTCACCCCGTACCAATCCTCCAACTGCTGTAAGATGGCTTTGAGCGGTTTCTTCTGAAATTTTATCTGACCGTCTTTCCATGCCATTTCCTTGGCATATATAAATGATGTTACTTCCAATTTCCCGGAACTATTTATTCCATCATCTACCATTTCACCCGGTAATAAAAAGGCCTCTTCAATACTATTTTTCACCTTTACCTTACCTTCCAACAAGGCTATTTTTGTACGCTCTAATCGGCTATTAATATTAAAGCTAGTACCCAACACCTCCGTAGTAAGTTCTCCCGTAAAAACAAAGAAAGGTCTTTCACGGTCTTTTTCCACTTCAAAAAATGCCTCTCCTACTAAATAAACCTCCCTGGAATCTTTCTCAAATGAAGTGGGGAATTTGATTTTAGAGTTACTGTTTACCAACACCTTGCTTTTATCAGGTAAGGTTAATAGTAATTTCTCACCGGATGGAACAGATTTCTCTACCCATTCGGTTTGCATCAACTGCGACTTTTCACCCTTGTTGTTTTCCCAAATAACCTTGGCGGATAACACAAGGAAGCCGGCCAATAATAACCAGGCAGCAGCAGATCTTAAAAATGAATAATTATGCTGCACCTCTTTGAGCTCAGGCTTATTTCCGGTTTTTTGGTCTATTTTTTCCCAAAGGTGCTTTTTCTTGGTATCAGCTTGGATGGTATTTCCAGACTTTTCCCAAGTTTCTTCAAATATCGCATTGATTTCTTTACCTGAATTGTTCTCATTAAGCCATTTGGCTATTTCTACTTCTTCCTCCTTGGGAGATAAACCATTCAGGTAACGTCTTAATTTTTCTTTGTCCAATTGTTTTGCCTTTTTTTATAATACACAGGCAAAAGAAAAAACACGTACTCATTATTTAAAAAATTATTAATAATAGGTTAAATAATCACCCATCCTTTAAAATCAAAACAAAATTTCATTGAAAATAAGGAGAATAAAACCATAATTTTCAATATTATTAACTTTAAAAGACTTCTTTGCTTTATAAATATGATGTTCTACCGTACGTGTAGAAATTGTTAACTTTTCTGCAATTTCAGAATTAGAAAAGCCATCTACTTTGCTTAAAATAAAAACCTTTTGTTGAATTTTGGGCATCTTGCTAACAATCGCCAAGGCTTCTCGGGTGGTTTCCTTAAGGCAAATTTCTCTTTCTATATCTAATCCATCAAATGATTTTTCTTCCGAAATATCAGATAGATCACACATTTTTTTTCGATCTCTAATCCGATTCAGCATTCTATTTTTAATGGATCGATAAAGGTAGGCAGAGAATGGCTTACTTGGGTCTAAATTTCTTCTATTGTCCCACACCGCAATAAACACAATCTGAACCACCTCTTCTGCCTCTAAAGGGTTAAAAAGAAAGGAGGAGGCAAATGTCAACATTCTGTCTATATGCCGATGGTATAGCTCCTCAAATGCTGACTTATCTCCCTGCTTTAACAGGAGAATTAACTCAGCTTCATTATGTTGATTTGGCTTCCTCACCCTAACCTTTTAATTGATTTACTTAAGTAGTTTTTTAATTGACAAGCCTAAAATTAAAAATAATATCCATTTGTTCTCTATCCGACAAAGGATTCCTGATGCATAATTTTTCCATAAACATCTCGGTGATTGAAACTAATTTTTGGACTGCCTGACGATCTATCCACTTTTATAGACAAAAACCCTCCTATTAAATTAAGGTATTGGTGTTCAGGACGAACGTCTTCAGCATCCCATCCTTGGACATGAAAATCACTTACCGGACCAGAGCCAAACTCCATTAATCCGGTTTCTAAATCCTTGGAAACGTACTGCCAATGCCTGTCTCCATTGACAACAAACATATTTTTCTTTGCGGACAAATAACGCCTTAACCAATCTCCTTCATGTTTGAAATTACTATTGGCATGGTTGTCTTTCTTTCCATCCCTATCCGGTCCCACTACCGGGGTAGCCGTAAATAGCAACTTGAAAGTCGCATCGGATGCATCTACGGATTTTGTAAACCATTCAATTTGTTCTTTACCCCAGATACTTTTTTCACTCCCGTCTTCCATATCATTCCTAGACCTGTATTCTCTTCCTTCTACCATCCAGAATTGTAGGTCTTTACCCCAGCGAACTGTACGGTAAGGTTTGTCTTCTATTGGAACATTTTCATACCAAAGTTTTACCCCCTCCTCAAAGGTCAAATCTCCATAGGGCCCTTTACCTTTATAGGCATCGTCTTTCAATACATCATGATCATCCTTTATCATGAAAATAGGTACTTTCTTGAAAAAATCCCTTAAGGAAGACCATCCATTCATCGCATGCCATTTGTGACGGGCTTTCTCCATATTTTTAGCCAAAGGCCCCGGCTTGTCATAATAAATGTAATCTCCCGTATGAACAAAAAAATCAGGTTTTAGCTTGGCCATACTGTCATAGGTATGAAACCCTCTTTTCTTGTCATCAAAACTCCAAAAATACTGACAAGTAGAAGTGGTTAATAGGACCGGTACCGCTTCACTATCACCGGGAGCAGTCGAAAAGGAGCCTTTTTCCTTGGTCACCTTCGCTTCATCTGATGCCTTGGCTTCCCATATAATGGCATAATCGTTATTTGCTTTAAGCCCAGTAGCAGGTATTTTAACGGTAAAATCATTCTCCGCTCTGGCTTTCTCCCAAGGCGAAGTAAATGTGGTTTTCCCTTTTTTATCTTTAATAATTACCCTTACTTCACCTTCTGATCCGGCTACTGCCCCATCCATTTTACTCACTTCCTGATTTTCATCAAAATCAATGGGATGCCTAAAAACCTTTTCTATACGTTCATGCCTCACCGGGTTGGGAGCAGCTTGAGCGCATAACCTTGTCCATAACATGCACTGATTTCTACCAACTTCTGAAACCTTAAATCCATTGGTAAAGTAAGGTCCTTTGGTATTTAAATTAAAAGTTGTCGGACCGGCTTTGGTAACAACTTTTGGGCTTATTGTAAAAGTTACAAGCCCGGCAAGGACTTTTTTGACAAAACTTCGTCTTCTATTGAAATTCATATTTAATGATTATTTAATGGGATTGCAATCCATTGTAAAATTTTAAATTCACTTTTTTTTATGGGTTAGCCTATCTAAATTTTCCTACCGTAAAGAAACGAACGACAAGCTATAAACCATTTTTACTTGATAAAATCAATTAAAAATCAACACTGCCCTACCATTTTCGATGCTGCCTAAAGTATCGATAGAATGACTCCCATTGTCCTTTCTCCAGCTTCAAGGAACACTGTGCGCTATTGAATCTCTATTCCCATCCTATGAAAAGGGTACATGGCAATGCCGGTTAAAAATAGCTTATTTCTAATAAAGAAAAAAAGCCTCTCGTAATAGAACGAGAGGCTTTTGTCCAAGTGGATTAATACCCGGGATTTTGCACAAACTCGGCAGGATTACTCGCCCTGTCAATCTGTGTTTGAGGGATAGGTCTCACCAAATGCATTTCTTTTATATTGGGACTGGCATCCAGGTTATATTGCCTAACCCTTTCGAGTAAAGTACCGGTCCTTTTCAGGTCATACCAGCGGTGCTTCTCACCTATCAATTCTCTAGCCCGTTCCTCCAAAATAAAATCCAGATTAATGTCATTGGCATCAACCAACATTTCTGCCTCCTTGCCGGGAATAGCGGCCCTGGATCTTAACACATTCATATAATCAGCCGCAGTACCTGCTTCTCCTTGTCTCCAGGCAGCCTCACTGGCTATCAGATACATTTCTGCCAATCTTACCACTGGAAAATCTCTACGTCCTGCAGTCTCATTGGTACTCGGACGCAGTGGATCTAAAAACTTCAATAAGGAAGGATAATTCCTTCTCTGGTTTGTTCCAATCTCTTGGTAAGCATTCACATCTCCGATCCAATTTCCTTTGTAATCAATGATCCAATAGGGAGCAGCCATTTTGACTTCATCCGGAACAGGTTCCATGACTATATGGATCGCTGTATCTCCGGGGTTTACCTGGTGACCATTGATTTCAGCTGAGATATTGGCATACCAAACTGTTTTAAATGAGCCATTCCAACGGGCATCAATATCCCTATCATAAAGGCTAAACAAGTAATTTGTCGGTAAAAATCGCTGAAAAGGTCGGCCATTTTCTACATCTCTAACCATTGCCGGATTAAAAGTGTAATCAAAGATAAAATATAAATGCCCTGTATTCCCCGGTCCATTCAAAAGTGGATCATCTGTAAATTGTACGGACCAAATAAACTCTTTATTGGTATCGTTATTGATATCCCACAAGTCAGCATAAGGAGTTACCAGTTCAAAATCATAGTTCTGAATCACACTAGAAGCCAAAGCTTCTGCAGCTGCCCAATTACCTAATGTCAAGTGGACCCGTGCTAAAATAGCCTCCGCAGCTCCTTTAAAAGCCCTCCCTTGTTCGGCAGCACTTGGAGGTAAATTGTCTATAGCAAATTCAAGATCCGGAAGTATACCGTTTTCATAAATGGTGGATGCAGGGGTTTTATTAGCCTCTGTTTCCACACCTTTTGTCTCTTCCAAAGTAAAATGTACATCCCCCCACTGCTGTACCAAGTGGAAATAGTAAAGGGCACGCAGAAACCGAGCCTCTGCTTCCACTTCTTTCCTACGCTCCTCAGAAATTCCCGTGACATCAGGAATTTTGCTCACTACGGTATTGCATTGGTTTACCCCCACATAAAGGGCATTCCAAACATTGGTTACCGTGGAATTAGTACCTAGAAAATTTGAAGAATAGTTATTGATATCCGGATTATTGGCAATCCCTCCAAAACCATTGGTGAAAATATCGGTTCCTGTTACGGTTAGGAAAAACCCATTTTGCTGGCCGTAAAAATCCCTGAGCGTCGTATAGGACGCCTTGAGGCCATCCTCAATTCCTCTCTCTGTTACATAATAACTATCAGAGGTGGCCAAACTTACAGGGTCTTCCGTCAAAATCTCATTACACGAACTTATTGACAAGCCCAAAATGAAACAAATAATAATATGAAAATATTTCATGTTTTCGTCAATTTAAAATTTCAAATTAATTCCAAAAATATAAGAGGCAGTAGTGAGTGGGCTACCTCCACCTACACTGCCGTTGGAAGTTTCGGGATCCACTGTTTTATAAGGAGAAAATATAAATGCATTGTTAACTGTAGAGTAAATCCTTGCTGAGGTTAAACCTAATTTTTTGATCAAACCGGAATTAAAATTATAACCCAGGGCAATGTTCCTTATTTTAATATAAGAACCATCAAAATACCTAACTGAAGAGGCATACAATGGTGCTTCACCTGCATTTGGTCTAGGAATCGCATTAGTAGGATTATTGACTGTCCAATAATCCATGGTTATCGCATTGTATCTGCCTTGCCAGTTGTTGCCTCCCAAATTATGGTAACCACTATTCAGCATTTGCCCCATTCTGGCATGCACGAGTACCGACAAGTCAAAGCTTTTATAGCTAAATCTATTGGTCAATCCTCCTGACCAGCTAGGCACGGTGGAACCCAAAACCTTTCTATCATCTGAATTAATATTCCCATCGGGCTGCTTGTTAAGTTCACCATCTTCACCTCTTCCATTTACATCATTGATGCGGATATCGCCTGGTTGCTGCCCATAATCTGCAGCTAAATCTGCCTCATCCGTTTGCCAGATCCCCCCTTGTTCAAAATCATAAAACACATTAATGGGCTCACCAATAAACCAGTTGTTTCCTACATCATCACTGTCTCCATCAAAGAGCTCTGTAATTTGTTCTTTGTTTGAAAAAACATTCATGTTCACATCCCATCTTAGGCCTGTAGGTTGATTGATTAGGTTTGCATTCACAGACAATTCCCAACCTGAATTCCTTGTACTTCCTATGTTTTGCAATACAGAGTTATAGCCTGAGGTAATGGGCAATAACCTGTTTAGCAATAAATTACTGGTATTGGTAATATAATATTCCAGACTACCGTTAATTCGATCTTCAAACAAGCCATAATCAAGGCCTACATTCATGGTTTTTGAAATCTCCCATTTCAAATCAGGATTTGGAATTAAGTTGTTTGCATAACCAAATGCAGCTGTTGACCCAAAAACATATGTGGTTCTTTCGAGTCCACCGAGGGTCTGATAGGCAGAAATTGCAGTATTACCTACTTCTCCGTATCCACCCCTGATCTTTAAGAAAGAAATTCTAGACCCTTGCATCAGTTCCTCTTCGGATAAAATATACCCGGCAGAAAAGGCAGGGAAAAAAGCCCACTTATTTCCTTCTGCCAGCCTAGAAGAACCATCTGCCCTCCCTGTAAGGGTAAACAGAAATTTGTCATCAAAACGATAATTGGCCCTTCCCATATAGGAAGTAAGTCCCCATTCTCCAAGAGAGCTACCAATTCCTGTGATGGTTGAAGAACTACCTAGGTCATAAAATAAAGATTTTTCTATAGGAATATCTTGTCCTGAAAGAGAGGAAGTTTCAAATCTGCTGGACTGTACCGAAAATAATCCTACAAGGTTCAAAGCATGTTTTCCTAAACTTTTATCATAGGAAAGGATGTTTTCTTGGGTATAGGCAAAATCCATTTGGTTATTTATAGACCCTGAGTTAATGTTGCCATCCAACATACCTCCGTACCTACCTCTTCTGGTTAGATTGAAATCAGGGCCATAATTTACCCTAAGTTTTAAATGATCATTGAATTGGTATTCAGCATATAAATTGGCAAAAATCCTATGCCCTCTGGTTTCATCAACATATTGGTAAGGTTGATAATTTAACAATGGGTTGGACAATAGCCCCTCTCTAGGATTGGGAAAAGCCAGGAAATTACCTTCATCATCATATGGCCCTACAAGTGGGGAATAGCCAATAGAATTTGAAAAGGGTGCACTTGCCATTTGATTCCTCTCACTTAAACTTACTGTAGCACTAAGGCCCATTTTAAGTTTATCTGTTAATTTAGATTCAAGATTTACCCTTATGGCTGTTCTTTCGAAATCAGTCCCCGGAATATAACCGTCCTCTTTGAAGAAAGAGCCCGAAACATAATAATTTACTTTGTCGGTCCCACCACTCACCGAAACCTGATGATCCTGTTGGCTTCCAGTTTGTAATGCAAGGTCAAGCCAATTTGTGAATTTTCCTGCCTGAAGGTTTTCAATTTCCAAAGGCGCCAAAAAGTTACTGTCAAAAGATGGATCATCACCATCATGCCCCCTTGCAATTCTTGAATAGGCAGCAAAGGCATTTCCATCCATTAAATTCAGGTCTTCAATCGGTTGTTTAACACCATAATAACCATCATAGCTAATGACAGCCTTACCCGTTTTACCTTTCTTGGTGGTAATTAAGACCACACCATTTGCCCCTCTTGACCCATAAATGGCCACAGAACTTGCATCTTTTAAAACCTCCATAGACGCTATATCATTGGGGTTAAAATCATTGATATTCGCATTGGTAGGAATTCCATCAATTACATAGAGTGGTTCATTACTTGCATTAATGGATCGATTCCCACGAATTCTAATTTGAACAGGAGAACCTGGAGATCCATTAGATCTTACGATGTCTACACCGGCAAGTCTACCTTGGGATTGTTCCAAAAAATTGCCTGCAGGGGTTTCTTTTAGGTCTTCACTTGTAACGGAAGAGATAGCACCCGTCAAATCACTTTTTCGCTGGGTACCATAGCCCACCACTACCACTTCTTCAAGGGAGGAGGTATCCTCGATTAGGGTTATATTCAACTCTGTCTGATTGCCAACAGTCACTTCCGCAGATTCAAAGCCAATAAAGGATATGCGAATAACTTGTCCGGGAGAAGCATCTAAAGTGAATTTACCATCAATATCTGTAACGGTTCCGCTATTGGTTCCTACTACGATAACTGTGGCACCGGGAATGGGGGTATTGCTTTGGTCTACGACTGTTCCACTGATTGATGCCGGAATGCTATGACCATTAACAGTAGTCTCAATTTTATAAGAGGAATTGAGAACAGGGATTGTTGCATACGCACTTGCCTGAATATGTGTGTACAAAAAAGACACAGCAAATACCGGCAGCCATACCAACTGGTAGCTTGTAATTTTTTTTCTCATGGGTTTATTGTTTTGAATGAATAACTAAGTGGTTTTTTAAAAAGAATTTGTACTTATTCCTTTTTTAAAACCAATAATTTTGATTTTACATTTTCAATTGATTTTTTTAAAATTTAGTTAATAAAATTATTTTTTAACCCCATAATTTATAAAAAAAATTATATAATATTATACTATATACTGTCAATGGTTATTTTTATTAAATAATCGGAATTATTCCATACCTATTGCAGGAGTTATTCTAAACAGTATTGGTCAATTAGAGAATTTTTGGTTTAATGGATGCTAAATTTCAAGGTGCCAATTCACTCTTACGAATGGTCTTTTCATAGATAATATTACCTGCTTCTCCAACCAAACGAAAAACTACTGAAGGATCTTTACCAGAAGGAAGATAGGTGAATTCTCCAAAAGCAAATTGTCCATCAATCCCGTAGAGTTGGGTGTCCCAGGATGGATCTTTGGCGGGAGGCCCTACTCTTGCTCCCAAACTAGCAGCTTCAAATTCGTAAAATCCGAAATCAGATTTTCTTGGAATCCTAAAGCCTCTGGCCCCATGTCTATCTCCAGAAATAAGCAAGACACCACTGATTTTATTCTCTTCGATAAAACTAAATAGCTCTTCTCTTCCTTCGGGGTCATTTACGCCCCATGAATCTTTGCCATTGGACACATAGTCACTCCACATGGATCCACAAGACAGGACAATAAAAGGCCCTTCACAATCCAACAATTGTTCTTTTAGCCAATCCATCTGCTGAGGACCTAAAAATGAGCCTTTTTCTCCGGTCCTAAAATACCGATTGTCTGTCATGATGATATCAAATGGACCTATTCTATCTCTTGTAAATATCCCCTCCTGAATAGCTTCATCCCCATAGGATTGGTTGGCCCAAGAATGTTGGAATACTTCTCTGACACCACTACGTCCTTTTTCATCATATCCTTCAGGTATACCGGCCTTGTCGTTATCAAAATAGTCGTGGTCATCCCAAGAAGCATAAACAGGAGTTTGAGCAGCAAAGCTTTGCCAAGCTGGTAAAAAATCTCTTAATAAATAATCAGCTCTATGCATACCCAAATGATCATTTCTATCCTGAACAGCAATGTCACCTAAAAACAGCATTGCTTGGTTACCTCTCTCTTGGATCTGCTCCAGCAAAGTATGGTTTCCTAAGCCCCAACGGTGTGGGCAGGAACCAAAAGCAATTTTCACCTCTTCACCTTGATTGGCATCAGGCAAGGTGGCTATGCTTTGTTTCAGCTCCGGTAAAACTTCCTCTCCATTGATTATGATTTTGTAAGCATACCGACTGAAAGGTTTCAAGCCTGTTATTTCTACAAGGCCGGCCAAATCAGTTGCTGCAGAGGTATACACCGGGCCGAAAATTAAATCTCCTTCTTTACCTTCAACTTTTACTTCCACCTTTGTCGGCCTTAAAGTCCTTACCCAAACAGAAGCACTTGTTGGTTTGATTTGACCAAGCATAGGTCCGGCTAAAATCTTTCGATTTTGGTCTTGAATTAATTTTTTAAAGGCCACGGAATTCATTAATTCTGAATAATCAGCCTGCTTTTCGGCCGACAAAATTTTATAAGCCTCTTCATACAGTTTTATATTGGCCTCTTTGGTAGTTCCCCAATAAGTAAGGATTTCCCGATTGTCTGTTAATTTATTCATCGGGTGCCCTTGTTCACCAAAATCCTGTGCCATCACAGGAAAAGACAAGAGTAGAAACAATATAAGGCCATTTGACAAAGCTTTTAATCGTAGGTTTGCATTCATTGGGCTTACAATGTTATTGGTAATGTATTTCATTTTAATTTTCAAATTCTTCTTGATTCATGACATTTCCTTTAACATCATAATGGGTGAAATCAATTTTAGGCTTGCCTGCTTCCCGGAATACTTTGATGCCCAAAAACCCGCCTTTAACTCTCAAAAACCGATGTTCCGGCCTCTTATCATCTTGGGACCAGCCTCCTGATTGTGCATCGGATACAGGACCCGCACCAAACTCCCTCAACCCTGTTGCTTCATCTATGGAAAAATACTGCCAATGCCTGTCTCCATTGACTACAAAAACACTCTTTTTACCGGACAAAAAACCTCTTAACCAATTGCCTTCTTTTTCAAATAGTTTATTGGCATGATTGTCCCGTTTATTATCTCTGTCCGGCCCTACTACGGGAGTGGGAGAAAACAAGATTTTAAAAGTGGCATCAGAACTTTCTATGGTATCTATGAACCAATTCTTTTGCTCCTCTCCCCAAATTGTTCTGGGACTTCCTTCCGGTATTTCTTTAGGACTTCGGTATTCCCTACCCTCCACAAGCCAAATCTGTAAATCCTTACCCCATCTGAAAGTCCTGTAAGGTTTGTCTTTTAAGGGTACATTTTCTCGCCAAACTTTTAAGCCATTTTCCAAAGTAAAGTCACCCAAGGGACTAGAATCCGGATAAACATCATCTTTCAACAAGTCATGATCATCTTTGAGCATATAAATAGGCACATTTTGGTAGAAATCTTTCAATGAAGGCCAACCGTCCATCGCATGCCACTTGTGCCTGGCCTTTTCTAAGTCGGTGGCCAAAGGGCCTATCCTATCATAATACACATAATCTCCTGTATGTACGAAAAAATCCGGCTTTAACTTTGCCATGGCATCATAGGTTTGGAAACCCCGTTTTGCATCATCATAATTCCAGAAGTATTGACAAGTGGAAGTGGTTAGGTTTACCGACTTAACCTCCTTTGCATCATAAGCAGCCATAAAACTACCTGGCACAGTTGACTTATCTGAACCATCTTCTGACATGGCCTCTAATTCAATGGAATAACGTTCACCTGCTTTTAGCTTTGACAAAGGTATTTGGGCGGTAAAATCATCAATCGAGTCAGTTTCATACCAATCAGATATTAATGTTTCCCCCATGGCCTTGTATTTAATTCTAACTTTTCCTTTTGCCCCTATAATGGCCCCATCCATATTCTTTACCGGCTGGTTTTCATCAAAATCAACAGGGTAATAATTATTGGCTTTAGGCTTTGTTTTGGTCTTTTTATGCGTAATTGGTTGCGATTTTTCACTATGGCTAAGCCTGGTCCATACGATGGCTTCAGTTGCTGATACTTCCGTCACTTTAAAGCCATTCGGGAAATACAGCTTCCCTTTGTTTTTGGGCAAGACAAGGGGATTTCTCTTGGCAAATAAGGGTTTCACCTTTCCCACAAAAAAGGAGAATAAAAGGAAACTAAACTTCCCTAAAAAGGATCTTCTTTTTGACACTTTCATTTTAATTAAATTATGTGTTTGAATATTCACTTACTATAGCTATTCATTGAACCTAAAATAGGCAAAAGACAATCTATTAGGTGCTGAAATTACATCAAAATCAAATACTTTGTTGCTGTATTCCATTTCACCGTAGCGATGCTAAGGGAAAATATCCAAACAACCTAATTATCTTTTAAATACAATACTCCCTTAGAAAGCTCAAGAAATCCTATAAAATAATTCGGGTTGAAGTGCTATGAACACCAGTGGAAATGGCCGGTACTATTGCCTCGGTTAGACAATAATACCGACTTATTTATGAACACTGCCTTATCATCCTATGATAGCTTGATCAATAGCCCGGATTTTGACCTAAATCTGCTTCAATATTTTTTTCAATTTCATTGAAAGGTATGGGCCATAAATTATTGTGACTTTGGTACAAATCTCCTACCCATGGATTCTTGGCTTTTGTCCATTCCACCAATTTACCTAACCTAGTAAGTGTTAACAAACGAAAGGATTCATAATGTAATTCACGCAAGCGCTCATCCAATAAATAATCCATGTCCAAATCTGCAGGACTTACATCCGGAGCTTGAGCTCGACTCCTTACCGTATTTACATCTGCAGCAGCGTTTTCCTTATCTCCCAGTCCAAGGTAAGCCTCGGCCCTCAACAAATAAGTTTCAGCCAAGCGTATGGCATACCTGTCTCTAAAAGTTCGCTGGGCAGAATTGGTAAGCGACCCGGGGACAGTTTGATCATTATGGTACAATTCCGTTGGGTGTTGACCGACTACTGAAGCTTTTGCAAATACTGGAAAGAAATTCCTTGTTGTATCATTTACAGAACTTAGGGCTATGGGTACATTGTCTTTGAAGACCCATTTCCCATTGTGATCTGAGCTTGGATTATTGACAATAAAATCCCTTACTATATTATACTCCGAATTCCTCATGTCTTGATCATAGCCACTTTTCCTCCAAATATTGTCATACAAATAACGGGTAGGGCTCATGAATCCTGATCCTCTGCCGTAGTAATTGGTATTTGGATAAGGGATCAATGGGTGAACGGATCCATCATTATTGGCTATTTTGGCTTGCCAAAGCCTCGGAATTACTGTCCTTTCCAATTGGAAACCATCATTTCCCCCCGGGACATTAAATTCGTATTGCAATACCCATATGGCCTCTGTATTGCCGGACATTCGGTTTTGGTTTCCTTGTCTGAATAAGTCCCAGTAAACATCCCCTCCAAATGTAGGATGATCCACCATTGATCCAAATCTTTCGGTCATCAATGCAGTTTGGGGATGATCAATAACTTGCGAAGCTGCATCGACGGCCTCCTGCCACCTACCCAAAGAAATATATACCTCAGACAATAAATGGTAAGCTGCCAGTTTATTGATTCTGGAATTATCCACATCATCCACATCAGGTAATTCTTGGGCAGCCAATAATAAATCAGCAGCACTTTGCCGGTATACCTCTTCTCTGCTGGAACGAACAAAATCTCTTCTTGGCGAAGTTACTTCCTCCAAAACTATGGGCACATCTCCATACAGGTTGGCCAACATTTTGTACATATAACCTCTAAAAAAGGCAGCCTCAGCTTGCGTACTTTTCTTTTGTTCGGCTGTTAATAGGCTTTGGGGACCTTCGGATCTTCCTATGATTACATTGACATCATAGATAATGCGATAGGCAGGTTTCCACATGGCTTCATACACTAGACTTGTATTGGTGGGTAGAAGCAACGACCCTCCCCAATCAGGTCTTGTCCCAAAATTCTTATGCGCGTATACCATGTCTGTTCCATCCCATGAAATGGCGGGAAAGCTATTTTGGTTATCACTTGTAAAGAATTCATTTCTAACTTGTGCATACAGGTTTAAAACAGCGGCATCAAAATCATTTTCAGTCACATAGGCGATTTCTGGAGAAAGAAAATCTTTGGGGATCTCTTCTAAAAAACTGTCTTCATTACATCCAATAACCAACAGGCATGCGATTAATATCAGGAAATTATTTTTTATCGTTTTCATACTTTTAAAATTTAATGGCCTAAAAATCATTAAAACCCAAGGTTTAACCCCATGGAATAGCCCTTGAGTACGGGCCTTCCTGTTCGGTTAATATTTTGCCCGGTTTCAGGATCCCAGCCAGGCCATTTGGTTAGGGTGTACAAGTTTTTCCCACTTACAAATACCTTAAGGTTTTGAATTTTAAGCTTGGTCAACAATCCCCTTGGGAAATTATAAGCCAGAGAAACATCCTGTAGCCTTACAAAGCTTCTAGGAATGTACCTTGTTCCCGCTATACCACTGGAAATATTAATATTGGGGCGCTCATAAATAGCATCGGTATTTTCCGGTGTCCAGTAATCCAAGCCCAATGGAAAATCATTATTGAAGTGATTTTCTTGATTAATAATTTGCCAACTATTGATATTGTCCATCCCCAAATACCTTGAATTCCCCCCTTGAATAGAATTGATAAATAGTCTAAATGTCCAATTTTTATAAGTAACGGTATTGGCAATACTAAAGCGATAGGAAGGCTCTTCATAGCCAATTATACTTCGATCCGCTGGATCTATGTCTCCATCTCCATTGATATCCACCACCTTGTAGGCCCCCAAGTCAGAATAAACAGGAATTTCATCATTTACCTGCCATAATCCATTGATGGAATAATCAAAGATCGCATCCAAAGGATAACCGATGAATAAACCTTCAGAAACCAAATCATCCTCTACCCCATCTCCATCGAGGTCAAAACCCAGCAATTCTCTGAGTTCGTTCCTATTTCTTGAAAACATAAAAGTACTTTCCCAAGTCAAA
This sequence comes from Cyclobacterium sp. 1_MG-2023, assembly GCF_030546805.1. Taxonomy (GTDB): domain Bacteria; phylum Bacteroidota; class Bacteroidia; order Cytophagales; family Cyclobacteriaceae; genus Cyclobacterium. The sequence goes on along the minus strand of NZ_JAUOPC010000003.1, from coordinate 324,681 downwards.
TCATTTTTCCTAATATTGGCAGTGGTGATGGCTATATCCAGCCCTTGGTTATGAATTCGGCCAAGGTTGTCCGGGAAAGTTTCAAACCTACTGATACCGGGTATGTCTACCTGATACAATAAGTCTGTGGTCTCGTTATTGTAATAATCTATGGATCCACTAATCCTATTTCCGAGAATTGCAAAATCCACTCCTAAGTTGACCCCTGTGGTGGTTTCCCACTTAAGATTTGGGCTAGCCAGTTTGTCTATGGCCTGGGTATAAAGCGGTGTGCCATCTGCAGTAATATAGTTAAACCCTCCGGCCACGGTGGCTAATGTTTGGTACCTGCCTACCGTTCTGTTTCCATTAGATCCATAGGACACTCTTAATTTAAGATTGTTCAACCAATTCGCATTGTCAGCTATAAATTTTTCTTCACTAGCAGCCCAGGCAAAAGATAGCGATGGAAAAATGCCAAATTTATTGGTAGCCCCAAAGCCGGAAAAACCATCTCTCCTGACGGTCCCTGTGAACAAATACCTGTGGTCATATCCATAAAATAACCTGGCCATTTGATAAAGGCTGGACTCATCCCAAGCCCCTGAACTAGTGCGTTGTTGGTCTGCACTTCCGGATTGAAGGCTATTGTACCCTAGTGCTGTATTGGCGTAGATAAATGAGGTCGCTTGGGTGTATTCTGATTCACGGCTCTCAGCTCCGTAAAGCAAGGTTAGGAATACATTGTGAACATCATTGAAGGTTTTGTTATAGGTAAGGATATGATCACTTGACCAATTATAATTCAATTGATACATCTTTTGGCCTCCGCCTTGAAAATTACTGGCATATTCTCTAAAATAGTAATCTTGATTCGTTGTATAATTGTTAAGATAATTGACCTTATAACTTAAGCCTTCCAAAAAAGGAAAGTCTATCTGGGCATAAAAGTTACCAAAGAAATTAAGCCTTTTGTCTACAAGGTCTGCTTCCAATTGCACCATGGGGTTAATGGTGTTTCCTCCGGTAATCTGGATGTATTCTCCATTCTCATCCCTAACAGTGGCAAAAGGAGATAAATACCGATTCCCTAAGCTTGGTGTTGGGCCCATATAGTTGCTCCTTGTAAAAGAAGATTGCAAGCCGAAGGTTAACCAATCCGTTACAGTGGTCTCCAGATTAACCCTTGCATTAATTCTATTGTAACCTTCATTCACCAAATGGCCTTTTTGATCGGTATGGCCGAGTGAAATGTAATAATTTGATCGTTCGGTAGCATTTGCCAGAGACAAATTATGATTTTGTATATAGGGGTTGTCATTGGTCATCAGGCCATACCAATTGTCTGACCGTCCTTGGTTATAGGCCAAAATTTCATCGCTTGTTTTAAAGTTGGAGGAGGGCTCCCAGTTAGGATTGGGCTCCAAGTATCCCGATGCCTCAGTACGGCTATTGTACAAATCAGATTCTTCAGTTTTCTTTAAATAATCGGCGGCCGTACCTGTTCTAAACTCTTTAATCGGCTTTTGAAAGGTAAAACTATTGGAGTAATTAATGGTTGGCTTTCCTAAATCCACCCCTTTCTTGGTGGTTAGAATAATCACACCATTAGATGCTTGGGAACCATAAATGGCGGCGGCACTTGCATCCTTAAGCACATCAATTGACTTGATATCATTGGGGTTTAAATCATTGATATTCCCCCTATAAATGACCCCATCTATGACAATCAAAGGGCTTTGTTCTCCCGAAAGAGAGGTACGTCCACGAATCTGAATATCCGGCTCTCCACCGGCCTGATTCACTTGTCCCACATTTAAACCGGCAACAGAGCCCTGTAGGGATTGCATAATAGAGACATTTGGAGATTCCTGGAAAGCCTCAATGTCAGCTCTTACCACAGCTCCTGTCAGGTCAGATTTTTTCTGTACACCATAACCAACAACAACAACCTCTTCAAGTGAGGCCATGTCTTCTTGTAAAACGACATTAATTACTGTCTGATTGGCAATGGTTACTTCCTCAGACTCGAAACCAATGAAAGAAACTTTAAGCACCTGTCCAGAGGTAGCCTCAATATTAAATTTCCCGTCTATATCAGTAACGGTTCCGATATTTGTGCCTACCACAATTACTGTGGCACCGGGAATGGGGACATTGTCTTGATCAACTACCGTCCCACTAATAGAAGCCGGAAGGTGGATTTTGGATATTCCATTCTCAATTTTAAAAGGTAAATTGGGGGTTGGTTTAACTGCATGGGCAATTACTTGCAACTGAAAACAAAATAAGATTCCAGCAAACACAAGCAGCCATACCAACCGGAAGGTTGTAGACTTTTTTCTCATGGGGTTATTGTTTTGGGTTATTGAATAATTATAAAAGATCCTGAATTGATAATTACAGGATAATTAGGGTTATCTGATTTCTTAACATTTTATAAGAATTATAAAATCGGTTTAAAACCATCCGATTACCGGGCAACAATATATAAAATAAACCATATTTTTTTGTTTATTTTACACACTAAAATAAATACTAAACACTTAATCATGATTAAATATCCTGCTAAAAGCAATTTTTCACAGGGTTTAAACTTATTAAATCTTCATTTTTATAAACCCTAAATCTTATTAAAAAAATTACACTGTTCATTATAAAAAAAAGCAACACCCTAAAGGGTATTGCTTTTTAGAAATTCTAGTTTTATACGGTTAAGTAATTACTCCAATGCTCCTTCATTTGCCTGAAGTGACCATCCCGGATTTTGGTAAATCACTGAATTTGATGGATCTCCACTTGGGGAAGTAATGATAAAATGCTGAATAGCAATAGGCTCCAGATAGTGTGCAGAAGCCCATTCGTATCCATCCTTTACAAGATTAGTACCTCCAAGCATAATTCTGTAAGGAAGCAGGTAATCACTTTCATCCGGATTAGAAACATTCGGGGTAGCTGAACCTTCGGATCCGGCCGGAATCAATAATGTTTCACTGGTCTCTTCATCCACATACCAACTTTGCATCGGGCCCCAAAGCTTGAATCCTTTTACGATATAGGGATCTGTTTTAAGCTGATCCAAAGCTCTCCAACGTTTCAGGTCAAAGTACCTCATACCTTCAGCAATCAACTCATTCCTTCTTTCTCTTCTGATGTTGTACAAAATTGGATCTGAAAGCATTTCTCCGGCAGAATAAGCGCCCATATCCCCTTCAGCTTCTTTGCTAATCACGGTATTGGCAATGGTTAGGTTAAAGTCCGGACTAACGCCAGCTCTCACCCTTAGCGCTTCCCAATAAGCTGCTGCTTTTGCATCTATGCTTCCTTTGGCCAGGTAAGAGGCTTCAATATAGTTCAGGTATGCTTCAGCTGCTCTGAACACCATAGAACCTACAGTTCCTGCTTCACCTACTGTCTGAGAAGGCAAATAACTAAAACCTTTCTTAATTCCGTATCCGGTTACATATTTGGTTTCTTGGTTACCAATAATTTCAGGCTCAGTTATGAGAACAGGTGATCCATCTGCATTGGTTTGGCCTATTAACCTGACTTCACCTGCATCTTTCATAAATAATTGAAGCCTGTTGTCCCTATCCGCTTTTACATCGGAAATAAAATCATCTCCATGATATCCTGATCCATCTGCATATATGGGTAAACCATTGGCCATCAAAAAGCTTTCCACCAAACCTTTGGTATATCCGGTATTCCCTCCGTTGGAATTGATATAAGCATTGATGTTGTGACGAATACCAAGAGTATGGTCGTATTGTCTCCATAACAAAACCTCTTCATATTGACTCATGTCCAAGTCTCCAAACATTTTATGGTAAGGATTTTCTGAGGAATCATAACCATTGTCTAGGGTATTACTTGTCAATGAAACCTGATCAGCAACCAGCTCAGCAGCTTCCATTGCTTCACCAAGAAAATAATCAATTTCTTGATCTATATCCAAACTGAAGTTAGGATTATCAGCCTCTCCAGGCCATCCCGGTCCACCAGGCACATGGGCTGTACCCTTATGATAAAGCAACCATGTGGCTTCATGTAAAGCTACCCTTGATTTGAAAGTCAATGCTGCCATTTGATTGATTCTATTTTTTCCTCCGGGAGGGCTTACCAATAATAGATTGATAGCAGAATCAAGGTCAGAAATAATAAACCTTGCCACTTCATTTCTAGGTTTCCTTATAGAAATTTCGGTCAAAGTTTCCAAATCATCAGGGAGGGTATTTTTAACAATTGGAAAATCCCCCAAGTTTTGCACCTTATTAAAATATTCATAGGCTCTTAGAAAATACCCTTCTCCTACATAATGCTCCACATTGGAAGTACTGCCTGAAATCCCACCGGCTTTCCAACGAGGGACAACAGTTTCCAAGAAATAATTCATGTCTCTAATTTGTCCAAAACTCCATGAACCACCTGTTTGGCCAATTCTATATTCTCCAGGTATCCACCTATTGCTTGCATTGGTAGTGGCTTGGTTATCTGTATGGTTGTCATAGCCAAAGGTACCTACATTCCATCCGGAATGTGTAGGAAAAGCATAATTGGCAATGGTGTAGGCCGCCAAATCGGCTTCTGAGTGCAGGTAAGCTTCTGGTGTAACTACGGATAAAGGCTCTCTTTCCAGAAACTCATTACAAGACATGTTCAACAATGACAATGCCATTGCTAAGGCTATATATAATTTAGATTTTATATGTATTCTCATCACAAATTCTCTTTAGAAGTTAACATTTAGACCCAATGAATAAACAGTTGAGAAAGGATAGGTTTTACCATCATTCCAGCCTGATAATCCCACTGATTCAGGATCAAATATTTTAGACATTTTAGAGAAGGTTAAAAGATTTTCTCCTGACACATAAAAGCGAGCGTTGCCGACACCGAGCTTAGAGACAATTGCTGATGGGAGACTGTATCCAATTTGTAAGTTCTTCAGCCTCATATAAGCTGCACTTTGTAAAAACCTTGTTTGCGTTTGGTTATTTTTACCATTATCAAAGACTGGTCTTGGAAAATAGGAATCTAGATTCACGCCTGCCAATCCGGCTTGTACCATTGGAGAATTCTCGTCCCTGTAAAAGTCCATGTGCTCCATAAATCCAGCTGCCTGCCACATATTTTGACCTCCAGTACCCCAAAAGTACGGTCCGTTTGGCATCCAGTCTCTTTTAGCTACACCTTGAATAAAAATTCTGAAATCCCAATTTCTATATTGTCCGGAAAGGTCCAGGCTATATCTGAATCGAGGGGTAGAATTTCCTATTATTTTTCTGTCACCTGAATCACCAAGTGTATTGCTTCCGGCATTGACAGTTCCATCACCATTCAAATCCTTGTACATGATATCACCGGCCATCCAATTGGTACCCATTTGGTTTTGGTTGGTTGTTTCCAAGTGCTGATCCATTTCTGCTTGATCTTTTGCAATCCCAACTGTCTCATAACCCCAAATATTGCCACTCAATTCACCTTCATACCATTGACTGAGGTTGTAGGTATCATTGGGATATTTTGTGACTTTCATTTGATCGTCAGAAAGCACGCCTCTCACAGAATAATTAAAGTCTCCGATATTGTCTCTCCAAGTAGATTCAAATTCAAATCCCCAAGATTTTAAATCAGCATTATTTATAAGCGGAACACCTGTTCCCAAGATTGCAGGCAACTCCTGAGCCGGACCTACCATATCTAAAGTCAAACGGGTGAAGTAATCAAAATTCAGGGTCAGGCGATTGTCAAACATCCCCATATCCAAACCTATATTGTAACTTCTTACCCTTTCCCATGTCATGAACCTACTGATGAGGCCTGGAGCAGTGGCAGTATTTGGCTTTACACCATTCACTAACCAACTTCCGGAATTAACTGAGAAAGGCTGGGTAAGGTAAAAAGGGTACCAGCTTGAAGTGTTCTGGTTGCCCAGTTCTCCATAAGAGCCCCTGATTTTAAACATTTGAATTTTGTCATCCCAAGTCCAAAAGTCTTCTCGCGCTAAATTATAACCTACTGATGCAGAATTGAACAAGTTCCATCTCAAGTCCTGAATAAACCTTGAAGAGCCATCATACCTTGAGTTGAATTCAAAAAGGTATTTTTCTTTGTAGTTATAGTTCAATCTTCCAAAGAAACCGGCGGTAGCCCAGTGATTAAGGGCACCTGCATTTTGGAAATTGTCAGTAGCCGTATTGATAGAAATTACAGTGGGTGTAATTAAACCTGTTCTACTAGCACTGATATTTCTGTATTTATTCAACTCAGAATTGAAACCGGCCATTACTTTAAAATTATGACCTTCTCCAATCTCAAAGCTGTAATCAGAATAGATATTTGTGGTAAAGAAATCCTCTTTCTGGTTAAACTGGCTTACAGCAGTATGCCCTGCTGCATTCCAGAACACAGGTGCAGGATATGCTTCACCGTCTACATCATAAGCAAAGGCAGGTAAAACGTTTGTGTCATTATTGGTGTTAATCAACCTATAATTAATGCTGGCAATGACATTCCAGTTTTCTTTAGGGGTATAGGTCAACTGACCCTGCATATAATAAAAGTCTTTCAAATTATTTACCCTACCTCCTGTTTTCATCTGATTGATTTCAGAAGGATATGAATAATAGCCATTGGGATCTTTTACCGGCACAGTAGGCCATCTTCTGGCAACATTGTGATAAAACAGGTTGTTCAAATGCATGGCTTTTGTGAAATATTCCCTCACAAACCTATTGTTATATAAAAAGGAAAGCTTGTCATTGATCTTAAGGTCAACTTTCGCTGTGATTCCGTACCTGTTAAAGTTATCGTCTGCATGTCGGGTAAGTCCTCCCTGATCCAGATAATTGGCTGAAACATAGTATTTGGCATTTTCACTTCCACCATTCACACTCAAATTATGTTCCTGACTGAAGGTCATGGACTTGTATTGCTCTGCAAACCAATCGGTATTTCCGTTGGAGGCAGAATAATATTGCCAGCGTTCACCATTATTATCCGGTATAGTAGAAGTTTCCAGTGTACCATTTTGGTATTGTACGATGCGGTCTATGGTTTCATCGTCAAATATGGGGCTTCTCCCGGCATGATAAGCAGCTTCATTATAATACAAAGCAAAAGTATGTGAATCCATCATTTCGGGTAAACCTCTAGGCTGACCGAAGCGGAAGTTATTGTTATAATTCACTTTAGCTTTTCCTTCCTTACCACTTTTAGTAGTTACTAAAATCACCCCAAATGCCGCTCTTGAACCATAAACAGAAGCCGCAGCGGCATCTTTTAGCACGGTAATATTTTCAATATCTTGCGGGTTTAGTGCATTCAGATTTCCATCCATTCCATCGATTAGTACCAAAGGGGAAGAAGTAGAGCCCTGACCTATAGTACCGGCGCCTCTAATATTGAAATTCAGAGATTGGTCCAACTCACCACCAAGGCCACCTGTTTGTAAGTTTAATCCCGGGATAACACCTTGAAGCATTTGTCCAACATTTTGTACCGGTCTTTCTGCAATTACAGCTGCATCTATGGTAGTAACTGCTCCTGTCAGGTTAGCCTTTTTCTGCTCCCCAAAACCAACAACTACCACTTCATTCAATGAAGAAATTTCTTCAACAAGCGTTACATTTATAACGCTTTGAGATCCCACCTTAATTTGCTGAGCTTCATAACCTATAAAAGAAAAAACCAATTCAGACCCTTCAGGAACACTGATGGAGTATTTACCATCTAAATCCGTAGCGGTACCTATGGAGGTTCCCGGTATAGATACTGTGACCCCAGGTATTGGGGCACCGGTTTCGTCCACCACCGTGCCTCTAATGTCTATAGCAAATTTTTCGATTTTATTTTTTGCTAAAACCGGTGACAGTTTATTAACCTTTGGCTTCTTTATTACGTATATATTTTCGTTGACCCTTTTAAAGTCAAAAGCCACTAAGGCCGATAACTTTTCAAGTGCCTCTTTCAGGTTTGTGGAAACACTAAGCCTAACTTTGGTTTTGTCTGTCAATACAGATTGGTTGTAAGCAAAAACGAAATCAGTTTGCTTTTCTAACTTGCTCAGTACTTCTACCAACGATTCTCCATTGGCATACAACTGAACTTGGTAATCTTCCAAACTTTGACTGGTAGAGGGCTCTGCCACCAAGGTCTGGATTCCCAACAACATGGGTAAGAAGAGTTTTAAAGTTTGTTTTGTAATACGCACAATTATCCTCAGTAAATAATTTTTCATACTTTTATAAGGTTAAATTAATTAATGTAGGTTTTAGCCGGACTCGGATATTACCTTTTGATTTAATCCCGGAACTGTTGCAGCAGTTCCGGATCTTTTTGGTTTAAAGTTATTAAGCTTACATAGGCAGTCTCGTTTAATTGATGCAACTTTTATAGTTTATAATAATCTTTCTATCATCTACTTTTTCCCATTCAAAATCAACTATGTTTTTTAATCCATAAAGAATAGAGTAAAGGCTTTTATTGGAATAGGTGGAACGAATGGTGCAGGATTCATCTACGTCTCCTTGTATTTCAATTTGAATGTGGTACATGGATCCAATAGTGGTAATTACTTCTTCAAAGGGAACAAAGTCAAAAGACATCTTTTCAGCTTTCCAGGCCAGTTCTTCGTCAATATCAATTTCTTCCACATGAACCTTTTCGTTGAATCGGTTGACGGTGGCTTTTTGGTTCGGGGCTATTAAATTTAAATTTGCTCCTTCAGTAAGATCATTTGTTACACCAACCTTTCCACTTGCAACGACCACTTCAACCAATCCCTCATTGGCTGCATTAATATTAAAGGAAGTTCCTAATACTCGGGTTAAAACCCCATTACTAATCACCTCAAATGGTTTTTTCTTATTTTTAACTACATCAAAAAAGCCTTCTCCTTCCAAGATCACCTCTCTTTTGTTATCGGAAAAGGTCATTGGAAAACGAATGCGGGAATTGGTATTTAAAAAAACTGTAGAACCATCCGGCAAAGTAAAGGTTCCTTTCTGAGTTTGACTGGTTACTTTATCTACCCATTCTTGATCAGTACTACTCCCAAAGCCGGAAGACAATAAAATATAAGTAAGGGAAAAGCCGATCAATAAAACTGCGGCCCATTTAAGAATAGTTAAGGGTTTAATCGAAAGCTGTTTGCCCTTTCTCCTTTCATCAATTCTTTGCTTGACATTGTATTTTAGTGCCAATTCCTCAGCCGGAGAAAGTGGCCAATCTATTTCCCTCTTCTGAATTAGATCTAAAATCTGATTTAATTGATCTATTTCTTCTCTACTAGCCTCCCCTTTGGCCTGCTTCTTTAATAAAGCTATAAATATTTCTTTGTTCATTGATTTCATGCTTGTCAAAATATAAGTAACATGAAACTCGCTTTACACTTAGAAAGTAAAAAATTTATTTAAACAAAAAGATACTTTTAATAATTTATTAATAAAACTAATGACATATTTTTAAATTATAATTTTACAAAATATAGAAATCAAAAAAATTTATCTAAATAAGAGGGTTAAAAATTGAGAAAAACAAAAAAATATTCCGTTCATATTATTTTTAATAAATTTTAAGGCTTTATTTAAATGCGCTTCAACAGTACGGATTGAGATATTCAATTGGCCTGCAATTTCTTTGTTTGACAGTTGTTCTTCTCTACTCAAAATGAAAACTTCCCTACACTTGGCTGGTAATTGGTTGACGATAATCTTTAAATTAGATGCCATCTCTTTTTCCTCCAAAAGTAAGTCTACACCCAAATTATCAGGTAAATGATTAAATAACTCTTCAAAATCAGTCGTTGGTTTCAAATTCCTAATGGCATTCATCGCCTGAAATTTAACCGCTCTAAAAAGATAGCTTTCCAGCTTTACAATTTCATTAGACTTTGCTCTTTCCCATAAATTCACAAATACCTCTTGTACAATATCTTCACAAACAATCTGATCTTCAAAAATTTTGAAGGCATAAACATAAAGCTTCTTCCAATACTTCTCGTAAATAGCATTGAAAGCTTCCTCTTTTCCTTTATAAAGGAGACGACTAAGATCTTTATCGGTTAAGTTCAATTAGCTTTATAGGATAATTTGACCGCTAAATAAAGCTATTTTTTATTTATCAAAAAAATTAAAATTTTTCGAAATAACTAAAATAAAATGATTAAGGAATTTTAAATACCTAATCCTTTATAACGAAAAATATCGCGCTTAACACCTGATTACAAATAAATTAGCTCTAAAATATAATTGACATCTGAAAAAAAACGCGAAAGCAATTTTCTATAATATTTTAATCATTTTGGAATAAGTTTCAGGAAAGTTTAGCCATCTATCATGCTTAAATAGACTCCTCTCCATTGCAACCATTTAATTACGCCCATAGATCAATAAAATCCTTTAATTAAGGTTTCTTGAGAGCACTATAACTTGGCACCACGGGTTTAATCCCAAATTCATCGGCATATTGCATGGCTGTAACTATGTCATTGACTAGGGGAAACGCTATCCCAAGGTCAAACAATTGCTTAAAAACCGCAGGGTCATCTGTCCCAAAATAATTTACACCTATACCTTTTTCATCAAGGCTTTTGGTATACTTTTGAAAATCCTCAGTTACGGGCCCTTTTAATTGAATAAAATTAGCCTTCATTGCAATGGTTCCTTCTACATAGTCTAATCCTCCAGATTGTCTTTCCATATTGCAAATCAAGATTTTGTCTGACACGGACCTGGCCCCTTTTGCAGCATCTGCCTTGACTGCCATTACTGCCTGATGCGATTTGCCCATTTCCAGAATAAGGGCTGCCACCTTTTTACCCAACTCATATCCACCTTTTAGGTGAACATTTAACCAAATATTAGCCGGCATCATCTCTAAAACTTCTTTTAAAACAGGCACCTTTGTACCCGCAAAAGCTTCCCCCTTCCAACTCCCTGCATCCAAACTTCTAATCTCATTTGAATCCATCAATGCTACTTCCCCACTACCGTTGGTAGTCCTGTCCAAGGTACCATCATGCATGATAATAAGGGCAGAATCCTTGCTAAACTGAACATCAAACTCAATCATCTGAGCTCCCGAGGCGATGGATTGTTCAAAGGCAGGAATGGTGTTCTCAGGATGACTTGTCATGGCTCCCCTGTGGGCACAAAAGCCTTTAATTGGCATTTCAATGTTTTGTCCCATGCTCTTGTGAAGCATAAATGGATTGAGCATTAAAGCCAAAATAATGAGGCCTAAAATACTGCAATCAAACTCTACCTTAAAGGAAATTTTACTAATCATTGGGTTTTGGAAGGACATTTTTCTTCAGATGGGTTAATCAATTTTCTTTATTACAATGAAAGAACAAGGTAATTCCCTTTTCCCAAAATTTCAAACGATTATTATACCGAAAGAGCCAAACAATCCTATTGTTAACAAGAACTTAAATATTATTTAACAGGGGTCACCATGCCCTTTAGACAAGTTTGATTCGAAGTTATGAAGTGTAGATTAGCACAGTACCAGAGCAAAAAAACACCAATACTGCCCTAATTCTATTCAACTGATTAATCTACATTTGGTTATTAGGCTGAACCGTAATCTTAAATGCTAATTCGAATTATAATGTTGCAGCACAATGAGTAAGGCAACCACTAGCGGTTTAAGATTTTTGAGGTTGGGAAATTGAATAGATAGGTTGGATCAATCTACCCTAGGGAAGGTTTAAAAATTACAACAAAGTAATTGGTTTTGAAACAAATACTTTAGGAAATAAGAGCTCTTCCTATAACAATTTCTACCTATCCAAACCTATTTCCAATCCCCTGAGTTCGGCCAAACCTTTCAAACGACCAATGGCTGAATATCCCGGATTGGTTTCCTTCTTTAAGTCATCCAATATTTGATGGCCATGGTCAGGCCTATAGAAGATAGGCCTCTCTCGGTTTTTATTTAAGATTATTAGTTGCTCCATAATCGTGGCCATATCTACATCGCCATCTAAGTGTTCCGCTTCATAAAAATCCCCCTTACTGTTTTTTTTAACATTTCTTAAATGGGCGAAATGTACCTTAGCTCCAACCTTAGCCAAAATTTCTGGCAGTACGTTGTGCTTTCCTGCACCAAGAGAACCGGTACAAAAACAAATCCCATTAAAGGATTCGGGGACTTTGTTTATGATATATAATAAGTCCTCCTCATCTGAGGCAATTCTAGGCAAACCTAAAATCGGATATGGTGGATCATCAGGATGAATGGTCATGGTGATTTCTTCCTCTTCACAGGTCTGTTGTATGGATTTCAGGAAATAAACAAGGTTATCCCTTAGTCCTGATTTCCCTATTTGCTCATAGATACTGATGCTTTTCATCAAGTCCTCCTTAGGCATGCTTTTTTCGGTAGGCACTCCCATTAGTACAATATCCGAAAGTTCCTTTTTTCTAGCCTCGCTCATCCCGGTCCATCGACCTTTAGCTGATGCTACTATTTCCTCAGAATAAAATGTAAAAGCATTCTTCCGTTGCAGTATGAAATGATCAAAAGCCGCTAGATCCGACCAATCAAAATATAGGGCTTTGGCACCATTGGGCAACGAGTAAGAGAGGTCTGTCCTAGTCCAATCCAGCACAGGCATAAAATTATAACAAACAAGTTTAAGTCCGGCTTTTGAGAGGTTTTTTAAAGTTTGAATATAATTTTCTATATAATACTCACTCTCATCATTTCTGGTTTTAATGGCTTCATGAACAGGAACAGACTCTACAATAGACCATTTTAATCCTGCCGATTGGATAAGGGCTTTCCTTTTTAAAATATCTTCCAGCGGCCAAACTTCTCCATGGGGTATATAATGCAAGGCAGAAACTACATCTGTAGCTCCTGCCTGCTCTATATCTCTAAGACTTACCGGATCATTGGGGCCAAACCAACGCCAGCTTTGAATTAATGTCATCCTTATTATAATGGTTAAATCATATTACATTATTCGTTCCATAAGGGTATCTCTGTGGACGAGATAGCATTGCATTGGCCTCATCATCGTTTTTAAATTTCTCCTTAACAGGATCCCAGTACAGTTTCCTTGGAAGCTTCATGGCTATATGAGAAACCAAACAAGCACTGCATGACCTATGAGCTACTTCTACAGGGGCGATGGGTTGTTCCCTTGAAACGATGCAGTCAAGCCAGTTTTTATGCTGTTCTTCACTCTCATAAAGATGGATTTCATCCGGACCTATTTCAGAAGTAAGGATTTTTTGGTCGCTCGCTTTAAATGCCTCACTTGCTTTACCGCCTGGTACCGGATCACTGGCTGTCACGCCAACATTTCCCCTGGCAACAAAAATCCATCCTTCAGTACCTTCAAAACGTACACCATTGGGATAATCTCCGCTTACTTCCATGATAACATCATTGTCATACTTGGCCTTAACGTGGAAATCTCCGTGGACAGTCCATAAGCCTTCAGTGGGAAATGAGGCCGTTGCTTCAACTTCAACAGGACCGGAATATTCTTTCCCCATTGCCCAATGTGCAATGTCTAAATGGTGGGCTCCCCAACCTGTAATCATCCCAGCCCCAAACTGCTCACAACGTAACCAACCTGGCCTGGATGTAATGTCATTTTGAGAATGAACCCGATCAAGCGTGTAAGGCACCCAAGGGGTAGAACCTAACCACATTTCATAGTTAAGGTTCTTTGGAATCGGCATCTCGGTTGCTATTCCACCAGCCGGATCACCGGGCAAACCAATAAATATTTTTTTAACCTTTCCAATGCGCCCATTTCGAACCAGTTCACAAGCTCTTTTAAACTGAGGCCATGGGTTTTGGGACCGTTGCTGACTTCCCATCTGAAAAATAGCACCTGTTCTATGAACCGTATCACTAAGCATTCTACCCTCTTCGATGGTTAAAGACGTAGGTTTTTGCAGGTAGACGTCTTTCCCAGCTAGTGCTGCTTCCATTGCCGGCTGTGCATGCCAGTGGTCTGGAGTACTGACAATCACCGCATCCAAATCCTTGCGCTGGATCATTTCCTTGAAATTGTCATATACACTGACGTCAACATATTTGGCTTTGCCGGTCTTTTTCTCGTAAACTCCTTCAATCCACTTTTTGCCTTGTGCGCCACGATTGCTGTCTACATCGGCCACTGCAATTACCCTAGCAATGTCATTCTTTAATGTTTCAGGCAGGTCATGTGTCATGGCAATCCTTCCAAAGCCAATTTGACCGATATTGATCTTATTGCTTGGAGCATTTTTTCCTAATACTGAAGCAGGAACAATGGTTGGAAACCCTGTAACGGCCAAAGAAGCAGCTAAAGCTCCTTTCCCGGTAGATTTTATAAAGTTCCTTCTGGATTCACTGTTATTTTTGAGGTTTTTCATAGAAACATTTTTGTTATCGTTCTATAGACTTATAGTTACTTATTTTATAGTATGTTTTTATTTAAATTGAACCGGACTGTCCCAAGCTTTAGCATAAGCTTTGGTATAGTCCTTCTTGTTTATACGACCGGCCACATAGTTCATCCCTTGGTAGATGTGTTTTAGAAAAACCGGATCTTCATAATCATCTTTATGGTGACCTAAAGCCGTCACCCAAGCAACTCCCCCATCAAAGTCCTGGTGCCAAACCGCAGGGTAATACCTGTGAAAAGAAGCAGTTAATTCTTCAACTCTATCTTTTTGATCCCCATTTAAAGAGGTAAGGTCATGGGCCATCACTACTTTAATTCCAGGATAAAGCTCTTTCATTAGGTAACATTCATCTTCCTTTTCCCATATAGTAGGTAAACCATCCATGGACACATGACTTGGGTCAATTTTGGTGATGGCAAGCTTTTGAAATTTTGGATGCCATACGAACCTTCCACCAATAAGCATTTTAAACCACTCCCAATTTCTTTCTGTACCTACTGCGGAATGAATACCAACAATTCCTCCTCCGGATTGAATGTATCTTCTGAAAGCCAACCTCTGACTATTATCGGTAAAGACTTCATTATTGGTACTAGGGAAGACCATTAAATCTATGGACTTAAGATTTTCTTCTGTAAAATAAGCCGCATCATCGGTCACTGTAACATTAAATTTATACTTCACTGCCAATTTTTCAAGGCTAGCGACCGCAAAAGGAATGTTATCATGAACAAAGCCTTCTCCATTTTTAAAAAAGACCAATACATTTTTATTCTTTAAGTGATTTTTAGGTGGTTTGGCTTCAGCTGAAAAATTGCTAAACAAGACAATAACAGCCATAAAAACGGCCAATTGAATTTGTTTGATTAAAGTTGATTTTCTTGTACGACTTAACATTATGTATGGTTGATTTAGAACGAATAATAATTGGATACTAAAATTTATTTATGGTAATTTTTGAAACCTTAGCAAATTGTCTCCAAGCTTCTTCTGCTTCTTCAGGACTAATTTTCTTCGAAGATACTAAAAACCTGTAATTAAGGTGGTAGGCTTTTCCCGCATCCAGCACCCAATCCTTATTTTTTGTCGGAGCAAAATTGGCATACATATCTCCTCTATCATATATGTCTTCCGGCCAAATCCTTAATGGCTCGGGATGATTGAAATTTGACGGATAGGACATCATGACCACGGCACCATAATCATCTCCTAACTCTCCTTGTACTATACACCATCTTGCCAAGCTACCGTCTGCCGATTTTCTATCTAGACCTTCCGAAGTAATCACTTCACTATTGTATCGATCCCACAATTCAGTTGCCCTCCAACCCAAGCTTCCATATCTGTATTCTTGTAGTACGAGCGAATCATCTGGATTAGTATTCAGCACTATACTAATATCGGCCAAATAATAACCGTCATCCTCTTTTTCTGCAAAGACCCTAACTCCTTGCACCTCAGTAAAAGCGACTTCCGGAACTTCCCTATCCTTCATAACCACATGTTCATGCAAAACCTTATAATCTGCATAAACCGGACCTGAAGTTCTATTGATAAAGTTTGCAAACCTGACCGTGCCTTGTTTATCATTTAAGTTCCAAAAATCAATTGTATCATTTTTATAGCCCACCCTTGTCCAAGGGTTCCACAGCCCATAATGGTGGTAATGATCTGAAGGCTGAATTCTTGTTAACGACAGCCCCTCAGGGGTTCGCATGGGATGCACAAACCCGCTTCGAGCATAAGCAAGTGCGACTCCCTCGGGAGGCATGGCCAAGCCTTGGTTGTATTGCCACAAATCCAATCCGGCTTTTTTGATAACCAGGGCTTTTTCACTTTGATCCAGTGATAAAAAATGGTCAGCTTCGCTTTTAGAATGGCTCTTTCGGAGTTCATAGGTATAACTGGTTTTGCCTTCCTTAGGCTTGACCAGCCAAGTTAACTTCCTGCCATTTAAATTGTCTAGCTGATAAGGTATTTCATTTGCCTGGCCCTCACTTATATATACCAATGTTAAAAGTGAATCCGGCAGGTCGGTAATGGAATTTAAATCTATGGATACAGGATAAGCAAATTTGGAAGGCTCCACATCATCCAGTGATATCTTTGCAATGCTTTGTCCTACCCCGACCAGAGGAAGCAAAGATGCTATCAAAGAACAGAGGATTTGATTCAATTTCATATTGTAGTTTTATTGGGATATTGCTTTAAACGTCTCTTTCCGTAAACATATCAATATATTTAATTCAATACAACCGATTTCATAAATTATTTTATCTGTTTTGATGAAGAAAAACCATTGAAAAAGTAATTTATTAGGCACAACATCTATTGACACAGGAAATAATAGGAAGAATAATGGTTTATCCGGCAACAAAATGATAGATATAATTTTATTTTTATACTTATTTTAAAATTTTACCTTTATTTAAAAGATGAAAATCATACCACATAAATAGTACACATATACCTTCAACAATTGAAATCGGTTGCATTATTCTATTTTTTTAAGTAGTATTATGATTAATTACCGCCAAGTAACCTAATAAATGGATAAAGAAGTAACGATTTACGACATTGCCAAAGTAGTTGGATTGTCCCCTACTACGGTGAGTAGGGCCCTTAGTAACCACCCAAGAGTCAAAGAAAACACGAAGGAAAAAATTCTGACTGCCGCAAAAAAAATGGGTTATCAATCCAATATTTTCGCATCCAGTCTCCGTAAAAAAAGGTCCAAAAGTATAGGCGTTATCATTCCAAAATTAAACAGTCCCTTCCAATCTTCTGTAATGGCAGGAATGGAAGAAATTGCAACCCAAGCCGGCTACAACTTGGTCATCAGCCAATCCACCGAATCTTTGGAAAAGGAAATTTCTAACGCCACAACTATGTTTAACAGTAGAGTTGATGGCCTATTGGTGTCAAAAGCAGGCACTACTGACGATATCGAACATTTCTCTCCTTTTTTTAAAAAACATATTCCGGTTTTATTCTTTGATAGGGTCCCGGAAAACAACAATTGTACCGGTGTGGTAATCAACAATACTCAAGCCATTTATGATGCTACCAGTCATTTAATCAAAGTAGGATGTAAGCGAATTGTTCATGTTTTAGGTAATCTTAAAATAAATGTTTATGCCGACCGGTTAAAAGGATATAAATACGCCCTTTTAGATCATGGTATTGTCTTTGAAGAAAAAAATGTGATTAACAATGATTTGGGGGAAGAGTCAGGCGAGAGGATTGTAGAACAAATTCTTAAACTTGACCCAAAACCGGACGGCCTTCTCGTGTCAAATGACACTTGTGCTGCCAGTTGTCTGATGGCTTTGAAGAGAAGAAATATTAAAGTACCTGAGGATATCGCGATTGTGGGTTTTAACAATGACCTAATTTCTAGAATGGTTGAACCAAACCTTAGCACAATAAACTATCCAAGCTACCATATGGGAGAAGTAGCCATGAAAAACTTAATCAACCACCTAGATGATGAGCACCACGAAATTCTCCAAAAAACCAACACCATTACCCTTAGGCATGAATTAATTGTTCGTGACTCATCAAAAAGACAATAGCTGTTTTGCCATCCTCTTTGCAAAAATGCACTTTAATTTAAATAGAATAACTATTGAGATTAAGTCCCGGAACTAATCGTTCTCACTTAATTCATATTTTAAAGTCTTTCCTTTTTCTATGGCCGGAATTCCTTCTGTCATCCATAATGGAGCCTTTGCTCCTTTTAAGTAATGGTCAAAAAACTGAGACAAGCGAATGCTCAAGTCTTTTTTATTTTTTCTTTCTTTTAGGTTATGGTCCTCTCCATTGTAAACCAACAACCAAGAAGGGACATTATTCCTTTTTAAAGCCATGAAAAACTCTATCCCTTGGTACCAAGGCACAGCACCATCTTGGTCATTGTGCATGATTAGCGTTGGGGTCTCTACTCGATCTGTAAAAAACAATGGAGAATTTTCAATATAATGCGATGGCTTTTCCCAAAGCGTCCCTCCTATTCTGGACTGTGTTTGTTCGTATTGAAACATCCGACTCATCCCTGAACCCCAGCGAATTCCTCCATAGGCAGAAGTCATATTAACTACAGGGGCTCCTGCTCCTGCTGCTTTAAACATATTGGTCTGGGTAATAATATAAGCCACTTGGTAACCTCCCCAGCTTTGTCCTTGTATCCCTATATTTTCTTTGTCAACAAAACCTTTAGCTATCATAGCCTGTACTCCAGGAACAATACAGTCAAAAGCACTGGGGCCCGGCAGACCAACTTTG
Organism: Cyclobacterium sp. 1_MG-2023; assembly: GCF_030546805.1. GTDB lineage: Bacteria > Bacteroidota > Bacteroidia > Cytophagales > Cyclobacteriaceae > Cyclobacterium. Next base: position 306,001 of record NZ_JAUOPC010000003.1, on the reverse strand, counting down.
TACTTAATATCCGGCACGAAAACCAAATAGTCATTGCTTACAAAATAGGGGATATTGATAATGGAAGCTGATGGTACCGGAGAGTAATAATGGTGCAAGGCATCTGACCTTCTCTCGTAAAAATAAACCATCATTGGGTATTTCTTTTGAGGATCAAAATTCTCAGGCTTAAAAAGTAGGCCTTTCATCGGATCCCCATCATTGGATAGAAAATCTACCAATTCCACTTCCCCCCATTTAATCCTACTTTGCTGTGGATTGATTTCACTTAATTGTTGCTGCTTCCGGAAGGTAGCATTAGTATAGAATACATTCGGACTGTCTTTAAAAGTAGACTTTTGATATATATAATGACTATTGTCTTCCGAAACTTTCAAGCCACTGTAATTGGCTTTCCCAAAAACCAATTCCTCGGGTTGTTTATTTCCCTCCCAATCTCCTAGGAAATAGCCACTACTTTTAGTTTCTTGGTCAAAACCACTCAGCACCATTTCTTTATTTACCTCATAATGGTCCTGTTCAGTATCTAAATTCACCAATCGATAAGTCATGTGATCATTTTCAGATTCACCCTTGGTTATATTTTTCGCTTTATGTGTTTGCAAGGGGTTTACTTTCCATATATGATATTGGCCGTAAACGAGAAAATACTGATCATCTGTAGTCCAGCCTGCATTTCCATAGCTTCCGGGTAAGGAAGGACTATCGTGTAGTTGATTGTAAAAAAAATCTTCAATCTCCGCTGTAAGTTCAATTTCAACCTTACTTTTTAAATCTATGGCTTTCCAGGAGCTGTCGGGAGCATTGTACCAATACACATATTTCCCTGCAGGCGAAATCCTTGGCCTACCAATCAAATTTTCTTTTAATAATTCCACCTCACCGGTATTTAAATTGACCCTACTAAGGTCTTCCCCGGATTGGATATCCCAACTGTAATTCCTTCTGTAAGGGCTGTTGTCACGTTTGATCACCCAGTCCCCTTTTTTAAATCGATTGAAATGCACTTGATTACTATTGGATTCACCCAAATCAATGATCTCATCAGTAGCGATATGGTATATGGCCAAGTTGCTTTCTTTTTCTTTATTTTTTAGGTTTTTAATTTGCATGGGCTGAATCTCCTTGTCTTGCCAGCCCCAAATATCAACTTCCACCCTTTCTTCCTCCAAAATAGTCGTGTCTTTTAAATATGGGTAATCTTTGGGCATTGGCTGCCATCCAAAAAACAAAAACTTACCGGAACCTGAAAATGCAGGGGAAAAATGTTTACTTATATTATGTTCAGGAACCTTAGGCACTTCCTTTAAAACCCTAAGTTCATCCTTGACATCCAGTAGCAACAATTGATAAGATTTCAACTCTTCCTCAGGAGCTGTTTGGCTAGCCAAAATGGCAAATTGATTCCCTTCTGAAGAAAAGACCGGAAACTTATATGAAGTCAAATTATCAATGGGCATTATCGATTGGCCGGACTCCAAGTGAAGGATAGTGAGGGATATTGAAGCGGCTATTGTATCAAGTTCTTTTTTAACCAGATACATGCGCTCCCCATTATCAGAAAAACCATAATCCAATACTTTGGTAAAGCTATAGGTCCTATCAGTGCCAAATTCCTGAACTTTTAAATCAAATGTCTTCTCCTCTTTTGATTCAGGCTTGTGTGCACTTGAATCAAGGGCTGCCATCATGGATTGGTGGTAAGCAAACCATCTTTTTTCTTTCTTAGGTAATTTAAAACCGATGATATCAGGAATTTTTGTTTTTTCTCCACTTTTCAATTCAAGGAGCAATAAACTATCCTTTGGAAAATCTTCTTTCTTTACCTTATCAAGCTTCAATTTGCGAATGCTATCTTTTTCCGGTTGAATCAAACCAATCATCCAATCACTATCTGAAGAAAAAACAGCATGGCTTAGTCTAGGAAAAGATGCTTTCTTCTTCTTAGAACTACCTTCAATCAGTTCAAGCCTTCCGTCTCCGTCTTGTAAGGAAATCTCTAATGAGACCCACTTTCCATCATTTGATATTTGCTTACTTTTTATGGTTTCCCAAGCATCATAGTCCTGATGGCCTAATGAGCGTTTATTTTCTTGAGCGTCTACATTTTGGAATAAAAAAAAGAAAAGTAGGATAAAGGATAATCTCAATTTCAAAATAATTTAATGGTTTTACAATTTGGAACCAAGATAAGCTTTTCCTTATTTCTTTCAATAAGAACAGTGAATTTTCAGACAAAACTCCATTCATCCTTACTTTGATGAAGAAAATGGTCTTGCTTAAAAATTAAGCCATTGGAAAAACAATGAATCTACCATTACACTAGAATTTTCTAAAAAAATTAGTCATTTGTAGTTATTTAAAACTTAAATAGTAGTAATTTATTTGGCAATCAAAGTCGGTTAAGGTTTTATCAAGCAGTTTTAATTGGCAAAAAACAGCCATCTTTTATTTGAAAAACTGAAATTCTTATTCTTGAAATCAAAAATAGTTAATAAATTCTTTGACAATTTAATAATTTAAGCTGATCTTTATTTTGGAATTAACAATTAACTTGATAAAAAATGGATAAAATTTTAGATATTGACAATGTAGACCTGAAAATAATTTCACTACTCAACAAAGATGCTAAAACCCCCTATACCGAAATTGCTAAAAAGGTTTTCGTTTCTTCCGGTACTGTTCATGTAAGGATGAGAAAGTTGGAAGACCTTGGTGTTGTAAAGAGTGCAACTTTGAACATTGACTATTCTAAATTAGGTTACGATATATCGGCATTTCTAGGGATTTATTTGGAAAAAAGTTCCTTATACGATACGGTTATTGAAAAACTAAAGGACATTTCTGAAGTCATCAATGCTTATTATACTACCGGTAATTACAGCATCTTCGCCAAAATAATTTGTAAAGACACCAATCATCTAAGAGATGTCCTTAATAAAATTCAGTTAGTGGAAGGGATTGACAGGACAGAAACTCTAATTGTTCTTGAAGAAAGTATCAACAGACCAATCCACTTAATTACCGACAAAAAATAGGCATAAATTAATTATTAAGATTAAATCTAAATAAAAAATTTATTTAGATTTTCATATATTGTATATGGTTTTTTCAATATTTACTATTGGATACTATAGTATTTTTTTAAACAATAACCTTCTGATATTCAGGTTTTTATATTCATAAATAAAAGTATTTTTATATTATTTGGCCACTTTTAGAACAATAAAAAATAGATTAATGTTGTATATTTGTGGTTCAAAATATAATTAGTCTAAATAACTCTTTTTTATGAGCAAGGACAATGAAATCTTAGAAGAATTAACATCCAAAGAATATGAGCATGGCTGGTCGGTTGATTATGAAACTGATGAGGCTCCTATTGGCTTAAATGAAAACATCATTCGATGGATTTCTTCAAAAAAAGAAGAGCCTAAATGGCTCTTAGATTGGCGCCTTAAAGCTTTTGAACAGTGGAGTAAGATGGAAGAGCCTACTTGGGCAAATGTTCAATATCCTAAAGTAGACCTTCAATCTTTGAGGTTTTATTCAGCTCCAAAACAAAAAAGCAAGCCAAAAAGTATCAGTGATGTTGATCCTGAACTTTTGAAAATATATGAAAGACTTGGTATTTCACTAAACGAACAAAAAAGACTTCAAGGAGTAGCAGTTGATGTGGTATTGGATTCAGTATCAGTTGGAACTACTTTTAAGGAGACACTTTCAAAACTTGGAGTAATCTTTTGTTCCTTCAGTGAGGCAGTGAAAGAACATCCTGAATTGGTCAAAAAGTACCTTGGATCTGTTGTTCCTGCTACTGACAATTACTATGCTGCCCTTAATGCAGCTGTATTTTCAGATGGTTCATTTTGTTATATACCCAAAGGTGTGCGTTGCCCAATGGAGCTGTCCACCTATTTCAGAATTAATGCAGCCAATACCGGTCAATTTGAGAGAACACTAATTGTTGCAGAAGATCAGTCTTACGTTTCTTATTTGGAGGGTTGCACTGCACCTCAAAGAGACGAGAATCAACTTCATGCTGCGGTTGTAGAAATCTATGCTGCGGAAAATGCAGAGGTTAAATACTCAACTGTTCAAAACTGGTATCCAGGAGATAAAAATGGCAAAGGTGGCATCTATAACTTTGTTACCAAAAGAGGCATATGTGCCGGTGACAACTCAAAAATTTCATGGACTCAGGTAGAAACAGGTTCTGCAGTTACTTGGAAATACCCATCCTGTATACTTAAAGGAAACAACTCAATAGGAGAATTTTATTCTGTTGCGGTTACAAATAACTTCCAACAAGCAGATACAGGTACAAAAATGATTCATATAGGAAAAAATACTCGTTCCAGGATCGTATCTAAAGGGATTTCTGCAGGCAAATCACAAAATTCTTATAGAGGTCAGGTACAAGTCATGAAGCGTGCCAGCAACGCACGAAATTTCTCTCAATGTGATTCACTATTGATGGGAGATAAATGTGGCGCACATACTTTCCCTTATATAGACATCCAAAATTCTTCTGCCAAGGTAGAGCACGAAGCCACTACTTCAAAAATTGGAGAAGATCAAATCTTCTATTGTAACCAAAGAGGAATAAGCTCTGAAGATGCTGTAGCATTAATTGTTAACGGTTATGCAAAGGAAGTACTCAATCAACTTCCAATGGAATTTGCCGTAGAGGCCCAAAAATTATTGGCCCTTACTTTAGAAGGAAGCGTAGGTTAAAAAATTAGAAAAATGTTATCAATAAAAAATTTACATGCTGCAATTGAAGGCAGCCCGATACTGAATGGTATAAACCTTGAGATCAAACCTGGTGAAGTACATGCCATCATGGGACCAAATGGTTCAGGAAAATCCACTTTAGCTTCAGTTTTGGCGGGACGTGAGGAATATGAAGTCACTGAAGGATCTGTAACCTTTAAGGGTAAGGACATATTGGAACTAAGCCCTGAAGATAGAGCTAGGGAAGGTGTGTTTTTGGCATTTCAGTACCCTGTTGAAATTCCGGGAGTAAGCTCTACAAATTTCCTTAGAACGGCTGTAAACCAAGTAAGAGAGTACAGAGGTGAAAGCCCTTTGGATGCAGTAAAATTCCTTTCATTAATGAAAGAGAAGATGAAATTGGTCGAAATTGATCAGAAATTATTGAGCAGGGCTTTGAATGAAGGGTTTTCCGGTGGAGAGAAGAAAAAGAATGAAATTTTTCAGATGGCCATGTTGGAACCTTCCCTTTCTATTCTGGATGAAACTGATTCCGGTTTGGATATTGATGCACTTAAAGTGGTAGCCAATGGAGTCAATCAGCTAAAATCAAAAGACAATGCAACAATAGTTGTTACTCATTATCAGCGTTTGTTGGATTATATTGTACCGGATTATGTTCATGTATTGTACAAAGGTAAAATTGTGAAATCCGGAACTAAAGAATTGGCCTTAGAACTTGAAGCCAAAGGTTACGACTGGATCAAAGATGAATTATCAGGAGCAACGGTTTAGTTTTAATCCAAGATTATAATTTCTAATGACATTATCAACAAAGAAAGATCATAAACTGGTAGAATTATTCCTTTCTAAGCAGGCGGATTTAAACGATTCAAACCCTTTCAAGGATTTGAAAACTGTTGCAAAATCATCGCTTAATGATACCGGTTTTCCTACTTTGAAAGAAGAGGAATATAAATATACAAATATCACCAAGCGGGTCATTGACAAGGTAGAAAATTATTCTTCTCCCCAATCAATTGATAATCTTGCTGAAATAATCAAAAACAATCAATTGATTAACTCACTTGACGGGTATACCCTTGTCAGGAACAATGGTCTATTTGACCCTGAATTATCTAATATTAAAGATGCGGCATTTTCTGTAAAGCCCTTTTCTGAGTTGGATAAGTCACAAGCTAGTGAAATAGGATCCATCGAAACGGTTGATAAAGATGCTTTCACCGCATTAAACTCCATTTGCTTTGAATCAGGAATCAGAGTTGACATTCCTGAAGGATTAATTATAGAGCAACCCATCGTATTGGTGGACTTTGTTAATACAGACGCTACAGGCCAATGTGTTCAACCAAGAACCTTTTACCATGCAGGCAAAAATAGTCAGGCTACAGTCATAGAGATAACCGTTTACTTGAATGAGTCCACAGTTTTTCTCAACGAAGTGGCTGAATGGAATGTGGAAGACAATGCGCATATCAGACATTATAAGCTTCAAGACGGTCATAAATCTGAACTTGGAGTAAGCAATACAGGGACAGAAATCGCTAGGGATGCCACCTTCACTTCCGTGTTGTTGAGTTTAAGTGGAGAAATGCTAAGAAATAACCTTAGTCTCAATATCAACGCAAGCAATTGTGTGGGCAATATGTACGGGCTTTACCTACTGAATGGAAAGACACATGTTGACAACCATACCAATGTGGACCACAAAATGCCTCATTCAGAATCGAATGAACTATATAAAGGTATTTTAACGGACCAGTCCAGAGGTGTATTTAACGGAAAGATTTTTGTAAGGCAAGATGCCCAGAAAACAAATGCTTTTCAGCAAAACAACAATATATTGTTGTCAGAGGATGCGATTTTAAATACCAAGCCGCAACTTGAGATTTGGGCAGATGATGTGAAATGCTCACATGGCTGTACTACAGGTCAACTGGATGAAGAGGCACTCTTTTATCTCAGAGCAAGGGGTATTGGCAAAAAAAGCGCAAAATCATTGTTGCTTTATGCCTTTGCAGGAGAGGTTCTGAACCATATCACCAATGAATCCTTTAAAAATTACTGTGAAAAAATAGTACATGAACGACTTGGAGGCAGCAATTAAAAATAACTCAGGAATAATAGTTGAAGATAAGATCAGGGAATATTTCCCAATACTTCACCAAGAAGTAAACGGAAGGCCTTTGGCTTATTTTGACAATGCTGCAACCACGCAAAAGCCCACTCAAGTGATTGAAGCTTTGCGAAAATACTATGAATTAGACAATTCAAATATTCACAGGGGAGCACATACTTTGGCTTCCAGGTCCACAGACTACTTTGAAAACACGCGACATCTAGTCAGGGAGTTTATCAATGCCCCGTCATCAGAAGAAGTAATAATTACCAAGGGAACAACAGAAAGTATCAATTTGGTAGCAAGTACTTTTGGTAGGGCTTTTATTAAAAAGGGAGATGAAATTATCATTTCCACCTTGGAGCACCACTCCAATATAGTGCCTTGGCAAATCTTATGTGAAGAAAAAGGAGCGATTTTAAAAATAATCCCAATTCATGACAATGGTGAGTTGGACATGGAAGCCTATCGGCAATTGCTTTCTGAGAAGACTAAGCTAGTGGCCGTTGTCCATGCATCCAATGCTTTGGGTACGATCAATCCCATCAAAGACATGATCCGACAAGCCCATGCTGTTGGGGCGAAATTCCTTATGGATGCTGCTCAAAGTACAGCTCATTTGGATATAGACGTTCAGGATTTGGATTGTGATTTTTTCGCTTTCTCTGCACACAAGGTCTATGGCCCTACCGGGGTAGGTTTTTTGTTTGGAAAGCGAGCGCTTTTGGAAGCAATGCCCCCTTATCAAGGAGGAGGAGAAATGATCAAGGAGGTCAGCTTTGAAAAAACAACCTTTAATGATCTGCCGTATAAATTTGAAGCCGGGACACCCAATATTGGAGATGTAATTGCATTTGGTGAAGCCATCAAATTTGTCAACAAATTGGGGAAAGAGGCCATTAGAGATCATGAAAATCTGCTATTAAAGCATGCCGTTGAAAGAAGCAGTGAAATTAAAGGGTTTATTCCCATAGGAACAGCCAAAGAAAAAGTTAGTGTATTAAGCTTTGGAATCAATAATATTCATCCATTTGATGTAGGCTTAATGTTGGATGCTTCGGGCATAGCGGTGAGAACCGGCCACCATTGCACCCAGCCACTTATGGATAGGTTACAAGTAGAGGGAACTGTCAGGGCTTCTTTTGCTGTTTACAATACCATAGAAGAAATTGACAGGCTAATTGAGAGCTTGAAAAGAATCTCAAAAAGGAAAAATTAATGTCAGAAATAAACCGTATTCAGGAAGAAATAATTGGTGAATTTGAAATTCTTGGTGATGACAAGGAATCCACTATTTATTATATCATGGAACTTGGAGACCAATTGCCTGAATTTCCTGAAAAAGATAAAGTCGAGGACAATATCATCAAAGGTTGCCAATCAAAGGTTTGGTTAACAAGTAGTTTAGAAGAGGGGAAGGTTCATTTTCAGGCTGACTCCAATACCGATATCACCAAAGGGTTAATCAGTCTTTTAATTAGGGTACTTTCCGGGCAACCGGCTGATGAGATAATCAATGCAGACCTTTACTTTATAGAAAAGATCGGCATGGGTAATATCATCGGTTCACAGCGTTCCAATGGTCTTACTGCAATGATCAAACAAATGAAATTATTTGCAATAGCTTACAAAGCCAAAATTAACGCATAAACCAGCTATGGAAAATAAAGCGCAATCAACCGACGATCAAGAAGCCTTAAAGGGAAAGGTGATCAACGCCATAAAAGATGTTTACGATCCGGAAATACCTGTAGACGTGTACGAGCTTGGTCTTATCTATGAAATAACTGTTTACCCTGTAAACAATGTTTATATTTTAATGACGCTTACGTCTCCTAATTGTCCTGCAGCGGAATCCATTCCTTCAGAGGTAAAAGAAAGTGTTGGCAGTATTGAAGGAGTAAATAATGTAGAAGTAGAACTCACTTTTGACCCACCTTACTCTCAAGACATGATGTCGGAAGTAGCGAAGTTAGAATTGGGATTTTTATAAAAATACAATAAAACAAAAGTAATATGTATCCAGAAGAATTGATTGCACCTATGCGTGCAGAGCTTACAGAAGCAGGTTTCAAGGAATTCAAGTCCGCTCAGGATGTAGAAGATCACCTTAGTGAGCATAAAGGAACTACCTTTATCGTAGTAAATTCAGTATGTGGATGTGCAGCAGGTGCAGCCCGTCCGGGTGTTAGAGCAGCTTTGGAAAAAGCATCCAAGCAACCGGATGTTTTGGCAACAGTATTCGCCGGTAACGATGCAGATGCCGTCGCCAAATTTAGGGAATTGGTACTTCCATATCCTCCCTCCTCGCCGGCAATGGCTTTGTTTAAGGATGGAGAGTTGGTTCATTTCATTGAGAGACACCACATTGAAGGAAGAAACGCTCAGATGATCGGTGATCACTTGGTTGAGGTCTTCGAACATTTTTGTTAAAGAGTGCCCTTTTAGGGCATTTTTTATTTGCATACTAAACATTAATCAACTCTTAAAATAAATTTGGTCAATTCAACAGATAATATATTTGGATAGATGAATTTATGGATACAATAATTGCTTTACTGGGGAAGGTAATACTTTTTTCCAAATATAATTTTAATTACAGAAAGACTTTCCTACAGCATTTACGCCATATTTTTAAAAAATATTGCGCAAATTTTACTAAATTGTATTCAAATTTATTTTAACTGAATAAGTTAGGAACTTTATAAAATCATTTAATAATAAACACATGTCGGATATTGCTAAACTATCCTTTAAAGGTAAAGAATATGATCTTCCAGTCACCGAAGGTACAGAAAATGAAATTGCGGTTGATATTGCAAAACTACGTGGCCAATCGGGGTTAATTACCATTGATCCGGGTTTTAAAAATACCGGATCGACCAAAAGTGCCATAACGTTTTTAGATGGGGAGAAAGGTATTTTAAGGTATAGAGGCTATAATATTGAAGACTTAGCTGAGAATTCAAATTTCTTAGAAGTTTCTTATTTGTTGATCAATGGTGAACTACCAACAACAGAGCAGTACAATGATTTTGCAGGAAGAATCACAAACCACACCTTGGTACATGAAGACATCAAGAAGATACTTGACGGATTTCCATCAGTAGCACATCCGATGGGAGTTCTTTCTTCATTGATTTGCTCTCTTACTGCATTTTATCCAAATTCTTTGGATCCAAACAACACTGATGAGGAGATCAAGCTAAGTATGGTTAGGTTATTGGCTAAAATGCCAACCTTTGCTGCTTGGGCTTATAAAAATAAAATGGGACATCCTGTAAATTACCCTGACAACAGCCTTGATTATTGTGGTAATTTCATGAAAATGATGTTCTCCTTGCCTTCTGAGAAATATGAAATTGATCCTGTTATTTCAAAAGCCTTAGATAAATTATTAATTCTTCATGCAGATCACGAACAAAACTGTTCTACCTCTACAGTAAGAATTGTAGGTTCTTCACAAGCCAGTATTTATGCTTCTATTTCTGCAGGTATCAATGCACTTTGGGGCCCACTTCATGGAGGTGCCAACCAATCTGTAATTGAAATGCTTGAAGCCATTAAAGCAGATGGGGGTGATTCTAAGAAATACTTGGAGAAAGCCAAAGACAAAAATGATCCTTTTAGATTAATGGGTTTTGGACACAGGGTTTACAAAAATTTTGATCCAAGGGCTAAGATAATCAAAAAGGCCGCAGATGATGTTTTAGAGAAATTAGGTATCAATGACCCTGTTTTAGACATCGCAAAAGAACTTGAAAGTGCTGCACTAAATGATCAGTACTTTGTAGATAGAAAACTTTATCCTAATGTTGATTTCTACTCAGGAATCATATATAGGGCTTTGGGTATCCCTACTGATATGTTTACAGTTATGTTTGCCTTGGGAAGACTACCAGGTTGGATCGCACAATGGAAAGAAATGCGTGAAAACAATGAACCAATTGGTAGACCGAGACAAGTCTATGTAGGTAGTACAGAAAGACCTTTCGTTCCTATTGACAAAAGGTAACCCAAAGTTTTTAGATAAAATAAAAAAAGGGTCTTTCGACCCTTTTTTTATTTATATTCAAAATATAATTTAGCAAAACCACCTGAAAATTAGCATATATTTTACAAACTGCTTGGTAATAGTTGTAAGCTAAGTTAATTTTTTATACCTTTGCAACTTATTTAAAATATACATTTTTCTCCTACGCCGTGGGGTTCCTTATTGTTGATCGACACTGGGATATTTGGGAATACCGTGGCTTTGAGAAGTAAGGAACATTTCATGGAAAAAGAAATATTATTTTCAGACCTTGGGGTTTCGGAAGAAATCTTAAGGGCAGTGGAAGATATGGGCTATACCCAACCTTCCCCTATTCAAGCACAAACCATCCCTCTATTATTACAAGGAGCTGATGTCATTGGCCAGGCTCAAACAGGTACCGGTAAAACTGCGGCCTTCGGAATTCCGATTATTGACCGCATTGACAGCAATAACAAGAAACCACAGGCTCTAATTTTATGCCCCACAAGAGAACTTGCTGTCCAAGTAGAAGGAGAGATCGTCAAACTAACCAAATACAATAGGAAAATTTCTTCTACCTGTATTTACGGTGGTGAATCTATAGACAGGCAAATTAGAAGTTTAAAAAAAGGTGTTCAAATTGTGGTGGGTACTCCCGGCAGAATTATGGACCATATGGATAGAAGAACCTTGGATCTAAGCCAAGTTAGCATCATTGTGTTGGATGAAGCTGATGAAATGCTAGACATGGGTTTTAGAGATGACATTGAGAAAATACTTAGTTCAATGCCAATAGAAAGGCAAACAGTATTCTTTTCTGCTACCATGCCTAAGCCTATTTTAGAGCTTACTAGAAAATACCAAACAGATCCGGAAATCATCAAGGTTTTAAGAAAAGAACTTACAGTTGAAAATATTTCTCAATTGTACTTTGATGTAAGGTCCGGTTTAAAAACGGATTTAATAAGCAGACTTATTAACCTTCATCAGTATAAGCTTAGTGTAATTTTCTGTAACACCAAAAGGGTTACAGATGAGGTAACCGAAGAGCTTACAGCAAAAGGCATTCCTGCGGAGGCTTTACATGGTGATTTGTCTCAAGCACAAAGAACCAAGGTTATGAACAAGTTCCGAAAAGGACATTGTTCGGTTTTAGTAGCAACAGATGTAGCTGCAAGGGGCATTGATGTAGAAAACGTTGAAGCAGTTTTTAATTATGATCTTCCTCTTGATGAAGAAAATTATGTACATAGAATAGGTCGTACCGGAAGGGCCGGTAGGTCAGGTACTGCCATCAGCTTTGTGTCAGGAAGAAGAGACGCCGGTAGATTGAGGGATCTTGAAAGGTTTATTAAAACCCAAATAGAAAAAGCTGCACCTCCTTCCGTGGATCAGCTTATTCAAATGAAAAAAGATCAGTTGACTAAAGATATCCATAGGCAACTTGCAAAGGAAGAAGACAATAGCATCTATGAGCAAGCAGTAGAAAGTCTTCTTGCCGAAGGCATATCTATAGAGCAAGTCGCCTTGAGTTTGGTGAAAATGCAACTGGGAGAAGCCATTGATAAATTCAAAGAAATGAACTTTACCCCCGATAAAGATCGTGGTGGAAGAGACGATAGAAGAAAAAGAGACCGCAACGATAGGGGAACAAGAGGCCGTAATGGAGAAAGAGGTGATCGCAGTGGTAGAAGAGGTAATAAAAAAGAAAGAGAACCTAATATGGCTCGACTCTTTTTGAACCTAGGAAAAAAAGACCGCATTCGTCCTAATGACATTGTTGGTGCTATCGCAGGAGAAACCGGAGTATCCGGTGGAAGTATTGGTGAAATTGATATTTATGACAGCTTTTCTTTTGTAGACATCCCTAAAAAAGATGCCAGCCATGTAATTAACGTAATGAATACCAATACCATCAAAGGTAAATCAGTCAATTTTGAAATATCTAAACCTTAAGTTTAAATATTCAATTTGAATTAAATATTATAACAAGCCTTCCATAATTGGAAGGCTTGTTTCGTTAAATCCCCTTTAAGAAGACTAACCTAAAATTGCTCCCACTTTTTATTATATTTGGTAATGGAGAATATTATAACCGAATATTTATGAAAAGAAATATTGAAATATTTACCTCAATTATTGTCTGGTTTGCTGTTATTGCCCAGTTCTACTTAATGGTTATTAATAGACAGGCAGACATCATAGAAACCATAGTAAGATTTTTTAGTTTTTTCACCATTTTAACCAACACACTCGTTGCCCTTTATTTTTCATCCAAAGCATTTGAGTTAAAGAGATTTCCATTTTCAATATTCCATAAGGCCGGAGCACTTACTGCCATAACCACATTTATACTTATAGTAGGTTTAGTTTATCAAATTACTTTGAGAGGAATTTGGCAACCTACAGGTCTTCAATATCTTGTTGATGAATTATTGCACAGTGTAGTTCCCCTTTGGGTTTTAATTTATTGGAGTTTTATTGTTTCTAATATTGATTTGAAATTCAAACCCGTATCATACTGGATAATTTATCCAATTTGCTATTTACTATTTGTATTAATTAGAGGCCATTTTTCAGGCTTTTACCCCTACCCTTTTTTAAACATAGCCAATATTGGATACTTAAATGCCTTTCAGAATATTGGTCTTATTATACTTTTGTTCTTATCCATCCTGGCATTATTGGTTTTCTTAGGAAAAAAACTTCCAAGAAATCGAATGATTGAATCTAGTTACTCCTAAACAAGCAGGATTGAAAGACATTGGTATCTTTAAAATACACCTATTGTTCTTTTAGTTATTTCCCAGACGCTCAGAAATCTTACTTTCTAAAACCTGGTAATTGGCACAACTTAACCCATATTTTTTTGAATTTATAATAACTTCATCCACCAAGGTCTTTTTTTCTCCAAACTTACCTGCTTCAATGTCTAGCTGAAAAGAAGATTTGGCATTTTCAGGGAAATTTGAAATCATAGCCAATGCATTTTGTACGTCAGAGTCGTCAAGCATAACTTCCTGTTTTTGCGCCAATTGGATCAGTTCCTCCATCAAACCAATCCAAACTCCTTTCAATACTTCATTGGATCTAATTTCTCCAAAGGTCACATTTTTCGCAGCTGTTAGCGTTCCAAGACTAGAAATAAACAAGAACTTCCTCCAAAGATGCAAGTTTACGTCAGGCACTAAGTTTAGTGGTATTCCACATTTATTTAGGTAATTAAAAACCCAGTCATAAGTATCAGTTTTTGGAGAGCCAACAATTACTTTCCCCGGACCTCCCAGATGCTTGATATGCCCTGGTTCCTGAACATTTGAAATCAGGTAAATACAAGCATCCATAACCATAGCCTTCCCCACCAAAGGCCGAATAAAGGCTGCAGCATTCGTCATATTTTGTAAAGGAAGAACCAAAGTTTCTTTTCCAAATATTGCTTGATTTTCTAAAATAGCATGCTTCAAGGACTGTGACTTGGTGGCCAAAATCACCACATCGTAGGTGTTTTTACATTCACCGGTCAAAAATAGCCCATCAGATTGTAAAAACTCCTCCGAATCCGGATTGCTAAAGACCAGGCCTTTTGATTTGATATTATCATAGGTGGCTCCTCTTGAAATTAAGTCAAGTTTTACTGATTTATCTGAACGATTTGCTAAAATTTTAGCTGCAACAAATCCACCAACTCCTCCTATACCGAGGATAGCTATTGATTTACCTTTCATTATCTCTTTTACAAATTGATTTTAACTATATATATAATCCAAAACAAAAATCTTTCCTTTTCAATTTCAGGCTATTAATTGGGAAAATCAATTTATTTTATATGATACTAGTATATGTAAATCTACTTTCAAATTCGGTCACTTAGCTAAATTTCAGAATTATTTATACATTTTAACCTAAATTCAATACATTATAATTAATAAAATCCATTTAACGAATTTTTCGAAAACCGTAAAAATTATTTTTAGCAAGAAGAGACGGATGTTTACGACCCCTAGCCTATTAATGTCAGGGATTTAGCCGAAGAAATCAAAGAAGTAATTGAATGGATAATTCCAATCCAATAAAGGGATAAATCAATGGCTAGACTGCAAATCGAAATTAAAAGATGGGGATTCATGAAAGAGGATTTTATCCATTTTAAAGAAGCGTTTTAAACCTTAGGTTGGATTAAAAAAATTACTTACCAAAGCTGTTTTTTTACGAAAGAGGAAATTCAAGATGGGATGTTTTGAAAAATCTTCAATGAAGAACCTGAGTATTCCTTTATATCTTGATTAATAAAACCGGATTGACTTGATCTTTTTGAATGTTAAATTTTCATATTGAAAAATAAGAACCACTATATATCAGATTTCCACCTATCAAATACCTTAAAGCAAATAGGTAAAGGTCTTTTCTCTTCATGAAATTTCTAGGTTTAGGATATAGAGGTTGGTATAAATTCTTTTCCAATATGGCTTAATTGCAAATAATCCTATTATTATGTTTTGCAAAATCCTTTATTTGGCAACGGACTAAACACCAAAATACAGGAATAATCGGTATATTTAAAACATGCAATTGATTCCAAAAATAGCCGGTATTTTTATCATAGGGCTGTCATTATCCTGCACCAGCCTAATACCTGTTCAAGATTTGTCAAAAGAAGCCTTAGAGGGAATCGGCCAGTTAAAGGAAATTGAATATAATTTCCATGCTGCATGTCTTGAAGAATGTACCTTTGCTAAAGTAAGCCAATATAAAATTGAAAGGGAAGAAAATTGTGCTTGTGATCTTTACCTAAAGGCAGATGAACAAGTAAATAATCTTTATTTCGTTTTAATGGATTATTGGGAAGGACTTTATCAATTGTCTTCTATGGAAATAAACCATTACAATTTGAATAGGCCTGCTAATGCCTTAGCTGCCTCTAAACTGATTGAATTTAAGGAAGATCAATTGTTGGCTTTTCAAAAATTATCGGAAATAAGCTTAATAGCGGTAACAGGTCAATACCGGAAAAATAGGGTTAAAGAATATATGAAGGAAGCAGACCCATACCAACAAATAATTAGTGAAAAACTAGTATTTGTATTAAATGAAAATCTTTTGGGGCTGATGGGGATTCAAAAGGAAGCCTGGTATTCCTTTTACAAAGGCAAGAGCTTCGATCCAGCTTTAAACGCCATAGATAAGGCATCCGGGGCTAAGGAATACTACCAATTGTTAGCCGATCATAGGACGCGTACTGATCAAATTATGGTACTAATCGAAGTGGTTGAATTTATTGCTGAAGAACACCATAAGTTGGTATCCTCCGATTTAAAATTAAATAGTGCCAATTTCAAAGCAGAAATTGGACGAATATCCGCAGATTTACGTACACTACATTATACTTATGAGCAACTTAAAAAATGAAAGATAGATTTGACAGCGAACAAATAAGCCACTTGGCAGATGAATTTTTAGAGGTTGCCAAAAAATTCAATGACTATAGGTTTGAAAAAATAAGTCAACAAAAAATCAGCCATGAGACTTTTCTTGAAATGGGTAAAAAATCAAATCAATTGATGAAAACTGCCAGAGAGATGAAGCTTTTGTCAACCATTATTGTTGGAGAAGAGACAGCTGCAGCGATATCAAAGCTGAGCAGTATTAATAAGGAGATTAAGGGTAGCATCAATTCCTTGATAGATATTCAAAAGGCCTTTGATTTCATAGGAGCATTAGGGGATATAGGTTTAGCAATTATAGACAAAAATCCCGCTGCCATTGGAAACAATATTTCATTAATCGCTGAATTGTTGAAAGAAAAAACCAGTTGAAAATGAATGATCAAAAAGAGGATAAAACAAATTTTGTTGAAAATTCATCACCTGTATGTTATCAAAATGACCCTGACATACAAAAGGATTACCTATTGAATAAACCTAAAATAAAAAAAACGAAAAAAACTAAGCAAGTTGAAAGTAAAGAAGAAGACCAATAATTATTGGTCTTCTTCTTTGATTATTGTATGTATAAGCTAGGAAAAGGTATATTCTATTGCCTCACTTTTATATTATAGAAAGAGAGATTTCCAAAAACTATTTTTCTATATAAAAAAACAAGAAACTTTCATCAATTTTTAATATTTTAGACCTTTATAATAATTTAAAAAATTACCAATGAAAGATATCAGTAAATCCACAAAACACAATTCCAGAAGGAATTTTATGAAAGCCTCTGCTATGGCAGCAGCCGGGTTCTACATTGTACCTAGACATGTACTTGGAGGGCCGGGTTTTAAGGCACCGAGTGACAAACTTAGAATTGCAGGTATAGGTGCCGGCGGTAAAGGTGGAAGTGATATTAGAAATTTCTACGAAAGTGGAAATGCAGATATAGTTGCTCTATGTGACGTGGATCCAAATAGGGCCGCCGGAAGGATCAAAGCTCATCCTAAAGCAAAGTTCTATGAAGATTATAGAGAAATGCTGGAAAAGGAAAATAACAATATAGATGCTGTTTCTGTTTCCACACCAGATCATAATCATGCTGTCCAAGCATTAATGGCCATGAAAATGGGCAAACATGTATATGTTCAGAAGCCATTGACACATACCATACACGAAGCACGAGTACTTACTCAGGCAGCAGAAAAACACAAGTTAGTAACCCAAATGGGTAATCAAGGGGCTTCAGGAGACGGGGTTCGGAAAATGCGTGAGTGGTATGCTGCAGGGCTAATAGGCGAGGCGACTAAAGTCCAAGTATGGACCAACCGCCCCGTTTGGCCTCAAGGTGTTCCTTGGCCTGGGGAATCAGGAAAAAAAGCGCCTAAAAATCTTAATTGGGACCTTTGGTTAGGAACGGCAAGGCAAATGGGATATGTGGAAAATTTACACCCTTTTAACTGGCGAGGCTGGTGGGAATTTGGTACAGGTGCCTTAGGAGATATGGCATGTCACTTGATGGAACCTGCTTTCCGTACCTTAGACTTAGGATACCCTACCGGTGCAGAATGTAGTGTTGGCTCCGTATATACAGGAGAATTTACAAAAGGCTATTTCCCTGAAAGCTGTCCTCCTTCCTCTCATATCACCTTGGGTTTTGACAGGCCTAATGGAGGTAATATTGAATTTCACTGGATGGACGGTGGTATCCAACCTAGCAGGCCTGAAGAGCTTGGTCCTAATGAAGAAATGGGTGATGGTGGAAATGGCGTTATAATTGAAGGAACAAGGGGTAAAATGATGTGTTCTACCTATGGTATGAATCCTAAGTTATTACCTTCTTCAATCAATGATAGCGTAAATGTAGCTCCCACTTTACCACGTGTAGAAGGTGGCGTGGGAGGTCACTATGCACAGTGGGTTAATGCATGTATTGCAGGTCATGGAAGTAAAGAATACAATGAGCTAAGTTCTCCTTTTTCTATTGCGGGTCCTTTGACTGAATCCGTACTTATGGGCAATTTGGCCATAAAGAGTTATGACTTGAGAACACCTAAAGCCGATGGTAAGGGCTTTGATTATCCTGGTAGAGGCATTAAACTATTATGGGATGGTGAAAACATGAAGGTTACCAATTTTGAACCTGCCAATCAGTTTGTATCGAAAGAATACAGAGAAGGTTTTGAACTTCCAAAAATATAAACCTAACCTTTATTAGATATAGCACTTAAGCATTTAAAATGAACACTAGTGCTTAGTGGTGGTATTTTAAATAGAATTAAATTGTTTTTGCCCCGGAATTCCGCTTCCGGGGCTTTTCTATTTTAATCATTTCAACAACATTAATAACCCTCTAATGAGGTTACTAATAGATTTAATCAAAAAAAATTTGATTATATATCACGATGATTTTTCTCGAAGCTACCCATTTCATTATTTTTTAAGAAAGAATTTACCCATCTTTTAAATTTGAATCCTTCTATATTAAAACGATTTTTCACTCCATATTCATCTCCGGATTGGCCTTAGGTATAGTAAAATAAAATTTAGCACCTTCACCTTTTACCGAATTTACCCAAACTTCTCCTCCCAAGTTGTCTATGATTTTCTTTACAATGGCCAATCCCATCCCGGTGCCCTCATATTTACCTTTTCCATGAAGACGTTTAAAAATAGTGAAAATTCTTTCGTGGTGGATTGGATCTATTCCAATTCCATTGTCTTCGACAGAAAATTGCCAAAACCCATCCTTTTCTTCAAAACTAATATCTATTACTGGTTCTTCATTTTCATTCTTGTACTTTAAAGCATTTCCAATAAGGTTATAAAAAACCTGAAATAGTGGTGTTTTATAAGAAACAATTCGAGGAAGTTTATTGAAGTTTACAATTGCCTTGGATTCTTTAATCCTCTTTTTTTGTAGCACACAGACCTCATCAACTAACTCATTAATATTTAATATTTTCAGCTTGTCTTCATGTTTTCCTATTCTTGAAAACTCCAATAAATCTAAAATAATTTGGCGCATCCGCATAGCTCCGTCTACAGCAAACCCTATGTACTGGTGCGCTTTTTCATCCAATTCATCTCGGTATTTCCTTTCTAACAATCCCATAAAATTGCTCACCATTCTCAGAGGTTCCTGTAAATCATGAGAAGCTACATAGGCAAATTGCTCCAGCTCTTTATTTGACCTTTCCAGCTCAATGGCATGCTGGGCCATTTGATCATTCATAGCTTGAAGGGATTCTTCATACTCTTTTCTATAGGTAATATCAGTTATGGCACCTACCACCCGAGTAACTTTATTGCTTTTATTTCTAATAAAAATTGCCCTGTCAATTACGAAGGCGTAATGTCCTTCTTTACATAATAAACGATATTCTTCGAACCAATTGGTAAGAACATCACTATTAATAAATTCTTTAAATTTCACCGTGATTCTTTCCCTATCTTCTGGATGAATCAATTCTTGTAAGGCTACTATATCCGGAGAGCTATCCTTCAAATCGTATCCAAAGAGGGTGTGAAATCCCACCCCTCGAAAAACTTCATTGTTTTCAATATCATAATCCCAAATAGCATCATTGGTGGCTTCAGCTATTTTCTCAAACCGCTCATTAGAAAGTTGAATTTTTTCTGATATTAATTTTTCTTGGGTTATGTCTTTAATAAAAACACTAATGCCATCTTCAGAAGGGTAACCATTTACATTCAACCATATTTTTCTTCGATCGGAAAACATCTCAAAATGTACATTCACCTGATTTTGTAGAGCGAAAAATAGCTGTTTTTGAACTTTGGAATTTTTTATTCGCGGAATCACCTCCCAAATCACATTATTGAGTGCTCGTTCTTTACTTATGCCGATAATTTCTTCTGAACGCTGATTCCAATAGAGGATTTTAAAATCATTATCCAAAGCAAAGAATGCCTCTCCTATACTCTCCAAAATGGCATTCTTTTCTTTAAAGGATTGCAAAAGGGCCTTTTGGCTATTGGTTCGCTGTATCGCTGAAGATAAGTTAGAAGAAATGGTTTGTAAAAATGAAATCTCACTCTCGCTCCAATCTCGTTCTGTATGACAGGTTTTGAAACTTAAAAATCCATAAAATTTATTTTTAATTGTGATCGGAATTGAAACATTAGAATAAACCCCTAGCTTTTCAAAATTCTCTTTCAATTTACAATGGGGTAATTCACTTGTATTTACGATAAACAATTCTCCTCTTTTCAAGACATCCATTATCTCAGGAAAATCATCAACAGCTAGCTTTTGGACAGCAACATTTTCTGTAAAGTTTATATCCTCCCCTACCGTCCATTCAATCATCTTTGTAACATACTCTTCCCCATCATCTCCAACTTCATTTTTTTGAAAGTAATTAATTTTATCAATTTCAACTGCTTCACTCGTAAGTTGAAAAACCTTCTCTATGGCATCCTTCCAATCTTCAACTAACAGAAATTTTTCAATTACTCTAGAAATTATTTCGAGAAGTTGATTGTTTTTCGCTAATTCAATTTCGCTTATCTTTTGATTGTGGATGTCCTGAAGTGATCCGGAAATACGAACACATTTACCATTGCTAAATTCAGGCTTACCAATACTTCTTATCCAAGTTTCACTTCCATTCAAATGCTTTAATAGAATCTGATAATCCCAAGACTTTCCCTTACTTACTGCCTGCTTAAGTGCATTTTCGATTGTATCCTTTGTGTTAATATCATAAAATGCTGAAATTTCTTCTAGGGAAGGAGAACTATCTTGAGGAAGACCGTAAATTTCCTTGGACGTGGAGGATAAAAAAAGTTCATTATTTACCAAGTCAATTTCCCAACTACCCATTCTTGAGAGTTTAGAAGCATTGTCAAGTAAGGTTTGTAAAGATACTAATTCCGTAATGTCATGGCCAAAAATAAATACCAAATCTTCTTCTCCAAACTTATCGGAAGTATTCCAAGAAATCCATCTGTGTTGACCTGATTTGGTTTGGTATCTATTAATTAGGTTTTTTACTCCCCCCCCCTTTTCTAAAGAAAACTTCCTCATTGATAAACTTTTATCCTCAGGATGAATAAAGTCCTCAAACTTTTTGTTTAAAACCTCCTCTTCTCTATATCCAAATACCTTGCAAAATGAGGGGTTAACTTTTACAAAATATCCACTTGTATCAATTACAGTCAACACTTCAGGAGCGCTTTCAAAAAGAAGCCTCATTTCTTCTTCCTGCTGTTTCCGTTTAATTTCTCCTCCTAATAAGACGCCAATTGGTTCAAAAAACTGTTGGCAATCCTTAGGCAATGTAACTATGTCATTGACATATAATAGCAACACCCCAACCTGAATGTTATTTTGAAACAATGGTATTCCTATAACTTCCTTAATAAATTGGTGTATATCAGAATTTATCCCTGCAAAACTAGGCTCCATTTCCAGTTCATTGAACTTTAAAAATGAACCGGAATTTAAAGCATGATTAGCTAAACCTTTATTTATCTTCTTTATATCATTCAAATTCGGGTTTTTAATAGCCCAATAATCTTGAAGTAAATTTATTCCAACCTCCTTTCTATTTAATAGCCAAATTTCACACCCTGAAAAGTCTGATATAGAAGAAATATATTTCAAGACATCTTTTAAGATTACTTTCAGTGTTAAATCATCTTTGAAGTATTTGGCAAGTTGGTGTTGCACTTCTTTTTGAAAAAAATCTTCTTTTTCATCGGTTTTATCCCGTAAGACACCAATCATTCTTAAAGGTTTACCTTGGCTGTCTCTAATCATATAACTAATCTCCTCTGTATGAAGAAATTGACCGGATTTATGTCGAAATCTATATTCCTTATGCCATCTATTACTTTTAGAATCAGAAACAAAATCATCCCACACTTTGTCGGTTTCTATGGAATCTACCGGATGCATAAAAGAAGCCCATTCTGAAATTTTATTGATCTCCTCACCTTTTTGGTAGCCAAAAATCCTATAAAATCCCTCTCCCCAGTGGAACTCGTCCTTATTAAAATCCCAGTCAAAAATGGCATCATTGGTAACCATATTGACATAGGTAAAGCGCTCATTACTTTTATGTAAGTTTTCAAAATATTCAAATTTCATTAACAATACAGGGAAAATTCTTTGACTCCTTCGAATAGCATAATATTCATAACCGCTAGGCTTTCTTGCATATTCAAAAAAGTTTATTAAAACTGCATCTAACCTCTCACTTGAGTTCTTAATTGGTAATAACCAGCAAGATCGAATTTTTTCTTCTTTCGAAAAGTTCATCAATCCTTTCCATCTATTGTCTTTTCTAATTTCAGGTATAAAAACTTCCTTATTTAATAAATCTGAAAAATTTTCTTGGCTAGTTAACTCATTCAAATACAACTCAAAATCTTTGACGCTAACTTTATTTAAATCAAGAAAAGAAGGTGTGGCCAAATTCAATAGACGGTTGTCTGAAACCTTCAAAATTGCCATTTTCATGGAGGGAAACAGTCTTTCTAAATTGGAAAGAAAACTGATCAATAAATCGGGTAGGTTTGCGTCCTTTTCCATGCTCATCTCCATCAGCTCTTTTTCAATGGTTTCAAGTTCACCATAAAAATGTTCCAAAGTAATGTCCCTTATAGCACCGACCACCCTGTAAGCTTTCCCATTTTGATCTCTTAGAATAACTGCTTTCTCTTTTACATATGCCCATTCCCCATTCTCTTTAATAAGGCGATATGCTGTTTCTAATTGATTCTCTAAGCTGTTAAATATAATTTGCCTTACTTTTTCCCTGTATGAGTCGAGATCATCAGGATGGATGCTATTGGAAAAAACTTCGTAATTATTTGATAGAGATTGAATTTTGATACCGAAGTTTAAAGCAAACCCTTCCCCTAAAAACATATCACCAGTACTGGGATCAAAATCCCATATACTTCCGGAGTCTGTTTGCATAACCAACTCAAAGCGCTCATTACTCTTTTTAAGTTCTTCTTCAAAAGCAATTCGTTCGGAAATATCTATTCCATTGCATTGAATTTCTTGGGGTTTTCCATCAACCCCAAGTATACCAACAAAGTCCCATATTGTGGTATAAGTACCTTTTTTAGGGTTTAATTTGTGAAGTTCTACTTTGTGTGCTTTTTCAGGTTCTTGTATGCATTTATTAATAATTTGCTTTAATTTGATTTTTTCTTCATCCGGGACAGTATTGATAACATTAATTTTTTCATTGTCAGAAAAGAGCCAATTGAAAGTCTCAATGTATTTGGTATTAGCAAAGCTAATGTAACCTTCAAGATCAATCCGGATGACAAATGTGGTTTGGGAGTCAAGAAAGCTTTTATACCTGGCTTCACTAGTAATAAGTCTTCCTTGTGCCTCAATTAGTTTACTGATATCCATACTATTCACAACAACCCCTCCAAGACTAGGGTCATCCGATAAATCTGTAGCTACTGTTAGTAGCCAGCAGTAAGAGCCATCCTTACGTTTGTATCGGTAAGGGTGGCCTTTGGTTCTTTGCCTTAGAGGAAGGTTACTAAACTCTTTTATAACTCGATCTCTGTCTTCCGGGTGAAAATAATTGACAGGATAATCGCCGATTAGTTCCTCTTCTTTGTACCCTAAAATTTGGGGATAATTTGGACTTACGTACAAATACTCTCCTGTCCGCGAGATAATAGCTGTCAAGTCAGAACCTTCTTTAACCAGAGACCGGAATCTTTTTTCCCTTTTCTCCATTTGGTTATTAAGCTTTACTTTCTCAGTTATATCCCTGAAGTTATCAACCAATCCATTAATGTCAGGATCATCTAAAAAATTTGTTATCGTAGATTCTACCCATCTCCACGTACCATCCTTATGTTTCGTTCTTATAATCCCCCCTTCAATTGGTAGCCCAGGTGAAGCCATAGCCCTTTGAATTTTTGCCAAAGACAGTGCCATATCTTCCGGATGAATGGTTTCATTCAATTGCAATCCATACGCTTCTTCCTCACTGTAACCGAGAACTTGTGTAATTGAAGGTGAAACATACTTCTGGACACCTTCAGCATCAAAAATAACAATGGCATCTCTACCATTTTCTACAAGCGCTTTAAATCTCTTCTCATTTTTTTTAAGGGCTATTTCTGCTTCTTTCCTTTTGGTAATATCTACCATAAGGCCCCTGTACATTATTCCATTTTTTTCATCAACAATTACTTTAATCATATCACTGACCCATACAATGGAACCGTTATTTTTTATAAACCGATATTCGATTGTGAAGTCATTATTAGTTTTGGAGTTTTCCGAAATTATTTTAAGAACTTTTTCTTTATCATCACTATAAATATGATTCACCCAAAATTCCGAATCCTCACACCATTCTTCCGGCATATAACCTAAAATATCTTTTACTTGAGGACTTATATAACTAAGTTTAAAACTATCGGAATGAGACTCCCAAAATACTCCGGGGATGGTTTGAATAAGCGTTCCTATTCTTTCATTTGATATCCGTAATGCTTCTTGGCTACTTAACTGGTCTAAATAAGTACCTAAATGATACATTAGGTTATCAATTAGCCTAGATTCATTTTTTATATTGCTAGATCTATTTTCACCAAAGGTGTTTTTGGGAAGTACTAATTCAAGTTCCAAAGATTTACCATCGTGTAATATATATTCAGATTTTAATATATATTTTGAAGGTTGATATCCTGAACTTAAATACACTTTGTCTTGAAACGTGATCTTTGCATGAGTTTCCTCAGGGATTGGCCAAGCCAAAGGAAAGATATTGCTTGCATTTTGAAACAAAGAATCAATCTGATCCCAAGAATAGTCTAGTCTACTAATATTGAATATACATTCTTGTTCTTTAATTTTATTTTGTAAAAAAAACAAAGTCTCGCCTAACTTTTCTTCTATTTTCTTCCTTTTGGTAACATCCATGATGATGGAGTCCCACACAATACTACCATCTTCTAATTTGTGAGGAGTACCGGCACCTTTATGCCAGCGCAAGGAACCGTCTGAATGTAGATACCTGTACTCTTTTAACCAATAGGTTAAACTTTCAGCGGATTTATCTATAGATTCGCTAAGGCTTTTCACATCCTCCTGAAATACACTATCCCAAACCAAATTGCTATTTTCCATAACTTGATTAGGAGAAAATCCGAAAATTTGATTGGCACCATTACTTACCCATTCAAAGCGATTTTTACCTGATGGTAGCTTTTTATATCGGTAAACTACTCCTGGAATATTATCAGACACTGTCTGAAACTGAATCTCATTAATCTTCCTATTCGTAATATCCGCATGGGTACCTGACATTTGTAATGGTTTGCCGGTAGGTGACCACTTGGTCACCCTTCCTTTATCATTGACCCAAACCTCATGACCATCCTTATGAATCAGCCGGCATTCTATGTCATAAAAATCCAACTCCCTATTGAAACAAGCTTTTAAAACGCTGTCAGAATTCCCTCTATCTTCAGGGTGTAAAATTTTATACCAGTCATCCATTGTAAATGGTGACAACTCCTCAAGCTCATACCCTATCATAGATGCAAATTGGTGATTAATAGAGACAATATTCTTTTCCATATCCCACTCCCAAGCACCTAATTGGGTTGCCTCTAATATATTATTCAACCTATCTGATTCACTTTTTAGCTTTTCTTTTGTTATTGCTAATTCACTATTACTTTGCTCTATCTCAAATAATTTGGTTGTTTGTGTCGCTAAAAGTTTAAGCGCTTTAATTTTCTTCTCATCCAATTCCCTTGGCTCAAAATCAATGACACACAACATGCCCCAAATTTCACCTGATGAGGTTTTTAGTGGTACTCCTGCATAGAAATACATTTCCGGAAAAGAAATTTGTGAAAGTTCCGGATCTTTTTTGCAATCAGTCACTACATGCACCTCTTCAGAGAAATGGCTAACTAATTCCATTAAGCCTATTTCTTCTAGAGACTTAGAATCATCTAATCCAATACAAGAAACTATAGCGGTATTACCTTTATTAATTTTAAATAGAAAACTAACAGGAGCACCGGTCAAAATCCCAGCTAAATCAGTTATTGAATCCAATTCATCTGTGATTCCATTATCTACTATTCCACGATCTTCATCTGTCCTTTTTTCTTCCATGGTATTATAAATACTTGATCAGCCCTCTCCCAAATTCTCCATTCTATCTAAAAATAATCAAATAAAATTAAACCTATTCTAAAAACTAAGTTTATGTTTAAAATTGGAACATTTACATTAACGTTTCATCAATTAATTTAGGTAAGCAATGAAATAGAAAAACGATCAGGTGCTCCCCAAAAAAAAACCGGAAAGGACCACTTCTTAAAGTTCAGAAATTAAAAAAATCAATATCAATAATAATAAGGTAGACAGAGTTTGATTTGGCTTTTTTAGGCAATAAATAAGTACAACTTGCCTCATTCTGGATCTCGATTCCTTCTTAAAAAATTTAACAGTAGTATAAAGGTAAATTCTAGAAAAAAATCTCTTAAAAGCGAACAATTTTATTATAATTATTCGGTTTTAAGAGATCTATAAACTATCCTCTGATTGAGGGGATTTACATCTACACGGTCTATTTCTAAACCATAAAATATTTACAAACTTACTTTCTTATTTTCTGCTGAGGATGCATACACCCCTAAAATTAAGGCGAGTGATCTTTTGGCATCTTGCCCGGTTACCACCGGATTAGTATCTTTTCTAATGGCCTCTACCATGTCTTCAATCTGCACTTGGTGTAGCTTAAAATCTATGGCCATAGGGTCTGAAGCACCACTTCCTCCAATATTCGAACCGGGAATCAACTTATCTTCCTCACCTTTAATATTCCAAGCGATAATTTTTCCTCCTTCTAATATTATGTTTCCATTCTCACCATAAATCTCCAACCTTTCAGGATTCCCCGGGTAAAGTGAAGTGCCACCGGTAATTGTTCCAAGTGCACCACTTTTGAAATTCACAATTGCCGAAGCTAGGTCCTCTCCCTCTATCTGATGTACCATCGTCCTAACCTGTCCATAAACAGCTTCTGCATCCCCCATAATATCCAATAGTAAATCAATGGTATGGACTCCTTGGTTAATAAGTGCAGCTCCACCATCACCTTCTTTTGTTCCTTTCCAATCACTGGAACTATAATAAGAAGGGTCTCTATACCAGTTAATGGCAGCTGTTCCCATAAGTAATTTACCGATTTTACCAGCCCTTACAGCTTCTTTCAACTTTAGGTACCCAGGTTTAAGTCTATTCTGGAAAATAACTCCTAATTTCACTCCAGCATCTTCACAAGCTTTTATCAGTAAATCCGCTCGTTCGGTACTTACTTCAATGGGCTTTTCCAACAATACATGCTTGCCTGCTTTAGCAGCAGCCACAGCGGGCTCAAGATGATTTCCACTATGGGTACAAATGCAGACAACATCCAAATCCTTTCTACTTAAAAACTTCTCAATTTCAAAATCAGCCGGAACTTGAAACTTTTTCTCGGCCAGTTTTGCGCGGGATTCAGTAGAACTCAAAACAGCAATTAATTCGCTTTCTTTACTGGCATTGATTGCTGCTGCATGCATTCCAGCAATAGCACCTGTACCTATAATCCCAAACCTTAATGGCTTTTGTTTAGTCATTTTTAAAGTGTTTAATCAATTAAAATTTTTAATCATTTGTTCCATGGCCCAATTTGTTCTTGCAGCAGAAACTCCAGTGCTAGGGCATTCCCCTCCTTTACCAAGCAATTCATTCACAATTGATTGGATAAGAAAAAACTGAATGTTTTCAGGCATTTCAAATTCAAAAACTTCATCGGCTTTGCCATCTCTTTTTAAGGTAACAGAAGTACCCCAAAAACAAGGGAACCTTATTTCTCCTTTATTTCCTATTATTACTATTTCATCTTTTTGAGAAGTTTCACCGGTAGTAAAACACCAATTACCACTCCCTAACACACCACTTTCAAAAATAAAATTCCCCAAAACAATATCTTCAGCCGGATAATCCCCTGATTGATTCGCTGCCACACCATTGACCTCCTTCATTGGACCGAATAGAAAGTCCAAATAATCCAATTGATGAGAGCCTAAATCATAAAAATAGCCTCCACCAGCCACTTCAGGATCTATCCTCCAATTGGACTCATCTTTGATTACATCCGGGTGCTTGGATTGGTTAATGACTATGTTTACATACCTTGGATCTCCAATGGCTCCTTCTTCTATTAAACTTTTAACTTTTAAAAAATTCGGAAGGGTACGCCGGTAATAGGCAACAAAAAGCGGTACACCGGCTTCCTCACAAATTTTGATCATTTCCAAACACTCTTCATGGTTCCTTGCCATTGGCTTTTCTACATAAACCGGCTTCCCGGCTTCAACAGCCTTTTTGGTTAGTTCCAAATGTGAATTGGGAGGGGTGGCAATATAAATTGCATTTACCTCCGGATCATTGATTAATTCATCCGCATCCGCATACCATTTTGGAACTCCATGCCTTTCAGCGTAATCCTTTGCCTTTTCTGCATTTCTACGCATCACAGCTATCACCGATGAATCAGTTATTTTATTCATGGCTGGGGCACTTTTTTTCTCACATACACTCCCTGCTCCAATCACTCCCCAACACACTTTACTTGAGTTAAATTTCTTCATATATAATTATTCGCCTTAATTATTAACTAATTGTTGCTTTATTAATAAAAATACTGTTTTCTTCTTACTGCTTCCAAGACATTTGCCAATTTGACTAAAATGGCATTTTAACTTTCACCTTATTATCAAAATTAGTTTTTTTTTGACAAAACCCGTGGTGTGAAAGCTAAACCTTACCTATTTTTTGGTCAAGTCTCCCAATTTAAGGAAGAACGGTACTTAAATCTCACTTCGATGAAATGCATATACATTTTTAAAACTCATCTTTTACAAAAGCATAGGCTTCAAATCAAACATCATATTACTTTTATTGATATGGAAACTATCCAAAAATATAATTACGGCCCTATTCCATATAAATACCATCAGATCGTGTGGTATCAACTATTTTTTTCCGAAAAAATTACTTCAACCCATTGATTCAATTAAACCCAAAACAGAATTTATTACACTTTTAGAAGATATTATAGGCAAGCATTTATCATTATACAACTTCCTTGAAGTTGCATTGACATTCACTGCTAACGTAGCAGGTCTCATGCTTACAAAGCATATTAATTCACCTGTCCCAATTCCTTAAAGCACCGATTGACTGAAAGTTAAGTCAATCAAATTGAGGCAAATTCAAATTTGGGTCTATGCTTTCATTGGAATGCTGCATGGATTCCCAAGAAACTTGTTCCCCATTTTCAGCGGCCATTCTACCTAGGATTGCTGTATAAGTAGATGCGGCACCAGAAGCAGATTCATTTAGAAAATTACCCGAACGTATACTTCCGATAAAACTTTTGACTTTGTTCTCATTGGAATCGTGCAAAGCTGAGGTAAATACTCCGGCTGCTTGTTGATTTTGATCTTGACCTTGGCTTTCATGTCTTAACACACCTGAATCCCAGGCCTGCTCGCCATCTATAAATACTCCTCCGCTATAATGAGCAGTTGCAATGCCTTTGGTTCCAATAAAACGCGCACAAACATCTCCAAAAACCGGTCCTAATTGGGTTGAATGAAAACTCACCCTTATATTATCCGGGTATTTGTATATTATTTGATAGTTGTTCCATGCATCACCAAAAGCATTGTTATGGTCTCGACCTCCTGTTCCCATAGCCAAAATAGGTTTCTTTTGAAGGGCCCAGCTACAAACATCCAACATATGGATTCCTTGATCCAAAAGGATTCCACCAGACAATGCTCTAAAGTGAAATTGATTCCGAATCATGGCTTCAGATTTAGACATATTATCTATTGGTTTAAGGGGTAGTCCTGAAGCCAAATAATACAGCTGAGCTGTCACTAAATCACCTATAGCCCCTTCTTGAACCCTCTTGACCATCTCTTGGTAAGCAGTAGCATGTCTGATCTGGAACCCCACAACCATACTTAACTTCCCATTTATGGAGCTACCTGCCCTCTCTATTCTCTTGACACCTTCCACATCTATTGCTACCGGCTTTTCACAATAAATATGCTTCCCTGCAGCGATTGCTGCTTCAACAAATTCAGGATGGGTGTAAGCCGGAGATGAAATTAATACTGCTTCGACCTTTTTATTATTAAGTAAATCCAAATAGGCTTTGGAACCTTGGTAAATATTCCTTGAATCAATTTTTGCAAATCCCTTTTCTTGATTTAACCCATCAAACTTTTCTTTGGCTACCTGCAGTTGGTCATCAAAGAGATCTGCCATGGCCATGATATTAACATTTGTATACTTGGACATGGCAGATATTACAGAAGTTCCTCTATTTCCACATCCGATTATACCAAGTTGAATGGCAGAATTTGCTTTAGTGCCAAACACAGTGCTTGGTTTCAAAATCGTAATGGCAGAAACTGCTGCCGCGCCTTTAATAAAAGACCTTCTTTCTAAGTTCGTCATTGAGTGGGTTTGTTTATCAATACACTATGTTTCAATACATTCCTTTTATTAACTAATTATATCATGGACAACGTGTCCGCTTACATCCGTTAGTCTAAACCTTCTACCTTGGTGTTTGAAAATTAATTTCTCATGATCCACACCCATAAGGTGAAGCATGGTTGCTTGAAAATCATGCACATGAACAGGATCCTTTACTATATTATAACCAAACTCACATGTTTCGCCATAGGTAACCCCTTTCTTTACCCCTCCACCTGCCATCCACATGGTAAAGCATCTTGGGTGATGGTCTCTACCATAATTATCTACTGTCAATTTCCCTTGAGAATAATTGGTTCTACCAAATTCACCACCCCAAACGACAAGAGTATCTTCTAATAACCCTCTTTGTTTTAAATCCATTACCAAAGCAGCTCCTGCCTGGTCCACACTTTTGCTCATGATTTGAATGTCACGTGGTAAATTACCATGTTGATCCCAACCTTGGTGGTATAACTGTATAAATTTCACGTCCTTCTCAGCCAATCGCCTAGCTAAGAGGCAGTTTGCAGCAAAGGTCCCGGGTTTTCTTGAATCTGGACCATACATATCATATATATAATCCGGCTCCTTGGAAATATCCATTGTTTCCGGTACAGAGGACTGCATTCGATAAGCCATTTCATATTGAGAAATTCTTGAATTGATTTCCGGATCCATTACCCGATCATATTTTATTTCATGAAGATCCTTTAAAGCATCCAGCATCCTTCGTCGGCTTTTGTTACTTAGGCCATTTGGGTTATTAAGGTAAAGAACCGGATCTTTTCCAGACCTAAACTGTACACCTTGATGCAGTGAAGGTAAAAAGCCACTCCCCCACAGTTTGGCGTACAAGGGTTGTCCACCATTCTTTCCCCTAGATAGCAAAACGCAAAATTCCGGAAGGTTTTTATTGTCACTTCCTAAACCGTAACTGACCCAAGACCCCATGGATGGTCTACCACTTAATTGAGATCCGGTTTGAAAAAAAGTAATGGCAGGATCATGGTTTATCGCCTCAGTATGCATGGACTTAACAAAGCACAATTCATCAACAATTTTGGCGGTGTGGGGCATCAATTCACTCACCCATGCCCCACTTTGTCCGTATTGTGCAAAATCAAATACCGACCCGGCAAGTGGGAAGGAGTTTTGACTCGATGTCATGCCCGTTAATCGCTGACCAGCCCTTATTGAGGCCGGTAATTCCTGCCCAAACCGTTCATTAAGCAATGGTTTATAATCAAATAGTTCCATTTGAGATGGTCCTCCACTTTGAAAAAGGTAAATCACACGTTTGGCCTTTGGAACCAAAGGAAGCTTACCTAGCCCTGCCGAATTGCTACCACCAATATTGGCCAAAAGATTCCCGGGATCCAATAAAGACGACAAAGCCAAACTCCCCAGACCCAAGCTCGTTTTGGTTAAAAATTGCCGACGGTCAATATTTGAATTATGTAATAAACTCATTTAGTTATATTTATATTCAATAACTCTTTCATTATTGCTAAGATGTTTTTTTGAAATAGGCCTATTTACCGTTTGTAAATGGCATCATCAAAATTCATTAAGGTCGAATTGACTAAGGTTAATGCAGCCAATTTTTCTTTCGATAAACTAACATCGCTTTTATATTCCCCTACATGAAGTAGGCTATCGGCATCATGTGGAGCCTTTATAAATTCTTCAAGTTCATTTTGATACAGTTTCTCTAAAACCCTTAACTCACTTGCTTCAGGATTTCTACTGGTTATCGCTTTAAAACCATACTTCAATTGATCAGAAGTATTATTTCCACCTTCTGTTAACATTTTTTCCGCCAAAACCCTCGACGCTTCCATGTATTGAGGATCATTCATTAGTACCAATGCTTGCAGAGGTGTATTGGTGTTTTGACGCTTGATAATACACACATACTTATCTGAAGCATCAAAATTGATCATCGCCGGCGGAGGTGAGCTCCGTTTCCAAATGGTGTAAAGACTACGTCTGTATAAATTTTCACCTGTATCGGGAATGTATTCATTGGCATAAGTTGCTGTCAACTCACGCCATAACCCTTTTGGTTGGTACGGTTTAACACTTTCACCTCCAATTTTCTTAACCAGCAAACCACTCGATAGCAGGGCTTGATCCCTTACCATTTCTGCCGGCAGACGGGAGGAGTTGGCTCTTGATAGCCAAATATTTGCCGGATCTCTTTCCCTATGATGGTCCATTAGAACTGAAGATTGCTGGTAGGTCTCTGAACTTACCATCAATTTTATCAATTCTTTGAGATCCCAACCTGATTCAATAAATTTAAGGGCAAGCCAATCCAATAATTCAGGATGAGAGGGAAACTCTCCCTGATTTCCAAAATCATCGGGGGTAGCCACTATCCCACGACCAAAAATCATTTCCCAATATTGGTTGACAATTACTCTGGCAGTTAAAGGGTTTTCTTTGCCTAACAACCATTTGGCCAGTCCCAATCTATTTTTTGGTAGGGAATCGGGAAAATCCAAAAGAGCTTCCGGTGTATTTGGAAATACTTGCTCAGTTGGCGCATCATAAACGCCTCTATCCAAAATAAAGGTTGCCCTCTCCTCACTTCTCTCCCTCATTACCATGACTTCCCCTTTGGCACTTACCAACGCATTCTCTTCTCTTCTAAGATGGTGTAAATCGCTTTCTTGTTTTCTGTTTTGTTTATTGATTACAGCATAAAAATATTCCTGTAATTCAGCAAGGTTTCCTTTTCTTTTATTTTCCAAAATCGGATCAGGCAACCCTGCTAAAATTTGGGTTTCAATGGTTGTTAATGCGCGATCAAAAACTCGGATTTCATCCACAAGGGAATTATCCAAAGTTTCTGCAAAATTTGTCCCTCTTTTACCGATTTGTAAATTACCGGGGTGCCCAATTCCTCTCTTTTCTTTCCCATAAGCCAAAATACTCTGCTTCAAGTGATCTGTTATTACTTTAACATGTAAAGGTTTTCCATTCATAAAGATTTTCAATCCTGAAGCTTTACTGGAACCATCATAAGTCATGGCCAAGTGCACCCATTCTCCGAGTGGCACCTTCTCTTTGGTATGCACTTCAATGGCATTTGCAGGCCAAGTATGACTCATTAGACCGGTAAGGCTGCCATCCTCTCTTATCAAAAGTTCATATCCTCTAAAACCATTCGCAAAGCCTCCTGTTTTTGAAAAAATAGGCCCATTTAAACTGTCTTCAATGGCTTTGTACCATAAACTAATGGTAAATGGATCACTCCGCTCAAAATAAGCTATTTCAGGACCCAAGTCAACATAACTGTCTCCTACCAACTGGATACCTTTACCAAATTTACCATCTACCGTTATAATTTCTTTGTCCTTTTGAATTACCACCATATCAGCTGGATTGGACTTATTGATAAGGTTACTGAATTTGTTGTCCACAGGTTTATCAAGTGGGTAATGGCCTATTTCACCTATAATTCTTGGTGAAGAATTGGTTTTTGAACCTAGGTTTGCAACCCAGCTTTCAAAGGATTTAAGTGCTTCATTTTTAACCTTATTGATTGCAATCTCTTTTTCTTTAATTTTTTCATTGAGGTAGGCAATCTTTTCCTCGACCTCTATATCATCTTTTAGTATTAAGGTAGGACTTGCATCCCCTACGTAAGGTACTTGACCCGTTTCATTTATATTATTAAAGAAAGCATATAATTGAAAGTACTCTTTTTGAGAAATAGGGTCATATTTATGATCATGGCACCTTGCACATTCCGTAGACAATCCCAAAAAAGCTTTTCCCAAGGTATTGGTTCTATCAGCAACATATTCAACACGGTATTCTTCCGGAATAATTCCTCCTTCCTGACTTTGGGGATGATTGCGATTGAAGCCGGTTGCTAAAATTTGATCATAACTTGGGTTAGGTAATAAATCACCTGCCAATTGCCAAAGGATAAAATCATCATAGGGCAGGTTTTTGTTGAATGCATTGATCACCCAATCTCTCCAAGGCCACATATTTCTCATTCCGTCATCCTGATAACCATTGGAGTCAGCATATCTTGCTAAATCTAGCCATTTAGAAGCCAGTCTTTCTCCATAATGGGGTGAATTCAAAAAATGGTTTACCATTTTCATATAAGCCTGTGAAGAAGTATCTGCTAAAAAACTTTCCACCTCTTCCACTGTTGGTGGCAGTCCTGTAAGATCAAATGAAAGCCTTCGGATAAGTATTTCTTTATTCGCTCTTTTTGAAGGTTGAAAACCGTTGGCAGCCAATTTATCATAAACAAAATAATCTATTTCATTTTTTACCCAAGCGCGTGCTGAATCTTTAAGATTTGGTAGATTTTGGTTTTTTGGGGGGATAAATGACCAATGGGGTTTATACTTTGCTCCTTGTTCAATCCACCGTGTAATTAGTGCTTTTTCCGTTTGAGAAAGTTTCAAATTCGAATCTGTTGGAGGCATTACCAAATCCCCTTCCTCTGTTACAATACGCTCATAGACTGCGCTTTTTAATGGTTTCCCGGGCACTATGGCATAATGATCCTTATTTTCTCCTATCAAACCCAAAGCATCTGCCTCCACATCCAAACGTAAGTTTGCCTCTCTTTTATTCACATCAGGTCCGTGACAAGCAAAACACCTATCAGACAAAATCGGCTTGATATGTAAATTAAAGTCTACATTATCAGGTAATTCTTTCTCTATTTCCTCTGAAAATTCAATGGTTTTATTAAATGGAATGACCCAAACAACCACTAAAACAATGGTTAAAAGAAAAGATATTTTTAATAAAAGGTTTTTGTTCATCTTTTACTCAGTTGGCAAAATTTTTCATTCTAATATACGAAATGCCTTTATATAAATTAATGAAAATGTCATGACCTGAAATATTTGTGTTTGTAAGGGCTATCCACAAAAGTTTCGGTCATGACATTTTTCAAATACTTAACAATCAGTTGACATTCCTTTTATCAGCCTAATAATCAAGTTTTATTAAACAATTCTGCTTACCAACCAGGATTTTGTTCCAAATTTTCATTGAACGCTATTTCATTGTCAGGAATTGGCAACAGGTTATGCCTATCTTCGTACCCGTTAGGGAACTTAACTTCAATCAAGCCTCCATCAGCAGCTTTAATGTCTACAGGGTAAATGTCCTGACCAATTTTCCATCGCTTTATATCTGCCCATAAAATCCCTTCACCAAAAAATTCAACTACACGTTCATGTCTCAACCTTTCTCTTGCTTCCTCTTGAGAAAGCCCTGTGGACAAAGAAGTAATTTTAACATCAACACGTTCAGTTCTGATTCGATTGATAATATTTATCGCCTCTGGAATATCTTGGTTGGTCTCGATAAGTGCCTCTGCTTTGGCCAATAAAACATCGGCGTAACGCAACACAATAAAGTTTAAAGGAGAAACCCTTGGGCTTAGTAGGGCAATGCCTTCTCCTACATTTTTACGTAAGCCAAACCCAACTCTTTGTCCGGTATGATTGGGAACTTCAGAGGGGTATAACATTCCTTCAAAGGTTGCTCCAGGTCTGAGTATAGAGAAATCCAATCTTGGATCTCTTCCTGCAAATTCATTGTTAGGATCTACTTCTGAACCATCTATCATTTCGTACTCGTCAATAATATGCTGAGTTGGTGCTGGATCACTAGCACCTGCAGCGGCAACTCCACCTGGAAGTGCTAACCAAGCAAAGAAATTACCCTGACCTTGCTCACCTGCCATGTATTGAATGTCATACAATACCTCTTCATTATTTTCATTGTCAACCATAAAAAGCCCTTCATAACTAGGGAAAAGGTCATACATGTTTAACGCATCTATTTGATCTATAACCTGCAATACTTCTGTATATTTATTCTGGTACAAGTAAGCTCTCATTTTCATCCCCAAGGCAGCTCCTTTTGTAGCCCGACCCAATTCATAACTAACAGGAGCTAAATTTTGTATCGCAAAGTCATAATCTGAAATTGCCTGAGCCCAGGTTTCATCCAATGAGTTTCTACTTAAAGAGGTAACTTCTTCTGTATTTAATTTTGTCAGAATGATTGGTACACCACCATAAGTTTCTGCCAATAATGCATAGGCAAGCCCTCTAATAAAGTGGACTTCTCCCAAATAAGTCGCTTTTTTATCTGCTTCAAGCGCCACATTTTCTATGTTGGCAATAAAATCATTTGAGAAATTGATGATCCTATAACACATGGTCCACCGCTCATCTACCAAACCGCCGGTTGTGCTTGCTGTAATTGATCCGTTTCCTATTTGTTTTTCCAAACCATTCCAATGAGCCCACTGGTAGGCATAAGGTGTGATGGCATCAAATGTTGGACCGGAACCATATACAGCCCTGTGTTTTATTACACTGTATATACCATTTAGCGCCAATTTGACATCATTTTCATTTTGCCAAAATGATACAGTGGTGATCCTATCCGTAGGATACACTTCAAGAAAGTCATCACCACAACTTGTTAAAAGGAGCATACCTAGGACCACGAAATTTATTTGAATTATTTTTATCGTTTTCATAATGCTTACAGATTAATATTGACACCAAGGGAAAGGATTCTGGGAAGTGGATAAAAATTATCCCCTGAATCGAATGTGTTTCTTTCAGGATCAAATCCTTCATAATCTTTGGAAACTATTGAACCTAAATTCTGGGCGTTTCCATAGACATATAATTTTTGAACACCTAACCTTTCGGTAATGGCCGTTGGAAAGGTATAGCCAAGCTGCACGTTTCTTAACTTAATAAATGAAATATCGCTTACCCAATAAGAAGAGGCTTCACTTCTCCAAGTATCACTAATTGATATTCTTGGTACCGTTGTACTTGGATTATCTACAGTCCATGCATCTCTCCATTTTTCAGTAATTGTTCCACCGGAAATCCCTAAGGGTTGAGTCCATGCATTTTGCGTATATACATTGGCTCCGGCAATTCCCATTACCAAAGTACTAAGATCAAAGCCTTTGTAATTTATACTTGGCGTAAGCCCAAAAGTATATTTAGGTATGGTATTCCCCAAAGCCATTTTATCTTCAAAACCCAAGCGCCCATCATTATTTACATCTTCATATTTTAACTCTCCAGCTTGTGGTATGTAACCATTGGCATTCATGTGTTCTGAAGCTTCTTGATCTGTTTGATAAATCCCTATGGCTTTGTAACCGTAAAGTTCTCGGTAAGAAAAACCTTCACGGATAAGGTACAATTGGTCAGGAGAGTTTTCTCTAAATTTGGTTACCTGATTGACTATATAAGTCATGTTAACACCAATATTGTATCCTAACTCATCCCTATCTGTGGCCAATTTTGAGTAATTGATATTGAATTCAAACCCATTATTGGTCATCTCTCCAACATTCTCAAAAGGAGCACTTACTCCTCCCAATATGGATGGAATAGGTAATTGAACAATGATATCATTGGTAGTTTTTCTGAAATAATCTGCCTCAACGAAAATCCTATTGTTTAGCAAACCAAATTCAACTCCTAAATCAGTGGTTACTGAAGTTTCCCAGCCAATGCTCTCATCTACTAGGGCTGTTATTCCGGCCCCCGGAGCAAAACTTCCTGCAAAATTATAACTTAGGCCATTCGTTTGATTGACTACTGCGAGATATGGCCAGTAAGAATTGATGTTCTGATTCCCTAACTTACCCCAAGATGCTCTTATTTTTAGATCTGAAATTAAATTTTGACTTTTCATAAATTCCTCTTCACCCATTCTCCAACCTGCTGAAAATGCCGGAAAAACGCCCCAGCGATAATCCTCCTTAAACCGGGAACTACCATCAGCTCTTAAATTCATTTCAAACAAATACCTATCTGATAGCGCATAATTTACACGTCCAAAATAGGACATCATTTTGAGCTCACTCATGTTTCCATTAGCTTGGAAACCTGCGGTTCCTGCATCTATTTGAATCAAACCTTCTTTGGGAGGTCCTGATCTTCTCCCATATACATCCTTTATGACTGTGCTTTCAATTTGAATTCCTGCTATGGCTGAAATGTTATGGATTTCATTAAAGGTTTTATTAAAATTCAAGGTAGAAAACAGGGTGTTGTAATTGCTCTGAATATTACTTCTGCTGGCCTCTAAAATTGTAAGGTAGTCTAGGTTTTTGCCTTCTACCCCTGTGTTGGTATATCCATAAACTAAATTATTGTGTTTGTCCACCAAATTACTATTGTATTGAGAGGTCAAATTGGTCTTTAATGTCAGGTAATCAGTAAAGTCAATATTCGCAAATACATTCATTTTGAAAAAATTGTTTTCGGAAATGGATAAACCATTGGCTGTCTCAATCAAAGGGTTCCTATTGCCTACAATTGTATTACCACTACTATTAATGGCCTGAACAGATCCAAACCTTCCGTCTTCTGTATACGGTGCTGTAAAGGGATACCCTCCATTAGAGAAGATATACATCATTCGACCGATATTGAATGGCTCTTCAGAAGCTTTCTTGATACCATTAAGACGCCCCCCTATGGTAAGCCATTCCTTTAATTTCGTCTCTAAGTTTACTGTCAAACCGTAACGATTGGATTTAGAGTTTAACATAATGCCATCCTGATTCAAATAATTCATGGATACATAGAATTTCGTTTGTTCAGAACCACCGTTTACGGAAATATTATGTTCTGTTATTGGTGCTTTTCTAAACACCTCGTCGAAGAAATTTGTATTGGGATATACATATGGGTCATTATTGTTTGCGAAATCATTGATTACTGATTCGGGAAACAGAGGACTTCCTCCTTGATTGGCCAAGGCTTGATTCCACATGCCCATATACTCGGCACTATTTTCAATAATATTATACCGCCTGCCAAGGCTTTGCTGGCCCACATAGCTACCTATATTAATGCTTGTTCTTTCACCGAATTTCCCGGACTTAAGGGTAATTAACACCACTCCGTTCGCTGCCCTGGAACCGTAAATCGCTGAACTTGCTGCATCTTTTAAGACCGTCATACTTTCGATATCGTTGGGATTGATTTCATTGATTGAAGCTTCAACACCATCTACCAAAATCAGAGGGTTTGAATTATTTAATGTACCCCAACCTCTTACTCGAATCTGGGCTCCATCACTTCCCGGTTTTCCTGAGTTTTGACTGATCCAAACTCCCGGTACCTGACCACTTAATGCCTGGGAAGCATTGGTTAAAGGCCTATTCTGAAGTTCTTCATCAAAGTTCACGGAAGAAACTGCTCCAGTCAAGTTTTCTCTCTTTTGAGTGCCATATCCAACCACCACAACCTCATCAAGTGCAGAGGTATCCTCTAACAAAGTTATATTTACAATGCTTTGATCTGAAACCTGAATCCTTTGGGACACAAAGCCTATGAATGAAAAAACCAAGGTAGCTCCTTCGGCTACATCCAAGGAATATTTTCCGTCCAAGTCAGTGGCTGTTCCCCGCCCACTCCCAGGTACGGAAACCGTAACGCCCGGTATAGGGTCTCCATTTACATCCACCACCGTACCGGTAACTTGAGCCCTCAACTCTAAATTAATCGCATCTAAGTCGTTTGACGCAATACTGTTACCGTACCCGACATCAGGTATAGTTGCATATGCAAGTAAAATTATTAGACTTGCAAAGGTCCGTTTAGTATAGAGAAAGCATCCTCTACATCTGACAAGTAATGATTCCTTCATTGTTTTGTGGTTTTGTGATTAAATAATTTAATAATAGATAAAATCATATAATGATAATTATCCTACTTCATTTAATTCATATTAAATTAATTACCTTAAAATAAAAATTTAAATAAAATTGATACTTATAAAGGCAATATTACGTTAATATTAACATTAATAATTTTATTTTTATATTTTTTAAACCATTTATTCAACTTTAATTACAATTTATTTAAAAATAAATTCACTACTATTTCACAAAACAACAGTTAATTAATTCACTATCTTTTTGGAATAAGGGGCTAACAAAAAATAGTATTAGCCAGGGCTTAACCCTGTCACTTGGTTTCAAAGGATTTGAACTATTGAACAAAAATAGCCATCAAGAGAAATTTATACTTAAACCCGGGTTTTGTAATAGGATCATGTAACCTCCTAAATCAACTTATCAATAGCTCACTATCAAACATTCTTAAATCACTTTCATTTTTGACTGTATACCCGTATATTTTCAGTTCTTGAACAAAGCTCAAAATCAACCTATGAAATTATTACGCCCATCAATTGCAATTTTTGCATTTTTATTTTTTATTGGTTTTAATAGTCTAGCACAGAAAGATAAAAACCTCTCTGATTTAATTTATCCTACCTCTTTTGTTCATCCCGGTATTTTGCAAAACCAAGCTGATTTGGATTATATGAAATCACAAATCGATCAAGGAAAAGAACCTTGGAAAACTGCTTTCATAAATCTAAAAAATGAAGCCGCTACTGATTTTCAGCCTCAGGCTTTCACACATGTAGTAAGAGGCTCTTATGGAAGAAAAGGACAAGGACACCGTGAACTTTCTTCCAGCGCTAAAGAAGCCTATAGACAAGCTTTACTCTGGTACATAACAGAAGACAGGAAACACGCTTCAAAAGCCATTGAAATAATTAACGTTTGGTCTGAACAGCTATGGGATTTTGACGACAAT
This sequence comes from Cyclobacterium sp. 1_MG-2023, assembly GCF_030546805.1. Classification (GTDB taxonomy): domain Bacteria; phylum Bacteroidota; class Bacteroidia; order Cytophagales; family Cyclobacteriaceae; genus Cyclobacterium. Next base: position 264,474 of record NZ_JAUOPC010000003.1, on the reverse strand, counting down.
GATGCAAAACTAATTGCCGCATTGACTGGGCAGCATTTCTTAAATGCAGCAGAAATATTGCGATATAGTAATTCAGGTTGGGAACCTGAGGGCATCCAAAAATTTGAGCAATTAATGCTTACTGTCTTTTATCCCTATATCAAAGATTTTTTTACTGAAGCCAATGGGAACTGGGATGCAGCCATGATCAATACCATGCTTGGAATCGGAGTTTTCACTGATCGTCCTGATTTATTTAAGAAAGCGGTAGACCGTTTTTTCTGGGGGCCAAATAATGGCGGTATCACCAAATACATTTATCCAAATGGTCAAATTCAAGAAACAACCAGAGATTGGCCACATGTTCAACTAGGCTTGGGAGAATTTGCTAAGGCAGCCCAGATTGCCTGGACACAAGGTGTGGATTTTTATGCTGTAGCAGACAACAGGCTGGCTTTGGGATTTGAATACACTACAAAGTTTATGTTGGGTGAGGAAGTACCTGTTTATGGAATTATCTCTCAAAGAGGACGTGGGAAATTCAGGGATATATATGAGTCCGTTTACAACCACTATTCTACCGTGAAAGGGATCCCAATGCCCAACACACAAAAAGCAATTGCCCTGACAAGGGATGATTCAGGCTTGGACTTTTTGGTTGCTCAAAAAGCACCGGTCAATAAAGAACCATCCTTTGTAAATACGGCTCCTCTTAATAAGGCCCGAGAACAAACCGGGGCAATAAGAGAAAATACAACCTCCCATGAGGGAGATGCTATTTTGGTAAACCCCGGGCAATCCATCCAAAAGGCAATCAACAAGGCAGTTAATTCAGGACAAAAAATCTTACTGGGAAAAGGTCAACATGTGTTAAATGAAACCCTTAAATTACCAAGCAACATTCATTTGGAAGGATTTGGTTTATCCACCATTTTATTGCTAGCAGAGAAAGTAAACGGCCTTACCATAGGCAACCAAATGCCTGATTCTAAAAATATAGTATTAAAGAATTTTGTCATTGAAGGAAGGTCAAGTGCAGAAGCAGAATATGACCCCAATCAAGGAAGAAGGGCCCGTGCCAGGCAATCTGCCCCAAGAAAAGAAGGGCTGGTATTTTCCGCAAATTTCCCTGAACAAATTCGAAATATACATTTGGAAAACCTAACAGTAAGAAACTTTACAAAAAATGGAGTTTCACTTAGAGGTGTCAAAGATGTACGGATCATAAATTGTGATTTTAGTGACAATGGTTCTAATGTGGTACCGGGCAAAGGACTTCACCACAACTTACACCTATTCCAGTCCAAACATGTCACAATAACAGGGAGTAGGCTTAGTAATTCTCCATGGGGATCAGGAATTATGGCAAGTCTCTGTGAAAACATAAAAATAAGCGGTAATGAAAGCAGTCGCAACAAATTAGATGGCGTACAGGTCAACGAATCACAAGAAATAGAAATAAAAAACAACCTTCTTGAAGGAAATGATCGAAACGGATTGTATCTAGAACAGCTTAACCATGGAAATGACCAAATAACCATAGCTGAAAATACCATTCGAACCAACGGAGAAATGGGTATAAAGTCTCCTTTAGCACTCGCCCAAACATGGGATTATAATTTAATTCGTTACAATAAGAAGGGCATCGCCACAATTGTTCCGGATGGTCAATTTCTAGACAAATGGAATAAAATTACCCAAAAGTTAAATTTACCAGAAGAGGTAAAAAATCATAGTGACAACCCTTTAGTAGCCGCTAGGGCCTTGCTAAATTATTTCCGAAATAGATCCGGGGTAATACACCCTTCAGACAAGGTCCACTACTCAGGCAAACCCACCCAAAAAGACATGCTTCATGCTAAGAATGCTTTAAAACATGTGATGGTAGGTCAGCCTGCCTACCCCTCCTACTTTGTAGGCTGGGACATCGATTGGGAAAGTCAACCTGTAAAGGACAAAGAGTGGGTTTGGCAACTGAATAGAATGGTTTTTTGGCAAAGTATGGGCAAGGTCTATAAAGAGCAACAAGATGAAAAATATGCCCTTGAGTGGAACCAACAGATTATAGACTGGGTAATAAAAAACCCCAAAGACCAAGATCACCCACTTCCATGGCGGTCTATAGAAGCGGGGATTAGGGGTAACAGGTGGACACATCTATTCAATTACTTCCTTCACTCTTCAAATTTCACCCCGGAAGGCTTGGTTTTCTTTTTGAGCAGTATCTATGATCATTCCGACTACTTAATGACAAAATACAGTACAGGGAGTAATTGGGCATTAATGGAAGCTGAAGGAATGGCCTTTATTGCCATGACCTTTCCTGAATTTAAGGACGCTGACCAATGGTTGAAAGAGGCAATAAGGCGATTTAACAATGAGATTCACGAGCAGGTTTATCCTGATGGACACCAAAGAGAATTGGCATTTGGTTACCATATGGGGAGTATAAGTTGGTTTCTGCGGACTTATGAGCTTGCCCAAATGAATGGGAAAGCGGATCTATTTTCTGAAGATTACCTGAAGATGATTGAAAAAATGACTGAGGTTCCAATGAAGCTTGCATTCCCGGATGGTACAACTCCTCAATTTGGAGACGCATGGACAGGAAGTCCAGGACAACATTACAATAAACTAAAAACATGGGCCAAACTCTTTGACAGACCAGATTTCCTGTATGTTGCCACAGAAGGAAAAGAAGGAAACAAACCCGAAAACACAGCATTTGCTTTCCCCCAGAGTGGGCTCTATTCCATGCGAAGCGCTTGGGATCCTTCAGCCATTGCCTTGGTATTAAAATGTGGTCCCAATGGTGGAGGACACAGTCAACCGGACAATGGCACATTTGCCCTTTATGCAGGGGGAAGAAATCTTACTCCAGATTCAGGCAGCTTTATTTATAGTGGTGATCCTGAAGGGAGAGCTTGGTTCAGGCAGAGCAAAGTACACCAAACCCTTACTTTAAATGGGGAAAACATTAATTATGCACCAAAATTATTACTATGGAAACCCGGAGAAAAACATGATATTCTGGTGGTGGAAAATCAAAATTATGAAGGAATGGCACATAGGAGAGCGGTGATCTTTTATGACAAATCCTTCTTTATTATTATCGATGAAGCTTTAGGTGATGCGGAAGGAGTACTCGATCTGAATTTTCAACTTGCTCCAGGAAAAGTAGAAATGAATGAGAATCAGCTTGCAGTTAAAACTTTATTTGATGAGGGCTATAACCTTTCAATCAAAGCACATGAAACCGAAGGTCTTAACCTAAACCCAATGGAAGGCCAAGTATCCTTTATCTATACCAAGAAAGAGCCACGACCTGCATTTTCTTTTCAGAAGGGTTGGAATGGTAAGGGAAAAGGTATGAGGTTCGTTACAAGTCTTGAACCTTTTAAAGGAACAAGCCCTTCTGATGTAATTGTTAAAGTAGCCTCTAAAACTAAAATTGGAAGCAAAAAGGTTATTTTGGAAATAAGCAAAAATGGAAAAAAAGAAAGCATCTCCTATACACTTGAATAGTTAAACCAAAAAATGGGAATCCATTATATGCTAAAATCACTTTACCATTGAGTCCAGAGATTTTGAAATCGTTAGAATCCCATCTTGTATGTGCTTTTTACCATCCAATTATATTGGAAAACAGTCCCTCGCATAAATCTTCTTCTTACCAAGGTGGTAGCATACAGACAGAACTCGGAATTGGCTAAAAAAAATCCCCCGACTTTATAAAAGTCGGGGGAAATATTTATACACTAACTTACAATTGCTATGCGATTATAAGGTCAGCGTTTAAATTAATAACCATCATTTTGAGGGTAATCATTTTTTGTTCTGTCAATTTGACTTTGGGGAATTGGGCGCAAGTTATGGTAATCTTTAATATTTGGAGCTGCATTCGGGTTATGTGCTTTCACTCGCTCCAAAAGTTTACCAGTTCTTTTTAAATCCGGCCATCTATGCAATTCACCTGCCAACTCTCGACCTCTTTCATCAAGGATCATGTCAATATCCAATTCATCAGGTGTGATCAAAGGAATTTCTTCTCCACCCGGGAATTCGGCTCTTTTTCTCAAAATGTTAAAATAAGAAGTTGCTTCATCTAACTTGCCCTGCATCATCAATGCTTCAGCCGCAATAAGGTAAGTTTCACCCAAACGCATGTACATATAGTCCCTTCCATTGTTTCTTAGGTAAGGGTAGCGATGCTTTTGAACGGTAGGAGAAAACACGTCATTCCTATCCTCAATAATTACCAACCTATAAGGCGCAGCATCAATTTGCTCCTGCGTATACTCCCTTCGAACAGGATCATTTGTAAACCAAGCAGCAGTATCACCAATAGAAAATCCTTCGGGCACATTAGGCTCGTCATTGTACAACCAAGCTTCCTTGAAAGTCACGCTGTACCTGGAATCATTTCTAATATGTAGGCCACCATTTCTATAATCATTTCCAAACAAGGTAGTAAGCGTATAATCAGTTGGCCAGAAACGGGCGATCCCAACATGATACATATCATCACCAATTAGACCTGGAAGTAACCATTGTCTTGGGCCCAAGAACCTTTGAAGTTCATTCCCGGGATTATTAACTTCTGTATCATCTCCCCATTGAACTGACCAAATCACTTCCTCATGTCTTTGATTGAAAGGATCGAATACATCCGCATAATTGTCCAACAATCGATGTCTTCCACCTTCAATTACCTGAATCGCTAGTTCAGAAGCCTTTTCCCAATTTCCAATGGTAAGGTATACCTTAGCCAAGTGGTTGGTAGCGGCATCGTTTGTAGGCCTACCGTATTGTACCTGTTCCAAAGGAAGGTGTTCCATTCCATATTCCAAATCCGCAATAATTGCGGCATACACTTCATCCTCAGAAGTCCTATTTGCTTCCAATTCTACTCCTGTTGTTTCCTCTAAGGTCAAATGAATAGGACCAAAATGCTGTACTAAAACGAAATAATAGTGAGCACGTAAAAACTTTGCTTCTGCTATTTTCTCAAGTTTAGTAGTTTCATTCATCCCTTCTATACCATCTGCTCTAGAGATTACGGTATTGGCATAATTAATTCCTTGGTAGAAATGTTCCCAAACCAAAACATCACCGGATGGAGAAAGTACGGTTGACGCATTTAGGCCAGGTCCATAATTGTCCCATTCCGAGTTATAACTTTGTCCTTCCATGAACATATCCGTTCCAAATAGGTTCATCAATAATCCGGGTTCACGACCATAATACCATCTTAAAGGCACATAGGCACCAACCAAAGCTTCATCCAATCCTTCTGCCGTTGAAAATTGAACATCAGCAACAGTGTCTGTAATCATATTTTCTGTCAAGTCAGCACAACTTATGCTGGTACTGAAGACAGCCAATCCTAGTATATATTTTATTATTGATTTCATCTTTTAGACATTAGTGGTTTAAAATCCAAGTTCAATACCGAACAAAATGGTTCTGTAATTTGGCATATCAAGATCCCTTGCCCCTTCAGGATCAAGTCCCGGAAATGAGGTGAAAGTAAAAGGATTTTGTACTCCGGAGTAAATTCTGGATTTACGTAAGCCCCATCGATCCAAAAGCTTATCAGGAAGACTATAACCAAGGGTAATGTTTCTAACCCTGACAAAGCTTGCATCAAAATAACTCATAGCAGTAGAATAATCATGACCACGCACCCTAGGTTGAGGGTATTCATTACTTGGATTATCCGGAGTCCAGTAATCCACATCTCTGGAATTTAAATTGTATCCTCGTCTAAGGTTAAGCATACCTCCTAGGGAAGTTCCTCCTGCCTCACTGGAAATATTGATTCCCTGAGTCGTATAGATGAAAAATGCGAAATCAAAATTATTATAAGTAATCCTGTTGTTTAAACTACCTGTCCAGCTTGGTACATCAGATCCTAACAAGACTCTGTCATCCGCACCTATTTTTCCATCATTGTTGATGTCATTCATTCTCATATCTCCTGGGTTTGCACCGTATGAATTGGCAAGATCTCTTTCAGACTCCTGCCATATTCCGATAAACTCCCAGTCATAATAGACATTTATAGGCTGTCCAATAAACCATAAGTTACCCGGATCATCTTCTTTTCCTCCGTATAACTCTGTAATTTCATTTTTATTGGCATGGAAAACAAAATCTGTCGTCCACCTAAAACCTCCTGGCCTTTTGGCTTCCACATTTACCACCGAAACATTGAACTCAATCCCCCTGTTTCTAGTAGCTCCCACGTTTTCCAAAGTACTTACAAAACCTGAGGTTGGCGGCAATTGTCTGTTCATCAGCAAATCAATGGTTCTTTGCTGATAAACACCAAAAGTTCCCATTACTCTACTGTTCCAAAGAGAAAAATCTACTCCTATATCAATTTGTCTGGTTCTTTCCCATCTCAACTCTGAATTGGCTAATTCTGCGCTTTGAAATCCATAAACTGACTGATCACCGAAGGCGTAACCTACACGCTGAACCCTTCCTTGGGTTTGGTAAGGATCAATTCCTGTATTCCCTACATCACCATAACTGGCACGTAATTTCAATTCGTCAAAGCTTGAGCTATTAGACATAAAGTCTTCTTTATCCAACAACCAAGCCAAGGCCATGGAAGGGAAAAGACCATATTTATTACCTTCAGCTAGTCTAGATGAACCATCTACCCTACCTGTCATGGTTACTATGTATTTGTCCTTCATTGAATAATTCAACCGAAGCATATATGACTCAAGTGCCCACTCGCTCAAGTAAGAACTCCTAGAGGTAGTTTCTTCAGCAGTTCCAATATTGTGGTAACGTTGTTGCTCGAAAGGCAAACCTCTTACAGATACACCTGAACCTGTTTCTCTGAAATTCTGTACACTGTACAAACCGGTTGCTCGGATTTTGTGATCTGTACCTATGTCTTTGGAATAGTTAACAATGTTCTCATACAAAATATTGCTGGTTTTGCTATTGGCAACACTAGCCGTAGAGGTTTGCCAAGTATGGGTTCCTCTGTCATAATAAGTCAAATCCGGCGCAAAATTAAACCTGTAACTCAAACCTTCAATAATATCTGCCTCAGCATACACATTGGTGATGATTCGGGTCCTGTCTCTTCTATCAATGTACAAATCCCTATCCAAAGCCAAAGTTGGGAAACTCTCTCCAACTGCAAATTCACTTGAAAGAGCTCCTTCAGCTCTTTCCGGCCAATCCAAAGGACTTCTTAGAATAATACTTCCAAAATCACCTCCTTGGTATTCCTCACTAGTGGTTACCTGAGCAGATACACCGGCTCTGAATCGATCACTGACTTCCTGATCTAAGTTTAATCGACCTACGAAACGAGAAAAATCGTTGTTTGAAACAATAGATTTATGATCCAGATAGGTGCCTGATATGGCGTATTTGGTGTCTTCTGTCCCACCTCGAACACTTAACTGATGATTTTGTTGAAAACCGGTTTTGAAGGCCTCTTCTTGCCAGTCTGTATCAACACCGTTTTGAATTCCTTCTAACTCCCAATCTAAGAACAAAGCCTCATCGGTAGTATAAGAGCCTTGCTGTCTGGCTGCATCTCTTTGCATTTCAGTGAATGTCTCTGCATCCATCAAGTCAACCTTATTGGCTATGTTTTGAATGCCGGCGAACGCGCTGTATTCAATCTGCGTACCACCTGAATAACCTCTCCTAGTGGTAATCAAAATCACACCATTAGATCCCCTAGAACCATAAATAGCTGTTGCAGAGGCATCTTTAAGAATCTCTATGGATTCAATATCCGAAGGGTTAATGTCCATCAAGTTTCCGGCAATAGGAATTCCATCCATTACGATCAAAGGATCATTTCCTGCAACCAAAGACCTTGCGCCCCTAATTCTTACGGTGGCTCCTGCACCAGGTCTGTAGCTATCTGCTACCACATCAACTCCTGCTGCTCTACCCTGAAGCAAGCTTTCAAAAGAATAAGTAGGTTCACTCACAATATCTTGTCTACCGATAGAGGCGATCGAACCTGTAATTTCCCTTCGTTCTACTGAACCATAACCAACCACAACGAATTCATCTAAAGCAGACTCATCTTCATTCAATGTGATGCTTAATTTGGTTTGATTTCCCACTTCCACTTTTACAGACTCATATCCTATAAAGGAAATTAGCAAGACTGCTCCGGAAGGTGCGTCAATTGAGAAATTTCCATCAAGGTCTGTAGCAGTACCAGTACTTGTACCTTCTACCATGATAGTGGCACCCGGTATCGGGCTTCCATTCTCATCCACAATTGTACCCGTAATTATTTTCATCAATTCGGGAGCTGTGTCTGAATCGTCCGGTATGGATTTATCAGCCACCGTTATGGTATGATTGATTTGTTTGAACACAAGGTTGCTTTTTCTTGAAATTTCTTCAAGAATAGTTTCAACATTTGATTTCTCAAGACCGATATTCAAAACGACATCTTTCTTTAATGCATTTTCATACACAAAATTAAAATCAGTCTGCTTTTCAATCTGTTTGAAAATGTCAACCAGTGTTTCGGCTTCTGGGGAAAGAATGACCTTGGTCTCTTTCATTATTTGGGCATCTGAATTATATGCCCAACCTACCCCTAAGCCTAAATAAAATAGGCAAGCAATGGAAAATATCCGCATAGTAATCCTCATAAAAAGGATGAGTAACTTTTTTTTCATAATTTTGTAATGGTTAAATGTAATTCTTTTTTAAATGAATTGCTTTTCTACAGTGGCGCTACTTCGACCTAGCGCCACTTTTAGCAATTCCCTTTTTTGACTTTTAAGTGTTTTCCGTTTATCTCATAGGCAATTCCAGTAGCGTATTTAATTGATTCCATAATATCTTCAAGGGTCATTCGGGTATAAATGCCTGTAACCAGACAGTTCATATTTTCATCACTCAATTCAATAGATTCTAAACCATACCAGTCAGATAAAACTGTGAACACTTCATTGATAGGAGTTTGATCAAATATTATCTTACCGTTGATCCAGGCAAACTTTTTTTCCGGATTGATCCGCTGTTTGCTTCCTAAACCTATTCCCTCCTTAAAAGTCAACTGCTCATTGGCGGTTAAAAAATTACTATCGGTAGTTTTTCCTTCCTGGGCTTCAGACACCTTAACCTTTCCTTCTTTTACTGCCACAACCTGTGGTTTACCTTCAAATGCGCTAACAGTAAACTCTGTACCCAACACCCTAGTTTCTAGCCCCTCTGTCACTACCACAAAAGGATTGGCCGAATCTTTCTCCACATCAAAAAAAGCTTCACCTTTCAGAAATACCTTCCTATTGGCTGAAAATTGCTTGCTTATTTTCACTTTACTATTCCCATTTAAAAAAATCTTAGAACCATCCGGTAATGTAAGCTGTCGCCTTACACCTCGAGGGTTTACAAATTCTTCGAAACGCTCCTCTACCACGGTCTCCACTGCCGGTTCGTCTGAATATTTATTGTTATAAACTTCAAACATCCCGATAAAGACAATAATCACTGCAGCTGCCCAACCAATCCAGCTGAAATCAATCTTATAACTTGACTTCAGTGCTATGGCAGCTCTTAATTTTTTTAAATTTTTCTCTTTTCTGGAATCAAAATCTACCTCACCACTAGCGTCAAGATTTTCATACCATTTATTCAAGATCAATCTTTCCTCAGGACTTAGATCTCCTTCTAGTTCTTTTTTAATAAGACGCAAAATATGATTTGGGGAATTCATAATATCTCTTCTATATATACTAAGTGTACAAAAACTTAAAACACTACCTAAAAAAAAGGCATTATTTTAAATTTTTCTTAAAAAAACTTAAATGAACTAACTATACAATGTCCAATACCTTTATCCATTAAAGATAATGAAAGAAGAAAAATATAATTTGGGAAAATTTTATTTTGAATTACCGGTTAACCGAAAAGATAATTCTTTATTTCCGCCCGGATAAAAAGTAAGGACAAATGGATTTTATTGTGTACTGTTTGAGGGGCAATCTGCAATTTTGAAGCTATTTCTTTTGTAGAAAGTTGATTAATTCTGCTTAGCTTAAACGTTTCTCTTTGTCCTTTAGGCAATTTATTAATGGCTACTTCAATTTTTTCATACAATTCTTCAAACTCCAAGATTCTGGGCGCTTCGGATTTCATATGAACCTCATCAAGCTCGGCAATATCACATAGTACCTTTCTCTTATAAATGGCCCTATAAACCTTATATTTTACAGCAGTGAGCAAATACACCTTGAGTTCTTTCTGAATGGCTATGGATTTTCTGTTGTTCCAAAGTGTTAAAAAAATATCCTGCACCAAATCTTCCGCCTCGGAAACATCTCCTAGTTTGGCGAAAGCTTGCCTCACTAATAGCTCCCAATATTTATTGTAAATGGCTTCGAATGCTTTCACATTGTCCAAGGCCATAGCTTTTAACAATAGTACATCGGAATCTTTCATTTTATTTATAGTAGGATAAATAACACTACACCCTTCGAATTTATGGGAACATTTCCTAGTTTCCAATTAAGCATTCCTTTTCGAAGAAGAAATTTTAATAATTTAATGGTTATTTAACAATATAATTATCTATTATTTTCTTAAAATTTTCCACCTACCTGATCAATTATATAACTAAATCTTTTGCTAATGATATTATTTTTAGACACTCTAAATTATTAGTAATCCTAATGAAATGATTACATCCATTCATATTTAATTTGGACCCTAACAATCAACAAACACATTGTATAGTATTGATTTGTAGGTAATTACTTTTCTTTAATAAATGTTTAAAAATTCGTAGGCAATATTTGGGTAGGTAAAGATTTAATTTCTTAGGTCGAAATAAATCCCATTTAAGTGGTAAATTCTCTAAAATGCTTCTGTAAGTTTGCTATATGTAAATAAGGGAAAAAAATTAGAAAGTTCACAAGGGCTATGGAAAAAGAAGTGAAGGAAATAGGCAAAAAAAATAAAATTGAGAAAGAATTGGTGATCAAGGTTTCAAAAATGAAGCCTGTTATTAAACCAACCAAACCCCATCGGCATGAGGGATACCATGAATTGATATTTTTAAATCAGGGATCCGGATACCATGTAGTTGATGACATCAAATATGAAGTCCGCCCTCCTGTTGGTTTTTATTTAAACCTTGGGCAAGTCCACTGTTGGGATTTTTCGAAAATCCCTGAAGGTTATGTGGTGATGTTTAAGGAGGAAGCACTTGCCAAATATCCTGCAGCTTTAGACAATCTTTTTCGATTACATGATAAATTCAACCTTCCGCGACAAAACTCTATTTTAATGGATCAACTCAACCTATTTTATAGAGATTTTAAAGCCAATGAGCCCTTGGACCTTCTCTCAGCTCACCTCAATACACTTATTTTAAAAACACTCTACCTCCCTGCATTAAAAGACCAAGTTCATCCAAGCTTTGTAAGTGAGTTCAGTAGGTTAAAAAAACTACTCAATGATAATTATATCAAATTGAGGACTGTGGAAGAGTATGCCAACCTTATGAAATTAAGCAGCCGGAAATTGAATCAAATTTGTCAGGCAGCAGCTGGTTGTAACACCATTGAAATCATCAAAGAAAAACTCTTAATAGAATCCAAAAATTTACTGACACATACCAATCTTCCTGTCAATGAAGTTGCCTACCAACTGAATTTTTCAGACGCATCCAACTTTATAAAATTCTTTAAATCTCAAACTACTTTAACCCCTTTGGAGTATCGTGCCCGATTATTGTCCTAAATTCACCATTATTGGTAAAAATCTACCGCAGGATTAGTACTTTTCCTCACTTATTTTGCATCTTAACAAAATAAGAAATGAAAAAAGCCCATCTAATCGTATTTTATTTATTCTTTTTCAATGCTGCATTTGCGCAAACGCTGATAAAAGGGACCTTAAACGATGCCAATGAAAACACTTCCATTGAGTATGGAAGTATCGGCCTTTACAGTCCTGCGGATTCAAGCCTTGTGAATGGAACTATCACTGAACCCGATGGTACATTTGTCTTGGAGGGATTAAAAGCAGGTGAATATTATTTAAGCGCTCAATTTATGGGCTATAAAAATTTAATTATTAGCCCTGTAAATGTTGAGAAAGGTAAAGCCTTAAATTTAGGCACATTGCTAATCTCTCCGGATGAGCAATTACTGGCCATGGTGGAAGTTTCCGGTTCTCGGTTTACCACCATGCACAAAGTGGACCGCCAGGTTTTTGCCTCCTCCGAGTTTTTGACGGGAAAAGGAGGTAACGCTATAGATCTGATAAGAAATCTACCATCGGTATCAATTAATGCAGAGGGAGAACTGTCTGTTCGGGGTGCAACAGGTTTTGTGGTCATGATCAATGGCAAACCGGTCCAATCTGATCCCTCAATTATTCTCAGTCAGTTGCCGGCCAATGCCATTAAAAACATTGAATTAGTCACTGCCCCATCAGCTAAATATGATCCTGAAGGCAAGGCCGGAATTATAAATATAACTACAGAAAAAGGAGCAACAGATGGCACTTATATTCAAGTGAATACAAGGCTTGGGCTTCCAAGCATTCAAGACTATAACAACAAAGAAAAACCCCAAAGATACGGAGCAGATTTCACTATCAACCACAAAAGTGAAGCTTGGGACCTCTCTTTTGGAGCCAGTTATTTGAGAAATGACATCAATGGGCGAAGAGAAGGTGAAGTTTACACCATAATTGATGGTATAACAACTTATTTCCCATCAGATGGCGAGCGTGGATTTGATGAAGAGGCTTTTTCTGGAAGATTTACTTTAGGGTTTACTCCCAATGAAAAAAACAATTTCAGTCTGGGCTTTTATGGCGGCATCAGAAGTAAAGACCGTACCGCTGACATTGTATATTATGACAATCATGCTGTGCAAGATGGAGAGAGGCTATATACCATGCAATATTACAATGAGAATTTGAGGATACGTAAAAGTGATTTTGCTTTGGGTAGTTTAGATTACTCCCACATATTTGATAATGAATCTTCCATATCTTCTTCTTTTCTGTACGAATACACCATGTTGGGAGGTCCCACCACCAATAGAAACCTTGGCTACCCAAATATGGATTTTATCTACCAAGATGAGTACAATACCAATGATAATCCTTTGCATGGAGTTCGTTGGAAAATTGACTATAAGGCAAAAGCCAAGCCTTGGGGATCATTTGAGGGAGGATATCAATTTAGAAGTTTGAACCATTTGGGGGACTTTGTCTACGAAAGAAAAAATACTGAAGGGGAATTTGTATTGGTTCCTGAATTCTCCTCAAATGTAGATTTAAAAAGATTGATACATGCTGTCTACGGTCAGGTAAATGGCAACAAAGGCAAGTGGAATTATACGGCAGGTTTAAGGTTTGAGCATATGGATCGTATACTGCATTTGAAAGACAAAGGCAATACGGTTGACAGCACCTATACCTACGATTTCTTTAAACCTTACCCTTCAGCCAATATTCGATACAACGTAAACGAGAATTTCAACTTTAAAGCTGCCTACAGCCGTAGAGTAGATCGTACTACAACATTTAAAATGAATCCCTTCCCTGAAAGGGAACATTCCGAGACATTGGAACAGGGAGATCCAACTTTATTGCCTGAATTTATCGACCTTGTGGAAACGGGCTTTGTTAAAAACTTTGGTGAAAATAGTTTTTATGCAACGGCTTACTATAGAAATGTTCAAAACTTAGTAAATAGAGTAAACACCATTTATAATGACACCATATTGAATCGCATTTATTCAAATGTGGGCACAGGAAGATCTCTTGGACTGGAAGCGGGCCTGGAGCTCAACCCAACAAGCAATTGGAAAATATTTGCGGGTGGGAATTTATACCAATATCAAATTACCGGAGAGTTTGACAATCGCCCCATTGATAATTCAGCCTGGGTGTATTCCATCAATGCCAATACGAGTTATGCTTTTTCTTCTACCTTTAGTTTGCAATGGTCCCTAAACTACCTTTCCAAAAGGATAACAGCTCAAGGGGAAGATTCCAGGTTTTTATCCCCTAATCTAGTAGCCAAGAAAACTTTTATGGGAGACAGACTCACCGCTAGTTTACAGTGGTTAAATATGGACATGGGGCTATTGCCGACAAACGAGCAAAGAATTACCACCTGGAGAAAAGATGCTTTTTACACCACTACCAACTATGTTTTGGAAGTAGATATGATACTATTGAATCTTAGCTACACCATTAATCCCGGTAAAAACAAATCCAGATTTGTTAAAAGTGAGTTTGGTGAAAAGGAATTTTAACATCCATATGGGCAGGTTTTAAGAAGATTTATTCTTTTAAAATCTGCCCCAACAATTCTAGTTCTTTTTCCAACTTTTCCGACCATGGCAGCCCATAATTTAACCTGAGACAATTGTGAAACTGACTTTGCAAGGTAAACATCCTACCGGGAGCAATGCTTATCCCTCTGGACAAGACCTTATCAAATAATTTACCTGTATCCCATTTTTTGTCCAATTCTACCCATAAGACGAAGCCTCCTTGGGGTCTACTTATTTTAGTTCCTTTTGGGAAATAGTCGGCGATAGCTCGGATAAAATGCAAAGAATTGCTATATAACCTTGCCCTTAGCTGCCTGAGGTGCTTTTCATAATAGTCGTTTTCTAAAAATAATCCTATGGCTTCTTGGGTAATTGTCGTCCCGGATACAGAATGAAATAGTTTAAGCTTTAAAATCGCTTTCATGAATTTCCCGGGAGCCATCCAGCCTACCCTATAGCCTGGGGCCAAGGTTTTAGATACAGAGCCACACCACAACACAATCCCTTCTGTATCGTAAGCTTTACATGGTTTAGGACGTGATTGACCAAAGTATACATCTCCATACAAATCATCTTCAATGAGTGGAACATTGTGTTTAGTCAAGAGCTTTACTACTTCCTTTTTATTGTTATCAGGCATACAACTGCCTAAAGGGTTGTTAAAATTACTCACCAGCAAGCAAATGTCAATTTTATCAACCAGTTCTTCCAAATCTTTGGGCAAAACCCCATATTCAGGATCAGTAGGCAGTTCAATCACTTTAAGCCCCATATTCTTGGCCAGTTGCAAAATGCCAAAGTAAACAGGGCTTTCGACACCTATTCGATCACCGGGCTTGGTCAAAGCCATAAATGCCAAGGAAATGGCATGCATGGCCCCGGAAGTGGTCACCAATTCATCCACTCCCAGGTTCCCTCCCCAAGTAAAGGACCATTTGGAAACATTTTTCCTTAATCGCATATTGCCTTGAATATCATCGTAAGCAGTCCCTCCTGCCCCCAAAGTTTTGGTAGCTGTTTGGATACATTTATTTAATCTGGCGACAGGAAAAAAAGACTCGTCAGGCACACTCAAAGACATCTGGGTGATGTCTTTGTTTACAAAATGAGAAAAGACTTTGCCAATTAATCCATCTTCTTTCCCTACCATGCCATTGACATTGGGGCTACTTGCCATGGGCATGGGCAAGATTTGGTCTTCTCTTTGACAAACAAAAAAACCCACCTGTGGTCTGGAAACTATAAAGGATCTGCTTTCTAAAAGCAAATAAGCTTGAATTACCGTATTTTTACTAACTCCATATTCTTTGCTAACCGTTCGAATAGAAGGCATTTTGTCACCTAATTTTAAAGTTTTTTTTGTAATCAGGTTTTGGAAATTCTCAGCCAATTCTTCGAATAAAGTCATTAATGTAGATTTTGAACTGTACCCTTCAAATTTAAATAAATTGTATCTGTAACCAATCAAAGATTCTTATTTAATTTGCAATCACAATCAATTGATTTTGTAGAACAATCGAGTAGCCTATTTATTTATAGGTAAAAAATTACTTAAAAAAACCCGTAAAGCATCGGTTTTATCATCATCTAAAAAAGCAATTGATATTCAATAGGTTAAAAAGAATTACTTTTTTCTTAAAATGAAAAGAAAGAAGTTTCAATAATTTAGAATTACCCATGATGAACGAAACGATAACTCAGAAGCCTGATTTTGATTTTGATAATTTCACCTTCGGATTACAGGCAACTGACCGGATGTTGGTAGCCGGCTATGAAAATGGAGCTTGGTCAGATTTTAAAATTGGGCCGGTTCAAAATATTTCTTTATCCCCCTTGGCCATGTGTTTACACTATGGGCAAACTGTTTTTGAAGGCTTAAAAGCCTTTCGCACAGTGGATGGTAAAATCAATGTATTCAGATTGGAAAGCCATTTTAAGCGAATGAACCGTTCCCTAGAAAGAATGGCCATGCCTCCCTTGCCTGCTTCATGTTTTATCGATGGAATACGCGAACTGCTAAGCAAAGAAAGTGAATGGGTAATTGATGATCCTGAATATGCCCTTTATATTCGACCTTTTGCCATTGCAACTGAAAACAAATTAGGTGTAGACGCCTCCCAGGAGTATCTATTTATGGTAGTGCTCTCACCACTTAAGGCCTATTATTCCCGACCATTAAGGGTAAAAGTAGAAACAGAATATATCCGCTCTTCAAGAGGTGGTGCAGGCTCAGCAAAAAACGGAGGGAATTATGGAGCTTCTCTTTTACCACAAATCAAAGCCAAAGAAGATGGCTTTGATCAAATAATATGGCTAGATGCCAAAGAACGTAAGTTTATAGAGGAGTCCGGCACCATGAATATCATGTTTATTCTCAATGGAAAAACCTTGCTTACCCCTTCTTTGAGTGACAGTATATTGGATGGGATTACCAGGAACTCTATCCTTAACCTTGCTCCCGACTTGGGACTTGAAGTTGAAGAAAGAGCCATTGAAGTTACTGAAATTCTGAAAAGAATTCGTTCAGGGGAAAAGGTAGAGGCCTTTGGGGTGGGTACTGCAGCTGTAATTTCACCTATTAAAGAAATTGCTTATAGAGATGAGGTCTTTGAAACTTTTGTCGATGAGAATGCAGACATGTATCGAATAAAAAATAGACTTGCTGACATCCGAAGGGGCCTGAGTCCAGACAAATTCGGTTGGTCAGATTTGGTTTAAGCATTAAAAAAGTACCATTCAATAAGGCTAAAGCTGTCATTAGCAGTTTTAGCCTTATATATTTTAATAGGCAGATCTTAGGGAACAGGGTTTGTAGTAGGTTAAAAGTTTTTATTTCTCATGGCCTTTTTTTCTGAACGGACTCGCTTGGCCTTTAATCTTCTTTCCTTTGCAGCTTTACTAGGTCGAGTGGCTTTTCTTTTCTTTTTCTTTTCAAATGCTTTTTCTAGAAATTCATTGAACTTCTTTACCGCCGTTTTTTTATTTTCCAGTTGAGATCTAGAGGATTGGGCATCAAAATGGAGGCTACCTTCCTTGTCCATTTTATTAGGAAATTTACCCATTAATAGCTCTTTTTCTGCTTCAGTTAATGACTGAGAATTGGGCACATTAAAAAACAATGTCACTCTTGAGTTTACCTTGTTTACATTTTGCCCTCCGGGCCCACTACTTCTAGAGGTCTGAAAGTTAAATTCAGAATGAAAAACTTCATTTTTTATCTTATCTCCAATTGTCATAAAGGTGCAAAAGACTATTTTATACAAAAATAGGAAACATGACCAGAATAATTGCCCCTATTTTAAAATCCATTAATCAAAGTCCAATTTTTGTAATCAACGAAAGCAATAAATAATCACAGATTTTGAAGGGATTAGACCAATTATATTAAAGGGTTCAATCCGAGACTCCATTAAGAAAGCATTAAAAGAAAAAAATTACCCTTCACCATATCTCCTTTTAAGAATTTATGATGAAGGGAAATTTGACTTTTTTCTATGCCTACCTATTAACAGCAACCTCCTCCGGGAGTACATGCCCCAGCAGATTCAGCTGAAACCATTTTCAATGTTGGCTTCTTTTCAGGAATACCACATTGCTCTTTGGCCAAACAATCGGTTTGTTTACTTGTAAGTAAAAATCGATCGTTACTAAATTCTAAGCCAAATTTTTGGATGGTCTGTCCCTGATATTCTACTTCAATCTCGGTATCATTTAACTTCAGCACCTTTTCCGACAATTCAATGATGTGAAGTAACTTTTCCGGGTGTAAACGATGGTTGTAATCATCTGCAGACCAAAGCTGAAAATTAATCACTTCCTCTTTTCTTTCTGTTCCTCCACAGTCTATGAAATGTTTAACCACCTTCCCTACTTCGGTTACATGAAAATGCTCCGGAACCAAAGATCCATCAGGTAATTGAAATAATAATTCTTTCTGTTTTGTCAACAGGGGTTTGATTTCTGAAAGTTTCATATCCTTATTGTTTTAATAATTCGATTGTATCACGATGGTTACTTTATGGAAGTTTAAAATTTAAATCGACCGGAATTGGTACAACCATCGCTTCATTGCAATATTACGATTAATTAATCGGAAGTAAAAGAATGACGTTTAATTTTTTATATTTTAAAGGTAAACTCTTTAGCAAAACCATACTTTTAGAAGTTATTTAAAAAATTAAACAAGTCATCATCAAATAGAATTCACCAAAGGGAATGTTTTTAGTGAAATTTTGTTTATAATTCAATCCCTCTTCAAATAATTCTATGGCAAAAAATAAAAGTAATGTTAGTTTAAATAGTGTTTTTAAAACCATTATTTGGCCAAGGCGAAAATATATATTCATTGGACTTGTTTTAATTATTATAAGTAGGCTTTCCGGGCTGGTTTTACCATGGGCGAGCAAATATTTGGTAGATGATGTAATTCCATCAAGCAATTTTGAATTGCTTAAATGGCTTATTGTAGCCGTGGTAATAGCTGTCACAGTACAGGCAGTAACCTCATTTGGATTGACACAAATATTAAGTGTTGAAGCCCAAAACCTTATTGCAAAATTAAGGGTTGAAGTGCAGGCCCATATTATAAGGTTACCGATACGTTTTTTTGACAATGCCAAAACAGGTGAATTGGTATCCAGGGTAATGACAGATGTGGAAGGAGTCCGAAACCTGGTAGGAACAGGGCTAGCTCAGATGGTAGGAGGATTGTTAACTTCAATAATAAGTCTTGTGCTATTGATTTACATCAGTCCTAAGATGACTTTATATGTATTGGTTCCGGTAATAATTTTTGGTGTAATTTCTTTGAAAGCCTTTGGAAGAATCCGACCCATTTTTAGAGAACGAGGTAAAATCAATGCAGACGTTACAGGCCGATTAACAGAAACCTTAGGAGGGATTCGGGTAATTAAGGGCTTCAATGCAGAAGATCAGGAAACCAAAATATTTGAATCGGGAGTAAATAAACTCTTTTTAAATGTAAAAAGCAGTTTGACAGCCACAAGTGTTGTCACAAGTGCGGCGACTTTTTTATTAGGTCTAGCCTCTGCAGGCATTATGGGAATTGGTGGCTACATGATCATGGAAGACCAATTGACTTTCGGGGATTTCCTAGCTTTCACTTTATTATTGGGTTTTATGATCGCCCCGATCCTTCAAATGAGCAATATCGGAAGCCAATTAACGGAGGCCTTTGCAGGACTAGACAGGACACAGGAGTTAATGAATATACCATTAGAAGCCGATCCTGCTAACCGGAATATCATGCTCCCGGAAATAAAGGGAAGGGTATCTTTTGACAATGTTCATTTTGAATATGATCCCGGATCCGAGATAATAAAAGGGGTAGATTTTGTTGCTGAACCGGGAAGCGTAACCGCTTTGGTTGGTAGCTCCGGATCTGGGAAAACAACCATTTCAGGCCTCGTTGCTTCCTTTCTAATCCCAACTCAAGGCACTGTTAGCATAGATGGTCAGGACTTAAGTAAAGTGGATCTGGATTCATTTAGAAAGCAATTGGGAGTAGTACTTCAGGATGATTTTCTATTTGAGGGGACAATCAGGGAAAACATCATGTTCCCAAGACCGGATGCTTCTGAGGAATTGCTTCAAGAAGCAGTTAAGTCTGCTTATGTGAATCAATTTACTGATCAATTTGAAAATGGGCTGGAAACTGTAATTGGAGAAAGGGGAGTAAAACTATCCGGAGGTCAAAGACAGAGATTGGCTATTGCCAGGGCAATATTAGCTGACCCACGCATATTAATCTTAGACGAAGCAACAAGTAATCTAGATGCAGAAAGTGAGCATTTTATTCAGTCCAGTTTAAAAAGTCTAATGGCCGGCAGGACTACATTTGTGATTGCCCATAGACTAAGTACCATAAGGCAAGCCGACCAAATTTTGGTCATAGAAAAAGGTAGAATTGTAGA
Organism: Cyclobacterium sp. 1_MG-2023; assembly: GCF_030546805.1. GTDB lineage: Bacteria > Bacteroidota > Bacteroidia > Cytophagales > Cyclobacteriaceae > Cyclobacterium. The sequence goes on along the minus strand of NZ_JAUOPC010000003.1, from coordinate 244,250 downwards.
ACGTGGACGTCATGATGAATTGATTCAATCCAAGGGACGTTACCATGATTTGTACACCTTCCAAGCAAGAATTTAAAGCCTTTTAAAACCCTTCTTCTTCAGCAATTCAGAATAAAACATGGATAACTTGACCTACCCTACTATCCGTCATTGGCCATTAAAGTCTTGGCTGCAAGTCTTCCGGAAGTCATGGCTGCATTTATTGAGCCATTTAATAGGTAATCACCTGCCAGATAAACATTGTCATACAATTTCACATGTTGCAGTGGTAATGTGTTTTTAACTTCTGAAAGTACGGGCAATGCTTTCTCAATCGAAAAAGTTTTGATGTGTTCAAAATGATTGGCATTGATACCTGTCAATGCTTCCAACTCCTTAGAAACCTGATTTTCTAATGATTCAACACCTTCAATATCCTTGGTGATGGAAACAGAAAGAAGTGCTCGCCCATCACTGGAATAACGCTTACTTACATCTGTCATAAAAACCATGTTATTTATAAGGTATTCCTCATCAGGTACAAGCCCTATCATTGGCCTACCTATAAAAGATTGCTGCAAAGTGAAATACAAATTGGTAACCATGTGGTATTTTAATATTTCTTTACCAATGATCTCATTTGGAACTGTTGCAATAATAATTTGGTCAGCAGTCAATTGATTCCCCGACTCCAAATGAATGGTGTTTTTTTCTATCGAAGTTACTTTTGTTTGAAACCGTACCTGTGTGTGCTCAAGTTGAGCATAAAGTTGCTGGCTAATTTCTCCCATCCCTTTTTCAGGAACCGCAGCATAACCTTCCCCGAACATTTTAAAAACGAATTCAAACATTGCAGAAGAAGTTGATAACTTTTCTTCGAGAAAAATCCCTCTAAAGAATGGTTTGAAGAAATTATGAATAATTCTTTTCGAAAAACCATATTCTTCCAGATAAGCTAAAGTTGATTGCTGGGGGCTGTCAAAGATTTCTTCTATACGCTTCTCTTTAAGTGCTTTGGTGAGGGAATACATTTTGTATTTGTCCCAGACTGTACCCACTTTAGAAAACGCCATGGAAAACAACTTAATAGGATTTCTTATGGGATCATGTACAGCAAAAGAATCCTCCCCTCCTTCAAAAATTATTGCTCCGGGTTTAAACTTCTTCAAGTTCAGTTTACCCAAATCAAGGTACCTGCTCAATTCGGGGTATGAAGTGAGCAACACCTGAAAACCTTGGTCGAGTAAATAACCGTATGCTTCAACGGTTTTAACCCTTCCCCCTATACCGTCTGAAGCCTCAAGAATCACCGGGAAATAACCGGCTTTTTCCAATTCAATTGCAGCCACTAAACCGGATATTCCGGCGCCAATTATGTATATTGATTTTTCAGATGCAAGCATAGGTATGATTTAATTTTACAATCAATTAATCAAGCCCATCTTTAATGTTTTTACGTTCACGAAACTTCCCTTTTCCATCTGAGGGTTTGGCTTTAGCCTTGGTTTCCTGATTTCCACTTTCAGGGCTATTTGAATTTCTATTTGCTTTAGGTTTAGACTGTTTTCTAAAAGGCTTTTTCTTTTTATAATTTGATGAAGACCCTTTATTACCTCCGGTAGATTTCTTAGCATGCTTTTTATTTAAATCAGGCCCTGCACCGATATCTTCCGGATTAGGCAATACCTCAATTTCCATGCCGATAAGGTTTTCAATATTTCTATACTTGTACCTATCCTTCTCATTTACGAAGGTTACAGCCTTCCCTTTTTTCTCAGCCCTTGCTGTTCTTCCTACACGGTGAACATAATCTTCCGGGTCATTTGGACTGTCAAAATTGATTACCAATTCAATGTCCTCCACATCTATACCTCTGGACAGTATATCTGTAGCTACCAATATTTTAAGCGATTTATTTTTAAAGGCAGACATGATTTTTTCCCGCTCATTCTGATCCAAATCAGCATGAAAAGCCTCCACCATAAATGATTTTTTCAGGGTTTTAAATAAAGACTTTACCTTGTCTTTGGTGGAACAGAAGATGATGACCGCCTGATAATCTTGAGATTTAAGAATATGATTAGCTAATGCTTCTTTTTGGCCATCAAAAACATGATAAACATATTGACTTACACCTTTTGCAGTTTTACCAAGGGCAATAGAAATTTGCTCCGGCTTGTGCAAAATTTGCTGTGAAAACTGTCGGATTTTTGGAGGCATTGTTGCCGAAAACAACAGGGTTTGCCTTTTTTGTGGAAGATGTTTGACGATGGTTAAAATATCGTCTGAAAAGCCCATGTCTAGCATTCTATCTGCTTCGTCAAGAATCAAGTTTTCAAGGCTGTCAAATTTCACTTTACCTCCTGCTAGCAGAGCGATCAATCTTCCAGGTGTAGCGACCACTATATCAGCCCCCATTTCCAAAGCTTTCCTTTGTTGTTCCCACACCTTTCCATCCCCTCCTCCATAAATAGGTATTGAACTAATACCTAAGAAATAGGCTAAGCCCTGAATTTGTTGATCAATCTGAATGGCTAATTCTCGGGTTGGAGCTATGATCAATACCTTCACACCTTTCCCATTGCTTTTGCTTATCTTATTGAGAACAGGCAAGATAAAAGCAGCAGTTTTACCCGTTCCCGTTTGTGCGGTGGCAATAATGTCTTTGCCATCCAATATAATTGGTATTGCTTGTTCTTGTATTGGGGTTGCTTTTTCAAAACCCATTGCGTCCAAACCTTCTTGTAGTTCGGGAACAAAATTAAATTCACTAAAAGTCAATTTTCTCTAATTTAAGTGTACATATACGCCCAGCCAATTAATAACAATTGTATCGGTAGTCTTATCAACAACAACCACTTTGGAATACCTAAATGCTTTTTTTGGTACATGTATAGATTGGCTGGAAATACCGCAATTAACAAAAGGATGATTCCATAGGCAGCTTCAGTACGACTTGTTTCAAAGAACAAGCCAACCCCCAATCCCAGCTCAATACTCCCTACTAATTTATTAACCAGTTTGGGTGCAGGAATAAAGGGCGGAATAATACTTGTAAACAAACGGTGTTTTACAAAATGCATTACACCCATTGTTAAATAAAAAATTGCCATTGCATAAAGAAATGCTTCATCCATAAAAATCAATTGCAGTAATTTCTTTATCCTCTAAAATTAGAACATCAAAGTTGCATATCAAATATTTTGAGCCTTAATAGCTTAAATAATTTCCTTTTAAGGGTAAACCTAACGATTTCACCTTCTGATTCGTGGAATATCGGATACTTCCATACCACCCCTTATATGTGCTTGTTGTTTTTTTGCTTTGCTTCAATTGAACCCCGTTGGGGCTTTAACCTTGGTTCTCATAAAGCACATATGTAAAGCCTATGGCAAAATGGAAAATTTCAGCTCGAAAAGGGATTATGGGTTGAGATTATATTTCAGCGGCTTGGACATGCATCCAATCATAATTTCTTCTTCTACCAAGGCTCACCCAACCTTCTTCTTCCCAGCATCGCCACCAGTCATTGTAAACAGGATGTGCAAATGCGGCCTGATTTCTACCCCACTTCAATTGGTTTCTCGCCGGGTCAAAATCCAAGGCTACACCCCAGGAATGGGTAGACCATTGGGTCCCTCCACGCATCAACCTGTTATTGAAACAACCACCGAATCTATTCAAGGCCAATCTGTCAATTTCATTTTCCCCATATATTTTGAGAACATTTTCCAGCACCAAGTATAAACTTTGCGCTACTTTTTTATGACAGGTAATCTTTCTTGCCCTGTACCTCATGTCCCAAGCAATTTTCATTTCATAAGGCACAGGAATGGTAACCAGATTTTTAGCCCTAAGCCCATAGAATTCATGAAAAGCCGCTGAATTCTGTCTTGGCCATCGATTCATTGGGTTTATGTCTTCCGGTCTCCAAGGATCACTTGGCTTACCAAACTTTTGCAAATACACCAATTCTTCAAAGGCAAATTGAGTTTGAGGGCCCCACATCCCGTCAATTGCTCCAGAATTAAAGCCTTTCTCCCTTGCCCCTAGCTGTATCATCATGGTGATTTTTCTTACTTGTGGAAGGTTTTGAGGGATACCTGCTACCTGATTTAACGCAGCAAGGGTTTTAGGTCCAAAATCACCGTCAATTGCTCCATTATACAAACCTTTTTCTACCAAAAGCTGCTGGACTACTTTTATTTTTTCTTTCATTGTGGTTGTTGATTAAACTACTTAAAAATTTTGGGTGAAATGGAAATCAGTGGATCTTACCTTCCTTCTGAATTTCATATCGAATACATTGGATCAATAAGTCTTCATTGATTTGACTTTGTTTTCCTGCCAAAGTCTTTAATCCCAATTGTTGAATTATATTGACAATATTGGCACCGGTCAATTGGTATTTTCGTGCCAAATCTTCTATTACTATTTTTTCATCAAGCTTTACCGTTTTCGGCAAATACTGCTTCCATAAAGCCAACCTTTCAGCTACACCGGGAGGCTCAAAGTCAATTATCGTCTGAAACCTTCTAATAAAAGCAGTATCTAAATTACTTTTATAATTGGATGCAAGAATTACCATTTCAGGGTAAGCTTCTATTCTTTGAAGCAAATAAGCTACTTCTTGATTGGAGTGCTTGTCTTTTGCATCTTTTAGGTTGGTTCTTTTTCCGAAAAGTGCATCAGCTTCATCGAAAAACAAGATCCATCCTTTACCGGATGCTTTTTGAAAAAGCCTGGAAAGATTTTTTTCTGTTTCTCCAATGTATTTTGAAACCACCAAAGATAAGTCTACCCTGTACACTTCTTTACCGGTATATTTCCCTAATAAACCTGATGCAAGAGTTTTTCCTGTGCCCGGAGGGCCAAAAAACATAACCCTATAACCTGGTTTTACACTTTTTTTCAAACCCCATTCTTCCATAAGCCGATCATTATAAGTCAGCCAGTCTTCCAATGCCCTAATTTGGATTAGTGTTTTTTCAGACAAAACCAAGTCCTCCCAGTCTAGGTCGGTTTGAATCCTTTCTGCAGGAAAATTGGGGCTGGGTTTTGGAGGCCTAATGCTTTCCATTAAAATTTTATCTGCAAATTCCGGATCAGGATACAAAGGGGCAGCATAAAATGGTTCTTCTTCAGCTGCCTCTCCAAGAATAATATGCCCCTCCTTTAATAATCTGGAATCTCTGAATATTGAAAAATATTTCTTTCTGGAGTCAGGGTCACTCCCTGCCAGAAGATACATGAGGGTTTCTCCTGTAGGAATAATTCCCCTATGGTATTTTGTTTTATAGCCTCCAAACTCCGGTAGAGAAGTCCCTTCGGGAAAGTAGTCCTGAACCATTTTACTCAAAAATCCAGGGTCGATATAGGGTACCATCGCCAATGATAACAGCAACAACTCCTGGTTCTTTATATCGAGTGCTTTGATTGTTTTTCCTAGATAGTCATTCGAATCAAAGAACAAATCCAGATTTGGCTTTGCCAGTGTTTCCGTTTTCCCAAGTTCATGGTCCATTCTGCTCTTGATCACCTTTTCCAAAAAAATCAACAATTGTTTCATAAATCTTTAGAAATACCTACTGTTTATCAATTTTGTTTTTGTCGGGCAGAATTAATTTGATTCAATTGAGACTTGTAATACAAGGCCTTTTCAAAATTCGGAGCAAAATTCAATGCTTTGTTGAGATAGCCTGAAGCTGCTTCAAAATCTCCTTTACTCAAATATACTACAGCTAAATCTGTTAATATGGCTGGGTTTTCTGGGGCCAACCGTTCATTTTTCATCAATTGATCCAATCCATCTTCCACATTCCCCATACCGAGGTAAGTCATGGCCAAATAATGTCGATAACTGGTATTGTCCGGCTCCTCAGCTAATGCTGATTTAAATGCTTTAAGGGCCAACCCGAAATTTTTTAACTGCATTTCGCATTGTCCCGCTAAAAACCATAGCTTAGCTTCTTTGCTATTCAAATCCATGGTATTCAATAATTGGATGGCTCTTTCCCAAGCCTGCTTCTTCATATAAACCTTTACCAGATGAATCTTATACTGTTCGTTTGGATTGGAAGCTATGATGTTTTGCCATATTTGAACCGCTTGATCCAATTTATTAATATGTGTAGCCAACTTGGCCATGCCAATTTTTGCATTTTCATGTTCAGGAAACCGCTCACTGGCTTCAAAATACTTTTTCCATGCCAACTCAAAATCACCTTTCATGGACAAGGCATTTCCTAAATTAACCAAGAAATGAGGCTTGACGGTTATTTTTATTGCTTTTTCAAAAAAGCTTATGGCTTTGTCGATGGATTTTTGCTGCTGATAATAAAGTCCCATATTATTTAATAGGGAGGTATTTTTCGGGTCTATAGCGTAGGCTTTAAGGTAACATTCCTCTGCCTTACCAAAAGATTGATTTAAAAAATGTCTGGCCCCCTCATTGTTCAAGGCAATTGCCTTCTCTTTTTCCATAATACTCATTTAATCGAATAAATCGTTTTTTATATCTCGTGCAAGTCCTTTTCCCATATTTACAATATCTAAGTCAGGGTAAATCACTTCAATATCATCAAAAGACATATCAAAAGGTTCTCCTTCACGATAATTGACGGGAAACACCAATCCAAATTGTATATCAGGACCCCATTCAAAACCGGCCAAGTTATGCCGCCATGTTTCGGATACAGACAAAAGTCCTACACCGAGACTTGCTCTGGCAAAGGCATTTACCTCAAAGATAAACTTAGGATTTACAGTAATCCTTCCGGTTGCATCTAGTGACAAGCCGGTTTGCGGTCCCCAATTTAAATCTACTTCAGCTGCCGCTTCTCCTTCCAAACCTAATTCCCCGGTTAACTCTATACCTCCTGTCAAGCTAGCTATGGCTACACTTACTCCCAATCCCAAGTCTCCTCTTAAGGTAAGTCCTGCATCTGCAGGAATGCCAAACTCCCCATGACCGCTGATGGTAGTTTCATCCTCCCTTTCAGGATTATAGGTGATTTCAGCTGATATTTCTCTGAGCTCTCCCGGTCCAAATCCTGCGGTAAAATCCAAACCACCTCCAATTTGAGCTACCAAACCTATACTTCGTGGACCTATGGGAATGGCAAACAAAGGAATTTCTATGGTTGGCGCCCTAAACAAATTCCTATTGAATTCTTTTCTTGGGAAAACTTCATAACTTTCTGAAGCCAGCCTGGCTGTTACCTCTATTTCCCCATTGGGAAGTAACCTTACTCCTGCAGTTGCAGCGAGCCATGGGGTAAGTTGTAAGGTAAGCTCCCCTCCACCATACACCCGCATGGTCTCATCCGGATCACCTGTTGGTTGACCATCTTCACCAATGGCTCGGTTGGTGGCTCCCACTTCTATTGTTCCACTCAGCATACCTCGGCTATAGGCAGCTGAGCCTTCTATGGTTAGCGCACCATTTTCATAGGTTACGGTCAGTGTGGATGAAATTCCCGGTATATCCGGATTAGCGGTTCCGGTAACCATTATTTCATAATTCTCCGCTCCTGCAGGTTTGGCAACACTGGCAGCAACATTTCCTCCGGTAATCCCCGGTATATCACTATTTAAGTCAAAATCTCCACTGAAAGAAAAACCGTCCTCTCCAAAATTGAAAGCCATATTACCCCGTTCTACCCCCGGAACATCCAATTCCGCTTCACCTGTTGCAGAGAAATTGTTTTCACTGTAACTGGCCGTAATGGTTGCGGATTTGATACCCCTTAATTTGCCTTCCGGAATTCCTATTTCTCCACCTATGGTCCAAATATTTTCCTTGTATTCCATATTGATCTCCGCCGGATCAAATAATTCAGAATCAAAATTAAATGCCCCCTCAAGTTCAAACCCTGAAGCAGTAGATGCCGTAGCGCTAATATGACCTTCACCTACCTGATTGATGGCAAAATTTGTTTGGCCGGTCAATCCTAAGCCATTTCTGGAACTTGCAAAAATTGTCAATGAACTATCACTGATCTCAAAAGGAGCCGGAACATTGATTTCTTCAATGGCAAAGGTTTTTGATACCCGAATTTCTCCATTGGAAATAAATAGTTCAATAGGGCTGCCTTCGAAAATGGGAATACTGGGAAGTATCTGCCCGTAGGCCTCTATACCTGTAGGCAATAAATCCAACTCAAGGATTTCCACGGGACTTGCCTTCTTAATACGCAATCCATACAAACCTGACTTAATGGATTGTTTGGTAAGGTATCCCGCATACTTTGAGCCGGGGTAGCGTTTAACTGGAAAAACTTTGTCTTCGGGCCATGGAGCCCATGTTTTATCAGATGAGGGTATGTTTACTGAGATGCTGCCAAGATTTTCTGTGTTTTCAACATTTTCACCTTCTGTAACAAACTGCTTGGCAGTAATTCTGAAGGGTTTTCCCAACCAGTTTTTCTCAGAAGACCTAACAGGGCTGCCCTCTCCTGTCCATACAAACTTTTTGCTTATTCCTCCCGATTCATTGGGAAAGATACGCACCTCCCCTTCACTACCTATATCTGCTAAATTGCCTACTTCTATGGGCTCTAAATGATCTCCACTTTCAATTTGATTTTTGGTCCAAAATTCGTTTTCGGTGGCGTTTCCATCTCCTCCTGCTAAAGCATCTGCCTGATTAAAAACCAAGGTGTAATTATTTTTAAAGGTGGCATCCCCACCGGGATATTGAGCCCCATGTCTTTCTCTAAAAGTATTGAGTTTTTCAGTAATTTGACCTTTAATTACAGAACCACTAGAAGTGTTTTTGCTGGCATCCAACAATTCCATGTTATCGAGAGTATTGGGCCAAGTTGCAGTGTTCCAGTTGGCCAACTGTAGCTCCACAATATGGTCCACATGAAAATTCCTATAACTTTTATCTTTCCCCCAACCTGGAGTAGTTAATTCTTTTGAAATAACATCTATCCCACCGATAAAAGTTGGCTTTACACCACGACCATTGGTTTTTGCTTTAAAAACATGAGTAGTATCTGACGTAGGGGGTGTTTTATGATGTTCTTCATAAAGCGTATTTAACTTCGTCGTTATATTTGCCGTGCTAATTTCTTCCCTCCAAACCCCATCCCTTTGGTTCGTATTGCCTCGTAAATAATTGTTTTTCCTTTTAAGCGGTGCCTTGCTACTAAACAATGTTCCCCTATGGTCTTGCAACTTAAAGCCCGGGATTGGTATTTTGTCAAAGGTAATGGTCTTGGCACTTTCGTCGAGAATTCCGGTTTCTTCTTCCATTTCTGGAGCTGCTTCCTCTTCTCCTTCTTTTTGGATCGTACTATTTTGTATCGCGGGACTACTTCCTTGCTGAATTGTATGGGTCAATTCATGTGCTAAAAGGTGCTGTCCAGAATTTTCCCTAGGTTTGTATTGGTTGTCATTGAAATAAATATCATTACCATGGGTAAAGGCATGTGCGCCTATGTCTTGGCTCATCTGTACTGCCTGGCTGTCTGTGTGTACCCTAACCTCATTAAAGTCTGCACCAAAGGATTGCTCCATACCCGATAGGGTTTCTTGATCCATTGCTTCCCCCCCGGAATTTTGATTAAGTTGCTGTTCAAAACCCGGTGGAATACCTGTCTCTGTTTCCTTTTTCATTTGTACAGATTCTTCGGCTCCCTCCTCTTCAGCCTCCAAAGAAAGTTGATCTTCACCTTCTTCATTCGTTTGTAAGTCAGGGTTGCTCGTGCTTTTCTGTACCAAAGGTGTCAGCCCCTCAGCAATAGACTGGGTTTGGATGTCTTCTTCTGTTTGGGATTGAACATTTTCTTCTTGCGTTTTTTCTTGTACCACTTTATCTGCCATGGCATCAGCTTCTTGCTCATACTGATCACCGGGCTGTCCAACCGTTAATTTGGCCTGAAAAAATCGGTCAGACTGGTTTTGTGAGGAATGCCCTCGATTAAGTTTGGATTTGGAACTAAAGTGGCTCATACAACTGCTTGCATCAATTCATTTTTTGACTACATTTCAAGAATTATTCATAACCATTTTCATCCTAAGTACTGCCATGCGGACATGAAGACCAATTGTTTGCTTTTGCATGCTTTCGAATTTTATTAATCATCGGCATTACAATTTTTTTCCCTTCTCTATATGCAGGACCGGTACCCTTCGGGTCTCCATGGTCATCTTTTATAACATTAATAAAATTTTCTATCCAGGCTATTTCTGTTTCAAAAACTGCATCTTCAAACCTTTTATCCATTCTCAGCATCACTTCAGCCACCTTTTCATTGAACACCAAATTATTTTTTGGAAAAGCCAAATCAATTATCGCCTTTTCTAAAGGTTTCAAAACGACAGGTGAAATCAAAGTCTCACGCATTTTAGAGGCATGAACTCTTTCATGGGCTAAAATAGCATCCTCCATATACCAATCTACATAAGAAAGCGCATTACTGTTTAAATCCTTGATCTGATCGCAATAATTATCTTCTGTGGTGTTTCCTCCCGGCCCTGTGACTTCCTTCATTCCCGGAAGCAAACCTATTTGAACTGAATAATGACCTGTTAATCCGGTAATTATAGGGTGCCACATCGCCCCATCATCTACCAATTTTAATCTAACCTCAATATTTTCAGGAAATACTCTCCCCATATCTACGGGGCTTAAAGTATTTGAAGGAATTGCTCCGGCTTGCGCTATTACATTATTTAAGTTGATTTTAGTATCAATGGTAATCGGTAGTTCAGGGTCGGCAACATCCACTCTTCTGTCAAGTTTATCAAGGTAACTAATCGTATGCCTACCAACAATTCCATCCACAGTCAAACCCATATCTGCTTGAAAAGCTTTTACCGCTCTGCTAGTTTCCCCACCGAAAGAGCCATCTGCACCATATTTTGGTAAACGATAATCTAAACCAATTAAAGCGTATTGCAATAGCATTACTTCTTTTCCACTAGAGCCGATTTTCAAGACTGTATAATTGTCATATATATCTTCAAGTAGTTCAATGGTGGAAAACCTACTTGTTGGATGAAAATCATGCCCATCATTTAATTTGGGTTGTACAGTTTTTTTGGTTTTTCCTTTCTGCTGTATGGTATGCGTAAGCTCATGGGCCAATAAGTGTTTTCCTGCTTTGGTTTCCGGTTGGTATTGTCCCTGACCAAAAAACAAGTCATAACCATGGGTAAAGGCTTTGGCATGAATCTTTTTACACATCATTTGTGCTTTTTGACCCGTGTGAATTCTAACCTTACTAAAATCAGCATCAAAACTATTCTCCATCTTTTGTTTGACATCAGGCACTAGGGCCATGCCTTTACCCTTTTCTTGAAAAAGTGTACTTTCTATGCTATCGGCCTGACTTTGGCCTCTTTTAATTTCCTTTGATCCATCTTCTTTGGCCTGAATGCCTTCTTCCTCGTTTTTTGCTTGAAGAGGTTCCTCCTCTTCCGTTTTGGACTGAACAGCTTCCTCCTCTTCAGACATTTGTTGAACCGCCTCTTCTTCTTCGCTTGACGCACTTACCTGTTCCTCTTCCTCTGCTTTTTGCAAACTATCTTCTATTTTGGATTGAACAGCTTCTTCCTCTTCTGCCTTCTGTACCGGTTCTTCTTCCGAATTCGCTTGTTTTTTTATTTCTTCCTCGGCATTTTCTTTCATGCTTACCTTATCTTCAGCATCTTCCTTACTCTGTACCGGATCCGCTGATTCTTTCTCTTCAGTTGCTCTTTGTAGGAAGGGGTCAAAAAAATGATCATTGATTGCATTGGGAACTAATGCTTCTTTTTTATCCGATTGCCGACGAAAAAAACCATTGCTTTCTTTGCTTTGAAATGCAGGACTCATCAAACCTACGGATGACTTTCTAAAACCATGTCTTTTCATAAGGATGTTTGTTACCAGTTTACAAACAAATGTCTTTTTTGCCAGGGGAGTTTTACCAAGGATATATTCCAGGGAATACTGTCCAATAAAACATCTTGGGCTTTTCTATCCACAAATAAGTGATTGGAATGCGCTTCAATCACCAATTTACCGTTTCTATTAATAAACTCGTTTCTAATTGTATCCAAGCCTGTATTGCCCAACCTAGTCCAGTTTTCTTTCAAGGCTCCCAAGAGTTTATCCGTCTTTTCTTTTATTTCATTGGAGATTTCCACCTCCCTTGCTATAGTTGTGCCTTGGCTTAAGCCAATCAGGTATTTTTCGAAAACAAATTCAAAATCAAAGGCTTTTTCCTCCTTAGTAGATAGAAAATGCAAGGCGTGAACTGCCAAATCTGCATCAACTATTTTTTCATTTTCATCCATCAATTGGCAATCCATAAAAAATGCCTTTAAAAAGGGATGTAGTAAAATAAGACCTGCATTGTTTATATAGTAGGTCTCTAAAGAATCCTCGGAAATAATCTCCCTTTCCTTTTTCATAATCGATAATTCATCGGCTAATCCCTTATTTCCTTCTAAAAATTCATACACTAAAGGAGAAACTTTATTTCTTCCTTTAATATCATCAAATTTTATGACTTCTCTGAAGATTTTCTCTACTATTTTTCTTTCTGAGGTACTGACTTCTGAATGGCAAACTTGAAATATTATATCTTCTCTAACATTCATTACTTTTTTCAAGCTTAAACCTATAATGAACCTAAATAAAACAACCATTTGGTTATTCCCTAGTCGTGCTATAATTTGATCATATTGATATTTTTCTATCAGAGCACTATTCTCTATGATCATCCATATTAATTCACTTATATCATCATTTGAATATTGACTAAATAGCCTATTCAGAAATGATTTTTGTTGAAATTTTTTAAGCAATCCTTCCCTATCTATAGATTTACTTAATAAGGTGCTAATTTTTTCCCAAGTGAAATATTCTCTTGCTTGCCTTATAGAATACCACCAAGGAAGGTTGCCATGTTCCAAAAAATAGACCCACGACTTCAAAGTGTTTTCAACTGAATTTAAAGCCAAGCTTGATTTATTGCCATCTTTTGAAATAGAATCCTGAGCCCAATTACTTGGAACAAATGCACCTTTCTTTTCTCTTCCATTAAAGTCATTTATGGCTGTTGTTGAAATTGCTTTTGATATTGCTCTTTTAAATTGATTTATAAATGCTTGCTGAACAAAATTAGGGTCTGAAAAATCCTCTTCCATAAGTTCCAAAGAGATACTTATCTCAGGAATCTGTATGGAAGCATAATGCAACTCCTTTTCCAATTCATCAAGATATTTGGCAACAGAGGGAATGATATAGTCCTCAATAAAAGTGTCTATATTTTTTTCTATAGACCTGGCATTCTCCACTGATTTGGAATAAATATCGACAGAAATTTTTTCAATAAAATGGTCGTCGATTTCCTTCATATATTTTTTTTATTTCAATTTATTTATTATATTTCTACTCGCTAAGTCGCAAGACAAAGTTAATTTTACTGGCAATAAGTATGGAATAGGAAGCAGTCGATTAAGTCAAAATGTTTAGAAGTTTGCGTTCGTTACGTGTTGTTTACATCACTTTTGAGTCGCTTATACTACTAGATTAGAGATTAAAGTTTGTGGAATAGGAAAGAAGCCCATAAAGGACCAATCATCATCCGGAATTTGTATGATTGGTCCTTTTTCATGCCTTAGAGTTTGAGCTTGGTAATGGTATCAATGGTACGCGGTTGGTTTCTAACAGCTGGAACCTCTATATAAACATCTACTAACTCAGTGAAAGGACTAAGGGTTGTGATCATTCTTCCCCTATCTATCTCTCTAGCTAAAACCACTACAAGTGAGGCTTTTGTTGCTTGGTCTTTTTTGTGAAGGCTACTCCTCAAGTTTAAAAATCTAAAAATGGTATCGTTGGTATTGGTAGAATTTTTATATTCATTGATCATTTCAATGCTGGCCCAACTTCCATTTACCCAATCACCAGTTAGGTAAAGATCGTGAGGGATTTGTGAAGCCTCCAGACTTCCCTGCACCCTATTAATAATTCTGGAAACAGAATTGGGAAGATCTTCTATACTTTGTGGAATCCTTGGTTTATTATCTCCGGTAAACCTAGGATCAGTCATCAAATCATCAATCAAATCATACCATTGTTTCCATTTTCCGGTGTAGACACCATAATCATCATCTTTTTCTACTGGAGCAAATTCGCTTTGCAATTGCACGTATGTGCTTTCTCTATATTTTTTTAATTCTTCACAACGGATTGAATCAATCCTATAGGTCCTATCCGATTTCACCATGCCATCTTGAGTATAGGTATAGGAAGGAGAGTTTATACTTAAGGTGTTGTCCGAAAAACTCACCCTGAATTCATCATCAAATGGACGGGTGATAATAAACCGCTTTAAGGATTCATCAAAATCAAACACCACTCCCTTAGGAAACCTTTCATTCAAGGCTTCAGTAATGGCATGCATTCTCCTTTTGTATATTTGTTCAAATGGAATTTCAAGGGTTACTGCCCCTGTGATTAAGGGGTTCTCATTGATGGTGTAGCTGTTGACAACCAAACGATAACTTTTGGGCTGAATACCAAACCTCCTTACAGATCCTTTTATACTTCTAGACAAATTGTTGAGGTATTTTAAAGAACTAATCCAAGGATAACTACAACTTGCAACCTTGATGTGGCTGGCTCCAATCAGTCCGCTTTCGTCCACTACACGGTAAGGTAATGAAAGGTCAGCAAAAACTTTGTTATCTTGACTCAGCAATATATAAGTACCTGCTTTTGGAACCCCTCCAGTAGAAGAACAAGAAGGGTGATCCTTAAAAAGCTTTTTAAGCTCTTTCTGATTCACAGATAGATCAAAATGATAGACTTTGAACTCCAATCCAAACTGGCTTATCATCGAATCAATGGCTTGATAGGTATTCTCCCCTTCTGTGCCCAAATGTCCTCCAATCAAATAGCTGTCCACACCATCATACTCTAGTAGCAATGGGTTGTTTCCCATTCCATAATAAAAGCTAATGAGCTCAGAAGCTGATCCCCAACTGCGAATTAAATCCTCATTGTTGACATAGTAAAATGGGATCGAAGGGAAAATGGCATTGTGTTTTCGCTTACCATTCGGAATAATCCTCAAGCCTTGATCTGTTTTTATTTCAAAAGATCTTAAAAGTGCTATCACCTTTTTGATTAAGGATTTGATTTTTATTTTTCCCTGTTCAAAACTGCCCAATGCAGGAGATTTATAAAAATCATGGCGAAAACCTGTTCCATCCAATTTCCCTAATTGAAGATGCTTGGGAAATGGGGTAATTTTTGGATTGGGCCAAAAATCGAATTCTTTTATTTCCTTTACTAACTCATTGTAGGTAGCCACAAGGTCTTTGACCAACTGATACCGGTATTGAAAGAAGCTATAACCCTCTGAGGGACTATTAAAAAGCGCTTCGATCCTTTCATTATATATTTCGATTAAGTTTATTGTATCTTCATCTTGTTCTATGATTGACCCAAAGCCTTCCTCAATTGCCTGAAGCCCTTTACCCAATTCTTCTAATGTGTTACCATTCTCTAAGGCGACCCAATATAATTTATCAATTTGGGATAAATCTATTGAATTTTGACCATTGTGAACCACCTTCATCAAATGAATTGGTGCCAATTCTCCGTAGAGTTCCTTATTTGCTAAATCCTTAGATAGGATCTCATCTTGGTTTATCAGTCTTTGAATGCTATCATCCTCTAGCATTAAAAAACGCAATTTAGAAATTTGCTCAATTCCTTGGTTATCACAATTGATATCACCGCAAATATCCTCTCCTTTTGGATAACTTTCCAGATAGGCCAAAACATTCAAGTCCTCCCAGTTTTCCAATTCTGACAATGGCTGTGCATCAACATCGTCCTCATTGCAAAACTCCCAAATGGATAATTGCTCCTCATCTGCATAGAAATAAGGAGAGTACTTTGCTTTATCGTCAGTAAACACTCTAAAATGAGTGAATGAAAGTTCGTCTATTGAAATTGTATTTTCTTTGGGTTGCTCTTCCGAAAGTTGTTTGTGAAGGACAATTAAATCGCCATCAGTGGTTATCCCCACTCCTTGGCTGACTATAAATTGATCCCCGGTTTCAGCTACCCCTTTGGAAATGGTTAAACCATGAATGATGCCCACGCCAGTCAGTGTCACCCGCGTCAGCCTATTTTGATCTTCAAAATAAGCAATGGTCTCATTTAGCTGGGTATGCGTAAGCACCTGATCAGCCTTATAATTTCTATATTGGTAGGTTACGGAACTTAGTTTATTTGACATGGCCTACGGGATTAAATGGTTCCTAAATTAGATCTTCCTAAAATTATTGTATCCCTCATTGCATTACTTTCATCTTCATCCTCACAGTTATACAATGTGCCTGTAGGGTAAATGGAATGCAATTCGGATAATATTTTTATAAATTCTTCGTGGTATTGGAAATCTCCAACTGTAAGGCCGGAGAGAAAATTTTTATAGGCTTGCTCGAAGGGACTCATTTGGTCTTCCTGTTCTAAGTCGCCTGTATTGGCTCTTCCTATCCAGCAGATTTTGGCTAAAATGTGTGCAGGCAATTCTTCCCTGATAATATTTTCGAGAAAATCCCTAAAATCCCTATCAGCAAACCTAAAGGAATTGCCCGGTAGTACGATGGTGACTCTATAAGAATAGGGATCTAGACAATTTCCTTGTCCACAATCATCTTTGCAAAAAGGAAGAAAATGCTGATTGTTGAGATCTTCTTCATTAAAGTCAGGCCTTAACAAAATATTTTCAACCACAAACATTCCCTCATCATCCATATGCTCAACCATAAAAGATTTAAAGCTCAACAGTGCATTTTTGAAATTTTGAAAAGTAAAGAACTTCTGTTGGCTTGCAATAATAAAATCCGGGCTATCTTGATTAACTATATCCGGATCAGATATCCCGAATGAAAATCTACCGGAAGCTGAAATACTCACCTGAAAACAAGCGAATTGGAAATTTTCCTCCGGAACATCTTCAAATTGATCAAGGGATGTGTTAATCATTTCGGGAGATACGGCGTTGACTTGCTGAATCACCAAGTAAATATCCTTATGGGCAGCAGTTCTTCCTTGGTAGAATTTATTGGAGCTTAATATAATATTATTATTCAGGTCATAAATTCTCCATTTAAAACCCGCCTCACCTTCTGAGTTGGATGTTGGGAAAATCTCCACAAAAGACTTGGAAAGGTTTTTTCGGAAATAATTCTTTATCCCCACCAATAAAGCAACCCTTTTCTCAAAACCTGACACGTTGGAGCTATTCCATAAATTTTTTGCAGATTGCCTAAAATAATTCATGGCTGTGGCCCGCTCAGCACTAATATTGCCATACTCTTTTAGGAAATAAGACTTGGTTTCCAACACCTGTTCATCCACTCCAGAGCCGTAGATTTTTTTCATTAAAAATGCATAGTCAGAAAATTTCTCACCAAAACGGGCCAAAAGATGATCTTTGAGTTGTTGACTTCTTTTGTTTCGCTCATCAAAGGGAGCCATCAAGTCTTCATATAAGTTGCCACTATCATAAAACTCTCCTAAAAATGTCTGATGGTCTCCAATATCTGCAATTCTAGCAGTAAAATAAGTCCTTTCTCGGGTTTCAAAAACAGACAATAAGCTTTTAACCTGACCGAGATGCTTAAAATAACTGACCAAAATTTGATCAAAAAAGGTCAAGTAAGCCTTCAATTGGTTGGCTTTTTCCTGGCGTCCCATTCCTTTGGCACTTTCAGGGATACCAAGTGGACCTACACCATATACTTCGGGAAAATCATTCCTTATACTGGTATATTCTTCAAGGGAGTGATCATAAGGTTCAGGTAAGGCAAAACCTTTCTCCTTGATCCCATATTGTTCTTCTCTAAATTGGTCAACTAGTACTTTTTTGTAATTTGAAACAGCCTCCTGATTAACATTAAGTGGCAATAACCCCTTGTAAAAGTTAAACTTACTTTTATCACATAAAATAGGTTTTCTACCTTCCGGAATTTCTATTACCCAGCCATTACCGGAAAGGGATTCATCACAATGGTTAATACTTAAATCCTTAATGGATTCCACTCCTTCAATATCCATAATCAATTGGATAATATCAGATTGGCTAATTGTATTTCTAAGTTTGGCAGCCTGCATTTCTTGTGGATCCAAATAGCCGTGTTTCAAATAGGGGCCCTCCAAAATTTCATCAGCAGAATACCCTTTATCCAGCATTTTTTCAAAAGAGTAAAAATGAAGATTGGGGGAAAAATATTGTTCAATATTCCATTCAATTGTTGCAGCAATTAACTCTTCATTTGCATCAGGGGCCAAATCCATAATGGCGCAAACCTGGATTGGATGCGCCTCAACAGGAATTACTTCCACTAAGTCTTCACATAAATTTCTATTCTGATGATAAGCCCGCATCACATTTTTTCTAATTTGATCAAATGAAATTTCATCAGAGGCATCTACTAATATCTTATGGAGTCCTTTTAACTCAAATGACTTTTTATCCTTATCCGGAATCCCCTGCCAAATAACAGGTTCATAAGCCATCTTTACGTTTTTGCAATCCATAAAAACTTCTTTCTTATAAGGCTCAACCCAACTATTTTTGACACCCTCAATGTCCATAAATAGCATCCTGTAATCCAACTCAGTCAATGCCTTGCATGGCAATACATCCGAGGCCATATGAAAATGCCTTTTAAGGTAGTTTGACTTTTCCTCTCCCAACAGTAAGTCTTCCACAGGCAGGGAAAGCCTATAGCCCAGATCAGTTATGGCATAGGCTAGAATTTCTAATATTGTAATACCAGGATCATGGGTATTGTAATCCGTCCAAAGTTTATTGCCCAATCTTTGAATAACTTTAATTCCTTCTTCCTTTAGAAAATGAAAGTCTTGGTCATCTTGTGAATGAACTTCTTTTGAAATGGGACGATATGTGTTTTGATCCATCATTTATCAATTACTAAGGGGGGCATAAACGGAAATATCATGAGATTTTGCAGCCACCAATACATGTTTGGGACTACTTGGAAGAATATCATTGCCCATCTCTACATTGTTTCTAAATATTCTGGGTTCTTGGATAAAATCCACATAACTCAATTTTTCAATAAAGTATACCAAGCTACTTTTATTGAAATGACTGTTAAAATCTATAGCTAGTTTTTCTCCACTTGTCCATGGTGAAAGGTAATTTATGATATCCTCCTCTAACTCATTCATAAAGAATGCTTTATCTACTCCCGGGTTAAAGGTTACTTGAAGCCTAATTCTTACCTCTTCATACAGTGGATTAACCACTTTAATTGCAAGCCTTGGTGCAGCTTTCTCTTTTAAGAAGCTTGTGATTTCATTTAACTTGGCAGCGCTAAATGTTGGTTGAAAAATGTCATATACATTTTTGTTCAAGGTATCAGGGATAACCAAAACCATCACATGACCCGGAGACAAAAAGGAGGTTGGACAAGTATGGTTGAGACACTTGACTTTATATACCTCAGGGAAGGCTTGCAATACCAGGTGCTCCATATCCCAAAGTGAAACAGCTCTGTTTTTGTGCCGCAGCCTTTCACTCGCTCTGATATAAAATTCATTGTCTTTTTCTGTTGCCTTACCTCCAAAGGAATTGAAAGGTTGGGTTACCCCCTTAATTCCTGCCTTTCTCGCGATCATTTTGGTAATGCTTTGGGCAGGCAGTCCCTCCTTTAAATGACTCAAATCATTGTCATTGTCAACCAAAACTACTTCAATGGCTTGGGAAAAAATCCCTAGTACACGACTGGTAGCATTATATGCTTTTGTTGAACTTACCTTTATCCATATCAATGCATTGTCCATTCTTTGGTGGGAGGAAAAAGCTTCTTCCGGTAAGGAAAAAGTGATGATGCCTGATTTAAGCAAGTTATCTGTCTGATCAGAAACAATATGTTCCCTTTCTAGCTCCAGCCAATAATTGCCAGCTAGAACGGACCACTTTAATCCTTCATTATCATCTGGGTTATTTAGGGAGGGGTTTTCACTTCCTTCCAGTACCTGAATCAGTAAAGAAAGTTGCTCTAATGGAGCCAAGCCTGAAATGCCAATAAACATTTCACCTGCCGTTGAGGGAAAAGGAAAGGCATACAACTCATTGTCAGGTGTGTGAGCCAAGGCTGTTTTTGTACTTTTACTTTCCTTATACCACCCAAAATCATCCCTTACAAAAAATTGTAAATCCAATTCATCGGAATTGCTTAAATTAAAAAGATCCTCTGTCTCGTACTCCACCTGAAGGTTTTCCAATAACGGGATATACGGTTCATTTGGAATCGGCGTTTCAGGTTGATCACTAGACATTGCCAAGGCATAAATTCTAGGATACATTTCCGAGAGGAAAGACTGCAGCAAGGTTATCTTAATGCCTTCCCTAAGCTCCAATCGGGAGTTTCCTCCTTCGGGTAAAATATCAAAACTGGTTTTGAAACCTTCACTATCAGTTTCAAACAAAACTTCTTCGGGTAACTTTGTTTCCCATCCTTGATCTTCCTTTAAGGAAAGACTTGCTTTAAAGTGATTATTCCCTTTTACAATAAGGTTATTCGGATCCGGATTTACTATAATTGTATTGTCTAATAAAGGAGCTCTAAAACCTGTGGGCTGCAATAAAAATGATTTAATGGGTTGAGCTAAACTTGCCTTGGCCACAAAATGTTGCGAAAAGTAATTGTCTTTACTCAGGTATTGGCTGCCCATGTCTCTGTATCCGTAATACCAGTCTTTGAAGTCTTCAGGTGTATTGGCCCATTTCCCTTTAAGAGTAACTTTTTTAGGGTTTTTCTTTTCCCATTCGGAATACTTGATGTAGAAACTGCTCCCTTTTTTAGGAATACTTCCAAAGGGTTGAAAAGGTTTTTCGGGGTTTAAGACACCTAAATCTGACTCAATAATTGGTGTATTGATATTACCATAGGTGGTTTGAATGGTAAGGTTTTGAATGGGTGTCTCTCCTATTCCTTTTATCCATTGAAAGGCTTTGGTAGAATTGCAAGTTATGTCAAACCATATCAATGGAGCTCCTTTACCTTTAATATCACCATGAATTTTCTCTTGTTGATCCACAATTGCAGGTTGAGATTTACCCACAAAAAGGACAATTGTAAGTTGCTTTCCTGATATACTGGATTTAAAATTGCTTTTTTCCGGGTGATCACTTGGAGAAAGTGCAACCCACCCTTTATCACCAGTATATTCAACAGAGAAAAGTTGGTGGATATCATGAGCGGTACCGGAAAATGGCAGGTTCTTTTTAAAAGTAAATGAAAAACTTAAATACTTATCTGAGTCAGCTGAAGACCACAAAGAGGTGACCGATACTCCAAATCCAAATGAAGCATCCTGCAATTCAGGGTAATTTGAATTAGCCAAGGGGTGACCAAAAGGCCACCATCCTTGGTTGTCATCTTTAAATGCCTCCCCCCTTCCATCAAGAGAATCGGCAACCTGACTCACTTTAATTTTTTTTCGGCCGGAGTCAATGAATCTATTTTTTATCTGAATTACTTGAGCAAGATTTGGAATAAAATCATATTCCAAGCTATAGGTACGTTTTTTCCCGGTGGCATCCACACCTCCATCGAATGTTGTGCTTTTGGTCAAAATAGGCTTTGCACCTTTACCCCTTTCTATTACAAGAAATGCTGCATCAGGCACAGCAGGTAATTTAGAGAATCGCAATACTTTTTTATAATAAAAGTCCAAGTGCCTTTTCGTTATATTATTCAGGCTGTGATTGGAATTTTCTAAAAGCTTCAAAAAAGCTATCAGCAAGGTTAACTGGGGCTTTAAGATTCCCTCTTTTTCAAAACCTTCAAGTCTTTCATGAATCGAGTCAATCAACTTATTATAGGCAATACTTCCTTTTTCAGGCAAGGTTTCTTCCAATTGCAAATCATCGAAAAACAGTTGCCAATTGTCTATGGTGACCTTTGAGGTGTCAGCCGGAAAAAAAGGAATATATCTAGCGAAATTATTGGCAAAGAGCAACCAGTCACCTAACTCCAGATCCATTAATTTTAAAGTTGATGGATCCAAAGCAGGATTTATTCTCATTGCTTGCGAGGTGCCTTTCCTCCACAAGACTTTTAATATGTTCAGATTATCTGGCTGCATATTTACTATATCGATGTTCCTTCATTCAAGTAATAAGGATAAACCATATTCATTCTGGAATTGGTACTTCTAACCAAATAGTTTAACTTGATCAACACCTTTCCTGAAACCAATTCTTCTTCAAGGATTTCAATTTTTTCAACTTCTATTCTTGGTTCATGGTATAAAATGGCCGTCCGAATCAGCTCTGATATATAGGTTATGGTTGTTCGGTTTAAATTTTCAAACTGCAACTCTTCCAATTGGCAGCCATACTTAGGCTGCATTACTCTTTCACCCAAGCGAGTTGACAATAGGATCCATAAGCTTTCCTGTATATCTATCAGACCTGTACTCATCTTCACAGAGGCTGAATCTTTTTCAAAAACTGGTGGGAAACTCCAACCTTTCCCTAAAAAATCTAAATCATCTTCCATAACCATATCCTTTTTAACCTATAAGTACAGTAGGCAATCCTGCCACAATAGACCCGCCATGGCTGGTGCTATCTCCCATTCTGGCTGCTGGCATTCCACCAATTAAAACTGTAGATGAACCTGCTACAATGCTATCCGGTGGACCGGAACAAGTAGCCATATCCCCTACCCTTGCCGCAGGCATTCCACCAATCAATACGGTGGGTTCTCCCGGTGGTAATATAGGTCCTCCCACATGAGGGACTCCTCCGGGGTTTACCATCGGGCAAACATGCATATCTGTAATTCTTGCTGCAGGTAATCCCATACTATTTTCAATTTATTTGTATCAATGATCCTTTAACGGTAGTGGTACCACTACTTGAAAGTGTGGCAGCTACACTGCCTTCAGCTTTTAATTCGGCTTGGGATTTAATATTTATGTTGACACCTTCCAAATTAATGTCACCCGTACTCTTGATGGTCATATCCGATCCACTCTCCATCACTATGCCCTCACCATTCATGGTAATGGAATTTCCATGATCATCCGTAATGGTAATGGCATCCCCATCCTCATCCAACACAATTTTTTTTCCTGCGGGAGTCTCTATCTCCATTTTGTTCAACTCATCATCAAACATCACCTTCATTCCTGACCTGGAAACATATCCTTTTTGATGGTTGTCATCCGAAAGCTCCAAATGACTGGGATGGCTGCTGCTGTTCAACATGCCAAGAACCACTCCTTGATTGGGGTCTTCATTGATAAAGCCTACAATTACCTCATCACCAATTTCAGGTCGAAAAGCAAAACCTCTTTCATTGCCTGCATCCAAAGAGCTCAACCTGCACCACACTCCCTGCTCTTCTTCATTGATCACAGGAAACTTTACCATGATTCTGTCTTCACCATCAGGGTCACCTTCCAATTGAGAAACTATCCCCACTTGCAAACCTTTTACCGCTGCCAATAGCCCCGAAGTAGGTTGGGTGTGTATAGAAAATTGCTCCGTAAACCATTCAGGGTCCATCCCAAATTGCACGTCCATTGTCCAATTTCCATCCGCAATCTGGTGCCTAATTCCGGAAACATAGGCATCTCCGGAAAACCGGTTACCGACCCCATTTAGGGATAAACACTGACCCGGAACAGGCTCAGAATTTCCTTGAATCTTTACTCTCCCTCTTGTTTTGGCAAGCTGCTGAAACATCCACTTGCTATCTGCCCAATCCTGTAAAAGGGCATCAGCAATTTTACCTCCATTTTTAAGATCCACAGGATCGAGACCCATCAAATCCGATAACTCATCAGGACTAAGGTTGCCATTGAGATTAAAGGCAGGGTTAGTCGCTTCAATTTTTATCATTTCATGGTCGGAAGGATTCCAACCAAAAGATGAAACTCCCGGAACCTGGTTCCTTCCATCCATTTCAGCATCAAACTCAAGAATATTATCTCCAAACTGTACAGACCTGACACTACTTTGGCCGGGATCAGGCTTAGCAACTTGAACTTTTCCATTTTCTACGTTTACCACCATACCATTGGCTTGGGCTCTTGCCACCAAAAAATCCCAATCGGTACACTGGTATTGTATTATCTCAGGGTGAGCATAATTGGTAGAATCGACAGCAGCTTCGAGTCCATTTCTGGTGATTAATTCCTCCATCAAGTCACTGTCTTTTGAATCATAGAAATAACCCGATTTGCGGTTTTTGGCCATTTTAAATGCCTGATCCTTACAGTCAATTTCCAAAATAGCACCTTGACTTCTAATCTTTATTTTGTGATTAATTATTATCCCTTTAAAAATGGTTACCACTTCACCATCATAACCCGCTAAAACCTCAATTTCATTGCCGGGTAACAAGGTCGATTCGTTACTAATAGGAAAATCACTTTTGGCCGGATCCCCATCTAAAACCACTATTTTGGCCATTGGAATCCTATTCAATTCTCGCTGAGTTGAAACATTCATTACCTGAACAGTATCAGGCAATTCATTTTGGGAAACATTAACAGTTAAGGAAACTATACTTCCGATATCTATCATCTTTATCTTATAATTTTATGCAGAACCTTGCTTTTCAATGGGAGGGAAATAAATGGCCTGCCCAGGCCTAAGGTTCCTGAAATTAACCAGTTTATTTACTCTCGCCACTTCTAAATAATACTTTGGATCTCCATAAATCCTTTGTGTCATCAAGGGCAAATTATCGCCTGCTTTGACAATTCTATAATGTGTTAAATCAGGAGAACTTCGGTTCTCTTTTGCTACCCTAAGGTCATCCTCAACAAAACCTTTAAACTTAGCCTTGGCTACCGCCCTCAAAGGTGTACCATCGGGTCTAAAAAGCTTGAACTCAACTGTCATTTCCAGCAAGCTGCCTTTAAATAAAAGACTACCCCAGGATATCATCACATAATTTGGCTTATGTTCCTCTCCATTGTAGTCAAGAACTACCTTCTTGAAATGTTCAATATCATCGATAATGCCATCTTCAGCTTTCTCTTTTCCTTTGACTATTCCTGTCCTATCAAATAGAAATTCTAAATCGAGTTCCTCAGGTAGCTTTTTACTAAATTTGATGGGAGCAGCGCTGGTTCCCGGGGCCTGATCCTCATTCTGTTCAATTTTGTACTGATAAGCATATTTTTCAGGATTCAGCAAGGTTGTAAACTCTCCATCGGCTACTTTATCACTGAATTCAGGATCGCTATAGGCGATCAACTTAAGCTTTTCTAATTTCCCTTCACTCATGACAATTACCTTTCTTTTTTAGATTTAAGGATTTCCATCACTTGTTCCACACATTCTGCCACTACTTTTTCTTTGTCCACACCTGCACCTTTTTTCGCCTTCCCTGCTTCTTCCACATGGAATTTGATATGCATTTCTTTAATATTGATTGCCATTAGTTGATTCTAGTAAAGTATTGGTAAGAGAATTCCATGCTTTCTATGGCCATTTTGCTCTCCATGGAATTGAAAGGTTCAATGGCCAATTTAACGGGAAAGGCATTGACCACATTCCATGTTACTAAAGGTTCATGTTTCTCATTTAACAAATCTATGGTAATGGTCTTGGTCTCAAAATTAAAATTCTCCATGGACTCTTTGAACCAGTCTGTCAACCCCGTTGAACCTGCCAGGCCTTTTTTTAAAATCAAATTGGAGTATTTGGTTTTTACAGGTAGTTTGTGCTTGAACCTGTTTTCTCCACCTTCTGCATATTCCTCTGTATCCATACTCACATCCAAGCCTGAGACAGATTGAAAATAAGTATCTTCTGTGTCCTCCAATCCCGCAATAGAGACTTTAAAATGAAAGCTTACATAGGGATAAGTATCAGCCATCGTTATTCATTTTGTATGCTAAGACCTTCATGCACCAATTCCATGGTTTGGATGGCTACTTCATTTCCATCTGCTTTTAAATCGGTGGATTGAATCTTGGTAGGCCAGGCATTTTTTACTTTCCATGTCACCACGGGCTCATGCTCTTCGTTTAGTAATTTTATGGTGATGTCTCTGCGCTCTATCTGATTCAAGCTGACCGTATTCCACCATTCATAAAACTCATTATCCCCGGCAAAAGTCCCACTTTTCAGTGTTATATTGCTGTATTTTTGAAGTCCCGGCATCTTTATTTTACTGTATTCCGGGCTAGCGCCATGCCTGTATTCAATGACTTCCGTTTCCACATCAAGACCAGAAACTTCCGTAAAACCTATTATTGTTCCTCCCCAATCAACGGAGAAATGAAACTTCGATAATGGATAACTCATGATTTTTTACATTTAAAGGGTTAAAACAAGTAATCAGGATTCCTGCATTTTGTGTGAAAATTTCAAAATGATAAATTCTGCAGGACGGACAACAGCCATGCCTATCTCTACAATCATTTTTCCTTCTAAAACATCCATAGCCGTCATGGTTTGACCCAATCCAACCCGGACATAAAAGGCCTGCTCAGGCTTGGCACCGGCCAATGCCCCGGCCCTCCACTGGAGGATTAGAAAGTTCTCAATCATGGCCCGAACTTTGACCCAAGTATTGGCGTCGTTGGGATCAAAAACGAATTGCTGGGTAGCATTTTTTACGGACTCTTCCACCATATTGAAAAACCTTGTCACAGAAACAAAACGCCATTCATTATCATTTCCGGCGAGTGTTCTGGCTCCCCAAACTAGGGTTCCTTTCCCCGTAAATGATCGTATAGCATTTATTGACTTTCCTGCAATGGTGTCTACATTCAACCTATCCTGCATATCATTTGTGATTTTTACTGAAGGCTTGACCACGTAATTCAAAGAGATATTGGCCGGAGCTTTCCATACCCCAATATTAGAATCCACTTTGGCGTAAACTCCTGCAATTAGAGAGGAAGGTGGTAAGATCACCTTAACTTTATTTATTTCTGCCTTAATCTTATTGTAAGTAGCACTGTCTATGGCTTCAACCTCACTAAGGGCCAATCCATTGAGTGCACCATCTGATTCCATATCCAGCTCCTCAATATCTAACATGGCGTCCAATATTGCAGGATCTATTAAATCCAATACTGATTGGAGCAATGCACTAACATCTGTACCGTTAAGCGCTGTATTTGCATCACCTGAAGCCTGCTTTACAGCAGTTCCGTCAATGTCTTGATTTAAAATCTCCAGATGCCCTTGAAGAGTGGCTATAAAGGCAGGAACATCTCCGGCTTCTTCGAGTTCGGCATTTAGGGCATCAGCTGCTTCAGTAGCTGCAGTGGCAAGGGTTTCATCTTGTTCTTGAGCCATAGCCGCTACATTATTGGTGTCTTCTACAATCTCAGCCATAAGGCCTACAAACTCATTCAATGCCTCCACAATTGCATTCAATGGATCAACAACCGTACTTTTATTGGTCACTGCTTCTTCATCTGTACCTCCTTGAATGGTGGAATCTGCAGCAGTTAATCCGGATACTTCTGTAGGTAAGTCTGTCATGATCCCCTCTGCTTCTACCAAGATATCATCCACCTCTTCTAAGATATCAGAAACTGGAGAAGCGTCTGTAATAAGGTGTGAGACCTCGGTTTGTTCCGGGTCATAACTGTAATTTAAAATGGTCTCTAAGTAAGGGAAATAAACAGCCCCATATTTCTTTTCTTCAATATCAGAAGTTATTAATTCTCTCACCCCTGACTCCAAAGAAATCTCTGTTTCCATATTATTGGTGTAAGTATCGATGATAGTAAACCTATCTCTCATTTTCCTACACAAAGCCATTGCATTGTTGTAAATGGCATAAAATTCTGCAGCTTCAGGAAGCGAGGTGGCGTCAGGAAATAATATTAAAGTTGGCTCATCTTCCTTTTCCAATTCCTGTAAACCTGTATTTAAAGCTGCCATGGTTACAGGGGTAACCGGGTCCGCATCATCATATATCCCCACTGAAATTATGTAACAAGGGCCTCCACCATTGGCAAAATAAGCCTGCATCGCATAATACATTAGAAAAGGCGATTTGTCCTCGGGTTCAGGGGCCTCCACCAAAATTGATTTCTCTCCGGCCTCTTCCGTTACCTGAACCTTCAGTCCTGTCTCCGGCTCCGGTCCACCAAAAAATGTCTCATATTCCAACAATGAAACAATGCGTTTAGGCTCCAAGTACAATGTCTCACTTGTGTCAGCCTCCTTTTCTCTAGCTTTTTCTGTGTAACCTATAAAAGCCGGAATTGCGGTTTCTACTTGGGCTACGGATGGGGGAAATTTTGATATTTCCTCAATGTATACACCTGGGGTTCTATAATTTGCTGCCATGGTTCAACCTGTTAAATATAAATTTCTGAATAATAATTGTTTTCATCTATTCTGATACGCTCAACACTTGGGTTGGGAAATTGTAATTCACTCAAATCATCATTGGGTTCATCAAAATCTGAATCCGATTGGATTTGAACGAAACCGTTCTTAGTCAGTGGTTTAAGAGAGTTGGTAGTTACACTGCTGTTATTCGCTTGTTGGTGATAGGTCCAATAAGTATTTCTATTATCAAAATTAATCTTGAAAACTGTTGGGTTAACTTTTAGGGTACCATTTACATTCGTAACATTTAAGTTCCCATTTTCTCCTTGCATATTTATCAAGAGGAGACCTTTTGCCTGTTTGCCTTCGTTAGGATTAACCCCCTCAGCAAAATAGGAATCAATACTTTCACGGGAAACTACAAAGGCATTTGAAAATACAGTGTTCTCACTTTCTATAGGCATTAAATCAAAATCCACTTCCTGAAAATGCTCAGGAATAAAATTTGACAATAAAATCTTCTCATTCGACATGGGACCAATGGCCGTATAGTTTTCAAAATAGGGATCCTTATATGAAATAAGAAAAGACAATACCAAATCCTGATCTAAACTGATAAAGCTATCTTGAACATTTTCTTCCATCACCCGAGAAAAAACAATTATCCCATCGTTGGTATTCCTTAATAGTAATTGAAATCTCTTGAAGTTTTTTAGGGTGGCTTGTGTGGGTGTTACCTTTAAGAAATCTTGCCAATTGTATTTTCTTAGATTGGTCTGTCTATCATTTTCATCTAAATCCTCAAAGGCCACCTCTCCACTATTTAGGTAGTAGGCATGATACACTTTTAGTAAAAACAATTTTTTATATTGGGCAGCTATCATGATCAGTTTTTCTTTTTGAGCTCAGAGTGCACACTTTCTATCAAAGGTCCTTCACTATGTATCAAATCTCGCTCTAAAGAAAGTATATTAAGTTGATATAAAACTGATGGCAGTTGTTTCCCTCCCAAGGTTCCCCATATGAAATTCATCTCTTCAAAAGTGGGGGTATATAGCTCTAAGGAGAAATCGAAATCTCCAACATTTTCCATTGCTTCCAACTCTCTATTGAATACCGTATTGTATTGATTAAATCTTTTCTTTCCTTGAAAAAATTTAATCACAGCAGATAGATCCCTTAAAGAGTTACTGTAAAGATTTCTATTGGCAGAGAAAAGTAGGAAAAGATGTAGGTTGATTACCCTATTTTTGTATTGCACCTTGCCATCGTTGAATCGTTGGTTAGGAAAGTTTTTTAATGCACCTTCCTCATGCAAATTCACAAGTGTCAAAACCATTTTGTCTCTCATGGCATCTGCTGCCTCTGTGGCACCTTCTGCCATGGCGATATTGTCTATCACCACATCTGAATTCTCCAGCCCTATCCCCTCAAAATAATGGTTAATCTGCTCTTTTAATATTTGAAAAACTTCAAAAATCATCAGTCAGTAAAAAAGAAGTGAAACAACAAGACAACAGGAATTAAAAAATTCCCCGATATGTCAGAACGAATTAATAATAGTTAGTTTAAAAGTATTCATTAAGGCTTTGGAAAAATATTGAATTAACCCAAACAAAGGTTAATTGTTACAGTTGGCTATCTCAAAACCTTATTTCTTAACTCTTCTCCAATTTGCGTGAATTTTATTATAATTCCAAACCATTAAGAGTAAAAATTATAATTAAAAAGATAGGTTTAAAGGCATAAAATATTATTATTTTCATTATAAATAGTAAATGTATAATAAAACCAACTCCGACAAATTAATTTTTACGATTCATTTTATTAATTGCCCTTTTTTCCAAGTGTCATTAGATTAGCGGCTATCCAATTTATTATAGTCTTAAGGATTCAATCTGGCTCAAGAAAACCCTAGGATGAACCATTCAAAAAACCAAAGTACAAGCCTTTTTGAAGACAATCATTTCTATCTATGAGGCAATTTGATCCTTCATTCATTTAATCTAGATTTGAAGCATGAATAAAATAGCAGCTCATTTAAATGCAAATACTCCTCCTTTACTGGTAAAGCTTTCCTATCTATGCGAAAAAATAACTAGCTTTGGCTATTGAAGACTTTCTTTCAGCCTAAAATGACTATTATCGGGTCTTAGATGGGCTCAGCAATAATTGATTTAAGCAAGCCTTATGTCAATCCTAATCTTGAAAGTTCGGTTACAATCAAAATCAGTCGATTGGCTTAGAAACTTTCACTGAATACTGTTATTTCAGTTGCCTAAAATGTTGTTTTTTTCTTATTTAAAAGAAGATGAAAAATATCCTGGTCCTAATGGCCCACCCCAAATTGGAGCATTCAAAAGTAATCGCTAACCTTTTGGCTTCCATTAGTGATTTGGAAAATGTTCAAATCACCGATCTTTATGAACGCTATCCGGATTTTAATATTGATGTTCAGCGTGAACAAGAAACCCTTTTCGGAGCTGACATTATCATTTGGATGCATCCATTGTATTGGTATGCAGCTCCGCCTCTTTTGAAGCACTGGATGGATTTGGTCTTGGAATACAATTGGGCGTATGGACACAATGGCATCTACCTCAAAGGAAAATACTTATTCAATGCCATCAGTACGGGAGGCTCTCCTGATGCATATAGTGACAAAGGTCACCATGGCTATCCCTTAAAGGAATTCCTACTCCCCTATAAGCAAACAGCAAACCTTTGTAACATGACTTATTTGCCACCATTTCACGTAGCAGGAACTCATAATATAAGCTTTCACAGTTTGCAAAAAGATGCCCTTGACTTCAAATCGCTTATCCTTCACCTAAGGGATAAGAAAGATTTAGAAAATTTACTAAAGCTTAATTTTTTAAACGACTTCAACCAACAGTAACATGGAGAATGGATTTTTATTTCAGGCTATCATCTACCTCTCTGCCGCCGTAGTTTGTGTGCCTCTAGCCAAAAAAGTCGGCATGGGCTCTGTCTTAGGTTATTTACTGGCTGGCATTATTATTGGCCCTTATATTTTCGGTTTTATAGGGGAAGAAGGAGAAGACATCATGCATTTTGCTGAATTTGGGGTAGTCATGATGTTATTTCTTATTGGCTTGGAACTGGAGCCTTCCAAACTGTGGAAAATGAGGCAGATGATTACCAAGGTTGGACTTTCACAAGTTTTGTTAACCACCTTAATCTTTTTTGGCTTCTTGTATTTTATAGGTACCGGGTGGAGACAATCCCTTGCCATTAGTACTTCCCTGGCGCTATCATCTACAGCCATAACCTTGCAATCGCTCAAAGAAAAAGATCAAATGAATACTGCCGCAGGAAGAAATTCTTTTGCGGTACTTTTGATGCAAGACATCGCTGTGATACCAATTCTAGCCATCTTGCCCTTAATAGCCTTGGCTGCCAGCTCAGATGTAGACATGGAACAAATGAGCCCAATTTCCCAATTCCCCGGTTGGCTGCAAACTATATTGGTTTTCGGTGCTGTCATATTAATTGTGGTAGCAGGTCGCTATGTAATCATTCCCATGCTAAGTTTGGTGGCAAAAACCAGGTTAAGAGAGCTTTTTGTTGGTGGCGCCTTGCTGGTAGTATTGGGAATTGCATTCCTTATGGAAATGGTAGGCTTGAGTCCAGCCTTAGGCACTTTTCTAGGTGGTGTAGTATTGGCCAATTCTCAGTTCAAGCATGAACTGGAAAGCGACCTGGAACCTTTCAAAGGTTTGTTGCTTGGTTTGTTTTTTATAGCAGTCGGCGCCTCCATTAATTTTGGTTTGATCAGTGAAAATGCATTGATGGTTTTTGCCATCGCCCTTTCTGTTCTGCTAATTAAGAGTCTTGTTCTCTTTGGAATAGGCAAAGTGAATAAAATTAGCACAGATCAAAACCTCATATTTGCCTTAGGTCTAAGTCAAGTCGGTGAATTTGCCTTCGTCACCTTTTCCTTTGCTACCGAATTGCATATCATGAATGCAAAAACAACAGAGATTTTTATGGCAGTCACTGCCATTAGTATGACCTTTACACCACTGTTATTATTGTTTAACGAACGGCTTCTCCTTCCCTATATAGGTACCAAAGAGAAAGACGATAAGCCTCATGATGAAATGGATGAAACCAACAAGGTTATTCTTGCAGGTTTTTCTAACTATGGCAGTACGGTTGGTAGATTTTTAAGAGCAAATGGGATAAAAGCAACCATACTGGACAACGACTCTGATCGTGTGGACCTGCTAAGGAAAATGGGATTTGAGGTTTATTATGGAGATGTTACGCGGGTAGACCTACTGGAAATGGCCGGTGCCGGGGAGGCAAAAATACTTATTTCTGCCATTAGAAATCCTGAAACCAATTACCGCTTGGTTTCTTTGGTCAAAAAGCATTTTCCAAACTTGGAACTGATGGTACGGGCAAAAGACAAAAAGGAAGCAATCGAATTAAAAGAATTAGAGGTCTCCCATGTTTACATTCAAAACCTAGAGAGTGCTGTTAAGTTGGGGAAAGATGTTCTCGTGAAACTTGGATTTCGTGCACATACTGTACATGTCTTAGGCCAGAATTTTATAAAATACGATGAAGACTCATTGGAAGAGTTGGTAAAAGTAAAACATGACAAAAATGCCTTTATCTCCACAATGAAAAAGTCCATAGAAATGCAGGAAAACTTACTTTCCTTTGAGCTAAATAAGCGCTTCAGTATTAATGATCATGCCTGGGATTCTGAAACCCAGAGAAAAGATCAGGAAAAGAATAAGGAGTAATTCAAGAATGGTCTAGTTTTCTTGGGCAGGCGCAACCACCCGAAAACTGGCCCAAGTTGAGTAAAGCATTACTTGGATATTTAATGTATATTTTTCAACCTTTATTGAGACAAGCCCTTAATTTCTCAATTGTGAGTAGTCGCCGGGTATAATAATTTGGCTAAAGCCCATTAGAAAAAAGAATGCCCTAGACTCTGGATTTAAACAATAATTCAGTAAGAATGGTATTCAAATATTCCTTGGTAATGAAATACCAGATGAGTAAATAATGATGAATTTTAGTTGTCTCTATCTTCAAAGTTTTCCCTTTCTTTGATATTGATTCGTCTGATAATCAGGAAAATGAATATTATAAAAATGACGCCCCAAAAAAACCACTGAATGCCCATAATCAGTTTTAAAAACGGGTCCATATTAAGTAAACTTTACAGCTGTTCCATAAGCTAAGATTTCGGATGCTCCTTCCATTACCATGGAGGTAGTGAGCCTTACGCTTACAATAGCATCTGCACCAAGGATCTGTGCATCCTGTACCATTCTTTGCATGGCTTGTTCCCTTGAATGGGCTTGTAATTTGGTATATTCTTCAATTTCCCCTCCAATTATGTTTTTCAGTCCGGCAAAAATATCTCGGCCAATATTTCGGGATCTTACAGTACTTCCTCTGGCTATGCCTAAGATTTCGGTTATTTCTTTTCCCGGTACTGTGTCTGTTGTGGTGATAATTATTTTATTCATTTTCTATATTGTATTTTGGATCTTCAATATTAACTTTAATTATAGACTTCGATTAAGCGGCTACCTGTATTTTCTAATATTTACATTTTTCCCTAAAGTGTCCTTCTTTTGACTGTTTACTTATGCAGTTGGGAAATAAGTTAACCTAACAACAGCAGTTAAGGTCGTATGCAAGTATAATCTCCAATAATGAATCAATTGAACGCTATCGCAATAGGGAAAAAATGTATTCATATCATTTTCAACTTAATTCACCAATTTAAATTTAAAAGGTAAATTTATCCAAACTTTTACAGGTTGCCCTGCTTTCATTGCAGGAGTAAACCGAAGGTTTTTCACCTCAAGATCTACCGGATCACTCAGCAATGGGTGTGCATGTGTGATAATCTTATGCTTTAAATATTCGCCATTTTCCCCCACGAAGACGCTGACAACTACACTGCCTTCAATTCCTGCTTCTTTGGCTTTGGAAGGGTAGCCAATAGCCTGATAAATTTCGCCTAAATTTAATGGTTTTGGATCTTCATCCACCAAAATAACATCGTTTATTGTAGGTTCTGCGTCTGTTGAATCTTTCGCTAATTTCTTTTCCAATGGCGCATTTGTATTTAGGGTATCCTTAATAGAAGTGGCCTTATTAATTGTATCTGCAAGTACAGGACGCTTTTCATTCGACTCGGTATATTCCCTTTTATCAGGATTTGAGGAGCAAGACGAAATTATCAATCCCTGTACAAAGACCATAAAAACAAGAGAAATTTTCATTGGCAGAACTATTATTTTAACTGTTTCAATTATATAAAATATAGTCCCTGACTTTCAACAACTAATTTATAAGCCAATTTAACCAAATCTTCTATAATTCTAAGACTTATCGATAAATAGCAAGAAAAATTAAATGTTAATGCCTTTTCCAGCATCTAAATTTGATTGCTCAATTACCAAGAAAAAAAAGTCAAAGTGCGGTTAACTGATAGCAAACCAAAAAATCGAGATATCCATAAAATCCCCCAACTTAAGTTGAGGGATTTTATGGGAAAGAAAAGAAAGCAGGTACTTGATGGGCCTTATAAAAATAGCCTATTTATAAAATGATGCTATTAATTTTATTAAGCTACATTGAAAATCATAATTAGCGAAAAAAAGTATCCAAGCATATTTCTCTCTATTAAGTCTTAAAAGAAAATTACTATTTTGAATTCGATTCCTTAGCCCCCGTATATTTTTTTTCTAATTTCATCCCAGGTAATCAATTGAATGTTTTGCTCCTTGAGTTTTGATTTAACCCCCTCATTGGTAAAAAAGTCAAAGTCTATCTGTCTCCATTCCGATCCAAAATTGGGATGATTTATGGTTATTCCTTTCATCTCATCATCGTCAAAAGCAGGGTGAATTAAAATCAGGTTTAACCCTCCCTCCAACTTGTCTAAAACAGTCCCATAAAAATCTGCTAGTCCTCCTTTTTCAAAATACTTGAACTCTCCCATATGCACATTATCGATAAAAAGCTCCTCTTCAAAACCAGACAGTTCCATTTCTAGGCCTACCATTTCGAAAAGCTGCTTATTAAGCACCAGGGGTAATTTGTATTTTTTCGCAATTCTACGATAGGCATCTAAAAATTCAGGCTTGGCACCGACACTATACATATGAGAATCTATATGGGTAGGTTTGATTCCAAATTTCAGGGCTCTTTCTATTTGTGCAGTAAGTTCTTTCTCAACGTGTTCAACTTTGGCATTTTGAGCTAACTTATCTCTTTTCTTAAAGAAAAAACCATTTTCATCCACTAAACTTGGAACCTCAGAAACAGGTAGAACCGGGCCAAACCGATAATTTTCCCATTCACAGGTTAAGGTCAGATGAACCCCATTGTCATATTGGGGATTATTCTTTGCAAAAATAGCCATTTCATAAAACCATGGACAAGGTACCATGATACTGTACGAATTTACAACCCCTCTTTTTAGAGATTGAATGGTTGCTCTGTTTTCAGCATGTGCAAGCCCAGCATCATCTGCATGGATTATCAAAAGCTTGGTACTTTCCGAAAAACCTAATTTTTGTGCTGCATTCATTTTAAATAAGTTCTGTAGGATTAATATTTCAATCAATAAAAAAGAAAATATACCACAGTGATACGACTCGGCTTTGACTCCACATGACTGCAAGCAGTTAGTAACAAATCGGCCAGGGATTACTATTGGTGATTTTTCCTATTATTAAAATTGGTTATTGGGTGAGCTTAAATTGGATTGGCTGCAAGTACAATTTTATCTCCTGCAACTAAAAAAGAATTATTGTGCTAAATTAGCCAAAATCCACACCTAAACCATGGAAATTCCCTGAAAAGGATGTTATAAAATGCCTAAATAGATCTATATAATATCTTGAAGATTTAGGGAAATCGCGAAAAGAATTAGACCTGATAAAAATTTTCCGCCCTTTTTTCTTCCCCAAATAAAAAATATAATTGAAAAAAGGACTTGAAAAAATTTACAATATTTCTTTCTAGGCTAACACTTCATTTTTGAAATAGTTGATTGGATTCAAAAGGCAATAAATGTGCTGATACTATTACGCATCCTACCATTTATTGCCTTAGGACCGATAAAAACTTCTAATATTTGGGTTTATGCTAAATTATTCGGCATTGGCAGGATTGTAATTCACCATCCAATTGATACCAAACTTATCGGTAAAACTTCCAAAATAATCTCCCCAAAACTGGTCTTCCATGGGCATTTCAATTTCTCCTCCTTCGGAAAGCCCATTAAAGAGTCGATCTGCTTCTTCTCTGCTTTCCGGGTGTATGGAAATATAATTTGTATTTCCTTTTGTAAGGGTCTGCCCCATGGAAGGCATGGTGTCAGAAGCCATAAGGATAGTATCTTTGCCTATGGGCAGAGAAATATGCATTACCCGGCTTTGCTCTTCTTTGGGCAATTTCTCAGCTTCAGGCGCCTCGCCCATTTTCATAAAGGCGCTAAATTCACCACCAAAAACAGATTTATAGAAGGAAAATGCTTCTTCAGCATCTCCGTCAAAATTTAAATAAGGATTGATTTTCATGATGTAGTATATTTAAATTAGTTAAATTAAAGAAGCACTTTTATTTCAACGAATGCAAGTCAACCCTATCCCCTTCATTATCAATTAACAGAAAGGTAAAACCATACTTTCCAATATTCATTTTGGACCAAAAATTTTGCACTCACCTTTATTCACTAATCCTCTTCTGTCCCATCATCTTCATAAGAAAAATAAATAGAAGATCTGTTTCCACCTGCTTTAACAACATCCATATTCTCTAAAGCTCCTTTCAAAGTTAACTGAATAGTTTTATTTTAAGGAAGGTAGAATCCGTCAATCTAACGGGTTGATTGCGACACAATCTTTATTTACCTTTCTTTAAGTAATTAGGGCCCGCATAAATTATTTTAATTAAAGAAAAGATGAAACATGTATCAATCCTTATCCCCAGAGGCCACACAAGCATGGTGAATATTAGTGGTAGCCACCAAATGCTAAATTGGGTAAACGAATTTTTTATGCAAAGTGGAAGAAAGCCACTATTTAACATTCAATTGGTTGGGCTTGAAAAACAAACAGAGCAAAGTCACGGACTTTTCATTGTCAAACCTGAAATATTAATTGACCAAGTCAATAAAACTGACCTTATCATTATACCTGCAATCCATGGTGATTTTAATCAAAACCTAAAAATAAACACCCCATTTCTTCCCTGGATCATCAACCACCATAAAAATGGTGCGGAGGTGGTCAGCCTTTGTGTGGCTTCATTTTTTCTGGCAGAAACAGGACTTTTGGATGGCAGGCAATGTTCGACACACTGGCAGTTTGCCAATGAATTTCGAAAACGTTATCCCAAAGCAGCCTTAAAAGACGATAAAATAATGACTGAGGCCGATGGTATTTATACCAGTGGTGGGGCTTATTCCTTTACCAATCTTATTTTGTATCTCATAGAAAAATTTGCCGGCAGGGATACAGCTGTGGCCGCAGCCAAAGGGTTTATGATTGATATTGACCGAAACAGTCAATCTCCCTTTATGGTATTTTCAGGACAAAAATCGCATCAAGACAGAGAGATATTGAAGGCACAGGAACATATAGAGAGTCATTTTAATGAGAAATTAGCCGTAGACAAGCTCTGTAATGAATTGGCCATTAGCAGACGAACATTTGAAAGGCGGTTTAAAAAGGCTACCGCTAACACCATTGTTGAATACCACCAAAGGGTAAAGGTGGAAGCTGCAAAAAGAGCATTGGAGTCAGGTAAAAAAAATATCAATGAAGTCATGTATGAGGTAGGATACAATGACCCTAAAGCTTTCCGAGATGTTTTTAGAAAAATCACCGATATGACCCCAATGAATTATATGAATAAGTACAGTAAAGAAGTTTTATAATTTGTGGTCCATCAAAAACCTCAGTTTTATTATCTGAGCTTTACATTTTATTCTGGTTGAATTTCTTTATCATTAGCGACGGTGTTATTCACCTTATCACAAATAAAGTATGTTCATAAAATTAAATTTACCAGCTTTGGTTCTAGCCCAATAATCCAAAAACCTTACCATTTTAATGTTGGGCTTTCCTAATTTCCTTATTATATTCAATCAAAATAATGTACTTATGCCCCTCCCATTGAAAAACCTTTGCTTAATTTTTTTCTTGCCTATAATGACTTTTTTTAACGTAGGAGCCCAAACGAGTTATGAGAAAAAAAGTAAAATTATCACCGGTGCAGATCAAACTGAACAATACCTACCTTATTTGAAAGGGAAAAAAGTAGCCATTATGGCCAACCCAACAAGCATTATTGGGGAGAGGCACTTGGTAGATAGTCTTCAGTCCCTCGGTGTGGACATAGTAAAAGTTTTTGGCCCTGAGCATGGCTTCCGAGGGAATGTGGGCGCCGGGGTTCATGTAAAAGATGAAATAGACAGCAAGACAGGCATCCCAATAGTCTCCTTATATGGGGCAAAGAGAAAGCCTTCCAAGGAGGATTTAAGCGAGGTTGACCTTTTGATATACGATTTGCAGGATGTTGGCTGTAGGTTTTATACAAACATCAATGCTTTGGTTCGCCTGATGGAGGCTTGCCAAGAGAACGATTTGGAATTGCTTATCCTTGACCGGCCAAACCCCAATGGATATTTGATAGATGGTCCGGTTTTAGACATGAAGTACAAATCCGGAATAGGACAGTTTCCCTTGCCTATGTCGCACGGTTTAACTGTGGCTGAATTTGCCTTGATGGCGAATGGTGAAGGTTGGTTAAATGACAAGTTGCAATGCAAATTGAAAATTATCCCTGTGGCCAACTATACCCATGATATGCCCTACACCCTGCCGGTATCCCCCTCTCCCAACCTAAACACCCAGCAGGCGATACTTTTGTACCCATCTACTTGTATGTTTGAGGGTACTTATGTCAACCATGGTAGGGGTACTATTTTTCCTTTTACTGTTTTCGGAAGTCCGGCCTATAAAGGCATTTATTCCTTTTCCTATACCCCAAAGAGCATAGCAGGCATGTCAAAAAGCCCATTGTTTATGGATCAAGAATGCTTTGGTCTAGATCTACGTGATTACGATACTGACTTATTGCGAGAAACCGGACAAATAAACTTAAAATGGATCATGGAACTTTATAAAAACAGTCCTGAGAAAGAAAAGTTTTTTGATGGAAGTCTCAGCAATCAAATGAATAATATTGAGATCCAAATAGGCTCAGGTCTTTTTAGGCAACAAATAATTGATGGAGTACCCGAAAGTGAAATTAGAGCAAGTTGGGAACCGGGTTTATCAAACTATAAATCAATGAGAAAGCAATACCTGCTTTACCCCTAAAGTATTGTCCATAAAATAAGGCTGTCCGAAAAAGCCAAGATGGCACTGATATTGATAAGGGAATATTGAAAATAAGCAGGCTACTTATTTTTATAAATTAAGGTTATATTAAGATTTATTTTAAAATTTTGGGTCATGAAAATTGATTGGTTAAAAACACTTCTTTTTAGTGCTGCAGTGGTTATTGCAGGTTTTTTTATTGGAAATATGCACAAGATTGGCAAGCAATATGACAGGTCAGTTCAAGTTAAGGGCCTGTCTGAAAGGGAGGTAGACGCAGACCTAGCTGTTTGGCCCATCAATATTTCATTAACTGCCAATGATTTAAATATTTTAAGCGGAGATATAGAAAAACAAAACAAGGAAGTGTACGATTTTTTTATTGCTCAAGGTTTTACCGAGGATGAGCTGACCAAGGGAAGTACTAATATTAGTGACCTTAAGGCAGATAGATACAATGCCAATGCTCAATACAGCGCCTTTAGGTACCTGGCCAAATCAGAGTTAACAGTCAGAACAAATGACTTGGCAAAACTCCAAAAAGCCCTTTCTGAATCTTTAACATTAATGTCTAAGGGGATACTATTGGAGTCGAAAAATACATGGAGACCCATTGAATATATTTTTACCGGCCTAAATGACCTGAAACCCTCAATGATTGAGGAAGCGACAAAAAATGCTCGGGAAGTGGCTGAAAAATTTGCGCGCGACTCAGATGCCAGCGTAGGCAAAATCAGAACTGCTAGACAAGGCCTATTTACGATTAATGACCGAGATGAGAATACACCTCAAATTAAAACCGTAAGAGTGGTCACTACCATCGATTTTCAATTAGAGGACTAGACTTCAGCTATTTTCTCAAGGATTTTATAGGTGATCAAATAGGCAGGTCTCACACCGTCCATACCCAATGCCCCTGAAGCCAAGGTGCTACCTGTTTCCAATGGATTGTCGGAAGCATAATAGGCGTACATCACTTTGACATTCTTTCTAATGCTATTTCTAATTTTGCTGGCGGATTGAATTGCCTTTTGATAATGGGCACCTTCCATTTCCAAGCCTGCAGCTTTCCAAGAAGACTCCATAAAATACCCCAAAACCTCCTTGTTTTGAAGAGATGTTCCCAATACTGTGATCATTGGCCCATCATAAACACCAAGCCCATAGCCTTCGAAATCACCAGGACTCAATTCATTTTTGAACGGATAATTATCAGCTGTTCCTTCAAACACATGAGCGTTTGGGATCATAATGTCGCCCTTCTTCCCTTCAAGAATCCCGGCTTTACCCATGATAGATGTACTGATAATATTCAGTGGAATCTTCTTCTCACCCAGTTCATAGGGCTTCAACAATTCATCAAAACATTCATAGGCTTGTTCTCCAAAGGCATAATCCATCACTATCAAAACCGGCTTCTTCTTTTTATTCTCAGGAAGTTTTACCCCCGGAATAAGAGCTTCGGATACCATCTTATCTGTATCAATAATTTGAACACCAATATTAGTACCTGAGGAATCAGGTAATTGTATCAAACCGTGTTTTAGTGCATAGGCTAAGACTTCTTTGCCCTTATTTCCCTTACCATTGACACTTATTTTTAAAGCCATTTCCTCAATGGTTTCGTAATCCTCAAGTCCAAAAGCTTGGTATCCATAAATGGTATTAAGCACACTGTGTAGATTGGCGCTAATCACATGTATAGGTCTGTCCAATAAATCATGTTCTTGTAAAACGGCTTTGATATTGTTGGCCCAAGATTCCCCGTAAACATGGTGTCCTACCCTTTCTCTCAAAGTGGCCGAAAATGAAATTTCTCTATCACGGTCTTCTATCATTTCTTCCATGGATAATCTTCCCATATGGTAAATGATAGAAAAAAGACTGTTGCTATTTTGGGAGTTACCAAACTTCTGTACAGCTTGTTTGGTTTCTTCAAATGTTCTGCCGGTAATGTGGCTTAAGTAAGAGCAGGCAGCTTCCTTATTGTATTCCTCACCCTTTATCTCTTTCTCTACGACCTCCTTGAGTTTTTTCCAGTTGAGGTTAATTCTTCCTTTGGGATCAGTACTGTTTTTTCGGATTTTTTCTGACTCTATGTATAAAAAAGTAAGGTGGGTAAGGATGTCATAAATATCACTTTTCCCTCGTGTCATCTCCACATACATCTGTTCTTCATCTACCCTGTAACAATTCCGCTTCCGCTTGGAGGGCACCAAGGGCATAAACCCTGAATCTTCATAACCTTCCCTACTAATTAAGCGAATGTATCGGCATTCCTCAATGCCCTGAGGTAGCCTTTCCATTACATACAATAAGCCTTCTAATTCAAGCTTTTCAGTATCATTGACCAAACCATAAATTTCCGGGCTGAGGGTAAGTAAAGCATCCACCAAGGACTCCCCTGAAACTCCTGTAGGTTTGTAATTGCCCCGCATAAAAAGATGCCGCATGGTGATGTACAAACGTTCTATGGCTGCTCTGGATTCCTGTGCTTTGGTCCTTTTCATACTGTTATGATTTAAAAATTAGGTAAAACTACAAAATTATATGCTGCTTAAAGAAAAGCAGTAAGGGATTTGATTAAATATAACCTTTTCCTAATCTGATTAAATCAACGTGAACCTTACAATTTACTGAAGGAGTTAATTTATATTTATAGCCCAATGGTATTTCCACCCAGCTTAATTTTATTGCCTTCCTCCATTGCACTTTTGCTAAGGTTATTTCCCTCATTTTCTAAAGCTATACACCCTTTTTCATGCAACCAATTCACTGCTTTATACTCTTCATCCAGGAAACTTTGCCAGTCGGTAGGATATATCCACTTCAATACTTCTGTGGGACAAAAAGCGTTGCCCTTTTTTCTTTTGGCCATTTCCATGGTGGCCTGTACCAATATTCCTTTATCAAGATAGTCCATACTAAAAAAGTTTTGTTTGTCCATTACCTATAAATTGATTGAAATCAAAAGCAGGCATTTTTGAGCCTTTGGGGAGATACTTCCTGATGGAAAGTTTCACCAGGTCTGAAATTGTTTTGGCCAGAACCCCATCACCTTTAAGCCTCCTTCCCCAAGCAGTATCATTTGGATTCCCACCATGCAAGGATTCTATTTGATGCATTACCTTTTCTGCTCGGTCAGGAAAATGTTCCAATAGCCAGTTATGGAACAAGTCTTTTACTTGTCCATTCAACCTCACCACGGTATACCCCACTTTCATAGCACCTGCTTCGGCTGCAGATTTAATTATTTCCGGAATAGCATCTGTATTGATTCCGGGAATAATTGGAGCAACCATTATGCCAATAGGAACACCTGCTTTAGAAAATTTTCGAATGATTTCAATTTTTTTCCCAGCTATAGCGGTTCTCGGTTCTAAAAGTAGTTTTAAATCCTTATCTAGGTGATTAATAGAGAAGTAGACATGCACCAGATTTTTGCTCGCTAACTTTTTCAGCAGTTCAAAATCCCTTTCTATAAGGCTATTTTTTGTTATTATGCTTACCGGATGATTGTAGGCCAAACATGTTTCTAGGATTTTTTTGGTAAGCTGGTATTTATTTTCAGCAGGCTGGTAACAATCTGTATTACCGGAAAGCATAATCGCCTGGGCTTGGTAATTTGGCTTTTCAAATTGCTTTATCAGTTGCCCAACGATATCGGTCTTTACCAGTATTTTTGTTTCAAAGCCTAAACCGGCATCATATCCCCAATATTGATGGGAATTTCTTGCATAGCAGTAGATACAACCATGTTCACAACCTTGATAAGGATTGATAGAGTAATTTAAGGGTAAATCAGGACTGTCATTGACACTTAAGGCTGATTTACTATGGATAGATATAAACTTTGTTCGTGGGTTTTCCTCATATTTAGGGATATCAATCCCTTCTAAATGCTCTTGAACAAGGTCATTTTTTTCATACCTATTACCCGGCTGTTGGCCCGTACCTCTTCCCTTAAAATTCGCTCCTTTCATCAGAAGCAATTTATAAAATTAAGTGAGAAAAACCTTATCAGCTATTACAGACCATAATAAAAGCCGGAGGAAAATTCTTTAAGGTAAATGCTGTTTTTATGGTGCTAAAATGACTAGCAAATTGGAACCGCAACAGGTAGGAATAGCAAATTTGGATAAAATAACCGCTTGGCTTAAGCATCAGGCTACTTTTCTCATAAATAGCAGTTCTGGATTCTTTGGCAATAAGGCTAAAAGGCAAGGAAGATAAGATCAAATCAACAGGCTCTCCTTTCAGATGTTTGTCCATATTTTCTGCAGAATCACAGATAATTACCACGTTGTCTGAAGCAAATTCTTTTTTAAGATTTTCACAAAAGTGCTCACTAATCTCAAAAACATACAGGGTGGCATCTTTGTCCATCCTTTCAATTATTCCTTTAGTTATGCTGCCATCTCCTCCGCCAAGTTCTACAATGACCTTTGCACCTTTAAACTCGGCAAAAGACAACATTTTATTCACAAGGGACTTTGAACTAAATGTTACTGCGCCAGTAGTTTTAATATTGACAAACAACTCTTTAAAAAGCGAACTTTTACTCATTAGTTAATTGAATTAAACCAGGGTTTAGCTTTAAAACCTTCTGCAACTGAATTTTATAAATATTTAATTACCATCACAAATTTCAAAGTTACTAAAATCAACTTCATATAATTCATTTTTATTCAAAAAAAGAAAAATTCATTTTGATTAACTGTCATTTGTGAAAGAAAAGCTATTCTATACTTGAGGCCAATATTTAACTAATATCTATTCCTAAATTGAGTTTAAAAGCTTAATTTTAGCTTTTAGTTCAGTACAAATTCTTAAAAATGAAGTCAAAAAAACAACTCATTTTACCCTATTTTACTGCCATTGTAATATGTCTGCTTGTGAATATAAGCCAATCACCGGCGCAAAGTGACAATAATGGTGAAAAAAGGGTAACGACAAGTTATTTCCT
This sequence comes from Cyclobacterium sp. 1_MG-2023, assembly GCF_030546805.1. Classification (GTDB taxonomy): domain Bacteria; phylum Bacteroidota; class Bacteroidia; order Cytophagales; family Cyclobacteriaceae; genus Cyclobacterium. The sequence goes on along the minus strand of NZ_JAUOPC010000003.1, from coordinate 199,584 downwards.
AACAGGGGCAACAATAATCCCCTCACCGGATAAAATACTTAGCGAATATGACATTCTTTTTAAGAATGGAATTATTGTGAAAATTGGAAAAAACCTTCAGGCTCCTACAGATGCAAAAGAGATCAATGGTAAATCCCTGTTTGTATATCCCGGATTTATTGATTTCGGTAATAAAACAGGAGTCAAGGCACCTGAGCTTCCAGAAAGGCCCGATAATTTTGACTCATCCAATCCAGATCCTGAAATCGCCGGCATCCACCCTCATTTTTCCGCAGCCAAACATTATCAATTGGATGAAAACCTTGAAGAAGAATGGAGAAAACTTGGGTTTACACTGGGACAAAAACTTCCTGTGGGACAAGGAATGTTACCCGGTTCTACAGCAGTTGTTATTTATGGTAATCCTGACAACAACAATTTGCTTACAAATTTACAATCCCAGTATTTTCAATTTAGCACTATCAGGGGACTTTATCCTCACACCCAACTTGCAGTAATGGCAAAGTGGCGTGACTTGTACCAAAACACAGTCCTTCATGAAGAAAGCCTTAAGCTATATGAGGGTAATCAACACATTGGAAGAATTAAAAATGACCCTGTGCTGAATGCACTCATCCCTGTCACTCAAGGCAAGCAGACTTTATTGGTATCCGTAAATAGTGAATTGGATTTGAGAAGGGCCATTAAAATGCAAGATGAAAACAATTTTAAGCTTATTTTACTTGGCGTAAATGAGGGAAGCTCAGCAATCCCTTTACTAAAAGCCAAAGAAATCGGAGTTGTTTTAAGCTTGGATCTACCTAAGGATAGCTTCACAGATTCACTGCCAAAAGCAGAGCAAGGGGAAGATTACGAAGCCCTCATTAAACGAGGAAAAGCAGCCTACAAAGAAGCATTAACACTAGCCTCTAAGTTTGAAAAAGCCGAAATCCCTTTTGCTTTCAGCAGTCTTGGTACAGAAAAGAAAGACCTATTTAAGAACCTTAATTTAATGATTGAAAATGGGCTTTCTAAAGAAACTGCACTAGCAGCATTGACAAACAACCCAGCCAAACTTTTGGGAATAGAAAATATCAACGGCAGCATTTCTCCCGGTAAAATGGCCAATATGGTAGTGATGACCGACAGTCTTTTCTCAAAGGATGCTAAGGTAAAAATGGTCATTAGTGATGGTTACCTTTTTGATTACAGTGAAGATGCTAAATTGACTGATGCTAAAAACCAAGTTTGGAATTATGCAGCCGAAACACCGGTTGGACAATCAAAAGGAACATGGGAATTTGTTCAAAAAGATAACAAATGGGAAGGAACCATCACCTATGATAGTCCAAAAGGAACCGGAATAAAAAAATCCGAAATGAAAGACTTATTGAAGACCGAGGATGCTTTGTCATTTTCATTTACGGTTGAAACCAACGAGGAAGTCTTGGAGGTAACGGTATCAGGAGACTTAGATCCAGACAAGTTTGAAGGCAAAATGAATATCAAGGGCTATAATCAGTTTACTGTAAAAGCTTCCAAAAAAGTAAAACCGAATAAAAACCATGAATAAAAAATTACTACTACTGGCTGGTTTAATAATTTGGTTGGGTACAGAAGGTTTCTCTCAGAAAAATCCTGTCGCAGACGTTTTGATAAAAAACGCCCACGTCATTACCATTACCAATGGCACCCTAGAAGACACAGATGTACTCATTCAAGATGGGATAATTAAAGAAATCGGTGCCAATTTGAAGGCCAAAAAAAACATTCCAGTCGTGGATGCTACCGGACAATATTTAATGCCCGGGATAATAGATGCACATTCCCACCTGGCACTTGAGATCATCAATGAAGCCAGCAGTCCCATAACATCAGAGGTTCAAATGAGGGATGTAATCGATCCATTCGATATTTCTATATACAGGGCTTTGGCCGGAGGAACCACCATATCTCATGCTATGCATGGATCTGCCAATGTAATTGGAGGACAAAATGTAACCCTAAAGCTCCGTTACGGAACAGCTGATCCCGAAAAACTGATAATGGAAGAGGCACCACGTACCATTAAATTTGCACTAGGAGAAAATCCAACAAGGGTACACGGAATAGGCAAGAACCTTCAACCCAGGTCCAGAATGGGCGTAGAAGCCGTCATCCGAAACGGCTTTGAAGAAGCCCTGCAATACAAGAGAGTTTGGGCTAAGTGGGAAAAAGACAAGCAAGACAAAAAGATAAATTCCACCCCACCAAAGTATAATTCCAGACTGCAAACGCTTGTAGACATTTTGGAAGGTGAAATTATTATTCATTGCCACTCCTATAGGGCTGATGAAATTTATATGCTAATCCAAGTTTGCCAGGAATATGGCATAGACAAAATTGTCTTTTCGCATGTAAATGAAGGATTTAAGGTAGCACCGGAACTGGCAAAATACACCATGGGAGCTTCTGTATTTTCGGATTGGTGGGCTTACAAGTTTGAGGTGTATTATTCCACAGCTTACAATGCGGCCATACTTACAAAAAATGGGGTGGTCACCTCCATTAACTCAGACTCAGATGAGCTAATTCGTCACCTCTATCATGAGGCAGCAAAAACGCAGCGATATGGAGGACTTTCTGATGATGAAGCCTTGGCCTTGATTACCATAAACCCAGCAAAACAATTAGGAATTGACCAATTTGTAGGATCCATTGAGGTGGGAAAACAGGCTGATTTGGTATTGTTTGACAAACATCCACTTTCTATATATGCCATTCCTCAGATTACTTGGGTAGATGGTGTCAAATATTTTGATAGAGCATCTGATGAGGCCGATCAAAGACTAAAGATCAACGTAAAAAGATCCCCTGATCCATTTCTTTTAAGTACAGGCACACACAACTGCATGCAGGATGTTGACATGTTGTTTACTGAAAATCAACACTATTAATTGTTTACAATGAAGAGACTGCTCAATTTCCTTTGCAAAAATAAAATTTCAATGAAAGCGTTTAAGTTGTTTTTAGGGCTCTGTTTTTTATTACTAAATCAGGGTTTGATTGCTCAGATCGAAGGCGAAGTTATCAAACCTTTCAAGGCCAATTTCTTGCTAACCAATGCAACAATCTATACCGTAACTAACGGGGTTTTGGAAAATCATGACTTACTAATAGAAAATGGACTAATAAAAGTCATTGGTAGAGACCTTCCTGAGCAAAACCATACCATTATTGACTGTTCAGGCAAATTCATTTATCCCGGTTTTATAGATGGAGGTACCAGTTTGGGAATAGTGGAAATAAACGCTTTGCGGGAAACTCAAGATTATATGGAATTGGGAAAAGTGACACCACAAATGCAAGCACTTACTGCGGTAAACCCCAATGGGGTAGCCATACCTGTTACCCGCGTTAGTGGAGTCACTACAGTGCTGACACAACCCCGAGGCGGCTATTTTCCCGGCACAGCAGCACTTATCAATCTAAATGGTTACACCCCTGAACAAATGTATGGAGGTTTTAAGGGGGTAAATATGAATTTCCCTTCAGCCGCAAGATCAGGAAGCTATGACAACCGTTCCTTATCAGATTTGAACAAGGCTGCAAAAGAATCCCTAAAGGAAATTGACGAGCTTTGGGAAAAAGCGGCAACCTACCTTTCCATCAAGAAGAAAGGCGGAGAATTAGAATATTACCCCGAAATGGAGCAAATTTCAAAGGTATTGGATAAAGAACTTCCCTTACTTATTGAAGTAAATGCTGCCCAAGATATCATTTCTGCTCTTGCTTGGGCAAAGGAAAAACAGATAACCCCTATTCTAACAGGGGTGGCTGAAGGATGGAAAGTGGCAGATAAAATTGCTGCTGCCGGAATCCCGGTCATTACAGGCCCGGTCCTGGCCTTGCCAACCCGAAATTCAGACAAATATGATGCTCCCTATAATAACCCGGCACTACTCCAAAAAGCAGGAGTTAAAATAGCCTTACGAACAATGGAAGCCGAAAATGTTAGAAACTTGCCTTTCCACGCCGGTTTTGCAGCTGCTTATGGAATGGGTACTGACGAGGCATTGAAAGCCATTACCATTAACCCCGCAGAAATGTTTGGCCTAAGTGAGCAAATGGGCTCACTTGAGGAAGGTAAAAATGCCACACTTTTTATTTCAGATGGAGATCCCTTTGAACCCAAAACTCAAATTCAACAAGTATTTATTAAGGGCTATAGAATACCTATGACCAATAGGCATATTCGGCTTTATCAAGAATTCTTGAATAGGGAAATGCAACCTTAAATTAGGGACTCTTCCTTATTATTTTATTTTAAACTTTCTCCAATCAATAGAGAATAATAGCGTATTTAGCCATGAAATACACATTTTACATTTATTTATTCTTGCTGGCTACTTTCATTGCTTGCAAAAGTGAAGACAGGAAAACAGAAATTGACAATATTATTGCCGAAGTAAAAGAAGAGTTTGCTCCGGATAAACGTGTAGCCCTATTCGATGTTCAATGGGAAGATGGCAAATTATTAGGAGAAACTAATTTACCCGAAGCCCATGATGCTTTGCTCGCAAAGTTAGCTGAAAATAATAAAGAATTTAGTGATTCCATTCAGCTACTGCCTGCCGCTGAACTAGGGACCAAACACTTGGCTTTGGTAACCAATTCCGTGGCCAATATAAGAAGTGCACCCAAACATTCTGCAGAACTTGCTACGCAAGCCCTGATGGGCACTCCCTTAAATGTTTTAAAATCAAGCGGGAATTGGTATTTGGTACAAACACCTGATGATTATATATCATGGGTAGATGCTGCAGCCATTGTATTGGTGGATCAACCAACCCTGGATAAATGGTTTGAAAAAGAAAAAGTGGTGGTCACAGAAATGATTAGTAGTATCTATAGTGATGACAAATTTGAGGACATTGTAAGTGATATCACCGCAGGAAATGTATTGGAAGTAAATGGTTATGAAAATGGAAATTATTTGGTGACCCTTCCCGATCAAAGGACGGGAGTTATTCAAGGGGATCATGCCATCAACTACGAAGTTTGGAAAAACAGCAGAAACACAAGTGACAATAATCTAATTCAGACTGCACGAGAAATGATGGGATCACCCTATCTATGGGGAGGAACTTCCCCAAAGGGAATTGATTGTAGTGGTTTCACTAAGACCATCTACTTCCTTAACGGCATGGTCATTCCTAGAGACGCCTCGCAGCAGGTCAATGAAGGTGAATTGATAGACGAGAACAAAAATTGGGAAAATTTACAAGTGGGTGACCTATTGTTTTTTGGTGTTCCCGCTACAGATACTACCAAGGAGCGTGTGGTCCATGTAGGTATGTGGATAGGTGATGGGAAATTCATTCATTCAAGAGGAAGAGTTAGAATCAGTAGTTTTGACCCTGAAGATGAGCTCTTCGATGCTGCTGAACTTAAGAGATATTTACGAACCAAACGTATCAGAAATCAACCAAGTGAGAATATTCTGACTGTTGAACAGGTGCTACAATAATTTAAACATGAAGAAATTACTTTTAATTTATTTATTTCTAGGATTGACTTTTAACCTGCAGGCTCAAAGTCGCCTTGACGGTTTTTCGGAAAGTGAAAGCAAAACTCAGACCGACTTAGAAGATTTATTTTTAAAAACGGTGGATTTCACAAGCTTTAAAAACCACCTCAAAACCATTACTGCCGATCCACACACCGCTGGTTCTAAAGCCAATGAAGTGGTAAGGGATTACCTTGTCAAGATAATGTCCAAAGCCAACTTAGACACCAAATTATATCCATTTGATGTCTATATCCCTAAAAATCCGGGTACTTCAATCGTAGAAATTGTAACCCCTAAAAGACAGCCATTGAATCAGATGGAGGACATTATTCCTGATAACCCTTACTCCTCCCACCCTGACCTCGATAAAGGCTGGAATGCTTATTCAGGTTCAGGAGATGTCACTACAGAGGTTGTTTACGCTAACTATGGAACCAAAGAAGATTTTGAGAAACTGGAAGAGCTTGGGATTAATATTCAAGGTAAAATAGTATTGGCCAGGTATGGTAGAAACTTCCGTGGATTTAAGGCAAAATATGCAGAACAATATGGCGCTGCAGGTGTCCTGATATACACAGACCCTAAAGATTATGGATTCAGTAAAGGATTGGTATACCCGGAAGGCAATAATTACAGTGAGAGTGCCATTCAAAGAGGTTCTGTATTGACTGAAACGTTTACGGGCGACCCTCTGACACCCTTTGAACCTGCTTTGCCACTGGATGGAAAAACTAAAGTAAAGCGTCTTGACCCCAAAGAAACAAATTTACATACAATTCCTGTGACACCTATCGGCTATGGGTCTGCCAAAGAAATCATGGCTTTGATGAAAGGTAAGCCGGTACCGAGCGGTTGGCAAGGAGGGCTCCCATTTACCTACAGATTAGATGGAGGACCTGCTTTAAAAGTTAGGTTAGCAGTATCTCAACCCAAGGAAATTGTCCGAATCAATAATGTAATAGGTACAGTAAAAGGCAGCATGTATCCGGACGAATGGATCATATTAGGTTGCCATTACGATGCTTGGGCTTTTGGTACCACGGATCCTGGAAGCGGTACAGCCATGCTTTTAACCTTGTCTGAAGCATTGGGTAAGCTGGTAGATGAAGGATTTAGCCCTAAAAGGTCTATTATGATTGCTCATTGGGATGGTGAAGAATATGGGGTCATTGGATCAACAGAATGGGTAGAGCAGATGAAGGAAGATCTGGGAAGCAAGGCCGTGGCCTACCTTAATTTTGATGCAGGCGTATCCGGAAGAAATTTTGGGGGAGCTGCTGCTCCAAGTTTGAAGAAAATAATGATGGATGCTGCTAAAAAAGTCACCTATCCCGACTCGTCCAAAACAGTCTTTGACATGTGGACCAAAGACGGTGAAAATCTTCCTATTGGTAATCTAGGTGGTGGATCTGATCATATTGGTTTTTACATGCATACAGGAGTACCCTCAATGAGTGGAGGTACCGGAGGAAAAACGCTTTATCATACCAATTACGATGATTTTAATTTCTATGAAAAGTTTATTGATCCAAGTTTGAAAATGGGCGGTGCAGTTGCCCAATGGGCAGGGATAATGTCTTTGAAACTGGCAAATGCCACTTTAATACCTTATGATACTCCCATATATGCAGAAGACTTGCGGAAACATTTCGCTACAGCTACCGAAAAAATCAAAACCTATTTTCCGGAATTTTCCGGCTTTCAGCAATCAGAAGCTGCCATCCAATCCTTAGCGGAAACTACAAATTCACTCAGGCAACTAATGCCCAAAGTTCTAGACCAAGGCAAATTCAAGAAAAAAGAGGTAAAACAAATCAATTCGGCCCTAATCCAACTTGAAAAAAGCTTTATTTATAAAGAAGGAATGCCATTTGGACATTGGTATCTTTCATTATACGCCTCTTCTGATCCTTATAGTGGTTATGCATCTTGGATTCTTCCGGCTATTGAATATCAGATTGCAAACAGCAAAACCGAAAATTTGGACCATTGGGATGAAGTATATGCCAATGCCATTTTAGACCTGAATCAAAAAGTAAAGGCCATCAGTCTAAAATTAAAAAGTCTATAAGCGAACCCCGACTACAGGTTATAAGTTAAAAAGTCTATTCATAAAATTAAAAAAACGGAGTTGTAGCCATCAATGCCAACAACTCCGTTTTTATTTCCGAAAAATGATATTAAAAACAACACCATTTCCTAAGATCTCCTTTTCTTAAATAGCCACCTGAAGTGCTATTATTGATGGGAAAACCATAGGTTTTAGTGAAGAAGCTATCTATTAAAGTAGCTTTATTGAAGCCTGTAGGAGCAATCGCCTAACTATTATTTTCAGGCTTTTTATAAGAGACCGTTTTTGATCCTTTGTACAATTCAAATACAAGAAGTCTGCAGTCGATGGTCCCATTATAAAATGGAATTCTTCTTTTAGGTTTCAATCCAATCCGCTTACCCAAATCGAGATTTCCTGTAAAAACCAAGCCAATATAACCCGAACAGCTTTTTTTCATAAAATCACCAATTTCTCTGTAGGTCAATTCAAGTTCTTCTTCCTCCCCTAGCCTTTCGCCATACTCCGGGTTAAAAAAGACGGCTCCTTTGTCTGCTTCCGGTATGGTTGCTTCTCTAAAATCACAAACTTCAAACTGAATATATTCGGCAACTCCTGCTTCTCTGGCATTAGCTTTACTGGCATTTATAGCCCTTTCACTTATATCTGAAGCAATAATAGGGAAATCGGGACTTGGTTTTATCTTCTCTTCTAAATCCTTCTTCAAACCATAATATACGCCGGCATCATAACCATTGATGTACATAAAGGCATAATCGTCCCTAAATAAGCCGGGGAACCTGTTCGTAGCCATTAAAGTGGCTTCTATGGCAACAGTCCCTGAACCACACATAGGGTTGACAAAGGGACTGTTTTGATCCCAACCGGAGGCTACTAGGGAGGCAGCCGCAAGAGACTCCATCATGGGAGCACTTCCCGGGATTTTCCTATAACCATGTTTGATTAGGGTGTCCCCCGAGGTGTTGATATAAATGCTAGCTTGGTCTCCTTTCCAAAAAAACTGAAAAACAGCCTCATCTAAATTAGATCCTGAATCCGGCCTTTCGCCGAACTTGTCTCTAAACCTATCCGCAATGGCATCCTTTATTTTCACATTGACAAACAAGGGATTATCAACAGTTTCATGCTTTACATTGCTTATAACTGAGAAATAACCATCCGTTTCTATATATTCTTCCCAAGGCAATTCATTGATAACCTTGTAAAGGTCTTTAATGTGATCTAAAGGAAAGCTATGGATTTCATACAAAACATGACTGGCTGTTCTTAAGTGCATATTTAAAAAAATACAATCATTCAAGCTGCCTCTCAATGCTACATGAGTTCGGAAAACCCCATCGATTTTAAAATTCAAAGCCTGTAATTCGGCTTCTAAAAATGGCGCATTCCTGTCGTAACAAGTAATGACTATTTTTCCTTCCTTAGTAAAATCTATCATGATGCAAATATACCTTAAAAAATTGGCTTGGAACGAAATTCGAAGTACGCCTTACCCTTCAAATTTCTTCTTTTTTTAACGTTTTCAAGGCGGATGCATAGGCTTCAGGATCATTTACATTTTGGAATTCTTGTACATCCGGTGCCTGCAAAATTTCCACATCTGAATTGATCAAAACTTTCCTAGGGCAGCTATATCCCTGACTCAAATACCTTAATAATACCGGGTAAGCCCTAGGTTCCCATATGGTAATTAGGGGTTCAGGAAACTTGCCATCTGAATCCAAAAAGACGGTAGCTAATTTTGAAGGGTTTCTGTTTTTCAGCAGGAATGCGATGGTTTCTTCGGTTAAAAAAGGTAAATCACATGCTACTGAAAGCCAGGCTGTATCCGGATTTTCCATAAATGCAGACAAAACACCTCCCATTGGCCCCAAACCTGCAATTTTGTCTTTGATTGTCAAATACTCCCCTTGGAGCCCTTCATTTTGTACTTCATTACAGGACAAGAATACTTCCTTACAATGTTTTTGCAACAAGTCCCTAACATGGTCTTTTTGGCTTTTATCATGGTAAGTCAATCCGGATTTATCTCTGTTCATCCGACTGCTTTTGCCACCTATCAAAACCAAACCGTTTACTTCGGCACGATTTGCATCTGTAAATTCTTTTATAAAAGAAACGATTTTATCCACCTCAGCAATATTAATCACAGGTAATTGCTCCCAATCTTGGATATGTTCCTTTATATATTCCGGAATAGTGGATTGTCCTTCTTGCAAAACCAGTAAGCGAACACGGGTGATTTTGCTAAGCTTTCTTTCCATTGGTTTTTTTGGATCAATCACCAATACCTGATCTTTGGCTTTAAAATGGTTGGCATTGATTAAAACCAATTCTTGGTTATTAAGCCATTCACGTTGCTCAAAGATTGATACCTGTTCCTGTCTTCTATCTAACCTCTTAAATACGATTTTATCCCTAAGCTCCACCGCATCTGGGAACTGCATCAAACTTTCTTTATCTCCCTTACCGGCAATCAACGCATCCCCTTCTTTATGGTCCGCATCAACATAAGCAATTTTATAAGTTGAAGACAATTGTTCGATTGCCAGATGGGCTAATTTTTGTATGTTTCCACAAGAAGTTCCTAAGAAGCCCAATTCAATACGGCCATAATCCCCCATATCGGGCTTGGCCAAGTGTACATGTTTTTGGTGTTTATCTTTTGAAGTCACGTTTACCTCCAGTTTTTTCTTCCAGTTTTACTTCCTTAATTAAAATATCATGAGAAAAACCTTTGCACATGTCATAGATGGTCAAGGCCGCAACTGATGCTCCTGTCATGGCTTCCATTTCCACCCCGGTTTTCCCTGTGACCCTTGTACTACAAGTAATTAATATCTCCTCTTCCCCAATGGCCTCTATGGATACCTTACAATCATCCATTCCCAATGGATGGCAAAGCGGAATAAGTTCAGCGGTCTTTTTAGCCCCCATTGTGCCTGCAATTATCGCTGTTTGAAATACCGGACCTTTTTTTGTTATCAGTTCTGAGTCATCATTAAGTGAACCCATGATTTCTTTACCAAGCACCACTTTACAAGAAGCTTTGGCAAAGCGCTGGGTGATTTTCTTTTCTCCTACATCCACCATCGCCGGATTTCCGGTAGCCTTGTCCAGGTGGGTAAAGTCTTTCTTTGTCATTTTAATAAATTAAAAATTATATAGAACGCAAATCTTCTATTACTTCACGGATGTATTCAATGGCAAATGCTACATCAGCCGCAGTAGTAAATCGGCCTAATGAAAGGCGTAAAGTGGCCATGGCAGTCCTTTGATCCAAACCCATTGCGGTCAATACATGAGAGGGTTTATCAGAAATACTACTACAAGCAGCCCCGGAACTAACCGCAAATTTTTTATTTACCCTTATTAGCAAGGATTTGCCGGAGACCCCATTGAAAGAAACATTGCATACATGAGGAAGACGATGGCTACTTCCGTTTAGTCGGCAACCCTGAATTTGTAGTAAACCATTCTCTAATTCCTTCTTTAAATTAAAAAGCCTGTGGCTTTCCTCCTGCAAATCATCTAGGCAGTGCTCAGCGGCTTTACCTAATCCTACAATTCCGGGCACATTTAGGGTTCCACTCCTACGGCCTCTTTCATGTCCGCCTCCCGTTATTTGGGCTTTTAATTGAATTTTAGGCAGCCCTTTCTTTATAAACAAAGCTCCTACACCTTTTGGCGCATACATTTTATGACCTGAAAGTGCCAATAAATCCACTCCCAAATCCCTAACATCAACAGGAACCTTTCCAACGGCTTGTACCGCATCAGTTAAGAAGAGCGCCCCATGGGCTTTCGATAGTGCAGCCATTTCTTTGATAGGGTGTAGATTTCCGGTTTCATTATTGGCCATCATAGCAACCACCATCAAGGTATTTTCTCTAAAACTTGACCTCAATAGGTCTAGAGAAATTTCACCCTCAGCACTTACAGGTAAACAGGTCAATTCAAATCCCCTGTCTACCAAACTTTCCATTGTATCAAGAACAGCCTTGTGCTCCGTGGCGATGGTAATCAGGTGATTTTTTCCGGGATCTGCCATCTGAGCAATACCCTTTATCCCAAGGTTTAATGCTTCAGTGGCCCCACTCGTAAATACAATTTCATTTGCCTCTGCTCTGATCAATGTTGCCACTTGCTCTCTGGCCGTTTCCACCGCCTCTTCTGCCAACCAGCCATAAGGATGGTGGATACTTGAAGCATTGCCAAAAGAAGAGGTAAAGTAGGGGACTATGGCCTCTACTACCTCCGGTAAGCAAGGTGTGCTTGCATTGTAATCAAAATAAATGGGTAAATCCATCTACAGGGCTTAAATATACAGACTATTGTGCCAATACTTCTGCCTTTTTAATGGCTTGATAAGCATTTACAATACCACCGGTTTGACTCAAATCTCCAAAACCAACCAATTCTTCATTACCCGGTTGATGTACTTTGTCGTCACCAACCTTATAAACAGAGCTCGTAAGAATTTTTCGTACTTCTTTCGGTTTAAGGTCCGGATAGTAAGCAAGCAAAAGCGCTGCTACTCCGGCAACAGTAGGGGCTGCCATGCTTGTACCGCTATTGTTTTCATAACCTGAGTCAGGAATGGTAGAATAAATATCTACACCCGGAGCAAATAAGTCTACCCCTTCTTTACTAAAATTAGAAAAATCAGCTGCAAGATTTTCATCCTCTCTGGGGCCTGAAGCACCTACTTCTATCCAGGCATCAGACACTCCTCTTTTGGCAAACCATCTGTTTGGGAAGTTATTTCCCGGAGTGACTTCCTTTGAGCTATTTCCTGCCGCATGGATCAATAATACCCCTTTTCTCTCTGCGTACTTGACTGCTTTGTCCACATATTTTTTACCGGGAGAATAAGATTTACCAAAACTCATATTGATGACGTTTGCACCATTATCTACCGCATACCTAATAGAGTTGGCAATATCCTTATCCCTTTCATCACCATTCGGCACCGCCCTGATAGGCATGATCAAAACATGGTCTGCTATCCCTTCAATTCCTAAATCATTTCCTCTGTTGGCTGCGATAATACCAGCAACATGAGTCCCATGGGAAGGATCAGGACCTGTTGGGTCATTGTTTCCATAATACTTTTCCTTATAGTTATCCGGATCATCCCCAACAATACCTCTAGGGTCAAAATCTGTATTGTAAGCATACTTGGCCTGCACTTCAAAATGCTTGACGGCTTTACCTAATTCTGCAAGAATGGTATTGATACTTGCGTCTTCAAGTCTTATCATACCAAACATTTGATTAAGCATGTCAATGGCCGCAGTAATTTTTTCATCATCTGACTCAAAATTTGCCAAGTCCTCAAGACTAAAATCTGTAACATCAAATTCTTTCTTCACCAAATCTGCCATGTTTGAGAAACCTTCCATCATGTTATTGTACATGTTGTAATTTGATGCTGCTTTATCTTTAGCCTCTTCAAAGTTTTTACTGACATTTTCCCAATATTCAAACTCTTCCCGGTTCCTTCGCTTCACATCTTCCTTCTTCATGTCTCCATAAATGGCCTTTAACCTTACGTATTCTCTAGTCAATTCATGAGAATCATTGTCTACCTGCGAACCATCTGCTCCTCCAATAAAATTCCAACCATGTACATCATCTACATAGCCGTTCTTATCATCATCAATTCCATTTCCGGCAATTTCATCCTCATTGATCCATATTTTACCCTGAAGATCTTCATGATCTATGTCGATTCCGGAATCAATAACCGCTACTACGATTGTAGCTTTTGGAGATTTCCCCTGAAGCAATTTTTCATAGGCTTTTTCCGTACCGGTACCCATGATCCCATCGTCTATAGGATCCAATAAAAACCAATTATCAGGCGTTTTAAGGCTGTCTTTTACATATGCCTCACCTGAAAATGCATAAATAGACCCATAACCGCTGAGAAAAATCCCCAGTAAAAATGCGTAAAAATACGTTTTGAAATTTCTTTCCATAGAATTTGAAGTGTATATATAAATTTAAAAGACATTCTTTAAGACCACCCGCTCTAAAAACCAAGAATGTAAGGTACCAAAGATTAAGTTTGTTACAAATTTCAAAAACTTTTACGGTAAGATTATCCTTTTGTTGGTTTATTTTGAAGCTGGACATTAAAACCTGCCCACATACTGGACAATACATGCAACGAAATGAATCTAGAACCGTTTGTTAAAAAACTTTAAAACTAACCAATACCTTTATTACAGAGATTAAAAAATCATCGCCCCCTTATTTTCTATTAGCCGAAATGGAAGGAAGCATCTTCAATCTATTGAGTCATTTGTTAAATTGTCTTTTCTCTTTTATGAAAATACAGCATAAAATAACTGCTAACTCGCTGATTATTTGACTTGTTTACATTTAAAGAGAAAAAATCATTGACAACTATTGGAAAATTTGACAATGTGGCTTTATTTTGTACAATCCTTTTACTTTTTCCGAAGTAGTTAGGATTTATATAGAAGAGGCAAGAGACAGGCTCGTTGACCCTCTGGCAACCTGGAAAATCCAAGGTGCCAATTCCTGCCAGATGAAATAGGTTACATCTGGGAATATAAATTCAAAACTTATATGAGCTCCATACACCATTCAATAAAGGATAACAACCCCAGAAACTTTCAGCAGATATTAGATTTCTATTCTAATGGAAATACAAACCGGCAAAATCGTGTATAGCTTATGCTGGTTTTTCTTACCGTGAAAATTAATCAGAATTGATAACAAACCTAAAACATAAAAAAACATGTCTAAAAATTATCGTTTCGAAACATTACAGGTTCATGGAGGGCAGGAAGCAGACCCTTCTACCAATTCAAGAGCAGTTCCCATTTATCAGACCTCCTCTTATGTTTTCAATTCTGCAGAACATGGGGCCAATTTATTTGCCTTAAAGGAATTCGGAAATATCTATACCAGAATAATGAACCCTACCTCAGATGTTTTTGAGAAAAGGGTGGCCGCATTGGAAGGTGGTGTTGCAGCAGTGGCTACAGCCTCGGGCCAAGCCGCACAATTTCTAGCTTTAAATAACTTCCTAAGTGTAGGCGATAACTTTGTTACCTCTCCATTTCTTTATGGAGGATCTTACAATCAATTTAAGGTTTCTTTTAAAAGAATAGGTATTGAAGCTAGGTTTGCAAAATCAGACAAGGTAGATGATTTGGCAGCAGAAATCAATGATAAAACCAAAGCCATCTATGTAGAGACAATTGGAAACCCTGAATTCAATGTTCCGGATTTTGAAGCCATCGCTGCATTGGCTAAAAAACATGACATCCCTTTAGTGGTTGACAATACTTTTGGGGCCGGAGGATACTTGTGTCAGCCCATTAAGCATGGAGCTAATATTGTAACTTCTTCTGCCACCAAATGGATAGGCGGACATGGCACTTCCATTGGTGGAGTAATAGTAGATGGGGGAAATTACAATTGGGGTAATGGCAAATTCCCTCAATTCTCTGAGCCATCTGAAGGATACCATGGACTTAATTTCTGGGATACTTTTGGTGATAATAATCCTTTAGGATTACCAAATATTGCCTTTGCTATCCGTGCAAGAGTTGAAGGTCTTAGAGATTTTGGCCCTGCCATCAGCCCATTCAACTCTTTCCTACTACTTCAAGGATTGGAAACCCTTTCCCTTCGTGTACAAAGGACTGTAGACAATGCATTGGAATTGGCAAAATGGTTGGAAGCACATCCTAAAGTGAAGTCCGTTAATTACCCGGGTCTATCTAATAGTCCTTATCATGAAACGGCAAAAAAATACCTAACCCACGGATTTGGAGGAGTATTAAGCTTTGAAATTGTAGGAGAGAAAGAAACGGCTTCAAACTTCATTAACAACTTGGAATTAATCTCCCATGTAGCTAATGTTGGTGATGCCAAAACCTTGATCATCCAACCTTCAGCCACCACACACCAGCAACTTTCTGAGGAAGCTCAACTAGCAGCAGGGGTAACACCAACATTATTAAGGGTTTCTTCAGGTATCGAACACATTGAAGATGTGAAAGCCGACCTTTCGGCCGCTTTCGACAAAATATAAAATAATTAAAATGAACCTTCAATCGCCGCATTTGACTATTGAAATGACCCAAGAGATTTTCTATTGCCAGGAAGCATTACCATTGGAATCCGGAGAATCATTTCCGGAATTCCAATTGAGTTTTACAACCCAAGGCCAATTAAACGCAAACAAAGACAATGTTATTTGGGTCTTGCATGCCTTAACAGGTGATGCCAACCCTCATGAATGGTGGTCCGGATTAATTGGAGAGGACAAGTTTTTTGACCCTTCCAAATATTTTATTGTCTGTGCAAATTTTCTTGGTTCTTGTTACGGCTCTACCCAACCCTTAAGCAATAATCCTAAAAGTGGGGATCCTTATTATTATGACTTCCCCAATATTACAACAAGAGATATTGCAGCTGCATTGGATAAATTGAGAATACACCTGGGCTTGGAAAAAATCAATACGGTAATTGGAGGTTCTTTAGGTGGTCAAGTAGGCTTGGAATGGGCTGTTTCTTTAGGAGACAAGCTTGAAAATGCCATAATCGTGGCTTCCAATGCCAAAGCTTCTCCTTGGATAATTGGTTTTAATGAAACCCAAAGGATGGCTATAGAATCGGATAGCTCCTGGGGAAAATCTCATCCTGAAGCAGGTAAGAAAGGCTTGGAAACAGCTAGAGCCATAGGAATGTTGAGTTATAGACATCCCATGACTTTCCTGCAAAACCAAAGTGAAACAGAGGAAAAAAGGGATGATTTTAAAATAAGCAGCTACCTAAGGTACCAAGGCCTAAAATTGGCCAACCGGTTTAATGCACTGTCTTATTGGATTCTATCCAAAGCCATGGACAGCCACGACATCGGAAGGGGGCGAGGTGGAACACCTGTTGCCCTATCTAAAATTAAATGTAAAGTACTTTCCATAGGCGTTGATACGGACATCTTATTTACAAGTGAAGAATCCAGGTATATCAGCAAACATGTACCAAAAGGAACCTACAGGGAAATATCTTCTATTTATGGGCATGATGCATTTCTTATAGAGTACGAACAATTGCAATACATTTTAAAATCTTTTTACTTAGAAAATAACGGTTAGACAAAGAATATACCTGGAATGATCTCATACACTAGGATAAAGGAAACATGTCTCTACATAGATGATTTGGATCTTGCAGAAAGATTTTATCATCAAGTATTAGAAATGCCATTAATTTCTAAAGAAGATCAAAGGCATGTTTTTTTTAGATGTGGAGACAGTGTCTTGCTTTGCTTCTTACCTGAGGTAACCAAGCACGACAACAATTTGCCTCCACATTATGCCTATGGCAAGCAACACATTGCTTTCGAAGTGGCACATAGAGATTATTCAGAGATTAAGAAAAAATTAAGTAAAAAGGGTATTTCCATTACTCACCAACAGGAATGGAAAAAAGACATCAGTAGTTTTTATTTTGAAGATCCTTTCGGAAATGTCTTAGAAATTGTTCCTACAGGCATGTGGGACTAATAATTATTGCTAATTTCAAATAATGCCAACTTTTTAATTCAAACTCCATATTATTTTAATGATAAATTTTATTTAGGAGTTGTGGATTGCATTAACTTTTAGAATATTGCAATAAAAACAATAACTACAGTTAGATGTCAAAACATTTTCTATTGATTATAGGCATATGTGCATGCCTTTTTTCTTGTACCAACCAAAGTATGGAGTTAAATGATAACCAAGTAATCGCCCACAGAGGGGCTTGGAAAACTAGCCCACATCCCCAAAATTCGCTGGCCTCATTGCAAGAAGCCTTTGACTTGGGATGCACAGGATCTGAATTCGATGTATGGATGACTTCAGACGGGATCCTGGTAGTAAACCATGATGCAGACCACCATGGAATGGTGATAGAGGAAACCACCTATGCTGAACTTCTGGAAAAACCTTTGCCCAATGGGGAGAAAATACCTACCGTAGAGGAGTATTTAACCTATGGTATGAAACAGAATAAAACCAAACTCATCTTTGAAATAAAGCCATCGGGGGTATCCAAAGAAAGAGGAATTGAATTGGCAGAAAAATCTGTATCCATTGTGAAAAAATTAGGCGCTGAAAAATGGGTTGATTATATCACTTTTGGTTATGAAATGGGCCTAAAGGTAATTTCAATGGACCCTGAGGCAAATGTTGCCTACCTTATGGGAGATAAAACGCCCCAAGAATTAAAAGACCAAGGCTTTTTTGGCTTCGATTATAATATCAAAAAAGTAAAAGAAAATCCTCAATGGATCAAGGAAGCCCACGACCTGGGTTTAACCGTTAATGTCTGGACGGTCAACAAAGAAGAAGATATGAAATGGTTATTAGATCAAAATGTGGAATTTATTTCTACTGACGAACCTGAATTATTATTTTCACTTATCAACCAATAGATGAAATTTATCAGTAGAATTTCTGGTATTTTTTTCTTGCTTATAATTGCTACGTTTATTGCCTTTTCCTGTAGTGAACCCACAAAATCTACTCGGAAGGTTAAACATATAATTTTAATTGGGATGGATGCATTTGGAACGAGAGGATTTCAGAAGGCATCCACTCCTTATATGAATAAAATGACGGAAAACGGAGCCATGGCTCCGTTTTCACGTTGTTTACTCCCCACAAACAGTTCCCCAAACTGGACAGCAATGCTTACAGGTGTAGGTCCTTTGCAACATGGCGTTTACGACAACGATTGGGAAAGGGACATGGTAAAGTGGCCTCCCGTCTTAACCACTAAAGAAGGGGTTTACCCTAGTTTGATTAACTGGGTAAAGGAACAAATTCCATCTTCTAAAGTTCATTTTTTTTACGAGTGGGAAGGCTTGGCCAGGTTGTTTGATCTAAGTGAAGTAGACCAAGTGTATCGAGGAAAAAAGGGGGACGACGTTTTTGAAAAAGCAGTGAATGCATTTTTTGAGGATAAACCAGATTTCCTATTCTTAAACATTGATGAGATTGACCATTTTGGACACCATGATGGACATGATTCTGAAGCTTATTTCAATGCTATCACGCACTACGACAGCCTAATTGGCAGTTTCATTCAGCAACTAGAACAGGAAGGGCTTATGGAAGAAACTTTATTGATGATAACCGGAGACCACGGTGGCATTAATAAAGGACATGGAGGTACTTCTTTAAATGAATTAGAAATACCTATCATTATGTATGGAGCCGGAGTAAAACAAGGATTGATTATAGACAAGCCTTGCTATATTTATGACGTCCCGGTAACCTTGGCCTATGCCATAGGCATAACTCCTCCCAGTGCAGGAATTGGCAGACCCATTCTTGAAGCCTTTGACAATAATAGTATCTCAGCTCCTTATGTTCCCATGCCTTTGGTTGCTCCTGTTTCAGGTTTGTATTCAAAATCCCCTCTTTCTGTTGCAATAAAGGTAGATGATGTAGAAGCGGAAATATTTTATTCCTTAGACGGATCCATACCTACCAAAGAAACAGGCATAAGCTATAAGAAACCTATTCAAATACTGAAAAACACCATTGTTACGGCCGTCACCTATAAAAATGAAGCTTATAGTCGTCCTGAAACCAATCAATACAGAATAGGGAATGGTGAAGAAGGTAAAATTTCTTGGGATTATTATGAAGGAAATTTCACTCAACTCCCCGACTTCACCGGGTTGAAAGTTTTAAAATCGGGAAAAAGCAAAGAATTTAGTCTGAAACATATCTCTCACCGGCCCGATCACTTTGCCATTTGGTTTAAAAGCAGTTTGGCCCTTCCAGGCTCAGGAACGTATACATTTTATACCCAATCAGATGATGGAAGTAAAATTTTAATAGATGGTAAGGTACTTGTAGACCATGATGGCTCCCATTCAAGTAGCTCAAAAAGCAACCATATTGAATTGGAAGAAGGCATACATTCCATTGAGGTATTATACTTCGATGACATTTCCGGTGAGGAACTAGAAATATACATTGAAGGTCCAAATATCCCCAAACAAATAATCACGGATGCGTTTATCAAATGATTTACTTTTTCGGTAATTCTATTTGATAACTGTTCGGGGGATTGCCGCAGGTAATCGACTTAACATTTCATTGTTTAATAGCTGTGTGGCATTGGTAAAACTTGAAACATTGATTACATTGTTTTTTTGCCTCCCTATTAAAACCACTTCATCCCCAAGTTCCACATCTTTGATATGGGTGATGTCTACCATAAATAAATTCATATTAATCAAGCCTACAATTGGGGCTTTTTTACCTTTAATCAGCACTTGACCTCTATTGGAAAGTGCTCTAGGGTACCCATTTGAATATCCCAATGGAAGTACTGCAATTCTCATATTCTGGGTTGCCTGAAAAGCCGTACCATAACCTATAAATTCACCTTGCTCAACTGTTCTAATATCCATGATATCCGTTTTCCAGTTAAAAACTCTTTTCATTGTTGAGTCGGAGCTTTTATTGGTCTGGTGCAGGTGAGCATAATAAATATCAGGGCTTGGCCAAAATCCATACTGGGCCACACCTATCCTAACCATATCATAGACAGTATCCTTCATGGCTAAAGCAGCAGCCGAGCATGCAATATGCCGAATTTCAGGCATCATCTTTTTATCTTTACAAGTCTTTAGAAAGCCTTTGTATCTCTTGTGTTGCCGGTCAATTTTAAATTGATTGGAAACACTTTCCGCACCACCAAAATGCGTGCAGAGGCCTTCAAATTTTAACCACTCCGCATGTTGTTTTAAAAAGGCAAGCGCCTTTGGGAATTCCTGGGCATGCATGCCTGTTCGGTTGGCCCCGGTTTCTACTTCCAGATGAACCAAAGCTTGCTTACCCACTTTTTTGGCTGCCTCCAAAACCTTAGCAAGTCGATTGAAATTATATACGAAAAAAGAAATCCCATTGGAAATGGCCCAACCCAGATCTTCTTCATAAATAATCCCCATAATCAGCACCTGGCTTTCTGCGCTGCAGACACTCAGGACTTGTTCGGCTTCAAAGGAAGAAGCCACGGAAAAATGATTGATTCCACATCTTTCCGCCATGGGTACAAATGCTTCTATTCCATGTCCATAGGCATTGGCCTTAACCACAGATGAAAGTATAGGCTTGTCCCCAATCTTCTTTCTAATGAAATTTATATTGCCCTTATACGCAACCTGATTTAATTCTATTCTCGAGGAATGTTTTACCATTGTTTTTTTATTTCCAGCCAGGTATAGGATTTTCCCCAACTATTTTTTGCTAGTTCTTTTACTTTATTTACCTCATTTTGAGGCACCTCATCCATTTTTGCCGTAGCATCAAGATTGTTGTAATGAAAAGCGTAAATCCTTCCGGCAAACTCGTGAATTGGAAGGGAAGACTCCCCGTGATTTTCTCCGTTGCCATATACTGAAGGGCAAATTCCCTGTCCCCAATTTTGTCGCCCTTCGTTGTTAGGATTTAAGAAATAAGCCCTAATTGTCCCTTGGGGGTCTTTTTCGACTCGAAGTAACGAAATTGCGTGAAACCCCAGCATCTCCCCTTTTGCAGAGGTTATAAATATACCTACAGGATTTGGGTACACTAGCCGGTGTCCACCATTGTATTGAGGATGACACATGGCATAAAAAACCTTAACAAACCCGTCAAAATCCACTATGGCATTGGATAGATAATCATAGGCCGATGCGAAACCAATTTGTATCCACTGTCCATATAAGCCCGGATTGACCCATTTGTGGGGATCTTCCCCCCTACCTGATGCCCTACGCATCATTTCATTGTAGATTTTATCTAACATGGGTACCAGGGTTACCGAAACCGCATCCAGTTGATGATCCAATTTTTGAACCAAGCCCAAAGCAGATTCTGAGTACTTTATTTCTCTGCCTTCAAACCGGAAACTTAAATCATTATGCACAGCCGCAGCATGTACCATATGAATCAGTTTAGCTGGTGCATGTTGACTCCACATACTGATTCCTCTGGCACTTTGACAGGTCGGATTATTGCCCTGACCTACGCCAAGGGGTTGCCCTAAAATCCTTAGCAAAGCACCAATTAAAAATTGCTTGGGACTTACCTCACCCTTAGCGTTTCCAAGGGACTTTATGATTCTTTCTTTAACTTTTGGGTGTAAAGAGATTGTTAGCAGGTTATGTAAGCCTGCCCTGACTGCCGAACGCGACAAAACACCGTTTTCTAAACTTTTGGCTAAGCCATAAATGCACTGGGCATTGTTGGGATGAATTACATCCACAATTAAGGTACAGACAAATTCCTGATACTCACTAAACCAAGCCAAACCGGATTCATTAAGTCCCAGGCATTTGGCTACCACCTCAAAATGCTTGTTTTTTACCAAAAACAAAAGCAGGCTGGCCTGATAACTACTCACCAATCCATTGGATAGCATGCCTTCACTCATCTGCTCCGCTTCTACAATCAACTGAGCTTCACACAAACCATTTAAATATTCCTCATACTCCTTGTAGGTTTTGCCCTCAGTGCCAATAGAAGGTCGATAAATGGACCGCTGAAAAGCCAATAAGTCTTCATCAGCAGGATCATTAGGGTCCAGTGCTATTTTCTCTTTGACCAAGGCTATGATTCTCCTTTGCTTTTCCGTCACAACAGGCCTTTGCTCACAAATCAACACCAGTTCATCAACCAATGAAGCTTTCACCTTTGACAGTTGGATTTGTTCAGAAATAAAGCCAAACAAGGAATGTACCTTGTTTAGCTCATCCTCACTCATCAAAAGGCGGGTTTCTTCCTGAGGTTCGTTAAAAACGAATTCAAGATTCAAAACCAACACCTCCTGCAAATAAGTTTCTGCTTCCTCTTTCGAATTATCTGAAGCTTGAATTTCACCCCGAGCAATGGCTAGCATCCTGAGCTCACTAAGGAGTTCGAAAGTTGAATTGGGATGACCACTTTTAAAAGTGCCATTCACCAATTGAGGCACCAACCTGGAGGGGTTTTCCCAAGGAGTACCTTTAAATATCCCTACTTGATTAAGCGCCGGTATGCGTTTATAAATCTGCAAAATACCTTCTAAGTTTCCACACCAAGCATCAAGTTGTCCAACTATTTTTTTTGCTTTCTCTTCCCTCGTCAGCACCGTGGCTGATTGATAGCTCTCAAACAACTCATCAAAGGATTCAAGTTTATTTTTTGAGATTATATTTTCTTGCATACAATTTATTAATGGTAAAAATCTACATTTTCGTAGTGTAATAATAGTTCGGACATACGGTCCGGATCATCTCCTTTAAAGTTTACTGTACCAAAATGATTGCCAAAGCCCTCTCTGGAATTGACTTTTTGGCTTGTTAAAGGAGGTACCAAATTGTGATCCAAAAAGAAAGGTTCTTCTTTAAGTTCTTCAGGAATCACCAATCGGGAAATCTCATTTTTGTGAGGATAAATCATTACATTTCCGTAAAAGGTTTTGGGTCTGGCATCCAATGGAGGCAGCAGCTCATTGAGCTCTTCCTCTGTAAGCTCAGGGTCATGACAACAAACAAAAGCAGCCAAAGCATCAAACCCATAGGCCTGTCCACAAAGTTCCAAAATATGTCCCCCGGGAATTCTACACGCAACCTCTCCAAAGCTTAACTCATCATTTTCGGTCAGGAACCATTCAGGATGTATCATACCATATTGTATGCCAAATAGATCCACCAACTTCTGCATTTCCTTCATGATCTTTTCCCTTTTGGTATGAAGGTAATTTCCTTCGGGAATAAAATTAGAATAACCCAATTTTACATACTCTGTGATATTTAGAAATCGGATTTTACCACCGTGAACAAAAGCTTCACAAGAAAATTCTTTACCCGGTAAGTGACTTTCTGCCAAGCAAGGGAAATCGTCGTCTTGACATTTCTCTTCAATATCTGCTTTGGATTTTAAAAGGCGGTGCCCCACCGTACCTGCTGAAGCGAAGGGCTTGATATGTACCCAGCTGTCTTCTTCACCATCTACTTGTAGGTTGGCCTGGTTAAGCCTATTCATAAAATTGACAACACCTTCCTTATTGTAAACTTCTTCGAAAAGACCTACTCTTAAGCCTCCTATTAAGGCTTTCCGCTTCATCATTGCTTTATTTCTAAAAAGAAATGCCCTGTTCAACACTTTAGGATCATCTCTATACAAAGAATTCAATGCACCTGCCCATTCTACTGTTTCTTCAAACAGGGGAACAGCCACATCTACATCATAAGGCTCAAGCTTGTCTTTTAAATCCAAAGAATTTGAAGAATCACTCCATTCGTCAAATTGATAAGGAACAAATGGTATGTTATTTTCTTGAGCGTAATTTTCAAAGTCCGGAAATGAAACAACTACAAAAGACTTGTTGAGTTTTTGCATACTTTCTATAACAGGTAAACTCCAACCCATTAGTGCAAAACATTTTGCCATTATTTATTGATTTTGGTTCGATTCCAATAGGCAACAAAAAATAGGCTAAAGTCAATTTTTATTAAAATATAAATGAAATATCCTATTATACTGCAGTAAAATCTTTAAATAATCAATCCATATCGGTAAAAAACAAGTTTATTATATAAAACATTAGGACCTTTGCTCTTAATCTGAAAAAGGAATGAGAAATTTTCAGCCATGCGAAAAGCAGGACTGATATTCAAATCGCCATTGATTCACATTATATCCTTATTTTACTTGTATTTCTGATAAAATAAATAAATATTTGCACGGTTTAGCATGAAGAAAGAAGTTAACATATCAAAAAAAAATTATCGGGCCCTTAATATCCTTAGTGGGTATCCGATATTATGTCCTATTAAAACCTACAGGACCTTATTTAGGGCTTAGTCCCTACACTCTTTTAATATATCCTATGTGGATATTTCTATTTCCGGAAGCATTTCAATCATTCATTTCAACTAGTTTTCTTAAGGCTGACTCTGTCAATAACGATTTGATGGAAGATTACGGCAAGCCAAAAAAATGCTACAATGTTTAACCAAAAATTTATAATAAAACCTGCAGGAGAAGAGCATTGCCAATATGCAGAAACCATTACAGGTGAAATGGAACGCTCTGCACAGGCTAGAGGTACCGGTATAGCCAAAAGATCCCCCGAATACATTAAAACCAAAATGCGGGAAGGAAAAGCAGTCATAGCGCTTACCAAAACCGGAGAATGGGCAGGTTTTTGTTATATTGAGGCTTGGGGTCATGGAAAATTTGTGGCCAACTCAGGATTAATTGTATCTCCCAACTACAGAAAATTCGGCCTAGCCCGAGAAATAAAAAAGGAAGTTTTCAGGTTAAGCCGCAAAAAATACCCCGACTCCAAGATATTCGGCTTGACCACCGGAGCAGCTGTGATGAAGATAAATTCAGATTTAGGCTATTATCCGGTCAGTTATTCTGACCTCACTACAGACGAGGAATTCTGGAAGGGATGCCAAAGCTGCGTAAACTACCCCATACTTATGAGCAAGAACAGGTCTAACTGCCTGTGTACGGCCATGCTTTATGAACCCAAAAATGTAAAAAAAGCTGAACAAAAGAAGCGTTCTTCCGAATTCAAAAAGAATCTCAGTCTTTTTGAGCGATTAATCAATATCAAACGGGCCATGTTTCTTAATTTTGCCAAAGGAAAAAAAGCACTTGAAAAAGTAAAAGATAAAGTAAACCAATAATAATAACTGTGTTTCCTCAAGGTAACACTTTTTAATAAAGACAATTTATAATATGAAAAAAGTAGTTTTAGCATATAGCGGAGGCCTAGACACCACTTTCTGCGCCATTCACCTTAGCAAAGAAAAAGGCTATGAAGTACATGCCGTATTGGTCAACACCGGAGGATTTGAGCAGGAGGAGTTAGATAATATAGGTGAAAGGGCAAAAAAATTAGGTGTAGCTTCCTTTAAGGTGCTTGATGTGGTTTCTACTTATTACAATGAAGTCATAAAGTTTTTGATTTTTGGTAATGTATTAAAAAACCAAACCTACCCTTTGTCTGTCAGTGCAGAAAGAATTTTACAAGCCAAAGCATTAGCTGAGTACTCCAAAAGCATAGGGGCAACTTCCATTGCCCACGGCAGCACAGGGGCCGGAAACGATCAGGTAAGGTTTGATATGATATTTCAAACCATCATTCCTGACGTTGAAATCATTACTCCCATAAGGGATTTAAAATTAAGTAGAGAAGAAGAAATTTCTTTCTTGAAAAAACATGGCGTAAGCATGAATTTTGAAAAAGCTGCTTACTCAATAAATAAAGGGATTTGGGGAACATCCGTGGGAGGTAAGGAAACACTTACTTCTGACCAAGCATTGCCAGAAAGTGCTTATCCCACCCAAGTAAGTGTAACGGAACCTGCGACCATAGCCCTAACTTTTGAAAAGGGTGAGTTGGTAGCGGTAAATGGGGAGCAATTCGATCATCCTGTCGAAGCAATCTTAAAAGTTCAAGAATTGGCAAGCCCTTATGGAATTGGTAGAGATATTCATGTTGGAGATACGATCATAGGAATAAAAGGACGTGTTGGTTTTGAAGCAGCTGGACCATTGGTCATCATAAAAGCACATCAACTTTTAGAAAAACATACCCTAACCAAGTGGCAAAGCTATTGGAAAAATCAAATTTCTGAGTTTTATGGCAACCATCTGCATGAAGGTCATTATCTAGATCCTGTAATGCGAAACTTAGAAGCATTTATGACAGATACCCAAACTTATGTAAGCGGTGAAGTAAAAGTTCAACTTGCTCCTTATCGATTCAATATGATAGGCGTTTCTTCAGACCATGATTTGATGTCATCCAAGTTTGGTAGCTATGGTGAAATGAATAAAGGTTATACTGCTGAAGATGTCAAAGGCTTCACAAAAATATTGGGTAACCAAACTGCTATTTTCCATAAAGTAAATGAAAGTTTAGGCCATGAAAATGATTAAAACAGCTGTAGTGGGTGCTGCCGGGTATACGGGAGGAGAATTGTTACGTATATTGGTACATCATCCAAATGTAGACCTGGTTTGGATTCATAGCAATAGCCAAAAAGGCAAAAAGTTAGAAGAGGTTCATCCGGATTTAATCGGTGATGCTTCCCTAAGTTTTACTGATGAGATTGATCCGAGCAAGCTTGACCTTGTTTTTTTATGTTTGCCTCATGGACAGGCCAAACCATTTTTAGAAAAACATGCTTTTGATGCGGATACAAAAATAATTGACCTTAGCACGGATTTCAGGGATGAAAGCAATGGTTTTGTGTATGGTTTACCTGAAGTCAATCGGGAAAAAATCAAAGTTGCACAAAAAATAGCCAACCCGGGCTGTTTTGCTACCGGAGTTCAACTGGCTCTTGTTCCTGCCATCCAGCAAAACTGGATTAAAAGTTCTTTACATGTAACCGGGATCACCGGAAGCACTGGTGCCGGTAAAAAACTTTCAGAAACCACTCACTTTAGTCAAAGAAACCAAAATGTATCGGTTTACAAATTGTTTACCCACCAGCACCTGAAAGAAATTAACCAGACTTTCAAGCAGTTGACACCTGAATTTGATCAGCAGGTATTGTTTGTACCCTACAGAGGTAATTTTTCTCGTGGAATCTGGGTTACAGCTTATTTTCCATATGAGGGAAGTTTAGAAGAAGCTTATGAGGCGTATTCTAAATTTTACCAGGATGCAGCCTATACCTACGTAAGCAAAAATGACATTGACCTAAAGCAAGTGGTCAACACCAACAAGGGCTTGGTACACCTGAAAAAAGAAGCCGGTCAACTTGTTATTTATTCTGCCATAGACAACCTTCTCAAAGGTGCATCCGGACAAGCAGTACAAAACATGAATCTGGCTTTTGGGTTGGATGAAAAAACAGGATTACAACTAAAAAGTACTGCTTTTTAAATAAAACGACTATCTGACAGCCTTAACAAGCTGTCTACAAATATATACAATATGCAATTGTTTGACGTTTATCCCTTAATGAATGTCACTCCTGAAAAGGCAAGTGGTGTTTACTTATGGGACAATACAGGTCAGAAATACCTGGATTTATATGGTGGGCATGCAGTAATTTCAATCGGGCATTCACATCCACATTATGTCAAAAAAATAAGCGAGCAACTGAACAAAATTGGCTTCTATTCCAACTCTGTTCAAATCCCATTACAAAAAGAAATGGCAAGCAAACTGGGAGAACTTTCCGGCTATGATGCTTACCGTTTATTTCTTTGTAATTCAGGAGCTGAAGCCAATGAGAATGCTTTAAAATTGGCTTCTTTTGAAACAGGGAAGGCGGGAGTTATCGCTTTTCATGGTGCCTTTCATGGGAGAACATCCGGAGCTGTAGCCATTACGGATAACCAAAAGATTGTAGCCCCTTTTAATAGCGGCCATAAGGTTTTCTTTGAAGCATTAGGAGATTTGGATGCTGTGGAAAAAAGGCTGAAAGGTGGGGAAATTGCAGCGGTGATCATTGAAGGTATTCAAGGAGTCAATGGCATTCAGGTCGCTGAGTCTAATTTTCTAAGAGGCCTATCCACCCTTAGCCAAAAATACGGTGCCAAATTAATTCTCGATGAAGTACAATCCGGCTATGGGCGAACAGGTAAATTTTTCGCTCACCAATGGACTGAAGATTTGTCACCTGACCTGATTACGATAGCCAAAGGAATGGGAAATGGCTTTCCCATTGGCGGTGTATTGATCCACCCGGATATCGAGGCCAAATATGGTTTATTGGGAACTACTTTCGGTGGAAACCACTTGGCTTGTGCTGCAGGACTTGCAGTCTTGGAAGTTTTAGAAGAGGAGAATTTAATGACCAATGCTGAGCAATTGGGAGATTTTCTAATCAAAGAATTAAAGGAAGGCTTTCCTGAAATTCTATCAGTAAGGGGAAAAGGCTTAATGATAGGTTTTGACTTGAAGGATGAAGCTGCCCCCTACCGGTCTGAGCTGATCAAAAGTCACCATATTTTTACCGGAAGTGCGGCTTCTAAGCACACCATTCGCATACTTCCCCCACTTTCTGTGAAGAAGGAAGAGTTACAACTTTTCCTTAAGAGTTTAAGAGAGGTAATTAATCGCATGAATCCCAAAAAACAGTCATGAAAAATTTCACTAAATTTGAAGATATCAACCTTGCCAATCAATTGATTGATAAAGCATTGGCTTTTAAAAAAGACCCACAGGTAAACGCAATCAAAGGCAGTGGCAAGCGTATTGGATTGATTTTCTTAAACCCAAGTTTGAGAACAAGGATGAGTACACAACTTGCTGCATCCAATCTTGGTGTTGAGAGTTTTGTCTTAAATATGGACAAAGAAAGTTGGGCCTTGGAAATGCAGGATGGCGCTGTCATGAACCAAAACAAAGTGGAGCATATAAAAGATGCAGCTGCTGTATTGGGTGGATATTTTGATATTTTAGCCATCAGGGCTTTTCCTTCCCTTACCAATAAAGAAGAGGATACCAACGATTTTGTCATCAATCAATTTATCAAATACTCAGGTGTACCGGTGGTTAGTCTGGAAAGCGCCATAAGGCACCCTTTGCAGAGTTTGGCAGATATGGTAACCATTAAGGAGAACTTTAAAGAAAAAAGAAAGCCTAAAGTTGTGCTTACTTGGGCACCACATATCAAAGCTATCCCTCATGCTGTTGCAAATTCTTTTTCGGAATGGGCCATTGGTTGTGGGCATGACTTGACCATTACCCATCCGCATGGGTATGAATTGGACACCAAATTTACCAATGGAGCTACAATAGAATATGACCAAAGTAAGGCACTTGCTGAGGCAGATTTTGTATATGTCAAAAACTGGAGTGCCTTTACTCCCTATGGGAAAATCCTGAGCGTGACAGGAGACTGGCTACTTAATGAAGCCAAATTTGGTGAAAACAAACATGCAAAAGTTATGCATTGCTTGCCTGTAAGAAGAAACTTGGAACTTAGTGATGAAATCTTGGACAGCGAACGAAGTCTTGTCCAAAACCAAGCAAAAAACAGAATTTTTGCTGCCCAGGCAGTAATCGACAGCATGCTTTAAAAATATTTCTTAATGGATATCAGTGTAATAAAAATCGGTGGAAACGTAATTGACCATCAGGAAAACTGTACAGCCTTTCTTAAGTTATTTGCTCATTTTCCCGGCGTAAAAATACTTGTTCACGGAGGAGGTGTGCTGGCAAGTAGAATGGGAAGTTCCTTGGGCATCAAGCCCAATATGCACAATGGCAGAAGGATCACTGACAAGGAAACCCTGGATGTGGTGACCATGGTTTATGCAGGTTTGATTAATAAAAATTTGGTGGCTGAACTTCAATCCTATGGACAAAATGCCATTGGGCTTACCGGGGCAGATGGAAATGCCATCACTTCCACAAAACGGCCTGTTAAAGAAGTGGATTTTGGCTTTGTAGGCGATGTAACCAAAGTTAACACCACATTGGTAGAAACCTTATTGGAGCAAAATATCGCTCCGGTATTTTCCGCCATTACACATGATAACACAGGGCAATTGTTGAACACCAATGCAGATACTATTGCTTCCGAATTGGCCACTG
Source organism: Cyclobacterium sp. 1_MG-2023 (assembly GCF_030546805.1). GTDB lineage: Bacteria > Bacteroidota > Bacteroidia > Cytophagales > Cyclobacteriaceae > Cyclobacterium. Next base: position 169,387 of record NZ_JAUOPC010000003.1, on the reverse strand, counting down.
CATTGGCAAGCAAACACAAAGTAGGCCTTTATTTTTGTTTTGATAAAAAAGGGGTATTGATGGATGCTGACAAACCTGAATCTTTGGTTCCTCTGATCAATGAAGATATATTTAAAAAATTACTTGAAGACAAGGTGATCCATTCCGGAATGATCCCGAAATTGGAAAATGCCTTCAATGCTTTAAACAAAGGAGTGGCCAATGTATGGATGGGTTTACCAGAAAACTTGTTGTTGGCAGCAAAAGGAGAAGAGGCCGGAACAATTATCAAACCTTTGTAATTGGCATTGAAATAGGTCTTACTCCTTTATAAACGAAAAAAATTGGAAGATTTAGCAAAATTAAAAATTGAGGCGGTTGAATTACTTAAGGCCCTTATCAGTACCCCATCTCTAAGTAAAACAGAGGACAAAACTGCTGAACTTATCGCAGCATTTTTTAGTAAAAAGGGAATTGATACGCACAGAAAAGGAAACAATATATGGGCATTTAATAGGCAATTCGATGCTTCTTTGCCAACAATTTTGCTCAATTCACACCATGACACTGTAAAACCCAACCGTGGTTATACCTTAGACCCCCACTCACCTGTGGTGAAAGATGGGAAGCTTTTTGGTTTGGGCTCGAATGATGCAGGAGGCTGTTTGGTTAGCCTAATGGCCACTTTCGTATTTTATTATGAACAATCTTTGCCCGTAAATCTTGTGCTTGTGGCTTCTGCTGAAGAAGAAATAAGTGGACGCGGAGGGATAGAATCTGTTCTCAGCGAACTGCCCGCAATAGAGGTTGCCATTGTTGGGGAACCAACCTTATTAAAGATGGCCGTAGCAGAGAAGGGATTAATGGTAATAGATGCTGTAGTCAATGGTGTGGCTGGTCATGCAGCTCGGGAAGAAGGTACCAATGCGATCTATAAGAGCCTTGAAGATTTATTAACCATAAGAGATTTTAAATTTAAAAAAGAGTCACCTTTCTTAGGGCCTAATAAGGTTTCTGCCACCATCATCACTGCAGGCAGCCAACACAATGTGGTGCCGGATAAGTGCACCTATACGCTCGATGTTCGGGTTACTGATGCCTACACTTTAGAGGAAGCTTTTGAAGAATTAAAAAGCAATTTAAAAGCCGAATTAACCCCTAGGTCACTTCGATTAAATTCCTCCTCTATTAAAGAAGACCATCCTATGGTAATCACTGCAAAAAAGATGGGATTAGAATTGTATGGTAGCCCCACATTGTCGGATCAAGCTTTGATTCCTTTTCCTTCCGTAAAAATTGGACCCGGTGATTCTGCAAGATCTCATACAGCTGATGAGTTTATATTCGTCGAGGAAATTAAGGAAGGAATATCATTATATGTATCACTCTTGAAAAACTATTTTTCAAATACCAAAAGAAACAACCAATGAAGCTTTGGCAAAAAGACAAAACCAGTAAAAAAGAAGTAGAAACTTTTACAATAGGTAGGGATCCTGAATTTGACATTTTGCTTGCACCATTCGATGTGACAGGATCCATGGCACATGCCACCATGTTAGCATCCATTGGCTTGCTTACCCAAGATGAGTTGGGAATATTAAAAGAGGGTTTGAAGGAAATTCGAGATGAGATTGCAGAAGGTAAGTTTAGCATAGCTCCCGGGGTAGAAGATGTGCATAGTCAAGTGGAGTTTTTACTTACAGAACGATATGGTGATGTAGGAAAAAAATTACACAGCGGAAGATCGAGGAACGACCAGGTTTTGGTGGATTTAAAGCTGTATTATAGAAAGGCTATAAAAGAAACGGTAACTGAAATAGAAAATCTATTCAACTTACTTACCCAGCTAGCCGAAAAACACAAAGATGACTTAATGCCGGGTTATACCCATACCCAATTGGCTATGCCTTCATCGTTTGGATTATGGTTTGGATCTCTTGCTGAAGGTTTGGCAGAAGACATGGAGCTATGGCAAACAGCCTATCGCCTTTCCAACAGAAACCCTCTGGGTTCCGCAGCAGGGTATGGAAGTTCTTTCCCTCTCAACAGAACAATGACCACATCACTTCTAGGTTTTGGCGACATGCATTACAATGTCATCAATGCCCAAAATAGTAGAGGGAAAACAGAAAAAACACTTTCATTTGCAATGGCAGGTACTGCAGGCACGCTAAACCGCTTGGCTACAGATGCGATTATGTTTATGAACCAGCATTTTGGGTTTATCAGTTTTCCTGATGAACTAACCACAGGTTCGAGTATTATGCCACATAAAAAGAACCCTGACGTTTTTGAGTTGATCCGTGCAAAGACCAACCAAATTCAAAGTTACCCTCAACAAATCATGATGTTGCTCACAAATTTGAGTACCGGGTACCATCGGGACTTACAACTGCTCAAGGAAACCACTTTCCCTGCTTTTGAACAACTGAATGACTGCTTGAAAATCGCTCAATTGATGCTTGAAAATATCAGCATTAAAAAGGATCTTTTGGAGGATAAATTCTATGCCTATCTATTCAGTGTAGAAGAGGTCAACAGACTGGTTTTGGAAGGCATGCCATTTAGAGATGCTTACAAAAAAGTGGGGATGGATATAGAAAAAGGAGATTTTACTCCGGGTAAAAAAATCAAACACAGCCATGAAGGCAGCATTGGTCAACTCTGTTTACCTGCCATCAAAAACAAGATGGATCAGTCAAAGGTAAACTTTGAAGAAGCAGAGAAAGCTGAAGAAAAATTATGGGAAATTTAAGGATTAAATAGAGTCTTGAATGATATAAACCATCATTGAAGCAAGCAGGTATCCTCCAAGAAAAGAGAAAAAATAAGGCCATGTCAAATCATACTGTTTGTACATGGCATTTTTCGTTTTATGCGTAAAATTACTAATTCTCTTAAGTGGTTTTACAGGGAAAAAAGATAGGAATAACAAACCGTAACAAATGGTGAAGATAAATAAGGTGACAAGTGTCTGCATAACTCACTGGATTAAATGCAAATATAATGTCTTAAAGATAGCCTACAAAAGTTCATGCAGATTAAGTTTAAGTAAATTGCTAAGTGATAATGGGTAATTAATAATTAAAGGCGGGATTAACGTTTCAGCGTAAAAATATTAAAAAAATCGAATCTCCTATCACGTTTTTTAAATTTATATTTCATTTTCGCATAAGTATAATTCGGGATAATTCTAAAGGATAACAAAATCGCCACTGCCATCAGTATTCCTGAACTTATAAAAACATACTGAAAATCGTATCCGGCATCTACAATAATACCATAAACGGCAGGCCCTACGGCAGAACTTAATACCATTATGGAGGCAAAAATACTCCGCACTTTACCAATATAGGTAGTGCCAAACAATTCCACTTGCAAAGCAGACATGATAGAATTCCCCACCCCTGCAGAAGCCCCCATCAAAATCATATAGGGAAAAATCACTAAGGGATTGTCTACCTGCCAGATAAATACGATGGCAATTAGAAAAGGGATAAGGTAATAAGGGAAAAATGTTCTTGCAGAATACTTGTCGATCAAGGGCCCTGAAAACAAAATGGCAATAGACCCTGCAATGGCATAAAATGTAAGGCCAACAGCCATCCATTCCAGACTCCAACCCTTATAGTCTGCAATGGCAAACTGATAGAAAAACAAGCCGGTAACGACAAAAGCCAAGACAAATAAATTGGGAGCCAAAATCCAAAAACTTTTAGATTTCATGATTTCCCATTGGGAGATTTCTTTCTTTGGCCCGGATTCTTTGGTTCCAACGGATTCTTCATACACTACCAGCTTTTTCTCATCAATAAAAAAGTACAAGTAAAGAGGAACCATGATAAGCACAATCAGCCCATTGACTAAAAGGGATTGTCTCCAACCGAAAACATTTATTAATGCCACCACCATGATGGGGAGAGCAGCCTGACCAAAAGGATGTCCCAAAGATGCCATACTAATGGCCTTTCCCCTACCTTTAACAAAGTATTTGGACATGGACGTAATGGCTATATGACTGAACAAGCCTTGCCCTGCTATTCTCAATCCAAAAAAGGCTACCGGTAATAGATACCAATGCTGATTAAAGCTCATCAAGACCATGGAAAGAATAAATACTACTGTGGTAAGCAAGGTATATTTCACCAAACTTACTTTATCAATGTATTTTCCAACCTGTGGTAAAAGAAATGCGCTAGCGATTGTGGCAATCATATAGTAAACACTTATTTGGGCATTCTGAAGGGAAAACTCTTCTATCAAATAAGGCACATAGAGGGCCAAAAGATAGGTTTGTCCATACCCTGAAAGACAAGTCATCAACAAGCCGAAAATCAACATCTTTTTGTTCTCAAATACAAAACTCCAATAACTCATCTCAGGAAATAATTTAATTAGAAAAATAATCGCGGTCCTTGGGCGGGCAAAATTACGATTCGCAAAATTAAGTAATTAATTAGGTTTTAAAACCAATTAACCGAATGAAAATTAGATATCTGCAAAATATAAATTTACAATAACACTTATTTTGGATGAAAAGTCATTATTCTTCATATTTTTATAACAAGTAAGCACAACGATGCTTTGGATATTAATTGGCACAAAGCCACAAGAAACTAATGGAATAATCGCTTTTTTTTACTTATTTAGCCTTTTTAAAAAAAGAAAATCAAAAGTATCATGACTACCGGATTTCAGCATCTTCATTCATTTCTGGCCTACATCGTTTTGGCAGGTATAATATTCAGTTTTATTTCTGCACTTATCGGTGCATTGAGTGGCAAAGAGTTTACTGAGAAAGACCGAAAATTTGGTTTAATAGGAATGATTTTGGCCCACATTCAATTGTTGGTAGGAATAGGAGTCTATTTTTTAAGCCCTCTGGGGTTGTCAAATCTAAGTGGTGAAACCATGGGTGATTCCATGAGCAGATTGTATGCCCTCGAACACCCATTAATCAACATAATTGCCATTGCACTCATCACAATTGGCTATAGCAGGGCTAAGAAATTAACAGAAAGTAAGAGCAGATTTAGAAGCATTTATATGTTTTATGGAATAGCTTTCGTAATGATTTTAAGTAGAATACCTTGGGATGCTTGGTTAAATTAATAAACTAGCCCCAATGGATAGAAATATACTTTTAGATCTCGTATCTAAAAAGATGCCCTTTGGAAAGTACAAGGACAGATTAATTTGTGATGTGCCTGAACATTATTTAATCTGGTTTAAACGTAACGGCTTTCCAAAGGGCAAATTAGGTATGTGGCTAGAAACAATGTATGAAATTCGTGTCAATGGACTCGAATACCTTCTAGACCCCCTAAAGAAATCCTAATTTAGAATAAGTCAATCTTTGCCATTACGTTGCAATTATTGTTTGATAAGGATACCTTTGTTGTGAAAAAGTATTCCAATCATTCAATATATAATAGTGAGATTTATTTTTCTCTCAATTTTCGTACTGCTAACCTTTGGCAACTCCCTCCTCTTTGCACAAGCTAGCTCAAGATACGCCATCAGTGGTTTCATTACAGATCCCTCCGGTGAACCTTTGATGGCTACCATCCTCATTCATGAACTTGGATCGGGAGACTATGCCGATGAAAATGGGCGTTTTGAATTGAACAATTTGAATCCGGGAAATTACCACCTTCACATTTCCCATTTGGGATACAAGTCCATCACCCAAACCGTACACTTGGAAAACAAGGATCTGGAATTCAATTGGACAATGGAACCTTCAGCCATTACCCTTCAATCCCTGACCATTGAGGCCAATCCCTTCAAAAATGGGCCGGTTGAACAATCTCAAACCATCGATGTAATTGACAGAAATTTCATTGAAAAAAACAACTCAGGTACCTTTTCTAATGCGCTGGAAAAGTTGCCGGGTATCAGCACCATAAATACAGGAGTTGGAATTAGTAAGCCTGTGATCAGGGGTATGAGTTCCAATAGAATTCAAGTTAACGATCGGGGAATAAAGCAAGAGGGTCAACAATGGGGTTCCGATCATGGTTTGGAAATAGATCCTTTTGATGTAGACCGGGTTGAAATAGTAAAAGGTCCGGCCTCATTGATATATGGATCAGATGGAATGTCAGGAGTAATAAACATTTCTCCGGCACCTTTACCAATGGAAGGAGAAATCAGAGGACATTTGATCAACAGTTATCAAACAAATAATGCCATGCGAAGCCATTCTGCCATGGTAGAAGGAAATGAAGATGGCTTCATATTTAAAGGAAGGCTAACATTTCAAGATTATCAAGACTATAGGGTTCCTGCTGATGAATTTACTTATGCCGGATATGTTTTGCCAGTCTATGATAATCGACTAAAAAATACAGCTGGAAAGGAGCGACACTTTTCTTTAATGACCGGGATTAGAAAAAATTGGGGAAAATCCACCCTTACGGTAAGTAGGTTTGGCCAACAAGCGGGTCTATTTACGGGAGCAATAGGAATACCAAGTAGCTATAATTTAAGGCACAATGGAGATTATAGCAATATAGAATTACCAAACCAAGATAACTCCCATCTCAAGGTAATTTCTAATACAACAATTCAGTTGAATAGAAATTGGTTAGAAATTGACCTAGGTTATCAGCGAAATGTTCGCCAAGAAAATTCTTTGCCTCATGCACATGGAATTAACTCCTCAGAATATGGAAATCTTGCTTTAGGCCTTTATTTGGATACTTATACCGCAAACTTGAGGTATAACCGACAGGTAAATGAAAAACAACAGGTGATAATTGGCCTTCAATCCAGTCTGATGAACAATGATTTTAGTGGTTTTGAATTTCTATTGCCTGAATTTCAATCAAAATCTGCCGGGATATTTTATTTCCATGAATATCGGTTGAAGGAAAATTTTATTCTTAATGCAGGGTTAAGATTAGACATGGCCCAACATCAAATTGAAGCTCATTCCCAACCTGACTATAACAGTTCAGGAGAAGCTACAGGAGATGAAACCCTTAGAAATCCGGAAATTGATCGCAACTATTCTAATTTAAGTGGTTCCACAGGTTTTTCCTGGATTTTTAGCAAAAACAGTAATCTTAAATTTAACCTAGGCAGTAGTTACCGCGTTCCAACTCCCATTGAATTGTCCACCAATGGCATCCACCATGGGAATTTCAGGCATGAATTGGGGAATAGCTCCCTTAAAAGTGAAAGGAGCTTTCAAGGCGACTTAAACTACACCTTTTCAAAAGAAAATATATTGATAGGGATCAGCCCTTATTTGGCCTATTACAACAACTATATTTACCTTACCCCTACTTCCGAATTTTCTACCTTACCGGGTGCTGGCACCCTTTGGGAATACAGGCAAAACAATGCAATTTTTGCAGGAGGAGAAATTAAATTTCATTGGTCTATATCCCCTGCTTTGCAAACTAGTATTGCAGCAGAATACGTTTATAGCCAAAATCTCGATACGAGTTTGCCTCTTCCCTTATCCCCTCCTGCAAGTATTTTAACAGGAATTGAATGGGATATACCCATTCAGACATTCTGGTTTCCTAACAATACTTTATATGTTGAGTACCGACAAGTAGCTAGCCAAAACAGGATAGACAGAAACGAGAATGTTACAGAAGGATATGGACTCTTAGAAGCAGGCTTAGGCCTAGAGTTCAAAATTGCTAGACAACTGCTTAAACTCCGAATTAGCGGACAAAATTTATTGAATAAATACTACTTCAATCACCTGAGCCGCTACAGGCTCTTAAACTTACCGGAACAAGGGAGGAACGTAAATATTAATCTTAAAATCCCCTTCCAAATAAAAAATCAGTAGCATTGAACCCCTGTTCTTGCTTATCTGTTATTTAATACATACAATTGCAACACGCATGCAATTACAATAATATTGTATTTAAAAAATTAAAAGATGAAGACTATCAACATTCTAATAGCAAGCCTTTTCGCTATTGGTATTACCTCCTGTGAGAATACTGCTGAGAACCCACAAGACTTGGAAGCTCCAACCATAGACCATGCTGCCTCAGCAGATGAAATCAGCCCGGATCATGGTGAGGTTTTCACAGAGACAATGGACCATATACCTGTTAGTTTTTCCGTTGAAGATCCCTCCGGTGTTGGTCAAATCAAGGTCAATGTCCATGCGAACTTTGATGGGCATAGTCATGGGAGGGTACTGACAGATTTTGAAACCTTATCCGTTGATGACATCTATGCAATAGATGCCAGTGATCCTGATTTTCAATTTCCAGAAAATTCAACCAAGGTAAATGTAAATAACACTGCCACGGATATTTATTGGTCAGGAGACAATTCCCGATTAAGCGGACCTGTTTTGGCAGGCATGTACGACTTCTCCATCGCGGCAACCGATATATATGGAAACCAAACTTCTTTTGCAGATGGATCCAGTTACCTGACTACTATCCATATTAGGACTGAATACGCCCCTACAGTTGCTGTAAATAATCTCAACGATGGGGAATTGTTGGGCACTTTAGGTGAAGCCCTCAGCGTAACCGGTGAAATTAGCAAGCCTGTTCATGAACTCAGTGGTGATTTGGCTTTTATCTGGATTAAACTAGGGGAAGAGGAAGATGAAGACCACGATCACGATGAAGATAATCACAGGGTCAGCAATGATGAATACTTCTACGATAAAATGTGGGGAAGTTCTCAGTGGATATCAGAGGTTAGCGGACCTGATTTGCCGGACAATCAAAATATAGATCTTTCAACGCTTCTATCCGGCGAAAATAAGATTATTCTTCCTGAAAGTGGCGATCATTTGGATTTGACAATTAGGGCTGAAGATGTCAATGGGAATACAATCGAAAAAACATATGAGGTGCATATGGATTAAAAGAAAAGTTCAAAACCTTATCAGGAAAGCATATTGGCAACAATATGCTTTTTTGTTTATATAATTGAAAATAATGATAAACGAAATTTATCTTGTTAAAAAAAATAATAGTGGATTAAACCAATACCGGCAAACCTATTTTAGATCAAATTCAACTCCATCAACGAATAGGGTTTGGGCTTGAACGAAGAGATTTTCTATCTTTTTTATTTTTTCATCACTTCTAGACCCCGTATTAAAAAGAGATTCATTGAAGCTCAAAATACAGAAAAATAGAATAATTGCGATATACTTAAAGGAGAGTTTCATTTTATTTGTGTTTAATATATACCCAACAATAGTTAAACATAATTGTTTCGAATACCTAAACAAAAACGATGCAAAAATCCTTTAAAACCAAAAATAAATTATAAAAACACCAATTGAGTTAACATTTACCTGCGATAGCGCACATAGTTATATCGGAGCACGCTGCCAAAATATGAAATAAACATTTTATTGCATGCTGAAATCACTTCAAAATCAACCACTTCATTGCTGTTATCTACTCATCTTAGCGATGGTATGTTGAAATCTCCAAACAGACTGATTTCTCATAGTATGCTATTTTTCTTTCTTTGATATTTCATCCTTTGTTGTATTTTTATTTCTTAGATCCACACTATCTCATTACCAATGAAAGCACTGACCCTAGAGAAATATGGTTTACCTAAAAAAGTCTTAAGGTTAACTGAACAGAAAAAGCCATCCTACCAAAAAAATGAGGTATTGGTGAAAATTCATTCTACTGCCATTAATGATTATGACTGGAGCCTGGTTAGGGGAAAGCCATTAATGTACAGACTGATGTTTGGATTGGTAAAGCCGAAATCAAAAAGCTTGGGAATGGAATTATCCGGTACAGTGGAAGCAGTGGGTTCCGAAGTTACTGAATTTGAAATTGGGGATGAAGTTTACGGCGATACTTCTGCCCATGGTTTTGGAACATTTGCAGAATACATTTCCTTACCTCCAAAAGCCCTGGCCACCAAACCAAAAACCATGACCTATGAAGATGCTGCGGCTTTACCCCATGCCGCGCTATTGGCACTACAAGGAATGAAAGAAATCGGAGGCATTAAAAATGGAATGAAGGTCCTTATCAATGGGGCCGGAGGAGGTGTAGGCACTATAGGCTTGCAATTGGCCAAAATCCATCATTGTGAAGTTACAGGAGTTGATCGTCAGGAAAAATTCGAGGCTTTATCCAATTTAGGGTATGATCATCTTATCAACTATCAATTAGAAAATTTTACGAAAAATGGTATTCAATACGATTTAATTCTAGACTGTAAGACAGATAAATTACCTTTCTCTTACGCAAGATCCCTCAAAGCCAATGGGGTTTATGTTAGCATCGGTGGGAAAATCAATTATTTGCTCTCTACCCTCATTTTAGGCAAGGCTTTGTCTGTTATTTCTTCTAAAAGGTTCGAAATTTTAAGCTTAAAATCAAATCAAGGCCTAAAAGAGATTGAGGGAATGTATGAAAATAAACAGATAAAACCTGTGATTGATGGTCCCTATCCTCTCTCATTAGGGCCTGACAAACTCCAAGAGTTTGGAAATGGCTACCATATAGGAAAAATAATATTATCAATAATCACCTGATTGTACAATTTAAATTATATCCTAATTCCTTTTCTCTGTTTGCTAAGGCTTAATGGATAATTAGCATTTGTTTGTACCAAAATCAAAAAACATTGATGCAAAATTAATGTAGCAAGAGAAAACTTTAAATCCTGCTTAGCGTCGGTCAAAGCCAACATAACCGACCATTTTTTTTTAAACAGTATTTTTAACTAAATTTTTTCCCTGATTAAAGACCTTGACGGAGCCAAAGAAGTCAACCAACCATTGAACAAAATAATGTCTTTATTTATAACTATTCACTATATTTAAATTATAATACAAATTTTAAACATTTTAATTATAATTAAACCCAAAAATAATGAATATTAATCTCAATCAAGCTGAAGAAATCATTGCAGCTGCCAAAAGTAAAGCCCAAGCACTTGATACCAAGATGAATATTGCCGTAGTGGATGCCGGAGCCAACCTTCTTGCCTTTGCCCGAATGGATGGTGCCTGGTTGGGCTCATTAGACATCTCCATAAAAAAAGCAAAAACGGCCAGATATTTTGATATGAATACCGGGGCTATAGGCGAGCTTTCCCAGCCCGGTGGAACCTTATACAATATCGAACATTCTAACAATGGATTAATTACTTTTCCGGGAGGAGTCCCTATCAAAAATAGCTCTGGAGAAATTGTTGGCGCCATAGGTGTTAGCGGCAGTTCAGTGGATAATGATCATTCAGTTGCCGAAGCCGGAGCAATTTCAATAAAATAGAATCTCAGGTGGCTGGCAAACTTCAAGGGTTTGCTTTCCACCTATAAGCATTATTAATCAAATTAGCCCCCGCCTAGAATTGTAAACACCTAATAATTCTTGGAACCTTTTATTCAAATCTTGGTTGGAAGTCTCTTTTATAAACCTTTGGCGTTACTCCCATTTTGCCCTTAAACTGTCGGTTAAAGTTTGAAAGGGTATTGAACCCACTTTCATAACTTATTTCACTGATATTTATATTTTCTGAATGCAACAATTTACAGGCATGGCTTATTCTGACTTCTGAAAGAAAATCGGAAAAAGACTTATTCATCCTAGACTTAAAATACCTAGAAAATGAGGTGCTGGTCATATTGATTAACTCTGCCACTTCTTCTTGCTTGATGTCCTGTTGAAAATGATCCATCACAAACTCATGCACCTTGCTCATTCTATCCTTTTCAGATTCCTTATTGGCATTAATGTATCCTGCCTGTACAATCGTTTTGACCTCCTTAGACTTGGAGATAATAAGCAATATTTCGAGGAGACCAATGATCCTGGCCATTCCTTTTTTGTGCACCAACCGAATAAGTTTGTCTTTAATTTTCTGATTGGTCTTTCCAATAATTTGAAGCCCTAATGTAGCCCTTTTCATTAAAGCATTAAATTCATCAAACTCCTCTTTTTTTAACATTTTTTCCCCTAAAAAATCTTCGGGGAAATAAACAACAATTCCACGTGTCATCAAATCGCTACCCTTTTCAAAGTATGCTTGGTCATTTCTCCATAAATGAGGCAAATTAGGTCCTGTAAGTACCAGATCATTTGGTTGAAAGGGTCGCATATCGTCCCCAACAAACCTTGTACCATGCCCTTCCAAGACCAAAAACAATTGGTACTCAGGATGAAAATGCCAATTCTTGTCAAAACTTGGGGCCACTAACTCCTTTATTATATAGGCGTTATGCTCAGGAATACGAGATTTTTGAAAAGCTTTTTTCAATAGTAATTAAATATTGCTGAATCATTCATTAAAAATAGATAAAAATGGCAATAAACAGTCATAATTAGACAAAAAACAGTAAGCATAAAGACTATTAATCCTTCAAATTAGCATTTTGATATGGTTAAAATAGCAATACCCCAAAAACAACAATGAAAAATCTAGGAATAATTGCCTTTGTCATGCTATTCTGGACGGCATGTAGCACAGGAAACAATGAGATTGAATTGTCTGACGGTCCAAGGAGAGCAGAAATTTTATTTCTTGGCCATAACAGCACGCACCATGACTCTGAAAAATTTATGCCTATTCTTGCCAGGCATTTATTCCAGAAGGGAATTAACCTCACTTACACCACTCAGCTTAATGATCTTAATGAGAACAAATTAAGACTTTATGACGGTCTAATCATTTATAGCAATCACGAAACCATTTCAGAGGAACAAGAAAAAGCCCTTAGAAATTTTGTTGAACGTGGTAAAGCATTGATTCCATTGCACAGTGGCTCATTTTGCTTTCAAAATTCTGACTGGTATATCGAAACAGTGGGAGGGCAATTTTCTTCCCATGGATCAGGTGAATTCAGCAGTAGCATTACAGCTCCATCTCATCCCGTGATGGAAGGCATCACTACATTCACCACTTGGGATGAAACCTATGTCCACAGTCAATTGAACGAAGACATGACGATTTTGATGGAAAGGGTTGAGGATGGAAAAAAGGAACCTTATGCCTGGGTTAGGGAGCAAGGAAAAGGGCGGGTTTTCTACACTGCCTATGGTCATGATGATAGAACTTGGAACCAACCTGAGTTTCAAGAATTGGTGGCCAATGGAATTCTATGGGCCATTGGTGATCAGGTAGCTCAACAGGTGGCTGTGTTTGATATACCACAACCACAATTTGAAGATGCAAAAATTCCAAATTATGAAAAAAGAGATCCTGCACCTCGATTTCAATTGCCTCTTTCCCCTGAGGAATCAATGAAATTGGTACAAATTCCAGTTGGTTTTGAGTTACAACTTTTTGCTTCAGAACCTGATATAATTAACCCAATGGCCATTGCCTGGGATGATAAAGGGCGACTTTATGCCATAGAAACGGCCGACTATCCCAATGAAGTAAGAAAAGAAGGAGGCAATGATAAAATCAAAATTTTGGAAGATACAGATGGCGATGGCAAAGCAGATAAAGTTACGGTTTTCGCAGATGGTCTAAACATCCCCACTAGCATGGTTTTTATCAATGGCGGACTCTTGGTAGCCATGGCTCCGGATTTTGTATTCCTTAAGGATACGGATGGGGATGACAAGGCAGACACCAAAGAAACTATCATTACCGGTTGGGGGAAAAGTGACACCCATGCAGGTCCTTCCAATCTAAAATATGGCTTTGACAATAAAATATGGGGTGTTTTAGGCTATTCCGGATTTAATGGAGAATCAGAAGGCAAAGCCCTATCCTTTAGTCAAGGAATTTATCGGTTTTCTCCGGATGGATCTCAATTGACTTTTCTTGGCAATACCAGCAATAATACTTGGGGATTGGGTTTCACTGAGGAATTTAACACCTTTATTTCAACTGCTAATGGGCAGCACAGCGCTTACCTTTCTATGTCCAATAATTATTTAAAACGACCGATTTGGGGAGGTTCGGAAAAGGCTGTACATGGCATAGACAGTCACTTTGAGATGCCTCACCTTACCCCCTATTTACGCCAGGTAGATTGGCATGGAGGTTACACAGCTGCTTCCGGGCATAATTTTTACACCGCAAGAAGTTTTCCCAAAAGTTATTGGAACAAAGTGGCCTTTGTAGCCGAACCTACAGGCAGGGTATTACATAAAGCCATAATTGAACCCGAAGGCTCAGGTTACAAGGAGACCAATGGGTTTAATATTTTGGCTAGTTCTGATGAGTGGTTTTCACCCGTACATGCTGAAGTTGGTCCGGATGGCGCACTATGGGTAGCGGATTGGTACAACTTCATAATCCAACACAACCCCACTCCCAAAGGCTTTGATAATGGTGAAGGAAATGCCTATATCAACCCTTTAAGGGATTCTGAGCATGGGAGAATTTACCGCTTAGTGTATAAAGGCGGGGATTACCATACCATGAAGATTGACCCTACCAGCAATGCGGATCTTATTAGGGGCTTGAAAAGCGACAATATGTTTTGGCGAATGACAGCGCAAAAGCTAATTGTAGAAAATAAAAACACTTCAATAATTGAAGACCTTCTCCATATCATAACTGATCAATCGGTGGATGAAATTGGCCTCAACTCCCCTGCTGTGCATGCATTATGGGCTCTGCATGGAATTGGTGCATTGGATGGAAAGGATGGGGAAATTATGGAAGTAGTAAGGCAAGCCTTAAAGCACCCTGCTGCCGGAGTTAGAAAAAATACCCTACTGGTTTTACCAAAAAATGAAGAAACAATAAAGGCCATTCTGGATGCCAGGTTGATTCAGGACAGAGATCTCAACACCAGAAAAGAGGCATTGCTTGCGCTCGCAGCTATGCCAAGTACAACTGATGTTTCCCATTTACTTCTTAAAGCAAGTCGTGAAGAGGAAAATGTTTCAGACAAGTACCTTCCGCAAGCTTTTTTCACTGCAGCAATTTCGCATCCTTCTGCTTTTGAAAGTGCTGGTTCAATGCTAAGGCAAGAAAATAAACCCGATTCACTTTGGAATTTAGAGGAGAAAATTGCCAAAAGTTTGATAGAAGAGCAATACAAGTTGGATAGAAGAGCAGGAATCCCCTACCCTCCGCAAGTTGCAGGTAAAGAAATCAATATTCAGGCCACTATCAGCCAATCCGATAAACCTTTGGAAGGGGTTATTGTAACACAAGGAAACAACACCAATGGTTATAGCCTGTATTTAGCGGATAATAAGATTAATTGGCTGATCAAGCAAGCCGGTGAAAGCCACCTAGCTATTTCCAGGGGCCAACTACCTGATCAACAGTTTGTGATCAATGCTACTTTAGAGAGGGATGGCAACATGGCCATAAGCATTGACAACAAGCAAAGGGCAAAAGGCAAAGCACCCGGCTTATTTTCAGCAAACTTTGATGAAGAATCGGTTAGGATTGGGCAAGACAATATACCCGATGCTCAGGTAGGAAATTACAAAGATCGTTCTTATTTTACTGGAAGAATTGACCGAGGATCCTCTTTTCTCAAGCTAGAGGCACCTTTAATGGCTAATCCAACGAATCCTATTGAAGCGAAAAAGACAAAGTCCGAAATTAACAATGCAGGTGCAGTCACCATCCAAATGGGAGTCATTGCACATGAAATGAAATTTGATAAAGCCAGCTTCAAAGTAAAGGCAGGTCAACAGGTAACCATCGATTTCGTGAACAATGATTTTATGCAACATAATCTATTGATAGGCAAGGCAGGTAGTTTAGAGGTCATAGGCAAAGCAGCGGATGAAATGGCGAGAAATCCGGATGGGGCCAATATGAATTTTGTTCCAAAAATACCGGAAATAATCGCTTCTACACCTTTGGTAAACCCTGACAGCAATGAAAGCTTGGTGTTTACTGCTCCTAGTAAACCCGGAGAATACCCTTTCTTATGTACTGTACCGGGGCATTGGAGAATAATGAATGGAGTTATGATTGTAGAATAGGCAATAAAAATATAAATAAGTAATGGCTTTAAACATAAAATTAGGGGTTAGTACCTGGCTTTGGACCTCTCCATTTAACACAGCAACGGCTTCTCTTTTCCCTAAAATCAAAGATATGGGTTTTGACATCGTAGAAATACCGGTAGAAGACCCCTCATTGATTGATACGAAAATAGTTGATCAGGCTTTAAAAGACAATGGCTTGACCCCTGTCATTTGTGCTGCTTTCGGCACAAACCGAGACCTTACCCATGAAGACCCTTCATTTCATCAAAACAGTTTGGATTATATTCAAGCCTGTTTCGATACCAGCGCAGCCCTTGGGGCTCAATTTGTGGCCGGTCCCATGTATTCAGCTGTAGGCAAAGCACGCTTGGTATCTCCTGAGCAAAAGAAAATTGAATGGCAAAGAGCCGTAACCAATTTGCAGAAGGTTTGCCGAATGGCTGAGATATCAGGTCAAAAAATAGCCTTGGAACCCTTAAATAGGTTTGAAACGGATCTGATCAACACTACTGCTGATTTGATGCAATTAATATCAGACATCAACCATCCTGCTGCCGGTGTTTTACTGGATGGATTTCATATGAATATTGAAGAGCCAAGCATCGAAGCGGCAATTTTACAGGCCGGTGAAAAACTAATCCATGTACAGGTGTCAGAAAATCACCGTGGAACTCCCGGAACCGGGCAAACCAGGTGGGAAGACTTTAGGTCTGGACTTGAAAAAATAAACTATAAGGGAGCTGTAACAATAGAAAGTTTCACGCCGGAAGTAAAAGAATTGGCCGGTGCGGTTTGCATATGGCGTACTTTTGCAGAGAGTCAGGATAAATTTGCTTCTGACGGTTATAAATTTTTAAAGAATTGGTCTAATCAATAAACCAAAATCAATCATTAGTAGAAACCCAAAAAATTTGCGGAGATGAGTAAAAAACTAAACATTGCAATCATAGGACTGGGATTTGGCGCAGAATTTATTCCTATTTATCAAAAACACCCTGCGGCCAATATATATGCCATTTGCCAAAGGAATAAAGAAAAATTGAATGAGATTGGTGATGCCTTTGGTATAGAAAAAAGGTATTCTGACTACGATGAATTGCTAAAAGACCCTGAAATTGATGCGGTTCACATCAACACCCCTATTCAAGCTCATGCGGAACAATCTCTTAAAGCTCTTAGGGCGGGCAAACATGTGGCCTGTACTGTTCCGATGGCCACCACAGTAGAGGAATGTCGTCAAATCGTGGAAGAAACCGAACGCACAGGGCTCACTTATATGATGATGGAAACTGTGATTTATAGCAGGGAATTCCTTTTTGTGAAGGAGATGTATGAAAGTGGTGCCATGGGAAAATTACAATTTTTACGAGCAAGTCACCAGCAAGAAATGGCCGGTTGGCCAGGCTACTGGGAGGGCCTACCTCCCATGCATTATGCCACCCATTGTGTAGGGCCGGTATTGGCTTTACCCAAGGCAGAGGCTGAGTATGTGTCATGTTTTGGCTCGGGAAGAATCGATGAAAACCTGATAGAAAAGTATGGCTCTCCATTTGCCATTGAGAGTTGCCATATCAAATTAAAAGACAGCGACCTTTCTGCAGAAGTAACCCGCTCCCTATTCAACACTGCCAGGCAATACAGAGAGAGTTTTGATGCCTACGGATCTGAAAAGACCTTTGAATGGACTTTGATAGAACATGAAGACAGCGTAGTGCATACGGGAGAGATCCCTGAAAAAGTTAAAATTCCGGATTATGCGCATTTACTTCCTGAGGAAATTTCCCCGTTCACTACTTCCGGGGTCTATGATGAAGAGGACAATCAGCATCTATCCTTTATTCAAGGGGCCGGACATGGAGGCTCCCACCCCCACTTAGTTCATGAATTTGTCACTGCCTTGCAAGAAAACAGAGACCCTTACCCTAATGCCAGACAATCTGCCAACATTACTTGTGTAGGTATTTTAGCGCATGAATCGGCCATGAAAGGTGGAGAAAAAATAAAACTTCCATCCTTCACTTTTAATAGATAAAGGAATTATTAAAAAAGGGCTTGAACAGATGATGTCCGAGCCCTTTTCATGCCAAACATTTTCAAACATCCTTTAAATAAATGATATTTTATGATTAAGATCAATTCATCCATTAGCTTGGATTAATATAGTTGTATTCAAGGTTACACCAGAAGTTTAAACTATTTTTTAAAGTATTTAAAAGAAACCATCAAGATTTCTTTAATTTTGCAAAACAGCACTAAATATTACGCCAAATTTATCAGGGTAAAGGTATTTTTTCACCTATTCAAATAACTAAACAAAATTGAATGAACATAACAATTGAGAATATCATATTGATAGGCTCTGTGCTATTATTTATTAGCATCATTGTCGGAAAGCCAAGTTACCGTTTTGGAATACCAACTTTATTGCTTTTCCTAACCATAGGAATGTTAGCCGGCTCAGATGGTATTGGTGGTATCTATTTTGACAATCCTGAAGTTGCTCAATTTATAGGTATTGTTTCTCTCAATTTCATCCTTTTTTCTGGTGGCTTAGACACCAAATGGCCGTCCGTCAAACCTGTTTTGAAGGAAGGAATTGTTTTATCTACTCTTGGGGTCTTTTTAACAGCCTTGGGACTAGGCTATTTCGTGTATTTGATCACTGATTTTACTTTATTCGAAAGTTTGCTTTTAGGTGCGATTGTTTCTTCCACAGATGCTGCAGCGGTTTTTTCAATTTTAAGGGGCAAAAATTTAGCATTAAAGAAGAATTTAAGGCCTACATTGGAATTGGAAAGTGGAAGTAATGATCCCATGGCCTATGTGCTGACCATCGCCTTTTTATCATTGGTTCAGGAACCCGATAAAGGAATATCTTCAATCCTACCGCTTTTTATATCACAAATGCTCATAGGTGGTGTTTCGGGGTTACTATTTGGTAAGCTTAGCAAATGGATTATTAATAAAATTAAACTGGATTTTGAGGGGCTTTACCCGGCATTGACAATAGCCTTGATGTTCATTACTTTTTCAGCTACCAACACCCTATATGGCAATGGATTTCTAGCCATCTACATTTGTTCAGTTTATCTGGGTAATCAAAATATAATTCATAAAAACACCATCCTTAGAATGTTCGATGGTTTGGCTTGGTTGATGCAAATTGTGTTGTTCCTTACATTGGGCTTATTGGTTTTCCCCACACAGATAATCCCATATATCGGCATTGGACTAATAATTTCATTATTCCTAATATTTATAGCTCGTCCGCTTGCCGTATTTATCTCCCTCACCCCATTTAAAATGAAACTTCGGCGGAGGTTCTATATTTCCTGGGTGGGCTTAAGGGGAGCGGTACCCATAGTTTTCGCTACTTATCCGTTACTGGCAGGCATTGAGAAAGCCAACATAATTTTTAATATTGTCTTTTTTGTGGCGCTTAGTTCTGTTTTGATTCAGGGCACCACCATTTCCCTGGTAGCAAAATGGCTCAAAGTAGGTCTTCCGGAAAGCGCAAAAAAACCTAAACTCACTGATGAGTTCATGGAAGAACATCCCAAGACCATTTTGAGAGAGATAAAAATCAAAAAAAATACGGAGGCAATAGGGAAACAAATTGTAGATTTAAATTTCCCTAAAAACGCCATCATTGCAATGATAGAACGGGACGACAACTACCTCATGCCTAATGGATCTACCATATTGGAAGTAAATGATAAATTAGTGGTTTTAACCGATAAAATAGAAAATATAAAAGATGTATACGCTTGCCTAAATATTGATGAAGGGTAGGAAAGTAGGATACTGACAGACCATTTATTATCTTAGTATAACTACAAAATCATCATATTTTGTTTAGTGAATTTTATTTTTTTTTGATTGTGAATCAACCCTTTACGTTCATATTTCAATAAAAACAAATTTCAACAATTGAATATTGACATATTTATTTATCTTTAAAAATTGAATGAAAAGTGATAGTGAGATTAGAACCATAATTTAACAGCTTATAGCAATCTTATTGTCAGGAAATCCGAATTAACTAGGTTTCTTTATACCCAAAATAGTTTTAAAATTTATTATTGCTAAAATCACCCAAAAAGGTTTTTGACCTTTTCACTTTAGCAGTCATAATAATTATTCTGTAGGCCTTAGCAGAATTTGAGAATGGTTTTATTTATAATTTAGCAGAGGTAGATAATCCCTTGTTAATACGATCCCTTAGTAAATTGTAAATGAATAATGCTTGCATAATGTCTCCATTCTTAGGTTCGATTACAACAACATAATTCCTACATGACCGAAAAATAAATAAGTTACACACCTTATTTATTTTATTATATCAATTATTAATATATTTATATTTATTTTAGATTTTCAGGTTTAATTTAATGGGTTGAATAAACAAAATCCATAATGCAAACTATTTTATAGAATAACTGTTATTTAATTTATAGCTTTTATAAATTAAATAAAGAACAATAATTACCCAATCAACTTGTAATCAATTGATTATTCTAATCCTATGGTATCTAATAGTTCAGTTAAATTCAAAGAGCACATATTTAGCAAAGTAGTTGTTGCTTTTTGTTTGCTTATTAGCATATCTGTAATCTTAGGTTGGGTTTTAGAATTAGTCGGAATATTGAGCATTATACCTCAGGCTGCAACAATGAAATTCAATACAGCCTTAATCTTTCTTTTTTCAGGTATCATTTTATTTTTATCGAAAAAAAACAAATCCGAATTCAAATCCCTTTATAAGGCATTGTCCTATACAATGATTTTTATTGGGGCATTTACTATAGCAGAGCATCTGGGTTTGTCATTTTTCTCCATTGACAATATTTTTATACCTGATAAATTGACTACAACTAATCCTGGAAGAATGTCTCCTGCCACCGCCATTTGCTCAATCCTAATTGGTGTCGGTTTTTTAGGAAGGATTTCATCAAACAAAGCCATTAACAAAATCGGATTATATTCCTTCAAGTTCACAGCTATACTTTCTCTTGTAGCCATTATTTCTTACCTACTTTTAATTCCACTTTCCAGCAAAACTGTATTCTTCAAATCAATGGCCATTCACACCTCCGGGCTATTTCTTTTGATTTCTACCTTACAACTATTTAACAACCCTAATTCTTCTTTTCACCAAATTTTAATTGGTGATTATGAGGGAAGCAAGTTAACCAGAAAAATTCTACCGGTAATTATTCTTTTTCCAATATTCTACAGTTTTATATTAATTTTTGGAATCAATCAAGAATTCATTTCAGTTGACTTTGGCTTGGTAGCTTATGCAGCTATTTTTATTCCATTAAGCATAATTTACGTATCCTATATTGCTATAGGACTCAACAAATCCGAGAAAGAAAGACGAAAACTTGGGCAAGAATTAGAAGACAGTAACAGGTATTACCTTAAGCGATTCAAACAGGGAGTAGATCAGGTCTCGCTAATTGGCACATTAGATATTAATCGGAACTTTACTTATGTAAATGAATTATTCTGTGAAGTATTTAAATATGGAAAAGATGAAATATTAAATCAAAACATATCCATATTACGTTCCGGACACCACGAAGAAAAATTCTATACTGACATATGGAAAAAAGTTGATTCAGGAGAAATTTGGGTAGACGAAATGAAAAACAAAGGAAAAGATGGTTCCTTCCATTGGACTTTAACCGCGATTATCCCTTTTAAAAATGATAAAGGAGAGATATTTGAATTCATGTCTCTGAGCCAGAATATTACTGAACGAAAAACCGCTGAAGAGTCAAAAAGTGATTATTTCAAAAAGCTAGAATACAAAAACAAAGAACTTGAACAATTTGCCTATGTGGCAAGCCACGATCTTCAAGAACCCTTAAGAACTGTCAATAATTTTACGGAATTACTTGCCAAGAGAAGAACGGAATATTTTGATGAATTAGGCTTAAAAAGTTTACAGTATATTCAAGATGCCACAAGCAGAATGAGTGAACTTATAAAAAATTTATTGGATTACAACCGATTGGACAAGGACAATATCTTGACGCAAATAGATTGCAATCAGTTGGTTAAAGATGTAGAAAAAGACCTTAGCATGAATATCGATGATGCTGAGGCTACCCTCATATATAATAATTTGCCTACCTTATTTGGTTATGAAACGCCGCTGCGGCTGCTTTTCCAAAACCTAATCAATAACGCAATAAAATTCAGAAAAAAAGACATAAAACCACTTATTGAAATTAATGCTACACTAAAAGCCGGCGAGTGGCTTTTTTCCATCCGAGACAATGGTATTGGCATTTCTCCCAAATATAAGGATAAGATCTTTGTAATTTTCCAACGGCTGCACAACAAAAATAAATACAAAGGCTCAGGTATAGGGCTTGCCCATTGCAGAAAAATTGTAGATCTGCACCAAGGTCAAATTTGGGTAGATTCGATAGATGATGAAGGTAGCACCTTCTATTTTACCATAAAAATTAAAGAACATGACTAAGAAAGTTAAATGCATACTATTGATTGATGATGATGAACCAACAAATTTTTTACATAAAATAATAATAAATGATTCAGGTCGGGCTGAAAAAGTAGTTGCCGTTCATAGTGGTTTTGAGGCGCTGGAATATTTAGAAAAAATGGAAGGCGGAAAATATCCTCAGCCAGAATTAATCTTTCTTGATATAAATATGCCGGCAATGAATGGATGGGAATTCCTCGAAGAGTATGATCAACTGGACGAAGGAAAAAAAGGTAAAATTGTAGTAGTCATGTTAACCACATCAATTAACCCCGATGATAAAGAAAAAGCATTAAGCAAAGGCTTTATTAACGGATTTTTTAATAAACCCCTTACTGTTGAAATGATAGAAAAAGTTATTGATGAAAACTTTTAGTTTAGTTCTATTTTAAATAAATAATAAACTAATCCGAGACCTGCTAATGAATAGATTGGCAGGTCTACTTTTATCTAGATCATAAACCGGTAAGCTTTCTAAATATTTAAATAAAATCAAATTTAGTATTGATTCATTTTCCTTTTCAGTTTTTTACCAAAGAAATAATCAATTTTAACTAATAATCCATATATTATTAACTAATTTAGATTAATATTAAGTAGATATCACCACTCTATTAACCTGTGAATTACAGTAATTGAACATTTAGTTTCTTTCGAAGATTCCTTATTTTAACTTATAAAAACTATTTTCAATTCAACTAATTAACTTTTTTATTGAACAAAAATTTAATTTAACCGTAACACATACCATTACATTATCGACTATTTTTTTAATTAAAATAGTGAATTTATTTATCTTTATATATTTTTAAAGTTTATTCAGCAATTCATTTAGCCAGAGCTATACCCAAAATTCATGAAAAAATCTGTTACAAATAACAGTTTAAACCCAAAATTATCTGAATCAATAATTAAAAATATTGAAGGTTTGGCAATAATTACTAGTTTATTTTTAAGCTTCACTGTATTGCTAGGTTGGTATTTTGAGGAAAAACAAATATTAAGTATAATTCCCGGCAGTGCCACAATGAAATTTAACACGGCTTTGGTTTTTCTACTGACAGGCATATTATTAGTTATCCAAAAAACAAAAAAAACAGCAATTCTATTTATTTATTACTCATTGGCTCTAATCATTGTCATTATAGGAGTATTTACCCTATTAGAATATACCGGGTGGTCAGTATTTTCAATTGACAATTTATTTGTATCAGATAAATTTTCTTCAAAGTATCCCGGAAGAATGTCTCCGGCCACAGCAGTTTGTTCAGTATTTCTTGGGTTAGGGTTTATCGCAGAAATTTCAGCTAACAATTTCTTTAAGAAAGCAGCGGGATTTTTAAATGCCTTGATCGTCTTTATTTCTATCCTTGCCATTACCGCTTACATTTTATTTATTCCAATGGGGCATAAAGGAATACTTTTTCAATCTATGGCCATTCATACTTCTCTACTGTTCTTTTTAATTTCCATTTTAAAAATTTTAAAAAATACAAAACATGAGCTTCTCCCGTTGATTTGGGGAAATTTTGCAGGTAGCAAATTGATTCGAAAGGTATTGCCATTGATGATACTCTTTCCAATTATTTTCAATTACCTTTTGGTAATTGCAATTGAAAAAGAATTATTTTCATTCGATTTTGGCTTGATTGCCTACGCTACGATTTTTATACCGTTAAGCATATTTTATATCACTTACATTGCTCTGGGATTAAATAAAACTGATATAGAAAAGCAATTGGTAGAAAATGACTTTAGAAAGAGCAATAGGTATTTAAAACAATTTAAAAATGGAATAGATAAAGCTTTTATTTTGGCAATAACCGATAAATATGGAGTGATCACTGAAGTAAACGAAACTTTCTGTAAAATTTCAAAATATGGCGAAAATGAATTGATTGGTAAAACCCATTCCATCCTAAACTCGGGTCACCATGATAAACAATTTTTTTCCAAAATGTGGAAAACCATAAGGTCCGGAGAAATTTGGATTGATGAAATTAAAAATAAAGCCAAGGATGGTTCATATTATTGGGTATTAACAGCCATTGTTCCCTTTAAGAATGAAGACAATCAAATAACAGAATTTATGGCTTTAAGGCAAGATATTACTGATAGAAAAAATGCCGAGGAGGATCGGTTACAATACTTAAAAAAGCTAGAGTACAAAAACAAAGAATTAGAACAATTCGCCTTTGTCGCCAGCCATGATCTTCAAGAACCCTTGCGTACAGTTATTAATTTCACAGATCTTCTTGCCAGAAAGCAAAAACATCATTTTGATGACATTGGTATTAAAAGTCTAGATTTCATTCAAGAAGCAACAGTAAGAATGAGTCAACTAATCAAAAGCCTCTTGGACTATAACAGAATAGATAAAAACAGCAAACTTTCACGGATCGCGTGTAATGAACTCATTGAAGAAATCAAAATTGACCTTGATAAAAAAATTGCTGATGCCGATGCAACTGTTATTGTTAACACCTTACCTACAATAATAGGTTATGAAACTCCATTAAGGTTGTTATTTCAAAATTTAATTTCGAATGGGATTAAATTTAGAAGTAAAGAAGTTAAACCTTATATAGAAATAACTGCCAGACCTATGGCAGATGGTTTTTTATTTATGGTTAAAGACAATGGCATTGGAATATCTGCTAATCATCAAGAGAAAATCTTTGAAATTTTTAAGCGACTCCATAGTAAAGATGAATATGATGGCTCTGGAATAGGCCTGGCTCATTGCAGGAAAATAGTAGATTTGCATGGTGGCAAAATATGGGTAGATTCAACTCCAGGTAGCGGAAGTACTTTTAGTTTTACGATAAAAACAGTTTATAATGAGAAAAAAGATCAATTGCATCCTATTGATTGATGATGATAAAGCGACTAATTTCCTTCATAATGAAATTATTATGGAAACAAATTTGGTGGAAAGGGTAGTTGAAGTACTAAGTGGATATGAAGCATTAGAGTATTTAGAAAAGATGGAAGACGGAAAATACCCTCAACCTGACATTATTTTTCTAGACATCAATATGCCTGCCATGAGCGGATGGGAATTCCTTGAGGAATATGATAAATTGGATGAAGGGAAAAAAGCTAAAATTGTGGTTGTCATGTTGACCACATCAGTCAACCCGGATGACAAAGATAAAGCAAAAAGCAAAGGATTAATCAATGGATTTTTTAATAAACCTTTGACATTTGAAATGATAGAAAGAGTGATTGATGAAAATTTTTAAAAAATCTTTGCCTATTAAGTTCTCTAGATTTTAAGTATTTAAAATGAATAAAAGATTGAGGACTAAACCTCAATCTTTTATTGAAACAAGGATGGGTATAATTTAAGCTTATCTTATTTATTAATAATCCAATCCACTTTTGCTATTCTGGACAGACCTATGCCATTCAACTAGTTCTGCCTCTAAGGTATGGGCAACCTCCGGAAACACATCAATGACATTGTTCTTTTCGGAGGGATCTTTCAACAAATCATAGAGTTCAAATGATTGAAGATCCTCATTGCCGATAAGTTTATATTGATGTGTTACCCAAGAAGTATGTGGTTTACAAATAAACCCCATAGGTTTTTGTCTTATGGTTTCTTCCCCCTGAATGGCCTTCAAAATACTAACTCCATCAAGTGGCCTGGTATCGGGATAGTCAAGTTCCAATACATCCAGAATGGTTGGAAGGTAATCGCTTGTAAATGCGGGAAAATCTATCTTTCTGCCACCTTTAATATTATTTTTCCAAATCATAAATGCAGGAACCCTTACTCCTCCTTCATATAAACTTCTTTTTTGACCGCGAAAAGGCCCTGCACTTCCCGGGGTTCGTTCTTCAGGACCATTGTCGCTGCAAAAGAAAATAATGGTTTCCTCAGCAATTCCGGCCTTCTCCAATGCTTCCCAGAGCCTGCCAATTTGCTGGTCCATGGCGGTAATAGATCCATAATACAATTGCTCAGGCAATTTCATATCCGGATATTCATTCCTAAATGAACTATCAGTAACAACCGGTAAATGAGGGGTATGAAACCAAATTGTTGAAAAGAAAGGTTGATTCTTTTCCTGCGCTCCGTTTATAAAAGGGATAACCCTATCTATTATAACACGTGAATCATCACCGGTTAAATTGATTGTTTCTCTCTGGTTTTCACCTTTCCAATAGAACGTGCCATAATCACTCGTACTATCATTTTGTTCCACTGCCCTCCAACCAAAACGCATACTTTCTCCTTCAATAAACTCCTTAGGATAAACCATAGGATCATAAGTAGGCACTTTTGATTCCGTACTAAAAAATGTGGTATATCCATGTTCTGAAGGAATTGAATAATCTTTAAGAAACGTTGCTTTTCCTCCCCGATTAGCGTCAGGAACATCTTTTGACAATGTTCCTAAATGCCATTTTCCAAAATGCCCTGTTGCATATCCTTCTTCTTCAAGTAACTCTGAGATGGTTATTTCTTCAGGTTTCATATGACCTGTATTTGCATAAGGAATATCCATTCTTAATGGATTCCTTCCTGTAA
This sequence comes from Cyclobacterium sp. 1_MG-2023, assembly GCF_030546805.1. Classification (GTDB taxonomy): domain Bacteria; phylum Bacteroidota; class Bacteroidia; order Cytophagales; family Cyclobacteriaceae; genus Cyclobacterium. The sequence goes on along the minus strand of NZ_JAUOPC010000003.1, from coordinate 142,458 downwards.
TCAAACTTGCTCTAGTGGGTGAGCACACTGCTGATGCTGAGTAAAATCTATTAAAAACAACTCCATTGGATGCCAATAGATCAAGGTTTGGCGTCTTTATCAGGGTATTTCCATTAAACCCCGCATCATACCATCCTTGGTCATCTGTCATAATTAAAATAATGTTGGGATTCTTTCGAGGGCTTTGACAAGATGAAAAAAGCACCATAAAACAAAACAAAAGACTAGTTAACTTATTCATGGAGTTAATTTTTGCTTTTCAAAGGTTAATCAATCAAAGGTTGAATATACTTGTTTTTGTTTATATTTAAATTACCTCAAAATTTCTTACGGATGGCAGAATTCTTTGCTGCCCCCCAAGACTCCTTACCAAGAAAGCCCTGACCAAAAGAAATTTAATCAGGGCCATCAATTATTGAAGCTTAGCGAACCAATTTATAATCCCACCTCAATCTAAATTGATTTAAAAACGGCTATGTCTTCCCTGTTCGCCCCTTCTGGAGCATGCTGAGATAGGAAAGGGTGGAGCGGTCTCATCGTTTAAGGAATTCCCAAGCCTTTTTTAACTCAAATTCCTCCTTAAGCCTACCTATGAGAATTTTTTCACAGTTTTAAGTCGAGCCTAGGTTTTTAACCTTCCACTAAATTTCCTCTCATTGAATAGAGAACTACTTTATCGCTATTACTGTTTGAAACTTAGGTAACCAATCCCTATCTATGGCTGTCCGGATCTATTCAAAGGCTAGGCAGGAAATGATAAAATTTAAGACCAAGAGATGAAGCTTAACATTCAAAATAATTTTACAAGTGAATTACCTGCTGACCCTATTACGGGAAAACAAAGGCGACAGGTTTCAGAGGCATGTTTTTCCTTTGTAAAACCCAGTCCCAGCGCAGCACCCAAGCTAATTCATGTTTCACAGGAAATGTTGGATAACTTGGGACTAACTGTAGAAGACAGTGAATCCACTGAATTCCTAAATATTTTTACTGGAAATGCTATACTGGATAATACCAAACCATATGCAATGTGCTATGGTGGACATCAGTTCGGAAACTGGGCAGGGCAGTTAGGGGATGGCAGAGCCATTAATTTATTTGAAGTAGCACATCAGGAAAAACATTGGGTGGTGCAACTTAAAGGTGCGGGAGCTACACCTTATTCAAGAACAGCAGATGGACTTGCGGTTTTGCGCTCTTCTATTCGGGAATACCTTTGCAGTGAAGCAATGCATCACTTAGGAGTGCCAACCACCAGGGCTTTGTCTCTGGCCTTAACCGGTGACAAAGTAATGCGAGACGTACTGTACAATGGAAATCCTGCCTACGAAAAAGGAGCCATCGTCAGCAGAGTATCACCAAGTTTTTTACGTTTTGGAAATTATGAACTTCTTACTTCCAGACAAGATGCCCAAACACTTAAAACCTTGGTAGACTTTACCATAAAACATCATTTCACACATTTAGGCTCACCTTCAAAGGAGACTTATATAGCCTTTTTCAATGAAGTTGTACAAAGCACTCTAGCCCTAATTGTTCATTGGCAAAGGGTGGGTTTTGTTCACGGGGTGATGAATACAGACAATATGTCTATTTTAGGCTTGACCATAGATTATGGCCCCTACGGTTGGCTTGAGGGTTTCGAAGAAGGATGGACTCCCAATACCACAGATCTTCAGCAAAAGAGGTACCGATATGGAAATCAACCAAATATTGGCCTATGGAATTTATATCAATTGGCCAATGCCTTGTACCCTTTGATAGAAGAAGTAGCACCTTTAGAAGGTGCTTTGAACCAATATAGAACAGGTTTTCCTAAAGCAATGATTCAAATGATGCGAAAAAAAATAGGCCTATCAACAGAAAAAGAGAAAGACATCGCTTTAATTCAAGAATTAGAGCGACTTTTGCAGGAAGCAGAAACTGATATGACAATATTTTTCAGGTTGCTAAGCAATGTGAAAAAAGCAGCCCCCTCAAATGGTTTAGACCTGGTAAATGAAGCCTTCTACACCCCTTCTGAATTATCAGCTAGCCTACGAGAAGATTGGAAAGCTTGGTTCCAATTTTATGGAAATCGCTTGCAAGAAGAAGCTGTTTCTGATGAGGAGCGAAAGAAGCACATGAACCAAATAAACCCCAAATATGTACTTCGAAATTACATGGCCCAATTGGCGATTGATGATGCTGAAAATGGAGATTATGGCCTTTTGGAGGAATTGTTTGAACTGTTGAAAAAACCTTATTCAGAACAAACCCATCAAGAAAAATGGTTTGCAAAACGTCCTGAATGGGCGAGACATAAGGTGGGTTGTTCCATGCTCTCCTGTAGTTCTTAATCATGTTGGTGAATTGGATATACAAATTACCCATTGGTTATTCGGAAGTGATTTATGAAAACAAGAAATATGGACTAACAAGGACTGATTTCAATAAGGGAAAAAGTATTAAAATTTATTCCAAAGAATTGGGGGGAAAGAATTTTATTAGCCTTAACTATTATATTATCAGCAAACAAGAATTGTTAAAGCCCTGTGAAATGTCTGATCAAAAGGTCATTCATTTCCTGAAAAACCTTGAAATTTTAGGTTAAAATTTAAGCTAGCCAATATTCTGAGGCCCAATATTATTGTTTTATTCCTGCTTTCTCAAAGATCTCCTGTATGCCTTTCTTGATTGGAAATGGTTTTAAAGGTGGCACATCAGCTCCACCGGGATTACCCAAAGGAACCTTACCCACAAAAGATTTAACTCCTCCCAATACCAATCGAGGAATTTGACCAATTATTTCTCTATAACTTTTAATTTTTATCCCAAACAACAGCATTTCCAAATGAACGCAGGTGTGGGTATAAGGATACCTTTGCCCTATAATGTGGGCATTTTCCAAATGGTTCCATGCTTTACCAAGGTTACCGGCTTCAAACTCAATCCTGTAAATTTCAAGGGATTCTTGAAAATAAGGCACTAAACCTGCGGGCATGGAAGTGTAAATTTTCATATCAAATACAATAGTGCGTACAGCTGTCAAACGTTAAATAAAACCTTTAAGTTTTTCTCTTTCCTTATGACAATGGGGAATAGATTGAAATTAATTCTACTTTAAGGTTCATTTGTTTCCACCAATTTTAAGGGTATCTCTGATAAAAAAATAGGAAAGGGAAAAATTCCCTTTCCTATTAACAATTATTTATTCCACCATTTATTCAGTGAGGCTGTAAGTTTTTGTACTACCTCAGGGTGTTTCTCTGCCAAGTTATTTTCTTCTAAAGGATCCTTTAAGATATTGTACAACAACACTTCTTGGGTATCCTCATTGGCTACTCCCGGTACAATGATTTTCCAGGGACTGGTAATAAGAATTCTACTTTCCAAAGTCTTTTCCGGCACATCTACCCCTTTCATATCATGTGCAAAATCCATGCTGTAGATTTCTTTTCTATTTTTTATGGCTTTCTTATCCATTATATTGATTCCTTGCATAGTAGGAAGCGGATCCATCCCCACCGCAGCCAAGGTGGTTACTGCCATATCAATGCTACTTGTTAAATTGGAATGATCCATTTTAGGCTTGATTTTCCCCGGCCATTTATATATAATAGGCGTTCTTATCCCCATATCTTGGGGAGCCTGTTTGGACCCCTTTACAAATTTATTAGGTACTTCCGGGTCTTGAATCCATCCATTATCTGTGACAAATACAACCAAAGTATTCTCTGAAAGCCCCTTTTCTTCTACCCTATCTAAAAGCTGACCAACGGTTATGTCAAACCATTCACACATTGCCCAATAGGATGCTACAGACTTACTTGGAGCCAAGGGCAGGTACTTCTGAAGCAAAGAATCCGGTGGATTATGAGGAGAATGAGGCAGAAATGGTGCATACCATACAAAGAAGGGCTTGTCTTCATCGATGGCATGATCCATAAAATCGAATATAGGATCCATCCCTTCACGGCCAATTTTAAGACCTACATCTCCATGTCTTCCACCTCTACTCGGATCACCATGGGTCATTCCATGAGTAAATCCTCCTTCTTTAAAGTTTCCACCCCACCATTTTCCTGCTTGGAATGACAAATACCCCAATTTTTTCAGAATCATTGGGACGGTCGGGTGTTTTTGAAATTCATCCAAGTAGTCTTTGTATAGACGAGACCTAGCGATTTGCCAATCATTATTGTAACGCTTCCCTTCAAAATTAAACTCTGGATCATTCCCTGTAATCCCATGTTGATAAGGGTAGAGACCAGTAATTATACTTGCCAACGAAGGGCTGCACAGTGGAGCTGTCACATAACCCCTAGTGAAGGTATGACCTTCATCAGCCAATTTATCAATATTTGGAGTCTCAATATGTGGGTGTCCCGTAAAACCATAATCATTCCACGCTTGATCATCGGATAGTATATAGATAATATTGGGCTTTTCTTCCTGCCCATAAGATGTCATTTTCGTAATTGACATCAAAATGAGCACCACAAATGCCCACCTCAAAGGACGAATCCTACTTGTTTTTTTCATTGTAAATTATTTTGGTTTTCTAAGATTAATAGCCTGAATTTTGTTCCAGTCGGTTGATCAATATTTGTTCTGCCGGTATAGGTGCCAATAATTTATATTCGGCCACATCAAAGGAAGCATCAAAAAGAAAAGATTTCATCTCTTTTTCCCTTTGACCATGAGCTGCCATTACTTCCAAGGCTTTTCCGGTTCTCTTAAGGTCATACCACCTCTGGTTTTCAAAACAGAATTCTACTTGGCGTTCTTTCAAAATCAAGTCCTGTAAGCTCTCTTGGTTATACCCTTGTAGCGGTTCTGTTAAACCTGCCCGGCTCCTTACCATTTCTACATAAGGAATGGCTTCTCCTGTTCTTCCTTGTCCGTTTAGGGCTTCTGCATACATCAACAATACATCTGAATAACGTAAAACCGGCATATTGTCCCCACACCGATCATCCGGGGCTGAAACTGGTGGTTTAAACTTTCCAATATAAGACAATTCTCTTATTTCACCATCCCAATCCGGCCCTGTCCACGTGTTAATAGACACCTCTTTCCGTTGATCTCCTTCTTCAAATGCCTCAATAAGGTCGCGCGTGGGAATATTCCAACCCGCAGACACCATACTTATATTAGGCCTATTGGTGATTTCACCTTCAGAACTCCAAGGGGCAAACATAAAGATAAACCTATTGGATAATTCTCTGTTGTTTTCTGAATACTGAATTGAAAATAATGTTTCGGTGAAATCGGGATTGGAAGGATCATATAAATCCGCATAATTGGGAAGCAAGCTATACTGATTGGCATCAATTACCGCCTTTAAACTACTTTCTGCTGAAGAATAATTTTTTAAAGTAAGCTGCACTTTTCCTAATAAGGCTTGAGCGGCATATTTATTGGCTCTGCCCTCCTCATCTACAGTTGTAGCATTAGAGAAATGGGTCACAGCACTTTCAAGGTCATTAATAATTTGTTGGTAAACCTGCTCCTCGGTAGATCGATCAATATTTACAGCTTCCTGTGCAGTAATAGGTGTCGTCACCAAAGGCACGCCGCCAAACTGTCTTACCAGGTTGAAATAATAAAGTCCACGCAAAAACAAGGCCTCTGCTGTGGACCTGTCTTTATATGCTTGGTTGGTCCAGGTAACCCCTTCCCTATCTATTTCAGCCAATAATTTATTACACCTGGTGATCCCATTATACGATCCATCCCAAAATTGAGCATAGCCCCTATTGTCTGAGGTAATAATGAATTGATCAATAACTCCCCTTACGGCCTCCCCGGTCCTGATATTGTACTGAAAACTCGTATTGTCTGAAATCAATTCTGCCAATACCCAATGTAGATCCTTTTCATAATCCCTCATTGGTACATAGCAACCATTGGCCAGAAGAATAAATTCTTCCTGTGTCTGATAGAAGTTACCTTCATTTAAAGTCGTCTCCGGGAAAATCTCCAGAAAATCCTCTGAACAGGCACTCATTCCCAAAAAGACAAGTATATATAATAGCTTTTTCATGTCTGATTATTTTTTGTGACGCTGAATTTTTAATTACAAATGCGTTTAAAAAGATAAATTGATACCTATGGAGGTGGTCCTTGACAATGGATAAGAAGTCATGTCAAATCCGGGGACCAGGGTATTGTTTTGATTGGCTGCTTGCCCTTCCGGATTGGCACCTTTGTAATTGGTAAACATGGCCAAATTTTGTACCGTCATGTATATTCTTGACCCCTTGATTACTTTTAAACGCTCCATTAATTTACTGGGCAACGTATAGCCTAAAGTAAGATTTGAAATCCTTAGGTATGATGCATCTTCCACCCAAAGGGTAGATACTCTGTGTCCCCAGCTAGGCCTCACTTGTGGGATTCCGGAATGAATTCCATCTCCCGGATTTTCGGTACTTCTCCATCGGTTTACCCAATCTTCGTCCACGTTAAAAAATCCTTGAAGATTGTCCGTCGTTTGGCGCAAACCATTCATCACCTGACCACCACTCTGCCCATTGATTATCAATCCAAGGTCAATATTTTTATAAGCAAAATTGTTTGTAAAACCGAAAATAAAGTCCGGATGGGGATTACCGATAATGGTATAATCCAATACATCGTTGATCAAACCATCTCCATTGACATCCTTATACTTGACATTCCCTTCATATACTTGAGGCGTTTTAACGATATCGGGATTCTCCATGTCTTCCGGAGTATAAACACCCTCTAAGACAAATCCGTAAAACTGACCAATCGGCTTATCCACTACGGAAACATGCGTTGGGTTTCCGTCATTATTACCAGCCAAAATCCGTACGGTATTGTCATTCAAGGAAATTACTTTATTTCTATTGAAAGCAATATTTGCATTGATGTCCCAGGTGAATGCCCCTACAAATGGTGATCCACCCAAAGCAATTTCCAGCCCCATATTTCTTACATTTCCTTGATTAATAGTCTGAGAATTAAAGCCTGTAATGGTAGGGATAACATCATTGAGTAGCATATTATTGCTTTCTCTTCTATACAGATCTACCAATAGACTTAACCTACTGTCCAAAAATTGGAAGTCCAGCCCAAGGTCAAACTGGTTGGATTCTTCCCAAGTCAAGAATGGGTTCGACAAACCTACGGAGGAAGCAGTAACTTGATTGTTGCCAAAAACATAAGAGCCGGCACTTATGGATGCAAGGTGAGCATAATTGCCTATGTTATTGTTTCCACTTTTACCATAACTTGCTCGAATCTTAAATTCGTCCATCCAGCTGATATTCTGAAAAAAATCTTCTTCAGAAACCCTCCAAGCTGCTGCAAGTGAAGGGAACATGGCAAAGCGATTTTCATCTCCAAAACGAGAAGATCCATCTGACCTAAAGGTGGCTGTCAATAAATACTTGTCTCTGAAGGCGTAATTAACCCTTCCCAAATAGGATATCATGCTCCATTCATTGATGGCTTCTCCCCAATTCGTTATACTTTGGGCAGCATTGATGGTGGTAATCAAGTCATTCGGAAAGGGACTTGCACCTAATGAAATATTATTTGAGGTAAATTTCTGGGTGGTATAACCTACCAGGGCATTAATTCTGTGATCCCCTCTGTTTAAGTCATAGTTCAGTGTATTTTCTATTAACCAATCAAAACTATTTCTCCGCGTATTGCTTGACGATCCGGTACCTGCAGTAGGTGGCCTATTTGAAGCACCAATGGAACTTGGAATATATTGTTCATATTTTGACACTTCAAAAATAGTATTGAGTGAAGACCTAAACCTTAAATTCGGTAAAATTTCAAGCTCAGCAAATGCCAAACCCAGGTTTTGAAAAGTGTTTTGCTGCATTTTTATTTCCTGCAATGAAAACAAGGGATTTACAAAGCTCCAAGCGGAATGAAAACGACTTTGAGGGGCAACAATATAGGGTTTAATGTTTCCGTTCTCATCATATGGGGTAGAAATCGGATTGGCCCAAATACTCACTCCCAAAATATCGTTCCTGTTTAGATTGGTGCTTGCTCGATCCTGCTTTATAAAAGTTGGTTGAATGGTAGCTCCAATTTTAAGTTTATTGGTCACATTACTTTCGATCCCCAAATTACTGCTAAACCGTTCTATACCGGTTTCTTTAAGTACCCCCTCTTGCTTGAAGTATCCCAAACTAAAGTTTATTTTAGAATCTTTGGTACCCTTTTGCATGCTAAAGTTATGGTCTTGAATTTTCGCTGTCTGCAATACCAAGTCGTACCAATCCGTACCCTGACCGGATAAGGCTTCCAAATCTCTATATTCCTCCGGATAATCAGCCAATGTTGGTTCCCTTCCTTCTGTTTGCCTTACACCAATATCAATTCTATCCCGTTGAAATTCTGCAAACTCTCGTTGACCTAATAACTGCGGACGTCCATTTTGAGGCACTTGTTGTACCCCTACCATAGATGAGAAATTGATATTGGTCTGTTCTAACTCCCCTTTTTTCGTGGTAATCATGATTACTCCATTGGCTCCCCTAGAACCATAAATTGCGGTAGATGAGGCATCTTTTAAGATCGTAATGGACTCAATATTATTAGGGTCAATAAACATCAAAGGGTTCAAGGTTTGATTCATCCCAGATGAATAAGGCATCCCATCTATCACATAGAGTGGCTCATTGCCCGCCCCAAGGGACCCACTTCCTCGGATCTTGACTGAGGTTCCTGCACCGGGAGCACCGGATACTTGCTGGATTTGTACTCCTGCCACCTGGCCAACCATTTTTTGATCCAATGACGAAACCGGTAAATTTTTGATTGCTTCCTGATTAACCGATGATACTGCTCCGGTTACATCTTCTTTCTTTTGGGTACCATAACCCACCACTACCACTTCTTCCAATGCTGCCTGATCACCTAATAAGGTAATTTCATAAACAGTTTGGTTACCAACAGTGATGGATTGACTTTTGTAACCAATAAAGGAAACCTTTATTGTACTTCCGGCCCCTACATCAAGCCTAAATTTGCCATCGATATCTGTAACCGTGCCATTGGTTGTTCCTTCAATGATTACCGTTGCACCGGGAATGGGATTTCCCTCTTCATCTAATACAGTACCTTCTATAGGAATGAAGGCCTCTTCTGCATCATTCGATACCGTAGGTGGATTTGAAAGCACTACCACAGTTTCTTCCGATGAAAGCCCAGGCTTTACATAGATGGTGTTGTTTACTCTTTTAAATTCAAATGCGGTAAGCTGTGCAAGGTGTTGCAGTACTTCCTTTAGGTTACTTTCCTGAAAGGAAAAGGTAAACTGGTTGTCTAAACTTCCTACCTTTTGATTATAGGTAAAGTTGAATCGGGTTTTTTCTTGTATAATACCCAATACCTCTTCAAAAGTTTTGGACTGAACGCTTATGCTTAAGCCTACATCCTCCAAATTTTGACTTTTTGAAGGGGAGGCCATGATAAATTGCATTGCAATCACCTGAACAAGGAAGGCATACAGAAGCCTCTTTGATGCCATGATCAATAGTTTTAGTAAATTAATTTCCATAATTTTAAATGCTTAAAATTCTTTTCGGGTTAGTTAATTGATGAGTGTTTTAAGTATGATCCAGGACTGTTCCAGCAGTTGCTGGATCATTTTTTTCTAGTTTTTACTTCATAGTTATTATTTACATTTATTCACTTTTATAAAAATCGTTTTGGTTTCAATATCTGTTTGGTAGCTGAAATCTAAAATATGCCTCAATCCCAATAGGATGGTCTCTATCCGCTCTCCGGAATAAGCCCCTGTAATGGCACAGTCAATTTCCTTATCGGGCATTTTTAATTCTATATTTACTCCATAGGCCCTTTCCAAAATTGAAAAGACAGAAGCGATGGTCTCTTCCTCAAATTCTAATTTCCGCGTGTGCCAGCCTATGTAATAATCAGGATTAACTTTCTTTACCTGAATCTCTGATGCTTTTAATAAAGCCTGCTGACCTTTATCCAATACCACGTTATTATTGGAAATTCTATCTGACACTTTGACCCTTCCGCTTGCCACAGTTACCTCTGTATTTTGGTGGGTATTAATATTGAATGATGTTCCTAAAACTGTAATCTCTGAGGAGTCCATCACAACCTTAAAAGGTTTATTAGCATTGGCTGTTACGTTAAAAAATGCCTCACCTGTTAAGTACACCACCCTACTTTCAGGGGTAAAAACTTCAGGGTATTCGAGTTTACTGTTTTCATTGATCCTTACAGTACTTCCATCAACCAAAGTCACCATGGACCGCATTCCTTCCCCGGTTATTTTCACCAAAAGAACCGGTTCTTCATCTATATTTATTGTGTGATAAACGAGCGTACCAAGCATAGAAAAAATAAAAAACACTGCTGCTGCTTTCCTAATGACAGGAAACAAATGCCTGACCGACTTTTTGTTATGGCTTTTCTTTTTTAAATTTCCCCATACTCTGGCTTTTGATTTTTCTAAATCAAAAGGTTTGGGATCCTTACCCAGTTTAGCCAGGTCATCCAAAAATGAATCAAATTCTTTCTTTTCCTTGGCGGAAGGATCAGCTTTTCTATACTTTCTTGCCCAGTTAATTAATTGCTTAATTTGCATAAAATACCAAAGGGTTATACAGTAGAGTACCACAAACCCAAAAGATCAGCTAGTGTGATGATAAAAAAATCTATTTTTTATTTTATGTGATGCTAAAAGCCCCATTGCCTAAAACATTTCCACGAGAGAAAATGAAAATTACAACCAACCAAAAAATAGCAAAGCAATTAGCTCCAAAGACTGTCTTAAATGATACAAAGCTTTTTTAATGTGATTTTCAACTGTAAAAACTGAAATACCCAGCTTCTTTGCTATTTGCTTGTTACTTAGATAACTAAACCTGCTTAACTCGAAAACATTCTTACACCTTTTAGGTAATTTTTCTACCGCACTTTCCAAAAGTGAACGGGTATCTTTTTCTTCTAAATATTCATCTGTGGAACATATCCCCAGACTATTTTCTATATAATCCAGTTGCTCTCTGTTCCATTTGTTTTTCCGAATCTCTTTGGAAATCTGATTTCTTGCTGCCCCAAAAAGGTAAGGCAATAGACTGGAATAAGTTAAGGTTGGTGGCTTTTTCCAAAGGGAAATAAAAATATTCTGAGCGACATCTTCAGCTGCCTCCCGATCTTGCATTACTTTGAATACATACCGATAAATTGGATCAAAATGCCGTTGATACAGAACTTCAAAAGCACCGTGGTTTTGAAGTTCCTTAATCAACCGCAGAAGTTCCCGGTCATTATAGGAGGTTATTTTAGTCAATTTTGGGTTATGCTAACTTGTAATACGCTAATTAAAAGAATTTAATGCATAATTCAAATAAAGATTTTTATACCACTGTAAATCAAATACTTGAACAAAATACCTGCATACCATATCAGGTGAAAAAGTCAAATACTTTTTTTAAACCTCAAAAATTGGTTTAGGAAAACTCATCTTGGGCCCTTGATCATTTTTGAGTAGACAAAATCAGTTATTTATCTTTGGTTTAAACGGTAGGAAGTTTCCATCCACCCTTATATTCAGGTCGAATTAAGGCATTCCCCTTACTATTGCCTTTAAAATTACCTGATTCTGCATTCCACTCCAGAACATTTTCACCTGACCTGACAGCTATATTCCCCATATGCGCATAAAGGGCAACATTTCTGCCTATTTCAACAGGACAGTTTGTAACAGTTCTTTCTTTTACACTTTTTAAAAAATCCAACACATGTATTTCCATGGCACTTTTGCCGGTAAAATTAAAATTTGCCTTGGCCAATTTGCTGGCCTCTTCACTTTCTTCCTTATTCCCCTGTAGGATTTTCCAGTCCCCTCTGTCAGCAATAATTACCCCTTTGTCACCGATAAATTCTACACCATACGGCTTTTCATAGGGACCTACAGCAATACCTGCAGTATGTGTCCAATGAATGAAATAATTCTCCAGAGGATAACTAACGTCCATGAGCTCAAAGGTTTCTCGACTATATGCGGACAGGTTAAAATTGGCCCCAGAGGCTATGACAGACTTTGGTTCGTGATGAATGTTTTTGGCCCATAGCGCCATGTCCAAAAGGTGTACCCCCCAATCCGTCATCAAACCTCCTCCGTAATCCCAAAAATGTCTCCAATTTCCATGAACCCGATTGGGGTTATAGGCTCTTTTAGCTGCAGGACCTTGCCAAAAATCATAATCCAGACCATTGGGAATGGCTTTATCAGGTACTTTGGGGGCACCCATTCCGTAAGGAAAATTGGCCCAGACATTGATACGTTTTATTTCCCCAATTCCCCCGGTATGAATATGAGTCATAGCGCTATTCCAAACTTCACCACTCCTCTGCTGCTGTCCTACTTGGACCACCCTGTTGTATTTTCTAGCAGCTGCAAGCATTAAATTACACTCCTCAATGCTATTAGCCAATGGTTTTTCTACATATACATCTTTTCCTGCTTGACAGGCAAGTACCATTATCAGGCAATGCCAGTGATCGGGCGTTCCAATGACCACAGCATCAATTTCCTTATTGTCAAGCATTTTTCTAAAGTCATTATAGCTTCTCACCATCTGTCCGTGGGTTTTTTCCACCTCTTCTACACGCTGCTCCATTATATTTTTATCCACATCACAGATACCAAGGCAATTTACCTGGCCTGTTTTCAGCATATGACTTAAAATATTAAACCCCTTATTCCTTGCTCCAATTAAACCAACGTTAACCTTTTCATTGGGAGAAATTTCACGATGGTATGAAAAATCAGGTCGTAATAAACCAAAACCTACTGCCGAGACGCTGCTCCTTTTTAAAAAATCTCTTCTTGAATGTGTCATATCATTAAGTTTAACCTATTATTACCTTGATAAAAGCTGAATTCATTTACTTTATCATTGAAAGTAAACATAAATTCACATATTTATTTTGTTTTATACAGATTTTATAATACAATCAAATGCTAGAAACATAAAATCTATTTTAAATCTTATTATTACTTTTTAATTATCTCTTATTTTCCACCGGTTTAGGCTTTACCTATGCATTTACTTAAAAAAAGAAGTTTAGAATAAAAATAAATTTTTACATTCATTATCTTATCGATAAAAATGAATGTAAACTTTTAACAATAACTCAAAATGAAAACAATCATAAGCTCTGTATTACTGCTTTTAATAACTTCCGGCATTTTTGCTAGTAATTTACCTAAGAACCAAAAGGCCAACCCATTTTTAGGGATGTGGGGATTGGAGGTGGAAGGCGGTGGCGTCGGATGGCTCCATGTAAATGAAGACCATGGATTTCTAGATGCTGAATTATTGTGGATAGGCGGTAGTGTATTGCCGGTATCTCATGTGTATTTAGCCAACGAAAACACTTTGGTGGTTACAAGAACAAATCAATCCAAGAAAAATGATGAAAGAACACACACGATTACCCATACTTTAAGGGTAGAAAAAAATGGGGATATATTAAAAGGAACCATGTCCGGACCTAGGAGAAACGGTGAATATACAGCTAATTTCACAGGTAAAAGAATGCCTGAAATGCCTTCTAAACCGGATCTTTCCAAGGTGAAATACGGCAAGCCCATAGCCTTATTTAATGGGGAAGACTTGAGTGGTTGGACATTAATGAACTCCAATCAAAAAAACGGATTCAAGGTGGAGGATGGCATTTTGGTCAATGACCCCATTCAACCTGAAAATGGCAAACATATTTCCTATGGTAATATTAGGACAAATGAAGAATTTAGTGATTTCAACTTAAAACTTGAAGTAAATGTCCCCAAAGGAAATAACAGCGGAGTTTACCTGAGAGGAATTTATGAAATCCAAGTGGTTGACTCTTATGGAAAACCTTTAGATTCCCACAATATGGGAGCTCTTTACAGCCGTATACAACCAAGCCAAGCTGCTGAAAAACCAGCCGGGGAATGGCAATCCATGGACATCACACTTGTGGATCGACATGTAACGGTTGTTTTAAACGGAAAAACAATCATAGACAATCAGCCTGCCTGGGGACCCACAGGTGGAGCCATGAGTGCCGATGTACTTTCTCCCGGCCCAATATATTTACAGGGTGACCATGGCAATGTAAGCTATAGAAACATTGTATTAACCCCGGTCAAAAAATAGGGCTTGGTATTCTTTATATAAATATTCTCTTAGAATATTTCTAAATTAAAGATTCGGATTGTTCATTCTTTGGGCAATCCGATTTTTTCCCCAAAAAACCTACCGAAACAGAAGAACCTAACAAATATTATTTACATTTAATGTTTGAAATGTAGTCACCCCAACTTATTAAAATTTCTCCTCAATGCCCATCAGAAAATTCCTCGCCAAAATACACCTATTTATTGGCTTAGGGACAGGATTCCTTTTCTTCGTCATTGCCCTTTCAGGGGCACTATACACTTGGGAACCTGAAATCAGCAGAATCATTTACAAACACAAAGTAGAAGTACAAGACAAACCCTTTATTACCATCTCTGACATTAAAAAAAGTTTACAAAATTCATTTCCAGAAGGAGATTTTCGTACGGCCTTGTACCGAGATAGTGGCAGCAGTATTGAAGTTTTACTATATGTCCCCGGCACCTATTATTTGGCCCAACTTAATCCTTATAATGCAGAGTTAATCCATCTGCAAGACATGAAAAAGGGCTGGTTAAACCATTTAAAAAACTTACACAGAAATCTTCTTTTAGGGGATTTTGGGAGAAAAGTAGTACACTGGGTTACCCTTTTGGCACTCCCTATGTTAATCTCGGGTGTGGTAATGTGGTGGCCAATTAAGGGATGGCCTAGCCAAGATAAGTTTAAAATTAAATGGACTGTCTCTCCAAAAAAACTCAACTATGACCTGCACAATATCCTAGGATTTTATGCCACCTGGATCTTAATTTTCAGTGTGTTAACAGGTATTTTTTGGGGCTTTGAGTCAGTAAAAGCGTTAACAAAAGCTGTTAGTGGAGAAAATAACATCACCTACGACAGCCCAAAATCTATGCTCAGGGATAAAACCGAAGAGGTAAATCAGGATGATGTATTAAACACATTAATTGCCCAAAACCATTCGCGCTTTCCTGAGTCTTATGTAAGAATTAGTATTCCCCATAAAAAAGACGATCCAATAAACCTTACCGTAATTCAGCCTAACAAAGGATTAAATGCAATTGATCACTATGTCTATGACCAATACAGCGGCAATCCTTTGGAAGGTAATTTTCAGAATGGCTTATCCAAAGACCGCAGTACTTTCCAAACTGTGAATGGAATGGTCTATGACATTCATTTTGGAAGTATTTTAGGTCTCCCGGGAAGAATTTTGGTTTTCCTAGCCTCTTTAATCGGAGCCTCACTACCAGTCACCGGATTTATATTTTGGCTAGGAAAAAAAAGAAAGAAAACTTTATGAACAATATTTTAACTCATCCTCTCTACAGTTTAAATCAGCAATAGATTTTTCGGATGCACTGAGAAATCAATATAATATATACCCATTACTTTTACCTCATTTCTTATACAAGCCCTTGTAGTAAAGCCGATTATAATCATAGGTTTGTTAAACTGAAATATGCCATCGCCAATCTATTAATTGCTGAAATCACTTCAAAATCAGCCACTTTGTTGCTGATTTCAATTTCACCATAGCGATGCTAAGCTAAAATCTTCAAACAACCTGATGTTCTGCGATTACAACAATCCCTGAGAAAGCTCAGGAAAAACTATTCCATAATCCGGGTTTTATTGCCAAGGGATTAACGAGCCAATGTTTCAACCATAGATTAGATTTTATTTAAATTGGCACTATCAAACCCAATTTCTAAGTCTTTAGGCTAATCAGTTCAAAAAAAATTCCTTATTTGCGCCGAAATTATAATTTATAAAAGATGTCACAATTCCCACCATGCCCTAAATGCCAATCAGAATTCGCTTATTCCACCGGAGGTCCACTCTTAACATGTCCGGAATGTGGACATGAATGGAACCCTGAAGAAACAGTCGTTGAAGATTCAGGCATTGAAGTAAAAGATGCCAATGGAAATGTTCTCGTGGACGGGGATACGGTAATTGTACTTAAAAACTTACCAGTGAAAGGCTATCCTCAACCAATAAAAGCCGGCACCAAAGTGAAAAACATTCGATTAACGGATGGAGATCATAATATAGATTGTAAGATTACAGGTTTTGGAGCCATGGCTTTAAAATCTGAATTTGTAAAAAAAGGATAAGCAACACTACAATATTATACTTTTTTATATACAGTGAATTCTGCTTATTAGGATCTGTCTATCTCTCTTAGAAATAAGGTTTCTTTTTCCTCATTTCAGCTTTTTTAATATTCAAATTAATATTTCGGATATATTAGCAATGATAATCATTGCTAATATATCCATTTGGCTATTCTATTGAGAAAATTTTATCCCTCCTGTTCCTTAATCAAGGCATGAGATGCATCTAATCAGGCATATACCGAAACTGCTTGCTTTTTTCTTTAACCAGGAGATTGTACCCAAGAAACAAATACTTTTAGAATGAGTTACAATTAAAAGGTAACTTGTCTAAGACCTAATACAGATAATTTACGTTAAGTGCTTAGAAATAATTTAGGCAATTAACAACTATATATTTGTTTAAAATATAATTTTCAGGCTTTCAACATATGAAAAATGATTGGGTAAAGAATTGGTATGCCTATAAAAATAGAAAACCCTACGACTTTCAAAAAGATTGTTTAAATAATTATCTCGAAGGTAAAAGTGGACTATTAAATGCTCCCACCGGAAGTGGTAAGACCATGGCCTTATGGATCCCCATATTGAAAGAGTATGTCAATCAATATCCTGACAGTTGGAAAAAAAAGAGAAAGAATGGTTTGCAGGTGATTTGGATTACTCCTTTACGCGCCCTTGCCCAAGATTTATGTCAAGCCATGCAAGAGGTATGCCTTGAAACCGGATTACCTTGGCGAATTGCTGTTAGAAATGGTGATACCACGGCATCTCAAAGGCAGCAACAAAAAAGAGCCATGCCTGAGTGCTTGATTACCACACCGGAAAGTCTTCATTTATTAATCGCTCAAAAAGGAAATCAAGAGCTATTTCGCAATCTAAAAGCTGTAGTGGTAGATGAATGGCATGAACTATTGGCCAACAAGCGAGGAGTTCAAGTTCAGCTAGCCATTGAGTATTTAAAGACCATTGCAAGCTCTCAATTCAAAGTCTGGGGAATATCGGCAACCATAGGTAACCTATCTCAAGCGCATGGAGTTTTATTAGGCCCTAAAACCCCTCAATTAATTATAAGAAGCAAGGTTAAAAAGAAAATAAAAGTTGCCTCAGTAATACCTGATGAAGTGGAGAAATATCCTTGGGCTGGTCATCTAGGCATTAAATTATTGCCCAAAATTATCCCCATTATCGAAAAAAGTCAAAGTTTACTACTCTTCACCAATACAAGGTCTCAGACAGAAATTTGGTACCAAAAAATATTAGAAACCAAACCTGAATGGGCGGGAACCATGGCCATGCACCATGGATCATTGGATCCTCAAGTACGGGCGTGGGTAGAGACAGCCTTGCATGAAAAAAAGTTGAAACTTGTTGTATGTACAAGCAGCTTAGATCTTGGTGTAGATTTTAGGCCTGTTGACACCGTAATACAGGTGGGAAGTCCCAAGGGAGTTACCAGATTTGTACAGCGAGCAGGCCGGTCGGGTCATTCTCCGGGCGCTATAAGCAAGGTGTATTTTGTTCCTACCCATTCCCTGGAGTTGATAGAGGCAAGCGCATTGAGGAAAGCAATAAATAATGGAGCGTATGAGGACCAAATCCCTATGGAGGCCTGTTATGATGTAGGTCTTCAGTTTCTGGTCACCCTCGCATTAGGAGATGGGTTCAAACCTGAGAATGCCTACCTTATATTAAGAAGTTGCTACGCTTTTCGAAACCTTTCAAGGGATGAATTTCAGTGGATGTTAGATTTCGTCACAGTGGGTGGAAAGGCCCTTGGCAGTTATGAGGAGTTTTCGAAAATAAACTTAGCACCGGACGGACTGTATCGCGTCACAGATAAAAAAATAGCCATGCGTCACCGATTGTCCATGGGTACCATTGTAAGCGATCCAATGATTCAAGTTAAATTTATAACAGGAGGATACATCGGTTCGGTAGAGGAAAGTTTTATCTCCAAGTTAAAACCGGGAGATGCTTTTTGGTTTGCCGGGCGCAACCTGGAATTTGTCAAAATCAAGGAAATGAAGGCATTGGTAAGAAGATCAAAAAAGAAGACCGGAACCATTCCCCGCTGGATGGGAGGTAGAATGCCTTTGTCTTCCAGACTATCGGAAATGATCAGGGATGAATTGCAAAATGCTTCTAAAAACAATTTGGATGCTATTGAATTAAAAACCATTCAGCCTATTTTGAAGTTACAAAATACTTTATCAAGAATTCCTGATCAAGAGTCCCTACTCATAGAACAGTGTAAAAGCAGAGATGGGTACCATGTTTTTATTTTTCCGTTTGAGGGTCGGTTTGTACATGAAGTTCTGGCAGCTTTGGTTGCTTACAGAATCAGTGTAAGTTATCCTATTAGCCTAAGCATAGCCATGAATGATTATGGTTTTGAGTTGCTTTCTGATAGCCCCATACCCATTGAAGACAGCTTAGAGGAAGATTTGTTTCGGACAGAAAACCTAATGGATGATTTATTTGCAAGCATCAACGAGACTGAAATGGGTAAAAGGCGTTTTCGAGAGATTGCAGCCATTGCCGGGTTGGTTTTTCAAGGGTATCCCGGAAAAAATGTACCAACCAGACACCTACAAGCCAGTTCGGGGATTTTATATGGAGTGTTTGAGACTTATGAACCTAACAATCTATTACTTGCGCAGGCCAGAGAGGAGGTGATCCAAATCCAAATGGAAAAAAACAGGCTTTTCAAGGTCATTGATCGAATCAACAGAAATCAGATTCACCTAATTAAAACAAAAAAAATAACTCCTTTTGCCTTTCCTATTATGGTTGACCGACTAAGTAGAAATACCATAAGTTCAGAAAATCTTACTGATAGAATACTAAAACTGCAGATTGAACTGCTAGATTAAAACTTGTTTTGGAGCATATTTAAATTTAAATTCGCTTCAATATTCCTATTAAATTAATTATATCCCATTATTTATTTAGCCTTTATGAAATCTTTATTAGTTACCTTTTTGGTGATCAGTTCGTTTATGACCTGTTTGGGTCAAACACCACCCAATGGCCCCGAAGTAACGGACCCGGAATGGAATGCCTATGACATTGAAACAGTTGTTGAAGGCTTTAATATCCCATGGGGAATGGCAGTTTTATCGGATGGCAGCATGTTAATTACAGAAAAATCCGGTGAATTGATCCATTTTAAAAATGGACAAAAAACCCAAATTGAAGGGTTGCCTGAAATTTCCGCCAAAGGTCAAGGAGGTTTGTTGGACGTGGTTCTGCACCCGGATTTCAAAAACAACAAGTTGGTTTACATTGCTTATGCCTCCTCTAGAGGTGACGGAAAAGGTTCCCACACAGCCATAGGTCGTGGCAAATTGGAGGGCAGCAAATTGGTTAACTTTGAAAGGCTGTACAAAGCCAGCCCCAATTCTGAAGCAGGTCAGCATTTTGGCTCAAGAATAGCATTTGATAAAGAAGGGTACTTGTATTTTTCCATTGGTGAAAGAGGTGCTAAATTTGAAAATCCTCAAGATATCACCCGAGATGGGGGTAAAGTTTACCGCCTGTATGATGACGGAAGAGTACCTGAAGACAACCCTTTTTACAATGAACCCGGAGCAAAGAAAGCCATTTATTCTTATGGACATAGAAATCCACAAGGAATGCTTTTACACCCTAAAACCGGACAAATTTGGGTAAATGAACATGGTCCTAAAGGTGGTGATGAAATCAATATCGTAAAGAAAGGTGCCAATTACGGCTGGCCTGAAATCACATATGGTATCAATTATGACGGAACAATACTATCAGAAAATACAGCTAAACCCGGAATGGAACAACCTTTTTATTATTGGGTACCATCCATTGCTCCAAGTGGCTTTGCCTATGTAACCAATAGCAAATACCCAGCTTGGGAGGGGGACCTTTTGGTTGGCTCTTTGAAGTTTAGTCGATTAGAAAAACTTACCATTAAAAACAATAAAGTTATCAAAAGAGAAAAAATCATCGATGGTTTGGGACGCGTTAGAAATGTTGTTCTAGGTCCTGATGGTATCATCTATGCCGGCATAGACGGTAAAGGGATTGTGAAGATCGTCCCTAAAGGAAAATAAAATTAAATTGTTAAAAGCTAAGTAATTGCTGCTAAATATGATTTTAGCAGCAATTGCTTTTTTAGACAAGTCAACTGTCCTAAATTAAAGAATGTCAAAAGAGAAATATGATTACATTATCGTTGGCGGTGGTTCTGCTGGCAGTGTACTTGCCAATAGATTAAGTGAAGACCCCTCCAATAAGGTACTGGTGATAGAGGCAGGAAGGCCTGACCATGGTTGGGATTTTAGAATTCAAATGCCTGCAGCCCTCACCTATCCACTTACCAATAATTTTTACAATTGGGGCTATGAATCTGAACCGGAACCTTATATGCAAAACCGGAAAATTTTTCAACCCAGAGGTAAAGTATTGGGTGGTTCAAGTGTAATCAATGGTATGATTTTTATTCGTGGCAATGCCATGGATTATGAAAAATGGGCCAATGAAAAAGGCCTGGAAAACTGGAGTTACGCACATTGCCTGCCCTATTTTAAGCGTTTAGAAAATCGCCTAATTGGAGGAAATACTTACCGTGGTGACAAAGGACCTCTCTATTTGACAACACCCAAGTGTGACAACCCTCTTTTTAAGGCTTTCTTTGAATCTGTTCAAGAAGCCGGTTATCCCCTGACAGACGATGTCAATGGTTATCAACAAGAGGGTTTTGGGAAATTTGATGCTACAATTTATAAAGGTAAAAGATGGAATGCAGCCAGGGCCTACGTTCATCCGATAAAGGACCGTAAAAACCTTACCATCCACCTGAAATCTACTGTTGGCAAAATCTTATTTGAAGGAAATACTGCTACGGGAGTGGCTTATTCAAAAAATGGTAAAAAAGAAGTTGCTTATGGCGGGCAAATAATATGCTGCGGAGGGGCCATCAACACCCCGCAAATCCTACAACTTTCCGGGATTGGTAATGCCAATGACCTAAAAAAACTTGGAATCCCTGTAGTGGCTGACCTAAAGGGAGTTGGAGAAAACCTGCAAGACCATCTTGAGGTCTATGTACAATGGGCTGCCAAGAAACCGGTGAGCCTTTACCCTTCCCTAAAATTCTATAACCAGCCTAAGATTGGATTAGAATGGCTCATTAAGGGGACAGGTGTAGGAGCAAGCAATCATTTTGAGGCCGGAGGATTTATCAGGGGAAACGACGAAGTGGCTTACCCTAATTTACAGTATCACTTTCTGCCAATCGCCATTCGCTACGATGGGTCAGCTCCAAATGAAGGACATGGATTCCAATTGCATGTGGGACCAATGAATACGGATGTGAGGGGACATGTGAAAATTAAATCTGCAGATCCCGAAAAATATCCAAGTATTAAATTTAATTATCTCTCTACACCTCAGGAAAGAAAAGAATGGGTGGAAGCCATCAGGTGTACCCGAAACCTTATCAATCAGCCCGCCTTTGATGAACTTAGGGGAAAAGAACTGTCACCAGGAGCTGGTGTAGAAACCGACGAAGAAATATTGGATTTCGTAGCCAGAGAAGGAGAAAGTGCTTACCACCCAAGTTGTACGGCTAAAATGGGCTATGATGACATGGCTGTGGTTGATGCAAATCTAAAAGTTCACGGTGTCAACAACCTTTCGGTGGTAGACGCATCCATTATGCCTTACATCACCAATGGCAATATCTACGCACCAGTGCTCATGATTGCTGAAAAAGCCGCTGACATATTGCTAGGTAACAGTCCCGAGTCCCCTCAAGAAGTACCTTATTACAAACACAATCCAACAAAGGAACAAAACCAACTTACCAATTGATCAAAAATAAAAATCTATATATCAATGGCTGCTGGCAGGAAGCCCTCTCAAATGAGGTAAGAACCATTTACAACCCCTTTGACAAGCAAGCCCTTGTGAATGTAGCCGAAGGTGGTCGAGAGGATGCAAAAAAAGCCATCCAAAGCGCCAAACTTGCTTTTAATACTGAAGAATGGCGAAATTTTTCTACCATTGAACGTGGGAGAATGGTTTATGTATTGGGTGATCTGATCGAAGAAAACAAGGAAGAATTAGCCCGATTAGAAACCCTAAATACCGGTAAAACCTATGCTGAAAGTATTTGGGACATGGACGATATTGCCGGAATTTTCAGGTATTATGGCGGGCTTGCAGACAAAAACGAAGGGGAAGGCATTGCTAGCCCAAATCCCAACACCCAAAGTCGCTTGGTAAAAGAACCGATCGGGGTTGTAGGCATGATTTGTCCTTGGAACTATCCTCTTCTCCAAGCTGCTTGGAAAATTGCTCCTGCCCTTGCGGCCGGTTGTACCATGGTCATCAAGCCAAGTGAATTCACCCCGCTTACAACCTTATTTTGGACCCAGCTTACAGAACAAGCCGGTTTCCCCAAAGGGGTAATCAATACCGTCTTGGGTCCAGGACATAGCATCGGTGCTGAACTGGCTGAAAACCCTGAGGTAGACATGATATCCTTTACCGGTGGTGTAGTCACGGGAAAGAAAATCATGAAAGCGGCTGCCGGAAATGTTAAAAAAGTAGCACTTGAATTGGGAGGAAAAAATCCCCATATATTATTTGAAGATGGAGATTGGGAAACAGCCATTGACTTTATATTAAATGGTGTATTCTTCCATGCCGGTCAGATTTGCTCTGCCGGGACAAGAGTGATGGTTGCTGCCTCCATCCATGATCAAGTGGTAAAGCACCTTGAACAAAGGATTAAAAAAATTCGCCTGGGGAATGGCATGGATGAGCAAACTCAAATGGGACCTCTTATTTCCGAAGCTCAGCTTGAAAAAGTGTCCAATCATGTTCAAAAAGCCATCTCAGAGGGCGCAGAATTGATCACAGGTGGTAAAAAACCCTCGAATCCTGAACTGGCCAAAGGCTATTTTTATGAGCCCACCCTATTGGTCGGTTGCACAAAAGAAATGGCAATTGTAAAAGAAGAAATCTTTGGCCCAGTAATACACATAGAAAAATTTGACTCGGAAGCTGAAGCTATAAAAAATGCCAATGATACCATTTATGGTTTATCTGCTGGTTTTTGGACCAGGGATGTTCAAAGAATAGATAGGGTATCCAAGGCACTTCGCTTCGGGACTGTATGGATCAATGACTTCAATGTTTATTTTGTACAAGCTCCTTGGGGAGGATATAAACAGTCCGGCTTAGGGAGAGAACTTGGCCATACCGGATTAGAAGAATTCCAAGAAATCAAACACATTTATCAAAATTTCCACCCTTCACCATTAAATTGGTTTGGGAACTAATCCACCAAAGCTATCGACACCAAGACCCTAGGAATTCTCATCACTGTTATTTTTTACCTGATTATTCTATATATTGGTTATTACGCCAGTAAAAAGGAATCAGGAGATCAAACTTCACAAGGCCTATTATTGGCCGGAAGAAGAATGCCGGCTTGGATCGGTATTTTCACCATGACAGCCACCTGGGTGGGTGGAGGTTATATTATCGGCACCAGCGAGGCAGTTTACGACAGTGCCAGAGGGCTGGTATGGGCACAGGCTCCTTGGGGTTATGCCATCAGCCTAATATTAGGTGGTTTATTTTTTGCAAAAAAAATCAGAAGCTTTGGCTTTACCACTTTTATTGATGTTTTTGAACATAGGTATGGTAAAAAAACTGCCGCTGTACTCTTTATTCCTGCCTTGATTGGGGAAATATTTTGGAGTGCAGCCATCCTCGCTGCATTGGGGATAACCTTTGCTACTATTTTTGAATTGGATTTGGAAACGTCCATCATGGTCTCGGCTAGTATAGCCATTGGTTATACCATGATGGGAGGCTTATGGTCTGTGGCTTATACAGATGTGGTTCAGCTGATCTTTATCATCCTTGGTCTTGGGATATCCATACCTTTTGCCTTGGATAAGATTGGAGGAATAGAGACTGCTTTGAATATTTATGATCAACAAATCAACAATGGATTTAATTTATTCCCCAGCCTAAGCGCATTTAGTGGAACAGATCCGGCTTGGGGAAATAGTATTTGGGTTTGGCTTGATTTTGCCTTGTTGTTAATAATGGGAGGTATACCATGGCAAGTATATTTCCAAAGGGTGTTGTCCTCAAATTCGGACAAGTCTGCCATAAGGTTATCCATATTTGGTGGAATATGTTGTGCATTGATGGCTATTCCTGCCATTTTCATCGGGGTAGCCGGTGTTGGTTTTGATTGGAGCCAATCTTCTTTAGGAGTTGCTCCGGAAGCCACCATGGTCCTGCCATATGTTTTGATAGAAATGACTCCCCCAATCATTGCTGCATTGGGTTTGGGAGCAGTTGCAGCGGCAGTCATGTCATCAGTGGATTCTTCCATTTTATCTGCAGCCTCTATGTTTACCTGGAATTTCTATCGACCGCTACTCAATCCCTCTTGCTCCGACAAGCAAATTAAAAACTCCATACGCTTAGCCATTCTCGGAATTGGAATTGTGGCTACTTGGCTTGCCTTAACGCTCCAAAGTGTCTATGAGCTTTGGTACCTATGTGCGGATCTTGTTTATGTAATTTTATTTCCACAATTGGTAATGGCTTTGTATTTTAAAAAGTCCAACAAAAGAGGAGCAATTGCCGGAATTATAGTTGGAGTTTTTCTAAGATTTGGCGGTGGTGAACCAATATTTGGTATCCCCCCATTTTTACCTTATCCTATGGAAGACCCTATTGCAGGAATACAGTTTCCATTCAGAACTTTCTCAATGATATGTAGTTTAATAAGTATACTTACTGTTTCCTTGCTTTTACCGGACAAAAAATCAAACTGAAAAAATATCTTCTAGAAATGAACAAAACGATACAGTTATTTTTGATTTTGTTTTTTGCTGTTATCCTTCCTTCCCAAGCACAGGTTCAGGTCATTTTAGATGCAGACTTGGATTCTGATGTTGATGATGTTGGTGCGTTAGCGATGTTACACACCTTAGAAGACCACCAAAAGATCGAAATCCTCGGAGTGGTCATTACCAGTGATGACAAAGATGCTGCCGGATGCGCTGCAGCCATTAACACTTATTACAAAAGACCTGACATTCCTATCGGAGTTGAAAAAGGTATAGAATTAAGAAGTTTCTCCAAATACACAAAACAGCTGGCAACAAACTATCCACATCCTTTAAAAAATGGCAAACAGCCGGAAGATGCTACGCGGCTTTACAGAAGGCTATTGGTCAATTCATCAGACAATAGTGTGGTTATCATTAGCATAGGGCACCTTACAAATCTTCGAAAATTACTCAATTCCAAGGCAGATCATATTAGTCCTCTAAGTGGTCACGAACTGATCAAACAGAAGGTTAAACTTTGGTCTTGTATGGGTGGGCAATACCCTAATGGGAAAGAGGCTAACTTCTATCGGCCCGACCCCGAGTCTACCACAATTGCAGTGAAGAACTGGCCCGGCCAAGTGATCTTTTCTGGATGGGAAATAGGCAATAATATCATTACAGGAGCGGATTATTTAAAGCATGCGCTTGATAGCGAGCATCCTGTAAGTTTGGCTTATAAATTATTCAATGGATATCAAGGAAGGCAAAGTTGGGATCAAACTTCTATTCTGGTGGCGCTAACTGATCAGCACTATTGGAAACTGAGTCCCAAAGGAAACGTAATAGTAAATGAAGATGGAAGTAATTCTTGGGAAAATGACCCTGAGGGTTTACACCAGTACTTGATTGAATCTTTACCTCCTACTGAAATCGCCAAAGTAATTGATGCATTAATGGTGGGGATTTATAGGCCTGGTTTTTGATTGGATATTGGATGGGTTGTAAAACACCTCCAAATTCATTCTTCTTATTCTGCATTTTAGACCCAAACCATAAATTTTTAACATATGAAAGCATCAGATTTATTTGTAAAAGCACTGGAGAAGGAAGGTGTAGAATATATTTTTGGTCTTCCAGGAGAGGAAAACCTAGACATTTTAGAGTCTCTTACCCGTTCTAAAATTAAATTAATTTTGACAAGGCATGAACAAGGCGCAGGCTTTATGGCTGCCACTTATGGGAGGCTCACCGGCAAACCGGGAGTTTGTATGTCTACATTGGGGCCCGGAGCCACAAACCTATTCACTCCGGGAGCCTATGCCCAACTAGGGGCCATGCCCATGTTAATGATAACCGGCCAAAAACCCATTAAAAAAAGCAAGCAGGCTCGGTTCCAGATAATTGATGTCGTAGACATGATGCGACCAATCACCAAGTATACCAAACAAATTGTGGATGGCAATGTAATTGCCTCCAACGTAAGAGAGGCTTTTCGAATAGCTACAGAAGAAAGACCTGGGGCAGTACACTTGGAGCTTCCGGAAGACATTGCCCAAGAGGAGGTAGAAGACCATGTATTTGAGGTTGTAGACTATTTGTTGCCGAAGTCAGATGATGAGGCAATTCAATCAGCAGCCAATATGATTGAAAATGCTAAAATGCCACTCTTGTTGATAGGGGCCGGAGCCAATAGAAAGGTAACTTGCCAGGCCTTGGCATCCTTTGTAGATACTACAGGAATCTATTTTTTCACCACGCAAATGGGAAAAGGGGTAATTGACGAAAGACATCCTAAATACCTGGGAACCGCAGCACTCTCCTCACATGATTTTGTCCATGCTGCCATTGATGAATCGGATTTAATCATCAATGTAGGACATGATGTAATTGAAAAGCCTCCATTTTTCATGAAGCAGGGAGGGAAAAAAGTAATACATGTGAATTTTTCCCCTGCAGAAGTCGATCCCGTATATTTCCCACAATTAAACGTTGTTGGAGACATAACCAGTTCTGTTGAAAAACTTGCCAAAGCAGTAAAGCCTTCAGAAAGCTGGAACTTTGATTTTTATAAAAAGGTAAAAAAAGAAGTTTCTGCACATCTCGGAAAGTATTTTGAAGATGAGCGCTTCCCTACCTTACCCCAGCGATTGGTGAATTTATTGAGAAATAAGCTAGGTGAAAAAGATGTAATAACATTGGACAATGGCGTGTATAAAATTTGGTTTGCCAGAAACTATACATGTTATCAACCCAACACCCTTTTACTTGACAATGCATTGGCTACCATGGGGGCAGGCTTGCCTTCAGCCATGTGTGTTAATTTATTAAACCCAGATAAAAAAGTAGTCGCCATCTGTGGAGATGGTGGATTTATGATGAACTCCCAGGAATTAGAAACTGCCGTTCGCTTGGGATTAAATATGGTAGTCATTATTTTGAATGATGAATCCTATGGTATGATCAAATGGAAACAAGAAGACATGGGTTTCAAGGATTTTGGTTTAGACTTTAAAAATCCTGACTTTGTTCAATATGCAAATAGCTATGGAGCACATGGCTACCGCCCTGAAAGTGACAAGGATTTACAAGAAATTCTTGACAAATCACTCAATAGCTCGGGGGTTCATGTAATTGACTTAAAGGTTGATTATTCTTTAAACCACCCAATTTTAAATGTAATGTTGAAAGAAAAAACTTCCAAACTATGAATGACCAATTAAAAGTATATGCACCTTTTGATAGAACACTAATAGGCACTTTGCCCATGGCAGATGCTGATGAATTGGAGCAAAAAATAGCTACAGCCCATGATCTTTTTAAGGACCGAAGTCAATGGATTCCTGCACATAAAAGAATTGCTATATTGGAAAAAGCGAGAGCTTTGATGGAGGATAAAATAGAAGACTTAACCAATACAGCGGCCAAAGAGGGAGGAAAACCCTTCCAGGATTCTATGGTAGAGGTGAAAAGGGCCATTAATGGGTTAAAGATTGCCACTGAGGAAATCTCTCATATGAAAGGTGGACAAATCCCAATGGGCATTACCGAATCCTCAGTAAATAGATTGGCTTTTACCATTCGCGAGCCCATAGGAGTCGTCGCTTCTTTATCCGCCTTCAACCACCCCTTGAACCTAATCGTTCACCAGGTAATTACGGCTTTTGCTGCAGGTTGTCCGGTAATCGTAAAACCGGCGAGCAAGACACCTTATTCTTGCATGGCCCTTGTAGAAATCCTAAAAGAAGCCGGAGTACCGGAAGGCTGGGTTCAGTCTATACATTGCAGCAATGAACTTTCAGAAAAGCTAGTGGGTGACCCTAGAATTAATTTCCTGTCCTTTATTGGTTCTGCAAAAGTGGGTTGGTCATTAAAATCAAAAATGGCGCCCGGAACCAGGTGTGCGCTGGAACACGGTGGTGCAGCTCCTGTAATTGTTGAAAAGGATTCCGTATTTGAAGAGATGTTACCTTTACTGGTAAAAGGTGGTTTTTACCATGCCGGTCAAGTATGTGTTTCGGTTCAAAAAGTATTCGCTCACCATTCGATAGCAGAAAAGCTTGCCAATGACATTGCTAAAGAAGCAAAAAAATTGAAAGTTGGAAACCCGCTCTCTGAAGATACAGAAGTAGGTCCCCTTATCGAAACCGGAGAAGTTGACCGAGTGGATGAATGGGTAAAAGAAGCCATTTCCGGAGGGGCGGAACTTTTATGCGGAGGTAAGAAAATCAGTGATACCTGTTATGAGCCAACCGTATTGCTTAATCCTTCTAACGAAGCGAAGATCTCCCAACAAGAGGTATTTGGCCCCGTTGTCTGTGTGTATGCTTATGAAGATAGAGAAGAAGCCATTGCCTTGGCCAATAGCCTTGAATTTCACTTTCAAGCAGCCGTATTTACCAAGGATTTGGACATAGCCCTTGATACAGTACAAAAGTTGAATGCCACCGCAGTAATGGTAAATGACCATACAGCTTTTCGAGTTGACTGGATGCCTTTTGGTGGCAGAGATGCCTCAGGAGAAGGTATGGGAGGAATCCCCTACTCTATGCACGAAATGACTCGTGAAAAATTAATGGTATTCAAAAGCAAATACTTGCCATAAAAACTGTACAATCCTGAATATTCAAGCTTTCCAATCCTATTGGAAAGCTTTTTTTATTTCCCCCAAAATGGGATCAACCAGTAATAAGGCTTATGTCTATCTTTTTTGCTTGAAAGTAAATAATATGATATTTTAGAGTATCTACCAAAACATATCCTTTTTATGAATCCTAAAGTCGATTTTTATTTTAAGAAATCAAAAAAATGGCAAAAAGAATTGATATTATTAAGGAGCATCATCCTGGATTTCCCCCTTTCTGAAGAATTAAAATGGGGCGTCCCATGCTATACCTGGTCCCCAAACCCCAGGTCAAAAGGCAGAAACATCCTTTTAATACATGAGTTTAAAGAATATTGTGCCCTATTGTTTTTTAAAGGAATGCTTTTAAATGATCCCGATAAAATCCTGGTGCAACAAACCGAAAATGTACAAGCAGCAAGGCAAATGCGTTTCACCGATGAAGAAGAGATTTTGACAGGTACAGCCAACATTAAATCCCTAATAAGTGAAGCCATATCTGTGGAAGAAGCCGGCTTAAAGGTGCCGAAAAGAGAAACGAAATCTTACGAAATTGTAGAAGAGTTTCAACTTGCAATGGATAACGATCCTAATTTACTGAAAGGTTTTCAATCCCTTTCCCCCGGCAGACAAAGGGCCTATTTATTGTATTTCTCTTCTGCAAAACAATCCAAAACAAGGCTTTCAAGGATTGATAAATACAAGGCCAAAATATTAAATGGGCAAGGAAAGGATGATTGATTTTTGAATATTATTTTTCAAAGTGCAAATAATTAATTTTCAAGGGCTTAAAATCAATTCAATGTCTCATCAAGAATGATTTAAAATAAAAATTAGGCTTACAAAACCATTAAAAATTACAAAAGGTGAAAATAATAGCGTATTTTTCAGTATGCAAATTGTACAGTTGAATAGAAACTGATTTAAAAGTAACTTTCAACCTTTCCTCTAGATATTAAACGACGATTCCTAATCACTGAGGTTTATGGTCAAATTTGAAACAGCATTCATTTGACCCAAAACCATAAATATGTTAACTAAAAATGGACAAGAAAATAGCAATCTTAAGGGGGATTAACGTTGGTGGTAAACGGAAAATTTTGATGGTGGACCTTAAATCTTTATTTGAAGAAATAGGGTATAGCGAGATTTCAACATATATACAAAGTGGCAATGTAATTTTCACTTCAGCTGATAAGGCAGATGAAAAGGAAATGGCAAATAGAATTGAAAAGGCCATTGAAGAAAAATTTGGATTTGAGGTTCCTGTAATCGTTCGAACCGCTAAGGATTTGCAAAAAACATTATCAAACAACCCCTATTACAAAGATGGTGAAATGGATATTAGCCCATTACACATTACTTTCTTGGCACAAAATCCAACCAGTGAAAACCTTGATAAAATAAAAACCTTTGATTTCCCACCTGACAAATATACAATTGAGGGAAAGGATGTTTTTATTTATTGTGAAGGAAAATACCATCAATCCAAATTGACCAATAATTTTTTTGAAAATAAGCTAAAGGTGAAAGCTACCACCAGAAATCTCAAAACCGTAAAGAAGCTTTGTGAATTAAGTCAATAAACCAGACCGCTTAAAAAAGAACAACATCCGCTTACTAAATTGAATTGTGAACTCCCAAAATAAAAACCATTTCATGATCATGAAAAAATTATCCTTCATACTATTACTTGTATTTTCAATTTCATCCACTTATGCGCAAGACATTTCTTACGAGCAGTTAGAGAACCTGCATTATTATGGAGAAGAGCTTAGAAAAACCGATAGCTATTTGTCAGAGCGCTGCGTGTTGGATATATATTATCCAAAAAACACCAAGGATTTTGCGACAATAGTGTGGTTTCATGGAGGAGGTATCACCGGAGGAGAAAAAGAAATCCCGGAAGCGTTAAAAAATCAAGGCTTTGCAATAATTGGCGTGAACTATCGATTATCTCCTAAAGTCAAAGCTCCCACATACATTGAAGATGCTGCAGCTGCCATTGCTTGGACGTTCAAAAATATCGAAGAGTACGGAGGGGATCCCAAAAAAATCTTCGTTTCCGGACATAGTGCAGGCGGATACTTGGCCAGTATGGTTGGATTGGACAAGTCTTACCTACAAACACATGGTATAGATGCAAATGAAATAGCCGGATTGATACCATTCAGCGGTCACACCATTACTCATTTCACAGTACGCAAAGAGCAAGGCATTTCCGGAGAGCAGCCCACCATTGATAAATATGCGCCTTTGTTTCATGTAAGAAAAGATGCGCCTCCACTTTTACTCATAACAGGTGACCGTGAACTTGAACTTTTAGGGAGATATGAAGAAAATGCTTATCTAATGCGCATGATGAAAGTGGTGGGGCATAAGGAAACTGTACTCTACGAAATGGATGGATATGGACACGGAATGACACATCCTGCCTTTCCATTGCTTATCAAAGAAGTAAAAAGGATTTTAGCCAAGTAAGACTAAAAGGTGCTTACAAAGCAATACCAATAATTGAAGCAAAGCTTATGAATCAATCTCACATAAAGGACATTCCCGCATTGTATTCAAACATTCAATCCAAAGCCAAGGAGATTGGATTCAACATGCCTTCAGACCTCTATATAGGCAGCTTGCTAAAAACCCTTATCTCATCGCGAATCAATGCCAATATCTTAGAAATTGGTACGGGCGCCGGCTTGTCATTGGCATGGATGGTGGACGCTTTAAGTAAGAATTCCCAACTTACTACCATTGACAATGACCCTCAATTAACCAATATTGCAAAGGAATTTTTCGAAGAAAATCCAAAACTTAACATTTTATGTGAAGACGGGGGAAAATGGATAGAAAATTATAATGGACCACCGTTTGATTTGATCTTTGCAGATGCTTGGCCCGGCAAATACAGCCATTTGGATGAAACCTTAGCCATGATTAAGCCTGGTGGATTTTACGTGATAGATGACATGAACCCTCAAAAAAACTGGCCTTTAGGACATGCTGAAAAAGCTGAGCAATTGATACAAACCCTCGAAGAAAGAAAAAATTTCAACCTTACAAAAATGAATTGGTCAACCGGTGTAATACTTATGACCAAAATAAAATAAGGATAATAAACCCTATTTCGATTCAAAATTTATATGTTATCAAACAAATTTATCACGGTTTCATGAAGGCATTATAATTTGAAAATCGTAAATAGCATATAAAATCACCCTTTACTCAACTAACTACAATACAACAATGGCCTTACCCAATATTTTCGATAAAAATGTTACTGAGGGATTAATTGCTAGGATCAATAAATTGAAAACGGACAGCCAACCGGAATGGGGAAAAATGAATGCTCCACAAATGCTTGCTCATTGTAATGTTACTTACGAAATGGCATATACAGACAAACATCCCAAGCCAAATTTCTTTATGAAATTTATTTTAAAACTGTTTGTTAAAAATATTGTGGTAGGTGAAAAACCATACAAACGAAACTCACAAACCGCACCGGCTTTTTTAATAACTGATACCAGAGATTTTGAGAAAGAACGCAAAAGACTCATTGATTATTTAAACCAAACACAGGCATTGGGTGAAAAAAGCTTTGATAAAAAAGAATCCAATTCTTTTGGTAAGCTAAGCATTGAAGAATGGAACAACATGTTTTACAAACACCTTGACCACCATTTAACTCAATTCGGGGTTTAATATTTATTTCTATAACTACCTGAATTAAACGGTTTTTCCTAACCTTATTTTTAAAACCCTGCATCCTGGGTCAATAAAAATAGTGCCCTATTATTTCAGGGAAGCAGAGAGGAAATTGGGCAAAATAAGAAGTATGGCATCCGGTATATTATATCCGGTAAAGTAAATCTTTGATATTAATTCTGCAAGCCATATACGGTCTATAAAGAAATCCATCTCTAAATAAAACTAAATTCATCGATATAGTTTTAAATCCCAGAGGAATAGTTTATTATAGTAGTTGAATCTTAGAAGTGACCCTAAATTAGCCAATATGAATCTATTCAATTATAAGCGAAGAAACCTAGGTACGGGTATTCACCTTTTAGGTGCAATTCTATTATTGGCAAGTTCTATTGTTCTGCTTAGCTCTGTGTTTATTGAAACAGCAGATGATCTACACAAGACCTTATGGGTAGGTTTAAGTGCTTTTACTTCAGGCCTTATTATTATCAACACTTACGAGGGCACGCTAATTGATTTGGATAACAAAACCATCAAGGAATATTTCTCCTTTTGTGGAATTAAAACCGGGAAATGGCATAAACTACCTTCCTTAAAAGCCATTAAATTGGTTCCAATTGAAGAAAAGACATCCAATACTCCCAATGGCATAAGTCCAACAATAAGTTCTATAAAATTCAGTTATCAAATCGTTCTTTCTTTTTTCCCGAAAAAACTAATTTACACCTATTCCTACAATAGTAAATCAGAGGCTCAGAAAAAATACAAAATGCTTAAAGAGAACCTTTTGGTGGATG
The DNA here is from genome assembly GCF_030546805.1 of Cyclobacterium sp. 1_MG-2023. Classification (GTDB taxonomy): domain Bacteria; phylum Bacteroidota; class Bacteroidia; order Cytophagales; family Cyclobacteriaceae; genus Cyclobacterium. The sequence continues at coordinate 108,720 of NZ_JAUOPC010000003.1, read as the reverse complement.
AATTCAATGGGTCTCTTTCCAAATATACCTAAAATAATGCTTATTTTTCTCTTTAGACTTAACCGTGAAAAGCACGCGTTTGAAAGGTTTACACCAAAAATCCGGGATAAGCATTGCTCCCCACTCAACGATCCTTCCTACTTGGCTTTTGCCATACCCCCATTTCTCCGACCTGAAATGGCTTAATAGTAGGACAGCTGACGCTATTGTTCTTTATTCATGAAAGGGTTTTCAACCATGGTTTTTTGAAAAATTTCACTAATCTCATTTTCTGTTAATTCCCTATCAAAAACAGCCAATCCCCCAATTTGTCCATTAAAAAAATTACCCATGCCTCTGGATAGTACAACAGCACCAACGGTAAAGTCGGACCCGTTGTTCCCCATTCCATCTTTGAATAAATAAGGGTTTTTAGAATGGATCAATCCATCAGGCAATCCTTCAAAACCTTTGGTATTTTTAATAGGCTCAGGTGCCCTTTCCTCAAAAACACCATCCAAATAGGCCTTTATGTATTTCCCATCATAGCTAAAGGCAATAAAGTGCCATTTCCCTTTGGTAAGTTTTTGCTTACTTGCTGCATAATCACAACTGTATGGGAAAGGAGGTGTAGGCCCTCCTGAGTAAGAAATATGACCACAGACTTGGGAGGCTCCATTGTAATGAGGAAGATCTACAAATAACCCATACTGTCGTTTCCCTCCGTCGGTATATTCGTTCCACATTCCACCAACAAATCCGGTTTTCCCTTCCCACTTTACCCATGCCATTACCGTTACCCCTTGGTTTTTACCATGAATATTTAATTCAGCAGTTTTTTCATGAGCTAAAGAAAAATACGCTTCATTCTCCATTAGTGCAGAAAAGCCAGACAGGGGGCCTTCAGGTATCCGTTGGATCTCACCGTTCATTTCCTTCAACGGAAAGTCTCCCTTTCCTATGGCCATCCTGGCCGTTCCACTTTCTTCCTTAAAATCCCAAAGGGCTACTAATCCATCCATTTCCTGAACAACAGCAAGTTGATTGTCTTCCTTACAGCTTATTAGGAAAAACAAACCAATGGATATAATAAAAAGAAGTGAATAGCGCATAGCAATTTATTTTTTATTTGATCAAATATAGCAAAGGCAAAGAATACCACAAGTCCTACATTTTATTTAATGGGCAATACTTTACGTTTTTTACAAATGGGTTTCAACAATAATAAAATTGGGAATTAAAATACCATATAATATTTTATCTATAATAATTCTTATCGTACCCAATATTATTTATATTGTTCACTTGTTTGTCTATATATAACAAATCCAACAACCCATAAAACCATGAAAAAGCAATTGTATAGATATTGGCTTACCAAAAGCTTTATTATTAGCTTTTGCCTAATAATTGCTGCTTGTTCAGAAAAATCAGAGATTACAACCGAAGTTGCCAAAGCACCTAATATTGTATTTATCTTTACTGATGATCATGCTTACCAAGCCATAAGTGCTTATCAGAGCCGACTTGCAGATTTGGCCCCTACTCCCAATATAGATCGCATTGCGGATAATGGTATTCTTTTTAACAGCGCATATGTCACCAACTCTATTTGTGCCCCCTCAAGGGCAACTGTACTTACCGGTACACATAGCCATGTAAATGGACATCGGACCAATGGTGACACTTTTGATGGCAGTCAAATTACCTTTCCTAAACTCTTAAAAGACAATGGATACACCACAGCCCTCATAGGTAAATGGCACCTAAAATCTGCCCCAACCGGATTTGATCATTGGGAAATACTTCCCGGACAAGGACATTATTACAACCCTGATATAATATCCGCCACAGACACCAGCATAGTAGAAGGTTATGTCACAGATATTATCACAGACAAATCTTTGGAGTGGTTGGCTGAAAATAGCAAAGGTAGTAAGCCTTTTATGCTAATGTTACAACATAAGGCTCCCCATCGAAAATGGGAAAAAGGACCTGCGCATTTGGATCTTTATGAAGACCTTACCTTTCCTGAGCCGGAAAACCTTTTTGATGATTACTCAAGCAGAGGTACTGCGGCCAAAACACAGGACATGAGCATAGAGAAAACCATGGACCTGACTTCTGACCTTAAGATTTGGACAGAAGCCACCAAAAAGGGGCCCGTTTTTAACCGAACCTATGCAAGGATGAATGCAGAACAACAGGCAAACTGGGATGCAACCTATGACCCGATTATTGCGGATTTCCAAGCACAAGGTCTTGAGGGTAAGGAGTTAATACAATGGAAATACCAAAGGTATATGAAAGACTATTTGGCCACCATTAGGTCCGTAGACGAAAACGTGGGACGAGTTCTTGACTACTTGGAAGAAAATGGGTTGACAGAAAACACCTTAGTAGTTTATACCTCAGATCAAGGCTTTTATCTAGGAGAACATGGCTGGTTTGATAAGCGTTTTATGTATGAAGAATCCTTCAGAACCCCCTTATTGATGCAGTGGAAAGGAACGATTCCTTCCGGAATCACCAATGACCAATTGGTATCTAACCTCGATTTTGCTCAAACTTTTTTGGACATGGCCAAAATTCAGGCACCCGAACGTATGCAAGGCAAAAGCCTATTGCCATTGATGGCAGGTAGTAAACCGGAAAACTGGAGAGAATTTCTGTATTACCATTACTATGAATTTCCTGCCGTACACAGTGTCCGAAAACACGAAGGAGTAACCGGTGAACGGTATAAATTAATGCATTTTTATGAGCTTGATGAATGGGAACTTTACGACTTAAAGGAAGATCCAAGGGAAATGAAAAACCTATACTATGAATCCTCCTATGACTCCCTCAAATCTGCTATGACTGATCGCCTAAAACGCATCAAAATGCATTATGGAGTGATCACACCCAAAAGTAATTACTAATACCAATTTAACCATCCATGCGCTTAACCTACCTTTTCGTTTTTACAATTTACATCACTTTCGCTTGCAGCCCGGGCAAAAACAAGGACCAAGAGCAGTCAGCCGACACTACAGAGGTCCTCCATATCTTGATGGACAGCTCGGACGAACAGTTAATGGTTTATAAAAAGGCTAATCCCGAAAAGCCTCTTCTTGTTCAGGAAGTAAAAGCCCAATTCAGGCCCTATCTTCATCCCATCGTAGCTCCGGATGGACAAGGAATTCTTACAGAAAAGAGCCCTGATCACCACCAACACCAAACTGGAATTTATTGGGGGTTCACTCGAGTAAATCAAAGGGATTTTTTCCATAATCCCGGAGCGGACCATTGGAAGAAAGTGGCTGTGAACATACTAGAAAATGAGGGTGAAAATGTTTCTTGGCAAACGGTTTATGAAATGCTGGATAGTTTGGGAAGGCCATTGATGACAGAAACTCAAACCTGGAGTCTCAAGGTTCAGGGGGAAGAATATTTACTGGATTTGGAGTGGCGTGGAAATGCCGCCCAAGACATTACCCTAGGTAAATACGATTATGGGGGACTTTTTATTAGAATGCCATGGAAAGAGGGAATGAAGGCAGCCATCACCAATACTGCCCGACAAGTCAATGAAAAAGCGGAAGGAGAACATTCCATGTGGGTGAATGTGGGAATGCAGGTAGAGGGCAGAACAGAGATGGCCAATATCGCGGTTTTTGATCATCCTGAGAACAAAGGCTATCCACAAAAATGGCGAGTAGACAAACAGTTTGGTCTTGGACCGGCCTATACACGTGACGAAGACTGGGAAATTGATAGTGGGGCTACTCAAATCATTAAACATCGGCTACTTTTCTATACCAAAGCCTTCAATGATGTGGAATTAACGGAGGCCTGGGCTGCCTATACCGGAAGAGAAGGCATGTACAATACTGCTTCCTTATGGCAAATGGCAAGAGACGAGGGCCGGAAAGCCAAGTTTTTAACCCCCAATGAGGCAGTTGAGGAAATGACTGTTAAACCAGGCTATAAGGTCAATGTTTTTGCTTCTGAACCCATGATAAGCCAGCCGATGGCTTTTTGCTGGGATGACAAAGGGAGGCTTTGGATAGCTGAAAACAAAGATTATGAGTCAAGGCAGCATGGTTTTTCAAACAATGGAAATAGCCGTATTCTTATATTAGAAGACACAGATGGTGATGGAAAGGCGGATCGAAAGAAAGTTTTTATGGAGGGACTTGCATTTCCTGCAGCTTTAGCCGTAGGCTTTGATGGGGTTTATGTAGGAGCACCACCCAACCTTCTTTTCATTCCTGATAAAAACCAAGATGACAAAGCAGATATTGAGGATATTGAAGTTTTGCTTACCGGATGGGGAATAAGAGATCGCCATGAGACATTAAATAGCCTTCAGTGGGGACCGGATGGTTGGCTTTACGGACTGCAAGGCTTTGCTACCCCATCAAAAATCAGAAAGCCTACAGAAAAAGAAAAAACAAAACTCTATTACCATAAAGACCCATTTCCGAAAGACTTACTTGAGGCTGATGGGGTAGACATTAATGGAGGAGTTTGGCGCTATCATCCTACCAAGCACAGTTTTGAGGTAGTGGCTCATGGCTTTAGCAACCCTTGGGGCATTGATTACGATGCAAAGGGCCAACTCATCATGTCGGCCTGTGTGATCCCTCACCTTTGGCATGTAGTACCCGGTGGGATTTACCATCGGCAAGGAGGGCAACATTTCAACCCTTACATTTATGAAGATATCAAAACAATTACCGACCATAGCCACCGTTCTGCCCATGGAGGGGCTAGAATTTATCAGTCAGACGCTTTTCCGAAGGAGGAAAGAGGGAAAGTTTTTATGGCCAATATCCATGAGCATGCAGTCTTATCAGACAGTTTAATACCAAGTGGGTCAAGTTTCATTGGCAAACATTCAGATAATTTCCTTATGGCAAACAATGCCCAATGGGTTGGTTTTAGCATGGAAATAGGCCCGGAAGGCGGACTTTATGTATTGGATTGGCACGATGCAGATATCTGTGGTCAAGAAGTCCTTAATGGTGAAACAGGCCGGGTTTTCAGAATTATGCCTGAAAAGAATCAGGCCAAAAACTGGAAAGGGAGGTATACTGACCTCAACCTCCTGACAGATATGGAACTCGCTGGCTTACAAAACAGTGAAAGTGACTGGCATGCAAGAAGGGCCAGAGGAATTCTTCAGAAACGAGCCTATTTTGGTGAAATAAAACCAGATGCCATTCACGCATTAAAGACGCTTTTTTCAAGTTCAAACCCGACTGACCTGAGACTAAGGGCCCTTTGGACATTACATCAAACCAATAGTTTAACGGAAACAACCCTACTGTCCTCTCTGAGAGACAAAGATCCCTTTATTCGTTCCTGGGCCATTCAATTGATTTGTGAAAGCAAAAACCCCCTGCCAAAAGCCAAAGATATAATGGTAGACATGGCAGAAACCGACCCCTCCCCCGTCGTTCGGCTTTATTTGGCCTCAGCCTTACAAAGAGTTCCAGAGGACTGGAAATGGGAACTGGCAACCCATCTGGTTTCCAGAAAAGAAGACCAAAATGATCACAATATCCCCAAACTCGTTTGGTTTGGAATTTCAGATTTAATTGAAAAAGATGAGAGAAAGTTTATGGAATTGGCCGAACAATCTAAAATCCCATTGCTCACAAAATACATCGCAAGAAGGGCTGTGGACGGCGATGCATTGAAACCACTTGTCCAGACGATTATTTCCTCTTCACGAAATCAAACATTACTGTTGGAAGGCATGATCAATGGTATGGAAGGTAGAACAGATTTGGTTGCTCCGGACAATTGGAAAAGCCTGGAAAGTCAATTAAAGAAGAACCTTGCCACCAAAGGCTTTGCTGAGGATATTGCGGCCCTATTTGGAGATGCTGAAGCCACCCAAAAAGCATTGGCAATTTTAAAGAGCAAAAAAAATAATAAGACAGAAAAAATTAAATCCATACAATTATTGGCCGCCCGACAAAAAAGGGAATTGGTGCCCATACTTCTCGGCTTATTCGAAGAAAAAGACCTGCAAGAAGAGGCCATCAAGGCTGCTGCAGCTTTTAATAATGAACAAGTGGGCAAAGCTTTGATAGCTTTATATCCACAGGCAAGTCCTAAAAACAAAGTTAACATCCTTCAAACCTTGTCTTCACGTCCAAGGTATGGAAATCTACTATTAGATGAAATCAAGGCCGGAAACATCGTGAAAAAGGAAATCCCTGTCACCCTTGCCAGACAGCTTCACCGGGTGATTGGAAGTGGTTTTGTAGAATTTTGGGGACCAATAGAACATGTACCCAATGATGAGGCAGCCTATGAAAAATATCGCTCAATGGTTACAAACAATGCCTTAAAGAATGCAAACCTTAAAGCAGGAAAAGCAATTTTTATGAACACTTGTGGGTCATGTCATAAAATGTTTGGAGAGGGAGCAGTTATTGGTCCAGACCTTACCGGATCCAATCGAGCAAATACTGATTATATTTTATTGAATGTCTTGGAGCCAAGTGCTGAAATTCAGGACGCCTATAAATTGGTAGTTATCACCACTATGGGGGGACGCACATACACCGGAAACATTGTAGGAGAAAATACCAGACAAGTCACTTTAAAAATTGCCGGCCAAGAACCTGTAAAAATAAATAAATCAGCAATTCAAAGTAAAGAAGTCACCAATGTTTCATTAATGCCACCAGGCCTTTTTGAGTCCTTTGAGGAGCAGGAGGTCATCGACTTAATGGCTTATTTAAAAAGTCCAAAAAAAATTAATTAGCATAATTTAGTAAAATCCATGGTTGATTTTAATCCTCAAACCTGCAGAGTTACTCAGCATATGTATCCATTTTGAGGATTGTGATCCCCAATTGGGGCGGTCTCCCATATAATATCCTAAGTCGTATGCAAATTGGTAATAAATGGCCAGGTAAGGGTTGATTTCAAAATTCACCCCTATTTGAGGAGATAAAACTGCCTTGGTATATAGGTTGGTGGAACTTTCCGTAGATATCACCACTTCCTGATCAGATTTTAGATCGATAAATTGAAATCCCACTTCGCCACCTGAAAATAGGGATATATGGTCGTTGATAAAGTAATCATATCGGAACAAGGCTTTAGGTGATAAAACTTGCTGATAAGGATTCCCGGGAATTTCTTCATTATTGACCCTATAGACCTTAAAAAACTCAAAATTAAACCCATAACTAAACGAATGTGCGAGTCTGTAATCATTTACATGGTGATTAAATCCAAATGCATACCCTAGAGAAGGGTTAGTGATTCCTGTATGGTCACCTAATAGAATCTTTTTGGTCAGTCCTCCACTAATCTCTGCTTGTTGGGCTTTCAGGTCGTTATGGCTTAAGCCAATTATTAAAACGAAAAAGAAAAGAGAGGCTTTGGTTTGTATGAAATTAAATTTGCTTTCAATCATAACAGCTGATTTTTTGTTAAGAGAGTATTTTCCGGCAATGGAAAGACAATAGTTATTCCATAATTGCTAGCAACAATTTTCAACCCGATATTGAAATCAGGTCTACTTTTAGATCATTTGGGTCCAAGAATCTTTTAAAAATAAGCTCCTTCAATATTTAATCAGGGAGGTTATTTAACTCCTGAAATATTATCTGCCCGAGTAATAAGAAAAACGCTATTCCAGTAGGAATTATTTTATTGTTCAAGCTAATACCTAAAATCCCGGTGGCTTTCTGGTTTTAATAATCTACATGATTCCTTCAATATGCCTTCGGGACATAATCGCTGTACAATTCCTAATTTTGATATTAATCATCAATAGAAAAAACTATCTTTGTGCCCAAGATTTTTAATCCTTTGACAGCAGACTTAGACGGAAGATATATTTGGCAACATGAGTTGGTCAGCCTTCATTTAATGAAGGAGAAAGCCATTTGGTTAGAGCAGGAGAATGCACTTTTATTGGCCGACACACATTTTGGGAAAGCCGCCCATTTTAGAAAAGCCGGAATTCCTGTTCCTGAAAGTATTCATTTAGATGATTTCCATAGGATTAGCCAGCTTTTAGATAAAACAGGTGCTTCCAAAGTCTACTTTCTCGGTGATTTATTCCATAGTGAAAGCAATGAAAGCTGGTTTACTTTACTTGAATTTATTGAATTATTCCCTGAACTAAATTTTCATTTGGTAAAGGGAAATCATGACATTTTGCCGGATAGCCTGTACGAAAGTAGTGCTTTAAAAATACATATAGGCAATTTATTACTTGGCAATTTGGTACTAAGTCATGAACCTCAGGAAGGGACACCTAAAGGTCAGTTGAATATTTGTGGGCACATCCATCCCGGAATTGTGATAAAGAAAAACAGTAAACAGAAATTCAGATTGCCGGCTTTTTATTATAAAAACAACTCCTTGATAATGCCGGCTTTTGGTCAATTTACCGGCCTCTATTGTATGGATTTAAAAACAGCCGAATGTGCGATGGTGACCACCCCTGAAAAGGTAATTCCAATCAAATTAAATAATAAGGTTGGTTAAGTAAATATACCTGATTAATTTTGACAAACACATAATTATGTGATGGCCAAATTAAAAAGAAAAAAGACGAGGCTGGGAAGTTATAAATTTGCCAGTGTATTATTCAGTATCACCCTTTCGTTATTGATGATGGGTATATTTGGGGTCATTGCCATTCAGGCAAAAAAACTCACTTCTATCATCCGTGAAAACATTGAGGTGCAGGTATTTCTTAACAAAGATCTGCCACAGGCCTCTATTGATAAACTCATCGAGCAAATGGGCAAAAAGCCTTACGTTTTACAGAAAGAGGCTTCTCCAGTTTTGCGCTTCACCAGTAAAGACGAGGCTGCAGAAGTTTTTCTCGAGGAGGTTGGAGAGGACTTCAACCAGTTTTTGGATGACAATCCCCTAAGAGATTCTTTTACATTTTCTATAAACGAAGATTTTCAAACGGCTGAAAAAATCCAGCAGATCGTTGCAGAAATAGAGGCTACCCCGGGAGTTTTTGAAGTGACCTATATGCAAGATGTTGTTTCTTCAATCAACGAAAACCTGCTTAAAGTGGGAATAGTAATGGGTGCCTTGATCTTAATTTTACTCGTAACCGTGGTTATTTTAATTAGCAACACGATTAAGCTCGCTTTATTCTCACAACGGTTTTTGATCCGTAGCATGCAATTGGTAGGGGCAACCAAAGGCTTTATTAGAAGACCTTTTTTATGGCGTGCTTTCTTATATGGAGCTTTAGGAGGTGTGTTTTCCTCTGCAATAATATTCAGCCTCTTGGAATATGGTAAAAACTTTATTGAAGGCTTACAATTACTTTATGATATTGAATTGCTTGCCATGTTATTTGGAAGCTTAATTTTATTGGGGGCACTGATGTCTTGGATCAGCACCTACCGTTCTATCAACAAATACCTTAACATGTCACTGGACGAATTGTACTAAACATTATGAAAAATAATCCATTGCCTTTTTCGAAAAAAAATTATCAACTCATGCTTATAGGGATCGCCATCATTACTATTGGCTTTGCCATTATAGGATTGGACAAAACCACTCATGGGTTTGGATTTATGGGTTTGACGCTGGGACCTATTGTTGTATTGTCGGGTTTTCTTTTTGAATTTTACGCTATTTTTTATAAAACCAAATAAATAAAATGACCATTTTTGAAGCAATAATTTTGGGGATTGTTCAGGGCTTAACTGAATTTTTACCTGTTTCCTCCAGTGGCCATTTAGAAATCGCCGGAGCTCTTCTTGGAAGCAATTCCTTGCCTGAAGAAAGTTTACTGTTTACGGTAGTTGTTCATTTTGCAACTGCCTTAAGTACAATTGTAGTATTTAGAAAGGATGTCGCTGAATTATTGACTGGGCTATTTCAATTTAAAAACAATGAAGAAACAATGTTTTCTCTGAAAGTTATTGTTTCAATGATTCCTGCTGTGGCGGTTGGATTGCTTTTTGAAGAGCAGCTGGAACAATTTTTCGGAGGAAAAGTAGTATTTGTAGGCTTTATGCTACTGATCACTGCACTTCTACTATACCTTGCAGACAAAGCCAAAAACACAGGGAAACCTGTTTCCTTCTTTAATGCTGCCATAATTGGCATTGCTCAAGCTATTGCCATGCTTCCGGGTATTTCTCGTTCAGGTGCTACAATATCTACCTCAGTCTTATTGGGTATAGACAAAAACAGAGCCGCGAGATTTTCCTTTTTGATGGTGGTTCCACTTATCTTAGGGAAAATAGGCAAAGATGTTTTATCCGGAGATTTGACTTACCAAAGTGATCAATTTGGAAGTATGATAATCGCTTTTTTGGCGGCTTTTGTTGCAGGACTAGTTGCTTGTACCTGGATGATCCAATTGGTAAGAAAAAGTAAATTGCGGTACTTTTCAATTTATTGTGTGATTGTAGGAATACTGGCCATTGTAGCCGGAACATATTATTGATGGACAAACAGCAAAAACCATACGGAGAAGTATTTCTTGTCAATAAGCCCTACCGATGGACTTCCTTTGATGTAGTAAAGAAGCTTAGAAATACCCTCAAAGTAAAAAAAGTTGGCCATGCAGGCACACTTGATCCATTGGCCACCGGACTATTGATCGTTTGTGCAGGAAAGGAAACCAAAAATATTGAAAAATATCAAGCCCAAAAGAAGGAATATACCGGAACATTTGTTTTGGGTAAAACCACTGAATCGTTTGATTTAGAACAAGAGGTCATAACAGTAGCCGACCCCTCTCATTTAACTCGAGAAGATATAGAAGAGGCTGTAGCAGAGCTTACCGGAGATATCATGCAAATTCCTCCCAATCATTCTGCTATCAAAAAAGATGGTAAACGGGTGTATGAATCAGCAAGAAAAGGAATTACGGTAGTGCTTGACCCCAGACCTGTTACCGTAGAAGTTTTTGAAATAACAAGTATCGTACTTCCGGAAATTCATTTCAGAATTGTTTGCTCAAAAGGCACTTATATTAGAAGCCTGGCTAGGGATTTGGGAGACAAATTGGAAGTAGGTGCTTATATGTCGGCACTTAGGCGAGATGCCATTGGGGAATTTAAACTTGACAATGCTTGGCAACTAGAGCAATTGATAGATAAAATCAAAAAAGAGCAAAATGAAAATCTATAAATCTCTTGATGATTTTCCTGATATTGAACGGCCAGTAGTTACCATCGGTTCTTTTGATGGGGTTCATTTGGGCCATCAAAAAATTCTTAAAAGAATCAACAATATTGCCAAATCCATTCATGGAGAGACCGTTTTAGTATCGTTTTGGCCACACCCTAGGATGGTGCTTTTTCCAGAATCTCATGGAATTAAACTGCTATATAGTTTTGATGAAAAGGCAGCTCTATTGGAAAAATTTGGCGTAGATCACCTTATCAGTATTCCTTTTACCAAGGAATTTTCGATGATGGAATCGGAAGATTTTATTGAAAATATTTTGGTCAAGAAGATAAAAACAAAAAAGCTAGTCATTGGCTATGACCATAGGTTTGGAAGAGGAAGAGAGGGCAGTTTTGCACACCTACAGGCAGAACAAGACCGGTATAATTTTGACTTGGAAGAAATCCCTAGAGAGGATATTGATAATATTGGGATCAGTAGCACCAAAATCAGAAAAGCATTAAAAACAGGGGACATTGTCAAGGCAAATGAGTTTTTAGGTAGGCCCTACAACCTACAAGGAAAAGTAATTGAAGGAGATAAAATTGGCAGAACAATAGGTTTTCCCACGGCAAATATCCAACTTAATGAACCCAATAAATTGGTACCGATGGATGGTGCCTATCTTGTCAAGGTAAACATCGACAAGAATATCTATGAGGGCATGCTAAATATAGGCATGCGGCCTACGGTATCCGGTGAAAGAAAGAATATTGAGGTAAATATTTTGGATTTTAACCAAGACATTTACGGTAAAACAATAAACCTAGAATTGTTAGAATTTTTAAGACCCGAAAAAAAATTCGAAAGCCTGGAAGCCTTAACCAAGCAATTGAAAACAGACCAGGGAAAAGTGGTGGATTTTTTTTCGACGAAAAATAAAAGTACTAATGATAAATAAAACTGTTAAAAACGGTGTTGAAGCAGTTTCTGATATAGAAAATGGTGCTGTTTTACTAGTAGGAGGTTTTGGTCTTTGTGGAATTCCTGAAGCCTGTATCAATGCGCTCCTACAAACTAATTTAAAAGGACTTACCTGTATTTCCAATAATGCTGGTGTAGACGACTTTGGCGTAGGTCTTCTTATCAAACAACGCATGCTGCGAAAATTAATTTCCAGCTATGTGGGAGAAAACCTGGAATTTGAAAAACAATTTACAACAGGATCTTTAGAATTAGAATTGATTCCTCAAGGAACACTCGCCGAACGAATAAGAGCCGGAGGAGCAGGAATACCCGCATTTTATACCCCTGCCGGAATTGGCACGCATGTGGCAGATGGAAAAGAGGTCAGGGAGTTTGATGGACGTTTGTTTTTACTGGAGCGCTGGATTAAAGCAGATTTTTCATTGATTAAAGCTTGGAAAGGAGATACTGCAGGAAATCTTATTTATAAAGGTACTGCCCGTAATTTCAACCCCCTTATGGCTTCTGCAGGTAAAATCACCATTGCAGAGGTTGAAGAACTGGTTCCGGCGGGTGAGTTGGACCCCAACCAAATTCATACCCCTGGAATCTATGTTCAGCGTATTTTTCAAGGTGATGGTTATGAAAAAAGAATTGAAAATAAAACCGTTAGTAAATAATCTTTACTCCGCATGCTAAGCAAAAAACAAATCGCTCAGAGAATCGCCAGTGAGATCAAAGACGGTCAATACATTTACCTAGGAATAGGGATTCCTTCTTTGGTTGCCAACTATCTTCCAGAACAATTACAAGTGGTTTTCCAATCAGAAAATGGTTTATTAGGCATAGGTCCATACCCTGAAAAAGATAACATGGACCCCGACCTAATCAACGCAAGTAAGGAAACCATCTCCATGGTAAAAGGCTCCTCATTATTTGATTCAGCAGAAGCATTTGCCATGATAAGAGGTGGACATATAGACCTATCTATTTTAGGCGCATTAGAAGTTTCTGAAAATGGTGACATCAGCCATTGGAAAATTTCATCCGGTCTTATCAAAGGAGTGGGTGGAGCCTTGGATTTAGTGGCCTCCGGGGCCAAACTTTATATTGCCATGCACCATTGCCACAAGGATGGCACCTCAAAACTTCTGAAGCATTGCAAGATGCCAATAACCGGGATAAAATGTGTCCAGAAGATATTTACTGACTTGGGCGTATTTACTATATTACCTGAGGGAGGTTTTAAACTTTGTGAAAGAGCTCCTGGTGTAAGCATAGAAGAAATAAAAGCCAAAACCGAAGGAAGACTCGTTGTAAAAGGAGAAATTAAAGAAATGGAATTGTTTGACAATGAATAGTGAAGTCCCTTTGCGATTTCTTTCTTAATTTCGCATGCATAAATAGAATAATAAAAAATGAAAAAATCTGAAATTAAGTTTACCGTTACTCTAGACGACAAAAATTTACCGAAGAGTATAGAATGGGATGCTACAGACAAGGAAAGTGAAGGGCAAGAATCAACAAGAAGCATTAGCTTGAATGTTTGGGATACACTAAATCAAAGTACTTTAAGAATTGACCTTTGGACAGAAGATATGTCCGTCGCCGAAATGAAGAGATTCTACATTGATATTTTGGGTGGTATGGGGCAGAATATACTTAACAGTACTGGAGATGAATATTACTCAGAAGAAATAAAAGCCCTTTGTGATCGTTTGGTAAAACATGTAAATGAAGAGAACGAAAAACAAAAATAATTTACTAGGCAATGTAGCGCATACACTAGGATAAGCCCATGGGTTTATCCTATTTTTTTTCTCCCAACATCTGGCTCTAAATAATTTTAAGCAATAGACCTTCTATTTGAAGCTAAAATCCCCTCAAAATAAGCCACTTCGTTGCTTTTTTCAATTTCTCCATAGCGATGCTTTACTAAAGTTTCCAACCAGCCTGATTTTTTTGTGATTGCATCCCTGCCCGAAAACAAGGGAAATCCTATTGCATAATCCGGGAAAAACTGTTTTAATCCAGGCCTGTTTTTATCCATCACATTTTAATAAAGAAATTACTTAGAAAGTAAAGCGCAATGTTTAAAAAAACAAATCGCAAACACACAACTAGGAGAATAGTAATTGAAACATCCTATTATTTTACAAATATTATCGTAAATTAATAGAAACATATGATTGGACAACATCCCATTTCTATTACTTAATCCGGGATTGTCTTTTTAAGTAATATTGAAGTTGAACAATAAAAGTAAATTTTAACTTTCAATTAACACCTAAACCCATAGTGCCATGAATACTAACCAACAACGAAAGGGTTTCCGTTATAACTCCCTATTGATTGGGCTATTGTTGTTATCAATAAGTTTCACTTATGCTCAAGAAAACACTACGATAAGTGGTACTGTCAAAGACCAAGATACCGGAGAAACCTTGATAGGTGTAAATATACTTGTAAAAGGTAAAGTTTCCGGGACCATAACTGATGTAAATGGCGAATTTTCTATCACAGTAAGCTCCCCTCCTCCACTCACCTTAATTTTTTCTATGGTGGGCTTTGCCAGCCAAGAAATAAATATTACTTCAAGCAACCCTCTTCCTTTAGAGGTAGTTCTTTCAGAACAAACCTTTCTGGGTCAAGAAGTAGTCGTTTCAGCATCCCGAGTAGAAGAAAGTATCCTTCAATCACCCGTTTCCATAGAAAAAATGGATATTTTAGACATTAGGGAAGCTCCAGGCGATTCTTATTACAAAGCCATTTCAAACTTGAAGGGGGTAGACGTCACCAGTTCATCCATTAATTTCCAAATCTTAAACGCCAGAGGTTTTAATTCGACAGGGAACACTAGGTTTGTGCAGCTCACAGATGGCATGGACACCCAAGCTCCCTCATTAAATTTCCCTATTGGCAACCTCAATGGGCCTTCTGAACTTGATGTAGAAAGTATCGAGTTTATACCGGGTGCTTCTTCTGCCCTATATGGCCCCAATGCTTTCAACGGCATACTTTTGGTTAATAGCAAAAACCCTTTTGAATACCAAGGCCTGAGTGCTTATTATAAGCAAGGGATTAACCATATAGGCACTGCATCAGGCGAACCAAGTTCTCCTCAACCCATGTATGAAGGTGCCATAAGGTATGCCAAGGCCTTCAATAACAAATGGGCTTTTAAAATCAGCGCTTCTTTTATGCAAGCCGAAGACTGGTATGGCACCAATGCCACAGATTTAAATGCGGTATCTCAAGGCGACCTTCCCTTCAATCCCGGGGCAAATTTGGTACATACCTTTGGCGATGAAGTATCCAATAATATTGGACTCTTTAGGAATGTCAGTGCCTTACAGCAACAAGCAAACCAGCTAGGATTAGGTGCTTATATTGGTAGCATCCCGGATCAGGTAGTTTCTAGAACCGGCTATCCGGAGAGAAACCTGGTTGATTATGGAGCAAGCAATTATAAAGTCAATGGTGCATTACATTACCGTATCTCAGATAATGCGGAGATTTTCTACTCTTTAAATTACGGCTCAGGTACTTCAATTTACACGGGCGCCCAGAGGTATTCTCTGAATGAATTCTTTATTACGCAACATAAATTAGAACTTAAAGGAGACAATTATTTCATTCGGAGTTATACAACCAGAGATAATTCAGGGAAATCCTATATTTCAGATTTAAACGGAATTTTAATTAATGACACTTGGAAAGACAATTCTACTTGGTTTGGAGAATATACACTCAATTATTTAGGAGCGCTTGCCAATCAACAAGTTGCACCCGGAAGCTTAGGAACCATAGAACAACAAACTGCAGCTCACCAGTTTGCACGGCAACAAGCGGATAGTGGAAGGTATCTTCCCGGAAGTACTGAATTTAATAGCACAGCTCAAAACATAAGTGGTGATTATATTCCCAGCGGTTCATTGTTTTATGACCGATCAAGAATGTACTTAACAGAAGGCCAGTATGATTTTAAAAATGAAATAGATTTTATGGACCTTCAGATTGGTGCATCCTATAGAATCTACGACCTTCGATCGAATGGAACCATCTTTGCCGACGGGGAAGGCAATGATATTACCATCTCAGAAATTGGTGGTTATGCCCAAGCCACTAAACGCCTATTGCAAGAGAAATTAAAGTTAATTGGCTCATTGAGGTACGATAAAAATGAAAACTTTGAGGGCCAGTTTAGTCCCAGGATTTCAACTGTTTTCACGGAAAACAATCACAATTTCCGACTGTCTTACCAAACTGGCTTTAGGATGCCTACCACCCAAGCCCAACACATTGATTTGAATGTGATTTCAGCTCGGCTAATTGCCGGTTTACCATACTATAGAGATAAGTATAAGATATTTGAAAATGGATATTCTTTGGCTTCAGTTCTGAATTATACCGCAGCAGTAGCGGAGGGTGCCAGCCCAATTGGCTCCACAGCCACAGGTTTATTGGAACCCGTAACCTCCCTTCCTGCCTTAAGGCCTGAAAAAGTTAAAGCCATAGAGGCAGGTTATAAAGGTTTGCTAATGGACAATAGGCTATTGATTGATTTTGCATATTATTACAACCGATACAATAATTTCATCTCACAAACCGCCATAAGGAAAGCTCCAGGGCCGGTTTTTCCAGGCGCTGAACCCGGCTCCGACCAGGGAGCAATTAATGCTGTCAATGCACCAAGTCTTCTTACCCCTATCACCACTCCAGGGCAGGAAAACACCTTTCAGACCTATACCAATATCGTAGACAGAGAGGTGCGTGCGCATGGATTGGTTTTAGGTGTCAATTTTAATTTACCGAAAAATTTCACCATAGGTGGAAACTACAACTACAATGAACTGCTCACAGAATTTGAAGCAGGATACCTTTCGGAGTTTAACACTCCTAAACATAAAACAAATATCATCTTCGGTAATCGAAAACTAACAGATAAACTAGGGTTCAACTTGGCCTATAGATACCAATCTGCTTTTAGGTGGGAGTCTAGTTTTGCCAGAGGAAATGTGCCGGAAATACATAATTTAGATGCCCAAATTTCTTATAAGGTTAAGTCCATAAAGTCAATATTAAAATTAGGAGGATCCAATGTACTTAACAACCGGTACTATCTGAATTTTGGCGGGCCTACCTCAGGAGCCATTTACTACCTATCCATCACCTTTGATGAACTGTTGAACTAAACCAAAAAAAACCATGAAACGATATAGCTTACTTTTCAATTATTTGGCCATTGGTTTGTTATTTTCATGCCAATATGAGTTTCCTGAGCCGGATCAATTGAGCCCCGATTCCGGCCAAGCAGATTTTTCCAAAATGGTGACCATTGGTAGTTCTATTACCGCCGGAGTAATGGATGCAGCCTTGTACAATCGCTCCCAAGTAAACTCCTATGCTGTGATATTGGCCAAGCAGATGAAAGAAGCCGGTGGTGGAGATTTCAATGTTCCAGATATCAACGCAGAAAATGGTGACTTGATCCTTAGCCCCACAGGAGGAGCACTGGGACGATTAATCCTTACCCTAAATCAAAATACCGGTAGCATATTGCCTACCCCAGTAGTTCCGGGAGATGCCCTCACGGCATTTTCAGGAGACAAAACAGCTTTAAACAATTTTGGGGTGAACGGCCTTACCTTAGCCCAAGCTTTACTTCCCGCTTCCGGTAATATTCAGGAACCTGCAAATCCTTTATTCAATCCCTATTATGCGCGATTTGCCAGTGACCCAGGTAATTCAACACCTATAGGAGATGCTGCATCGGCCTTGACAGATGGCGGTACATTTTTCGTATTTTGGTTGGGGAAAAATGACGTTTTACCCTACGCCCTTACCGGAGGCGCCATTCCAGAACTATTAACGAGTGAATCGGATTTCTCCCTTCGGTATCAATCTGCTTTAAGCACTATGTTACAAGCAAGCACTGAAGCTAAGGGAGCTGTAGGCAATATACCAAACATCAATGAACTGCCTTATTTTAGTACGGTTCCGTGGAATGCTTTACCCTTGGACAATTCCTTGGCAGGTCTAGCCAATAGTGTTTTTACAGACTATAACAATGGTCTCGACAATCTGGTTACAGCCGGAATGATTAGCGATGCTGAAAGAGATTTACGAAAAATAAATTTCTCTGCCGGACAAAATGGATTTGTGATTGATGACAAAACTTTAGCTGACCTTTCAGAAATGGGTCTACCTTCAATTAGGCAAACCAATGTTAATGACAAGGTTGCTTTGACTACCGGACAAATTTTGGGCCTAAGCCCCGGGGAGGATCCCACTTTAATTTATGGGGTTACAGTGCCAATTGCCGACAGCTATATATTGCTTCCTGCCGAACAGGACGAAATGGAGGCCCAAATTAATGCTTTCAATCAAATCATCGCGACTACTGTATCAGCAAACGAGGACCGACTGGTATTGGTAGATACGAAAAACCTTCTGGAAAGAATCGGGCAAGGTTCTGTAACTGCAAATGATATAGCCATCTCCAATTCTATCTCACCTCCATATGGCGCTTTTTCCACAGATGGTGTGCACCCAAATGCCCGTGGAAGTGCTGTGGTAGCGAACCATTTTATTGAAGCCATCAATGATAAATGGAATAGCACCATACCAATGGCCAATCCAAATGCTTATATTGGTAATGACCTTCCCCGTTAATTGTTATGAAGATAGGTACCATTATATTGGCTGCAGGAAATTCCAGCAGGTTAGGCAAGCCCAAACAGCTAATCCCCTATAATGGGATTAGCCTCCTGCAAAACATTGTGAACATGGCATTGGAGGCAACTAATGGTCCGGTATTGCTTGTAGAAGGGGCAGGCACCTATCCCTTAAGACCAAATCCTAGGTTAAAAAAAGTGGTGAATAATAAATGGGAAAGTGGGATGGGAAGTTCAATAAAATTAGGCTTAAATACGCTAGTAAACCAAGGGAATATAACACAGGTATTGGTGCTATTATCAGATCAACCATTCGTAAGTATAGAACTAATCAAGAGCCTAATTCGCAAGAAAATTGAAAATCACACTGCAATTGTTGCTTCTTTTTATCAGGAGGCGCCGGGAGTACCTGCTATTTTTGATCAATCTGTATTTCAGCAATTAAATTCAATTCCCGATGAAGGTGGGGCAAAAAAACTGCTGTTAAGCAATTCCAAGCAATTGTCCTTGGTTAGATTTGATGAAGGCAATATTGACATTGACAGCCCTGAAGATTTAGAAGCATTTAAAAATTCAGATTGGGAGTATTTTAGTAAATAAGTCCAAATTACGCTTCAATAGCTAAAAATGAGCCTATGCTACATAAATTCAATTGCCACAAGTGTATTTCATCAGGCTCATACATATTAAGCCCCGTAAAATACCACTTGTGGCAAATTAAGCTTGAAGATATTAGTTTACGGTAACTGAGGCATCTAATAGTGAAGCTGCTGCTTCATCCAAATAGACACCACAGTCAGGATGATTCTGCAAAATACTTGCTGGATATTCGGGACTAACCTCGTTTTCAAGACAAGCTTTAACTGCTTTGGCTTTTCTTTCATCCGGCACAGAACAAATGATTTTTTTGGACTTCATGATCTGTTGGATAGACATACTAATCGCTTTTGTAGGCACATCTTCCAAGGTTGGAAACCATCCCTCTCCAAATTGTTGCTGACGACAAGCAACATCAAGATCTACCACCAAGTAAGGTGTTTCAATATCAAAATCAGCAGGAGGATCATTGAAAGCCAAATGTCCGTTTTCACCAATGCCAACCATGGCTACATCTATTGGCGATTTACTTATAAGCTCATTGAGGCGACTGGTTTCTTCAATTGGATCTTTTTCTCCATCAATTAAGTGGTAAGCTTTCAATTGACCAACTTTATCCAAAAATCTTTCTTTTAAGTATTTTCGAAAACTTGCTGGATGGGTGATGGGTAAATCTAAGTACTCATCTAAATGAAACATGGTGACTTTACTCCAATCAATTTCCTTATAAGTTAATATTGTTTCAATGGTTTCAAATTGACTAGTCCCGGTAGCCAAAATTATATTTGCTTCCCCATTTTCTTTAATAGCTTCTAAAATAGCTTCAGCAGCATGATCTCCTGCCAACTTACCCATTTCAGTCGGGCTTTTTCGATTATAAATCTTCATTTAATTAGGTGTTTTTTAATTGATATTGAATTGACCATATAGAGCCAATTCATTTTTAGGTTAAATACAAATAGTTAAAAATAAATTGAATATTGATCCTGATTATCAGGCAAAATATTGATATACACTTGAGGTAAACTATCAACTTTCATCAGTTTTTTGATTTTTCATATTTCTTCGCTAAAATCAGCTAAAGGTTTTAATTGGTCTTTAAAAGTTAACTTAAAGAATCATAAGGCCTTCACATATTTTTCACTGTTTAGTGTAATTATTTGACACAGTATTTTTTGCACAATAATATTATTATACCATATATAAATAAAATCTACAACTAATTTCTCCAAATAAATTGTAACTAATGAAAATTAATTAGCTTTTTTATTTCATAAATTTAGAATAAATTGGCACTTTAAGGTATTCAATTAACTCGTCCAATTTACTGAAAGTCTTTGTCATGGCAAACACTCCCTTCAATCAAAAAGAATCAGCGTTAAATGCTCCAACATCTTCCTCTCCCCAAACATCTAAAAGACTACTCTCTATTGATGCATTAAGAGGTTTTGATATGTTATTAATCGCAGGAGCCGGAGCCTTTTTGGTATTATTAAAAGATAAAACCGGTATTCCTGCTATAGACTGGATTGCCGGACAATTCTACCATCCTGCTTGGAATGGATTCTCATTTTATGACTTTATCTTCCCACTATTCTTATTTATTGCCGGAGTTTCGTTAACGTTCTCATTAAATAAAGGAAGAAAACTTGGAATGTCCAAACCAACCCTTTATAAAAAAACATTTTCGAGAATGTTGGTACTCATTCTTTTGGGAATTTTATACAAAAACTCGCCTGTTCCTATTTTTGAACCTTCTCAAATTAGGTATGGCAGTGTGTTGGGCCGGATAGGAATAGCTACTTTTATAGCCACCTTCGTGTATTTAAATTTTGATTTCTATAAAAGGTTAGGCATTGCTATGGCCACCCTACTGGTATATTATGCAGCTTTATTCCTAATTCCTGTTCCCGGTTATGGTGCCGGAGATTTGAGTATTGAAGGAAATTTAGTAGGATGGTTTGACCGCACATTTATGCCGGGTATATTAAAGCAGGAGATCTATGATGAATTGGGCCTATTGACCCAAATACCGGCCCTCTGTCTAACAATTTTCGGTACCTTAGCTGGAGAAATCCTCACTAAAGCTTGGTTGGACTCAAAAAAAATTAAACAACTGGCTGTTGCTGGGGTAATCGGCATCATTTTAGCTTTAATTTGGGACTTGCACTTCCCTATTAATAAACATCTTTGGAGCAGCTCTTTTATTCTCCTGACAAGCGGAATGGCATTCCTAACCTTACTATTGTTCTATGTGGTAATAGACGTATGGAAAATTAGAAAATGGGCATTTTTCTTTCAGGTGATTGGGCTAAATTCCTTGACCATTTACTTTGCCTTTAGCTTTATCAATTTCCGTTTTACCAGTGAAAAACTATTTGCAGGCCTTTATGCCCCACTTCCTGAAGAATGGCATCCGGTTTTTCAAGCCTTTGGAGCACTACTTTTGGTCTGGATATTTTTGTACATATTATACCGCTTGAAAATTTTCGTAAAGGTTTAGCAAGGATAAAACGCTTGACTTATCGAGCACTAATACCCATATAAATAATATATCCCCTTCAGCATAGCTATCACCAACAAGGTAAACGGCAGTTCGAAGGGGATTTTATTGACCTAATCAACTTAACCAATAAGGAAGAGATAGGCCTTCAATTACCTATTTCGGATTTTATTTAAGTTTAATTTATTTTTTGTGCGATGGCGGAGGCGATCCTCATAAGTGCACTTGTTTCTTCATCATTAAATTCATATGGATCCTTTTTGGCAATGCCTAAAGTTCCATAAAGTTTTCCTTTAACAATCATTGGGGCTGTAATGGCTCCTTCCACTTTTGTATCTTTTGCGCCGGGTCTTACCACTCCTGAATCATCGGTTTGGAGATTACAAACTTGAACTGCTTCCATTCGCTCCGCAGCTATTCCTGCCATTCCTTTTCCAACCGGAATTGTACTCATTTTAGGCAATAAAAAATCAGGAATTCCCACTTGCGCTTGAAGTTCCAAAAGTCCTGTATCCTTATTCAGTACATGCAAGGTACCTGTAACACAATCAAAAGCAGAAAGAATCTCTTCCAGCCAGGTCTGCCAAGCTAAATCATTCGCTGAAAGAATTTTTTGGGTTAGGTCAGATTTAGTTTCCATTATAAAATTAATTTCGTTTTCAATCAAAATATTTCTATTACAATAATAAACAAATCCTATTTAACCTTTAAGGTTAATTTTATAAATTCGAAGGAATAAACAACAATGCCATGCAGCTTTTTTATGAAGAGGAGATTAACGGAGAGGTATTTACTTTGGACCCACAGGAATCCAATCACTTAGGAAAGGTTCTAAGAAAAAACATCGGTGATACCGTCTTATTTACAAATGGTAAAGGGTCTTTGTTTACCTGTCAAATTGAAGACAATAATCCTAAAAAATGCCGGCTTAAGATTGTAGAGCAGCTTTTCACACCCATGGAGAAATTCCATATCCATTTGGCCATTGCCCCCACCAAAAATATCGACCGGATGGAATGGATGCTTGAAAAAATCACCGAAATAGGTTTCAATGAAATCACATTTTTGAAAACTGCCCACATCGAAAGGACAAGATTGAAATTAGACCGTCTTCAAAAAAAGCTTATATCAGCTTGTAAACAAAGTTTTAAAACCTGGTTGCCTGAAATTAACCCTATTGTAGACTACGATAAATTTATTTCTGATCCTGCTTTTCATGCACATGAACGATTTATCGCTTACGTTGACAAAGACAATGATCAACATCTGATGCAACAAGCCTCTATTGGGCAGTCTTACCTTGTCTTAATCGGTCCTGAGGGAGATTTTAGTCCTGGAGAAATTACTTTAGCCATAAACAATGGTTTTAAACCCAGCTCTTTAGGAAAACACCGCTTAAGAACAGAAACTGCCGGTTTGGTAGCCGTTCATACTTTGAATTTATTGAATTTAGAAAAGTAATGCCTAAATGCACCTGTATAGTAGGTATTTACGAAGAATGATTTTTATCGTAATAAACGAGGGCTCGCTCTAGGTCTTCAGGTACATCTATGGCAACAGCCTGATGGTGGGTAGCCACCATTTTAATGCGAATACCGTTTTCTAATAACCTCAATTGTTCTAGCATTTCAATATTTTCCAAAGAAGACTTTTCCCACTTGGTAAATGCCATCAGCAAGTCCTTTTTATAAGCATATATCCCTATATGTCGAAAATACTGAGGCGAAGAAGCTTCATTTCTTTTGAAAGGAATTGGAGAACGGCTAAAGTAAAGTGAGAAACTTTCCTGATCAGTGACCACCTTTACAATATTTGGATTGTTTATCAAGCTCTGTTCAGAAATGGGCGACATCAAAGAAGCCACTTCCACCTTCTCATCTTCGAAGGCATGCACGAGGTTGGAAAGGGATTCCCTGTCTTGAAAGGGCTCGTCTCCTTGCACGTTTACAATAATATCAGCGTCAATTGATGCAGCAGCCTCAGCTATCCTATCTGAACCACTTTCATGTGCCTTTTGGCTGAAAAACACTTTACCTCCTTCATTTCTAACAGCTTCCGCAATGGACTCATGGTCGGTCACCACCATCACATCGTCAAAAACATTGGTGGCCATGGTACTCAAATAAGTTCTTGCAATCAATGGCTTTCCTCTTAAATCTGCTAATAATTTTGCAGGAAAACGTGTGGCTCCAAACCGTGCAGGAATTAAAGCAATGGTCTTCATTTACTTAATTTACAAATTAAACTTTCACTGGATATCAGTGATTTACCCTTTTAAATTTCTTAGATTCTATCCAAAATCAATGAAATAAGAATTATATTAACAGCAAAGCTAAGCAATTTGAGGGCAATTAAGGGTAAAAAATAATATCTTTATTAAAGCCTAAACCCCTAACAAAATAATATGGTCATGAAACACTGCTTCAAACCTCTGGTCTTATTCTCTATATTTTTGCTGACCACAAACCCGGCATTATCACAAGTTGGTAACAGGTATGATAAAACAGAATATGACATCCCTATGCGGGATGGCGTTCATCTGCACACCATCGTCTACAGCCCTAAAGACTTATCCCAGCCATTTCCGATATTGATGCAAAGGACACCCTATAGCGCCGGCCCATATGGTTCAGGAAATATGAAAAGCAAGCTTGGTCCTTCTCAGTTTTTAATGGACGAAGGATATATTTTTGTCTACCAAGATGTGAGAGGTCGTTGGATGTCGGAAGGGTCCTATGACAATATGCGCCCCACCCTATCAAAGTCAGAAAGAAATTCCAACCAAATAGACGAAAGCACCGACACCTACGATACCATAGAATGGTTGCTCGCCAATATCAATAACCACAATGGAAAGGTAGGCATATGGGGAATCAGCTATCCGGGGTTTTATAGTGCCGCCGCACTTCCCTTTGCCCACCCCAACCTTATAGCCGTTTCACCTCAAGCCCCTATAGGGGATTTTTACTTTGATGATTTCCACCACAACGGTGCTTACTTCTTAAGTTATTGGTTGGCCACTTCAGTTTTCGGCTACCAAAAGGAAGGACCAACCCAGGAAGCTTGGTATGGCATGGTGAATCCGGAAACAAACGATGGCTATCAATTTTTTATGGACATGGGGCCTTTAAAAAATGCCAATAAATGGTATGGTGAAGATAATTTTTTCTGGCAACAATTAAAAAACAATCCGGATTACAATGCTTTCTGGCAGAAGAGAAGCATTATTCCGCATTTAAAAGAAGTGAAACCTGCAGTATTAACTGTTGGAGGTTGGTTTGATGCCGAAGATCTCTATGGCCCACTTACAATCTATAAAACCATCGAAAAGAATAACCCTAACACCAATAACACCATAGTTATGGGGCCTTGGTCTCATGGTGACTGGTCTAGAGAACGTGGGCCTCAGGTTATTTCTAATATTTATTTTGGTGATTCTATCTCCACATGGTACCAAGCAAATATAGAACGTGTTTTTTTCAATCATTACCTTAAGGGATCCGAAACGGGCAAACCGGCTCTTCCAGAAGCGTATATGTTTGATACCGGAAGACATAAATGGGAAAAATTCGAAGAATGGCCTCCAAAAGAAAGTCAATGGAAAAGCTTTTACTTTCAAGAAAAAGGGGGACTTTCTGATACCACTCCGGAGGGAAATAGATTTACCACTTTTACTTCAGACCCCTCCAACCCTGTTCCTTACAGCCAAGATATCAAGCTTAACTTTACGCCAAGAAAATACATGGCAGATGACCAGCGATTTGCAGCCAGAAGACCGGACGTACTGACCTTTACGAGTGAAGTATTAAGCCAGGACATGACACTTGCGGGGGAGGTTATGGCAAAATTAAAAGTTGCCACTTCTCAAACGGATGCAGATTGGGTAGTTAAAATCATTGATATTTTTCCCGGAGACCAACCTAACCATGCTTATGTTTTAGATGGAGTTGACATGGGAAATTACCATCTTATGGTTCGTTCGGAGGTTATCAGAGGAAGATATAGAGAAAGTTTTGAGTTTCCAAAACCCTTTATACCCGATCAAATAACTGCTATAGATTTCAGTTTACAGGACCTTTTCCATACTTTTAAGAAGGGTCATAAAATACAAATTCAAATTCAGAGTACTTGGTTTCCACTGATTGATCGCAATCCCCAGAAATATGTACAAAACATTTTTGAAGCTGATGAGGAAGACTTTGTCAAAGCCACCCATAGGGTTTTTCATACCGAAAAGTTTGCCAGCAAAATTGAGGTAATGGTCCTTCCTTAGAATTAGAATGTTTTAAAATTAATATTTGTAGCAAAAGATTGGTTTGTCGGCAGTTGATTTTAACTATCTTTATCTTAAAATACAGTGCAGTAAGAAAAAAGGCAAATGCCAACTCTTTTATGATTTTATAATAAAAGAATAGTTGCCCAACTAAAAAAGAGGAAACTTATGAATATCAAGGAAAAAGAAATTGTGACCTTAAAAAGGTCCTTATTGATGGATACTGAGGAAAAGCTAAACAAACAAGTGGAAATGGAAGGCAAATCATCTGCCTACTACCTTTCCATGGCTTCATGGGCTGAAATGCAAGGATTTTCCCATTCTGCGAAATTTCTCTATGACCATGCTGAGGAGGAAAGAGGCCATATGCTGAAATTGTTTAGGTATATAAACGAAGCCGGTGGACATGCGATACAACCTGAGATTACAGATATCAGGCAGCATTTCAACTCTTTAAGAGAAGTATTCGAATTGATACTGGAACATGAAATAGAAGTTACTAAATCCATAAATAACATTGTAGATCATTGTTTCAATGTTAAGGATTTTGCCACTTTTAGTTTTATGCAGTGGTATGTGACAGAACAACGTGAAGAAGAAACCGTTGCAAGACGCGCTTTAGAAATTTTTGATATTATTGGTGAAGAAGGCGTTGGTTTATGGACCATCGACCAAGAAATGGGCAAATTGCATGCAACCAATGATTCAGAGGTTTAGGTAAATTGAAACTTATTTATTGAAAAAAGCCATCAGAATCATATTCTGATGGCTTTTCTTATTACCTATAAGATTAGCAATTTAGAACTCCGGCTTTTAATTTCACCAAACACTTCTGAGGTCAACTCACTTATTTTAATATTATGCTCAAAGCAAATCATCACTTTGAAGCAGCACAGCCCCCTTCTTCTCCATTTCATTGAAAGCATCCAAGGTATCATTGGCAGCTAAATTGACTCCTTTTGTGGCATCTGTAATCAAAAAGGTCTGAAAACCTAAATCTAAGGCGTCCATTACAGTGAACTTCACACAGTAATCGGCAGCTAGACCTGTAACAAATACCTTTGCTATCTTCTTGCTTTTTAGGTAATCCCCCAATCCGGTTTGTTCTTTCCTGCCGTTGTCGAAAAATCCACTGTAGGAATCAATTTTCGGATTGGTCCCCTTCTTAAAAACTTCACGCCAATTATTATGATCTAATTCTTGATGAAAAGCTGCTCCAAAAGATTCTTCCACACAATGTGTAGGCCATAAAATTTGCTCAAGACCATTTAAACCAACAGTTTCCCCCACTTGTTTACCTTCATGGTTGGCTGCAAAACTTCCATGATTTGAGGGGTGCCAGTCTTGGGTAGCCACGATGAACTCAAAATTTTCTTGTAACTTATTGATCACAGGTATCACTTTATCCCCATCATTTACCGCAAGCGCACCACCCGGCAAAAAGTCATTTTGCACGTCCACTATAATAAGAGCGCTATTATTGAGATCAATTGCCATTGTCCATAGATTTAGCTTTAAGCACCAAGGCTGTTCTGAATTCGTGTAAACTTGCCTCAAGCCCAACCGGATAGATGTGGGGATTGATCAACCTCTTATGGGTTTTATCAAAGATGGCAAGCCTATCTTGTGTCCTTTGTCGAATCTGCTGAATACTGGGCCGCTCATATACTTTCTTACCATTGACAAAGATTGGTTTAAGCAAAACCTCAGCTTCTGCATTCCCTACGGAGATTTTCTTTCTTCGGGTAGGATCTATGGGGTCAATTATCGTCACTTTATCTCCCTGTTGCAAACCTTCTAGGTAAATCATGTCCGCTATTGCCTTTCCATTTGCAGAATACCTCAGTACATTGTGATGGCCGGGAATATTAATTTTTATGGATTGTTGAGACAATTTTATTTTAGGGACCCATTCTCCATTTTTACTTTTTAATGCGGACAATTTATACACAGCACCTAAGGCAGGTTGGTCATAGGCAGTAACCAGCTTGGTCCCTACTCCCCAAACATCAATTGAGGCCTCTTGCATTTTCAAAGAGGTAATAATATGCTCATCCAAATCATTGCTTGCCACAATCTTAACCTCTGGAAAACCAGCCTCATTTAGCATTTTCCTGGCCAAATTACTGAAATAAGCTAAATCTCCGGAATCGATTCTAATTCCTTTCAATGCTTTGCCTCTCTTTTTTAACTTCTCAGCAACTTCTATTGCATGTTTGACTCCTTGAACAATATCATAGGTATCCACAAGCAAAATGGTATTGTCAGGAAAGGTTTCAGCATAAGATTCGAAAGCTGCTAATTCATTTTCAAACGACATAATCCAACTATGGGCATGTGTCCCGGAAACCGGAATGCCAAATAGCTTTGCGGCCATCACATTTGAAGTGGAAGAACAGCCTCCAATATAAGAAGCCCGGCTAGCAGCAAGTGCCCCATCTATTCCTTGAGCCCTCCTTAAGCCAAACTCCATCACAGGGTCTCCATTGGCGGCTAAGACCATTCTTGCTGCCTTGGTAGCAATTAAAGTTTGAAAATTAATGATATTCAATAAGGGTGTTTCCAATAGTTGACACTGTATGAGTGGGCCCCTTACCCTTACCATAGGCATATTGGGAAAAACAACTTCACCTTCTTCTACTGCATCTATGTCACAGCTAAAGGTCATGTTTTTCAAATAGTCAATAAAACCACTTTCAAAAACCTTATCCCCTTTTTCGTCTTTCATTTCAGCCAGAAAAGCTAAATCATTGTCGCCAAAGGTCATATTGCGACAATAATCAATGATATAATCTAATCCGGCAGCTATCGTAAATCCACTTTGGAAAGGATTTTTCCTAAAAAATAGATTGAAGATGGCTTCTTCCTCTGCTTTTCCCGCTTTCCAATAGGCATAGGCCATGGTAAATTGGTAATAATCAGTTAATAAAGTCAGAGAACTGTGGTAAAGGTCTTTGGTTATTTTCATAAAAGTGATGCTATAAATTTCAAATTTACAGGTTTAAGCGGCTTAAACCACATTTTAAGCCATTATTTTACCTCGGCTTTCCTGGCATACAAAAAGTTTAAGATCACACCGGTAAGCACCAATAACATCCCTCCATAAGTATACAGGTTATAGGTTTCTTCAAAAAGAACATATCCGAATCCAAGCGCAAAAATTATTCCAAGGTAATTTAAATTAGACACCTTGGCCAAATTAGCATTTTGGTAAGCAATGGTCATAAAATACTGGGCTAGCTGAGATAAAACTCCTACCAAAAAGAGGAAAGCCCAATCCCACCCTTCAGGTTGTTTCCAGTAAAGCATACTTATTAATCCGGCAATTGGAATGGTTACAAGTGGAAAATAAAACACGATAACCAAGGGGTGTTCGGTATTTTTTAGTCTTCTGATCACGTTATAGGCCAAACCGGAAAACAGAGCTGAGGTAATACCAATTACCAAAAACAAACCATTAATTCTCGGGTCAAATCCTTCTATCATTATCACTCCGGAAAAGGCAATGGCAAAAAACAAAAACTGCTTGGGTTTGACTTTTTCTTTGACGATAAAAATCCCTAAGATACTTGTAAAAATTGGGCCTAAATACTGAATGGTTACAGCACTCGCTAAAGGAATATTCTGCAAGGTGTAAAAAAATGTAATCAAGCCTATAGAACCAACGATACCCCTTATTACCAAAAGCTTCTTATTATTCCCAAAAACAGGGACTGATTTTTTCTTTAAGATAAGGTAACTGGCAATAAAACTAAATACGGATCGAAAGAGAATAATTTCTATGGCCGGAATATGGGGCAAGGTCTTTACAACTACATTCATTAGTGCGAAAAAACACACAGCCAGCAACATGTGCTTTACACTTGAATTACTCAAAATAAACGTTTTAAATAGTGAATAAAAATTCCCCCAATAAAAGTCCTTTTTGTATAAATTGGTTCCGAAAAAAAGATAAAAGCAGGAAAAGAAAACTATTTCTATCAAAAATTGTTTGACTAACTAAAAAAACATGGGATTAAGAAAAGGTCAAAAAGCACCGGACTTCACATTACCTTCTACTTCTGGTTCAGATTTTAAACTTTCAAGGGATTTTTTTGGTAAAGCATGTGTAATCTATTTTTATCCAAAAGATTTTACCGGCGGATGTACGGCTCAGGCCTGTGAATTCAGAGATCAATTTGAAGAATTCAGAGATTTAGATTTGCCGGTAATTGGGATCAGCAGGGACGATATGGAAACACATCTTCGTTTCAAAAAATCCAATAAATTACCATTTGAATTGCTTTCTGATGTCTCCGGAGAAGTATGTAAAAAATACGATGCCTTGGTACCAATTATAGGCATTCCAAAAAGAGTAACTTATCTGCTAGACAAGGGGCATGTGATCCAGGATGAGTTCCAAGACATGTTCAATGCAAAAGCACATATTAAAAAGATGCTTGAAAACTACTGAGCAGGTCCGTTACCTGCTTCTGGAATTAATAGGGCCAAGGGCATTAATTTCATGGGGACATCATTTCAATATCAGTCATTTTTGGGTTGTTTCCGACCCTTTTTGGGAGTCTATTAAGTCTTGCGGTGTTAAGCAGTAGCCTCCAAATAAACTTATTTTCTTCTGCTTACACCCCATATGTAAAACAACAGGACAAGTTACTATTAATGCTTGGAATTACTCTAGCTAAAATACTACAAAGACAATAAAAAAAGGGATGCAATTGACATCCCTTTTTTGCTTTTATACTTTAGGTAATTTCCAACCATTGTTGTAGTTGGCTTTAATTAACTTATTGGCTTTTCCACTTGTAAACTGTCCTTTCTCTGCATCCCAATAAATTTTCTCGCCCAATTTATAGGCGATATTTCCCATATGAGCATTGATTGCCGCTACGGAGCCTGTTTTGATTCCACAGTGGAGCAAAGACGGATCATTGGCTTTCATGGCTTCCACAAAGTTTTTGCTATGCATTCTTTGAGCAGGCCACTCCGGCTTGACAAGTTCTAATGCTTCAATTTTCTCTTTTTTCATGCCATTGACATTTTCGGTTTCAGCAATGACTTTCCAACCGCCTCTATTGACCACCAGTGTACCATTGTTCCCAATAAAGGCGATGCCTTCAGTGGTTCCGTAATTTCCTCCATCTATTCCCGTTGCATGTTCCCATAGCATATTAAAACCATCGTATTCATATACTGTTTGAAGGGTATCCGGCGTTTCAGAAGCATCATCAGGATAGGCCAATTTACCACCTGATGCCATCACTGATTTAGGCGCACTTACCCCCATGGCATATAGGGCTATATCAATTTCATGCACGCCCCAATCTGTCATCAATCCTCCTGCATAATCCCAAAACCAACGAAAGTTAAAATGAAACCTGTTAGCATTGAAAGGTCTGTCAGGAGCCGGACCAAGCCACATCTTATAATCAACACCTGCAGGAGGCTGGCTGTTGGGTAATTGGGGGACAGGATTCATCCATCCTTGGTAGGCCCAAGTTTTGACCAACCTAATATTTCCCAGCTTGCCGGATTTAACCATCTCTATGGCCTGGGCATACTGAGAACCACTACGTTGCCATTGGCCTACTTGCACCAATTTACCGTACCTATCCGCAGCCTTCACCATCAGGTTACATTCTTCTATGGAATTAGCCAAGGGCTTTTCGGTATAAGCATGTTTACCTGCAGAAAGGCTATCAATCAAATTCAAACAATGCCAATGATCCGGAGTCCCAATGATTACTGCATCTATATCAGGATCTTCAAGCATCAGCCTGTAATCCTTGTACTGTTTTGGCCTTTTCCCTCGAAGCTTGTACACGTCTTCGGTACGTTGATCCAAAACACTTTGATCCACATCTGCCAATGCTACACAGTTGACTTCAGGAATTCTTAAGTGACTGTGCATATTTGACCAGCCCATTCCCTTGCAGCCAATTAACCCAAAGTTAATTTGATCATTGGCTCCCACACGTTTAGACCGTGCATTTAAATGCTCTGCAGACAATAGGTTGGGTAAGGTGGCCAAGCCTGCCGAAGTAAGAATTGATTTATGAATAAATTTTCTTCTGGAGTTCATCGTTAATTTTAATTATTAGAATGGTAAATCAATCTAACTTTCTCGCCCATATATTCCTAAAACTAACGGGGTTGCCATGGTCCTGGATATGAAAAGGTAATTCTTCCTCATGCTCCACATAATGAGGAATCCCTATATATTCAGTAGGCCCATGCAGTGTTACATTGTTTTGTACAAGAATTCCGTTGTGCAATACTGTAATTCTAGCGGGAGATACTAACATGCCTTTAGAGTCAAATCCCGGAGCAGTAAAAATCACATCATAGGTATTCCATTCTCCAGGAGGGCGTGTAGCATTTACCAATGGTGGATGCTGCTTGTAAATACTTGCTGCTTGGCCATTAGAATAGGTTTTGTTTTCATAAGAGTCGAGAATCTGCAATTCATATTTTCCCATTAAGAAAAAACCTGAATTACCACGTCCTTGCCCATCTCCCTTTACTTCACTGGGTGAACGCCATTCCAAGTGAACTTGAACATCACCAAAAGTTTCTTTGGTTTTAATTCCTCCGGTTTTTGCCACTACGGTGAAAACACCATCTTTAACTTCCCATTTAGGGAAACTCCCATCTTTCTCACTTACCCAAGCGTCCAAACTACTCCCATTAAACAGTACAATCGCATCCGCCGGTGGCAGGTGATTTTCATTTCCCGGCTTAACAGGTTGCACAACCGGTTCGTAAAACTCGGTAGCTTGAGGTGGCAATTTAATATCTTTTTCTTGAGCAGAAACAGAAAAAGCAACAGTGACGCCCAAGACTAAAAACAAAGAAAATAATTTTGATTTCATTGGTATATTTTTGGTTTAAGAATATGTGTTTCTCAAATTAAATGATTTGTAGCAGATAAACCTTAATTAATCGGCATAAATTTCTCTATTTCGGCGAATTTCATGCATTAAAATGCATAAGATTTCAATTAATTAAAATCATTTAAAGCTTCCTTAATCAATTAAGGTTTCATTACAGGACATATTATGATTACTTTTGTTTTGCTGATGATTGCCACAAAAAGTGGTAATTAATCCCAGTATATTTTCATTTGTATTTATTATTATGAACAACCGACAGTTATTTTTATCTCATTTGGCACAAACGACCGATTTCCCTCTCTTGATAGAAATAGAAAAGGCAGAGGGAATTTATATGTTTGGTCCCAATGGTGAAAAATACATGGACTTAATTTCAGGCATTGGCGTAAGCAATATTGGTCATCGCCACCCTAAAGTTCTGGAAGCCATTCATAAACAATTGGACAAGTACTTACATCTTATGGTTTATGGAGAATATGTACAACAACCGCAATCCCTTTTAGCCCAGGCCCTTGTCAATACATTACCAGAAAGCCTGGACAATGTATACTTGGTAAATAGTGGTAGCGAGGCGATTGAAGGAGCCCTCAAACTCGCCAAAAGATACAATAACCGCAGAGAAATAATTTCATGCATAGACGCCTACCACGGTTCTTCACATGGTGCACTTTCAGTTGGAGGTAATGAAATATTTAAAAGAGCCTATAGACCCTTATTACCCGGAGTGAGAAATATCCAATACGGAGACAAGGAACAACTCAAACACATTAGCACAGAAACCTCGGCAATAATCTTGGAAACCATACAAGGTGAAGCAGGAATACGTGTGGCCGACAAGCAATATTTTAAGGCCCTTCGGGAAAGATGTGACCAAACCGGCACCCTATTAATCTTGGATGAAGTACAAGCAGGATTTGGCAGGACAGGAAAATTTTGGGCCTTTGAACATTTCGGAATCATACCGGATATAGTGGTTTGCGCCAAAGGTATGGGCGGAGGAATGCCCATTGGAGCTTTTATTGCCTCCAAAGAAATCATGGAGGTATTCAAAGAAAACCCCTTATTAGGGCATATAACAACATTTGGCGGTCATCCGGTAAGTGCAGCTGCTTCGTTGGCCACCATAGAGGTGATTTTAGAAGAAAATTTAATTGAAACAGTTGAAGAAAAAGCTGAACTATTTAAAAGTTTGCTAAAACATCCTAAGATTAAGGAGATTAGAAACAAAGGGCTGATGATGGCTGTAGCTTTTGATTCATTTGAAATATTGAAACCTATAATTGACCGTTGCATTGAAGATGGAGTTATCACGGATTGGTTTTTATATTGCGAAAATGCCATGAGAATAGCTCCTCCACTAACCATAAGTAATGAGGAAATTCATCTTGCTTGTGAACGTATTCTCAAAGCCATAGATGAGGTTTAATTAATAAACATTAAACCAACTCCTAGGTTTTTTAGGAAATATTGAAAGCGTAAAAATTATTTTAAATTTACATTCTAGATATTGCATTTATGCTTGACTAGCATAGATGGAGAATGTACCCTGTGCAAATGAACATAAAATTTAAATTTTCCTTATTTTGCACGGAAATTGATAATCTAGGAATAGAACAATAAATAAATTAACCAATTGTATTATGATGATTCGCCATTTTTTATTCACCTTATTTTTATCCATAAGCTTTAACTTATCGGCTCAGGAACAATCCGCTCCCTCAACAGCAGAATTAGAGAATGGCACGATTGAGGAACAATTTGAATATATTAAAAAGGTTTCTACTAACTACCAAGAGTATAAGGTCATTAAATTACGTTCCCTGGAAAAACTAAGAACCAATATTTTGGATTCATTAAGTGGGTATAAATCTACCATTCAGGAGCTGAAGGCTACCCTGCAGGAAAACAAAACCCAAATAAATGACTTGAACCAAAAACTAAGTACCACCAAAGCCGATTTTGACCGAGCTGTGGAAGAAAAGGACAGCTTCAGTATTTTTGGTATGTTATTACACAAGAATTTTTACAACAATTTGGTATGGGGCATAATTATTCTTTTGATTTTAATACTAGTTATTTCCTACTTCAGGTTTAAAAGAAGTCACCAAGTGACTGCAGAAACCCAACAAAGCTTAGAGGACCTTCGCGAGGAATTTGAATTACACAGAAGGAACACCCTGGAAAGAGAGAGAAAACTCAATCGTCAATTGGTGGATGCGCTAAACAAGAAAGATTCATGAAAACAATCGCCATAGACATGGATGGGGTTTTGGCAGATGTTTATACACAGTTTATTGACATGCATTTTGCAGAAACCGGAGAACGTCTGAATCAAAAAGACATGATAGGTTTAACAGAAGGAGAGGCATTTCCGCACCTATTAAAACACGTAAACGCCAAAGGTTTTTTTGAAACAGCACCGCTAATTTCCGGTGCCAAGCAGGTGGTTGAGGAATTATCTAAGGTTTATAAGATTTTTATAGTTTCTGCTGCCACAGAATTCCCATTAAGCCTGGGAGAGAAGCACTTATGGTTAAGTGAACACTTTCCCTTTATTACTTGGCAACAAATGGTTTTCTGTGGTTCCAAAGAAATAATCAATACCGACATCATGATAGATGATCATTTTAAAAACCTTGATTATTTTAAAGGAAAGACTTATTTGTTTACCCAGCCACACAATGAAAATGCCGACCCGAAAAATCATGAAAGAGTTAAAAACTGGGAGGAATTGAAACAGATTTTACTGTAAACCACAATTTCAACCGGCCCTTTGTGATTCTAATGTAGCATTATTGGCCTATTCAAAGTTAATTTCAGCAATACCATCTGGATTTAAGGCATCTATCATTAGAATAGTTTCAAATGAAAAAATCCATTCATCCTTACCTATAAGCGGAAAGGGTGAATGGATTCTTATTTTAGTCCTGGGTTTCAGGTATCTTGACTAAGATAGCTATGTTAATTCAAACATACCCAGATAAAATGTTTTATATATAAATTAGCACAAATGCTTAAGTTGCCAATTTCACATCTATAGCACTTAAGCCTTTAGGTGTTTTTTCGGTTTCAAAGGTTACTTGGTCATTTTCTCTGACATCATCAACCAGTCCTTTCACATGGACAAATATACTATCCTGAGATTCTAGATCTTTAATAAATCCATAACCTTTAGATTCGTTAAAAAAGGTAACTTTTCCTTTTCTTCTTAGATCTTCAGGATCAATTGGAGCTTGTTTGGATACACTTACTTCAATGTCTTCAAGCTCAATTTTCTTTTTCTTAACGGTAGGATCCGGTGGGGTTGAAGTGATATTACCATCTTCGTCTACATAGGCTATCATGTCATCAAGATCTCCCCCTTTGTTGGAATTAGATTTCCTGGCTTCTTTTTTTTCTTCCTTCTCTTTCTTCTTCCTTAATCTTTTTTTCTCTTTTTCTTTTTTGTTAAAAGTTTCTTTCGATTTTGCCATAAATTATTTTTTGTTCTTTCGTTAGTTTTTTGCCGGTTATAAGACCGATAATCCAGTAAACACCAATCAAGTCATCCTAATTTTATCATTATTAGTAGCACCTGCGGAATGAAAAAATACGGGTCAATCCGGTACTTTCTATAAAATTAGCGGGTATTATTTCTCTGGGTAAGTACAAATTTGGCCAAAATAATGGATTATTCCTATTTCATACCATGAATATATTTTTAAAAGAAGGTCTTAACCCAACTTTAAGGTTATTTAACCTAAAAAATCGTTCCTTCCCACTTCCCCCTAAAAAAGTTCAGGGTTTCAGAAGTATTGGAAAATAATAGCCATTCAGCAGGTGCTAGAATCAAACCGACTGGCCTACCACATGAATTACATATAGATATAGACCTCTTTAAAAATTGAATATTTATTGTACTTTTTGGCTTTAAAAGGCATTAGTTTATAACTTTATTACCTGACAATTTATTAATTCAAAAAACCAATATTAAACAAAATCATTATTCAATGAAAAAACACGTTTTATTGTTATTATTAATCGGACTGGTGTTCAGCCGATTTGTATCTGCTCAATCTCAACAAGGAGACCTTATCAGGATAATGGTTAGCCCATCATCAACCGATAAAATTTATGAAAAAGGTGATAACATATCATTTGATGTGGCCATTTACAAGTTCGGTCAGTTAGTCGAAGGAGCTGAAATCGAATATCAAATTGGGCCGGAAAAAATGGAGCCTGTTTTGACCGGAACAGAAACATTAAAAAAGGGAACAACTACTTTAAAAGGTGGAAAACTTGATGTCCCTGGCTTTGTAAGGTGTCAAGTAACCTATAGAGAAAACGGAGAAACCTATACCAATACAGGAACAGCCGGAATTGCACCTTTAGAAATTCAGCCTACAACCACCTTACCTGATGATTTTAAAGAATTTTGGGACAAGGGAAAAGCAGCTTTAAAAGATATACCTCTGGAGCCTGTATTAACCTTAATCCCCGAAAGATCTACCCACCATACCAATGTTTACCATGTATCCTTTAAAAATATTAGTGGTGAAATCTATGGTATCCTAACCAAGCCCAAGAAGCCGGGAAAATATCCTGCAATCTTGCATGTTCCTGGCGCCGGAATCAGACCCTACTATGGTGCGAATATCAATCAAAATGTTATCTCTCTTCAAATTGGAATTCATGGTATTCCGGTAAATTTATACAATTCATCATTGTACCAGGATCTAAGAGCCGGTGCATTGGCCAACTATAACCGCATCTTCTTGGATGATAAAGACAAATATTATTACAAGCGAGTATACCTTGGCTGTGTAAGAGCTGTGGATTTTATCTTTGCTCAGGAAGAGTTTGACGGTGAAAATATTGGTGTCATGGGCGGAAGCCAAGGAGGTGCTTTATCCATTATCACAGCCGGTTTAGATGAAAGAATTAAATATTTGGTAAGTTATTACCCTGCCCTTTCTGACCTCACAGGCTACCTTCATGGTAGAGCCGGTGGTTGGCCACATTTATTTAGAGATGAATGGAGCAATCAGCCGAACCGAATTGAAACATCCAAGTATTATGATGTGGTAAACTTTGCAAGGTTTGTGAAAGTCCCCGGCTTCTATTCTTGGGGTTTCAATGACAATGTATGCCCTCCTACCTCTATGTATTCTGCCTACAATGTGGTTCCCGGAGAAAAGGAATTATCGCTTTATCATGATGCCGCACACTGGCGTTATGCTGAACAAAGCAAAGAAGGTCACGAATGGTTGGTTAAAAAAATCGGAGCCAAATAAATAAGATAAGTAATAAAAAAGCTTGAAAATCAATGGTTTTCAAGCTTTTTACTTTTTCTCTTAGCAA
This sequence comes from Cyclobacterium sp. 1_MG-2023, assembly GCF_030546805.1. GTDB lineage: Bacteria > Bacteroidota > Bacteroidia > Cytophagales > Cyclobacteriaceae > Cyclobacterium. Next base: position 70,374 of record NZ_JAUOPC010000003.1, on the reverse strand, counting down.
TACAGTACTGCGGCCATTACTTAAGCCTGCGGCCAACTGGTTTCAATACCCTGAGACCTTACAAAAGATTGAAATTCCTTTAATAAAGAGCTGTTTTCCCGAATGTTTTTGGGTTGCTCTTTTTTACCAATTGCAAAGGGCACCAACATACCTACTGCCTCACCTATACTCCACTCAACGGGGTGTAATCTATAGCATCCATTGGTAATATGAGTGGTGCCAATATTTTTATTGGCTGGTAAAAGGTTTTCTGTTTCTTGAGGAATTAACGCTCCTAAAGGTATTTGAAATGGCAATGAACCAAAATCAATGTAATTATCACCTCCACAGCTGGGGTGCAAATCGATATGGTAATAACCTATCCCTACGCTATCATGAAATTCTGCGGCTTTTAAAGCCTTCCCCTCTAAGCCTGAAACCTGCGCCCGCTGGGCTGCCCCCACATGTTCCTCTAAAACCGTGAACAAACTTTTTATCCTTCTTGATTCCCTTACATATGGATATTTGGCCAAACCATCTTGTGTTCCCATCAGATCATTCCTGAGCCTAAGGCCCGGCCAACCTTTGCCCCCATCAGGCCGAGGGGCTTCTGTTTGCAGCCAATAAAGCAATGACAAGCTCTGCTGTTTTCCTGCATCAACATGTTTTTTAAAGGTTTCTTCACTTACATCCACAATATTACCCGACACATAATCATTTTGTGGCCAGTTGACGAGGGTAGCATCTCCCTCATAAAAGCCCGGTTGATGATTTTTCTGCTCAATAATTTTCCTGTAAACCATCAAATTTAAACTGTCGCCTGTTTTCACACTTTCCGGATGAAAACCAAGGGCTTTTGGCTTCAAGTCTTTTGGACTGCTGTAATTAAGTTCCAGCATTTTCCCCGCCCAGGGAGGGTTCATTTGGGGTTCGAAATTTTTCCAAAACTCATAGTCAGAAGGCTTAGGTATGGTCCAGTCCTCCCCTTTAACATAGTCAATGGCAAAGCAGACTGTAAAGGCTTGGTTGTTCTCAGGCCGGTGGGTCACCCCTGCATGGAATTCTCCGGTGTCTCCCTTCGCTTCGCTTCCGGTGATATAAGCCGTACCTGTAAGAGGCAGCAAGTCCCCCAATTCAGTAGCGTCCACAAAATATTCACCTTCCAATAAGGAAGTATTTCCTGTAATTGTATTTGTAGCAATCAGCGATTGCACCCTTTTCCCATGGACTTTGGCAGTCTCTACCTTGTGCTGCTTGAGTATAATGAGTTTTCGAGAACTTTCATAGGATGCAAACATTTCTTGCAAAACAAGGTGGCCTACCTTCGGTTCAAAACAAAGTCGTGAGACTGACCCTCCCCCCGGATTGAGCCTTTTGTTGGCGGCAGCTTCGGGAGTTAAAGGGTAACACCTTTTGTAATAATCTCTGATTTTCTCTCTAAAAACCCGGTACAATTCGGGGGCCCCATGCGTTTCTATCCATTGATGCTCATCCGGCGGCACTCCTTGCTGAGACAGCTGACCTCCTAACCAATCTGTCTCTTCGGTCATCACTACAGTCAAGCCATTTCTCAATGCTGCAAAAGCAGCTGAACAGCCTCCCAGTCCTCCCCCTGCAATGATTAAATCTGCTTTGAATACTTTGCCACTTTCGTTTATTTGAACCCTCTTCGCTCCTTGGTTAGCATGTGCCGATAAACCTGAAAGTGTAGCTGTAGCAATGGTGCCTCCCCCCATTACCACCTTGCCCATGAAGTTTCTTCTATTCATTGTCTCAATATTATATTTTGCTTAGAATTAAATCCAAAGCCTGCAATTGTTTTCTTGTTCCGGAATAAATTTGCTTCCAAGCCAATCGCCGGACTAGGGACTCATATTAACTATTGAATTTTTTCAAGACTTTTCCAAACCTGATACAGCCCTCTGGGTACATGAAAACATCCTTTCCACTTGCCACCCTTGAGTGGCAATTGAATTTTGCCATACCTGTCCAGGTAACCAAACCATTCAGAAGAATCAGGGTCTTTAAAATGATTCCAGGTATATTCATGTACCTTATAAAACCATTGAAGACAATCATTATTGCCCGTGATGGCATAAGCTTTTGATAAAAACACCAAAGTTTCCAAATGGACCCACCACAATTTTTGATTCCACTCTAACTTTTCCGAGGGATGGCCCAAAATATCCAAAAAATAAAAAATCCCTCCATAAGTTTTGTCCCAGCCATACTCTAAAGTTTTTAATCCTGTTGCAATGGCTTTCTGACACAAATCTTCATCCTTATACTTTTGGCTTAAGTCTAGCATAAACCACATGGCCTCTATGGCATGACCGGGACTTGTTAACCTCCCCTCATGGGAATTAGAAAAACTTCCATCCAAGTTCACATTTTCCAAAATTAAGCCGGATTCCTCTTGATAAAAAACATCCATCACCTCATGGATAACTGTAGGAACCAATTCTTCAACCTTCTCCTTATCTAGCAAAGACTCCATTTCAAGCGTTAAATTGCTCAATATCATGGGCAAGGCAAAACTTTTTAAATCTCTTGTTCCCGGAAATGTTTTGTTGTAAATACCTTTTGGATTGTCCCTTCTCTTAAGAATGTTCTCGAAGGTATTCACTGCAATGGAAGCGTAGGCATCATTTGGGGCCACTTTATTTAGCGCAGCAAAAGCCATGGCTGCAAAGCAATCGGAAAATATATTATAAGGCTGAATCAAAGGCTTTCCTTTTTGGTCTAATGAGAAATAAAAAGCTCCATTTTTGTCCCTCCCGTGTTGAATTAGGAAATCAGCCCCCTGCTTTGCCAAATCAAGCCATTCTTTTCTTGCCTCCACCTGATCATACATTACAGCAAACATCCAAACCTGCCTAGCTTGCAGCCACAAGAATTTGTCTGTGTCGTAGACCTCTCCCTGCCTATTAAGGCAGGTAAAAAAGCCTCCATATTCTTTATCCGGGCTATTATTTTCCCAAAAGGGAATTACATTATTTAATAATTCGTTTTTATATAAATCCAGGTATTCCTTCATGGCTAGTTGTTTTTTTATTTTTTCTCGAACCAATAGTTTTCTATTTCCTCCAAGCTTTTCCCGGCTGTCTCAGGTATTTTTTTCCATATGATATACAAGTAAGGAAAGCACATCAAAGCAAAGAACAAGAAAGTCCCTGAAGGCCCAAGGTTTTCCAAAAACCAAGGAGTTAATTGACCTATCAAATAAGTACCCAACCAAAGAGAAAAACCTGCAATAGACATGGCCAAGCCTCGGATTTTATTGGGATACATTTCAGAAAGCAAAACGAAAATTACAGCAGATATAGAAATGGCAGTAAAAAAGATATAGGCCAAAAATAGCACCAGCAGGAAAATCGATGGCAAACCATACCTATCACTTCCATAAAAGTAAAAACTTATCATTAGCAGGGACAAGACCATTCCTGACACACCAAAATAGACCAATTTCTTCCTACCGACACGGTCAATGATAATCAAAGCCAATATGGTTGTCAAAACATTGACCAAACCCACCATCACCTGATAAAAAAGCGCATCTCCTCCACTTAAACCTGATTGCTCAAAAATACTAGGCCCATAATACAAGACAGCATTTACTCCCATAAATTGACCAAGGATAGCAATGGCCATTCCCAGGAGTACAGGTTTTAAAATCACCGGATTTTTTAACAGCATCCAATTGCTATCTCCAATTTGACCGGATTGGTTCATTACTTCTTTTACTTTTTGCTTTCCGGATGCTGTAGAACTGTATAATTTGGTAAACACCTGTTCTGCATTAGGAATTTTATTGTTGATCACAAGCCATCTAGGACTTTCAGGAATTAGCAATAGGATCAGGAAAAACAACAATGCAGGAACGGTTTCCATCCCTAACATTCCCCTCCAAACTTCCTCATTAAAAACCTTATACAGGATTGTATCTATTTCAAATAGTTTGCTTTCTGCAAAATTTAACAGCTGAAAATTCATTAAGAAAGCCCCTAAAAAGCCTACAGTAATGGCCAACTGATACAGAGAAACCAAACTTCCCCTTATGGAAGAAGGTGCCACCTCAGAAATGTACATTGGAGAAACTATAGACACCATACCAATGCCTGCCCCTCCGATAATTCTATAGACAATTAAGGCATTGAAAGTACCTGCGAGTGCACAGCCAATGGCTGATACTGAAAACAATACTGCCGAAAGTAGCATTACCTTCTTTCGGCCATATTTATCAGCCAAACCTCCTGCCATGCTCACTCCAATTATTGAACCCAATAATGCACAACCCACATACCAACCTTGTGCAATGGCTCCCAAAGAAAATTGTTTGGTAACCTCACTGATGGTCCCTGAAATAACAGCTGTATCATAACCGAATAAAAACCCACCAATGGCAGCTACTAAAGACAGAAAAATTATATAGTAATAAGCAGCGTTTACTTTCATCATTTACTGGATAATATTAAAGAATTTGACATAAAAAATCGGTTGGCTTACTGATTAAAAATGTCAGGTAATTCCCAATCAATATTTACGTTGTAAGACAATTTACCTTCTGATATACACAAAGGTGACTCAATATTATTATGGTACAATTGCCCGGTCCCTAGGCCTTGAGGCAAAGTAGCTTTTAAAGCAGCGGTTAGTTGAGCGATGGCATTAAGGCCTATATTACTTTCCAATGCCGAGGTCATCCACCAGCCGGTGTTGGTTTGATCAGCAAGCTCAACCCATTCTCTTGTAGCTACAATACCACCGAGCAAGGTTGGTTTAAGAATGATGTATTGAGGGGCAATTGATTCGAGTAATGCTAATCTATTTTCTCTTCCACATACCCCTATAAGCTCTTCATCCAAAGCTATGGGAATGGGGGATTGTTTGCATAATTTACTCATCTCTTGAATCAAACCCGGTTGAATCGGTTGTTCAATGCTATGAATGTCATACTCATTTAATTTATGGAGCTTATCGAGCGCCTTATCAGGCGTAAAAGCCCCGTTGGCATCAACTCTAATCGTTATTTTTTCTTTTGAATATCGCCCCCTTATATTCCCTAAAATTTCACATTCTTGGTCAAAATTAATTGCCCCTATTTTCATTTTAATGCAATCATAGCCTTGCTCAAGTTTTTGTTCAATTTGACGCTCCATAAATCCCTTATCCCCCATCCATACCAAACCGTTTATAGGAAGAGATAAATTGCCATTGAAAAAGCTATTTTGAAATATTTCCCGCTTACCGCCATGGATTAAGTCTAGCAAGGCAGTCTCGAGTGCAAATTGAATGCTTGGATACTTGCTAAGATCAAGCTCATCTATCTGCTGTAAAAGCAGTTCTTGATCGGCCCGGAATTTCATTTTCTCCACCCTTCTCAAAATCAAATTGATCTTATCCTGAAAATCAGAAACATCGTCTATGCTTAACCCTTTTAATGGGCCTGCCTCTCCAATCCCGATGGCCGTCGGGAATTGGTCTGAACGAACTTGAATAAAGTGGGTTAATTTATTTTTAAGTACTCCCCTGCTGGTTCCTGCATCAAACTTAAAATCCAAATTATAAGCAATAACGGAGCATTTAACTGTAAATATTTTGGTCATTTGTCTTTTTAGCTATAGTCAAATATGGTTATTTTCTTCCAAAGGATGAAAAGGGGCAATGCTTTAAGCAGTTAATTTTTCCGGATTTTATTCCAATGGTTATCGGAACCATAGAAACCATCCAATATATAATGGTATTGCTTTGAAAGGGCTATATTTGCATCGGTTTTATAAAGAATGTTGAATTTCGAGAATTATTAATAACATGCGCATCGAAAGTGCTCCACAGTTGAAGGATTATTTCTATGATTTACCTGATGAATACATCGCCAAACATCCACTTGAGCTAAGGGATAAATCTAAATTATTGCATTTTGAAAATGGTAAAATTAGACATAAAAAATTCTCGAATATTTCAGCTTTGATTCCTGCCAACAGCCATCTGGTATTTAACAATACCAAGGTTATTCCTGCCAGGCTTCACTTTCAAAAAGCAACTGGAGCAAAAATTGAAATTTTCCTACTCAATCCTATTCTCCCTGTAACCCTTATTCAACAAAGTATGGAGAGCACCGGACCGGTAACTTGGAAATGCATGATTGGAAATCTTAAACGATGGAAAGAAAATGAACAACTTTCCTCCCAAATAGTCATCGATTCAATAAGCTATACCTTACAAGCAAAATTGGTCAATAGGGAAAACAGGGAAGTTGAATTGAGCTGGAATCCTGATGACAAATCCTTTGCTTCGATAGTTGAAGCTAGTGGTGAGGTACCACTCCCCCCCTACTTAAACAGAGCAGCCGAGGATGCGGACAAAGTACGTTATCAAACAGTCTATTCTATTAAGGAAGGGGCTGTAGCAGCACCAACAGCAGGACTTCATTTTACAGACCAAACCCTAACCGATTTAAAGGCTAAAGGAATTTCAATAGAATACCTTACCTTACATACCGGAGCAGGTACCTTTCAGCCAATCAAACATGACAATATCATTGAACATCCAATGCATAGTGAGCAAATGGTGTTTACCAAAGAAAACATTGTCAATTTAATTGCTGCTGAAGGCAATATAATAGCAGTGGGAACAACTTCCATGCGTTCATTAGAAAGCTTGTATTGGTTTGGTGTTAATCTTTTGCTAGGGAAATCGAAAGAGTTTCGAATAGAGAAATTGACCCCCTACCAAGAATACACAAGCCTTCCTAGCAAAAATGAAAGCCTTAAAGCCATTCTTGCATGGATGCAGGAAAATGATTTGAATCAGTTGATAGGGTCCACAGAGATATTTATTTTCCCGGGCTACGAATTTAAATTATGCAATGGGCTAGTGACCAATTTCCACCAGCCCGGATCTACATTAATTCTTTTAGTGGCAGCTTTCACACATGGCAATTGGAGAGAAATCTATAAAGAAGCATTAGATAATAATTACCGGTTTTTAAGCTACGGAGACAGCAGTTTATTGTGGAACAATAAATTAGGTTAGGTATCTAGCCCAAGCATCATTTATTAAATTACATTTCTCAGAATCCCTATGTTAGTTTTAAGATCGCTCCTTTTATGTGGCTTTGTCGCTTTAATAATTAACAGTGCTATGGCTCAAGTGGACACGGTGAATCACCATAGCCAAAGCCTAAATAAAGTAATGCGGTATGCCATTACATTTCCGGATAGTTATAAAGATTCAGAAGAAGATTATCCGGTAGTCTATCTCTTGCATGGTGCAGGTGGTGATTTTAGCAATTGGCATAAAAGTGTTAAAAAGCCTGACCTATTACCTGATTTGGCCAACCAATATGAAATGCTGATTGTCACACCTGAGGTAGGTCCTTTTAGTTATTATTATGACAGTCCGATGATGGATTCTGTTCGCTATGCTTCCTATATTACAATTGACCTTATCAAAGAAATTGATCAAAACTACAGAACCATCGCCTCTCGACAAGGCAGGGCTATCACCGGGTTATCTATGGGAGGACATGGAGCAATCATGCTAAGTGCCAAAAATCCGGATTTGTTTTTTGCAGCAGGTAGCATGAGTGGAGTAATGAATATTGATACCGATTTATGGGATATCGATGAGGAAAGAAAAGCACTAAGAAAAAAACAGCAAAAAGAAATGCTGGGAAAAATCAATTATGAGGCACCTTTTAGCTCCTATACGGCCGTTGGCTTAATAGAAAAAATGAAGCAGAATGATGTGCAGATGATTATTGACTGTGGTACGGAGGACTTTCTTTTAAAACCAAACAGACAAATGCACCAGTTCCTTTTAGACGCCGGTGTTCCGCATGATTATATTGAAAGACCCGGTGCTCACAATTGGGAGTATTGGACAGAAGCCATTCCTTTTCATTTTCTTTTTTTCCAGGAGCAACTGAGTAGGTAACTACCATTTACAATCATTGTTTAAATGGCTCCATAGATAGAAAAATGGTAAGCAGGAGATGGTTTAAATGAAAATTGACCATGTCCAATTATCATTTAAACCACTTTTTAAGTATTCGCTTATAAAAGGGATCCCTCGCTTTTTTTATTTCATCTTTAAATTCCACTCCAAAAGATTTTTTAATCAATGGGTAAACATCTGTTACTTGGTTTGAATTAGCCAGGCCTTCATTCATCCTTTCAATAAATTCATGGGCATTGCATTTCGCTTCTAGCATTACTTCGATAAAACCCATTTTAAAAGGGATCCCCAAAAAAGACAACCCTTTAATCAATAAATCTGACTTACCATATTGCATTCTAAATGAAACTTCTCCCCCCGGATGTTCCCAATAAAAATTGTGCGTATTTTGACCACAGTTAGGGGATATTTCCCCATAACTTTTCCATTCTAGTTCATTGAAAAAGCATTGAGAACAAGGCCAAGTGCCATTCATTTTATAATGCCTTTTATTCTTGTTAATCGCCCTCTCATCAAATGGCTCATTTAAAAGCGCTGCAAATTTACTTACATCTAATGTATCAGTTGAGCAAGAACCGAAATAATCCAGGATTATACCATTTGAATTAGCCATACTGCCATTGCTATTAAAACCTACCGATGCAGAAATAATAGAATGGGCATGCAAGGTTTTATTCTTTGAAGTTTTAATCTCTAGAAAGTTTTTATGGCTTATTAAGCTATTAAAATTTAAATGAACATCAAAAATTGATTCAACCCCTATATATTTTAAATACTTACCAATTAACCAAGCTTCTTCTTCCGGCAATTCCTTACTCGTCAACCTTGATGCGTTACAAATGATTACAGGCACAATACCAAAATGTAACAATCGAATGGCAATGGAAATAGCAAACAAGTCATGACCTTCAATCACCACCACATTTTTTTTATCAACCTTATAATCAGCCTTATAACTTTCGGATAAAAGCGCAGTTAAGCTTTGGTCACTATTAGAAAAAATCTTAAAGACCTGTGCCTCCTCAATTAGTAAGTAATCATATCTCTGTTTCCCTCTCTTGTGGTAGATTACCCTTTCTTCTTTATCAATTGAATTAATGGAGGAGGGAATGAAAGTAAAAGTTATATTTTCTACTTGAAAAGTTGAGTTCTTATCCGGCGTAGAAAGGAGATTCTTGTCTCTCGCCATTAGCAGGGCTTCCAATAAAAATGGCCCAAGCTCTGATTTTTCAAATAGAACAACATTTACTTCTTCAAACTTACTTTGACACTTAAACAGGAAATCAATACTTTGAAGACCAATTCCAAGCAGGACAATTTTAGCTGTTTGTTTCTTACAATCTGGAGGAAATGTATTTTTCAACTTTATCTTTAATTAAAAAATCTCTTTAATCTAAAAATTAACACAGCCAACAATCAGGCCAAACAAGTTTATCCATTAATTCAAATTACCCTATTTATCGTATAAATTTATAAGCCATGATACAATCCCTACCTCAGCCAACAGTCAACTTCAAATAGCTATTTTTTTAATCCTATTTTGAAAGTCGGCTAGCATAAATTCCTTCATTTTAACTTTTAAAGGAGTGATATTGTTCTACTTATTAAGCCAGTTTGCGGTTCATTTTAAAAATAAATTAAGGTTTTAAACAGATTATTAAACCGTAAATTAATGCAAAAGGTAATCTGGTATTCCATTTTTAAGATTTGTTAACAATTATTTTTCTAGCATTGCAAAAAAGCTGGTTTTTATTAAAATAAAATAGCCTATATTTCAGAAATTTTTAATCAAATTTATTGATCCATTAGATTCATTCCTTTGATGTTCAGAACAATACTTATGGCAGTTATTTTGACAGGATCTTTTCAGGTGAAAGCTCAAGAGCCTAAGTCGGAACAATTGGTGGGAAAGTATGAGGAGATCATACAGTTTTTTCCAGAAATCAACACGGGCACACATTATATTGAAGAAAACAGGTCATTGGATGGACACCCATTTTATTTATCCGCAAAGATTGAGTTGGGAGCTTTAACCATAGGAGAAAACTACTTTGAGGATGTGCCCTTACAATATGATATTTGGGAGGATTGGATCATCTCCTTTTCATCTGCTTTTCATCAGAGGATGATTTTAAATCACTTAAAAATAGATAGCTTCAAATTAAATAACGGTGCCTTTTTTATCAAAAAAGAGAAACCCAATAATTTCTTGTTTCATAGAAACGGCTATTACAGAGAGGTTGAGGCGGGTGAAATAGGCTTATATGCCAAACACAGAAAACAAAAGAAGCAAGAAACCTCTACAATAGAACTTGTTAGAAGCTATGAGGAAGTGGTCAAGTATTTTTTTGAAATTGAAGGAAAACTGGTGGAGGTACCCAAGAAAAGTAAAATTTTTGAGACCTTAGGTATTGAGAAGAAATCAGCAAAAAAAGAGCTAAAAGCTTTAGGTCTTCGCTACAAAAAAAACAGAGAAACTTATTTGAGAACTTTGGTGAATATGTCGAATAATGTCCAACCATGATTAAGAAATTATTTAGGTTAGCAAGCTTCCTTTTCTTGATAAGCATGCAATATACAGTTGCGCAAACACCAAGTGAGGAAAGAATTTCAGGGATTTTTTCAGGTATTTCTTTTGACCAATTTTCCCAAATGGTCGAAAGCAAATCAAACTATCGCATGTTCTTCAAACAAGCAGACGTTGACACCCTTACCATCAATGTCAATGCCTACGAAAGCACCATTGAGAATTTATTAGATGAAATTTTTAGAGGGTCGGAGCTATATTATGCAATCGACAATGAAAAAAGAATTTTCATTAGCCGAGGAACTGCCTTGAATATGGAGCTCCCCAAGGATTTTTTTGAAGTCAAATCATCCTCAGCGAATTTAATTGTGGACAATTCAGTTCAAAAAGAAAACAAGGACCGCTCCTTTGCAAAGAACAGGCTATGGGAAATTGGAAGCAGCAATGATGCTCCGGGTGCTACAGTAGCCGTTTTAAAAGGGAAAATAAGAAGTTTTGAGTCCGGTGAGCCTATCATTGGTGCATTAATCTATACTACTGAGCAGGGTGCCAAGTCTATTTCAGATGAAAAAGGCAACTACACCATTACTTTAAGCAAAGGACGCCACACTTTAATTTTCCAAAATTTCGGAGCATACCAGGAACAAAGGCAGGTCAATATACGTGGGGATGGTGTGCTAAATGTAGCAATGGATGACAATATTATTTCATTAAATCAAGTAACCGTAACCTCAGAAAAATCTGCCAATATAGAACGGCCGGAAATGGGGCTTTCTTCTATCACTGTACAATCCTTAAAAAAATTACCGGCTGTACTTGGGGAAGTGGATGTGCTACGAGCCGTCCTGACCTTACCCGGAGTAAAAACCGTTGGCGAGGCTAGCGCGGGATTTAATGTGAGAGGTGGAGCAGCAGACCAAAACTTGATTTTATTCAATGGGGCTACAATTTACAATCCGACCCATCTTTTTGGGCTTTTTTCTGCCTTCAATCCGGACATGGTAGAAAGTGTAGACTTATACAAGGCCGGTGTTCCTGTAAAGTTTGGAGGAAGGTTATCTTCTGTGCTTGATATTCAAGGCAAGTTTGGCAATGAAGAGAAACTTAAGGGGGGCGGTGGCATAGGTTTAATGACCAGTCGCTTGTACTTGGAGGGACCACTTTCTGAAAAAACAACCTTTGCCGTTGGGGGAAGAACTACTTATTCCAATTGGTTATTTGGTTTTTTGGATGAAGATTCAGAATTCCGAAATAGCAGGGCTTCGTTTCATGATTTAAACCTAAACATGAAACACAAAATGAATGAAAACAATGAGCTTACCATTTCTGCCTATTGGAGCAAGGATGCCTTTAGATTTGATAAGGATACTGTTTTTAATTATCAGAATTTAAACCTAAGTGCTTCTTGGACGCATTATTTTAGTGATCGTTTGGAAGGCAAGTTTCACTTAGGCCATGACCAATATACTTTTGACATTCAGAGCGAACAAGATCCTTTAAATGCCTTTACTTTTGGTTTTGGAATGGACCAAAGCAGTTGGAAAAATCATTTCACGTTTGACTTAAACGACAAACACCAATTGAGCTTTGGCATGAATGCCATTTATTATAACCTCAACCCCGGAGAACAAATACCCAAAGGAAGCGAGTCCATCCTTCTTCATGAGCAAGTAAGTCGTGAAAATGCTTTAGAAACTTCTTTTTTCTTAGGAGACGAATATGAATTTAATCCAAAATTAATGTTCAGCTATGGCTTAAGATATGTTATTTACAATTACTTGGGACCAAATACAGTCAATGAATACCCTAGAAATTCAATTAAGACTGAAGAAACCAAAATAGGAGAAACAGCGTACTCTTCAGGCGAAATAATCAATACTTATCAGGGTCCTGAGGTTAGGTTTTCTGCTCGATATGCTTTGGATAACTTCACTTCAATTAAGGCAGGATACAACAGTATGAGGCAGCATTTACATATGCTTACCAATACTTCTGCCATTGCTCCAACGGATACTTGGAAGTTAAGTGATCCTCATTTGGCCCCTCAACTTGGAGACCAATGGGCCATAGGATTCTTTAAAAATTTCCAATCAAACACCATTGAAACTTCAGCCGAAATTTATTATCGAAAAATGAGGAATTTAGTAGATTTCAGAAGTGGGGCCTCTCTAATCCTAAATGACAATATTGAACAAGATGTAATCAATACCCAAGGAAAGGCATATGGCATAGAACTAATGGCGAAAAAAACGGAGGGGAAATTAAATGGATGGATAAGTTATACTTATTCAAGATCCTTGTTCAGAACCAATCCTGATGAATTGGGAGAGATGGTCAATAGAGGGAAATTTTACCCCAGTAATTTTGACCAACCCCATGACATCATGCTGGCAGGAAATTTTGAATTTACCAAAAGGATAAATACTTCTATCAATGCCAATTACAGTACAGGCAGGCCAATCACCTTGCCCATTGCCAAGTTTTATTACAACGGCTCAGAAAGAGTCTATTATTCAGACCGAAATGCATACCGTATACCGGATTATTTCAGAGTAGACTTGTCATTTAATATTGAAGGTAATCATAAAGTCAGAAAACTAGCTCATGCCTCTTGGTCAATGGGGGTATACAACTTACTTGGTCGCGCAAATCCTTATTCGGTCTACTTTTCCCCGGAAAACGGGACCATACAAGGCTATAAACTATCCATATTTGCTAGACCTATTCCATTTATCACCTATAATTTTAAATTTTAATGGATACCAAAATAAATAAAACACAGTTCCATGTGCTGCTGGGTATTCTTTTACTCTCTTTTGGTTGTAGAGAACCTTTTTCTCCTGAACTCAATGAGTTGAATGAAAATATTTTGGTGGTAGAAGGTTTTATTGAAGTGGGTGGAGGCACAACAAGCATCAACTTAAGTTATGCGTCAACCCTCTATAGCGATATACCTCAATTCTCTGTGCCGGGGGCCAGCATTTTCCTTACCACCGATAGTGGTGAAAGTTGGGAGTTGGAATCCGATAATTTTGGTTCCTATATTATCGAGGATTTTTTGCCGGAAGATGAGGTATATACCCTTAGCATAAATTTAAGCAATGGCGAAAGTTACGTTTCTGACAAAATAGTACCAATCGCCACACCTGATTTTGAAATCACTTTTACAAAAGAAGATGGGGATGTACAGATTTATAGCAATACTATAGGCAATGATGAAGCTGAATATTTTCTATGGCAATATGAAGAAGCATGGATATACCGTACGCCACATACTTCCTTTTTTAACTATGACAAAGAAACAGGAGAAATGGTAGACATACCATTGGATCAATTGACCAATCGCTGCTATAATTTTGACCAATCAAGAAGGGTTATTTTGGAGGTCTCTTCTCGCTTTGAAGACAGTCGAATTTTTCAAAAGGAATTGTTAACCATAGACAGTTTATCTGAAAAATTAGGAATCCGTTATAGAATCAAAGCTAAGCAATATGCTATCAACAGCGAGGCCTATATTTTCTGGGAGGGAATCAGAAGAAATTCTGACGATATTGGTGGTATATTCAGCCCCCTACCCTCAGCGGTGGAGAGCAATATTCACTCAGTAAACAACCCGGACGAATCCGTGATAGGATATATTTCAGCTGGCGTTTCAAAAGAAAAAGTACTCTACATCAATTCCAGTGATGTGGTTCCATGGCGGACTTCAATTCAAGATTATTACGGTTGCATAATTGATACGATTGCTCCGCAGGATTATCAAGAAGTATTCGGTTTGTTGAATTTTATACCTTTATATGAATATTGTGATGATTTACCTTGTGGAGGCTATTTTGCTTCTACAGAAGGCTGTACAGATTGCAGACTCAGAGGAGGAGTACTTGAAAAACCAGATTATTGGCAAGATGAATAAGCAATTTTTAACTACATGCCTTACCCTTATTTTCCTTGGTTTTTGCTGTACCTACAGTTTTCAAGGCCTGGCCCAATCGACGGACAACTTTCCTGATGAAGAGGTTTTGGTTCAAGTCGTCAACCCTGTTTCTTTAACAGAGGAATACCTATGGATGGAAGTTTCGGTAAATTCCGGAAATAAACCCAGTCCCTCTAAAGTGATTTATATGGAGCTCTTGGATAGAAATGGAATTTCTGTGGCAGGAGATCTTGCCAAGCTTGAAAACGGAAAAGTTAATTCCTATTTACAAATTCCCCCTGAGCTTCCCTCCGACAATTATTTATTGCGGGTTTATACAAGAATCAGCCCTTATATTTCAGGTGAAAAAGGAGTTTTTCAATCCATGGTTTCTATTATTAACTCTCAAAAGCCACCTGTAATCGATTCTAGTCAACAAAAGAAAGCCGGAGACCTTCCCAACTTACTGAATCCCTCATATATCAATTCAAGGGATAGCTTGTTAGCAGTATCATTGCCCCTGCCTGATGCTAGCGACATTTCAATTGTAGTCAATAAAGTAAGTCCTTTAGATGATCTTGGTGCTACTATCAATTTTAATGAAATGTATGCTTCCGAGACTCCTCAGAATCAGGACTTAATCCCGGAACTATATGGACATATCGTTAAGGGTAAAATTCTTGACAGTGCCATTGATACCGCTGAGGTATTTTTCCTAACCCTGCATGGCAATCAATCCCATATGTTTGTAGACAAACCGAATGAAAAGGGAGATGTCTATTTTGACACTGGAAATTTTTCCTTTTTTGAATATGCAGTCATACAATCTACAAGAACAGATGAACAGGTAAACTTCATACTTTCTTCACCATTTTGGGAGAAAACTCCTAATGAGGATTTTACCCTGCCTCCTCTATCACTAAGCCCTACTGACGAAGCATTTATTAAAGAAAAGATTTTAGCTAGAGCTAGTCATCAATATTATCTGGCGCCGATTGAGGTGCCACTTGTCCCCTTACCTTTTCAATACATCACAGACTACAGTTATCAATTGGATGATTACAACCGCTTTGAAGACATGGCCACCACCATTAGGGAATATGTTCCCATGGTTTTGGTACGAAGTCAAAACCGCAAAACCATATTTAAAAATTTCAATATCCCGTATAACCTAGTATTTAAAGAAAGTCCCTTGCTAGTAATCGATGGAATGCCTGTATTTGACAGTGATGCATTTGCTAAATTTAACCCAAAAGGTATCAAAAGCATGGACATTATCAACCGGTATTTTTATATCAATGATCTAAAATTTACTGGCATGGTAAACCTCAGCTCATTTAAAAACGATTTTGGAGGTTTTGACCTACCTAAGAATGCCTTGTTTATCACTTACAAGGGATTGCAAAAACCTTATGAATTTCATACCGCATCAAAAACAGCTAATCATGAGAAGCATTTCCCCGATTTCAGAAGTATTTTAACCTGGCAATCCAACAAAGAAATTGATGACAATGGAATACTTAATTTTACTTTCAAGCCTTCCCTTTTAAAAGGAAACTTCGAACTAAGGGTTCGATACAGAGAAGGTCGAAATAAAACCTTTAACACAGCGAGCTATTTACTTAACCTAAACTGATTGATTTACCGAAATTTCTCCTACTTAAATCACCTGTTGATTGAAAGATAATTTTCATCCCTAATACTGTCATTTCTGTCGTACAAATAATTCCATTTTTCCATGTATTCATCTGCGGGAAGAAATTCATCATTGGTAGCCTTCAACTTTTCATTCAATAGGCCGTCTAAATGATTTTTTAATTGGGAAAACTGAGGCATGTCAACCAGGTTATGCATCTGGTAAGGATCTTTTTCATTGTCATAAAGCAACCAAGGCCCCAACAAATCTCTAACGTAAGTATATTTTTTTGTCCTGACTCCACGATATTCTCTACCTCCATTCAAAAATTTCCATTCATGAAATGGAACCGGAAGCATGATTAATGCTGCCTCATTCCCTAATTCTTCACCTGCTATCAATTTACTTGAAAAGTCTGTTCCTTCAATGGACTCGGGTATTTCCAAATCACTTAATCCCAACAAGGTAGGTAAAAGGTCCGGTGTATTAATAGGGTCGTAAACCGCTTTATTGCCTTTGCCTAATTTTTCAGGATACCTAATGAGCATTGGGACTTTTATGGATTCATCCCAAGGCCTTTGCTTCTTCAACATTCCTTTAGACATGATCATATCTCCATGTTCAGAAGTGAAAACAAAAATCGTATTGTCAGCAATACCAGCTTGATCAACGGCTTTTAATAAATCGCCTACAGCGTGATCTAAGGCTGTACAATGGGCATAATAGTTGGCCAATACATTCCTTGCACTATCTTGAAATTCTTCAGGAACATTTGGCCTCACACTTAATGCTGAAGGCTCATACATATCCCTGTATGCTTGCGGAGCAGTATGGTAAGGGTCATGAGGAGGACCCCAAGACAATACCAATAGAAAAGGACTGTCCTTATTTTTATTGATATAGCTGATGGCACTGTCAGTTTGAGAAAAAGCATCATACCCTTCCCAAAATTGCTTTTGATTTTCTTCATCAAAATAATATGAGTTGTTATAATTGTGGGTTACTTCTCTGACTTTCCAATAATCAAACCCCTGCCTTCTTTCTTTAGGTACAGGTTTATTTCTAGCACTAAAAGGTTCTTCACCTCTTGCATGCCCATTTAAATGCCATTTGCCAATATAACCTGTCTGGTAGCCCGCTTCTTTATATATTTTTGCTATAGTGGTGGCTTCCGTTGGAAAGGGTTTGTCATTGTAAAAAACCCCGTGGGTCAATGGATACTGACCTGAGATAAAACTCCCTCGCCAAGGTGCACATACGGCCATTACAGTAACTGCATTATGAAAAACAGTGCTCTCTTTTGCTAAACTATCCAAGTTAGGCGTAATAACATCCTTATTCCCAAGAAATCCCACAGACTGTGCACGCCATTGATCGGCCAAAATAAAAACAATATTTGGAGGGGGGGGAGTTTCTTCACCTCCATGCTGTTCAGTTTCTTTTGGTTTGCATGAAAAATTCAAGCTAAGAAGGCAACCTAATAAAATTAGGGTTATTGATCTCATAGGGCTAAAATTGGGATGAAAATGAAATTTGGTGAAAATTACACTAAATTCAATAAGCTACCCAAAAAAATAAGCATAATACTTATAAGCTAAACACCTAATTTATTAGTGATTATTGGCTTTACTTCGCTTGCAGCAGTCCCAAATCAAATTTTTTCTGAGCAACTTTCCTTTCAGGTTCAATTTCATCAAATACATCTTTTCTCAAATCGCTTTGACTTTTCTTTTTGTGCCATTGTTCATCCGCATACAAAATAACCCCTGCCTCATAAGCATCAAGCAAGTGGTCATAAGCTCCTCTTTTCGCCAGCAGTTTCACGAGAATAGGAGCCATTTCTATCATGACAAACAGAAGCATTATCATTAAGTTGGCCCAATAGACAGCAGTATTTGCATTCGTAAGACTATCTAAGGCTTGTATACGTGCAGCCAGTCCGTTATTGGATGCCACTGAAAGCATCTGATGATCCAACTCTAATTTCATTTGATCATTAAGTTGATCTATTTCCAACAGAATCGCTTTAATTTTCTCCCTGTTTAAAGTTTGAGTTTGCAACAAGTCCTGCTGGGCCTGGTCCAATTGTTCTTCCTTCTTTTCAGCATTAATGCCAATACCAGCTCTACCGGTAGTTCCATCCGTCTTTACACCAAATCGTTCATTGTCATATTCAAGCTGTTTCTCATTTCGAAAATCCTCCTTACTTTTGATTTCTGCATTAAGTCCATCAATTTCAGCTTGTAGTTGTTGAATTTCAGGATAACCGGCTTTAATTTGATCCTTACTTTCTCGTATTGTTTCCAAACGTTGTCGATCTAATTCCCTGTTGATCTCTTTTTCAAAAATCTTCAACTCCAAAGGTTTGGCAATTACTAATGCTATCAGTATGGCTAATATTAATCTAGGAATAGCTTGTTTAAATTCCAGACTGAAATTTTCCCGCTTTTTGAGGGTGGAAACAATGTACCTATCCAAGTTAAAAATCATCAACATCCACAAAATTCCCACAGCCAAAACTGGCCATAGACTTTCGAAAACGGTAAATAAAGCATAACCTACAGACAAGCCTGCAAAAACAGCTGTGAACAAGACTGTTCCCCCTATACCTATGAATTGATGAATAGATCCCGGGCAGCGCTTAACCAGTGGAAGGTAAGCCCCTGAGCAAAATATAAGGAAGCGTTCAATTTTATTCATAGATAAGAGTGCTTGTGTGGCTTTTTAAAAGAAACACTATTCAAGTAGGCTGCCAAAAAAATGATTTTACTTTAAATGTAGATTAAATTCCAGAAATAAATTATAAAATACTGTATTTCAATACTTTAAATAAATAAAAGTATACCTTTAACTAATAGATATTTGTAGGCTTACCAAGAAATTATAGCCAATGATGGGGCAGAATAAAAAACTGTCCGCTTTATTTGTCCGCTATCGTGACAATCAAACAATAAAATGATTTTAAAATCCGCATATTTCAATTATTTTAGACAATAAAATCTATAATCAAATATGAAAAATTATAATTTCGCTTTCTTAGCTGTTTTACTTTTTATTTCTACCACAGTTTTTGCTCAAGACCCTACTAGATTTAAAGGACAGGTGGAGAAGATCCACAAAGACAATCCAATTCAAGACAATTTGAATGGTATCGTTTTCACAGGTAGTTCTACCATAAGGATGTGGAAAAGCTTGCAAGAAGACTTTCCGCAACACATTGTGATCAATGGAGGTTTTGGCGGTTCTCAGGCTAGTGATTTACTATACTATATTGATGAACTTATACTGGATTATAAACCTTCTAAAGTTTTTATTTATGAAGGAGACAATGACATTTCATCAGGTAAGTCCGTTGAAGAAATATTAATGACTTTCAATCTGATTACAAGTAAAATACACGAAGCCTTGCCTGAAACAGAAATCATTATCGTTAGTCCGAAACCAAGTATCGCCAGATGGAAGCTTGCGGATCAGTACCTAGAGTTGAATAAAAAACTAAAAAAATTCACAAAGAGTGAAAAGTACATGAAATATGCTGACTTATGGAAGCCTATGCTTAACAAAGACAAAGAGCCAATGGATGATATCTTTATTAAAGATAACCTTCACATGAACGAAAAAGGTTATGCCATATGGGCAAAAACCATTGAAAAGTATTTATAACTCAGTTATTCAGTTAAATGTAACACTTGAATAGCTGACCTATTCAAGTGTGTCTATTAAAATTCATTTTCCCCTTTCCATTGAATTGCCAGAAGGTTTATAGGAAAGGGGATTTTTTTACTTCGGACAAACCTCAAGCCCAAGGTACAGGCCCAAGCAGAAAAGTTACCCCATATAAAAACAGGAGGGAATTTGGAAAATCGAATTACCCTTGTTTTCTTTGCAGTAAATTCAGGAAACTGATTTATAAAGAAGAGGCGAGAGATCAGGCTCTGTGAACCTCTGGCAACCTTCCAAACCAAGGAAAGGTGCCAATACCTGCCCAATATAGGGAACGATAAATTAGACTATATGACATTACATACAATCTCCACCTTTACTTTTCTCGACTTGTTTTGCTGTTCTTCAATATTAAAGAAGAAGAGTATAAATACATGTACCCATCTTTAGACAATTTTCTTTTATGAATTATAAAAATTTTGAAACCCAAGCTGTAAGGATTGCTAAATCCTCCTCAGATCAGAGAGAACATTCTGCACCTTTGTACCTAAGTTCTAGTTTTGTTTTTGATTCAGCAGAACAAGCCAGACAAATGTTTGCAGACGAAATTGAAGGCAATATATATTCAAGGTATGCCAACCCCAACACAAGTGATTTGATAGAAAAGGTCTGTGCAGCAGAAGGAACTGAAAGTGGCATTACGACTGCCTCTGGAATGGCCGCAATGTTTGGCAGTATGGCCTCTTTACTAAGACAAGGTGACCATGTTTTGGCTTCAAGATCATTGTTTGGCTCTACGCATCAACTGCTAACACGCGTATTTCCGAAATGGGGTATTTCACATACCTATGGAGACATTTCAGATATCGACAGGTGGGAAGAACTGGTACAACCCAACACCAAGATGTTGTTTATAGAGACTCCATCTAACCCGGGTTTAGAGATAATCGACTTGGAATACATCGCTAATTTTGCCAATGCACATAATCTGGTTTTGGTAGTAGACAATTGTTTTGCTACCCCTTATTTGCAACAACCTGCCAAGTGGGGAGCACATATCGTCACCCATAGCGCCACCAAATTCATAGATGGGCAAGGAAGGGTCTTGGGAGGGCTTATTTTGGGCAAGAAAGAATTAATCGATGAAGTTCAATTTTTTATGCGCCATACAGGGCCATCCTTGTCCCCTTTCAATGCTTGGGTTTTAGCCAAAAGTATGGAGACTTTGGCAGTGAGAATGGACAGGCATTGCGAAAATGCCTTGAAAATTGCTCAGTATTTTGAAGGAAACCAAGAAGTGGAAGTAGTAAAATATCCATTCTTAGCATCTCATCCACAGTTTCATCTAGCCAAAAAACAAATGAAACATGGGGGAGGTATTATCACCCTAACATTAAAGGGAGGGTTAAACCGAGCAAAAAAATTCATTGACCAATTGCAGATGATTTCTGTAACCGCAAATTTGGGGGACACCAGAAGTATCGTTACTCATCCAGCCTCTACCACTCATAGCAAGCTTTCTGAAGAAGAAAGAGCTAAGGTAGGGATATTGAATGGTTTAGTAAGGTTATCCGTTGGTTTGGAACATGTAGACGATATCATCTTGGACATTGAGAGGGCTTTAGAACAGTCTAAATAAAAAAATGCCATGATTACAAATACATTATTTGTAATCATGGCATTTGATAAGCTTTAATTTTTCTATTATTGTTTTCTGTTTATTCTTTTTCACCTTCTGCAGCTTCTGCAGTTTTCACCTCTTTGTCATTTTCCAATTGGGTGCTAACGACATAGTATGGCCCTGTAATGACTTCCTGGTCTTCTACAAGTCCTTCCAAGATTTCAATGTTTTCAAAATCAGAGATGCCGGTTTTTACTTCCTGGACCTGGGCCTTGTCCCCAATTTTCATGAAAACCAATTCTTTCATATTACCTTTGCCTTCACCTTCTTCTATGGTCTGGCCTGCCCTTACTGTAACTGCAGCAAGAGGAATGGCTAATACACCTACTTTTTTGTCCGTTATGATTTCAACACTCGCTGTCATACCCGGACGAAATGGGAAGGGGTTTTCTTTTGAGACCAAGTCTTTATAAGAGTCATTCAAAATCCTAATTCTAACTTCAAACTCAGTAACGGCATCCGTACTTACTTTTTCGTTGGCTGAATTAGCAATGGCGGTCACTACCCCTGTAAATTTCTTGCCTGTAGAAGCATATGAATCCACTTCTATCAAAGTAGTATCACTCATACTGATCCTGACAATGTCGTTTTCATTAACATTTACCCTTACCTCCATTTTAGATAAATCCGCAATGCGAAGCATTTCTGTACCTGCCATTTGGGCAGTTCCAACTACACGCTCTCCCTTTTCCACCAGCAAGTTGGAGACGATACCATCTGTGGGGGAATAAACATTCGTTAACCTCAAATTTTCTCCTGCTTCATCCACTGAAGCTTTGGCACTTTTGACTATAAATTCCGAAGCGATAACTGACTGCTTGGCTGCTTCAAGGTCATTTTCAGCTGTAAGGAATTCTGCTTTGATTTGTTCAAAATCAGCATCTGAAATCACCTTGTCTTCATAAAGGGTTAAATTCCGCTCATAATTCAATTTAGATTGGTTGAATTGTGCTTCAGAACGTTTCAAACTAGCTTTTGACTGTGCTAAATTAGCCATTTGTTGGTTTAAATTGGCCTGAGCCCGATCCAATGCAGAGATAAAGTTGTCAGGTCTGATTTTGACCAATAAATCACCCAATTTAACTGAGTCTCCTTCATTGACGTTCAATTCAATAATTTCACCGGCAACATCTGGACTCATTTTCACCTCTGTTTCGGGTTGAACTACTCCGGAGGCACTCACTTTCTCCACGATGTCTTTTTTACTAACCTTACCGATCTGAACCTCTAAAGGCTTCTCTCCACCTACCCAACCGGCTTGTTTTCCTACTATCATTCCTATTACCAAGAATGCCAATACTCCCAGTAATATGTATATTATCTTTTTAGATTTTTTCTTTGCCATTGTTTTGATCTATTATAGGGTAAGGGGATTTCCTAAGTAAAAATCCAAGACTTTAACACTAAACACAAATTGGTATTTCGCAGTAACCAGGTCTGCCTCTGCATTGAATAAATTGTTTTGTGCAACCTGAAAGTCAACAGCATTGATAGCGCCCACTTCAAATCGTTGCTTGGCCATCCTAAAAGACTCGCCCAATGCTTCCACTCTTATCAATGAGCTTTTATAGGATTGTTCTGCAGCATACGCTGATGTATAGGCAGATTCAATATCCTGTCTTAAAAGGTTCTTAGCTTCTATTTCCTGAATTTCACTCAATCTTTTCTGTACTCTTGCTCTTTGCAAACTTGCTTTATTTCTGAAATTGGAAAAAACAGGGATACTCAAACCAATGTTTGCAGATTGTGAGAGGTTGTTTTCAAATTGTTGCAACAGAGGATCAGGAGTCATAAAAGTACTCTGGTCCACGTAATTTGAGAAAACATTTGCGCTAAGGCTCAAACTTGGTGCAAAACTTCCCTTTGCTATTTTCACTCCATATTCCGCGCTCTTTACTGCCAACGCTGCCGCTTGGATCTCCGGCAATCTTCCTTCGGCTATTGAGTATACTTCAGCAACCCCTACCGTTCCAATTTCTAACCCTTCTACTCCAACCTCTGGGATAATTATACCAAAGTTATCATCGAAAGGCAACTGTAAGGATTGTGATAAGTTTAACTTCGCAATTCTTAGATTGTTTTGCGCGTTGATCACTTCCAATTCATTGGTAGCTCTTTGAGCTTCCAAGTCCAATTGATCTGCCTTAGGTAAAGCCCCAGCTTTTACTAGACTTTTTGTTCTCTCCAGTTGATCCGCACTGGTCTTCAACTGTGATTGGGCAATATTCAACTGTTCCATTGAAAATGCCACATTTATAAAGAGGTTAATCGTATTTAGTGTAATGTCATTTCTGCTTTTTTCTACATTCAAGCGATTGACTTCCACATTTAATTTGGATTGTTTGATGCTATTCTGAACCCTCCCCCCAGAATAAATGGGTAAACTTGAGTTCCCTGATATATTAACATTACCTATTCTCCTGGATTCAAAATCATTCGTTACCGGGTTTATGGATCTACCCCAGCGAAAACCTGAGCTGGCACCCATTGAGAAAGACGGTATCATTTGTCCTTTGGCTTCCAACAAATTGGCTTCAGAACTTATTAGGTTCATTTCAGCCCTCTTTAAATTTAGGTTATTTTCTAATGCTGTTTCAACACTTTGCTCCAAAGTCAACTTACCAAGATTATCTTGGGAAAAAACCGATGTAGACAATCCAGAAACAAATATCAATAGCAGTAAAATATGCTTTTTCATGAACTTTGGTATTTTATCTTTTTGCAATTAAAAAGTTTATCTCTTTTTTTAATAATTTTTGAAAACTTTATGAACCAGCTTTTATTAAGCAAACCTAGTGCTAATTAGTCATTTACTTTCAAGTTTAAACCTTTCTCTTTGAAAACCACCTATAAATACCATTAATTAATTAATTTTAACGAGAAAGGAACAATCAAATAACCATTTTGTTCGTATATGAACAGTTCACTGTACAAAAATGAGACAGTTTTTTAAATCCAATTCGAAGATTTTTACTGAAGTTGATGCCTTACCCCTCAACAGGGCCCTCCTATTCGGTGATGGAATCTTTGAAACAATGTGTTTTATCAATGGCCAATTCAGGTTCCATCAAGACCATCAAAACCGAGCGGTCAATGGACTCCAAAAATTAAAAATAAATGGAGAACTTGATTTGGAAGAGATAGGCATAATGCTAAGAAATATCTTCGGTACAACCAAAATGCTAAGGGTCAGGTGGAATATTTACAGATCAGGAATAGGCAAGTATAGCCCGATTGAAAATACCGCTTGTGAACATCTTATCGTTTCTGATTTTAACCCATCCCCTAAAACCAAAAGCACTGCTTATATTAGCCAAAAAGTTCATACCAATACCACAGCATGGTCCGGAGTCAAAACATTAAATGCCTTGCACTATATTATGGCCAATATAGAACGGCAAGAAAAGGGCATGGCTGATGTAATTTTATTGGACGAGAAAGGCTTTGTCTCAGAGGCTGGTAGCTCCAATATCTTTTGGGTAAAAGGAGACCAATACTATACCCCTAGCCTCTCGACCAATTGCATTGCAGGGGTTTCTCGGAAACAAATCATTGGCCGCTTAAAAGATTTAGAAAAGCATTGTGAGATAGGAAAGTTTAAACCCAATGACTTACTGAAGGCAGATCAGGTTTTTGTGAGCAATGTAACCGGAATAAGTTACTTACTTAAAATTGAAGATAGAGATTTTGCCCCAAAACCTGAGCCTGAACTACTTTCACTTTTTGACCTTTAATGAGGATATGGTAAACTTGAGAGGTTTACTTTTAAACCGATACTTCAGCTTTTATTCTGGGATGAGGGTTATAATTCAACAATTCTATGTCCTCATATTTAAAAGAGAAAATATCCTTTACCTCAGGGTTTAATTTCAATTGCGGCAAGGATCTGCATTCTCTACTAAGCTGGAGCCGGGCCTGATCAAGATGGTTGTTATACAAGTGTGCATCTCCAAGGGTATGGATAAACTCCCCTACTTCAAGGTCACAAACCTGAGCTATCATAGCCAAAAACAAAGCATAGGAGGCAATATTAAAAGGCACTCCTAAAAACACATCCGCACTTCGTTGGTACAATTGACAGGACAGCTTACCTTCAGCCACATAAAACTGAAACAAAAGATGGCAAGGAGGCAAAGCCATTTGATCTACATCAGCCACATTCCAGGCGCTAACAATTAGTCGCCTGGAATTAGGATTGGTTTTAATCTGATGAATTAAATTCTTTATTTGATCAATTTCTCCTCCTTTTCCATCGGGCCAGTGTCTCCACTGGTACCCATACACAGGGCCCAAATCACCATTTTCATTCGCCCATTCATCCCAAATTGAAACTTTATTATCTTTTAGGTATTGGATATTTGTATCACCGGATAAGAACCATAGCAATTCATGAATTATGGATCGTGTATGACATTTTTTGGTTGTTACCAAAGGAAAACCTTTGGACAAATCATACCTCATTTGGTACCCAAATACACTTAGCGTACCGGTACCTGTCCGATCTCCTTTTTTAATTCCATGATCCAATATGTGTTCTAATAATTGGTGATATTGTTGCATACTGAATTGCTTTTAACTGTAATGTTCTTGGTAATATTTTTGATAATCTCCCGAGGTCACACTATCCAGCCATTTTTCATTTTCCAAGTACCAATCAACTGTTTCTTCAATGCCTACTTCAAAGGTAAGGCTGGGTTTCCATCCCAATTCTTTGTTGATTTTATCGGCATCAATTGCATACCGCTGATCGTGCCCCGCTCGGTCTTTCACAAAGGTAATTAATTGCGCTGAAGCTCCTTTATCTCTGCCCAGTTTTCTGTCCATGATTTCACATAGGAGCTTCACAATATCTATGTTTTTCCATTCATTAAAACCTCCTATATTGTAGGTTTCATTCGTTTTACCTTCGTGAAAAACTAGATCAATGGCTCTGGCATGATCCACTACAAACAACCAATCTCTAATGTTTTCACCTTTTCCATAAACCGGTAAGGGTTTATTTTGTTTGATATTGTGAATACATAGAGGAATTAGCTTTTCAGGAAATTGGTTGGGGCCATAATTATTGGAACAGTTTGAAATTACTGTTCTCAAGCCATAAGTATTGGCATAAGCCCTTACAAAATGATCTGAAGCTGCTTTGGATGAAGAGTAGGGAGATTGGGGATCATATGGGGTGGTTTCCAAGAAATACCCGCCATCATCCAATGAACCATACACCTCATCTGTGGAAACATGATAAAAAAGATGATTCTCTCTGTCTTTCCAGAAATTTTTGGCTGTATTGAGCAAGTTAACAGTTCCCATTACATTTGTTTTCACAAAAGCCAGTGGGTCGGTGATTGACCTGTCCACATGAGATTCTGCGGCCAAGTGGATCACATCAGTAATTTGGTAGTCATTGAATACCTCCTTTAATAGCTCCTCATTATTAATATCCGCTTTGGCGAAAACGTAATTTTTTTCTCCTTCAATGTCCTTTAAATTCTCCAAATTACCTGCATAGGTCAGGCAATCCAAGTTAACAATTCTGTAGTTGGGATACTTTTTTACAAAAAGTCGGACAACATGGGAGCCTATAAACCCTGCTCCACCTGTAATCAAAATTGATTTTTCCATAATTAAAAGATATTATAATATGTATGTAAAAATTTCAAATCTAGCTTTGTACAGTTTACCTGACAAAAGCTAGGACAATTTCCATTCCAATTCCGACCATAAAATTCAAAAAAATCAGACGCCCAGTTCAAGTAATTAGTAAAAAACTTTCAAGCACATCCCTCTTTCCTTCGGAGATAAAACGAGAATGTTTAAACTTTAAACTTTCCTAATAATTTTGCTAGCCAACTAGTTTTATGTTCTTTTTCTTCTGCATAATAACCATCCCCGTAGCTATTTTTTCTCATGTAAGAGTAATTGTACCCATAACCATAATTATAACCGCTAAAATCATAGGTATCCCCACCACTTTTTAATCCGTTAAAAATGGCATAAAAATTCCTTACTTGATCATTGGCATAAAGATCATTGATCATCAATAGGTGATTTTTATTTGTAAAATCATGCCTTACAATATAAAGGTTAACATCCGAAAAACGCAATAAATCCATGGTTTCGGAAACTAATCCTACCGGAGGGCAATCCATAATAATAATGTCAAAACTTTCTTCCAAATGGTCTAGAAACTCGCCCATTTTATCCTTTAGCAATAGCTCAGCGGGGTTGGGAGGTACCGCTCCGGAAGGGACCACGTAAAGATTTTCATAAGGTGTTTTAACAATAATCTCGTCCTCCCTATCTTTATCCACTAAAAAGGTAGAAAGTCCTTTTTTATTGGATACACCCAGGTATTTTGCAAGTTTGGGTTTTCGAAGGTCAAGTCCCATTATACATGTCTTTTTCCCACTCAAAGCCATTGCAGAAGCAAGATTCAGGCTAATGTATGTCTTACCTTCACCTGAAATACTTGAAGTAACCAAGACACGCTTACATTTTTTTTCACTTGCTATATAAAACAGTGCCGAACGAAGCGATCTAAATGATTCCGAGGCCAGAGACCGTGGATACTCCGCTACTAATAAATTGGTATTCTTATCACTGTAGCCAATGGTCCCTAAAAGAGGGATTCGCATGAGGCTCTTCAATTGGATCTGATCCATCACTCTATTATTTAAGTAGTGAAACAGCACCAAAAAACCTAAGGGTAGAAAAAATCCTAATCCAATGGCATAGGTGTAATTTTGAGTCTTTTTAGGAAAAATTAAAGTACCCCGTTTGGCTTGGTCCACGATACTGTTATCGGGTACATTCGACGCTTTGGCGATACCGGCCTCCGCTCTTTTCTCAAGAAGATAGGTATATAAATTTTCCCTCAGCTTGAATTCTCTTAAAATATTGGTGTAATCTGATTCTGCTTTGGGTAGGTTAGAAAACTGTTGATCAAAGGAATTTAATTTCTTCTGATTTTCTTTTTTTCTACTTTCTGTATTGGCGATGAGGTTCTTGATATTCTCAAATAAATTCTCTTTCAACCTATGGATCTGTTGATCCAAAACGGCTACATCTGGGTGTGTTTCATTAACTAAAGAAAGTAACTTTCGGCGCTCTAGAGAAATGGTTACCAATGAACCTACCAATTCATTAAAAAGTGGATCATCAATCCCCACGACAGAAGGGGCAACAATTTCCTCAAAAGAATCTGTTTTAGTAATCAAATAATTTTTAAGGGTATTGTAATAGGCCAATTCAAAGTCTATGGATTGGATGTTGGTTTCTAAAGCCTGAATACTATTCAGCACTCCTCCGAACTCTGCGTTCACATCCAGCATTTTATTGCTTACTTTAAATTGTTGCATTCTACCCTCCACAGACTTTAAGGAGTCCTCAACAATATATAGCTGTTCTTCAATAAATTTTAAGGCATTTTCGGAAATCCTGTTCTTTTCCTTGAGATCATATTCCAGAAAAGCGTCCATTAGCGCATTGATATAATCACTGCCTTTTTCTACAATCTTAGTAACTGTACTGATCTCAAGCACAGTCCCATAATTGATAAGTGGCTTTACCTGAATGGCATTAGCATACGTATCCACCAAGGATGCCGGATTGTGAAGTAAAAATTCATAGGTGTTGTATTGCCGAGCATCGTCAAGTAAAAAAACTTTAAATTTGGCATTATCTCCTATTATTTCTTCGCCAAAATTAAGCTCTTTATTGAAAATATCTCTTTCCTCTTCAACGTATTGATAGCTGGTGAAAAACCTATCAAAAAAAGTGTTTTCGCCGGAAAGCAACATAAATGTGGAATCTGAGAGTATGTTAATACTGATCTTTTTATTGACGATCTGTGGGTATTCCCAGTCTACTTCAACCTTTATTGGACTATTTTTGTAAAGTTCAATTTCCTTTATATTGGTTGAGGCAAAATAACTCACATCAAAGTGCAAGCTATTCAAAGCCTCAGAAGCCAGATTTTTAGAGGAAAACAATAAAATATCATTGGTAAGGTTTTCTCCTCCGGAAAAAATATTTGAACGATCAAGTATTCTGACTTCAGGGGAAGCGTTGCTCTTGATCATGACACTCCCTCTTACCTCATATCGTTCAACTGTATACCGGTGAAAAAGGAATACAAAGACCAATCCAATTGAAATACAAACCAAATACAAAGGCCAATACCTAAAGTATTTAATTAAGTAATACTTAATATCAATTGGCTTTTCCTGCTCGTCAAATTGCGAAAGATCTAGATTTTCCATAACTAAAAGAGCCCTGAGGTAATACCGTATAAGAACATCAAGGCGGTAATAATGGAAACTCCAAGCTGCAAGCTTCCTGTCAAATTCTCTCCTGAACCAATTTGTCTAATATTCATCGGTTGCAAATACAATATATCATTGGGCTGAATAAAATAATAGGGGGAAGCCAAAAGTTGCCTGTCATTCAAATTGATTTGGTGAATTTTGGTGCCTCCATCATACTGCCTTATTAAAAACAATTCATTTTTACGCGCCAGAATATTGGATTCTCCTGCAATTGAAATTGCGTCAAAAATGGTGGCTCGGTTTTTTAGAATCATCTTAGGCCCTACGTTATTAAATTCTCCCAAGGTGGTAAACCTTATGCCGCCAATTCTAAGCTTTACCTGCACTTCATCTTTGAAATAAAACCCAATGGCCTCTTGAACTTTTTCTCTTGCTTCCAGTTCAGTTAAACCGGCAATTTTAATGGGTTCCAAATTTGGAATTTGAATGTATCCGTCCTTATCTATTGAATAACCTGAAAAGTAAAAAATGTCCATGTTCCCATTTCCGCCAGCCCTACCAGTTCTTACAGCATTGGCTCCTTGAAACTCGAAGGCTTTCAATAAATCTTCATTGGAGGAAGCAAAATCTACGTCTACAATATCATATGGCTGTAAAACATACTCATATTCTACATCAGCAAAAGGAATAAATTCATCCAATTCAATGGGTTCATTTCCTTCTAAATTTTGAAGATAATTAATTCTCTTATTACTTATACAGGAAGTAATTGAAATAAAAATTAAAACCGGAAATACCAGTCTTTTCATGTAAAAACTTTTTATGACCACCTCCAAAATTAACTAAATATGAACGGTTTGAAAAAAAATGAGAATAATAAATTTAAAGTGCATTATTCGTTATTTAACAAGCGATTATATGCATTAAAAATATTTTTCTGAATAGATTTTCTGTCAAATTTTTCCACAACCCTCTGGTGAAGATTTTCCGCATAACCCTGCATATCTGCTCTTTTAACGAATGCAAATTCCATGGCCTCCTTCAATGCTGAAACAAGACCTGTCTGATAAACAAGGGCAGTCTTTTTATGTTTCACTAAATCTGTATTTCCGGGAATATCCGAACAGATTATTGGACAGCACATGGCTCCTGATTCCAAAAGAACATTGGGAAATCCTTCCCTATGAGAAGGGTGTATGAGAACATCACAAATGGCCAAATAATGTGCTACATGATCCGTCCATGGCACATGTACTATCCTTGGATGATCCTTTATCTGGTTAATGGTTTTCGGTTCAAGAGGATTCAAATCCTGCTCAAAGTCTCCTAATAAAATTAATTTTGACCGATTTACAATTTTAGACTGGAGGAATGCCTCCACTAAATCAGCAATCCCTTTATCTTTAACTAGCCTACCAACTGTTAGCATTAAAAAATCATCCTCCCCTGGTACAATTCGCATGGTAGCTGCTACCAAATGATTTTCCTGTAAATTATTCCTGTCAAATACCTTTAGGTCTACCCCATTCGAGGACCCATCACCTATAATTTTCACTTTTTCCGGCCGAACTAGTTTTTTACTTACGATAAAATCCTTTAAGGATTGAGAATTAGGCCAAACTTCATCTGCAAAGCGGTAGGTAATTTTTTCAATATCAGACAATAGTTTTGCTTTCCTACCTTTTTCCACAATAAAGGGAAGCCCAGCCAAAGTATGAATTTTTACAGGTACTCCGGCCATCCAGGCGGCGACCATCCCTAACAAACCGGCCTTTGGTGTATGGGTATGCACAATATCCGGTTTTTCTCGCTTAAACAAGCGGAACAATAACCACAAACAATAAATGTCTTTTAAGGGAGTAATTTTTCTGGTAAAAGGGATGATTTCTTTCCTTATGCCTTTTTCATTTTTTGAAACATCATACCATTCTTTTCCTTCTGAACTAACCATAAGTACATCAAATCCTGCATTGGACATGTAACTCATTTGATTTTTTAATAATAATTTGAGAGAAATGGGAACAGTAGTGATCCTAATCAACTTTGGCATTCAGCTATTATTTAATTAAAAGGTCAAATATACCTATTAAATCGATGGAAAATTAAATATTCTACGCAGTTGTCTTCAATTTTTATTATTAATGAAACGAAAGGAATTGGTAAAAAGTGGTCAGGCAATCGGATTTATTTTAAATGAGTAATTGGCAAAAAAAGCCATAATGCATAAGTCAATCGATAAATATTTATAAATAAATGATAATCAAAGAGTTCTCCGTCGACATTTCCTTAAAAGGTTATTAAAAATCATCTCCTTAAAATATATAAGGAATGATTACGCATTGCAAATACACAAATCAATGCTAAAAAACAGTCAAAAGTCATCTAAAGCAAAAAGATTTCACCTTATACCCAAGGTTTAAATCTTAAAAAATTTTGAGAATAAGGCGCAATTATTTTGGGAGGAGTGAATAAAATTAGACCTTATTACCACCGACAAATTCAAACTCAACTAGGAAGTAACCTATTACAATTTATGCATTATCTATTCGTGCACAAACCCAAGTAGCTTCTGCAATAGGTGCATTCCGAACAGTGGCAATCCCACTTTGTTTAATAATCTTATTGCTAATTCTTATATTCCGGATGGTGTATTTAATTTCTTCATTGTAAGTGGCTCCTTTTAAAAATCGGACATTGTCCATACTTACCAGACCAAAAAAGCCATCTGCAAGTCCTGCTTTTTTAATTCCTGCACCTCCGCATTGTGCCATGGATTCAATTAAAATCATACCGGGAATAAAATCAAAATCAGAAAAACTACCCGTAGCCATTTTGTCAATGGCTTTGTCAAAGGTTTTAAGTCCGATGATTTCTTTCTCGTTTGCGGAAATAATTTTATCTACAAATAAAAAAGGAGATCGATGAGGTATTAATTTTTCGATTGAAGCATCCATTGTTTTTTACTTTTAAAGCTTGGTTAGTATTTTTTCACGACCATAAATTCTTTTGGATAAGCCTTACCAATTTAATTAATTTTAAATGGTATAAGGCATAGGGTCTCAGTTTAAATCTAAATGAATTGATCAATCTTCTCATGAAGATAAATGTTACAGGGCATTTGGAGGTTACACCAAGCATCTATCGAATATAGTTTCTTCTCTAACCAAATTCATTAGCTTAATATATAACCTACCCATAATCCCGGAAAAGAAGGATTGATTTGTCTAGAACAGCATAGAATTGTAAAGAAAAAAGGGTGAGGAAACCCCACCCTTTTTATTTTTTATCAAAAACAATTATTTAATCGAATGCAGGATCCTGAACCAATGTAGGTGATCCTTCTTTAAAGGATCTTTCAATCGCCTCTAAAGGCACAGGAAAATATTCATGTACACCTTTGGTAAAACTCGCATTGCTTAAGTAAGTCCTTTTGGTACCTTCTTCGTTAAGGTATTCATTCATGGTTTCAGCAGCAATTCCCCAACGCTGTAAATCAAAGAACCTATGACCTTCCATAGCAAATTCCAACCTTGTTTCCATTCTTACAGCTTTTCTTGCCACATCTTGGTCTGTCCATGGCATGTCATAAGTTGATATTACGTAATTAGCAGCAGGCTCCCCTTCTACTATTGTATAGTCATTTCTTTCAGCCCCTTGAATGGCTTTTGGTACAAAACCATCTGGGTTAGCTGCTCTAGTTCTGATCATGTTTACGAGCTCTCTGGCCCTTTCCAGATTACCAAGCTCTACCTCAGCCTCAGCAAGCCATAAAATCACCATATCCAGCCTCATGATCCTGTAATTATTGGCCGACAAACGTGGGTTTGAACCTATTCCGAAAAATTCCGGCTCTGCCACATGCTTAATTGGTGAATATGGCCCGGCATAGTTCTGATCCCTGATAAAATCACTACCGTGGATTTTATACCCTTTGTATAGCACATCTCTTCTACCTACTGTATGATCCAGTCTTGGATCCAATGGACCTTCATAAGGCTGAAAAGGATCATTCCAAGCCAAGCCTTGGTCATTGGGAACATCACTGTCGTTAAAGGTATCCAAAAGCGGAAGCCCCTCCTCGGAAGTTTTAAAAGCATTTACCAAGTTTTGGGAAGGCTGGTAAAATCCGCAACAGCCCCAAGGATCTGTATAGGGATAATTCAAAGTAGTTCCTTCATTGGCTGCAGCTGTAGTAGCACTTGAGATAGAAAATTGAATTTCAAAAATCGACTCTTCATTGTTTCTTCTTCCCACAAGAAAATTTTCTTCGAAAGTATTGGTCAATGAAAATGGTCCATTGTTTAAAATATCATCCAATAACGTCTTGGCTTCCGCTAGTACGGTAGTATTGGCTTCCCCGGTGCTTTGGTCCCATCCTTGAAACATCTTTGCTTTGGCCAGAAAAGCTTGTGCTGCCCATTTTGTGGGTCTTCCAACATCTGCCTGGGATTCAGGCAGGGTATTCATTGCCGCTTCAAAGTCAGCCTCAATATCCGGCCAAATCTCTTTATCATTTGGCACTTTACTACTCTCCAAATCAATTAAATCGAAGGTAGTGTCATCAATATAAGGAACTCTTCTCCACATTTTTCTAGCTTCCATATGGAAAAACCCTCTTAAAAACCTTGCTTCGGCAATAATCTGAGCACTCCTTGCCTCAGACACATCTTCAGCTTTTTTCAAAGTGTTCAAAACATCATTTGCCCTAGCCACTCCTTTATAAACCGCTCTCCATTTATTTCTTAAGTGAAGATTGGTAGGCTGAAAATCAAAAGCCTCCAAGAAAGACTGTTCCGGCTGATCACCTGCATCTGTTCCTTTATAGGCGTCATCTGACACTACACCTCCATACACCCAATTGTCTATGGTGCCATTCCATCCGGATTGTCCATCCAGTCCGTATCCATCTATCATTGCGTAGGCTCCCAATAGTAGCCCCTCTACCCCTTGTGCATTAGCCAGATCTACTGTACTGAATTGGCCCTGAGGCACTGTTTCCAAAAATTCTTCCTGGCAGGAAGTAATGGACAGTCCAAGTACAAATGCTGTAGCTATTTTTAAATATATTCGTTTCATTTGTTTGCTTCTTTATGTTATGATTGATTAAAACGTAACATTTACTCCCAAAATCAAATTTCTGGAAATAGGCATATAACCTCCATCAAACCCGACGGTATTGTTACTTCCTGTCTGAATCTCAGGATTTGTACCTGAATACTTTGTGATGGTAAACAGGTTCTGACCTTGGAAATAAATTGAAGCCCTACTCATGCCTATATTATTTAATAAAGCATCGGACAAATTATAGGTCAACTGAACATTTCTCATCCTAAAATAAGAACCGTCTTCAACAAAATAACTGGAAGGTCGACTACTTACCTGGTCATTGATATCCATAATTGGGAAAGTTCCTGAAGGATTACTAGGCTGCCAAGCGTCATACAAAGCTGTCTTTGATTTATTTCCTTGGAAAGTATTGAAATCAGTCCAGTAATTGATATAATTAAATATATCATTCCCTACTGATCCATTTCCAAAAATGGCCAAATCCCAGTTTTTATACCCTACGTTTAAATTTATTCCATAAACAAAATCAGGGTGAGGATTTCCAATGATGGTCCTATCTGCATCGGTAATCACTCCATCTTCATTAACATCCTGAACTTTAAATTTACCAACAGCATTGTAGTTACCATAAGCAGGATGGGCATCTACCTCTTCTTGGGTTTGGAATATACCTAAGTTATTGTAGCCAAAGAAAGAAGAAATTGGATACCCTGATTGGGTGATGGTTACTGAGGGAACTCTAGTGGAAGTACCAAACAATACATTGTCCTCATTCTCCGCCAAATTATCAACATTGTTTCTATACATAGAGAAATTGGCAGAAATCCCATAACTTAAATCTCCTCCCATAGCAGTGTCATCAAGCCCTAAGTTTAGGTCAATGCCTTTATTGGTCATTTGACCGACGTTAAAGAATGGTGCAGTAGCATCTCCATGTCCGTAATTTATCGGGGTTTGAAACAACATATCTGAAGTTACCCTGTTCCAAAGATCCAATTCGAAGAAATACTTTCCATTCATCAACTCAATATCCAAACCAATATTATTTGAGGTAGTAGTCTCCCACCTTGCATTTGGATTTCCAAAGCGCTGTGCATCAAAACCAAGGGATGGTGTAGTGGTTGAGCCATCAATAGGATAACCTGCGTTGAAAATATTGGACCTGTAGGTTGTATAGGCATTGTAATCACCTATCAATTGGTTACCGGTCTTACCCCAACCATACCTTAATTTCATGTCTGACACAATAGGTAAAGCTTCAGCTATTGCTGCTTCATCTGATAACCTCCATCCCAAACTAAACGCGGGGAATGTTGCATTTCTTGAAGCAGCTAAAAATCTTGAAGATCCATCGTTCCTTAAAATAAACTGTACGAGGTATTTACCATCATAAGAATAGTTCAATTTTCCAAACTGCGAATACAGTCGATAATCACTTTCTACTCTTCCAAAATTGGTTGCGGTATTTGGATCTCCTAGGTCAAGATAAGAAATGATTGGATTGGTTTCGAAAGCAAACCTCTGTCTGGAAGCGCCGAATATTTCTCCAAATTCTTTAATGGACTCCAAACCTAAATAAGCATCAAATGCATGCACTTCATTGAAAGTTTTTGTATAACTCACCGTATTGGTCCATACCCATTGATAAGAATATTCATTCTCTGCAGTGGAGCTATTGACAAAATTACCCTCAACATATTCAGGCTGTGGACGGCCTATATATCGGGCTCTCCTATTGTTAGCATCCACACCAAAACTTGACCTTACATAAATATTGTCCGTAAGGTCTACCTGAGCATAAATGTTTCCAAAAACCCTCAATTCTAAATTCCTATTGTCTTTCGCCCTTTCCAAGAAGGCCACAGGGTTATAGTTATTACCTAAATTGGCTCCTCTACTTCCTGCAAAGTTGCCCATGATATCATATACAGGCAAAAGTGGGTGTTGCAGGGAGGCACTAAATACAGCATTTTGCTCTTCATTATTACCTCTCGATCCATTACCAAATCCACCTTTTCTATTGCCGACTGTTACGGAAAGATTTTCTCCAATCGTTAATCTATTTTTCAGTGTTTTGAATTCAGTATTGGCTCTAAGAGAATATCGGTCATATCCTATATCATTTACCACACCATCCTGACTGAAATAATTCAATGACAATGCATACCTGCCATTCTCCGTGCCTCCATTTGCTGTCACTTGATAGCTCTGTATAGGTGCAGATCTTGTGGTTTCAGCCCACCAGTCAGTGTCAGATGCTCTGGTAATTGGGTAAATATTTCCCGGTTCCAATGCATATAAACTTGGATCGACTCCGGGATCTCCTTCCATGGCTCCACTTGGAAACACATAATCAGGAATACTTACTTCGCCATTTGGCCCCCATGAATATTGACCATGTGTGGGTGTACTGCCTGGGTTTCCATAAATATTGGCCAAATAAAGGTACTCTCCCAACTCTTCTGCATTCAAAGGATCGGGGCCTCTATCGGATGTTTGCATACCATAATAGGCATTGAATGAAACACTTGGCTTCCCTACTTTACCTCGTTTTGTAGTAATGATGATCACACCATTTGCAGCTCTAGAACCATAAATAGAAGCAGCTGAGGCATCTTTTAGAATTTGAATTGATTCTATATCATTGGGGTTTAAATTCCCTTGACTTTGGGTGGGCACACCATCTATTACATAAAGGGGATCATTGTTATTAATCGTTCCAAATCCCCTAATTCGTACAGTGGCTCCGCCTCCAGGTGTCGCATCATTGATAATGGTCACCCCCGCTGCCCTTCCTTGCAACTGTTGGGCAAATGTTGTGGCTGGGATAGCAAGTAATTCCTCAGAATCGACTGAAGTAACTGCACCGGTAATCTCTCTTCTGGACTGAGAGCCGTAACCTGTTACAACCACTTCATCCAAACCACTTAATCCTTGTTCTAAAGTGACATCGATTGACGCCCTACTTCCAACCACTTCCTCCACATTATTAAATCCCAAAAAAGAAAAGACCAAGGTGGATTCTTGATTGGCTACTGAAATTGTGTAATTACCATCGAGGTCTGTTACAGTACCATTCGATGTACCTTTTACTAATACGGCTGCACCGGGAAGTGGATCCCCAAGGTCGTCCGTGACGGTACCCGAAACCTCTATTTGCGCCAAGGCAAAGCCCGTGCTCACAAACAAAGACAACAGTACCAAACTGCATAACTTGTAAATTTTTAACATAAGTAAATTTTAGGTTTAGTATAAATTAATTTAATATAAATTAAGAGCACATTGTATAAACAAAGCTCAAATGATTTAACCGATAAGGGCAACCATTGTTTAACTTATAAAGAATTTTCCGGTGAAAAACATTGCGGATAACTGTCCTCTGAATGCACGCTGGTTCCAAAAAACGCTAAAGGACTTACTGAGGCAAATGGTAGTACTGGCATAATGGGCTATCTTTTTCTGTTAATTATTATTTATTACAAAATAGACATACAAAAAAAATAATTAATCAAACGACTTAAGCAATAATATGATTTTTTAATTTAAGGAAAAAAATTTTAGCCAATTATTTGAAATTGATTTAAATCTGCAAATTAATTACTAAATCAAACCAAATCCTATACCAATAATACTTTACCTTTAAAAAACAATACTATTCCCTTCTAGCCATCTTCAAAAACAACACTAAATTTTGTTTTTGAAGATTACACAAAATTTATATTTAATACAGTTGAATATAAACTATTTAATTTAATCAACCGATAAAAAATAATCATTACATTAATGTAACCTAAGTGTTGATCTATATTTATATTTAAATATTTTAACTAATATTAATTCTCATAAAGAAAACTTTTATAGATGATATTTAGATTTAGCAGAAAAAATTTTTACGGTAAGGTAAACGGAATTAAATATTCATTTATTATGTGAAATTAAAATTTATATCGAATCCTTCCTTATCACACTACAATCATTGATTTTCTTAAGTATAAAGGGCAAGCAATATTCAAATTAGAATTCCTCCATCGGTAAAATTTCACTTTTTATAGGTTTTTACCAGCCTTTGACTATCTAAAAACACACACTAACTTCTGATAAAATTGCATATCGTGAAATTTTTAACTGTTACATACTAAATTCTATTTATTTTTAAAGTTAAAATTTTATATTTACCAAATAACCACAAAAATCACACCCAAATAACCCTTTTATTAAGAAATTGTTTAAATATTGCTCATACAGTTTAAGCCCTTCCGTCCTGAAATTGGTGTGTATAATATTTTTTTTAAGCACCAGCTGTAACACGCAAGAGAAGAATGAACCCTCCCCTGTACTTTCAATACAAGAAGCACTTAGCAAATTTGAATTAAATAATGACCTCTCGATACAACTTGTGGCAGCTGAACCCTTGGTTGAAGACCCTGTTTTTACAAGTTTTGATGAAAAGGGAAGACTTTGGGTAGTTGAGATGCGAGGTTTTATGAATAGCATAGACGGGTATGATGAACTAGCACCGAATGGCAGGATTTCAATCTTGGAAGATATAAATGGGGATGGGGAAATGGACAAAAAAACCATTTATCTAGATAACCTTATCTTACCAAGAGCACTTGCCACTGTAACCAACGGTGCCTTAGTGGCTGAAAATATGGCCCTATGGTGGACTCAGGACCTGGATGGTGATTTGGTGGCCGATACCAAGATATTGGTAGACCCTGATTATGCAGGAAGTAATTTACCTGAACATGCCGGCAACGGTTTATTGAGAGGAATTGACAATTGGTATTACAATGCAAAATCTCGGTTTCGATATAAGCTTATAGGTCAAAAATGGATTAAAGACAGCACTGAATTTCGAGGTCAATGGGGCATTAGCCAGGATAATTATGGAAGGCTTTACTACAATTACAATTGGTCGCCTTTGCATGCAGATCTTGTACCCCCAAACTATTTTAATAGAAACCTTAACCATAGCAGCACCTCAGGGATCGACCAAGGTCTTACCGCGGATCGTGAAATTTTTCCCGTTAGGGAGAATTTAGCCATCAACAGAGGTTATATTCCCGGAACATTGGATGAAAAAAATAGGCTGAAGGAATTTACATCAGCATGTTCTCCCTTTTACTTTAGGGGTAATGGGCTTCCACAACAATATTCAGAAAATGTCTTTATCTGTGAACCTTCCGGAAATTTAATTAAAAGGAATAGGGTTAAGGAGAATGGGATTTTTATCCAAACCACCTCGCCCGATCAAGGCCGGTCTGTGATTGCCTCTCAAGACGAGCGGTTTAGGCCTGTGAGTTTAACTTCAGGTCCTGATGGTGCCTTATATATTACCGACATGTACCGTGGCCTAATCCAACATGCTGCCTATATCTCTCCTTATTTAAAAGAGATAACAATCAATAGAAAACTTGAATTGCCTACTCATTATGGCAGAATATGGCGGATAAGCGGAAAAAACCAAAAAAACAAAACAGCGCCAAAACTATCTGAATTAAAAAGCCACGAGCTCATTCAAAAGCTGAAACATCCTAACGGCTGGCATAGAGATATGGCACAAAGGCTGTTAGTAGAAAAAAATGACAATAACACAGTAGAAAGTTTAGAAAAGCTGGCCTTAGATGACAGGTATCCTTTGGCACAAATCCATGCCTTATGGACTTTGGAAGGCATGGAGAAATTAGATGCTAAGGTTATCATCCTCCTATTGAGAAAAGATAAAATTAAATCACCACAAGTTACTATCCATGCCCTACGTCTTGCAGAACAGGTTTCTGCAAATAATTCAAGTGTCAAAGAGGCCCTGAAAAATGCCATGCTCAAAATAGTGAAAACTAATATTCCGGAAATAAATCTCCAATTGGTATTAAGTTCAGGCAGTTTTTCTCCAAAGTTTAATTTTAAGGTTCTCTTGGCTATTTTGGAACAAAAGATTGATGAGCCTATATTTAGGGATGCGGCACTCAGTAGCTTGTATGATCGTGAATTTGCATTTTTGCAGTTACTAATAAGGCAAAAAACATGGCAAAACAAAACAAGTTCAAAAGCCATTTTTATTGAAATGTTGACTACAGCCATCAGCAACAAGTATGAACCACTGGAAATGCAAAAGTTGGTACAAATTTTAGATAAAAGCGCACCGTCCGATGACTGGAAGTCATCGGCTATTTTTAGGGGCATGTCCGTGGCTGCTTCCCAACATAAAAAATCGCCCATTCAGCTTTCCACAGCACCAAGGTTCTCGACCAGTACTGATTTTGAAAAAAGTAATTTAAACATCAGTCAATTAAATAACTTGTTTGACTGGCCCGGCAAAATAAATGAAGTGGACAGCCTTAAAAGCACCTTCCTCTTGACAAATAGTGAGAAGGCATCCTTTGCTAAAGGTAGACAGTATTATGTAAGTACTTGTGCAGGTTGTCATGGAGAAGATGGTGAAGGCGTAAAAAGAATGGGGCCACCATTAAACAATTCTGAGTGGGTTACAGGAAATGAAACGCGACTTGCCATGATTTTAATCCATGGATTAGAAGGCCCATTAACTGTCAATGGGGTTCAATACCAAAGCCCGGAAATCTTACCCGTTATGCCTTCCATGGCTAGTTTAGACAATGGTAGGATAGCAAATATACTCACCTATATTAGAAATGAATGGAACAATAATGCACCGGCTGTAAAGAGTGGTACAATTGCAGAATTAAGACTTTCAACACAAGGCAGAGTTTTGCCATGGAAACCAAAGGATCTTTTACAATATGAGCCACCAATAAACCCGCTAAACAAACCTTAAAAACGCATGAACCCACCCCCCCTACCTACAACAGTCCCAAATTTTTTAAAAGAGCGTCGCAAGTTTATTAAAACTGCAGGCATGGGTTTATTGGCCATGAGCATCCCTGATCTTCCTGGTATTTTCGGGAAGGAAAAATTGGGCATTGTCGTTCATTCTTACGGAAAAAGATGGCATTCTTCTTATCAAAGCAGCCTTTATCCGGGCTTTAAAAATGCCGGTGAATTGCTTAACCATTGCCATAAAATCGGTGCTGGAGGCATCCAAGTTGGCGTCAAAGGTTGGTCAACTGATTTCTCAAAAAAAATAAGAGATCAAAGAGAAAAGCTTGGCATGTACCTTGAAGGATCTATTGGAATGCCAAAGAAGGAGATTGATCTACCGGATTTTGAGAAGCAACTAATCCTAGCAAAGGAAGCCGGAGTCAAGGTATTGAGAACCGTAAGTTTAGGACCTCGAAGATATGAAGCTATCCATACAGAAGAAGATTTTATATCCTTCAAAACAGAGGCCACAAGAATGCTAGGAAAAGTAGTACCAATTTTAAGCAAGCATAAAATCAAATTGGCGATTGAAAATCACAAAGATTGGCGATCTGATGAATTGGTTCATTTGGTAAAAAAAATATCAAGTGAATGGATTGGGGTTACCTTGGACTTTGGAAACAGCATTGCTTTAATGGAACAGCCTGAACATACCCTCCAACTACTGGCACCCTATGTTTTCACTACACATGTCAAAGACATGGCTGTAGCTCCTTATGAAGAGGGATTTCAATTGTCTGAAGTCCCATTAGGAGAAGGTTGCTTGGCATTGAAACATATTGTTGACACCTGCAAAACGCATAATCCGACAATTACTTTTAATCTCGAAATGATTACAAGAAACCCGTTGCTTATCCCCTGTTTGACTCCTGATTATTGGGCCACGCTTCAACAAGTGCCGGCCTCGGAATTGGCAGCAATGCTTACTTGGGTAAATGGTAGAAAAGAAAAGCTTCCCAATATCAATTCTTTGGAACCTGAGGCCTTATTGGCCAAAGAAGAATACAATGTATTGACTTCATTATCATACAGTAAAGAAAATTTAAACCTATAAATTAAAAAACATGTTAGACAGCTTACCAGGAATTAAATTATTTGATCTTAGTAAAAAAACAGCCATTGTCACAGGTGGATCCAAAGGTTTAGGCCTTGCCATGGCAGCAGGACTTGCCTCTGCCGGAGCGAATCTATTAATTGTGAATAGGAATGAAAAAGACGGCCATATTATAGCTGATAAGATCGCCAAAACCTACGGGGTAAAGGCGCTGGCTTTTGCTGCTGACATTTCGAAGGAAGACCAAACCAATGCCATGGCTACTTTTGCAATAGAAGCATTTGGTAGCATCGATATTTTGATAAACAGTGCCGGAATAAACATTAGAGGGGCGATTGATGAGGTAAGTTTGGAGGATTTTAATAAAGTAATGGAAGTAAATGTCACTGGTTCTTGGCTATGTATTCGCTCCGTTATCCCCCATATGAAGGCTCAAAATTCAGGGAAAATAATAAATTTGGCCAGCACCTTAGGTCTTGTAGGTTTGGCCAATCGCACACCTTACACTTCAAGTAAAGGCGCTGTGGTCCAAATGACCCGAGCTTTGGGTATAGAGTTGGCGCCATTTGATATTAAGGTTAATGCGATTTGCCCGGGGCCTTTCCTCACAGAAATGAATATACCGGTTGCCGATGATCCGGCTACCAAGGAGTTTATTATTGGAGCTACAGCCTTGGGAAGATGGGGGGAACTCAAAGAAATTCAAGGAGCTGCAATATTCTTAGCCAGTGAAGCAGCCAATTACATGACTGGATCTTTTCTTACCGTGGACGGAGGATGGACAGCCAAATAGCCCATAAGGAAATCTTGTAAAAGCCTATGCCAATATATTGGCCAAAAAGAATATAATAACCATGGAAGTAATGGATAAAATAAGGGTACCCAAACTGTGTGACTGGTAGCCTTGTTTGATATTCATTCCTGACAATTGAGTCATGGCCCAGAAAAAACTGTCATTGGCATGGGATACGGCAATGGCCCCTGCCCCTGTAGCCAAAACAGTAAATACGCGCATTATCTCAGTATCCAAGGCCAATGCGGGCATCAAAGGAACCATAATAGAGGCTGTAGTCACCAAGGCAACGGTTGATGAACCTTGGGCAGATTTCAAAGCAAAAGCCATGGCAAAAGGAAGGAATAAACTCCAATGTCCGCTACTCATCAGACCACTAATCTGATCAGCAATTCCGGAATTTTGCAACATTTTACCAAAAACTCCTCCAGCACCTGTGATGAGTATCACAGGTGCACCTATCAACAATGCTTCCCCAAACCAACCCGCAGAAGACAGTACTTTTTTGTCCAATTTTTCGGGCAAACTAAAGGCCAAAAAAGCGCCTAAAAGTAAAGCAATTATTGGGTTACCAATAAACAAAATAAGTGAGGTGAATTGATTTTCCCCAAAGGGTTTGGTTGGATATGCAGCAATAGAGGATAAAATTATCAAAACCAAAGGAATGATAATTGGCATAAAAGATTTGCCCAGCGAAGGGCTTTTCCCTGAATAACCTAATTTGTCCACTTTGGCAAAGACCGGTTCTAAATGAATCTTTGAAACCCAATACTTGCAAAAGTAGTAGCAAGGTATCAGTCCCAAAGCACTGATAATCGCACCAAATAAAATTATCCGTCCCAAATCAGCTTCCAAGATACCTGCGGCAGCTATAGGTCCCGGAGTGGGTGGCACCAATGAATGTGTGGCAGTAATCCCCAAAGTTAAGGCTACGGTTGTTGCGGCATATGGCAACTTCCCTTTAAAGGACAGTGATTTATTGATTGGGTTTAACATGATAAAGGCACTGTCGCCAAATACAGGAATAGAGGAGATGTATCCGGTAATCATCATTCCAAGCATCACTGATTTTTGTCCCACCCAGGACAGCACCTTTTTTGCAATGACAAAAGCTCCTCCCGATTTCTCCAGAAAAGTACCTATAATAACCCCAAAAAGGATCAGTAAACCTATCCTCCCCAAGACTCCTCCAAACCCCTCGGTAATGGAGCTAATAATTAAGGCTGTAGGCATTCCTGCCAATAGTCCATATAGAATGGCTCCGGTGAATAAGGCGAGAAAAGGGTGAATTTCAAATTTAATGATCGCTACCACAATAATGGCCAGCACCAATAGAATCAAAACAAAGATTAACATATAGCAATATTTGGGTTTATTTTACTTACCAAATAAAGCATTTTTATCTTTATTTCAACTGTATTTATAGATATTTATAAAA
This sequence comes from Cyclobacterium sp. 1_MG-2023, assembly GCF_030546805.1. Classification (GTDB taxonomy): domain Bacteria; phylum Bacteroidota; class Bacteroidia; order Cytophagales; family Cyclobacteriaceae; genus Cyclobacterium. The sequence continues at coordinate 25,560 of NZ_JAUOPC010000003.1, read as the reverse complement.
TATAATTCCTTTCCTTATGAATAAATACCATTTAATTCATTCTTTTTATGGATTGTATTTTTATCGGATCAATAAGGTATTGGTCAACTTCTTCTCCGGATTGAATTTCATTAACCAGCTCCATTCCCTTGGTAACCGCACCAAAAGCAGCAAAACCATACCCGTCCGGATTTCTTTTTCCTTTATAATCCAGTTCAGGTTGTGCATTAATACAAATAAAAAAAGAACTTTGCGCAGTATTAGGTCCTAATCTGGCCATGGATATGGTTCCATTTTTATGTTTAACACCTGTTTCTTCGCTTGTTTCTATGGGTATTGGAGCCAACAATAAACTGTCAGGAACATTCCCACCTTGGATTACTTCTATTTTAATCTCTCTATCTGCTTCGTTTTCCGGTGTACATACCCGGAAAAAACTAGAATTCGCATAAAGTCCTTTTTCAACGTAAGCACGAAAATTCTCTACAGTGATTGGGGCCTTCTCCGGATACACTTCAAGTTCAATATCCCCAATTTCTGTCTCGATTAGGTACTTCTCAATTTGTTGTGCATGTATTGAATTAATGATGACAAACAATAAGACACAGCTGATAAATTTATTCATGGTTTACATCCTTTAATCTTTTAATATAAACTCAAAAAATGTAATACACAATCTATTACGTGCTGGATTCACTTCAAGCTCAGCCACTTCCTTGCTGTTTTCAACCCTACTAATCGAAAGAGTGGTAAACCATAACAATGCTATATTAAGCCATACAAACAGCCTGATTTTATTGTGATTACAACCCTCCCTGAGAAAGCTTAGGAAATCCCTTTACATTATCCGAGTTAAACAAAATACAAAAAGTAAGGCAATAAATTTCAAACTAAGCCCACTATTTCATCAAAGAGCTAATCAGTAACACCAAAAACCTGTGCCAATAACAGCATAAGGCAATAGAAAAATTAATTGTGAATTATCCTACAGGAAATCCTATATAATTAATTAAGGCTGTTAATCTACCAACAACTTCCATTCACAAAAAAAAACTCCAACCCTTTTCCATCCAATATTAGTCCTCAAAAAATGTAAATGCGGTTTATGGTACAAAAACAGGGTAAGTAATACTTTTATATGGATTATTAACCAATAAACCGAATCAAAAACACACTTTAACCTACTTTTAAAAATATATTTTGATTATTTTACCAATCAACAAATTAACGAATCAATTCAAATATGTTTGAAGAGTACATAGGAGTAATAAAAATGTTTGCCGGCAATTTCACTCCCCAAGGATCTGCGCCATGTGATGGAAGGAAAATGTCAATCAAAGACAATCAGTCCTTATTTTCAATATTGGGCAATATGTATGGAGGAGATAGTAAGACTACATTCGCTTTACCGGACTTAAGAGGAAGAATGCCGGTTGGAAGTGGGTCCGGCCTAGGGCTTAGTCCTAAAAAGAACGGTGAAAATGGTGGTCAGGAAACCTGTCAATTAGAAAAAATAACCTACCTGCTCATTCCCATACCTTATGATCAAACTCTATAAAAGCCAATTCCAATAATCCCGAGAACAATTATATGGCCCTTAGTCAAGTTAAAGCCAACGTTTTTGGCCTCCCTATACAATGATGACCTATGCGGATACTTCCAATAGCAAAATGAATGAAAAATCTATTAGTGAAACGGGTGGAAATGAACCATTTGAACAAATGCCCCCCTATTTAAGTATCAATTTCATTATCTGTATTCAGGAGTATTATCCGGCAAGAACATGATTTCCCATCATTCACAATGGGTAATATCACTGTCTAGGAGTTCTGTGGCATGGGCAGTTGGCAGTCCAAGCTTGGGACTCAAATAAGGTATTCCCCAACCCATACCTCTTAAAACAAATAGGACTCCCATAAACATCACAAAATAGGGCATAGCCTTATTCATTTTCATCCTAAAATTCAAAGAGAAGACATCCTTTGAAAACATAAGCAAAATCATCACAGGAAAAGTACCCAAACCAAAGACGAACATATAAGCCATTCCATAAATTGGGCTTTGAAATGCCAAGGAAGCCATCAAGGCCATATATACCATTCCACAAGGAAGGAAGCCATTCAATAATCCGGTTAGAAAAAAAGCTTTACTACCACCTCTTTTTATGGATTTTCCCAATTGTGTTTTTAGCTTTATCAATGATTTCGAAAATGTGGATCCGCTTATCCACTTTTCAGATTCTTTATAAAAAAAAGCCAAGGCAATAATGCTCAGCCCGAGAACAATGGAAACCCATTGCTGTACACCTGCCAGAGACAAAGAAAAACCCAGCATTCCTACCAATCCACCTAATAAGGAATAAGTAATGGCCCTACCTGAGTTATAGAGTAATTTATTAAACAAATACTTGTTTCTATCTTTCCCTGCCAAGGCCAAAGCAATAGGCCCACACATACCAACACAGTGAAATGAGCCAAGCAAACCCCATATAAAGGCTGTCCAAATCATTTAAATATCTATTTTCTTCTCTTCAAAATAGGCTACCCCATTTGCTTCCCAGGTCATTTTTACCTTCCAATAACCCGGCTCTAAATCATTCAGATTCAAAACGTTGGATTCAGTGTCCTTAATTTCAACCTGAATTTTCTTATCCATCCGCGCATCCGAAGGCCTAAATAAGTGCAACTCTCCTTTGGCCCCAATCGGCAACTTGAATTGAAGCGTCTTGCTAAGGGCATCAAATTGCATGACCTTCCCTTCTATAGCCTGGGTATTACTTACCCTATCTATATGTTCCTGATATTTAATTTCTTCCGCATAATAATCCTCAGTAACCAAATGAATATCATCTTGCTTCACGCAAATGGTAACCAAGGTAACCATCAAGCCAATAAAAACAAGTAACAATAGTAAAATCCCATTTCCCCAATTCATATCTATTCTTTAAATATTGTCATTCTCCAACGGGGCCCATAAAACTCGTCGAAATCCGATCTATGGTTATCCCGTTTTGTTGCAACAAAAGGTCCACATTTTGTTGTGGTACTTTCATGTCTTTCTGATGCTTAACCAGAAAAAACCTACCTTCAATCTTTGACTGTCCTTCGAGATGCCAATCGGTATGTCCCACCTTTTCTAAGGTAAATGTAGGATCATCAGGCACCAAAGTAACCTCTTGTTCATCAAAGGTCTTATTGATTAAGGTAACTTCATATAGATTACTGATTTGAGCCCCCTCTCTGGCTTGGTAGGTCATTCCCCTAAACCTGGTCACTGTGGCACCTAAATCTTCCCTAGTAGCTAATAAAGAGACAAAGCCTACAATCAGCAACAAGAGTATTCCGGAGTAGGCTTTCACTCTTCCCGTAAGCAATTTAGATGTTCCGGTAAGAATACTATTTTCAGAAGCATATCTGATCAAGCCCTTGGGACGATCCACTTTTTCCATGACGTCGTCACAAGCATCCATACAGGCCGTACAGTTTACGCACTCCATTTGTACGCCATTTCTAATATCAATTCCAGTAGGGCAAACCTGAACACATAAGGTACAGTCCACACAATCACCAGCAGGCTTTTCTTCTACCTTTTTCTTTCTTATGGGAGCCCGTGGCTCCCCTCTTTTATAATCATAGGTTACATTGATGGATTGATTGTCCAGCAATACACCTTGAAGACGTCCATAGGGACAAACCACAATACATGCCTGCTCCCTAAACCATGAGAAAACGAAAAGAAAAATCCCGGTAAAAGCCAAGAGGCCGAAAAACCCAGCCAAATTCTCTGTAGGAGGAGAAGAAACAATTTCCAACACCTCGTCAATACCTATAAGGTATGCCATTACAGTATGTGAAATGAGCAGAGAAATAAAAATGAAAATGGCCATTTTGATGGACTTTTTCCTTATTTTTTCTGCATTCCAAGGCATAGCATCCAACTTTCTTTGCTGGCCGGCATCCCCTTCTATCCAATACTCTATTTTGCGAAAAACCATTTCCATAAAGAGTGTCTGGGGACAAGCCCAACCACAAAACACCCTCCCGAAAACTACCGTAAATAGGATAATAAAGACAAAGAAAATAAGCAATAAAAAAATCAGCAAATGGGTATCTTGGGGCCAAAAAACAGCTCCAAAAATTATGAATTTGCGTTCAAAAATATTGAATAGCAACCAAGGTCGACCATCTACTTTAATGAAAGGCCCTGCAAACAAAATCCCTAGGAGTAGCCATGAAAAATAGGTCCTGTATTGATAGAATTTTCCGGAAACCTTTTTGGGAAAAACCCAATGTCTTTTCCCATCCTGATTCACAGTTCCAAGTGCATCCCTAAACTTGTCCGGATTTAGATTTTCATTTCTAACAGCCATAATTCTCTTGTTTTATGATAAATGTCGGGTCTGAAAAAGCTTCAAACCCGACCTTTTGGCTTTATTCAGCAGGTTCTACACCCAACTCTTCCTCACCCAAAGCATCTACCGGTTCCTCGATAGTGGGTTCATATTTTTCTCCTTGAGGATCTTTTGGATTGGCGGGTGAAGTTCCTTGTAGTGACAAGATATAACTTGATACCTGCTGCATTTGCTCAGGGCTCAACTGATCTTGCCAAGGAATCATCCCCTTTTCAACCACACCATATTTGACCACGGTAAAGACACTTTTTATATCTCCCCCATGCAACCAATACTCATCGGTTAAGTTTGGACCAACTCCACCTCCACCATCCATGGCATGACAGGCCGCACAATTCCCGGTAAACAATTCTTCACCGGCTTCCAACGCGGGGGTAGAAGTATCCAATTCTACATTGGTTTCGTCTATGGAAGTTAGCATCATCGCTCCTCTAGCTTCTGCTTCAAGTGCCGCCTCCTCCAATGATGCCTCATATTCTTCAATTTGTGTTTTTCCTATTCCTAATACAGAGTAATTCAGAAAATAAACTACTGCTGAGAAAATTGTAAGGTAAAATACATATTTTAACCAAGGAGGCATGAAATTGTCCAGTTCCACAATTCCGTCATAACTATGGTTAAGCTGTATATCTTTCTCTTCGGCAATTGGTTTCATTTTACCAACAACATATTTGGTCTTAAACGACTCCCACCAGGAAGGCTCTGCTGCCAAAGCAGGGTTTTCCTTTCTCATTATTGTCATTAGAAAGGACAGCATATAAACCATCACCGCAACAATAACCACTATGACAAGCAAAACGACAGCAATTATGGCTAGCAAAAGCAAGGTATTGCTATCGAGCTGCTGCATTTGGGCCAAGAAGCTGGTTTCTGCTTCTTGGGCAAAGCCGGGCACTGCCATTAACAAACACATCAGGGTGACTCCAATCAGTTTAAAGTTTTTCATTCGACTTATCGTTTTGAGGTTCATCATTGAGTGGCATTTCTTTCATATGGTCCACATAAGTTTTATCTACTTTTAAGACCCACCAAAACATTCCGATAAAGAAAATAACAAATATCAATAAGGAAATGATTGGGTAAATCTCAATATTCTCCATTGAGCTTAAAATATTTTTTTTCATTTCTTTCTAGTTTATTCGTTTCCGGATCCACCTTTTTTAATATCAGTTCCTAATCGCTGCAGATAAGAAATCAAGGCTATAATCTCCGTATCCGGTAACACTTCGATTCCTGACTCCTTTAAATTTCCTGCAATTTTTTTGGCTTGCCTTTGCAGGTCTTCCATAGCCCTTTCATCATAACCTTCTTCATATGGAACACCTAATTTTTGCATGGTTCTTATCTTCGCTCCAATATTGCTGTGATCCATAATATTGGTGGTCATCCAAGGATATGGTGGCATCAAAGATCCCGGCGACATACTTCTTGGATCTACCATATGGTGATAATGCCAGCTATCGGGGTATTTCCCCCCTACCCTATGTAAGTCTGGACCTGTACGTTTGGATCCCCATAAAAATGGTCTGTCATAAACATACTCACCTGCTTTGGAATATTCTCCATAACGCTCAGTTTCAAACCTAAATGGACGAATCATTTGAGAGTGGCAGCCTACACAACCATTGGCAATGTACAAATCCCTACCCTGCAACTCAAGTGGCGTATATGGCTCTACACTACTTATAGTAGGTACGTTGGACTTAACTAATATAGTAGGAATAATCTCTACAATTCCTCCTATCAAAATAGCTATTGTAGCCAAAATGGTGAAAAATACAGGTTTTCTTTCCCAGGCCCTGTGCCAGAATTCGTTCTTTTCTTCCACGTGTTTTGCCAAAGCCGGTGCTTCATCTTCCTCTTCTTCTAAGAAGGATCCTGCAGCTGCAGTTTTCACTAGGTTATACACCATCAATATGGCTCCACTCAGGTAAAGTAAACCTCCGAATGCACGAAGCATGTACATTGGTACTATCTGAATAACTGTCTCCAAGAAGTTAGGATAGGCTAAACGCCCTGTATCTGCAAATTCTTTCCACATTAAACTTTGGGTAAGGGCTGCCACATACATTGGCAAGGCATAAAACAATATCCCAAGGGTTCCCAACCAAAAGTGAGTATTGGCCAATTTAACGGAAAACAATTTGGTTCTCCACATTCTTGGCCATAACCAATACAGCATGGAAAAAGTTAGAAATCCATTCCATCCCAATCCACCAATGTGCACGTGAGCTACGATCCAATCTGTATAATGAGCAATGGCATTTACACTTTTAATAGAAAGTAATGGGCCTTCAAAGGTAGCCATACCATAGGCTGTAACAGCCACCACCATAAACTTTAACACAGGGTCTACTCTAACCTTATCCCATGCACCTCTAAGTGTGAGCAGCCCATTAACCATCCCACCCCAACTTGGAGCAAGTAGCATAATTGAAAATGCAACACCTAAAACCTGGGCCCATTCAGGCAAAGCGGTATATAACAAGTGATGAGGACCTGCCCAGATATATAGGAAAATTAGGGACCAGAAGTGGACGATAGAGAGCTTATAGGAGAATACAGGTCTGTTAGCTGCCTTTGGCAAATAATAATACATCAATCCCAAGAAAGGAGTAGTAAGGAAAAATGCTACCGCATTGTGTCCATACCACCATTGTACCAAGGCATCCTGCACACCTGCGTATGCTGAATAACTTTTAAAAAAGGATACCGGTAAAGCTAGGGAATTGAAAATGTGTAATACTGCTACGGTTACAAACGAAGCCAAATAAAACCAAATGGCTACATACATGTGTTTTTCTCGTCGCTTGATCAAAGTACCAATCATATTGGCACCAAATGCTACCCAAATGATGGCAATGGCAATATCTATAGGCCATTCAAGTTCTGCATACTCCTTGGATGAAGTTAATCCCAATGGCAGCGTAATTACAGCAGAAAGAATAATGGCCTGCCATCCCCAAAAGTGGATCCAACTAAGGGTTTTATTCCACATTGGAGCCTTAAGTAGGCGGGGCATAGAATAATAAACGCCGGCAAAAATGGCATTCCCTACAAAGGCAAAGATTACTGCATTCGTATGAAGGGGCCTTATCCGCCCAAAGGTCGTATAAGGATTGCCTAAATTTGCTTCGGGTAAAAATAGCTGGGTGGCAGCAAGCAAGCCTATCAGCATTCCGGCTAATCCCCATATCATGGTGGCTGCGCCGAAGAATTTTACGATCTTGTTATCGTAACTAAACTTTTCAAGTGTCGTTCCTGACATATCACTTCTTTTTTTTAGGTGTTTTTTTATTCGCTTTACTTTTCGTTTTTTGGTCAAATAGTATTCTGATCGCCGGTGTATGTTGGTCATCAAACTGCCCACCTTTCATCGCTTTAAAAAAAAGCCATAAAAAGCCTCCAGCCATGACTAAACTTATACCTATCAGAACAAATATCACTTCCATAGAATCATCTCCTTATCGTTTAATCCTTTTCTATACGCTTGAAAATTGGTGGCAATTGTTGTAAACAAAACCACAGAAATACTGCTAGCAGGCATCAAAATCGCACATAACACCGGACTCACCAATCCCTGAACTGCGAAAAAGACTCCTACCGCATTGTAGGTGAAACTCAAACCAAAGCTGGCTTTGATAATCTTTCGCCCTGTTTTAGCAAAATCCAAATAATCTGGCAAATAACTTAATTTTTTTCCGTCCAGAATTGCGTCACTTGCAGGACTGAAATGTGAGATATTATCAGTTACCGCAATTCCCACTTCACTTGCTTTAAGTGCTCCAGCATCATTGAGTCCATCACCAACCATCAACACATGCTTACCGGTATTTTCCATCCTCCGGATATGCGCCAATTTACTTTTGGGGGATTGCTGAAAATGCATAGATACGTTCTCTCCTAAAACCTGTTTCAAATAATCTTCTTCATGGTTATGATCTCCGGAAAGCAAATGAATGTCATAAGATTTAGCCAATTCCGGAACCATTTTTTCTATCCCCTCTCTAACACTACTTGCAATTCGAAAAACACCCCAATGCATGCCGTCTATGACAAGATGTACCTCATTGCCTATATTGTTCACTTTATCTATGGACCCCACACCTAAAAACAATGCGGAACCCAAGCTTATGCTTTTGGACTTATAACTCGCCTGTAATCCTTTCCCAGGAATCTCTTCCACATTGTCCAATGTTACAGGCTTTACATTTCCTGACCATTGATTGATACTGTTACTCAATGGGTGGACAGAAAAATTCACCAAAGCTTTTACCATACTTTTCGATTCCTCTGTAAGGTTTTCGCCATGGTAGCTCACCCTTGCTTTGGAAGGGGCAGTTAGTGTCCCTGTTTTGTCGAAGACAAGGGTATTGATACCTGCAAGTTTTTCGATCACTTGGGTATTCTTTAAATAAAAACCCCCTTTACCAAATATCCGCATCACATTCCCTAAGGTAAAAGGAGTGGACATAGCCAAAGCACAGGGACAAGTAATTATTAATACAGAAGTAAAAGCCCTGACTCCGAGCGAAATATCATTAAAACTCCAGTATAACAATGCTCCAAATGCAATCAAAAGTACTGTGAAAGTAAATTTTCCACTGATTCGATTTGCCATCGAAGCCAAGGAGTCTTCTTGCTCATCCTTTGAAAAAGCTTCATTGTTCCAAAGGTCTGTCAAATATCCTTGAGAAGGGGATTTCTGAACAGCCAGCGTTATGGCTGCACCTTTTTGTCTTCCTCCAGCATATATAAGTTCACCCTTCTTCACAGGAATGGGTATTTCCTCACCAGTCACAAAACTATAATCAATCGAGGCCTCAGACTCTAATAATATGCTATCTGCAGGCACTAATTCTTCATTTCTAACTTTAATTATATCACCAACATTAAGCTTAGTTAAAGGAATTACTTGCTCACGATCCTTGATCATTTTAGTAATTGCAATGGGGAAATAAGCCTTATAGTCTCTATCAAAAGAAAGGGTATCAAATGTTTTTTGTTGATAATATTTCCCCACCAAAAGAAAAAACAACAATCCTCCAAGTGTATCCAAATAGCCCTCCTGTCCTGAAATAAAGATCTCAAACAAACTGTAAGAAAACAAACTAATGATTCCCAGTGCGATAGGCACATCCATATTAACAGAACGATTCCTAATGGCGATCCAAGCAGAGCGGAAATAATCCGTAGCAGAATAAAAAACTACAGGCAAAGCCAAGATAATATTCAGGTAATTGAAAAGATGGCTAAACCCATTACCCAGCAATTCAGTTTCTGAAAAATATTCAGGCAAACTAAAAAACATCATATTACCAAAGCAAAATCCTGCCACTGCCAATTGGTAAATGAGCTTTTTATTGGTCTTATGGCTTTTTTCTTCACCCAGATCAGAAAGGTTTATTCTGGGCTCATAGCCAATATGGGACAGCAACTTAACAATAGATTTTAAACTGGTCTCTTTAGACAAATATTTTATTTGAACTTTCTTTTTGATAAAGTCTACCCTGGAAAAAGTTACTCCCGGCTCAAGCTTGTATAGATTTTCAAGAAGCCAGATACAGGAGGCACAATGAATCATAGGAATAGAAAAAGTCACATGGGATTGTTCATCATCCTTGAAATCTATCAACCTATTTATGACATCCTCATCTTCCAAATAATCAAATCGATTGTCTCTAATTTCTTTCTTTTTCTGATTGCTCCCCGGAGATGCTTCAATAGCATAATAATCACATAAATTATTGTCATTCAAAACCTCATAAACAGTCAGGCAACCTGTGCAACAAAAATTCTTTTCATCACACATAATCGCCTCATCATCACAGTTTTCACCACAGTGAAAGCAACTGACAATTTTAGATTTTTCTGTTTTTGTAGGCATTTCCTCCATTTTCGGACAAGTTAATCCTTTAATATAATTAAAAACATGACGAATATCATTAAAAACAATAATTTATAAAGCCAAGTAAAATGATAATTTATCGTACCAAAGTCCTCCTTTGTAAAAATGAAATAGTACTTTGGCCAAATCCGATTGGTTATTTTTGGTAGTTACTAACAGGGTTTTCTGATGTTTTACAGCATATGACCAAAAATCTCCTATTCTATTAAAATTAAACTTAATAAAAGAAGTTTCAGAAATATGGTTTGTTACTTCTTGGATGAGTTCTTGCTCCTCCTTTAATTTTGACTTTGGAATAAAAGCAGGTGAAATTATGGTTGCCTTACTCGCTTGCAAGTTATTTGAGAATAATAGCAAGAAATGTTTGATGATCTTAGCTGATGCAGGAGTTCCGTCATAATGAAAAAGAAGTCTTTCGAATGACAACTCTTTATCATACAAAAGCACCGGTGTATCGCATGGCTCTTTTTCTAAAGGGCTAGGCTGATCTAGACCATGTAACCAATCAAGGATTCGTGGCAAATGCGCCGTATAAAGGACCGGTTTAGTGGTTATTTGCAACCTATTATTCTCCGGCCTAACCTCCAAGTTAACTTTAAACTCTTCTGGTAAAGGTATCTCTTGATAAGAAGTGATTAATTCACTTGGGAAGGCAAATTGTGTTTCTAGCTTGGCTTGCATATACCTTTTATTTTCTACAAAGCTACTCCCCAATTACCAAAGCGAACTTGATTATAAGAAGGTGTAAACATGATAAAAGTCATGTTTTAATAGATTAGGCTAGCAGGCAAAAGTAAAGATTGCTACATCTGGAAAGGAAGAAATATCCTGTTACCATAAAGCTAAGTATTTCAGTCAAAACTTATGAGATTTTTGAAGCGATACAGTTACTTTCTATTGCAAAATCATTTTTTCATCCATTCAAATTATCTAGGAGCAGTCTTATTCCAATGTTATTAAGCTGAGTCAATACCGGTTCCCCTCCAATCAAAATAAATGCTCAATAGCTCTTTACAAATGATATCCGATTGTGGCCAAATATTAATCAAAACTTTAATAACCAAGTCATTATCTACCCTAAATAAATATATCATCTACCTAATATAAAAAATAAGATCATAAATATAAATTTTTGATTAATATAATAAATTAAAGAATTTTAGTTTTTTTTCAATCAATTTTTCATATAAATATAAGTTTTAAATTTTTTAAATATTATATTGCCCACCTTAAGCTTCAACCACAGTTTATTTTGATAAAAAACGTCAGAATTAATTTTTTCACAAGCGAAACAAGAAAACCCATAAGCAATATTTTACACAATTGTCATATAGAATTAAAATTATTATCCGTTCACTAATATTTAACCCTTTCAACAGTATGAAAAAAAGAAAACCTTTTAAGTTTTACAGGTTCCCCCTTTATTGTACGCTACCATTGATGCTACATTTGGGGTCAATCATTACGGCCGATGCCAAAGCTGAAATTACGACCACTAAAACCATTATCAATGCAGATGTAACCATTACTGGTAAGGTTACCGATGAAAATGGGGAACCTATCCCTGGGGTAACAGTATCAGTTCCGGGCACCGGCTTAGGCACAGCCACCGACATCGATGGCAATTATTCGATTTCAGTGCCTGAACAATCCACATTAGTTTTCTCGTTTATTGGTTTCAATTCAAAATCAATTGAAATAGGTGGGAAAAGTATTCTGAATGTGGAATTGGAAGAAAGCATCTCCTCCTTAAATGAAGTAGTTGTAGTCGGGTACGGTACTCAGAAAAAAGTAAATGTAATCGGCTCCGTTACCACAGTTAATGCTGATGAGATTTCATCGGCTCCTGTGGGTGCCGTTTCCAATGCCTTAGCTGGTCGTCTTCCTGGTGGTATTTTTATGCAAAGCAGTGGAGAACCTGGTAAAGACCAGGCCAGCATCAGAATTAGAGGGAATGCCACCTTGGGAAACAACTCACCTTTGGTGGTTATTGATGGTATTATAGGAAGAGACCTAAACTCCCTCCATCCAAATGATATTGAAAGTATAACGGTACTAAAGGATGCCTCCGCAGGGATATATGGTGCAAGAGCTGCCAATGGGGTAATCTTAGTAACTACAAAAAGAGGACAGAAAGACACCCCTACTCGAATCACTTATGGATTTTATAAAGGCTGGCTATCTCCAACCAAATTACCGGAAATGGCAGATGCCGCAACTTATGCTACCATGATTCGAGAAAACCAGTCATATCGGGGAGTGGATGAATCCAATATGCTTTTTTCTGAAGAAGATGTAGAAAAATACAGGTCAGGAGATTATCCTTGGACCCACCCCAATACAGATTGGAACGAGGTAGCCTTGAGAGACTTTAGTAGTACCAGTCATCACAACCTATCTGTAACAGGTGGTGGAGAAAAAGTGAGTTATTTCACCTCGTTTGGTACTCAAGCAGATGATGGTATATATACCAATTCCAACACCTCCTATAAAAGATACAATCTAAGGGCAAATGTTGATTTTAAAATTAATGAATATTTGGATTTGGGCGTAGACATATCGGGAATTCAAGAAAACAGAATGTATTCCGGAATGTCAACATCAAGTATGTTTCAGACTATTCGAAGAATGTACCCAACCAATCATGCTGTATATCCTAATGGATTGCCGGGACCTGACATCGAGTTTGGTTACCAACCAATGGTAATGGCCTCAGATCAAACCGGTTTCGATGATGACAAACAATTCCGAAGCAATAACATCTTCTCTGCAAAGCTTAGAATACCTTGGGTAGAAGGTCTATCGGCATCCAGTTATTTTGCATATGACCTTTATTTCCAAAAAAGAAAATTATTCCAAAAACCTTTCACCTTGTATAGCTTCAATGAGGAATCCTATTTGGCAGATGGAAATACCGGAGTTGAGGACGGTTCAGATTATATTATCGGTAGTCAAAAAGGTCCCCCTGAACCTAGGTTAACCGATTATTCGAATTATTCTAACACCAGTACTTTCAATTTTAAAATTGATTACACCAAAACATTTAACGATGTTCACAATGTTGATGCATTTATGGCCTATGAGCAAAATGAAGGATTCCAAGAAAACTTCAACGCCTACAGAAGGTATTTTGTTTCTGACCAACTCCCCTATTTATTTGCCGGAGGTGATGCTGAAAAAGACAATGCCGGTTCGGTAAGTTTTGGTGCAAGACAAAATTATTTTGGTAGAATTAGTTATAATTTCAAAGAAATTTATTTGTTCCAGTTTAGTTTTAGAAGAGATGGATCTGTTAATTTTTCCAAAGAAGCAGGCCGATGGGGCAATTTCCCTTCCGTACTGGCAGGCTGGAGACCCTCAGAATATGATTGGTGGAAAAATAATTTGGGTTTAATCGATCAATTTAAATTGAAAGCGACATGGGGACAAATGGGAAATGATTTGGTCTCTCCTTTTCAGTATTTGGCCAGCTATGGTTTCGTTCAAGGGCTGGCTTTGGGAGAAGGCAAAACTTACTTGCCCGGCTTAAGACAGCAAGGAATACCCAATCCTAATATAACCTGGGAAAAGGCAAGTATTTTCAACCTAGGATGGGAGTCCCTATTATTTGACACCAAACTAGGCTTCGATGCAGACTTTTTCTACGAAAGACGAAGTGATATCCTAGTACAAAGAAATGTATCCATACCACGTTTCGTAGGCCTTTCATTACCTGATGAAAACTTTGGTGTCGTAGACAATTATGGCGTTGAAGTGATCATGAGCTATGATGATCAAAAAGGAGATATCGGTTACGGTGTTTCCGGTAATTTTGCTTTTGCAAGAAACAGAATCATTGAGTCTGATGAACCGGAACGCCCTGTTCCATGGCAAGTAAGAACGGGCCACCCACAAGGTGCTCTACTTCTGTACAATTCAATCGGCATCTTTAGAGATGAGGAACAAGTGAATTCTATGCCACACGTTGCTGGCGCAAGGCCCGGAGACATCATCATTGAAGATTATGACAATGATGGAGAAATCACCACAAATGACCGTCAGTTATTTCCTTTGACAACAACACCTGAAATCACCTTTGGTTTGAACCTGAATTTTTCTTATAAAAATTGGGAATTGACTGCTCTTGTCCAAGGACATGGTAATGCGCTGAGAGGAATTTACGATGATTTGCGTTCTGGAACTGCCGGTAATTATTTTCAGTATGACGCTGAGGACAGATGGACCCCGGATAATATTGACGCTACAAAACCACGTGCCTACCAATGGTTAGAAGAATATTGGAGAAGCAATTATGATACAGATTATAACTATGCCAATGTATCTTATGCTAGGCTAAAGAATTTACAGATTAATTATAGAGTACCAAGTACTGTTTTAGATTTGATTGGTCTTGAGTCTGCCAAAGTTTATGCCTCAGGCCAAAATCTTTGGTTGATTTATTCGGGAAATGACATCATGGATCCGGAAGTAAGTGGAATGGGAGCCTACCCAATTATGCGGGTTATTTCTATTGGTGCTCAAATCTCATTTTAATTGGCTAAAAAAAATTATATTATGAAAAGAAATATAAGTAAACTGACAATATTAGTTGCTTTGTTGCTAGGAAGCTTCTCTTGCAACGATGAATTACTCGACAGGTCGCCCCTTGATAGCTATTCTGACCCTGTCGTTTGGTCTGATATAAACTTGGTAAGATACTACCTAAACGATCTATACAACAGTGTAGAATATGGATGGAATCAAAGAAGCCATGGTTACCAAACCGGTCTCTTTGTAGGGGAAACCACCATGACAAAAGGAGCACAGCTAACAGATTATGGACGAGGAACCATCAGTGCAGGGAATCCGGGCATTGACAGGGGACACCTGACTTGGCAGCATTATTCCAATATTCATAAACTAAATTTATTTCTATCTCAAATCGATGCACTGCCAGAGGCTTATCCTGAATCTCAAAGAGCAAATATTCAGGCCCAGGTAGACGTTTTAAAAGGAGAAGCTATCTTTCTTAGGGCTGTATTTTACAGCGATATCTGCAGATCCTATGGTGGTGTTCCCTTATTGGATACTCCGGCTGAATTAGGCGAAGACTTTTCCGGATACTTACGTAGCACCTTTGAAGAAACCATTGACTTTATAGTAAAAGATTTAGATGCTGCTGCGGATTTATTGTTGCTCAAAAGCGAAATGGAAATGGGCAGGGCAACCAAAGAAACCGCAATGGCGCTTAAATCTAGGATGTTATTATTTGCAGCCAGTGATTTAACTGCTGATGGAACAGCCGTGAATGAATATGTAGGTTATGCGAATCCTAACAGACAAGCACTATGGACTGCTGCTAGGGATGCTGCTAAAGATTTGATAGATCTGGGAACAGTTTCTTTGGAAGATTTTGGTGCTCCTGATCAAGAAGCTGCTGCTTATAATTATTTTTCACTGTTTAAAGCCAGAGATTTATCAAGTCCTGAAGTTATTTGGGGAAAAATGCATAGAGCAGATGATGGCCCTAGGATTAACACCAATCTAAGAAATGGTCTTAATGGCTTATCTTGTCATGGAAACAATGCGCCTTATGGGAATTTTGTAGACAGCTACCAAATGGCTGATGGCACAGATTTCTTTGACCACTTTAATTTTAATGCCAATGATGAATACATCAATGTTTCATCAGACTTTACAGATGAGAATCCTTACAAACATAGGGAACCTAGATTTTATGGAAGCATCTTATATGACAGTGCTGTTTTTCAACCAAGATTCGATGATTTGGCACACATCGACCCACTTGGGATCTACGAAAGAAGGACAAGAACTGTAATCGAAAATGGTGTTTTAGTAAGCGAACGCTTTGGCTTGGATACCAGACAAGGCCCAGTCTCTCCTTCCAATGGGAATTATACCGGATACGTAATGAAAAAATTCATGGACGATGAAATTATTGGCAGAGATATGGCCAATGAAAACATCTTTATATGGATTCGCTACCCTGAAATCCTATTGAATTATGCAGAAGCATCTCTAGAATTGGGAGATACAGAAACAGCCACTACCTATATCAATATGGTCAGAAACCGAGTTGCTCTACCGGATTTTACCGGAGATATCATGGAAGCATTAATGTATGAACGTAAGATTGAGTTTTTCTCTGAAAATGTAGGCTGGTATGACACCAGAAGGTGGAAACTGCTGGAGGAAAATTTTGCTCCTGACCTTTATGGAGTAGATATCAAAGAAGTTACCGAAGATGGGGTCATTACGACTACCTGGAGGAAGATATCTGCAGCACCTAAAAGGAACTTTTCTGAAAAATTATATTGGGTGCCCATAGAGCAAGACGAACTAAACAGAGCTCCGCAACTGTTACAAAATCCGGGGTATTAATAATTATATAACCTATTATTGATTACTTTGGCAAAAGCTAAAGCAAAAAGAAATTGTGGTATAAAGATGGCGCCAAATAATTGATTGCGCCATCTTTATACCCTTTTTTAGAACAAACGCCGTCTTTAAATCCACCACTTTGACCGAATTAATTTCATCAAAGCCAAATTGAATTAAATAACATAAAGCTGGCTATCAGCATCACTCACTTTGAAAAAGGAAAACAAACTTCCTCCTCCACATTTATTAAAAGAAGGCTTTCATTATTATTTTGAGGGTAGGCTTATGGTCTTTACGGAAAATTACCATATACAAAGGGGAAGTTGCTGTGGCAACCAATGCCGGCATTGTCCTTACCCTCCGAAGCAGCAAAAAATTAAGTGAAACATTTTTATCTAAAGGTACCCAACTCCTCCACTTTATATCCTGTTGGGTAAGTTTTGCGTTTACGCGCTGTACCTAATATGGGGCTTTTTCTTTCAGGCAACCATTTTAACAACTTACCACGAATAAGCATCCCTTGTTGTACCATTTTGATTAGCCAATCAGCCGGTTTATTATAACCCATTGCTTTCCTAAGTGGGGCATCCATTAAGCACAAAGCTACAGGCCTTCCCAAAGGGAACAACCAGTTGGGCAAATAGAATCCCAGCAAAAGGTCAAGAGTTTTGTTACCTACCATTGCATTGGCCTTATGAAACATAAAGTGTTCTTGTTCATATGCCATATTAAAAGCTTCAAAAGCTGCGAGGGTTTGAGGAATATCGTTGATGTGCATCCGCTCGCCCAACTTTAAGTAGTTGTTAAGAATTGCATTTTTTTCGGCCAATGAAAAAGGTCTCCAGCCCCATTTATCCATCCAGCGAATTGGCTCAAAAATAAAGGTGGAAAGTACATAGAGGTAATCTCGATTGGCTATTTTGTACCTACCATGCATATTATTTATTCGGTCAATTGCCATGGTGCCACGTTCACTATCCATGCCATTTTCAAGGATTTCATACAAGAGCAACTCAGTATCATCGTACCGCTTACGTGTATGTTTGATAAACTCACCTGTTGCAACAAGTAAACGGGAAACAGATGGAACCGCAAAAGTTCTGAACAAGGCAAATTCAAGGGCCTTTTCCATGTCCCAGGGGAAACAATGAAAAGTGAGGAGGTAACAAATTTTTTCACAATCCTTAGCCGGATCTAGTTCCTCGATTTGGTGTGTAAAAGGTTTAATAGCCATCGTTTCTAAATGTACAATTTAGGTCCGACTTCTGAAAATGAAATTCTCAAAATCATCTTCACTGCCCATTAAAGGAGTAAAGGAGACCTCATATCCACCTTTACTCCTATTCTTTATTCATCACCCTACCTGGAAAAAAACAAGCGGGTAATATAAATACCTTTGCCATCATCTGCTCCAGCATTGCTTTCCACTCCACTTGCAACATAGGTCAGTTTCCAGCCCTTTGACAGCATAGCATTGATTTTTGAAGCGATAACTGCATCATTTGAAGCAATGTTCTGAAAGTTGATTCCGGTCAAACTGAAAAAATTGAGTAATTTCGTTTCTTCCAACTCATCCACCTTAATATCAGACCTTTTGATTTCTTTTTGATTACTTTTTTTACCATCTGTTCTATCAGTGGTATATTCTTCATAATTATTTTCCGTCTGACTGTCAATAATACGAGACCTACCAATTCCCATTGGCACAATAGATTCTACTACGGTCACAATTTTAAACTCCTGTTGAGCTTTTGCTTCCATATAAACAAACCCTACCATTAGCAATAGGGTGAACATGCCCTTTCTGATCATCTTTGAAATAATTTTAATTGTTAATTTTGAGTAAACATTAAAACCTAGACGGAATTAGATTTAGAAAAGTTGTTGTTTCCCCTAATAAAAAAAGGCATTCACTCATTCTGAGCATAGAACCCAAGCCATCTTTTTATTTATTGATATTATCCTCTTGGCATTCCTTTTTGATAAAATATTTAGAATTTTATAATTTAACATGCTAAACTCCCTTACGATGAATTTTTCTATCACCTCTCTCTTTTTTATTCTTTTACAGTTCAGCCTTCCACCTACCACCTCTCAACAAGAGTCCTATACAATTATTGAAACGAAAACGGGAAATAAACTCTCTTTGGTTTCTTTAGTGGATAAACTAACTGAGGCAGAAGTCATATTTTTTGGAGAAGAACACAATGACAGCATTGCTCATGTGTTACAATACGAATTGTACAACGATTTGCTAGCAAAGAACGGCTCCCTAACCCTCAGTATGGAGATGTTTGAGAGAGATGTGCAGCTCGTATTGGACGAATACCTTGCAGGTTTAATTACAGAAAAGAAACTCCGGCAAGAAGGCAAAGTTTGGAACAATTATTCAGATTATGCTCCTTTGGTAAATTTAGCCAAAGAAAATAAGCAACAAGTGATTGCAGCCAATGTACCCGGTAGGTATGCAAATATGGTAAGTAGAAAAGGCTTGACCTCTTTAGACCTACTCCAAAGAAAATCCCGGCGCTTGTTTGCAAAAATAAAAATCCCTGAAGCCGGAGACCCTTACCTGCACAAATTCAATGAAGCCATGGGTGCTCATGCACATAGTATGGGACCATCGGTTTTCCATGCTCAATTGCTCCGTGACGCTACCATGGCTGAAAGCATACTCAAAGCATGGCGTAAAGACAAAAAAACAAAAATATTACACCTTACCGGTAGGTTTCATAGTGACGAGCGACTTGGAACCGTGGCTGAATTAAAAAGAATGAAACCGAAATTACATGTAAAAACCATTTCATGCTTTGCTAATAATGAAAATCTAGAAAACAAAAAGGCCCTTGCTGATTTTATTATCCTTACGAAATAACTCAACCCTTCATATACCAAATGGTTTATTTATGCGAAAACATATCTATTTGGTGTCAATAATCATTAAATAAGTCGATTGTCGGGTAAATGTCGGGTTAAATCCGTTGCAGATACAGGCTCATTAAACAATTTTTAGCAGACCTTGCAAATGAAACCAAACGAATAGAATCTCATGGAACAACCGGAATTGGGAAAGAAAATCCTTGAATTAAGAAAGGCGAATGGACTCACTCAAGAAGAATTGGTTGCACGCTGCAATATCAATGTGCGCACAATTCAACGCATCGAAGCAGGTGAAGTTACCCCTAGATCACATACTGTTCGGTCAATCTTTGCAGCGCTAAACATAGAACTCGATCAATTACAAGCAAATAATCCTCTTTCAAGTACCTCAAAGAAAGCACCGAAATGGCTGCTCTTGGCATTCATTAGTGGGGTAGTCTATTTCATATTGGCCTTTTGGGAAGCTTATATGGACTATGGGTTAAGTACTTCTCTGCCTATAAGTATCTCAGCTTGGCAATACACCTTAGTCAAAATAAGCATATTGATATTTTACTCTCTATTTATGCTTGGATTTTATCAGATGGGGCATATTTGGGAAAACAATTGGATAAAACCGGCTTCCTTACTAGCCGTTGCAGGAATTGTGATTTGCATAGCTGCTGACCTCTACTTGTTTTATAACATGGATACTGATCCATTGCCCCTGGTGGCCGCTCAGTCCATATTATTCGGAAGCATTTACTTGATTTTTGGGTTCGGACTTTATAGGTACAAAGAAGAATTTGGAAACATGGCCATAGGTGCTGGCATTGTGGTCATGATCACGGGCTTGCTTTTTATTTCTGTTGTATTGGCTTTGTTGGGTTTATTATTCTTGGCAATTAGTGAAATTCTCCTGCTAATTGTATTGTATAGTGCTTTTGACAAGGTTAAACCCTAAATAGGCAATAGATCATCTAATACTTATTTAGGGTTAAAAGACTTAAACCCGAAATATGCAATAGACATTCTATTACATAATCCGGGTTAAATCATAGGGGTACAACCTTGAAAATTAAAAATAAAGGCAAAGGATTATGTAGCCTCCAAAGACAGATAAGGAAGCAAATCACTTTTTCCAAAAAGTACTGAAGCTGTCCAAAAGGCTTGAAAAAACGCCTTAGATTACAAAAAAAGTGTGACAGCACCAGCTATCACACCTTCAAATCATTAAGGTCAATTTACTTGAGTTTTGTCCAAAAGCTTGGCACATCAGTCTGTACCATGGTAGCTCCTTTATTTAGCCATTCTCGGGCCCATTCTTGGTCGGGATTGGCTAGCATTTCCCTGTCCACATCTCCTAGAGCGTTAATCCAGAGCCTTACACCATATTTTTTTGCTTTTGCCACTGTTTTAGGTGTATAAAAACTCGGGTCTATGTGCACTGCCCTAGGGTTAAATTTCTTAACCGCCTTTTTAATCTCTTTTGTTTTGTAAGTTCTTGGCATAATAAACGCATCCGGAAGCTTTGTCTGAAATGCCGCCAAAACATCCCAATCTGAATCAAAAAACAACAGTTCATCAACAACATCCATGGCTTTAACCACCTCCAACACTTCTTCCACTTTATCCGTTTTCATGTCCATATCCACCATAATCCGCCCTTTCGTAACTTTCAATGCTTCTTCTAAAGTTGGAATTTTCTCCTTGGTAGCTTCTCCTTTATGAAGTAAGTTTAAAGTTTGTAAATAGCTATAATCCAAAGTTTCAATATCTCCGCTGCCGGTGGTTGTTCTATTTACTGTTTGATCATGCATCAAAACCACTACACCATCAGCAGTCACCCTAATGTCTAGCTCAATTATATCCACTCCCATACGGATAGCTTCTTCTATGGCAACAATACTATTTTCCGGGAAATTTTGGTTGGCTGCTCGGTGAGCAATTACCATCAATTCTTCAGTTTTAAGAAACTTTTCCTTGATTTCATCAACCTGTGCTTGGCCAAATTGGACAAATAAGAAAAGGAATAATAATGGTGCTAAAATTCTTTTTGTAATCAAATGCATATGCTTTATAAATCTTATGTAAAGTATCACTAAGCTATACTACTAAAAGTTGAAGGAAGGCCATTAAGATTAGGAAATTAAGCCTTGTGCTGTGTTAAATCTAAATCAACTGAATATTAATTTAAAGGTCAAGTTGCTACCAATTTCTATGGAATCCAGACACAGTTACCGTTCTCAAAATCGGCTATGGTAGGGTTAAAAGCGTTCAATAGGGCAACATATGAATCTTCTTCTCCTTTCTTTTCCATGAAATTTGACAGGGCACAAAAATCTATGAGTGAATCATTGGAATAAACCCTAATATCTGCAGATGTATTTAAGTTTTCTAAGCCTTCTAAACTTGTTAGGTTGACATTATTCGTTATCAGCATTTGTTGGGCTTCCTGCAATTGCTCCAAACCATGAAGGTTGGTTAAAGACCTATTATCAAATAATACAAACTGCTCTTTCAAGGAAGTCAATGCTTTTAAACCAGCCAAGGAGCCCAATTGATCATTGTCTTTAATGGAAAGAATTTTAGTTACTGATTTTAAGTTTTCCAAACCGGTCAAATCCTTTAATTCAAGGTTACTTTCTATCTCTAGGAAAGCCACCTTCTCAATATTCTCTAACCCTTTCAAGGATTGGAGGTCATCATTGTAACGTATAATAAGGCCTGAAACCTCTTGCAAGTTTTTCAGCAGTGAAAAATCTTCCACTTCATTGGTATAATGAATGGCAAGCACTCCATTAATGGTTGTATACCCCCTTTCTGCAATATCTTTAAGGTCAGAGAGCGACCTAATTTCAAGATCACCATCGTATACAACCGGCTGAGAAGGCACTTCCTCTTCCGTACAGGCAAGAAATAATAACAAAGATGCTAGTAAACATATATTTCTCATAATATGGATTCTTAGGTGACAAATTAAAGGATTTTAAATCATAGGACAAAAAGCTAACTTAAGTCACCCTAAAATCCTTTATCTACACCTTGCTAATACCAACCATTCAACCCCTAACTACCCCTTAAAATCTTTTCTATCTTTTTACCTTTGGCCAATTCATCTACCAGCTTGTCCATCCACCGTACTTGTTGTGTCAAGGGATTTGTAATCTCCTCCACACGATAACCACAAATAACTCCTTTTACCTTGTCAACATTGGGGTTTAGGTTGGCTTCCTGAAAAAAATGTTCAAAAGTAGCTTGATTTTCAATAAGTTCCTGAAGTTTCTCCTCATTAAATCCTGTGAGCCAATCAATTACCTGATGCAATTCTTCTTTTGTTCTTCCCTTCCTTTCTACTTTTGTTACATAATGCGGGTATACCGTGGCGAATGTCATTTTGGCAATCCGTTCATCGTGGTGACTTGTGTCTTTCATAGAATTTTGGGATTTATGTTTTTTTAATAGATATTTCTGTATTAAAATTGCTCAAGGGGATTAACGAAAGGCAAAGCCAAAAGACGAGTACTTGGCACCTATCGAAATGCCTTAGGTTTTAAATTCTGCCCAGCATTTTCTGCTATTTCCAATACTCTTTTTTCTCGAGTAACGGGTCGCTTTGCCATTGCAATCCATGTTAGCAAGCTTTTCCTGCAAGATTTACTTTGACTATCGAAAAAGTCTCTTGCCCCCGGAAACTCATTGAATTTACTTGCTAAATCCATGGGAACTTCCAAGGTTTCTGCAGCATCCAAGATAGACCAGGATCCATTTTTTTTGGCAATTTCAACCGTTTTTAAGCCTGCCTCCGACATCAAGCCTTTCTCTAATAAAGCTTCAATTTTGTCTTTATTCGTTTTTGACCAAATACTGTTTGCCTTTCTTTTGCTGAAGTATTGTCTGTACTTTTCATCATCTATAGGCTTTTTCAAACTGTCGATCCAGCCAAATCGCAAAGCCTCATCTACAGATTCGCTCCAAGTAAGGTTTGGAGTAGCTGATCTTTTCTTATAAACAATGAGCCATACAGCCTCTTTTATTAAGTGATGGCGTTCTAGCCAATTGCTCCATTCTTCTTTATTTGATGGACAGAAATCCTCGATTATTACCTTGGTCATGTGCTATAATTTAATTCTTTTAACCTACAGCAGCTTTCTTGCATACAATCTGCCAAAATTTTTGGCCGGGCTTGCCTACTATGTTTTTCGCCGGCTCCATGATTGTCTTGGATTCAAGCAGCCCATAATCACCAAATTCATCGTTTACAGAATCTAGGTTATAAAAAAACAATTCAACACCATGAGGTGTCAAAAATCTATTCTTGCCAATCTCCTCCCCTTTCCCAAAAGCATGGTCTTCGGTAGAAATAGCTACAAAAACCATTAAACCACCTTCGTTAAGCTGCTTGTAACAATCGGCTATTAGTTTGGGCCGATCTTTCTTTTCAAGCAAATGAATCAAGGCATAGCAAAAGATCCCATCGTAAGTTTCATTGTCAAAAGGCATTCCACTTACTGATCCGTGGTGAACATTTATTTGGTTTCCATATTGCTTTCTGGCAATATCAATTGCCGTTTCTGAGATTTCTATTCCGGTCACATCAAAGCCCTCATCCATAAAAACTTTTGCATTTCTGCCATAGCCAAAGCCGGGGACAAGGATTTTTCGCAGTTCATGCTTTTGAAACAGTTTCACGGTTTCAATGGCTGCATCTGCCGGGCTAAACCCCCACATGGATTGTTTGTCTTTAAAGTTTTCTTCCCAAAATTCCGTCATGGTTTCACATTTTCACCAAAATTCTTGGCATTGCCTACCAATTTATAACTTTTTCAATTGGCATTTGCCATACCACAAAATTAAGGTATCGCTCCTATGGAGCTTTTAATAATTCAATCACTAAGTGCTACTAAAATGAAACTCCTACGGAGCTTTGGATTAAACAAAATGATAAAACGTTTTAACTTACTCAAATTTACACACTTAGGCTTATTGTATCCCTCAATAATTCAGTTGAAAATCTAAATGCTTCAGAGGAGCAATATTTTTGTAGCATATTGTATCATTAATGGTCGGGAGCTCCAGAGGAGCGGCACCTCATGCCAACCATTCAAACGTATATTGGTCTTCAAAACCCTGAAACCAAATTAGAAATTCTCGGTTTCTTACTGCAAAAACGTACTGTATTAAAATTAAGGTATCACTCCTACGGAGCTGGTAATAATTCAAAAACCTAGTGCTACAAAAATGAAACTCCTACGGAGCTTCAGCCATAAGTTAAATAATTATAAATCAAGTTAATAATAGAACAATTGCTAAGAAAGAAAACGAATTAGATTCTATATAACAAGTCAAGTAATTCAACAACCTGCTCTCCCATTCATCGCTATTGAACAACAATTACAAACCTTCATTTACTCAAACCTAGAAACAAATGCTTCTTGTTCCCAATAATTCGCTTGAGAATTATGATGCTCCAGAGGAGCAATATTTTTGTAGCATTATTGTATCCTCAATGATCAGGAGCTCCAGAGGAGCGGCACATTCCAACCAATAAAACGTATATTGGTCTTCTGAACCCTGAAATCTAATTAGCCATTCTTGATTCTTTACAGCAAAAACGTTCTGTATTAAAATTTGGGTATCGCTCCTAGGGAGCTTGTAATAACTCAAGCACCTAGTACTACAAAAATAAAACTCCTTCGGAGCTTTAACCATAAGTCAAATAATTATAAATCAGTATAATATAAACACTCCTTCCCAAATACATAAAAATCCCGAATGTGCACTACACATTTTAAAAACGACAATTTGGTTTCCCACTTTTTTTAAAAAAGTAAAGTGTATCAATTTTAATTTTCTCCAATTAAGAGTTAAATACTAAATGACTTTTACCCTTATTCTCTTGGTATCAGAGATGCTCCAGAGGAGTGGCACCTCATTCCAACCAGTCAAATAAATATTGGTCTTCAAAAGGAACATTGAATTTTTTCAAAAATGTCAAATATTCTTCTCTAAATGATGTTCG
>NZ_JAUOPC010000029.1 GCF_030546805.1 Cyclobacterium sp. 1_MG-2023 | reverse complement strand
TTGAGGGATTCGAACCCCCGACCCTCTGCTTGTAAGGCAGATGCTCTGAACCAACTGAGCTAAACTCCCAATATTTTAAATAATTTTGAATTTTATTCGACCTTTACTTTTAAAGGCTAGATGTGGGAGTTGAGGGATTCGAACCCCCGACCCTCTGCTTGTAAGGCAGATGCTCTGAACCAACTGAGCTAAACTCCCAATATTTTTAATTAGTTTCAGGTTACTTTTAACCTTCTAATTCTTTTTTGCAATAAATTAACCAAGTGGAATGAAGTACGTTTAAAGCAATTAGCAGTGGTAAATCACCCGATTTGGATTGCAAATGTAGGGTTAAATTTTAATGTTGCAAAAATAAACTTAGTTTTTTTCCAATTAAAATTATTGTTGTCCAGTAATACAATTGGTTTCGATTTAAAGTTGGATATGGATTGTAAAGCGATATTCAAAAAGCAAGCCCTTAGGAAAATTGGAACAATATCTTTTCATATTTGAACTTGTTTTCTTCCATGATTTTGAGCCATCTTTTCACTTGGTCTTAAAGAGAATTATATACATTAATATAGTTTTCATCTCTTGCTTGATTAAAGACACCAGAATAGAAAAAAGCTATGGTGGAGGAATCCATAATATTTACCGGATTCTTTTCCACCATCAAAAAACGATATCATATCGGAGCGACCTGTGATGAACTTAAAGAAAGGTTTCGCAAACATAACTCCAACCAAAAGAAAGGCATTTTAGCCCATCCATTACTTAATTTTCAGATTGTAAGGTTAAGCCTCTGAAAGTTTGTCTTTTTTCCTTTTAAAAAATGTATGTAACTTATCCGCAAGGAGGGAGTCCAAATAGTGTTTGCCTGAATATTTTCCTTCACAAGGAAAGGAACTAAGTTTTAATTGAGGTTACATTATCTAAAAATATTCAACTAAAGGACTATCAACAAAATAGGGGTATTTTTTTTCGAAAAATTTTCTAGAATCGTTGATTCCAATGCTGTATACAAATCATTACTTCAATCAATGAAAGTTGAAAAGGATCTTATTCTTGGGCTAAAGAAAGGGAATAGCGATGCCCTATCTATGATTTATGATCAATATTATGAAAGCCTTTATTTTTATTTATTGAAGTTTACTCAGCAGGAAGATTTGGCACAGAATGCTGTGCAGGATTTATTTGTGGACCTATGGGCATCAAGATCAAGGTTAGGTGAAATTAAGTCACTCAAAGGGTATCTTTTTGTTTCTGGAAAGCGGAAGTTATATCATTTGCTACAATCCAACAAAAAGAAGCAACGATTTGGTGTGGATTATCCCGAAGAGGTAGAGGGAATGTTCTTCCAATATTCACAAGAAGATTTTTTAGTAGAAATAGAAACCAATGAGCAAAGGAAAGATAGGCTTTTAAAAGCGATAAATGGTCTTCCTTCTCGGCAGAAAGAATGTATTTATTTGCGTTATTATGAAAAATTAAGCATTGAGGAAATCAGTCAAATCCAAGGGATTGCTTACCAGTCAGTACTTAATAATTTACAAAGAGCACTTCAAACATTACGCGCAAACCCATTAATCGTCAGTTTATTTGAATGGGTTCTGCTTGCAGTTATTTGTTTAATGTAAAATTTATTTTAATTTTTTCCGATTTTTTTGAGTATCTGTCTCTTGAATGAGCCTCTTTATATAAAAGCCTGCGATATAGGATTATTTTATTAAAAGATCGAATATTCTAATAATTGAAAAATTCCAAACCAATATTTGACGACTTGAGGAAAGAAAAGGAAAACCCTGTCAAGGTTTTTTTTGCCAATCGCTCACTGTCAAAAACTGTCCTTGCCCAAGAAAAAAGCAAATTAATGCTAAGGATAGCATCCGATGAAGCAGGTATTGAGGCGAAATCTGTGGCGATGAAAAATTGGAGGGCCATTATTTTTAGGTATGCGGCAGCAGCCGTGGTTTTAGTTGTAAGCTTGGTGGCTGTCATTAGTATTGATAAGGTAAGTCATCAAACAGCCTACGGAGAGGTGGCAAGTGTTCAATTACCGGACGGAACTAAGGTAACCCTCAATGGAAACTCTTTAGTAGAGTACTCCCGATTTTATTGGTGGTTTTTAGAGGAAAGGAAGGTCTCTCTTAATGGAGAAGCCTTTTTCGATGTGGTCAAACGAAAAACCAAAGATGGAAATTTGAAATTTCAAGTCTTTACCGAGCACTTAAAGGTCGAAGTTTTAGGGACAGAATTTAACGTTATTGACAGGGCTAATCAAGAGGTGGTAGTATTGGAAGAGGGGAGTGTGCAGGTTAATATTTTAACTACTGAGACCACTATACCTTTAATCCCGGGAGAGTACATGAGCTATGATAAAATAAATTTTAAGGTGGAACATGGCTCAGTTGTAACAGAAGGCTACACCTCATGGAAGGACAATTATATTGTTCTTGACAACAAAACCTTAGGAGACCTTGCCCGGATTATCAATACAGTTTACGGAAAGAAAGTAGTTTTTAATAAGAATTCAGACAAGGATATAATTCTTCAAGGAAAAGTCCCTTCAAATGAAATCAATGTTTTGATTCAAGCCTTAAGATTGGCAACAAACCTAAAAATACATATGGAAGGAGATACGGTGTTTGTCAACTGAGACAAACTCAAATAGTGCAATACTCAATTAATATTAACAATAAAAACCCAATTTATGAGAAATTATTATTACACCATAGCATTGCTGCTATGCTTGTTTAATTTAGGAAACAACCAATATTCCTTAGGGCAGGAGTTGCTTTCTTATAACGAATTTGACAATCAAAAGCAGCCGAATAGCACAGCAAAAACCATGACTTTCAAAAAGGCCATGGAGCAATTTGGAGACCATTATGGGATCTCATTTTTGTATCGCAAAGATTTATTGGATCACCAATTGGTCAATTCTCCCATTTTATCCGGAAATAGGGAAAAAGGTCTAAAAGAATTGCTTGCACCTTTAGGTGTGAGGTATAAAGAATTGCGGAAAGATTATATCGTTATTTTTTCAAGTGAAGAAATAAACAGGAAGGATGAAGATGAACTTGATCATTCTCAACTGCGCTTTGATACAGTAATTAAAGGTGTAATTACTGAAGAGAGTGGTGAGCCCCTTCCCGGGGCCACGATAATGGTGAAAGGAACTAATATTGGAACTGTAACTGACTTGGATGGAGCTTATAGTATTACCATTCCTGACAATGTAGAGAATCCGGTCTTAGAGTTTTCTTTTATTGGCTTTAGTCCGCAAGAAGTAGCCGTTGGGACACAAACAGAAATTAATGTGACTTTATCTGATAACCTTGCTTCTCTAAATGAAGTGGTGGTTATTGGTTATGGAGCAGTAAAGAAGAGTGACCTGACAGGGGCTGTATCATCTGTAAAGGCCAGTGAAATTCAGCAAACTCCTATCACCTCGATTGACCAAGGACTTGTCGGTCGTGCCTCCGGAGTCATGGTTACCCAAACATCAGGAATGCCCGGAGCTGTTGCTTCTATACGTATTCGAGGTTCTAGTTCACTTCAAGGGGGGAATGAACCATTGTATGTAATTGATGGATTTCCCGTTTACAGCGGGTCAGGTTTTGGAGAAACAGGAGGTAATGCTCGGATGAGTGGCTTGTCCACCATCAACCCTGCAGATATTGAGTCTATTGAAATACTAAAAGATGCTTCTGCGACGGCAATTTATGGAGCAAGAGCTGCCAATGGAGTTGTTTTGATAACAACTAAAAGTGGGAAAGAAGGGCGTGATCAGGTTTCCTTTGATGCATATTATGGTGTGCAAAAAGTGGTTCAGAAAATTGATGTGATGAATGCATACGATTATGCTACTTTGGTCAATGAGGCTTACACCAACGATGGTCTAAATCCTGTGTATGGTGCAGATAAGATGGCTGAACTTCAGGCCAACCCAAAAGGTACAGATTGGCAAGAAGAGATATTTAGAGCAGCGCCTGTGCAGAATTATCAGTTGTCATTTTCCGGTGGTGATAAAAAGACCAACTATGCAGTTTCAGGAAATTATTTCAACCAAGAGGGTGTCATTATCAATTCTGGTTTTAAACGCTATTCCGGAAGAGTTAATATCGCAAGAAATATTAGCAATAAGTTCAAGGTAGGTACCAACTTTAATGTAAGCAAAACCATGTCGAATGCAGTGCCAACAGATGCTGGTGGATCTGGAGGCGTGGTGACAGGTGCGATGAAGTTTAACCCTATTTTACCGGTGTACGCTAACCAAGAACTAGGTATATATACCCAAGTTAACAGCCCGGGAATTATCTACCCTAACCCGGTTGCATCAGCCCTCGAGCAAGTGAGGGAAAGTGCCATGTTACGGGTGCTGGGAAATATTTTTGGTGAGTATGAATTTGTCCCAAACCTGGTGGGGAAAGTATCCTTCGGGACTGATCTCGTAAACACCAAGTTTGATACATTTATTCCTACGAGTATTTTTGAGTCCAACGGTATCGCAAAAGGAACTATCAACGGTGGATATACAACGAATTGGTTGAACGAAAATACCTTGAGTTGGAATAAAAAAATCAATGATATGCATAGTGTTTCTCTCTTGGGGGGGATTACTTTTCAGAAGAATTTCTATGAAAGTTTAAGGGCTTCTTCTCAGGATTTTGTAAACAATTCCTTGGAAGAAAATGCTTTAGGTTCTGGTTCAGTTTACAACCAACCTGGCTCATCTAAAACTGAATGGAGTTTGGTTTCCTATCTGGGTAGAGTCAATTATAACTTTAATGAGAAATATTTACTTTCCTTAAATGGAAGGATAGACGGCTCCTCCAGGTTTGGTGAAAATAACAAGTATGCATTTTTTCCTTCCGGAGCATTCGCTTGGAGAGCGATTGAGGAAGATTTTATTCAAAACATGAATACCTTCTCCAACCTCAAAGCTAGGGTGAGTTATGGTGTTACGGGCAACCAAGAGATCGGTTTGTATAACTCATTGCCTACCTTAACCAATACTACTTACACTATTGGAAGGGCATTGATGACTGGATTTTATCCCAATTCAATTCCTAACCCCAATTTGAGATGGGAGAAAACCTCGCAATTTGACTTCGGATTGGATTTTGGTTTTTTTGGTGAAAGGTTAAGGTTTACAACTGATTACTACTTCAAGAAGACAATTGATTTGATATATGATGTGGCTGTGCCTTATGTTTCCGGCTTTGGCTCTTCTTTACAAAATATTGGAAGTATTCAAAACCAGGGAGTAGAGCTAATGATTGGTGCCGATATCTTGGCCCAAACTGAATTGAAGTGGACCTCATCCTTTAATATCTCTTTCAATCGAAACAAAGTATTAGAATTGGGTGGTGAAAGTTATAAGGATGTTGGAGGAGGAGACGGCCACTTGAAAACTGGTTCAGTTCACCGTTTGATTGTTGGCCAGCCCATTGGTTTGTTTTATGGGTATGTTTCAGATGGAATCATCCAAAATGCGGAAGAACTGGCCGCCGGACCTGTAGGGCCTACCAACTGGATTGGTGGAAGAAGGTATTTGGATATCAGTGGTCCAAATGGTGTTCCTGACGGAGTGGTCAATGCCACTTACGATAGGGCAATTATTGGAGATCCAAACCCTGATTTTTTTGGTGGATTTACCAATACCATATCCTATAAAGGTTTTGAATTGAATGCCTTTACACAGTTTTCATATGGTGCAGATATTTTTAATTACAACGCCATGGAATTAGAGTTGCCTTCGGGAGGACAAAATGTTTACAGTGATTTAGTCAACAGGTGGACCCCAAGCAATCCGAGTGATGTTTATCCCAAGGCCACTACCAATAGGTCAGCAGTATTTAGTGATGTATTTATGGAAGATGGATCCTATCTGAAAATCAAAACCCTAACCTTGGGCTATACTTTCCCTGCTTCTGAAATCAAGGCATTAAGTGGATTAAAGTTGTACATAACAGGTCAAAACCTATTTACCTTCACCAACTATTCCGGATATGATCCTGAAGTAAGTTACCGTGGTGCAACCAACCTTCAGTTAGGGGAAGATTTTGGAGGCTACCCACAGTCCAGAACTTTTATGATAGGGGCCAAAATTAACTTCCAATAAATCGCAAATAACCATGAAAAATATAAAACACATAGCATTTCTATTCCTACTCCTAAGTTCATCATCTTGTATGGATGAGTTCCTGAAAGAGTCTCCGGAAGATAGATTCGTAATCGGTAATTTTTACAGTAGTCAGTCCGATGCAGAAGCGGCCGTGACAGCTGTGTATAGGAAATTATATGACATTTATGAACGAAATATGTTCATTTTGAATGATCTCCCTGCGGATACTGAAAAAAATGGTTTGGGAATGCCCAATCAATACCTTCAAAACCTTGAATTCTTGAGGCACACCTCAGAAAATCAATTTACCCGTACCATGTGGCAACAAAATTATGATGGAATTGCCAGAGCAAATACCGCGATTATTAATATTCCTGCCATAGAGATGGATGAAACGGTAAAAGCTAGGCTGATTGGAGAGGCCAAATTTTTGAGAGCCTTGTATTATTTCAATTTGGTTCGTTTCTATGGAGATGTGCCGCTTATTTTAAAGCTAGAATCAGTAGAAGATGCCTTAGGCCCTAGGGTTGCGAGTGCTGAGGTTTATCAACAAATTATCAATGACCTGATGGAAGCAGAGAGTAGCTTACCTGAAATTTATGGCGAAAATGATTTAGGAAGAGCCACAAAGGGCGCTGCCAAAATTCTATTGGGAAAGGTTTACCTAACCATGAAAGATTTCAATAAATCTGTTGAGAAATTGGCTGAGGTAATCAATAATGAAGGAGATTACGGATATGGTTTGCATGAAGATTATCGGGACAATTGGCGGGCGGCTACGGAGACCGGAAAAGAAATGGTATTTGGGATTGAGTTTATGGATCCCCCGGGGAATGGTAATTCTGCCATGGTATTGCAGGGACCAAAGTATTCTTTACCCGGAGGTTTTGCAGTTTTAGGTTTGGTCAATTCAAATGAAGCAGATATACCTACAAGAGATCTTTATGACAGGTATACTGAGGATGATGAAAGAAAAGCCGGAACATTTAGAACTGATTTTGTAAGTCTCCTTGATGGCTCTGTTCATACCTCTACCATTCCAATTTTCACAAAATATTGGGAAGAAAATGAGAGCAATCCAAATAATAGCGATGCCAATATGAATGTGATTCGTTATGCAGATGCTTTGTTAATGTATGCAGAGGCATTGAACGAAATTGGGCAGACCGAGGAGGCTGCAATTCCCCTCAATAGAGTGATGGAAAGGGCCTATAATTCAATATCGCACAATGTTTCCGGGCTTAGTACAGCCGATATGAGAACCCTTATCTATGAGGAACGGCACAAAGAATTGGCCATGGAGGGACACCGTTGGTTTGATCTGGTTCGAACAGGCAGGTTTATTCAAAGGATGAAAGACCATGCTGCCTATGAAGCGAGTGTAGCTGAATCAAACAAGGTGGAGTTGGCTCAAAATATTAAAGACCATATGGTTTTAATGCCCATTCCGCAAAGGGAAATTGATTTAAACCCAGAACTTACCCAAAACCCCGGGTATTGATCCTATCCCAATTTAAGAGAGTGCCTATCCATGCACTCTCTTTTCTTTCACCAATCGAAATTATGTATAAGAAGTATTTGTATTCAATTGCATTTATCGGTCTGTTTTCACATCCTTTTGCATGGAGCCAAGAAGCTGAACATCCTAATATTGTATTGATTTATGCAGATGATTTGGGGTATGGTGATTTAGGAAGTTATGGAGCACTTGATTTTGAGACGCCTAACTTGGATAGGTTAGCCAATGAAGGCATGCGTTTCACCAACTTTGAAGTGGCTCAGGCTGTTTGTAGTGCATCTAGAGCAGGTATCATGACAGGTACCTATCCTAACCGAATCGGATTAAGTGGGGCGTTAAATCCCCATGCCAGCATCGGACTAAATCCTGAGGAGGAAACGCTAGCCGAGTTGGTGAAAAGAGCTGGTGATTACAAGGCAGCCATATTTGGAAAGTGGCATTTGGGGCATCTTAGGCCTTTTCTTCCTTTGCAGCAGGGATTTGATGAATTTGTTGGCCTTCCCTATTCCAACGACATGTGGAAGTGGACTTATGACATGCATTTGGCAACTCCGGAAACCCACGCAAGGAAAGCAAGTTATCCCGAACTCCCACTTTTGGAAGGAAATGGCACCAGAGCTTATATCAAAGATCTAGAGGATCAGGCAAATTTAACAAGCCTATATACAGAAGAAGCTACAAGGTTTATAAGAGAAAATAAATCCGGCCCCTTTTTACTGGTCGTACCTCACTCCATGCCCCATGTTCCTTTGGCAGTGTCGGAAAAGTTTAAAGGAAGAAGTAAGCAAGGCTTATACGGTGATGTGGTCATGGAAATAGATTGGTCGGTTGGAGAAATAGTCAAAGCCTTGGATGAAAATGAATTGTCTGAAAATACCATTGTAATTTTCACTTCCGATAACGGTCCTTGGCTAAACTTTGGCGATCATGCAGGCTCTGCAGGAGGTCTCAGAGAAGGTAAAGGAACTAGTTTTGAAGGTGGACAAAGGGTTCCATGTATTGTAAAATGGCCGGGGAGGGTCCCGGAGGGAACAATTAATAATAAATTGGCCTCGACAATTGATTTTTTCCCGACTTTTGCGGAAATTTTGCAAGTGCCTTTACCGGAGAGAAAAATTGATGGCGTAAGTATTTTGGAACTTTGGGAAAACAAACCCGGAGCCAATCCAAGAAAAACTTTTAATTACTACTACCAAAAAAATGCCTTAGAAGCCATTAGGAAAGACAACTGGAAGCTGGTGTTTCCACATGTCCATAGAACTTATAGAGGGGTTTCCCCTGGAAAGAAAGGGGTGAATGGCCCTACAAGACAGGCCAAAATCGGCATGGCATTGTATGACCTACGAAGAGATCCCGGAGAACGTTATGATGTTCAGAAGGAAAACCCTGAAATTGTAGCCGAATTATCAGCTTTGGCCAATAAAGTACGAGAAGACCTTGGTGATGACTTGCTTGAGATTACCGGGAAAAACCGAAGAGAACCTGGAAGAGTTAAAACAAATTAAACAATAAACGAAATGAATTTTTGTAAACTTAAAATAGTCTTTTACATAGTTGCGCTTACTTATTTTGCCATGGCATGTAATACAAAAGAGTCGCAAGATGAAAATGAAAAGCCACCCAATATTTTATTCATCATGTCTGATGACCATGCTTATCAGGCCATTAGTGCCTATGGACATGGGTTAAATGAAACTCCCAATATAGATAGAATAGCCAATGAAGGAGCAATTTTCACCAGAGCAACCGTTACCAATTCCATTTGTGCACCTAGTAGAGCCGTATTGCTTACCGGAAAACACAGCTTTATTAATGGAAAGGTAGACAATGTACAGCCCTTTGATTGGGATCAGGAAAATTTCCCTAAAATATTACAAGCCAATGGTTACCAAACTGCATTGATTGGGAAAATTCACTTGAATGGTTTGCCTCAGGGCTTTGATTATTCCATGGTGTTGCCCGGCCAAGGTCATTATTACAATCCCGATTTTCTCGTGAATGGAGAGAAAACAAGGTTTGAAGGATATGTAACCGACATTACTACGGATGAAGCGCTAAAATGGCTGAAAAGTGGAAGGGACCAAGACAAACCTTTTGCATTGATGTACCACCAAAAAGCGCCTCACAGAAACTGGAAGCCTGCTGAGGAATACCTGACCTTGTATGATGACAAGGATTTTACGCCACCGGCAAATTTTTATGACCAGGAAACCAATTATGCAAATAGAGGCACTGCAGCCAAAACCCAGGAAATGGAAATTGACGGGCATGCGCAGTGGGGACATGATTTTAAAATGGTGGTAGATCCCTATGGTGACAGTACCGGCTTTAGCAATGAGTTAAAGCGTTTTAATCCAGATCAGTTGGCCAAATGGAAAGCCGCTTATGATCCTAAAAATGAAGCCTTCTTAAAGGCCTTTGGCCAGGGTGATGAGTTTACTTTTAGTGATGCCAAAAAGAAAGAAATTGCACATTGGAAATTTAACCGCTACATAAAAGATTACCTGAGAACCATCAAATCTGTGGATGATGGTGTAGGAGAGGTATTGGATTATTTGGAAGCCAATGGTCTGGCGGAAAATACCATAGTGGTGTATACTTCAGACCAAGGATTTTACCTGGGTGAACACGGTTGGTTTGACAAGCGATTTATGTATGAGCAGTCTTTCAGAACGCCTTTATTGGTGCGTTACCCTAAGGAAATTAAACCCGGAACAACAATTGATAAGCTGGTTCAGAATTTAGATTTTGCGCCTACTTTTCTAGATTATGCCGGAATTGATGCCCCTCAAGCAATGCAAGGGGAATCCTTCCGTAAACTGGTGAGTGGGGAATCAGGAGAGTGGCGAGATGCCGTATATTATACCTATTATGAATATCCTTCTGTACATATGGTAAAACGTCATTATGGAGTGGCTACCGACCGATACAAGTTGATGCATTTTTATTATGACATTGATGAATGGGAAATGTATGACTTAAAAGAGGACCCAATGGAGATGAACAATATTTACGATGATCCTGATTATGAAGAGGTTAGAACCATGATGCATGAAAGATTGGTTGAGCTAAGGGAAAAATATGGAGATAGTGATGCCAATGATAAAAAATTCTTGGACGCTTATCTGGAAGCTAGAAAAAAATAAGGCACTGAAAAAAATTCTTTAGATAGTCCGAAGGCCCCAATCAACGGTTATAATCCCATGATTGGGGCTTTTATATTTATCCTTTGGGAGAAGCATGAAAAGGGTTAATTTTAGGTTTTACCTCAATTAAACCCGAAATATGCAATAGACATTCTATTACGTGCTGAAATCGCTTTAAAATCAGCCACTTCGTTGCTGTTTTCAATTTCACCATAGCGGTGCTATGCTAAAATTTCCAAACAGTCTGATTTTCTTTCGATTGCAACACTCATTACGAATCCTATTACATAATCCGGATTAAAACAGGCTGTAAATAAAATTCAGTTAATTTAATAAAGTCAATTTAAATGCTCATCAAGCAAATTTCATTGTTATCGGTATTGGTTGTCGCTTTTCTCTGTGCAAGTACCAAACCAAAGCACACAAGCAATCAAAGGAAAGGCAGGCCAATCGGAGTGTTGGTTTCTCCCAAAGAACTTTTGCAAATTAAAGAAAAAGCCAATAAAGGAATAGAGCCCTATCACACCAACCGAAATGAATTTCTAAGCTTTATCGATGAACTGAACAAAGCGTCTGAACAGTGGGAACCCCTACCTAATGAAGTCAAGGTGGTGGGAAGAAGTTCCTCTAACCCTATTCAACTGAGTTCTACCGGAGGTAAACTAGTTTATGGTTTGGCCATCGCCTGGCATCTCACAGGGAATGAATCCTACGCCCAAAAAGCAAAAGACTTAATTTTAGACCTTAGCTCTACTTACAATTACCAAAATGCAGAGGAACCAAAGTTTGACTGGGGAGCACAGGGCATATTGAATCTTGCCAGAGGCGGGACACCATATATTTATGCGGCAGACCTGCTCGAAGGCTGGGACCAATGGACGGCGAAGGATAAGCTAACTTACCAGATTTGGTTAAGGGATGTCATGTACAGCAAAGTAGCATGGGCAAGTCGTTATAGGAAAAACAACTGGGGGGTGGCAGGTTCCTTTTCAGCCGCACTCATTGCTTATTATCTGATGGATCATCCTGACTGGAAGCTTGAAGAAATTAGTCCCAAGCCCCAAAGCTTAAGTCCCAAAGAGGCCTTTGCAGCGCACAATGCCATGCAGATAGGGCGACAGAAAACGACTGATGATTGGAAGTTAGATGCCAAAGTGAATATTTGGGGAATTTTACCCAATGGTGCGATCCCTGAGGAAATCCGAAGAGGGGATGATCCCATAGATGGTGATTACCTGCCTACTGATGGCAGTGGTACGCATTATACCATGACTTATATCGAGCACCTCACAGCACATGCCGAATTTTTAAGAAGATTGGGCGACCATGCTATTTATGACAATATTGAAAAAGACGGTTCCGGCTCACTTCTCCAAGCCTATCACTTTGTAATAGATAATCCCAAAGGTGCCCATTGTTTTACTCCAAACCGAATCAATGCCTTGTATATGGCTTATAATTATTACAAGGATCCGGCAATGCTTCGCTCCCTGAAAGACTGTGGACCCGGAAATATTTCAGGCCAGCGTTTGGCGCTTTTTGGCAGGTTGACCCATCCTTTAATTTTAAATCCGAAATAGGTAATCTATTAACCTCGGATCGATTTAAATTCTTAAAAATCGGCTACGCCATCACTGAGAACCCTTTTTGGGACAGGATGACCAATTTTTACCGGCAAGTATTTAAATCGAACTCTGGTTATTTTATCGTCCGGGTTAAACTTATTTTTAATTATAGCCATTTTATTTTAGCCTGAAATTCATGCCTCCCCTTGCCCATCTTCCGGGCATTTGTACTGTTCCTGCTTCAATATAATCGGTATTGCTAATGTTGGAAACTTCGGCAAAAAAGCTGAATTTCTTTAGACGGTTGAAATCCAACCTGGCATCTAATAGAAAATAGGGATCCAAACTCATCCTTTCAATGTACCGCATTTTTGCGGTCAGTTCGATTTTTTCTTTGAAGGCCAGTTGAAGGCCGGAAATTAGCTGATGTCGAAGGGCTGTTAAAGAGTACCTTGTTTCCATGCCCTCTTTCTCTATGAGGTTGGCATCAATGAAATTATAACTTAAACTTACCTCTCGCAATTGGAAATTATGTTGGGTGCTTTCAAATCTGTACTGAAACCCCGTCTCTAAGCCTTGGAATGTTACTTCATTAAAATTTTGCGGCTTCCAAGGTCCTTCGGAATCTTCTCTGGTCCATTCTATCAGGTTGTCTGTATGCCTGTTGAAGTACACCAACTCAGCCCTGAACCCATTTTTTGATAATTTAAAACCTGCTTCATAATTGACGGCTTTTTCAGGTTCCAGCATGTCGTTGCCAATATTCGTTGGCCCTACGTAATACAAGTCAGTATAGGTTGGAATTCTAAAGCTTACACCAAAATTGGCATAAGTCCTAAGCCATGGATTAAGCTGATAACCCAGCTCAGCACCGGGAAAATGCTTCCATCCATACTCTGAGTAATAGTTGGAATAAAGGCCGGCTCTGATGTCCCCATGCTGGGAGAAGTTGGTTCGGTGTTCCAAAAAGGCTCCCATGATGGTCCTTTCCCTCAGCCCCAAATTATTGCTGTCAATTTTTTCTTGTCTTCCTTCCACACCATAGCCTAAGGTGCCGAAATTGGTTTCTTGGCGTCCATTAATTTCAAGTGCATAAACATTTGTAGTATGTTGGTTTTGGAAAAAAGAGGGATCATTTCTTTTCAATAGGAACTCATCATTATTGCTTCTCCAATAGGCCCTTGACTGGAGGTAAGTGTTGCCTTTTTCTAGGGTATGGCTGGTGGCTGCCAAGCTTGTTTGTATGCTTTCCCATTGATCAGGGAATGAACTTGTGTAAAAACCATTGGCACCAAAATCTCTGTTGGCGTAGGAAAGTATGGTTTTTAGCTCCTGAAAATCATTCAAATCAATTCCCGCTTCATAGAAGATGGTATTGATAGAATAATCACTATTGTGCCAATGGCCATCGCTGGCATCATGGGATACGGCCAGGCTCTGTTTGAATTTTCCGATTGGTAAGGAAACTTGGAAAGAACCACCTCTCATCCCAAAGTCACCACCGTATAATCCGGCCTGTAGGTTAAAACTTTCCGGAAGCTCTGTAATTATGTTTATTGCACCTGCATAAGCATTTTGCCCATAGATTCGGGAAGCAGGCCCTTTAAGGACATCAATTCTCTGTACACTTGCTAGTGGTACCGGAATATTGACCATATGGTGACCGGTTTGTGGATCTGAAAGTTTGATTCCATTGACCAACATTAGGGTTTGCTCAAAAGAACCACCGCGAATGCCAATGTCCGCCTGTACGCCACTTACGCCTCTTTGTCTCACATCCAACCCCGGTGTGAAGGATAATATTTCCTGCAGACTGCGTGCAGGGGCAGTTTCAATATCCTTTCTATGGATAATGCTTATGTTTCTAGAACTTTTGGAAAACGGAATTTCCATTCTATTCTCCTTTATGATTACCTCGTTGAGGTCATGAATGGTGCTATCATTCTGGGCAATTGATACCGAAGTGGCAATGAATATAAAAGCAATTATTAGGTGATATTTCATAGGATTGTTATTTGCGCCTCAAATTACCCCTCAAAAATTTACAAATACAAATCCGAAGATTGTAGGAGTTTAAGCAGGTCAAGTAAAAATTAGATGAATAGTACTTCTAATTAACAAAATAAACTTTTACCAATTTGAGCGATAGAAAGCAATATATGGCCAAAAGCATTCAATTGAAGGAAGGATTTATTTGATTGAACCCCTCTTATATGAGGCGATTCTTTTAATTTAGCAAAAAAAAGAACTATGAAATATAATCATCTAAGCAAATGGCTGATTGTAGCCTTATTGTTTTCTGCCAATTGGGTCTCTGCCCAGGTGACTGAAAATAACCAAAATGATTTCAACGAATTTACTTATAGGCAAGGTTCAGCTTACAGGGCTGCTTCGGGAAAGCCGGGGCCGGACTACTGGCAAAATAAAGCAGATTATAAAATTGCAGTAACGCTGGATGAGCAAGAACATGTTATAGCAGGTAAGGTGGACATAACCTACACCAACAATAGCCCTGAAAGTCTGCCTTTTGTTTGGTTGCATTTGGAGCAAAACAGGTTTAAAGCAGATTCCAGAGGGACACTGACTACCCCCATCCAAGGGAACAGGTATTCAGGAGATGTTGATGGAGGCTTTGCCATCAATAATGTTGAAGCCAAATTAAACAAGCGAGGAAGTACGGCTTCTTCCAAGCACATCATTACAGATACCCGTATGCAGGTCTTTTTTGATGAGCCCATTCCGGCAAAAGGCGGACAAGCCACCATTTCCATGAATTTTGAGTTTAAAATTCCTGTAAAAGGAATGGATAGAATGGGTAGATTGGCTGTGGAAGATGGTACCATTTATGCGCTGGCTCAATGGTATCCCAAAGTTGCTGTATTTGACGATGTGGAGGGTTGGAACATAGAACCTTATCTTGGAGCAGGTGAGTTTTACTTGGACTATGGAGACTTTGACTACCAAGTTACGGTGCCTTATGACCATATTGTAGTAGGTTCCGGCGCCTTACAAAATCCTAAAGAAGTACTGAATAACACCCTACTGGATCGACTGGAAAAAGCCGAGAATAGTGAGGAAACAGTTTATCTGGTAAAGCCGGAGGAAGTGAACAAGCCGGAATTAACCAGGCCCAAGCAAGAGGGAGCCTTGACTTGGCATTTTAAAATAGAAAATGCCAGGGATGTAGCTTTTGCGTCTTCTAGTGCATTTATTTGGGATGCCGCCAAAATTAATTTACCGGAAGGAAAGAGCGCGCTTGCACAATCTGTCTACCCTAAAGAAAGTGATGGGCAAGATGCCTGGAGCAGGTCTACAGAATACAGCAAAGCGTCTATTGAGCATTATTCCAATAAATGGTTTCCATATCCTTATCCTTCTGCAGTTAATGTGGCTGCTGATATTAACGGAATGGAATACCCGGGACTAAATTTCTGTAGCTATAAAAGCAAAGAAGGCTCGCTATGGGGTGTTACTGATCATGAGTTTGGACACAATTGGTTTCCTATGATTGTTGGCTCCAATGAAAGACGTTATGCGTGGATGGATGAAGGCTTTAATTCTTTCATTAACCATTATAGTTCAGAAGCATTCAATGATGGGGAATATGGATCCACTATGCAACAAACTAGAAAGTACCTCAACTGGTTTAACAGTGAGGATAGAGAAGGGATTGATACTTATCCTGATGTAGCCAATACCTCTAATTTGGGCATGATTGCCTATATGAAACCTGCCATAGGCTTGTTATTATTGAGGGAGTATATATTGGGTGAAGAACGATTTGACAATGCCTTTAAGGCTTATATCGAGGCCTGGGCCTACAAACACCCTACACCCAATGATTTTTTTAATATTGTGGAAAATGTGGGAGGAGAAAACCTCTCATGGTTCTGGAAATCATGGTTTTATGGTACAGACAATATTGATTTGGCCATTGAAAATGTGGTGCCTTATGGCAATGATCAAGTGGTTATTTTAAGCAATAAAGGAGGGGTGCCAATGCCTGTTAAGCTAGGGCTTACTTATGCAGATGGAAGTAAAGAGCATATTATGTTGCCTGTAGAGATATGGCAAAGAGGAGACAGTTGGAACTACCAACACAAATCTGATAAGCAGCTTGTGGGTGTGGAGATTGATCCTGAAAAAATTCTTCCAGATATCAATATAGCCAATGATAAATGGCCAAGTGAAATTTATAAATAAGAAGTAAAAAGGAGGAGCATTTTAGCTCCTCCTTTTTACTTATCAAATGCCGTTAATCCAATCCTTGTTATTAAAATTTTTTCTATTCAAAATCATCATTGATTTCTAACCAGTAACCGTTTGGATCCTGGAAAAATATTTGATGGATTCCATCAGGACGCAGGTTTACTTTTCCATTGAGGCCTTTTGAATTCCCGAAAGGAACGTTTTTATCTTTTAGTTTATTAATGAACGCATCCATGTCTTTTACACAAAAACAAAGGTGGTTGGTTCTGTCTATGTTTTGCTCTTTCCAAGGAACCTCACGTTCGATTACGTGAATGGATAGGCCGTATCCCATGCCAAACCAGGTATGTAGATGGTCTTTAAAAGGGTCTTCAATTTTTGGTAATCCGATTACCTCCTCGTAAAATTGATTGGTTTCTTTGAGGTCTTTGGCATAGATCGCAACGTGATTGACTTTTAATTGGGCAAATTCACTCATGGAAAATGGATGATTTGAGTTAAAGATGGACGATTTAAAAGGCTAAACAACCCTTTTAGTGACAAAAATATATAAAAAAAGCCGGAGGTTCTATTCCTCCGGCTTTTTAATGAGATGTAGCTTATTCTTTAAAGAAAGCCAAAGTTTCTGCATTTTCCAGCAGCTTGATGGCTTGCTGGTAGATTTCGTTGACTTCATTTACAACCTTGTAAAAGGCATCATCATCGTAAATATTCCTTGCCATATGGGCTTT
The DNA here is from genome assembly GCF_030546805.1 of Cyclobacterium sp. 1_MG-2023. Taxonomy (GTDB): domain Bacteria; phylum Bacteroidota; class Bacteroidia; order Cytophagales; family Cyclobacteriaceae; genus Cyclobacterium. The sequence continues at coordinate 4,439 of NZ_JAUOPC010000029.1, read as the reverse complement.
TAGAAGTACCTGCAAATAATGCTTCGATTTTTTAAAATCCTTTTCATTGAACTCAACTTTGTATTTTTCTCCCATTTTCACCAGATCGTTGAGCATGGCATCAGTGATTTCAAAGTTCTCGTTGTACTCCTCAAAAGGCATATTATCGAATTTCTTTTTGTTGGTGTCCAAATAATCCAGGATATATTCCCTCCAAGATTCAGACCTGAACAACCTGTTGACATAAGAGCTTGACATGCTAGTATCCATCGGAACAAAATAATCCGGCATGATACCTCCTCCGCCATAAACAGTTCTTCCTTTAAGGGTTTCGTATTTTAAACTGTCATTAAAATCAATGCTGTCTGCACTGTAAAATTCTCCATGTTCCAAACGATTGAAATAATCCATGGCATAATCTTCATCATTCTCTCCGTAAGGTTTTTGGATGGATCTGCCAGAAGGGGTGTAGTACCTCGCAATGGTCAGGCGCAACTCAGCACCATCAGATAAATCTATAGGCATCTGAACAAGTCCTTTACCAAAAGACCTTCGGCCAACAATTAAACCTCTATCATTGTCTTGAATGGCTCCTGCCACAATTTCAGAGGCTGAAGCACTTCCTTCATTGACCAATACGATCACAGCACCCTCTTCAAATGCTCCGGGTCGGACTGCAAATGCTTCCTGGCTGTATCTGTCTAACTTTCCTTTTTGGGATACGATAACCGCTTTGTCTTTTAACATTTCATCAGCGATATTAATGGCGGCACCCATATAACCTCCGGGATTACCCTGAAGATCAATGATCAAGCGTTCCATACCCTCTCCTTTCAGCTCTTGCAATGCATTTCTGAATTCTTCATGGGTATTGGCTGCAAACCTTGTGATTTTTATATAGCCTGTTTCACCATCGATCATATAGGAAGCATTCACACTGTATTGCGGAATCTTATCACGGGTGATGTTAAAATCAAGGAAATCTGATTCATGCTTTCTTTTAATGGCAATTTCTACCTGGCTCCCTTTGGGACCACGCAATAGATCAAAGACATCTCTATTGGTAACGCCGGTACCGGCTACCGTTTCACCGTCTACTTTGATAATTTGGTCACCCGGTTGCAGGCCTATTTTTTCTGAAGGGCCACCAGTAAGCGGGGATACCACATAGATGGTGTCTCTCAAAATACCAAACTCAATTCCTATCCCATCAAATTCTCCCTCTAACTGTGATTTAGCCAAGGCAGCATCTTCGGCGGGGATATAACTGGAGTGAGGGTCAAGTTTTCCCAGCATTTGTTCTATGCCAAATTCCACCAACTCATTGGTATCTACACTGTCCACATAGTCCCTGTTGATATAAGTTATGATTTCCTGTAACTTATATATTGCAGACTTCAAATCGTTTCGGTCTGAAGAAGGGGCTGCAAAGGTAGCTCCTATCCAAATCCCTGCTGAAATACCCAATGCCAAAAAAATGGGTAGCCGTATTTGTGATTTTGTATTCTTCTTTATGCTCACGTTATTCCTATTTATATTTTAATGCAAAGAAAAGCATCGTTTAATTTAATTGTTTTTTGCCAATATTACAATTAAACATGTATTGAAGGCGTTTCGTTTAGATAAACGTAATATTTTTAAAATCGGTGCTATAACTTACTTTTTTTACGTTTATTTCTTTTAATTTTGTGACAATGCACTCTTCCAAAAACAAACATAGAAAATCCATTGCAGAATTGGTTACAGAAAACCATGTTTTAGCAGAAGTGCTTCACTATTTCGGCATAAGTTTTTTTCAGCATGAGCAGCACTCCTTGGAAGAAGTCTGTGCCAAGTACAAAGTGAACCCTTTTCAGGTAATCGCAGAATTGGAAGAGTGGGCCGGTAGGGTGGAGCCAACCAAGGATGAGCTTTTTCTACACCCCATTGGGGTTTTGGTGGGCTATCTTAAAAAGAAGCACAGGCATTTTATCAGGCAAGCCTTGCCTTTTCTTACCAGTATGGTGGAGGGCATAGTGATGGAAGAGCAACAAAAAAGCTTAATTACAGACCTCCGGCTGATGTTTCCATTATTTGTTGATGATTTTATTCACCATATTCATGAAGAGGAAGATACTTTGTTTGAAAGAATCGCCTATTTGCATGAGATAGAAAGTGGTGCCATCCCCCTAATTGAAGCCATAAAAGTGTTTGAACTCCCCTCAATTCAGAAAATGGCAGATGAACATGATGCCCATGATGATGAAATGGAAGGCATTCGAAAACTCACCAATGATTATGAAATCTCAGGTACAGCAAGCGTTTCTATGAAGGTGCTTTTCATCGAACTTCAAAAGCTGGAAAAGGAATTAATGATTCACGCAAAAATTGAAAATGACCTGCTTTTTCCTAAGGCTGTAGAACTTGAGCGGGAAGTTTTAAGAAGACTTCGTTTGCAAATAAAGAACAATTGATGGGTAGAGTTTTGGCCATCGACCTAGGAACTAAGCGTACAGGCTTAGCCGTTACAGATCCATTGGTGATTGTAGCGAGCCCATTAGAAACTATACCCACACATCAATTGTTAGATTATTTGAAGCGCTATACTAAAAGCGAGGAGGTATCAACAATTGTTTTGGGATGGCCTAAATCCCTGGATGGAACTGACACCAATATGACTCGGCCAGTCATTTCCTTGGAAAAAAAATTAAAGAAAACCTTCCCGGAGATAAATGTTGAATTGGTAGATGAGCGTTTCACCTCCAAGATGGCCATGCAATCCATGATCAATATGGGGAGCAAGAAAAAAGACAGAAAAGAAAAAGCAGGCAACTTGGATAAAATTAGTGCCGCTATAATTTTACAAACCTATTTAGATAGAAAATGATATACCCTATAGTAGCTTTTGGTCACCCTATACTTAAGAAAGAAGCAGAAGAAATTCATGAAGGTGAAGAGGTGAGCGGGTTAATTCATGACATGTTTGAAACTATGGGAAAAGCCAATGGCGTAGGCCTGGCAGCCCCTCAAATCAATAAAGGAATACGACTCTTTGTAATCGACAGTAACTTAATGCTGGATGAGGAAGATGAAGAGAAAGGCATAAGGAAAGCTTTTATCAACCCCATTATTCTTGATGAGTATGGAGACAAGTATGTTTTTGAGGAGGGTTGTTTGAGCATTCCTGAGGTGAGAGCAGAGATCACAAGACCTGAAAAATTAACCATTGAATATTTTGACGAAAACTGGAACCTACAAGAGGAAGAGTTTTCTGGCATGACAGCACGGGTGATTCAACATGAATACGACCACCTGGAAGGTATACTTTTTGTTGATTACCTAAAAGGGCTTAAAAGAAGAATGGTAAAGGGTAAATTGGTAGATATAAGCAAAGGAAAAGTCCCTACAGACTACCGTATGATGTACCCTTGATCCTTGCTCATTCATTGCTCACCCTTAAATTCTTATCATGCAAAATCTTACTTTAGCATTAGTTCAAACAGATATCTATTGGGAAAATAGTGCCGCTAACCTTGCCATGTTTGAGGAAAAGCTGTGGGCAATGAAAGAAAAGGCAGATATCATTGTCTTGCCGGAAATGTTTACCACAGGCTTTACCATGAATTCAGAGGATCAGTCGGAACCCATGAACCTGCATGCTTCAAAATGGTTGCTTCAAATGGCCGGACAGTTGAAATCCATCATTACCGGCAGTGTGATCATCAAAGCAGAAGGAAAGCATTACAATCGCTTGCTTTGGGCTACTCCAGAAGGTGAGCTGTTGCACTATGACAAAAGACATCTCTTTCGCATGGCCGGAGAAGACAATTATTTTTCCATGGGAATGGAAAATAAAACCTTCACCTGCAAGGGTTGGAAAATACGCCCTCAAATATGTTATGATTTGAGATTTCCACTCTGGTCTCGAAATGCTTCTACTTCAGAGGGAGAGATGGACTATGATTTGATTTTTTATATTGCTTCTTGGCCGGCATCAAGAGTCACTGCATGGGATGCATTGCTCCGGGCAAGGGCCGTTGAAAACCTATGTTACTGTGTTGGGGTGAATCGTGTTGGTGAAGATGGCAATGGGGTAAGTTATTGTGGCCATTCTGCTGCCTATGGATACAAGGGTGATGAATTGATTCAATGTGGGGAAACTGCTAAGATTTCCTTGGTAACCTTGGATGGGAAAGCACTTTTGGATTACAGGACCAAGTTTCCTGCTTGGAAAGATGCTGATGGATTTTCTATTGATTGACTCGGTTTCGGAATAGTTTTCAGATTTCGTGATAAATCCCCCTTGATCCCCCTTCTCTTATGGTTTAAGCAAGTGAATGAATGTATTTTTTTTCATAAGCTCGGTCTTGGTTTACAACCGCAAAAACTCGAGCAATTAGTTTAGCCCGAATGGCATTGATCACTGACATTTTATGTTTTCCTTCATCGACTTTTCTTTGATAATAGGTACTTAGTTCTCC
>NZ_JAUOPC010000028.1 GCF_030546805.1 Cyclobacterium sp. 1_MG-2023 | reverse complement strand
TTAACCTACTTTAAATGATCTTTCTTAGTGGCACGGTTTGACCGAAATCACTGGCATGGTCAGACCGAAATAGCCAGTAAACATAAAATTTTGCAATCTTAACCCAAAGTTATATAACAAAATTGCCTTTGAGTTGTTGATCTTTGTTAAACAACCATTTTGGAAGATTAACAACTCAAAGAAGAGTTGGAAATAGGCTAAAACCAATCAAATATGGGTTGTGCTATAATTACAAGTGGGTTTCTCTTGTATTGTTTAGTATTCAGGTATTTATTGTTTAACTCTAATAAATTATATGACAACCATTACGCTTACATCTACTGCTATTAAGAGCATTTTCGAAGAGTTGCACCAAAGTATGAATGGAGCCCTAAGTGTGAAGGTGAAAGAGCATATTTTGGATATTGACAATGAATTTGGTCGGGGGAAGATTCGAGGTGTTACTTTTAAAAGTGGCATATCCTTGCTGGAATTTGATGTGAAATTTGTTCAAGACCTGACCCTTCGTGTGGGATCTTCAGAACGGCCACCCATTTGCTTTGCCTATTGTTTAAGAGGTAAAGTTACCCATGGTTTCGGGAGTCAGTCCGGAAAAAAAGTGCTTGAGAATTTTCAAACGAGCATACTGACCAATAAAGCATATGAAGAAAACATACTGGAATTTGCTAGGGATGAGCACATTAAGATTACATTGATTGTAGTGAATACTGAATTAAATCCTGATAATCCTAAAAAACACAGCTTGAATTATAGAATTCAGAAATCGTTTTTGATGGGAATGCCTTCTCAAAATTCGATTTATATCGGTTCATATAATTTGAAAATTGCTGATAAAATACAGCAACTAGAAGCCATTCAGGAAAGAGGCATAGTCAGGAGCTTAATGATTGAGGGGTTGGTTCACATGATTTTGGCTTATGAAATTCAGCAACATGCAGATGATTTAAAGCGAGATGCTCAAAACAATGGTAACCTTACTTTAAAGGAGATGAATGCCGTTCGGGACATTTCTAAAGCCATTCTAAATTGCCCTGAAAAACCGCACTGTATTGCAGAGTTGAGCCGACAAGCCGGATTGTCTCCAGGGAAACTTCAGGAGGGCTTTAAAAGAATGCATGGAACGACCGTTAGCGATTATATTAGATCCGTTAGGGTTGAAAAGGGAGAAGAACTGATAAAAACATCAGATATGAACATTTCTCAGGTTGTATATAGTGTAGGATTTTCCAGTAGAAGTTACTTTTCAAAAATATTTAGACAAAAGTACAATTGTAGCCCTAAAGAATACAAAGAAAAACAACAATCGATGGCTTTATCTGCTTAATGATACTCAATAATATAAACCAACTATTTAACGGGTAGATTACCATAGGTCAGCCATCTAGTTACTAATTAGATGGCTTTTCTTTTTATTATAAAGGAGTAATGCCATTTAGTATCACCAAGAATGAATTTATTCAGGAGATATAGGTATTGTTCAACACATTAAATTAGACAGTTATGAGTGGAGATAAATTTTTCGAAGAAAAAACAATTGACCAATTAAAAGAATTGGCTGAAAGCATTCGGTTTGCTATTATGGGTACTAACCTAAAATCTCTTCCTCCTCATTTTATTCCAATGACGACCAAGGAAGTGGACGAAAACGGTAGTATTTGGTTTCTGAGCAGTGAAAAAAGTACCCACAATAAAAACATTATAGAAGACAATAATTTGCAACTGATTTATTCAAACCCTAAGAATATGCAATTCTTAACGGTTTATGGCCAAGCCATAATTTATAAGGGAAGTGTGATTTTAGAAAGGTTTTATGATAGTAAGGTTGATGGAATCTGGTTTGATGGTATCGGGGATCCGGATTTAACGGCCATAAAGGTGGTGCCTACAGAAGCCCATTATTGGGATAAAACCAAAGGAGAGTTAATTAATTTGATAAAAGTGGGTAAGGAATCAATTTCAGCCATTCATCCTGAACCACGGCTCAACGGTAAATTAACCGTATAAGCAAAAAAGTAAGACCTGATTTACTCTTCAGGTCTTACTATTTAAGAATTAATAATAATGCCGGATTACCTAAATGAAGTGTAATCCGTGGTGAATATAATGGTTCACGAATGGTGTCCAGGCATTGTTTAATGAATGGCAGTTTAGTATGGTTCTTTTGAAATATCTAATTATTTTAAATACATTTTATCATGTTTTGGTCTCATTTTTGATTTTGTTTTGTTGAGTAGCCTAGCTGTTCGCTATTTACTTTATATGCTATCCGGCTTCTCGGTTATTATTTGAATGAAAAACCAAACAGAACTGCCTAAAAACATGAGACATTTAAAGAACAACTTACTTGTATTAACAGATGATGACCCTGATGATTGTGAGTTTTTTTTGGACACCATTGAAACAATAAATGTTGAAATTCCCATACGAGTATTTAATGGAGGTGATCAGCTTATGGAATACCTGAAAAATATAAATTCTAAATTGCCGGATATTATATTTTTAGACCTTAATATGCCTGTAAAAAATGGATTTGAGTGTTTGAGAGAAATTCGGTCTATTAATAGACTTAAGGATATTTGTACAATTATTTTCTCAACTTCTTATAATAGTTCAGATATTGAGCTTTCCTATAAGCTTGGAGCCAATGCGTATATCCAAAAGCCCTTCAATCAGGAAGAAATGCAAAATATATTGAAGAATACTTTGGATACAGATTGGAATGACCCATGCTCAGCACTCGAAAAACATAATTTTGTCTTGCAGGCATGAATTTCCCGAGCTGTGTTTTCTTCCTAGTTTAGGCATAGTCCGGCTATTATTGATTTAAATAACAGAATGCTTTGAATTTATCTAGGATAACATGAATTTGAGATCTGTTAGCTTGTTAGATGAAATATGAATAAAGGAGAAATAAATATTCCTAAAGGACCGAAGTTTTTGCAGAATGGGGGAGAAATGGGCAGGATCATTGAGGTATATGATTGGTCTAAACATCCTTTAGGAGTTCCGGAAGATTGGCCACTATCTTTAAAAATGGCTGTTAGCAATATGTTAAAAACAGCCTTCCCCAAGTTTATTCTTTGGGGTAAGGAATTTTTTTGCTTTTACAATGATGCTTATAGACCGAGTCTTGGAAATCAAGGTAAACACCCTGCTATTTTAGGTGAAAAATTTGAAGATGCATTTCCAGAATTAGTCCATACGCTTAAAAAAGAAGCTGAAAATGTTTGGAAAACGGGAGAGGCTACATGGCATGAAAACCAGCTTGTTTCTATTTTCCGCAATGGGAGAATGGAAGAAGTGTACTGGACGTTTAGTTATAGCGTATTGATTGGTGAAGAGGATGAAACCGTAGGGATTTCCATTACCTGCATTGAAACCACGGAAGCAGTTAGAAATTTACAACTGTTGCAAGAAAGTGAAAATCAATTAGCATTTGCAATTGATGCAGCGGAACTAGGGACATGGGATTATAATCCTCTAACCAATTCTTTTACCGGAAATGATAGGTTAATGGATTGGATGGGAATTGCTAAAGGCATGAATATCTCTATGGAACAAGCTATGGATACCATTGTGCCGGAAGATGTCTACAGGGTAACTTCTTCCATTAATAAATCATTGGCAGGAAGACTGGAAGGAAGATTTATAGAGAGGTTTGGGATCAGAAACACAAGAACTAATGAGGTCAGAATTGTTCAAGCCCAAGGAAAAGTAAGGTTTAGGAACCCTAAATCTCCTTATCGAATCACTGGAACATTGCAGGATGTATCAGAACAGGTTAACTACGAAAAGAGGTTGATTTTTGCCAATGAAAAAATTAAGAAAGAAGAACAAAACTTTCGCAATATTGTATACGAGGCACCGGTAGGGATAGCCATTTTTGAGGGCAGCGAATTGGTTGCGAAAATGGCTAATAATTCATTGCTTAGTTTTTTAAAAAGGGAATCAGAGGAATTTATAGGTAAAAAGCTATTTGAAAGTATTCCTGAATTAAAAGAAACTTTAGAAAACTTCTATAAGCAAGTTTTTTTAAAAAGAGAATCAGTACGAGGAACTGAATACCAAATAAGCTTACCGAGAAAGGGGAAGTTGAAAAGTGCCTATTTTAACTTTATTATCCACCCTATTCAAATATTGGAAGGAGAAGTAAAAGAGGTCATGATGGTGGTCAATGAGGTTACAGATATAGTGGAGTCTAAAAATGAATTGGCTGAAAATGAAAGACAATTCCGCAATCACATGCAACATTCCCCTGTTGCCATGGCTATATTAAGAGGTAAAGATTTTAAAATAGAATTGGCCAACAATAGAATGTTGAACCATTTATGGGGAAGGACAAGGGAAGAGGTTATTGGTAAACCCTTATTGGCTGTTTTTCCAGAACTAAAAAATCAGAAATACCCTTCCGAACTTTTGCAAGTGTTGAATACTGGTGTGGCAATAAGAGACAAGTCTTCAAAGGTTGAAATTGTAAATGACGGTATCAGTAAAGAATTCTATCTGGACTACCATTATATTCCTCTATCTGATTTAGATGCAACGATTTCAGGAGTCATTGTTACAGCCACAGATGTGACCGACCAAGTATTGTACAGCAAGCGACTGGAGGGTTTTGCTAAAGAACTGGAAAATCAAGTGACATTAAGAACAAACTTATTGCTCGATGCCAATGAAAAGCTAAAAGATTCAGTAGTCAAATTAAAGCAGGCGAATGAGGAGCTTCAATCTTTTGCCTACGTGTCAAGCCATGATCTTCAGGAACCTTTGAGAAAAATACAGATGTATAGCTCATTAATTTTGGAAAAGGAGTATAGTAAGTTTAGTACGAAAGGCAAAGGTTATTTTGATAAGATCACCTATGCGGCAGGTAGAATGAGGACATTGATCGACGATTTGTTATCGTTTTCGAGGTCCAATGACGATATCACAAAATATGAATTGATTGATTTTAATGAGGTGATTGATCAGGTCTTAGAAGACATGGCCCCAACAATTGAAGAATCTGAGGCTATAATAACTGTAAAAGATTTACCGATGGCAGAAGCGATATTTTTTCAAATGAGGCAAGTTTTTTCAAACTTGATAAGTAATGCGATCAAGTTTTCAAAAAAAGATAGCCGACCGGAAATTTTAATTTCAGCTACTGAAGTTGAAGAAAGCCAAGTTCAACTTATGAACCTAAATCATAACAAAAAATACTTTGAATTTTTAATAAGCGATAATGGCATTGGATTTCCTCAAGGTATGGAAAATAAAATTTTCGAAGTTTTTCAGAGACTTCATGCCAAGCATGAATATGAAGGTACAGGAATTGGCTTGGCAATAGTGAAAAAAGTAATCAATAATCATTGTGGGCTAGTAAATGCAGAGAGCATAGAAGGAGAAGGAGCAACTTTTAAAATAATTTTCCCATCTAAGCATAGTTGAAGATTTCTAAATTAATTGGTAGTTATTTCTGGTACTGCATTTCACTCTTTTCGCCGAATAAAAGTAATTTTTTGATCTTTTATATCCCTTAATATATTGCCTGAGATCTAAAGTTATTTTTATTGGAAGGGATATTAGATTGTTGTAATTAGCTAAAAAACAAAAGATTAAGCATTTTGATTAGCAGGTAAAATTCCTATTTATTATAATGTTTAATAGAGATAAGGGTTTAAAGTCCAAAAAATATTTATTCCAGTCAATGTACGGTATAATTTTCGCTTAAATTATATGCAAAACAACTGAACATTTAAGTTAAAAATCATGAATATAGAAGATAATAAACTCATCCAACAAATCGATGAAATTTTAGAAAAGAACAAAGATGCGGAGAAAGGATACAACACAGCAGCAGAAAATGCGGAAGATCCTGAACTAAAAGAACTTTTCCTCAAAAGATCAAATGAGCGGAAAGATTTTAATCTTAGGCTAAAAAGAGAAGTTGATGCCAACTATGGTGAACTTTCGAATAATGGGACCTATAAGGGGGCAATAGAACGAACATGGATGGATGCAAAATCATTTGTTGCAGGGAAAGACGATTTGTTTTTATTGGAGAATGTCATTCGTGGGGAATCGGCAGCGCTTGAGGAATATGAAGAGTTAATGAAAGCAGAACATTTGCCAATAATGTTGAGTCAAATCATACAAAACCATTTGATTAAAATAAGAACCGACATTATTCAAGTTAAATCAATAAAGCAGAAATTGGGGGATTAATAGGTGAAAATCATATTTAATCCGTTCAGAAAGGAAGTCGTAAGAACCCTACTGTAAAAAGTGTTTGTAAAAACGATCTATTCCTATATTTAAAATAACAAACAATGATTCCTAAATAGATTTTTTCATCTTATTATGACTAATAAAACCAGTAATTTAAGATAGGAATGATTGGTCAGTTGTATAGATAGGTATCAGGTATTCTATCTACTGTTGAAATTGCTTTTTAACCCACTTTGGAAGTGCAAAAAGTAGTATACTTATCAATAATGCTAGGTTAATAAATTCTTAATTACATTTTAATTTTTCGGTCAATCAGGTATAGCGATAAGCTTGCCTGTTTTTTTTATACATTATTATAAGATAAGTACTTAGAATTAAGACAATTTAAAGGGTGAGGTACGAAAGACCCTAAATAGAATTATTCCCAAGTTTTGGCATTATTATTTTTTCAATTAACAGCATCCTAGCTAACAAAAACTTCTTTAAAAGTTATTACCCAGAGTTAAATCTTAAAAGCCCACTTAAATACCTTTCGAAATAGTCTTAAAACTATATAATTGGTTTAGTTTGTTTCTATAAACATTTATGCCTCTCAAAAATTAAATTAAAATTTTTTGGGGGCGAAATCCACCTTAGTCCCTCTACTTAATTAAACGGTCATAAATGACATTCGCACCAAAGATGCAAAAGCCACAACATACTGAGGATCCAACTATCTCTTCAATCAAGCTATCTGAGTCTGATAAAAAATATGAAAATAGTGCAGATAGGGATATATGGAAAGCATTTAACAAAGGTAATGAAACTGCCTTTAATTATATCTACAGGGTATATGCGCCAGCATTGTTTCAATATGGATGGCAGTTTTCTAAGGATAAGAATATTCTTCAAGATTGTATCCAAAATATTTTTATTTATTTAAGGAGTAAGAGAGGGGATTTGACAAAGGTGAACAGTATTCGAGCTTATTTATTTAAAATAATGCAAAGGGAAGTGCTTCGAATGGTTAAAAGCGAAAAGCAATCTATTCATAGTTCATGGGATTATAATGAACGAATTTTCCCCATAGAAATTTGCCATGAAACAAAGCTCATACAACAGGAATATGACATTGAGATGAAACGAAAGATTCAATATGCAATGAATCAACTTACTTCCAGACAGCGGCAGGCAGTCTTACTGTTAATTGAAGAGGGGATGAATTATAAGGAGATTGCCGAAGTGATGGAATTTAGTGATGTTAGGTCTGCACGTAAAATCATTTATCGAGCTTTGGATACATTAAAGGTGCTAATCAGGAATAAAAAGTAGAATAATTTAATAAGTGGAAATAAATCCACGAAATATGAAATATAAAGATTACAATATTGAGGACTTCATAATGGATGATTTTTTTATCCAATGGGTAAAATATCCAAATGAGAATAATCGACACTTTTGGCAAAAGTGGTTGGAGCAACACCCAGAAAAACGAGAGATCGTAATGCAAGCGGTCACCATGATCAATTCAATCCACTATCAGGATAAGGCTGAAATGGATGATGGTCGTTATATCGAAGCTTTTGAAAATATTTTAAAAGCAGAGAATGTTAAAGATTTGAAAAAGATAAATAGGGAAATTGAATTTAAAAAATTCAATTTCCCGTGGCGAGGTATCGCGGCAAGTTTATTATTGTGTTTTTGCTTTGGGATAATTTTTAAGATGGCGATACAACCTCACAATACTTCCGAATCAAATACCTATAAGCCAGCCATTATAAAAAGGTCTAACCCTGCTGGTAAAAAGTCAGTTTTGACCCTTTCAGATGGTTCGAAAGTATACCTTAATTCAGCAAGTGAAATTAGCTACTTTTCTGAATTTGATGATAGCTTAAGAGTAGTTAAACTATCTGGAGAAGCTTTTTTTAAAGTTCAAAAGGAAGCAAGACCTTTTGTAGTAGAAACAGGACAAACCAAAATAATTGTGCTTGGAACATCCTTTAATGTTAACCAAGGAAAAAACGGGGCTTTGTCAGTTGCCTTGGTTACTGGCAAAGTGAAAATAAAGGACGGTATAGGACAACAAATGTCTCTTGAGCCCTCTGAAATGATAACGAGAGACAACCAAGGGGAAATTCTCAAAACCACTTTTGACCCCTTGTATATTACTGGGTGGAAAGATAAGGTATTGGTCTTTAAGAGAAATTCCTTCCTTGAAGTCAAGGAAAAAGTGGAAAACTGGTTTGGAATAAAGATCAAAATACACGGAGAAATCAATCCAAAAATGACCTACTCAGGCATATACAAAGACGAAAATCTGGAAAATGTTTTGAGTGGAATATTTTTATCCTCAGGACTCAACTATCAGATTAAAGATAAAAATGTAATCATCACCAACCCCATAAAACATGAAGAGACATTGAAAAAATAATAGCAAAAAAAAGGCAAGATTTCGATCCTGAATGGAAAGAGATCTTGCCTTGATCAGACCTTAGTAGCCTCTCACAACTCCTTAAGGTCATCATCTAAGTCATATAACTTAAACTAAACAATAATATGGAAAAAAACGTACTAAGACAACTTATAATGCTGTCAAAAAGATTATTATATGCCTTTCTAGTGCAACTTTTTATGTGCACTATTATTATGGCCAACACTGGTAACGCACAGCGTAAGACCATTGAAGATGTAAAACTTTCAATTGATCTTGATGAAAAAACTCTCTCAAGATTTTTCCGATTAATAGAAAATAAAACTGATTTTGAATTTACTTACGATCATGATCTTATAGACCTAAAGAAAAAGGTATCAGTAGAAGGAGACAACCTTAGCCTTTACAAATTATTGGCTTCCGTTTCTCTGCAGACAGACCTTCATTTTGTTCAGATAAATGACAATATCCATGTGAAATTGTCTTCTGGTATATTAGATCAAGCGATAGAAATCGCAGATTTGGCAGATGTAACTATTACAGGGACAGTAAAGGACGCTAATGGTGAGCCAATTCCTGGGGTGACCATTTTATTACCAGGAACAACTACTGGTACTACTACAGATTTAGACGGGAAATATTCGATATCTGTTCCAGAAGGGTCGAATTTGGTTTTTTCTTTTATTGGCTTTGAGACGCAAAAAATACCAATAAATGACAAAAGTGTAATCGATGTAGTTTTGACTGAAGATACGGCTTCTTTAGACGAGTTTGTTTTGGTAGGTTATGGAATGCAGAAAAAAAGTGATGTAACAGGTTCTGTAGCCAGAGTCACTACAGAAAAAACAGAAGATCTTCCGAATTATAGCATCCTCCAATCTTTACAGGGGCAGGTTTCGGGACTAAATATTACTTCTTCAGATAGACCAGGGAAAGAATTGGAGATGACAATAAGAGGTGTTAATTCTATTTCTGCAAGCTCCAGTCCTTTGATCGTGGTTGATGGTGTAATTTATAAAGGGAGTCTTTCTGATATCAATACAACAACCGTTGAATCAATTGATATACTTAAAGATGCAAGTGCAGCAGCTGTTTACGGTTCAAGAGCAGCAAATGGCGTAATTATTATTACTACCAAAACCGGAATGACTGAAAAACCTCAGTTTAATTTTAACTCCTACACTGGAATACAAACTCCGGATCGAATTATTGAAGTATTGGATGGTCCTGGTTATCTCCAAAAGGTGCTTGATTTTAGAGAATCACAAGGGCTAGATGCTGATATGGCAAATATTGAAGACTATTTGACTGTAGGAGAAGTAGAAAATTTAAGAAATGGCAAGACGACTGACTGGATGGATTTGGTAACGAGAACTGGAGTTACTAATAATTATCAATTGGGTGTTTCTGGAAAATCACAAAATACTAACTACTTCATTTCTACAAATTATTTCAAACAAAACGGAATTGTACTGAATGATGATTTTAAAAGAATGTCGGTTAATCTAAACCTTTCCAATCACATAACAGATTGGCTCACCATTTCAGTTAAGTCTATGTTTTCAACAAGAGACATGTCAGGGGTCCCAGCTAATTTTGAGCAAGCACCTGATCAAAGTCCCTACGGGAATGTTTATGATATTAATGGACCGGGAGGTTATGCTTTTCACCCGGTTGGCGATCCATTAGGAATCAATCCTTTAATTAATACTACAATTAAAGATTATGACAAACAAACGTCATTATGGGGGCTTTTTTCAAGTGCCATGGAAGTACCTTTTGTACCTGGGTTGAAATGGACGATGAATGCTTCCTCAAATCTTAGAATTGCTAAACAAGGACAATACCTAGACAACCAATCTACCAGTGCAAGTATAAATGCCAATGGAATTGGGTCAAAAGCCATAACTGAAAGTCATGATTGGACTATTGATAATATTATAAATTATCAAAAGGTATTGAACATAGATCACTCAATTAACATGACATTTCTCTACAGCCGAGAATATAGCCAATTGGATTATTCTAGCTTAATGGGGAGAGATTTCTTTACCCAATCAACGGGATACGACAATCTTTCGATTGCACAGATTCAACAAATTGCTTCAAATTTTGAAAACCAAAACAGTGTGGCTTATATGGGTCGGGTTAACTACAGTTATTTAGATAAATATGCCCTAACAATAACAGCAAGGAAGGATGGATTTTCAGGTTTTTCTCAAGGAAACAAGTACGCTACATTTCCTTCTGCAGCTTTTGCCTGGACAGCAAGTAATGAGAAATTCTTTTCGAATTTAAATTGGCTTGATAATCTTAAAGTAAGACTTTCTTACGGTAAAAATGGAAACCAAGCCGTAGGAAGATACCAGTCATTGGCAAGGATGAGCTCTGATCAATATTTATTCGATCAGACAACAACTGCAATTTATACCGCATCTATGGCGAATAATAATTTGACTTGGGAAACCACAAAGTCCAAAAACTTTGGAGTAGATTTTAGTATTTTGGCAAACAAAGTAAGCGGAAGCATCGATATATACTCTTCAAATACCGAGGATCTGTTACTAAGAAGGTCGCTACCCAGCACCTCAGGTTTCAATTCAGTATTCACAAATGTAGGGGAAGTACAAAACAAAGGATTTGAGCTATCAGTACATACATTGAATTTAAAAAACAATAAATCTGGATTGAGTTGGGAGAGCTCATTTTTGTTTTGGCTTAACCGCAATAAAATAGTAAAACTTACTGGAGCAGATGTAAATGGAGATGGAGTCGAAGATGATGATATTAGTAACAATTGGTTCATAGATGAACCAATAAATACTCTTTTTGGCTATAAAGTGGATGGAATATACCAGTTGGAAGATGAACTTTTGCCTGGTTTTACCCCTGGGGATTTTAGGTTGATAGACCTTAACGAAGATGGTAAAATAACGCCTGAAGACAGAACCATTCTAGGCAATACAATGCCAAATTATTCATTTAGCATTTCAAATACATTTAAATATAATAATTTCGGTTTATACGTATTGGTCAATTCTATTCAAGGTGGGAATGGATCTTATCTTGGGGATAATATGGCCACTAGAAGTGTTGGAAGATTGTCAACCTCCTATGCAGAAAGATTCAACCTTCAAAACGTTCCTTATTGGACTCCTAGCCGTCCGTCAAATCTATATTCGAAAATTAATTACTACCCCACCGTGCCCACATTAATTCTTGAAGATAGAAGTTTTGTTCGAATACAAGACATCAGTTTCTCTTATATTTTTAATGAAGGTGTATTGGGTGAATTCAATAGCTTGAAGTTGTTTGCAAGTGCAAAAAATCTTGTCACTTTCACAAATTGGGGAGGGTATGATCCTGAAAATGCAACCGTTATGAGAGGGGGATTTCCACTCATGAAAAGTTTTACGATTGGGTTTGACTTCAAATTTTAAGGTAAAAAAACATAGAAATGAAATATTTAAATAAAATACTTTACAGTTTTGTCTTCATGATATTCGGACTGGCTTTATCATGTACCGAAGATAGTTATTTGGACGAAACTCCTTATGGATTTGTGACACCTGAAACTGCTTTTATTAACAAAGGTGGATTTGAATCAGCTTTAGCAAACCTTTACAGGTTAGGTCGCAGCTTAAGAACTTCTGAGGCTTACTACCAAGGAGATTATGCGGTAACAGTAATCT
Organism: Cyclobacterium sp. 1_MG-2023; assembly: GCF_030546805.1. GTDB lineage: Bacteria > Bacteroidota > Bacteroidia > Cytophagales > Cyclobacteriaceae > Cyclobacterium. Next base: position 13,667 of record NZ_JAUOPC010000028.1, on the reverse strand, counting down.
ACGGTGCAGGAACAGATCTCGGTTGGTACAACGAAAAACGAATTTATTTTGGGGATTATGATTTAATAAACTCTTCAACTGTAATCGTAGGAGAATATTGGAACCAGCTTTATAGCATTATTAAAGATGCTAATTTGATTATATCCCGACTTGAAACTTCTTCCTTAACAGATGAGGAAAAACAGGAAATAGGTGCAGAGGCAAAATTTTTCAGGGCTTACGCTTATAGATTTTTGGTTCATTTATATGGGGATGTCCCATTGGTGACAGAGGAAATTACTTCTCCAAAATTTGATTATGTAAGGGCACCAAAATCAGAAATTTTGAAATTAATGATAGAAGATCTTTCATTTTCATCCAGTCATTTGCCAAAGACTAATCCCGGTAATGGTCGCCTATCTAAAGCTGCCGCTGACCATGTTTTAGCAGAAACCTATCTATCAACAGGAGAATTTGACAAATCAATTGAAGCTTCGACTAGAATAATTGATGATGGACAATATGAACTTATGAATGCTAGATTCGGTACTTATTCCAATCAACCAGGCGATGTGTTTTGGGATTTATTCCGAATAGGAAATCAAAACCGGTCAGCAGGTAATAATGAGTCCATTTTAGTTTGGCAAATGGAATATGGTGTTCCAGGTGGAGACAATGGCAAGTATGTGATTGAAAGAACTTGGGGACCTTATATTCAGTTTCTGAAGGATGATGAAGGACTAAATGCTATTCTTCCTGCCGACACTTTGGGTCGGGGCGTAGGTTTTTTCACTCCAGGTCCTTTGGTAGAAACAACATTGTGGGAATCTGATTATGACAACGATATCAGGAATTCCAGTTATAATATGCAACGGGTATTTTATAATAACAACCCTGAATCGAAACAGTTTGGTCAGCCCATCGAACCAAGGCCTGAATGGCTAAATAGAAATTATCATGTATGGGTAAAAAAAGCCTCCAACCCTTATGGCCATCCTCAGGGTTATGATACCAGTGGGAGGATGTTTACTGATATTTATGCCATCAGGTTGGCTGAAACTTATTTGCTAAGAGCAGAAGCCTATCTTGCCAAAAGTGACTTGACAAATGCTGCAGCAGACATAAATGTCGTCAGGACCAGGGCACAAGCTAGCCCTGTTGTTCCATCTGATGTCAATATTGATTATGTTCTTGATGAAAGAGCGCGAGAGCTTTTAATTGAAGAGCCGCGTAGATTAACTTTATCTAGGTTGGGTTTACTTTATGAGAGAGTAGTTAAACATAATCCGGTTTCGGAACCAACCATTAAACCTTTTCATAATTTATTCCCCATTCCACAAGATGTAATTGATGCAAATACAAATGCTGTTTTAGAGCAAAATCCAGGTTATGATTGAAACTTAATCATTTGTCATAAAAATTGTAAAGGGTGGATTTAAAGTGAAACAAGAAAAAATCAGTTGAACTTGAATGAATACATCCTGAAAAATAGCTGCAGTTTGAGTCAATTGAAGGTATGTATCCAATCAATCATCTTTGATGTTTGATTGGATATTTTTCTACCCTTACCACAATTTTATAATCCACTAAGGAAAATATTTTAAAAATATGGATTATAACCTTTAGTTAATTGAGAGAATGAGAAGATAATGGATAAACAACTAATTGTTCAGTCCTAATTATACTTTTTATTACTTCAAAAAATATGTAGTGATTTAATTTTGTCCTCTACCCTAAGCTGATATTGGAATTATAATTTAAGAATTGAATTTATGCCTAAATTAAAACAAAAGTTCTCACACTTAATAAAAAGCCTTTTTGGGTTAATCTTCACATTTTTGATAGTGTCTTTTGGGCATGGTCAATCTAGTACTTTTTATACTGGATTTGAAAATAACGATGAGAGCCTGTTTTCCTTTGTTTCTCCTGATAGCGTCAAATATACGATGCAAAATTTTCGTCCCCAATATGCAGCAGGAATATCGGGTAGGGCCTTGGATTTGTCTGAGGATGCTTCTTTACGCCGCCCAGTGGTTTTGGGTGATAATTATACCATGACCAAAGATTCATTAGATGATTTATCAGCACAAATATGGGTTCGTACCAAAACCAATGCACCAGTAGGTACGATTATTTTGGGAAATGTGGGAGGAGAAGAAGTTGATGGGAAGGGTTGGGCCATTTATTCTAGACCCAATGGATCTTGGGGTGTGCGATTAAATGATGGACGTAAAACTATTGAATATGAACCTACTGATCGGCAAACCATCAATGACGGGTCTTGGCATCATCTAGCTTTTACCCTAGACAGAGATAAAGAAGAAGTTTGGTTTTATTATGATGGTAAAAACGTAGGGATTTACCAAATAAATTCCTTAGGAAGCCTTGAAAGTACATTTGGGACCACTATAGGAGGTAGTGATTCTTATTGGGAATATGGGACATCAGGCCAATGGACAGCTTTTAATGGTTATGTTGATGAAGTTAGGATACAGGCTGTTAAATGGAATGCTGAACAAATAAGTCATGAGTATGCTAAATATCGAAATCCGGATTTTGTTCCAGTGTTAAATAGCCCAATAAGGGTAATGACTTGGAATATTTGGCATGGTGGAAGGCGATTCGGTAAGCATGTTGGGCTGAATAGGGTTATCGAAACGATAAGAGATGCCCGTCCTGATGTGGTAGGTTTAATAGAAACATACGGTTCTGGAGAAATTATTGCAGACTCTCTAGGCTATTATTATTACCTCATCAGTAGTAACTTGAGTATTATGAGTAGGTTTCCTATAAAAGAAACCATTCAAGCCTTTCAGCCATTTAATTTTGGAGGAGCTGTGCTGGATGCCGGTAATGGAAAAGAAATTGTCATGTTGGATACTTGGTTGTACCACCTACCTCGTTACTCTATTAATGTTAGGGAGGGTAAATTTAGCGTAGATGAATTAATTGAAGGAGAAAGAGATACAAGGTTTGCCCAATTGCAAGCTATTTTAAAAGGAGTTGAAGCTAAAAAATTCAAAGAGGAGACCCCGGTGTTTTTTGTCGGTGATTTCAATAGTGGCTCACATCTAGATTGGACAGAAAATACCAAGGAACTCCACTATGGATATGTTGTTGAATGGCCTGTCAGCAAAAGAGTTATTGATGCCGGTTTTAAAGATAGTTTTAGGTCAATTCATATAGATGCTTTGCAAAGCCCAGGCGTCACATGGACACCCATAGCAGCGAATTCCACTAATCTTTATGGTTTACGCGACCGGATCGATTATATCTATTATCGAGGACCTTTAAAACCAATTGAATCCAGAGTTATCGATTATCATCCAGTAATGTTTCCTTCCGATCATGCAGCAGTAATTTCCGTTTTTGAATGGCAATCTAAATTAACCCAAAAATAAATTTTTTGTGGAAATGTAATAAATAGGTCTTTTTCTTTCTAAGTTACTAATTAAAATATTTGAAAACTGGATGAATCTTTATATATGAATTTTAGAAGCAGGCACTAATTGAAAAGCACCTGTTTTTTTAAACAATTGAAATTGTATAACTGCCACATATGAAGAAAAAGCTTTAAGTTAATTTTGATATATAATAAAAATATTAATATGAAATAAGATAAATTAATAGTCAGGGTGCGTAATGGATTGTATTATCTTTTTTTTTCATTAAATGACTTTCTAAAGAGATAATTTAGCATTTTAACTTGAACCAATTCTTGAATAGCGAATACTTTTTGATAGTGAGATTAATTATATTATATGTTTAAAATTAGTACTAGTAAAAGAAGCGCTAAAAATTTAAATTGAAGACCGTTTCACATCTTTCATTAGCCATATATCTAAATCTTGTTCCTCAGTGGCATGTAGGACAGAAATATCTCCGGTAGTTTCAAAAACAACGGCTTTTACTTGACTTAGCTGTATGACATTGGCCTCCCTTAATTTTGATCTGAGGTCACTTTCAGATACCCTGGCTTTTCTTAAGTTTTGATCAAGAATTTTAGGACCATCCATTAGTAAGAGAGGGGTATTGTCTACCAAGCTTTCTATAATTTTGTTTCTTCTACCTATCGCAATAGTTATTTGAAGCAAATACACGACCACTAAACCGAAGATTCCATCGATTAAATTAACTGAGGAAGATAAAATAGTTGTGGCAATTATTGAACCTACAGCAACAGTCATTGCGAAATCAAAGCTTGACATTTTTGAAAAGCTTCTCTTTCCACTGATTCTTGTTAATAGAATTACCGATAAATAGATTCCTAATGCGGTTACAAAAATAACTGCGACAGATTCCCAAGAAGTTTCGAATAGTTTTTCCATGTTATTTGGGTTAGGTAAAACATTAAATAGAATAAAATTGATGCTTGGTGTTTTTTTTGAGTCTCTTGTATTCTCAAAACTACCCTCAATTTCAGGGTATTACTAAAGGTATAAATAAAGCCTTTCATTATTATCGATTTGATCGAATAATAAAAGTTTAACCCTGGTTATACAATAGGATTCGGGTTTAGTGTTGTAACCGAAAGAATAGCAGGCTGTTTGGAAATTTTAGCACAACATCACTGTGGTATCGTATCTGCCAATAGGCAAGGTTGAAAACAGCAACGATTGGCTGATTTTGAATCGAATAAGGTCTAATTCCTATTTGGGGTTTAATGTATAAGTGCTTGATCCGTTGTATAGATTGATAAGGTAATTTAGGAATAGTCTGTGATTAATTGGTGAAATTGCTTCTAAGTTGGCTTTCTAGATATTTTATACCTGGTTTATGTCATGTTGTTTCGCCTTAAGGATGCGATGCTTTGGTCCCTAAAGCATTTGATTAATGAGATTGAAAACTCCTCAAAAAGCCATCTGCCTATTTTCGTCTAAATCCTTTTATAATTCACAAAGATTGAGAAGATTACCATACCTAGAAAAATAAAACAGAATGCTTTAGCAACTTCCGAGGCTCCTTCAGCTAGGCCACCAAAACCATACATTGCGGCAAGGATTGCTAAAAGTAAGAATATGATTGTCCATTTAACCATAATTTATTCGTTTGTTTTTATTTTTGAATAAAGTTAGCCTGATAATCTTCTTTGAAAGTGCTCAAATGAATAATTATTTGCCTTTAATGATGGAAATTGATTAAGGCTTTATATTTTCGATCCAAAATTGAACAATTAAGATAATTATTGGCTTGATTATGGCGCTTTGTTACCATGATAAATTTTAATTTTCTGAAATAAAATATTAAACTGATAATAGATGGCTTCAGGTTTTTTTGCATTATTGGACGACATCGCCACCTTAATGGATGATGTGGCCACCATGAGTAAAGTAGCAGCTAAAAAGACTGCTGGAATATTGGGAGATGACCTTGCAGTGAATGCAGAAAAATCCTCCGGTTTTGTTGCTTCCAGAGAAATCCCCGTTTTATGGGCAATCACCAAGGGCTCATTGAAAAACAAAATCATTATTCTCCCTGCAGCCTTTTTGTTGAGTGCATTTTTACCTAAAGTCATTACAATGGTATTATTGCTGGGAGGACTCTACCTAGCCTATGAAGGTGCTGAAAAAGTTTATGAATTTTTGTCCGGCAATAAACATCATAAAACAGAGATTGAACATAAAAAACTTACCGAGGAGGAAGTGTTGGCGAGTGAAAAAAATAAAATTAAGTCCGCGATTTTCACTGATTTTATTCTTTCTGTTGAAATTGTGATCATAGCCTTGGGTACCGTGATTCAAGAGGTAATTTGGGTGCAGATTTTAGTTGTTTCATTAATCGCCTTATTGGCAACTGTCGGTGTATATGGAATCGTTGCAGTAATAGTTAGGATGGATGATTTTGGTTTAAAGTTGATCAATCTTACTGAGGAGGATAATAGTGTTTCAGACTATTTTGGTAGATTTTTGGTAAATGCGCTACCCATTGTAATCAGAGGCTTATCAATAATTGGGACCATTGCCTTAATGTTAGTTGCAGGCGGTATATTTTCCCATAATATTGACTTTTTCCATCATTTGTTGCCTGAATTTCCAGCTATATTAAAAGAATTTTTAATTGGTTTGGCTGTTGGTGCCGTGGTTTTTATAGTTGTATCCGCCGTCTTAAGTATCTGGAGAAATGTTAAGAGATAAATATTGCCTTTATTTCCGTTGAATTACTTGCTTACATCGGATGCCATTTCAATGATTTGTAATGCTAATTTTTCCTCACGAGAAAGAGCATTGGTGCTTGTACTTTCTTTAAACGGGTTAGGCTGTGGCAGGTTTTTGGATTCAATTTTCTCCAAAATGGCTGGATGAATGTAATAATTTCTACATACACTGGGGGTATTTCCAAGCTCTGAAGCAACCATTTTTACCAATATATTACTGAATTTTTTTCGTGTGCTTTTTTGTTTTTCTTCTAGGGCCTTTGGGTAATACTCAATGGCTAAGCGGCATGCAGCCCAAGTGCGAAAATATTTACTTGAATATTCAGCACACATATTATTAGCAAGGTATTCATTTACTTCATCACTATCAACAGACTGAAAACCACCATTTTCATCTTTGTATCTGAAAATCTCATAACCCGGCAAATCTGCGGCATCTTTAATCAATGAAATAAGCTCAGGATCGTCGATCATCACACTTCGATCGATATTGCTTTTACCGTTGTAGTGGAAGGTAATTCCTTCGCCTTCAATCTTCATATGCTTTCTTCGCAAAGTTGTTAAACCTGTGGTGTCGTTGTTCTCTTGGTAATACTTGTTTCCTATTCTTATGCCATATCCATCCAAGATCAATATCATTAGTCCCAATACTTTTTCCTTGGTCCATTCTTTAGACTGGATTGCTCGGTAAGATTTTTTTCTGATGGCCGGTAATGCTTTCGCAAAATTAATCAACCTGTTAAATTTCTCCAGTTGACATTTTTGCTCATATATGCTATGGTAAATGTACTGTTTACGACCTTTTTTGTCCCTTCCGGTAGCTTGAATATGTCCTTCTTCAAACCGGCAAATCTTAACATCAGTCCACATTGGAGGTATGACCAAATTTTTCAAGCGCTTTAACGTTTGTTTGTCTTTAATTGGTTTCCCGTCCTCATTTAGGTACCTAAATCCTCTTGCCCATTTTTTTCTGTAAATGCAGAGGGCAGAATCATCAATTTCTCTTATGGCTTTCATTATTAGCTTAACTTCCTAGGGGCATTAGATTGAACCGCTAGTTGAAAAATAATAGTATGATTTTGGAAGATAGAACAGATAATGGGCTCTTTTGTTTGAATAAGCCATATTGCAATCTTCACTATTCGTTAATTTAATTGTCAATTTTTTATATCCTCAAATAGTGACCACTTATAAAAAGGATGACTTAAACTTGTGAAGGAATGGTAGAGATAATAGGTCCAAAAGTATAGAGGAATACATTTGTCTATTAATGCTCAAAAACTTGTCTTCAAGAATTAAATTAAAATAAATTCCGCATTATCTATACGCATTAATTAATAGAGCTAAATATTGATTTTTTTGAGCTATTGTTATTCTATTATCTCTATTAGATTTGATTTATTCCTAATGGAAAAGTATAAAAGATCATAGTAAATTTTGTCAAATACCTGAGAAGAATTATGAACAGGATAAACTGAGGCTTCTTTAATTTATACCAACGGCGAAATAGCCCTATTGAAAAAAGGTAAATAGCAGCAGGTGAAGCTTAGTGTAAATTTTCCTGATCTAATCAATTAAATCAACCCTATAAAATTTTTAATATGAAAAATGAAGAAGAAAAACACTCAAAATCAGCTCAACTTAAGCAGTTTACAGTCGACCCGAAAGATCAGGAATTAACCACCAGGCAGGGAGTTAAAGTCAACGATACCAATAATTCATTAAAAGCCGGCGCAAGAGGATCTTCACTCTTAGAAGACTTTATTCTTAGGGAGAAGATTACCAGTTTTGATCATGAACGTATTCCAGAACGTATCGTTCATGCTAGGGGGAGTGGTGCCCACGGTTACTTTGAATTATACGATAGTATCAGCCAATATTCTAAAGCAGGCATCTTTACAGATACCGGTAGAAAAACACCTGTTTTTGTAAGATTTTCTACAGTTGCCGGTTCTAAAGGTTCTACAGACCTTGCAAGGGACGTACGTGGTTTTGCAGTAAAATTTTATACAGAGGAAGGAACATGGGATCTGGTGGGCAATAATATGCCGATTTTCTTTATTCAGGATGCCATGAAGTTTCCGGACTTGATACATGCAGTGAAGCCTGAGCCTAATAAAGAGATACCTCAGGCTGCCTCGGCTCATGATACCTTTTATGATTTCATTTCCCTTACTCCAGAAACCTTACACAATCAGATTTGGGTAATGAGCGATAGAGCCATACCGAGAAGTTTTCGAATGATGGAAGGTTTTGGGATTCACTCTTACCGTTTGGTCAATGAAAAAGGGGAGTCGCATTTTGTTAAGTTTCACTGGAAGCCGCTATTAGGAGTTCATTCAGTAACCTGGGATGAGGCCACAAAAATAAGTGGGGCAGACTCTGATTTCCACAGAAGAGACCTTTGGGAAGCCATTGATTCCGGCCAATTTCCTGAATGGGAGTTAGGGGTGCAAATTGTGCCTGAAGCAGATGAACACAAATTTGATTTTGATTTGCTGGATGCCACCAAATTGATTCCTGAGGAGATGGTTCCCGTTAAGGTGATTGGAAAAATGACCCTGAATAGAAACCCAGAGAACTTCTTCGCCGAAACGGAGCAAGTAGCCTTTTTGCCGGGAAATATTGTTCCTGGAATTGATTTTACGAATGATCCCTTGCTTCAAGGTCGATTATTCTCTTATCGTGACACTCAGCTTTCCAGACTGGGAAGTCCCAATTTTCATCAAATTCCTATCAACCAGCCACTGGCCAAAACTCACCATAATCAGCGAGATGGGCATATGCAGACTGAAATTCCGAAAGGTCAAACGGCCTATTTCCCAAATACACTTGGAGGCGGATGTCCTCATTTATCCAAGATAGCAGAGGGAGCATTTTCTTCACATGAAGAAAAAATAGATGGGAAAAAAATTAGAGCCAGAAGCGAAAGTTTCAATGATTTCTTTTCACAGCCAGCCCTTTTCTACAGAAGTTTGGCTGAGTGGGAAAAAAGTCATGTTGCCAATGCCTATTCTTTTGAATTGGGGAAATGTAATCATAAGCATATTCAGGAAAGAATGCTATGGATGATTTCACAAATTGACAATGAATTGGCTGATGAAGTTGCAGGTAATTTAGGACTTAGTGTCCCGGATAAAATTGAGGAACCGATAAATCAAGCGATAGGTGCTGATGTTAATGTTGCAGATTATCAACCCGGACCTAAAAAAATCTACCTTGACAAATCAGCTGCATTGAGTCAGGCAAATACCAAATTTGATAGTATTGCTACACGTAAAATTGCTTTTTTAGCCGCTGACGGTTTTAAAATGGACGATTTTAAACAAATGAAGTCGGTTTTAGAGGCCGAAAATGCTATTTGTATGATAGTTGCCCCTCACGGAGGCACAATAAAATGTGACGCTGGTATGGATCATCCTGTGGCAGCCAGTATCAACACAACTGAAAGTGTGCTGTACGATGCTGTCTATATTCCGGGAGGACAATCCTCTATTGATGCTTTGTTGAAAGCTGCCAAGTTTAAAAAGTTCATAAATGAGGCTTTAAAACACTGCAAGGCCATTGCTGCAGACAACGAAGGGGAAATGTTTTTGGACGAAACCTATGTGAAAGATTTTAAAGACGATAAAGCTGTGCTAATCAATACTGAAGCAGAGGTCTTTATTGAGGCAATTGCCAAGCATAGAAATTGGGATCGAATGAAGAAAGTTGAGGGGGTTCCTGTCTAATTCATTTGAGGTTTAAAAGACAATAAAGGCAAAGTTTCCTGAAGGGTATTTCCATTTGAATTCAAATTGGAAATGACAATTCAGGAAATTTTGCTATTTATAAAGACATGAATGGTGCTGATTAAGATATTTTTAAAATGAAACATAAATTCAAAATAGGAGACGAAGTTACCTGGAACTCTCATGCAGGATATGTATCCGGGACAATTATTAAAGTACATACTGCAGATTTTGATTACAAAGGGTATACGCATCATGCCAGCATGGAAGAACCTCAGTATGAAATAAAAAGTAGCAAGACGGATCACATCGCAGCCCATAAAGAGAAAGCGTTAAAAAAGTTACACTAAACCCTGTAATTGATACAAATAGGGCAAAATGATAAAAGAAAATAAGGCCGTGAACCAAAGTCTTCATTGCTTCAATGAATTGGTAAATAAAACCTATATTAAATTATTTGTTTAGATTTAACGTTTATGAAAGTATTACCTATTTCACCCTAACCACTGAAATTTTAAACGTTATGTCAAAAAAAGAAGTCGAAATTCAAAATACGACAGTAAATTCAATACCTACTATAGATGCCTCGGAGGCAAAACCCCTGATTACCCGGCGCGAAATGCTTGGGATGGCTGGTGTGGCCGGATTAACAGCTTTGGTCGGTTTTCCAATTAGTTCAATAGCACAGCAATCACAGAGCCGGCCTCGTATAGCAGTTCTCGTTAGTTATTGGGGTGCCACAAGGTCTCATGCTGATTGGATAGCAACCAAGTTAATTGATGGCTATTGGTGGCAAGGGGCATATACCAAGTCTCGGGTCGAAGTTGTCGCCATTTACTTAGATCAACACGATGAAAGCGTATTGGGTCAGAAAGTAGCAAAAGCCAAAGGCATTCCAATATTTAAGACAGTGGGTGAAGCAGTAACTCTCGGAGGCAAGGAGTTGGCAGTAGATGGTGTCGTCATTGTCGCCGAACATGGTGATTATCCAAAAGATCTCAAAGGCCGATGGCTCCTACCGCGCTGGAGAATTTTCCAACAAGTAGTGCGGGTTTTTGAAAAGAGTAAGCGCGCCGTACCTGTATTTAATGACAAACACCTCTCATATGATTGGGATGAAGCCAAATGGATGTTTGACAAATCCAGAGAGCTTAATTTCCCATTGACAGGGGGATCCTCCATTCCTCTTTATTATCGCACGCCTAGTATAGAACTTGACAATGACACGCCTTTAAAACATTCAATTGTTGTCGGAGGGGCGTCTGATGAGGGTGGTATTTTTCATAGCATTGATGTTCTGCAGGCATTTGTGGAGCGCCGTAAAGGAGGCGAGACGGGTGTTAAATCAGTTCAGTCTATCCGAGGTACAGAAACTTGGGAATGGGTTGAGCGCAATCCCTGGGCCGGAAAACTGCTTGCTGCTGTGGCGAAACAATTTGAACTGAAGCCTGGACACTTTCAGGAAAACCAACGAGCCAACATTTGTATCGTAGAATACAATGATGGAACGAAAGGAGCTGTAATTTCTGGTAAAGATGTCGGTTGGACCTTTGCTGGAGAGATTGAAGGGGAAAATGAGCCGACGGTAATCTCCATGCTTGGTTGGGCTGGTCCTTTTGACCAGTATCATGCCTCAAATGCACAACCTCACTGGATTACAGAAATGATGGTGACCAATAAAGAACCTTTCAACGCAGAACGTCTTCTTTTGTCTACTGGTATTACCAATCACTATGTGGAATCAAACTGGGAAAATGGTATTTACTCCCCTGTAGGTAGACGCATCGAAACGCCATTTATGAACATGACGTACCGCATGAAACGAGGCCCACAGTTTAACACGGGTGAGAGGCCACCAAGTCGCCCTTATATACGAGGTTTTGATGAATAGGTGTTTACAGCACCTCAAGAGATCCAATTTTGGTTAATTGCCAGAACTTGTGAGGAAGTGGGACTTTGTAGGTTTAATCCAAAGTTCTGATAATACTATTGAAAAATAAAGTTTATATTAAAAAAACGCATAAACAATGAAACGTCGTGACCTTATTAAGGGCTTAACATTACTGCCCATAGCAGGAAGTGTTTTGCCACTAAATTCCATATTAGCTGCTCCGAAAAATGATAATAATATACCATTGACCCCTCAGGGTAAACCAATGCCTAAATTGCATCGCAAAGCATTTGTGATGGATGGACATGTTCATGTAATGACCCGTGAGTTGTTGATGAAAACGGACATTGGTCAAAGATATTCTGACGGAACCGTTGATCTTCCTAGAGCTATAGAAGGAGGCTTGGATGCTATGTTTTTCTCAGTTTATACACCTGAACACTATTATCCTGGAAGGTTTGAGACTAAAAACACCTTTCGAGTGATAAACCTCGCTTTAGACCAGATCAAAAACAATGATTCTGTTATTGAATTGGCGTTGAATGCTTCTGATATTAAGCGTATCAATAAGAAAGGCAAAATGGCTGCTTTCTTGGATTTAGAAGGAGCCTTTGATTTGGATGGTGATATTAACCTCCTACGCGCTTTATATCGCTTAGGGCTTAGGTCAATGCAGCTCACCGCACACAATACCACGAATGCATTTATTGACACCTGTAATGACGTTAGTAGATGGGGAGGGATAAATGAACTTGGGAAAACGATTATTTCAGAAATGAATAGTCTTGGCATGATCATTAACATTGCCCATGCATCTAATGACGCAATACTACAAACTGCTGAGGCAAGTAAGCATCCTATAGTCTACAGCCATGGAGGATTTTATAGTATCGTGGCTCATCCACGATGTATTACTGACGAAGCAGCGAAAGCGATTGCGGCAAAAGGGGGCGTAATTGGCATTCACTTTGGAAGTTTGTTTAACAACCCTAAATATTGGGCATGGCAAACAGCACCTAAAGAAACTACACCGGAATCAGTGAAGCAATCCACCTCCATGAATACAATTGAAGAGGTAGACAAGGCTGTAATGAAAGAGGTTCCCTTGGTTTTCGATGGCACCATTCCTGATGAATATTGGATGCATGTAGACCAGTTGGCCAAAGTAATTGACTATGGTGTTAATTTAGTAGGGGAGGACCATATGGCTCTTGGCTGTGATTTGGATGGAGGTCCTGAATTGCCACGTGAAATTAAGGACATCAGCGATTATCCACAAATCACTATGGCGCTACAAAGGCTGGGTTATACTGATCAACGAATCAAAAAAATTCTCGGCTTAAACTGGCTCCGTGTGATTAAAGAAGTTACGGGAGACTAATAATAGAAATACAGTAGGTCACAGTGAACTCCCTAAGCATTCCTTGGAAACAACATTCCCAAAGAAATGCCTAGGGAGTTTTAATAAAATAAATTCTTTTACGTTTTAAACAAAAAAAGCCTTGGAAACCCAAGGCTTCGAACCCGCGACCTTCCCGACGACGAGTCGGGACATTCTAACCAGCTGAACTACCACTCAGGTTTTTCAATAGTTTTAATAAAATCTTTTGCGGTTTAAATACAAAAAGCCTTGGAAACCCAAGGCTTTTAAGCGGAATGGACGGGACTCGAACCCGCGACCTCCTGCGTGACAGGCAGGCATTCTAACCAGCTGAACTACCACTCCAATATTTTTAATTCTTTAAGTTTCGAACCGGCGACCTTCCCGATGAATCGGGACATTCTAACCAGCTGAACTACCACTCCAATATTTTTAATTCTTTAAGTTTCGAACTGGCGACCTTCCCGATGAATCGGGACATTCTAACCAGCTGAACTACCACTCCAATATTTTTAATTCTTTAAGTTTCGA
>NZ_JAUOPC010000027.1 GCF_030546805.1 Cyclobacterium sp. 1_MG-2023 | reverse complement strand
ACATCTCATAAACGATCCTAAAAATGATTTACAGTTTATTCTCGATGTACTTCATTAAATAAAAATAGTTTACGAAAAAATCCCCCCTGCCCCCCTTAGAAGGGGGAGTTGTTGCAAATTGGATTCTAGACAAATTTGGGATAGTGAATATTTTTGGATTTATATACCTTTTAGCTGAGATAATCTTGATATTCCTAAAAGGAACGAAGAAGCCTGAAGGGCTGAAACTATAATAGCCGGGGGTGAAACCCCTGGTCAAAGGATCTAAATGAACTTGATTTTGGCGGTATTGTTGTTTTTTTTCGCAACAATGCTGACAAAATCCCTAAAGCTTCTCACTGACTAAAAAATAGATTTATAGGTACAAGCTGCACCCTCAAAAAAGGGATTTGGATTAAATTAATGTATATTTGCTGATTAATTATTTTATTCATTACACCTAAGATTTTTAACCTTATGAGTACTCCTTTAAAAGATGTAAAAATTGCTGTAATCGGATTGGGTTATGTAGGCCTTCCATTGGCAGTAGAATTTGCCAAAAAATTTCCTGTGATTGGTTTTGATATTTCTTCCGGAAGGGTAGAAGAACTAAATGGCGGGCATGATTTCACCTTAGAGGTGGAAGATAAAGATTTGCAAGCAGTTTTGGTTCAATCAAGCCCAAAGGAAAAAGGACTTTTTAACTCAAATGACCCGTCAGAGCTTGCTGATTGTCAGGTTTATATAGTGACCGTTCCCACACCTACAGATAAGCACAATCGTCCGGTATTGACCCCCATGCTTAAAGCTTCGGAGACCATTGCCCAATACCTTAAAAAAGGAGATGTGGTCATTTATGAATCTACGGTCTATCCTGGTGTGACTGAAGAAGAATGTGTGCCTTTGCTAGAAAAAATTAGCGGCATGACCTTTAATAAGGATTTTTATGCCGGCTATTCTCCTGAGAGAATCAATCCGGGAGATAAGGAACATACTGTTGCTAAAATTTTAAAGGTTACCTCCGGATCAACTCCGGAAATTGCAGAATATGTAGATAGCCTTTACAGAGAGGTAATTACTGCCGGTACGCACAAAGCGAGCAGTATCAAAGTAGCTGAGGCGGCCAAGGTCATTGAGAACTCTCAAAGGGATATCAATATTGCCTTTGTCAATGAGTTGTCAAAAATTTTCAATCTTTTGGAAATTGATACACAGGAAGTATTGGAAGCAGCTGGAACCAAGTGGAATTTTCTCCCATTTAGACCGGGCTTAGTAGGGGGGCATTGTATCAGTGTTGATCCCTTCTACTTGGCGCAGAAGGCTCAGGAAGTAGGGTATCATCCGGAGATTATTTTGGCCGGGAGAAGACTGAATGATTCCATGGGCAAACATGTGGCCACAGAAGTGATCAAGCATATGATGCGCAAGGATTTGAAAGTAATCGACAGCAAAGTTTTAATATTAGGCTTTACATTTAAGGAAGATTGTCCGGATGTTCGAAATACACGGGTCATTGACATATATACAGAATTAAGAAATTTTGATATGTCAGTGGAGGTGTATGATCCTTGGGCAAATCCGGAGGAAGTAAAACATGAATACGGTGTGGACATAATTGGCGGTAAGGACTGCCCTCCGCTCGAAGAATATTCTGCCGTAATATTGGCAGTGGCTCACAAAGAATTCAAAAAACTACCCATTGAAAAAAGCAAAGACTTGGTGGTGTACGATGTAAAAGCAGTATTGGACAAGAGTAAAGTAGATGCGCGATTGTAAAATTGTTATAGTCCAGATTCTTTTACTAGTAGAATAGAAATTGCGTTAATATATTTATGCCTTACGAGATTAAAAAGCAAAAAGTATTGGTAACCGGAGGTGCCGGTTTTATTGGGTCCAATTTAATAGACAGTTTGTTAAGCCATGACAATACTGTTATTTGTTTGGATAATTTTTCAACAGGTAGTATTCATAACCTTACAAGTGCTCAGAAAAACCCTAAATTTACACTTTTAGAAGGAGATATTCGAGACGGGGAAGTCTGTAAAAAAGCCGTGGAAGGTTGTGATTATGTGTTTCACCAAGCTGCCTTAGGCTCCGTGCCCAGATCCATTGCAGACCCCATTACCAGTACAGAGGTAAATATATTGGGTTTTGTTAATTTATTATTTGTTGCCCAGGAGGCCGGGGCCAAACGATTTATTTATGCGGCGAGTTCTTCAACTTATGGAGATCATCAGGCTTTGCCCAAGGTAGAGCATGTGATAGGGAATTCCCTTTCTCCTTATGCCATTACAAAGTATGTAGATGAATTATTTGCCAAAAACTTTTCAGACATTTATGGGATTGAAACTGTAGGATTGCGTTATTTCAACGTATTTGGCCGGCGTCAAGACCCCAATGGAGCCTATGCGGCGGTGATACCCAAATTTGTATCTAGCCTTTTGGCGCATAAAAGCCCTTATATAAACGGAGACGGGACCAATTCTAGGGATTTTACCTATATAGACAATGTGATTCAGGCTAACCAATTAGCGGCGGCTGTTCCCACCGAATTATTCAAGGAGCGAATGAAGGAATACCAAAGCAATATGGAAGGCGTTCCGGAAGTAATTGAAGAAGCAGCCATTTCCGAAGTATTCAATGTGGCCTTTGGTGAAAGAACCAGTTTAAATGAATTGGCAGAAGCCATAAAAAAAGGGCTATCCAAATATGACCCTGCAATTGCTGATATCTCTTTTCAATATGGTCCCAATAGACCGGGAGATGTGGCCCATTCCATGGCTTCCATACAAAAAGGAAAAAGTATTTTAGGTTATCAACCAAAATATTCATTTCAAACCGGACTTAAAGAAGCCTGTGCTTGGTATTGGGAAAACTTAAAATGAATAAAAGGTAACATTAAGCAAACAAAGGTTTATTGAATCATTATTAAATTTGAGAATTAGAGCAAAGGGAAAAAATATAGGCGAGATATAGCGCCTTAAATTTTCATTTTTTATTTGTAGGTGTTTAATTAAGGCCAAATTTAAAAACTATTTTTGCAAGCGCTTTTATTTGGTTTTAGATTGGCATATATTAAACAGAAATTTTGACTATTCTCCATATTTTAGTTGAAATTTTCACCTTCAAGGAATAGAAAACTAATATTCGATCTTTTGTAATGGTTAAAAATTCAAAAAAAATCCTGGTAACCGGTGCTGCCGGCTTTATTGGTTATCATCTATGCGAAAAGCTACTGTCAATGGGACATGAGGTGATTGGACTTGACAATATTAACGACTATTACGATATAGGATTAAAGTACGGTCGCTTAGAAAGGCTAGGAATTGGAGGAGAGGATAATATTGTTTATAACCAGATTGTCATTAGTGATAAACATGGCAAAAAGATGCAGTTTATCAAAATGAATTTAGAAGACAGAGAAAATCTTCCCAATTTGTTCAAGACCTATTCAATTGATATGGTTTGCAACCTTGCAGCTCAGGCGGGAGTGAGGTATAGTTTAGAAAACCCTTTGGCATATGTTGATAGCAACGTGTCAGGGTTTGTAAATTTATTAGAGGCCATGCATAATAATGGAGTGGACAAGCTTGTTTATGCGAGTAGCTCGAGTGTATATGGACTTAATGAGAAGGTACCTTTTGATACAAAAGACACTGTTGATCATCCCATAAGTGTTTATGCCGCCACCAAGAAATGCAATGAATTGATGGCGCATACCTATAGCCATTTATACGGAATCAAAACAATTGGGTTAAGGTTCTTTACCGTATATGGCCCTTGGGGAAGGCCGGATATGGCCATGTTCTTATTTACAGATGCTATATTGAATAACAGGCCGATTAAAATTTTTAATGAAGGCAAATTGTCACGTGATTTTACCTATGTAGATGATATAGTCAATGGGGTGGTAGCCACTTTGGAAAAGGATTCGGGACAGCTTTATTCATTGTATAATATAGGAAATGGTACCCCTGTGAAATTGCTTGATTTTATTGATGCCATAGAGGTGGAAACAGGGTTAAAATTTATCCGTGAAATGTTACCCATGCAACCCGGAGATGTTGAAAAAACATGGGCTGATACCAGCGCATTGGAAAAAGATTTTGATTACAAACCCTCTACAAAAATACAGGAGGGGGTTAAAAATTTTATTGATTGGTATAAATTATATTATAAGAAGTAAAATTGGAAATAATATACCAGATTAAATTTATGCAAGATTTCAAGAAGTACGTAAATATAGAGTAAAGGAATAATTTGGATTCAATTTAATAATGATATATTCATTTTATTTTTCTTAAACTAAAGTTGCCTATCATTTAAATCTCTTTGGTTTTAAATTGTTTACCATTTTTAGGATTCAAATATTTAAATTTTAGAAATTAAAATTGTTATATCATAGGTTTACAATTATTAAATTCCTTCTATAAATTATTACAATTTTTTCCTTAATTCATTTAAGATGAATTAAGTTGACAGGTTCTAGATAAGTTAATGACAGTAGAAACAACATCGCAACGCAATAAGCGTATAGCAAAAAATACACTTCTTCTTTATGTTCGGATGATCATTTCAATGGGTGTTTCCCTGTATTCAGTTCGAATTGTCTTAAATACACTTGGTGTTGAGGATTATGGGTTATACAATGTTGTGGGAGGTGTAGTCGCACTTCTTAGTTTTTTACCAGGATCCATGGCTTCTGCTACCCAACGTTTTTTTTCACATGCACTAGGAGAGGATAACCAGGAAAAACTAAATAGAATTTTTGGGGTGAATTCATTCATTTATCTTGGAATAGGAGTTTTGGCCTTTCTTATCTTAAATACTGGTGGTGTGTGGTTTGTGGAAAACCAACTGGAAGTGCCTGAAGGTAGGCTTGACGCATTGGTTTCTCTATTTTATATAGCTGTTATTACTTTTGTAATATCCATTATTAAATCACCAATGATGGCTATTATTATTGCCCATGAGGACATGAAAATTTATGCCTATATGGCAATTTTGGAAGCACTTCTTAAATTAGGAGTTG
Source organism: Cyclobacterium sp. 1_MG-2023 (assembly GCF_030546805.1). GTDB lineage: Bacteria > Bacteroidota > Bacteroidia > Cytophagales > Cyclobacteriaceae > Cyclobacterium. Next base: position 21,655 of record NZ_JAUOPC010000027.1, on the reverse strand, counting down.
TCTTTTTATTAATATATATACCTGGGGATAAAATTATTATTTACGGATTTTTATTAATGGGAGTTTCAATTATTGATACTACAGTATATTCAATCATTTGCTTCAATAAGTATATTGAATGTCGATTTAAGAATATTCGATGGGATTATATGTTGGCAAAACAAATAATAGGTTTTACTGGTTGGACCTTATTTGGTCAATTAACCACAGTAGCTAGAGGAGCTGCACTTACTATTCTTTTAAATCAATATTTTACTCCTGTTGTTGTAGCTGCCAGAGCAATTGCTGTAAATATTGCAGGACAATCTAACTTACTTGCTGCTCAATTTAATACTAGCCTATACTCACCCATAATAAAATCTTTTGCTGCAAATAAAAAGAAAGAGATGTATGATCTAGTAATTATTGGGTCAAAAGCTACTTTTTTCCTTATGTGGATCTTGGCGTTGCCTATTTTTATTGAAATGAAAAATATTCTTGGTATTTGGCTTAAAAACACTCCAATACATACAGTTGAATTTGCTAGATTGACTTTGGTTGAGGGCCTAATTTTTGCTATTAGTTTACCATTAACTACGGCCGCAAGAGCACCAGGTAAAATGGCGGCTTATGAAACTATCTTGGGTATATTGCAATTTAGCATATTAATTATTTCATGGCTATTACTAATTGCAGGTTGGGGACCTAAAACTGTTTTTTATGTTGCTATTGCTGTTAACATGGTGATGTTTTTTGTTCGGTTAATCATTGTTAGTAGTTTAACAGGATTACCTGTAAAAGGATATCTTAAGGGAACAATTCCTGAGATTTTATATGTGATATTTGTTTCGGCTTCGCTATCCTTTTTAGTAGCATATCTTTTACCTGAAGGATTTGTATTTTTTGCCTTAACAGTTATTACAACAGTTGTAGTTACTGCGATAGCGATATTCTTTTTAGGCTTACCCATCCCGGTAAGAATAAAGCTATTAGATTTTATTAATTATAAAATTGGTAAATTAACAAAAAGAATATGAAGATATTAATATTGGGTGGTACGGGTGCTATGGGGGTTCATTTAGTGGAGTTACTATCAAAAAATGAATCTTATGATATCTTTGTCACTTCTAGGTCAGATAAGAAATCTAAAGAAACTAATATTAATTTTTGTAAAGGAAATGCTCGTGATATTGAATTTATTCGATCTCTTTTGCAAGAAAAATGGGATGTTATTGTTGATTTTATGCTTTATTCAACTGACATGTTCGAACAACGTGTGGATTTGTTTTTAAATGCATCAAATCAATATCTTTATGTTAGTTCTGCTAGGGTTTATGCTAATAATGAAGGTTTGATTAATGAACAATCTTTGCGTTTATTGGATAGTATTACTGATCAAAAATATTTATCAACTGATGAGTATGCTCTTTCAAAAGCTCGACAAGAAAATTTATTGTTTAAAAATATTTTGAAAAATTGGACGATTATTAGACCATATATTACCTATAATTCCGATAGATTGCAATTAGGTGTATTCGAAAAGGAAGATTGGCTTTACAGAAGTATGAAAGGGAGGACAATTGTTTTTTCAGAAGATATATTCAAAAAATTTTCTACATTAACCCATGGCTTAGATGTAGCAAAAGGAATTGCTAGTTTAATAGGTGATCCATCTGCACATGGAGAAGCTTTTCATATTACCAGCAATGAATCTAAAACTTGGGGTGAAATTTTAAATATTTATCTCGATGTATTAGAAAATAAATTAGGTTTCAGACCAAAATTTATGTTACAAAATATGGAAGAATTTCTTAGCCATAATCATGCTAAACATCAAATTATTTATGATAGAATATATGACAGAATGTTTAATAATAACAAGATTTCTAAATATATAGAAGTTAATGATTTTTATTCCATTAAAAATGGTATAGAAAATTGTATTGATCTTTTTCTTATTTCGCCTAATTTTAAAAGAATTGATTGGGTTAAAGAAGCTATTAAAGATAGGTCTACTAAAGAACACGCCTCAATTAGTGAAATGTCAAATACTAAAGATAAAATTAGATATTTTGTTTATAGGTATTTAATTAAGAAAAAATTATAACATTTAATTTATTATCATGGCAAAGTATTACACGAATGAAAAAAATGCACAAATAATAATTGCATTATTAAAAAAACATGGTATACGTAAAGTAGTCGCTTCAGCAGGCACTACTAATATGGCCTTAGTTGGCAGTATGCAATATGATCCTTTTTTTGAGATGTACTCCTCAGTAGATGAACGGTCTGCAGCTTATTTAGCTTGCGGTTTGGCTACAGAGTCTGGCGAACCTGTAGTAATAAGTTGTACAGGTGCAACAGCTTCAAGAAATTATATGCCTGGATTAACAGAAGCTTTTTATAGAAAATTACCAATTTTAGCAATAACTTCTACTCAACATATTTCGAAAATAGGACACCATGTTGCACAGGTTATAGATAGAGGTTCAATACCTAATGATGTTGCAAATCTTAGTTTATTGTTGCCTTCAGTAAACAATTCAGAAGATTTTTGGGATTGTGAAATGAAAGTTAATCAAGCCATCCTTGAGTTGAAAAGAAGAGGCGGGGGGCCCGTCCACATCAATTTAACTACAAGTTATGGAGGTTTTGATACCACAGAATTACCAAAGGTTAGGTCTATAGATAGAATTTGCTTAACCGATGATTTTCCGCAATTACCTAAAGGAAGAATTGGAATTATAATAGGTTCTCATAAAATTATGTCTAAAGGACTTATAGCCTCTATAGATAAATTCTGTGAATCGAATAATGCAGTAGTATTCTGTGACCATACTAGTAGCTACAAAGGTGAATATAGAGTTCAATATTCATACGTAGCTGGTCAAAGTATGAGGCCTTCCACAGTCAGTGAATTGAGGTTGATGATTCATATTGGCGAAGTTACTGGAGACTATTATTCAATAACAATGAAGGCAAATGAGGTTTGGAGAGTTAGCGAAGATGGTGAAATTAGAGATACTTTCAATAAGTTAAGTAATATTTTTGAAATGCCTGAACAAAGCTTTTTTGAATATTACGCTAAAGAATCTAAGGTAGAGAATACATTTTTAAACGAATGTAAGCAAAACTTGGTTAATTTAAGAAAAAAGCTTCCTGAAGTAACATTTTCGAATGTGTGGTTGGCTTCAAGAATGGCTCACCTTATTCCTGAGAACTCAGTTGTCCATTTCGCTATTCTCAATAGTTTACGTGCTTGGAATTTATTTGAACTTCCTAAATCAGTGTCTTCTATGTCTAATGTTGGAGGATTTGGAATAGATGGGTGTATATCTACATTAATTGGTGCATCATTTGTAAACAAGAATAAAATTTATTACTGTGTTACAGGTGACTTAGCTTTTTTTTATGACATGAATGTATTAGGTAACCGGCATTTAGGAAGTAACATAAGAATTTTAATGGTAAATAATGGTGTAGGTACTGAGTTTAGACAATATAGACATCATGCATTTAGTTTTGGAAAAAAAGCAGATGATTTTATCGCAGCAGCAGGTCATTATGGTAACAAATCGCCTGTATTAGTTAAAAGTTATGCAGAATCATTAGGATTTGAATACTTATCTGCTTCAAGTAAAGAAGAATTCGACAAAGTTTATGAAAAGTTTTTATCTGCTGAATTAACAAATAAACCAATGCTCTTTGAGGTATTTACTAATGATGAAGATGAAAGTAAGGCTCTTGAAACAATTCTTAATGTTGAAGAAAACGTAAAAGGTAAAGCTGTTAAAGTTGCTTCTCAAATTTTAGGTAAAGGCGGAATAAGCAAGCTTAAGAAAATTATTAATAAATAGGAATAATCTTTAAAGAATTATGAAAATTGGCATTCTTACTCAACCTCTTCATACCAATTATGGAGGCTTACTTCAAGCATATGCACTTCAACAAATTCTTATAAAGGAATTTGGAGCTAATCCTAAAACTATAAACATTCAAATGAATGTTACTTTCAAAACTAAGTTAAAGGGATATATAAAAAATTTTGCTAAGAAGTATATTTTGTTTCAGAAAAATGTTAATATTTTCTCATTTAGGCCTACCGAAAATCAAAGAAAAATTATTGCTAAGCATAGTGATAATTTTATTGAAAATAATATTTCAGTTACTGAGAAAATCCTAAGGTATGATATTAAATCTTTAAAGAAATATAATTTTGATGCATATATCGTTGGTAGTGATCAAGTCTGGAGGCCGAAATATTCACCAAATATTTTTACATATTTTCTCGAATTTTTGAAAGATAATAATGCTGTAAAAAAACTATCATATGCAGCATCTTTTGGTGTTGATCGTTGGGAGTATTCTATTAGCCAATCTCAAAAGTGTAGTGAGTTGGCAAAGAAATTTAATGCTATATCTGTTAGGGAAGATGCCGCAATTGATTTATGTAAACGTAATTTGGGAGTAACAGCAGAAAAAGTATTAGACCCTACATTATTGCTTGATGCGGAAGCATATAAGGAAATTATAGATGAGTCTAAAACTAAAAGAGATGAAGAAGATTTTGTTATGTTTTATGTTTTAGATCCTAACTTATTGAAAGGAGCTTTGGTTGCTGAAATTAGAAAAAAACTCAATTTTTCATTTTTTCAGATTATGCCTAAACCTTTTACTAAAGAGAATGTTAGAAATATTGACGATTGTGTTTATCCTCCTGTATCCAGTTGGTTAGAAGGCTTTTATAAAGCGAAATATGTTGTAACTGATTCTTTTCATGGTACAGCTTTTTCGATCTTGTTCAATAAACAATTTATAGCATTAGGCAATGTTCAACGGGGAATGAGCAGGTTTAAATCTATTCTTAAAATGTTTGGTTTGGAAGATAGACTTGTCACCAATTTAAAACAAATTGAAAATGGTATTCTTGATAAGAATATAGATTTTGAAAGTGTAAATAATATTTTAAAAAATGAAAGAAATAAATCTATTAATTTTTTAAGGAAAAACTTATTTAAATAGATAAGTTAACTATGAATAATAAAGAACTTTTAAGCATTATTGTTCCTGTTTACAATGCTAATTCCTATCTTGACAAAACACTAAAAAGTGTTTTGTCTCAGTCGTATAGAGATTATGAATTGATTTTTGTTAATGATGGGAGTAATGATGGATCTTTAGAAACCTTATTGAGATTCAAACTTTCAGATTCTAGGATTAAAGTTTATTCTCAGAAAAACAAAGGTGTAACCTCTGCAAGAAAACTTGGTTGGTTAAATTCTAAGGGGACTTATATCGTATTTTTAGATGCAGATGACTCATTCTGTGCGAACAGTCTTAAGGTTCTCATGGAAAATGCGTTAGAGGGCGATTTTGATATTGTTAATGGATCTTTTAAAAGTATCCCAAGTGGTAGATTTTGGGAGAATAAACCGACAGGAATTCTTTCAAAATATGACTATCTTAATAGTTTGCTTTTTGGAAAAACTTTTGGTGTTCTGTATGCCTCTGTTTATAAAAAAGAAATATTTAAAGAATCAACATTTTCATTTGATAGTTCAATTAGTGTGGGAGAAGATGTTTTAATGAATTTGGAATTATGCAAAAGAGCTTTAAATATTAAAAATATAAAAGACTTGGTTTACAATTATACAGATGATAATGATGGATCTGCAATGAATATTACTATTAGGCATCCTTCTTATTATTTCAGGTATAATAAAATAAGAGATCGCTTAATTAAAGAGATTGATAAAGAATTTTATTATAGTATAAAGGATACTATTAGTGTGATAGACAATAGAGTAATAGTACGATCTTTTTTCTCTCCATTTATTCCATACGATGAGGGTTATTACCATAAGATAAATAAAATGTTAGGTTATTGTGGGGATAAATTTAATTTACAGTATTTTCTCAGAAATAAAATTTTAGCCAAAACTGCAAAGGTTGTAATTAATTTCTTTCATTCTATTAGGGAGTTGCGTTTTACAAAGGATAAGAGTAACAGAAAAATTATTTATTAATTTATATTTCAGTAGAAAAATTTAAGTCTGTATTATACGTATTTAAAAGTATGGCAATAAATAATTTCCCATTGTTAAATTATAGAAAATTCTCTAGCCTTACAATTATTTTTTCTTTAATTCCTGCCTTATATGTTACTATTTTTCCAGGTAAAAGTGCCTTGATTTCAGTTATTTGTTCTTATCCATTAATTGTACTTTTATTAATTCATTCTAAAAAAAGTTTTCATTCTAAATTCGATAGTGCTATATATGTTAACATCTTTTTATTATATAATATTATCGTTTTATTTAGAGGGGTATTAAATGCAAAAAGTGATGAAGATTGGAGAGCTTTTTTTGTAATAGATATTCCTATTTATTTATTTGTTCATTTTACTATGTATTTGGCTTATAATAAAAATTCAATAATTAGTGCATTTAGTTCATTCTTATCTTATGGTTTAATTATTAGTGCTTTAATATTTTTTCTTCCTTTTAAATATCAATTTGGTTTTCCAAAAGCGGTATCACCTGTTTATATACTTTTATTTATTATCCCTTATTTAAGTAAAAAATATGCTTTATTTATTTTGTCTCTAGCGTTTATTTCTTTATTTAGTGATTTAGATAGCAGGTCAAATGTTTTAAATATAGTTATTGCTATACTTATTGTTATTACTTTTTATTTTAAGAATAGATTTTTAACTATTTCTATTATTAAACAGGTACGCAAAATTATTTTAACTGCTCCTGTTCTTTTGTTAATACTTGGTGTATATGGTGTTTTTAATATTTTTCTTATTGGTGATTATTTATCTTCAAATGAAGAAAGTGTTGAAGATATATTGGTTGATTCAAGAACAGGTATTTATACCGATGTATTCAATCAATTGGATAAAGATAATATGGTTCTCTTTGGATTAGGTGCCTCTGGAAAGACCGAAACCTATTTAGTAGATCTTTTATCTATAGATTTTTCAGAAATTTATAAAGAAGGTAGGCGTGGTACAGAATCTGGTATGCTTAATTATATTCAATGGGGTGGTGCTATAGGTGGGATTTTGTATTTTTTACTTTTTGTTAAAGGCTCTTACTATGGTATTTATCGATCTAACAATTGGTTTTGTGTTATGGTAGGGCTTTGGGTTGCTTATAAAGGATTGTTCTCATTTATTGAAGATCGTCCAAATTTTTCTATTGATTCAATATTTATATTTTTTGCTATTGGAATGTGTTTGAATAAAGAACTTAGAAATTTTTCAGATGTGGAATTAAAAATCTTATTTGAAAGGATGATTAGAAAGACCTTTATTTTAAGATTTTTGAATTCTAAATATAGATTTTATGTTTTGGATAAATAAATATAATAATGAACGTTAAAGATGTTTTAATAAAAGGAATTAAAAAATCGTATCATGTTTTATTTGGACGTACGTTTATTAATCCTTCTTGTGATTTAAATAGGCAATCTGCAAATGATAAAATTTTTGAGATATTATCTAAAGAGGAACCTTGCATGATAGCCAGGTTTGGTAGTACCGAATTAATAACAATTAATAATTATCTTTGTATTCGAAAGGAGGACAATTATTTTAAAAAAATAGGTCATTATATCACCGATAAGACTCATTTACCTTGGTGGCAAAAGGAAAACTTTAAATTTATGGATGTTTTCTCTGGCGTTTTTCCACCTACTGAAGAAACGATGGTAAGATTCTCTCAAAGGTATTTAAATGATATTCCATTAATCGATATCTTAGGCTCATGGCAATATTATGAAAAATTTATGCCCTTAAGGTCAGATGTAAAAAATATACATTTAGAAACCTTATATCCATTTTTTGTCGATAGCCCATGGACTAGAGTCCTTAAAGGTAAAAAGGTTTTAATTGTACATCCTTTTGAGGATACCATTGTTTCTCAATATTCGAAAAGAAATGAATTGTTTAATAATCCTGATGTTTTACCTGATTTTGAATTAATAACTTTAAAAGCAATACAGTCTGCTGCTGGTATTAAATCTCCCTATAAAGATTGGTTTGAAGCGCTACGGACTATGGAAAATCAGATATCTGAAATCGATTTTGATATTTGCATTTTAGGATGTGGTGCATATGGATTACCTTTAGCGGCATATATTAAGAGGTTAGGCAAAAAATCCATTCATTTCGGTGGCGGATTACAACTTTTATTTGGTATTAAAGGTAAAAGATGGGATAATCCTGATTATTTAAAACTTTATAATATTCCTGAATTTTATTCTGAATCTTATAAATCTCTTTATAATAATAATTGGACTAAACCCCTTGATTCTGATACTCCCAAATCAGCTTCAAAATTAGATGGGGCTACTTATTGGTAAATTATTCTTCAATTATGCTATCTTTACTAAATAAAATATTTAAGTATTTCATTTTTCACTTAAAGGATTTATTGTCTCCTATCAAAACTATCGTTAAATATCCCCATGTTTTTATCCAAGGGAAAGTTATTATTAGTAATTCTAATATCTCTAAATATGTGAAAGTTTTTAACAATTCAAAAATTAGTAATTCAAAAATTGATTCCTATTCTTATGTAGGGATTAATTGTAAAGTTATGAATGCAGAAATTGGAAAGTTCTGTTCTATAGCCCCTGATGTCAAAATTGGGTTAGGTATTCATCCTACCAATCTTATTTCAACTTATCCGGGTTTTTATTCAAAAAATGCAAGTGGATCATTTAAATTTAATGAAAGTGATGCCATCATAGAACATAAGTCTATAACCATTGGTAATGACGTTTGGATTGGTGATGGAGCTAAAATTATTGATGGTATTAATATTGGTAATGGGGTTATAATTGCGGGTGGTAGTTTTGTTACTAAGGATGTTCCTGATTATGCAATTGTTGGAGGTGTTCCGGCAAAAATAATTAAATTTAGATTTACTGAGGATCAAATCGAACAATTAAATCTCATTAAATGGTGGGAATATGATGTTAATCATTTAAAGAGTAAAGCTAATTTATTTTTAAATAGTAATAGATTCTTTAAAGAGTTTAAATAAGTTCTATATGCATTTTATTATTAAATTAATTTATTTTATTGTCAATAAAATTAAATTTAATCGAAATAAAATTATTCTGGGTAAAGACCCTATTTTTAATGGTGTTTTATTTGTTCATAATCTAGGTGATATCAAGATAGGTAATAAATTTAAAGCCACCTCTGGTAGTCGCTATAACCCAATAGGCGGTGATCATATTCTAAGGTTGGTGTGTAGGCCTAATGCCAAAATTTATATTGGTCACAATGTAGGAATTTCTAATTCTTCATTTTTTATTTCTAATGAACTTTTTATTGGTGATAATGTACTTATAGGGGGTGGATGTAAAATTTGGGATTCTGACTTTCATTCTATTGATTCTTATGAGAGAAATTTTAACGGTGATAATAATGTGATTTCCAAACCTATTTTCATCGATAAATGCTGCTTTATAGGAGCTAGTTCAATTATTTTGAAAGGTGTAACTATAGGAGAAAACTCCATTGTTGGAGCGGGTAGTGTAGTGACTAAATCGATTCCACCAAATGAAATTTGGGCTGGTAACCCTGCAAAAAAAATTAAATCACTTAATATCAATGAATAAACCCCTTATCAGTATTATTACAGTAACATTCAATGCTGAAAAAGTTTTGGAAGAGACTATTTTAAGTGTTATTGATCAAAAGTACGATAATATAGAACATATTATCATAGATGGAGGATCAACAGATGGTACCCTGGATATTATCAGAAAATATGATAGTCATATTTCATATTGGATTAGTGAACCTGACAATGGCTTGTATGATGCGATGAATAAAGGGATCAAAGTAGCTCAAGGTGATTGGTTGAATTTTTTAAATGCAGGAGATAATTACTCATCTATGGATGTTTTAAAAGATTTGTTTTCAACACCTGTTGATTCAACTCTAGTTTATGGAGATATTAATATTGTTTTTCCTGATAATACTACCAAATATCATAAAGCTGTCGAATTACAAAGTGATAAATCCATTATGCACGGAATGTTGGTTTGCCACCAAGCCATTTTTTATCATAAATCTATTATAATACCATATGATAGTGCGTTAAAGTTAAAAGCTGAATGGAAACATCTTGTTGAAATTACTAGATTGGAATCCTTTAAAGCTAACCATTTTCATTTTCCTATTGTAGATTATAGGATAGGCGGTGTGGGAGCTATTAAATATAATTTAAATTTTAAGGAATATAAGAATGTCTTTATTGAATTATTCGGATATAAATTGTTTTTTTTAAATATTACATTTTTTGGTGAAAGGAAACTTCGCTGTTTAGTTAAAGATTTTTTAAGTTTATTTGGATATAAAGTTGTTCGATAGTATATGTTTATTTTTGTTTTTATATGTCTCAATTACGTTTATTAATTTCATACGATTATTTTACTCCAGCGTATAAAGCTGGCGGGCCTATTAGATCTATTGATAACCTTGTTCAATTGCTAGGGAATGAGATATCTATATTTATAATTACTAGTAATCAAGATCATGATGGAACTGTATTGGATGTTCCTTCTAATAGTTGGGTTCAATATACCGATAACTGTTCTGTTATTTATTTGGATTCCTCATCTAGAAATTATAAATCTATTAAAATGGTTTTAAATGAGATACACATAGATCTTATTTATATTAATGGAATTTTTTCTCTTTTTTCTACGATTAATTTGCTTCGATTTAGCAAAAAAGAAAAAATTAAAGTTTTGATTGCCTCAAGAGGAATGTTACAGCAAGGAGCACTCGCAATTAAAAGTGTAAAGAAAAAACTTTTTTTATTTTTTCTTAATAGGTTTTTTATAAAAAATAATCCATTAGTTTCTTGGCATGCTACTGATGAGCAAGAATCATTGGATATCCATGAAAATTTTGGAAATAATCAAGTTGTAAGTATCATTGGTAATGTTCCACTTTTTACAAATGATAAATCCTCATTTCTTGATTATTCCGAATCTGTCCGATTTATAACTATTTCCTTAATCGCACCTAAAAAAAATCATATTTGGTTTATAGAATCTCTTAAGCGGATTTCTTTTTCTGATAAATCAATTATATATGATATATATGGACCTGCGAATAAAGAATATCTCGATCTTATTCTATTAGCTGCTAAGGATCTTCCTGATAATGTATCAGTTAATATATTTCCTGCTCTTTCTCCCAATCAAGTTCAAAGTACCTTAAAAAGGTATCATTATTTTGTTCTACCTACATTTGGTGAAAATTTTGGTCATGCTATCTTTGAATCTTTTAATTCTAGTCGTCCTGTACTTATTTCTGATAAAACTCCGTGGCGAAATTTAGTTGATAAAAATGCTGGATGGGACCTTCCTCTAAATCATAAGGTTTGGGATGAAACACTTACCGAAATTTTGGAAATGGAAAGTAAACAATATGATTTACTTTGTAAAGGAGCAAGAACTATAGCTATACATTATATTGAGTCTAAAAACCTTAAAGTTCAATATTTAAAAATGTTTAATACTGTTAATAATTCATGTTAAACTCATCAGATCTTTCTAAGTACGATAACAGCTGGTACAATCCGGGTGGAAATTCTTTTAAAAGAATTTTATGGTATTATACTAATATTGTTTTTTTTATAAATCCTTTAAATCCATTTAGCTCCTTAAAGATTTTTTTATTAAGATTATTTGGTTCTAAAGTTGGGGAAGGAGTTAGAATTAATCCTTCTGTTAATATCAAATATCCTTGGTTATTAGAAATTGGCAATTATACTTGGATTGGTGAGAAAGTTTGGATTGATAACCTCCACTTGGTTAAGATTGGGGACAATTGTTGTATTTCCCAAGGAGCTATGCTTTTAACAGGTAATCATAATTTCAAAAAATCTTCCTTTGAGCTAATTGTTAAAAATATAACTTTGGAAGATGGGGCTTGGGTTGGCGCCCAATCGACTGTTTGTCCCGGAGTTATTTGTAAATCTCATAGTATTTTAACCGTAGGTAGTATAGCAACTAAAGATTTAGATGAGTACGGTATTTATCAAGGTAATCCCGCTTCCAAAATTAGAAAAAGGATAATTAACTAATATAAAATTCATTTTTAAATTTATATGAGCATGAAAAGAAATGTAATCCTTCTTTCTTTGGTATTTTTGTTTTTTGCTACACTTATAGAACTTGGTTTGCGAATTTTATTTGGATTTGGATATCCTCCACTTTATATCTCCGATGATCAATTTGAATATATACAAGCTCCCAATCAAAACCTAATTAGATTTGGAAATAAATACTTAGTTAATGGTTATTCTATGCGGAGTAAACCACTTAAAAATAAAGATAGTATCAATATTTTAGGTTTAGGTGATTCAGTATTAAATGGTGGAGTATTAACCACCCATGACAGCTTAGCTACTTCCCTATTAGAAAATAGATTTTCGTTAGATTTTGACACCAATATTAGGGTGTTAAATGTTTCTGCTGGTAGTTGGGGAACTGATAATGCGATGGCGTATTTAGATAAGTATGGGGATTTTAATGCTTCATTGATTTTTTTGGTTATAAGTAGTCATGATTTATACGATGTTATGGATTTTCAACCTGTCGTAGGTAATCACCTTTCGTACCCAGAAAAAAAACCTTTATTTGCTATTCAAGAACTTGTTTATAGGTATTTAATACCTCGAATTAAAAGATACTTGAAATTAGATTTATCCGATGATTTTAAATTAGGTATTAATCAAAAAAGCAAAGTGATTAATCCTGGTCATCAAGCCATTATTGATTATTGTAATTTAAAAGAAATTCCTCTTTTGGTTTATTTGCATTCCGAAATTGGGGAACTTGAAAATCATGAATATAATGATAATGGTAAAAAAACTATTGATCTGTTAAATCATAGAAATGTTAAATTTATTTCCAGTTTAAATACACCGATGGACAAAAGTTGTTATAGAGATTTTATTCATTTAAATGAAAAAGGTCAACGTATTTTAGCCGAATCTTTATATTTAGGGATTAGACCTCATTTGGATTCCATAGTTGGAAATTAGCACAGTTTACTTGCATAGATTTATTAATTATTTAGTTTTTTTTAAGTAAGTTTCTGGTCTTTTTTTAAATAGATTTTAATGAAAATATTTCTCTAAGTCAACTCTTAAAACTTCATTAAATTGAAAATCAGCTTAATTACCGTTACCTATAATTCAGCCAAAACCTTACAGGATACCATTAGTTCTGTAGCACAGCAAGAATACCCTGATATTGAATATATCGTGGTGGATGGAAATTCGAAAGACAATACTGTTGATATCATTAAAGAAAATGAATCCACCGTTAGCAACTGGGTTTCGGAACGTGATAAAGGCATGTATGATGCCATGAACAAAGGAATTAAAATGGCCACAGGTGATGTGGTTGGTATTCTCAATTCTGATGATTTCTTCTTTGATACCAAAGTACTTGCGGAGATTGCTAACGCTTTCCATTCTCCTTCTACGGATGCCGTGATTGGAGATATTGTATTTGTGGATGATGAAGATGAAAACAAAATCATTCGTCGGTATTCCGCCAAAAAATGGAAGCCCTCTAAATTTGCCTGGGGTTATATGCCTCCCCATCCTTCCTTTTTTGTTAGGAAAGAATTTTTCGATAAACTCGGAGCGTATAAAACCGATTATAAAATTGCTGCAGATTATGAATTACTTATTCGCTTTCTATTGAAAGGGGGTATAAATTGGAAATATTTACCCATTGTCACCACTAAAATGCGTATGGGAGGGCTAAGTACACAGGGCTTTCAAAGTTTGGTTACCCTGAATAAGGAAATTGCACGTGGATGCAAAGAAAACCAAGTGTACACCAACCCGGCCATGATTTATTCAAAATACCTTTTTAAACCCTTTGAATTTATATTTAAGTAAGCATGCCCTGATTGCAGATTTGATTTAAATCAGTTAAAAAATCAATCAGCTTTAATTTCAAGGTAAACCCTTCTCAAAGCATCATGAATACTACTTCTTCTATTCTAATTACCGGTGCTACCGGTTTTGTTGGTCAAAATCTTCGTGAATATTTAGTAGCTGAAGGTAGAGAGGACATTGTCTCTCTTTCTAGGAGTAATACAAAGGGTCAAGAAAAAGTATTGACCTATGATCAGTTTTTTGCTGATGCTACTTGTTCGGCAACTCATTATGTACACCTGGCAGGTAAAGCACATGACCTTAAAAATACAAGTGATGATCAGGCCTATTTTGATGTCAATTATGGTTTGACTAAAAAGTTATATGATAAATTTTTGGCTGATTCCGAAGCAAAGAATTTTATTTTTATCAGCTCGGTTAAGGCATGTGCGGATGAGGTAGATGGGGTGTTAACAGAAGAAAGTCCCTGTAAACCCATTACAGCTTATGGCAAATCAAAGCTTCAAGCCGAAACGTATATTTTAGAGAATCTTCCTAAAGACAAGCAGGTGTATATTCTTCGTCCATGTATGATTCATGGCCCGGGAAACAAGGGTAACCTTAATTTACTCTTTGCCTTTGCCAAAAAAGGGCTACCTTTTCCCTTGGCGGCATTTGACAACCAACGTTCTTTCTTGTCTGTGGATAATCTTTGTTGGGTAATCTTAAAATTGATTAGCGGGGATATTCCCTCAGGCGTTTATCAAGTGGCAGATGACGGGACCTTTTCCACCAATGATTTGATTCGGTTGATGGCAGATGCTTTAGGGAAAAAAGCTAGGCTTTGGGCCATACCGGCTAACCTAATTTCTGCTTGTGCAAAGGTAGGGGACAAGTTGCATTTACCACTTACCTCTGAACGGCTTCAAAAATTAACTGAATCCTATAGAGTATCCAATCAAAAGATTGTCAGCAGTATAGGAGAGCCAATGCCAATAAGTGCTGAAGACGGTTTAAAAAAGACTTTTAAAGCTTTTATCTAGCTTAAATTATAAAATAATGTCATCAATTCCTTTAAGAATTTTCTCTTAGTTTTAATGTGATGGTTTATAATTGTTACTGGTAATGTTTTTATAAAAAAATAATTTCATTTACGCTAAACCCCGGCAATTTCTTTGAAAAGGCCGGGGTTTTTTTTGCTCGGATAGGTGATCTTAGCAACCAATTTTGACCTAATTTTTTTAAAGATTCCTTATATTTGTCCTTCTAAAACCAAATTTTTATGTACTATATCATTGTTTTTCTATTGCTTTTAGTTGCCCAGTTGCTTTACTTTATTATTGCTAAAAAGTTTAGCATTATTGATAAACCCAATGAACGCTCTTCGCATACCAAACCTACCATTAGAGGGGGAGGAGTGATTTTTGTTTTGGCTGTCTTACTCGCCTGGATCATGGGTGTAGCTAGCTGGCCCTTGGCTTTGGGAATTGTTTTGGTAGGAGCCGTAAGTATGGTGGACGATATTCGTCCATTGCACCAATTGCCTAGAATCTCTGTGCATTTATTGGCTACAGGACTTTTGATCTATGACATCAGTCAAGGAACTTCTTTGGGTTTATGGATTCCCGTTTTGTTCTTTCTATTGATAGGATGGACCAACTTATTCAATTTTATGGATGGGATCAATGGCATTACTGTTTTGTATGCCTTGGTGGCTTTGATTACTTTTTATCAGCTTCCCGCACTTGAAGGGGATCAGGAATTGATTGCCTTAGTAGGTATTTCTTCTTTGGTTTTTGCTTGGTTCAATGTCCGGAAAAAGGCCAAAACTTTTGCGGGTGATGTAGGCAGTATCAGCATGGCCATGGTGCTGGGCTACCTAATGATTAAGGTTATATTTATTACCCAAAATCCGTTTTACCTATTCTTCTTTAGCCTTTACGGAATAGATGCTTGCATGACCATTTTTATTAGGTTGTCCAAGAAAGAAAATATTTTCAACCCCCACCGTACTCACCTGTATCAGTACCTGGCCAACGAAAAAGGTTTCTCTCATTTGTCCATTTCTTTTGCTTATGCAGGCCTGCAACTGCTCATCAATTTGGTATGGATTTATGGAGTAGGTTTGTCAGAAATTAACTGGCTTGCCGGCTTGGTGTTTGTGGCAGTTTTGATCCCACTTTACTTTGTTTTAAGGAAATTTGCACAACCTGCGGAAAATAATTTAAAAACATCGTAAAAATTATATATTTGAAAATTTAACCCCAATTTTGTTTTGAATTGGAAAAAATGTCGGTGCAATAAGTAAAAATGTATTTACAATTTTACCATGATTTTTAGGTGAAATATTTTTTTTTTGGCTGCAAAAATTCCTTTTGGTATTGATGGTTAATCGCTTAGATTTGTATACAACCGTTGCTTTAATCCAGCTAGCAAACAGTATCAAATGACCAACGAAACAGGTAAAATTTATTTGTCATCTCCTCAATTTACCGGTGAAGAAATTGAGTTTGTAAACGAGGCTATAGCTCAAGAAGATATTGCAACGAATGGCATTTTTATAAAGCAGTTTGAGGAACAGATAGAAAATAAATTCAATACTCCTTATGCAGTAGCCCTAAATTCCGGGACCTCTGCCATCCACCTTTCCTTACACCTGCTAAGGGTAGGGGTAGGTGACGAGGTGATCTGTCAATCTTTCACTTATATCGCTACCACCAATCCAATTTTGTATTTGGGAGGGACGCCCATCTTCGTAGACAGTGAAAAGGATACTTGGAACATGTGTCCCAAAAGTCTTGAGCTTGCGATAAAAGATCGTTTGGCCAAAGGGAAAAAGCCCAAAGCCATAATCGTAGTCAACCTCTTCGGCATGCCTGCCAATTGGCCTGAGATATCCAGAATTTCTCGTCAATATGACATTCCTGTTTTAGAGGATGCTGCTGAATCTGTTGGATCCAAAATTGGGGAGCAGTTTACAGGTACTTTTGGAGATTTGGCCATTTACTCTTTCAATGGAAATAAAATCATTTCTACAGGAGGGGGTGGGGCACTTTTGACAAACAATAGGTTTTGGGATAAAAATGCCCGTTACCTTTCTACCCAAGCTAAATTGGATTTCCCTTATTTCGAACATATGGAAATGGGGTTTAATTATAAAATGAATAACCTCTCTGCCGGCATAGGGCTGGCTCAGTTGGCAGTTCTGGATGAAAGAATTGAGAGAAGAAGAAGTATTTTTAATTACTATAAAGCGCATTTGGAAATGCTTCCCGGCATTTCATTTCTAAATGAACCACAGGGTTATTTTTCCAATAGATGGTTGACTACCATGATTCTTGACCCGACCATGACAGGCTTTCAGGCAAGTGATTTGAGAGAATTGCTTTTGGCTGAAGAAATTGAATCAAGGTTTTTGTGGAAACCCATGCATTTGCAGCCCATGTATCGCAGTGCGCCCTTTTATGGAGGAGAAACGGCAGAGAAATTGTTTTTAGATGGAATATGTCTGCCTAGTGGCACCGGTTTGTCATATGAACAATTGAACAGGGTGATACATGTTGTTTTCAGGTTGCACAAAGAGGTGGTCTGGAACGCAGAGAAATCTGTTTAATCATACTGCAATGGGCAAGCGAATTTTTGATCTCTTCGTTTCTTTTGTTTTGCTTTTACTTTTTTTGCCGCTTATGCTGCTTATTGCTCTTTTGCTCCTTTGGGAATTTAAGGGTAAAGTTTTTTTTATTCAATCGCGCTCGGGCAAAATGGGAAAACCATTTAAATTGCTAAAATTTAAAACCATGGCTGACCAATGTGGTCCGAATGGATTACCTTTGGCCGATGAATTGCGATTGACCTCAATCGGAATTGCGCTTAGAAAAACTTCTCTTGACGAACTGCCTCAATTGATCAATGTGCTGAAAGGAGAAATGAGCCTGGTAGGTCCAAGGCCCTTACTGCCGGAATATCTTCCCCTTTACTCTGAAGAGCAGAACAAGCGACATGAGGTGTTGCCCGGTATTACCGGCTTGGCACAAGTTAAAGGGAGAAACAGTATAGATTGGTCAACAAAGTTTAAATATGATGTTTGGTATGTTCGGAATCACAATTTTTTTCTTGACTTAAAAATCATGTTTTTGACCATAAAACCTTTGCTTTACCGAGAGAATGTCGATTTTCAAAACGAGGTAAGCACAGAGAAATTTACCGGAACACAACTATAACCCTATAATAAAAATTACATGTATATATTTGGTGCTTCAGGGCATGCAAGAGCCATTATTGACATATTAGACCCTAAAGTGAAAGTTTCCGGGGTATTTGATGATAACTCCAATATTGATAAAATACTAGACTTTCCGGTAAGTGGGCCTGTTCCGGATAATTTTGAATTTGATGCGCCTTTGTTCATTGCCATAGGTAGCAATAAGGGGAGAAAATTTTTGTATGAGAAGTTCAGCCCAAGGACCAACTTTGGAACCATCATTCATGAATCGTCCCTGATTAGCCGGTATACTACCATAGGAGAAGGTACAGTAATTATGGAAAGGGCAATCGTTAAAGTAAATAGCCATATAGGCAAGCAGGTGATCGTAAATACTGCTGCTTCTGTGGATCATGATTGCGTCGTTGGAGACTTTGTACATATCGCTCCTCAAGCGACGCTATGTGGAGGAGCTGAAATCGGAGAAGGCAGCCTTGTGGGTGCAAACAGCACAGTTCTTCCCGGTGTGAAAGTGGGTAAATGGTGCACCATAGCTGCCGGAGCTGTGATCAGCAAAGACCTTCCTGACGGAGCTTCTCAAAAAGGGTATGGATAAGTTGCATCAATCAACTTTTCCCTTCAAAATTGAAGATGTATGCTATGCCCCCATAGAAGTAGTCCTTGTTTTGATTTTTCTTTGAATTAGAAAATTTACTGTGTCTAAATAAAGATACTCTTTGGAGAAAAACCTTATCTTTGTATAAGAAAGTTAATCGAGTAACAGCTTGAAAAAAAATAGTGATTTCCTTCTGCGCTGAACCCCGCGGCAGGAACAAGCAGCCTAGTGAGTGCGTGAATGGGGCATTTGTTCTTTTCCAGTATTCTGAATTCTTGTCTTTGGTTGAGCGTGTTGTGGTATGGTCTTGATTTTAATTGAGAAGTGCTGTGTCTACCTACAGGTATTGGCATTCTCTCATCGGACAATAGCTACATATTGAATGTAACAGTTACTATAGGTGCGAAAACTTATGGGCTTTCCTTAATTTGAGCAAGGCCTCATGCGAAAATTGCATTAGCAAAAAGTTGGCTTATCTCAATTGAATCAAAGTTACGCTGTAAAGGATTCAATTGTTTGCTGTCTTGCTGTATATTCGGAATATTTATTGCTACTGTTTTATAATAAACCTTAAATAAACTTTAAAAAGTGTTGGTATCAAAATTAAATCCCCTCAGGAAATTTTTAGAGGATGATCGTCATATTCACCCCTTGGTGATTTTGTCGGTGGATATCCTAATTGTATTTATTTCATTTTCTTTGGCTTACCTAATTATTGGAGGATTTGGTTTTGATCAGATAGATTTTGTTCAATACCTTATGGTTACGACCAGTATTTGTGTCATAGCCCTACCGGTGATTTATTTTTCTAAATTGCATACAGGACTTCTAAGGTATTCAAACACTGCTGATCTTTTTCGAATATTTTTGGCAACCATTATTTTTTCCTTACTCTTTATAGTATTTTACTTCGGGCTTGGACATAGGTGGATTGCATTGAATTACAGCTTTATAATGTTGGTGATGCTGGTCAATTTTTTTATTACTTCCACATTGCTTATTGCCTTTAGGTTATTGGCCAAATCAACTTACCTTAGTTTGGCAAACAAGTTTTCAAATAAAGCCATTCACAAAGTGTTGATTTTTGGAGCTGACCAAAACGCCGTATTGGTAAAACAAGCATTGAGTAATGACCCGGACCTTAACTATGTAGTTGAAGGTTTTTTGAGTTCCGATAGAACCATGCTAAACAATTACTTGGAGCAAAAGAAGGTTTACCACATGAAAGACCTTCCCAAGCTAAAAAAGCAAAAAGACATCAAGGAATTGTTGATTACCAATGAGAATTTAAATGAGAGGGAAAAACGCGTAGTTATTGAACGTTGTATTCGTTTGGGGATAAAGGTGTTGACCATACCTGCGGCAAAAAATTGGCTGTCAGGGGAGTTGTCCAGTAAGCAAATTAAGAAACTTCGCATTGAAGATTTACTGCAACGTAAACCCATTGTCATAGATCAACGGAAAGTGAAAAGCGACCTTGAGGGAAAGAAGGTTTTAGTAACAGGGGCGGCAGGCTCTATTGGGTCTGAAATTGTTCGTCAAGTGCTTTCTTATAAACCTTCCTTGTTAATTTTATGTGACCATGCTGAATCACCCTTGCACGAGGTACAATTGGCCATGGAAGATGAATTTCCTGATGCTAAAATGGAAGTAGTTTTGGCCGATGTAAGCAATTATGAGCGGATGCATAAGTTGTTTAATGTATGTAGACCGCAGATCGTTTACCATGCAGCTGCCTACAAGCATGTGCCAATGATAGAAAACAATCCGTTTGAAGCCATATCTGTCAATGTGGGTGGAACAAGGAATATTGCAGATCTGGCCGTATTCTTTAAAGTAGATAAGTTTGTCATGGTCTCAACCGATAAGGCTGTTAACCCTACCAATGTCATGGGGGCTTCAAAAAGGCTTGCTGAAATTTATACCCAATCACTCAATGGATTGGAGACCTGTAAAACTAAGTTTATCACCACCAGGTTTGGCAATGTTCTGGGGTCTAATGGGTCTGTAATTCCGAGATTTCGTTCCCAGATAAAAAAAGGCGGGCCAATTACAGTTACTCATCCGGACATTACTCGGTACTTTATGACCATTCCTGAAGCTGTACAACTGGTATTAGAAGCAGGAACCATGGGAAAAGGAGGGGAGATTTATGTGTTTGATATGGGTAAGCCAATTAAAATCGTGGACTTGGCAAAGAAAATGATCCAGCTTGCCGGCTTAGAAGAGGGCAAAGACATTGATATTGTATTTTCAGGCCTACGTCCGGGAGAAAAGCTTTATGAAGAATTGCTTTCCTCTGCAGAATTAACCGTTCCTACCCATCATCACAAAATTAGTATCGCCAAGGTACTGAAATATCCTTATACAGAAGCCGATGTCAGAATTACCGAATTATTGGTAGTAAACAAACACCATGACAATGAGGCGGTCGTAAAGAAAATGAAGGAGATTATCCCTGAGTTTAAGAGTAAAAATTCAATTTATGAAGGCCTGGATAAAACAGGTTGATTTATAGGGCTTAGGCCCTTTTTTTATTCTAAGTCAATTCCAGTAGCCCTTTGGTATTTGTAGAATTAAATTATTGGGATTGCCTTGCTCTGAATCTTAGTAGTACATAAAGTACCATTCAGCAAACCCAGCTCTTGGAGTTTCTGTTTTATAATGAAATACTTCTTAAACCTTCTTATAGCTTGCTACCAGTCATTGAACCTACAAGTGTTAAGAAAAGATTAATTTATTGGGTGCTTCTTGCGTGTTTTTTGCGAAAAAAATTACAGGCGGAACTGGATGAAGGGTGGGGTCAAATTTAAACCTAAGGATTAAGATTGTTGCAAATACCACCTGATTATTCCGACAAAAGTATACCAGCATTCCGCGGCAAAGTATACCAGTCTTTTCTCTGGCATCTTAATCCTTAAA
>NZ_JAUOPC010000026.1 GCF_030546805.1 Cyclobacterium sp. 1_MG-2023 | reverse complement strand
AGACTTTCAACCATAAAAAATTCAGACATCATTTATTTGCTCAAGGATGGACAGATCTTAAACCATGGTAATTTTGAAAACCTTATGAATCAATCTATGGATTTTAAAAAGATGGTTGAATTCCAAAATTTTGAAAACTAATAGTTGACAAGCCTGTATTTAGGGGCTTTTGGAATGATGGGAGAGTAATTTTTGACAGCCGCTTAAATTTAAAGCTTGCGATTCAATTCTTAAGTCGTTCTTTCTAAATTTTTTCCATCATTAAGAGTTTATAAACCTGCATTATAAAATGGACCTTCTATTTTCGGGATCTTCTATGATGCATCTGGCTGATAAACTCTGGTCATAAATGCTTTAGTTTTCAGTGATTAAGAAACCAAGCATGATCGTTTTGGGCTAGCTATCGATTTTATTAAATACCTATCCTTACGTATTGAAGATGATTAATTAGTTTTGTTACCCATTACCTGGTTAATGAGTCTATTTTTTCACCAAATTCCTCATTAAATAAGAGCTTGATCGCTCTTTATATTCGGCTAAAGTTTTATTTACGGCCTCCCAGTCAATTTTTTCCTCTAGTTTTTCTTTAGTTAATTCCTCTTTTGATGAAATTATCCTGTCTGAAAGATTAAATATATTAAGGATGGATTTAAACCTAACAGCCCCTCTGTCATAATTTAAAAGAACATAAAAAGGTTTGTTGAAAATAATAGAAAATACTGTTCCGTGAAAAGAGTCAGTGATTACAAATTCCGCATCATGAAAACTACGGATCCAGTCTTCTACTTTTGCATTCGTTCGCCATTCTAAAGGGCAAGATTCATATCCATCAATGATGTCCAATTGAAAAGGCACTAAATTCTTTTTTTCAGCTACTGCATCAATTAGTTTTTTCTTTTCTTCCGAAACGTCCAAAACGTACAAAAATAAACCATCATTTTTTCGAGTTGAAGAATTTGGAATTAATTTTAAATAGTCCTCAGTGCGTAATAGCATGGTGGGGTCCAATACCATTGTAGCTTGAGCATCCAAATATGTTTTGCAAAAATCAATTCCTACATCTTCCCTGACAGAAACTGCATCAAAATCTTTGATTAATTCCTTACAATTACGGGTTTGTTCTTCAGTATATTTCCAAACATCACCCCCAAATGATGGGGCGTATGCCATTTTGATAACTTCTTGGCCTTTTAAAAATGAGAAAAAAGCTGCTTCTATATGCTTATAATATTTGGCATTCCAAATTTGATCAGAGCCTACAACATATGCTTCAAAATTATATTTTTCTGTTACTTTTTTCAAATCTTCAATAGAGGTGAAGGTTTTTGTGATTTTAGGTATATTCTGGTCAATAAATGGTTTCGTATATTTCAAATAAGCTCGATCTCTTAATTTTTTTGGATTGATCATTGGAACATCACCTTTTAGGTAGGCAAAAGTTTCTTTAGCCATTCTCCATATTTTTCTTGGAAAAGAAACCTGGTTTAATTTGGTGTCAATTAACCATACATCATGTCCCATTTTTTCAAGAACTGTTTTGAGTGCATAGGCTTGTAGTATACCGCCGTAATTGGTATGTAGAGATAAAGTCAAAATTCCAATTTTCATATTTTTTTAATTAATTGGTAAATGAATTTCAGGTATAAATGGGTTATCTGTATATTGAAATTCTTAAAGAAACTTCCATATTAGGGCTTATTGAAGAAAATGTTTCGGAAGTTTAAGTTTTATCATTCCTTTAAAAAATCAACCAGTTTCTTTCCTAATGCCAAATGATCATGATTGTTATTTACAAATTGAATAGCGTTGGAAGACATTTTTAAATATTCATCTACGGTTAACTTATCAAATGAATTTTTCAGCTCAGCTGCATTTTGGTAGGTAATTCCTAATTCAAAACGATCAATGATTCCATCCGGGTTGACTAAAGTTGGAGTCAAGATAGGTGTGCCTACAACCATTGCTTCTAGAAATGTATTGCTGAAACCTTCGTACCTGGATGTGCTTATTAAGAATTTTGCCTTAGATAAAAAATCAAATATCTCTTCACGAGCGACCTTTCCCACAAACTCAACATTCGATAATGTTTTTAGTTTTTCCAGATACTCTTTCGTTTCATCATCCATGCTTTTTAAAGGAATGCCTGCGATTTTGAATTTTTCATCCGGAAATATGCTCGCTACTTCAAATAATTGTTTTAAGTTTTTTTGGTATCTGAAATTGGCAACCCAAGCAAGATAACCTTTCTTTTCATTCTTTACGACATTTTTACTTTTATCAATTTTAATAGGATTATAAATTTTCAGAATTTTTTTGTCTGGAAATTGTTTTTTTAAGGTTTGATATTGAAATTCATTTTGAACGGAAATAAAGTCAGCTAATTTAAAAGCTTTAGCGATAAAAATCTGGTCAAATTTTGAATGGGTGATTTTAATTCTTTCATCTAACATATTGTCATTGGCCACCCTTAGTATCATTTTAACGCCTATTTTTCTACAGAAAAGAGCAATATAATAAGAAGCCCAGCCTGGGATTGAAGCATATAAATAGTCCGGTTTACTCTTTTTTATCGCTTTGTATATGTTCGGGAGCCGGTATAGTGGCCATCTAAGCCATCTAATTCCTTTTGTTGGATGATAAACAGGGAAAAGTTTTATAAAACCATACTTGGAGAGCTGGACTCTTTTATCATTTGCATATTTAAACTGGTCAATTTCATGTCCATTTTCATGAAGAGAATTGATCCATACCATTGTTTCCACCACGGCCCCTCCTATAGGATTTCCATTTTCAACAATTAACTCAACATTTTGAAATTGGGTAAATAAAAATTTTGCCATATGGTTTGTATTGTATTTGGTGGTTAAAATGAAATTTAATCTTAGTGAAATTAGAATTCACTTCATTATGGTAAATATTGGGGTTAAATGCAGAAATTGTAATGTTAAAAGCAATTTTAATGTTTTATACGTATTATTACAAATATATTTATATGTTTAATATTCAAATGTTTTGTGAGTAATATGGTTTTATTGGTGAAATATTAACAAAGTTTTAATTCTTACATTCAAGAATTAATAAATTTGAAATAATTTTATTTAGAAAATTGGTGCCTAAATTAATGCCTTGAGCCATTTAAAAGTTGTGATTAGATGCATTTCATGAGAATAAAAGTGATGTCCTCGTTTAGGAAAGAAATTATTTTAATTAGACCAATTTACAAAAAAAATAAAATGACTAAATGATATCCTGCTTTACAAATATTTGTTTATTGCTTCTAAATTTCCAATTTACAATTCTCCTTTTCAATTCTTTTAGTTTTAATGGAAAGCTAAATGAGAAGGATTTATTAATAAGTCAAGATAGTTTAATTTTAGGGGAGAATTTTGAAAATGATATTAGTTGGGAAAAGAAATCAAATGCTTACCCGCAGTTTGCTGAAGAACATGCCTTCGAAGTAGTCGATTTCCCTGTGTTTTCCGGTAATAAATCCGGGAAATTTGAATTGCGGTACGGGGATAAAATGGCGACTAAAAATGGAGGGCCTAGGGCTGAAGTTCTCTTTCCAAAGCAAAGTCATTTTGAAAGGTGGTACTCATTTGCCGTCTTTTTCCCTTCTTTAGAATGGGGAAAAGATCAGGATGATGAATTGATTTCACAATGGCATAGTGGTAAAGGTACTCCTACCCTTGCCTTAAGAGTGATAAGTGGTAATTTAAAATTAAGAATTGGTTATGATTCTCAGATTCCGTCCTCCAAGTGGAATTATTATGACTTTGGAAGCTTACCTAAAGATAGATGGGATGAATTTGTTTTCCATGTGATTCACTCTATTGGGAAGGATGGCTTGGTTGAAGTGTGGAGAAATGGTGAAAAATTGGTAACCCATAATGGTCCTAACATGTATCGGGAAGGGAATCTTCCAAGATGGAAAATTGGGATTTATAAATCCAGTTGGAGTAAAAGGAAAACAGATGTTGATCTTAGGGTTGTTTATTTTGATAATATTAAATTGGCAGATGAAAATGCTGATCTTAACTTTATGATGTCCAATGAAATTCAATGATATTCCTCTTTTGTTTTACTAATAAATTAATTTGCCTTGTTCTCAATAATTATCCCCCTATATAATAAAATTGGATTTATCTCCAGAGCTTTGGATTCAGTGGTTAATCAAACCTACAAAGAATATGAAATTATTGTAGTAAATGATGGTTCTACTGATGGGAGCGAGAAAATTGTTCAAAACAATTTTGGGGATAAAGTCAAGGTAATTAATCAAAAGAATCAAGGTGTTTCTACTGCTAGAAATACGGGGATTGCCCATGCCAAATATCCCTATATTGCTTTTCTAGATGCAGATGATATATGGCATCCCGACTATTTGTATTCTGTTAATAAAACGATAGAGGCAAACGAATACCCTGGTATTTTAGGTACAAACTTTATTCGATTTAAATCTTTTGAAGAACTTGATCTTCCAAATTATCCGGATGTAGATGCTATTCCAGTTAAAAATTATTCAATAGCTGAATATTTCAATAAAACCATCAACCATACCCTTATTTTTACCTCTTGTATTGTGATGAAAAAGGAGTTTTTTGATACAAATGCCGGTTTCGATCCTCCTTTGAAGTTTGGTGAAGATTTAGATGTATGGTTTAGAGCAATATTGTTGTATGGGAAGCTTGTTTATGTGCAGAAAAAATTGGTGTATTATAGCAGGGAGGATTTATCAGCCGCTACTAAAAAGGATTACCTGCTTGAGCAAACGCTTATTCCTAAAATTTTAAACCCTGATTTCTTTCCCTTGGATAAAATCGAAAATCCGAAGGATGCTAAAGCTTTTAAAAGCTATAGGTCTAAATGGATATGTCTAGGGATGCCTCCAATCTACCGCTTAAAAGAAAATGAAGCTTCGATAAATCAAGTAATCCCTCAAATAGGGAATAAATTCTTTTTCTATAAGTGGTATTACCTTTTACCCTTTAGTATTACTTATAAAACCTTTAGGAGCAAATATCCACATAAATTGTGGGTGAAGTATTTAAAGTTTTGCTATAGATGTTTTTAATGATATTTATTGGAGCTTTTGCTTGTGGAGTTGTCAGTGCTTATGGATTGGAAACCTTGTTTGCAATTTTAAAAAATCCATTATTGGAAAAAAATCAATTAATAAGATTATTAGTGAGGTGATTTTTCACAAAACGTGGTGGATCTTCGCAAAAAGAAAACAATTAACCGTTCAATATTCGATCAATTTTTTATAGAATAAATTAATTTAATTTTTTTTAAAATAGTATTTAATTTTATGCAGAGGCATGGTAAAATTTAGCCGAAATTTGGTATTTTTAGATTCAATTATTTTGTAAAACGGGATTTTAGACTGTTTTGGTAGAAGATAAGAAGTGTAGGGTTTATGCGGGTCAGTTGCCTTTTTCAATTTATGTTTGTTACACAGAGATAAAATTGTATTAAACACCCACATAAATGTTTCTTACCATACAGGTTGCGGCAGAGTGATAAACTAAATTAACTTGCTTACTTGGTAAGAGTTTAGTTTTATTTTTATAAGCCCAGAAATAATCTATTTGTTAATCTTTTAGTTTGAATTAGATGGACTCTTTTAATATATGGAGTGCCATTGTTTAGTGTAATTGAAAAAATTGGCTTGGTATAGATATTGTCTAACACTGAGAAATTGAACTGGGTTTGTTTTTAGGTATTTAATCATCCATACATTTTTATACCTGTTTGAAGCTTTATTATAACCCAAGTTTATTTATATAAATAATATATTAATTCAACCACCAAACAAATTATTAGTTATGATCATTTTACGACAATCTTATAGATGGCTTATCGCCACCTCGATGAGCTTGCTATGTTTTTCATGTCAAATGGATGAAGGTGTAGAAGCACCAAGTGAGGATCTTTTAGGTGAGGATATTGAAGACTTATTACTTCTTCAAGCCTATGCTTCCGACGGGGAATTGGGGGATTGGAACATTGTTTATGAAGAGACCTTTGAAGATGAAAATCCATTTTATGCTTATGTTACCAAACAATTTTCAGAAGACCATTCTTTTAAGGTTTCCAGTTCGCCTGCTTTTAAAGGAGACCATGTAGGAAGGTTTGAGTTACGCAAGACCGACGCTAAAGCAACTCGGACCGGTAAAAGAGCTGAGATTCTAGTTGAAACCCCTACGGGAGCCGAAAACTGGTATAGTTTCGCTGTTTACTTCCCTTCAGATGGCTTTGAAAAAGACAATGATGATGAGGTGATTTCTCAGTGGCATAATGCCGGAACGCCAACACTATCCTTAAGGGTGGTTAAAGACGATTTGATATTCAGGGTAGGACACGATTCTAAATTGAAAACATCATTATGGGACCATTACGATTTTGGTAGCGTTCCTAAAGATGAATGGATCGATTTTGTTTTCCATATTGTACATTCCGATAATAATGATGGGTTGGTAGAAGTATGGCGGAATGACGACAAAATTCTTACCCATTCCGGACCTAATAAATACGAAGGTGAGCGCCTTCCAAGATGGAAAGTGGGGATTTACAAAGATGCTTGGGATGGAAAGACCACTGACACGGATACAAGGATTCTATATTTTGATAATATAAGAATTGGAAATGAGAAGGCTTCCTATGAGGAAATGGATCCAAAGAAGGATAATAATAAAGGATGGGGCCCTAAGGTGCCGGAGATTGAATCGTTCTCTCTTATCAACACGATTTCAGACAAGGCATTAGGGATAGTTCCGAATAATGGAATCATTAACCTCAAACCTATAGGTGATAACAGGATCTCTTTAAGAGCAAATTTTGAAGAAGATTTTGAGGGTAGTGTGGAATTTGAATTAGAAGGACCAAAGAGTTTTACGGTGGTAAGAAATGAACCGGAATACTGCATTTATGGGTACGATAAGGGGAATTATCACAATGGTGGCGGAACGCCGGAAGGAACTTATACACTTACTGCTACTCCTTATATTGGTCACAATAAAAGCGGGAAAATTGGAAAACAAGTTGTATTTAACTTTAAAATAGACGAATTAAATAGTGGAGGAGTTATCCAAGGGGGGGCCGGAGAGCTATTAGAAAATGATTTAATTAATATTACGGATGATTCTCAGGATTTTGATGAATCAGGTGCAGGAAATGCAAGCGATGACATTGGTTTAAACCCCAGTCTCGTTGGCCATTGGAATATGGATGAAGGTAATGGAAGTACTTTATATGATGATTCTGGTAAAGGGAATAATGCTAAAATTGAGAATGATTCTGATGTTGCATGGGTAAATGGAAAAGTTGGAAAGGCCTTGAGCACGAATGGAAGGACGGGTAGATATGCTTACATTTCTCATAATTCCAGTTTAAATATTACCGAGTCAATTACTATATCTGCATGGATAAGGCCTTCTAAAAAGTCAAGAAAACAAATTCTTTCTAAAGGAAACGTTTATGAATTCAGCATTTTTGAAAATGGTAAGGTGGAGTTTAGAATTAATAGAGATACGAATGCCAAAGATTTTATGATACAATCAGCAAAAAGTTATCCTACAGATGGGGATACTTGGATGCATGTGGCGGCTACATTTGATGGGCGAAAATCTGTAATTTATATTAATGGAGTAGAAGATAGTTCGACTACATATAATTCTACAAAAATAAACTCCAATAACACAGAAGTTCAAATTGGGGCCAAGTTTGGGAATAACCGTTGGACCGGTGCATTAGACGACTTGAGATTATACAATACAGCGCTAAGCGCATCTCAGATAATGGATATTTACAAATAAACTCTTAGTTTAACATATAAAAATAATATTTTATTCATCTATTAAGCTTTGTAACGGTCAAACGTTGCAAAGCTTTTTTTTTATATCGATTCATTCGGTACAGTTTTTTAATTTTTTTTTGATCCCTGATGATTTAATTAATCATCACTTAATTGATTTGAAGGGCTTCATCATCAGGTTTTTAGTTGCTTATTCGGTCGTTCATTTCGGAGAAGAGTCTCACCAATGGAGTGTTTTTAGTAATATGTTTCAGTCTCTAAATATTTTGGACTGTCCATAAATACAACTCCCAATAGGCTTATTTATTAAATAAATATGGTTGAGCTTATATTAAATACACTTTTTCTAATTCTATAATAAATGTTTTTTTTACACTTATAGAACTGTCAATAAATTAATTGTTATTGTTTGGGTTTAAGGGGAGGTGATTTTTTCTACGATAAATTTGGATATATGCTCAAAAAATACATCAAGCTTAATATATACGCTTTTATGTATTTATAGATAATTTTTTTGTATTTGTTATATATATTATTAACTTTACGATACTGCGCTTGCCTTTGGTTTCTGACCAATATATTATTTAGGATAATTTTATTTTTATTAGTTTTTATATAAATTATTTAGGTATGTCCGTTTTGCCAAACTCCCTCTCCTCGGCAAAGTATCTGCTACTCTTTGCTATTATTATGTTTATTGGTCAGTCCTTGTTTGCTCAGGATGTGCCCTTTGATATTTCTACGCTTCAGTTTAATGGGTTTCCACAACCGGATAAAGGTACTGCCTTGGAATTTGGTCCTGATGGAAGGTTGTATCTAGCCGACCTCAAGGGGGAGATTAGAATTTACACCATAGAAAAAACTGGACAGAACATTTACTCCGTAACCGACTATGAAACCTTGTTAGGGGTTCAGAGTATTCCTAATCACGATGATATAGGTATCCTGTCAAGGGATGCAAGGAGTACAAGGCAACTGACTGGAATAACCGTTGAAGGTACAACGTCCAACCCGATTATTTATATTGGATCAAGTGATCCAAAGTGGGGAGGGCCCTCAGGGGACAAGGCCATTGATACTAACTCAGGTGTCATTACTAGGTTAACTTGGACGGGGTCTAATTGGGATGTCATCGACTTGGTTAGGGGTCTACCGAGGTCGGAGGAAAACCATTCTACAAATGGTTTGGTTTTAAGTACAATCAATGGCAAACCTTATCTTTTGGTTGCGAGTGGTGGTAACACCAATGCAGGTTCTCCCAGTACTAATTTCGCATGGACGAATGAATATGCACTTTCTGCGGCTATATTATCCATTGACTTGAATGCCATAAACGCTTTTCCGACCCAAACGGACGCTAATTCCGGTAGGAAATTTAAATATGATATACCAACCTTAGATGATCCTTTTAGGGAAAATGTAAATGGAGTTTATGATCCTAATGATCCAACTTATGATGGTGTTGATGTAGGAGATCCTTTTGGAGGTAATGATGGTTTAAATATGGGGATGCAGGTGGTAGGGGGGCCTGTACAAGTGTTCTCAGGTGGTTATAGAAATACCTATGATGTGTTAGTAACCGAGGCCGGGCAGGTTTTTGTAACAGATAATGGTCCTAACGAAAACTGGGGAGGTTTGCCTGAAAATGAAGGTAATTCCGGTATTGTAACCAATAATTATGTGTTGGGTGAATTAGGGAATAATCCTACGAATCCGGCCATATCCGGTGAATATGTTACCAATAGAGACCATCTTATGATGGTTACTAATGATATTGATAACTATCAATTTGGCTCCTATTATGGTGGGCATCCCTCACCCATACGCGCAAACCCTGGCAATCCTTACACAATAGGTGCTTCATTTCCGTTTAACCCTGGTGGAGCAGGACTTTATACCAAAAGCACAGACGATTATTATAGCTGGGAATATGTATACCCTTCCTATTCACAAAACGAAGTATTTAGAACCCAGATTTTAGCACCTGTTGCTCCAAATGAAGCCGGATTTTTAGACTATGTGGCGACTACCTTGCCAGCTAACTGGCCTCCGGTTCCTTTGAGCCTTGCAAATCCGGCGCATGGTGATTTCAGGGCGCCTGACTTGAATAACCCTAATGGACCACAGCCGGAATTCGTAACAATGTGGCCAATCAATACCAATGCCATAGCTGAATATACTTCTTCAGCTTTCGGAGGCGCAATTAAAGGGGCTATTATTGCCGGAAGAAATGGAGGTAGACTTCACTTGGTTACTTTAAACCCTGATGGGTCTTTGGATGATCTCTTTGAAAATAAATGGAATCTTAATGGTGGAAATGCTTTAGGGATTACTGCCAATGGGGATGATGAAATTTTTCCTGGAACAATTTGGGTAGCCACCTTTGATGATAGGGTAAGTATTTTTACACCTGCCGATTTGGCTTTTTGCCCTGAGTCAAGTGATCCATTGTTTGACCCTGATGCAGATTATGATAATGATGGATTTACCAATCAAGATGAAATTGACAACGAGACTGATTATTGTTCAGGAGCTTCCATTCCTACAGATTTTGACGGTGATCTTATTTCTGATCTTAATGATCCCGACGATGATGATGATGGTGTTTTGGATGAAGATGATCCTTTCCAATTGGGGAATCCTACAAATCTTCCTATTGACAACGAATTATTTTCAGACAATACAGATGAACTAGGTAGACCATTTGGTTATTTAGGTCTAGGTTTAACAGGTTTGATGAATAATGGTGAAGCCAATCCTAATTGGCTAAATTGGCTGGATGTTTTAGGTGAAGGTCCATTGCCAAATGATATTTACGGGGGAGCTGCCGGTGCTATCCAAATTGCAGTTACAGGCGGTACAGCCAACGGGTCTTCAAATAATCAGGACAAGGGCTTTCAAATGGGGGCGAATGTAAGTTTAGAAACCGGTGAGTTTTTGATCAAGGCAGGCCTTCTTGGTTTAGATGGGCCTCAGATGTTTTACAATATCGATCACAATGGAGAATTAGGTATTCAAATAGGAGATGGTACACAAGAGAACTTTTTGAAATTTGTGTTTACCAAAACCCATATTGTGGCGGCTTTGGAAGTTGATGATGTTCCGGACCCGAATCCGCTTATGCTTCAGATAGATGAGGGGGATAGGCCTAATTCAAATGAAAAGGTTGAGTTTATTTTAAGAGTATCTTCAGTATTTGGAATAGTAGAACCAATCATCCAGATAGGAAATCGTCCCTCTATCAGTTTAGGTACCAAAGCTCTTAGTGATCCATTATTAAATATTGTCACAGACAATTCTCTTCCTTTGGCAATTGGGGTATATGGAACCTCTGGTCAGCAAGGGGTAGAGTTTATGGCTACCTACGATTATTTTAATGTAACTGCAGATCAGCCTTATCCAATTAATAATTTTTTGAATCTTACGAAACAGGTAGGAGCTGCGGATAAAATATTCGATTTAACGGAATATTTTAATGATAATAATGGGGTTGAAAATCTTAACTTTACTTTAACAAATAGCAATTCTGCCTTTGGAGCTACTATTTCAGGAAGTCAACTTACATTGACTTTTGCCAACCAACCGGACTCTACGGAGATTGTTCTTCGCGCTACTGATCAGGATGGCTATTTTGCAGAGCAATCCTTTATGGTAGAAGTTATACCTGCAGAACAGATTTTGTATAGGGTAAATGCTGGAGGTGAAGCCGTTTCCGGAGAAGGTACATCGCCTAATTGGAATGAAAATATTATGGATGGAGCCTATGAAGGAGAAGGGTATGCTGTCAATGTGGGCACTGCTAAATCAACTGTTTTTGATTTTTTAAATAAACATTCATCGATTCCTTCTTACATCAATAGTAATACGTTTTCTGAAATTTTTGGTAGTGCAAGAGAAAATTCAAGTTCAGAAAATATGATTTATAGCATCCCTGTGACGAATGGGGATTATAACGTTAATTTATATATGGGAAATGGCTCCAATGAAAGTTCTACCGTTGGGGCAAGGGTTTTTGATGTTAAAATTGAAGATGCACTTGAATTAGATGACCTTGACTTGGTTGTTCAATTTGGTCATGGAATTGGTGGGATGGAGCAAATTCCTGTCACTGTTACAGATGGTGTACTGGATATTGAATTTGTTAAACAAACGGGAAATCCAATTGTTCATGCCATTGAAATTTCGGGTACGCAGGTATCCGACCCTATAATTATCGTTCAAGAAATAGAAGATCAGTTGAGTAGTGTAGGAGAGGTATTGGATGGAACTTTAAGAATCATGGCTGAAGGAGGAGTAGGTGCACTTTATTACACTGCTACCAACTTACCACCAGGAATAGATATAGAAGAGGTTAATGGTAGGATTTATGGTACTGTAGATGAAAGTGCTATTGCGGGTTCTCCCTATCAAATAACAATACAAATAGAAGATTCCAATTATCCAGTTCAAAATGTTGAATTATTTAACTTCACTTGGACAATTGAACAACAAAATTGGAAAATCAGTAATGAAAACCAAAATTATACTGCAAGACATGAAAATGCCTTTGTTCAAGTAGGGAAGTTCTTTTATTTAGTAGGAGGACGGGAGAATTCTAAAAGTATTAACAAGTATGATTTTGAAGCGGATTCATGGAGTTTATTGGATTCTGTATCTCCCCATAGTTTCAACCATTTTCAAGGCATAAGTTATAAGGGATATATTTGGGTTATTGGAGCCTTTGAGAATAATGCTTTCCCTAATGAAAGCCCGGCTTCAAATATCTGGATATTTGATCCTATAAACGAAGAGTATATCATGGGGCCTGAAATACCTCAGGGAAGAAGACGTGGGTCAGCAGGATTGGTCATGTATAATGATAAATTTTATTTAATCGGCGGCAATACTTCCGGTCATAACGATGGGTATGTTTCCTATTTTGATGAATACGATCCTGCCACGGGTACTTGGACCATTCTTCCAGATGCTCCAAGGCCAAGGGATCATTTTCACGGGGTAGTGATTGGTGATAAATTATACGCAGCTGGGGGGAGATTGACCGGAGGAGTTGAAGGAGTTTTTGCTCCTTTGGTCCCAGAGGTGGATGTATTTGATTTTGATACCCAAACCTGGTCCACTTTACCAAGTTCCCTAAATATCCCAACACCTAGGGGGGCAGCCTTTGCAGCGAACTTTAATGAACAACTGCTAATTGCCGGTGGTGAAATATCCAATTCGACTGACGCCTTAACTACTACTGAAATCTTTAATCCAGCTACCCAATCTTGGTCAAACGGATTGGAATTGAACTTCCCAAGACATGGCACCCAAGGGATCGTGTCAGGAAATGGATTGTTTGTCACGGGAGGTTCCCCAATAAGAGGAGGAGGGAATCAGAAAAACATGGAGTATTTAGGAATAAATAATCCAAAAGGCCAATCCTTGTCAGGAAGTATAATATCTACTGGGGAAAATTTAAAAGTAAATAGTGAGGGGGAAATAGTGACAGCTTTAAATGTTTCAGGAGGAAATCAAGCAATTTATATTAGGGAAATGCATGTGGAAGGAGTCGATGCTTCCGATTTTGAATTTGTAACTGAACCATTTAGTCACTCAATATTGATAGCCAATAGCTCCAACCCTATCCATCTGTCCTATAATGGATCCAAAGAAAACCTTGATGCTAAATTGGTGGTTGAGTATGGTGAGGGGGCAATTGTTGAATTTCCTATTGAAGGGTATATTCCGGGAGTTATTCCTAATGCACCGGCAATAATTTCGCCTGAAAATCAAGCTACCAATATTGATAATATTTCGGAATTAAGTTGGCAGAGTGAATCTTTAGCGACTGAATATCGGGTGCAGATTTCGATTAATTCAAACTTTACTAGCACCATTACTGATGCTCAAGGTATTACAGAAACCTCTTTTACTACGCCCGAACTTCAAGATCTCACGACTTATTATTGGAGAGTTGCTGCTTCCAATGAGGAAGGGGAATCAATTTGGTCAGAGGTAAGAAGTTTTACAACTAAAGAAACAACCGTAGGTGTGCCTGCTGCTCCTGTGCATGTAAGCCCGGTAAATGGATCTGCCGATCATTCAAGAATTTTAGTGTTGAGTTGGGAAGAAGAAGCTTTAGCCTCAACCTATAAAGTGCAAATTTCATTGGATTCAGATTTCTCTACGACCGTAGTCAATGATCAAAATATTTCCGGAACAAACTTTACTACCCCGACATTACTTTCAAACACTGAATATTATTGGAGAGTAGCAGCTACCAATACTGCGGAAGAAGATGGGCCTTGGTCTTCAGAATGGTCCTTTACAACCGCTCCTGACCAGTTGTCTTCCTCTGAATTGGTTGGTTACTGGAAAATGGAAGAGGGAAGTGGGAATACGCTCATTGATTATTCAGGGAAAAATAATAATGCAACGATCCAAAATAATTATGGGATTTCATGGGTAACTGGAGTAGATGGTCTGGCTTTAAGAATGACAGGTTCTTTAAATAGATATGCATCAGTAGCTCACAATTCCACATTGGATATCACAGAAGCCATTACTATCGCAGCTTGGATAAAACCTAATGGAGTAAATAGAAAACGAATATTGTCCAAATCTGGGCCTGATGGATATGAGTTTTCAATTTCTGAAAATGGTAAATTGGAATTCCGATTCAACAGGGAAAGCAGTGGTACAGAGTATATGCTTTATTCTAGCTCTGATTATCCCTCAGATGGCCAAACATGGATGCATGTGGCAGTAACATTTGACGGAACCGCCTCAAAAATTTATGTCGATGGAATTGAAGATAACGCTACATCTTATTTCCCTGTTACGATCAATTCAAATACAACGGAGTTACAGATTGGCGCTAAATATGGGGATAATAGATGGGAAGGTGATCTTGACGAAGTGAGGCTTTATGATGGAGCGTTAAATGATCAGGAAATCTTTTCCTTATACAATGGAGAAACCCTTGTTACAGAAGCACCGCCAACGCCTGTGCTTGCCTTACCCGAAAACAACACCAATAATTTGTCTAATTTAAACTTGAATTTAAGTTGGAATGGTTCAGAGTCTGCAAGTGAATACAATATTCAGGTCTCTCAAAACTCTCAATTTACCGCGCTACTGGTCGATGAGGTTGGGGTTTCAGATGATTCATATACTGTTGATGAGCTTCAACCCAATACAACCTATTACTGGAGAGTGGCAGCGACCAATCAGAATGGTAGTTCGCCTTGGTCTGAGATTTGGAGCTTTAATACAGCAGAAGTAATATCCGGAAGTGCTGATTTGGTAGGTTATTGGAAAATGGAAGAAGAAAGTGGTAGTACATTAATAGACCATTCAGGAAATGGGAATAATGCCAATCTTCAATCTACCTCTGGAATTTCATGGGTAAGTGGAATTGATGGATTAGCCTTAAGAATGAATGGTTCTTTAAACCGGTACGCATCTGTTCCTCATAACACTACTTTGGACATTACAGAAGCAATTACTATTGCAGCTTGGATTAAACCTGAAGGAGTCTATAGAAAGCGTATTCTTTCTAAGTCAGGTCCTGATGGTTACGAATTTAGTATTGTTGAAAATGGTAAATTAGAATTTAGGTTTAATAGGGAAAGTAGTGGGACTAACTATAGGATTTATTCCAATACAGACTATCCTAGCGATGGTGAGACCTGGATGCATGTTGTCGCGACCTTTGATGGGACTACTTCAACAATCTATATCAATGGGGTAGAAGACAATTCTGAATCCTATCCACTGGTACAAATTAATTCCAATACTACCGAATTACAGATTGGAGCCAAATATGGAAACAATAGGTGGGTGGGTGATCTTGATGAAGTCCGACTTTATAGGGGAGCCTTGAACAATCAAGAAGTAAATGACCTTTACAATGGGACTTCCAGTGTTCCAAATGAACCTACTGCCCCACTTCTGACATTTCCTGAGAATTTTTCTACAGATGTTTCCAATTCAAACCTCACATTGAACTGGGAAGCACCGGCTTCAGCAGATGAATTTTGGGTTCAAGTTTCTGAATATCCGGATTTCTCAGGAGCATTGATTGAGGAGACTGATCTTTCCGGTGATGAATTTAATTTGCCGGAATTGAAATCGAATACAACTTATTTCTGGAGGGTAATTGCTTCAAATGAAGAGGGCTATTCTCCTTGGTCACAAGTCTGGAGTTTTACAACTGAAGAAATTGTTAAACTGGTCGGTTATTGGAAAATGGAAGAGGGGTCAGGTAATATGCTTAATGATTATTCAGGTTTAGGGAATAATGCCATCTTAGCCGATCCCTCAGGAATTACATGGGTGACGGGCAAGGAAGGGCTTGCTTTAAGTTTAAACGGGCTGGTTGGCAGGTTTGGAGCAGTACCGGATAATCCTTCTTTAGACATAACAGAAGAAATTACGATAGCTGCATGGATAAGGCCATCAAGACTGGGAGAAAAACGCATTTTAACCAAAGCTTTGCCTGATGGGTATGAGCTGAGTGTCTTAGGAAATGGTAAAATTGAATTTAGCTTTAACCGAGAAAGTGGAGGTAATAATTATACCTTACTTTCTAATACTGATTATCCGACAGATGGCCAAACTTGGATGCATGTTGCTGCAAGCTTTGACGGAACTACTTCCAAAATTTATATCAATGGGCTAGAGGATGTTTCGGTAACCTATTCCCCAATTCAAATAATATCCAATGCCTCAGAATTGCAGATTGGAGCCAAAAATGGAGAGGAAAGATGGGGAGGTGAATTGGATGAAGTAAGACTTTATAATGAAGCTTTGACGGCTCAGGAAATATTTGAGATTTTCGATGGGTCGCCTGATATGCCCATTGCTCCCCAGTTGAACATGCCTATCAGCGGGATTAGTGGTCTTGAACCATCAGGGGTAATTCTAAACTGGGATCCGGTAGACTTTGCAGATAACTATAATGTACAATTCGCAGAGGATCTGGCTTTCTCTATCGGTGAAACTACCATATCAAATTTAGTGGAGACTTCATACTCCATGCCCCAATTGGATTATAACACTACATATTATTGGAGAGTGGCAGCTTCCAACAGTGCAGGAGATTCCCCCTGGTCACAGGTATGGGATTTTACTACAACGACTGAAGCCATTGACGATGATTTGGTTGGTCATTGGACCATGGAGAATGGCAGTGGTAATACCTTGATAGATTATTCCGGCAAAGGCAATGATGCAACCATTCAAAATACCTCAGGAGTAAGCTTGGTGCCCGGGAAGGTGGGGCAAGCATTAAGGTTGACTGGGTCTATCAATAGGTATGCATCTGTTCCTCATAATTCAACCCTTGATATCAATGAGGCAATCACAATTGCCGCTTGGATTAAGCCTACAGCGATTCAAAGAAAGCAAATCCTTTCGAAGTCCGGCCCGGATGGGTACGAGTTTAGTATTTTCGAAACAGGAAAGCTAGAGTTCAGAATAAACAGAGAAAGCAGTGGGACAGATTATAGGATTAATTCTAGTGGAGATTATATTGCGGATGGTCAAACATGGTCTCATGTGGCTGTCACATTTGATGGAACCACCTCTAAGATCTACATCAATGGTGTGGAAGATAATTCAGCTACCTATTCTCCATTACAGATTAATTCAAACACCACAGAATTGCAGATAGGTGCCAAATATGGAAATAATAGGTGGGCGGGTGATCTCGATGAGATTAGGCTTTATAAAAGAGCACTTAGTGGAAGTGAAATTGCAAGTCTAGCAAACCCAAGTCAAAATCTTCGAGTAATGCCGAATTTCAATTCAATTTCTGAGAATGAAACAGGTTTAGATATTATGTCTGACCAAGTGGATATGGGGTGGTCAACACGTATATATCCCAACCCTGTAGATGAAGTGATTAACCTTGAAATGCCCGGTGAGTTGGAAGGTAAAGTGCAGATTTATCTTTTCGATATGAAGGGTGTACAAATGATGAATGGAGAATTTGACATTAAAAATGAAGTTTTATCAATTAATATTTCTAAATATTACTTGTCTCAGGGAATTCATCTATTATTGGTTAATAGAGATGGCAGGCAATCCTTATTCAAATTCTTTAAAGAATAATTGAAGAATTAGATTTCAACAATAAATACATAAAAGACCGTCTCTTGGAGTAATTTAGAGGCGGTCTTTGTGAATTTTACTAGGATCACCTAAACATTGTAGGACTAATGAGGCGAAGAGAAGGTGCTGTGGTACCCAAAAATTAAACCTATATTCAGAAAAATTCAATATGAAATGGATTTACTTTAATGGTATTGTTAGGTATAGGCCAAGTAGTTTTTGTGGTTCAGTGCATTTAATGGGAGAAATTTATATATTATACCCAAATCTATGTAATAGATAACCTATTGGGTTGTTATGGGCTGAAATTACTTCAAAATCATCCATTTTATCGCTATTACAAATGCTATTATCCCTTGCGATGCTAAAATCTCCAAATAACCTGATTTTATTGTGCTTGAAGCATGCACCTCTAATATCATTAACTTATCCGGGTAAAAATTCAATGATTATAGTTCCATAAATTAACCCAACTTAGATGGTGGGATTTTAAGAAGTTTCAATAGTTAAGATTGGTGCTCATGGGGAGTTTACATGACCATATTTTATAAAGTAATAGAAAATCTATTGCATTTCGGGTTAACTCAAAACAGAATTATTTATGAAGAGAATTTTATTTTTTATTGGAGCCCTAGTGGCAGGAGGTAAAGAAAGAAGATTTATGGAACTTCTCACTTTCCTGAAAAACTCCGGAAAATATGAAATGATAGTTGTAACAACAGGAGATAATATACATTTCCCAGCCTTCAAACAGCTTGAAATACCCTTAAAGGTCATTAAGAAAAAGAAGTATTTGGGTGTAATTAGCTTTCCCTACTCTTTAATGGAAATAGCCTCTGAATTCCAACCGGACCTTATCCATACTTGGGGTCGCATGCAAACACTTTATGTATTACCAACTAGGGTGATAAAAAGAATTCCCCTCATAAATGGCCAGATTACGAATGCTTCTCCTAATATTTCTCTAAAGAATAGATTTATCGATAAATTAAATTTTTGGCAATCAAGTATTATTTTATCCAATTCTTTGGCGGGCATAGAATCATATAATCCGCCAAAGGATAAATCCAGAGTGATTTACAATGGAGTAAACCTAAATCGCTTTAATAATATGGCTGATCAATCAGCAACAAAAGAAAAATACAATATAAAAACACCCTTTGCAGTAGTAATGGTAGCTACTTTTTCTAAAAATAAAGATTATGAAAGGTTTTTTAGAATTGCTAAAAAAATACTTACCATTCGGAATGACGTGAGTTTTATCGGTGCAGGTTACTATCATAAGGGAAAGAATAGCCTATACCAAAGGTGTCTGGAATTGGCCGACGGACATCCAAATTTAATCATGACAGGACTTATTTATGACGTAGAAGATTTAGTGAATGCTTGTGATATTGGCGTTTTGATCTCGAATAAGAAAGTACATGGGGAGGGGATTTCTAATGCAATAATAGAATACATGGCCTTAGGATTGCCGGTAATTGCCAATGATGCCGGTGGAACAAAGGAATTAATAGCTCCGGGTGAAAATGGTATTTTAATTACCCAAGAATCAGATGATGAAATAGCAAAGTCCATTGTTGATCTATTGGATCATCCTGATAAAAGGATGAAATATGGAAAGGCAGGGCAAGGGAAAATCCAGAACAGTTTTACTATTCAAAAAATGGGGGAGAACTTTTTAAATTTATATGAGGAAGTTTTAAATGATTAAAAACCGCCATTCTGCCATATTGGGCTAAAAATACATGAGAAATTGAACCATAATAATTTGTTCGTTCTAATGCCAAAAATATAAATGCAAGTAATGAATCAAGAAAATATACGAGTAGTTAAAGGGCAGGAGGTTTTAAATTTATTAGAAGAACCGGCTTTTATTGAAAGGCTCACCAATCTGTTTGAGGAAAGCATTGGGACGACTGTTTTCCAGAACCCTGTCTTCATTAAATCTTGGTATCAAACTAAAGTTTCAGAATATTTGCCATTGGTAGCAATCGATCAAGATGGTTTTAGGCTAAATGCTGCGGTGTTCTTGGCGGTCAAAAAAGAGTCGAACGGAAAAATAAAAAGTCATCATGCTAAGATTGTAGGCGTTGGCGAATACGATGCTGAGTATCAAACATGGCTTGTAAAGGAAGGTGATGATGAACGATTTTTGACAAAAGCTTTCAGTCTTATTCTTAAAGATTACCCTAACAGTAAACTGATTTTTCGCTTCGTACCCTCTTACAATAGTCTTTCTTGGATATATAGAAATAGCAAATGGAAGAAAGTAAGTGTAATTCAAGAATACCATAGACCTTTATTACAGATGTCACATCCAAAATTCAAGGATGTTATGAAAAAAAGGCATTTAAAGGCAAAGTACAATCGATTTAGGAGAGCAGGAAAGATGGATTTTGAAGAAATTATTGAGGTCAATAGATTCATTGAAGTGTATGATGAAGTTATGGATCTTTATGATTTTAGACAAGGTGCATTATTTAATAAAATCCCCTCTCAGTCAAACGAGTTAAGGCGACCCCTCTTTGTGTCGCTTTTTAAGCAAAATATACTTCATGTATCTGTTTTAAAATTGGATGATGTTATCACTTCATGCATTATAGGTATGAAATCTAAATTTTGGATGCACCTATCGGGCTTAATTACCTATTCTCCCTTTTATTCCAAACATTCACCCGGATTAGTTCATCTTTTTATTTTGAGCAAGTATCTAGAAGAACAGGGT
The DNA here is from genome assembly GCF_030546805.1 of Cyclobacterium sp. 1_MG-2023. Taxonomy (GTDB): domain Bacteria; phylum Bacteroidota; class Bacteroidia; order Cytophagales; family Cyclobacteriaceae; genus Cyclobacterium. The sequence goes on along the minus strand of NZ_JAUOPC010000026.1, from coordinate 6,437 downwards.
TTTGAATATTTTGACCTTTCACCGGGGGGAGATGGTTACAAAGAGCGAATGGCTTCCAATGCTGATGAAGTATATGAACTTACCATAAGTCAGGATCCACTTTTTAAAGCGAAAATAGATATTCGGAAAAAATTTCATGCCTTTTTATTGTCAAGAGGAGTTCGATCCATGGATTTCAATTTGAAGGTAAAACGGTCAAAACACCTCATTAAATTGAAGGTGAAAGAATTCAAAAATAGCATTGTTCCAAAAAAGGTAAAACAGTTGGAGGAATCTAAGGTGCCTATCGAAATGGTCACAAATAATATTAAGCATTTATTAATGTATGACGATTATTTAGGTACCTCAAGATGGGATTTTCTTTCAAATGCATTTAAAAAAGTAGAAGCTGGTGAAAAGTTTATTTCTTGGGCTGATGATAGTAAATTGTTATTCTGCATTTGGTTTCATGAGAACGTAGACAATTCAGTAGACAATAAAACTGTCCTAGTAATTAATGAGGATTATTACAATCACCCAGTGGTAGCGGCACACAAAGAAGAGCTATTAAAAACAGCTACAGCAATTCTCAATTCATTGAACGGATAATTAGCGCTATCCATAAAAATGGGAAAAGTTTCCAAGGTTCGCGAAAACTTCACAAAAAATTCTCATCTTTTTAATAAATGATGAGGAAATATTTCGGCTGAGGTATATAAAATTTAGAGGTATAGATTGGTAAAACTAGCTGCTTTTCATTAAACTTAAGTAAATAAAAAACAGGGATGAAAATTTTCTTAGGTGAGAAGGCTAACGATTTATTTAAAGATGAAAAATTCTTAGAAGCGTGGGACCAACTTTTCAGTCTTTGCCCTTGGGCTACGGTATTTCAAAGTAAGGAATTTGTTTTAACATGGTATTCCATATATAATAAATACCCTTCAATCTTATTAACGGATTGGGATGGACGTAAGCTTAAAGGTATATTTTCCTTGACTATTAATAATAAAGGGGAGATTACAGCAGCGGGAACCAATCAGGCGGAGTATCAAGTTTGGCTTTCGACTACAGAGGACAGTTATTCTGTTCTTGAATCATCGATTAAGCTTATTAAAATGGTTTTTCCGAATAAGCCATTCCTTTTAAAATATTTACCGCCAAGATCTCCTGTTGAACGATTTAGTATGGAGTCAAAGTGGAGTAAAGAGGTGATTTTAAAAACCCATCTTCAACCTTTAATGGTGAGTAATGAAAAATTATTGGCCCAAGAATTGAAGAAAAAAAATAGAAAAGAGAAAATTAATAGGCTGAGAAGAAAAGGCGATTTAAGTTTTGAAGTTATTTCTACTATTGATGAATTCTTAAACATCATTGATGAATTGATCTTACAGAGTGATTTTAGAAAAGGTGCCATGTATGATAAGGTAATATTTCAATTAGAAACTGAAAGAAAAGATTTTCTTATTCGCCTTTTTGAATTGGGACTTTTACACGTGAGTATATTAAAATTGGATGAAGAAATAATTGCTTCAAATGCCGGTATTGCAGGAAAGGAAATGATCCATTTGCAGGGAATTAATTCACACTCCCCCTTTTATGCTAAATACTCTCCAGGGATATTACATTTTCTAATGCTTGGAATCGAACTGGGAAATGCAGGGATTAATTATTTCGATTTAACCCCGGGAGGAGCAAAAGGTTATAAAGAAAAGTTGTCCAACAGCTCTCAGGAAGCTTATGAACTTAAGGTTTTAACTCCCTTAAAAGTAAAAAATGAATTGCTGAGAGATGCTATTAAAGGTAAATTAAAAGGCCTATTAGAAGTTCTTTTGAAACGAAATTATCAATCTTTTAAAATTGTACAACAAATTCAAAATGGCAAAAAAAAGTATGATTTATTGTCAAAAAAGGGGTTAGAATTTTTTGAATGCGATGGAATTAATCGGGTTTTTAGTTCTCAATCTAAAACTTACCTTACACTAAATTCTATAGGTAAAGAGGAACTGCCAAAAGGTTATAAAATTAGCGAAAACAAAATGGCTGATTTATTAAATTTTGATGAGTCTAAGGGGATAATAACAAGAAAAGATTTTTTATATGATTGCATGAAAAGAATAGAAATAGGGCATTGTTTTTTCTGTCTTATGTTTGGTGATTATTTATGCGCTGTTCTTTGGTATGTCCCTTCGAATGTAAGCTTAGGGGAACTCTCCTCCTCACAAGGCAAAAATATAAATTCAGGTGTATTGGCTTTTTCCTATTATCAAAGCCAATACCTTTCTGAGACACAGCATTTATTGTACTCAGTCATAAAGAAAGTTGATGTGCCATTTCCTGTTCAACTTCAATTTTGTTCCAGTCAAAACAAATTGAAGAAACACCTTAAGTTAAGGTTAAATGGATAGGTTAATTAATTATAACAGAATGAAATTTAAATTAAGAAATGTTTTGGCTTATTTTGTAGCCTGGGTTTTTATTTTGATTGGTTTAGTTAATCGAGCCAAAAAGAAAGCTTTAAAAGGAGATTTTATTTTATCAATTTACTTCCATAATCCGTCTAAGAAGGAATTTGAATTTATTATTAAATGGTTCACAAAAAATGGATTTAAGTTTATTGGGGTGGATGACTTAAAGAAGATAATAAATGGATCAATGTCCTTTCCCAAAGGTGCAGTTCTATTAACCGCAGATGATGGGTGGGCGTCAAACTTTGCTAATGTTGCAGAGGTGGCCAATAATTATAAAATTCCTATCACAATTTTCGTACCTACAGAAGCTATCGAATCGGGTAATTATTGGTTTAGCTATGCAAAGAAAGCCAAAAGATTAGGTATGGGTTATCTCCCATCTAAAATGTTGAAAAACGTACCCAATGCAGAAAGGTTGGCGGTAATTACCGAAATTAAGAAAAAAATAAACTTGCCAAGGGAAGCCATGACCATTTCTGAAATTCAATCAATCGCCGCTTCACCTTGGATTAGCATTGGAGGACACAGTCATACTCATCCTATATTGCCTAATTGCAGTGATGACGAATTGGAATCGGAAATTACGGTCAATAAGAAGAAAGTGTTCGCTTGGATAAATTATCAAATAGATACTTTTGCTTATCCTAATGGGGATTATGGTGTGCGAGAAATGAATGCCTTAAAGAAGGAGGATTTTCAAATTGGCTTCTCTAATAAACCTGAGTATTTGAGCCCTCAATCCCTTAATTCGAAATTCAATTTACCTCGAATAGGTATATTAGAAGGAGCTTCAAAAGCGGAGAATATTTGTCGAATGGTTGGCGTTTGGCATAAAAATACCTTAAAAGTTTTTTAATACTATTTGTTTTCTTTATTGAAAGATGAGTTAGCAGGGATTAAGCTGGATAAGCTTTGTTGGCTTTTAAAATTCCTGTTTTAATCCCACCAAAATTGATAGTTGAATTAGGACTAATAAGTGGTTAGCTTGAGAATTAGATTGTTGAGAAAGTTGAATTGCAAGAGATATCAGTTAATCTACCGATACGTTAGGCTTTTAGTTAAGGTAGTGATTTAATAATTGAAGAGGAGTCTGCAAGCCAATGGTTAGTTTAATTGTTGGTAAAGAATTGTGAATTTTGCGAAAACAGTATTTTTTCACCATTTTCAAACGACTTTTTTACATAATTTCTATCCATTGTGGCCAATTAAATATAATTTGGATTAAAATTATATGACTTTGGATAATAATATCAAAAATTGTATTAATTTTAGAGAAAGTTCAATACTTATGTCAATTGATCACTTGTCTAAAAATAGAATAAGGTTAAAATCACAGGCCTTATTATAGAGATATGACCAAAAAGTATAGTCTTTTAATTGATTGATTGCCTGCAAAACAAAAGGTTGGAAACGAGCGTTAGTATTAGTAAATGGATTGTTTGCATACCAAGATTCTTTTAGGATTAATTGATAGGCAATTGAATAATAAATTAAGCCCACTAATTTAAAACCGTAATTAATCGACAATAATAATCGTTTATTACCGCATAAATTTGAAGTGTTACTACTAAAAGTTGGAAGGTTAGGGGAAAGTTATAGTTGAATGGTTGATAATATTTACTTCTGATGAAACATTTTTTAAATGAACAAAATTTAATTGGAGATCAACTTCCATCTTCTTCTACCAAAATAAATTCTGATACAACTAAGGTTGAGAATAAAGAGGAATTGCTAGAAGTCCTTTTTGTCTCCTCCGGGAACATGAAAAAAATTGACATTGCTCCTTTTATAAAAGTTCAAGGTGAATCTTTAAAATCGGAAAACATTAATGTAACCTATTTTAAAATAAGAGGTAAGGGGATTTTGGGGTATTTGAAAAATATCTCAGAACTTAGGAGATTTTTAAAAAACAGAAAGTTTGACCTTATTCATGCGCATTTCACTTTATCAGCATGGGTAGTAGTCTTGTCCTTACCCAAATCTCCCATTGTATTGTCAATAATGGGGACGGATGCCTTTGGAAGGTTAAAAAAGTTCAGTAAGGTTAAAATCTATAATAAATACCTTACACTATTGACAATTATGATTCAGCCTTTCGTTTCCTTCATTATTACAAAGTCCCCAAATATTGAACGGCATGTATGGCTAAAGAATAAAAGTATTATCTTACCTAATGGTGTTAATTTAAAGAAATTCGATGGTAAGAGGGTTAGTTATGCAAAAGAGCTTGGACTCATTCCTGATAAAAAATATGTCTTGTTTTTAGGAAACCCTAAGGATATTAATAAAAATTTTAGGCTTTTGGAAGGACTGAGAGAAAAGTTAAAACAATCTGATATTGAAATAATCAACCCTTACCCCGTGAGTCATGAAGTAGTTGTGAAGTTACTTTCTACAGTTGATGTTTTGGTAATGTGTTCTGTAAAAGAAGGCTCTCCCAACGTAGTTAAAGAAGCTTTGGCATCCAATTGTAAAGGGGTATTTACCGATGTAGGTGATGTGAGAAATATTGTTGAAGGCGTAAAGGGATATGCAATAATTAATCTAAATAAGACAGAATTAGAAAATGCGATATATAAAGTGATGGAGATGGATTCCTGCTACGGTAGAGATAAAATTAAAGCGGTGGATCTAGATTCAAATATTGTTGCAAAAAAAATTAGAAAAATCTATATTAATTTATTAAATAAATAAGTAGTCAATTTAAAATAGTAAATATACTGAGTTTTTATTATATTTTATGAAGTGGAGGTTGTTTTAATAGTAGTTTGTAATAAATTGATCTAGTGTATTTATAGTAAAACAATAAAAAAATATAAATAGAAATTATTTGTGTGGTATTTTATTTATTAAAAATTGTTTTTATATTATTTTAATAAACGGTGGAGTGTTAATTTAGCCTAACAAATAATGATCTTAACGGAAAATAAAAAATCGATTGTAGACAAGAAATTGAAGGTACTATTTGTCTCTTCGGGTAATCTCAAAAATTTTGATGTTGCACCTTTTATTAAAGTACAGGGAGATTCTTTAAATAAAGAAAATGTTGAAGTGGATTATTTTAAAGTTTCAGGAAAGGGTTTGAAAGGCTATATTTCAAATATTGGTCCATTAAAAAAACTATTGAAAGATTCTGATTATGATTTAATTCATGCTCACTTTACTTTATCGGCTTGGGTTGCAGTTCTATCTTTTCCCAATATTCCAATAATTTTATCTTTAATGGGAACCGATGCCTATGGAAGGATTAGTGATTTCAAAAAGAAGCGTTTTTATTTTAACTATTTTACTTTTTTGACCTTATTAATTCAGCCTTTCACAAAAAGAATTGTTTCAAAATCTCCTAATATTGAAAAATTTGTTTGGCAAAAAAAGAAATCAAAAGTGCTGCCTAATGGAGTAGATATAAATAAGTTTTATCCTGTAGATCATGATTTCAGAAAAGAGCTCGGTTTGATCGAAAATAAGAAATATGCATTGTTTTTAGGCAATCATAATGACCCACGAAAAAACTATCAACTTCTGGAAAAAGCAAGAGAGGAACTGACTAAAGCCGATATTGAAATTATAGCTCCATACCCCATCCCACATCACCAAGTATTTCAGTACTTAAATTCTGTGGATGTATTAGTGATGTGTTCTTATGAAGAGGGATCTCCTAATGTTGTGAAAGAAGGAATGGCATGTAATTGTAAAGGGGTATTTACGGATGTTGGAGATGTAAGGTATTTATTGGAAGATACTGAAGGATATGCAATTACCGGGTTTGATCCTATTGAACTTGCTGAAAAAATTAAGTCGGTGGTTGAGATGAAAGAGTGCAAGGGAAGAGAAAGACTAATCGAACTAAAACTAGACCTCCCATTAGTTGCAGAAAAATTAAAAAAGATTTATTTATCTACCCTTGCTTAGTTGAGTATTCCACTCCATAGTATACCACTATTCCAGAGCAAAGTATACCAGTGATTCCAGGGGAAAGTATACCAGTAA
>NZ_JAUOPC010000025.1 GCF_030546805.1 Cyclobacterium sp. 1_MG-2023 | reverse complement strand
CAAGAAGTACTTAAGATCGCTGTTGCTATTATTGTCCATATAATATTTTTCATGAAATTTTTATTTCGGGTATCGTTTTTTTTAAAGTCTTTATATTTTGATTTTAAGTAGGTTTACTTTAAATAATATTAATAAACAACACAAAAAAAGATACTAATAGATTGAATTTTACTAAAGATAGTTTGAAAATTGCTCCTAATTATCTCTTTAAAGGCTTAACTACTAAAATATAAGTTAAATAAATAATTTGATAATTCAAACAAACTTTTCCTATAGCGCACTCAATTAAGATTGAACCTCTTATGTGTGATATTGCATTTTTTTTACAAATTATTAAAAAATCGACGGGTCAATTTTCAAGAAATTGGTACAGGAAAAGCAAACTGATAAGGGCAGCAAGTGATTTGACAGCTGGGCACATCGGTAAGGGATATTTTCATTGGGCATGTATCTGCTACTTGAAACCTCAACCATCTTGATTACTAAGCCCCTTCCAAATACAGATAAATCAAAAATTATTTAGGACAGCATTGACCGAGACCTATAAAAGTTTGAAACCAAGAAGGACAATATTCAACCCTTTGACCGAAAATGATTAATTTTGCGAGCTATGTCAAGAAAAATGAAGAATAAGGTCCTCGAGCAGTTAAAAATCGAAAGAATTGCTGCCGAGGGAAAATGTGTAGGACACCATGAAGGCAAGGTGGTCTTTGTAGCTAATGTTGCCCCAGGTGATGTGGTAGATGTCAGGGTTACCAAAGGACGCAGTAGCTTCCTGGAAGCTGAGGCAATAAAAATTCATGAATACTCTTCTGACAGGGTGAGTCCTTTTTGTAGCCATTTTGGCATTTGTGGGGGCTGTAAGTGGCAACACATCTCCTATGAACTGCAGATGACATATAAAAGGCAACAGGTCATCGATCAGTTTGAAAGGATTGCCAAAGTACCCTTACCTCAGGTAATGCCTATAATTGGCTCTGCTAAAACCCAATATTATAGAAATAAATTAGATTTTACTTTTTCTAACAATCGATGGCTTACCCGTGAAGAAATCGATTCGGGAGAAACCTTTGAAAGGAATGCTTTGGGTTTTCACGTTCCTAAAAGGTTTGACAAGATAATTGACATTGATCACTGTTACCTGCAAGGCAATATTTCCAACGATGTTAGAAATGAATTGGGTGCATTTGCCTTAAAAGAAGGCTTAGGTTATTATGACATTATCAATCAAACAGGCCTACTGCGCAACTTAATTATCAGAACCACCCTAGACGGGCAGTCGATGGTTATTATTCAATTTGGGGCAGATGACCAAGAAGGTATTGATAAAACAATGGAGTTTTTACACCAACGTTTTCCTGAAATCACGGCCTTGATGTACATCATCAACCTTAAGAAAAATGAAACTTTTCAAGATTTGGAAGTCCATACTTATGCCGGTAAGGACTATATTGAAGAGACCATGGAAGGCTTAAAGTTTAAAATTGGCCCTAAATCTTTTTACCAAACCAATTCATCTCAGGCTTACGAGCTATATAAAGTCGCAAGAGAATTTGCCGATCTAAGTGGCAATGAGGTCGTGTATGATTTGTATACAGGTACAGGAACCATTGCAAATTTCGTGGCAAAGCATTCAAAACAAGTAATTGGCATTGAATATGTGGAACCAGCCATTGTAGATGCAAAGGAAAATGCAATCCGTAATAATATCGACAACACCTTGTTTTACGCCGGAGACATGAAAGATGTATTGGATGACACCTTTGTCTCCAACCACCAAAAAGCAGATGTCATCATTACAGACCCTCCCAGAGCTGGAATGCATGAGGACGTTGTGAATATGCTTTTAAAACTTGAAGCCGAAAAAATAGTATATGTGAGTTGTAACCCGGCTACTCAGGCAAGAGATGTTGCCTTACTGGCTGAAAAATATGATGTGATAAAAATTCAGCCTGTAGACATGTTTCCCCAAACTTACCATGTTGAAAATGTAGTTTTACTTAAAATAAAAGAGCAAGAATGATCAGCAATGAAAATGACCCGGAATTGAATGGAAAATACTTGGGCACTATCAGCAGTGATTTTGTAAAAATAAGTGAAACACTTAAAGAAGCTGCCTACCAAGTAAGAAAAAGGAAATTCTCAGAATATCCAATTTTCCCTATTAGCAAAGATGAACAGCCCATAGGACAATTGTTTCTCAGCAACAAAGAAAAACCGTTGGATTGGAATTATTATATCACCTATTTGGATGAATTTGTTCAGCGAAAATTGATAAAAGAAGACGGAATAGAACAGTTTAAAGCTGCTTATAAAGACCCGGATGAATTCTGTTGTCTTTTTGTAGTAGATGCTGAATTCACTAAGTTTTTATACATTCCTTATCCCGAAGAATAAGGAATGTATAAATACCAACTCAAGGCAGGGATTAAAAATGTACCCAGCCTTGGGCTTTTAATTCAACGGCAGTTCCACTTTTTGTAACAAGGTATTTGCCACTGTCTTTTTCAGTAACATGCCCAATAAAATGGATATCAGGATGCTTCTCCAGTTTTTTAAAATCTTCTTGATTGATAGTGAAGAGCAACTCATAATCTTCCCCTCCATTTAACACACAGGTAATGGGGTCTAAGTTTAGCTCCACAGCTGTGTCAAATGTTTGCTTGTCTATGGGCAGTTTGTCTTCATAAATGGCCACCCCTACATCGGATGCCTTACAGATATGAAATAATTCTGAAGCCAATCCATCAGAAACATCGATCATACTGGTAGGTACCAAGCCCATCTCTTTAAATTCATGAATAATATCCATTCTGGCATCCGGTTTCAATTGCCTTCCGGTGATGTAAGGATATTTTTCCAAATCCGGTTGCATGTTTGGATTGGATAAAAACACTTGTTTTTCACGCTCCAGTATCTGAAGCCCAATAAATGCCGCACCCAAGTCACCTGTAGCACAAATGATATCATTGACTTTAGCTCCTGACCTGTAGCTGATGGCAGACTTCTTTACTTCTCCAATGGCTGTAATACTGATGACCAAACCGGCTCTGGAGGAGGTGGTATCTCCACCTACTATATCCACATTATAATGCGTGGCAGCTAATTTAATTCCCTCATAAAGTTCTTTTACAGCTTCTACCGAAAATCGGCTGGAAAGCCCTATGCCAACAGTCACTTGTGTAGGAATCGCATTCATGGCAGCTACATCACTTACATTTACGGCCACAGCCTTAAATCCAAGATGCTTTAATGGAGTGAATGATAGGTCAAAATGAACTCCCTCTAAAAGTAAATCAGTAGTCACCACACGAAGGTCATCCCCTTGGCCAATCACTGCAGCATCATCTCCTATTCCTTTTACAGAACTGGAATGGTTGGTTTTGATATCCTCACTTATCATATCTATAAGCCCAAACTCTCCAAGATTTGAAATTTCAGTCCTTTTTTCCTTATCCATAGTATTTATTATCTGCTAATTTCCCATTAATCCACGGGCAATCCATTTCAAATACAAAAGTACAACATATTTGTGAGTTGGCCATTTCGTGAATAGGCATTCTTACCGGCTAAAATTCAAACCCACTTTCCATAAAACCAATTACTTCCAATCATCAAAAAATCCTTATGAACAGGAAAAAGCGTCTATTTCCATTTGATTTGTTAACTTTGCTTAATAATTCGGTAGGAAAAATGGAATTTATTTCTAACATTACCGGTTAATTGTCGTTAAATGATTAGGGTAATTAAATTTGAATAGATATGATCATCGTTTCAGAAAAGGCCAAGGATCGTATCCTTGAACTTAGACAAGAAGAGAACAGAAATGAAGAGGAAAACATAAGGGTATCCGTCAAAGGCGGTGGTTGTTCAGGCTTAATGTATGACCTAGGCTTTGACAACAAAACCACTGATTCCGACCAGATTTTTGAAGACAAGGGTGTTAAAATAATCGTAGATAGAAAAAGCTTACTTTATTTGGCCGGCACCACCTTAGAATTTACAGATGGATTGAATGGCAAAGGATTTCAGTTTGTGAATCCAAATGCTTCAAGAACTTGTGGATGTGGAGAAAGTTTTTCCATTTAAAAAATAATACATTTCGAATACCCTAAATAAGGAAATACAGCCCTTGTTTAGGGTATTTTTTTTCTTCTAAATGCCGTTTTCAAATCTTCCGAAAAATTGAAATCTACCTAATCTCAACCCTTCTTATTCTGATTATTATTAAATTATTAATTCAGTAAGAAAGCAGTTAACCCCGGCGAATAATTCCTGAGGAAACCAACCTAAAGTCCTAAAGGATTATAATTTACATCTGCTTCATTTGACAAAAAATAACACTATAATTCACTATTTTTACATAAGAAATATTAATAGAAAGTTAAATATAATTTTATCAAGATTGCACCAATAGTTATTTTTTTATTACTTTAGTCTCAGTTTAGCAATAAATTTAATCCCCGGAAATAAACTAAAGTCCTAAACCTATTAGGATTTTTTATCACCACATTGCGATTTTAATTATCCACCAGCTTATCTATGAAAAGCAATATATTTATTGTGTTGGCTTTGTTATACGTATTTCCAACAATCGGTTTGGCCCAAACCATCACAATCTTCGGAAAAGTAACTTCGGAGGAAGATGGAATTGGAATGCCCGGAGTACTTATTAGTGCCCTAGAAACCGGAAATTCTACTTCAACAAATGATTTAGGGGAATACCGAATTAATATAAAAAAAGAAGCTATTGTTACTTTTTCCTCAATGGGATATGTTCCTCAGGAAATCGTAGTAAAAAGAAGCATGGAATTGAACATCAGCTTAGTGGCCAATCTCAATTCACTTGACGAAATTGTTGTAGTTGGATATGGAAGTATTCATAAATCTGCCCTTACTGCAAATATTTCCAGAATTGAAGGGCAAGATATAGCTAATATTCCGGTGCCAAATTTCCAAGAAACTTTGCAAGGTAGACTTCCCGGAGTATTTGTAGCTGATGCCAGCGGAAAACTTGGGGATGGGGTAAAAGTAAGAATTAGGGGTACAAGCTCTATCTCTGCCGGCAATGACCCTTTGTACATCATTGATGGAATACCTATTACTTCTTCAGGAAGCATTGATAACAGTAACCCCATGGCCATGCTTAATATGAGGGATATCGCCTCTATTAATGTATTGAAAGATGCAGCTGCTGCATCAATTTATGGTGCCAGAGGTTCGAATGGTGTGGTGGTAATCACCACCAACAAAGGGTTTTCAGGTAAAACCAAGTTTAATGTAGGCATTCAGAGAGGTTATAGTAGCCCAACCCGTAAAAAGAAATTCTTAAATGCCAGTCAATATGTAGCGCTCTTCAGAGAAGCGGGGTACAACAATGACTTGGCTGCCAATAAAGACCCGATCAATAGTCCTGAAGAGTATCCGGATTCTCAACTTCAGTTTGTTGACAATCTCTTGGACCAATATGCAGGGCATTCAGATTGGAGAACCGGGGATGTAAATACCAACTGGCAAGACCAGGCATTTAATTCGGATGCGGGGGTGACAAATGTCAATTTCTCAGCTTCAGGAGGAGATGACAGAACTAAGTTTTATTTTTCAAGTGCCTACGACAAGCAAGAAGGAATCTTAATTCGGAATAGCTTGGAAAGAATTTCAGGAAGGTTGAACCTAGACCACCAGCTTAGTGATAATTTTTCTTTCGGTGCTAATTTCAGCCTTTCGAGCACCTCCACCAATACCTTGCCCGGCGACAATCTATTCAATAATCCCATGCAACTGGTGGCTTTGGCACCCATTTCCCCTTTGCGAGATTTGGATGGAAACTTATATGATCGCCCTACTACAATTTACTACAACAATTTAATCGATTCCGAAAATTCCAGTTGGACCACCAGCAGCTTAAGAAACCTCAATAATGTGTATGGGGAGGTGAAGATCAATAAGGAGCTGAGCTTTAGGTCTGAGTTTGGATTAGACAATATCACACAAAACGATGACAGGTATTTTGGATCACTCACAGCCACCGGGCAAAGTTCCAATGGTTATGGTTCTTCCCGTTGGATAAAAATCACCAACTATACGACCAACAATTATTTTACATACAAACCTATTATTCAGGGGAACCATGATTTAGAGGCTACTTTGGGGATGTCCTATCAAAACAGTGAAACCCGATTTACGAGTGTAGATGGAAGGGAATTTCCTTTGGACGGGCTGAAGACAATAAATTCAGCTGCTGAGATTGTTGATGGCACATCCACTCTTACTAGCTCATCCTTTCTCTCCTATTTTGCTCGGGTAAATTACTCACTGGAAGACAAATACCTGCTTGGGGTTAGCACCCGATATGATGGTTCCTCTAGATTTGGAAATAGCAAGAAATATGGTTTTTTCCCGGCAGGGTCCTTGGGATGGATAATAAGTGAAGAATCCTTTCTGAAAGGCAATGCTTACCTAAGCTTCTTTAAACTTCGCACTTCCTATGGGCTCACAGGAAATGCATTGATCGGTGATTTTGACCACCTAGGATTGTATGAACCACTCCCTTATAACCTAAGTCCCGGCTTGTCCCCCACACAAATAGCCAATCCAAACTTAACTTGGGAGACCACCAAACAATTTGATATAGGTTTAGAATTTGGTCTATTTGAAGACCGCATTTCAGGAGAAATTGATTTTTACAATAAAACAACAAAAGACCTATTGTTGCTGGTGCCTGTTCCTGCTACCACAGGCTTTGTGTCTCAAAGGCAAAATATAGGTGAAATGCAGAATTACGGTTTTGAGATTTTACTCAACTCGATTAATTATGCCAACAAAAATCTAATTTGGCGTTCTTCTTTTAACTTTTCCAGAAACATCAACCGAGTTCGATCGCTTTCCAAAGACCAAACTTCCATCCCACCTCCTTACTCTAGTTACCTAAACGGGATCTTTATCGATCAACCCATGGCCGTTTTTTACGGTCCTAAATATGCCGGCGTTGATCCGGACAATGGAGATGCCTTGTACTATGCTAATGAAGATCTTTCAGAAACCACCAATGACTATAATTCAGCTGCTAAATTATTTCTAGGAAGTCCAAACCCGGATTTCATTAGCGGGTTAACCAATGAAATCTCCTATAAAAACATTGACCTGCTCTTCCTACTACAGGGAGTATTTGGCAATGAAATTTACCAAGCGGCAGGTAGTTATTATTCCAACAATGCCTATTGGTTTGACAATAATACGGTGGACCAAATGGAAAGGTGGCAAAATCCCGGTGACATCACTGATGTTCCTCAAGCCAGACTCGGTCAATGCAATGGCTGTTCTGCCTCTAGCAGGTATATTTCTGATGGCAGTTACCTTCGCCTTAAAACCATCTCTCTGGCCTATAATTTCCCTGAAAAATGGAACAATAAATTAAAAATTCAGGATGCAAAAATTTATATAATTGCGCAAAACCTATTGACCTTCACCAAATACAATGGCTGGGACCCTGAAGTAGGTACAGAAGCATTGTCCAATAGTTTTGCCAATGCAAATTTATTTCAGGGAGTTGATCTTTACTCAGCACCTCAGGCTAAAACCTTTTCCATAGGGTTAGATTTAGGGTTTTAAACAATTTAACTATGCCTTCAAAAGTTTTTCATTTACCATTTGTCTTTTTATTTAGCCTCCTTACCCTATCCTGTGATTCCAATTTGGATATTAAACCATCACAGGAAATAGATGAGGGCACCGCTCTTGACAATGATGCCAATATCAAGAGCGTCTTAATAGGTGCTTATGCAAACCTGCGAAAGTCCGACCTTTGGGGTGGACGGCTTCTCCTTTATAGTGAAATGCTGGGCGCAAACAATGAAATAAGATGGACGGGTACTTTTACCCAACCTAGAGAAATGTTGAACAAGAGCATTTTGATTAATAACACCTTCGTTACCGACACTTGGACTGCTGCCAATAGCACCATCAACATCACCAACAATATCCTCGAAGCTATTCCGAAGGTCAATGAAGTTGATCAAGACAGAGTGAAAGGCGAAGCACTTTTTATACGTGCTGTTGTCTATTTTGAACTGGTGAAATTATTTGGCCAGCCTTATATAGCCGGAAATACTGATGTAAATCCGGGAGTACCTTTAATTTTAACGCCTTCCAGAGGTAGAGAAAACAATGGTATCGTGGAAAGGTACTCTATTGAAGAAATTTATACGCAAATAATTGAGGACCTCAGCATAGCAGAACAAATTTTACCGGACACCAATGGGGTGTATGCATCAAGCTTTACTGCATCTGCCGTGCTTTCAAGGGTCTTTTTACAGATAGGGGATTTTGCATCAGCAAGGGACGCTGCCAATCGGAGCATAAACTTAGCCCTTACCAATGGCAAAAACCTCATGACTAATTATGCAGATGCTTTCAATAATGAATCAGACAGTCAGGAGGATATATTCACCATTCAAGTAAACAGTCAGGATTCGGAGAATGCCATGCAGCTTTTTTATTCTACACCTGAATTTGGTGGTAGAGATGGTGATGTTAGCATTTTAAACTCCCATTTGGATTTATACGAATCCGGAGATGATCGTCTCCTTCTTTTTCAGGAACGAGCAGGAGCAATACGCACCAACAAATGGAGAGACCCCAATAGGAATGTTAAAATAATAAGGTTAGCAGAACTCTACTTGACTCGTGCCGAAGCCAATTTCCGTGAAGGAACAAATATAGGGGCTACACCTCTCGAAGATCTAAATAGGATTAGGAAAAGGGTTTCTTTGCCAGAGAAAAGCAGTGTCAACCTAGAAAATATTTTGATGGAAAGAAAATTGGAGTTGGCACATGAAGGCCATATTTTGCATGACATCAAAAGGACGAAGGGATTTGTAACAGACAATAATGACCCTGCGCTAAAGTACACTTTTGATGACC
This sequence comes from Cyclobacterium sp. 1_MG-2023, assembly GCF_030546805.1. Taxonomy (GTDB): domain Bacteria; phylum Bacteroidota; class Bacteroidia; order Cytophagales; family Cyclobacteriaceae; genus Cyclobacterium. The sequence goes on along the minus strand of NZ_JAUOPC010000025.1, from coordinate 19,278 downwards.
CAAAATTGGTTTTTCCAATTCCCGAACGAGAAATACTAGCCAATAGTAAATTGATCCAAAATCCAGGATATTAAAACAAGCACCTGCTACCAACAAATTTTTAGGGATTCAACTTTTAGCCCCTACCACACAGCCAAACGATTCACCAATAGGCTTTATAAAGCCTTTCGATATTATTGTCAACTATTAATTGATGTAAAAATTAATTTGAAAAGGCTGTCTTTTTCGAATACATTTTCAATAAAATTAATCACAATTCTTACCTTTAGGCTTTTGAAATAAAGTCAACAATCAATGGAGGAAGTTAAGAAAGTAACGCTAGACGAAACACATCATTCATTAGGTGCAAAAATGATCCCATTCGCAGGGTATGATATGCCGGTTAGGTATAGCTCTGATATTGAAGAACACAAGACTGTACGAGAAAATGTAGGCGTATTTGATGTTTCTCATATGGGGGAGTTTATAGTTGAAGGTCCACATGCCCTTGATTTGATTCAAAAGGTTTCCTCTAATGATGCCTCCAAACTTAAAATAGGACAGGCCCAATACACCTGTTTTCCAAATGACCAAGGGGGAGTTGTTGATGACTTTTTAGTTTATAAACTTGAAGAGGAGCGTTATATGTTAGTGGTTAATGCATCCAATATTGCCAAAGATTGGGAATGGATTCAGAAACACAACACCGAAAATGCAAAGTTGGAAAACATTTCCGACCAAACCTCTTTATTTGCTATCCAAGGTCCAAAGAGCATCGAGGCCATTCAATCTCTGACCTCTGTTTCCTTAAAGGACATACCCTTTTACCATTTCGAAATTGGCACCTTTGCCGGAATAGAAAACGTAATAATTTCTGCTACCGGCTATACCGGAGAAAAAGGGTTTGAACTTTATATTAAAAATGATGATGCCCAAAAAGTATGGGAAGAGATTTTTAAAGCCGGGGATCCATTTGGAATCAAACCTATAGGACTAGGGGCCAGGGATACCTTGCGGCTTGAAATGGGATATTGTTTGTATGGACATGAGCTCAACGACACAACTTCACCATTGGAAGCAGGTTTAGGCTGGATAACAAAATTCACCAAAGAGTTTATCAACCATGAAAATTTAAAAAAGCAAAAAGAGGAAGGTGTTCAGAAAAAGTTAATCGGCTTTAAACTTCTAGAAAGGGGAATTCCAAGAGCTGATTACCCCATATTAAATGCAGAAGGAAAAGAAATTGGTATCGTTACTTCAGGCAGCCAATCCCCTAGTATGGGTATTGGTATAGGACTAGGTTATGTCGACATCGCTTATGCCAAAGCGGGAACTGAAATTAAGATCCAGATAAGGAAAAAAAGCCTTGCTGCCATAGTAGAAAAACTACCCCTTCTAAAAAAATGAAAACCATAGAAACCTGTGTTAGTCCCGACTTGTTGGACTTACATGAATTGACCAATAAAACTGTAATTGTTGTTGATATTTTCAGGGCAAGCTCTACCATGGTGACCGCACTTTCCAATGGAGTAAAAACCATCGTTCCAGTTCGAGACTTGGACCAATGCATGACCTATAAAGAACAAGGCTGGCTGATCGCCGGGGAAAGGAATGGAAAACAAGCGGATGGTTTTGATTTGGGAAATAGCCCTTTGGCTTATTTGAACCAACAATTTGCCGAAAAAAATGTAGCCATGACTACCACAAATGGTACAAGAGCCATTTCCTTAGCCAAAGAACAAGCGGCAGAAGTTCTTATTGGGTCATTTTTAAATCTAAAGGCTACTGTAAACTATTTGCAAAACTCGTCCAATGATGTCTTGGTGCTTTGTGCCGGATGGAAAGGAAAATTTAATATAGAAGATTCTCTTTATGCAGGTGCACTATCTCAGGCTTTAGGCTGGAAACACGACTGCGACGCCACTTTGGCTATGGAATCACTTTATGGACAAGTTGGTGCAGACCTCAATGGTTTTCTCCAAAAGGCATCCCATGCCAAACGTCTCCAAAACCACGATTTAGAAAAAGACATAAACTTTTGCCTCGACACAGACCAATACAACGCAGTGGTGTATCTTTCTGAAGAAGGTTTAAAGCTAAAATCTTAAACACCCTATAAAAGGGGACATTCAATTCATATGACTTAGTTATTCTCTAAAAGGGATTTTAGCTTATGTAACCCGTCAGAAAAATCTTTCCCAACCATTTCCTCCATATCCATCATTAAGAGCATTGTGTTCATAGGATAATCCATCCTTCCTTCAAATCCCCAGATAACCTTGGTATGGTTGTCATCAATTTCCTCAAAAGCCATATAAGCTTTGTCTTCCGCCTCAAAGGGTTCTTTAAACCTAAGTGCATAATCGATTCTCTCTCCCTTTTTAATGGCAGTAATCTCTTGCTCCCCTACCCCAACATTTGGATCATTGCTATCCCAAGCAGACACAAAACCAACTTCCCCGTCTACCCCAATAAAACTCTTTTTCATGGTAGGATCCTTAGATGCCCAGCTGGAAAAATTCTCTTGGTTTTTGAGCAATCTAACATATTCATATACTTCATCTTTCGGCCGGTCTATGGTAACTTCTCGGACTACCGAGTAATCTTGATCAACAAATATCCCAACCATTAATGGGATGGACACAAGTATTAACACTATGACAAGAACTATCTTTACAACCTTCATAATTGGGCTTATTTGTTAGGTGACAGAATAAATAGCTGATATTTGACAATCATTGACTTAATTTAATAATTAACAGACAATTACCAAAACAATTCAACAACAAGATTAGGCTACAATCCTACCAATTACCTTATCCATTTTATAACTTCTCCACAAGTCGACATAGCTTCTCCAAAATAAGGATTCAAAACCTCATCACTTTTACTCAACCAGTTTGCGCCTTTGTTGGCATCCGCCATGGGGCAACGCTGCACGTAAAGGCTATTTGTGTAGAATTTAAAGGTTTCTGCAATGTTTATCATTTCATCGGAAATTGAAAGAAAAGTTTCACGGACATCAGCCAAAGAACTTTGAGAATTTACCTTTTCAAGCAGCACAGCCAAAACCGCATGGTATTTGGACCAATCCATATGAAGGCTCTCCTCAAAGTAGGTCTTGTCCAACTTTAATAAACTTTGCAGCATGTCCGCTGCCCTTGACTTGGCTTTCAATAAATCATCAGTGGCCAATGCATTTTTAAATTGAAAGTAATTTTCAAAGATCAGAGACATATCAGCTTTGGAAGCTTTGGTAAGAGCAATTTTATTCGAATCTTCTTTTAGCTTGGCACTACTTATTTCCCCGTGATTATGGCCGGACACAGCAAGCCCACCCTTAGGACTCATCATGCTCGGCTTACCTGCTAACTGGGCAGCTGCATCAATACTAAATGCACCATTGACTACAATTTCTTCACCCAATTGAAGACCTGAAGTGACAATGTATTCAGCTCCCAATGCCGGCCCAAGGGTAACCTCCCGTAGTTTAAATGCCAATCCTTCAGTGGTGCTTTTTTTCACATAAACGATAGACCTGACCCCTGTCCACATAACGGCCGTCTTGGGTACGACTATGGCATCATCTTCTCCTGATATGGTACTGTTAACCACTCCCGAAACAAACATTTCCGGTTTAAACTTTAAATCAGGATTGGCCACACTTATTCGGGCATGGGCAACCCTGGTGACAGGGTCTATAATTGGATCCAGATAATCAATTTCTCCTGTAAAGGTTTTTCCGGGAATGGATTGCAAGGTATAGTTAACTTTATCACCGGTTTTTACCCAAGGAATTTCAGCTTCATAAACATCAAACAACACCCAAACCCTTGACAAATTTGACACCTCATAAATGGCTTGCCCCATATCCAAATGATCTCCCAGGTTGGCAAATTTTTGAGAGACATAACCCGACACATTGGCTTTAATGGGGAAATTCTTTATAACCTCCTCTGTTGTCAAAATCTGTTGAATCTGTTCATCAGTTACCTTCCAGTTTTTAAGTTTTGCTATAGCTGCATTAAAAAGAGCCGGTTGTTCATCATTTATTTTATAGGCCTGAAGAAGCTCTTCCTGACTGGTCACCAATTCCGGAGAATACACCAAAGCTATAGCTTGTCCTTTGGCTATATATTCTCCGGTAAAATTCACCATCAACTGCTCAATTCTGCCCGGGATATGGCTTGCTTGGGTAAATAATAATCGCTCGTCCACTTGAATTTTACCCGGCAACCTCAGTGTTTTAACCCCTTTTTCTTTGCCTACAACCACTGTTTGTACATCTGCTAGCTGAATTGCTGTGGCTGTCATGCTAATTGACATTGGATCAACTTCTTCAGTATCACTTTCTAAAGGAATAAGATCCATCCCACATATGGGACAATCCCCGGGTTCACTTTGGCGGATCTGTGGGTGCATAGAACAGGTATAAATGGACGAAATTCCGGCAGTCCCCTCCTTATGTATATGATCTGATGGCGGCTCAGGAATGGTTTTAGTTGGTTTAATTAACCAACCTAGCATTACCCCCAGCATAAGTGTAATGGTGATAAGGAGGTATTTATTTTTTATTAGCTGTTTCATAGTTTCACGTTTAAGCTTTGCGCGATTTCAATTTGACGCACGCATTCAATATAACCTTTACTCCCCCTTCTCAAGTCGCTTGATCATTGCTTTCATTTGAGCAATTTCTTTCTTTTGCGCTTCAATGATATCCTTTGCGAGTTGCTGAGCTTCCGGGTCTTTCAAATCCGCTTTCTGGCTAACCATAATCGCCGATGAGTGATGAGGAATCATCGCCTTCATCCACTGCACATCAGCAATTAAAGTTTGGTTACGGAGCATGGTTAGACTTGCTATAAATAGGACGATGGCCGTCCCAAGAATCATAAAATTGACTTTTTTATTTTCATACATTCCCCACATAAAAAGAAGCATAGACACTGCCATTGGAGCTACCATTAATAGGGTCATATACGTTCTTGTGGTGCTTAACATAACATGGTCAAAGATATCTGCATTTAAAAACATCACAGCATACATAATAACAAATGAAACTGCCATCATGGCGGAAAACTTGAGATAATTGTTGCTTTTCATATCAGTAAGATTTTGCGGTTAAATAATTTATTTGTGCCTCAGCAAGATGGTAAGCTACTGAGGCTTTGACTTTCATTTTATTGTATTCCAGCAATTGTTGCTGCAGGCGTAAAACTTCTTCAAAGTTTTCTCCCGAGTTTGCATAGGCACTGTAGAGCAAATCAAGGGTTTGTTTGCTGGTTTTGATTTGCCTGTCAAAGGAATCAATAAGCTCTAATTGAATTTCCATTTCTACTTTATACCTATAGAAGGATCCTTGAAGACGGTGAGATATATCCTGCTTTTCTGCTTGATAGGATTCACTGAGCAACAAGGCTTCTTTTTCAGCTGCTCTGTATTTTTTCCTAAAAAGCGGAAGACTCATGCTCAGGGTAGGCATCAGTGTATTTTTCCCATTCTCTACAATCAGTAGGTCTTTCCTTTCACCTATCGTAACATAATCAATACCTACCCCTAATTGTGGTAAGCCATTCTTGACAGCTAATTTTTGATTAAGTTCAGCAGCTTGAATTTTCAAATCCATACTTTCCAGTAATGGATTGTACTTGATAGCATCATAGTAAAGCGGATGAAGATCCTTTGGCAGGGGTAATTTTTCGTCAATCTCTATTGGAGAATCAGGCTCTCTTCCCAAAATGGCATTGAGTCTGGCCTTTGCTGCATAAACTTTTTTATACAATACATCCAAACTGGTTTGGGAAGTGGTGTTCATAATATCAACCCTAAGCACGTCTGTCATGGATCCTTTTCCATTCTCGAATGTTGAGGTAGCAATTGATTTATAGGTTTCCAGAATCTGAAGATTTTCTTTTTCTATTTCCATCAATTCCATGGTTTCTAATAGTGGATAATAAACAGCAGAAATCTCATAGTAAAGTCCATTTCTTGCATTCAAAAACTCCTGGTATTTTACTTCCGCAAGGACAGTTGCCACCTCCCCTTTAGTGCGTAAAGTCCCGAACCATGGAAACATTTGCGTCAATGAAAGACGCAGCCTTTGAGGGCCAAGCCTGGTCTCAACAGGAGAGATAAAATAGCCAAAAGACAAATTGGGATCATTCAAGGATTGGGCTTGAGGGATTTTTTCCAAAGCCGCTTCAAATGCCTTGTATTTCCCTTTCAGTCCCGGGTTGTTTTCCGCAGCAATCATTAAAAGCCCCTCCAGCGTCTGAGAAAATCCGGAAATACTCAACATCAAGCAAAAGGTTAAAGAAAGGAAAGTAAATTTCATATTGAGTTGTTTTTAAATCTTCTTTCTTCCCGAATTGCATACAATACGGGTACAATAAAATAAGTAATAGCTGCTACTAACATCCCTCCAAAAGCCGGAATGGCCATTGGTATCATAATATCTGAACCTCTTCCTGAGGAGCTGAGAATAGGTAGCAAGGCAATAATGGTGGTGGCGGAGGTCATGATGGCAGGCTTAATCCTCCGCTGCCCAGCTTCCAAAACAGCCTCCCTAACCCCCTGGATATCATCAGTTTTATTTCGAGCAAAGCTCTGATCTAAATAGGTTGCCATAAGCACACCATCATCGGTGGCGATGCCAAACAAAGCAATAAAACCTACCCAAACAGCCACACTCAGATTAATTGTTTGAATCTGAAAAAGGTCCTTAAAATTGGTCCCAAAAAGAGCAAAATCCATGAACCAGCTTTGCCCATAAAACCATAGGATGATAAAGCCACCACTGAAAGCCATGGCAATGCCGGTAAAGACCATCATTGCTGTGCTGACAGAACGAAACTGAAAGTAAAGAATTAGGAAAATGATAAGCAGAACCAATGGAACGATCAACGAAAGGCGTTTCTCAGCACGAACTTGATTTTCATAATTGCCTGACAATTTAAAACTTACACCTGCAGGAACCTCCAAATCACCGGTATCAATTTTACTTTGAATCAAGCTCCTTGCATCTTCTACTACCGTCACTTCCGAATAACCATCCCGCTTGTCAAATAGCACATATCCAACCAGAAATGTTTCTTCACTTTTAATTGCTTGAGGACCTCTGAGGTATTCAAAATCCACTATTTGACTCATGGGAATTTGGGAACCTGTAGGGGTTGGCACCAATATTTTCCCCAAGGATTCAGGATCATCTCGAAGTTCCCGTGGATAACGAACCCGGACAGGAAAACGCTCCCGCCCTTCTACTGTGGTGGTCACTTTCATGCCTCCAATAGCTGTTTCAACAATGCTTTGAACATCCTCAATACTCAATCCATACCTAGCTATTTGCTCACGATTTATATTGAGATGCAAGTAAGGTTTGCCTACAATCCTATCCGCAAACACAGCCTCCTGCTTCACTGAGGGCACCTGTTTTAAAATCGCTTCTACTTCTAGACCGAAAGACTCGATTTTTTGTAAGTCGGGTCCGTAAATTTTCATTCCCATGGGAGCCCGCATCCCCGTCTGCAACATCACCAATCGCGTCTCTATAGGTTGCAATTTTGGAGCAGATGTAAGCCCTGGGATTTTGGTGACCTTTACTATTTCATTCCATATATCGTCCGGAGAATTAATATGCGAGCGCCAATTCCTAAAGTACCTACCAAATTCATCCGGAATGAGAAATGAAGTAGCAATATTTTTGGTTAATATTTCTTCATTGGATAAGGTATCACCTGAACTTAGGATAAAACGATGGGCTGCATCCACTTTAAACCGCTGCTTCTGCCCTTTTTCATTTATAAAAAATTCCGGTTTATAATTGACGACATTTTCAAACATTGAAATTGGGGCAGGGTCTAAGGCGGACTCAACCCGACCAAGCTTGCCCACACTAAGATCAACCTCAGGAATATTATCAATCCGCTTATCCAACTGCCCTAGAACCTTTCTGTTAAAAGCCATGCCTGAATGTGGCATGGATGTGGGCATCAACAAAAAGCTTCCCTCATTCAATGATGGCATAAATTCTTTTTGCATGCCGGGAAAAGCATGTGCAAACCCTGACCATACTCTCGTTTTTTCAAGTTCCCATCCTATTTTTCCGGCTACTTTAGGAAGCAGTCCGAAAGTCGTAACAAAGCCAATCCATACCATGACACCAAACATCATAACAGCGACTGGGATGGATAAAAACGCTACTTTATGATCCAGACACCAATTCAAAATTTTCTTGTAATTGGACTCCAACAGAATAAAGGCAGCCAAAATCAAACTGACCAAGCTGCCAACAAAAACAAAGTTTAGGAAGGTGGAATTAGATGCTCCTAAAGGCAGCCAATAACCGGCCAACAGCCACACCACCCCTGCAATTACAATGATGATTTCCAAATTGTTATAAAAAGGCCTGATGCTTTCCGGAAAAGTAAAGCCCTTTGCTTTCAAATAGTCTTTTAGAAGTGCAACCCCTGCCAGTAAAAAAAGAAGGGTACCCGCCCAAACAAAGTCTAAATAGAGTAATGCTAAACCTATCAGAATAAGCAGGGTATTTCCCGCCTTTCTAAACTTCGAATTGTTCAACTTGAATCCAAAAAAAACGTGCGCAATACTGGGTAAGATCAAAAGGGAAACGATCAATGCTGCGAATAAGGCAAAGGTTTTGGTATAAGCCAGTGGCCCAAACAACTTCCCTTCAGCTGCCTGCATGGTAAATACCGGGACAAAACTTACAATCGTTGTAGAAACAGCGGTAAGAATGGCACCGGCAACCTCCGCAGAGCCATTGTAGATGGTAGTGATAAGCTTTTGCTGTGGCGGGGCTTCATCCATATGCTTGAGTATATTTTCGGAAAGGATGATTCCTAAATCCACCATTGTGCCAATAGCAATGGCGATACCTGATAGGGCGACGATATTCGCATCTACACCAAGATAACGCATGGCAATAAAAACCATCAAAATGGCCAATGGCAATATACTTGAAATAAGGATGGACGCCCTAAGGTTGTATACCATCACAAGGACTACAAGGATAGTGATAAGGATTTCTAAGGACAAAGCTTCTTCTAAAGTCCCAAGGGTTTCTTGAATCAAAGTAGATCTGTCATAAAATGGGACCACAGTCAATTGACTCAAAGTACCGTCTGCAAGGGTTTTCTTGGGTAATCCCGGAGCTATTTCTTTTATCTTTTCTTTTACTTGCTTGATCACCTGAAGTGGATTGGAACCGTATCTGGCTACCACGACCCCACCTACGACTTCCGCTCCACCTTTGTCCAAAAGCCCTCGTCTGCTTGCCGGTCCAAGCTGAACCACGGCAATATCCTTGATGCGAATAGGGACATTATCCTGCACGGCCACGACAGCAAGTTCAATATCCTCCAATGATTTGATATAGCCTAAACCTCGAACCAGGTATTCAGCTTGATTAATCTCAATGGTTTTTGCTCCAACATCTCTATTGGATTGTTTTACGGCCTCCATCACCTTTGTGAGGGGAATATTATATGCTTTTAATGCATCTGGGTTAACATCTACTTGATACTCCTGCACAAAACCACCTATAGAAGCAACTTCAGAAACCCCTTCCACAGCATTTAATCCATATTTAACATAAAAATCCTGTATGGTTCTGATTTCATGCAAGTCCCATCCACCTGTTGGATTCCCTTCTTGATCTCGACCTTCAAGGGTATACCAATAAACCTGCCCAAGTGCTGTAGCATCGGGCCCTAACCCCGGCTGAACCTCATCCGGCAGCAAATCAGCAGGCAAGGAATTGAGCTTTTCCAAAATTCTTGAACGAGACCAATAGAATTCAACCTCTTCATTGAAAATGAGATAGATACTGGAGAAGCCAAAAACGGAACTGCTTCTTATTGATTTAACTCCCGGAATACCCAATAGGTAACTTGTGAGAGGGTAGGAAATTTGATCCTCAATATCCTGAGGAGATCTTCCCGGCCATTCCGTAAAAACGATTTGTTGATTTTCTCCTATATCCGGGATGGCATCCACTGGAACAGGATCAGAAGGTAAAGCAGCAACTTGCCAACCAAATGGTGCTGTTACAATGCCCCAAATTAGGATTACTAAAATTAAGAGAACAGTAACAAGTTTGTTGTCAAGAAAAAACTTGATGATTGAATTAAGCATGATTTAATCCTAAAATAATGTATACCAGACAATAAGCCGCTTACATTGTAAAGCAGCAGAAAACAGGTCAGGATTGCTGACCAAATTATCTGATTGGATTAAATCAAGAAAGTTTGATATAGAACAGTATAATCCTCTGGTTGGATAGGGGGAGGATCTATAGAATTTGTTGAAAAGGTGATGAAAACCAATTCTTCTGCAAGCAAAAAAGCATGTGTAAAAGCCGCAACAAACACCAATTGCGGGGCACTTATATCAATAACTTTGAGGGTTTGATCCGTTTCTAGCTGAATCAATTCAAACTGATTTTCGCAGCATTGGTCTTTGCTTTCCTTTTGCTCATTTTGTGAAATGGGAAGATGTTCCTGGCTATCCATATCGCATTCCAAATGCTTGGCAGATAAACCAAAATCATTCAACATTTCAGACCCCATACAGATATGACTGCTCTTTGCCAAGCCGATGTTGGCAAAAAGAAAAAAGACAGCGATCAATATGGAAAATGATTTCTTCAACAATTCAAAGGTAGGTAAATAAATATCACTTGTCAAAAAAATTACTTATCTATCATAAAATCAACCCTTTAAAGAGCTGAAATATTTTAAATAATCACCTCCTTCAATAGGTTTTAAATGATCCAGTGTGCCTACATACAAATAAACCCAAGCGGAAATTTTTATCCCATCTTCAGATAAAACCTCTAATTTAAGTCGCTCATAATTTATTCCGGTTTCCAAGTCCTCTCCTATACCTTCGTATTCGTCCAGTATCGTCAACACTTCATGTTCATTGTGAAGCAAATAGACATCTCCATAAACAGATGCCTCCGGAAGGTTACTGTAGGTAAAAACAGGGTATGGACCTAGGTCATATAAGAGGCCTTGACAATAAGCACCAGTAAAAAACTCAGCAGAGCGTCCTAATAGGTCTGCCATAGGGTGTTCAAATCCCCTTCTTAACGTACCATAAACAAATAAATAGGACAAAATCTAGAGATTTTATTTTTTATAGCGTTTGATTAGCACCTCCATAACCTCATCCAACTCATAATCCTTTGCTTCAAGCAATACCAAATAATGGTACAATAGGTCTGCTGCTTCTCCCATAAACAATTCTTTGTCATCATCTTTGGCTTCGATCACTATTTCAACTGCTTCCTCTCCTACTTTCTGGGCCACCTTGTTGATTCCAGCATTGAAGAGTGAGGTGGTGTATGATTTGTCTGATGGGTTTTCTTTTCTTTCTTTGATCACCTTTCTTAATTGATCAATAAAATAGGTTTTCCCTTTATTGCTATGGGCAAAACAAGTATCATTCCCTGTATGACAAACCGGACCTATTGGGTTAACGGTGATCAATAAAGTATCCTGATCACAGTCCACTTCAATATTTTTGATCATTAAAAAATTTCCGGAAGTCTCGCCCTTGGTCCATAATCTCCCCTTGGTTCTGCTGAAAAAGGTGACCTTGCCACTTTTTATCGATTCATCGATAGCCTCCTGATTCATGTACCCCATCATTAAAACCTCTTTCGAAAATTCATCCTGAATGATGGCAGGCACTAAACCATTTACCTTTTCAAAATCAATGTTTATATTTTCCATGCTAATGTATTGCTCAAGTAATTATAGTAAGATCCAATTTATTGAAGATTTATAACATCCTCCTTATATTAACTCCCTTCTTATCGAGAAAACTCTTAAGTTCAGGAATGGGTATTTCTTTAAAGTGAAATATACTCGCTGCCAAAGCAGCATCTGCTTTTCCTGCGGTGAATACATCATGAAAATGTTGCATGCTGCCCGCTCCTCCGGAAGCAATTACAGGAATAGAAAGCATGGATGACAATTCGGAGGTTATGTCATTTGCGAATCCATTTTTCACACCATCGTGATCCATGGAGGTTAGCAAAATTTCTCCTGCTCCCCTTTCGGTTATCTCTTTGGCCCATTCTTGGGTTTTAAGCAGGGTAGGCTTCCTTCCTCCGTGTGTATGGACAAAATCAATCCCGTCAATCCTTTTGGTATCAATGGCAACTACAATGCATTGGCTTCCAAATTCTCTGGCCAAAGCATTGACTGCATCAGGGTTTTTAACTGCTGCAGAATTAATACTTATTTTGTCTGCCCCGGCATTTAGCAATGCTTTGACATCGTCAATGGTAGAAATCCCTCCCCCCACAGTAAAGGGTATGTTCACTGTTTTGGCTACTTTCGTGACCAGTTCTACTAAGGTTTTTCGTTTTTCTACCGTAGCTGTTATATCAAGGAATACCAATTCATCTGCTCCTTCATCTGCATAGATTTTACCCAATTCTACCGGATCACCCGCATCTCTTAATTCTACAAAGTTAACGCCCTTTACAGTTCGTCCATCTTTTATATCCAGGCAAGGTATTATTCTTTTGGTCAACATGTTATTTCTGTGTAAAGCTGCTCAACTCCTCTAGACTAATTTTCCCTTCATAAAAGGCTTTTCCTACAATGGTTCCGTAGACTCCTGCTTCTTTTAGTTCTTCCAAATCACTAACTGAGGCTACCCCACCACTGGCTATTAATTTAATCCCGGGGATTTCCTCCGTAATCTCCTTGTAAAGTTCCAATGAAGGTCCTTGAAGCAAACCGTCTTTGGCCACATCAGTACAAATCACATATTGAACACCTTTGAAATGATAATCCTTAATAAAATCTATAAGGTCCATTTCAGTAGTTTCTTCCCATCCTGAGATGGCTATTTTTCTATCTTTTGCATCTGCACCCAAAATCAACTTCTCTCCACCATAAGACTTGAGCCATCCGCTAAATAAGTCAGGGTTCTTAACCGCTATACTCCCACCTGTTACTTGTCTGGCCCCTAGTTTAAAAGCCAAGGCTATATCTTTATCGGACTGAACGCCCCCACCAAAATCTACTTGTAAATTGGTCTCCTGACAAATCCTTTCCAACACCTGAGTATTGATGATTTTTTTTGCTTTCGCCCCATCTAAATCTACCAAATGCAGTCTTTTTATTCCCGCGTCTTCAAACCGCTTGGCTACCTCGGTAGGATCTGATGAATACTCTTTTTTCTGGCTATAATCTCCTTGTGTGAGCCGAACACACTTTCCATCTATGATGTCAATTGCCGGAATGATTTCCATTATAATTTTAGAAAATTGTTAAGAATTTTTTCACCTACAACACTGCTTTTTTCCGGATGACCTTGCATCGCATAATAGTTATCTTTATGTAACATGGCCGAGAAATCATTGATATAATGCGTAGTGGCTATCGTATATTTTGGATTTATTTCTGCATAATAACTATGCACATAATAAACATAGGACGATTCATCCAAACCCTCCAAAAGAGGTGTTTTTAAGTTCTCAAGGTTGTTCCAGCCAATGTGGGGCACCTTATTTAAAGGGGGGAATTTCTTTACATTAATAGGAAATATCCCAAGACATTCTGTATCGTATTCCTCAGAATAATCACATAACAATTGTAATCCCAGACAAATTCCAAAAAAAGGTTGGTCAAGTTCCTTAATCAATTGATCAAGCTTTCTTTCCCTCAAATATTTCATTGCAGTACTGGCCTCTCCCTGTCCCGGAAAAATAACCTTATCCGCTTTCTTTATGGTTTCCCAATCGTCCGTTAGTGTGGCATTGACCCCTAAACGTTCCATGGCATACAACACAGACTTTACATTCCCTGCATTGTACTTGATTACTGCTACTTCCATTGATATCGGCCTTGGCCGCGTTAGTCTATTCTATTTTAAGCAAGCGCTAATTTAAAGCTTTTCACGGTAGGGTGGAAGGTTTAACACCGAAATATCCTTAAGACGTGGGATTTGCTGAGCAAAAACTCCTCAAATCTGCCTACTAACTTTAATTGATAAACTAGGAAAAAACAGATAAATCCATCTCAATGTCTAGAATATCAATTAAATTGCATGGAATATTAGGTATAACACTTTGTTTTGAAAAATAAAATTGCACGGATAATTTCTCAGGTTGGACACCCAATACTTTTAATTCTTGTTTTCTTAATCTATTTTTTATTCACCATCCACAGTCCTGGAAAAGCCATGCTTAGCCTGCTTATTATTTTAACTTTAGGGATCTTACCCTTGATTTTCTGGAATTTGATTCGAACAAAAAAAGGCTTGTATTCAAATTTCGATGTTTCTATCAGGAGTCAAAGGAAGTCGATGTACTTGTTTATTTTGATTTTAGCCCTCCTAGTACTTTTAGCCTTATGGACAAATGGGCAACCTGATGCTGTGCTTATTGGCAGCGCCATATTGATTCAATTGTTATGCTTTGCCTTTGTCATTAATTATAAAAGCAAAGTTTCATTACATGTCGCCATCACCATTTTTACCGCCTTTGGTTTTTGGGAAATTAACCCATGGATAGCCATCGGTTTATGGATCAGCAGCCCCTTTATTGCATGGTCCAGATGGCAGCTAAAGCGACATCAACCAGAGGAACTCATCTGGGGTTTATTATTGGGGTTGGTTTGTGGAATAGAAATATTGGCATTCATTTGATATAAAATCGATCCACGCCACTACCTTAACGCTCCAATTAATTCACTTCTTAATACTAATTTTTACTGTAGGCATCAAATTTACCTGCAATATCCGCTTCAAGGTGATCTCCTTGATGGACAATTACCCTATATTTAAGATTGATAGAAGCACCTTTTTTCAATTGTGTTCCTTTTTCATTTTCCGGCCAATACATTGGTGTTGGGGAAATAAAACCATAATCCCTGGTAAACCAAGGGGAAGGATACCAATCATTAGATGGATGTTGCATTAGTGCTAACCCTTCCACTCCTTCTCCTCTATTTCCATAAAAATCAATCCATGAAGAGGGTTTTCCAAAGGTTTCTTTCTCTCCCTTATCTCCTTCCGCATTGATCATGGTCCCACCATTGAGCACATTGAGGTCTTGGTCCATTCTTGCGCTAAACAATGAGTGGTTGGTTTTTTCAATGGTTACATCCTCCAACATTTCCATGGTAACATCAAAATCAATTTGGTAGGCACCATCCGCTGTGGTACTGATCTTAATGACACGGAAATCTTTGATTGGTGCATTGGCCCCAGGCCTGGTCCAAATACATTCATTGAATATGGTCAATTCATTTTCCTTTTGTTGTTCAATATCCGCTCGTAAAGAAACAATTTGCCCCCTATCCAAACCTTCCTGCCAGTAGTTCCCTCCATTGACTCTGTCACAGCCAAAAAACAAGGAACTATGATGGGGGTAAATCCCATTTCGCATACTTGTCACCAATGCACCTGAGGGACCATTCACAGGAAAGAAGAAAGGGTACTTTTCATTTTCAGCGAAATGGTAACTCGTAAAAAACTGACCATCAATAATTACATCTATTCGGTCACCGATTTTTTTGGCTTCTATATTCTGAGCCATGGTAGGCAATTGCACAAATAATGTAAGGCTCAATAATAGGAAAGCTATATTTTTCATGTTTTCTTAAATTAGTAAAATACTAAAGTAAGAATTATCATGGATTCTAAAAATCGAGGGTAAAGCTTATTATGATTAGTAAAAAAAACCTGTTAATTGATAAGAAGGCATAAGGGAGCAAGGCTTGCGGGATGAATCAAGCTGAATGTTATCTATGTGTTTGGGAGGTAAAGATTTATGGAATATAAATTTAATTTATATTCCATAAATCAATAATAAAGATACTAGACCATTCTATCAGGTTTATATAAGAATTATACAAAAACTTAAAGGAACAACATTGAAGAATTTTTAAGCAATACTCCAAGTAGTTTAAGAAGCTCAAAACATTCAGGAAAATTATTCCATAGTTTCCTTTCCTATCTTAGGACTCAGGTAATAGGTAGACCCCAAGGTGTATTCATCAGGATTATCAACTCTAAACCATTGATATCCGGCACCTTTACCTTGATGTTCATTAAAAATAAACATCACTTCATTGCCCATTTTTTTGATAACTTTTGCTTCCGGCTCAAGTACTGGGTAGTTGGTAGAACAAGCGGCAGATAGAAATAACAATAAAATAAGGGTTGGTAAACGATTCATAAATAGGGTTATTGAAATAGTTTAAAAGGAATAATTCCAGAAACAAAACCCCAAGACTTATCAGCCAACAAAATAATTTCGTTGAGCAAGCCATCGGAATATGTTAATAAAATTAAATTGGTAGTAATTCAACCGAACAAAAGAAACATCATATTAATAGCGGATCCTGATGCCTCTTTCTGGTTTCAAAGAAACCCGATTGAGAATGGTGTATTTCGTTTTTTAGGGTTCAAAATACAGTTTCAAATATATATAAAATATTTTATTAATATAATATTTATACAAATAATTAATTGAAAAAGTTAATCTCTTATTTTTCTGTTATAAATATATTATTTTATCAAGAAAAATAGCACTAAAATTAGTTGCACTTTGTAATAACACCATTTCAACATGAATGAAGGCGTAAAATGAAGAGAAAATTTTATGTGCTTGGCATCATTTCACTTGTTTATTGGCAACATTTATTAGAATTCAAACCATCATAAAGCAAGTTTTAAGGTTTTACATCCTACAGTTAAAAATGGACTATTTCATCTAAACAATTTTAATTGGAGATAAAAATCCAGTAATTTTAAAGGAAATAAACATCAAATAAGATATCATGATAAAATCTAAATTACTTTTGTTTGCCCTATTGCTCACCAGTTTCTTAAGCACAGGAAATATGGCTTGTGCTCAGAGTGACAAAGAGCTGACCGGCCGCTGGGACATCACGGTAGACATGGAGGGAAAAAAAGCACCATCTTGGCTAGAAGTTAAGCTTTCGGGTATAAAAACCTTGGTCGGATACTATGTCGCACACAATGGCAGCGCCAGACCTATTTCCAAGGTTACTTTCAAAAATGGGAAAATCCACTTCTCCATCCCTCCTCAGTGGGACAATGCCGATCAAGACATGGTATTTAACGGTCAATTAAAGAATGGGAAACTTTCGGGTACCATTACCCAAAGTACAGGGGAAAAACATTCCTTTACCGGAGTAAGGGCACCATCTTTGATAAGAGAAAAAGCACCAAAGTGGGGTAAAACCATCGAATTATTTAATGGAAACAACCTAGAAGGCTGGCATGTTGATGGAGATAAAAACCAGTGGGAAGTGATCAATGGTATATTGACTTCTAATTCGGCCGGCTCAAACCTAATATCTGACAAAAAGTTTGAGGATTTTAAAATCACTGCAGAATTTCGCTATCCAAAAGGAAGCAACAGTGGGATCTACCTACGAGGCAGATATGAGGTGCAAATTGAAGACAATTCAGGCACCCCACCTTCCTCTATCTATTTTGGGGGAGTTTATGGTTTTTTGACACCGAACGAAATGGTGGCAAAAGGTCCCGGAGAGTGGCAAACTTATGAAATCACTTTAATAGGCAGAAGAGTAACGATTATTGCCAATGGTAAAGCCATCATAACAGATCAGATCATACCCGGTATCACAGGCGGAGCCATCGACAGCAATGAAGGTGAAGCCGGTCCGATTATGATTCAAGGAGACCACGGTCCCGTAGAATTCAGGAAATTTGAAATTACACCTGCTAAATAAATGTAAGTTAATATTCAAAAGATGGAGAAATTTATCAGTTTTTCCATCTTTTTTTTATATAAACCAATTATTCAATGCATTCATTTCATTAATGGCTAAAAACATAAAATCAAGCAAAAAACTTGGTATTGAAAGCTCTTAATCATAACACGCAGAAAAATGAAACGTAGAAAGTTTATTAGCCTTGGTACCTTGGCCAGCGTCACAGCAGGATCAGCACCTTTTTTGGCAGCAAAAACACCCTTAGAAACTACTGAGATTTCAAAAAGATACCAGCAGGGCCAAAGTCCCTGGCCTATTTGTTTGGATACAGCAACGATTAGACCAGCCTCATTAAAGGAAAAGGTCCAAATTGCAGCAAAGGCCGGATATGATGCCATAGAACCATGGGATAGAGAATTGGCTGAATATGAAAAGGAAGGAGGAAACCTAAAAGATTTGGGGAAAGAAATTAAAGAACTTGGGATGTTTGTACCCAGTGTTATTGGTTTATGGAATGCTTTGCCTCCCACCAATCAGGCATTTGAGCAATCGCTGAAAGACACCAAAAACAGAATGCGAATGGCAGCTGACATACAATCTCAACACATCCAAACCATTCCCAATACTGTAGGGGAAAATTATGACCAAAAATACGTATCTAAGAGATACCGTGAATTAATAGAAATAGGAATAAATAAATACGATATCAACCCAGCTTTGGTATTTGTAAAATTTTTCCCACTTAAAACCCTAGGACAGGCTACGGGAGTAGCATTAGATGCCAATCATCCAAAGGCGATGATTATTCCCGATACTTTTCACATGCATATTAGCGAAGGAGGATTTGAAGGGCTTAAATTTTTAAAGGGAGATTTAATTGCCATTTTCCAATTTGCTGATGCTCCGGCAAGCCCTGATATCGCGACTTTAGGGGACAAACACAGGGTTTATCCCGGTGACGGAATTTTACCTTTACCCGAAATATTAAAAAGCCTAAAGACTACCGGTTATAAAGGATGTATTTCCCTGGAATTATACAATCCGAACTATTGGAAACAAGACCTACAAGAAGTCGCCAATACAGGCTTAAGGAAAACATTGGAGGTCATTAATAAAGCAGGGGTTTAAGCCCTTTTATAAGAAAATAGCTAATAATTATTTGTTGGCAATTTATAACTTTAAACCCTACCTATAAGCGCATAATACCATCCAATTCAAAAGGTTTCCCAGCACAAGGTGTAGTGAACAACTACACCTTTCTATTTTACTAATGATTTTATTTTGGTTGAATACACTTCAATTATAATCCTTGGTTGGAAAAAGTCTGTATTTCGCCTGAATAAAGAATCCTATACAGATTCATCGTTTACTAGGTGATTACATAAAGTATGTTTCAAGATCTAGAATCCCACATTAAAGCAGCATTCTAAAGAAAGAGAAGAGTATTAAGCAGGATTATTTCTAAAAAAAGGGCATAAAAAAAGACCCTTAGATTGCTCTAAGGGTCTAAAAGAAGGCGGCGACCTACTCTCCCAGGTGTAACCCC
>NZ_JAUOPC010000024.1 GCF_030546805.1 Cyclobacterium sp. 1_MG-2023 | reverse complement strand
CAACACCGGTGGGTCGGTTCCACCATCTTATAAACAGTTGCGTAACGATTTTCAGCCGTTCGTTACTCTCGGCACACATAAGATTAGTTGCGTGATTTAAGCACTAAATTTAGCAAATAAATCACAGATAGAAAGTCCGCGAGGACTTTCGTAAGTAGTCTAGAAACTAGCAATTAATTTTATACGGTGTTACCTGCTGGCTTTTATTCGGTCGTGATAAATTCGATAAGGCCAAAAGTCCGCCAACTGCTAATATTGCGCCACCAACAAAAGGAAATCCAGCACCAACTAAATCTGCCATATTCGATGAAAATAGAAATGGTAAACAGAATATCATTCCAAAAATCCCTGCTGTTAATGAAGCAAAAGCTCCAAATTTAGTAACTCGTTTCATATCAAATATTGATTTTTGTTCAAATTCTGGTTTTAATAATTCAGCTCTTAATTCAGTCAGATTTCGAGTAGCATACTTTTCGATTGTCCATTCCGAAATTCCGATAGATTTCTTTCCTTTTTTAAAGTCCGAGTAAAAAGTCCGCCATAAGTCTGGAAGTAAAATTGCTCCGAAAAGCAAAATAGCAAATGAAGGAATAGAATAATTTCCATTTCCAACCATAAAAGCTTGCATTCGGATTTCGTCTTCAGCGGTCATTTGGTAATTAAGCAAAACGTGTTTTAAATCGTGGCTTTCGTATTTTGGCACTAAAGTCAGATTATGGTTGTCAAGACATTCAGCTATTTCTTTTCCTAAAGTTCCGTTTTCGAGATTTCTTAATTCCGAAACCTTTTGTTCATAAGGTTCCATTTTGCTAAAGAATTCGATTGTTGAAACAGAAAGGTCAAATGACTGTTTTATTATCTTTCTGGCTATTTTTTGCAGTATGTTCATTTATAGTTCAGATTTTTTTCAGCTTGCAGGTAACAAGTGTATATAGCTATGTTTACCTGTTGAGTTGCGTATATACGCACTATGCACCCAACGCTATAGGCAAATCTTTCTTTGTCAAATTAACTATTTAGGACAAAAATTCAAACAGCATAAAGTCACTTTTACTTAAACGGAAGAAAAATATTTTGAATTGCAGGAATATACTGTTCAATACACCTTAGCCAATGAGGTTTTAAAAGACTATACCTAAGCATATTGTACATAAATCAAAAAATAATATGTTAGATAGGTATAATAGTCAAACTTTTAAAAAACCTTACCCAATCAAATCATCCGCAGTAAAATCAGCTACCGCCAACTTACGCTCACTACTAAAACTTAAATTTTGAGACAGTTCGAAAAGGTGGGCTTCGGTTTCGAAAAAGTGCATCATATAGCCGGCAGTATTGACAAAAGCCACAAAATCACCTATGGCAGGTAATTGGGGCAGGGAGATTTTGCGCTTAAGCAACACATCTCTTTCCAAACAATAGGCACCTGTGAAAAACACCTCGACTGGCGCATTTGAATCCGCATTATCGGCATACATCACATAGGGATCCAGTAAAAAATCCTCACTGGAACTCATCATCTGACTCATGTTCATCTCCAATCGTACCAACCATTGTCCTTTTGCATCCTGTTTTCTATGCGCTACTTTGGCTATGGTCATTCCGGTCTGATTAAGCAGGGAACGGCCGGGTTCTATTCTGATCTCCAGGCCTAAGGCTTTTAGCAACTCCTGATTCCAAGTCTAGCACCTCGTTTAAATATTATCATATTTGAGCTATTTCAATCCATCGGAGATTTTATTAAGCAGTGTCTCAAAATCAAGTGAATCGCCATGAATCATGTTTCTTTGCATTTCACTGTAATCGGATTTATAGTTATCCCAATGCTCATGTGGTGGAATAATCCGTAGACTTTGCAACGTAAGTGTTTCGTAATCTGTTGCTTTCATGGGTGTTAAAACACTCCTATGGGCAACAATACTGTCAAAAAGTTTAGTGTTTTTCAATGCCTCTTTACCAAATTCTGAATCCAGTATTTGTCCAATACCATAGAAATGTCTAGACATTCTCAAATGCCTGACTTTTTCCGTTGGTTTTTCAAATTCTTCGTGCAATAAAATAAGCTTCTCTAAAAATGTCTTTTGAGGATTGGTCGCATGAACCGTAAATTCACTTTCAGCAAAATCTGTTTTAGGATAATGTTCATCAATAAACGACTTGATATTGACCTCTTGATTAGGTTCAATTAAAGACCTAGCGCTAACCTCAATCAAAATCCTTTTTGGGAGATAGGCAATCTCTCCAAATAGCGATTGGTAATTAATAATTATGGTCTCAGGGTCTTGGTCAGACACCTGTGTGTTTTCAACTACAACTTCATATAAACGCTCTTCAACACCGTGCCGGAATAATTGTTTTATGAGCAATTCAGTCAAATCCTGAGAAACGAAAGAATGGCTAACCCTTCTCAATTTTCGAATTTGTCCTTTCGATAATTCTCCCTCAAAACCTAAATATTTTCGGTCCAACCCTAAGTCAATATCTTCTGAAAATCGGTGAATTAAATTGAAGGCTTTACTCAAAGAAGTCCCTCCCTTAAATATCAAATGATTAGTCAAATTAGAGGTAAATAACATTCGTAACATTAGCGTGACCCAAGCATCTTTTTCAACTGCTTGTGGAGGTAGATTTGTTTTTACTCCAATCTGTGTAAACAATTCCGTTTGCAACTCTTTTGGTAATGAAAGCCAGTTCTTCATTTATCTAAAATTTTTTTCTGAACCCACACAGGTGCATTTTTTAGATTTTGATAAACAAGTTCTCGGTCCCCACTTTGGTCGATTATTTTCTGTAAATGATTAAGTTGGTCTTGTGTAACATTCTTTTCACCGATTGATTTCAATGCTTGAATTATCAGGTTGGTTAATTGGTGCTTAATGCTAAGGTTTTTTGGATTTGTCTTTTTGAATTCAATGGTTTGCTTACCCACTTTTATCTTTCTAGCTGTGCCATCAGTTAAGAAAACTACCTTCAAAGGTATTTGTGATGATAAACCTAATAAGTTTAAGGCTGTAGAACCTGTGGCAATAATTCTTGCTTTATCACGCTTGGCAATTGCTTTTGCAATTTGTTCGGCATGTGGGTATATGACGCCCAATTGCTCATTTTTTTTAGGTAAAAAGTAAATCCCTTTCGCAATTCGTTCAATGTATTCATCTTTTGTTAAGCGTTGCAAAGATTTACGTGTAGCCTCATAATTACCTAAGTTGGTAAAGTCGGAAATAAAAAATACTTCTCCTTTATTAACCTTATTCTCTATTGTTTCTAAATCTACCATAGTCCCAAAAATAGCAAATAAATGGGACAATTTAAAAAAAATGACCCGCCTAAATGTCCCGATTTATATCAATAAATGGGACATTTTGCTGTAAATGAATCAGTACTTTTGACTTTGAATACGGAAAAAACTTACCCAATCAAATCATCCGCAGTAAAATCAGCTACCGCCAACTTATCTTTAGTGCTAAAACTTAGATTCTGGGACAGTTCGAAAAGGTGGGCTTCGGTTTCGAAAAAGTGCATCATATAGCCGGCGGTGTTTACAAAAGCCACAAAATCACCTATGGCAGGTAATTGGGGTAGGGAGATTTTGCGCTTGAGCAACACATCTCTTTCCAAACAATAGGCACCAGTGAAAAACACATCTACAGGCGCGTTTGACTCTGATTTACCCGCATACATCACATAGGGATCCAGTAAAAAATCCTCACTGGAACTCATCATCTGACTCATGTTCATCTCCAATCCTACCAACCACTGCCCCTTAGCATCCTGTTTTCTATGCGCCACCCTAGCTATGGTCATTCCCGTTTGGTTAAGCAGAGAACGGCCCGGTTCTATCCGGATTTCCACCTGCATGGCCTTTAGTCTTTGGGCATTGCTTTCTTGAGTTTCTGCATGCATATAATCCAGCACCTCTTTTAAGAATGTAGTGCCATAGATGCTGTTATAATAGGGATAGGTTTTGAGCTTCCCTGTTAACTTATTGTTGATCATTTCATAGCCCAAGCCATGACCATTGAAAGTTAGCGGATTCTTATTGTTCTTTACTCCTTCCTGCAAGGCCTGATCAAAGGCTTTCCATTGCTCCTCGCTCTCCAGGTAGTTCATCAATATCCCTCCACCCATATCTATAAAAGCAATGGGGAAGCCCGCCGGTTTGAGTCGCTTGGCCAAGGTTAAACAATCAGACAATGCTTTGCCACGCTGAAGGGTAGAATAACCGTCCAGGTGAAAGTGAAAACCCTGAATAGAGAGGTTTTTAAAACGCCCTTTTTCCCCGAAATTTTCCAGAATAAAGGCCTCCACGGTAGCTATATCAAAGCCAAAACGACTGTAAAGCTTGTTTCCCTCTACCGTAAAACCGCTTATGCGAATACCCACAATGGCCTTTTTATTCAGTTCCTCTGCTATGCTTTGGGCTTGCTTACATTCATCCTCATTGTCCAGAACAATCGGCACTTGGGCTTGTATGGCCAAGGCATACTGTTCCTTGGTTTTAATGGCAGAAGTAAGTACCAGGTTTTTCCCTGTTCCACCCAGCGCGAGGGATTGCTCCAGTTCCTTTTGGCTGGCTGTATCCACGCCTATGCCTACCTCTAAAGCCTGTTTTACTAGGGATTTGGATTTATTGGCCTTGCGTGCATAGTAGATTTGATGCTTTAATTCATAGCTTTCAAAAAGCTTTTTAAAGGAAGCAATATTATCGGAAAAGGAGGGCAGGTGATGCAGGTTAATTGGGGAACCATGCTTTTCAATCAGTTCCTTGATGATTTTCTGGTCTTCAAATATGCGGTGCATCCATGGGGAAGTAATGGGCGTCAGGCCTGCATTCGGATTACCTTTGGTATAGTTAGGATTCATTTTCAATACAATTTTTTTCTGTTTCTTTAAGCGCAATAAATTGGACAACATCTTTTGCCCATTGGGAAGCCAAATTATTTCGTTTTCTAGACAAGGTATCATTGTCCAAGCACAGCCCCTCAGTAGGCGTGCCATAAAGGGCAATCCCTTCATTCACTTTTCCATCTGCTGCAATCAATCGTCCCTGTCTATCCATATCCATACAGCCGGGTGTATAAATGCCCCCACTAGTATTTTGGAATCTTCTACCGATGCCTTTTTGCAAGATGGAACGGTAAAGTAGACTTGGGGTGTTATTCCCATTATTTCTGGGAATTCGAGCATTGATCAGGTAGTCGGTGGCTTGCTCTTTCTGACCACCTACCTTCAATACACCATAGTTCTCACCAGATCCATCAATTTTAAAAATGGACCCTTTCACAAAACCGAAATCCACTATACCTGCATTGGCAAGTGCCAGTATTTTTTTTAGGTTCTTTACCGGGGGACCATAAGCGATACGGTTAAAAAGACCAAAATAATTGTGGTCAAACAATTGATGGGAAGCAGCATCCAGCCCGCCAAAACTGTAGCCTTCATTGAATACTGCACTTATCCTTCGCCAGGTAGCAAAAGTTGCATTTAAAGGGCTTTCCTCCGGTCCTTTTTCGGCTTCCACAAGTAACTTTTCAATATAGTCTGCAACTTTTCCATGGGTCAATTGAGCTTGGTCGGTAAAGGGATCCAATAATTTTTCCCAATTAAACCTTTTGGCTTCAGGATGGTAGTGGTGAAAAACTTCAATCTGCTCACGAATACTTTCAAATTTTGGTAGCGCCAGCAATCTCCATCGGTAATGCTTAAAAAGCACCCGGTAATAACTTACGGTACATTCTTTGATAATCAAGGGAAGGATGGCCTTACCGAAGGAAACAGGCTTGGAGTCCTTAAGAGCTGCCATTCGGTCTGCCGTGAAAAAAACAAGTGGCTGCTTTATTTCTGTATGGCCTGTACGCGGCATCATGGGAAGGCCTGTTCTGGAATAGATATAAATTTTACCGGGCTCCTTTCCTGATTGCTTATAGGTCATTTTACCCGATTTATTCACCGAAAACTCCCCACCTCTTCCTTCGGTAAGGGCTAATAGGGCATCAATACATGTGAGACCAAATCCTTTTATCGCCACCTTTGCACCGGATTCAATATGTCCTAAAGCCCGCTGAGTAGGGTAAACAAAATCTATATAGTGATTGGAAAGGTTTTCTTCCAGAAAGCCGGCCCCACATCCTAAATGTCCGGTGGTCAAAATAATTTTATCAAATTCCGGATAGGCATTCGGTTTATTCCCTCCGGTAAAAAGTCGGTATTTTTTACCTATCCTTTTAATATCCGTAACCGTTCGTACATGTTTTACCAGCTCAATATTATCTGGCAAATGACTACACAGACGAGTAAAACTTTCCATCAAATAAGTACCTACCCTCGCTCGGGGGGCAAAGGCTTCAGGTTTTGCCTCACTTGAATACGCAGGTTGGATTCGTAGCCAGCTTACAAAGTCCGGAGTATTTTCAAGAATGGCCGGCGGTTCCTCATCCGTCCAGCAATTGATATTGCTATTTGCATAATTCATCAGCAGATATGATGGCTGATCGGGACGGTAAACATTACCCGCTGCAAAGAACTCATTTTGATTGAAAAGATGTATTGCAACCGGATCTTGGATTTTCAGGGCTTTCAACTGCGCCACCAAGCGTTCAAAAGCATAGAACCCCTTGGGTCCGAAGCCCACGATGGCTATATTAGAAACTGCTTGCTCCTCCGCTTGCACTGCCTTTACCATCCAATGGAAGAATTTAATTTCGTTTTTCTTTTTGGGAAATGCTCCGCTATCCAATCCATATTATAAATGGTATCTAAATACCGCTCTCCCCTGTCTGCCAAAAGAAACACACAATTGCTGTCTTTGGGGATGTATTTGATATACCTGTTGATGGCAGCAATTACTCCCCCCGTAGATCCTCCACATAGCACCCCTTCTTTTTTAAGCAGGGACCAGCAGCCTTCTACACAATCCAGGTCACTTACCTTTATATGCCCTTCAAATTTTTTCTTATCGATAAACTGTGACTGCACTCCTGCACCATGTCCGGGAATTAATCGTGGCGCTGCCTTTCCTCCAAACAAGACACTTCCGATGGCATCCACCGCTATTATTTTGGTAGAAGGATTATTCTCTGCAATATAATTTGCATAACCCATCAAAGTCCCACAGGTACTGGTGGAAACAAAAAGATAATCCACAGCTCCACCCAAGTCTCTCAATATTTCCTCAATGGTTTTATAATGCGCCAAGGGATTGTTAGGATTTCCATATTGATTGGTCCAGAAACTATTGGGTATGTCTTGCAAAAGCTCTTGTACCCTATCCAGGCGGGCGGCAAGGAAACTTCCCTTTTTAGTAGGTTCTTTGACGTATTCCAAATGGGCGCCATAGGCCTTCAGTAGTTTCTCGGTATGGGCATTCAAATTTGGGTCTACCACCACGATTAATTTTAAGCCATAATGGATACAGGCTTGGGCAAGGCCCAAAGCCATATTGCCGGAACTGGATTCAATAATGGTATCTCCTTTTTTTATTTCTCCTTCTTCAAGTGCTCTTTTGAGCATAAAAATCGAGGTTCTGTCCTTCAGACTCCCTGAAGGATTGGCCGCTTCTAATTTCCCATAGAAGGATGCCCCGCTGCTCGGAAAAAGTTTGTCCAAACGCACCAGGGGAGTCTCTCCTATCGTTGCCACAATATCATTGGCAACTTTTATCTCATTGGCTGTCGTAATCATACCCGTTCTGTTTTAATCGATGGAATCCAAACTAATTGATAATTTATATTTATATAATGCATAAATTTTATGCCATTCTATAAAGCACAATTCGGGATTCATTTCATAAAATGGTAAAACTTACTACAATTTTTCACCCTCAGTTAACTTAAATCCTACTGAATTTGTTTGGTCATTTATGTTTAAAAAGATCCTTTTCCAACAAACGGAAAACCATTGATTAACAACTCTTTGACACGAATTATTCTTTATTCACAATTTATACATCTATTTCTGTATTAGTGTGAAAAGAGTCCTTTCAGATTTTATAAACAACTTTTCTCTAACTTAAATATTACATCCGGCACCGTATATCCTCACAACCTCCATTAATAGATAGCGTCCATAAAAAAATTTATTGCGTCAATAATTTAGGGCTTAGCTAAGGAAGCTATGCCAGGTTATTATATCATCGTTCAAGCAGAGTTTCATTTAACTCAAATAATTAATAGGTATAAATTAACCTATTAATATGATTTAAAGGCTTAAACTACTGGTTACCCTTATCTCTTCCTGTTCATTTTTGTCTTGACACAAAAACGAACCAAAAAGGTCAAGGCTGTATGTAAATCTTAACGCAAAATGAATACTCACTGGCTAAACAAAAAAAAACTCCGCCGAAAAGGCGTCAAACAGTTTTTTTGTTCTTAACGCCATTGAGCAATCCATTTTACTAATTTCCATAAGGCCGGAATAAAAAAGAAATTGGCTTAAATTCAAGTTAACTGTCCTATGTTACTTTTGCCGAGGTCTTAGAATTCCATTTATCTCTTTTAGTCAATACAGAAATCCCCATAAATCAATGGAAGTTTACCCCAGCCCTTATAGGTTAACATTACTTTCTATGCCTATTTTAAATCCCAAATTTTACGAATACAAAACTCCGGAGGAGTGAAACTTTTGTAGAAAGGGGTGTCAACCCCTTGTAAAATTCATATGAAGCACATCCCGATTTTGGCGGCATTGTTGCCATTTTTTTTTTTGCAACAATGCTGACAAAATCTCCTTGATGGCCGTTTTATAAGATATAATTTGACCATGGAATGAAAATTTCACCTGACTGGTTAATTTGTCATTATTCCCACTGTTCATTTTTCCCCTGAGTCACTTTGCTTCAGGACAGACTCTGAGTGGGTTATATATCAGGGCAAGGCTTGATGAAAAACGAACCAAAAAATCAAGGCTGTCAAATCTTATTTCAAATGATGGACAAGGCTTTGGGATAATATGTCATTTCCTTTACCATCATTTGATTTTTGGAGCTGAATTTCGGGCTAAAAATGAGTGGATCTCCTAACCGGAGCTAACTCATTTTTTTAACCCCCGCTATCCATCTCCAAAAACCATAACCTTTGAAGGCCAAAAAACACCTAATATATCACATTATCATTGATGTGTTCCTTTAACGAACCAAAACAACCCATCGAAGGGTATCCATCCAAGATTCGTTAATTATGACGTTATAGGCTATCCGTAAATCCTTCATTGGATAAAATGATTATAGCCTGTAAGCCGTCAAATTTAAACGCATAAAGAAGCCTATAGGGCTTCAACAATAATAACCGTGTGGTGTCAACCCACGGTAAAAGGAATATATCGTCAATTGATTTTGGCGGTATTGTTGCATTTTTTTGCAACAATGCTGACAAAATCTCAACGTCCATACCTTGCCAAAATCGCAAATTAACTCCTTAGACAAAACCAAGCCCAAAAGGGGCGCAATATCTCAGCCAAGGGTGTCAGCCCTTGGTATAAATGAGCCACACATCCCGATTTTGGCGGTATTGTTGCCCTTTTTTCCGCAACAATACTGACAAAATCATCTTTCAACCCATCTAAGGGTATCCATCCAAGTTTCG
The DNA here is from genome assembly GCF_030546805.1 of Cyclobacterium sp. 1_MG-2023. Lineage (GTDB taxonomy): Bacteria > Bacteroidota > Bacteroidia > Cytophagales > Cyclobacteriaceae > Cyclobacterium. The sequence goes on along the minus strand of NZ_JAUOPC010000024.1, from coordinate 20,348 downwards.
TTAATTGTGAAGTTATAGGCTAACCATAAATCTTTCATTGGGTGAAATAATTATAGCCTGTAAGTCGTCATATTTAAACGCATAAAGAAGCCTATAGGGCTTCAACAATAATAACCGTGTGGTGTCAACCCACGGTAAAAGGAATATATCGTCAATTGATTTTGGCGGTATTGTTGCCTTTTTTTTTGCAACAATGCTGACAAAATCACTTGGATTAGATATTTTTATCTTTGACAACAAACCATTAAAACAAAAAAGCCATGCGAAGAATCGTACCCAATATTTATTCCAACAACATGATCGAAAGCAAAAGCTTTTACCTCGATTTTCTAAACATGGAATTGGCCATGGACATGGGTTGGGTGTTGACCTTTGTCTCCAAGGATAACCCTACAGCACAAATCTCAATTCTTCAAAACAAGGACAATGCCCCTCTTGACAATTCCGCTATATTCTTATCCATAGAAGTTTCAGACATTAATCAATGGTACACAAAAGCCCAACAACAAAATATAAACATTAGCTACCCAATCACTGACGAAGAATGGGGCGTAAGGCGCTTTTTTGTAAAAGACCCCAACGGAGTTACCCTAAATTTACTCTCCCATTTATAATTTTAAACCCTAAATAAACAATCCATTACATAATCCACATTAAATCCCAACTGACTGGTCAGGGGGACAAATTATAGGTTCGGACAAGTCCTCTTCTTTACATTGGAGGGGTCAACTTTTTAAACTATCTTTATCATTTATTGCAAGTCAACACTGGCCTTTTGGCTTAGAAAAATTCATCAACCCAATTTTAAACCTATCCTTGTAATTTACTTTACAAAATGACAAACAAATTAGCCCTTCTACCCTTTCTTATTGTACTACTCATCCCTTTTTCCGGAAAAGCCCAGATCAACCAGGACAAAACCGGAGCTTGGTACATGTATTTTTTCAATACCACATTTAATGACAGCCAATGGGGTTTTCAAGGGGACATTCAGCACCGCAACTGGAATAAAGGAGGAGACCTTGAGCAATTGTTGCTGCGGGGAGGGCTGACTTACCAGCCCAAGGAAACAAACATCAAATTCACCTTGGGCTATGCCAATATTACCTCGGGAGTTTACGGCGATGATAAAAGCACTTCAATGGAGAGCAGGATCTATCAAGAAGCACTGTTCCCCTCTCAATTTGGCAAGCGATTTTATGCTACCCATAGGTTTCGCTATGAGCAGCGCTTTGTAGAAAACCAGGACTTCAGAACCCGTTTTCGGTACAATTTATTTTTAAATATCGCCTTGAATAAAGCGGCCATGGAAAAAAACACTGTCTACCTGGCCCTTTACAATGAAATCTTCATCAATGGCGAAAGAGGTATAGGAAATGGAAATACGGTTGAAATCTTTGACCGCAACAGGTTTTATATGGCCCTTGGCTACATGATCAATAACCACTTGAAAGTTCAAATCGGAGGCATGAGACAATCGACTGACCAATGGAGCAAAAACCAATTACAGCTCAGCCTCCACCATAATTTTTAAAGGCCATATTCAAATCGGAATTTAAAAAAAACTTCTAATTGTCCTCAATCTATCCAATCAAGCATTAGATAATAGTAGTTCCCGGCCAAATCTTATATACATCCAAACTCCAATAGGGGTATCATTTTTGTAGAAAGGCTGTCAACCCCTGGTAAAATTCCTATGAAGCACATCCCGATTTTGGCGGCATAGTTGCCTTTTTTCCGCAACAATGCTGATATAATCATCTTTCAACCCATCTAAGGGTGTCCATCCAAGTTTCGTTAATTGTGAAGTTATAGGCTAACCATAAATCTTTCATTGGGTGAAATAATTATAGCCTGTAAGTCGTCATATTTAAACGCATAAAGAAGCCTATAGGGCTTCAACAATAATAACCGTGAGGTGTCAACCCACGGCAAACGGAATATATCGTCAATTGATTTTGGCGGTATTGTTGCCCTTTTTTCTGCCACAATGCTGACAAAATCACTTTCCCACATCTCAAACAAAAAAAGCCGGATAAATCCGGCTCTTTTGCAATCATTGTACAACCCTTATTTTATTCATTTAACACATCAATATGTGTATCAAATTCCACTTCATTTCCATCCTCATCTTCAATGATAAACATCACATGGTACTCACCTGCGGTGACATTGGCAGGAACATCTATGTGTTCATGAAATTCGACCTCAGACAACTCGTGGTATCCTTCTTCAAAAACTTCCTCCATTTCCCAAACCACCTCTCCTGCACCAGCAGTAAGACCATGGGCATGAATGTCAACAGTAATGGTATGAATCCCATTGGCTGCACCAATTAAAAACTCTACATGGAAATCTTCTCCCCTAACCACTTCGGCATCCATTTCGAATCCACTAACATGAATCAATTCTCTTATTTCTAAATGCCCCTCCATTTCAGTAATGTTACCTGCAGCATCTGTAACTTCCAATTCTACATGGTATTCTCCTGCAGGAGCTGTCGCAGGGATATCTATATGCTCATGAAACTCAGGGTTCTTTACCAAATATTTAGCATCCGTGTAGACTTCTTCAAAGTCCCACTCGACTTCTCCTTCGCCCACTTCCAGATCATGTGCATGAATACTCACTTTAATAGACTCCACATTGGCGTATGCAAGAATGGTAGCCTCCATATGCAAATCCATTCCACGGTAGGCCACCGGTTCTGTAGAATGTGAGCTTCCCTCACCCATTTCAAAGGTAGAAACCACCGGGGGATCAAAAGTAATGTCTTCCTCTTCCTGACAGGCAAACAATGCCAAAGCCAAAAGCGGAATCATAAATGCTTGTCTAAGTCTTCTCATTTTCAATAATTTTTACTCGTTAAATAATGCAATATAATTGCACAAACATAATGCAATAGGATTGCATATACAAGATTTTAAGCCGCTTTGAAGCGGAATATTTCTTTTAATTGAAAAATTCCATTTGCAACATTGTTTCACTCATGATATGACATATATTTGCAAAGGTGTTGCAGAGTAGTTTATCGGTTTTCCCCTTCAACAAAACACCATATGCCAGCGCTATAAACACCTACTCGCTTCACTGAAATACATTTAAATCAATTTTATTCAAACCATGAAAAAAGAATTCAAGCATTTCCTATTAGCCATTTTAGCTGTTTTAGCATTAGGTTCATGCCAAGAAGATACTGAACCCAATCTGCCATCACCCAGCATAGATAATGTTGAAGTCGGGTTAAACAATGATGAAATTGGGGTGATTGGTGAGGATTTTCACCTGAACGCAGACCTTCTTGCCGGCGAATTAATTGAACAAGTACAAGTACAAATCAACCCAATAGACGAAGAAAGCTATGAAGCTTACTGGGACTTTGAACTAATATGGGATGAATACAAGGGAACCAAAAACTCCAATGTTCACAAACACTTTGACATACCTGAAGACGCTGTAGAAGGGGTGTATGATTTTCTCATCATCGTCACAGATCAAAATGGAACAAGCACTGAAGAGAAGCGAAGTATCACCATTTACAAAGCCGAAAATTTACCCTAGCGCCTCCCCAAAAAATTCAATATAACCGAGCAAGGAAATAGATTCAATGGATACTTTTGCATCCAAGCTTTTTTAATGGTCAGCTCCTTGCCTTAAATTTCTGGGGAAAGTCATGTTTCTTTTAGTTAGAAGGATCGAAAAAAATGTTTATCTTATCAATATATTTTAACTATAGTAGATATGTATCGAGGGGTATTCAATAGAATTACGTCTAACTCTACAAAGAAACGAATATGGTAAATTATAAACTTTTTGCTTTGCTCTTTGTCGCTTTTGCAATGGCTTCATCTTGCAGAAATAAACCTCAGGAAATTCTAATTACAGATGATTTGGTGTTCGATGTAGACCCTTCCCTTTTTATAGAAGGCACCAGCGTTTCCATTGTTCCCTGCACACTTTCAAATGGAACGGAAACCGATTGTTATGAAATCGTAACCACCAGTACAGCTTCAGATCATCAAATGGGCCCTTGGTGTCCAAGCAATATTTCAGACGGTGAAGAAGCAGGTGGAATTTGGCTGGACAAAGGAAAAGTATATGACGTTGATGGTGCCTTTATTCAAAACCTCGCCACTTTTTATGATGACGACACCTGGATGATGTATGATGCCAATGGAGACATCTTTGTTACAAATACTGAGGAAGACTGTATCAATGCGGCCAATCCCAATGTAGGTCCTGAATACCAGAATTTCTGTGTGGAATGCCTCCCCTCATATATCACTGAACTCTCCCAATCTTGGTTAATCCCGGTTACCCCAGTAAGACTTACCGAGCCAAATAATTTTGCCATGGGACCCAGAGGTGGAAATGGGCCTAATGTAAGGGGAATTGCATATAACGGTATAGAATTCTCTGGAGCCGCCCCAACAGACGCCATTCTTTCAGCCTATACTCTTGCTCCATTTGACGATGCCGGAGGACACATCAACGTACACCAGGGTTATCATTACCACGCCGCGACAGGGATAAGCACCGAGATCGCTCAGGCTGATGGACATGCACCTTCCATAGGATATGCCATGGATGGTCATGGTATATACGCACAACTCGATGAAAATGGTAATGAACCTACAGATTTGGACCAGTGCCGAGGCCATTACGATGAAACCAGAGGATATCACTACCATGTTGATGCTCCCGGAGAAAACAATTTCATCAATTGCCTTTCAGGTGCCTATGTAAATCCGGTCCGAATTAGGAAATAGACTTTCTATTATTAGGAGAAAACTTTTCCCATCAACAAAAAATCAGGGCAGGCGGAGTAAAGTCTGCAAAGCCTATATCATAATTCCATCTAATGCTTTTCATTTTTACATAAATCCTCATAGATTAATGGAAGCTTAATCGCGCCGAACTCCACAGCACCAAGGGAAGCGAAATAACATAGACAGGGCATCAGGCCCTAATAAAAACAACATTTAGATTACAATTTTGTCAGCATTCTTGCCTTTTTTCTGCAACAATGCTGACAAAATCCCAACGGAAGATGCGACCCATTGAGGTTTTTTTCCTGTCAGAAATTCACCTAAAGCGAGGGACTGCCACGCCCATTCCCTCCGCTATAGTCCCCAAAAAATGGATTCGCAGTTACAAGCAGAGATTGACGGTATAGTCACTACATTCCCTAAACCCCAATAGGGGTGGCATTTTTGTAGCCAAGGGTGAAAACCCTTGGAAATTAGATAGGTTTTACGTCCCGATTTTGGCGGTATTGTTGCCTTTTTTTCTGCAATAATGCTGACAAAATCTCAACGGAAGACGCTACCCATGGATGCTTTTTCCCTAGTCAGAAATTCCGAAAATACGAATCCTCATTTCCAACTAACACCAATCGAAATCCCCACACATCCCACTCATTATCAGCACTCTGATAAATTTTTAATTTAGGTTTTTAAAGGATTAATTGGTATATTAACTATGAATTTTTTAAATCAATTTATTTTTGGTTATAAATTAACTTTATAGGAAAAACATTTATTAATTTTTCTCCACCCTTCCAATTATCCAGGGTTTCAACAAATTATTTCACAGGGTCCGAGGGAATAAAAACTGGTTTACGTCTATACAAGTACAAATCCAAAGGCTTTAAACAGAATAATTATGGTGAATTTAAGATTAAGCTTCCTGATCATAGGAGCATTGGCGATTTTTTCTTCTTGCGACAACAACGATGACGAACAGGACATTGTGAATTCAAACGGGGTGGTGTTAGAAGTAGTTGCCTCTAATTTCATTGATGGTACCACGGTAACTACTATACCATGTACATTATCCGATGGTACAGAAACGGATTGTTACCAAATAGTAACTACAAGTACCGCTTCAGATCATCAAATGGGGCCATGGTGTCCCAGCAATATCGCTGATGGAGAAGAGGCTGGCGGGATTTGGCTGGAAAGTGGGCAGGTTTATGATGTTGATGGTGAGTTCATTGAGAACTTAGCTTCCTTTTACAATGACGACACTTGGATGATGTATGACGCCAATGGGGATATTTACATTACCAATACGGAAGAAGATTGTATCAATGCAGCCAATCCCAATGTAGGTGCCGAATATCAAAATTTTTGTGTAGAATGTTTACCTTCCTATATCACTGACCTGTCACAAACTTGGGTGATACCTGTTACTCCGGTGAAACAAAGCAGTTCAAGTAATTTTGCTATGGGGGGAGGTCCTTTTGGCGCTACCGGGCCAACTGTCAGGGGAATTGCCTTTAATGGAATTGAATTTTCTGCAGCTGCCCCTACCGATGCCATTCTTTCAGCCTATACCTTGGCACCTTTTGACGATGCTGGTGGACATATCAATGTACACCAAGGCTACCATTACCATGCAGCTACGGGCATTAGTACTGAGGTTTCACAGGTAGACGGACATGCTCCCATGATTGGCTATGCCATGGATGGACACAGCATTCACACCCAGCTCAATGAGGACGGTGAAGAACCTACCGATCTTGACGAATGTAGGGGCCACTACGATGAAACAAGAGGATATCATTATCATGTAGATGCTGCCGGTAACAACAATTTCATCAACTGCTTGGCCGGGGCTTACGTAAATTAAAATTAGAGAAAAAATGATTAGATGGATTGCAAGTTTCATATTACTTATCTGGGCAGGGATGGCACAGGCTCACCAACCAGCTATATCTTCAATAATTTTAGCCGAAAAGGCAGATCATAGTTGGGTTCTTCAAGTAAGGTCTCCCTTGACCTCCTTTGAATATGTGATCAAACAAAATTATGGAGAAAACGCATTCGCTACGGCAGATGAGTTTAAGGAATTGGTCATTAATTATTTAAAAGAAAACATTGCCATTCAATTCAATGGGGATGCAGATTTATTGCTCCAAAAAGGAGCGGTACAATTAGGCCATGAAACCAATGTTTTTTTTCAGGTTGAAGGAGTGCCCGAAATCATGGAATCGCTTGAAGTAAATAACCCTAGTTTTAAGGGAATCAATCGAAATCAAAGCATATTTATGGTGCTTAGTGAAGGGATGACCAATAACCAATTCATTCTAAACAACGAAAACCAACATTCTGCAAGCCTACGTCTGGAAGGGTCTGCGTTTGTGCCCCAGGAGTCAAATTTAATCTTGGGCCTTTTTCAGCAAACAACAATTCCTTCTGGTTTGCAATATTGGATAAGCGGAATTCTACTGGTTGTATTGATAGTATTTTACTTAAAGCAGAAAAAACTACTCCCTATAAATTAAAAGCGCAGGAAATTAAACTTTATCCTAGTAAACATGTCTAAAACATGAGCAGACTTAATTGGGAAGCCCAAATTAATGCTTTTATCATTACCCATTTTAGTCAGGTATTTTCTCATGCTTTAAACAAATTAAAATCACATGGTGACTTTTATAAAAAAATCAATTCCTGTTTCTCTTTTTATCTTGGGATTCATCATGGCCTGTTCCAGTGAGATGGAAGAAATGGAGGAAATGGAAAAAGAAGTAAACACAGCAACATATGACATTAGTCCTATCTTGGATAAATTTGAGGGTACTGGCCTTTCTTATGAAATTGCCGGTGATTTTGTGATTTTTACTACTCAGGACCTACCTAACCATACAAGTCCTTACTGGCCTGCCGGCAATGCATTATATAGCGAATACACCGGCAGTAACCCTAGTTACCGTAAAAATCCCAATACAATTGCTCCGCAAAATATTGTTTTTACCATCCCCCTATATCCATCAGAGGCAACAGTTAAGGAAGCTACACCTCTTGGTGCCATTGGCATTTCCAGAAATGGGGTGGTTTTTTACAATCAATACGCCGGACCTGACCTCCCACTAACCACTGAGATCAATTCATTTGATCAATGGCTCGGCCACCCGCAAGGGACCGGACAATACCATTACCATATAGAACCTGTATACCTGACAAATGAATTTGGTAAAGATGCGTTTTTAGGACTTTTGGCAGATGGCCTCCCCGTATACGGGCCGGTGGAAGGGGATCATATCGTTACCAATGATGACCTTGATGCTTTCCATGGACACTTTTCGGAAACCACAGATTTTCCGGAGGGCATTTACCATTACCATATTACTAGCGAAGACCCTTACCTCAATGGTAGCGGATATTTTGGCACCCCCGGTAATATCACAAGATAATGCGTTTTAAAATTTCACCTGCCATTTTGTTCCTTTTGTGGTTCTGCTGTTTGACTTCCTGTAGGGAGGAAAAAGTGCGGCTAGACGCTTCCGATCCTCAATTGCATCTGAAAAATGGGCAACTCTTTTACAAAGACGATTTGTTTAGTGGACAACTCAGCGCCTCCTATGCGGACGGAAGTCAGCAGTCCCTTGTTCAATACAGCAAGGGAAGAAAGGAAGGAGAAGAAAAACAGTTGTATCCGGATGGAACCTTGGCTATTTCAAGGAGCTATTCCAAAGGGCATAAAGTAGGCATCCATAAGGCCTGGTGGCCGAATGGAAACCTGAAATTTGAATACCATTTCAATAACAATGGGCAATACAATGGAAGGATAACTGAATGGTACTCCTCCGGACAAAAATTCATGGCTTTCAATTATGTGAATGGAAAAGAAAGTGGCAGCCAGAAACTCTGGCAAGAAGATGGGCGGATAAAAGCCAATTATGTTGTTCAAAATGGAGAACGTTTTGGGCTTATTGGGCTAAAAAAATGCAATCCGGTAGAAGCGAAAAACGATGAGATCAATTAAAATCAATAGCTTATCCTTTTTACTAATCCTTGGAATGGGGCTTTCATGCAAAGAAGCAAAAGTAAAAACAAGTGAAAATACGGCCATAGAAAAAACCGGGTTGCCCTATTTCAATGCAGCAGATTTCACACCTGATTGGGACACAAAAGTGCACCGTATTCCCTCCTTTTCTTTCTTAAATCAAAATGGTGACACCATTACCAATGCAACCTATGCAGGGAAAAATTATGTGGCCAATTTCTTTTTTACCATTTGCCCGGGTATTTGTCCAAAATTAACAGCCAATATGGGTCTCTTGCAGGAAGCCTATAACCATGACCCTGACCTTATGCTGCTATCTCATTCAGTGATGCCCTGGAATGACAGCGTACCTGTATTAAAAAAATATGCCTTAGAAAATGATATAGAGGACTCCAAGTGGAACCTGGTCACCGGTCCAAAAGAGGCCATATATGATATTGCCAGAAACGGCTATTTCGCAGATGAGAATTTCACAAAAACGCAGGACCCTGAAAACTTTATCCATACCGAAAACTTTATTCTGGTAGATAAAGAAGGTTATATTAGGGGCGTATATAACGGAACGCTGGAACTGGATTTGGAGCGGTTAAAAAGGCATATTAAAATTTTAAAGGAGGAATCAAATTAAGTCTTCTTTCCACATTTGAATCATCAAATTATTGGCAAAAAAACGGGATAAAAGAGATAGCTTAGCTATTTAAAATTAATGCAATGAAGTTCTTATAATCCCCCTACTAATCGTATGGATTTTACCTAAAATAATTCTTTTTATTCACTGTTAATTTCCGATAAAAAATCTTTTTATCGGAATTACTTCATTTCATTTTTTATAGCACTGTGTTAATAACAGAAATCGGAAACTTAACTTTTTACAGAAATCCTGAATATCCACATAAAATTAAGAAAGCATTCGCTTATCATTTAGCGTTAACCACAGTATAAAATGAGTATGACCATTAACATGAAAATGGTCATACTCACTCATTTCCTATTTAAACTGCAAGTTCTGTTAAAGTTGATGCATGAAAGGTTTTTTGGGTACCACTATATTTCGTACGTGAAGCAACCTCCCATTTTAAACTGTTTTTGTACTTAAATACTTTATTTTTCTGCTCAGGATCCATCACCAAAAGGTAAATCCACTCGTTGTCAAGAAGTGATTTCAGGTGATTGTTTCTTTCCAAGATATCTGCTACCCGATTGATGGGAGCTTGAATGGTCACGGTCAATCGCAAAGGCTGATGATACATGTCATTATCGGAACTGTACAAAGATTGAAGCGGAAGCCCAATTTTGAGGTCTCCCCCATTCCCTTGTACCACACCAAATTTGCCTGTGATATTGTGAGTGATTTTAGAACCTCCTCCGTAAGCATTGTTATCCACTGTAGAAAAGTAGTAGTGGCTATTGATCCACTGGGTCACCACCATGGGCCCCTGCATGATGCTTTCCAAGGCTTTTCCGGTAGTATCCAATTCCCAATCATAAGAATGAAGGAAGCAACGACTGTCTAGGTTCGTGTTTTTGGTCAATTCTCGCCGACCCACAATAAAGCCAGCATTTTTGGCTAGGCCCCATTCCGGACGTGTTTCCCCCCAATTGTTTGCTTTTTCTTGGGCCTTAGAAAGACTATCCCCATTGGTACCAAGTCTGTTTTTTGTGGCACTTTGCTGTGCTTTCCAAAGGTTAACCTTCAAATCCTCTATAAGCATTTGATGTGTCTCTGGTGCTTCCGAGTCAAACAATACAATCTCATCTGTTGTAGTATTGTGCTCTGCCCCTAAGAATAACGTATTCTCTGGAATAAAAACCTCGTGAATTTCAGCCAAAGCCTTTCTTACATGCAACAAATTAGCCAGCTTAGCTAGCATTCGTGCATTGTGTCTTCCGGGACTTGCTGCACAGGCCCCACAATCTAAACTCGAACCAAAAGGGTTATTAGCAGAATGACTTCCATGTCCTACAAATAAGACCAAAGGGGCAAATTCTTTCCAGCCCATCAGGTCAAAGGCTGATTTAACTATGGACACTTTTTCTTCCAAAGAAACATTAGGAAGATCCGTGGTCTTTTGAGTTATATTCATGATATCAGGTTGGCAAATGGCTTCCATCTGAGAAAGGTTCTTCTGTTTCTTTCTGTAAATTGACCCAGGGATTATTGTTCTCGCCAATAGCGACAACCCATAAAAGACACCTGATCCCTCGACATACCCAAAAGCTGAAGGCAGCATATTTTTCATCCGTTTGAGAAAATAATCCCAAAATCCCATGCGCTCGTTTTTCTTTTCATAGGATAGAAACTGTCCTTTTTTGTCCACTTGTGCCGACTCCGAAACCGTATAAGCAGAAGCCACAATGGGCGGACAAGATTTTCTCGAAATGCCATCCTCCAAACTTTGGTAATCCATGGCTATACCGAAAAAACCAGCATAACCAAAAGTTTCATAATTTCCTGCGGACTCTACATGTCGTCGGATTAATTCAGACCGGGTATCAATACAAAACACCATCTGAGCATCTGCGAGAGCCGGTTCCCCCTTAAATTGGGTAATATTAGCACCATTCTCCAAGCTTATGACCAATTGATTTTGCCAACTTTGCTCCCAGGCTTTAAGCCATATGTATTGAAGCTTAAGTAGAAAAGAGTCCGAATGAGCTTCATTTCCTTCCGGTAAAATGGGTACATTCATTTTTTTGGAAATCCATAATCGTACAGCTAAATAATCCATCAAATTAATCGGAAATTCTTGCTGCCAATCAGAATTGGATTCCGTACGGTGTTTGATATAGCCCGTCCATCCGGGAAGTGCTGCCATTTGGTGGCTAAATATCTCTACATAATCACTTTCAGGTAATTCGCTTAACAATTGATTCAATGCTGCCGCGCTCGTTTTTGGAATTTCTTTCAATGAAGTAGCCCCTAGCTCTGAATCGTAGATAACTAACAGTCTCCATGCAGTATAAAAACCTTCACTTTTATATGGCATTTCCCATTCTGCAAGTCCTTCATCCATAAAGGCGGACAACCATTTTACCATTAAACGATCCACATTATGGGTCCCATTCACTTCTTCGTCGGCTTGGTGCCCCTCCAACAATTTGAGGTATTTTTCCGGGCATTCGGATAAACCATTTTCTTTTAAAAGATGCACCAGAACCTTCAAATCAATATCTTCCTTTTCCAATGCCTGACGATAAATATGAGCTGCCGGAAATGCATTGGCATTGAATTGTTTATGGGCTGAACTAACAGCATCCAAAAAAGTCGCTTTTTCATATCCTGACAGAGGATTTGAAGCAACGAAAGTGTACAAAGGCCAGGTTTTGCCTATTACTTCTGCGGCTTTATCAATACTGCTTAATAGATACTGGTTCATATTGATTTTGATTTATACATTAGAACTGATTTTTTATTCGGTTGAGACAAATTCATCAATTTGACATAAACCCAAGGGAACTTTTTATAAACCCCAAGTTTCATAATGAAAAAGCCGATTAGAAAAATCGCACCAAAAATGATTTGTGTCGATGTCAGTGGTAAAGGCTCCGAAACCTTAGCCATACCCGCCATAAGTACGGTTACGCCATTGTAAATCAAGGCGTAAATACCTATTCCCACCATAAAAAGTAGTGGCGGCACTACTATTTTCTGCATTATGGAAAGACTTTGCTCCTTCACTATATTGTAAGTTGCCTGACCTACTGTAATGGCCACAATGATCGTTAGCAACAAGCCACTATTTAGCAAGAGTCCTTTTCCGGTCCAGCTTGCAAACAGATAAGCTCCCAGCCCTCCAAACAATAAAACAACTACTCCTTGCAATGGTCGGATTCTTAATGGTTTTGGCCGCTCAGGTTTTGTCTGTGCTATTTCTTCTCCGGAGGACAAAAACAGGTATGCCTTATAGAACCCATGTAGAATTAAATGAACCACTGCGGCATTAAAGAACCCCAAGCCGCATTGCATGATCATGAAACCCATTTGGGCAATGGTAGAGCAGCCTAACTTTTGCTTGACATTGACTTGCAGCAATTTTGTAAACTGAGCAATAATGGCAGTAAATCCTCCGATGACAAACAGAATGCTAAAGGTATTGGAGGCAAACAATAAGCCGGCAAAGAGGGTCAACAAAATTCCTGCTCCATTAACAAAGCCGGCGTGCATAAGTGCTGAGGCAGGTGTTGGGGCTGTCATTGCTGAAAGCAACCAACGGTGAAATGGATACATTGCGGACTGAACAACAGCAGCTGCAATAATACTAAGCGCAGATGGTATTAAAATATATAAGGGTAATCCACTGACAGCTGTTGAAAGCCCACTTACTGTAAATTGCCCGCTAAAGAAAGCCAATATCAGAAGCCCTATGGCTAAAAAAAAGGTACCTGTAATAAAGTACCTTAAAGTAAATTTAGAAGCTTCACGTGCTTCTCCCCATGCTTTGTCAATGCCAATCAATTGAGACATAAAAACCCCCATGATCCACCAACTAAAAATCAAAAGGAAAACATGGTTGGCCATGACAAGAAGCATAACTGCCAAAGTAAACCCAAGGCAAAGCCACATAAATCTGGCATGATATTTAAAACCTGTCAGGTAATTGCTTGCATAACTACAAACAATACTACTAAAAATAGTTACCGTAGTCCATATTAAAATTGTAAAACCATTGATCCTGAAGATACCAGCCCAATTCCACTCAGGAATATTAGGGTAATTGAAAACAAGAAATATGGCGTTTCCGAGAAACAGGGACCAATTTATAATGGTGACCAATGGAACAGCAATTGACTTCTTTGCGTCAATCGTTTTGTCCATGCCATTTTGTATAGAGGATAAATGCGCGTTTGTTTGAGGTATCATAATATTTTTTATTGATTTTTATTTTCATTTCCCGCTCACTTTACGATGCAGGAATCACCACATCCAAATATGCTTATGCCTTTTTTTTAGGAAAAGATTCCTTTGGATCAGTAGTGATTACTGCCAGAATTTTATGACCATAACCTATCCCAAGAATATAAATGCAGGGTAAAACCTGGTTGGAGAAAATGTATTCATTGTATTGAGATATTGCGATCAAGATGCCGGATACTGCCAAGCCTACAATTGCTGATTTTGAAAATTCCATATTCGAGTTGCAAAGCATTTAGTTAGACTTTATTTCGCTATGGTAATTTCTAGAATACCGTTGATCCTTACATTTAAACCTAGGGCTCTTCTATTATTGATAAACTCTCTGGCAATCCCTTTTTCTTTTTCCAATTCCAAAATTCTCCCATCCAGTTGCTCTGTCTTGGACTTGTGATCCCCTTCCCAAACCTGGAGTCTTTGTATTTTGTGAAAGTTGATTTTTTCATCAATCAAAGCCATCAATACATGCGCGGCTTCCGAAGGAGTAAACTCTCCTTTTACCAATTGGATTGTTTGCGTTGTCTTTTCTAATTGAGCACTTTCTTTGGCGTCCATTTTATCTAAAATTTTAAAGGTTTAAACAATATTATTTCCATTTGACAGCACAAAGATTAGCTATTAAAATCATTAATTTTTATTTATATTTGTTATGATATACATTAAATATATTTATGAATTACACCTTACACCAGCTTCAAATTTTTCTTAAAATAACTGATTTACAGAGCATTACTAAGGCTTCAGAAGCATTGCATTTGACTCAACCAGCAGTTTCTATTCAGCTAAAAAATTTTCAAGATCAATTTCCTATCCCACTTACGGAGGTAGTCGGAAGACAGCTTTATATCACTGACTTCGGAATGGAGATCGCAAATGCTGCAGAGAAAATCCTTAACGAGGTGTATGCCATAAATTATAAAACCCTTGCCTACAAAGGGCAACTTTCCGGTCGATTAAAAATCTCTATTGTTTCTACCGGAAAATATGTCATGCCCTATTTTTTATCAGGATTTATAAAGCAAAACAAGGGTGTTGATTTGACAATGGATGTGACGAATAAGTCAAGTGTTTTGGAAAGTCTGGAATTGAACGAGGTCGATTTCGCCTTAGTATCTGTACTCCCTAAAAAACTTAAGATCAATAAAATAGCCTTAATGGAAAACAAGCTATACTATGTCTCAAGTAGCAACTTGGAAATAAAAAAAAGCATACCTAAGAAAAAGCTATTTGAAGAAATGCCGTTGATATTTAGAGAACAAGGCTCCGCAACACGTAACGCCATGGAGACCTTTGTAGCGAAAAATGGCTATTCGGCCCGAAAAAAAATGGAATTAACTTCCAACGAAGCCGTTAAACAAGCTGTAATATCAGGTTTGGGCTGCTCTATAATGCCCCTTATAGGCATTAGAAGTGAGTTAAGCAATAAGGACTTACAAATCATCCCTGTCAAAGGTTTACCATTGAGTACAGAGTGGAACTTAATATGGCTAAAGTCAAAAAAATTATCACCTGTTGCCTTGGCATATATTGAATTCTTGAACAATGAAAAAATGCAAATAATTGACGAGAAATTTTCTTGGGTTAGCGCCTTTTAAATCGGTAATATTAAAGACCTGACATGCCCTTTTTTCCAGTCAATTATTTACAGGTGAGACAAATGGAATCTATTGATTATGAACTAAGGCTTATCTTTACTTTTCTGTTTCGAAAACCTTAACCTCAGACCAATCACTCCAATTTAGGTTTTGATCCCGATAGCGAACCCGCCAATAATAGGTAGTATTGGGGTTCAATCGTTCCGTTTTTTCATCGGTTAAGTCATCATCTTTTTGTCGGTTTTCTTTATAGTACCAGTTTTCAAATTGTTGCCAACTCTCAAATTCTAATTTTCCGAAATCCTTTGATTTTGACATCTGCCAATGGGAGGCTGCGTGAAAGGTGCCTGAATAATCGCTTTTAAATGGTCCTGCTTTCAAAATGGCACCCGTTATAGAAACCCCAGATTCATCAGGTGAAAGGGCTGTAGGTGTATTTGGCTTGCGTTCCTTTCTCCAAACCGTAATGCTATCCCTCAATTCATTTTCTCTATGCTCAATGGTGTTGCCACGACTGATACGTTTCATGGTAAATTTTGGATCATTTCTATCACCATCGACTGACACCATAACAAATCCGTACTCATCTTGCGTAACGGTAAACTCATCGTAATCCCTACCTTCAAATTCGCCCCAATTGTCAATTGCGCCACCCGCGGAAGCAACATTTACCCAAAGATGTTTGTGGTCTCTTGATTGCCCTCTTGAGTAGCCATGTGTATGCCCAAAAAAGTGAATGCTAGGCTTTCCGGTTTTGGTTGAAAACTGTTCCAATTCTTTTACAATTTTCCCTGTAAAATCTTCTTCACCGGGAATCCAAAGCTCTGATTTAAAAGGATGATGTAATTGCGCAAAAACGAAATCAATTTTATCGTCTTTCTCAGTGTCTGCAAGTAATTCTTTTAACCAATCAAGTTGTTCAGATAAATTCCTGTAACCATCATTAGAATCCAAACCAATTACACGTGTGTTGCCATAGTCTTTGTACCACCAATGCTCTGCATAGGCTGGAGTACCATTCTCGGGTAAACTAAAATATTTAAAGTAATACACCGAATTTCTTTCATGATTCCCGGGCACAGGATATACTGGAACTTCAGAAAACAATTTCTCCGCCGGGTTAAAAAAATGATCCTTCCATTGGTGAAATACAGATCCCCTTTGAACCAAGTCTCCAGGTATAAGTACCATTGCCAGGTTGTCAGGCAAAGATCCACCAAACTCTTTTTCTAGATAGCCAATAACCCCTTCATTCAATACTTCACTGAATTTATCAGGTTGATTATAGTCATATTGCATATCACTCATTGCCACTATCCTAAAATCTTCCCCGTCATTCGAGAAAGGTGGTGTTTTAAATTGAAAAACATCTGACAGCGCATCTCCGGTCCGTACCCGATAATAATATTCTGTGAAGCGTTCTAAACCTTTGATCTTAACAGTATGAACGCGTACATCGTCAAAATTGATGGCTTCAGATGTACCTTTTGCTTTATTACCTAGACTGGGACTAGTACCCCACTCTACAATACTTTCTTCTCCTTCTGATGTTTGCCACATTACTATGGCAGAATTGGGCTCTACATCTTGTAGATAGGGTTTAATGTCTATTTCCTGAGCTATGGATTGATAGCTAAAGCAGGCCAATAGGAAGGCTAAAAAAACTTTTAACTGCATTTTCATTTGTTTTATAGATGTACTTATTTTATAATCATATTGAGCACCAACTCCCTACCATTCAAATCAATACACATTCCCTATCATTCATACGATAGTCAATATTTTTCTGCAAATTTAATATGCTCCTGTTCTTCTGGTTTCTCCCACTTTCCCTACGCCCTTGATAAATTCGTTCGTTTCGTATTATGAAAGTGAGGGGATGTACTCCGAAAATCCAAGGTAGAAAAATATTATTTACCTCCCAAGGAATCAAACCTAATATAAGATCAAACCCCTTAAAGAAAAATAAATTTTTTTATTATGTTTGACTTTTTAAATAAAAAAATAACCTAACCTCCATTATGAAATTACCCTTAACCTTACAGAAGCCGACGCAATTACTATTAGGCCTCTGCCTGCTTCTGTCTTTTTCCTGCAGTCCTTCTGATGATGGTCTTTTACTGGAACCTAAATCTACTTATAGCATCGACAATGACGACACCAAAGACAGTATCCGTATCAAGGCAGCCCATGTAATCCCCACAGAAAACCAATACAATGCACTCAAAGATGAATTCATTGCTTTTGTTCACTTTGGTCCGAATACGTTCACAGCCAAAGAATGGGGTTCCGGCATGGAGGATCCTACTGTATTTGATTTAAAAGAACTTGATACCGACCAATGGTGTAAAGCGATGAAAGCTGCCGGCATGACCAAGGTGATCTTTACGGCCAAACATCATGATGGCTTTGTTTTATGGCAATCAAGATATACCTCACACGGCCTGATGTCTACCGGTTTTAGAAATGGCAAAGGTGATGTACTGAAAGACCTTGCTGCCTCTTGCGAAAAATATGGTCTTGACCTTGGAGTATACCTGTCCCCCGCCGATTTGTACCAGATCGAAAACCCTACAGGCCTGTATGGAAATCTCAGCAAAAAAACGAAAAGAACCATCCCCAGAGCTGTAAAAGGAAGACCATTTGAAAATAAAACTACTTTCGAATTCGAAGTAGATGATTACAATGAATACTTCCTAAACCAACTTTTTGAATTACTAACAGAATATGGCCCTATAAAAGAGGTCTGGTTTGACGGTGCCCACCCTAAAAGAAAAGGTGGCCAGACATATGATTACTCTTCTTGGAAAACCCTAATCAGAAAACTGGCTCCTGAGGCTGTGATTTTTGGCAGACAAGACATCAGGTGGTGTGGCAACGAATCCGGACAAACCCGAGAAATAGAATGGAATGTCATCCCTTATCAGGAAAACCCCAATCAGATGAACCGCTTTGCAGACATCACGGGAGAAGATGTTGCCAGTTTGGAAAAATTATCCAAAGCCAATTATTTACATTACCAACCTGCCGAGACGAATACCTCCATAAGAGAAGGTTGGTTTTACCGAAACGATAACGAACAAGGAGTTAGAAGTGCTGATGACGTTTTTGACATGTATGAAAGAGCTGTTGGAGGTAACTCAATCTTTCTGCTTAATATCCCTCCCAACACCCAGGGCATTTTTCCTGAAAGAGATGTAAAAGTGCTTGAGGAAGTAGGAAAGCGAATAAGAAATACCTACAGTAAAGATTTACTAATGGGTGCCCAAGGACCTAAAGAAGTGCTGGACAATGATGACCAAAGCTATCTTTTACTAGACCAGTCCAAATCATTTGAAATAAGCTTGAAAGCCTCTGAAAAGATTAATCGATTAATCATTCAAGAAGCCATCAGGTCTCATGGTGAGCGAGTGGCAGCCTTCTCTTTGGAAGCTTTACTTGATGATGAATGGAAAGAAATAGCCCATGGTTACAATATAGGCTATAAAAATATCCTCCGATTTCCAGAAGTTAGTACAAACAAACTTCGGATTACAGTAGATGAAGAAAGGTATATTCCGGCCATCAATAAAGTGGCAGCTTACTATTACGAAACACGTCCTCCACAATTAAACATAGAAAGAAGTCTAAAAGGCATGGTTAATATTGAGCCCAAAAAAGTAGATTTTGGCTGGAAAACCTATGAGCAAGATATCGCTGGAAGCCTGAACAAAGACCTAAGCATTAGGTACACCCTAGACGGTACTGAGCCAAACACCGAATCTAGGCTATATGAAGGGCCTTTTCAATTGAAAAATGGAGAAGTAAAAGCTACGGCATTTGGTAAAAATGATCGTGGTGCCATAGCTAAAGCCCTCTTTGGCGCTATTAAAGCCAACTGGAAAATTGTAGGCGCAAGTTCTTCTGAAAATGATCATGAAGCCTCCAAAGCAATTGACGGCAATAAAGAAACTTATTATAAGGCAAAGGGAAGTGAAAATGGTGGACAACAGCTTACGGTAGACTTAGGTACCTCGCTCACGATAACAGGTTTTACCTATTTGCCACCTTCAGCAGACAAAGAAGGGATGATAGCCTTAGGAAATATTTATTATAGCTCAGATGGATCTAACTGGAAACTTTTGGAGCGTTTTGAATTTGGAAACCTAATCAACGACCCCACCTTGAGAAGGCATGACTTCAAAAAGCCTATAGAAACCAGGTTTGTAAAACTTGAAGCCAAAAGAATTGCCGGAGGGCATGGTTTTGCTGCAATAGCCGAACTTGGACTA
Organism: Cyclobacterium sp. 1_MG-2023; assembly: GCF_030546805.1. Lineage (GTDB taxonomy): Bacteria > Bacteroidota > Bacteroidia > Cytophagales > Cyclobacteriaceae > Cyclobacterium. Next base: position 780 of record NZ_JAUOPC010000024.1, on the reverse strand, counting down.
TTGGTAAAATAGGCAGTCATACATTAGACTACCAATCTGAAAATAGCAGTGAGAAAATTTTCCACTGCTATTTTTTTTTACACTATTATAGCTTTGGAAAAAGCTTTTGCCCGAACTGAAAGAATATAAGATATAGACAAAAAACTGATCCATAATAAAAAAAGCCAACACTTTCTGTGTTGGCTTTTGCTCCTCCTCTTGGGCTCGAACCAAGGACCCTCTGATTAACAGTCAGATGCTCTAACCAACTGAGCTAAGGAGGAATTTGCTTTTCTTTTTAGGCCTTTGCCTTAATTGAGATGCAAACATAACAGGTAAGTTATTTTTTTCCAAATATGAGATGATGGTTTTTTTAATTTATTTTTGAAAAAAATAAATCCTCATTCAGAATCAACCACTTATAGAAATAAAAATTTTCATCATTCACCCTACTTTTTCTTGTCTAACTTTAAATCTAATTCTAAAAGTTATTTTTGAATCGAATCTCTTTTAATTAATTGAAAATAGATTAAATTTGCCTTTCCTTTTAAAGCAATAAAAGGATTCTTAAGAGTAATCTCGGGGTGTGGCGCAGCTCGGTAGCGTATCCTGACAAAGGTCAGGAGGGTCACCAGTTGAGACTTCGAATAAAAAAGAAATAGTAGAAATTAAATAATTCTCGGGGTGTGGCGCAGCTCGGTAGCGTACTTGCATGGGGTGCAAGGGGTCGCAGGTTCAAATCCTGTCACCCCGACGAGAAGCCAGGCTGGTTTAATCCGGTCTGGCATTTTTTATGAACTA
>NZ_JAUOPC010000023.1 GCF_030546805.1 Cyclobacterium sp. 1_MG-2023 | reverse complement strand
AATTTCCCAACCCCGGAGCGGGTTGAACGAGTGAGTCCTCGAAACGGTATGTTCAACACCTTCAGTGTTGAGAGTAGGGTAGTTTCATCTTCCCGTAGGTTGCCACCCACAGTTATTATTGTTCAGATCTTTCAGGTCTGTTCTCTCCTTGGCGGCAGCGGGACTTCAAAAATTAGAAGTCATAGTTGGATTTTTATTTATTGCGCTGAGAAAGCGAAATAGTTTACTACAAAAGTTAATTTAGAAGCATCCAACTCTCCCTTTCTATAAAGGGGGCTAGGGGGATTTTATGAGCATATTCAATTTAAGACAAATCGATTTAGGCTGTTATTTCAGTAACTCTTTCCAGTGGCGGAACGAAGTCCAAACTGCCGGTGGCTGAGCGGAGCCGAAGCCATAGGTTAACGTGTCCATAATACCTACTCCTTCGGCTCCGCTCAGGAACCGGTTAAAGCGCTGACCGTGTGAAAAATAGGTATAAAAATGAAATTGAATTTATTACCCAGAATCAGATCAATCCTTAAAAAAAATCCATAATTCCCGCGGCTGAGCTATGTCGAAACCTGGTACTATTGCGAAATTGAATTCCGGCGGCTGAGCGGAGTCGAAGCCATAGGTTAAGGTGTTCATAATACTTACTCCTTCGGTTCCGCTCAGGAACCGGTTTCAGGTTATTGGATAGAATTGAAGTCGTCAAAGCAAGATCGTCAAAGCGAACCATTTTGGAGGGGCTGATCAGGGAAGGGGTGTGGCAATCTAAACTCCGCTTTTGGGATTTTGTTTCCTGTAAATAATAAAAAAAAAGAGTATAAAAGAAATCCTTTATTCTAATAAGGACCTTTTATACTCTTTGCATCAAATGACTAATGAAACGGAAAGTGTTGCAGCTTAAATTAGCAAACTTTTTTACTCCCAATTCAGACATTTCGTCATTTCAAATATTTACTTGGCATTGGCCAGCATGGTATTGAATATTTCCAGTTGTTCTTTCATGGCAGCTACCCTATCTGCAGGGGATGTGCGTGCTTCCAATAGAATCCAACCTTTATAATTCATGTCTGAAAACAACTTCATCAACTCTTGGTAAGGGTAATTCCCCTCATTTAACTCACGGATATGAACCGTGTCACCAAACCATTTTTTAACTGAGTTGAAGTTGGCTTCCAATCCCGGGGCCATTAAATCTTGGTCGTTAGAATTCCAGCAAACCTTCACACTTTTTTCAGTTACCTGATCAAATATAGCTTTCATATTGGGCAGTTGCTGGGTTAATTTCCCATGAACTTCCACCCGAACCAATTGTCCCAGGTCACTGGCTGTTTTTCCTACTTCGTTAAGGGATTGGGCTATTTGCGCAATGGTTTTCTCTTTGGAAACCTCTGCAGGCAATCCGTTAGGCTTTACCTTGATTCCGCTGGCACCAATGTCTTTACATAGTTGAAGATAATTTTTTGTCCCTTCGATGTTTTCTCTGACTTGAGCTTGGTCAGTATAGTGATAAGCATAGTTTGAACCATAGCCTAAACATTTTACAGGACTGTCTTTAAAGCGCTTTTTTACTTCCTTTCTTTCTTGAGCAGAAAGGCTTGTTTCTACGCCATGTGCATGTTCGGTACGTAATTCCACACCTAATAACCCGGCTTCTTCACAATTAGCCAGTAGGGTAGGGAGATCCCAGTCTTTTCCCCATTGATAGGTTACCAGGCCAAGATTCATTTTGGGTTTTTTGGCAAATACTGCAGCAGGTTCTAAAAAGGAGAGTCCTATACCTGCAGCAAGGCTTTTTTGAATAAAGCTACGCCTTGATTGATTATTATCCATTGGGATGAGTTAAGTATTAATGGTTTTTTGAATTACTTTTTAGCGTATTCATCTGCCAAAGCATTGATTTCACTTTCGCTAAGGTGTCCTGAAGTAACTATCAAACGGTATTTGAAAGTAGCTTTTTCTCCTTTTTTCAGGGAGTAGTTCAATTCATCCTTGCCATCAGAAAGTGCTTTTTGACCAAGGGTATTGGCTGAAAACAAACCATAGTCTCTGGCATGCCAGTAGGTAGGATAACCGGGGTTTTTTGGGTGATCGATGATGATAAGTGAAACATCTTCACCTTTAACTTCACTGGATAATTCCATCCACCTTGCTCGGGTTCCCCAAACATCCCCTCCTGTAATTCCTTCAGAACTTTTATAGTCGCCTTTCACGTAAGTATTGTCCATTTTGTCTACTTTGGTTGCAACTCCATGGGAATCCATTAAGGTAGTAGGTTTTTCTGATGGCAATTCAAGCTCTCGGGCAACCCTTATGGCAAACATACCTTCTTTATTATCTGTAAATTTAACCTCATCTACCAGCGCTTTTAATGTGGTGGTTCGGTCAATGATTCGAATATCTTTACCTGCAGTGAAGGTGAAAGTGGTTTTTTCTTCCAATAAAGAAGTGTTGTCCGGAGCGTTCCAAAGTGAGTTGGTTACCAAGGTGGCTTTACCATTTCCACCTTTTGCTTTTTTAATAGACTGGTGGGCAATTGCACCATAGCCATCTTTTTTTGAAGCAGGAATTGCTTCTGAATTGTTCCAGAAATCAAGTCCGTTCACATCTCCGTAATTCAACCAGATACCTACGTGATGAGGATGATCGGTTCTGTCCCCTTCTTTATTAATCATAGGATAACTTCTGGTTAGCATATTTCCGTCCGGAGAAATTACCGGCCAAAGAACGGGTTTCATCACATTGTCCGGGTAGATATATGAGGTGAAAAGCTTACCGTCCACCATTACATCTACTTTCTTCTCTGATTCGTTTACTTCAATTTCAATGGGTTCTTTGTCTTGTTGACCGAAGCTAAGAAAATTGCTACTCATCGCCATTATTGTTACTAATGCTATGTATTTCATTTGATAACTTTGTTTATATCTGAAATATTATTTTTATTCCCTTTACAAGAAAAACCTGTCAGGATAATTTTTCCTGGCAGGTTTTTCAAAAAAGGCAATCAATATTTTAATTTATGATTGTTTAAACCTTGTCTGGAACTTCAAAACCTGGTCTGTAATTACGTGTAAGCATGGCATCTGCTTCCGGATCATTGACAAAAGTCTCAGATTTTGGATTGAACGTCAATACACGATCCAATTGATAAGCTATATTTCCTAAGTGAGCCAACCCTGAAGACAGGTGAGCTGTTTCTACAGGGCCGTTTAGGATGGAAGCATCATGCTTACGAACTGCCTCAATAAAATTAGCAAAGTGACCGTCAGTTCCACCGGCTCCACGATCCATTTCTGAACCTGATTTTCCGCCATCGCTGCCTGATTTTCCAGGTGTTCTGTCTTTTCCAAGGAATGTTTGGTATTTATCGTATCCATCAACTACCAAATAACCTTTGTCACCATAGAAAATATTACCTACAGTAGCTCCATCTTCAGCATTGGTACACCATGGTCTTACTTCAAACTGAATGATTTTGTTCTCATCAGGATATTTGTACACAGATGTCAATACCTCCGGTACTGTTTTGGCATCATCCCATAGGAATTTCCCACCCATGGAAGTGATTTTAGTAGGTAGTCCTACATCCAATCCCCACATACAAAGATCTGTTTCGTGGATTCCTTGGTTACCAACATCTCCATTGCCATAATCAAAATTCCAGTGCCAGTTGTAGTGCACAAGGTTTTCTGTAAATGGAGTTTTTGGAGCCGGTCCTGTCCATAAATCATAATCCAATCCTTCTGGTACAGGAGAAAATCCTTTGTCACCAATGCTCGGTCTCCATCTAAAAACTAGTCCCCTGGCCATGTAAACATTGCCAATATAGCCATCACGGATCAGTTGAATGGCTTCCTGAACAGCAGGAGAACTTCGAAGTTGCACACCATGTTGTACGATACGATCGTATTTATGGGCTGCTTCTACCATTTTTCTACCTTCCCAAATATTATGAGACCCGGGTTTCTCCACATATACATCTTTCCCTGCTTGACAAGCCCAGATAGTAGTCAGTGCATGCCAGTGATTTGGGGAGGCAATACTGATAACATCAATGTCTTTGTCATCCATTACCCTGCGCAGATCCTGTTCAAGAACTACATCTGCATTGTATTTTTCTTTAAAGCTTTTTTGACGTTCCTTAAGAATATTCATGTCAGGATCACAAAACGTCTTGATTTGAACATTTTTTTGTGACATAAAGCCTTGGATATGGCTTTTCCCTCTACCATTTAAACCTAAAACTGCCGCATTAATCCTGTCATTGGCTCCAAATACACTTGAAGGTACAATGGTAGGTGCTATAAGGGCAGCTGAACCGGCTACTGCTGATTTCTTAATAAAGGATCTTCTTGATGATTCCTTATCCATATTCAAAATTGGTTTATTATTGAAGTTATAACTAATTAGACCCTTTAAATTAATAAATTCCCCTGACGAAATGATGACATCAGGGGAATTAATTTATTAAAGGTAACTTTTATTCACCAATGGCTCTCATAGGGTCCTCATTGGGAGCCCCTGCAGGTTGAACCACATGAACCAATGGTTCAATATTGTCTTCTGCACCATTGTAACCGGTAGTTTGGTTCAAGGTCGCATCCACATTACCTACTAGGTATGGCTGATAAACAGGCCAGTAAACATGCATAGGATCCATGGTGTATTTGGTGGTGTTATAAGTAGCCCATGGCACTTCATCTCTAAAGAAAGTGTTTTTTTCCATCATTCTGTCATAGTAAAAACTATCTGCTGAAATGGATTTTTCTATATCCGAACCTGAGATAGAGTAGGTCTTGCCATTGTAAGCCATTTTACCACTCTTGGCAAAAATCACTGAAATACGAACCAACTCATCGTGTCGGTATTCTTCACCGAATAATTCCCTGTTTCTTTCGTCGAGTACAGCACCAATTCCGTCTGTCTGAACATCAGCAACAGTATACATGTCGATTGCATTGGCTCTTTGGCGGATGGTGTTGATGTCTTCCGCTGCGCCGGCAAAATCGTCTTGCCATAAGCGTGCTTCAGCCCTTACCAAATAAGCTTCGGCAATTCTCATGATGTACATGTCCATTTTACCTCCATCTTGTCTGTCAGGCCTGTCTTGTTGATTTACAGAGTAGAATTTGTACCTCGGATAACCATACCAGCACCTGATGGTATCCTGGCAAGTTAAGTTCCCATTGTCATCATACAAACGAAGGGGCTCAAGATAATATTCACTTCCGTCTTCCAATAGAGAAGGGTTGTCGTACAAAACATCCTCCATTTCAAACCAGTTCAAGTCTTTGTGACGGTAATCTTGTTCGTCAATTTTCCCTTTAAAGTTCCAGATGTCATATTGAGAATAATTGGTAGGTCTGGCAAATCCTTGACCTCTACCCCATTTTTTCATCATTCTACCTCTTTCGTCGCTAGTAGATTGCTGTACATCAGTACCGGTTCTGGTAGTACCAGGCTCCCAAACCCCAAGGTTTGTACTTACAAAGTTTGGTCCCCATGCTCTGATTCTTGCAGATCTTCCTTGGGTACCTAAAATAAATGGTTCATTGACGACCAACCAGATTCCTTCAGGATTACTGGATTTTTGGGCACCTTTGTCCATGTGTAGGTAATTGACAGCATCTGCAGAGGCGTAACCACTTCTTCCAGGGAGAGGATTTCCTGTATTTGGGTTAACTGTATTGGCTACTTCTACTTCAGAAACATCAGATGGAATCATATCGTCTGTGAAAAGTTGTGATTCACCGCCATTGATTACATCATCCATTAATTGTTCTGCATCGGCAAAACGTAAGTTGAGCATATAGTACTTGGCCAATAGGATTCGTACAGCATCCTTAGGTGCTTGACCTATTGCAATCTGGCTTTTGGGTTTTACATGCTGTACCGCATATTCCAAATCCACAATCATTTGATCCCAAATCCCTTGCATATTAAAGGCTTTAAAATCTCTTCTTGCACCTTGGACAACGTTTAATGGGAAAGCTACATTGCCAAAGTCCATGGTCAATTGCATATAGAAGAAAGCCCTAAGAAAATAGGCAGAACCTAACAAGTGATTTCTCTCAGGATCATTGGCTCCACCGTCCCATTCCGGGATATCGATAAAATCAATTACAGTATTGGCTTTCTTGATATGGTCATAGTTGTCTGCATAAAATGACCTTGCACGACCGGCATCATTGTTTCTGCTATTTGTAGGTGTAGCGTACACACGTAAATCCACAAATGCATCCGGTTTATCAGTAGCAGAAACTACTGAGGCATCACTCATATTACTGTTGAACATCAGTTCTCTTGTGTCTCCATTCCATTGACTGAAAACCCCAAGATATGCACCATCTAGTGCAGTCTGCAATCCTGCGGGATCACTAAAGGTACTTTCTGGAATAAGAAACGACTGGGGTTCCTCATTCAGAAATTCATCACTACAGGAGAATGACAGTAATAGGAATACAGGGAATATTATTCCTTTTAATATATTTATCTTTTTCATTTTTTTCTTTTTTAAATTTGTTTTTCCAAAACTTCAAGTGTAATTGGTTTTAGAAAGTTACATCCAAACTAAATGAATAAGTTCGAGGCATTTCTCTGGCAGATTCAGGATCACCTAACTCTTTGATCCAAGGGGTGAAAACTGCTACGTTTTCAATATTTACTGCTAGTCTTACCCTATTTGCTTTTACTTTTTCCAAGATATTTTGCGGAAGGCTATAACCTACGGAAATATTTTGAAGTCTTACATAGGATTTACTCAACCATGCGCTACCACCACCTAAATTAATGGAGTTGATTCTGGCAAAGTCATTTTGCCCGTTTAGTGGAGTCCAATAAGGAATATCGTACCAGTTGTGGTTTTTGATGTACTGTTGTGAATTATTGAAAGGTTCAGAAGTCCCTCCTTTATAGCCTAGTCTGGCAAGGAATATTACACCCATATCAAAACCTTTGTATTCAAAGTCGTTTCTTAAAGTGATGTACCAAGGGTTGTTGGTTAAGCCAAGGAATACCTTGTCATCAATGTCAATGTCACCATCACCATCTTGATCTACAAACCTAAAATCACCTGGAAACAAACCATACTCTGCAGCTTCTGCTTCTTCTCCCAGTTGGTATACACCATCTAGTTCCCAATCCCAAATGATATCCTTGTTTTCACCTATAAACCATCCGTTTTGTAAATCGTCAGCTTCTTTCATTACTGTATTTCCTTCACTATCGGTAGTTTCAGTAGGGGCATTTCCTAAAGTAGTGATTTTGTTTGTCCGATAAGTAACATTAAATGCAGAAGTCCAAACAAAATTGGCAGTAGAAACATTGATGGAGTTTAATCCCAAATCAAAACCTCGGTTTTGTAAGTTGCCAATATTGGTTTTAACAGATTCAAAACCAGTTAGCTCAGGTAATTTTTGATCCAAAAGTAAATCTCTGGTTTCTGATTGATAAGCATCAAATGAACCGCTTAACCTATCACTGAAAAGCCCAAAATCTATACCTACATTAAAAGAACCTGTTCGTTCCCAAGAAAGGTTTGGATTAGCTATTCTGGTGATTTCTGTATAAGGTGTAGGAATATATCCGCCATCATAGTTTAGCATGATTCCATTATCTAATTTTGGATAAGCATTATATGCTTCCAAACCACTACTGTTTCCATTTACACCATAACTTAACCTTAATTTCAAGTAGTTAAGGGTTTTGCTCTGCATAAAGTCTTCATTACTAATGGTCCATGCAGCAGATACAGAAGGGAAATTACCATAGATGTTTTGCAAACCAAACCTAGAGTAACCATCCCTTCTGACGGACGCAGAGAAGTTGTATTTGTCGCTATAAGCATAACTTACCCTGCCCATTAATCCAGTTCTGGAATTTGTTTCGTCATAAGAAGACATGGTTGGGTTAAGTCCCAATTGCATGGCTCCATAGCCTAGAGCAGCTGTCGGTGAGAAATTGTTTGTATAAGCAACAGTTTGCCAGCTCTTACTTTGCTCAGCATTGTACAAGCCTGTAAAGTTGACCCTGTGTTCCCCAAAAGACTTGTCCCAATTTAAGGTAGTATTAGACTGCCAGGAGAAGAAATCATCGTATTGTCTCTCAGCTTTATCTACGGCCTCTTGAGGATTTCCTTTTTCATCTAGGTCAAATCTTTTATAAACATCAAACCGAGGAGTATAATCTGTCCTTAATGTAAAGTTTCCCGGTAAGTTAACAGAAGCATACAAGGTAGGATTAATCATAAACCTAGAATAACTTCTTGTATTCCAAGAAGGCGTTTGGTATGGATTACTGATGTTTGAGCCTGCAGCCTGATCAGTTAGGTTTTCTCTTGTTCTTGGCATGCCATTTTTCCATGGTTGGTCATAAGGAGAAAAAACCCTATAACTTCCACTGCCTACAGGTTCTTGACCTTCGTTTTGATAAGTAAAAGAAGCGTTTGCTCCAATGGTGAAAAACTCTGCCAAGTTGACATCCAAATTCAATCGGGAAGTGATGGTTTCAAATGATTCACCTATTTGAACGGACTCTCTGTTGCTATACCCCAAAGAGTAAAAATAAGACACCCTTTCATTTCTTCCGGAAACACTTACATCATAATCTTGTCTGACGCCTGTGTGAAACAAGAAGTCTTGCCAATCGTAAGAAACACCATTCTGGTAATTCTCAATTTCATTTTCCCAAAAACCAAAATTATTTACCCTAGCAAGATTGATTGCATTTGGGTCTGTCTCACCGGGGATACCATTAGCTGCCAACCAATCATCTTGGTATTGGGCATCAATGCTGTAATAATCCCTAAACCTGGTCCAAGGCTCGGTAATGGTATTGGTAATCGACTCATTCATATCTGTCAACCAATTCAATACGTCATCTCCTCCTTTATGGGTTTGCTGTCTTCTTGCTCCGGTTACCAGTCCAATTCTAGAACTAAAAGAAATTTGTGGTTTGCCATATTCACCTCTTTTGGTAGTGAAAATAACAACGCCATTGGTTGCTTGGGAACCATATACGGCGGCCGCACTTGCATCTTTCAAAACATCCACACTTTCAATGGTGTTTGGATTGATCTCTGCAAGGTCACCACGGAAAATTACTCCATCTAATACAATAAGTGGTTGGTTAGCCGCTCTTTCTTCTTCCTTGTCACCATCTCCATCCAAATCGGCTTTAATTGAAGCGTCTCCTCGCACATTGAAACTAGGAATATTTTTTGCACTAGTAGAGTAACCCACACTCAAACCCGGTACTGTTGTTCTTAAGATTTCAGAAACTGAGGTAGGTTTGTATTTCATTACCTCTTCGGCCTGCACGTTGATTACAGCTCCGGTAAGGTCTTTCTTCTTTTGCGTACCATAACCAATAACAACCACTTCATCCAAGGCTTGGGTACTCATGGTAAGGGTTACATCTATGGTAGATTGATTGCCAACTTCTACAGTTTGGCTTTCAAAACCAATAAATGAAATAACAATAGATGAATTGTCCGGTACGGTGAGGGTGTATTTACCGTCTAGATCGGTTGCGGTGCCTATGGAGGTTCCCGGAACAGAGACAGTGGCACCAGGAATCGGCTGGCCATTGTTGTCTAATACGGTACCTGATATCGTAACATCAAACAAGTCTGCTACTTTCGTTTTGCCTACTTTGGAAATAGAGGCAGTCGATAATGCGTTTTGTTCGATGTTTTTTAAGTTGTTGTCCAAACTTGTTTGCTGAGCCATTAAGCTCCCTGAAAACAAGCAGAACGATAAAGTCGCTAGTGATGATATCGGTTTCACCACTAGTCGCGTGAGTAGTTTTCTTTTCATAATGGATTATTGTTAATTGTTTTAGATTCAAATGGGAATCCTTACTTATATTTGGGTTTTGGGCAATTTTATTTATTTCATTGGCAAATAGTTTGGTGATGAACGGTTAAATATTTATATAAAGTAACAGATAAAAGTTTTGTTTAAAGCTTTGTTTAAGCTTTTAAGCAAATTATTTATCGTGTTTCTCTGTTTTTATACATAAAAAGACAGGTTTAACGTTCTATTTGGCTTATTTATAATTATTTTCATTATCGCATATTAAAAATTTTTTTCTCTTAAAAAAAATAATAGTTAAAATTTATATAAAAGCATTTTCGACCTTGATTTTCAAGTCAGATAAGGATAAATCTGGCCTATTTTCAAATGTAAGTATTGTCATTTTATTATTATTCATTCAAAATTGATGAGTTCATGTCATCGATATCACTTTTTGTTGATTTTTATGTCTGTTTTTGCAGGTGAAATTAATGCTGAGGTTCAGGTTTTTTGTTTGAGTATTTAGCTATGGTAAGTATGGATTGGCTTGTAGCGAATGGAGATTAATTTGGTTTATGTCTATAATACATGGGTACTTTCACAAGTGGATACTTGGTCTAGACACGGAAAATTTTGAGAATTCCTTCAGTACAGGACAGGTATTAAAATAAAATGTTCGAAGAAATCACCACCCTCCTAATAATGGAGTTAGGAGGGGGGTACTGTAGGTTTTACCAAAACCTAACACCTATGGTGGGATAGAAGGTGTTCAGGTTATTGGTGCCTACCAGACCTACTTGTATGGAAATGACCTGGCTGACTTGCCTTCTGTAGAAGGCTTTAATGGTGGTTTGGTCAAAAAGCTGGCTTTTCTCATCATTCAATAGGTAGCCAATCCCTATCATGTTTTTATTATTGGATTTCGGATTGAATAGTTCCCAACTGAATTCTGCATTCAAAAACCAATTGTGATTGACCGATACCTTGTTTTCAATTTTTTCCGGGAAAAAAACGGAATTGGTAATCGATGCTCCAATATCGAATTTTCTCCAGGATATTTTACTCCTAAACCCAATTTCGGGGGTAAAATAGCCTCCCGTATAATCTAGCCCTACAGGAAAGGTTAACTCTAGTCGGTCTGCATAAGGGACATAATTTTTTTCAATGTTGAGAAGCACCCTGTCCAGACTGGTCTGAGGGAATGCTTCGGCTAACCTATAGGTAATGGTTTTAAATTCTGGGAAATCAGTTGCCTTTTTTAGAATGGGTTTGAATTTTAATGTCAAATCCTCCGGATTGTGCTCCTCGGAATTGAATAATAACAAGAGTTTCCCTTGATTGGGCAATTCAAAAGCAAGCGAATCAGTAACCGGCCAATCTTCGTCCATCCAGTCTTGGGTGTTTTTGGGCAATTGGTTTTCTACATCCTGAGCAAGGATTTCAAATTGGATTGCGCATAGCAATGCCATTAAAGACAATTGGAGTAATCTTTTCATAACTTAAGAATTTAGAATATTAGTTTTTTGATTTATTGAATTTTACTTGTATTGTGGCCGTCGGGTAATTGACGTTTTCTACTTGTATTTTTTCTTTTCTACCAAAAGGAGAACCGCCTGATCTAGGTTTTTCCGCTTCCCAAGTGATTTTTACTTTATGGTAAGTTTTTATATTGTCTGCCATTGGCCGGTAGATACTTGCTTTGTCAATGGTGTGTTCTTTTTTTAGTTGGAACGGGCTCAATACAATTGGCGCTACCTCTATGGGTATTATTTTCTCACGTTTCAAAGGGGAAGAAATGGCCACCTTTGAAGGAGGGAGTTCATTCATTGTTATTTCTTCACTGGTCTTGGACAGTGGGTTTGAAGGTTTCCTTGTAGCCGAACCTTCAGGAGAAGTGGACACTGTTTTTTCTGTAAGCAAAGGTTTTTTTTCATCCACCTGAGCGGGAAAGAAATAAGCAATACCGGAAAAAAGCATGAACATGGCAATGGCCGCTGCGCCTAAGTAATACCAGATTACCGGCCTTTTCGGTTCCTCAAGCCTTTTTTCAATCTGTCCCCAAATCTCAGCATTAGGCTCCCTGATGGGAAGTTTTCTGCTATTTTCTTCCAGCTGTTTATCGAAGGTTTTCCTCTCTAAAATCTTATTCCAAAGCTCTGGGTTGGGGTTGTGTGTCTTCATGCCTTTAGGAGCTTAGTGATTCTACTTTTAAGTAATGATTTGGCATAATGCAACTGCGATTTTGAAGTGCTCACTGTGATACTAAGTAGGTTTGCCGTTTCCTTATGCGAATAGCCTTCCACTGTCGTGAGTAGAAAAACAGCCTTGGCACCTGAAGGAAGACTTAGTATGGCCTGATCCAAAATTTCTGCATCAAACCAAGAGTCGAAAGCTTCGGTGGTCTCCATATTTTGATTTTCTACCGGTTCAAAATAGATTCTCTTTTTGCTACAGTGTATCGCTTTGCGTACGGCTATGGTCTTCATCCATGAGATTAAGGCTTCAGGGTTTTTTAGTTTTCGAATGTTTTGAAAAACTTCTACATATACCTCTTGTAAGATGTCATGCGCCTCTTCCTCATTACCGATTATTCTGTAGCAAGTTGAGTACAACATGCCTTTGGTCATTTCAAATAACTGAAACTGAGCATTTCGATCATTTTGGTTGATCTTTTTTATTAGTGTCGCATCTGGCTTTGGTATACTCATTTTTCGTCCGTATGTATAAAAGAGTCAGAAACCCGGCAAAAGGTTGGAAACGGAAGGTAAAATATTTTATAATATTATTCTGAGAAGAATCAAGTTAACATTTTTCCCCTGAGGGTTCATTAACAAGGCTTTATAAAGTATCTTTTTTCAGAAAAAAGAACTTGTTTTTCGTATCACTGTTCAACCCCATCCGGGGTTGTGGTAAAGGTAGGTAACAGCTTTTCCGTGAGTTGCCACTCACGGTTATTATAGTTCAGGTCCTTCAGACCTGGGATTTGTGAGGTAATTGATGCTAACGCAATAGTTTTACAAACAAATTCAATCTTACGAATTCAAAGAAGCCTATAGGGCTTTAACAACAATAGCCATGGGTGCATACCCATGGACGGCCAATACTCGATTAATTCCTCAACCCCAACGGGGGTTGAGCAGGGTTCTTTCAATTTTTTAAAGTAACAGATGGTCTTCCGGATGTACTTTTTTTGATAATAAGGACTAGATGCAATCTACTCCTAGTAGGGTATAACTTATTGACCTAGACTGAGTGTAGGTACTATCATAATAAACAAGAAGTATCAGAAATTTTTTATCTTTACGGTACCGGAGAGGAAGCATACAGTGATCGTTCACTTGGATGTTTACCTTGTGTAGTGCCGACTTGATCGGCACTACTTTTTTCAGCTTTTTCAAAGCTGACCGGAGAGGAAAACACCAGCTCCTGTTCTATGGATATTTTTGGTTGAAAGTTTTCTTCAAAGGATGTGTTATTTTTCCATAAAGCAAATAGCGTGGTTAATATTTTCTTTTGAACAGCCACATAGCTTTTCATTTTCAAACCATGCTTTTCGAAAGTTCTACTGAAAAGATTGCAAAAAGGGTTGACTTGATAAGTGACAGCTTGGAATGCTGGCATAAACATCGCCCGTCTGATTCTTGAATTACCTTTTTTGGAAATTTTAGTTTTTCCGTTGTGTTTTCCTGATTGGTTTTCAACTACATCGTATCCTGAATAACTTACAAGCTGCTTTGAATTTTCGAACAACTCAAATCCATTGGTTTCGGCTAATACTATGGCTACAGTCAAAATCCCAACACCTTTAATTGAGCTGAGGTGTTGGACTTTTAACCATATTTCTTTCTCGCACTGGAGGTGTCTGTTGATTCCTTCCTCAAGCTGCTCAAGCTGTTTATCGATCATTTTGATCATTTTTTCCAATTGCTTCTCCACTGCCTTTGAAGGATACATGCAGTTTTTCATTGCATGAAGCTGATTTTTAGAAACTGTCTTTTGCTCCTGCAAGCTTTGATGGTGTCTAGTCATTGCTCTAAGCTCATAGAAAAATTTACCGAAAGGTGACCAATTACCTAGGCATTGCTCTGCTCCCATCTGCGCCAGTCCTTTTGCATCAATACTGTCATTTTTAGACTTGTTACCCAACGACCTGAGATAATTCTTTGCTTTATTAGGTAAGACTACAGACACTGCATATCCCGTTTCAAAAAGATTTAAAGCACATGACTCATGGTAATTCCCTGTCGCTTCCATGCAGATCACCAAAGGAATTTCTACTTCTTTTTTATTTTTTCTGATCCAAGTATCCATGGATTTGAAACCAGCTTTCGAATTGGAAAAGGTCTGAGTTGACTTTATCGTAACTTTTTGGCTGGTGTCTATACATGACAAACAGCCATTGATGAATTTACTGGAAATATCCAGCCCGACAGAATATTTTAACATGGGTTTTAAGGTTAAAAAAACAGGTTCCCCTCTTAATCTTTACTCATAGTTATGGAACATTGAAGGATTCCTTCATGCTTGGGTACTATTCAGACTCTAAGAGGAAAAATAAAGGTGTGCTTCCTACACCACAGTATCAGCATGGCTGTACTTAGTTTGCAAATCTGGCTACACCTTTATTCTGTTTTTGGTTCAGTTTAAAGATATGAGTTTGCAACTAAACTCAAATATTCGGCACTATTTGAAATTGGAAAAGTAGATTCAATCAATTCCTAGTGTAGTTGTGGGCAAAAGTGAACTTGTTTTTCGCAACACTGTTCAACCCCATCGGGGTTGTGGTAAAGGTAGGTAACAGCTTTTCCTTGAGTTGCCACTCACGATTATTATTGTTCAGGTTCTTCAGACCTGGGATTTGTGAGATAATTGATGCTAACACAATCGTTTTTCCAACAAGTCCAGTCTCACGAAACCAATGAAGCCTAAAGGGCTTCAACAACAATAGCCATGGGTGCAAACCCATGGATGGAGAATGCTCGATCAAATCCTCAACCCCGGCGCGGGTTGAACAGGGTTTTTTCAATTATTTTTTTGGTATGGGCACTACCTGAGTTGTAAATCCTATATTAAAAATACTCTCGGTCTATAATTCTTTTGTTTCCCTTAAAATCAAAAACTTCCAATCTGTTTACCTCTTCTGGTAAGGCTACTTTTCTACTTGATTGGGAAAGAAAACCTGAACCATAATAAAATTCATGTTTGCCGACTAAGCCTTTTTCACTATACATAAACATATAACTATCTTGGGGAGCCGGAGCAAACACGGGCCAATTTAATGATGTATCATGATGAGTAAAAACCCTTAGACTATCCCTATTTTGGGAGGAGACGTATAAAGGGACACCACTTTCTCTTGTTATTTTTACCAAAGCTTTGGCATCTCTGGGCACAATAAACCCACTCTCTACAGCGGATTTAACTTCAAATTGTCCACTTCCACTTCCCTTAAGCCAGAGGCCAACTGAGGCGTCATATCTTCCTGCAAAAACTTCATTGCCGTAATTATTCCCAACAAGTAAAATGTCCAGATTTCCATCCCTATCAACATCAGTAGGTACCATCCCATTTATTGGGGCTATCTGGGCTTGGATGGGTAGTTCCTGAACTCGGAATTTACCTCCTTTAAGGTTCTCTATATAACTGCTTTCCATCCAATTGGCTTCCAGTTTTATAGCGTCTTCTAATTCTTCCGGTTCAAAAACTTCATCCAGACCTGAATTTCCATAATCCTTAAAGTTGCTAAATCGCTTCCTGAAAATGGGGCTCTGTCCGTAGAGGTCATTCCAGAAATGTACAGGGAAAGGTTTGAAAGTGCCTTTCTGGTCTTTGAAATAGGCAAAAAGGACCGGGTCAATGCTCTGGTTTTTATCAAAATCTTTGGCGTAGAGGGTAAGTGGTTTGGACGGTGAAACACCATAAAAGTTATTTTTCCCCAAATTGCCTACCACATAATCGGTATCCCCATCTCTGTCAAAATCACCTGCAATTATACTGTTCCACCAACCTGTATGATTTTCCAAACCGGAACCTTCTATTTTTTGTAGGGAATTTCCTGTATGCTTAAAAACCTCAATGTTCATAAATTCTCCAACCACCATTAGGTCAATCAGTCCATCGTTGTCAATATCTGTCCATAGGGCATCGGTAACCATCCCTATGTCTTTTAGCCCGGGGGCTAAATCATCCGTGACATCAATAAAACCATTGCCTGTATTTTTCAATAAAAAGCATTCTCCGGGAAGTGGGTATTGTCCTTGGGCAGATCTTCCTCCAACAAATAGGTCAAGAAAACCATCTGCATCCATATCGGCAGCCCTGACCACAGTGCCAGAAACATGCATTTCGGGCAATGCATTTTCGAGAAGTTTAAAATTACCCTCTCCATCATTTATATAAAGCATATCCTGATAAACGGCTTCTCCTACTGCATATTCATTGCTACCACTGACCACATATAAATCCAAGTCACCATCATTGTCCATGTCGAAGAGCGATAAACCCATGTCTTCAGCGAGATTCTCTTCAGGATTAAAGGAAGGCTTTAGTTCAAAGTATGTCGCATCAGATTGCAAGAAAGCCTTTCGGTTGTAACCTGCCGCACCTCCAATTATCAAATCCTCCTGCCCATTTCCATTGATGTCTCCTACTGCCATACCAGGTCCAAATTGAGACAGTTTATGAGGTAAAGTTCTTTGTAGATTAAAATCTATTTTATCCCTTTCCTGATGTTTGTAAAGTGGGCCTGATTGCTGACTTATTTCTTCCAGTATCGGATTTTTTTTCGATGCAGCAAAGGGAAAGGCAAGTGCTTTGGGATCAATAGCTTTTGCCTGACGTATATCTACTGTTATCACTTGATTGACAGCGGGGTTTTCAATAGTTTCCAGCCTTTGATCTGGCCATAGAACTTCAAGACTGGCTATTTGATCTTTGTCTCCCAAACCAAAATGTACAAGATCCTCAACGGAGGACATGTATCCCCTGCCTATATATTGTTCATTGTAAAGAATGCTTCCATCTGCAAAAGTTAATTTAATTTTTGCGCCGATGCCACTAGGGTTTTGCGCTGTACCGGTCAATTTCACCCTTAGGTAATGGGGTGTCTTTTCAGAAGGCCTATTATTGAGCTGATTCTCAAAAATAAAGGCTTCTTGGTTGATATTGTTGACCACATAATCTAAATCCCCGTCCTGATCAAGGTCTACATAAGCCGCACCATTTGAAAATGATGGAATATCGAGCCCCCAGTTTTCACTTTCACCGGAAAAAGTTAGGTCACCGTTATTTTTAAAACCGTAATTAGGGATTTTCACAACAGGTATGGCATTCAATAACTTTTCTGTGCTAGCAGTATTTCCCATGTCATTCCGGAAATTGGTGAAATCCTTATCTGTGATATCTCTTGGATAACCATTGGTTACGAGCAAATCCCTGTGCCCATCGTTGTCCACATCTACCAATAGTGGAGACCAGCTCCAGTCGGTTTGGTGAATGCCGGCCATAAATCCAATTTCACTGAAAGGCAATCCATGTCCGTTGTTTAAATGTAGCATGTTGCGGATATACTGATATTGATATCCCCATTTTTCGTTGTTTATGTATTTCTGATAAGTATTTTGACTTATGGTCGTTTTCATTCTGAAATTGCTTTCGGCAAGCATATCCAAGGTTACTATGTCCTGCAAGCCATCGTTATTGATGTCTGCAATGTCCACACCCATGGAAAAGTGACTTTGGTGGCGGATATATTCCTCAATTTGGTTGGTAAAAGTTCCGTCTCCATTATTTAGATACAAAATATCATTAGAAAGGTAATCGTTACTGATATAAATATCCGACCATCCGTCTGCATTGAAATCAGAGATGGCCAATCCTAAGCCATAACCTTCCAATTTGATCCCTGCTTCCAAAGTCACATCGGTAAAAGTTCCATCTCCATTGTTTCGATACAACCTGTCATTGTTTCCAGCAGATCCATCCGTGATTTTGTCCCTGAAAACACCCGGAAGGGCGGTAACCAATATGTTGTTCAGCACATAAAGGTCTAAATGTCCATCGTTGTTATAATCAAAAAATGTGGCCGACATGCTGTACCCCATGTCATTGAGCCCATAAGATGCTGCCATCTCCTTAAAAATGGGTATTCCATTGTTATCCAGCCCTTGATTTACAAAAAGCATATTTGCCCTTTCCAAGGAATCCTTTTTTATTGCCGAGGTAACATAGATGTCCATCCACCCATCTTCATTAATATCCACTACCGCCACTCCCGTACTCCATCGATCTGCCGCAGCCATACCTGAAATATCAGTCACATCCCGAAATTTCATGCTTCCTTCGTTGAGGTACAACTTGTTGTTTACTTCATTTCCGGAGAAGAACAGGTCAGGTAAGCCATCATTGTTGAAATCTCCTACTCCTACTCCGGCACCATTGAAAATAAACTCTTCGGTTATGATGTTAAAGGAGTCTGTTTCCTGAATTATATTTGCAAAGTCAATGCCGGTAGATTCTGGTGCCAATTTTAAAAATAAAGTTTCTTTTTCTTTATTACAGGCAAAAAGAGATGAAAGCAATAGCAGGAAAATTAAGGGTTTTATTAATTGCTTTTTTGTAAAAACAGGTTTCATAAAGTGAAATTATAGCTGAACAGCAAATCCTACTGTTGGTTAAAATGGTAAATGACAATGAAATCTACAATCGAATAATATGAATTAAAAACTTTTTTAGTAATGTCAGTAGGCAAATTGAAACATTTTGAAAGTCTTTTGATGATGGGTAAAGTGGATGGCTCAATGTTAAAAAAAATAATTATGGTTGAAGGCCTACCTGTGCTGTAGGAGTATTCATTAATTTGGTTTAGACCGGGGTTCAGTTTAATGTAAAAAAGAGCCACAATCGATGTGGCTCTTTTATTATTCACTTTAAATTTGATCAATAACCTGTGTTTTGATCTGCATTGCTCAAAGCAGAGTTATTGTCTATTTCTACCAAAGGAATGGGAAGAAGGTCATTTTTGTCCTGGAAACCATTAATGGGTTCTGAAGGCAAGACCCCTTGTCTTCGCCATCTTCTGATGTCTCTATTTCTAATTTGCTCACCGGCCAATTCAACTCTTCTCTCATGCATGATGGCTAGCCTCATCTCCTCTTTACTTCCGGTAGGGTAGAGGTTAGTAGGGTAAAGCGGCATGTCCACATCTGCCCTTTCTCTAGTGCTATTAATATAGGGTAGGGCTGCTGCCGGGCCGGCCAATTCATTTTCAACTTCAGCCATCATTAATAACACATCAGCGTACCGAATAACCCTAAAGTTTATTCCGGATTGTACATCTTCATTTTCCCTTTTATAAATCATTTGGTATTTTCTCCAACTAGGACTTTCTGTATCACCTTGGACTTTTTCTTCGGTAAGTACACTTTGACCATTGTTATAGGAGTCGCCGATTCTGTAGAAATTGTACGACCCACGAGGGTCATCCTTTGCTGCACCATTCTCAACAGTCTCGAATTCGTTTACCAATGATTCGGAAGGAATAACATTTCTCCATGCGGTAGGGCCGTATTCCTGTCCACGAAAGGTGACTTCTGCAATGTTACTTCCATCACCATTCCATCCTCCTGCATTACCGAATTCTTCTGAAAATTGTACCTCCCAGACAGATTCATTATTGTTTTCATTCTCCTCTTCAAAGTTGTCCATGTATCTATCAACCAGGGTGTATTCTCCTGAGTTTATAACTTCCAAGAGAAAAGGCCTTGCAGCTGCAAAATCCGCTCTGAAAAGATGAGCTTTGGCAGCCAAAGCCTGAGCGGCACCCTTTGTAGCTCTTCCCACACTTTCACCACTATAGGCGCTTTTCAGGGGTAGTCGATTGATCGCTTCTTGTAGGTCACTAAAGATAATGTTGTATACTTCGTTTTCAGGTGATCTTTGTAAACCATCCGGAGATGTGGCTGAAGAAGTCATCAATGGGA
Organism: Cyclobacterium sp. 1_MG-2023; assembly: GCF_030546805.1. GTDB lineage: Bacteria > Bacteroidota > Bacteroidia > Cytophagales > Cyclobacteriaceae > Cyclobacterium. Next base: position 20,750 of record NZ_JAUOPC010000023.1, on the reverse strand, counting down.
TTGGACCCCATAAACTAACCAATTCAAAATTGGCCAATGCTCTAAGAAAATAAGCTTCACCGATTACCCGGTTTCTTAAATCCTCAGTGATTTCATCTACGGCATTGTCGGCATTTTCTAAAACCAAATTGGCCCTATGGACCACCCTATACCAACCTCTCCAATTGGAATTAATTACCGAGTTGGAAGCATCAAAGACATGATTCAATACCTGAGCTCTTTGGGCTTCTAGTTGTGGACCACCTGATTGGCAATCATCAGAAAGCAAATCCTGTAAAAAGAAGTATTCTCTATTGTAAAGGTTATTTGCCTGAATGCTGGAATATACAGCATTGACTGCAGCTTCTAATTGGGGGCCTGTTCTGTAAAACGTTTCAATCCCTAATTGATTGGGGTTTGCCGGATTCAGTTTATCTTCATTGCAAGATACAAATCCCATAAAAAGAAATAAAGCACTTAAAATATATCTCGTTTTCATATTGTTTATCGTTAATTAGGTTTGATTAAAAAGTAAGTTGTAGTCCTGCCATTAAGGTTCTGGCTGCAGGAAACTGACCATAATCAATACCTGTTCCCAAGGTAGAATCCACTCCCGTTCTTACTGCGATTTCCGGATCATATCCTGAATAATTGGTAAGGGTAAATAGGTTTTGACTGGATAGATATACCCTTATATTGGAGATGTAACCTTTGCTAAATGACTCCAAAGCTTGACTAGGGATGGTATAACCTATAGATAGATTTTTTAAACGGAAATAAGAGCCGTCTTCAATCCACCTTGAACTTGCTCTCGCATTTCTATTGGGATCGCCTGAAACTGCACGTGGGAAATCATTGGTAGGATTTGTTGGAGTCCAGCGATCCAAAACACCCACTCCGGCATTGAAAAGCCTGGTCATACCTTCTGTATGAAACCTCAACAAGTTGAAAATTTCATTTCCCTGTACCCCTTGCATGAAGAGGGTCATATCAAAATTCTTGTAGTTAGCGGATAGGTTCAATCCATAGGTGAAATCAGGTAAATAATGTCCCAATTTAGTCCTGTCTGCATCTGAAATGGTGCCATCTCCGTTTATATCCTTAAACCTAATATCACCTGGTGAGGCATTGGGTTGTTGGCTAATATCATCACCTTGCTGGAAAATCCCATCCATTTCCCATCCGTAAAAATAAGCAATTGGCTGACCTTCTTCAGTAAATGTCATTTGATCACCTTGAAAGCCCGGGCCAAAGATGGTGTTTCCTGATCCCAATGAGGTAAGCTCATTGTTTACAAACCCAATGTTTCCGTCTATGGAAAATTGTAAATCACCTGAGTACTTCCTGTATCCGGCAGTAAGTTCCAAACCCTTATTGGACACATTTCCTACATTGGCAACTGGTGCACCATCATAGCCTAGTGATGGAGGAATGGGAACACCTAGAATCATTCCTTCTGTGGTGTTATCATACCATTCAAGGGAAAAGTTAACCTTGTCATTCAATAGGCCCAAATCCAATCCAATGTTTTTCATAATGGTGGTCTCCCATCTTAGATTAGCATTGGCAAGACTAGATATGGTGCTGCCTCCTTGTAATGAACCAGCAAAATTGTAAAAGAAGTTACTGTTGATCGTTCCCTGATATACATAGTCACCTATTCTATCGTTTCCGGTTTCGCCATAACTTGCCCGTAATTTCAAATCACTTACTGCAGTCATGTCCGCCATAAATGATTCTTCACTTAACCTCCAACCTAAGGAAAGAGATGGAAAAGTCCCCCATTTATTGGAGGGGCCAAATCTAGACCCTCCGTCCCTTCTTACAGAGGCACTAATTAGGTATTTTTGTCCATAATCATAATTAATCCTTCCAATATAACTTATTAAAGCATATTCTGTTTTGTTTCCACTTGTGGTTTGGTTTTGGATTCCTTGCAATACACGAACATCATTGGTTAAATAATTTTGACCGTTTCCTGTTAATCCTGATTGTTTAAAGGTTTGTTGCTCCAATACTGCCAATGCACTAATGGTATGCTTGCCAATCGTCTTGTCGTAAGAAAGTTGGTTACTGATCAAGGGAGATACAAAGGTGGTCCTATTTTGCTGAATGGATGCAAAAGGTTGGAAATTAAAATCCCCGGCATCAAACCTAGGGGTGTAAATATCCTGTGTGCCGATGCCAATATCCAGCCCCACCAAAAACTTGTATTTTAAACCGTCATAAAGGTCCACATTGATGTAGCCTGTTCCAAGGATTTTAAAATCTTGCTGCCGGTTGGTTTTAAGCTCTGCATTCAAAACAGGATTTTCGGGATCTGATCCATCTACCCTGTCAGGAGACCTGAATCCTCCTAATCTGCTTGCATCTCTCACCGGTATATAAGGAACTTGCTTTACAATATGCTCTATTTGACTTCTACCTCCTGAAAAAGGTTCATTGGCTCGGTCTGAATAGGCAAAGGTTAGGGTTTGACCGATACTGATCCTGTCATTAATATTAAAATCCGTATTGCTTCTAAAAGAAACTCGCTCAAAATCGGTTCCTCTCATGATGCCTTCTTGTTTGAAGTAGCCTACTGAAACATTGTATAATACAGATTCATTACCACCTGAAATGGCAATGTTATGGTCTTGAACAGGGGCGGACCTAAACATTTCAGCCTGCCAATCTGTGTTCACATTAGCGAATTCTCCCAGATCGTCAAATCTTTGAGGAGCAGGTTCACCTCCATTGGCCAAAAGGTCTCTACCAAAATCAAGGTATTGATCTCTATTGAGAAGGTCAAGTTGTTTCCAGGCTGTTTGTGTACCATAGTAGGAGTCTACAGTAACCTTTGCTGTACCTATTTGGCCTTTTTTGGTCGTGATTAATACCACACCATTTGCAGCCCTAGAACCGTAAATTGCGGCAGCTGAAGCATCTTTTAATACTTCTATGGATTCAATGTCTGCAGGGTTGATTTGATTGAGACCTCCCGCCGGCACCCCATCAATTACGTACAGGGGGTCGTTGTTTCCTACTGTACCGATACCTCTGACCCTGACAATGGGACTAGTTCCGGGAGCACCTGAATTGGTTACACTTACCCCTGCTGCTCTTCCCTGTAGTGTAGAAGCTAAATTTGGTACAGGTAATGCCCTGATTTGCTCACTGCTTATCGAGGAAATGGCCCCTGTCACTGTAGCTCTTTTCTGGGTACCATAACCCACCACCACCACTTCGGAAAGTGCCGAGAGTTCAGGTTCCAATGACACATCTATGATACTGTTGTTGCCAACCACTATCTCCTGAGTCTGAAAACCAATAAAAGAAATAGAAAGTATAGCATCTGAGGAGGGTACTTGAATAGAATATTTACCTTCTATATCAGTTGCAGTACCTTGGGTACTTCCTTTTATCAAAATGTTTACACCGGGTAAAGTTTCTTGCGTATCCGAAGAAGAAACGGTTCCCGTAATGGTTCGTTGTTGGGCATTTAAGGTTTGAAATGAGAGAATTAAAGCCACAAAGGCGACAAAAAATTGTCCTGAAAATATTTTTTTCAGGTACAATAATGGGTATTTGGTTTGATACATATTAGTTATTTTAGGTTTAATGAAATTGAAATTTTGGGCACTTAGTGATTTTACATAGGCTTAGGTTTTAAAAATTTATAATTGGATATTTTTATTATGGTATAATAATCAATGGAATTATATCTACCTCACGAAAAGAGGAGTCCTCTCCATTACACCAAGAAATTCTTTTCTTATGGACATCTTTATTACCTGAAACATTTCTATTATACGTCAAAAACAAAATCGGTAGACAGCAACTTGTATAAAGGCTTTTGCCACAGTTTAGCACCTTTAACATACCGATGAAAAACAGAATTTTAAATTAGAAACGATCTTAGGAACTAATCTATTAAAAATTATTTAATTTACTATTTAGTTTTATGGAAAATCAATTGGGAATTATACCTGTAGTCTGTTATTTTCCCCCATGTCCACACACCATTGAACAGTACCAAACCCATTCTATTTTACCCTTTGACAGGTTAAGTATTTTTTTAAACAATCTTTTAAAGCGTCTAAACGTTATCCATAAACATGTCTATTGATAATTAGGAGTAGATGCAATCTACTCCTAATGTGTTAGCGTAAAGAACTTGTTTTTCGATACACTGTTCAACCCCATTCGGGGGAGTAATAAAGCTAGTTACCAAACTGTCCGTAGGTAAAACCCACGGTTATTATAGTTCAGGTCCTACAGACCTGGGATTTGTGGGGTGATTGATGCCATCGATTAATCTTTTCAAAAAGTTTATTATAACGAAACCAAAGAAGCCTGACGGGCTTCAACAACAATAGCCATGGGTGCATACCCATGGACGGCCAATACTCGATTAATTCCTCAACCCCGACGCGGGTTGAACAGGGTTTTTTCAATTTTAAAGTAACAGATGGTCTTCCGGATGTACTTTTATTTTGATAATAAGGAGTAGATGCAATCTACTCCTGGTGGGGGACTTGATAGCAAATAGTTATTTAGATTTATGGTTCAATCCTATTGTAAGTAAGTCCTGTACCACCCACTTATTGGTTGGAATTAACATTAGGATGTTCTTAGATGGATGACTATTGAATTTCTATTTTCGATTCTAGCGTTTTTTAACTATTTTCGTTGGATAACATTATTGTTTATATGCTCGTTTATCAATACTAGTTAAGGGAAGCTATAAAGCCAAAGCATTATTATAATATGAAGCAGCTAACGATCAATATCGCAGACAATAAATTTGAAGTTTTCCTAGAGTTCATCAAAACCCTGGATTATGTGAAGGTGGAAGATAGCGAAGAAAAAGCATTGGAAGAACTGCAAAATAGTCTGATACAAGTAAAACTAATGAAGGAAGGAAAACTACCCAAGCAATCGACTGAAGACTTCCTCAATGAGTTATAAGGTAATCCCTACGCCTGAATTTAAAAAGCTGGTTAAAAAGCTGGTTAAAAAACTGGCCAAAAAGTACCCTCCCCTAAGAATAGATATACTGTAACTAATTGATAATCTGGTCGAAAATACGGAATTCCTCTAGGACATAACCTTTATAAGATTCGGATGAAGATATCTTCAAAAAATAAAGGGAAGTCTGGAGGAGCAAGGGTGATCACCTTTATTGTGACCGAAGACAGGGAAGTTTATTTGTTGCACATCTATGATAAGAGCCAGCTCGAAAATCTGACCAAGGAACAGATCATCGAATTGATCAATAATGCTGGGTTGTAAATTAGCAGTAAACCTTTGGTTGTAATCCAATGTGGTACATTGATTTTTCCAAATATTTTGCGCCTTAAAGTTTAGATCATCGAAGGATTATACGGGGTTCTTATAGTTTTTTAAAACAACAGATGCTCTTCCGGATGTATTTTTCTTATGATAATAAGGAGTAGATGCAATCTATTCCTAGTGTAGTGGCAAAAAAGGCGGAATCATTCAAATAACTAAATTTTTATATCAATAAAAAATTAGTTATTTTTATTGAATAATTAGTTACAGCCTAGTAAGGGAAATGGACTAAATTTATGTTTATTGATTTTATACCCTAACTCCCCGTGAATTTATTTAGTTATTTGAGATGAATTGTTTTTGAATGAGGATTATTTTTTATACAGTATGTTGCCTTTTATTTTCCAGTTGCATTACAGAATATACTTTGGACGGATCAGAGGATTTTGAGGAGCAATACAGTGTCAATGGGCTAATCAGGCCAGGTGTTCCAGCATCAGTTTATATTCATAAAGTTGGCGATTTGGGAAAAATGGAAACAATATCTGATCCGTCCAAACTTAGGGTTTGGATTACTTGGAATTGGGAAGGTGAGGAAAGAATCGATTCTTTACAGTTTTCGGTAGATTACTTTGAAGGAGATGCCGAACTCAAGTCCAATACTACGTATCACCTAAATGTACTTCTTCCTGATGGAAAATTGATAAAAGCCGCAACTAACATTCCTTCACCGGCTCCTTCCTATGATGTTTATTTAAAATTCCCGGCTGGCTTTGTTCAGTTGGATAATATTACCGGACCATTTTCCAGGTTTGTGTTGACGATGCCTGATTCATTGATTGAGACTAAATATTATGAATCCATGCTTTTGCAGGTAGAGGAGAATGATGTGTCAAAATTTAAAATACAGTACTGTCGAAACGATGATACAGCGACATTAATCGAAAATTTGCCCTCAAATTACCTGCCTTATTTCCTTTTCCAAAACAACAAAGGAGACAAGCTTCCCATGACCTTAAATTTTGATAGCGTTAAAGCTAATCCTTTTTCTAATAGATTTATTTTTCGACTATCCTCCGTGTCCGAACAGTATTTTAGGTATAAAAAATCTCTACTTCAACACCTGGATGTCTTGTCTCATAATTCTGAATTTGACGCCCCCATGCTATTTTTCCCTGATATTTTTAAAGAGCTGCAACCTGTTTATTCCAATATTGAGGGTGCTGAAGGCGTTTTTGCCGGCTACAACCCTACCGATCTTTCTGTAACCTGCAATCTGTCCGGCTATGAGTGTATTTAAAACTGCGATTACAGGTTTTCTTTGCCTAATGAGTATCAGTTTATTGGCGCAAACCACTACGCTAAAGGGAAAAGTCAAAGATGCCGAAAGTGGAGAGGTATTGATAGGAGCAGCTATATATGATACTTTATCCGAAACCGGAACCTTTACCAATGATTTCGGTTATTTTCAGTTGTCTTTGCCTGACGATTCCGCAGGAGTTCTCCGAATAAGTCATTTAGGTTATGAAATGTTTGTTCTGGAATACACTACAGCCGACACAAAAAAAATGCTTTCGGTGGAATTAATTCCTCTAAACCTAAATGAAGTTGTGGTGCAGGCAGAACGCTTGGTAGCAATAAAATCAGGATCTGCGATCACTATAAATGATCCCTCCGAACTTTCCTTACCAACCTTAAAACCTGAGATTGATATTTTAGATATAATAAAAAATCAACCGGGAGTTCAGCAAACGCTGGAAGGGTCTACTGGGTTTTCTGTACGTGGTGGAAATCCTGACCAGAACCTCGTGGTAATGGATGGTATCCCCGTATATAACGGAGGACATTTTGGTGGTTTTGTGTCTATTTTTGATCCTTTTGCGATAAGTAAGCTCACTTTTTATAAAGGTGGTTTTCCTGCCAGATTTGGAGGAAGGGCTTCTTCAATACTGGATGTCCATCTCAAGCAAGGGGACATGAACGCCTATCATGGGGAATTTCTGATCGGGCCATTGTTCAGTAAACTTGCTCTGGAAGGGCCTATTAAAAAGGGGAAATCCTCCTTTTTGGTGTCTTTTCGTAAGTCCAATGTTGATCTAGTTCTTGGTTCTTTATATTTAATCAACAAACCTGAGGAAAGATATGGCTTGAAGTTTCATGATTTGACTGTAAAACTAAATCATCAATTTAGTGAAAAAAGCAACCTTTATTTTTCCTTTTATCAGGGAAGGGATAGGATTTGGGAAAAGCTGGACAGAGATTATTTTTCCGGAGACCAACCTGCAAATTTTTCCTTCAACCGAACCAACTCCTGGGGTAATTTATTTGCCAATCTAAGATGGGGGAAGGTTATTGGAAATAAACTTCATTTGAACACATCGGTAGCGCTTTCAAGTTATAATTATGATTATTCCCAAGAGGACCATTCTACAAGAGAAGAGAGTACCGATATGAGAAATATCAATAATTATGGGGTGGCTGTAAAAGATTACCTTTTCAAATCAGAATTGGAATATTACCTAAAGAAGAATGTCCAAGTGGATGTGGGTGGTCAATTGATTTTTCATGACTTTACGCCAGTAGATACTTACAGGTATCAACTGGATCAATCCGGTTTTGGAGCAACAGAAAGGCAAGAAAATGTAAATTTAAATGCCTTCGAGGCCTTTGGTTATGCTCAGGCCTCCATTCACAATAAAAAAAGAAACCTTCATTTTAGGCCCGGACTGAGATTTGGGGTTTACGCTATAGATGCCAGCAATTTTTTTTCACTTCAGCCTCGAATAATGTTAACCTATCAAGTCCGAGAGGATATAGGAATGGAATTGGACTACAGCAAATCTTTTCAGCCGGTGCACTCGCTTAATTCTTCCGGCACCTCTCTGGAACCGGATATTTGGATTCCTGCCACCAGGAAGTTGGCTCCGGTAGAAAGCCATACTGTTTCTTTTTCAGTGACAAAGAACCATAAAAATTGGTCAGCAAGTGGCGGTTTGTTCTATAGAACGCTCGAGAATTTAATTGAGATCAACAGAAATAATGGTTTGTCCATAGCAACCACCGAATGGGAAGAGTCAATATTGGGTGGGGGAGAGGGAAGTGCTTATGGCCTGGAAATTGCGGGTGATAGACGTTTTGAGCGGTTGCTGGTTTCAGCCAATTATACCTTTAGCAGGTCATTCCGAAAATTTGACCTGATCAATAATGGTGAAAAATTTCCATTTATCTTTGACCGGCCACATGCTTTTATTCTGGAAGGCAGCTACAAAATATCTTCCCGTTCATCCTTATCATTGCTTGGAACCATTCAATCTGGTCAACCTTTTACCCTAACCAATAAAAGCAATTTTCTCATAACAAATGCCTATTTCAGCAATTTAGCTGGAGCTGATATTGCTAACAATTATGACTTGAATACTCCCTTTCCTGTATTTTTTCAGGAAACGTTGGTTACAGAAAATATTAATGCGCTAAGAATGCCAATCTACCACCGAATCGATCTGGCTTATTCAAATAAAAAAAGATGGAAAAATGGGTTCTTACGAGAATGGAATGTTTCTGTATACAATGTAATGAACAGAAAAAACCCCTATTTTATTTATTTGAATGCCAATAGCAATGGTTTTGAACAATTTACCCTGATGCCTATTTTGCCTTCCTTTAGTTATAAATTAAAATTTTAATTTCCATGAAAAAACTACCTAATCTTTTTTTCAAGTACCTTATCTATTCCCTATTAATTTTAATGATTGGCTGTGGAGAGGATTTTGAACCTAACTTTCTAGAAAAACCAGATTTAACGATTCTTCCCGGAGAGGAAACACAGCAAGTATTAATTGGCCAGGAAATAGTTTATGACATATTGCTAACAGGAGAGGATACCAAGTTCACATCGCTTACTGTAATATTGTCTTATGGTGACGCAACAGAGGAGTACAAACTGGTAGACAATGAAATCGATGATTTTATCGAAACTCCCTTCAGTGAAAAGTTTTCCTTTCAGCCCACTCAGGAGATGGTTGGAAAGCCGGTTACCTTACAATTTAGCTATATGATAGCATTAACAACCAATTCAGGTGGTGAGGTATTCTCCGAAAAGAGTAAAACTATCAATGTACTTGTTGAGGAATAGGCAAGGTATTGATGTTAGATGAAGACATGATTCCCTTGGCTAAGCATTTAGGTTAAACTTCGACCAGGCTTTGAAAATGGTATTTGTTAAAAACTTTTACCACATTAATTATTAAACCAATCCTAGAAGTAGGATCAATCTACGACTAGGCTTATAGCGAAAGTGAACTTGTTTTTCGTATCACTGTTCAACCCCATCCGGGGTTGAGGAAAAGGTAGGTAACAGCTTCTCCGTGAGTTTCCACTCACGGTTATTATTGTTCAGGTCCTTCAGACCTGGGATTTGTGAGATAATTGATGCTATCGATTTAGTTCTTTCGAATAGTCCATTATAACGAAACCAAAGAAGCCTGTAGGTCTTCAATAATAATAGCCATGGTTGCAAACCTATGGACGGTGAATTTCCCATCATTTCCTCAACCCTGACGCGGGTTGAACAGGGTTCGTTTAATTTTTTAAACTAGCAGATGGTCTTCCGGATATACATGTCTTTCAATAATTAAGGAGAATTATACCTGTAGTCTGTTATTTTCCCCCATGTCCACACACCATTGAACAGCGCCAAACCCATTCTATTTTACCCTTTGACAGGTTAAGTATTTTTTTAAACAATCTTTTAAAGCGTCTAAATGTTATCCATAAACATGTCTATTGATAATTAGGAGTAGATGCAATCTACTCCTAATGTGTTAGCGAAAAAGAACTTGTTTTTAGACCCACTGTTCAACCCCATCCAGGGTTGAGAGAAAGGTAGGTAACAGCTTTTCCGTGAGTTGCCACTCACGGTTATTATTGTTCAGGTCCTTCAGACCTGGGATTTGAGAGGTAATTTATGCTATCGATTTAGTTCTTTCGAATGGTCCATTATCACGAAACCAAAGAAGCCTATAGGGCTTCAACAACAATAGCCATGGGTGCAAACCCATGGACGGCCAATACTCGATTAATTCCTCAACCCCGACGCGGGTTGAACAGGGTTTTTTCAATTTTAAAGTAACAGATGGTCTCCCGAATATACATGTGTTTCGATAATTAAGGAGTAGATGCAATCTATTCCTAGCAGAGAGGCTTGATAGCAAATAGTTATTTCGGTTTATGGTTCAACCCTATTGTAAGTAAGTCCTGTACCTCCCACTTATTGGTTGGAATTAATATTAGGGATGTTCTTAGATGGATGACTATTGAATTTCTATTTTCGATTCTAGCGTTTTTTAACTATTTTCGTTGGATAACATTATTGTTTATATGCTCGTTTATCAATACTAGTTAAGGGAAGCTATAAAGCCAAAGCATTATTATAATATGAAGCAGCTCACGATCAATATCGCAGACAATAAATTTGAAGTTTTCCTAGAGTTCATCAAAACCCTGGATTATGTGAAGGTGGAAGATAGTGAAGAAAAAGCATTGGAAGAACTGCAAAATAGTCTGATACAAGTGAAACTAATGAAGGAAGGAAAACTACCCAAGCAATCGACTGAAGACTTCCTCAATGAGTTATAAGGTAATCCCTACGCCTGAGTTTAAAAAGCTGGCTAAAAAGTATCCTTCCCTAAAAACCGACTTACAACATCTGATTGAAACCTTGGTCGAAAACCCTGTATTAGGTATTCGTCTTGGACATAACCTTTATAAGATTCGGATGAAGATATCTTCCAAGAATAAAGGGAAGTCTGGTGGAGCGAGAGTAATCACCTTTATTGTGACCGAAGACCGGGAAGTTTATTTGTTGCACATCTATGATAAAAGTCAGCTCGAAAATCTGACCAAGGAACAGATCATCGAATTGATCAATAATGCTGGGTTGTAAAGAAGCAGAAAACCTTTGGTTGTAATCCAATGTGGGACATTGATTTTTCCAAATATTTTGCACCTTAAAGTTCATCCCCCTAGAGGGTTGTTCAGGGTTCATTCAATTTTTTAAAGTAACAGGTGGTCTTCCGTATATACATGTCTTTCGATAATTAAGGAGTAGATGCAATCTACTCCTGGTGGTGATAATTAAGTGTATAGGTAAGTTGTGAAAATGCAAATTTGTATTTATATAATATTATTGTAAACCTCTAAAATGAAAATGTAATTAGATAAATTGCAATTGTAGGTTGCTAAAATGGAAATGTAAGTGGGGAAAACGCAGTTGTAGGTGGGGAAAACAGAAATGTAAATCGCTAAAATGCAAATGGTGGTGGGAAAAATAGAAATGTAAGCTGCTAAAACGCAATTGTAAGATAGAAAAACCAAAACCTAAGAGGCATTTCCATTTTAGCAATGGTGATTTACCCAAGCGTGTTTTTGCTTCGGTTTCCAATTCTTTAATAATTGATGCATCCTCGGCATAATAACTGAGAAGCAACCTGAACCTTGGCTAAGGTTTTAGTGCAGACCGTTTATCAAATTTAGGCATGCCCAAATTGATCTAAAAGCGTCTATTGTAGGTCTTTCGTTTAAATATGATTAATTTAATTGCTGTTTAATTCAATCCAGATTAGGTAAGAAAATCCCGGTTCTTATAAGGAAGTGATTGCAATTGGTAATAGAAAAGCAATTGCCTATTTCGGGTTCAATACAATTTTAAAATATAACAATAGCACATACAGGTCCATTGGGTCATGTGGTACAATTTTAATTTACTATGCATCTAAAACATTTAAAGGGATCCATTTGGTTTTTACTGCCCCTGCTCATTTTCTCTTGTAAAAAAGAGTCCGAATTAGGAATCAAGGACCTAGCGGCCAATGAGGACGTGGCCAATTTTATGGAAAATTACAAGGGTAGAGGTGTATTGACCGACAGCCTGGCAACCCCTACGGCTCCCGAAGATGTGCTAAAGGATTTCACTATTCCGCAAGATTTGTCTTTGGAATTGGTGCTTTCAGAGCCTGAAATTGCTCAGCCCATACAGGTTAGTTTTGACCATAAGGGTAGAATGTGGGTGGTGCAATACCAGCAATATCCTTACCCTAAAGGTTTGAAAATTACGGCCATTGACAACCATACTCGGGTGAAGTTTGATAAAAAATTGGACCCGCCACCGGCAGGAGCAAAAGGAGCAGATAGGATTACCTTTTTTGAAGATACAGATGGGGATGGCAAATACGATAAAAGCACAGATGCCATCTCGGGTTTGAATATTACCACAGGTGTAGCCCTGGGAAGAAAGAAAATATGGGTGCTTAGTCCTCCTTTTTTATTGGCCTATGCGGATGAGAATGAGGATGGATTACCTGAAGGCGATCCTGAAGTACATTTGGAAGGTTTTGGTTTGGAGGATACCCATGCGGTTGCCAATAGCTTAAGATGGGGGCCTGATGGTTGGCTATATGGAGCTCAAGGAAGTACGACTACCGCCAATATCAACTCAAAAGTCACTAAAAACGTAGCTTTCCTTGGCCAGGCGATCTGGCGTTACCACCCAGAGACCAATGTCTTTGAGCTTTTCTCCGAAGGTGGAGGCAACAATGCCTTTAATGTGGAATTCGATCGGAAAGGCAGGATATTTTCAGGAACCAATGGCTATGACAGAGGCCCTTACTACAAACAAGGCGCCTATTATATCAAAAGCTGGGGCAAACATGGGCCCTTAACCAATCCTTATGCTTTTGGCTACCTGCCCAATATGCCTTTGGAAGGAGAAAAGAAAAGATTTACCCATTCATTGATCAAATATGAGGGAGCGGCTTTGCCAGCCCATTACAATGACCTAATGTTTGCGATCAATCCCTTGCATAATTTCATTCAGCTGACGGCATTTACAGAGAAAGGTTCCTCTTTTGAAAATGTGGACAAGGAAATCGTTTTGTCCACCACGGACAAATGGTTTAGACCTGTGGATATCAAATTAGGGCCTGATGGGGGTATTTATATTGCAGACTGGTACGATAGCAGGTTGTCCCATGTGGATCCAAGAGATACTTGGCACAAGACCAGTGGAAGAATCTACAGGCTAGGCCCCAAGAATGGAGACAAACACATTCAATCCTTTGATATAAGCAGCTATTCCAATGAGGAATTGGTGCAATTGCTTTCCCATGAAAACAAATGGTTCCGTCAGGAAGCCTTGAGACAGTTTGGCGACCGGAAAGATCCAAGCAGTCTACCGTTATTGATCAATTTGTTGGAAACAGGAAATGAACAAGAGGCATTGGAAGCCCTTTGGGCCATTAACCTTACAGCGGGCATAAGCGATGAAATCGGCAAAATGGGACTGAATCACAAGGACCCTTTTGTAAGGATGTGGACGGTAAGGCTGCTTGGCGACAAGCAATCCCTTAGCCCAGCCATGTTCCAGGAACTTCAAAAACTAGCAACAAAAGAGTCACATCCAGAGGTGAGGTCACAACTGATGGCATCAGCCAAAAGACTGCCTTCCAAGCAGACTTTTTCACTTATAGAAAACTTGCTGAATAACCATGAGGATAGCGAGGATCCTGATATACCATTATTGACATGGTGGGCTCTGGAAGAAAAAGCAACAACAGATAGAGAAGGGGTATTGGCCATGATGGCCGATGATAAAATATGGCAACATCCAATTATGGAAAAGGTACTGCTAGGCAGATTAATGCAGCGGTACATTATGGAAGGTGGTGCGGAAAACTTTGCCATGGCTACCCAATTATTGGAAGAAGCACCTTCATCCAAACATGTCAAAATATTGATTGAAGGACTACAGGAAGGTTTGTTAGGAAGAGAGATGGTTACCCTTCCAGATAATTTGCTGAAAATATTAGAGAAAAACAACAAGGAATTGGGAGACTCTCCGCTTACCCTGGCCTTAAGGCGCAGGGAAGAAAAAGCCTTGGCAGAAGCATTGAAGATCATCAAAGATCCTAATGCAGAAATCGGATTAAGGTTGTCCTATATTCAGGTCCTGGGAGAAATCAATCAGGATGAAGTGGTTCCTGACCTTTTGAATCTGGTTAAAAATGGCCAATCTTCTCCTGTCATCAAGCAAACTGCTTTGCATGCCTTGCAATCCTACAACCAAAAGGAAATTGGAGAACAACTGTCAAAGGCATATCCGGGATTCAGGGACAATGTCTATGTGAGGGAAGCTGCCATTTCTTTGTTTGCAAGTCGAAAGGAATGGGCGATGGACTTTTTCAATGAAATCGAACAGCCCAAAACCATAAGCCCCGATGACGTAGAGTATCACCTTGCCAGACGATTCAGGTTACTCCAGGATGAGCAAATCAACGAAAGAGCTGACAGGATATGGCCGAGCAGTAAGTTGTTGACTTCGGAAGAAAAGACCAAAAGAATCAATGCTTACGGAAAGTTGATTGGAACAGGTGAGCAGAATGTAAAGAAAGGGCGAACACTCTTTTTGAGCAATTGTGGTTCCTGTCACCAACTGAATGGAGAGGGTGGGGTCTCCGGTCCGGAGCTTACCGGCTATGATCGATCCAACCCTGATTACCTGCTATTGCATATTGTTGATCCAAATGCAGACATCAGAGAAGGGTATGAAGTTCAAAGAATTGTAACTACTGATGGACGTATTCTCGAAGGAAGGCTAAAATCACAGAGTGGAGGAACGATTACCATTGATCCACCACTAGGGGGTAAATCTACCGTTTTGTCTCAGGAAAGAATTGCAGCCATGGAAGTACAGCAAACGACCTATATGCCAGAGCGGATATTGGAACCCCTTTCAGATGAAGAAATCAGTGACCTTTTTGCCTATTTGATGCAGGTTAAATAATTGTAAACCCAATACTATTTTAATATGATAAATTCCGGTAAAAGGAGAAAGTTTTTGACGGTAGCAGCTGCAACATTGGCTTCATTTGCCGGGACACAGCAGTTGTTTGGGAAGTCTACAGTTGACCTTTCTTCTAACTTAAAGGGTGAGGAAACTAACGTAAAGCATTTTGGTGCTAAAGGAGATGGCAAAACAGATGACACAGCAGCGATCCAAAAAGCAGTTGCCACAACAGGGAATCGTTTGATTTTCCCAAAAGGTCATTATAAGATTTCTAAAACCATTTTAATTGATCTGGCAAAAATGGGGTACGCCAGCATTAGGGGAAATGGTGATGCACAGGTGATTATGGCTGGTGCCGGTCCGGCATTTAAAATTGCAGGGACTCATTTTGGCTCAGCTGATCCTGAGGGATTTGATAAGAAGGTTTGGTCTTCAGAGCGCATGCCTTTAGTAGAAGGTTTGTCTATAGAAGGACAGCATAAAGCGGCTGTAGGCATTGAAGCCATAGGCACCATGCAGTTGACCATCACAAGGGTACAAGTAAGGCATACCCTTCATGCCATTCACCTGAAAGAAAACAACAGGAATTTAATCATTGCTGATTGTCACCTTTACGAAAACCATGGCATTGGCGTCTTTTATGATGGGGTCAATTTGCACCAATCCAATATTACGGGAAGCCATATCAGTTATAACAAGGAAGGTGGAATTGTCACCAAAGGGGGCAATATCAGAAATATACACATCACAGGCTGTGACATAGAAAGCAATATGGGTTCAGACAAAGCCCCCACTGCGAATGTGCTGATCGATTGCTCAGGTAGTGCAGTTGGAACCGCAGAAGTAGCCATTACGGGTTGCACCATTCAGCATAACCGCAATGCGCACAATTCAGCTAATATTCGAATCATTGGAAAAGATCCATCGGGAATTGGCAGTGAAAAAGAGCGCTGGGGAAATGTAACCATCACCGGAAATGTGCTGAGTGATGTGATGGTAAATATTGACTTGCAATATTGCAGGGGAGTGGTGGTTACCGGAAATACCATTTGGCAAGGCTATGATTACGGCTTATTGATGGAGGGCTGTAGCAATGTAGTGTTTGGATCAAATTTGTTTGATGCCAATGCCAATTATCCCTCCGGGACGCTACCATCCAATAAGTTATTGGTCACCAATAGTGAAGATTGTACCTTCTCAGGTGTGCAGGTTTATGGTTCCAAGGACAGCCTGGGTCTTGTTGTGCGTGATTCAAAGCGTATAAATATAGGGAATTGTAGCCTACTGAGTTGCGAAAAAGTTGGCCTCTTGTTGGACAATGTTACAGATAGCAAGGTTTCGGGATGCATGATTACCGCCTTAAACCCAAATGATAGTTCCTTTGAACCCATTCAAACCATTGGTGGACATGGAAATAAAATAACGGATTAGCCTCAGAGGTTTAAACAAAATCGAATAAAAAATGCATGTGATTTGCTTTTCAAAGAGTAGGATTTGGCTTGTTATTTTATTCTTGATGACAGGAATCCCTGGAAAAATTTTAGGTCAAACTGAAAATGAATTCCCTTTTCAGGCGCGTTTGTTGGACGAGAAATTTGACTTGCCCAATACCATGATGAAGGGAGTAGGGGAGTTTTTGGACCAGGCCCTTCAGAAAAGCAAGGCAACAAGAAATGATTTTTGGCAAAGGGATTTTACAAGTTCTGAAGCTTTCAATCAATCAATTGCTTCCCAAAGACAGGAATTGCAGGAGATTTTAGGGCTTATAGACAAGAGATCGGCTCCTTTTATGAGCTACCAGGAAAGTGGAGCGCTCGAACCCTATACTTTCGAGAATGAAAAATACACCATCTCTGCAGTAAAATGGCGGGTATTCGATGGAGTGTATGGGGAGTTTTATGCTGAAGGTTTGTTGATCAGCCCCAAAGGGGAGACCAAAGCCAGGGTGGTCTATGTTCCGGATGCAGCCACAGCACCGGAGGTTGTCGCGGGTATGACAGGAGAAGGTGAAACAGGTTTTGGTAGGGCTGCACATATGGCAAGAAATGGGGTTGAGGTGATGGTTCCTGTTTTACTTAACCGAAAAGACACTTTTTCAGGAAGTTCTATACAAGGAAAATTCACCAACCAAACCCATAGAGAGTACATTTACAGACAAGGCTTTATTCTGGGCAGGCATGTGATAGGCTATGAATTGCAAAAAGTATTGGCAGCAGTAGATTGGTTCCAAGCAAAAAATGAGCGGACAGGGAACCCACTGAAAATCGGTGTGGCCGGACATGGAGAAGGAGGGATGTTGTCCCTTTATGCGGCGGCCTTGGATTCTAGGATTTCTGCTTCATTGGTAAGTGGTTATTTTGACCAAAGAGAAAATATATGGAAGGAGCCAATTTATAGAAATGTCTTTGCCTTATTGAAAAAATTTGGGGATGCCGAGCTGGCGGTCATGAGTTGGCCGCAAAAGTTAAACATTGAAGATTCTTTGTATCCGGAAGCTTCAGGCCCACCGGCACCATCAGCCGGAAGGACTGGTGCTGCTCCTGGAGTCTTATCAATTCCGGAACTTTCTTCGGTGAAGGCAGAGTGGCAAAGGGCAGAAGCAATGCTTCCCAAAGGCAAAAGTAACCTTCGGTTTTTTGAGGGACGCAATGCTTTAGGAAATGGTGAGCAATCAGATAAATCCCTGTCAGTGTTTCTGAAGGATTTGGGGATAGAAGCTGAATTAAATGAAAAGAATACTTCTTTATTAAGCAGTGGCTTACCGAGTCATTGGCTTAATGTTGAACACAGGCAAGAAAGGGCTGTAAGAGCTATGGAAAACCATGTGCAGCAACTTATTCCCGCTTCTGAGACTATCCGGAACACTACTTTTTGGCAGACCCTTGATAGCAATTCGGGAGATTTGAAAGCCATAAAATCAGCCCATAGGGCAAGGTTATGGGAAGAATTAGGGAAGTTGCCCGATCCGAATGTGCCAAACAATACAGAAGCGAGATTTTATGCGGAAACAGAAGGTTGGACAGCCTATGAAGTGAAACTGGATGTTTGGGAAGGAGTTTTTGCCTGGGGGATTTTACTGGTGCCAAAAGGAGTAGACCTAACAATGCCTTTGGCGGCTGTGGTTACCCAGCATGGCTTAGAAGGTTTACCCAAAGATGTTTTGACCAAAGATAAGACTGAAAGGGCATATAAACCCTATAAAGGATTTGCTTCAGACTTGGCAGATAGGGGCTATGTGGTATTTGCCCCACACAACTTATATTGGGGTCAAGATAATTTTAGGGTATTACAAAGAAAAGCCAACCCATTGGGTTTGTCCCTTTACTCTATCATTACAGGTCAGCACCAATGTATTGTAGACTGGTTAGGTCAGCAGGATTTTGTGGATTCGGAGAGAATTGGGTTTTATGGCCTGTCTTATGGCGGTAAAACAGCCATGCGGGTTCCAGCCCTGGTTGAAGGTTATGCATTGTCTATTTGTTCAGGCGACTTTAATGAATGGGTGCGAAAAGTAGCAAGCACAGATTATGAGGCTTTCAACAGTTATCCCTTTACCGGAGAGTATGAAATTCCTGAGTGGAACCTGGCCAATACATTCAATTATGCTGAAATGGCAGCCTTAATTGCTCCCAGACCATTTATGGTAGAAAGAGGCCATAAGGATGCGGTTGGAACGGACAAATGGGTGGCTTATGAGTATGCCAAAGTCAGAAGGCATTATGCGAATATTCAGCAGGAAGGTTCCACCAAGATTGCTTATTTTAATGATGGACATACCATTAACGGGAAGGAAAGCTTTGCCTTTTTGGACAGGTTTTTGAAAAATGCTAAATGAGTTTGTATTGTAGGGTATTTAGTGACGAATCCAATCAACCGAACCCTGAGCGGAGTCGAAGGGGTAGGCATTACGCGTACGCAACCCTTAGGCTTCGGCTCCGCTCAGCCACCGGGTAGAGCGTTCACTCAGCCACCGGGGAACTACAATAGGTTTACAATTTACGTAATAACCCCCCCCCTTGGTCCCTCCGCCGCGGCGGAGGGATTTTGTGCTTTCAGGAATGATAGTGTTTTTACTAACTTTACATTAAGTCAGCTCGTTTCAAAGGAACAATTCAGCCATAAATTCCCATTTCCGCAAATCCCCCTGATAATGGGGTATGGGGGATGGGTATATTACTGTTTATCAGTGTGTTATTTTGTCAGAAAGTCATCCATATTACCGGACCCTGAGCGGAGCCGAAGGGGTAGGTATTGCGCGTACGTAACCCTTAGGCTTCGGCTCCGCTCAGCCGCCGGGTATTTAATTCATTCAGCCGTTAGGTATCGGCTCTGTCTGCACAGCCACCGGGTATTGAGATCACTTAGCCGTTAAGTGTCGGCTTCGCTCAGCCACCGGGGAACTACAATAGGTTTACAGTTTACGTCAAAAATCCCCCTTGGTCCCTCCGCCGCGGCGGAGGGATTTTGTGCTTTCAGGAATGATAGTGTTTTTACTAACTTTACATTAAGTCAGCCCGTTTCAAAGGAACAATTCAGTATTAAATTTCCATTACCGCAAATCCCCTGACAATGGGGTATGGGGGATGGGTATATTACTGTTTATCAGTGTGTTATTTTGTCAGAAAGTCATCCATATTACCGGACCCTGAGCGGAGTCGAAGGGGTAGGTATTACGCGTACGCAACCCTTAGACTTCGGCTCCGCTCAGCCGCCGGGTAGAGCGTTTACTCAGCCGTTAGTTATCGGCTCCGCTCAGCCACCGGGTAGAGAAATTAAATTCCCCTATAACCGGGAGGATCAATGCCTTGAGCCCTTATATAGGCAATGGCTGCTCCTCTATGATGCGTCGTATGGTCATCCAGCAATCCTACCATTTGTCTACGGGTGATTTTTCCGGCAAAAGAATCTATTTTTTCTGATAACTGTGCCTCAGAGAGAGAAGAAATGGTTTTTTTACCATAATCATAAGCCTTGGTGATAAACTCTTTCATCTCAGCTTTGGTTTGCGGTTTTGCTGAAGCATCGAAATCCATTTCACCACCGAGCAAAAACCCTTTGGAGATATTGGCTGCAGCCGCACCTATGTGCGTGATTTGCTCCCTGAAAGACATGGCAGATTCATGGAGTTTGTCGTCTAACTTGTCATCAGGCATTTTATCAATGGCTTCAAGGGTAAAAGCCTTGCTGTTTTCCCATTTGGCCAGAAACTCTTCCATGGTAGTTTGGGCATGGCTACTCGCCATTCCAATAAGAAGAAAAAGAGCGGTTAGTAGAATGTTTGTTATTTTCATCGTTTTTGGGTTTGGGTAGAATCTAAAGTTCGGGAATTATTTTTGTATTTCTATGGGCTGTCCAATTATCTCAAGCTTATACTTTAAAATGTTTACGTCAAAAATCCCCCTTGGTCCTTTCGCCGCGGCGGAGGGATTTCGTACTTTCAGGATTGATGGATTCGTTAATAACTTTCAATTGAGTCAGCCCATTTCAAAGCATCCAATTCAGCCATAGAATCCCATTTCTGCAAATCACTCTTGACAAGGAGAAGGTACTGGTAGTACGTTACCCTAAGGCTTCGGCTCCGCTCAGCCACCGGGTATTGAGTTCACGCAGCCGTTAGGTATCGGCTCCGCTCAGCCACCGGGTATTGAGTTCACGCAGC
>NZ_JAUOPC010000022.1 GCF_030546805.1 Cyclobacterium sp. 1_MG-2023 | reverse complement strand
CGACCTTCCCGATGAATCGGGACATTCTAACCAGCTGAACTACCACTCCAATATTTTTAATTCTTTAAGTTTCGAACCGGCGACCTTCCTGATGAATCGGGACATTCTAACCAGTTGAACTACCACTCCAATATTATTAAGTTTCGTTCCAGCGACCTTCCCCATATGTCGGGACATACTAATCAACTGAACTGCCACTCTATTTTTGTTATTTTTTCACTTTTGAAAAGTGAAAATTGATTAATCTATAATAAGAAGTCAAAAAAAGCCTTGGAAACCCAAGGCTTTTAAGCGGAATGGACGGGACTCGAACCCGCGACCTCCTGCGTGACAGGCAGGCATTCTAACCAGCTGAACTACCACTCCAATATTATTAAGTTTTGATTCAGCGCCCCTTCCGAAAAGTCGGGACATTCTATTCTGCTGAACTACTACTCTTTTTTTTGTTTCTTTATTACTCCTCGTTTGAAGTGGTACAAAGGTAGAAGAATGTTTGTTTTTATACAATAGAAGGACAAAAAAAAAGAAGTGATTTGCTTTATCACTTTCATATTCAAGGACATTAATTTCAAATAATCTTTTTTAACCTCTCCTAAGTGGATGAATGTGCCTATAGCCGATTAAAATTCCTTAAGGCTTCTTCTATTTATTGAGCTCCCTTATGTCAGTTTTATAGTTCATTAGCCATTATTGTCTTTATCATGCTACCTTAAGGTTGTTTAGATAGGTAAATGAATACTTTTGTATAGTAATATACGATAGGCTTTTCTTAATTAATTGAATTTTCGTAGATTATAAAAGTGCCTGTTGCAAAAGGGTGCTCATTACCTTTGGAGTTTTACTTTTAAAAATTTAAAATAGACGCGCTTTGGAAGAGTCAGAACTACACCAAGAGTTACCATTCTTTAAAAATCTTCAGGAATATTTGAGAGAATTTGTGTATGGAGGTATCGATGGGGCGGTTACTACTTTCGCTGTGGTAGCTGGGGCCGTTGGGGCAAACTTGGACCCAATGGTGATAATAATACTAGGTTTTGCCAACTTGTTTGCTGACGGTTTATCAATGTCAATCGGCGCGTACCTGTCTTCCAAATCGGAAAAAGAAAATTATCAAAAACACAAAAATATAGAGTATTGGGAAGTAGATAATATTCCTAAAAAAGAACGTGAAGAAATTGTTGCCATTTACCAGAAAAAAGGTTTTGAAGGCAAGTTGCTCCAAGATGTGGTGGAGGTGATTGTAGCCGATAGAGATCGGTGGGTAAATGAAATGATGAAGGACGAGCTAAATATGATTGAGGAAGTAAAAAGCCCTTTTAAAATAGGTTTGGCCACACTTATATCTTTTGTGGTTGTGGGGTTTATCCCCTTAATCGTTTATGTTTGGGATTACTTTTATGATGTTGATTTTGATGTTTTTTTCTGGACTTGCTTGCTAACCGGCTTAGCCTTCATTTTGGTAGGAGCATTAAAGAGTTGGGTTAACCAGACCGGTATTTGGCAAAGTGTAATTGAAACACTTTTACTGGGAATAGTGGCTGCTTTAGTAGCCTATTTTGTAGGAGACGTTTTAGAAGCTTTTCTCTTAAGATAGCATATAAAAAAAAGCCTTTGTAATACAAAGGCTTCTAGGTGGGTTTATTTTAACCGACTACAGCTATATTTCTGGCTCAATGCCTTACTGAGTAAGTATTTAAATTGTTATGATTTTTTAAACTTAAGAAAAACAAATGGAAGCGCAAGGGTCATGTTAGCATATCTTTTCATTAAGATGAAAAAAAATTAAATATTTCAAATTTCCTATTTTTACCAAATAATATTTTACTTAAATTTCTCCAAAAA
Organism: Cyclobacterium sp. 1_MG-2023; assembly: GCF_030546805.1. Lineage (GTDB taxonomy): Bacteria > Bacteroidota > Bacteroidia > Cytophagales > Cyclobacteriaceae > Cyclobacterium. The sequence continues at coordinate 44,039 of NZ_JAUOPC010000022.1, read as the reverse complement.
TCATTATAAAGTGTTTTATTTACACTTTTTAACATGTTTTTGTAATTCATTAAGCTGATACAGGTATTAAATTAAAATTAATAATTTGGTAATATTAGTAATTGGTTTGACTAAGAAATATACCATGGTTTTAGGATTCAGGTAACAATCTAATTTTTCTAAGAAATGCTTCAGTTTCCAAAATGGTTTGTTCATAAATTTCTCGGTTCTTATAATTGAAAAAACCATGTGGCTGGCCATCATATAATACAAATTCACAATAGCTTCCTAAATTTTCCATTGCTTTCTGATAATACCTGCCTGTGGTTACAGGAATTAAACTGTCTTTTGTACCCAGAAAGAATAGGGTGGGAGGGACACCTTTTTTTAAGTTGTGCAGGGGTGAAACCTCTTTGTACCGATCTCCAAGTCGCTCGTAACCATAGCCTGCCGGCCCGTTATCAATAACCGGGTTAAACAAAAGTAAAGCAACTGGTTTAGCACTTATTTCTTTGTTGGTCTCTCCTTCGAATCCTGAAATTGTGGCTGTGCTTGCAGCAAGATGACCCCCGGCAGAACCTCCGGATGCGATTACTTTAGCAGTGTCTATGCCAAACCTTTCTGCATTTTTTTTGACATATTTCATGGCGGATTTAGCATCTTCGATGGCTTCAAATGGGCTTGTGCCTTGGCGAGAAGATACCCTATAATCTACCAATACAGTGACAAAGCCCTTTTTAGCAAAATGCGCTGCATGGGGACGAAATTGATCCCAACTTCCGGAAACCCATCCTCCTCCAAAGAAAAAAACGATCGCAGGCTTGTCGTTCTTTTTTTCATCAGAAAGATAAATGTCCATTTTTAAAGTGTCATTGCCTGCAATTTTGTAGATTTCTTCTTTGTGGTATTGGGCTTTTGTTTTCAGTCCGGTGGAAATAAAACAGACCAGCATTATAAGGGAGTACAAGAAATAGATTGAATTTTTCATAAATTTAGGTTTTCAATTAATAGGAGGGAGTTAAAGTTTATAAACCGGTGTATGATTCAAATTTTCTTTATTAATCCCATTGAATTTCTTCTATTTTCAAAAATAGGAATTCGGGTTTAATTTCAAAGGAGAAATTCTCCTGATATGCGGTTTAAAAGGCTACGGTATATTTTAAGATGATAGGATCCTCTTCATCAGGTAATTTTTCTATACATTGTAATAGTTGTTCTTCATACTTCCCGAAATAGGAATTGTCTAAAGCCCTTTGCCAGTCTTCATATTGCATGACTTGATAAAAATATCCGTCTTTTGAATAACTACTGTTTCGGACATCGGTTAATGATTTGGTGATTTTTTTCATACCTGTGTCAGGTTGAATAAACACATCATAAAATGGGAAGGTAGAAAGGTCTTCTTGGTTAAAATTATTGCTTTTGTCAATCCCATAAATCATGAGTTTAAGGATTCCATCACTATAATCAATTAAGCCTGAGTTGAAGGCGTAATTTTGTGAAAGGAGTATTTTCTCCATAAAAGCGTACCCTTCCAATTCATGGTCTTCGGCAGAAATCCCTTTACTTCCAAAATTTAGAGAAAGGAAAGCTGTTACAGTGTCCTCTTGATAAAGGTAAATTGTATCAGAAAGTCCAAAATTTAATAATTTACCATTATTTGTTGCTGCGATCACCCCTTCGTTTAACTCACCACTATAAGGGAGTGATAAAATAGGTAGTTCTTTTGTACGATTTGTTTCAGGGTTTATTACTTGAAATAATTTTTCTCGACCATTACCAGTAATTTCAGTAGAAATTAACCAACTATCTTCAGCACTTTTTGATACCGAAGGAACAAAATTGTTTTCTGCCAATTTAATTTCACTTAGGTAATCAAATTCCGGTAAGCTGTATTTTAATAAATTTCCCCTTCCTGTATTTATAAACAGATTATTTCCTTCGATAATTATGCCATGAATAGAAGGGTACTCACCAGGGCCACTACCTTTTTTATTCCAACTTCGTAGGTGATTTCCATTAAGATCAAAGGAATGAATGGAGAGGTCTTTGAAGCTTTTATTGGCATAATAGATTTTATCTTTGATGACCAAGTCATACACATTGCCGGATAGATTTATCAATGTGTCTTCTGGAGCACTTAGCGGTATGAATTTAATACCTGAAACACATTCTTCAAATGGTAGTATTTCCTTGTTGTCTATTAAAAACGAAGGGGTGTCATTGGACACCCCTTTGTCAATTTTTGATTGACATTGAAAAAAAAACATGCTAGCCATACCAATCAATATAAAATAACAATTGTAGCTTTTCATTAGTAGGTTATTTTGGACCGGCTTGAGTAATTTTTAAATCAACTTGGTCCTTAAATTGATCGAAGTTATCCTTAAAAAGATTAATCAGCTTGTTTTTGACCTCAATAAATTTCGCCTGATCTTGCCATGTGTTTTCAGGAACTAAGATTTCACTTGGCACATCCGGGCAGCTAGTAGGGATTTGCAAGTTAAAATCATTTTCTTTAACAAACGATACATTGTCAAAATCCCCATTGTGAATCGCATCCAATATCGCTCTGGTATATTTCAACTTAATTCTTGCACCTACTCCATAGGAGCCTCCGCTCCAGCCTGTGTTGACCAACCAAGCATTGACATTGTGATTTTTAATTTTGTCAGCCAATAAGTTAGCATATTTATTTGGATGCCACATCATAAATGCTGCACCAAAACAAGCGCTAAAGGTAGCTTCAGGGTCTTTTACACCCATTTCGGTACCTGCAACCTTGGCAGTATACCCTGAAATAAAGTGATAACTAGCCTGCTCAGGGCTCAATTTACTAACTGGAGGCAAAACTCCAAAAGCATCACAGGTAAGGAAGATAATATTTTTTGGATGACCTGCAGTACATGGGATTTTGGTATTTTCGATATAGTGAATAGGATATGAAGCACGGGTGTTTTGAGTGATTGAAGTGTCTGAATAATCAACTTTTCGGCTAACCGTATCATAGACCACATTTTCTAACACTGTGCCGTAGCGAATGGCTCCAAAAATATCTGGTTCTGCTTCCTCACTTAAATCTATGGCTTTGGCGTAGCAACCTCCCTCAATATTGAAAACCCCGTCATCATGCCAACAATGCTCGTCATCACCGATTAGTTTCCTTTTGGGATCTGCACTAAGTGTGGTTTTTCCCGTTCCGGAAAGGCCAAATAGTAAGGTAACATCACCTTTTTCTCCCACATTGGCTGAGCAATGCATGGACAATACATCTTGCTCTGGCATCAAGTAGTTCATGATGGTGAATATGCCTTTTTTCATTTCTCCGGCATACTCTGTTCCTAAAATTACGACCTCCTTATTTTCCAAGCTTATTCCTACACTTGTTTTGGAAGTCATATTGGTGGTAAAGTGGTTGGCAGGAAATTCTCCGGCATTAAAAATTACATAATCCGGTTCGCCAAATTCTTTAAGCTCTTCTTCTGTTGGGAGAATAAGCATGTTTTGCATAAACAACGCATGATACGCTCTTGTACATATTATCCTAACTTTTATTCTGAACTTTGGGTCCCAGCCTGCAAAGGCATCTACTACATAAAGGTGTTCCCGTGTGTTGAAATAATCTATGGCACGCTCTCTATTCACCATAAACGTGTGCTCATCCATTTCATAATTTACCGAACCCCAGTCAATGTCTTTCTCAGACTCTGGATGTCTTACAATGCGTTTGTCCTTTGGGCTTCTTCCTGTTTTTGTGCCAGAGTAGACCATCAGGGCTCCGGTACTTGATATGGCAGAACCTTTTTCTAATCTTAAAGCCGCTTCGTACAACAATGCTGTTTCTCCATTTCTCAAAATATCAGTTACTTCTATTTCGTATTTTTTTAAATCAAAATCCATAGTCCTAATTCTTTTTTTAGTTCTCAACTGCGATTAGTTAAAAATACCAATATATATGAGTAATGGCAATGGGGTCTGTCAGAAAAAATCATGACTAAAATCATAAAAAATCTATCTATGACAATAGAATAATAGAAAGTGTATAAATATTTAAAGAAATAGCTGTAGAAAGAGTACCTCCTAAAGCTATTTCTTAGGCTATCTATGAGTGAAAGGAAAATTGGATCTTAAATTTTTGCAAATTTAAGGTATCCATTTTATGTGCTTAAAATTAGGCTTGCGTTTTTGGAGAAAAGCATCACGGCCTTCTTTTGCCTCTTCAGTCATATAGGCCAGCCTGGTTGCTTCTCCTGCAAAAACTTGCTGACCAACCATGCCGTCATCTGTAAGGTTGAATGCAAATTTCAACATTTTTATTGAGGTAGGAGATTTTTCCAGTATCTCTTGCGCCCATTGAAAAGCAGTGTCTTCCAGTTCATCATGCAGAATAACTGCATTTACCATTCCCATCTCATAGGCTTCTTGAGCAGAATAATTACGTCCTAAAAAGAAAATTTCTCGGGCTTTCTTTTGGCCTACCATTTTGGCCAAATAAGCTGACCCATATCCTCCATCAAAACTAGTAACATCTGCATCTGTTTGTTTGAAAATGGCATGTTCCTTACTTGCCAGGCTAAGGTCACACACTACATGGAGACTGTGGCCACCACCTACTGCCCAGCCCGGGACTACAGCTATGACTACTTTTGGCATAAAGCGAATAAGGCGTTGAACCTCCAATATATTCAAGCGGTGCATTCCATCTTCCCCTACATAGCCTTGGTGTCCCCTTGCTTTTTGATCTCCCCCACTACAAAAGGAATAGACCCCATCTTTGGAGGAAGGGCCTTCTGCAGATAGCAATACCACGCCAATGTTTACGTCTTCCCTTGCATCCAAAAATGCATCATAGAGTTCGCTAGTGGTTTGGGGGCGGAAAGCATTTCTAATATCCGGCCTATTGAAGGCGATTCTGGCCACCCCTTCACATTTCTTATAAGTGATGTCTTTGTATTCTTTTACTGTTTTCCAATTGATCATTTCCAGGTTGATTTTTTATTGCAAGTTAACAGGCTATTTTTATTTTGTAAAATTAAGCCTGCTGATTATGGTAGAGAGTTCATAATTTATTTATTTTGTACAGCCAAAAACCTATGATAACATTCGGGAACACAAGTTATACACTAAACCAGATTCGAAAGGGTGAGTGCAATCAACTGCCTAATCCTTACAAAGAAGCTTTCGCTTTTTGTAAGCAATGGTTAAATGGCAAGGATAGCTTTGTCTTACAAACCTCAGGGTCTACAGGCTTGCCTAAGAAAGTGACAGTTTCCCGAGTGCAATTGGAAGAAAGTGCCAAGGCTACCAAAGCATTTTTCGGATTTAACAAAGGCTGTAAAATGCTCTGTTGTTTGGATACTGAAAAGGTGGCCGGCAAAATGATGCTCGTCAGAGCCCTAGAATGGGAAGGTGAATTAAAAGTGATTCCGGCTGATTCCAAACCTCTAAAAGGTTTTGAAAATGAACATTTTGATTTTGTTGCCTTGGTTCCATTGCAAGTGGAAAATAGTTTGACATCAAGGAATGGAACCTTAGTTTTGAACCAAATAAAAAACCTAATCATAGGCGGTGCTCCCATTACTTCACGGTTGAGAGAGCAGTTGAGCCGCTTATCAGGCAGGGTTTTTCAGACTTATGGGATGACTGAAACCCTTTCTCACATCGCTCTAGCCAATTTAAAAAACAATGGCAATCTCATGTACCGGACCTTACCCAATGTACAGGTAAAAGTAGATGACTCCAATCGGCTCATGATTCTTGCTCCAATGGCTGGCAATTCTTGGTTGCAAACCAATGATATTGTAAAACTCGAAAGTGAAAATGCTTTTACATGGAAAGGTAGGGCAGATCATGTAGTGAATTCAGGGGGGATAAAATTACATCCGGAAGAAATTGCAGCAGAAATTGGAGGTCTAATGCATTTGTATTTTCCCCATAGCATGTTTTTTTTAACAGGTATCAAAGATGAAAAGTTAGGACAGGCATTGACTTTGGTTATTGAAGGAAAAGAAAATGCTGAAGCCGGGAAGTTACTGCTTCAGAAAGCGAAAAGCTTGCTTCCAAAATTCCATAACCCCAAACAGATCTTGTTTTTTCCTCAATTCAAGCTAACAAGTTCAGGTAAAATAGATCAATTGCGTACTTTAGCAAAATGATTAACCAAGCCATACTTATCCTATCCACTTTGCTTATGGGGCTTTCCATTTCAGACAATAGCACGCAGTTGACCATTCAGGTAGAGGTTAAAGGGGAAAATGCAGGCCTTGTGCAACTGTTATTGTTTAAGGGAGGAAAAGGTTTTCCTGATCAGGCAACTGCTGCAATAAAAACTGCTTCTGCCAAGGTTCAATCGGGGAAAGCAGTATTTAAGTTTAAGAATTTGGAATCAGGTATTTATGCGGTATCGGCATTTCATGATACCGATGGGGATGGTGAAATGCGTAAAAATTTGTTTGGCATTCCCAAAGATCTCTATGGGTTTTCTAATGATGCAAGAGCTACTTTTTCCGCCCCAACCTTTGATAGTGCCTCCTTTAATCTAACCTCGGGAGAGCATACCATAAGTTTTACATTGAAATAATTATGTTGAAAAACCTTCAAATTATCGTAGCCTTAATTGGACTTATAGCAGCTATTGTATATATACTGTATTTCTTTAGGGTTATTTATCATCCCTATATTCCTACAATCGCAGGAGGGACGGTTATTTTCTCTTACCTATTCGGGGTTTACGCCAAAAAGAAACAAGGGAATTGACAGATAAAAAATAATGCCGGCACTTTCACCGGCATTATCTTGTAATTTATTCAAAGAATGATTTCAAAGCGCTTATTTTTGCTTCGAGGGAGGCCTCTGTGGCCCTGTAAGCCTCTCTGTTAGGTAAATTTTCATTGACAGAGATGTAGTATTTGATTTTAGGTTCTGTGCCTGAAGGTCTAGCAGAAATTTTGCTACCATCTTCAAGATAAAACTGGATGACATTGGATTTATCCAGATCCAATTTTTCCTCTGTTCCGGATTTCATGTCATAAATTACGCTTTCTTGAACATCCACTACCTGACTAACGGCAATTCCGTTGATTGAGGTTGGCTTGTTGGTTCTAAAACCCTTCATCAATTCCTGTATTTGCTCTGCACCGTCTTTTCCTTTTTTAGTGATTGAAATGAGGGCTTCTTTGTAAAACCCGTATTCCATGTAAATTTCGGCCAAGACGTCTATAATGTTTAGGCCTTTTTGTTTGTAATATGCCATGATTTCAGCCACTACTGCACAGGCTGAAACCCCATCCTTATCTCTAACAAAATCTCCTACCAGGAATCCATAACTCTCTTCCCCACCGGCAATAAATTCTTTTTTGCCTTCATTGGCTAATATTACTGCTGCAATGTTTTTAAAACCGGTTAAGACGTCAAAATATTCTACACCAAATCCTTTACTGATCTCTCCCAATAAGCCTGTAGTCACTATCGTACTTACGGTAAATTGGTTTCCGGTAAGTCTTCCCTGCTCACGGTACATGTTGAGTAGGTAATAGATGATAAGCGCACCTGTTTGATTACCGTTTAGTAATTCATAATCATTGGTTTCATTTTTAACTACTGCGGCATACCTATCACCATCCGGATCACAGGCCAAGACCAGTTCTGCATCTATTTCTTTGGCAAGCTTTATAGAAAGATCCAAGGCTTCTGTTTCTTCCGGATTAGGGTATTTTACCGTCGGAAAATTACCATCCGGTTCGATTTGTTCTTTGACTACATGAATATTCTCAAAACCGAAAACTTTTAAGGCATCAGGAACCATCTTTCCAGAGGCCCCATGGATAGGTGAAAAAACGATGGTCATGTCTTTTTCCGCTAAATTGGTCAGCGGTGACATGCTTAATTTTTTGACTTCATCAAGGTATATGGCATCGAAATCTTCTTCAATATACTCTTTCAAACTGTCGTTTTTGGCCCAGTTTACATCATCGATAGATTTGATTTTCATTACTTCGCCAATGATGTTTTTGTCATGCGGTGCCACCACTTGGCCCCCGTCGTCCCAATAAACTTTGTAGCCATTGTACTCTTTAGGGTTATGAGAAGCTGTGACCATCACCCCACTCTTACAACCATAGTGTCTGATGGCGAAGGAAAGCATAGGTGTAGGGCGCATGTCTCTAAAATATTTCACCTTTATGCCATTGGCAGTTAAAACATTGGCAGTAGTTTCTGCAAAAAGCGTATTGTTGATCCTAGAATCATGGGTGATTGCAAGGCTTATTTCTTCATTTGGAAAAGAAGCTTGAAGGTAATTTGCCAGACCTTGGGTGGCCATGCCAATGGTATAAACATTCATTCGGTTGGAACCCACCCCCATTAATCCTCTTAAACCTCCTGTGCCAAACTCTAGGTCTTTATAAAAGGAATCAATAAGTTCCGTTTGATCTTGAGCATTTAATAAAGCATGTATCTCTGCTTTACTTTTTTCGTCGATGTTACTATTAAGCCAAGCTTGAGCTTTTTCGATTATGATTGTGTCAGTCATATTTTTTAAAAAAAATTACTATGGTTTGAGAATTATAGCCAAAATATAAGCATTTATATGGATTAAGCCTTAACGAGCCTTTAGATTTTTCCTAAGGATAAAATAATAAGTTGGCTGCCATACTTTTAATAATTCTAAGTTGGAATATGGTTTCATATTATTTACCTTCATCTATTTAAAAAATATAATAGTAATAGCTTATATGGATTTTGAGAAATTAGATGTGGAACTCACTAAGATCGTAAATTTGCGAATTAAGTTGAGTGAAATAACTTATGCAGACCCGGAATATGATGACATCGAGGAGGAAATGCATGACCTTGAAGATGATTTGAATGAGGAGTTTGGAGATGAACTGGAAAGTAAATTAGAGGATATTTATGCCAAATTGGTGTCCGATAACGAGGTGCTTCTTCCTTCTGCTTATTTGGCTAACAAATACATCCCAATGTTGCCGGATGCAAGAGGTGTCATTACCTATGATGTTCAAGGTAGAGAAGGGGTCCCAATTGAATCAGAACAATTTGATGGGCAAGATGTGAGGATAGTATTGGTGCCAAATCCAACACGTTTTGTCATGGTAATCAATGGAAGATCCTTAAAAGACCTTTGGAGATCCAGATAATTAGAGAAATTATTCAATATAATTATTGGCAATCAAAGAGTTACGAATGATATTACATGATCCGAGTTAAATCAGTATTTTTATTCTGACAGCTTGCCAGTTTTTGATGAATTTTAAAGAACTAAAAAGTATATTTAATATAAAAAAACAGGTGCTTCGGCACCTGTTTTTTTATTCTTTTTTTGAGAAATAATATACCAAGCCTTAATCAAAACTTGATATTCAGCCTTTATCCAAAGCCAAGTTTTTTTCTGACTACAGATAAAATTTTACCGGCTTCTTCTCTGGCTTTTTCTTCTCCGGCTTCAAGTTTTGCTTCCAATTCCGGAAGATTGTTCATATAATAGGTGAATTGCTCCCGTTCATTTTTGTAGCTATCTAGGATCAAACCCAGTAATTCCTTTTTAGCATGGCCATAACCAAAATTACCTGCCAAATACCTTTCTCGCAAGGCCAAAGTTTGTTCCTCGTTAGCGATAAGCTTGTACAATTTGTAAACGTTGCATACATCAGGGTCTTTTGGCTCTTCCAGAGGCGTACTATCTGTAACAATGGTATTGACATTTTTCTTTAACTGCTTTTCAGGGAGGAAAATATCGATGTAATTGTTGTAAGATTTACTCATTTTCTGCCCATCTGTGCCAGGGATAATCATCACTTCATTACTGATTCGAGGTTCCGGTATTTTCAATACCTCATCTCCTAAACGATGGTTAAAGGCACTGGCAATGTCTCTGGAAATTTCTAAATGTTGCAATTGATCTTTACCTACAGGTACCAAGTCAGCACCATATAGCAGAATATCTGCAGCCATCAATACAGGATAAGTAAACAGCCCGGCATTTACATCTGATAAACGATCGGATTTGTCTTTAAAGCTATGGGCATTGGCCAGCATGGGATAAGGTGTGAAGCAACTCAAATACCAAGTAAGTTCAGTTACCTGAGGAATCCTTGACTGTCTGTAAAATACTGATCTATTTATATCCAACCCGAAGGCTAACCAAGCGGCGGCTACAGCATTGACATTGTCTATCCTTGTGGATGCATCCTTGATCGTAGTAAGGGAGTGAAAATCTGCAATGAAGATAAATGATTCATTGTCTTCATTTTTTGTCAAGGTTATGGCTGGTTTTATTGCACCCAAAATATTCCCTAAATGCGGTTTTCCTGAACTTTGTATACCTGTGAGTACTCTTGCCATTATTGTCTTTTTGACACAAATTTAAGGAATTTAAACAATAATTTGTGGTTATTTTACCGTTATTTGCCAATATGAAGTACATAGTGTTTTTATTAAATGTTGGTATTTTAATGCTTTCCAACATCGTAGGTGTTCATAGTCAGGAAGTTGGACAAGAAGGCATAATTTGGGAAAATAATCTGATAAACATTGGAGGGGTCTTGCCGGAAAATGAAGTAAAGGTGGCAGATTACTATTATTTAAACCAAACAGACTCCAATGCCTATATAAAAGAAGTGATTACAGACTGTGGGTGTGCCGTTGTAGCATACTCGGAGGATACTTTAGCACCAAATAAGGTTGGCCACCTTCAAGTTACCTTTGATCCGGAAACCAGGGGTGGTACTTTTTCAAAAATGATCTTGGTTAAAACCAATATTAAACCTTCAGGAGATTCATTGTTTTTGGAAGGGGTGAATATTCATTATCCGGAAAATCCTGAAGTTCACTATAAAGTAAAGCATAATGGCTTGGGTTTTGTTTTTAGCCAAAACAATTTGGGTACACTGTACACCAACAAACCTAAAATTAAAATTCTAGACTTTTACAATTTCAATGATTTTCCCATCCAAATCAATTTGAAACAGGATAGTATTCCCTCTTATGTCAAGGTAAAGATGGAGCCTGCCTTGGTCGAAGCTAATAGTAGAGGTGTTTTAGAAATTGAATATGACCCTGCTGCAAGAGATGATTTAGGTTTTATTCGTGATACATTTCCCCTGTCTTTTTTATCAGGAGAACATTTTAATGTCCCTATTCATTTAATGGCTACCATTCATGAGTACTTTCCTCCGCTACCATTAAGTCAAGTGGATGAAGTTCCCAAACTGCTCATTGATGAAATGGAAATTGACTTGGGTAAAATAAGTTCAAAAAATGTGGTTTCTAGAATATTAACACTTGAGAATACAGGGCCTGAAATATTGAACATACGGAAAATTGTAACCAATTGTGAGTGTTTGACTTATGAACTGAACACAATGGATTTAAAACCAGGGGGAAAAGTGGACCTTGTGTTTTCCTTTGACCCGGAAGGACGCAAGGGTATTGACCATAAAACCATTACTTTCTTTAGCAATGATCCTTTGACTCCAACCAAAACAGTGGTGATAAAAAGTAGGATAAGATGATAATTTCAAACTTTTCAATTGAATGATGTAAGTCATTATTGGCCTATTTTTGGTGAATACAGGAGTTGATTACGCAAAAATCTTGTTAATTTGCCTGTTGAAAAGGATTAATACCCGGTTTTCCCGAGAATAATTCTGTTTAACGTGTTTTAATGATATAATGCTTCGGCAACCTGCATGGAAAATAAATATCCCGAAAAGGAAATAGTAGACAAAATAAAACTTCTGGAAGAAAAATTCAGGGCATCAGGACAGGATTTATCCTCTTATCTTGAAGGGCTTTTGCATGCAGATTATCTTAACTACTGGGATTATATAAATTTAGATACCCTACTCACGCTACAACAGCCTAGAACTTCTTTTAAAGACGAGAAAATCTTTATCATTTACCATCAGATTTCCGAGCTGTACTTTAACTTAATATTGTGGGAGTTGGAACAAATGGCTGCTGTTGAAAATATTAGCCTTAAATTTTTTAAAGACCGACTAAAAAGAGTCATCATGTATTTTGACTTATTGATTTCTTCCTTTGCCGTCATGTGGAAGGGAATGGAAAGAGAGCAATTTATGAAATTTAGGATGTCTTTGCTCCCGGCAAGTGGTTTTCAAAGTGCCCAATATAGGATGATAGAAATCATGTGCACAGACATACAAAATCTGGTATATCTGGAGCAGAGAGAAGATTATAAAGACATTAATCTTACCAGTATAGATAGCTTATTCGACATTCTATATTGGCAATATGGAGCCAAAGAATTGGCTACCGGAGAAAAAACCTTGACATTAAAGTCTTTCGAAGAAAAATATGGTGCGGAATTGAAGGAGTTGATATCAAAATTCAGGAAAAATAATTTGTGGAAAAAATACGTTTACCTGGATGAGAAAGATGAAGAATTGACCGGTTTAATGAAAGAATTGGATGAGAAAGCCAATGTTTTTTGGCCGCTTGCGCACTATAAATCAGCGGTGAAATACCTGCACAAAAACCCTATGGACATCGCAGCAACCGGTGGTACCAATTGGCAAAAGTTTTTACCTCCCAGATTTCAGAAAGTAATTTTTTATCCGGAATTGTGGACAGAGTTAGAAATTAAAGAATGGGGCAAACGATGGGTGGACTCAGAATTGCTGGATGTGGTGGAAAAATAACTTATGAAAAAAGAATTGCAACTGGCTTTAAGCCCAGAAGAAGCCTATGATGAAAGCTTGTTCAATAGAATTGTAGCGGAAAAATCAGGGCTTTCCAATCACAAAGACCTTATAATAAGGTCAACAAAGAGGTCCATTGATGCCAGGGGCAGAAAGGTGAAGATAAATGTTACTGTAGAAGTTTACAGTGGACAAACACCTGAACCACTAATTAGCAGAGGTAAGGATTATCCCAATGTATCAAATTGTGACCCTATTGTAATAGTTGGGGCTGGTCCGGCAGGACTTTTTGCTGCGTTGAGAGCCATTGAACTAGGGAAAAAGCCGATCGTTTTGGAGCGAGGAAAGGATGTTCGTTCCCGTCGTAGAGATTTGGCAGCACTGAATAAAGAACATATTGTTAATCCTGATTCCAATTATTGTTTCGGTGAAGGTGGAGCAGGTACCTATTCGGACGGTAAGCTTTATACCCGTTCAAAAAAGAGAGGAGATTTACGTAGGATAATGGAGATATTGGTTGCCCATGGAGCCAAAGAGGATATTTTAGTAGATGCGCACCCCCATATTGGAACCAATAAATTACCTGTATTAATTACTGAACTCAGGGAAAGCATCCTAGAAGCCGGAGGAGAAGTACTATTTAATACAAAAGTTACCGAACTCATCTTAGAAAAAGAGACCATCAAAGGGGTAGTGACAGGTGAGGGGGAGAGAATAATGGGCTTGGGGGTGATTTTAGCCACAGGACACTCTGCCAGAGATATTTTTCATTTACTCCACAAACAAAAGGTTTTGATTGAAGCAAAGCCATTTGCATTAGGCGTTCGCATTGAACATGAGCAAAAAATAATTGATAAAATTCAATACCATTGTCAATCCGATAGAGGTCCTTATTTGCCGGCCTCTTCTTATAGCCTTGTACAACAAACTGTGTTGGATGGAAAGCAAAGAGGTGTGTTTTCATTCTGTATGTGCCCCGGTGGTTTTATTGTGCCCTCTGCTTCCTCACCCGGTGAGGTGGTGGTGAATGGGATGAGTCCAAGCAGAAGAGATGGTAAATTTGCCAATTCTGGTTTGGTTGTGGCTGTAGAGTTAGAGGATCTGAACAAATACAGCCATTATGGTCCACTTGCAGCATTGGTTTTCCAGCAGGAAGTGGAACGGGCTGCTTGGGAAGCCGGAGGAAGGTCACAGATTGCCCCTGCTCAAAGAGTGGTGGACTTTGTGAAAAACAGGCAAAGTAAGGACTTGCCAAATACCTCGTATCAGCCGGGACTTAATAGTGTCAATTTGCACGAATTTCTACCGGATTTTATCGCAAAAAGGTTGGCCATGGCATTGCCGATGATGGATAAAAAGATGAAGGGCTATTACACCAACGAAGCCCAAATTGTAGGTGTAGAAAGCCGAACCTCTTCACCTGTTCGAATCCCAAGAAGCAAAGAAAGCTTTGAACACCTTCAAATAAACAGGCTTTATCCCTGTGGAGAAGGTGCCGGATATGCAGGCGGAATTGTGTCTGCAGCCATGGATGGAGAGCGATGTGCAGAGAAATTGATTGAAAAATATGGGTAATAAGTAAAAGTTACATCTGTAATTTTAAGTAAAGCAAATGATGGCAAATAATAAAAAAACTGTGGTTTTAGGGGCAAGTCCAAACCCCTCAAGATATGCCTATACCGCAGCAAATATGTTACATGAGCGGGATATTCCTTTTGTACCTGTTGGTATCAAAACCGGGGAAATTTTTGGGATGCCAATTCAGAATTTGAGGGAAAAGCCTTCTTTATCAGGGGTTCATACGGTGACGCTTTATATTGGCCCACAGAATCAAGAAGAGTGGTATGCGTACATTTTGTCTTTGAAACCCAAAAGAATAATTTTTAACCCTGGGACAGAAAACCAAGAATTAATGAATTTGGCGAAAAATAATGGGATTGAAGTCACCTCTGCCTGTACCCTTGTTCTATTAAGTACCGGACAGTACTAAAGTCAATAAAGACCAATACTTTTAAAGAGATTTGTTTATGCATTTAAAGAGTTTGTATTAAGCAAGAATAGAACTGCTTTAAAGCTGTTATAAAGGCTTGGTATTTGATTGTCTTTTATTGATCAATCAATAAAAAAACGTTATTCAGATGATTTGAATTTATGGGGTGATTTGCTGTAAAAATGGGGAAATAATTTATCTTATTAGATAAATTTAGGTGTAAACCCTTGGTTTAATTTTTTTTAATTCTTGTGTAGGATGAATACTGGTGCTTGATTTACAGTTACTTGAAGGTGAAGTCTCCAAAGCTGTTTAATATAATAACAATAGCCGAAAAAAGGGTTAAAGTCTCGTTTTTTTTGTGTATTTTTGTCTTTAGTTTAGTTGTAAATATTTGAATTTGAAATGGCACTTCTTAGGCCATAAAATCTAACTATGAGTAAGGAAAAAGCGTCGTCGAATAAAAGCGATTATTCAGCCCAGAATATTCAGGTGTTGGAAGGGTTAGAAGCGGTTAGAAAAAGACCCGCCATGTATATTGGTGATATTGGGATTAAAGGACTTCATCATTTGATATGGGAAGTTGTTGATAACTCCATAGATGAAGCACTTGCCGGCCATTGCGATACCATTTCCGTAACTGTTCATGAGGACAATTCTGTATCGGTACAGGATAATGGTAGGGGGGTTCCGACCGATTTTCATGAGAAGGAAAACAGGTCAGCCTTAGAGGTGGTAATGACCGTTCTACACGCCGGAGGCAAGTTTGATAAAGATACCTATAAAGTTTCAGGGGGGCTTCATGGAGTTGGGGTGTCCTGTGTAAATGCCCTTTCTTCTTCTCTGAAAGTGACCGTTAAAAGAGGAGGGAAAGTTCACGAACAGGAGTACGTAAGAGGTGTACCTCAATATGATGTAAGGGAAATAGGAGAGACTGAAAGCAGAGGAACCCATGTTCATTTTAAGCCTGACCATGAGATCTTTCAAATTTTAGAATACAAATATGAGACGATAGCAAATCGTTTGCGTGAGATGGCCTTCTTGAATGCGGGTATCAAAATTACGCTTAAAGATCTTCGAGAAAAGGATGAGGAAGGGAATGTCAGAACAGATGATTTTTATTCAGAAGGTGGTTTAATAGAGTTTGTTGAATACCTGGATGAAAACAAACAAAAAATTATTGAAACGCCCATTTATATAGAATCAGAGAAAAATGGTGTACCGGTACAGGTGGCCATGGGTTATAATAATTCGTACACAGAAAATGTTGTGTCCTATGTGAATACAATTAACACCTATGAGGGAGGGACTCACGTTTCTGGCTTTAGAAGGGCGCTTACCAGAACCCTCAAAAGTTATGCTGACAAATCAGGGATGCTTGATAAGGTGAAGATTGATATTTCCGGTGATGATTTCAGAGAAGGGCTTACCGCTGTTATTTCTGTTAAAGTTGCTGAGCCTCAATTTGAAGGACAAACGAAAACCAAATTGGGTAACTCCGATGTTACAGGTGCTGTAGACGCTTCTGTTTCTGAGACCTTACAATTTTGGTTGTTGGAACATCCTAAAGAGGCGAAAATAATCATTGGTAAGGTTGTGTTGGCTGCACAAGCCAGACATGCGGCTAAAAAAGCCCGTGAAATGGTGCAGCGTAAAAATGTTCTTGGGGGAGGCGGCCTACCCGGGAAATTGGCGGATTGTGCCAATTCGGATCCCGCTGTTTGTGAATTGTATTTAGTGGAAGGAGACTCAGCAGGAGGTTCTGCCAAGCAAGGAAGAGACAGAGATTTTCAGGCCATATTGCCTTTGAAAGGTAAAATACTAAATGTAGAAAAGGCCCAAGAGCATAAAATCTACGACAATGATGAAATAAAAAATATTTTAACAGCTTTGGGTGTTAAATTCGGTACTGCAAATGATGAAAAGGAATTGGATTTATCCAAACTCCGTTATCACAAAATCATTATCATGACGGATGCGGATATTGACGGCTCTCATATTAGGACCCTTATTCTCACCTTGTTTTTCAGGTACATGAGAAATTTGATTGAAAGTGGTTATGTTTACATTGCTCTTCCGCCATTCTATTTGTTGAAAAGAGGAAAAGAAGAAAGGTATTGTTGGACAGAAGAAGATAGGCAAAGGGTTGTGAAGGAATTGGCGCCTGATGGAAAAGAAGACAGTGTCAATATCCAAAGGTATAAAGGGCTTGGAGAAATGAACCCCGAGCAGCTTTGGACCACTACTATGGATCCTGAAACCAGGACTTTGAAAAAAGTAACCATAGAATCCGCAGCAGAAGCTGACCATTTGTTCAGCATGCTTATGGGTGATGAGGTGGCTCCTAGAAGAGAGTTTATTGAAAAAAATGCTAAATATGCAAAAATTGACACCTGATAAATGGTAGAGGTGTTCACAAAAGAATAAAAAAGGGCATTTAGCCCTTTTTTTATTCTATAAATAATTTAGTATCATTGGTCTACTTTTACCATATATAATAGAAAAAACATGAAATTGATCCAGCTTGATAAAATTGAAGAAACCATCAATAATAGCAAATTAATCAGTAGGGATCTTAGTTGGCTAAAATTTAATGATCGGGTATTTGACCAGATTAAAAAGGAAAAAAGAAATATTTTCGAGAAATTTAAATTTCTTGCAATAGCCGCTTCTAATCTTGATGAATTTTTTATGATTAGGGTTGGTTCATTGTACAATTACCTTGATTATGACAAGGTTAGAATAGATTATTCAGGTCTAAGGGAGGATAGCTTTAAGAAAAAGCTAATGATTGAATCCCAGATTTTTCATAAAAAACTTCAAAGGCAATTCGTTGATGAATTGCTTGCCACCACCAAAGAATCAGGCTTTCAGCTGAGTAATGTTCGTAATCTTTTACCGGAAGAGCAAAAGACAGTTAAAGACTATTTTTATAAGGCCGTGTATCCCATGTTGACACCTATGGTTTTTGATGGATACCATACTTTTCCAATTTTAATGAACAAATTGTTGATTTTTGGAGTGGTAACCATAGGCCCCGGTGAGAAAAAGGATAATAAAAAGCTTTCTTTTGTACAAATTCCTTCCAATATCCCAAGATTTTTTGAACTTGAGAGGGAAGACATGACCATCTATGTTCCCATAGAAGAAATGATTAGGGAGCATATAGTCTCCTTGTTTAGAAATGTAAACATAGAATCCATAAATCTTTTCAGGATTACTCGAAATGGGGATTTTACCCTAGAGGAAAGTGAGGATATGGATACCAACTTTCTGGAAGAAGTCAAACGGAAATTGAATGAAAGAAAAACAGGAAGGGTTGTTAGAATAGAAATTGAAGAGGGGTACAGCAAATGGATGGTCAATTTGCTCAAGCAACGTTGGACCTTACATGATGACAGTATCTTTAAAATAGAACGAAAAAGTCTGATGGACTTTACCGGTCTTTGGCAGGTAATAGGAAACAAAAGGTTTAAGGATAAAATGCCTGCTGCTCCGACGCCCATACCACCATTATCTTATCCTGAAGCTGCCTCTGAAGATATATTTGAGGTCTTGAAACACAAAGATGTTCTCTTGCATCACCCCTATAATGATATGGAACCGATTCTGGAGCTTTTAGATAAGGCGGCAGATGATCCACATGTGATGGCCATCAAAATGACCATTTACAGATTGGCAAAAAATTCTCGAATTGTAGGGGCATTGCTAAAAGCCGTGGAAAATGGGAAACACGTTTCTGTATTGTTTGAGGTGAAGGCTCGATTTGACGAGGAAAATAATATCAGAGAAGCCAAAAAAATGCAAAAGGCAGGGTGTTTTGTTATCTATGGCGTAAGTAATTTTAAAACACATACAAAATTACTTTTAATCGTTAAGAAAGAAGAAAACAGAGTTACACGTTATGTGCATTTGGGATCCGGAAACTACAATGAAGAAACCAGTAGGATATATACAGATATAGGCCTATTAACTACGAATGAAACCTTGGCCAATGATGTGTCGGAATTCTTTAATGTAATTACCGGTCATTCAGCACCAACTAGCTATCAAAATCTCATTACGTCCCCAAGGGATATGAGAAACAATTTGATAGAATTTATTGAAATTGAATCAGAAAATGCAAGAAAAGGGCTGCCTTCCGGTATATTTATTAAAATCAATTCTTTAGAGGATTCTGAATTTATTCATGCCCTCTATGGGGCCTCACAAGCAGGTGTGCCGGTTAAATTAATTGTGCGTGGAATATGTTGTTTAAGGCCGGGACGAAAAGGCCTGAGTGAAAACATTGAAGTGATCTCAATTGTGGGGGATTTCCTTGAACATTCAAGAATTTATCATTTTCATAACAATGGAGATCCTAGGATTTATGTTGGTAGTGCAGATGCCATGGTAAGGAGTTTTGACAAGCGCTTGGAGTCTTTGTTTAAAGTTGAAAATGAATTTCTTCAGAAACAACTTATGAATATCCTCAGGTACAATCTTTTGGACAATGTAAATGCCTATGTCATGCAAGAGGATGGGAAGTACATAAGTAAAGAACCAAAAGATGGTGAAGAAATATTTAATATTCACCAAAGGTTTTTTGAATTAGAGCCTGAAATGATAGAGAATGTTAAATTAATAGATTGATATTTTTGGAAAAGTTAGCATCAAAAAAAGCTACAACTTAATAGTTGTAGCTTTTTTTGTTTACTATGGAACAGTTAATTTTCTATTTTTAGTTTATTTCTTTTTTCCTGCTGCCATTAAAATAAAACCTGCGACGATAGCAATGCCTCCGGCGTAAGGGGGCCAATCGAGGTTATTTTCTTTGTCCGTACTAATTTTTAATGGTCCGGCATCAATTATAGTTTCTTCTGTGGTATAGGAAATACCTGTAATTAAAAACATGACGGTTCCCACAATGATTAAAATTATTCCTAAAAATTTCATCTAAAATAGTGTTGGTGTTATAAGTTAAGTTGCAAATAGCCTACCAATTTTTCTGCACATAATACAATGTGATACCAATTTACATTTTTTGGTATTTACCTTTGGATAGCTTGTTTTTTAATTTGAAATAATTGATGAATCCGGTTATTAATAAAATCACACTGATCAAGAAAGAAAAATACCCTAGACTCTTTACATTGGCAAGGTCATTTACCTTAATTAATGCTGTACCACTTACAATAAAGTATAAACTTGTTCTAATATAGGCCAATAAGGTTCGGTCATTGGCAAGCTTTGTCCTTTGGCGGGCTAAAAAATCTCTAACAATCAGTGTTTCTTCTGTTTGATTTTCCATAAATTTGCGCTTTGTTTAGATTTAGCTATTGTAAAAGAGTTGTTACTGTTAATTTCAAGGAAAAATAATTGAAATTAAGTTTTAAGTCTTTTAGTAATAACATTTAGAATACACAATTATTGAAAATTAATAAAGTAAAGCATGAAAAATTTTATACTAACCTTACTGGTTTTTGTCTTAGCAATAAATATAACCTTGGGACAAGGCAATACTAATGTCCCGGAGCCTACTCCAACAGATACCTCCTACTGGCAATCCGAATTTAGTGCAGGATTGAACTTCAATCAGGCCGGGTTTAGTAACAATTGGAAAGCCGGAGGGGTGAACTCTGTGGCATTTGGAAGTATCATTGCAGGTAAAGCCCTTTACCAAAAGGATAAAATATCATGGGACAATGAATTGGAGCTTTTATTTGGGATAGTAAGAAATGAGGGGGAAGGAACGAGAAAGTCCAATGACAGAATATTCCTTGATTCAAAATTAGGGTACCAGATGAGTAAAAAATGGTCAAGTTACTTTTCTGTAAATTACCTTTCACAATTCGCAGAAGGTTATACCTACAATGATGATGATACCAAATCGTTGATTTCTAAGTTTATGGCACCAGGCTATTTGACCTCATCCTTAGGTTTTGAATTCAAACCAAATAAAGAGTTTTTCTTAAGGATAGGTCCATTTTCTCCTAGATTTACATTTGTAACGGACGATCAGATTATTGCAAATGTACCCGCAAACTATGGAGTGCCGGCAGGTGAAACGGTAAGGGTTGAATGGTTGGCCATGCAGATTTTCGCCAGCCTTGATAAAAATCTCTCAGAAAACCTTAACCTAAAATCAAGGTATACCATGTTTGCCAACTATGAGACCTTGTCATTGAAAAATATAGATCATAGGTTGGATGTAACCCTTACGGCAAAAATTTCAAGTATAATCAATGTTACCCTTACAGGAATATCCTTATATGATATAGATCAGGATCCTGGGGTTCAATATAGCCAAGGCTTAGCATTGGGTATATTGTATAAAGTGGGTAACAAAAAATAGATTATCAACCATTTTTTATCAGGTTAATTTGGTTTTTAATCAGGTATTGTTAATTTTGTTTGTATTATGGTAGTTAAATAATAGTTGGTTTAGTTTTCAAAATAAAAAGCAGGGGATATTCCCCTGCTTTTTTATTTTATAGCTATTTTATTTTTTTCTATTACTTGATTTCCAACCCTCATTAGCGGTTTAAAAAAGCTAGAAAACAAAAAAAGCTATGAAACAATGTCTCATAGCTTTAGTCAATTAACAATAAACCCAAAATAACCTGCTGTAGGAGAAGGAGTCGAACCTCCACGGAGCAGTTAGGAAAAATACGAGCTCGCTATTTTCTTTATCCTGTGATCTCCACCCTCGAGACAGGAGGGCATGTCTGCCAGTTTCATCATCCTACAGTATAAGAGACCATTTGTCTCTGTTTGATATCTCAAAGGTAAAACAAACCTATTATAATTAAAAATATGACAATGAAAATACTTAAAAAATACATTATATTTAAAATATAGCTGATATATGTGTTGGTTTGATAAAAATTGTATTGTTTTAAGCTTGCTTATTAACGATTTTTGAAAAATACATTTTATTTTTTTGATTACCTTAGAGGTTTAACGCAACGATTGCCATGCAAGAGCCTATCAAGACGTATGAAATGCCCAAAATCACCAACAAAAGGGCATTCCAAATTTATGAAGTTCAAGGAAAAACCATTCAAAATAGTACTTACCCCCATGAGACTGATAGACCTCACCGACATAAATACTATGAGATATGTGTTTTTGTAAACGGAGCAGGGAGGCATGAAATTGATTTCAATAGCCATAGTATCCATTCGCGAAGTGTACATTTTCTAACCCCGGGACAAGTGCACAAAATAAGTAGAGAAAATGATTACCATGGGTATCTCATGGTTTTTTCTAGAGAATTTTATGCTTTAGATACAAAAAATGAAGAATTTCTTTTTCAACTGCCTTATTTCAATAATCCTACCTTGGTCCCAATTCTTAACTTAAATGAAGAGGATTTTAAGGAACTTATAGATTTGATTGAAGCGATTGGAAAGGAATACAAAAAATGGAACAGCTTTACCACGGCCATTTTAAATAATTACCTTCAGATTTTCCTGATCAAGTGCAAGCAATATTACCTAAGGTATTTTGCTGATAAAAATAATACATTGGATCCTGATTTTGCTTTGGTCCAACAATTCAATGCATTGGTTGAGCATAATTTTAAGCAAGTGCATCAGGTTCAGGATTTTGCGGATCGAATGAAACTTTCGCCTAGTGTTTTAAACAAACATGTGAAAAAAATAACCGGTATGACTGCCGGAGAGGTGATTTTGGAGCGTTTAATGCTTCAGGCCAAACGGTACCTCATCTATACGGACCTTTCCAATAAGGAAATTGCTTATGAACTCAATTACCCTGATCCATCCTATTTTAGCAGAATTTTTAAAAAGAAAACAGGGGTTTCTCCATCTGAGTTTAGATGGGTAGAAAATGAAAAGTACCAGCAATAAAGTGAATAATGCCTTTATACTTGATAAATTTTAAGATATCTTTATCTTCTTAAACAAAAAGTGCATGATTTGATATTTTAGAAATCAGATTATAATACTGAATTTTAGAGGTACAAATCTCAATTCCAAAATAAACTTAAACCCATTAAATGTATGATTGCAATTGATTCTGAAATCCAAGCTAAAGATTTAAAATCTGCTCTGGATAAATTTTGGCAACTCTCTGCTGAGAAAATCTCCGCAATTGAAAAGGAATATCCCCAAAACCAAGGCTCCCCGGTTTTCACTGTAGATGGAAAATATGCAACCAGAGGATGGACCGAATGGACACAAGGCTTTCAGTTTGGCTCTTCCATCTTGCAGTTTGATGCAACAGGTGAAAAGAGTTTCCTCGAAAAAGGAAAACTAAAAACGCATCAATACATGGCACCTCACATCAGCCACACAGGTGTACATGATCACGGTTTCAACAATGTCAGCACCTATGGTAATTTATTGAGACTAATGGTGGAGGAGAAAATTCCTTATGTTGAATGGGAGAAAAATTATTATGAATTGGCATTGAAGATATCAGGAGCTGTGCAAGCCAGCCGATGGTCTCCCATCAAAGAAGGCGGATTTATGTACTCCTTCAATGGTCCCCATTCACTTTTTGTGGACACAATTAGAACCGTAAGGATTTTGATGCTTAGCCATAGCTTGGGCCATGTGCTCCAAGAAGAGAATGACAAAAAAGTCAACCTTCTCGTGAGAGGCTTGCAACATGCCAAAGCAACTGCCGATTATTCTGTCTACTATGGTGAAGGCAGAGATAGATATGATCTATGGGGTAGGACGGCTCACGAAAGCGTCTTTAATACCAACGACGGCAATTATCGTTGCCCTAATTCTCAGCAAGGGTATACCGGATTTTCTACATGGACACGTGGATTGGCCTGGGCCATGTGTGGTTTTGCTGAGGAGTTAGAATACATAGAGACTTTATCGGAAACTTCGCTAAAAGCCTATGGAGACCCGGCAGAAATTAAAGCGTTTTTGCTAAAAGCAGCTACAGCATCTTGCGATTTTTACATCGAACATACACCTACGGATGGTATCCCTTATTGGGATACAGGAGCACCTAATCTTCATAAATTAGGGGATTATCTTTCTCGTCCTGCGGATCCTTACAATGACTTTGAACCGGTAGATAGTTCTGCTGCTGCCATTGGCGCTCAAGGATTATTGAGACTAGGTCATTACCTAAAGAAAAACGGGGATGAGAAAAAAGGGAATACTTACTGGCAAGCGGGGCTAACCGTTCTAAAAACTCTGTTGGACGAGCCCTACCTAAGCACAGATAAAAATCATCAAGGATTGATTTTGCACTCCATTTATCATGAACCAAACGGATGGGACAATGTGCCTGCAGGTCAAAAAATTGCCTGTAATGAATCCAGCATGTGGGGAGATTATCATGCAAGAGAACTGGCATTGTATGTACAACGCATCATAGATAAGGATACTTATTACACTTTCTTTAATTGTCTGTCATGAGTGTGAAACCTATAAAAGATTTAAGTAAGCTTTGTATTCACACCATTACTACAAAGCCTTGGAGTTTGGAAGAAGCTGCTGAAAACTATGAAAGAGTAGGAGTCAAAGGAATTTCCGTTTGGCGCCAATATCTTGGAGGTCGAGATATAGCAGCTTCCGGAGACAGGTTGAGAAGCCATGGTTTGGAGATTGTATCCTTGGTGAGGGGAGGCTTTTTCCCTTCGGTGTCTTCAAAGACCCGAGAGCAGGCCATCCAAGACAATTATAAGGCCATTGAAGAGGCTGCTGCATTGGGTGCTCCCATGATTGTATTGGTTTGTGGTGCAGATCCCGGGCAATCTTTGGTAAAGTCTCGAGAACAAATCCAAGAAGGGATTGAAAAGGTTTTACCTTTTGCAATAGAACATGGAGTGAAGTTGGCCATAGAGCCTTTACACCCCATGTATGCAGATACCAGGTCGGCTGTGAATACCATGGGACAGGCCAATGATATGGCAGAGGCCATAGGTTCAGATCATGTTGGTGTAGCTGCTGATGTTTACCACCTGTGGTGGGATCCTGACTTAAGAGAAGAACTATTAAGATGTGGTCGCAATGACAATCTATATGCCTTTCATATTTGTGACTGGATGTGTCCAACCGTTGATTTCTTGAATGACAGAGGTTTAATGGGAGAAGGGTGTATAGACATTCCAACCATCAGAGGATGGGCTGAGGAAGCTGGGTTTTCTGGCTTTAATGAAGTTGAAATTTTTTCTGACAGGCATTGGGCAGGAGACCAAAAAGAGTTTTTAGACAAGATTGTTGAAAGTTATTATAAAAGTTAAAAAAATATAAAAATGGAACATAAGGTAGGAATTATCATGAACGGTGTCACCGGTAGGATGGGCACCAACCAACATTTGATGCGTAGTATCGCAGAAATTATCAAACAAGGCGGGGTGAAGTTAGACAATGGAGATACCATTATGCCTGACCCGGTTTTGGTAGGAAGAAATGAAGACAAATTAAAAGCTTTAAGTAAGCGTTCAGGTGTAGCCAAATACACTACGGATTTGGACAGTGTCATGAATGACGACCAATACAGTGTTTACTTTGATGCCCAAACCACAGGCAGAAGAGCTGACGCAGTAAAGCAAGCAGTAAAAGCCGGTAAACATATTTATTGTGAAAAACCGGTAGCTGTAGATACAGAGACAGCTTTAGAATTGCATAAAATTTGTAATGAAGCTGGTGTGAAAAATGGGGTAGTACAGGATAAATTATGGTTGCCCGGTTTAAGAAAGCTTCAAAGACTTATTGAAAATGGGTTTTTTGGCGAGATTCTTTCTGTAAGAGGTGAGTTTGGATACTGGGTATTTGAAGGTCAGACCATTCCTGCACAAAGACCTTCCTGGAATTACAGAAAAGAAGATGATGGAGGAATCATTGTAGATATGTTGTGCCATTGGAGATACGTATTGGACAATATTTTCGGTAAAGTGAAAGCGGTATCTTGTATGGGAGCTACCCACATCAAGGAACGTGTAGATGAGCAAGGTAAACCTTACAAATGTACAGCAGATGACGCTGCTTATGCGACATTTGAATTGGAAGGTGATATCATTGCCCAGTTCAATTCATCTTGGACGGTAAGGGTAAGAAGAGATGACTTGCTTACTGTACAAGTGGATGGTACCAAAGGTTCTGCAGTAGCCGGCCTAAGGGAATGTTACATTCAGCATTATGGAAATACTCCAAAACCGGTTTGGAACCCTGATATCGCTCAGCCAATTGAATTTTACGAAGGTTGGTCTAAGGTGCCGGAACAAGAGCCCATGGACAATGCATTTAAAGTACAGTGGGAATTGTTCTTGAAGCATATTGTCACCGATTCTCCTTTCCCTTGGGACATGAAAGAAGGTGCTAGAGGTGTACAATTGGCAGAAAAAGGATTAGAAAGCTGGGAGAAAAGGGCTTGGTTAGATATCCCGGAACTATAAATTAACAAACCCATGAAAAAAGTAGCCTTAGTCACGGGGGGATCCCGTGGAATTGGTTTGGGTATTGCGAAATGCCTGGCCAAACAAAATTTTGATCTTGCCATCAATGGCATGCGAAAGGAAGAGGATGTACTTTCCAGTCTTGAAGAATTGAAGGCTTTGGGAGCTGATGCTGTCTATTGCAGAGGAGATGTAGGAAGTGCTGAAGAGAGACAAGGTATCATGGACAAAATCAAGGCCCATTATGGTCGCTTGAATGTCTTGGTAAACAATGCAGGCGTAGCACCCAAGGAAAGAAAGGACATTTTGGAAGCCACAGAAGAGAGCTTCGATTATGTGTTGAAAACCAACCTAAATTCAGCTTATTTCCTTTCCCAATTGGCTGCCAATTGGATGATTGAGCAGAAAGGAAAAGCTGAAGATTTTACAGGTTCTATTATCAATGTTTCTTCAATTTCTGCTACTGTCGCTTCAGTAAACCGTGGTGAATATTGTGTTGCCAAAGCCGGAATGAGTATGGCTACCCAGCTTTTTGCCGTTAGGTTAGGAGAGTACAATATTCCTGTATATGAAGTAAGACCGGGAGTGATCGCTACCGATATGACTTCAGGTGTTAAAGAAAAATACGACAAGTTAATTGGTGAAGGACTGATGGTCCAGCCAAGATGGGGGCTGCCGGAAGACGTAGGTTTGGCGGTAACAGCCTTAGCTAAGGGTGATTTTCCTTATTCTACAGGTCAAGTGATCATGGTAGATGGAGGTTTGACTTTGCCAAGATTGTAAATAGTACCAAATGGTCGGAGCTTATTCCGGCCATTTGGCCTTTTATATAAATATTTGCGCAGAATCAACCAACAATTGTATATTGTCAATTCAAGATATTAAACCCAATTCAAATGGAAAAAAAGAAATTATACTGGAAAATATGTTGCTTCGCAGCAGTTTTCTTATGCATCATTACCTATACTCCCTTGATCATTCCCCAAGGGGTAGCCAAACCCATGTTGGGAGGCGTTCCTTATAGTCTTTGGACAAGTTTTATCATTACCGTATTATTGGTTGTCATTACCTTTATAGGTACTAGGGTACATCCGGGCATGCAAAACGAGGAGGACGATTTATGATTTTCTGGGTTTGGGTTTTTGGTCTGATATACGCAGGCATGCTGGTATTTGCTTCTCTCAAGTCTTATAAGAAAGGGAGATCATCTGAGGAATTTATGATGGCTGGTGGTAATATTGGCCTTTCTTTGGGGGTGCTGACATTTGCAGCAGCACTTTTTAGTACGTTTACCTTTTTGGGAATGCCCGATTTCTTCCGAATCAACGGAATTGGCGCATGGATTTTTCTGGCGGTTTCGGATGGTGCCATGGTATTTGTATTGCTTTGGTTTGGCTACGAAATCCGTAAAAAAGTCAGAGGAATGGAGTTTAGAGGAGTGTCAGGGCTGATTTCCCGTTGTTATGACAATAAATTGGCAGGTTACACCTTTTTCCTTAGTGCCTTTTTGTTTTTGATTCCTTATGTAGGGATTCAAATTCAAGGAATTGCCATATTTATGGATGCGGCTTTCCCGGAATCATTGCCGGCATGGGGATGGTCCTTGGGGATTGTACTTATCATGTTGACCTATAGTGAAATTGGAGGACTAAAGGCAATTATCTTTAGTGATGCCATTCAAGGCGTGCTTTTGTTAGCCGTAATTTGGATCATAGGATGGGTTTGCTTGGATCACTTTGGAGGTATTGGACCAATGTTCGAAAAAGTAGGGACAGTAAAAGAAGAACTACTTTCAACGCCTGGCCCACAAGGCTTGTTAACCCCACAGTTTCTGCTTGCATCGCTTATTGCGATTTTGATGATACCGGTTACTCAGCCTCAATTTACTACGAGAATTGTGGTAATGAAAAGCATGAATACGATGAAATTGATGGCGGTCTCATTGGGAGCTTTTGCTATATTGGTGATTCTTCCTACCGTTTTTATCGGAATGTATGGAGCTGACCTCTATGGAGAATTAGGTAGAGATGAGTTCTTTGCCAACGCTTTTCTTAAAGATCAGCATGATGCGGTTGCCGCTTTGGCCATTATAGGACTGATTGCTGCCGGCTTATCCACTACCAATGCCATGATTTTTGCCATGGGTTCTGAGTTGAGGGGATTGCTTACAGGTGCAGAGAAAGTAATTATGAAGCGAACTAAAATAGGAATATTCGTTTTCTCAACCATTGCTTTTATCTTTTCAATTATCGTTTTTGATCAGTTGGTGTTACTTGCAAGGGTGAGTTTTGCCGGAACAGGAATTATGGGACCAATGATTTTATTGGGGATTTTAAGTGATAGAAAAATTTCCCCTGTAATGATTTATTTGTCTTTAGGTGGATTGGCCATATTCTTACTTTCTTTGGGAGGTATTATTCCAAGCATGTATTTTGGTTATCGTTTAGACTTATTGTTATTTATAATTCTTGGAATTTCTGCTGTAGGAAGTTACCTGAGCAGTGAAAAGCGCGTGGTTTCTGACACTAAAGTCAATGAATAATTAGAACTACAAATGGATATACCTCTTGATTGTTTAGCAATCTAAGGAATTCAATCAAATATTTATTACGCCTCTGCTTTGAAAAATGCAGGGGCGTATTTATTTATACCAGGTAATAATTATAAAAAAAAACTACAAAAAGTAGATTGGTATTAACCTAACCAGTCTACCTTTTGTAGTCCATCTAACTATATAATGGATTTCAATATTGATTGAGAATCAATTAATATTTACCCATTTTTCACTGCTGTCAGATTCAAAAATAGCTTGTAAAACCTTGGTGTTGGCTTTGGTGTTTTCCAAGGTGACCGGCACTTCGGTATCTTCTAAAACTGCCTTGGAGAAATCAATGGCCTGTTCTGTGTATTGATTACTTACGGGTAGAACAATCTTTTCTGCGTTGTCTTTAGAAAAGTCCCCCTCATGGATATATATTTCATTGGGTTGATCCGAAGGCGCATTAAAAGGAATCCTTACCTCTAATATTTTTTTCTCACCAAAAAACAGCATTCGCTGATATGGGGTCAATTGTGTACTGATGGTAAATGTCATTTGGATTTCATGGAAATCTATTAGTACCGACCCGATTTTGTCTGTGCGGAATTGGGGGTCAAATTCCAGCATTGAAACCAATCTTCCGGGTTCTTTTTCTAAGACAAACCTGGAGGTAAAAACAGGATAGCACCCAATGTCCCAAACGCCTCCGCCTCCCATTTCCTCGATATTCCTGATATTGTCTTTGTCATCATTGAAATAACTAAAAAATCCTTGAACAGCTTTTATTTTTCCCAGATAACCGCTTTTCACCAATTCTCTGGCTTTTATCCACTGAGGATTTGAGGCCACCATAAAAGCCTCACCAACTTTTACATTGTATTTATCTCTTGCAGTGATAAGCCCGTCGAGCTCCTCATGATTCAATGCAAAGGGTTTTTCACAAAGGACATGTTTTCCTGCTTCAATACACTTTAGTGTCATGGGTACATGCATGTCATTTGGCAGTGGGTTGTAAATGACATCTATTTCCGGATCATTGATAAGGTCCTCATAAGAACCATAAGCCTTTGGTATTCCCAGACTTTTTGCTGTTTCTTGTGCCCTTTCCAAGTTTCTGGATGCGATGCCGTAAACTTCATACAAATCACTATTTGCCATTGCAGGAATGACTTTTTCTCTGGCGATTTTGGCAGTACTAAGTACTCCCCACTTCAATTTTTTTTTCATTGATGTTTGAGTTTAAAGACAATTTAAAGTTTATATACCCTAAGCGTTAGGGAGTGTTTGCTATAGCAATTTACTATTAATGTAAAGCAAAGCCAAAATCAGGAAGGCTTCTTTGATGAACGTACAGCTTATGGCCATGCTTGTGCTGTAAATATGCCTTTTCATATTGTTTGCTGCTTGCTGAATTTTTATCGTCACAATTGCCCAAGGCTAAATTGGGTTATTGAAAGGTTTTCAGATGGACAATAAATTGTCGTAGCTAGATTATTTCACTGAAAATTAAATTTTAGACTTATTCATTCAAATAATTTTTTACATTTGTTACTAGTAAAAGTCTTGAGTCAATTTTGCCCAAAATTTATAACTAATTCAATAAAGGTATTTTTAATTTTCCCCTCCATAAAGATTTCGCGATCCATGGAGGGGTTTTTTGTTAGCAAAATTAAATGAGTTTAGACAAATCGTTTCATATTAAATTAAGGACGCATGAAAATTGAACACATCGCTTTTAATGTAAAACATCCTCTTGAAGTAGCCGATTGGTATGTAGAGCATTTGGGAATGAAAGTAGTGAAAAAAATGACCACTTCTCCTTTCATGACATTTTTGTCTGATGATAGTGGCAAAGCAATGATTGAATTGTACAATAACCCGGATGCTGATATATTGGATTATGCCAATTTAAACCCTTTAATGGTACACTTGGCTTTCGTTTCTGAAAATCCGGAAGAAGAAAAGGAAAGGTTACAAAAAGCAGGTGCTGTACTTGTAAGTGACGATACTTTAGAAGACGGTACCCGATTACTAATGATGAGAGACCCTTGGGGACTTGCCATTCAATTTTGTAAAAGAGCTACTCCAATGCTGAAATAAAAGATTTTGCTTCGAAAAGTCAGTGAAATAAAACAAGAGAGTCTGCCCGTTGATGATTGACGGCAGACTTTTTTCTTATCCAGTATATGTCAATCATAGAGTCCTAGTCCTTCAATTCTTAAAATTGATTTAGCCCTTTCTTTCAATAATTATTTATTAGGGTACAATATTTTTTTTTAAAAAAAGTTACTTT
Source organism: Cyclobacterium sp. 1_MG-2023 (assembly GCF_030546805.1). Lineage (GTDB taxonomy): Bacteria > Bacteroidota > Bacteroidia > Cytophagales > Cyclobacteriaceae > Cyclobacterium. Next base: position 13,190 of record NZ_JAUOPC010000022.1, on the reverse strand, counting down.
TTCAGGACAAAAGAAAAAAAGAATACGTAGTGTCTATAAACCCAATTTTATCACATCGAAATGAAAAGTAAATTATTGTTTCTACCGGATGTTCTTTTGCTATTGTTTATATGCTTGTCATGTGAACGGAATGAGTTTCGACATTCCGAATTAAATAGTGATGGTGAAAAAGCAGTTCTTTCAGTAAAAAATAAATCCATTGCAAGCGATCAAGTTGTGGAAGAAAAAAGTTGGGAACAAATACAAGACACCTATTTAAAGCATTTGGCAGGTTTAAAAGCTAAGGTGTTGAAAGATTAGTTGGTGAACTTTTTAATCTTCTTTTTGGTAAAGGTAAGTGTTCGGCGCTTACCTTTTTTTGTTGTCTAATAATTCTTGTTTTTACCTTTCCTTAAATCTTATATTTGAATTGAGCATGTTTTTCTTTACTTTGTTTGGTGATTAGGCGGATTGGCCAAAACCATAATTATGATCAATCAAAAAAACGTATTAATAGTATTATCATCTGCATTTATTTTAGGGTTAATATGGTGGGTTGTTCGTGTAGTACCCTTAGAAAATAAGCATAAATTTATTCCCCAGGTCATGCTGGGAGAAAGGGTCGATTTCAATCGTGACATTCGACCGATAATTAATAATAAATGCATAGCTTGTCATGGAGGTGTGAAACGCTCCGGGGGCTTCAGTTTATTATTTGAAGAAGAAGCATTGGAAGTCAATGAATCGGGAGAAAGAGCAATCGTTCCAGGTAATATCAAGAAAAGTGAGCTTATTCAAAGAATTACCCATACAGATCCTGAGTACCGCATGCCTCTGGAGGAGGAACCACTTTCTGATGAAGAGGTCGCTTTGTTTTCTCGCTGGATCAACCAAGGTGCCCAATGGAAGGATCATTGGGCCTATAAAGCGCCTGAAAAACCAGAAGTTCCCGAGATAGATTTCAAATGGGTCGGTAATGAAATAGATCATTTTATTAAAGCTAAGTTGGAAGAAAAACAACTGAGTCCTAACCCTATTTCGGACAAACAGTCCTTATTAAGAAGGCTAAGCTTGGATATCACAGGCTTGCCCCCCAGCCTAGAGGAAATGCAGGATTTTCTTAATGACAGTTCCGATAATGCTTATGAAAAGGCTGTGGACAGCTTATTGGCTTCACCTGCCTATGGGGAACGCTGGGCTGCCATGTGGATGGATTTGGCCAGGTATGCTGACTCAAAAGGCTATGAAGCAGATAGGCCAAGGGAAATTTGGAAATACCGGGATTGGCTTATAAATGCATTCAATGAGAATATTCCGTACGATCAATTTGTTAAGGCCCAATTGGCAGGAGATTTAAAATCGGATGCTACTGACCAAGATTTTATTGCAACCGCTTTTCACCGCAATACAATGAACAATGACGAAGGGGGCACAGACAATGAAGAATTTCGGGTGGCGGCTGTATTAGATAGGGTGAATGCCACATGGACGGTCTTACAAGGAACCACAATGGAATGTGTACAATGTCATAGCCATCCTTATGACCCTATTCGCCACGAAGATTATTTCCGAAGTATGGCATTTTTTAACCAATCAGCAGATGCTGATGTACCCAGTGAATCACCTGTATTGATAACGTATAAGGAGGATGAGGACCTGGAGAAATTAGCTCAGATTAAAAATTGGGCGAATGAAAATGGTGATGAAGGTAGAAAGGGCAAATATTACACCCAATTGCTTAGGTTGGGCGTGCCCAAACTTTATGCACATTATTTTTATCAAATGGACAAAGGCCTACCCATTCAGGGAACGGCTACTTTTAAGGTGAATGAGAAAGTATATGCTTTCACTAAAGCCCTTTCATTTGAAGGAGAAGATCGATTGGTATTTAAAGCAAGAACCAATGGGGACGAGGGGAAGATTACTTTTCGTTTAGACAGTATCAATGGAGCAGAAATAGGAACATGGAAGGTAAAGGCAAGGTTTAAAAAGGAATTTGATGAGGAAGAAAATAAGGAGGTAACCTATTATCTCAATGAGGTAATCACATTGCCCATAAAACCTATAAAAGGCAAGCATGACCTGTACCTTGTTTGGGAAGGAAAAGAAGAGGTAGAGCAAACGAGTACCTTCGAGTGGCTGATGCTTCATCATGCTTTACCAGGTGGGGATAAAGAAAATTACCCTGAAATTGAACAAGCAATGTATGCGCTTTTTAATTCTGAAAAGGAGAAGGAGACAACCCCTGTAATGGTTGATCTTCCCGCTAATCACCAAAGGATTTCCAGGGTGTTTGAGAAAGGGAGCTGGATGGTACCCGGAGAGGAGGTAGATGTTGGCGTTCCGGAGATTTGGAATCCTTTTGACAAGTATGAAGAAAACCGTATGGGTTTGGCACAGTGGATGTTTAGCGAGGAAAATCCACTTACGGCTAGGGTCATGGTAAACCGAATTTGGGAACAGTTTTTCGGTAGAGGGATTGTATCTTCTTTGGAGGATTTTGGTTCTCAGGGATTTGCGCCCACACATCCTGAATTACTTGATTGGCTGGCGATCAAATTTAGGGAGGACCTTAAATGGGACATGAAAAAATTGATGAAAGAAATAGTCATGTCAGCTACCTACAGGCAGTCATCCCATTATACCCAAGAAGCCAAAGAGAAAGATCCGTTAAACGAGTGGCTGGCTAGAGGCCCCCGATTGAGGTTGAATGCTGAGCAAGTAAGGGATCAATCACTCGCAGTATCCGGGTTACTCAGTAAAAAAATGCTTGGAAAAAGTGTGATGCCCGAACAGCCGGAAGGAATTTGGCAAGTCGTATACAGTGGTACTAAATGGGAAACCAGCAAAGGAGATGATAAATACAGAAGAGCATTGTATACATTTTGGAGAAGAACAAGTCCTTATCCATCCATTATATCCTTTGATGCGCCCAGCAGGGAGTTTTGCTTACCGAAAAGAATAGCAACCAATACACCGCTTCAGGCTTTGGTGACTTTAAATGATCCGGTTTATCTGGATGCTGCAATAGCTCTTGGTAGAAGGGTGCTGAAAAACGAATCAGCTGATGTGAATACGCAACTTTCCTTGCTTTATAGTTTGGCTATGTTGAGGGGGATTAGTGAAGAAAAACTGGAAGACTTAAAAGATGTTTACCATCAAACTCAAACTTATTTTGAAAATAGCCCTGAGGAGATTTGTAAATTAACAGGGGAAGAGGACAAAGAATTGGCTGTGTTGACAGTAATGGCCAATGTGGTAATGAATTTGGACGAATTTCTGATGAAATCATGAGTAAAAGAATTGATTTAACGAGTGAATATCAATATAGGGAACTGCAAAGCCGGACGAGAAGACACTTTATCAAGCAGTGTACCACCGGTTTGGGTGGAATTGCTTTGGGAAGTTTATTGGGTTGTGGAAGAAGTAATTCTACAAATACTCAGGCAGATATAGAGGCCTTTGTTCGCAAGCAGGTTCCTCATTTTGCACCCAGTGCCAAGCGGATCATTTACCTGCACATGGCCGGAGCACCTTCTCAGTTAGAGCTGTTTGATTACAAACCTGAGTTGGCCAAATTGGATGGGAAAGATTGCCCACAGTCTCTCTTGGAAGGGAAGAAATTTGCCTTTATTCAAGGCGTGCCTAAGATGCTTGGACCACAAGCTGAATTTTCTCCCAGAGGGAATTCAGGGATGATGGTTTCCGACAATTTACCCCATTTTTCAAGCATAGTGGATGATGTGACCTTGATTAAAACCATGCACACAGACCAATTTAACCATGCACCTGCACAATTACTTTTGCAAACGGGATCACCACGGCTCGGACGTCCAAGTATGGGAAGTTGGGTTACTTATGGCCTAGGTTCCGAAAATGAAGATTTACCGGGATTTATGGTTTTGGTTTCTGGAGGGAATACCCCGGATGCAGGGAAATCAGTCTGGGGAAGTGGGTTTTTGCCTTCTGTTTATCAAGGCGTGCAATGTCGCTCTGAAGGTGACCCGGTACTCTATGTTTCCAATCCTTCCGGTATAGATGGAAATCTTAGAAAGCAAACCATAGATGCCATCAACCAGATCAACGAGAAAGAATACAAAGAATTTGGAGATCCTGAGACCCTGACCAGAATCTCACAATATGAAATGGCTTATCGCATGCAAACCTCTGTCCCGGAGGTAATGGATATCAAAGATGAACCTGAATACATTCATGAAATGTATGGGACGGAGCCGGGAAAGACTTCTTTTGCCAATAATTGTCTGCTAGCCAGGAGGCTGATTGAAAAGGGCGTTCGTTTTGTACAATTGTTTGATTGGGGATGGGACATGCATGGCGTAGCAGAGAGAGAAGCATTGGACACAGGCCTGCCAATTAAATGTAAGCCAATAGATAAGGCCATGACAGCCTTGGTTAAAGACTTGAAACAAAGGGGTTTGCTTGATGATACCCTGGTTGTTTGGGGAGGAGAGTTTGGGCGCACGCCTATGCAAGAAAATAGGGGAGGGAAAGAGTGGCCATTTAAAGGAAGAGATCATCATACAGAAGCTTTTCCGGTATGGATGGCCGGTGGTGGTGTAAAAGGTGGTTTTACCCTTGGAGAAACCGACGAAATAGGTTATTATGGTATTCAGGATAAAGTCCATGTCCATGATTTGCAGGCTACCATTTTGCATTTAATGGGTATGGATCATGAAAAGTTTACCTATTTTGCACAGGGAAGAGATTTTAGATTGACGGACGTGTCCGGTAAAGTAGTTAGTAAAGTTATCGCATAAATTAAATGGAGCAAGGATCAGATATTATTATTTTCTTCGGCAGGTTTCACCCCCTGTTTTTACACTTACCCATAGGCTTTTTAGCCCTTGGATTTCTTATGGAATTGCTGTCCAGAAAAGACCAGTTTTCTTACCTTAAACCTGCTGTTGGTTTTGTTTTGGCCCTTGGCGCATTGTCTTCACTGCTCACTGCTGTGCTGGGTTTAATGTTGGCCCAAGCTGGAGACTATGGAGAGGACCTTTTGTTTATTCACAAATGGGCAGGGATTTTATTGGTGGTCTTTGCTTTTGCAGCTTGGGGATTACATTATAAACGAGAAAAAAAGCCTTTGATACAAATTCAACGGGCCTATACAGGGACCCTGTCTGTGATGATGTTGTTCCTTGCAGGTGCCGGTCATTATGGCGGATCGCTAACACATGGCTCTACTTACCTTACCCAGTACATGCCCGATACCATGAAAAAGTTGGCCGGAATACCTGTGGAAGAAAAAGGGCCTAAATTAATCGAAAATCTAGATGAAGCGGTGGTGTATGTAGACATCATCCACCCCATCATGGAGCAGCGCTGCAACTCCTGTCACAATGCCAGCAAGAAGAAAGGGGACCTTCAAATGCATACCCCTGAAGCCCTTATGAAAGGTGGAGAAAATGGAGCCATTTTTGAACCCGGAAGTGCGGCAGAAAGTGAAATGATCAAAAGGGTTCACTTGGAAGAAAACCACGATGACCATATGCCCCCTAAAGGCAAGTCACAGCTCACTGATGAACAAGTGCTTTTGCTAGAATGGTGGATCAATGAAGGAGCGTCATTTGATAAAAAAGTGGCTGAACTTGAGGCGGGTGATGAAGTGAAAAATGTATTGCTTACCCTGTCTGATCCCAATGCAAACAAATCCGCTGTAGAAATTTTACTGGCAGAAGGTACCACAGCCATTGAAGAAGAAAAATTAAATGCATACGTGAATGAAGGCATTGCGATTAAGCGACTTTCCAATGAAGACAATTGGTTGCAAGTTACATTGTATAGAAAAGATTCAGTAGATGCCATTCTTACAAGATTAGCAGCGGATTTCCCTGAGCAAATTACTTGGTTGGATGTAAAAGATACCAAACTGTCTGATAAAGGACTTGCGGAAGTGGGGAAATTGAAAAACCTTACAAGACTAAGGGCAGAAAAAACAGCAGTAACAGATGCAGGGCTGGCAAATCTGCAGGGGCTGACTTACCTAGAATCACTCAACCTGTATGGCACAAGTATTACAGATGCAGGACTTGCCCACCTTTCAAATTTGCCTAATTTGAGACGTTTGTATGCTTGGGAAACGCAGGTAAGTAGGGAGGGTGCAGCTGCCTTTATGGAAACTTCTGGAAACCTAGACATCAATTTGGGCTATGAAGTAAATGTTCTTGATTCGACCAATGTAGAAGTAAAACCTATCGCTGTAAGTAATTGACAATAACACAAGAGTAAGCTAACCGAATAATACCAAGCTCAATTCGAAGTAGAATTGGGCTTGGTTTATAGAGTACTTACAGTTTGGAAAGAAATATTAATTCAAATTTTAACCTGCCATCGGATTGATTTTAATATAATTCAATAATATACTTTTTACATTTTCTACTGTTCCTGATTTCATGCCTCCATCAGTTGCTCCGGTAATCCAATATAGCACCATGCCGGCATCAGAGCAATCCCATTTACCTTTTTGAAATTTGACTACATCATCTACTTCAGCTATTTTCCCGAGCATCCAAACCCACTGAATTCTTGGATCAACGTGATTTTTAGCCCAATCCCATTGTGATAAATCCACCTTCAGGTTTGTATTTTGATCCGGAATGCGAACTTCTTCAACACCAAAATCCAATAGCTGCTTCCAGGTGTAAAAATCTCCCGCATTGTCATTTGCCGGATGATGGGTAATTACCTTTACGAATTGGGATTTATCATTATCGGCCACCTCCAAAGCGAGTGCTATAATGTCAGGCTCACCTGCTTCAATGATCCACAATGGGTTTTCGGCCGAAGATTCATTTATGGCTTTAGCTAGATCATTGACAGTTTCCTCTTGTTGCCAAAGGGCATCGAAAAACACCAGAGAATCATATCCTCCCCATCTGCGGGCTGTAATATCGCAGGCTACTTGCATCAAATAGTGCCGCTCCCTTTCAGCCCTTTCAGAAATTCTTACCCCTCTAACCAAATCACAACTGTGAGAGTAATGCACCAACCTGTCTGTTAATCCAGCTGACCGCAACAATGCCAAACTCACAGCTGTTCCACCAAGATCATCCGGGTCTGGAGAATTGCCATCCGCCACAATTGCCAGTCTGCCTGCTGGAGGAGAAATTACTATACCTAATTCAGTATCGATATTTTGCAATGACTCTCCTTTAGCTCTTGATGAAAGCACGATCCCGGCCCTATCTCTGTCAATTAAACTTTCATTAATCCCATTATTTGGTTTTACCCTTATATGGCTATCATTCATTACTGAATTTTGAGCTTCTGCAATCATACTTAAGCAGACCAAAAAAATTGCGGAAAGAAAAATTACTCGCATAGTGATTGTCTTTTTGAGATTACTGGATGATGTATTTCACATCGCTAGCGGTTCCAAAATTCATCGATTGGATCTTATCCGACTTTTTGGATGTGATTTGTAAAAATATCATTTAAAATCAAAAAATCTGTTTATAACCAGTGCTAGCAACCTGATTTCGAGTTATAATAGGCCTAAATCTACTATATCGTCACTAAGTACCCTTTTTGGGGCTATTAATTCTCTAGCTATTTCCAGCAATGACTTCTACTGCGGGACCAATGCTACCTGATAGATGGTATAGAATTCAGGCTCCTGATCCAAAAGCTCAACATGCTGTCGCGCCCACAACCGATTTTTACCATCTACATGTGTAGGGGTAAAATTGGTGGGACAGAGGCCTACTTTGCTGTATTCCCCTTCAGCTTCTCTTACCAGAAATTTTAAGGGGTTTAGTCGAGCGTTGATTTTGTTCCATTCCTCTCGGGAAGTAGTTCCTCGGAGTGGGGTGTTTTCAAGAGATAGGCCGGACTGGTAAAGGATCAGGTCTTTCTCATCCACCTTAAAATAGCTTTTTACTTCACCTTTCCTAGGCTTAGGAGTGTCGTAATCTTCACTTCCCCCAAATGGGTATCCCGGATTAAGGATAAAATCATCAAATGGGATACCTTCCACGGTTAATCCATTTTCCGCTTTGCTCAGGTCATGGGTATGAAATAAGGTGTCTGTGGCAAAAACAAAATGAATCTTGTCTTCATTCACCTGAAACATTGGCCTGATAAAATTAAAAGCCTTACCCTGTTTGTACCTGCTTTTGGGATGCAGGGGAGTAATGGGTACAAAGCCCCCTGAATCAAGGCTGATAAGGTCAAAGGTGTTGAAATGGTTGTAATAGTCCTCCTGATTTGTTGCGACTGGATGTTGGGCTCCTCCGGTAAAGGCAACTAGGTTGGTTTCATCGCCTATATTGACCTTATGCAAATGATCAAAGCCGGAGTAAGTCATACCTTGACCTGCATAGGGTTTTTGATGACTTTTAATATAATCAAAATCAAGGTTATATATCACCAGCTTTTGTCTCCCCATGACAACAATACTGTCTCCTACAAAAGTAGCGGAACAAGCGGTATTGCCATAAGAGATGGGAGAATCAGCCGGCTGGTCAAAGGTGGATAGGATTTCTCCGTTTTGATTCGTGAGGATGAATTTATTTTGTCGAAATTCATGGAAAAGGAATAAATCCTTGGTGGAATGGACCGCATAAAGTTGCAGGTTTCCTAGAAAATCCACCTGCACAGAATCTACTATTTCTAAAGCGTAGGAAGTGACAGAATGGGTGTCACTAACCTTGGGCCCACATGAAAAGAGGCAATTGATCAAGCAGAGTTGCAGTAGAATTGTTTTTCTCATAACTTAATAGTTCGACTATTAAGTTAATTAAAATTTGGTAGATTTTCATTTCAATATGGGTTTTATTCGTTTTTAAAGTGAATGATCAAATATTATCGGCGGATTTCCTTGGAACGTCTTGTGTTGAAATGATTACCCTCCTCTTTTTTCTTTTGTCAATCCTCTGCATTCCAATAGGCCATTCTTTCGCAACTACTTACCTCTATGCTGTAAAAATCAAATTCCTCGGTTACCTTGCCTTTGAGAAGGTAGATGCCCCGCCCTTTTAAGGGTGTTTTTTTTACCACGGGAGGAAAGTGTACCGTGTCTATCCAATGCCCGTCCTTGTCTATAAAAGTGCCAAAATTCATTACATCCCCTTTCACGGTACGTGTATATTTGACCGTAACGAGATATCCAATAAGTTGCACACGCTTGCCAAGGAATTGCTTCATTTCCAATGCGGCAATTCCCGTAGTTTGCTGGTCTTTTACCAAGTGGAAGGGGCTAATCAACGGAAATTCCAATATTTCAAGTTGATCGATAATTTCCTGTCTCAGGTCCAAATCTTCCAGTACCGGCGCCTTCAACTCACGAAATCCTGCATTGACAAATAAGCGCTGACTTCCACCTGTAGGGCTTTTTTTGCGGTGCATGATAAAATGGGCCTCCCATAAACACTCTTGCTTGCTTTTGCCCGTGAACCGAAAGCAGCCGATGCGGATAAGAATCAGCAATTGCTCCAAACTGATGTCTACCCGAGAAATAAAATCGGTTAGTCCGGTAAAGGGGCCTGCCTTTTGTCTTTCGGCCAATAATCTGCCGGAGGTTTCTTGTTGCAGGTATTTCATATGTACAAAGCCCAGGTAAACGGTCTTCCCCTTGATATTGGTAAAGTAGTCACTTTCGTTTAGGTGTGGGGCCTGTACATCAGCCCCATTCATGCGTAATTCGTATATATAAAATTCAGTATGGTAAAAGCCACCAAAATTATTGATAACTGCCACCATAAACTCCAAAGGATAATGGGCTTTCAGGTATAGGCTTTGATAGCTTTCCACAGCAAAAGATGCCGAATGTCCCTTGGCAAAGGAATAACCGGCAAAGCTTTCGATCTGATGCCATACTTCTCCTGTTACAGTTGCATCCCTGCCCATTTCCTGACAGTTGGAGAAAAAGCGTTCATTGACTTTTTGTAAGGCGCCTTTAGAACGGGATTTGCCACTCATACCTCTACGGAGTACATCTGCTTCGCTCAGTGTGAGTCCGGCAAAATGGTGGGCGACTTTGATGACATCTTCCTGATAGACCATGATGCCGTACGTCTCAGGCATGATGTCCTTCAGTACCGGATGGGCCCTTTCCCTACGGGCGGGATTAACATGTCTCAGAATGTATTCCCGCATCATGCCCGAACGGGCCACACCAGGGCGGATGATGGAACTGGCAGCTACCAGCTCCAGGTATTCATCGGCTTTCATTTTGGCCAATAGCATGCGCATGGCGGGAGATTCTACATAGAATGCCCCGATGGTACGGCCTTCACGAAGATGTGCTTTAATCGCAGGATCTTTCTTAAATGCAGCTACCTGACGGATATCCACTGTTTTTCCCTGATTTGTATGGATCAGCTCCAATGCACTTTTGATATGTCCAAGGCCTCTTTGACTCAGTATATCAAATTTATGCAAACCAATGTCTTCAGCCACATGCATGTCAAACTGGGAAGTAGCAAAGCCTTTTGGCGGCAACTCGGTAGCGGTGTAATAGTGAATGGGCTTGTGGGAAATCAATATCCCGCCTGCATGAATGCTCAAATGAGAGGGCATATTGCGGATCACTTTGGCATATTGATAGATTAGTTTGCCGTATTGGTCGGGAATGTAATTGCTGCTCTCCAGCTTGTCACCATGATAGATCAGAGATTCTATTTCTGATTTGGGTAGCCCAAAGACCTTTCCCAGTTCCCTCAATACGGAATTGTACTGGAAGGTGTTAAAAGTAGCCAGCAGACAGACATGGTCCTGTTTGGGTTGGTTATAGGTATTGAAGATATATCGGGTGATTTCATCCCGGTCTTTCCAAGAAAAATCAAGGTCAAAATCCGGTGGGTTTTCCCGATAAAGGTTAATGAAACGTTCGAAATACAGGTCCAACTCTATGGGATCTACATCCGTAATGGCCAAACAATAGGCCACAATACTGTTGGCCCCACTGCCTCTGCCCACATAAAAGAAGTTTTTGCGTTGTGCAAAATTGACAATGTCATAATTGATCAGAAAATAAGAAACGAAGCCTTTTTGCTGGATTATCTCTAGCTCTTTAATGATGCGTTTTTCTTTGGTTTCATCCAAATTTCCATAACGGCGAATGGCTCCTTTGTATGTTTCTTGCCGCAGGTAATCAAAATCCTCCCAGTCGGACCCGAGAATGTCTCTACGGTTTTTTACGGCCTGAAAATAAAAGGAAAACTGGCACTGTTCCAGAAGCTTTTGAGAATTGTAAATCAGGTAACTGTGTCCTTCACAGCGCCCAACCATATCGGCATAGCCATAAAACCGATCTGTAGGATCTCCCTGTTCGCTGAGAGGGAGTTTGCTGAGCAGTGTATTGCCATCCATGGCACGTAGCAGGCGGTGGGCATTAAAGGCTGTTTTGCTGGCGAAGGAAACCGGTTGTAAAAGCACCAGCCGTTCTTTGTATTTGGCCCATGGACTGTAGGGGAGCCGATTGAGTTGGGAAGGATGTATACCAAGGTATTCATTTTCCTTCAGGGTAAAGAATGTCTCCGTGAAAGGGTAGATCAGCACACTGTGATCGAATGTGGGAGCCCTCTCGGGAAAAGGCAATTTGTTCATCAGGTGATGGGAAAGGTACCTGTTCAACTCATAAAAGCCCTCCTGGTTTTTGGCCAGGCCTATAAACTGCTGCTTGCTACCATTGCGAAAATCTATTCCTATGACGGGATGGACGCCATTTTTCTGGGCCTCGCGGATAAAAGGAAACACCCCCGAACAGCTGTTGATATCTGTCAGGGCCAAGGCGTCGAGTTTTTGCTTCTTGGCTTCCACCACAAGCTGTTCAACAGAAAGGGTGCCGTACTTGAAGCTGTAGTAACTGTGGCAGTTAAGGTGCATTTTGTTTATATTATTAACATTTAATGGTTAATAATATAAACAAAATGAATTGAATGTCGATGTTTGAAGTGATTATTTTTACTGGAAGAGCACCTTTGTTTCCAAAGGCTTTACCTTGTCACCGGTCTGCCATGAACTTCTATCCAGTCCAGCCTTGAACAAGCTTTTGATTGTCCCCCGGGCATTAAATCTGTAAAACCGATTTCTTCTACATTGGAAAGGTCGGGATCAGTGGCCGGACCGATGGCTACTATGCCTTCAGGGTCCAGGTGGTGCCAGTTGATGTCCTGTATATTGAATTCCCAGATGCGCCAGTCTTTAGAGGCACCGGCAGATTGGTCGCTTACCAGCCACTTGCCGTCAGCCAGTTTCAGTGAAATCCTAAGTTCCCTTAGGCCAACTTGTTTGGAACGGAATTTCACTTTGGCAAAACCTGTAAGGTCCACATTTTGTTGGCGGTGTTTTAGGCTTAGCATCCAGTTGCCCTCACATAGTCCGGACCAGATATAAAAAGGATCGTCTACAGGTTTCTCATGGTTGCTTTTTTTGATGACGTCCTTTCCAGGTCCATATAGCTGAACGGTCAAATTTTCATTCTGCACATGGTTTTGGTTGACAGGGATTTCTGCCGGTGTTTCTTTCCAGTCTTCTCTAAAAAAGAGATCGGGCCTATAGCTGCTTTGGGCGAGGATAATTCCGGTAAATAGTAGGTAAAAGCTGAGGGTTAGGAAAATATTTTTCATGGGTGAATGGTTATTTTGATACGATGCCAGATCTTATTCTGCCATAATGCAAACAATTTACGGCTATTTCCCAAAAAAGGGAAATTGGAGGTAAGATGCAAAAGGTTTTTTACGGCTAGGTATCTATAGTTATTCAATATTCCTTGTGATGATCCATATACGTTTGAATGGTTGGGATGTGCCGCTCCTATGGAGCTTCCGATCAAAGACGGTACAATATGCTACAAAAATATTGCTCCTCTGGAGCATCATAATTCTCAAGCGAATTATGGGGAGCAAGAAGCATTTGTTTCTAGGTTTGAGTAAATTAAGGTTTGTAATTGTTGTTCAATAGCGATGAATGGGAGAACAGGTTGTTGAATTACTTGACTTGTTATATAGAATCTAATTCGTTTTCTTTCTTAGCAATTGTTCTATTATTAACTTGATTTATAATTATTTAACTTATGGCGGAAGCTCCGTAGGAGTTTCATTTTTGTAGCACTAAGTTTTTGAATTATCACCAGCTCCGTAGGAGCGATACCCAAATTTTAATACAGATCGTTTTTGCTGTAAAGAATCAAGAATGGCTAATTAGATTTCAGGGTTCAGAAGACCAATATACGTTTTATTGGTTGG
>NZ_JAUOPC010000021.1 GCF_030546805.1 Cyclobacterium sp. 1_MG-2023 | reverse complement strand
AGACCCTTAGAGCAATCTAAGGGTCTTTTTTTATGCCCTCTTTTTATAAATAATCCTGCTTAATTCTCCTCTCTTTTCAGTATAATCGTGCTTGTTTAGGGGAGGAAGGTGCCTTACTTATTTTGAAAGTTTGTCCAGCTGCTAATAAAGTCAATAATAAACGAACCGCTAATCCGGGTAAATATTGTTTTATTTACCAATACACTGGGATACTAACCCTTGATCCAGGTTTTTGTTCTAATTATTCGTTTCAGGTTGGTCCGAATGGACTGGTTCACATACCTTTCCCATAGCGCCACTTGATGTTGTCCTTGCCTTATTTGATTTAAGAGCCAGATTACCAGTTTCTAAATCTATGAATATGAGAGGGATAAAATTATACTTGGTATCTGCCCTTATTTTGGAGTTGGGTGAAAATGCCAGGTTGTCTTTGAAATTGTTTTGAGGAGCATTGTCGGCAGTAATTAGGTTGCCTTTTTCACCGTAAATAACATTTGAATGAATAATATTATCATAGGGAGCTATATTCATGTCAAAGTGGGTTCCATACCTACTTGGGTTTCCTAAAAGTTTCTTCTTGTTAGTCGGGTTGGCCAATAACTCCCTACCACGATTGGCTCCTATTAATATTCCGGTACTTCCTGCGCCTACGATTGTATTATTTTCAATTGTGCAGCCACTTACGGCCATATAGAAGGCAGGTGCTTCATTGCTTACCCCATACATCAGGCTAATTCCTGCCCCTTGACTCTTCCATATAACATTATTTCTTACCCTATGATTATTACCTGATAGTCTTATTCCTCCAGTACAGTTTTCGAAACGGTTGTTCTCGATTGTGCAACCAAAACCGCCCCTCATGACCAACTCCCCTTCGCAATCCTGAAAGAGGTTGCCAATATAACGGTTGCCGGAACTTTTGTTGCTGATGATTTCTGATTCACCGCTACACCGGATAAAGCGGTTGTTTTCCACAAGTGTATTGGCCTCCACTTCACCGTAGACTGTCTGACTTTGGCCAATCTGAATTGTTTCTCTCCCATTTCCTCCAATAGGAGGTACGTCTTCGAACAGGTTGTTGCGAATGATTGTCCCTACCGGCTTACTTTTCTTGCCTATAGCTATTTCGATATTTTTGGATGGATTTTTGAAAAAATGGCATGAGGTTATTTCATTGTTCTGCCCATTTCCTTCGATCTTGATAATCGTCTTTGCTGTGATCTTAGTGAAAGTGGCATTGTTAACTGAGCAATGGTTTGTAGAACTAAAGGCCACGGCTGTTCCTTCAATGTTTGAAAAGGAAAAGTCCTCGAGTTTGACATATGAGCATTCTTTGATTTTGATTGCACTCATTCCTGTAAAGATTGTCTCGTCCTTTCCTCGGCCTTTGATTATGATTGGGGCCTCCTTTGTTCCGGAAATATTGACATCAACCATCCAGTCCTTCAGTTTTCCGGCAGGCAAAACCATAATATCCCCAGGTTCCGCACTCTTGAGGCGCCTTGTCAATTCCGTAGCCGTCTTGATTTTATATTCTTTTGATAGGACTTTAGCGTTGACTGTATCTTGAGCAAGTAGGCTTACTTTGAAATTCTTATACCGGGCCCCTCGGGTGTACATGTGACGCAGACCAATTTTCCCTTCATTAATCGGTGGAAACTTGGTGTTTACAAAATGGCAAAGCATTTCTTTCTGCTCATTTTGGATATGCATGTAAATGTCTCGATCTCGTTTAATGATCGTTATCTTGTGCGGAACGCCCGGGGTAAAGAAACCGGTTAGCTCATATTCATTGTCAAGTTCCGTCCCTTTCAATCCATTTGCCATATAGCGACGTGCTCTTATGTAATCTTTCCCTGGAACAGTATTATCCGTGTCAAAGGCGGCATAACTAATATGATAAGCATTCATATTGTTGTAGTAGCTTTTCATGGAAGGGACAGTTCGTTTATCTGCCCATTCGCTGATGTCTTTGCCAAAGCCCGGCCTTCGACTGCCGGTTGCCTGAATGTAGAGAATATTTACCATTCTGAGCTCTTTGTCTAGCCGGGTGTAATCATATTCAATCTTAAGATCCCCCTTAAAGTCTTGTTTGGTCCAGAGAACAGCATGGTGCGCATCATTAAAGGCCTTTGGGCCGGCCATAAAGTCCATACCCTCTTTTTGGTTTGTGACCGTAGCTTTCTCCCCGTCCAGAGACCAATTATCCCTCCAATCTTGTGTGCATGGATCGTAGAACACCTCTTGCCAATTGGCATCCGTAAGTTCGTTGAAATTTTCCATGGCTTTCTCCTCTGTTTGGGCAAAGGTGGAAACGACTGTTAAAATGGAGAGTAGGTTGACCGCAACAGCCATGATGATTTTTGATTGTATCATTTTCTCTTCTTTCGAACCTATTTTCTAATGCCAATATCAGCATTAACACAAACATACAACATCCTATAAATTATGCATAAGGTCAAAAAATATATTTATTCTAATTATAATGATACAGATATTAGAAGAAAGTAGCGATTTAACTGTTCTTGCAATTGAGGATTTATTCCTCTTATATATTATTAAAATGACTTTATTTTAAATTTTGTAGATTAGTTGTGCGGCAGTAATTAACGATCGTTAATTACTTTAATTCTAACAAAGAAGATGAACGAAGAATACTCTCCAGCTCACATGAAGCCTCGATTACCTCATGTTCTCACTGGTATAGGTTTGTTTTTATCACTTACTACCTATGGGTTAAATTATATGGGTTTACCTGATTCAATCAAGATAAATACTTTGGAAATTTCTGAAGGGCTTGAAGGAGAAGGGGGAAAGTCAAATCATCTTGATCTGATGATGGTCCGGTACAATGAGGAGGCCCTTAACACTGAATTGGATAAAACAAGTCTATCCTTGGTTAGGAAAAATCATTCGCTTCCAAGCCAAATTTACGTCGATTTTGATAAATCTACCGGCTTAACTCAAACTCCAATTGATTCCATTCCTGTTCGAATCCTAAAAGTACCAGCGGAATTCCCAAGTATAGGGAATGCAGTTAAGGAGGCCAAGGAGGGGGATTGGATTATTATTTCTCCCGGGAAGTATTTTGAAAATAAGATTGAAATCAACAAATCCATTACTGCCTCTTCAGAATGGAAAGTAACAGGAGATCTGTCAAAAATTGAAGCAACCATTATAGATTCGGGTGATGAAAGCCTTTTTACAATTTTAGCAGATGAAGTGGAGATTAGTGGCCTACATATCATAAATGGGGACCATACCTTGGATATTATGTCCAAGGTTATTGTCATGTACAATCATTTTGTAAACAACCTAGATGCCATGAGTATTGAAGGCCCGGGAGGAGGATACGTTGGATATAACACAGTTGAGAATGACCGTGATGATGGCTTGGATTTAGATATTGGGTCTGATCCGGACAATAAAGGCAGTGATATACTGGTGGAACACAATACCATCATCAATAGCAATGACGACGGAATTGAGATCAGGTTGTTTTCATACCCTGACCAGAATATTAATTATACTATTCGCGATAATTCGATTATTGGCAGTAAAAATGCAGGGATTCAACTCATCTCTTATGATAAATATACTGGAAAAGAATTTATGATTCATCACAATATTATAAGGGGCTGCAAAACAGGCTTGGGCTGCATGGAAGGATCAAAAACTGTAGAAGATTTAAGTGGGGCCTCAAAAATGGATGAGCTGGTTTATTTTTTTAATAATACCCTGGTGGGAAACCAAATGGGGGCTACGGGCGGTAATAATATTATTGCGGCAAACAATCTGGTTCTGGGAAATGCATTGGGTGGGTTCAAGAGGTTTGGTAGAAATTCGGCTATCGTGCATAATTTATTTTTTAAAAATGGTGGAGATGATTTCATTGAGCTGAATGATAATATAATCAATGAGGGAAACATTTTTTCTATGGATCCACTTCTTGATAAGATCAGCTTTAGGCCTGCCGAAAACAGTCCCGTAATTGATGCGGGGATAGACAGGTACGAATTAAAGGGTATAGGTTCTCTTGAAATACCTGGAAAATATATTGCCGGATTAGCTCCAGATATAGGATCAATTGAGTTGAATGCGAACAATATAGAGGATATTTCTCAAGAGGCTAATTTAATTGTTGATGCCGGTAAAAATGAGGTGTTGTTATCCCCTAACAATGAAGGCTTGTTACAAGGGGAAATAAAGAATATTTCGGATAAAGCTGTTAATTTTTACTGGAAATTAGAAAATGGCCCTGGAAAGGTTGACATTCTTGAACCAAATAAATTTCAAACCAAGGTGCGCTTTTATAAATATGGGATATACCAATTTTCCCTTGTTGTTTCGGAGAATACCAAAATGGCAACAGATAATAAAATTATCAGATATGCCCGTGATGGAGAAGGAAAGGAATTATTTCTGAAGGAAGAAAAAATCAACTTTATTGAAGCAGAGGACTATTCCTATTCTTATGGAAATGTTTCGGTGCTTAATGATAGTAAATCCACAGGGAATAAATATGTTGAAACGAAAGGAGTAGGTATTGACAAAGAGACCTTTATAGAATACTCTGTAGGGACTGCTGAAAATGTGGATATCTTCATGTGGATTTTGGTAAAAAGTCAAAACCCAAGTAAGAGCATGGTTCAAGTAGTGTTCAATAATCAAAAATCCGAAAGCTTTTTAGTTTCTAATAGGAAAAAATGGGAATGGGTAAAAGTTCCGGGGACAATAAATATTTCTGCAGGACAATGGCCGGTATTGGTGAAAAATATAGAAGGTTCAATATTAATCGACAAAATGCTATTCTCTTTTGATGAAAATTATAGGCCAAAATAAAGTATAATTCAAGGGAAAACTTATCCATTAGACCCAATCAAGAAACATTGGCCGGGCCAAAACTATGAGGCGTTGCCGAACCTTGTGGGTTGAAGGCCATTCTTTGATTTGTTTTTTTCGACTATGGTATAGGTGACTGAGCGGACCCGAAGTCAACCCAAAAGGTGCTTCTCTTCAATAAAGAAATTTGAAAACATTCTTCATTATAAGTCTAAGTTTAGCGAAGCGTAACTTAGACCAGATCGGAGTAGCTGGATAAGCTCATCGAAGTGATATAAATAATAGAAGGAAAAAAATAGGAGGATTAACCCATGAGTAGACGATGGAGATACAATCGATAAGCTCAAAATATGCAAATCAGATGAATTTTATACCCAAAAGACAACAAAATAAAGTATGTTGACTAGAAAAAGATTCGAATTATGTAATAGGATGCCTAATAGCCTGTTCCCTGTGTATGGGAGGTGTTGTAATCGCTAGAAAATCAAACTGTTTAAAGCAGTTTCAGCAAGTAATATATTTTCTATTACCTATTTCGGGTTTAATCAAGCCAACTCTTTTCAAAGAAATAATTTACCAGTCTATTTAGTTATTCATTTTGGTTTTTAGGAAGACTGTAGTAACTTTTGAAGGTAGTTTAAACAAACCCATATAGCCTTGATACTGAAATCCTTTAATACAAATGATCATCCAAAAGCCATTTATTTCGGCAGACAAGAGAACCATCCGAAAAAAGGCCACGAGGGGAATTGCATTAACCGCCGTGACTGCCTAGGGATATTAGGTGGATCACTTGCTAGCCTTGCCCTTACTTCGAGGTCGAGGGCGGAGAAGGGCCAAAGCGATTTGCCGGTTGTCGATACCCATCTGCACTGTTTTGCCGGCCCAGACAGCAATAAATTTCCTTATCATCCCAATGGACCCTATCAACCTAATTCCGCTGCCACTCCAGAGCACCTGCTGAGCTGCATGGACGGAGCAGGAATTAAATATGCAATCGTTGTTCACCCTGAACCGTATCAGGACGATCATCGCTACCTGGATCATTGTCTGGAAGTTGGCGGGGGCCGACTGAAGGGTACCTGTCTGTTTTTCGCTGACCAGC
Organism: Cyclobacterium sp. 1_MG-2023; assembly: GCF_030546805.1. Taxonomy (GTDB): domain Bacteria; phylum Bacteroidota; class Bacteroidia; order Cytophagales; family Cyclobacteriaceae; genus Cyclobacterium. Next base: position 45,055 of record NZ_JAUOPC010000021.1, on the reverse strand, counting down.
CTGATTCGCTGGCTGCGATGCCATCCTATTTAAAGAGCCATGAAGGGAGTATTATTGCTTCCCGGGTTCATGCTTATGCTCCCGATCGGTTGCCTCCGTTTGGGAAACCGGAACTCCGTAAATGGTGGCGTAGTGTCGCCGATGCCGGGGTTACTGTGCAAATGCATTTCGAACCCCGCTATGCTCCCGGCTTCGAACCTTACATTCGGGAATTCTCCGACACCACTGTGATAATTGATCACCTTGGGCGTCCGTTTCAAGGATCACCGGAGGAATATGGCAGGGTATTGCGCTGGGCTGACTTTCCTAACACAATAATGAAGCTAGCATCGATCCCAAAAGCAGAGCACTATCCTCACCAGGATATCAGGCCGATCATCCGCCAATTGACCAGTGCCTGGGGCCCCGAACGGATGATCTATGGCGGGGGCTTCAATTCAGATGCGACACCAGACTCCTACCTCCGCTACCGTCAGGACCTGTTGGGGCACCTCTCGCACCTCTCATCACAGGAGCAGGCAGCCATACTCGGTGGTAATGCTGCAAAACTTTTCGGTTGGGGCTAAGCAAACCTATGGAGTCTATTGGAAATAAAACCAAAAAAAGTTCCTTGGCTAACCAAGGAACTTTCTAATAATTAATTCAGGATTTTTTCCCGATTATGATACTGTGATTTGCTTCACTCTTTTTAGCTCTTCTTTTTTAGGAAGTATAAGTTTAAGGATACCGTCTTGGTACTGAGCGTTGATCTGATCCACATCTACTTTGTCTTCTTCAATAAAGAAAGACCTTTCAAAACTTTCGTAATGGAATTCAGTTCGCTTTACCTTATGGCTTTCATCTTTTTCTTCCGTCTCTGTTTTTTTACTTGCGGAGATAATCAGATAGTCTTTTTCAAAGGAAATGTTAAAATCTTCCTTCTTCATACCGGGGGCAGCTACTTCCAACAAATACTCTTTGTCATTTTCTTTGATATTAACTGCCGGCCTGTTTCCATTGAAACGATTTTCAGGGCTACCCAATACAAAAGAAGATGGAACATCAAATAATTGATCCAACCAATTGTTAAAATCAGGTGCCTGTGTTTTTCTTCCGTTTGATTTTATAAGTGTCATGGCTATAGTTTTTTTAGTTTTAACTTCTTTATTTACTTGTCATTTTACAAAGTAAATGCCAATTGGAAAAATCAGGTAAACATCTGTAAAACAGGACAATACGTCAGTATTGTTGATTGGTTAAATGACATTATGACTGTTAAATATGGACAAAAGTGACGATATGGCATGGTGTGTTTGATTAAATATCAATAAGGAAAAATTATAATTAAGGGTAGGCCAATTTGGTAAAATATAGTCACAAGGATGGTTTATAAAATTAAAAGATGGGACCATGCATCAAGGCAGGCAAATAGATGTGGGAGAAGGCAGCATAGAAATATATACTTTAGCAAAAGGCTTTGTTACGTTTGCTAAGGAGAACATAGCCGATTATGGCTTGATCAAAAGTTCATTGATGCCCGAAGGTTTAGAAAAGAACCTTACCGATAGCGACCTCAAAGATTTGTTGTCTTTTTTATTGGAGCGATAGGGGGCTTAATAACTAACAATTTTAAACATTAAAAAATAGTAATGTTAGATAGCTTCATCAAGGTTTTAAAATTCATGGTTATACTTTCTTAATATTTAATCTCGGATTAAATGATTACCCTTAGGAATTTTTTATAATAAATTGGATATTAAATTATACTTAATTATTTTAATTAGATCATTTTGTCGAGATAATTAACAAATTAACTATATAATATGTATTTCTATGGGCTTGCCACCTAAGGTTGGGGATGTGTAAGTACATAACCAATTACTTTATGACCCTTAGGGAAAATTTGCTTGGTGTGTGTAAAGTATATTATGTGTAGTTGGAGCTGGTTTAGGCTGTTCCGTAAAAGGATTAAGTAAATTAATCATGAAAAATTTATTATATTCTTTAGTAATTTCTGCACTAGCGGTCATCGTTTTTGCTACTTTTAAAATCTTAACCGACCATTATTTGTATGGCTGGGGAATATTAGTAGCTGCTTTGGTTTTCATTTTTACATTGACTTTTTGGTTCACTCTGCAAAAAATGAAAAAACAACAAAGCTAGACGAAAGTTGGCTGTGCACTGTTGTAAGTTTTTTTTTTCAAAAGTTGCTTGGGATTCCTCTTGGCTTGGTGAGCAGGACCTTTCGAGAAATAGGAATAGTATAATAGTATGTTGAATCATCAAGCCTTGAGCTCGTTCGCGACTGAATTTTCACTTTTCGTCTATCAGTTTTTTTTAATTTTTGGTTTAATCTGGTTACAAACGAATACTAATTCTTTGATGGGATAATTGAAAATCGCTCAATTCCTTTGCTGTCAATAAATAGCCTTATTATTCCATTATCGTTTTTATATGGGATGTTTATGGTTTTATCATTATTTGTTAAGGAAATAAATTTATTCTCCATCTCATATTTATAAATTGAATCTCCAAAGAATTCCATACCAAACTTGGGATCTATTTTTACAAATGAATGGTCCTTTGAAAAAATAAATTTGCTATTGGGACTAGTAATTATAGGCAATATATTTTTTCGTGCAATTGAATCTTTTGCAAACTCCGGGGTCATTGTAAAATCGACGATAGAATATTCACCCTCTAACGTAAATTCTTTGTTATAAGGATTACATGAAAATACAAAAAAGGAGATTATAATAAGTAATGTTGTCTTCTTCATTTTGAGACTCTATTAAAGATAGAAGATATTTATCAGTCTAGATTAGGAGTTGTATGAATGGTGCAAGGCACTTGTTATAATCAAACATTAAATGACTTTTAAAAATGCCTATTTTCAAACGACTCACTGCTACTAAATTATTAAATACTAAAATAAAGACTTAGGAATAGGAATCAAATAGAAATAGAACAATTAATCTTGGATTTGAAGAAATTACTAATTAAGGTCGATATTTTGGCGGTATTGTTACCTTTTGTTTGCAACAATACTCTCTGAATCAGGTTATACTCATTTTTTACTAAAGGCAGGTAGCTTTGGCTAAATAAGATGTTTGCCGAGTTTATTTTGTATCACAGGCATTAAAATAACTATCATTCACTAAGCGAATTCCTATTTCAATTTTTGAGAGTTAAACAGTTCTTCTTTGATATGCGGGTCATGAAAATTACCAATATTTTGTAAAAGCATAAAATCTTCTGTTTCTATGGTAATTGTCTTTCCAAATTTTCTGATTGCTCATATTCCAATTTTATCTAACTGGGAGAGATATTTCGCCGCTGTTTTCGACTTATTTTAGTATCCTCCATTACGAAGTAAATTTTGTTGTAAGACACCGAAACTGGTTATTCAATAAATCTTGGCTATAGATTTTTGGTAATTCAGTTCTTATTCGCTGTTGGTGGGCTTTCATCAACTCTTTAATTAAGAATAAAGCTTTGCCCTGGTTTCCCATTTCCCTTTTGTGAAATCAGGGAAATCTACCGACCTGCTTTTGTCGGCTACTGAAGCGCCGGTAAGGGGAATAATGGCCGCGCTTGTTACTGAATCGTACACATCCCAGTCCGGCTGTTTGTTTTCCTGCAGGGCCAGAATCAATCGGTGCCAGTTTATGGGGGTTTGGGTTATACCACCACTGCCATGTCCTCGAATGGCGCCTCCTTTTCTCTCCGGTGGGGCATAGTTTTTTATGATATCATGCGCAAATTCTTCTAAGTATGGCGCCGCAGGTTCCCATTGATGTGCCTCCGGGCTTCTCCCTTCAATGTAAATGCGCTGGTTATCCCTTTCCTTTAAATAAATTCCTTTGGTGCCCTGAAGTCGGAAACTTTCTCTGGGGTGGGGCGTGTGGGTATCATGGTTGAGGGTGATCATTTTACCTTTTACTGTACGGATAAGCGAAGCGTTATAATCTCCCAGGGCCATCTTTTTAGTTGCATATGGGTGTTTTTCCCCATATTGGGCCTTGGCGTATTCATTGAGCATGCCCGATTTGGTACTCATGGAAACCAGGTAATCAAATCGGTCCCCATGGTTGATGTCCAATAAAGGCATCATGTTTCTCATGGGGTGGTCAGGGTACAGGTTGCCGTTCTTGTCTATGGCAGGTTGCAGTCTCCATGGTTCTTCTTCGGGATTAAACTTCACCATCCTTAGGTCATGAATATAACCACTTTCTGCATGGAGGATGTCTCCTAAAAGTCCTTTCCTCACCATATTCAACATGGTCAGGTCTCCAAAACCGCCTAAAACGATGCTGGCCCACTTCCCAGTTTTTTCAAAGGTTTCTACCAGTTCCCATGCTTCTTCCAATGTTTGGGCAAGAGGTACTTCACAGGCCGCATGTTTCCCATTTTTCATGGCCGCCAGGCAAATAGGTGCATGGGTATCCCAAGGTGTCGCACAGATTACCGCATCCAGTTCTTCTTCTTCACATAGCCGGATAAAATCTGTTGGGCCTTTTTCGTAAAGTTTGGGACTAGGCTGGCCGGATTCTTCAATCCATCGCTTGGCTTGGTAAAGGTTTGTAGGGTCAATGTCGCAAATGGCAGGGATTTCTACCCCGGCAATTCCCAGTGCAGTGTCCAGATGGTAAGAACCCCTACCTCCAATACCCACAAAACCCAGTCTTAGGTTTTTTTTGAAGTCTCTTGCAAAAGAAGGCTTGGCATGCAAACCGGCCGATAGACCTCCGAGGGCTAAGGAAGATAGTTTTAGAAAATTTCTGCGGTCGAGGTAATTCATGGTGTTTTTAATTTTTTAAAGTTTAAAAACTATTCGAGAAGTCCAGGATACCATTTTTCAGCATTGTACCTATAAATCTTATCTACCACGGATTTGGGTAGCTTTAGGCCTTTGAAGGAACCATCTACTTTTGGCACATTCATTTCATCATCTCCGGTGAAAAATTGCCAATGCCTTAACCATACTTCGTGGGCATGGGATGCAATCTCATCCGTTTGGGTCAATCCTTTGGCTTGTATATCGGATGCACTGGTTCTCAAATCTGTTCCATAAATTAGCCTGTCCTGGTATTTAATAAAGAAGTCATGAACCTCTTGCCAATTGGTAATGGCCTGGTATTGTAGGTGGGAAATTCTTTCGGCCATGTCCACTGCCATATTGGGGTAGCGATCCAGTCTTTTTGCCAATTCCTTAACATCGTATTCCAAACTTCCCAAATGTGCTCCAACAAATCTCAAATCAGGATTATCGGCCAACATCCGGTCTCGGGCCTCAATTTGATCATCATAGGAGGGAAAATCGGGAAAGTTGTACATGTGGTACTTTGGATTTTCACTAAAATAATCCTTGTCTCCCTGTACGGTCATTTCTTCTAGTGGCAACCAAGTGTTTTTGGGTTCACCAAGATGCCCCAATAGGGTAATGTTCTTTTCCGTTAAAAGTTTTAAGATGGGTTCAAATTTCTTGTCATTGATGGTTACCAATTCACCCTTGTCATTTTTCAATTCCATGCCCACGTTTTTCCAAACCTTAACCGCAATGGCTCCATGGGCAATGGATTTTTCTAAATAGGCTAGGGTTTTGCTTACCCAATCCTCCTCATTGAAACCATCCAATGAAAATGTGGTGGCATAGGAGACAATATCAGGAAAATCACGCACCATTTTTAAAGAGAAATTTTCTTGGTCCTCAGGGGTTCTGTTTGGGGAAGTGTATACACTAACGGTCAGTAGACCAAAATTATCCTTCGCCGCTTGATTGATGAAAAGGGTATCAAATTGACTGCGAAGGTGAAAATGGGTATCAAACTTCTTTATGGAGGAAAAATCTTCCATGGAATAGTAAGTATTTGCTGTCTGCTCAACCATTTTTTCTTGCTTTTGAGGAGATTTACAGAAGGTGAAAAATGCCAAAAGGCATAAGGAAAAAGTAAATGATTTACTTGTTATAGTAATTTTTTTCATGGTTATGGCTGTGTGGTTTTAGTTAAAGTGTATTTTGGAGATGGGCACAGTTACAAAAAGTTTGGCAGACTGATGGCACTATTCCCTCTTCTTATTTTCCTGTGGTTTAATTTAACCAAAGGAATTGTTAATATTAAAATTAATTGAAGTTTTTGTTTATTAATGAAGATTAAAAAAGAGGAATTGCGACATTTGGATGGACAAAATGGCTAATAATGGATGGTTATTTTCAGAGATTAAAAGTTTATTTTGTTTGCTGTTAACGTTAGAAATCCCCCTTGGTCCCCTTTTGAAAAAAGGGGGATTTTGATATTTTCAAGATTGACGATTGCGTAACGAAGTTAAAATTAAGTCAGCCTATTTCATTGTCACCAACTGAGCAATTTATCAAAGGTCGCCTCGATCAGAAGTTCGAGATTTACTCATAAAACAATCCCGGTAACCAGAGGCTTACTTCGGGGATATAAGTAATCATCAAAAGGACCAGAATACTCACCATCAAATAAGGCAAGCCTGCTACCGCTATTTTTTCAAGGGATATGCTCCCTATACTGGAAGCCACAAACAAACAAACTCCTACCGGAGGCGTGGTGAGCCCAATCACCAAGTTAAAAACCATAATGATGGCAAACTGCACAGGGTCTACGCCCACATTTACTGCTACGCCCAGCAAAACCGGGAACAGTATAAGCAAGGCGGCAATGGTTTCCATAAAGGCGCCTACAAATATAAGCAAGAGGTTGATTAACAAGAGTAGCATGAATTTGTTGGTGGTCAATTCCAATAGGCTATTGGCAATCAGCTGTGGCAACTCCTCTACGGTCATGATCCAAGCAAAGAGATTGGCAAAACCAACCAAGACCATCAAGGCAGCAGTTGTTTTGGCTGACTGAAGCAATATGGCCGGAATCATTTTAATTTTTAACTCTTTGTAAACCCAAAGACCAATGGCTATCGCATAAATTACGGCTACAATAGAGGCCTCGGTAGGCGTAAAAACACCTCCTATGATGCCAAAAAGAATAATTACGGTCATCATTAAGGCCCAAAATGCCTGGAAAAAGCTTTTGAAGATGAAGCCAAATGATTTTCTAGCCCTTTTGGGGTATTTTCTTTTCACAGAAATCAAATAGGTAATCAACATAAAACCTATTCCCAATAATACACCCGGAACAATCCCGGCTACAAATAACTTTCCCACGGAAAGTCCGGTAAGGGTGGCGGCAATGATCATCGGTAAACTGGGAGGAATAACAGGCCCAATTGTGGAAGAAGAAGCCGTGACGGCACAGGAAAAAGGCACATCATAGCCTTCTTTTTTCATGGCAGGAATCATTACAGAACCAATGCTGGCGGTATCGGCAATGGCCGTCCCGGAGATACCGCCAAATAACATGGAAGCCCCAACATTGGCCAGTCCTAACCCTCCTCTAATATGTCCCAAAAGCGCATTGCAAAAATTGATGATCCTACCGGTAATGCCACTGGCATTCATAAGGTTTCCGGCCAAAATAAAACCGGGAATAGAAAGCAATACAAATACATCAATCCCGGCATACATTTTTTGTGGGATCACCATTAATGGGATATCGCTAAACAACAAATAGGTAAAGGCGGAAATCCCCAAGGCAAAGGCAATAGGAAAGCCAATGGCCAATAGAACCAAAAAGACAATGAATAAAAGTGCTGTCATCTATTTTTCTGTATTAATTTCAAGGTACTGTAAAAGGCAACCGATAAGCCCATAATGGCCATGGTACCATACATAAAGGCCATGTTGAGGTTCATGGAAGGGGATTTTTGTATGCTCACAATCTCCATTAATGGAAGGCTTACCACAAACTGAGTAAACATCAAGCCGATAATGCATACCAAAATAATATTCTCCAATAGGGATTTGTATTTGGGCGATAGCCTGTCCAATAAAAAGTTTACACTTACATAACCATTGTCTTTTACAGCCAAGGCAGCACCCATGCTTACCAAATAGATGAAGCAAAAGCGGGCAAGCTCTTCGGTCCAATTGGGAGCCCAAGGCAAAAGGTACCTGGCAATAACCTGAAGCAATACAACGGCAATCATCACAACAAAACTTAGGTTTACGAGGAAACCCAGTACTTTATCTAAAGTGGGGAAGGGAGATTTTGTCATTTTACCTGCTGGATTCTATTTAAAAGATCTGTTTGTTCTTCATCAAAGGATTCCAGAACAGCTTCTTTGGCGGCTGCCTTGAAAGCTTCAATGTCAACTTCAATAAATTCCATTCCTTTTTCCACAAGAAAATCGTAATCTTTTTTCTCTTGAACTAAAAACAATTCATGTTCATATTCCTGCATTATTTTAGCTGATTCATCGATTACATTTTGCAGGTCCTTGGGGAGGCTATCGTATTTTTTACCACTCATGACCACATAAGCCCAGCTTTTCACATGTGAGGTTAACATACAGTATTTTTGCACCTCATAGAGGCCTGCATCTTTGATCAAGGCAAAAGGGTTTTCCTGTCCATGGATGGTGGATTGTTGCAAAGCAGTAAAAACCTCTGAAAAAGCCATAGGTGTAGGTTTGGCACCCAGTGTACTCCAAGTATCCACATAAAGAGAAACCGGTGGTACCCTTAAAATCATTCCTTGAAGATCGTCCGGATGGCGGATGATTCGATTGGCAGTTAGGTTTCTTGCCCCACGCTCAAACCAGGCAATGGGTCTGAATCCGGCACCATCCAAAATATGCTGCTCGATTTCCTTGCCCAAAGGTCCACCTGCCACTTTTTTTAGATGCTCAGAATCTCGGATAGCAAAAGGGGTGGCGCATAGGATGGCTTTGGGCAAGCTCCAGCTTTGTAGGGATTCTCCGGTAATCATAATGTCTGCACTTCCTACCAATAGTCCGGTCAACACATCCATCTCCTTACCGAGTTGTTCGTTGGGATAGACTTTTACTTCTATTCTGCCATTGGAGCGCTTTTTTACCTCTTCGGCAAATTTTAAACTGGCCAGGTGCCAACCATGCTGGTTGTTAGCCAGGTGTCCAAAACGTAAGACATATTCAGGTTTATTTTCTGAGGAGGCTGAGCAACTCCACAGTTGGATCAATAATAAAAATAGAAGCGTTAATCGACTTGGGTTCATTGTTTGCATATATAAAACTAAATTCTTTAGTTTCAATTGGAAAATCAAACCAAAGTACAAAAAATATGGGGCAAGGCATTCAAATTTCAGAATTTAGTGCCTACAACCACCGTTTTTTTGATGTGCTGTACATGGCCGGCAGGGTGAATGAGTTCTGCAGAAATTATATAGTAGCCCACACCTACCTTTTCTCCTTTTTCATTGGTGCCATCCCATGTATAAAACCCATTTGTTGCCCAGATTTCGTTTTGGCACAAAAGTTTTACCTCTAGCCCGGAAGCAGAAAAAATGCGAAGGGTGGCCAGATAGTTGGGCTGGTCCATTTTATAGGAAATGGTGGTAAAAGGTTGTTCTCCTGTTGCATCAGGAATAAATATTTCGGGTGAAATGGTCAATCCTACCCCTCCGGAATTTCCATCATATACCTGTGAGTTTTTATAGCCGGGTGTGGCATGGTTTTCAGCTGCTGCTGCAGAATGCCAGTTTTTAGGATCATTTACCTCCTCCCCGCTGGCATATCTTTCGAGAGAAATACCTTTGGCATCTCTCAAAAAACCATGGTGATAATCTTCATCGTAATCGAATCTTTGTGGCCAACTTTCTTCAGGATCTAATAAAATGACTGTCCCCGAACGGATAGGATAGCTTGGTAAAATCAATTCCAAGAAATTGCTGTTTACCGCCTTTGGGAAATGGGTAACTAGGTTCTGCTTATCGGTGGTAAGTACCAAATAAGTAAAAGGGTCAAAGATAAAATCATCCGAGGTTAGAATTTTCCTGTTGTCAATTTCTCCTTCCGAAAAGTTGGCCAGTTTCCAGTTTTTGAGGTTGATGAGCTTGCTTGAATTATTGTAAATTTCAACAAACTTTGGAGCACCCGTCGGTGGATTAAAAAGAATCTCATTCAAAACAATGTCTCCTTCTTCCGGATTGCCGGGTATTTTCACCAAAGCCTTATTATTATCTAAGGCATTTCCAGAGCAATCTCTCCAGTTTATTATCGTAATTTCATAAGCTTGGTTTTCTTCCAAAGGTTCTTCTAGATAAAGAATCCATTGGAAAGGATCATCGGAGTCTTGAATTGCATTTATGATTTTGACCGAAGGGACAATTTCAAAATCGACCATATTCCCCATCTCTTTAGCAGAGGGTTTTGAGAACTGTAAGATGATTTGGTTGTTGTGACTGACTTGCGAGCTGAGCAGTTGAGGAGAACTGCGGTCCGGACTATTATCAAACACGGAATTAACGGCACCGGGTGTGCCCTTGGCTTCAAGGCCAGCAGGTGCATAATTGCTTGGCCCTTCACAAGTAGACCAAGGATTTATCAGCTCCCAGCTATAGCCATTTGTAAGCACTTCGCTTGCTAAAGGCATTTGCGGGTCATAGCTCATCTTGTCCACAAGTTCATCTTTTTGATTCAAAAGAGAAATTTCATCTCCACCATTCAATAATGCAGGCCAAGGACTGAGGCCGATTACCTTTCCATAATTGCTAAAGGCAGTTTCTGAAGCCAATGGACAAAGAATAATATATTCTCCGGGTTTCATTTCTGTCCGTGCCAAGACAGTTCGGGTTCTAGAATTTGCCAACAGCATCCCTCCTAAATTAAAAGTACTATCAGTAGGATTGAATATTTCAATATATTCAGAATCCGGCAAGCCAGAGCCTTCTCTGGGGGCAGGCATGACTTCATTGATCAGGATATCTTTATACCCTGCAACAGTTACCTCTTTGTAAAGAAAATCAAATTCAATCGGATCAATTTCATTCCCATCTAAATCCTCTAACTGTTGGACTTGCAAAGTGAGGGTTACGTTGTTTGGCCAAGTATTTTCAAAGGTGAGCAATACCAGTTTACCACTTTCTTCTAAAGTTACTGTTTGAGGGTTTTGGTCTGCAATGCTGTAAAATTGTGGGACAAGTGCCAGCACGGGATCCAGTTCTTTATCAAAATACAGGGCAATTTGATTTTCAGGGAGGACGGCCACCTCCAAAAGTTGAGGAGCTGAAGGATTCCATGAAATGGGCCTTTGGCTACCCGGTAAGATACGCTTGTTTCGCTCTTGCCTTGGTGGAATTTTTAGTGTCAGCTGAAGGCCTTGCTGGAGCGGAGAAGAAATCAATACCTGGATTTGCTCAGGGTAAGATTGGCTTAAAAATGGTTCCAGTTCAAAGTTTTCCTCTACAAAATTAAAAGGTTCAAGCCAGGGTGACTCAGCCAGTGTCACATCATGGTTGATGATGATTTGCTGATTATTTTCCAGCCAAATATCATGAATGCCATCATCATAGTCCAGCACAGTTTGAAATAAATGTCCGGAAATATCCGGAGCTTCTTGTTTTGGATCCACTTGAACCGATACCTCATCACCAAGCTTTAAAGGGGTTTTCAATTTTAATATGACTTGATAGGGATTTATTTGATTTACTTCCAGAGGGAGCTCGCCTTGTACCAAGTATTGCTCTATAAATAAAATTGTACTTGGATCATAAAACCTTGTGAAAGAAATTTGTACAGATTCAGCATCCCAAAGCATGGCCTCAGCTACGGAAAGCAGCCTATTGTCAATGGCGTAATTGAGCGCTTTCCCAAGCTCCCCATTTATGCTGCTTACAGTAGGGACTGTTAAAGCTAGCTGAATAGCCGGCCAAGCCTCTTCATTGTACAGGGTGATTTTATTTCCGGCATTGTTAAGTTCAAACTGGGTAATTAATTGTTCATTGACCAAGATTGAATCCGGTCGAGCTACGCTTTTATTAAAGGAGATTACCAATGAATAGGGATGGGTAAAATATGCTGTGTCAATCATTGGTGGGAGGGTGTCCCAAACAAAGCGGTGCTTTAAAGGCGCTGTCAATTTTTGCCCATACAGGTCCTCAAGACCATCAATGCTCAAATGGTAGGCTTCACCGGTAACCCATTCTGAAGGGAACTGAAGTAAAACCTGTTGTTCATTGAGCATTTCCAATTCTTGTGGATGTTCATTCTTTTCCTCTATTCTATAAACCTGAGGCAGCAGGGCCCGCTTTGGCTCCAGAGCTTTGTTAAATGTCAGAAGAAGACTTTTATTGTTTGGGGTTTCCACTTGTTCCAGTTCAATGGGTCTTGTGTCTAGAACATAGGCTTTTTGTAAGCTTATCCTGCCCTTACCTTCGGTATCCACCAGGTTTTGCACTTGCAATTGTTGTACTTTGTTCTCCGTAAATTCAGCATCAAAAAACAAAATAAAGCTATTGGGTTCTTCAGAATCTTGCAAAACCCTAATGGGATGAATTAGCCTTTCTCCGGCCAGATAATTTTCAGGATTTGTAGCGGTTTCCTGACTGATGTTTGCCAAGTAAGTTACTTTCAAACTATTCGGTGAAAGAATCATAACTGTATCCAAAACATCTTCCCAAGCAAAGAAAATGGTATCCTTTTGCATTTGGTTTCCTGACTGGTCTGCAATATTGCTTAGGCTTAAGCCATAGGTTTCACCGAATAGCAGTGGCTTTGAAAGAGCGATTCGAACTTCAGTGGATGGCTCTTCTAATATAGCAGGAGCAAGCGTGATCTCTTCTTGTGAAATCAATTTATAGTGCAGAGGGTTGCGTGCTGATATAGGATCAACAGCTTCATCAAATTTCACAACAATGGTTGATTCATCAATTCCCCCGACTTTCTCAGCAAGCGGAGGAAGGCCATCATAGGTAAAGATTATTTCATTCTCAGTCAAAGGCAGGGCATAGCAATCCAACAAATTTTGAATGGTTAAACTATAGGATTCGCCTGAAATCATAGGGTTACTGAGCTCAAGAAGCATGGAATTTTGACCAAACTCCTTAATAATCAATACTTGATCATTAAGAGAAATGTTGGGGTTTGTTGTTAAAACAGGAGGAAGTATTTTGGAGAAAGTAAGTTGGATTTGCTGGGAGGACAAAGTTTGGAGCTCAAGGATTTCAAAAACCCTTTGATCTGGAGCTTCGCCAAATCTATTGTTTGTGGTTCCGGGAGTCCCCCCTTGGGCTGCTGCAGTAGCCTTCCAATTGTAAGTGTCATCACAGTTTAGAAATGGGTTGATGCGCTCTATGGACCATCCACCATTTTCTTTTTCCTTGTCGGCATACAGGGATCGGTCATAGCTCAGACTATCTAATAGGTTACCAAAGTCATCTTTTATCAGGATCACCCCACCATTGTTGACCAAGGTTGGAAAAGCCTCCATGGCTGCCACCTTTCCAAACGGCTGAAACAAATCCTTATTGGTGGCGGCACAAAGGATCAAGTGTTCCTGCGGTTGAACGAGCACTTGGGGAATTGTCGCATCATTATAAGTGAAATTGTTCAGTTTGATGGCCTTCTCTGTTAGGTTAAAAAGTTCAATATATTCAGCATTGGGAAGAGTAGGGTTCTCCGGGATCAAACCTTTGGGGTTTGGGTCCGGCATGATTTCGTTGATTACAAGGGCTCCGGGAGGGGTGGATTTTGGATAGTCAAAACTAATGGACCAGTCTTTAAATACTTTGCCTGATTGCAGGGATTTGATCTCTTTGAAAAGTAAGCGGTAGTCATTATTGTAAATATAGTCTTCAAAGTGAAGCAGCAAATGCTTGCTTTGGGGCTGAAAAATGCTCTTGGCCTGACCATATTTGGAACTAAGGGTTGCAATCTCTGAAACCAGGGCCACTTCCTGGTCAAATGCGATCAGTAAACTACTGTCATTGTCTGTAGGGATGATTTTAGCACTTAGGGATTCGCCTTCTTCTTCAGTCTCTGCTATACTGAAATTATCTAGAAACAATCTGGCAGCAGTGCCGGAACCTTCTCCATAGGCTATTTCTAGTTTTATGGTCAAATCTTCTATATCCGTATAAATTGCAGGTATCGGTTGCCGGTATTCCAGGTAAGGGGAGTCTTCATTGAGAAAAGAGCTGTCTGATCCGATTAAGCTTGGGGTCGAATAACCCTTTCCTTGATCTGTGGAATAGGAAAGGTATAAAAGCACAGGTCTGTTGCCTGATCCATTTTTACCGGTTTTGGCCCAAAATGAAATTGTAGGGTTTTTTAACCCTACAGTCAATGTTTTTATGTAAATTTGCGCGTTGAAAGTACTGGTAGTCTGAATGGCCAAGGCCTGGGAATCAGCGATTCCTTCTCCTGAAGCTTGAAAAACCCTGGATTTTCCGGAGCGAACTTGACTGGCTGACCATCCGGGCAGAAATTCTGCCGGGTAGTTGACGATGTTGAATTCAGTCTCAAAGTCTTGTTTGGCAAATGTTTGGCCAAGGCAGGGAATTGAAAAACCAAATAGGGAAGATGCTATGAAAGTCCAAATTAAAGTACTGGTTTTCATAACATTAATATAACTAAAAGTATACTAAATAAGTATTTATTGTTGAAGAATATTTTTCCCGGGACAGAACCGGGAGAGTTTAATCGGTCAAAATTATAATTAAAATGAAGTTAGCCGTAGTTGGAGCCACCGGATTGGTAGGTTCAGAAATCCTAGAAGTGCTCGAAGAGCACAATTTCCCTTTCGATGAATTATTGTTGGTTGCCTCTGAGCGTTCTGCAGGGAAAAAGATTGCTTATAAGGGTAAGGAGTATACGGTAATTGGTCTCAAACAGGCTGTGGCAGAAAAGCCGGATGTGGCGATTTTCTCAGCCGGAGGAGGAACTTCTCAGGAATGGGCACCGCAGTTTGCTGAAGTTGGAACTATTGTGATTGACAATTCTTCTGCATGGAGGATGGATCCTACCAAAAAATTGGTAGTGCCGGAAATCAATGGCAAGAGCCTTAGAATTGATGACCGCATCATAGCGAATCCCAACTGCTCTACCATTCAAATGGTACTAGCTTTGGCTCCTTTGAGAGAAAAATATGGCATCAAAAGAATCGTGGTATCTACCTATCAGTCAGTTACCGGAACAGGTAAAGATGCAGTAGACCAGATGATGGCAGAGAGAAATGGAGAAAAAGCCGATATGGTTTATCCCTATAAAATTGATTTGAATGTATTGCCTCATATAGATGTGTTCCAAGAAAATGGTTACACCAAAGAGGAAATGAAGATGATCAATGAAACCAAGAAAATCTTCAGTGATGATTCCATTCAGGTAACAGCTACTGCTGTAAGGATCCCTGTGATGGGGGGGCATTCAGAAGCGGTGAATGTTGAATTCCACAATGATTTTGACTTGACAGAAGTCAAAGAATTGTTGGCCAATACTCCGGGTATTATTGTAGAAGATGATCCGGCAAATAATGTTTATCCCATGCCATTGAATGCGCATAAAAAAGATGAGGTGTTTGTAGGAAGATTGAGAAGGGATGAAACCCAAGCCAATACCCTTAATATGTGGATCGTAGCCGATAACCTTCGAAAAGGAGCAGCTACGAATGCCGTTCAGATTGCCGAGTATTTACTGGAACACAGCATGGTTTAAGTGAACCTTGAAAATATATATCATCAAGAATTGATGCAGTTTGTGCAGGATCATCTAAAGGAAGATCCTGCACATTTGCTTTTAAGGCAAAAGACTGCGCCGGGAATAGACTTAAAAATAGCTGCCAGGCAAATAGCCATGCGACAAAAAGCGGCTAAAAAGCTTCCTTTTTGGGCCGGTTATCCTTCAATTATTTTTCCACCTAGCCTATCTATGGAACAGTGCTCTTCTGAGCTTACTGCCGGATACAAGTCCCAGCTGGTCCAAGGCAAAACTTTTATAGACCTTACGGGAGGCTTTGCTGTAGACACTTTTTATATCGGCAAGGAATTCAAAGAAATTACCTATCTAGAAAGGCAGCAAGAGCTGGTGGAACTCGCCCGACACAATCTTTCCAGATTGTTAAAGGGCCAAGAAATCAAATTGAGTTTGGTGCATGGAGAGTCGGTTCAGTTTATTGAAAAGACAAGTGCCAAATACGATGTGCTTTTTGTGGATCCGGCTAGAAGAGGTAGTGGGAATCAAAAGATGTATCAGCTCAAAGACCTTGAACCTGATGTGAGCCAAAATTGGGATTTGTTTCGGGATAAAGCCAAAGTAATCTTGATCAAAGCATCACCTATGCTTGACATCCAGGCAGCACTAAAAGAATTACCGGAAATCAACCAAGTACATGTGGTGGCTGTCAAAAATGAGGTAAAAGAATTGCTGTTTCTTTACAATGGCAAGAATGAGCCTTTGAAAGTGGTCGCCACTGAATTGGGAAGAAATAGTGCGCAACAGTTTTCCTTTTCCTTGGAG
The DNA here is from genome assembly GCF_030546805.1 of Cyclobacterium sp. 1_MG-2023. Classification (GTDB taxonomy): domain Bacteria; phylum Bacteroidota; class Bacteroidia; order Cytophagales; family Cyclobacteriaceae; genus Cyclobacterium. The sequence goes on along the minus strand of NZ_JAUOPC010000021.1, from coordinate 28,726 downwards.
GAAGAAACAAATGCCTTGGTCAATTATTCTTTGCCACAGAAATTTTTGGTATTACCATTTTCCTGCATTTTAAAGGCAGGAGCATTTAAAAGCTTTGGCAAGGAGTTAGGCTTGAGTAAGCTTCATCCGCACACCCATCTTTACACCGGAAATGAAATATCCGGGTCAATCAATGGTAGGGTATTTGAAGTGCTGGAAGAGCTGAAACTGGATAAGAAAGTGCTTAAAAAACGCTTTCCTGATGGAAAGGTGAATGTATTGACCCGCAATTTCCCCAGCAAGCCGGACCAAATCAAAAAGAGGTACAAGCTTAAAGATGGAGGAGATGAATATTTGATCGCTTGCACATTAATGGATGGGCAGACTGCTGTGTTAAGGTGCAAACTTTCTCAAGAAAATACCTAGCAATCAACTGGTATGAGTTTTATTTCTATTTAGGTGCTTTTGTCCATTCTTTAGTGAGCGGAGATGTCTCATAATAGCATTTTTTTACCGGTAAGGGCGAATTTTTGGACCTCATTAATACCATTTCCATAAAGGTATCTAACGGAATACTCAGAGAGGATTGAAAATTCTACCTATTTTCCCTTCGTGATAGCTTCTCCACAATGGTGCGCTGTTTCATTTAACTTAATTGATTATGTTTTATTAAGGCATTGATTTAGCGTATTTTAACCTATTAGTAAATTTTTTTCGCCATCAATTTTCTTTTGTAAAAATAAATTTTACATTTGTTAACCAAATGGTTAAACCATAAGGTTAATATGGCGGAGAAAAAATTTAATCAAGACACAGAAAAGAAAATCTTGGAGGCAGCCAAGGAAGTTTTCCAGCAGAAGGGCATGGATGGAGCCCGAATGCAGGAGATCGCAAATGCAGCGGGCATCAATAAAGCCATGTTGCATTATTATTTTAGAAGCAAGCAATTGCTTTTTGAGGCGGTGTTTAAGAATGCTTTTTCCTTATTGTCTCCTCAACTCAATAAGGTTTTAAATGATGATTCATCCATAGAGGAAAAGGTGAAAAGCTTTACCCATAATTATATTTCCTTTATGAAAAAGCACCCTTACCTTCCAAATTTTATCATTCAGGAGTCAAACCGAAACCCAGCATTTTTTGAGATGATCCAAGACAGTAAAGGCTTTCCATCTCTTGACAAATTTAAAAAGCAGGTAGCACAGGAGGTTGAGGAAGGGATTTTGAGACCTATCGATGGGGAGCAGTTATTTGTGACCATTGTTTCGTTGAATATTTTTCCTTTTGTAGCCAAGCCACTTATTAGGGGTTTTATGAAATTGGGAGTGGATGACTTTGAGCAACTAATGGAACAGCGTAAAACCTTTGTTTCCGAATTCATTATCAACTCAATAAAAAAGTTATGAGAGAGATAGTAACAATTATTCTGGCAATGGTTCCCTTTCTTGTACCTGCACAGCAGCTGCTCACCTTGGAAGAATGCTTTAATCTTGCAGAAATAAATTATCCGTTAAGCAGTCAGAAAATTTTTTTGGAGGAACAATTTCAATCTGAGGTCAGGGTGCTCGAATTGCAGAAACTACCTAAACTAGACCTAAATGCGCAAACTACTTATCAATCTGAGGTCACGAGAATTCCTATAGAATTGCCGAATACTGACATCCAACCACCAAATAAGGATCAGTATAGGGCGACGTTAGATGTCAACCAATTGATTTATAGCGGTGGGAGCATAGCGGCAAATGCCAAGTTAAAACAAGCTGAATTAAAAACACGACAACAAGAGGTAGAAGTTACCATTTACCAGGTTAAGGAAAGAGTCAATGCCGTTTATTTCAAGATTTTACTCCTTCAGGAACAAGAAAAACTGCTGGATTCTAAAATGAAAATTTTGCAGGAGCGGGCAAAGGAAGCGGTTTCTGCCATTAGAAATGGGATGGCCCTACCTTCCACAAATCAGCATTTACAAGCAGAAATATTATTATTGGAGCAACAAAAAGTTCAGCTGAAATATGACCGCAAAAAAGCATTAGAAAGCCTTTCCTTACTAATCTATAAGGACATTGATTTCAATGATACATTGTTGAAACCAGAGATAGCGCAAACATTTAATACCCTGCTTAACCGGCCGGAATTAAAACTATTTGAATACAAGTCCCGGCAGTTAGACATTTCTAAGGAATTAATTGATAAAGAAAAATCCCCCAGCCTCATGGGTTTTGCACAGGCTGGATATGGGAACCCTGGATTGAACATGTTAGACAATTCCTTTCAGGACTTTTATATGGTTGGTTTAAAGTTCAACTGGAGGTTATTTGACTGGGGCAAGGCTCAGGAAAAAAAGTTGGGAGTTGAAGCATTAAAGCGTGTGGTGGCCACAGAGAAAGAAACCTTTGTACGCAACAATGAGATCCAATTGCTAGAGGCACGGGAGGACATCAACAAGTACAAAGAAATTTTAGCCCATGATGCCTCAATCGTCAACTTGAGGGAAGAAGTAATTGCATCAAGTACCTCCCAATTTCAAAATGGGACCATCACTTCTTCGACATACATCATTGAACTCAACAAGCTTTATGAGGCAAAAGTCAATCAAAAGCTGACTGAAATACAGTTGGTCATGAGTCAGGCAAGGTACAAATTAATTAGGGGTGACTTTTAAATACAGAACCGAAATGAAAACCTTCAAACTATTTTTATCAAGTATTCTTCTGCTAGGAATAGTATCCTGTGAAAATGAAGAGAAAGCAGATGGCTATGGTAATTTTGAGGCAACTGAAATTACTGTTTCAGCTGAGTCTTCCGGTAAATTATTGTCCTTAGCCGTAGAAGAGGGGCAAGTGATCGAGAAGGGAACCTTTGTGGCTTTGGTAGACACCTTGCCCTTGTTTTTATCAAAGCAACAATTGTTGGCTGCCAAGGAAACGGTAGCATCAAAATCCGGTAGCATTTCTTCGCAGATAAATGTGCTGGAAGAACAATTAAAAAACGCAGCTTTAGAATTTGACCGTATCTCAAAAATGTTTGCCGATGGTGCGGCCACTCAGCAGCAATTGGATAAAGGGAGAAATCAAGTCGAAGTTTTAAAAAAACAGATTAAAAACGTTCAAAGTCAGCAAATGCCTATTGAGAAAGAAGCATTGTCTTTTGATGCGCGCATTGCTCAGATAGATCAGCAAATCGCCCAAAGTGTTTTGAGGAATCCTATTTATGGAACGGTATTGGGTAAATTTGCTGAGGCAGGTGAGGTTGTTGCTTTTGGAAAGCCGTTATATAAAATTGCAGATTTGGACAATATGCTTTTAAGGGTTTACATAAGTGAAATGCAATTACCGGATATCAGCATCGGGCAAGATGTAACGGTAAAAATTGATTCAAATGAGGGAATGAAAGCATATGATGGTAAGGTTAGCTGGGTATCCTCTACGGCTGAGTTTACTCCGAAAATCATTCAAACAAAGGAAGAAAGAGTAAACCTGGTTTATGCAGTGAAAATAAAGGTGAACAATGATGGCGCCCTAAAAATAGGTATGCCAGCCGAAATGTGGATCGAAAATACCTTGAGCGAAAAAAGTAACTAACCATAATCAATAATCCCATGGAAAACCATCAGTACAATGTAGACATCAATTGGAATGTAGATAGAAAGGGCCTTATGTGTTCGCCGGAACTTAAAATGGGCGAGTCCGATTCGTCCAATTGTATTGCGGTGGCTACACCTCCGGAATTCCCTAAAGGAATGCCCAATATCTGGTCTCCGGAACATTTATTTACTGCCTCGGTGAGTAGTTGTTTGATGACTACATTTTTGGCCATTGCAGAAAATAGCAAACTGGATTTTGCTGCTTTTAGCTGCAATGCAAAAGGAATTTTGGCCAAAGAGGAGGGCAAATTTGCCATGACAGAAATTATTCTTTCACCAACGGTGACCATCTTCAATGAAAAAGATAGAGAACGGGCCGAACGGATTGTTCAGAAATCTGAAGCGGCTTGTTTGATTTCCAATTCAATTAAATCAAAAATCTCCTTAAACATTACCATTCAAATAAAGGATTAAATATGAGCATTTCCCTTCACCAAATCAGCAAGACCTATAAGGGCATAAGTGCGGTTCAGGACATTTCATTTGAGGTAAAACCGGGTGAGTTGTTTGGAATAATAGGGCCTGATGGTGCAGGGAAAACCACCTTGTTTCGGATTTTGACTACGCTTTTATTGGCAGATACCGGCACTGCAGTAGTAGCAGGCATGGATGTAGTGGAGGATTATATTGCAATTCGAAAATCTGTCGGCTATATGCCGGGCAGGTTTTCACTATACCAGGATTTGACAGTGGAGGAGAACCTGCAATTTTTCGCTACCATTTTTGGTACAACGCTCGAAAGAAATTATGAGCTCATCAAGGAAATCTATGAACAGATAGAACCCTTTAAAACCCGAAGAGCGGGAAAGTTATCCGGGGGAATGAAGCAAAAACTTGCCCTTTGTTGTGCCTTGATTCATAAACCTAAAGTGCTTTTTCTGGATGAGCCTACCACCGGTGTGGATCCCGTCTCCAGAAAGGAATTCTGGGACATGTTGAAGCGACTGCAAGCAAAAGGTATTACCATATTGGTTTCTACGCCATACATGGATGAGGCTGCTTTGTGTGATAGGGTAGCCCTTATGCAGAATGGGCGTATTATGGAGATTGACAGCCCTAAAAAAATTGTGGAAAAGTACCCTAAAGCAGTTTATGAAATCGGAGCCGGAGAAAGACATAAATTGATACAAGTGCTTCGGGATTTCCCTTACCTGTACAGTGTGTACCCCTTTGGCGAATATGTACATTATACCGATAGTCGATCCGATTTGGATATTCCTGAACTGGAAGAATACCTGAAAGCAAATGGACTTACCGGGATTTATATTGGTTTAACTGAACCTACCATTGAGGATGTTTTCATGGAAATGGCAAAAGAATGAAAGACAACAAGGTAATAGCGGTCAAAAATCTAACAAAGAGGTTTGGTGATTTTCTGGCTGTAGATGCCATAAGCTTTGAAGTAAAGGCCGGAGAGATATTTGGCTTTCTCGGGGCCAATGGAGCGGGGAAAACCACGGCCATGAAAATGCTTATAGGCATTTCCAAACCCAGTTCTGGAGAAGCAATGGTAGCAGGTTTTGATGTCTATACTCAAACGGAGCTTATCAAAAAGAACATTGGCTATATGAGCCAGAAATTTGCCCTCTATGATGATTTAACAGTGAGGGAGAACATCACCTTTTTTGGTGGGATATACGGCTTGTCCCGGGCTACAATTAAGGAGAAGGTAAAGGTATTGGTAACGGAGCTAAAGCTGGAAAATATAATTGATCAACTGGTTGGCGCTTTGCCATTGGGTTGGAAGCAAAAATTATCCTTTTCGGTGTCTCTCCTGCATGACCCTAAAATTGTTTTTCTAGATGAACCTACAGGGGGAGTGGATCCCATTACCAGGAGGCAATTCTGGGAAATGATCTATCATGCTGCTGATAAGGGAACAACCCTATTTGTGACTACGCATTATATGGACGAGGCAGAATATTGCGATAAGGTATCCATTATGGTCAATGGGAAAATTGAAGCAATGGGTCCTCCTAAGCTTTTGAAGGAGCGATATGGGGCGGGTAACCTGAATGAGGTTTTCTTGAAACTGGCAAGGGGCAGTAAACCGAATGAATAAAAAGAAATTCAATTTTTCAAAATGAAACGATTTATTGGTTTTGTAAAGAAGGAATTCTACCATATCTATAGGGATAAAAGGTCACTTTTTATCCTTTTTGGGATGCCTATCGCCCAAATTTTATTATTTGGATTCGCCATTACCAATGAAATCAATAAGGTGGAAATTGCTATTTTGGACCAAGCCAAAGATGCGACTACCATTGAGATTATCAATAAGATGGCTACGTCGAAATACTTTTCTATAAACCGATATTTAGCTGCTGAATCCGAGGTGGAAGGGGTTTTCAAGGAAGGAAAAGTTAAGGCGGTAATTAATTTTGAAAAGGACTTTGGCGAAAAAATGGTGAAAAGGGGGCAAGCCACCATTCAGCTTGTTGCTGATGCGACGGATCCCAACACCGCCAATTCCATCACCAATTATATTCTATCTATCGTTCAGCAGTACAATCAATCCATAAACCTCCATCAAGTAGGAGGTCCACAGGTATTGACCCAAACCCATATGGCTTTTAACCCTGAACTTAAAAGTGTTTTTATGTTTGTACCCGGAGTGATGACGATAATTTTAATGTTGGTCTCTGCCATGATGACTTCCATTTCCATAGCCAAGGAAAAAGAATTGGGAACAATGGAAATTTTATTGGTATCGCCATTAAAACCTTTTCAGGTGATATTAGGCAAGGTGGTTCCTTATATTTTGCTCTCCATCATAAATGCAATAATTATCGTACTGCTAAGTATTTTTATTTTTAAAATGCCCGTTCAAGGAAGCTTGATTTTATTAGGTGCTGAGAGTGTGCTGTTTATTCTTACCTCTTTGTCATTAGGGATTTTAATATCCACCATAGCAAAGACCCAGCAGACGGCCATGATGATCTCCTTGATGGGCTTGATGTTGCCGGTAATCCTCTTGTCAGGATTTATATTCCCTATAGGCAGTATGCCGCTTCCTTTACAAATTATAAGTAATATTATTCCGGCCAAATGGTTTATTCTTATCATTAAAGGAATCATGTTAAAGGGAGTGGGAATGGCTTTTATTTGGAAAGAGACGATTATTCTTATAGGCATGACGCTATTCTTTATTGGAATCAGTACCTACAAATATAAAATCAGGCTTGAATAATGAAAACCATCGGATATTTGATACAAAAGGAATTCAAGCAGATCTTTAGAAATAAGGGAATGCTTCCTATTATTTTTATTTTACCAATAGTTCAACTCCTCATTCTGTCCAATGCAGCTACCTATGAGGTAAAGGATATAAAATTTGGTTACATCGATGTGGACCGCAGCTCTACTTCTCGGGCACTGATTGAAAAATTCCGTTCATCGGCCTATTTCAACCTTCTTGCACCTTACTCATCCTATAAGGTGGCCTATGCAGGAATGTTGCAGGGAAAAGTAAATGTAATCATGGAGATCCCCAATAATTTTGAACGACAGCTGGTAAATCAAGAAAAAACTTCCTTAGGGCTTACTGTGGATGCCATAGATGGGGCTGCAGCAGGAGTAGAGACTGCTTATATTCAACAAATAGTGCAGGAATTCAACCAAGGTATAGCCTTAGAGACTTCTGTGAGTAATAAAAACCGCAGTGGCTTTGCCGGCCTGATTACCATTATTCCTTCCTATTGGTACAATAGCACATTGGATTATAAAACTTTTATGGTGCCGGGGATATTGGTACTATTGGTCACCATGATCACCTTGTTTCTTTCAGGGATGAATATTGTGAGGGAAAAAGAAATCGGAACACTGGAACAAATTAACGTCACCCCAATCAAAAAAAGTCAATTTATTATTGGAAAGCTTTTTCCATTTTGGATCATAGGTTTGGGCTTGTTGACCATTGGGCTGGTGCTGGCGAAACTTATTTTTGACATTCCCTTACTAGGGAGCTTGGGCACCCTATATTTTTATACTGCCATTTATATTTTGGTGGTCCTGGGAATTGGTCTATTTATTTCCAATTTCACAGAAACCCAGCAGCAGGCCATGTTTATTGCTTGGTTTTTCATGGTTATTTTTATCCTAATGAGTGGTTTGTTTACCCCTATAGAAAGCATGCCACAATGGGCCCAGGTGATCACTACCTTTAATCCCATCAGGTATTTTGTAGAGGTAGTACGAATGGTAATGTTAAAAGGGGCCGGGTTTTCAGATATTTTGCCTCAGATATGGAAGACTTTGGCTTATGCCGTCTTGGTAAATGGGCTGGCAGTTTTGAGTTATAAAAAAGTGAATTAAATAATTTTACCCAGTGCTACAAAGAATGCACTCCACTGGAATGCTGCATTTTTAAAATATTAATTCTTGGAATGACGAATGTGTTAATTTCCGCCTTAAGAAATTTATGATGCGAAGGAAAGGGCACAGGCATGGTTAGCCTTTGAAATATAGGATTGAATTCCGAAAAAGCAATCCATATAAATAAACTCTAAACTAACCTAGTTTGCCTGTGTGCGGGAGGCCTTAAATTTTAGCCGAAAAGATACTCAGCGGCGGGCTAGTCCCTGAGGGATTAGGGCAGGCCCTGAGTTGTTCCGTTTCAGGACAAGTTGGTTACTTTTTGGGCCCCTGAGTTACTTCGTTTCAGGACGAGCCACTGAATTATTACGCTGCAGGCCTGCTCTGACATGGTTCCCATCAGGGCAGGCCTGCAGCAAATAAGTGACAATGGTTATTTTATATGAGATGGTCTAGTAAAAAACTGGTTTGCAATGTAAAAAATAATCCTTGGCAAATTTCAAATCTTTACTAATAGGAAAGTATAAGAATTAGTAGAATTGTTACTGGTTCAACGTTGTCTGGTAAGTTTGACTTTCATAGAGATTTTATCGCTCTACACACTGAATTGCCGTTCATTTCTTTTCCATTGATGAAAAGAAACGAACCAAAGAAAAATCTAGCCAAAACTAAACTTCCCCCCGCAAGGCCCAACCCCGCCTCGTAGTTTTGGCCCGGCCCACGCGCCCTTAGTTCAGCGATTGCGTTGAAAATTGCGCATCATTAAGCAGATGATTATATTAATTCTGCCTTGTAGCTTTTCGACGTTTAAATGTAAAGTCTCGGAATGACGTCTTCCGGTCACTGAGCTTGTCGAAGTGTACCGAATTAATGATATACCAGATCGTCATTGCGTACCTTTTTCGAGGAGCTGTTGCGTAAGGAAAGACTGTTGTAATCCCTCTTTCGGGTCTAGCGGTTTTTCCAAGAGATTCTATCCCACGTTCAGCAAAAGTCACTACATTGCTGAAAGCTCAAAATCCCCCTTTTTTTAAAGGGGGACAAAGGGGGATTTTTTGCAACCGTCACTATTATCAATTTCGTAATGGCTTTGTCAAGTCCTATTAAAATCCCTTTCTTAGCCTATCGATAACAGATTTTAAAAACCAGAGGTAAGGTGTCAATGGTATTAGCGAAAAGCTAATTTCCCTATAGAGCTTACTGCAGGCTTATGTCCTAAAAAGCCAATTCAATAATACCCCGGGTGGCACCTCCTGCGTCCGCTTACCCAGGGCTACAAAGATTGCACTCCGCTGGAGTGCTGCCTTGAATCCTAACGGCTTGATTTATGCGTTTTTAAAATATTATTTCTCGGAATGGCGATTATATTAGGCCCAATAGGCCAAGGTAAGCTTAAAAAAATACAATATGGCTGTAGGAACACCGTAATATTTAATCACACTAAGCCTATTGAAACGGTGCATAAACCAAAGGACAATTACCGGCCTTATCAGCCCCAGGATGGTTCCTAATAAGGCTAAGAAAAACAAGATGTTTATACCTGTAATGAGGGTTTCCATGACCTAAAAGCAAAAAAGGGACAACTTTCGTCGTCCCTTCCATACTATAAACTTTAAATTTATTTTTTACGCTTGATCTCTTCCATTTTGTATCCTTCGAAGGTATCTCCTTGCTGGATATCGTTGAAGCCTTTGATAGATACACCGCATTCGTAACCATATTTCACTTCGCTGACATCATCCTTGAATCGCTTCAAGGCACTGATTTCACCTTCGTGAATCACTATACCATCTCTGATAATTCTGATTTTATTTTTACGATTAATATACCCGTCTGTTACGTAACAACCGGCAACTGTACCCACTTTAGAGATTTTGAAAACTTCTCTAACCTCAATATTACCTGTGATGACTTCTTCAAATTCAGGCTCTAGCATACCTTCGATGGCATCCTTGATCTGGTTGATGGCGTCATAGATAATGGAGTAATGCCTGATTTCTATCTCTTCTTGTTCAGCAAGGCGTTTGGCATTGACCGAAGGTCTTACCTGGAAGCCGAGAATGATCGCATCTGAAGCGGAGGCAAGCAATACATCCGATTCTGAGATTTGGCCTACGCCATTGTGAATGATGTTTACATTTACCTCGTCTTTGGAAAGTTTCAGTAAGGAATCAGAAAGGGCTTCCACAGAACCATCCACATCACCTTTGATAATGATGTTAAGTTCCTTAAAGCTACCAATGGCTAATCTTCTACCGATTTCATCCAAAGTGATGTGTTTCTTGGTACGTAAACTTTGCTCTCTTTGTATCTGCTCCCTTGAGTTGGCAATTTCCCTTGCTTCTCTTTCAGAATCATATACTTTGAATACATCGCCTGCCTGAGGAGCACCTCCTAAACCAAGTACTTGTACCGGTGTGGATGGACCTGCCTCGTCTACTTTTTTACCCAAGTGATCAAACATGGCTTTCACCCTACCGTAGTGTTGACCTGCCAAGATGGTGTCCCCTACGTGCAGGGTACCTGCTTGAACCATGATGGTGGATACATAACCTCTACCTTTATCAAGGGAGGCTTCTACTACTGTACCCACTGCATTTTTATTTGGGTTGGCTTTTAGTTCAAGTATTTCAGATTCTAGCAATACTTTTTCTAAAAGCTCATCAATACCTACACCTGTTTTGGCAGAAATATCTTGAGATTGGTATTTACCACCCCAGTCTTCCACCAAGAGGTTCATATTGGCCAATTCTTCTTTTATCTTTTCCGGGTTGGAGTTTGGCCTATCAATTTTATTGATAGCAAAGATCATTGGCACACCTGCAACTTGGGCGTGATTGATGGCTTCCTTGGTCTGTGGCATGACATTGTCATCCGCAGCAATTACGATGATGGCCACATCGGTGATTTTTGCACCTCTGGCACGCATGGCTGTAAATGCTTCGTGACCCGGAGTATCCAAAAATGCAATTTTGTGTCCATCGGAAGTTTCCACATCATAGGCACCGATATGCTGGGTAATTCCACCTGCTTCACCATGGGTTACTTTTGCCCTTCGGATATAATCCAGTAGGGAAGTTTTACCATGATCTACGTGACCCATAATGGTCACAATCGGCGCTCTTTCTATAAGTGTATCTTCGTTTTCCTCTTCAATGACTTCCGTTTCTTCCTCGTCAGTTTTGGTAAACTCTACGTCATAATGAAATTCATCGGCGATGATGGTGATGGCTTCTGCATCCAACCTTTGGTTGATGGAGACAAACATGCCCAACCCCATACATACAGAGATTACTTCATTTACAGAAACATCCATTAAAGATGCCAGGTCATTGGCGGAAATAAATTCCGTTACCCGTAATATTTTGCTTTCCTCAGGGGTTTCGCTAACCTCCTTGGTTCTTTCAGATCTTTTGTCTCTTCTGTTTTTTCCTCTACCTCCGGATTTACCTCCTCCTTGCAGACGTGCAAGTGTTTGTTTGATTTGATCCTGGATTTCTTTTTGAGTAGGTTCCTCTTTTTGGAAACGAGGATTTTGACCTCTTCCTCCCGGACGTCCAACGCCCCCTCGGTTGTTTCCTTTTCTGGCACCGCCACCACCTTGTCCACCTGGACCTCTTCCGGCAGGTGTATTTCTCGCTCCGTCGCCACTCTTGGCAGGACGGTTGTCAATCCTTTTTCTCGGACGTTTCTTCTTCTCCTTGTTGCGCTCATCAGAAGAGGCAACCGGCTTGGATTTTTTCTTAGGCTTGTCTTTGGGAAGTTCAATTTTTCCCAATACTGTCAAACCTTTAAGGGAATCTGCCTTTGCAGATATTACCTTGTCTTCAGTCTTTTCGATAGGTTTCTCCGGTTCTTTAGTAGTTGCTTTCTCTTCAGTAATAGGCTTCGATTGGGCAGTAGGCTCCTTGGGCGCTTCAGGTTTAGCTTCTGGCGCTTTTTTGGGAGGTGTGGCTTTCTCTTCTGCTTTTGGAGCAGGAGGAGTTTTCGCTACCGGCTTTTCGGGTTTTACTGGAGTAGGAGTAGGTTTAGGCGTAGTCGTTTCCGCTTTAGGCTCGGCTTTCTGAGGCTGTTCTTTTTCCTTTTTAGGTTCAGGTTTAACTTCAGGCTCCTTTTTGGCGGCAGGCTTAGGCTCGGGCTTTTTAGGCTCTTCCGCCACCGGCTTAGGAGGGGTAGGCTTGGCCTCTTCCTTCACTTCAGCAGGCTTTTGTTTGGATTTATTACCATCCAAATCAATTTTGCCCAGCACTTTTATTCCTTGAAGTTTAGGCGCTTCATTTGATATTTTATCAGTAGCTTTTTCCTCAGCTTTTTTCTCCTCGACAGGAGGAGCTGCACTGGCCGGTTTGCTAGTGCTTACCGGTTTTTTCGGCTCCGGCTTTTTGATTTCTTTTTCAGGCTCAGATTCAGACTCCGCCTTGATGGTGAAGTTCTCATTGTGCCTTTTGCCTATAGATAGATGGGAGGCCTCTTCCTTTTCTTGAGCAGAAGACTTGAACTCTTTGGCAAGCATATTGTAATGTTCCGAACTTATTTTTGAGTTCGGATTGCTTTCTACCTCAAAGCCCTTCTTGGCCATAGACTCAACAATGGTGGAAACCCCCACATTGAGTTTTCTGGCTACTTGGCCTAATCGCATCATTTTTTCTTCTGACATACTAATACCTATTCCTGTATTTATAATAATGCAAATATAAAGGGGATAACGAATTATCTGTCGTTATTTGCTATTCAAATTCTTGTTTTAATATTTTAAATATATCGGCAATCGTTTCTTCCTCCAATTCTGTCCTCCTTAGAAGGTCCTCTTTGGTCAATGCCAATACACTTTTCGCAGTATCCAAACCTGTTTTCTTCAACTCCTCTAATACCCAACTTTCAATTTCGTCAGAAAATTCAGATAGATCAACATCTTCTTCATCTTCATAATCAGAAAGTTCTCTAAAGACATCTATCTCATAACCTACCAAACGACTGGCAAGCCTGATATTGAAGCCTCCTTTACCTATGGCTAGAGATACCTGATCAGGTTTCAAATATACCGAAATCCTTTTAGCTTCTTCATTCACTTGGAGTGAAGTTACCTTGGCAGGACTTAATGCTCTGGAAACATATAAATCAAGATTGTCTGTGTAATTGATAACATCTATGTTTTCATTCTGTAGTTCTCTTACCACAGCATGAATCCTGCTACCTTTCATACCCACACATGCTCCAACCGGATCTATCCGATCATCGTATGATTCTACGGCCACCTTGGCCCTGTCTCCCGGTTCTCTCACTATTTTTTTGATGGTAATCAAGCCATCGTATACTTCCGGTACTTCATTCTCAAATAACCTTTCCAAGAATATAGGAGATGTTCTTGAAAGTATAATTTTTGGATTACCATTGATCATTTCCACTTTGTGAACAATTGCCCGAACAGAATCTCCCTTTCTAAACCTGTCCTTTGGTATTTGCTCAGACTTGGGCATGATCAATTCATTCCCTTCACCATCCATAAGTAGTATTTCTCTACCCAATATTTGATAAACTTCTGCAGTGATGATCTCACTTACAAGCTCTTCATATTGCTGGAAAAGTAAATCCTTTTCTAAATCTTTAATTCTCTGGATAAGGGTCTGTCTGGCCATCATTACCGCCCGACGACCAAAATCTTCCAATTCTATTTTTTCATAGGTCTCTTCACCGATTTCAAAATCAGGCTCAATTTTTTTGGCTTCCGCCAAACTAATCTTATCATGATCCCAGATATCTTCAGAATTGTCGTCCACGATCTCTCTAATCCTTACGATCTCCAAATCACCTTTGTCCGCGTTGATGATCACATCAAAGTTTTCATCAGTTTCATACTTTTTACGAATCATCGCCCTAAATACATCCTCGAGAATGCGGATCATTGTCGGTCTGTCCACATTTTTTGATCTTGCAAACTCTGCAAATGATTCAATCAGAATTTTAGCATCCATTGTTTTTATTTGAAAGAGACTAATACAATTGATTTTTTAATTTGGTCGAAAGGTATGCTGATCGTTTCTTCAACAGCCTTTTTTCCTTTTTCTTTTTTCTTTACCAATAACTGAATTCCTGTCTGCTCCACTTCTGTAAGTTTTCCTTCCGTGTCTTTCCCTTCTTCAAGGCTAACCTTTAAGTTTCGGCCAATATTTTTTTGATATTGCCTCCTTGAACTTAAAGGAAAATCTACACCGGGAGAGGAAACCTCCATTACGTAAGCAGTGTCCATCAGTTCTTTGGCTTCTATTTCTTCACCTACGGCTCTACTTACCAATGCACAAGAATCAATATTAATGCCGTGATCAGCGTCAATTAATATTTGTAAAGATTTTTTATTTCCCTTCTTCACTATTTGAACATCTACGACAAAATGACTGCTGTCGGGAAGGTGCTTTTCCACTATTTCTTCTATCGTTTGCCTCAAATCCATATCTTTTTACTTACTTGCTTTTGGTTTTTGTCCCAAAAATGATCAATAAATGAAAGAGGGGACTCTGTGTCCCCTCTGTTGTCATGAATTAACTCAGGTACAAATGTAATAAAATTATTTTCCTAAAAAAAGTATTGAAAGTTTGATAAATTTGCCCCATGCAATCAAAAAAGTTAAAAATATACAATACCCTCACCAGGGAGAAGGAAATTTTTGAACCCATTAATCCTCCAAATGTTGGAATGTATGTCTGTGGTCCCACCGTGTATGGAGATGCCCACCTGGGGCATGCCAGGGCTGCAGTTTCCTTCGATATCGTTTTCAGGTACCTTAGTTTTCTAAATTATAAAGTGCGCTATGTCCGCAATATCACCGATGTGGGCCACCTGGAAGCTGATGCCGATGAGGGAGAAGATAAAATTGCAAAAAAAGCAAAACTGGAACAACTAGAGCCCATGGAAGTGGCCCAGCAATATGCGGCTTCCTACCATAGAGATATGGAACTGCTCAATACTTTCAAGCCCAGCATCGAACCTCGTGCCACCGGACATATTCCGGAGCAAATCAAGCTTATCGAAGAAATCATTGAAAATGGCCTGGCCTACGAAGTCAATGGAAGCGTGTATTTTGATGTGCTCAAATACAATGAGCAGGAAAAGCAGTATGGGGTATTGTCCGGTCGTGTGGTAGAAGAGCTGATGAGTGGAAGTAGGGAGCTCGACGGACAATCGGAAAAGAGAAATCCGGTGGACTTTGCCCTATGGAAAAAAGCTTCTCCCGAACACCTGATGCGCTGGGAATCCAAATGGAGCGTTGGCTTTCCGGGCTGGCACCTGGAATGTACGGCCATGAGTTCCAAATACCTTGGGGATCAGTTTGACATTCACGGTGGAGGCATGGACCTGATGTTTCCACACCATGAATGTGAAATTGCCCAAAGCAATGCAAGCCATCATACCGACCCGGCAAAGTACTGGATGCACAACAATATGATCACCATCAATGGACAGAAGATGGGGAAATCCTTAGGGAATTTCATTACCCTTCAGCAGTTGTTCAAAGGGGATCATGACAAATTGGAGCAGGCCTACAGCCCGATGACGGTAAGGTACTTTATCTTAACGGCCCATTACCGCTCCACATTGGACTTCTCTAATGGCGCTTTACAGGCTGCGCAAAAAGGCTATAAAAAGTTAATCAATGGGCTGAGAATTGCCAGCCAACTGAAATATGAGGCCGATCCGGAAGTGCTGGTGGACGATAAGCTTGTTTCACAAATTGAGAAAAGCATTGCGGCTGCCTTTGCGGCCATGAATGATGACTTTAACACGGCTCAGGCCATCGGTCATCTTTTCAACTTGTTGAAAAAAATCAATAGCCTCTACACCGGACAGTTGAAATCTGCCCAGTTGGGGAAAGATGTGTTTGATAAACTGATTCAAACTTTTAACGTATTTATTACTGAGATTTTAGGTTTGCTAGAGGAAAAAGGTGACAATCAGGAAGCTTTGTTAAAAGTGATCATCGACCTTTATAGCAAGGCCAAGACTGCCAGAGATTATCAAAAAGTGGATGAAATCAGGGCAGCATTGAAAGATATGGGTGTAATAATTAAAGACATGAAGCATAGCGTAGATTGGGCTTATGAAGAATAATAAAATTGGGTTGATCATCGTAGGCTTGCTATGTCTGATGGCTGCCTGTGGTGACAAAACCAGCAGTGAAAAAAGATCAGAAGAAGTAATCAATTACCGGGCCAGCCCTGCGTTTAATGCCGATTCTGCCTATGCCTATATACAGCAGCAGGTGGACTTTGGCCCCAGGGTACCCAATACGGAAGCCCATAAAGCCACCGGAGACTGGCTTGTTCAGAAACTTGAAAGCTTTGGCTTGGCAGTTACCGAGCAGGCTTTTCAGGACAAGGCTTATGATGGGAAAGTACTTCAGCTGAGAAATATTATAGGGAGCTATAAGCCTGAAGCTTCTAAAAGAATTTTGCTGGGTGCACACTGGGATACCAGGAGAATTGCAGACAAGGATACCGAAAACCTGGAGGAACCGATTGATGGAGCCAATGATGGGGCAAGTGGGGTAGGGCTTTTATTGGAAGTCGCTCGGGTCTTGCATACAGATAGTCTGCAACCTGATGTAGGGATAGATTTTATATTCTTTGATGGGGAAGATGACGGGGAGCCGGAGCACAGAAATTTCCGTGACAATAGCCAAATTTGGTGGTGTTTAGGTTCACAATATTGGTCTGAAACCCCACATGTTCAAGGCTATTCCGCCTATTATGGAATCCTGGTAGATATGGTGGGAGGCAAGAATGCCAGGTTTTATAAAGAAGGTTATTCTGTGCAGTATGCCAAGAATATCGTGGACAAGGTTTGGGGCTATGCCCACCATTTGGGTTTTGGAGATTTCTTTCCCATGCGCAATGCCGAGGCCATTACAGATGACCACCTCTTTGTCAATCAGAATGCCAATATTCCCATGATCAACATTATCGAATACAGTCCTGATTATGGCTTTGGTCTTTACCACCATACCCACCAGGACAATATGGAGATCATCGATAAAAAGACCCTTGCTGTAGTGGGGAAAACGGTATTGTTTACCCTCTTTCAAGAACAGTAAATTTTAGATAACCTCACTTTTTTATGCGCTTACCAGAACTTATTGCCCAAACATTTGAAGAGAAATTTCAGTCAAAATCGATCATTGTTCGCTCTCCCGGCAGGATCAACCTTATCGGGGAGCATACAGATTACAATGAAGGCTTTGTCTTGCCTGCGGCCATTGACAAGTCCATCTACCTGGGCTTTGCCAAAAACAACAGGCGTAGCTGTAGGGTTTATTCCCTAGATTTTAAGGAGGAGCAGACCTTTTCACTGGACAATTTGAAACCGGCCAAGGGTTGGGTGAATTTTGTGATGGGCGTGGCCAATGCCATTCAAAAGAATGGGAATGAGCTTGAAGGCTTTGATTGTGTTTTTGGTGGAGACATACCCATAGGGGCAGGTCTTTCTTCTTCTGCTGCGCTGGAAAACGGAGTAGGCTTTGGTCTGAATCAGTTGTTTGATTTAAAATTGGAAAGGCTTGAGTTGCTGAAATTTTCCCAACAGGCAGAGCATGAGTTTGTAGGGGTGAAATGTGGCATCATGGATATGTTTGCCTCCATGATGGGCAAAAAAGACCAAGTCATTCGTTTGGATTGCCGTTCTTTGGTGCATTCTTATTTTCCTTTGGAATTGGGAGAATACCAATTGATCCTATGCAATACAAAGGTTGCCCATTCCCTGGCAGAATCTGCCTATAACCAAAGGAGGGAGGAATGTAGTGAAGGCGTAAAGCTGGTCCAAAAGCAATTTCCCGAGGTAAATAGTCTTAGGGATATCAACCTTGAAATGTTGGACAAAACGAAAGGAGAAATTTCTGCGGTGGTATACAAGCGCTGTGCCTATGTGATTCGGGAAAATGAACGCCTGATAAAAACCTGCGAGGCCTTGGCCAAGCAGGACCTGGAGGCGGTCGGACAATTTCTCTATGGTTCGCATGATGGACTTTCTCTTGATTATGAAGTGAGTTGTCCAGAGCTTGATTTTTTGGTGGATTATACCCGGGAGTTGCCCTATGTTTTGGGAGCCAGAATGATGGGTGGGGGATTCGGAGGATGTACCCTAAACCTGATCAAGAAAACCGATAAAAAAGCATTTATCGCCGGCATCTCGGCTGCCTATGCCGACAAATTCAACCGGCAGATGGAAAGCTATGAAGTGAATGTTGCGGATGGTACGGGGCTTATCAATTTGTAGGTATTAGGAAAGCCGATGGGGTACTTCGGAAGTGGGGAGGGGTACTTCAGAACCTACCCATTGGAGTTTATAACCTCAATTACCCACCTCAAAACAGGGCTGGGGTACTTAAAACTGACAAGCTTGGACCTTTTAACTCGAATTTTCCGGTTCAGAACTCCTATTTTTCACCTCAAACCTGAAAAATTCGACCAAAGACTGACAAGGAAATGGGTGAAAACCGGAAAATCCGACAAAATTTCAGGAAAAGTCTTTGGGTAAGGTCAAAATTACTAGGTTCAGAAGTGGGGAGGGGTACTTCGGAACCTACCCATTGCAGTTATTTACTTCAAAATTCCAGTTCTGAAGTGGGTAATTGAACCTTTTAGCCGGAAATTTCCGCCTTTTTGGCAGTATTTTTTAAGTTTTAACTGATCCATTTGACCAAAAACTGACAAGGGAGAAGATAAAGAGTAAAGCATTTTGGTAAAATGATGGGTTATATAGGGTTTTTGCCGGAATTTTTTAGTTTGGAACTGATCATGGATTACAAAATGGTTTAAAATCAGTAATGCGAAGATTTGAATTGATAATTATCTAATGGCAGTAAATCTTACCTTAAATATCCATGCCTTTCTGTTGTTATCCGTTTACAAACGTTTGTAAACGTTTAGCAAACTCTTAGCTCAAAACCAATTATATTTTATAAAACCCCAGTTTAAAAGCGCTAAAAGCCTTTTTTGTTTAGAAGCATTTAGTTAGTTTAGTGGGGATTTAATAAATATATAGGTAACTCTCTATGGAGAGTTGATTATATACAATGTTCTACGCAAAATGTGTAAATTTAGATATGAAGCATTTAATTGGAGGTTATGGCACCTTGTTGTATTTTGGTTCTTTGAACAAATCACTTGGGAGAACTGAGAATGATATTATTGAGTATATACCATACTATGTAAATGGTTTTCAAAGACTATTCAATCTCAGAGCTCCACATTATGAAGCGAGTGCTAAAGTTTCAAGTAAGTTGATTGAAAATGCAGCTGCGAATGTATTAGAAAAAGCTGATGCTAGCTATAATGGGTTATGCTTCTATGTTTCAGATGAAGAATTGAAGTCTTTAGATAAGAGGGAGAGATATTACGACCGGATTAAAACAAATTTTTATCGTTTTGATGATAATACGATAATTGATGAAGGTTATATATATATGTCTAACCAAGCAAATGAACATTTAATAAGTGATTCAATCAGTAACCTTCTGCCTTGTTGGTCAGATTTATCGATGGCTAGAACGGGTGCGTACCTTGTATCGTCTAAATTCGGTGAATTTTATGATAAAACTACATTTTTAGCTGATGGAAAAACATTAGCAGTTGATTATTACAGATCTTTAGGTTTAGATGGAGAACTGAATATGATATGATAGAAAGAAAAGTTGAAGTTTCTTGCGAGAAAATCAATACCCGAATTATTTCGGGCGTACTCTTTAAAATTCCAAATACTATTGAGTCACAGTTCGAAATAAACGATAATTCTGT
This sequence comes from Cyclobacterium sp. 1_MG-2023, assembly GCF_030546805.1. GTDB lineage: Bacteria > Bacteroidota > Bacteroidia > Cytophagales > Cyclobacteriaceae > Cyclobacterium. The sequence continues at coordinate 9,010 of NZ_JAUOPC010000021.1, read as the reverse complement.
GAATTTTTATCTAAAATCAAATTACACTTTAAGTAGTGTATATGATAGTCTTATGGAAAGATATAGAGAAATGTCTCCCACTGGCTATCTAATAAATAGGTTTTGGACGAGAGCTTATTATAATATTGGAATAATTTTCTTCTCGTTCCTAATAGTGTTAATACTAGGAATCGCAGAAATTTTTGGAAATGGAATATATGAAATTGTAACAGATGGTAAGTCTATTAATGGGTTCGTAATAAAGCTAGTATTAGTAACAACAGTACTGTTGCTTGCGGTTATATACATTGTTCCCTCTCTTTTCCAAGGCGATGTATCTGCGGGAAGAAGATTCTGGGATGATCAAATGCGTAGTGACATATTGATGGAAAAAAGAATTGAAAGGGTATTACGAAAATTAAATAAAAGACAACCAAGTATTCGTTCAATTAACATTTGGAATCCTGACTCTTTTTCAAAAAAGCGAGATGCAATAGTTAGATCATTAATTCGGAAAGCTGTAAAATCCAAATACTCACTAAATATTTATACAAGAATCGACGAACGCAGTAAGGTTAGAAACATAATAAATGGCTTTTTTAGTAACGATCTAATTTGGAAAGAAAAAATTATTGATGTTGATTTAGCCGAGACAAATGGAATGATTTTTCCTCTAGAACTAATGTCAAACAGAGAAATTGACGTGCTATGCTTATTAATGTATTGTTCTACGTTCACCTTAGATAAAACTCCCATCAATCTAAATGATGACAACTCGCCTGTATATCCTACAACTAGTGTGCCATTAGCAGAGGTAATATTCAATCGGTATGAGGATAAGATTTATTCCTCTTTAGAAGAAGAGTATATAACGCTTGATTCATATATAAGTAGGTTTATAAATGATTATAATTTGCTAGAATTGGCTTTTTCTCAAAATATTGATAACTGGAAATTTAAAAATATAGATATTTATGATATGCTTAAGCATAGGGTTTTTTCAGAATTTGGTTTCATTAATCAATATATTCAGAGCGACACATTACAACTAATATCAATACTAGAAGATCCTATATCTGCAATATTTATACTTCACGCTAATCGAACCAATAGTTTATTTTCTATAAATAGAACGGCTTCAATTGACCATTTTATTCAGATAGTAGGCAAATATGAGTTATTCTCTGTATTAAGGAACTTATGGGATTATTTGGTTCACGATTCTGAGTCGCCTACGGATGAGGATGCTACTCAAAATGTATTTCGTATTCTTGAGATAGAAAGATTAAAGCAGCTTGTTAATAATTTTCTGTTTTCGGGGATGTACCAAAAAGTAGGAATAGCTATTCAGTTCTTGAAACATGTTGATCCTGATTTTAGCCATCATATGAGAATTAAGCTTTTGGAAGCAGAAGGTGAACCAGAGAAATCCGCCGATGAATACTTAGCTTTAATTCACCAATTAAGCAGGGACCAATATGTTGTTAGAGATAGCTTCTTGACTAAAGTAAAATTAGGTTTTACTTGGTCTGTAATTAGCGGTAGAATCGAGAGAATAGATTTAAAGAGAAAAGTGAAAATGTATTTAGAAGAACTTAAGACTCCAATACAAACAATGGTTTCAAATGGAGAATCAACTAAGATTTTGGTGGATTATTATAATTATAAAGCTAACTTTCATGAGTGGGAATCAAATTATCTAAAAGCAGTTAATAATTATAAAGCAGCCTTATTATTGCCTGGTATTGGAAGAAGGAAGTTGAGTAGTGTGCTTGTGAATTTGGGTATTGCGTATAGAATGCTTGCGGATAGTTCTAATGAAAAGACCACTAATAAGATTGGATTATATAATTCAGCAATAGAAAATTGTTATCAGGGAGTTGAAGTAAAAGAAATCATAGGTAACAACGATCAATATCCAACTGCTGCACACAATCTCTGCGAATCCTTAATTCGAAAATCGATATACGTTGGAGTAAAAAATTCTTTCGAAAGTTTAAAGAAAGCGTATAATTATTCACAAAAGGCATTAGCTGTTCAGGACGATATAGGAAGTCTCAAGAAAAGGGACCAACTTTTAGCTGAAAGGTTTGTTTCGCACTATTATTTGTTTTATTACCATTCATATTTAACCATCGAAAGTCTAAAAAATTCAAAAAATGAATTATTAGAATTACTGAACTTAAAGCCAAGAAATGAATACGACCGAAAAGTTTGCTGCGATATTCTATATCTAATTGATGAAGTAAGGACAAATAAGAATGAGGTGAGTCTTGTTGAATCGATAAAATCTATAGTAATCTGAAAATGCGCAGAAAACCAGCTACCTGTTCATGCGTGTGCCGAGAGTAACGAACGGCTGAAAATCGTTACGCAACTGTTTATAAGATGGTGGAACCGACCCACCAGAATCCGCTTATAGGAGTTGATTCTAAACCACTTTTCTAATGCATTCAAAGTGATTTGTTTGTGTGAAGCGAGAGAAGAAAAGGCAGACTGGATCTGTCAGGTGTTGATAAAAGAGATGAGCGAAAGCGAACCTACCGACGAAGCGTCGAGAAGGCAAAACATGCTGTCAAAACCGAGAAACGTCGAGTTCTCAGGGACAAGGATAGCGGAAACCTATTTACTGGCTATTCGGCAACCGTCGTATAGGGGGCATGACTTTTATCTGGGCTTATAGATGGAACGCAGGAAGCCTTACATTAAAATGTAAAAGGGAAATATCAAGCAGAGCAACTGCAAGATGATTACCAATGTAGAGTAAGGTGGCGGACTAATCCGTAGTAGTGATGAATCTCCTGTAATGGGAGTGGAGCAAAGGGGTTAGCTAATTTAAAATACGATTTGCCAACTTGAAAGAGGATGAGCTTATATTTGTAGATTAAATTAGAAGAGCCGTATGATGGGAGATTATCACGTAGGTTCTGTGAGAGGGGAAGGGTGGAACTCCCTTTTCCTACTCGACACTAACCGTTAGCTACAATAGCCCCCAAGACATTGAAGTACTTCTAATCGGGGTGACGGAAAAAGAAAAAATAAAAAGAGAAAAGGAACGTATTCCGTTGACAGGAACGGTGCTGACTGAAACGACAGAGGTTCTTTGAATATACCGGTGGAAAAAAAGTCCAACGCGCAGGAGGTTTTTATTTGATTTGTTGCCAACGCACAGCCAGCACATTTGCAAACAAGCCAAAGCTTTGCAAAAGAGCTTGTTCTCCCGCCCGCAGGACACTCACGACCTTGACGATCTCTTTCGTGTAGGATAACCGTGTTGTTTTTCTTTAAACTCGGAGATTTCATCTTTCAGTTTCTTGTTAGCATTGTGCAGCAACTCATTTTGAACCTTCATGATATTTAGCAGATCATGCATAACATTAAGGTTTTCCAGTTGAGAGTAGACAATTTGTTCAAGGTCGGCTTTGGTGTATCTGTTGCTCATAACTTAAATTTATTTGCGAATTACATTAATTAATAGTGATTAAAAAATATAATTTAAAATTTAAATACGCAAATAAAATGATTATAAAAGTGCATATAGAAACCTATTACATCAATTTATATTGTCAACTCAACTGACTATATTTGACAGAATGATAAATAGATTTAAGCTATACGCAATTAAAAATGGCTAAAAAGACAATTAATAGACTTAAAGTTGTTTTGGCAGAACAAGGTCGTACCAACAAATGGTTAGCTGAAAAATTGGGTAAGAATACTGCAACGGTTTCACGTTGGTGTACCAATGAAATGCAACCTTCTTTGGAAACATTGATCGAGATCGCAAAGATTTTGGGAGTTGATGTAAGAGACCTGATTATTTCTACCAAAAACGATAAGTGAAAAGCGAGGTGTCTTTTTTACGGAGACTGTGGATAATGGAGTTTAAAAAAGGTCAACCAATTCAAATGAAATGATTATAAAAAGTATCCATATCAAAAAATTTCGTGGGTTCAATGATGTTCGATTTGAGTTAGGAGCCAATTTAACTGTTATTGCAGGACAGAACGGTACCCAAAAAACAACTTTATTGGGAATTATAAGTCAACCCTTTACTATAACAGATAAAGAAAATCCACTATATGGAGAAAAACCCCTATGCGGTGGAAATTATAAATCTTTATTCAGCGAAAAATTTAAGCTCTCTGATGCCTTTGACCAGCCTAAAGGCCATGAATGGACACTGAGTTTGAATAATGTAACGGAACCTGAATTTACTGTAGAAAGCATTGAAAGGAAAGATAAATCAGGTTCAAAGGGAATTCGTTTTTGGCAAAAAGGTGATAGATCGAAGGGGTCGGGTTATATCCAGTTACCGGTTATTTATCTGAGTTTGTCAAGATTATTTCCAATTGGTGAAGATACTTCAATTGATACCAGCAATGAAATTACACTCACGGAAGCCGAATTTAAATTTTACCAAGATTGGCATAACAAAATCCTGATCATCCCAAATGTTGAGATGACCAGCGTAGATTATTTGGCCAGTAAACAAAAAAACACCTTAGGTGCGAATACTTCATTTTATGATTGGAAAATGAATTCTGCTGGTCAGGATAATATTGGTAAAGTCCTGTTGGCAATATTATCATTTAAGCGATTGAAAGAAATTCATGGAGCTGCCTATCAAGGAGGAATATTGGCAATTGATGAATTAGATGCTACCCTTTATCCTGCATCTCAATTAAAATTAATTGAAGCTTTACGTAAATTTTCATCACAGCTTAACATACAAGTCGTGTTTACTACTCATTCATTAAGCATTCTTGAAAAAGCATGTGAATGGCAAGAAGATGTCAAAATTACTGGTCAACTCAAAGTAGTATATCTGCAAAAAGTAGATTCTAAAGTCAAGGCCATTGACAATATTTCCTATGAGGTGATTAAAAACAAGCTTAATGTCGCGTTATCAATCAGACAAAAGCCAAAGAAGATACCTGTCTTCACGGAAGACAAAGAGGGTGAGGTATTCTTTAGAGCGATAATAAAGCGAAAATCAACAGTTTTACAATTCGTTGATTGCACATTAGGCTGCGACAATCTAATTGAATTGGCAAGAAAAAAAATAGTGGGATTCAGATTTCCCGAATCATTAATTGTATTGGATGGAGATGTGAAAACGGAAGCATCAAAAATGAGGAAAATAAATCAAAATAAAAACTTTTTGGTTTTGCCAGGCAACAAATCACCTGAAAGACTTATTGCTGAATTTCTCTATAATCTTCCAGATGAATCCGAACATTGGGATAACATTTATGATGGATATTCCAAACAGCATGTGTTTCGAGACTATTCCCTGCGTGAAATACAAACCAATAGGGATAAGGCAAAAGAATGGTTTAACTCACAGAAACCATGTTGGGGAAGAAATTGCGCCAATGTGATAAACCTTTGGATGGCAGAAAACCAAGAGGAAGTAGATGCATTTATTTATGATTTTGAGAAGTTGCTGGAAAAATACAATAAGCTGTTGCTTAATTAGAGCTTTTGATTATGGAACAAGAAGTGAAATATATCAACATTAAAGATTTGGCCTTATGGACTGAAAATCCACGTGACCCAATTGATGCAAATGCGTCTGACCAAGATATTGTTGATAGAGCATTAGATGATGGTTTGCTAAAATGGACTTTATCTAAGTTGGCAAAAGAAATGGGGGATTATTACGATTTTAGTGAACTCCCAACGGTAGTTTATCATGGAAAAAAGCCTGTTGTTTATGATGGAAATAGGCGCATTATTCTGGGTAAAATAAAACATGGAATGGTTACTGTGCCTTCCGAAACAAGAATTCGGATTCCCGATTTTCCGGAAGAAATACCGTGTAATGTTTGCTCAAAGAAGATAGCATTGAATAATGTTCTTAGAAAGCACGGTGATACTGGATCCTGGCAACCACTTGAACGAGATATTTTCCTTCACAAATTCATGGGACAAGAAAAGAGTCCATTTTTAATTCTGGAAGAAGATACAGATATTATTAGCGAGAATTCGCATTTAAACCAGCGCTTTGTCAAGGAAGAAATATTTAGGGAAGACATCCTTAAAGCCCTTGGGTTTACTTTTCAAAAGGGAAGATTGAATAGTGTTCATTTGGACGAAGAATCATATTTAATATTAAACGACATCGCAAAAAAAATTGGAGATAAAGAAATAAGCACTCGAAAAAATAGGGGGAAAATAATTGAAGTACTGGAACCGGCTTCCCAACAATTAATTGATCAAAATAAGAACAACAAATCGCATCTTTCTAAAATAAAGTTTGGTTCCAAAAAAGAAGTAAAGAAACCGCTAAGACAGTCAAAGAGAACACCAAAATCCAATACTGAATTCTTTGGTGGGAAATTATACTTACGCATAGGAGAGGTAAGTAATCTTTATCGAGATATAGTTGACTTATACCAGTTCTATCTTTCAAAGAAGCACGAACTATCTCAAACATTTCCAGGCCTAATTAGAATGTCTTTACGATTATTGTGCGAAACAGCGGCCAAGGAAGACAACAATAAAAAATTCGAGAATTATCTAAAAGGTCACTTCCCTACCGCAAAAAAGACTTTAGATAAAGACATCAAAACAACATTATCGAATCACAATGTTAATGAAAACAGTATTGTTCAGTTGTTGCACACGGGGGCTCATAACTATCAATCATCAAACAACATAGAACAAACCATTGCCATGTCAATCATTATTGGCTCAATACTAACAATTTCACACGGAAAGAAGGAAACAATATGAGTATACATTATTCACCACTAAGATACCCTGGAGGAAAGAATTGTATATTTCCTTTCGTTTCCAAAATTTTCTATGAAAACCAACTGATTGGTGCCAGTTATGCAGAACCTTATGCCGGAGGTGCTGGATTAGCTCTAAGGTTATTGTTTGAGGGGTATGTAGATCATATCTACATCAACGATCTTGACAAATCAATCTACGCTTTTTGGACAGGTATTTTAAATAGACCAGACGAGTTTTGCGAATGGCTTGAAAAAGTAGATGTAACAATACAAAATTGGAATAAATATAAAACCATCCAACGTAATTCAGATGATGTAGATTATTTTGAATTGGCTAAATCAACATTCTTTCTAAATAGGACAAATATTTCAGGGGTAATTAAAGGTGGTGTAATTGGTGGTCAGGAGCAAAAGGGGAAATACAAAATTGATGCACGATTCAATAAAAATGACTTAATAAGTCGCATTCAGAAAATCGCAGTTATCAGAGATCGCATCACAGTGACCAACCTTGATGGATTATCCTTTATCGGAAAATTAGATAAGAAGAATGAAGAAATATTTATTTATCTCGATCCGCCCTATTTTCAAAAAGGAGCTGATCTATACATGAACTTTTATTCTAAAGAAGATCACAAACGACTTTCTAAAAATGTTCATAAAATGCAAAAGAAATGGATGGTATCATATGACAACCATGATTTTATTCTAAACCTCTATGCAGAACAGAACAAGATTGTCTATCAGCTATCACAAGCTGCATCCAATCGTATTGGTGACGAGATTTTAATATTTTCAAAAGGAATTGAGTTTAAAGAATCAATAAACACACTAAAAGCACCAATATTGTTGTAGATAAAATGTTTGAATTATGCCAACCCTTCACAGCCACACACATTGCCAAGCCACAAATGCCCATGCTCAAACCCAAGCTTGGCAAAGAGTGTAGCTGCTCAACCCGGAAAAAAGAAAATCAAATAAAAACCTCTCCCTGTCTCTACTTGAAAAAAGGAAATCTATCTTTGAGAAAAGATCGGGGGATGGGGGCTACAGTAGCTAACATTGTGTATAAGCAATAGCGGGTGAAGTGCTAAAATTGCAAGATAGAGCATTTAATAAACTTTTGTGGTGGCGGAAAGGTAATCGCCTTGAAATCCGCTACTGCTCATACGTGTGCCGAGAGTAACGAACGGCTGAAAATCGTTACGCAACTGTTTATAAGATGGTGGAACCGACCCACCGGTGTTGTCCTACAGGGGAGAGCATCAAACCACCATAAGGTGCTTTGGTGGCAGCGTCAAGGTATTGAGCGTTATGGAAAAGGCCACGTCAAGAGCGTGGTCAGGTAAGGATAAAGGAGATGAATGTAAATGAACCTCTGATGAAGTGTCCCTGTGAAAAACAGGGCAGGCTGAGAAAGTGCTACATTCTGTCAAAAGTGTTTGAAGTATGACAAACATTACGAGTTCAGTGGTTTGACTCGTCCTCCGAAAATTTAGGGGTGGCTGGAATAAGAAGAGCCGTGTGATGGGAGACTATCACGCACGGATCTGTGAGAAGCTCAGGGGGAGGTTCCCTGGGCTTACTCGATTGATACTACACTGTAACACAAAACCCCATGCAGAACGAATACTACGATTGGTACATCAAAGAATGGAATCGGTAGGGTTGGAACTACACCCACAGAAGACAAAAATTGTCTATTGCCGAGATTTTAGAAGAAGAGAAAAATACCCAACAGTCAAATTTGATTTTTTGGGATATTCTTTTCAGCCAAGAACTGCCTACTCTAAGAAAAAGGGAAAGCTGTTTATAGGTTATGATTGTGCTATAAGTATAAGTTCAAGAAAACGAATTGCAGACAAGCTTGAAGAACTCAACGTAAACAGACTTACTTTTAAAAGTATTGTAGGGGTGGCTCAATTCCTTAATCCAATGATTAGAGGATGGGTGCATTATTATGGTAAATTTAAGATGTTTGAACTTACAAAAGTCTTCAGATTATTGAGTAAGCGATTGGTTTGGTGGGCAAGGGAAAGGTATAAGCGATACAAAACCAGTATCAGGAAAGGTTACAAATGGTTAGCAAGAGTACGGAGTCAATACCCCACCTTGTTTTACCATTGGCAATTTTCAGAAATAAATGTAGTAGCTTAGATTTGTACAACAAGAGCCGTGTGAAGGGAGACTTTCAAGCACGGTTCTGTGAGATGATTATTCCGACAAAAGTATACCAGCATTCCGCGGCAAAGTATACCAGTCTTTTCTCTGGCATCTTAATCCTTAAA
>NZ_JAUOPC010000020.1 GCF_030546805.1 Cyclobacterium sp. 1_MG-2023 | reverse complement strand
AATGGCACAGTTTAAACCGAAATGCCTGGCACAGTTTGACCGAAAAGGGTGGCACAAATCAAACCGTTATATCCACAAGATCGAGAATTATTTTTTTGGTAATCTAAGCCATAAAAATTGGTTTGGCTTAGTTCCGTTTTAAGCAATTCTTCAAAAAAAAAAAAACATAACCAGTTAACTATTTAATTTGAAATTCCTATATTTGCATAACCAGTTATGTAATTATGAAAAAATACGACCATTTAACTTTTACTGCCAGACTCAAAAGAATAAGTGATAATTTACTTTATGGAGCAAAGGATTTATATAAAACCTTAAACCTTGAAATTGAACCTAATTGGCATTTAATATTTCTTCTTTTCAAGGAAAAAAATACCCTTACAATTACTGAAATTGCTGAAGAATTGAAAATATCTCAGCCTGGAGTTATTAAGATTGTCAATAAAATGAAGACCAAAAAATATCTTAAAGCCGAGAAAGATAAAAAGGACAGTAGAATTCAGTTACTGAAACTTACAACTAAGGCAAAAAAAGAACTACCTAAATTAGAAGGGATTTGGTCTGCTGGTGAAAAAACTATTGTAGACATTTTAGATAACAACACTGAAATTTTCGAACATTTGGATAGAATTGAAATTGCTATTTCAAAATCCGACTATAAAGAACGAACTTTAATCCATTTAGATAATGATTAATTTATTCGGTTTTTCAGCTTTAGGTATCGCTTTATTTGCTTTGTCAAATAAAAACATAATCAAATTAAGAACCTGGCATTTCATTTCTAGCTTAATGTATATTATTTATGGTTTTGCTATAAATGCTATTCCAGTTGTGGTAGGTGCTATTTTATACTGTTTCATTCACGCCTATCATATTTACAATTCAAAAAATATCCAATGATTAGAAAAGCAACAAGAGAAGATTATAACGCCGTATGGAAAATATTTTCTGAAGTGATAAAAACAGGAGATACATATGTATTTAGTCCGGGAACGTCAAAAGAAGATATTCAGAAACATTGGTTTTCGGATTATATGAACACCTTTGTATTTGAAGAAAACAATGAAATTTTAGGGACTTATATAATAAAGCCAAACCAAATAGGTTTAGGAAATCACATAGCAAATTGCAGCTATATGGTAAGTCCTAATGCGCAAGGAAAAGGTATAGGAAAACAACTATGTGAACATTCATTAGAATTTGCAAAAGAAAGTAATTTTAAAGCAATTCAATTTAACATTGTTGTTAGTACTAACAAAACCGCAATTAAACTGTGGGAAAAGTATGGGTTTAAAATCATTGGTACCACACCAAATGGATTTAGACACCTTAAATTAGGCTTCGTAGATACTCATATTATGTATAAACCACTATAATCTGCTTACAATAACTAAGCATTCTGATAGCTGGAACCCATCGACCCCTTAAACAAGCTCAGGGAACTTTCTCAGGGAACGGTTTAGGGGTTTGGGAATTAGGATTACTATGGGGAATGGTTTTCCCTCTTTTTTTAGATTTTTATCGACTACCCTGTTAGTTTATTATTATCTGGAGCTGTCAGGATTTGGACGTAAGCTCCGGTAGCTTTTTTTTTCGCAACAGGGAAATTAGCTTGGTTATAATAAGCCATTTATTGCCACAGCACTAGTGCCTTTCAGGTATTAGTATTAAAACAATCAGGCACTAGCTTGCTGACTGATTTAACAATAGCAGGTACTGCTTTTTTCCTGGTTGGGTTAGATATGGATAAATCACCTCAAATAATAAGGCATGGTAATAATCTACTTTTGAGGTATCTTCTTTAATGAAAAATTCAGCAGCATTAATCCAATTGTCCCCCAAGATATTCATGCGCTCATACAATCTGTCAAATTCACCTTCCAGCTCTTCCTCTCGCATCAAACCTTGGTGAGTTAAGTTTTTGAATAGCAATTTGTATTGTTGTTTGCGTGTTTGCTGTAAGTGAAGGTAATGTTTTTTCAAGGCTTCATCATTGCCCAGCACATGATACAAATCTCTGGTGATAAACCGGTATTGGTATAAAATATTCATGGATACTTTGGCACTCTTAAATAATAAAGACAGAATGGGCTTATCGCCGCTTATTTGGTTTATTTCACGATCCATCTTATCTACCAACATAAAGTACAACTGGGATACAATCTCTGATTTTGTTCTAAAGTGATAATTCAAATTACCCTGACTCATTTCAAGTGAACTTGCTATTTGCCTTAAGGTGATCTCTTTAAGGCCTTGTTTATTGAACAATGCCAATGCTTTAATGAGAATTCGTTCTTTTGTCTTCATAAAATTAGTATACTTGACCTAATTTAGTAAATTTGACCTAAAATTACGAAAATAATGGATATATCGATAATTGGAGGAGGAATCACCGGCTTGACAACCGCATTGGCCTTGCATAAATCTGGAGTAGCATCAAAAGTTTACGAACAAGCAGCATCACTTAATGAGATTGGTGCGGGTGTGTGGCTACAGCCAAATGCTGTTCAAATTTTGCATTGGCTTGGTCTGAAGGAAGCTGTATTGAATAAAGGCTGTGCCCTTGATAAAATGGAAATTACCTATCCTAACCTTAAACCCATCAAAAAAATAAGAAAAGCCGTTGTTGAAGATCAATATGGAAACCAGACAATTGCGATTCACCGTGGGAAACTTCAACGCATCCTTTACGAAAAGTGTGAGCAACTCCAAATGGTAGCATTAGGGGAGCCCTATATTGATCATCAAAATGATGAAGGCAAAGTGCAATTGCAATTCAAGAACAAATCCATTCCAGCAGATATTGTCCTGGGTGCTGACGGCATTAAGTCACGAGTGAGAAAAGCAATGGGCTTGCCTACTGAGTTTAGACAAACCAGACAAATTTGTTGTAGAGGAATAGTAAATATTACTTTACCTAATCATCTAAAACGAGTAGGTAAAGAAGTTTGGGGGGATAAACGAAGATTTGGGTTCTCTCAGCTTTCACCCGATTCGGTATACTTTTTCATTGTTTTGAATAGAGAAATTTGTCCTAAAGAATTTAGTAAGCCTTCCTTATCGGCTTTATTTAAAGACTTTGATCCAATAATAGCCAAAATTATTGAGGCATCAGGAGATATGCATAGGACCGAGCTGATAGATTTAAAAAGATTGGATACCTGGTACAATTCAAACGCATGTCTACTTGGTGATGCTGCACATGCTACTACCCCAAATATGGGGCAAGGGGCTTGTCAGGGAATAGAAGACGCCTTCTATATAAGTCGCTATTTAAAAGAGGCCGACTCTCCACAAGATGCATTCAAAGCCTTTGAAATACAAAGAAGAAAAAAGGTAGACTATGTAGTAAATAATTCCTGGAATTTCGGACGAATGGTACACAATAGAGCAGGGCAAATGCTGCTAAAAGCTATGATGAAAATAACACCGGAAAAAATAGTAGACAAGCAAATGAATATGCTTTATGCTGTAGATGGTTTATGAAATTTTTAGCATTACGTTTCAGTAAAAGGATAGTAAATGAAGCCATTCCGTATAAGCATTTGCTATTGGCCGATGAATCTATCCAAGCCATTAATAAATACATTCACCGATGTGATCTTTATCTGGTAACAGACAATGAACTGACCATTGGTGTCTGTGCCATTCAGGAAATAGACGCTTCCACTATTGAGATTAAAAACCTGGCGATTATCAAAGGATACCGCAATTGTGGGGTGGGGAGCTGGTGTATTCAAAAGGTCAAGGAAATCTACCCTACAAAAATTGTACTTGTGGGAACGGGTGATGCCTCCAAGAATGCTTTGAGGTTTTACAAGAAGAATGGGTTTAAACCACACTGTCTAAGAAAGGATTTCTTTTTGGAAAATTACGACCACCCTATAATAGAAAATGGGCTACAGCTAATAGATCAAATCGTACTAAAATATCAATCAGCTAAATGAAGATAGTAAACAATAAACTAAAATCACTAGTAAAGTCAATAGGCTTTATAGCCATGTTTATACTTTTTGGTGCTATATTGTCCCAGCTAAAACCTTTCTTTCCGGCCGAATATGAGCGATACGCGCAAGGATTATTGGGTACCATAGGGGTAATACTGACAGTTATTGTATTTCTGAAATGGGAGAAGAAAAAGCCTAAAGACTATGGTCTTAACTGGGAGAAAAGTTCCTTTGCTAAGTCTGTCATTGGCGTTTCTTTGGGTATAGTGCTTGCAGCAGCGATGATGTTTTCTCAAATCGGGTACAGCCAATTGGAATTATCTTTAAACCATGATGTTTCCTTATTCCCTTTCTTATTCTGGTCTTTAGCATTTGTCCCACTTGCTTTTATGGAGGAAGTGGCATTCCGATCTTACCCGCTATTGACCCTTAAGAAAGCATTCGGATTTAGGGCCACCCAAATCATTTTAGCCCTATTATTTGCTGTATACCACATGCTTATGATGTGGAGCCCTAAAATTTCACTATTAGGACCCGGTATTTGGGCTTTGGCATATGCACTAACCGCTGTGATGTCCGGTGGAATAGCTTTTCCTACAGGGCTACACTTCGGCCTCAATTTTGTTCAATCTGTAATAGGTGGTCAAGAAGGAATTGAATCTATATGGAATGTGGACTATCCGGCGAATGTCTCCGAAACGGAAATAATAGCCAATGAACACTTTGGGGTGGGGCTTCAAGTTCTTCTGTTGATTATAGGTATAGTGGCCACAGAAATCTATATAAAAAAAGAAAAAGCTAGCCACAACAATTAAGTGTTTATGGTGCGGTTAAGGCTTCAGTTTATTGCGGACCTGCCTTTTTTGCATAAGTAATTAAAGAATGTGGGTGTAGAAGCCGGATTTTGGAAGTTTCGGGAGGGAATTGATTTAGACTTTGTTGGCTCACCATTGTTTTTTCTGATTACAGCTTGGTTTGTAAGTCTTTATATACATCTAGTGAATCAAACCGATAAATCCTTCAATTGCAATTTTTCATAAAAAAATGGTCTTTCTCCTAGATTCTTTGTCCGAAATACTTAATTTGATATATAATAGCTTAAGTGACTGATAACATAGGGCATTTGCATGCAAATCCTTGGTTAAGTATTTAAGTATTTATTAATTAGAGTTAATTATATTCTTAAACGTTTGAAAGGTTATTTTAGTTAAATGAGCAAGCTGAAAACTTATTTTTTTACAATTTTGGCGGTTTTTTGCACTTCTTCAATGAAGGCGCAAAATGATTCAGCGAATGAGATCTCCGGAAATGAAAAACCTTTCAAAATCTTTCAGTTCCCTAAAAATCAGATGCCCCGTATAGATGGAAAATCGGATGACTGGGAAATAGTACCCAATTCGTATGAGTATGGCAATGAAATGTTGAAAGATACAGAGGATGGATTGGGAAATGCTATTGATCATACAGACGATTTAAATGTAAGCGTAAAAGTAGGTTGGGTAAAGGGTTTAAACAGGCTGTACTTTTTGTATGAAGCTACTGATGATTTTTGGGATTTTGGGAGGTTTAGTAATAAGGGATACCTCAATGATATTTTCGAAATAGTGGTTGATGGGGACCTTTCAGGTGGACCTTTTATTTATAACCCGGATTATAATAAAGATAAGCTGAAGTGGGATAGCAAATCGGAGGCCTATTTAGAAAACCATTTCACTTTTAGTGGTGTCCACGCTCAAAATTATCATATCTATACCCCGCCTGTAAATAATGCATGGGTTTTGATTTGGGGCAATCAACATTGGATAGGTGATTTCCCTCAATCAAATTATGCTTATGATTACAATTTTGAACCTGGGGATGGGGGAAAGCTGGTTTTGGAATTTTGGGTTACACCTTATGATTATGCCCCTTATGAAGGTCCTGAAAAGGCCATTGAATCGGAACTCATTGAGGGCGATAGCATTGGCCTTTCCTGGTCGATATTAGATTTTGACGGAGGGGAAAGAGAAGGGCATTTCAATTTATCCCATGATGTACGGATGGTAAAAGACGCAAGCTTCCTACGCAAGTTTAAATTGATGCCAATAGAAAGTGAATTAAGGGATTTGATCAAGGCAGAATGGTCTTTTGAAGTAATAGATATGGAAAAGAAGCGTGTAGCCTTCAGAGATGAATCACAAGGAGAGATTTTGAAATGGGAATGGGATTTTGGGGATGGAAATTACTCGAATGAACAACATCCGATCCATCAATTCAAAGAAAAAGGAATTCACAAAGTGGTGACCTTAACGGTAGAAGGGCCTGCCGGTAAATCAAAGCACACGAAGTACTGGGAAGTAATGATTAGATAAATATTGTTTTTAGCAAGGGGCCCTAGCATTAGCGGAAAGCCAATTTCACTATTGAGCTTACAGTCGGCTAATGCCCTAAAACCCCAACTCAATAATACCCCGGGTCGCATCTCCTGCGTCGACTTACCCGGGGCTACCAAGATTGCACTCCGCTGGAGTGCTGGATTGGATATTTTCAACTTGGTTTCTGCGTTTTTAAATTGTTAATTCTTGGAATGATCGATTGGTTGGTATAAAACTACCAGAACGTCATTGCGAACCTTTTTTCGGGGAGCTGTTGCGTATGGAAAGGCTGTGGTAACCCCTCTTTCAGGTCTAGCGATTTTCCAAGAGATTCTACCCCACGTTCAGCAAAAGTCACTACATTGCTGAAAGCTCAAACTCCCCCTTTTTTCAAAGGGGGACAAAGGGGGATTTTTTTCGCTACCGTCACTAATATCAATTTCGTAATGGTTTTGTCACGTCCTGTTAAAATCCCTTTCTTAGCCTATCGGTGACAGCTTGAAACCAGGGTTGAGGGGCCCTAGCATTAGCGGAAAGCCAATTTCACTATTGAGCTTACTGTCGGCTAATGCCCTAAAACCCCAACTCAATAATACCCCGGGTCGCATCTCCTGCGTCGACTTACCCGGGGCTACCAAGATTGCACTCCGTTGGAGTGCTGGATTGGATATTGTCAACTTGGTTTCTGATCTTATAATTGTTAATTCTTGGAATGAGGAATTTTTCATAAAACTGAATCGAGTTCTTGTCTTACAGGAAATTAAAATCCGCCTTGTAGATTTTCGGCGTTAAGAAATTTAAGCTGGGTTGGCAAGGGCACAGGCATGGTTAGCCTATTAATTATGGAATTGAATACCTGGAAACCAATGGAAATAAATGAACCATAAATACCGGAGTTTGCCTGTGTGCGGGAGGCCTTAAATTTTAGTCGAAAAGATACACAGCGGTGGGGTTTTCCCTGACTAGCTCCGCTTCAGGACAGGTTGCTTACTTTTTTGACCTATAGCAAAAAAGTAAAAATGCTCTTTTTAATTGAATTCTGTCAACTTGGTTTCTGCATATTTAAAATGATAATTCTCGAAATTACTTTCCGTCATTACGGACCTTTTGGGCAGGGCTAAGGTGCGGCCGTCTCGCCATTGTGAGATTCCTTCGACTTTCTCTTCACTAGGCCTCTGCAAAGTCTCGGAATGACGATAATAATTTCCGCCTTGTAGATTTTCGGCGTTAATAAATTTAAGCCGGGTTGGCAAGGGCACAGGCACTGTTTGACGAAGTTTTTGGTTTAGTAATCATTAAAAAAACAACGAAACAATAATACCAAAAACAAGGAGTTTGCCTGTGTGCGGGAGGCCTTAAATTTTAGTCGAAAAGATACTCAGCGGTGGGGTTTTCTCCTGACTTGCTACGCATCAGGACAGGTTGTTTACTTTTTGGGCCCTGACCGCTACGCATCAGGGCAGGCCTGCAGCAAAAAAGTGACAGTTGTTTTAGTGAATGTCTTGGTGTCGTAAAAACTGGTTTGTAATTTAACAATAATCACTTGGAAATTTCAAATCTTTACTAATTGTAAAGTACAAGAATTAATAGAACTGTCACTGGTTCAGCGCTGTCTGGTGAGTTTGTCTTTCTAAAGTGATTTTATCCCTGAAAGCAGAGGTTTTCCGTTCATTTCTTTTCCATTGATGAAAAGAAACGAACCAAAGAAAAATCTAGCCAAAACTAAACTCCCGCCCGCAAGGCCCAACCCCGCCTCGTAGTTTTGGCCCGGCCCCCCGCCCTCAGTTTGACGAGTACGTTAAAAATCGCCCATCATTAATCAATTTCCGCCTTGTAGATTTTCGGCGTTAAGAAATTTAAGCAGGGTTGGCAAGGGCACAGGCACTGTTTGACGAAGTTTTTGGTTTAGTAATCATTAAAAAAAACAACGAAACAATAATACCAAAAACTAAGGAGTTTGCCTGTGTGCGGGAGGCCTTAAATTTTAGTCGAAAAGATACTCAGCGGTGGGGTTTTCTCCTGACTTGCTACGCATCAGGACAGGCCTGACTAGCTCCGCTTCAGGACAGGTTGCTTACTTTTTTGACCTATAGCAATAAAGTAAAAATGCTCTTTTTAATTGAATTTTGTCAACTTGGTTTCTGCATATTTAAAATGATAATTCTCGAAATTACTTTCCGTCATTGCGGACCTTTTGGGCAGGGCAAAGGTGCGGCCGTCTCGCCATTGTGAGATTCCTTCGACTTTCTCTTCGAGAGGCCTTTGCAAAGTCTCGGAATGCCGATAATAATTTCCGCCTTGTAGATTTTCGGCGTTAAGAAATTTAAGAAGTGATGGCAAGGGCACAGGCACTGTTTGACGAAGTTTTTGGTTGAGTAATCATTAAAAAAACAACGAAACAATAACACCAAAAACTAAGGAGTTTGCCTGTGTGCGGGAGGCCTTAAATTTTAGTCGAAAAGATACTTAGCGGTGGGGTTTTCCCTGACTAGCTCCGCTTCAGGACAGGTTGCTTACTTTTTTGACCTATAGCAAAAAAGTAAAAATGGTCATAATCAATTACTTGGTATAGTAGAAACAGAAATGCTTTATTACCCAGAACTGCTTTTTATAATTATACAATTAATTGGTTATTAAACGTTCATTTCTTTTCCCCCTGAGTTACTTCGTTTCAGGGCAGGACCATTATGAAAAAAAGAGATCCTGCCATATTTTGGCAGGATCTCATTGGTAGGTTTCCTATTATCACCTTTCTCCTCACATAACGATCTATTCGCTATTAAGATGTCTTCGACAATAATCCCTATTATTCAAAGGGGGCAGGCAGTTCATTAAAACATAAATTGATTTAATGAACTATGGTTCAAGCGTGATCGAGATGATCCCTGAATCGGTATCTCCTGAAAATACAATGGTAACTGCATCGCCTACATTAGTCAAACCGGCTTCCTCCTTTGTGTAGGTTACTGAAGCAGTCAAATCGTCTCCAACCGTCACCTCTTTTAAAGATCCCTCTAAAGGCAATAACTGTAAAGCCCCTTCAGGATCCCATGAAGGCACCTGGTTTTTTAATACCTCTGCTTCCATCACATCTCCCGGTTTTGCATTTGGAAAAATGGCATTAATGGTGAAATCAGGATCTGCTGCCGTCACGCCATCTGATGTGACTTCAGAAATATCAGTAAAGATCACATTACCATTTTCATCATAAGGGATGTCAAAATAGGGTTGCTCGGTACAACCCATCATTAGTATAAGCGATACTATGAATGATATCGATAATATATTTTTAGTTTTCATATTTATTCAACTTTTTGATTAAATGAATTCCTCAATTTGTTTGTGTTGGCAAATACCCAAAATTCTGCTGAATAACCCCATTGGTGTTCATTTCATCCCCCGGTATTGGAGATAACAGATGCTGAGGAGTAAAAGCAAAGTTGAATATTTTTGGTTGGTGACCAATGAAGTTGTCAATGCTTGAGATTTCATTATCGCCATAAACAATACACCTTCTTGTACGGCGCTGATCCCAAAGCATTTTGTTTTCAAATACCAACTCCCAGGCCCGTTCACTAAGTATTTCTTTCAAGGTAATTGTTGCGCCATTTAGAGGAGCTAAACCGGCCCTTAGCCTTACTTCATTTATCCCTTTTTCTATTTCTGCAGGACTCTCACCCAATGCCCAGTTGACTTCCGTAAGCATTAATAATATATCCGCATACCTATAATGTGACCAATTCAGCCCGGATCCGTTCACTGACTTTACTGCTGCTGCATCATAGTATTTATACAAGTGAGGGGGAAACCGAATGGTATCGCTTTCATCATCTATATTGGTATCCCAAGTAAAAAACATACTTCTCTCCATAGCACGTTCATCATTGGCAGCATAGGAATCATAATAATGCTGAGCCGGAACAAATGAACCGTTCTCATCAGATTTCGAAATTTTAGTCAATAATGGTAAAGAAGGTTGCAAAATACCATTGTTATAACCGGGTTGGGTGGAATACTGTACTTGGAATATGGCCTCACCCTGATTATTCATGGCCGGATCATGCAAATCATCATAAGTGCCCAGTACATAATTGCCGTATAGGGCATCAAGCTGGGTTTTCGCTTTTTGCAAAAATGCCGTCGCACTGCCACCGCTCACAGGATACTCCTGCATGGCCCAAGATCCTTCTCCGCACCAATCCTTACTAGGATCAGTCTCTACCTCTTGGTATGGATATCCGGAAACTGTAAGGTATACATCAGCTAATATAGCTCTGACAACATCCTGTGTTATACGTCCGTTGCTTGATTTGCCGGCCGGGACCGCATTTAGTGCAAATTCAAGGTCAGGGATAATTACCTCATCGTAAATCTGCTTGAGACTGGTTCGAGGTAATGCTGCTTCATTTACATTGTCAAGTGGTGCGGTGATCATCACTGCATCGCCCCAGTACCGAACGATATTGAAATAATAGAATGCACGTAAGGCACGAACTTCTCCTTGATATTGAGCCATTAAGGCTTGAGGTAGGTCTACAGAAGGGAGCAAATCCAATGCAAGGTTAGCATCCTGAACCCCGGCATACCAATTTGACCACTGATTATTGAAATTATCTAATAGGTTACCTGTAACTTGGTTGGTAGCATATTTATCAAATTGGGCATGTGGCTCACTTGTAAATGCCCCACCTGTAGGGAATTCCAATGTGTTGGGCAAAATATTCCCCCAATCTCTGGCACCACCGGTCCAGGAAGATAGCATTCTGTATGCACCAATTGCTAAAGGTTCTCCGAATTCTCTAGCCGTCAAATCCGCCTGAGCGGTAAGCTGATTAGTCGGAACTTCCTCCAAAAATTCCTCGCAACTACTTAGGGTAAAAAAGCATACCAATAAGAAAATTGCGGGTCTTATCACGATATAATTTTTATTGTATTTCATATTATTAGCTCTTTTTAGATTAGAAATTAACATTAACTCCTAAAATGAAATTTGTAGGATTAGGATATTGATATTTGTCAATATTCTGAATATTAGATCGCCCTTTATCCAGCGAACTACCTTCAGGATCATACCCTTCCATCTCTATTGCAGTTAACAGGAAGAAGTTCTCCATTGAGTAATAAACCCGCAAATTATCAATACCTGCCAATTCAGAAAATGTATAGCCTATCGAAGCTGCTTGGCCTCTGATAAATGCTGCATTATAGATTTCGTGGGTATCTGTAAATGAATCGTAACGTGCACCGGCATTACCCGCTCTAACCTGAGCTACTATCGTACCTTCCTGATGGTCCGGACGCCAGGCGTCTAACACCCTATTTACCATACCTGACACAAATTGCCGGTCTTCAGCAGACTCATGCACAATGGCTTTGTCCACCCCACCAACAAATTGTATCGTAATGTTCGCATCAAAATTACCATACGTGAATGAATTGATAAATCCACCGTAAACTCTAGGATAGGAATTCCCAATAATATTACCGTCGGAAATCAGCTCGATTTTTCCGTCCTGATTTACATCTTCAAACTTCAGGTCACCGGGAACCCTGCCATAGCGCGCAGCCAAAGCAGCTTCTTGGGTACTATATACACCCATACGGTTAAGCCCAAAGAAGGAACCTATTGGCTCGCCAACTCTATATACAGATGTAGCGTTTCCTGCACCGGTATCAACGAAAACGTCGGCATTTGTGGGGCCAAGTTTCAAAATCTTATTTCGATTGGCAGACAAGGTAAGACGTGAAGCCCATGTGAAATTTTGCCTTTGAATATTGGTGGTTGCCAATCCGATTTCTATCCCTTTGTTTTCTACTTCTCCTAAGTTTACGAAGGCACTACCGGGTGCACTTGAATTTGGTAATGGAAGATTAAACAACATGTCGCTTGTTGTTTTATGGTAATAGTCAGCTACGATATTAAACCTGTCATTGAACAGGCTAAGGTCTATTCCTACGTCCCACTGAAAAGTTGTTTCCCATTTTAAGTCGGGATTACCTGTAGATCCCGGATAGAATCCTGATCTTAAGCCATCACCAAACATCACATTCGTCGTGTTGATATACCTTTGGGTTACAAAGCTCCCGATTTCCTGATTACCTGTCTCACCGGCACTGCCTCGAACTTTAAGGTTAGAGATTACCCTGCTATCTTTTAGAAAATCTTCATTGGAAATGGTCCAGCCTAATCCAATAGAGGGAAAGAACGAATATTTATTGTTGGGACCGAACTTTGAAGATCCATCCATACGCCCGGTTGCGGTCAACATGTATTTGCCATCATAAGCATAATTGACACGCGCAAAATAGGAGTTAAGGGCACTTCTTTGATTTGAAGAAAGGGCTGACGGAGTATTTGCACCTGCACTTAAATTGTTGAAGCCATAAAAATTTGATGGAAAATTGGATGCTTGCGCTTCTAACCAATCCATTTTAGTTTCCTGCCAGGAAAGCCCGATTACACCGGAAAATGAATGGTTGTCAATTATTTTATCATAATTAAAATAGTTTTCATTTTGCCAGTAAAACCACCTTCGATTGCTTCCCCTGGCATCTGAACTCCTCGTTCCTTGGAAATCCCCATTAAACCATCTACTATCCTCACTTCTGTTGTCTATGGCGAAATTAGACTTAAAACTTAAGTTGTCAGTAATTTGAGCGTTTAGTACTATCCCTCCAGTCAACTGTTGGTTTAAGTAATATCCGTCTCTCTGATCCATTGTGTACACAATATTTCTCCAATTTTCTCCAACCGGAAAATCTCTACCTGTACTCCATGTACCTGCATAAATACCAAATTCAGGATCATCCGGATATTTGGTTGGCAAGATTGGCCAGGTCTCTGAAACCGTACGAAGTTGATCATCACCTCTCGTATTTTTTGCCCTTGAATACAAAATATTTGTGCTTACGCCCAACCATTTATTCAATTCGATATCCGTTGTAAATCGGGCATTTGTACGCCTATAGTATGATTCCATCAAAAGGCCATCTTGATCTGTATGGCCCAGACCAAATGAGTATTTTGCATCTGCAGTTCCACCACTCACATCAATATAATGGTCTTGTGAAAATGAATTATCAAAAGCGATATCCTCCCAGTTTGAATAATATCTGGGTTTGTAATAATTTCCGTCATTCCCAACCAGGTCCATAAAGTATTCTCCTTGGGCAACCTGTTCAAACAAATGTGGCATTTCAGACCAGGAAGCGCCCGTGCCCTGTCCGCCTCTAAAATCCTTTGATTTATCCAGGGTACCATACTTAGGAGTGTTGGTAAACGCCTGCTCATAGAGGTAGAAAAATTGGTCTGCTGTAACAGTATGATTATGTCGCTGCATTGTTCCCAATGTCGCGGAACCATTATAATTAACTTTCACTTCACCAACCTCTCCTCGTTTGGTGGTGATGATGATTACGCCATTTGCTCCACGGGTACCATAGATAGCAGTGGCTGATGCATCTTTCAGAATATCCATTGATAAAATATCCTGTGGATTAATGTTTCTCAAGGCGTTGCTAACCCCAATAATCCCATCGACTACAAAAAGTGGATCACTGTTCGAATTAATGGAATTTGTACCTCTGATACGAATGATAGGATTGGAGCCCGGATAGCCGGCCCCTTGTTTAACTACCTGAACGCCTGAGACCTTGTTTTGCAATGCTTGTCCAATATTGACAACAGGCCTGTCTACGAGCTCCTTTGTGGAGACACTGGCAACGGAGCCTGTAAGATCACTTCTCCTTTGCGTACCGTAACCTATCACCACCACTTCATCGAGGCCGCTGATATCTTCTGTAAGGGTAACATTGATTACTGTTCTAGTGCCTACTGTCTCTTGTACAGATTCGAATCCGATAAATGAAAAGTCCAATATCGCATTCCCATCGGCTACCTCTATTTCATAACGCCCCTCTAAATCAGTGACAGTGCCGTTTTGAGTGCCGACAACCCTTACATTTACTCCGGGGATACCCTCAGGTTCAGTTTCCGTAGTGACCTTTCCGCTTATGGTAATAAATCTAAGGGCAGGAGTGGAGTTGGATGCCTGTGCTTTTTGAGCTTGATTTCCCTTTGGGGTAATTACAATATTGTTTTCATTTTTCACATATTGTAAATCGGTGTTTGCCAGAAGTAGATCCAGCGTAGTTTTGAGTGTTCTCTCTGACTTATTTAACGTTAGATTTTGATGCTTTTCGATTTGATCCAACTTATAGGAGAACTTATAAGGAGTGCTTTCGTTTATCTTTTTAAAGGCACTCGACAGGGATTCACCTTTGAGTTCTATACTGACAACGACATCCTCAAGATCCGGTAATTGATCGCTGGCTTTAGTAGCTGTAGTAGTAATCATTAATAGAAATACTAAAAAGCCGACTCCAAGCGTTTTAAAAGAAACTGCCAATGATTGACAATTCATAGGATAAAGTCCATGATTTTCTAATAGGACACGATGCATCCTAGATAAGTAAAATTTCATAGTTTTAGATTGGGTTTATTTAATGGAAATTGACTGAATCTATGCCTTTGATTAGGCAGCGCTGCTTCGGGTGCAACCGGAGCAGTTTTTTTAGTTGTTGGATTTTACATAGGCTATGGTTTTTTACTGGTCTTTCATTTATATAAAATAGATATTGCTATTTTTCTCCCTCAAGGAAATTGCATTGAATTTGGTCGACGCTTCATGGACTTTATCTAAATCTTCTCTCAAATCAAAATTTGCAGTAAACCTAAATTTCTTATGGGGGGCTTGGTCGAATAGCAACTCAACTCCAATGGGCGTTTGTAGTGTAATTGCAGCTTTGCCAAATGTTGTGTTTTCAAAAATTGCTTCTCCAATAAGCCTTTCTAATTGTGTCAAAAAATCCTGAGAGAATTTTATTGTCGAACCGGCGATTAACTCCATTACATTGCTATTCGGAAGAATCATGGATTTTCTTTTCCAAATATTACCTGAAAAGGATGTAAAGTCTTTTTGGTTGGTTTGTTTAATTCCTATTAAAAGAAAAATTAATGGTTTCAAGCTAGCAAAGAAAATAAAGGATGCCTCAGCACATTTCCACTTCATAATTGTCTCAATTGATTTTTAAACATTAAAATGAGCAGACTTTTATTCATTGTTTTCTCAATAAAAATCATTAACAGATAGCAAGCTAGAACCTACATCAGCACTAAGAAAATTCCACGACTCATGTATTTTTCGGTTAAGCATATCCTTAAAATAGGTTCAATAAGCATTTCAAATAGTTCATCTTTTACTAATGGCAAACTAGTCTTGACTAGTTGTTATTGAATAGTTGCATAAATCGGTATTATTATTTAATACCTTGATAGTTTATTTCAAAATGGTCATTAATTAACAAATTAAAAGTAATATAAACAAATAAAAACTGAATTCTGTCCTAATTAAAGGTTAGATTGAATAGGTTGGGTTTTAAGTCGTTGAATTTGGAAATAGAGCTATTATTACATTCTTAGGACGTTTTTATGGTCATCAAATGGTCTGTCGCGCCATTTTTTGATTCGTTTTTAACCAATATTTTAATTGAATAAATGCCACTGTTTTGGACTCTTGTCAGCCCTATTTTGTAGTCGCCAACTTTCCATAAACTAACTGTTGGTGTGCTACGAAGCCTTGGTAATTCAGTAGGTGTATCTCCTTGCAGTATATATTTAATATACATTGGATTTTCCTGAACTTAGGCAATTTCCACGGTCGATAAAATATCAAAATGCCGGATAAAAAATTGTGGTGGTTTAAAAAATTCTTACCTTTTCACCCTATCCTCGGTGAAGAAAGGTATACCACTTCAACAAAAAATAATTTATGAATCGGATTTTCCAAATAACCTCTTGTTTATTGTTAGGCTTGGTTTTAGCCTGTAACTCAACAGCAGCCTACAAAGTTTGTGAGCTAAAAACCAACCACCTTAAAAGTCCCTTGGGCCTAGAAGAAAACCCTGTATTTAGTTGGCAGATGAAAGAGGTTTCAACGGGTTTTTACCAACAAAATTACCGGATCTTGGTGGCCTCAAATCCGAGAGATTTAGAACTAGGGAAAGCTGATCTTTGGGATTCAGGAGTGATTTTCTCTGCTCAATCGCTAGGCATTCCTTATACCGGAAAAGACCTTAACTCGGGTAAAAGAGCTTTCTGGAAAGTCATCCTTGAAGATGAAAAGAGACTGGTTCATGAAAGCGAACCCAGCTGGTTTGAGATGGGGCTGACCAACCCTAAGGATTGGAAAGCTTCATGGATAGCGGCAACAGAAGTTATGGACAGTATACCTGAATTAACGGCAGCCCCTTATTTCAGAAAGGACTTTCCTGTAAATAAGCCTATTCATTCTGCAAGACTTTATATTTCAGGTCTAGGCTATTATGAAGCCTTTATCAATGGCACTAAGGTTGGAGATCATGTGCTGGATCCTGCCATGACTCGCTATGATAAAAGTGCGAAATATGTGGTTTACGATGTTACTGAATTACTAGAGCATGGAGACAATGCCATAGGCGTGGTATTGGGGAATGGCTGGTACAATCAGCATACAAGGGAAGCCTGGGATTTCGATCAGGCGCCTTGGCGCGGCGTACCTGTCCTAAGGGCGCAATTGAAGATCGTAGATGCTGAGGGGAAAGAGCATTGGATTTACACCAATGACAGCTGGAAATTCACCTTGGATGGGCCAATCCTTTTTGATAGTGTGCACAATGGGGAGACTTATGATGCCGGAAAAGAAATGAAGGATTGGACCATGCCGGGTTTTGAAGCGCATAATTGGAAAACAGCCCATTCAGTAAGCGGGCCAAAGGGGAAAATGGTAGTACAGGTTATGCCTCCGATAAGGGTTATTCAATCCCTTGAACCCAAGACTCACTGGGCAATCAACGACAGTACCCAGATGTATGATTTAGGGCAAAATATAACCGGATGGGCAAATTTTAGGGTAAAAGGACCAGCCAATTCAAGGGTGAAAATCAGATATGGTGAACGAATTTATCCCGACAGTACTTTGGATATCGAGGAGCTTAGCCGGTTTATTTGGTCAGGAGATACCCAAACAGACAGGTATTTTCTGAAAGGTGAGGGAGAGGAGTCCTGGCACCCCGTTTTCACCTACCAAGGTTTCCAATACATGGAGGTTACCCTAAGTGAACCGGATATTGATTTATTGGAAATTAAGGCTGATGTAGTGCATACAGACTTGTCAGAAAAAGGATATTTCAGAAGCTCAAATGCCATGTTTAACCAATTGCAGGAAAACATGCGTTGGTCTTTTTTGGGCAATTACCATGGGTATCCCACCGACTGCCCTCACCGGGAAAAAATGGGATGGACCGGCGATGCGCTCTTGGTAGCAGAGATGGGGAATTACAATTTTGAAATGGTGCCGGCTTACAGTAAATGGTTGGATGACTTTGTGGATGAGCAGCAAGAAAGTGGAGATCTTCCCGGGATAATTCCAACCAGCGGTTGGGGCTATACTTTCAATCAAGGACTGGATCGGGAAAGAGGCTATGGTCCTCATTGGGAAGGGGCCTTTCTAGAAGTAGCTTGGCAGATGTACCGATTTTCAGGAGACAGCTTATTGCTGGCCAAGTATTATCCCAATATGAAAAGATATGTAGACTATCTAGAGGATCATGCTGAAAATTACCTTTTAAATTTTGGAATTGATGATCACAAACAATTAGAAAACCTTACCCAAGGACCCTTTTTATCCACTGCTTTTTTTCATTATTTCAGCAATTTACTGGCTAAGATGGCTGGTATTTTGGGTGAAGAGGAAGACAGGGAAACTTATGGGGCATTGGCAGCAAACATTGCTGATGCATTTAATCAGGCCTATTTTAATGCCCAAACCGGTCAATATGACCATGGAGGACAAGCCGCTCAGGCTGTACCATTATTTACAGGTTTGGTACCCGAGGAGAAGGAAGAGTTGGTGTTAACAGCTTTGTTAAAGGCCATTGCAGCTAAAGACGGGCATATTGATGCGGGTGTAGTGGGGACCAAAGCCATTATTCATGTGTTGATGGATTACCATCAGGAGGATGTATTGTTTGAATTGGCCAATAAAAGAACCTTTCCGGGCTGGGGATATTGGGTAGATGAGCTGACTGCCAACACCATGTTCCAAAACTGGGATGGCAGTCAATCTCGAAACCATATCATGTTTGGTACAATTGGGGATTATTTCTACAAAGGTCTGGGAGGTATCCGTCCAACTGATGAAAGTCCGGGATTCAAAAAGTTTACTGTTGCCCCTTCTTTTCCTTCGGATATGGAATGGGTAGAATCAGGACATTCCTCTCCCTATGGAATGGTAAAAAGTCATTGGAAACGAACCTCGGAAGGAGTAGAATGGACAATCACCGTCCCAGCCAATACCACGGCAGAAATAAGATTGCCGGCAAAAGGAAAGAAGGCTCCCTATTTTTTAAACCAAAAAGGGAAAAGCTTTGAAAAAATTGTTGATAAAGGAGTATTTGTTTATTCTTCGCAATTACCGGGAGGAGTTTATGTATTGGTAATGGATAGTTAAAAGTATAATGTTGTGTTGGTAGGAGTTTTCGAAGAATTTACGCTTATTGTAAAATGTATTTGTACTATTTTATATGTGATAATTTTAATTTAAAATAGGGTCTGTTTAAAATATCCTTATATTTAGGTATTAAGCAATAATAAACCCAAAAATGCCTCAATTTAAACTTGATCCTTTTTCAAGTAAAATACTTGAGTTTAATAATTTGGAGCCTTCCAAGTTGTTAAAGGATAGTATTTTATGGGATGACTTTAGAAATGGTGCCGATGCGGCATTTATCCAAATTTATGAGCAATACTTTGACAGCCTCTTTGCTTATGGTATGCGATTATCAAAAAACGAATCACTTACTGAAGATGGTATACAAGAAGTGTTCTTTGACCTGAAACGCCTACGTCATAAAATTGGTCCTACAGACAATATCAAATTCTATTTACTTAAATGTCTTAAAAGAAAACTTCAGCGTCAGTTTTCGAAGTGGGAACAAAAGCGGGTAAGCATAGAGAATTGTCAGGATTTTGATTTCACAATTTCCCATGAACAACAGTTGATTGATCAACAAATAGGGATGGAGAGAATTGGGAAATTAAATAAGGCCATTTTGAATTTAAGCCCCAGAAAAAAAGAAATCATTTATTATTTTTTTTATGAAGGTTTTAGCTATGCCCAAATTCAGGAAATAATGGGATTGGACAATGTCAAAACTACTCGAAACCTAATGTACAAAGCCTTGGGATTTTTACGAGAGACGCTTAAATAGGGCAATAGGGCTGTTTAATTTATGAGCCGTTTTCTCTAAAGTTTAAGATATTTCAAAATAATATAAATTTTTTAGGTGTTCTTTTGCAGGTGCTTGGTATTTACCTGTAAAGCCAGTATAAATTAGATGAAGACCAAAGAGGATTTTTTAACTGACCCTGAGTTTATTGCCTGGGTAAAGCATCCAGATGATCACTTGAATGATTATTGGTCTAAATGGATGAATGCAAATCCAGATGATTTAAAAGAACTTAAGTTGGCCCGAGAGATTTTATTGCGGACAAAGTATCAAGATTATAAAGCCTCGGAAAGAATTAAAGAGAACCTACGCAAAAAGTTACTAACCCAAGTCCCTGAGGAAAGCCGGATTAGAAAGAAAAACTATAGATGGATTATTAACATAGCTGCAATACTATTGATAGGTTTTGCTTTGGCTTGGATCTCGGGAATTTTTAATGTCGACTTACAAAAAAGCCAACTTGAAAATGTGGTTTTGATTCATAAAAAGACGGTTTCAGGTGAAAAGTTACAGCTAACCCTTTCGGATGGAACAAGGGTATGGTTAAACAGTAACAGTGTTTTTTCTTTTCCAGATAAATTCGGAACCTCAGAGCGGAAAGTCTTTTTAGAAGGGGAGGCATTTATAGAAGTGGAGAAAGATAGCCTGAGACCTTTTAGGGTTGTCGCACAGGGGTTGGTGACGACCGCTTTAGGCACTTCTTTTAATATTAAGGAAAAGGGTGAAGCAGAAATTAGTATTTCATTGGTAACTGGTAAAGTGAAGGTTGAGAATGTAGGTACAAGTGAAGATTTCTTTCTTAGTCCGGGAGAACAATTGCATAGAGATCCTATTACAGGTGAAAAAAGTATTCGGAAGTTTGATAGGCATACTATTTCATCATGGAAAGAAGGGACTATTTTATTTGAGAAATCAAATCTTGAAGAGGTGGTTGCAATACTGGAAAATTGGTATGGGGTAAAGATTGAAGTTGAAAATACTACAAATGCCTCTTGGGAATTTTCGGGTGAATACCATAAGCAAAGCCTTGCAAATGTATTGAAGAGTATGGCCTACGTACAGAATTTTGAATATGAACTAAAAGGAAAAAATGTCACAATCAAATTTTAAAAATAGGATTCCCAGAATACCACCTTAATAAAACCGGTTGGATAAATCCAACCGGCAGTGTGAGGTCTAAAGATGGAAAACATTGGGGAATGGGACCATCTAAAGACCCTGCGTATTGAATAAAATCCAATAAACCCTTAAAAATATGAAAAAAATATTACTTAAGACAATTATGATGTTGTCCAAAGGCTTCTTGTATGGATTAATATTCCAGATGATGGTGGTAAATTTTACCAGTATCATACAAGCAAAGGGCCAGTATAAAAATATAGATGAGGTGGAGGTAAACCTCTCCCGAAAAAAAATGGACCTTTATTCCTTTTTCAATGAGGTAAAGCGACAATCGTCTTTTAGATTTTCCTATGATAAAAAGACGCTCAAAAAATCATCTGTTTTATCCTTTAACAAGCAGAAAGGTACAGTTGAAGAATTCTTGATTGAAGTTAGCCTTCAATCTAATTTGCTTTTCAGACAATTTAATAACACGATTGATGTCAAAGTTGCTAAGGTGAAAACTGGGTCCGAAAATCTATTGAGGGATCCCGTGACCATCTCTGGAACAGTCAAGGATCAATCGGGTGAACCGCTTCCTGGTGCAACTGTTTCTGTTTTGGGTACCAGCAAAGGTACTGTAACGAGTATTGATGGGACGTATTCGATTCAAGTAGAATCTGGAGATACACTTGTATTTTCTTATATAGGCTTTCAAAACCAATCCTTTGATATAAGCAATCAAACGACCTTAGACGTAATTCTATTAGAAGATGAGTCCGCCCTAGAAGAAGTCGTTGTAGTGGGATATGCCGAACAAAGAAAACTTTCAGTAACTGGTGCGGTAAGTTCTGTTTCTTCCGATGAATTGGTTAAAAGTTCTTCTCCAAGTTTGGCCAATGCCTTGGCAGGAAGGCTACCCGGTTTGACTTCTATCCAATCCGGTGGAGGTCAGCCAGGAAAGGATGATGCAACTTTATATTTAAGAGGTGCTGCTACCACTAATGGGAGAAGCCCATTGATTTTAATTGATGGGGTGCCAAGGGATAACATAAGAACCTTGGATGCCAATGAGGTGGAATCTGTCACCGTACTTAAAGATGCCTCAGCCACTGCAGTGTTTGGTGTGCGAGGTGCAAATGGGGTAATATTAATTACCACCAAGAGAGGAAAACCTGGTGAAATGGAATTGAACATTAGCCTTGATCAAAGCTATAGTTCCTTTACCTATGAGCCGGAAAGATTGACGTCTTTGGAGTACATGAACCTCAGAAATGAGGCAGGCCGAAATGATGGAA
Source organism: Cyclobacterium sp. 1_MG-2023 (assembly GCF_030546805.1). GTDB lineage: Bacteria > Bacteroidota > Bacteroidia > Cytophagales > Cyclobacteriaceae > Cyclobacterium. The sequence continues at coordinate 29,440 of NZ_JAUOPC010000020.1, read as the reverse complement.
TGACCACGCCATTTTTTAGTGAGGATGTGATGGCCAAATATGCTAACCCCTTACTAGGCCTGGATCCTAATGATCCTGATTATGCCCAAAAAGCCATGGTTCGTCAATACATGTACCCCAATCATGATTATTACCGCGAATTTATCTCCAGATATTCCCCACAGACCAGAGTCAACGTGAGTGCAAGAGGAGGCACCGACAAAATCACTTATTTTGTGAATGGTGCTTACTTAAATCAAGGTGGAAATTTAAATACTGAACCTAAATCTCAGTTGGGCTATGATCCTTCTTCCTGGATGAAAAGGTATAATTTCAGAGCAAATATCGATTATAAGATCAGTGAGTCTTTTAAGGCATTCTTGAATATCGGTAGTTATATAGAACAAGTTAATATGCCTTCAGCTTGGCTTTATGGAGGAGGAGATACCAACTGGATGATGAGGGATCTTTTTTATCAAGCGCAAACCATTTTACCTATTACACCCGGCCCAACAACTATTGATGGGTTTGGGGTTGCCCCTGGCCAGATAGTGGATCCCGGATATATGGATCGCTCAGCATTTGAAGTAATGAACCGTTATGGGTACAGAAATGAGGTAAGGTCAAACCTGAACTCATCTTTAGGCATGGAACTCGATTTAAGCAATATGGTTACGGAAGGTTTAAGTGTAAGGGGTATGGTTTCTTATGATGCCCGTGCAACCACAGCCATGCAGGGAAGTAAGTCAGAGAGGTTGTTTTTAGCTGAGGTCAATCCTGATACGGATGAATTGAGCTATGCAGTCAAAAGACCAGATGAATCTTTGCTCACCTTGGAAAAGGGAGCAGATTCTAGGTACAATATTAATCTGCAAGCAGCAATTCAATATGCTAGGATTTTTAATGACAAACATAGAGTGAGTGGTTTGATCTTGGCCCAAAGAGACAATTGGGAATCGACGGCAGGAGAGATCCCTTTTAATGTATTAGGAATTGCAGCTAGGGCTACTTACGAATACGATTACAAGTACCTGGCTGAAGTAAATATTGGTTACAATGGTTCTGAGCAATTTGCGCCTGGAAAACGCTTCGGTTTTTTTCCGGCGGTATCTGTGGGGTGGATATTAAGCAACGAAAATTTCTTATTGGACAATCCAGTTCTTACAAATGTTAAGTTCAGGGTATCAAATGGAAGAGTAGGAAATGATCAAATGGGCTCTTCCAGATTTTTGTACCAGAGTGACATTACCATGAGTGGAGGGCCCTTACCTAGCTTAGGAAGGGGACAGGGAGTTCGTCAGGGTTTACTGGGAAATCCTAACATTACTTGGGAAATAGCGGACAAGCAAAATTATGGTATCGATCTGGGGATTATGGACCAACTTGATATTTCATTTGATTATTTTATAGAGAACCGAACGAATATTCTTATTTCCAGAGGCACTGTGCCTGCATTTCAAGGAGTACCTTTAGGTAATATTCCTAAAGTCAATATGGGTGAAGTTGACAACAGTGGTTTCGAACTGGAGTTGTCTTATAGAAAGCAGTTGGCTGAGGATTTCAACATCAATATCAGGGGTAATTATGGTTACAACCACAACGTTGTCAAATTTATAGATGAACAAATTAGGGATGATTCCTATGTACACAGGTACCGCAGTACGGGTTATTCAATAGGTCAAAATTGGGGTTACCAAATTGATTATGAAAATGGAAACGGTATATTTAATTCCCAGGAGGAATTGGATACCTATAGAGAAAATACACAGTACGGTTTCGGAGAGCCTAGGGTCGGTGATTTTATATACAAAGATCTAAATGATGATGGTACTGTCGATGATAAGGACAGAACCCCAATTGGCTATTCATCCATTCCAAGAGTAACCTATGGTGCAGGTGTCAATCTCCAGTACAAAGCATTTGATTTTTCAATTTTCTTCCAAGGTGTGGGAAAATATTCTCGCAATTATGGTTCTCAGGGAGTATATGAAAATATAATCCAAGGAACCTATTTTGATTACCATAAGAATGCCTGGACACCTGAAAGATACGCTGCCGGGGAAGAAATTACCTATCCTGCACTGAGTACCAGAAGTACGACGAACCATACCGCAAATAACTTTTTTATTATGGACAGGTCCTTTGTGAGATTGAAAAATATTGACATAGGTTATACCCTCCCAAACCACCTGACACAGGTGGTAGGCATGAGTTCACTTAGGGTTTACCTAGGTGGTCAAAACTTATTGACCTGGGACAATTTAAGAATGGGTCATCTTGATCCGGAAAATAATGATTCCATCGGGTACCCGGTTACCAAGATGGTGAACTTTGGTTTTAACGCCACCTTTTAAACCCAAAATTAACGATGAAATTAATAAATTTATACCTGGCAATAATGCTATCGGTCTTTTTGACATTTTCCTGTACAGATGTACTGGACATGGCACCCGATGGTAAAATTTCACTTGAAGAAGTGTTTTCAGACAATGATAAGGTTGGGGCATTTCTCAATAGTTGTTACAGTAACCTACCGACCAAAGGTACTCGGTATTTCTTTTGGAGTAGAGGTCCTGTGAACTGGAGTGATGAATCTTGGGATACTGACGCTGAGGCCGAATCTTGGCTGACTTCAGGAAGAATGTACAATGGGGATGCTTCGGCAGCCAATCATCCATCAGTCCAATGGTCCAATGATAACAATGGTGACTATTGGGACAAATACTGGAGTTCTATCCGTAACCTAGCCATGTTTCTAGAGCGAATTGATGAAGCAGCAGTAGACAATCCCGATGATAGGAAAAGATGGAAGGCAGAAGCGCATGTACTGAGAGCATACTACTACATGGAATTGCTGAAATGGTATGGAACAGGTCTTCCTATTGTTAGAACACCTTACGACTTTTCAGATGATTTTTCGAAAGTAGAAAAATCATCTTATTTTGAGGTAGTACAATTTATTCTTGAAGATTGTAATGCAGCCATAGCAATTGATGAATTGCCCTATAGAATTACATCCGGAGGTGAGGCAGGTAGGGTCAATAAAGCTTTGGCTGAAGCCATCAAGTCTACTGCCATTTTATTTGCCGCAAGCCCTCTGTATAACGATGGCCAAAACCATTGGGAAGAAGCTTACCAAATTAACCTGAACGCAGTTCAAAACTTAAAAAACAATGGTTATGAATTGTATAATCAAGTGAACTTACCCCAGACTTACTTGTCTGATGTGGCATATATTGGCGAAGAAAAGAATCCTTATGCCGCTTTATACAATGAGTATTTCACCCAAACTACCGCTTATGCTGCTAACCCTGTGGACAAAGAGACCATCTACCAAAGCCGAGAAGGCCAGGGGAACATTTGGAACATTGATGGGATAGGGGCTCAGGATGGCTACAAGTCAGGAACATGTCCCACTCAGGAGTTGGTTGATGCATATGAGACTATAGATGGCGAGCCAATTTTGAATTTACAAAATCCATACCTAGACGAGCAACACCTGTACCCAAATTACAATCCGGACAATACATTGTATGATCCACAAAACCCATATGCAAACAGGGATCCAAGGTTCTATGCTTCAATCTATTACAACGGTTCCAAGAGAAAATCACTATGGAATTTTGCTGAAGCTCCGGAGTCTTTTGAAAATTATCCTGCAGGGATTGGAAACAGAACAAGGGTCATTGCAACCTATGTGGGAGAGCCTCAAACGGGTATTCATCCTACGGTTAGGAGGGCTACCAGAACAGGCTATTTCCAAAGGAAATTTTTGCATCCAAATTCTGGAGGAGATAACCCTGTAGGAGGAGCCAACTGGAAATATTACAGATTGGGAGAGATAATACTCAACCTGGCTGAAGCTGCAGCCGAGGCAGGACATTTAATGGAGGCAACTGCTGCTGCAAACGAAATTAGATCACGAGTTAATATGCCGGAATTGCCCCAAACCCTTACACAAGAAGAATTGATTCTAAGGATTAGAAATGAAAGAAGGGTGGAATTGGCATTGGAAGAAAACAGGTATTTTGATGTAAGAAGATGGTCTTCTCCTGAAGGAGATCTTTCTGAAACAGATAGATGGATAACCGGAGCTGAGATAATCAGAAATGAAGATGGAACTTATACCTATAGTAGAAGAAATGTAAGAGAGGTAGAACGTAAAAATTATACCAATAAATTTTTACATGTCCCCATTCCACTTAATGAGGCCAATCGACTTCAATCGATTACAGGAACCAATTGGCAAACGCCAGGTTGGTAAAATTTTGCCTATAAGTTTTTCTGAAAGACTATAATGAACTCAAAATGAAAAGATATATAAATATTATAAAACTTACTTTAGGTTTCCTGTGCATGCTGTTTTACCTCCAAAGTAGCCATTTAATTGCTCAAGAGGCATTGACTACCATTAGCGGCAAAGTAATAAATGAATTGGGACAACCTATACCGGGAGTATTGATAAATTCAGCATCCGGTAATCAGGGAACATACACTGACTTTGAAGGCAATTATACCATAAGCTTACCTACCTCTGAAGAGTTTCTGCTTTTTGAAGCCCGCGGCTTTGCAAATAAGCGGGTGCAAATTGAGGATGGGCTTGACATTGATCTTGAACTGGCTTTTGACAGTCATGGTCAAGATGATGTCGTTTCTATGGGTTATGGCACGCTGTCAAAAAGAGCGCTCACAGGATCAGTAGCCACTGTGTCAGGAGAGGAGCTTGAACGTTCTCCTGTAGCAAATCTTAGCCAAACATTTTCCGGAAGGTTTGCAGGATTAACTACCCAAGAAACCTTCTCCGAATTGTCTAGGGCCAGTACTGATTTATTTGTAAGAGGAATTTCTGGTGCTAGACAAAATGGTCCTTTGGTCGTGATTGATGGTATCCCTGTCTCTTATAATAGCAATCAAATTTTGGAATACATTTCAGCCAATGAGATCGATACAATAACTGTATTAAAAGATGCTTCCACCCAAGCCATTTATGGCATTCAAGGAGCAAACGGTGTAATTGTAATCACCACCAAGAGAGGTAGAAAAGGTCCACTTCAGGTCAAAGCAAGATTAGATCACTCTGTACAGGAAGTAACAACAAAGCCAATGTATTATCCAGCCGCTGAATATGCTCAAATGAGAAATCAGGCCGCTTTTAACGATGGGTTTGGCGATGAATACTTGTTTACTAACAATGAAATTGAAGAATTTCAAAATGGGAACAATCCCAACTACCCCAGTAATGATTGGTATTCCAGATTTGTAAAAGACTATGCTACCATGCAAAGGGTAGGGGTAAATGTTACCGGAGGAAATGAGAAGGTTCAGTTTTTCTCCAATGTCAACTTTATGCACCAGGGTGGCCAATTTAAAACGGAACAAACCAAATACGATCCAAACCCTAAAAATATTTGGGTCAATTTCCGTTCAAATGTGGATATGAAGTTTAATGAACTATTGTCAGGCTTCGTAAGGTTAAGTGGAAATATCAAACGAGAGCATACCCCGGGAGTAGGCAATCAGAGTATTTATAGTAGCATTTTTCAAATCCCTCCTACAATGTTTGGCCCAGTTATTCCTGACCTTACTGCTGATGGAGAGCCTTTTCCTGGTGCAGGTCAGGTTGTGACTACAGAGAGGGTTTCATCTCCTACTTATGGAATGTTAAATAGATCAGGTTATTATAACCATACAGTAACCAACATAGCTTCCCAGTTTGGCTTAGACCTGGACATGGATTTCCTTACCGATGGACTAAACCTTTCTGGTGTATTCGCTTACCAAACCAACTCTGTTGGCAGTTTAGGCACCACTCAGAATTATGAACGTTGGTTGAGAACGGATGATTTTAATGAATTGGGATTTGTCAAGAAAGGATCAGAACAGAATACCCCTTTAGCTTATGGCAAAGGACATCAATATTACTATCACTTGTCCTATAATACTGCATTGAACTACCAACGCCAGTTTGGTTTAAACAAGGTGTCAGGAATGGCCTACATGTTTTACCAAAACCTAACCAAGGCAGACAATTCTTCACCTGGCCTATTGCCCTATAACCGGATTAGCTCAGGAATTGAGGGGAATTACGCTTTTGATGACAGGTATCTATTAAAATTAGTGGTAGGCTATTCTGGGTCTGAACAATATGCCAGAGCCGTTAGGTTTACCACTACACCTGCTGTAGCGGGTGCATGGGTTGTATCCAATGAGGCCTTTACCTCTTCAGCCACCTTGTTAAGCAATTTGAAGCTGCGTGCCTCTTATGGTAAAACAGCCAATGACCAAACGGGAATCGCTAGGTATGCTTATCTGGACAATGTGACCGCAAGTCGTGGGGGGCTTATTCCTTACCTTCAGTACATTGTCAATGAAAACCAGGTTGGGAATCCCAACATAAGGGCTGAAATCTCTACTAAAACAAATGTTGGTTTAGACTTGGGATTGTTTAATGCACTTTCCCTTTCTGTGGATATATTCGATGAGCGCATGGACAATATGATCGTGAGCGCATTGGCAACCATACCCGCATACCAAGGTGTACCATTGGATAATTACCCTCAAATCAATGGGGGGCAATTTGAGAATAAAGGTTTTGAAATTGTTGCCAACTACAGGAAAGTATTTAATCAAGACTTTTCTGCCTATCTGGGAGGGATGTTTAGTTACAATAAAAACAAAATCATCAATTGGAATGAAGCTGAACGAACTGATGACTATGCTTATAGAAAGCGGGAGGAAGGCTATTCATTCGGACAAGAGTTTGGCTATTTGGTGGATTACTCCAATGGTAATGGATTCTTTAATTCTGAGGAAGAATTGAATGAAAGCAATTTGAGTTACGGATTTGGTATACCTAGGGTAGGAGATTTGATCTACCAAGATTTAAATAGTGATGGTAAAATTGACGAAAGGGATTATGCCCCGATTGGAAATGGTGTTATTCCGCGTACTACTTATGCATTATCAGGTGGAATAACCTATAGAGCTTTTGATATTAACTTCCTTTTTCAAGGAGTAGGAAATTATTCCTCACTTATAGGAGGAACAGGAATATGGGAAACTGAATTTGATGGGATATTTGGTAGTATGCATCAAAATGCATGGACAGAAGAGCGCTATGCAAACAATGAACTCATCACTTGGCCGGCACTTTCTTTGGCCAAGTCTGTCAACCATGAGCCAAGTGATTTCGTGAATTTTGACAGGTCTTATATCCGACTTAAAAACCTGGAAATCGGCTATACTTTACCACTTACAGTTTCCAAAATTTTCAGATCAGAACATGCAAAGGTACTCCTTAGTGGACAAAACCTCCTAACATGGGATAAAATGAAAACTTCAGACTTTGGCCCTGAAGGAGGTGGCTATTCAGGCTTTCCTGTTTATAAAGTTTACAATCTGGGATTAAGTGTAACATTTTGATAATTAGCGCTATGAATTATATAAAATATATATTTATTTTCTTCATTTTCATTACCAGCTTTGCCTGTAATGATCAATTGGATTTGCCTAGCGACGGCAGGATAACAATGGATGAAGTTTTCAGTGATTATAACAGAACCAGAGGATACCTCAACTCTTGTTATGGATATGCTCCCAAACCCTATATGGACAGGGCATCTTATACAGACGAAGCCCAAGATGCAGATGATGTGACTCCGGGCTCAAATTATGTGGTTTGGTATGGGGGGAATGTTACGCCGACGTCCTACCCTAGTTATTCTGCAGATGGCAGTCCTTGGAATAGCTTGTACGAAGGGATACGAAAGTGCAATGTTTTTCTTGAAAATATTGAAACCGCTACAGTTTATGCTACAGAGGAAGAAAAAGCCTCGTGGAAAGCACAGGCTCACACCTTGAGGGCCCTGTATTATCTTCAATTGATCAAAAGGTATGGAGGTGTGCCCATTTTTAATACCCCTTTAGAGATTGGACATGATTTTTCTACTGACACTAAAGCATCCTTTGCTGAAGTCGTGGATTTCATTCTGAAAGATTGTGATATTGCTTTATCTTTTCCGGCTGGCAGAGATGGTTTCTCTTGGGATATATACGACAATCAGTATGGAATAATGACCCGTGCGGTGGCTTATGCGATCAAATCTCAGGCAGTCACCTATGCTGCCAGTGATTTATGGTCGGATGGTACTTATTCCTGGGAGGATGCGACAGCAATTAATGCGGAGGCGCTCAGTCAATGTTTAAACAATGGCTACGAATTGTTTAATATAGAAACTTCAGCAGATATTGCTCAAAATGCCTATGCGCTTTATTTTATTACAAGTTCCAATGATCAGCGCGCAGTGGATAAGGAAACCATTTACCATTGGGGTGATCAAATGCAGGTTTGGAAATATGCAGGTTTACCTACCAATGATGGTATGGAAAGAACAGGCCCCTGTCCCACACAGGGTCTGGTAGACAGCTACGAAATGAGCAATGGACAAAGTCCAATATTGGGATATTCTGATTCCGATAAATTGGTTCCTATTGTCAATCCAAATTCTGGTTATGACCCTGAGAATCCATATTTAAATCGAGATCCAAGATTCTATGTCTCCATATACTATAATGGAGCTGTAAGATATTTAGACCAACCGGAGGGAAAGAAGGTAGAAACTTTTGTAGGAGGTGCAGAAGAAATATCCAGTACCAACAGAAGAAATACAAGAACAGGTTACTATTTACGAAAATTCAACAATTATCAATCTGGATTAAACAACAATGGAGATGGTGCAATCAGGCTGTTTCGATTAGCTGAGCTTTACCTCAATTTTGCTGAATCGGCCTATCAATCAAGTGGACCTGATGTAGTCATTTCTTCCAATGGTATTTCCATGAGCGCAAGAGATGCTGTTAATGCCGTAAGGGAGAGGGCAGGAATGCCTGATTTTCCTTCAGGAATGAGCGCTTCAGAATTTCAAGAAAAATACAGAAATGAAAGAAAAATTGAACTGGCTTTTGAAGAGCACAGGTTTTTTGATGTGAGGAGATGGAATATTCTGAATGAAACAGACAAGTTTGTTACCGGTATGCGGATTACCAATGAGGAGGGGGATACCAATTACCAACGGTTCCGTTTTGATAACAGGGGCTCGGCAGCTGATAAATATTTGAGGTATCCGATTGATCAAGCGGAGGTCAATAAAATTGTGGGTTTAACAGGTGAAAATTGGCAAAATCCAGGATGGCTAGATTAATGGATTCAAATTTATTCACCAGATTCAATAGAAAAGCAATGTTTTATTTCGGCGTTTTGTTAGGGGTTGTAACCTTTGCTCAAGCGCAAGAAACAGGAGGTACGGATGATTTGGGTAGAACATTGCCTACTTATGCGGAAATAGGAGATAAAAAGGAACGTACGGTTGCCATGTTCTATTTTTTATGGCATGGGGACAATACATCGGCCATAAATTATGACCTCAGTAAAATTATCCCACAACACCCGGAGGTGTTGAATGATTTTGACAATCCACATTGGGGCGGTGGGGGAATGTATTATTGGGGAGAACCCCTGTATGGCTATTATAAAGCAGATGACTATTGGGTGCATTTAAGGAGCCTTCAATTGCTTACAGATGCAGGAGTGGATCTTTTGGTAATTGATGCCACCAATCGGTTGATTTATGCTGACCGAGCAAATGTCTTGTTGAATGCTATGGATGCCATAAGGCAACAAGGGAAAAATCCTCCTAAAATCGTCTTTTATACCAACACTTCCTCTGGGGACACCATGGAGGAAGTGTATGAGACTTTTTATAAAAAGGGGGCAAAATATTACCATCCAGATTCCTGGTATTACCTAGATGGAAAACCTATGATCTTGGGACATTCCAAAGAAATAAATGGTAAAGAAGCCGGAGATTTCTTCACCATTAGGGAATCCCAATGGCCCAACGAACCCTATAAAGAAAACAGCTGGCCATGGATAGAATTTCAGCGATCACAAATGGTGCACAAAAACCATAAAGGGGAGGTTGAAATTATGAACGTTTCTGTGGCCCAGCATCCCAATCCCACCGCAGGGATGGGAGGGTCTGCCTTCTACGGCAACCAAGACAACTGGGGCAGGAGTTTTCGTGGTGGGAAAAAAGGGAATCCAGTAGAAGACATTGTAATGGGATATAATTTTCAGGAACAATGGGACAATGTCCTCAAGGTAGATCCTCCAATTGTATTTGTAACCGGCTGGAATGAGTGGATTGCCACGAAATTTGAAAGTCATGACGATAACCCAGAACACTCTTGGTTTTGCGACCAGGCAAGCCCGGAATACAGTAGAGACATTGAACCAACCAGAACCGGTGGACTGAAAGACCATTACTACATGCAACTGGTTGGAAATGTTCGGAGATACAAAGGAGGAGAAGCACCCATGACTTTTGGGATGGATAAAACCATTACAGGACTAAAAGATTGGGAAAAAGTCAATGTGAAATTTACGGACTATATCGGTGAAACAGATCCTAGAAACCACCCGGGAGCACAATCAGAACCAACGGTAACTTACACCAATTTTACAGGAAGAAATGATTTTCAGACTTTAAAAGTGGCGAGGGACAATCAATCCATTTTCTTTTATGCCCAAACCACCAAGTCTATATCAGAGAATAATAGCAACAATTGGATGCGACTTTATCTTGATATTGACAGAGATTTTGAAACAGGTTGGAAGGGGTACGACTTTAGAATAGTTCGTGGGAATCAACTACAAAAGTTTAGAAAGGGAAATTGGGAGACCATAAGCCAGGTAGTCCATATGATTTCTGGCAATGAAATGATGATTACGTTGCCTAGGTCGATTGATGATAGATTAGGGGAGGTATTAAATCTGGAGTTTAAATGGTCTGATAACATGCAGGACAATACAGATCCCCTTGATTGGTATGTCAATGGAGATGTGGCACCGGGAGGTAGGTTAAACTACATTATAAAAGAATAAAATGAAGACTATTATAACCATCTTATTCTTTGTTTTAACGGTTTCGAGTTCCATTGGGCAACAAGGTACTTTACTTATATCCGAGGAAAATTCACACAATATTGAGGTGGAAATAGGTGAACCAGGAAATTATGAGATAACAGCATTGGGTTCTGATCCTTATCTCTTTACTGCTCCATTGATAGCTGAAATTGACAATGAAGAGACAATTCTCACTTTCGAGTATTTTTCTACGGAGTACCTTGATAATTTTCAGCTTTTCTTTGGCCCCCCAATGGATGAAAACTTCAGTATAATTGCATCATTGGGCATTCGGGAAGGTTGGAGTAGTTATGCTATTGATGTAAAAGATGCCTTACCTAAAGGTTGGGGGAAGAAAGGAGATGTCATAAGAATGGATTTTGGTGGAGGTGCAGGATATGCTGGGCAGTTCCGAAACTTTCGTTTCAGACGACCCAATGCAAGTGAAATTCAAAGATCTCTAGACCAAGAGCTGTTGATGAAAGAAAAAGAGGCTTACAAAGCTGAATTGTTGAACTATTTAAATACGAATTTCCAGAATTCAATTAGAGAGGTGAATGTTCTGGATTCTGCCATAATTATAAAAGGTTTTCTTTCCAAAACCAGCCCTAATTACTATGTGGCAGAAGTTCCCATGCATGTACAGGTGACCAAAGCTGCTAATTTTGAATCAATTTACCCAATAGCACAATCGCAAGGAGAGTTTGAGATTAAAGTGCCAAGATTTACATTCCAAGATGATTTTATGAGAGATGGCCTGCTGTCAGGTTGGGCAATCGTAAAGAAGCAATACAACGGTGTTGACTTGCAGTCGCATCTTCGTTATATGGATAAAATCGAGCCAGTTTTTAGCTCAACAGCGGCTGTATTGAAAAACAAAAAAGGCTTAGGCAACTTTCATAGCAACGATTATGTGAGTGATTTGGACTCCTTGGGAATAGGAAGTATCACTACTAATATGTGGATTTCCAAAATGTTACGTTCTGCGCCCTCTGACAAAACCATCACCTTTAATTACGGGGGTAAGGATTATTATGCAGATAAGCAATGGGTAGAAAAACATGATAGGGCGCTAAAAGAATCCGCTAAAAGAAAGGTTATTACATCTGCGATAGTGTTGATAGATAAGGCTGTTAATACGCCTGATAAGGAGATTGGAGCCATTATGGAACATCCTGATTGCGAACCTTCAGGTATTTATAGCATGGCCAATTTTACTGATCCGGAGGCAGTTCATCTATATGCAGCTGCCATGGATTTTTTGGCCCAAAGATACAGTGATCCATCAGAAGGTCATGGAAGAGTTCACCATTGGATCGTTCATAACGAAGTGGATGCAGGCTGGGTCTGGACAAATATGGGAGAAACGGATAGCCTTACTTTTATGGACACCTACCATAAATCGCTTCGGTTAATTAATAATATTGCCAAGCAGTACAATGCACATTCTAAAGCTTTTATTACCCTTACTCATTATTGGAACTGGACGGTTGATAAGCATTTTTATTTATCTAGAGACTTGCTGGAAATGCTTATCAAATACAGCGACCTTGAAGGAGACTTTGATTGGGGGGTTGCCCATCATCCGTATCCGGAATCACTGTTTGAGCCCAAGAGTTGGTTGGACAAGAAAGCAACCTTCAGTTTCGATACACCTTTGATTACCTTCAAAAACATTGAAGTATTAGACGCTTGGGTAAAACAGCCATATGTCAAATTTAAGAATAGAACCAAGCGCACCGTCTTTCTCTCAGAACAGGGGCCTAATTCCAGAGATTATTCGCCTAAACATTTGAATGAACAGGCAGCCAGTATTGCTTATGTGTGGAAGAAAATGGAGGTTTTGGATGGAATTGACGCTTTCCAGTTTCACAATTGGCTGGACAATAGGGGGGAAGGTGGTTTAAGAATAGGTCTTAGAAGATTCCCAGACGATGAAGAGGATCCTGCCGGTAAAAAACCCGTCTGGTTTGTGTACAAAGATCTTGGTACTGATCAAGAGAGATCATCAATTGAATTTGCAAAAGAAATAATAGGTATTTCATCTTGGGATGAGGTAAGACACTTAAAAGAAATAAAATGAAACTTTCTGAAATCAATATCTATGTCATTGCGCTTATATTAGTTTTGGCAGTTCACCCAAAGGTAGAAGCACAAAATGAACTAATCAATTATAGCTCTAATCTCCCTGCAACGGATGCTTTGGGGCGCTCACTTCCCGGATATGAAGAGGTGGGAGAGCTAAAAGAGGATAAATTCGTCGGTATTTTTTATTGGACCTGGCATACCCAACAATCAAAAAACAGTGTTAAAGCATTTAATGCCAGTGAAATTCTGGAAAAAAAGCCTGAAGCGATTAACGATTACAATGATCCCATTTGGCCCACACGAAAAGAGGCAGGAGCCTTCTTTTGGTCGGAGCCACTTTATGGTTATTATTTAGATACCGATCGTTGGGTATTGTACAAGCATGCTGAAATGCTGGCCGATGCAGGTGTAGACATGGTCATGTTTGATTGTACCAATGGCTCCTTTACTTGGAAGGAATCTTATATGGCATTGGCTGAAGTCTTTACTGAAGCAAGAAAGAATGGCATAAAAACTCCTCAGATTGCTTTTATGATGGCCTTTTGGCCAACAGATGGTAGCTACCAAGCGATAAAAGAATTGTATGAAGAGCTTTACAAACCGGGGTTATATCAGGATCTCTGGTTTTATTGGAAAGGTAAGCCATTAATTATGGGCTATCCTGACCGTTTTACAGCTGTTGAAGGAGATCCTGAAACCAGTAAATTGCATCAGGAAATTAGAGCGTTTTTTACTTTCAGACCTGGCCAACCTGTTTACAATAAGGGGCCGAAGAGAGAAGACCACTGGGGTTGGTTAGAAATAGCACCACAACACGGTTTTGTTAGTGATAAGAATGGTGGATTTGAGCAAGTGACCGTGGGAGTCTCACAAAATTGGTCAAAAGACAGAGGGTTAACCGCAATGAATGCACCGGGATCTTTTGGCAGAAGTTATACGGATACAAATGGTCATGCGGAGGATCCTGATGCTGTCAATTATGGTTTGAATTTTCAAGAACAATGGGAAAGGGCTTTTGTGCTTGATCCGGAATTTGTATTCATCACGGGTTGGAACGAGTGGATTGCCGGAAGGTACGAAGAGTGGCAGCAACAGCACAATGCCTTTCCAGACCAATACAATCAGGAGCACAGCCGAGACATAGAGCCCATGAAGGGTGGACATGGGGACAATTATTACTATCAGATGGTAGCCAATATCCGAAAGTTTAAAGGAGTATCCAAGCCTCCTAAATTCACCCAGAACAAAAAAATTAGCATTGATGGTAATTTTGTGGATTGGGAAACGGTGTCTCCGAAATTCAAGTCTCATAAAGGAAATACCCTTAAAAGGAATAGTGGAGGTTGGGGAGATTTAGTGTATAAAAATACCACTGGTAGAAATGATATAGTGGCTAGTAAAGTTGCCAGTGATAAAGACAATCTCTACTTTTATGTAGAAACCTCAAATGCACTAAGCCCATCTGATGATCCTGCCTGGATGAGGTTATTCATCGACACTGATCGCAATGGAGATACTGGTTGGGAAGGCTATGATTATGTTATTAACCGATCAAATCCTGGTGAGAAAGCCACTATTGAGAAGAATACTGGGGGTTGGAATTGGGAAAAAGTAGACAGTTTGAAATGGAAGATGTCTGTCAATAAGATGGAAATAGCTGTACCCAAAACGGTATTAAAATTGAATGGGAAGGTAAATATTGAGTTCAAATGGTCAGATAATATGCAAGCAGGTGGTGAAATAATGGACTTTCTGCTACATGGTGACGTTGCCCCACTTGGCAGATTCAATTATTATTATGCACCTTGATGGGGTGATGATGTGATCTGGTGATGGAGTGAGTTGGTTATGTAGTGATGGGGTGAAAATCTAGCTAAAAAGAAACTCCTATTACAAGACTTAATGTCACTTTGTGTTTAGGCCCAGTCATAGCACTTCAATATTCACGATTCCGATATAAATTGATGTGTCGTTGCGATTCCTTATTTGGGGAGGTGTAGCGCAGGGAAAGGGTGTGGCAATCTCATCACCTTGGAGATTCCTTCGACTTTCTATACCTAAAGCCACTGCAAAGTCTATTGGTGACGGATTTTAAAAACCAGGGTTAAGGAGCCACTGGCATTAGCGAAAAGCCGGTTTCACTATTGAGCTTACTATAAGCTAATGCCCAAAAAAGCCAACTGATTAACACCCTGGGTGGCACCTCCTTCGTCGGCTTACCCAGGGCTACAAAGATTGCACTCTGCTGGAGTGCTGCATTTAAAATTGTCTTCTGAATTTCTGACCTTGTTAATTTTAATTCTTGGAATGACGAATTTTTCATAAAACTGAATCGGGTTCTGGCCTTATTAAAAATCAATTTCCGCCTTGTAGCTTTTCGACGTTAAGAAATTTAAGAGGCGATGGCAAGGACACAGGCACTGTTTGACGAAGTTTTTGGTATAGTAATTATTAAAAAAGCAACGCAAACATTTTAACCAAAAACAAGGAGTTTGCCTGTGTGCAGGAGGCCTTAAATTTTAGCCGAAAAGATACTCAGCGGCGGGGTTTTTGGGTTACTTTTTTGGCCACTGACTAGGATCAGGACAGGCCTGCAGCAAAAAAGTAACAATCGAAATGGTGAAAGCCTCGGTATAGATATACTGTCCTTTATTTAAAACCTCAATTCGAGTTATAATTATGCTAATAATATCGTTATATCGTCATAGCGACCCCTTTCTTGTGGAGTTGTAGCGTAGGAAAAGGGTGTGGCAATCTCATCCCATTGTTGAGATTCCTTCGACTTTCTCTACACGAGGCCCCTGCAAAGTCTCGGAATGACGGATATCTTAACTTCCGCCTTGTAGCTTTTCGACGTTAAGAAATTTAAGAGGCGATGGCAAGGACACAGGCACTGTTTGACGAAGTTTTTGGTATAGTAATTATTAAAAAAGCAACGCAAACACTTTAACCAAAAATAAGGAGTTTGCCTGTGTGCGGAAGGCCTTGAATTTTAGCCGAAAAGATACACAGCGGCGGGCTTTTCTCCTGACTTGCTACGCATCAGGACAGGTTGTTTGCTTTTTTGATCCCGATTCGTTTCACTGCTCGGGACATGCACTATAGCAAAAAAGTAAAAATGCTCTTATTAATTGAATTCTGTCAACTTGGTTTCTGCATATTTAAAATGATAATTCTCGAAATTACTTTCCGTCATTGCGGACCTTTTGGGCAGGGCTAAGGTGCGGCCGTCTCGTCATTGTGAGATCTCTTTGCGAGGCCTCTGCAAAGTCTCGGAATGACGATAATAATTTCCGCCTTGTAGATTTTCGGCGTTAAGAAATTTAAGCTGGGTTGGCAAGGGCACAGGCACTGTTTGACGAAGTTTTTGGTTTAGTAATCATTAAAAAAACAACGAAACAATAATACCAAAAACTAAGGAGTTTGCCTGTGTGCGGGAAGCCTTAAATTTTAGCCGAAAAAATACTCAGCGGCGGGGTTTTTTGTTTACTTTTTTGACCTGTAGCAAAAAAGTAAAAATGGTTTTAATATTTGACTTTGGATAGGTATAAAGAAATGTAATTCAAAATGCATCATGGACCTATTAAAGTTCTGATTATAATTTATCCATTCATTTTTTTCTACCGATCAAGCCCTGAGTTGCTCCGCTTCATAACATGCATTAATTATAAGAAACGAACCAAAGAGAAAATTAGAAAGCATAAAAAATCTTCTAGGGTAAATACAAACCTCCAATAGAAGGCCTTATCCTTTCATTTCATGGTCAAATCATACAAAATATAAAGATATTGTGTTATATTTTTATAAATTTATAAAATAAGCGTAAATTAGTTTGGAGTTAAAATTTAATTCTGAAATAAAAACATTATGAAATATATTATAGTAGTAATATTTTTTGTGACAGTAATTATTCCTCCTGCTGTAAGTCAGGAATTGGATTCAATTCCCAACCTTAAATCCGTACCCTATCACTCTCCCTCTCCACCTCCGGAATGGGCTTTGTTACAAAGGCAAATGATGGAAGCACTCTATCCTGCCGCCATGGAGTTTGTTGAAAAATACACCAATCCTGACGGTACCTTAATATGGAGAGATGAATGGCCCGGGATGGATGGATCAGATGACGGCTATGAGAGTTTTTATAATTTCCCCTTGTATTATGCGCTAGGTGGACCAAAAGAAATAGACCTGCTTTCCAGGAAATTATGGGAAGGAGTTACCAGACAGTTTACCGGCTATGGTCAGATAGTGGATGAATTTGATGCAGGCTATGACTGGATGCATCATGGGGAATCTTATACCTATTTTTACTTTTTCGGCCTGGCAGATCCTACTGATAAAAAGATGCGGGACAGGGCCATGAAATTTGCAAAATTGTATTTTGATGATGGTACTGAAAACTCCAATTTTGACAGTAAATTGAAACTTATTCGTTCCCCACTTACAGGTAGCCTTGGTCCCAGGTTTGTGAATACTGCTGAAGATTGGGTTACCCATAGACCCATTTTAAGCAATTACCCCCTTCCATATGACGACATACCCAATGTCACTTCAGGAAAAGATTGGAACAACGACAACAAATTCCAATTTATTTTGGAGGCTTTAAATAACCGCATGATGAAAGGAGATGTGCCCTTAAATTTGGCTTCAACAAGCATGATGCTGAACGCCTATATGTACAATGGGGAGGAGGAATACAAAGAATGGGTAACCTCCTATGTCAATGCTTGGATGGAAAGGACTGATAAAAACAATGGGATAATCCCGGATAATGTAGGCCTTTCGGGGGAGATTGGAGAACATATGGATGGGAATTGGTGGGGAGGATATTATGGGTGGAAATGGCCCCATGGGGTCAAAAATAAGCTGGAAGCGACAACAATTGGCGCTTCCAATGCATACCTGATTTCCGGAGATGATAAATACCTGGATTTACCCAATGCCGTAATCGCATCCGTTTCAAATGAGGCAAAGGAAGAAAATGGTAAAAAATTGGTGCCTCACCGATATGATCAAAGGGGCTGGTACGACTACCGGCCGATGCAGCCCATGTATCCTACGCATTTATGGTACATGTCTCGGGAAAATAAGGATTGGGAAAGGGTAAAAGACTTGTTGGATCCTGAGGAAATGGAAAAATTGACTTATAGAAAGGGCAAAGGAGATGAAATTAATACGGCAACATGGTTAGGGTATTTAGAAGGGAAGGTTCCCACTTATCCGGTAGATATTTTAAAGGCCACGTACAATGAAATGCTTTCCAGACTGGACCGTATTAGAAAAGACACTACCACACCTGATTTTCAGGATGTCCATCATTGGCTGAACCTAAATCCGGTTGTATTAGAAGGAATTGTTCAGACCATGCTTGGTGCTCCCAACCATATCTACCATGGAGGATTATTGCATACGTCAGTGCGCTATTTTGATCCTGAAAATAGGAGGACCGGAATTCCTTCCGATATGGCCGCATTGGTTGAACAAATCACCGATGCAGGTATTTCCCTAACATTGGTAAATCTACATCCCACCGAAACAAAGAAGGTAATTGTTCAGGGTGGGATGTTTGGAGAACACCATATCAAACGGGTAAATATGATCGACAAATACCCTTACCAATTTGATACAATCGATCACAAATTTTTTCAAGCTGAGATAGCACCGGGATCGGTTGTGAAATTGGAAATTGAAATGACCCGATTTCAAAATCCTCCGACCTATGCCTTTCCATGGCATGGAGAAAACATACCGGAAAGGGATATTAATTATTAGTTTGGGTTTGAATATAGAAAAAAATGTAAGGGAATGAAGCTTGCCTGAGAGATTTTGTCAGTATTGTTGCAGAAAAAAAGCAACAATACCGCCAAAATCAGTTTGTGCTTCTTGCCTTAACCAAGGCTTAACAGCTTTGGCTACAAAAATGGCACCCCCATGGGGTTTTGGGCCATTGTTTTTACAACTAAGTTCCTGACATGCTACGCATCAGGATGGGTCACTACAAAGATTGCACTCTGCTGGAGTGCTTTATTGTTTATAATCATCTTAACTCTGAGCTTTTAAAATGTCAAGTCTCGGAATGACGTTTTTCGGTCACTGAGCTTGTCGAAGTGTACCGAATTAACGATATACCATTTCGTCATTGCGAACCCTTTTTTGGGGAGGTGTCGCGTAGGAAAAGGGTGTGGCAATCTCATTACGTTGGAGATTCCTTCGACTTTCTCTACGCAAAGCCCCTGTAAAGTCTCGGAATGACGTTTTTTCGGTCACTGAGCTTGTCGAAGTGTACCGAATTAATGATATACCATTTCGTCATAGCGAACCCTTTCTTGTGGAGTTGTAGCGTAGGAAAAGGGTGTGGCAATCTCATCCCATTGTTGAGATTTCTTCGACTTTCTCTACGCAAAGCCCCTGCAAAGTCTCGGAATGACGAAAATTTACTTCCGCCTTGTAGATTTTCGACGTTAAGAAATTTAAGAAGCGATGGAAAGGACACAGGCATGGTTGGAATAGGATTTAGAGGATGAGCCTCTAGAAATAGTAATTGTTAAAAGCGAAACCATAGATACCGGAGTTTGCCTGTGTGCGGAAGGCCTTAAATTTTAGCCGAAAAGATACTCAGCGGCGGGCTTTTCTCCTGACTAGCTCCGCTTCAGGACAGGCCTGAGTTGCTATGATTCAGGGCAGGTTCGTTACTACTTTGACCACTGAGTCGCTCCAAGTCAGGGCAGGCTTGCAGCAAAAAAGTGACAAGAGTTTTTTATAAGAGAAGTTTTGGATTAATAAAATAAGGTTTAAAGCATCCGTATTCCGTTCATTTCTTTTCCCCTGAGTTGCTTTGCCACAGGCCATGCATTAATGAAAAGAAACGAACCAAGGAAACATTTAACCAAGACTAATCTACAGAAATAACACCAACCTTTTCAATACCTTACCCGATCTTTTTTGTTATAAAGTAATCCTTTTTCCTGTAGTAATTGATAAACACTGACTTTCTCCTTGATATCATTGTTGATAAAGGAACGAATTAGATTATTATGCAACATTGAACCACCTAATTTCCCAAAGGAATGCCCATCTCGAATAAGCAATAAGGTGGAATTTAAATAAAACTCTGCCAACACATCATAACAAAACCTGGGAAGCAATTTGTCATGTACTGCACCTACAATCAGAACCTTACCAGTAAAATTTAATCCCCGATCATAATTTACCCCATAAACAGAGAAAGGTATGCGTTCAAACTGCTTCCATATTTCGTGACTTTCCAGCATCATCCACTTCGCTATTTTAGATTCTAGTAAATTGGCAGCTGCATTATAGGTCAATCCATAACTGTGCTCAAAAAGCCTAATTTTCAGAGCGATATCGGCTTTATCTGCTTCTACTAAAGACGGCAACAGAAACCGCCATTTTAAATAAGTATAAAAGGCCAGGTCTATGTCTTCAGTCCCCGTTTGTTCCTTACAAAGGTTCTCGGAATTGTTGTACCACAAAAAGTCTAAGTAGGAAGTATTTTCAAGTGGTATTGATTCCAGGCACTGTGAGGGGTTGATAAGATTCAGGTTTTTTTGAAGGTCAAACAATAAGGGGTTAAAAGAAATCAAAGACTTGACGTTTTCAGGGAAAAGTCCAAGGTAATAATGCGAGTAGGCAGCTGCACCGGAATAACCAAATAAATGTACTGGCCGATCTCCTGGTAAGTCTTTACGGACCAATTCTATGTCTCTTGCTTGTTGGTCCATATTTAGCAATTGATAAGCTTTTGCCCAATCAATTTCCCCTGAAGAATTGATAATTTTCAAAATGGCATCAGCCTCATTCCGACCTTTGATATGAACGATATTAAATTCATCCCGCAGTGGCTGCAGGTCTATGCTTTCCTGAAAATACTTGTCCAAGGGATCCTCAATAAGCAGAATGGTTTCCTTTTGCTTATCGTAGGCATGCATTAGCATATAGCTAATTTCTATTTTCCTAGCATTCTTTACATGATGATCCAGCGGTACTAATAGGAAGTGAGTTGTATCAGAGGGAGGAAGGTAAAAACCTGTGATTGCACTTAGAAACAGTAGAAAAGCTATCAAAAAACTGTTTGGTTTAAGTTGACGATACGAGGCTCAAAGTATTTTTCTTAAACCTCTAATATTCAGGAGTCAGTACTTAAAAATAGCTTGTTTAAAATCTTAATCCAATTATGGATAGAATTTGCAGCGTTAAATTATGTAAAATAGGATCTTTTGGTTCCTAGAGTGATTGTAAGTCAAAAACAACAAATCTAGGATCTTCTTGGAGGGGTGAGGTGATGATGTGGTGATCTTGTGATGGGGTGATAGGGTGATGTTGTGATCTGGTAATAGAGTGAATGATTGCTGACAGGCACAAGGGTAAAGCTAAGAGGGAAATAATTTAGGGAGTTTAAGACCTGATCGTCAAAGATGTGCGTATTCACGTCTTCTAAGTTTGGATAAGAATTATCCCCTATCAAATGGTACAACACCACTGTATCTCCCATATTTTGGGTAGCTGTAAACAGCTTATGGTATTTTTGGATTAAAGGGAGTGAGGTTTTATTGGTGAGGATTAAAAAAGATTGTTTTAGCGAAGTATTTTTGCCCATTGAGGTATTATTTTAGGTCAGGTAAGTCAAAAACAGCAATTCCTGGATCTTCATCTGTAGTGATGCCATATATTTTTTGGGACGCTTCGTCTACAGCCAATCCTCTGATTGAAATATCCAATATAAATTTACATATGATATTACCTTCCAGGTCAAAAACATAGATATCATTGGCGATTTCACTACTTTCCCTTAATTGTTTTTCAGTTTTACCGGTATATAAACCAAAAATATAGTTTTTAGATATGGCAATGTCCAAATAGGCCAAGGGTTCGGCTATATCTACAATTAATGCACCAGATGAGCCACTAGAATTCACAATAGTAAATTTGGGAATGTAATTGAAGGGGCCATCTGTGATATAAATGCTTCCGTTCTCTTTGTTTAAAATTTCAATCCTATCTCTATAACCACCAGCAGATGCATAAATATTATTTAGCTGGTTTCCTTTATACCAACCCAAATGAAGATCCGACATCATATAATTCGTTAGGTCTTCTCTTACTAAATGATCTTCCCATTTTCCATAATTTGCTAAGCGCCTGCCATCAATCGAAAATTCTACAAACTGATGGGGGTCATTTACCATGCGGCACATAACTGTACTATCGGAGGACCAAGCCATGGCCATAGCCATAAAGAAGTCTCCTTCTTGTTTGATCTGATTTTTTGACAAGGATGTCGAATCATTAAGGGCGAATTCTGAAAAATGTTTTGACATGGCGCTATAAACCCAGAAAGTATTATCATTGGCACCTAAATCAATTCCTGATACGTCAGAAACTTCACCAGGTCCAAAGCCTCTTTTACCGAAAGGCCGCAAATATTTCATTTTTTTTGCATCGAGGACATGAATTGGAGGAAAATCTTCAGGTACCCTTCTGCTTTCGCCAATGATTAATTTATTGTTTTTAATGAAAATTTTAAGCGGCACTTTTATTTCCTCAAAAAAGTATTTTTTGCCAGCCAGGTTTACTGTTCTAGGTATCGTTTTTTCAGTAAAGCTTTTTAAATTATCAGATTTCAATTTGTCTTCTGAACAATTCGATAAGGACAATAGTATAATGATTAACATTGCCGCATTTAATAAAACCTGATTTGATTTTTTAGTTAATTTCACAACAGTATTAAATTTACAATTTGCTAAAAAGCTTCACGATAAACCGAAAGATTCTAACTAACCTAAATAAATCTAGATATAAAATAACTCTTATCGTGAAGCCTTTTATTTACTATTTACCATAGATTATTGATGATTCGTACAGGTATCACCTGGAAAATCTCTATCAACCGGTCTGTCCTCTGACCATACTATTCCAGATTCATTAGTACAGTATGAGGTGCCTGGGCAACACATATAACCACAACCTCCATCTGCTTCCACATTAAAAGAATTAAATAATCCAACACTCATGGCCACTACTCACACGGCCACTGAAGCTTTTTGTAAAGTTATTTTCTTTTTCATGCTATTTTTTGGTTTATGGTTAAAATAAGGTATAATTAAACCAATTAAAATTATTTTTCATAAACGATTAATTATATTTATCGTGAACTGGTTGCTTTTTTCCGTGAATGGGCATTATTACCTTGGTATTAATCTGTGTGAAGACTGTAATGAGAAGAAAATCAGGAATTTGGGGTGTTTAGATTGAGTGATGTTGTGATGTGGTGATTTAGTGACCTTGTGATCTACTGAAGAGGAGTTCTTAAGGAATTGGTTAATCCTTTATTTGATATATGGCAAAAACAAAAGACACTGTTTCTTGTTGTAGTGACTCAAGCAGGGGATGGTCAGAATTTTCCATCTGTTCAATTGTAATAAATTCATCGGGATAATGAACGCTAATAAGTGTTTTATCGGATAAATATTTAACATTTAAATAAGGTAATAATCCATCTAAATCATTGGTAGCATTGGAGATGGATTTAGAGGTTTTTTTTGTTCTATTATAGAGTAGTGTACTTCTGTAATTTTTCTCCCTAAAACAAGTGACCAAATATTTTCCGGATAGGTGTAAATTGGGCATGTGGTATACATAGTCTTGCATGTACTCCAAGTTATTGAGAATATTTGAGTCATGTTCCTGAAATATATTTAACTTTAGCTTTTTAGAATTCTCAAAATCCAAATACATCTTTTCTTTCAATTCCTTACCTTCAAATACGTAGATTGTATCGGAAAAATGCTTTGTAAAGAAAGTTTTGTTGTCTAAGTAGACCAAGATATTCCTGTCGGCAAAAAACGGAATTTTTTCTTCCATAAATTTAGAGGTAAAAAAAGGATGGACTTTTTGGTTTTCATATGAAAATAATATATTATCGCCATGCTTAGGGTCAGCCGACGAAATGTTTGGAGGAACGTAAAATATCAACTCGTCCTTTTTGGTAGCTAAGAATTTATATCCACCACTTATTGGTCTGTCTAAATCTTCAACGAAATTTCCATTGAAATCGAATGTCAATATTTTTTTGGTAGATAAAATAAGTACTTTCGGGTCTTCATGATGTATGACAAAGTCGTTAATTTGAGTGTACTCCCCCGGTCCTTCCCCAAATGCGTTGATACTGCTTAGGAAATTACCCTCCTTGTCAAGGATAATTACTTTGGGATTTTGGTAAAAGTCTCCAATGAATATATTATCTTCAGTTATAATTACTTTATCGGCCTGGCCAATGGCTGATTCAAGTGGTAATTGGACAGTTATATAATTTACTTTATTAAAAACTTCTGAAAATCTTTCGATATTTTCTTCAGGTATGGGAATTGCCATATTTTGGGAACCCAAATTATTGTTATTGGATGTATTTGAGCAGGAGCAGAGAAATAAAAAACTAAAGATAATTCCGGGTAATGTTTGAGAGAAAGAATTCATTGTTTTTCTTAAAAGCCTCCACATGCGAGACTACATGGGTTTTGCATCCAAACTTCGCAGGTAAAAATTCCTTCTTCACGGCATTTTTTTACTACATGGATACAATTGGGATAATAATTTTGGCAGTAGTCGTTTTCTTTATAATAGCCACAACCTCCATCTGCTTCCACATTAAAAGAGTTAAATAGTCCAACTCTCATGGCTACCACCCCTACAGCCACCGTAGCTTTTTGTAAAGTTATTTTCTTTTTCATGCTATTTTTTGGTTTATGGTTAAAAGATTTTTTAATTAAACCAATTAAAATTATTTTTCATATAGGAATAATCATTTTTCTTGTGAACCGGATTCGTTTTCCCGTGAACGGGCTTTTTTATCTTGTTAATAACATGTGTGAAGACTGTAATGAGAAGAAAATCAGTAATTTGTGATATAGAGATTGAGTGATGGGGTGATGTAGTGATGAGGTGTACCATTCTTTTGCCATTATCTTTTTTATCACCCGTTAGGACTGAAAATTTGACATCTTGTATAATGGTGAATTATCTTTTTGGGAATCAGGGCATAATAAAAATGGCCTTGTTAGCTCTCTACTAGAATGAAATATACGTTAAAAACACTTATTAAAACCACTATAAAAAAAATCACTATATTTAAAGGAGCTAATTCTACCAAACAGCATGGAAAAATTTGAAGAATTTGAACATCGTATAAAGCGGGCTTTGAACAACTTGGATGCCAAAATTTCCTATTTAAATGATGTTACAGGTCAATTCAAAAACTCCTTTGGAGAATTCCAGAAAGAGATGGATGAGTTTATGCATTTTGTCGGGAATCACGTTTCAGATCATGAACAGCGTCTCATCCGGATTGAGAAGCGCATGGGTATTTAAATAATTGTTTGTTCTTTTTTGACTTGGGTTTTAATGATGGAGGTTTAGCAATATTGATATTAAATGAGAATGATTAATCATTCTAATCTTTTATCTATTTGTTAATAGGGATCAATTTATTGATGATAAAGTGATGTGGTGATCTTGTGATGGGGTGTGGTTTTAGGTTTTGGGGACTTTATATTCTGTTTTATGTTTAGCTAGGATTTATCTACCCAAGGCAAAAAGGTTTTTACCAGTCTTCAGGCAAGTCCAAGGACCAAACATCATTGACTAGGGGAGGGAGCATGCCTCCGGCAACAAATATTTTATCCTGGAAAACAAAAGCCGAATGTTCGTGTCGGCCGGGCCAGGATATTTTCGGCTTGTATTCGGTCCAGTTTATGCCATCCCTGCTGTACCAGGCATCTCCCCAATTTTTGTAAGGGTTATTGGACCAGCCGCCCATTACCCAGATGCAGTCCCTGTACACGACAGATGAAAACCATATCCGCTCATGCCATGGGGCAGCTTCGGTTACCTGTTCCCAATTGATACCGTCTTCTGTGACCCAGACATCGATTTTTGCATGGTATTCAGGAGTGTAATTCCCACCTCCAAAAACATACATTTTGCCATTGAGCACGGCGGACTGATGGTAAGCTCTTGGAGACCAGCCGGCATCGGCAGTGGCCAATTCCCAATCCTTCCCATTTTCGGAAACCCAAACATCATTTTTAAGGCTTTTTTCATCCCCAAAATAGTAATTCTCTATTCCGCCCATTAACCATAGCTTGCCTTTGAATTCCACTATGGTTGATGCTATTCTAGGTGTCCAAGAGGCAGTCTTCTTTTTCAATTTCCAGTCTGCTCCATTTGTGGAGGACCAGATGCTATTGCTGGCAGAATGTCCTTCCAGCCGGCCATTGTACCAGCCACCTGCGATCCACATTTTATCCTCAAAAACAAAAGTCATGGGCAGGTCACTGTGGATCCATGGTGCATTGGATGCTACTTTGTTCCAATCCTTTCCATTAGCAGATGACCAAACATCTCTTGGTGGTGCATGATGGGAATCAAACCAGCCACCTAAAATCCAGAGCTTGTCCTTATAAACCAGTTCCCCCTGTGAATCCCTGGCTTGCCAGTCAGCCTTTTCACTCACCTGTTCCCAATTGGGTAAAGGGTTTTGGGCTTTTAGGCCAATAGACAATAGACTAAAAAAAAGTAAAGGGAGGAAGAAATTTCTTTTGTTCATTTTAGGAAGCATATTACTCATTTACTCTTTTTCCAAAGCCCAATGAATACTATTGATCAGCAATTGAATAAAGGGTGCTTGTTTGAAATCCGTTGGATAGCCCAATGAGGTGTAAAAAACCTTTCCACCATAAGCTGTATTTCTTGTCCATGCTATGGGTTCGATGTCGGATTTCCCTCTTGGCTTGCCATTGAGTAAAACCACCGCATTTGGATCAATGATAGGCTTAACTTTATAAACCTGCCCCTTGCTTTTCCAATTATTCAAATCTATGTTAGCTAAAAATTGGATGTCCTTCAGCATTGGGGAAAGCACTTACAATTGTCCCTAATTTCTCAGGAAAATAACCATTGTTTTCACAGCCCAAGATGTCCGGTACAAAACCCCACCATCCTTCAAATCCGGGCTCCACTTCATCTCTCACCGAAAACCCGTGATTGGCTGTTCGCAAACCCACCAATGGCTTACCCGACCTGAGGTAATTTTTGATGCTTGTCATTTGGTCAAAAGGCAGTGCTAATCTTCTGCAAAAGACCACCAGTAAATCCGCCTCTTTAAGTATCTCAAGGTTAGGAAAGCGATAGGCGCCATATGTGCCCTCACCTTTGAGCACGGTTATTTTTAAGTCTTCAAATTTTTTATCCAACATCTCCGCAAAAGGAGGGACCGTAAGGTGGGCTTCATAGTTTAAAGGATCCTCACTGATTAGAAACACCACATGTTTTTGTTCCTTAGGTTCATCGAGGCCTAAGGTTGTTGCAAAGATAGTTACAGGTAAGCCTACAACACAGTAAATCAAAAGCGCGACCAAGATGGATTTATGGTTTTTCATTATATGGTAAAATGATTGATGTAAAGTTTATTTGAATTTCAATTATTATAATTGGCAATTTTAATTTTGACGGTTACCTTACCTAAATATGGTTTAAATTTTTGATGTATTGAAATTATATGCTAAAAAATATAGGTCAAGTAATGAATTTTACCGGACCCTGAGCGAAGTCGAAGTAACGGTCACGTCTCCCTAAGGCTTCGGCTCCGCTCAGCCACCGGGAATGAGGTGGTTTCCTTCATTTAATATTTGGATTAATTTACAATTCGTGGAAAAAATCCCCCTTTGTCCCCCTTTGAAAAAAAGGGGGATTTTAAGTTTTCAGGATTGCCAATTGCTTTACAGACTTTACATTGCGTTAGCCAGATTACAGGGCCAACGATTTCTCTAAAATAACCGGACCCTGAGCGGTGTCGAAGGGGAAGGTATATCGTTCACGTCACCCTATGGCTTCGGCTCCGCTCAGCCACCGGTTTGAATTGTGGTTATTCACTTTAATGCGTCTAAAATACCTTCTTCTTTGCAATGGGAATGCCTGTATTTCTTTCAAACAAAGCCTACATGACAGGAGAAAATGCCAATAATTCCATAACATGTTTTTTCCAATTATGGTAACTTTTAATGTATGATTTTGCAAGAAGCGCGGGGGCATGCCAGAGAACGAGGCGGCGTCGGGCTATGTGGGGAGGAGTTTTCTGCTGGCTGGATTTTTCTTTGCTTCGTTTCTTTTCATCAAGGGGAAAAGAAATGAAGAGGTCAAAAGATTCTTTGCTGGTTAAAGTAAATTTTTTTACCTCTCAAATATGCTAAGCCAAATTCCCGATCATCAAACCACCCTATGACTTCGACTCCGCTTAGCCGCCGGGGAAGGGGGGATTTTCTTTATTATTCCATCTAATAATTTACTTGAGAATTAAGGTGCTCCATAGGAGCAATATTTTTGTAGCATATGAGGTCAGTTTCGATTATTAGCTCCAAAGGAGCGGCACCTTTTTGATTTATACCGTTCCAATAAAAGCTCCTTTTAAATTATCCTATCGCAAGAAGCGCGGGGGCATGCCAGAGAACGAGGCGGCGTCGGGCTATGCGGGGAGGAGTTTTCTGCTGGCTTGATTTTTCTTTGCTTCGTTTCTTTTCATCTAAGGAAAAGAAATGAAGAGGTGAAAAATATCTTTGCAGAAGAGAATTAAAACTTTAACCTCCCTAACGGGCTAAGCCAAATTCCCGATCATCAAACCACTCTATGACTTCGACTCCGCTTAGCCACCGGGGAAGGGGTGATTTTCTTTATTATTCCATCTAATAATTTACTTGAGAATTTAGGAGCTCCAGAGGAGCAGTATTTTTGTAGCATATGAGGTCAGTTTCGATTATTAGCTCCAGAGGAGTGGCACCTTTTGATTTATACCGTTCCAATAAAAGCTCCTTTTAAATTATCCTATCGCAAGAAGCGCGGGGGCATGCCAGAGAACGAGGCGGCGTCGGGCTATGCGGGGAGGAGTTTTCTGCTGGCTGGATTTTTCTTTGCTTCGTTTCTTTTCATCAAGGGGAAAAGAAATGAAGAGGTCAAAAGATTCTTTGCTGGTTAAAGTAAATTTTTTCACCTCTCAAATATGCTAAGCCAAATTCCCGATCATCAAACCACCCTAAGGCTTCGACTCCGCTCAGCCACCGGGGAAGGGGTAGTTTCCTTTATTTATTATTTTCGATTAATTTACAATTCGTGGAAAAAATCCCTCTCGATTGTGGTCTGGACAAGCTCTGCGCCCCCTTTTTAAGAGGGATTTGGTAGCGATTGGGTTAACGGGTATGACATTCCCATTGGCTTTCTCAGCTCGATGAAATAATATCCTATCAGCACAAAATCCCCATTTCAGCTAATCCCCCTTCTCTTATGGTTTAAGCAAGTGAATGAATGTATTTTTTTTCATAAGCTCGGTCTTGGTTTACAACCGCA
>NZ_JAUOPC010000002.1 GCF_030546805.1 Cyclobacterium sp. 1_MG-2023 | reverse complement strand
CTGAACAATAATAGCCGTGGGTGACAACCCACGGGAAGATGAAACTACCCTACTCTCAACACTGAAGGTGTTGAACATACCGTTTCGAGGACTCACCCAAACCTTTCTATCACTAGAAATTAGCCTGTACTTTTGCAACTACAAATTATAACTATTAATTTATCTACCCAGCAACAGGTTCCTGAGCGGAAGGAGTAGGTATTACGCGTACGTCGCCCTATGGCTTCGGCTCCGCTCAGCCACCGGATTTTGGACTTCGTTCCGGCACTGGAAAGCATTACTGAAGTAACAGCCTTAATCGATTTGTCTTAAATTGACTATGCTTGTAAAATCCTCATGGCCGCATAGACCCTTTGTTGTAAAGGGAAGTTGGATGCGTATGAATTAACTGCATATACGCTTGATTTTATGCGAAAGCTTTACGAATACCCTGCTTTGGTATCATTTACCACCTTATGCACACTTGCTGCAATCTTGTCTTCTACATCTCCTCTCCATCTCCAAGCAGGATGACCATACTCATCCAAATGTGATCCTCCTTCATATCCACCCTCTTCCCAAACACGTCGGGAAGGTATATACGCTGCCATATAATTGGCATAGCCACAAACCCAGGTTTTCTGAGGAAATTCCTTTTTAAACCTGAGAGAATAATCTACCACTGCTTCACCTCCAATACCAATCAATAAAAGTTCATCACCCATCTGCCAAGCTTGGGTTGGATAAGGGTAGCTAGTATCGAATATTTCTCCATTCTCAATCTTTGCTATCATTCGTTTTGCCCACCTGGCATGAAGTGGGCTCCTTCCATTGGCTATTGGCTCTAATTTTTCTAAGGTAACCAGTTCCTCAAAAGCCAGGTCCACAAAATTGAAGGATGTTTTCAGGTTAGAAGAAATTATTTCCATTGGTTTATTTAATGCTTCCTCCACGGAAGTGGAAAGCATCTTCCCATATTTTTCACACAGTGCCAATTCTCTTCTTGGCAAAGGATTCTGATCTCCTCCACAGGCATTGAAAAACATGGCTGCGGTGCCCGGAAATTTACTTTCCAAGTCAATTTGTGCAAATCCGGGATAGTCTCCACACCAGGTATTAAAATCCAATGTGGTAGGGTGACAGGCATAACCGAAAAGCAGGGCTAAATAATGACCTCCGGCACCTTTGGCAGCCAAAACAGGCACCTCATGATCCACCGCTCCTTTTAAAGGTATTCCTTTGGCCAATAAGCCTGGTACTTCGGGCTCTTTATTGTCTCGTCTGTTAACGGCAAAAGTGCATTTTCCTCCCCCAGCAAATAGCTCACAATCCTGCCAGTTATGAAGTGCTTCATCAATGGCAGCAATTAGCGCCTCTTCCATCCATAAAGTATATTCTATTACCGCTTTCTTCTGTTGTTCATCACTTGGGTAATAATCCACCAAATCATCCTCTAAGCAGGGGGCACAATGATTGTGTGAAAAGGTCAACATAAACTGAGAGCGTTCCAATTGAAATTGTTCCGCAATTTTATTAAATATCCGTTCATAAACGGTCTTAGACATGCCCATATGATCAGTGGTAACCATCACCACTTTTTTGCCGGAAGCATCTTTCAGAGCAATTACCTTAGCCCACAAATCATGGATCTTTCCGTAGGCCATCCTTTTTCTACCATAACCCGCAAGCCAGACCTCATTTTGAGGTGTTATTAGTGCCTTGGCTATGCCAATTTGCCATTGGTACTCACCAACTTTAGGCAGGCCATTGTCAGCCTCCTGTTCAAGTAATGCTTCTCTATGCATTGACAAGACAGGTGATGACAATAAACCCAAAGTCCCTGTCGCTATTCTTCCAATAAACTTTCGCCTGTCGGGTATTAATTTGCTTTTATTTTGCATAGAAAACGCCTTTCATTTGGTCCTTTAGCATGACAAGTATTATTGTTGCCGGTGAATTTCCTGCAACAATGCAATAGCAGTATCTGCCAGCAGCTCTCCTCCGCCCGGAGCCAATCTTGAATTAATGGTCTCGTACCCTCCCCGGAAAAATGCCTCCTCTGTAGGCACATAAGCAATATGACTATGGGTCAATTCCACCACTATAGTGTGTTTATATGGGGAATACTCTTTGATTGCCAAGCCTAAATCTACAAATACCTCTCCGGGAAGCCCTACGATAGCAATATCCTTACTCATTTGAAATACCTGTATTTCTAATGGGATCTTCCAACCTTGATCTCCAATTGTCGGTGACACGGCTTCTGTTCGTCTCATTCTTTCAAGCGACCTGATTTTTAGTTTTCTTCTTCTTTCTAAAAATGCTTTTTCCACATACAAAGGCGGGGTACCAGTATCTTGAATGGCCCATTCCAGTTCCTCCTTGGAGTAATTTTGTATGGGAGCATAAATTACCCTAGACATGGCCTTTAGGTCAGTTCCATTAACTTTTTCAAAGTTGTTCGCACTTTGTACAATGGTTGATGAAAGGATTTCACCAATTTCTGAGGAACTTTTTATCGTTTCTCTGGTTCCGGTGACGTCTATATGGTTGATATTGCCACAGGCACCTGCGGCAAAAAGCGAAACAAAATCTTTGTGAAAATGCCCTTGCAAATTACCGGCTAAAAAGCCCGGATAATCTGCACTAAATGCGGTTCCGCCGAAGGTATCTGCATGCAAGGAAAAATTTGACACACTTCCAATTGGGTATTTGTCCTTCTTCCTTTTAATCATCAGCACAGCCAATTCCTTATCTGTTGGACCTTCTGCTTCCCTAATCAATGGATTACCTATTCCTGCATTGGTAATTACCTTTCCATCTTTCATGATAAAACGTCTGTTGAAGGCCAAATTATCCACTTCTTCACTTAGGATATCGATCGATACCTCCTCCCTTAGATTGAAAGCTTTTGCCACAGCATTAACGATGCCGTCTTCAAGTTGCTGCGGATAGCTGTCATCTTCGCCAGTGTTTACTTTCTGATCGAATGGAGGCCTCAATGTTCCGGTTAATTCCCTAATATTGGGATGGTATGCCGGAGAGGTATGTGAATGCGTCCCTGCAATAATGATATTTTGAAAGGGTATTCCTGTTTGTTCTTCTATTCTTACTCTGGCATTTACGGATAAGTCCCTTTCAACCCACAACAAATCCCCTACTACTAGCGCTACCTTTTCATTGCCTTGCTGAAAAACGACTGCTTTCGCAAATAAGGGGTCGTGAGTACCTGTACTTGGCCCGCGGTAATGGGGATACCCCTCTTCATCTGGTGTGATTTCAATTTGCACCATCCCTACTTTCAAAGCGGATTGGCGGGCAATTACTTCTTGTGTACGTGTTAATCCTAAAAGAATTATTCCGGCAAATATGCCAAACCTTACAAGAGGATTAATCCGAATATAATTTTTATCGCCTAGCTTTGCTGTCATGATTGAGGGGTTATGGCTTTTTCTAAGAGATTATGGGTGATTTTCTGCACCCTTGGATCCGGTCCGTGGGGCCTGCTGTAATGAGACCAGGGCAAGGTATGTCCCGGGGGGCTACTCAATCCCATGGCCCAGAAGATGGTTGCTGCACTGAAAATAAAATTACCTTTTGGCCCCGGATAAATGACCGACTGGAAAGGGCAAGGGTTATCACCTCCTTGCCAGGCAGTTCCTTCAGCAACTATCTCTAGCCCCTCAATATCAGCCGCATCCCCCTGATACTCCCAACCAACAAGTCCGGGTATGCTGTCTCCTTTTTTCATGCCAGTACCTTTGAAGATCCAATGTTCCGGCTTTTTTACAGTCCAGTCTCCTCCACCATTGATAGGTTCTGTATTTCTTACGCCCATCAACATTCCTTCATCAGGTCCTCTTTCAGGAAATGGACCATGTAATCTTTCTCTCAAAACTGCATAATCATTATTGGCACCATAAGGTCCTCCTCTAAATATCCTACGGTTAGGCTGACCTGCTTCGCTTGCCGTGTAAGGAGTCACCCAACAAATAGAGTTTCCGGAAAAAAACAAGAGATTCACCCCTTGTTCTTTAAGTTTCTCCACGCTTCTAAATTGCCGGATGTCCCAGTATTCATCATGGCCAATGCTTAAAAATGCCTTGGCTTTTAAACCTCTATCAGGTGTCAATAAATCTACATTGGAACAATAACTCACATCATAACCATGCTGTTCCAAAAAATAGGAAAATGGCATTTCAAAGGAAATAAATTCTCCGGATCCAAAAGACAAGGGGTCATTTACTATGGCTTCATATTGCCCTTGCCGAGCATAGGGCCGTTCAAAACTAACCTTTGCCCAAGGCCCTTGTGTACCTTTCGGGTGGGTATAAATGGAATAATTATTCGGCCATTTGTTATAAGCTTGCCAGGTATTGTCTGAGCATTGAAACAATAGGTCTGTCTCTCGCTCATCCTTTACAATAAAGATAATATAACTCTCCCAATAAGGTTCACGAGGACTTTTAGGTAAAGTGCGTAACTTTCCCAAATACACCCCACTCAGCCAATCCTCTGGAATCGATAAAGTAGTGGAAACCTCCCATTTACATTCATGAATATTCATTTCACCGGGTTCGGGAGTAATCTGTCGTTTTCCCTTTAATGGCCCTGTCTTTTTCAACCATCTGCCTCCGGTACCATTGTAATAGCCTGTACGGTAAAAGTCAATCTGGAAATCCTCTTCCTGATCAACTGACACCATGATGTCCAAACTTTCTCCCGCCATTATACTTTGTCTGGAACAATACCCTTCAATAAGTGCAGAACGGTATTGTTTTTCGTCGGGCCTTACTCTGGTCAACTGCCAGGAAGTGGTGCCTTCCTTTTTATTTTCTTCCAGTATAAGGTTTTTCTTTTTATTAGCAGGCTTGGAAAAAGCGGGTGTTGTACCTAAAGCCAAAGCAAATCCACTGCCGGCACTTAATTTTATCGCCTCCCTTCTGCTGAGTTTATTTTCCTTCGCCATTTTAAGAAATTGATGGTTTAATTTGTATACCAATCTTCATAAAAAACTTCAGATGTTTACCTGGAAGTAACCGATGAGGATTTTAACTTGTCTAATAGACCCAATAAATTTGAAGTAATTACATTTGAAGCATTTACCTCCAAATAACTGGACCGGGCCCTCCAAGTCTCATATCCTCCCCATTCATGGTGTTGAGGGGTAGGCAAATAACCATTGTATCCATTGGCCAGGGAAACACTAAAGGTTTGTTTAAATGGACTTTTGGCTTTTATTTCCAAACCTATTTCCACAAAAACCTCGCATGGAACAGCAGTAATCGCCAAATCTCCAATTTGAAGTGCCTGAAGGATTAGTTGCTTCTGATCCGGAAAGTCATTAAGAAAAATGGTTTCTCTAGCATAAAGCTCATCTCTTTTAAGAAGGAGAGGTCCTTCTGCTTCAGCTACGATTTTTTTCGCCCTTTCTAGTTCAGCTGCATCCGGTTTCCTTACACCTAGTGTGACTTCTGTCTGTGCACTGGCCAATGGCACCCAATCATGATATGTTATGCTTTGGTATACTTTGAAAGCCTCTGCCGCTACTTTATTTGCGACGATTTCCATTTTCTCATATTTTTCCATGGGCTTCGGTACTGGGCCCCCAAAGTTTATATTATTGATGTCTCCACTGGTTCCATTGGTCATAATCCCAACAAATTCAGGGTTTTGGCGATCTGCACCTATCATTTCTCCAATTCGATTGGCAAACATCCCAAAATAATCAGCAGAAATATCTCCACTTTTTGTGCCACCAACATAGTGCAAGGAATAGTTAGCAAGTAGGGCAATGGGCTCACCACTTAATGATTGAACAGCAATAATAGGCACCTCAGGGTCAATTGGACCTGCAGGTCCTGAAAGATCCGGATTTTCAAAACCAGGATTCATTCTTACTTTATCTTCTCCCCCAAAAGGGTTGGTAAAGGTTTTGCCTTCTTTTAATTTCCATCGTCGGTTAAACACCTCAGTCGGTTCGCTCCCTACACCCCAACCAATTTTGGCCGGTTCCAGATTATTATTGGCCCTTATGATAGCATCAGCAGCCCGTTCTTCCAAAAAGGCCAAATAGTCGGGATCGGGTGTACTGCCAAACACTGCACAAGCTGTTCCTCCGGAATGGGTATGAATGGCCGAAATCATCATGTTTTCCACTGGAATGCCGGTGTATTCTTCTGCTCTTTTTTTGGCATTGTCTACGGTTTCTCTATAAACCATACAAAGGTCCAAGGTAACCATCGCTATTTTCGTTTTTCCATCATCTAAAACCAAACCCCTCGCATGGGTATCGTCATGAATATGCTGGGTAAAACCTTCTTGAAAATTTCCATTAATCGAAGTGCCGATTTTAGGTGTAATAACACTTAGTGCTGCACCTGCCTTAAAAATCTTTTCTGAGTTTTGGTCCTGAGCGGTAAGGTTCCCTGCCCCTGCAATGAAGAGAACTAAAGTGATCAGTAAGTACAGGTAAGTTTCAGACTTTGACTTCAAATCCCAATAGGTGAGGTTTTTTGTAATCATGTTTTTGGATGTTTGTGGTTTCGTGCAATTTATAATGTTAAAGGATAAAGGATTATTTACCTAAAATAATCAGATTAACGCAAAAAAAAGAAACCTTTTATTTTTTTGGCTTTAATATTATTTTAATGCAAGGTTTAGGGGATAGTCAGTAGAATTGAATGGCTATTGATTGAGTTTTCCTTATATTATTAAAATAAAACAGGCAATAGACGCTCATTTACCTGCTTAATTCACATAAAAACTCAAGTTCCTTTTAATTTTCAACCCCTTAGCGGACTCAATCACAGGTTAATTCCTAATAACAAATGCTACAGTCACTCAAAAGCTTGATTATTAGGATGACTTCATTCCTCAAGGTTCAAATTGCAAAACCGAGGTTTAATAGGAAAATAGAGATAAAAAAAGGGGAATAGCTGACCTATTCCCCTTTTTTTTATATTATTCACTTTATCATCAATGTTTTCGCAACCTTTCCATTATTTTGACATGGCCATATAATCAACTGTCAATTGTGACAATGCCCGTACACCTACGACAAATCCGCTTTCATCCAGGTAAAAATCAGGTGTATGATGAGAGGGAGCTTTCTCAGAATCACCATCAACAGGCATTGCTCCTAAGAAGAAAAACAAACCGGGTTTTTCAAGCTGAAAAAAGCTAAAATCTTCCGCACCAGTGACCGGGTCATGCACCCACAAATTGTCTTTACCTGCTACTTTTTCTAAGGTGGGTTGCATCTTGGCAGTCAAAGCCTCATCATTATAGGTCACCGGATACATTTTTTTAATGCTTATATCTGCCACTGCACCTGCACTTTTGGCAATATTTTCACCAATTTCCCTTATCCTACGATGGATAAGCTCTTGTTGCGGCTGGCTATAAGTACGAATTGTACCAATCATATCCACTTGTTCGGGTATAATATTGTGTCTAACTCCACCATGTATTGCTCCTATGGTTACGATGGCAGGTATTTCTATAATTTTAACGTTTCTACTTACTATAGTCTGCAATCCCATTACAATCTGAGAAGATGTAACAATAGGATCTATGGAAGACCAGGGATACGCCCCATGGGCCTGTTGTCCTTTTACAGTAATTTCCAGCTCATCAACTGCAGCCATGGCCGGTCCTGGCTTGTATTTAATTACCCCAGCCGGCGTTTGAGAATTGATATGCAATCCAAAAATTACATCAACATCTTCCATCACACCTTCTTCTACCATCTGCTTGGCTCCCCAGGTATCAATGGATTTGTCTTCCAAACCCTCCTCTGAAGGTTGAAAAATAAATTTAACAGTACCTTTGAGGTCTTTTTGCATACCTGTCAATACTTCTGCCAC
The DNA here is from genome assembly GCF_030546805.1 of Cyclobacterium sp. 1_MG-2023. Taxonomy (GTDB): domain Bacteria; phylum Bacteroidota; class Bacteroidia; order Cytophagales; family Cyclobacteriaceae; genus Cyclobacterium. Next base: position 566,673 of record NZ_JAUOPC010000002.1, on the reverse strand, counting down.
CCCCATTAAAATGGCCATATGGGAATCATGACCACAGGCATGCATGACACCGCTTTCCTGCCCATTGTATGTGGTCCTGACTTGAGATTTAAATGGAACATCCACCCGTTCAGTCACTGGCAGCGCATCCATGTCGGCTCTCAATGCAACTGTTGGTCCCGGCTTCCCTCCTTTTAAGACACCAACTACACCGGTAACAGCTACCCCTTCGGTAACTTCCATGCCCAAAGCTTTCAGGTGGGCCGCAATTTTCCCTGCTGTTCTTACTTCTGCGTTCCCCAGTTCCGGATGCTCATGAAAATCTCTCCTCCACTCAATCACCTTCCCCTCAATTTCTTTGGCGCTTTCATTAACTTGTTTTTCTAATTTACTCTGGGCAATTAAAGAACTTGCCGTACAGAGAAAGGCAATCCCTGCCATGATAAAATCTAATCTAAATATTCTCCTCATACCCAAATTTAAAAATAAACAAGCAGTAGATTGACATGTTACAAAAAAAAATAAGTAAAAATTTAAAGACAATTTTATCTTTTTATATTAGATTTGGTGATGATCCTATTTTTGGCAGCCAGAAAACTAATTGTCAGGCTATTGGTCTTCGGTCTTTTGATGAATGCTTGTGATCAAAAAGAAAAAAATGGAGACCTACTTTCTGAAGGAGAAAAGCGTCATCGGGATTATATAAGAAAAATACCCGGAAAAGATGAGCATGTACCTGAAGAAGTATTGGCCAAAGGTGAGGTGCTTATCGCCTATGCCGGATGCTATGATTGCCACAAAATTGACAAAAAATCCAAAGGTCCTGCCTTTAAAGACATTGCCAAACGGTATCCAATACAGCCTGTTTATAGGGATTTGTTGGCTAGGAAAATAATTTCTGGTGGTTTTGGCTCTTGGGGTAATCCTGTAATGGCCCCTCATCCCCACATCAGCATGGAAAATGCACAAACAATGGTGTATTACATCCTTTCTTTAGAATATGAGGATTAAATTCCTACCCTTATATTTTGATTTATACAGGTATTTTGCCTTTTGCCATTCTGTAGTTTTCTTTTGCCTCTAAATTCTCTAAATTAATAGGGTTAATAATTAGACTATGAAAACCATCGAAGTAAGGCTACCGCAAGAATTTGATAAATCATTTATAGTATTTAAAGAAAAAGGGACTTATTTCCCTTGCCCTTGGCACTATCATCCCGAATATGAGTTGGTACTGGTGTTAAAGAGTACGGGCAGGAGAATGGTAGGAGATCACATAGGCTATTTTGAACCCGGTGACTTGGTCTGCATGGGTCCCTATTTACCCCATGTATGGGTCAATGATCCCATTTATACCAATGGGGAGGCAGACCATGAAGCTGAGGCAATAGTCATTCAGTTTCAAGCTGATTTCTTGGGTGCGGATTTTTTACAAATTCCTGAAATGGAAAATATCAGAAATATCCTTGGCCTTGCCAGTAGAGGCATGGCATTTACCGGGAAGACCAAAGAAAAGATTACTGAATTAATGAAAGAAATGATCCATATGAATGGTATCCAGCGTCTTTCAAGTCTATTGTCAATATTTGATATCCTATCGCAAAATAAAGAATACCAACTTTTGGCAAGTCCCGGTTTTATTGATAGTGAACCTGAAGGTTCTGACCGACTGACCAAAATAAAAAACCATATATTGAACAATTTTGATCAGGAGATCACACTTTCAGAAATAGCTGCCATGGCTAATATGGGGGTAACAACTTTTTGTAATTTCTTTAAGGAGCAATACCGAATCACATTTATTGAATACCTAAACACTGTTAGAATTGGCCATGCATGTAAACTACTCGCGAAAGAAGACATGAATATTGTAGAGGTGGCCTATGCTTGTGGGTTTAATAACCTGGCCAACTTTAATCGCCAATTTAAAAAACTAAAAAAAATGACTCCTTCAGATTTCAGGAAAACAGTAAATATTCAAGAAGTCGCTTAAATGAAACGAAATATAAAACCAATAACCGGATCCTGAACAGAGTCGAAAGAAAAGGTATGACGCATACATCATCCTATGGCTTCGGCTCCGCTCAGCCACCGGAATTACAGATTTATTTTTTTCAAGATTAACCTATTCGTAAAATAAGGTAAAAGGGGTTAGCTCTTTCAGCAGATTCCCATACAGCATCTATTATTCAAGAGGTAAACAAATAACCGGTTCCTGAACGGAGTCGAAGGAATAGGTATGACACGTACATCTCCCTATGGCTTCGGCTCCGCTCAGCCGCCGGAATAAATCTTATTGCCTTAATTTATCTTTAGGATAGATCCTGCAATGTGTCTATTTGTATTGTCTGTATTGAAGTAATAAGTAACCAAAACTTTATCATCTCCCATATTCACAGCCCATGGGTAACCAATATCTGTGCTTCCTCCATCTTCTCTAATAATAATCTCTTCGGCAGTGGCAAAATCAGTACATTCTGGATTTAAAATTCTCGCCCTTATACCATAAGGCTTGTGTCGATAGCCATAAACCAAAAACACCCTGTCATCGGGTAATCTCAATGCCTGTAGAGGATGCCCCTGAAAACCCATAGATTCCCACTTTTCAAAGGTTTTGCCTCCATCTTTGGATCTTGCAATCACAGCTTGGTCATCATATTTGGCTGTACGAATAAAAGCGATAATATCTCCCTTTGGTGTTTCATATGCTGAAGCTTCGTTAAAAACCACCTCATCATCCACTGCCACAGTACTAAGGTGCTCCCAAGTCTCACCTTTGTCATCTGAAACCAAAAGGTAATTAGAGGTTTTTCCTCTTTTCTCAGTATCACTTGCTGCAACAATCCAAAATATCCTTCCACTCTTTCCTTCATACAAAGCTCCCCTATTATAGGCCGGCACTTTATTACCCATTGGGGTATAGTTTACCTCAGGCTCAATAGATGGTGGATAAATAGGTCCCTTCCAAGAATCTCCACCATCAACGGATTTGACAAGGTATCCACCCAAAAACACCGTCCCATATCGGTTTTCGAAATGAGGTTTTTTTATATTTTCCAAGCCATCTTTTTCCAAAAATGCCCATCCATAACTGGCACATAAAAGGGTGCCGTCTTTCAATTGCAATAAGCAAGGATCCTGAGAACCTCCAAATGCGTGAGAATAAATCAACTCAGGCTCTTCGGTCCAATTGACACCATCTTTTGAGGTCACTCCTACCAAATAACTGTTTGGATCTACATGACTATTCCCTTCTTCTTTGTAAACCACCTTTCTGTCCGGGGCCCTTCTAAAAGCCACCAGGTATTCCCCATTGCTCTTTTTTACTACAGAAGGAAAAGTCGCATAATAGCTTTGATCCTGATAAATAATAAAATCTTTGACTTTAGTGGCTGGTGCCACTGCTTTGGTACTATCCGCCGGATCAAAAGCATGAACTGACAAGCTGTTTAAAATCAGTACAGCAATTATTAGCAATTGTTTTTTCATGAGTTTTATTAATTTGTTGTAATATTCTATCTAGCCAAAAAATATTATTGGCTTAGTTCTTTAAGCGGAATTTTAGTTAGGTAAACACTGGTTTTTTCTTCATGACTTGAATAATAAACAAACCAAAGCTTCTTCTTATAAAGGACCATGCCCGGGTAACTTGTATCTCCACCACTGGGCAGCTCCATCGTCTTTTTAATATTGCCATCAAGGTCTGTGGTATGAATAACAGTTTTAGCTCCCTCTTTACGGTAATCCCTAGTTCCCATTAAAAGCGTATTCTTGTCCAAAAACAAAAAGTTAGGCCCTCCCAATCGTTTGGTTAATTTTTTTGTTGTCCATTTGGTGTAGGGATAATCACTTTTGGCCAAAACCCCCATTTTATCATCATCTTCCCTTCTTACCAACACATACATTTCACCATTTTCATCAAACCGGATTGTAGATTCATTTGGCCCGCCATCTATGGGCAGTTGAGCTACATGATTAAAATTTATGCCGTCAGTTGTTTTAAGCAAATGAACCTCTCGCGCAGCATTGTAATTTCGGTAAACAATGCCATATCCAACTTTATTGTGCCAAGTAACCCTCCACATCCAATCCAGGTTTGGCTCTATATCCATTTCAATCCGTTGAAGTGGCGTGAAATCCTCCCCATTAACATCAGAAAAGGAAACCATGGGATACAGGATTTTATAACCATCATCATACACCCCGACTGCCGTGATGACCATAATTTTTCCTTCCGGAGTAATGGAAAGCCTACCTTCTCTGACATCTCTGTCTGCTTCTTCCAAAAGGCCTACACTCTGCCATTTCTTCCCGTCTTTTGATTTGAGAATCCTGACTGCACCACTTTTATCCGGCATATGATTGTTTCCTTCTCTAAGTGCCACATAAAAATCCCCTTTAAACCTAATCATATCAGGGAAGGCATTGTGGGGCGCCCTGTCCCATATTTTTTCCACCTTCAAAGAATCTTTCATGACCTCATCAGCAAATCCCTGTGTCAACTGAAGAAAAATCATTAATAAAAATAAAAAGCTAGTTTTCATAATATATCAAGGGTTAATTATTAATCGTTTTCCATTTGTAAATTTCATCAACCTCAATCCTTCAGGTATTCTAAGTAATCCCATTCAAACCCTTCTACTTTTCTATAACTGTGGTCCGGATAAAGTGTATTTACAGAATCCATTTCCATGGTAAATCTTATCAATTTATCTTCTGATAAAAACGGATCTTGGGTTTCCACTCTCCAATTGTTAAGCGCTTCTTTCATGGAATCCATAACCTCAGCCAATTCCGGTTGATCGGCCAAATTTTCAAATTCCCAGGGATCATTCTGTAAATCATATAATTCGTATTCCGGAGGATTTCTCCAAGTGTCATAAGCTTTGCGAACTTTTTCACCAGAAGCGGCAATTTCTTCAACCGTCGCCCCTGAACCAAAAGCAGGATTTGCATAGGCAGTATAAGCAGGAAAATCGCCTCTTCCCACATCAATATTTTGGATGAGTTTATAGCGTTGCCCCCTTATACTTCTTCTGGGATAATAAAATACGGGTGATGCACCTTCCCCATCTGCCCCTAAGTAGCTCCTCCAGCTGTCCTTCTCTACATTGTTTGAAAATAAATCCATAAGGGACCTTCCCGGAAGATTAAAGTCTCCTTTGGTTTCTGTCAAATCCAGCACTGTAGGTAAAATATCAATTACTGATATCAGTTCATCTCTGCTTGAGCCACTCTCTTTAATTACCTCAGGGTAGGATATTATAAAAGGCACCTTTAAACCACCCTCATAATTGGTAAGCTTTCCTCTACTGAATTGAGCTCCATGATCACTTAAATAAATGATGCAGGTATTGGATAAATCACCTAAACTATCCAACAACATCCCTATGGATTCATCCAGCCGGTTCATACAGTTGTAATAGGCTTCCGTTTCATCCAACAATCGCTCATTATTAACCCCTACAAAGGGAAGCGTATTTTTAATTTTATCCCTGTCCACCTTTTGGGTGGGCAAACCTTCCACTTCATTTTGAAATGGGAGATGTGCATCAGGAAAATTTACCATCAAAAAATAGGGATCTTCTGATTGATTAACAAATTCTTTTGCCTTGAGGGCATAATCTTTAAGGCTTTCCTTTTGAAAATTCGAACCCGGCAATGCCTCGAAATCAAAGTCAAATCTTTCTGCCGGATTAACATGAATTTTGCCTAAAATACCTGTTCTATATCCTGACTGCTTAAGGTAGTTTGGCAAAACTTTTACTCCGGAATATAGCCCATAGTAATGGGTAGCCCAGCCCAGCTGCCCATTCTGATGAGGGTACAAACCTGTAAAAATACTACTTCTAGAAGGGCTACAAACGGCATAAGTCGTATAGGCATTAAGGAATTTAACTCCATTTTGGGAAAGCCTGTCCAGATTTGGGGTATAAACCAGGTCATTCCCATAACAACCCAAATCCGAACTATTGTCTTCAGAAACGATTAGCAAAATATTGGGTCTTAGCTTTTGATTTTCTTTGGGGCTACATCCAATCACAATTGCACCAAAAAATGCTATCAAGATCACCCAATATTTCACCTGTTTATCGACCATCTACTTTCTGAATTTTAAAGCTTTCCCAAGGTTAGAAAATAATAATCAGGCTCCATCAATTATAAGCCTGATTATTATAATTTTCTGCTATTAATTTTATTGGTATCCTGGATTTTGAATGATTTTATTCTCCAAACTCAAGACACTTGTTGAAATTGGCCAAAGTATTTTTTGAGCAGCATTTTCATTTTCACTCAAAGTTGGTAGCATTTCAAGAGCCTTGTCAAATCGAACCAGGTCCCACCATCTTTTGCCTTCAAAGGCCATTTCCCTTAACCTTTCTTCAAGGATGATTTCATCATTTTCTTCAATCGTTCCGGAGGTAAAGGCATACGCATCATATTTATCCCCATAGGCACGCATCCTTACTTGATTTATTTCCATAGATGGATCTTCTCCCAAAGCATTTTTTGCTTCTGCGATCATCAATAAAACATCCGCATATCTGAATAAAACGATATCATCAATAAAATTTCTACTTCCACCAATGACAGTACCGTTTCCTTTTGTCACAATCGTTGTGTAGTAAGTCATTGCTTCATCTTCACCGATTGTATAAATTTCATAGAAGGAGGCATTCTTTCTCTGGTCATCATCCGAATACAAAGATTTTACATAATCTGTAGGAACTACAATATTATTACTTCCTCCGCCAATGGCACCTATGGTTTCCTTCGCTTCGTCAGAAATATTTGTCGGGATTGCACTACCAATTAAATACATGGAGTTGAAATAATTATTACCTGCTGATTCAAGTTCAGCAAACCTAACTGCCATCAATATTTCATCATTCCCTTTGTTTTCATAATCAAAAACATCTTCAAAATTATCCAAGAGGGCAACATTGGTAGTTTTTATTTCTTCCAATGCACTTAATGCAGTTTGAAGATCTGAACTTCCGCCACCCATTTGTTTGGCTGTCCAAAGGTAAACCTCTCCTTTTAACGCATTCGTTGCAGGCTTGGACCAAAACATTTTGTTTTCCGCATAGTCATTGTCGGGAAACAGCTGCAATGACCGGTCGATATCAGCCTTGATAAATTGAAAAATCTCAGTTTGTGCTGTTCTTTCAATTTGTGTCAACTCAGGATTTTCACTCTCTGTCGGTAACTCACGCAAGGGTAAATCTCCCCAAGTTTTTGTCATTACAAAGTAAGCAAATGCACGCATGGCATAAGCTTCAGCCAGAATGGTGTTTTTCCTGTTTTCTGAGGCAAACTCAATTTCAGGCACATACTTAATAATTAAGTTAGCACTATTCACTAAGGTATATAAACTTTGCCAACTAGGGCCGGCATCATCGGGGTGCAGACGGTTCAAGTAATATTTAGACCATCCACCGTCTCCAACGGTTCCTAGCGCCACTACATCCGCTCGTGCTTCACCCAAATAATACAAGGTAGAACTGGAAATACTCCTGAGATTAACATACATTCCTATCAAGGCACCCTCTGCATCCCCTTCTGTATTCCAGAAAGAACCTGTAGTGATCACACTGGTAGGTGATACATCCAGAAGGTCGGAACAGGAGCCGAGTAGAAATATGCTTAATATAAAAGCTATACTAAAGTTTTTCATGATTCCTTAATTTTAAATTAGAAGGTAATATTTAGACCGAAAATAAAGTTTCTCGGAATGGGATAACGACCATAATCTCGTCCACCAAATTCCGGGTTTAGCCCCTGGTATTTTGTGAAATAGTATAGATTATTCCCCGTAATACTTAGCCTGACATTTTGTAAATGCACAGGTGTTAACAAGCTTTGTGGCAAGTTATAACTGATACTTAGTTCTCTTATGGCCAAGTAGTCTCCTGACTCATAATAGCCTTGCCCTGTACGGGTTGGGAAAACATTGTACTGTGCTCTGGTACTTTCCCAATCGTACCTTGGTAACGCTGCGATATCACCTTGTTCTTGCCAGCCATTGTCAACCAAATTCTGGGTGAGGTTCATGTTTAGTTTCCATTGCCCTTCCATAAATGCACGAGCATAATTAAAAATGGTATGCCCCATCGTATAATCCATTCGCAGGCTAAGCATTAGGTTTTTGTACGAAAAAGTATTGGTAAAACCTCCGGTTAAGGTTGGGAATTCAGTTCCAACATTTACCATATCTTTTTCATCTATGACACCATTATTATCCAAATCATCCCAGATAAAATCTCCACCAAAGGAAACATCAGGGTATCTTTTATAAATATCACTAGGTGCGCTTTCTGCATCCTGATCGGTAGCATAAACTCCTAATTGTCTATGGGAGTAATACTCACCTAAACTTCCACCTTCCTGAAGGCCCCCTTTCCAGGCATAATCACCAAGTGCAGTATCCCATACATAATATCCGCCCACTCTATTATTCTCAACTCCATTTTCAGGCAGTTTTAAAATTTTATTTTGTAGGGTTGCCACATTGGCTGCAAGATTCCATTGGAAGGCTGAAGTCGCAGGTAAAATATTGTAATTAACTTCTACCTCAACCCCCTTGTTTTCTAAACTACCCAAGTTGGTAAGAGTACTGCCAAAACCTGTGGATGGGGCTAAGGCAAGATCAGTAATCAAATTATCCGTCACTCTTCTGTATACATCAAGGACAATCCCTAAGCGATCAAATAAGGTAAGGTCAGCACCGAAATTTAGGGTTTTGGATCGCTCCCATTTCAATTCCGGATTGGGGATTAATGTATTCTGGATACCGGCATAACCTCCATACCTTAAACCTACACCATAAGCACCCTGCGCAGCAAAATCTCCTAAATTGCCTATGTTCCCATTGATTCCGTAACTTGTTCTGATCTTAAGCTTACTGAATACATTCTCGGGCAATGCTTCCCAGAAATCTTCATTGTGCATGTTCCAGCCCAATGCCACACCAGGAAAAAATCCCCATTGGTAATTGGCTCCAAGATTTGATGCACCATCATACCTCGCATTTAATGAAACCAAGTATTTGTAATTGAAATCATAATTTACCCTACCAAAATAGCCATGTATAACCTGATCTGAGATAGAACTGCTAACACTGGTTGCTTCAGCAGAAGCATTTAAGGTTGGTATAAGGTCAGTGGAAGCGCCTTGTCCCGCCGCATAAAGGGAAGAGGTATTTCTTCCAAAATAAGCATAACCTGCGGTCGCATTAATATTATGATCATCTCCAAATGTTTTGCTATAATGAAAAACTGCATCAACCTGTGTCTGCCTCCATTTTGAAATGGAAGCACTTGCAGCCCTGTTGTCCACCAAATTATTTGGCCCATTTAATACTGCCGGCTGGAAATTGTAGGAATCACTGGTTCTATTATAAATAGAGAGTTGCGGGTCAAAACTTAATTCCGGCGTTATCTGCCATCTTGAACCCACAGAAAAAGTAAGGTTCTCTACGCTATTTTCTGCTACTCTGTTTCTTAAAACATATTCAGGGTTTCCTTCACTTAAAGCCTGTCCAGGAGCAAGAGTTCCATCCTCAAACATGTATTTGGTTGTAGGAGGTAATGTAATGGCTCTGGCAAAAATATTGGTAATACTGTTTACTTGATTGTCTTTTGAATTGGCATAATTAACAATGCCATAAAAGCTGAACTTATCGCTTACTTTAAAATCTCCATTTACATTCATGGTATAACGCTTATAACCTGTAGTAATGGCTATCCCCTGATTGTCCAAGTAACCTAAGCTCGCACTTACTTTTGCCTTTTCTGTTCCACCAGAAACCGATACATGGTGATTCTGGATTGCAGCAGTTCTGAATAAAACATCCTGCCAATCGGTATCCTTAAAGATCAAAGTTTTGGAAGGGTCAATAGGGTCCGGCATGCTTTCCCAACCTTCATTTAATTTGTACTCATTTTCAGAAGTTAAGTATTGAGTGGTATAAGCTGTGCTATTGCTAAGATCATTTCCTGTGCCAAAACCAACCGGATTGGTTAGCCTGAAGGATGCGTCAGGGAAGATGTCTTGCACAATCATGGCCCGTCTGGCGAATGTCAAATAATCCCGTGCAGAAGCCAGGTCATACAAGCTGCTCGGCTGAGACATTGAATAACTCCCCGAATAATTGACAGACACATAACCAGCCTTTGCAGATTTGGTAGTGATTACTACTACACCGTTTGATCCTCTTGCACCGTATATTGAGGTAGAGGCAGCATCTTTTAAAACCTGAAACGTTTCTATATCTCCTGGTGCGAGATTGTTTATATCAGGCCTGATAACCCCATCCACTACATACAATGGGTTAGCTCCATTTGGATTATTGATGGAAGTTCCTCCCCTTACAATTACTGTAGGAGCAGCTCCAGGTTGTCCGGAAGTGGTCTGAACCCTAACTCCGGCCAACGTTCCCTGCATAGCAGAGGCAGCGTTCGAATAGGGAACATTTTCTAGAACACGCTCATCCATTTTAGACACAGAGGTGGTTAATAATTCCCGGGACTGCTCTCCAAAACCAATCACAACAACTTCATCCATGTCGGATAGCGAAGAGGAAAGGATTACATTTATTGAGCTTTTGTTCCCTATACTTACCTCTTGATTGCTGTATCCAATAAATGAAAACAATAGAATATCCTTGTCTGTAGGAACAGCTATCTTAAACATTCCATCAATGTCTGAAACTGTACCTGCAGCGGTACCTTTTACCAAAATATTCACCCCGGGAAGAGACTCCCCAGACTCATCGGTGATGGTCCCGGTAACCTCTCTGGCACCTTGTGAATAACCTTCCGATCCAGCCATGATCAATAACAGGATCATCAGCCCAAAGAGACGTAATTCTTGTATATATTTTTTCATATAATAATAATTTAATAAGGCACATTAATGTACATACCAAAGATATTATATGAATTAACTGTTTTCTTATACTTTATTTTACATTATTAATACAATATTTCAATGTATCAACCATGGGACTAAGTAAGATTTTAGTTGAATTTTAAGATTAATTTAATTTTCAATTTAAGGGCTTTAGGCCTTAGAATTATTTGAAGGCTTCCTAGGATTCACCCAACACAATCTGGTTCGAAATTGTCAAATTGTTTTTAATCAGAAAGTAAATGTCACTGTTTTCTCTAGCTGAAGAATTACAAAAATCTACCGTTATCATTTCCAAGCATTATCAATCAAATTTAAAAGAATAAATGTCCGCATCTTTTAAATAGATCCTCATCTTAACAGGTTTTCCAGCTAACTTGGTTAGATCTTTGGATTTGTTCCAATAAACTGTTCTGGAAATTTCATTGCCTATGATAGGCTGACATTCCTCCATTGAGTATCCGGGCAACTTATTGCCACCTTCGTCCAATAATTCAATTAGTATTTCTCCGGCAGCAGAGGTTGAATAATTCAATTCCAAGGTACCACCTTCAAATATAAACGGCTTGGTAATCAATTCTCCACCATTAAATCCGGTAGACAAAGAGGCAAAACCATCCAATCTCATGGAGTATCTTCTAAGGTGTGCAGTAGGCTGGGCATAATCTTGATTTACATAGACAGACATTTCCGTAGGACCGGTTTGCACAATGTTTAAAGCAGGATAATTGGACCTGGAAACCCAGTTTTGCAAACCAATACCGGGTTTAATAAAAGATTCCATAAACTGCCTTTGATAAGCTCCTCCACCTCTTGAGGACATCAATATCGCATCAGAGCAATCATTATAATACTTGGGGTTTACTCCCAATTGCTTGGCTTCCTCGTCGTTAACTACTTTCCTGTTGGGCATAAATCGAGCACCTATGGCCAAATAAATATGAGGTGCACGAAAGTAAGGACTAGTTTGTTGGGTATACAAATGCTCATAAGGAGTGTTTCCAAAACTCATTTGAACAGGGCTTGTCCAATTGATAAAATCCTTTGAGGTCGTTCTTCCAACCGAGCGAAAGCCCGTGTAACCATCCCCTGTCCAAGTCCGGAAATAACATACGTATTGCGCTTCACTAGCAGACCAAAAAACTACATTTTGAGAATCAAATACCCCCTCGCTAAAAACAGGCTCCTCCTGCAACTTCTTCCATTCTTTTCCATCTGCAGAAACATAGGCCACCAAGCCACTTTTTTTAGTACCGCCTAAGGCCTTGTATTTTTGGGAGCTTTTGGCCAAGGGGTTGCTATCCACAAATGGGCTGAAATTATGGGTAACCGGTGCAGCATTCGCCAATATTACATTGTTTTTTTTGGTTCCTTTCACCGTGAATAGTTTTAGATCCGGCTTGACCCAATTAATACCATCTTTGGATTCAGCATAACAGGTTACCTCTGCATCATTCCCATCACTGCCTGCTTCGGGCACCCCTCTATAATAGGCCCTATAGGTATCCCCATCCTTAATGACTGTGAAATAAGCTGAAAATGCACCTTCCCAAGGCTTTTCAAACCTTATCACTTCTCCTTGATCAATTGGTTCATGCAAAGTCAATTCAGCCCCCTCTAACTTTTCTATCAGGTAATCATCTACAAACAACTCCCGGTTTGTGCCAATATTAGGGATTTGAGCCAATGCCAAACTTTGAACAAAAAGGAATAAGGCAAATAGTGTGTTTTTCTTTAATACCAACATTTTAATAAAATCTAAATGAGTAAATTTCTGCGTCTTTCAAATATATTTTCATTCTGACAGCCATGCCGGAAAGCTTGGAAACATTGGTAGATTTATTCCAATATACCATCCTCGATAGCTCGTTTCCTATAATTGGCTGACATTCTTCTTTGGAAAAGCCCGGGATTATATTACCATTTTCATCAAGCAATTCCACATATATCTCACCTGCAGCAGAAGTGGAATAATTTAACTCCAAGGCATTGCCTTCAAAAACAAAAGGCTTGGTAATCATTTCCCCACCGGCATATCCGGAAGACAGGGAGGCAAAGCCATCCAATCTTATACTGTATCTTCTTAAATGAGCGGTAGACTGTGCATAATCCTGATTTACATATATAGACATTTCATGGGGACTGGTTTGAACCACGTTTAAAGCCGGATAATTGGTCCGTGAAACCCAATTGTTTAAACCTATACCAGGCCTGATAAAGGACTCCATAAAATAACGATTGTAAAGATTCCCTCCTCTGGAAGTCATCAAAAAAGCATCTGAACAGGCCTTATAATAATTAGGGTCAATCCCCATTTCAGTAGCTTGTCCATCAGTCAAAACCTGTTTGTCCGGCATAAACCTAGCTCCAACGGCTAAATATAATTGAGGAGCCCTAAAATAAGGGCTTGTCTGTTGTGTATATATATGTTCCAAAGGAGCAGAACCAAAGGTCATGGCAATCCCTTTATCCCACGATTTAAAATCAGTAGAAGTAGCCCTGCTTACCGACCTAAATCCTGAGTCAGTAGATCTGAAGAATACCAAGTATTTATTCTCAGTAGTGGACCAAAAACTTACATTTTGAGAGTCAAGATTACCCTCCTGCAAAACTGGCTTATCTTGGATTTTAACCCAATGTATCCCATCTGCTGATGAAAGGGCATATAAACCGGTAGCTTGTTTTCCGGCTAATGCTTTGAACTTCTCTTCAGCCTTTGCATTAGGGTTTGTATCCAGAAAAGGAGTGAAATTCGGGGTTAACTCTTCATCAACCAAAATCACGTTGTTGTCTTTCGATCCTTTAATTTCATGAATGCCCAAATTTGGTTTGTACCAATCAATGCCATCTTTGGATTCTGCATAACAGGTCAACCTTTGATTATTTCCCTCTACCACATCAGGCAAACCACGATAATAAGCTCTAAAAACTCCTTGATCATGGATAATTGTTGTGTAGGTCGAAAATTTCCCTTCCCAAGGTTTATCTAAATAAAAGGCAACTCCCTCATCTATTGGCGCATGCATTTTCAAGCTTGCCCCATCTAGTTGATCAATCAAAAAATCATCTACAAATAACTCCCTATTGCTCCCAATGAACGCGTGCTGGGAAAAACCCTGATAACTAATTGGAATAAGCAACAACAATATAAACCAATTAACTTTAGCCATGAGACAATAAATTTTAAGAATTAAAACAATGTATTAAAGGCGAACACTAAAGTTATACTATGGGATAGGCAATTCCTCCTACTTTTATATATTATTTCAATACAATTTTGCAGAAGAATTATCTGTGAACGGTTCATTGGCCAAACCGAAGAATAAACTATAACATAAAAATGACCAATCAAGATCACATACGGGGAAGAGTTCTAGGATACTTTTACATTGAAATCCAACAATAGTATGCCTTATAAAAAACAAGATCCAGCTATGTAAAAAAATGTCAGAGGTTTTACCGGATACAGCCCCAATTTCTTATCGCATTGGGTGGTGAAAAAAAAAAATAAATTTTGGCAATAAAAATCCCTTACAAACGAAGTTGCTCTATCAAACCCAACTTCATTTATTCTAACGTAAGCATTTAATTCATAAAGTTACTCCATTTCCTTTCTTAGGATAAACTTTGCCTTTACCAGCTGATTTTTCACGGTATTTTTTGAAATCATCAAAAGGTCGGCAATTTCATTGTAGGACTTTTTCTCAAAATAGTTCATTTCCAAAATCTGTCTTCTCTTGGGAGACAGGTTTCGAATAATTTGTTCCATCTTGGTCAATTGTTCCTCCTTTACCTGGGCACAATCATCTTCTTGCTGATGAACTCTTTCCCAAAACTGCTCTTTCAAAGTTTTGTTTTTGTTTAAGGCCTTGAGGTAGTCAAAGATTTCATTTTTCACCGAAGTAAAAACATAAGAATTAAAATTTAATTCCGGTTTAATGTTTTTCCTCCTTTTAAGAATTTTCATGAATACCTCATGGTAGATATTCTCAGCTTCCTGTTCATCCTTAATTATGGAAACACTGAAGCGAATTACAGGTACTCTGTAATATTGGTAAATTTTTTCAAAGGCTTTTCTATCGCCATTTCGAAAACCATCCATTACTTTTTTGTCAGGCTGCTCCATATTCCAAGTATTTATGTTTTGATAAAGTATTTAGAGACCAAATAGAATATGTAAATCCTATTTGGCCTTCTAATTATTTATGAATATCAAGGAATAAATTGGTAATTTCTGCGCAAATCACGTATTTAAATCTTCATTTTGCGAAAAATGAGAATTCGCTAATAATTGTAAATGAATGGATTATGATTTTTTTTATAAAAATTTAATGAATTGATTACAAAATTTGTCTAAATATTACCCCAAAATTAAAATTGTGTTATATTATCATACATTAAGTTTTTATTCTATATTTTTTATGTACTACAGAATTATTAGATCGAAGAATTAACACTTTTCAAAAGCATTAAAAAAAGCAAATATTCTGAAAACCAACAAATATTTAGAATAAAATTCTTTTCTAACTATCTCAAACTAGCCGAACCATACAAATCATACGCTTAACCTTAGAAAATCAAAATAAAATTTATTTTTTATTTCGATTCTCGCAACTCCCATACTTTTGGAGACACCGAAACGGATCTACTACCTTTACCTGTATTATCAAATACCTTTAATATTATTTCCTCATTAATTTCTATAGGTCCTGTATAGACAGTTGAAGCCATGGTCGGTTCTGTTCCATCAGTGGTATATCGTATTTCCAATCCGGGGAAATTTACATTGGCATGTAGTTTACCATCCAAAACTTTCGCCCCCGGAGGAGCCACACGATAGTTTAATCCTCCATTCCACCATTTCAGTTTTGGAAAAGCCGTTTGACCTACTTTATTGGCGAATTCATTCCAGCCTTTAGTAATTTTTTGGTCCATTTTTTCCAAGTCAGGTTCTTTTTCCCATTCTCGTTCAGCTGCCCAAGCACTCTCTGCAAAACCAAGCATCTTAGGAAACATATAATATTCTGCCATTTCAGGGCCTTTTACTGTTTCTGTCCAAAGCTGTGCCTCCAGCCCTATAATATTATTTTTCGCGGCAGGGTCAATCCTAACCATATCTTTGAAATCCTTCTCTCTATCAATAATTTCCCCCATGCTGGTTTTATAAGTAGTCTTGAACCAATCATAAGGAGCAAAAGCCCAAGCATTCTTGGTATTGACAAAGCCTGCCCAATACAGGCCCGGCTCTTCGGGGTCATTGCTATAGGCCAGGTCAAAGTAAAAGTTTGACACATTACATAACACTACTTCATAGCCCATATTGGCCAGTTGGTACCCAAGATCAGGATAATCAAACATATTGTTCCATATATAAGGCACCACATTTTTACCCGCAAATTCCGGATTGGGTATATAGACGCCTGATTCGTCTTTCAACAGTACCATCTCTTCCCATACATGCATTTCCAATCCCCTATCTGCCAGCTTATCCAATAAGGTGCTAAAAAAGTAAGTTTGAAGGTTCTTTGGATCATTGATTTCAGGCAAGCTTTCTAAAAGCTTCTTGGCTTGAGGTGAGGCTGTCCATGCACCTTCCGCCACTTCATCTCCTCCTGAATGCATTTTTTTGAGTTCCAAGCCGGCATCTTCATACATCTTTGCCAACTCATCCACTACTTTAAGGTAAAAATCGTAGGTTGAGGCGCTAGCCACATTGACCACATTGTCTTTGAATGACTGTGCAGACATGTATTCAGATTGATCTTCCGGATCTACTAAGCGGTATGCTTCCGCCTCTTCTTTCTTTCCCTCTTCCATCAACCTCAAATACCTTCTTTCCATGGATTTGATGGCTGCACGAGCATGACCTGGAAAGTTAAGCACAGGAATCACCGTTATATGGCGCGCTTTTGCATATTCTAGAATATCTACAAATTCTTCTCTACTATAAAATCCACTTCCATTCTTTCCTTCTTCATAAGCAAATGGCCCTGATCCATAGCCCGGATGAACTACAGGATCATCCATGCTTTGGGTATGTTCTCTTTGTCCACCCACTTCTGTCAATTCCGGCAAGCCGGGGATTTCCACTCTCCATCCTTCATCCTCCGTAGTATAAAATAGGAAATGATTTAACTTATAGTGGGACATGATGTCCAATGTCTTTTTAATGGTCTCTTTGGATTGAAAATTTCTGGCCACATCCATGTGTAAACTTCTGAAACCAAACCTTGGCGCATCAGCAATACTTATATAAGGTAAAGTCAATGGCAATTTTTGAGTTAGATAGGCTTCATTGCCTAAAAGGGCCAATAAACTTTGTAATCCATAAAACACCCCTGCAGGATCACTTCCTGAAATAGAAACGCCACTTTGGTCAATTGCCAATTGATAGGCTTCTTCTTCTTTTCCATTCACCTCTATATCTGCAAGCTTCAATACAATCTCGGAATGATCCCCACTTACCTCTTCAATTGAAAACTTTTCTCCTGTAAGTTCACTTAATTTATTACCAAGGTATTCGGCCTCATTGGATAATCCCTTTTCAAAACCAATTGATAGGGCTTTATCGATTGTATAAATGCCCTCTCTTTTATTTACTTGAAAGGGAGTAGGGATAATAGGTAACAAATCTTCATTTTCCAATTTCTCCAATTGGGAATTGCTTTCATATTGACTCGCGGCAGAATAAGGTGCTTCCTTATCCATGGCCCCTCTCAAACGTTGCTGATCCTCCAAAAACGGTTTGACCTCTACATTATTTACTGCAACTATTTCTTCAGACAACCCATTTTCTTCATAAAAGACAAAATACATCCCCATAGGAGCATCTGCTTCTTTGATCACACCTTCTATCCCTACGTAAGGAATTTCTATCCGCTCGCCGGGGGCCAAAGAGAAACCTTCGATAGGACTTATTTTATACCAATCTCCATTGATATGGGTAATGTCTGCATTTTCAGTTGAGACAATCCCTCTGGGTGACATACTAAAAAATAATGCCCAGTCTTTTTCACCTAGCGAATAATTGCTTTGATTTTCAATTCCAAAAACAGCCTCGAACTGTCCCTCCTCGGCTGTGAAGTTGGTTTTTAATTCCCAATCGATATAAATATTTTCAACTGCTTCATTCCAATTGGGAGATGTTTGGCAGGCAAAAAACCCATTTATAATAATTAAAAAGGTAAAGATCTGAGTGATTTTATTCATAATTAAAATGTTTAAGTAGCCTTATTATTACACCTTATGGTATTAAATTGACTATTAAATAAAAAAAATATATTGTATGAAGCCTACAATTACAAGATTGATATCTCTGGATGCGCTCCGGGGATTTACCATTGCCGCCATGATTCTAGTGAATTACCCCGGATCATGGAGCCATGTATATCCACCCTTACTGCATGCAGAATGGCATGGAATGACAATGACAGATTTTATTTTTCCATTCTTCATTTTTATGGTAGGTGTTTCTGTGGCTTTCGCATATTCTAAGAGATTGGATGAAGGGGTGCCAAAAGCCGGCATGTATAAAAAAATTATCATTCGTGCCATAAAGCTTTTTGTTTTAGGAATTTTTCTAAACCTCATTCCGGATTTTGATTTTTCCCATATGCGCATCGCAGGGGTTTTACAAAGGATTTCAATTGTCTTTTTGGCAAGTTCGTTTCTTTTTTTAAATGTAGGTTGGAAAAAGCAAGCTTACCTAGGTGGTGGTATCCTTGTGTTTTACTGGCTCTGCATGACCTTGATTCCAACACCGGACGAGGGAGTTGTTATGTTAGAACCCGGAAGAAACCTTGCTGCTTGGATTGACCGCATGTTTTTACCGGGTAAAATGTGGGAAGGAAGTTGGGATCCTGAAGGTTTTTTCTCTACTCTCCCTGCCATAGTAACGGGTATTTTAGGGCTTTTGGCCGGAAGGATTCTATTGTCCAATTTCAATGAAAATTTGAAATCAAATTACCTTATGTCAATTGGACTTGTGCTTGTTCTGATCGGTTTACTTTGGGCTCAAGTTTTCCCTATCAACAAGCATCTTTGGACCAGTTCCTTCACACTGATAACGGGGGGAGCAGGTTTTATTGGTTTAGGAGCAAGCTATTTCTTGGTAGATATTCTTGGTAAAAAGAAAGGCACCTCTGTTGGGATCATTTTCGGTGCCAATGCTATTTCTGTATATGTATTAGCAGATGTATTGTCCTTGGTATTTTATGGATTTGAAATTGGAGGTCAATCACTTAACGCACACTTTTTAGACCTGTTCACAGGAATTGGGTTGCCCGTTAATCTGGTGAGCATGCTGTATGCAATTTTGTTTGTAATGATCAATTTTATACCGGCTTACATCCTGTACAAGAAAAAAATCTTTATTAAATTATAATTCAATGATAACCCGTAACCTTTGTTTTTATTGTCGACTATTGTTCTTCTTTTGTTTGCCGCTAACTGTTTTTAGCCAAACAGGCAGCATTCATGAGCCGGTGCGGTATATTGGAGGAGAGAGCATTGATCCTGACCTTCATGAAGGAAGATTAAGGTATGCTATTGGTGTGGACAGCAGACAAACGTTACGGGTTAATAGAACCAAGCCCGGACTGGCAGATAACCATGGCTGGACTTACAACCACGCTTCTAATTTGGCTTATTGGAAGGGGACATTTTATCAACAATACTTAAGCAATCCTGTTGATGAACACATTGCCCCCGGACAAACCTTAATGATCACTTCTAAAGATGGCAGAAAATGGTCCAAACCGGAAGTAATTTTCCCTCCTTATGCTCCACCTGCCGGTGTCCAAATCCCTGAAGGGTATGATGGCTATATGATGCATCAACGGATGGGTTTCTATGTCAGTAAAAATGGCAAATTACTCACCCTTGCTTTTTATGGACATACAGAAGATCCATTTGAAATGGGTGGTATCGGAAGAGTAGTGAGAGAGGTAAAAGAAGATGGTAGTTATGGGCCAATCTATTTTATTCGGTACAATAGCCATACCCAATGGGATGAGACCAACACCTCTTATCCATTTTATAAAACATCCACGGACGAAGCTTTTGTTGCCGCCTGTGAAGAGTTATTGGCCAATACCCTGATTACCCTACAATGGAGGGATGAAGATAATGGCCTTGATGGCTTCTATACAGGCAAACGTGGAGGGGAAGCATTTTCTTATTATTCTAGAAAGGATGGTGCCATCGTAGGTTTTTGGAAAAGATCCGCCACCGCCTTGTCAACAGATGGAGGAAAACACTTTTCTAACCCTGTCAAGGCAGAAACGCTTACCATGGCCGGTGGTAAAATATGGGCACAGCAAACCGAAGACAATCGCTATGCCTTAATCTATAATCCCATAAAAATTGATGAATACAGGTACCCGCTTATAGTCGTCAGCTCTGATGACGGAATTATTTTTGATGACATGGTTTTGGTGCAAGGGGAAGTCCCTCCACGAAGATTTTACGGTAGATGGAAAGATTTTGGTCCTTGTTATGTCAGAGGTATTGTTGAAGGAAATGGGAACCCTCCGGGTGATGACATGTGGCTTACTTACAGCATGAATAAAGAAGACATGTGGGTAAGTAAAGTGCCAACTCCTATCAGGTATGCGGTACATGGTCCGGTAAAAGATGACTTCGACCAACTTACTGACAATGGAGCCATTCCCAATTGGAATATCTATTCCCCTCGATGGGCACCGGTAAATATTGTCACCTCACCTATAAACTCAGGCATGGCCTTAGCACTTTCTGACGAAGACCCTTATGATTACGCAAGGGCCATCAGGGTATTTGAAACCAGCCAAAACATTGAAATAGGTTGGGATTTTATGGTGCCGGACACCAATAAAGGCATGATGGAGATGGACATTACAGATCAATTTGGCAACCGGCCTATCCGCTTAAAATTAACAGCATCCGGAGATTTAATATACCATGAAGGACATCAAGAAGTAAATCTCGGACCCATCGATCATAACAAATGGCATAGCCTAAAATTGGACCTGCATGCAGGTATTAATGGGCATTATGACTTGTATTGGAACGATGCGTTGATTGCAAAAAAGATACCGCTAACTGTGGCTGTGAAATCAGTAGAAAGGATTTCATTCAGGACCGGCCCCTACAGGGATCTCCCCAATAGAAAAACACCCAATGAAGACCCTGAGCCGCCATTACCGGGATCAGATTCTAAAGTGCCTTTGGGCAAATTTTATGTAGACAATGTTTTTGCTCTGCCAAAAAGGTAAAAGTTAATGGGGAAGTCGATCCCTTCAGCTATATCAATGAAGAGGGTAAGAATTTAAAGTTTTGACAATTGATTCCCTTTGGTACCAATCATTGTAAACCAAGGTTACTTGATCAAAATACTGTGTCCCAAAATTAAAATTTTTATAGGCATCGATCAAAGAAAACACCTTGTCTATATCTTCAATTGGTTTTGTAAACCTGACCAGGGTACTGTGGGCCGCAACCAATTTGTATCGCTT
Source organism: Cyclobacterium sp. 1_MG-2023 (assembly GCF_030546805.1). Taxonomy (GTDB): domain Bacteria; phylum Bacteroidota; class Bacteroidia; order Cytophagales; family Cyclobacteriaceae; genus Cyclobacterium. Next base: position 545,290 of record NZ_JAUOPC010000002.1, on the reverse strand, counting down.
GTCCAAGGATTGCTCAACATTTGAGGTGGCAAAGGATTCCCTCAAATTTTGCCTAAAATTCTTTAAGTATTCATTCAGGGGAAAACCCTTGACCATCAAGCAAGAAGGAGACGCAAAAACTCCTTCAAATTTAATTTCAATCTTCCGGATGCCTTTCAGTGAATTTTTTATCAGTTGATCATAGACACTCAAGTCCAGCTTTTCCAAAGAGAAGCCTTCATAACAGGAAATAATGGGCATTATGGTGAGGTGGAGATCAGAAGGCGGATAAAAATATTGACCTGAAAGCACAGTTCTACCTTCGGAAATAAATCCATTTAAAGCCTTCAAAATCGTCGGATTAGGCCTTAGCAATAGGGTTAACCCTCTTCTACGGTCATTTGGATTGTTCAGTTCAACATCTAAAGAAAAACCTTCCTTCCTAACAGTGGAAAGAGTTGAATTATGCAGGGTGGCGTAATGGTTTTTAAGCCCCATTATTCTGAATCGTATTTTCTAAAGATCAATTGCAGCAATTCCATCACCTCCTCGGAATGGATGTCCCAGTTTAGGCTTTTCACAAAACTATGGTTCAGCAAATCAATGGCCTCATAAAAGCTTTCAGTCGCATCCAGTTCAATGATGGCTTGTTCCATCAAGTCTGGGTTGCCTTGGAATAACCTTTTCGTAAACATGATACGCTGATTGATCCCCATTCCCTCTTTCAGTTGCGCAATACTTCCTTTCATATAGGGGTTTTCCTCCGCATCAAATTTGGCCCAAACAATAGCCGGGTCTATGGTCTCCATGGATTCCTTTTCAGTAGCATCCCCTGCCTGTTGTTCTCCTTCAGTTTCTTTATCTTCGATGATATAATGCGTAGAAACTACTTTTTCTTCTTCAATGACTTCGGGTTCCACTTGGGCTTCAATGGTCTCCGGTGCCTCTGTAACCAAACGATTAAAATCCAGTGGCAGTATTTCTTGGAAAGGTTCAAGCAAAGCCACAGGTTGCATGGACTCATCTGCTTCTTTTTCGAAACCCTCATACAGTTTTTGCTTCCAAAAAAGATTACCCGGATCAGCAGCCAAGTCATCTGCTGCGGGCTCCCAAGCTACCCGATGCCATTTGATATACTTCTTTAATTCCTTTATCTGAGAAGCATGATCTTTGGTCACATCATCTAATGTTTGTTCCATAAATGAAACAGGCTCTATAGCCAATCGAAGGGTCTTGGTAACAGCCTTGGTCAACAAAGGCTCAAAATCTGATTTTTCAATACTTATAGCCCTTGATAGCACATTCATAAAAGTAGCCAAAGCTTCTTGTACCTTACTGTCACTGTAATCAAAATAAGGGTTTTGGGAAAACGAGTCAACTTGTTTTTGCCAATCCACAAAAAGCTCCCTAATTATCATTAAATTAAGTTGGGTAGAAGCGCTTAATTCTATAATTTCTTGCCCACTGATTCTTTTTTGATGGTTAAAATGATTTTCACAGATTTTTTTTGAAAAATCTTTGGAATAACTGTCAATATAATCCTGATCTAATGTCATTTGTTTTGCCATGTTACTTGTTTCCCCACCTATTTCACTAGGGTAAAGTTATGTAATTTATTCTTTAAATAAAGTCGCAGGGTAAAATGTAAAGCTCAAAATTAAGTGCTACAAATTTCAATAAATCTGCAGCAGTCGAGCTCTTCCTATAGCCTACTCATACCCAATAGTTTAATAGATCATTTGATTTTTTTCTCTAAGTGCAATCTCAATGATCTTTAGCATTAATCAGCCTATTTTAGAACAGCATTTAATCTACCATTAGCTCAATTTGGTTAATCCCACCATCAAGCAAGGTCGATTTAATTGAAAAGGCATTTACTTGGCATAATTTTATTAATAAATATAAATCCATTAATTTCGTATGCTTAAATTTAAGGAGGCCTTATTCAATCTATACTGAAGGCACCTTTTGAAGTATTGACTTTTTACCTTATCCAGAAATTATGTTTATTGAGCCATCGCTAGGAAAAACCGGCAAATCCGGACCAAAAGGACAGCTAGAAGTAATCTGTGGCTCAATGTTTTCCGGCAAAACCGAGGAGTTGATCAGAAGGCTAAACAGGGCGTTAATTGCCAAACAAAGGGTGGAGATTTTCAAACCGGCCATTGATAAAAGGTATGATGAGAACAATGTGGTTTCCCACAATGAAAACATAATACGTTCCACCCCTGTCCAATTTGCCGATGACATTTTACTTCTTGCGGGAAATTGTGATGTAGTAGGCATTGATGAGGTCCAGTTTTTTGATGCCCAAATAATACCGGTGGTAGAGCAATTGGCAAAGAACGGCATAAGGGTAATTGTTGCCGGCTTGGATATGGATTTTGAAGGCAAACCGTTTGAACCCATGCCTCAATTATTGGCCATAGCAGAATATGTTACAAAGGTACATGCGATCTGCATGAAATGTGGAGACCTTGCTTCTTATAGTTACCGACTTTCGGGAGAAAAGTCCAAAGTTATGTTGGGAGAAAAGGAAAGCTATGAAGCCCGCTGCCGAAAGTGTTTTTATAACCTGTAAATAGCCGGCTGATGCTAAAAAAAACTACAGGAATTGTAATCGGGTACACCAAATACAGAGAAACTTCGATTATTACTAAGATTTTCACTCGTGAATTGGGGCTGAAATCCTATGTAGTGAATGGTGTTAGATCAAGCAAATCCTCTTCTAAAGTCGCCCTTTTTCAACCATTATCACTGGTTGATTTGGTGGTTTATGACAAAGAAAATGCAAACATTCACAGAATATCGGAAATAAAATCAGACTTAAGTTTCCAACGCATTCCTTTTGATTTTATTCGATCAGGCATCAGTATGTTTATGGCCGAGGTACTTGGTAAAGTTGTCTTTGACAACTACCAAAATGAGTTGCTTTTTGATCATTTAAAAGTAAAAATTTTATCCCTTGATGCAGAGCAATACCAACCCGGACTTTTTGCACTTTACTTTCTGATAAGCACTTCCCGTTATTTGGGTTTTGAACCGGAAGATGCCAAAGACTTTTTTTTACAATTGCCTGTTGATCAAACAGGAAGTAATTATAATAGTAAAATACAATGCTTAAATCAACTGTTAGATGAAGAACCTCATACCTTCCCAATGGTCCCGGGAATCATCAAAAGGCAATTGTTAGATGACTGGATCTTGTTTTATAAAATTCATATTGACGGGTTTGGGGAAATAAAATCGCTCCCCGTTTTGAGGACTCTTCTCTCCTAAATCAATGGGTTTTAAAAGCTTATTGAATTTGGATGTTACGCGTATAACTTGAAAACACCCCATCTAGCTCTTTCCCGCTATTGGCATCTATTAAACTAACCTTTAAACGATGTACTCCCTTTGAGAGATTTTCTATTTTCACACTTGCAATCTCATTTAGGGTATAAACAGCATCATCTACTTCAACATGAACTTCCACCCCATCACTTTCCAGTCCTCCTCCCAAGTATAGGAAGTCTACCACCACCGGTACATCAGAAGGATAAACCTGGGCCTCATTGGGAAGGTGAAGAATTAAATAAGGTGCATCCTCCTCCGGAAATGGCTTAGAACCTCCAACAGTGAAATCACGGGCTGAATAATTCCCGTATTCCTTCAAAGCAAAACCCTCCTCATTAAGTAAATAAGCTACTGCACGGTAAGTTCCTTTGTTCAGGTCCAACTGAAAATTTGGTTGGGAATAAGGTTTAGAGGTCCCTCCATTTAGAGAAAGCATCAAAGGATTCTTCTGGCCCAAACCGTGATTTCTAATGTTAAAAGAAAAGGCCACCTTACCAATTTCAAAATCTTCATTCCCAAAAGGATTGTATATATCAAGCATTGCATCCGGGTTCATATTGGGCTGAAACTTCTCAAAAACCGGAGGTTCCACCATTTGTTCTTCTGCTGACAATTGCCCTTCATTTTGCTGAACAGTTGAGCTTTCGGTCTTGTTGGTTGAAGAATCACAAGATATCATCAAAACCAATCCAAAAGCTGCACCTAAAAACTTAAACCAATAATTCATACTTGATTGTTTATAAAAGGCAAACGAGTTTGTCACCTTTTCTATTTTAATTTATTGGAAATTACTATGAAGAAACCTTACTTTTGATCCCGGGCTTTGTCTCGAAAGCAGAAACCATGGTTATTTTACAAATAAAGTCCCATTTGAGTTTCTATTAAAGAATCAAAAATCAAAGGTATTTATTTTTAACAATAAAAAAATTACCTTGCATTAAACTTAAAAATCAAATGAGCGATATTTTATTTGAAGAAGTTCCCTGCCTAGACTTGGCCGATTTTATCTCCGGTAATAAGAGTAAAAAAGCTGCATTTGTTAGCAAATTGGGAGAAGCCTATGAAAACATTGGTTTTGTTTCAATAAAAAACCATGGGCTTGACCAAGCCATGCAAGATGAGTTGTATGCGGCCATCCAAAACTTTTTCTCACTACCTGATGAAAAAAAATCCAAGTATGAAAAGCCAGAAATAGGCTTTCAAAGGGGATATACCGGCAAAGGAAAAGAGCATGCCAAAGGCAGAAATACAGGTGATTTAAAAGAATTTTATCATGTAGGCCAACCTCTTGACCAAATATCCAATGATGACCATGTAAAAGAAGAGTATGTCGCTAATATATGGCCAAAAGAAATCCCCGGTTACAAGGACATTTCAATAAAGGTCTTTCAAACCCTTGAAGCCGCAGGAAGGATTATGCTTCAAGCCATCGCATTGAATTTAGGACTTAAGGAAAATTATTTTGATAGTAAAATAGAAAACGGCAATTCTATCCTTCGCTCAATCCATTATTTCCCAATCACAGACCCCGATGCAGTACCGGATGATGCTGTAAGAGCAGCAGAACATGGAGACATCAACCTAATCACCCTGCTGATGGGAGCCAGTGCAGATGGACTGCAAGTCCTAAGAAAAGATGGGAAATGGATTCCAATAACTGCTTTACCGGATCAATTGGTAGTAAATGTTGGAGACATGTTGGAAAGGCTGACCAATAAAAAACTTAAGTCAACCATTCATAGGGTGGTGAACCCACCACGTGAACTGATGAATACTAGTAGGTATTCCATTCCGTTTTTTCTACATCCCAGATCAGAAATGGATCTTAGTTGCCTAGATTCTTGTGTGGATCAAGACCACCCAAAAGCATTTGAAGACTGTACCGCCGGTGAGTTTTTGGACGAAAGACTAAAAGAATTAGGCCTGAAAAAATAAAACTTATTTATGACCACTATCAGGAAGGTAAGGTATTATATATATCTAAAAGATGTGCTCATACTTTCTCTGACAGCCTTTGGGGGGCCGCAGGTATTTTTGGCCATGGTCATCGATATAATGGTTAATAAAAGGAGGTATATCACCGAAAAGGACTTGCTGGAACTGAATGCTCTCTGCCTTGTCTTGCCCGGTCCCACTTCCACCCAGACTATCTCAGCCATCGGCTTTAGGGTAGGTGGACCCAATCTTGCCTACCTTTCCTTATTGGTATGGATACTTCCAGCCACCCTGCTGATGATCAGTACGGCCTTTTTAATAGAATACCTGCAGTCCCATACAGAAGGTGAATTAAGTTTTGCAAAATTCATTCAACCCATGGCCATAGGTTATATCATTTATGCCTCTCAAATCACCATTAAAAAAATGATCCACTCTGTGGAGGCAGCTATTTTAATGATGATTTCAGCCTTCATCGCTTTCTTTTATAATTCCCCCTTTATTTTTCCGGTCATGCTGGTTATCGGAGGCCTAATCACTACCCATAATTATAATAAACAACCGATCATTGAAGAAAAATCTGAGATAAAGATCTCTTGGGACAATTTTATTGTCTGGGCAACAGTGTTAATTGTAGCAGCTGTGTTGGGACATTATACAAGAATTTTACCCATAAGGCTGTTTGAAAATTTTTATAGAAACGGTTCCCTGATATTTGGAGGAGGGCAGGTTTTGGTCCCCTATTTATACACTGAGTTTGTTGAGTTTAAAAACTACTTGAGCTCCGAAGAATTCCTTACCGGCTATGCAATATCCCAAAGTATCCCGGGACCAACATTTAGTATTAGCTCCTACATCGGTGCATTGTCCATGCGTGAATGGGGAGCAGCAGGAATGATCACAGGGGGACTGGTTGCTGCTGCAGGAATCTTTCTCCCCGGAACTTTTCTTATCTTCTTTGTGATTCGATTTTGGGATGGATTAAAAAAATACAGGCCAGTAAGGGCTGCCTTAGAAGGCATCAATGCGGTGAGTTGTGGCATGTTGATCGCTGCTGCCTACCTTTTGTTCGAACCCATGGAAAACAATTTCATCAATATAATAATCATTATCGGCACCTATATTCTTTTGAGATATAGTAAAATTCCTTCTCCGCTAATCATCGTCCTAGGTGTAGGCATAGGCCTAATTTATCAGTGGATCTTAAATAGCTTCTAGACAGCGCAAAAAAACCATTGCTACCAATAAACATTCAATAATTTCACGCTATTGCTGACCGATGTGAATAATGCTTTAGGAATAAGAAAATATAAACCGCAATACCAAGGGGAATAAACCCACTCAAGGCTAACAAACTTTCATGGTAATAAGGTAAAACATGCCAGGAATGCCATGTGGAAATTCCTTGGGAAAACAAGATCAACTCGGAACCTATAAAGCCAATAAAAAAAGGAATAACTGCCCATTTAAATTGCTGATTAAAGGCGACTGAGGTTTGATTTTTGAAAAAAGAATACAATAAATAAGCAGAAAATAAGCCCAACATATTGAGGTGGATAAAACCAATAATTGTTGTGCGTAAGGAAACAGCAAGATCAGCCATATCCGGAAATATTAGCAAAGCTTGAGCAACTACCCTAACCATCCCTACAATAAAGGCCAGCAATAAAAATGAATGGGCCGCAGGGAGCCTAGTTAGGTTAAACCTAAAATCCTTTTTTAATAAAAGAATTGCCCCCAAAGCCAATAACTGTAACACAACTCCTATAAAATTAATACCAAAAGCCCAATTCCATCGGTAAGCCCAAAATAAAATCAAGGCAAAGCTAAGGACTTGACTGAGGCACATTAAGAAATAAAAGCGTTGAAAACCAAATGGTGAAAATTTAGGCTTAAAATCATTTATTATCAAGGCCAAAACTCCGAACAAAAGCCAACCATTGAATTGAAAGTGGAGGTAAAACTGTATGGCTACCTGATAGAGAACTCCTCCCCCTCCTCCATTAGCCATGATCACAGCTACAGCCCAAACTCCACAAGTAGAAATCAAAAGGAAGAGCAATGCTGTTCTTAACAAAAGGGTAATTTGAAAGCTTTCCTTTCGATGGTCGTTCCATACCCGGTATACAAATACATAACTCAAAACTATGTGAATTGAGGAAAAAAATATTGAAAATCCTGCATAGCCCTGCAGGGGAAAAGAGAGCATCATTCCAACCACTGAAAATTGTGTCAACCAAAATAGCCGGGTATAAATAGCTTTTGAAGCTTTCTCTTTATCCAAAAGGCGTCCATGAATTAAAACAAATAAACCCAGATATAGCCAACCCAATAGTGCCAAATGGGAATGTCCATGCAGCATGTTTTTATATTCCATCCAATATAAATCCCATACAAATGCAGCCCGGAGCAATAAACCCATTAAGGCAGCAATAAAAAAGTTAATCAATGAAATTAGTAGCCAAGATTTTCTCATTTACCTCTTGATTTTATTTTATGAGTTTGGGAAAAATGTTTGTATTCCCTCCCTAATTCCCAAGCTATTCTCTAAAACAAAGCTACCCATATTTTAAGATAATTTTATCTTTTATTAGATTGAAAATGCAGCATTGATACTAGACAAGAGACATTTAAACACCTAACACCATACAAAAATCGCTTATTTACATTCGGTTAAAAAAAATTTCATCTTAGAAAAACTGACCTAAATACTAAATAATCATTCTTAAAAGTATTGAAAACAAATTTTATATGTTTACATTTGTAGAACAAATTTCAAATATGTAGAATGAAGTTATCTAAGTCCGAAGAAAAGTTAATGGAGCTGATCTGGTCCAACCAACCCATATTCATGAAGGAGCTATTGGAGATTATCCCGGCACCTAAACCTGCTCCAAGCACAGTGGCAACGCTATTGAAACGTATGCAACAAAAAGGATACGTTGGGTTCAAGTTGTTTGGTAATTCTAGACAGTATTATGCCCTTGTAGAAAAGCCGGAATATTTTTCAGGACAAGTAAAAACCATCATAAAAGATTTTTTCTCTAATTCACCCCTTCAATTTGCATCCTTTTTCACCAAGAAGGCAGATTTAACTACAGATGAGTTAGAAGAATTAAAAAGACTTGTAGAAACCGAAATTGAAAGGAGAAAAAATTGATGGTGGTTTTGGTTAAATTTATCGGCTGTTCGGCCATTCTCTTTTTGTTCTTTCAACTTTTTCTGGCAGATGAGAAAACATTCACATTGAATCGCTGGCTGCTTTTATCGTTGATTCCTGCGGCCATGCTTGTTCCTTTTATAAGCTTACCCTTGTGGCTACCACAAGAAAGCACTGTAGCTATTAACTATCTTCCCCATGTCCAAAACCATTCTACTCCGGTTGTAACTTCTGTGCCACCAACTCAGGCCATTCCTACTGAATTTTGGTTCCTTTCAGTTCATTTGGCTATTACAACCCTCTTATTCGCTAAGAAAACAAGTGCATTGTTAAAGCTAATCAATTGGACAAAAAAAGCCTCGATTAAACCATTAAAGCAGGCCAACCTTATCCTCTCAGAAAAAGTCATTTCACCTTTCAGTTTCGGAAAGTATGTATTTATGCATCCTTCAACCTATAAAGAAGATTCCGGAAGAACGGAAATGATCATAAAGCACGAACTCATCCATATCGCTCAAAAACACCATATAGACTTGGCATTAATGGAATTTATATCGGTGATATGCTGGTTCAACCCTATTGTATTTATGGTAAAGAAAGCCATGGTCCTAAATCATGAATACCTAGCCGATCAAGGCGTAAAAGATGCGGTGCATCCTATTAAATACAAAAAACTACTGTTAAGCCTTACTGTCCCAAACAACCCTTTGTTATGGACAAGTGCAATCTCTTCTTCCACCTTAAAACACCGATTAACCATGTTAAACAAACCATTAAAAGAGAAGACCTTGCGTCTTCGAATCGTCTATTTCAGTTTATCAACATTAATGATCGTTACAGGTTTTTCATTGAAAATCCATGCCCACCAGCCTAAACTTGATTCTTATGATAGACCAACACAATTAGAGAAACACCAAAATGCCCCATTAGATAGACTGCCTGAATTCAAGGGCGGAATGGCGGCTTTCACAAAATACGCCAATAATGAAGCGAAGTACCCACTACATGCAAGAAAAAAAGGTAAAGAGGGGCAGGTTTTGCTCCAGTTTGTGGTAGAGAAAGATGGTTCATTAACGAATGTATATGTTAACTCGGGTATTGAAACTGGTTTTGAGTTTTTGGCTGAAAGGATAATAAAAAACGCACCTGATTTCAACCCCGGAATACAAAATGGACATCCGGTCCGTGTACAAGTGACATTGCCTATATTTTTTAAACTAAGCAATGTTAAATCCGATACTGACCAACTACCCAAAGGTGAAATAAGCTTTGGAGAAATACTTCCAAATAAAGACGGTTTAAAAGTTGATGCCCACTATTCCAATGGATTATGGACAGGTACTGTAAGAGATCCTAAAGGCGCCACACTTTCCGGGGCAGTTATTGAAGAATACCGTTCTTCATCAGAGGTAGATAAAATTACACCAGTCGGCACCGTAACTAATACAGATGGTCAATTTTCTATAAAAGCTGCTTCATCAACAGTGCTTGTCGTTAGTTATTCAGGGTATAATAACGTAAAGCTTAGAAGGGATTGAACAACAAACCCTAGATAAAAACCAAAACTAAAGTCAGCCATAAAAATACAACTGACAGGATAATGCAAACAATTAAAAATTAAAGTCACTCTATAAAGGTTTCATGTGTATTTACATGAAACCTTTTTTATTGAAGACCAATTTAAAAGGAAAACAACAATTTTATAATTTTGAATTTTAAATTTTAATCACCATTTTACAAGGGTTATACACCTATTTTCAAAATTTAACCCTATCATCACCTTTATAAACAAAACTATTTACAATTTATTAAACTGGGTTTTCAACAAAATACATGATAAAAATCATGATTACTCCTAATTTTTATTTTATAGGACAAATCCATGTCTTACTACCTTTAACCTACTCAATCGCATCAGAATAAGCTTTCAAAAATCACAACCAAAATAAACAATGATTTATCATGGAAATAAAAAAAGTATCAAAATTTAGAGGATATTTTTATCTTTTTATCTTCTTTATTCCGGTAATAATAATTGGCTGTGGAGGCCAAGATTCAGAAAAAAGATACATCCCAAAAAGTGTTACTGATTACGCTAAAACAAAAGTATTTGGGGAAGAGCATGCCTCACTTACTTCACCACCGAATGTTCCTCCCCCCGTAGGAAATAGACCTGCAAAGAAGCTATTTGTGGAAATGGAAATTATTGAAAAGGAAGGAGAAATGGCAGATGGGGTTACTTATATGTATTGGACATTTGGAGGTTCGGTACCAGGTTCTTTCATCAGAACAAGAGTTGGAGACTTGGTACAGTTCACGATCAAAAACCACCCTGACAACAAACTCCCACACAATATAGACTTACATGCCGTAACAGGACAAGGAGGTGGAGCTGAAGCATCTTTTGTTGCTCCGGGTCAAGAGAAGGTATTCTCCTTTAAAGTCATAAATCCGGGTTTATTTGTCTACCACTGTGCTACAGCTCCGGTAGGCATGCACATTGCAAATGGCATGTATGGTTTAATCCTAGTGGAGCCGGAAGGAGGATTGCCACCGGTAGACCGGGAGTTTTATGTTATGCAGGGTGATTTTTACACAGAGGGGAAATTTGGTCAACAAGGTTTGCAGCCATTCAGTATGCAAAAGGCCATTGATGAAAACCCGGATTATGTTGTTTTTAACGGAAATGTCAATGGACTTTCAGGAGACAATAGCATAACTGCTAATGTGGGCGAAAACATAAGAATTTTCTTTGGGAATGGGGGACCAAATCTGGTGTCCTCTTTTCATGTTATTGGAGAAATTTTTGACAAAGTATACCTGGAAGGAGGAGAACAATTCAACCACAATGTTCAAACTACCCTTGTGCCGGCAGGCGGGGCAGCTATTGTCGAGTTCGTAGCTGATGTACCTTCTAATTTGGTATTGGTAGATCACAGCATTTTCAGGGCATTTAACAAAGGTGCTTTAGGCATTTTATCTGTTTCAGGGGAGGAAAATAAGGCCATTTTTGCCGGGGAAATAATGGAAGGAATATACCAACCAGAAGGCAGTGTGATTCAAAACATGCCTAAATCTGAATTGGATATAGAAGCACCGGTTAATTTAAGCAAGGAGGAACAAATCATTGCGGGAAAAAACTTGTACATGCAAGCCTGCTTTGCCTGTCACCAACCAAATGGTGAAGGGGTACCAAATGCCTTTCCTCCCCTTGCAAAATCCGATTATTTGAATGCTGATACTGATCGTGCCATAGATATTTTACTTCATGGTCTCTCCGGGGAGCTGGTCGTAAATGGTAAACCTTACAATAGTATCATGCCGGCACAGCAAATGAATGACACTGAAATAGCCAGTGTTTTAACCTATGTTTACAATAGCTGGGGAAATAATGGAAAAGTGATCACACCTCAAATGGTAAAAGCTAAAAGACAATGAAAAATTGGGCAATAACAGGAGTATTTTTACTGTTAGCTCTTAACGCTATAAGTCAGGATAATGGCATGGTAAAGATAAAGGGGGGTAACTACATCCCCCTTTATGGCAATCCTAATGAAAAGGTACAAGTTGAGGCCTTTTACATAGATGCCTTACCGGTCACCCATGAAGACTACCTTCAATTTGTCAAACAATTTCCTGAATGGAGGAAATCTCAGGTCAAGGGCTTATTCGCTGACAAAAGATACCTGGAAATCTGGAACAGTGATTTGACCTATCCTGGGGCCCTAAAAAACAGCCCTGTAAATCAAGTCTCTTGGTTTGCAGCTAAAGCCTATTGCTCATGCCAAGGAAAAAGACTTCCAACAGTAGATGAATGGGAATTTGTAGCCATGGCCAATGAAGTAAAAGAAGATGCACGAGGAGATAGTTTATACAATTTGGCAATTCTTAGAAGCTATGAAACGCCTAAAACTTATTTACTCAGTGTAGGTAGCAAACCAAGCAATGTCTACGGGGTTCACGATTTACATGGGCTGGTTTGGGAATGGACATTAGACTTCAATTCGATCATCATTACAGGTGAATCCAGAAACAATGGCAACACAGATAAAGGTTTGTTTTGTGCAAGTGGTGCTCTAGGGGCAAATGATTTAATGAACTATGCAGCTTTTATGCGCTATGCCATGCGCTCAAGCCTAAAAGCCAGGTACAGCATGACAAATTTAGGCTTTAGATGTGCTAAGGACCTTAAATAACTAGTCTTGCAAAAATTTTCATTTACTAAAAATGGTATAAAAATGATAAAATACAACACACTATTCATATCCTTATTTGTTTTGCTTCTAGGATGCCAAGAACCATCCGGTAACTCAAAACTCACGCAAGAAGAAGTGAAAGAATTAAATGAAATGTCCATTTACCATTTGCCTAGCAACTGGAACACGCAGGACGGTGAACAAATTTCGTTCAAGGACTTAAAAGGCCATCCTTTGGTAGTGGTAATGATCTACACTTCATGTCAAACAGCTTGTCCCCGGTTGGTGGCCGACATGCGTTTTATCGCTGAAAAAGTAGCTTCTAAACCTAAAAACAAACCCAAATATATACTTGTAAGTATTGATCCCTTAAATGACAGCCCTGAAAAGCTGAAGGATTTTGCTAAAGAAAACAACATGGAAGGAGATCAATGGTTATTTTTACAAGGAACTGAAGATGGTGTTAGAGATTTTGCCAATATTTTATCTGTTAAATATAAAAAAATAAATCCCATGGATTTCTCCCATTCAAATATCATTAGTGTTTTTGACAAGGAGGGCGTTTTACAATACCAGAAAGAAGGTCTAGGATTGGAAAATGATGAAATTATCAACCAAATCCTTAAAATAAGTAAAATCTAAATCCAATAGTTAACAGAAGTTTCCGACAGTGAAAAAGCCACAAGGTGGGTTTGCAACCTTTTAGTGAAATTGGCCTATTATCAAAAGCTAAATAAAATATGGTTAACCTAAAGGGCTAATATTTTTATTCTGGTAATAGGCTATTTTTAATTGAAACATTTCCGCCATTTTAGAAGCTCTCCACATTGCTTCATTGGCCTTGTCACCGAAAAAATTCTCTCGAAGCGTCTCCTGAAACAACATCAACCAACGCTCAAAATGGTTCTGATCTATAGGAAGATTGGCATGGGGAGGAAAAGGACTTCCATAATAGGTATGTTCACTGAGTAAAACCGTCTGCCAAAATTGATACATTTTTTCTAAATGCTTGTCCCAATTGCCTTTTAGTTTCCCTTCAAAAATAGGCCCGATCAATGGGTCTATTCTAACTTTTCCATAAAATAAGTCCACCAATTCTTTTATTTGGGCCAAGGATTTTAAATCCCCTTTTTCATTCTCCAATTTGCAGTGCTATTAAAATTTATACCCCGATAGTGGTCAAAGTAGCTTTTCCTGAGGTCACTTCCTTTGCCAGTTCTTTTATCGTTTTCTCTGAGAGCAATTTAGCTAAATTTTCTCTAATATTTTTATAGTCATCATGAATCGGACAAGGATGTTTTTCAGAACAATGTTTTAGCCCTAACCCGCAGCCTCTAAAAAGTTTATCCCCATCGATCGCTTCAACCAGCGCAAGCAACCTCATGTTCTCCTGCTCCTTGCTTATATAAAACCCTCCATTTGGTCCTTTGGTGGAACTTACTAAATCTTGCTTTGCCAGGGATTGTAAAATCTTCGCTGTAAAGAATTCTGGAGCATCAATCCCCTTACAGATGTCTTTGACACCTAATTTAACCCCATGAGTACTTTTAGACCAAATGTAAATCACTGCCCTGATGCCATATTCACAAGCTTTTGAAAACATAATATTTGCTTATTTAACCCAAAATTTATCCTCCCAATCTTCAGTAACAGGCTTGTGAATAGCAGCTACCTTTTCCTCCATTTCTTCTAATTCTTTATTTAACAATTCTACTTGCATGTACTGAAAAAGCTTTCTTTCTTCAAAACGGATATGAGCTTCTACCATTTGACAAAACTCATTCAATTTGTTCAACAAATCATCTTTTTTAAACTCCCTTAATTCCTTGTATGCATCCCGTAAATCCCGATGTTGGCTTTCTACTTCTTTCCTAAGTAAATCGTTCTTACCCATGTAAGAAAAAATAACAGATTCTTCCAAAGAAAAGTGGGGCTCCATATGTGTGGAGTAAAAATACTTCACATAATTGAAAAGTCGATCCGGTGCAATTCCTATTTCTCGACCTTGCCGTATTTTCCATACCAATAATAGTCCAAAATGATGATCTCTAGATACCGGAACAAAAGCGGGATGTCTCTTTAATGGTTTTCCCATAAAAGGTTAACTTAACAAATAGGGCCTGAAAAGCCCGTTTTTAATGAAACAAATCAAAGGTAAGCAGTTTAAAACAAAATAAAGGATAAAACAGTCTTTAATTTCATCGCTTTTCCTATTTCTACTTTAACCTTCTCAAATTACTATTTACTGATTAAAATTACCTAGAATCTCAATAGCCGGTGATTGATGTCACCAACAAATCAGATTCTAAGAACAAATAGGGCATGCAAGCTTAATAAATCAACCCTAAATTGACCTCAATAAGTTCCAGTTAATCCAGAATAGTACAATTAAAGTCCATTAAAAATAAGTCAGTAAAGCCCTCTAAAGCATAGATTATAAAGGGAAGAATCAATTTCTTTCTTTTAAACCTCCATAACAAAAGGAACAAGTTAATTTTTCAAAAAATCAATCAAAGGAGTGATAAAACCTTCGAAGCGTTCAATATGAGGCAAATGACCAATATCTGAAAGTTCAACCAACTCAGCATTTGGAATCCGATCTTTTGTGATTCTCCCTAATTGATCATATAAGCCCATGGTCTTCCTCACTTCCTCCGAAACCAAATTTTTTCCCAATGCAGTTCTATCTCTGGTACCTATAATTAACAAAGTAGGCGCAGAGATATTTTTAAATTCATATACCACGGGCTGAGTAAAAATCATATCGTAGGTCAGGGCTGCATTCCAGGCAATGGTTTCATAGGATGAATTAAGCGTCCACCCTGCCAAAAGCTTAACCCACTGATCGTATTCAGATTTCCAATTATTGTCATAATAATTTGTTAGCTGGTATTTTTTTATGCCTTCATAATTCTTTTTCAATTCATTCTGGTACCACCATTCAACTGGCTTATAGGGAACTTTGAGTTTCCAGTCTTCAAGGCCTATGGGATTCTCTAGAATAAGCTTCTCAGTGAAATCGGGATACATCAATGCGAATCGGGCCGCTAACATCCCTCCCATGGAGTGGCCTAAAATGGCCGATTCCTTAATTTGTAATGAATCCAATAATGCCTTGGTATTGAGTGCAAGTTGTTGAAAGGTATAATGAAAATTAGCCGGCTTAGAAGACTTCCCAAACCCGATTTGATCCGGAACGATCACACGAAACCCTTCCCTTGTCAATGCTTCGATGGTGGTTTCCCAATAGGCCCCATTGAAGTTTTTACCGTGGAATAAAACGATACTTTTCCCGTTATAATGATCTGGTTTCACATCCATGTAGGCCATTTTCAAATCTTGTTCTTGAATATTCAATGGCAAGTAGGAAACCGCATAGGGATATTGGTAATTTGAAAGCTCAATATCTAACCATTGCAAATTATCATCCTGAGCTGAAGAGTACTGATAGCTACTCAAAAATAGGATTATGATTAATATTCTTTTTGTCATTTTACATTCATTATAGTGTCTCTCTGATCATATATGTTATTTGGGCACTTACTATAAACCCTTACGCTTTCCTCACATAAGGGTTTAATCATTCGGTTTTTACCGTAAAATCATTCGCAACCCATTTGCAATTTTTATAAATAGCATCCTACCGGACAGAAATTAGAATTGCATTAAGAATTAAATGTGTATTTATTCCCCACAAATTTCCGTCCAAGATCATAAGACATCTCCTCTCTAATGTTATCAATACACCTACAGGAATTGACAATTAAACTCATTCCACTCGACAGAACCTTATTTGGTCAAGAGCTCAATCTTGAGAAAAATGAATTATTAGAGCAGGGATTAATTCGAATTTTTTGAGATTAACTGTGAATTTGATTGCTCAGAAAATCCAAGTAGTAAATTTTGGCTCAATAATTAACGTTGCTATTTACCAGTTAAAAAGGTATCTCATCACTTTCAAAGCTGTCTATTTGATGGTCTGAAATTTCAAAATTTCTGACTTTACCTCCATTGGTAAAAGCAATGACCTTCATCCCCGCATTTTTTGCGGCCAACATTCCTGAATAGGAATCTTCAATTACGATGCATTCTGCTGGGGCAGCACCTAACTTTTCAGCAGCACTGAAATAAATAGCAGGGTCAGGCTTTCCTTTTAATTCTGATTCCGCTGATAAAGTAGCATCAAATAAATGCAAGACATCTAATTTCTTTAAAACAATAGGGATTATTCTTTTTGGAGAATTAGTAGCCAATCCGATTTTATACTCTTTCACTTTTAGCTTTTCGATAAAGGTTTTCACACCTTTAATCAGGCAGTCTTCGGTTTCTATTAACGCAATAACCCTTGACACAACCAACTGTTCGACTACCTCTAAATCAACATTATCCCATGGAAATTTTTCATACCAAAACTGCGTAACTTCAAAAGTGGTCATGGATTTGGTCAACTTAGCCTGATCCTCTGTTACCTTAACTCCCAAAGAGGTGAACACTTCAAATTCTGCTTGCTTCCAATATCCTTCTGAGTCAACTAAAACGCCATCCATATCGAATATAAAGGCTTTGTTATTCTTCACTTGTATATAATTTTAATTTTCCGTTGGCAACCAGTTCCATTTCTTCCCTACCATAGCTCCTGTATATTGATGTCAGGTTATTCCTTTTTTTATCTTCCTGGCCCGATAAGGGGCTTGGGCTTTAGGTCCACCCCTATTTTATTCAGAGGCTGGTATTTTCCCTCTTACTTCATTCAGCTTCATTGTCATTGAAATGGCTTCTATTTCAATCCATTCATTGTATTCTTCAATGGCTTTAAGCCTCAAATTTTCCTCTAAATATCCTTCATCAACCATCTGTTTTAAACCGGCTACCTTCGCCCAAATTCCAACTTTAGCTTTAAAATCAGGCCTGCTTTTATCATAATGCTCATCGGAATTAATTTTCTCAATTTCCACCATTCCTATCTCTTTCATGAGGTCAGGTAAATCATCCGCAATTTCATTATTCATTCCTGCATCTTTTCTCCATTTCAAGAAAATCACATAAAATGCTTTCATACTTTCCGGAGGTTCAGGCTTCCATTCTAAATTGTTGTGGTTGTAATCCAGGATTGAAATCATACCATTAGGCTTTAACATTGATTTCATTTTCGACAAAGCCTCTTTCGGGTTATTTAACCACTGCAGCGTCCTGGCCGAAACAATCAAGTCAAATTTTTCTTTGGTTTCAAAGTCAAACAAATCACAATGTACAAGATTTACATTTTCTATATCCTTATCGCTTTCTCTACCGCTTTGGATAAACTTTTCCGTATTGTCTATTCCTATAACTTTTCCAGCATTACCGACATTCTTTGCAATGTCCTTAGTAATTGCCCCTGTCCCACAGCCAACATCCAAAACTGCCATCCCTTTTTTAAGAATAGGCTCAAGTGTTCGATAGTCAGTTTTTAGACTACGGTCATCAAATATTTTGGTGCTTGCCTTTGCTTCCCTTTCAATGGGTTTATTCCTTTCCATTTGCTTGTAATTCTTTCACCATTAACGGTCAATGATCACATCCTGTTTCTTTCTTCCTGAGACCCCGTTTCTCTGTTTCTTTTCACTTTCACTTTTTGATTGCCAAAAGGTATGAAAAAAGTCAATTGAAAAACCCTTTCGGAAAAATCATTATTCCCAAAGGTTCTAATACCGAGTTCGGTTTGATTGTATTCCCATTCCATAAAACCACTGGTTGCTGTGACATCTTGCACACTAAAGGTAAGCAAACGCTCATTCTTAAATTTCTTACTCAACCCAAAATTGATATAATGGTGAAGGTATTTTACCTGGTCACCATCAATAAAAGGACTCATGTACCGGCCATCGATATTAGCCGTCCATGAATTACCCAAATCAAAGCTATTTGATAGCTGGGCTGTAAAGGTAAAGAGACCTTTTTCAAATGGAAGGGGCCGATTAGATGCATCTATTACTTTTTTGTAGGCCCCATCTAAATTCCAATTCATGTCCCAAAAATCATCTATTTTTATGGGAAAACTGATATTTATCAAATAACCATCCATCTGATCAAAATTTGTAGGGATACTTATTTGTAGGTTCCTTTCCTTATCTACTGTATTATAAAAAGCAATGGCCCCAACCGTTCTATTAATTTCCACGGCTATCAAGAAGTATCCGTAATTGTAGGTAAGCCTATATGCATTGGTAAATGATGGCCTGATCCGTGTATTTGAACTTGCAAACAAAGTAGGGTCTATTAATACGTAGAACCCAGCTAAATTATAATAAGAAGGGCGCTCAATCCGTCGATTAAACGCTAAATTCAGTGATCTGGTTGAATCAATCACATAGCTTGTTCTTAATACTGGGAAGAGATTATTGTAGGTGAGGTTAAAATCATTTTCGCCACGGCCATCATCTAATGCATAATTATAATGCTCTAGCCGAAGACCTAAATTGGTTTCCCATTTTCCATCCCATTTCTTTGAATGGGAAGCATAGGCTGCCAGGATTTTTTCTGAAATATTATCATTCGCAGTGAATGCTTCATCCTGCTCCCACATACCTGCTATATTATTTTGCATGCGTGATCGTGTGTTAGAATTGTTGAATGTGCCTTTAACACCTGTTTCCACTTTAACTCCCGCATTGGTTCCCCATTCAAAATCAGCCTTTACGGTATTTATTTCAAACTTTGACTCTCTATTAGCAGCCGTTTTATCCTTTGTTGCTTGTATGTCCAGGTAAGTAAGTTCGGAAGAATTCTGTACATCAAGATTTACTCTATCTACATCGATATTTAAAGATCCTTTGTCTCCAATTTTCCGGAAATAGTTAAGGTTTATAAATGTGTTGCGACTTGGATTGTCAATATTAAGTAGATATTGTGAATTGGTATTCGGTACAGCATTTACAGTACCTTTAGACCGACTGGTATAATCACTGCCCAGGTCTGTGTTTTTTGAATACCCGAAAAGCCCTCCAATAGTGCTGAATTTGTTGATTTCAAAATCTACTCCCAGGTTAAATCCCAATGTTCTATTTATTGGATTATCAAACTTAAAATTGTTCTCGTAATAAAACTGATCCCCTTGATAATCGTATTCTCTGAAATGATTTATCAATGCTATGGGCGACCTGCTATTGAATCCAGTAGCATTTCCATAAACATTTAAGCCATTATTGCGATAGTTAAGATCAACACTGCCATTGAGCTTTTCTCTTTGCCCCATACCAGCAGTAAGGCTTGCGCTGCCATTTAAACCATAGGCATTGTTTTCTTTCATCACTATATGAATGATTCCTGCAGCATTATCAGCATCGTATCTTGCTCCTGGTTGATGGATAAGCTCTATTCGGTCGATATTTTCTGCACGCATGCCCTTTAACTGCAATATTAAGTTGTGCATGGGTACACGAGATATTCTATCATTTATCATTATCAACACCTCACCCTTATTGTTTAAACTAATGCTACTTTCATTTTCTTGAACAGTAACTCCAGGGGCTTTTTGAAGCAGTTGCAAAGCATTGTTACCGCTAAAAGTCGGTAAGGAAGAAATATTAATAATCAGTCTATCACTCTTCTGCTGAAAGAGCTGTTTACGTCCCACTACCTGAACGGCTTCTAATTGCTGGCTCATCATGGTCAATTCGATCCTTTCTAATGTAAGGTCATTGGTACCTGAAAAGGATAAAGACCTGAAATAAGGTTCGTATCCTAATTGTGAAACATTGAGTAGGTAATTGCCATCAGGAATACTTTTCATCACGAAAAGACCTATTGAATCCGTAGGTACTCCCATGACCATAACAGAGTCCTCATTTTGCAACAAGAGAACATGGGCGAAAGCAGCGGCTTCACCATTGGCTCCGTAAACATGGCCTGAAAGGGTATTCTCCTGTGCATAAGCACAGAAGCTACCAAACATTACCAATACGAATAGGTATTTTACCCAAAACTGTCTCACTTGTTCTGTTTTTAAGATGGATCAGGTAAAGCGCTAGTACATTTTTCTTCCAACAATATTTCCAGCTAGAAAAATGACAGCCGGACCAATGGAATAATTCCATTTAATACTTTTTGGCTAAACCTTAATTTTCTGATTGATGTTGACACTGGGTTTTAATAAACCCTACAAAGCCAAAAGGGCTGAAAACTATGCACACAATCGGGTATTGTCGGTAATATTACTTTATTGAATGCAACTATACCGACAATACGCCCTTCATTTAGACTTCATTTCCATGTCCTCGAATTCTGATTAATCAAGGGCTATTTCGGTCTAATATTCTGATTGATGTGGAAAAAATTATCCGGGTCATATTTCGATTTTATTGACGATAATCTTTCATAATTACCCTTATAGGAGGCTTTTACTTTTGCGTCTCCTTCCTCCATCATAAAATTCACATAAGCTCCGCCCATGGCATGTGGAGTTAACGCATTATAAAAATTTTTACACCAGTTGGTGATTTCTTCTGCACCCTCAGGTTCCGGAGCTACGCCTACAATTACTTGCGCCCATCGTGCATCCCTATTTGCCCAGGCAGTATCTCGGTTCGAGACATCATGCACAGCACCATCTATGGGGTACAGATGAGAGGTCGTATGAAAATTAGGGATTTCATTCCCGAATTCGATATTGATATCAATCGCTTCATCCGTCAGCTCTTTAAAATAATGTCCTCTCCAATACCACTGCAATCCCGGTGGATAAAGTCCATCGAACATACTGTTTAGGGCAGGCATTGGTATCTCTCCAACAAAATCTAAAATCGGCGGACCGAATTCTCTTATGGGCTTAAAAATTTTTTCTGCTTCTTCTATTGGCCCGGTATAATTCCATACCACACCACATACTTTTTGATTCCATAAATGCTCCGGAAAAGGTGCTGCAGGAGGCACCATTAAAAAAGCGAAAAATCCATAGAGGTCATTTGAAGAATTTTTGGTTAGCGTATCGTAAAATCGCATTGCTTCCTTGGCTTTTTCAATAGGCCAAAACATAGGCCCTGCATATACATTTTTAATAGACAATAATTTAAATTTAAAGGAGGTAACAACACCAAAATTCCCACCTCCTCCACGTAATGCCCAAAACAAATCAGGATGAGAATCTTTATTGGCGGTAACCAATTCGCCGGATGCCAATACCACCTTGCATTCCAATAAATTGTCTATGGTCAGTCCACCTTTCCGGCTCAAATAACCCATCCCCCCACCAAGGGTCAACCCTCCAATTCCGGTGCTACCAATAATTCCACTAGGCAAGGCCAGGCCATGCTCATGTGTTGCCGCATCTACCTCCTTTAAGAGACATCCGGATTGTATTTGCGCAGTTTTCGCAGCAACATCAATTGCTATTCCTTTCATTTTCGATAAATCTATAACCAAACCATCGTCCACCAATGCCAAGCCGGCACCGTTGTGTCCACCCCCGCGAATGGCAATTTCTATATCATTTTCTCTGGCAAAGTTGACAGCTTTAACAACATCTGTTTCTGATTGACAAATGGCAATTGCAGCAGGTCGTTTATCGATCATTGCATTATAAACAGCCCGGGCATCGTCATACCCTTTACTTTTAGGTGTTAGTACCTCAAATACGGATGAGTCACTTAGGTTTTCATAGTTCATGGTCTTATAATTTAGAGGGTTAATTTTATAAGCTAAAGCTATGATTTACTTCTCATTATGACTTTTCTCAAAAGTCCAAATTCTTTTCTATTTGGTTCAAACCTTTTGAGCCACTGAGGGTGAGATATGAAACCTTTCCCTAAAAACCCTGCTGAAATGGGAAGCATTATTAAAGCCTGATTCAAACACAACTTCGCTTATGCTTTTGGAAGTTGTTTCCAGAAGGGATTTAGCCCTTTTCAATCGTCTTTCAGTTATCCACTTCCCCGGTGGCATTTTATAATACTGCTTAAAATCGCGCTTAAAAGCAGACAAGCTTCTATTTGAAATATTTGCGAAGTCTTGTATTCTAAGGTCATACATATAGTTCGCTTCCATTACCTCCCAGATAGGTGTTGGATAGCCATCTATAATTTGCATGATATAGGATAGAATTTGTTTATTTTTTGGATGCGAAAATATATTAAAAAGCAATTCTTTGAATTTACCCTCCAAAATACTATCGGGCATTTTTTTATCTTTACCAAAGTAAGGAATGATACTGTTGTAACAGTTTCGAGTTTGATCATTTATGACAAAAGTGCACATCATAGAAGGATCTGCCTCGGGTAAATCATTCAATTTTAAATGTGGTCTAAACTCATCAAAAATGGACCGCAGGTAGTCGTCCTTTAAATAGAAAACCAAAACATCCCAACCTTCATAGTCTGGCGGCAATTCTTGTAAAAAGGCAGTACGCTTTATTAACATTCCCTTTCTGGAATCAGAAACCAAAGTCTGATTGCCATGACTAAATAATCGCTCTCCGCTTAGTGTGAAGGTGAACTGGGAATGTTTGGCATATAGTTGCAGGATTCTGTCCCGTTGCGGACAACTGTAATATAAAAACAGGGTGTCTTTCATTGAAAATTGCTGAAAGATTTCTGGATTTGCTTTTTGTACTTCGTATAGATCCATGGTTTATAAATTAAGGCATACAAATAATTTACTTTATCCAAGCAAGAACCCAAGTCATTCAGTTACCTGATGAAATGGTTTTAAAACCGACCACCCCTAGTGGCCAGAAAAAATCAATTCTGACCTTCTCTTAAACCCGAAATAGATAATAGACATACTCTCCTTGCTGAAATAGCTTCCTGAATAAGTCAGGATAGGCTATCACCAATCCTATTGTAAAATCTCGGTGAAAGGTTTTTCCTTAATTATTTCTTGTATCAGCCCCCCATTTCCGACATTTTTTTACCTACATGAGTAATTACCTCATTGAACGCCTTGGTTGGGTTAAAATCGATCATTTTAATGTCTCTTTGTACAATGACCGTATGGCCTTCAGGCATGTAAAACACATCACCTCCTTCTAATATTTCTTCAGTTCCGTCATCGTACTTAACTAGCATTTGGCCTTCTAATACATAACCCCAATGCGGACAATGGCAACTGTCATTGCTTAGGCCATTAAGCAGTGGAGTGAAATCTGTACCTTTTGGAAGCTCATTAAAACATACAGTCATGCCCCCATAATTGGCTTGTGCTCGTAGTGTTGAGTCCGGAGTTTGCATGGTTGTAGGAATATCCTTCTTATTGATTTTCATATTGATTTGGTTTATTGGTTCGCGTTTAATATTTAAGTTTATTACACTATACAACCTGAGCTCAATGTAATTCACCCTAAAAGACATCTAAAACGTCACTGCGAGCCCTTATTTTTCGGGGGGAGGATTACTGAAATAGAAAAGGATGCGGCAGTCTCCCCAATTTGCAGGTTGTCACGACTTTCTTAACTCAAAGTCTACCCTAAGCCTCAAAACAACCATCTTTTTATGATATTGGGTTAAAATCAGGTTATGAATATTGGTCTTTTGTAACCAGCCATAAATTTCATATCATCAAAGATATAAAGCGAAGAAAAAACTAACTAACAGGTATGTTGCAGGGTTGTTAAATTTTTAACCAGACTTTAAATCATGGTGCAGAATAGCTTAAAGTAGATGAAAAAAATTACTTTTTATTATTTATTTTAGAAGCCTCTTTAATGGGCAAGCCAATACCTGAAAATCCAACTTTATCGTACAAATCCATGTAGCGTGGTTCATTTCTTAACGGAGACAGAAGTGGCTCTTCCCTAAGCCAGGTCAATTCTACTTCATGCCTATTAAATGACTTCTCAAGCCAGTCCAAAGCCTGTTTATTATCCTCCATTACACAGTAGTACAAGGCGATAAACCAGGCAGGACTTCCTGAGGAACCGTCATTATAACGTTTTAGCAACTCGCTTAAAAATTGCTCTGCCTCTTGGTCTTCCCCATCCATCTGAGCATAAATGGCATTGAACCAAACCAATATAGGGGGATAGTCAGGAAATTGGGTCAATAATTTATGCAATTGTATTTTTGAGCTTTCATACCCCTCCAGATAGTAATGCAATTTTGTAGATTCCCTTAAATAGAACCAATTGTCACTGAACAATGAATCGGCATAGCCTATTAAATTTTTAGCATCGGTTCGTTTGTTTAACAACATTAATGCTTCTGCTTTAAACAAAAAATAAATACCCACAGTTGGATCAATGGAGATATGTTTATCTGCCGCCAAGATGGCCTCCTTGTATCTTCCTGTTTTTATGGGATAATCAACCATAACTGCAGGAGTTTTGTCAAAAAACAAGTTCTTCAATTTTAGCTGGTAGTACTCTTCCACTAATTTAAAGTCCCAATCATAATAATAAAAACCTGTATATAATTCTTCCTCCACTCCCTCATGCGTAGGATCAATTGTAAGGGCTTTTAGCAATAATTTTTTTGCATTTTCCCAAGCATATTGTTGATCATAAATACCCCATACCAAGCCGCCAAAACACCAAATATTGGCCAAGCCAACATAGGCCTCCACGAAATTTGAGTCAAGACCGATGGCATTTTCATAATGGGATATGGCATTTGAATAGGTTAATTTATTGGCCTTGTTCCTTTGAAATTCCCCTTGTAAAAAATAGGTGTAGGCCTCCTTATTTTTGGTGGGTATTTTTTGAATGTCCTCCAACTCACTTTCTGAGATAAAAACATTCAATTTGGCAGCAACTCCTTCTACAACCTCGGATTGAATTTTAAAAATTTCATCAATGTTCCAAATCCTGGTAAATTCTTCAGACCACAAAAGCTTATCTGAGCCCGAATCCAATAATTGCAGGTTAATTTTTATTTGATCCCCTGAAATCTGCACACTTCCTGTCAATAAATTCGCCACTGCTAATTCCTCACTAATTTCATCAGTGGATTTTTCAGTTCTCTGGTATTTAATCGTGGATGAAAAAGGCGTCACCTTGTCAAATTCACTAATTTTTGAAAGACCAGAAATAACAGCATCTGTCATGCCGTAACTTACATACTCCAAATCTTCATCACCTGTCCAATTCTTTAGGGGCAATACAGCTATCGATTTTAAATTTATTGTGTCTTCAATAGCTGTAGCATTCCTTTTTTTATTTGAAAAGCCTAAATAAAAAAAAAGTACGGATAGGAGCATAAGTATAAAAAAAACCATCCCCAATAAGTTTTTTTTAAACAATACTTTTTTCCCAATTGTATTTCCTGAACTCAGGAAAAGATCCGCTGAGGAAGAATTTTTCGATTCACCCTCCTTAGGTCCAGCCATTACCTTTCCAGATTTAACCTCACCGGGAGGAAATCCATATAATTTGTTAAAACAAGTATTAAAATAAGTGGCGCTACTGAAGCCAACAAGGTAAGCAACCTCAGAAACAGAAAGGTCCTCTTCTTTCAACATTTCCATTGCCCTACCCAATCGGTATTCTCTTATAAACTGACTGGTTGAAACGCCTCTTAATTTATGCAGTTTACGATGTAGACTTGACCGGCTCATTCCCACAGCATGGGCAAGACTATCAACACCGAATTGATCATTGGTAATATTGGTTTCAATTTCCGCGATCAACCTATTGACAAGACCGTCACCTGGTGATTTTTTCCATGGCTCTTTTGATAAGTCATCAACCATCTACAAAGGGGATTTTAGATTATTATTAAGAGGGTGACTTAAGTTAAGTAAATTATTTGAAAAAAATATTGAATAAAAAGAGTTAAACTACTGATTTACAAGAAACAAAATGTAACCGACATTCAATCTAAAGAAAATACCGACATTCTAATCTGCCCTATCCATCCCTAAATCAATCAACTGCTGATTTTCATAGCGCACCGATTCTGAATAAATTGTGTTAAAAAAAATAAAAAATGCCCCTTTTAAATTTTTTCAAACCTAAAAGGGGCTTCAGTGCAAAAAATATCGAATCGAAAAAAACTTAGGCAAGCTGTAAATTTAGTTTCATTTCAGCCAACTGGGCTTTTACCCTTTCCAAGACCAAGGTGTTCTCCATGGACCAACTGTCTTTAAATTCTTGGTAATAGGCAATGCCTTCAGATAAATTCTTCTTGAATTTATTTATATAAGCCTCCACTTTCTTACCATTTTCAGGCATGGCATTTTCTATGTCAGACTTAAGGTGCTTTACATAAAGCTGTAATTCTTTTACAAACACATGAGGCCGATCCGGGTCTAAGCTCAAGTTCACCTTTCCGTAAATATGATCCACCATTTCTTTTAAGCTAAATGAGCCTTTGAAATAGGCCAAATTAGGCCCCGGGCAAATGGTTACCGCATTGAGGTTTCTCCGAGGAGTTTCCCCTACACTTAACAAGGCCGGAGCACCCAAACCTTCGCAAAGGCAATCCTTTTCCAATACCTCGTTTAGTTCCGCATCAGAAATCTTTCCTGCTTCTTTCTCTTTGATTTTCAAATTTTGATATTGTCTAGAGGCTGTGCAGATAGGCTTGTCAGTAAACTCAACATTAGATGAAAGCAGTTTTTTATAGCAAGGGCTTCCTGGCCTACCTTTGGCAATCCTCTCCTTCCGCTGTGCTTCCGCAGTGCTCGTCCTTAAGTTGTTAAATGGAACCCCTAATGGCGAGGCCCTGCTCAAATAGAAATCTGACTTTTTGGCTTTCAGCAACTTTTCGAAAGTTTTCTCATCTACACTCGTTGCTTCAGGAACAAGCAAAAATGGACTCCCCCAACCGGTGCCATCCAACTCATATTTTTCCAGCAGCATTTGGTTTTCATCTGAATTGCCTATACCTCCCTGATAAGTGATTCTGGGCTGAACCCTTGAAGACAATAATGGCCTGTTTTTATTCATTAGGGCGGCCTGACAGATTGTCAACACATCATTTCTAAGGTTTTCCCTATTAGATTTGAAATGATCAAGAATAGGTCCTGCAAGAAACCCATCAGTCGCAAAGGCGTGTCCACCACAGTTTAAACCTGATTCTATTCGGTATTCGTCTACCCATAATCCTTTTTTTGCTAGAAATTTACCTTGAACCAGAGCCGAGCGATAATCAGAGACTTTTAAAATAATGGGCTTTTTAATTTGTCCATTCTCATCTGGAAAGAAGTCTTCAAACTGCTCTGCATAACCATATAAGGACGGATTCATGCCTGCAGAAAAAACCACTCCACCTTTTACATCACTCTCTGCAAAGCCTTTTAAAGCAAGCAAAGCATCCGAATATTCCCTAGGTAATGCATTCCCCTCTTTGTCATAATTGAGTTTGTCCACTTTGGTCATTATATTGACATCAATACTACCCGGGACAATTGCCTCCCTCAGCGCTTCTTGAAGGTCAAGTTTTTCATTACCTGTAGCAAGCTTCATTTTTAAATAAAGGGAGCTAAGGGGATGATCAATAGGCAATAAATCAAAATATTTGTCTATTTCTTGCCCCTCGCCAAAGTTTTGACTTTTTAATTCCTCAACTTGGGCATCAACAGTTCTTTGCAAAAAATTCAGGTACGCTTTGATCCTTTTGGTCCTAGAGTCAGGGACCTTTTCAGAAATTGGTTCAAACTGATTTTCAGGCGTATAATGGCTACGCATGTCTTCCAGCAACTGATCATCCATAATTGAAACTACGGAAGAGATGCCAAAACGCGCAACTTTTAAAGGGGTATCTACAGTAAAACCCAAACCCATTACAGGGATATGGAAATTATGAATATGAGACATATTGATAAATTTGATTGATTTCTTCAGACTTATTAAAGACCGTTCGAATGAATACAAAATTACCGTCATCCCTTCCTCAAAAGGCTTAGCATGCTCAGTTTATTGGCTGACTTTTGTCAGGTATTTTGATAAAATTATTAGTTTAGTATAAAAAATCAGCCTTTTAAGTTGTGGTAGACTGCGCCCCATGGCTCCCTCATTTTTCTGCTAAGTAATTGGTTGGCTGCAAAATTATTTTTAAACTGTTCCTTATCAGGGTCCCACAATAAATCCTGCTCCAACATCATGGAAATATTCCCCAAATGCGCAAGAGTAATCGATCGGTGACCTATCTCTGCAGGAGCGATGGTTTCCTCTCCGGAATAGATACAATCTATAAAGTTGGCAAAATGATTGTCACTGACATACAGTTGGGTTTCATCCGAACCAATTACCGTATCTTTTAAACTTTCAGGGTTGATCTTATGATCTCCTCTTGTGGCCCAAGCAGATCCTTCTGTTCCTTGAAAAGTCACACCAAAATCTTTGTCACTCTGGATAATTAATTTTATGCCATTGTCATAGATGCATTCAAAGTAAAACCTGGTAGCCGTATTCCATACCTGATGATCTGACCAGACCGCTTGGGCATTTTGAATTTTCACAGGGCCTGTGAGCTCAGTACCCATACCCCACTGGGCAATATCCGGATGATGCCCTCCCCAATCTGTAACATTTCCACCTGAATAATCTAGGTTCCAGCGGAAATTTACATGAGTCCTGCAAGGACTGTAGGCTGCTTCCGGAGCAGGCCCTAACCACATGTCATAGTCAAAATCCTTAGGAACAGGGATGGTTTCAGTCAAATGACCCGTCTTACCAAAATCAGGGGTTCCCCCAGGAAGTCCACAAATTACCGTGTGCAGCTCCCCTAACCTAC
This sequence comes from Cyclobacterium sp. 1_MG-2023, assembly GCF_030546805.1. GTDB lineage: Bacteria > Bacteroidota > Bacteroidia > Cytophagales > Cyclobacteriaceae > Cyclobacterium. The sequence goes on along the minus strand of NZ_JAUOPC010000002.1, from coordinate 516,038 downwards.
CATTTCTAGCCAGCTCACAAACCCTTCTGAAATGATAACTGGATCTTTGTTGACTGCCCGTTTGAAAGGTCACGCCGTACTTTTTAACAGCATCGCTCATGGCCCTACCTTCTTCTACCGTTAGAGACAATGGCTTTTGACAGTAAATGTGCTTTCCTGCAGCGGCAGCCATCATCACTGGAATAGAATGCCAATGGTCAGGTGTAACCACCTCCACTGCGTCTATGTCTTTATTTGCCAACAATTCCCTAAAATCAGTATACCCTGTAGCAGATTTATAGCTTTCTTTGTTTTTTTCTGAATAAAAATCATTTACTACCTGCATGATATAATCCCGTCCGGCCACCTTACCATTCCAATAACCGGGACTTTTCTTGTTGACATCACATATGGCAGTTACCTGTACACGCTTGTCTTTCAAAAAGTCTTTTACATCATTCCCAGCTTGATTGCCTGCACCGATAAAACCCAAATTTATTCTATCAGAAGGTGCAATAAAACCATTTTTACCCAATGCAGATCCGGGAATAATGGTGGGAATGGAAAGCATGCTTCCTGCTAATAAAGTCGATTTTTTCAAAAATTCACGTCTTGGGTTTTTCATGCCTCAAAATAATGTTATTTCAAAAAATAGACAAATTATATTTTAAAAAAAGGACCCAAAACAATAATACAGCGCTTCAAAATAAAAATTTCAATAAGGCAACAACAGAAAGGCTAATCTATAAAACTCCCGGTCATAAGAGGGCGTGCACAGCAAGCTGTAAAGCAGGCACAACCTCTTCTTCAAACCATGGATTTTTCATTTGCCAGATTCTATTTCTGGGTGAAGGGTGTACAAGAGGGAAAAATTTCGGAAGATAATCTTGGTAATTCCTTACAGTTTCGGTTAAGTTTTTCTTCTTTTCTTTTCCCAAATAATAATGTTGGGCATACTGCCCGATAAGTAAAACCAATTGAATTTTCGGCATTTCACGCATCAAGTCAGGATGCCATTTTGGGGCACATTCAGGTCTAGGCGGAAGATCCCCTCCTTTGCCCCTTCCGGGGTAACAAAATCCCATCGGCACAATTCCAAAAATTTCAGAATTATAAAATAGATCCTTGTCTACATCCATCCAAGTGCGTAAGTTTTTTCCACTTACATCGTCCCAAGGCAGACCACTTGCATGCACTTTGGTCCCAGGTGCCTGCCCAACGATCAGGATTTTACTATTTGCATGGGCAGACAATACAGGTCTTGGTCCTAAAGGAAGATATTTCTCGCATAGGGTACAAGCGCGAATTTCTTTAAGCAGTGCTTCCATAAATGTGGTTCATTTATAAAATACAAACCTAAACATTTAAAGTCAAATGTCTAATTATTAAAGCATCCCTCAGGGTCATTTGTGCTGAATGGTAATCGGTGAATAACAAAACCAAAAACAGAATCCAAAAGTCAAAACTCCCAAAAAATAAAATATGTATTTATGTAAGTATAGCAGAATATTAGTTCATCAATAAATAAATTAACTCCATCATAACTATATTATATGAGAAATATCAAAATCAGAAAATCAACTAATCTCTTGTTTTTATAAATTATAATTATTTATTTAGTTAAAAAAAAAATGAAACCTTCTCTGAATTTCAACTTCTTATCCTTTGCCATCTTCTCTCTTGTTCTTCTTTCTTGTGAACAGGAAAAAGCAGCAACAACCAAGCTATCACTTGCAATTACAGACAGCATTCGCATCGATTATTTAGGATTACTTGATTTTATGGATATCCAACCAAAGAATGAGCGGATACTGTTTCATGACAGACAAAGAGGCATTATTTTAATGACAGATTTCAAAGGAAATCAGTTGCTCAAAATGGAAAAAGGTGGTGACCAAAAAGACAGCTACGGAGGTTTTTTATACAGTGCTGCCAAAATTAAAGAAAGTGACCACATTTCTCTGGTTTCACAAAATGGCTTTTTTGAATATGATGCTAATGGAAACTTAATCTCGCACAAAGCCTTTTCAAAAGATCCCCCATTACTTGCCGGCCGTGCGGCTGCAGATACTGAATTAATGGAACATAAGGGGCTATTGTTCCAAAAAGGACTGGTTGCTTGGGGAAAGTACAATAAAACAGAAGATGAGTATTACAATCAATTTCAACTTTTAGTGAAGTTTGACCCTGAAAAAGGTACTGCGGAACGAATCATTAACCTTGAAGAAGACAGCCCTTTCCGAAGTTCCGGGAGGGCCTATGAAATTTCCGAGATGAACCCATCCTTAACCATTTTGGATGATAAGTTGTTGGTCATTGCCGGGACAGATCCATACCTTAATTTCTACGACATTGAATCACCTCACCAATTATTGAATAGAAAACGGATCGACTTTCCCAATTACCATATGGGTGAAGGTGCAGACCGGTCAAAGGCAGATCCAAAAGCCATAGCCTTTGATGAATCTGCAGGTCGAACCTATACCTTAAAAGTTTACAAAGATTACCTTATCACCTCATTTTCTACCGGATACGACCCGGCAGATAGGGAAGTCTATAAAACCATCAAGAATAGAGAAGATTACAGCGATTTTAAGAATAAAATAAAAAATAAATACCTACCAGCCTTGCACCTAATGAATCACCAGGGAGAAACGTTACAAAGTTTAGCGCTTCCGGAAAAATTGGATCACCGTCAATTCCTGGTACGCAACGGGTCGCTTTGGTGGCTATCCAAATTCAATACGGATAAAGAGGAGGACTTTGTGAAAATTTACAAGGTGGAAATCATAGAAAAATAGGTGACCCATTTCTGAGTCACCTATTAGGCCTTAGCCAGGTTAAATCTTATGTGTGGACTTATAAAGCCATGTCATAACCTCCAAACCTTCTGAGGTTATAGGTGACGGTAAGCATAAAATATTGTTTTAAAACCTGTGTCCTAACATCTTCAATATAAACATCGGTAACATTCCTACTTATACTTGCATTCTGATTGAACAAATCGAAAACGGTAAGTTTAATTTCAGTTTTATTGCTAGGTGGAATTCTGTAGCCTATATCCATATTTGCAAGCAGAATGCTTCTATCGAACTCATCACCTAGGCCTGTATAAAGCTGATGATTGAGACTCGTGCCTACAAATACACCTCCAACAAAATTCCAGAATAGATCCGCTTTGGTGCTATGTGTATAATAATTGTTCTCCAAACTTTCTTGTAAACTACTTCTCACCCAATTGAAAGTCCCACGGGAGGAAAGGTTGAAATCCACGCTTTCACTGATATTACTACTTAGATTAATCCCTTGCCTGTAAGAGGTATTGTTATTGTTATTCAATTGACCATTGATTATGCCCGGTCTGTTCCTAGTGGAAAAACTAGAATTGATACTCAGGTTACTCTTCATGAATTTAAGAGGAAAACCATAGCTTCCATATACCCTAAAAACATAATAATTGTCTAGATTTACCGGTTTTGTAAACTGACCTCCTTGTGCCAAGGTCACATCATTTTGAATAAGCGTATCCTGAGAGGCAATAAAAGTTTCATTGCCTATATAATTGTTTCTTATGTTTCCATAAAGAAAAAACATCCAAGATCGGTTGGTTTCGGGATTTATTATCCTATACCGTGTAAAAAGTCTGTGACTGTACTCTTGATCTAACTCAGGGTTACCTGAAGAAAGTTGCAAGGGATTGGCATTGCTAATCACATCCTGCAATTGGCCAATAGATGGCGCGTCAGTATCCGTATTGTAATCAATTCTTATGCTACTGAACTCTCCCGTTTCGTAATTGATAACTGCTCTAGGTAGAAAATTGGAAAATGATTTCTTTGTGTTTTCAAAGCCCGGAAACAGCCTGTCACTATCTATATGGGCAGATTCGTAATTTAAATTGGTATAAAAAGACAACTTTTCTGTTTTATAACTATAGCCCGCCCCTCCTCTATGGGTGATATAAGTATTCTCAAACCTATTCGTCAACGTACTATCTATCTCGATTAACCCTGTTTCCGCCTCCTGAATTTCCACATCTTGCCTTGTATCCGAATTATTGTTTGAAATCCGGTATCCAAAACGAAGTCGAGATTTCTCACTAAGCGGTTCATAAAACCTAACTCCCGCATTGTAATAGAAACTATTGTATTTATTGTCTTTGAACTGGATCAGTGAATCAATACTACTATCCTGAAAACTAGTGGTTACTGATACCAAATCAGAATTACTATCACTATTGTATTTACTGGTATAGACAAAGGTAGAAAAGGCCCTTCCTTCTTTGTTAAATTTGTACCTATAATTCAAGGAATTCGCAAAACTCATGGACTCTCGAGAAGAGGTGGTCTCATTCTGATTTCTATTGATGTAGGTATTTTCATCATACAGATTATAGGCATCCAAAAGATTTACAGAATTTCTATAATCCAATCCTATTCTTGGCCGAAGTACCAAGGCGTGTTTTTCATTGATCTTATAATCTATTCTCGCACTAAACCTGTGACTTTGAGTTTTTGTATGGTAGTTTCTATCCTCATTGTAAAGCTGAAGACTATCATCAGGTAATATATACTCTCTGGATGAAGTCCTATTCAATACATTATCTCTGTCATTAAACAGGTAATTTCCGGATACTTTTAATTTTTCACCCAAGTATTCATCAGAAAAATTAGCCCCCAAGGCATTGGTGTTCGTAATTCCGGGCAACTCACCTACAGTTAGTCCGTCACTACTTCCTCCACTACTGCTTTCCAAGCTTCCTAACTCATCTCCGCCAAAATTTTGCTGATTGATATTATTGCTTAGTCCTAAAATGGATAACCTTTTGGCACCATTGAAGAAGTTCATATTTCCTCCTCCAATATAATTATTGTCTGTACCATAGCCTCCATAAAATTTACCAAACCTCCCGGCACGCATATCAGGCTTGGTTATGATATTAATCGTTTTAATGGTTTCACCATCATCAAAGCCTGTTAATTTTGCTTCTTCACTTCCTTGGTCCAGGAACTCAATTTTAAGTACAACTTGTGCAGGAAGATTTTTTAAGGCCGCGGCAGGGTTATCCCCAAAGAAAGGTCTACCGTCCACCAAAACCTCTTTCACTTCTTCACCTTGCACTTCAATAACCCCATTCTGGATTACCACTCCCGGCATTTTCCTAACCAGTTCATCCGCATCTGCTTGTGGTCTGGTTTTGAAGGCATTGGCATTGAAGGCTACCGTATCGCCTCTGACCTCCCCGGTAAGGGCATCTGCTGACAATTCAAATGCTTCTAATTCCTGTCCATCACTTACAATTTCAAAAACACCCAAATCACTCCCTTCGGGAGAGGTCATTTTTTGTTGAAAGGTCTGGTAACCTATAAAGGAAAGTTCTAATAGAAATTCCTTAACTACGGGCCGGTTTATTTTAAATTTTCCATCAAAATCAGTGTAAGAAGATTGAAGGGTTTCTCCATCTTGGTTTTTTATAAAAACATATGCTCCAAATAATGGCTCCTTTGATTGACTGTCTATAATGGTTCCTGTAAACTGTTGCTGAGCAAAAATTCCGGAAATGGCGGAGAAGAAAAGAAATACTATTAATAAGGGGGATTTGAATGACATGAATGAATAAATTATGGAAATAGCAATTGGCTTGTTTTAAATCGATAGCAAATTGACAATACATCCATAACATTCAAATGACAATTATGCCAAGGTGAATCTGACAGGTTTGTAAGGCAAATTAACTAGATAATTATTGATATCGTTTATTTGGAGATGCTACATCACAAGTGATAATTGCATCAAAAACACTCTAATGAAAAAAAATATGCTTTTATCATATCTAAAAAGATAAAATTTGTTTCTGAGAATTAGCGATTTAAAGGTTTTGGAAGAAAATTCTTCGAAATGGGATTTGCATTAAAAAAAAAGACCTGTTACATTTGTCACACTAAAAAAGAGCAAGTCTTTTGAAGTTTAATGATTGGCCGATGGTGTAACTGGCAACACGTCTGGTTTTGGTCCAGAAGAGTCCAGGTTCGAGCCCTGGTCGGCCAACAGTCCAAGTCCCAAGTTGATTGATTCAGCTTGGGACTTTTTTATGTTAATTCCTTGAGAATCTACCTTTAATATCTACCGCGTTATTTTCTTTATCAGCCATTGATCCCATTCCTATTTAGGGGCTGTAATTCTTTTTATAAGTTAATGGGTTACCATGAATCTCCTCCATGGCTATTAATTATCCTTGCATATTAAACACCCCTGCCTAAATTAAGTCTAGGAGAAGAAAGCTTAATAATTAATTAATCAACCGTTTCCTCCCTATAAAATATTCATAATTAAGGGAATGGCGATAATTAATTCTACCCACCTTTCCTTTTTCAGCAATCTCGGTTTATTAAAGTATGGTTAAAATAAAAAAAACAATAGATTTGTAAATGCTGAAATTGGCTACCCAATACTTCTTTATATATGTTTACTCATTGCCAAAAAAGCCTTTAATAGCCAACTGTTTTTCAATTGAATTCAATTTCTTCTATACAGATCCATTTTAAAATCATGTCAAAATTAAATTACGCGCTACATTCTGGCGTTTTCTTTGTCTTTCTTTTCATCCAACTTTTCAGTTCTTCCTCAGCTCTTGCCCAAGACACCGTCACCGGCTATGTTTACGAGGACCGCAACAACAATGCAATCAAGGACAAAAATGAAAAAGGAATCAAAGGTGTAGCGGTCACCAACGGAAAAGATGTTAACCTAAGTAAGGAAGATGGAAGCTACAGCTTACCGGCCAATGATGACATGATCGTTTCAGTTATTAAACCCACAGGTTATGCTGTACCTGTGGATGCCAATAATCAACCGCAATTTTTTTATATCCACAAACCCAATGGCTCACCGGAAACCGGAGAAAACAGGGTACTTCCTACAGGTAAATTACCCAAATCGGTGGATTTCCCCCTGATCGCTCAGAAAGAAGACCCCAATTTCTCAGTGATATTATTTGGAGACCCTCAAGCCGATGACCTTACCAATGCGGGCTATTTTGAAAAAGCCATTATTTCTGAGCTGATTGGAGGCAAAGGAGCCGCCTTTGGCATAAGCTTGGGGGATTTGGGTGCTAGAAATCTATTTGATACCTATATCCAATCCCTAGGAAAAATAGGTATCCCATGGTACAATTTGTTGGGCAACCACGACATGAACCACCACAAAGAAGACCAACTCTCTGACGAGACCTATGAAGCCAGCTTCGGCCCTACCAATTATGCATTAAATTATGCCAATGCTCATTTTATCGTATTGGATGATGTGATCACGCCCAACCCCTTCGGGCAGGGGAGTTATATCGGAGGCTTTAGAGAGGACATTTTGGAATTTATTAAAAACGATCTAAAACATGTTTCGAAGGACAAGCTAATCGTTTTAGCCTTCCATATTCCCATCTATGAGTTTGAAAAAGGCCCGGACCAATATAGAGAGGGTGACAGGCAAAAACTCTTTGACCTATTAAAAGGCTACCAATATACCCTCTCTCTGTCAGGGCACACTCATTCCCAAAACCATCATTTTTTCACTACTGAAGAAGGCTGGACCAATGCAGGGTTTCACCACCACTATAATCCCGGAGCCACTTCTGGGGGTATTTATATTGGCCCCAAGGACAGCTATGGTACACCTTCAGGCATAATGCGTGACGGCACCCCTAAGGGCTATGCCTTTCTAAATATTACGGACAATACCTATACCTATGAATATGTTCCTTCGGGAGATAAGGACTGGAAAATGAGTATTCATATGCCGAAAATTGTACCGCAGGCAAAAAAATACAGGGGAGAAATTACTGTAAACTTTTTTCAGGGAACGCCTAGAGACAGTGTGAAATACCGGGTAGACAAGGGTGAATGGACAGCTTTAAAACTTGTACCCGAATACGATAAGTTTTTGCTGGACATCCTCCATGAATGGGATCATGCAGAAGAACTTCCATGGGGAATCAGGCCCTCCACTCCTTTAATCTCTTCCCATATATGGAGTGGCAGAATTCCTTCCCAACTTCCCTTGGGAGAGCATACGGTGGAAGTCCTTGCCAAGGATTGGTTAGGAAGAACCTACACTTCAAAAAAATCATTTAAAATCGTTCCTGATAATCAGTAGATAATAGTTAATTATTAATGGTTAATTGATTAATTGTTAATTGGTTAATGGTTAATTGATTAATTGTTAATTGGTTAATGGTTAATTAGGGAGATGGACTACCGGTGCTTGAGCTTGTCGAAGGCAGAGGTGTTTTTACGTGAGAGAGGTGGTGAGCGTGGGGAGGTTTTTGGTTTCAGATTGTTGGGTAATATGGTAATTATTAATGGTTAATTGATTAATTGTTAATTGTTAATTGTTAATTGGGGAGAGATGTTTCAATTCCGAGTTGATAGGTAAGTAATGGTTAATGGTTAATTAGGAAGATGGACTACCGGTGCCTGAGCTTGTCGAAGGCAAAGGTGTTTTTACGTGAAAGAGGTGGTGATGGAGTGAGTTTGTGAGTGGGTGATCTGGTTAGCGGGCAAGCGTGGTTGGTTTCAATTCCAGATTGGTGCGATTAAAGCATGTTAATTCTTCATCAATTGGAATACTTCCTATTCTGTTTCAATTCCAGATTGGTGCGATTAAAGCGGGCAGCCCCAATGTTCGCTATACCTGTATTACCCGGTTTCAATTCCAGATTGGTGCGATTAAAGGGATGGGCAGGTGCTGCATAGGGTGTTTGTGAAGGAGTTTCAATTCCAGATTGGTGCGATTAAAGGCACCCCTATAAAATGCTGTCCTGATGGTTTATTGTTGTTTCAATTCCAGATTGGTGCGATTAAAGGTCCAGCGATGTCATCGAGGGTACTATCACAATTTTGTTTCAATTCCAGATTGGTGCGATTAAAGGTTAGCATGAAAAAAAAAGAAACACTAGCTGTTACATGTTTCAATTCCAGATTGGTGCGATTAAAGGAACCTTAGCCGGTTAAATACTACCATTGCCTATTGTGTTTCAATTCCAGATTGGTGCGATTAAAGGACCTGGCACCCTTGCGAAAGCAGTAGGATTCAGAGAGTTTCAATTCCAGATTGGTGCGATTAAAGGATGCATTCATTGAGCAAATGGATGATGTGATAGCATGTTTCAATTCCAGATTGGTGCGATTAAAGGAGGGCTACAAGTGAGAGCGGGTTACCAAACTTACCAAGTTTCAATTCCAGATTGGTGCGATTAAAGGGGTATTAGAAATACAATAGTTGAACATGATGAATTGTTTCAATTCCAGATTGGTGCGATTAAAGGTGTTGCTGATACTGGATTCACTCTATTAATAGCTGAGTTTCAATTCCAGATTGGTGCGATTAAAGGTACGGCATCTGAAAGTCCTACGGGGCCACATGAAAAGTTTCAATTCCAGATTGGTGCGATTAAAGGACTCAATTAGCTTGATACGCTCAAACCTTACCCCGTTGTTTCAATTCCAGATTGGTGCGATTAAAGGCTGATCAGTACCGATCGCATAGCGATACATAGCGATGTTTCAATTCCAGATTGGTGCGATTAAAGGCTACAGCGTACCGGAACCAGAGGAGGGGGAAGACATGTTTCAATTCCAGATTGGTGCGATTAAAGGACAGGGTTGGACATTAACCATCACAAAAAAGTAGGTTTCAATTCCAGATTGGTGCGATTAAAGGATTCTCAAAATTGCTACTATGATAACGGCCAGTCTTGTTTCAATTCCAGATTGGTGCGATTAAAGGGGGATAGCTACTGAATTAACAGGTGTTCATCCTAAGTTTCAATTCCAGATTGGTGCGATTAAAGGTATACGGTGCCATGGTTGAGTTGATGTTAGAAAGTTAGTTTCAATTCCAGATTGGTGCGATTAAAGGATCACCCAAATCACCTTGTAATTCAGCTTGAAGCATGTTTCAATTCCAGATTGGTGCGATTAAAGGTTCAGTCATGTAGCGGTCATCCTCTAGTTTTAACTGTTTCAATTCCAGATTGGTGCGATTAAAGGGTTCCGCTTTAGGGGCTTGGGCCGGTCTTCATTACAGTTTCAATTCCAGATTGGTGCGATTAAAGGGTCAGTCTATAGAGAGCTTTAAAGCAGGTGGGTTAGGTTTCAATTCCAGATTGGTGCGATTAAAGGCATACCCTATTGGGTTATTAACCCCATCGGAATCTAGTTTCAATTCCAGATTGGTGCGATTAAAGGCGTAATAGGAACTATAAACGAACTCAAAGGAGGATAGTTTCAATTCCAGATTGGTGCGATTAAAGGAAGAAGGTAAAAAAGAACTTCTGTCTCAGCTAGGTGGTTTCAATTCCAGATTGGTGCGATTAAAGGTACTAAATCAATCCTAATCTTACCACTGGCAGCCGAGTTTCAATTCCAGATTGGTGCGATTAAAGGCATAATCCCACGCCTCCTTTACAATCCCCACATAAGGTTTCAATTCCAGATTGGTGCGATTAAAGGATCACCAGTGATACTGTAGGCAATCACTCCTATTTCGTTTCAATTCCAGATTGGTGCGATTAAAGGAGGAGTTGCTAATGATCGCTAACATCCTGCTACTATAGTTTCAATTCCAGATTGGTGCGATTAAAGGCCCTTGCTTTTTTAACAGAAAACCTCCTGGAAAAACTTCCAGGCCATATTTCCAAGATTCAATTTAACACAAAAATCGTCGAACCACAATAATCGAATTTATCCCGACAAGCGACAACTCTATAAGCAATTGATTTTAAGCTACATAGAATAATAACTTTGCCAAAAAAAACTCATCCTCCTTTAAAATAAAGACCATCGACAACCCTGGCTTATAAAAAAGTATCCAAATCATTCTTTTCTTGCCCAATGACTTCCTTGCTCAACCAACGTTCATCCCGGCTTTTAAATATAATCAAACTGTCTTCCTGTACCTTCATGATTTTTCTGGCACGCGCAATCAACTCCTTTAATTTCACTTCGGTAATCTCTCCTTCAAACACTGAGTTCTGTATCCAATTGAGGTATTGACGGCAAAGCTTGAGCATCTTGGTTACACGTCTTTCTCCTATATCATAAACTAAAATAACGTACATGGTATTGTGGTTTGTTGATCTGGAATTTATAATTTAAGGATCGGGGATATGATGTTCGGAGAATGGGGAACAAGTAACTTGATCACCAGATGACAAAATCACTGGATAATCACCACCATATTTTAAAGGGTTGATAGGTTTCCATTCCCAAAATATGTTTACTCAGTTTATAGCATTCGAGTTTGACCAAATGTTTATAGCTTACATGTTTTTTGAGGGTCCGGTGCTTGATCGTCTCATTCAGTCTTTCTTCAAAAGCCCTGATAAAGGCCTTTTTACCGCTTTCCTTTAGAATAACTCTATTTACCTGGATATCAAAATCCTTTGATTGCAACTCCTTTTTATTGAGCAACCTAAAGATGGTTCTGTCCACCAATATAGGTTTGAAAATCTCGGCCAAATCCAAAGCCAAAGAATACCTTCTATACCCCGGCTCATGCAAATAACTGATGGTGGGGTTGAGCTGGGTGTGGTAAATCTGATCCAGACAAAGGGTATAACACATCATATTTCCAAAAGAAATCAGGGCATTCACCTCGTTCAATGGAGGCTGTTTACTTCTGCCTTCCATGGCATGGTCTTTTAAAATCTGATCAAAAGCCCCATAATAATATTGACGGATATTTCCCTCTATCCCCATCAAACCGGGGATATCCGGAGCAGCGTCAACCTGAGCTGATAACAACTCTATTTTCTCCAAAAAAGAAGCCAAGTCCCTCCCCCTATTCTGGTAATATTTCAGGTTTTTGAGGATATTGAAACCGGCACCTTGAACAAACTTTTGGGCAATTGTAAGTCTTTTGGAAGCAGCTAAATGGTGTCGGGTCTGTTCAATCTGCATTTTCCCAGCAAGCAAATATTCCTTTGGGCAAAAGCTACCGGTATAATGTTCATAGTAATCGAAAAAATGAACGCTGATTCCTGCCTTTCCCAAAAAATTATACATGGCCGAATTCGTATCCAGGCTGCCAAAACAATAAAGATCAGATACTCCTTCCACCGGAATATATTTGGGCGTCCCCTCCCTTCCCGATTCATCCACAGGAGTGAATTTCAAGGTATTGTCTCTACGACTTAGTCGGCCGGGGTTAAAGAGGTAGTAGGTCTTTTTCATTTCTTATCAGTGATTTAGTGATCCGTGATATATTGATCGGGGGTTTAGGGTTTGAGTTTTGATTTGAAAGCGGACATGGCTTTTAGGATCTCCACAGCTTCACGGTGAAATGGATCCACCTTTTCCTGGAGGACAAATCTCCTGATCACCGATCACCCGAACCCATCAACCTTCCCCCGAATAACAAAAATCATAATAACTGCATTTTTTACAGATAGAAAGTTTTACCAAAGGGGGACATTCCGGTTGCCGAATAATCTGGGACACCTCATGGATATAAGACAAGACCAATTCCTTATCTCCTTCCTCCCATTCCACCACTTGCTTTTGTTTCATTTTGGGATATTCCAGAATGGCCGTGGCTCCGTCGATCCCATTTTTTGTCAGCACATAGAGGTAATATTTGACCTGGGCGATATGGGCCTTTTCGACCTTATCGGTTTTCTTGACTTCATGGATCACCTTATTTTTGGCATCATAAAAATCGATTTTGATGCCATCTAAAGCTAGCTCAGTATATTTTCTTGATCGCTCAGCATAGGAAGTTTCCCCTATCAACTTTCCTTCAGCCACTATATCTGACGTATGCTCCATCTGTACACCATTGGCAAACAACCAGAGTTTACGATGGCAGGTTTGGAGATAGGCAATATGTGTTCCTGTTACCATATAATCATAAAAAAAGCTGCCCTAAAAGATAAGGAGCAGCTTTATTGGATTTTACTGTGGTACAACTTGATTTTCGTAATCGTAAGCCATCATTAAATCAACTAACTTTTGCTCAGCTTTTTCAAGAGCATCGGCCTGCTCACCTTTGGTATGAATAAAGCCTCCTGCTTGTAAGGTGATAAAAGTATCTACTCCATTAATATTTTCATCTACAATTGGCTCAGCTTTTTTGGAATCCTCTTCGGAGAGTTTCGCCCGAATACTCCCTGCAATTAAATTGGCATTATCACTTACTGAGACAGCCAAAGTATCCATCAAGCTAAATGTCCTTGATTGATTAGAGGTAATTCTCCAATTGATAATCGCATGGGCTAAACCCTCAATCCATTGTTTTCTAATCGCATGGGGCGCAACCAAACAAGGCCCAAAAACATTTACCGACTCAACCCATCCTTCGTTTTTCAGATTTTCTATAGTAGACCCAGACATTTCAGGTTCGAAAGAATTAACACTTACGTTGAACAATCTTCTTAAATCAATTGCTACGTCAAATACAAATAACCCGGTAGCTCTGCGATTATCAGGAATCCATTTCCTACTTAAACTTCTATCCTTTCCTTCTAAAAAAGATACAATTTGATCTTCGCTTAGCTCATTACCTTTTTCATCTCTGACAATTACTTTATTATTTGGTCTTTCACTTCTATCAAATGAAGCGTTCTCAGAATCCATTCCTGCAAGCATAGGGTGCAAAGCTCTCATCGCAGAAATTGATAAAGGGCTCCTACGCTTTAGGGTACGGTCTTTCCCTCCTTTAGCTGCTTTCATCCAACCTCCAAAAAGTTGGTCTGCATATCTAGGATCACAGGTACCATAGACCTCTCCTTCTTTTAATTCTTTCTGTTTTGTTACATCAAAAAGGAAGGTTGTTGGTGAAGGCGCCTGATTTATAGAATCACATAATGAATCAATCATTGACCTTTTTACTTGTTGGCCACTTGAGTAAGGAATTCTTCTTCCAAATTGACTGTCATAGTAATATTTTTGCCCGTCTGAAACATTAAAAACTGTATGCTCAGCTCTTTTCAAAGTTCTTATATAAATGGTATTCATAAGTATATTTATTTAGAGTTATTTTCTACAAAAGCATAATCAAATTTCAGGAGTGTGCTGAAGTATCCGTATTCTTCATTCGTCATTAAATGAACCTCGTCCTTGAGCTGTTTAATAACCATCAAGTCCTCTTGACTTAAATCCTTTAACATTTTTGTTAGAGCCTCTACAAAGCCTCTTTTAGAAGTAGCTGTAAAAAGTTCTTTTTCAATTAAAGTCTTCCTGTCCAACTTAGTCCCTTCCAATCTATACTTGTGAATGGTCTTGGCCAATCCCAAAGTATAATCTGTGATTTGTTCTTTATTCTTTGATAACATTGCTTTTAACCAGGTTTTATATGCTTTATATTTAATTAAATCCTCTTCTTTTTTAAACGCTATTTTTTTTCCCTCATCCATAACTTTCTTGAGTCCCTCTGGTTGAAGAGCGAGTAAGCCGACACTACCCAATTCACAGGCTCTTTTGATATGCCTTCCAAACAAACTTTCAAACTGCTTAGCATCTTCATAGACTCCTCCAAACAATTTACGGTACACTTCTTTTATTTTCGTTCCTGATTTGAACTGAAATGGAATGAAACCAATGGTCTTGTTGGTCTGCCCAAAACCATAGATATATCCCATCATTTCATATTTTGGAAACATTTGTGACATGCTAAAAAATAATCGTGACCAATTAACTGTATTTACTTCAGCCAATGAACTATCAATTTTGAAGACACCGTTTGATTCTAAGTCTGAAAAATCAAAGTCGTCTCTAAAATTTTTCTTGTCCCAACTGTAAGTCAACCACTGACCATTCCAAGTATTTATTTGATTTCCTCTTAGTTTTGTGAGTGTAGGATCGTTAAGGTATTTTCTATAGACTTTCCACCCCTCAAATGTTTGGAGGGTAATTTCTGGATTGTCAAAAAGTATGGTATAACCTCCTGCTACCCCTACCCCTAAACCACTTCCTATCCAGGAAAGATAAACCTCATCTTCATCAAATGGCACAAACACATCACTTACTAAACCAGATGTGCTAGCATATTCTTTAGTTTCTGAGGCCGGATAACCTATAGCAAAACTCGCATCAGGTATTTCGTTTTCAGCTTTATGAAATAGGTTTTCCAACTTTTCTCTTCGCTCATTTTCATCCAGCAAATGGGGCTTTTGTCCTTTTTTCATTTGAACAAAGGGAGAATTTGTCACCCATTGCATATATTTAGAATGGTTAAAAAAAAGCTGCCAAAACTCTTCCTCAAAGAACTCTTTGGGAGAAAAATTCTTTCCATATTTGGTATTGTAGGCCTTTAAAAATGTTCTCCCTACTACTGATGTAATCATAGCATTTGTCTATTTATATCAAAATTGGATTCATTAATAAGATGTACTTCCAGTCCCATATTCTTGCTATAGGCTTTATCCGGTATAATAAATGGTCTGCTACCTTTTTGAGATTGTCGCATATTCTTCACACTGAAATATCTAATTGGTATTTCCATATTTAACCTGTCTTCAAACAAAGCTTGATTATAATCTTCTTCATCTCCTTCTGTGATACAGGTAACAGAATCAATTTCCAACAATTCAAAAAGAAAGGACTTGGCCCGATGAGTAAGCTTATCAATTCTAATACTTCCATCCTCTTTGAATACCGCATGTTCTTCGATATTTAAAAAGTTTATCGAAGGAAATACTTCATCTATTTTACATTGTAGTTCCTTTTCCTTTAACACCTCACCATCTGGCAACACATCGAAGGTTCTCTTTAACACCTCTAAATCATAAGGTTTTGCTTCGGAAGTATTTTCCGGAGGAGCTATGACATATATAGGTTTATATTTCCCAATGGTGTCAAAAGTCCTTTTGCGATTGATTCTTCCAAAACGCTGTACCAAAGCATCTATAGGTGCGCAGTCAGTAACCATCACATCAAAACTGATATCCAAACTGACTTCAACGATTTGTGTTGATACTACAACACAAGCTTCAGCACTTGAATTGTACTGATGTATCAGCTCATATTCTTTTTGATTTCTATCTCCCCTTTTAAAGCGACTATGGAGCAGTAATACCGGTACATTTAAGTATAATTCCCGGATTCTTTCAAACGTTTGCTGGGATCGTTCTACCCGGTTACATACTATTAATACCTTCTCTCCATTATTTATAGCCTGAGAAATATTTGGAAGTGCGCTCTCAAAACCTTGTCTTTTATACACTAAATGACGGTCAAACTTATTCATCTCATCGGTAGTCAATTTGACTTCCAAAACATCTTGACCTAAAACAGATTTAATTTTATCATAAAGCACAGTAGGCATAGTTGCTGTACCAATATGAATTTTACAATTAATAGACTTCAGTATCTGCACCAGCTTCAAGACAATAGCTTGAGAAACTCCTGTATAGGTATGGATTTCATCGAGAATGATATCACTCCCCTTCAAATCAAGAATAAGAGCTTCATAACCTTTCAAACCAAATGCAATAGAAGCCAATTGATGAGGCGTCATTATTTTGATAGAAGAACCAAACAAAGATTGTAAAACGGACTCCTCTTCTCCATTAACTCTTTTTACAACGCTCGATGAAGCATGTAATACCCTAATGTCCAGATCAGGATTCGACTCCTTTAAATCCTCGTCAACTCTTTCTAACATTGCGTTGATGGATGCCTGAAATGGAAGCATATAAAACACTCTGTCCGATGTTCTCCTAAATAGGAAATCTGTCTTTCCCGCCCCTGTGCATGCTACTACTATGGTGTGGGTTTTATTTGAAGATGAATCTTTTTTAGAAAGTGGAAACAATTCATGTGTTCTTCCATAAAAACTGAGATCTGGAGATTTGAAACTTCTTGATAATTGCCGGTCTGTTTCATCAATTAAAGCCGAAGCAAAATGATCAGCGCCCATCAATAAACCACGCCATTCTGAAAAGCCTCGCTCTTTCGATTTTTCTAGGGTAATCATTAAGGCTTTATCCAAATTTTCCCTAGCAATAGACTCATCAAAAGGGGCACAAAAAATCCCTAATTCATTTAATAAATTAAAAGCACCTGGGCTCCATTTATTCCAATCCCCTAAATGAAAATCCTCATATCCTTCAACCTCATCATCTATATCTAATAACCCTTTTCCTCCAATATCTCTTTTTACCGATTTATGGTGACCAACAACCATTTCTATTAAATTATTATGCTCATCTTCTGGAAAAACTGATAAAAAAAATAAGGAGCTGATTTCATGTCTAAGAACTCTATTATCATTAGATATTCTTTTTAATCTTTGCTGGAAACGAGGGTGTGCTTTACCTATATCATGTAAAATGGCCCCCTTATAAGCTAAGCTTTTATCCATTCCTAGATACTGCGCAAATACACTTGCCGCTTTTGCTACCTGTAGTAGGTGTATTTTCAATGAAGTCCACTCAGGGCCAGACTTAGCAAATAAAGTTTCCATCATAAATTATTAATAGGGTTCCCAACTATTCTAATCCAGCCATACATGGGAGTTTGACTTACTCGATGATAACCGACTAAAAAAGTCTTTTCATTTTTTTCAAATACAAGCTCAAAACCTGGATACAAATCACCATCTTGTTCAAAACCAGTTTTGCTGCACTCAGAAATTTCAATTGGAAACAAAACATCTTCATTCCTGCACAAACATATATGCTGTTGTAATGCTTCATGGGCATCTTCCATAGAGTGAAAAGCAAGGTATAAAACAGGGTTTAGTATCACTCCCCTGATTAATATGGCTGTTGGTCTGTCAAATAAAAACTGACTTCCCTTACGCTTTGAGTTCCACCCTCTAGTCTGAATCATTTCTTGTTGATTGCTGATCTGGTCATAAGAAAGTCTGTGCCCCACGATTTTTTGTATCCCTACTTCCTTTAGTAGCTTGGGAAACAATTTCTTTTCTATTCCTTCTACGATGGAAGGGGTCAAAAACTGTTGACTAAAAGTTTCACTATCCCTAACTGCAGTCCAAGGCTTAATAAAACCAAATGGGCCGGAATATTTTACCACATAATAATTCATCTTCAATCAATTTAATGCTCCAAAACCAATCCCTGTACTATGGCCAATACCTACATTCCAGATAAATGCTATTTGCTCATTTGATCCTTTGACAAGTACTGGACATACATTCGCCCTGTTTTTGACACCCTTATAATTAATCAACTTAGTATGAGCAGATCTATAATCTTGATCAAATGCGATAGAAAGCCCGGCAGAGTCTATACCTGCTAATTCCAACTTTCTAACCATAGATTGAGTTAAGGCCTCACTACTTTCAGGATCATCATATAGACAATGTTTGACTCGTTCACCTTCCTTAACTTTTACCAAGACAGGGCTTGCCACATTAAAACATTCTGATCCACCTGAAAAACATGGAGTTTGTTGAATTCGAATTTCTTGGACGACCATTCCGGCAAATAAAGACGGCTCTTCTATAATACCCTGAATGATTTTTTTCAATAGAATTTCGTCAAATGCGCTGATAAAAAAACTAGCTCCTTTAGGAAAACACAGCCCTTCATTCCCTTTCCTCCCTCCTTGGAGCCAAGAAAAAGAATACATTGAAGTACTTCCATGATAATCATTCTGCTCACCTATCCACTTGTGGATTGTTCCAACCAATTGAGGGGTGTGGCCAAAACTTACCCCCTCCTTATTAGCACATGTTTTTAGATATATTCTCATAATTCCTTTTGATGATTTATTAGTTGACTTCAACACAGCCAAACCCCAGCGCATTCTTACTTCCAAAGCCTCCATAATATCCCAACTCCTGTATTATCACCGGAGCACGGAGCAAAAAGTCAAACTGATAACCGATTACCTTGATCGGATTATCTTCTAAAGCCTTTAAGGTGATCCCCTTCTTCTTTGGCCGAGACTTCAATTCAAATTCCATCTTAGGATAATCCGCTTCCAGTTCCTTAAATGACAAGGATGTATCAAAACTCATCAGTCGCTGGATCAGGTTGTTTTCAAAAACCGGCTTAAACCGAACGTCATCGGGCGAAAGGTAATCCGCTCCACCATCTTCTCTGGAACAACTCAAAAATACCGGCGATAGACAGCTGTAGGTCATCTCCTCCTTAAAATCCACCCTTTTTGCCCCATGGATCTGATGGATCTCATAATCCACTTGGCTGATCCTGTCTCCAATGCTTAAACGTTGGTTTAAAAATAGTCCCTTGATAAAACCTTCTGCAGCCCTGTCAATGGCAAACCGAATATCCAGGACAGCATTTTTACCTGTATGCTCAATCCGATTATGACCTTTAGGTATTTTATAGCGATCAAATGTTAAAAAGGAAAAGGTGAAAGGTTTATACTTTTTGTTTCTGAAAGCATACCCTTCCTGGTGTAAAAAATGACTATATACCGGATCTGCTTCTTCAAAAATCCGATATATAGCTGAGGATAGTTCGTATTGGTAGTTTAAAGGAAGAAAGTTATTGTTACCCATCTTATGCAAATGGACCAAAAACTGCATCATAATAATTTTGGGTTTAAAGACTTAATGCTTTGACTTGCCAATATAGTTAATCTAAAAAACCAAAAAAATACCGTAAAGAGGGTATTTTTTATGCACCTGCTTCTAAATTTAATGGTTAATTATTAATTGGTTAATGGTTAATTAGGGAGATGGACTACCGGTGCCTGAGCTTGTCGAAGGCAAAGGGGACGGTAATGGTTAATTGTTAATTGTTTAATTGTTAATTGTTAATTAGGGAAAGTTTCAATAGGTTATAGGGTGGAATGGGCGAATAAATAAACATAGCTGTCCAACAAAAAAATAGGCTTGTCAAATGTTTGTGACAAGCCTACTTTGAATAAATAAACACAATTACAGACTAAGCTTAAAGCCTCCATTGACCACAAAGCCATCAACGGGGGCATAAATATCCCTGAATTGAGGATCGCTAATATTGCCGGTGTATATGGTATCAAACCTGGTCTGACGGGTATCCAACATGTTTTCAAAATTCAAGAAAAGGGAAAAATACTTTCCGATTTTCTTTTCAGACATGATACCCATGATCCAATAAGACTTCCCCGTACTGCCATCAGAAAGCTTTTGGGGACTGAAATAATACGCTTCCAGACCGATCCAGAAATCTCCATGTTTTTCATACATCAATACATTGTTCAGTCGGTGTTTGGCCACCAAAGGGTATTCGGTTGCTTCATTGTCATAATGTTCCTTTACATCAGCATAAGTATAGCCTACGAACAGTTTGAAATCATGGTAAGTCCATTTCATATTGGCTTCCAAACCTTGGGTATTGATATACCCACTTGGCTGGGTGAAGGCATACATGCCGTTGTTGTTGGATTGTAAAAGCATCGGATCATCGATCTGTGTATAAAACAAAAGTGCATTTGTACTTAAGCTTAAATCACCCGATACTTGCCATTTGTAATTGACGTCCAAATTAATGCCTGTAGAACGTTCGGCACTGGTTTCAGAAAAGTCTATGGGAAGAATATTCCGAAAGTGCAGTCTTTCAGTATCTTCGGTGAATTGGGTGGGTGTTTTATACCCGAGCCCCCCTCCTGTCCTGAAAGTAAGGCTTTCATTGGGTTCAAATAACAATGAAAATCTGGGAAGCAGGTATGAGCCATACTGGCTTTGGTAATCCCCTCGCAAGCCTGTTTCTAAGGTCCACTGAGTAGCCATGTTCCAGGTGTTTTGGACAAAAGCTCCGGTAGTGGTATTGGAAAATCCCAGGTCATTCTCGGGATCCCCCTGCCTTTGATCAAATTTTTCAGTCCATAGATTTCCCCCTACAATCCACTCCATCTTTTTACCAAAAGTGACATAGTTTATTTCCGAGAAGGAGGAAACCTGCTTTCCGCTGAAAATATAATCAGGTATGGCTATAGACCTGTCAAAAAAACTGATACTGTTTTTCACCTGAATGCGAGAATGATCAGAAAAACGATGGGTTGCATCAAACTGGGTAGAAAGGCGATCCGTTTCATTGGATTCAAAATAACCGGAGGCTGTTTTGCCTTCGATATAATCCATATTGCCTCCAAGCCTATCTTCGGTAGTAAAATTAAAACCAAGATTTATTTCCGTTGCTTCATCAAGGTACCAAAACATGCGAGGGTTGATGGTATAGCGTTCAAATTCAGGAATGGCCGTGAGTCCTATGCCTGCCGGATCATAGGCTGTCCCTTTGTTGTAAGAGGCAAAAACCGTGGTTCCAATTTTACCGTACCTTTCCGAGTAAAACCCACTGAGATCCAATCCTAAAGCCGAGGTCCCGTTGACCATAAAATTTAATTCTCTGTCTTCTCCGGGGGTTTTGGAAATTAAGTTGACCAAGCCTGCAATGGCTCCTCCACCATACAGGGTAGAAGAAGCCCCTTTAATTACTTCTACCTGCTTGAGATCAAGAGGGGCAATTTGCATCAGGCTTAAGCCTCCCGAATAACCGGAATACAATGGAAGGCCGTCTCTAAGTAATTGGGTGTACTTCCCATCCAGGCCTTGGATTCTGATACTTGAATTGTAACTGGTGGCTGAAGTTTGTTGGGTCTGAATCCCTGTGCTTTCATTCAATAGCATACGGATATCACCCGGCTTCATGTTTCCTTTTTCCGCCAGTTCCTCCCCGGCAATAACTTCTACCCTCGTAGGAACATCTTCTATGGTTCTGCCACTCCTGGTGGAAGTGACCAGCACCTCTTCCATCTCCTCATGGGCATGCCCCATCCATAAGTTCAGCTCACCTTCCATTGGAAAAGACTGCTCCAATTCCATGGATTCATATCCTAAATGGGTCACCAAAACTGTATAAACTCCATCCGGTATTTCATCTATAGCAACTTTTCCATTTATGTCGCTGGATGCTCCTTTCTCCAATTGTGGAAAGTATACGGAAACGCCAAATAGGGCTTCCTTTGACTCTTTGTCTTGAATTGTAACTGTAAATGTATTTTGTGCCAAAGCAGAGCCATAAAGGCAAAGCAATAACAGTACTGTGACAATGTGTTTCACGGTTATTAATTAATAGTTAATTGAAAAATTATAGTTGGTAATTAAAACCAGAAATTAAGCAATGGCTATTCCTTCTAGCTTATCTAGTTGCATGGATATTTAACCCTAATAATAATTTTGAGACTTTAGCTACTGATTATTGATTCCTATTCCGGTTCATTTTTGGCCATTGATCCTAAAACAAACCAAAAAGATCAAGGCTGTAGGTAAATATTAACACAATATGAATATAGCAGTGACCCTTATAAGCCCAATACTTGGTTATTTCAAGGGAATAAACTCTTGGAAAAACCACAAGAATAAAATGAATTTGGCGGTACTGTTGCTCTTTTTCCTGCAACAATAATGACAAAATATTTATTTGTAGAGGTCTGGTTTAAATTACCTTTATGTAGATAAGATGCTTAAGCCTTTGGTGGCTTGAAAAAGGATTTGACGAGAATAAAAGGCTTGAATTCCGATCTAATTCCGGAAATTGTTCCATTGATCTCCTGAAAAGTTAAAGCAGGAAATTCAACTTGCTGAAGTATAATACCCGGACAATGGCCACAGGTAAAGAAAGGGGAACATAATCCCGATCCGGGAAAAGCTCCTTGTACAGGTTCATCAGCACAAGAACCTACCTCATCCACACAACTTTCTGAAGGAGGGCAACAAGGAAGAATGGATAGAGAAAGCACAATAGGGATCATAAGGGCAATAATTAGCCTTCTGATAAAAAATTGCTTTTTGTTCTTTTGTTCCATTTTTTGTTTGCCAACAATTGAAAATAAATACTTTCACATAATTTATTTTGCCTGCCAAAGTTATCCAATTCTATTTCTTTAAAAAAGTATTATGGGATAAACACTTTGATATAATGATAGATAATTAATAGCTCCAGCAACATTGGATTGTCCTTAATAGCTTTAGCCCGGTCTGCACTTGAAACCTAACACAGGACCTACGCTATCAATATTAGGATCAAACAAGCTGATATTTTTAAAGTAAAAGTGCTGTTTGAAGATTTCCTCTTTGCAAAGCAAAGCCATAACCTCCAAACAGCTTCATTTATGTTAAAATAGGAAAAAGCATTAGGTCCTTATTTCTCTTCTCATAAAAAGGTAATAAGAAAAGGCAAAGCAAAGCAAGGTAGCAGCAATAAGCCCCGTTAACTGTGGCCAAACAATCATAAGGCTATCCCTAATAGAAAGTGGTGAAGGAATGGCCCCGGCCATTTGTTCCATGGTAACCGGTCCCAAGCTTCTCACAGAGGGCATCAACAAGGTCGTAGTTGCATCTGCGTATAGTTGACTTGGTGCCAATCGAAGAAAGTTCAATATCATTTCATTGAGATGCATTACTTGCAATTGAGACAATTCACCGGAACCTGAGGTAAGCATGGTAACCACCATATTAACAACAATCTGATAGAACACAGTGAAAAACAACCAGACTCCAATTGCTGTTAGTGCGGAAGTTGATGCCTGCTTAAAGACAATGGAAAGTAAAATAGACAGACCAAGCCAAAAGCCTACATAAACAGTACAGAGTACAATAAAACATAGTATTCTTATCAGCTCTTCGATTTCTATCATTACACCTGTAATGAGCATTCCTCCTCCGATCATTAATAAAGAGAGCGATAGCAACAATGTCCCCACCAATAGGAGTGAACTTACAAATTTTGACAAGAGCAAATTGTCTCGATAAATAGGCTGGGCCATTATTCTTGTCAGTGTACCGTTTTGTTGTTCTGAATTAATGGCATCAAAGCCTAGGCTGATTCCCAAAAGGGGGCCTAAAAAATTAAGAAAAACATGAAACGGTGGCAATGTCCCCTCAGTGGTGGTCAGTATTTTAAGGTATAAGAAAAGGGTTTCCAAATCTTTGACCTTGGCCACAGTATCTTTTATATTGTTCATGGCCACTGCAGTTGCTCCCCAAAAGGTAAGTACAACGAGCACCAATAGTATTACAAACCTCCAACTACGAATATGACCGGCTATCTCCTTTCTTACCAATATCCAAAAAGGGTTCTGCTGCTTTTCATCGCGCACAGAAGCATTAATATCCAACGCATTTATGATTCCTTTCATTGATCTATATTCTCCTTTATTGTGTTTTCAAAATACTTTTGATAAATATCCTCCAGTCCATATTCTTTCTTTTGAACTCCCATGATAGGATACCCTTTTTCCACCAAAAACCGGACAATATCAGGGGTGACATCCTCACTCCCTGAGATCCATGCATCATGAGCTTCTACTGAAATTTCCCTAATTGAGGGGAACTGAAGTAATTCCGTCTCATGCTTCCAAGGTAGGTCAATGGGGTTTTTAAAAGTTACATTTACCTCAAAGGATTTTCCTGTAAAAAGACGGCTAGAAAGCGAAGCAATATCCCCTTCTATCAAAAGCTCCCCATTCACAAAAATCCCAACCCTATCACAAACCTGCTGCACTTGGTGGAGGTGGTGTGATGAAAGCAATACCGTAAGTCCCTTTTCCCTACTTAACCGTAAAATCAGGGACAGAAATTCCTTAACCCCACTCGGGTCAATACCTAAAGTAGGCTCGTCCAATATTACCACCTGAGGTTTTTTAATCAACACTTCTGCCAACCCCAGGCGTTGCTTCATACCTCTTGAATAGGCCGCTGTTTTCTTGTGAATGGCCTCTTCCGGCAAGCCGACCATTTCCATTACGGCTTTCGCATCTTTTTGGACTTCACTACGTGGGATACCGTTCAATTCACCGATATACATCAGGTTTTCCAAGGCCGTCATATTATCATAAAACCCCACATTGTCCGGCATATACCCCACCACTTTTTTTACAGCTAGGGGATTTTTAGTTGAATTTACACCACAAACGTGGGCCGTTCCGGCACTCGGCTCTGTTAACCCCATCATCATCAGTATAGTGGTGGTCTTTCCGGCACCATTTGGGCCCAATAAGCCAAATATTTCCCCTTTGTTAATGGTGAGATCCAATTCATTAACCGCAGTGAAAGTCCCATATTTCTTTGTCAGGCCTTTCAGCGCTATTACCTGCTTATCCATGACCTATTTATCTTCTTCCGAACTTTCGAATCAATACATAAACAAAACCAACTGCAATCAATATTATCAAAATACCAATTCCACCGGACAATAGAGATGTTTTCACCGTCACCCTATAGGTTGCTGTACTTGTACTATCTGAGTTTTTGGCAGTAAACTTACTTACATAATCTCCTGCCAAAGTTTTATTAGGAACTGATAAAGTAGCAATCACATCTGCACTTTTTCCAGGCTCAAGCTCTTCCAATTCAGAGGGGGAAAAGCTTACCTCCCATTTTGATGGAGTATTCGAAGTAAGCGTAATTTCATTTAAAGGAAGTGAACCTGTATTGATAACTTTTAAGTGAATTTCAGTGTTTTTTCCCTCTGTAATCTCCCCACTCAAACGCCCGGAAGGGGTAGTTAGCTCTAAATCATAGGCTCCTTCTACAACTGCCTCAAGATCCAAATCCATTGAGTCGTTATCAGATTTTGCATGTATAGGGAAGGTATACTTGTCTGGAGCTGCATCATGAGCAGGTTTCACCTCAACATTGATACTTTCGGATTTCCCGGGTTCCAAATTAATGGAGGTGACTTGACTTCCTCTGGCCTTGAAAACAAGCCTCCAGCCCTTCGGAGCTTCAGCGCTGAGTTCATAAACCTGTGTCTTGTTAGCGTTGTTTTTCAGGGTAGTCTGAAAACGGAAAGTCTCATTAACAGGAGCCTCAATATTAAATAGTCGTGCAGTAAAAGAGGATTCAGACTCTGAATTTTGGGCTGAAACTGTAGTTGATATAATGAAAAACAAAAGGACTAATGACAATGGAGAAAACCATTTCTTGCCCCTTCTGAGGCCTTTTTTTTGTAAATAAACGGCTGACATAATAATAAATAAATGAAGTTTATAAATTAAATTAATAAAATTAAAATCTTAGTCTATTTATCCTATGATAGCTATTCTGATAGCGGCTTCAATTTTAAAATGGATGGAAAAAAAATACAAGCAATTAACTTTTTTTAACAATTCCCCACATAAAAATTGCTCAATTCCTTTTGCTATAATTTTAAGAAAATTGTCTTGTAGGTTATTAGGGTTTTCAACATACCATTGTTTAAATTTAAGGCCATGACTGAGAAAAGTAATCTTTTAAATTCTGAATTTAACCTACTCAACCAAAATTGGGAAAAGCTGGTTTTGATAGGTTTTTGCACCCTGTTTTCTATCCTTTTCATAAATCTTTACACCCCTTTCAGGATAGATCAATGGGAAGCTGACCAAGGATTGTCCCAATTTATCAGACTTTCAGGGTTTGGAATTATCGGTGGAATTGTTCTGAGTCTTTCCCAGTTCGTCTTAAAACCTTTACTTTTAAGAAGGGAACCTATAGTGATTTATTTTATTTACTGGACGTTGCTAGAAGTTTTGGCCCTTGCCCTTGTTTTCTATGGATTGTATGGCAGCCATGGTACCTACTTCTTTTCTGAATATTTTATCAGTCTGAAATATACTTTTCTTGGCTTATTGATTCCCTATACCTTGGCTTTATGTTTCATCTTCATTTTCCACAAACAAAATGAAAGTCAAAATTCGCAGGAAACGATCAATAACATCAATAAGATCATAAGCTTAAAAGATGAATATGGAAACCACAGGTTATCTTTAAAATCATCTGATATCTTATTTATCGAAGCTGCAGATAACTATTCCATCATTTACTATAAAGATAGTGATGCAATCAAAAAGGAGATGCTTCGGAATTCTTTAAAAGCCCTGTCTGAACAACTTAAAGACTACCCCATAAAAAGGTGCCATAGATCTTTCCTAGTCAATGTGCAAAATGTAAAATTGGCAAAAAAAGCTTCTGGTAAAGTCAGCCTGCACCTGGAAGGCAGTGCGTCAATTGTCCCTGTATCACGCAAATTCACCCCTGAGTTCGATCATTTATTGCACTAATACCTGTCATTCACCCCTGAATAGGGGCTTAAAACCCTATTTTTCATACAGCACCTGAAAGGCACTTACCTTTGTTTCATTATGTATAACCAAAAACATTATATCATGAAAAATTTAAGTGCATTATTACTCTTATTATTTGCTGTAACATTATTTAATCAAGAGGTGAAGGCCTTTGAAATCCTTTCAAAATATGAAGGCACATGGGCATACGAATGCTATGATGCTCCAT
Organism: Cyclobacterium sp. 1_MG-2023; assembly: GCF_030546805.1. Lineage (GTDB taxonomy): Bacteria > Bacteroidota > Bacteroidia > Cytophagales > Cyclobacteriaceae > Cyclobacterium. Next base: position 488,819 of record NZ_JAUOPC010000002.1, on the reverse strand, counting down.
ATCCCTATCACGAAGGCACTGTGCTTATCGCAAATAAGGACAAAGCTACCACAGTAAAGGTTACTTTTAAAAATGGGCAATCCGTTTGGGGAAAAAATGTAAATGTAAAAGATGGAAATTTATCTTTTGAGGTATACGTGGAAGGAAACATGGTAAAAACTGTACTGGAACAAAAAGGCGAAAAAGTGATTGGAAAGGCCAATTCACCTGAGGGAGTGATGGATGTGGTGATTAAGAAAAAGGTAGAAAAATAAGCGATTCAAGGTATTACTTGAAAATAAAATTAGCCCAAAGTCTCTAAGCTTTGGGCTAATTTTATTATATAAAGAAAAGCCGGTATTTAAACTTAATTCAGGAAAAAACCTCAATTAAAAATTTTCTATCCTTACCGAGTAAAACAACATTGTCTTAATGTATTCTGTCAGATTCGCTGGAATTTTGTTATCTTTTAAAGTAATTATAATTTTTATTGCTGAAAATTAAAAAGAAAGGAGGTGAAAATAAAAAAATAAATTCACCTAACCAACCGAAACAACTTTAATATAATTTTTTTCGAAAAAACAACTTTGAACACAACTTACCATTAATAAAATTGATTATAATATAAAAATTATTAACGAACAATCGGGGCTACTTTAATAAATACTTTTTTCTCGTGGTTAACAAAAGTAAAATAATTTCCATGGGAATCAAAATTTAAGATATATTTATCCAGTATAACTTCTTTTGTTGCTTCTTTATTCCTTTTTACTGAAATTAACCCTTTAAAAGGAAGATGAGTCGAATCTCTTTGATATATATGATGATGTATATAAATATTATTATTACTTGTTACAGAAACATTTTTTACAAAATCATTTAAAAATGAATTTCTTTCAAATTTAGACATTGCTCTATAACTTATTACTCCATCATCATACCCTCCTCGAATTTCATAATTTTTATATTTGGATGGATCTAACTCTATACCATTCAATTCTTCACCTTTTGGTGTAAAGACCCTTACTGAATTATTTATATCCTCAAAAATATATATTTTATTTTTCACTGATGAAATTTTAACTTTTAAGGCCGGATAGTTTAATTTTATTTTATTAATTGTATTTGTTATCCCATTGTTTAAATTGATTAGAGTTAAACCATATTCATATTTATCACTAATATTAATCCACAGCAAAATCAATTCCTCCTCGTTCAATCGAGTCATAGACTTCACCTTTTTCCTCGATTCTAATTTAAAATATTTCCTTGATACAATATCACCATTATAATCCATAATTATCACACTATTATCATTTTGCAAAAAGTAAATTTGGTTTTCATATAAATGAAACTCTTCGGTAGATGTCGTGAGAATGGATGGCCCTAAGTCACTATTGCCATATGCTTTATTCAATGATTTCTCCCAAAGTATATTTCCATTCTTTTGTATTGCATAAAAGTCACCAAGCATCGCCACAAAGACATAAAAAATACCATATCTATACCCGCCTTGAAAATTAAAACGATGATATTCTTTTTTCTTCACAACAGTTGTTATATCAACAGAGTCAACTGTTGGAGAAAAATCATTATTTAAAGATGTATCATTTCTTTTACAAGAAATTAAAAACACAACTAGAAAGGATATAATTCTAATATTTATCATGAAAATTTACTTATTTATCATCCCTAAACACACCTGACTTGAATGAATAACATCTATCATTATTAAATTCATTAAAAAAATTACAAATACTTATACGACGTATAATGAACAATAATTTGGTTGATATCAATAGCTAATTAAAATATACAGAATTCCCTATCTTATTTTTTAAATTATCATAATACGAATCACAATATACCCGTAATAAGGATAAATCATTTAACAATTTAAATTCATAATACTCCTTTAACACATCACAAAATCGATATTATTTTTCTCTTCATCATTATACCGATAAAATATCCATATATTAATAACACCCTTTTTAATATCAATTAAACACATCAATATTTACCACTTCTTCTGTTAGCTCCTTATTCCAGTAATTTGTCCTTGGTATATTTAACCCCTTATTAGTAATGAAAATACAATTCATATCATAAATCTTCTCATTAAAATTCGTTTCAGAAATTTTATTAAATTGTTCATCAAATTTAATCACACTAAAAGCACATTTAGCTAAGGCATTAACATCGTAATCTTGATTTGGTTCATACTCTCTTGGTAATTGAACAATTCGATAATAATTGTTTTTAAACTTATCATAGATTATCCTTCCATAGGAACCGGATTTTATACACATTTCCATAGAGTTTATTTCTCCAGGATACCTGTCAAATTTAGGAATATTATTAATTGCTTTACTCTTAGCTGCAACCTGACTCTTTAAAATATAATTAATATCGTAAATATAAAGACTATCTGATCCGGCAAATGAATATATCCATTCATTTCTGTCGTTAATTATTCTTGAAAAGTTTGTATGATAGGAAATCAATCCTTTTTGCAAATAGCTTTTCGGATAACACATATTAGCAGGGAATATAAGCGTATTATTATCAATTTCGAACTCAGATGCTAGCAGAATATTTCTATTGATGTTTTCCGGTACTTTAGTATCTAACATTGGCAATATTGAAAAATGCAATCTTTTGTTTAAAAAATAACTGGGAGCAGAAGGTACTGATTTATGGTTAACAATTCCAAAAATATCATTTTTTGGAACAGGTGGTGAATAATGCGATAACACGTCACCTTTACCATTAATCAAAATAGTGTTCTTTACATGACCTTGAGGAAACACGAAAATTGAATCACTTGAAATCACCAAAAAACCTTGTGGATTATTTATGGCATATGGACCCTCCTTCGGAATATTTATTCGTTTTGCAAATTTCTCTGTTGTTAAATTATAGATTTCTAATGCATTAATGGATTTGTTTAAAAGAAAAATAAAAGTTGAATCCTTAATTTCAAAAACTTGATGTCTGATAAAATTAATTGTACCTAATTTTTCTATTTCAAGCCTATATTCCCCTGTTTTGAATAATCTAAGCCCATCTATTAAGGTATTTTCATTTCCCCTACTTAATTTATTACACCCTGTTAATGCAATCGAATAAAAGAATACAATATAAATATGAAAATTTCTCATATCACTGAATAATGAAACACAAATTATTAAATCAAATAATTAAAACTAAATATATAGTCTATATTTAAATTTTCCAAATTTACCTCTGGCAGATTCCCTCAAATATTGTTATCTTTATTAATCACCTCGGTTTATGGAAAAGTCAAAAGATAAAGTCAAAGAACCCTTTTCTGCCTATGGAAGCTATTCCTATGCAGACTACCTCTCTTGGCAACTGGATGAGATGGTGGAATTGATTCGGGGAAAAGTATTCAGGAAAGCTGCAGCAGCCCCTCGTCGAATTCATCAAGAGCTTACGGTAGCCTTGGTTACGCGAATTCATGGATTTTTAAAAGGAGGAAGCTGTAAGGTGTATACCGCCCCCTTTGATGTACGCCTTCCGGTCTCTTCCAGAAAGCACAAGGACATCGATACCGTAGTGCAGCCTGACCTATGTGTAGTCTGCGATCGGGAAAAATTGGATGAATTAGGCTGTGTGGGCGCCCCCGACTTGGTGGTAGAAATCCTCTCTCCAGGAAACAATAAAAAGGAGCTACAATTAAAATACGAGGTATACGAGGCCTCCGGAGTAAAGGAATACTGGGTAATCCATCCTGACGAGCGTACCTTGTTGATCTATACCTTGGAAAAAGGAAAATACCGCTCCTCCCGGTTGTACACCATGGGAGACTGTATAAATTCTCAGGCACTTGCTGGTTTTGAGTTGGATTTGGATGAGGTGTTTGAGGAATTGTAAGTTCAAATAATCTCTTTTTATCTGAGAAACATGAATTAGAAGTATATAATTATTAATTGTTTAATGTTAAATAATTAATTGAGGATCACATACAATTCCAAACTTTAACTACCGGCAGATTCGCTCGTATATTGTTATCTTTATTATTCACCTCGGATTGCGTGAAAGATGGAAAAAACAAAAGATAAAGTCAAAGAACCCTTTTCTGCCTATGGAAGCTATTCCTATGCAGATTACCTCTCCTGGCAGCTCGATGAAATGGTGGAGCTGATTCGCGGAAGGGTGTTTAAACAGGCAGCCGCTCCCCTCTTAATTCACCAACGGATCTCTGGGAAAATTTTTCATCAAATCTATACTTTTCTTCAAGGAAAAAATTGCGAAGTATTTACTGCTCCTTTTGATGTTCGCTTACCCGTTTCTTCCAAAGACCTTGACAAAATCGATACCGTAGTGCAGCCGGACCTCTGTGTGGTCTGTGATCCGGAAAAACTGGATGAATTGGGCGGTGTAGGTGCCCCGGACCTGATTATCGAAATCCTCTCTCCCGGAAACAATAAAAAAGAATTGCAATTGAAATACGAGGTTTACGAAGCCTCGGGCGTAAAAGAATACTGGGTCATTCATCCAGATGAGCGCACCTTGTTGATCTATACTCTGGAAGGAGGAACATACCAACCCTCTCGATTATTTACCTTGGGAGATCGGGTCAACTCACAGGCACTTGCTGGTTTTGTCTTAGATCTGGATGAAGTGTTTGGGGAATTGTGAATATAGGTTACTGACTTAATTCACCTGATTAATACCTATTCTAAAAGAATAAAAGAAAGACTTTCTACCACCACTTTATTTACCTTTCTGTAATTAGCCATTTATGATTCCTAAAGCTTATATTCGTTAATTTACTGTGTTACTTTTTTGCTTCAGGTCTGCCCTGAGTTTATTCAGTGGTCAAAAAAGTAACCAACCTGCCCTGAAGCATAGCAATTCAGGGAAAACCCCGCCGCTGAACATCTTTTGGCTAAAATCAGGGCACCTCCCGCGCATAGGCAAACTCCTCAGGACCTAATGTGATTTCATATAAGATAAGAATTAAATCAAGATCCTTCGTCAAACATGCCTCTGCCTTTGCCACCGCATTGCCCAGTTTTCTTAACGCCAAAACCTGTAAGGCGGAAAGTAACTAATTTACTAAATATGCATTTTGCTAGGGAATGGGATTAAATATGTAATTTATTATTTACTTAAAACCAATATTTTACAATCCGTAATGTATCACCTAAATTTACATTAGCTTTAAACTAAACGAATTAAAAACGCTAAAAAAATTAAATTTGGATAGGTTACATTTACAATTAAGAGTATTGGGAACTTCTCTTTTAGAGATTTCTAATCAGTGTGGTGTAAAAGAAAAAAACTAACTGCTTTTTTTAATTGTGAGGACTCGCCTAGGAATTCAGAAAAGGAATCTCTTAGAACTGAATTAGTACGTCATGGATAGATGTAGAACAATTAAAAACATCTGAAGATCTTATTATAAATCTTCCTTTGATGCCTTGGGATATGGATAGATTGAAAAACACTGGACCAAGTGGGTATTTCTACTGGGGCGAGAAATCCTTTAAAAGACTCTATTAATTAATATTTTAAAACATACTGGCTTATTCAGTAAAGACTGGATTGATTTTGTTGTTTCTACACCTCTTCCAAAAAAGTTTACACAGGCTATTCGGTATTCTATTGGATAGTCCCCGTTTAATGCTATAATTGTGGTTAAAACATACAAGAATTAACCCAAAATGAACAAATACATCCTTGTTTTAACCCTTCTCAGCAATTTAACCTTTACTTTTTCCTGCTCAGAGCGCCAAAAAGATAATCAGGCTACGGAAGAGAGTCCAAATAATTTTTTGCAGGACAAAAAGTTTTTAGAAAAATTTGATCCTAATCTTGTGGAGCTTAGTACGGATGACAAACAGGCAAAAATTCTTGTATCCCCAAAATACCAGGGTAAAGTTTTCACTTCTTCCGCCGCAGGCGAAAATGGAGAAAGCTTTGGCTGGATAAACTATGAGGCATTTGAAGGCCCATTAGACAAGCACATGAATGCCTATGGAGGTGAAAGTCGCCTATGGCTTGGACCGGAAGGTAACACGTACTCTCTATACTTTGAACCAGGCAAAAATATGGAGTTTGAGAACTGGCACACTCCGGCAGCGATTGACTATGAACCCTGGGAAGAAGTCAAGTCTGGCCAGAGGGAAATAAGCATGGCCAAATCAACCTCCATTACCAACTATCAGGGAACCGAGTTTAAGTTACAGCTTCAACGAACTGTTGCGCTTCTGGAAAAGGAGGAAATATTAAAAAACACTGCTTTGATAGCCGATGTTTCTGCCATCAAAATGGTAGGCTATACCACCATCAATTCCATTCAAAACACTGGAGATTTTCCATGGACCCAATCAACCGGAGCTCCCTGCCTCTGGGTTTTGGATATGTTCAAGCCCAGTGCAGAAACCACCATTATATTGCCTCTAAAGCCAAATGAAACCAAAGAAGGACTTACCACCAATTATTTTGGGGAAATTCCGGAGGAAAGAATAGCCACCACCAATAATTACCTCTTCTTAAAAGCCGATGGCCAAAGCCGAGGAAAAGTGGGTGTATCTCCCGAAAGAGGACTGCCTATGGCTGCCAGCTATGACCCTATCAACAAAGTACTGACCATCACTACTTTCAATATATCACCTGAAATGCCTTACCTAAATCAAGAATGGAATACCGATGCTGATCCCTTTAAAGGAGATGCAGTCAATGCCTACAATGATGGCCCCTTGGAGGATGGTAGCCAAATGGGGCCTTTTTACGAATTAGAGAGTGTTTCTCCCGGAGCATTTCTTTCTCCCGGCCAAAGCATGGAGCATTTCCATAATGTATACCACTTTACCGGAAACGAAAAGGTATTAAATGAAATCACCTTGCAAATATTGGGGATTTCTATCGAAGAGATTAATGAGGTGTTTGGTAATGGTTAATTGTTAATTGTTAATTGTTTTTTCTTCAAGAATCTATGGCCCTTGCCTGAAGTCCACAAAGGTCGGAGCCTGTGCTTTTAGGAGGCAAAAGGGCTTTCGAGCGTTAACCCTAATAACTGCCTCTTTAAATGTCTTCGCCTTTGCTTGAATAATAATAGCCAACCATTTAACAAAAAGACAATATTTTATAAAAGAATAAAAGGGCTTCGGCTCATTGGTTTTTTATATATTTATCTGTCGAATCCCCTCTTTTAAAAACAAATCTTTAAAAAAATATTTCCCAACCATGGTAAAAGCAAAATCAGCCCTTTCCCTTCTCCTATTTTCATTCCTGTTTACCATAGGATGTAATGAAAAAGCCCCTGTGGCAAAACGAGTAATTATGTTGGGTATTGACGGCTTTTCTCTGGAAGGTTACCAAAAAGCAAAGACGCCAAATATTGATGCTTTATTTGCCGATGGTGTGATTTCTACCGAGACCAGAACAGTAATGCCATCTGTTACCATGCCCAACTGGACCAGTCACCTAACAGGTGGTGGACCGGAGCAACATGGTGTTTTTGGTAATGACTGGGAAAAGGAAGACCATACCATTGCTCCCCAAGAAATGGATGAGGATGGTTACTACCCTTCTGTATTTAAAATTGTAAAAGACAATGTTCCCAACATAAAGACGGCATTCTATTTTAATTGGAAAAGCCTTATCAAACCTTTCAATAAAAAATACCTCGATGAATATAGGTTTGAAGAAGACGATCGCTACGATCAAAATTACCAAGCAGCATTGGATTTTCTTGTCAGCAACCAAGATGTACCGACCTTGATTTTTCTTTATTCTGTGCATGTAGACCATGCCGGTCATGGACACGAGTGGATGTCTCCTGAATTTATTACAGCCATAGAAGAAATCGATGTGAAAATTGGGGAATTTGTAAATCAGCTAAAAAAAGAAGGCTTATACGAAGACAGCAACTTTTTACTCTTCACAGACCATGGCGGTATTGGTAAAAGCCATGGAGGTACGTCAGTTCAGGAAATGATCGTTCCTTGGATGATCAAAGGCCCCGAAATTAATAAAGCTGTTGAATTGAAATCTCCCAATTCAAATGCCAACACCTCCGCTGTAGTGGCCAAATTATTTGGGATCGCGGACACACCTGAATCCTGGATTGCGAATGTTCCCTCAGGAATATTTAGTGGCAATGAATGATGAAATTTGATACCCTATAAGCTAAATTTTGGTTTACATGGCTCCGGAAAGAAATCAAAGCTAGGCCTTATGAAAATTTATATCTAAACATGGGTTAGGCAATAGGACAGGTAATAGTAGCCCTATTACCTATTTCAAGTTATAAGGAGAGGGCAACTAATTCATCCCTTTTTCACCGTCAATAGCCCCTGAAAATAACCCCTAAATTTTCTAGTGGGAGATGCAATCAGCACATTGAGAACAATTATAGCCCTACTATTTAAATTGGAGTTTGGGTGAAACTTCTTTGATATTCCATAACAATACAAATACCAAGAACACAATTAGGGCCCCACATCCAAAGTTTAACCAAGTGAAAAATTCAACCCAAGAGGATTGGGTGTAAAAAAACTCTTTATAAATCAATATCCCTACGCTGGCCAAATACCCCAGCGCATCTGCTACATAAAATAAGAAGCCTACCGTTCCCTTGTATTTCAAAAAGGCCAGCAATCTTTCGAACAATAGGCAGTGGAAAAGGATGTAAGGCAGGTATACACTAAAACCCGAACCTATCATCCAGATTACAGGGCCAATTTCACCTTGTTTAAAAAGGAAAGTTACAACAATCATTAGAATCGCACTGATGATCGTTGCCAAAATACCTAATAGCAAAGCCTTTTTGTTATCAATCACCAATATACCTAAAGCGCTTATCAGCAAAACCAATATTGCTATAGGAAGCTCGGTCAAAGTTATCAACTCAGGCTGTTGGGACATATTAAAAGAAGCCCAAAATTCCACGATAAAATTATCTCTAAAATCTCTTACTACAGTCAACAACACATACACTAGTACTAGAACAAAAAACACGGCACCATGTTTCTTCATAAAATCCAAACGCGCTTTCTTATCCATTGGGACCCGCTCCGTTCGAAGCTCCTTATCCGTTACTGTGGGAGGCTTGCTTTTACTTAAGCCGTAAGCAGCAATAAGGAGCATCGGAAAAAAAACTACTCCGGTGACAAAAGGCATCATCCATTCACCTATTTGAAAATTATTCATCAACCATATACCTGTTGATTTAACCAGCCCTGTCGAAAAAATAAATGTCGCACTTAAACCTGCTGCCAACAACTCTGAATTTTTCCTACCTTCTAAATACACCAATACCAAACCAAAAATCATCCCCAAAGGCAAACCATTTAAGAACATGGTTACCGGTTTGAAGGGAATCGGAACGTAGGCAAAAGCCAAAAGCATTAACAAGCCAAACCCAACTAGTCCTACAATTGCGCCAAAACGTTTATAGGGCGGGATTTCTGGAACTAGTCGAATACCAATAAACTTGGAAAGCATATACCCCATTACCTGACCAATGATCAACAAGGTTTTAAAATGGAACCCGGATACCGCTTCCACCCCCTCAAACTGACCAGCTAAAAATGATTTTCTGACTGCATACATTCCTGTATATGCCATAAAAGCTGTGCAAACCAATAAAACATCCGTCTTGGAAATTGAAACTTTATTGAGTTTGCCCATAAAAATTGAAGATTGTTTCTATTATTGAAATGCTTTATAAATATTTTATCGCTTGTAAAAGTAGGGCCAAATCTGAAATCGAAACTAAATTCAAGTGTTAACAAAACAATAATTTTTCATTAAGTGAAATTAATTTTTCTTATAAGGAAAATTTACAGAACTTTAATTTTTAATATAAGCCTAGAAAAACGCATTAATAAAGCGATTAAATTAAAATTGAATGGATAATTCAGCTTACCTCACCACTTGGATTGGCTCCAAAATAAAAGACATCAGAAAATCACAACATCTGAAGCTAGGGGACCTTGCGGATAAATCGGGAATTAGCATTGCCATGCTCTCAAAAATCGAAAACGGTAGGGTATTCCCTACCTTACCCTCCTTGATTCAGGTACTCAGTACCCTCAATGTGGATTTGAATGTGTTTTTTGCAGACCTTCAAACAGAAAAAGAATTTCCAGGATACTTTTTAAAAAGAAAAAGTGAATACCGCTCAGTAAAAAAAGAGGAGGAAGCCATAGGATTTGACTACCAATTGATTCTCAATCATAAAATTGAACGTTCTTCGATGGAAATCTCCTTGCTAACCATCTCTAGGAACTCCAAAAGAGAACCGGTAACCACAGATGGTATTCAATACCTGTATGTAATCAGTGGAAGCCTCATCTATGAGTTGGGAGACAAGGTTTTTGATTTAGAAGAAGGGGATTCCTTATTATTCAATGGAAACATTCCACACCTACCGAAAAACCCTAACAATACAGATGCCCAACTTTTGGTCATTTACTTTATAGAAATCAGATAATCTACCTACTGTATGGAAAAAGAAGCTATTGCAAAGGTTTTTATGGAACCCGAGTCCCCTTTTACTACACGCTCAATTGGATTCCCTTCTTTGGCAGAAGGGGAATTATTGGTTAAAATCAATTTTTCAACTATCTGCACCAGTGATTTACATACATTTTACGGAAGAAGGCAATCTTGCAGTCATAGTGTTTTGGGACACGAAATTATAGGTATTATTGAAAAAATGTCAACCGAGGACATGTTTGACTATTATGGAAATCAGCTCAATATTGGAGACAGAATCACTTGGACCATCTACGCCCATGACCCCAACTCAATAAATGCCAAAAAAGGATATCCTCAAAAATCCAAAGCACTATATAAATATGGCCATGAGCAAATGAATGATGCATACCAGCTCAATGGTGGTTTTGCAAGCCATTGCCATCTGAGAAAAAACACAACCCTATTTAAGCTCCCTAAAAACCTGAGCAATTTAGAAGCCGCTCCATTGAATTGCACACATGCCACCATCGCAGGTGCTTTAAGATTGGCAGGAGAATTGAAAAACAAAAATATTTTGGTAAATGGAGTGGGTATGCTTGGGCTTTCGGCCTGTGCTATGGCCAAAGAAGAAGGTGCAGAAAATGTTTGGAGTCAGGATATCGACCCTAAAAAGGCTTCCTATTCCTTAAAATTTGGAGCAAAAAAAGCCTTTATCTATGGTGAAAGTGAGATTCATTCTGCCACTGATCCGGATGGAGGAATAGATATAATTATTGAAACATCCGGTAATCCGGAAGCAATTGAGCATTGTTTAAAACTTCTGGCGATTGGTGGAACACTAGTTTTGGTAGGTTCAGTCTTTCCCCAGCGAGACCTCTCCATCAATGGAGAGTATTTGGTAAGAAATCTGCTTTCTATCAAAGGGCTCCACAATTACATTCCAGGAGACCTGGCCACTGCCATAAATTTCATAAAAAAAGCTCATCTTAAGTATCCTTTTGAAAGCCTTGTGGGTAAAACATTTAATCTTCAGGATTTGGACGAAGCTTTTGCTACGGCCCAAAATGGAGGGTATTACAGAATAGGCATCCTTCCTTAAGCATAGTTTGAGGAATTGCACAACCAAGTTAAACTTAATATTATTGACATCATATTCAGAAAACACTCATGTTTGATCTAATCGTAGTTGGAGGTGGGGTTTTGGGAGGCTTCCATGCCTATCATGCCCTAAAAAACGGATTAAAGGTAGCCTTGATTGAAAAAGACAAGGCTCCTCAAGGTGCCACGGTTCGTAATTTTGGGCAGGTAGTACCTTCCGGAATGAATGAAAAGTGGCAGGCCTATGGAAGAGAAAGTCTGGAGATTTACAAAGAAATACATGCAGGTGTAGACCTAAGTCTCAGGAATCAAGGCACCGTTTACCTGGCTTCGGATCCCGAAGAATTGCAGTTGTTAGAAGAATTGAGGGGGATTAATTCTAACAAAGACTATACTTCCACCTTGATTTCGAAGGAAAATTGCCTTAAAAAATACCCCGGATTAAGGCCTGACTATATCAAAGGCGGTTTGTATTTTCCACAAGAACTTACTGTGGAGCCAAGGCTAATGATCAATCGTCTATTGCAGGCTATGGTTCAGGAAATGGACTTGACTTATAAACCTTTTACTTCAGTTCTTTCCTGTGAAAATACCGGTTCGGTGGTGAAAACAACGACAGCCTGTGGCCAAAAGCTTGAGTCTTCAAAGGTCATTATTTGCAATGGTAGTGAATTTAAAACCTTGTATCCTACAATTTTTGCTGGAAGCAATATGGAAATTTCTAAATTGCAGATGATGCAAACCATAGTCCAGCCTAAATCTTTTCAACTTCCCGGATCTATACTGACCGGGACTTCTATTCGCAGGTATGAGGCCTTTCAGGAATGCCCCTCATACAAGACCATTAAGGATAAAGAAAAAAAAGACAGGCCTGAAAAAAAATGGGGCATTCATATTTTATTCAAGCAGGCCATGGACGGTTCTGTAATTCTTGGGGACTCTCATGAATATGCTTCTGTAGAAAATAGAGACAGCCTGGGCTTTGACCTAAAGATGGAGATTGATGAATTAATGTTGAAAATGGCCGGACAAATTGTCGAGCTCCCAAGCTATGAAATAGCCTACCGCTGGTATGGAATGTATTCTCAGTGCAAAAATGGTGAATTGTTTGAAGAAACCATTGATAACCATATTCATATTGTCACCGGCATTGGTGGTAAAGGAATGACAGGTAGTCCTGCATTCGCCAAAGAAAATATATTTAAACTATTTAATCTATAACAATGAAAAACATTAAACTAGTAGTACTGGACATGGCAGGAACTACTGTGGATGAGGACAATGTAGTTTACAAAACCGTCCAAAAAGTAATCAATGACAAAGGCTTTAACGTTAGTTTGGAAGAGGTTTTAGCCCATGGCGCAGGAAAAGAAAAACACCAGGCAATTACAGATGTACTAAAAGCCTGCACCAACGCCACTGACATAGCCACCATTGCTGATGAGGCCTTTGCTAACTTTAAGCCTACGCTGAAACTCACTTACGAGCAACTCAAGGTTAAAACTTTTCCGGGTGTAAAGGAAATGATGGAAAACCTTAGGAATAAGGGCGTATTTGTGGTATTAAATACCGGTTATGATAGGAAAACAGCCATATCTTTATTACTGAAACTAGGCTGGGAAACAGGTAAGGATATCGATGGATTGGTAACTGCTGACGATGTCTCAAATGGCCGTCCCCAACCGGATATGATATACAAAGCCATGGATTTATGTAACATTACGGAGTCCCAGGAAGTGCTTAAAGCCGGTGATTCCACCATTGATATAGAAGAGGGAAAAAATGCTAAATGTGGCTTAACAATTGGCGTATTGACAGGGGCGCAAAACGAAGATCAACTAAAAACGGCAGCACCGGATTATATTTTACCAAGTCTGGCAACTCTTCCTGAAGTTTTGAAGGCTTAATTTGGACATGGTTTCAAGCCTTGTTAGAAATAAATAATTTTAACAATACCAGGACAGATTCCCTATTTATTTCGTACTGCTTATGCTACAATTATTGTAATTGTACTAAAACCTAGGCATGCAATATTATATGAATGCATTCCTAAAAACAACTAAAAGTGCTGAACCATGAAAAAATCTACCAAAACGAATCACTACAGTAAAATTTGGCCCGTTAAATGGGTCGGGAATCCTTCCGGCCTTTGGGCCTTATTGCTAAGCCCCTTTCTTTTGTTTGGCTGTTTGAATACCAGCGAAACTGAACCGGAAATTATTATTGAACCCCCTTATAGTTCTTTAATTGGCACAGATACCATCTCTTCAGGAGACTATAAGCAATTCAGCATAGGTGCAAATGCTGAAACCACCTATGCTTCAGTCAACCAATTAAAAGAAAATATAGGGTTGGATTATATAAATATAGTGGCAAATATATATTCAGATATAACAGAGCTGGAGGACAAGCTTCCACTTTACCATTATATCTTTATGGATGAAGAAAAAGGTACATCAACAGGTGTTCAATTGGGGATTTCCGAGGACCGTATTGCCACCATTTTCTTAGGAAACGGGGAAGAATTAGAGAAATGGCCAACAGATTTATCACAATCTGCTATTCGGAAAGGTGATGAAGTGGCTACCTTATTTGACAAGCTGAAAACGATAAGCCAAAACGACAAATACAAAAAGAAATTTGAGGCGATCAATTTATTAACCAAAGATTTGTCGAAACCCTATGACTCCCAAATGTCCAAATCTCCTCAATGGTATTTTGGCTATACTTTAGCTGATGATAAAATGGATGTTATCAAACTGAATTTCGAAGAAGGAATGCTTAAAAACATTATCATCGACCACTTTGAAACTTACTAAAGAGCTAAAACCTGTAAAAAGTCTGATTTTCCTTAATTTCAAAGTCAATAGCGAAATTGAATACTTCTAGGATCTCTAAGCTACGCCGCAGTTGGAAAAACAAAAAAACCACCTATGAAAATCTATCATAGGTGGTTTTTATTTCTCTAAACCCTCAATCAAGTTGTTGGCTCGGTAATTTTTTGTTTATGCGTAACGGGATTGGCATACATTGCTAAAAAATTATGTACAGCTACCTCATTGTTCATATCTATACCATTGGCCATTCTTTCCTCAAAGGCTTCTTTTTCCTCCTTGGAATAATGAGCTTCGTATTTATTGGTATTGTGCATCAAATCTAAGGCAATATAATTGGAAGGCCAAAGCTGATAATTATGAACAATTATCCGATCCAATTCTTCTGCAAGCACTTGCAGTTGCTTGTTTAAAGGACCTTCAGTACCAAATACTTCAGCAATCTCTTCATCCATAACTTTGCCTACAGAAATATGAATGCGTTTCTTTTGCCCCATGATTCCACTTACTAGGGTTCTAAAATCTTCATTTTTTTGTTTTACATATATCTCTTCCCGGGCTTTGGCCATTAATTCAGGCATTTTAAGCACATCGGTAGGGTCATTTTCATAGGAAATGGAGACAGGAACAATTTTCAATTGCTGAAAATAGTCTTTTAATGGTGTGTTACCACTTGCCATGGTGAGCATCTTCAGCATGCCTTTCTGAGTCAAATCCATACCATCCTTGGTACGTCCCTCCCTTTGAGCAATCCATACGGAACGATTCTCTTGGAACAATGCTTCTTTGATGTATTCAGAATTCAATTTAGAATTTTCGAACATGGCCTTAGGGCTAAGTCCTCTAAAAACAACAAAATTACGGGTAATCCTTGACAAGGCCTTTAGGAAAGGTTTCTTTACAAGGTTATCCCCTATTGCCGAGGTTGTCATCACCAAGCCATGTTCAAACAAGGTGGCATTCAGCAAAGAGGTATCAAGGATAATGTCTCTATGGTTAGATATAAATAAATAGGCAGTATTAGGGTCTAAGTTTTCGAAGCCCGAAGTAGACAGCCCATCAGAACTAATTTTTAATACTTTGAGTACAGCATCGTATATAATCTTGGTTTGAAAGTCTCTGATTGAGTGGATATCGGATAACATTTCGGCCCATTCTGCCTCTGATCTGTCAGGAAAAGTGAAATTAAGTATGGCCTTCATCATGGGATGCTGGCCATATTCTTTCAATGCCTGATTGACTTCATTATCATAAAAAGGTCTTATCGGATCAAATTTGGACATATAATATTATTTTCTAGGGCGCAAATTACTAAAAATGCCTCAAAGGATAGTTCCTTTTATCAAACAATAGTAATTGAACATAAAAAAGCCCCATAAAAGGGGCTTTTTTATAGTGAATTTATTCAAACAAAAATTGTAAAACGGCTTATTTTAACAAGCCTTATCTTACAATTCTTTAACTTTAATGTCTTTCCATGAAATTTTGAGGCCTCCACCGCTATGGATTTGAAGGGCTAGCTGACCTTCGCCTTCTCCAATTTTCTCATCTGTATAATCAATCATTTCAACACCATTTAACCAAGTGGTTACGTGATCATCAACTACACGTATTTTAATGTCATTCCACTCACCGAATTTCAAGTTTTTATCTTTTTCCGGATCAGGTTTGATCAACCATCCACGGCCATAGGATTCGTAAACTCCACCGGTATCATTTCCCGGAGGGGCAACTTCTACCTGCCAACCTGAAACTTTAGTTCCTTCGAAAGTTGAACGAAAGAAAATACCACTGTTGCCATCTTCGTCTTGCTTGAATTTAGCGGTCAATTCAAAGTTTTTATAGTTTTTTTCAGTACCTAAATAACCATACTCACCATCAGGACCACTTTCAGAGACCAAAATCCCATCTTCTACATACCATTTTTCGGTACCATAAACGGTCCAACCACTGAGGTCTTTACCATTAAACAAGTCTGTGCCATTAGATGCGCATGACATTACAAGGACTGCAGCCAACATCATGGCGCTAGTTTTAATTAGTGATTTCATCATTACTTTTAAATATTAGATTTAATTATACTAATTTCATATTTACAGGATCCCATTTGATAAATTCATCCTGAAAATAACTGTCATTACACAATAAAGCCGGTGCAGCTGCACGAAAAGCAAATACAGGGTTTTCTTCAACTTGCCCGTTTTCTCTAATCGCCCTGAAGAAATTACCGAAATGATCATAATGTGCGCCTTTATAACCCGGCTCTACTTTATAAACCACTTCATTGGGAGGTAAAATTTTCTTTCGGTCTGAAACCTCTCCTCTCATTTTTGCCTGGGCTTCTAAGAACGGATCATCACTGGAAGTCTGCTTGTTTGTTTTCACAACCACCTCGTCCCATTTTACATCCATTGAACCTTTGCTACCAACAATTTTCAAATAGGTAGAACCACTGGTTCCATCCACAAAATTACAACGCAAAGACAAATTAAAACCCGGGTGTTGCTCACTGTCCGGATATTGAAACATCCCCAACAAAACATCAGGAACCTCTCTACCATCTTTCCAATACCTCAATCCACCCATGGCAGAAACCTTATTAGGCCCTAAGGAATTGGTGATAAAATGTAAACTGGTAAATAAATGTACAAAAAGATCTCCGGACATCCCTGTACCATAATCCAAATAATTTCTCCACCTGAAAAATCTCAGCGGATCAAAAGGCCTCTCAGTAGTATTGGAGATATACCTTTCCCAATCCACAGTTTCAGGCGTTCCATCTGCCGGTACATTGTACTGCCAAGCTCCAGGAGGAGAATGTCTTGCCCAAAATCCTTCTGCATAATTAATGTCTCCAATCACACCTTCTTCCAAAAGTTCTTTGGCTTTCTCGTTGCCAAGGCTAGATATACCTTGACTTCCTACCATCATTATCTTTCCGGATTTTTTCCATGCATCAATCACATCCTTTCCTTCATCCACACTATGCACCATAGGTTTTTCGCAATAAACGTGCTTTCCTGCTTTCATGGCATCAATACTGATTTGCTTGTGCCAATGATCAGGAGTTCCTATCAGGACTGCATCAATGTCCTTTCTTTTGAGAATTTCTTTATAATCTTTTGTTAAAAATAAATGTTGCCCCCATTTTTCTTTCGCATCATCTAATCTACCATCATACAAATCACAAACAGCAACGATGCTTACATTATCATGCTTGAGCGCCGTGTTCATGTCCTGGGACCCCATAATTCCTGCGCCGATAAGCGCAATCTTTAATTCCTGCTCTGCAGCAACTTCAGAATTTCTTTTTAATTTGACCACTGCTTTTTGATCTGCATTGGCCAAAGCTACAGGTACAATAGCTGAAGCCGCTCCAGCCATACTCATTTTCTTTAAAAATGTACGCCTTTTATTGTTCATGTGTTAGTGTATTAATCTCCTAAATAAGGAATAAATATAAGGAATTATTAATTCATATTTTTAAGTAATGGGATAAACTTAATACATTTTTTTGTTTAATTCTAAATTTGAACCCTCTCTAAAATCAAAAAAAAGGCCATCTTATAAAAAGATGGCCTTTTTTCATGCTTGCACAAGCCACATAAAGTTACTTGTACTTTATAATTACTATAGCTTTGGTCAGCCGGGACTATCTGTTTGGATTGTTCTGTTGAGGCTGGTAGTTCGGATTATTAGAATTATTGTAGTTTGGATTGTTTTCATCCATATATCTTTGTCCAGGCCATTGTGGCGTCAATTCTAATTCCTCTAAATTTGTCAATTCATCATTTTCAAAAGTGACCAATAAATAGAATCTATCTCCATTATTGACCCGATACACTTTTTTGCCCTCACTTATTTGACTGATTACAGCATCTTTGTTCTGCCTCAAGAACTTGCTTTCAGACATTCCTAATTGATAGGGTACTCTAGGTTGCAAAAGTGCACAGGAACTCATAATAAAGACCAAACTCAAAATACTAATTGTTTTTTTCATAGCTAATAAATGTTATGCTTACAAAGCACCGAAAATATATGGTAATTTCTAGGCTATAGTCATCAATAATATTGCCAAAATTTTTTTCTTTGATTATAAAGGGTTTAGGCAAAGCTTGAAAAATTATTTTGTGAGTGAACCGAAAATAGTTACCTTTGTTCCAAGCGGCACGACCAGCTCCCGCTGAATCCCCCAGGTCCGGAAGGAAGCAAGGGTAGGCGGTCGTAGCGGTGCGATGCCGCTTATTTTTTTGTCCTTTTCCTACACAAGCCCCTTCTTTTTGTTAATTTTGGTTTAAATTTACCGGTACAAATCAACAAACCTAAAAACAAGCATGAAATTCTTTATTGATACTGCGAATCTTAATGAAATAAAAGAAGCCTATGACCTAGGCGTATTGGATGGCGTTACCACAAATCCATCTTTAATGGCCAAGGAAGGCATCAGTGGTGACGAAAATGTCATCAACCATTACAAAGCTATTTGCGATATAGTGGATGCAAACGTAAGTGCTGAAGTAATCTCCACAGATTTTGAAGGAATCATTAAAGAAGGAAAGGAACTTGCCAAAATCGATGACAAAATTGTTGTAAAGGTTCCCATGATCAAAGATGGCATAAAAGCCATCAAATATTTTTCAAGTGAAGGGATCAGAACCAACTGCACATTGGTATTTTCTGCGGGCCAAGCCATTCTTGCTGCCAAAGCAGGAGCATCCTACCTTTCTCCATTTATTGGTAGATTAGACGACATCTCTTTTGATGGCCTGGATTTAATTGCCCAGATTGTGCACATTTATCAAAATTATGGTTATGAAACTGAAGTTTTGGCTGCCTCTGTACGTCACACCATGCACTTGGTGAAATGTGCGGAACTTGGAGCTGACGTGGTTACCTGCCCGTTAAAAGTAATTACAGGCTTATTGAACCACCCACTTACAGACAAAGGCTTGGCTCAATTTCTAGCTGATCACGCCAAGGCCAACAAATAATTTTCTATGGAGCAGGTAAGTAACCTGCTCCTTTTTGAAAACCATTGCCAAGCTTTAAGGTTACAATTAAAAACGAACCGGATATGTACATTATCAAAGTGAAAGGGAAAGCAAAAATCCCTGATTATATACAGATCAGGGATGAAAACTTTGTTCTTGTGGCCTACTTCAGAGCGGACAGACCCTTAAAAAAAATTGAAAAATTTGGACTTGGAGGTAAAGAGGAAGAGCTTGGAAAGCTTATCAAAGAACTTCCTTTCGGCAAACTAAAAAAATTAGATCTCTGATATGGTTTTTTCAAATGAGCCAGTAGTTAAGGTAGAAAACGCTTGTATTTTTCAAGGCATCAATACCATATTAAAAAGTGTAAACTTCAGCATTGAAAAGGGCGAATTTGTATTCCTGATAGGACGTACAGGTAGTGGAAAGAGTTCTTTACTTAAAACCCTATATGCAGATTTACCATTGATTATGGGTGAAGCTTCTGTTGCCGGTTACCCTATTCAGGAAATCAAAAAGAAGGAAATCCCATTCCTTCGAAGAAAATTAGGCATAGTATTTCAGGATTTCCAATTATTCCCGGACAGAACAGTAGCCGAGAACCTCTATTTCGTACTCCGTGCTACCGGTTGGAAAGACAAACTCAAAATGAAAAACCGAATGATTGAGGTTTTAATGGGAGTAGGTCTGGGAGGTGCAGCAACCAAAATGCCCCATCAGCTTTCAGGAGGCGAACAACAAAGAGTCGTGATCGCAAGGGCCTTACTCAATGAACCATCAATACTTTTGGCCGATGAGCCAACCGGAAATCTCGATCCGGATGTTTCAGATGGTATTTTCAAACTTTTTCAAGAAATTAATAAGCGGGGAACAGCTATTTTAATGGCTACTCATAATTATGAACTTTTAAAAAAATACCCTTACCGAATATTGAAATGTGAAAACGCAGAGGTTCTCGACAGCAAAAACGCCCCCATTTCCTTGTCCGGTAGTGGCTTGTAATAAAACAGCTATAATTCTCAATTGTTCCACTTTTATTTTTCCTGCCTTTAAAGGCTCATTGTTATTTTTGACATTGCTTCTGAATAACCCTGCTTAAAACCAATCAAACCTTACCAATCTACCTATAATCTGTTCATTATCCGGCTCAAAACTGGAATTTGAGCAAAGCGTAAATGGCACCTAAAAAATTGCCAAACATAAGCTACTGCATTACTGCCACACTTTACCCCCACAATAGATAACCTGACCGAAACAAAACTTTGCCCGCTAATATTCGATATAATAAGCTAGACCAATAAAAATAACATGGAATTAGAACATTTCTTCCAATGCCCTTATTGTCTCGCCGAAATCTCAATGCTTTTGGATCCGAGTATACCCGAACAAAGTTATATTGAAGATTGTGAGGTTTGCTGTAACCCTATTCAGATAAGCTACCAATTTATAGAAGGCGAATTACATACTTTCGATGCTGATAATATTGAGCAATAAACTTTTCTTGTTTTTAACTTGAATTTTCTTGACTAAAGCCTATTTTAGCTATCAAATTAAAATGGTTATGATAAGAATTTTTTTATGCTTTCTTTTTTTATCTGCTTGTCAATTTACCTTAACGGCTGAAGCACAGATAATAGAAGAAATTAAAACAGCCGGTCAAATTTACGCTTATGCCCAAATTCACGGTGATTATGAAATATTACTGGATTTCACTTATCCGGTGCTAATAGAAAAAGCAGGGGGCCGAGAGGCCATGAAAACAATCCTCAAGCAAATTCAAGAAACCAAAATAGATAAAGGGCAAAGGCTCATAAAATTGACATTTGGTGAACTCATCCAGTATAGCACCAACACCACTGAAGTACATGCCATAATCCCTGTTACCACCACAACCAAAGTACCTGGAGGGACAATTACCGCTGAGAGTAACCTGATAGCTGTAGGCACAGAAGGTAGGGACAATTGGTATTTTATTGAAACCACTTCAATCAACGAGCAGAACATTAGCAAAATTCTCCCCAATTGGGATTTTAAATTAGCATTACCCTATAAAAAAGCGCCTGTGTATAAGGAAGATCGCCACTAACAATAAAAAATCTGTTTAAACTAAATTTCACGTTGTACTAGGAAACCTAAACAATCTTATTTCTTTTTATTTAAAGCATCCATTACGAATGCTATTTCAGATCCTAGGCAAAAATAAGGCGGAATGGATGGTAAGAATTTTTAGGCTTAATAGGAAAAAGCGTTGGGTATATTGCGATACGGGTATTCCTGTACAAGCAAATTTCTATTTTTTCTTTCTCTGCGCTTCCATGGCATCCCACCATTCAGGCTTAATGGCGTTCAACCCGTTAAATTGCCCTGCTCCTTGAAGCCATTCGCCTCCATCAATGGTTATTATTTCCCCATTGATATAGGCTGAAAATGGGGACACAAGGTAGGCGGCAAGGTTGGCCAACTCTTGATGGTCTCCCACCCTACCGAGAGGATTTTTCAGCGCAGGATCAAACTTTTTTGCCAGTTCACCGGGAAGTAGACGCTCCCAAGCACCTGAGGTGGGGAATGGCCCCGGTGCAATGGCATTTGAACGGATATTGTGAGGGGCCCATTCAACCGCTAAAGAACGCGTCATGGCCAAGACCCCGGCTTTTGCTGAAGCACTTGGTACCACATAAGCAGACCCGGTAAATGCATAAGTAGTAACAATATTTAAGAAGGTTCCGGCAGTCTTTTCCTTTATCCATTTTTTCCCTGCGACTAGGGTTAAGTTCGCTGTTCCTTTCAAGACAATATCCACAATGGTGTGAAAAGCATTGGGTGACAACCTGTCCGTTGGACTGATGAAATTTGCGGCTGCATTATTGACTACTGCATCCACTTTACCATAGTGAGCCAATGCTTGTGAATACATTTCGGCAACTTGCTCATAATCTCTCAAGTCACATGCTAGCGGTAAAACCTCCCCTCCACTTTCCATCTCCAATTCCTTGGCAGCCTGTTTCAATACCTCAATATTTCTGCTACAAATCACCAATTTAGCGCCAAGGGATAAAAAATAACGTCCCATTGCAGCCCCTAATCCTGTCCCACCTCCGGAAATCATTATTACTTGATCTTTTAAAGCATTTTGAACGAGCATACCTTCCTGATATTTCATAATTTCGATTTCTGGTTACCTAAATATACCTTAAAGTACATAATTTAAAAAGGAATGAAATGTTTGGATGAAAGTTTATTGAACTTTGATTAATTTAACGGGACAATGAAAATAGCCCACAAAATGAAGCGATGTATCCCACTGGTTTTTTTAATTTTTCTTCTCTCTTGCAACCTTGATATCAATAAGGATTTACAAATAGACCAATCTTTTGAAGGTGAGGAGGCCTATTGGGTTTCAAAAATCTTAGATGAGCATATTTACTTGTCATTTTATGATTTTGCAGTATACTCCAACACTGAATTTACGGATAGCTTACCGGGCTGCCCTACAATTAGTATTGACAATGAACAGTATTCTGTAACCATTGATTACGACAATCCCAGCTGTGAAGACGGGTCTACTGACAGACAGGGGAAGCTGCAGTTCCAATATAGCTCGGTCAACAACAATGTCAATACGACCATAAAAATCACTTATGATGGATACCAGACGAGCAGCAACACAATCGAAGGCTACCGGTTATTTCAGGTAACAAATAAAACAACTTCCGAGCTAGTACTCCAAGAATCTTCTGACAGCCTACTCTTAAAAGACGAAAATGAATCCAGCACAAGTTTAGCATTGAACTTAGAACATGCAGGGAAAATCCAGAACAATGTACTTACGGAAATAAAAAGTAGTGGAGCCTTGACAGGACGAAACTGGGGAGGAAACCAGATAGAGGCCGTCATATTGAAACCCAAGGTTATTAGCCAAACCTGCCTCACACAAGTGGACTTTTATACTGTGTCAGGTGAAGAAAACTGGACCATTAAACGTAGTGAGAATTCACAAGTCACCCATCAATTGACTTATTCCAACACTGAGGGCTGTGAAACAACCACCACAATAAAACTAGATGAAGGCGTAACGATGGTCAAGCAACCCTAGCAATTGCCGCCTTTATTGGCTAATGCTCTCCACAAGTTATTGAACTAAATATCGGAACATTCTATACGCATCAGGTTTTCAATTGTACCTCTTCACACTTTAACTTGAGATTTGCCTATATGTACAAGGGCATCTCCGGCGTTCACCACCGGCAAATTGTTGATTCCAATTACAAAACCAGAAGCAGAAGCTTTTATAGGTACTTTTACCTGCCCATAAGGATCAGAAATTTTGGCAAGCATCTGTCCTTTTTTTACTTCATCCCCTAAGGAGACAGAAGGATTAAAGATGCCTGAAACCTTTGCACGAACCCAACGACTCTCTTCAATTTTATGGGTTTTTGTCAATGGATAATCACCGTTAATCATTCCAAGATATTTTAACAATCTACCAGTTCCCGCAACGCCTTCCTGAATAACCTGATCATCTAACCTCATCGATTCTCCTCCTTCAAAAACCAATATATGCTTGTTGTTTTTAAACGCTTCCTTTCGAAAAGACTTATCTATATGCATCGAATTAACTGTAAAATTGGCACCAAAGGCTTCGGCAAGTTCCAAACCTTTTTGATCTCTAAAATCTACTCTGATTTGAGGGTAATTGGATAACATTCTCCCACCGGTATGAAAATCTATTCCATAATCAATCTGAGGTATTATCTCATTGGTAAGAATTTGAGCAATTTGGGATGCCAAAGAGCCTTTATTGTTTCCGGGAAAACTTCTATTCAAATCTCTCCCATCTGGAAAAGTTCGAGAATTACTTAAAAAACCATAGACATTCACCAAAGGGATAAATATTAGAGTACCTTTTATAGGCTGAAAAATATTTTCCTCTAACATCCTTTTCACCGTAACAATACCATTGATTTCATCTCCATGCACCCCTCCACATATGAGTACAGTTGGCCCCGGTGTACTTGAACTTCTTATAAACACCGGCAAATCAATCAGTGTATGGGTGGGTAATCTTGCAATTGCAATTTCAATATTTAAAGATTGACCGGGCCTGACCCTAATGCCGTTGATAACCATTTCTTTCATAATAAAAATTTATCTCACTCAATACCTGATTTTCAGCAGATAACCCACTAAACCTATTCCTTAACCATTACCTTACCATTAAATTATAAAGTGCATAATCCATATAATCTTTCCAATTTGAGCAAATTATCTTTTAATTCGTGATTTAATTATTACAATGAAGATACAGGAAAATATTTCATTAAAGGATTATAATACGTTTGGAATAGCTGTTAAGGCTAAATTCTTTGCTGAGGTAATTAGCAAAGAAAACATAATTGAAGCTTTGACATTTGCCAAAAACGCCAAAAAACCCGTTCTTATTTTGGGAGGAGGCAGCAATGTGCTGTTTACCTCGGACTTGGATGCCCTGGTATTGAAGATTAATATTAGAGGGATAGAACAAATTAGCCAAGACAAAGATAAGGTCATTTTAGCAGCAGGAGCAGGTGAAATGTGGCATGATTTTGTTCTATACAGTCTTGAGAATAATTTAACGGGCATAGAGAATCTGTCTTTAATACCTGGTACTGTAGGTGCTGCTCCTATGCAAAACATTGGTGCCTATGGAGTGGAGATTAAAGCTGTGTTTCATAGTTTGGAGGCCATAGAAATAAGTTCAGGACTTTCCCATACATTTTTACCAAGAGATGTAAATTTCGGATATAGAGAAAGTGTTTTTAAAAAAGGGCTTAAGGGCAAATACATTATCTATAAAGTTAATTTCAACCTTTCTACCTCTCATGTACCCAATATAGGTTATGGAGATATTCAAAAGATTTTGGCAAAAATGAACCAAGCCAAGCCGACGGCTAAAAACATTAGTGATGCAGTAATTAGCATTCGTCAATCTAAACTTCCGGATCCAAAAAGAGTAGGAAATGCCGGAAGCTTTTTTAAGAACCCGGTGGTTCCGGTCGAAGTTTATAATAAATTAAAAATAGCGTACCCGACTTTACCCGGCTACTCCAATGGTCCTTCCCATATAAAGATTCCCGCTGCTTACCTGATAGAAAGTGCAGGATGGAAAGGCAAAAAGTTAGGAAAAGTGGGTGTTCACGACAAACAACCATTGGTTTTGGTAAATTATGGAGGGGGTAATGGAAATGAAATCCTTGAATTAAGTAGGGAAATCCAGTTGGATGTTCAAAAGAAATTTGGCATTTCCTTGGAAAGGGAAGTTAACCTGATCAATGACAAAAGCTTGATTTATCCCTAAATCAAAACATCTTGATTTTTGATCACCTTACCATATTTAGCGACGGTAACCCCAAATTTCTTCAAAAACTCAAGTCCTTCATCTACACCTATCCCCTTATACTCAGCATAAGAATTTAAATAGATAACTTTGGAA
This sequence comes from Cyclobacterium sp. 1_MG-2023, assembly GCF_030546805.1. Classification (GTDB taxonomy): domain Bacteria; phylum Bacteroidota; class Bacteroidia; order Cytophagales; family Cyclobacteriaceae; genus Cyclobacterium. Next base: position 462,987 of record NZ_JAUOPC010000002.1, on the reverse strand, counting down.
ATGCCCATAGAATAAATAATCCTTGCACAAGGCAAACAGGGAGCTAAAGTTACAAACAAGGTAGAACCCTCCACTGAGGCTTTGTTTTTAACGGCATACAATATGGCATTTTGCTCTGCGTGTAAGGCTAGAGAACAGCTACCTTTACTATCTCTCCTGCATCCTTTCTCCGGGAATTCTTCATCACAATTGTGTGTACCGGGAGGTGGACCATTATAACCGATTGAGATAATTCTAGTATCTTTTGTTAATACAGCACCTACATGTTTTTTAATACAATGGGAGCGTTGCGCTAAATTTACCGCTAACTCCATAAAAATATCATCAAAATCAGGTTTGTTCATTTCTTAATCAATAAATGCATATTCCAAAATTACTCCTAAAGCTCTCTCTTAGGGGATTGGATGCCAAATATACGTGAAAATCAGTCTTATCACAGCCTAAAAATAAAACATCAGCGTTACTTACTCCTTAATGTCATGAAATAAATGAACACAAAGACTCCCTATGAAACCTGAGCGTTACAAGTATTACACCCTTAAAAATTATATAATTCCACTTATAAAGTCACTCCTAAGACTTTTATAAAAATTTTTATAAACCCATATTTTACCGAAACATTAAGATAATAACTGACTCAATATCTCAAATAAAACCCTTTCATAACCTGTAAAAACCATTCATCCTAAATTTAATTACTATAAAAAAACCTCCTTGAAACGCCAGAAATGGACATATTTCAATTTTTTAAAAAAAAATTGCTAATTGTTGGGTAAAAAAATGAGTAAAAGATCTAATAATGAGATTATTTTTACTATTTTTATAACACTTTAAATGCTTTTTAACACGTGTTTTTTGTAATTAAATGATTAAAATTGTATTAATAGATGATGATCCTATCAGCATTTTCGTAACTGAGAAGCTGATTTCAAGAAATGTTTTGGAGCCTTTCAAAGTATTTTCTTTTAGTAGTGCTTCTGCTGCACTAAAAGACATTTATAAAATACGCCCTGATTATTTATTCCTTGATATCAACATGCCGGAGATGAATGGTTGGGATTTTTTAGAAAAATTTCATCCAACAAAAAAAGATCCGGAAATATATATCTTAAGTAGTTCCATTGATGAGACAGATATCACCAAAGCCGGAAAATACGAAAAGGTAAAGAACTATTTAACCAAGCCATTAATCAAACAATACATCAAGTTAATTTTTAGCCGAAAAGGAAATAATAAAAGCAATTAGACATCAGAAAGAAATACTTTTTTATTTCACCGCCTCTTTATAATACCCTTACCAATAAAAGGAGTACATTAAAATTTAACCATTTGATAATGTTAAGTTTAGCCTATCCGGAAGTATGAATCCCCAATTTTTAGTAACTAGCAAGTGTTTATAGGGAAAATTTAAACTAACAGTAAATGATTGGGGATTTTGAAGAAACACTCGGAGATGAGTTCAAGCAAAAATATCACGATTTAGAAGACAATGCCTATCTAGATGATGATGAAGACGATTTTGAATTGGATCTAGATGACTTTGACCTTGATGAAATAATTGATGATGCATTTGATGAGGATGACGATTTTGACTAATTAAACCCAACGATTGCTCATCTTATTTACCCCATTCTATATGAGCAAATTTCAAAGGTAAAAGTGAAGCAATTGCGAGGATCAATTCCTCACATAACATGTCATAAGGGTTACTTATACTCAAATAAAAAACCAACCACAATTAGCTATTGCTTTAACAGGCCGTTCATTAAAGTAGCTAGCTACATGTTCTACCACAGACTTAATTGATCCTTTTTAAAAATATGCTTTGTTATCCTCCCTTAGAGTGCTAAATTGCAGGCAAATTTGACATTTAAAACCACATTATCATGTTATTAGATATATTTAGCGCCCCTATAGCATCAGGAGCACAGACTTTCTGGTTAATTGTTTCCATTTTAGTTGGTTTAGGAGCAGGGATTACTGCCGTTGACTTTAGAAGCACTGTATTTAAAAAAGAGAGCAAAGAAGACTAAAAAAAAAGCCGGTTAGAACTAACCGGCTTTTTTTATCACTTTACTTTATAATCAGGACAAGTTCCATCTTGATATTTTTTCTTTTCCTTAATGTGCTCAATGCACATTCCCCATTAATTTCCGAATTGGCTTAGCAATTAACATAAGCACCAAACCAGCTCCCACAACGGTATAGACGATTAAGAGGTATTGGTCAGGCATTCGGGATAAAGCTTCAGCTGTACCCCCACTGGCTCCACCGGCAATTCTCCCAGCAATTAAGCTCCCCATGGCAATGGATAAAAACCACATTCCCATCATTTGCCCGACAAACTTCTTTGGGGCTAATTTTGTAGTCAAACTTAATCCCACTGGGCTTAGACTCAATTCACCGAAAGTGTGGAATAGATAGGTAACTACCAACCAAGTCGGCGCTGCCAAATCACCTGATGCGGCAATTTTTGCTGCGAAGTACATTACCAAAAAACCTATCCCTAATAATACTAGGCCAAAGGCAAACTTAAGTGGAGAGCTTGGCTCTAAGTTCTTTTTGGCCAGCATTACCCACATGGCACCAAAGAAAGGTGCGAACAGTATAATAAAGATACTATTGATGGATTGAAAATATCCGGCAGGAATTTCCCATCCCAGTACCACCCTATCGGTAAACCTTTCTGCAAACAAATTCAAAGAAGAGCCTGCTTGTTCGAAACCAGACCAGAAGATGGATGAAAAAACAAATAAAATCATCACCACACCTACTTTCTTTTTTTCATCACTATTTAAACCTCCCAAAAACAGCACGTATAAAAAGAAAAGCAAGGCCACAATAGCAATGACAGTATTTGAAATCGCAGCTATGGCTGTAGGATCAATTGAAATTATTTCCAAGAAGAAACAGGCAATAATAATGGCTAGTACCAATAAGGAAAGCCATACTACGCTTATTAATTTCCTTCTTTTTCGGCTTTCATTTTCATTCTCAGGAAGAATAAAATCCCCAACACCTCTGAGGTGCTTTCCGGTCAATTTATACTGAACCAAGCCCATCAGCATACCGAAGCCGGCCAACCCAAAACCTAAATGCCAATCGTATATGGCCAGCGTACTACAGGCAATTGGAGCCAAAAATGCACCCAAGTTTATCCCCATATAAAAAATGGAAAAACCGGCATCTCTCTTGGAGCTATTTTCCGGATACAATTGCCCCACTATGGAGCTAATATTGGGCTTAAGTAAGCCCGTGCCTAACACTATCAGAATTAAGCCCAGAAAAAAGGAATATACATCTAGACCTGTCAAATGGTCTTTAGGCAGATCCGGAGCACTTGATAGGATTGCAAATAAGCCAGGTAATGCCATAGTAAAGTGGCCTATGGTAATGATAACCCCTCCATACCATACTGATTTTTTAAGTCCCACAAGTCGATCTGCAATCCACCCCCCGGGAAGTGCCAGTAGGTATACAAACATGGAATATAGCCCATAAATCGCTCCGGAAGTTTGGTCGTCAAAACCAAGGCCACCGGTGGCAATAGGGGCCGTCATAAATAATATAAGTAAAGCCCGCATACCATAATAGCTGAACCTCTCCCACATTTCAGTAAAGAAAAGGGTCATTAACCCTTTAGGGTGTCCAAACAGTTGTGCGCCCTCAATTTCTAAATTTTCATTTGGGGCATTGTGTTTCCCTAAAAACTGATCTTCTTTTTTCAAAAGCGAATGATTTAAAACTTATTAAAATTTAATTCCTTAATGCCTAAAGGGGCAAAATATTGCATGATACTACCATAAATTCTGTATTATTGCAAAAAAACAAACGATAGCTTCATGACAACAGGAGAAATTCATACCGATAAAGGCATAATGAAAGTTGAATTTTACGATCAAGATGCCCCTAAAGCAGTTGCTAATTTTAAAGATTTAGCCAGCAAAGGATTTTACGATGGACTTAACTTCCACAGAGTAATTCCAAATTTTATGATCCAAGGAGGTTGCCCAAAAGGTAACGGTACAGGAGGCCCGGGTTACACCATCGATTGTGAATTAGACGGTGAGTTACAGCACCATGACAAAGGCGTTCTTTCAATGGCTCATGCAGGAAGGAACACCGGAGGATCACAATTTTTCATTTGTCACAACAGGGAAAACACCCAACATCTCGACAGAAACCACACTTGTTTCGGAAAGGTTGTTGAAGGCCTGGACATTGTTGACCAAATCAAGCAAGGTGACAAAATTGTTAAAGTTGTAATCAACGATTAATTCAATTACTCCCTAAAGTTTACACTTTAAAAGTTTTAGAAGAGTGCCCCGGCAATAGTGGCTGTCATCAGACAGGCAATGGTAGCAGCCAAAAGTGCATGCATGCCTAACTTAGACAAGTTCCCCTGTTGCTCGGGCGCTATACTTCCTATCCCTCCTACTTGAATAGCTATAGAGCTAAAGTTAGAAAAACCACAGAGGGCATAGGTAGCTATCACAATTGATTTAGGAGAAAGACTCCCTGCTTCTTTCATTTCGGCCAAGCCCAAATAAGCTACAAATTCATTGATGACCGTCTTTTGCCCTAATAGTGATCCGACCTCAAGGGTATCCTTCCATTCCACCCCTATTATCCAAGCAAAAATCCGAAACACTTGTCCCAATAAATATTCCAGTGAAAAGCCGGAGAATGTCCCATTGGTGGAATTTATCACCAAGTTGTTTAGTCCTAAAAACTCTCCAATAATACCGGATAATAAATAATTCAGTGCTGCAATAACGGCAATAAAAGCCAATAACATGGCACCCACATTAAGTGCTAATCGCAATCCTTCAGAAGCACCCCGAGACATGGCGTCGATAAGGTTTACGTCAGGAACCTGCCCACTGATATCCAAATGTTCATCCAATTTTCTTTCTTTCTCTTCAGGTATAATGATTTTGGAGATGACAATTGCTGCAGGTGCATTCATGATGCTGGCTCCCAAAAGATAGGTCGCAAAGCGCGTTTTCTCTACCGGGTCATCCCCACCCAAAAATGCGACATATCCTGCCAACACCCCTCCTGCAATGGTAGCCATACCTCCTGTCATCAAGCACATAAGTTCTGACCTGGACATCGTTGGAATAAAAGGCTTGACAAGCAAAGGCGCCTCTGTTTGTCCCAGGAAAATATTCCCTGCAGCAGACAAGCTTTCCGGGCCGGAAAGCCTCATGGTTCGGGCCATTACCCAAGCGATAACAAAGACAACTTTTTGTAATACACCCAAATAATACAATCCCGCTGATACCGTAGAAAAAAAGATGATGGTAGGCAAAACCTGAAAAGCAAAAATAAAACCGAAGGAACTTGTAGCCAAGTCACCAAATATAAATTGAGCACCTTGTTCAGAAAAACTTAGGAACTTAACAAAGCCGGCACTTACCTTGGTAAAGATTGCTGCCACAAAAGCAACCTTTGTAATAAGAACACCAAATATAGCCTGTAATAAAATCCCAATCCCTACCAATCGCCAATCGATATTTTTTCTGTTTGTTGAAAAAACACTAGCGAATATCACCAGAACCAAGATCCCCAAAACCCCTCTTATATAATCCATTAAAACATATTTTTATTAAATATTAGGTTTTCCGGAACGCCAAAAAGCTATCTCCCGATAGCAGCGTAATAGATTTCTGGTTTATCGTTTCCTTTTTATTTTCATGCCTTTTTACAAAGGCTTTTTATTGAAAAAAGCTGCCATAAGGCAGCCAATTGTCAGCATTTAGTTTTTCAATTTCTTCGATTGATTTCATCTCTTAACCGTGCAGCTTTTTCGTAGTCTTCGTTTCCGATAGCTTTTTCAAGCATCTGGTTAAGTTTATCCAAGCTAAAGTCCTTGAGTGATGCTTCCTGAGACTTTCCTTTTCCTGTAGATTTTCCCTTACCGGTTTTTGAAATTCCTGAAGCTTCTTGCTCACGTTTTTCATCTTCCTCGGTAAACTCAATAGCAGCTTCAGACATTACAGCATTTGTACAATAAATTGGAGCATCAAACCTGACAGCAATGGCAATTGCATCGGAAGGTCTGGCATCAATTTCTACTTTTTTATAAGAGCTTTGACACATGATTTTGGCATAAAAGACTCCTTCCCGCATATCTGATATCAAGATATGATCAATTGTAAATTGAAAATTGGAGGAAAAAGCCTTGAATAAATCATGAGTCATTGGCCTATTAGGAATAATCTTCTCTATTTCGATAGCAATGGCTTGGGCTTCAAACATACCAATAACAATGGGCAACTTCCGTTTCCCTTCAGATTCACCCAATACTAAGGTAAAAGAACCTGATTGTGTACTATTGGAGGATAACCCCAAAATTTCTAACTCAACTGTATTGTCCACGTTTAATTATTTTAATGCTTTAATTGCTTGTGTCAATTTAGGGACCACATCAAAAGCATCTCCTACGATCCCGTAATCTGCGGCCTTAAAGAAAGGAGCATCCGGGTCATTGTTAATGACTACAATATACTTCGAAGCATTTACTCCTGCAAGATGTTGGATCGCTCCCGATATTGCAACGGCAACATATAAGGTCGGGGCTACTTTAACTCCCGTTTGACCTACGTGTTCATGGTGTGGACGCCAGCCTAAATCTGAAACCGGTTTTGAACATCCCTTCGCCGCATTCAAACTATCCGCCAGTTCTTCAATCATGTTCCAGTTTTCGGGGCCCTTCAGTCCTCTTCCTCCGGACACAACCACATCTGCTTCCGGTAACAATATTTCTCCTTCAGCTTTTTCAGCCCCCGTTATTTTTGCAACAAAATTCTCTTCTGAAATCGTTAAATCCAAAGATTCAACCTTCGCTTCACCACCATCAGTTTTAATGGGATGAATATTCTTTTTTACAGCTAGTATTTTATTTTCTGTATCAATTGAAGTGTCTGCAAAAGCCTTGCCTGTAAAAATACTTCTTTTTACTACAAAGCCATTAGATAGATCAGGTAATCCTACTACGTTGGAGACAAGTCCTGCTCCTAGCTTTACTGCTAACCTGGCTGCTACAGCATCCCCTAACGATGATTTAGCCAAAACAAGTGTGGTGGCTCCTACTTTTTCAAACACCTTTGCAATGGCATCTGCATGAGCCAAAATAACTCCTTGATCCAATCGCTCATCTCCAATATGGTAAATGGCATTGGCTCCGGCTCCTCCTACTTTATTCCATTCTTCAGCTTCTATAGATCCTAGGCCCAAAACATTAACATCCCCTCCTTGTAATTCTGAGAGCCCTGCTGCATAAGACACAGCCTCCAGAGAAGAGCCTTTTATTTTACCCTGATCTTGTTCTATATATACTAATATCGACATGCTCGTTTTATTTAAAGAATTTTGGCATCATTTTTTAATAAATCTACCAGTTGATCTACATTATCAACCAGTTTAACTGCTCCTTTTGCAGGAGGCATTTCATAGGAATTGACTGCTGTTCTTTCAGCTTCTTCCGCAGGTTCAATTACGGAAAGTGGTTTTGTCCTTGCAGACATGATTCCTCGCATATTAGGAATCTTCCACTCTGCAATAGGTTCTTGACAACCGGCAATAAATGGCAAGTCCACTTCAATAAACTCTTTACCTCCTTCTATTTCTCTTGACAGTTTTCCTTTGTCACCCTCAATCTCCAATTTCATAACCGGAGACATCGAAGGCATGCCCAACAATTCTCCTACCATACCATGAACCATACCTCCGTTAAAGTCAATAGACTCCCTACCCATAAGGATTAAATCAAAGGCCTTGTCTTTTGCATAATTGGCAATTTGTTTGGCCACAAAAAAGGCATCCTTAGGGGCAGCATTTATTCTCACTGCTTCATCTGCACCTATAGCCAAGGCCTTACGAAGTGTGGGTTCAGTTTCTACCTCGCCTACATTGAGAACAGTGATATTTCCACTGGTCTCTGCTTTTAATTCTACTGCCCTAGCTAAGGCATAGTCATCGTAAGGACCTATTATAAATTGAACCCCTTTTTTATCTAACTGGGTATTATTGTCAGTAAATTGAATCTTTGAAGTGGTATCAGGTACATGCGTGATACAAACCAATATTTTCATGTATTTTTATTTAAATTTGTCATTAAAATAAACAACTAAGCAAATTAATTCCATGAGCATGAAACATCTAGACAGGATAAAAGAACTCCTGAATTATATTGAAGAAGAACCCGAAAATCCTTTCAACCTTTATGCTTTGGCTTTGGAATACCAATATCAAGACAAAGAAAAGGCTTCTTTTTATTTTAACAAACTATTAACAGAACATAAAGACTATCTGGCCACTTATTATCATGCTGCCTTGTTTTTTGCAAACGAGGAAGAATTGGAAAAAGCCGATAAAATCTTTTCTGAAGGCATTGAATTAGCTAAAGCACAAAACAACTTACATGCTAAAAAGGAATTGGAAAATGCCTACTTGAATTTTCAGTTTGAAAATGATTAAAATGGTGCGGGTTCATTTCCTCCCGGAAATGGATTTTCTCCTCCCGAATCACCGTTGGCTTTGCTGCCCATTCGGACCATGCCCTCATCATCAAACCCCTTCCCTCCAGCTCCACTAGGGAAACGACTCCCATACAGAGCTTCTTGGGGCTGTTGTTGGTAGGGAACATTCATTTCTAAATCGGTAAATTTAGTGTATTTACCAATGAACCTCAATTTAACATTTTCCAAAGAACCATTTCTATGTTTGGCAATAATAACTTCTCCTACACCAGCTGTATTATTGCCATCTTCATCTTCTGTTATGCCATAATATTCTGGACGATACAAGAACATTACAATATCTGCATCTTGCTCAATTGCACCAGATTCCCTTAAATCTGAAAGCTGGGGTCTTTTGTCTCCTCCCCTGGTTTCCACCGCCCTAGACAATTGGGAAAGTGCAATAACAGGCACACTCAATTCTTTTGCGATTTTTTTCAAAGCTCTGGAAATACTTGAAATTTCCTGCTCTCGATTTCCTCCATTTCCACCTTTGCTGTCACCTGACATTAACTGAAGATAATCAATGACTATTAATTGTACGTCATTCTGCGCTTTTAGTCTACGGCATTTCGCCCTTAATTCAAGGATCGATAAAGCAGGGGTATCATCCACAAACAATGGTGCGGAGGTTAACTTTCCTGTTTTATGTATCAGTTGCTGCCATTCATAATCAGCGAGGTTTCCTTTTTTAATTTTCTCAGAGTCCAATTCGGCTTCCGAACTAATCAATCGATTGACCAGCTGAATGGAAGACATCTCAAGAGAAAATATAGCTACAGGCCTATCGTGATCCACTGCGGCGTTTCGAAGTACTGAAAGCACAAAGGCTGTTTTACCCATGGCAGGTCTAGCTGCAATGATAACCAAATCAGATTTTTGCCATCCTGAGGTAACCCTATCCAAAGCCGTAAAGCCGGAAGGAACTCCTGTTAGGCCATCCTTTTGTCCTTTTTTTCCTTCGAGTTCAGTTATAGCTTCTCGCATAATTGAACGCATGTCCACATAATTCTTTTTGATATTGTTTTCGGAAATCTCGAAGAGAGACTGCTCCATCTTGTCGAGTAATTCGAAAACATCTGTAGTATCTTCAAAGGCCTCTTTCTGAATTTCAGAAGAAATCTTTATCATATCACGTTTCATTGCCTGTTCGGTAATAATACGTGCATGGTATTCAATATTTGAAGCGGAAGAAACTTTTGAGGTTAGTTCAGTGATAAAGATAACTCCACCGGCCAATTCCAAGCTCCCATTTTTTCTAAGTTGATTTACCACAGTCAGCAGATCTATGGGCTCTCCTGCGTTAAACAAATCAAGGATTGCTTCATAGATTAAGCCATGTGCATCTTTATAAAAACTGCTCGGTGAAAGGATATCTACAACAGCAGTCAATGCATCTTTTTCCAACATCAGGGCCCCAAGTACGGCTTCTTCCATATCAATGGCCTGAGGCGGTAATTTTCCCAAGGCAGATAAGGATTCATTGGGTCGCCTCCTTGTATTCCCCTTACGCTCTTTTCTATCGCTGTTGTTGTCTGACATAATAACAAAAGTACCTTATTAAAATCAAAGATTTTAAACAATTTATACACTATCTTATCCACATTTCCCTAACGGTAACTTAAACAATCAATTATGAAGCCATGATAATTTATTGAAAAAATAAAAACCGGCTAAACTGACTGTGATATAGTTACCATTGGCCTTTCGGAAATTGGAAATATCAATTAAATCTTTACTAAAAAAGTTCCTGCTTAACAGCAACCATAAGATGATCAAACAATACATTTCTTGACTTAAATGATAAAAAAATAGCTACTAAAACAGCAATTACAATAATTCTAATGCCTCTATAAATCGATCCGTACCCCACTCAGATACATTTTATTCGTTAAGATTATGTAAGTGCAATGCATTGAAATGTTTTTTGAAAAAACCCATTAATTTTATGTTTACAATCACCTGCCTTGTTAGGACATTTCACTTAGGCGAAATCCGAACTTAGCAAAGGAAAATCACTATATTTGCATTAAAATTACCCGGGAAAGTTTCACCTATTAAATTACAAATCATCCACTGTTTCATCAGTGGCTTTCCTTAATATTTTTAAAAATTATTAATTTTTCATTTTACTAAACAAAAAAACAAATGGATTTGAATATCAAAACGCCCATTGCATTTTTTGATCTTGAGGCTACAGGCATAAATATTTCTACAGATAGAATTGTTGAAATATCTGTATTAAAAATATTCCCTGATTCAAGCCAAGAACTAAAAACCCTAAAAATTAACCCCACAGTTCCTATTCCTTTAGAAACCTCATTAATCCATGGGATATATGACAAGGATGTCGCTGATGCACCAACTTTCAAAGATGTGGCCAAAGAATTGTTCCGTTTCTTTGAAGGTGCTGACTTGGCAGGTTTCAATGTTCTCAAATACGATATACCTCTATTGGTTGAAGAATTCTTAAGGGTAGGCATAGATTTTGACATTGAAAAACGAAATCTTTTGGATGCCCAAAAGATCTTTTTTATGATGGAAAAAAGAAACCTGTCTTCAGCCTACAAATTTTACTGTGGAAAAACCTTGGAAAATGCACACAGTGCTGAAGCCGATACCATTGCTACTTATGAAGTTTTTAAGTCTCAAATTGAAAGGTATCAGGGTCAAGAACTTGAAGATCTTCAAGGGAATAAAATTGGAATTATTGAAAATGATATGAAGAAAATTCACAACATGATCAATGAGAAAATGGTGGACCTTGCCGGTAGGTTTGTTTTTAATGACAAAGGAGAAGAGTGCTTTAATTTTGGTAAGCAAAAAGGCAAACCCATCGCTCAAGTTCTTAAAGAAGAACCGGGCTACTATGATTGGATGATGAAGGGAGACTTCCCACTTGACACCAAAAGAAAACTAACACAAGTTAAACTGAGAGGTTTTAATTTGTAATAAATATAATACAGTGAAAAATTAGAAATGAATGTATCATTCCTCCATAGGCTAGTCTTCGGGGGAATGGTATTTAAACATCCGTTAACTAGCCTTTATCAAACAAGGCTATTTTGGATATTTAGCAAAGTATCTATACTACTGCCTCATTCAACCTACCAAAGATGATCAGTATCCAAAAAGCGACAGTAAAAGACATCCCCCAGATTCAAAGGATTGCAAAGATCACATGGCCTATTGCGTTTAAGGACATTCTCAGCTCAAAGCAATTAGAATATATGATGGAGCTAATGTATAATACAGACACCCTCCACTCACAAATTGCCGGAAATGAAATTATTTTTTGGCTAGCCAAACTCAATGACGCAACTTCCGGATTTATGGCCTTTGAGCCAAATTTACAGTTAAAAGATAGAATAAAAATCCACAAATTATACATTAACCCTACTGCTCAAAGTAAAGGGATCGGCCAAATATTATTAAAAAAACTGGAAGAATATGGCCGTTCAAGTACCTTTAAACTACTTACTTTGAATGTAAATAAATACAATCATCCAGCAATAAAATTCTATACCAAACAAGGTTTTAATAAGGTTGAAGATATTATTATTCCGATTGGGAAAGGATATATAATGGATGATTACGTATTCTCGAAAAAAATTCAATAGCAATTCCTAAATCCCCGATCCTTTAACCTTAGAAGCTTTTTTATTGATATCCCTGATCACACCGTCCAGCTCTTCAGCAGAAACCTCGATATGGTTTAACATTTCTTTTTCTTCTTGAGGCAATTCAACTTTCGTCATTTTAAAAAGATTAACCAGCCCCATAAGCCTTGCAAGTGGTGCTCTTACAATATGGGATTGCACCCATGAAATTTCTTTCAGTTGCTTATTTTGCTTCTCTATGGTTCTTAAATGGATGAATTTCTGTGTCACGTCTATGGAAAGTACTAATTTAACATCCTCTCCATTGATATTTATATTATTTACACTGGTCTCTACAGTAATGGTGTCACCATTCTTTTTTTTATGCAAATGAAGTCCGGATATTTTTTCGCAAAAATTAATTTCATTTTCTCGTGAGGGGGTAGTAGACTCTACCTTTTCTATCTGAACATCACAAAATGATTTTTCAATAAATTCCTCAAATGTAAAGCCGTAACTTTTAATGGCTGCTTCATTTACACTTAAAATATTATTGGTTTTTTGATCCAAAACCCACATTGGAAGCGGGTTAAATTGAAAAAGCTCTTTATACCTGACCTCAGACTCCTCCAATTTATTAAAAATTTTCTTTCGTTCTATACTATAAATAACACTTCGGTATAATATCTCAGGATGCAGCTCATCCTTAATCAGGTAGTCGGACATACCCAAACCTATCGATTTCAAGGCGAAGTCTTTATTGGTATAACCTGTCAGTACAATGATTGGTACTTTGGGAGCTCTATTACTCATGTCTTTGATTAAAGGCTCTCCACTGATGTTATCAAGGCTTAAATCAAGCAAAATTACATCATAATCATCAAACTCATGACTTAAGGCCTCCTCATAGGTAGGGGCCCAATCAACTTTTACACTAGGGAAATTCTCCTCTATCGAATCTGAAATTAAAACGAAATCACCTTCGTTATCCTCGATAATTAAAAAATTAATAACCTCATCAACTGAACTCATTCATTTAAATATTTGAAGGTAATTCTACTAGTGAAAACCAAAAAATTCGAATTCTATTGAGGATTTCCTGATATCCTCCAGAACCGAAAGGTTTAACTATATAACTATTTGCGTGATTTGTATAGGATTCATTAATATCCTTTTGATTGGATGAGGTGGTTAGCATAATAACAGGCAGACGCTTCAAATCATCAGAGCCCTTGATAAATTTCAAAACTTCTTGGCCATTCTTAAAGGGTAGGTTGATGTCCAGCAAAACCAAATCAGGTAGTTGCTTATTACCCAATTGATGACATGAACTCAAAAACTCAACAGCCTCTCTCCCATCCTTTGCAAAGCTGATTTGTAAGGGTAAATCTAATTCTTCCAGAGCCTCTGAAATTAAGAAAATATCTCCTTCATTGTCTTCAACTAAAAGAATGTTTAACCTTTCCATAATCAAATTTCTAAATCCTCCCTAGATATACCCTATCGTAACCATGAGATTCCCCTTTCCCTCATTAATTTAAATCAAAAATACGTTATTTTTTCCAAAGACACAGAAAAATTGAATATTTATAAACTATATTACTTTTTTCATAATTGAAATTTTTAACTTAAAACATTTCGAAAAAGACAAAAATTTTAGCAATTATAGCGAATTTTGATTGTCAAACCCTTTTTTATTATTGCCCAACATACAAATCATTACAGGTATAAACCTTCCCAATTATTTAATTCACCCAATATTTTAGTCATGTATTATGTTTTATCGGAATAATAAATGGTAGGGATTTAAGCTAAATTTAAATTACCTAGCGCTCTGTATAGCCCTTCATTAGGCTAGAAAAATAAAAGGTTATCATTATTGATTCAATATTTAATTGCAGGAACGGCATAAATAGCAAAAACTTAAACTCTAAGTTTTACATAAAAAACACTCCCTTTTCCAATTGTAGAGTCTGCCCAAATTTGCCCACCCAATCCTTCGGTAATCCGCTTACAAATGGCTAAACCCATACCTGTACCTCTCTTAATAAAGCCGTAATCGTATCGTTTTAAAATATAAAACACATTGTCAATATTTTCAATTGGTATCCCCCGTCCATTGTCTCTAACCTCAACCGTACAAAATTCATCTTTGGTAGTTGCTGATACCTCAATATTTAGTGGCCTTGAGATATCTTTAAACTTAATGGCATTGGCTATTAAGTGGTCAAATAATTGAATAAAATATTTAAAATCACCTTTTACATTTGGCAAAGGGTCAATTTTTAGCTCAATCTGTTGCTCTGTAATTTTCTTTGAATTAAGGTGAAGTACTTTTTCAAAAACCTCATCCAAACTTACCAATTCTACTTTTTTATCTAAATCTGAAAGCTGCGAAAACATCGTAAGATCATTGATAATGGTTTTAATTTTTAAAAAATTATCTAATGTAAGCTGCAAAAAATCTATGGAATTCTGAGGTAATTTACCTTGATTCTTACGAATAAAAAGTTCCAAAAACCCTTGACTCTGACGAACAGGCCCTGCCAAGTCATGGGAGGCTACAACAATAAATTGATCCAGTTGTTTTCTGGTATGATCAGATTTTAAACGTTCTTGTTCAATGATTTGATTACCTTTTTCAAGCTCCTTTAATTTATCATCCAAATATTTGTATTGCTTTTGAATTAAAAAGTACAATAGAATACCGGTCAACAGTACATACAAGATATTGTCTAAATCTTTAATCAAATCAATTGTTTCCCTACTATAATTAGCAAAAAAATATTCGATAAAATTATTACTCCAGACAATCCAAAAAGTGCCAGCTACGATATAGATCAATGAAATTTTTAGGCTTGCTTTCATATGCATCCACGAAATAAAAAAACTATCTTTTTCGCCAATTTTGAATGGCGCAAATTACTAAACAATTCTTACTACTTTTAATTTCTAATAAAAAATGTATTCCACAATTCAAACTAAATCAATTGCAATTAATTGTTCTGTATACCATTTGGCTAAACATTTACTTTCAATATAAAAAAAAGAATCCATTGTATTGACTAAAAATCTATTTTCATCAATAAATAAAAACATTAACTCTTTAAAATTTATTACTTTAATAATATACCAAAATTACCATCCAATAAATTTAAGCACTACTTTTGAGTAGTCATATTTATCAGAAAAAACAGTTTTATAATGCGGAATCTTCTTTTAAAATTAAGCCCATTTTTTCTATTATTAGCCCTATTCTATCATCCGGTTAATGCTCAAAATGATAGTATAAAAATACTTAGCTACAATATTTGGAATGGGTTTGACTGGGGAAAAGACCTGGATAGGAAAAATAAAATGACGGAATGGCTAAAAGAGGTCGATGCAGATGTTATAGGTTTTCAAGAGCTGAACGACTTTACCCCAGAAAAGCTTGATGCTTGGGCGAAAGAATTTGGCCATGAGTATTCTATTTTACTCAAAGAAGATGGCTATCCAATTGGCATTACTTCAAAACAACCCATTCAGCTAAAAACAAAAATGCTCGGAGGATTATGGCATGGGATGCTTCATGTAAAAACTTACGGCATTGATTTTATTGTGGTGCATTTAAGCCCCCACGATTGGGCCTTTAGGAGAAAGGAGGCTGAAATCATCAGCGATTACACACAAAAAAGCGTCCTTATGGAGGAAAATAGCAAATTGATGGTTCTAGGAGATTTTAATTCCCAATCCCCTTTTGATGTAAATTATGATGCTCAAAATACGTTTTCTTTAAAAAGAAAGCAGCTTTCAGATAGTCTTAGACGAGCAAAAAACGGACCCGATGCCTATCAAAATTTAAGGTTTGGAAGCATAGATTACAGTGTTATCTCAAAATTTCTTTCATTGCCATTAATTGACGTAGTCCAAAAAAAACAGGCTGATCACAATAAAAAATCATTCCCCACTTTGGTGCTTGGTAATAACCTTTCAAAGTCAGAATTTGAAAAGAACCAGCAAAGGATAGATTATATCTTGGTCAGTCCCAATTTAGAAAATCAACTTATCCATGCTGAAATTATAAATCAAGGAACGCCAGATATTTTATCTGATCATTACCCAGTACAAGCTACTTTTAAATACATTCCAGGAAAATAAATTTTATAGCGTTTTGGTTTCTTTTTTCAGGAAGTAATAAGAGATAATGGCTGCTCCCGTATCAGCAAGAGGAAAGGCATACCAAATACCTTCTAAGCCAAATAAGGCCGGCATGATCATTACCAGTGGGATGAGAAATATGCCTTGCTTACTTAAAGCAAGCAACAAAGCAGGCCTGGCTTTTCCAATAGCTTGAAAGTAGGCACTCCCTATCAAGCTAAAGGCCAGCAGTGGGGTGGCCAAAAAAGATTTCCGCATGGCTGGAACACTTACATTGATCAAATTCTGATCTTCAGTAAAAACAGAAACTATAGCTCCTGCAAAAGTCAAAATCAAAATAAATATTAATAAGGCTACGAGGGTAGATGACTTTATCGCCAACTTGATACTCTCTTGCACCCTGTTTCTTAGTTTTGCACCGTGGTTATATCCGGCTATAGGTACAAAACCCTGAGTAATGCCCAGCACCGGAAAATTGGCAAACATCATCACCCTGTTAATGACCCCATAGATGGATAAGCCTTGCTCTCCTCCATATTTAAAAAGCTCATTATTTAATACTATGGCCAATAAACTTACGGTCCCTTGCCGAGCTAAGGTAACAGCCCCCAGTGAAGCAATTTCTGTGGATATTTTTAAATTGGGCTTAAACCATTCTACACGCATCTTCATGCTTGATTTTCCAAATACAAAAAACCACAATGAATAAGTAGCACTGGCCATATAAGATAGAGTAGTCGCCCAAGCAGCCCCTTTTAACCCCATATCAAACCAAATAATAAATATTGGGTCTAAAATAATATTAAAAACTGCCGGAACAATCAGGGTGTACATGGCAACTCTCGGATACCCTTCTGCCCTTATCACATTATTTCCCATCATGGCCCAAGCCATAAATGGGATTCCTATGAGAATGATTGTAAAGTAATCTTTTGCTGGCTGTAATACATCCCCCTTACCCCCAAACAACCTTAGAATATCTTCTGCAAAAACATAACCTATCCCCACAAACAACAGGGCCAAAGTCAATGTCATGCCAATTTGATTTCCAAAAGTATTGTAAGCTTTTTCATCATTCCCATCCCCAAAGGATCGAGAAATAATTGAGGCACCTCCCACCCCTATAGACATGCCAATACTTGAAATTAAAAAGGAAATGGGCAAAACCACTGTTATGGTGGCTATTCCTAATGCACCGACATAACGCCCCACAAAAATTGTGTCGACAATTCCATAAATAGACAAGACCAAAATACCAACAGCTGCAGGTAGGGCTTGTTTAAGTAATAGATTACCAATTGGGGCTTGACCGAATAAGTCGTTTTTGTTTTGCATAAAAAAGGGGTACAACTTGGTACGGCTTACAGATAAAAATGTTTGTTTATCATTTGGTTTTTAATCCGTTTATTATTGCCACAATTCTTAATCATAGCACATGCTACACTTCCTCGGTCTCTAATTAACTGGGGAGCAAATTATTATTTCGTAAAACCAATTTTCTTGTATAGCACCTTAAAATGACTTGGTAAACTGTATTTTAATCTTCAGTTGCAGATCCCTTATTACTTTAAATATCTCTTTGATTGTCACCAATTGAACTTGGGTAAGTTGGCTGATTTTTATATAGTTCAAAGGCTTTTTATTTTCATTTATTATTGCTCCAGCTTGTTTTTCTAATCTCAGCCCCATTAGGTAATAATAGGCCTGAAATAATTCTACTGACTCTTTGGATTTAAAAACTTTTCTCTCGGTGAGCATCTCCAACCTTTTCCCGGTATTGGTTTCGAAAACCCTATTAGCCAACGCATAAAGCCTCATCGCATTGACAATTGGAGCCATCGCCCTTTTGATATCAAACACCTCTTCTTTGTCCACTTTAAAGGTTTTAATATTCTTCAACCAAGTCAACTGTGTGTCATAATGAAGTGAATTCTGCGCCATATTATAGAAAAATCGCTCCAGAGGGAAATGCAACTGCTCATCCATGAATGCTTTCAATTCATCTAACAAAGAAAAGTCACCATAAATAGGCCTACAATCAAAAAATGTCCCGTAGCTCAAAACAGTCTCCAAAGATGATTCTTTAAACCAACTGGCATAATTATTTTTCCAATGAGAAAGTGAGTGGGTCCACTTTGGATTACTTGCCATAAAACCTCCTTGACAATAATCAAAACCAATTTCATTCAATTTATCAGAAACCGTTTTGGCAAAATCCAGGAAATATTCACGCACCATTTCCCTATGTTCATTCGCCTTGTCTTCATAAATAATAGCATTGTCCTGATCTGTTTTTAAAGTTTGTTCTTTTCTTCCCTCGCTACCCAAAACAAAAAATACAAATTTTGCGGGTGGCTCACCTATTTTCTTGATCACCTGTTCAATGACTCTTAGGGTAATAATATCAGCAATTGTCGAGATAATTTGGTTTATAATCTCTGCCCTTACACCTCTTTGGATCAATTGATCTACTATGCCAGGCACTTGACTCCATTTTGTTTTTAATTCGACCTCATCAAGTGCTTGTTTTACAGATTGAATAAACACAAATGGTGAAAGTGATTGAACGGTCAATATTTTATTTCTACTGGTAACACCTATATAATGCCCTCCTTCTTCCACCAGTAAATACCGGGTTTTGGTTCTAAACATTAGAAGCAAAGCTTCATACACGGGTGCATCCTTGGAGATCGCCACTAGCTTATCATCCATAATTTCACTTACAGGACTTTGGGGAGACAATTCTCTTGCCAGCACATTATCCCTTAAAGTTATGTCTGTGATCACCCCCAGAATATTATCCAAATTGTCTCCAACAAATAGACAGCTGGATTTTTCATCCCGCATGATTTGTGCAGCCTTGGAAACCGCTGTATCAGGAGCACAATACCGCACCCTCTTAAGTGGTATTTCACTTAAGGTTTTAACATAGAAATCATCAATTGGAGTCAAATGCACCTGTACCATAGGAATATTATTTTTTTGTAAAGATCACCATTCATTTTGAAGAAATAAAAAGTATTTCCGGTTAAGTGTTTGCAATTAAAAAAAACTCCCTTACATTTGCACAAGCTTTTGAAAAAGCACAGAGAAAAGGGCTGAAAAGCCGGTTTCTTTTTAACAAAAAAAGGTCCTGTAGCTCAACTGGATAGAGCAACTGCCTTCTAAGCAGTAGGTTTCAGGTTCGAGTCCTGACAGGATCACATTGTTAAAATCTCAAGCGTTTTAGGAGTAAAAGTTTACTTCTATTTTATTTCCGATTCTGTAGCTCAGCTGGTAGAGCATAACACTTTTAATGTTAGGGTCCTGGGTTCGAACCCCAGCGGGATCACCAAAAAAAGCCTGTTTATTTTAAACAGGCTTTTTTATTTTTCAGTTTGTAATAATTGCTTTTCCAGCCTTAGAGTTTAGGCTTTCAGAAATTGCCTTAACACATAATGTAAAATACCTCCATTTTTGTAATACTCTATTTCAATCAACGAGTCTAGGCGAGCAACTACATCAAAACTTACAGTGCTTCCATCTTCTTTTTTAGCCTTGGCTTTCAAAACTTTCAATGGTGCCAAACCTTCGTTTATTCCTTCAATAGAAATGATTTCTTTTCCCGTAAGCCCTAAAGTTTCGGCAGACTGCCCTTCTGCATACTGCATGGGTAATACACCCATCCCCACTAGGTTTGAGCGGTGAATTCTTTCGTAGCTTTCAGCTATTACTCCTTTGATCCCTAATAAAGTGGTACCTTTAGCAGCCCAGTCTCTGGATGATCCACTTCCATATTCTTTTCCTGCAAGCACCAATAAAGGCACCTTATCAGCAATGTATTTACGGGAAGCATCAAAAACCGTCATTTCCTCTCCGGAAGGCATATGCGTCGTATATCCGCCCTCTTTTGTGGCCAGATGATTCTTTATCCTAACATTAGCAAAAGTCCCACGTACCATAACTTCATCGTTCCCCCTTCTGGAGCCGTAGGAATTGAACATAGATTGTTCGACACCTTTATCAAGCAAGTATTTACCCGCTGGCGATTTGGGAGAAAAAGAACCGGCAGGTGAAATATGATCAGTTGTGATAGAATCTCCCAATTTTAATATTACACGTGCCTCCAAAATTTCATTCGGTTCATCTACTTCTTCAGAAATTCCATTAAAAAATGGGGCTTCCTTAATATAGGTAGATTGATCAGACCATTGGTAAACTTTATCTTCAGGTGCTTTTAATTGCCTCCATTGTTCATTTCCTTCAAATATCTCCCCATAACTTTTTTTGTAATCCCCGGGAGACAACACTTTTTGGGAAACTTCAAAAATCTCCTCATTACTAGGCCACAAATCCTTTAGGTAAACTGGCTCCAAATTCGGATCATAGCCTAATGGCTCATTGTTTAAATCAACATCCACTCTACCTGCTAATGCGAAGGCAACCACTAGCATGGGAGACATTAGGTAATTCATTTTCACCTGCGGATGCACCCTAGCCTCAAAATTCCTGTTCCCTGACAGCACAGAAGCTACCACCAAATCATTCTCTTCCACCGCTTTGGCAATATGAGATGGTAAAGGACCGGAATTCCCTATACAGCTGGTACAACCATACCCTACCACATGAAAACGTAAGGCTTCTAAATCCTCAAGTAACCCTGCATGATGAAGGTAATCAGTAACCACCTTAGACCCCGGAGCCAAAGAAGTTTTTACCCAAGGTTTGACATCCAAACCTCTTTCTCTTGCTTTTCTGGCTATCAAGCCGGCCCCTATCATTACACTTGGATTGGAGGTATTGGTACAAGAAGTAATGGCTGCAATCACAATGGAACCGTCATATAGCGCAAATTCTTCATTATGCAATTTGACACCCACAGACTTTAAGCCATTCTTAACCTTTGTTTTTATCTCTAAGTCTCCTTCTACACTTTTATTACTATTCTCTACAGGCTGATTTCCGCCACCTTCACCGAGCCATCTGCCTACTTCTCTTTTTTCAATTGGAATGTATTCCCTGCCATGCACTTCTTTTAAAAGGGACCCAAATTTATCCTTAAACTCTCTTAAAAGAATTTTATCCTGGGGTCTTTTTGGCCCTGAAACTGTTGGTTCCACAGAGCTCAAATCCAACTCCACTACGGTAGAATAATTGATCTCATCCTCATTTTCTCTCCATAGCATATTGGCTTTGGCATAGCTTTCCACGAGCTTGATTTGCTCTTCATCCCTATTGGTCCTTTTCATATAATCCAAGGTCCGATCATCTATAGGAAAATAGGTAACCGTACAGCCAAATTCAGGAGACATATTGGATATTGTAGCCCTATCCGGAACAGATAGCCCATCCAAACCTGGACCAAAAACTTCTACAAATTTACCTACCACACTCTGCCTTCTAAGGAGCTCGGTAATGGTCAATACCATATCCGTGGCTGTAGTACCCAAGGGCAACTCACCTGTAAGCCTCAAGCCCACTACCTCAGGCATAATAAAGTTGATAGGTTGCCCCAACACTGCCGCCTCTGCTTCAATACCTCCAACACCCCAACCAACTACACCAATTCCATTGACCATTGGTGTGTGGGAGTCTGTCCCTACCAAAGTATCTGGAAATACATTCCCATCTCTTGATATCACTCCTTGAGCGAGGTATTCTAAATTTACTTGATGGCAAATCCCCATCCCCGGAGGCACTACTGAAAAGTTATTAAAAGATTTTTGAGCCCATTTCAGAAACTCATATCGCTCTCCATTTCTTTTGTACTCCACATCTACATTTTTCTTGTAGGAGTAGTTGGTACCAAAATAATCAACCTGAACCGAGTGGTCCACCACCAAATCTACCGGTATCAATGGGTTTATATTCTCGGGATTTTTTCCTTTCCGTACAGCTTCCGCACGAAGGGAGGCAATGTCTACTACTGCAGGCACCCCTGTAAAATCCTGCATCAACACTCTTGCGGGTTTGTAAGGAATATCCTTTTCTGATGGCTCAGGCTTCCAATTGAGAAGGGTCTCAATGTTTTCCTTGGTAATGGCAAAGTCATCGAAATTCCTGAGGGTATTCTCTAAAAGAATCCTGATTGAAAAAGGAAGTTTATTTATAGGGTATCCTTGCTTCTTTAACTCCTCCAGACTCCAGTAACTAAGATCACCTTGAGCGGATGGAAGCTTCTTAATAATTTTATATGGATCTTTTGTCATAAAATAAACTGGTTTATTTATAAAGTGGATATTAATTTCGGTTTAATATATTACCTAATATACTAATATAACCTATTGCTATCAATTATAAGGCCATAAAAAAAAGCGGAAACAAGTTCCGCTTTTTTTTTATTCAATTTATTCCGATGCTGCATCAGCTTTATCACGCTTTCTAAAGGATTTCCTAAAAAACCAGTGGTATCGAAGGGCTTCGAGGGTTTCGTTCATTCTTACAGCCCCGGTATCCAAACTACTCATGGTGCTTTTCAAATAATCAGCAAACTCTTTGTCATTTAACAACATTCCAATGGCATTGTCTGTATCACTTAAGTTTTCACTCACACTACTAAAATTTTGCGCTGCATCGCTCGCTTCGGCAGAAGTAGTCTCCAACTGCGCTGCAGTAGTTTTTAAACTCGCAAAAAGCGTGGTATCATTTAGCATTTTATCTACGAATCCACCCTTTTGATTCAGTCCATTCGAAAATTTTGCTAAATCAGCCGTCATTCTATTACTATTGGCGGCAGTTCTTTCCAGGTTTTGCATAGTGGCTTTAAATGTCTTCACCAAAGTACTGTCTGTTAGAACAGCACCTACTATTCCCTCACCACTTGAAATTTTATGTGTAAGAATCTTTAAATCTTCTGTAATGGACACCAGGTTATTATTGTTCACTTGCAATGTTTCCATCATTTTATCTGTATCCAGTGGCATTTCGGCAGTTAAAACGTCCCCATCTTCAATGGCCGGACCTTGACCTGAACCACCATAAATTACAATAATTTTATTACCAATAAGTCCATCAGAGCTAATGGTCGCTTTGGAGTTCTTTTTAATGTATTCTTTTGCAGACGACTCAATATTCATTTCAATCTCTACTTGAGATTCCCCATAAAAATTGATCTTTTTTACGGTTCCAATCTTCACACCTGAAAACCATACATTATTTCCTGTTTGCAAACCTCCCACATCGTCAAATACAGATGTGACACTGATACTTTTGACAAAAGCTTTCTGTTGTGCACCTAGGGTAAGGATGCCTACAACCAATATTGCGATTCCTATTAGCACAAATATGCCAACTGTAACCAATCTCTTATTATCATTCTTCATTGTTCGATGAAATTATAGTCATAAAATGATTTTACTCTGCCATCTGCGGCATGCTCAAATACCTCTTCAAATTTTCCGGTATTGCCAAAATGTCCATCTAGTAACACGGCCATCCTGTCACCTGTAACTTTGGCACAGGTCAAATCGTGGGTAATAATGATAGAGGTGGTCTTGTACTCTTCATTTACTTGATTGATCAAATTATTAATGTCCATACAAGTAATTGGATCCAAGCCGGCGGTGGGCTCGTCATAAAGCATTATATCTGGCTTCAGGATAAGTGTTCTGGCAATACCTATTCTTTTTCGCTGACCACCTGATAATTCCGATGGCATTTGATTTATCGCTTGTATAAGCCCAACCCCATCAAGAACCTCTTCTACTAATTTATCTTTATCCGCTTTGCTTAAGTTTTTAACATTCCTAACCAAAGGAAATTCCAAATTTTCCCTCACAGTCATGCTATCATACAAAGCACTTGCCTGAAACGAAAAACCGATTTTTAACCTTAGTTCATTGAGTTTTTTCTGGTTTAATTGACTCACTTCCTGACCTAATACAATAGCTGATCCACTGTCCTGCTTAAGTAAACCAACCATGATTTTGATCAACACTGACTTCCCACTTCCGGATTTACCTAAAACCACCAAATTCTCCCCACTGTATAGGTCCAAATTTACGTTTTTAAGAACATCCATATCTCCAAAGGACTTGGAAAGGTTTCTTATTTGAATTACTGAATCTTTCATATTATATCTGCCTAAAGAAATTGGTAATCTGCAAGGACAACAGTTCCTCTATAAATATTAAAAACATGGCCATAACCACGGCTGAATTCGCTGCTTTACCTACTCCTTCTGTCCCCTTGGTAGAGTTGTAGCCCTTATAGCAGCCCACCATACCAATGGTAAATCCAAAAACCAATGACTTAATCATTGATGAGCTGATGTCTAGAAAGGAGATGGAATCAAATACCTGTACAAAGAATGTACTTATACTGACCATTTCATTGACGTTCACATTTAAAAAAGCCCCCATTAAAGCAACAAAATCTGTGTACAAGACCAAAATTGGAATCATAAAGGTACTAGCCAATACCCTAGTAACTACCAAAAATTTGAATGGATTCGTAGCGGAAACCTCCATGGCATCAATTTGTTCGGTAACTTTCATCGAACCAATTTCTGCACCTATACTAGAACCTACTTTTCCTGCAGCTATAAGGGCTGTCACCAAAGGCCCCATTGCCCTAACAACCGCTATAGAAATTAATGACGGCAACCAAGAAGTAGCCCCAAATTCCGATAGTGAAGGCCTGGACTGATTGGTAAAAACAATCCCAACAATAAAACCTGTAAGAGAAATTAATGGGAGAGAATTATAACCTATGCGATAACATTGTCGAATAACCTCTTTGAATTCATAGGGTGGTATCCAAACCTCAATAAAAAATTTCTTAACAAACTGAAAGGCTCTTTCCAGCCCAATAAAAAAATTATCTATTCGCCTACTAAATACCTTATCATTTCCTTTTAAGTTTTCAGCCATACTATTGTTGTATCTTTTCGATGCTTATTAATTTTTAAAATCAACCGATCTATTCAATCGGTCAAAAATTCTAAATAATCCTCTTCTTTAATTGGCTTAATCAAAATGCCACTTATCTGATCAAAATTTTTACTTTTATCCTGGTCGTCAGGGTCCAAAGATGCAGTGAGCATTTTGACATCTCCCTTAATGCCTTTGGCTTTCATCTGATCCAAAAAAGTCCATCCATCCATTTCAGGCATATTTATGTCCAGCATGATAACATCCACAGTATTTTTAACTAACCAATTCAAAGCCTCTAATGGATTCTGAAAAAAATACACATCCAACTTCAAATTTAACTTTTCCAAAACCCGTCTGTTGATCATGTGTTGGACTTTGTCATCATCAACAAAAACTATAATAGTATTTTTAACTTTCTCCACCTATTAATTTTGTTTCTACCCTTTATGTTCTTCAATTACGAAACACCTTAAAGCCAAGTTTAAAGATTAGAAATTTTTATTTTTTGACCTAAACTCAAAATTATTCTATCTTAAACCCATACTAAGGGGCACTTGTTCCCTTTTTTTCCAAAAAGATGTTCCATGATTGCTTATAATTGGCAGTAGATAATAGAAAAACTTACCTGATTAATGTCAATACTTAACTTTAATTAAGAAAAAACCCTGCCAATACTTCAATTCCAACTCAAAAACATTAATCTTTTCATTCAGTTTCAAATACCTTTATTCACTCTTCCTTAGTCAGGATCCAATTTTATATTAAATGCACTAATCCGATATACCTCTTGATAAAATTGCTTTTTGGACAAATAAGCTTCTGCTCCTTTCCTAAGGAGACCCTATCTCGCAAAAATAAGCAAAATGCCAAATTATTTGTCTTGGCATCAAACTATTCTATTGATTATTTTAAGACCCAAGACAATTAACCATTATAAAAGAGGCAGTTTTTACGAAAGCATTTGTAAACCAGAATCATCGCGAACAAATTTCCACATAAGGACAGTATTCACATTTTTTTAAGTCAGTGGTTTGATCAAACACTTGACTCTGATCAAAAATCTCCTCCAATGTGCTTTTCAAGCTTGAAACATATGCCTCCCTATAAGCTGCATAATCATTTACTTCATTGTATTTTCTGTACTCATAATTTTCTTGCAGGTAAGGGTTAAAATCATCCTTAAATATATCACGCAAATTAAACAAGGCAGGTTTTAGGAAATATTGATTGTCCGGAAAGTTGGCCTCATATAGCAAGCCATAAAAGAAGGTCTGCATAGCAGCCTTATTTCTATCAGAACTATCCCTGTCAAACAGACTTTCCACCGATTTAAAAGTCTTTTTATCTTGCCCGGATTTATAGTCTATTAATCGAACCGTATCACCAATTCTATCTACCCGATCAATAATTCCGCCCAAAGCAACAGTTAACTCCTCCCCATTGGTGTGAATAGGAACAAATGCGCGGTATTTTTTACCTGCCTCAAGTGAGATTATTTCAAATGGAGCTGACAGTTTATCTTTCAATAATACACCTTGTAAATATTTTTGCAAAACATCTCTGGCAATTACGAGCTGACCTGTAAGTTGAGGGTTTTCTTCTTCTTTCAAGAAATATTGTTCCATTATGGCTTTCATTACAGCCGGATAAACAAAGTCTTTTAACTCCTCAATATCACTTACCTGCAATACCTTACGCTTTTTCCTTTCAATATATCCCATGTACAAGTTTTCCAATGACTTGTGGACAAGGTTACCAAATATAGCCGGATCCACTTCTTCTTGCACTTCTTCAGGAACATCAATACCGGCAATATAGCTAAGATAAAATTTAAGCCTACAATCCAGCCAAACATTTAGGGCGGATGGTGAAAAGGACACAGGTTCCCACCCACCATTTAAAGACTTAGTATATTTTCTAAGGTGGTCCATAATTGACTTGTCCTTCTCTATTACAATGGCTCTGGTTGGTGATAAATTCACAGGAATATGAGTGATGGTATCTTCCTTCTGAACGCCATCCTGATTCATCTCTATTTGAAGCTGATGGATGTACCGACTTTTCTCATTGACCTTACCTTGCTCTCCGGCAGTGGTATAAAGCAAATGAACCTCTTGTGCTTCATGCAAAAGCCTATAAAAGGTGTATGCGTATATGGCATCATTTTGCTCTTGGATAGGCATACCAAAAGCTTTTCGCAAATTAAACGGAATCATCGAGTTCATGGAGTTAGAAGGAGGAAAACTACCCTCATTCATATTACAAATGATAACTCTTTTAAAATCCAAGTTTCTAGACTCCAGCACTCCCATCAACTGCAAACCTTGCAATGGTTCGCCTTTAAACGGAAGTTTGATTTCTCCGAAGACTTGTTTAAAAATTCTTAATAAGAAGGCAATGTTAACTTCTTCTTTAATTTCTTTATCCACAATTACCTTTAACCTATTCATTTGTTTGAAACACTGAAATAGGTAGGTTCGCTCCATACTGTTTTCCTCCAAGGGGTCTGCCAACATCTTGATTAAACCTAGCATATTGTCCATCAAGTTAGTCGTAGTCATTGGCTGAAAAACTTGGGCAAACAATGGTCCACCTTCCTTTAAAACCTTTGAAGACACATACAAGGTGTTGTTTTTGGAAAATTCATCAATTAAATGTTGAGAAAATTCCGGTGCATGGTCATATAAATATACAGTAGACAATAATTCCTTGACAGGCTTGTAGTAAAACATTAACTCCTCATTCACAATTTTACTGTACCTCTGCAAATCAACCACTGCTTCCAAAAAAGTAAAAATGGGAGTATGTTTGACAGGATAGCCCATGGTTACATTCACTTTATTCACGTTGTCGGGCAAAAGGTTTAAAACAGGAAAAAGAAGCTGCTCATCAGGTAGAATTACCACTGTCTCTTCCCAATTTTCTCCTTTTTGGGGGATGGCTTCCAATATAGCCCCCACCATATTGGCCTGATTGATTTTTAAAGGAACAGCATAGGTTTTGACTTGTCTTTCTTTCTCCACAATTTTATTTGGAGTAATTTCAGGAAAAGTAGGCCCAAGAATTTTATCTTTTTTATAATCCCTAAAAAACATACCTGCTTCTTGGCTGCTCGCATTTAGGTAATACTGGTCAATATCCCAATAGATTTCTGCTCCAAAGTTTTTAACATAATGCTTGATAAGTTTTTCTTCTGCTCCTGTAAAAGCATTGAATCCTACAAAGAAAGTCTTCATATCCGAGGGAGGTACATTGTCCAAATTTTCTACTACCTCCCGATAAATACTCCCCCCATAAGCTAAGCCCAATGTTTGTAAAGAAGAATTAAAACCTTGATACAAGGGGAATAGGACATCCCAAAATCTCAGGAATTTCTCTTGGTGAAACCTATCTCTACTTTCAAATGAAGCCCAAAAGGCCTGAATCAATTCGATTTGGTCCGAAGAAAGGAAACTCCAGTCACTTTCAAGAATTTTTTGCTCCTTTAAGTTGACAAATAGTTTTTCAGGACTGACCAAAAATTGATCCAGATCATTAAAGTCTTTGAGAATCATCTCACTCCAAAAGTAAAACCTATCAAAGGCCTCATTACTACCGGAAAGGGATTTGAAAACTTTATACAATTCATAAATCAGGCTTAATTTATCAGCAGGCCTTTTGCCTATAATATCATAGAAAAAATCTTCTATAGTAATCACCTTGGGCATATAGGTCGGCCGAGAAACCAACTGTCCGAGGTACTTTGTGAAAAATAAACCTGCTCTACGGTTAGGCAAGACAACCTGAATATTTTTAACATCTAATCCTCTCTGCAGCAATTCAGCTGCAGTTCGCTTTAAAAACCCTTCCATTTAAACAACTTTTTCAATTGAGCTACTTTCTATGTAACAGATATATCCATGTATAGGCATTCCCTTTTCTATGTCTTTTACCAACTTGACATACTCCAATACTTGTGAAGTGTGAGAGGCTCTCTTTTCTCCGGTTTTGAAATCCACGACTGCTATCTCTTTTTGATAATAAATAATTCTATCCGGACGCTTGTGTTCACCACTCGGAAGGAATATACCTTGTTCGGTAAGTACTTTTCCAGAGCCATCAAACCAAGAATTAAATATTTCTATTTGGCAAAGGTTGTGGAATTGGCTTTCCAATAATTGTCTTTCCTCTTCAGTAATTGCCCCATCAAAAAACATACTTTGTAATTCAAGAAAAAATTCTTTCTTGGTTCGAGATTTTTCAATAATTCGGTGAACCAGAACCCCAAAAGCTCTTTTGGTTACAATTTCTGAGGCTTCAAATTCTCCAAAAGCCTGCTTGACTTCCAGAGATTTTTCCCAAGGTTTGTATTTCCATACCATGGGTTGAGAAGGAGCCGAGGCTTCTTTTTTGGATTCATTCCGGTGCCAAGCTCCTAAATCAAATTCTTTTTCCTCATTGTTATAGTACTTTTTAAAAGCCAACAATTCATTTTCTTGGGCGCCAAATTGCATCACTTCGCGAAGTAGGTCAGCCACTGTTGTTAATTTATCCTTCTTATTTGGATTACTGAAAGGCGCCATTGCAATTAGCACCTCTTCTGCTCTGGTAAATCCCACATACAGCATGTTTAGGGAATCGAGATGATTCATTAAATTCTCCTCTAAATATGCAGTTGAAAATGCTGAATCTTTTAATTGAGATCTTACCGTTAAAGGCACTATCGCCGGAGGTAAGCTTTCATCCCAATCGTACTTGGTCCAAATAATGTTTTCTTTCCCGGTATCGAACAGCTTCCAATCCAAGTAGGGTAAAAGCACAACCTTGTATTGTAAACCTTTAGATTTATGGATGGTTTGAATACGAATAGCGTCAAACTCTTCCGGAATTTTCACCGTCCTTTTATAGCCTTTTAGCTCCCACCAATTAAGGAAGCCACCTAAATCAGCTCTGTTTTTGCCAATAAAATCATATACCGCTTCTTTGAAACCGGACAAGTAAGCAAGTTCACCTGCGCCTTCATTCAAATCGACCAAATCAATTATAGCTTCCACCAAGTCCATCAGTGGCAACTTCCTAAAAAGCGGTAGCTGTTGGAAAAAGCTTTCTTTTAAGCCCTTAAATTCCTCGGGCAAACTATCATTCCTAAATAAGACATGGTTAAATGGGATAGCTCTTATTCTGGCCAATTGTATCCAAAAAGTCTTTTCAGCCAGCGAGTCTTCTGCATCATTTACTATCCCTAAAGCCGCCAGTAGGCATTTCACAACAGATGCTCTAGTAAGAAACAATGCCTCATCAGATAGCACATCATACCTGTAACCGTTTCCTCTGTTTTCTTCAGCATAGGACATAAAGGCATCTGCAATCTGAGCCGCCTGGTTATTTTTCCTCACCAAAATGGCGATGTCCTTCAATTGGTAGCCCTGATCTAATAATTTTTCAACCTTCTCCGGTAATAAATTCAAAATTACATCGTCGTATTTGGTCTCCTTATCAGTCTCAATAAAAGACAGTGAAACCTTACCTTCTATTCCTTTGGCTTTTTGTCTAGGGGAAATTTTCTGCAATACATCACCATAGGCCTTTTCTATTCGATCCATAGAGGCATCATCCAAAACTGTCCTTAAATGATCGCTTAGTAGTTTTGATAAATTTGAAAACAAAGTATTGTTAAAGGCTACAATATTTGGCAAACTCCTAAAATTGGTATCCAACTTTTTCACATCTATACCGAAACCTCCAAGGTCATTCTCTACCTGCTCCATTAACAGCCGCATCTCTCCACCTCTCCAGCGATAAATGGATTGCTTGACATCCCCTACCACCAAATTGGTTTTACCCATTGAGAGTGTGTTCAGTAAAAGCGGACGAAAACTCGCCCACTGAAACCCAGAAGTGTCTTGAAATTCATCCAGCAAAAAATGTTGGTAACGATTGCCTACTTTCTCATAGATAAAGGGGGTATCGTTGTCACTTGTAATGGATTTAAGAAAATCATTTGTTTCAGAAATCAGCAGCAAATTCTCCTCTTCTTTCAATTCCTTCAACTCCCTTAATAGATAGCCAAATAAACCAAAGGTATATAAGTTCTTAGATATTGAGTCCAAGGTATTCCAGCTCCGTTTAAGAGGTTCAAACTGATGCAAAACATCACCTAATCCTTCTGCATAGGCCGATTCAATAGCAGTTTTAAGTTTACTTGTTTTGGTGTACCACTTTTCCGGCCCAAGAAGCAATTTTGCCTGGGCATCTGTAAGCGTTGGAATAGGGTCTTCCTTTTTACCCAATTGATCAAATTTCTTACTGAAGGATTTAGATCCACCGGAAAAATCTTCCCAAGAAAGTCCATTTTTATCTCGGATAGCCTGAGCTGTAGCTCTTAATTCCAAGGCCTTATCTATAATAACCTGCTTCTGTCCAAATATAAATTCCTTGAATTCTCTAAAAGTATCCGGATTCTCCAAGAAGGCCCCCACCTCTTTTTGAACAATTTTAAAGTCTTCTAAAAAGATCTTTTTTCCCAAGTCCTCAATAGATTTTCTTACGTCCCAAGATTTCCCTTCTGTAATCTTGCTGATTGAAAACTCTACCATCCATTTATGTAGCTCTGGGTCTTCAGCTACCCGCAACATCAGCCTGTCTACCATTCGAGTCATGACACCGTCTAAGTCTAACTCAACATCAAATTTGGCTTGTAAGTCAATTTCTCTGGCGAATGCCCGAATGACTTTTTGGAAAAAACTATCAATTGTACTCACAGAAAAAGAACCAAAATTATGAAGGATACTGGTCAAAACCTTATCGGCCCTTACGGACAATTCTTTCGGAGACAATTGCCATTTCTCTAAGAGCTCTTTGTGCATGGTTTCATCGGGGTCCACCACTTCCTTAAGTCTTTTTAGCTCTTTGATAATCCTGTCCTTCATTTCTTGAGTAGCCTTATTGGTAAAGGTCACCGCCAGAATTCGAGTAAAAGCAGTCGGAGACTCAAGGGCTAACTTCAAGTAGGCCGTCGTGAGGGTATAGGTTTTCCCGGAACCTGCAGAGGATTTATAGATTTGTAAAGGAGCTTCTGTAATCATTTAAACCAATCATTTAAGGAATTAAAATGAGAAAAATTTAAGCTTAAATCTTTCCTACAAAGTGAAGTTATGAAGAAAAGTGTCAGACAATAACCAATTATTGAATAATTTTGAAATTGGGTGCCAATTAAAGCCCCATAAGCAACCAAAAAAATAAAGCGACAATGTTTTTTTATATCTCACAATTATTTAGTTTTTTGATAATGCCTTTTAATATTTGTTTAATACTCATCCTTTTAGGCTTTGTTTTTAAACAAAAATCTTGGGGTAAAATACTATTACCTACCGGGATAATATTGCTTCTATTCTTTTCCAATGGCTATATTGCCAATTGGGCAATCCATAAATGGGAACCCAAACCCAAAGAGCTTTCTTCTTTGCCAAGCTATGAACTGGGTATAGTCCTGACCGGAGTCACCAACCTTAATATGCTCCCAAAAGACCGGACCTATTTTACACGAGGAGCCGACAGAGCTACCCATACTGTACAACTGTATAAAATGGGGAAAATAAAGAAAGTATTGATTACCGGAGGCTTGGGCTATGACCCGGTTCACCCGCTATCAGAAGCAGAATCCTTAAGGGATTTTATGATCTGGGCAGGCGTAAAAGAATCCGATATTATTACAGAAACAAAAGCCGTAAACACAAGGGAAAATGCTCTGTTTAGTGAGGAAATCATTAGATCACATAAAATTGGATTGGAGTCCTCAGAAAAGTTGCTATTGATTACCTCCGCTTTTCACATGAAAAGAGCTAAAGCCTGTTTTTTAAAGGTTGGATTAAACCCCGATACCTTCCCTGTAGATTTTTATGGAAAAGTACCGAGGCTGAATTTTAAATCAATCGTTCAACCGGATGTAGGCTCACTGGTAGCTTGGCATAAATTAACCAAAGAATGGGTGGGACTAGCTGTTTACTCCCTTGTAGGGTATATTTAAAAAATACTGGTTATTCATTTAACTTACCAAGTGGATGCCTTTAATTTAGGCATGGCTCTGACAATGTCGCTAACACTTATCTGACCTATTAACTTTCCGTCTTTAACCACCGGAAATCTTCTAATTTTCATGGTTAAAAACCGATCTGCTGCATCAAATATTGAAATTTCCGGTGGCAAGGTATATACCTCTGTTGTCATATGTTCAGCCACTGATGCCGGAAACTTAGGCGTATTGGTGTATTGACCTTTAATGATTTCCTTAAGACAATCTCCTTCTGAAATCATACCTACCAATCTACCATTATCATCTACCACCGGCGCCCCTGAGATTCTCTTTCTTGTAAGCACCGTTATGACATGATCTATGGTATCCTCTGCTCTAAAGGTGATCAAATTTGTGGTCATAAAATCGTTGACCAAAATCGGTTGATCACTAATTTTTGGTGGGGCTTGTCTTACCCCCTGAAAACTTTTTACCATCTTTATAGGGTTTATTGTGAGGGAATAATATATTAAATTTTCCTCACAAAAGCAAACTTTAACACCAAAATAATTGAGAATATAAAATAAAAATAAGGTTAATCGAAAGTCAAACAGACTATTCAATTAACCTTTTCATGATATTTTCATCCTCAATAAGAATTTAATTTTAAGGATTGAAATCTATAATGATTTCACCCTTAGAACACATCTTGAATATTGAGGGGGGGATAAAAATCTTACAGCTTTTTCAGATAAGCCACCAGCTCTTTCACCAAATTGGGGGCTACAGTCAACACCATCCCTTCAGTCTCCTCCATTTGAGAGAGTCTTAAATGATCATTGACACCCTGCAAAGCAGAAGGTCTAAATTGCTTACAGGAAGCATGTATCTCTTTTAGTAATCCAGTCATATTTAAATCAGCTATGTCCTGAAGCATTAATCCTCCACCGGGTAAAATTATTATTCGACCTTTGGCTTGCATTAACAAATTCAAAATCAAAGGCATGCCTTCCATCACACTATTTTCTCCTCCGGATGTCAAGATTCTTTTAAACCCCAACTGGATTATTTCTTCTAAAGCAACTTTTTTATCATCCACTACATCAAAAGCCCTATGAAAGGTGCAAGGTTTACCTTCAGCGGATTGGACAAGTTGCAGACAATCTGCTTGGTTTACCTTTCCTGCTTTATTTAATATACCAAAAACGAATCCATCAGCGCCCTGAGACAAGAATGATTTGATATCTTCTTTCATTACAGCTATTTCCAACTCACTATACACAAAATCACCTCCTCTTGGTCTGATCATTACAAAAACAGGGACCTCAACCCGGCTCTTTATCACCTTTAACAATCCTAAGCTTGGAGTAGTACCTCCCTCGCCAAAATCAGCACATAGCTCCAATCTGTCTACGCCATTTTCTACAGCTAGTAAAGCTGCCTCTAAAGTATATACAGGAGACTCTAACAAAATCTTCTTCATGCTTATAAAAGTAA
This sequence comes from Cyclobacterium sp. 1_MG-2023, assembly GCF_030546805.1. Lineage (GTDB taxonomy): Bacteria > Bacteroidota > Bacteroidia > Cytophagales > Cyclobacteriaceae > Cyclobacterium. Next base: position 428,384 of record NZ_JAUOPC010000002.1, on the reverse strand, counting down.
TTATTTAAACCAACTTTTTGAATCAATCATGGTTTGTTCAGAAGCATGGTGCCGAGCAAAATTAAATCCGGGTCTAATAGAATAAGCGCCAAAATCTCCTTCTTTATTCAAGGCGAGAAAACCAATCTGAGTATTGTCTAAATCTTTACATTTACTGACCGCTCTTTTCACTGCTTCCTCACATGCCTCTTGTGGGGTTCTCCCTTGCCGCATCAATTCTACAATTAAAAACGAGCCGCAAATGCGAATTACCTCTTCTCCCAGCCCTGTGGCTGTGGCAGCTCCAACTTCTTCATCAACAAACAATCCTGCACCTATAATGGGGCTATCTCCTACCCTACCATGCATTTTGTATCCCAAGCCACTTGTGGTACAGGATCCTGCCAGCTTTCCGGAAGCATCCATACCAATCATCCCTATAGTGTCATGATTTTCAACATTAATTATTGGTTTGTATTGGGCATTTTTTTTCCAATTATTATACGCTTTTTCTGCCCCAGCACTTAGTTCTTCTTTTTCTAAAGGTATTCCTTCCTGAATGGCAAATTGTCGTGCGCCTTCACCTACCAGCATTACATGAGGTGTTTTTTCCATTACCAAGCGAGCCAAGGTGATGGGATGTTTCACCTGCCTTACAAATGCAACTGAACCACATGATCCGTCTCCTTTCATTATAGAAGCATCCAATGTGACGATACCTTCCCTGTCAGGAATCCCATTTAGTCCTACTGAAAGCACCTTCTTGTCAATTTCCGTCTCTTTAACCCCCTCTTCCACGGCATCCAATGCATCACCATTGGCTGATAAAATACGCCAAGCTATCTCATTGGCAGCCATTCCATGATTCCAGGTGGACAATACTTGGGCCCCCTTTTTACTTATACTTTTATTTATTTTCCCGGTATCAGCAAATGCCGTCACCTGATTTGCAAATGGACTAATAACCAGTGAAGAAAGTAATGCCCTTTGAAGAAATTCCCGTCTGCTTTTCATAGAATATTTTTATTTCTTACTTATTTTTGAAAAAGTATTGAAACAAACATGATTATTTTTTTTCAAAAATTGATTGGTGATATGCAATTATTTTGAAATAAATTAATCCTACAAATGTTTCCTTTAAGGCATTAATAGGCTTTTTCAGCCTTAATTTTTTGGGCACAAGCCAAAGAAGCTTGATTTAAATTAAATAGTACTTATTAGAAAATGTAGATTTTTTTGTTTAAGTTGCCTTAATTAAATAAAATTTTTATTATTTTGCATCAAAGTTTATCCTATGAATTTAATAGACCCGAAGATTGTCCTGGATAAGAAGGAAGGTGTAGTTGAAATTAAGAACTATATCAACAAGCTAAAGATAGTAAAAGAGCTATATACGCTAGGCAATAATACTGCCAGTAATATCTGCCAATTGGTAGGCATTAGTCTACCAACTGTTAATCTATTGCTGACAGATTTATTAGAAGAAAAAATCATCATCAAGGAAGGCCGTGGCCAGTCCCAAGGAGGAAGAAAACCTGATCTTTACGGTCTTGCACCTGATTCTTTTTATATATTAGGTATAGACTTGAACAGATTTGGGGCCAAGGCAGCCATCTACAATACTAAAAATGAAAAAGTAAGTGAAATTAAATCCATCAAATTATCACTTAATAATGAGTTAGAAACTTTGGATGCTATTTATGATTTTTCGATGAAAATCATTCATTCATCCGGAATCCCGGAGGAGAAGGTAATTGCAGTAGGAATTAGTATGCCAGGTTTGGTTGACAGTGTTTCCGGAGTAAACCACACGTACCTAAAATCAGGTAAAAAAACTTTAAAAGATCAGTTGGAGGAAAAATTTTCAAGGAAAGTTTTCATTGAAAATGATGCGAGAGCAAAAACCCTTGCTGAGTTTAAATTTGCCAACAAAGGTTCCAATAAAAACGTTATGGGGATTTTTGTTGATTGGGGAATAGGCCTTGGAATTATCATAGACGAAAAACTTTATCGAGGTTACTCAGGATTTGCCGGTGAGTTCAGCCACTCGCCCTTATTTGATGCCAAAGAAATAAGTTGCACCTGCGGCAAAAGAGGTTGTCTAGAAGCAGTTGCGTCAGGTGGAGCAGTAGTCCGATTGGCTAAGGAAGCCATATTATTAGACAAGGACTCTATTCTTGCCAAATTAAGTGATGGTAAGGAAGAAAACTTAGAGCCTTCCACTGTTGTTGAAGCAGCAATTGCCGGAGATCAAAGAGCAATTAGTATTTTGTCTGATGTAGGTCTTGATTTAGGGCGAGGTATAGCCATACTTATTCAGTTGTTAAACCCTGAGTTGATCATATTAGGTGGGGCAATAGCAGAAGCCAAGCAGTACATTACTACCCCTATTCAACAAGCCTTGAATATATACAGTATGGCCAAGTTAAGAGAAAAAACCTCAATTGAGCTTTCTCAATTAGGTATGGAGGTTGGACTTAAAGGAGCAATTGCCATAGTTAATGAGCATATTTTTGAGGACACCATTAATTCACAATAAATTAAAACAAAATAGATACAAGCATATGTTAGCGAATTATCCACTTTCCAAGACCGAAGAGGCCTTCTTTAAAGATTCAGATGTAGAGAAGATCACTACCAAAATACCCTATCTTACGGTTGATAATTTCCCAAAACTGGGACTCCTTACTGCCTGCAGATTTTTAGAATGGGCTTCAACAAACCCAGATGGGGTTATCAGTCTACCTACAGGAAAAACTCCGGAATACTTTATCAAGTGGACCAAGTTTCTTCTTGAAAATTGGGAAGAAAAGAAAGGCCTGGAAATAAGAAAAAAATATGGATTAATTGACTGCAAGAAGCCGGTATTAAATGGTTTACATTTTGTGCAGATTGATGAATTTTATCCTATTTCTGCAGAACAGAACAACAGCTTTCACCATTATGTAAACAAGTTTTATATTGAGGGTTTTGGTCTGGATCCGAAAAAAGCTTTGCTTATAAATTCTGATGAAATACTCCTTGCTGAAGGAAAAAGTTACAAGGAGATATTTCCTGATTCTAAGGTAGATCTATCTTTACGTTTTAGAGAATACAAAACTCCTCTTGAAAAACTTCAACAAGAATCCATCTATTTGATTGACCAATGGTGTGGTGAATACGAAGCAAAAATACGTGAAAAAGGAGGAATCGGATTCTTCTTAGGAGGAATAGGTCCAGATGGCCATATTGCCTTCAACACCCGTGGATCTGATATCTTCTCTACTACTAGACTTACTGAAACCAACTTTGAAACGCAAGCCGTAGCAGCAGGTGATTTAGGTGGAATAGAAATATCTGCAAATCGACTTGTAATCACTATCGGGTTGGACACCATTGTTCATAATCCTGAGGCTGTAGCCATTATCATCGCTGCCGGAGAGGCCAAAGCAGGTATAGTGAAGGAATCTTTGGAGCAATCCATGACCAATATTTATCCGGCAACTGTCTTGCAGAAGCTAAAGAATGGAAGGTTCTATATTACAAAAGGAGCCGGTTCAAAATTAACAGACAGTACTGATCAATACTATTTTAAAGGAGAATGGAACGATACGAAAACAGAACGTTCAGTATTGGAACTTTGCAAAAAACTTCAAAAGTATGGTCATAGAATCACCCTTGAAGATCTAAAGGATGACAAGTACACCAGTCAAATTCCTGACCTGAATGAAAATACAGTAAAAAATGTAATCAAAAGCATCAGTGAGAAAATAGACAGGGGAATGAAGGAGGAGAAGAATGAAGTATTCCTTCATACCGGACCTCACCACGATGATATTTCTCTAGGTATTTTACCTCAGATCACCAAGCAATTGCATGAGATCAGCAATGAGGCTCATTTTGCCGTATTGACCTCAGGTTTCACCGCTGTAACCAACACATTTGTTATAGAAACCTTAAGAAGTACCAAAAGGTTTTTGGACAATGGCAGGATTCAAATGGTTAACTTCGAAGATTTTTATACCTCAGGCTATAAATTAAAAATGGACAAAGATGTGTACCATTATTTAACAAATGTAGCCTCAGATAATGCAGAAGAAAGGCTTAGAGGCCTATGCCATCGATTGGTAAGGGCAATTGTATTTACCTTCGGCATCAAATCTACCCAAGAACTCAGAGAACAGATTAACGAAATCATAACAGTCCTTAAAAACTCTTATGATGGAGAGAAGAACCCTAAAAATATACAGACCTTAAAAGGTATGATTAGGGAGTTTGAAGAGGAACTCGTATGGGCTCATTTTGGCGTTCAAGTTAAAAATGTTCATCACCTAAGGTTAGGATTTTACACAGGGGATATCTTTACTGAACAGCCTGACAAGAAGCGGGACGTAGAACCTATCTTGAATATGCTTAGGGAAATTAAGCCTACCAAACTTAGTTTAACATTAGACCCTGAAGGCAGTGGCCCAGATACGCATTATAAAGTATTACAAGCAACTGCTGAAGCTGTAAGGCAGTGGAGTTTGGAAGAAGACTTGAGTGATTTCAAAATCATTGGATATAGGAATGTCTGGTTTAAATTTGATGCGGCGGAATCTAATGTTATAGTCCCTGTTTCTTTAGGTGACATATCGGTTATGGAAGATTCCTTTTCAAATTGCTATTTGAGTCAGGTAAATGCCTCATTCCCAAGTTATGCACACAATGGTAAATTTAGTACCCTAGCTAAAAACACTTGGGTAGACCAATTAAGCGATGTGCAACTTCTCCTTGGTAAAAACTATTTCTACCAACATCAATCTGCGAAAGTTAGATCCAGCCATGGCCTGATTTTCTTCAGGGAAATGGATGTGGAAGACTTCTTGGTTGAAGCTAGAGAATTAGAAAAATCAACCGAAGGTATGCTTTAATACACATTGTTGACTTATCAAATTCGTCTATGAAACATTTTCATGGACGAATTTGGTAATCAATATGGAAAAGATTGACACAATGCTTTTGTGCCATTGAAGGTCAATAGAAGGTAAATATTAATGGTAATCAGGTATAGCCTGAAATTTGGGAGTAAAAATGAAAGTAAACAATATGGTGCTAGGTTTGGACATTGGGGGTACTAAAATAAGTTCAGGATTATTTAGAAATGGAAGCTTGACAGAAAGCAAGGAAATAAAAACTCCTGCGAAGTCCCCAAAAGATGAAATCCTAGAAACCATTTCCCAGCAAGTCGAAGCCTACAGACATTTTAATTTTAAAGCCATCGGAATAGGGATTCCCGGTCTGGTTGACCCTATAAATGGAATAATATATAACTTGGCAAACATCCCATCTTTCCATAATGTTAACCTGAAAAAATATTTGGAAGAGCGGTTTGAAGTTCCAGTGGCCATAAACAATGACGCAAATTGTTTCGCATTGGGAGAATATAAATTTGGCGCTTCCAATATTCACAAACATGTCATCGGTATCACTTTAGGTACAGGAATCGGCACAGGCATTATAGCCAATGGTCATTTGTATACAGGCAAATTATGTGGAGCAGGCGAATGGGGAGCGATTCCCTATTTGGATGGAACCTTTGAAGATTATTGTGGGAGTAAGTTTTTTAAAGAAAAACACCACATTAGTGCTAAAAAACTAGCCAAAAAAGCAAGTGAAGGCGATCAAGAAGCGATCAATATATTTTATGATTTTGGAAAACATATTGGGGCACTTATTTACAGATTGATGCTTACCTTTGCCCCTGAAGCCATAGTGCTTGGAGGTTCAATAAGGAAAGCCTTCCCTTATTTCGAAAAAGGCATGCAAGAAGTAATTGATGCTTTTCCTTATCTACCTATCTCGGAAAATTTAAAAGTTTATGTTTCGGGGTCAAATGATTCAGCCATACTTGGCGCTATCTCTTTGGTAGAAGAAAATAAATACCTTATGAATATGGGAGAAAGTGTAAATATTACCAATCCAATTGTTTAAGGATATCCATGTCCTAAATGGAGTTAAAAAACATCTTCCATTTACCTTTAACCAGCATTTGTATCCCTCCCTTTGGAGGGATATTTTTTTTTCTGCGAATTTCCAGATACTTTCTTTACCTAATTTGATTAATCTTTTTTCTCGCATAAATATCCTCTGTAAGCAATAGGGTAGCAATAACCAAATACTGTTTTCAAAAGATGGCTTTCCTCACTTTCTCAACCCCTTCCTGAGATTTGTTTCTGATTCTATTTTTAGGCACAAAGAGCAGAGTGAATATTTGCCTTTAAGCGATTTTTAAATATATTTAAAAATACAATTTCACCCAATATGACAAAAAAACAAAACCCGATCATTCTTTCATTACTTTTTTTAACACTTACCGGTAATCTATTTGCGCAAAAAACCACCGCTGAAAAGGAAATATTTGTTCGAGACAAAATGATTGAACATCTATTTTCAATTACTGATATTATGGTTACTGATGTGACTAGCCCTCCGGGAGCAGCTAGGTTTTACAGTTACTCTCTCTTGGCAGCTTATTTGGCATTCAATTATGAACCAAATTTGAATAATTTACCGATAGTTGAGCATTTCAATGCGCCACTACCTGATTTGGAAATGGAAATAACCATTGAACCAAGTAATATGAGTCTGGCATTTGCTGCAACTTACGCAATGTTAGAAGTTGGTAAAAACATTATGCCTTCAGGAAAAAAACTTGCTAATACCCAAGAGAACCTGGTTAATCAATATTCAAAAAACAGATTCCTAAAGAAAAAGGAGATCAAAAAAGGCATAAGCTATGCAGAAAAAATAGCTTCCATTGTATTGGAATATGCCAGTAAGGATGGGTACCAACAGTTAAGTACACTAAAAAGATATAGTCCCACCAATGACAAGGAGAAATGGTACCCTACACCCCCAGCTTATTTGGCAGCCATAGACCCTGAGTGGAGAACGATCAGGCCATTTTTTATAAACAGTGCCGATGCTTTCAGCCCTGCCCCTCCTGCAGCTTATTCAGAAAATGAGAACAGCTCATTCTTCAAGCAATTGACAGAAATCTATGACGTCACCTCCAACTTGACAGAAGAACAGCGGTTAATCGCCAACTTTTGGGATTGCAACCCTTTTAATGTTTCTTACAGTGGACACATGGCCATTGGACTGAAAAAAATCTCTCCGGGAGGTCATTGGATGGGTATTACAGGTATAGCCAGCCAAAAGGCAAAACTAAACTTTAATGAAAGCTTATATATACATACCCTTGTGGCCCTGGGCCTTCATGATGCTTTCATTAGTTGCTGGGATGAAAAGTACAGGAGTGATCGGATAAGGCCTCTTACAGCTATCAACAGGCTTATTGATGAAGCATGGCGTCCTATCTTACAAACCCCTCCATTTCCGGAATACACCAGTGGACATAGTGTGATTTCCAAAACCTCCGCTGTCCTACTCACCTCTTATTTTGGTGATAATTTCAAATTTATCGATACCTCAGAAGTATACTTTGGATTACCGGAGCGAGCTTTTGACTCCTTTCTTATTGCATCCAATGAGGCTGCAATTTCACGATTGTTCGGTGGTATTCATTTTAGAGATGCCATAGAAGTAGGCATGCAACAAGGGGGAAATATTGCCCAATATATATTGGACCAAATAAAAACACATCCAAATACTCTAAATAGTAATTCCGAAAAATAACTTATTCCCGTATAGTTTCAATTATTTTAAAATCATTAAATACAAGATCAAAGCCTTTGCCTTTCGGAGATGCGGCCATAAAACCTATTCGCAGTGATCGGGCAGGAGGAAAATAAGCTTGTCTTAGCAACTGAAAATCCTTTCCATCTAAGCTGTAGCTAATTTCCACATAATCATTACCTCTTTTGGCTTTGATAAAAAAGGTGGAAGGGCTATCTTTTAATGCTACTACAGACCAATCTGAACAATCTCTTGTAACTACTGCGCTGGCATTTTGAATACCATCTACATATTCGATACCGGCTTTGATCCAATTTTCATTATCCAATAGGATCATTAGACCTGCTTGATCATAAAGATCCGTGTATTTTCCCGAAAATTGAACCAATAATTCAAAGTCTCCGTCCTGATCCGTATATAAAAAATGACCTGAGTTTTTAATAAACCCATAATGCGTTTTTCTCCAAAAGTCTGTTTCAGCATCTGTCATCAAAGACAATACCCCATTTTCCTCAGTCCATTGCTTTGGAGAATTCATCCAGCTGAAATCACGTTCTTTTATAGTAAGCATAACTTATAAATGTCTAGTTTAAAATTTATTTGATGAGTACATTATAGATCTCCCTGTGCTAAATCAATGGATTTACATCAAAAGGGCTAGCTTATCATTTGCAACTAATTTTGGAAGCACTACCTCTTTTCAGTATTGGTAATAGGCTTTCCCATATAGTCATGGCCTTATCATTCGGAAATAGTCTATGCGAGCTTAGACCAACCATTGATGGATTTTTCTAGAATCCACCCTTGATAAAAGTAAAAAAGGAAAACAAGAACTAAAAATGCTCGTTTTCCTTTTTATTTTTTCTTATACTATTTGTAATATCGCTAGATATTCGGACAAAGAATTATTAATTAACGTCGATAACCATCTTACCTAAAGAGACCACAATCTTTAGAAGTCTGTCATTGATACCTTTCCTAGCGTTGGCAAAGGAATCTTTGTTATAACAATCCGTATAATCACTTAAATGTAAAAAGAGTTTGCTTCCCCCTTCGGTTAATTCCACGCTGATCTTTAGGCCACTACTATAGTCTAACTGAACAATATCCATTTGCCTTAATTCCGGCTCACTTTTTCTACCTGTAAGCTTATTAAAGAACAACTGTTTCTTATAATCAGAAATACTTACCAACTCCTCATGCATGGCATCGGATGGTGGCTTTGTCCTAAATCTATCAAATATTTTCTTGTTTTCACCTTCAGAGGTTATGTTGAAGGTCTTCTCTCCATACAGTTTGTACCTGATTTGAAGGTCTACATGAAAATCAAACAGACTTTTTTCTTTTCCTTTCAATTCTTTCACCAATTCTTCAATCAATGAAATTTGTAGCTCAATGTTTTTGTTCTTATCAAGATCCAGAATCACATGGTTCCTTTCATCAAAAGCCAAATAAGACTCAATAGGATCCTCAATTTCTAAAATCTTTTCTTTAAGGTCTTCATATCCGGCATGTGATTCCTTATATGCCCCATTATTTTTGGTTACAATTTTATCAATTTGCTGGGAAAGAACAATCCCCTTAATAACCAATTTGGTTTTTTCTTCATCCATTGAAGGAAAAGAATTTCCGGCTAAAAAGGTATGGGTGAAAATTGCACCTTGCTGGTGGGCATTGAAAACCAAGAATCTTCCCTCTGCGTTGGGGTAGCCAATAATGGTTCTAGATAAATCAGAATCAAACCCTATGACATAGTCATAATCTTGTCCTTTTATTTGATCCAAAGCCGGCAACAAAAACTTATAGTTAAGGTTTTCTTCAGGGTTTTGTCCAGGAGTATAGAACATTGTTTCAATCTTAGTTTCTGAAACACACTTTAACCCTTTGGCAGTCTCTGGCAAATAGATTAACCCTTTGGGCGTAATATTTACTTCTACAGGCTGGTCATTTTCCATTTGTATACTTATTTCAATTTAGTAGGCGGTACCTATTATGTATAAACTTTTGATTTGCTAGCCCGGAGGATTACCATTTATCTCTAAAATCCCAGGCGGAAGGAATAAGTATCAAAATTATGTTTTAATAAACGACAATGCAAGTAAGCACCCCAAGGTTTCTTAAAATATCTTGTATTAACTGGTCTCTCCCCTATTATTTCGAGAATTTTTAAAAAATATCTTCAAATTATACAGACTTAGTAGGTGCCTAACTCTTCTAAGCTAGCCGGTAATGCAATAAACTCACGTCAAACTAATTTCACTTTATTAAATCATACATATTTAAAAGCCAAAGTGAATAACACACTTTTATAAAACGGGTAAACCAAAGCTAAGTTAATAACTAAAGGGCCTCCTGAAAAAGCCTATCGTAAATTGGTTGGCACTCCTTTAACAAAGGAATTAACCGGTCCGGAAAAGCAATATTCTTCTGTTGGTAAGGCTGAAAACCAGTAGAAAGATGTACATTTTTATACCAATATTGGGCCCACACACCATCTTCCGGTATAGGTCCCATTTTCCAGTGAAGCATTTCCTGATCAAATTGGATATCAACAAAATTACAAAGCTTCCGCAATTGATCTTCCGGGTCTTGCAATACTTTCTTGGCATCTATAACCACAAATGGAAGGCTCATAGTAGTGAAATATTCCAAAAGTTTCAATTGTATGGCATATCCTATATCCCTCATATTAGGTTCCTCTATTACCTCTGAGAAAGACAACAACATCTCCTTGGGGTCTCGAGTTAAAATAACATTGACTCCGGATTTCATAAAATCCCAGTCAAGCCCTATGAGGTGATGACTCATATGCTTATAGAAGGTTACTGGCTTTGATCCCGGGCCCTTCATCTCTTCAATTACTTTCTCACCGTCGAGTTCCATACTCGAAAGAATATCATCGGCTCCGGGATGAAGTGGTTTCGCCGGAGACCGACTAAGATAATGAGCATACAAAGGTTCATCAACAACGTTTGTATCTTGCCGCTGTGCAAAACTATACATCAAGGCTGTGGAAATATTTCTAGGTCCGGACCATAGAAACACTTTCTTGTCATTCGTATCCGACATAATTATTTTAACTCTTCAACAATCAATCCTTCATATAATTTGCGCAAATTGGAGGTAACAGGGCCACAACCTCCATTACCTATGGGTTTCCCATCGATTTTAACCACAGGAGTAAGTCCTCCAAAGGTCCCTGTAACAAAAGCCTCATCCGCACCATACACATCAAATAAGGAGAAGTTTTTTTGTAGGCATTTAATCTCATGCTGAGCACAAACCTTAATCACATTACCTCTGGTGATACCATTCATACAGTACTCGCCTGTAGATGTCCACACTTCTTCCCCTTTCACCATAAAAAAGTTGGTCGCATTACAAGTAGCAACAAAGCCATTGACATCCAACATCAATGCCTCATCAGCTCCTGCCTCTATTGCTTGGATCAAAGCTTGTACTTCATGTAGTTTGCTATGGCAATTCAATCTAGGGTCTAAGTAATCGGGTGAACCTCTTCTAATAGCACTGGTAAAAAGGCTAATACCTTGATTCTTACTTTCATCCGCTGCTGCTTTAAATTCTGCTATAATTACAAGATTAGGTCCGGAAATAGTAAGTCTCGGATCCTGAGAAGGCGTTTTTTTAATTCCTCGGGTAAGCATGGCGCGGACATGTACATTGTCTCTCATCCCATTTATCTCAAGAGTTCGATGGACATTGGCTATCAATTCTTTTCGGGAGAATGGAATATCAATCCCTATTACCTTGGCAGATTGCCAAAGCCTATCTAAGTGTTGATCAATAAATATTAGCTTTCCTTGATGCACCCGGAAGGCCTCCCAAACGCCATCTCCAACAAGATACCCACTGTCAAAAACTGAAATTTTCGCCTCAATTCGATCATAAAACTCTCCGTTGATAAAAATCTTAACAGAATCATTTCTTATATCCTCCACTGCTTGATGTGTACCTTTTACCATAAGTTGTAATTAATTGTAGTGCTACAAGGCAAATAATATTACCAAAAAAACCTTATTCAATAGCTAATTTTTCAATGCTATTCAATTCAGGGTTTCCTCCCCTATTTCCACACCCGGCTGCCAAATACACGTTTTCTCCTATTGTTGCGGCCGGAAATCCATGCCTCCCTCTATTTAAATGATTCAATAATTTCCATCCTTTTTTGGGATGAAAATATTCAACTTCAGCATGTGCTTTTACTTGTGCATCAGACTCCCCTCCAAGTACTAAAAAACCTTCTTTATAAGGAATGGTAGTACTTCCCGCTCGTTCAGTAGGTAAGGGATAATTTTCTAGGGTTGTCCATTTTTCAGTGGAAAAATCATACACATCCAATTCCGGGTAAGTAAGTTCAAATCCATGACCTTCTTTTGCAAAAGAACGCCTTCCTCCTACTGCATAAAGCTTGTCGTCAACTACTACAGCTTGAAAATGATCCCTAAGTCTTGGCATGGATGGAAGTGTTTTCCAAACTCCGGTTTTCGGATCATATTCATCTACATAATCTCTATTGTCTGCCCAATGTCCATCTTGCGCACCACCTAAGAGGTAAAATTTATCCTTATAGACCACCAGGCCTGCAGCTCCCCTTCTTCTTTCCTCAGGAATCTCGTGGCTTTTGGTCCAGGTATCCTGCTCCGGATCATATATATAGACATTTCCTACAGGTGTTTCATGTGGATAACCACCGGTAAAAGCACCAATAACGTATATTTTTCCTTTGTAACTTACCGCTTGAAAATGATGCATTTCAAATGGCGTGTTTTTAAGCTTTGTCCAGTTATTATTGGCCGGATCATAAACCTCCACAGGCTTATCGCCCCTACCTCCAATTAAATAAAATTTACCGTTTACAGCTGCACCGGAACATTCATGACGTTCCGTACAGGTATCTTCAGGCTTTAGTGTTTCCCAGGTCTGCGCTTGACCAAGTGATCCTAAAAGAGCTAATGCGAATGTAAAAACTAACTTTACCATAATTGATTTTTCTGGTTTGACTAATAATTATCCATTTACAAGTATAATGGTTAAAATTACGAATTTAAATGGCCTCATTGTAATTACACTAAAATAAAACAAGTCAGAAACCACAAACGGCGTGTATAAATAAAAATCAACCTTTTGGAGAATTTTTTAAGGGATTTCTTTTCAGTAACCATAGCCCAGTAGGCATCAAGTCTATAAAAATATAAAAGCTATATCCGCACCTAATTCCAATCTTATATTTTGTTAAAACAAAGGTTAACAGATGTTAATATTATTTTTTTACAAAATAGCTTGCATACCTTCACAGAAGTCCTGCCTTGAAAACCATGAGAAATACATCCTTCTTATACCTGATTTCATTACTATTTTCATGGTTTCCGATGCTAGCTGAAACGGATCCAAAAGATTCCTTCCTTCTCAAAGGAAGGTTGCTTGATGCAAATACCATGCAACCCATTGCGAATGCCCATATATATTGGTCAAAGGCTCAGGCAGTAAGTGACCAAGAGGGGAAATTTTCTATTTGGGTGAAAGAAAAAACTTTACTTAGCATCTCTCATATTGGATATGCCAAAGAAAACTATTTGATCAATGATAAAAATGAAAGCTTTATCACAGTCTTTCTTAATCCGGCTGAAATGGAACTAGATGGAGTTACTGTAGGAGTGTTACCTGATGAACAAACCTTTAAACAACAGGTTTTAGCGGCCACAGCTCCTTTCCAAAGGCAAAATCAGATGTTGAAAAGCAACCTTCAATTCATGAAAAACATCCATCATTTGGCTTACTTCTATGACATGAACAGCTATGACAAACTATTATCAACTGTAGACAATAAGGGTTTCATGGTACTTTTCTCAAACAACCCCTTATTGGGTATCAAGGGATTGATTCGCAGATTAAAACAAAAACCGGTACTTCCTAAAAAATCCAGAATATCGAATACCCATGATTTTCCTTTATATCCTTATCAAAGAAAGAAAGGTCAGTTTCAAAAATATTTCGATTAGATATTGATTACCCGAGTAAATACTTTTTAAATTGCTCGTAATCGTTTTCCATAAAAGTAACTTTTTTCTCCCCTTGCATAAAAGCAGCTAACCTTTCAGGCAAAACCAATTCTTCTCCAAGAGCCTCTTCTACCGTACTTCTAAATTTACCCGGGTGTGCCGTTTCCAAAAATACTCCTTGATAGGTATCCGGCTGCTTTTCCATAAAAGCCTTAAGACCAAGGTAAGCAACAGCTCCATGTGGATCCATGGTATAACCTGTTTCAGCTTTCACTTTTACCATGGCTTCTTTAGTGCTTTCATCGCTATAGAAACAGCCCTGCACCTTTTCTTTTAATTTCCCCTCATCTCCTCCAAACAAAGCCAGCAACCTGAAAAAATTACTTGGGTTCCCTACATCCATACTATTACTTATGGTTTGGATAGAAGGTTTAGGAGAAAATTCCTGCCCACTCAAATAATCAGGTACCACTTTATTCACATTGGTTGCTGCAATAAACATATCTATGGGTAGGCCCATTCTTTCAGCCAATATACCTGCTGCTAAATTACCGAAATTACCACTAGGCACGGAAAAAGCAAGCTTCTTATTCTCCTTAGGCAATTTAGAATATGCATAAAAATAATATAGACATTGGGGAATCCATCTGGCGATATTGATGGAATTTGCAGAAGTCAATAACAATTGGCTGTTTAATTCAGGATCCAAGAAAGCCTCCTTCACCATTTTCTGACAATCGTCAAAAACACCTTCTATTTCAATGGCATGTATATTTTCACCTAGGGTAGTAAACTGCTTTTCTTGGAGCTCACTTACTTTACCGGAAGGATAAAGAATTACAACTTCAACACCTTCCACACCTAAGAAACCATTGGCCACAGCACTTCCTGTATCACCGGAAGTCGCTACCAGCACCTTAATTGCTCCTTTATTCTGAAGCATGCTCATCAATTTGGAACAGAACCTTGCGCCAAAATCCTTAAAAGCCAGAGTAGGGCCATGAAAGAGTTCTAGGGTAAACACATCCTGTTCTACCGGCACTACGGGTGCATCAAAATCCAAGGTATGGTCCACCAAGGCTTTGATTTGCTCTTGGGATAAATCTTCAGAGAACAATGCTGAAATGACCGTATAACCAATCTCCTTAAAAGAAAGCTTGTGTATATTGGAAAAAAAATCCGAACTTAAAACCGGAATTTTTTCAGGCATGTAAAGTCCTTGATCAGGAGCCAGCCCCTTTACAACAGCTTCTTTTAAATCTACTTTGTGATTCGGATTATTGGTACTATAATATTTCATTAGAAAGTGACAGGTTTGTCAGGAATTAAATTTCTTCTTCTACGATATAAGCTCCTCTGGTATTGATAGCGGAAACATATAGATCTATGGGTAACTGTAAATTATCAAATACTTGTTGGGAAAGCCTGCTTACTTCCCAGGCAATTTCCTCAGTAGGTGACAACACAAATATTGTAGGTCCCGAACCTGAAATACCACATCCCAATGCCCCTGCAGGAACAATTCCCTCCTTTACTTCATCATAACCTGGAATTAAAATAGACCTGGAAGGTTCTGCGATCACATCATTCAGGGAGCGGCTGATTAAGGCCATGTCTTCCTGAAATAAGCCTGCCACAAGGCCGGCGATATTACCCGATTGAGTTGTCGCATCTTGCAAAGTCACATTTCTTCTTAAAACACTTCTAGAATCAGAGGTATTCAATTCCAAATGCGGGTGAATCAAGGTGCAGTAAAGCCCTCTGGGTACGTGTAAAGGAATTACATCCAAAGGCTGGTATTCACGAATCAATACAAACCCGCCCAATAAAGAAGGCGAAATATTGTCTGCATGTCCTGCCCCACAAGCAATCCTTTCAGACTCAATACCAAACGGCAATAAGTCCTTTTTTTCATAGGGATTTCCAAGTAGAGTATTGGTGGCCACTAAAGCAGCAACAGCACTTGCCGCACTTGAGCCCATCCCACTCCCTAGGGGCAAACCTTTGTACAATTCTATTTCTAAACCACCTTCAAAACCAAGGTTGTCAACCATTGCTTTGACAGCAACGCTACAGGTGTTTTTATCTGACTCATAAGGCAACTTTCCATTGTCACCTTCAATTTTAACAACCCTAACTCCCGGTTTATCAGAAAGGGATACACTTACCTTGTCTCCCAAGTCTTCAATTGCGAAACCTAAAATATCAAATCCGCAAGAAACATTGGCTACAGTAGCTGGTGCAAATGCAGTAACTTTTTGCTTGTCCATATTACCTTGAATAATTACCTAACCTAATAATATCTGCAAATACGCCTGCTGCGGTCACATCTGCACCTGCACCGGGGCCTCTTATGATCATAGGAAACTCGTGGTACCTTTCTGTTGTAAACAAAATCATATTGTCACTTCCCTCCAAGGAATAAAATGGATGCTTTTTGTCTACAGATTTCAATCCTACTTCAGCCTTACCATTCTCCAACACAGCCATAAACCTAAGGGTTTCTTCTTTTTCTTTGGCTTCGTCTACCAAACTTTTGAAATGGGGATCATGCGCTTTTAGCTTTTCTAAGAATGCCTCTACCGATTCTATGTCTTGACAATCCTCTGGAACCATGCTCTGAATACTCACATCAGAGAAATGTAAATCTTGTTCCGCTTCTCTACCTAATATTAGAATTTTTCTTGCAACATCCATCCCGCTCAGGTCATCCCTAGGGTCCGGTTCTGTAAATCCTTTTTCCTTGGCCTGTGTCACCACTTCGCTAAATGGGGTACCTTTGCTCAACTCACTAAAAATATAATTCATTGATCCACTTAGTACACCTTCTATTTTAATCACTTTGTCTCCACTTAATATGAGATCTTGTAAGGTGCTAATAACAGGTAATCCCGCTGCCACATTTGTTTCGTAAAGAAACTTGATATTTCTTTGGCCTGATAATTTCTTTAGGGACTTGTAATTCTCTAAAGAGCTTGAATTGGCTTTTTTATTTGGTGTTACAATAGCCACCTTAGACGCTAGTACTCTTTCATAAGTATCTGCCACATCTTGGCTGGCAGTACAATCTACCAATACGGAATTGGAGAAGTTCATACTGTTCATTGTATTGAGAAATACGGTAAGATCCATAGGTAGATCTTCACTAGAAGGAACAGGTATGGAACTTAGATCAAAACCATCTTCATCAAAAGCCATATAGCGAGAATTAGCAAGCCCATGGATCTTGATATCCAGCATATAATCCTCTTGCAATTTATTCAATTGATTTTGGATCATTGAAATCAATGTCTTACCGATAAGCCCAACTCCAATAAGAAAAACATGCAATACTTTATTGTCTGAAAGGAAAAAGGCCTCATGCAATGCATTCAACCCTTTTTGAAGGTCAGACTGTTTTATTACGGCCGAGATATTCAATTCTGAACTTCCCTGAGCCACTGCCGAAACATTGATATTGTTTCTTCCCAAGGCTTGGAATAGTCTTCCACTTGCTCCAGGGTGGTGTTTCATGTTTTCTCCTACCACAGCGATCACAGACATGTTCGGCATAATTTGAACCTTGTCCATTTCACCGGCAAGAATTTCGTAATGAAACTCATTTTCCAATACCTCTCGGGCAAGGTCCGAATTTTCACTTTTTATTGCAATACAGATACTATGTTCTGAGGATGCTTGGCTAATTAAAACTACATTGATATCCGCTTTTGCCAGCGCACCAAAAACCCTACTACTTACGCCAATCACATCTACTAAGCCGGAGCCTTGGACGTTTAGTAGGCTAATATGATTTAAGGAGGAGATCCCTTTAATCAACTTGGTGTTTTCAGGTTTGTCACAAATAAGGGTACCTTTCTCCTCCGGTTGGAAAGTATTTTTAATATAAATAGGAATCTTTCTCTTCATCGCCGGTTGCATGGTTGCCGGAAAAACCACTTTGGCACCGAAATGGGAAAGCTCCATTGCCTCATTGTAACTCAATTGAGGGATGGTGATGGCAGAATAAACCAACCTTGGGTCAGCAGTCATTACACCGGTCACATCAGTCCATATCTCTAAGCTATCGGCTTTGAGCGCAGCTGCAAAAATAGCTGCTGTATAATCGGAACCGCTTCTACCTATTGTAGTAGTCTCTCCCTTTTCTGTTGAAGCAACAAAACCTGTTACAACAAGAACACCCGGATTTTTGCTGTAATAGTCATAAATCAATTGATTGGTCGTAGGAAAGTTAACTTTGGCATTTCCGAAGCGATCATTCGTTCTAATTACTTCTCGAGCATCTAAAAAATGGGTGTCTATTTCATTTTCTCGCAAGGCCTCTGCCATAATATAAGTGGAAATCCGCTCACCGAAACTAACAACATAATCAGATGTTCTGGGAGAAAACTCTTTAATTAAGAAAATACCATTAAACAAATCTTCTAATTCATTGAACCTAACCTTAACAAAGGTCAGCACAACAGATTGCTTTCTAACAGGTATCAATTCTTTGACTAGCTGAAGATGGCGCTTTTCAAGGGAGAGTAAAAGTGCTTGGTATGCCATATCATTTTCTTTGGCAAGGTGAGCACATTTTAATAGATCTTCGGTAACACCACCAAAAGCAGAGAACACGACTGCCATCTGATCATCTGCGGATGCATTCTTTACGATAGAAAGAACATTCTTAATTCTTTCCAAGTTTGCGATGGATGAACCTCCAAATTTTAATATTTTCATTGCTATTCTTTATCAGTTAAAACGGTTAACGAAAGCCTGTGAAAGGCCTCCTTTGTCGGGGGCAATATGTAGGAAAGCACGGGATTACCCCGTAATACCTGTAGTTGTGGTGGTATTGCCACTAAAAAATAGACTGCAGTTGATTGACCGAAAAGATTCGGCGAATGAAATTTCTTGAATTTTAATTACTGCGAAAACCATGATTGATCGTTTGAAGGGACAATTCTAATGACAAATTTTATATATCACAAGTTTTTTAGATTAGAAATCCCTTATTAAATAAAGATTAAAAAACTGATAACCACTCAAACAAGTTCCTTCAAAACATTTATCGTGGAATTATTCAAGCCTTAGACAAGCCTTTTATTTCCAAAAAACCACAATAAAGCCATTTAAGGCTATTTATAGCGCCTAATTACCAAGGAGTTGTATTTTGGAATGGCGGGGTCTCCCAAACCAAAGGCTAGACAGATTTTTCTAAACCGGTAATACCATTTCTCCGACATAAATGGTATTGTAAAATAGCCGGAAACTGGACTGACTATTTTTCAATACCCAATCCCAATTTTAAAATTTCTCGATAGACCCACCAATGCTTTCTTTCACATCAATGATTTTCGGATCCCCTTTATACGTAATCCTACCTCTGGTAGCCGCTGTTCCTTTAAGGGATTCTGTCACCTCAAAAACACCACTCGCATTGGTATTTGTTCTAATCTCAGCATGTTCTACAACCAACTCTTCTCCATCAATTTCAGCATTTGTAAATGCATTATAGTCAAGGTTTACAGCGGTTCCTTTAACAAACATCTTGGCATTGGTTTCTGCTTCCAGCATTAAATTTTCAGCCTTTACCTCTATTTCTAGATAGCCATTGCTGGCAACTGTTAAGTCTATGTTTTTATTTTCGATAGGTTCTTTCACAAAAACCTTGGCTCCTGAAGACACCTCTATTTCGTTCAGTTGAAGGTAGGTAATTACTACTTTGATAGCACTTGACTTGGGTTTGCTACCATCCACTTCAAGTTCCAATCGCCTCTTATCGACTTCAGAAACGATTTGATCAAGACCTATTCCAGATGCAGTGATGGTAATTCCTTGCTTTTCCCCTTTTTGAAGCTCCACCTCTATACCATCGCTAACGTCCAATTGATCAAAAGCATTGAGCGTTCTTGTTTCTGTGTTGGTTTGTGCTTTGGCTCCGATAAAAGCCAGTACCATGAATAGGGATAAAATAGTCGTTTTCATAATTCATTTTTTTAGGTGATCAAATTACACCACCGAATAGCTTAAAGGTCATGTTCCTTAAAGCAGCATTGGTGGCTGCATAATGCATGGCTTCAGCAATTTCATATGGTTTTACCCAATCTGAAAAATCCGAATCCGGCATTGATGCTCTATTTGGGGGTGTATCAATTATACTTGGGACAAAAACATGAGATCTGATTTTAGAATCCGCAGTTTCATTGGCAATAAGGTCTGCTAAATTCATCACCATATTTTTACTCAAAGCATATGCCAAAACATCCTTTCCTTCGCCGGGGTTTAATGCAGGCTTAGCCCCCACAAATAGGAAGGTACCATGGTTGGCCTTTCTCATTAACGGCAAAAAATGTTTCACCATATTGAAAGCACTGAAAAAATTCAGTTGGATCATATCTTCCATGTCTTTGCTGGACGTTTGCTCAATCCCTCCCATAGCAAATCCTCCTACCAATAATGCCATGCATTCAAGGCTCCCGTACTGCATTTGGTACTCCTTACTAAAATCCTTAACAGACTGTTCATCAGTCACATCTACCTCGTAGACATCATCAGCCTCTTCTACTTCCTGATCGCTTCCCGGAATGGTAACAGCGATAACTTTAAACCCTTCTCTTTTAAATTTACTCACTACAGCACTCCCCAAATTGCCGGCACTTCCGGTGATGATTATATTTCTATTCATGTGATTATTTTGTTTGGTTTTTATGCGGTATGTTTGTCTATATAGTGGACAAAACATAAAAGTAAGCTTTATTTTTAAAATAATAATGGAAACTGAAAAAAGCAGTATAGAGGTCAATGAGCGTAGAAAGCGGATAATATTTGTTTTGAAGGTTCTTGCTTACTTTGCTTTCCTAGTATTACAAGAAACAATAGAACCAAACAAAAACTTGTTATACTCCCGGCTTTACAATATAGCAGATGCACTGACTTTTCTGCTCGCCGGTAATATTCTCGTATCTCTTGGTAGAATATTTTTGGTTAGATTTTATCTAAGAAAAACCAAAACAGACTCCCTTCATAATAATTTTGTCTTGGGAATCAATAGAATTGCTCGCCTGCTAAATGTAATTATCCTATTAATTGCCACGATGATATTCTTTGAAATTGATCCCAAAGAATTCCTATCAAGTATCACCATAGTAGCTGCTGCCATCGCTTTGCTATCAAGAGATTATATCATCAATATGCTAAATGGGCTGATTATTATGTTTTCTGATCAAATCACCCTCGGAGATTACATTAGAGTCGGAGAACATCAAGGACGGATCAAAGACATTACCTTGTTGAATATTGTGCTGCTAAATGAAGATCATGACTTGGTAATGATTCCCAATAGCCTTATGCTCACAGCCAATGTTGTGAATTACAGCAGGCAGAATATAAGAAAATTAACCTTTGATTTCGAAACCACCAACCATTCATCGTTGAATGTGGATGAAATGGAAGGAAAACTAAGATTAATCATAGAACCCTATAACAAAGAAGTAATTAGTGAAAGCCTTTCCCTCAAAACGATGAGTATTCTTAAGGATATTGTAAAAATGAAACTACAAATCCAACTTAATAACCGATCCAAAGAATCTGAAAGAAAAATTCGACGCATTATCAATCAATCCATTATAAAGATTTCCGGTGATGAAATCAAATGACAACTTTTTCGCACAAGTTTACCAGGTTGTAAGACTTATACCTTCGGGTAAAGTTACTACCTATGGTGCCATCGCATCTTATCTTGGCAGCAAGGGCAGTGCACGAATGGTAGGTTGGGCGATGAATGCTGCTCATGGTATGAAAGATGTTCCTGCTCATAGAGTTGTGAATAGAAATGGAATGCTTACCGGGAAAACCCATTTTGCCAGCCCAAACCTCATGCAGGAACTACTGGAAAAAGAGGGTGTCCTAGTTGAAAACAATAAAATTGTTGATTTTGAAAACTTTTTATGGGACCCGGCCATAGCCTTAGAGTTATAATTGTCTAATGGTTACATTTTGCACCTTGCACGATACTTAAACTCTCCTATCTAAACAGCTTCTTTTAAAATACATATTCAACAAAAAAACAGCCATTTTATTACCTAAAAATTAATAATACATTAATTCGCCTAAATAAAAGCAACAAACTCAACACTTTACTAGGTGATTAAAACCCTTTATTTTAGATTTGAAATACAATTATCAAAAGACAAAAAAAATTTAAGCAACTATTATGGCACGATAATGGTTAATTAGATCATCAGCTTTTAAATAGCGAAATTTAAATATTTTATGTCCACTACAATTACCGAAAGAAAACCACCTGCTTCGGGCAGAAAATACATTCCAAAATCAACGAAGTCAAAGGGACAATATTTAAAAAATATCCCGGAGGCAATATTTAACGAATCCCAGCAATTGCTCAAAAGAACCTTTGATGTTACCTTGAGTTTAGTGCTAACAATATTGATCTTTTCTTGGCTATTTCCCTTAATTGGATTACTAATAAAACTGACTTCTTCAGGACCTGTATTTTTTCAACAGCTAAGACATGGGAAAGACAATGTCCCCTTCTATTGTTATAAATTCAGGACAATGTATGTCAATGATCAGGCAGATACCCAACAAGCTACAAAAGATGACCCTAGGATTACTTGGATCGGGAGATTTTTAAGAAAATCAAGTTTAGATGAACTCCCTCAATTCTTTAACGTAATTAGAGGGGAGATGTCTATTGTAGGCCCCCGCCCGCATGCCATACCGATGAACTATAAATTTTCAGCAGAAATTGATAATTTTATGTTTCGCCATACAGTTAAGCCGGGAATTACAGGCTTGGCACAAGCAAAAGGATTTAGAGGAGAAACGAAAGATTTTTATGACATCTATTCCAGGTGTAAATTGGATATCTTTTATGTAAACAACTGGTCACCAATATTGGATATAAAAATCATAATCTGGACTGTTTTTTCATTGCTTTTAAGTAAGAATGAAGTTTATTGATCTTTGAAAATCCAATTTGTATTTAAATCAAACTAATTCAGTAACACGTATTACACCTTGCTCATCCCTATGATTAGTCTATAAATTTATTGCGGGAAGTTTCTTAAGTAAACTATATTTACTCAATTAGTCCGTTGATTTTAGCCTTACCAACCATAAGCCAAAAAACATTAACAACCCATTCAATATTAACAATTCAAAACCGAACTTATATCCCCAAAACCATTTTTCTGACTGAGAGGAGAGCAAGAATGAAATCAAAGGGGCTATTACTGCTAAATACGGTACCCAAGCATCTTTCACCTTGTATTTGGTAAAGAGGCCAAAAGAATAAAGCCCTAGCAATGGTCCGTAAGTATAACCTGCAATTAGGAAAACCGCATTGATTACACTTTGATCATTAACCCAACGAAACAAAAGGATTACAAAGAACATTAATAAAGTAAACCCGAGATGCACTGCTTTTCTGGTGGACAAGGCTTTCTTTTTGTCGGGATTTTTATCGATTTGAAGAAAGTCATAACAAAAAGAGGTAGTCAGTGCGGTGAGGGTAGAGTCGGCACTGCTGTAAGCTGCAGCAGTTATCCCCAACACAAAAACAATTCCGGCAAAAGTGGAAAAATGGGTCGTAGCCAATAATGGGTACAAATCATCTGTTCGTTCTGGGATAGCTATTTGATTGGTTTCGGCATACATGTACAACAGTACTCCTAAGGCTAAAAAGATCAAGTTTACCAATACCAAAATATTGGTAAACCAAAACATGTTTTTCTGGGCATCCTTCAAGTATCTACATGTCAGGTTTTTCTGCATCATATCCTGATCCAATCCCGTCATAACTATGACAATAAACATCCCAGAAAAAAACTGCTTAAAAAAATTAGTCCCACTTTTCCAATCCCAGTTAAAGATTTTCGAATAGGGTTGCTCGGATACTTTCACCATCATCTCACCAATGCCTGACAGGCCAAGTTCTTTTGAAACCAACACAATACTAACAAAAACTGCAAGTAACATAAAGAACGTTTGCAGGGTATCTGTCCATACAACTGTTTTTATCCCCCCTCTGAAAGTATACAACCAAATTAAGGTAACTGTAATTAATACCGAAACCCAAAAAGGGATGCCCCATTGATCAAAAAGGATTATTTGTAATACCCCTGCCACCAAAAACACCCTAATGGATGACCCTAGGGTGCGAGAAAGAATAAAAAAGAAGGCACCCGTCTTATAGGACCAAAACCCAAACCTCCCTTCCAAGTATGCGTATATGGAGACTAAATTAAGCTTGTAATAAAGTGGAAGTAGCACCTTAGCTATCACTGCATAACCTACAGTATACCCTAGTACCAATTGAAAATAATAGAAATTGCTATTCCCTACCTCTCCCGGAACTGAAATAAAAGTGACTCCTGATAGGGATGCCCCTATCATCCCAAAAGCCACCAAAAACCAAGGAGATTTTCTATCACCGGTAAAAAAAGTGTCGGACGTTAAATCCCTTGAAGTAAGCCAAGAAATAATGAACAACAATAAAAAATAAAATGTTATAACAATCAATACCAGGTTTGAGTCCATAATGCTTTCCGCTAAAGGGCAATAAAATTGGGATTAATTATTAACTTTGCAAAATGAAACCTTTAGAACATTTATTTGAATCCGAAGAAGAATTACTCGTAGAAGAACTTGTAGACAAGGAAGAACATGACTTGGTAGTTTTCAATGATGATGTCAACACTTTTGATCATGTCTCCAAGGTTTTAATTAAAGTTTGTAAGCATACACAAGAACAGGCTGAGCAATGCACCATGATTATACATTATAAAGGCAAATGCTCAGTCAAGAAAGGAAGTGTAAGTAAGCTTAAGCCAATGTGTGAATCTATTCTTGAAGCAGGCATTCAGGCGACAATTGTTTAAATCAAACGCTAATTGAACTTTCCTTCCAAATTAATTGAAGATGCTGTAACCGAGATAAGTCGACTTCCCGGCATTGGTAAAAAAACTGCCCTTCGACTAACCTTACATTTGCTCAAACAAAAAGAGCCTGTCACTACAGCGCTTACAGATGCATTATTAAATCTTCGTAAAAAAATACAGTACTGTGAAATATGTCACAATATTTCAGACGATGCCATTTGTAGCATTTGTGAGGGCAATAAAAGAGATAAAAGTGTAATCTGCGTAGTGGAAGATCTTCCTGATGTATTGGCTATAGAAAACACCAATCAATATACAGGCCTTTACCATGTCCTTGGAGGTGTGATTTCTCCAATTCAAGGAATTGGGCCTGATGAACTGAAAATTGAATCTCTGATTAAACGCATCGATTCTCCTACAAGTGGAATTCCTGTCAATGAGATCATATTGGCCCTACCGGCTACCATGGAAGGGGATACTACTTCATTTTTTATCACTAGAAAATTAAAAGATAAAAATATAAAAGTTTCTTCCATCGCCAGAGGGATACCTGTTGGAAGCGAATTAGAGTATACGGATGAAATCACCCTAGGAAGAAGTATTTTGACTCGAATAAAATATTCCGCAGAATAATTTGATGGTTTAAAATACCTATCTATATTTGCACTCCATTTCGGGGGATTAGCTCAGTTGGCTAGAGCGCTACACTGGCAGTGTAGAGGTCATCGGTTCGAATCCGTTATCCTCCACAATTGGTTTCCAACTTAAGTTGGAAACCTTTTTTTTAAATTTTGGAATTTTTTTTATCCTTTATATTGTTATAAATCATATATTGTCAGAACATTACAAATTGACTTATTAACAAATTTTTATTCTTTAAGTATCCTAACACTTTTATATTACGCATCAATCTTATCGCCCGGCTTGCCCATTGGCAGTAATTATCAATCCCCCAATACTATTGGAATTTAACTATTAGCTTATGTCTTTTCACTTCACAAAAAATTCTATCCTTTTTTTCATCCTCCTTTTTTTAACTTTTACGCTATATGCACAAGAAGAAAAACAAAAGCTAGAAGGATCTATCAGTTCGAGTTCTAATGCCTCTCCAACTGGTATGGATAAGGCAATAGATGGAATGCTTAATACATCTTGGTTGTCAACCAATCCTTTTCCAACGAACTATTACACCAATAATTACCAGAACTTGCTCCTACAAACTGACCGAATTCAACTCAGTAATATAGACCCTGAAGCAATCAATTCTTTCCAACCAAACAATACCAACCCGGCAGAAGCCTTTATAGATTTCGCTACTCCGGAAAGCATTTATTTATTAGGATTGAAACTTAATGACTTGCAAGAAAAGGTGAGCATTTCATTTTTAGATAGCACTGGAGTAATTGCAGTAGAAGAATACCTACCGGAACAGAAATACAATCACATTAGGTTTGAAGTTAGCCTTCAAAATATTGTGAAAATAAAATTAAATAGCATTTCCGCATTTTCCATTAGTGACATCGCCATTTTGGAAAGCAACCCAAAAGAATACATCACTTTAGATTTAGGAGACAGCTATCTGATCAGTGAGGTAAAAACAAAACATTGGGCGGGAAATAACAACGCACTTTCTACTCAACTCCTTGCGGGAAACCACTTAGATAGTTTAGTGCAAGTTGCACAATTGCAGCCAAACGAAGTCGCCTTTATCAACACCTCCTTTGCCGAAGCAATTGAAGCCCGGTATCTTAGAATTGAACACGAGGTAGTCCCTGAAAATTATAAGAAAGTTACAGTTTTTGAATTTGAAGCCTATGGTGACAGTCTCGTCACTGAAATTATAATTAACCCTGCCCCTACACCTGAAACCACCTGGGATCCTGACGCAGGTTTATATGAGGCCCTGTCAAAAAATGCAACTGTAACTGCCAGCTCCTCTGCCAACACTTCCCAGAATGCTCCGGAAGCGGCAAAAGACGACAACAATGCAACCGCATGGCTATCTGCCAACCCCTTACCTGATGCTTATGTAAGCAATGAGAGACAAAACATTTTCTTGAACGAAGTAGGTGTTGCATCCAATGGAGTAGCTATGGAAAATGCAACAGATGGAAGCCTTGGAAATAGCACCCCTTCCTTAACACCAATTGATGGTGAAGCCGGCTTTACTTTGGATTTAGCTCCTGTTACCATACATAGGTTAGGTTTGCGATTGGTCAACAATCATACAGAACCTGTTTACATTCAAGTGATCAATCAACTGGGTGACACCCTTCAGACAACCTACAGCACCAGCGAGGCCGGCCATATCCGTTTTCCAATTGAAATGGAGGAAGTGATAAAAGTAAGCTTGACTTCAAGTGCAGCATTTAGCATCCAAGAAATTGCTGCCTATTCAGCACCATTGTCTGAATACATCACATTGGATCTAGGTGAAATCAAACCTGTTTCATGGATAGCTGCCAAGCAATGGAACGGAAACAATACCGCCATTTCTTCCAAATTATGGGTTGGACCGGACTTAGACAGCTTGACTTTACTCGCAGAATTGGACCCCAACTCCTTAGACATCCATAATATAGAACTTCCGGAAGATAGCCGAACAAGATATATTAGATTGGAACAGCAACTGGTAGACATAAACTATAAAAAAGCCACTGTTCAAGAGCTAACCGTATACGATCAATTTGGAAACTACGGACCACCTCCTGCTCCTAAACCTCAAAACTCTAGTTTTGGAAAGCTTTTTGGGGTCAATACGGTATGGGCTTGGGGCACCAAGAAAGTCCCTAATTTACAGGGACCTGATGAAGGAGCTCAAAAATTTATTCGAGCAGCAAACCAAGCAAGAAATTACCACAACATTCATTGGGATACTGCAGACCCTGACATCACACCTTCCTATGGAGGTGAAAATCCGGATGTATTGCGCCCTTGGACCCAGTGGACCAGAGAGTATAAAGACTGGATTGATAAAGGATTCGAAGTAGATGCGACTTTTACTTTTGACAGGTTTCTCGAATCTGTTTGGGATCAGCCTTTTTCCTCAGGTTATGGACTTGGTCATGCCTTTGGCAGTGTCTTTGGCCCAAGCCATGAAAATTTAATCCGCACTGTGGAAGTAGGCAATGAGCCATGGAGCTACAGCGACTCTACCTATAGAAAGATACTGGAAGGGACAGCTCAGGGACTAAAAACTGCAGATCCCTTGTTAAAAGTTTTACCGGCAGCTTTACAAGCCTCTCACCCGGTAACCAGTACAGGGCATAAAAACTATATGGGCACCAAATTACATGAGGCAGCCGCACCCTACCTTGATGGGATTAATTTACACCTTTACAGCTATTACAGAAACGATGAAGGGGCTAGAATTGCCGTTCACCCGGAACATCCTGCCTCTGAAATGAGGGCTTTATTTTCCGGCCTGCGCTTTAGAGATGCCAATATGCCGGGCAAAGAAGTACATGTTACAGAATGGGGGTGGGATGCTTCCAGCGAAAATGAAGCTGCGATAAATTCCGAGGCCATTAGTCCTATCTCACAGGCTGTATATGCCTTGAGAGGCTTGTTTTGGCTAAGCCGAATGGGGGTAGACAAAGCTCATTGGTACTTTTTTGCCAATGTTGATACTCTTGCCGGAATAGACCCTATAAACTATCAGCGATCGGGTTTAACAGAATCATTGCACTACGATTTTAAAGAAAAACGTGCATTCACAGCCGTTGAAGCCATGCAAAATAGAATGGGAAATCTCTTTTTTGAAGAGGTAATCAAAGAAGACGAGAAGGCATATATTTACCAACTACGTAATGAAGATGGAGCCTTGTCACATATCGTTGCTTGGCGGCCGGTTTCAGGAGATGATAGCTTGACGGTCAATATTCAAATTCCTGCCGCATACCCGGCGCAAAATGCATGGTATTTATCTGGAATATCTCCGAATGGAGAAGCCGTCGATCTTTCGTATGCAAATGGTCAACTGACACTACCTCTGTCCTCTAAACCTCTCCTAATTCACTTAGGTGATTCCATTCAGCTTACTACTGTACCAATGGAAGGACAACTAAGGGTAATAAAAGAGGAAAATCATGCCATTGAACTGAAGCTAAACACCTCAACACCTCTGCTTAGTGCAGAGGAAATTCAATTGACCAATGGGTCGGGAACTATATCAAATTCAGCTATTCAATGGGTGCAAGAGTCCCCGCTACTCTGGAAGGGTGATTTAAGCGAACTTGATGCCGGTAGCTATAATGCTCAAGCTATATTAGGAGAAGAAAAAGTAGTGACCAATAGTGTATCCATAGACATCCCCCACAAGTTTACCCTATCTCCAAATCCTACTCAAGGGAAGAGTGTA
Organism: Cyclobacterium sp. 1_MG-2023; assembly: GCF_030546805.1. Lineage (GTDB taxonomy): Bacteria > Bacteroidota > Bacteroidia > Cytophagales > Cyclobacteriaceae > Cyclobacterium. The sequence continues at coordinate 399,483 of NZ_JAUOPC010000002.1, read as the reverse complement.
CTAAGGTTGGCAGAAGAATTTTCTTCGAATACAAAAATTTCTATTATAAGATTAGATGGATTATTAATAGAATCCTATTTAATTCAGGCGCTACACTCCACCAAGGAACTCGATTTAAGCCATTTAAAAAATGGGACCTATTTAATTCGATTGGAAAATGCAAATTTTGAAGGACAGCAGAAATTCATAAAGCAATAAGTCGAAAAAATCGCGTCAACCCCTCTAAGAGTTCGCGTGTAATACGGTATAACTGCCCCTCATTATTGGACAGGTTGTCGAAGATATTAGGCCTAAATGAACCTAATGATAAAGCTGAATCATAAAATCTAACTGAATTCATTTAAATAGTATTATAAAAAAAGGGCTGGTGAGTTTTAAAAATTCCAGCCCTTTTTAATAAAATAAGTGTATCCTTTACCCTCAGGTATGGGAATAGATAATTTTTACATCACTTTATGCTTTTCGAAAGGAACGCTTCTATCAAATATATAGCGGTAAGTATGATGGGTCTTAAAGATCGATGCGTTCAATTGTTCACAAACACGCATCATCTTGGGATTAAAATCTCCCACCCAATTCATTTCTATGGTTTTATAAGGTAGCTTCTTTTCGGCCACATTGTCTCTGTAATCCGTCGCCATGGCACTTTCCACTCCCTTACCTTGGAATTCCGGAACTACGCCAAATACTAGACCTAACATTTTATTCGGCGGATTAAATGTCTTATGCCAAAGAAATTTGAGTTTCCCTATAAGGTCCATTTTACCATTCACGTATTTAAAAAGTTGATTGATCTCTGGAATACTTATAAAAAAACATATGGGATCTCCTTTATAGAAACCAAAAAAGATAAGGTTTGGATCAATAATGGGTTTCATTTTAGAAAGCATTAATTTGGCTTCTCTTACAGAAATAGTCTTACCCAAATGCCCAGCCCAGGCCTTGTTGTAAACCGTCATAAAGTATTCAGGAAATTTCTCCCAAAGCTCTTTCCCTTTTAGACATCTAAATTCAAAATCCTTGTTTTGTAGTATTTTCAATGACCTTTCCCTGATTTTAGGGTCTACTACTACACCTCTAACATTTCTACTATAGGTAAATTGTTTGAAATAAATTTGAAAACCGTAAGCTTCAAAAAGGTCTTTATAATACGCAAAATTCCAGTGCATATTATAGTTTGCCGGAGAAAAACCATCAACCAACAGCCCCCACCATTTGTCTCTTTCTCCAAAATTAACCGGGCCGTCCATGGCCTCCATACCCTCTGCCTCCAACCAGTCCTTTGCTACATCAAATAGCATAAAAGCCGCCTTTTGGTCGTTGATACACTCAAAAAAACCCATCCCTCCGGTTGGGATTTTCTCCTTCCATTTGGGGTTGATAAAGGCGGCATTCCTACCGATGGTGTTGCCTTGATCATCTAACAATAACCAGCGAATGGCTTTGCCGCCACTTTTATACAGTTTGTTGGTTTCCGGGTGAAAAAGATCTTCTATATCTTTATCCAGGGGTCGGATCCAATTTTTTTCATTTTTATATAGCCTGACGGCCACTTGAAAAAATTCTTTTTGATGTGCCGGGGTGGTGACTTCCTGTAAATACATGAATTAAACTACTATTTTTAATCTTTTAATATTGGTTTGATAAGTAGACCATAGGATAGCTTAAATGACTTCTCCGTAAAGGTCAAATTCAGTGGCTTCAGTAATTTTAACATTAACAAAATCACCCAATCTACAATAAAACTTACTGGCATCTATCAGTACTTCATTGTCTACCTCCACAGAGTCGTAAGCTGTACGCCCTACAAAACGACCATTTTCTTTTTTATCAATTAATACCTTGTATTCCTTCCCTATTTTCTCCTGATTGAGTTCAAAAGAAATTTGTTCTTGTATCTCCATCAGGCGATTGGCTCTTTCTTGTTTGACTTCCTGAGGCACGCTGTCCTCCAAGCCGTAGGCATGTGTGTCTTCCTCATGGGAATAGGTGAAAACGCCTAAGCGCTCAAACCGCATGCGTTCCACAAAATCTACCATCTCTTCAAACTCCTTTTCCCCTTCTCCGGGATGCCCTGTGATAAGGGTGGTCCTAATTGCAATGTCCGGGATTTTATTCCGGATTTCATTGATCAAAGCCTCCTGCTTTTCACGAGTAGTACCTCTTCTCATCGTTTTCAACACATCAGTTGACCCATGTTGCAAAGGGATGTCCAGGTAATTGCAAATATTGTCCCTTTCAGCCATCACTTCCAACACATCCATGGGAAAACCTGTAGGGTAAGCATAATGCAACCTTATCCACTCTAACCCTTCTACATCCGAAAGGGCTCGCAATAGAGCCGCAAGTCTTCTTTTTTTGTATAGGTCCAAACCATAATAGGTAGAATCTTGGGCGATCAAAAGTATTTCCTTTGTTCCTCCAGCCACTTTGTGTTTGGCCTCTTTTACCAATTCCTCTATTGGCCTAGATACGTGCCCACCTCTCATAAGCGGAATGGCACAAAAAGAACATGGTCTGTCACAACCTTCAGAAATTTTCATGTAGGCATAATGCGAGGCGTGGCTTAGCAACCGCTCTCCTACCAACTCATGCTTATAATCAGCCTTAAATTTCTTCAATAATGCAGGTAATTCCCTGGTTCCAAAGAAGGCATCCACCTGAGGAATTTCATCCTCTAAATCATCCTTATACCGCTGAGAAAGGCAGCCTGTCACATAAACTTTGTCCACCAAACCTTGATCCTTGGCGGTAGCGTACTCTAAAATAGTATTGATAGATTCCTGCTTGGCATTGTCAATAAAGCCACAAGTATTGATAATCACTATATTATTGTCCTCAGCATTTGATTCATGCCTGGCGTCAATACCATTTCCTTTCAGTTGGCTTAAAAGCACTTCGGAATCCACGAGGTTTTTGGAACAACCCATGGTGATGATATTGACTTTATCTTTTTTTAAGGTTCTTGCTTTCATATCTTCCTGCAAAAGTACAAAATTACCCTGACAACCATTCTATACATCTCACCTTTAGCTAAATGTTATTTAATTATTAAAGACTGCGTTATTAAGTAAAGAATCCTTAATCTTCAAAAGGCTTTTATAATTCAGGAAAAGCCTACTTTTGAATCAGTAATACAGCGACAATTTTTTTATTACTCCTTGTAATTTTTTAAAAGGCCACGATCCATATCGAGGCCTTTTTCTTTTTATTCCATGTCTACTTTATAAAATGCTGATTAACCTTCAAACCATCCGGAAATATTGAGCAAAAACCCGATATTTACTGAATGTACTATTAATTGACTACAATGGCCGGAAAGGTAGAAAGAAAACAGACACTAAAAGAAGAATTTGCCAATACACTCACTCATCTGATTGGTATCCTTTTTAGTATTGTGGCCATATCTCTTTTGGTCGTTTTTTCTGTTTTGAATGGCACGGCACTGGATGTTGTCAGTTGCTGTATTTTTGGTGCCACCATGTTATTGCTTTATACCTCATCTACCCTTTATCATGCCATACAATCTACGGAATTAAAACCCCTACTACGTAGCATTGATCATATAAGTATTTACTTCTTGATTTCCGGCACCTATACTCCCTTTTTGTTGCTCGGATTGGGAGGTACTTTAGGCTGGGTATACTTTGGAATTGTATGGACCATTACCGTATTTGGATTGGTTTTTAAAATATTCTTTATCGGGAGGTTTGAAAAACTATCCCTCATATTGTACCTATGTATGGGATGGATGGCCTTGCTCCTAATAAAGCCACTGGTGGCCAACCTAAGTACAGAAATCATTTACCTGATTGCTGCCGGGGGTTTGGCCTATACTTTAGGTACTATTTTTTATGCCAATAAAAAAATGCTTTACGCCCACGCCATCTGGCATGTTTTTGTTCTTGTCGGGACGGTTTTACATTTTATAGCGATTATGTTTCTGATTACATGATAGAAGAAAAATAAGTTTTTATCGACCAATGATTATTTAAATCTTCAGAAAGATTTTAAACCTTTAATCTTGTCAATATAACAGCGAAAACCTCATATTGTAACAAAGGTCACTGTCTTTGGCTCGATCTATGTGTAGTTTTATAGTTGAACCAATAAATGAAACAGCTATGAAATATTATATAAATAAAACACTCGATGCACAATCCTTTGCCGGAGTAAAAGAAAAGGTAACTGCCGCTTTAAAAGAGCAAGGATTTGGTGTGCTTACCGAAATAGATATTCAGGCCACCATGAAAAAGAAACTGGACAAGGATTATTTACCGACAGTAATATTGGGCGCTTGTAATCCTGGTTTTGCAGACAAGGTGTTAACCATTGACCCAAATATGTCTGCCATGTTGCCATGTAATGTCACAATAAGGGAACTGGAAAATGGCAAAATAGAGGTCTCTGCTATCGATCCTGAGGCCGCCATGGTTCCGGTAGGAAAAGATGAAATCAAACCCCTTGCAATAGAAGTAAAAGAAAAGCTCGCAATAGCAGTTGAAGCAGTAAGATAAAAATAAAGGAGATTCCTAATAAAAGGAATCTCCTTTTTGCTTAGAGTCATTTACTTTTCAAAAACCAAAGCCTCGGGATTTGCTCCCAGGTCTTTCAATGCTCCATTTACTGCTTTAATAAATCCCTCAGGCCCACAAACGTAAAAATGCTGGTGCTTGAAATCGTTGATATTCTCCATCAGATATTCTTTATCAATTCTTCCTCGATCATAGGCCGTGTCTTTTTGATTCTCAATGATATTCTGGAACTTATGTCCCATAATGGTCTTCAATTCTTCAAATAGAATGATGTCATCGTTGGTTTTATTTGCAAATATCAGCTGATTGTTACCAATTTCATTTTTTTGACGCAAATCCCGTATTATCGAAATAAAAGGAGTTATCCCAGCACCTCCTGCTAGGAACACACCTTTACCTTTATAAGCAATGGCTCCCCAGGCATCTCCTATTTCAACTTTATCCCCTACTTGTGCATTTCCTAACCTTTTGGTTACTCCTTCATGGTTATCGTAAGTTTTAATGGTAAACTCCAAAAAATCATCACCGGGTAGGCTAGTAAATGAAAAAGGGCGCTTAACATCCTCCCAGCCTTCTTTCAATATACTCAATTCTGTGGCTTGTCCGGGTACAAAAGTATAGCCTTTCGGCTTTTCAATTTTGAATGCATAGGTATCATGTGTTACTGCATTTTTATCCAGAATACTTAATTGATAGGTTTCCATGCGATTTTGGGTTTTATAATTTTATAACTATAGAATATACCACAAACTTTAAACCATATTTTAAATTAGCAGCTTATTGACATTCTTTTTTCAACATATTACTTTGAAAATTAGGAAAGCTGTGCTCAGCTTGCACCGAGAAAATATAGGTTCAATCAGATTTAGTCAAACATTATAATAGGATTAAATGAACTTTAAAACCAGTTTTTGGCAAGCCCCTATCTGCAATTCATCTTAGAATTTTTTGCTTAAATTATTTTCCAAAAAGTTCTATTCGTATTAATTGTGAATGTCTATCTAAGCCTTTACTTTCAAGGAAAATATAAATCACCAAATGATCAACCTATATATATTGCTCCTCCCTTGGTTTATGATTTTTTCCTCCCTTGTTATTAAAACGGCGGACCAACCTGAACTTGCAGATTTCCGGCAAGCCTTTGAGGATTTAAATCAGCAACCTTTGTCCTTTTTAGCAACAAATAATATTTCTTATGCTGCCAAAGGAGGCCACCTTCAAGGCATTCAATTGTATAAAGACAATACAGTATATCTAAGCGGGAGCTCTGAGGAACTGAGTTATATGGTGAAAATAAATCTTGGAGATCCATCCAGGGTAATGGCAATTGACACCTTAATGCATTCACCTCTTCGCCATGCGGGTGGCTTCCAAATTTTTGATCAATACCTAGCGGTAGGCATTGAAGACAATAAGAAGCGAAACCTAGCTTACCTTCAAATTTATGATTTAGAATCTTCGGCTCCCTTTGACCAACCCCTTTACACCATAGAACGAAAAGGGGGTTATGAGCGAGTAACAGCCGGTGCGGTGGGCATTACTGCTTTTAGAGGTGATATATTGATTTTGGTTGCCAATTGGGACAGTCGGGTATTGGACTTTTATTCTTGCCCCAAGCAGGATTTTAATGCAGGGAGAGGACATTTTACGCTAAAAAACTCCATAGAGGTCAAAAAACTATCTACTGCAGAATGGTCAGACCCACTATGGGAGGCCTACCAAAATTTGAATTTATTTTCCGATAAGAACGAGCACCTGTTTATGGTTGGCACTGCCAAAAAGGAGGATGGAAAGCAAGTAGCTGACTTGTTTGACTTACAGCTAGAACCCTCTACACCAAAAGTCACAAAATTAAGTTCGAAAGTTTTTCCTACTTCCAAAGATGTAGATTTTAAAGCTGCTGCGGGTTTAAATATTTCAGATTCAGGGACACTAATATTGGCGGCAGCGCCTTATCAATTGGAAAGGAATACAAGCATTGATTTATTCACCAATAACAGTATAAAATTTTCAACTTGGGAAAAAATGCAGGCATGGCCTTCACCTGATGCCCGTCAAGCAGCTGCAGCTACCAAACATTCTGTTTATGCCATTAACAACCATACCATAAGTAAATATGAAAGGGCTACCGGAAACTTGATCTTGACCAAAAATTATCCCAACACCAAACATTTAAACAGCGGCTTTTTTTACAATGACCTTCTCTATTGCGCCCACTCCAACTACCCAAATCGGCCGGATAGTAGTAGTATTCGAATAATTGATCCTGAAAACTTAATCCTGACAAATACAATTAATTTGGGAGAGTCAGAAGGAAGCCTTACCTGGGTTGTTAAAAACAAGGAACATTGGTATGCCCTTTTTGCCTATTACGGTCAGGACAATCACCTTACCTACCTGGCCAAAATGAATAATGATTGGGAAATAATAGGTAAATGGACATTTCCTAAAAAAATTCTAGAGGAGATGGGCAAAATGAGCATTTCCGGTGGTGTGCCTTGGAAAGAAGGCTTTTTGGTTACCGGGCACGATGAAAAAAAACTTTATTATCTAACTTTGCCTAAAACGGGTAAAACCTTAAACTTTATTGAAAATTATAGAGCACCCTTTACAGGACAAGGAATTGCTTTGGATCCATTAAACGGAGGCCTTGTCGGCATAAATAGAGCTGAAAAAACCTTGATTTCCTCCCAGCTATTGCCCTAATCAATCACCTACAGCTTTGACAAAATCAGTAACCCATCGAAAGCCCCTACCGGGAGTGTAGATCATTTGAAGCATCATGGGAATATGCCTTTTGTTTTTCTGAATTTTGAAATTTGGTTCAGGAACAAATTTCTTGTATTCTTTCATAAACCTATCCGTACCTACCAAAATACTTTCATAGGTTTTTCCTCCCATCATGAAAAGCATGGGTGGCATGTCTTCATGAAGAAAATAGATTGGAGATGTGTCTTTCCACACCTTAGGTGAGTCAGTAAAAGTTTTTAAATGAGAAGTGCCCGGAGCATTGTTCTTTTCTTTGAGGTAATGGTACATATCAAGGCCTGCGGCGTCATTTAAAACGGCCGCAGCAATTGGGCTTTCAACACCAAGACTATCAAAGTACTCCTCTCGAATAGAAATCAAGCTCGCCAAGTGCCCTCCGGCAGAATGCCCGGATACCACTATTTTCTTTGGATCACCACCAAAATCAGCGATATTTTCTTCTACCCAATTCACTGCCTTGGCAGAAGCTTTAGCCATACTGTGAATTTTATATTCCGGGCTCAAGGGGTAATCAATAATTACAGCAACTATGTTTCTTCTGGCCCACCTTCTGGCAATCAAACTGTATTTCTCTTTGGATCCTGATCTCCAGCTACCCCCATGGATAAAAATCAAGACAGGAAGGGCTTCCTTAATCTTTTTTGGTCGAAATATGTTCAAGCTTTTTTCGGGTAATTCTCCCAAGAAACCATCCTCCATATAGGTAACATTTTCTGTAACTGTAATTCCCCTTAAGGAACAGGATCCACACAAAACCAAAAGAAAACCGTAAATGAACAACCGCATCATATCCTCCTTTTTTCCAATATACGTGAAAACTACTTTAGTGGACCATTCTTAGTACCCAAGGAAATAATAATAGTGGTTTTTTATTGAGTTTCTTCCAATATATGGTATCTATTCTCACTAGTTAATTATTTTCGTATCCAAATTCATGATTGATATAAATGAAGGAAAATTCTCCAATAAAGTTTATAGACTTAAAAGCCATTAATAAGGCATTTGAACCTGAACTCTCTGACACCTTAATAAAAATAAGCCAGAGTGGTCAGTATGTCAATGGGGAAATCTCCGCTAAATTCGAGAAGAATTTCGCCAGCTATATTGGTACAAAACATTGTATTAGTCTAGGGAATGGCACCAATGCACTGGAACTTATCCTCCAGGCTTATCTAATCATGGGCCATTTAAAGGAAGGAGATGAAATTCTGGTTCCTGCCAATACTTTCTTTGCCACATTTTTGGCAATTTCCAACCAAGGGCTAAAACCGGTGGCAGTGGAACCTGAGCTTACGAGTTTCAATATCTCTTCCAGATCACTTGAACAAAAAATCACAAAAAAATCTCGTGCCTTAATTTTGGTCCACCTTTTCGGTAGGAATGCCTATAGTGAAGAAATAAAACAGCTTATAGACAAGCATCAACTTAAGCTTATTGAGGACAATGCCCAAGCAGTAGGCTGTATATTTAAGGGTGTTAAAACCGGTGCTTTGGGACATGTTGCCGCCCATAGTTTTTACCCTGCAAAAAACTTAGGGGCCTTAGGTGATGCCGGAGCCGTCACAACCAACGAGCCCGAATTGGCAAGTATCATTCGAGCCCTCACCAATTACGGTGGTAAGGAAAAGTACAAATTTGAATATTTAGGCACCCATTCGAAGATGGACGAAATCCAAGCTGGTGTACTGAATGTAAAATTACCTCATTTAGACAAGTCCAACCGCCGTAGGATTGAGATTGCTGATGCCTACCTCGAAGGAATTGATCCTCGCCATGTGACATTACCTATGAAAACTGAGCCAAACCAGGTCCTTTCTCACACCTGGCACTTGTTTACTTTACTGGTTGATAAGAGGGAGGGGTTGATTCAATATCTATCTCAGAATGGAATTGAGACAGCCATCCACTACCCTATTCCACCACACCTTCAGCCGGCCTACCGGAAAATGAATTTTGGGAAATTGCCCCTAACAGAAAAAATTCATCGAAAAATTTTAAGCATCCCCCTTCACCCTGAATTGCGTGATAATGAAATCTCTACAATAATGGATACAATAAACAATTGGGAAGGAAAATGATCAATATACAATAGCAGTCATCAGCTTCGTTGGATACAGCCTTCAACTTATAAAAAATTCCTGACGCAGCAGATTGTAGCAGCGTCAGGAATTGCTTATAACCTATGGATTCATAGGGACAATAGACGGTGGGAACCGCTTAACTTTTTCGAAAGTCCTTGAATGCATTAATCAAGCCGTTGGTAGAAGAATCATGAGAAGCTATTTCCTCATCGGATTGCAACTCAGGCAGAATTGATTTGGCCATTACCTTACCTAACTCAACTCCCCATTGATCAAAACTATAGATGTTCCATATTACACCCTGCACGAAAATTTTATGCTCATACATGGCTATCAAAGCACCTAAGGTCGATGGATTAATCTTTTTGACAAGGATAGAATTGGTAGGCCGGTTTCCTTCAAAAACCCTGTGAGGAGCAATTTTATTAATGATTTCAGGAGACTTACCTTCTTTTTTCATTTCCTCCTTTACCTCTTCAAGTGATTTACCATTCATCAATGCTTCTGTTTGCGCAAAAAAGTTTGACATTAACTTGGCATGATGATCACTTACTGGATTGTGGGTTTGCGCAGGAGCGATAAAATCGCAAGGTATCATTTGTGTGCCCTGATGGATCAATTGGTAAAAAGCATGTTGTCCATTGGTACCCGGCTCTCCCCAAATGACAGGCCCGGTGGGATAGTTTACTTTATTCCCTTCTCTATCGATGTATTTCCCATTGCTCTCCATGTTCCCTTGCTGGAAATAAGCAGGAAAACGATGCATGTATTGGTCATAAGGCAGGATGGTTTCTGAAGTGGCTCCCAAAAAGTTGGTATTCCAGATCCCTATTAGGGCCAGCAAAACCGGCAAGTTTTTATCAAATGATTCAGACCTGAAATGCCTGTCCATATCGTGTGCCCCCTCCAGTAATTTCCTGAAATTATCGAAGCCTACAGCACAGGCAACAGTCAAGCCAATGGCTGACCATAAGGAATACCTTCCTCCTACCCAATCCCAGAATTCAAACATATTGTTGAGATCAATTCCAAACTCTCTAACCGCATTACCATTTGTTGAAAGGGCAACAAAATGCTTGGCCACCTCTACTTCATTGTGGGCTTGCTCCAAAAACCAAGACCTAGCCGTATGGGCATTGGTCATGGTTTCTTGAGTCGTAAATGTTTTGGATGCGATAAAAAACATCGTAGTCTCCGGGTTTACTTGTTTAAGCACCTCTGTGATATGAGAACCATCTACATTGGAAACAAAATAAGTTTTGATATGAGGATGTTGGTAAGGTTTAAGTGCTTCCGTGACCATAACAGGACCAAGGTCGGATCCTCCAATACCAATATTAACAAGGGATTCGATAGGCTTTCCTGTATATCCTTTCCAAACTCCTTTAGATACTTTTTCAGAAAAAACCTTCATTTTTTCCAAGACTTCATTGACTTCAGGCATCACATCCTTTCCATCAACATAGACAGGATCATTCGATCTATTTCTCAAGGCAGTATGTAAAACTGCCCTACCTTCGGTAGCATTGATTGGTTTTCCGGAGAACATATCCGCTATGGCTTCTTTTAAACTTGTCTGATTGGCCAAATCTAAAAGTGAAGAGAATATTTTCTCATCTATTCCATTTTTTGAATAGTCGAGTAAAATGTCTTTAAAGCGGACACTATACTTTTTAAATCGATTGGGGTCTTCTTTAAATAAAGATTTTATAACAATAGGATTGTTTGCAGCTTCAGACAAACTTTTCCAAGCTGCTGTAGAGGTGGGGTTGGTATTTTTCATCGTGTCATCAATTCAATTTTGAACCTTAAAGCTAAAAATAAAATTCAAGCAATTAAAAAAGTAATTCAGTGTTTTATCGATTCACATAGCCTCGCTTGATTTTAAAATAAAATCTATCCGCTTTGATCTGCGATAGATTCACAGGTAAACTTCTCTAGTTCAGCTCAAATACCAAAAAAAGTAGCTCAATTTTCTAAAAAATCAACTAAGTCCTTCCTTAATCTATTTTAAAAAGTTAACTTAAAGAGAAAAGCCCTTTCAGTTAACGTATATAATTACCTATTAAACACAATAGCTTTATGAAACAAATTAGTTAAAAACTTTAAAATCCCTTAAATAATATTTAATAATTAACATTATAACAATAACTTTGCCTTTTCCTTGAAGGATCACAAAGCCCTTCATACCAACTAAAGGAAGATAAATACAACCATAAAGCAGATTTAGAAAGGAATAGTAAAACAATACTATTACCTCAGGGTTAATAAACAGGAAACGAGGATATGATGCAAATTCGATTTTGTGTCTATACATTCTTTTTTTCCGGAAATGAGGAGACAGAATAATAATATTGACATTGACTTCCTTTAAAATTATTTTAGGAGAATACATCCCTCAAGTCCGAATTTTTATTAAAAGCTGTTTATTACTTTATGCTATTAATTATTCTGTTTAAAACTTAAACAAACAATAACCTTTGACTGCGTTATTTAAATTTATAATCATTTTTTCCATTGCTGCAATACTGTCAGTAATGTTTGCAACGCATTCATTATGGGCTCAAACCGATACCATTCAATCACAAGTTGATCAATTACAAGCATTAGAAAATCGAGAAAACTTTAGTCCCACGATCGAATTCATTGACCAATTGAATCGCTTGGGTGAAATTTATTATCACAGAAACCCGGATAGCCTTTATTTACTGGCCATGAAAAGTCTAAAAGCAAGTGAGCAAATTGACTATACTGCAGGCAAAGTGGATGCTTATAGAAACATTGGGGCATATCACAACCTTAAGGGCGAATACAACCAAGCTTTAAGTTATTTTGAGGAAGGCTTAAGTCTGGCTGAAAAAGAAAAGTACTGGTTAGGCTTAGCAAATCTATACAACAGCATGGGGCTAAACGCTTACGAGAGGGGTAATTATGCCGATGCAGTGACCCATTACTTACAAGCCCTTAAAATAAAGGAGGAACATTTACCGCAGCTTGAGCAAAGCAAAACCCTAAACAACCTAGGCTTGGTTTTTATGGATTTAGGAGATATTGATAAAGCTTTGGATTACCATACTCGGGCGCTGAAGATCAGAGAAGCCTACAATGACCAAACAGGCATCGCTTCTTCCAGGATAAACATTGCCCTGATTTATAAGAAAAGAGGGGAATTGGAAGAGGCCATGTCACAATTTGAAGCCACCCTAGAAATAGGTTTACAGATGAACAATAGGCAATTAATCTCTGTAAGTTATTTCAATATCGGTGAACTTTTTCTTATCCGAGGAGAAAACAAAAACGCATTTATAAATTTTGAAAGAGCCTTTTTTGTAGATAAAGAAAGGGATGACCGTGTGGGCATTGGTTATGATTTACTTGGCATGGGTGAAGCACAGCTGAACATGAATCAACTCCAAAAGGCCAAGGAAAACATTCTAGAAAGTCTTAATATTTTTGTTGAAAGTGACATCAAAAGTAATATTGACAAAAGTCACTTATTGTTGAGTAAGATTTTTGAAAGAAAGAATGACCTAGCTCAAGCCCTATATCATTTCAAATTGCATAAATTGTATCAAGACAGTATTGTTAATTTGGAAATAAACAAACAAATTCAAGATATCAGTGCCAAATACGAGTCTGACAAGAGAGAAACGGAATTTCTACAACAGCAGAGAGAGAAAGATCTTTTGAATGAAAAAAAGATGGCGCAAAATATTCGCAATGGAGTATCGATCATATTAATCATTTTATTGATCGCGTTTATACTGGCCATTCGATCAATTAAAGCCCAAACAAAGGCCAAGGCGCTGGTCACTAGGCAAAGAAATGAATACGAAAAACTAAATAAAAAATTATTACTACAGAAAAAAGAAAACGAAAAAATAACCAATCAATTGTTTCATGTAAATGAAACGAAAGATAAGATTTTCAGTATTGTTGGTCATGACCTTAAAAGCCCCATCACCAGTTTAAAAGGACTGATGCAATATGTGGTGGATGAAAACCTGGATCAAAAAGAATTTTTATTGGTTTCCAAACAATTGCGAAATGAAGTTGAACAAGTACATTTCACGCTTGTTAATTTATTAAACTGGGCAAAAGGCCAAATGCGAGGTATTGTAACAGATCCCTCGGCAATTTCCTTGCACCAATTGGTTGAACAAAACATTAGCTTAAGTGAGCCAATTTCAAAAAACAAGAATATTGAAATAGTAGTCGAATTGGAAGAAAACACAATTTGCTATGCTGACAAGGATCAAATTAGTTTAGCACTAAGGAATGTCCTGAACAACGCCTTAAAGTTCACCCCAAAAGGAGGTAAAATTATTGTTTCCAGTCAAAGATCCGGGCAAGGTTTTTGGGAGATATCAATAAAGGATAATGGTATAGGTATGTCTGATGAAATTTTAAAAAATCTATTTTCTAAAGACCCTAGCAATAAACAACAATATGGAACTGAAGGTGAAAGAGGGACAGGTTTAGGGTTGCAGTTGACAAAGGATTTTATTGTGAAAAACGGTGGAAAGGTAAATGTAATCAGTAAACCCGGTAAAGGAACCACGTTCACTTTCACTATTCCATCAGCATATTTTTAATGAAAGGAAATATTGCACCCTTTAGTTGATAAATCAAAATTTAATGCTTTAATTAATCATTAATTTATACTGAAAATCAGTGGAAAAATCCCGAATAATGAACTTCTCATAAAAAAAGAAAGTGAAGCAAAATAAAAAAAAGGCGTTTCCATTATGTTTTAATAGTAGAAAGTAAAAAATGGCTATCGTTTTCAAATCAGTTCAACACCTTATTTAATTAAACTGAATCAAAAAGATTTTCCTTTTAGCCTTTTGAGGATCAATTTAAAATTTTAGCAAATATTTAATATTAATGAAAAATGACACGAAAAACGTTTTTAGCTTTCAAGACAAAAATAGCCATTGCCTTAATCCTCGTATTGTTTCTCATTTTTGCTAAAAGTTTGGTTGACAAAAGCAATGTAGATGAATTGGAAGCCTCTTTTGTAACAGTGTATGAAGACCGTTTGGTCGTGCAGGATTATATTTTTAATATCACTGAATTACTTTTTCGAATGCGATTGCTGGTAGCCAATACTGAATCAATGGATCAATACATGTCCGTTAAAAACCAAGTGATAGACTATCACGAGCAAATTCTAGCTATTATTTCCGGTTTTGAACGTACTTACCTGACACCCAAAGAAGAGAAGTACCTCAATGACTTTAAGCACTTGGTTTCTGAAAAACTCGAGATACAAAGTTATTTCAGCAATCAAGTGGCTACTGAAAACAACTATGAAAACAGTGTCCAAAGGTTTAATTCGGATTTCGAGCGTGTTTTCAATGATTTAAGAGAGCTCTCTAAAATTCAGCTTTCGGAAGGTGAGAAACTCACCAACCTAAGCTATCGTATTAAAGCCAGATCAGATATTTGGTTGCAATTTGAATATGCGGTCCTTTTTATACTTTTGATAATCATCAGCATGCTAATCTACTCCTCACGAGGAATTCAAGATTGATCGGAACTTGTTTTATTAGTTCTTTTTATTGGCTATCGCAGAAAGTAAAAATCCTACCAAGAAAATAACTATGGTACCAAAAACTATGGTCAAATTTGCATGAAAGGTACTTCTGAATTTCATACCTTCTTCGAGGATTACCGGGGACAAACTCATCCAACCAATCACCAATACTCCAAGTGCTACCCCAATGGCTGCATATTTTTGCTTGATATTTTTCCCAATAAAACCGAGCAAAAATAGGCCAAGGATGCCGCCACTAAAGATGGCAGATAAAGCCCACCAGGCATCTAGAGCACTTTCCACGCCATTAAAAGCGATGGCGACTACGATTGCCAGTAAGCCCATAACAAATGAAGAAAAAAGCAAAACCCTCATTTCCGCTTTCCCACTTACATCAGGGGAAATGTATTTCTTATAATGATCTGTAAGAATAATCGTAGCAGAACTATTGATACTTGTGGAAATGGTACTCATACCGGCTGCAAAAATAGAGGCAATTAGCAAACCGGTCATACCAACTGGCAGTCCACTAACAATGAAATAAGGGAAAACCTTATCTGCTTGATCCGTTCCGCTGAAGGTGTCGGGTAACAACTCAGGCATGGCCTGATAATAAGCAAATAGTGCGGTACCAATAAAGAAAAATAGAAGTGATACCGGCACGTATAATAGACTCCCCAATAAGGTAGATTTTACCGCTTCTTTGTCTGATTTTGCGCTTAGGTACCGCTGTACATAGTTTTGATCCACTCCAAAATTTTGGAGGTTTATAAATAATCCATAAATCAATATCACCCAGAATGTACTTTCGGATAGGCTAAAGCCTAAACTTCCCAAACTAAATTTATCATGCGCTGCTCCTATTGTAAATACTTGACCGGGACCCTCCGGCATAGAAAACATTATGATTAATAAACATGCCAATGCTCCTGAAATGAGAACGATACCTTGGATGGCATCTGTCCATATCACAGCTTCAAAGCCTCCCATAATGGAATAAATCAGTACACTGACACCAGTAATAATAATAATTACAGGAATACTCCAGCCAAACATCACATTCATTGGCAATGCCAATAAATACATAATGGCTCCCATTCGTGCCAATTGAGTCAATAAATAACAAATGGATGCATAAGTTCTGGCCCAAGGACCAAACTTGGTTTCTAAATAATAATAGGCTGAAGGATTTTTTATTCCCCTGTATAGAGGAACAAAAAACTTAACCGCCAAAATTGCCGCAATTGGAATGGATAGGCTAAAAACAAATCCACTCCAATTGGACAAATAGGCATTCCCCGGAAGGGCTAAAAAACTGATACTACTCACAAAAGTGGCAAAGATGGACATCCCTATGGCCCAAGAGGGTAATCTACCCCCTCCTGTAATGTAGTCATCTGCAGAACGCTTTTTGAAGTAAAAGGAGGCCCCAAATAGGATAATGGCCAACATATAGGACAAAAATACAACTAAATCAATAAGGGATAAATCCATTCTTTTTAACTTTTTTAAATGATTATTTCAGGCTTTAGCATTAAATAGGCCATACACTTCCTACTGTTCTTCAAATTAAAGTTTCTTTTGTAACAGTATTAGATAAGCTATGGCAAATCGGGCTTATACGTATTGTTTGTAGGCCTTAAGCCCAAACAGTTTTTTCTTGATTGTTTCAACTTGATCCTCCTCGAAGGCTGTTAAAGGGGTTGCTAAATAGCCATTCCCTATACCCAAGATTGACATAGAAGCCTTTAGCCCCTTAAGGAAGCTGGACCCATAGGAACCCATTGCATAGATTTCATCGGCCAATTCCATCACCATTTCCTGAAGTCTTGCAACCTCTTTTAAATCCCCTTTATCAGCAGCATTGAAAAGATCTACAAAAAGTTTAGGGAAGACATTGGCCCCTCCGCTTACGCCACCATTTCCACCCATCAAGACTGTAGAAGCCATCATTTCCTCGGGCCCCACAAGCAAGGTAAAATCAGGTCTATCCCTGAAGGCGTAAATCATAGCATTGAAGAAAACCGCTTGTCCTGAACTGTCTTTTAATCCATAGACATTGGGATGCTTAGCCAATTCCAAAACAGCATTTTGGCTCATCATTGTTTTGGTATGCGAAGGCATATTGTACAAGTACAATGGAAGAGGCAAACTATCAGCAAGTTTGTTAAAATAAGTGATAAGCTCACTTTCTCCCAAACCATAATAGTAAGGTGGGGCAGCAACAACTGCTGTGGCACCCGCCTCTTTTGACAAGTGGCTTAATGCCAAGCTTTCTTCTAGAGAGGTATCTGTAATACCTACCAAAACAGGCACCCTGCCATCAACCTTCTCGCAAGTCATGGTAATCAATTCCCTCCTTAGCTTGTAGGAAATATTGGTACATTCTCCAGTAGTTCCTAAAATAAAAATACCATGAACACCCCCGGCTATCAAGTGTTCTATCAATTGGAATGTGCCTTCTTTGTCCAGATGGTCATCATCCAACAATAGTGTGGCCATGGGAGGAATTACTCCTCTTAACGGCTCTTTTTTTAAATCTCTATGCATTTCTTAATCGTGTATACAGGTATTCTTAAAAACCCGCGACATTGTAGTTTTAATTGTCTTTATATTTTACTTGGATCAACCACCACATACTTAACAGTTTTCCTGTCATAAGTATAAGTCATGTGAACCATACCATCCTTACTTTGGATGATGGCCGGATAGCTATAACCGGATTCGTTGGGCTCGTTTTCGAGGGTCATAAAAGGTTTCCACTCTTTCCCATCATCAGAAATCGCCAGGTTGAGAATATTTCTTCCTTTAGGTTCTTCTCCTTCTTTGGTGGAATGGTTATAAATCAAAAGTTGTCTACCATCTGCTAAAGTTACCGCATCCGTACCGGAGTTAGGATTAGGTAGGGAAGTAGCCTTCATAGGAGACCAAGTTTGGCCATTGTCTGTAGACCAACTCTCAGAAATCACACCTTGTCTTGTCCTGCATAAGATTTGAAGAGAACCGTCTTTGTGAAACAAAACACTTGGCTGAATCGCATCAAACTCAATTCCATCATTGATTGGTCCTACAACCTCCCAAGTCTTTCCATTGTCTTTGCTGATTTCAAAATGAACCATCCAAAAGGTATCGTCATCGTGTTTTCTTTCTATACTTGTTGGGGCAATAATGGTCCCATCCTCAAGTTGAACAGCTTTATTTTTCACTGGTCCTAACAATGGTCCTACTGCCGGATCTTCACCTAATTCCCTTGGCTCAGACCATGTTTTGCCATCATCATCTGATGTCATGAGCATGCCCCACCATCCTCTAGGGTCTGGTCCTACTTTATAAAAAAGCATCAATGGACCTTCTTTGGGTTGGAACAAGACCGGATTCCAAGTTGGATACCTTAAGTCTTCATTTTGGACCCCATTGGCCACTTCTACCGGCCTGGTCCATTGGCCATCTGCCAAATGACTAACCCAAATTCCTACATCAGGATTTTTTTCATGGGTTCCTGCAAAAAAGGCAGCTACGATCCCTGATGGTGTTTCAACTAAAGTTGATGCATGAACCTGAGGTGTAGGCCGGTCGTCAAGTGAGTAAATAAGTTCAGCATGGACAAGGGCCCCTTCCCCTACCTTTTGCTTTTCGGGAAGGTGAAAGTTTCCTGTAATATCATTAGGTGCCAATTGAGCATTTTCCTGAGCTTCGGCCTTTTTATCATTGGCACCTCCACAAGAGTTAAGCATCAACCCGGCGGTTATTGCGAGTATTGTAAGCGTTGTTTTCTTCATTTTAAATACCACAAAGTGACGTTTTAATTCCCAATTCATTCATTGCTGCGGCTTTGGCATAGCAGGCTTCTAGCGCACTGTCTTTATCCGTGGTATAAACCACGTGAATATGGTTTGCCTTATGTCTGGCCATCATCTGATCGCGATTTACCCCATCCAGCACACCATGCATAATCGGCCACTCAGGGGTGGTCATGTTCCACCTTCTTTTGGTTTCTTCCTCAGGCAATTCCACCACTTTACCGGTACCTAAATCACAGTGCAATTGGTCATCCATTACATAAACACGACTCCATACAATATGTCCCGGTTTACTTACACCTTTTAAACTTCCTCCGCCTTGGGGGAAATACATGGCCGGTTGTCTATCACTACTTGCACCCTTAAATCCTCCAGAAAAGTGGGATGGAGGGGCTGCTCCTGAAATTAAGAATACCCACACAAACTCTTCTTTTCCATCAATGGTAAAATTTTCTCCATACCTCAAATCATGAAGGGTATTGTCACCAACCAAACCTAGCTGGTCCCACAACTTGTAAGTAATCAAGCTGTCTAAACCTGCACACTCATCTACCTCATTGAAATGTGGTAGGGCTTTGCCCGCTAGAATTTCATTACCTTGCTCATCAGCCACAGGTGGCCTTTCGGTGTTGTTTAACAGACCTTCTACCAGATCACTAGCCGGACACAATTCATTAAGCCCTTGTTGGTACTGAATACCAATGGTATCGCAGCCAAACTTGTTGGCCAACCTCAAGGCGGCCACATACATTTTGCATTGCTCAAGGGTTTGTTCTCTTGTCAGTTCAGTCTCGGGATTAGTACCCCAATTAAAAGTCAAACCCTTATCGAGTAACCATTGCAAAACCTCTTCAGCTTCCTCTGTTGCAACATTTTGCATGGCTGCATACAAGGTTGATTGGCTTAAACGCTCTTTAAACAAGCCCGTTTTATGCAATAAATGATCAGGAATAATGGCATTGAACATGCCCATACAACCTTCATCAAACACCCCCATAATGGCTTTATTCTTTCTAAACTCTTTAGCAAGTGCACTTCCTGCTTCCAAAGCTTTAGCCGGAGCATCCTTCGTATCAAAATCCCGTACATGACTCAAGTCATGCGTAATTTTCCCTGTCTCTAACCATTCTTTGAATCCATTCAAAAAGAATTCATCATTGAACTCCTTACTCCAAATGGTGGAATAAGGCACTCCTGCTTTGGTCAAGGAGCCATTAAGGTTAAGCATACCTACAAGACCGGGCCACTGTCCGTTCCAATTGGCAATGGTCAAAATAGGCCCTTTGTGGGTGGTCAATCCTGCCAAAACATGGTGCGAGAATTGCCAAACGCTTTCTGCAACTATTAAAGGTTTCTCCGGGTCTAAGTCTCTAAAAACTTCCATTCCCATTTTTTGAGAATCAATAAAGCCATGGCCTTTTTCTTCATCATATTTATGGGCCCTGATGACTTTTACCCCCAAGTCATCAAAAACGCGCTGAAGACTGTCTTCCATTTCTTTTTGTGCAGGCCAACAAGTTTGGTTGGCAGGAAGTCTCAAATCGCCACTGGCAATCAGGTATATCTCTTTACTCATTATCAGTCAGTATTTTAGTTATTTGGTTTTATTCTTTTACAATAAATTTAAACTAACTATTGGGAGTATTACTTGAATTCCCCATAATCAGGCCTATAATAATCAAAAAATTAATGGAGCGGTCATCTTTTTATTTGATCGGGTTTTCATACCAGATGACGCCCAAGCCTTTCTTTGAACCGTCGGCTGCCGTTTCCTCCGAAGTAATGAGATCCAAATCACCATCAGCATCCATATCCTTAAGCAGGATGAAGTCGTACTTCACCCCTTCTTTACCACTTATATCTATAAAGTAAGGGTTATCCGTTTGGAAACTCATCATGGCAATTACTCCGGATTTGCCCAAAGATTGTGAAAATGTAGCTGTCAAATCCAGTTGTCCATCATTGTTAATATCTCCTATATTCACAGATTTGGCTCTCTCACCTACAAAGTCAGGGAATAAAATAGTTTGGCTTTCCCAAATGCCGCCGTTTTTCACGAAGTGCTCCCAGCCATGCTGATATACCGGAACTATGAAATCAATTTCTTTTTGGCCCTTACCTGCTTCAAAGAAATCCATAAACATGGGTTCGCCGTCTCTAATGCCTAAAAAATGATTTTCCCAGGCATTGGTTAAAGCTTTTTTTCCTGGATTTTCCAACCATCGCAACCCCCTCAAATCGCCTTTTCGATCTGTGATTACAATGTCAACTTCTCCATCTGAATTCATGTCCAAAAGCTCTATGGACATTACCCAACCAAGGCTAGAAATCTCATGGTATTTCCAGTCTTCCATTTTTAAGGGATCTTCGGGAGCTTCGAGCCATCCCAAAGTTCCATTTGGGTCCTTAGACCCTACCACTAGGTCCGGCCCATTTTTACCATCTAAATCAATCGGTCTCCCAAACATCCACTTTGTTTTACCTACCGTTACAGGAATATCTTTAGACACCCAATTTTGAGCATCTAAATAATCTGCTTCATCCGCTGGTGCCCAATGGATGGTAACCCGTTGGTGTTTCCCTTCAGATAAAGTTATCAAATCCATATAGCCATCTCCATTTAGGTCTGAGACAAAAGCATCTTCCACATCGGGAGAGGGCAATTCAATAAAAGGCCATTTTTGTTTGGGGTCCTCAGGTTGTAAATAAATACGTGAAACCCCTCCTTCTTCCCAGCCGGTAACCAAGTCAAATTTTCCATCATTATTGACATCTGAAAATTTTGTCCCGTCCGAACCCAAAGATGAATCGTCTATGGTATGCCTCGGCCAAGGTGAGTCAAAAACCGAACGAGCACTATTTTGACTTAAAACTATACCCGGGGCCAGCAATGCCATGGAAAATAGCCCACACCAAAGCCATGTTTTTGTACACATCATATGCGACTAGTCTTTCTTCTTACTTATGATTTTTCTATTGTTGAAAACTTTAACCATTTGCTCATCATAGGAAGCATACAGTATATCATCTTCAGTAAAGTGCGTCATCAATATTTCTTGATCCCCGGTCCTACTTCGGTCATAGGTGATGTAAATCGTGCCATCAGTGGTTTGTTGTCCATCAGGGTAAGAGACGTTTATCCTTTGGTCTAACAAAAGTCCTCTTGACCAAGTTGCTCCATCATCTTTAGAGATAAAAGCCATCATATGACTCCTTCCTGTTTTGACAGCTATGGGGCCGTGTTTTACTAATAGCAAATTGCCGGATTGTAATCTTCGGATAAAAAATCTAGCACTTGGATGGGCTATAGTCGATTCCTTAAGATCAGACCAAGTCTTCCCTGAATCACTTGAATAGCTTTCTCCAATTCCATATTTGGTTCTTAATAGCGCCCATAATTTACCATCTTTCTTTTCTACAAAATGGTGTTCATCAAAAGACCTGAATTCTTTGGGTACATGAACACCTCCAACTACGTCCCATGTTTCCCCTTGGTCTTTTGAAACCACCATTTTGGCTGAATGATCCGTCTCACGCCAAGTTGAGGCAGGTAAAACCCAATCGCCATTGTTCAATATTAGTGGTTTACACATCATCACACCATCAGTAAGTCTTCTCGGTGCAGACCAGTTGGTGCTTCCATCCGCAGAAGTCTCCCCTATTATGGCCCACACACCTCCAATTTTCGCGTCTTTATCAACGGCTTGAGCCCAAAAAACCCACACTTTACCCATTGGATCTACCCAAACTTCAGGGTCAAATGCCCTTACCATGCCACCACCGTCAGGATCTACCACCAAGGCTTCATTCCAAGTTTCCCCATTATCTTTACTAGAGGAAAGCACTACATAATTGTTTTCATCTTCGTCAGGACTGATGCCTGCGTACCAGACAGCCCAAAATTCCCCTTTGTCTTCCTGGACAGCCAAACTTGATATCCCTGAAAATTTTCGATTTTCTATTTGGTGCCAATCTTCATAATCAGACACTGGAATTACTTTCGGAGGGTTTAAAAAAGCATCTTTATCTTGACCATACAAGCTTTGGCTAATTAAAAAAACAGTCAAAAAAACAAGGATTGAATTCGGGTTACGTTTCATTAAAATTTGGTTCATTTGTGGATTTTATTATTCTCCCTGAAAATTACCATAAGTAATTACTCTTTAAAAGAAAATTCAATGAAAATTCAATTTTCAAGAAAGAAAGACTTCCTCTGAGGTATAATTTTTATATATTGAATCTTTAATGTAGACAAACTCCATATAAATAAATGAACCCATTAAAGTTAGACCGTAGAAATTTTATCAAAGGAAGTACAGCCATGGCCACCTTGGCAAGTGTAGGAGTGCCAACATTGGCTTTCTCCTCCCCAAATAAAAAATACAATGTTGGATTAATAGGTACAGGATGGTATGGTAAAAGTGACCTCTTCAGACTTATCCAGGTGGCAGATATCGAAGTTATAGGTATTGCTGACCCTGATTCTCAACTACTGGACGAAGCAGGCAAGCTTATCAGCCAAAGGCAAAAATCAGGTAAAACCCCAAAAAAATACAAGCATTACCGACAAATGCTTGATGAAAACAAGCTGGACATAGTTTTGGTAGGCAGCCCGGACCACTGGCATGCCCTCCATGCGATTGATTCCATTCAATCAGGTGCTCATGTATACCTCCAGAAACCTATTAGTGTAGATGTAATGGAAGGTGAAGCCATCTTGGCAGCTGCCCGGAAACACAATAAAGTAGTACAGATAGGCACCCAAAGAAGAAGTACTCCTCATTTGGTGGAAGCCAAGAAAAATATTGTTGACAAAGGACTATTGGGAAAAGTTTCCCATGTAGAAATGTGTTGCTATTACCATATGAGAGCCAATGGCAATCCGGAAATCAAACCTGTTCCGGATTTTTTCGACTATGACCTTTGGGTTGGCCCCGGTCCTATGCGACCTTTTGATGGTCTTCCCCATAGAAGATGGTGGAGAACCATGATGGAATACAGCAATGGAATTACCGGTGACATGTGTGTACACATGTTTGATGCGGTTCGATGGACACTGGGATTGGGCTGGCCAAAAAGTGTATTTGCCACCGGAGGTATTTATGTTCAAAAAGGAGGAAAGTCTACCATTGCTGATACCCAAACTGCTACTTTCCATTATGAGGACTTGGATTGTGTCTGGAACCATCGCTCCTGGGGTACACCTCAAGATCCGGAATACCCTTGGGCCTATAAGATCTATGGAGACAAAGGCACCTTAAAAGCTTCAGTAATGAAGTACGAGTTTATTCCTCAAGGTAAAAATGGGGAGGCTATAAGCGGGGAGGTGGTTTATGAAAGAGAAAAATACCCTGAAGACCTTAAAGAGAAAGATATTGAGCTTCAAGCTGCCCCAGCTACAAGAGCACATATGGCAAACTTTATTCAAGCAATAGAACAAGGAGGAAAACCTGTTGCTGACATTGAAGAAGGACATATTTCTACTGCCAGCTGTATCATGGCCAATATGTCAATGAAATTAGGTAGGCCTTTGGCTTATGACCCTAAGAAGAGAGTAATTATAGGTGACGAAGAAGCTACCCGCCTACTGACAAGAAAATACAGAGCGCCTTTTATGCACCCAGATCCAAACGAAGTATGAGAAAAAACCAGAACTTTGACGCATCAATAAAACCAGCTTGTCTTTTTCTTGCTGTACTGATATTGTTTTCATTTTCTTCTGCATTTGGACAAACGAAAGTCAAAATAAAGGGAGAGAAATTCTATATCAATGGTAAAGTTACTTACAAAGGTCAAACGTGGAAAGGCCACAAAATAGAAGGCCTATTAATGAATGCACGCTTGGTCCAAGGAGTATTTGATGACCTCAATCCTGAAACTGTTGACCAATGGAAATACCCGGATACGGGAAAATGGGACGCAGATAGAAACACTTCTGAATTTATAGAAAACATGGCCATTTGGAAAGCCCATGGCATGTTGTCTTTTACCATTAACCTCCAAGGTGGCAGCCCTCAGGGTTACAGTAAGGTTCAACCATGGCATAATTCTGCTTTCACTGCTGCTGGTGAGCTCAGGCCTGCGTATATGGCCAGGTTGGAGAAAATTCTCGACGAAGCAGAAAAGTTGGAAATGGTTCCTATTGTAGGTTTGTTTTATTTTGGCCAAGACCAAAGACTGGAAAGCGAAGCAGCGGTTACCAATGCCGTTGATAATGCTATCAATTGGCTTCATGACCACAATTACAAAAATGTACTCATAGAAATCAATAACGAATGTAACATCAGGTATACCCACAAAATCCTCCAACCGGAAAAGGTTCATGAATTGATTGAAAGAGCAAAATCTATTGAAAGAAATGGTTTCCGGTATTATGTAAGCACCAGTTATGGTGGTGGGTTTATCCCTCTTCCCAATGTAGTTAAGGCCACCGACTTTATTTTGATTCATGGAAACAGTGTGGCAGATCCTGATAAAATTGTGGAAATGGTTGCTCAAACCAAGGAAGTGAAAGGGTATCACAAAATGCCTATAATCTTTAATGAAGACGATCATTTTGATTTTGACAAAGACTTCAACAATCTAGTTGCTTCGGTTTCCGCTTACGCATCCTGGGGTTATTTTGATTACCGGAAAAAGGGAGAAGCATTTGAAGAAGGGTACCAAAGTGTCCCGGTGGATTGGTCTATTTCTTCGGAAAGGAAAAAAGGCTTTTTCAATCTCCTGAAAGAAATTACCGGTTATTAAATTGAGCCATACATTGACGATTTACCTCTCTAGAAGCAAAACAAGAAGAGCTAAAACATAAAAAACTCCGCCTTTCCCTATTGGAAGGCGGAGTTTTTGTTTGGATTTTATTTTAAAAGATAAAACTAGATTTTAAATCCTTCTCTATGATTTCTACCAACAAATTGGTTGGCTTCTTCAAGGTTGGTAATCCTCATATTTTCACCATCCCAAAGTAGTTTTTTCCTTCCAAAGAATTCAGCTTTTCCTTCAGCATTTTCCCTGCGAAGCATGTAACTCCTTGTAGCAAGGTTACCCATCAAGACCGTTTCTGTCATAGGACCCGCATAGTCGAATGAAGAAGTCAATGCCTTATGTTCCGGGCTATTGAATCCGGCTTTACAAGCATCGATCCATTTGCGCTGATGGCCATATTCAGGCTCATCATTTTTCTCTACCTCGGGACCAAACTCTGTGGTTCCATCATTTAAGTATAACTTAGGCATCAATGGAGAACTATCATTGATATTTGTGGAAATGATTCCTTTATCACCAATAATCAATACTCCATTCGCACTGTCATTGCCACCAATATCACTATCAGCAGGGATAATGTCAGGATGAGAAGGTTTAATTCCTCCATCACTCCAAGTCATTTCTATAGGCGACCTACTTTTAGTAGTTTCGTCAAAATGAAGGGTAATGAATGAAGCAGGTGGACAACTTTTTGGGAAGTAATCTGCTGTCCACATGTCTGTATAAATTGACGCCACACTGGCTTCTGCATCAGTTGGGTATTTCAAACCTAAAGTTCTGAAAGGAATATCGATCAAGTGACAACCAACATCTCCAAGGGCACCCGTTCCGTAATCCCACCAGCCTCTCCAGTTGAATGGATGAAGATTGGGGGTATAAGGCATATATTCTGCCGGGCCCAACCATAAGTCCCAGTTCAAATCATCAGGCTTTTTGGACGGGTCCGGTTTAGGAAAAGGAATGCCTTGTGGCCATACAGGTCTATTGGTCCAAACCTGTACTTTTGATACTTTACCAATTTTGTCACTATCAATCCAATCTTGAACCATGTTTAACAATGGATTGGATCCACCTTGGTTACCCATTTGCGTAACAATCTTTTTGTCTCGTGCCATTTCCGTTAGCATACGAGCCTCTTGAATGTTATGGGTCATGGGCTTTTGAACATATACATGAACTCCTCTATTCATGGCATAAGAAGCTGCGGGACCATGCACATGGTCAGGAGTAGAAATGGTAACGGCATCAAGATCTTTCTCTTTGTCTAACATTTCCCTGTAATCCGCGTAAAGTTTGGCTTTAGGGAAATTCTCGATGGAAACCTTTGCCCTACCGCTAAAATCTACATCACACAATGCGATTACGCGCTCCCTGCCGTTGACTGAGGCATTTTTGATGTCACTGGCCCCTTTACCTCCAGCTCCAATGGCGGCAATGTTTAACTGATCACTTGGTGCAGTATAACCTACGCCACCCAATACATGTCTGGGAACGAATACGATTGAGGAAGCTATCGCTGCATTCTTTAAAAAAGAACGTCTGGAATTTTCCTGATTTTCATTTTTTGATGATTTCATGGTCATATTTTGTGAATTGAACTATTTTAGGTTTAAAATTTATTAATCTAGCTGTTTAAATTTATTATCCCTATAAGAATACTGATTTTTAGCATTTATTGACCACTAAAAAGCTCAATTTTTCAATAAGCGGTAATATTTTAAAATACCCCCTTCCAATTGATCCATCAAACTCAATAGTCTTCTTTATTTCTATTGCGGTGCTTCGTCTTAATATAAAGTTCCTCTACTTTTTCCCTCGCCCAAGGCGTTTTCCTTAAAAATGTTAGCGAAGATTTGAGCGTGGGGTTGTTGGTAAAACAACGGATGTTAATCCGCCTTCCCAATTCCTGAAAACCGTACTCATTGATCAAATAATCCAAAACGTCTACCAACCGGATGCCATGTAAAGGATTATTAGGTTGTTTTTCTAATTCTTTTGCCATTGAACCAAAAATAAAGATAAAAAGCTTTTTCTCCTATTTTTAGGCAAAATATGGTAAGGAAAAAAGACTAAGACAAAATCTTTTCTTGGGATTTATAACCGATACATTAAACCTAAACTAATGTGATATTTCTCCCATAGTTTATATGGAAGAAATTAAGGGGAATACAAAAACCGATCATTCAGGATGGCTTGAATAATTAATTGTGTTAAATTCAAACCGATACCTATTTATTCCCAATTTGCACGCTTCAAAAACTTAAGCTTCTCCGTTTTATGCCTAAACTACTCATGCCTATATGGATATCCAAAAACTCAAATTCCCAATAGGGAAATACAATCTTGATAAAAATCCAAATAGTGAATTAATCACTCAATGGATCAAGCAGATCGAAGATTTTCCTACCAGCATCGAAGACTTATGCCGGAATATTTCCCTTGAACAACTCAACTGGAGGTATAGACCGGAAGGATGGAAAGTAAAACAGCTGATACACCATTGCAGTGACAGCCATATGAACAGCCTTATTCGATTTAAGTTGGCGCTGACAGAAAAATCCCCTACGATTAAACCCTATTTTGAGGACAGGTGGGCAGCATTGGCTGATTCCTTGGACGACAATATCGAAAATTCATTGATCCTCTTGCGGGGATTGCATAAAAAATGGGTAATCCTCCTCAGAAGCCTTAATGATGAGCAATTGAGGATGGAATATACACATCCCGAACATGGTGAAAAATTCAATCTAGCCGAAACTATTGGGAATTATGCATGGCATTGCAAGCATCATTTGGCCCATATCAGAAATGCCATCGCTTCGAATGGAAAATATAAATGATTGGTTATACAAAGAAAAATAAGCGTTTTGGTTAAAACAATAAAGAAAACGAATTTGCTCTTCATCAATAAAAAATAAAATTAAAAAAAATGCCAACAAATATGTCCTATATTAAAAGCCCTAATCGTCATAAAGACATAAACTTAAAAAATTAGATATTATGAAAGAATTTATGATGATTTTCAGAAACGAAAAATCCGATCAGCAAAATCCATCGCCTGAACAAATGCAAGCGATGATCAACCAATGGCAGGATTGGATTGGAGGAATTGCTGCTCAAGACAAATTTGTTAGCACAAATGCTCTGGGTTATGAAGGCCAAACCGTAAACGCAAGCGGGGTAGTTAGCGATGGCCCATATGCCGAGGTAAAAGAGATTGTTGGCGGATATATTATCGTAAAAGCCCTTGACCTAGCGGATGCAGTGAAGCTTTCCGAAGGTTGCCCAACCCTTTTAATGGGTGGAAAAGTGGAAATTAGGGATGTAATGGTTATTAACTAATTTACAAAATGGCATTACCAAATATATTTAGCAAGGACATTTTAGAAAATGTTATTCAACGAATTAATAACCTACAACCTGAAACGCAACCGAGTTGGGGAAAAATGAATGTTTCTCAGATGCTGGCCCATTGCAACGTTGCCTACGAAATGGTATATGACAACAAGCATGCGAAACCGAATTTCTTTATGAAAGCCATAATGAAAACTTTTGTGAAAAAAATTGTAACAGGTGAAACTCCTTATAAACGCAATTCACAAACCGCACCGGCTTTCATAATTAAGGATTCCAGAAATTTCAAAACAGAAAAAACCCGCTTAATCGATTACCTCAATAAAACCCATCAGTTGGGTGCAAGTAGTTTTGACAAAAAAGAATCCCTTTCATTCGGTAAACTAAGTGTCAACGAATGGAACAACATGTTTTATAAGCATTTGGACCATCACTTAACTCAATTTGGTGTTTAATCATTTATGAAAGAAAAGGAGCTCATTCCTCATTTATTTAAAACAGAGTACAGGAAAATTATTTCTGTACTCTGTAAATTGTTTGGGATCGTTCACATAGAAGTAGCAGAAGATATCGCAAATGACACTTTTCTTCTGGCTGCTGAAACTTGGGGACTCAAAGGTATCCCTGATGCCCCCACCGCTTGGCTTTACAAAGTAGCCAAAAACAAAACCAAGGATTATCTCAAAAGGGAAAAAATTTTTAGCGAGAAAATCTCCAAAGAACTCAAACACGCCCCTTCCCCTTCTTATGAATTGGAACTTGACCTTTCGGAAGAAAACATTAGCGACAGTGAATTACAAATGTTGTTTGCGGTCTGTAATCCGGTCAACAGCAATGAATCACAAATTGCCCTGGCCTTAAGGATACTTTGTGGCTTTGGTATTGAAGAAATAGCCAATGCTCTTTTAAGTACGAAAGACACAATCAATAAAAGACTTTACAGAGCAAAATCAGTCTTAAGAGAAAACAATATAGACCTGTCTTTTCCATCAAAATTAGCTCTTGAAAACAGATTGGACAATGTGCTTTCAATTTTATACCTCCTATTTAACGAGGGTTATTGTTCTTCCACCTCTTCAAAGTCTGTCCGAAAGGAGCTTTGCTTTGAAGCGATGCGCCTTCTTTACATCCTTACAGAAAATAGCAATACCAATGTCCCCAAGGCCAATGCACTAATGGCATTGTTTTGCTTTCATTCCTCACGGTTTGATGCGAGAATTGACCAATCCGGACAACAGGTCATCTATGACGAACAAGATAAATCAAAGTGGGACCTTGAACTTATTGAAAAAGGTGAATACTATCTCAACTTATCAGCGAAGGGCAGACCAATATCGAAATATCATTTAGAGGCAGGTATTGCATTCTGGCACACAAGAATTAAAATTACACATAAAGAAAAATGGAACAATATTCTTCAATTGTACAATCGGCTATTGCAAATCGAATATTCCCCTATTACGGCTTTAAACAGGACCTATGCTTTGGCAATGGCTGAAAGTAAAGAGACAGCATTGAAACAAGCACTAAAAATTGACTTGAAACAGAACCATCTTTACCAATCCCTTCTGGCTGAATTGTACAATGGATTAGATCCGGCCAAACACCTTCACCATTTGGATTTGGCCCTGAAATTGGCAAAAAACGATAATGACAAGCTATTCCTAAAGAACAAACTAGCGAAAGCCGGAGGCTAGAGTGAAAAAGCAGAATTTTACTAAAAACCAACCCAAATACCTCTTCATATTGGCTCATTCTGCACTAGTACGAGAAACTCACACCATACGGCCGGATTGATAACTTGACTTTGACAGCTTCCCACGGCCTTCCACTCCCCATTTTGATTTTGCGCCTTTGTAAGAAATTGAAATAGGTACTTTACTCCCTTATTACAGTAGGAAATCCGCTAATAGTTTATCCTCGATAGGCTGCAAGGTGGAAATTCATTCATCAACCTTAAAATAATGATAGTCAAAATTGGAAATTTCAGAACATCTAGCCTCTCGGTTTAGGTTTAAAAGTAAGAATTGGTGATGACTCCTTTTACTCTGGCAATTTTTAATACCATCACAAAACCAAGGATGCGGTGACCTAGCCAAAATTACGGAAAGCGAGGCCTTGTTTGAGGATGATTATTCTGGGCTAAATTATTCTATGGTTCATTTTTTTCATCAACACATGTCTTGAAATATAAAATACACCTACCATTTCGCGATGGAATTACTTCTCGATTGATACTGGAAACCCTTTTACATAATCCGAATTTAAGCTTTTTCACCATTGGAACGCCCATTATTTTGGGCTATATTCACCCCTCAAGCCACTTACTGCTATTGGTTACATAGCATTCAAGTTCGCCAATGCTGAAAGCAACTACTTGCCCTCAATGGAACCCCATTAATTAAGATTACATTATGATTGGAAATACCCGTAGAAACACAACCATTAGACACTATATCGGATGGCTATTTTTTATCCTTCTGGCAAGTAATTGTACAAACAAGGAGCAGGGTACCTTTAGCACCTCATATTTTAAAATCAAGATTGATAACAAGGGCTTTATCACCAGTATGAAGCATCCGAAGTTGTCTCATAATCGGGAATTTAGTCCAGCGGATAAACCTTCTCCTTTAATGTGCCTCTATGATAGTCAATCAGAACGGTATTTTGAACCTATAAAGGCAACATTTAATCAAGCGAACGACGCAATTACACTGGATTTCCCCAACGGGTCAGTTGCTAAAATAAGGCTTGAAGAAAAAAATAATTATTTAAAGCTCAGCCTTGAATCCCTTTCACAATCCGAAGGTATTGAGAACATTCAGTGGGGGCCTTATCACACCAATATCACCAATCTTTTCGGAGAGATCATCGGTGTGGCGAGGGACACCAGTGAGGCAGTCAATTATGCCATAGGAATGCTCTCCCTAGATGACAATACTCTTGGAGGTACTTCTGAAACCATAGCTGATGCTGCACCTTTTCAGTATATTATCCACTCACCGGATCCTTCACGCTACCCCTTACCTGACTCTTTGGCTGAAGGTCAGGTTTTCACACTTGGCGGAGATGGGATAAATGATGTGGCATTTTATGCCCACAAAGAGCCCTATTTCAGAATAATGTACGGAAATGCGGCTACTGTTGATGAAAAAGGTAGAATATCCATTAATTACCACTCAAGGGACCGAACAAAAAAGAGAGAAGTTTATTATTCCTTGATCCCAAATATGCCGGTCAACACACCCAATCACTTGGAAGTCCAACCCTTGCCGGGAATTGATTATATAGGTTCTTCTATCGCACTATGGGGAAGCCCGGATAGCATTGCATTGATGGAGGTTATCCAAAATATTGTATTGGAAGAAGACTTACCCTACCCCACGATTGGTAACAAATGGGTAAAGGATCCATCGGCTTTTGTACCTGATGCTTTAACACATGGAAACTTAAATGACAGCATTATTTCCTATACTTCCCAATTGGGCTTTAAGGCCATAAGCATGTATGACCAAGGTTTTGTAAGACCTGATAGAGGCAACGAAGGTTATATTGACGGGGAAAATTTTGAAAAAAAGCCAATACAGCTTACTTCTGGAAACAAATCGCACAAGGAGTTTGCTGAAATGGCCGCAAAATATGGGATTACAATTGGTAGAACCACAATAACAACTGCACTCGCTCCCGGAACCAAAGACGCCAGTCCAATCCCAAGTGATAGTCTTTGTTATCAGCAGAAACGATTGTTAGTAAACACAATCAGTCCGGAGGACACCCTTATTATTGTTGATGACCCTAAGTATTTGGATGAAATTGCGAGTTGGGAAGGGCATGCTGAGAATTTAAATATGATAAAAATTGGCAAAGAGCTCATCTATTACTTGGGTGTTTCAGAAAGCAAACCCTATAGGCTTTTAAATGTGAAACGTGGTTATTGGGATACCAAACCGGTTCAACACAATCAAAATGACACCATTTACAAATTGCAGGTTACCTTAAATTATGGTTATGACGGACTTATTCCCAACATGGAGCTACAGGATAAAATAGCTGCATACTATGCCGACATCTGTTTCATCAACAGAATAGGCTATTACGATTTTGATGGGCAGGAGTTTTTATTTAACAATGGACATGGCTACTACTCAGCAAAAAGATTTTTTCGAAAAATGTTTGAGCGAGCGGCGGAGCATGGTATCCCTCCTATCCGCTTTACAGGAGCCACTTTATCTGAGGGTTCCTGGCATTACCAAAGCATTTGGAATGTTGGAGGCGGTAAAAACCTATATGATGTAGAAACCAGAGAATGGGGAAGTACCACCAGCCAAGGAAAAGACCTGAGAGATGTTACTTATGCTAATTTCTTCCCTATTGGTATGGGCCGAAACTTCGCAATCAATGCCAATTCAACGGTTGAACAATATTCCCATATTCAAGCGATTTCTGTAGGACTTGGCACTACCTATAGTTTGGAACTGAATCAAAAAGAAGTTGAAAATTGTCCTCAGAAATACGAGATCTTTAAAACAATAAGTACTTGGGAAAAGGCCCGGTCGGCCAATGCATTTCCGAGGAAAATCAAAAAACTTCTGGCAGACCCCAAAAGAAATTGGGTGCTCGAGCAAGGGGAAAACGATGATTCTTGGATACTGAAAGAATTTAAGGAAGGCAAGCATATAAAAAGTTATAACCTAACCAAAAATCAACGTGGCTAAGGAGATTATAGTCAGGATAGTTCACAGTTTCTGTTTTTTTTACGGTGACAAATCC
This sequence comes from Cyclobacterium sp. 1_MG-2023, assembly GCF_030546805.1. Taxonomy (GTDB): domain Bacteria; phylum Bacteroidota; class Bacteroidia; order Cytophagales; family Cyclobacteriaceae; genus Cyclobacterium. The sequence continues at coordinate 365,873 of NZ_JAUOPC010000002.1, read as the reverse complement.
ATAATCAGCCAATCAATTCAAAGGGTTTTTCAATTCTATTAGGAATTACTAAATTTAGGCTTTTTATCAAAAAGCTATTCTTTTTCCAATAGCCAACAGCCTCCTTTTAAAAAATGACACAACATAGAAATAGAAATAAAAACCTCGGCCTTGTTGAATTAATTGCCATAGCCTTGGGCGGCATGGTGGGAGGCGGTATTTTTACCATTCTTGGTATTTCAGTAGCATTGATTGGGAATTTAACTCCCATTGCAATTGCAGTTGGGGGTGTAATAGCAGGCTTGGCTGCTTATTCCTATGTAAAACTCGGCACCTATTATAAAGATGAAGGAGCCACCTACTCCTTTTTTAAACGGACTTATCCCGGTTCTAATTTTTCTGCATCTGCCATAGGTTGGTTTATCATCTTTGGATACATCAGTACCCTGGCGTTGTATGCCTATACTTTTTCTTCTTACGCCCTAAGTAGCACCGACTTTGCGGAAAACATCATCATGCGAAAAGGAGTCGCAATTGCTGTCATTGGCCTTTTCACCTTGATCAATGTTTGGAGTGTAAACGGTATGGGGAAAATTGAAGACCTTATGGTGTATACCAAGCTCATCGTTTTATCGATAATCTCTTTTGTTTTGATTTATCATGGCACAACAGATGTAGAAACATTTTTGGAAATCATGGCTTTAGACGCTGAAAATGCAAATGTATTTTCTATTATTATTGTTGCCTCCCTCACCTTTGTCGCCTATGAAGGCTTTCAATTGGTTATCAATGCGGTAAATGAAATGAATCAACCGGATAAAAATATCCCTAGAGCCATTTACAGTGCCATCATCTTGGCGGTGTTGATCTACCTAGTCATCTCTATGGGGGCTTTATTTGCCATTCCTTCTGAAGAAATTATCAATAATAAGGAGTTTGCCCTTGCGGCCGGAGCTGAAAGTATCTTAGGTAAAATAGGCGCTAATCTTGTAATTCTAGGGGCTATCCTAGCCACTAGCAGTGCGATTAGTGGAACGCTTTTTGGCTCATCACGCCAAATGGCTGTCATTGCTAAGGATGGTTTTTTTCCTCATATCCTGTCCCATAGGGAAAATAATATTCCAAAAAATGCCATAATAGCCATGGCCATCATTTCCAGTCTCTTAATCACCATAGGTGGTTTGCAATTGATTCTGGAGTTTGGCAGTGTAACTTTCTTATTGGTTTCTTTTTTAATGGGTATTGCCAATTATAAAATAAGAAAGCAAACCAAGTCCTCCACTTTTATTACCCTGCTCTCTATTGTTGGACTTGGTATAGGTGGTTTAATGATTTTGTATTATGAAATGACAAACAATTGGGAGCAGATGCTGGCCATTATGGTGCTTTATGCTTTTCTTGGCTTGGGGGCCCGGGAATTTGCAAAAAGAAAGGCGCTCTACCTGAAAACATAAGTTTAAAAACTGTATTGAGTAGGTATTAAATGCAAAATTTTCTCTTGGGGAGGAATATATTAAATAAAATTATTTTCCAGATAAATAGAAAATAGTAATTTGTGCCCTCTTAGATGGGCGTCCTAATTATTGAAAAAGGCCAATCCTTTGTACTTCATCCATGAACTTACTTTTTTAAGATTCAGGTAAATATTTTTGACCCAATTTAATCCGTCTATCCTAGGGATAGGCCATAACCTTGTCAAGATAAATTTTTCTTATAACAACAATTTTTATCACCTAATAACAATTCAACACCTATGAAAAAAGTTACATTTACACTTCTGTTTTTTTCTTTAATAATTGTTTCAAAGCCCTTATACGGGCAGATAGATGTTAATATTACAGATCTAGAAAACGATGAAACCATTAGCTTTGGCGATATCTTTGAAACCTATGATCTGGACAAAGAGTTGCCAACCGTTGTCATTACCTGGAGTGGAAAATGGTGTTTTCCCTGTATAAGCTTGATCAACCGATACTTGGATTGTGACATGTCCATGATGAACCTTATCACCATCAATGTAGACAATGAAGAAAACCGAGAGGAAGTTTTAAATGAAGGCTACCACGATGATTGGAGAAAAGCCCTAAACTTCCATGCAAATATAGGGGAGGATGAAAAAGGCTTTGATAATGTCTTCAATGTAAGCTCTGCCCCGCTGATACTTTATTTAACTGATGGCAATATTTCGGATGCGCTGGTAAGTTATTCCGTTTACCCCTATCGAATGATACAAACAGGCCGTATTGATGACATTAATTTTGTATGGGACAGCGCAAATGATTTAAATTCTTTGGCCTGGGCCTATTACAAAAATGAAGACGATGAGAGCAAATTGGAAGAGGCAAAAGAATGGGTAATCCGTTCAATTGAACTGAATAAAAACTATTCCAATACAGATACTTATGCGGCTTTACTTTTTAAAACCGGAGATTATACAAAATCTCTAAAAGTTGCTAAAGAGGCCATAGAAATCGCCAAAGAAAATGATGAAGATTACAGTACCACAACTGATTTAATCAATTCCGTTATTGAGAAGCTATAGCTAAAAGTTAATGAATAAGGGCCGTGATTCATTTGTGTTACGGCCTTTTTTTCTACTCCCTTTCAAACATCCATTCCTCCAAAACCATTTCACAGAACAATTCATTATAAAATCAATACTTAACAAGAATATAATTCCCAAATACTAACCCTCACCAAACCCGGCAAATATTCTTATCTTAGCTAAAACATTAATAGACCAAAACATAGCCTAAATTTATTTCTACGATTAATCAATCATGAAATCAATAGCTTTCATAGATACTGAAATAGCTGTAAAAACCCAAAAAGTGCTTGACATAGGAAGTGTTAAAAGCAATGGCGAGGTTTTTCATTCCCCTTCCTTGAGCGATTTTATGGCATTTATTAAGGGCTCTCATTATATCTGTGGACATAATATTATCAAGCATGATTTAAAATACATTCGCAGGGTGCTCAATGACCTAAGTTTTGACCCTTCAAAAATTATTGACACCTTATACCTCTCCCCTTTACTTTTTCCCAAAAGACCCTACCATGCGCTTGTAAAAGACGATAAGCTTCAAACAGAAGATAAAAACAACCCCTTAAATGACTCCAAAAAAGCCAAGGACCTATTTTATGATGAAGTCGCTGCTTTTCAACAACTAAGCAAACCCCTACAAAAAATTTATTATAAGTTGCTTTGGCATAAACCAGAGTTTAAGGCCTTTTTTACTTTTTTGGACATTAATGAAATAAGATGGGACGTAGAAAGCTTAATCAGAGAAGAATTCCACAACGATATTTGCCGAGAGGCAAATTTGACTAAACTCATTGAAGCCTCCCCAATCGCACTCGCTTATAGCTTGGCTTTAATCAATACCAAAAGTCGCCTATCAATAACCCCTCCCTGGGTAATAAAAAATTACCCGGACATTGAAAGTATTTTGTACCTATTGAAAAACAACCCTTGTTTGAGCGGATGCCTGTATTGCGATCAGGCATTGGATATCCATAAGGGGTTGAAAAAGTTTTTCGGCTTTGAGGCGTATAGAACCTATGGAGAAGAGCCCTTGCAAGAGAAAGCCGTAAAAGCCGCAATAGACAACAAATCCATACTTGCTGTTTTCCCTACCGGAGGAGGCAAGTCCATCACCTTTCAGGTTCCTGCTTTGATGGCAGGAGAAAATGCAAAAGGCTTGACAGTGGTAATTTCTCCCTTACAGTCTTTGATGAAAGATCAGGTGGACAACTTGGAGAGAAATGGCATCACAGATGCCGTTACCATCAATGGGCTTTTAGACCCTATTGAAAGGGCCAAATCATTTGAAAGGGTGGAAAATGGAGCAGCATCTATTCTTTATATTTCTCCGGAATCCTTGCGATCAAAATCCATTGAGTATCTTTTACTTGGAAGAAATATCATCCGATTTGTAATCGACGAAGCACACTGCTTTTCTTCTTGGGGACAGGACTTCAGGGTTGACTATCTATATATAGGGGATTTTATTCATGAGCTACAAAAGAAAAAAAACAGGGCTGAACCCATCCCCATTTCTTGTTTCACTGCCACCGCCAAACAAAAAGTAATTGAAGACATCTGCAGTTACTTCCAAGACAAGCTATCCTTGGAGCTGAAGGTATTCAGCTCCAAAACCTCAAGAACAAACTTACATTATAAGGTTTTCCCTAGGGAAGACGAGGAACAAAAATACAATACGGTAAGGAGTTTAATTGAAGAAAAGGATTGCCCTACAATTATTTATGTTTCCAGAACCCATAAGGCCTTTGTATTAGCAGAGCGCTTAACCAATGATGGTTTTAGTGCCAGGTCTTACCATGGAAAGATGGACAAACAGGAAAAGTCCGAAAATCAAGATGCTTTTATCGATGGAACAGTCCAGGTGATGGTTGCCACCTCTGCATTTGGCATGGGAGTCGATAAAAAAGACGTTGGGATGGTGGTCCATTATGAAATTTCAGACTCACTTGAAAATTATGTACAGGAGGCCGGCCGGGCAGGAAGGGATGAAAATATCTCAGCAGACTGCTTTGTACTATTCAATGAAGAGGATCTCAGCAAACATTTTATCTTACTCAATCAGACCAAATTAAGTATAAAAGAAATTCAACAGGTCTGGAGAGCCATTAAAAATATCACCCGGTTTAGGTCAACGGTATCCAATTCCGCCCTAGAGATTGCCAGAAAAGCGGGTTGGTATGACAATATAAAAGAAATAGAGACTCGCGTAAAAACAGCGATTACCGCATTGGAGGAGGCCGGTTATATCAAAAGGGGCCAAAATATTCCAAAAATATACGCCAACAGTATCCTCGCCAAAAACGCACAAGAGGCCATCGATAAAATCAATGCTTCTGAAAAATTTAAGGATAAACAGAAACAACACGGTATTCGGATAATAAAAAAACTTTTTTCCAGCAAAAGCAAAAACCACTCAAATGAGGAAGAAGCCGAATCACGCATAGATTATATTTCTGATCATCTGGGGATTGTTAAAGGGGAGGTCATTCAGATTATCCGCCTACTCCGAGAAGAAAACATCTTGGCAGACTCCAAAGATTTAACAGCCTTCATAAAAAATGGAGAAAACAAAAACCGCTCACTCGCAATAGTAGAAGCTTTTGCCCGTATTGAAAATTTCCTTCTCTCTACCTTCCGGGAAGAAGAGAGGCCCTTTCAAATAAAAGCATTGAATGAGGCAGCTGAAGAAAATGGCTGTAAAGATGTTAGCCCTTATAAAATCAAAACGCTAATTAATTTCTGGGCAATTAAAAATTGGATCAAAAGGAAGGCCTTGAGTTTTTCCCGGTCTCACATGGCAATAATTTGCATTCAGCCAAAGAAAAAACTAGGTGAAAAACTAAAAAAACGACATGAACTGGCCGTCTTCATCATCAATTTTTTACATTCGAGAGCCCTATCAAAAGCCCCTGAAGAAGAACAAAACAAAGCTCAGATCCTGATCGAGTTTTCGGTGCAGGAACTAAAGGAGGCCTACGAAAATTCATCCCTACTTTTTAAGCTTCCTATCACAGCTGATGACATTGAGGAAACCCTTTTCTATTTATCGAGAATTGAAGCTCTAAAAATTGAAGGTGGATTTATGGTGGTCTACAACCAATTGACCATCGAGAGAATTGAACAGGACAATAAAATCCGGTACAAGGTCGATGATTACCAAAAGTTGAATCAATTTTATGAAAACAAGGTACAGCAGATTCATATTGTAGGAGAATATGCCAAAAGAATGCTGAGTGACTACCAGGAAGCCTTACAATTTGCCGAAGATTATTTCCAATTGAATTACAGCGTTTTTTTAAACAAGTATTTCAAGGGAAGCCGACAAAATGAAATCAAAAGAAACATCACACCCGGCAAATTCCGCCAACTTTTTGGCGAACTTTCTCCCCGTCAATTGAAAATAATCAAAGACAATCAGTCCAATAATATCGTAGTTGCGGCCGGTCCGGGAAGTGGGAAAACCAGAGTTTTGGTTCATAAGTTGGCTTCTTTACTGTTGATGGAGGATGTAAAACATGAACAATTACTTATGGTTACTTTTTCAAGGGCAGCAGCGTCAGAATTCAAACAAAGACTACTCAAGCTAATCGGCAATGCAGCCAATTTTATCGAGATAAAAACCTTTCACTCCTATTGCTTTGACTTGCTGGGCAAAATTGGCGACCTGGACAAATCGACCGATATCATCAAAAAAACAGTAGAGAAAATAACCGGTGGAGAAGTGGAAGCCAACCGAATTACCAAGACAGTTTTGGTGATAGATGAAGCTCAGGATATGGATGCCGATGAATTTGCTTTGATCAAGGCCTTGATGGAGCAAAATGAAGAAATGAGAGTGATTGCTGTGGGAGATGATGACCAGAATATTTTCGAATTTCGAGGTGCCAATGCTAAATACCTGGAACAATTTATCCATAAAAAACAGGCCGTTAAATATGAATTGATAGAAAACTACAGGAGTCAAGGAAACCTCGTTAACTTCACCAATCAGTTTATTGGAAGACTTCAAAACAGGTTAAAAACCAATCCAATAAAAGCCGTTTCCCAAAAAAATGGAAATATAAAACTGGTAAAGCACCGGGGACAGCACCTGATTTCTCCCTTGGTAAATGACATCATGAGTACAGAGCTCAAAGGAAGCACCTGCGTATTAACCAGATCAAATGATGAAGCATTGCAAATCACCGGTTTATTGCTCAAGCACAAGTTCCCTGCCAAGTTAATTCAGACCAATGATGCCTTTAATTTATACAACCTTGTGGAGCTTCGTTATTTCGTCAATCACTTGGAGTTAACGGAAGAGGTATATGTGATTCATGAAGAACTATGGACCCAAGCCAAAAAGGCGTTGTGGCGGAAGTACAAAAAAAGTTCGAAAATTGAAGTATGCATTAACCTGATTAAGGAATTTGAAGCTTCCCACCCTAAAAGAAAGTACAAAACTGATTTGGAACTCTTCCTCAGGGAGTCAAAGCTAGAAGATTTCATATCCGACAATGGAGACACCATCTTGGTTTCGACCATTCACAAAGCCAAAGGTAAGGAATTTGACAATGTCTTTTTACTCCTACAAAACGTAAGTCGGTTACAAGATGAGGACATCAGGCTATTGTATGTCGCCATGACAAGGGCCAAACAGCAGCTGTCCATTCATTTAAAAGGGGATTTTCTAGACAATATTATCGTTGACGATCTGATCAAAGTGACAGACTCCGCCCATTGGCCTGAACCGGACATTATGGTGATGCAACTCAGCTATAAAGATGTCTGGTTGAGTTTTTTCAAATATACTCAATACAGAACTTCCCTTTTAATCAGTGGTGATGAACTACAGGCAAAGGAGGGGGCATGCTTCGACCAAGAAAACCAACCCATCTTAAAGTTTTCGAAAAAATTCAAAGGGCAACTGGAGGACCTGGAAAAGCGGGGATACCAACTTGCCTCAGTACATGTAAACTTTATCGTATATTGGGAAGAAGAAGAAACTGAGGAAGAAATATTGATCGTCCTGCCCGAATTGCATTTTAAAAAAACAACCAATCCAATTGGCCGTATAAACCAGGCAGCCAATGTTCCTTCTGCTACCTGAGCATAGCTATTGAAACCATTTCACCTGTAAAAGAGAAGCCGGTAATTGACTTCCCTTAATAGAAATTAACGCCTTCTGCCAAAACAATAATCTATTGAATACTAAAATTTTACTCAGCTTGCTTTCCCTATCTTTATTGTCTTTTGCGCAAGCACAGCAAGCTGATGATAAAACCGGTAATTTACTGGTCATGGGTGGAGACTGCACCAATGCATACTTTTTAACACAGTTTTCAGGATTAGCAGGTGGACTTGAAAGCAAGCTTATTATCATCCCTTCGGCCATGGAGGATAAATTGCTGGCTACGGATAATGATCTCGAACGGATAAAAAAGCCTTTTCTGGATTTTGGATTTAAAGACATCACCATTCTCCATACCAGAAGCAGGGAAATGGCCAATGGAGACGCTTTAAATGACCTAGTTCTAAATGCAGACGCTGTATGGATTACAGGAGGCAGACAATGGCGACTTGCCAAAACCTACCTAGGTACTCGGCTGGTCAATTCCCTACAATCAATTTACATGGCAGGAAAAACAATTGCAGGAACTTCTGCCGGAGCCTCTATCATGGGCTCTCTACTTGTTAGAGGTGATTCGGTAGATCATACTGTAATGATAGGAGACTATCCCAAAGGTTTTGGCCTGATCAAATCCATTGCCATTGACCAACACCATTTGGCAAGAAACAGGCAGTTTGACATGTTTGAAATCAAAAGGAAGTTCCCTGATCTGCTTGGCATTGGGATCGAAGAAAACACAGGAATTGTCTACAGCAATGGAAGGTTTAAAGTCGTAGGAAAGGGCTATGTAAGTATCTATGACGGCAGTCGCTGGTCCGCAGAACGAGACACCATTTATCATTTGCCTCCGGGGGTAGAACAGTTTTACCTATTAGAAGCAAATCTTGAGTACGATACAGACAGACAAAAGGTAATCTTTCCTGAAGATCGCCAAGAAGCACCTGCTCACGGTGAATTGCTTCAGTCATTGGAAGGAGTTTACCAACAGCTTGAAGGACTTGAATATGGAACGGATATACGTATCACCGTACGTACCGAAGGCGAACAACTATTATTTGAACAATCTTGGAACGGGGCAATCTACCCTGTCCACCGTGACCATGACCATACTTTCTTCAGACCCCATGCAAATGCCGTCTTCTATTTTGAGCAAAATAAATTCGGGTCCATCGATCGCTTCCATTATTATCAGCATGGAAGCACCACATGGGAAAAGTTAGATTAGGCCTGACTTTTTACTCCAGTTTCCCAAACATAATCCGCTCTTTACGGCTAGCTGAGAAATCGCCCTGTGTTGTGATAAGCCAGATGCTATTGTCATGTTTAGCGAAACTTGGATACTGAAAAGATTTAGTAGTCCTAAAACTGTATTTACGTTCCCATTCTTTCCCGTCACGAGAGACATCAATATTAAAAACACTGCGAGAAACGCCATCCACCTGGCTAGCTTCCTGCCAGCCTAAATAATAGATTCCATCGAAATAATCAAATGTAGGCTTTGAACTTGTCCCATTTGGAATGGAAGGAATTGGTTTACCGATGGTCCAGTCATGGCCGTCTTTGCTATAGCTGATGTAGTAATTCCTATCTCCCTCATCCCTACGACAAATGGCCATCCATGTACCATCAGGAAGGCGGTTGACAGAAGATTCAGACAAATTCGCTGATTGCGGTTCATTGAAATGACCTAGCACTTCAAAGGTATCCAGTTTTTTATTGGCTACTGCCAAGGCATTTTGCTTCCCGGGAAAGTTGTTCAAGGTAATATAGGTTTTCCCGTCAAATTCTTTGAAGGAGTCAAAGAGGTAGGCACCGTATCCAACCGGCATTTTATTAAAGCCATGGGCTTTGGCATCCCTATAAAAGTTTTCAGTGGTGAAATCCAGTTTGCCTGCGGCTGTTTTGATTTTTACTTTGTAAACCTTCTTAGAAAAGCTTCCTGAGCGCAAATTATAATCAATGTACCAAACCTGTGAGTGCGGATTATCTCCGGAACGTTCATTGACAAAGTAAATGCGAAGCGTTTTCTTATCCTTCTGAATAATCCGGGGTATCCAGCATTGCCCTTCCGGTAGGCTGACATTGGCGAATTGCTGTTCACTTCGTGCAAAGGGAATGATTTCCTCAACGTCCATGGTTTTCAGGTTTACAATGGACATGGCCGAATATATAAAAGTCCAATTCCCACTTTCTCCGGCCTTCAGGTCATTGACCTCAGCCACGATATAAGCGTAATCACCTACCATTACAAATTCAGCATCATGCGCTCCCTTGACTTCGGGGGCAGTAACCTTTACCAATCGATCAAGCACTGTATTTCCTTGGGCAACAGGGTCCCAATTTTCCGGTAAAATTTGCTGGGCATTTAATGAAAATGAACTAAAAACGGCAAGCAATAACAAAAAACTTCTCATGGATGAATATTTGGGTTTTGTAAACTGACTAAGGTAGTCCAAAATTATTTAATACTCCATGCTAAAATAACCTCTCTATCTTTACTTGCCCGCTAAATAATGAAAAAGTAACACTTAAATAGCGCAATTAATAAAAAGGTACTCGTCTTTGTTCCCGAAAAGAAGATTTTCAATCCATAAGACTATATTATTCGTTACTAGAACAGGTCCTGATTACTCAGGAACGACAAATCATTTAGGTAGGATTTTCACTTGCCGGATTACCATATTTTGGTGGCACTATATACCTGACTATGAGGTACAGCTCAAAAGGCTCTGTAAATCGATAAGCATTTAAATTATAGGGAAATTATTAGTAACAGCAACCCTATATCCTAAAGCCCTGATGTGTGGATCCAATACGGTGATGGAATCTGAGCTTGATCCCTGAGCCTGTCGAAGGGTGGCGATGGGTGGCGAAGGGCCTTAGTTATGGTTTATCTTTTAAAATAATCCGTGATAATTTTTCGGGATATTGTCTGTTGTCCCAAAAGGCTGTGATGACTATTGCTTCATCAGCTACTTGATAATAAATGCTAAAATCCCCAAGGGAGGCTTCATGTGTATCTTTGAAATCTGCTTTTTTAAAAATAAATGGTTTCTCTGCAATTTGCTTTGTTCGTTACGTTATTTTTTTTTAATCAATTTTCCAGCATAGGCAATTGACTTATTTCTGTTCACCCAATACTCCAAAATTTCAAGGTATTGAATTTCCGCAGTTCGGGTCCACTTTAAAAACCGTTTAGCCATTCGAGGTTTCGTTTATCCATCGCCTCTTGTGAAATCAAGCGGCCATTTTTTATGTCCTCTTCGCTCAGTTTAAGCATATCTTTTTGTTCTTCAGTAAGTTCAAGAACCTCCACATCGGTTGCGTTTGAAGAAACCAAATTGTCAAGTACCAATAAGAAATCCTTGTTTTCAATTGTCATGATTTTATCAATCAATCCGCTTCTTATTTTATCAACCGTTGCCATAAATGCCTTTAATTTTGTCTACAATTTTGGGGAATTTTCTCGGAGTTTCATAATCTTCCTTAACTGGTTATGGTCAGTCAATTTAGTTGTAATCTCTTCTTTACCAATAAGTAAAATTTTATTACGAGTGGATTATATACCTATTCAGTATATATGGGGAAGCCTATAATCCCCCTCTACAGCTAACCAATAACCTACTTTATAAACGGTATTACAATAATACAGCGACTTCACAGGTTTAACTGTCGACAGGCTTTTTAAATAAATAACAAATTATTTCGGTAGGATTTTCACATATTGTATGCAATTTATTCGTCCATACTTTTCTCTAATTGCTCTATTTTATACTCAAGTTTTTTATTTAAAGAAGTCGCATCTAACCCGTGAGAAATATTTGCATGGCAATTTGGACAAATTGCGGCAACATTTTTCGGTGAGTCAGAACCACCTTTTGATAGTTCAATAATGTGATGAACTTCTAAATATGGTTGGCCATTTCTTTTTAAAAAGGGAGCGTCATTTTCACAAGACTCACATTTGCCCCTTGCTCTCGATAGGGCATATGTTCTAATAATATCCGAGCGATATAATGCTGAACTGGCATTTATCAGTATTTCCTTGGGTGATTCAATTGAATTCTGATATACTTTTTCCCTGAAATCGCTGAACTTTATTAGTCGCGGTTCTTTATGGAATTCTTGTTCAATGTACCTATATGCTCGTTCGCTTATTGTATCTAGTTTAATTGCCTTAATTATTTTATTGGGAAGATAATCAAGTTTCACAATGCTGCTGTCTGTTGAGTCAAGATATGGTCTTCCAAAAGGTTGATTATTTTTTGTTTTTTGACAGACCTTAACGTCAGCTCTAAATCTAGTTCCTATAGGATTGTCTATTCTTAGTTGGCTTGGAAATTTGACTACTATGTCTGTCTCAAAATACTCTAATGGACGAACCCTTGGTCGGGATGCACTTTTTCCAATAAATGTTTCTAAAAGAACACCTTCAAATCTATCACCGATAATTAAAATATTTTCTCCCATTTAATTATTCATTGCATACAACACAAGGGTATCTATTGTTTGAAGAAGACAATATAACGACTAGTAACCCTTGTTCAAATAACTAAACACCTGTTTTTGTAATGATTTTTACTTTGCCTTGTAAAAACTAACGCTTCTTCTCCCGCTCTTCTGCTGGTAAATCTATAGAAAAAGGAAGTTGAACAAACTTTCCCGCTATTGCTTTTATACATTGTTAGCTGCTGTTTTTTCTTCTTCTGCTTCTTTTCTTAATTGCTTTTGGTCAGTCAATATATCTTCAAGGTTTCTTGGTTTAGGCTCAACGTAGACTAATTCTTCATTGAATATTTCTTTATATGCTTCTTTAAAGTCATCTCGTTTTCTGAAATGTCTAAATAATGGCCATTCCCGATAAGCATCTTGATTTATATGCTTATTACTTGTTCCAATTGATTCCATAATTTCAATTGCATTTTCATATTCCTCTCTGAGAACTGCTATAGCTAATTTGAACTTATCATTTGTAGCAGACCAATCATGTTTTTCCAACACCTTCTTACAGTCGTCTTTTTTGGCAGATAGATAATGAGCAAGAGCCTTGTTGATTGTCAAAATACAGAGCATCTCTTGGTCGTGGTGTTTTTTCAGAGTATCCGTTGCAAAGGTCAAAAGATTCAAAGCAAGTTTATTGTGGCCTTTGATAAGTAATTGGTAACAAACATTATTTAAATGGGCATCCGCATTTTCAATGTCTTCTGGTTGAAGTTTTCTCCAAATTACTTGTCCGAGTTTAACACCAATTTCGAACAATGTCACATAGCACTTATTGAAATATGCTGGATTTGCATTAAGCTTTTGTCCAAGTATTGCTTGGTCTATATTTTTAACATTATTTTCTTTACATACTTCAAGGTATTGTCTAGAAATAACACCGTTGCAATGGACAAATAAATTTCTTCTTTCGGTAATTTCAATGAAATCGCTAAAACTTGGCAAGTCTTTTCTTAGAGTTATCCCTAGTTTATTTTCTAGCCATTTAAACTGTTTTAAGTGACTTTCTCTTAAAACGGATTCAACTTCTTTCTAAACTATAAACTCTCTTGCTTCTTCAATAGATTCGAATTTTATCAATTCTGAAAATAGCATATTCTTTTCCGAACTATTTAAAAACTCAGGCTTTGAAAGAAACATTGTTCTTATTACACCACCTAAGTAAGCATCATACTGGCTAACAAACGAAACCACAAAATTTATTGGTAGTAAGTTATATGCTAAGTCGGTTGTTTCAACTTTTTCGTTAAGCTCAATAAATTCTTTAAACTTCTCAGAGGGTATTAATAGCTTACCTTTCTCGTCCCCATTTTCTTCTTTCTCTGCTATTCCATTTTCTTTTATGTACTTATCAACGTGTTTTGATTCTTGAACCAATTTCACACTTAAAAGTCCCATCACAAGCGGAACAATGTCAGCCTGTGCTTCAATATGTTTAATAAAACTGTCGATTTCTAAACCAAAGTTAGGTTTGACAATTTTGGGTTCTTGTTTTTCATTTGTCTCAGTATTTTTATTCTCGTTCATATTGATTCTATGTCGGTTTTGAAATAGTAGCTAACAATAGGGTATTTAATGTTTGAAGAAGACAATATTAGGACTAGTAAGACTTATTCAAATAACTAGGTGTCTTCTGTTGTATTGAGTTTTTCTTTGCCTTGTAAAAAACAGCCCCTTCTCCTCTCGCTCCTGCGGGCATCTCAAAGAAAAATGGAGTTGGACAAACGATCCCTATCTCGATTTCTATCCATCAGGGTTTTATTTCCGGTTATGGCTTTTTATGCTTGTATAAGAACCTTGCCGGAAAGTCAGCATTCAAGCCAACCATCCAATTATAATTTTAACTATGAACTTGCGTATATACCGCCTATGTTCCCATAGCATTTTTTAGAATTAATCCCCAAATTAATCTTTTAGGACAAGAAAACTAGCTCCCTAACCTTAATTCTATGGTAAAATGTGAGAATTTATCTATAAATGGCTTGTAATTCGGATGAATTACTAAAAAATAAGCGGTTTAATACCGGATTGTCAGATGATTGTATCTTAAAGTTGAAAAAAAATGCTTTTACCTTTACTCGTTTGCAGGATGTTTAGCTCATAAATAATCTGTAACAAGCTTGAGGGTGTGCAGAAAAACCTGCTTAGATCTGGAGAGAGCCAAGAACCTGCCTCCACATTAACCAAAACCGAAATTGAACGCAGCTGCAGGGGCTGTTCCTCCTATTTATTATCTCCACTCCTTGGTTTATTTGACTTTTTCCCCATTCAGCCAAGTTTAATGAATTTGTCTTCAAGTTTTACATTAAAATTGATTTCTGCTTTTAATGCTTTGAACACTTTTAATATGGTATCAATGGTCGCACTGTTGGCACTGCTTTCAAGTTTAGAGATTTGGGCTTTCTGCACGCCAACAAGTCGACCAAGCTCTTCTTGTGTCAAGTTTCTTTCTTGTCTTGCTGTTTTAATCATCCTACCCAAAACGTCCATACGAAGTTCGTATTCATATTCGTCACGCTCTTGCGTCCCCACCTCTCCGATATACTTGTCTTTCATTTCGGCAAGCGAATATGTCTTTAATTCTTTAGTTGCCATAGGATTACTGCTTTTGTTAATTCTTAAAATATTTTTCTCTAAGTCGTACTGCTCTGTCAATTTCCTTTACAGGAACCTTATCCACTTTCTTAATAAAACCGTGAGTGGCCAAAACCAAAGTTTCTTTGTTATCTGTCTTGTTTCTTTAACAACCCTTGAAGGCTTTAAAAGCCTTCAAGGGTTTATTTAAACGATACGATGCGTTAAACAACTTCCAGAATCTCGGTGGACCTACCTCTAAAGGCTACTTTATCTCCTACCCTTTTTCCTTTCAGTGCGGCTACCAAGGGAGAATCAGCCGATACCACCTGAACTTCCTGCCCCTCATGCATTACCTTACCAACGGAAACCGCCACCCATAGCCAGCCAAGTTGAACCTTAACCAAGGCCCCGGAGCTGACCGTAGCCGTAGGATCAACAGAGGTTTGAGCTATTATTTTCTCATCCCGATCCAAAAGCACCTTCTGCTTTTCTAATAAATCCCTGCTTTGGTTGATGCTCTCCCTGCCTGTCTCGTATTTGTCTCCCATACTGCTTTTGGTGTCGGCATTGGAGGCTTCCTGCAAGGCAAGTAACTGGGCATTGAGGTCTTCTTTTTTCTCAGCCATCAGGGCCAGAACGGTCTCTTTCAGGCCGGCTTTAAATAAACTGTCCATCTATGAAAAATGTAGCGGTGAGGTTGAATTAAAAATTATTTTTCATTCATTAGACTTTCTATTTCATCAGGCTCAATTGGAATATTTCCCATCAGGTCGGTATAGCCCTTCTCATTGATCACTATATTGTTTTCCAGCCTGATGCCTATTTCTTCTTCCAACACATAGATGCCCGGCTCCACGGTAAAGACCATGCCTGCTTGAATCGGTTCATACATTGTCCCTACATCATGCACGTCGAGTCCCAAATGATGAGAAGTACCATGCATAAAGTATTTTTTATAGGCCGGGTTTTTGGGATCCTGATTTTTTATATCCGTCTGGTCAATCAAGCCCAGACTCAAGAGTTCCCCTTCCATTATCAGGCCTATCTCTTTGTGATAAGACTGTATATCAATTCCCGGCCTTAGCATGGTCATGGCTTGTCGCTGCACCCTCAATACGGCTTCATATATCTGCCTTTGTCGCTTGGTAAAGCGGCCATTGACCGGAATGGTTCTGGTCATGTCAGCATTGTAATTGCCATATTCAGCCCCTACATCCATAAGAATCAAATCTCCATCCTTGCAAGTTACACTGTTGTCCAGATAATGCAGCACACAGGCATTCCTACCTGAGCCGATGATAGGCTCATAAGCAAACCCCCTACTGCCACTTTTGATAAACTGATGCAGGTATTCTGCCTCAATCTCGTATTCAAGCACTCCCGGTTTAACAAATTCCAGCACCCTACGGAATCCTGCCTCTGTGATGTCACAAGCCTTTTGAATCTGATCGATTTCTTCCGTTTCTTTTACCGCCCTAAACTTGTGCATCATGGGCGCCAAACGATGGTATTGGTGCAGGGGATACCTTGCCTTACATTCTTTTATAAATCGCGCAGTCCTGGTTTCCACCTCCACTACAGCCCTTAGGTGTTCATTGGTATTGAGAAATACATGCTTGCTAAGGTTCATTAAGATATTGAAGATACTGTCAAAGTCGGTGGTCCATTTAATGGTGCTTACGCCGGAAAGGGCAGCAACTTCTTCCATGGTGAATTTATGTCCCTCCCAGATGGCAATATGTTCGCTGGTAGGTTTGATAAAAAGTACCTCCCTCAATGTCGGATCCGGAAAATCAGGACAAATCACCAGGATGGTCTCTTCCTGATCGATTCCGCAGAGGTATAAGAGGTCATTGTTTTGCCTAAATTTCATGGTCCCATCTGCATTGGTGGGCATGATATCGTTGGAATTTAAAACCGCTAAAGAATTAGACGGCAATTTATTGGCAACTTTTGCCCTATTTTTGATATAGAGGGATGCTTTGGCAGGTTCGTATCTCATAAAATAATGGGTTTCAACAAAGGTAAAAAATATACTTTGATCACAAATTTAACTAGCCAAGGGAATTGGAATTTTTTACCCTACCTGCTAAAACAAGAAAGTTTTGACCGATCCCCGGCTGAAGGTTATATCCTCACATCTAATTTTCTATCGCTTTTTCGGAACCGGCTGTAAAAGTATAGCGAAGTAGAACTTTTGTTACACTTGCTACAACACCTGTGGCTACGGTCCATAGCAAAGCTTCTTTTAGGGAATTGTTTTCCGGATAAGGATTTTTTGGAGCTTCTTCACCTGTCTTTTTTTCATACAGTTCTTCCAGCCCTTTTCGTACCAAATAAGCGCCAAGAATGGTCCCTCCGGTAATTACCAATGATTGCAAATATTCTTTGTTTTGTTTTTTCATGATATAAGAAGTTTTTTTACTCTTACTATCATTTAATAATCATGCCAAAACCTTAAGATTTCATGCAATAGTTTGGAATTTTTTGGCTCTGGTATACTTTGAAAGGTAATTTTTAATTGGATTCCAGTTCCTGAATTTTGAACGGCTTCCAATCTACCGGCGGCTGAGCGGAGTCGAAGCCTTAGGTTAACCTATCCATAAAACCTACCCCTTCGGTCCCGCTCAGGGCCCGTCCGGTTTTTAAATTGACATCACGGGAATCAGTGACTCAAAGAAGCCTGAAGGGCTGAAACTATAATAGCCACGGGTGAAACCCGTGGTCAAGAAAATCTAACCTTAGAATTCAATTTATTATGGATTCCAGTATATCAACAAATCCCTTCCCTATTATGGTCCGGAGGGGAGTTGCGGGAAATAAGATTTTGAACGGCTTCTAATCTACCGGTGGCTGAGCGGAGGCGAAGCCTTAGGTTAACGTATCCGCACCACCTACCCCATCGGGTCCGGTTTCTCAATTGACATCACGGGAATCAGTGACTCAAAAAGCCTGAAGGGCTGATAGGATTATAGCCACCGGCAAAACCTGTGGTCAAGAAAATCTAACTTACGAATTCGATTTATTATGGATTCCAGTATATCAACAAATCCCTTCCCTATTATGGCCCGGAGGGGAGTTGTGGGAAATGGGATTTTGAACGGCTTCCAATCTACCGGCGGCTGAGCGGAGTCAAAGCCTTAGGTTAACCTATCCTTAAAACCTACCCCTTCAGCTCCGCTCAGGGTCCGTCCGGTTTTTCAATTGACCTCACGGGAATCAGTGACTCAAAAAGCCTGAAGGGCTGATAGGATTATAGCCACCGGCAAAACCCGTGGTCAAGAAAATCTAACTTACGAATTCGATTTATTATGGATTCCAGTATATCAACAAATCCCTTCCCTATTATGGCCCGGAGGGGAGTTGCGGGAAATGGGATTTTGAACGGCTTCCAATCTACCGGCGGCTGAGCGGAGTCGAAGCCTTAGGTTAACCTATCCATAAAACCTACCCCTTCACCTCCGCTCAGGGTCCGGTTTCTCAATTGACATCACGGGAATCAGTGACTCAAAAAGCCTGAAGGGCTGATAGGATTATAGCCACCGGCAAAACCCGTGGTCAAGAAAATCTAACTTACGAATTCAATTTATTATGGATTCCAGTATATCAACAAATCCCTTCCCTATTATGGTCCGGAGGGGAGTTGCGGGAAATGGGATTTTGAACGGCTTCCAATCTACTGGCGGCTGAGCGGAGTCGAAGCCTTAGGTTAACCTATCCATAAAACCTACCCCTTCGGCCCCGCTCAGGTTCCGGTTTTTCAATTGACCTCACGGGAATCAGTGACTCAAATAAGCCTGAAGGGCTGAAACTATAATAGCCACGGGTGAAACCCGTGGAAAATGAATCGTATATAATCTTGATTTTGGCGGCATTGTTGCTTTTTTTTTTCTGCAACAATGCTGACAAAATCACCCCTACCTTATATCCCTAAAAATCTTTTAATATTTCCTGACTGCAAGTCCTCTCTGGTCTTTGCATCTGCTTCATCCTCGCGCAAAGAGGCAATCCTCAATGCTCCGGTTTTGTAGTCCAGAATAGGAGAATGCGTACCAAAACCGAACTTTTCCTTACCAAAAGTCTTCATCAATCCTGCCAAGTCAAGGACATTTCTTCCGGAAGTATCCATAAACACATCCGCTTTCTTAAACAAATCCAAATCCTCTTTTTCCAAATGTGTACTACCGGACAAATTCAGCACCATAAACTTGGCATCAGGCACGGCCTTTACAATGGGCATCACATCACTTAGCCTCCATTCATTGCTAATGTCCAACCACGAGCTTGGACGACTGTCCACCATTCTCAATGTTAGGCCAACTGGTAATCCCATGTCCCTGCACCTTTTCACCATTGCTATACAAGAGGGATGATCCGGGCTATAGCGGTGGTATTTTGGGAAAATCCTTACCCCTTTCATGCCTAACTTCCCACTGCTTTCCTCCAAATCTCTTTCCCAGCCCGAATAAATTGGGTTGATCACTGCAAAAGGTATCAATCGCTTGGCCCATTTCCTATTGGAACTGATTTCCTCATAAGTCTCCCTGTTCGCAGCCTGGGTGTCCTTATAAAATATTCCATTGATATTGGTTAAAACAGAAGCAGCAATACCATTGGCATCCATCCTCTCCATAAGGGCCTTACAGCTGCTGTTTCTTACCTGACGAAAGGGCCAGTGGCCTATATATGCATTACTATCTATCCACATGGTTTCCTGACTTTTTAAGTACATTGTTATAATTATCAAAAAAGAGCTTTTTCCGTTGGCTCTCTGTAAGCTCAGCAGCCATCATATGCCCCACACCTTGAAAAAAGCTATTGTCACAACCAAAGAAAATCCGATCCTCGCCTACATATTCCATGGCATAAGGAATAATGTCTCCCTCATTGTTACTTCCTGATACATCAACAAACACATTGGGATAAGGCGCCACAGCCTTACAGGCATCCAACCAATCTCCACCACCTGCAAGGTGTGCCAATTGGAACATTGCCTCCGGATAGCGTTCCGCTACCATTACGAAATCATCAGGTGTAGACACATTTTCCGGCTCCCTTGCATCAAAGATAACCCGTGATTTCCCAATCCCCATATGCATCAAGATGATCATCTTCATGTCTATGTATTTCTCAATTACAGGATAAAACAATGGATCACTTATTTTCACATGGTTGTAAAGTTTCAATCCCGTCATGCCATGATCCATGCACCTTTTAATTTCTTCCATCGCCTGCTTTGGAAATGCAGGATTGATCGTTGGCTGACCAATAAACCTATCAGGGTACTTCTTCATGGATTTAAGGATCAAATCATTGCAAGCAATAAATTCTTCGGGAAGCCCTTTACTCCCCGGTCTCATCGGTCTTGAAATCACCAATTTATCGATCCCTAGCCTGTCTGCATACCCTATCTGCGTCTCGGGGCTGTCTTCGGTAAAGTATACATGGGCATGGGAATCAATCTTCCTGTACTTCATGACCTCTTTCATCAGGTCATTCTCTTCGACAGGTTTTTCTTTACCGGTAAATCCTGTCAAATGTGCACCTAGCGCAATCCCTGAAACAGAAACTGCACTGGTGGAAAAGAATTTTCTTCTATTCATATTTTCAAACTGTTTTTTTGAAAGCCATACTTTCAATAATGAATCGGCAACTGAATCATGCCGCAAGTATTATCATTAAGTCTTAAATTTTTAGCAAATCCAAAGCCTTATCAGGACAGCACTTCCTTCCAGATCATTTGACCATTACGGACGGACGCAGCAGCAAAATGACCACTAATTTTCTCCTTGCCCTCCTTATGCTTTATGGTCATTTCTCCTTTATTATGCATGGACATGATATAATCTCTTCCAAAAGGGGTCTCTACCATCACTACTCCTGTTTTGTCCAAAAGGGACACACTTTTCACTGTCGACTTACCCTCTTCAAAACCCTCAAATACCGAAACAAAAGTCTGGAGCCTGTCTCCTCTTTTCCGCCTTACAAAATAGGGTAAAGTAGCACCAATGTCAGCATTTTTCCAATCCTTTTGTCCCCAGCCATCACCCACAAACATCTCTTCCCCCTCCTGCCCAAGCGACCAGGCACGGGTCGTAAGTCCATTTTCACTTTTCCATTCGCTGTTCCAGGTTCCATTGCCATCACTTGTTTTGATGTTCTCAAAATCATAAAGTACCAATCCGGCATTGGCCACCGGAAAGAGACCATTTATTGTGAGCTCATTACTGGATGCATGAAAAACATAATCCTGAATTTCACCCCCTTGTACCCTAAAGAAATCAACCACATAGCTATTCCCATTCCCATGATCTACCAATACAGAAGTTCGCTTGTAAACCAAAGCCTGGGAATAGGCCGTAGATGCCATTTCCATTACCTTGACATTAGGAAATGTTTTGAACACAAGAACCTCACCGCCCCTGCCTTTTTTTATTTGATTTTGCTCATCCAAGAGCACCGTATTGTGCGCCAAGGCCCTGATATTATTGGGCTTCTGGGGGTGATCCCATAGGTATCCCAAATCTGAAAGTAAAGCAGCGTCTTTTTTCCAATAGTACAGGTTAAGACTATCATTTTCATGATGGGTTCCCCAAGGGCTGGCACTCAAAAGCAATAAACTTTCTCTTCCATCTTCCCCTGTTCTTAGGTGACCAATTTGTAAATTTGGAGGACACCAGTCCGGGAATGTCAAAACCCCCTCTTTTTTATTCTTAAGCCCCGGATCCCTGTAATACATAGAGAATGACAAAGCGCCATTGGGTTTGGTAAGGTCATAGGGAAGTCGCAATACCGGTTCTACTTCACTGTCTGTAAATTCACTGTTAAATACAGGTGATCCACTATGCAAAATAAGTTCATTCCCACAAAGTTCTTTTAACAAGGCGAGGTATTCCTTTTTCTCCGGGTAATTGGCGACCATTAACTCTACGTAAGCCACATCCAGTGTGGTATTTTCAAAAGAGTCAGCATAGGGTGGATATTTTAGGTCTCCTTGCAAGCCTTTGAAAAAGGCCTCCCAAACCAGCTTGTAATTGGTTTCATGATAAAGGTCTAAATCGTCTATCCGTTGACCCGACTTATCCTTATAACCCTCGGGGTCTGAATAGCCTTGTCCTGCTTGGGCCATGTCCCAAATCCCTCCCAAGGTCATCAAGCCATAAAAAGGGGATTCACTGGTAGTTCCATCAGGTAAGAACCAGCCATTTACGGTCATGTTAAATCCTTCAAGTCCGAATCTAAGCAAACCCGGATGCCCTACACACATCCCAACCAGAGCTACGGCCGTTCGGTTACTAACAGATTTATTGTTTAACTTCTTGTCACAAACCAGCAAAATGGTACTTTCAAGAAGCAGGTCTTTTTCTATTTTGTATTTGTCTTTTTCAGTATAAAGAGGCCTTCCATCGGACTTCTTTGCTTCACAGGTGAGGTCATATGCTGTCACAACTTTTTTCACAAAATCAGATTCCAATCCTACGCCACTGGCCCTACCTGCACTCCAAAAACCGGTCCATAGGGCATTGTCAGGCACATTTGGTGGTGGGCACAATTCCGGTTCAGGCAAGTTCATCATATTGAGCGCTGCTTTTTTGGGATCCATGTCTGCATATTCACCATAGCCTACATGTATTAGCCACCCCGGATAGCATTTGGCCAACCTAAGGAGGATTTGTCTACATTTGGCAGCATAGGATACATTTCCTGTAAGTAAATAACCCTCTGCCAAAGTCTTACAAAATCCTGCAATCCACTGTACTTTTCTGGACCTGATATTGGCTGTAAAACTAGGCCTGCCCTCTTTATACCTAAAGATCACAAAAGGGTCTCCACCACAGTAGGAAATCTTTTGGGATTTCCCCCATTTGGTCGTTAATACAATTTCTTCCGGATAGTCATTGTTCGGGAATACTGCATGACATTCCGTACATTGGATTTCTTCCGGTTTTTCAACCTCCCAACTCCACAGTCCATGCGGGTGTACAGGCAAGCCTTTGTCCCTACATGAAGGGCAAGGTGTCCAAAGCGGATCCCCCGGGGTCGTTTCCTCCACCATGCTATTAAGAAATTCAGGGGTAATCTTGTTAATATGACTCTTTATAATACCGTGAATCCTACCGAAATGAACCTTGGCCCATTCTTGGTCTTTTATATTTTCTTTAGCAGCCGCTAGGTTGTTTTCTTTAATTGTAAGGCAAGGGTGACTTACTGAATGTCTGTACTTCTCCCAAGCTGACCAATCCAATAACTGCTCAGTATCCGGGTAATCAAACGATTTATGCGGCGTTGAAGAGAGGGTAAATGGGCTTAAATACATACCTAAGCCCAAAAGCGTACTCTGCTTTATAAAGTCCCTTCTATTCGCTGTTTTATTGACCATGTTTAGGCTTTGAAATTGCTTTGAATTGAATTCAGTGTTTAAAACCCGGCCATCATCCGGTTGATTCGTTTGAATATTTTTGTTTCTAGTGTAGGTTTCCAAGTTCCGGGATGACCAAAAGCTATTTGAGATGTTGCTCCTTCATAGCCTCCTTCTTCAAGTACCGTTCTTGAGGGAATATAAGCCATCACATCATTTGAATAACCGAGTACAAATAAATCATTCCCATATTGGGTTTTCAGCTTGACAGCATAGTCAACAACCGGTTCACCTCCCAGTGCCACCATCAATTGGTCTCCCAATTTCCAAATTTGAATGGGGTAAGGATAGGAAAGCTCAACGGTATTGTTTTTAACTTTTTCATGCATCATCACAGCCCAGCGCTGGTAATGACCACTGCTTTCCTTTATCATTTTCTCCAAGACTTCATTAGAGGGTGGCTCATTTAAATCTAGGGCTATTTCCGAATAAGCCGTTTTTAATTGTGCAGCTAAGGGTTTCATATCCTCATTTAAAACGCTTTCTACTGCCGCTGCCAATTCCTTACCGTACTTTTGTGCCAATGGAATCGTCCGTCTGGGCAATGGGTTTTGGTTGGCTCCTGCCCCTTGGAAAAACATGGCCGTTGCACCCGGGTACATTTTTTCCAATTCAACCTGTGCGAATCCCGGATAATCCCCGGACCATTGGGTGACTGATAAGACTGTTGCATGACAAGCATATCCAAAGGCAACTGCCATGATGTTATCTTTTCTATCAGTCACTTTTAATACCGGAACGGCATAATCATTCGGGCCATTGGTAGTGGTGGTGGCTCCCAATTCAGCTTCTGTATTGTTTCTTCGATTTACCTGAAACCTGGTAAGTCCGTTCTCTGTAAAAATTTTGGCAGGAATCAATCCTTTTAAGGCTTGCCCCACCAATTCAACAATTTGATCTTCCAGCCAATCCGAGTAGGTATTTACCTTATCGATTTCGTCATCACTCAAAGGGTAGACATGGTACAAATAATCTTTGAGCACGGGTCCGGAATGAGAATGGGAAAAGTTCAATAATACAGCATCCTCATTTAGGCCATACCTTGTTTTGATTTTCTTCTTTATTCGAGTGCTCATGTCTCTCGGCATGCCGGAAAGATCATTTGTAATCAATACAGCAGTATTCTTGTCTTTGTCTTGAATAACAAGGGCTTTGGACCAGATCGGGTGAATGACTCCTTGAGAAGGCTTGGTTCTTGAAGCAAAACCGGCCATCCACATAGGGGCTTTTGGAGTAATATTGATTTTTGCTACGTTGGCTTTCCACCCGATTGAATCCACCTGAGCTTTTAGCAAGTTTGGAATCAATAAGCAACTAAGAAAAAGCAAGAAGCCTGGAAATCGAAGGGGTCTTAAATAGGATATGTAGTTTTTCATGGCGATATAAGAGGGTATGCTATAGTTTGAATACCTACATTTTCCGCTAGTTTGGTCGCTTCATAAAGGATATCATCTTCTATTGATGCTGCCCATTGCGAAGTCAAATAAGGGGATCTATTGGCTTCATATCCGCCTTCAGAAAGCACCATCTTGGTGGGAATATATCCCATCACATCATTGGAATAGCCCATTACAAATATATCGGGACCAAAAATCTTTTTAAGTTCAAGCGAATACCCCACCAGAAGTTCCCCTCCTAAAGCAAAAATTGCTTGGTCACCTAATTTCCAAACTTGAACAGGATAAGGATAAGTTGATTTTAAATGTTCTCCATTGTTCAACCTTGAAACCAGCACTTTTGCATTTTCCTTTAAGTAGTTGGGATAACCGGAGGTTTCACCGCTAATGATATCTTCCAATTCTTCTCGAGTGGGCACTGCCTTGGCAAATTTCAAGTCAATTTCCGAATAAGCGGTGGAAAGGTTTACTTCCAATACCTTCATGTCCTCATTCACTACCCGTTCAACAGCTGCGGCCAATTCTTTGCCATACTGTTGGGCCAGGGCTACTGACCTTCTGGGCAAAGGGTTTTGATCAGCGCCTGCTCCTTGAAAAAACAAGGCTGTAGTTCCCGGATAAATTTTCTCCAATTCCATCTGTGCAAAACCTACGTAGTCTCCTGAAATCTTATAATCTGATAAAACGGTAGGATGACAGGCATAGCCAAAAAGAATCGCCTTAAGGTTTCCTTCCGGGTCTTCAACTTTAATCACTGGTACAGCATAATCATTGGGACCAATTAATTCAGTTTGTGCGTTTATTTGGGCTTCTTTATTGTTTCTTCTATTGACCTGAAATCGGGTAATTCCATTTTCGGAAGAAAGAGTTACCGGTTCAAGCGATGCTATGGCTTGGCCAACCAATTCAACTATTTCTCTCTCTACTCGATCGGCAAAATTTTGAATTTTATTGTATTCGTCTTTACTAAGTTGGAATTGATATCGCGGATGGTCCGTCTCCGGTCCGGTATGTGTATGTGAACTGTTGAGAATTATTTGTTCTCTGGAGAGACCATATTTAGCTTTCAGTTGATCTCTTATTTTATCAGATAAAAATTTTCTAAAAGCCAACAAATCAGCGGTCACAACAACAGCAAGATTACCATTAGGATCTTCGATGGCAAGGGCTTTGGCATATACCGAATGTCTGACACCTTCTGAAGGTTTCTTTCTAGCAGCATAGCCACCCATCCAGATGGAACCTTCAGGAGTAATTTCAACTTTATCTACTCCGGCTTTCCAAAAGTTTATACTTTGTTGTGAAAATGAGGGGTTACTAAACAGCCAAATTGCTAATCCAAAAAAAATTGTGCAATAAGATTTTGGGAATTTACTCTTCATGTTTAATTGTTTACCGTATACAATCGTTTTGGTTTGGAAATAGTGACCGGAAACAATTATTGCTTACTTATCAAGTCACTTTTTACTATCCCAAAAGGAAAACTCGAAATAGTCTGTCCATATTTTTTCGTGGAAATTATTATCACCACTAGAAGTTAAGAAAAGTTGGAGATTGAAGCAAAGGAATATAGGTGCAATGGTAAGTTGGTGGTAGTTTTTGGAGCATGTTTAATTGAACCCTTAGCAATTATTTAACCAAAAGGCACAATGAGATTTAAGGCTACTTTCCATTGCTCACCCAGATGGACTTATAAAAAGTGCAATGCATTATTCAGACAGGGCAAGTATAATAAAACCTAAGGGTCAAGATAAGTTTCGGTTCAAATAAAAGAAAAAAATCCCTCTGTTTGGTTAAACAGAGGGATCCATTAATTATTCAACGACTTCCAAAGGAGCAACGTTGTTTTCAGCACCCACATAACCTTCATTTTGGTTAATGGTTCCTAAGGTATTTGCTGTTATTACATTATTATCAATTGGCCAAAGTACGTGGAAAGGGGCAATCGCAGGAGTATTCCCTATCACTATTGGCTTAATTGTATACATGATGTTTTTCTCAATGACCCTATCATACCACCAGTTATTGTCTGAAAAAGACTCAAGGCTATAACCTCCCAAATTTTGAGAAGCCATGATATAGGAAACTCGAACCATTTCTGAATGACGAGGAGATTCTAAGAATAGCTCACGGGCTCTTTCATCAAAGATGTATTCAATGGTTACATCAGAAGCGTCTATTGGCAATGCATTTGCTCTTGTTCTCACTTCATTGATATCAGCAGCAGCAGCATCTAATTGGTTTTTCCAATAGTAAGCTTCTGCACGAAGTAGGTACGTTTCCGCAAGTCTATAAATATACCAGTCTCCATTTCCTCCCATAGGTATAGCTGTAGGAGACTGTTGTGGTGCATACGTTTTATAGAAAATAAACGGGAAATGTTTGTAAACGGAATCTTGAGGGGCAGTTAATAAAGAAATATCAACAGGTTTTCCATAATCTACAGATTCAGGATTGTTATAAACCATTTCATGCTTGTCAATCCAGTTGATATCACTTCTTCTAAGGTCAGGAGTGGTCATGTAATCGAAACCATTTTCTTCCCAAATTTCATAAAATCCGTAAGGTGTAGAGATCATATCCGGGTTTCCTCTTCCTAGAGAGTCATATCTCGGCCCACTATCCAAAGTACCTCTAAGGCCTTGACTGTCTCTAATGGTAGAATGCCACCAAGAAGCGTGAAAATGTCTCATGGTATACAAACCGGCTGTTTGTGCACCTGAAGGGGCTTCAAATCTATCAACCATTGCTAAAATGGTTTCAGTATTTGCACCAATATTCTTGTTTTCAGGACGGTGTAGATCCCAGATCACATTTTTCTCAGCTACATCCGCTTCACTGCCAAATCTGTCTTCCACCAAAGCATAATTTCCATTAATAACGGCTGAAGAAGATTCGATGGCCTTATCAAATTCCAAATTGGCAAGGTAAACCTTGGTCAACAAATGATTTCCTGCCCCTTTTGTGATAGCACCCGGCACTGCAGTTTCTGGCAACCACTGTACAGCATATTCCAAATCTGATTGGATTTTATCAAGGATTGCCCATCGGCTATGCGTCTGGTAATCTAACCTCACACCCATTACTTCTTCTCCTACAAATGGAACATCACCATAAGAATTAATCAACCAGTAGTACCAGAAAGCCCTGTGCCATAAACTTTCAGCCAAGATGGCATTTCTTGTAGACTCATCCTCCCATTCAATGTCATCGATTCTACCAATTACAACATTAGCATTCTTGATAAATTCAAAGGACTCGGAAAAGAGAGGAACAAAGGTATAATACCTATCGAAGAATGGAGTGGTTTGAAACCAATCCATTTGGAAGGTTGGCGTTCCGGCCTCAGACGCAGACCACTCACCTACCATATAATGCCTTCTACTACCTGTAACACCTTCTGTAAGGGCTTTTCTCATAGTAACCAAACCGGCTTCATAACCGGCCGCATCAATAAACACATTCTCCGGTGCGAAAAAAGAGAGTGGTTTTTGTTCAAGTAAGTCCTCTGAGCATGCAAATGCCAAACAACTTACCAGAAAAAGGAACAAATATTGTTTTATATATTTCATAATATTTAAATCTTTTTGGTACTAAACATTAAAGCGAAAGGTTGATTCCTGCAGAAAACGATTTTGGCATCGGTACGTTTCCTGATTCAGGATCATAACCTGGCCAGTTTGTAAACGTTGCTAAGTTTCTTGCAGACACAAACACTCTGATACTTTTTGTTTGTAACCTTTCTGCGATATAGGAAGGAATATTGTAAGACAAGGAAACATCCTGAACCCTCAAGAACCCTGTAGGTTTAAATACTCTCAATCCACCTCCATATGCACCATGAACCTCAGAGGTACGCGCATATTCTGTCTCTCCGTTTGTTGGAGTCCAGTAAGGAATGTTCATGATATTGATTCTATCATAGGTTGAAGACTCATGTGTGGCATAAGTAAATTCTCTTTGATGACCTAGGTCAGCTCTTAAGAAGATGGTTGCAGTGAAATCTTTTAGGAAAGTAAAATCATTTCTCAAACCCAAACGATATCTAGGTCTGGTGTAGCCAATAAATTGCTTATCAACCAAGGCATCATATACTCCATCATTATTTACATCTTCTGATTTATAATCACCAGGCTGCATATTGTAAACAGCGGCTTCATCAGCTTCGTCTAACTGCCAAACACCTTGTACATTATAATCCCAAATTACATCAATAGCCTCACCTGGGAACCATTCATTGGTATAGTCCGGTACTTGTCTAGTAACAGTTTCTCCATTGATGATCACTTCTTCCGTATCACCAAATAAACTTACAATCTCGTTTCTATTCAATGAAAATACGAAGTTGGATTTCCATAAAATATTAGGACGGTTTACGTTAACTGTATTGATGGTTACATCAAACCCTTTGTTACGTAATTCTCCCAGGTTGGCGGTAATACTAGAGAATCCGGTAATTTCAGGCAATTGCCTGTTCATCAACAGATCAGTGGTAGTCATGTCATAGTATTCTGCAGAAATATCAATTCTATTTTCTAACAAACCTAAATCTAGACCAAAGTTATAAGATTCAGTTTTTTCCCATCTCAAACCTTGATTGGCCAAAGTGTTGTTATATAATCCAAGTTGAACACTTGTGCCATCATAGTACAAGTTGGTACCAATCTGTGCCAATGAAGAATAGATTCCTATGTCTCTGTTACCGTTAACACCCCAAGAACCTCTAAGCTTCAATAGGCTGATGGCAGTATTTTGAGGGAAGAAAGGTTCTTCAGAAACAATCCAACCCAAAGCCACTGCAGGGAATGTTGCTACATTATTGTCTGCACCAAAAGCAGAGTAACCATCTCTTCTTACAGAGGTTGTTAACAAATACCTGTCTAAATAGGTATAGTTAAGTCTTGCCATGTAGGCATTACCTCCAGCTTGTGTATCATATGTATCTACCAATGGTCTAGAGCCAAACTGAAGTCCATTGTATCCTAAAGCTTGGTTAGGTTGGAAAGTTTGGTTTTCACCATAAGAATTAAAAGTTTTGGTTTGCTCTGCATTATATAACAAGGTTACATTGAAATTATGCTCTCCAAATTCTTTATTCCACGTTAAAATATTATCTACCATCCATGCATTTAAGGAGTAATCCGTTCTCGTGCCATAGCCATCTAACCTGTCTCTTCCACCCTCAAGAGTTTCTGGTCCCCAAAAATTATAATCTTTCTGGAAACTAAACCGAGGCTGGTAGGACAATTTATATTGAATCCCAAAAGGCAATTTCACATTGGCATACAAAGAAGCAAAAATACCCGTGGTCTTATTCAATCTTTCCTGATAGGTACTATTAATTATCGGACTTGAAACATTTGGGTAACCATGAGGATACCAATTAACGCTTCCATCCTCCTCATAAACAGTACTATAAGGACTAATAGAAGCAAAATTCATACTAGCTGGCACAGAACTATTATCGGTATTTGAGAATTGCGTGTTCGTACCCACATTTAACCATTCGGTTACTTTAAAGTCCAAATTTAATCTAGACCTGATGGAGCTAAAGTCATCTCCTACTAAGAAGTTTTGATTGTCTACATACCCTAAAGACCAGTAGTATTGGAATTTGTCATCACCACCACTGATACTCAAATCATAATCTTGACGTACACCGTTGCGTGTTACTTCATCAAGCCAATTCGTTGTATTACCGGCAAGGTATTGATCAATCTCAGTATCGAAAAAATTAAGCCTACTCAAATATTCTTGAGTATTATCAGGATTTGAATTTGCATTTGCAGCTCTCCATTGTTCAAGGCTAACACCATCAGAAAGATTAGAAGGATCATCCCAATAATAATCAGGAGTATTTGCTACTCCTAAAGTCCTAAAGAAATCTCTTCTAAAATCCTCATACTCTGCAGCATTTCTAGGTCTGAAGTTCTTGTTTGTAATGGTATTAATCCCAGTTTTAGCTGAGAAATTAATTGAAGGCTTACCAGACTCTCCTTTAATAGTAGTAATCATTACCACACCGGAAGCTGCCTTCGATCCAAAAACTGCAGCAGAACTCGCATCTTTTAAGATATCAATTGACTCAATATCATTTGGGTTAATATCGGATAGTTCTCCATAAAAGATCACTCCATCAACCACAATAAGAGGAGATGTTCCTCCAGTAAGAGATGTAGGCCCCCTCACCTCTAATGAACTACCTCCAGAAGCAGAAGTACCTTGAGTACCGTAAAAACCGGCTACTGTTCCTGCTAACATATCAGAAACCTGAGTCAAGGGTTGGTTCTTAAATGTAGCTGCATCCACACGGGTTACCGCACCTGTAAGGTCACTTTTCTTTTGGGTACCATAACCTACAACTACTACTTCGTTTAAGTCTGTAGCACTGGTGGTTAACCGAACATCAATTGTAGTTTGGTTTCCTACCGTAATTTCTTGGTTTAAGAAACCAATAAATGAGTAAACCAAAACGGCTTCATTGTTGGGAACATTTATGGTATAACTACCATCAATATCCGTAATGGTACCGATACCGCTACCTTTCAAAAGAATATTTACTCCAGGTAATGTTTCACTAGAAGCGGCATCCATTACAACACCGGTAACGGTGATCTCATTCTGTGCATTAGCGTTTGAAACCCCTGCGAAAGTGAGTGCAAACATTGCTATTAGACTAAATGCCAAACCACGCAATTTAACCTTGCCCGGCTGGAAATTAGGTTTTGAAAAAGCATCAATGTGCTTTTTAAAATTGGTAAGAATTTTTATCATAACATTAAATTTTGGTTTGTGATTACCTTTAAAACTTTCTGAGTCAAATATCATCTGAAAGGCTTAAAAGAAAAGGAAGAGTAAGCAGGTTATTTTTTCGTTAAATTTTAAACCATATTTCAATAATTAATAAGTATTTCCTTCGAAACACGCTTAAAAGTTATCACAATTATTTTTAATACTGATAAAACTAAAAAAATAAGTTTTTATTATTTTTTATGAATGGCTAATAACTCATCCATTTAATCCACCAAGCATGCCCATTTTTTGAATTAATTTTACCAAAAACCAAAATTTACTCAAGCTTCACGTTATTATTTTTGACTATTCATAGTTAAAGAATAATTATACCATTAAAATCAAGAATATTCTCCAAATGCCATATTACTTGTGAATTTTTGTTAAAAATGGTTTGAAAACTACTCCTGAAAATGACTCCTAAAACCTAAAAAAAAACGCAATTTCCCTTCCTTATAACCCTCAACTTTACCCACCTAATTTCTTTAATAAATTAAAAACTGAATCGTTAAAATACAATTTTAATCGACCGACAATTTAAACTATATTTTTACATACTTTATCAATTCACCTGTAATTTGGCATCATGAAAAGCTCATTATTCTAGGTTTTACAATTTTAAATAGGATTAAGGTTAAAATTAAACCTAATACTCCAATAGCAATAAATAATAATACCTCTAATAGAATCGCTTTTTTTAAAAGCTAAGTGAACCTTATTTCACATGCCTAAACAAACTAATAAACAGGTGAAAATTGAGTGAGTGCACCTTAAGAATTAAGCCGGTATGTCAAGAATATTTCTTCCTTCGATAGCTCTATTATCAATTTCAAAAATACCTACCAGCCTGTTCATCCTATTCTAATAACCGGCAGCTGAAGGAACTTGTTTTATTCAATTAGCGGGCTATTTTAATTGAAAACAGTCCTTCTCTATTAAACAACCTTGAGTCTTTAATATAAGGTAAAGGCAGTTAATTTGAATTTAACATGAAACCAAGAAGAGAAAAATAACTGAATAGTAATCTATTCGACACAAATATTTAAGCCCTACTAAAGCAATAAGCTTCGGTAGGGCCAAGGACAATTGCTATTTCGCCAACCAAATCAACGACCAAAGGTCACCCCCAAGTTGATTCCGGATCCCCATCCTGTATTTCCTGCTGAAGAGTATTCTGCCATAATCCCAAAATTCTTTTTATCCCCGGGATACCACCTGGTGCCCAACACAATTCCAAGCTTGCTATGATTAAGTAAGCTTCCATAACTGTGACCAATAGTCGGCCAGTATTGACCAAATGTAAAGCCAAAATAAGGTTCCAATCCGGCAACACTTATATCATCATCAGAAAATTCTTCTACTGCCTGAAAGGCATAGCCCACAGCTCTTAGGGTCAAGCCCAAAGCGACCCAAGTTTCATCTGTATAGGTAGGCTTTCTTAAATCTGCCCCTACCGCTATCCCCACACTCATAAAGTCGGCTATGCCACGTTCAACATATAAAGCCAAAGGGGGAATCGTTGCACCTACCAAGCCCCTCCCTCCAAAAGTTGGGTCAACAGCCAGGGTGTAAAACGTACCATCTTTTTCAGTTTGAGCATTCACTTTTTCATTCAAGGCTACGGTACCAATTAGTAGCAACAAGGTTAGGATTTTGATTTTGAACATTTTCATATTTAGTTAGTTTTTGTTGAGTATGAGGTTTGATTTTTTTTTATTATAATTGAAGCACAGGGACACCCACGGTAAAGACCATCATATCCCTCTCATAGTCTATCACTTAGACTCTTTTCATCTGTAACCAAATGTATTGTTAAATGAATAAAGCGAGAATTAGAATTCGCGAATGGTAGTTAATTATTCGTGAATGCATGCATTCATTGTGTGAGGTGGAAAACAATCGTAGCTTAGGTGCTCTTTTTGGCTTATTATTGATAGGTGGGTATGATCGGTTTATATAATTTGAGCATTCTTTTTGATGACTTTGCGTTCAAGGCCTTTTCTGTGGCGAAGCATATATAAACAAACAGGAAAACAGGATAATGTACTAAATCTAAGCAACCTATCTATTAAAAGTTCATCCAATAACTTATTTCATAAGGAAAGGAGAATCATAAAATTAAAAGTATTCAGTAAAAGTATATTATTCTTTTTTTAACATAAATTCATATTATAATAATCCAAAATAAATATTTAAAAAATTAAATTTTAATAAAATAATTTATGCGAAATAATTAAAAAAATCTTTAGCCAACCAAGGTTATTTTAAAGAATATAATTGCTAGAAATAATACCAATACCTAAAGCCATTCAATTTTGAAGGTATTAAAGTCCTGATAAGAATGGTTCTGAATAATTTTACTCCTTGAGCACAGGTAACGGCTTATCGGTTTTACCTGCCGGTCTTTGATTGACACCTACCCTATCACTATCCCCCAAATCATTTATGGCTATCTCTGCCAATTCTGTCAACCTCTTTACTATCTCAGGCTTTTCAGCAGCCAAATTATGAGAAGAAGAAATATCATTCACGACATTAAATAAAAGAGGCTGGCTCTCTTTCCCTTCATTAAAATACGGATGGACCTCAAACTCCTTTAAAGGCAGGAATAATTTCCATTGGGCGGATCTGATGGCTTGAAGTTGGTCCATATAGTAATAATAAAAAACATCGTGAGGGGTTTTTGCATCATTTTCTCCTAGAATCAAGGGGAGAATGTTTTTACCATCAATTATTCGGTCTTGGGGAACCTTGGCCCCTGAAAGCTGGGCAAAGGTAGGGAGAAAGTCCATTGTCGTAGCCATTTCCTCACTAACTGTCCCAGCGGGAACAGTTCCCGGCCACCAAAAAATAGTAGGTACTCTAAAGGCTCCCTCGGCCGTCGTATAGCCTCGACCTGTTAAAGGAAGGTTTGTTCCTCTTACTGTACTTTCAGGGTCAGCGGTCATTGGGGCACCATTGTCTGAGGTAAAAACGACGATGGTATTTTCTGCTATTCCCAGCTCCACTAGCTTATCCATTATTTGACCTACCGACCAATCCAATTCCTCTACACTGTCTCCCCATGGACCTCCTTTACTTTTACCTTTGAAAGCTTCACTGGCAAAGGGTTGAGTAGTACTTCCCGGCATGGCCTGAGGCAAGTAAAGGAAAAATGGTTCGTCCTGGTTTTGGTCAATAAATTCCAAAGCCTTTTCAGTATAATCTTTGGTCAACAAATTTCTATCAACCCCTGCTCTAACAACTTTCATGTTTTCCATCACCGGTAAAGGCGGCCAATTCAACCCATTAAATCTTGTCCCAATCCGTTTACCAACCTCTTGGGTCATGTCATCACTATAAGGTATCCCATAAAAATAATCAAAGCCCTGATTGTTTGGTAAAAATTCTGGTTGGTCTCCCAAATGCCATTTCCCTATAAGTCCTGTTTTGTAGCCAACGCTTTTTAGCACTTCTGCTATTGTTATTTCTTCTGGATTTAACCCATAAGGTGAAATAGGTCTCAATACCAGTCCATCCCTAGGGTTGACATGCATGCCTACCCGCTGAGAATAACAACCTGTCATGATGGAAGCTCTAGAAGGTGTACAAACTCCAGCCGTAACCAAAAAATGAGTAAACTTTCGCCCTTCTTTGGCCATTCGATTTAATTCCGGAGTCCGATTTACTTTCAAGCCAAAGGGTTCAATATCTCCATAACCCAAATTATCACAAAATATGATAATAAAGTTAGGGCGCTCTTTTAAGGTGTCAATTTGCTCCAGATCCGTAAAAACACCCCCTAAATTCAACTTCATAACATTTGCATTAAGCTGAGTATGACAAATAAATAACAAGGGAATGCAAGCAAAATAAATAGAAATGCAATGGACTTTGATCCTTTGAAGTGATTTAGAAATGATTTCCATTTTATTAAGTTTTATATGCCGTAATATTTATTTTCTGGTGTATAAAAATATGGCTTATAAAATAAAAACACTTATAATATATTATATTTTACTGGTATTATATCATAAAAACACTTCAATTAATAGATAAATAAATTTTTCCAACACGGCAAAACACATTTAAATAAACAGAATTGTTCCCGAAAAGTACAATCAAGATATTTATTATTATTCCGAATTAGACAATGAACCTTAGATATGAAATCAATCAATTCTAAAATCGGGAGAACTGAAATTCAAAAGGGTATCGATAAAAACAGGATATGGAATTGCTTTTAATTTTTCGTATTTTGAATTCTCATTGACAACTTTTGTATAATAAAAGGCAACCATTAAAGCAATGCTGTTCCTGCTCAACAATTTAACCCGGAAAATCATGAGTAAGCACCTATCAACCGAATGGCCGATATTAGATTTTGCAACAATGCAGGAAACTGTTGAAACCATGCATCAATGGCTTCAAATAATTGGAAAGATCCGGTTAAAGGCCATGCCATGGTTAAATCACTCTTGGCATTGTACCCTTTACATTTCTCCCGCAGGTTATACCACCAATGCTATTTGTTTTAAAGGTGGCACCTTTGAACTGGAGCTGGATTTTATACAACACCAATTGCACATCAAATGTGCCAATGCACCGACACAACATATTCCTTTAGCAACAAGTACGGTTGCTGATTTTTATCACAAACTCTTTAAGAAATTGGCTAATATAGGGGTAAATATTAAAATCCATGGTCGACCCAACGAAATGGATCCTGCCATACCGTTTGCCTCAAATACTGCAATCAGCCCTTACAATCCACATGCTGCAAGCCTTCTTTGGAAAGCCATGCTCAAGTCAAATGCGGTCTTTAACAAATTTCGGAGTGGGTTTATTGGCAAATCCAGCCCAGTACACCTTTTTTGGGGTGCCTTTGATTTGGCTGTAACGCGATTTTCGGGAAGAACGGCCCCTTTACATCAGGGGGGAGTACCGAATATACCATTGGAAGTCATGCAAGAGGCCTATTCTCATGAAGTAAGTAGCGCCGGATTTTGGCCTGGATCCAAAGACTCCCCTATACCTGTTTATTACGCATATGCTTACCCCGGAAATGAAGCTTATGCCAAGCAAAAGGTATTGCCGGAACAAGCATTTTACAGCTCGGAAATGGGTGAGTTTTTCCTTAAATATGAAGATGTACAATCATCCTCAAATCCTGAAAAAACTTTAATGGATTTTTTACAAACGACCTATAAAGCGGCTGCCAATACCTCCAACTGGGATCGGAAGGCATTGGAAAGGTAATGCGCCCACATTTTAATAGCTATTAGGTTTGATAGCCTAGTTAAACCTCCTCTACTTAATCCGAAGATTATTGGGCTGTTAGTTACTGGTAGCAGAGCATATCGAAGTCAACCTGAGGTCTCAACAATTAGACCTCAAATCTATATGAAAAGGTAGATTATTAAAAGAACCTTCTTAACTCTAAATTTTGGCTAAAGTCAGGTTCTACGATGTAATCTTATAAATGGGCTGAAGCCAATTCCTATTGAATTGTTTTTTTGAACAATGGGTTCGGGTAAAATTCTAAAAATGAAATAATAAAACCATTTTTTCAATAGCCTTCAGCTGGGGGATGGCAAATGACTAATCGTCTTTGGGTGGTAGTATCCTTTGATTTAAGCGATTAACCCTGATTTACGAAAGTTGAAAACTTTCCGCATTACGCCTCCAAGTTACGCTTCGCTAAATTTGGACCAGCTAGAATCCCTTAAACCTTAATGTACCAGCGGTTCTTATCCATCCACCAGCCAATCAACCATATGATCAGCATAAAAGAAATGGAGAACAATAAACTGGCCCAACCTTCAGGGAAAATCGGTTCAAAGAGACCTTTATAAGCCAGATTACGTACCGATTGACCTTCAATCCTTATCATTCCCAAGGTTCTTACCAAAACGCCGGATAATATATACAATGCCAAGGGGTTTTTACCGAAGACTTCAAAAAAGTACGCCCAGCCTTTGATCGACCGCACCTCCAAAACAAACATTAATACTGCTAACGTAAGTGTGGAATAACCAACCGTCACTAGCGTAAAAGAACTGGTCCAGATTTTCTTATTAATGGGGAAACCATAATCCCATACGTAACCTAAAACAAGTAAAATTACGGCAAACATCGCCAACCAAAGTACAGTCTCGATGTCTCCACCTCTTTTTTGAATCTGTAGGCCTACCCAATAGCCTAGCATTACATTAACCATGGCGGGAAAGGTACTTAACAGACCTTCCGGATCAAAAGCCACTCCATCCATCTTATACAAATTATCCGGAGAAAAAAGCCACAAATCCAAACGCCCACTTGCATTCCCTTCAAGTGATAAAGGATCCATTCCCGGAATGCCAAAAAGAAACATAACCAGCCAATAAGAAAGCAAGACAAGGCCACTTGTAATAAGGATTTTTTTCGGACTCAAGAAGTAGATCAAGGTAGCAGCAAGCCCGTAACACAAAGCTATTCGTTGCAGAACACCTAAGATCCTAATACTCATAAAATCATAGGGTATCATTCCGCTGTCGTTGATCCTGAAGAAAGGAAATGCTGTCAAAAGCAAGCCAATGATAAAGATTAAGACCGTTCTTTTCAACACCTTGCTAAAATACGCATTGCTCCCCTTTTGTTTGAATTTACCGAGACTGAAGCTCATGGCATTGCCCACAACAAACAAAAAAGAAGGAAAAACCAAATCTGTCAGTGTCAATCCATGCCAATCAGCGTGGGTTAATGGGCCAAAACTGGTACTGCCATCCCCTGGTGTATTTACAATCACCATCAAGGCCAAGGTCAATCCTCGTAAAACATCCAGGGATTGATACCTGGTGGAGGGCCTAATGGAATCCAATGTATTTGTCATAGTATTGCTGTGTTGATAGTTACAATTGTGTATACCGCCTAAAAAAAGCTATCCGAATGATTCCAAGCCTCCTTCATCTGCTTTGGGTTGAATGAAATTTTCAGTTATCAAGTTTCTAGTTATGAATGCCTTTTTTACTAGCCCTTGGAAAAATTAAAGCAAACCTAAGCATCAATTAAGTACTTGGCAATGCTTATTCATCCTAACCTTAAATCCAGGCTAAGTTTATTATGGGTTTACTATGCAAATTGAATAATAGGCTAATAGAAATAGGTTAAGGTACTTGTAGCCGTTGACTTTATCATGAAAACAACTGTTTTCGGCCCTTAATTTCTATCAAGCAAAGCAAAAAAGCAAAAGTAAAGACACTTATTATAATACAGGACAGGTTTCTAGATGGAGAAAATCTGAGTCAATGAATCCCTTATTTCATTTTTTTCCAAAAACAGTTCAAAAAACCGGAAGCAATTATACCTATGCTAATAAAAATTCATACATTAATCAATAGCAGAATAATGACATGAAATAATTTGAGTCCATTTAGTTCCCTGAAGGTAAAAAAGCCATTCAGTCCCTTTCACCAGGATCCGGAATGGCTTTTTCAAATTTCATTTTTATGCGTTCTACTTATAAAAACCAGCTAAGGCATAATCGCTGACTATGCCATGCACTTTACTAATCGCTTTACTTCTTATTTTCTGGAAAAGTCGTCTTGTACACGGACAATATCTTCCTCATCTGAAGGGTTTTCAGGATCAGTATGCATCCATATTTCAGCCACTACTCCCCAGTTGTTTAAGCCTACTAACCTGTGTCTTTCACCTTGCTTCAGGCGTTGCACTTCTCCTATGGTCATCTCTTTCAATGCTCCTTCGGTATCATTTTCGCTTGTTATCAACCCGCCTTCACCTTCTACCAACTTCCATATCTCTGCCCTTCTGTGATGGTATTGCCAAGACAATCTTTTATCGGGCCCAACTAGTAATATTTTAGGGCTTAATTTATTTTTCAATTGCTCAGGTGATAAGCTTACTTCAGGAAAAAACTTTTCCTTGAATTTGCTGATTTGCTCTTCATCAATGACAAAAAAACCACCCCAAGGTCTGGTTTCATCTTGGTTTATAATTTTAAACCCGTCGGCTACTAACCAACTTTCAACTGTTTTAAAAATAGCTGCTTTAGATAAATCTTTCTCTATTTTCATTCTATTCTATAATTAAACAAAGTATTAAAAATTGCTCTTCTAAATAATGCTCAAAAGATAATGAATTTTTATTATTATTTCTCAAACAAGCTTGCGGCCCCTATCATGGCCGCTTTTTCTCCCAATTTGCTTATATAAATTTCCGGATCGGCATTCTTGGCATTCAAAACTCGCTTTACTTCAGGTAAAAACAAATCTCCGGCTTTGACCATATTCCCTCCAATAACAACTTTATCAATTGCCTTTCCTTCCATTTGTAGAAGCATCAGTTCTGCCAAATTTTGACCAAATTCTTTGAGAACATCCAATGTAGCCGATCTCCTTTCCGGCATGGCCAGTAGGGTCTTCAAACCATCCACCTCAATATTAAAGGCTTCCTTTGCCCATCTTACAAAAAACGAAGTGCTGATTAAATCCTCTGCAATACCTCCTTTAAAAGGGACTGACCAAAATGCTCCGTCTTCCGCTTTATCACCAAATTTATAAGAGCCCCCAAGTCCGGTACCTAAAGTAATTCCCATCAGCTTCTCTTCTTTGGACCAACCGGCTACGAAAGCTTCTCCTTGTAAGAAAGCAGCAGCATCGTTAATAAAGGCGATATTGTCAACAGGTAAGTTTAACCTGTCAGAAAGGGCCTCTTTTAGATTGACCTGATAAAGAGACCTGTATTTCCCCTGATCTAAAATCAAGGATATGCCTTGATCATAATCGAATGGGGCCGGCATGGCAATGCCTAAGTAAGCATCTTTATTGATATCCAAGGACAATATACAATCCGTCCAAGCATTTAAGATTTCTTCATTCGTCCCTAAAGAATCCACGGGCTTTCTACCAATCTTCTCATCCAAGATACTGGAACTTTGGTTATCCAAAAGCCCTGCGCTAATATGCGACCCTCCAATGTCTACACCAACAATTTGTTTCATTTTAATGTTTTTCATTTCACCTAAGCACCTCTTTGAAACCTTCTTTGTCATGGAAAGCAGCAAATTCAAAGTCAGCTGCAGCCCGATCTCTTAAGAATTCGTTTCGGGTTATGGCTTTTTTAAGGTTTTCATAAAGCTTGGTTTCCTCACCATTTCTTGCCGCAATTATAGCTAAGCCATAAAAAGGAAAGCCATTGCTCATATTTTGTATGGCACTATTTTCAAATTGAATCGTAGCATTGTAATAATCTCCGGACAAAACATTCGCTAAGCCTTGATTAAAAAGGTTAACTGGGCTTTTTTCGGCATTGTTCAAATGGATTACAGCCAATCTATAATCACCATTGAATATTGAAACGGCACCCAAAGCAGCCTGATGGACTTTTTTTATTTTATCAAACTCAGTAAGGGTATAAGCCCGATAAAAACTATTGTAGGCACTAAATTTATCTTCCCATAACCAAAACACAATCCCTAGATTATAAACCGCATAAGGGTTTTCAAAAATAGCATTGGACCGATTGAAGGCAAAAAGCGCATTTTCCAGCAACTGGTTTTTGTCTTTGGTATTGCTGGTTCTATTCGCCTTATTGGTAAATACAACTCCTAAATTATTAAAAGAAAAAGCACTTGGGTAAACTTCTACCATAGCCCTTAAAATCTCCTCTTTCTCATTCCATCCCGGCTCCATATCCAATGCCCGAATATAATCATTTTCAGACAAGGTATCGGCCGGAACCTGCCCCTTGCGAATACTTCTACTTAAAATTGACAGCTGAAGGTCAGAAATACTTTCAGCTTTACGGGCTGCATTAATTGCCTTTTGGACAAAGGGATTCAAAACATCTCTTTGGACTTTATTAAAAGAGGGCAAGGCTTGTAATCTCTTTAATTTATAGGTCCAATCTCCGGGACCTTCCAATACTTCTAAAAAGGGAGTTTTAGCGGTAAATGGTATTCCACTGTAGGAGGAAAAAGCATCTCTTAAATCATCAAAGCTGTTTTCTAAAAGCATTCCCACGGTCTCTTTTTGGTAGGAATCCACCCATAAGCCTAATACAGGAAACTGTTCCTGACCGCGGTACTGTCCTATTTGGGATAGAGCGGCAGTGGCAATAATACCTGTTGAAACAAGGACTTCTTCGGTCTCATATTGGCTGGCGCCTTGATTATTTGAAACCTCTCCTTTGGCATACAATCTTCCGTTTTCCATTCCTTTGACAAATGGCATGCTAAAACTTTCTGTCAGCTGCACACTTGAATACACATCTAGTGTATCCCCTTTTACCTTTAACTTTTTCTCAAAAAAATACGTTTCATTATCATATTTGAAATAAGGAGATAAAGCATAGGTTTCGTTTCTTAAGAGCATTGCATTTGGGAGGACAACAGTCAAGTTAAACCTTACTGAATCACCCAAACGCTCTAAATTATTTGGGTCTAAATAAATTTTTTGGTTATCTGCTTTTTTTTTAACTTGTACAACATTACAAGAATAGCTTGCAATTGCCGTACAAAGGATAAAAAAGGCAATGTATTTTTTTACCATATTCATAGGTTAACCAATTTATTATCAATAAGTTGCATTAATTTTAATTCTTAGAACTCTAAAATGGTCATTAACATGGAAAATATAAAACTATTCTTCCAAGAACGAGCCTTCGGGGTTTGCTCAAAATTAGGAGAAAAACTTCATTTCCCTATCGACAGCATTCGATTGTTTTTTATCTATAGTTCTTTTATTACGCTAGGATCTCCAATCATTCTTTATGTAACTCTTGGAATGCTAATGAAAATAAGAACTTATTTAAGGAGAATGAATAACCCGGCTCTATTTGATTAACTCAGTTCGGAGTATTTTTTCTTTCCTTTCAGATAATAGGACCATATGATGGAATAGATAGCAAGTGGCTTTGCTGATATATGATTTTTCACCTTTTTAGACTGACGGTACTTCAATGCATCACATTTTGTAAGAAAGTCCCAATAGGCTTTCACTATGGCCCAACTATGGCCCACTCCCTTGGTCAATAGTAAATGCATAATAGCCCCAAAATCCAAAATTATTCGCCAAAGGAAAACTTTTAGAAAACCATTCAACTCCAAATTGCCTCTAAGCATATAAAGACTGTTTCTAAAATTCAGGTAAGTTTTCAAAGGATTTACCTGAGACAAAGTTCCTCCTCCGAGGTGATACACCTGAGTGGCTCCACAATGATGAATTTTATACCCTTCATTTCTCATCCTCCAACACAAATCTATTTCCTCCATATGAGAAAAATAAAAAGGATTGAAGCCTCCAAGATCATGGAAAATTGATGATTTAACACAAAAGCACGCACCTGAAGCCCAGTCTAATTCGATTGAATCATTGTATTGCCCCTGATCCAATTCCACTACGTGAAGGATCCTTCCCCGACAAAATGGGTAGCCTAACTGGTCTAAAAAACCACCTGCAGCCCCTGCATAGTCAAAGTAACCTTTTGTCAGGGAAAGCACTTTGGGCTGACAGGCTGCCACTTTTGGGTTTTGTGAAAGGTAGCCTACAAGTGTTTGATCCCATTCGTCAGTAACTTCCACATCAGAGTTGAGAAGTAAATAATAGGAATAGACATCTTTTAAATGCTCCAAACCCAGGTTATACCCTTTACTGTATCCGTGGTTTTCACTTAGTAAAATCAACCTTATTTCAGGGAAATCTTTTTGAATGTAGGAAATGGAGGCATCATTGCTTCCATTATCTACGACAACAATATCATAAACACTATTGCTTATTACTTGAGGTAAATACTTCCGAAGCATGGCTTCCCCATTGTAATTTAAAATAACAATAGCAGCTTCTTTCATTACATCATGCTTCCAAAATCCATACCCGGAATATTAGGCATCATACCTGCTGTTGCAGAACTCATTTTTTCTTTGATCTTCACATCTATATTTTCCAGTGCCTTATTGGTAGCTCCAACAATAAGGTCTTTCATCATATCCTTGTCTTTTTCATTGACCAAAGTGGAATCAATTTCAATGTCTAACACCCTTCTTTCGCCATTTACAATCACTTTAACCATACCGGCCCCCACTTCACCTTCAGCTTGTAAATGTACCAATTCGGCTTGGGTGGCCTTGATTTTGGCTTGAGCCTCCTTCACCTTGTTCATTATATTCATCATGTCAAACATATGCTTTCTTTTTATTTCTATACTAATTAATCCCCTATTTAAAATAACTTAAGCCTTCTTATAAAGGTAAACCCCTCACTATCGGGATAATGAAAAGATTATTTCTGATTTTTAAGCAGTCTTATAAGCCTGCTTGATTTTTTCAACAATATCTTCGAGACTTAGGCTTTCTTGCTCACCACTTATCATGTTTTTTAAGCTGATGGTATTATTCTCCAATTCATCAGAACCCAACACTCCTACATATGGAATACCCTTTTTGCCGGCATAGTTAAACTGCTTTTTAATTTTCACCAAATCCGGGTAAATTTCGGCAGCAATTCCTGCTTTTCTCAAAGTTGCCAATATCCCTAAGCAAGCTTCTTTCTCTTCCTCACCGAAATAGGCCAACATAATTTGAGTTCGCTCTACTTCATCATCAGGAAAAATATCCAACTCTTCGAGCACATCATATAGCCTGTCCACTCCAAATGAGAATCCAACACCCGAAACCCCATTTAATCCGAAAACACCGGTAAGGTCATCATATCTTCCTCCACCACTTACGGATCCAATGCCAACTCCATTGACTTTTACTTCAAATATCGCTCCGGTATAATAAGACAAACCTCTGGCTAATACAGGGTCAAATACCACATGGTTTTGGTTTTCTCCCATCTTAGCTAGATAAGAAAATACCTCTTCAAGTTCACTTATCCCTTTTAAACCTATCTCACTTTCTGCAAGATACTTTTTCAAAAACAGCAACCAACCAGCATTGTTATGCTCATTTTGTGATAGAATCGGTGATAATTTATCAATGGCATCTTCAGAAAAGTCTCGCTCTATCAATTCCACTTTCACCTTTTCCCAGCCTATTTTATCCAATTTATCAATGGCTACGCATAAGTCAGCCTCTTTTCCCGAGGCACCAATCACCTCAGCAATACCGGTAAGAATCTTTCTATTGTTGA
Organism: Cyclobacterium sp. 1_MG-2023; assembly: GCF_030546805.1. Classification (GTDB taxonomy): domain Bacteria; phylum Bacteroidota; class Bacteroidia; order Cytophagales; family Cyclobacteriaceae; genus Cyclobacterium. The sequence goes on along the minus strand of NZ_JAUOPC010000002.1, from coordinate 321,442 downwards.
TCTTAATGTCATAATCGGTAAGCTTAAAATCTGAAAAAACCCTTTTGATCATGCAAAGGATTTCTGTTTCACATATTAGGCTATCTGTACCCACCACATCTGCATCACATTGGTAGAACTCTCTATAACGTCCTTTTTGGGGTCGGTCAGCTCTCCATACCGGCTGCATTTGAAAACGCTTAAAGGGGTAAGTTATTTCATTTTGGTTCATGACCACATACCTTGCAAAGGGTACAGTGAGATCATATCGCAAACCTTTTTCAGAAATTTTAGGTAACACTTTGTTTTCCCCGGCTTTAAAGGTCTCTGTATCTACTTTCTTTAAAAATGCTCCACTGTTGAGTACTTTAAATAAAAGTTGGTCCCCTTCATCCCCGTACTTGCCTGTCAAGGTACTAAGGTTTTCCATGGTTGGTGTTTCCAACTGCTGGTACCCAAATAATTTGAATGTAGCTTGTATGGTATTAAATATATAGTTTCGTCGGGCCATTTCTTTGGGGCCAAAATCGCGCATACCTTTAGGTATTCCTGGTTTTTGTTTGCTCATCCTCTGGAATTTTGGCCAAAGTTAAAAAATTAAAAAGTATATTGGAGGATATTATCAGGGCAATTTGAGTGCAAAACCCAACTTCTTTAATTAATTTCTGTATTTAATTAATATTTTACTTACCTTTGCCCTTCATTTCAAGCGAGAACAAAAAACAAACAATACAATGGCTGTTACTACTTTAAAAAGAAAATTAAGAAGAAAAAGACAGGCACAGAATGCAAGGGTACAAAAAATCAAATTATTGAGTGCTCAGCCTGTCCTCAAAAATGTAGATGTTGAAGAAATTAAGAAAGAATTTTCTTCAAGCAAATAAAGAGATAAAGAAGCCCGAATAACATCGGGTTTTTTTATATCCTTCCTCTTTTTCCAAGTTCAATTACCTTAAGATTTTTGACGGTTTGATCCAATTCAAAAGTCAGCATGGTTTTGATTTGGTGAAACCCGTGATTACCGATAGCTCCGGGATTCATATACAACACATCCAATTCTTTGTCCTGCACCACCTTGCAAATATGTGAATGTCCACATACAAACAAATGGGGTTGGTAATTTTTAATTTTAGTTTTTACCCCTTTGGCATATCTAGGTGGTGTTCCGCCTATATGGATCATAAACACTTTCACTCCTCCACTTTCAAAAAACACTTCTTCGGGTAGTTCTCTCTGAAGGTATTGATCATCAATATTCCCGAAAACAGCCCTCAATAATGGCTTTTTAGGCAGTTTTTCCAAGACCTCAGGATTTCCAACATCTCCTGCATGCCAAATTTCGTCCACATCTTCCATAGAGTTGATGGCATTTTCAGGAAGGCTACTGTGTGTATCACTAATCAAAGCTATTTTCACCATAGCATATAAAATTTTCGCTTCTTTAAAAGAGCAAAGCAACGACAATTCAAATTGTAAAACAAACCTCTTTTTCCATATCGCGGCAAGAAAAATTAAAATTCCAAAAAAATAAAAAAACTGTACTTTTTATTTTTTGTTTCCCTATCTCCTACCTATCAATTAATGTGTTAGCGACTTATGAATTTATCAAAGTTTGTGGGCGGTTGTTTTTAATTATAAGAAAAGACCCTTTAAAAGAGGCCAAACTTGTTAATTGAAAGATTCCTTTCTATTTTTACGAGGATAGAAAATTTTGTATATAAATGAAAGAAATACAATTCAGAGATGCCGTTCGGGATGCAATGTCCGAAGAAATGAGACGCGATAAAAATGTGTTTCTTATGGGAGAAGAAGTTGCTGAATACAACGGTGCGTACAAAGCAAGCCAGGGAATGCTGGATGAGTTTGGACCGGACCGTGTATTAGATACTCCTATTTCGGAACTTGGATTTTCAGGATTAGGCGTAGGTGCTGCCATGAATGGTCTTAGACCTATAATAGAGTTTATGACTTTTAATTTTTCATTGGTAGCAATGGATCAATTGGTAAATTCAGCAGCAAAAATGCTCGCCATGTCAGGAGGCCAATACAGTGTTCCCATCGTTTTCCGAGGACCAACCGGAAACGCAGGACAATTGGGAGCCACCCACTCTTCTAATTTTGAAAATTGGTTTGCAAACACCCCTGGGTTAAAAGTTGTTGTTCCTTCAAATCCCTATGATGCCAAAGGATTATTGAAAGCTTCCATTAGAGATAACAATCCTGTTATTTTCATGGAATCAGAAGTAATGTATAGTGATAAAGGCGAAGTACCTGAGAGCGAATATTTACTTCCTTTAGGAGTTGCAGAAATCAAAAGAAAAGGAGATGATGTTACCCTCGTTTCCTTTGGGAAAATGATGAAGGTAGCTTTTCAAGCAGCTGATGAATTGGCAAAAGACAATATACATGCAGAGGTTATTGACCTTCGAACTGTTAAACCAATTGATTACCCAACTGTTCTTGCCTCAGTTAAGAAAACAAACAGATGTGTAATTGTTGAAGAAGCAAATCCTGTTGCGGCCTTGTCTGCAGACATAGCCTACAACATTCAGAAACAAGCTTTTGATTTTCTTGATGCACCTGTTATTCGTGTAAATTCTATGGACATCCCATTGAGTTATTCACCAACCTATATTGAAGCAACGCTTCCAAATGTAAAAAGGACAATTGACGCTGTGAAATCTGTTACTTATAAAAAGTAATCTTTTCCGGCTTACTAATAAAGAAAAGCAGCGGCCAAGGCCCTGCTTTTTTTATTAGTAGCCATTAGAAAACGATTAGGGGAATAAAAAAAGGGCTGAACAACAATGTTTTTCAGCCCTTTTTTCTGTAATTATTTTTTTGAGATTTATCTTCTTCTCATATTTCCACCTAGGGCACCCAGTGCCTTTTGAGCACCCCCCATTTTATTCATTTGTTTCATCATTTTTCTCATGTCAGCGAACTGCTTCATAAGATTATTGACTTCTTGGATGGTTCGCCCACTTCCTTTAGCAATCCTTCTCCTTCGACTTCCATCAATTATCGAGGGGTTTCCTCTTTCATCCGGGGTCATACTTCGAATGATTGCTTCAATAGGAATAAAGGATTCGTCATCAATATCTAGACCTTTTATGGCTTTACCCATACCTGGAATCATACCCAAAAGGTCTTTGATGTTCCCCATTTTTTTAATCTGATCAAGTTGAGAAAGGAAATCATCGAAATCAAACTGATTTTTTCTAATTTTTGCATTAAGCCGTTTGGCCTCATCCTCATCAAATGATTGTTGGGCTTTTTCAACCAAGGAAACCACATCACCCATACCCAAAATTCTTTGGGCCATACGATCTGGGTAAAACAGGTCAAGATTTTCCATTTTCTCACCCGTTGAAATAAACTTAATGGGTTTATTCACAACATGGCGAATTGAAATGGCTGCTCCACCCCTACTGTCACCATCTAACTTGGTAAGTACAACACCGTCAAAATCCAACCTTTCATCAAAGGTCTTAGCTGTATTGACAGCATCCTGACCAGTCATTGAATCGACTACAAATAAGGTTTCTGAAGGATTCAAGCTTTCTTTCAAGGCAGAAATCTCATTCATCATTACCTCATCCACTGCCAAACGGCCGGCTGTATCAACAATAACCGTTTTTTTGCCCGTTTTCTTGGCGTATTCAATGGCATTTGATGCAATTTCTAAGGCATTTTGATTACCCGGCTCCGCATAAACTTCTATGCCAATTTGTTCGCCCAGCGTTTTTAATTGTTCAATTGCAGCAGGACGGTAAATATCACAGGCCACCAATAAAACTTGACGACCTTGTTTTTTAAGATAAGTTCCTAATTTTCCGGAAAAAGTCGTTTTACCTGAACCTTGCAAGCCAGAAATCAACACTACCGAAGGGTCTCCCTTTAGGTTAATTTCTTCCTTGGCTCCACCCATCAACTGTGTCAACTCTTCCTGAGTAATCTTAACCAACAACTGACCAGGGGAAACGGCAATCAACACATCTCTTCCTAATGCCTCCTCCTTAATTTTGTCAGTAACCTCTTTGGCAACTTTATAATTTACATCAGCATCGATCAGTGCTCTACGAATTTCCTTAACAGTGGTAGCTACATTTATCTCTGTAATCTTCCCTGTACCTTTTAAGGTCTTAAAAGCTCTATCTAATTTAAAACTGAGATTATCGAACATGTCATTTTAGTTTAGAATCAACAAAAATAGAGATTTTTTTTAAGCAAGTACATCTAATACCTCAAAAGAATACGTTCATTCTTAAAAAGAACTTATATTGATCTAAATCATGAAAATTTACCCCCTTTAATTAGGAAAAAGGCAAAATGTTGCATTTGGCATACAAAAATACCCTGATCAGGGTATTTTATTGATCAAAAAAAAGTTGTTACTTACAAACTCAATTCAAACAGTATCAAACAATTATCATTTAAACTATAAACAATTTAAATAATGATAAAGGACCAAACCCCGCTTTTTATTCCTATCGGAAACTTTTCTGACCATTGTAACAGCCTTGATGGAAGAAAACTGATGCCATTGGTAAATCTTATTCAGGAAATGGAAATGAGATTTTATAAAACTGAAAAATTTCATGGGATTCATGATTTAAGTGGTATTACACTGAGTGGTATCGGCTTAAATGGAATACATGTTAAGCTATTGGATTCAGTATTGAAGTTAAGACTAGTTCCTCTTTTTGATTGGCTATCTTGGAAGACTGAAGCCGAAAGATTTTATCAAACTCCTTCATTATTAAGAAATCAAGACACAGTTACCCTTGGCAAGATAATGACAGTTTTGCTTAGATCTCAAACAATCTATGGCCCTACATTCCTTGAGTCAAAAATCAAAGACAAGTTTGTGCTTGCCTTATTAAAAGCAATCGTAAATTCCTTAGACAAATCAAACGTATCCGGATATATCAACACCGACATCCTAGATTAACCCAATTAACCGCCAGTATTATTGAATTTTTCAATACAGTAAGATTTTTTTTCGCTTAACACCCTCTATTTTTTTTATTATTGGCCTTAAAATTGCGAATACATTGTGATGATATAGGTTTTCAACCAATGCTTCAAATATAGCGTAAATGATAGTAGATTGGTAGGGAGATATATTTATTGTGAAGAAGTGTAATCCAAATGCGATTTTATTTGCGTAATTTCATTATGAAAAATAATTTAAGTAAAATTAGTCTTCATACTTTTCAGTAAATACACTACCTATACTGAACCAAAAAGATAGAAAAGCTTAAAACAATGCTTTTCTATTGAATTGACAACACCAATTAATCTGTTGATTTTGAAGCAATTTAACCCTGTTGCAAAAAATCAGTTTAATTTAATTAAATAAATAGTTTAATCGATCCTAAACAACATCACTAGGTAAAACCAGTGTTAATGAATATCAATAAAATAACCAACTCACATTTAAAGAATGTATTCCACATTTATTTTTTTTTGCTTGGAATAGGTTTTCATGCCAATTTAATGGCACAAACAGAACCCACTTTAAATATCGAAAAGCAAAACCCTTCCTGCTCCGGGAATGGTCATATCACAGCAATGCTTCAAAATTCAGACAATGCGGGGAATTTGGTCTACAATCTATTTCAGCTTCCAAGCGAAACCCTTATAGCAAGTAACCAAAATGGTCTTTTCGAAGGCTTGGATGAGGGCTTATACAAGATAAGTGCAAACTACACCATAGATGACAATCCTCAAGAAACTTCCGTTGAGGAAACTTTAAATTCTGTTTATAATCCTCTATCCTTTACTGTTATTTCAAAAAGCCTGTGTGAAAATGAATTGGGCAGTATAGAGGTTTTCGTTAATGAAGGAACACCTGCAACGTTTGAATTATTAGGTCCCTCAGAAAGGGCTGCTCAAGAAAGTAATGTATTTGAAGACCTTAAGGCAGGAGCTTATACAATAATCGTTACAGATGAATGTGGAGACAGGCTTTCTCAATCTTTTGAAATTCAAAAAGCTGCGTTTTTTATCGATGAAAATTATCAAGACTTTGAGAACACACTTAAAAGTTGTAACGAAATAAATGTTGGCCATCTAGTGAAGTCTGTGGGTGCCAGTATTTCATACCCTTTACAAGTCACTTATGTAGTTTATACGCCGGGAGGGACTACCGAAGAAATCAATACTGAGATCACAACCGGAGATCCAACGGAAAACGTATTTTACAATACACTTCCTTTTTTTTATGATGAAGCTTATACCTATGATTTGAAAATCACAGATAATTGCGGGCAAACTTCCACATTAGAGGGTAATTCAATAGATAGAAAGTTGACAATTTCCAATGACCTATTGTGGGGTGCAGGATCTTGTGGCAAAAGAAGACTATCCATCAAACCTTCCAATTTTACCGCGCCATTCACTATAAATTTTACCGAATTCCCCGATGGATTTGATCCTGAAATTTACAATTCTCAATATCCAGGGTCATTTTCCGAAGAAAATATTTTTTTCGGGTCTACAGAAATGCCTATACCAACAGGTCTTTATTCTTTTACATTGGAAGATGCTTGTGGACATTCTGCAAGTATCTCCAAAGAATTATTGGACAAATTAAGTGGACCCGGCGCCACTGTTTATAAAGGTTGTGGACCGGATATGGGTTCAGTACAATTGAACAGCTACGATTTTGAGTTTACCACGGTTGAATTAACTGGTGCACCCGCTTCATTTAGTGGCACGCTACCTCTAGATGTCACTAACAACATCAGTAGTGTGGATCCAAGAAGGTTTTATATGAACAACCTTCCTGAAGGTGAATATGAATTCACCTCCTATACCAGCTGCAAAACCACACACCTCACCAAGGTTACCATTGAAGGGATCGACGTAATAGAAAATCAAATTGATATTATTGAAAATTGTGGGGCCTTTAACATTTACTTAAGCCATGAAGACAATTCAACCAACGGACAATCACCTTCATTCGGAATACAAAAATTAGACCCCTCTTCCGGTGAATGGGTACATCCCGAAACCGGATCTGTGTATAACTCCTTAGATCCACTGACTGATGAGAACGCAGTTTTATTGGTTAATGGAGCCACCAACATCAATCAAAATTACTCAGGAACATTGAGGTTGGTCAAATCATTGAACATCTGGAAAATGGGTGAAGAAATGATGGTCAACAGGCCTCAAATCACCTATTGTTTGGAAACATTAAAAACCTTTGAAATCAAAGAGAAAAGTACCTTCAATAGTATCAATACCTTTAAATGCAGTGGAGACATCTATGAGGTCTCTGTAAATGCAGAGGGCTATCTTCCCATAACCTATAAAATTGTTGAAAAGGATGGCCTTCCTTTTATCATTGACAATGGGGAAGATCCATTGTTTAAAGGACTTGAATCCGGTCGGTATAAACTGCAATTGGAAGATGCTTGTGGGAATTTGACCAATACCTCAGTCCAAGTAAAAGGCGAAAATTTACCTATAATAATTCCCGAAAACCTCTGCGAAGGGGAAGATGGTGCGCTATTTATAAAAAACCTGGATTTCCTTCAATTTGAATGGTACAAAGAGGGAGCTCCTGAAAATATTTTAAGCACAGATTCTCGACTTGAGTTTCCCTCATTTAATTTATCCTCCAATGCAGGCACCTATTATGTTCGGATCAGTGATAACAACCCGGAGTCTTGTGTAAATAAAACCCTTGAATTCACCATTGATGCTTCAAGTCTAAATCCGGAAGCAGGAGAAGGTCAGGAAGTAGCAATTTGTAAAGGGGAAATTATAAACTTATTTGATTATTTGAACGGGCCATATGACAATTATGGAAGTTGGAAAGAAACCACTAACAGTGGTAATCTAATAGAAAACACTTGGTCTTCCGAAGGTCTTACTCCCGGCACTTATACGTTTGAATACACGATTACGGGGATATGCTCAGGTGAAAAAAGCACAATTGTTACAATAAATTTGGCAGATGTTCCGGAAGCTCCAAAAGGAGAGACTGTTCAGGAATTTTGCAGCCCGGGTGAGTACACCTTAGCTACTCTCGAAATCGAGGGAACAAACATCCAATGGCATACCTCGCCTCTTGGAGAAGACATACTGCCTGAGGAAACCGTTCTTCAAAATGGCATGACTTATTATGCTACCCAATCCAATGGTACTTGTTTATCGGATGAAAGGTTAGCAGTGGAAGTATTTGTATATGCTCAGGTAAGCGGTAATACTATTTCCGGAGAGCAGTCTTTGTACCAGTTGGAGAAACCTGAGGAAATCATAGGTACAGAACCACAAGGTGGCACCGGAAATTTTACTTATACCTGGGAACAAAAAACAGCCGATTCGGAATGGGAAATTATTGAAGGCGCAAAAAGAAAGGATTATTCACCTAAACCTCTATTAGAGACAACAAGCTTTAGAAGAACGGCTTCGGATGAAATATGCGGTGATTACCTAAGTAACGAGCTAAGCATTGAAGTTTCAGTTGCACCTATTATAGCAAATGATGATAATTTTGGCCCATTAATTAATTATGAGGCCCACATATTACCTTCTATACTGTTGAATGATAGTCTTAAAAACAAACCCGTTTTACCTGAAGATATAAAAATCAATATCCTAAGCATCCAAGATCAAGAAGGGAATAATGTCGAATTGGATAGCAGGTACAGTATGGATTCAGAAGGCATCTCGTCTTTACCAGAGGATATCGCACCCGGGATTTACATCGTACGATACAGCATCTGCCAAAAAGACATACCGGAAAATTGTAGTGAAGCCAATATTACCTTAACCATAATAGGAATTTCCATTGACGCAGAGAAAACAATTGACAGAACTCAGGCCTTGCCGGGTGATATAGTAAATTATACCATTAGCGTAAAAAACACAAGTACCTTTAATCTAGCAAACATAACCCTTACGGAAATATTACCTGAAGGGTTGATGATTCTTTCAGCGAGTCCGGCATTAAGCGCTTCCAATACCTGGGAGGTAAGTAACCTTGTCCCCGAAGAAACAGTGGCGTTTGGATTGTCCGTAATGCCCACCGTCGATGGAAACTTCACTAATGAAGTCAATATCAAAGTAGAAAATTTCGACCAAACAATTCGAAGTGAAGAATTACAAGTAAGGCCAAAGATGGTTGACATGGCCATAGAAAAAACCTCTTTTAATACCACTGTGAATGATGGTAGTTCTTTCGAATACCAAATAACAGTTACCAATAACGGACCCGACCCTGCTGACAATGTCCGAATCGTTGACTTTTTACCAGCACAATTAGCTTACGAATCAGCAGTATTAAATGCTGAAGGATTACTTTCTTCACCTACTTTTACTCAAGAGGAAGATATGCTGGTTTGGAATGTTACCCAGTTTGAAGTGGATGCAACCCTCACCATCACCCTTACAGTAACGGCAATTGCTGATGGAAGGATCAGAAACAGAGCTGAAGTGAGTGCAGAAGGACAAGATATTTTACCCGAAAACAACACTTCTATTGAAGTGAAAACAATCCTTCCACTATTTATCCCAAATGTATTCAAACCTGATGGAGATGGTAAAAATGAAACATTTGTAATAAGGGCCTCCCATAGATTTGAACGACTTGAATTGGTGATATTTAACCGGTGGGGGGACATCGTTTTTTCTTCTAAAGATTATCAAAACGATTGGTATGCTGAAGGTTTATTGCCAGGAACTTATTATTATCAAGTTAAAGGCGTAGATTTTGATAAGAAAGAGAAACAATACAAAGGCTGGGTACAAGTGATTAAATAAAATATGAGACCAATAACTTTACATAGCATTCTTTTTACCGTTAGTGTTCTCTTTGCATTAACCTCTGCTCAGGCACAACAACTCCCTCAATACAGCCAGTACGTATTTAATCCTCTTCACATCAATCCTGCCTATGCAGGATACAAAATTGACCCATTTGTACAGGCTACTTACAGAAGTCAGTTTAGTGGTTTTGAAGGAGCTCCACAAACTTTCTCTGTCGCAGCAGATATCGGAAATTTGGAGCAAACCATGGGTTTTGGCATACAAATTAATTCGGACAAATTCGGAGCCAGTAATATCCAGAACTTACTTCTTACCTACTCCTATAGTGTACAATTGTCCTATAGTAGCTATTTAAGCTTAGGTGTTAGTTCAGGTTTTGCTTCTTATGGCCTTGATGCAAGTCAATACCTGCCTGATGACCCCAGTGATCCCGGCATACCTCAAGGTAAAATAAATGCCATTACTCCCAATTTGAACCTTGGCATATTTTTTCATACGCCACAATTTTTTACTGGTTTGAGTGCTTATAATTTAGTGGGACAAAACATTCTTGAAAAGAAAAACCTGGCAGTTGCTACTCACAATTACCATTTTTATTATCAATTGGGAGCACTCTTACCCTTGTCAAATGGTGTTTCACTCAAACCATCAATTTTAATCCGTGAAGAATTGAATGGGCCAACCAGCTTTGACATCAACGCAATGTTTCTCCTTAGAGAAAATTATTGGATAGGCACTTCTTTCAGGTCAGGGTTGGTTAAAAACCAAGCTACAATTTCTGATATTGGAAGCAATAGGAAAGCCCTTGCATTGCTAATGGATATTTTTATTACCCAAGAACTCAGAATGGGTTATGCATATGATTTCAACCTTAACAGCAAAAGCAATTACACCAACAATAGTCATGAGCTTTCTTTAGGATATTATTTAAACAACAAATGGTTTGATTCACCATCCCAAAGAAATTTTTAACCCTGATAAAAAGCAGGTTTGACAATAAATTATAACGCTTATAATCAGGGTTTTTCAGTTACTTCACTTCGTTTCAAGGAATGATGTAGTTCAAAAGTAGCATTACCTAATTCCTGTAAATAGATAGGTCTTAGGTGCATCAAGCCTCATAGGTCTAACTTCCTTTGAGTTTTCACTTCAACTCTAATCCTATCAACTGATCTGGGTTTAAGTTTTAGATTGAAGAGAGATCCTGTTTTCAATGGCTGTTTTTTGATGCTTGGGATTACAATGTTCAAATGCTTCATTGGTCTTAACGAAAAAATTATCCTTTCCAATAGCATCAATCAGTCCGCTGCTATAAAAGATATCTCGAGCAGGACCAATGGCTCCGGCAACCAAAAGTTTAATTCCTTTACTATTTAATTCCTGAATGATCTGCCGCAACATATGAATGGCACTACTATCAATATAATTGATCGCTTCTGCATTCAGGATGATGTATTTTACTGCCTCTCCTTTTAGGTCGAGTTGATTTTGCAATTCCTTTTTGAAATACTCCGTATTTCCAAAGTACAACTGAGCATCAAATCGAATAATTAAAATATCGCTAAATGTCTCTGTATCTTCCGGAAATCGGGCTATGTTTTTGAAATAGTCCGTATTGTTTATTCTACCCAAAACTGCGATATGAGGTCTTGAAGTCCTGTATACCAATAACAATAATGAAATTAATACCCCAAGCAATATCCCTTCTTTTATACCCACCGTAAGGGTTATCAAAAAAGTTGCAAGCAAGAGATAAAACTCATCCCTTCTGTTCTTGAAAAGCTCTATTGGGTAATTGAGATCTATTAGCCCAAAAACCGCAACCATAATTATGGCAGCCAATACTGCATTGGGTAAATAATAGAATAAAGGTGTTAAGAACAATAAAGTTAAGCCTACCACCAGGGCACTTACAATAGGAGCAACACCGGTTTTAGCTCTCGCTTGGTCATTAACAGCCGTCCTAGAAAACCCACCGGTTGTGGGGTAAGACTGGAAAAAAGACCCCAACATATTGGCCGTCCCTAAAGCTATTAGCTCCTGATTGGAATCCACTTTATAATCTGTATGCTTCTCTTCAATGGCTTTGGCAACAGATATGGCTTCCATAAATGCGATCAATGCAAGTGTCAGGGCAATAGGTAAAAGCTCAGAAACTCTTGAAAAATCAAAAGCAGGTACTTTTAATGATGGCAAACCACTAGGAACCTTGCCAACAATTTTAACCCCCTGCTCATTTAAATTAAAAAAATAAATGGTCAAAACACCCAATACCACCACAACCAAGGCAGCTGGTATTCGGCTATTAAAACGCTTGATGGATTTTATAACCACAATAGCAAGGAGACCTATAGCTAAAGCAATCCAATTGGTATCAGAAACTGTAGCAATGGCATTTTTTAATAAAATATGAATCTGATTACTTCCCTTTATATCAGTACCTAAAAGATGTTTTAACTGACTTAAACCAATAATAATGGCTGCCGCAGATGTAAAACCACTAATAACAGGTTTTGACAAGAAATTCACCAAAAACCCCATACGCAACAATCCCAGCCCCAACTGTATTAGCCCCATAAATAAGGCCAAGAAAATGGCCATGGCAATGTATTCGTCAATACCCGAAAGGGCAAGTGCCCCAAGGCCTGAAGCAACCAAAAGAGAATCCATTGCTACAGGACCTACGGCTAATTGCCTTGAAGTCCCCATAATGGCATATACCACTTGCGGGATCAAAGATGCATAAAGTCCAAAAACAGGTGGTAAACCTGCTATCATTGCATAGGCCATCCCCTGAGGGATTAGCATGATTCCTACCGTCAAACCTGCTCCAATATCTCCGGAGAGATAAGATTTTTTGTAATCTGGTAGCCACTGTAATATGGGAAAGTATTGTTTCAACATGTCTTTAATTTATACCCAAAAGTAATGCAGAACAAATTAGGCAACAGTAACAATGGTCACAAAGGTCTAGCAAACATTGCAGCGCAATAGCATGGACCAAATCCTGTACCTAAATCTTCAACAATAAGCAGGGAACTTAGCCAAGGTGTCGCTGATTACTGAAACGTAAGCTTATCCTTTCCGTCTATAAAAAGGATTAAATTTTCATTTCCTTCTATATAAATTAAAACCAATAACCATCCTTTGGAATAATCTATTGTTTTGTCTTCCTTCCCCACTTATACTATGTACTTGTTTAAATTCCAATCCTTACAGGCACCCCCTTTTACGCTCAAGTCCCTCAAAATAAATGCCCAGAATATCCTAAAAGAGTAAGCAAAAATAAAGTCAAGCAATATGCATTATCAATTCCTACTAGAAAAGGGACGATAATAGCTATAACGACCCACTCGAGTATATGAAACCATTCTCCCAAAAATACTAGTTTAAAGCCAACATACTTCCCTATTCTAAAATAACTATATTGCTTAAATGTCAAATAAAGAAATCCTTTATCCAATTTTATTTTAAAATTCATGACTACCAAAACCAACCCAAATTCGATTGTCATGTTAGGTGCTAGCGGTGCTGTAGGTTCAGAAGCATTAAAAACCCTGTTAGTTCATAATAATATTCACCTATTGACCTTGCTTGGGCGAACCCCCATTTCAGGCCTTAACAAAGCCAATGTTTATCAACACAAAATAAATGTAAGCAAACCCGATAGTTATCAAGAATATATCCAAGGTCATGACATTGCAATTTGTACATTGGGTGTAGGAGAGCCTAGTAGGATTAGTAAAGAGGAATTTTTAAAGATTGATAAAGAAGCAGTGTTGGATTTTGCGAAGGCATGCAAAAAAGGTGGCATCCGACATTTTGAATTATTGGCTTCCGTGGGGATAAACCCTAAGTCTAGTTCATTCTACTTAAGAGCAAAAGGTGAGCTAGTAGAAGCCTTAAAAGCTTTGGGATTTGACCGGTTGAGCATCTTCCAGCCTTCTATGATTTTGACCCCAACCAACAGGTACGGAATATCTCAGGCAATAGTCTTAAAAGTTTTCCCACTACTCAAACCGTTTTTAATAGGAAGATTGCGAAAATATAGGGGAATTCCAGTCTCTGTTTTGGGACAATCTATGGCTGAAAATGTATTTATTGCGGGCCAAGACTACGAAATCTTACAATGGGACCAATTTTATTCAATAATTGATAATTCAAACAATACTGAAAACCTTTAACTTGCCACAACATCCTAATTACAGAACCGACCGATCAAAAGCTTTAAGTTTAATATTAAATATCGGGCAATTAATTCGAACCAAGTCTTAATAGTGTAATTATTAAACTTTAAACCCAGGCAGACCCTTAGGCATTTACTATTATCCGGTGTTTTTTGTTAATTTGCGTATTGAATTTAAACCTTACTTAATTCCAGACGATTAGACCATGAAGTTTGATTTTAAAGCAGATGTATTGCCTCATTTTTTAGCGATTTCTTCCTTTTACCTGATCGTTGTACTCTATTTTTCCCCTATTGTTTTTGAAGGGAAGATGATTTTCCAAACTGACATCCTTCAATGGGAAGGTTCCGCCAAAGAAATATTAGACTATAGGGAAAGCACCGGGGAACAGGCACTTTGGACCAATCGAATGTTTGGAGGAATGCCGGCTTATTTGATCCACCTAGACCCAAAAGGAGACATTACCAATTTCTTAATCAAGGCATTGACCTTTGGGCTTCCTCATCCAATTAGTGCCCTCTTCTTTGGAATGGTCTCCATGTACTTGCTTCTCATTTGTTTTAAAGTTCGACCTTATATTGCCATAATTGGGGCTTGGGCTTTTGCATTCAACACCTTTAATTTCTTGAGTTTAGAGGCAGGACATAACGCCAAAATATGGGCTATAGGTATTGTCCCTTTATTACTTGCAGGTGTACACCTGGCTTTCAATGGCAAAAAGTTATTGGGCATCGTAATCACCGCATTCGCTGTATTGCTACAGTTGAAGTTTAACCACCTTCAAATTACCTATTACACTTTATTATTGGTTATTGTATATGGCATTGGCCAACTGGTCATTGCCTATCAACAAAAACATTTACCGGCTTTTGCAAAGATTACCGCTATTTTACTAGTGGCAGCAGTAATCGGAGCGATGGGCCATGCCGCCCGATTAAGTTCTGTATTGGAATATGGAACCTATTCTATTAGAGGGGAGCGTAATCTTCCTATAGAAGAACAAAATGACACCGGTCTAGACAAGGAATATGCTTTCAATTGGTCCAATGGAAAGCTTGAAACTTTCACCTTGCTTATCCCTAATTACTTTGGTGGAGCATCCCAAGGAGAAGTTCCTAAAAACTCTGCTTCAGAGAAAGCCCTTCGCTCCAATGGCGTGGACAATGCACAAGTTAACCAGTTTCTCAACGGAGCGCCCACTTATTGGGGAGATCAACCATTTACAGGTGGCCCAATATATGGCGGGGCAGTTATGATTTTTCTATTTATTCTGGCTATAATCTTTTCTCCTCCACTGTATAGAAATGTATTCCTATCGATGGTAGTCCTAACCCTAATGCTTTCTTGGGGTAAAAACCTTGCATGGTTTAACTATGCGATCTTTGACTATCTACCGGGATACAATAAATTTAGAGCTGTATCCATGGCTTTGGGAATGACACTTTTTGTAATTCCATTATTTGGCGCCATAGGTCTGGAAAATCTGGTTGAGAGAATTGGAAACAAAGAAAGTTTAAAACCTTTCTTAATTGGCACAGGTATAAGTTTGGGCTTAATTCTAGTTGGAATTGTTTTTGCATCTTGGGCGGGTTACCAATCTTCCGCAGGTAATCCCGGATATCCTGACTGGCTAATGGAGGCGCTGAAATCTGATAGGAAAAGCCTATTGATGTCGGATGCCTTTAGGTCAGCAATGTTCATTTTAATTCCGGCCATTCTAATAGGCTTGGTTTATTATAACAAATTAAAAAGCAACTATGCTCTTTTAGGCATAGGCTTGGTGGTATTGATAGATCTTTGGGGAGTCAATAGTCGCTACCTAGATGCAGACAGCTTTATTGAAGATCCTAGCGAACAGCATTTCGCTGCTACTCCTGCAGACAACAAAATAAGTGCGGACAAGGGTTATTTTCGAGTATTAAACATTCAAAACCCCTTTAATGATGCACGAACGAGTTACCGTTTCAATAGTATCGGAGGATATCATGGTGCTAAAATGAGTAGGTATGGTGATTTAATTGATCGAATTCTTCTTTCGGAAATCAATGGCTTTGTAAAGAAAGCCCAAGAAGGAAATTTTGACTATCAGAGCATTCAAAGATTAAATATGCTGAACACCAAGTACCTTTTGGCAGGAAGGGCTGAAAATGCTGTATTCCTAAACCCCGAGGCCAATGGTCCTGCTTGGTTTCCTGAGAAAATTGCCAACACAGATTCAAATGAGGAAGAGATAGAAACATTGGCAAAAATAAATACCAAAGAAACAGCCACCTATAATGCTCAAGACAATGGCAATCAAAGTTTAGGTGCCGGAAATGGGACCATCAAATTAGAAAATTATGCTCCTGATGCTTTAAGCTATAAAGCATCTGTAGAGAAGTCAGGCTTGGCTGTTTTTTCCGAAATATTCTACCCAAAAGGCTGGAAAGCATTTGTAGATGGGCAGGAAACGCCTATTTTGAGAGTAAATTATTTATTGAGAGGACTTGTACTCCCTGAGGGAGCGCATACAGTGGAAATGCGCTTTGAGCCAAGTGCTTATTATAACTGGGAAATGGTAGCTGTGATAGTTCAATATTTAGTCGTCTTATCACTACTTTTTGCTGTTTACAAAAATTTTAATTCGAAACAAGACCTTACTGACAAATATGACTAAAGACGTTGCCCAATTTTATGATCAATTTGCCAATCAGCAATTAAAAACTGGAGTAAACTCAAGGCACCTGAGTATTATTTCTAAACTGAGAAAAGCCGGACTCCAACCAAATCATAATGTATTGGAAGTGGGGTGTGGAATTGGCACTGTCAGTCAGTTAATAGCAAAAGCCACTCCTAAGGGGGAAGTTCTTGCTGTAGACATAAGTCCAGAAAGTGTTGAGCAAGCAAAATCCCTCTGGAAAGATTTAGACAACCTTCACTTTGAAGTGTCTGATATGAAAAAATTTCATAAAACAGACATGCTTTTTGACGCCATTGTATTTCCGGATGTATTGGAACATATACCCGTTGAAGATCACTTTGCTTTGTTTGAAACCATAAAAAATCACAGCCATTCAGATACTTTTATATTCATCCATATTCCTTCTCCAAGGTTTCTGGAATGGATGATTGCCAATGAACCCCAAAAGCTTCAGGTGATCGACCAACCTTTAGACACCGGAGAATTGGTTAGCAAGCTTTCTTCTAATGATTTCTACCTTGAAAAAATGGAAACCTATCCTCTTTTCTATAAGGAAAAAGATTACCAGTACTTTGTATTTAAAAAGAAACAGGCCATTAAAAAAACCAATCACAGGGATAAATATACCATTTTGAAAGAAAGATTATGGATCAAGATCAAACAGAAGCTATCTGCTTTTTAAATATTAATTGACCCCAATATGATCCTCTATATCTCTCCTATTCCTACAGCTTTTATCCAAAGGGATATTGAGATGCTAAGCCCTCCTTTTAAAATCATTCACCTTAATTTTACCATCAAACCTTATTTGCTGCCGATATATTTCATTTTTCAATTTTTCCAATTGCTGATTCTTTTACCTTTCACAAGCAAATACCTTTGTTTTTTTGCAGGATATCATACCGTTCTCCCAGTTTTCATCGGGAAAATTTTTAGAAAAGAAGTAATCATCGAATGTGGGGGTACGGATGCCATGCACCTCCCAAAAATAGATTATGGCAACTATCGTAAAAAATGGCTTAAAAAAGCTACAGTATATAGTTTTAAAAATTGTTCGCTGATTCTTCCGGTTTCTAATTCCTTGGTGAAATCCACTTACACTTATGATAAAGACTCCCCACAAAATCAAGGGTTATTGCATTTAATACCTGACCTAAAAACTAAAATTCAGGTAATTTATAATGGCTTTGACATTGAATTTTGGACTGATGATCAAAGGGAAAAATCTCCTTTCTCCTTTGTGACTGTTGCTACCGGGATTTCCCAGAAAAACAGGGCCTTGGTTAAAGGAATAGATTTGGTCCTTGAAATGGCTAAAGCATTTCCAAACTATTCTTTCACAATTATTGGGGACAGAGAATTTAAAACAACCCTGCCAAATGTAACCTTAATGCCTCCCTTAAATCAAAGTGAAATCAGGGAGGTATACAGAAAATGTCAATTTTATCTACAACTGTCTTATTCTGAAGGATTTCCAAATGCTTTGGCAGAAGCCATGCTTTGTGGCTGTATTCCCATTGGGAGCAATGTTGGTGAAATCTCTAAAATAATTGGAGAAACGGGCTTTATTTTACCTCATAAGGACTTTGCCCTACTTCATAACTTGATTTCCACTCTGAAAGAAAAAGATCTAAATTCGCTTCGAAAAGCTACGGCTCAAAGGGTTAAAGACAACTTTAATTACACGCTAAGAAAAGAAAAGTTAATTGCAGTGTTAACATAATTGTAACACCTGAAAAATTTCCAACTTTGGATATAAACGAATTAAATAAAGTCGACTGTACATGGCAGGGGTGAAACAAAGTGTACTCACCACCATTTTCTCCTATTTAGGAGTAATTGTAGGTTATGTAAACCTACTCTGGTTATTCCCTTATGTACTCAGCCCTGAGCAAATTGGCTTATTTAAAACTGTGCAAGACATTGCACTGCTCCTAGTACCTTTCGCCCAATTAGGTATAGGCCATGGCATCACACGTTTCTTCCCTAGAATAAAAGGAAATGAGTTTGCTTTTTTCAGCTTTAGTATTGTCATGGCTACCATAGGTTTTTTTATCGTAGCTACTTTATTTTATGTTTTCAAAACTTCAATTATTAACGCCTTTGCAGAAAATGCTCCTGAGGTAAATCATTTCTTAATAGTGGCCCTATTGATTACTTTTTTCTCTTTAATGAATTCTATCTTGGAAGCTTTCAGCAGGTCATTTTTAAAAATTGCCATTCCTTCTTTGATTCGGGATGTTTTCTTAAGAATTTTTATGGCTTTATTGGTTATTGGGTATTTTGTGTCCTTATATACCTTTACCAACATGATATGGGGCATGGGCATGGTCTATTTGGCGGCCATGATTTCCATGGTTTTCTATATGAAAAAAGAAGGGATAATAAAGATAGACTTGAATTGGGAAGGTATTAGCAGCCCTTTTAAAAAGGAGTTTTTACAATATGGGTTGATCACCTTATTGGGTACAGCCGGAGCCTTGCTGATCATGAAAATTGACAGCATTATGGTTAGCTCAATGATAGGGCTGGATGCCAATGCCATCTATACTATAGGCTTTTCCATTGCTGTGGTTATTGAAATGCCTAGACGTGCCATATCACAGGTGGCCATGCCGGTTATCTCAGAAATGTTTGCTAAAAATCAATTGACAGGAATAAATGCTCTCTATAAGAAAATTGCCATTAATCAATTGTTAATATGTTTATTGATTTTCCTGCTGATCTGGGTCAATATAGAAAACCTCTACCATTTCGTTCCAAACAGGGCCATATATGAACAAGGAAAATGGGTGGTCCTCCTAATCGGTTTGGGAAAAATAACAGATGTGATTTTCTCTGTAAATGGTGAAATAATCGTCTTCTCCAAGTTTTACACCTTCAAT
Organism: Cyclobacterium sp. 1_MG-2023; assembly: GCF_030546805.1. GTDB lineage: Bacteria > Bacteroidota > Bacteroidia > Cytophagales > Cyclobacteriaceae > Cyclobacterium. Next base: position 301,925 of record NZ_JAUOPC010000002.1, on the reverse strand, counting down.
ATTACAGCTACACTGCTAATGAGTGCTGCTGTCATTATTTTTAACTTAATGCTAATTCCTCTTTATGGCATTGAAGGTGCTGCACTGGCCTCACTTATCGCTATGCTTTGTTATAACCTTGTAAAGTATTTTTACATCAAGATAAGGTTGGGCTTTAACCCTTTTACCCCAGGGGTGTTTTTAATACTTATAGCCGGAGTACTAAGTTGGGCTATTTCCTATTACTTAATTCCTACCTCGGCCTATGTATTGCTTGATATTCTAATTAGAAGTGGCATTGTAACTGCTGTTTACCTTTTGCTGGTTCACTTATTTAAGGCTGCTCCGGAAACTGAGACAATGGTATTCCAAAAATTTAAAGATGTAATCCATCAATTAAGAAGAAATTAATCCTTTAACGTTTTGATTAATTCATCTATCTTTTGGATGCTAGGGAGAATTTCATTTTTCACTTTTTTCTTATTTGAATAGTAAGAAAAAACACCAAGCCCAATCAAGACCAAAAAAGACATTACCCCAATAAAACGCGCCATAGGCCTTTCCCACACTCCTACCCAAAACAAGAGGTAAATGGGGTAAATTGTTAATGTTGCCCAATCCAATGATGTTTCAAGCAACTTCTTTTGAGCAATAAGGTAGGCTTTTGTTTTCTCCAGATATTGTAGGTAATTGCTTTCCAGATCACCGGATTTTACTTTTTTTATTGGCAATATTCTTAAGCCTACATATATTGCCCAAACAATAACTAGAGCCGATGCTATCTTCATGGAAATAAAAGGAGCCCAAAAGACGGCAAGAATAAATGGAGGTATGGTTAGCAATGCAGAAATGATATTTACCCTTTCCAAGTATTTCCACCTACGGTGCAAACGATCTAAACTTGATTGTAACTCTATCATTAACTTTGATTTCTCAAATTTAACCCGCTCCTGATTGCTTGAGGATTGCCAAATTTTAATTAATTCATCTTCTATCATGGCCTTGCATTCATACAGTTAAACAATTTTGATTTAATCCGTCGGACCTTCACGGCTACATTATTTTCAGTTAAGCCCAGTATCTCCGAAATCTCCTTATAGGCCAACTCTTCCAAATAAAGTGTAATGATAGCCATATCACTTTCATTCAATCTTTTTATACAAGTTCTAAGATGTTTTAATTTTTCATCCGGTTCTTTGGTCACTTCTTCGGAACAGAAATTTTCGATTGTTATACTATCCAGTTTAATCAACCGACTTTGACGCTTTAAGTGTTTAGATTTGAATTGAAGACAGACATTGAGAGCTATTCTAAACATCCAAGTACTGAAGGAAGATTTACCTTTAAAAGCATCCATAGACCGCCATACTTGAACCAATATTTCTTGGAAGAGATCTTTGGCATCCTCCCCATCCGGTGAATAGACCCTGCAAATTCTGAACAATCTCTGCTGGTTTATTTCTAAGCCTTTAAGGAATAATGATTCTAGCGCTTTATCCATTTTTAAATCTTATCTCAACTATGTTAGTTAGAAAAAATTTAAAATATGACACTTTTAATAAAATTTAATCAATCTATCGATCAGGCACTTGAAGTATCACTTAAGCAGCCTGGTATTGGGCTGACAATTCAAATCCGGAAAAAGGAGCAATTTAAAAATAGGTATTTACAGCAGGATTTACCTTCTAAGGCTTGCTAATTCCATCAAGCAACAGCGCCAATTGTGCTGTGATTTTTTTCCGGCTGTATTGTTGAATGTCTGTATCCGACTTTTTCGGCCTCTCACTATTTTGAAAGTTCTGAATAAATTGAGCCATGCCTGCCTCATCAGTGTGAGAATAAACTTGTCCAGCTTCGGAGGATTCTATAATAGAAGCGGTGTCTCCCAGTGGATCCCCTAAGGCCAATATTTGCCTACCGGTGGCCATGTACTCAAACAATTTACCCGGAATATTACCTTTGGCATTTTTGGTATTGGTGAGTATTAACAACAGTAAATGTGCCTTTTGATAATAAGAGAATACCTCTTTATGGGTAACATAGCCCGCTAATACCACATGCCCTCGAAACCAACTGTCTTCGGAAAGCAATTGCTTTACACTTTCATTTACCCTACCTACAAAAGTAAGCCTCACCTTTCCGGTAGTTTTTCCAAAAACAGATTTAAGTACATTTAAAAATGGAAGCGGATTCCGTATGGCATCAATCACTCCTGAATAAACAATTTCTAACACTGATGAACGTTCAGGTGATGTTGTCAAAAACTCAGGAATATCTGAAGGATCAAACCCATTCAATAAAACCCGTATATCTTTAGCACCTATTTTTTTCATTTCCTTCTGGAAAGTTGGAGAAATAGTGACCAAACTATCCGCCTCTTCAAATACACTGGCCTCCAATTTTTGATGCTTTTTTCTGGCAAACCCGCTTAGTTTAAGGGTATCCAAAAACTCCCAGGTAGACCATGGGTCCCGAAAATCGGCTAGCCAAGGAATACCTGTTTTTCTTTTCAGGTTTCTACCTAGCAAGTGCATGCTATGGGGAGGACCGGTAGTAATGATAGCCTTGAAATCATTTTGTTCCCAAATCTCTTCCAAAAATTTAACCGAAGGTTTGATCCAAAAAAGCCTAGGATCGGGAATCAAAAGATTGCCTCTAAGCCAAACGGCAAGCTGATCGAGCATGCCGGGGTCCTTGTATTCAAGAATGCTGGCGGTGTCTTTCGGGCTTTGCTTTTTAAGAGTTCTAAACAATTGATATGGTTCCCAGATGGGGAATTTCAACACTTCTGTATGCTTGTCCACTTCTTGTTCGAGGGACTCATCTTTCAATGAAAAATCGGGATTTTCAGGAGTGAAAATTACAGGTTGCCAACCAAATTCCGGCAGGTATTTTGAAAATTTAAGCCAGCGTTGAACACCCGAACCGGCACTTGGTGGCCAATAATAGGTAATGATGAGAACCCTTTTCATACATTAAAAAAAATCAAGCAGGACAAGGCCCTGCTTGAATGAAAATTTTTATTCGCCTTGAGCCAATGAAAAACCTCTTTCGCCATTGAAAGTGTAAAGGTTTTCGGTTTTCACAAAGTCAAAACCCAAATCACCGATTTGCTTGAGCACATCTATGATCTGCTCATGAGAGATGGCTTTGTCATCTGCATCAAAAAACCTTACTCTCCAATGATCTGAGCAAAAGGTTTCCTCCATCCCATCGGGGTACACCCTTACTCCTCTATTGGTAACTAGTTGCATTTTTAAACCATCGGCATTAACGGCCCTTAGCCTATCCCCCATTACATTTGGATCCCTAGTCCCTTCCTTCCAATCTATAAACACATCCAAGCCAATAAGTTCTTTCACTGCCGGTGTTCGTGGCTTGATGGCCAAGGCTTGTTTGATTTCAGCTTCACTTCTTTCTGCTTTGGCAAATACAGCCTTCTTCATCCGCTGCGGTTCTTTACCAAGTCTGGCAATTACGGCTTCGGCAAATTCTTTTGTCCCTACCCTTTTGGAACTGATGTCCTCTTGGTAAATGTCCCCGGTATGAATACCGTCTTCAAGAGTCGCCATCCAAGCGTTGCTTATTTTTTGTGCGATCTCCGGTTGACCAATGTGAACAAGCATCATGATTGCACCATTCAATAAGCCTGAAGGATTGGCTATGTCCATGCCGGCTATGTCAGGAGCTGAACCGTGAATGGCTTCAAACATAGCCACGTCTTCCCCTACATTAGCTGATCCACCTAGGCCAACAGAACCTGTAACTTGTGCGGCCACATCAGAGATAATGTCTCCATAAAGGTTTAAAGTAACTATGACGTCAAAAATTTCCGGACTATCTGCGATTAGAGCAGTAGCAATATCTATAATCTTATGATCGGTTTCTATATCAGGGTACTCCTTGGCCACTTCATTAAAAACCTCATGAAAAACTCCATCAGTCATTTTCATGATATTGTCTTTGGTCATACAAGTAACCTTCTTTCGCTTGTTCATGCGCGCATACTCAAAGGCATACCTGATGATTTTCTCACTACCGGGTCTGGAAATTAATTTCAAACATTGATACACCTCATCCGTTTGCCTGTGCTCAATCCCTGCATAAAGGTCCTCCTCATTTTCCCTAATGATAACTAAATCGGTTTTAGGGAAATGGGTATGAATAAAAGGAGAGTAAGCTTTGCAAGGCCTGACATTTGCATAGAGTCCTAAGGTTTTTCTAGTCGTAACATTCAAGCTTTTGAAACCTCCACCCTGAGGTGTGGTTATCGGGGATTTTAAGAAGACTTTGGTCTCTCTCAATGAATCCCAAGCACTTGAGGCAATCCCGGAACTAATCCCTTTCAAATATACCTGTTCTCCTATCTCTATAATATCAGGTTCAATAGCTGCTCCTGCTGCTTCCAAGATAGACAAGGTTGCATTCATTATCTCCGGACCAATACCATCTCCATATGCTACTGTAATTTTCCTTTTTTCAGTCATGTGGTAAGTGATTGAGTTTTAGTATGTATTTAGCTTCAATGCAAAAATAGAAAATAATGACATACATTTGATTTTACAGGAGAAATAATAGACATTTTTAAATATTAATTCAGCCTCAACCTCGAATGCTATTTACTACCGAAAATCCATTGATCAATATCGTAGACAAGAAAAAGAAACAGCAGGGAAAACTTAGGTTCAGGGATGTATATTCTCAGGTAACTTCAAGTCCAATAGATAAATGCAGGGCAAATAATTAAAAAGCTTCTTTAAATATAAAACCATTTTTAATTTATTCAAAATACAATTTTATAGATACTTTTTGATTATACATATTTTAATAGATTTATGATTTTTAGCCGAATCTTTTGTGATTGATTAGGCACCTCGTATATTTGGGCCTTAACATTGAAGAATTGGAATGGCTGAACAAAAAAATATTCTTTCAGAGACTAAAGACGGAATACTTTATCTTACCATCAGCAGAGAGTCCAAACTCAACGCCTTAAATTTCAACACCTTGGAAGAGTTGAAAAATATTTTCAACGAGGTGAATGATAACAAGTCCATAAGAGCTGTAATCATCACTGGTGCGGGTGAAAAGGCCTTTGTAGCGGGTGCTGATATTAATGAAATCTCAGAGCTCAACGAACTCAATGCTAGGAAGTTTGCTGAATTTGGTCAAGAAGTTTTTGATAATATAGAATCCTGTCACAAACCAGTAATTGCCGTAGTTAACGGTTATGCGCTGGGTGGAGGATGTGAACTGGCAATAGCTTGCCATATGAGAATTGCAACCGCAAACGCTAAGTTTGGACAACCGGAGGTTAACCTTGGGATTATACCTGGGTACGGAGGTACACAGAGACTGACCAACCTTATCGGCAGAACCAAAGCTACTGAAATCCTGATGACAGGTGATATGCTGGATGTCAATGAGGCAAAATCCTTAGGTCTTTTAAACCATGTTGAAGCTACTAAAGCGGATGCAATAGCCAAAGCTGAGGAGGTTATAAAGAAAATCATGACCAAAGCACCATTGTCCATCGGTATGATAGTAGATTGTGTCAATGCAGTCTATGCAAGTGATGAAAATGGTTACCAGATCGAAGCAAATAGTTTTGCTCGCTGTGTGAAATCCGAAGACTATAGAGAAGGAACTACCGCTTTTCTAGAAAAGAGAAAACCTAATTTCAAAGGGGAATAGTCCCCTTTTTATATGGGTCTATTAAAAAAATTGGCCGGGCAATCTGCCATCTACGGCATCAGTAGTATCCTCGGCAAATCAATTAACTTTTTGCTTGTCCCCTTGTACACGGGATATCTTCCCAAGGAAGACTTGGGATCCTTTACCATGCTATATGCATTGATCGCATTTTTGAATGTGATCTTTACATTTGGCATGGAAACATCCTATTTCCGCTTTGCGACCGGTAAAGGTCTGGATCCAAAGACAGTTTTTCAAAATGCCCAAACATTGGTTACCATTGTAGGCCTATCACTGGGAATCATATTATTCCTTTTTGCCGGAAAACTGAGCCTATTGTTTGAATATGAGGGCAAAACCCATCTGTTTCAATGGGCTGCCATGATATTAACCATAGACGCCCTAATGGCTCTCCCCTTTGCCCGATTGAGACTGGACGGCAGATCCTTGACTTTCGCTTTGCTAAAACTGTTTAACATCCTTCTCAATGTAGGTTTTAATGTACTTTTCATTGTGGTGGCTTATCATATAGTTTCAGGAGATATACTCCACGTTTTACACCCTTTTGTTGCTGAGTGGTACAATCCTGAATGGGGCGTTGATTATATACTACTGGCCAACCTATTGGCCAACTTGCTAATATTACCCATCATTTGGAAACTGGCAGGCCAATGGAAATTACAACTTAAGCGCAGCATTTTGCTTCCCATGTGGAAATACGCATTGCCCTTATTATTTATGGGCTTGGCAGGAGTTACAAACGAAGTGTTTTCCAGAGGCTTATTTGAATATTCATTGCCGGAAAACTATTATCCCGGACTTTCTTCCAGAGAGGCCGGAGGGGTTTTTGGAGCCAATTTTAAACTGGCAATTTTAATGAGTCTGATTATTCAGGCCTTTAAATATGCGGCAGAACCATTTTTCTTCCAGCAAGCTGAAAACAAAAACAATCCAAAGTTATTCGCTAGGGTAATGCATTGGTTCATCATCTTCTGTACTTTCCTTATGGTAGCAGTATCTGTAAATTTAAAATTAATCGGGGAATTGTTTTTTCAAGCTGAGGGGTATGCTACAGCTTTACCCATGGTTCCTATACTCCTAATGGGTTACCTATTTCTAGGGATATATTATAATCTAAGCATTTGGTTTAAAATCACAGACCAAACACAATACAGTTTTTATATCACCTTAATAGGGGCTATCGTTACAATCATTATTATCCTGACTTTGGTACCTGTTTTAGGTTTTATAGGGGGAGCCTTGAGCACATTCGGTAGTTATTTGGTAATGACTTTACTCTGTTACTTTATTGGCCAAAAATATTACCCCATTCCTTATCAAACAAAGAAGGATGTAAGCTACTTACTTGTTGCATTTCTTTTTAGTTATGGAGGCTTCCTTCTGGATACAGGTTCATTGCCATTAAACTTCGCACTTCATTCCTCCATCATAATATTGTATGGTGGCCTAATTTTTCTGCTGGAAAAAAAGGAATTAAATTTGTTATTTAAATCGTTCTCCAAAAAATAGCATGAAAATAAACGTAATCAATCAATCAAATCACCCATTACCTGCTTATCAAACTGAACAATCTGCAGGTTTGGATCTTACTGCAAACATTGAACAGCCAATTACATTGAAACCATTGGAGAGAAAATTAATTGGTACAGGTTTATATATTGAATTACCAAAAGGCTTCGAAGCACAAATAAGGCCTAGAAGTGGCTTGGCATATAAGCATGGAATTACGGTTCTCAACAGTCCTGGCACAATTGATGCTGATTATCGGGGAGAAATAAAAGTGCTCTTGGTCAATAATTCTGACACCGTTTTCACCGTTCAAGATGGAGAAAGAATTGCTCAGATGGTCATTGCAAAACACGAACAAATTGAATGGAATCCACAGGTACAGCTTTCAGACACGGAAAGGGGAGCCGGAGGCTATGGGAGCACGGGCAAATAATCGTAACTTTAGCGCAGTATTCAATTCTTTTGGCTACATAAAAAGTTGAACCAAAAGTAAGGGTTAATTGTATATTTTAAAAGAAAAAGATTTTACGCCTACAATGGATCAATTTGATACTCTTGGATTAAGCAGCGTTGAATCTCCCAATAAAAGTCAAAAATAGAGGTTGTGTCAATATTAAACGATGGCAGACTGATAGCGTGCAAAAATATGAATAAATTGAATTTAAATTTTTTAGTTTGGTTTTTCACCTTTACCATCTTCTTGGGAGTTCCCATAGGAGATGCTTTTGCTCAGAAGAAACTTAGTCGAAAAGAACGGAAGGCAAAAGAAAAAGAGATGATGGCCAGCAGATTATTTATAGATGGGCAGAAAAACCTCATGTTAGACGATTATGAGAAGGCCTATTTTTATTTTTTAAAAGCCTTGGAATTTAATGAAAAGGAAAGTGCCATTCATTTTAAACTTTCCCAAATGATGGTAAGAGCCAAACAGTATGAAAAAGCTTTGTCCTATGGACAAAGAGCACTAGAATTGGATCCTGACAACAAATACTACCATTTACAAATAGCAGAAATCTACAATAGTCAGAACAAAACCAGAGAAGCTGCCGGAGTTTTAGAAAATTTAATGGCCAAGGAGGGGAACTACAGACAGTATATCTTGGACCTTGCTTCTTTGTATTTAAAACTCCAGGACCTTGACAAAGCATTGGAAGCTCTAAATAAAGCAGAAGAATTTTATGGAATCGTGGAGCAATTGACCGCTCAAAAACAGCGCATTTACCTTAAGAAAAACAACCTTGATATGGCGATCAAGGAAGGCGAAAAGCTCATAGAAGCCCACCCGGGAAATTCAAGGTACGTTCTTTCTTTGGTCGATATCTTGTTCAATAATAACAAAAAAAATCAAGCGCTGGACCTTGTCTTGTCAACTTTGTCAACTTACCCTAACCAGCCGGACATTAAAATGGCAGCCTATAAATTGTACAAGGATCGAAATGAAAATCAACAGGCAAACAAATATTTAAAAGAGGCCTTTGACAACCCTGACTTGGAAGGTATTGTCAAAGCAAAAGCATTTTCCGATATCCTATCACAAATGCAAAACACTTCAAGAGATCAATTACTGGACAGTCTTTCCAAGCCTTTGGAAGCTTACCACCTCAATAATACCGAAACCCTAATTGCTCTAGGAGACTACCGACTTCAGCAAAATGATGCAAAAAAAGCCATAAAATTTTATTCCAAAGCTGTAAATATTACCCCAAATAACGAAGAGCTATACCAGCAATTGATTCCATTGATGTTTGAAAATCAAGAACCTTTTGAGAACATTGCTGAAATTGCTTCTATGGCTACAGAAAACTTTTCTGAAAGTGCGGTTTTTTGGTTTTATTTGGGAACTGCCAAATCTGCCAGCAAGGAAAATGAAATGGCAAAATCTGCATTAGAAAAGTCACTTGAACTAAATAACAAATCAAACCCTCAGTTGACCATGATGGCAAATTCCCAATTGGGAGACGTACTCTTTGGTTTGGGGGAAAAGGAAAAAGCCTTTGCACTCTATGAAGAAGTTTTGGCCCAAAATGCAAATAATGAGCATATTATGAATAATTATGCCTATTTTCTCTCTTTAGAAAAAAAGGATTTAGAGAAAGCATTGAACATGTCGCAGAAATTAGTCATAAAATATCCGGAAAACCCAACTTATTTGGACACACATGCATGGGTTTTGTTTCAGCTGGACAGGTATGAAGAGGCCCGACCATTTATGGAAAAGGCATTGGAAGAGGAAAGCGAACCAAGTGGGGTAATGTTTGAACATTACGGTGACATCATGTATAAGATTGGAGAGAAGAAAATAGCGCTAGACTACTGGAAAAAGGCCATGTCTATGGAGGACACCTCCGAATTTTTGGCACTTAAAATCAAAAATAAAACATACTATGAGTAAAGCGAAGATATTGACCTATTTTCTGGGAATGGTGATGCTTTGGTCTTGTGCGAGAAAACCCATGTCTTATACGACGGATAAGACCATGGATGAATTTAATCCTAATTACCTTGATTTCAATTACCTAACAGCCAAGGGAAGGGTAACCTTGGAAGAGCAGGATGGAAAAATCACCAAGGGGGTACTGAACATTAGGGTGAAAAAGGACAGTGTCATTTGGTTCAATATGTCTCCGGGTCTTGGAATTGAAGCGCTTAGAGGATTTATTAGTACCGACAGAATCAAAATCAGAGACCGTATTAATGGGCAAAGAATTGACATGGATTACGCTGAATTTCAAAAAAAATATGGTGTTCCATTGTCTTTCTCTTTATTCCAAAACTTACTTTTTGCCAATTTGCCTCATGAATTCAGCTATAGAGACCGCCTGATAAGGGTCGGTAAAACTTTTGTCTTAAATCAAGAAAGAGAAAATATAAAATACGAGACCAATATCGATGCAGGACATGGCAAGGTAACTCAACTTGAAAGTGAGGCCTCCCAAACCCGAAGCGGAAGCCTAGAAGCTTCCTATATGGACTTCAGAGAAGTTTCCAACCAACCTTTTCCTTACCAAGCCATCATCAAAATGGTTTTGAGCTTACCGGATAGGCCAAAATCGAACTTTTTTTTAAACGTTGAAATGATCAAAGTAGAATTAACGGATGCCCCACTTAACTTCCCATACAATTTTTAGTCAATTGAGCAAAGTCAGAGTACTTTGCCTTGCTTTATTATTACTCTTTGGGTTGGGATCAACCTCTTTCTTAGCTGCTCAAATCACTGCCGATAGAGCACAACTAGAGAAAGAGAAAATTGCCATTCAAAAGAGGTTGAGGGAATTTGATACCGTATTGCGAAAGACAACGGATGAAAAAAAAGTTTCCGTCAAACAATTACGCGCAGTAAATCAAAAACTTCAGGAGCGAGAGAAGTTTATCGCTACCATCAATAAAGAGCTGCAATTGGTCAATTCGGAAATTAATAAAACTTCCGCTCATATAAAAAGATTAAGTGATGAGCTGGATATGCTCAAAGAAGAATATGCCCAAATGATCTACACCTCCTACAAATTAAATCAAGGGGTAAACCTCATTACTTTTATATTTTCTTCTGCCACTTTTAAGCAATTCTATATGCGGCTAAAATACCTGAAACAATACAGTGACGCAAGAAAAAAGCAGGTAGAACAAATGGAAAAAGTCAGCATGGAATTGGCTGAAAAGCAAGAAGCTTTGGAGATTCAGAAAAAGGATCAATTAAAAGTACTTACTGAAGAACAAGAGCAGAAAAAGGAGTTAGACCGACTTAAAGAAGAGCAACAAAGAATGGTCAATACTTTAAGTAAAAAGGAAGAAGAAGTAAAAAAAGAGATTGCAGCAACAAAGAAACAACAGGCTGAGCTCAATCAATTGATTAAAAATGTAATAGCCGAAGAGATCAGATTGGCCAAAGCAGCCGAAAAGGCAGAAGAAAAACCTAAGGCGGAAAGTCCAAGTGCAAAAGCATTGCCCACAACTCCAAAAGTCAAAAAACTATCAGCCTCTTTTGCGAGCAACAAGGGTAACATTCCATGGCCGGTAGATAACGGTTTCATTTATAAAAAGTATGGCACATACCCTCACCCTACGCTCAAAGGCATTACAGAGACCAATGATGGCATTGACATTCAAACCACAAATAATGCCCCTGTAAAATCCGTTTTTCCAGGCACGGTTACCAAGATCACCACAGTGCCCGGCATGGGGGGGACAATTATCATAAAACATGGAGATTTTTACACCATGTATAGTCGGCTAAAAACCATTAATGTAAAATCAGGTGAGGAAGTTCAATCCAATACTGTAATTGGACACGTATATTCAGATGAGGATGGGTATTCAGAACTTCATTTTCAAACTTGGAAAGGCCTTCAGGTAATGAACCCTAGCATTTGGCTTTCTAGTAAATAATGGTTAAATTTTAGTATATTTACAAAAAATAATTACAACATGCTTTATTTCCTTTGCGTTAGAAAAGCACAATCATATATTTGTAACAATTTCAAAATCAAAATAAGCATATCATGAATACATTGGCTTTTATACAAAATATCGGAGGAGGATCACTAGTGGTCATCGTTCTGGTAGTTATCCTTCTTTTTGGAGCGAAAAGAATTCCTGAACTAGCGAGAGGACTCGGTAGAGGTATCAGGGAATTTAAAGATGCTACCAAAGAAATTCAGGATGATTTGGAAGAAGGACTGAAAGACGACAACAAGAAAGCAAACAAATAATAAGTTGGAAAAATTTCGTTCATTCGATGAGATAAGGAAATCGCTGGAGAAAAAGGAAACGGACTGTAAAGCGATTGTCAAATATTACTTAAGCAAAATTGAAACGAAGGCGCAACTAAACGCCTTCGTTGAAGTTTATAGCCAATCTGCATTAGCGCAGGCTGCAGCTGTTGACGAAAAAATAACTGCAGGAAAAGCTGGAAAACTTGCGGGTATGGTAATTGGCATAAAAGATGTTTTATGTTATAACGGACATGAATCAAATGCCTCAAGTAAAATCTTGGAAGGCTTCGAATCCCAATTTACAGGCACCGCAGTGCAGCGCTTAATTGACGAGGACGCCATCATTATTGGAAGGCTAAACTGTGACGAATTTGGAATGGGTTCTTCTAATGAAAATTCTGTTCATGGTAAAGTCCTCAATGCCATAGACGAAAGCAGGGTTCCCGGAGGTTCTTCCGGTGGATCAGCAGTGGCTGTTCAAGCCAATCTTTGTACAGTATCTTTAGGAACTGACACAGGTGGTTCTGTGAGACAACCTGCAGCTTTTACCGGAGTAATTGGCATTAAGCCTACTTATTCCCGGGTGTCTAGATTTGGGCTAATTGCTTATGCATCTTCATTTGACACGATTGGCGTTTTCTCAAACAATATTCAGGACAATGCATTGGTTTTAGAAACAATGGCAGGCCCGGATGATTACGACAGCACTTCTTCAAGAAAACCTGTCCCATCCTACAGCAAACTATTGCATTTCGATAAACCGGCTAAAATTGCCTACCTAAAAGAAACTGTTCATTCAGAGGCTTTGCAACCGGAGATTAAAGCCAATACTTTAAATGTACTGGAAAAACTGAAGGAAGAAGGTCATAAAGTAGAGGAAGTCAATTTCCCTCTGCTAGATTATGTGCTCCCTACATATTATATCTTAACGACTGCGGAAGCAAGTTCAAATCTATCTAGATTTGATGGGGTAAAATATGGCTATAGAACGCCAAATGCCCACAACCTAGAAAGCATGTACAAACTTACCCGATCTGAAGGATTCGGTGAAGAAGTAAAGCGTAGAATAATGCTTGGTACATTTGTATTAAGTGCTAGTTATTATGATGCTTATTTCACTAAAGCCCAGAAAGTAAGGAAACTTATTAAAGATTATACGGAAGACTTATTGACTAAATATGACTATATTGTCTTACCGACAACACCAAGTACAGCGTTTAAATTTGGTGAACATTCTAATGACCCTGTAGCCATGTATTTGGAAGACTTGTTTACAGTTCAAGCATCTGTATCCGGGGTCCCCTCCATTTCCATACCAAATGGAAAAGACGACAAAGGTTTACCTATAGGGCTTCAAATCATGACCAATTCCTTTAAGGAAGCTGAGTTATATGCTTTTGCCAATTATTTGACAGCAGCAGCATTTAATAAATAAAATATGAGGATAAAATCTTTCTATATAATAGTAGTGATTTTGGTATTGTTCGCATCTTTAGGAAGCGTGGCAATGGCTCAAGAAAAAGCATTGACTGTCTCTGATGACCCCTCGGGCGAAGAGACAGTCATGCCTTATTATGACTACGAACATATACCAGATTTTACTTATGAAGAGGTGGAACAACGTATTGCTGAAATGGATACGGATATGCCTTTTGAACTCAATGAAACTATCTTTGCCTTTATTAATTACTTCACGGTAAGAAATAGAGAATACACCCGAATGGTTCTTGAAAGACAAGGACATTTTTTCCCAATGTTTGATACGTATCTTTCTGAGCATAATATGCCGAAAGACATCAAGTACTTATCCATCATTGAATCCGGATTAAATCCCAAAGCACGTTCCCGCGTTGGGGCAATGGGACTGTGGCAATTTATGCCGGCTACGGGGAAAGAATTTAAGCTCTACTACAACAGTCACGTAGACGACCGCTTAGACCCGGAACGCTCAACAGAGGCTGCTGTACGCTACCTTAAAGCATTGAATAAAAGGTATAACAATTGGGAATTGGCCTTAGCTGCTTATAATTGTGGACCTGGAAATGTAAATAAAGCCATCAGACGCTCAGGTGGAAAGCGGACCTTCTGGGAAATATACAGGTACCTACCAAGAGAGACCAGAAGCTATATCCCCCAATTTCAAGCAATCATGTATGTCTTGAGATATGCAGAAGAACACAATTTGGTATTGGAGGAGCCATCTTATCCTATGGCCTACGAAAAAGTCAATATGGGAAATGGCTATACTTTAGAGAGCCTTGCCAAACATACTGGGCTTTGTATCGAAGACCTTGAATACCTTAATCCCTCACTGAAAAAAAGTACAGTACCTGAATTTGGAAAAGCAATCAGTATCAATGTCCCCAAATCCGGGCATGCGTTTATTACTGCCAATCATTTAGCCATAAAGGATTCTTTGAAAATTGAAAACCAAAGGTACTTGGCAAGCCTCCCAGAGAAAAAACCGACTGAAGCATTGCACAATGTTACTTATAGGGTGAGAAGTGGAGATGTTTTGGGTAAAATCGCCCAAAGATACAATGTTTCTGTCAGCCAACTTAAATCATGGAATGAACTGTATTCCAACACGATAAAAATCGGCCAAGTTTTACATATTTATCAAGACAAGCCAAGTTTTGAGAAAAACTTAGCCAGCTCCGAAAGCATCTCGACCAACAGCAACGGGGGGAAAATGTACACTGTTCAGCCAGGTGATTCCCTCTGGTTAATATCAAAAAAGCTGGAAGGCGTTACAATTGATCAGCTCAAGAAATTGAATAATCTGAACAATAATCAAATCAAACCAGGCCAAAAATTGATCATTGGCTAGTTTTCAAACTAATTTCTTAATTATTTTTTTTGAGTTGCGATAATTATATCTAAATTAGGCTTGAACAAAAACAATCAAACTATTATGAGTTTAAGATTTTGCATTATAGCCTTGTTTTCTGCGATGGCTTTTGCCGGATGTCAAAACAATTCGGCAAACAGTTCTGATAGCAATAAACCAAAAGCCAGAGGTACCCTAGGGGAAATAATACTGGTTATAGATTCCGCCAAATATGCGGGACCTGTAGGAGATGCGTTAAAGGAAATCTTCGAATCGGATATCGAAGGTATTTTTAGGGAAGAATCCATGTTTTATATGAGAAAGGTGGACCCTAGAAAAATGACGCGAATGTTGAGGATGGCCTCAAACATAATTTTTGTAACCACTTTTGACGATAAGCGTCCGGGTAGCAGGACTGTAGCCAATCAATTCTCCCCCGAATCAATTGAGAAAAGCAGGGCAGACTCCTCTTTGTTTATGTTAAGAAACAAGAATGAGTTCGCCGTAGGCCAGGAAGTCATCTATTTATTTGGTGAGAATGAAGATGAGTTGATCACCAATATGAAAGCCAATAAAGATTTGCTACAGAGCATCTTTTCCAATAAAGAAAAGGAAATTTTGGGCAAAGCACTCTTCAATCGCATAAATGGTGAAGGTGTTTCTAAACTGGCTGAAAAATTTGAAGTGGCAGTGAAACTTCCAGCTTCTTATCAGTTTGTAAAAGAGGAAGAGAACTTTTTATGGTTCAGGCAACCTACGATCGGTGTAGACAAACCTGATATTAGCTTATTTTTCTACCAAACAACATATGAAGACGAATCTCAGGTTTTTCCGGAAAACATTATTAAGTTAAGGAATGAAATCACCAAACCTAATATATATGGTGACCCGGAGGTGCCTGAATCTTATGTTATCATAGAAAAACAGATTCCACCGGCTTTCAAAAATATTAGAATAGATGGTCAATATTCCGTAGAAATGCGAGGATCTTGGAAAACAAATAACTTAACGATGGGAGGTTCATTTCTATCCTATACAGTTGTAGATGAAGCAAAAGGAAAGATTTTCCATATGGATGGATTTGTATATTACCCTAATGAGGCCCATAGAGCATCAATTAGAGAAATTGAGACCATTCTTCAAGCCACAAAGTTTGAACTGGAGACAGAATCAGAATAAACATCAAAAAACCGGAAATTATTTTTCCTTGCGTAATGAAGATAAGAAAAGAGGATGCATTAAATTATCATGAATTCAAGAAACCGGGAAAAATTGAGGTAGTCCCCACGAAGCCACTTTCCAGCCAACTGGATTTGGCCTTGGCCTATTCTCCCGGTGTGGCAGAACCTTGTACGGCCATCCAACAAAGTCCTGAAAAGGTTTATAAATACACAGCCAAGGGAAACTTAGTTGCCGTTATTTCAAATGGTACAGCCGTTTTAGGTTTAGGAAACATTGGACCTGCTGCATCCAAACCTGTGATGGAAGGAAAAGGGGTATTGTTTAAGAAATTTGCCGGGATAGATGTTTTTGATCTAGAAATAGACGAGAATGATCCGGAAAGGCTTATCCAAACCATCCGTTCTCTGGAGCCTACTTTTGGAGGCATCAATTTAGAGGACATCAAAGCTCCTGAATGTTTTATCATTGAGAAAAAGCTAAAGGAATTAATGAATATTCCTGTCATGCATGACGACCAGCATGGCACAGCCATCATATCCGGGGCGGCACTATTGAATGCCTTGGAAATGATCCAAAAGAAAATAGAAAATATTAAATTGGTGGTCAGTGGTGCAGGTGCTGCTGCAGTTTCATGTGCCAGGTTTTATATAGGCCTTGGCGTTAGATATGAAAATGTAGTCATGTGTGACATTGATGGGGTCATTCGAAAAGACCGAGAAGGCTTGTCAGAAATTCATAGACTTTTTGCTACAGCCCGAGACATTCATACCATCACGGAGGCCATGGAAGGTGCAGATGTTTTTCTAGGCTTATCAGCAGGCAATATTATCAACCAAGACCAAATCAGGTCCATGGCTAAAAACCCTATTGTCTTTGCCTTGGCCAACCCTACACCGGAAATTAGCTATGAACTAGCAATGGCTGCCCGAGAAGACATCATTATGGCCACCGGACGGTCGGATTATCCCAACCAAGTAAATAATGTTATCGGTTTCCCTTATATCTTCAGAGGAGCTCTTGATGTACGGGCCACAGGTATAAATGAAAAAATGAAGCTTGCGGCAGCCTTAGCCATTGCAGATTTAGCCAAACAGCATGTGCCTGATATTGTCAATAAGGCCTATGGTGAGGCAAAGTTGGCCTTTGGGAAAACCTACCTTATTCCCAAACCATTGGACCCGAGATTAATTACCACCATTGCTCCGGCTGTGGCCAAAGCAGCCATGGAGTCCGGTGTGGCCAAAACACATATTGAAGATTGGAATGCCTATGAACTAGACCTCCAAGAAAGGATAGGTATCGACCAACGCCTGATGTCTAGAGTGGTGACCAGGGCTAAAAAAGACCCCAAAAGAGTGGTTTTTGCAGAGGCCGATAACCCTAAAATTTTGAAGGCTGCTCAAATAATGCGGGATGAAAAAATAGGTATCCCAATATTACTTGGGAATAAGCAAAAAATAAAAAAACTCATCAAGGTCAACTCTCTGGATTTGGATGATGTCACAGTCATTGACCCTAGTGAGAATAAATCAAAATTAAAGCAATTCGGGCAATTGCTTTACGACAAGAGAAAACGCAAAGGCATGACCCTTTATGAGGCCAAAAAGCTCATGAAAGAAAGAAATTATTTCGGAGCAATGATGGTGGAAGTAGGTGAAGGAGATGCCTTAATTTCGGGTTTAACCAAAGATTATCCAAGAACTATCCTCCCCTCTTTGCAAGTGATCGGTGTGAAAAAAGGAGTAGACAAGGTTGCAGGCATGTACATCATGAATACTGACAAGGGCCCGCTATTCTTTGCTGACACCACAGTGAATGAAAACCCAACTGCTGATGAGCTGGTAGAAATCATCGGTTTAACAGCCAATGGAGTCCGCTTCTTTGACATTGAGCCTACCATTGCTATTTTGTCTTATTCCAATTTTGGCTCCGCCAAAGGCAAGGTTCCAGTAAAAACAGCCTTGGCAACTACCAAGGCCAAGGAGCAATTCCCCGACTTGGTCATTGAAGGTGAGATGCAGGCCAATGTAGCCTTGGACGAGGGCATTCAAAAAGAAAATTATCCTTTCAGTTCTTTGATTAATAATAAGGCCAATACTTTGATATTCCCTGATTTGGCATCGGGAAATATTGCCTATAAACTGGTTGCTGAGATTGGGAATTCTGAAGCCATAGGACCTATCCTTTTGGGCATGAATAAATCAGTGCATATTTTACAATTAGGTAGTTCTGTAAGAGAGATTGTCAACATGGTAGCCATCGCAGTAGTGGATGCCCAAACAACCGCAGCTGAATGATTACTTATCTTAAAGGAAAACTAGCATATAAAGACCCCACTCATGTCATCATAGATGTTCATGGCATTGGTTATGAAGTGAAAATATCCTTAAATACCTTTGGGAAAATTGAGGACAAGGAAGAAATCATGCTTCATACCTACCTGCACATTAAAGAAGATGCGCACACCCTATACGGATTCAAAGAAGCCTCTGAGAAAAAAGCTTTTTTAAACTTAATCTCAATTTCAGGAGTGGGTGCAAGTACCGGTTTAATGATTCTTTCAAGCCTGACTGTCCCTGAACTAGAGCAGGCCATTGGAGCAGGTGACCATCCAACCATTCAGCGAGTAAAAGGGATCGGTGCCAAAACAGCGCAAAGGATTGTTTTGGAACTAAAAGACAAGATTATAAAAGATGGAATTTCTGCTCCTGAGGGAGGGGCGCAGGGCTTTGTTCAAAACAGCAATAAATTAAAACAAGAGGCGTTACAAGCTTTGATTACCTTAGGCTTCACTAAGGCTCAAGCGGAGAAAAATATCATGACTGTTTTGAAAAAAAGTGGTCCCGATGTTTCCTTAGAAGCATTAATTAAAGCATCTTTAAAGTCATCATCATAATATAACTACGTTGGTCTTTACTTTCTCAAATATTTTTTGGAGAAAAAAGTCATTGCAACACTATCCTACTTCCCTATCAGGACTGTTTTTTATAGTGTTAATGATGTCTTTATCGGGCGTATATGCCCGCCAATCACCAACGACCACCCCCACTGACACGGTACCCAGTTTGATGGACACCCTAAATAAAAGAAGGTCTTTGCCCTCTTTTTTATTGTGGGACAATTTAAATACCAAACCACTGTATCCCTATCAAAATCCTTTTTTGAGAAGGGACTCTCCATTTTTATTAAAACCTGAAAAAAATCAAAGGATAGAAGTGGAAGTAGATACTGCGGTAAGCTACAGAATTTACCCGAACACAGATTCAACATCAACGGACCCTGGCTATTCCTTGGATTTCGATGATTATTCAAGAATGCAGGAGTATAGAATCAGGCAACAATACTGGAGAGACAGATCTAGAGGCCTGGATGGAGAAAGTGCTGTGGGAGGAAGGGGCTTGATACCCCCCATCACCATGAGTCCAACCTTTGACAGGCTATTTGGAGGCAGCGAAATTACTATAGTCCCTACAGGAAATGTTAACCTGGATTTTGGAGGAATATTTAGAAGGATTGATAATCCTTCTATTCCCATTCGGCAACAGAAAACCGGGAATTTCAATTTCAACCAGCAAATCCAAATGAGTGTCAATGGAATGCTTGGCCAAAAAGTACGGATAGGTGCCAATTTCGACAGCAACAATTCCTTTGATTTCGAAAATCAACTAAAGGTAGAATATGGTGGATTTGAAGAAGACATACTCAAATCAATAGAAATAGGAAATGTCAGCATGCCTGTTCAAAACAGCTTAATTCAGGGGGCTCAAAATCTATTTGGCGTAAAAACCCAAATGCAATTCGGGAAATTATTCATGACCACAGTGGCCTCCACCCAACGTGGCAGAAGGGACGAAATCATTATTGAAGGTGGAAATCAAGGTAGGCCTTTTGAAGTAAGGGCCTCAAATTACGATGAAAACCGGCACTTTTTTTTAGGGCACTTTTTTCGAAACAATTATGAAAATTGGCTGAGAGGCTTACCCCAAGTCTTGTCCGGCGTACAAATCACAAGACTAGAAGTTTACATTTTAAATAGGGCAAACAATACCGAAACCCTTCGAAATTTTGCAGCTTTTATGGATTTGGGAGAAGGAGAAAGAATATACAAACCTTCCAATCCTAATATTGGCACAGGAAATCCACAATCCCCAGCTTCTAATGCTGCCAATTCGCTCTTCGATAACCTAAAAGGAAATCCATCCTTTAGAAATTTTGAAACAGCGGCCACAGCTATTAGCAATGATATGGGACTGGAAAGAGGGCTTGATTTTGAGCAAATCAATGGGGCAAGGAAACTTGATGAAAACGAATACACCTTTGATCGGCAGTTGGGGTATTTTAGCCTTTCTAGGAAACTTCAAAATGATGAAGTAGTGGCCGTCTCCTATGAATACACATACAATGGACAAAGTTATAAAGTAGGTGAGCTCTCTGAGGATTATCAAAACCTATCTGAAGACAATGTCATCTTCTTAAAAATGCTTCGGCCCGCAAGAATAAATACATCAATTCCTACTTGGGATTTGATGATGAAAAACATTTACAACCTCAATGCCAATCAGATTCAGCAAGATGGGTTTCAACTTCAAATTATTTATAGAGACGACCGAACAGGTTTGGACAACCCTAGCCTATTGGAAGGAGAAAATGTCAAAGACATTCCACTCATTAGGCTGCTAAACCTGGATAATTTAAACCCACAGAATGACCCACAACCTGATGGCAATTTTGACTATGTCAATGGCCTGACTATTAAACCTGAACAGGGGTTGGTAATCTTCCCTGTTGTTGAACCCTTTGGGAATACACTTGATGATTATTTTACACCTGCCGAAGTAAACCTCAGGGATAAATATGTCTACGACACCCTCTACAGAACCACACAGGCAGACGCAGAGTTGGTTACCAGTTTAAACAAATACTATTTAAAAGGAAGCTTTACATCAGGATCGGCTTCAGAAATAATGTTACCCGGTCTTAATATTAGTGAAGGATCGGTGATTATTACCGCAGGAAATATCCCACTGACAGAAGGCGTAGACTATACAGTTGACTATAATATTGGCCGTGTGGTGATTATCAATGAAGGCATCCTTCAGTCAGGAAAAAATATAAGTGTAAGCTTTGAAAAGGCTGATTTGGTTTCCTTCCAGACAAGAAGTTTACTGGGGACGCGATTAGACTATATGGTCAATGAAAATTTCAATATTGGAGGTACTTTCCTTTATTTGAATGAAAGGCCCAATATTTCAAGGATCGCTACCGGCAATGAAACTTTAAGAAACAGTCTCTGGGGTTTGGATGTAAACTACAATGATGAATCTTTGTTTCTCACCAAACTTGCTGATGCCCTCCCCTTTACAGAGACCAAAGAGAAATCAATGATTCAGTTTAGTGGAGAATTTGCCCACTTAATTCCCGGCACCTCCAATCAGGTAGACGGAGAAGGAGCTTCCTATATAGATGATTTTGAAACGGCCATCATTCCTTTTAATTTAGGTTCCAGCCCCCAAAATTGGAAATTGTCAGCCACACCGGCTACAACCGAAAATAAATTTGACCTTAGCCAACTTACGGAGGACAGGTTAGGAAATGCATATAAGAGGGCGCGCTTATCTTGGTATACCATAGACAATGTGTTTTACCGGTCATCAGGAAGTGATGTGCCTGCCAATATTACCAATGATGACAGGAGAAATCATTATGTTAGACGGGTACTCCCTCAGGAAATTTTCCAGGGAAGGTATAGGGATTACCTGATCACCAATGAGCCTCTTTTTGACTTGGCCTATTTCCCACACGAACGGGGGATGTATAATTTCAACCCCAACCTAAACAGTGAAGGTTTATTGCCAAATCCAAGGGAAAACTTTGGTGGGGTTACAAGAGCGATCACCTCTGAGGTAGATTTTGACAGAACAAATATTGAGTATATTGAGTTTTGGTTAATGGATCCATTTATTTCGGGAGAAAATGGCCGGGTGTTGGATGGTGTTTTCAACGAAAACAATACCACCGGGGGTAAAGTGATTTTTAATCTCGGCGAGATTTCAGAGGACGTCATCGTGGACGGCAGGCATGCTTTTGAGAATGGACTTCCTGCCGATGGTTCAGAAACCAGTACTTCTAACAATGAATGGGGAAAAGTAACTACCCAACAATTTTTAACTCCAGCTTTTGATAACTCAGCGGAAGCAAGAGAAAACCAAGATGTAGGCCTTAATGGCCTAAGTAGTGAAGAGGAAGTTGAGTTTTATGGAGCTCGATTTATTAATCGACTCAATGTAAATCAACAAGCATTGCAGGATATTCAGGCAGACCCGGCGGCAGATGACTTTCAATATTATTTGGATCCTGAATTTGATAACAATAACATTAAAATCCTAGAACGGTATAAAAATTACAATGGGCTGGAAGGGAACACCCCTATCACCTCAAACAGCAACCTTTCCTACAGTCCTTCAGGATCAAACTTACCTGATAACGAAGACCTTAACAATGACAATACTATTAATGAAGTAGAAAGTTATTATGAATATGAATTGGATATTCGCCCATCAAATCTTCAGGTAGGTGAAAACAATATTGTAGACAAAGTTTCCACAATAGAAAATGGCGAAGAGGTCAATTGGTACCTATTCCGTATTCCTATTCGACAGCCTGATGCCACTTATGGAAATATTTCCGGATACAAATCCATTCGATTTATGAGAACTTACCTCACAGATTTCCAGCAACCGGTGGTCCTTAGAATGGCCCAATTTAGATTGGTAGGAAGTCAGTGGAGAGTTTTTCAAGAATCCTTATTTGAAAAAGGCTTTTCTGAGATCCCTGAACCGGACAACTCTAATTTAACCGTAGGGGTGGTCAATATAGAAGAAAATGGACAAGGAAGTGAAACACAGAGCCCCTATGTATTACCTCCGGGAATCAATCGTGATCGTGACAATACCTCCACAGTCGAGCGACAATTGAACGAACAATCGCTAAGACTATGTGTAGACAACCTTCAAAGCAGAGACTCTAGGGCTGTATATAAGAATGTAAGCCAAGATCTAGTACAGTATGGCCGACTAAAAATGTTTTTACATGCAGACAGTCAGGATGCACAAGACGGTGAATTGTCTGCATTTTTAAGAATGGGAACAGATTATACGGACAACTATTATGAAATAGAGGTTCCCCTGAACATCACTCCTGCAGGCACTAGGGATCCTGACCAAATTTGGCCCTCTGCAAATGAAATAGATGTAGCCTTGGATGAGATTGTTGGTGTAAAAGCAGAAAGAGACAATAACCAGCAGCCCCAAAACTTACCTTACTCCGTCATGATACGGCAATATAAGGTAACAGTAGTAGGAAGGCCAGAACTGAATTTTATTCAAGGAATGATGATAGGTATCCGAAACCCCGCCACAGGAGGAGCAAGTAAATCACTTTGCCTTTGGGCAAATGAGTTAAGGGTAACAGATTTCAACAAATCCTCAGGATGGGCAGCCAATGCAAGGCTCAATGCACAAATTGCAGATGTAGCCACGATATCCTCTTCCATTCGACACAATTCATTTGGCTTTGGAGGTCTTGAAACCCGACTTTCAGAAAGAGCAAGGGAATCTACCACCCAGTATGATATTTCGGCCAATGTCAACGTAGATAAAATTTTACCAAAGGGCTTGGGTGTAAGCATTCCCCTTTATGCAAGTGTAGAAAACTCTTCTACCAAACCGGAATTTGATCCACTAAACCCGGATGTTCCTTTTGAAATTGCACTTCAGAAGTTTTCTTCCAATGCAGAAAAACAGGAATACCGAAACTTAGTGGTCGATCAATCCAAACGGCGTAATTTTAGTTTGAATAATGTCCGGAAGTTGAAAAATCCTGAAAAAGAAACCAATCGCATCTATGCTTTAGAAAACTTTTCTTTTTCTTATGCTTTTGGCTCAGTGACTCAAAGCAATATTCAACTGGAAAGTTATATCTATGAAACTACCAGAGGAAGTATCGCCTACAACTATCAACCCGACCCGCTTATCATTACTCCTTTTAAAAATTGGGGGATTTTTAACAGCAAGTATCTTCAGTTGTTTAAAGACTTTAACTTGAATTTTGCACCAAGTCTTGTATCCGCAAGAATGGATATTGACAGGAGCTTTATGCGTACTCAAAATAGAAACGACCAATTGACTACAGCAGGTGTTGATCCTCTATTCCAGAAAAGTTTTTACATGAATCGCTTTTATAGTCTGAATTGGGATCTCACCGAGAACCTGTCTTTTGACCTCAGTTCAAGTGTAAATGCAATCGTGGACGAACCGGAAGGCGATCTGGATACAGAAGCAAAAATTGATTCTTTACGAAATAACATTAAAAAACTAGGTAGAACCACCAATTATAACCAGCAGGCAGTGGTCAATTATAAGCTTCCATTGGACAAAATACCAATGACAGATTGGATAAGTGCAGATTTCCGATATGAGGCTACCTATTCTTGGATCACGGGGGCCATAGGTCAAAAAGACACCCTTGGAAACGTCATTCAAAATTCCAGAAACCAATCTATTTCAGGGAAATTAGATTTGGTACAATTGTACAACAAAAGCAAAAGACTCAATGCTCTCAATGCCCCCAAAAGACCTAGTATACCGGGAAGACCCGGGGCAAATGCAGAAGCTTCAGAAGAGGAGGAAAAAGAAAAAGTGTATGCAACAGAAGGTTTTGCTGCGAATTTGTTGCGATTTATGATGATGTTAAAGGATGTAAACTTTAGTTATCAGGTTACGCAAGGCACCTATTTGCCGGGGTACATGCCGAATTCCGGATTATTGGGTATGGACAGAAGTTTTATCAACCCGGGCGTTGGATTTCTCCTTGGTGGTCAAAGTAGCAATATAAGGTATGAGATGGCCAATAGAGGGGCTATAGCAGCCAGCACCTCTCTTACACAAGCATTTAGTCAAAATGAAACGAAAAACCTCCAAATCACCACTTTGGTGGAACCTATAAAAGACTTTAAAGTCACACTGGAGTTTAAAAAACGAGAGAACGGTGGTTATAGCGAGATTTTTAGAAGAAATGGTCCGGGGGAAAATGATTTTGCTTCCATTAATCCAAACAGAATTGGTAGCTACGAAGTAAGTTACAATATTCTAAAAACGGTATTTGATAAATCGGATAGTGATAACAATTCCCCCCTGTTTTCAAATTTTGAAGCTTACCGGAACATCATTCAATCCAGGCTTGAAACGTTGAATCCGGGCGGTACTTATAATATTAATGGCCAGGATGTTTTAATTCCGGCATTCCTAGCGGCCTATTCTGGTCAGACAGCAACGGATGTAGCACTCAACCCCTTCCCAAAAATACCATTACCAAACTGGAGAGTTGAATACAGGGGCCTTGCGAGACTTCCGGCATTGAACGAATATTTCTCCTCTATAAATTTGACTCATAACTACAACTCAACTTATTCAGTAAGTAATTTTTCAAATGCACTTATCTATCAGGAAGGCCTTGAACTCTACAACACCTTGCAGCAACTTCCTATGGCTAGTCTTACTGATGAATTTGGTGCCTATATTCCAATAATGATACTTAATCAGGTAGTGATTTCAGAAAGGTTTGCTCCACTGGTAGGTGTAGATCTACTTACCAAAGACCGAATGAACATCAGCTTTGAATACAATACTGAAAGAAACATAGGTTTAAATTTCTCCAATGCTCAGATTACAGAGCAGAACAGTCAGGACTTTCGTTTTGATTTGGGTTATACCAAAGCCGGCGTAAAAGTACCTTTCAAAATTCAGGGCAGACAGGAAGTTTTAAACAATGACCTTACCATTCGAATTTCTACAAGGATTGTTGATACAAATACCATTCAAAGGAAAATTGAAGGCGAGCATACCCTTACCAACGGTAATTTAAACGTTCAAATAAGCCCAAGTATAGGATATGTGGTCAACCAAAAACTTAATATTCAATTCTATTTTGATCGCACCATAAACGATCCAAAAGTTTCTACCGCATTTAGGACAAGTTCTACTTCATTTGGCGGACAATTAACATTTAATTTAAGCCAATAATTTTTTGTACTATGTATAAACATTGTATTTTTGAACAGTAAAAATAACTAGCATGAAATTTCCAGAAGATTTAAAGTACACCAAAGACCATGAATGGGTCAAAATAGAGGGGGAAACCGCTACTATAGGTATAACTGATTTTGCTCAAAAAGAATTGGGAGACATTGTTTTTATTGAGGTAGAAACAGTGGGAGAAACCTTAGATTCAGGTGAGGTGTTTGGAACAGTAGAAGCAGTGAAAACCGTTTCTGATTTGTTCATGCCTTTAAGTGGTGAAATATTAGAATTAAATAGTCTTCTGGAAGATTCTCCCGAACTAGTAAATGAAGATCCTTATGAAGAAGGGTGGATGATCAAAGTAAAATGGGATCAAAACACCGAGGATGATTTAATGTCGCCCGAAGAGTATCGAAATCTTATAGGCCAGTAACAAATTTTGAAAGAAAAAGTCATTCTTGCCCTTTTGTGGTCTTCTGGCATGACATATGCTCTATTTAGTCCGAGTAATAAAGTGCCGGACATACCTAAGTTTTATGGATCAGATAAAGTGATTCATTTAGGCATGTTCATAGGCATGGCTTTTCTATGGGACCGAGTAATTCGCCAAAGAATAGACAAAAAGAGCGATGATAGCAATAAAATTTATACTAAATATTTAGTTTTATGGATTTTTATTGCTATATTGACAGAGTATTTACAAAGATTGGTACCGGGAAGGTCATTTGACTATTTTGATATTTTGACAAATATCATAGGCGTAATTATAGGTACAGGTATTTTTATTTATTTCAATAAGAGGGGTAGCATCCTTGTATAAATAAAAATTATTTGTTATGATTGTTAATTGGAATTATTAAACTGAATCAACAAAAATTAAAAAAGAGTTATAACCATGGAAGCCAAAAAAACACCAAAAGCTGACTTAACCAAGAAGACAGGAATGTTCCTAAATCTTGGTCTAATGGTCAGTGTTGGTCTGGTCCTTTTTGCCTTTGAGTATAAGTCATATGATGATGGTGTACTTCAAGACTTCGGACCGATCGATGATGACTTTGAGGAATTATTAGATATTCCGATTACGGAACAACCACCTCCACCACCGCCGCCAGTAGAGCAGCCGGAGATTAAGGAGATTCCTGATGAAGTTGAAATCGAAGAGAAAATTGAAGTAAACTTTGATGTTGACGTTCAAGAGGAAACTGTAATCAAGGAAGTAGTAATTGAAGAAGCTCCTGTAGTAGAGAAAGCAGAAGAGATCTTTGATGTTGTGGAAAACATGCCTACTCCTCCGGGGGGAATGGAAGGTTGGAACAAGTATTTGTCCAAAAACCTTAAATACCCAACCCAAGCGAGAAGAATGGGTATCGAAGGTACTGTTTACGTAGTGTTCGTTGTAAACACTGATGGTTCAATCCAAGATGTCGGAATCCTTCGTGGAGTTGGCGGCGGATGTGATGAAGAAGCCGTTAGGGTTGTAAAGAACGCTCCAGCATGGGAACCAGGAAGACAAAGAGGTCGACCGGTAAGGGTAAAAATGAGATTGCCTATCCGATTTAAATTGAGCTAAATGCTAATTTAAGTGAAACATAAATAAATTAAAAAGTGCCTTGGATGAAAATTCAAGGCACTTTTTAATTATAATTAATTAAATCATGAACAAAAATGTATTTGGCGAAGCCTTAATCCCTTGTTGCCTCTCCCCAAAAACCGGATTCTACCGAACCGGCTACTGTGAAACGGATGAAATAGACACGGCAGTGCATACCGTATGTGCGGTAATGACCTCAGAGTTCTTGGCTTTCAGCCTCTCAAAAGGCAATGATTTAACCACCCCCAGACCTGAGTTGGATTTCTTTGGACTTAAACCGGGAGATAAATGGTGCCTTTGCCTCACGAGGTGGATGGAGGCTTACCAAGTAAATAAAGCCCCTAAGGTGATTTTGGAAGCCACTCATGAAAAAACACTCGACCTAATTTCTCTTGACGAATTGGTGAAGTTTGCTGTTAAAAGTAAATAAGACCTAGAATGGAATTAACCTTATCACCAATTCCCCTACCCTTCTTTTAACAAAGTTATATGAGTCCAGCGCTTTTTATGATCTTGAAGTGATCAAAAGCCAACTCCGGGAGAGAAGAAAGAGTAAACCAACCCACTTCTTGGCTATCTGAGCCCGCCTTGGCTTTTTCCATTTGAGTGCTATCAATTTCAAAAACAAAAGCAGCACTTACTGTCCATCCCCTAGGATCTCTTCCTTTTTCTCCAAAAACGCCTATTAATGCCCCTTCACTAAGCCCTAGCCCTGTTTCTTCCTGCAGCTCTCTAATACATGCATCATATGGCAATTCTTCCTTTTCCACAAATCCACCGGGAAGTGCCCACTTTTCTTCAAATGGTGGATTTTTTCTTTTGATTAACAATACCTTTCCCAATTCTACACAATAAACCACTGCGTCGGCTGTAAATGCAGGGCGGGGATAATCATACGTATAGGACATATTATTACGAATTAAACCTGAACTTTCAATTTTTAATGCTGGTGAATCTCCAACGGAGCAAAGAAAAGCAGTAACAAAAGCTATTCCTAACCTTGGTAGATCCCAATTTAATTTAAGGAATGAAAATTCAGGCCGTTAAATTTAAAAAGTTATTCAAAAAAACAGGTTGAACTCCTCCCCTAGCCTAAAACTTAGAGAGATTTCCAACCCTATATAACCCGGATTATACAATACGTCTATATTACATAACCCAGGTTAAATTAAAAGAGGTCAGTTATTTCTTTACTGCTCAAACAACAACTTCATGCCCGCCTTTGTATACTTTTTTTATATGGACCTCATTCTCTTCAATCGTAAAAACTACCCAATCCTTGTTAACAGCTTTTTCTCCAAGCATGTATTTTAAAGGCAAAATTGATGCTTTTCTCCAAGCTTCAGACAAGGGCAAAAGCTTACTTTCAAGCAGGTAATTGATATTCTCCAATAAGTCTTTTCCGGCCCCTGCCAATAAGCCATTCGCTCCTTTCATAGACAGCCTCCCACTTTCTTCCAAAACTACCTTACCACCAATTGGCGACTCATACTCTCCCGGCTTCATACCGGCAAAACAAGTAGCATCACTTACAAGTAGGCATTCATCCCCTTTGGTACGAAAAGCTACCTTTAGAAATGAAGGAGGTAAATGAAATCCATCAGCAATCAAGCTTGCAGTAATCCCCTCCTGAGACATGAGCTCCCAGATGATATTGGGATGTCTTTGCAAGTTCAAGGGCACTCCATTACCCAGGTGGGTTGCCAGCGAAACACCTGCGTCCTTGGCCATCAGAATTTGGTCTCCTGTAGCCAAAGAATGCCCAATGGAAACTTTTATTCCACGCGCTTTACAAGTTCGGATAAACTCCTCGCTTCCTTCCAACTCGGGTGCAAGAGTGATCAATGCAATGGGCTTAATAGAAATCTCCTGCACTTGGTCTAAAAAAGCTAAAGAAGGTTTTCTTGTGAACTCTTCCGGGTGGGCCCCTTTAGCTCCGGGTTCACAAGAGATAAAGGGTCCTTCAAGGTGAATCCCGGCCACGCAAGCCTTTACAATGGGGTATTTATCACAAGCCTTATTAATAGTACCTACCAATTCTAAAATGGCCTCAAAGCTATTGGTTACTATGGTAGGATAAAAAGTAGTTACCCCCTTAGAAAGTAAGTACTTTGTAGCCTCCAAAATAGCTTCCGGTTTCGTTGCTGTGGTATTGAAATCAACTCCTTTTATACCATTAATCTGAATATCTACCAATCCCTCCCCAACATATTGATCCACTTCAAAATTACTTGGCAATTGCACACGGGTGTTTTCTTTGCTATGCACCAATACAGGAAGATTTCTTATTACATCCATGCCTATTAAGTTGGATATTTTATCTGCCTGTTGGATAGGAAATGGATCAGAATCCTGATCCAAATAAAGAGAACAATGTTCCGATTTTCTAAGAATAGTCCCGGGACATTGGGTGGATATTTCACCAAACAGGGTTTGGTAAACAGCAGCCCTCTTAGCAGCTCCGGGCACCACACAAATGAGGTGATCAGCATTAATGAGCGTGGGAATCGTCAATGACAAGGCTGTTTCAGGTACTTCGCTTAGCTGAGCAAAACAACCGTCATTTACTTGCTGTTGCCTACAAGGCGTTTCAAGTACAACCTCTTTCACCGTTTGCGGGTCCTGAAAATCAGCAACTGAGGGATCATTGAATGCAATATGGCCATTTTCACCAATGCCCAAGCAGACAATATCTATAGGGGCTTCATTTAGCAAGTCGGAATAACGTGCGACCTCCGCCTTTGGGTCGGCCTCACCATCTAGCAAGTGTACCTCCTTAAATGGTACTTGATCAAATAAATGCCTGCTTAAAAAATTGGAAAAAAGAGCAGGAGATTCTTTAGACAAACCAATATACTCGTCCATATGAAAAGCAATGATCCGCTCCCAGGGAATTGATTTACAAGAAGCCAAATAGTGCAACATCTCACTTTGAGATGGCGCTGCTGCAAATATTATCCTTAAATAATCTTTCTCCTTTAAGAGCGTGATTATTTTATCTTCTACAGCTTTGCCTGCTGCAATTCCCATTTCATTACGCGACTGATATATATTTAAATTCATATTGGTATTTTATTCTTTTTCTATAGACTGAAGCAATTTGGCAATTTTAGCAACATTTCTGTTGGTTTCAAAAAGGCCTATCACAATGTAGGTGATGGTCGAGCAAATTAAAGGCAAACTAATTTCCAGGGCTAAACTCAAGCCATCAATATTTTTGGTAACAATAAAAGCTATTAAACCCGCAACAATAGAGCCGATGGCTGCTACAGGACCGCTTTTTTTGAACATGGGAAGTAGGCCAAAAAGCATAGGGATGGCTATGGGGCCTACCAATGCACCAAACCAAGAAATGATTAAACCTAAAACCCCACCAAAATATTCGTATTGAAAGGCGATGATTATCGTAAGCAAGGTGAATACAAAGGTCGTCAACCTCGCCACGTACAGAGATGACTTTCCTTTCTTTATTTTAGTACTTAAATTGGGCAAAATATCCCTGGTGATCACTGCCGAAATGGTATTGATATCTGAGGAAGTCATGGACATGGTATTGGCAAATAAGGAAGCAATTACTAGCCCCACCAAACCTGAAGGGAGTAATAATAGGGTTAGCTCTCCATAGGACTTACTTGGATCAGCCAAATCCGGTAATAAGATTGGTGCCGCCCACATCGGGAAAAACAAGATCAATGGCCAAATAAGGTACAGTATCCCTGATAGACGAGCTGCTTTGGTGGCTGCTTTTTCATTTGGAGAAGATATATAGCGGGTTGCTAAGTTCCATTGCCCACCATTATAAGCTAGAAAATTAATCAACAAGAAGGCCAAAGCAAAACCTACCCCATAAGGCTCATTGAATAATTGGCCATTCTCAGGAGGAAGTTGATCCCATATTGTAAAAATCCCTTCAATCCCTCCAAGATGTTGTAACACCACCACAAACATGACCAGACCTGCAAGCAACTGAACAATGAATTGTGCAAAGTCCGTAATCACGACAGCCCATAAGCCACCGAAGGTAATGTACAATAGCGATATACCTCCTGAGATCAGCACACCAACAGGAAGGCTTACCCCAGTAAAAACATTGAGCAATAAGGCGATCGCCGCCCATTTTGCCCCTACATCAAAAAGTTTTAATAAAACACCACTCCATGCCATTACCTGTTGCGTCCACAAATTGTAACGCTTTTCCAAAAACTCCAAAGGAGATTGAATCTGGTATTTTTTTCTAAGCCTTACCCAATAAACTGGAAATATATGGGCACTAATCAATACGGCAATACCGATGGTTAAGGCCCACCAGCTGTATATAGAAAAACCATGAGTATAAGCTAAGGCCGCATAAGCTACAAAAACAGCCCCGGAATATCCGGAGACATGATGTGAAATCCCTGAAAGCCACCAAGGTAAATTTCCTCCGGCAACAAAGTAATCTTCAGCATCATCGTTTCTGAAATAAGCATAAACCCCAATGACGATCATAAGCAAGAAAAACAAACCTATGACAATCAGGTCTAATTCATTCAATTTCATTTTTGTATATTCTGTTTTAATTCGAGATTAACAATCCCTTCGATAAATATTTGATTAATTCAGCAGGCAAAATTGAACATGCAAACAGGCCTATTTGGAGTATATTTATGGTATAGTATAAAATATACGCTCTTATAAAACCTAAATACATTTCAGGTCCTCCTATAAGACGACAGCAGTTTACAAGGCCAACCCTCTTATTTTATTCCTTCGAAACCGGCATGAAGAAGAGGTGTTCAGCAGGCCGAAAAAGGAATAAACTTAACCTCATTTGTCAATAATGGAAAAGCATTAGGCTTTAGACCAATACTGAAATTTCTCTTCTTCCATGGCCTTGTTACCCAGGTGAACAGCCGTGGCCGTTTCTTTTCCTTGGTTGACATCGCAAAATGGTTGGCGGCCTTCCCTAATACAATCCACAAAATCCATCAAAGCATAAGAGGTGGGATCTAAATCTTTTCCATCTTTACTTTCAAACGCAATAGGCTGTGCATCATCTCCGGAGCCATTTTTAATAGTCGCACCTGATACGCCATCTACTGTTCCTAATTCCAGTTTTTTTGGTTCAGCATAGATAAATGCTTTATTCCTTAAAATCTCTACAGTTCCTTCAGTACCCAAAATATTTAGAGAATAGCCTTTGTAGGCGTTGGTTAAAATGGAACTGATATTTGAAATGATTCCTTTCGAATAATAATAGGTGGCGCGAACATGGTCAAAGTTTTCTCTACCGTCTTTCCAGTAGTCCAATGACCCTATTCCGGTAACTTTTTCAGGAGACGCTCCTACAAACCAATTGACAATATCTATTTGGTGTGCACAAAGCTCTGTCATTAACCCACCTGAATACTCCTTATACATTCTCCAGTTGATATGCCTTTCCATGGCAGGATCATTTACCGGTCTCCTCCAATCCTGATTGCTATGGTACTGACATTCGTATTGGGTTACTTGCCCACACCAGCCTTTATCGATTATTTCTTTTACTTTATGATAGAGTGCATAATACCTGTACTGGTGCCCCACTTGCAATATGGTAGAAGTGCCATTCACTCTATCCGCTAATTTTTCAGCTTCTTCTATGGAGTAGGTGATGGTTTTTTCTACATAAATATGCTTACCTGCATCAATTGCGTCCATTGCCATTGGAAAATGCAAAAACAATGGAGTAGCAATAATCACTGCCTCTATTTCGGATTGGTCAAGCAGTTCTCTATAATCAGCATATCCTTTTGCCCCCTTGTCTGCATGAGCTAGACCTTTGTCAAGGTTGGCCTTAATTGTATCACAACATGCCACAAGAGAAATCATTGGCAAATTTTTCATTAAAGTAGCCAAGCCCACTCCCCTACTTCCGCAACCAATCAACCCTACTTTTAGAGGGTTTTTCTCGTTTTTACCATATGAAAAAGGCGACAATGCAGAAAGACTTAGGCTAGATGCAGCCATGGCACTTGTTAATATAAATTTTCTTCGAGAGTTCATTCTATAGCTATAATATCGTTAACGTTACCGAATTAAAAATTAAAGAAACGAATTTTTTTTAAAAAATCTAAGTATCATCAAGATTTTCGTTAAATATCAACCTTGAAATAGGCTTTTTTTGAGTTCTATTTTTAAAATAGGTTCATTTAAAGCGGAAATTTAAAAAGGCAGCTCCTTTACAATGTTCAAAAGAATAACCAAACACTTCTCTAATTTTAATAACTCATTGTTATTATTTGGCCGGTACACTTTACAACAAAAGATCATTTTTCAGGCGGAGGACAGTTGTTCAAATATATAATTGACCAATTAAATTGTAGGATACAAATACTTGAAATAAAAGTCAAACCTCAACACCTATGTCTAAAGGTATACATGTCCGCAAAGGGAAATTAAACAATGCGACTTATCTTATCAAACAACTTATTTTCAACCCATTATACTTACACCAGTTCGAATTAATAGGGAATTTAATTGTCCAGATCCAAGATAAGTATAAATTGAGATGAGGCCGTATTAAAAAAGGAAGTTGCGCTTAATATTTGATTTAATGGCTAAAGGCATTCATTATTATGGATGGCAAAGCGAAGCTATTTCGAAATTATAGCCGTAAAACCAATTATTCTTTTAATTTTGGATGTCAATTCAATCAATTGTGAATAAGACCAATAGAATCTTCACTTCTTTTGGTAGAATAATATTACCAAAAGTAGGACATATTAGGATGGAATGCATATGAAAAAACAAAGTAGCCAAACGGGAGTAAAGGAAATAGCCAAACGAGGAAATGTATCTATTGCCACAGTAGACCGTGTGATCCACAATCGACCGGGGGTTTCTACAAAGACCAAGGCAAAAATAGAAGCAATTATTAAGGAGTTGAATTATCAACCCAACGTATTGGCCAGCAGATTATCTTCCGGAAAAGTATTTCATTTTGCAGTTCTTATTCCAAAATCCTCTGTTTACTCAGATTTCTGGGAAGCACCTTTAAAAGGAATAATGAAAGCCGAATCAGAGATTAAGCAATATGGAATAACCATAGAGAATTTTCTTTTCGATTTGACAAAGAAAGATTCATTTATACAGGCTACTGAAGAAATAAAAGAAAAAAATATTGACGGGGTATTGATGTCTCCTTCTTTCGTAAAAGAAGCAGACAATTTCTTTCTTTATTGCAAAGCCAATAATATTCCGGTGGTGTGTATTGATAGTAATATTGAAGCCCAAGGAAGCCTTTCTTATATAGGACCTCCTTTATTTGAAAGTGGTTATTTGGGAGGTAGTCTTTGTAAGTTAGGCCTCTCTGAAAACCCAAAAATACTAATCGTAAACATAGCCAAGCAAAAGAAAAGCTTCAATTTAGAGCAAATTGAAGCCGGTTTTAAAAAGTATTTTGCCAGTCCTCCAAACGAGGCAACCTGTGTTAATTTAAACATCCAAGACATCGATCAGGAATCTGTAGAATTACACCTCCAAAAGGCTTTTATACAAAACCCTGACATTGAAGCTATTTTTGTCACCAATTCCAGGGTCTTTGCTGTTGCAGAATACCTAAAAAAGAAAGCTTTAACCGATCTCATGCTTGTGGGTTATGATTTCCTTAAAGAAAACCAAAAGCACTTACAAGAAGGCACCATCAACTTCTTAATTTGTCATAAACCGGAAGAGCAAGGATACAAAGGCATTATGAGCTTGTACCACTCATTGGCTTTAAATCTTCCTGTAGAGAAAATCTATTATATGCCGATTGACATTGTAACCAAGGAAAACCAAAATTTTTACAGATAAAACACCAAAGGAAGCCTGAATTGGCTTCCTTTAGTGTTTTAATGTAATATAGAATTGCTTTAGAAGCAAGAGTTAACATAAACCATTCCTTCCCTCAACTTATACTATTTCGCATAGGCACCTGAAGAATAGGTCAGCTCATAGCTGTGGGTATAAATCTCAAAGACAATTCCAAAAGGGTCCTCCACATAACACATTTTAAAGGGTTTGTCATTTGGATAATATTCTTTAATCGGCATTCTTTGTTTGCCACCGTATGACAAAATCTTCTCGATTAATGCCTCTATATTGGGATCCTGAACACAAAAATGAAAAAGACCAGTATTGAAAGGATTAAACTCCGGGGCTTCTTTGACTCCATGAGGAAAGGAAAAAAGCTCTACACCAATACCATCAGAAGTTGACAAATGGGCAATCTCAAATTCTTCCCAACCCTCTCCAAATACCTCAATGCACATCTGCCCAATGGCAGTTTCCTTCTCTTTTTTCACAATTGATGGCTCCATTATCACATACCAGCCCATCACTTCTGAATAAAATTTCACAGCTTTCTTTATGTCCGGAACAGTAATTCCTATGTGTGAAAATGATTTTGGATAATCTTTACTTGTTGTCATAGCATATAATTTATTCTGCAAAATTGACCTATATTTACCTAAATAACAATAACTTACAAAAAAGTACCATACGTACCAAAAGGTGTGTTATATTGATTTTCAATGGATTAAATTAACAAATGAAAGAAAATAGTTACTGTCCACTCAATTATACCATGGACCTTATAGGGACAAAATGGAAACCCTTGGTTTTATTTCACCTTTTAAAGGGACCTTTGCGATCGGGGGTATTACAAAAAAAAGTACCGGGTATTTCCAATAAAATGTTCACGCAAACAGTGATGGCCTTGGAAAAAGATGGACTCATCGCTCGAAAAGTTTTCCCTGAAGTACCTCCAAAGGTGGAGTACTATTTAACAGAAAGAGGGAAGTCTCTTGAGGAAATATTAAGAAGCCTTGATATATGGGGCTTAGAAGATGCAAAAAAAATAAAATAAAAGGCAAGGAAGAATCTCCGCAAAAGGTGATCCTTCACTTACCTTCAACTTTGCTTAGGCCCTAGATTCAATTAAAATTTAATCATGGCATAATTATTCATTTGATACACCGTCAACACGGTCATTGCTGATAGCCCTACTTTCACTTGGGGCAATAAATCCTCCTTCTTGTACCCTCTGGAAGACATGGATTGACCGCATATATAAATACCTACTCCCATTTCAGATAGTGTTTCAATCAATTCTTTATTGGGATTGTCTACTTTATATTTTTCTTTATAAGCGGCAGAAGACAGGGCATCTTTTGTGGCCCCCCCATGCAAGACAAAAGCCAAATGAATATTTTCCACAGGTACTCCCGACCGTACATGCATATTATAATACCGATGCAAGCTTGAAATAATTGAATTCTGCTCACTTGGGTCTGTTTGCTTTCTTTCCACATCGAATATTGCTTTAAACTGTTGGCTGACATCTAGTGGGAAATCATCATTGTCAATGGAATAGACAGGTCCTAAATCATCGAAAACGGGTCCTGTGGTTGATTTAATAGTTTGCCCAAAAGATGAAATCGATGGAGCTATAAATAAAGTCAAGCATAATAATAAAGTAAATTTACTTCGCATTTTAAATGGATTGGATAAGTAATAGAATAGGAGATAATTTTCATGGCTTAGGGTTTTATGTTTTTTTAAACTTTGCTAAATCTCGTGATTTTAATTATCACCCAAAAATTCTTTCCATCAAAAAGCAGAGAAATTTTTATTTGCAAGTTAGCGCTTCTTTCACCTTTCAATTTATACTAGGCGCCAGTTTGCGCCTAGTTTAATCCCTCATTTATTTATCTTCAGGTAATCAAGCTTATTGACTTATAATATAAAGCACCTTTTAAACGATTGTTTGAATGACTTTTGCTCGTTTAGGGGATCTCTTCATGGATGAAATGGCCCCCCCCTGATTTTGGCATCATGTTCAATCATTAGCAAAACCAAAATCCGATTTACTTCTTGACCGGAACCAAAGTCAACGCTTTTAAATCCATTAAAGCTCCTTTATCGAACCCTTCTCCTGAGGCCACAATTATCCTATTAAAATCTTCATCCAGTAACAATTCCCCAACTTTAATCTTTTGGAATGTCTCCCAAGAACCTGAAGGTTTCACAACACCTTGCAAGGTTTGGTCACCTGAGGTTATTACAAAAGGTTTACCTGCTTCCTCATCCGAAACGGACCAATCCATCCATACTTCATAAGTACCTTTCTTTGGGAGATTCATGTCCCATTCTACCCTATCTTTGGCTGTAAACCAACCAAAAGCATTCCACTCAGGCATGTATTGAATATCAGGACCAATTCCTCTACCTTTCTCTGCAGTAAGGTAAACAGTTCCATTTGCTGCAGGCTTGGAAATTCCGGGAATATTTAGATTCCCCTCCATCTCTTCCCTTTTTTCTTTTACATATTTGGCAACGGTCCCTACCGGTGCGATCCAAACACCATTGGCAGGATCATTGGCATATTCACAGAGCTTTCTCAACATGCTCAGGTAGGTAGTTTGATTACCTTCCGTACCATTTTCATGACCTGCCAACACTAGCCATTGGCGATTTTCAGCAGCGGCTTCAATAATTGGTAAAATTTCTTCAAAGGACATATTGTCCATTTCCATACCTGTTAGTTGGGCCATATCAGCATAGTAAGGATCAACAGGGGCCTCATCTTTCCAACCTCTTCCTGAAAGGAACATCTCCGCAATCAAAGGCACATAACTTTGGGTTTCCTCTCCCTTGCCTACAAAGGAGAGGCCACAAGGATAAGCAAAGACTTCAGGTCTAACTCCCAATAATCGCTCAACCTCATCATTTGTAGCTGTCAATTCATTCCGCATGCGCTGTATAGTATAATCTTCCAAAGCTTTATTCCTAGACCAGACAAAATTACCGCTGCAAGGGTGATAAAGAGAGTGGTTACCAATCTCATGACCTGTTGCGACCACCATCTTCCAACCTTCTATATTCGGCTCCATACTTGCAGGCACCACATAAAAAGTAGCTTTTACTCCATATTCATTCAAAAGGGTAGCTCCAGGGTCCGGATTACTGGCCCTTGCATCATCAAAACTTAAGCTTATGGCCATATTTTTCCCTTCAGGCCATGGAAAATCCGGGTTTTGTGCATTTGCATTTAACACAAAGAATACTGCTAAGAGTGCGCTTACTGAAAATATTAATTTCATCTCAGGATTGATTTATTGTTTACTTTTTAATTCACTTTCTAAATAAGACAAAACTGCCTCACCAAACTTGGTACCTGCACTAGGAACATAGGGAGAAACTGTAGGCTCATATCCCTTGTATTGCCATTCTTCCTCTGTCAGCATATACCCAAGCCAGCCATTGGTATAGCCATAGTAAAAGGTATATGGAAATGGAGAACGCTCTCTAACTTCGTTTGATATTTCACAGAACAGCTCCAAGGGGCTTGCCCAAATGACAATTTTGTCATTGATGTTAATAAAACGGACGGGGACTTTGATGGTTTTAGCTGTACCTCCCTCATTTACAATATATTCATTTAAGGGTTCCGGCCACTTTAAACCTTCTTTCATTGGCGTGTAAAACACCATCTCTGAAGCAGAAAAAGAAACTTGATCCTCATAATTCAAAATATCATTATTGGCTGACAGGATTTTATCTCCAAGCAATCTTCTGAATTGGTTCATTCTTCCAGACCTGGCATTTGGATAAACACTATAAATTGGTGCAATATTTCCTGCTGCACCATTGATAAACATCAAGGGGGCACCGGTTTTTTCTTCTACATATTTTGACACTACACCTTGAACATCAGCACTAATAAGCAGGTTCTCACCACCCAACACGGTGCCATGAATGGCATAATTGGCCACTGTAGCCATTAAGCGATGGTCTTCTTGATGTACAATTTTCAAAATCCCAATTCTTCGATCTACAGGACCATCAGGATTCATCCCTAAAAAGGCTTTGTCATCAATGTCTCTGGCTCTTCGGTTGATATTGGCTGCTGAGTGCCCCCAGCCAACACCAAGGCTAGCCGGTGCCAATTCATTTATTCCTCTTTCAATTCCCGCCAATAGTTTGGTCGTCACAAGTTCAGTATAATTGGTATCAATCGGATGGGTGTAACGTTCCCCCATAAATGCTTCTGGAAGCCCGGGAGCTCCTACCTCGGGCGCAGAATGGGTATGTGTGACAGACCACCAAAAATTACTCTGAGGTATCCCAAATTGCTTTTCCACCAAATTTGCAACATGGTCATAGGTGGCTGGAGAAAGCACACAAATATCTGTGGAAACCAATGCAAAGGTGGACTCCCCATCATCTAATATTAAAATTTGATGGTAAATACTATCTAGAACCCCTTCCGATAACCTGGCCCCATATCCCAATAATTGTTTGGGAACTTTCGGTGTAATATTTTCTTTGACTATGGCCGCCCTAAAATCTCCGGCAAAAGTGGCCTTAACCGAAAACAGCAGTGTGAGAAAAAGTACCGTTAGGTAAGGCCCGATTCTAATTCTTTGCATTTTCTTACAGTTTTTTGTTTGCATGTTTTTGAGTAAATCCATTATTTACTTGATTTTGGTAATATGGAATAGATGCCATTCATTATTATTTCTTCCACGTCTTCAGTGAATTTGGAAGGCTTTTCATAACCAATCATCGCCGATTCTGCTTCGTATCCACCCTCTTTCAACACCCTAAGCGACGGAATATAACAGGGCATATCGTTGGCATAAGCATTTACCCACACCCGATCTTCTCCCAGTTCTTGCTTTAAGCGAATGGCATAATCTACCACTACTTCACCGGCAAGAAAGATCATAACCAAATCTTTTCCAAAATCCCAAACTTGAATGGGATAATTGATTTTCTCTGGTATATCGCCACTTCTTGCCATCCGTCCTAATAGTAAAAGGGAATAATTACTTGTCCTTCCTGCCCCTTTTGCATCTTCAGCCAACTTTTTAGGGTCTGGCATATTGGCAAAAGTGAGTTCTACATATTTCATTTTACCTTCAGGTAGTTGGCGTATATTTTTCCACGTTTCATCTGCCAACATACGATTTACCTCATCAGCAATCTGTTTCCTTTGGTCCTTGGCATATACCAAATCCATTTTAGGATTTTCATTGTTCATTCGAGGGGAAGAATTCTGATCTGCCCCACAACCAATTACAACCATAGCTATGGCTCCTTCAGGTAAATTTTCCTCCACCTGAAGTTGTGCTTCGCCTACCCAATCACCATGTACTACATTGTTTTTGGGCCCTAAGGTCACCGCATGACAGGCATAATTTAGCATTACTGCTTTGGTTTTACCATTAAGATCTGTGATTCGCATGACAGGCAAAGAATGATCTGAAACCCCATTCGGGTTAATGGAAGTCCGTCTATTTACCGCAAAATTAACCTCACCTTTGGCATGAGAAACCAAGGAAGGGGTAGCATTTTCAATAGCTTCTAAAGCTACGCCTTTTAATTTTGGCACTAATCCCATCGCATATAGGGAGATATCTGCCAATTCATCCGGGTCCAAGGGTTTATGAAAATGAGAAACAATGTTTCCAATTTGCGGTCCACTATGGGTATGGGCAGCACAAATTGAAAGATTGGCCGGTGATATGCCAATTTCTTTTGCAAGGGCATCCCTAACCCGTTCTGTAACCCTATGAGGTATTCCCAATAAGTCTACGGAAATAATAATATGGTACCCCTTCTTTTCATCACCGAAAGCCATTGCCTTGGCCCATAACTCATGTTGAACACCTTCAAATGGTATATCCCTACTTGAATAACCGGTTAACCTAACCGGCGTTTCAGGGGTAATAGACACACGCGCCAAACCTATATTTAATGGTTTTGGGGAAGCCCCAAAACCTACCAACTGAAAGACTGAAAAAACCAACAGCAAAAGCATCAATCGTTTATAGTTTATAAATATCATTTTATTCGATTATTTGAGTTATTTTTTTCCCAAGTCAGACCATAGGAATAGTTTTTAAACCATATTCAACAATAGAAGTCCTACTTACTTAACTGAGTGAAATATTGTTTTTAAAATCTTATTCAGCTTTTCGAATATAAGCCAACAAATCGGCCATTTCCTGAAGTGAAATACTTTGCTCAAGCCCCGTTGGCATGGCAGACATTTCAATTAATTTTAAAGATTTAATATTCGTCCTAGCAATGCTCTTATCTATACCACCTGCATTTCTAAGATTAATGGCCGTAGGCGTTTCAGAGGAAATAAGCCCTTGAAGCAACTCTCCACTTTGCAATTCTACTTCCCAAAGATCATATCCATCTGCAATGGATAAATTGGGGTTGAGAATATCACTCATGATACTTGCTGCACGTCTATTTTTAAGGGAAGAGAGATCGGGACCAAAGGCCATACCCTGTTCTTCTCCCATTTGATGACAAATCGCACAATTCTTCTGAAAAACAGTTGCTCCTTCAGCAATGCTCCCATTAAGGTCAAGAGCAGGTTGGTAATTGGCTATGATTTTCTCACTCTCTCCTTCCGGTCGGGTCAAAATGGCTCTGGCCCTCAATCTAAGTGCTTTATCTTTATTCGCCATCAAGCCTACACTTCTTCTCCATCCTATAGTTGCTTTTTGAACAACACCATCTTCAAGAGCAGTCAATAAAACAGCAATTCGTTCACCATTCATCATCATGGCACTAATGGCGGCATCTCTAAGTTCAGGGGTAAAACCATCCCATCGCTTGAGCACCAATTGAGAAAAAGAATCGTTTTCGGATTTACTTAAAGTACGGAAAGCAGCTAATTGAACTGGTAGCGGTTCACTAGGGTCAACCAAACTTACAAGCATATCATGAAATTGAGAAATATTGACCATGGACAAAAATCTTATCCCAATACTTCTTTCTTCCCCGCTCAATGATTTGTTCATGGCAATTGCCTTTGCCTTGGTCAGGGCTTCTTCTTTCCCACTTAGATTGTCCAAGCCTATACCCTCTAATACTTGGATGGCTGCACCTTTCAATTCTATGGAAGGATGTGCAAAAACACTTGAAGCCAAGAGATCTGCCGTAGCACGATGTGAACCTTCAGGTTTTTTGCTTTTTATCCCTTGGGCCAAACCTCGCAAAAGTGCCGG
The DNA here is from genome assembly GCF_030546805.1 of Cyclobacterium sp. 1_MG-2023. GTDB lineage: Bacteria > Bacteroidota > Bacteroidia > Cytophagales > Cyclobacteriaceae > Cyclobacterium. The sequence goes on along the minus strand of NZ_JAUOPC010000002.1, from coordinate 259,299 downwards.
TTGCCAATTGTATTCATTACCTGCATTCTTTTGAGTGGCTCTTTGCACCATGTTAAAAATGGCTTTTTCATCCATACTTGCACCAACCATAGCCGCTAGTTTTTGAACCAATCCATTATAAGCTGGAGTAGCAGTATATTGATCCAAAACCGGGTCAATCAAGCGACTACTTTGAGAAAAAGGTGCTGAAAGCGCTGCCAATTGCACCCATTTGTCGTCAATATCTTTGAATAAAAGGTTTTTCCGTACCTCAAAAGCTGCCTCTGATTGAATGTAGCCCAAGCTAAGCATCAATTGAAACCTTACTTTTGGATCCGGGTCATCTTTTAATGCCAATAGCTGAGGTTCAATATCCGGAGAATTCATAATAAACAACTCAGAGAGTTTGACGGCATTTTCCCGAACCCCGGCAAGGGGGTCTTTTAAAGAACTAACCACGGTCTCTTGATCTAGAGCATCCATTCCCTGCAATGTCCACAAGGCATGGAGTCTGCCCAAGGGACTTTCTCCTGAGACTGCTAATTTTTTCAAGGCAGGAACTAAACTTTCAAGATTCTGATCCACAATAAGGCGCTGGGCATTCATCCTCCACCAAGCATTTTCATGAGACAAATGACTTAATAACTCCTTAGGAGAAGCTGTTGCCAAAGTCAATTTGTCTGACCAATCAATAGGGGAAGTCCCTTTAGGGGTCACCCTATAAATCCGCCCTTGGTCTGTCCCATTGTACAATGCTCCTGATTGCACCACTTCCTCGGCCATCCATTCAGGATGTTCAATAATCTGGCGATAATAATCAATTATATACAATGCCCCATCAGGTCCAACATAGGCATTTACCGGTCGAAACCAAGCATCTGTCGAAGCCAAGAATTCCTTGTCTTCATGCTCCCTTGAAGCTTTAAAACCTGTACCATCATCTTTCACAAAATCCACATGAACTAAATTACTGACCGGCTCTGAAACGAAGGTTGCCCTTTCATACCTGTCCGGAAAAGCCCCTCCCAAGTAGGCTGTAAGCCCACATGCAGATGTCATCACACCCAAATCTGTCAATAACTGGTGCTGAGGATTGATAGTTATAGGAAATACTTCTGCTCCACTGCCATGATCAGAAGAAGATTGTGTAACTCCCGTAATCACCAAATGAGGATTTCTATCTAAGTAATCTGCGGTTAATACTTCCTGTATTATATGATTGCTATTGTTCACTAAAAACCTATGGCCAAAAGCATCTGCAGTATGACCAAATTGGGTACGACTACTTAGCAATTCCAAATCATAGGTGTCCGGTTTAAACCGAATACTTCTACCCCCTGCATTTTGGGACAGCCTATTTACCTCCGGTTTATCAGGATAAAATACATCTGTTCCTTTATCCCCAAGTAAGTCTTCATAAATGGTCGTAGTAACCGCAGGCTCATGCCCCAAATAGATCCAGTTATTCAGTGCTAATTTAGGACTGTTTACATTGTGTTGGGGGTTAGAGAGAGCAAAGCCCGTTAATAGGGTTTGCTTGATATCTGCTTTTCCATCTCCATCGCTGTCTTCCAAATAGTAAACATTTGGTGGATCTGTAACAATAACTCCTTTTTTCCAACGCATGATCCCGGTAGGGACCACCAGATTATCTGCAAAAATGACACTTTCATCCATTATCCCGTCACCATCAGTATCTGACAAGCGTTTCACTTTCCCAGACCCACTGAGGTCTAATGGATAGCCATGCATTTCGACCACGTACATGGCCCCATGTTCATCTATTACCATATCTACAGGGTCTGCCACAAGTGGCTCCCCAGCAATCAGTTCAATTTGAAAGTCATCCTCTAAAACAAAAGTAGACAATGCATTTTCCAAAGATCTATCCTCAGTAATGGACTTTGGCTGGCAAGCGTAAAGCAATAGGGCAAAGCCTAATACAAAAACGGTGATACCTTGATGGTTATAAAAGCCTTTAATCACCGGAAAACTCAAATTCTTTGTTCGCATGTTAAATTTTAATTTATTCAATCTATTTCCTCTAAAGGAAAGCAGTAATCAACCCTAGTAATAAACTACAATTTGCACCCCTGAAAATCCATTTTTCACTTTTCATCTATTTATTGCTGATGTGATTATCAACACCAAATCAAGGGCAAAAAAAGAGGGATTAATAAAATCTGTAAAATGTGGGTTTTGATAAATTTATCAAAGAATTTACTATTTGCAAAACAGATTTTTATAAATGGAAATTAAAGTAAATGAACGATTAACAAAACGAACATTTGAGATTGAGCAATAAGCCCTTCAATTTTCCTTCACTTATGATAAATACTTTTCACTGAAAATGGAGAGCCCAATATTACCATCAGACCTAAATGTAGGAAACCAATTAAAACACAGCCGTCCCACTTCAAAAATCACCTCTTCATCAATCGCATAGACCAATAATATGCAATAGGTTTTCTATAATAAGATGTAGTTTTTTTGTTTATATAAGTTCAAGAAACCGTACTAAGCATATTTGATGTAGAAATACAAAACCATACCCATCACAATGGCCCACCAGATCAGTGGGTTTTTCCACCCTTTTTGTTGGCTTCTTTCACTTTTGGGTAGCGATAAGCTTTCTTTGGTCCAAATCAAACCTTCCAATTCTACTTCACTCTTTCTTTTGCTCATCAAACTGACCAATACACACAATAGCATACATGTCCAGAATACAATCCCTGTTCTGTTAAAAAATGGCATTTCCGGAAAGAAATACTCCACCAATAGCGACAAAGGAATAGTAAGCAGACCCGCCGACAAGGCCCCGGCATGGGTTGTTCCTTTCCAGAATATCCCCATCAAAAACATGGTGGCAATTCCTGGGGTAAACAAGCCATACGCATTTAACAGATAAATAAATATGGGTTTTTCAGAATAAAATACAAGGATACCGGTACACAAAATCCCAATCAAAATAACCAATACTCCAGTTATTCGACCAAATCGAATGGAGGCTGCTTCAGAAGCATTGGGACGAAAATACGGCAAATAAACATCTATTGTCAATATAGTCGTGCAAGAGTTTATGGCTCCTGATAAGTGCGACATAATTGCCGCTATTAGTCCTGCCATCACCAGCCCTACCAAACCTGTAGGAAGCAAGTGCTCAACCAGCATGGAAAAGAGCAAGTCTGGCTTTTCAAGGTCAGGGAATATTTTGGGTGCCACTATGGCGGGTATAATAATCAATAGGGGAATTAAAAACTTCAGGTAATCTGCGAAAATCACCCCCATCCGCGCATGCCATTCATTTTTTGCCGCCAGGGTTCTTTGAACGATAAACTGATTGGTTGCATTGTAAAAGATACTAATACAAAGTAATCCTCCCAAATACATGGTCCAGGGAAAATCAGGATCATTGGCCGGCAACATCAGCTCCCAATCCTTTGAAGATGCTACAATGGCCTCAAATCCACCTGATGCATCTATGGTAAAATAGGACAAAGCAACCATCCCTAGCACCAACACTGCTAGTTGTAGCATCTCGGTCCAAACGACCGCTCTTAAGCCTCCCAAAACAGTATAGATCCCTGTAAATACGGCCAAAAACAGAATACTAGCCAACATCGGTATTCCCAGCAAAGATTGCAGGGAAATGGCTCCCAGATAAAGTACTGCACTTATTTCTACAAAAATATAAGTCAAAAGCACCAAAATCGAATAGGTTGTCCTGGCTCCTCCACCAAACCTTTTTTGCAGAAACTCCGGCATAGTATAAAAGCCATTCCTTATATAAAAAGGTAAAAACACCCATAACAAGACATTAAAACCTACCAATATTGCCCCCCACTCTATTACAATAGCCACAAAACCTCTTTCATAAGCCACTCCCATCACTCCTACTAGGTGATGGCTACTAATATTGGCAGCAATAATACTTCCTCCTATCATCCACCATGGAAGTTTGTCACCAGCTAGAAAATAATCACGTTTACTTTCACCGGTACTTTTCCTGGAGGCATATAGCCCTAGACCTATTATTCCTACAATGTAGAGGATAAATATCCCTAGGTCTAAATTCGTAAAATTGGATTCCATATTGTTTTAAGACTAATCAGAATTTACTCTTCATTTTATTCAATACCTCTTGAACCAAAACTTCATAAGCTCCAGCCTCAAAAGGTGTTTGCCACACCGTGTACATGTCCTTGTCGTAATACTCCTTTGGTGGCAAATACCCAATATGGCCATTGACAATATTTCCCACGACTACCGGTAATGGTGAAAATTGTTTTCGAATGGTCTGCTGGAAAACTGAATACGCCTCATTGGGTTGCCCTACAAACAGGCAATCTCCCAATTGCCAATACCAAACCTTGACGGTTACTGTATTTCCATCTCCAATTGAACGCCTCACTCCTAGCTTGCGGATAAGCCGCTCCTTTAATACCGGATCCTCACATTCATTGATCGATTGCTTAAGTTCCCTGATAGATGGCCAAGGCTTTAATGGCAATACAATAGTGATCATTTCAGCCGACATTTTGCTTGCGGCAGGAATTGGCTTAGATTTCCAAATGGACAATGGAGCACCAGAAGCAACTGTTTCCTTGAAAAAAAGCGCTTCCCCGGGAGCTGACATGCTTTCAAGTACAGCCAGAGCGGAAAATGCCAATTGCCGACCATGCTTTTCTGCAAGCGCCACATTTCCTGAATATTGCTCTGCTGGAGCAAGGTCTCCAGAGGCTCCTTGAATGAACAAACTTGGAGCTCCAGTATTTTCTTTCATTACCTTTTTGAAAGTACCTGGAAAGTCTGGAGAAATTTTAAGGTTGTCCCAAGCTAAGGTGGTTGGGTGGCAAGCATAATTCACAATTGTACCCATTATCCCTCCAGCAGTATCCGTAATTCTCCCTACAAGTAAGGTATCATCGGCAGGTTTACTGGAATTGTAACCAACAAAATACTGATTACTTTCCGGCTCATAATAATCTCGGTTTTTGGCCAGATTACAGGTACCATATTCCCAAGCCAGTATTCCCGAAACTTTATTCCGTAGGCATTCCTTGATTAATTCTGTACATGTTTCCCTCAAGGTATCCAAGTAAGGAGCTATCAGTTCTCCACCGAGCTTGTCTTTGTCGCCCCTGTTAAGGTTGGGCCCTGCATGGGTATGAGAGAAACAAAACAAAAGTGAGGCCTCCTCCAGTCCTGTTTTTTCAAGGATAAAATTCCTAACATAGGCTTCATCCTCCATGTTTTTCCACCAGCCAAGATCTGCCGACAAAAAGACCATGGGTGAAGGGTTACTTTTAGTCTCAATGCTGATACAGGTAACCAATAATGGCTGATGAATACCTGTGGCCGTTGCCTGGGAAGAAGCTCCCCAGTTTTTATTATTGATACCAATAGGAGGGGTAATATCCCTTTGCCCTATTCCAAATTCTCCTTCAAAAGGCCTAATTAATTGTTTTTTCTTAGTATTAGCAGAACTCATATTGGAAAATAATTTAGGACAATAAGGACAATCCGCCATCCATAAGCAGGGTACTACCAGTCATGTTTTTATTGTCAAAATCACATAACCAGAGTACACTACTGGCAACTTCATCTGGGTGCATAATTCTTTTGACAGGTACTTTTTCTGTCGCTTTTAGCTTTGCTGATTCATTGCCGTCTAATACCTGTTTACTCAAACCCGCATCCACATAGCCGGGAGCAATTTCATTTACCAGAATATCGTTAGGAGCAAGTTCTAGTGCCAGGGATTTGGACAACATCCTTAATGCTGCTTTTGACACACTGTAAGTGGGAAGGTTTTGGTGTACAGTTTCTGCAGCCCAACTTCCCACGAAAACCAACCTTCCTGACACTTTGCCGTGGAGCAACTTTTCACTGGCAAATCTTGAAAGGTAAAATGCCCCATCAAGATTCACTTTCAATTCATTAGACCACTCCGTGGGACTAATATCCATGATTCCTTTTATGGTTACTGTGGCAGCATTTGGGATAATTATATCCAGGGCCCCCAGCTCTTCAGTTGCCCGTTCAACCCATTGCTTCACTTGGTCAGGGTCTCGTACATCTACACGGTCATAAAAAACCTTCACTTCAGGATTTAAAAGATTTAGGCTAGCCAAAAACGCTTGTGCTTCATCGTTTTCTTTCACATCTCCCAAAGCCACATTCGCTCCCTTCAGAACAAAAGCTTTTACTATGGACCTACCAATATCCCCAAGGGCACCGCTAATGATCACACAATGGTTTTTAAATGAACCAGGCATATTATTTTATATTTTTTTGAAAACCCATTCCTCAGTACACCTGAATAAATAAGTCTGAATTCAGACCTATTTATTCATAAGTTTTTTCACTACTTTCTCAGTTTTATCCAGCGTTTCGGTGATGTCTTTTTCGGTGTGAGCAAAGGAAATGCTACCTTGTTTGATAGGCAAAGGGAAATTATAGACACCTTCATGAATGAGTTCATTTCTATAGGCTTTGTCCCACTCAAAATCATGATTCAACACAATGTCATGGAAATCTACTGGAGCATGGTCCATAAAGTAAACACAATAAGCCGATTTAATGCGTGCCACTTTAAAAGGCTTGTCATAACGATTAAAGATATCAATCAAACCTTTTTCCAATAATTCCCCCATGTTTTCCAGATGGTCATAAACCGCAAATTCCGGTGAAGACAATTTTTTCAAAGTAGCAATAGCAGCAGCATCTGTAAAGGGATGGGCATTAAAAGTCCCAGCAATCAATACTCTTTTTCCTTTCTCAGGGTGGTTAAAGTAATCCATGTACTTCTTCTTTCCTCCAATCACACCTATTGGGTAACCATTGGCCACAGCCTTACCAAAGGAACTTAAATCTGGGGTTATTCCACAAATGCTTTGATAACCACCTAAAGCATGGCGAAAACCTGTTTTCACTTCATCAAAAATCAAAAGAAAACCTTTCTCATCTGCCATTTCACGAAGCCCCTTGAGGTAATTCTCATTTGGTTTTACAATTCCAATGTTTTGTAAAATCGGTTCGAGAATTATACAGGCTACCGGATATTTTTCAACCACATAAGCTATTGATTCCAGATCATTGAAATTGACTACGTGAATCAGGTCTTTATGGCCTTGTGGAATCCCTGCTGACAATGAATCATAAAGATACTCTCCCGGTGAAACCCTAGGCCCTATATCTTCCAGACTACTCATTACATTTGCAGAGACATCATTGTGCCAGCCATTGTAACCTCCCTGAATGATAATGACATGGTCTTTTTCAGTAACTGCTCTTGAAATTCGAATGGCATGATAAGTAGCTTCTGAACCGGTACAGGTCACTTGAATGCTCTCAACAGTAGGCACACATGCGCAAAACAAGGCTGCCAACTCCCCTTCGTGGGTAGTAGGCCCGGCACCCATCAACACCTCATGGTTATCCATGGATTTTTTTACTGCTCCATTGATATCCGGATCATTGTGGCCCAAAAAAGCCGAAGCGAAGCCTGCTTGATAATCGATGTATTCATTCCCATCAATATCCCAAATTCTACTGCCTTTACCCTTGGTAAAAGCAATATTAGGGTCTGATTTACGATTTAAAGAAACAACACCTCCGGGGATCCATTTCTCGTTTGTATTAAGTAACGCTTTTGATTTTGGCCAATTATTCATAATACTAAATTGAATTATTAAGTACACCCACTAAGGATGTCAATTATATGTCAAATGTTGGGATCTTCATGTTCTCCCCTCCCCTTAATGCCGACTGATGGGCAACTATACCAGGAGCAGTATAAGCCAATGCTTCATGTATGTTTACCAATGGCTGTCTCTCGTTAATTACTGATTCCACAAATTCGTGGGTGATAAAGGTATGTGAACCATCATGTCCACTATTGTGTCTCATTAACTTAGGCAAAGCATCCGTATCCCACCAATCTTGCTGTTGGTAATCCTCTTTTTCTGCTCGCTTAAACAAAAATCCTGCATCATCTCTTCCCAATTCTTCAGAAGCATTGATTTTCACTTCATCAAGCCCATGTGGATCTCTTGCATACAAACTCATTTTATCTCCATGCCACTCTCCCCTTTCTGTCCCCATCAAAGCTCCTCTCCAACATACAGACATCCTGCTGGCATTGCCTTTATTGGTTTTGAAGAGCGCAGTTTCATTCCAGAATGGATTGTTATAAGGGTTACCTTTCAAAGCTTCACTATCATCTCCCCAACCAAGACAACTTACGTCCGTAAATCGCTCTCCTGTAACAGAAATATGGTAAGCCGTACAGTGGGTAGGATACATCATTGGGGCCATACCATGTCTCCATGTAGGCTTTCCATCCTCATAAAAAAGCACCTCAAGACCTGGGTGATGATAATCGGCTTCTACCCTGAATATATTGCCAAATTTCCCTTCATTATAATATTTCCGTGCTGAAATGACCACTTGATGGTAAGCACTTGTTTCAGCCATCATATAGGTCAGACCTGTTTTATTAACAGCATTCCTAAGTCTTTCACAATCTTCTAGACTCATCGCAGCCGGCACTGCACATAACACATGCTTGCCCGCATTCAAACAAGCAAGTACATGCTCAGCATGATCAGGTACTGGAGTAGCTACGAATACCGCTTCTACTTTTGGATCTTTAATTAATTGCTCCAGAGAGTCATAACTTTTGGAACAGTTATACACTTCCATCAACTTTTCTCTCCGGTCTTTTCGTAAATCACTAACCGCCTCCACTACGCAATTGGGATGCTCATGAAAGAAAAAGCTAGCGCCAAATCTACCTCCCACAACGGCCATTCTTAATTTTCTATCACTTTTGGGTTGGCCTGCAAAGGCAAACCTAGGACTCACTACCATTGAGGCACCTAGCATTCCTGCTGTTTTCAAAAAATTTCTTCTTTGTTTTCCCGACAATGAATTTGATTTCATAGTTATAATAAAATTTAATAATGATAATTCTGTACGATTGATAATTCCCCAATCAGGCAACTGGATTCATTCAATGGTCACCAAACCTGAGGTAATACTTTGGATTTTGAATTAAGACAAGCCCCAATGCTGATGTATACAACTTATTTTTACCACAACTTTTTTCACATTTCAAATCTGCTTAGCTTAATTAACAAGTTTAAAATAATATACGATGTCAACTTAGCCAGACACAATAAAACCTCGCTATAATCAAGTTGTAATTAAAAATAATTTGTTTACCAAAAATATACTTTTTTGTTTACATAAAAAACATAATCATGTAAATACGAGGACAAAATAAAGCGGAAATAAAATATCAACTCTATTTCAATCGAAATACACACTATTTATTTTCAGACAGTTAGACCAGTGACTTCAATTCACCTAATAAATATCACTCTGGTAAAATGACATCCCGTGAAATTCAATTAAAAAATACTTTTTTCTCGTAATCACTAAGTTGCTACCCCCTATTAGATCCTGCAAGTTCATCTTGCTCTCAACACCAAAAATCACAAATCTAAAGAAGCCATTTCACCTCTAAGCAAATGCTTCTTTAGCTTTTCTTCAGCTTCATTAAAGTCTTTATTTTTAAGGGCAGCCACGATCTCTCTGTGCTCTTCATCTGTATGTTCATAATCACTCATATGAACCTGGGTTTGTCCCAATTTCTGGTGAAAAAGTGGGATATTGCTCATTTGATAAATCTGCTTTAGTCTCGCATTACCAGACAGTTCAATCATTTTCTCATGAAACCTCACATCTGCTTCACAGGCCCCTTCAAAATACTCACGCTTATACATTGTTGTAAAATCATCGCATATTTCTTCCAGGATGGCAATGTCTTTCTGATCCTGTTTTTGAAAAATCAATCGCAATGCGCCCAACTCGATAATTTCTCTTACCTCACGGATCTCCTTGACATCTTCAGGTCTTAGGCTTTTGACAAAATAACCACCCTTCTTCCCAAATACCACCAAGTTTTCCCCCAACAAACGATTCAACGCTTCTCTTACCGCCATTCTATTTACATTCAGATGAGTCGCCCAATAATCTTCTTTTAGGCGAACACCGGATACCAGGTGATTGGACAATATTTTCCTTCTAAGTTCTGAATAAACCTTGAAGGAAAGTGATTCATTTTTCATTATTGAGGTATTAAGTTCACAATACGACCTCAAAATAACACAAAATACACGAGAATCGTTATTTTTATACTCGACAAATTATTTTTGTTTACATTTTAAAATAGTTTTTGATAGAGAAAATCAGAAAACTAAAGTACCTGAGAGCTTAATAAATCTGAGATTAATACCAATTTGTCAAATTAAGTCGCCCATTATTTCCGATTCCTTTACCCACTATAGATTCCTCACACTCCCACTCCCTAACTCTGGTTCAATACCTTTTGAAAACTATTTAGTTGCATTTTTTTCAGGTTTCGCTAATAAAAAGCACAGCAATAATTTAAAATTTTATTCTTCAATTCAGAACTTTTACCGACTAATTTCGATTAACAACCTATGGTAAATTCTTTTTAGCCAAAGGAAATAATTAACTTCTGAAATTTGAAAACAAGATTTTTATTTTTAATACTTGCCCTGGTTGCATCCCTTCCTTCTTTCGGACAATTGGTGGTGAAAGGCAAAATCACCGATGCTGAGACAGGTGATCCTATTCCCTTTGCATCTGTACTCCTACAAGGTACTAGCACCGGTATTTCTACTGATTTTGAAGGTAATTATTTGTTAGAAAGCAACAATAGGGCAGACAGCTTGGAAGTCACTTATATCGGCTATAATTCACAAACGAAAGTCATTGGGCCCGGTAAGGAACAAACCATCAATTTTCAACTCCGTCCATCGGATTATGAATTGGAGGCCTTTGTGTTTACAGCAGGTGAAAACCCTGCTTTTGACATTATTAGGAAGGCCGTGGACAAAAGAAAGCGTTTTGACAAAAGAAAGCTTGATGCCTATCAAACAAAAAATTATACCAAAATAGAAATTGATATTGACCATGTTTCTGAGGCATTTACTAAAAGAAAGGCAGTAAAAAAAGTCACCGCTGTATTGGATTCCATCAAGCAACTGACCAATGATGAAGGTGAAAAAATCTTGCCTGTCTTTTTCTCTGAGACCCTTTCTTCTTTTTACTTTAGAAACAATCCTGAATTAAAGAAGGAAGTGGTTGAAAAATCGAAGATTACAGGTGTTGGCATAACAGATGGTGCCACCGTCTCCCAAATCACAGGAGCTGCTTTTCAGGAGTATAATTTTTACCGAAATTGGATAAGCATCTTGGAAAAAGAATTTGTATCCCCCATTGCTGATGGTTGGAAAGGATTCTATGATTATGACCTTCTAGATTCAACTAAAATTGGTGATGATTCTGTTTATGTTTTACAAGTTTATCCACTAAGAACTCAAGATTTGGCTTTTACGGGCACCATTTGGATCAATAAAAACACGTATGCCTTAAAGCAAGTCGACCTGACCATTCCTAAAGAAGCCAATCTCAATTTTATAGAAAGAATTAAAATTCAACAAGAGCTTACACCTACAGAGCCCGGCGCGCTTATCCCTTCTAAAACCAGGGTCCAAGTTAAAATAGGGCAGATAACCCCTAAAACCGCCGGTCTGTTGGCCAAGTTTTACACTTCTGTTGATAGTATTCAAACAGGTAATCCCAAACCTACCTCCTTTTTTAATCAGGCTGTAGTGCTTCAACCTGACTTTGACGTTGAAGGAGAAGATTTTTGGAATAAAAACCGTCGAGATCCCCTTAGTGAGGAAGAACTGGCTGTTTTACAGATGGTAGATACCTTGAAAAAAATCCCCGTTATCCGGTTTTATTCGGAAAGCTTAAAATTTCTGGCAAGTGGTTATTTACCTATAGGGAAATTAGATGTAGGACCTTGGCCCGGTTTCTTCAATTACAATAATGTTGAAGGGATACGCGTAGGCGCAGGTCTCCGAACAAATTTAAAGTTTAGCGATAAATGGAAAATTGAAGGCTATGCTGCTTATGGATTTTTGGACAAGCGGCTGAAATACTCCGGATCAATTACCAAGATTATGGATAGAGAAAGGTGGACAACAGTAAAAATCTCTACTCAGAAGGAAATTGATCAGGTAGGCTTGGAAATGGAAAGTCTGGAAGGGAACAGCATTTTCTTGGCTGCTAGCCGATTTGGAACATTCAGGAAACCTTTCATTTCCACCAATTACAGACTGGACATAAAACGAGAATTGTTCAAAGGGTTTACCATAATGGGAAGCATCAAATCAAACCATTTTGACCCATTGTTTAATTTTTATTACTTAGACGATGGAGCTTCGGAGCTAAAGTCAACATTCAAAACAACTGAAGGTAAAATAGGGCTTCGCTATGGAAGGGATGAAACTTTTATTATTAATGACAATGACAGAATATCTCTGGGACCAGCGAAATGGCCTATTTTTGCCATCAACTACAGCAAAGGCTTTCAATGGCTCAGGGGAGAATACAATTATTCTAAGCTGAATATTTCCATTTCTCAGAAGCTAAACATGGGCATGTTGGGGATTTCAAGGTATGAGGCGGCAGCAGGAAAAGTCTATGGAGAGGTGCCCTACCCCGTACTGGAAAACCACCTGGGCAATGAAACTCTTTTCTATACATCGGCAGCCTTCAATACCATGAACTTCAATGAATTTACATCTGATCAATATTTCAGCTTTCGATACCGGCACTTTTTTGAAGGTTTTTTATTGAATAAAATCCCTTTAATTAGAAAATTAAAATGGAGGGCAGTCGCGAATGCAAATCTATTGTTTGGATCAGTAAGTGATGCAAACCTTTCTCGCGTCCCTGTAATGGATCCGGAAGGTTTTCCTTTGCAAACTTATGGAAGCTTAGATCCTGAGACACCCTTCTTGGAATTAGGCTATGGTATAGAGAATATTTTCAAATTCTTTAGGGTGGATTTCTTCCACAGAATGACCTATTTGGATGAACCTTCAGTCAAACCCTTTGCGGTTAAAATAAGTGCGCAAATTATCTTTTAAACCTTATATAAGTCCTTCCTTGTTTAATATGGAATAATACTTGATACAGTGCTATAGGTATTGCCAATTTTATGCTGATTAAGAAACACTATTAAGATGGACATGGAAAAACTACTTCTTCAACAAAGGGATTTTTTTAACACAGATCAAACCAAAAATGTAGATTTTAGACTCAGCCAGTTAGAAAAGGTTAAGGCCATTTTAAAAGAAAATGAGGATTTACTTTATGAAGCTATCTATAAAGATTTCAAGAAATCAGAATTTGAAACCTACACTACGGAGTTATCCCTCCTATACCACGAAATCAACAGCTTCATTAAATACACAAAAAAGTGGAGTAAACGGAAAAAGGTAACTACCGGCATGGTAAATTTCCCTGCGGAAAGCTATATCATTCCGGAACCTTTGGGGGTAACATTGGTTATTGGGGCTTGGAATTATCCGTATCAGCTATCCCTATTGCCGGCCATAACCTCTATTGCTGCAGGTAATACTGTAATTCTTAAGCCTAGTGAATTACCAGCCAACACCTCTAAAGTGATGGCTAATTTAATCAATGATAATTTTCCGGAAAATTACTTTCATGTTGTTGAGGGTGGCGTACAAGAGACTAATCTTTTGCTAGAACATCGCTTTGATAAAATATTCTTCACCGGAAGTATACCGGTTGGAAAAATAATTTATCAAGCTGCAGCCAAACATCTGACCCCGGTCACTTTAGAACTTGGAGGAAAGAGTCCAACTTTTGTACTCGCAGATGCTGACCTAAAAATGACTGCCAAGCGGATCGTTTGGTCCAAGTTCTTAAACGCAGGCCAAACCTGCATCAGTCCCGATTATGTATTGGTAGACAAGTCCATCGAACAAGCATTTCTAGATGCCTTAAAGATGGAAATTGAAGCATCCTTTGAGAACGAGCATGGCATTGATGAAAATTATTTGCAAATAATAAACACCAAAAATTTTGACCGGCTCAGCAAACTAGTTGAAAGCGGACAGGTCTATTTTGGAGGAAATTTAAATAGAGAGGAGAGCTTTATCAGCCCTACAATCCTCCATAATGTTTCTTTTACTGATGAAGTAATGAAAGAAGAGATTTTTGGCCCAATTTTACCCATCATCTCCTTTGACCGACTGGAAAAAACCATAGAGGAGGTGAAATCAAGACCTAAACCTTTATCCTGCTATATTTACTCCAAAAACAGAAAAACCATACGGAAGTTATTGAAAACATTATCCTTCGGAGGTGGTGCTATAAATGACAGTGTGATGCACTTAACCAATAGCAAGCTACCCTTTGGAGGGGTTGGGTTTAGTGGAATTGGCAGTTACCACGGGAAGGCCGGATTTGACTCATTTACCCATTATAAAAGCATTTTAGACAAACCTTTTTGGTTTGAACCAAACATAAAATATGCGCCCTATTCAAAATGGAAAAAGGCAATAATAAAATGGATAATGGAGTAAAATCCCTTATCAAATTATATTCAAGGCCTGTTCTTTAATTTTCTCCAGCTCATCTTTCATATTGATCACATGATGTTGAATAGAAGAATCGTTTGCTTTGGAACCGATGGTATTGATCTCTCTTCCCATCTCCTGACTGACAAACCCCATCTTTTTACCTTCAGACTTTTGAGATTTCAATACTCCAGCGAAAAGGTTCAAATGGGCTTCTAACCTTACGATCTCCTCAGTAATGTCTAATTTCTCAAAATAATAAATGAGTTCTTGTTCAAATCGATTTCTATCAAAATCTTGATCTTTAACCCATTCTGAAAAGTTGTTTCTAATTTTTTCAATCAATCGGTTTTTACGAACAGGGACCAAGGTTTTAATGCTATTTAAATTATCGGTGATAATGGAAAGGCTATCTTGAAATTTCTCCATCAGAACTGCTCCTTCATTGATTCTAAATTGATCACAATCTTTCAAGGCATCGTTAAGTACCGGTAAAATAACTTTCCAACCCTCATTATAATCAGCCTTCTCTACATTTACAGTACTGACTCCTGGAGACTGTAGCGCAAGCTTAAAAATATCATCAGTAGTCCCATTCACCATTGCGGCCATTTCTGAATATTTCTGATAATACTTCTGAAAAAGTTCTTCCTGTATAACTATGGGAAGGTCATCTTCTTTTTTAGAGTTGAATTCAATGGATACATTGACTTTGCCTCTTTCAAGGATTCCTGAAACGGCACTTTTGACTTCCGTTTCTTTCTCTGAAAACTGCTTGGAAGCCCTAAAATTAAGGTCTAAAAACTTGGAATTAAGCGTTTTAACTTCTACTTGAACCGTATAATTGTCGTCCTCATATACCGCCAGGCCAAAGCCTGTCATGGATTTTATCATCTCAAAAGATTTTGTATCTAAAAATTATAACCCAAAGTTACATAAAATCTCGTTTTTTCAACCGAATAATTTCGTATGGGTCGGGCAGCATCAAACTTTACGTAATAATTTAACAAAACGGTTCTTACACCAGCACCATAACTTTGGAGCCAAGGGTTATTGAAATTGTTTAATGTAATTACAAAAGGAGAACCCTCCGTATTGATCACTTCAGTGTTCTGATCATTGACACGCTCCCAAGGTGCCGAGTTTGACCAAGAAGAGCCTGCATCATAAAAACCTACCAATTGGAAATTCCTGATAAAATTCGAAGTAATATTCCCCCTAGACAAATAAGAAAACAATGGAATCCTTAATTCAGAACTGAAGGTAATGACATTATTTCCTCGGATTTCATCATAGTCAAAACCCCGTAAATCCACAAATTCGGTAAAAAGAAGATTAGAATTTTCCACACCATCCTCATTTCTTATAGGTGATACTTCCGGTCGGTTGGTCGGCGGCTGATAAAATTTATTAAACAACCAATTTTGCATTCCTCCAACCAAGTATTGTTGTGGGTTTCGACCAAAATAGCTTCCGGCATAAAGCCTGGTGGCCAAGGTAATGTTTTTATGAATTTTTTGGTAATTTCTTAGATCAAGGTAAACATTGCTAAAAGACCTATCACTGTGATTCAGCCCCTGATAATGCAACATGCCTATTTTACCCTTGAAACCTTGTTCCATATGCAAGCCCAACTGTCTGGTTTTATCCACCACCACTTCTGCACTTCCACCGGCATAATTTACATCCAATCGATTTTGAGGACCATCACCTCCTCTAATGATTGAGTCAGGATTTAAATTAAAATATTGGGTTTTGGCAATAAATGGTGAGAGACTTACCCTGGCACTTGTGGACAATGGATAAGAAACACCTACCTCTGTTTTGCTTAGCACATATTTCTGAAAAGTAAGGTCTCCTTCACTCCTCATGATTGATCTTCGATCAAACCTGCCACTTATGTCCAATTTGTATTTCCTGTATTCATATTCGAAATATAGGTCACTGCCTGAACGAAAATCAAGTGCTGTTAGTATCCCTCCTTTGATGGCATGATTGTCTAACAAATCAGTCATTTGCCCACTTAGCTTTAGCCCAAACCCCCTCAACGGATCAATCACAAATGAGGTATTCAAGCTACTTGTAATGAATTGAGGCACATAATCTCTGGGACCTTGAACCCGCTTCACCATGTTTTGCTGCCTGAAAGCATCTAAAATATTGCTCCTACGGTCAGCAAGTCCTGAAGGATCTTCTGTAGGCTTGGCCGACTGCTGTCCATAAAGATTAGGAATGGTATCAAAAGTGTAATTGTCTGTATCCAGCCCCCCTTCGGTTTCAAATCTCAATCGATCAACGTTTATGGCCGTGGTCTTTTGATTGGCTTGACTTGGAACACTGTCCGTTTCTGTCGATATACTTTCAGGCAAATTCGTTTCTTCCAGCACCTGAGAATCTCCTCCAGACAACAATCCTTCAAGATCAACACCGGCAACACTGGTATCAGCAGGCGTCAACAAAACATCCTGATCTGCGGGGAGAGCTGTGGGTTCTTCAACTTCTACCTCCTCTTCCTCTTGCCGCTGAATTCTTCGGTCTGAAATTCTTTTGTTTACTGCCTTGGCCTGTTCCAATTGAACCCTAGGAGTACTTGGAGTAAATTGATCCATGTTGGGAAAAGTTTCCAATATGAGCTTACTGCGACTTCCATCCTTTATAGAATAAGCCCACTTGTTGTTTTCCACATCATAATCAAAAGATTCCAAACTATTGTTAAAGGCAGAAACTTGACTTGAAACATTACTCCCTAATCCCAAGCGCATCAAATTGGTAATCCCACTCTGCTCACTAAGGTATAAAATGGTTGCATTGTTCAGCTTTTCGGGGTAAAGGTTAACATGGTTCAAATTTGTCAATCTCGATTCTGAAATTGAATCCCCTAAACTAAGCTGAAACAGGTTATAATAATCAGGAAAGTTGTGCACATCAATAACTCCTGCAAGCAGACTATCCGCTAAGTCAACTTTATTGGAAGCATATATTATTGTGGAATCATTGAGATAAATCGGTGTTCTATTATCAAACACATCATTTGTAATTCTTCTCCCCTGTCCTTTCATGTTCAGGGTATACACATCTGTATTTCCATTGTTGATGGCAGAAAGTACCATGGTACGGCCATCGGGTGAAAAGTTCAGGTCTAAAACCTGTGTAATATTTCTTAAAAATATTTTATCTTGACTACTACCGTCTATGGCCCTCATTCTTAGCGTGGTCACCCCTCTTTTGAATGTCCCTATTACTAAATTCAGGGTATCTCTCCAAGCAATAGCCGGGGTAGTATAATCGGCATCTTGCTCAAAAGAGGAATAGCCGCCTTTATAAATCACACTTTCTCTACCTGTAGCTACCTCCCTAATTTTGACTTTAAATTTCCCCTCCACATTCTCTACATATGCTAGGTTTTTGCCATCAGGGCTAAAGCTTATGCCTGTGATTTCACCAAAACGATTTTTTGGCGTCACATTAATTACATTTTGCTCATTGATGTCTTTGAAGGTTTCAAAAACTCCTGAATTTATATCCCTGTAGAACTTGGCCCACTCTGTAGAAAAGTCTTTGAATTTTCTACCAAGGGTATTGGCTATACTTGTCGCCTCATTTCTATTGATCCTGCTTAGATTTAAAATACTTGAAATATACCTTCTCCCATATTTCTCCACCACATAATTCCAAATGGATTGTCCTACCAGACCGGCCTCCTCATTTTGAAGTTTAAAGAGTTTAGGGTTATCGTTTTCTCTTAAATAATGGCGGACAAAATCATCCATCTCTCTGCTCCAGCCATAGGCCAGGTATTTCGCTGCACCATCGATAAACCAATCCGGAAAATTGTTGACTAGGTTAGATTGGAAGGCATCTGAAATGCTAGAGCCGTAAAGCATTTCTTCAATGATGATTTTAGAGGTTTTATATATCAACTCTTTCTTAAATTCTTCCCAGGAGCCCACATAAGCAGCCTCAGTTAAGAGCTTACTGAAGAAGGTTTGTCCATCAACAGTATAGTTGTTTGTATTAAGGTTTAAATTACTTTCTAGCAACTCCTGATTGGAGTTGTAAATAAAAATCTTCGGTTTTGTATAGGCTACATACCCTATGGATTGGGTTAAATCGTCAAATTCACTCTCTAAAAAATCAATGGCCATCCGTGCATTTCTTTGGCCCCCATCGTAGTAATACACCTCAAAATTATTGGATGCGAAAAAATACCATTCCTTATTTTTATGCTGAACTCTATTTTTTCCAAACTTCTCCTTATTAAACTGCGCCAATAGTTCACCACTATTGAGGCTGGAAGCAAGGATACATATTAGTAGTAAATATTTAAGTCTCATTTAGGTGCCTTAGAATTTTTAGCCAATGTTTTAAATATACTTAAAAAATCTATTTATGTTCACTTCTTTCTCAGGTTCCTCTCCACAAATTAGAAGATTCACCATCTGATTACTTAAATAAGGTACTAATGAAACACCTTTAGCACCAAATCCACCGAATATATAAACGCTTTCCTCGCTCGGATGTTTTCCAAGCACCGGTTTTCTATCTCTTATACCCGGTCTGATCCCCACTTGGTGGTCAATAATTTCAACTACGGATTCATTAATTAACTGCTTAAGTTTATCAAGAATTTCTTTTTTCCCCTTTTCAGTTGGACTTAAGTTAATCTCTGCATTGTTGTAAGTAGAGCCAACTTTGCCAATCCCCTTGCCTAAGTCTATTCTAAACACCCCTCTATTCACAATCTCCGAAGAAGTAAAATCCTGTCTAACAGTCAGTATCTCTCCTTTTACCGGTATAAATGGTATCCAGTTAAAATAAGAATTTTCCCTTGCTTGGATTCCATTGGTAAAGACAATTTTTTTCGCTTTGATCCCTTCGTATTCCCAATAACCATCCTTTGTAAGTATCAAATCTTTTTCATCAAGAGAGCTATTGGTAAGCATGCCTTTATCAATAAGCCATTTCCCAAAGCTATCCACCAGTTTACGGGTATCAATATAACCCGTAGATTTTAGCAATAGACCTCCAAATGGATCATTTACCCCTTGATGGCGAGAGGCTGAATAAACTTTATCAATAAAGGCATCATACTGTGGATCAGCACTTTTTGCCAGCCATTCATTTTGTTCTTCAAATGAAATAAATGGGCGATAAATACCTATTGGGTGTACAAATTGTTGCCCAAGTAAAGCTTCCATTTCTTTGTAAAATGGTTCTATCTCCTTAAATAGTGCATCTGCCTTCCATGTTTTTACCAAATTTCTTCCCGTGACCGGATTGTAAAGCCCAGCCGCTATTTTTGAACTACTGTTTGGATCAGCATCATCTATTAAATGTACTTTTAGTCCTTTTTGAATAAGTCTATAGGACAAAACCGTACCCGCCAATCCCTGACCAATAAGTAAAAAATCCACTTCCATGCCTAAAATTAAATCATTCTTTGTTATTTTGATGCAGGAATTCAAATCATTTTAAAATGCTGCAAATTAAATCCTTTACCTTCAACCCTTTCTCTGAAAATACTTACATCCTATATGACGAAACTAAAGAAGCACTGATCATCGACCCCGGTTGCTATGAAAAACATGAAAAAGGAATTTTGTATGACTTTATAACCAAAGAACAGTTAAACCCGGTAAAAATCATCAATACCCATTGCCATATTGATCATGTTCTGGGCAATGCCTTTATCAAAAAAACGTACAATATTCCCCTGTGGTTTCATGAAAAAGAAGAGGCTATATTGTTGGCTGTAGGCACTTATGCACCTAATTATGGCTTTGCACAATATCAAGAAAGTACAGTTGATCATTTTCTTCAAGAAGGTGAAATAGTAAATTTCGGAAACACCGAATTAATGCCGATCTGGGTACCCGGTCATTCACCCGGACATTTGGTTTTGTACCATGAAGCATCTAAAAATTGCATTGCCGGAGACACCTTGTTTCAAGGAAGTATTGGCAGAACAGATTTACCGGGAGGGGACCATGACACCCTTATCCATTCAATTAAAGACAAACTTTTCTCTTTACCCGATGAGGTAGTCATCTATCCCGGCCATGGCCCAACAACTACCATAGGTTTTGAAAAGTTAAACAATCCCTTTGTAGGAAAAAACGCAAGAAATTGACCATAAAAAAACACATACCGAATGCCCTTACCAGCTTGAATTTACTTTCCGGAATGATTGGAATTCATTACGTGATGGTCAATGGCCCTTTTTACGGTTTTTATTTTATCATTGCAGCAGCCATCTTCGATTTTTTCGATGGCTTCGCTGCTAGGATGCTTAAAGTTCAAAGCCCAATTGGTAAAGAGCTCGATAGCTTGGCAGACTTGGTCACCTTTGGGGTTTTGCCTTCCTTTATTTTATTCTTGCTTTTGGAAGCTGTAAGTCCTTACGAATGGCTGCCCTATGTCGCTTTTTTAATTGGCATACAGTCTGCCCTAAGGTTAGCTAAATTCAATATAGATGAAAGACAAGCAGACAGCTTTATTGGGGTTCCTACCCCAGCCAATGCCTTGTTTTTCTCAACCTTACCCCTATTAGGGACCTCCGTGACTTGGATAGAAAATGGACTGGAGAATCCATGGGTACTTACCGCTTTGACCCTTATCTTTTCATTTTTGCTAACTGCGGAGCTTCCATTACTAGCACTTAAATTCAAACACTATAAATGGAAAGGCAACCAATGGCGCTACCTTGTACTAATCATTTCAGGGATAAGCATTTTGCTATTTGGATTGGCAGGAATTCCAATCGCTGTGCTTTCCTATATTTGTCTGTCATTGGTCAATAATTTGGTGGGCGGTCATGAAAAAAAGAATTAGATATGTATTCCTTTTATGGGCCGGGATAATCGCCGGTTTTACTCCTGTGCAAGCACAGCAATTGTATAAATTTCCTGTTTTTGAAGAGGGAGTGTACCATTTGAGTCAAGAGCAAGCCACAAACTGGAACTTGGGAAGCATCGATGAAATTCGAATTTTAGGACATCCCGGAATGCTCGACCAGAAAATTGACAGCAGTATTTTTTCATATAAAGAAGTACCTCAAAAAATTATTGACAATAAACTGTATTTCTTTTTGGAAGGGGCAGATCAAGTCTTCACAGAGAACGGTTCAGCTCAGCTAATTAGCCACCCTTATACAGATACACTTTATTATCTACTTCAAACAGGTAGTCCAAGTACAAACCCTATCTTACCGGCAGAGGATCCGGAAGAGATTGAGGTAAACAGTGACACTCCCAGCATTCTTTATCAAATGGTAAGCCATAAAGCCGAGGAAGACAATCTGCTAAGTTCAGGAAGAGATTGGTTTGGTTACCGTACATTTAATGGTGGCAGCCATATCATTGAAATACCTCATCCGACCACAAAGATAGAAGGCAGGGTACTTATGTGGGCGCAAACAATGGCCCAATCATTTTCTGAGAGCACCCTCACCTTCGCAACCAACAACCAGGTGATTGGTTCAGCAGATATTTCTTCCATACCCAATAGTCGGTATGCAATAAAAGGAAGGGAAACAAACTTTGAAGCCAGCTTCCCGACAACCGAAGGCAATGCCCGTCAGGAAATAGTGCTTACTTATTCATCAACTGATGCCAATGGGGCCGGCTACCTTAAGAATATCCTTTTGGCATATCCGTTTTCCTCCTCCCTGTTAACTGCCGGGATTTATTATAACCTTGACCATTCCCCATACCAAATCGAAACGGCTTTAACAAACATATGGGATGTTGGAAACTTCTACGAGGTAAAAGAATTAAACAACAACCAACCACAAGCCGGCACGGTAAAAAAAATTGCAGTCTTTGACCAAAATAACACCTTAAGAATAGAGGAACCGGAAAAAGTAATCTTACGGTCAGAACTTCTTTCCGAGGAGCCTGAGTTTATTATCATTACCAATAACTTGCTCTACAATCAGGCTAAAAGGCTTGCTGATTTCAAAAATTCCATGGGTTTATCTACCGAACTAGTAGTGACCAATGATATCTATGACAGTTACGGCTATGGCAACCCTGACATTTCCAGTATTAGAAATTTCCTTGCTGATTATTGGCACAGCACCAAACGCTTGAAAAATGTGCTGTTTTTTGGGAAAGGAAGCTTTGACTACAAACACAAACTTGGAGGCAGACCTAATCTAGTCCCAACTTACAGCTCCCGAGTGAGTTTAAATCCACTGACAACTTACGGATCTGATGATTATTTTGGTTTTTTAGAAATTGGAGAAGGGGATTGGCTGGAAACACCGGAAGGGGACCATACACTAAAAATCGGAATCGGAAGGATTCCGGCCATCAATAGCAGAGAGGCAAAAATCGCTGTAGATAAAATCATCAGTTACCAAAATGGAAACCGGGGAGACTGGAAAAAGAAACTCCTCTTTGTTGCGGATGATGGAGACAATAACGTTCACTTGAATGACTCAGAAAAGCATACCGCTTTCCTTTATGAACAAGCACCAGCCTATGAACTTAGAAAACTATACTTGGATAATTTTCAACAGGAGGAAACCAACAATCTGCAAACAGCAACAGCAGCCAGAGAATCCCTTATTGAGGAAATAGAGGAAGGCATTTTACTTCTAAATTATATTGGTCATGGAAACGAGCTTAATTTAACAGCAGAAGGGCTATTTAGTGTAAGCGATATTGAAGATTGGCCGGTAAGCAATAAATTTCCCATTATGGTTACTGCCACCTGTGAGTTTGGAAGACATGATAGTCCCTATATTCGATCCGGGGCAGAGGAGCTTTTGCTGGCTGAGCAAAAGGGTGTCATCGCTATGCTTACCACCGGAAGACCGGTATTCAGCAGTGTTAATTATGCATTAAACAAAGCATTCGTTGCTGCTGCCTTTACTCGGAATGAAGCCATCACCCTAGGGGAAATATTTAAAGAAACCAAAAACAATAGCCTAAATGGGCCATTGAACCGCAATTTCTCACTACTTGGAGACCCTTCACTAAAACTAGACATTCCCCTATATAAGGCAAGTGCGAAAGAATGGATAGAAGTGGACACCCAAATAACCACAGATGAACTTAGTGGGTTGAATCGGCTTGAATACAGTGGAAATATCGAAGACCCTATGACCGGTTCCCTTGTGCGTCAATTTGATGGGAGCTATGAAATTACCATTCATGGGCCGGCGGAAGAAGTGGAAACACTTGGTGATGAAAGCCCCAAAACCGGCTATTTGGCCTATAATCAGCCTTTGTTCCGGGGAACCGGAGAAGTGGTTCAAGGTTTATTTAAAGGAGAAGTTTTACTCCCTTTTGTAGAGAATTTTTCCAATAGTGATTTTAGGATCAATCTATTTGCTATGGACGAGAGCCTCAATAAGGAAGCTTTTGGTAGCACCAATATCCCCTATCAAATACAACCTATAGGCCATCAATCCGAAGAGATTGGCCCGGAGGTACAGTTATGGATAGCGGATAGCACAACGAGTAAAACTAGCATCTCATCTCGCAACACCCCCATTTGGATCCAGGTTTCGGATGATTCAGGCATTAACACAATTGATGCAGCAGGCCTAACCCTTCAAATAAACGATGGAGATCCAATTACGTTAATTGACCAATATCAAGCCATAAATGGAACCTACACGACCGGAAGGGTAAAAGCCTGGGTTTTTGATTTGAACGAAGGTCTTAACGAATTGGTCATTACGGCTATAGATCAGTTGGGCAATACCACAAAACACTTGGAAAAGGTAGAGGTTCAAGGCAGTAAGCAAATAAAAATTGAAAACTTAGTGGTTTATCCAAACCCTGCAAGCGAACAAGTTCATTTTAAGGTAACCCACAATCGTTTAGGCGAGACGCTTAGTTTAGAAATCAGCGTATTTTCTTTACAAGGAACTGAAATATTTTCTTATAAAGGACGTTTTCCAAAAGTTGAACGGTCAATAATAGACAGTCAATGGATATTTTTAAACAGTAATTCCAAAAATCTAATAAAAGGAACTTATCTTTACAATTTAAATTTATATTCTGAGGATGATGCAACCTCAGATATATTAGCAGGTAAAATCATTATTCAATGAAAGCAATTAAAAACAGTCTCCCCATTTTTACTTTTTTGCTGGCTTTCGGCTTCTTTCATGTCGAAACCAAAGCACAAAACTCTGTCGTTCTTTCCAGCCAAGATCCTAACAGGAGGGTGATCATTACGGCTGTTCCATTTTTAAATTTTGCACCTGACAGTAGACATTCTGCTATGGGAGACGTAGGAGTAGCGAC
Source organism: Cyclobacterium sp. 1_MG-2023 (assembly GCF_030546805.1). Taxonomy (GTDB): domain Bacteria; phylum Bacteroidota; class Bacteroidia; order Cytophagales; family Cyclobacteriaceae; genus Cyclobacterium. The sequence continues at coordinate 234,560 of NZ_JAUOPC010000002.1, read as the reverse complement.
TTCTCCGGATGCCAATTCCGCACATTGGAATGCAGGAAAGCTGGCATTTATTGAGGATGACATGGGTTTTTCCCTGTCCTATTCCCCTTGGCTGGGCAGGCTAGTTCCGGACATGTCTCTCAACTACCTCACCGGTTACAAGAAAATAGATGATGTATCTGCCTTTGGTATAGACCTCCGATACTTCAATATGGGAGACATTGCTTTGACAGATGGACAAGGAAATTCCTTGGGAGATTTTAGCCCCAGAGACATCGCCATAGGCGGTACTTATTCAAGAAAACTATCCGATAATTTATCCTTAGGGATCAGCGCAAGGTTTATTCACTCCAATTTATCCGGGAATATAAGTGCATCTGGAGGCAATGAAAGTAGACCAGGTGTATCAGTAGGCACAGATGTTGGTCTTTACCATACCTCAGAAATACTAATCTCCGATAAAGAAGGGGTATTGTCTTGGGGAATTAATCTTTCCAATATTGGGCCTAAAATCACCTATAATAGCGCAGATGACCTTGATTACCTACCCACCAATTTCAGAATAGGTTCTGCCCTTACCATCCCTATGGATGAATTAAATAAAATTACTTTTGCCCTAGACTTAAATAAGCTAATGGTACCTAGCCCTCCCATCTACATGGAAGATGAAAATGGGCAATTGGTCATCGACCCTAACACCGGTAATCCGCAAATTGAGGCGGGAAAAGATCCTACAAGGCCCTTGATAAGCGGTATGTTCGGATCATTTGTAGATGCACCGGATGGATTCAGTGAAGAGTTGCAAGAACTAATGATATCCTTTGGAACTGAGTATTCCTATGATGACAAATTTGCACTTAGGTTGGGGTATTTTTATGAAAATGCAAGCAAAGGAGGAAGAAGATATTTCACCATGGGTGTCGGCTTCAAATACAACCGTTTAGGCTTTGACTTTTCATATTTAGTACCACAAGTACAAAATCACCCATTGGCAGAAACCCTTAGATTTAGCTTGCAATACAACGTTCAAAAATGAGTATAGACCGAAGTCTTGCACCTCCTTATAGCATTCCGGAAAAAATCCATTTGACCCCACCCGAGAAAAGGGTTTTGCCGAATGGTACACCAATATATTATATTCCGTTTCCCAATATTGATGCAATAAAGATTGAGGTAGTCTTTCCAATAAATAACAGCAAAGATCAACACAGCAAACCATTGCAGCCTTTTTTTATGCTGTACATGTTGTTGGAAGGAACCAAAACAATGAATTCGGAAAAATTGGATGATTTTTTTGATTTTCATGCCTCTGAGGTGGATATTATTTCGGGATATGAAAGGCAAGGCTTGAGTTTATTGACAACAAAAAAGCACTTACTAGAGGTTTTACCTGTATTCAGGTCATTGTTTACAGAGGCAGTTTTTCCAGAAAAAGAGCTAAATAAGAGGAAATCTCAGAAAAAACTAAGCATCAGTATTAAAAACGAACAAACCTCGGCTCGTGCTAACCAGTTGATTCGGAAAAGTCTTTTTGAAAAAGACCATCCCTTTGGTTATCAGGTCACTGAAGACGACGTTGATGAGGTTCAACAAAATGACCTGATAGAATATTACGAAAAAGATTTTTTACTATCGCCACAAATATTCCTGACAGGACAGCTTTCTGATAAAGACCTGAATCAAATTGAATTACTGTTTAGTGATTTACCTCTTTCGCCTAAAACGCCTCATTTACTACCAACAGGAGTCGTTCAATCCTCAAAGTTGCTTGAAAAAAAACCAGAAGCCCTACAGTCCAGTATAAGGATTGCCAAGTGGATGATTCCCAAATCTCATCCCGACTATCCAGCCTTGTCTGTTCTCAATACGCTTTTGGGCGGGTATTTTGGCAGCAGGCTGATCAAAAATATTCGGGAAGAGAAAGGTTACACTTATGGCATCAATAGCTTTCTAGGTGAATTAAATGGTAATGAATACTGGATGACAGTGGCCGATGTAAAGGGAGGCTATGGTGAAGCGGTTATTCAAGAGGTTTACAAGGAAATTGAACGACTTAAAACGGAACCTGTTCCGGCTGGTGAACTAGAAATCATAAAAAATTATCTTGCAGGAAGCATTTTGGCTAATTTCAGCAGTCCTTTCGATCAGATGAGTCATTTCCAGCATGTACATTTCCAAGGCCTTAATTTTGATTATTACACCCGCCATCTTGATTATATCAAAAACTTTGATGGCAGGGACATTATGACAATGGCCAATAGGTACTTCAATGAAAAAGAAATGCTAGAGGTAATCGTTGGTGCAGGGTAAGCTGGTCAATTATTTGAAAGGTTTTTTTCTCCATTTTTCATACAATGAAGAAAAATCTACCTTGGCTTTTGTCCAAAGGTAAAAAAACACATAGTTTAATCCCAAAGGATAAAGTTCTTTGTATAAGTCCAACATCTTTTTTGCCACATCAAAATTAGCTGACACCGTCGCATGTTTAATTTCATAAATTAACCTTTGCTGAAGGGCCTTTTTTTCCGCTTTGCTAGTCACCATAGTGGCTAATTTTTTACATACCAGATAGGTGGAAGGCAATAAATGAGACTTCCTGGACCTATACTGCTGCTGAGAAAGCGACTCCTTTAGTATTCGTTTATTTACTGTAATTTGGTCCCCAAAAACAAAGGAATACCTTGAGGACATCCTTACCAAAATATCAAAATCTTCATAATTTAAGTTTTCATCATAGCAACCAATCTCTTCAAATGCCCTGGCATCCATAACCAAGGTGGGTGAGCTGATGGCATACCTACGAATCAACTCAGCGAAAACATCACCAGAAGCAACCTTTCCACTTGCCTTTCCCGAGGAATCTGTAGGGTAAAAGGTTTGGCTTTTTCCACTTGGAAAATGCTCAAAGGAATTGCAGAAATAAACTTTGGCATCACTTTGACTCAAATGAGCCATGGCAAATTCCAAATGCTTAGGTTCAAAGAAATCATCCGCTGCCAAGTCCACCACATAGTCTCCATTGGAACTTTCAAAAGCTTGATTAAAAGCCTTACAGTAATTCAATTTTTGATCGTGAAAGAATGTCTTAATCGGAATTTTATTATTGTTTTCTTTCAGCCATGATTTTATTTCCACTTTGGATTGATCTGTACTGCCATTGTCAACAATCTTGAGTTCAATAGGCCTGTAAGTCTGACATACAATGCTTTCCAATGCTTGCACAACATATTCCGCCTGATTATAACAAGTGCAAATCACCGTTACAAGGGGCTTTTCTTTTGTTTGCATTTCGGCACTAAGGCTTGATCTCTTCATCCAATTCATTCAAATCCCTAAATTAGCAAATGAAAACGTAGAAAATCAATCTAAACAAATAATAATGGAGGACACTTATCGCAGTATTGAAAAGCCTTCACAGGGTATTTATAAGGAAAAAGGCAGCAAATTTCTATCATTTGCCTACCCCGTTGCAAACGAAGAAGAAATACAAGATTTGATTCACCAATTAAAGAAGCAATACCATGATGCCCGGCACCATTGCTATGCCTATATCCTGGGGAAAGACATGAAAAATTTCCGATCCAATGACGACGGCGAACCCAATCATAGTGCCGGAGATCCCATTTTGGGACAAATAAAATCAAATGAATTAACCCAAATTTTGATTGTAGTAGTCAGGTATTTTGGTGGCACCAAATTAGGGGTTGGAGGGCTAATACGGGCATATAAAACAGCTGCTGCCGAAGCAATCTCATCCGCAGAAATTGTCGAGAAAACCGTTATGGTACCCATTGAGTTTTCTTTTGGCTACCTCTCTATGGATGAGATTATGAGAACTATAAAAAGATACAACCTGAAGATTATTTCTCAAGAATTTGACAACAGTTGCAGAATAAAGGTGACATGTCAAGAAAGCCTGGCTGAAGAGGTAATAGGCGTTTTATCTGAAGTCCCTACCTCCAGCCAAATCAAGTAGTGAATAGCTCATCCAAATAGCCTTCATTGTATAATTTACGGAAAATTTCAAGGCAAGCCCACGCATCAGTAGCTGCATAAAGCATTTGTTTGGCAGTCAAAACCGGAGCTTCCCAATTAGAAACCTGCTCTGATTTAGAAATTCTAATGCCAAGTACCATTGCGCTAAGGTTTCGAACGCCTACATTCAAGAACCCTACTCGCTTTAACTCTTCATTTAAATCGAAGAAGGCATCAGGCTTAAAGTTGGGAGAAATCTTTTTTAATGCTTTTAAGTCATCCCTTACCGCAGCCCCTACTTTCACAATATTGGGATCTTCCAAAATGGCTTGGGCACTTGAGGGGAAACCAAAATTATTGATTCTTATTAAATAAGCATTCTCAGTAGTTGAAAGTTGAAGTAGAGCTACATCGTAGCTGACCCCTTTTTTAAATGCAGGTCTGGTTTCAGTATCAAAACCAATTATTTTGCTTGACAATAAATCTTTTTCCATTTCTTGAAGACTTTTCTCGTCTTCAACAAGGATAATATTACCCGTAAAAGCACCTAAATCCAATGCATTTACTTCCTCTTTGCTTATCTTCAATGGTATCATGCCAAGCTTTCTTCTTTATTAATTGATTTCATTTCTTTTTCGGAATAGTAGTTAATTCCCCAATTTAAGTAGCCAAATAGCAGGGTCATAAATGGGCTAATTATATTGAAAAAACAATAGGGTGCATAAGTCAAAGTGGCCACACCCAAGACAGATGCCTGCGTTGCCCCACAAGTATTCCATGGGATCAAGACAGAAGTCACCGTAGCACTATCTTCCAGTGTTCTACTTAAGTTTTCCCCTTTCAACCCCCGTTTTCTATAAATGTCTGCATACATCCTTCCCGGCACTAAAATTGCCAGGTATTGATCGGAAGTAGTAATATTAAAAAACAATCCGGTTCCCACTGTAGATGCGATCAAGGATCCCACCGAGTTGACCTTGCTAATGACTGCTTCAGCAATAACACTTAGCATTCCGGAAACCTCCAAAATACCTCCGAAGGCCATTGCACAAATAATCAACCAAACCGTGTACAACATGCCGGCCATTCCTCCTGTTACCAATAGCTCATTCACTATATTATTAGAGGTGACAATCATGGTTTCACCATAGAGAGAGCGAAACACTATTACAAATGATTTAAATCCTATCCCTCCTTCTAACTCTGAAATCATGGCCAGCTCATGAATGACTTCCTGCTGAAAGAGAACGGCAAATAGGCCTCCTAAAATTGACCCAGCCAATAACACAGGAATAGCAGGCGCTTTTTTAATGATAAGGAAAATTACAATTAACGGCACCAAAAACAACCAAGCATTGATATTGAAGGTATTGGAAATCACATGAGAAATGTCTTCCACCTGACCTACAATCCCTTCAGGCTTGTTTAAAAGTCCTATCACTCCAAATATTATCAAGGTAATAGTGATGGAAGGTATGGTAGTTTTCATCATGTGCTTGATATGGGTGAACAAATCTGTGCCGGCCATGGCGGGTGCCAAGTTGGTGGTATCTGAAAGTGGAGACATTTTGTCTCCAAAATAAGCTCCGGAAATAATGGCTCCACCAATTAGCCCTTCACTGAAACCCAAAGCTTTTCCAATACCCAACAAGGCCACGCCAACCGTTGCTACAGTGGTCCAACTACTCCCTGTTGCAATGGAAACCACACCACAAACCACACATGCGGCGAGTAAAAACACGGTTGGATTCAACACTTTAAGCCCGTAATAGATCATTGCCGGAACAATCCCGCTCAACATCCAGGTGCCGGCCAAAGCGCCAATCAACAATAGGATTAATATAGAAGACATGGCAGATGAAATACTATTGATAATACCTTTTTCAACAGCTGCCCATTTCACCTTTAACCTAAAAACCGCAATTATACCTGCCACTCCGCTAGCAAAAATTAGCACCAGTTGATTGGATCCTGACAAGCCCTCTGTCCCAAACACTTTGATATTGATTGCCAAAAGCACAATCAAGAAAATTATAGGGAATAATGCCTCCATAATGGTAGGTCTTTTTGAAATATTACCCATGTATGTCCGGTATAATCCTCATAAAAATTAAACGTTTAATTAAATTTTTCGAATTCAAGATTTCGAAACTTTATTTTCATCTCACCTTCTGGTAGTCAGCCCATCACTTTAGCTAAAGTAAATTACATTATACATAAACTACGCTATATTCTTATTATTTACATTAAAATTTATCCGCAGTACGCCTTAATCTAATTTAAAGTTAGGAAAAATTATGCGTTTTTGCCTGCTGAAAGGCCTACACTTTGAAAAATTCTCGGAGATAGATTATCACAGAAGGAATTTCCACTTCGCCAAAAAGTATGATTGTTAGCATTTTATTTTTAACTTATAGCAGCTTTATCCAACAGACACATTCGTATGAGAAAAATAGATGGTCTTTTAGAAGAATATGGCATAAGTCACCAAAACCCTACCAATAAAACCATTCATTGGTTTTGCGTGCCTGCAATTTTTTTCAGCATTGTGGGTCTGATTTACAGCATCCCTCCCGGTCCATTGGCATCTATGGATTTTCTACTGAGTAGTTTTACAAATTGGGCCACCATCGTTTTGTTGCTTGTTTTGTATTATTACATCACCTTATCTGTCCCACTTGCATTAGGTATGTTTTTGTTTGCTGCAGTTTGCTTGGCAACGGCCAATTTATTGACACTATTTCTACCTATTCCCTTGTGGCTTTTTTCTTTAATCCTCTTTCTAGTGGCTTGGATTTTTCAATTTTACGGCCATAAGATTGAAGGTAAAAAACCGTCTTTTTTTAAGGATGTTCAATTCCTACTAATCGGACCGGCATGGTTGATGCATTTCATTTATAAACGTTTAGGAATAGGTTATTAATACCTTAGCGCTACACTAAGATGAAGTTTTCAATTGAAAGCTTTTCCATAGCTTAGTATTCTTATTATATTATTACCTTTCAAACCTATTTGCTTTCAATTCGAATATTTATGAACTCATTTATATTAGCGGTTGCTGAATTGCCATTACTATCAGACATTGTAGTCATCTTTGGATTGGCCACCTTAGTGATTTTGGTATTTATGCGCCTCAAGCTTCCCACAATCATCGGGTACTTGCTTACCGGGGCCATTGCCGGCCCCTATGGTTTATCCCTGGTATATGCCTCCACAGCAGTGGAAGTATTATCAGAAATAGGAGTCATTTTGCTACTGTTTGTGATTGGGCTTGAATTTTCGCTTAAAAGCCTAATGGCCATTAAAAAAGCCGTATTTATAGGCGGCAGCTTACAGGTAAGTCTTACTATTGGTGTCACAGCATTGATCAGCTACCTTTTTGGCTTCAGTTGGAATATTTCCGTGTTTTTTGGTTTTTTGTTTGCCTTAAGTAGTACTGCCATCGTCTTGAAATTATTGCAGGAATCCGGACAAGTGAACACAATCTCTGGCCGAACTACCTTGGCCATGTTGATCTTTCAAGACATCATTATCGTACCCTTGGTTCTTTTCACTCCCATGTTGGCCGGTGAGTCAGACAATGTCTTACTCTCGCTGTTTTACATGGGACTAAAAGGAGGTCTGGTAATCCTGCTAACCATTATCAGTGCAAAATACCTGATTCCCCAGTTGTTGTACCGAATCGCAAAAACCAAAAATGAAGAGCTTTTCCTATTAAGCATTATCGTTACCTGTTTTGCCGTAGCCTATGCCACTTCATTGCTGGGTCTTTCGTTGGGCTTGGGTGCTTTTCTGGCCGGGCTTATCATCAGTGAATCAGAATACAGTCACCATGCTACAGGTAAAATCCTTCCTTTTAGAGAAATTTTCTTGAGCTTCTTTTTCGTTTCGGTGGGGATGCTTTTTGACATTAGCTTTCTGACTGAACATTTGTTACTTATCCTGGCATTGGTAGTACTTACTTTTCTAGTGAAATTCGTTGTGGCCTCTCTGGCTGTAAAATCATTGGGAAGCAGTTTTAAAGAATCTTTTATTGTAGGTTTTTCTATCTTCCAAGTGGGAGAATTTTCCCTTTTACTGGCTAAAGAAGGGTTGAAGTACGAATTATTGGACAATACTACTTATCAATTTTTCTTGGCCATATCTATCTTAACCATGATCATTACCCCTTTTGTTCTTAAGCAAAGGGAAAAGCTTGCCTGCAGGGTGCTCAATATCCCTATGCCCAAGAAAATTAAAGACAGGTTGGAAGAACGCGTACAAGTTCCTGAAATCGACCTTGAAAAAGAATCGTTGAATGACCATTTGGTAATTATTGGCTATGGTCTGAATGGAAGAAACTTGGCCCGAGCTGCTAAAAGGGCAAAAATCCCCTATGTAATTATAGAGATGAACCCTGAAACAGTAAAAGTAGAAACCGCGAAAGGTGAACCTATCATCTATGGTGATGCCGGCAATGCCGTGGTGCTTGAGCACGTTCAAATACACAAAGCCAGGGTGGCCGTGATAGCCATTTCCAATCAACCTGCCACTACTGGTATTATCATGAACATCAGAGAGGCCTCCCAGAATGTTTTCATCATCGTTAGGACAAGGTACGTCAATGAAATCGAATCAATGCTCAATATGGGCGCCGATGAAGTTATTCCTGAAGAATTTGAAACATCGATAGAAATTTTTACCCGAGTCTTAAATAAATACCTTGTACCTAAAAGTGAGGTAGATGACTTCACCAATGATGTAAGGTTCCATAATTATGAAGTTTTCCGAACGCCTTCTAATGAAAGCACTGTTCCTAGTCTTGACATACCTGAAATCAATTTCTCAGGGATAAAAATAGAAAAAGATCATGGCCAATTTATTGGCAAATCAATTAAGGACAGCAATTTAAGAGAAAACTCAGGTCTCAATTTGGTAGCCATCAAACGAGGGGGAAAAACCCTTACCGAAATAACCGGTCATACCAAAATCAAACTGGGAGACGTCGTTTATGTGGTAGGTAAACCTGAAGCATTGGAAAGCTTTGAAGAAGAGGTGGGGATAAGCTAAGACTAATACCCACATAGACACCTCTTCCTTTCTTAAATCTATAGCTTGAGTGCCACAACTGATTTTATTTTCAACTACATTGCGGGCACCTATCCCTAGGTTTACTGAAGGCTTAAAAAAAAGAGCCATTCCAAATTAAATTGAAAAGGCTCTTTTTACTATAACTTAAGGTTCTTTTAAATAATTAGCATAGCATCGCCATAGCTAAAGAATTTATAACCTTCTTTGATACCTTCTTGGTAAGCCTTCATGATCAAATCATATCCACCAAAAGCAGAAGCTGTCATCAACAATGTTGATTCAGGCAAATGAAAGTTGGTGATTAGGGCATTGGCAATTTTAAATTCGTAAGGAGGAATGATAAACTTATCTGTCCAACCACTACTTGCTTTTAATCTACCATTTGCGGTAACAGAAGATTCAATCGTTTTTAGGGATGTAGTCCCTACAGAAACCACTCTTTTCTTTTCATCAAGGGCAGTGTTGACCAAATCAACAGTACCTTGTGGAATGTCATAATTCTCCGAATCCATTTTATGCTTCGTAAGGTCTTCCACATCCACTTGTCTGAATGTACCCAGGCCAATATGCAAAGTAATAGGACTTACTTCTACACCTTTAATTTCCAGGCGTTTCATTAAATGTGGAGTGAAATGCAAACCTGCCGTTGGTGCTGCAACAGCTCCTACATGCTGGGCAAAGATGGTTTGATACCGCTCTCTGTCAGCATCTACCACATCTCTCTCGATGAAATCTTTCAATATTGGCGTTTCTCCGAGTGTATCTATGGTCTTGTAAAACTCCTCGTCTGTACCGTCAAATAAGAATCGAATGGTTCGGCCCCTGGAAGTAGTGTTATCAATTACTTCGGCAACCAAATCACTATCACCAAAATAAAGCTTATTCCCTACCCTAATCTTTCTGGCAGGGTCCACCAAAACATCCCATAACCTAAGTTCCTGATTCAGTTCTCTTAACAAAAAGACCTCAATCTTGGCTCCGGTTTTCTCTTTGTTTCCATACAGTCTCGCAGGAAATACCTTCGTATTGTTGGTTACAAATACATCTCCTGTATCAAAATAATCGATGACATCTTTGAAAACTTTATGTTCTATCTTTCCGGTATCCTTGTGAATAACCATTAATCTGGATTCATCTCGGTTCTCCGGTGGATGAAGGGCAATAAGTTTTTTTGGAATTTCAAACTTGAAATCTGATAACTTCATATGTATATATTTAGGAAATACCTATTAAACGTAATTATCGTAAAAAATGCAAAGTTAATAAGAATTTAACCAGATTCTATTTATATTGTCAAATTGTTTAAAATAATATTGAAAATTGATCGTATTCAGACTAATTTGGGAGAGTTTTCGCTTCGCAATGGATGCATTGAAGTCCAATTTGACGAGGACCATTCTTTCGTTATTGGGCGTAACGGTGGGTATTTTTGCCATCATTGCTGTTTTTACCTTAGTAGATTCTCTGGAAAAAAACATCAAGGACAGCCTGACTTTCCTAGGAAGCAATGTGGTCCGTGTAGATCGATTTCCATTTGCTGAAAACGGGAGAAATTACCCCTGGTGGAGGTATTTCAGGAGACCCCTGGGCACCTATGCTGAATTTACATTTTTAGAAGAACGTCTGAAAAGCGCCCATGCTGTTACCATCTCTGCTAACACCAGAACTACCGTAAAGGCCAATAGCAATGCCTATGAAATGGCCAATTTGGATGGTGTTGTTTTCAACCATAAAGAAGTTTACGACATACCTATTGATAAAGGAAGGTTTTTTACCCAGATGGAGATAAAGGCCGCTAGAAATGTGGCCATTATTGGCGTAAAGATTGGAGAAGCCTTATTTCCGGGACAGGAATCTTTGGGCAAAACCTTTAAAATAAAAGGATTAAAGTTTACAGTGGTGGGCTTATTTGTGGAAGAAGGAGAAGGTCTTTTTGATACTCCTTCTAAAGACGAAGCCTTATTGGTACCCTATGGAGCATTTTCCAAACTTTTTTATGTGGGAAAAAACGGTATAGAACCAATCATTGCGGCAAAAGGGAAAGACGATGACCCCGGACTGGTCATGCTGGAAAATGAAATGGCAGGACTTCTCAGAGCAAAAAGAGGTTTGAAACCGACAGCTGAAAACAATTTCGCCTTAAATAAATCCGAATTCATTCAAAACGTAGTGGGTTCCATATTTGCAGTGATCTCTATTGCAGGTGGGGTAATTGGAGGCTTCTCAATCTTAATTGGAGGTTTTGGGATTGCCAATATCATGTTCGTATCTGTAAAGGAACGGACCGGTATTATAGGTATTCAAAAATCTCTTGGTGCAAAAAATTATTTTATCCTCCTGCAATTTCTGTTTGAAGCGACTGCTTTAAGCCTTATTGGAGGATTGTCCGGACTGATTGTGGTGTATGCTGCCACCTTTGTTTCCCTTGGCAACCTGGAAATCATACTCTCCTTTAAAAATATTGTCCTGGGACTTGCATTATCGTCTGTTATTGGTATTGTTTCAGGTATTATTCCTGCTTCTCTGGCTTCAAAAATGGATCCGGTAGTTGCTATCAGGATGTGACAACACCTACCGGAAACTATTGCTTTTTCTCAAAGAGTTTTACTCTGCAGACTTGCCTTTTTTACCGGCTTTGGCTTTTTCTTTGTCCGCTTTTACAACACCGGCTTTTTCCAACACCTTCAACTCTATTTCTTCCATCAATTCAGGATTGTCCAAAAGCAGGTTTTTAACAGCATCTCTACCTTGACCTAGCTTATTTCCCTCGTAAGAAAACCAAGACCCTGCTTTTTTAACAATTTCAAATTCAACACCAAGGTCAATTACCTCTCCTACTTTGGAGATTCCTTCCCCATACATAATATCAAACTCCACTACCTTAAAAGGAGGCGAAACCTTGTTTTTCACTACTTTTACTTTGGTTCTATTGCCAAGAATATTGTCGGGTCCATCTTTAATTTGACCTATTCTACGAATATCTAAGCGAACAGAAGCATAAAATTTAAGGGCATTACCACCGGTGGTGGTTTCAGGGTTACCAAACATCACCCCAATCTTCTCTCTCAATTGATTGATAAAGATACAAGCGCAACCAGTTTTGTTGATGGCTCCGGTAAGTTTCCTAAGTGCCTGAGACATTAACCTGGCTTGCAGACCCATTTTGGAATCTCCCATTTCCCCCTCAAGTTCACCCTTAGGCACCAAGGCGGCTACTGAGTCAATCACTATAATATCAATGGCCCCGGACCTGATAAGGTGCTCAGCAATTTCCAAGGCTTGTTCACCACTGTCCGGCTGAGAGATGAGCAGGTTTTCAATGTCTATTCCCAATTTTTCGGCGTAGGCTTTATCAAAAGCATGCTCTGCATCTATAAATGCCGCTAAGCCACCTGCTTTTTGCGCCTCAGCGATACAATGCATAGAAAGTGTTGTTTTCCCGGAAGATTCCGGACCATATATCTCTATCACTCTTCCTCTTGGTACTCCCCCAATACCAAGGGCCATGTCCAAACCCAATGATCCTGTAGAAATAGCAGGCACATCCAGTACCACATTATCACTCAATTTCATTACGGTCCCTTTACCGTAGGTTTTTTCCAACTTATCCAGCGTAAGCTGTAAGGCTTTTAATTTTTCAGTATTTCCACTCATAGTCTCTTCAGATATTCACTGTTGTTCATTCCTAATGTGAAAGTAAACATTAGGCAGGTCATTAACAACTATTGAATAACCATTGTTAGCGCAAGACAATGTAGTACATTTGAAGAATGAAACATCATTCCCTGAAATTCACAATGGTATGAACTTTGAAGTAAAACTTTTAAAAAAAGCATGATCGTGTACCTCCAATCACTTGCAATAGCGCTGTTATTGCTTTTTCAAACTGCTGTAAATGCACAAAGCCAAGACATTGTTAACAAGGCATTTACCAAAGGAGAAACGCTTACTTTTAATGTGAGTTATTTCCTTTTTAATGCTGCTGAGGCCAAAATGGTGATCGACAATAACATCCACTATATCAATGGAAAGCCAACCTATAAGGTAGATGTCTACGGAAAAACCCTAAGCATTTTTAAGCTTTTTTATGTAAAAGACAATTGGGGAAGCTATATAGATACTGCCAAAATTATTCCTTACCGCTCTTACCGACATATTGAAGAAGGGAATTATCGAAAACATGAGGTAATTGACTTCGACCATAAAGACCAAATGGCCTATACCAAATTGTATGATAGGGAGAATGAGTTCATTAAAGAGAGGAAATCCCATGCCATCCCCCCAAATGTTCAGGACATTGTCAGCGGTTATTATCTATTGCGAACAATGGATTTCTCCGGGTTAACAAAAGGTGATAAAATTGAAATCAAAGGTTTTTTTGACGAGAAAAATTATAACTTAAAATTAACATACGAGGGCATGGACGACATATCCACTGACATTGGTGATTTTGACACCTATATTTTCAGCCCTGAGATGCCCAGCAACAAACTCTTTAGAGGTAAAAAACCAATTAAAATATGGATTACCGCAGATGAAAACCGAATTCCGGTTAAAATTAAGGCCAGCATGTTTGTCGGTTCCATAAATATGGAGATCGTCTCTGCCGAAGGGTTAAGCAACAATTAATTAACAATGGGTTAAAATTAATTTAATCTAAACCATCGCTTTTTTAATGATTCCCATTCAATTAATCAGTTCAGCCTACAAAGACTTAATTGTTTTTTTATAATCCTTATCTTTGTAGCTTCATTCAAAATAAATTGTTTTTCAGGAAATCATAAGATGGGCAACAATCAGAAACAAAGGGTATTGGTAGTAGATGACGAAGAGGATATCATTGAAATCTTAACCTACAATTTGGAAAAAGAAGGCTATGAGGTCAACTCAGCAAGTGACGGTATCACAGCAGTAAAAAAAGCCGCTACATTCAAGCCTGATGTCATCCTATTGGACATCATGATGCCCAATCAAGATGGGGTGGAAACCTGCCGTCAATTGAGAGAAAACCCCGATCTCAAGAATACCTTTATCATATTCCTCACTGCCCGATCAGAAGAATATTCGGAGGTGGCAGCCTTTGATGTCGGAGCAGATGACTACATCCTTAAGCCCATCAAGCCTAGGGCATTGGTAAGCCGGATCGCTGCACTTTTTCGAAGAGAAATTAAAAAAGAAGCAGACACCTCAAAAATTTCCATCAAGGACTTGATCATTGATCGCACAAGTTTCACCCTATTAAAGGACGGTGAGTTAATTGTGTTGCCAAAGAAAGAATTTGAACTGTTGCACTTTTTGGCAAAAAACCCCAATACGGTGTTTAGCAGAGACGAACTGCTAAAAAACATTTGGGGCACAGATGTGTTTGTCTTGGCCAGAACAGTGGATGTTCATATTCGTAAGATTAGAGAAAAAATAGGTGAGGATTATATCTTTACTGTGAAAGGCGTAGGTTATAAATTCAATACATGATCAGCACTTCAAAAGGCATTGCATTTGGGCTTGCCATTTCTATAGCCTTACTATTGGTGGCCTTTTTATCCCTTTTGGAGGCCTCCAATTCCATAATACTGCTGGCTGCCGGCACCCTTACCTTTTCCATTGCCTACCTATTGATCCACCTTAGCCTTGAATACCTGATTTTTAGAGAAATCGGCAATATCTACAGCGTATTGGAGAAAATTCAAAAAAAAGACACTACTTTCAAAGCCAGCAATAAGATAAAAGCTTCACTCCCACCGCTGAAAAGTATTCAAGCCAATATTCATGATTATGCGGCGGCCAAAAACAGGGAAATTGAAACCTTACAAAAGAATGAAACCTTTAGGCGGGAATTTTTTGCCGACATTTCCCATGAACTGAAAACGCCTATTTTTGCGGCCCAAGGTTATATCCACACCCTAATGGACGGGGCAGTAGAAGACCATACCGTTAGGGATAAGTTTTTAAAACGAGCCGCCAAAAGCCTTAACAACCTTGAAGACCTGGTGCAGGATTTGATTACCATCAATCAAATTGAAAGTGGGTTTATTCGCTTTCATCCTAGCAATTTTGACCTGAAAGAATCCATTCAGGAAGTCGTAGAACAATTGGAAGGAAAAGCCCTTAAAAGGGACATCCATATAATTTTCAAATATGACAAAGCAACGAGTTACCAAACTTACGCTGACAAGGACAAAATTTTCAGGGTTTTACAAAACCTAGTCTCCAATGCCATCAAGTACAATAAAGACAGTGGCACTGTAACCATTCAAATCAATGACCACAAAAACCATTTCACGGTAAAAGTCAAAGACCAGGGCATAGGCATCCACCCGGATGACCTTAAGCGGATTTTTGAGCGTTTTTATAGGGTAGAAAAGAGTCGTTCCAGAGAAAAAGGCGGCACCGGACTGGGTTTGGCCATTGTCAAACATATTCTGGAAGGACATCAATCTAAAATTGGCGTTAGTTCTACTCCCGGTAAAGGCTCTGTCTTTAGTTTTGAGCTGCCGCATGCGGCCAAAAAAATGGCCGTTGAGGAAGGCCATTCGAAAAAATAAAACCAAGTGTTTTCAATTAGGCTTTTTTTTATTGGCTAATTTCAGAACTTTGTATCGAAACACAAGGGTATGAAAAAGATCGATTTTAAATCATTGGTAGTTAAAGAAACCAATGATTATTTAATAGTCAATAAACCGCCATATTTCCCCACGCTGGATGATAGGCATGAGGCACAAAATATGCTGGCATTGGCCAGACTGGAATTTCCGGACATTCAGGTTTGTCACCGATTGGACAAGGAAACATCGGGTTGCCTGGTATTTGCCAAAAACCCTGATGCTTACCGAAATATTGCCATGCAGTTTGAGGACAGAAAAGTAGAAAAGGTCTACCACGCTGTGGCTGAAGGGATTCATGATTTTGATGGCATAATGGTAGATAGAAATCTTTCGGCCAGCAAAAACGGCATTGCCAGAATCGTACCTAGTGGCAAGCCGGCACAAACCATTTTTAAAACTGTAAAAAGTTACTTTGCCCATACCCTTATTGCCTGTAAACCAATTACCGGCCGTCTGCATCAAATTCGAATTCACCTGGCTTACCTTGGTGCGCCCATTTGTGGTGACGAGCTTTACGGTGGCCAACCGCTCTATTTATCAAGTATCAAAAGGAAATTTAATCTAAAAAAAGGTTCCGAAGAGCGCCCCATTATGCAACGGGTGGCGCTACATGCTTTTGCTATTTCCTTTACAGACCTTTCCGGAGAAAAAATAAGTGCAGAAGCACCTTATCCTAAGGATTTCGCAGTAATGGTCAAGCAATTGGAAAAAACCAGTAAATAGCTGTGATTTTGTCAGCATTGTTGCAGAAAAGAGCAACAATACCGCCAAAATCATATCAACGGATAATTTACTAAACCAGTGGCTGAGGCCACTGGCTACAAAAATATCACCCCTGCCGGGGTTTTAGGTTTCGAACAGGTTATTACGTGGCTTAAAAAATAATTGGGCAGGGTCACTTTTCCTCCTCTGGGAATAGTTTAGAACTACCCCCTACCATCCATTTGATAAGATTACGAGGCATTTGCAATGCCGGTTACACCTTTCAAGGCTGAGATTTGATTTGGCATTTTAACATAGGGGTCCCACCCTGTGCTTAGGGATTTCGCCATTTTAGAAATAGTTGTGATTTTGTCAGCATTGTTGCAGAAAAGAGCAACAATACCGCCAAAATCATATCAACGGATAATTTACTAAACCAGTGGCTGAGGCCACTGGCTACAAAAATATCACCCCTGCCGGGGTTTTAGGTTTCGAAGTTATTACGTGGTTAATAAAATAATTGGGCATGGTAACTTTTTCCTGAACTGCTTTCATTACATAACTTCACACCCTGAAAGCATATTCGTCGGTAGATATTACTTCGTCAGGGTTGGTGATTTCTAGAAAAGCTGGGCAATTTTAAACCCGGCGGATTCAACGACTTCGATGGCTTCGACGGCTTCGACAAGCTCAGCCACCGCAGCCACCGGAGTCAACTTAGATTTCGCAATTACCGGAGCCAGTGAAGGAACCGGAGACAATACAACAACCTCAACCACGGGATATATCTCAGCCAGTATTGCCAATCCCCTCACCGAATATTACATAATTAAGTTAATTCTGAACTTATTATACTCACCATCCCAGGCCTGGAGGGCCTGAACAATAATAACCGTGGGTGGCAACCCACGGGTCAGAAGTCTACCTGAAATACCACAACCCTAGAAGGGTTGAACAGGGATCTGGGAGTTGATTATAACTAATCCCATTTATGGATTTTAAAAGAAATTGAGGCATTTGCAATGCCGGCTCCACAAGAAAGGACGAATAAAAATAAAGGTATTTTAACTATAAACGCTTCTTCTTTTCATTTCCCCACCTCAAATTGCACCACCATATACCTTAAATGGTCCTCATCGTAATCGGGACTATTTTCATTGTTAAGAGAGAGGTATAAACCTTCTTCTCCTACAAATACATTAGAAGAAGCATGTACTTGAAATTTATCAAAGACATGCTCACCTATTACATTCAAATCCTTGTCCAAAACCATCACGCCTATAAAAGGCCTCGAGCGGTTTAGCATACTTAGTTTCTCTAAAGAATACTCTCTTTCATCCATATATCCCGGATAAAAAAAACGATAAAAACAATCCCTGTACTTGTCATAAAGAATTATTCCATAAAGGTCATGAATTAATGTATTAACCCTCCCCTCTTCACGGGATCCCGGAATCTCATTTAAAAAATAAAAGCTATTGATATGATCTGACTTAACATCTATCTTTTCAATTACCTTTTCCTTACTCATATCAAACACCTGGATTTCATGATCATACCATGGTGATATATAAAGCTTGTCCTTTCTTCTTGCCCATGAAAAATAGGCTCTTTTTTTTCCTTTGTCCCAATAATCCTTAGCATAATACACATCATACCATTTGGACTGATCTGAAACCATATCATAACTATAGACCAGAGAATGTTTTTGAATGTCTTCTTTATTCATCCCATGATGATTCATAAAATACGGCTGCATGCCAAAAACCTTATCCCCATATCGATGCAATTCTTTATCAAAATCCGAACCCAAATAAGTAATATCTACTTTACCTGAGGTAATGGACTTTTCAAACAGTTTTTCCCCTTTATAATTGATGTAACCTATGGCATGAGGCTCAAAAGTTGCCCAAACTTTATCTTTTTCTAAACCGGCTATACCTGAACTTCTGTTCATACTATTCGGCCCATCGTCTTCCAAAATGATCTCATTGGCCACTTTTCCATCTTCCATATCCATAAATTGTAAACGCATTGAATTAGGATTAATGTAAAAAAGGTGTTGACCTGAATCTGATTCTACCAAACGGACATAAGCCGGGTTAGGGAATAAATTTTTCTCAGGTTTAATCTCAATCTCCTTTATAACTACCAGATCAATTGAATCTTTTTTTTGACTATTTTGGCAACAGCAAAACAATAGAAAAATAATAATAATTTGTACTTTCATAATCATCTCAATTAACTATAATGCCATTCGATGATAAATTCAACGAATGGCATTTAAAAATTATCTCAAATTTCAATTAACACAACAATTCTTAATGAAATTTATATTTAACCTATTAACAAGGTGTTTTAACCACAAAGACCTTCCTTTTTCGTTTCAAATTTCCTTTTTCAAAAAAACCGAAAAACAAAGAATCCAAATGAAACTAACATTGGTTTTCACAAATACATGGTTCATTATCCATTGGAATTTTGCACCCATCTAAAGGATCACCAGGTGCATCTTTCCAATCACACCATTTAACAGAACCTTGTGCAATTACATCTGCATTTTGCGTAGAAACAAAGCCTAAACCAATCAATGCTCCCAGAGTACCCAATAAAAGAACTGGTTTTTTAATTAACTTTTTCATAAATAATAAGAAAATTTAAGTGTAACATTTATTTAGTTAAAACAAAAAAAAAATAAATGAAACTAAAAAATTAAACAAGCCTAAAATTCTTAAGGAACAAAATAATACTACATCACAAACACCACTTAACAATATATTATTTCGTATAAGCTTTACAAAAAAACCTATACAATCAATATAACACCCATACTTTCCCCTTCTGGGAAATAATATTCTAATTTAATCTTTATAAATAATTTTACCTACACAATATTTTTTATCTATAATTATTTCAATTTTATTTATAGAATTAACTGTTCATTAATAAAATTCTCCTAAGAGTAGTTTAGAACTACTCCCTACCATCCATTTGAAAAGGTTACGAGGCATTTGCAATGCCGGCTCCGCTAGATAGGATACAAAAATCCAAAGGCATTACTATAATAAAAACGCTTCTTTTGCTCATTCGCCCACATCAAACCGAACCACCATATACCTTAAATGATCCTCATCATAATCAGGACTGTTTTTATTGTTAAGCGAAAGGTATAAGCCTTCTTCTCCTACAAATACATTAGAAGAAGCATGAACTTGAAATTTATCAAAGACATGTTCACCTATTATATTCAAATCCTTGTCCAAGACCATCACGCCTATAAAAGGCCTTGAATTTCTTAGCATCCACAGTTTATCTATTGGATATTCTTCATCGTCAGTATATCCTGGATAAAAAAACCGATAAAAACAATCCCTATACTTGTCGTAAAGAACTATCCCATAAATATCATGACTTAACCTATTGATTAATGCTTCTTCGTGCGTCCTTGGAAGCTCATTTACATAATGTAAGCTATTGATATAGTCTGACTTAACTTTAACCTTATTAGTCACCTTTTCTTGCTCCATGTCAAATACCTGAATTTCATGGTCATACCATGGGGATATATAAAGTTTGTCCTCTCTTCTTACCCATGAAAAATCAGATAGTTTTTTCCCACTATCCCAATAATCCTTAGCATAATATACATCATACCACTTGGTCTGATCTGAAACCATATCATAACTATAGACCAGAGAATGTTTTTGGATGTCTTCTTTATTCATCCCATGATGATTCATGAAAAGCGGTTGCATACCAAAAACCTTATCCCCGTAGCGGTGAAGTTCCTTGTGAAAGTTCGATCTTATAGAAGTAATATCAACCTCACCAGAAGGTATTTTCTTTTTAAACAGTATTTCGCCCTTATAATTGAAATAACCAATAGCATGCGGCCTAAACGTTGCCCAAACCTTATCCTTCTCTAGACCTGCAATTCCGGAACGTCTGCTCATATTATTTGGCCCATCGTCTTCAAAAACGATCTCATTGACCACTTTTCCATCTTCCATATTCATAAATTGCAAACTCTTTGAAGTAGGATTCAAGTAAAAAAGGTATTGCCCTGAATCTGATTCAATCAAATGAACATAAGCAGGGTTAGGGAAGGTCAGAACTTCAGGCTTAATTTTTATCTCCTTAACTTTTACTATTTCCAGCAATTTGTTTTCTACTTCTCTCTGACAGGAACAAAATAGTAGGAGAATACCAATCATTATTTTTAACTTCATTAAGAAATTATTAAAAGTAAAAAACCTTAATAGTCAACCACCGAATAAATAAGTGGCTGACTTTTAATTTTTAACACTGATCTTCACAGATACAAGATACTTCAGTAAGCGGATCAGCACATGAAGCTACATCATTAGCATCTACTTTGTAATCGCACCATTTAACAGAACCTTGTGCATTTACATCTGCATTTTGCGTAGAAACAAAGCCTAAACCAATCAATGCTCCCAGAGTACCCAATAAAAGAACTGGTTTTTTAATTAACTTTTTCATAAATAATAAGAAAATTTAAGTGTAACATTTATTTAGTTAAAACTAAAAAAAAAAAAAAAATGAAACTACAAAATTAAACAAGCCTAAAATTCTTAAGGAACAAAATAACACTACATCACAAACACCAATTAACAATATATTATTTCGTATAAGCTTTACAAAAAGACCTATACAATCAATATAACACACATACTTTCCCCTTCTGGGAAATAATATTCTAATTTATTTTTTATAAATAATTTTACCTACCTAATATATTTTATATATAATTATTTCAATTTTATTTATAGAATTAACTGTTCATTAATAAAATTCTCCTAGGAGTAGTTTAGAACTACTCCCTACCATCCATTTAAAAAGATTACGAGGCATTTGCAATGCCGGCTCCGCTAGATAGGATACAAAAATCCAAAGGCATTACCATAATAAACGCTTCTTCTTTTCATTCCCCCACATCAAACCGAACCACCATATACCTTAAATGATCCTCATCATAATCAGGACTGTTTATATTGTTAAGCGAAAGGTATAAGCCTTCTTCTCCTACAAATACATTAGAAGAAGCATGAACTTGAAATTTATCAAAGACATGTTCACCTATTATATTCAATTCCTTGTCCAAAACCATCACGCCTGTATAAGGTCTTGAATTTCTTAGCATCCACAGTTTATCTATTGGATATTCTTCATCATCCGTATATCCCGGATAAAAAAAACGATAAAAACAATCCCTGTACTTGTCATAAAGAATTATTCCATATAGATCATTTTTTAAATAGCCCATTAACCCTTCTTCGTGTGTGCCTGGAATCTCATTTACATAATAAAAGCTATTGATATGATCTGACTTAACTGCCACCTTATTAATCACTTTTTCTTGCTCCATGTCAAATACCTGTATTTCATGGTCATACCATGGGGATATATAAAGCTTGTCCTCTCTTCTTACCAATGAAAAATCAGATAGTTTTTTCCCACTATCCCAATAATCCTTAGCATAATACACATCGTACCATTTGGTCTGATCTGAAACCATATCATAACTATAGACCAGAGAATGTTTTTGAATGTCTTCTTTATTCATCCCATGATGGTTCATAAAAAGCGGTTGCATGCCAAAAACCTTATCACCATATTGGTGAAGTCCCTTTTGAAAACTAGATCCTACATAAGTAATATCAACCTCACCAGATGGAATGTCCTTTTTAAATTGTATTTCTGCCTTATAGTTGAAATAAGCAATGGCATGTGGCCTAAAAGTTGTCCAAACTTTGTCGTCTTCCAGACCTGCAATTCCGGAACGTCTGCTCATACTATTCGGGCCATCGTATTCCAAAACGATCTCATTGGCCACTTTTCCATCTTCCATATTCATAAACTGTAAACTCTTTGAATTAGGATTCAGGTAAAAAAGGTATTGTCCTGAATCTGATTCTATCAAATGTACATAAGGCGGATTAGGTAAGGTCAGGACTTCAGGCTTAATTTCTATCTCCTTAACTTTTACTATTTCCAGCAATTTATTTTCTTCTTCTCCCTGACATGAACAAAATAGGAAAAGGAAAATGATAAAAACATTCCTGTTTTCTAATAAATTATTTGTAAAAATTAGCATATAAAGAGTTTGTCAAAATGGAGTTTTTCTTATCAAAGTTCACCTATAAAGTTTCTCAATACTTAAAGGAAAGAGAACTAAACTTAACCATTTAACAACTAATATCAAAGTTTAAAATTTCTTTCTAAACTTTGATGGATAAATTTATGGCAACGTGTGGAGAAATTCCGGCTTGACCAATACAGGTTAAGGGAAGAAAATAATATATTATCCTTTCTATGGCTGGGATATGGTTTCACATTTTAACCCAATGACCTAATGCGCGTTTTTGACAAGAAATATACGTTGTGATTTTGTCAGCATTGTTGCAGAAAAAAAGCAACAATACCGCCAAAATCATATCAACTGATAATTTACTAAACCAGTGGCTGAGGCCACTGGCTACAAAAATATCACCCCTGTCGGGGTTTTAGGTTTCGAACAGGTTATTACCTGGCTTAAAAATATCACTGGGAAGGCTCGCTTTTCCTCCTCTGGGAATAGTTTAGAACTACTCCCTACCATCCATTTGATAAGATTACGAGGCATTTGCAATGCCGGTTACACCTTTCAAGGCTGAGATTTGATTTGGCATTTTAACATAGGGGTCCCACCCTGTGTTTAGGGATTTCGCCATTTTAGAAATAGTTGTGATTTTGTCAGCATTGTTGCAGAAAAGAGCAACAATACCGCCAAAATCATGATGGGGGATAATTTTACTAAACCAGTGGCTAACGCCACTGGCTACAATAATATCACCCCTGCCGGGGTTTAGGTTTCGAACAGGTTATTACGTGGCTTAAAAAATAATTGGGCAGGTAACTTTTTCCTGAACTGCTCCTCTGGGAGTAGTTTAGAACTACTCCCATTTATCGATTTTAAAAGAATACGAGGCATTTGCAATGCCGGCTCCACTTTTTAGGGCTGAGGTTTGGTATTGCATTTTAATATAGGGTTGGCACCATGGGCTGATGTATTTTGCATTCAGGGCTGGGTAATTTGATTTGACCTCATGCCCGTTTTTGATATAATATAGACGGTGTAATTTTGTCAGCATTGTTGCAGAAAAGAGCAACAATACCGCCAAAATCATATCAACTGATAATTTACTAAACCAGTGGCTGAGGCCACTGGCTACAATAATATCACCCCTGCCGGGGTTTAGATTACGAACAAGTTATTACGTGACTTAAAAAATCATTGGGCAGGGTCGCTTTTCCCTCAACTGCTCACATTACATAACTTCAAACCCTGAAAGCTTATTCGTCAGTCAAAATCACTTCATCAATATTGGCGATTATAAAAACAATCGGCAATTTTACTCCGACGGATCCGACGACTTCGATGGCTTCGACGACTTCGACGGCTTCGACAGGCTCAGCCACCGGAGACAACTCAGTCACCGTAGCCACCGAATATATCACAACCACCAGACACGCCTCAGCCAATATTGACAATCCCCTCACCGAATATTACATAATCAAGTTAATTCTGAACTTATTATATTCATCATCCCAGACCTGGAGGGCCTGAACAATAATAGCCGTGGGTGGCAACCCACGGGTCAGAAACCTACCTCAAACACCACAACCCCGGATGGGGTTGAACAGGTACCAAATTTTACCCTAAACACTCAGAATCAACTTATCCACTTCACCTCATTGAACCCTATCACATGGGTTACTGTTACTTTTAATAAACTTAGGCAAATTTAAGGGCTGAGATAATGATCAAAATCATAAGCCCATGAAGCAATTTTAGTTTTGCAAACAAAGTGCATTTAAACAAATAAATCCTTACTTTTGCATTCAAATGGCGAAAGCAATAATTCACATATCTCTCTCCTTGATGATCTTGCTCAACGGCTTGGTTTTTTCTGTCATACAGATGGACTTCACCATCAACCGCGCTTATATCATTGAGAACTTTTGTGTGAATAAAGACAAACCCATGCTGCATTGCGATGGGCAATGTTTCCTGGCAGAGAAATTAAAAAAGGCCCAGGACCAAAAAGAAAACCAAGCAGGAGGCATAGAATTTAATAGAGACTTTGGCATTTTCATTTTACAAGAAGCCTCTATTTCATTGACTACCCTTCCATCCACAACCCTAAATCATGGAGCTTCCTATCAGGAAGCCTACAGGGTTTCCCAACTCGTAGATATTTTTCACCCACCCAAAGCAATTGCCTAATTCTCTTTGACAGCGTGCCATTTAATTTAAAACACGAATTAGAACAGTTGTTGTACATTTTGGTTTAAAGTCTTGATAAACAGACAAGGCTTACAACATAGTCGCTTTAACACCAAAATTGCAATCAAACTCGCTTTTTTGACGTTTCTTTAGGGCAACCTGTCACATTTTCTATTATTTTACATTGGCTGGTAAAGGTTATGTCACGATTCCCAATTACTTATTCTATTGGGATAATCATGATTTGTACGTCAATTTGGGCATGCAAGGAAGAATTGGTTGAAGAACCCCTTCCCGATATCACCGAAATTGAATTACAACATCCTGATTATTTCCCTAACAATATTGCTTCCCCAAGCGACAATCCACTCACAGAGAAAGGTGTAGCGCTAGGCCGCATGCTTTTCTATGAAAAACAACTGTCACTGGACGGGTCCATTTCATGTGCTTCCTGTCATCAGCAGTCTAAGGCTTTCACGGATGGTGAGCAGTTTAGCACCGGTGTAAATGGCACCATTGGTGTAAAGAACGCCATGTCATTGGCTAATTTACATTGGACATCCAGGTTCTTTTGGGACGGCCGTGCTGAATCCTTGGAAGATCAGGCCCTTCAGCCAATTTCGGATCCTACTGAAATGAACTTACCCATTGAGGAAGCGGTCGTGAGATTGCAAAATGATCCGGATTATCCAGCACGATTTAAAGCAGCTTTTGGAACAGACCAGATAAGTGCAGATCTGGTCAGTAAAGCAATTGCCCAGTTTATGCGGACGCTTGTCTCCGGAAACTCCAGGTTTGACCAATGGATCAATGAAGAAATTGTCCTTACCGATATAGAGCAGTTGGGAATGGAGCTTTTCTTCACTCACCCGGAAGCATCTATAGCCTTGCGAGGTGGCAATTGTGGTGACTGTCACTTGGGTTTTTTGACTTCAGGCGATAGAAACGATTTGTTGGGCTTTCATAACAACGGATTGGATTCGGATGAAAATTTAGATTCGGGCTTAGAGGCGGTCACGGGAAAATCGGAAGACAAGGGGAAATTCAAAGCGCCAACGCTACGGAATATCGCACTAACCGCACCCTATATGCATGATGGTAGGTTTAACACTTTGGAAGAAGTACTGGACCATTACAATGAGCATGTAGAAAGCAATGCGACTTTGGACATCCTTATCCTGGAAGCCAGCAATGAAATCATTACACAGGGAGAGCCCGTAAAACTCCACCTTACTAGCCAAGAAAAAGAGGCCATTATCGCCTTTTTACACACATTAACAGACGAGACATTCATAACCGATCCGGCATTTTCGGATCCTTTTAATTAAAATATGATGAAAAATTTAGCTATTATACTATTAGTCGTTTTAGGCTTTACCTCTTGTAAAGATGACGAAGAGGAAATGTTTACTTCAATTCAAGTGAACCTTGAATTCGCTCATGTTCTCAATGGAGAAGCATTAGAACTGGATGGAAAAGCTTATAACCTGCCCTCAGGTGAAAGCTTCACCCCGAGTAAATTTAAATATTACATTTCTAATATCACGTTTGAAAACAGTGAAACCGGCAACACCTATTTCGTAGCAGATGGTTATTACCTTATTGATGAAGCCGGAAAAAAAGAAATCACTTTTGAAGTACCGGCTGGGAGTTACGACAAACTATCTTATTACGTAGGCATAGACAAAGAAAGAAACCTATCTACAGATCAGGTTGGAGATCTTGACCCCAACAATGATATGGTCTGGAGCTGGAAAACAGGATACAAGTTTTTGGTCTTGGAAGGTGAATGGGAATACGAAAGTTCTGACAGAAGAGGGCTTGTCATTCATATTGGCAATAACGATCCTGAGACAGAAGTTAATTTCAAAGAATTCTCTTTTGACTTATCTTCAGAGGGCTTAACCTTAGGCAGTGAAGCCATGGTAGACCTTGACATAGAAGCCGAAATAAGCAGCTTGTTCACCGGCGACAGTGACCTAGTGGTACACGAGCTAGAAAGCACAAGTATCATGGGAGGACCATTGGCCATTTCTGTGGCGAACAATTACCAGAAAAGCCTTTTTTCCATCAAATAAATCATATTTACACTCCCAATTAAATGGGCTTCCGCAAAACCGGTTTGTTATTTATACTGTTGGCTTCAGGCTTGTCAAATGCTTGTATGCCTGCATTTGATGAGGTGGAAAAAAATACACCGGAATATTATGTTCCGGTGTATTCTTCTACGCTTCAGCAAAATGACTTCCCACAACCGGTAAGGAATTACCTCAACAAAGAAGGAGTAGAATTGGGCAAAACACTGTTTTTTGACCCGGGATTGTCTGCCAATGGAAAAGTTTCATGTGCAGGATGTCACTTGCCGGAAAAAGCTTTCAGCGATGGACTGGCATTGACCAATATTGGAGTATCCGGTTTGGCCTTGCATAGGAATTCTCCTGCCTTATTTAACCTGGCTTGGCATGATGGACTCTTTTGGGAAGGTGGAGCCAATGACTTGGAATCCATGGTTTTCGGCCCACTTACCCATCCCGATGAAATGGCAGCAGATCTAAATGAAGTACTTGAATACATCAACACCCATGAAGCTTACCCTCTGTTATTTCAGGAGGCCTTTTCTTCAGACAGCATTACAAGTTCTAGCATTGCCAGGTCTCTTGCTCAGTTTATGCGGACGCTGATATCCGACGAAAGCAAATATGACCAATGGAAAAGGGACGAAACCGAGCTCAATTCCGAAGAGTTGAAAGGCTACAGCGTATACCAAGAACATTGCAGTAGCTGCCATAAGGAAGGTTTGTTTACAGATTTAAGTTATCACAACAATGGTCTGGACAGCAGCTATCCCGATCCACCTGAATTGGAAGGATTGTACCAAGGCAGGTACAGAATCACCTACAAAGACGAGGACATGGGTGCTTATAAAACTGCTTCCCTGAGAAACCTTTCTTTTACGGCTCCCTACATGCATGATGGCAGGTTTGCTAACCTTGAGCAGGTATTGGATCACTATGAAACCGGCATAAAGACCAATGAAACCTTGGCCCCACAACTTGAGAATGGCATTGTATTAAGTACTACCGAAAGAACACAACTATTGGCTTTCCTTAACAGCCTTAACGATTATAATTTTATTACAAATCCAGCCTACCAAAAATAGGTTTACAACCATGAAAAGACTCACTATTTTAGCCATCACCCTGTTGACATTTTCCTTTTTACCAAAAGAGGCCAAAGCATGCGATAGCTGCAACTTTTTTGAATACAGCCTCTTGCAAAACAGAAGCTATTTTGGTCTGTTTTACAGGCACCGCAGTTTTGGGGATTACACACAGTATGGGAATACCACCAACCAAATCACCACGGCCAATGTATCAAACGCTGTTTTTGAAAACAGCCTTGCTAACAACTATACGCCCAATGCTAGGACCTTATCTGCTACTATCCCTGATCAGGTAGTTATGCACGAACCGGAAGGCAACGCGCTCTATGTCAACAAAACAAAAATGGATTGGGAAACCTATGAAACGGTAGAGTTGAGAGGGAATTTTATGTTAAAAAACAACTGGAACTTCGCCTTTCTTCTACCCTACGAATCCAATATTGTCTATTATGAAAAATTGTTAGATCTACCCAATCCCGTTCAGGATACTACCATAAGTGTAAAAGGTTGGGGGGATTTGACTTTAGCTGCTGATTATATACATTACATCTACAACTCCAAGGCAAGACATACTTTCCGTCCCGGAATAGCCGTTACTGCACCCACCGGACAATCAAGACAAATAGCCAATGGTGAGCAACTTTATGATCCGATTATCCAGCCCGGCACAGGATCCTGGAGTTTGATTGGAAGAATGAACTACCAGTTGTTTTATACCAAAACAGGAGCCAACCTTTCATTCAGCTATAAAACAGCCACTGAAGGGAGTCAAGAATACCAATTTGGTAACAGTTTTAATGGATCTGCTGTAGGCTTTCATCAATTTACCTTTCAAAACAACTGGATTTTGGTCCCCAACCTAGGTGGATATTTTGAACATTCAGCAAATGACACTTGGGAAGGGGAAAAACAAGCCCTAACCGGTGGGGATGTGATTTTTGCTCAAGCCGGAACAGATCTCAACATTAAAGATTGGACTTTAAGCTTTGTTTGGCAGACACCTTTGTCACAAAGTTTAAATGGGAACCAAATCCTTCACAAAAACCGGATAAGTTTTGGAATAATTAAATCTTTTAAATTGTAAGCGAAAGGTGGGAAAAAAAATAAAAAAATAAGAAAAAAATAGGTATTGGTAAGCTTCAAAAAATCCCAAAAAATTCAATAGTTCCAGGCGCATAAACCAAACGCTTGGAATCTTTTCAAAAAATCAACTCAACACTTTCTTTTCGGTTTTAACATTGTTCCAAAACAAATAACCAAATCCTAACTGAGGAACTACAATCAATACAACATGAAGAAAATTCACCCCACCACTAATGGAAATATTTAATTTCAACAGGTTGGCAACAGCCAGTATCAAAACCAAAGATACCAGAGCAAAAAGATGGGCCAACATTAATTTTTTTTGACTTTTCATAATCTTAAAATCTACTTTATTAGAGCTATTAAAAATGATCAGTGCAGTTATTTACACTTGATAACATGACAAAATTGGAACATAAAATCGGTAAAAACAAATCACCTAACCATACCTAATCCCTTTGTATTTCAATGTTTTATGAGATTACCCATTACAAAAAACCTTAATTGCAAATCGTTTTACTTAATTTGCATTTCACCTCAAAAAAACTTTTTGAAAAAAAATTCATTTTTTTTTAATTAGGGTTTAATGGATAGGATGAAAATCCGATAATCATGTGAGTTACTTCAACCAAAATTCTTTCTGTAAGGCCAATTAAAGCACAAAATTGGCTCACTTTTTAGCATGCCGAAACCCGAAGTCTACTTGGCCGTTTCATATAGTTATTGGAACCAATACCTATTATCATAGCTAAATAGGCCCTAATAATATTAACTTCGCGATAATTCCTGTATCCGTGCTAATGAGTAAACTTAATGGGTACTAATACCGGATTACAAAGGTCCTTCTTATTGGCATTCCTTTTTTATAAGCAAGTAAATCCCTCATTTCCCAGATAAATACCATCATAGGCTCCAATTTTTCAACTACCTGGTTTCTTTCCCAATAATTGATGCTATTTTTGTATTTTGGAAAGAGAAGTATGACATATCAAATCAAGGCCTTTGAAAACGGTATTAGAATTGTTCATCAGGAAGTAAGCAGTACCCGTCTGGTTCATTGTGGATTTATTCTTGACATCGGAAGCAGGGATGAAACGGAGGAACAGGTTGGCTTGGCACATTTTTGGGAACACATGGCTTTTAAAGGCACCCAAAAAAGAAAGGCTTTTCACATCCTCAATAGACTTGACTCTGTAGGTGGAGAGCTCAATGCTTATACTACCAAAGAAAAAATATGTTTCTATGCAACAGTATTACAGCAGCACTGGAACAAGGCAGCTGATTTACTTTGTGACATCACTTTTAACAGCACCTTCCCTCCCAAGCAAATAGAAAAGGAAAGGCAGGTGATATTGGAGGAAATGGCCATGTACAGGGATTCACCGGATGATGCCCTCCAAGATGAATTTGACAGCTTACTCTTTCCCGACCATTCTCTGGGCTATAATATTCTTGGTACTGAGGATTCAGTCCGAAGTTTTACTCAGGAAGACTTTATCAATTTTATTGCGGAGCATTTGGATACCTCCAAGATGGTATTTTCGGTAGTAGGCAATATCAGCTTTAAGAAGGCAGTCAACCGGTTGGCTCCTTTATTAAGCAATATTCCCGCCAGCCGAAGCGCTAAAAAAAGGGTTCCTTCCTTGACCTATGTACCAAAATCCAATGCTTTTCATAAAGACATCAGCCAAGCCAATTGCGCCTTAGGCAAACCGGCGCTCTCCATCCATGATCCCAGGAGATATAAGCTTCACCTGCTCAACAATATATTAGGGGGCCCAAGTATGAATTCAAGGCTCAATATGGCTTTGCGGGAAAAACACGGTTTGGTATACAGCATAGAATCGGTTTATCAGGCTTTTACAGACACAGGCTTTATTGGCATCTATTATGGCACTGAAGAAAAAGCAGCAGCCAAAGCACGGAAAATTGTTTTAAAAGAAATTCAACGCATTTGCACCCGAAAACTCGGGAGTATGCAGTTGCATATGGGCAAGGAACAAGCCATTGGGCAGATGGCCATGGCTGAAGAAAACCATGCCGGACTAATGCTGGTATATGGCAAAAATCTTCTAGACAAAGGTGAAATTGAACCTTTAGAAGCCATTTTTTCAAGCATACGGTCTTGCACAGCTGAAGAACTATTGGAACTTGCCAATGAAATATATGATATAGATAAATTTAGTTTTCTAACCTATCTACCCAAATAGTCACGATGGACGAAGAACTATTAAAATATTGTGAAGACCACAGTGGAAGTGAAGACAAACTACTTCGGTTGATCAAAAGACAAACGCATTTAAAGGTTTTGAAACCTCGGATGCTGTCCGGCCACCTGCAGGGAAAAATGCTGGAAATGTTTGTAAAAATGACAAGCGGTATAAATGTTTTGGAAATTGGTACGTTTACAGGGTATGCATCCATTTTTCTCGCCAGAGGGCTAGCTCCCGAAGGTAAACTGACAACAATTGATGTCAACGAGGAATTGGAAGAAATGGTACGTGGTTTTTTCAAGCAATCAGGCCTTGATAAAAAAATTGATTATAGAATAGGCAATGCCCTTGAAGTGATCCCAACCTTAAAGAAGCCTTTGGACTTTGTGTTTATTGATGCTGACAAGCGCAACTATGTCAACTACTTTGATTTGGTGGTCGACAAAATGAGGCCCGGAGGATTGATTTTGGCAGACAATATTTTATGGTCCGGGAAGGTCTTGGAGAAGAACCGCAAAAAATTGGATAAAAACACAGCCGCGATTTTGGCTTACAATGAGAAAGTAAACAATGACCCGAGAGTTGAAAATGTAATTTTACCGATAAGGGATGGCATCATGCTTGCCCGGAAGCTTTAACCGGAATCAAAGAATGAAAAAAACAGTAATTGCCTTTTTAATATTTTTTATCCATCTAAATGCACCGGTATTTGGGCAGGCACCACAGGTTCCCCGAATCATTGAGTTTGCAGGCTTAACCTTAAAGCTAAATGATGCTGCCAGAAAGGATATCCAAGCAGATGTAGATGCACAATACAGAAGTGCCTCTCATTTTCAAGTAAAGCTGGATCGTGTTAACCTCTATCTACCCATCGTCGAAAGGGTCCTTCGGGAAGAAGGCGTTCCTGAAGATTTTAAATTTCTCGTAATCCAGGAAAGCAGCCTGATTTCGGATGCGGTCTCCACTTCTAATGCTGTTGGTTTTTGGCAATTTAAAAAAGGTACCGCTGAAGAAGTTTTTTTAAGAGTGGACAATGAGGTGGATGAAAGAAAAAGTATTGTTTCGGCTACCAGAGGTGCTGCCAGGTATTTAAAAAAGCACCAGAAGTACCTGGACAACTGGGCCACCACCTTGGTGTCCTACCAAATGGGTTTAGGAGGGGCTAGGCGCTACTATAAAGACAAGTACAAAGGTCACCGAAACATGGACATAAGCCGTGGCACCTATTGGTACCTCAAAAAGTTTTTGGCACATAAAATCGCTTACCAAGGCCAGCTTGGGAAAATGGTCAGCAATGGAAATTATCTACATGAATATCCTGTCAAAGGGCCTACCAACCTTAAAACTGTAGCAAAAACCTTGGGTGTAAGTGAAAGTCATTTAAAGGAATATAACAAATGGTGTTTGAGAGGAAAAATACCCGATGACAAAACCTATACCATTACTTATATATTAAACGGCATTGTTCCCGAAAGGCCATTGCTCACCAATAATCCGCCTTCTACAAATAATGCAGGGTTGCTTGCAAGCAGGGCCAATGCTTCCGGTTTCCCAAAAATCACAGGAAACCTAGGCAATGCCAATCAGGCCAATCAAATAAAAATCAATGGAATTAAAGGTATTATTGCCATTGCCAATAGCCAAAGTCAACTGGCGATTCAGGCTGGCATAAGTGAAGGGAAGTTAAGGAGGGTCAATGATTTAAAAGCGTCAGATCCCATTCAACCGGGAGCCTATTATTATACTAAAAACAAAAAAAGTAAAGCCAAGACACCGGAACATGTGGTTCAGCCGGGAGAAACCCTTTGGGAAATCTCTCAACGGTATGGAATCAGAATGCATTCATTAATGGCCAAAAATAGGATTTATAAAGATGAGCAGCTTTTGCCGGGAATGGTATTGCGCTTAAGAAAATACTATAAAAAAGACGAAAGTATAAAGCGCGTGAAACTGAGTCCTGCACCTATCCAAGCTGCTGAGCCCAAGATAGAACAGAGAAGGCAACCAAGTCCTCAACAAGCTCAACCAAAGGTAGAGGTAAGCCCTTCAAAAAAAGATCCTGTGCCTACGGCTCCGCAAGCCCCCAAAGAAACAAAAGAGACTTATCAGGAATATCAGGTAAAACCGGGAGATACCCTCTACTCTATTTCAAGGGCTTTTGCTGTTAAAGTAGAAGAATTAAGGCGTTGGAATAATATTGGTGAAGATAATCTCCTTTCAGTGGGACAAAAACTGGAAATCAGAAAATAAATAAAATTTTTGACTGTATATTTGCATTTCACTGTCTATTAATCATGAACATTAAATTTGTATTCGTTCTATTCTTACTATTTGCAGCCAAAATCAGCACTGTTTCGGCGCAGGACGCCCTCTCTAAGGCGGACACGGTAATCATAGGTGGTGATACATTGATCATGTTGGGAGACTCTCTGATTTTCACCACAGAAGAAGAACCCATATATTGGAAAAGAGGAGGTAACTTTAATTTAAGTTTGCAACAAGTAAGCTTAAGCAATTGGGCTGCCGGTGGAGCCAGTTCTTTTGCCTTGAATACAGGACTCCAAATTTTCGCCAATTATAAAAAGGAAAACATAATCTGGGAAACAAACCTAACAGTAAATTTTGGTGTGAACAGACAGACAGGAAGATCTTATGCCACACGGAAATCGAACGACAACTTTATTTTTATCAGTAAATACGGCAGACAACTTAGTAAAACAATATACCTATCTACTCAGATTGATGCTAGAACACAATTATTAAAAGGGTATAATTATTATCGTGAATCAGGGGCGGAAGAAGATAGTAGAAGTCGGCTTTCGGATTTTCTGAGTCCGGGTTATGTTCAATCCTCAACAGGTCTAAACTACCAAACTACTTCAAAAAACGGAGCCAAATTCTCTTCCATTTTATCACCATTTACAGGGAGGTTTACCATAGTATTGGATGACTCTCTCAGTACGGCAGGAGCATTTGGAGTTGTGCCCGGAGAGAAGGTCAAACCCGAGGCAGGTATATCTCTGAATACCACAGCCGATTTTAAAGTCATGGAAAACATCAGCTGGAAGATGGACCTAAACCTCTTTACCAACTATGAGAAACTGGGCAATACCGTAGTCAATTTTAACTCTGTCATTAGCTTGAAGGTGAATAAATACATCACCACCAGAATAGCTACCATCATGATCTACGATGAGAGTGTATATGTCCCCCAAGAGGAGGGGCCTGCCACTCGGGCCATACAGCTCCAAAATCTCATTAACTTTGGCATTGGTTTAGATTTTTAAACCCAAAAACTTATCTCAAAGGTTTTAATTGAAGATTTCATAACATTGAGATCCTTTCTTCTCCGCTTTTATTCTTACATGAAGCAAGCCTGATTTAAGATATTTCCAATCTTTTTACTTCTAACCTGAGTTCGACCTAAATTTGTGTAAAACCCTCAGCCCGAGGCTTAGGGGTCATTTGAAAAAGGAATCCATGGGGACCCTCAACCATGCTAGACTGCTTCATCCATTCCTACCTCAGCATGCTAAAAAAGGATTCGTAGTGACGACATCGCCGTTTTTTTAAATACAATTTAAATTGAATTGAAGTTTTCACCATCATTCATCCTTCCGTGATAAGGTTAAGAGCAATTGACATAAGGATGAGAAAAGCCATACTTACGTTTCAAAAATCCGCTTGTAAACCAAAACGTTTTTTCAACTCCTTCAGCGCCGGGGATTTTTCCATCAGATAAGTAAACTTCTCTCCCGCAGTATACAGGTTTTTTAATGGATCTTTTTCATGTTCGGTGATCTCAAATGTCACCTCCACATCCGGATGCCTCAATTTTCTTCTTAGAATCCCGGTAAGTTCAGGCTTCAGTTTAGGGAATAAATCTTCATGCAGACCACTGCTTAGCATAAAGACAACTTCCTGACCTCTGACCTCAAAAGGTTGATTAAGCAAAGCCATTTCCATATTTTTATGGTCTTCTCTAAACTCATCCAACACTTCGGCAAAAACATTTTTAACTGTATCCTGATTGACAGGCTGTCTGGGTAGACTATCGTCTAGTACAGGAGCTGCCTCTTTGGTGCTTTCCTGTTCGGCCAATTTCTCTGCAGGCTTCGCCTTAACCTGGTTTTTAACTGCTTTCAGGTTTGAAGGAATGGCAATCGTCTTTTTGATGACTTGGGCCGGGGCAGGTTGGGTTGAGGCTTTAGGATTTCCGGTAGCCTCCTCTTTTACTTCAGACTCATTTGCTAGGCTTTTTTTTTTGCCTCTTGGTCAGAAACTGCCGCAAGAGAGATGGCATGGGGCAACTTAGCCAGTTTCATCAAAACCAATTCCACATGTAATCTCTGGTTTTTACTGGCTTTATAAGACAAGTCTGCTTGATTGCAAATGCTTAATCCTGACAATAAAAAAGACAAAGGACTATTTGCTGATTGTTCCACATACCGTGCTTTGGCGGTTTCAGACACTTGAAGCAAAATGGCCGTATCAGGATCTTTACAGACCATCAGTTCCCTAAGATGTTCACTTAAGCCTACAAGGAAATTATGCCCATCAAAACCCTTTTTAAGAATTTCATCAAATATCAGCAAGGCTTTGGAGATGCTTTCTTCCAACAGCGCATCAGTAACTTTAAAATAATAATCATAATCCAGCACATGTAGATTGTCAATTGTCTCCTGATAGGTGACTTTTTTTCCTGCGGAGAAAGTAACAATCAAATCATAGATAGAAAGGGCATCCCGAAGGGCTCCATCTGCCTTGGTAGCGATCAGCCTCAGTGCTTCGGTTTCATAATCTACTCCCTCTTCTTTTGAAATGTATTCTAAATGCTGGCTAATGTCCTGAATCTGAATCCTATTGAAGTCAAATATCTGACAACGAGAAAGAATAGTAGGAATAATTTTATGCTTCTCAGTGGTCGCAAGAATAAAAATTGCGTGTTTGGGGGGTTCTTCCAAAGTCTTCAAAAAAGCATTGAAAGCTTGGGTGGTAAGCATGTGAACCTCATCAATAATATATACCTTGTATTTTCCTTTTTGAGGAACATACCTTACTTGGTCCACCAAATTTCGCATATCATCGACGGAATTATTCGATGCTGCATCCAATTCATGAACATTAAAAGAGCTATTGGAGTTGAAAGCTTCACAAGAACTGCATTCATTGCAAGCTTCCCCATTGTCTTTTCTATTTTCACAATTTATGGTCTTGGCCAAAATTCTGGCACAAGTAGTCTTACCCACCCCTCTAGGCCCACAAAACAAAAAAGCTTGCGCCAAATGCTCATTTTTTATGGCGTTTTTGAGCGTAGTGGTAATATGGCTTTGCCCCACCACACTTTTAAAGTCCGAGGGTCTGTATTTTCTGGCAGAAACAACAAAATTTTCCATCACCGCAATTTATAAAATTAATCGAACTTAAAACTCACAGTTCATCCTTTTTACCACTTCAATTTCCCTAACCTGCTGGAAACTTGAGCATTTAAATATTTTCATTTTCTAATAACAATTCAATTTCCCTGCCCAAGCAATCCATGAATTTATTCAAATCCTTTTGCCCGACACCCATAATCAGCCAAGTTCAGGCCCGGTTATCAAATAATAATTAGCTAATTCTTCCTTTACCTTATTGGGTGGGATGTACATCCTGATCAACTCTCTTTGCTTGGCAAAACCGTAGCTTTCCAGCCAAGGATATAAATTAGCATGATGCACTCCCAAGTCCAAAACCAAGTCATGGCCTTCAAAACCTTCCAATACCCGTGCAATAAGTGCTTTTGCCGCAATATCAGTTGAGGCTATCATAGGACCTAGCTGTAAAAATTTACTTCCCAACCTACAAAAGATATAGCCTACAATTTCACCCCCTTCTTTTAGCAGAAAGGCTCCATTGGGGAGCCTCTTAAACAAATGACGCAAAAGCTTGGCCCTATCAGTACCAAAAACTTGGTGATCATAGGAGATAATCTCAGGAAAATCTTCCGGGGCAACTCTTGGAACCTCCTCAGCCTCCCTTTCAATTAGCGATATAGCTTCTTTGGAGCGAACCCACCTGAAAAGGGAGTACTCCTTCACAAAACCCAACTGTTCGTATACTTTTTGGCCGGCCGGGGTTGCATCCAGTTTAATGGTTTGCTTGTCTCCAAGTCGCTGTATCACCTCTCGCATCAACCTTTTACTGATGCCCCTCCTTCTGTAATTTCTATCTACCAGCATCATGCCTATCCAGGCCAGTTTACCTTGGTAACTATAAGCACAAACAGTACCCACAACCTCATCTTCTGCCAATACGACGAGACATAAATTAGGGTTATCCGCTAAAATCAATTGCCAATCTGCTTCTGTTTGGTTCCAACCCTCTACAGTCTTTAAACGCATAGCAGCTTCAAGGTCTTTCAGCTGCATTTCCCTTATAAATAATTCTGAGTCCATTTTCACTTTACAACTTAAATTGAAATATAAACCAGTAAACTGGAATATTTAACTGCATTTGGGATTTTTTTCATATTTTAGAAATTCTAACCTACAGAAACCCAAATAACCCAACAGTCAATATGGTGAAAACCTTGATAAAACTTGAAGTACTTAAAAGAATAAGAGGAACTTCTTTTGCAAGAAGTTTGGCCATTGGCATATTGATGCTTTTCTTAGGTGTTTTATTATTGGGCTATTTGTTTTTATTTGGGCTATTCATGAATAGGCTGGTCACAGATGTTTTAGAAAAG
Organism: Cyclobacterium sp. 1_MG-2023; assembly: GCF_030546805.1. Lineage (GTDB taxonomy): Bacteria > Bacteroidota > Bacteroidia > Cytophagales > Cyclobacteriaceae > Cyclobacterium. The sequence continues at coordinate 196,753 of NZ_JAUOPC010000002.1, read as the reverse complement.
CCTGACGCAATTATTTTCATCAACAGCAACCTGCTTTATTTCTTTTTATTAGAGCTAATTTACCGGTATTTCATTCAACAACTACCGGTAATCAACCTGGAAAATTATTTGCATTTACCGATTCCCAAATCCGGGATCATACATTCTTTATTGGTCTGTAGCTTCTTGTCTCCACTTAATATTGTGGCTTTGCTAATCTTTGGACCATTTGCATTTGTTGAGGTCATGGTAGTTTATGGTATTGCGCCTGCTATGGTCTGGCTAGGAGCAATTTTATTGACCAGCTGGTCCATGCACTGGTTTGTCCTATGGTTTAAACAAAGGTTTGAGGACAGCCTTATTGGAACCCTTGTGGTATTCAGTGCTCTCTTGATAAGCATTGGTTCAAATTATTTTGGTGTATATGATCTGGGTGGCTTCTTTGAACCGGTCTTTACCTTTGCTCTTGAAAACCCTGCCCCCATCGTTTTATTGGCCATCGTATTTATTTTAAGCTATTTCCTGTGCTTTGCATTTTACAGGCAAAATGCTTATTTGGAAGAACTGGCAGAAGGAGAACATTTACAATTTGCCAACCAGGATTTAGGTTTTTTATCAAAATTCGGACTTGCCGGAGAAATGGCAAATCTGGAATGGAAACTTATCATCAGACATAAGAAAAGCAGGACTTATCTAATGCTTTGCCTGTTTTTCTTACTATATGGATTGATTTTTTACACCAATCCAGCCTATCGGGTAGAAACAGGGTTTAGCTATTTATTTATTTTTGTAGGCACCTTCATTACGGGAATTTTTATGCTGCAATACGGGCAATTATTCCTAAGCTGGAATTCACCAACTTTTGATTTCTATACCCACCAGAAAAATGGATTGCGCGCTTTGGTTAGAGGAAAATACTTGCTATTTAGTGGCATCTCGTTTGCCTGTTTCATCCTTTCTGTACCTTATGTTTACTTTGGTTGGAATGTACTTTTCATACATTTGGCTACGTTTTTATTCAATATGGGGGTTACCATTCACCTGGTAATTTACCTTGCACTTTGGAAACCCAAGCCAATGAACCTTAACAAAGGCTCTGTATTCAACTATGAAGGCATGGGGCTTTCCCAATTCCTAATGATCATTCCTTTGGTAGCTGTGCCTTATGTGGTATTCTTACCGGTGGCCTATTGGTTTGGGGACTATTTTGGTTTGTTGGCCCTCAGTATAATTGGTGCTTTCGGCTTACTGGTATTCCCAAAGATATCTACAAAAATGGCCGATGTGGTTGTAGATAAAAAGTATGAAATTTCCGCTGCATTTCGTCAAGAATTATGATAAAGATAAAGGACTTAAAAAAGATATACGGCAGCACGACTGTCCTTAACATTCCGGAACTTACCATTCCCAAGAGCCAATGTATCGGTCTTGTAGGGAATAACGGAGCAGGAAAAACCACCTTGTTTCGCATTATGCTAGACCTTGTAAGGGCCACAGAAGGCTTTGTAAGTATAGATGAGGAAGAGGTAAACAAAGGCGAGCAATGGAAAACCAAAGTGGGGGCATACCTGGACGAAAACATGCTCCTCTCCTACCTTAGCCCTGAAGAATATTTCAGAGCACTGATAAAAATATATAGGCTTTCGGAAGAAGACCTTCAACTGCATCTTGCCAAATTTGCTGATTTTTTTAACGGGGAGATATTGGGATCAAAAAAGTACATACGCGATCTTTCCAAAGGGAACATAAAAAAGGTAGGGATAGCGGCAGCACTTTTAGGGAAGCCGGAAGCTGTCTTGCTTGATGAGCCATTTGAAAACCTTGACCCAAGCTCCCAAATCAGGCTGAAAAAATTAATTTTAAAAGAAAAAGAAGAAAATTTGGTTACCTTTTTAATCTCAAGCCATGATTTAAACCATGTTACCGAAATCTGTGAGAGAATTGTACTTCTGGAAAAAGGCGTCATTGTGAGAGACTTAGAAGACAAAAGTCTAATGACAGAAGAGTTGAACAATTACTTCAATGTTAGCTAAGTTTTCAAGGCAAAGATTATGCAAGCAAACACCATTTAATCCACCCAAGATTTTGTCAAAAAGAAACATGTCTGAATTGGTCAAAATATAGTATTTATCCCATTTAAACTATATTGAGTTTTCCATATATTTTTTTCCATTAAAATCGTTTAAATTACGATTTCAATTGAAACCAGAATACCTATGGCAAAAACAGAAAATCCAAATAGGAGAAAATTTATTAAAAAATCAGCATTGAGCTCTATGGCTGCCATTTTGGGCAGTAAAATAGTCTTTGCCCTTCCCGATAATTACACCCCTGTGGCTTTGGAACAAGACAACGATCCGGGTAAACTTTTTGGTAAGCATAAGGACATGATTGTCTTGAATGACAAGCCTTGGAACGTGGAATCAAAAGCCCATTTGTTGGACGATGATGTCACCCCTGCAGATAAAATGTTTATCAGAAATAATGGGCTGATTCCTGATAATATCGATGTAGACAACTGGACCCTTACCATAAAAGGCGAGGCCATGGAAGGAGAAAAAACCTACACCTTACAAGAGCTTAAAACAAAATTCCCCGTGCACACCTACCAACTGGTTTTGGAATGTGGGGGAAATGGTAGAAAAGAATACTTTCCACCTACCAAGGGGAATCAATGGTCTTTGGGTGCCGTATCTTGTGCCAAATGGACAGGTATTCGACTTAGGGATTTACTGAAAGACGCCGGAATAAAAGACAATGCAGTATATGTAGGCTACCATGGTGCTGACAAACACATCAGCCGTGACCCAAACAAAAACCCTATTTCAAGGGGTATCCCCATAGACAAAGCAATGGAAGATTACACTATTTTGGCTTTTGCAATGAATGGAGAGGACATACCCATTGCTCATGGACACCCTTTACGATTAATCGCTTCAGGATTTCCTGCATCTGTATCCGGGAAGTGGCTGGAAGCCTTGTCTATTCGTGACAAAGTTCATGATGGAGAGAAAATGGAAGCCCCCTCCTACTCAATTCCCAAAACACCTGTAGCACCGGGTGCCGAGGTGAAAAATGAGGACATGAAAATCATAGAAAGCATGCCTGTTAAATCCCTGATTTCCTATCCGAAATCCGGAGCAATGATAGCCCCTGAACAAACATTGGAAATAAGAGGACACGCATGGACAGGTGCGAAGCATATTACCGAGGTAGCATATTCTATTGACTTTGGAGCCACATGGCACAACTGTAACCTTAAGCAGGGGCCCAACCAATATTCCTGGCAGCACTTTACCGCTAAAATTAATTTTCCTGAAAAAGGATATTATGAAGTTTGGGCCAAAGCCACAGACAACAATGGCATCAGCCAACCAATGGTTACGCCAGGCTGGAATCCTAAAGGATACCTGAACAATGCATGTCATAGAATCGCCATAAAAGTTGCTTAATATGGGAAAATCAAGAGCAATCATTGCCACAATATTAATCGCATTATTAGCCGTTGGAGCCTATTTTTGGTCTACAAAAGACCAAGCACCTTCCGATGGCGAGTTTGTTGCGGCTGACGCACCGGTGGATGCCAACCCTTTGGCATCAGAAATAGTGGATGGAATTCATGTACCAACAGGATTAATCGCAGACGAAGGACTTAATTTGGTTATCGCCAATTGTACAGCCTGCCATTCAGCGAAACTAGTCACTCAAAACTATGCTGACCGTGAAGGTTGGAAAAAAATGATCAGGTGGATGCAAAGCTCTCAAAACCTATGGGACCTGGGCACCCAAGAAGAGGTAATTCTTGATTATTTGTCCAAGAATTACGCTCCAGGAAGTGCTTCACAAGGCAAAGGAGGCCGAAGGGCACCTTTAGGAGAAATAGAATGGTATGAATTGAAAAATTAATTCAACCCTAATTTTTAAATTGGACTCGTAATACCTATCCTGAACTTTCTCAGGGAATGTTGCAATCGCAAGTAAATCAGGCTGTTTGGAATTTTATTATAGCGATGCTAGGCTAAAATTCCAAACAGCATCAAAGTGGCTGATTTTATAGTGGTTTCAGCACCTAGTTTTAGCCTTTTGCAGTATTTCTGGTTCAAGGTCTTTCTGCCACAAAAATTTGCACATGGCCTTCAACATCCTTGTTGAAGGCTATTTTTTTACCATCATTGGAATAATTGACAGCATAAGGTGCTGTGTCTAAAGATTCTGTTACCGCAGAAGCTTTGCCGGGATTCATCCCTTCATCTACAGTATTGACAAAAATTTGATTGTTGCAGACATAAGCAAACTCCTTAGCCTTAGGATGCCATCGTACAGTACTTTGCACTGAGGTATCATGAAAAGACACTTGCTTGGGTTCGCCTCCAATGGCAGGAATTAAAAAGACCTGATCAATTCCGTTTTCATCCTTGGCCAAATAAGATAAAAAAGCCCCATCCATGGCCGAAGTCACCCAATGTCTGAAATCCGTGGTAACACCCGGATATTTCGCGTTCTCAGTATAAGTAAGCCTTCTTACCTCTGTCCCGGCCGGTGGCATGGGCATGGTAGTAGAAGTTCCTGCCAGTGGACCTTCCGGGCCTTCAACATCAATTTTCTCAGGAATATCCACTATAAAAACTTCGGTTAGTTTCTCTCCTTTTTCCGTCTTTAGATCACCTAGAAAAGCCCTAGCCATTTGTCGGCTGCCATCTGCTTTTTGATAACCTTTTTGCCCAACCCACCAATCACTATAAGCCTTACTGATTTCCTCTGAACCCGGCCGAGGATTTGGTACCACTTTTACAACCAAAACTGAAAACCATTCTCCTTGGAAATTTTCAGCTTTTTTAGTTGAGACGCTTGGACTTTTTAGGTTTCTTTTGGACACGCCTACCGTCCTTAAATTATACGTCTCACCCGTTTTTTCCTCCAAATCATACATTAAGGCATCATTATAGGTATACCCTAACCAATCCCCATCTCCACTCCACTGATGCCGATGCGTGCCCCCTCTTAAAGCTCCGGCAGTAAATGGCGCTTCAACATCTCTGCTATCCATCCAATAGGACGAATTGGTGGTTTCATTTACAATCCTCCCCAGCCTCCGATGCATGGCATATGGTTTTTCTTTGCTGGATGGAGGTAATCCATGAATAAATACAAGTTCATTTTTACTTGGATGATAACTAACCGCCCCTACCCCGGGGCCATATTCATTGGCATGCGTGGTTTGATAAACAACTTTGGTCTTACCACTTTGCACATTTACTTTTTCAATGATGGCATTTTCTCCTATTCCACCTTCATTTGGTCTAGTGTCATATACAATCCAGACATCATCAGGTGAAAAATTCTGATTATTGTCCATGGCATGATTCTTTTTTTGATGGGTCAATTGCTTGACTTGCCAAAATTCTTGAGAAAAAAGCGTTGAGGTAACCATAATGAACAATGCAGTAAAAAGATAATTTTTTGGTTTATTTAAGGTCATTTGTAAGGTTTCTTAAAATTTAACTTTCCAATATACGGCAGATTGATAAAATAGTACCAATGTTTTTAAACAGGTTCCGTCATTTGATGCTTTTTTATCTCACCTATTTTATTAATATTTCCGGCTGAAAGACAAAAACCCTGACCTTATGAAATATTTTAATTTGTGGCTTCTATTTATATCCTTCGCGTTTGCTAGTACCGCTCAGGAAATCCACTGGGAAAACACTGCTCCCGGAGTATGGAAAGGCACTTTGGGAGAAGCTGAGAAATACGATCTATTGACTGCCTCAGGTGCCGTCCCCAATTCAACTGCTTTGGCCAAATTGGGCAAGCCCCTTTTCCCCATAAGTAAAGATAAAATTTCCGGCAAATTACAAGATGGCAAAACCTATCTTCAATTGCCACTTGAAAAAGGAGAAGAGATTTATGGTTTCGGGTTAAATTTTAAAACCATTCATCAAAGAGGAAGGATAATGCGCCTGCATGTGGACCATTATGGAGGCCAAGACAATGGAAGAACCCATGCACCTGTTCCATTTTATGTCACAAGTGAAGGTTATGGGGTTTTTATCAATTCTTCAAGATATCTGGACATCTATGCCGGCAGAGGTTCTAGACTTGACAGTGACAATCCTGCAGAGGCATTGGACAGAAACACGGACCCTTCCTGGACCGCCTCGCCATATTCAGATGCAGTGGAAGTTTTGGTACCTGCTGGCGGTGTGGAATTTTATATTTTTGCTGGCCCCACTATGTTAGAGGCCGTTCAGCGCTTCAATTTATTCAATGGAGGAGGTCCTATTCCTCCTCGATGGGGACTAGGCTTTACACAAAGGGTTCACCGACTTTACGACCAAAAACAGGTATTGGCTGAAGCTGAGGAATTCGAAAACAAGGGCTTTCCTTTGGATTTCATTGGCCTTGAACCGGGCTGGCAAAGCAAATCCTATCCAAATACTTTCGCATGGGATCCCACAAGATTCCCCCATCCTGAAAAGCTCATACAGCAGCTTAAAGAAAAAAACATCAGTTTAAATCTTTGGATCAACCCTTATGTCTCTCCGGAGGCTGATTTTTATGACAGACTTAAACCCTATTATGGCAGCCATTCGGTTTGGGCCGGAGCAGTTCCTGACCTTAGCATACCCGAAGCTCAGGCTTTGTATTGGGAAATCTTTAAAAAAGACCATATTCTTCCCGGAGTAGGAGGATATAAGATTGATGAAGTGGATGGCTATGATCGTTGGCTCTGGCCGGATGTGGCTCAATTCCCTTCAGGACTGGCTGCCGAACAACTCCGTCAGACGTATGGTCTATTGGTACAAAGGCAATCAAGTCAGCTTTTTCGTGATCAAAACCGCCGTACTTACGGACTGGTAAGAGCTTCCAATGGAGGGGGCGTTGCTTTTCCATATGTCATCTACAATGATTATTATGACCACAAAGATTTTATCACTGCGCTGATAAACAGTGGATTTTCGGGACTATTATGGACTCCGGAAGCAAGGGCATCCAAAAGCGCAGAAGAGTGGTTGAGAAGGTTTCAAACTGTAGTGTTTTCACCCATGGCCATGATCAATGCTTGGGCCAGCAACACCAAACCTTGGTCTTATCCTGAGGTGGCTGATGAGATAAAAGAAATGGCACTATTGAGAATGAAGATGATGCCTTACTGGTACAGTAGTTTTGCTAAGTACCATTTTGAAGGAATTCCTCCTTTTCGCGCCATGCAGCTGGAATCAGGTTTTGCCATTCAAGCCCAGGGGACAACAGATAACCTTACAGACCTTGAAGACAATCCCTATGAAGAAGCAATTAAAAAGGAGCTTACTGACCAATACATGGCCGGGCCTTCCTTATTGGTGGCACCGCTATTTGCCGGTGAGGAAAGCCGCAGTGTAGTCTTACCTAAAGGCAATTGGTACGACTTTTATTCCGGCAAATTCGTCGGAAACGGAGAAATAATCACCATCAATGCCCGTATGGATCAAATCCCTGTATTTGTAAAGGATGGTGGAATTATTCCCATGATGAAATCCCGATTACATGCTCCGGAAAAGGGAGAGCAGTATGATCTGGAAATTTACCATTATGGAACCTCTCCAGGCCACTTTTCTTTGTATGATGACGATGGAATTTCCTATGATTACGAAAAAGGGCATTATTCTTGGAGAGAAATTAATGTAAGCAAAGGAAGTGATGGACAGTGGAAAGGTTCCGTATCCCCTGCCAAGACTCAAAAACCAGACAATATTGGAAAGATTCGCTGGATATTTATGACTGAAAGCGAGGGAAACAATCCGGTAAAATAGACCTTTTATCCATATTCACATTTTGGAGGTAAGTAAAAATCTCCTCGTAAAAGTTATAATTTCAATACTGAAATATAATGGATCACTTTAATTTTAAGCGATTTAAATGAGACCCGACTTTACTTTTAATTGTTTGCACCCCTATTGTGTATTGAAATAACAATTCAAAATAGGGAGTTTGCGCAGGAAATGGGTGTGTATAATTGAAACAAATATCTCCTTAAAATGGTTATTTCTAGGAGAACAATCAATCCAATTAATATTAAAACATTGCCTTACTTTTAAAAAATGGAACGTTCACACACTTCATCCATGAGCTTTTAGCAGAGATTTTAGAAGTATATTTACATTGAATACTCACGATAAAAAAACAAGACGATGAAAAAAAACTTACAATTTAAAAGGAACATTTTCACTTATATAACAGCGATGGTTATCCTAACGGGAGCTTTTGCCTGTTCTACCAAGGTCACCTTTCCTGTTTCAAGTGTAGTTCCTGCTGCAGAACCTGTCGCTTCGATTAATAAAACCAAGGAAGGAGCTTACCTAGTAAAACTTGACATCAACAATTTAGCCCTTCCGGAACGTCTTTCTCCACCAAAAAAACATTATATAGTATGGATAGAAGCGCCGGGACAAGGGCTTATTAAGTTGGGAGAAATATCCAATAATAGTGGTATGTTTAAGAACCGAGGAAAAGCATCTTTTGAAAAGGAAACGATGTACAAACCCACAATGCTACTTGTAACGGCCGAAAATAGCTTAGATATCAGTTACCCAGGCTCCAATGTAATACTGAAAAGTAAGCCTTTTGAATTAAAATAATATTAAAAATAATGCCGACGTTTTTAAAAGAATAATATTATTTAATAATTATCAATTACAGATTTAAATACTTTTTCAAAATTTAATTCTTACTTTTGCATCTTAATTTAATTTCACATGCAGAGTATTCGAAATATTGCAATTATTGCACACGTTGACCACGGAAAGACAACCTTGGTAGATAAAATTATACACGCCTCTAAAATTTTCAGAGAAAATCAGCAGTTTGAAGATCTTATATTGGACAACAATGACCTGGAAAGAGAAAGAGGTATCACCATTTTATCAAAAAATGTTTCTGTAAGGTACAAAGATACCAAAATTAACATTATTGATACTCCCGGTCACGCCGATTTTGGTGGTGAAGTAGAGCGGGTTTTAAAAATGGCTGACGGTGTTATTCTTTTGGTCGACGCTTTTGAAGGACCCATGCCACAAACTCGTTTTGTTTTAGGCAAAGCCTTGGAGCTAGGTCTTACCCCTATTGTTGTCGTTAATAAGGTAGACAAAGAGAACTGTCGTCCTGATGAAGTTCATGAAGCAGTTTTTGAATTGATGTTTAACTTGGACGCAACAGAGGAGCAGCTCGAATTCCATACCTTGTATGGCTCTGCCAAGAATAACTGGATGGGTGAAGACTGGAAGAACCCTAACGATAGCATCCTACCACTTTTAGATGCGGTAGTAAAATATATTCCGGAACCGAAAATCGAAGAAGGCAGTACGCAAATGCAAATTACTTCCTTAGATTTTTCAAATTTCGTTGGTCGTATTGCCATTGGAAGGGTAAAGAGAGGAAGCATAAAAGAAGGTCAGCAATACGGACTCTGCAAAGAAGACGGTGTTGTCAAACGAGTTAAAGTAAAAGAACTTCATGTTTTCGAAGGTCTAGGAAAAAATAAAGTAACTGAAGTTCAAGCAGGAGATATTTGCGCCATCACTGGTGTAGAAGGTTTTGATATTGGAGACACCGTTGCAGATCTTGAAAATCCGGAACCTTTGGAAAGGATTTCAATCGATGAGCCTACCATGAATATGCTTTTCACTATTAATAACTCTCCATTCTTCGGGAAAGAAGGAAAGTTTGTCACTTCTCGCCATTTGAGAGAAAGGCTAATGAAGGAAACTGAGAAAAACCTTGCACTAAGAGTTGAGCCAACGGATAGTGAAGATAAATTCTTGGTATATGGTAGGGGCATTCTCCATTTGTCAGTACTGATCGAAACCATGAGAAGGGAAGGATATGAATTGCAAGTGGGTCAGCCACAAGTAATCTATAAAACAATAGATGGGGTTAAACATGAGCCTATTGAAACCTTGGTAGTGGACGTTCCTGAAACAGCAGCAGGAAAAGTAATTGAGCTAGCGACCCAGAGAAAAGGAGAGCTTTTGGTAATGGAGCCTAAAGGAGATTTACAACATCTTGAGTTTAGCATTCCATCCAGAGGATTGATTGGCTTGAGAAATAATGTATTGACCGCCACCCAAGGGGAAGCAATCATGAATCACCGTTTTGCTTCCTATGAACCTTTTAAAGGTACCATCCCTGGAAGAATTAATGGTTCACTAATATCAATGGAATCCGGTCAATGTACTGCATATTCCATCGATAAGTTACAAGATAGAGGAATCTTTTTTGTGGATCCCGGAGACGAACTTTATACTGGTATGGTTATTGGTGAGCACTCTAGAGACAATGATATAGTGGTAAACGTGAAAAAAGGTAAGCAACTTACCAATATGCGTGCTTCCGGGTCAGATAGCAACACAAAGATTGCTCCTGCAAAAAAATTCTCTTTAGAAGAATCTATGGAATACATCCAAAAAGATGAATACCTAGAAATCACGCCGAAAAGCATACGGATGAGAAAAATTCATTTGGAAGAAAATGAAAGAAATAGAGCAGCGAAAGCACAAAATGCTTAATTTATTTTAAAGGGTGGGATTTAAATTCCACCCTTTTTTTTGCCCAAACATTCAGCAGATACTGTGAATTGATTAGTTTTACATTTCAATCGACCCAAAGTACCAGGTAGCTATTTATACCCATTCTCCGGGTTTGGTCTTAAAATGAAATACACTTATGAAAAAAATTGCAGTTTATACCTCTGGTGGGGATTCGCCCGGAATGAACGCTTGCGTTAGGGCAGTAGTAAGGACAGGAATTTATCATGACCTGGATGTATACAGCATCAAATACGGATACGATGGTATCATCAATGGGAATATTTCAAAAATGGAATCCCATTCGGTTAGCAACATACTTCAAAGAGGCGGTACCATATTAAAATCCGCAAGAAGCAATGAGTTCCGTACCAAAGAAGGAAGAAAAAAAGCCTATGATCAATTGACCAAGCACGGGATAGATGGGCTGGTAGCCATAGGAGGTGATGGTACTTTCACCGGTGCTAAAGTATTTTACGAGGAATTCGGAATTCCGGTAGTTGGCTGCCCCGGCACCATTGACAATGACATCTATGGTACTGATTATACCATTGGTTTCGATACAGCAGTAAATACAGCTTTGGAAGCCATCGATAAGATCAGGGATACAGCCGCAGCACATGACCGTGTCTTTTTTGTAGAAGTTATGGGCAGAGACAGTGGCTACATTGCTGTAGAATGCGCCATAGGCGGAGGAGCGGAAGTAGTAATGGTACCTGAAACCATAACCACTTCCAAACAAGTGTCTGATTACTTAAAAAATTTAAGAGAATCGAAAACATCAAGCATAGTGGTGGTGGCTGAAGGAGATGAAGAAGGAGATGCAGCCACAATTATGGCAAAGGTGAAGTCTGAATTTGTAGGAGAGGAAGAAAAGAAATTTAAAGTAACTACTCTTGGCCATATTCAGCGAGGTGGAAGCCCTACAGCCAAAGACAGGCTTTTGGGTAGCCGAAGTGGTTTAGCGGCAGTAGAGGGCTTGCTTAATGGTAAATTCAACTGCATGGCCGGTATAATCAACGATCAGGTCGTATACACTCCCTTTGACGACTGTATCAACAAGAACAAGCCTTTGAATAAAGACTACTTAAGGTTGCAAGAGATTTTAAGTATTTAACCATGGGTTTTATTCCAATTTTCATTACACTGGGAGGTTTTGTTTTTTTGTTTGTAATGTTGGTTCACCAAAATTTAAAACAAAAGAAAAATAAAATTAAGCAGGAATTAAGCATCATTTCCTCCGAATTTAAAAGCATTTTAAACTTGGCAAACAAAGGTTTACCAGATCCAAATGTGTATACAATCGAGGAAGCAATAAAAACCTTACAGACAATGGGGGGAATGAAAAATGCTGTTGAATTTCAAAGCCTAGTCTCAGGTATCCGTCAAAAGCTTGGGGAAATAAAAAGGATTCGATACGAGCACAACAAACTTGTCGAAACCAAGCCTTATTCATTCGCAGCAAAATTAACGGGACATCAGGCCCTATAATTTTGTACTAGGGAAAGTATACCATTGATATCATCAGGATGAAACCAATGGTATGCTTCATCCCTTTTTAACCAGGTCACCTGTCTCTTGGCATACCTCCTGGAATTCCTTTTAAGGAGTCTGATGGCTTCCTCTTTGTCATACGCTCCCTCCAGGTAGCTAAAAATTTCTTTATAGCCGACAGTATTCAATGCATTCTTATTTTTGAAGGGGTACATTTCTTCAGCTTCTTCAAAGAGCCCTTCGGTAATCATTTTATCCATTCGACTGTCTATCCTTTGATAAAGCTCCTCCCTGTCCCTATTTAAGGCTATCTTGATCGTTTTAAAAGGACGTTCTACTTTCTTCCGAACCCTGAAATCACTAAAAGCCTTACCTGTACCTTGGCAAACTTCCAAGGCCCTAATCAAACGTTGCGGATTTTGAAGGTCTACTTTGTCATAATAGTCGGGATCTAGTTTTTTCAACATTTCCTGAAGTGGAACAATACCTTCTTTGGCATAAAGCAAGTTTAATCCCTGTCGAATTTCCGGAGCGACCCTAGGCATTTCATCCAAACCATTTACCACTGCATCCGTATACAATCCTGAACCGCCCGTTAATATGAGTAGGTCTTTCCTTTTAAATAAATCACCTATACAGGAAAGTGCCTCGACCTCATATGATCTAACATCATAAGGTTCGTGAATGGATTTATTGCCAATAAAATAGTGGGGTACCATGTCCAATTCTTCCTTGCTGGGCTTGGCTGTTCCTATATTAATTTCTTGAAAAAATTGTCTACTATCGGAGGATATTATGACAGTATTAAATTTTTTGGCTAAATTTATGCACAAATCAGTTTTTCCAACAGCTGTTGGGCCTGCTATCACCAGAATTATTTTATTAAAAGGAGTCAATATTTAGTTTTATATTTTATAACTCCGAATTTAAGAAAATTCGACCATGAAAAACAAAAAAGTCTTGATCGTAGACGATAATGCCCTCAATCGAAAGGTCTTTGAGAATGTAATCGGACACAATTATTTTTTCGAATCTGCAGGTGATGGACTCGAGGCTATAGCACTCTTAAGAGACAACGAATACGACATCGTGTTAATGGACATCCAAATGCCTAAGCTTGACGGTATTAGTTGTCTGAAAATCATCAAAGAAGAAGAGATATCAGACATTCCTGTAATCGCCATCTCAGCTTATTCTAATCAAGGGGACCGAGAATATTTTTTATCAACAGGATTTGATGATTTTATTGCCAAGCCGGTAAAGCCCAAAGACCTTCTGGAAACGATTCATTTCCACCTTAACCACCAGAAGAATCGGGTAATTATTTCAGAAAAAGAAAAAGACATTGATGTTGACATTAATGAATCTGTCATTCAACAATTATTAAAGTACCACAGCTTGGAAAATATAAAATCTGTGTACAAAGATTTCTTAGAAGAAGCCGAAAACCTCACTGAAGAAATAAAATTATTGGCAGATTTTAATAAATTTGAAGAAATTGGTGAAAAACTTCACATATTGAAAGGTAATTCAGGAACACTGGGTATAAATATGATGTATAAAGTAACTGCTTTGTTTGAAAATAAAATCAAAAATTCCTCAATAGAAGCATTGACCGAAGACATTGACCAACTGGAAACCAGTCTTAGTAAGTTTAAGACCTTGGTTGAAAATGACAAAATTTTTATAAAATATGAGTGATGCAAAAAAAGTATTGGTAGCTGAAGACAGCTCAGTAATTATCAATCTAACAAAGAATGTTCTTTCTTTTGAGAATTTTTCAATAACCGCTGTTAAAAATGGCCAGCAAGTTTTAAACAAACTCGCCAACGAAGATTTTGATTTAATCCTTATGGACATCAATATGCCCGTAATGGATGGCATTGTATGCACCAAAGCCGTCAGAAACCTTTCGGATCCTGTTAAATCCAAAATCCCTATTATCGCCATTACTGGGAATTACAAAAATTTCACCCTTGATGACTTTAAAAAAGCAGGGCTGGATGACTATGTCCAGAAACCTTTGGATTATGACTTGTTATTGTCAACTGTGAAAAAACATATTTATAAGTAAAATGCCCATAAAATACACCAAAAACTTTTTGGACAAACTGGAGAATATCTTTGCTTCATCGGATTATCATCTAAGGTATGAGAAGGGCAATTTTAAATCCGGTTTTTGTATTTTAAAGGAAACTAAAATTGTAATTATTAATAAATATTTCACCTTAGAAGGCAAAATCAATGCATTATTAGACATTCTCAAGATGCTTGATTTCAATCCTCAGTCCTTTAAAGATCAAAAACAACAGGATTTCCTAATTGAACTTAAACAAACAGAATTGAAGCTTTGAATATCACATTTTTAGGAACCGGGACCTCCCAGGGAGTTCCGGTAATTGGTTGTAACTGTAATGTTTGTTCCTCTTTGGATTATAGAGACAAACGCCTCAGGTCTTCCATACACCTTGACATAAATGGGAATAGTATAGTTATTGACACAGGGCCGGACTTTAGGACCCAAATGCTCAGGGCTCCAATTACCCAACTAGATGCCGTAGTATATACCCACGAGCATAAAGACCATACGGCAGGACTTGATGACATAAGACCATTTAATTTCAAACAACAAATGGACATCCCCCTTTATGGTACAGCACAAGTGCTGGATCAAATCAAAAGGGAGTTCTCCTATATATTTGCTCCAACAAAATACCCCGGAGTACCCAAAGTGATTTTAAACGAAATTTCGAATACGCCATTCCATATCAATGGTGTTCGATTTAATCCTATACAGGTGATGCACCACAAGCTTCCTGTGCTGGGATACCGGATTGGGGATTTCACTTATATCACAGATGCAAATTATGTCTCCCCTGAAGAAATAAAAAAAATAAAGGGGAGTAAGGTACTCGTCATCAATGCCCTACAAATCAAACCGCACATCTCGCATTTCACACTTGCAGAAGCATTGGAATTCATAAAAATTATTGCTCCCGAAAAAGCATACTTAACCCATATCAGCCATCAAATGGGTACACATAGAGAAGTAAGTAGCTCACTTCCTCCCAATGTTGAAATTGCTTTTGACGGCATGAAATTGCAACTATAATATGCACCTGAATTACCATTTCTTTAAGTTTTTATGCCCTGCAATTAAAAGTGAGATTTTAGGAGGCAATATTGTTGCTTGTTTTTCTCAAAACAAAGAGGAATTAATAATTGAAATACAAACAAAGGATGGCCATCCCTTTTTTATTAGGGCTTTGCTATTGCCTTCCAACCCTTGTCTAAGTTTTCCAAAAGATTTTAAAAGAAGCAAAAAAAACAACGTGGATCTTTTTCCTGAGGCAATAGGCAAAAAGATTACTGAACTACGCCTACTCAGTTTCGAGCGGGCTTTTTATTTTGTTTTGAATGAAAATCAAGCTTTTCTGTTCAAGATGCACGGAAGCCGATCCAACATTCTCTTTTTCATAGAAAAAGATGGCCTCCCATCAAATCTTTTCAGAAAAGAACTCAAAGAAGACCAGGCTATAAAAATTCAAGCCTTAGAAAAAGACCTGACACTCACATGGGAGAAGTTCCAGGAACTGGATGGCAATGCCTCCCAATATTTACCAACCCTAGGCAAACTCCCCAGAGCTTGGCTAAAAGAGGCAGGTTATCTGGAAGCCAATCTCGAAGTGAGGTTTTCATTGATGACCGAGTTACTAGAGATGATGGAAGTGCCATTTTTCTCGATTTTTAAGAAAAATGACAATTACCTCCTCAGCCTATTGCCTTGCCAATCAGCTATTGCAAGCACAGCTGACCCACTTGAGGCCTGCAACCTTTATTTTCAGAAAGCCGTCGTAAGGAAAAACTTTGAAACCATAAAGAACCAATTGCTTCGAACCCTTAATGAACGGCGAAAAAAAACATTGAATTACATCCATAAAACCAGTGAAAAACTTGAAGGCATGGAGAAAGAACCTCCTCCCAGCCAAACAGCAGATGTAATCATGGCCAACCTACACCAAATTCCTCCCGGAGCCAATCAAGTAGATCTTTTTGATTTTTATATAAATGCAAACCGGGAAATAAATTTAAAAAGGGGGCTAAGCCCCCAAAAGTTTGCGGAGCAACTTTATAAAAAGAGCAAGAATAAAAAAATTGAGTTTGACCAACTGAGAAAAAACCTTGCCCAGAAGGAAAAAGAGCTGGAAGAGATTGCAAAAGAAGAGGAAACAGTAAACCAA
Organism: Cyclobacterium sp. 1_MG-2023; assembly: GCF_030546805.1. Taxonomy (GTDB): domain Bacteria; phylum Bacteroidota; class Bacteroidia; order Cytophagales; family Cyclobacteriaceae; genus Cyclobacterium. The sequence continues at coordinate 180,477 of NZ_JAUOPC010000002.1, read as the reverse complement.
TCTGAGGATTTCAGATCCATAAAGTCATTGCTCAAGAAGGGCAATAAATTCCCCACTGCAAAACAGCAGGTACAACTGCCTTATAAGCGGTTTGAAGTTGAAGGATTTGAGGTATGGGTTGGTAAATCAGCAAAGGCCAATGATGAATTATTGAGAAGGTACACTTGGAAAGAAGACATCTGGCTACACGCCAAAGACGTTTCTGGCTCTCACGTCATCATTAAGACCCAATCAGGCATGACGCCTACCAAACAGGTTTTGGAACGCGCAGCGGCCTTAGCAGCCCATTACTCCAAAAACAAAACAGCTTCTCTAGCCCCAGTCATGTATACCCCATGTAAATACGTGAGGAAGGTGAAAGGATCTCTCCCGGGTGCTGTGATGGTGGATCGTGAAAAAGTCATTTTAATTAAACCTGAGGGGCCCGAAGAAATTTAAAATTAAACACGATTTAGCCTAAGCCACTTTTATTAAATAATTCGCCTAAGGAGAAGGTGGGTCAGTTGCTTGCTAAACTCCTTATAGGCCAATTATTTCTGGCCCGGATAAAAAAACAAAATGGCAGCCTAAAAAATCAGACTGCCATTTAACCAAAGAAACGATTATACATTTCCGGTTTTATTTCAACGTAGAAAATTAATCTACCACGTGAATTTTCAACATATTGGTTTTGCCTTTTGCTTTTAACGGCATGCTGGCGGTATTGATAACAATATCACCTTCAGACACATGCTTTTCAGATTTTAATCTTTCTTGAATATCATGAAAAGTACCATCGGTTGACACTTGGCTATCATAATAAAAAGCCCTTACACCCCAGACCAAACTCAATTGTGTAAGCAATTTCTTGTTTCGTGTGAAGATAAATATATCTGCAGAAGGTCGGTGAGAAGAAATACGCAATGCAGTAAATCCTGAAGTCGTAATTCCCACAATAGCCTTGGCCTTTACGTTTCTAGACAACCTACTGGCCATTAGCAATAAATTATTACTTAAGAAGCTTTCAGTATCTTCAGGGATCTTATAAAGGTTGTGGTACACATCTCCATTAACTTCAATATGATCAATGATACTGCTCATTGCTTTTACAGCTGCAATAGGAAATTTACCTGAAGCTGTTTCAGCGGAAAGCATCACTGCATCAGCCCCATCAAGAACTGCTGATGCTACGTCATTGGTTTCCGCTCTTGTAGGCCTAGGATTAACGATCATGCTTTCCATCATTTGGGTAGCAATTATTACAGGCTTACAGGCGATTTTACATTTCTCTACCATTCTTTTCTGCCAAAGCGGAACAATTTCCATAGGCACTTCTACGCCAAGGTCTCCCCTAGCCACCATAATTGCATCTGTGGCATTGATGATTTCATCAATATTCTCCAATGCTTCAGGTTTTTCTATTTTGGCAACAATTTTACAAGATTTGCCTGCTTTTTTAATTCTTTGCCTAAGGTCGAGTATATCCTCAGCACTTCTTACAAATGAAAGGGCAATCCAATCCACTTCATTTTCCAAGCCAAACTCAAGGTCAACCAAGTCTTTTTCGGTAAGAGAAGGGGCACTAATCTTGGTATTGGGAAGGTTGATACCTTTTCTTGATTTCAAAATGCCACCATGTACTACTGTACAGTCCACATTTTTCCCATCAGTTTTAAGCACCACCAATTCCAAGTTACCGTCATCAATCAGGATACGGTCACCTTTGACCACATCATTAGGTAAATTTTGGTAAACTGTGCTCACCAAACTGGCTGTCCCTACCACAGGATCATTTGTAATGGTAATGGGATCCCCGGGCTTAATAAGCACCTCATTATTTTCTACCTCACCCACTCTAATTTTTGGTCCCTGAAGATCCTGCAATATGCCGGTACTAAGGTTCAAGCTGTCATTCATTTCACGGATGGTTTTAATGACTGCCGCATGAATGCTATGATCGCCATGGGAGAAGTTTAACCTGAAAATATCAGCCCCGGCCATCACAAGCTCCGTAATGGTTTCCTTTTTATTACTGGCAGGACCAATAGTAGCTAATATTTTGGTTTTATTAAAAATAGGTACTCTCATTTTCTATATATTTAATATGTTAACAGGTTTTCTTTTGATTTTAGTTTAATCGTATCAATTTTCACAATACTGTGTATTCCTTTTGCATTAGAAAGGGCGTCAATATACGTATTTAAATCCACTTCATCTGTAAAGTCTTGGCAGAGTAAAAAGTAATCCATACTCTGGAGTTCCGGAATGAGGTAACTTGAGCGCCCCCCCACCGGATATGACTTATTTTTCAGTAGTTGAATAAATCCGTGTTCTTTTTTTAACATAAATTGAGAAATAATTAAATCCGGTTGATTCAAGAATTCCAAGTGGTAATCTTCAGTCTTTTTTAAACGAATCCCCAAAGTTGTATTGATCAGCCAGGCCAACTTATAGTCCTTTAAAGGGGCTACAAGGCCTAAAAGATCAAAATCGAAGGTGGTTTCAAAAAGAAGCTTGCTTTTCTTCATTCAGGAAGAATTTAAAAGCTCAAAGGTAAAAATTTTATTTCAACTTCTAACTTTGAGCGAAAGTTCTTAATTTAGTTTGTCATTTTTTTTGACATTAAGGTATTAAATAATTTTCTTTGCGGTGTGTTTAAACTAAACTGATCACAAAATGTCTGAAATTGCACAAAAAGTAAAAGCCATTATCGTTGATAAGTTAGGCGTCGAAGAATCTGAAGTTACTCCTGAAGCGAGCTTTACCAATGACCTTGGTGCTGATTCTTTAGATACAGTGGAACTTATCATGGAATTCGAAAAAGAATTCAACATTTCTATTCCGGATGACCAGGCTGAGCAGATCGGTACGGTTGGTCAGGCTGTTAGCTATTTAGAAGCTAACGTAAAATAACCCATACTTAAAATCATTTATGAATTTAAGAAGAGTTGTAGTAACAGGTTTAGGTGCCCTTACACCAATCGGCAATACTGTCCCGGAATTCTGGGACGGCTTGTCGAATGGTGTAAGCGGTGCTGCGCCTATTACCCGTTTTGATGCCTCAAAATTCAAAACCCAATTTGCCTGCGAAGTAAAAGATTTGGACATACTCCAATTTATGGACCGAAAAGAGTCCAGAAAAATTGATCCGTATTCCCAATATGCAATGGTAGCTGTCGCTGAAGCCATGCAAGACTCCGGGCTTGACCTAGAAAAGATAGACCTTACCAGAGCCGGAGTAATCTGGGGATCTGGAATAGGTGGATTGAAAACCTTTCAGGATGAAGTAACGAGCTTTTCCGGAGGAGATGGTACACCAAGATTTAACCCCTTTTTCATCCCTAAAATGATAGCTGATATCGCGGCAGGGTTTATTTCCATAAAATATGGATTCCAAGGGCCTAATTTTGCAACCGTTTCAGCCTGTGCCTCTGCTACCAACGCCCTGATAGATGCATTCAATTATATCCGACTGGGGAAAGCCAATATATTTATTTCCGGAGGATCAGAAGCAGCAGTTACTGAAGCAGGTGTAGGCGGGTTTAATGCTTTGAAGGCTTTGTCTCAACGAAATGACGACCCAGCAACAGCCTCCAGACCTTTTGACAAAGATAGGGATGGTTTTGTATTGGGAGAAGGTGCCGGTGCATTGATTTTGGAAGAATACGAACATGCGAAAGCACGTGGTGCCAAAATTTATGCAGAATTAATCGGTGGCGGAATGACCGGCGATGCCCATCACATCACTGCACCACATCCGGAAGGACGAGGAGCAGCCAACGTGATGAAATTCGCTCTTGAAGACGCCGGTTTAAAACCTGAGGCCATAGATTATATTAATGTGCATGGTACTTCCACTCCTCTTGGAGACCTCAGCGAAGTAAAAGCCATTAAAAAAATCTTTGGTGATCACGCGTACAATTTGAATATCAGTAGTACAAAATCCATGACAGGTCACCTTCTGGGAGCTGCAGGTGCTGTAGAAGCCATAGCATCCATTTTGGCTATGAGAAACAGTCTTATTCCACCTACCATCAATCATTTTACCGATGATGAGGAAGTGGATGAAAAACTGAACCTCACTTTTAATAAAGCCCAGAAAAAAGAAGTCAATGTAGCACTGAGTAACACTTTTGGTTTTGGTGGACATAACTGTTCTATCATTTTCAAAAAAATAGCAGAATAAATTTGAAATTACTTCGGTTGCTCAGAATTCAAGAGCTAACTTATAATAAGAAAGATAAAAGGCTTGCTTACGCTATTAAAAATATAGTGGGTAGCAAGCCTTTAAATTTATCTCTCTATAGACTTGCGTTCAGACACGTTTCTGCATCGAAAGAAATCAAAGCCGGTGTAAAAATAAGTAATGAGCGCCTAGAATACCTGGGAGACGCAGTATTGGGTACCATTGTGGCCGAATTCCTCTTCCAAAAATTCCCCTACCGTGACGAAGGTTTTCTTACCGAGACAAGGTCTAGAATAGTCAACAGGGAAGCCCTCAATCAGGTAGGCCAAAAAATTGGATTGCCTAAAATCGTGGAATCCGAAATGGGCAGCAAGGTCCCCTATAGTTTTAAATCTCTTTATGGAGATACACTGGAAGCCCTCATCGGTGCCATCTATTTAGACAGGGGATACTATTTTTGTAGAAAGTTCATCAACAGCAGGTTAATCAATCCTTTTTTTGATTTGGACAATATCATTGCCACCACAACCAATTTTAAAAGTAAAATTATTGAGTGGTCCCAAAAAGACAATAAAGCAATAGACTTTAAACTAAAATCCGTAGAAGGTAGCCAACGGTTCAAAGAGTTCAAAGTAGAATTAAACATCAATGGCACACCTTTCTCGGAAGGCAAAGGTGCAACCAAGAAAAAAGCTGAACAGGAAGCTGCTAGAATAGCCTGTGAAAAACTACAGATAATCCCCTAAATACAAGCATTCCTAAACCGGTCTTAAAAAAATATCATCATGTCTCCAATACTTCTCGCTGGTGCCACGCTCAATCAAACTCCATTGGACTGGGAAGGTAACCTAGACAATATTATTCAGGCCATTGCTATGGCCAAAGAAAAAAAAGTTGACCTCCTATGTTTGCCGGAATTAAGTATTACAGGCTATGGAAGCGAAGACCTGTTTTTAAGCTATTGGTACCCTAAGAAAGCACTGGACAGCATAAAAAAAATACTCCCACATACACAAGGCATCACCGTTTTGGTAGGCCTGCCCTGCAGAATTAACAACAAATTGTACAATTGCATGGCGGTATTAGAGGATAGGGAAATCCTAGGATTTGTTGCCAAACAATTTTTAGCCATAGATGGTGTACACTATGAAGGCAGATGGTTTACTCCTTGGATAGGAGGAGAAGTTACCACCATTGAATGTTTTGATAGCAAATACCCATTTGGGGATATAATTTTTGATAAAAATGGTCACAAATACGGCTTCGAAATCTGTGAAGACGCCTGGAGAGGGAGCCTCAGACCCGGACATCACCTTAATGAAAGAGGGGTGGACATTATATTTAACCCAAGTGCAAGCCATTTTGCCATGGGGAAAAGTGAACAAAGAGAATTACTCGTTCAAGAAAGTTCCAAGGAATTAGGGGTGGCTTATTTTTATGTCAATTTGTTAGGCAACGAAAGTGGCCGAATGATTTTTGATGGAGAAATACTTTATGCTGAGAAGGGAGAAGTTTTGCTAAAAAACAAATTGCTTTCCTTCGAATCTGTTCAACTTCAAACTTTTCAATTCCCTGCCAAAGCCACCAAACCTTTAGCCTTTACACATAATTCCCAAACTAAAAATGAGGAATTTATGGCAGCCTCTACATTGGCTCTCTTTGACTACCTTAGAAAGAGTCGAAGCAAGGGGTTTGTGCTTTCCTTAAGTGGTGGAGCAGACTCCTCCACCATTGCCATTTTGGTAGCTGAAATGGTGAAAAGAGGAGTGGAAATGCTAGGTATTCCATTGTTTCTGAAAAAAATCCATAGAGAAGGAGACATCAGTCCAAGCAGCAGTATTCAAGAAATTACAGGTGAAATTTTCACCACTGCCTATCAGGGAACAAAGAACTCATCTACTGCCACCCTAAATAGTGCACGAAACCTTGCCAAAAGCCTGGGTGCAACTTTTCACCACTGGACAATAGATGAAGAAGTAAATTCCTACACCCATAAAATAGAAAAGGCCCTGGGCAGAAAGCTAAACTGGGAACAAGACGATATCGCCCTACAAAATATTCAGGCAAGGGCAAGGTCTCCTATTATTTGGATGCTGGCCAATATAAAAAATTTTTTACTTTTAAGTACTTCTAATCGAAGCGAGGGAGATTTGGGCTATGCTACGATGGATGGAGATACCAGTGGTAGTATCTCTCCTATTGCAGCGGTAAGTAAGGATTTTATTTTGCAATGGCTAAGGTGGGCTGAGAAGGAACAAGCTTACCAAGGTTTAAGCTATGTCAACTCCTTGCAACCTACTGCCGAATTAAGACCACAGGAGCGCAGCCAAACAGATGAGGAGGACCTGATGCCTTACCCAATCATTTCTGCCATAGAAAAATTGGCCATCAGAGACAAGCGATCACCTATGGATATTTACCTTATTTTGAAAGAAGAAATTTCTCTTGAACCATCTATTTTAAAAGGTTACATTGCCAAATTCTTTAGGCTATGGTCAATCAATCAATGGAAACGAGAGAGATTGGCTGTTTCTTTTCACCTGGATGAGTACAATGTTGACCCTAAAACATGGTACAGATTCCCGGTATTGTCCGGTGGGTATAGGGAAGAACTGGCCTTAATGGAAAACCTTGAAGAATAAATCAACGACTATCATCAAAAAGAATAAACCATGATTAATAGTATTTTGTATTACGTCGTTTGGAGTCCCAATCCTTCGATTTTTTCAGGATTTGACAGGTTGCGTTGGTACAGCCTGCTGTTTGCTATGGGTTTTATAATCTCCCAGCAGTTCATGATCCATTTCTTTAAGAAGGAAGGACATGATGAAAATCTTGTTGACAAATTGACCATTTATATGGTGCTTGCCACCATTATTGGAGCCAGATTGGGACATGTGTTATTTTATGAACCTCAGCGCTACCTCAGCAACCCTATAGACATCCTAAAGGTATGGGAAGGTGGCCTTGCCAGCCATGGTGCGGCCATTGCCATCCTCTTCGCCTTATGGCTTTATGCCAAGCGAACACCCGGGCAATCTTATTTATGGGTGGTTGACAGAATTGTTATTGTTGTGGCCTTAACCGGAGCTTTGATCCGTTTTGGAAACTTGATGAATTCAGAAATTGGAGGAAAGGCAACAGGTACAGACAGTGGTTTTGTATTTGCTAGAGAGACTGAAGAAATCCTAGAAACGATGAATCTACCCATCATTTCAATCAATGCCTATAAACCGGAAGATCGCCAAGAAGAACTTAACGGTGAAGGTCGTGTTCCGGTAAATTTTGACATTGAAATTGAAAAAGGAGGTTTTGATGAAGCGAATTTAAAATCTGTGCTCGAGCGAGATGTAAAATATGCTTTGACAAGGTTTGCAAGTTCCAAAAAATACATGGCTGAAGACCCTGAGGCTCCGTTAAATCTGGAGATTAAAGATCAAGGAGATCATTACCTAGCAGTGGTAAAAACTTTTGGCCTTGCCAAACATCCTACCCAAATTTATGAATCCATAACTTATTTCCTGATTTTCTTGTTATTATTCCTAGGCTGGAGAAAATACAAAGAAAATATACCTGAAGGTTTATACTTGGGATTATTCTTGATCTCTGTTTTCGGAATGCGCTTTGTTTGGGAATTTTTCAAGGAAAACCAAGTTGATTTTGAAGAGAACCTCACATTCAATATGGGACAGGCTTTAAGTATTCCGTTGGTTATCATTGGTCTAGGCTTGATCGTTTATTCCTTGAAAAACAAAAAAGGAAAAGCATCTCTCAAAAACTAAATTAAGGGACAGGGTCGTGGCCCTGTCCTCCCCATGGATGACACCTACCTATTCGCTTGATTCCCAACCATCCACCTTTCAAAACACCATGTTTCATAATGGCCTCTTTGGTATATTGGCTACAAGTTGGATAATAACGGCAGGATCTTGGTATCAAGGGAGAAATAGCATATTGATAAATCAATATTGGAAATACAGCAATATTTTTCACTATTTTCTTCACTTTTTCGTATTTACATTAAACAAGTCAATTTATATAAATTAAGTTCTATTTCTTACATCAAAATTTAGATTCTCTTGAACCTAAAACAGCTATTTTACCGGCTTTTATTACTGATATGCATCCTGGGAACAGGTGGTAAAATTTTGTTTGCTCAAAATAGTGACAGTTTATACATCAGCCCCAATAACACCAGCACCCCGAAACAAGTTACAATAAATAATATTTTTATTGTTGGCAATGAAAAAACGCGCAAGAATATCATTCTTCGGGAGATGAACCTTGCCGAAAACATGACCTATAATTGGGAAGAGTTTGTCGCCTTAGTTGAGGCCGACCAAAAAAAGATCTATAACCTACGGCTTTTCACTACAGCCACTGTAACCCCACTTTTTGTAGGCGAAGAACAGGTAGAAATTTTGGTATCCGTAAAAGAAAGGTGGTACATCCTTCCCAGCATAATTTTTAAATTGGCCGACCGAAATTTCTCAGAGTGGTGGTCCAATCAAAACAGGGATTTTTCCAGGGTAAACTATGGGATAAAACTAGATCACAACAATATCGGGGGAAGAAATGAAAAACTTCGGGTAATTGGCCAAATAGGCTTTACCCAAGCCATTCTCCTGAATTACACCATCCCCTATTTTGATAAAAACCAACTGCATGGCTTGGCAGCCAAATTCAGCTACAACACGAATAAAAACATTCCTATAAAATCAGTTGATAACAAACAATATTTTTATATAAACCCTGAAGAGGATATTTTAAAAAAAACCCTCGCTGCCTCTCTTACATATAGTTTCAGAGGTAGTTTTTATAATTTCCATTACTTCACGGCTGGCTACCACAACACTTGGATTCATGAAGATGTCATCCAAGAAAAACCCAATTACTTTACCCACGATGGCCAAAAATTAAAATACTTTCTCGCCTCTTATCGGTATCGACATGACAACCGTGACAATGTCTCCTATGCTACGCATGGAACCCTGTTGGATGCCAGCCTTACCAAATATGGGATGTTCGGGAATGACGATATAGATGAACTGGAGTTTAGTATTATGGCCAGTAAGTACACTAAGCTAGGGGATAAAGTCCATTTTGCCACAGGAATTTCAGCTTCTGCTTTCTTTAGCGATAACCAGCCTTACACATTGGTACGTGGCATTGGTTATAAGCCTGATTTTATCAGGGGTTATGAACTCAATGTAATCGAAGGACAGCAATTAATCGCCCACAAAAATAGCTTGCGTTATGAGTTACTAGACGTAGCCTATGATATTTCTGACATTATGCCAATAGATGAGTTTTCGGTGTTTCCTATTAAACTTTACCTCAGTGGAAATTTTGACCATGGCTATGTTAGGGATGCCAATCGACTCCCATTAAACGCCGCATTAACCAACAAATACTTATTGGGATATGGTTTAGGGTTAGACCTTATAGGCATGTATGATGCTGTTTTTAGATTTGAATATTCTGTTAACAACATGGGAACAGGTAGTTTCTTTGTCAATGTGAAGGCTCCTCTATAATTCGTTATTTATTTTCGGATTACCCGGTTTTTTAGTATATTCCAGTAATACTTTATTTTTTCTTTCTTTTTTTGGTTATGGAGAAATGGGTGCTACTTGGTTCATTCGTGCTTTTTACCGGGACTTCTTATGCTCAAAATGGCATGGACCATTTCCCAAAAGGAGCACAAAGTATAGGCTTGGGCAACGCTAGTGTAACCCTAAACGAACCATGGGCCATTTTTAACAATATAGGTGCTTTGGGCAAAAGTCCTACGGATAATATAGCCGTAGTAGGATACGATCACAGGCTTGGTCTGAATGAACTAACCACCTTGGCGGCCGGAATTACAGTCCCTACAGAAAATATCGGCATTTTATGCCTAGGAATTTCAAATTATGGTGGAGCACTTTTCAACCAACAACAGATCGGCTTAGGTCTAGCCAAACAATTGGGGCTTGCCAGCCTAGGGATAAAAATCAATTATTTCCAAACCAATATTGAAGGCTTTGGAAGAAGCGCTAGGCCAGTATTGGAACTTGGAGGTACCGCAGAACTGATCCCCGGAGTATTTTTTGGGGCCCACATTTACAATATCACTCGAGCAGCCATTAGCAAGGCCAATTTGAATTACCTGCCGACAATTGTGAAAACAGGTATTTCGTACCGACCATCTGACAACTTGATGGTCAATATTGAAACTGAAAAAGAGCTTTCCTCCCCTGCCCGATTCAAAGCCGGAATAGCCTATAATTTTGAGGAGAAATTTTGGGCCAGGACAGGCATTACAAGTCAGCCTAACAATTTGTATTTCGGCATTGGATTTAGGCCCAGAAGGTTTCAGGTAGATTATGCTTTATCAAGAAATTATTTACTGGGGTTCACCCACCATTTTTCTTTAAATTATAACCTTTCGACGCAATGAAAGGCCCGGCAATCACCGGCCTAGCAATAATTTTAGGGACAATGGGACTTTATGCCCAACAAACCCCACAAGCAGAACTTGATATTGAAGCATTTATTGAGGAAAGGTTTGCCTTTCAGGAAGAAGATATCCCATATGAAGACCTTTACGAAAGCCTTCTTCAACATTATTTCCAGCCGTTGGATCTACAAGAGGCCACAAGCTCAGACTTGCAATCCCTCTATCTTCTTAGCCCAAAACAAATTGAATCTTTTATACAATATAGAAATCAATTGGGCAATTTTGTATCCTTATACGAACTTCAGGCAATTCCTGATTGGACCTTAGCAACCATCCAAAATCTCCTACCGTTTGTAATTATCAATTCCTCAAACCCCAGCCAAAGCCTCCTGGGTTTTAATCGCATGGCAAAAGCCGAAAATGCCTATTTACTTATGCGTCATAAAAGGGTCTTGCAAACAAGAAAGGGGTTTAGTATACCGGACACCTTGAGCAATGGAGATTTGAGTAACAGGTATCTGGGAGACCCCAACAATCTTTATTTAAGATTTCGTTTACAGCAGGCAGCAGATTTTAGTCTTGGACTCACTTTGGACAAAGATGCCGGAGAGGCATTTACATGGGACCCTAAAACCAAAAGGTATGGATTTAATTTTCTTTCTTTTCACTATGCCCTTTACAATAAGGGCCGGTTAAAAATGTTATCTCTGGGAGATTATCAATTACAATTTGGGCAAGGATTGGTTTTTGGCTCAGGGTTTTCTGTAGGCAAAGGAGCAGAAACAATAACCACAGTAAAAAGAAGCTCTACCGGAGTAAGGCCTTACACCTCTGTTTTGGAAGCAGGCTATTTTAGAGGCATTGCAGCAAGTTATTCTTTGGGGAGACTGGAGGGTACACTTATGCTTTCCAATAAAGCTAGAGATGCAAATTTACAATTCATGCTAGACAGTCTGGACAACTCTTCCACCTATTTATCTTCCTTGGTTTTATCCGGTTTGCACCGTACAGAAAATGAAATCCTAAAGAAAGCACAAGCAAAGGAGCAAAATTTAGGTCTGAATTTTAACTATCAGAATACCAATAAAACTTTTCAGATTGGTACAAACACACTGTATACAGGATACAGCCAGCCCTTTTATCCAACAGAAAGGATATACAATCAATTTGAATTTAGAGGCAAAAGCAATAGGGTCCACAGTTTGTATTTCACTTACAATTATAGAAACCATTATTTCTTTGGTGAAACTGCAATGTCTAAAAGTGGAGGAAAAGGCCATGTTGCAGGCCTTATGAGTAGCCTGAATAGCAAGGTGGATTTTTCTATGGTTTGGAGAAAATATGATCGAAACTTTCACACCTTTTATGGGAATGCTTTTTCAGAAGGCTCCCGCCCCATCAATGAAGAAGGCTTGTACTTGGGGATTTATTTTAAACCCAATCGAAAATTCAGTTGGACTGCATATTATGACTATTTCAGTTTTCCTTGGATGCGATTTAGGGTTTATGCGCCTTCTACAGGACATGAGTGGCTAAGCAGGTTGAAATTCCAAGCCTACAAACAACTCACTATTTTTATTCAATTCCGAGAGGAAATAAAAAGTAGAAATCTCCTATCTGAGGACCAACCAAGTAGCCAGTATTTGCTTGCACAAGGAAAAAGGCAAAATATGGTCTGGAGTCTCAATTATCTCCCCGACCGAAAATGGCAGTTGAAAACGAGGGTTCAACAAAGTTTTTATACGTTTGCAGGCAAAAAAACCAAAGGCTTTTTAATAGCACAAAGTTTATCTGGTGAAGCCGGGGCCTGGAGATTTTCAGGAAGTCTAGCTTTATTTGACACGGATGACTATGAAAACAGGCAATACCTGTATGAGAAAAATGTTTTATGGGCCTTTTCTATCCCCAATTTCTACGATCAAGGATTAAGAACCTATTTACTCGCCCAGTATAAAATAAATCCAAGACTTACAATTTGGGGGAGATGGGCTAAAACTAGCTATACCAACAGAGAACATATTGGTTCTGGTTTGCAAGAAATCTCAGGAAATAAAATGGTTGAGACCACTTTTCAATTAAGGTATCAATTTAACCGGTAAGTCAGACATCCGCTTTCTTACCGGTTAAATCCTTAAGATTAAATTTTATTTTTCTTTAAGCAAGTCTCTGATTTGCTCCAACAATACCTCTGTTTTATTGACAGTCGGTGGTGGTGGGGTAGGTGCAGCTTCTTCTTTCTTTTTCAAATTATTAATTAATTTAACAATCATAAAGACTGCAAAAGCAACGATAGCGAAATCAACCGTAAACTGAATAAAGGTCCCATAATTAATTGTTACTGCATTAATTTCCTCTCCGGCCGGGTCTATATAGGCCTCTTTGAGGACTACAACTAAATCTGTGAAGTCTACTCCACCGACCAAAAGGCCAATAGGTGGCATGATAATATCTTTCACAAGTGAAGAAACTACCTTCCCAAATGCAGCCCCGATGATGACCGCAACAGCCAAATCGACGACATTACCTTTTACGGCAAAATCCTTGAATTCTTTAATCAATCCCATACTTTTGTTGGTTTATGGTTCTATTTATAAATTTAATAAGCCGTTCAATATAAGAAAAATTCTATGATTATTACAAAATAATTATACACCAAACATAATTTCAATAAAAAAGCAATGTCCAAAACAAAACATATAGTCCAACCAATCGCACCAATCAAACCCAAAACGCTTGTTTGTCATGAAAACAGTAGAACAGACAATTATTACTGGATGAATGACAGAGAAAACCCTGAGGTAATTCAATATTTAGAAAAAGAGAATGAATACAAAAACAACCTACTAAAGGAAACTGAGGACTTACAAGCATCACTTTTCAAGGAAATGAAAGGGAGGATTAAGGAAGATGATAGTAGCGTCCCCTATTTTAAAAATGGTTATTTTTACTACAATCGCTATGAGAAAGGCAAAGAATATCCCGTTTACTGTAGGAAAGAAGGGCATTTGGAATCAGAGGAGCTAACCCTCTTGAATGTAAACGATCTGGCTGAAGGCCATGAATACACCAATGTCAATGCATTGGCAATTTCAGAAAATAATAAGCTACTAGCTTATTCGCTGGATACAGTAGGCAGAAGAATATACAACATTCATTTCAAAGCCCTCGATGGTGAATTGATAGTAAAAGATCAACTAAAATCCGTCACTGGAAACATTGCATGGGCAGCGGATAATAAAACAGTTTTTTATACACAACAAGATGCTCAAACCCTTCGCCCGAATAAGGTATACCGTCATGTATTGGGAACAGCCCAGGAAACAGATGAATTGGTTTTTGAAGAAAAGGATGAGACTTATACTGTTGGCTTAAAAAAATCAAAATCCAGAAAATTTCTATTCATTGTAAGCCAAAGCACGATCTCTACAGAGTACCGTTTTCTCCCGGTTGACCAGCCCAATGAAGAGTGGAAAATAATTCAGGAAAGGCAAGCAGACCTGGAGTATGAGGTGGATCATTATGGGGAGCATTTTATCATTCTCACCAATGCAGACAAGGCCACCAATTTTAAATTGGTAAAAACACCTATTGACAAAACAGCCAAAGAGAACTGGGAAGACATTATCCCTGCAAGAGAAAACGTATTCTTAGAGGAATTTGAAGTATTCAAGCATCACTTGGTCATTGCTAATCGATTCAATGGACTGCAAAGACTGGAGATCAGATCATGGGACGGAGAGAAAAAGCATACCATCAAAATGGAGGACCCTGCTTACACAGTCTGGATTGGCACCAACCCGGAGTTCTATACTGAAGTGCTTAGGTATGGCTACAACTCGCTTACCACCCCTGCTTCAGTCTATGACTACCATATGGAAACCAGGGAGAAAACACTTATGAAGCGGCAAGAAGTAGTGGGAGGCCATAATCCGGAAGACTACCAATCAGAACGTGTTTGGGCAAGCGCTAAGGATGGCACTGACATTCCTGTTTCCCTTGTCTATAAAAAAGAATTGTTTGCTCAAGAAGGCCAAAACCCTGTACTCCTTTACGGTTATGGATCATATGGTCTGAGCTCAGACCCCTATTTTAGCTCAAGCAGGTTGAGTTTATTAGACAGGGGTTTTGTCTTTGCTATTGCCCATATCAGAGGAGGTCAAGAGATGGGACGACACTGGTATGAGGATGGTAAAATGCTAAAGAAAAACAATACTTTTGAAGACTTCATCGCTTGTGGAGATTATTTAATTCAAGAAAAATATGCCCATCCAAACAAACTATTCGCAATGGGAGGAAGTGCGGGAGGACTACTTGTAGGGGCTGTAATCAATCAACGTCCGGATCTCTTTCACGGAGTGGTCGCTGCCGTTCCATTCGTAGATGTAGTGACTACTATGTTAGATGAAAGCATTCCTTTGACCACCGGGGAATTCAATGAATGGGGCAACCCCAAGGAAAAGCGCTACTTTGATTATATGCTTTCTTACTCTCCCTATGACAATGTAAAAGCACAGGATTACCCACATTTACTTGTAACCTCAGGTCTACACGACAGCCAGGTACAATATTGGGAACCTACAAAGTGGGTAGCAAAACTTAGGGCTTTGCGCACCAACCAAAACCTACTATTACTCCATACCAATATGGAGGCCGGTCATGGTGGGGCTTCCGGTCGTTTTAACTCTTTGAAAGAATTGGCCATGGAATATGCTTTTTTATTAAGCTTAGCAAAAGAATAAGGAGTAATATCAATCCTTTTCTATAGCCTGTTGATTAGTTCATCAGGCTATTTTTTTAACCCATACGAACGCCACCAAAACAAAGAGTGTTTAACCCGATATTCGCCACATAACTTTTATTGAATTTCTCAGGATTAATTCGGGCCAGCCCTAGAAATAAAGCTAATAAAAGAAGTTTAATAAAATTACTGGCAAAGACATGTTATTTATAGGGAAGGCCTAGGTTTGATTTAACGTATCACCATTAATCTTCTACTTTGGCTACTCCATTAAATGCAAAAGCATTCAGACAACCCTTGTCGAGCCTAAATATGATTCTCCAATTCTAACTACAGCTACCTTATCCTACTACTCAAACAAAAGGTAAAGTACAATATACTTATTTTATCCCAGCAGCTAGTTAAAACCATAGTTCATTTTCATAAAACCCTAATGATAACCCCCTATTGTTTGCATAATCAAAATAATTTGCGTATTTTTTTTAAAAATTATATTTTTTAAGTCATTGATCCAACTGTATTAATTAGGCAATATGTACGTAAACCACGATTCACAACATTCTTTTTACGATGAGATGTATGATGAAGACCGAACATTGCGGGAGCATTATTCCAATTTCGGAGCATTCATTGAAAACATCTCAGCAAAAAAGCTCAACCAATTACAATTCTCTGCAGACAAGGCCCAAATGGCCATGGGTATGACTTTCAATGTTTACCACGACAAAGAAGGCGTAGAAAAGATACTGCATTTAGATATCCTTCCACGAATTATTCCCGGCAATGACTGGCAAAAAATAAACGATGGGCTGAAACAAAGAATTACTGCCTTAAACCTTTTCCTTCAGGACATTTACAACGAGCAAAAAATTCTTAAAGACAAAGTTGTTCCTGCCGATTTAATATTGGGAAGCAAGGATTTCTTAAAACCCTGTATAGGTTTAACCCCTCCAAAAGGCATTTGGTGTCACATTACAGGGACAGACTTGGTTAGAGATAATAATGGAGAATTTTATATTTTAGAGGACAATCTTCGCTGTCCCTCCGGAGTATCTTATATGCTGGAGAGTCGAGAAATCATAAAAAGTGCCTTTCCCAACCTATTCAATAAATTGGGGGTAAGACCTGTTTCAGATTATCCAACAAAACTCTTGGATATGCTTCAATTCTTATCGGACAAACCCAAACCGGTTATTGGCGTACTGACACCAGGAGTATATAACTCTGCCTACTTTGAACACTCTTACCTTGCCCAACAAATGGGAGCTGAGCTTGTTTCTGGAATGGATCTCCTGGTACAGGACAAGAAAGTGTACATGCAAACCACCAATGGTTTGGAGCAAATAGATGTGCTTTACCGAAGAATCGACGACACTTTTCTTGACCCCCTAGCATTTAACCCCGATTCGATGTTGGGCGTCCCGGGCCTTTTCGAAGCCTACAAAGCTGGGAATATAGCCCTTGCGAATGCACCGGGAACAGGAGTAGCCGATGACAAAGCTGTTTATGCATATGTGCCAAAAATAATAAAATACTATCTGGATCAAGATCCTATTCTCCATAATGTCCCAACATTTCTGTGCCGAGAAGAGAAAGACCGGGCACATGTTTTAGAAAACATCTCTGATCTTGTGGTGAAGGAGACCAATGCGGCAGGAGGTTATGGCATGATGATCGGGCCTAAAGTTGGTGCAGAAGAGCACGAAAAATTCAGACAATTGGTAAAGAAAAACCCTAACAACTACATAGCCCAGCCTACATTATCCCTTTCTACTGTACCCTCCTTAGTGGATCACAAAACAATAGAAGGCAGACATGTAGATTTAAGGCCATATGTATTGTATGGAAAGGAAGTAGAAGTAATACCCGGAGCCCTTACCCGGGTTGCATTAAAAAAAGGTTCTCTTGTAGTCAATAGTTCTCAAGGTGGCGGAAGCAAAGACACTTGGGTGCTATATTAATTTAAAACGAAACAATATGTTAAGTAGAGTTGCAAATTCAATTTACTGGCTGGGGAGATACATGGAGCGAGCAGAAAATTATGCCAGATTTATCAATGTAAATTTCAACCTTATGTTGGACTCACCGCCGGACCTAAAGGAGCAATGGGAACCTCTGATAATGGCCACCGGTGACCATGAACTATATAAGTCTCGAAACCAATCCTTTGACATGCATGAGGTTATCTATTTTTTAGCCTTTGATCAAAACAACCCGAATTCTATCATATCTTCTGTCTCTAATGCCAGGGAGAACGCCAGAATGATACGAGAAAACCTTACCAAAGAAACCTGGGAAAAACTAAATGAAACCTATCATTTTGTCAACAAAGCTGCCAATGGAAAAATCTGGAAAAAGGAAGACCCAAGAAATTTCTTTGAAGAAGTAAAATCTCAAATACTGTTGTCCTACGGCCTGGCGGATAATACCGTTGCCCGTACAGAAGGCTGGCACTTCAGACAACTGGGCCAATATTTGGAGCGAGCAGACAAAACTTCAAGGATTCTAGACGTCAAATACCATATCCTCCTCCCCTCTGCCGAGGAAGTCGGTTCCCCATTGGATTTCCTTCACTGGATGGCTTTACTAAAGTCTGTTACCGCTTTCAACACCTACAGGAGGCTTTATGGAAACATTTCTCCTTCAGGGGTAGTCGAGTTCTTGGTTTTAAATAAATACTTCCCGAGATCAGTTTTCTTTTGCTTGAAAGAAGCAGAAACATGTTTGTACAAAATCTCAAATTCAAGCGGTGAAGGGTATTCCAACAGTGCTGAAAAGGCAATGGGAGAATTGCGATCAAAATTAGAATTTGACGATGTCAATGATATCATATCCAACGGACTACACGAGTACATCGAACATATGCAAATAAAAATTAACGAAATCTCTAATAAAATAAACGACAATTATTTCCAAATAAAAGATAACTTTGCCAGCCAAACTATGGTACAAGAATGACTTTCTGCATTGGAATAAAAACAAAACATGGAATTTTAGGTTTGTCGGACACCAGAATTACTTCAGGTAATGACACAACCACCTCTAAAAAAGTATATACAGTTAATAGAAGAAACCATTCTTTCTTTATTATGACCTCCGGCCTCCGTTCTGTAAGAGACAAAGCCATTACTTATTTCGGAGAATTGATTGAAAAAAATGACTCCTCCTATGATAAGCTATACAAGGCTGTCAATGGTTTTGCCGATCAAGTAAAACGTGTAGCCGAAGAGGACAAGGACTCTTTAGAAAAGTCTGGTTTTTATTTCAATTTGTTTTCTATTATAGGCGGACAACTTGAAGAAGACAAGGAACCCAAACTCTATTTGCTTTACCCTCAAGGTAATTGGATAGAAATCAGGCAAGGAACACCATTTGTCATTATTGGAAATACCGGATTTGGCAACCCGGTACTAAGGCGGTCCCTAAAGTATGATGAACCATTACTACTTGCATTAAAAAGTGCATTCCTCGCTTTTGATGCTACTAGAATCAGTTCAAATGATGTGGATTACCCTGTAGACACGGTGGTATTGGAAAATGACAGTTACAATATCGTGGAAAATCGGTTCGAGCAAAATGAATTAAATCATCTTTCTGAATTCTGGAACGATTCATTAAAAAAAGTAATACATAATCTACCGGCAGATATTCTCAAAAAAGCATTTTCTCCGGAAAAGGTCGAAGACCATGACTAAGTAAACAATGAAAATGTTGTCTTTTCCCAAATAAAAAAAGCAATTATGCGCCTGAAAATACAACATATCACAACTTATGAATACCAAAAACTGGTCAGGTTAAACCCCCATCATTTTTACCTGAAACCCCTCCAGAGAAATTATTTGGAAGTCGAAACGTATGCTTTGGAAATCGACCCCAAACCTGAGGGAATGAATGAAAGGTACAGCATTGAAGGTAATCCCTATTTTCAAGCATGGTTTACCG
Source organism: Cyclobacterium sp. 1_MG-2023 (assembly GCF_030546805.1). Classification (GTDB taxonomy): domain Bacteria; phylum Bacteroidota; class Bacteroidia; order Cytophagales; family Cyclobacteriaceae; genus Cyclobacterium. The sequence continues at coordinate 161,190 of NZ_JAUOPC010000002.1, read as the reverse complement.
GAGAGACTGAAAATATGGTGATTCAAGTGAATTTTCAGGTAAACACAAAGCATTTCAACCCTTTTCTATTTTTAATGGATCAATGGTTTTTGCAGCATTTCAACCCTGAAAATGAAACGCCTTTCGCTTACGAACCCAAGAACTGGCCCATACTCAAACCTTATCTGGATCATAGCAAAAACAATTTACTAAAAAGCTATGCGCTAGAAAAATTAAAAACCAATGATCCCATCCAGTTTTTAACCCAACTAAACGCAGCCATTCATGCTGATTGGCACCATATCATTCGAGAAGAAGAGAACCTCTGGTCTGCAGCCAGAACTTTTGCTGCAGGAAAAGGCTCATGCAGAGACCTTTCGTTTATGTTGATTGAAATGCTACGCCACGTAGGGCTTGCCGCAAGGTTTGTCAGTGGTTATGCATTTAACCCTGAATTGGAAGAAGGACATGAACTTCATGCATGGGTAGAGACCTACCTTCCCGGTGCCGGATGGGTAGGCCTGGATCCAAGTTTGGGGCTAATGGCTGATGAACATTACATCCCTATTGCGGCTAGTTTTCTTCCGGAAAACACCCTCCCGGTACATGGTACCTTTGGAGGAGAAGACCTCAAACCTTCCACATTACAAACCTCTGTAAGCATTCATCAGATTTGAAATAAATATTTATTTGCCCTTAAAAAAAACCACTGTAACAAAATTTTATTAACCTTTTAAGCATCCTTTCAGTTTAATAGAATAACACAAAAAATTCTATGAAAAAAGTGGGAGGCACAATATTTATTATCATTTTACTATCTATTATATTTTTTCTGGACTGGTATGTATTTCAAGGTATAAAAACCATTTTACCATCAGCCTATTTAGCCCCGGGAAAAACAATCTATTGGGTTCTAACCGCTGCAATAGCCATGTGGTTTGGGTATACTTTTTACACCATTATGCAGGAGGGTAAAATATCAACTTCATCTCAGCAATCACTCAATTGGTTTTTGGTTATTCTTGTAACCCAACTAACCATAGTCCTTTTCTTATTTGGGGAAGACCTGATAAGGGGCTTGGGTTCTGTTTACCGGTATGCTACCAATTCTTCCAGTGAAGGCACTTTAATGGCTTCTCGAAGAAAATTTGTTAGTCAGTTGGCGTTTGCCGTGGCAGCTATACCTATGACAGGCTTTATTTATGGGATTGTTAAAGGGAAATATGCCTTTAGAACGATCAGAAAAACCCTTTACTTTAAAGATTTGCCTGAGGCATTTGATGGGTTTACCATTACTCAGGTGTCAGACATTCATGCAGGTAGTTTTAAAGATATTCAAGCTGTAAAAAAAGGGGCAGAAATGGCAGCCGCTCAACAGTCTGATCTTTTTGTGTTTACGGGAGACCTGGTCAATCACAAAGCAGATGAAATTGATCCCATGATTGATATTTTCTCTCAAATCAAAGCTCCATACGGCCAGTTCTCTATTTTAGGCAACCACGATTATGGAGACTACACCTCTTGGCCAAGCCCGGAAGCAAAAGCTAAAAATCTTGAATCACTTAAGGGTAAACATAAAACTATGGGCTTCGATCTGCTGCTTGATGAAAGCAGAACCATAAAAAAAGACGGGCAAAAATTAAGTTTATTGGGTGTGGAGAATTGGGGATTGGGCTTCCAATCTAAGGGAGACCTAGAGAAATCCCTCAAAAATGTTCCTGACGATGCCTTTAAGGTCCTACTTTCACATGACCCTACCCATTGGGACGAACAAGTCAAAAACCACCCTAAAAACATTCATTTGACGCTTAGTGGTCACACTCATGGCATGCAAATGGGTATAGAGACACCATTTATCCGTTGGAGTCCTGCCCAGTACCGTTATACCAATTGGGCGGGTATTGCAGAACAAGCAGGGAAGTACCTCTATGTAAACCGGGGCTTTGGTTTTCATGCCTTTGCAGGTAGGGTGGGCATATGGCCGGAAATCACGGTAATAGAATTGAAAAAAGGCTAAGACAGCCCTTAGAAGGTCAATAATTTGATTGATCTTTATTATTGAAATTTCACAGCGCCACGCTGTCCGGCCAGAAAATAATAGGCAAGCGGCACAAAATACAATGCTGTAAAAGTACCTATGGTAAGGCCACCAATTACTGAGAAGACCAATGGTCTTTGCAAATCGGCTCCCAAACCCGCACTGAACACCACAGGCACCAACGCTAGAATTGTTGTAATGGATGTCATCACAATGGGCTTGAGTCTAATTTCTCCTGCACGGTACAATGCCTTGGTTAAGGCTTCTTTACCCAAGATTCCATTTGCTAGATTATTTACCCTTAGTCTATTGATAGTATCTATTTTAAGTATCGCATCATTAACCATAATCCCTAGCATTACCACCAAACCGATGGCTGACATTACATTTAGGGAGGTTCCGGTAAGCCATAATACCAAGAAAGCCCCTCCTACCCCTAGGGGTAGCGTAAATATCACAATTAGTGGTTGTAAAAAACTTTCAAACTGTGCTGCCAAAATAAAGTAAAGCAATAAAATGGAAACCATTAAAATACCCATTAGCTGTTTGATCGTTTCCTGATCTTTGAAATACTGACCGGAAAAATTCACTGAAAGGTTTTCATTTACTGCCCATGAACGAATATCATCCTCATAGTTTGTAGGTTCTTCAACATTGAGGTTTACGGATTGGAAAATACCCGACCTGTCAGCTGTTACAAACTTATAATGGGTATCGTAAGCAGAAGAAATAAATTCATCTAGTGCATAGGGTACCCCTTCTTCTCCATATATGAAATTCCGCCTCAAGAGGGATTGAAAATCAAATTGATCATTTTTCAAGCGTATAGGGATGATCTCTCCAAATTGCCGAATATCTGTAATCAAATAATCACCAAATAAACGCTCTATAGCTGTAATCAACTGATTGACATCGAGACCATAAAGGGCCAATTTCTCAAGATCAGTCTTAAAAATTACTGAAGCCCCCTCTTGTAAACCGGGCCCTTTGGACCAGTCTTTTACAGGAAACGCCTCCATTAATGCGTTCATTTGGTCGGGACCTACCGGTCTTTTTGTTTCTATATTCATAAATCGCACTTCGAAGTTTGGCCGATTTGAACTAAATAACTGATCGAAAGCATTTGGCGCGTCTCTTATTTCGATACTGGCTTGAGGGAATTGTTGAAGGAAGAAGTGCTGAAGTTGTCTTGCTACATTTTCTTTGTCAGTTTGATTGGCAAACATCAGGTAAAGATCGGACTGTTGAATGGCATTTTCGCCCTCATACAGTATAAATTGCCTTAGTCCTACATCACTTTCCGCAACAGTAAATTTACCATCCAGTTGCTCCAACAAATGCTGAATTCGGTTTTTGTTTTGGCTTGCACTGATCGGTTCATTCCAATCCAATGAAATTAGTACATCAAACTTTTCTATGGCTGGTAAACCTTCTACTTTTAAGAACTGAACGGATGCCAAAAGTAAAGGTATCAATAGGAACAAAACCACCAATGACAAACCCGGCCGAGAAAAAAACCTTTTAAACAATTGTTTATACCCTTTAAGCATTCCTTTAAAAAGGCGACTATCCTCTTTAAAAGAACCTTTGGCTTTATTCTTAAATAAAAGAAAATACAATAAGGGCAGTAGAATAAAAGCCACCAATAATGACACCGACAAGATCGCTGCCACTGAAACTGCCTGATCATAAAACAAGGCTCCTGCCACACCACTTAAAAACACCAAGGGAACAAATACTGCCAAGGTAGTGAGTACTGAACTTATCAGGGCAGACTGCACCTCGTTTACCCCAACCACACAAGCCTCAAACAATGGCAAACCCTCTTCTCTCTTTCGGTTAATATTGTCCAGTACAATGATTGCATTGTCAATGAGCATTCCTAAGCCTAAAGCCAGGCCACTTAAAGAAATCACATTAATGGAAATATTAAAAAAATAGAATACCATAAAACTAATCACCAGCGAAGCCGGCAAACTAATACCTATGATAATTGGCATGCGGTAATTGCCCATAAATACAAAGAGAATAGCAAAGGCAAACAATCCACCAAAAAACAAACTGGTTTGGAGGTTGTTGATTCCCGCATTGAGAAGTGAAGATTGGTCTTGGGTCAATTCAAAATTTACTTGCGGGTAATCTTCTTTAAACAATGCCACCGCCTCATAAATTAGGGGCATGGTTTCATTCATTTTTGCTGCAGTCTGTTTATGCACTGTTACCACCAAGCTTTCTTTACCGTCAAATAAATGATACCCGGTTGGCTTAGTTAAGGTATGATTAACCTTTGCAATCTTTGATAGTAAAACTGTATTTCCTTCGGGTCCCCTTACCGGTAGATTTCCCACGTCTTCTGCCGTCTCCAGCTTGCTGGCCAGTCGCAAGTAATACCTAAACTGTCCATCTTCTACGCTAATTCCGGGAAGCTCTCTGTTTCCGTCCTGAATGGCCTGAACTAAATCGGATTCTTTAAAACCCAAACCCGCCATTACAGCTTTGTTGGGTGTTACAGAAATGGCTTTCTCTTGGCGCCCATTTATGTCTACAAGGGCAACCCCATCCAGTTGTTCCAAGCGCTTTTTGATTACGTTCTCTGTAAGCAATGAAACTTCCGCATAATCCACCCCTTCCTTTGGAATAATTTGCACCCGAACAATAGGAATATCATTGGAATTGATCCGGACAACCTGTGGTCTGGGCATCTCATCGGGCAAACTATTGGTCAATCGATCAATTTTTTCATTGACTTCGATATAAGCCAACTCCATTTTTGTTTGAAAATCAAAAGTCAAACGAACATTCCCGACTTCAGAACCTGCTTTGCTTTCAATATCCTGAAGCCCATTTAAGGTAACCATGCCTTCCCTGATGGGCTTTAGTACATTTTGTTCTATGGACTCCGGTGAAGAGTTGGGATAATTTACTTTAATGACAATTTGCGGCACATCTATGGGTGGCAACAAAGAGATCGGCAGTGTCCTAAACATTATTACACTGAAAATAAGCAATGCCAAAAAAGTCATGCCAACAGCTATGGGACGCGAGAGTAAAAACTTTACCATATCCTATTCGGTTGAAACTTGAACAGGAGCCTGATGAGCCAATTGAACATTATTGCTTACAATCACTGTACGGTCAGCTTCCAGCCCATCCAAAACCTCCACTTCTCTACCATTGTCTTTCCCCACCTCCACATAATTCCAGATGGCCTCATTATTATCAATAGTAAAGACTACGGGCCTACCGGAACGGTATACTACAGCTTCTTTTGGCACCACTAAATTATTGTTTTGAGGAGCTCTTATCACTGCTCTGGCATTCATCCCCGGCAATAAACCTCCTCCTTTGCTTAGTTTTAAAGTAACTTGAACCAGTCCGTTTTCATCTACTTTTGGATTAATGCTAATCACTGTACCGGTAATGCTATCTCCTAAACCGGAGACAGGATATATTTCTGCCTTTTGTCCCTTTTTCACAAAGGAAATATCAGACTCCAAAACTTTGACTTTCATTTCCAATAAGGAAGTGCTTAGAACCAAGCAAATTTCGTCTCCGGCATTCACCAAACTACCCTTTTTTAACTTTAAATCTGCAATTGCTCCGGATATTGGTGCTTTAACTTCCGTCTTGTCTAGGTTTATTTCTGCCTCTCTTACTGCAATTTCAGCGGCCAATAAGCCACTGGAAGCCCTCCAATATTCATCCCTTGCCTCTTTGTCCAAATCTTCAGAAAAAGTAGTTTCAACTGTAGAAGTAATTTTTCGGCTTTCATATTCTGCACGCGAAGAGCGTAAATTTACCTGAGCTTTCTCCCATTCCAACTGACTGTCGGTTTTATCAAGTAGGGCAATTATCTGCCCTTCCTTAACTTGTTGTCCTTCCACTACCTTTAATTCTATTAAATAACCACTTCGCTCAACAATAGACATCACTTGATTTTCAGCTTCAATTTTTCCAGTCGCATTGATTAGGTAATCAAAAGACTTTTTTTCTGACAAGCCCACCTTTACGGAAGTGGCTTGAACTTCATCCCTGAAAGTCTCCATGGGAATTTCCTCTTTCTCCTTGGCTTCTTCACCGCAAGCGGAAAAGATAACGAGGGAACAAAATAAGAGTGCTTTGTTCATGTCTTTTATTGGCTAAAGGGTTAATATTATTTTGAAGAAAATTTGGAAAGATTATAATTAACTAAATATTTAAATCTCATGCAAACATTGGCTTTATTTTTTATCTAAAAACCTCTAAAAATTAAATTTAGCCTCTGAGAATCATACAAAAACCCACCGTCTCATTGTTTTGAGAAAAAGAATTAACCCGGATTACGCAAATGGATTTCCTGAACTTTCTCAAGGACTGTTGCAATCGCAAGAAAATCTCCAAATAAATACTGAAGTGAACTATGAAAAACCTATCACAGCCACATAAATCTGCAAAGTACCATAAAGCAATTGGCCTTAAACAAAAAAATCCGGACTGAGTGAATCAATCCGGATCAATAATTTTAGCTTATTCTTTATGCTATTTCAGCACTTTTTCATCGGCATGCATAAAATTAGGATCATCCTCTTTATAATTTACATGGATTATGGAACTCGCCTTGTGCAACAATGCTTTACTCGATGAGTCTAAATGTCTCACATAAACAGTTTTCCCCAATTTATTGTATCGTTCTGTCACTTTATGTACAGCTTCCAAACCGGAATGATCCACGATCCTACTCTCTTCAAAATCTATAATGATTTCATCAGGGTCATTCAGAGGGTCGAATTTCTCACCAAAAGCGGTTACTGAGGCAAAAAACAAAGGACCGAAAATTTCATAATGCTTGACACCATTATCGTCCATACGTTTTCTGGCTCGAATCATTTTAGAATTTTTCCAAGCAAAAACCAATGCCGCAATGATCACACCTATCAATACAGCCAAAGCAAGGTTGTGCAAGAATACAGTTACCAGTGTTACCAAAATCATAACCAGTACATCTGATTTAGGCACTTTTCTAAATACCCTTAAAGAGGCCCATTCAAAAGTCCCAATGGCCACCATAAACATTAGCCCGACAAGTGCTGCCATAGGCACCATTTCTATATACGAAGAAAAGAATAAAATAAAGGTAAGTAGACCAAGCGCTGCCACAATCCCCGAAAGTCGGTTTCTTCCTCCTGCATTCACATTGATAAGGGATTGACCGATCATGGCACATCCTCCCATTCCACCAAAAAATCCTGTGGTAACATTTGCTACTCCCTGCGCGATACATTCCTTATTTCCGCTTCCTCTTGTCTCCGTAATCTCATCTACAAGGGTTAAAGTAAGTAAACTTTCAATCAACCCAACGCCGGCCATTATCGCAGAATAAGGTAAAATGATCCAGAAGGTCTCCATAGACAAAGACACCAATGGAATGTGAAATTGTGGCAAACCACCTGAAATAGAGGCCATGTCCCCTACAGTCCTAGTGTCTAACCCACCAAAAATCACAATCAGCGTAACCACTAGTATGGCTGCCAAAGCCGAAGGAATTACTTTCGTTAGCTTAGGAAGGTATTTGATGATAATCATGGTTACAAGCACCAATCCCAACATAAGGTAAAGCGGAGTACCAGTCATCCATTCTGTAACCCCTTGCGCATTTACTGTCTTGAACTGTGCAAACTGAGCCGTAAAGATGATGATTGCCAAACCATTCACAAAACCAAACATCACAGGATGAGGCACCAAGCGAATCAATTTCCCCAATTTCAACACCCCTACTAAAATCTGGATCAGCCCCATTAAGACCACAGCGGCGAAAAGGTATTCCACCCCATGATCAATCACCAAAGCCACCACTACCACAGCTATGGCTCCGGTAGCTCCTGAGATCATCCCCGGTCTACCACCTAAAATAGAGGTAATCAAACCAATGATAAAAGCAGTATACAAGCCTATCAACGGGCTTACCCCTGCAATCAAAGAAAATGCTACTGCTTCGGGCACCAAAGCCAGGGCAACAGTTAAGCCTGAAAGCACTTCATCTTTGATATTGGCTTCCTTTGGTCTGAATAAGTTGTAAAAGGCCTGAGTCATAGGTCTGTAAAATTGATGATGAAATTAATAAATTGATTAATTTAAAAAATTAGGATTTTGGGTGATTCCCATAGAGGAAATAAGGCGCAAAGATATTAAAAATATATTTAATTAAAATATTATTTGGTCTTTTAGAGAGGGAATAAACTGAATGTAAGCGAAATAGCCTGTTTATCTACAAGCCCTTAACATAATTATAAATCAATTGGCTAATTCTGGCAATACTCTCTTTACCAACTTCCTCATCTGCAAGGTTTTTAGTTAAAATAACCAATACGTACCGCTTGCCTTCGGGAAGCTCTAATATGGCAGCGTCATGCTGCACCCCAGTAATGGAGCCTGTTTTATGCGCTACTTTGACTTCTTTTGGCAAATATTTAGGGATTAAATCATTGAAATGCTGGTCCGAAAGGATATGCATCATATTTTGGGACCCGGCTACCTTGTGCCTGGCAATGGCTTCCATGATAAGCATCATATCTAGGGCAGTAGTGGTATTGCTTAGCCCTGCATCATAGGCTTTGAGATCCTCTACACCTCTAAGCACCTGAATATCATCAGCCCCTAATTCACGCATCAATTGCGTAACATTTGCCGCTCCCACCTTTTCTATCAGGATATTGGTGGCCAAATTGCTACTTCGAACAATCATCTCATACATCAACTCATATAGGCTTGCATTCTCACCTATTCGCTTATACAAGGCCTCTTGGCTATCTACCCCCAAGTCCATTTTGTAAAGGCTTCCATCAAGAATACTTTTAAAAGAATTTCGAATCAAGATTGAATCCTTCAAAGAAAACTTACCTGCTGCTTCCTGCTCAAACAAGGCTATCATAACCGGGGTTTTCATGGTGCTTGCTGCATGAAACGATTCTTTTTCATTGAGAAACAATCCATTTCCACCACCATCCAATAACCTGAAAGCTAGGGCAAAATCCCCTTCTGTTTTATTTATTAGCTTTCTAATTTCTTGGTCCAGCTTAGACAAGCTTTGTTTTTCTTTTGCATTATTGCAAGATAATAGAAGAAATAAGGGAATTAGCAGGTAAAATTTCATAGGAATAGGTCTGTTAGAGTAAGAAAAGAACCCAGGCCATTACCGCTAAAAAAGCCAATATTGGCCCCAGAAATATAAAGAACAGGCCACCAGTACGGAAGTCTTTCTGTTCCACCAAGCCTGTAGCAAAGGCAATGGCATTTGCCGGCGTGGACACGGGAAGTAATAAAGAACAAGAACAACTTATCGCAACCATTACAGGTCCGGCAATTCCGTAAATTCCCGGTAAGGCCAAACTAAGAGGAACCAAAATTGAGGCTGCTGCTGTATTGCTCATTACGTTGGAAAGTAAAACTGCCACCAAACAAAAGATAATGGCGATAAAAACCCTTGGCAATGGCAAGGCGTTGATTTTCACCATGACAATTTCGGCCAGCCCCACTTCTACCAGCGCAATGCCAAGGGCGAGTCCTCCAGCCACTAACATCAGGGTATCCCAAGGCAGGCTTCGTACATGTTCAGAATGGATGACTTGGGTCATGGTGAGCAATACGATGGGAATGGCAGAGGTGGCAGCAACAGGTATGCCATGCAATGGCTCTGTTAACCACATCAAGACAGTAAACGATAAAGTGAATATAACGGCATTCTTTTCAAAAGGCCTGACCTTACCTTTGCCTTTGGGAAGGAGTGATAGGTCAAGTGTTACCGATGAAAAGTCTCTGGTTTTGCATAGGAATTTCCAAAAAAGCCAAACCAATATCAGTCCGGTAGGAAAGCCTACCACCATCCAATCAATAAAAGTGATATTTACCCCTTTCTCTTGTAAAGCGCCTACTGCAATAGCATTGGGCGTGCTTCCAATGATTGTACCAACCCCTCCTACAGAAGCTGCAGCCGGTATTGCTGTCAATAAAGCTTTACCATAGGGTGAGTTTTTTCCAATTATCCGGACCAGAGGTAAAATCGAAGAAATCATCATGGCTGTGGTTGCAGTATTGGACATGATCATACTGGCAATGGCAGTTGTCATCATCATACCAAGGAGCAAACCTTCCGGTTTATGACCAAATTTATTGACCGTAAACTGAAAAAGCTGTCGATCAAGTTCTACCAAACTCATGGCTTTTGCTAAAAAAAAGCCACCGAGTAAAAGCCAAATCACATTGCTTGTCCAAGTACTCACATAGAGTTCCGGAGGCATGGTTTTATCAAAAAAGAAATCTGTGCTAAATCCAAGTAAGAGGGTGGCAATAATAAAGATCCCTACGGCAAAAGGAGGCAAGGCTTCAGATATCCATAAGCCTATGGCCAAAATACTGATAAAAAATACAAAATTGACGGGAGCATCGTATCCTATCTTGCTAAAAAAATAGCTGATTAAAAGTGCTATCAGGAAATTTCCTACAAAGGTGGAAGTACTAAAAATCCAATTCAACTTTAGCTTCTTGTATAGATTTCTGGCACCACTTCTAGAATCAGCTTCAAACATGAACAATTAGAAATTTATGGAAAAACAAGGTTAGCCCCCTAGCGAGCGAGTGATCGAAATATCCTACTGGATTCGGAGCAACCACGAAGCAATTTAAGCTGAAATATGGAATACATAAATGATTAGGTACAAAAAATCAAGACAAATCTCTCAAAAGGAGATAGTCCCTTTTTAGAAAGGTACAGTAATACCATTAAATTTGGAATAATAGTGCAATGAAACTTTTTATAGTGCCTAACGACAGCTGTACCGCATAGGCACATTATCCTACCATTGAAGTATTCCAATATTAATAAACCCTAGTAAATTACCGATTGAAATAAAAATATTTTAAAAAAACAGGCAAGAAAAATCCAAACAGCAGGGTGTCTTCGTATATGCTATAAAATATTCAATAAAACAGGAGTGATAAAAAAATTAACAGCCTTAAAAACACTTCTGATAAAATCATTTTTTCATCTTTTTATTTCAAAGGCCATGGCTACGACTCCATGGCCTTTTTTTTACAATTTAGTTAGGGAAGAAATTTAGGTCATGGATCAGAATCTTCGTTTTGGGCTTTCCGTTTCCATCGCCTTACACCTAAAGTCACAGCTAAGCTGAAGAGCACTTGATTATTATGGTTAAGTTTTAAGGCAAAACATAGCATGGCTAGTTAAGGGATAGTAGGCGAATTAAAAATTTTTAGGTTTTGGAACCAAATTTGTGTTAGTTTTGTCAACTTAATTCAAATGGGGCTGACCGGTTTTGACAGTAGGAGTGAAGATTGGGCTCGCATGCAGGCTGGAGTATGTACGGCCTTGAAAGATTCATACAAATCCTAATTGGCGAAGATAATTACGCCATGGCTGCCTAATCTTACCCTTAGGGGAATAGATAATGCTTAAAGGGTTGAGCTTCGATAGATGCTCCCCGGCCACATCCCACCATCCGTTGCGCTGTCCGGATGGATTTGGGGTGTCGACTTGACAGTGCTGCTCTCTGTGATGCTGCTAAGCAGGGCTAAGATCAGCAGATAAGCCGAAAGTAGGTGTGTCAACCAGCGGTTTTCGGTCGACAATTCAATAGTTGACTAAGCATGTAGACGGTACGGTGTTTCCCTATCTGGACGCGGGTTCGACTCCCGCCAGCTCCACAAAAAAAGCCCTGATTACTTTAGAAGGTAGTCAGGGCTTTTTTTTTTATTATTACTGCCACTAAACAATCTTAGAAATAACAAAATCCCCCAATCAAAAAAAAGAGCTTGTCCAGACCAAAGTCGGGAGGGAATTCTGACGCAAACATTCTAAAATATCAAGTTGAAATAGAATTACTTTCCCGTATAAATCCCCCTGCCCCCTTGAAGGGGGAGTTGCTGAAATGCGAATTTTATGTTGATTGGATTTAAATTCATCGGGCTGAGAAAGCGAACGGGTATACCGTATCCGTTGACTCCCAATGTGACAAAATCCCCAAAAGGGGGAGAAAGGGGGGGGGGTCCTGATCTGCTTTTTCTGTGGCTATCTAATGGAGGATGCTGCTTGACCAAATAAACGTCACCTTTCCTGATGGGATCAAATGTTTTCCTATTCCTTTTCCATATTCTCCTTTACCTGTTCATCAAATGCTTCCAATATCCCTGAAGGCAGCTTGGCTTTTTCTTTCCATGCCTCATCACCATATACCCCACTTTCATCAAGGTCAAATGGTTTAAAGTCTATGCGCTTAATGGCTTTTTTGCTTCTGAATTCGAAGTTGAAGTTTTTAGGATCTTTAAATCGCGGATCTAAAATAAGACTGTGTTGGTCATGCCCGAATTTTTGCCATTCTGAAAAGCTTTTACCGTTAAAATCGTACTCCTCTCCTCCCGTATTCCAATACATATTATGATCCATGGCAATGTCAATCTTTTCCCAGGCACCTTGCAACACAACGCCTTCATCGAAGACGATAATATTGTTCATAAAATCAAAAGACCTGTGCTCTTCCACCCGTGTACATTGGGCTTGGTACATTTTAGCATAGGCAAAAATATTATTTCGAATGGTATTGTTTGCTCCGTAATGTTGATGAAAACCGCCGGTTTTGGTACTGTAAACCAGGTTATTTTCCATTACAATATCAGAGGAACCTTCATCTGTATACAAGCCCCAACCACCATAGGAGTAGGCATGTACATGATGAACAATATTATTACTGATGACTGTTCCTTCTGATTTACCCAGGGTATAAACCGCTGCCATATCACTAAGCAGGGTCCAACCAATATGGTGGATATGATTGTTAACTACCTTATTCCTTTTGGCGTTGCTTTCGCCATATCCCCAAACCCAGCCAACTGAAATTCCGGTATAATAAAAATTACCTATATCGTTGTGGCTGATTTCATTGTCAGAACTATGGCCTACCCATACGCCTACTGCGGAAGGATATTCCAAACCTCCGGTCTGCAGGATATTATTGTGCAGTTTTATATGGGAAGTATGGTTTTCACCTTTTTGGGGTCGGAAGTCTCCAAGGTAAATTCCTCCTCCACCCAAATCATATAAATAACTGCGTTCAACCGTAGAATTATGGCAGGCCTTGCCATACCACAAGGCGTGTTGTCCAGTTTTAGAAATTTCACAATTTACAAAATCAACATGGTTTGCACCTTCTAGCATCACTGCCGCATTGATTAAAGCAGCCGCCTGATTGGGCTCAGAACCGGTGGGAGGAACCGCATAATGGCAATGCATAAAAGAAAGACCTTCAAATCGGACATGCTCAACGGGCTTCCCATTGGCAGCATCTCCTTTTACCAATACCAAGTTTTCCAGCACGGGTGCAAATACTTCCGCATTCTCGGGTTGCTCTCCGGGACGAGGAATATAATACAAAGTGCCTTCAGGATTTAAAAACCACTCTCCTGCTGCATCCAAAGCGGCAGCAAAATTTTCAAATACAATCCTACCTCCCTCCTTAATGGGGTTCCAAGGTTTCATTCCTTTACCGGAAGTAAACACGCGGGCACTGTCTCTGTCCAATTTATCAATGTGGCGCATGGTGAAATCCCACTTGTGGTAGGTTCTGAAACGAACATTCCCTAGTTCCTGATCGGTAATCCCTTCCAAATGGGCAAAGTTTTCTTCGTCAAACGAAAGCACCTGCTCGGCTTTTTGTACCACCCTGCCGGCACCTTTGATCCAATCATTTTGCTTCACTGCGCTTATGTGCATAAAATCTTCATTGGGGGTACGTGCCAAAGTTGCCCTTTTCCCGTTGACATACAACTGGTCAAATCGCCATTTATAAAGGCGACTTTCCGGCACATCCAGTTCCCATACACCTTGGGCATTTGCTTTAAATCCGATTAGTTTTTTACCACCGCTGAATATTGGTTTTTCATCTTGATAGGCCTTATACACCACGGGAGCTTCTTCCGAGCCTCCATCTTGAGGGTACAATTCAAAGGGAGCTGACATCTGGTATTCTCCTCCACGTATCAGCACGGTAACCGGACCGGTAAACCCAGTATTCTTTTTGTGATTTCTAATCCAATCACGAGCGCCAATAAGACTTGCCAATGGTTGGTCCATTGTGCCCTCGTTCTTATCGTCTCCATTTGGGGCTACATAAATCGTGAGCTCGTTTTTATTAATTTGGCTTGCCGATGCAAAGGCGTTGGGATTAAATTGAATAAACAAAAACAATAAAATCCCAATAGCACTACTAATTTTTATATAATTCATTGTTTTTTTCCTTTGGTAAGCCAATTTACAATTATAGGACAAACATTTCCATCAAGGGGGGATTTTCATTGGAATTCAGGAGGCATATGGGTGAGGAGTCATGTCTACTAGGTTAACTTCGGTGGAGATTTTGTCAGCATTGTTGCAGAAAAATGGCAACAATACCGCCAAAATCGATATCATCTATTTCACTAATCCGGTGGCTGAAGCCACTGGCTATAATCCTATCACTCCTAAAGGGGTTTTCGGTTGGCGTTAAGATTAATGGGTAGCTTTGGTAAAAGGCTATACCGTTGTGATTTTGTCAGTATTGTTGCGAAAAAAAAGGCAACAATGCCGCCAAAATCAAGATGGGTGGATCATTTTATCCCAAGGGCTGACACCCTTGGCTGAAATATTGCGCCCTTTTAGGGCTTGGTGTTGTCTTAGAATTTTATGTGCATTTTTTGGTAAAATATAGCCGTTGTGATTTTGTCAGCATTGTTGCAGAAAATGGCAACAATGCCGCCAAAATCAAGATGGATGGGTCATTTTATCCCAAGGGCTGACACCCTTGGCTGAAATATTGCGCCCTTTTAGGGCTTGGTGTTGTCTTAAAATTTGATTTGCGTTTTTTGGTAAAATATAGACGTTGTGATTTTGTCAGTATTGTTGCGAAAAAAAGGCAACAATGCCGCCAAAACCAAGATGGGTTAATCATAATTTAATCCGGTGGCTGAGGCCACCGGCTATAATCATTTCACCCCTAAAGAGGTTTTCGTTTGGCGTAAAGATTAATGGGTAGTTTCGGTAGAGAATAAACCCGGATTATGTAATAGGATTCGTAATGAGTGTTGCAATCGCAAGAAAATCAGGCTGTTTTGATATTTTAGCATAGCACCGCTATGGTGAAATTGAAAACAGCAACGAAGTGGCTGATTTTGAAGCGATTTCAGCACGTAATAGATTGTCTATTGCATATTTCGGGTTCAATAGGTTGAGAAATTTAGGTTCATTCAGTGAGTTGATAGTTGGATAGACTTATACATTACGACAGCATGTTATTCCAGACATTTCCGGCCTTCAAAGCTTATGGTTTTTGGTGCAGGATGGAAAGCGTTAAAAAAATGAGTTAGCTCCAATTGGGAGATCCACTCATTTTTAGCCTGGAATTCTGTACAAAAAATCAAATGATGGTAATGTAAATGAAATATTTTCCATACACCTTGTCCATCATTTGAAATAAGATTTGACAGCCTTGATTTTTTTGGTTCGTTTTTTTATCAAGAAAAAAATAAACAGTGGATATTCAGAGAAATCACCCCGTCCCCGTAAAATTCAGATTATAAGGTCAATTCATTACCAAAAGAAAACAACGATCATGAGGAAGATGGGTGGATCATTATTTAATCCGGTAACTAGGGCCACCGGCTATAATCATTTCACCCCTAAAGGGGTTTTCCTTTGGCGTAAAGATTAATGGGTAGTTTCGGTAAAAGGCTGTACCGTTGAGATTTTGTCAGCATTGTTGCAAAAAAAAGGCAACAATACCGCCAAAACCAAGATGAGTGGATCATTTTATCCCAAGGGCTGACACCCTTGGCTGAGATATTGCGCCCTTTTAGGGCTTGGTGTAATCATAGGACTTGGTGTACGATTTTGGTAATTCTGCAATCCTACTTATTGCAGCATCATAATCTTGTATTGTATTAATTGGACTAAATCCAAAATTAAATTGTTTTGCATTAATTTTATGTAGCAGAAGAAAACCAAAAATCATATCTTGCACCTGCCAAGGGAAAAGGGAAGAAAGCAAAAATTCATACCTAAGCAGTTATAGAACCTGCTGATATAAGGCTTACTAATTCGTACCTCTCGCTCTCCTATTTATCCAAGCATACTGCCCCTTATGCAATCCAGCTTTTTGAATCGATGATCGATAGATAAAGCTTAAATAAAATTTAACATTATTGCTTCAAAATAAATATTTAAAAAATAATGATGAGTTCCAGCAAAAAACCTCTAGCTCTCTTTATACTCTTTTTATTCTTTTTTCAAGCCTCAAAGGCGCAAACTAATCAGAAGATCAAAGATCAACTCCAAGCCATTTCAGAAGATAATATTTTTATTTCTGAGGATTACTTTAATTGGGGAGGTTCCATTCTAAAGGGTGAGGATGGACAGTATCACCTGTTTTACTCCAGATGGCCAAAGTCCAGCCAATTCACCGGATGGTTGATTTACTCAGAAATAGCCCATGCAGTTTCAGACAAGCCAAGCGGGCCGTGGAAATATAAGGAAACAGTCTTAAAAGGGCGAGGAAAGGGTCATTGGGATGCCATAACAGCACATAACCCAAAAATCAAAAACTTTAATGGGAAATATTATTTGTACTATATCTCCACCAATATGGGCGAAGACGACAGCTATTCCGACAAAGAACTCCAAGAAACCAGTACAACTGGCTATAGTCATCCCAACTGGAAAATCCTACGCCCAAACCAAAGAACCGGTGTTGCAGTTGCTGAAAGTCTTGATGGCCCTTGGGAGCGATCTGACAAGCCGTTGATTGAGCCATCAGGCCCAATAAGTACTTTAACGGTAAATCCTGCAGTTGATCAGGGAAAGGACGGAAGGTATTACCTAATTATCAAAGGAGACAAGCCTAATGATGAAAATTTTGTACGCAATCAAGCCATGGCCATAGCTGATAGCCCCAAGGGACCTTTCATCATTCAACCAAAGCCTGTAATCGATTATATGGATACTGAAGACATGTCTTTATGGTATGACCAAACAAGAGAGAAATACTATGGGATTTTTCATTCCCATACTTTTATAGGTCTGGTAAGCTCTACGGATGGTATTCATTGGGAAAAAACGGAAGATTTTGAGATTATGACCAAAGCCATCCCTACCCTGCGAGGGGAAGACATCAAGCCCGACAGGATGGAAAGGCCTTTTGTGTATCAAGAACAAGGAATAGTGAAGGTATTGGGACTGGCCTGCAAGGTGGGAAACGAATCCTTTATTGTAACCATTCCTGTAAAAGAAAATGCTCAATATTAAAATGTATTTAAGAACGTTGAATCGGAATAGTTAACTTTTCTATACTATATTGGTAGTACGGATCCATTGAATTTAGTGAAATCTTAATTTTATCCAGTATCGAAACCTTGCCCAGTTCAAAAGGCTAAAATGGTAAATGAGCATTGGATGCGTGTCCATACTAAAATCAGCACCTTTCATGGCATGAAGGAAAGGCCAAAATATGCATATACTTATTATGCCAACCAAATAGCTATAGAATAATGATAAAACTACCTGTAAAATTTATCCTATTGGGCTTTCTATTTGTAGTGTCTTTAGGCGCAGTACATGGATCGGGAATTCCTAAAAAGAAAAAACAACCTAATATCGTTTTCTTCTTTGTAGGTGACATGGGATGGCAAGATACTTCGGTACCATTTTATAAAGAAGTCACTGCACTCAACGAAAGGTATCAAACTCCCAATATGGAGAGATTGGCCCGAGAGGGAATGAAATTCACACAAGCTTATGCCAGTGCAGTCTGTACTCCTTCTAGGATAAGTTTAATGACGGGAATAAATGCTGCCAGACATAAGGTTACCAACTGGACCTTAAAAAAAGACGTATCACCTGATAGTGATCACGAGGTGGTAAAATCCCCCGATTGGAACCTAAATGGCCTGAGCCCTGTCCCTAATATTCCTCATACCTTCTTTTATGCCGAGAACTTACCGCTGCTATTGAGTCAAAATGATTATAGGACCATTCATGTGGGGAAAGCACATTTTGGGGCATTAGGCACGCCAGGAGAGAACCCATTAAACTTGGGTTTTGACTTAAACATTGGTGGAAATGCAGCAGGTGGCCCTGGGAGCTACCTGGGTACACATAACTTTAGCGGAGCTTGGAAAGGTCGGGGCAACCCTTTATTGGATTTACCCGGCCTGGAAGCTTATCATGGCGAAGCCATTTACCTAACTGAAGCACTGACCAGAGAAGGACTAAAAGCAGTTTCAAAGGCAGTGAAGGACAACAAACCTTTTTACCTGTACCTATCACATTATGCCAATCATCCTCCTAGGGAAAAAGATGACCGCTATTACCAAAATTATATAGATCAGGGGCTAAACGAACAGGAGGCTACCTACGCGTCAATGATTGAGGGCATTGACAAATCCTTGGGAGACATTATGAATCACCTGGAAAAACTCGGTGTGAATGACAATACGATTGTTGTTTTTATGTCTGACAATGGTCCCCATCCGCAGGCACCTCAAAACCTTCCTTTGAGAGGACATAAATTAGGCCCATATGAAGGAGGAATCAGGGTCCCCGTATTGGTCAAGTGGCCAGGTGTGACCAATCCGGGAACAGTTTCAGATGATTGTATTATCATCGAGGATATTTTTCCAACCTTTTTAGAAATGGCAGGACTTAATAGCTTGGCAAATAAAAGTATAGATGGCCAAAGCTTTGTTCCTCTTTTAAAAGGGGAGGGTTCTAATTCTGGGGACAGACCACTACTTTGGCACTTCCCTAACACCTATTACACCCCACCTTACAGTGTCGTCAGAAAGGGAAACTGGAAGCTGATCTACTACCATGTGGATCAAAAATTTGAATTGTTTAACTTAAGAGATGATATCAGTGAATCCACAGAGCTAAGCAAGACCAATAAGACTAAAACCAAAGAAATGGCTGAATTGATGACGATATTATTGAAAGAGACCAAAGCACAAATGCCAACAATAAACGCTACCGGGCAATTCGTACCCTATCCTGATCAGGTAAAAAGTCTGCGTTAAGGAGATTTTGTCAGCATTGTTGCGAAAAAAAAAGCAACAATACCGCCAAAATCAAGATGGATTGGTCATAATTTAATCCGGTGGCTAGGGCCACCGGCTACAAAAATATCACCCCTAAAGGGGTTTTCGTTTGGCGTATAGATTAATGGGTAGTTTCAGCAAAAGGCTGTTCCGTTGTGATTTTGTCAGCATTGTTGCGAAAAAAAAGCAACAATACCGCCAAAACCGATTGGCATTTTATTCAGGTTTCCGTGGGTTGACACCACACGGTTGTTTGTGTTGAAGCCTTTCAGGCTTCTTCGGAAATTGTAAAATTCACCTTGACATCAATTTTGGGAAATTGCATTCCGACTAGGTGTAATTTATAATTACACCTTTATATCAATAGCTATGAACTTTAGAAAAGTCATATTAAAAGGCCATTTGCAATGGTCTAATCAAAATCATCTCAGAAAATCATATTTATGTTAGCATTGGCATTATCCTCTGTGTCCATGGAATGTATAACTTAAAAAATGTCAGCAGACATTAACGGTCTAGTAATGTATCTAGCTGTGACAATCCACCGAAACATGAACTGCCACGGATAAAAAATTTTTAAGATAAAATGAAGTTTTATCCATTTTTAACTTTGTTAGGCTTGGTTTGGTTTGCTATTAGTCCACAAAAGTCTCTTTAATAATGGCTTTTAGTTCTTTTATCTCTGGTTTTGATAATCGACCTAAAGGCCTTACAATCCTTCCCTTATCAATTGTTCTAATTTGGTCAACTACAATCCAGCCAATTTTGTTATCATGCTTTACCTCAATTCTGGTGGGATAGTTTTTGGAGTGCGTTGTCATAGGAGCCACAACTAGGGTTCTGAGGTATTTATTCATTTCATTTGGAGAGACAATAACACAAGGCCTGATCTTTTTAATTTCACTCCCAATGGTAGGGTCTAGATTCACTAAGACGATCTGATATTGTTCTATTCCCATTCCTCTAGATTGTCCTCTTCAAAGACATCATTAATCAAAAGTTCATCGTCCCCATTTTCATTCATTTCTTTAAATGCCTTTTCCCAACCTTTTCTGGGAGTTGCCAATGGCCTCAAGACAATTTGATCTTCTTCAAGAATTAAGTCCATCCTATCTTTAATATTATAGCGCTCTATAAGCGTTTTACTAAGTCTAATCCCCTTAGAATTACCTATTTTCACCACTGATATTTCCATTTTCTTAAGACTTTATGTAATTACAAAGTTATCACTTCCGAGTTAATATCCCAAATTCTATTTAAACCGCTAGGCTGTAAATTCAAGGGATTAAAAATAGGGTTAACATAATAGTTTTCCAGTCAGGTGAAATTTAGAATACATGGTCAATTTCTACATCATGGAGATTTTGTCAGCATTGTTGCAGGAAAATGGCAACAATACCGCCAAAATCAAGATGGGTGGATCATTTTAACCCAAGGGCTTACACCCTTGGCTGTGGTTTTGCGCCCCTTTAGGGCTTGGTATTGTCTTAGGATTGTATATGCGTTTTTTGGTTAAATATAGACGTTGTGATTTTGTCAGCATTGTTGCGAAAAAAAGGCAACAATACCGCCAAAATCGATTGCATTACATATCTATTCCAGTGGCTGATGCCACTGGCTATAATCATTTCACCCCTAAAGGGGTTTTCGGTTTTCGTTAAGGTTGATGTCTAATTTCGGTAAAGAAATATATTGCTGTGATTTTGTCAGCATTGTTGCAGGAAAATGGCAACAATACCGTCACAACCGATTAGCAGTTTATTCAGGCTTCCGTGGGTTGGCACCACAGGGTTAATAGTGTTGAAGCCTTTCAGGCTTCTTCGGGTACTGGAAAATTTACCAGAAAAAAAAAATTAGAAAAATAGATTTCTCGGGGTATATTAAGTTAGTAATATCTCTGCTGGTATTTTTAACTCCTTATAAAGAGATTTAATCATTCCTAAGGTCAACTTTCTTTTTTTATTAAGCACCTCACTAACTCTACTTTGACTGCCCAAATATTTCACCATATCCGAATTTGTCATTCCCATTTGCTCCATACGAAATTTAATGGCGTCAATTGGATCAGGTGGAGCAATAGGGAAATATTTCATTTCGTAAGACTCAATTAAAGTCACCAATAAATCGAGCTCGTCACCTTCTGGAGTGTCTTTTTTTGCTCCCCACAATTCTTCAATCCTGCCTATAGCCAAATCATAATCTTGTTCTGTTTTAATTGGACGTATTTCCATCATCAAATCGTTTTTGCATCAATTTTATCATACTGCTTATGTGTCCCAATAAATCTTATGAAAATCACTTGGAATTCATAATCAATTGCAACTACCAATCTGTAATCATTGCCTTTAATATTAAAAACTACTCTTCCATCACCAACAATACTTGCGTTACTATATTGTTTTTTTAATTCATTTGAGTTTTTCCAATCTGCAGTTTTAACATCGTAATACCAAGCTTTCAAGGAAATCTCAGAATCAGCATATTCTGGTTTTTCGAAAAACGCTCTTATCGTTCTGAACGCGATGATTCTCATTCTACAAATATATAAAAGATAGTTAAATATCCCAATTTGGGATATTTAACTATCCAATTGTTAGACACCTGTTTTCCAATGTAATACAATCTACATAGAAAGTGCGCTTTTCATCTTCTCCCTCTACTCTCAACTAAAATAACAAAAGAAATTTGGTCGGCATTGTTGCAGAAAAAATGGCCACAGTACCGCCAAAATCAAGATGGGTATAATCTTCCTTACCAAGGGCTGACACCCTTGGCTGAGATATTGCGCCCCTTTAGGGCTTGGTATTGTCTTAGGATTTTATGTGCGTTTTTTGGTTAAATATAGACGTTATTATTTTGTCAGTATTTTTGAGGAAAAAGGCAAGAATACGACCTGAACTCAATCATCAAGCATTTCATAGTCTTGAATTAGTGTTTGAGCTGAAATTCCCAGCTCTTGATTGAGCTTCCGGATCATCGTAATACTCAATTTACGCTTTCCCTTCAAAATTTCACTCGCTCTACTTCTGGACCCAAGTAATTTACTAAGTTCACTTTTGGACATTCCCAATTGATCAATTCTAAACAATATGGCTTCGATTGGATTTGGAGATTCAATGGGATACTTTGTTTTTTCATAGGCCTCTATAAGGATACTTAAGACCTCCAATTCATCCGATTCTTTGGAATTTGGCTTTAAGTCCATTTGCATCAGCTCATATGCACGAGCAAGATAATTGTCATGATCTTTGTTAGTCTTTATTGGCTTTAACATATGTCACAGTTTTTGAATTTATTAAATCATATTCCGCATGATTACCAAACCATACAACAAATACAATTTTCAAGCGATATTCAATGTCTACAATTAGTCTAAATTTATTGCCATTAATATTGAAGACAGTTCTCTTCCCAGTTATTATTGATGCATTTCTGTATTTCACCTTTAAATCTTGAGGTGTTTCCCAAGAAGACTGTTCTACTTCTTGTAACCAAGATTTAAGAGCTTGTTCAGTATTTGGATACTTTTCCCAATATTCTCGTATTGTATTTACAGCAATCACCCTCATAAACAATACAAATATAACAAATGTTCCCATATTGGGTTCATTTTAGTGCTTCTTTCCAATAGAAAAATATTTTTAACCTTCTCTTTTCATGCTAAAAAGATTTTGTCAGTATTGTTGCAAAAAACAGCAACAATACCGCCAAAATCAAGATGGGTATAATCTTCCTTACCAAGGGCTTACACCCTTGGCTGAGATATTGCGCCCATTTAGCGCTTGGTGTTGTCTTAGAATTTTACGTGCATTTTTTGGTAAAATATAGACATTGTGATTTTGTCAGCATTGTTGCAGAAAAAGGGCAACAATACCGCCAAAATCAAGATGGATTGATCATTATTTAATCCGGTGGCTAGGGCCACCGGCTACAAAAATATCACCCCTAAAGGGGTTTTCGTTTGGCGTAAAGATTAATGGGTAGCTTCGGTAAAATGCTGTACCGTTGTGATTTTGTCAGTATTGTTGCAGAAAATGGCAACATTATCGCCAAAATCAAGATGGGTGGATCATTTTATTCCAAGGGCTGACACCCTTGGCTGTGGTATTGCGCCCCTTTAGGGCTTGGTGTTGTCTTAGGATTTTATGTGCGTTTTTCGGTAAAATATTGACGTTGTGATTTTGTCAGCATTGTTGCGAAAAAAAGGCAACAATACCGCCAAAATCAATTGGTGTTTTAATCACTAATCCGGTGGCTAGGGCCACCGGCTATAATCATGTCACCCCTAAAGGGGTTTTCGGTTGGCGTAAAGATTAATGGGTGGTTTCGGTAAAGGAATTTTTGTTGAGATGGGTATAATCTTCCTTACCAAGGGCTGACACCCTTGGCTGTGGTATTGCGCCCCTTTAGGGCTTGGTGTTGTCTTAGGATTTTATGTGCGTTTTTCGGTAAAATATAGACGTTATTATTTTGTCAGCATTGTTGCAGAAAAAAAAGCAACATTGCCTCCAAAATGGATTGCATTACATATATCTATTCCAGTGGCTGATGCCACTTGCTATCATCTTATCACCCCTAAAGGGGTTTTTGATTGGATTAAATGTTACTATGTGAATTTAGTAATAGGCAAGCCTAACAAAATCAATTGGCGTTCTTTCACTAACCTAGTGGCTGAAATCATATCTCCCCTACCGGGCTTTGGTGCTTTCATAGAGCCATATATGCAACTTCGATGAAGAATAAAAGAAGAAATTTTGCTAGCATTGGTGTGGAGAAAATGGAAACCATGACGGCAAAATTGGTTACTTGATTAGTCCCTGATACTTGCCCATCCAATAGGGCAAAAGCCAGTAAACCGGTTCTTTCTCCTCTGAGGGATTGCCGGAAACAGCCAAATAGGGATTGTTGTCCCAACGCATGGTGCGGTATTCACTGGGCGGCCTTAATTCATTTACCTGAATCTCTTCCAAAATCGGAGACCTCACCAATTGTAGGTCTTCTCTCTTGCCATTGTCTATGCGCCAATCTACCAAACTCAGGGGAGCATCCTGCAAAAAGAAAATAGAAGCTTCCAGTTCGTCAGCTCCTCCCGTCAAAAGATTGTAGGTGAGATTTAGCAAGGGACTTCGGGTATCTTTGAATTTAGCAAACCATTGATCCAAATGCTTGCGGTATTCGGCCTTTAACTCAGCATCTTCTTCCAGGTTAATAAGTGCAGGGTAAGTGTAAAGGGCCATGTATATGTCAAAATAGGTCTCAAAAGCCGGATTGGTGGTATACAATTGCTTGGCATTTTCCAAATACCCCTCTTCTTTGATTAACTTTATATAGGCTTCCTGATAAGCTGCTTTGCCGGTAATCGCGTGGGCAAACTTGAGAAATGACAGTATCTCCAGCGAATTCAAGGGTTTCTCCGGTGACCATTCAGGATCATCATTCAGGCTTTTAGGCGACCATACACCCCATTTTGCGGGCTTGCCATCTACGCCTACCAGATAGAAATCATTCCTCAACAAGTGATCCATTATTTGTTCCACATGGGCTGCTATTCTTTGTTTCTCGGCCTCATCGGCCACGAGAAAATAATACCAGTAATACCCAAAAAAATGTCCCGCAAATTCATCACTGCTGGTATCTCCCTTCCATAACCATTTCCCATCCTCTGATGGATGCCAACGAACTTCTACAGGTTTAGTCCGTGGATTGTTGACAATTGCTTCTGCCAATTCCCTGTCGGTATAAGTCCTGTTCATGTCGTGCATGGGCCTGTCCCAGTCTACCGGAACCACTGTCCTAGCAAAAAAGCCTTCTCTACCGGTGACTTCACGCAAAAGGTGCAAAAAGTCAAAGGCTTTCTTGGCCCTTACTTTGGCTTCCTCACTACCGGTGACCGCATAACGAAAAGATTCCATGGCCAAATACATGGCCGTATATTCCCCGTCATTGTCGTCGTCATCAGGCACTATGCTACTCGTATCTCCCGGCACTTCCAGCTTAAACCTTGCGACAATTCCGGGTTCCCTAACATGTCTTGAAATCAACTGACCATAGAAATAATCTGCCTTTTCGGCCAAAGTCATTTCTTTTCTTCCAATAAGACTCACGCCATCTGAAGTCGCTACCCAGGCATTTCCATTGGCATCAAAATCAATGTCTCTTACCTCATCCGCCCGTAACCAACGCTTGCTTAAGCGGACGGAATAATCATTTTCTCCCGGCTGAAAGCGGGTAATCCCATAATCAGTTCCTACCCACATTTTGCCGTCAGGCGCTTTCTTCACCACATTTACATTTACATTAGTAATGCCATTGGAAGGTTCTTTTTTATCAATGACCTTATCTCCTTTTCTGATGGTTACTCCTCCAAGCCCTCCAACCCAAAGGTTCCCCTCATCATCAAAATCCAAGCCCTTGACGTAAGCACTGATCAGGTCTTCATTTTTCTGATAGGCTGATGTTTGCTCTTCATTGCAATGGTACAATCCTATATCGGTTCCAAGCCAAAGTCCGGCATTCTTGTCCGTAAGTACGGTGCGAATGCTCCTGGCATTGGTAAAATCCTTGGACTTCCATTCATTCTCGCTGTACAGCCAAATCCCATAAGGTCCAAATGCATAGACACCTTCGGCGGTACTGAGTACCTTAGCGATAGGAGGTTTTGGTCCGGGAACTTGCACCAGTGCATCATTCTCCAATGCGTAAACCCCATCCCATGAAGCCAGCCAAACCTTGCCTGAAGCTTCTGAATCCAGGTCATAAGCCGGCCCTACATTTTCTTCAGGAAGCATTTGTTCCCAATCGGCACCTGTTTTAGGCTTTCTGTAAACACCATGCCCTGTAGCAATCCATACGTTTTGATCAGGAGCAAGATGAATGGCACGCACATCATTGGCGGCGGGCATATCTTTATGAACCACAAAACCTTTATGGTATTCCTGTACAAAGGCTGTATCGGTATGGCTTGCCGACTGCCCTTCTTTAGTAATGTCCGCCTCAGTAGATTTCCCACAGCCCATGGCCATAAAGGCCATCAATAGGCTTAGGGTATTGATTTTAATAATCGTGTTCATGTTTTGGTACTTGTATTGAAAATGGCGGGGATACGCACAATTGGGAATCGTAATTGGGATTAAGAATTAAAGCGCTCCATGATTTCTTTCCAGTCGGTGAAAATAATGCCTTCTTCTTCGAAGAACTGCTTCATGTCCGGATCAGCGAACATTTCCGCTTCCCAAATCCTTTGTTGCCAGGAGCCGGTGATGGTTTTCAACTGTTCAGTATCTGCGGAGGGATGAAAAATGATTTCTGTTAATCCCGGTTTGAGTGACCTGATCAAATGCTTAAAGGCTTCCTTTTTTTCCTCATAGGTATCTGCCTTGGGAGCACTGGTAAAAAAGTCCAGCTTAGGCAAGGTGTATGTAGCCATAAAATCAACCACCTCATCGGTAATGGGGTAACCTCCTTGTCTAAAAATCTCCAATACTTCAGGGTTTGAAAGGTCAATGGCATTGGCCGGAATACCGTATTCAATGGCCATTTTTAGGTAGACAATGGCATATTTGGGATCTCCATACAAGGTGCCCATATGGGTGTCAATATGATCGGGACGGTAACCTAGGGCAAGGGATTTTTCAATCTGAGCCCTAACTTCTGTGGCCACTTCTTCTGCAGAAGCATGGGCAACCACCTCTTCTACAGAGCGCCATAACATCCCTTCATCATCAATAAGCCCGGGTACTTCCTCCGCCGGAGCCACAGAAGGCCAACGCCAGGTTTTCCACTCACTGGTCAAAGCAAGGTGCAAGCCAAGGTCTATTTCAGGATGCTCAATGGCCCAGGCAATGATCTCTTCAAAATTAGGACAGGGAGGCATGGCAGCGGCGGACTGTATGTCTCCGGCCATCAGCATTGCTTTGGCAGCGGTATTGGCTTCGGGGCTCATGCCAATGTCATCTGCATGCAGCATAATGACTTTCTTCCCTTCCGGGTAACCCAGTCTTTCTGCCCAATTGGCCGGGGTTTTGGTCTCGGTTTCTTGTACTTCAGCAGAAGTATTTTTTTGACCACAGGAACTTACCATTAATAGCGATGCCAGAAAGAGGCTATAAAATATCTTGATTTGCATAACTTTTTCTTTTTACTACTCAAAAAGAAGTGTTTATGACTAGTTGGGGGAAGTGGAATGTGGGGTATTTTGGATACAGGGTTGATTATGGAATAAAAAACACTCTATGGGAAAGCATTTAATAAATCCCCTACGAGGCCTCAGTCTCCAAAAAGACTGATTTTCTTGGGATGGCAACCCTTCCCATAAACTCGGGAAATCCTAATACAAAATCCGGGTTAAAAAGTTGCTTATGTTGCCCAAAAATTATTGAAGGGTGCAGTTGAAAGCTTTGATACTGCACCCTATTTTTTTGTCCAAAGCCACTGGAGATTGCACTAAAAACCATTAAAGTTCCGGTTTTGTCCATTAGCCTTGTCAGTTTTTGGTGTGCTGAAGCAGTTCCCTGTCAGTAAATCAGAGTGAAAAAAGACCACAGGGGTACTTCTGAAGTCCCCATTTGGTGTTTTGGAGTAGTTGTTTAAGCTTATACTCCGGTAGAATTTTCTAACCTGATGCCATTCTGCTAACGGCAAATTTTAGATGGCATTTAAAAATCTTCCCATTTGATCATAGATCACCAGAAAACAATAGCAATAGCCAAATGCCACCAAACACTTGGTTATCTCCAGCCCCTCTTTCCCTTATCCTGTACCATTACAGTCAGGAAAAATTCTTATGGCCTAAAATGGTTAAGTTCTATTTCTGATTTTTCGATTTCCTCAATGGATTTGATCAATTTATCATACGGCTTAAGTTCGCTTTTTTTCAAATTACTATTGAGCCTATTCTGCTTATCCCTGAGTAAAATTGCATCCTGAAGAATTTTATTTTTTTGCAGGTAATCCTGCTCATTATTTCCCGCATTATGAATGGAGTTAAGGCTTGTGAAATATTCTATATCAGAAGAAGAAATAAGTCCTTTGTCGAAATTTTCTAAGAACAGAGAAGGAATCTCATTGTTGGCCCATCCGCCGGATGGTGTATCCACTACAACAATTTTCGGTAATACTTCAATTCCTCCAGGAAGCTTCCCATTCAAAGAAAAGCATTGTTCTTTTATGGCCGAATGATTGTTTTTTTTGACGGTGTCAAAAAACTGAAATGCTTTTTGGAAGGTGTCAGAACCATGAAGGTTTGCATTGGCCTCCCAAATATGATAAAAAGTATTCTGGTAAATCAGGACTGAGGATTTATTACCTTCTCGCTGCGCTGATTCACTTAGCTGTGTCAACACTTTTACAGTTGTTAGTAATTCTGTATTATTTTGGGAAAGGCACTTGAAGCTTACACAGATAAAAAATAAAAGCACTAAGTTTTTCATGGTTTTGAAATATTAAAAAGGTGAGGTTACTACTTTTAAAGTATCGGCATTGTTGTCATCTTGATTGAGTGTAGAATCATTGACAGTTTTATAGATTATAGGATAAGGAGCAAAATCATCTTTGCTTCCAATGGTATACATTATAAGAACGGTCCCCATTACCAAAGCCAGTATACCGGGGGACATTGTGGCTAAATTTAAAGACCAAATATTTGAAGTCAATTGTAGGTCGGTTTTGTTTCTCAAACTATAAAACGCAACGCCTAAGCCTAAAAACATAATGGCAAAACCGGAAAACAAGCCCACGGACCTTTTAATCATGCTCATATGGATATGGTAAGCATGAATCCTATAAGTTGGTTCTTGAATTCCGTCTATTTCTATGGCAAATACTGTCTGTTTGTACCATTCAATGTTCTCAATTAAAAAAACACCGATAATGTATAATATCACCAAACATGCAATTGTTAATACCCATGGCAATAACCTGCCCCACACACTGTCTTCAATTCTAGTTTCATCTGTTGCCATTATTATTGTGCTTTAGTTTGGTTAAAAAATGTATCAAAAGATTTAATATTTTATGTTGCCTTTTTAGATTGCCCCTATTACAAGCCAATATTTAAGCGATCACCAAAAATCCTCTTGTAAATTAATTAAGTTGACTTAATTCCGGAAGTTTTTGCGGATAAAGAGGATTAAAAGTTTTCCAACGAGAAGATTTTGTCAGCATTGTTGCGGTAAAAAGGCAACAATGCCGCCAAAATCGATGACATTTATTTTCACAAATCCGGTGGCTGAGGCCACTGGCTATAATCCTATCACCCCTAAAGGGGTTTTCGGATGGCGTAAAGATCAATGTGTGGTTCCCATAAAGATAGTTCCGTTGAGATTTTGTCAGCATTGTTGCAGAAAAAGGCAACAATACCGCCAAAATTAAGATGGGTATAATCTCCCATTCCAAGGGCTGACACCCTTGGCTAATATATTACGCCCCGGCAGGGCTGCGGTAGGTATTAGGACTTAATGTGCGTTTTTGGTAAGGAGTAGACGTTGAGATTTTGTCAGCATTGTTGCAGAAAAAAGCAACAATACCGCCAAAATCAGGATGGATTGATCATTTCATTCCAAGGGCTGACACCCTTGGCTGATATATTACGCCGCGGTGGGGCTTGGTGTTGTCATAGAATTTTATGTGGGTTTTTCGGTAAAATATAGGCGTTTTGATTTTGTCAGCATTGTTGCGGAAAAGGGCAACAATACCGCCAAAATCAGGATGGGTTATATCCCCATTTCCGTGGGAATGACAGCCATGGTTACTATTATTGAAGCCCTCAAGGTACTGGACAAGTATTTATCTTTTCAACTTATTCCAGGGTATACCTTACCGTAAAATGTCCACTATTATTGGAAACATCCCTTTCATTCATTCTCAAGTAGAGAAAGCCGGATTCTTGGGCTTTTATGGTCTTTCGGCGTCCTATTTGAAACCATTTCCCATCCTCTCCTATCTTACCCATGAGCATCCCATGGCGAAATGAAGGGACAATATTGAAAGATCTCCAGCCATCAATTCCATCAGGTTTTGTCGTTAATATCCCCACCCTAATGGTGCCGGAAGCTTGAAAATTAATGGTTTGACCTTTTTCTATTTTAACATCTGTCATGTTTGAAAATGAGGAAACTTGTAAGGTATTGGCATCCTCACGTTCAGCCAATATTGTACCGCCTGCATCCGAGTTATATTCCGCTCTAGCGATTAATGTTCCATCGTCCTTAACAAAATAGGAATACATTGTTCTCCCACTATTGACATAGCGATTGTAAGGTTTCGGTGACTCAAATGGGTCTTTTGCTGTTTTCCAAGCATTCCTAAAATCAGTAACTAATTCCAACTGAAACAAGGCGATAATTTCTTTCGGTGCATTTGGCATACGGAATTCTACATCGGAATTCGTTTTTTTTATCGTCAAAGCACTGGCAATTATAGAAAAACCATTGCGATCTTTGAATCTTTCCAGGGTTGAAATATTATCGTCATCCTCTCTCCAATACTCCATTTTCTCTACTACACGAATAAACTGGCTGGCTTCACTCTCGCTATATTTTTTATTGTCTTCATTGATGAGGTCCAAGTATTCTTGCAAAATATAATGTAGTTCTTCGAAAGTGGGGATTTTAGTATTGTATACTTTCTCTGCTTCTTCTCTTAAGGATGAAATAAGCTTTTTATTTTCTTTGAATTTATTTTCTTTTCTTAAAGCGATGCGTTGTCGTTCTTCTTCTTTTTCACGTAAATATTTCTCAATCGCCTCTTTTCTGGAAGCAATGTATTCTTTGAGCTTTTCGATGTTTAAAGTTGAGCTAGTGTTTGCGATATAGGTTTTGGAAAGGTTCTCGAGTTCCTTTATTGTATAAAACCCTTCGGCTTTTTTGGCTATTTCATAGGCATTGTTTGAGATTAAGTCAGCTTTTTTCTTTCTATAGACTGCATACAAAGATTCAACGGAATTGTAATTTTCATATTGGCTATAGCTGGCCTTCAGGTTATCAAAAACGCCATTTACTTGGGCTATATCCCTAATATTAAAGCTTATATTTTCAAGCTTATTCTTTTCAGCAGCGGAAAGCGTTTGAAGAATTTTTTCTCTTTTATTTTCAATCATTGCATTCAGTTCTGTTTGAACGCTTGAGCTTGCATGCTGATAAAGTTGACGATTCTCGTATTTGAAGTTATTTAGTTCAGCGAGAGATTTGAAGGTCTCCGGCAAATTGCCGATATGATTTTTCTTCAACAACAGGTCATTATCTGCCGCTGCCCCTTTTTTAGAATTGATTAAATCTAAAACTCCCTGGACTTCCAATGTTGTCAATAGACCAAAATTGTCATTGACCGATGCTTCTTGTTGAATAAGTCCATTAAAACTAGCACCATTATTTAGTTGTGATAAAGTTTCTTTAAGCTGAATTCTTTGGGAACTGATTTCTCTGACATGATTTTTTGCAGCTTCTAGGTTTGAAAAGAGGAAAAATTGGTACAAATAATCCCTCAACTGCCAGCATCCATCAACATTAGTACATTTGAACAGCTTCTTTTTAAGTTTTTCAAGGTCTTTTTTACTCAGCTCAGTGAAACTCTTTTTGCTAATGGTTAAGAAGTATTTATCAGAAATAAGGTTGTAAGCTATGCGGTCGAATAGCAGCCTTTCCTTTGTTGGCTTATCAAAGGAAGCTTGGGGAAATTCTTTAATGACTGTCCCATACAATGCTGAAAAGTCTTTGCATTTCTGTGCTTTAATATTTGCTGAGATGAGACAAATAATGACACAGAGAAGTAGCTTTCTCATTTTTACTTGTTTTTAATTACAAGATGCTGTTGAAAAGGAGGCTATTGGGTCTGAGGGCGGGTAGGAGCCAAAGTAAATCTCTACATTGGACGCGTTGTTTTCATCCCCAATATAATAGACTGCTTCCCAGTAAATTGTCTTGGAACTCCCTAATTCGGCGGCTTTTTCTGTGGGCACATTGGCTGTATAGCGGCAGTTTTTCCCGTTCACCGACCCAACATTGAAAGTAAAGGTTTCTGTGTTGAAGTTATATTTGGGCACATTTTTCGGAGTAATGGAGACAATACTTTTTCTTCTGATTTCCTCAGACCAAGCATTTAAAGCCGAAACAACGCCTTGTTTTTCCAGTTCTTTTGTAATTTCTATCCTTTGAAATTTACTTTTTTGAGCATTGGAATTGAGGAATCCCTTAAGAAATTTCCTCTCACCTTTATCGCTCAGCAAAGTTTTTAAATGATCAAAGTAGGCTTTTGAGGCCGGCTTACTATCTTTTATCTGCCAAAGTGCATTGATCTGTTTTTGGTTTTTCTTGACTGCTTTTACAAATGAATGGTTGTTGTTCAGCCTTACACCGTACCCTTGATTTTTATAATAAACAATTTTGTCGTTTAGGGTATTGCAAGAAAAATCCTCCAAGTACTTATTCTCAAATTCAATCGTGTAACTTTTGAAATGACGGGCATGTACGCCAAGAGGCTTGGGAATAGAGCTCATGGTAAACAGCGCCGCCAAAACCATTAAAAAAGCCTTTTTCATTCTATTCTAGTTTTATGATGGTTTGAGGGGATCTAAAACTGGTCATAATGGGGAGGTCAGGCTGTATTTACCTTAGGCCTAAAATAAGTAAGATCTAACAATATAGGAAGTGTTTTGGAGGATTTTTTAAGTGAAAAATTCGTTTTTCAGAAATTTTAATTGATTTAATACGGCAGAAGCCCTAACCATGTATACCGGTTCAACTCAAAATATGCAATAGTCCATCTATTAGGTGCTAAATTTTCCAAATTGCCTGATATTCTAGCGATTACATCCCTGCACGTAAAAACAGGGTATCCTATTAAATAACCCGGATTAAAATTGCGGGGATGGGTAGATGATTCAGGTGGAAGATGGGTTGATCATTTTTTAGCAAGGGCTGAATGATTTTGTCAGCATTGTTGCGGAAAAATGGCAACAATGCCGCCAAAGTCAAGGTGGATTGGTCATTATTTAATCCGATGGCTAGGGCCACCGGCTATAATCCTATCACCCCTAAAGGGGTTTACGGATGGCGTAAAGATTAATGGGAGGATTCGGTAATGAGCTGTGACCCGGCAGCATCCTAAAATTAGATGGTAATCCTTTTAAAATGAATTTATTATCTTTCAGGCATTTACCATCAATTTTTCCGAAGCCATTTTTGTCCCTTCCACACGTGCTGCTATTTTAGCAAATGCAGTCTCACGACTCGTGGCAATATCATCTCCAAATGGAGAAAACCCACAGTCGTCAGTAGTTCCTAACTGGCTAACAGGTATGTATTCTGCAGCCGTCATTATTCTATCACAAACCATTTCAGGGGTTTCCACAACTTCGTTGATCACATCAATCACTCCTATATAAACCCTTTGGTTGGCTCCAAGATTTTCACCTATCATTTTCAAGGCCTTTGGCGCATCTTTTTCATTGGCCATTTGCATGTAGAAATTACCACAATTTAGGGAAAGAAATAGCGGAATTAATTCTGTATAGCTCACATCAGCACTGTGGGTACTGTCATGATCACCTCCCGGACAGGTGTGAAACCCTATCCGGCTTCTTTCTTCATCTGTAAATCTACTTAACACTTTATTGTTAAGCTCTATAAATTGTTTCAACAGTGCTTTGGAAGGATCAAGTTTAAGGGAAAGCCTTGCCTCAGTGAAATCCACCTGTACATGATGAGCTCCATTGTTAAAGCAACTCCTAATATCGCCTTCTGCCTGGTTGATTAAATCTTCAATAAACTGAGACTGGGAGTAATCAGGCAATCCCTCTTCTGGGTACAGAAGGCTCAAGGCTGAAGCAGAGATTACGGCCTGCTTTAAGGGGAGGTTGGTAAACTTTTTTGCTCTTGGAAGATAATTCCCAGCAAAGGTGGAATAAGAAAACGGTCCCTTGGTCAACTTTGGTAGTTGGCGGCTATGCCCATCTTCAAAAGGAATGGTCACACCTCCCGGAGCTAAATTATCAAGCCCATCTAAGGGATAAGTTACAAAGCTTGTTTTGGCCTGTTCCCCGTCGGTGATGATGGTGGAGCCGGTATTCTCTAAAGCTTCAATCGTTTCCTTTACTGCCTCATCCAAATATTTATTTATATCTCTAACGGATAAATTACCTTCAGAAAAGGCAACTATAGCTTCTTGTAATTTTTGGGATCGAGGAACACTTCCTACTGATTCCGTTGGTATAGTATTCATTTGGTCCAGATTAATCATTTTTCGTTTTTTTGCATTCTATAAGTTACAAAAGAAGAAAGCCAAAACCTTTGCCTAGAATTAAAATGATCAGCCATGCTATTTCTACAATAAAACAGCCATAACAATGATCAAAACAGGCAACAGCATTGCCTCCTTACCCTAGAACAAATGATTATATTGTCTTTCATTCAGGCATTTAGTAACGGTTATTCGTTCGCTACTATATAAATACAAGATTAATTTAGGTAAAGAATCGTCAATTAGGACAATTAAATAACACTTTTATCAAGGAAATAGCAAAAGATTCACGCTTTAATATTAAAATAAGTATCAATGTTTAAACCCAAATCGTGAGCCAGCCATTCTATTTCACTTATTATTAGGGCTCTTGCTTTAGAATTAATTTCAAAAAAAAACCTGCAAATCCAATTGGAAGTGCAGGTCTTTCATGTATAAAGTATTTTTTCTTAGAATGCGCCAATAAAGTGGTTACCCGGCTGATTGATTAACTTAGCACCTTTGGTCACCTGATTGGTTTGGCTGTCTAAAATATAAATATTTCCATCTTGTCCAAGAGGTGAAATTGGTAATATCAAGTAGTCTCCACTTACCAAAAAGCTTTGGAACTGATTAAACCTCACATCAGGATCATCAGGTAATCCCTGCACAATAGAAGCAGTCTTTTGGTTAAGGTCCATGCGAACTACATACCCCTGGTCTTCTTCACCATGACGAATCAATGCGTAACCAATGCCCTTGCTTACATACCTCCACGCATCCACATAAGTGTCTGTTAGTCCAAGTGCATCATCAAGACTCAAGGCATAAGAATTGTCATATTCGTTGTTAGAGCCAATTCTCAAAATATGGGAACCATTGCTATTTCTGGTGGTAGCCTGATAAATGTACCCATCATCAGCTAGTTGGTTGACATTACTTCTATAGCCGGAGCAATCTCCATCAGCCTGTGTAGAAGTAATAAGCGTAGGGTTTTCTAAGGAAGGATAATCCACAACAAGGGTTTTGGTACCCAATCTATCCCATTCCGTTTCTCTTTCACCAGTTGCAGGATCGTATTTCCTCATCCAAGTACCGATAAGCAATTTATCACCGGCTTGATTTAAAACAGGGGCATCTAATCTAAAAATTGCATGACCTGCAAGTTCTTCTTCAGTGGACAAAGGAAGTTCATAAGTTTTGTAGTTTGAAATAAGGGTTTCTTGCAAATCCAAATCCAAAACTGTAGCGGTTCCTCTATAATATTTAAATTCTTCTTCAGGGTTTCCTTCCTCTGAATTATTGGCAGCAAGATTGGCTATATTTACTGCAATCCCATTTTTATCTCCATTGTACAGTTTGCTCCACCTTGGAGAAGTTCCTGCATACTGAGAAATATTAACCGTAACATCTTCTTGGACAAAGCTTGCGCCTCCACGGATGTCAAACTTGGCATATTCACCACCATTTTCACCGCCATAAGCAATATTAAACAAAGTACCTCCATCTTGAGAAACCTGTAACCTGGCAGTTCGGTTGGATTTTACCGGTTCCCCATCATTAAAAATGTCTATTTCTGTTTCCGGATTGATGGCATCTTCAAAACTGACCGCATAAATATTCGTTCCACCATTCCCATCTCCGGCGGTTTCTCCCATAAAAGCTCCCGCCAAGGTCAACCAGCGATCCGCCTCTATTTCATCATCATCATCATCAGGTGTCACATCATCTTCGACACAGGCTCCCATGGATACCAATGCAGCTGCCATTCCTAGGGAAAGTAATCTTTTACTTAGATTAAAATTTTTGAACATTATTCTATATGTATTTATATTTAACATGGTTTATCTAAAATTTCCTATGGTATAATTAAGCTTGACATAAAGTGCTCTACCCGGTTTTTGGACGGCAAAGTTATCATAGACCTGCTTGTCGAATACATTTCGCAAATCCACACTAACTGCCAACTTTCGATCAGGAAAAGTGTAGGTAGCACCTATATCATTGATGTATTGGCGTGGGGTTCTGAAATCTTCAATCTCTAACCAGGTGGTATAAAACCTATCTACAAAGCCGAAATAGTGCGACAATCTCAACAAAGAACCTGATTTCACTACATCTCTTAAAGTATAGTCAATTGAACTATTTATGGTGAAGAAAGGCTCATTGGGAATCTGTTGTCCATAATTGGCATAGACATTTCCATTGGAATCAAACTTGGTATTGTATTGGGAGTTGAATTTGGAAACGTTCAATATGGCCCTAAAAGAATTCCTATGGGCATATTTCACCTGTCCTTCAAATCCAATGGATTTGGTTTTACCTAAATTTTCGAAGGGATTAGTCTGAACGGCATCATTGATCCTTGGGTTTATTTGTTGAATAATCTTGTCTTGGGTATCTCTGATAAAACCTGTACCGGTGAATGAAAAGGTGTGAGATCGGTGTTCAAAGTCTCCTAAAATAAAACCTAAGTTCAGATTATCGCTTATCTCCGGCCGAATGCCTAGATTCTCAACGATATTGTCACCGGGACTACCAAAAATCTCTCCCTCTGACGGCATCCTTACTGCTTTTTCTGCAGATGCCAATATGGTTAAAGGTCTGATTAGCCTGTAAGAAAAAGCTGCCCCATATCCGGTAGTATTTCTGCTACTCTTCACGCGATCTTCTATGCGAGTAGTGGTTCCATTTTCTTCCACCAGCATGGGATCCATTCTATCAATCCCTTGGTAATAGTACTTACCAAAAACGCTCCCCTTTAATTTGGACTGTAGCATATCCAGTTCGTAACTAAGAGAGGTAATGCTTTTCTGCAGGTCACGCGTACCTATAAATTCTCTTTCTACAGCACTTTTCATAAAGTCCTGTTCGTCTCTATCCATGGAATAATAAGACTGCCCCAAAAATATTTTATGATTTGGATTGATTTCATAAGTTGCTCCAGCACGAAAAGTGGCCACCTTTCTGTCAATATGATTCATGGTAGGAGCCCCTTGTTGTGCACCGGAGGGTCTTAGAATCGGGTTTCCATCCAGCCCTAAACTCATTTCTCCAAACCAATTGTAATTCCACTTGACTGTATCTGTCACCACCTCATTTATTTTACTCAAAGAGCCGGTAAAATTGACATCGAGGCCTTTGATGCCTAAATCCTCTTTCAAATAGGTCAGCCCCAAAACATGAGACTGAGAAGTACCAAATCGCCCTTCATAAGGTATAGACATATAAGTACCATGTTGGATTTCATTATAATCGTCGGATCCGGTATAGCTTAAGAAAAATTGATCTGCCCATTTTACATTGGTATACCCCAAATCAACCTTTCCACCTACAGAACGATAGGCATCATTGAAGCGCTTGGCACGTACATAATCATACCTTCCGTTCGCCAAAATATTCCTTACAAATTTTCCCCACACCTCATAATCATTGTCAGATGAATTGTAAAAGGCGGAGACTTTTGTGGTAAAACCTGTGGCTTCATCTCTATAGGCCGCATTTACATTGCTCTGAAGCGTATTGAAAGAACCATAAGAAACCGAGGCTGAAAGGTTGTTAACCACTCCTTTTTTTAAGATTACATTGATTGCACCTCCCAATGCATCGTCTGCCAGGTGTGC
This sequence comes from Cyclobacterium sp. 1_MG-2023, assembly GCF_030546805.1. Lineage (GTDB taxonomy): Bacteria > Bacteroidota > Bacteroidia > Cytophagales > Cyclobacteriaceae > Cyclobacterium. Next base: position 123,234 of record NZ_JAUOPC010000002.1, on the reverse strand, counting down.
GGGAATAACTCCTTTATAAACTTCAATCCGCTCAATTAATGCCGGGGGGATACTATTCAAACTAAAAGAAGAACCGTAAGTAGAAATGGAAAGTCCATCAATAAATATTTTTACGGAATTACCTGACATTCCATTTAGATTATAATCTACCCTTGAGCCCAACCCTCCATTTTGCCTAACTTTGATCCCCGCAGTTCGGTTAAGCAAGTCATTGGTCTGTAGGGATTGCAAGGCAACTTTTTGGGTTTCCACAACTTCCACAGCAAAGCCCTTGGTTTCTATTTCGCTTTTAACAGATTGTGCTTGTACGACAACTCCATCCAGATCGGTGGTAGATTCTGTCAATAAAAAGTCCAACTGAACAACTGCCTCCTCAACATCAACTACTATATTTTTGGAATCCTCTTGGTAACCCAAGCATGAAAGCATAAGCTCGAAATTACCTTTAGGGACATTTTTGATTTGATAACTACCGTCAATCGATGAGATGGCATGATATGGACTGTCTTTAATTCTAACAATTACTCCCGGTATTGGATTTGATCTTGAATCAAGAATTTCACCTTTTATGGTGGCGGCATGAAGAGATTGTGCCTGAGAAGCAAGACCCGAAAAAATCAGAACGGTAATCAACCCTAATCGTAAATATCCTGATAATAAAGTTATCTTCATGCCTTTCATTCGTATGGTTAAGCGATCAATTTTTAAAATTGATACCTACTTTGCTTTACTTGATGTTATTTATCCAAACCTAATCAAGAGTGCCTTTTTTGACAGATCTCCTTTCCTAACTTGGGAATATGCAGTTCGTAAAACCTGCCTCTATTTAGATTTAGTCTAATTGAATGCAATATTACGGATACCCATTTTTTTATGCAATACTTATTTAGATTAATTTTTAATTAGATTAAAAAATATTCCAAAAACGCTATTTAAATCAATCTAATGGGGTTTTACTTTGATATAAAAAACGGAAAGTCAACCTATCTGAAGAAACCTTAAAGAATATTAACGAAGCAAAATTTTGGGATTAATTATGGATCGGCTATTGATATTTCAACAATTACCGGTTAGCTCTTCCTTCTAAACCAAATAAATTCCTGTCTATTCATACAACATGATCTCAGCCCAAGAAAGCCGAAAAAAGACAGGGCTTATTTGGCTTTTACCCGACTTTTCTCCTATCAGCATTGATTCCAAAGCCAAAAAAATAAAATTGATTCAACCTTGTTTGATTAGGCTACAGTTTTCTCCAAGCCTCAAGAATTACTTGTATGTGATACAAATCACCTTTACGGGGTTTGATAGCTGGTAAATTTGCTTTAGACAAAAAATGAAAATGTGAAAGATTATTCTAAAATATTTATTGTATTGGCTCGAGGTCTTTTAAGCTTGTCCTTATTGTTGGTGACCCTTAGCATTTTTCTTGGGGCATTACTATTCCTAGGCTTTTATTCTACTCCTTCTAGCTTCCAAGTGGGCACGCAGGTTCCCCAAGGTGGGATTATAAAGGATAGTACAAAAGAAATGGTAACAGAAGATAACTGGACAGCACCGGACAAGACTGCAATGGAAAAAGCTCCTAATGCGGCGCAGTTAAGCTATGGACAGGAACTCATTTCCCATACTTCAGAATACCTTGGCCCGGAAGGTAAGGTACTCCACATCTCCAATGGAATGAACTGTCAAAATTGTCATCTTGAAGCAGGAACCATACCCTTTGGCAATAACTTCAGCGGAGTTGCTGCCAACTACCCTAAAATAAGGGCAAGATCAGGACTATCAGAAGGCATCCCTAAAAGAATTAATGATTGCTTTCAAAGAAGTTTGAACGGAGAAGCTTTAGATCCCAGCAGTGAAGAAATGAAGGCAATGGTAGCCTATATAAAATGGCTTGGGAAAGATGTTCCTAAAGGACACAAACCTAAAGGTTCTGGTATTTACCAATTGGGTTTATTGAACCGCGCAGCAGACCCTATTCAGGGAAAAACTATATATGAAAAAAAATGCAATACTTGTCATGGAACAGAAGGGCAAGGATTGAAAGCCATTTCCAGTACTTCCTACATTTACCCTCCACTTTGGGGACCTTCCAGTTATAATGATGGTGCAGGTTTGTACCGTTTGTCACGGTTTGCAGGCTATGTTAAAGCCAATATGCCTTTGGGTGCATCCTTTAAAAGGCCTCTTCTCAGTGATGAGGAGGCTTGGGACCTTGCAGCCTATGTCAATTCCATGCCTAGACCTAATAAAGACCTCTCAGGAGACTGGCCGGATATCAGTAAAAAACCAATGGACCATCCATTTGGTCCCTATGCGGATGAGTTTTCCGAAAAGCAGCACAAATATGGTCCATATCAAGAAATCATAGCTGCAAGAAAATAAGGAATAATGAAAAAGATATTTACATTGTTGATTGTAATGCTACTTTGGGATTCCGGCTATGCTCAGCAGGATTCTACACTTTGGAAACCAGAGATGAGTATAGGACTTCGCTCCTATTTTATGAGCACATCTTACGCAGAAGATTACAAAAATGAACATGCCTGGGGGCAAATGGCCAAACTTTCGTTAATAAGCAAGCTGCCCTATCATTTCAGAATAAAAGCAGAGTACTTGGGTTTCCTTAAAATTTTAAGTTCTGATTTTGGCACCCTTGATTCTCAAGTACCCAATTTAAACCGATATGAGGTAGGGCTATTTGATGTAAATCATTTGGATAGGACTGTCTTTGGCAAAATAGGCAACCTCCACTTGAATTACGCTTATGCCAACTTTAAAGCAAAACTTGGACGTATGGAAGTAAACACCCCCTTTATCAATGCACAAGATGGGCGTTTAAGTCCCACTTACGTGGAAGGCATCAACTGGGAAATTCAAATAAATCCTGTTATTTCTATAAACCACCACCTGATTACAGGAATATCTCCACGATCTACAGGAAATTGGTTTGCTATTGGTGAAAGTGTTGGTATGTATCCGGTTGGGAGAGATGAAACCGGTCAACCTTCCGGATATTTTGGAAACACCAAGTCAGATTTCATCCATATATTGGACTTGAAATTAAACCTTAATTCGGCCTCCACCTTACTTTTAAACCATACCTTGGTAAATAATATTTACAGCACCTACCTGACACAATGGGATAAAAACTGGGAGCTACCCAACAGCAACTTGCAAGGGTTTAGTGGGCTTCAGGCGACCATCCAGCATGGCATTGGCGAGGGTGGCAATGAAGATATAAGTTTGAGGTATAAAAATCCTGAGGATTTGAATTGGATTCTGAGTGGCAGACTGGGAATCAAATCCCAAAGAAACCTATGGCATGTAAATTACACGAAAATGCAGGGGAATGGACGGTTTTTAAGCCCTAGAGAGTGGGGAAAAGATCCTTTCTACACTTTTATCCCAAGAGAAAGAAATGAGGGCCTTGGCCAAGTTGATGCCATCAGCACCTATTTTCAGCATACTTTTCCTAAAAACCCCTTGCAATTGTACAGCTATCTGGGTATATATTTTCTTCCTGATCCTTCTAATCCAGAGAAAAACAAATACGCCATGCCCAGCTATGCTCAGGCCAATCTAGGAGCACGCTATGTACCAAAAAATTGGATGAAAGGCCTGAACTTTCATTTGATTTTAATGGGCAAAACAGCTTTGGATCAGGATAATCTCCGACCTGCTTGGGTGTACAATAAGGTCAACCTTATTCATACAAACCTTATAATTAATTATACATTACCGAGTAAATAATTATTCCAGAACAGCCTAGATAGCAAAGAATCAAGGCTTTAAAGCATCATTCCTTTCTCCAAGGGAAATAAACTAATCAATGAAGTACAATTTGTATTAAAATTAAGGCTGTCAACTGGGTTTTTACAGCTGACAATTGATAATTACCTTGGTTCACCGTTTTAACCCTCAAACGGTGGTGTGCCATTGGCTATCATTTTACAGTCTCTACCAAGATCCCTGCACTTATCCTCATTTAGTCATTCCGTTATCCTTCATAATTAAGTAAACAAGCTTTTCCTTAAAGTGAGGTATTTTAAAACCTTCATTGCTCACATTATCGCAGAAGCCATTGGATATACGTTCAGTCCCTTAAACCCGAAATAATTTATTAGGTGCTGAATTCACTTCAAAATCTACCACTTCACTGCTGTTTTTAATTTCACCATAACGATGCTATAATAAAACTTCCAAACAACCTGACTTTTTTTTCGATTACAGCACTTTCTGAGAAAATTCAGGAAATCCTAATACAAAATCCGGGTTAAAAATATTCAGGATGAATATTTTGTCTTCTAAAAAACGATACTGTTACTTTTATAAAATTGGGCAGAAACTTCAAACAATAACCAAACAAAGCTGACGTCAATAGTAAATTATTTCACCTCAATACTCCCTCGCTAAGGACTGAAAATAAAAATTAATAGTCAAGAATTGCCTTCCTTTTCACAATTCATTACCATCTTATTTTAGGAACGAGAAGACACTGAATGCATCCAATAAAAAAGGCCTTCCCAAGCGGAGGGAAGGCCTAAAAAAATGTTATTTCAATAATTCAATTATTTATAAATGGCATCTGAGTTTACTTGCCCATCTGTATTGAGGTACCAATCTTCGTAAGAAAGCCCTCCTGACTTGGCCCATTCAGAAAATCTGGTATAAGCTTTTGTAAAGTCCACTTTTTCTTGGGTATAAGAAATACTTTGTGGGATATGCAGTGCCCAGTTAAATCCTTTACTGCTTGTGAAATAAGTACCCTCACCGATTGCGCTAATATCATCTGCTGTGCTGAACCACTCAGTATCCATAAGGTCTGTAGGTTCCATATTCATCAGGTGAACTTCTCTTCCCCTGTCCTGATTGATAATCATAAATGGGTTATAAGGAGCAGCTCCTAGGTCCGCTTTTCTTACAGACTCTTTGAATACGATCTTAACAGTAACTGTATCTGTACTGTGTTGGGTATTGCCGGCAATCACATTTGCCATCACAGGAAGTTCATCATTCACATCATCCATTACAATGATTGTAGCCAATTCCTGTCCTTGCTCCACTCCGCTTGACAAAGTCTTGATAGCACCCGTACTCAACCTGGTTCCTTCCACACTCAACACTTGATCTGAAGACACCGGTAATTGAATCCCAAAACCATTGCGATAGCCTGCTCCTGTGGCTCTAACTACTGTAGTCAAATTTATTTCTTTGATACGGTTATTGCTATTTGAAACTTCATTTACATTGTAATCAATCACCAAATCATTCATGTCATAATCTCCGAAACTAGGCCATAAATCTTCAAACAACAGGGTTCCAAAAGTATTTTCTCCGGGAGAATAGTTATTGAATGCTCTTTCAGGATCTTCAGGATACTCATCTTCACTATCTGCTACTCCATCTTCATCTTTATCCTTCACGTCGGTGTCTATCGGCACATAATCTGTCAAGTCTACACTTGTAATCGGGTTCCAAGAGGCATAGAACATCACATCATTAAAATCATGGTCACAACTTCTGTAATCTCTGCGGATATCTTCCCAGCCCATTAATAGGATTTGCTCCGTAGCATCATATAAAAACACCATTTGATCTCTAAGCTCCTCCTCTTCATTAAAAGTATTTAAACTTTTGTCAGCATAGAAGACGCCATTGCCGTAGGTCAAGTTTCCTCCTTGCCAGCCATTGGAAATCAAAAACCAACCGATATAGGTATCTTTTTCAAAAGCGCCATCTTTAGGCCCTACTAGTTTCACTTTATTTCCCGAGCGTAACACACCAGATTGGGCATTTGGGAAAATAATTGTTTTATTTTTTATATCATCTGCAGTTTTGGGAGCTTCTCCTTCCTTGTACCAATAATAGCCAATGGCATTTCTATAGCTTCCTCCTGTATGTACATAAGTCACCCAAACTTCAGCCTCTTCACTGACAAAAAGTTCCCTTTTGTATTTATCACTAATCGCTTCTGGATTACTTTTTCTAAGATCTTCATTCTCAGGAAGACTAGCGTTTATATTTTTCAAGAGTTGATCGCTGATTTTATCGGAATCTACTAGGTACTTTGGTTTACCATTTGAGGACCAAGAACCGAGCGTCATAAATGTTTCACTGCTGGCAGAAATTCTTTCATTAGCATTTGTTGTCGTTGTTTCAAAATAATCGTCTGCTAAAATGGAAGGATTTGCTGCATCAAAACTATAATTAATTCGCCCACCGGAAACCGGCACTATAGCCATAGGTTCAACCCCTATATAATCGGAAGTAATAAAAACCTCCTCTAGGTAACTTGGAAGATCTATAGTGATAGAAGCACTACCTTGTTCGTCCAACTGAACGGTTTGCAATAAAGTCCCCTCTTTATAAGGGTTACCTTTGTATATTTTATACACCACATTTGACAAAGGGGCATTATCACTTCCCTTTGCTGAAAGGTTAATATTAACTGAAGAGGTAGTTGAAAAATCAAATCCTGAAGGGATATTTAATCCAAGTTGATCATCCTGAGTCACCGTTTCGGAAATTTCATTGATTGGGTCGCAGGCAAATAATGAGGCCGCAAATCCAAAAATCAGAAGTAAGCTATTATTTTTCATATCTATAAGTTTTAAAATTTTTCTTTTTCGAATGATACAAAACTATAATATTAAGCGCTTGAGAAGTAAAAAACTCGTTAGACAGCTTCTTTTGATAGGTGAATTCCAAAATTCAGCAGATGAATTGATTTCTTCTTATTTAAAAAATCAGGCCTGATTAGGTATAGTTATTTCCTCAATTTGAAAAAGTAAGGCTAAAAAAAACCATTTCTACGAAGGGATATCAACAGTAGAAATGGCTTAAATATAAAAGATGCGATAGACTATCTATTATGAGCTAAAACCGCTTAAAAATCAGACTTGGTAAGTTTTTTCAACCCTGTCTGTCGGTAAGAAGGGTTACCATAGCAACGCAATGATAAAATACCCGAGCAACCTGTTTTCCATGCGATTACGCCTCTTATTACGAATCCTATTACATAATCCGAGTTAAATGTAAAGGTTATATCACCCACCTAGTATAGAATAGCCCTAGGGGCTGATTTGTTATGCAGCTTTAATAAAATGATACTATCTATTCTTCTTCACCAAAAACGGCATTCTCAGGTTTGGAATAAAAACCTTCCGGTTGGGATTCTTGGGATAAACTGATTGTATTAAAATCGACCCTGTTTCTTTCTTCTCCTACTTGTCCTTCTTCAGCTGTGTACCAAGCAATAGATGTGGGAAGAAGAACTCCACTTTCTTCAGACCATTTGTCATAACTGATAAAATTAGGCCATTCCGGCTTTTTATCCTTTCCAAATGTAGCCTTATAGGCAAGCCAGGCCATTTGATAAGTTTCCGGATCATAGTATAGATAATATTCATCACTGGAAGAATTTCCTACCCCAGGTTCAAAGGTGATTTTAATTCCCTGATAAGTTTCCCCTCTTATCTCTTTGTCTGCAGTTTTTTCATAGTTCAAACCTTCATCTGCAAGTACAAATGGCATGGCATAAAAGTAAAACATAAGGTCATGCATAAAAGTGGGATTCCTTTCATATTTCCCTTCTTTGTTTAAAACCCATGCTTTATTCCCATCGAAGCCAATTTCATAATCAGAAGTGGTTATTTTATCCATTCGGCTGTGTAGGTCAACCGTGTGCTTTTGGCCGTCCACAGGATCTCCAATTGTAAAATTTAATGTTCTTCCCTTTTTCCATTGGTCGATTCCTCCATGAGCTTCAAGAACTTTAGCAAAATCTGTGGGATATTGGCTTTGGTCTTGATTTTCAGTATTTTTCTGACAAGCCACCATAAGGCCTGAGAGAAAAATCATTATAAACAGTTTTTTCATAATTGTGGTTTTGATTTTAGTTAATCAATGTACGGTAAACTCAGTCCAATAGTTGATCCTTTTGCAATCGGTTATGAACGCAGGATAAATAATTTATATTGTTCCTCGATATTATTATAGACCCCCTTCGTATTCATTGCTATTTTCGCGCTACAAAGCGAAAGGTATTCTTCAAGAAAAAAGGCCAATCAATTTTAGGTGGAGTGATTTAGTTTATTAATCAACTGACTTGGATTGATTGATGTATTTTTACTGCATGGTTCTTTTTAAATTGTCACAAAGGACTGCTGTCGCAATCGCAACATTCAAAGACTCCGCTTCACCATATGCTGGAATGGTTAATTTTTGGGTAACAATTTTTTCAAGTTGACCAGAAATCCCATTGGATTCATTCCCCATCAGTAAAACCCCGGTGGCTGCCTTTTCTAGCTGGTGAACATCCATCCCTTCCAAGAAAGCACCATATACAGGAAGATTGGATGTCGTTATTTTCTCAACCAAGTCTACATATTCAAAGCTTAGCCTAGTGAAGGATCCCATACTGGCATTTAAAACTTTTGGGTTGTAGACATCAGCGGTGTTTTTCGATAGCAATATTTTTTTGATTCCGTACCAATCTGCAATTCGAATAATTGTCCCCAAATTCCCGGGGTCTCTAACATCATCTAGCGCAAGAATCAATTGGTCTTTCTCAAGTGTCAAAGGTTTATTCTCCTTAATTTTGGCCACTGCAAGTGCCTGATCATTGGTTGAGAAAGTACCCAATGAAGACAATTCTTTAGGTTTTACCTCAATCTTAGTTCCGGGAAAACCGATAAGCAGCGAGGCGTTTTCTTCTCGGTATTTTTCGGTAAAAAGTAGATGGCTAACCGCATAATTGGAAAGCAATAATTCCGTTACATTTTTAGCTCCTTCCACAAAAAAAGCACTTTCTTGTTTACGGAATTTTTTCTGGTGCAAGGATTTAATAAACTTAACTGTATTTTTGCTTAGCATTAGCCATGAGTGTTGTAGTGAAGAAGACCAAATATATAAATTTTCTTTTTTTGATCCATTTGTTATGGAGCTGTTCTCTGACAAGAGGGCTCCAAGAGGGTGAACTATTGCTCACTGATGTTAGCACCCAGGGCATTGATAATAGTGAAGGAGAGGCAATCAAGAATCTTATCCAGCAAAAGCCTAACACAAGAATCCCGTTGATAAATATTTCTCCGGGAGTGATGGTATACAACTTGGGCAATGCATTCTATGACAGCAGTAAAATCGCCAACAAACTTCAGGAAGCCGAGCAACTGATGCAAAGTTCTGCGGAAAAAATTAGGCAAGGAAACACTTCTACAAAAGTAGAAAAAAGATACAACAAGCTTAATAATAAAATAAATGGCCTCGAAAAAAAACTTGAATATGGCAATTGGTTCATGCGTACCGGTAATGCCAAAGTTGTTTTAGACAGCGTAAAAACTGCCACCTCTGCACAGCAGATCGCTATTTACCTTCAAAATAACGGCTTTTTTGATGCAAAGGTGAAAACAGAAATTGACAGCAACAAACAAAAAGCCAAGCTCACCTATTTAATCACGGAAAACAGCCCTTATATTATAGATAGCCTGTTCAACACCAATGCGGACACCATATTAAATGGTATTTTGAAAGCCAATCAAAGGCATTCTCTTTTAAAAAATAGTGAGAGGTATAGTCAATCGAATGTAACTAAAGAAAGGCAAAGAATAGAAGATGTATTGAAAGCAAATGGGTACTATACATTTTCTAAGTCCTATATTGAATACAATGTTTACAAAGACACTGTTGAGAAGCACGTTGTAGTGGAACAAATCATCAATAAGCCAAACTCGGGTGAAAACCATGAGAAATACACGCTGGACTCGATAACTTTTTCAATTGCACCTCCAAGTGATCTAATTACTGATGAAAAAGAACAAACTTTCTGGAATGACATCAGGTTTTCTATGTACCAAGACAATTATTCAGAAAAAATAATCAGTTCGCGAATTTTTCTCCATAAAGGTGATTTATACAATAAGAATGAAGTCATAGAAACCCAGCGACAACTGGCCAACTTGGATATGTTTAGGTTTGTAAACATATCTTTTGACACCTTAGGTAATGTGATCAACACGAATATTTTCACCAGGCCCAATCAAAAGTTTCAAATAACTAATCAGCTTGGGGCTAGTGTCACCGAACAACTTCCAGGACCATTTTTTAGTCATTCACTGCAAAACAGGAATATTTTCAAAGGTTTGGAAATATTTGAGTTTAATTTCAGAGCCGGTTTAGAGGGGGTTGCTTCTGCCACCACAGAGGGCGGAGTATACAGGAGCCGAGAACTTTCAACTTCTGCTTCTATAATTTTCCCTCAATTTTTGGTACCATTTAATTTCGGAACCCTAGAAAAGTTTGGTCGGTATAATCCCAGAACCAGAACCTTATTGGGGTACAGTTTTGTAAATCGGCCGGAATATACGAGGGAGGCATTGAATACCATTTTGGCCTACAATTGGGGTACAAGAAACCTGAAACAACAGTTTTCTGTCAACCTACTTGATGCCAACCTTATCCGGTCTGATTTGGATTCAGTATTCAGGGAACGCCTTGAAGAACTACAAGATCAAGGCAATAATCTGATCAATTCATTTCTCCCCTCCTATGTAAGTAGTATTTCCGGTCAGGTAATCATCAATTTTAATCAGTATGGATTGTTTCAGAAAAATGAAGCTTCCATGTGGCGGCTTTTTGTGGAGAGTGGGGGCACCACTTTCAACTGGATTGACCCTGAAAAATTTGGAGACAACAGTTTAAATTACTTTCAATTTTTAAAATTCCAGTCCGACTTTAGAAAATACATTCCCCTGACCAACAAAAGCACCTTTGCCTACAGACTTAACTTAGGTTTGGCCAAGCCCTATGGTATCAGTGGCGGAGTATTACCCTATGAAAAGTATTTCTTTGCCGGCGGAAGTACGAGCATTAGGGCTTGGCAACCACGAAGACTAGGCCCGGGCAGCTTTACCCCGGACCTAGATGAAGATGGAACCTTTGATTACCGGTTTGAACAACCCGGAGAAATATTATTTGAGGCGATGTTTGAGTACCGAAGAAAATTATTCGGTTATTTTGACGGAGCCATATTTGTGGATGCCGGAAATACCTGGACCTTTGCTGTTGATCCTTCACGGGAAGGAACTGATTTTAAAATCAATCGTTTTTATAAAGAAATTGCCGTAGGCACTGGTGTAGGGTTGAGAATGGATTTTGAATTTTTGGTTTTGAGGCTGGATATGGGGATTAAAGCCTATGATCCTGCCAGGCCAGAAAAAGAAAGGTTTATTCTCGATAAACTTTCTCTCAAAAACCCTTTAGGCGAGAAAGGGCAACAAGTATTTAATATTGGTATAGGCTATCCTTTTTAACACCATTAATTTAACCATTTAGCATGGAAAAAATAAGCAAAGAAATCATCGCAGAAAGATTTCAAAAAATACAACAACATATTTGTGAAGCCTTAGAAAAAGAAGATGGAATAGGTGAATTTAAAACAGACCTTTGGGAAAGACCTCAAGGTGGCGGTGGGGCTACAAAAGTATTAGCGGATGGAAAAATTATCGCCAAAGGTGGGGTGGCATTTTCTGCCGTTCATGGCCCAACACCGGAAAAAATATTAAAAAAGCTTTCTCTGGAAGAAGCTGATTTTTTTGCAACAGGGGTGTCTATTGTAATCCATCCAATAAACCCTATGGTTCCAATTATCCATATGAACATCCGTTATTTTGAGATGAGCAATGGCACCTATTGGTTTGGAGGGGGAATTGACTTGACCCCTCACTTTGTAGATTTAGAAGATGCGCGTTATTTTCATAAGCAGCTCAAAGCACACTGTGATGCTTATGAGGCTAGCTATTATGATAAGTTTAAGCAATGGGCAGATGATTATTTTTACATTCCCCACAGAAAGGAAACCAGAGGGGTTGGAGGCATCTTTTTTGACAGGCTTAGTGCCAATGAAAAAATGCCTTTCTCTAAGTTGCTTTCTTTTGTTGAGGGATTAGGCTATTTATTTCCTAAAATTTATTGTCATTTTATGGCCAAAAACCATAAGCTCCCTTTTGGTGAGCAAGAGCTCAAATGGCAAGCCTTGAGGCGAGGTAGGTATGTAGAGTTTAATTTGGTTTGGGATGCAGGAACCAAATTCGGATTGGACACCAATGGACGCACAGAAAGCATTTTAATGAGTATGCCTCCGGAAGCCAACTGGGTTTATAACCAAACACCTGAAGCAGGAAGTGACGCCTCAAAAACACTTAAACTTTTGAAGAAGGGAATCAACTGGATTAAAGCTTAATCAATGATTGATAGCATCGCACACTGGGACGAACAGCTTTTCCTTTTCTTGAATCAAATTCACGCTTCATGGCTGGATCCTGTAATGCTGCTCATTACCGGAAAATACATATGGATACCTTTCTATATTTTCTTACTATTTCTTCTCATTAGGGAATACAAAAAGGACAGTATTTGGTACATCCTAGGCCTGATTCTGGTAATTTTATTGGCCGATCAATTTACTTCCGGTTTTATGAAACCATTTTTTGAAAGATTACGCCCCTGTCATGATCCTCGCTGGCAAGGCATGATATTAAATTATTCGGGTTGTGGTGGTTTATATGGCTTTGCCTCATCCCATGCAGCCAATACTTTTGGCCTAGCTGCCTATTTTCAAAAGGTAGGAGGCAAAAAGATCCCAAATTTTAGCTGGTTATTTCTGTGGGCGGCCATAGTTTCTTATACCAGGATATATTTAGGGGTTCACTACCCGGGAGATGTGCTTGTTGGAGCACTGGTTGGAATTCTATCAGGTTGGCTAATTTATTGGCTAATCAGTAACCTAAAGGCAATTTGGGTAGCGCATAAATCCAAAAATCGAATCAGTAACCTTTAAGCACCCTTTGGATATATTTTCCAATAATATCAAACTCCAAGTTCACGATATCTCCAGGTTTTAATAAGTGGAAATTTGTGTTTTCATAGGTATATGGAATTATCGCGACGCTAAAACCACCCTCTTTGGAGTTAAAGCAGGTAAGGCTGGTGCCATTGACACAGATCGACCCTTTCTCTACTGTGAGATTCCCTTTGTCGGGCTGGTAAGAAAAATTAAACACCCAGCTTCCATCAACCGAATCAACGGATAAGAGTTCACCAGTTTGGTCAACATGTCCTTGAACAATGTGCCCATCAAACCTTCCATTGGCAGGCATACATCTTTCCAGATTAACCAAATGCCCCACCTTTAGTTTGCCAAGATTGGTTTTCTGTAAAGTTTCGTCTATGGCTGTAACCCTATACTCATTGGTATTGACTGCAACCACGGTTAGACAAACACCATTATGGCTAAGGGATTGATCGATTTTTAAGGCTGAGGCCAGGGAACTTTCAATATCAAAATGAATATTACTTCCTTCCTCCGTTATACCTTTAACCGTGCCAATAGCTTCTATTATTCCTGTAAACATTATTTTATTTATTTGACCATTACTACCAATAATCCTGTTTAAAAAAAGGTTACCATCCATCTCATATACATGTACGCCCCCTTCTTCTTGGATATTTAATTTCTAAACGATTGCTCAATTAGGCTGGTTCAATTTCAAATCATTGGCTATGCCCAAAGAAATGGCTAATTTCAATTGAAACCCGAAAACCTTGGTATAATTCCTGATTCGATGACAAAGTAAGGCATTTTTAGCATTAACTTAGCAATCCAATCAGAATATGAAGCATTCAAAACCATGTTTAAACTGGAAGATAGTTACTTACATAAAGGCAAAAGGAGAGCGTTAATTCAAACATTAAGAAACAAGGGTATTCACAATGAAGCCATTCTGGAAGCGTTTAATAATGTGCCCAGACATTTCTTCTTTGATTCTGCCCTACTGAGTCATGCCTATGAAGACAAGGCCTTCCCCATAGGAGAAGGGCAAACCATATCCCAGCCCTATACCGTTGCTTTTCAGACGGAGTTATTGAACATACATCAGGGAGAAAAAGTATTGGAAATAGGGACAGGTTCAGGATATCAGGCAGGAATTTTGTATTGTTTAGGAGCAAACGTTCATTCCATTGAATACAATAAGGTATTATACGAACGAACGAAAAAGTTTTTACCTAAGATTGGGGTTAAAATAAAACATTACCATGGAGATGGAAGTTTGGGTTTACCAAATCAAGCTCCTTTCGATAAAATCATTGTGACTGCAGGTGCACCAGTAGTTCCTAAAACTCTGCTTATGCAATTGAAAATAGGTGGTACCTTGGTAATACCTGTAGGGGACCGCAAAAAGCAGCAAATGTTAAAATTAACCAAGCAAACCAACAAGCAGATTTTAAAAGAATCTTTTGACAACTTTTCATTTGTTCCTCTAAGAGGAGATGAGGGTTGGGAATAAAACACCTGGCTATGAAAAAATCATTCAAGCATGTAAAGGATTCGGTGGTTACCATGACAGAAATGGTGCTTCCCAATGACACCAACACCCTAAACAACTTAATGGGGGGTAAATTGATGCATTGGATGGATGTGGTTGCAGCCATTGCTGCCCAACGTCATTCCAACTCAATTGTAGTCACCGCATCGGTAGATAATATTTCATTTAAAAACCCTATTGCTCTTGGAAACGTTGTCACTTTAAATGCACAGGTTACCCGCGCATTTAACACCTCTATGGAGGTATATATAGAAGTTTTTGCCGAGGACATACCGGCAAATAGCAAGTATGCCTCACACAAAGCATTCTTCACCTTTGTGGCCGTTGACAGTGAAGGGAAGCCTGTAAAAGTACCCGAACTAAAACCTGTTAATGATCAAGAAGTGGAACTGTACAAAGGGGCATTAAGAAGAAGACAACTTCGGCTCATTCTTGCCAAAAGAATGGACCCTAAGGATGCCACAGAATTATTAGCCCTTTTTGATATCGATGGGATCGGTCAAAAGGAATAAATTTTGTAATTTCATAAGCTTATTCCAAAAAGATGAATTTAAAAGAACTGTCATTATTTCTAACCGATGAAATCTTTGTACTCCAAGAGGAGGTCAAGGAAAAACTCACTGTAAATAAAATTGCTTCAAGGCTGGATTTGGGTTCCTCTCCTAGCCCGGAAGTAGCCACTGAGCCTGAAGCTCCGGCGATAGTAAAAGAGCATGATCCGGAACCCATTCCTTATGAAGGGGAGTTCAAGCAATCAATTCTGGTAATTTATCAGGGAGATGAGCTTAAAGAAAGCAGTAGGGCATTTCTATTAAAGATCTTCAGTGCTGTCAATCTTTCCTTAAAGGACATCGCATTGGTATCAGAGCTTTCATTGAAAGGAAGCAACGAGGACCCACTAGAACAACTTAACCCTGAAAAGATGATCCTTTTTGGGACCATATACCATCCTTTAATGGGGATGAAAAAAGAAAATTATCAAATTACACAGGAGTCCATTGGTTATTTCTTTGCAGACGATTTAGATACCTTAGAAAAAAACGTACCGCTAAAGAGAAAGCTATGGGATACATTACAAGTATTTTTCAATATTAAAAAATAGTAAAATGAAAAATGAAGAGCGGTTAGCCATATTGCACCGGTTTAGAATCGTAAGTATTACAGAGGGTATTTCCATGTTGGTCTTGGTTTTTATTGCCATGCCTTTGAAATACATTTTCGATTTACCGGCCATGGTAACTTATGTTGGTTGGATTCACGGGGTTCTTTTTATGCTATATATACTCGTGATGTTCCCAACATCCAGAAAATTACGTTGGCATTTCAGAACCGCCTTAATAGGATTAATTGCCTCTATTCTTCCTTTTGGACCATTCCTGTTCGATCGCAAATTGAGAAAGCAAGAAAAAATTATCGAGGAGAGAACTTAAGGCCATAAAACACTCATCGTATGGCAGTTATCAGCAAAAAAAAGATCGTATACCCCATAAGTGAAAACCTAAGGAAATACTTGATAAAATATGGAAGGGAAGTAGATATACCTATTCATTACAAGGAATTACTTAGGTTTACAAATTCTATTGCCCTTTATGATTTCAAAGGAAATGACACTTTGTGGGAAACTGTATTTTATGATGAATCCGATAGAAGTGAGATTCATTATAAGGTCAAAAAAATATATGCGCTCCTTAAAGCTGATGGAGACATGTCCGTCATGCAACATTTGTATGTAGACAGGATAGATCTATGCACTTATGGCAATACCCAACCATTCAGGGTTAGAATTGTCAATCGAATCAATGATAATTTTGACTATTTCTATATTAAAAATGCAGATGCATCAAGGGTATATGGCTTGGGTTTGGAGCATTTATTGTCCCCAAATAGGATTGGCTATTTGGTATATAGAAACACCCTAATAGAAGAGCATATTGCCGGAATTCCCGGGGAGCAGTTTATGAAACAGCAACTTCATGATCCTTTGCTTAATCCTATTAGACTTTCCAAGGAATTTGTAAAGTTTAATGAGCGTTGTTTTGTTAGGTTATTAGGTGATATGCATTCTTCCAATTTCGTTATTGATGTAACTCCTGATTTTGAAGAAACTCATTATAGAATCAGGTCTATAGATTTTGATCAACAATCTTATGAAGGCAAGAAAACCATTTATTTGCCACAATTTTTTAAACAGAACAATGCCTTGATCCAACTGGGGATTAAACATATTACCCAAGAATCCATGAACCAGTATCAGAAGGAGGAACGGGCATTGATCGCTACTCGATTAAAAAGTTCTCCCAAAGAAATCACCGACATACTAAACAGTATGGAGAAAGATGTACTATCCAAAGAATCCAATATCGAAACCCTTAGAAATGAATTGGCCAGACACTACAATAACCCGGCATTTCTCCGCTGTAAAAACATGGGTGCGATTTTGCGTATGAGCTTGAATCAATTAATTCACAAGTAGTGGTAGACGAGATTTAATAAAGAAATTTCACTGCTTAGAAGCTCATCTGAAAAAATTAGAATCAATTGCAGTGGAATGTATTTCGGCTTGCATACTAGGGAAGCTGAGTACATTCATTATTCTTTAAATCTTCCATCGTAGGGTTGTATAGGTTCAATTCGGTATAAAATTCATTCCAACTGCCTTCATTTTTAGCAAAATTCACCAAAGGGCAAAAATCTTTCAGTAAGGGGTTGGAATTAATCTATAATCCAAATGATTTAATAAAGTTCTCCAGGCCGATAATATTATCTAAGATTGAGTTATAGGAAATAGCCAATATTTTTGCTTCATTTAAACTCTCTAATCCATTTAAACTGCTCAGTGAACTATTAAATATCACCAACATTCTATTCTTAACTGTTTTCAAGCTAGTTAAGCCCGATAAGGAGATCAGGTTATCATTATTCCCAATTACTAAGTCATTGGATACAGTTACTAAATTATCAAGGCCAGTCAATGACTTCAATTGAGGGTTATAATCAATTCTTAAAGAACCAATTTCTTTGATATTTTCCAAACCTTCCAATGATTGTAATTTTTCATTTTCCTGAATGGTAATATTTTTCACTTCCCTAAGGCTTTTCAATTGAGACAAATTTTCAAAATCATGGGAACCAACAATAAATAAATTACCATCAATAGAGGTGTAACCTTCATCGGCAAAATCATGAAGTTCTGAAAGAGAAGTAATATAAATATTCCCCTCAAAATTAATATTTTGAATGGGCTCTTCGGTCTCTTTACAGGCGATCACGGTAAATAGACTTACTATCAAAAGTGAAACTCTCATTTTATCAAATTTAGGCATGTGAAAAAATATTTTACTTTCTATGTGATTTTTAAGCTTTGGTAAAGCAATAAATTTATTTCATAGGTTTTTGATGACCCCTTTTCAAAAAGATTATTAAAAACTAGCCCAAATAATTCGCAATTACCTTTCCTGCCAATACTGCAACCCAAAGCGTTCACGATAATAATTTATCCGGCCATTTCTAAAATATTAACCAAAACGCTCAGTGGAGTCGGACCTGAAAATTTTGTTATATTTAATCTTGGCTTTGCTGTAAAACCAATAAGACAAAAGTAGTTCTGAAATTTCAATTTTTAGCCAAACAACTAAAATACATTTCTTTAAAATTACTAGTCAGGATTAGAAGCACTATATTTTTTTTATGTTAATTGAAATTTGCCAAAGTCATTTTATTGGATTGGCATAGTTTATGGGCATATGTATACCAAAGATCAAATTATTTTTAAAGATAAATTGAAAATTATGAGCACCAAATCAGAAAAAAGAGTTTTTAAAAAACTTGGATACAATAAGAATGAATCAGAAAAAATAGTGGCTTCATTGAATCAGCTTTTGGCCAATTATCACGTCCACTATCAAAAATTAAGGAACTTCCACTGGAATGTTACAGGGGGTGACTTCTTTGATTTACATGAGAAATTTGAAGAGCTATATACTGAGTCTTTTGCAAACATTGACTTGATAGCAGAGCGAATCAGGGTATTTGGAATGACTCCTTACAGCTTAATGAAAGATTACTTAAAATATGCTGACATCAAAGAAGTAGGAACTGATCTAAGTTCTAAAGAAATGGTAAATGAAGTCCTGAAAGACTTTCAAATACTGGTAGACAATATGAATGATTGTGCCATCAAAGTTGCTGACTTGGGTGATAGTGCTACAGAAGATATGCTAATAGCATTTATAAAAAGTGTAGAATTACATCATTGGATGTTGACTTCCTTTATCAAGGAATAAAAAAAAATCCCCGAGAAATTCGGGGATTTTTTTTTACTTTATTTTTTTTGACGGATATTAATAATACCTCACATCACAGTTTGGCAATTCAGCTTTAAACTTTTCAACATTCCGATTACTTAATCTAGTGTTAAAGCAGACCAAACTTTCTAAATTTATCAGATGGGTAATTTGCTTGAGGCTTCTCACACCTGTACTGGCTATATCTAAGGTTCGCAAATCATAAAGCATTTCCAAACCTTTAAGGTTTGAAATATTTGTCCCTGACAAATTCAAGTGCTTTAGTCTTTCAAGAGCATTGAGTGGTTCTAATTCGCTTACTGCTGTATTGGAAACATTGAGGGTCTCCAAATTGGATAAAGGTGTTACTACATTCAAATCTCTAAAAGGTGACTCAGTAATTTGAAGCTCCTCTAGCATTTCTAACCTGGAAAGAGCTGAGGGGTCTTGAAGGGGAACATTCTTAATGATTAGTTCTTTCAAGTTAAAGAAAACAAGAAGCGGCTCTAAATCTAAAACATTGGCCCCAATTATTTCCATTCTTGAGCTAGCTGTTGCCTGGTGCAATGCCCAAGTATCAGGATTATCTTTTAGGTTAAAATTGGCGGAAATCAATTTCTTCCAATCTTGATTGAGACCCGTCCACCAAGATTCCAAGGCGACTGACCTGAAAATCACGTTGGTTTGGGGCAACAAACTGGCTAATTCTTGTACATCCCATTCCGGAACTTTGGTGTCATCCAAATTTATATACTCTAAAGAAGGCAGACTTTTAAGTGGTTCAACAGATTCAATATTTGTTCCCACAAAAGAAAGACGTTTAAGCCCTGTGAGCTCCTGGAGGGCATTGAGATTATTAACAGCACTATAATCTCCATGTATATGCAAGAGATTTTTCATTTCTGCCAAGGGAGAAAGATCTTCAATCATGGTGTTCTCTAGTGACAAGTAGGTAATGCTCTTAAACTTGAGTGCAGGCCTCAGATTTTTTATCTTACTATTGTCTAAATTCAAGGAATCCATATTGACCAAAGAAGAAAGGGTTTCTATGGTAGGTTTACCTTGACCTAAAGTAGGCAGTTTTTCGACCAGTACCTGATTCCAACCATCAGGAAGGGTTTGCCACCAAGTTTGGAGGTTTTCCACATTGTGGATTAATAATATACCTCTATTAGCCCTAGTAAAGATCTCAGCAGCATTTTCGGATATACTTGTCCTATCTGCATAAACTCTTTTTATTGAAGCGGAACCATTGATTGGGTCCAGTTGACTTACTTCAGTGCCATTGATATTTACCCGCCAAAGTGAAGGTAAAGATGCTAGAGGTGATAGATCCAATATATTTGTTTCTTCTAGGTTTATTTCCTCCAATTGCTTGAGCTCGGATAAAAATCCGAAATTAATCAGGTAGTTACCTTTAATGTTTAGAACCTTAAGCTGAGTTAAGTCTTTTAGGTTTTCAATATTATTGAAGCCGCTTTCTTCTAGGTCTAGAATTTCAATATTTTTAAAGTTTTCCAATACGCCAAATCCCATTAAAGGTGTTTTGGCAGCCCTAAAAGTTTTAAGATTCTTAAGGCTGGTCAATTCATCAATATTGGTCACCTTGGTCTCGGAAATATTAAGGTAAGTCAGTTTATCTGAATACTTAATAAATTGTATATCATCCGTGGGTGTGTTTGAGATATCCAGATAAGAGAGAAAAGTTATATTACTAATAGGGCTCAGTTCCTTGATCTGAGTTCGGCTAATGTCAACGTACTTTAAGTCCCTAAATACATGAATAGGTGCTATATCAACCAGAAGCTTGTTGCCCGACAAATCTAAGGTATCTAAAGCAGAAATTTTATACAGCATATCAAGCTGTACAGAATCCTCAATTATATCAAATTTTTTCCTAAGCAAGGTTTCCCACTCCAAAGATAAAGTACTCCACCATTCCAATAACTCTTCATCTCTACTAAGTTTGGTAGTATAAATACTTGCTATTTTCAGTTCATTGGAATCTCGGTCAAGGTTAATTTCTACATACCGAGGTTTTGTATTTTCTATGCTTTCATTCTCCAGGCCTAGGCCTGTCAATGTTCGGTCTAGAGATACTTCAAAAAACAATTCGTCATTGTCATTCAATTTGGGTTTCACCTCTTTGATCTTAAACTCAAATGCAGCATCTTTAAAAAAGAACTCAATGTCTTTTAGGTAAGAAACCACGCTTTTATTGGTAATAACCTGTCTATCTAAAAGTAGGTCATCCTCAATTTGCACATTTTCATCCCTGAATATTTTCTTGTAACTTTCTCTTATTATGACATCTTTGTCCCTAGCAGAAGTTTCGCCACTGCCCACTGTGTTTAGAAAATACTGCAAGAAACGAACTTGATCTTCTGCCTGCTGGCCAAATTCTTTGATTTCCTGTTTGGTATATCCTCCAAGATCCTGAGCCAGAATCAATGGAGCATTACAAAAAAATAAAATCAGGATAAATGCATTTACTTTAATCCCTGTCATAGATATAGTTCAATATAATTTCTTTGTCACCTTCCTCCAACTTCATCAAATTAGCGATCAACCAACCGGTATTAAATCCGGGTCTATTAAATTGACCTAACTCAAAATACCATTTGTCAATTTGAAAAAAGTGGAATTTGGTATCCTTAACTGTTTCAAATTTCAACCTGTTATTTTTTATTTCATAAAGAAATAATGTAAGGTAATCTGGTTGAAAACCATCCGGGGTATAAGACTCCGGTTTTGGATTGTCTACGATAGCCTTTCTAAGGTTCATAAAACCTAATTCATGGCTTAAAGGGTGAAGAAATTTTTTTTCATCGCCTTTGGGTTTATCAAATACTGCTGTAAATGGAGGGAAATTCACATTGTCTATGACCCACTCGTATCCCAAACCCTGGGGCTGTAACTTCAAAAACAGTACCACATCTTGTCTTTTACCATTATAGGTAAAAACAGTATTGAGTTCTGCGAACCAATCTCCTCCGTGAAAATTAAGATATTGGGGATAAGATTCGGAAGTAACATGACTTATAAACTCTCTTTTTAGCTCATTGCTAATCCCTGAGGTTTCATTGTCAAAAAGGATATTAATAAAAGATTTTCTTAGGGCAAGATCGTGGTATTTCTCATCGCCAGGGTTATACCTTACATCTCCTTCTTTGCTTTCCTCTGCATTAAATCGTCTGAAAAATTGATTGACTTGTTTGGTAGCGGCAGCGAATCTGCCATCATCAACAATCCGGCCGGAGCTATTGAAAGTCTGCCCCGGCGCGGAAAAAATTGATAAGATTATTGTAATTAACGTTGCAAATACTATTCTCATGCTGATGTTTCAGTCACTCTCACATCTCCCAACAACACATCCCAAAACTCAATGGTTCTACCTGAAATCTGGGTTTGTTTTTTCTCCACATAGATGGTTATATCCTTCTTGGTGGTATCCCTATAATTTAATCCGGCTTCTTGAGAAGTACCTTCAAACCTTTGGTATATGGTGATTACTCCTACATACCTTCCGTCAGGCTGTCTTTCAAGGTCGGAAATATAGTGTATATCGTACCAGCTGATGTTCACTCTATCATAATTCAGTGCCATTAGCCTTTCAAAATACCTTCTGATTTTGTAGTAAGCTACCTCATTGGTATTAACAGAGGAAACGCCCATTTCAGCATCAGGAGAAAATAGCTCTTCTGCTCTATCCATTACTCTCGTAGCTTCAGAAAACTGTGTTTCTTTACTTCCGATGATACTGATGTATTTACTTAAATCTTTAACTTTCTCTAAAGCAAGAGAGTCAATTGCTTGCTTTCTTTGGGGACTAATACTTTCATCCTGAGCGAAAACGGAGATGCTTGTTGCCAGGAAAAAGATAAGCAGGGATGGAATGTATTTTTTCATAATAACTTACTTTCTATTTTTTTATAAAATTATCTTCTTCTTAATTCTAATTCTGTGACCTTTCCTGATCCATCCATTCTGATATCGCTGATAAAGTTTAGATTTTTCTTGGTGTCTTTAAGATAGTTTAGGTACCGCTCTATGGTCGTTGGCTCATCGTAGTCTTTTGTACCTGACTCTTCATGAATTACAATTAAAACAGGAGTGTTCTGATTTGAAAACATCCCTAAAGCTTCTCTGATGGTATTGTTAGCGCTTTGAAGGTTTGAGGCATTCGCTACTGCGTTGAAATAATTTTCTAATTTCCCAACTGCTACTTCCTCTGCAGAAGGCTGAGGTTCGGGCTCGGGTTGAGGGGCAGGTTCTTCCACCGGTACGGGTTCAGGCGCAGCCTCAACCACTTTTTTCTTGCTTTTACAAGCTCCCATAGCTAATAAAACGAATAGCATAACAGTCAATGACCGCGTCAAGGGGAATTTAAGGTTCCTTTTTTTCATAAGAATTGAATGGTTTTTAAGTTAATGGTAAAGGCCATTCAGCTTGGGGAATAATTGTCGTTTAATTCCACAAACTCCAAGGCGTTTACTTTAGGTAGATGATTGTTTTAAATATTTTTTAAATTTACTTCTATTTTATTCTGCACAATTTAAGTAATGAACGGCACTAAAGTTGGTTTGAATTTACTCAGTTTGAAATATCTCCAATAAATTTTATTAAGCAAACACCCTTAATTAAAGCTATTAATTTCACAAAACACACATTTAGCTTATAATTGATTTTATAATAGAATAAAATGCTAATATATCATTATATTTCGAAATTTAGGAATGTTTATTTTAACGGTAATTTCTTAATTTAATCGAATATTTCAGCAAGCTTTCTCTCCAAGGATTTACCTCTCAAATCTTTTGCCAAAATATTACCATCAGGGTCTATCATGTAGGTAGCTGGTATCGCATTGATCTGATAGGTAGCAGCAGCGGTGGAATTAAAATATTTTAAATCGGATACTTGGGTCCAAGTCAAGCCATCTTCTTCAATGGCTTTTGTCCACATTTCTCTCGTTCTATCGAGAGACACTCCGAATACTTCAAACCCATCTGCTTTGTATTTCTCGTATAGTCTTACCACATTTGGATTCTCATCCCGACAAGGCTTACACCAGCCTGCCCAAAAATCCACCATCACATACTTTCCTCTTAAATCAGAAAGATTGACAATCTCACCTTCAGGGTTTGGCAGGGAAATTTCCGGTGCTGGCTGACCAATGGAAAGTGCCCTCATTTCATTCAACTCCTGTTTCCAAGAATTGATCAATTTCATGTCAGGATATCGGTCACCTAAGGCGACAACAACGCTATCCATAAAGTTAAAGTCTTTACCGGGGTCTAGCATGCCTATCCCTGCCAAAGCTGCGAAACTACCTTCCGCATCAGCAATTACTCCTTTGATACGCTCTGCTTGATTTATCCCCATTTCTACGGCTTGTTCGCGTATTTGCTGCACTTTGGCCTGGTCTTTTTCAGTCATGGCCTCATAAAAGGCCGAATTTAAAGCATTGGCCTCCTCTTGGTATTCAGCTGTCAACTCATCTATTCTGAATAATAAACGACTATCTTCAGAACCCTCTACTGCCAGCTCCTCAGATTCAAAATCGTACTTTATTTGAACATCTTCCTGATACAAAGCCAAACGTATGGTTTTTTCACCATACAAGTCTAAATCATAGAAGTTTGGTTTGTCAATTTCCAAGTCGTAACTAAACGACCCTCCCTTAACTTCTAGTGTGTCAAGAACAGTAATTTTATCTGTTTCATAGACTGACAAAACAACGTCTCCTTCAGGGATTTGTTTTAATTCACCGGAAATGGTAACATTCCCATCAAATACCTCTTTCTTTTCTTCCCCACATGCGGACAACAGCATGACTGTTAAGCCCAATGAAAACACACTTTTTGTTAAGACGTTCATATAATTAATTATCCAATAATTCTGTTAAAATTTTGCTGGCAACCTTAGGGTCAGCCTTGCCTTTAGATTTTTTCATAACCTGCCCCATAAACATACCCATAAGCCCTTTCTTACCGGACTTGTACTCTTTGACTTTGGCTGCATTCTGTAACAGGACTTCTTCTATCAACGGTTTAATGGAGTCTTCGTTGCTGTCTTGAATTAAATTTAATTCTTGAGCAATTTCCAAAGGTGTTTTCTCTGGATTGGCTATTAATTGCGGATAAATCTTTTGAGATCCTACAGTAAAACTTACTTTTCCTTCATCGATTAATGCTATTAGAGCGGCAATTTGTGTTACCTCTAAAGGGAAATCTTCAATTTTTAACGTTAATTCATTCAAATAAGACTTGATAGGCCCCATCATCCAGTTTGAGGCTGATTTATAATTGTTCGTATGTTTACATAACGACTCAAACCATAAAGCAATATCTTTTTGGTCTGTTAAAACTCCTGCATCATATTCTGGAAGCC
The DNA here is from genome assembly GCF_030546805.1 of Cyclobacterium sp. 1_MG-2023. Taxonomy (GTDB): domain Bacteria; phylum Bacteroidota; class Bacteroidia; order Cytophagales; family Cyclobacteriaceae; genus Cyclobacterium. Next base: position 98,174 of record NZ_JAUOPC010000002.1, on the reverse strand, counting down.
CATAAGTATTTACAAATTTATTGAACAATTCTCGAGGAAGTACAGGTAATTCCGCCTTAATGGAGGAAAGCCACTCTTCAGAAATAACTACAGGGCTCAAATCCGGCTCAGGAAAGTACCTGTAATCATTAAGATCTTCCTTGGTTCGCATGCTTGCTGTCAAACCCGTGGTAGCATCAAATGTTCTGGTTTCAGAAATAATTTCCTCACCTCTTTCAAGCAAACCTATCTGACGATTAAACTCATGTTCAATGGCACGGGCCACGTTCCTAAATGAGTTCATGTTTTTCACTTCCACCTTCTTGCCCAGTTCTTGTTCACCTTTAAGCCTTACAGACACGTTTGCATCACATCTTAAAGAGCCCTCTTCCATATTACCGTCACACACATCCAAGTAAACGACCAACTTCTTAATTTCTGCAAGAAGATTATATGCTTCTTCAGAAGAACGCATATCAGGCTCCGTTACAATCTCAATTAGCGGAACACCTGCCCTGTTAAAGTCTACCAATGTATCCACTTCACCCGCCAAGTGCATGGACTTTCCTGCATCCTCTTCCATGTGGATTCGAGTGAGAGCTACTTCTTTTTTCTCTCCACTACTAAGAGTAATAGGCACAAAGCCACCAACGCAGATTGGGTTTTTATCCTGAGTCAGTTGATAGCCTTTAGGTAAATCCGGATAAAAATAATTTTTCCGGGCAAACACATTTCTTCTGGTAATAGAAGAATTACATGCCAACCCCATCTTCACTGCATACTCAACCGCTTTTCTATTCACTTTGGGTAAAGTTCCCGGATGCCCTAAAGTAATCACCGATATATTGGTGTTGGGCATATTACCATAGCTATTGGCATCAGAAGTATACATCTTGCTTGCAGTAAGTAATTGTGCATGGACCTCTAAGCCAATCACCAATTCATACTTCTCCTTAATATTATCTGCCGTTAATGTAGTGGACTTATCTTCAATCATTTTTAAATTGTTACAGTTTTTGTTCCAAAATGTCAACCCAGAGCGAAGACAATTTGAATTCAGCTAAATTATTTCAATGCCTGCTGAAGCAAAGTTTCAGCTTTTTCCAAGGCAATCGGTAAGCCTGAAGAATCCTTCCCTCCGGCTGTAGCGAAAAAGGGTTGGCCTCCTCCCCCTCCCTTGATTTCTCTTGCTAGCTCTCTTACCATATTGCCGGCATGAAGCCCTTTGTCTTTTACAAGCAAATCATTTACCACAATAGCCAACTGTGGCTTACCATTTATATCAGCAGCTAAAACAGCTACCAAGTTCTCTATTTCATTTTTCAATTCAAAAGAAAGCTTCTTCAAGGCCTCAGCATTAGGCAATTTAATCAATCCTAATATTAAGTTATAACCGTTGAAGGATTTTACCTCACTTTTTAACGTTTCTTTAATTTTTTCGGTAGCTTTTTGGTTCAAAAGCTCAATTTCTTTTCTTAATGCTGCCCTTTCTGTCATCATTCCCTCTATCGCAGCCACAAGATCCCTAGGGTTTTTAAGTGCTTCCTGAATTTCTTCCAATAGAGCAAATTGTTTATTCACATAATCTTCTGCTCCCTTGGCGGTAACTGCCTCAATTCTCCTTACCCCTGCAGAAATAGAACTTTCAGAAATAATTTTAAACAATCCTATTTCCCCTGTTGCCTCCACGTGCGTACCTCCACACAATTCCACAGAATAAGAAGGATTGAAAGTAATTACGCGAACTTGTTCCCCATATTTCTCTCCAAATAGTGCCGTTGCTCCCATGGCTTTCGCCTCATCTATTGGGACGTTTCTTTTCTCATCCAGGGCAATATTTTCTCTAATCTTCCCATTGACGATGTCTTCTACCTGAAGCAATTCCTCCGGGCTTAACTTAGCAAAATGGGAAAAATCAAACCTTAAAATCTTATCATTGACCAAAGACCCTTTTTGTTGCACATGGTCACCAAGCACCTGCTTCAGGGCCGACTGTAACAAATGCGTGGCTGTATGATTACTTTTAATCAAACGCCTTTTATCTGCATTTACTTCCCCCTTAAAATCTGCTTCCGGGTTCTTGGGCAAAGCACTAACCCAATGAACAATAAGGTCATTCTCTTTTGTGGTATCCAAAACAGTAATGCGTTCTTCATCATTGGAAAGTGTTCCTGTATCTCCCACTTGTCCACCACTTTCAGCATAAAAAGGGGTTTCAGTCAAGACCAACTGAAAGCGATCTTTCTTTTTATCCTTAATTTTTCTGTATTTGATGATTTGAGCGGTAGCTTCTAAGGTGTCGTATCCTACAAATACAGAACTTTCCTCGTCGTTTACCATAATCCAGTCTCCGGTTTCTAGCTTTGAAGCAGATCTGGACCTGTCTTTTTGGGCTTTCATTGCTGCTGAAAAACCTTCTTCATCTACACTAAGGCCATTCTCACGAGCTATCAGAGATGTTAAATCCAATGGAAACCCATAAGTATCGTACAATTCAAAAGCTACCTCTCCCGGGATGGTGGTTTCATTTTTATCTGCCAATCCTTTTTGGATGGATTCGAGATTTTTTAAGCCTTTGTCTAAAGTCCTCAAAAATGCCAGCTCCTCTTCCTGAATAACTTTGGTGATAAAGTCTTGTTGTGAATTGATTTCAGGGTAGAATTCCCCGAATTTCTCTGCCAATACAGGCACCAAATTAAACAAGAAAGGCTTTTTCAGGTCCAAAAAGGTATATCCATACCGAACGGCTCGCCTTAAAATCCTTCGGATAACATAGCCGGCTTTGTTATTGGATGGTAACTGTCCATCTGCAATGGTAAAAGAAATGGCTCTGATATGATCTACAATAACCCGAAAGGCTATGTCTATTTTCTCGGATTCACCATAAGTAAAGCCGGATATGGCTTCCATTTTAGCTATAAATGGAGCAAATAAGTCAGTATCGTAATTCGATGATTTATGTTGAATTACTCTCACCAGCCTTTCAAGTCCCAAACCGGTATCCACATGTTTTGCCGGCAATTCTTTAAGGTGACCATCAGCAAAGCGGTTGAATTGCATGAAGACCAAATTCCAGATTTCTATGACTTGAGGGTGATCTTCATTTACCAGTGCTCTTCCGGGTATTTTTTGTATTTCTTCCAATGACCTCATGTCAAAATGGATTTCTGAGCAAGGGCCACAAGGGCCTGTTTCTCCCATTTCCCAGAAGTTATCTTTTTTAGAACAAAAAAGAATCCTGTCTTTATCTACCAATTGGGCCCAATAGTCAAAAGCCTCATCGTCTTGCTCCAATTGATCGGCCTTGTCTCCACCAAAAACGGTGATATACAGCCTATCTTTCGGCAATTGGTAGACTTCAGTCAACAATTCCCAAGCCCAACTGATTGCATCTTTCTTGAAATAATCCCCAAATGACCAGTTGCCCATCATTTCAAACATGGTATGATGGTAGGTATCAACTCCTACTTCTTCTAAATCATTGTGCTTTCCTGAAACTCTGAGGCACTTTTGACTGTTAGTAACGCGAATATGTTCAGGATTTTCATTGCCTAAAAAATAATCCTTAAATTGATTCATTCCAGCATTGGTAAACATCAATGTGGGATCGTTTTTCACAACTATTGGTGCAGATGGAACAAACTGATGCGCTTTAGATTGAAAAAAATCAATGAAATGGCTTCTTATTTGTTTGGAATTCATGTTTATTTACCTTAGAATGAATTACTTGGAATATTTAAAGTTTTTGAATTATCTTTGTAACCAAACTCCCAACTATCTACTTCCCTACAAAGTAGCTTAATCTACTGGGTTTTTTCGGATTACAAAATTAGAAGTTTTAACGTACTATTTGTTAAATGAGTAGAATAAAATATTATTACGATCCCAAAACTTGTAAATACGAAAGGTATGTTAAGAGCAAATGGGATGTCACTTTAAATGTATTGGGATTCTTATCCTTGTCCTCAATATTAGCTGTCGGCATACTTCTCGTGTTCCATTATTACTTTGACAGCCCCAAAGAATTAATCCTAAAAAGGGAAAACAAAGAGCTCAACCTTTATTACGAACTACTGGAACAAGAGGTGGCGCAATTGAATACCATGATGGCTGACCTCCAAGAACGAGATGACAACCTGTACAGGGTTATTTTTGAATCTGAACCAATTCCCAACTCAGTTAGAAATGCAGGATATGGTGGATCTGATAGGTTTAGAGACATCAAAGAAAAAGGCCTTAATCAAGGTAAGATGATCATCTCTGTTGCCAATAAAGTGGAAACGCTTAAAAAACAGTTGTATATTCAATGGGAATCTTACAATGAACTGTCTGAAACCGCGCTAAATAAAGAAGAGTATTGGGCGTCAATCCCTGCGATTCAACCCATACACAATGAGGAGTTAAACAGGCTAGCTTCAGGTTATGGAATACGCCTACACCCTATTCTTAAGGTGAAAAAAATGCACACAGGTATCGACTTCTCAGCCCCTAAAGGTACGCCTATCTATTCTACAGGTGATGGTGTGGTACAAAGTGTCAGGACGGAGTTTGGAGGTTATGGAAAATCTATCATGATAGACCATGGATTTGGTTTCAAAACCAGATATGCCCATATGAATGACTTCAATGTAAAAGTTGGAGACAAAATCAAACGAGGAGACAAAATAGGTACGGTGGGAAATACCGGTTCATCTACAGCTCCTCATGTTCATTATGAGGTAATCAAGGACGACAAATTTGTTAATCCGGTCAATTATTTCTTTAAAGACCTTGAACCAACGGAGTTTGATAAAATCCTTGAATTGGCTTCCAGAGAAAACCAATCCCTTTCTTAAAGCAAACATTCAAAAAAATTTAAGGGCCCTTTCTTTAGAAATTGAAGAAAGGGCCTTTTTTTTGCTACTATTCAACTTTGCGGAAGCTTAAAAAATTAATAGCTACGATTGCTTTCTATATAATGGATAATTTTTATATTTTTGATTAAAAAAACACCAGAAAATTGCCTTACAAAGAAAAAGATATTGAAAAAAAGTATTATTCGATTGGCGAAGTTGCCGATAAGTTTAAGGTTGCCACATCCTTGATTAGGTATTGGGAAGGTGAATTTGACATCATCAAGCCTAAAAAAGACAAAAAGGGAAACCGTAGATTTACCATCGATGATATTGAAAAGATTCAGTTGATTTTTCATCTGGTAAAAGAAAAAGGCTATACGCTCACAGGTGCCCAGGAGATTATCAAAAGGGACATGCATAAGGTTCAGGACAAAGCAGCTATGATCCAAAGACTACATGAAATCAGAGGTTTTTTGACAGAAATCAAAGACAATCTGAATGACAAGCCCGCCGAATAATGATTATTTCTATGCAATAGCCCTAAGTTTGATCCCAAAATTAGGGCCGGGAACCTATAAAAAAATCATTTTACACTGTGGATCTGCCGCCTCTTTTTTTAACCTACCTTCCGGCAAGTTGGAAAGAATCCAAGGCATAGGCCCAAAATTACTGGCCTTCAGAAAGAAAAAACTAAATTATCTCAAAGAGGCCGAACAAATAGTAGAAGCTGCCAATCGAAACCAAATTCGGGTTCATTGTTTTCAGGAAGAAAGCTACCCCAGTCGATTAAAGTCTATCCCCGATGCCCCTCCTGTGCTATTCAGCAAAGGAAAATTAGATCTTAATCCCAAAAAAACATTAGGTATAGTAGGCACTAGAAAAGCTACCCAATATGGTAAAAATATAACCCAGCAAATCACCGAGGAACTTTCTCGGTTTCAGCCTTGCATTATCAGCGGGTTGGCATACGGCATAGATATAGAGGCCCACCGGGCTGCTTTGGCTAGAAACTTACCAACCATCGGAGTGATGGGCTCCGACCTCAACACCATTTATCCTTCCACACACAGGAAAATAGCAGAGCAAATGATGGATTGTGGTGGACTGCTTACTGAGTATAAATTAGGCACCGAAATGAGCCCAAGTAACTTCCCTCAGCGAAATCGAATCATAGCCGGTCTATCAGATGCTTTGATTGTGGTGGAAGCAGCCAAAAAAGGCGGTGCACTGATCACAGCAGAAATCGCCTACAGTTATAACCGTGAGGTATTTGCCGTGCCGGGGAATCTCCAATCCAAATACAGTGAAGGCTGCAACGACCTGATAAGAAACATGAAAGCCGGCATCTACATGAGTTCCAAAGAAATAGTGAACTCCTTGTCATGGGACATGGAATCAGGAAAATCCCCTACCCAAAAGATTTTTCCTGACACTTCTTTGCTCGACCCCTTGGAGAACAAAATCCTGGAAAGAATTTTCGACAAGAAGGAAGTGGAAGTAAATTGGCTGAGTCATGATTTAAATGTTCCTATAAGCACCTTGGCGGTTAAACTACTCAATTTAGAATTTCTGGGCTTTGTAAAGGCCTTTCCGGGAAAAAGATATCAATGGCTCCATAGCAAACAATAAATGCGTAAACCATATGGCCCAATCGCCTTTTTTGATTACATTGAATTATACTGACCTAAAAAATAATATTATGAAACCTTCATTCCTCTCTTTAATATTCAGTCTACTTGTGTTGTTAGGTTGTGAAAGCCAAGTAAGCAACACCGCCGACACCCTTCCTATGAAAATAGCAAAAGCATACGGTTATGATCAGTTGGATGAGGTACAATCAATCTCTTATACCTGGAACGTAAGAAGGGATAGCACCACCGTCATGGTCAGAGATTGGAAGTGGGACCTGGTCAAAGGTGAAGTCTCCTATTCTGATGCCGATACTAGTGTCACTTACCTGATTGCAGAGAAGACGGAACAATTAAAAGATGTTGACCATAAATTCATCAACGACAAATATTGGTTGCTCTACCCATTCCAATTGGCTTGGGATGAAGGGTACGCTACAGAAATCACTGAAAACCAAAACTCACCCATCAACGGGGATCCCACCACCAAACTTACCATCCTATACAACAATGAAAATGGTTATACTCCGGGGGATGCATACGACCTTTACGTCGATGATAACAATATGATCAAAGAATGGGTATTTAGAAAAGGGAATGCCGCTGAAGGGAGGGCCTTTACTTGGGAAAATGAAAAAGATTTTGGTAGAATAAAGATTGCCTTGGATCACCGAATGAAGAATGGAGAGAAAATCATATGGTTTTCCAATGTGGAAATAAACAAAAAGTAAAAAGAGGTTAACTTAGCAGCTGAAAATAGGCGGTTGAATGTTCATGACATCTGACTACTTTCACCTTTCCTTCATCCATAATCTTGTCCCAGATTTTAATTGTACATGAACCAGATCTCTGAAAGTGCCAAGTACCTTTCCTTGCCCTACAAAGTTGGAGGAAGGGAGTAAGCCACGATCAAAAAACTCAAATAAAACATCTGTTGGTTCAAGCGCTATTTCCTTGGTTTGAGGATTTGTGATAGCAAGTATGGACTGATGGGCAAAGCCTATTGATTGATCCGGAAATTGTATCCTAAACCAATCCCCACTTTTCGCCAAAATATCGAAATATGTAAACCTAGGATGCTTTGCTATTACTTTTGATTTTAAATCTGGTGAGGCACGTAAATTCCCACTATTAACAGCAATGACCCCATACTCTTTCAGGGAAACACTGTCTGAAGCTGCAATTTCTTTGGGCTTTACGGCAGCTTGAATAAATGGAAAGGGATCAACAGCCCCTCTTCCCCTTCGGTATATGCCAAAATGCAGGTGCGGAGCAGTGGTAATGGCATTTCCGGTATTGCCTACCGTGCCTAGGGTATCTCCTTTGGACACTGCTTGCCCTGCCCTAACAAGCTGACTATCCAAGTGAGCATAATAATAATTGTACCTGCCTGAATTCACCCAAACGACATTACCTCCCAATCGGTTTTGGCCAGTTCTCCTTACCACTCCATTAACCACAGCCCGAACAGGTGTGCCTCTTTTGGCAAATACATCCACTCCTTCATGCTTTCTGGCACCGCCACTTCTGGCATCTCCCCAAAAACTGGCAATCTGATTGGATTGCATGTCAGGCAATGGAAAGGCAAGGGATCCGGAAACTTCTATGCTTAGGACAACAGCTCCTCCACCGAGCAATTCAGGCTGCACTCTCAGCACATGTTCCCCATCTTGTTTGACGGTATATTCAATTTTCTGCTGATCTTCGGAATAGTGAAGGGGAGTGAATTCATTCACATCCCTTCCAAACACATCGATAAAATACACCGTTGAGGAGTCTGTCAATACATCAGCGCTAATACTTATATTATTTCCTTCTTTCACCTCGTATTGCAGAAAAAGAGCTTCCACCTTTGAAGGATCAAAGTAAGTCATCTCATTATAAGGCAAGTTAAGCGCAGTCATATTGGATGCATGTATCAGCTTTCCCTGATTGATCCACCTTTGAGCAATCCCATAATTCTCCAAGCCTGATTTATCCAAGGTATTGAGATAATTTTGATAAGGATTTTGACTGTTAAAAAGCTTCTCTGCTTGACAAGCACTAAACAAAACAAATATCAACACATACCATAAGGCAGGTTGAAAAAAGGGCTTTACCGCCTCCTTTTCAAACAGGTATTGCGTATAGAGCCCTTTTATTACTTTTTGTTTCCTTAAGATTAATCGATCAATGTGAACTTTGAAACTCATGCTTCCCTTCGGCTATTTCTTCTACCATTTTTTGATTGAAAGCTTCAAGATCTTTTGGTGACCTTGAAGTAACCAGTCCCTGATCACAGACACATTCCTGATCAAACCATTCCGCACCGGCATTAATAATATCCTGTTTTATTGAAGGAAAAGAGGTCATTTTCCTACCTGCCAGCTCACCGGTTTCTATTAACACTTGAGGCCCATGACAGATGGAAGCTACCGGTTTGCCCAGAGAGAAGAAATGTTTGATAAAGGCCACGGCATCTTCATTTGTACGTAACTTATCCGGATTCAAAACTCCGCCCGGAACCAATACAGCGTCATAATCTTCAGGCTTGGCTTCCTCCAAGGTCTTATCCACTTTGAAATCCTTGCCCCAGTCCACCTTATCCCAAGACTTAATCGTTCCTTCGTTGGGTGAAATCACCTCCACTATAGCTCCTTGGTTCTCCAATGCTGATTTTGGTGAAGTAAATTCCACCTCTTCAAATCCTTTCTCTGTAATTAAAGCTATTTTTTTACCTTTTAATTTACTCATCTTCACAATCGGTTTATTTTTAGTCAATTTTTTAGGGATATAATTCAAATTCCATGCTAAACTTTGATTTAAATATTTTTTTAGGTAGAAAACCGATTGAAACCCTTCTCATTTCGGCAGTTCAAAAGAAACTGAAGATGTTTGCCATTGCCTATATTTTATTAAAAAATGATTTAAAAAGGGAAGAGCAATAAATTGGTCGTAATAAATATCATCGACATTCAGATGTTGACTTTTCCATAATAGCAGCAAGTTAAAAGTCAAACAGTCCCCGATGATAAATTTCAAGTAGGATTATTTAATAGAGTTCTTGATGCTTCACTTTAACTTTCTCAGGGAGGGTTGCAACCAAAAGAAAATTGCTAAACAATAACGAAGTGACTGATTTTGAAGCGATATCAACACCTACAAGAGGGTATCCATTTAAAGGAAAACACAGTACAAAACCCTGATCTATCAAAAATAAATTAGATAAAAAAAAGCCCTGAAAAACAGGGCTTTTATGAAAAATTTTGAATGTAAGGTTAATATTTTAAACGTAATTGCTCAACATTACCGGCATTACAAGCATCAAGATATCTTCATTTTCATTAAGATCAGAAGGTAAAATCAAGCCTGCTCTATTGGGAGCGCTAAATTTCAAGGTCACTTCCTTGGCTGAAATATTGTTTAACATTTCTACTAAAAACTTAGCGTTAAAGCCTATCTCTATGTCCTCTCCTTCATGCTCACAAGATAATCTCTCATTTGCTTCATTGGAGAAGTCAAGATCTTCGGCTGAAATTTGCAATTCACTTCCTGTCAATTTCAACCTTACCTGATGGGTGGTTTTATTGGCATAAATGGCAATTCTTTTTAATGATCCTAAAAATTCTTGCCTATTAATGACCATGTCATTGTTATTGTCTGCAGGGATTACATTTTCATAATCAGGGAAACGCTCATCAATCAACCTACAAATCATTTTGATATTGTTGAACTTAAAATAGGCATTGCTACTATTAAACTCAACGGTCACCGGTACATTTTCGGCCGGGAGGGTAGACTTCAAAAGATTGAGGGCTTTCCTTGGCACAATTATACTGGAAGCTTCCTGAGAAGCAATATCAACCCTTCTATAACGGATCAATCGATGCCCATCAGTAGCTACAAAAGTAGTATTGGTACTGCTTAGGTTTATAAACACACCGGTCATTGCAGGTCTCAACTCATCATTACTTGTAGCAAAAATGGTATTGGCAATGGCGCTACTCAAAACATCTGTAGACATCTCTACAGTGGAAGCATTGGTCACACTAGGAATCCTAGGAAAATCCGTAGCGTTTTCACCGGCCAATTTATAACGTCCGTTGTCTGAACTGATTTCAACACTGTAAGTTTCCTTATCTATGCTAAAGGTTACAGGTTGTTCGGGAAGATTTTTTAGTGTTTCAATCAGGATTTTCGCAGGAACTGCAATATTACCGTCCTCCTTTGCCTCCACCTCAATTTCCGTAGTCATTGATGTTTGCAAATCGGAAGCTGTAACCGTAAGCTTGCTGTCCAATATTTCGAAAAGGAAGTTCTCTAAAATAGGCACAACGGGGTTGGTGGTTACCACCCCATTTATTGCGGAGAGATGCTTCAAAAGTGAAGAAGAAGAAACAATAAATTTCATATGTTTGTTTTTTTTAATTCAGTCACAATAAAAATTATCGCAAATCCAAATTATTACTCGGTATCGTAAAATTTAGCCTTTTTAGCCAATGCTTCTCAGCAATTGAGACGCAATTTTAAATTCCGATGGATTTAACAGGGTAAAGTTATAAATAAAATTACAAAAGCCCTCATATGGTTTTAATTTGATCGGATAAAATTAATTTGATTTTTTAAATCAAATTTAAAAACCCCGTCATTTCACATATTTTCTCTTCCTAAGAAACTGTTTGAGCCAACCAATAAAAATCACCAATAGCACCGGCAGCACCACATTAATCACCTGCCACATGGATCGCTGTTGTTTTATTTTCACTTTGTTCAGTGGGCGGATTTCAAACTCCTTATTTTTACTGGCAATGATCCCCTCAGGGTATACCATATAATTCACCGTATTTTGCAAGAAGGTCCTATTTGCCGTGCTTTTTTCAGAGAAGGGATTGTTTCCTAAAGGCAGTGGTATTTGATCTTGAGGTTTTACCCAGCTTTTAAAAACTTCCGCATCACCGGCCACCAAAATCTTACCTCCATTGCTTTCAGGCAGAATTTTGCTTGCATCAAATTCATCCGGCACAAAACGGTTTTTGAAAAAGGATGTGAACTTGCCTTCCAAAAGGTAAACCAAAGGAAGGCTTCCGCTATTGAATGATTTTATATCAGGTTCTTTTGACATGTCTTTAAAAGCCACCCTAACAGGGGCACTTTCCCTTCGGCTATAATTGCTGGAAAAAATTAAAGGTGTCTTCTTCACCTGATCAGCTTTCACGGTATCAATGCTACTAACAAAGCGAAACTGCACCAAATCTAAGCCTTTGGTGATCGGATGGCTTGCCATTTTTCCAGCTTGCACATAAAATGGCCAGGGCAAAGGAACAATTTGAGGTTGATTGCCAAACTCACCTGAAACTACCGGATAATAGCCAAAATTCAAATCCTTAATCAAATCCTTATTAATCCGTACCCCATAACGAAAAAGCAGGTCATCGATACCGGAATCAAAAGGCATGGCCACCGTTCCATTCCCTCCTGCTTCTTCAAGGTTAATGGTCATTTGGTCCATCATGAAAAGAATATTGCCACCATACATTAGAAATTGGTCCAACAAATATTTTTCCCTTTCTCCATAGGCGACTTTGGGACCTGCCACAATCAAAACCTCAAATGTCAAAAGATCCTCCACACTTTTGGCTTGCTCAAAAGGAACTTTATACACTTCGAAATCCTCATTAAGAGCCTCCACCATGCCATACCCTTCATCCTCTTCCATTTCTCCTTGCCCTATTATTATTCCAATAGCGCGCTTATTTACGGCATACAACCTTTTAATCGCCTGTCCAATTTCAAACTCCAAATTTTCAATGGACAAGTTCAAGGTTTCCTCAGGCCCCATGCCCAGTTCTCCCTTCAGCAGCAAAACGCCGGTTTCTTTGGTAGGAGACCTCAATACTATTCCCGGAAAAATCAGCTGTGTAGCTTGTGTCCCGTTCCTGTTGGAATGCAGATTGGTGGGATTGATGCCATAATCTGCCAATTTGATAATATATTGTTCACTACTATCCCCTGCAACAGCTAAAGGATCCACATAATTAATACTAATTTCCTCCCGGCTATAGGAGCGGAAGGTTTTCAGGATTTGTTCAATATTCCTTTGAAATCGCTTCATTCCCGGAGGCAAGTCTCCCATCAACAAAATATCTACCTCCAATGGTCCGTCCATATCTTCCAGTACATCTAGGGTGGCCTGCCCGATGCTGTACTTCCCCTCTTCGGTCATATCGAGTCTAAAAGACCACCATTTGTCCAAATTAAGGACCAAAAACCAAATCAATGATATGGCCAAGATTCCGTAAAGTAGAGCGCTGTATTTTCTATTCATCTTTATTGATCATAACCCAGGAACATACCAAAAAGGTAAGTATCATTCCAATGAAATAATAAATGTTTTCTGAGACAATTACCCCTCTTCCCATTTGTTCATAATGAAAGTCTGCCCCCAGTCCTTGTAACAATAATGCTTGATCTCCTGAGCTCAAGGTGGCCAATGCACCAATCCCTCCATACAAGAGAAAAGACAAGAAAACGGCAACCACAAAAGAAACAATTTGATTGGAAGTAATGGAGGAACTAAATAAACCCACAGCAGCAAATAAGGCACCCACCAAAAACAATCCTATATAAGCACCGAAAAATCCGGCACTGTCTATATTGCCAATGGTATCACCTAGCTGAACAATACTGAAATAGTAAACCAAGGTAGGAATAAGAGAAAAAAACAAAAGCACTAAGGCAGCCAAGTATTTGGCAAGTACTATCTGGTAATTTTTCAAAGGGGAAGTCTTTAACAACTCCCAAGTTCCGGATTTTTTTTCCTCAGCTACCATCCTCATCGTAATTGCCGGCAGAAGAAATATAAAAACAAATGGAGTATAACTAAACAAAGGTTCAAGATCTGCATAACCATAGTCTAAAACACTGGTACCAGGAAACACCCATACAATCAAACCCAATGAAACCAAGAAAACAGCAGTAATTAGATAGGCAGATAAATTACTAAAAAAAGCATTGACCTCTTTTTTAAACAGACTTAGCATACTACTAATTTTGAGTTAAGCTTTGAAAAACTGATTCCAGGTTCTTCTCTTCCTGACGAATGCTTACCAGATTAAGCCCCCGACTTTGAACCAATTCAATAATCTCAGCTCTTAATTTTTTAGGATCCTTGCAAGTGAAGGCCATTTGTCCGGGCTGTTTTATTTCTACATTACTGTAGGAAAGTCCATCAAGCCATTCGGTTTCTAAGCTTTCTTCGGTTTCCAACAAAACGATAGATTTTCCTGCTTTGGCTTTAAGGCTCTGCAGGGCATCTTGGGCTACCACTTTCCCCTTTTTTATTATCACCACTTTGTCGCATAATATCTCCACTTCCTGCATGATATGCGTACTTAAAACTAGCGTTTTATCCTGGCTAATCGCTTTAATAAGTTGCCTTATTTCAACCAATTGGTTGGGGTCCAATCCGGTGGTTGGCTCATCTAAGATGATAATTTCAGGGTCGTGGACAAGGCTTTTCGCCAACCCAACCCTTTGCCTATAGCCTTTGGACAAATTACCTATTCTTTTGTGCCTTTCTTCTGTTAAACCACACTGATCCATCACCATTTCCACCCTTTCCAGGCGATGCTTTTTCTTCATCTGGTAAAGCCCTCCTATAAAGGATAAAAATTCAGGAATATACATTTCATCATACAAGGGATTGTGTTCCGGGAGGTAACCAATTAATTTACTCACAGCTATGGGGTGCTTCTTAACAGAAATCCCGTTGACCAAAGCTTCTCCTGCATCGGCTTGTAAATAACCGGTAATGATTTTCATGGTGGTAGATTTGCCGGCACCATTGGGTCCCAAAAAACCTAAAACCTGACCGGGGCTTGCTTGAAAGCTTATATCATTGAGCACTTTTTGCTCCCCAAAACTTTTTGAAAGATGATTAATTTCTATGGACATGGTTCAAATGAAAATCAATCCGGAAGTAGAGGCCTTCACTACTGTTCTAGGCTAAAATTCTTTAATTGGGTGAATACAGTATCAAATACTCATCCTTTAGCATCCACTTATCTCCAATAATTATTAACCGAACAATGGGTAATTAAATTTGATTCAGCAATAAAAATGCTTGTAAAAAAGCAGACACCGTTATAAAGATAACGGTGTCTGACTAATATTCATATATAAGAAGCACAGAAATGAAAGTTTAATAAAAAAACTAAGCTCCTTTCATCTCCTGCTTTTAAAGCAATTAGTTGTGTTGAGTATAACCCAATTTTATGGCTCTAAAGCTTTTACACCCGGTAAAACTTTTCCTTCCATCAACTCTAACAATGCGCCTCCACCTGTAGATACAAAGGAAACTTTTTCTCCAAAGCCAAACTTATTCACAGCTGCAGCTGAATCTCCACCACCAATTAGGGTAAAAGATCCATTTTCAGTGGCTGCAACAACTGCTTCTGCTACTGCTTTGGTGCCTTTTTCAAAGCTACTCATTTCAAAAACACCCATAGGACCATTCCAAAGAATTGTTTTAGAGTCTTTTAAAATATTTGCAAATTTCACTCTTGTATCCGGACCAATATCCAATCCCATCCAACCATCAGGAATTTGTCCTTTTTTGGCTGTACTTTGTTCTGCATCATTTGCAAAGTCTGTGCTGGTAACCGCATCATCAGGGAGAATAAGGTTTACATTCTTTTGCTTGGCCTTTTCTATAAGCTCCAGGGCAAGGGGCATCTTATCTGCTTCAAGCAAGGAATCGCCTATGGTTCCACCTTGAGCCTTGGCAAAGGTATAAGACATCCCACCACCAATGATCAAGTTATCAACCTTGTCTAACAATTTATCTATGAGCAAAATTTTATCGGAAATTTTTGCTCCTCCCATAATGGCTGTAAATGGCCTTTCAGGAGAACCCAAAACTTTCTCTGCGTTTTCAAGTTCTGCCTGCATCAAATAGCCGGCCACTTTGTCATTGAAAAACTCAGCAACAATTGCAGTGGAGGCATGTGCTCTATGTGCCGTACCAAATGCATCATTTACGTAAATGTCTCCATGCTGTGCTAATTTTCTTGCAAACTCCTTGTCTCCTTTTGTCTCTTCTTTGTGGAACCTTAAGTTTTCCAATAATAAAACTTCTCCCGGATTAAGACTTGTAGACAACTGAGTCGCTTCTGTGCCAATACAATCTTTGGCAAATTTCACCGATACTTCAAGTTCTTTGTTCAACTCAGTGATAATGTGCCTAAGGGAAAACTTATCCTCAGGACCAGATTTGGGTCTTCCAAGGTGAGACATTAGCACAACTGATCCTCCATCATTAAGGATTTTTTTGATGGTTGGGACTGCAGATACAATTCTCGTATTGTCTGTAATGGTATGTTGATCGTCCAAAGGAACGTTAAAATCCACCCTAACAAGTGCTTTTTTTCCACTGAAATCAACGTTATCTACTGTTTTAATTCGATTGTTCATGCTTTGTAGGTTTAATATATACGTCAAAAATAAACATTTTATTTGGCAGCAGCCCTTCTTAACCGATCATTTATCGCTTTACCCAAATGTATTTCCGGTAATTCCTCAGCCAAAATTATTGTAGCGGCGGTATCATCCAAGGAACGCATGGCGGAAAACAGGTTTCTTGCGGCTTCGTCATAATCACCTGATTCACTTAATACTACTTGATTTACTGCCTTTACTTCAGGAAAAAACCGTTTAAAAGAAAGTACAGCTAAATTTTCTTTGTCATTATGGTATTGTTGCATCAACTCATCCAAATTCCCTAAAACCATCGGCTTTCTTGGCGCATAATGGCTTTTTAACATCCCCGGTGATTGGGGATTGCTACTTGACTGAGGTAAAATCAATACATTACCTACCAACTTTTCTATATCATTTACTGATACCCCTCCAAGCCGGTAAATAATCACTTGACCTTGCTCCATGCCTACAATGGTGCTTTCCAAACCAACATCACAAGAACCTCCATCCAAAATATAGGACAACTTGTCGCCGAGGTGATTCGCTACATGGCTGGCACTAGTAGGACTGATATAACCAAAAGGATTGGCACTTGGAGCAGCCAAGGGGAAATCCACCAAATCCAATAAACTACGCGTCAAAGGATGGTTGGGCACCCTTACGCCCACCTTTGACAAGCCACTAGTGACCAAGTCAGGAATAATGGTTTTTTTTGGCAGTAGTAATGTAAGGGGTCCAGGCCAAAAAGCTTCCGCCAAGGCCTTTAACTCATCCGGGATGAATTCAACATAGGCATGCACCTGATCAATGCCCGGTAAATGGACAATTAAAGGGTCAAATTTCGGCCTATTTTTCGCTTTAAAAATCTGCAATACTGCATTTTCATCTAAAGCATTTCCAGCCAATCCATAAACCGTCTCTGTGGGAATAGCGACCAATTGCCCGTCGGACAATAATGCTGCCGATTTTTCAATGTCTTTACCAATCTCAGCCATTATTCCGCGCAAAATTCGTCTATCCAATCTTTTGCTTGCGTATACCCCAAGGACAAGGCCGTTTGAAGATACTCACAGCCTTTATCTTTGTTACCCAGGGCACTCATTTCCGTTACACCCAAAAGGTAAAAAGCAGCGCCATTTCGCTTATCTATTCTGGTCAACTCTTCTAAAGTAGCGATAGCAGTTAAGGGGTCATTATTACCCAAATGGGCTTTTGCTTTGTTGAATAAAACCTGTGGTTGTTCAGGATTTGCGTGCAGCGCCTTGTCAAAATCAATCAAGGCATCTTCATACATTTCAAGCCCCAACAGGGCAAGACCACGGTTGTAATAGATATCTACCTGATTAAAATCAAGGCCGTTTGCCCGGTTATAATCAACCAAGGCCTTTTTATATTCCTCTTTTTCCATGTAAACATTTCCCCTATTAAAAAAGGGCTTATAGTTGTTTTCATCCAATTCAATGGATCTGGAAAAAGAATCAATGGCATCATCCCATTTACCGGTTTGGAAAAATATCACCCCCCTGGCATTCCACGCCGGAGCATGACTAGTGTCATTTTCCACCAGTCTGTTTAAATGCCCAATTGCTGTGTCAAAATCCTGTTCATCCAAAGCCACTATCCCGGCTTCAAACAGCTCCTCCGAAGAAGGTTGGCAGGAAATCAGGAAAAAGAGAACAATGAAGCTACTCCATATATTTTTACGCATTTCATTATTTTTTTGCAAAGATAAGAATACTTGATGCACAAACCACTTAAGGTTTGAACAAAAAACAAGTACTAAGAAAAGTCTTACAATAGAATCTCAGATTTACTGGTTTTCTCCAACATCCTCAATACTGAATCATTGAAACCAACCAATTCTGCAGTCAGGTCAAAGCCCACCCATGCAAGATCCTTGCTCTCCGGGCTTATGATCAGCGGCTCATCCATTTCTGCTTCTATTAAGAACCTAACATCATAATGAAAATGTCTTTCTTCCTTATCATTTGCCGGAATCACATGCCGATCCAAATCAAAGATAGATTTGTCTACCAATCGGATGGATTGTAAACCACTTTCTTCCTGCGCTTCCTTTAAAGCTACTTCCAAAAGGTTTTCATTACCATCTGCATGGCCCCCTAATTGGAGCCAACGCTGAAGTTTTCTGTGGAGCGTAAGTAGCGCATGTGTACGCCTTTTATTTACAATCCATGCAGAGGCTGTGAAATGCCCGGCTTTTCTTTCTCTTTTGAAAGCATCAGGATCATTTAGAAGTTCCAAAAACCCGGGTACCATGGCTTTTTCCTCTTCAAATGGTGTCCTGTAATTTTCAATCAAGCACTTTAGATTTTCTCTGTCCATATACTAATCTGCTTTGAATAATTTATCCATAAACTGGTCAAAAGGCTTGGCATCATGGTATTGCCTGTCGGAATACAATGTTACCAGAACTTTCAGATAGTCGGGCTTATTGTCTAAATATATCTTTTCTAAGCTTACATTTCCAAATAGCTGATCAATTTTTCCTGAAAAGGCCTCCCCTGAAGTTAAGGGTTTAAAGTACAATTTTTCAGTCGTCCTTACTTGATCATTTACTTCATCAATTTTACGGTCCATGCTTACTTTCCTGTATCCCAAATCCAACATCCTTTGCCCCAAACCAAAAAACAATTTAGGGAAGCTCTCCATTGTAAATGGATCACTGTATATCACGGCAAACCCATTGGCATAGGAAGATTGAAACAGGTGAACTTCAGGACGTTTATTAACTCCGGCCCGGTTCAAATGGTAATTATCATAGACCATTTTCAAGGTTCCTGTCCCTTCTTCCCCTTCCAACCATAAGGAAACCTCCTGCTCTTCCTGCTGTGAGCGGGTAAAATTCTCCCTAATGACTGCCCGGTTACTTTTTCCGGTAAACAGATTTCCTAATAATGAATCTATAAACTTCATTTCAATTTGATTTTACCATTTTTTTCTGTGAAAATCAATCCCTCATCCTCCAATTCCCTAATCAAACCAACAGAAAAATCATCTACGGTTTCACCGATTTCAGTAAATAACTCCTCTAATGAAAACGCCACTCCTGATGTTAAAGTTTTAAGTATTTGATCAATCAATTTTTTCTTCAAAAACGCCTTATTATTATCTTTTTTATTTTGAACACAATTGTCACAAATACCACAGGTAAAATCACTTTTCTCTCCAAAATAATTCACAATCTGCCCCGTACGACAAATTTTATTATTTTTAACATATTCTATGATTTCTGCCGCTTTGCTAACTGCTTCCTCTCTTCTTTCCCTTATTCTCTTTCTGTTTAAAGGCAAAGCTCCTGCATCTAATCTAGGTGTAACAAAGGTTATTTGCGGTTGATCTTTTCTCCCTGAATAATCTACCAGCCCAAGTTCATCCATCCTCTTCAACATATGCAAAATCTCTTGCTCCGAGACTTTCAGCAGTTGGGCAATTTTACTTTCACTTATATGAATATAGTTTACAAAGAGTTCTCCACCATACATTCGCAATAATAATTTAATCAATGGATCCAATTTGGCATAGGCAATCTGGGCTTCATATACTTTGCTTTGTGAAACCAGAAAATGCAATGATGAAGGAAGGAAAACACTCTCAGAAAAAAGCAATAAAGCTTCTTCTTGTAAAACTTTTATGGAATTGTAGGTGAGCGAAATATCTAAATTATAGGAGCTGGTAAAGTCAAGAAAATCAAAATCAAAGCTCACCATATTGGCACTCCCTACGGCCAGTCGATAATAGTTTGCCAAACACTGGTATACTTTTTTAAGCATCTCCTCGGGAGGGTAGGCTATCTCTGCCATTTCCTTCAAAGCGATACAGTCTTTTTCTCGTACCAAAAGCACCGCATAGGCCCTGATGCCATCACGCCCCGCTCTTCCGGCTTCTTGGTAATAGTTTTCAAGGTTTTCCGGAAGATCCAAATGTATCACCAACCGTACATCCGCCTTGTCTATCCCCATCCCAAAAGCATTGGTAGCCACCATCACCCGTATATCTCCCCGAATCCAACTTCCTTGTCGTTCATTCCTTGTATTCTGATCTAAGCCTGCATGGTAAAAAGTGGCCGCAATCCCTAACTGATTGAGTTGCTGTGCGGCAGCCTTGGTACCTTTCCTGCTTCTGGTATAGACAATGGCACTTCCGGGCACTTTTTGAAGTATTTCTACAGCCTTCTCCAGCTTATTCTCTACCCAGCGAACAGCATAAGATAAATTCTCCCTTCTAAAGGATTTTACAAAAATAGAAGGTGCTTTCAGTTCCAATTTCTCTATAATATCAGCCCTTACTTTAAGGGTTGCAGATGCGGTAAGGGCCACCATAGGCACCTCCGGGAAATACGCTCTTATTTTGACTATCTCCAAGTAAGAAGGCCTAAAATCATAGCCCCATTGAGAAATACAATGGGCTTCATCCACTGCAATGAGGTTGATATTCATTTTTTTGAAGCGCTCTATGAATAGCTCGGTTTTTAGCCTTTCCGGAGAAACATATAAAAATTTATAATCTCCATAAACACAATTGTCCAAGAGGGTATCAATCTCCCTTTTTCTTAGCCCGGAATGAATAGCCATGGCTTTAACACCCCTACTTTTCAATTGATCTACCTGATCCTTCATCAAGGCAATTAATGGACTAATCACCAAACAAAGTCCCTCATTCATCAGGGCCGGCACCTGAAAACAAATGGATTTCCCTCCACCTGTCGGCAATAACACCAAAGAATCCTTCCCCTCAGAAATAGCCTTAACTATCTCTCCCTGAAGGGGGCGGAAATCTTGGTACCCAAAGAATTTCTTTAGGATTGCCAGCGCTGAAGTATCTTGTTTATCCATAGAGTGGCAATTGAGCTGCTTTTTGCATACAATTTTTATACAAATTACGTTTCATCGGCCCCATTCACAAGGCCTGCTCTTAATTGTTGAAACTTATTTTAATTGCTCCTTTAGAAAAGGGATCTTGAGGGCTAGCTTCTTGGTGTGGCCACCATTTTCCATTCTCCCAAAAATACAAGCTCAAACCTTGAAATACCGTTGGCAAAAAAGTATTGGCATCCAACAGCAATTCTTTATTCCCCGGGAGAGAGATCCTACACAACCCCTCCTTGACCCAAAAAGCAAGAGGCTTTGAAGGCACCCCCATTACTTTGACCCTATGGGGTCGAATGTTATAATTTAGCTCTTCAGCATCTACCTCCCATTCAATTGTATAAAGCTGGCCTTGGTGGTTGTAATCCATTACCACACCTTTATTAAGCTTGTAGATGACCATATACTCCTCCGAAACCCTATCTAAGCTTAAAATTATCCGATAAAATCCCAGCACAAAAACCAAGGCAAATATTGCCACAAGCCTGTATTTTTTCTTGTCTTCAATCCATTGATAAAGGCCAAAGAGAAAGGCCCAGTACAAAATCATTTCAGTCAATTGCATATACAAACCATCCATGCGAGCAAAAGGCAGTTTCTGCAAGCCAAATACTCCCAGATTCAGAAATTGAATGGTATAATTCAAGAGCCAACCAAGAACTTGAGCCATACTGGGAACGGCTGCAAACAATAAGAATGGAACACCAATAGACATGATGACAAATGCCGCCGGAATAGCTAGCAGATTGGTAAAAATAAAATAGGTAGGGAATACATGGAAATAATGAACCGCAAGAGGGAAAGTGGTCAACTGTGCCGCTAACCCAACACTGGTGATGTCCCAAAGGTATCGGAGTCCTTTGGTTTTAGGATGCCAAATTTTTCTAATAAGCGGTTGAAATAATAAGATTCCCAATAAGGCGACATAACTTAATTGAAATCCTACAGCATAGATCAAAAAGGGGTCATAAACCAAAAGTAACAAAGCTGAAAGGGCCAAGGGGTTAAAAATGGAAGGGTTTCTGGAATTCATTTGTGCCAGACAGATAAAAGTAAACATGGTGGCCGACCTAAGTACTGAAGGAGAAAGGCCGGTTAAGATGGCGTAAAACCAAATCACTCCGACAATTCCTAATAGGTAGGTCGCTCTTTTTAATCCTTTCATTTTTGTGGGCCTAAACAGTAAGAAAAAAAAGCCATAAACAATGCCTACATGCAAACCTGAAACGGCTAAAATATGCATGGCCCCAGCTGTCGCATAAGCTTCTCTCAGCCCCTTATCCAAATCTTGTTTTTGCCCTAATAATAAAGCCGAGGCAATTTGCTGCGCCTGAGAATCCTTAATATGGGTCTCGATCTTCTCCTTTAAGTATTGGCGCCAAGCAACAATTACAGAAGACCAAGAGGCCTTTTCCGGCCTAGATACCAGCGAGAATTTCTTCCCTATAAAATGACTGAAATAAATCCCTTTTCTGGCCATGTATTCCGAATAATCAAACATGGAGGGATTGGCAGGTGGAGCAATCAAACGGGGTGCACCCTTTATATGAATCACAGCCCCCGGCACTAAAGGCATGGTGCTTTGATGATAAATTTGAACTTCTCCTTGTGCCGGGAACCATCCATCGCTGGTTTCAACAGCTTGGACTGACAGCCTATTCCCAAGGCTATTTGGTTTGATTTGGTCTGCCTCATTCACCTCTGCCAAGTAACTTTTAATTTTAGAAAAGTGAATCAGGTGATCAGGAATTAAATCCACATCTCTTAAAGACGCCACATACATTCCGGAAAAAAGCAAACAGAGGTAGGCCAAAAAAGGAAGTAGCGCCTTAAAATAAGTCCTATTTTTGGGGCTGTAGGCAAATGTTAATCCTATATAGCCCACTAAACAAGAAAGCAGACCGACCAATATTGCTTCACCAAAAAATTGCTTTGTTATTGGGTAGAGCAAAACTCCGGCAACAAAGAAAATGGTATAACGAATAAATGGAAATTCATTGAATTTCATGTATGGACGGAAAAAACACCTAAACCCTAGCGCTTTACTAATCTTCCGATGAATTCTTTCAGAAGCTCCTGACCGCTTAACTGATAATTAAGCTGCCAACTTGATCGACAGTTATCCATGAGTCCCTGGGTCAAGAGAGACATGTCTCTTTTGTGTAAACTTGACCCAAGGCTTTCGAAATAGAATTTAGTTAACTTTTAGGATAAAATCAACTATAGGAAAAACATCCTGTTTATAGCCACTAATAAGAAAAAAAGAAAAAGCCCATCAAATCAAGCATAACCAGCCGGATTTGATGGGCTTCTAATAAAGAAGATATTGAAAGTGTTTTTAGAACCTAAAACCAATGGTAAAACCTCCATTGAACTCTACCGGCTCAAAGCGATCGCTTACTTCGTCGTTAAAGCCTCTGGCTAAACTCACGTATGGACCCAGCGCAAACTTATCATTGTGCACCCATTTATATCCGGCACCAAATCCAATGATAAAGCTATTCATAGAAGTTTCTACAGTTCCAACGTCCTCCAAGACTTCTGTAAAGGATCCTCCCCTGTACTTCAAGAAAGGAAATACGTAAATTCCTGATGGGTTTGATTCAGTTACAAAGTAATAATTGTAAGACAAGGTGGCACTAGTGGCCTGAAAATCTTTTCCATCTCCTCCATCACCAACATAGGCAAAGCGGTCCATAAATGTCATTCCAAAACCTATAGACTGATTTTGATCAAGAAAATGCTCGTAACCAAGCTCTAATGAGCCATTAATGATTGTATTGAAAATATTTAATTTCACCTCATTCTTAGGAAGACCTGGATTTTCAAGAGATTGTGCCTTTGCTTGAATACTCCCAAAAAACACTAATAATAACAATGCACCTATAAAATTTTTCATAAAAAAACTGTTAACTAAAATTAAAATACTCTGTTTAATATCCTTTTGGTTTATAATACATTAGGAAGTGCGCAATATCACATTCCATAAAGCGCGCCCCTACTTTTTCAAACCCGTGCTTTTCATACAAACCCAAGGCTGTCACTTGGGCATGCAAATATATTGTTTTATTCTTATTTGAGGGATCTTTCAACACATCTTCCAACACTGCTCTCACCAACATTCCTCCCACACCAAGCCCTCTATAGGCTTTTAGCACAGCAAATCTTTCAAGTTTGATGCCAGTTTTGGTAAACCTCCACCGTGCAGTCCCGAGGCCCAAGTCTCCATCCACAACAAGAAAATGTGTTGCCAAGTTTTCGAAGGAATCATATTCCTCTTCAGGAGCCACATTTTGTTCTTTTACAAAAACCTGTTCACGAATATAAAAAGCCTTTTCCAGTGAACTTTCCTCTGTAATTTTTTTTACTGCTAAGGTCATTTGGCAGGTTTCGTTTCCACTTCATTTTTCTCGTAAGCTTCAATAATGGATTTTACGAGTTTATGTCGTACCACATCGCTTCCTGAAAGGTTGACCACTCCTATTCCTTTTACTCCTTTTAGAATTCGAAGCGATTCCCGCAAACCTGATTTTTGCCGGGTAGGGAGATCTACTTGAGATTGGTCCCCTGTAATGATCACTTTGGAATTAGGCCCCATTCTAGTGAGGAACATTTTGATTTGTTCTGAGGTGGTGTTTTGCGCTTCATCCAACAAAACAAAGGCATCATGCAAGGTCCGCCCCCTCATATAGGCAAGAGGAGCGATTTCAATCACCCTATTTTCCTGATAAAACCTTAGCTTTTCGGTAGGCACCATATCACTTAAAGCATCATAAATGGGCCTTAGATAAGGGTCTAATTTTTCCTGAAGATCTCCGGGAAGGAAACCAAGGTTTTCTCCCGCTTCCACTGCAGGTCTAGTAATGATAATCCTTTTTACCTCCCTATTTTTCAAAGCCCTTACTGCTAAAGCCACCGCTATATAAGTTTTACCCGTACCGGCAGGACCTAAAGCAAAAACAAGGTCATTTTTATAAGAAGCATCAACTAGTTTTTTCTGGTTGGGGGATTTGGGACGAACAATTACCCCTTTGTTTCCATAGAGAATAACTGCATTGATGTTTTCTGATTTTTTTTGAGGGGTACCTTCCAAATCAATGTATTCCTTCACATTCTCCGGAGTAACCAAACCATAGCGGTTAAAATGCTCCAAAAGCATGTTTAAAATATCATTGATTTTAAGAATTTCCGGTGCTTGTCCTTTGATTCTGATTTCATTGCCCCTAGAAACAATTTTACTCTGGGGAAAAGCGGCAGAAATCTGCCTGATATTTTCGTTTTCCGAGCCCAGGAAATCCAGGAGGGAAACGTTTTCCAATGTAATGACTTTTTCTACCAATATGTTTTCTTCTGTTTACCTAATTCTAAAAACAAATTAAAAATACCTATTTTTGTGCATCCTTAACGCAAAAGTACGAATTTTTAATTGACTTACTTATATGGCTTTGGTAACATTCATTTCAGATTTTGGCAACTCAGACTACTATGTACCAGCAGTCAAGGCCAAAATGCTATCCATCAATCCCCAGTTAACCATTGTTGACATTAGCCATGAAATTGCTTTGTATGACATTGCCCATGCCGCTTTTTTATTGCGGTCCATTTATAACGATTTTCCTAAGGGCACTGTTCACCTTGTTGCCTTAAATACTACAAGTAGCATTACAGACGGCTATGTCGGCATCAAGCTTAATGAACATATATTTATTGGGCCAAACAATGGGGTATTGAGCATGCTTGCAGATCATGATCCCGGTATTATTGTCAAATTTTCAGACATTCATATAAAAAACAGTTCCTTTCCGGCAAAAGATATTCTAGCACCAATAGCCGCCAAAGTGGCCAGTGGTGCAGCCATTCATGACTTTGGAGGTCCTTTACAAGCCATCAAAAAAATGATGGGAAGACACTTTAAGGCGAGCAAGAAACAAATAGTAGGCTATGTGCTCCGGGTAGACATCTATGGCAACCTGATCACCAATATTCCCAAGGAGGTCTTTGAAAAATTAAATCCCGGGAAATTTGAGATTGTTTTTGGCAGGGAGTCCCTTCAGCAACTTCAAACCAATTACGATGAAGTTGAACCCGGCGATTGTTGGGCATTCTTTAATAGCTTGGATTTATTGGAAATTGGCATTAACCATGGGCATGGGGCAGAATTATTAGGTTTAAGATACGACAGTCCTATTTTTATCAATTTTGAAGTTTAAATTTTTGATAATTAATGGATTAACCCATTGGCAGTATAGGCCTTGTGTGATTGGGCTACAAAAAAGATAAAAAAACGAGGTTTCGGAGGGGCAAAATATTTGTTTGTAAAAAATTCTTTGCCCATATTTGCATCCCGTTCAGCAAGGAATGGGAAATACCACACTTGCCCAGGTGGCGGAACTGGTAGACGCGTTGGTCTCAAACACCAATGCCTTCGGGCGTGCCGGTTCGATTCCGGCCCTGGGTACACAAAACCCCTTCAGATGTGAATTTGGAGGGGTTTTTGCGTTTTTTGGCAAACCATTGGCAAACCATTTAGAGGAAAGAGAATTTTATACGCCAGTAAATCAAATATATAGTTTTATTTTTTTCACTACCTAAAAAAAATATAGCTTCTTCCAAGCTGTGGTTTAAATTAAAATTTACTATTTCTTGAGTGCTCTGTTGTTACTTCATATTTTATCTTTTGAGTAATACCATCTATACCTGGATAAACTAATCCTTTATGAATTCCAAGAAAGTATAGTTCATTCAAAATTTTTATTTTATGCTGTTTTTTTATTAGAATTCTACGGAATGAATTATGAGAAGACTTTTGGTTGTCAAACGGGACAAATGGTTTTCGATCTTCCGGTAAATCGTGTATTGTAAAGCATCCCAACTGATTCGTCACCCTTGGTGAAATATGATTTGGCAACAGAATACACGTAGAAATTTCAGTGTTAATCCTACGTGCTATGAAAGTACTTTGAGGTTTGCAATTATTTGTAGAAGCCACACCAAAACACCATACATTAGCATTTTTTGAATTCATATAATTTTCAACGGCAAAGTATAATGCAATCAATGGACTTTCTGTCCAGTCTAAAAGACGGGTTGGCAAGCCATGATGCTGGGCTAAAGTTAACCATTCTTCTTCACTTTTTGGTGTGATTTTTAAATAAGGCAGAGCTTCCCTTTTGAAGGAATCCATCATATATTTTTCAATGTCTTTCCAATTAGAAAAAGTATCGGATACATTTAGTCTGTACAAACCCGGAACCAAGGTAAAACTAGAATCTCCATGTCCTCTAAAGAACCATTGGGCGATATCTTGGTTTTCAAAATTCTGTACTAAATTCAGAAATTCTATTACACTAGTTATTTTTTCCGTTTTCATTCAATGAATTACTTTTTTTATTTAATATACAAAATCATCTTTACAATGATTTATTTTAAATGGTAATAAGACCTATATTTCTTATAAAAAAGAGATCAATAATTTTAAAAATAATGATATTCCTATAATTTCGGTTGGTTTCTTCTTAACCATTCTTTATTAAAATCCACTTTTAGTATCCAGACGGTTTTAGGTAAAAATTACCCCTTTTTTTGACTGTATTACAAGTTGGAAAAACATGCTTTGCCGTGGTTGCTGCAAATTAAAGAAAAAGACGACAATCAGCCTGTTTTAAGAAGTGGAGATCTGGCAACCAACTCCGAAATCTTTTCCTCAACTTTTTTTGATACTAAATCACTTAGATCTGGATCGGAGTGGGAAAAATTCTGTTTCAATTCTTGAAATCTCTTTAGCTTTGACCGATAGGTTTTGGGGTTAGCTAGTTTTTTATAAGCCAGCCTTGAATCCATGTCACCCATCAACTTATAAATTTCTATGTCAGCTGCTTTATCTAAATCACTGACTATTAAAACTTTTGAGAATTCTAATTTTTGGGTGAATTCTTTCATCTCAGTTTGACAAAAAAATGAAAATTCCGGTTTCAAAAGATCAAGAGCCGAAATAATGGTAATTGGATTATTTGCTCGTTTCCTGGCCCCTTTCATCTTTATCTCTTTTTCCAGCCTCAGAACATGGGGTATTTTTATACCATCATGATTTTTTACCTCAAACTGCTTATCATAAACCTTAAACCTGTAGAAAGTCATTTTAAAATACTTCCCATAAGGTTGGTGGTTGGTACCCCCTAACATATCTGAAGGTTTTTTACCATTAATCCCAATAATTTTAGGCAGTATTTTATTGGCTTCTAGACTAACGTTACACCCTATCGTCAACTTGGTGATTTCAGCGTTTAAGAATTTCTCACCAAATCGTTCTTTCAGTTCCTCGATAGTTTCTATAATCTCCTTCAAGGTATAATCACCATAATTTCCTCTATGGTGAAATTTATGCCAAGAGCCAGAAATCAGAAAAATATCATCTTTTATAACCAATCTCAAATTTCTGAATTTTGAGACGTACTTAATTATAAACCCATCCCTGTAAGAAGGATCAAATAAAAATCCCAAATAATAGAAAGGTTCTCTGGTCCTCTCCCATTCCTGCTCGGGGGGATCAATTTGCCATTTTAGTGTAACGTCATCAATCATTTTAATGGCGTTAAACTTGAAAGAATATAGTGAAGGAAGAAAAATTATTATCTCTCTTCATAGTTCCTGTCTATTTAAAGGTTTCAACGCCTTTTCAATATCCGACCTCAAAAAATAGACTCGATTCCCTATACCATAAGGATGAAGTTTCCCTTTTTTACACCAATTGTGGAGGGTACTCAATTCGATTTTTAATAGCTCAGAAACCTCCTTCCGAGAAAGGTATTCTTCTTTGGGCTGTTGGGGATTGATTTCCTTTTTTAAGGTTTCTAATTGAGACCTTACAGCTTTTCTAATGGCCTCCTCGAATTGTTCGGGAGAAAGTTGTGTAATTTGGATGGTCTGCATACCGTATCATATTTGATTCGGCAGCAAGGAATCAACCTACTTGTACAGTTTGCTGTACAAAGAAAAAAAATTAAACTTTATACGATTTAATATAGTCTAAACCAGACTTATATCGATCAACCCTCTGGGCATTCGGTTTGATCCTACTTAATTTGTGAAACCTATCAATTTCTGTGAAATCAGGATAATATTCCGCAAACCATCTCTTAAAATCCTCTTCCTTTGCATGTATATATCTATCCGATACCATTTTTAGGTAAAAAAAATTTATATCGGTAACGACTCCTCGCCCACTATATTTTTGATCTTTCATCAAGTAATCAAAAAGTAAGAATCCATTCGGATTAAAAATATTGGGGTAATACAATTTAAGCGGAAGATTTAAGCTTTCATTATTCTCATCATTCAGCCCCCAGCTATCTATTTTGTCTTTCAAAAGATGTTGTTTGAGTTTCGAAACATCATCATCAGTCAAAATAAATCCTTTTAACCTCTCGTTAAGTGCCAATAACTCCTTAACAGTGATGTATATTTCAGGAACCCGAATAGGAAGCCTCTCTTCTCCTGTTACATTCCTTGAAATCAATGTTTTTTGGAAAGATTTAGATTTTAAACGTTCAATGATTTTATCCTTTACCGGACGCAAACATTTTTCCGCATTTTCTAAATAATCATCATTACTTTTTGCAAAACCAAACTTTAGAAAAACCAACCCATCAATAAAATCCTCCGCATGCTCAGCCCAAAATTCAGGAGACTTAATTGCATGGTATGCCAATTCTATAAATGGTTTTGCAAACCTGTTATTATTAAAATACTTGCCTAGTGAAGGAGCCTGGGAAATCCATGAGTCAATTGCAGACTGCAAAAACTTATTTCCCATTTATCCACCATTTATATTTGTCAACTCCCAAAGCTTTTCCAAAGCCGCCAATTTATCAAACAACTGCAGCCCATGGCCATTCTCTGACTTCTTCACCGTTTTGATAGCCCCAGTTTTTCCGTTGCCAAGGTCTTCTAAATTTTTGAGCGACCAATCTGAATTCAGAAAATCGCCAACATTGGAAAATGCGATTGTAGCCAACTCCTTAATGATCCTTTCCTGGGTGACCTCAAGGCTTTTTAAATGGGGACTGGCCCTATGCTGAAGATATTCTTTGATGTAAGGTTTTGTAAGGTTTTGATAGCCTTGTTGCCTTGCAGAATGATGGCTATACCCAGCCTCTTTGGCTGCCTCCGTAGCATTGAAAGAGCATAGGTAATGCTCTGCAAAACGGAATTCTTTTTCGGTTAGGCGAACTTCAGCACCACCTACGTCAAATATTTTTTTCATGTTGACCACCTATTTTATTCATAAATATAAAAAAATACTGGGGGAAGTTAGTTATACCAGTTGAATAAATAGGTTGTCAGTAATTTACGAATGGAATACTCATGCTCTTAGTGTTTAGCCTGTGAGATGTTTGCTAGTTTTCAATCGGGTACCTAAAATAGTTTACGGTACGGAAACCTAGTTTACTCCACCGGAAACTACATTTATCCCTATAGATAGTAAAAGAAATAGTGTAAACTAAACAATCCTAAAACTCTGGAAATCACCTTTATTAAAGATTGCAATTCTCTATTAAATTCGCTTCTTTTTAAAAAAAACCCAATGAACCTTATCAGGTACAATAGCACTAGATTACGGTTTCCAGATATAGGAGAAATCACACTTTAATTCCACCTTTTATTGTTTCAATACCTTGAATGAATATGGATTTCGTAAGAAATATTAGTTAGAAGTTACTCCGAAGCAATTCTGGACCATTTCAATCGTTTGGTTGCATTTAAAAAATAGGTTTCCCTTTAAAATGTGAGTGGAACAATGCCAATATTATTTAGTAATTATTTTTGTCTTCCATTATTTTAAATTTTTCATGAAATTTTCTTTCATTTTTTTGAATTTTCATTGTATTCATCTAGATATTGCAATTTGGCACTATAGGATTCATAATGCCAATTGCGATAATAAAAAGATGTGGCAAAGTGAGGATGAAAGTTATTTTTTAGTTCATCTAAGGACAATTTTGATATTTATTACTTTTCCAATATCCCAACTATCCCCCGAAACCCCTCCAAAGCAGCCTCCACATCTTCCAGTATCTCTAAAGCCAATTCATCCGGATCGGGTAGATTGTCCAGATCTGCAAGGCTTTTATCTTTGAGCCAGAAGATATCAAGGTTGGTTTTGTCTCTGGCGATGATTTCTTCATAACTGAATTTCCTCCAACGCCCGTCGGGATTTGAATCAGTGTATGTTTCAGTTCGTTTGTGTCGATTGGAGGGATTGTACAGCGTGATAAAGTCACGCAAATCCTCTAGTTGCATGGTTCCCTTCTTCAGGGTATGATGGATGTTTGTCCGGTAATCGTAAATCCAAACATCCCTGGTCCAAGCTTCTTTAGATGCAGGCTTATTATCAAAGAAAAGAACGTTCGCTTTCACTCCATTTGCATAGAAAATCCCTGTAGGAAGACGAAGGATAGTATGTAGTTCGGTTGTTTTCAACAGCTCTTTACGGACTGTTTCTCCGGCTCCTCCTTCAAACAACACATTGTCTGGCAACACCACCGCTGCCTCACCTGTTATCTTCAGTAGTGATCGGATATGTTGCAGGAAGTTCAGTTGCTTGTTGGATGTGGAGGCCCAGAAGTCCTGTCTGTTATAGCTGAGATCTTGTTTCTCTTGTTCGCCTTCCTCATTGGTGATTGTCATGCTGCTCTTCTTCCCAAATGGAGGGTTTGCAAGCACGTAATCAACCCGAATGCCTTCATCTGCTATCAATGCATCATTTGGAGAGATAAAAGTTTCTCCGTCAATTTCTCCGATGTTGTGAAGGAACATATTCATCAGACACAACCTTCTTGTTCCGGCAACAATCTCATTTCCTGAGAAGGTGCTGTTTTTAAGAAACTTCTTTTGGTCGCTGTCTAATGAATGGTGATTTATGATGTAATCGTAAGCTGCAAGGAAAAAGCCTCCTGTACCGCAACTTGGATCATGGATTTTCTTGCCTGGCTTAGGTGCCAAGCATTCCACCATAGCTTGAATCAATGCCCTTGGGGTAAAATACTGTCCTGCACCGGATTTAGTATCGGATGCATTTTTCTCCAACAGCCCTTCATAGATATCACCTTTTATATCTGCTCCTACCATAGTCCATTGCTCCTTGCCAATCATATCGATCACACGAAGGAGTTTTGCCGGATCTTGGATTTTGTTCTGTGACTTGGTAAAGATCTGGCCAAGAATTCCTTTCTCTGTTCCCAGTGAGCGAAGCATCTGTGAATAGTACGCCTCCAATTCTGCTCCTCTTTTTTTGGAAAGGGTCTCCCAATCACAAAGCTCTCCATCTTCAAGCTCAGTTCCTTCCGTATCCTTAATCCTAGGGAAAGTCATTTTCTTGGAATAAGGTGGCTTGGACATTTCATCCGCCATCTTCAGGAAGAGCAAATAGGTAATCTGCTCCAAGTAATCTCCATAGCCTACGCCATCATCACGGAGCACATTCGCAAAATTCCAGACTTTTGATATTAATGCTGATTCGGTCATTTTTTATTTGATGATTTCAATAATTTCATTTTTTTCATAATCAAAACCCCAATATTCCAAATTGAGATTTAAGGACTCCCTAAGATGTCTAATGTATTTTTGATCTGGACCAGCACTCCTGTTCTGCGAAACAATAACAAGCTTATATGCTTTGTTGTCTGATGGGTAAAGAGAGTATTCCAATATTTGCCCTAAAGCTTCCCTAATACAGGCTTTGGTACTAGGATAAGTCTTGATTTCAAAAAAAGTCGCTTTCTTTTCTTCCCAGGCAATCATGTCCACTTTGGAAGAAATATTGACTTTTCTTTCATATTCAACCTTATACCCTTCTTTTTTTAAGTATTTATAAAGCCCTTCGGTTATTCTATAGTGAATATGAGGAATTTCTGATATCCTAGGCCCACTCACTCTTTTTGAGGATTCTGCAAATTTAGGAATACCATAATTCTCTGAAGATGGGCCAAAATCAGGTTCATCATGATATTCTTCGAGTTCTTTCGGAAGCCCCTTATAGTTTAAAAGATTATACCTAGCACTTGGAATTGCATTATCATTTGCCTCCACTTCAATATTTTCTTCAAAAATATGTGCATTCTCAGGCTTAAATCTGACATTGAATAGAATATCGTCTGCCCATTTGTTCAAAAAATTTGTCGGTATCCCTAAATCATTCAACTGCTCCTCCATCTCTTTGTACCAGCCATTCTTTTTATATTCAGCAATGGCCTTTTTGGTATGATCATAATCAATCACTTCTACATCCCTCAATTCACCTATCCAATAGCGTTTTTTTGTGGTACCGTTTATCGTGTAAAGGTGAATATTGAAAACCTCATTGGTGTATTTATCCCTGTATTTATGGATGGGTTCTAGAGAAGCGTAGTGGTATCCCTTAATTAGTTTCGAAAAATCAAACAACCATTCTTCATGTCCAAAGCCGTATTTAGCTTCATGAGTATTAGCTGTTTTGCTTTTTCCTTTTGTACCTGACGGTTTTACCCAACCTTCTGAATTGAAACAAATTCTTGCAATCTTTTCAAGTCTAATTGCGGAATATAATCCTAATTGAACATATTCATAAACGGGGTAAAGGTACTCTAGCTCATCTATAATTAACTCAATATCATCTTCAGTAATTTCGTTTGGCACTTTAGCGATAGAATTACCTATGAATAGAAAATTGCCCAGTTTAATATCTGGTTCTTGAATCTTTCCAACTTCATGGCTTTCTGTACGCCCCTGAGCGGTCCAAATCCAAAATGCATTTTCTGAGAGATAAGCTGGATATTTTTTAACAAGCTCATTAAACCTTTCTATCTGCTTTTGCTGAACCCCAATTGGATCAGGCACACTTTGGCTCGCCTGAAAATTGAATGCTAATCCAAACCTAAAAACAGGTTCACCCTCATATTCAGGCTCTTTCCCGATATTGAATTGAAATTCATCTCCACCACCGTAATGGAAGGTGTATTCCTGATTGAGAATATCTTCCCGATCATTGAAAAACTTACTGCTAACCCTTTTTAGACCTTTTTTCTCCGATCTTTCTGATTGAAGGTTCTGTAAAATAGAGTCACTTTCTTTGATTCTTCGATTAAGCTCTTTTACTATTTCTGAAAAAGTCATGATTTCTTGGCTTTACTTTTTTCATTCTTAATCCTCTCCAACAGCTTCTCCGCGGGCTCCCAGTCCGCTTCCTTACGACAGGATTCCAACTCCCCCTCAGTTAACAGCTTGCCTTTAAAGGCTTTCTTTAATATACTTTGCCGTAGTGATTCTGATTTCAACAGATTGGTCTGGATAGTCTCTGCCAACTTATCTGCAACCGAAAACCTTGATTCTATTTGTTGGACTATTTGGTTTTGTTCCAAAAAACCTGGAAGGTCTATTTCATATTGATAGATTTTTGATCCAGATACTACTGGTTGTGCAGTTGAATTTGATAGTTTGTTTAAATTCTCAAACTCAAGTTTTAATTTCATGAATTTCAAAGAGTGGTTTTCTCCTTCCTTAAATTCAACAACAAGTGCATTATCCGTCACCCAAGAAAAGGGAAGAGTAATGTGAGTAACTCCGCACCTGACTCCAACTCTACCAATTATAAGTTTTTGATCTTCAAATAAATACTCAGAATGATTTCCATTTTTTCCATTACCTCCATAAACTGCAAATTTGCCTCCATCCATTTGATTTGAGGTTAAACCCTTTCCGCTTGAAACTTTAATTATTTCTCCTAGCTTAATTCTTTTCCAATTTTCAAAGGCATTTGTTAATTGATTTGAATTTGACATAAATCCCCCCTCAAAAGCCTTTTTCAGGACGGCTTGACGGTAGATTTCGATTTTGGCTTGAGCGGATTTGAGATTGGCGATGGCATGATCCAACTCGCTAAACAACTCCTCAATCCGGGCTACAATAGCTCGCTGCTCGGGGAGGGGAATTAATGGAAAGTCAATCTTAAGTAAATCTCTTTTTGCGAGACTTGGTATGGTAGTACTCTTGTCTAGTTTTTTAAAATTAAACCCTTTACAAAAGTAAAATAGTAGTTTCGGAAGCACGTATTCAAAAGGATGAATTCCAAAAGCAGTATCCACATTCCAAAATTTTTCATTGACAAAAATTGGATTGTTAATCGTTCCCTTTCTTCCGATTACAGTCGTTCCCGGAGGGCACAGATACTGATCGGCAAATCCAAAAACCCCTCCACTTCCATAAATAGGAAATTCACCATTCGGATTTTCTACTTCCTTTTGATTTTTACCACTTATGATATCTGCTACTTCACCTAACTCAACTTCAATCCAGTCATTTTTCATTAATCGTCCATGTTTTCTAACCCAGTTGACCTGGAGGTGATTTTATAGGAAAAAGGTCTAGGTTTCCTAGATGCGGTTTTAATGATTTCTTCCCAATGTCTAACTAAAAGCTTCACCATACCCCAATACGAAAACCCTGATTTGGAAGGGGGTCTAAAATAAAACATCCCCAGTCCATGCTTTTCACACAAATCTCGCTGATGTTTTATTCTATTGATATTATAATCCTGAGTCAACACACAAGCTCCCTGCTTGCCAGCCAAGGGAATCCAATCTTCATCAAGAGCTCCTTCCCCAAAGACCTCCTTTATAGATTTAATTTCAATGGGATCACTAATTTTTAATTGAAGATTTAAAGGTGTTTGAAGAATATTGAAACCTTTAGCCAGTACCGGGGCCATATTCTCATCAACATAGATGATCATGCTGCCTCACAATATTTAATGGCATCCTTTACTTCTTTCTCAGAAATTTCAAAAATGTAAGAAATAAATTGAATGGAGTCTCCTGCCTTAAAATGACCGTGGATAATTTCTGGATATATATTCCTACCATTAAGAATTGGATGACCAAATTTCCTTTCTGGATCAATAACTATAGAATGATCTTTACCCATTGGCCAGAATTTATTGGCCATATTTGAATGATCAAAATCCAATTTAATTAGAAAAAGCTTTATAAAATGAAGATTCAGTTGTTTTGACCCATTTAAATTAGCGACTGCACCATCTTTTTCCCAAAATATTTTTTTCCTACCTGGATCCATTCTCATTCCATCAATAACTTCTCGTAGTGCAAATGGAAATCGAGAATTATAAGCATTTGAAAGTTCTTTGTGAGCTATAATAACATCATTAGGTTTTACCCCGGCATCACTAAATTGCCCCATAACAAAAAGTTCAATTAGTGTATGGAAACTAATTGCTCTCGAACCATCTACTTTCCATGAGTAGTGCTCTTGGAAATCCTTGCTCAATTTCCCATCCCAATAAGTTTTAATCCAACGATTTGCTTTGTCGTAACTTATTCCAAGAATTTTAGCCACATCAGGGGTGGTATAAATTCCTTTTCCTATTTCTGGTTTATTTTCGAATGCTATCATGATTTAAGGTGTAAAAGTAACGTTAAGATGCCAGAGTTAAGTTCAACTCCTCTAATATAGTACCCATTTCTGTCCCAAACATTTCCCACATCTTCCCTCTACCTCCTTGCGCATCAAAAGGTGTATAATCCAGATCATCTAATCCGATATGGAAGCTTGAAGCGATATGGTCTTTGATCATCCGTAGCCAGGCCAATTGTTCCTCTGTGAACTTGTTATGCTGTCCGGCATTCTGTTGGAAGATCCACTTTCGGAAATTCTCGTTCACCGTTGCATCATACGAAGTAAGCTGAGCATCTATTCCCACTACTTTCCGTATCAGGGAAACCAAGGTAATGAGTTCTTTTTTTGGTGAGTTCTCCTTCACCTGACCCAGTTGCTGATAGGCTTCCCAGATATAGTTGGGCGCTAGCATAGGTCTATCCAGTTTGATTCGATCCAGTAGATCCTTCACCATTTTCAGAGTGAGTTCTCTTCTTCTATAAGGCTGATCATAGAAAATCTCCAAAGCGATGATTTCATCCTTGTGAGCCTGAATGTATTCGGTAAAATCCTGAATGACCTGTTCTGCTTTTTCTGTAGTAAATGTATCCCACTCCGCTCGGATAACTTTGTCCAAATTTACCCCATCGATGACTTGATCGTGCGCTTTTCGCACTTTCTCTACATATTCGGTGAGTTCTCCTGTAAAGACCTTCGCAGCAGAAGTACGAAGCTGATCCACTTCCTGAGCAATGGTTTTGGATATTTCATCCGGTGCCTGACCGATTTTTTCCTGAGACACTTTTTGTTCTATTCCTTCTATCACATCAGGATTATAGGCGTTTAGCAAGTCCTTGATTACAGTTTGTAAGCTTTTCCCATCTGCCAGTTCAGCAAATTTCTCTTTTTCTGAAGGATTCAATTCTTTTTCAAGACGAAGCAATCTGTTTGCAAGGGATAGAAATAAGTCTTCATCCTGTGCACCCATTTTTACAGCACCAAGCAAATCCTTTAAAGGAACTGTTGGCTTGCGCTCCAGTGGTCGGCTGTCTGTTTTCTTGGATTTGATAGCACCGATGGCGTCGACTATGACAAAATGTGTTTTGGTATGTTTGGCGGTTCGGGTGACTTTCTGCAAATCATCAAAGTTGATCGTACGTGTTCCCCTGCCTTTCATCTGCTCAAAATAATTGCTGCTTTTCACATCCCGCATAAACAGCAAAACTTCCAATGGTTTTACATCTGTTCCGGTAGCAATCATATCCACCGTCACAGCAATCCTCGGTGCCCAGGAATTACGGAAACGATTAAGCACAGACTTAGGATCCTCCTCGATCTTGTAGGTGATCTTTTTGCAGAAATCATTGCCTTCACCAAATTCCTCCCGGACGATATTGATGATATCATCTGCATGGCTATCTGTCTTTGCAAAAATCAATGTTTTAGGCACTTCAAACTCCCCATCCTCATCAAATCGATCTGGAAAGATCGTTGGTAGTGCTTCCTTAAATGCACGGATGATGGTTCTGATTTGACTAGGGCTAACTACCTCTTTATCGAGTTTGTTTGGGGTATAAACCAAATCATCATCCAGCTGTTCCCAGCGTTTCTTTCGAGTAAGCTTTTCCCGTTTGTCAACAAACTCCTTTGCTTTGATGATAGAGCCTGCTTTGGTGATTTCTGTTTCAATGGTAAATACATCGTAAGGCACATTCACTCCATCTGCAACAGACTCTTCATAGGTATATTCAGATACTACATTTTGGTTGAAGAAAGCAAAGGTTCGCTTATCAGGCGTTGCAGTCAAACCAACCAGGAATGCATCATAGTAATCCAATACCTGCTTCCAGAGATTATAAATCGATCTGTGGCATTCATCGATAATGATAAAGTCAAATTGCTCAATCGGATTTTTCTGTGTGTATGCAACAGGCAAAGGATCCTTTTTCTGCCATGTCCAGCCTGATTCATTTGGATTTTCTTCTTCCGCAGATTCTTCCAGTTCCTTGCCCTGTAAGATAGAATACAATCGCTGAATGGTGGAAATGCAAACCTGACTGTCTGAAGCGATGTAACTTGATGTCAATCGCTGCACATTGTATAATTCGGTAAACTTCCGGTTATCATCCGTAGGTTGATACTTCAGGAATTCCTGCTCGGCTTGTTCGCCCAGATTCTTGGTATCTACCAAAAACAAGACACGTTTTGCTTTAGAGAACTTCAACAATCGGTACACAAACGTGCAAGCTGTAAATGTTTTGCCTGCACCTGTAGCCATTTGAATCAGAGACTTGGGTTTGTTGTCCCGGAATGATTTTTCAAGATTCCTGATCGCAGCTTTCTGCGCAGGACGTAATCCCTGTTCATCAAGTGGAGGATTATTCAGCAATCGTGAACGAAGCGTTTCTGCTTGTCCATTCCATTCTGCTAATGTTTCAGGCTTGTGAAAGTGAAATACAGGACGTGACCTTGCTTTAGGATCACGATAATCTGTAAATCGTGTGAGCAAACCTGTGCTTTCATATACAAAAGGAAGGTTGCCATGATTAAGGTATTTGAGTTTACTTGTAGCATACTCATAGGATTGATCCTCAACTACAGTCAATCGCTCTCCCTCCTCTTCCCGTTTTGCTTCAATCACTCCAACAGGCTTGCGATCCACAAACAGAACATAATCGGCAGGACCTGAAGAAGTCTGATATTCTCGAATTGCAACACCCTTCCCAGCTGAGAGATTAACCTCGTTTTTAGATTGAACCAACCAACCAGCTTGATGCAGATGTGCATCAATCAGATCTCTTGCAATCTGTTCAGGATTTTGGTTGGGTGTTATTGTCATTTAAAAAGTATTTTTCATAACAAAAGCAATAAAATCAAAAGAGTTCGAATTATTAGTCAAATATTGATTTTTAAATTCTGATGTCCAAGTAACAATATTTCATTATTAAGGAAAATTAATTGGAGAAAGATACTAGTAAGAAGTGAAAGAGAAAAATATAAAAAGGGTTTTTAGTTGTGTCGAAACTAAAAAACTTGGATTTATTTGGTACCTTGACCTTAGTATTCATGCTATTACTTTGATCCATGTAGTATGTCGAAAATTATTTGGTACATCTTCAGGAAATGGTTCTGGAGATTCTGTAAATGGAAAAATCAAAAAGAATCAATACCCATCTATGGTTTATTTTAATGAAAAACAGCTTAATTCGGTTATCCGTATGGATTTTAAATCCTGTAAAAATTTCCAACAATTATGAATCTTTTGATATTGGAGAGTAGTTGTTTGGATAGTTTCCCTTTTTCTAAGGATCACTGAAACTTGGGGATTTTCCAAAAAACAAAAAATTAAGGCGTATTCTCCCCCTATGGCAACTGCAGAACCCATAATACCAATAATGAATCTTGTAGCAATTATCATATCAATAGTTAGCTTAGTTGTCTCATCTGGAGTATTTATTCTGCACTTTCGAAGAGATAGAAGAGAGTCATTGGCTTTTGAAAAAGCAAATGCACTAATAATTAGGTTCACCTTTTTAAAAGCTTTGTATAATGAATATAAGGGGCATGATCAAATGACTGGTAATTTCTTCGAAGAATACTTGCTAAAAATCCTATACCAAATCCAAAATAATAGCAATTTCCCAATAATTATTGATAAGGTTTATCTAATTTTTAAAAATCCTGAGAGTGGCAAGCATTATAGTACTATAACCCTTGATTTTTCTAATGGACAAGTGGTTATTAATTCATTTAGCTTAAAAAATTTCGAAAAAATACTTGATCTTAAAAAGGCAGAAAAAATTAGTGAAATAGACGGCCTGTCAATAACAATAAGAGTTCTGGTGAGAGGATCTAGAAAACCTATTTCAAATAACCCTCAAAAATTTACAATAGAATATGAAGATGAATAATAAAGAATTAGGACAACCATCCGAAACAAACATGAATTAAACAAAACCCCTATAATAGCAAAAGACACACCCTAGGACGCTGTTCTACGGGTAGCGTGGTGTGTGCTGTAGTTACATATGTATAGATAAAACTTCTATATTCCAATTCTATCGCAAATTGAAAGATCTTTCCCACCTTACCCAACCCGTTTCATCATATCCAAAAACAGTCGTGCATTTTCATCCCTATCCTTGGGTTTATTGATGTAGACCAAAAATGTACTTTCTTTGGTATGGCCTGTGATTCCCATTAAAATTGTTGTCGGGATAATTTTATAGTAATTGGTAGCAAAAGATCGTCTACATGCATGAGAGGTAATCAATTCGTGCTTTGGGAAATTGCCCAGGACCTTCCGTTTACTACTTTTATCATATTTTTTACCCTTTACCAATTCATTCAATTTAGCCTCTTTAGCAATTTTTTTGATGTAATCATTGAAATTTTGATCTGCAATCCTATAAGGAAATCCTTCGTTTAAAACTTCCATGGCACGGTCATTTACAGGAATGGTCACATCTTTTTTGGTTTTATTTTGTTGGAGGTCTATAAAAGTTCCTTGAGATGTTTTTCTCAGATTTGCTTCAGTAATTTTCAACAGATCCTCCACTCTTTGTCCAATCTCACAACCTAACAAAAGCCACTTTCTCGCATTGATAAGGGCTTCCCTCTTGAGGTTTGTATTTTTAATTTGATCTAA
This sequence comes from Cyclobacterium sp. 1_MG-2023, assembly GCF_030546805.1. GTDB lineage: Bacteria > Bacteroidota > Bacteroidia > Cytophagales > Cyclobacteriaceae > Cyclobacterium. The sequence continues at coordinate 57,319 of NZ_JAUOPC010000002.1, read as the reverse complement.
TTCACCGAAGGTTAAAGTAATAATATACCTGTCTTCATTGGCCTCCGAAAAAGCTTCAATCTTGTTTACAAAAGGGTTTACAGAAACGCCATGTTTTTCTGCATCAATTGAAATAGATTTTATAAAGGCCAGAGATTTTCCCGAACTATTGGCCGAATACTTTTGGTCATTGATGAGCCAATTTTTAAATCCTTCAATAAAATTAAAGTCAATATCCAAAAAGTGAATGGGTTTACCTAAATGCTTCTCGTAGTTCAAGACTACCTTCAAAAAAGTATTGTAATTTTTTACTGTATTCTCTGATAATCCGATTTTATTTTTACCCTTAATTTTCCTGGTTGGTGCAGTCTCGATGATATGCTTAATATGGTTACTAAGCATAGTTTTGTTTGTGGGCTTAACCCTGTTGAAGCATTCATCAACCTGTCTTTCAAAAAAACTTTTATCTATATTGATTCCTTTGGCCTGTGCTTCATTCACTTTTTCCATTAAAAAGGATTCAAGTGATTTCAACCGTTCCATTAGTCGTTTGTTTTCTTCGTCATTGGGTTTAGGAAATCCTTTAACTGAACTCCAATTTTTAGGAAGAATATTAAAACCTGTTTTCATACGAAAAAAACTCCCTCTCCCTAGGGACACATAAAAGTAAATGGGTACATGTCTATTCGCTTGGCTGCGAATCAAATATTTAATTGTTGCCATGGAACATTGTCTTTGTGTTTTTTCGAAGTTAGCCAATTTCCTACTTTTGGCAAACCATTGGCAAACATTTATTGGATTTAAATGGATTACATACTATTCTATGCTAGGGGTACATCAAGGTTAAAACCCTTAAAATAGTCCATTAAAGACTTAAATAGGGTATTTTAAGGAAATAGAGACAGAAAATAAAAAACACAAAATACATAGGGTTAGACTCCGGCCCTGGGTACACAAAACCCCTTCAGATGTGAATTTGGAGGGGTTTTTGCGTTTTTTGGCAATCCGTTTTTAAATAGCAGCTTCCTGGACTAGGGGAATCAAGAAATTCTGAAATATCTAATATAAGTTGCCTTTTGGGTTTTAGTTAAATGCTAGGCCCCGGACCTGGCAGACCTGCCTACCGGCAGGCAGGCCTGCTTGCAGATAACGGTAGGTTTGTCTACCGGTGAAGGTAGGTACACTGGTCTCAAACACCAATACCTTCGGGCGTGCCGGTTCGACCTGCCTACCGGAGGTAGGTTCCAGCCCTTCCTTCGGTAGGCAGGCCTGGGTACTCAAAACCACTTAAAAAGCAATTTTGGAGGGGTTTTTGCGTTTTTTGGCAATCCGTTTTTAAATAGCAGCTTCCTGGACTAGGGGAATCAAGAAATTCTGAAATATCTAATATAAGTTGCCTTTTGGGTTTTAGTTAAATGCTAGGCCCCGGACCTGGCAGACCTGCCTACCGGCAGGCAGGCCTGCTTGCCGATAACGTTAGGTTTGTCTACCGGTGAAGGTAGGTACACTGGTCTCAAACACCAATGCCTTCGGGTGTGCCAGTTCGACCTGCCTACCGGAGGTAGGTTCCAGCCCTTCCTTCGGTAGGCAGGCCTGAGTACACAAAACCCCTTCAGATGAAAATCTGAAGGGGTTTTTACGTTTTTTAATGATACTAAGAAAGCTTGAATTGGAAAAAAAAGTTTTCTTTAACCTCTCGCTATATTCTACTTTTTAGATAAAAAAAACTAAAATATGCTGCAGCTTTTCCTAATTACGAAAATTCCTTCGAAAGATATTTTTACTTTTTCTAAGACCTACTGATTGGCAGGGCTTTCTATTTAGGAGATTTTTTTTTGGTCTTATCGAAATACACACCGTCCGTTTCCATGTCAGAAATACTGCGTTTAATGGCTTTTTTAAGTTCTTCCCTGTCTTTTCTAGGGATTTCATCATCCTCAAAAAGGGCACTCAAAGCATTAAATAAAGCTACCCTACTAGGGCCAGTTGCCTTTTCATATTTCCAGGACTCCCCTTCCATTCGGATAAATTCCTGTACTGAGGAAAAAATAAATACAACAAAAGATATTACCACCACAATTGTCAGAATAATTACATCTAAATTTTCCATATTACCTTTTCATTTTAAATAAAATCAAAAAGCCAAGTATAGTCGGGCACCATAAACCTATGAAAATGGCTTTGAGTGGTTCATTTTTTATAAGAAAATAATATTCTGATACCCCGATCAAAATTACTACCAATACGATCAGTACGATTTCGGACTTTTTAAACTTTTTCATGAATTTTATTATTACTTAAATTGCTTTACACATTTTTAGATTCCCTGATCAGGTGGAGTGTAGCATCACTATAACTACACTACATTATTGAACTTTTCCCGATACTGAAATTATTTACTTGAGTGGTAATAACAATTGAAAATGAATAAAGTTATTTTCTATACCCAATTAACTGTCAAGGTCTTCTCATTAGATATTCATCTAAATGGAAAACAATACTATATCGAAATTTTAAAATCAGACCTAAAAACATTAAAGTTACCATTTAGTATCTAGGATGAAATATTCTTTAACAGCATAAAACTTATTGCCTATAGGTAACCCGATTGAACCTAAATGATTTCAGCTTTTTAGAGAAATATGTTATATGAGATAAAAAAATGCCAATCTCGTACTGATGAAGGAAAGGATTGAGAAAGATTTTGTTAAAGGCAATGGTGAAAGCATGATATTTTAGGCCTTTACAAATAGGCTTTGATTTCCAAGACATTCAATTTTTACCCCCCTAAAACTGATGTTCTGTAATTTTCTTTCAATATTGCAAAAGGATTAAATTCCTTTTCATTTAAATTTAATTGAAGCATGAAGCTACTTACTCCATTCGCTCTTCTTTTGGTACTATCGACAACATTAGGTTGCAAAGGTCCTATTGGGGTATCTACTGAGGAACTGGAAAATTTTGAATCCAAATTGACTGCAACAGAATTTTTCTGGCAAAGCAGGTATGGGAGCTATATCGACTTCCAATTTAAACCGGAAGGTACCGTATATGCCCTAATCAATGGTAAACCCGATTCACGATTGAGAGGTAATTGGTCATTTGACAGCAGCAGCGGTGAACTTCAAATTGCCTGGGAAGGGGGAAGACAGTATGCTTCTGTAGTCAAGAAAATTGAAAATAACTGGGGCAAAATCACTTTTACATCGAAAATTCATGAATATGGTGACAAAACCCTGACCCGGCTAAAACTTCTGGACGATAGGTTTGACAGCAAAGAGTAACCGGAATACCCTTACAAAAGCCATTGCAAATGTTGCACTTACCATCCCATTAGGTAAATCCTAAAATTACTCTGCGGAACTATCTTGGGCAGAAAACACCCTTTTAAGCAATGCTGTTGTTCTTTCGGCCGGATTTTCTCGAATGGCTTTTTCTTCTTGGGCCACCAGCTTAAACAAACCCTGAATGGCCATTTGTGTCACATAAGCATTCAAATCCGGATCTAACTTGCGTGAGGTGGTAGGGAAAGCATTGTATTTATTGACCAAATCTCCATAATAACGTGTAGCGCCTACCTCATCCAAAGATTCCTGAACATGTGGCTGGAATAGAGCCGTTAATTCTTCAGTGGTGGTTCTTTGGAGGTATTGGGTGGCTGCATCATCTTCTCCTTTTAATATATTCCAGGCATCTGTAATGGTCATTTGCTTGATGGCCGCAATAAAAATTGGCTTCGCTTCTATGGCTGCATTTTCAGCTCCTCTGTTAATGGTGGTAATCACCCGGTCTACTTGCGACCCCAAACCAATTTTCCTTAGTGTTGATTCTACCCGTTGCACATCTTCGGGAAGGGCTATTCTTATCAGATCATTCTTTAAAAAGCCATCTGTAGCAGATGCTAAATTAGCTCCTTCGGTCACCCCTTTAATGAGCGCTTCCTTAAGGCCATTGCCAACTTCATTTTCTGTAAGTGCTGATTCACTGGCAGCAGCTAAAAATTTATTGACTTCTGCTGCTGTACAGCTCACCAATGAAAAGACCAGTAATGCAAAGAATGTTTTGGATAGAAATTTCATTTTTTATTTATTTAATATTCTTCAAATATATGGACAATCCCTCTTATTCTGAAGGCCACCACTTAGGGAAAAGGTTAATTTTGGTTAAGGAAGAAATTTAACAACCATCTTGCCTACAATATTGAGAAATGGATGAATTCAATTTTCCCAGCGGGTCATTATTTCTTGAATCAAGGTTTCTTGTCCTTTTTCACTTAAATGCCCATGGTCTATATAATTGGACACATCCTTAGAAAAATTAAAGAATTCAGGATTATTGAAATTATAAAAATTCAACAGGCTCCCTTGATTGCTATTGGCAACTGAAAGAATATCCTTCCAATATTTATCCATTTTCTTCTTGTGGGCATTGTATATAGGGAAAGGCACCGGGTGATAATAGACGAAAGTTCGTATGCTATTATTTTGTAACAAGATCAATAGTTCTTCAAAATCTTTTCTTTGATCAGCCCTGATTTCAAACTCACTTACCTTGACATTGTCCACTTCTTCCAAAATCCTATTGGACACATCCTCCACCTTAAATAGTGGCTCAAAAGAATTGCTCCCATTGGTATTATACTGATTTTTGGGATATTTGTTTGGCCAAAGGTTAAAATTCCTGATAATTCCCAGTCCATACACCCTTAATAAATTCACAGAACCTAAAGCTTTCCAATAGGCATCAGGATTCATATAGTCTGACTCATCTGTGCCGACATTAGAGGTAACATAGGGATGGATACAAACAATGGCTTCTTTGATGTTTCCATTGTTTTCGATCACATTGGTGGTCAGGGACAAGACATTGTTAATTCTAGCCCCCATAAGACTTAGATTAAAATAATTTTTACCCTGAATATGATCGGGATTTAGGTTGGCAGAAAGTGAGGGCCCCAAGATCATCCCTTCAAAGTTTTGCGGCACAAACTCAAAAGTCATCAGGTACTTTGAAAATCTCTCCTCTCCATAAACCCGCACCTGCTCTTTGCTCTTAAAACCAAACAACCCAAAAACATCCAAAAACACATTGAGAAGCCCGAAACCCAACATGGCTCCCGCAAAACAAAGAAGTAAAACCTGAAGGTATTTCTTGAATTGTTTTTCCATAGATTAAAAGTCAAAATACAAAAAGTCATTCTTAACAATGGAGTTAAGGTAAATCACATTGAGCAAAAACAACAGGATATTTAATAATAAATAAGTAAACGTTGGCTTCAGTCTTCTTCCTAATTCTATGGCATTGGGCATAAAAAGCAATACCACCCCGGCTATCCAGACAGGTAGGTCATAAAAATTACTTACAAGGTAAAACCCCTCCTCACCCGACATTTTAAAAAACATGCGTTGTAACATGTCTAAGGAGCCATTCCAAGATTCTGCCCTAAAAAATACCCAGGTGATGTTCACAAACATAAAAGTCAGCAAAAGTGCCAAAACTTTGGGCAGATTCAAGCCTAACTTGGTCCACTCTCGGTGAATTACTAATGCTATACCATGCAAAAAGCCCCAGAAAACAAAAGTCCATCCGGCACCATGCCAGATCCCTCCAAGCAAAAAAGTAATGATCAGATTGATGCTTGTTCTCAAGTTCCCATTTTTATTTCCTCCCAAAGGGATATAGACATAATCCCTGAGAAATCGGCTTAAGGTCATGTGCCAATTCCTCCAAAACTCCTTAATGCTTAATGATTTGTAGGGGGAATTGAAATTTTGAGGAAGCCTAATATTAAACAAAAGCCCTAGCCCAATGGCCATGGCGGAATAACCACTAAAATCAAAATATAGTTGTAAGGAATAAGCCAAAGAAGATGCCCAAGCTTCTGCAGATCCTAAGGAATTAATATTGGCATATCCTTTGTTAGCTATTAAAGCGAAGCTGTCAGCGATTACAATCTTCTTTGCCAGCCCCATCATGAAAATAAACAAGCCTCTGGACAGGTTGTCGTAATTGAGTTTAGTAAGGTTAGGTTTCCTAAACTGACCCATCATTTCAGAATGGTGCACAATAGGACCGGCTATCAATTGAGGGAAAAAGGAGACAAATAATCCGTAAGAAAATAAACTTTTCTCCTTTGGCGTTCCTTTATAACTGTCTACCAAATAGGCAATTTGCTGGAAAGTATAGAAAGATATTCCCAGCGGAAGTACGAGGTTTAGATAACCAAGTGAAAGGTCAGGAAGTAGGTTGAGGTTGTAAATGAGAAAATCGGTGTATTTGAAAAACACTATACCCAGTAGATTGACAGTTATGCCAAATACAAGTGTTTTTTTCTTTCCCGGATAAATTCTTTTAGAGATTAAGTAATTAAAACCTATGGAAAACAGAATCAAAGCCAAGTAAGCAGGGTTCCACCAACCATAGAAAAATAATGAGCAGATGAGGAGCCAAAGACCTGTAAAAGGAGATTTTAGCTTTGGGCCGAAAAAATAAAAAACAAAAAGGGTTACAGGTAGAAAACCTAATAGAAATTCAAAAGAATTAAATAACATTTTGTTTCGAGTTCAGCTAAAAAATCTAATATTGTCGTACACTTATTCGGCATCTTGGCGATTTGAAATGAAAAGAACTTGACACCGAAAAGGTTAATTAATTCGTTTTAAAATTAAATAATCTTTACCAATGATTCATTTCAAAAATTTAGTTAAAACATATACCAAAACTAATGTTAAAATTGTGCCTGAAAGTAAATTTAAGGAAATGTGGTGATTTCAAAAAACATAGTACCAAAAAATATACTTCTTCAATTTAAAATTCTTTCCGAATAAAAGTATTAACTATTTAACTTAAAATTGTAATAAAGATACTTATGCAACTCTCCTTCCAAAAATCCTTTTACGCATTAGCTTTCGTATTCCTCCTGTTGTTTGCTATGGTTATGGCCAAGAGTGTGTTAATATCTTTATGCTTTGCCTTATTACTATCATTTATCCTGCACCCGCTGCATAACTTATTGATGCGAAAAGGGGTTCCTATAATTCTAGGAGCCTTTTTGGTGCTGATCACCTTTTTCTTGATCATAATTGGGGTGTTCACTTTCTTTTCTGCGGAAATCATCTCTCTATCAGATGAGTTAAGCAATTTCAGAGACAAGTTGATGACACTATTCACCGATTCCATTGTCTACCTGAATGAAAACGTTAGTTTTTTGGGTAATCTGGAGAAGGAAAAAATTCTATCCGATGCTAAATCATGGGCAAAAAGTGGTGCAACAGACCTTATAGGCACTACTTTTAGTAGTACCACCAGCTTTTTTACAGGCCTGTTCACTACGATTATTTATTGCTTCCTATTTTTGATTTATAAGGAAGGATTGGTGTCTGCATTTACCCGATTTGCCCCTGAGGACAAAGAGTCTGAATATCTTCATATGCTCAAAAAGATCCAGCTAGTCGGCCAAAAATACCTATCGGGAATGCTTACCTTAATCCTTATTCTTGGCTTCGCCAATAGCATAGGACTATGGATTATAGGTCTTGACAATCCATTTCTTTTTGGTTTTTTAGCAGCCTCACTCTCCATTATTCCTTACGTAGGAACCACAATCGGTGCAAGTATTCCTGTACTTTATGCCTTTATGTCTAAAGATGAACTATGGGTTCCTTTGGCCGTTGGGCTTATGTTCTGGCTTATTCAAGTTATCGAAAGCAATTTCTTAAGCCCTAAAGTGGTAGGAAACAGTGTCAATATAAACGCCCTTGCTGCCATTCTAAGTTTAATAGTTGGGGCATCCGTATGGGGCGTGGCAGGGATGATATTGTTTTTACCTTTTGCTGCCATGCTAAAGGTTGTTTGTGATCATTACGAACAACTTAAACCCTTCGGCATGTTACTTGGTGATGATCAGTTCAATGAAAACGAAAAGAATTCCAATTCCTGGTTTAAAAAAGTGAAAGAAATGTTTTAGGCTAGCCAAAAAAATTTGAGTCAAAAATAAAAACCCAATCAAAACATGATAAATCATGTTTTGATTGGGTTTTTATTGCACCTTCTAACCTTATTGTTAAGACTTATTTTTGTTCAGAAAGATAAGTAATCAAGGAAGCAAATTCCTCATAGGACAATGCATTGGCTAAACCTTCCGGCATCATAGAATTTTCCAATTCTTTTCTATCTTTAATATTTTCCGTCAAAATAGTAAAAGCCTGTCCGGCTATATTTCGGATCACTATCCTTTCGGCACTCTCAGCAGTAACAAATCCAACATAGGATTTATCGTCTTTGGTATCCACCATTACGGTAGCAAAACCTTGAGAAATAGACGCATTGGGTTTTAAAATAGACTCAGCAATCTGCTCTCTACTCATAATACTACCTATTTGCCCCATAAAAGGGCCTTTCATTGCTTCATCGGCCGAAATACTGTGACAGGCTTTGCAACCTTGTTTTTGGAAGATTGCTTTCCCTTTAACCGGATCACCTTTCACTTCCTGCATGGCCAAAAGAATGTCTTCTATAGAGGATTCACCCACCTGGCCTTTTTGGTTTTTAATTTTTTCCAAATCAACTTCCGGTTCCTCAATTGTTTCGGTGACAGAAAATTCTCCACCAAATGCTGTAATTCCCATTCGGTTTTTTTCGTTAAGCATTGCAATTACATCCCGTTCCCTTGAAGTTCCATTGTCCCAAATATTTTTAAACAGTTCTTTAATTTGTGCCGATCCGGACCATAATACTGATTTATAATATGGGCCATGGGTATCAGGCCTAGTGCCCCACCACCAAGAGCCATCATAAGGAGCTTCTTTGGTGTACAGTCTCGCAAGTGTGGTTAGAATGCCTTGTTTTAATTCTAGATCTTCAGTTCCTGCGCCATTATATTTAGCAATCAGACCTTCAATTGCAGCTTTGGAGTGCATATAACGCAAGGCCCAGAGGCCTAATTTAGAATTCTCTGTACCCACCGCATTCAAACTCTCTTTATCTGCATCTAAGGCTACCAAAGCTCTCACCGCCAAGTGAGGTAAAATTATTTCTGAGTTTGGCGTGGCATGTGGTCCCTCTTCCCCGAAGGCCGGAGCCCGGAATGAATCAGGCACTTCCGTATTCAATAAATGAGGAATGGCAGCTTTGTCTCCTATCCTACCCAAAGCGATAAGTGCAGCTGCTTTTACCCTCACTGAAGGGTCATCCAATGCCTCAACAAAAGGCGCTATGGACAAACTGCTTAGAAATGCTTTTCGGTCTGTAATTGCCCGAATAACGTATTCCTTAATGGCTGAGTCATTCATCAGTTCCAATAATTGAGGAACCGCCTCTTCTCCGAGAATTTGGCTATAAGCATACATGGCTGCTACTCTCGAATAATCCGGTGCTTCAGCATCAGTAACTAAATCCCAGGCTCCAGAAGCTGCTTCTTGGCTTCCTCTTTTGACCAACTCTTGCTGGGCATAAATTCTAATGGTAGCGCTATTCTCCATTAACAAATCCACCAGGTCATCAATATCAGCTAAAGAAAGATCAGGCATTTCACTGTATTCCAAAACCTTTGGAACAATTCTTACGACATAACCTTTGCTTTCATTTCCCGAATATCCGGCTCCATCCCAAGCAGCCATAAACATTCTTCCGGAACCATCTATGTCTAAATCGGTGACCTGAGGTAGTTTAAAAAACGGCGTTTCTTCTTGCACATAAGAGGGTCCATCTTCTGTGACTTTGTGTATAAACACTTGACTTCTACCCCAATCGGCCATCAATGGATTGTTGTCATATTGGTCGGGCCATCGGTCGTCCTGTAAATACAAAGAACCGGTTCCAGAGCCACCTCCTACATCTATTAATGCAGGAATAATTTCTTCTGTGAAATTTTTAAACAATACCGGATAACCATATTCACCCGACTGGATTTGATGGATAAAACGAATGTTCCAACCTCCACCATCATTGGTATTGCCACGGGTAAACATGTTCATATAAGGATCGATGGCGACATCATATATATTTCTAAGTCCATGGGTATACACTTCCATTTCGGTACCATCCGGACGTACCCTGAGAATCCCTCCTCCGAGCATGGTTAATTCAGTTCCTTCTCTATCCACTGCACCGTGGAATCCAAAATCTCCAACTGCTATATATATCCATCCATCAATTCCTAAGCGAATCCCATTGGTGGCATGATCCGTCCCTCTACTTTGAAGAAATTTGGGTGAGCTGATATGCTGGATTAAAGGCTGGGAAGGACCATCAGCCACACCGTCTCCATCCTTGTCTTCAAAAACAACAAGATCCATTCCGGTGGCCAAACTATCGGCTTCAGAAAAAACAGTATGCAGAACATATAATTTATCCCCCAAAGAGATTATTCCTCTGGGATTATCCACTTCAGCAAAGACAGTATGGGAATCTGCTTTCCCATCATTGTCATGGTCTATTAATTTAACTATCCTTCCTTTACCGGGTGTTTTCCCTAAGGAGCCTATGGCATCTACACCTACATAAACCTCTCCATAGGGAGAGACTGCTAGACAAGCTGGGCTTGGGGTTATTTCCGGACCGGAAAAAGCCTGGACTGCCAAGTCATCCGGCCATTCCAAAGATTGACTCAGAGAGTCTAGAGATGGTGAAGTTTGAGACTCAATAATTTCAACCTTTTTTTCAGGCTTACAGGCCAAAAAAATAAGGAGTAATGGTATTAAGAACAGGTTTTTTTTCATTGGGTTAGATTTTATATAAAAAGTAAAATTATATAAAATGCAAAACCCATCCAATAGAATGGATGGGCTTTGTGTTAAAAATACATTTAAAATCATCAATCAATTAGAGAGGTAAGGCAGGCTTAAAGGTGCAAACCACATTCAGTCTTCGGACTATTGTTCCATCTCCCACTTCTATCTTCTCCGGGAACAGTACAGTGTTTACATCCAATAGAATGGTAGCCAAATGCTATCAGAGGATGAAAAGGCAACTTATGTTTGTTGATGTACTCATCTCTTTCTTCCTCAGTCACATCCAATAGCGGGTAAAATTTAAGAATTCCCCCTCGTTCTTCAAAGATATCCAAGGTAGCCCTATGATCACTTTGCCAACTCATTAGACCTGAAACCCAAACAGAAAACCTTTGCTTGATTAACTCAAGAGGCTTCACTTTATTAATGGAACAACACAATTCAGGGTCAGTCTTCCACGTTTGGTTTTTACTGGTAAAATCATGGTCTTCTTTTCCTGCACTTACCGATTCCACATTCAACCCATATAATTCGGTTAATTTCTCCCGATATTCCAAAGTTTCAGGAAAATGATATCCCGTATCGATAAAATAAATTTTTTGCTCTGAATTACTTTTGGAAAATACACTTAACAACAAAGCGGAAGTAGCCGCAAAGGAACTTGTCAGCATCACTTCACCGGGGGCAAAATCCTTATACAATTGCTTTACGCGTTCTTCTACTGTTAAATCCCTGTATTTTTCATTAAGGGCTTTAATTTCTTCCTTTGAATAAACTTTTTTTGATATAGTGGATTCCTGCATGCCAGGTGTTTTTTATTATTATTCTACAAAACCTACCAATTTGGTATGGTATTAAATTTTCGTAAAAATAGTGATTAATATCTAAAAAACAATACCCTTACTTTTTTATACCAAAAAGCACTATGAGGCAATCTTTAAAGCAAAACTTTTTTTACTTACCCAAACAAGAAAGGTAACCATCAAACCAACGAAAGCCATCAAGGCAAAAGACATTTTCAAATCTGTCCATTCGGCAATAAAACCAATTAAGGGAGGACCTAGCAAGAAACCAAAAAAAGAAATGGTAGATACCATTGCAATGGCCATACCAGTGGGAAGAGAGGTTGCATTTGCGGCAAGGCTAAAACACAGCGGAACAATGGCTGCAGTCCCCAAACCAACCATTAAAAACCCTACAATAACAACGCCTACCTGTGCAAAAGCAATTGACAAAATCAGCCCTGTAAAAATTAATATACCGGAACCCTGTAAAACGTTCATCATACCAAATCGATGCGCCAATTTATCTGCAGCAAACCTTCCTAAGGCCATGGCACCCATATAGGAAATATAACCTGTAGGGACCAAATAAGCCGGTGCCTGCACCACCTTGTTCATGTATACACCGGACCAGTCAAACATACAACCTTCACACATCATCCCGCAAAAACCAATCATTCCCAATTTCATTAATGATTGATCGGGTTTTCTCCAAACCATTCCCTTAACGGAGCTTGAATTGTCTTTTACTTCCTGCACAAATCCTTTCCTAAAGGAAAAAACCACTACGATTCCTAGCAAAAATATAACTGTATAATGTTGAAAAGGGGACAAGGACAAATAAACCATAAGCCCACCAACTCCTGCACCGGCAAAGCCTGCCAAGCTCCACAAGCCATGTAAAGAACCTAAAATATTTCTCCCATAATCTTTTTCAAGGTTTAGTGCCTGAGTATTTAAAGAAATATTCATCATATTACCCAACATGCCAAAGATGAAAACCATGACGGTTAAAAAGAAGGCATCCATAGAAATTCCTATACCTACCAGCACCAAAATATACAGGGAAAGCCCCACCATTATTACCGACTTGCTCCCAAATTTAATCACAGCCCAAGTAGCTAATGGCAAAGCCAGTAATGAACCTAAAGGAAGGCCTAATAGAACAGAGCCTAACTGCCCTTCACTTAGCCCAAACTTTTGCTGAAAATCAGGGATTCTTGAAGCCCATGAGGAAAAACACAATCCTGTGAGGAAAAAGAAAGCACCTGCTGAAATTCTTCTTGTTTTTAATTGCACCATTGTATTTTAAATAATTCATAAAGGTAAGACAGAAAGTCTATGAATAACAAAAGTCATTTTTAACTTTTTGTGAACAATTCAACAAACTATAATGGCTATTTTTGAGTTATTTATAAATTAAATGGTATTCCATTGAATTGCTGAGATTATTCCCACGAATTTCAATTGCTGTCCATTCACAAATAAAAGTCAAATATAATATGGAATTCGTAATTGCAGGTACCACAATCGCCCTCGCCATACTTTTAATCAGAATAATTATCAAAAAAGTTTTCGATTGATCGCTATTGGTTTCAATTATAACATGCTTAATATTGTTAAAAGAGATTAACCTATTAAAAATAATCAATCTTTTTTGGTCATGAATGAAAATAAGGAAATTGTTTCCATCACCTTTTTCCAATATCCCAAAAGAAACCGTTGGTGGGCATTCAATCAAATGCAGTTGGCCATTTCACCATTAAAGAAAGTCCAAGGAAAGAAATTTTTTAAATTGATGGGTACCGGAGGAGGATTCGGGTTTTCTCTTAAGCCAGACTTTTCCACCTACGCTTTACTTATGGTTTGGGAGGACGTTGAGGCTGCAAGAAATTTTAATTTATCAGAAGCTTATCTTAGGTTCAATCAACAGTGCATCAGCAATTTCACTTATTGGATGCGTTGTATTCAAAGTCATGGAACTTGGTATGGAAAGGAACCTTTCAACCCCAGCCATGAGAAAACCGATGGACCGATTATGGTAATCACCAGAGCTCGCGTAAAACTCCACAAAGTATTTCGATTTCTGAAATATACCCCAAACACTAGCCGATCTGCAGAAAAAGCATCCGGACTAATCTTTACAAAGGGGATAGGAGAATGGCCTATAATAGAACAAGCTACTTTCAGCTATTGGAACAGTCAAGCGCAAATGGAGGACTATGCTTATGGAACTGCACATAAGGAGGTGATCAAAAAGGTAAAAATTGAGAAATGGTATAAGGAAGAACTTTTTGCGAGATTTATTCCAATAGAGATTAACAAAATCCCGGAATCGCAGACATGAAGATTACCAAAACCAGATTGGCACCAACCCCTAGTGGATACCTTCATATAGGGAATGTACTTTCATTTCTTATTACTGCCAGCTTGGCTAAAAAGCATGCCGCCAAAATACTACTTCGAATAGATGATTTGGATCAAAAGCGCGTGCAGATGGAATACATTCAGGATATTTTTGATACACTAGACTTTCTGGAAATCCCCTATGATGAAGGCCCCAAGAGCACCAAGGAATTTATTCAAGATTATTCTCAGCTCAATCGGCTATCTATTTACAAAGATTATATCCACGGATTAAAAGAAAAAAAACTGATCTTCGCCTGCGATTGTTCTAGAAAAACGCTCTTAAAAAATCATTCCAAGAGGTACTATACAGGCACTTGCCTTCATCGAGACTTGCCTTTGGGTAAGAAACAAACAGCACTCAGGTTAGTTACCGATTTAAGTCAAACAATTTATATCAACCAATATACTGACACTCAAAAAGCACATCAATTACCGGATGCCATGAATTTTTTCATGGTCCAAAAAAAGGATGCATACCCAAGTTACCAATTGGCATCCATGTTAGATGATATTTATTTTGATGTGGATTTTATAGTAAGAGGAAAAGACCTCTGGCCTTCTACCATTGCACAGGTTTACCTTTCAAACCAGCTGAAACAGCAGCAGACTTTTAATCAAACGATTTTCTACCACCATCAATTAATTAAAGAAGAAGGCGAAAAACTATCCAAATCGAATGGAAGTTATGCTATTCGTCAAATGATCAAAGCCGGGGTAAAAAAAGAAGGTATTTACCGTATGATAAGCAATCAGTTGAATTTACCGCATGAAACAACCAATTTAGAAGAATTTTCAATTCAATTCCTTCTTCTTATGAATCAATCATCAAAATTAGGTATCGTCAATAGTTCGCCCCCTTTTAAAGCAGACTGATGCGCCACAATACCGGGAACCGTATAAGCCATGGCTTCATATATATTTATTTTGGGCATACGTTCTTCCACAATGGATTGGATAAATTCGTGCGTGAGAAAAGTATGAGAACCATCATGACCACTGTTGTGCCTCATTTTCTCTGGAAGCATATCGGTTTCCCACCACTTGGTAATTTCATAAGGTGCTACTTTATTTCTGGTATGTTCAAAACCTGCATCATCCTTCCCCATCTCCGATGCATTGGTGACTAATGTAGGCTCCGAGGAATGACCTGTAGGTAGGTAGAAGCTCATCTTTTCACCCCGCCACTCACCTCTTTCTGCATTTCTTAGTGCTCCTTTCCAGTTCACTTCCACCCTAAAAGGATGCCCTTGATCGGTCTGAAAAAATGCGGTTTCATTCCAAAATGGGTTGTTGTAAGGGTTATTTTCCAATAAGCCCTCCCCTTTTCCATAACCAAGGCAACTTACTTTCTTTAATCTCTCTCCTGTCACGCTTACCAATAAAGCTGTGCAATGTGTTGGATAGTTCATAGGGGCTAACCCATGGCGCCAGGTAGGCTTTCCGTTTTCAAACCAAAGAACTTCCAATCCCGGATGATTGTATTCTGCAGCAGCGCTAAAAATCTCTCCAAAACGACCTTCTTCATAAAACTTTCTAGCGGTAATGGTCCCTTGCATGTACACACTGGTTTCTGCCATCATAAAGTTTTTCCCGGTACTTAAAACGGCTTCTTTTATTTCCCGGCATTCCTCAATAGTCATCCCCAATGGTACGGCACACATCACGTGTTTCCCGGCTTTTAAACTAGCTAGGGTATGTTTGGCATGATCGGGAGCAGGTGTTGCAAGAAAAACGGCATCTATATTGGGGTCCTTTAACAGTAAAGCAAGGGAATTGTACGCCTTTTCGCATCTGTAAGTTTTCTTTAAATGACTTCTTCTATCCTCCCGAAGATCACTAACAGCTTCTACAATGCAGTTTGGGTGTTCATGAAATTGAAATGAGGCGCCAAACCTTCCACCCACTATTCCTATTCGCACTTTCTCGGTAGCTAACAAGTCGGAGGAAAATGCATGAAAGGGACCTAGGCCTACAAAGCCGGTAAAAAGGCCTGTTTTCTGAATAAATTGTCTTCTTTTCACAGTGTCAATTGGTAAAATAAAATTAAGTTTGAATTAAAAAATTGCCATAAAGCCAGAATAGATAAAAAGGAATAATTGTCCTTTAATAAAAAATTGACACACTTTACTATTGCATTTTTTAATCCGGAACCTTCATTAAGTAAATACTGTATTCACAAAGATTATAAACATTTAAATATAGCAAACTGAGAATTAATCCAAACACCATATTGCACAAACGGAAAATGAAGACCTAATAAAGGGCAAGAATATTTGATAAATTATGCGATATACTATTGATTTACAAACAATAAACGACAGTAGACTAAGCTTATCTGAAACTTAATACAAAAGTGTTGAACGACCCCTATTTGGTAGAATTATTATTTAAACGATTTCAAAATCACGCTTCAACTATAAATGTGTAGTAAAAGATGAAAGAAAGATGACCATCAAATTTAATACTTTACATTAATCCTCCTAAATTGCTTAACAATAAACCAATTGAACCCATGAAAAATACTAACCCAAGAAGAAGTGTGCTAAAAAAAATGGCAGGAACGGGACTTGCAGGTTTGCTTGCCCCATCATTATCAAACAGGCTAGCGGCGGCAGAATCAAGCTTACCTGAAGGCTTAAAGGGCAATGTCAATCATTCTGTTTGTAGGTGGTGTTACAATGACATTGCCTTTGAAGACCTTTGTAAAGCAGCAGTAGAAATCGGGTTGAAATCCATTGAATTGGCAGGGCCGGATGAGTGGCCAATACTTTCTAAATATGGACTAGATTGTGCAATGCCATGGGGCGCAGGATTGGGAATTGAAAGGGGGTGGAACAATCCTGAACTACACGATGAATTGATTGAAAGTTACACTGAAGTCATACCTAAAGTGGCAGCAGCAGGACACAAGCAGATTATCTGCTTTTCTGGCAACAGAAATGGATTGGATGATGAATTGGGTTTAAAAAATTGCGCGATGGGTTTAAAGAAAATCATGCCAATCGCGGAAAAACATGGTGTAATTATGTGCATGGAACTACTTAACAGCAAAGTAGACCACAAGGATTACCAAGCCGATCACACAGCATGGGGAGTGGCTTTATGTAAGGAGGTAGCTAGCGAAAACATGAAACTATTGTATGACATCTACCATATGCAAATTATGGAAGGAGATGTAATAGCCACCATTAAAGAATCTCATCCATATATTTCCCATTACCATACTGGTGGAGTCCCCGGCCGCAATGAAATAGATGAGAGTCAAGAGCTTTATTACCCAGCTATTGTTAAAGCCATATTGGCCACCGGATATACAGGCTATATCGGCCAGGAATTTATTCCAAAAAGACCTGATAAATTGGCTTCACTACAGCAAGGAGTAGAAATCTGCGATGTTTGAATAAAATATATCTGGAAAAAGTAGAGCGTCATAAATATGCGTATTGGCAAAATGAGTAAGATCATCCATCAGCAATTTTTCGGATGGATAAATGGTTTTAAGGTTTCTAAAGATGAATAGAATTTCGTGAATTATCTCAAAATATGCAAGTGACTATCTATATCACCACCCAGTTTTGAAAAATACAGGCATAAAAAAGGCGTTGATTAACAACGCCTTTTTTGTCCTAAGAGAGATTTCTCAGTTCATATTAATTTTATTGTCTGTAAATATATTTTTTTCAATGGAAGGTTTTCTCTTCGCTTGCTTCCTCTTTTTCCGAGTATAATTTTCCCCGGAAATTAAAGGTGCTTTCTTACAGTTATCTTTAACTTTTTGTAACGTTTTCTTGTCCATCCATATCCCTAAAGTTGTAGCAATTAATACAAGTATAGGAAGCAAAATATGATCATTTAATGCATAACCAAAAAACACAATTGATATAAAAGTCAACTTCACAACCACTAAAATCAAGGAAACTTGATCATGTTGTAATCCCATTCTTAGTAAAAAATGATGAACGTGGCTTTTATCAGGCTTCAATGGAGATTTACCATTTTTAGTCCTTTTAATAAATATTCTGACAGTATCATAAACCGGGACAATCAAGAAAGCTAATCCGGCTGAAAAAGGTGCATTTAACTTCAATCCCTCCCAAGGAGCCATTAAACCTGTTTTGTCTACAAATAAGATCACCAATACGGTAAGACAAAACCCCACACTTAAGGATCCGGTATCTCCCATAAAGATTTTAGCAGGGTGCCAATTAAACACCAGAAAAGCCAAAATTCCCCCTACCAAAGTAAAGGAGATTAGGCTGTAAGAAATCATTCCGGCAGTATAAAACCAAAAACCAAGAATGCTTAAGGTTACTAAGCTAAGGGAACCGGCTAAACCGTCCGCCCCATCAATTAAGTTAAAGGAATTGGTTAGTGCTAAAATGGCAAAAAAAGTTATTCCAACACTAATAAGATAGGGAATTTCATATATTCCCATAAAACCATACAAGCTGGAAATCCTAATATCAGCCATTACGATTACAAAAAAAGCAGGTATGGATTGCCCTATCAACTTTTGCACGGCAGTTAACTCGATAAGATCATCTCTTAAACCAACCGAGAACATAATCGCTAAGGCAACTAAAAAATAACGGGTTTCAACAATCTGATCAAAACTTAACCAAGCAAACAAGCCCACAAAAGTAGCAAACACAATAGCAATACCCCCCATTGACGGAATCTTTCCTGCATGAATCCTCCTCCCGCCTGGAGTCTCAGTAAAATTGATTTTTTTAAGAATCAAAATCAGAACAGGAGTCATTAAAAAACCAAAGAAAAATGAAGTTACTGTTGCCAGAAAAATGTTCATAGTAAAAGGATTTTGACAAAAATACACATAAGCATCTTACAATATTATAATTACTCTATAAAATTTCATAAAAAAATCATTAACGCTTACACTTTATAATAGTTTCTAATCCAATCTACAAATAGAGTTACACCGTAACTTAACTGTGTATCTGGCTTATAACCTAAATTTTTCTCTTTCGTTTTAATGGCCTCCACACAGGTTTTCACAACATCCCCAGATAGCAAAGGAAGTAAATTTAAATTGGCTTTCAAATCAAGTTGCTTTTCTATTTCTAATATAACATCCGGCAAACAGTTTGGCCTGAAGTTACCAATAGTATTATATTATAAATCGCATAAGGCACTTTAGATTTACTATACTCCCTTTATTTAGGAGCCAATTAGAATCAGCTTCCCCAGTATTATCCAAAACTTTTAATACGCCTATTACTACGTCATCAATAAAGCCGAAATCTCAGTGCTTTTTTCTAATTGAAAACATATAGCTGTTTTCCCATATTTATAGTTCTAATAAACAGAAATAGTGCCATACCTTGTCTACCCCAACGCCCATACATAGATAAAAACCATAAACATTTGATATACAGTTAAATAATATTATTACAACTATCCTCTATTAGTTCGATTGGTTTAATGGAAGTTGCAGAAACCGGAAGATTTTCAATTTGCGGGGTGGAAATAGTCTTTCAGTATTTAAACCAAAAATAGAAGCGTAAAATGCATAGTTTAAATACCCTATATTATTGTGTCGTTAGGGCTCCACCCTATTTCAACCTTTGTACTGATTGACAGGGAATAGACTTTCATATTTATCGGGTAGTACCGTAAACCAGCCTAAGCAATCAGAATTTCTTCCCTTTAGGAAAACATAATTCTTTGAAAAGCTTATCTAAACCTTTTTTATATTTTAAATTAAATTTATAAAAAATGTGATTTGGAGCGGAAATATTCATTAAGTGCTCACCCATAGTGAATTTTATTTGGGTAAATACCTGTTCCATTAAATCAATCACTGAAAAGAATTAAGATGTAAAATCAGTAATGCTATCTAGCCTTATTACTTCTTCTCCTTTATCTAATCACACTTAACCAAAATGCCTCTTTATAAAACCTTCGCTTTCTGTAATCAAAATATTTATTACCCTTCTTTAAAATAAAAAGGAAATTAGATTTTTATTTGTTGGCCCCTATTAAATACACCAAATGGATTTTCCCATGAAAAGAAAGCATATCTTTTCCTTTAGGAAATAATTCGGAAGTAGATAATTCACTTTGCCATTGATAATTTGTGCTATTCACCAATTGGAATTGAGACCCTAACAAAAAGTTTTTCCATTTTTTATTGGCCAGAATACCCACTGTAAAATCGATCCAAGGCAACATCTCGCTATTCTGACCAAATGCACGATAATAAAAGTCTTGATGGTTGGCTATCCGTTCCACCATTATCCCCAGTTTGTTGAAATCTTCAACAAAGGCCACCTCAAAAGTTTGGCTATTACTACCGGTACCAATCCCTGAACCTAAGGCTTTTCCTCTATTGGTAAAACCTCTTACTTGATAATGTGCAGCCCAAGAAGTTCTTCCACCAAGGCCTTCATACCGGATGTATCTATTAACAGATTCCTGTTGATGGAGGATCTCACTTCGGATTTGCAGGTAGGAATTTTCCTTGGCAAGGCTTACTAGTTTTTGAAAACCTATTAAATAGGCACGAGAATGTTCGGGATTCAGTATGGCATCCCTCCAAGTCAAGGCATGGTCTCTTCTGCCATACTCCCCATATATTTCAAACTGTGCCTTCTTATTTAGGAATTTGAAAAACAGGGTTGCTTGCTGGTCTCTGGCCTCGCTATCAAAGGCCACGGAGTTTCCGTCTTCAAAAAATCCCTTTTTTTGGAAAGCATCAAAAATTGGGAAATAATCTCGGAATTGGTTTCCTTGTTTGGCGCTGTACTGTTGAAATGTTCGAATAAATCCTAAATATAAACCGGGAACCCATTTTGGTTGATAACTTATATTAATGGCATTCAAATACCTCCAATCGTCATCTAGTGGAAGAAAATACAATTCATTAAGCTCCTCATCTTGTGAGGCTGCCATTCTTGAACTTTCTAACCTACCCAAGATCAATTGTCCTTCAAAATGTCCCAAAAAGGTTTTTAGGGGACGGTGGGAGTTTAAGGTAAGGTGAGGGAAACTTTCAGCATTACCGGAAAATGTCAAAGAACTCCATTGTCCCGGTCCCCACCATATAGTACGGGTGGAAATCCCCGTTTCAAAACCTCCAAACCGTGCAGTTAGACTAGATTGGCCCCACCATGTCCTGCTGGAATTCCCTTTTGCGAGTAATTCCGGCTTGTCATTTCTATTCCAATAATGAAACCTGTCTTTTAAAACCTGACTGGGAAAATCGCTACCGAACCCTTGGTAACTTTTGTTTTGTGCAAAGACGAATTCAGGTTGCAATTGAAGGTGTAAAAATCCAAGTCTACCATAAACTCCTGCACTTATAAATTGTTCGTACCCTCTTCCATTGTGCATACCAAATCCACCATACCCATAAGGCCTTTTATTGTTATAAAGCATGGTTGACTGTATTGGAAACACAGTATAGCTTATCTGGCTTTCAGACTTTTTTTGAGGAGATAAGAACAAGGATTGAACTGAAAGGTCAGGCCTTAAGCCTTCCTGTTTAAGCGAATCCAATCCATCTACCAGCAATTGTCTTCGCCTGCCATACTCTTCAAAAATAGCTGTGCCAGGGGCGAAATTCTGGGAGAAAGCATTATTTATCCAGAAAAAAAAGAGCAGGATAATCAGCCACCTTTGTAATTGGTAATTCTCTATCATTTAATTATTCCTGATTTTCTTGTTTTCAAGATCTCCCATACAAAAAGAAATAATTTCCAGGGTTTTATCAAAATCATGTTTTTCAAAAACTTTCATTTCAGCAACACTTGCTTTTTTTATCCCTTCTGCTAATTCAGTGAATTCTTGTACGGAAATAGCATACCCATTGGAGGCCATATAACCCGCTATATCTAACTGATGATTATCGACTCTTTCGGTATTTGGTACAATGATTATTTTCTTTTTTATCTCAAGTAATTTATAAATAGTACCCGCCCCTGCATGGCAAATCACCAAATCCGAAGCTTCATAATAAGTTTTAATATCAGCGCTAAATCTAAAATAGGGAAAATTAATTGGTTTGTATTTCCCGTCCGCTATTTGAAAGGTGAATTCATAGGCTAATCCGGCAAATGTTTCATCCAAATACCTAATTAAGGAGTCAAACCTGGTTGTTCCTACAGTAACCAAAATTTTCATAATAATCCCGAATAGATGGCTTTAGGGTAAAACTTAAATAAAGACCTGTTTTGAATATAGAATTTATCGGCAATTTTGTACATCACTTTTCCAGCATAAGACTGGGTTTCAAATCGTGACCATGTTTCAATAAAAACTATTTTTGTTTTCTTTATTTTAAATAAAAGAGAAAAAGGAATGGCCAATCCAGGACCTGTTGAAATCACAGAAAGCACTTTATATTTCTTATTAATCTTAGAAAAACACGAAATAAAATTATAATATTTCCGCGGAATGCTAAAAAGATTTATAAAAGAAAAATACTTATTTCTAAATGGTGGCTGTTCGAAGGTCTCAATAATATCTGGATGAAGAATTGATGCTTCACTTTCAGTAATGCCAATAAAGCTCACTCCCCCTTCTTCATACTCTTTGTTGATTTTAATTAACAACTTCTCCATCTGAGCCTTATGACCTCCTGAACCATAAATCAAAAGAATAACTTTAGGTTTCATTATTTGCCCAGTAGTTTATAAAAGAACCTATTTTTGAAGTATTTTATTGCCAAGGGGTCTTCAATCCTATCTATATTATTTTTAGCTGATTCTTTGTAGCCATTGATATATTGCCTTGCATCATCTTTTTTTCCCAAGAGAAACATTCTTGCAGCTCCGGCTAGTACGTATAAATATGGGACATGTCGCATATAGGCCGATTTGCCATAGTATTCAAACCCAAATTTCGCACCACGTTGCCTAAGGCTCACTTCTAAGTCAGGAAACGACTTTACCTCCCAGCCTAACATAATGGCTCTAGCAGCAGAAACAGAATCCTGTGAAATGGAGATTGAATAATCGGTTTGATCTAAACAAGCCCTACGCCAAACTCTAAAACCGCTTGGAGCAAAGCTTTTGTTTACATAGCTCGTAATAATTTCATTCCCATAATCTTCCTGTTGCTTTGATGCCGAAGCAATCCCTAGTTTAGGATTATTCTCAAATTTATTTAGTAGAATTTCATAATATGCTTTTTCAGGGAATACATCGCTATCTAGAATCCCTACATACTCATATTTAAATTCCTTTTCATGCGATAATAGCTTGTTCAGTCCAAATTTAATAATTCGGCTATACTTTGGCCCCAAGGCATAAGACTGATCTTCATCTTCATAATTGATGAGTTGAATACTAGTATTTTCAAAAGCAACACTGTATTTCTTTATTTCCTCCTCAAATACTTCAACTGTATTGTCTGTACTTCCATCATTTATAAATATCCATAAATCCGGCCTTTTTGTTTGCCCAGCCATACTTCCAACTAATTTGGGGATATTTTTGGCCTCATTTTTCGCCGGTGTTACTATAGCAAGTTTTCCTGTCATTTTATACGAACGCTTTTGATTCTTTTTGCTTTTCTCCTTTATGTATGATAGCTATTATCGTCAGTAGTAACCACCAAAGTGTGTTCAATACTACAATATTACCAACAATCATTCCTAAATAAATCGCTGCCAAAGCAGCATATATGGCATAGTAATAGGAAGAGTTCTGTTTGATGGCATTTTTCCTCAACTTATATAAACCATAATAAAGGGCATATAAAAAAAGTGCAAACCCAAACAAACCAAACTCCAACAGTACCCTTAAATAATCATTGTGCGGTTCCCTTATACTACTTTCCAAAAAATAAGGGCTTACAAGTGAAGCATACTCTAAGCCCATCCCTGAATACAATCCATCTTTTTCAACAAGTTCATCGTACATAAGTTTCCATGTCACGATCCTCCATACAAGGGAACTACCTCCACCTGCCTGATTTTCGGCCAATCGCTCTGAAACAGCAGTAACATCCGTTAATTCTTTAACTCTATTTTGCATTAAAAAACCCGCTCCTGCAATAAAAACAGGAAAGAGAAGAATGGCCACTAATTTTTGCCATCTTCTGGCATAATGAGATAAGAAAAGGAAGAGAACCAAAAGCAAACTAATAACTCCTCCCATTCCCCCTAGAAAGGCTGATAATAGAAAGACAAAAAAGGCCGGAATGTAACTTTTATAGACGATCAGTAAAATGGAGAAATAGGGTACTAAAAAATAACTAAAGTGATTTGAATTGATAAATGTCCCACTTGGCCTTGCCTTCCCAAAAAACAAAAACTGGACTACTGCCAACCCACTCTCAATTAAAACGATAACTGTATACAACAAGAAAATTTGCTTAAAAGAAACCTTGCTGTAATAAGCCACAATAAATACAGCAAAATAGGAAAAGTAACGAATTACTCCCCGAATAGTAAATATTGGCTCATTATGTATTAAGACGGCATTGGTAGCTGCATAACCTACTAAAAGAAAAAACAAGGAGGAATAAAGTAAGAGGTATTTAGGCAACCTTAACTTAAACACAAACAATAGAAAAAAACATCCAAGCAAGACTAGCCCAATAACAGCTCCAAAACCCGACCTGTCTACGAGAATTCTCATAAAAAGCAGAACCATTATTAAGACAGAAAAGAAATCCCATTGTTGGATTTCTTTTAATTGAATGCTATTTGGTAGTTGAAATTTCAATTGATTCTAATTAATCATATTTAGCTTTGCTCGCCAAACGGTACAATTGCTGGGTAATAGCTGTGGGAAGAATAGACCAAAATGCAATAGCAAACCCTTTTCTAGTAAGGTACTTCCATTTTACTTTACCCCATAATGGATCCGGGTTTTTTCCAACCCTTAAAGTTTGTAACCATCTACTTACAACCCTAGCATTAAGAAATTGAAATAAAAGTCTTTTGATTTGTTTGTCTTTGGTTAAGGAGGCCAATTGTTTAACCGTAGTCGCTTCACAGCCTATTTCAAATCCCTCAACCTTTGTCACCATATTGACAGAATCTCTGTGGTAAACAACAGTTAGTTCTGGAGACCAAATGGCCAATTTTCCATAAAAAATTGCTCTTAACCAAGTATCTACATCACCTCCCCTTTTACATCTTCCTTCAGGGAAACCACCAATTTCAGTAAGGAGATCTTTGCGAAAACCAACAGCTCCTGTCCAAAAAGGAGGGGCTCCATTGATACTATTCTTTAAATAAGACTTGAGCTCAATTTCATGTATTCCTTTTGCTTGGTGTTTTTTGTGGTAACTGTTGGGAAAGAACCTTCCTTCCTTATTTCCTTCAAAATTATCCGTCCAGGAGCTGGAAACTATTTTAGCCCCAGACTGATGATCAATAAGCTCACAAAAGTTTAACAAATGATTTTCCAACCATTCATCATCAGCATCCAAAAATGCAACCCAATCATATTTGGCTTTGGATATACCTAAATTTCTAGCAGCATACCCTCCCGGGCCTGGTTCATTTCTTTGGAATACCTGAATTCTTTCATCTGAAAAAGATTT
The DNA here is from genome assembly GCF_030546805.1 of Cyclobacterium sp. 1_MG-2023. Lineage (GTDB taxonomy): Bacteria > Bacteroidota > Bacteroidia > Cytophagales > Cyclobacteriaceae > Cyclobacterium. The sequence goes on along the minus strand of NZ_JAUOPC010000002.1, from coordinate 31,902 downwards.
GGCTTTCTCCAAACTACCATCAGTAGAGCCATCATCCACTAGAAGTAGTTCCCAATCCTTAAACTTTTGATTCAAGACCGAATTAATCGAACGATCTAAGTGTGGGAATTTATTAAATATGGGAATTATTACACTAAACATTTGTAAAATGTATCATTAGCATTCTTAAAATCAATAGTCCAAAAAAGAACAATACTCCGATAATTCCACCCAAAACCAAAAATGCAATACTTAATAAAACAATCTTCGGTTCACTTGGTGAGGTAGGCAATTGAGGTTTCTGGAATACGGTCATAAGGGGCGTAGCATTTTGTACTTTGATTCGAGCTTGCTCCATTTGTTGGGCCAGTGAGTTATAAAGGCTAAACTCAAGATTGAAATCAGCCAAAAGTCTGTCTTCTTCGGTTTTTAACAACTGGGAGTTGATTCCCCTATTGCTATCTCTAAAGTTTGCCAATTTCATTTGCGTTTTTTCCACCCTATTTTTAGCTTCATGGGTACGCTCTTTTATAAACTCAAAATTCTGGACATCCTTATCTAATATTATATTAGTTAAATACTCTTTGAGAAGTCTGCTTAAAACCTCATTGAACTGAGCACTGGCCAATGGTTCCGGCATTTTGGTTTGAATTACCAATAAACGTTCTTCTTTCTCTACCTCAATCCGCTTTTTTAATTGAGCAATGGTCTTTCTTTCTCTGGAGTCAAAGGCTAAAATGGCCTCTTCTTCAATTTTTTTAGTTTGGATGGTGTCTTCTATCACCTCTTTTTTGTCGGCTGAAAAAATAGCTTTTACTTTACTAGGCAATCTTAACAAATGATAGTAAAAATTATGTTTTTCATAATCATTGACGAATTGTAATAAAGTAATGCTGTCTCCAGCCTCCTCATAGTACACCTTTTCATACATAAGACGTTTTAAAAAGTCACTTTCTAGTACAAGTTCAGGAATCAATTCTGGAGGTAGGGCTTCTGTATTTTGGTTTCCAATTCCTAAATTACCTAAGCCCGAAATAGACGCCAAGCCTCCCAAAGCCTTGGAGTTGAGCCCATTTGACTGCTCCATTAATAGCTTGGATGTGGTGGAATATTCATCAGATGACGTAAAAATATATAGTAAGCCTAAAGAAAAGACCGTAATGATCACCATAATCATCCACTTTTTAAAAGCTATAATTTCATTGATCAATTCCTTGAAAAGAATTTCTTCTTGAGTAAAGGATTTTTTGATAAATGAATCCAAGCCGGAAATGTACTTTTTCATTAATTGGAATTTTAATTGTTTTTATTTTTGTCACCCTTCCACTGTAGCATAATCAAGTGCTTGACACCTACTAACTCAACATACCAGCGAATAAAAAGCACTTGGAAATAATCCATTGTTGACTCATATACTATATGATTAATCCTATTTATTGGAGGCATTAATCGTTTTAATAGTAATCGCAACTTCTCCCCAAAGTTAAATTTAGAATATGTTTCTTTATAATAACCTGAAATTGTTCGTTTTTTCTTAATTGCTATCTCTGACAAGGATGTACGTGAAGGATGATTTATGATAGCCATTTCAGCGAAAGCAATTTTTTCACCATGTTCACTTAATCGAAGGTTCCAAAAAAAATCACCTCCCGACATCAACTCTTCATCAAAGCCTCCATATTGCTCAAAAAGATGTTTTTTTGCAAAAAAATTTCCCGTAACTGATTTTTTATAGACTTTAACATTTCGTTCTTGTTGAAAGGCCAAATACTTTTCGTAAACAAATGCAAAATAGCTTCCCTTTTCAGGGCGAAACAAGTTAATTTTACCCCCTACTCTCGGAATCTTAGTACTCTCCAATGCTCGTACCCCTTCTTTAATCCAATTAGGATCAGGAATACAGTCTGAATCCGTAAAGGCATAAATATTCCCTTTGGCAATTCCCATGCCTGCGTTTCTAGCAGCATAGGAACCCGGCTTTTTCTCTTCAATTATTTTCCATCCTTCCTCGATCAATAATTCAGGAATTGGGTCGGTGGGGTCATTATTGATTATGATAACTTCAAACTTACTTGAAGGGAAGCTCTGCTTTTTTAATCCAAGTAAGCAAAGATTCAATCTTTCCCAATCTTTATAGGTTGGGATTATTACCGAGACTTCTACTAATGAATCCTTACTTTTTTCTGATTCTCTGGTCTTCACTTCAGTAATTAACTTGTTTTAATAGTGTCTTCTTTAAATACAAGGAACAAAAAAGAATGGTAGCTTTGAATGCAAATTTTATTGATTTTTCCTTTACAAAGGTCACAATCAAATGAAAGATCAATTCATTATAGGCATTGAAAAGTAATCCAGCATATTTTGAACCGGCATTTTTTGATAGCTTCAGGTAAAAGTTATAACTGGATTTAGATTTTTGCAATTTAGATAACTCTTCATGAAATTTCTTGATTGAAGAATCATGAATTCGCCTAAGACACAAAACCTCATCAATAACCAAATAATTGGGAGATGTTAACATAATTCTTGTAAAAAACTCCCGTTCTTGCCTTCTTTCAAGACTCGTGTCAAACTTTAAAGCAAAAGTATCGAGAAAATCTTTTCTGAATAAGGGCCCCGGAGTTAAAAAGAAAACACGGTACCTCATAAAATTCCAAAGGTTATTTGTTGGCGTTTTCAGGTTATATTTGGGAGTAGGTAAAGTTCCCTGAGAATTAAACTCCCCCATTTTTGCTACTACAAAAGGACTGTTCTTGTTTTGCTCAAGAACTGTAATTTTCCTTTCTAGCATGTCTTGTAGCATGAGGTCATCAGAGTCAAAAAACTGAATATATTCCCCTGTGGCTAATTCATAGCCATAGTTCCTACATGATGGAGCTCCTTTTTTATACTCCTCCGGCCTAGAATATACTTTAAGCCTAAAATCTTTAGAGGCCAGGTTGTGTAATAGTTGCAAACTATTATCCGTAGATCCATCATCCACCAAAACGCATTCCCAATCTGTATAAGTTTGGTTACTTATACTTTCCAACGTCTCTGGAAGTAATTTCTCTCTATTATAAACGGGGACGATAATGGATATCTTAGGCATCAGGTTTTATTTTTTTTCAGGAAACCATTGTTCCAATTCTAAAGAAATATCCACTTTACATTGATCTATATAGGTATTTAACTTGGCCTTTGTTTTTTCATAATTGGTTTTATGGCCTCGCCTCACTTCATTGGTTTGAATATTTTTAAGGGTTATTTCTTCACCTAAACCTAAGAATTTTCTAATCTCTTGTAGACTTAAATCCAACTCTTCCAATTGAACGAATAGTTTCTTTTCTTCCGAAAGACCCTTGAAGAAATCAAATATTTTACCATTCCAAACTTTCCAATAATAAACATTTCTATCAAACACAGATAATTTATCGAACTCCTCGTCAGGTATACCTGAGCCATAAGTTAAAAAATTCCGTAATCCTTCAGAATGAAATTTAGGATTTATAAGCGCGGTGCCCTTGGAGTTAAATTGAATTTTATCCCCATCTGAGAACCAACCTCTTGAACTGGCGGACAAGGCAAAGGCATATGGGTTTCTGATCAACCAAATGTATTTGGCACTAGGGAAAATTTCTTGGAGTATATCCAAAATTGCAACAGATTTCTGGTCCGACTCAACATAAATTGTTCCCTTCTTAATAAGTGACAAACCTTTGTATATTTCTAAAATTTGGTTTTTCGCAGTTTCTCTATCTATTTTACCACACAGGTATTGGGCGGATATTGTTTTTAAGAAAACATAAATGGGTTCATGGTAGGCAGACACTCCGGGTACATCCTCAAGAATTTTTGCAAGTGCATTAGAACCAGCTCTACCGGTGGATAAAATAAACACTATGCCCAACCCTGATTCTGATTGCGAGATTGGATTTAATTTAAAATCTTTATAGAGATCAGAATGAAGAGGCTTACCACTTACTCCTCCAAATTGATTATGAGTATTTTTTTCTTTAAAGGTATTCGCATCACGCTTCCCCACCACTCTTTGCCCGGCTGAGACAACAATTTCGTAGGGCTGTACATCCTTACTTATTATGGCTCCCATACCTATTATCGCTCCTTCTCCAATGGTAACTCCGGAAGTAATGGACACATTCATTCCAATCCAAACAGCCTCCTTTATGATTACAGGTTTACCTGCTAGGTTATCATCATAAGGAATTAGTTGACCTTCATAATTGTGATTGGTACTATAAATTGTCACCCTTCTTGAAATATGGGTATGATCTCCTATAGAAACCCCAGCACGTGCATCTACATAAAGTTCTTTACCCAAATGTACATTGTTCCCCAAGGTCAGTCCTCTGGGATAAACTATTTCAGCCTTCCCATTTATCCTTACCCCGTTTCCTACAATAAAGCTTTCCCTTCTCAATTTCTCTTTATAAAACCAATTGGAAGCTGCCCTAAATTTATAAAAAACAAAAAGAGCTAAACGGTAATATACTTTTCTTAAAAAATTATCCATCGTCATATTTTTTTCGTTTTCAACTGCTTCAACTCTTTAATAATAGATGCCAACTCTGCTTTCATCAGCCACCAAATTGACAAACCATATAAAATGAAAAAGAGGATAGAAGTAACGATATAATTTAAACCCATGAAATGAAGCAAAGAATAGCAAATTGTAAAAGAAATAAATGAGGCTATCCAAGGTTCCTTTACTGCCTTCAAAAACTCTAAAGTTGAAATTTTGATTTTCAATAGATTATTGAAAGTATATTGAGCAATTATCACCGCCATCACTTTATTAATAAGTGTTGCATAAGCAGCTCCTACAATTCCAAATTTCAACACTCCTAAAATTAATACAGGAACAAATATTATAGCTTTTACCAATTGAATTTTAAATTCCAGATCAGGCCTCCCTATACCTCGGATTAAAGAGGTATTGCTGTTGACCATCATATGTACCATAACAGAAGCAGAAAGTATCTGCAAAGGACTTATGGAGTCGATCCATTTTTCTCCGAAGACGCGGACAATAACAGGGTCTGCCAAAAGTATAAAGAAGACCATAATAGGGAAAATTACAACGCTATTGTAATTGACTACTTTTAGGTAGTACTTTTTTAGTGTGTCCGGATTATCCTGCATCTTACTGTATAATGGGTAAAAAACCCTATTCATTACAGCCATTAACCTTCCCCTAAATGTGTTGGTAAGCACAAAGGCAAAGGTATAAGCCCCAAGTGCACTTGAGGAAACAAATTTCCCGATGAGTAAATAATCCACATTTGAAATCAAATAATTTACAATATTTGTTCCTGTAGTAAATATACCAAAGCCGAAAACATCTTTAAATGCAGTTTTATCATAGATTAACTTTGGTAGCCATTTTGTGGAAATAAAATAGAGTGGCATAGCAAAAACCATGGTGGCAATTGCGTTGAAGACAAGCGTCCAAACACCGGCACCCAGATAAGCCAACAGCAAGGCCAAGGTTCCAGAAATAATGGTTGCCGTATTTTCAATAAACGCCATGCGTTTAAAGTTCATTTTTTTGGTTAGCTGGGCCTTATGGATAAGGTTAACTGGACTAAACAGGACCCCTAAACCTAAAACAGGTACCAATTTTTCTAAAAGAGGCTCATCGTAAAACTGGGTGGCTAATGGGCCTACAACAAAGGCCATTATTAAATACATTAAAATAGACCAACCAACTCCTGTCCAAAATGCTGTGTGATAATGAACAGGCTTTAAATCTTCATCTTTCCTTTGTATCAATGCTGCTCCTATACCGAGGTCATTGAATACTTGAACGAATCCAGTAAATACTGTAGCCATCCCCACAAGCCCAAACTGCTCCGGGAAAAGTAACTTTGCCAAAACCAGTTTGATAATAAATCCAAAGGACTGGTTGATCACTAATTGAATACCATTCCAAATCACGCCGGTTAAGGCTTGCTTTTTTAATTTGCTCAAAAGAAATTAACGCTTGTTAAATTTAAATTTCAGGTTTGCAATGATACCCGCTTCATTTTTTTCAAAAAGCCATTTAGGATTAAGAAAAAATGCTTTACCCATTCCCTTTTTTCCTTTAAAATACGGTTGACCATTCTAAATAATCCTACACAATTTATCGTGAAACCAGGTCTATTCCTCCAGGCTCCCTTATCAATTATGGATTGGAAAGGGTGAAACACAAACTTGCTAATTAGACAGTCGGTCTATCAAAATCCCTAAAGTTGCAAGACTTGATGCTATTCCTATCCATGCTTGGACAGACATTGGTTCACGTTTCGGCTTTTGCGGAACAATTATCTCTGCTCCGGGCTCTATTTTAGGGAAAAAGTTAAAGAACAAGAACTTATTGGTTCGATGAACATCTCCATTAGCATAGACTACGTAAGCTCTAGATTTTCTAGCCTGTTCCGTAAAACCTCCGGCCCTTGATATATAATTTCTAAAACCGCGTGACATGTCATACCTGGCCGTAGTTGGATAGAGTACTTCTCCTCGCATTCTAACAGTTTGCAGCTCTTTTGGAATACTTATAACATCTCCTTCTTGCAATATCAAATCATACTTAGAGCCAGGTTGAGAAAGAATTTTCATAAGATCTATACCAATTAGCTCTTTATCTCTAGTTGCTACCTCCATTACCGTACTGTCTCCCTCACCTAAGAATTGATATTTGTCTTCGGATATACTATCGGACTGTTTTAACTCCTCGTTGGTTTTTCTCTCCTCATGCATAAGCAGCGCCATTCTATCATCAATCCTTTCTAAAAGTTTCCCTTCTGCTTCAGCATTTTCAATCTCATCTTCACGAATGATATTCCTATGCAATGATTCCAATTGCTCAAGCTTAATGTTTTCCTCTGTCTTGGTTTTAAAAAACTCTGTTCTTCTAATCAGTGTGGCTCCTTTAGGATAGGCATAATTATTTAGTCCTCCAGCCCGCTTTAGGACATCGGAAATCCTCTCATCTCTTTTTTCAAGGGTAAAGCCTCCGGGATAAAAAACCTCACCTTCTACATATACAATCTTTTCTTCTTGAAAACCAGGGCTTTTTCTAACAAATACATGATCAAAGGGTTCTAAAATTATTTCCCTCTCAGCTTCACTTATTCTTAAGTTTTCATCAATAGAAACCGTTAATATTTTTGCAATCTCACCTCCAACTTCCCCCTTCACTCTCCTTGCTATCTCGATATTCGCGCTAGATGCAGACTCTTTAAAACCACTGGCCTTGGTAATCAAATCGGCTACGGTCATGTTTTTTGCATACTGGAATACCCCGGTCTTGTTTACTTCCCCCGAAATCTGCACATAATACTCTTCTTTCAGATCATATTTACTTGGAATATTTAAGATATCTTCACGCACAAGGGGTACATCTTCTGCATTCCCAGAAAGAATCGCACCCAAGTCCAGGGTTAAAACTTCCATGGTAAAATCAGGGTTTGTTCTGTATAATGTGGCTCTTTCAGAAAAGGCATCTCCTCGAAGACCTCCTGCAATCTCTACAAGTGACCGTACAGTCATCTCATCAGTAATAGCAAATTCACCGGGCCTGAAAACAGCCCCAGAAACTTGAACCCTGTTGTCATACCTTTCAAGTATACTACCTACCACAAACAAATCTCCATCCTTGATAGAAAAGGAATCAAAATCTTTGTTGAAAATATTATCCACTCTTAAATTTTGATTGGTCGTTCTTTTAACTGTTATAAGCTCCTTGTAGGCCTCGCTTTTGAAACCTCCTGCAAATGTCAATAAATCATGAATATTTTCATCCCCCTTAACTTCAAATAGTCCAGATCGGCGGACCGGGCCTTCCAGTTCCACCCTTGTCTGAATAGGGGGTACGATCACTACATCATTGTCTTGTAAAACAATATTCCCCTTCTGGTTTCCATTCACCAAAAAATCATACACATCCACCTGTCCTACAGATTTGCTGTCTCTATAAACCTGGATATTTCTAAACGAACCAATTTCATTTGGTCCACCTGCCAAATAAAGGGCATTGAAAACATTGGCAAAGGAAGGCAAAGTATAGGTTCCCGGCTTGTTCAATTCTCCGGCCATGGTCACCTGAATGCTCCTTATATTCCCCACTCGTAATTGTAAAAATGTATTTGGATTCGCCCCTTTCAATCCTGAATAAATTTGCCCTAAAGCGTTCTTTACCCTTAACCTAGCACTTTCCACACTGGAACCACCAATATTTACAGGACCAACATTTGGAATTAAGATTTTACCTTCAGGGGAAACTGTCATATCAAAGGCAGCCTGAGAGGCACCATAAACATCTACCAAAATCTGATCCCCTGTCCCGAGTATATAACTTTCAGGTGTAGGTATATTTAAATTAGGATTGAAATTTAATTCTTGATTGTGAAACAAAGTATAGCCAAAAATCTTTTTTTGTTGAGGACTGAGGTCATAATAAGGATCAGCTTTCCTTAAGCTATCAAAAACATTTTGTTGCTGGTCTGCATCCACTACCTCTCTCTGACTATTTCTTCCGGTACTTCTACCGGCTGCTTCTTCATTATTCCCGGACTTTAAGGATTCAATACGCTGCCGTAGTTTAGCAATCTCAGTTGCCGGCATACCTTTCTCCCTGGCCATGGCTTCCAGTTGAACTTCATTCATACCGGAAGATTCTGCGCGTTTTATCAATTGCTCTATCTGAGCATCTGAAAGCTCGTCTACTTTAAGGTTTTGTATGTCTTGAATAGACTGGCTATAACCTATTGAACCAACAAAAAGAAGAAGTATTATTGGTGAAAATCTTAAGTTATGAATGAATTTACTGATCATTTTAAGGATTCTTTAATTTAAAGGAAGAATAAAAACTGATGAATTTTTGGAGATTCATGTTTACAAAAACCTACAGCTTCGCCACCTCAGTTACATTTAGTAATAGAGCATTCCATCAATGAAATGGCCCAATTGCACAAAGAATTGGCCCTATTCAAATTACACCACAAAAGTAAGCAATACCTATGGAATTAACATAACATGGAATTTTTAAATCCATAGTCTTACTGGTCGAAATTTAATGGAACTTTTCACAATGGAAAGTGAACATAAATTAAACCATTGGTAAATACGGAATCTCTATTTTAAGGTTTGTTTAAAAAGAAAAGGGTTCCTCTAACCGTATAACTATGAGGTTAGACTAAAAAGTGAAGTACAATTAATTTCCAAACTTAAATAACAGTATACAAAATTAATTCAAATTTCTGTAAAATATAAAGGAGCAAAACAAATAAATGTTTTGCTCCCTATTAAACTCAATTGTTTAATAAAATGACTATTCAGCCTGATTTAAGACTTTGTGACCACCTTTCATTAGGTGAACATCTCTTTTAAACAAACTTACGTCTGAAAGAACCATGTCTTCAACCAATAGTTTTAGATCATATTTTGGTTTCCAGTCCAGTTTGGTCATCGCCTTATTAGGATCACCAATTAATAAATCAACCTCGGTAGGTCTAAAATATGCCGGGTCAACATTAACCAAAACATCACCAACTTTTACATTAAAAGTTGAAGTTCCCAGAACCTCAAATGCTTTTTCTTTGTCAATGGATTCTAAAATCCCTTTTTCTTCCAAACCTTCACCTTCGAACTTCAAGGTAAATCCAACTAATTCAAAAGCCATTTTAATAAAGTCTCTTACTTTAGTAGTTACCCCTGTAGCGATCACATAATCTTCAGGTTCGTCTTGCTGAAGTATTCTCCACATGGCATCAACATAATCCTTAGCATGTCCCCAATCTCTTTTGGCATCTAAGTTTCCCATATAAAGGTTTTTCTGAAAACCCAATGCAATTTTTGCAACAGCTCTAGTAATTTTTCTGGTTACAAAAGTTTCACCTCTTAAAGGGGATTCATGGTTGAATAGGATACCATTACAAGCATACATACCGTAAGCTTCTCTGTAATTCACGGTTATCCAATAACCATAAAGCTTAGCAACAGCATAAGGAGATCTTGGATAGAACGGGGTAGTTTCTGACTGAGGAACTGCCTGTACCAAACCATAAAGCTCAGAAGTAGATGCTTGATAAATTTTGGTGCTTTTTTCCATTCCCAATAGACGTACAGCTTCCAAAATCCTTAGGGTACCTATTCCATCAGCATTTGCCGTATATTCTGGGGTGTCAAAGCTCACTTTTACGTGACTCATTGCTGCCAGATTGTAAATTTCATCCGGTTTAGTTTCCTGGATGATTCTTGTCAAGTTCATTGAATCTGTCAAGTCACCATAATGAAGGAATAAACGCTTTTCGTCTTCATGTGGATCTTGGTAAAGGTGATCAATCCTATCTGTATTAAACAAAGAGGCTCTCCTTTTTATTCCGTGAACAATATATCCTTTTGACAATAAGAGTTCTGCAAGATAAGCACCATCCTGTCCTGTTATACCTGTTATTAACGCCGTTTTCATAGACATCTAAATTAATGAGCTGTTAAATTAATAAATTTTATAGTTAAAGTTTCACTTGTTTATACTGGCCGATGTTATTCAAAAACCATTCGTAGGTTTCTCTTACACCCTCCTCAAGGCCAATTTTTGCCTGCCATCCGGCATCAGACATTTTACTCACATCCATTAATTTACGAGGAGTACCATCAGGCTTTTCACTATCCCACTCAATTTCACCAGTATGTCCTGTAATTTTTTGAATCAGTTCCGCTAGGGATTTTATGGTTAAATCTTTACCTGTCCCTACATTGTAAAGATTATCTTTAAAGCTATTTTCAACAGCAAATACAACAGCATCTGCCATATCATTTACATGTAAAAACTCTCTCATAGGAGAGCCTGAGCCCCAGAGGGTAACTGGGCTGTTGTCATTTTCTTTGGCCTCATGAAATTTCCTGATCATGGCAGGCATCACATGTGAAGTCTCCAAATCAAAATTATCGTAAGGACCATAAAGATTGGTAGGCATTAAACTTATAAAGTCTTTACCATATTGCTTTCGAATCGCATCACAAGCCTTGACGCCTGTGATTTTTGCCAAAGCATACCATTCATTGGTTGGCTCCAATGAGGAGGTGAGTAGACTATCCTCTTTCAATGGCTGAGGTGCCAACTTAGGATAAATACAAGAGCTTCCAAGGAAAATAAACTTTTCCACCCCATACTGGTGAGAACAGTTGATCAAATTATTTTGAATCAACATATTATCCATAAGAAAAGTATATGGATAATTATTATTGGCCAGAATTCCTCCTACCCTTGCAGCTGCATCAATTACTATTTGTGGTTTTTCTTTTTCAAAAAAATCTTTAACAGCTAACTGATTGGTCAAATCCAGGTCTTTACTACTAAAGCCTATAATATTTGTATATCCCTTACTTTCAAGAGACCTTTGAATAGCAGAACCTACCATTCCTCGGTGCCCTGCAATATATATTTTAGTGTTTTTATCTACCATTTCCTTAACTTAGTAATCCTGGATTTTCCTTTTCCAAACGTTCATATACTTTTTTAACATCTTGTGCATTACTCCGGTTCAAAACAAGAATAGCATCCTTTGTCTCCACCAACACAACGTCTTCCAAGCCTACAAATTCAACATGTTTTCCGGAGCCCAATACTAAATTCCCATCTATCTTTTCCTTACTTCCCTCAGGATAATAATCGAACAAGGCTTCAAACGACCCCATGTCTGACCATGAAAAGCTTGAAGGTACTACTTTAATTTTGTCTGATTTTTCCATCACAGCATAATCTACACTAATTGATGGAATTTTCATACTTAAATCCAGTGGCAAAAAGCCATCCTTAGCATTCTCTAAAGCTATTTTAGAAGTTTTATAAACTTCCGGCTCATGTTTTTTCAGTTCACTTAGATAAGTTCCTGCCTCAAAGCAGAACATGCCGCTATTCCATAAAAAGTTTCCTTGATCCAAATAGGACTGAGCTTGTGCTAAACCTGGTTTTTCTCTAAAGCCAAGTACATCGTTCCCCTCATGCTCAATGTATCCAAATCCTGTTTCGGGTTTACTAGGAATAAGTCCGAAAGTAACCAAAAAACCCTTTTTGGCCATTTCAATCGCCTGATTTATTGACGCATCATACACCTCTTGATCCCCAATCAAATGATCTGAAGGGGTAACCAACATGATTGCGTCTTCAGGTAATGAAAGTGCTGCAAAGGCTATAGCTGCAGCTGTATTTCTAGGTGCTGCTTCTACCAATTCCAAATAATTGGCGCTTTCTTCTTTATTTAAAATATCTCTTGAGAGTTGGTAGTTGTCTACTCCTCCCACCACCATTACCTGGTTGCATACTTTTGAATTTCTAATAACAGTTTTCTCAAAAAGTGATTGATCTTCAAAAATGGGTAAATATTGTTTGGGTCTGCTTTTCCGGGACAGAGGCCACAATCTACTGCCTACTCCCCCTGATAATATTACATTAACGATTTTCATGTATTTGCATTTTCACTGTTAGTGGTAGACCAAAACCTATTTGACTACCTTTCCACAAAATATAATCAATTAAAATTCAAAATAGGTTCTTTAATATTTTTCAAAAATAGGTGGTAACAACAAAAATACCTAACAAAATTAGAGGCTTTTTAATTTGTTAAAACTAAAACAATATGTAAATAAAGCCTGATACAAAAGTAATTAAAAATTGCCTATTGTGTTAATATTTTTTTAAATAGCATTTTATTATATTTAAAACACATTTATATTGTTTTGTAGTTGTAGAAAAAGGTTAATTTTTAGAAAAAATATTTTTTTTATCATTTCATATTTGAAGTATGGCCAATATTTTTGGTACTTTCGGATTTTAACCCTAAGTAAAATATGACTGAAAAGCTTAATTGGTATGTGATGTACACCGCCCCAAGAGCAGAAAAAAAAGTAGCCGAGAGGCTAAAAGAGAAGGGCACAGAAGTGTACCTCCCTATGGTTGAAGAAATTAGACAGTGGAGTGATCGAAAGAAAAAAATTCAAAAACCTTTATTCAACGGTTATGTTTTCGTTCATACAAGCAAAGAGAGATTATGGGAATCGCTACAAGTAACGGGAGCAGTTAAGTTTATCAACTTTTCCGGGGAACATTCCTACATACAACAAGAAGAAATTGAAACCATCCAACGCATCATTGAAACGGGGGTTTCTGTAGAAGTTGACACTGATAATATTGAAAAAGGAGAAACCGTTAAAATTCTCGGGGGGCCTTTGCAAGGTTTGCAAGGAGAATGTATTAAAAAGTCCAATCAGGATTACTTTATTATCCGTATTCCCAGCATTAATCAAAGTATGCTCGTGAATGTCCCAAGAAAATTTTTAAAAATCATACAATAAATTATTATCAAATCACTAATAAAGCACAATATTTTTAATAACTTGTACCACCGATGGCGGTTTTTGGTTTCATATTGTTAAAAAACCAATAATCTAATCATTCTAAATACATCCTACTTTTATGGAAAAACACACCTACGGCACCGGACTAATTGGCAATTGTAGCTATATCGCTCACATCGAAAAAAACACAAATATAAGTTGGCTTTGTATGCCAAGGTTTGACAGTGATTTTTTATTTGGCAGCATGCTTGATAAGGAAAAAGGCGGAGAATTCACCATCCTGCCTCCTGACAATAACTTTACTTCTCGCCAAGAGTACCGTGAAAATTCAAACATCCTAGATACATTTATTGAAACGGCCGATGGAGAGGCTTATAAAGTAACAGATTTTGCCCCAAGGTTTTTCAATTACGAAAGGTATTTTAAACCATCAATGGTAATCCGTAAAATTAAGCCGATTAAAGGTGAGCCTAAGATCAAAATCAATTGCCATCCCGTTTCTGACTATGGTAAAAATAAACTAAAAGCGATTCCGGAAAGCAATCACATCCAATACTCAGGAAGAGATCAAGAAGTGAGACTTACAACCAACTGCTCCATTACTTATATAATGGAGGACGAGGCTTTCCATCTTCAAAAGACAGTATATTTGGTGCTTACTTATGGCAGTCCTTTGGAAGCCCCTATAGAAAGTACAGTTGAGAAATTTTTAATTGCCACACTCAAATATTGGAGAAATTGGGTGAAATCCACAAGTATCCCGAATTTTCACCAGAGGTTGGTGGTCCGATCTTCTCTGATTCTGAAAATTCACCAATACGAAGATACTGGTGGGATTATTGCCTCTTCCACTTCCAGCCTGCCTGAATCTCCCGGCTCAACAAGAAATTGGGATTACCGGTATTGTTGGATGAGAGATGCTTACTATACCCTGAATGTTTTTAATCATCTTGGCCATTTTGAGGAACTGGAAAGGTATTTTGAATATTTACAAAATCTCCCAACAGACAATAGAGGCAGGTATCAGCCCCTGTATGCGATTACTGGTTCATCCAAACTTATTGAGATAATCTCCGATCTGGACGGTTACAAAGGAGAAAAACCCGTCAGGTTTGGAAACGATGCTTATACCCATATTCAAAACGACCTTTATGGACAAGTATTGGTAACCTTACTCCCTCTTTACGCTGACAAAAGATTCGTAGAATCCGAAAAAAGTCATTCAAAACCTTTTATCAATAACCTACTTGATAAAATAGAAGAGACAATGGATGAAAAAGATGCCGGACTGTGGGAATTTAGAAATTTACAGCAAGAGCACTGTTACACCTTTCTATTCCATTGGGCGGGATCATGTGCGGCCATCAAAATAGCGGAAAGGATGAACGACACAGAAATGATGGAAAAAGCCATCGATTTGAAAAATAAATCCATCCAAAAAATAGAAGCTTGTTATATCCCTGAAAGAAAAGCTTATGCACAAGCCATAGGGTCCAAACACATGGATGCGAGCACCTTGCAATTGATCACCATGGGATATTTTGGTGACGATATAGAAAAAGCCAACGATCATTTGAAAGCATTGGAAGAAGACCTCTTGGCCAAAAACTATTTGTTTTACAGGTACAAACATCAAGATGATTTTGGCGCTCCAGAAACCACTTTTTTAATATGTGCATTTTGGTACATTGAAGCCTTAGCCTGCGTCAATCGTTTGGATGAAGCTTTAGAAGGTTTTGAGACACTCAGTAAATATTGCAACCACTTGCAATTATTTTCAGAGGATGTGGACCAGCATACAGGTAGCCAGTGGGGTAATTTCCCCCAAACCTACAGCCACGTAGGGCTATTGAATGCAGCCTACAGAATTGACAAAAAACTGGACAAGCCTAATTTTATCCTTTGATAAAATTAGGCTTGTCCAAATGTTCATTCTTTAATCGTACTACCAAAAACAAATTGTGCTCCAGTTTTAGGTAGCCATAATCATAACAGTAAATGTATTTACTGCCTTTTTTTGTTGTGTAACTATGGGTTCCATACTTAAAGATAAAGCCATTTTCCAATAATTTTTCTCTTGAAATTTTAGTGGTATCTTCTCCATCCTTAAGAAAGCCTGCAAGAATGTTTCTGTTTTTTTTCAAGGCATTGTTGATGTTTCGAACCAAATTATTGCTACCGGATTTCATTTTATTGTTGTAATGAATTCTACAATAATCATCACAAAACCGTTTATCAGCCCTTCCGTTTAGGGGAGCTCCGCAGTCTATACAATTTTGAATTCGTGGGGACATCTTCGATAAAAATGCTTATTTAAACATAATATAAGCATAAAATAAATTTAAAAAAACGTTTGTAAACGTTTACAAACGTTTACAAACGGAAATAAACGTATAACATCGGGCTAAATACAGCTGCTGACCCCAACTTTGTACTGTTCCAAAATCGGAAACGAATTTATCTATTCACACTAAATAACAATATCATGAACAGTATTAGAAACAATGTACAATTGATTGGAAGATTAGGCGCAAAAGCTGATTTTAAAACAGTTAAAGGAGATACTCCGATGGTAAAATTAAACCTTGCCACTAATGAGTTCTACAAAAACAGCAAAGGGGAGAAAGTGGAAGAAACCTATTGGCACAACCTGGTGGCCTTTGGAAAAACGGCCGAAATCATAAATAAATACACCGACAAAGGTTCTGAAATATGCGTCCAGGGTAAGTTGGTAAATAGGTCTTATGAAGACAAAGAAGGACAAAAAAAATACATTACAGAAGTCCAGATCAACGATGTATTGCTTTTAGGTGATAAGTCCAAGGCCTGATTTCTAAGCAAACATAAATCCTAGATACAGCAAGCATATGCGATCCTGCATCTAGGGTTTATGTTTTATACTTCTAACATCTTATACACCGCTTTTTGGAAGAAAGGAAAGGCAAAAATACAATGGATAGCCGCTAACATGTAATCCTACGTCTCAGTGTCTCCTCTAGCCCTGGCATCAAAGCCAGCCTAATACCAAATTTGTTCTTCTTTGATTTATGCTTTTCATAATCGTCGAGTTTATATCTTTTTTAAACTTATCTTTTTACCTTTATTTTTTGTTGGTTCAAGCTATTAATAGAACCAACCAAATAACTCACAATCACTATTGTTGGTTATTTGGTCCCAAAAACCCATTTCAAACAAAATATTATTATGATTGTACACCAAGTATTCTTTTGGCTTCACCAGCCAGAAAAAGATTTAAACGCAGTGCTTGAAGGCTGCAAAGAAATTGCTCAAGCAGATAGTGTGAAAAGTTATTCCATAGGCAAACCGGCGGCTACGGAAAAAAGAGAGGTAATTGATGATAGCTATGATATTGCCCTAATGGTTAATTTTGATAGCATTGCGGATCATGACCAGTATCAAATAGATCCAATCCACCTTAAATTTATAAAAGATCATAAAGATAAATGGGCTTCTGTCAAGATCTATGATTTTGAAGTTTAATTAAATTGAGGCTTTCTTTCTCCAAGAAAGCCTCAATTAATTTTAATTAATCACTTCTTCGATTATCGTATTGTGGTTGGTATAAATGCAAATATCGGCTGCTATGGTCAAGCTTTCTTCCACCATTTCCTTTGCCGATAGGTTGGTGGCAAATTTCTTTAGTGCCCTAGCCGCAGACTGTGCATACATGCTACCGGAACCAATAGAAGCTATCCCCATATCCGGCTCAATGACATCGCCAGTTCCTGAAATGATCAGTATATCCTCAGCATCTGCCACAATCATCATGGCTTCCAACTTGCTTAACATCCTATCTGTTCTCCATTCCTTTGCCAATTCCACTGCAGCTCTTTTCATATTGTTGCTGTAGGCGCCAAGTTTCTCTTCAAATTTTTCCAAGAGCGTAAAAGCATCAGCAGTTGATCCTGCAAAGCCGGTTACGATTTTACCTCCTTGCAGTTTCCTGATTTTATTAACACTGCTTTTGGCAATAGTATTTCCCATCGTCGCTTGCCCATCAGCACCTATGGCTACTTTACCATCATGTTTTATAGCAACTACGGTAGTCGATTTAATTTTTTCCATTTTTGTTTTTATACTACTTCTCAAAAACCATACTTAAAACAAAAAGTCCTATTTCTAGGACTTTTTGACATTGTTTAATGATTGGATATGTCAGATTAACAACCTAACCGGATCCTCAAGTAAACTTTTCAAAGTTTTAAGGAAAGCTGAACCTACAGCTCCATCCACTACTCGGTGATCACAAGACAAAGTAACTTTCATTACATTGCCTATCTTGATTTCTCCATCTTTTACAATTGGTGTTTGTTTGATTCCTCCAATAGCCAAAATACAAGCATCCGGCGGATTTATGATAGCAGTAAATTCTTCAATGCCAAACATCCCCAAATTAGAAACTGTGAAGGTATTACCTTCCCAATCTTTTGGTTGTAATTCTTTATTTTTGGCCTTCCCTGCCAAAGATTTGGCTTCATTAGAAATTTGAGATAGTGATTTACTATCTGTAAATCGAATAACAGGAACCAATAACCCATCGTCTATGGCCACAGCCATGCCTATGTGAACATGATCGTTGTATCTGATTTTGTCATCCATCCATGCAGAATTAACTGCCGGATGTTGTTTAAGAGAGGCAGCAGCTGCTTTGATGACCATATCATTGAAAGATATTTTCACTGGAGCAACTTCATTCATACTTTTCCTAGCCTCGATCGCTTTGTCCATGTTGATCTCCATGGTCAAGTAAAAATGAGGCGCAGTAAATTTACTTTCGGCCAATCGCTTGGCAATCACCTTCCTCATTTGAGAGACTTTCACATCAGTAAATGACTCTTGGCCTATGGCAACGCCTGCCGCCACATCACTACTTGATGTACTGGCTGCAGCAACCTTTGAAGGATCAAAATTCTCTATGTCCTTTTTAATTATCCTGCCATTATCACCCGTTCCTTTTACAAGTGAAATATCAATACCTTTTTCGCTTGCCATTTTCTTGGCAAGAGGAGAGGCTTTTATTCTACCTTTATCCGTTGAATTGGTAGTAGAATCAGCTACAGCACTAGATGGCTTACTTTCCTCTGCTTTTGGAGCAGGTTTCTCTTCTTTTGCAGGTTCTTCTTTTACTTCTTCAGCACCTGTTGATTTTTGTTGGTGGGCTTTAAGCAAGGTTTCATAATCAGCATCTTTCTCACCAATAATGGCAATGACCCCATTCACTTCAACCGAATCACCTTCAGACACACCAATGTAAAGTAGCGTTCCATCATCATAAGATTCCAATTCCATGGTCGCTTTATCGGTTTCCACTTCTGCCAAGACATCACCTGACTTGACTTCGTCTCCCTCCTTTTTCAACCAACTGGCGATGGTACCTTCCTGCATGGTATCACTCATCTTAGGCATGGTAATTACCGTAGCAGCAATTCCAGACACATCTATTTCAGCAGTGGTTGTTTCCTTAGCTTTATCTTCAGACTTTTCCTCAGTTGTTTCTTCCTTACTTTCAGAAGCTACACTTTCTGAGCTTCCTCCTGAGTCCACATCTTTCAAGAGATCGTCTATATTCTCACCTTCTTCACCCAGAATGGCAATTACTCCATTGACAGGAACAGCATCCTTTTCCTTTACGCCAATGTGAAGCAAGGTACCCTCATCGTAAGATTCTAGTTCCATGGTCGCTTTATCAGTTTCCACTTCTGCCAGAATATCTCCGGGTTTTACTTTATCACCTACCTTTTTCAACCATTGAGCAATCACCCCTTCTTCCATGGTGTCGCTCATTTTGGGCATTCGTATTATTTCGGCCATAAGTTAAATTATTCGAATTCATATTTTCAGCAATCCAAAAATAGTTCTTAAAATATGTTTATTCAAATTTAATAATAGTATTTTCACGTAAGATAGAAAAGTGAATCGAGTAAAGTCATAGAATGCCAGTAGTTAAAACATCAAAATATCTCCGAAATCAGCTTCTTTTCAATGGCCATTTACAAACCATATACCCTGCCATCTTCAGAAAAAAAGAGGCTTTACCATTTGAAAGGGAGAGAATTAACACTCCTGATGGGGATTTCCTAGATCTTGACTGGTTAAAAAACGGCAAAAACAGTTTAGTTATTTTGAGTCATGGTTTGGAGGGAAATAGCCAGAGACCTTATATGACAGGGATGGCAAAAATGTTTTTTGAATCAGGCTACGATGTCCTCAATTGGAATTTTAGAGGCTGTAGTGAATCCATGAATGCTCAACCTGTATTTTATCATTCCGGAGCAACTCATGATTTAGACTTGGTAATTTCTCATGCTGCCAAGCACTATTCTACTATTCACCTTATAGGATTTAGCTTGGGGGCCAATCTTACGCTAAAATATCTAGGTGAGACCGCTTGGGAAAGTAAAAAGCACATAAAGAAGGCAGTTGCTATTTCCGTACCTTTGGATTTGGGTGGCTCTTGTGACAAAATTGACGAATTTGGAAATAAATTATATGCCTATAACTTCCTTTATTCATTAAAGCAGAAAATAAGAAAAAAAGCTTTACTATTTCCGGAAAAATTATCGGTTGAAAACCTCTCCGGCATTCATTCACTAAGGGATTTCGACAATGAATATACAGCCCCACTTCATGGGTTTAAGGATGCTTCAGATTATTACCAACAGTGCTCCTCCCTGCATTTTTTATCCCAAATTAAGCATCCAACCTTGGTATTGAATGCACAAAATGATCCATTTTTAAGTAAGGATTGTTTTCCAACCAATGCCGGAAGCTATGAAGCATCATTATACTTGGAATACCCAAAACATGGAGGTCATGTTGGGTTTAGCCCAAGAACAGTTAAGGAAAGATTCTGGTCGGAAACAAGGGCTTTGGAATTTATCCAAAATGAAAATATTAATTAGGATTTTGATATAAATAATATGTGTGGAAGATATTCGCTAGCAAAATCAAAAATGGAACTGGAAGAAAGATTTCAAGCAGAAATGCTGGAAGACTTCAAACCTCGGTACAATATTGCCCCTTCTCAACTTGTTCCGGTCATCACTTCCGACAGCCCCAAAGGCTTTTCTCATTTTTATTGGGGGATCACCCCGGCTTTTGCCAAAAACAAGCCTGTGGCCAATAGACTTATCAATGCAAGGTCAGAAACCATCACAGAAAAAATTTCTTTTAAGAATGCCTTTAAAAAGAGCAGGTGCCTGGTTCCGGCAGATGGCTTTTTTGAATGGAAAAAAGTGGGTAAAAAAACCAAGGTTCCTTACAGATTTGTCTTCCTTGATGAGTCTTTGTTTTCATTTGCAGGAATATGGGAAGAGTTTGAAACTGAAAAAGGAGAAATTGCTCACACATTTACCATATTAACAACCCGCCCCAACGGTCTTACCTCAGAAATACATGATAGAATGCCGGTAATCTTAAAAAAAGAGAATGAAGAAAAGTGGCTGAACCTAAACAGTAGCGAAGAAGAGCTTTTGGATATGCTATCCCCCTATCCGGATGAGAATATGACCAAATATACCGTATCACCTATGGTTAACCAAGTAGTAAACGACAGCCCTTTTGTGATTAGGAAAACACTTCCTATGGATCAGTTTGGCAACTATACCCTTTTTGGATAATGTATTCAATCCACATAATTGACCTGAAGTTTCAGCAAGTTGAAGAAACGATAGCCAGTTTTCTTATTCAAGGTAAAGGCAAGCCTGTATTAATTGAAACAGGCCCCCACAGTACTTGGAATCAGTTGAAGTTTAGCCTGCAGCACCTTGGTCTTCAACCCAAAGATTTAGCTGCTGTTCTGTTAACCCATATACATTTTGATCATGCCGGTGCTGCATGGGAATTTGCTAAAGCCGGAGTTAAGGTATACCTCCACCCAAAAGGTTTGGCACACTTATCCAAGCCTGAAAGACTTTGGAACTCTGCTGCTAAAATCTATGGACATGAGCAAATGGACACCTTATGGGGGCCAATGGAAAGCATTGACCAAAGTTTACTGGTACCTGTGGAAGACACAAAAAAGATTTTGATTGAAGAGCTAACATTCATTCCCATTCACAGCCCGGGCCATGCCAGTCATCATATTGCTTGGCAATTAGATGACTTGGTATTTACAGGTGATGTAGGCGGAGTCAAAATAAAAAATGGACCTGTAGTGCCTCCTTGCCCTCCTCCGGATATTGATATTGAAGCATGGAAGGCTTCCATAATCAAAATTTTAGATCGTCATCCAAAGGAATTGTACTTAACTCATTTTGGTAAAATCACCAATCCAAAAGAACACTTATCTCAATTGATAGAAATTCTTGAGGACTGGGCCCTTTATATAAAAAGACGGTTTGACAATAAGGATCAAGCTGAAGATATAACGCCGGAATTTATGAAATACACAGCCAAGCAATTGGAAAGTAAAGGGGCAGGCAAAGAAATTCAGAAGTTGTATGAGCTTGCCAACCCCAGCTGGATGTCTGTGGGAGGCTTACTGAGGTATTGGAAGCTAAAATCTGAAGGGAGGATATAATTTTTTCACATGCTGTTACGTGGATAAAATTCATTTATCCACCTGTCATTTAATTTAGAAATAAAACCCATTCACTATTCTCTGTTAAATGGGCAAGAAAAGTGGCTTTTGCAAGTACACAATTCTAGCGAATCCTTCAAAAAATTAAATTAACAATAAGTCTTCCATTCCTTAATAAAACTTTTTTAAAATTAGCTGCAATGATTTTGGTTTCACTAGTAAGTGATTTAAGCCTTCCCATTTTTTGTATTTGTCAGCAATGAATACAACACTCGCTTCAATGGTATTTTTCCTCAAAATCAAAAACCATAACCCCTAACAAAAAAAACAAACAACACTTTTAACTATTTAAAATAGCTTTAAGTGTATTTTTATTGTTTTAACTAATTTTAATATGTAATTTTAAAGGAAGCTTAATCATCAATCCTTTATTCCTTAGTTTCTTTCAAAATTTATTAAATACTATTTTAATTTTATTTATATAACCATTTATGGATAACGGTAAGTATAATTTCTTATCGTTTTCAAAATCTCATAATAAGCATGTATTTAAATGGAACGAATCCCCCAATCACCACCTAAAATTCAACCAATTCCCCCCTTTGACGAAAGACCACTTTGGTCGATAATGATCCCAGTCTATAATTGCTCTGAATTTATAATCGACTCCTTAAATAGTGTATTGGCTCAGGATTTAGGTGAAAACCTTATGCAGATAGAAGTAATTGATGATTGCAGCACTGATGCGGACGTTGAAAGCTTGGTTAAAAAAATAGGAGGTGACAGGGTGACTTATTACAGGCAACAAAAAAATGTTGGTAGCTTAAGGAATTTTGAGACATGCATCAATAGATCAAAAGGGAAATTGGTACACCTTCTGCATGGAGATGATCGAGTGAAGGAAGGGTTTTATGATAAAATTTCAGATTTATTTAAAGTTCATCCTGAAGCGGGCGCAGCCTTTTGTAGGTACCATTTTATTGACGGAAATGGCCAAATAAAGAAGGAAGGTAAATTTAACCATGATAGAGAAGGAATATTAAAGGATGCATTACACATAATGTCAGCCGAACAACCTACACAATATGTGGCAACTGTGGTTAAGCGGGAAGTATATGAAAAATTAGGAAGCTTTTATGGAGTAGTTTTCGGAGAAGATTGGGAAATGTGGGTAAGAATTGCAAAAAATTATCCCATAGCCTACTCCACTTCTATACTGGCGGAATACAGAAGACATATTGGTTCTATATCCTACCCGGAACAGGAAACCGGACAAAATGTAATCGACTTGGCTCAGACAATTTTAAATATTGAGAAACAACTTCCTGAAGACATGAAACACATTATGTGGGATCAAAAATTAGCATGTAAAAAATCCTTCATTAAAAGTGCAAACCTAATTTGGCAACAAATCAGCGATAGAAAAAAAGCTCATCAATTAATAAAGAAAGCCCTTTCAATTCAAACTAGTGACCGCAATTTTTATTATTTATTATTCAAGCTATACATTAAAATCATCTTCAAAATAAAGAAAAACGAGGTTAACTATTCAAATTATTTTTCAAAGAAAATTACTCCTCCCAAACTTTAACCTACCGCAAGGTCAAGACTATTTTGAAGCCTACTCATCAAGTAACTTTCGGAAACAACAGACGATAATGGAAAAATGGACTTTAATAATAAAACCTAAAACCTCTTGGTTTGATCTCCATCTTAAGGACATTTGGACTTATCGTGATTTATTACTCATGTTTGTAAAAAGAGATTTCATTGCAGTTTATAAACAGACTATTCTTGGCCCATTGTGGTTTCTTATTCAACCATTACTAACTACCATAATGTTTATTCTGGTTTTTGATAAGGTAGCGAAAATCCCAACGGATAGTGCTCCTCCTGCATTGTTTTACCTTTCCGGGCTGGTAATTTGGAACTATTTTTCCTCTTGTTTAAATAAAACATCTGTTACCTTCACTGCCAATGCAGGAATATTCGGAAAGGTATATTTCCCAAGGTTAATTATTCCTTTATCCAATGTTGTTTCAGCACTGATTGGATTTGCAATTCAACTAACACTACTTCTTTTGCTTATTGCTTATCACCATTGGGTTTTAGGCATTAATATTCAATTAAACACCTACCTGATTTTTATCCCATTTTTACTATTATTGGTAGCGGCATTGGGATTGGGTGTTGGAATAATCATATCTTCTTTGACTACGAAATATAGGGATATGGTACACCTTGTCTCTTTTGGGACACAACTGTTAATGTATGCAACTCCTGTCATTTATCCTTTGTCTTTTTTTGAAGGAAAATATAAGCTATTTATTCTAGCTAACCCTTTGACACCAATTATTGAGTTATTTAGATATTCACTTTTGGGAGTTGGTGAATTTAATCCTTGGCACTTACTATACAGTACTTTAATTACTTTTTTATCTCTATTTATTGGCGTGTTAATTTTCAATAGAATTGAGAAAAGTTTTATGGATGTTGTTTAATCTTAATTGTATGTCAGACACAGTTATAAGTATAGATGGTTTAGGTAAAAAGTACAGACTTGGGGTTATTGGCACAGGTAGACTAAGTCAGGATTTAACCCAATGGTGGGCAAAAATACGAGGGAAGGAAGACCCATTTAAAAGTATTGAACAAGACAACTTTAAACCTACCCAATATGGGGACTATTGGGCATTAAAAGATATAAGTTTCAATGTGAATCAGGGAGAAGTCTTGGGAATAATAGGCAAGAATGGAGCGGGTAAATCAACCCTTCTTAAAATCCTCTCTAGGGTAACTTCCCCTACTACTGGCATTATAAAGGCAAAGGGTAGGATAGCAAGTTTATTGGAGGTAGGCACAGGTTTCCACCCCGAGTTAACAGGTAGAGAAAATATATTTCTCAATGGTGCGATTTTGGGAATGACCAAGGCTGAGATTAGAGGGAAAATTGATGAAATCATTGACTTTTCGGGGGTTGAGAAACACATTGACACCCCTGTAAAGCGATATAGTAGTGGAATGTATGTTCGTTTAGCTTTTGCTGTAGCTGCTCATTTAGAACCAGAAATTCTTATAGTGGATGAAGTATTGGCTGTAGGAGATGCAGAATTTCAGAAAAAATGTTTGGGAAAGCTAGGGCAAGTAAGCAAGGAAGGAAGAACGATTCTTTTTGTTAGTCATAATATGGGTGCTGTACAAGCGCTATGTAGTAGAGCAATTTTATTACAGGCCGGAAATTTGACAATGGATGGCCCCACTAATGCAACAATCTCTACTTATAGTGAAATCGCTTTTAATAAATCAAAGGCCGTGTGGTTATCTGAGCCTGGAATGACAGGAGTAGGGAAATATGGTGTCAAAATTAATGCCGTAAGGGTTTTAGATCAGTCTCATCAAATAGGTAACATATTAAATGACAATGATCCGTTTTTTATTGAAATTGAATTTGAAACCAATCAAAATGGCAATCAACTTACAAGTAATATTCAGTTATTTTCCGAAAGTGGAATATTGATATTATCATCAGGAAACTGGCCCTCTACCACCACAAATATTGACAAATTTTCAAATGTGAATTTGAACGCAGGTACTTATCGTTCCAGAGTAAAAATCCCAAAGTACTTTTTAAATGAAGGAGGGTATTTCATCAATGCTTTAATAAATCGGGAAGCATCTACAAGTATTGCATTTATAGAAGAAGCTGTTTCTTTTACTATTGTGGATTCTGGTAATATGAGAAAAGAGTACACCGATTATATAGGGGGGCTGGTTCGTCCCAAGTTTGAATGGAACACTGAAATGCTTGGTACAAACTAAATCAAAAAGTATTTAATTGGCGAAAAATGATAGCTACGAAACCTCTAACGATGCAAAAAAAATCAGGAAATCATACAAACGAATTGTTTGTGACGGTAATCACCTGTTTTTTTAATGAAGAGAAATACCTTACGGAAGCTATTGAAAGTGTTTTAGGCCAAAAATACAGCAATTGGGAATTAATATTAGTTGACGATGGGTCGAAAGATGGGAGTACAACAATAGCTAAATCCTTTGCCAAAAAATACTCTAAAATCAAATACCATGACCATGATGGCCATATTAATAAAGGTTTAAGTGCAAGCAGAAATTTGGCTGTTGATTTAGCAAAGGGAGAAATTATTGCATTTTTAGATGGCGATGATGTTTGGCTACCGGATTTTTTGACCACAAGTGTTTACACTATGTTAATCAACTCCTCACCTTTGTATTGTGAAGCCACCTATTATTGGAACAATTGGTGTCATTCTAATTCCAAAAACATTATCATACCGGTAGGAGCAGATCAAGACTGTATTCATGAACCCCCTAATTTGATTTTCACATTATACCCATTGGGTACCGGTGCAGCACCTTGCATGTGTGGCATTTTAGTCGACAAAAAAATCTTACAAAAACATGGCGGGTTTGAAGAGAACTTCAAAGGGATGTATGAGGATCAAATTTTCTTGTCAAAGTTCTACCTTAACGAAAAGGTCTACATTTCTTCCAGCTGTAACAATTTCTATCGTCAACGACAGGAATCTATGGTAAACACCTCACACCAACAAGGAACCTACCATGGGCATAGGTATTCTTTTTTAAATTGGCTAGACGAATACCAAAAGTCAAACCCCGGATCACCTAAAAAACTGGGGAAAATCATTAGCCAAGCACAATTCTCATTAAAACACCCGGCTTTTCACAAGCAATTAACCTATTTGAAAAGGTATAGAAAAAGGATTGTCAAACTAACAAATAAAAGCGGTTTAGAGATATTTCATCAACTGTTTAAAAAAATCCAACCGTCTAGTAAACATCGAGCTTCTTAAGCTAATCTCTTTATGGAAAAACATGACAACTTCTCAAAGGTGAATTCACCGCTAGTTTCCATAATCATCCCATGCTTTAACCATGGGAAATACCTTTCGGAAGCAATTGATAGTTGTTTAAGGCAAACATATAAGAAGATAGAGATTATTATTGTGGATGATGGGTCTACAGATAACACAAAAAATGTAGCGAAAAATTATGCTAATATAATTTACCTTTATCAGGAAAATCAAGGTTTACCATCAGCCAGAAATGCCGGTATAAAACACAGTAAGGGTGATTTTTTGGTTTTTTTGGACGCAGATGATTTGCTGTTTGAAGATGCTGTCGCCTATAATATTGAATATTTGATAAAGGAGACCCAATTGGCATTTGTTTCAGGAGCACATCAAGTCAGCACAATAGATAATATTAAAATAAAAACAATCCGGGAAAATGTTGCCTCAGATCACTTCCAGACGCTATTAAAAAGAAATTACATAGGAATGCATGCCACCGTGATGTTCAGAAGAAAGGTTTTTGATGAAATATCGTATGACTCAACTTTGAAAGCTTGTGAAGATTATGACCTTTATTTAAGAATAGCACAAAAATACCCTATTGCTCACCACAGAAAGGTATTATCAGTTTATAGGATGCATCAAGAAAACATGTCTAATAATATTTCATTGATGCTTTCAACTGTATTGAAAGTTTTGGACCGCCAAAAGGATAATTTATCAACAAAAAAAGATCTTTTGGCCTTACAAGAAGGTAAACAAAACTTTACAAAATATTACCAGAAATTATTATATGATCAATTTAAAAACAGTCCCAATCCTTCTAAGTATATATTATTTTTATTTGACAGCAATTTCATTAGTATTCTCTATAAAAAGATAAAGGCAAACCTTATGGGTAGATTTAAAAAATATAAATTTTTGAAAAACATTATACCGCTCAAAGGTAAACGCATACTATTCAATTTGGGCATTTATAAAGGATTTATCCCGCCAATAAAAAATGTAAAATCAGGGGATTTTAAGCGTTTACGTCCATTTAGTAAAAACTTTGGTTATGATAGAGGTGGCCCAATAGACCGATATTATATCGAGAATTTTTTAGCGGAATCTTCTGATAGTATCTATGGAAGGGCCCTCGAAATCGGAGACAATGACTATACCCTTCGCTTTGGAAAAGAAATGGTTAAAACCAGCGACATTCTCCACATAAATGATACAAACCCTAAGGCTACCATCGTAGGAGATCTTAGTGAAGCCCCTCATATCGAAGACAATAGCTTTGATTGTATCTTATTAACACAAACCCTTCATTTGGTTTACGATTATCAATCAGTAATTAAAACCTGTCATAGAATATTAAAACCAGGAGGAACGCTGTTATTAACTGTTCCGGGAATTACACCAATCGATTATGGCGAGTGGGGTTACACTTGGTATTGGTCTTTTACAGGTCAGGCAATGAAAAAAATAATGGCCGAGTATTTCCCCCAAAGTCATTTAGATATAAAGACCTATGGAAATGTGTATGCAGCAACTGCTTTTCTTTATGGCATGGGGCTTCCTGAAATCAATAAGGAAATGCTGGATTATCAAGACCCTAGCATGCAGGTAATAGTAACTGTCAAGGCAATAAAAGAAGAAAATGAAAATTAAAAATTGGGTAAAAAAACAATGGAAACAAATAAACTCAACCCCTCCAGTGTTGGTGTTAATGTACCATAGAGTTATTAACTCATCGTTAGACCCATGGAATTTAGTAGTTAGTCCTCAGAATTTTGAGCAACATCTGGAAATTTTAAAAGCAAGTAAATTAGTTCTTCCTCTTTCTAACATCAAAGGGATCAATCAAAAAAAGCCCAATTCTACCATCTTCATCACCTTTGATGATGGGTATATGGATAATTTCCTATACGCCAAACCTATCCTAGAAGCCTATGATTTACCAGCGACATTTTTTATCTCCACCAAGCATTTAGGCACTAAAAAATCTTTCTGGTGGGATGAGCTTACTTATATCATACTAGAAAGCCCCATATTACCTGATAAATTGGTTTTAAATTATAGGGATTCAATCTTTTCTTTTGACCTTAAAAATGAAATAATCCTAACCGAAAAATTCAGGCATTTATATGAAAATTGGAATGCAACCTTACCCCCACCCGGTTTAAGGGCTCAACTATACTTAGATCTCTGGAGATTATTGAGTACTTTGGATTACCAAGAACAACAATTAATTATGAAAAAGCTTAGAGAATGGGCTGGAATTAATAGTAAACAATTGGAGTTCAATAACATTTCCATGGAAAAACCACATCTTCAATCTTTATCATCCAACCCATTATTTCAGATAGGTGGACATACCAACAGTCATCCGCTATTACCTCAGTTAAATGAGGTAGAACAAGAGAAAGAAATTTGTGAAAACAAACAATTTCTTGAATCGGCCATAAACTCCCCTATAGACTCTTTTGCCTACCCTTCGGGTAAATTTGACCAAAACACCTTAGAAATATTAAAATCACAAGGATTTGAGACAGCTTTTACAACTAAACCGCGACTAATTAAGTATAAAGCAGATCCCTTATTATTTGGTAGATTTCAGGTTAATAATTGGAGCGGTAAAGAATTCCAGCAGCAATTAGAAAATTGGATGTCATGACCTTATATATTTTATTATAAGTATAACTTAATGCTTATAATTTTTATAATAAAAGAAAACGCCTGCTAAAACACCCGTAATCTCATTACGAAGAAACTTAAAATTCCGCCCCTTACCTTTCCAAATTTTTACAATTTTATTTAAATAATATTTTGGTAATGTAACATACACATACTTCCTATAACCAGCATTATTATTTTGCGTTTGTTGGACCAAGGCAGCAACAACATGCCCTTTCATATATTGAAAAATCTGGGACTTTAGTTCTGAGAGCTGATACCGATGTTTATGAAAAACAACTGCCAAAGGACAGTATTCCATATAATTATGATTGTTTAAAATTCTAAACCAAACTTCAGAATCTTCACTACATCCAGAAGCCCCGGCTCCTAACTTTTCATCAAAATAACCAATTGTGTTGAAAACCTCTTTCCTAAAAGCCATATTGGCTCCAGCTCCCAATTGCCAAACAGGAGGGCCTTTAGAAAGATTTTTTCTCCAGTAGATAGCACCATATTCTGTATTTATATAACCTCTATTAAAGCTCCAAGATTTCTCAAAAAGCACTTGTGCCGGTGAATTAAGTTCTTTGGGCAACACAAGCCCTGTGATGGCATATAATTTTTTATTATTTTCAAATGCTTCCCATATCCTAAAGGCCCAATCTTTATGAACTTCTACATCATCATCAGTGAATGAAATTATCGTTTGAGAACTCTCAACTACACCCTTATTCCTGGCATTGGACAAACCTGGCTTTGTTTCTTCATAGTACTTGACATTGCCATAGTCATTTACCAACTCCTTAGTTTGATCATCATTAGGCGCATTGTCTATGACTATCAATTCAGCCGGTAAACTTGCCATTCTCATAATAGAATCTAAACATCTTTTTAAATCCTTAGCTCTATTTCGAGTGCAAATTATTATTGATATGGGTACGACTTTTGGAAATTCAACATGAGTAATCGAAAAAAAAACCTTTTCCAGAAATACCCTTAAATCATTTCCCCTCCCCTCTAGGATCATTTTTTTCCAATCATCTTTAAGTAGCGTATTTTGGTTTTTTAAATAAAATTCAAGGGTTGCTTCAATAGACCAGACAACCTTTTGATAAAAGTCATTTGCGGAAAAACTGGTATTTGGTGCCAATTCAAAATGACCAAGTGGTATCTCCTTCCACCAAACTGTTAGATATACTCCTTGATTACAAGTATCAGTTAAGTTGGGAATTGCTAAATTTTCAAGAAATAGGTGGCTAACTATATAAGCATTATCCTCTTTCATCACAATGGGCTATTAAGCGAAGGTTTGCTCAATATTTTATTTCATTATAAAACCATCCATACTTTAACTATTTATCCGAAAGAGCATTCAACTTATCATAAAGTTTAGACAATTCACTATTTAATTCTTTGGTATCAATGGTGAGGTATTTCTCACATTGCTTGAAATTATAGTCAACAATTTCTTGGTCATAAATAAATGAATCAGGATTTTGCTCTGCCCTATAGAATTTAAATGGTTCATAGCAAGGTGACTCTGCTTCAATAATAGGTATCGCCCCGCAAAGCATCGCCTCAAAAAATCGGTAAGTCCAAGGGCATCCTACATC
The DNA here is from genome assembly GCF_030546805.1 of Cyclobacterium sp. 1_MG-2023. Lineage (GTDB taxonomy): Bacteria > Bacteroidota > Bacteroidia > Cytophagales > Cyclobacteriaceae > Cyclobacterium. The sequence goes on along the minus strand of NZ_JAUOPC010000002.1, from coordinate 910 downwards.
TCCTGACGGACAAAGTATAAATTCAGCTTGGGACTGAATTCGAAAATACTCATCGTCCCATGCTTTCCCTGGGAATTCTCTCCCTCTCAAAGATTCCGTTACTATAAGTTTATCAAAATTTCTAAAAATTACACTTAACTTTTTAAAAATAGGGTAATCAATAAACACCTTTCCGGATATCCCCATATATCCCTTTACTTTTGAGCTTAGAAATGTTTGCAGCCATATTTTTCGAGCTTTATTGATTTTCCCAATAAATGCGTATTTGTATTTTCTTTTTTTCGGCCATAATTTTTTACAATAGTCAAGCATTGCATGAGGAAGGATCAATGGTCGCGAAAGTGCTCCAATTTTGGTTTCCGGAGTAATTGTTTTATGAGCAACAAGAATATCTGAAATGACAGTTACATTTTTACTATCTGGCTCAATCAATTCGTATTTTACTGGGAAAAATTCTTTAAGTCTTTTAAACCGATTATCTTGCCAAGGCTCCACACACAATGTGAAATCAGATTCCATCACAGCCTGAGCCATTCTTATTTCTTGCAAATACTCATACGTCAAGGGAAAAGTAATTTTTTTCATACCTAAAAGCTTTATTGAAATCTTAAAATTGAAAATTATACTTAGGTTTCTAGTATTATTTACCAAGTAATCTTTTATACCAAAACTATAACACAGTAATTTCAGCAGACAAAACTTTGTAACAATCTCCAAATACCCCCTCTACGCCATAAATATATGATCATCGGAGTGTGGTGCTCACAAATTAATTATCAAAGTTTTGCAAAGCCACCATCTTTTTAAAATTGGAAGACTCATTCGTAAGTGACTCAAAATTACCATGGTTTAAGATCTGTCCATCCTTGAGCAAATAAATGATGTCTGAATTTTTTATGGTTGAAAGTCT
>NZ_JAUOPC010000019.1 GCF_030546805.1 Cyclobacterium sp. 1_MG-2023 | reverse complement strand
ATATTAATGATAAGTCTAATGTAGGAAGAAACGGCAAAAACTGCCGGCTTCCTGCCTTAGCAGGATTCGTTCAACAAGGTATAAAAAACATAGGGCGTTTGTGGCTTAACCGAAAGTTTGGGCATATTAATAAAGTCCGCTAAATATAAAATTTGGCGTTTATAGTAGAAAAGATAAAAGCAAAATATTTATATTTAGCTAAGTCATAAACCGAAACGAAAGTGCTTACCAACCTACCCTACGTTTCTTATACGTAGACGTTGGCGGTAATGCAAAAAAGACGATGGACAAGTACCTAATTGATCTAATTGAAAGAATGAACGATACCAGCGACCACAAAATGGAATCTGGATATAAAAGTACTGAGACCGTTTCTTGGAAAGCTTTGAGAGAAGCTGAAAAAATTGACAATGGTGAATTCGTCCAACAACTTATTGACTTTATCGACAAAGAAAAAAATAAGAAGAATCGAGACCGAGCATATTTCATATTAGGACACCTTGCGAAAAACACTAATGACTATTCAGCAACCCAATTCTTAATTCATAGAGTTGACAAAGAGACAGATAAATATATTCTCGCTTCACTTCTTGACCGTATAGCTTATTTGGACAAACAGCGTGGAACTGACTTAAATCCGATTTTCAAAGCAACAAAAAACAATAAGTGGCTGGTTCGTTACAGTGCTATTCAAGCATTAAAGAACACAAATGACGAAAATGCCGAGAAATCCTTGATCGACATTTTAGACCAATCGAAAGACCCTAGCGACTTGACCTACTCAAATTCGACATTGAATAGAATTGGAACGACTAAAGCGGTTCCTCATATAGAGAAACATTTAAGTAGTCGAAAAAGAGACGTAAAGACATCAGCCAAATTGGCCATAGAAGAGATTAGAAAAAGAAATGGAAATGAATAAAAAAGCACATACCGCCAACATCGGCTATAGCAAATGCGGGTTGACTGCTTAAAATGAAGATATTGCAACTAAATAACATTCGGTCTGGCGGACAAAGATTCGGTTTCAAAATCCCGCACTTGCCATAGCCAGGGCCGTTGTACCCAATTAAAACGAAACGCTGAATGAACTACATAGAACCACAACCATTTTTAAGGTCATTTACTTGCCCTCATTGCGGAACCTTATCTAAACAGGAATGGAGACGACTTGATTGGGAACATCAAAGAGGATATCAACACGATGAGGAATATCCCATAAGAATTGGAACTTGCGACCATTGTGATGAAAGTACTTTATGGGTTTTTGACAAATTATTATTTCCTGACAATGGAAACGCACCTTTTCCAAATCCAGAAATGCCTGAAAACGTTTTGAAATTATATAGAGAAGCAGCATCAATCCACTCTAAATCACCACGAGGAGCAGCAGCACTTTTGAGACTTGCGATTCAAGTATTGACTAAAGAATTAGGTGAAGAAGGAAAAAACATTAATACAGACATTGGAAATTTAGTTAGTAAAGGACTTCCAACAATTGTTCAACAATCATTGGATATTGTTAGAGTTACAGGAAATGATGCTGTTCATCCTGGACAAATTGATACAGATAATCCGGAAACTGTTGGACAACTTTTTAAGTTGGTTAATGTCATCGTTGAATATATGATTGATTTGCCAAAAAGAGTTGGTGGAATTTATGACAGTTTACCCGATGGAAAGAAAAACGGAATTGAACAAAGAGATAAAAAATAACTGGGTACAATAACTAAGCATTCTGATGGCTGGAACAGCCTAGTCTGAATGCAGTGTTGAACGAAGTGATGTTGGGAATTAGGATTACTATAGGGAATGGTTTTCCCTGTTTTATTTTTCAATGGTTGGAGGATGAAAAAGTTAGGTAGTTATAGGTTTTTCCTTTACGTTGTTTTGTTTTTTTAGTAGGCTAAAGTCACTTTTATGATGTTTTAAGCGTGATTATTAGGTGGTTTTTCCCTTTTGGACATACCTGTCCCATTAAGCTAGCTGGAGCTCATTATTTTGCTTCCTGATTTTGTTAAACCGGTTAGCTGGTGGACCCCGTTGGTCAAAATAAGGCAGTATATGCTTTCTCCATTTTGCAACAAGGGCAATTCTGAGCAGGGAGTGGATATTACAGTTTGATTTATGCGACCCATTTCGGTTAAAACTGTGCCAAATTCAAGGCGGCTTTCGGTTCGAACCGTACCACGTATCATAGGCCAGGTGATCCGGGCTATCCCTTCCCCAGTTTGAATTGAGGCCTTTTTATTATTGAAGTAAATTTCTATTCTGGCCTACCGCTTTCCTATTTTTGGCTAAAGCCGGAGGATATGGTGCTATTTTTGAAAATGGGCTAAAGCCCGTTCCTATTGATTTGTTTTCTTTTATCAATTAACTCAAGCTAAATTCTGGGTAAGATATTATGAGTCCAATTTTTATTTAGCTAGGGGATCTCAGCGGTTTACCCCCATCTGTGGCTTTAGCCAAATCATGGTTCCTCGATGTTTTCAATATATTTACCAATACCTGCGAATTTGATCTATTTAAAGAAAGTTGAAAACTTTCGGCTTTTTAGGTCTAAGTTACGCTTCGCTAAACTTAGACCAGGTAGGGAGAGAGTTTTGATCATGCTTTTTCGGAAAAACCTTGGGACATTGCATGAATTAACAGCAATGTGAAGTGCATAGATCTACCTAAGCCATAGAGCGAGCATGATTATAGATGGATTGTACTTATTCCGGGTAGATTTTTAGAAAAAGCATATAAAGAAGGTTATCGATATACCCTATAAGGAAAACTTTCCTGTATTTAACAGGATTCAGTTTGATAAAGGTGGGGCTGAAAGCTTACTGCTTATTATTATCTTTATGGGTAATTAATTAAAGTAGGCTATCAGGCGCTACGCTACCATGCAAGCTGGGAAACTATGATAGAACTAAGACAAGCGACAATAAACGATCTTGATTTAGTTAAATATTGGGATACAAAGCAACACATTATCGATTGTGATCCTGATGATGAATGGAATTGGGAGGTCGAACTAAAACGCAAGCCTGTATGGCGAGAGCAATTAGTAGCGGAATTGGATGGAGAACCAATAGGTTTCATACAAATAATTGACCCGACTTTAGAAGAGACCAAGTATTGGGGAGAAGTTGAACCAAATAAGAAAGCAATAGACATTTGGATTGGTGAAGAACAGAACCTTAACAAAGGGTATGGAACGAAAATGATGGAACTCGCCATAGATAGATGTTTTAAAGATAAATCCATAGATGGAATATTGATTGATCCATTAAAATCTAACCTTAAAGCTCTAAGGTTTTATGAGAGACTAGGGTTTGAATTCATTGAGGAAAGAGAATTTGACGGAACAATGTGCATTGTGTATGAATTGAAAAGAAAAAATCCAGGAGGTAACAATTAAGCTACAATGATGTTATTAATGCTTTGGTTCACTGGAGTCGCGATCGATCGGGATTGGAATCAGCCTATGGTAGCTTACTGCTATATGGGCTGGGTTGGTTTTGTTGGGTAATTCAGGCAGTTAGGTAGCAGGGAAATTATTGAAAAGTAAACGAATTGATTGTCTATTTGTGTTTTTAAGTCCTTGATTCTAAGTTGTTTCTCGAGGTCTTAGAAAACTTATGAGCATTCATTATAAAAATTAAATCGGAAATAAATGACTTCAGAATTCAACATAGGCAAAATTGTAAAGTATTTAGACAAGGATAAACATTACTTGCCGACCTTGATATCGTCACAACAGAGCAAATAATAGAAATCAATAAGTTATCAGCCTATAAAAAAGAACTTTACCTCAAAAAATCTATACCAACAAGAAAGATGCTTACCTTGAATTAAATAAACTTCTGAAACAAGTAAAGTAAAGCGTATGGAAAGGGGACCCAGAAAAAGAACAGAACTTGTATTTTAATGAAATGTTATTTTTTAGAATTGCCGACAGGGTGGTATTTATGGAAATTGTGGATAAATACAAAGGCCTCGATCAAAGAATAACGTGTGCTAGCATTAAACAAAAATAATAACCTGAAATTGGATAAGCTTTATCCATGTTTATAGATGGCTAACCAATTTCAGGTCAAAGCCTTTCCACTTAGATTAGTGGGAAGGGAAAGCTTTTAGAACACTGGTGAAAATAATCTGTGTTTTTTAAAAGAAAAAGTAAAAGATAAAACCACCTATTATGGCCATTGTCATAACCGAAATTACAAAGGCGATTATTGCTTTGGGTTTTAACATAGAAGAAATAATAGCTATTTCCGGTAAACTAGCTCCAGTTCCTCCAATAATTAAAGCCATCGCCGCTCCCATACTCATACCTTTAACAATAAGGGCTTTTAATATCGGTATAGCCATTTCAATTCGTAGATACAGTGGCACACCTACAATAGCCGCAATTGGAATGGCCAATGGGCTATCATTTCCAAGGTATTTTTCAACCCATTCATCAGGTACAAATACGGCAGACACAGCACTAATCCCAGCACCAAGTAAAACATAGGGGAAAATCCGCTTAAACAATGCCCATCCAAAGTTAAGAGCTTCTTTTATTTTTTCATTTGACCCAGATGCTTGACTGCATGTTTTTGTTGAACTTACCTGAGTTTCTGAACAGGAGCTTTGAACAGTTCTACAAGATGCTACTGAAATATTTGTAACCGTTCCACAACTGACAGTGGTTTGGGATGAACATGTGACTGTATTTGGCTTTAAGTCAATGCGTTTTACGCTGTTCTTAAGTGAGGTCTTTCCGGCAATACTCCCAAATATTATAGCCCCAAAAAATACGATTAAGAAATAAACCAATGCGATTTTCCAACCGAAAACACCGAAAATGAAACCAACGACAACAAAATTGGCTAATGGCGCAGAAAGTAAAAATGAAAAAACCATAGCAAAAGGGGCTCCCATTTCTATCATCCCCATAGAAACAGGAACCATCGATGCGCTACAAAAAGGGGTAGGGATTCCCAGTAATGCCCCCATTAAACTGCTGTATTTTCCCGTTTTCGATAGCTTCTTTTGAAGTTTCTCTTGTGGTATAAATGCCCTTATTAAACCAGTAATTATTGATACAAGGGCTATTATAAGTACCAATACCACTCCGACATGTATAAATTCGTCTAATGCTAAATTTAGTTTTTCGTTCATAATAATTATTTTATTGTTAAGATATATGTGTTAAAACGCATATGTTGTAATAAAAAAAAGCAAATGCGCTATAATTTCTTTTGGACATTACGATGTATAACGCCTTTCATTGATCACGTTTTCCCAGTAATATTTTGCATTTATTTATTTCATTCTGCATCTTAGATTCTGGTATTAATTTTATTGCATCTTGAATCAATTTCCTGAATTCGCTTTGAATTGGTGTTAAATAGTAGAATACCCATTTTCCTTCTTTGACCTCTTCTACCAGCTTAACTTTTTTCAATATTTTTAAATGTCTCGATACATTATATTGATGCTCATCCAATACCTCAACAATTTCTGAGACGCAGATTTTTTCATCAATATTGGTTAAAAGCCAAACAATCTTTAATCTGGTTGCATCCGATAAGGCCTTAAATATTTCAATTTGTTTGTCCATAACCATAGGTTTTAACATATGTGTTTTTAAGCATATGTTATAAGGTGCAAATATATAAAAAACATTGACATACAAGCATGACTTTACATTTTTGTTTACTTTAAGGTGCCTAGGCAGTATTAATCCCTTATGGTAGTTGTGTTTTTTAAGTCAAGGTATTTCTGTATAAAGTGTGCTTGCCCTAAATCGTCCCATGCATTCGGGAAGTACAGCAATATGGTTAATAATAGAAAGAGGACTAAACCTTTCTTTACATTTAGTAAAGAAAAACAATCCAATTAGATGAAAACATTTAAAAATATACTTTTAGTAATCACCTCAATCTTTGCATGGACAGCATTGGTGGGATATGGGACTTTTAGCGGTCTCTTGATGCAGGCAATCACAAAAGGAAGTAGTTCAGCATCGTTTATTGAAGCTACAAAAGAGAAGATTAAAAATGAGTTTGTTGGAAATATGGCGATGGTGCTAATAGAAAACGGAGCTGTTTCAAAGGATTTCTTTTATTCTATCCACAAACCGGTTAATAAGCATACTGTTTTTCAGATGGCTTCGGTAAGTAAGTGGATTACTTCCTGGGGAGTTTTTGCTTTGGTTGAAGAAGGCAAAATAAATCTTGATGAACCAATCGACAATTACCTTACAAGATGGCATCTACCAGAAAGTGAATTTAACAATCAGGAAGTTACTGTTCGCAATCTATTGAGCCATACTTCAGGACTCGTTGATGGTTTGGGATATGGAGGATATGAAGACAAAGACTCGATTCAGACCATAGAGGAGTCCTTAACAAAAGCGAGTGATGGATTGTGGTCTAAAGGTGTTGCGAAAGTCGGTAACCAGCCCAATAGTCAATACAGGTACTCAGGTGCAGGCTATACCCTACTCCAATTAATTATCGAAGAAGTCAGTGGACAATTGTTTGAAGAATACATGGAGGAAGCTGTTTTTAAGCCGCTTAAAATGGCACATTCAACTTTCAATTGGTCAGATTCATTGGGTTCGGATTTGGCTACCTTTTATGATAAAGATTCAACAATTGCTCCGCATTATCGCTATACTGCACTGGCCGCAGCCTCTTTGTATTCCTGTGCCGAAGACCTGAGCTTATTCCTTAAAGCAAATTTTGCCGATAATGGTGTGTTGCGACCTGAAACAATAGCAACAATGAATAAAATTCATACACCAGCCAATCAGAACACCCATGGATTAGGGCCAATGATATATGGGAGAAATGATTCAGGAGATTATATCGTGGGGCATGATGGCGGTAACCGACCTGCAATTAATACAGCAGTCAGAATAAACCTCAAGAGTAAAGATGGCATCATCATTCTCGAAACCGGCAACCCTGATCTTGCAACAAAATTAGGGGACGAATGGATATTTTGGAAAGCGGGAATAGCAGATTACGTTGTAATTCAACGTAGTAAACCTTTTCTATTGGCTTTATTGGTAATTGGTTACCTAATTATTGGGTTTTTATCCTTTGTGATAATTCGAGAAAAGAACAAAAAAGAATTGGGGGAATGAATTAGTATGATTATAGAAGAACCCTTCGAAAGGCTCAGGTATCATGCTTAGGCCCCCGCTAGGAATGAGGCTTTATTGACTTTTGAGGTGATTGGTTTTTTCCGGAAGTAGGCAAATCTAGCGTTTACAAGCTTGTTTTCGGAAGTTTTTTATACCAATCCATAAGAAAACCAGTATTTTAGATTTTTATTGTGCTTGGAGAAAAAGGGAACCGGCAAGTCCAATGGGCTGACATTCTAAAATTAAATTATCCCAATTGAATGGAAAAACTGATTGAAAATATTCAGCTTTACACCTCGCTGAATAAGGATGAAATTGACCTGCTTCGGGAGGCTGTAGATAAGAAAACCTTCCGGAAGAATGAAATTATTTTTACGGAAGGAAAAATCGCCAACGATATATTCTTTGTGACCAAAGGATGCGTGAGGCTTTTTTATAATGTGGATGGGAACGACAAAACCGCTTTTTTCTATACTGAGGGGCAATTTATCTGTGCCGGAGAGAGCTATACTTTCAATATACCGGCAATAGAGAATTATCAAGCCATAGAGAATACCGAAATATTTGTGTTTGGGAAATCAAAAATCAACCGCCTATTAGAACTAGCGCCCAAGTTTGAGGTTATTGCTAGAATTGCCACAGAGAATGAGCTGATCACCTGTCAAAGAGTAATTGCTTCCTTTGTGACCAAATCAGCAGAAGAACGGTATGTTGACTTATTGAATACGCAAGGGGAATTATTTCAGCGCGTTCCACAGCAATACATTGCCTCTTTTCTAGGCGTTTCACCGGAAACTTTAAGCAGAATCAAAACCCGTGTATTCAATAAGCGAATTTCTTGACGATCGTCAAGAGCCAAGAGGCAGAAGACGGCTTTCTTTGTAAATAAAAAAAGATGAACGCAAAGAAAGTTTTAGTGGCTGGAGCCACCGGATATTTGGGCCAATTTCTAGTAAAGGAGCTAAAGAAGAGAGGCTACTGGGTCAGGGTATTGATCAGAAAAGAGACACAAAAAAGTATATTTAAAGAAGTGGATGATTTTTTTGTAGGTCAGGTCACCGATCCCGATTCAATTAAAGGAATAACAAAAGGTATCGATTGGGTTTTTTCAAGCATTGGCATCACCCGGCAAAAAGAAGGGATGCGGTATATGGATGTTGACTACCAAGGAAATTCAAACCTTTTAAAGGAAGCGATAAAGGATAAGGTAGAGGCCTTTCAGTACATTTCGGCCATCAATGGAGACAAGTTAAGGCAGCTCAAAATTTTTGAAGCCAAAGAGCGTTTTGTGGATGAATTGAAAAAATCCGGTTTACAATATTGCATCCTTCGGCCCAATGGATTTTTCTCCGATATGAAAGATTTTTTAAGCATGGCCAAAGCCGGGCGGGTTTATTTATTCGGTGAAGGGCACAAGAAATTAAACCCCATACACGGTGAAGATTTGGCCAATGTCTGCGTGGATCAAATGATGTTAGGGAATAAGGAGGCAACAGTAGGGGGACCGGATATTTTAAGCCAAAATGACCTGGCAGCATTGGCATTGAAAGCTTGGCAAAAACCAATTAAAATAACCCATCTCCCGGACTGGACCAGGCGGTTTACGATTTGGCTTTTAAGAACATTCACTTCTTCCAAAACCTATGGGCCTATCGAATTTTTTATGACAGCAATGGCTTTCGATAATATTGCCAATTGTTATGGAAGTCATAAGCTTGAGGACTTTTATAAATTAGAAGTGGAAAAAATAAAAAAGAATAAACAATAAAACACACTAAATATAAAAGTAGAAGCTGTTTGAATTAGTCTTCTTAATTTCCACCGACTCCTTATCGAATTTGATGCCCTTTCAATTCCACATGCGCGGAACGATTATAAACCGAAGGAAAACTTTGGTTTAGGTAATCTGTGGTACTCGATCAATTACTCGCCGGTAGGCAAAATAATTAATTCAAACAGCTTCTTGTTGTTTATTTAAAAGGCCCTGTAGCTGCCATCTAAATATTGATTGGCTTCGTCTTCTTCAAAACGCGCCAAGGCACTGTCCCAATGCAAGGTTTTATTTGGAAATCTTCCTGCAATTACGCCCAATAGTATCGTTTCCGTTAATCTGGAAGCGTAGGAGAAAGGAGCAGAACACTCGTCTTTTCCTAGACATGCATCCACAAATTGGTGGTAGTGACGTTTGCCTTCCACTTCATAATCCCTAAACACTTCACCAATTTTTCCGGACTTTTTGAGTTCAGTAAGGTCTAGTTCCTTATACTTGCCATTAACAATATGTTTTGGCAATTGCATAAAGTGGGGTAGCAAAAGGTTGCCTTTTTCACCGATAAACATAGCCCCTTGACCCGGAAGCTCTTCATTGTTAGGCAATTTCAGTTCTTTACTTTTCTTAGGTGCGTTGACGCCATCATACCATACCCATTTGAATTTATCAGTGGTGTATTCTGTACCCGGGAATTCATAGGTTACGGTGTTTTCTTCCGGGAAGCCAAAGCCGGTAGGCTTTCTACATTCGTTTTTGATGGTCTTTGGAACATCTAGTGCCAAGGCGTTGTAAGGGGTGTCAAAAATATGAACGCCCATATCACCTAGGGTTCCACAGCCAAAGTCTAGTACTTTACGCCAGTTTCCGGGATGATACAGCCCTTCTTTATAGGGCCTATCTGCCGCAGTTCCTAACCAAAGGTTCCAGTCCAGGTTTTCAGGAACCGGATCAGATCCTTGGGGCTTGGGATCATCAGTCCCCCAGTTTTTAGGTGACCAAGCCCTTACTTCCTTCACCTTGCCAATAATGCCTGATTGTATAAGCAATGTAGCCAATTTGTAATCATAGAAAGAGTGCACTTGAATACCCATTTGGGTCACCAAGTTTTTTTCTGCGGCCTTTTTATTCATGGCTCTCGCTTCAGAAACATGATGGGTAAGGGGTTTTTGACAGTAAACAGGTTTGTCATAATCCATGGCCATCATGGAGGCAGGAGCATGTGTATGATCCGGAGTGGAGACTACAACCGCATCAATACCGTCTGCCATTTCTTTCATCATTACCCTGTAATCCGAATAAAGTTTGGCCTTAGGGAATTCCTTTTTTAGCGGTTCAAGCATCTTTGAATCAACGTCGCAAAGGGCCACCACATCTACTTTTTCATGAGATGAAATCGCTTTAAGATCTGCTTTTCCCATTCCACCTAAGCCAACATGTGCGGTTCTTAGACGACCATTTTTATTTGAAGCCCAAGCCCAAGAGGGAAGCATTGAAGCGACAGCCACGGTGGCGCCACTTTTGAGTAAATCTCTTCGATTGATTAACTTTTGACTCATAATTTTTTGATTTTTATATTTTTAAACCATATCGGACTGGAATGATCTTGAAGGCCGATATATCCTTTTTTGGCTTTAGCGTAATCCGGTGCATTGCTCCACTTACCTGAGTTTTTCCTTGATTCCCAATCTTCAGACCCTGGGACAAATGAAACCACAACCTTTCCATTAAGCCAATATTCTACTTTTTCGGGTGTGTATACTATTTTAGAGTTGTTCCATTCACCAACAGGATTTAAATCTACTTGCGATTGATCGGCAGGGTACATTGCATAATCAGAGGCAGTTTTTTGCCAATCTTGCAATTGGTCCAAGTTTTCTGTTTCCCCCATTTTTTTATTGTAGGAGGTTAAATCATGCATGGATGCATAATTTTCGTCATCTATAAGTTGGTATTCAGGGGCCAATACGGAAGGGCTTTTACCGGGGACTTCCGGCAAATGATAAAATATGCCACTGTTACCACCCTTAGGTAACTTCCACTCCAGGTACAATTCAAAGTTTTCAAATGCTTCCGCACCGTAAATAATGTCTTTTCCCCCTGTATAGTCTTGTTCTAAACCTAATTCCGTGTCAAAGGTCAATTCACCGTTTTTAATGATCCAACCGGGAGGAAGTTCATCGCCATTATAGGCTCTCCAGCCCTCAGTTGTCGTTCCATCAAAAAGAATTATCCAGTCATCTTTTTCTTGGACTTCAGTACTACTTTCCGTCTTGGTATTGCTGTTGCAAGCATTGAGTGCTACCAAAGCAAGTAAGGAATAAATGATTTGTTTCATATTATAGATTTAAATTTTCAGCTATAAATATAATTCGAATTGTCTGCTTCAGCAAAATTTGATTTTTCTGTACCGGTGATTTTTGCCTCCATCTTGCTCAGTCGTAGAATTCAGGTGAATATTTTAAGCCGGATTCTCTGTTTAAATTAATTTCATTTAAAGTACGTGTTTTAGTATTACAATGGTTTGAACAGGCTAATTGGTCGGTGTTATCCGTATTCAATTTGGTGTCAATAATTTGTTTTAGTATTTTATTTTGTGTAATAAATTCTTAAATTATGCTAAGTTTTTTCAAGAGATGATGGAAAGTACAGGCTATACCATAGTTGTCAATATAATGATAGGCTTGGCGCTCGCCTATTTCATTATTGAAATCATGCTTATCCTCAATGATGTTGAGGACGATACTTCCAATGTGCTCTTGCTGGAATGGTCCAAGGGTAAGTCTTTTTTTATTCCTTTTGCCCTGGGAGCAATTGCCGGACACCTTTTTCTGGGCACCACCAATGCTGCTTTTAAAATGGCTAATGGAATATTTCCCGTGTTGATCCTGTTTGGCTTGACAATTATCATGGTTATCATAGGTTTCAAAGTTCCCTTTGAAAAAACCAAATCCTTTCTTACGGCGATTCTAATAGCAGGCCTGTTATACGGTCACTTTTTTTGGTCCATGAATTATATAATAAGGCCATGAGCAAGCTGAAAAAGTTTTTAAAAAGGCACCTGTCAGAAATCCGTACCATTAAAATCGTGGTAGCGGTATTGCTGGGATTGATGGTAGTGATTGATATAGTGCTGGTGATGCTGGAAGGGAAAGATTTCCCTACTTTTAGCCTAGTGGTCAAAGAGCTCAGGCATCGCTTGATATGGTTTACCTTTCTGTATGGTGGCTTGGTAGCTAAGATTTTTTACAACAGGAAGGTCGGAGAAAAGGAAAAAGAAGTTACCGGATTACTGGCCTTCTTTTCCATGGTATTTTTACTTTTTGTCATTGGGAGGCATTTGGAAACAGCACCAAGTTTGTTCTTACAAGTTTTATTGTTGCTTAGTGGAGGGGTGCTTGCTTATAGGGCTTGGCCGCAATACCAATAATTTTTATTTACTAGACCAATAGTGGTTTTAATCATTGATAAATAGCGTTATTTTTATTGAACCCTATTGAGACCAAAGTAGAAGTGTTGCTAATTATTGGCATTTTTCTTTCAAAACATGGGCTCAGCCATGGCCTGTTGCGCGATTGCAGGGTATTTCTTTTTGGCATAGGTGCAAGTCTATGTCTTATCTAAAATTGAATAGCACCAAATGAAAGTAATAATTATAGGAGGTACAGGCCATATTGGAACCTATTTGGTTCCTAAACTCGTGGAGGCAGGCCACAGTGTAGTTTGTGTGAGTAGGCAACAAAGTAATCCATACAACCAACACCCGGCATGGAAATCAGTAGAACATGTAGCCATTGATCGGGAAAAGGCTGAAGAAGCCGGCAACTTTTGTAATCAAATAGTAGGGCTAAAAGGGGAAATCGTAATTGATTTAATTTGCTTTACAGAAGAAAGTGCACGGAAATTAGCAGAAGCTCTGAATGGAAAAATCAAGCATTTTCTTCATTGTGGTAGCATGTGGGTACACGGGCACAGCGAGCAAGTGCCAACCACAGAAGATCAAGAACGCAAACCCTTTGGTGAATATGGTATAGATAAGGCCAAAATTGAAGCCTACCTTCATGATTTTCACCACGAAAGTGGATTTCCGGTTACCGTTTTACATCCCGGTCATATTGTGGGGCCTGGTTGGCTTCCTGTAAACCCTGCAGGTAATTTTAATCCCGAAGTATTTGTTCGTCTGGCCAAAGGAGAAGAGGTGCAATTACCTAATTTTGGCATGGAGACGGTGCACCATGTACATGCAGCTGATGTCGCACAAGCTTTCATTAAGTCTATTGAAAATAGAGATTATGCCATTGGAGAAAGTTTTCATGTGGTCTCCGAACAAGCCCTGACCTTGCGAGGATTTGCTGAAGCCATGGCTGCAAAGTTTGGAAAAGAGGCCAATTTACAATTTCTTCCCTGGGAAAGTTGGGAAAAGACCGTGAGCAATACCGATAAGGAGTTTACCTGGGATCACATTGCCCACAGCCCCTGTGGAAGCATTTCGAAAGCAAAGGATTTATTGGGGTATCAACCTCAATACAGTTCCCTTGAAGCCGTTCAAGAGGCTGTAACCTACTATTTTGAGCAAAAAGGAATTGTTACCAAAACCTAAAGTCAAGGATACATTTAAACTTTTGAGGCTTAAAAAATATTAAAAGCACCCTGTTAAATGGGAGGCTTTAGAAAGGAAGTTAAGAATGCCTGTCAAAACTCTTGACAGGCATTTAATTTTTCTCATTATTCCTAAAACAGCCAATAGCGCAAGTTGAAGCACCTAAAAATTGGATTCAATTCCTCAATCAATAATGCTTGGTAAAATACCTTCTGATTATTTGAATAATATTTGTAGCTTAGAGCTTATAGGTATTAGGGTCCAAGAATAAGCTTTCTACCTATGCTTATAAAGATCGTTTTATCTGAATTTTACAATTGGAGTCTTATATGGAAAAGAAGTTCCAAAACTAAATTTTCAGATTTTAGGTAATTGTTTTTTTGACAATTTATTTAATTGGTAATGTGTGCTTTAATAAAAAAGCCTTTTTGTTTGGCTAAATAGGACTATGATGGGTACAGGTAAACTTTTCAATTTTGGGATTTGGATTTTGACTTTAGGACTTGATTTTTATTCTTGCCAATCAAAAGCTGATATTACCCTAAGAATTAAAGGTGCAGTAACTGTTCCTATAAGAACTTCCTTATTTTTTTCCGATGGCTTGGCTGAACCTGTTTCGGTCCTGTCTAGAACCCTACCTAATGGTTTCAAAGCAGAAGGCTATAAAATGGTAGCAAAGAGCAACCCAACTGATCACAATAGGCTTTTATCCAAAATATGGCATCTAACTTTAATGACAACAGCCGGATGATCTATGATGCCAATACCGGAGAAGATACAAAAGATAAAACCAAAGAAGAGCGTGCATATGCTGCCAACCCTTTTGTTGGCGAAGAATATCAAAATTATTGTGTGGAATGCATGCCTTCCCATTTTGGAAATTTTACGCATACCTATTTTATCCCTGTTCGTCCAAAATGTCCGTCCTCGGCTTAAAATTGCATTTAGAATGTTTAAACAATAAAATTATGTACATAACCGTTGAAACATCAATCAAAGCAGCCATAGGAAAGGTATGGGAATGCTGGACTGACCCGGCCCATATCGTTAATTGGAATTTTGCTTCAAACGAATGGGAATGTCCATCAGCCACAAATGATCTCCGACCCAATGGGTCTTTTAATTGGCGAATGGAAGCCAAAAATGGTACAATGGGATTTGACTTTACAGGAATTTACAGCGAAATCATAGAAAATGAGTTGATCGCCTACCAAATCTCAGATGGTCGAAAAGTAACGGTAGAATTTATTATTGTAGACAATGAAGTTAAGGTCGTGGAAAGTTTTGAAGCAGAAGGTTCCAATGCAGACGAGCAGCAGAAAGCCGGATGGCAGGCCATTCTCCAAAACTTTAAAAAGTACGTTGAGACCATTAAATAGCCAAGAAAAATTTCAATCCCTTAATAGAAAAACCATGAAAGTGATGGCACTTTTAGCCAATTGAAACCCAATTTAAACGATAAACCATGACCGATTCCTCTTCCCAGTTTGAAGACCTTGACGAAGAACAATTACCCGTAGCTAAGCATAAACTTCATGATTGGACACATTTTGCAGGGCTTTATGCAGCGGAGCATGTAGCCGCCACAGAATTTGTTATAGGAGCCACATTTGTAGCCTTAGGCGCAAAGACAATGGATATTCTATTGGGCTTATTGATTGGGAATATATTGGCCGTTTTAAGTTGGAGGTTTATTACTGCCCCAATTGCCGTTGAGACAAGGCTTAGCTTATACACCTATCTCAATAAAATTGCCGGAGATTCAATGACCAAGCTCTACAATTGGGCCAATGTGGTTATTTTTTCCGTGATCTCAGCAGCAATGATTACAGTGTCTGCTACAGCCGTTCGCTTTGCTTTTGACATACCTGCTCAGCTCAATTGGTATCCAACCAATTTTTGGTTTGTCCTGATTGTTTTCGGTGTAGGCATTGTAGTGGTTACCATCGCCTTGTATGGTTTTAATGCTGTTACTGAATTTTCCGGCATTTGTGCTCCTTGGTTGTTTGTGATGTTTACAAGTGGTGCCATGGTATTATTGCCTGCCTTAAGTCTGGATGTATTGGCCAAAACATTGCCTTCCGGTTGGGATGATTTTATAAGCTTAGGAAATCAATCCATTTGGACGGGGGTGGATAGCAATGGTGAACCGGGAATTGGCCTGATCGAAGTGATCGGATTTGCTTGGGCGGCCAATACCATTACCCATTTTGGATTGATAGATATGGCTTTGTTGCGCTTTGCAAAAAAGAAATCCTATGGATTTGCCACAAGTACCGGGATGATGTTCGGTCATTATGTGGCTTGGATAGCCGCAGGCATAATGGGTGCCGGAGCAGCAGTTATTTTAGGAAAATCAATAGTTGCCCTTGACCCGGGAGATGTAGCCTATTATGCCTTAGGCTTGTCTGGCTTTGTTATCGTTATTGTAGCAGGATGGACCACTGCCATCACCAACTTGTATAGGGCAGGATTGGCCGCTCAGGCCATCTTTTCAAAGCATTCAAGAATGAAAACCACTATAGTGGTCGGTGTAGTTACCATTATGATTGCCTGTTTCCCCTTTGTGTTTTCTCAAATACTTCCCCTTTTAACTTATGCCGGCCTGCTGGTAGTACCGGTTGGAGCAATTGTTTTTACAGAGCATCAAATTTTTCCGAGGATAGACTACACCTCTTATTGGTCGCATTACAAGGCCTTGACCTTTAGCACCCCTGCCATCGCTTCATGGGGGCTTGGCTTGGTTTTCGGTTTTGGGTTAAATGCACTCGATGTAATGTCATTCTTTTATCTTTTTGTCCCAACCTGGGGGTTTACCATCTTGGTGTATACTTTCTTAGCAGGAAGATATGGGGCCAAGGAAGCATATCCTGAGGCAGTGCAAAAGGAAAAAGAGCGAAATGAAAAAATTAGGAGCTATCAAGAGCAAAAGGGCAAAGAGGAAAAGCCACATTTGGCTGACAATTCATTGCCAACCTGGACACTAAAGGTTCTCGGTTATTTGGCTTTAATCATCACCTTGGTATTGGCTTGGAGAGTGCTTTTTGGAAGTGCAGATGAGCTCAGTTACCTGGATAATAGAGAAAGATTTTACAGTATTGCCTTTATTTGCACATTGGTTTATTTTGCAACGGCTTATTGGGCTTTGTTGCGCGGAAAACAAAAAAATCAACATTGAAATGGAAAGTACTTTAGCACTTAATCAGCAAAACCTAACAAAAATAACCCATCTTATTCCCTGCCCGGGATACAATAGAGAAGCACTCAAAAAGGGAGTGGTTCATATTGGGGTTGGAGGTTTCCATAGGGCTCATCAAGCTTATTATACCCATCAATTGATCAGGGAATTCAATGATTCTGACTGGGGTATTTGTGGAATAGGCTTGCGGAAAGCTGATCAAAAGATTCATGATGTACTCCAGAACCAAGATGGATTGTATACCCTGATTATTAAACACCCTGACGGTACAATAGCGCCGGAGGTGATAGGATCAATTGTTGATTTTCAATTGGCAGTAGATAGTACAGCCTCTGTAATCTCAAGACTTGCTTCTGAAGAAACAAAAATTGTCTCATTGACCATAACGGAGGGAGGCTATAATTTCAAACCGGCTACCGGGGAGTTTGATTTTGCGAATCCTGATATTCAACATGAGCTTGAGCACCCGGATGATCCCAAAACAGTCTATGGCTTTTTGACTGCTGCCTTAAAGAAAAGACGCGATGCAGGTTTGCCGGCATTTACAGTTTTGTCCTGTGACAATATACAGCACAATGGAGATATGGCTCAGAAAATGTTGCACTCCTTTGCCCAAGCACAAGATGCTGAATTGGCCCAATGGATTGAAAAGGAGGTTTGCTTTCCCAATAGTATGGTAGATAGGATTACTCCGGTGACAACCCAGGCTGATATAGATTACCTTGAAAGCACCTATCAAATAAAAGATGAATGGCCTGTTACTTGTGAGCCATTTATCCAATGGGTAGTGGAGGATAAATTTTCCAATGGTAGGCCTGAATTTGAAAAAGTGGGCGTTCAGTTCGTTCGGGATGTAAAGCCCTATGAGAAAATGAAACTTCGACTATTGAATGCAGGGCATTCAGTCCTTGGTATCTTGGGAGCCATCCATGGCTACCCTACCATCAATGCTTGCATAGAAGATAAAACCTTTCGAACTTTTTTACGGGCATTTATGGATCAAGAGGCTACACCTACTCTGGATGAGCTTCCGGGAATCGATTTAGATGCTTATAAAGACAGTTTGCAAGAACGTTTTGCCAACCCCAATATTAAGGACAGTGTTGCTAGAATTTGTTCCGAAAGCTCCGCCAAATTACCAAAGTTTTTGATCGAAACATTAAATGAAAATTTGTCCTCCAATGCAAGTATCGAGTTTTCTGCTTTGATCATTGCTGCATGGTGTTATTATAGTGACAAAGGAGTGGATAGGAATGGGGAAGCCATTGAGATAATTGATGCCATGGAGGAGGAATTGCATCAAGCAGCTGTGCAGACAAAAGAAGATCCGCTTGCCTTTATTAAGCTAGAGTCCATCTTCGGAGACTTATCAGAAAATCTTCGGTTTACCCGGGTGTACACCTCCTTGATTGAAATCATTTATAGGGATGGAGAAGTGATCAAGCTGATGCAAAAAATGCTAAACTCCGGATTTGAAAACAGGGAGGATTAAAAATAAGTAAATTAAGGGAGGTTTTCTTCGGTTATTGGATTTGAAAAAGTATTTATTAGGATCCATAATTAGCTGAATAAAAAAGAATTAAAGAAAAGCTTGCTTTATTCAAAACGATCGGTTAGTTTTGTATTGTTATTCAGACAATGGCAAGGAAAAAAGAATATAGGGAAGAAGAGGTTATCGATAAAGCAATGCGTTTGTTTTGGCGCAATGGCTATGAAAGAACTTCGATGCAAATGCTTGAAAAAGAAATGGGCATCAATAAATTCTCTATTTATTCGAGTTTTGGTAGCAAACGTGGTGTTTTCCTTGAAAGCCTCAATTGTTACCAATCGAAAGTAGCTGCCATGTTTGAAAAATTCAAGAAAGCCAGCAATGGGGTAGAAGACATTAAACAGTTTTTTTATGATTCCGTAGCCATATGTGCTGAGGAAGGAAATGAGAAAGGTTGTTTATTGACAAATACCTACAATGAATTTTCTGAAAGTGATGATCCTGAAATTAAAACCCAGGTAAAGTCTTTTATGGACAATTTGAAATTGCTTTTCTTGGAAAAACTTAGGATAGGCTCGAATAAAGAGGATAGCCTTCTTTTGAAACAAGCCAATTTTCTGGTCATTGCCAAACATGGTTTGGCTGCTGCGAGTAGAGTCAATAGTCGGGAAGAAATCGAAGACTATATTGAAATGACCTTCAGTAGCATTTGACCTTTTTTTTACACTAAATCTAAACAATCGTTTAGAAATAATTTAAAATGAATACTATGACAACTTTGAAAATTCACAACATCGAAACTGCTCCGGAAGGTAGCAAAGAACTATTGGAACAATCGAACAAGGCCAACGGGATGATTCCCGGTTTGCATGGCGTATTGGCAGGAGCTCCAGGAATACTTGAGGCTTATCAGACGATCCATAAATTGTTTACTAACTCTTCATTTGATAAAGAAGAATTAACTGTCGTTTGGCAAACAATCAATGTGGAACATGCCTGTCATTATTGTGTGCCTGCCCATACCGGTATTGCCAAAATGATGAAGGTAGATGATGACATTACAGATGCTTTGCGCAATGAGACTCCTTTGGAAAATCCCAAATTGGAGGCCTTGCGGAACATGACCTTAACGATCGTTCGTAACCGAGGACATGTAAACTCAGAAGATTTGCAAGCCTTTTATGCAGCCGGATATGGTGAAAGACAAGTGTTGGAGATTATTTTGGGCTTGTCTCAAAAAGTAATCAGTAACTATACCAATCATATTGCCAATACACCTGTGGACGCTCCTTTCCAAAAGTTTGCTTGGGAGAAGGAAAATGCTGAAGGTGTGTAAAGTCTGTAGGCTTGTATACATTAGCGATAAATAAACGATTGATACCTACCTTTCACTTTAATTTCGAAAGGTAGGTTATTCCCATTTTACCGATGAATTCGGATCTACAAATAGAATAATAATTCCAATTTTGGGTGATTCCCTGAGTAAATTGGGTCTAAGCGTCTGATAATGGGCTAATTGCCTTGAGTAAAACAAACTGCTTATTTTATATGTTTATGTAAGATTGTAAGCAATTGACAAAGAAGGAGTAAAGGAATGAAAGAAAAATTGAAAATAGATATTGTTTCGGATGTGGTTTGTCCATGGTGCACCATTGGTTACAAACGTATGGAGAAGGCCATAAGTGAACTTGGTATTGAGGACAAGGTGGACATAACTTGGCAGCCTTTTGAGTTGAATCCTAATATGCCTGCCGAAGGACAGGATCTTCATGAGCACATTGCCGAAAAATATGGCAGTACGTTAGAACAACAAAAGGAGTCTCAGGAAATGATGACAGAGGCCGGAGATGAGTTGGGATTTAAGTTTGATTATTTTGAAGGAATGCGCATGTCCAATACCTTTGAAGCCCATGTCTTATTGGAGTATGCCGGGGAGTTTGGCAAACAAACGGACTTAAAGATGCGATTGACCACTGCTTTTTTTAGTGAGCGAAAAGATGTTTCCGACAGGGAAGTCTTAAAGGAAGCCTTGCTGGATGTAGGCTTAAATGCCTCCGAGGCCTTGGCCAGATTAGAGGATGTAGAAGCAAGAAAGGAAGTAAAAAGTAAGGAAGAATATTGGCAAAATGTGGGAGTCAGGTCAGTACCCACCATCGTTTTTAATAAGCAAAGTGCCTTGACGGGAGCCCAACCAATTGAGGTATTCAAGAAGGTATTGACAGATATAATGACTAGTACACATCAGTAATAATAAATTATTGGGAGATCTACCTCCAATTCAATCAGGTCCAAAAGCCAATTGACTTGGAGGTTTTTTTATAAATGATTGGAGATCAATATTCTTTGGCATCAAATTTGAATTTTTTATGATAAACCAACCCATATATGGAAAAGTCAGATTTGAATCCGAGCAAGCAAAAAAAGAAAAAAATTGCCCGTCTCGGAATAGGAACCAAAGGAGTCGTTTATCTTTTAATCGGAGGGTTAACGGCATGGGAGGCTTTTGGTAGGGGAGGCAAAAAAACCGGAAGCAATGGTGCCCTAAAGTTTGTGATTGATCAACCCTTTGGTCAAATTTTACTTTGGCTGGTGGTGTTGGGCTTGGCAGGTTATGTTTTTTGGAGAATGTATCAAACCTTTAAAGATACGGAGGAAAAGGGAAACGATTCCAAAGGTATAATGTACAGGTTGGGGTATTTCTCAAGTGGTATTTTTTACCTATTTATTATCTTTAATGCCTTACAGTTGTTGATTGGTGGTGGAAGTGGCGGCAATGGTGGAGGAAAGGAATCAATGATTCAGCAACTTTTAGCACAGGAATATGGGCGGTGGATCGTTGCTTCTATTGCCTTAATTTTTTTAATACGGGCCATCATTCAAATTTTTATTGCCTTCTCAGGTAAATTTAAGGACAAGGTCAAAGAATCAGGGATGAATGACAAAGCCCAGCAATTAATGGTTAGTTCAGGTCGTGTCGGCTATACCTCTAGAGGAATGGTTGTGGGTGTAATTGCCTACCTAACGGTAAAAGCTGCCATTACCTATGATGCTTCGAAATCAGGAGGAACAAAAGATGCTTTTAATTTTATCCAAGATGAATTTGGCGGGGTAGTTTTAGGAGTGATTGCCTTAGGAATGTTAGCCTTTGGCCTATTTCTAATTTTTAAAGCGAGCCAACATAAAATGGATTTTTGATTATTAAATTTTTTAAATTTCTGCAATGATAAAGTTTGTTAGTCGCCCTTGGTAGAAGCTTAAATTTAATTAGGTTAAAATGGAATAGATGGGAATCGATACTTTTTCTTAAATCTACATTGTGTTTTTAATTTTGCTAAAATCCCTCTAGCTTAGTAATGGTAATCAGTGGCAATATGCAGGGCATGTTTCACTTCCATTCATAAGATTCAAACCGATGATTATTCCCAAGCTATATAAAAAGTTTCATGTTGACAAAGGGCATACGTCCATCGGTCTTTTTGTTGCTTTAAACGATAAATATTCAATTGATAAGGTATTCTACCCAGGTTCACATGTACATATTACACCCTCTTTGGTATTTTCTGAGGTGATTTATGCAGATTCTTTTAGAAATACTTTCAGGTTTTTTGAAGATCCGGAAACCTTGGTTTTTGTTTCAGCCAATAAAAGGTATAAAGAAGAGGCAATATTCCATTTTTATCAACAAGATTATGAGCAAAGTTTTAATGGGCTTGCCAAAGATTTTGATTTGGTTATTTCTCAATATGCAGGATTTGTAGGGCAAGCAGTCAAGTCTTATCTAAAAGTTGGAGGGCTTTTGGTATGTAACAATTCACATGGGGATGCAAGCCTTGCTTCATTAGACCCTTCTTATCAATTGACTGCTGTTTATAGAAGACTAGCGGATGATAAATTTTCCATTTCAGAAAATAAACTGAGCGATTACCTGATTCCAAAGAGCGGGGTAATACCAACACGGGAGGAAATCATTACCAAAAGACGAGGCATTGCCTATACCAAGAGCCCTTCGGGATATATCTTTAAAAAAGTTAAGGATTAAGAATGAATAATTGCTGCCGGGTTATATAAAACTAAAATCTCATACATTTGTCCAAAATAGCATAATCCATACTTTAATATTTATGAAAAAGGGAGTTATTGGTGGTTTCTTGATATTGTTAATTGGAATGGCAAGTATCTTTTCCTGTAATCGGAAAACGCATGGTTCTTTACAAACCGCCACGACTGTCAATTCTAAAACTTCTCAGAAAAAGCCTTATTTATTATTAATATCATTGGATGGATTTAGATGGGATTATTTGGAGAAATACAAACCTCCAAACTTAGATGCTTTTGTTAAAGAAGGTGTTCGTTCGGAAGCTTTAATTCCGGCTTATCCGACCAAGACTTTTCCAAACCATTTTTCCATAGTTACCGGAATGTATCCTGACAAGCATGGAATCTTGTCAAACTCGTTTTATAGTCATGACCAAGAAAAGCTGTATGATTATAAAAACGTAGAAACCGCTACTGATGGAAAGTTTTATAAAGGTTCTCCAATTTGGCTGGAAGCCAATAAGGCCAATATGGTAACTGCCAGTTATTTTTTTGTAGGTTCAGAAGCAGATATTCAAGGAATACATCCAACCTATTATCATACCTATGATTCCAAAGTAAAAAAGCAGGAGAGAATTGCTCAAGCCATCAACTGGCTGGAATTGCCTGAAGAAAAAAGGCCTCATTTAATTACCATGTATTTTGCAGACATGGACAATGCAGGTCATGATTATGGTCCGGGGAACGAGGAGAAAATAAAAGAGGCCCTCTTTGAATTGGACAGCCATTTAGGACAACTGTTTAAAGGAGTGGCTGAAACAGGACTTCCTGTAAATATTATGATTGTTTCTGACCACGGCATGGTAGACCTTCCTGCTTCCAATATCATCCCCATAGATTCTATTAAAAATGACAGTTTGTACAGGACGGTAGACAATGGAGCTATGATTAACATTTACCCTCACAAAGGCGTCGATACAGAGGCATTGATTCATTCGTTTAAACGAAGAAATGAACATTTTGAGGTATATACGCCGGAAGATATCCCGGGATTTGTAAATAGACCGAAGAGCAAAGATTGGGGTGCGATCCAGTTAATACCGGACTACGGCTATTATTTTTTACCCGCTAAAAAGAAAGAGTTGATGATCCAACACAATATTAAAGCCATTGGTGTGCATGGGTTTGAGCCAAAAAACAAGGCAATGCATGGTATTTTTTATGCCAAAGGACCTGCTTTTAAGACAGCCTTCACCCTACCTCCTATGGCCATTGTTCATGTTTTTCCCTTGATGTGTGAGGTCTTAGGCTTACCAATTTCAAAGAATATAGATGGGGATTTGGAGGTAGTTAAAAGTGTTTTGAAATAGTTGGAATCTACCAATAAAGCCTACCTAATTTAAAAAGTTAATCGCTTAATAGCCATTGGTAACGAAGGATTTGAGGATTTTTTCCGTCTAATTAATCAACCATAAACCTCTATTTGGTTTCAATTATTACTTGTTGATTAAATCCTTCAATGATGAAAAATACTCACAAATTTGTCCTTGTCATAGTTTCTGTTTTTTTCGTCCATACAGGGTGCAATACCGATATGGATGTAGCTATACCTTCCATTTCAGATTACAACGGCACAGCTTCTGTATCTCAAGGCTTTGCTACGGTTACAACAGATAACCTTTTTGAGTGTTCCAATGGAAGAGAAGCACCGGTTGGAGTTTCTACGGCAATGGATGGAAGCACATGGACAGTTCCGGCACAAGTTAACTTTACTGACAATAGTTTTCCATTTGCCTCGGACCTGTACAACCCATGTTCCGGGATAACTTTTAATTCAGAGGCAGCGGCAGTAATGTCATTAAAGGATGAAGATATCATTGAAGTGGATCCAAATGGTGAATTGATTACAGCTTTTGTATTTGCTGACAATTATTTCGAAATGTACATCAATGGTGTTCCTGTAGGGAAGGACATGGTTCCTTTTACGCCGTTTAATTCCAGTATTCTTCGATTTAGGGTCAGTTATCCTTTTACCATAGCCATGAAGTTGGTAGACTGGGAAGAAAACAGTGGCTTAGGCTCTGAGAGTAACCAAGGAGAATCTTTTTATCCCGGTGATGGTGGCATGGTAGCCGTTTTTAAAAATGAGGCAAATGAAATTGTAACCAGTACAGGAGCTGACTGGAAAGCACAAACCTTCTATACATCCCCTATAAAAGACCTGTCATGTCCCACCGAAAATGGGGCTTTAAGATTAAGTTATAATTGTAATACGGATGGATCAAATGATGGCACCTCTTTTTATGCGCTTCATTGGGATATTCCTGCCAATTGGACAGCAGAGGATTTTGATGACAGCAGTTGGCCTAATGCAACTCCCTATACCAATACTGAAATAGGTGTAAATAATAAACCATCTTATACGAATTTCACTTCCATATTTGATGACCCTGCTGATGATGCTGAATTTATTTGGTCTACGAATGTAATATTAGATAACGAAGTAATCGTTAGATTTACTGTAGATTAATTTAGATAGTATTTTCAACTCGGATTATACAATAGGGTTTCCTGAATTTTCTCAGGGAGGGTTGGAATTGCAAGTAAATCAGACTGTTTGGAGATTTTAGCATAGCATGATTATGGTGAAATTTTTTGACAGCAACGATTGGGTGATTTTTAAGCGATTTCAGCAGGTAATAGATAGTCCATTGTATATTTCGTAAAGTAAGGTGAATGAATAAAACCCTAAGGCTGATAAAACAAGATGTATATGATCAATGTGGGCTTGATATTAGTGACTTTGCGTGGGAACGCGAGTCCAAAGCCTATCATGCTTGTCAATTTAAGTTGAATGGAAAAGCTGTGATATGCCGGCAAGCCAAGATTACGCCAAAGAAATCCGGGCAATTTGTTACCATTTGGAAGAGAGAAGGTGCTGGGCCAATAGCGCCATTTTCAGTAACAGACTCATTTGAATTCTTAATTGTTAATATTTGCTCATCCGATCGATTGGGTCAATTTGTTTTTCCCAAAGCAGCAATGGCTAATTTTGGCCTGCTAAGTACACCTGATAAGGAAGGGAAAAGGGCTTTCAGAGTTTATCCTGAGTGGGAAATAGCTTTGAATGCACAGGCAAGGAAAAGTCAAAAATGGCAATTGAATTATTTTTTTGAAATAAGTGCTGAAATGGACCTCGAAAAGATTAAAAAGAAGTATGAATTGGTAGGCTTTTAAACATTTTTCTCTAACAGAAATTGTGATACAGATGAATAAGAAATATATTTTAATGGTAGGTTTAGTGATGGGTTTATTTTTATCCTGTAATGAAAAGGATGTCCTTCCGGAGGAACAAGAAAATGAATTGTATTTTCCGCCCGGCCAATCAGATAACTGGGAATCAACTCCAATTAATACCTTGGGCTGGGATGATTTGGCATTAGAAAACCTGTACACCTATTTGGAAGACAATAAAACCAGGGCATTTATTGTCCTTAAGGATGGTAAAATCGTCGTTGAAAAATACTGGGGCAACAATATTTTAAATACGGGAGAATTTGAGGCAAGTAGTGTGTGGTATTGGGCATCTGCGGGAAAGGCATTGACAGCGACACTTGTTGGCACTGCAGAAAAAGAAGGGCTTCTGTCAATAAATGATAAAACCTCTGATTATTTGGGTAAGGGCTGGACTTCTTTGAATCAAGAAAAGGAAGATTTAATCACGATAAAGCATCAGCTGACCATGAGTGCAGGTTTAGATTATCAGGTCTCGGATTTGGATTGTACGGAGCCTTCTTGCTTGGAATACGGAGCAGATGCCGGAACACAATGGTACTATCACAATGCTGCTTATACTTTATTGGAAAGCGTGGTCAGCAATGCTTCAGGTATGGACTACAATAGTTTTACTGATCAGAAAATAGAATCAATCACCGGAATGGATGGAAGGTGGATACCTTTGGGATATAACAATGTGTATTGGAGTACTGCTAGGGACATGGCCAGATTTGGCTTGCTTACCTTAAACAAAGGCATTTGGGAGGATAATCAAGCAGTTTATTTGGATGAGTATTACCAGCAAATGGTCAATAGTTCTCAGGAACTCAATCCTTCTTATGGCTATTTATGGTGGCTAAATGGCAAAAGTAAGATCATTTTCCCGGCCCTTGCAAGCTCTTTTAATAGGAGTTTGTCAGATCATGCTCCGGATGATCTGTTTGCAGGAATGGGTAAAAATGGTCAGTTTGTAGAGGTAGTGCCTGAGCAAAACCTTGTTGTGGTAAGGATGGGAGAAGCCCCTAATGATGCCTTGGTGCCCATAACCTTTCATGATGAGATGTGGGAAAAGCTTAATCTCGTGATAGGAAACTGACCATGAAATCTCCAGGTAGGTTGGCTTTGGGTTTTAATTCTTACCTTTGTTAATCCCCTTACAGGATATGTGGAATTAAAAGGAAAATAGGCTTAGATTGGAAAAGAAGGGCATTCGGTCTATCTTTAAATGAATTAAAAACTAAGCCAAACCAGACCCAAACCTAAGCTTTTGCTAAATCAGTACAATGAAAAGTGTCTACCCTTACCTTCTAATATTTACCCTGCTTTTTTTTATAGGAATTCATTCTTTAAGTGCACAGCAACCCATTCGAGTGGCTGCTGCTTCAGACTTAAAATTTGCTTTAGACGATATCATTGAAGTCTATACTAAAGACACGGGGAAAGAGGTGGTGCCGATTTATGGCTCTTCCGGTAAACTATACGAGCAGCTTTCCAACAAGGCACCTTTCCATTTGTACATGTCTGCCGATGTGGAATATCCCAAATTGTTGATCGAAAAGGGACTGACGGGATCTGAGCTTTATATTTATGGTGAAGGAAGATTGGTGCTTTGGAGTAGAAAGTTTGATTGTGATGCATCCACTTTGGAAGGGCTGAGTCGTTTGAACTTAAAAAAGATAGCGATTGCCAATCCCAACCATGCTCCTTATGGTAAGCGGGCTAAGGAAAGTTTAGAATTTTATCAGTTATATGATGCCATTCGTTCTAAGATAGTGTTGGGTGAAAATATCTCTCAAACTGCCCAGTTTTTGTCTACAGGTGCTGCAGATGTTGGCATAATAGCCCTTTCGCTCGCCCTTGCTCCTACCATGAAAAAATATGGTAAGGGCTATTATCTATTGCCAG
This sequence comes from Cyclobacterium sp. 1_MG-2023, assembly GCF_030546805.1. Taxonomy (GTDB): domain Bacteria; phylum Bacteroidota; class Bacteroidia; order Cytophagales; family Cyclobacteriaceae; genus Cyclobacterium. The sequence continues at coordinate 40,772 of NZ_JAUOPC010000019.1, read as the reverse complement.
CAAAAAGCCACAATCCTTTACTCCAAGGAGCCATCATTACGGATTTTGGCAAAGGCAATCCTAATGCGGCTTTGTTTTTCGATTTTCTAAAATCTCCGACTGCAGGAGAAATTTTCAAAACGTATGGCTTTGTTCAAGAAGTAGAATAATGAATTTTGAACCTTTTATATTGACCTTAAAGTTGGCCACTTTGACTACCGGCCTGTTGTTTCTGCTAGGGGTTCCTTTGGCTTATTGGTTGGCATATAGTAAATACAAGGTTAAATATGTGGTAGAGGCTTTGGTCAGCATGCCTCTGGTTTTGCCACCCACGGTCTTAGGCTTTTACCTTCTATTGGCTTTTAGTCCCGAGAATAAGTTGGGACAATTCTTGGAAAATTATTTTGATTTACGTTTGGTGTTTACCTTTCACGGCTTGGTTTTGGCTTCGGTTATTTACAGTCTTCCTTTTATGGTACAGCCGCTGCGATCCGGGTTTTCCGGTATTCCCAACGCTTGGCTTGATGCAGCCAAAACGATGGGAAAAAGTTCTTGGCAGACCCTTTTTCATATACTTTTACCCAATATGAAGAATGCCTTAATCACAGCAGGGGTTCTCACATTTGCACATACTATTGGAGAGTTTGGCGTGGTATTGATGGTTGGTGGAAATATTCCCGAAGAAACCAGGGTGATTTCTGTTGCCATTTATAATGAAGTGGAGGGGATGAACTATGAGATGGCCAACCAATACAGTCTACTATTAATTGCTTTTTCATTTTCAGTGCTTCTGATGACTTACCTAATCAATCATCGGAAAAACCGAATGCTCTCCTATGATTGAACTATCCCTAAAAAAAACGCTGTCGGGAGCAGAAGGTAAAATAGCCTTGGATCTTTCTTGCCGTATTAAAAAAGGCGAGCTAGTAGGGCTATATGGGCCTTCAGGAGTGGGTAAATCCAGTGTCTTGCGCATGATTGCAGGCTTGATGCGACCTGATGAAGGCGTGTTAACCGTAGATCAGGAAGCTTGGGTAAACACCACAGAAAAGGTGTTTTTAAAAGCCGAAAAGCGGAATATTGGGATGATTTTTCAGGAATATTCCATATTTCCCAATATGACAGTATTTGAGAACCTTGTTTTTGCATTGGGAAAAGGGCAAGACAAAAGTTTTGTTATGGACTTATTACAAAGCATAGGAATGGAGCAGCTTGCTGATCACAGTACCGTGAAGTTGTCCGGAGGACAGAAGCAGAGAATTGCATTAGCAAGGGCCATGGTGAGGAAGCCTAAGATTTTACTATTGGATGAGCCATTGTCTGCACTAGATATGAAGATGCGGAAAAACCTGCAGGAATATATCGTTAAATTTCACCAAGAATATGGTTTGACCACCCTTTTGGTAAGTCATGATGCTTCCGAGATTTCGAGGATGGCCCAAAGGGTGTTGGTATTAGAAAATGGTGGTTTCAGTTTTGATGGTCGGCCTGAAGACTTTTTTAAGGAATAGCCTCATGTTTTGTGAAAGTAGTCTCCTATAAAGAAAGGAGGCTAAGACTTCTAATGCATGGTCATGCCCCTTCAAAATAAGCCGCTTTTTGTACTGTTTTGGACCTGTCTTCCTGCCTATTGTAGGCTTCACCATAGTTATGTGATGTTTCAAATTACAATTTTCTTGCAGTCAGCCAAATTTGTGAGACCTATTACACAATCCGGGATTAAAGGGCTAAAAAAAAATCCACTGCTGATAAAGGGCAGTGGAATTAATTTTATTTGACATTAGCTTTTATCTTGACCTTTTTCTGTTGGCGAAGAAAGCTTGTTTTTTACGTTGTTTTTCCTTGTTAAATTCTTTCTTTTCTGAAGCTGTCATTGGTTTATCTGTCTGCGGGAATGGGTTATTGTCCACCGTAGAGATTTTCTGACTGATCAATTTCTCTATTAATTTAACATAGGCATTTTCTTCCGGTTCACATAGAGAAATTGCTGTTCCTGACTCCCCTGCTCTCCCTGACCTACCTATCCTGTGCACATATGTTTCCGGATCCTCAGGGACATCATAGTTGATTACATATTGCAATTTGTCGATGTCTATCCCTCGAGCGGCTATGTCTGTGGCCACCAAAACACGAATAGCGCCTTCTTTAAACTGGGTCAATACTTTTTGACGGTGATTTTGCGCCTTATTGCCATGAATGGCTGCGGCTTGAATGTTTTTGCTTTTCAGGTTTCGGGTAATCTTGTCGGCCCCATGCTTGGTTCTAGAGAAAAGTAAAACTTGATCGATCTCCTTGTTTTCCAAAATATGGAAAAGTAAGTCCTTTTTTGTGCCTTTATTGGTATAGTAAACCTTTTGTTTGACTGTTTCTGCAGCAGAAGAAACCGGGTTTACTTCGATTTTAACCGGGTCAGTAAGGATTTTTCCTGCCAAAGAAACAATATTGTCCGGCATGGTTGCTGAGAAAAACAGGGATTGGCGTTTTCTTGGCAATAGTTTCAATAGCTTTTTGATGTCATTTATGAATCCCATGTCCAGCATGCGATCCGCCTCATCAAGCACAAAAATTTTGATTTGGTCCAATTTTATAAAGCCTTGATTTATGAGGTCTAACAACCTGCCTGGAGTTGCTACCAAGATATCCACTCCTCGTCTAAGTTCGTTTACTTGTGCCCCTTGTTTGACCCCGCCAAAAATTACAGCATGTCTTAGCTTGGTGTATTTCCCATAATAGGCTAGATTTTCATCTATTTGAATGGCCAACTCTCGAGTAGGGGTTACTATTAAGGATTTGATGGCCAATTTACCCTTGTTATTGTTCTTCTCAGTGTGAAGCAATTGGATGATAGGAAGGGAGAATGCTGCTGTCTTTCCGGTACCTGTCTGTGCACTTCCTAGAATGTCCCTTTTTGCCAATATTTTAGGAATGGCTTGTTCTTGAATGGCCGTTGGTTCTTTGTAATTTTTTTCCTGAAGTGCTTTCAGGATTGGAGTTATAAGATCTAATTGTTCGAATGTCATGCTTTTTTTTCATTTATGCGGCATTGTATGCCTGTGCTTTGCACCACGCTTATTAATGTGTTTGAGTGCAAATTAATTTTTTGCCTATTCGGCCGATATCAACCTATATAAATAATATTGGGTTTCAAATTGCTAGAATTAAAATTGAGGGAGTTATAACCCGAAATAGCTTGTTTAATTGTCTAATTCGCTATGAATTCAGCTAAGGTTACCCTGATAGAGTTTCACCACAGCGATTCATCATGTATGTTCAAAAGATAATCTAAAAACCAAGATAATCAGGCTATCAATTCACCTGAATTACTTGAATTCAAAAACAACAGGTTTAAACGCAATTGTATATAGGAGTTGATAAAGTCTGTAAAGGTAGGCAGATTTATTGGATTGGAAGCACCTTACACCAATTTTTAATCAATCGCAAATTTTGAAGGTAAAAATATATGGCTAATAATTTTATTATAGGGCTTGGTCTGCCCTAAGTGACTTTGTTATAATGATACGGTTTTATTAGCTTCCTGCAATTGAAACCTCGAATTTAAGTCTACCCTCACTTTTCTTTTATATCTGAAGTTCTAAGAACTTTAAGTAAAGGAGAAAGGTTTTAAGGGAATAAATTTCTACAAAATGCAAAAGGAGAGACTTTTACTTTGGACTTTGGCGGCCATCAATTTTACCCATATAGTGGATTTTATGATCTTAATGCCATTGGGGCCACAGTTGATGCGAATTTTTCATATATCTCCACAAGAATTTGGCTTATTGGTTTCGTCATACACTTTAAGCGCCGGGGTAAGTAGTTTTTTTGGTGCTTTTATACTAGACAAATATGACCGGAGAAGTATATTGATGTGGGTGTTTTTAGGGTTTTTGGTGGGTACTTTGGCTTGCGCTTTATCCCCTAATTATCCATTTTTATTGTTTTCAAGAATTCTTTCCGGACTATTTGGAGGTTTAACTTCAGCATTGATTTTTGCGATTATTGGAGATGCTATACCTGATCAACGAAGAGGTAGGGCCATGGGTTTGGTAATGGCCGCTTTTTCCGTAGCTTCAGTAGTAGGGGTTCCATTTGGCCTTTTTATTGCCAGCTTATCCAATTGGCATGCGCCATTTTTCTTTTTGGCTTTACTTGCCATGATAATACTTTTGCTTATTTATAAGTTTGTTCCTTCCATTTCTGTCCCTAAAAGCGAAGGAAATGTTAAGCCAAGTCCGGTACAGGTGATCCGGAGAGTCACCAACAATGGGAATCAAATGCGTGCTATTTCCTTAACGGTAATGATGATGTTAGGGCAGTTTATGGTGATCCCATTTTTGAGCCCTTTTATGGTAGCCAATGTTGGTTTTTCAGAAATCCAATTGACTTATATTTACATGGCCGGAGGTTTTTTTACCGTTTTTACATCCCCATGGGTAGGGAGGCTAACTGACAAATATGGGAAAGTGCCCATTTTCACCATTTTCATGAGTTTAAATGTTATTCCAATTGCTATAATCACCCATTTAGGAGCCACACCCATTTTGCTTGCTTTGCTGGTTTCGACTTTGTTTTTTGTCACCTCTAATGGCCGTATGGTACCTGCGGCAGCGCTTATCACCGGTACAGCCAAGGCTGAAAACCGAGGAAGCTTTCTGAGTTTCAATTCTGCTGTCCAACAATTAAGTTCCGGCTTAGCTTCTTTTTTAGGAGGACTTATTTTGGTGGAAGGTACAGAGGGAAAACTACTAAACTTTGAGTACATAGGATATATCGCCATAGTAATTAGCCTATTATGTATTCCACTTATTAGAAGGATAAAAGTTGTAGATGTATTACCTATTAATTAAAAAAATGTTAGTTAATAGTTTGGTTTAATATAAAATTCCTAATTAATTTTTCGTTTTGTTAAAAATTTAAAAATTATATTCTACTTTTGTTTGAAGGGTAGCAGCAATTCTTTTTATACAACCCGAATAACAGATCACCTATAATTCTAAGTTTTAAAATGAAAAGTGGATTTTTCTACAGGTTGTTAGGGCTCTTCCTTAATGCCCTGAATAGTATTACACCTGTGCAGGGAGGAAAGTTGGGATTCAAATATTTTTGCTCTCCTGCTCGCCCCCAAATAAGCAAGAAGCAATTTGACTTTCTTCGGACGGCGGTGGAGTCAGATATTCTTTTTAAAGGGAATAAGATCCGTCAATACAAATGGGGAAATGGTCCAAAGAAAATTTTGTTCATACATGGCTGGCAGAGCTTTTCCTTTAGATGGAAGGAATACATTGATTTGCTTTTATCAACTGATGAATATACGATAATGGCCTATGATGCACCCGCACATGGTCAGAGCCAAGGTAAACGCTTTACGGTACCTGAAAATGCTGCTTTGATAGAACAAGTATTAAATAATGTTGGCGAGGTAGATGCGGTGGTGACTCATTCCATTGGAAGCTTTTCTTTTTTTTATGCTTTTGCCAAGCATAAGCTGCCACCTGTAAATAAACTGGTCGCTTTGTCAACTCCCGGAAGTGCCATAGAGTTTATTGGTTATTATAGGCAAGTTTTGAAACTTAAACCCTATACAGTTAAAAATATTACCGCTGAATTTGAAGCTTTTATTCAAGAAGATTTAAACAGTGTTAATTTGCCTAACTTGGTTAAAGACTTGACCATTCCCGGGCTTATTATTCATGACCAAAAAGATGGACTGACTGATTTTAGTAACGCTCGGCTGCTTCATCAGCATTGGCCACAATCGGAGTTAATGACGACAACCGGTCTGGGACATCGGTTACGTTCCCCTGAAGTGATTAATGCAGTAGTAGCTTTTATCAAAGAATAATATTGTTTGCATTTAAACCCAAAATCCCGGCCGCGGGTAATGCTTACTCGTGACCGGGAAAATCAACAACAAATAATCCAATAATTATTAATTCAGCTTGAACCGAATTGGCAGTTGAATTTTGACATTTACTTCTTTTCCTTTTTGTTTACCCGGGGTCCAATCTGGTGAATTCTTTATTACCCTAAGTGCTTCGGCATCTAGATCCGGATCTACACTTCTAATAACAGAGGGATTGACTAATCTCCCTTCTTTATTGATGATGAATTGTACGTAAACTGTTCCTTCTTTTTTTTGATCTCTGGCAGATTGAGGATATTTAAGGTTTTGACTTAAGTACTTGTTCCAACCTTGCACGCCTTCTGCAGGGACAGGCATGTCTTCAGCAATATCGAAAATCTCATTTAGGTCTGCTTGTTCAGTTATTGATTCAGCTTTTGGGATTTCTACTTCCACGATTTCATCCTTTTGCTCGCATGAAACCAGAGCAAACAGACCAATAAATACGGGTAAGGCTAGAGCATAAAGCCCTTTGGCTATTTTTTTTGATTTGGGTTGTGTCATCATGGTTAATCTTTTTTTAATTTGAAATTTATTAAAATTATGTGCCAGCTGATTTACACTTTTTGGTCTTCCTAAATGAATTAGCAGCAAGGCGTATTCTTCGACCGGGTAGTTCTCGGTCATTTTATTATCTACTTGATACTCATGGATCACTTCTAAATCCGTTTCATACAAACGATAAATCGGGTAAAACCAAAAGATAATTTTCACCAATTGCAGCAGTAACTTATCTATGCTGTGTCTGAAATCAGCGTGAGCTGCTTCATGATCTATTATCCAATCCACTTTGTTTCTTAACTGAAGTGAACCTTCAGGCAGAAAGATCAAGTGAAAAAAGGAAGCTGGCTCAAAAGAGGCATGTTCCAATAAGGTGTATTTACCTTTATAGGAGGTATGTGCTTTTTTGACCGAGCTTATTAAGGAGAGCATTCCTATAAGAAATTTGGTGAGCGGAAAAAGGATTCCCAATAAGTAGAGGCCTACCAAAATGCTGCTTAGGGAAAGTGACTTCAATGAGTTTGTTTGCTGATTTGAACCATCAAATTCAAATGTTGGCAATTGAAACAGGTAGGTTTCATTGGCTAAATTGAAGCTGTTTATACCTTCAAAGCCTAAAGCTGGGAAAACCAAAGCCATGATTAATGCACAGAGCAAAAAGGTCCTGTTCCAAGCAAAAAAAGTGGTTCTTTCAAGGAATACCTTATAAAACAACCAAGGTATTGTCAAACAGACAGCTCCTTCCCATAAGTAATTGATAAGGGCCATCATGATGATTTCTTTTTAAAATTCTCAACAATTTTTTCTAAATCTTGGATATCATTTTCGGACAGTTTCTCTTCTTTCACCATAAAAGACAATACATTTTTCGCAGAACCATCGAAATAGTTTTTCACCATCTGATTGAAACTACTGTGTTGGTAAGCTTTTTTGCTTATTAAAGGAAAATATTCATGCGTATTGCCATAGGTTTTGTGGTCCAAGTAGCCTTTGTTTTCCAATTGCTTGATGATTGATGCCAATGTGGTGTAAGGAGGCTTGGGCTCAGGAAATTCATTCAATACACTCCTTACCAATGCTTTTTCCAGCTTCCAGATGATCCGCATCACCTGCTCCTCATTGCTTGTTAATGCTTCCATAATCCAAACCTAATAAATTAAAATTAGTTTTCCTACGAAAATTACGTATACCTACGAAAAGAGCGTAATTTCTTTAATGAGTTAGTAAAGTATTGTTATAAAGGAGGTGAAAATTGTATTATTTGCATAAATACTTAGTGTAAATATCAATTATCAACACTGAAAAAGTAAGACCAATGCGTTTGTTTTGCAGGTCTATTGTGGGGAGTATTTTTATCTAATTTTAATAAAATGCTTGTAAAATTAAATATATTTTTAACAGAAAAATGAATTTTAATTCTATTAATATGCTGTTTAAAATAAATATTTGGCAAATAAATAATATTTTTCTACTATTATGCCTTTAATAAGCAAGAGGCCTACTTTTTAACAATGAATAACAGCAATACCAACAACTCTAGTTTCAAGCCTGAAGACAAACGATTTTTAATAGTTGATGATGACCCTATAATGAGAATGGTGATGAAGTCAATGTTTAAAAACTGGGATCACATCACAATAGAAATAGTTATGGATGGTGAGCAGGCCTTAGAAAAATTAAAGCATTCATTTTTTGATTTAATTATCATGGATCTTCAAATGCCTGTGTTAAATGGTTATCAAACGGCCAAAGCTATAAGGAGTGGAGAATGTGGAGAATTACGTAAAAATATCCCCATATTGGCTGTAACCGCAGATCTCTCAGACAGGGCCATGACGAAATCTTCTCAAATGGACTATGTGTTGATCAAGCCTTTTGATCTTGAAAAACTTGAGACGGCCATTCTTCATTGTTTGATGCCAGGTGAGCAGTTAAATAAGCGCGCAAATTAGTTCGTATCATTTGTGAACTTGGGTAGTGTTTGTCGATGCATTTAATATTAAATTTAATGCCTTGATTTTAACAGTCCTTGGTTATCTTTGACGATTCATTGTCTATCAGATCCAAACCTTTGCATTCATGAGGATAGCCCTGTTTTTTCTTGCCCTTGGTTTAATAATTTTGGGACAAGCGTGTAAACCTAATGACAAGAATAGTCAAAAGGAAGAGCGTGCCAACCCAAAGGTTGAAGTGAAAAAGGAAGCTTTACAAGACCCGTTGGAAAAGCCTGCAGAAATGCTTGCCAAAACATATTGTACCGGATGTCATTTGTACCCTGATCCCAATCAATTGGATAAAGCTACTTGGAAAACAATTCTCCCTAGAATGGGTCATTTTTTTGGTATCTATGAATCAGACAGCAGCAGGGAAAATCTTTTGGAGGGAGGACGAGCCGGTGCAATTGTAGAAAGAAATAATGTTTTCCCAAAGTCTCCCACAATAGACACTTTGATCTTTGACAAAATCAAAACTTATTATATTGATACAGCTCCTGATAAATTACCGAAAGCGGAAGTCATAAAAATTAAGACCGGCTTGAATAACTTCAAACTCCATCGTCCGGCCAATAAGACTAAGAACCCAATGCATTTAATGGTGAAAATCATAGGCCCTGATCGCTGGTACATCAGTGATGCAGGTAGGTCTTCCTTTTCTATCATGAACAATCAATTTAAGGTGCAGAAAACAGCTTCTAGTCCGGAAGGGACAGTGTGGGTGCATGAAGGTCAGCAGTATTCCTATGCTTTGGTAATCGGTACCTTTAACCCTACAGACATGGACCTGGGTTTTGTAATGCGCTTGCCTAATACCGCCGGCGAAGTAACAAAAATTGTTGCCAAAGATTTACAAAGACCCGTCCATATGGATATGGGAGATCTTGATGGGGATGGATTGGATGATATGGTCATTGCTGAATACGGGAAAAACACCGGTAGCCTTGGCTGGTGGAAGCAAGATCCTTCAGGAAACTTTAAAAAAAATATTTTGAGGAATAAGCCGGGAGCTACCAAAGCATATATTCGTGACTTGAATAACAATGGCTTAAAAGATATCATAGCCCTTTTTGGCCAGGGAGATGAGGGGATTTTTATATACCATAATCAAGGAAACGGTAAATTTGCCGAAGAACCGGTTTTAAGGTTTCCTCCTACATACGGATCCAGTTATTTTGATTTATATGATTTTAATGGAGATGGGATAGAGGATATTATCTATACCGCCGGCGATAACGCAGATTATGATCCCATACCCAAGCCCTATCATGGGATCAGGGTTTATATCAATGACGGCACAAACCATTATAAAGAATCTTTTTTCTATCCCCTTAACGGGGCCTACAAAGCCATTCCTGCAGACTTTGACAAGGATGGAGACATTGATATTGCGGCGATTAGTTTTTTTCCGGATTATGAAAGTAGCCCGGAGGAGAGTTTTGTTTACCTTGAGAACAAAGGAGACATGAATTTTGATGCTTTTACCTTTTCCGGTAGTGCAGATGGGCGTTGGATGGCAATGGATGCAGGAGATATGGATGGTGATGGAGACCTGGATATTCTCCTTGGCTCAATGATATTTGGTACGGATTTTAGCAGGTTTTTTGAAAAATGGTCGGATGGCACCCTGCCTTTTGCTTGGCTTGAAAATACAAGTTCCAATTGAGACCAAAAGGAGTCAGCTTAACAGTTTAAGTTTCCTGAGAAATTAGAGCTTCTTGAAAACTGTATACCTATAAATGCTCCACTTACTTTTCAATATTATTTGTCTTCCTTTTTATAGGCCTCTTCATAAGGTGACCAAATTTCATATATGGGATCTCCCTTTGAACTCAAGCCACTGTGGTGCCATTTTCCGTCAATTACTTTGTAATCAAACTCCAACTGAGCTCCTACACGACTGTCATCTTTGGAAAAGAATGTGATCTTTTCAATGTATTTCCCATCTTTGGCTTCATATTCACCTCCACCGGTGCCACTAAATGCTTTTGTTTCAGAATTAAAGGCAATCCACTGAAATCGCCCTCCACTTAAAATCTTAACGGTTCTTCTAGCTCCCGGAGTCATTTCAGATATCTTATCTCCACGTTTCCTTCCGGTAATTACCCAATTTCTTGTCAGATCGTCTTCTTCCTGAGATACCCTCTCCCAGATTTCGATCAGGTCTTCCCCTTTTATCTTGGTGGAAATGACTAGTCGATCATTGGCAAAGTCCAATGTGTATTTATTGGTAGTTCCTATTTGATCAGGGTCAAGGGTTAGAAAGTCCAGGTGCTCCTCGTAGACATTTCCATTTAAATTGTATTCTCCTCCTCCGGCATAGAGAAACTTGTCTCCTTTTATTTCTTTTGCCCCAAAGGCAAAATAACCATCCTGATATATTTTAATAAACTCTTGGTCGGTAATGGCAACACCATTTTGATGGGTCAAAATCCAGGAACCCTCCAGCTCCTGTGAAAAAACCGTGGTACAAATGGCAAAACAAATAATTATAAGAATTGATTTCATAACTCAGGCTCCATTGTTAAACTTAAATTTAATTATTTATTGATACATTATCACAAGGCAAGGCTGAAAATCCTTCTCATTCAAGCGCTTTTTGATTAATAATTTAGGAGATTTAATGTTTTATTGTTTGAAAGTCTCTTTATTTAACCGGAAAGGAATAAAAGGAAAGGAAATTAGTCCAATTACATGCTTTGTCACTGGATAATTATTTATCCGTAAATGGCTAAGGGCGAGAAAATTCCTGATTAATTTTCTTATTCTGGCTGGTTTTTTGGTAGATGTTCCTGATATTTAATTTATAGTGATGCTGAAATACACTTTAACAATTGTACTCACCGGTTTAATGCTGATTGGAAGCTACTCTTGGTCTTATGGACAGAGTTATGGTACAAGTGCAGGATTGAGATTGGGAAATAATGATCAAGGACGCATGTTGGGTTTTACCGTCCAGCAGCGGCTCATAAAGGGACTAACCTTAGAGGGAATTGTCCAATCAGATTTCAGTTACAATACCACCCTTCATGCCATACTGCAAAGGCACCGACCACTGCTTTCCAAGCGGCTTAACTATTATTACGGGGCGGGTGCCTCCCTAGGAATAGAAGAGAGCCGGCAGAAAGTAAGCGAGAACATGCAAATAATCCGAACCTACGGAAACAAAACCTTAGGGGTTGATTTTATTGGTGGTGTAGAGCTCACTTTGTTAGGGATAAATTTCTCTGTAGATTATAAACCCAATATCAATATTGTTGGTAGACAACCCTGGTACAGTGGGCAAGTGGGGATCTCAGTGAGATCAGTTCTAGTAAAGGGGAAAAAGCAAAATAAGAAAAAACGACAGAAGGCCAGAAGAAAAAGGAAAAGTAATTCAGATGGTTTTTTCCATAATTTGATGGACTCTATTAAAAACAATTAACCATGAAAAAATCAATACTATCATTTTTTGCGGCTTTTATATTGCTACCTTTTCAGTGTCTATTTGCGCAATCAGCAGTGAAAATAGCAGTGGTAGGTCTTACTCATTCCCATGTACACTGGATACTTGGGAGGGAAGATGTTGGAGATGTTGAGATTGTAGGTATAGTGGAGCCAAATGAAGATTTGGCCAATCGCTTGATGTCTCAATATGGATTAGACAAGCAATTGCATTACCCGGATATGGAGTCACTTTTTGCAGTTGTTAAACCTGAAGCTGTTACTGCATTTGGTTCCATTTATGAGCATTTGGAGGTAGTACAGGCATGTGCTCCCCGAGGAATTCATGTCATGGTTGAGAAGCCATTGGCGGTAAGTATGGATCACGCTAAAGAGATGGCAGATTTGGCCAAAAAGCATCAGATTCATTTATTGACCAACTACGAAACAACCTGGTATGCAAGTAACCATGAACTGAAAAAGCGACTGAAAGCAGAGGAGATAGGTCCGGTCAGGAGGGTGATTGTCAATGATGGGCATGAAGGTCCCATGGAGATCGGCGTCAATCAGGAATTTTTGGATTGGCTCACGGATCCGGTTTTGAATGGAGGGGGAGCAGTCATAGATTTTGGTTGCTATGGCGCCAATTTGATGACTTGGTTAATGGATGGTGTGAAACCCATATCGGTTACCGCTGAGTTAAAACAGATCAAGCCTGATATCTATCCCAAGGTGGATGATGAAGCAACCATTCTCTTAGAATATCCCAAAGCCCAAGGGGTAATTCAGGCTTCTTGGAACTGGCCTTTTAGCAGAAAGGACATGGAAGTATATGGAAAGACGGGATATATGGTGGCTAAAAACAGCACAAGTCTGTTGAGTAGAACTGAAGGACAAAAGCAAGAAAAGGCAGAGACCCTAAGCAAAAGAACAAATCCATACAATGACCCTTTTGCTTATTTAGCAGCTGTGGTGAAAGGGGAAATTCAAGTAACAGCTAAAGATCTATCCTCTTTAGAAAATAATTTGGTGGTGGTGGAAATTTTAGATGCAGCCAAGGAAAGTGCTAAAAAAGGAAAGCGAATATACCTTAAATAAAAAGTAAGCCCAAAGCTGTTTTAGGTAACAGGGTTATTTCCGGAGATTGTTTTTAACTCTTGAAGGTGCCTAAGCCGGTAAGCAAGGATGGCATTTTTCCCGAGCATTTGACTCAATTTATAATTGGCAATTGCTCCTATCCCAGCACCAATTACCGGTATCATTTGAGCCAGTTTGGCAAGATCCATAAAGTCCCTATACTCCAACTGAAATTGCCTCCAATCAAAGTCATCCAAATTGGTAGGTAAAGTTTGAGAGAAGCTGTTCCAATTTTCAAGGATACCTATGGTTTCATTTCGTGTTTTCTGAGTAGAAAAGCTAAGCTTAAAAATATAAAGTACAAACAATCTCTCCCTCAGGTCTTTGGTGTCGTGACCAAAAGCTGCCGCTATATTGAATAGCATTTTCATCTTAATGGCCAAGAATGCAGGAAGATCGGCAAAACCCATCAATATACCTCCGGCTCCTGTAATTGCTCCCTCCACGGAGGCAGTTCTGGTATAGGTTTTAATGCTTTTTCTGGCCTTAAATTCCTTAAGCCGAAGCAGACCGTGATTTATGGGTTTCGGGGCAATAAATTGGTTGCCAACAAGCACTCCTTTTACCATTTTTTCAATGGCGTAAGTAATGGCTTGATGAATTTTATCCGGTATAATTTTATTAATAGACCTTTGGGTGCCACTTGTCATCCGGTTGAGGATAGAAGGACTTTGATGCTGCTTTTCCAACCAGGCTTTAAGCTCTTTTTTGGCAATGGCTTCATATTGCTGGTCTATGTACTCTTTATTGATTGACATGTTTACTTCTTTGTTTCTTTAAGATAATCATTTGTAAACTTCTCATCTTTTTTGGGTTGATCAAACTTCTCCTTATTGAATGATTGTGAGGCTCCCTTTGGAATGCTGAGGCTTTTCCAGCTGCCCTGATGAAGCATCTTGGCAAGGTAGATCAATTGCCCGATATGCGTGGCATAATGCGTAAGTTGTCTACTGATGGCTTCTATCAAATGATGGGATTGATTTCTGATATATACTTCCTTGTTAAAATCATTTTCACCACATTTTTCCAAGGCTTGGAAAAGGCTGTCCCAGCCAACTTTCCAAGCTTCCATTATCTCCTCTCGAGAATGCAGGTCATTTTCAAATTCCGCATCTCGGTTTCGCCATGGTTTCTCACCATCCGAGTTCATAAAATCAGACCATCTGGATAACATATTTCCTGACAAATGTTTTACAATGGTGGCAGCACTATTGCTGTCCTCATTGAATTGCCAAAAGAGCTTTTCATCAGGGATTTGTTGAAGCGCCTTCTCCCCTAAGTTTTTGTAAAAGGTAAAAAGGTGGAGACTACTTTCTAGAAATACTTGCGCATTATTTTTCATAGCATTGAATATAAATCAATAAAACAAAAACCTCCGGTTGCAATGAAATATTTTATGCTTTTATAGTATGGCCGGAGGCATTGAGCTGAGGACTTACCTTTCTTCTGAACACTGCCAAGCGTTTTTCATGCCATCACTGGCCAAAGGAATTACCGAATAAATCCTAATAGTTATTTACGCAATAAGTGTACTTAAGTTAATCTCTCAGATATGACTTACCGGGATGAGTCGATAGAAAGGCCCTGTGGACAGTCTTTTGTTTTCGGGATTTCAATAAATCTAAGTATCAGCTTATCAATGAATGGAGTTAAAGCAATAATCCCGCCATTGCTTTATCCCGGTTTTGACAATAAAAATCTTAAAAGCTGGTCTATTGCCTATTTCAGATTAAAAGCGAGTAGGGTGACCTTTTGGCTGGCTAGGATTAAATAAAAAAAGGCAGCTGTTGAAGCTGCCTTTTAAAATGATATTAAAATATTGGTTTAGAGACCAAACTCTTTTTTAATCTGATCTATATAATCCAATTTTTCCCAAGTAAATAGTTCCACATCCAAAGTTATAGAAGCTTTATCAGGCGCAACAAAGGTTTTGGTTATCACTTCATTTTCTCTTCCCATATGCCCGTAAGCTGCTGTTTCTTCATAGATAGGGTTTCTCAATTTCAGCCTATTTTCGATGGCATAAGGCCTCATGTCGAATAGTTTCTCTATTTTTTTAGCAATTTCGCCATCTGACAAATCTACATTGGCTGTTCCATAGGTATTGACATACAGTCCCATGGGCTTGGCTACGCCAATGGCATATGAAACCTGCACCAATACTTCATCTGAAATGCCTGCGGCCACTAAATTTTTGGCAATATGTCGAGTGGCATAGGCTGCAGAGCGGTCAACTTTTGAAGGGTCTTTCCCGGAGAATGCACCGCCTCCATGTGCTCCTTTTCCACCGTAAGTATCAACGATTATTTTTCTTCCGGTTAGCCCTGTATCTCCATGCGGTCCCCCAATTACAAATTTTCCTGTAGGGTTGATATGGTATAGGATGTCATCATTAAAGAGATTTTGTATGCTTTCCGGTAACTGGGCTTTTACCCTTGGAATCAAAATTTCAACAATGTCTTTTTTAATTTTCTCCAGCATGGCCTGCTCCTCGCCAAATTCGTCATGTTGTGTGGATACTACAATAGCCACGATTTTTTCCGGGGTATTGTCATCGCTGTATTGAGTGGTCACTTGGGCTTTAGAATCGGGACGCAGGTAAGTGATTTGGTCATTTTCTCTTCTCAATGCAGCCAGTTCTTTCAATAACCTATGAGATAAATCAAGTCCTAATGGGATAAAATTGCTGGTTTCCTTGGTTGCATACCCAAACATCATTCCTTGGTCTCCCGCTCCTTGCTCCTCAGGTTCACTCCTGTCTACACCTTGGTTAATGTCAGGAGATTGCTCATGAATGGCGGAAAGAACACCACAGGAGCTGCTATCAAACATGTACTCACTTTTAGTGTATCCCACCCTGTTGATAACATCCCTAGCAATTTTTTGCACATCCAAATAGGTAGATGAATTGACCTCTCCCGCCAGAATAACCTGACCAGTGGTGACGAGGGTTTCACAAGCTACTTTAGCATTTGGATCGAAAGCCAGAAAATTATCAATAATTGCATCTGATATTTGATCAGATATTTTATCTGGATGACCTTCGGAAACAGATTCCGAAGTGAATAGATAGGACATACAATGCGTTTTTTGATTAAAGTTTAAATTTACATTTAAAGGTTATAAATTAAAAACTATATTTTCAAAAGCCGACAATTATTAAGTATAGTATCTATTGAAAACCCTGGGGGCAAAAAAGGAAAGCCCTAATGATAAGTACATTATGCCCGCCAAGAATTGAACCCAAATAAAAACATGGCCCATACTATAATCTCCTATAGAAGGGTAATAATAGGTTAAAATAAAAAATATGTATCTTTCTCCGTAGGAAAACAAAATCAGGGATGCCATCCAAAAATAGGGCAAAGACAGCAAGTTGATGTCTCTAAACTTGCTTTGCTTCAATATGTCTTTAAAGAAGATAACACTATAGGATAGCACCAATCCGTGACCGAGTAAATAACTATAAGACTGAATGGCCCCACCTAGGGGTTGGAGAAAGGTGCTGATAAGTCCACCGGTTATCAAGAAACCAAAAATGGTAGGGAAGACCGTTCTCTGGAGTTGACAACTAAAAGGGAGCTGGCTAAACAATAGTAACATTGCCGTAGGCCTTACATATACATATAGCAGATTGTATAGGAAGAGATTTTCATCCCCACCTTTATTGGAGTTGGACCATATGATTACAGAAAGTAGTTCTGTAAATAGAATAAATAATACCAGAAAGTTAATCTTTCTATATTCTTTAGGATGGAAGCCCAAAAACAAATAAAGTGTGGCAAATAAAATCCCAAGAATTAACGCGATGGAATAGAATGACATTTGCATATGACAATATGATAGGTCTGCAAGGTATCAATAACTAAAACTTCAATCAATACCCTGTTCAGGGTATTTAATCTGCATTTATAAAGAAAAAGAGCCATTCTTAAAGTAGAATGGCTCTTTTGTATGAAAAAATGTGGCGTATTCCGCTTATTTTACCGGAACTTCACTTTCACTTTCAATTTCTTTTTTCATTAAATCGACAACTACCGGAGTTGCGATATAGATGGAAGAGTAGGTACCTACCAAGACACCTATTAATAAGGCGAAAGAGAATCCTCTTAGCACTTCTCCCCCAAATATTAACAATACCAGTACTACAATTAATGTAGTTGCTGATGTAATCAGGGTTCTGGCCATCGTTTGGTTGATTGCATCATTGAACATTTTGACAATTTTGCTTGTGCCTCGGCTAGCAATATTCTCTCTGATCCTATCAAATACAATTACCGTATCATTTATTGAATAACCGATTACTGTCAATACAGCAGCAATGAATACTTGGTCGATTTCAAAAGTGGCTCCAAATGCACTTGCTATGGCAAAAGCGGCGATAACGAAAAAGGTATCATGAACCAATGCGATAATCGAAGCAAGTGAGAACTGCCATTTTCTAAACCTTAGTAAAATATAAAGGAAAATGGCTATAAGGGAGAAGAACATCGCCTCTAAAGAGGAGTTTTTGATGTCATCTGCTACCGTTGCTCCTACTTTATTGGAACCTGTGATTGAGAAATCATTTCCGGAAAGCTTGGTGGCATCTTCCAAATAACTAAAGCCGGTTACAGCAGCGATACCATTCCTAACCTTGTCTTCCACCTCTCTGTTGGCTTCATCATTGTCTTCGTTTACCAAGTAAGAAGTGGTTACTTTTAAGACATTGTTTGCACCATAAGTTTTGACTTCCACTGCACCATCAAATTCACTGTCCAGTCCAACTTTTAATTCAGAAGCAGGAACTGATTCGCTAAATTCAACGACATAGTATCTACCACCGGTGAAATCGACGCCAAATTTGATGCCTGAGGTTAAGGCAAGAATCATCCCAACGACAATAATACCTGTAGAGATCAAATAAGCTACCTTACGTTTTCCTAAAAAGTCAATATTTAGGTCGCTAAACATGTTTTTAGCAAATGGCGTAGCGAAAGAAATATTGCTTTTCTCGCCTTTCTTACTCATCCAATACACAATCACTCTTGTGATAAAAACTGCTGAGAAGAAGGATGAGGCGATACCTATCATCAATACAATCGCAAAACCTTTTACCGGACCTTGGCCCAAAGCATAGAGTATGGCTCCTGTAAGGAAGGTAGTTACGTTTGAATCCAGAATGGCACTGAATGCTTTGTCATAACCACTGCTTATTGCCTGCAAAATACCGGCGCCATTTTTTAGCTCTTCTTTAATTCTTTCGAAAATAAGCACGTTGGCATCAATGGACATACCAATGGTAAGTACAATACCGGCAATACCCGGTAGGGTTAAGGCTGCGCCTAATTGAGCAAGGATTCCAAGAATAAAGAAGATGTTGAACAACAATGCCGCGATGGCAACAAAACCACCTTTAGAGTAATAGGCGATCATAAACAATACCACCAATACAAGACCGGCAACCATTGAGTTGATGCCTTGATTTCTTGCTTCTACACCCAAAGTAGGACCCACAATGGCTTCTTCCACGATATTGGTAGGAGCAGGCAAGGTTCCGGATTTCAATATATTGGCCAAATCTTTGGCTTCTTCCATGGTGAAATTCCCGGTAATCTCAGATTGTCCTGAAGGAATTTCTCCTTGAACTGTAGGCGCTGTGTACACATAATTATCCAGTACAACGGCTATCCTTTTACCTATATTTTCAGCCGTTAATTTTCTCCATCTCCTCGCACCTTCAGCATTCATTTGCATGCTTACAGCAGGTCTTGAAGTTTGATCCAATGATTGTCTGGCATCTGTAATTACATCACCCTCTAAAGGAGCTTGATCTGTACCACGTGGGGCTTTGATGGCATGCAATTCCAACAGGTCCATTCCGTCTTGCACCTGAGGCTTGACAGACCACATAAACTTCACATCTCTCGGTAGCAAAGCTTTTACATCTTCTCTATTTAAAACCCTGTTGATGGCAATGGTATCTCTTAATTCATAAACAAGTCCATAATTTGCTTTCAACAAAGCAAAAATTGGAGAAGCTTCAGTTCCTAAAGAATCAGCATCTGTAGCACCTTCAGCCAATTGCTTGGCCAGGTCACTTTCCAAATCTGTTGTATCCGAAGAAGTAGTCGTTTCTGCAGCGGGGCTTGATGCCTTTTGGTTTTCGGCTTCTTCCATAAGAAATGCATTGACTTGTTGCAATGCATCACCAAACTCATCTATTTCTGCTACTTGCCAGAATTGCAATTTGGCAACACCTTGAAGAAGGTTTCTTACCCTTTCGGCATTGTCTACACCGGGAAGTTCAATTTGAATTCTACCGGTATTTTGAATCCTTTGGATGTTTGGCTGTGAAGTACCAAACCGGTCTATTCTAGTTCTTAGGATGTTGAAAGATCGGTCAATCGCATTTTCTACTTCAGTATCTATGATATTTAAAATCTCTGCATCCGAGGTTTCTAGAGAAATCCTTCCTCTATTGGCTGCTGTTGCAAAAATTGTATTCAAGGATTTGTCACCTGCTTTTTCTTGCCAAGCCTGATAAAAGATGTTTACAAATTTATCATTTACTGTTTTGGAGCGCTCTTTCGCTACCGCAACAGCTTCATTGAATACTTGATCCTTGCTGCCACCTGCTAGTCCTTTTACGATCTCTACCGGAGAAACCTCCAATGTCACGTGCATACCACCTTGAAGATCCAGTCCTAAGCCTAGTTCCGTATTCTTTACTTCCTGATAAGTAAATGGTATGCCTAGAAAATTGTAAACAGGCTCTCTCCATACAGAATCAAGGTAGGTTTGCCTTTTGTCAAAATCGACGTTGCCTGAGGCATCAGTTGCATAAGTAGTGGCTTTCTCATGAACATTGTTTGATACCAATGTAAATGATAAATAATACAGACATAGGGCTGTAATGACCACCGTAAAAAAAACGATTATCCCTTTGTTTTTCATGATTGTTGATTAACTATTAAATGTTGTATTTGATTTCTATTGTAGAATTTTTCATTTGAATCCATGATTCAATAATGGTGGCAAATGAAAATAGTGAGCAGGGGCTTACTCAGGGGGCATTGACAGATATAATCTGTTCAAATAGTATTTTGAATAATTGATTGTATTCAAGTTCAGTACCCAATAGGAAATTGGTCTGAGGAAGCGCTGCTACAATGATCTCATAAATAAAATTGTAGATGAAATCAAATGCGTACAGTACGAA
This sequence comes from Cyclobacterium sp. 1_MG-2023, assembly GCF_030546805.1. Classification (GTDB taxonomy): domain Bacteria; phylum Bacteroidota; class Bacteroidia; order Cytophagales; family Cyclobacteriaceae; genus Cyclobacterium. The sequence continues at coordinate 20,635 of NZ_JAUOPC010000019.1, read as the reverse complement.
TGGAACAACTGCATCTATATTCGAATGAATAAATGTTTGGTTGTCTTCCGCAGGACCCTCATCGTTGGTAGAGGATAAGTCCAATTTTACTTCAAGTGCCCTGTCTTGGCTGTCAAGGCTTACAACAATCTCTGAACTGGAAACAAACACGCAGAAAAGCATTACGATCAGTAATGTCAGCCTTTGGCGCATCAATCCTTTATTTTTCCTGTTCAGTTTCATGGGATGCAAATATAAAAAAGTTTTTTCAATTCCTGTATGGCTATCCTTTTTAATTTTTGCTTTGGAAGGGTCTGTAATACAGGTATTTATATTTTAATTGAGGGCGGTTTGGAAAATAAAGGTTTGCTTTGACACTTTAAATCGGGGAATAAAAGAAGAGAATCAGGATCGTTCCTCGCCTATTTTAAAACGTAAAAAGGTTTTTATTACCTCCAAGGCCTTTTTAAAATCACTGTTATTGGGGACAATTATGTCCGCATCATGCTTAAAGGGGGCGATATACTTTTCATAGGTAGGCATTACATGTTGCTCATAGCGATACAATACATCGTCCAGGTCGTAACCTCGTTCTACTTTATCCCTCACAATTCTCCTCTTCAGCTTGATATGGTCTTTGGCATCTATATAGACCTTTAGGTCCAGTAAATTCGCCAACTCAGGATAATATAGCACAAAAATTCCTTCAACCACCACCACGGGGGCAGGAGAAAAGGTAAGCATTTTAGGCTTTTTATTGGGATTGTTGAAGGTATATTCCTGTCGATTTATGGTTTGACCCTCCTGAATCTTACGAATATCATCTGCGTACTGCTCAAAATCAATGGAATTGGGTGTGTCAAAATTATGAATGCCCCGATCATCCATAGGTTGCTGGTGCCTGGGCTTATAATAGTTGTCTTGTGAGATCAAGCAAACTTGACCCGGCTCAAAAGAATGCAAGAGCTTGTCTAAAAAGTGGGTTTTACCTGATGCACTTCCTCCGGTGATTCCTATGATAAATGGCTTGGTCATAAAATGTTAATTAGGGTGTCATTCAATCTCATGCAGTTCTTAAGCTTTCTCTTTTAAAAAAGAGGCCAGTAGCTTTACTGCCTTCCCTCTGTGGCTGATGGTGTTTTTTTCTTCCATGCTTAACTCAGCAAAGGTTTTCTTATAACCCAAGGGCTTAAAGATAGGGTCATAGCCAAAGCCACCTTCTCCGGATCGTTTGTCCAAAAGTTCTCCTTCAGCCTTCCCTTCAAATGCCCATTCATTTTCCCCGATTATCAAAGCAATAATGGTCCTGAAAGCTGCATTTCGCTCTTGCTTACCACGCATGTTTTCTAACAATAGATTAACATTCCGTTCATCACTTCTAGGTTCTCCGGCATACCTACCTGAATATACACCGGGGGCACCATCTAAAACTTCTACTTCCAGACCGGTATCATCTGCAAAGCAGTCTACTCCATAATGGGTTTTGACATACCTGGCTTTCTGAAAAGCATTGTCTTCTAGTTTGTCACCCGTTTCAGGTAATTCCTCTTTACAGCCGATTTCCTCAAGGGAGACTATCTCAAACTCATCCCCCAAAGCAGCCCTAACTTCTTTTAATTTTTTCGAATTATTTGTCGCAAAGCAAATTTTCATGGTGTAAAATTACTTTAGCTTTTCCAGAAATCTTTCCTTAAACCTACTTTTTTGATTGAAAAGAAATTTTTCGGTTCTATTTTTCTCCATATGGGCCAATTTTTAAGTTATGAATAGGTTAAATCAATTTAAAGAGATGATCAATTTCTTTTAGCATTTGTAGCTTAGTGGGCTTTCGGATATCAATTTTTAGAGAATAGGAGTTTATATTTGAAGACCATAAAGAATCAGGTCAAAATTGAAAGTTGAACCAAGCGGTATAAGAATTATAAAAGGGAGATAGAAAAAGGTATTGCTATGCTTGCCCTTTAAATACTAAAATCATTTATTATTATATGTTTCCATTAAAAAACATCACGGTCTATTGCGGATCAAACACAGGAATTCTTCAAGAATATTCAGACCAAGCAAAAGCCTTGGCCAAAGAAATGGTCAAAAGGGAGTTGGGGCTGGTTTATGGTGCAGGAAAAGTTGGGCTTATGGGAATTATTGCAAATGAGATGCTTGCCTCCAAAAGTCCGGTGTATGGAATAATCCCTCAAAAACTCGTAGACATAGAAGTCGCCCATCAGGGTTGTACGGATTTGATTGTTGTGGAAACAATGAGAGACAGGAAATGGCTAATGGCAGAAAAAGGGGATGGTTTTATAGCCATGCCCGGGGGCATAGGTACACTAGAGGAGTTGTTTGAAGTCATGACTCTCAATCAGCTAATGTACATTCAAAAACCACTTGCCTTGTACAATGTATCGGGCTATTATGACAAGCTATTGGACTTTTTGGACCATGTAGGTGACCAGGGATTTTTAAAACCGGATCAGTTGAGTAATTTAATTGTTGCGGATGATCCGGTTGCTTTACTTGACAAAATGGAAGCCTATCAACCTTCCGGTACACCAGATTGGTTGCAAAGAAGGAAAGATAAAAGCTAAACCCTGTATTCAAGGTTTATCCCTTGGTCTTCAGTAACAATTGTAAACGCTTATCCCTGGAGGGTTTAAGTTCATAAAATTTATAAGCATAAGAAATAGATTACCATTTGGCGTCCTGAGAGGTTTCTCCATCTTTACAATGCCACTACTAAAGACAGGTCCGTTCTGAATATAAGCCAAGTTCCCCGCTTGATTAAGGGATAAAAATGCCCACATAATCGGATAAACTTCGTCTCAAAAGTCTATTTGAGGGATTAATTTGATGAATTTAACCCTAGTCTATTGCCTTCACTGTCTACAAACAAAGCAAAAAAACCACTTTCATCTGCGTGGGCTGTTTTTGGTAGAATGATTTTTCCTCCATTTTTTTCCACTCGTTCAAGAATGAGGTCGAGTTTTTCTCCGGCATTAAGATATAAAGTTACACCCTCAGTCGATGGCTGATAACCTTCGCCTTTTATAATAAGCCCTGTAACCAATTGGTCTTCGTAGGGAAATATTCCCATTTCCATTCCGGGTAATTTCATTTGCTCAATCTTGATGTCTAAGATGGCTTGATAAAAATCTACGGCTCGTGAAATTTCCATAGCAGGAATTTCAAACATTGAAAAATGACTTTTCATTTCGTTTGTTTTTTGATTTAGGTTACTGTTAACAGCTATTGCTTCGGCTTCACCTTTATTTTGACTATCGCAGGCAGTACTAAAAAGGAATAGTATTATGGCTACATAATGTAAAGGCTTTTTCATATTGCTTTGTTTGAATTGACAAAACAAATGTAGCCTACATAATTTTTTGGAAATTGTAAAAATGCGACACCCGGCTATTTGTAGAAAAGGGTAGAAAGTGCCATGTTTTCATTCCCTAAAAATGCTTTTGGGTTAATTCCTGTAAATTCCTTAAAGTCTTTTATAAAATGTGCTTGATCGAAATAGTCACTTTCGTAGGCAATATTGGTAAGGTTTTCTGTCTTTCTGTTGAGCAACATTTTTAAAGCGGTTTGTAATCGAATTACCTTACCTAATTGTTTTGGACTCACCCCAATTTGTTTTATGAATTTTCTTTCCAGTTGTCTTCTTTTAGATAAGTCTTGTTGAAGAATGGTGCTTATAGATGCAGTTCCATTCGATGATAGGAGGGCATCTATGGTATGTTTTACTATGTGATCTATGGTTGTTTTGTCATTTAGTTTTTCTAAAAAGAAGTTTTCTATGATTTCTATTCGATGTTTGTCGTCTTTTGCCTCAATTATTTTTTGTTCCAATTCTTTTGCCTTTTCCGCTCCAAACAATACGTCTATTGGTGTTTCTTTATTGGCTAAATTTTTAATGGGTTGGTTAACAAAATTGGCAAATCCGTAGGGATAAAATCGAATGGCAAATGTATTTACCTTGCCTGTTGGCTCGATATAAAATGGTTTCATTATCTGACCAAGTACCATCGCACGAGGCTGAAAGATAAATTCATCTTGGGAAGTGTATCGTTTAATGTCGTCTCCAAGTATAAATGCCATTTCAATGCAACCGTCCGGAATAATCCGCTGTCTTTCTGTTTTATTTTGTGCAGGGGCTTCTAAGGTCCAGTAACAACTTACAAAAGCTTCTAAATCTGGGTGGGGTTGAAATGTTTGGTAGTTCATTGATCAAAAGTTTTATCTTACCCATGTAATTATTATAGACATTTCTAATATATCTGCCATTATGCCTCTCGGACCCGTATGTCCGTTTTTCTTGGGCGACTTTTTAATGGTTTTTTAAATAGCTTAGCGCATTTTCCAAAGCTTTTTTAGAGGGTAGAGGATTAAAGCCTAATTCTTTTCTTGATTTACTGATGTCATAATCTTGTTTTAAACCATAAAACATATCCAGGTATTGTCTCTGTAAGAGCGGCTCTTTTCCAGTGATTTTACTGCTAAATTCCATTAAACCGGCTACCGTATACAATAGAATTTTTGGTACTTTTTTAGGAGTTTTTAATTTTAGTTCAGGAAATAAGTTGGCTGCGATTTTTACACTTTCTTGTAATGAAGTGTGTTTCTCGTTAGATAAGATATATCTTTCACCATCCCTGCCTTTTATCATAGCTTTATAAGTACCTAAAGCTACATCTTTCACATCTACCCAGTTCAACGTAATATTGGTGTCAACGGGTATTTCCCCCTTTAAAATCTGCCATACGAGTTTGTTAGAATAGCTTAAATTGAAAGCTACAGAACCAATCATTGCGGAGGGCAAAACCAGAACAGTTTTGATGCCATATTTTTCTCCCAATGCTAAGGCCAACTTATCCGAATCATTTTTAGAATTATAATACCAATTTTTTCGGTCCTTATTATACCCATTGGCTACATTGGCCGGTAATTTCGTAAAATCTAAACTAGCGACTGAACTTACATAAACGATGTTTTTGATCCCACATTCTTTGGCAATGTCAAAGACATTTTGGGTTCCTTGCATGTTATTGTCGTAGATTTCAATTTTAGGGTTTCTAGCCCACATACTAAAATTTGCTGCTACGGCATATAGGTTGGTGATTCCTAGGAAGGCTTTTTTAAGAGATTCCTTATCGGTAATATCGGCTTGAACAACATCACAATCTAGGCCTTTAAATGGTTCTTTGTTGTCAATATCTCTAACAGTCGTTCGTACTTTTATATTTTTAGAAAGCAGTAGCCTAACTAAATTGTTCCCTAAATGACCATTTCCACCTGTAACCAATGAAATTTCTGTACTCATTCTTCTTAAATTTTGTTTGAACAAATTTCGAGACCTTTTATGAGCTGAAGAATAACATTTGTTAGATAGCGATTTGTTTTCTAATGCGGCTTAAAGATTGGGGCTCCATACCTAAAAATGAAGCGATATTGTCTATGGATACATTTAAAGCTAATTTAGGGTATTGCCGGACAAATTTTTGATAGCGTTCTTTTGCCGTTAATATTTGAAAATCTTTCACCCGTTCTAACTTGCAGCTTAAATGTTCATTGGTTATTTCTTTGACAAAAAGGTCCCAAAATTTTGTTTCTCTCTGTAAAATATCAAAACCTGATTTTGAAATTTTCACAAGGCTACAATCCGTAATGGTTTCATAATAATCTAATGCCGGTGTTTGGGTCATAAAACTATCCAAAGAGGTGAAAAAATCTTGATCTCCTACAAGGTGCTGCACTACAATTTTTCCATCAATATTTTGATAACCTTTAACAATTCCGGTATCTAAGAAATAAATATACCGTTCCACTGCTCCGGCTTTTAAAAGTATGGTTTGCGCTGAAATTTTTTCAGTAATGAACTGGTTTTTGATCAAATCAATCTCGTATGGGTTTAAAGTGACTTTTGATTGTATACGATTGATTAGATTTTCCATTGATAGCTACTAATGATAAAGTAAGGCTTGGCCACCTTGACTGGTAAATATAGGTCAAAAAGCTGATCGCTCCAACGGGTCAAAACCTGTGCCGAAGCATATCCGTGGCTGGTACCGAGTTTCATCTGGATCTCTTAAGCGCCTGAGTTCCCAATTAATTTCGAGACAAGCTGTTACCCGAATTTAATTAAGTGGCTAATATTGAAGGTTGAATTTCGGCCAGATTTGATGAGAAGCAAGGTGTTGGGTTAGCGCCATCTTAAGCAGGACCATGTGTCAATATATGATCCAGAAGGACCATTTTAGCGAAGAGCCGGACTGAAGGTTAGATACGTGACCTGTATCTACGGAGCCCCCTTCACGGTTCTATCCTATATTATTGCCTAAAGCACGACTTCTTCTCCAAACTTAAATATTTCAGGTTTAAACTCTTTGTTTTGTTCATTTGCGGTAAATTGTACCCTGATTTAAAGTTCTTTTTGTTTAATTAACTTACTACTCCTTTACCAAGATTTCAACATTCTCTTGTTGTTAATGTATATTTTCTTTTGGTGTTTTTATTGATGAACAATTATAAAGGAGTAATTCTATTATGGAAAAGGTAAGTTTATAGCAAAGAATGGGAAAAATGGGATCGAAATGTAGAGCCTGTAATTGCTGAGGGGAAAAAGCCCGTGAAATTCAAAAAAAATAATTGATCAGGATTGCAATTATCTTTGGGGTGTTAAACCAAAATTTATACATAACAACTACTTAGGTAGTATTTGGAAGATTTGCAATTGCTATTATAAGCTATCTATAATAAGAGAGGAAAACGGTTGTACTCCTATCTGGTAAAAAAAAGGGAAGAGTAAAATTCGGGATTGTTTTTTTAGCCTTTTTTTTTAGGTCCATGTGCTTTATTTGTCGCTTTATTAAATAACCCGGTTTGCTAGTTATTCTTTCGTATGATTTTTACAATTCGGTTAATTGTAATTTCCGATAGGTTCCACTCATAACCATTAAAATCTGTAGTATTAATAAATTGAACCACTACCCCGTCTATGTCTTTGTGGTATTCGGCAAGGCTTTGATAGCCGACAACCAATCCTCCATGGTTGTATTCGTAGGGATAGATTTCTTGTTCGCCTTCGTCAAATACAGAGCCGTCGTTTAAGGCGCGAATAAAATCGCCCACATCTTCTGCTGTAGCCAACATTCCATATTCATTGGCTTTGAAATCTTCCTCATACCCAACATAGTATCCGCTCATTACATCATCTAAATCAACCTCAGTAATCGAAAAAAACGTGTTTTTTAGACCCAAGGGTACCAATATTTTTTCTTTGATGTATTCGTTGTGATTATAACCTAAAACATCATCCATAATCCTTCTTAATAACAAATAATTTGTGTTTGAATACCCATATCCTTTGTCTGGTTTAAACTTTGCAGGTAAGTCGAGGGCAAACTCTAGGGCATCTTTGCTGTTTTCCTCTTCGTTGTTCCAATAAGCAGGGTTATCTGTAAAATTTGGAATACCGGACCGATGTTGAATCATCATCTTCAGGGTAATTTCTTCTGAATTTTCAATCCTATCTTTTAATTCCGGAAGATATTCCGCAAGTGTTTTGTCAAATGACAAACGGTTTTCTTTGACCAATTTAGTGGCTGCTACAGCTGCATATAACTTGCTTATGCTGGCAATTTTGAACAAAGAATTGGGGTCGGCAGGAATTCTTTTTTGTCTATCCTTCCAGCCTCCTGTGTAAAATTCCGGTGGTTTCCCCGCTTGATCGACGTAGACAATCATTCCATCGAATCCGTGTCCAATGGCTTCATCTACTTGTTCTTGAATTGTATCGGGTAGTGGTAATATCCAAGCCTTTACTAAAATCCATGGCACGTAAAACAATGAAATAACAGTTCCAACAAGCAATACCACCCTTGTAATCCATTTGGCTTTTTTATTTTTTATCATTTTTGGGTCAGTTTGTGGCTAAAGAGAAGATGTTAAATTTTTGTTCCGTTTTATGATGGATTAGAACCTTTATATGGCTTACTGTTTATGGCTCATGCAAATCCTTTGATCAATGCAACTGCTTTTCTAATAAAGAGATACTTACTATCCATTTATTTTCTTAATTCCATATGTAAAATCGGGTAGGGTTTTCCTGTAGGATCCAATTCTGAGCGCCTTTTGGTTTCGAATCCGCAATGCTTATAAAATCCTACGGCTTGCTCATTCTGTTCATTGACATCCACTTTTGACACATTTAATTGATCAATTGAATACTTCAATAATATTTTCCCTAAGTTATTTCCTCTATAATCAGGATGGATAAACAGCATTTCCAAGTTTTGGTCGGCTACTCCGAGAAATCCAATTATTTTCTTATCCTTATTTCTAATACCTTTTAATTCAACTGCATCTAAATAAGTATGGAAAATCAGGGGTTTAAAATATTCAATGTCCTCTTCTTTCAAAAAATGATGGGTAGCACGAACGGAGGCCTCCCAAAGGGCCACCACATTTCCATATTCGTGTTTGTCAATATTATCTATCCTGTTTGTCATTCTAATTATTGCCGAGGTTTTGGTTGATAGCCAAGGCCTCCCGCATGGGTTTATTGTTCAAGGTCCTTTTTGATCGTTTTGACTTCAGCCAATTCATCCCATGGGCTGATATCATAACATTTATTTAATTCGATAAATTTAACTGCCTAATCCATAAGGAAATTATAGTGGCGGTATCAGTTATTGACACAGAAATGTTTTTTCGACCATATTGCCTGAAAAGTAAGCATATAGATTAGGGAGCAAATTGTTTTAATAATAAATATAGTTTATTTTTTTAATTGCCCCATATGAAGCGAACTTATTGTTGATCAATACCAACTGTTATCGCAAGATGTTGAATTTTTAGGGTAACATCCAATCTGATTGTGCTTTAAACTCGGCTTGGAAATCCTTACTCCATCTGGAAATTGAAGCTTTACCATGGCCATCAATAAAATGATTCGTTGATTCAACACGGATATATGGTCCTTCCCTTCACCAATAATATCTTGCCAAGGTTGTTTACCAAAGCCCCATTTGATATTTATATGGTGATTGTTTCCTAAGCCTTCGAATGTAATCGAACGTAAATAGTCTACAGTTGGAAAATCAGCGTCGTGTTTTCTTAGATTCTCATCTACTTCGTCGTATTTGTCAATAACTTTAAGAATATTTTTCTTTTCTGCCACCATCTTCGTAGTTACTGAAATAGGCTTCTTTCACACGCTTATGAGCAAGAAGTCTCGACTTGGAGTAATTACAGGAGTTAACACCTGACCAGGTAAGCACAGGCCAATCTGTAAATTCAAGGAGATTACCTGATAAGACCAAAACAAGTTATTGCCCATAGCCTTTATAGAAAAAAGTTTTTTTAATTATCCATTTTTATAATTAAATAGGGGATGCCGCTAGATGAGAACTCTCCATCAATCTCTGAACTTAATCTTATTCCCAAAACAATTTTATGGTCTGGAAGATAGTCAATAATATTATCAGTCATTAAACTCTCTTTTAAATCATAAATATTATTTGTCCTAATGAGTGTATTGGATATTGGTACACCATCTGTAATATTGTACAGTTCTAGTAATGCGTAATTATTGTTTTTGGCAACATGTGGGTCGGATTCAAAAAATATAGCCCCTACATTTTTAAAATTACTTTTGGTAAATGTTATACCCGAAACTATAACAGGAGTGGAGCTTGTTGTGTTGGCACTTGAACCTATGCCATCCGCAACTTTTAACCTAATTTCTTCATTTATTACTCCATCTGTTTTACTACAGACATATTTTGTTGTATGGATTTCGTTATCATCTAATAAATTGTTTTTATTTGAGTCAATTCCTACTTCAATTTTAATCCCCCCATTCTCACACATTATTCCTTCTTTTTCATCAGTAATGTTAATTAGGCTTAAGTTGCCATCTAGACCATTACATGTATAGGTTGTGTATTGAACCTCACTATCATTTAATTCCCCATTACTGTTTTTATCCAGTCCATATTCTATTTTTAACCCTCCATTTTCACAGTTCGAACCTGAGTTTTCATTGGTGATTTTGGTTAAACTAGTATTACCATCAATTCCATTACATACAAATGTAGATGACATAATCTCGCTATCATCTAAGATGGCATTGTTATTAATATCTATACCAGAATTTATTTTTATACCACCGTTTTCACAGTTTTCTCCCCTTGGTTCTGTTATTACAGAGGTGAGACTATTGCTTCCATTAATCCCATTGCAGACATATTTTGTATTTTGAATTTCGTTATTTTCAAGTATTCCATTTGAGTTGTCGTCTAAACCGGCATCAATTCTGAGGCCACCATTTACACAATTACTTCCACTCATTTCATCCGAAATATTTATTAAACTGTTGATTCCTTGTATACCTTGTGGACCGTCTTCTCCTACACAAGCAATAAATAGCATAATTGCAGATAGGTAAAAAAGTTTTGTTTTTTTCATGAATTGATATTCCTTAATGGATTGTTTAAAAAATTGTATGGTTAAAGGTATCTTATTGTTACCAGAGAAAAAAGGGTTAAGGCAACGAAATACTTAATTGCAGTGTTTCAATTACAAAAAGCTTATTTGAATATGGTGTTAGTTTCTCAAGTAATCCTATAAGGTATTGACCCTCCTTTTTTCCTTGCGAAAAGCAAGTAGCCTTTCTTTAACAGTTGGGGTTCTGATGATAAATCCTACAATCACGATTACTGCATAGATTATCCAAGTCTTTTCTAAAATCGCAACATGCAACAAACTCAATATAATGGCTAGATAAGCCAGACTTTGTAACTTTTTCCATTTTGATTTTAGCCACTTCATGGACTTTCGATTAGAAGTAAAAAACAATGGAATTAAAATCAATACTGCAATAAATCCAGCGATATAATTGAATTGTGAAAAGGTCTCGAGAAAACCCTCTGCCCAGATAAAAAAGATGAAATGCAAGAAACTCCAAATGGCTGTTGCAATCCCCATGGCTTGTCGCACATAGAGATTGCTAACCCCAAATAAAACATAGAAAGGCGTCAAGGTCAAAACAGCGGTCATCCAGCGAATGGCAAATTCGCCGGTAACATGATATAGCATCTCTAATGTTGTTCTACTTCCTTCTCCTGTACCTTCCACTAAAGTGATGGAAAAGCCATTGATAAAGTCAAGATTTATCATTCTCAAAATGACAAACATGGGTAATATTGCCAATATGGCTACAATTATCCAACCGTAATTTTTACTTATAAATTTCATTTTGTATTTATTTTCTAATTGAAATCAAAATTACTTTTCCAAAGCCTCTGACTAGCGAATGATAATCGACTGTTGGGAATTTAATAATGACCATTGCCCTATTTTTGGTCCTGATTTATTATCAATAGTCCCAAAATAGCCGGGTTTTTGAGAAAAGGATCAGATTAAATTTCATGAAATACGTTTATAATTCGATGATTTCAATATTGAAGGGTAAAACTATATTATTCCCAAAGAATACTCCAATTTGTGATTCAAGTATTATAAGATAATCTTTATCATTATTGCTAAAAAACCACACCCCGGATGAATCATTTAAGCCATCTCTCAATATGCTTCCTGTGGCCGTAGTTGGGTCGCTTAATTCCACTTTATATACTTTACCAAAGTTACCGGACGGGTCAGTAGCATCATTTTCTGCATAATAAAATGTGTTGTTCCCTGCCCAAGTGATCCCGTCGGCATCGATTGAACTGATACCGGAAATAGACACTTCTTCCAAAGTTCCGGGAGTACCATCGGTAACTGGTAGGAACCAGAATTTCCCTCCTTGAGCGATGTAAAATCCTCCTTCGTTGTTATAAATTACCCCTCCAAGTCCGCCGGAAGAAGGAACCCAGTCGGTAGTATTCGTGTACCAGGTAGCATCTATATTGTCGGTCGCTGGGTCTATTTGTATTATTCTTGCGGTTGGGTTCCAATCGCATACGTAATACTTGCCATCCACTATTTGTACCGAATTGCCGATTGTATTTTCAGGAAGTGCCCACTCATTTGTTTTGGCACCTGTTGCCAAATTGTATTCAACCAATTTACTAGGCCCATTCATTGTGATGTCCTGAAAATTAGGGTTGTTTAGAAGGTTTAACAAGACGGTCCCATCTGAAGCCAAGCCCCAGCGTGAATAGTAATCATGTTCTGCAGCAACAAATTCTTGAGCAATTGCCGTTTCTTGGCTTAAATCTATTGATTTAATTGTGCCATCTCCATAACCACTGACAAAGATGCTGTTGTTAGCAAAGACCACATCTTCCGGGAAGAAACCATTGTCTTCAATACTTATGTTTGAAGGGATATTTAGCTCCTCAACCGGCGTCACCATGTCATCATCTTCCTCACATGAAAGTAAAATTGTGGAGGTGAAAATCGCTAAGAATAAGATTTTTATATTTAGATACTTCATCATTATATTTTTTTAATGCTTTGATAATGTTTTTGATCAATTGTTACTGCAAAGATGAAGTGGCTTTGTAGTATTGTTATTATCAAAGTGAATTCAATAATGGTAAAAGTGAAACCAATCTTAATTTTACCACCTAAATTTAGACCAGTTGGCCTAAGCATTTTACTAAAAACAGTAGACCTAAAGCCAATTACGCCTAAAAGTGCTTAATGATGTTGGCTCGTTCTTCCTGTCCAGTTTTGATAAGGGAAGGTGCATTATGAAATATGACTTTCAGGTCTTTGAATATTTATTTTCAAGCTTCCACATATTCCCGAGCATGTAGATCCCTTAAATAAAAAGCATAAGTTAAATTTTGGCTTCTGAGATAAGATAGGTCGGAGCATACTTGTCCCTATTTTAAGTTTACCCATTCAAATAACCCTCTTTCCTGACTTCAAATTCAACGAATTCAAATAGGTTAGGGTATTTATTTGTGTCAACTGGTAGCGGGGTGCCAAAGGGACTGTGCAGCATTTATTTCATTTTAAATGTATACAACTCGGGTTTTGCAAAATCACCCTTCATTTGTTGAGGAAGTCGGTAAACGTTACCCTCTTTATCACAGAAGTATAATCTTGATTCTGAAGGTTCACGCCCGTGGCCGTCTGCCCAGAAAGCGTAAAAGTCGGGATGCACATTGATAGGGCGCCGGGCATAACTATGGTTGTACTTGCTATTCCAGGTCAACATTTTCAGTTTTGTCCAGGTTTTTCCATGGTCTTTGCTCTCCCACATTTCCATTTCTCCACCGGTGTTGTAATCTTGTGGACCCATTGCAGTTGGGGCGATTACTTTCCAACTTCCATCCTCTTGGACATAGATGGAACCGCTGTCATAGTTGTTTCCTGCGGGTGTGAAATATTGGATTTCCCAGCTGCTCCCATTCCACCAGGCAGTATGCCACATTCGCGGTCCGTGAACCGGTCCCGGCAGGGGTCCATTACTTGTTTTGTATAAAATTATTGGTCTTCCTTCCTTGTCGAAATTTAAATCGTCAATATAAACATTGCGGTCTTCAGCGTCGTAATCGTATATCATTGCCGGATTAGCTATCTCCCTCAGTGGCAAATCTATTGTTGCCCCATCAACCGTATTCCAGGTTTTTCCAAAATCATCCGACTGAAGATAATAAAGGTTGGTTCGGAAGTCCAGGCCACCCCTTGCCTTTCTGTTGGGGTGATACATAAAGGTAGTACCGATTCGCTTTCTTTGATTTGCGCTTGTTTGGTAGTGGCCATCGCCCAGTAAGGACAAGTCTTTCCATTCAGACCAATTTATTCCGTCCTCACTCCTCATCCAGGAAATGACACGACCGCCAATTTGTTCATAATGGGTGAAAAGACCAATAAAACCATCTGTATCGGAATAGTAAATTTGCATGTAAGAAAAGTTATTTAATGGCACTTTTTTGCCATCCACGGTTTTCGTTGCCGGCATCAATTCGAATTCAGAAATGTCGTAAGGTTTTACACTCCTATGGATAAAAGCAGGTCTTTCGACTCCGTGGGCAGTCGAAAAAATCCATATATAACCCTCTTTGTCCACTTGAAGCACGGGGTTGTCATGGGCATCCTCGGTGGCTTTGTCGAGAACGATGGTGGGACGAGGCACCTGGCCAGTCTTGTGATCAAAATAGGAGACCATGTGCAGCAGGGTTTTCCCATTTTGGTCGGTTCCACCATAACAGAAAAAGGTTTTGTCCACCTCTTCCGCATAAACTGAGAAAGGGTATTGCGTAGCACCATAGGTCCCCAGCCCTCCGCTATATTTATATTTGTACTGGTTGGTGACCTTTCCTGCCTGTCCGGCAGTATTGATATAATACCAAATTCCTCTGTACCCTTCAGCTTGCTTATTTATCAATCTGGCTTCCCCGTAAATATCGCTCTGCGCTTTTACCGAATTGAGCCCTAACACCAACCAGAATGAGAAAAGGATTGTCTTTTTAATTACTTCCATAATTTTTTAAAGTCTATTTTGGTTTATTTGTTACTTATTGTCTTTGAGCGAATCCTGCTACGCCAGCCGATATTAATAAAAGAAATCAAAAGATGAAAAACCATATTCAATCTATTTATAAGGATTGATAGTGGATCCTAGGCCAAGTTGCCGATCCCTGAGTCTGTCGAAGGGTGTCAATGGGGTCCGGCGATTAGCAGGCTTTGTTTTGGTGCTTTGTTTTTATTAGTGCTTAAAAAATGGTTTAATTTATTCAGGTTTTGTGTATTCAATTAGTTCCTCTATATACAAAAAATCACCTTGATTTTGAGTCAGTTTAATGAATGTTTTAACTTCGGGAGCATACAGCCAAATCTCTTCTTCATTGGCACTATACCCTCTGGAGTTCGTGGTTTTACCAGTGTATTTAATTGTGTAAGCCATGAAAGTTCCGGCTTCTACTGTTTCTTCTCGGTAGGACAGTATCTCAGCCACTTGACTTTGGTTTCCCGTTGTTCCATCTTGACTTGTCCAATTGTTTTCATATTTCCACTTTTTACCCACTTCCAGGGGCCAAGCATACTTAGGTGTTTCGCTTTCTTCCGGTTTAACGATTTCGGATACAGGAATGGTGTCATTACCGATTGTCATTCCTAATACTCCGTCAATACTGACTATTTCTCGCGTATCTTTTCCATCCGAGCGTACTTCTCCCTCCGTAGTCACACCTTTGTATTTCCAGACCCATTTCTCACCCACCTGATAATCAGCTAGCGAAGGTTGATTGGTGATGCCGTATTTAGTGGAGTCCTCACAGGCGGTAAGTAT
The DNA here is from genome assembly GCF_030546805.1 of Cyclobacterium sp. 1_MG-2023. Taxonomy (GTDB): domain Bacteria; phylum Bacteroidota; class Bacteroidia; order Cytophagales; family Cyclobacteriaceae; genus Cyclobacterium. Next base: position 5,409 of record NZ_JAUOPC010000019.1, on the reverse strand, counting down.
GCCTATTGCAAGTATTAGTAAGAATAGATTTTTCATATGATTTAATTTAATAGGACCTGTCAGATTAAATTTTATTACAATTACTAAGGTTTTAAATATAGCTTCCCTTTACTAGTAAATGCTATTGGTTGGTGGTAGTAACAAAGGGTTTAATTTCGACTGTTTTCGGTAGGACCGGATCATTGGGATTGAATCTAACCTCGGAAAAACTGCCAAACGTACCCATAAATACAATTTATTGATCGTCCAAAAGCGATGTGTATATTGTACCTTTTCATAAGGACAATTTAACATTACAGCCGGCACAATCTTGGCTTATTAATTTTTGCCAACCAAGGGCGCTTATTGCCAATAGGTTATTTAACAAAGTACATGTCCACTTCCCCTTTTCCTTTGGCATAAATTTCCCCTCTGTATTCACATTCAATGTCATTTTTGACAAGCTGATAGGTTGGTGCTGAAATATTTATTTTGCCAGGTTCTCCGGATGACTCCATTCTACTTGCTGTATTAATAGTGTCTCCGAAAAGGTCATATCTGAATTTTTTCCTTCCTACGACTCCGGCCACAATTGGTCCGGAATGTATACCAACTCTCATCCTCCACTTTATTTCATGGGTCAAATTTCTTTCATCAAGGTAGTAAATCATCTGTTGGGCGGCTGAAATGCAGTTCTTGGCATGCTCCGTTATTCCTTCACCAAGCCCGCATGCAGCCACATAGGCATCACCTATGGTTTCAATTTTTTCAACTCCTGCCTCCTCAACGATTTCATCGAACCGTCCAAAAATATCATTCAATTCATTGACCAAAGTGATCTCTGAAATGGATGAAACTAACTCCGTAAAACCTTTGAAATCAGTAAATAATATAGTCACCTTTTGGTGCCTTTGGGGTATTGTTTTACCGGTTTCTTTTAGATCTTTCGCAACTTTGACCGGAAGAATGTTATGTAGGAGATTGTCTGATTTTTTCTGTTCAGCCATTAAGGATTCCTCCGAACTATCAATTAAAACAGACATACTCCATATAATGGCGAGGCAAATGAATCCGGTTATACTAATATTAACTACTTGTAATAAATAGGGATCTACTTCATCATATTGCGCAGTAATATTTGATTGAAGAATGACAGTTACAACCAAGGTTAAGCAAGCCAGTATACCAAAACCATGTGCTATTTTCCTTGCCTTTCGGGGGAAAGTCATGTAAGGAAGGATAATGATTAAGAAACTAATGAAGGCCACGCCTGAGGTATATCCCAGTAAATAAAGAAATAGGAGAACGGAAATATACGCCGCAATAATAAGCCATGTAGTTGCCAATACCCGCCAACCTTTATTGTTAAAAATGAGCACCATTAGAAACATCAATCCCAAGAGTGCATTGCTTCCGTAAATTATTGGGGAGTCCGTGAGAATAATTGAAAGGAGCATCCAAATTGCATTATATAAGGCGCCTAGAATAGAGGCTATATTCGTTACGCGTAGATACCTAATTTCAGTTATAGAAAAATTTTTATTAGCGCCAATATCAATCAATTTTTGAAAGAATCCGGATTCGTTTTTATCATCATTCGACATTTTGGTCCTCCTTTTTCTTTAGATTGCCTTTAAGTATAGCTAACAATAGATGATCTAATGTTTGAAGAAGACAATATAAGGACTAGAACCGCTTAATCAAATACCTGGCTACCAACTGGTGGGGTGATTTTTTCATTGCCTTAAAAAAAACAGGCGTTTTCCCACTCGCTTGAGCGGGCAATTCCTACTTGGCAATAAATGAGGTGGAATAATATCGGCTAAAGGCTAAGATATAGCAACGCCGGGTTGAACCTGAAGTGGTTATGCAACCCGTTAAAAGTCTATTTCAGGGTGACCTCTTAGTCTGGTCTCTTGACTGATTCCTAAGCATGCCTCCAAGCCCGGTCCCAAAGCTCAGTCCCTGAACTTGTCAAAGGTCCAGCCTTCAGAATACCTATCAATTATCTTCCGTTTTTTATTGGAATGGCTTTATCAAGACCACGATAAGTTAATTTTCTCCACAACCATTCTAATGGGCCTTGTTGGAATTTTCTTAACCAGAGCCAGCTTAGCGTTAATTGAATAGTCCAAATTATTCCTACAATCCATAAGAGCTCAATTCTAGAGAATTGGTTAAATAATGCCAGTCCGTATCCGTAAAAGATAAACCCTAGTACTATGTTTTGAAAGATGTAGTTGGTTAGGGCCATTCTTCCCACTTTAGAGATTAAGTTGGATTTTTTTGACTTTAAAAATTTCTGAAAGGTTCCATTCAATATCAGGACGTATCCTATTCCAAGAATTTCTTTTGGAAATGTAAAAAGAAAGCCTTCCCAGATATCAGTTACGGGTTCGAAATATTCAAAAGTCCACTGGTAAAATCCAAGATAGTTGATAATTAATCCTACGCTGAGAATACTAAAAGAGACAATCCAATAATATTTCCAATTTTGATAATTATGGAATATTCCAGACCGATAAAGGACGATTCCTAAAATCATTATAATAAGAGAGGGGAATAGCAGTCCTTGATAGTAAAGAAGCCCTTTATGAGCACTTGCATGTTCATAGGTTTCTTGCAGCCCTATCCAATATGTTTTTTTTGGAGCTACGTATGTTGAAGTGTCCGGTTCTTTTTTCTTCGTTTGTTTTTCCCAGATTTGAATGCTTTTATGGTCCTCACTTGATCGCTGATCTTCCTGTAGGCTTTGTGCTTTTATATAGCTTTCTTGCCTGACCTTCCGATTCATTGTTTGATCATAAGATTTAGCTAGCTGCAGTACTGCTAGAAATGCTAAAATGAGTAAAAGGTTCGGGGTTTTTATGGACCTGAAAGGAAACAATAGGAATCCACAAATCGCATAATGATAAAGAACATCTCCGTTCCAAATAAGGTAGGAGTGGGCAATTCCAATGACAAAAAGCCACAATAATCTTTTTGCATAAATGTCCATTGACATTAGCCCTAATTGTTTTTTTTCCAGTCTTTCTAAGAAAATATAAAAACCTACTCCAAAAAGCAGTGCAAACATGGTATAGAACTTTCCTTGAGTTAAAAAATATACCCAAAATCGGGTTGAATAATCAATAGCTCCTTCATAACCATATTTCCATGGACTCCAAGGGTCAGGATAAGCGAAATTCTCTATGTTAATAAAGAGGATGCCAAGAATTGCAATTCCTCTCAAAAAGTCTAGAGAAGGGATTCGCTCCAATGGTTCTGTGGCTTTTATCAATGTAGACATTTTTAAGGATTAGCCAAGCGCTAAAAAACAAAAGAAGAAACCATTTCATATGGTAGCCCTTGTTTCCCAATTACTAAAGTGAACTCCAAGACTAGGCCCCAAGAACGACGCTCTGAGCCCGGTTACTAAGCCTGCCGAAGGGCAAGCCGTCAGAATGCTTGGATATTGTGGATAGGCGTTTTTAGTTCAGGTTTGTCATGCCGAATTGATCAATTGCCTGTTTTTCGTTCTTGGCAAGAGAAAATTTTAATTCGGTCCACGCTGTTCCTTCCATTCCCTTGAGTTCAATTCCGCTTTCCGTTTTAGTTATCGTAAATAAAAAGTCAGCAAGGTTCTCGTCCTTATTTACAGAAACATTTTTCAATTCAGTCATGCCATATTCATCAACTGCTTGTGGTCGATAATTATCTAGGCTAAACGACAAGTCTATCCAAGCACTACCTTTTTTGCTTTTCATTTTTATTCCATTGTCCGTTTTCTCAACAATAACTTTAAAATCTTTTATTTCAGCTATTTTTTCTTGAGCAAACAACTCAGATGTCGTGGCCAAAAAAAGTAATGCCAATATCAATGTCGAAAATGGTTTCCTAAAGTTCAATTTTGCTTTCATGTCAATAATTTTATTTTAGTTCGAGTTTTGTTTCACTTGCAGACTGCATTCAGCCTAGGCTGTTCCAGCCGTCAGAATGCTTAGTTATTGTGTGCTGGCTCTTATTCTTTAGGGTTGGTATCTATTATTACGGCATTCATTAATTCGCTTTCTGTTGCTTTATGAAATTCTCCTTCCATAAAATCAAACATTCCTGGTGTTACTTCGAATGAGAAAGTTTCACCTCTATTCACGTTTCTATCTAAAACTCGTTTTCGTCTAATTGGGTGTTTTGCAGACACATAGTGTAATTGAATCTCTTTACCGTTTTCTTCGGCTAATTGCTGGAATAATTTTCTTTTCTCTCGCTTAGTAAATCCAAGATCAAGTATCACATCACATCCTCGATTAGATATATCTTCTGATAATTCCCATATTAGTTTTTCGCATCTTTCAACTCTTTCCATAATCCATTTTAGATTCATTGATTTAGGAAGATCATCTCCATACAATTTCCACATCCAATTATCTATTCCTAAATGAATCCCTTTAACTTCGTCTGCTAATTTCTTTGAATATGTTGATTTTCCTGCCCCTTGAGGTCCAAAAACAATATGTATTCTACTCATTCAGTTTTTCTTATTATGGTTTTTTTTCTTCCTGCTTGAACCTAACGTCTCTTTATATGGCTCGTAGCGTGCAAATTATAAAATTATTTTCGGATGAAGCACGAGCCGAATTTTTTTATTTTTCTTATTATCTTTTTTCTCAATAAGCCAAATTAAAAAATTTGGCGGACTTGCAAATATGCCTTAACTTTGAATTAAGCAACTTACTAGCTATGAGCTATATACGTTGTTGAACGAATCCTGCTAAGGCAGGAAGCCGGCAGTTTTTGCCGTTTCTTCCTACATTAGACTTATCATTAATATTCAACATTTTAAGCTATGAAAAAAAAAGCAATCTATCATTGAAAAAGCCTGTGAAAATGTACCAGGCTTTGATTTACAACTCAAAAGACTCCGTAGATCAATAACCATTTCGGGGAAAAGTCAGAGCACTCTCAATAATTACGCCCGATGTTTGTCCCATATGGGACTGCATCTCAACTCTGATCTGCTTAAACTTGATGACGAAGTCATACAGGATTACCTCCATTTCCTTAAGCGTAAGCACCATACTCCCTCCGACAGTTTCTTTAAACACACCGTTTACGGACTCCGCTACCTTTTTCGAATCTTTGACAGGAAAGAAAGCAGCGTTATTCTGCCCTCAATTGAACGACCAAAAAAACTTCCTGTCGTCCTTAGTCAGCAGGAAGTTAAGGAGCTTTTAAAAGCCCCAAAACTACTCAAACATCGCCTTATCCTCGCTTTACTTTATGGCTGTGGACTACGCAACTTTGAATGTTGCAAGCTCAAGATAACGGATATCGATCTTGACCGGAAAATGCTACATGTCCGGGAAGGAAAAGGCCGAAAAGACCGGTATGTCCCTCTCTGTGGCCTTCTTTCAAGAGGAATTAAAACTTATTTGGAAGTAGAAAAACCTG
>NZ_JAUOPC010000018.1 GCF_030546805.1 Cyclobacterium sp. 1_MG-2023 | reverse complement strand
AATCCCTTCTTTCTTACTTTCGTTCCCCGCTTTTGGGATGACAAAGGTGCACTTTCTTTTTTAATTTACAATGGGAATATTCAAGAAAACTGACAATAAATCATAAGTCTCCTGATTATCAGCGTTAAAAATATTCGACCTTTTAATATTTAAATCCGGGGATAGCCCTATCCCGCTTTTTACCCAATTTATAATTCCTGAAAGTGTACCTCATGGACAACTCATGAGCCCCTCCACTGTTTCTCCAAGCCAGCTTTGACACCGTAAAATCAAAACTATAGCCTATCTGCAAATCATTAGGTAAAGAGAACCCTAAAAGTGCGATGATCGCCTCATTATTTGGTAAACTGCGTTTGGTAGGAAGCCCCCTGTACCATACACCCATAATCAAAGGGGCATAAAATAACTCCGCTCCCACATCCAACTGATCAAATAAACCCTGCCTTTTGTAATTGAAAGCAAGTGACAAGGTTCGTTCTTGCAAGGTATTGTTGATTACATCTCCAATATTATTACTAAATAAATCAAAAGTAACACCCCCATGAATCCCATAACGTATAGGTAGCCGCTGATTCTCTAATTGAAGATAGGAAATATAAGGGCGGGTTAAATGATGTGCTGATACACCTAACCAAAACCTTTTGTCGTAATAATACAATCCTGTATTGATGTCTTCATGGCTTCGTTGACTGACATCTTCCACCCAACTTACTCCATCGCCCACTACTATCCCTCTGTCAATATCAATTTGGGTACCCAAAATTATACTTTCCACATTCACATTTCGGTGCACAAAACTTGCCTGAAGCCCGGAATGTAAATAACTGTATTCTCCCAATTTGATCCTGTAAGCATACGTTACCCCAATTTCCATATTTTGAACCTGTGAAAAAGAGTCTCGAACACCATTTGCTATCACTCCTATCCCACTATTCTTATGCGCTATGAAATGATCAAAGTAAGCTGAGAAGGAATTAAAGCTTCTATCCAGCCCTGGCCATTGGTTTCTGTAATTCACCCCAACCCTCGTCCATTCTGTACTTCCGGTAAATGCCGGGTTCAAATGTATGGGCGCGGCATAGAATTGAGAAAACTGCATGTCTTGCCCCAAGGCCTGCCTCACCAGCAAACCCAATAAAAAAACAAAGCCAATGATTTTACCCCCCATCATCTTATCAATAGAAATTTTCCGGACCTAGTAACAAGCTCCCCTTTGTTGGTTTTAAAATCGCCTCGATAAACGTAAGTCCCCGGTGGCAGTTGCGTTCCATTGATCGAACCATCCCAGCCTGCGCTATTCATGTCGTTAATCTCAATTAGAAATTCACCCCAAGTATTGAATATTTTTAATTCCATGCTTTCTATTCCCTTCATTTTAGGTATAAAAAAATTATCCTCCGACCTGGATGGGGTGAAGCCGGTGGGGAACATTACCCTGTAGGTCCGACGAATAATTATAGGAAATTCAAACGTGGCTGCACAATCAGGACCATTCTCTACCCGTAGGGAGACCAAAAACTCTCCTTTATCACCAAATACATGTACAGGCGAACGTTGTTCACTGGTGTTCCCATCCCCAAAATCCCAGAACCACCGTTGGGGATTACCGGCTGATAAATCCATAAACCTAATTGGATCTATTGCCAATATCCCATCTGCTGACTCTTCTTTCTTTCCGGTATTGTCCAACACATAATCGAAAGAAGCTTCCAATGCCTCTTCAGGAAGTATCACCCTTAAGGTGAGGGGAGCTGACCAACATTCCAAAGACTTGGGCTTCACACTTAAATAGTAGACTCCCTCATTTGACAAGGTGAGCATGTCCTCATTTATAAATTTCTCTCCGGAATCATTTTCAAGTTGGTAATCATATTGCGCTGAATCGTAATCGGTAATAAATCCGCTAATATCAGGAAACAAATCTGGCTGACAACCATAAATAGGGCTAAGCACTTCGAGATCAGGGTAAGCAGGATAGTTGATTGTAATGGGCTCAGCTACCAAGGGACAACCATCTGAGGAAATGGCTTGAGCATGAAAAACTCCCGTTTCTTGAACCAATAGGCTTGCGGATGATTCTCCTTCTATCTTTTGTCCATCTTTAAACCATTCATATTGTTGATTTTCTCCTAAGGAAAAGATACTCAATTCAACGACTTCACCCGGACAAGCCTCCTTACTTAATAGTGGAAGCTGATTGACCAAGATACTTATTGGTTCAGGCTCGTCCATCACATCCAATAGAATAACGCTTCCATTTGAAGTTTTTCCGTAATTATCCGTAAGGGTATAATAAACCTGCAATTTATCCCCTTTGAAATCCGGATGGGGCACAAATGAAAATGATGTCCCTACACCGGAATATTTAAAAGTACCTTCATTGGTAACCAAAACCGCTTCATCCGTGCTGCATCTGCCCGAAAGGCAAGGGTCTGTCTCTATTTCCATAATTTCATCCATGGATTCAAAAAACCGGAGACAGCTAACCCTAGAGTCTATATTGGGTAAGGTATAATTCTCTTCCGGTATTTCAAGAAAATTTTCCTGTCCCAAACACACGCCAATATTTTCTATATTCTCTGTTGTCGGTTTCTTTAAATTGTCTTGATCGGCCACCTCAACCAATAAATTCCTGATTTCATGAACATTTGTTTCTCCACCGGTAGATCCAGCAAATCCTATTTTCAAGGTTTTGGGAGATGGGTAGGGATAATCTATATTATCTATTAGTGTTATTTGACGTGGATTAGCATTTTCGGTAGTGAAAATCATTTCTACATCCAAAAAATAACCCGCATCCCCATCCTTAGGTCTTAGCTTAAAAATCACCTTGCGGTAACCTTTTTGATCGGGCAATTCTGCCCGCCCAGTTCCCGTGCCTCCTGAACTGATGGGGAACTGCTGGTCCTCCGGCAAACCATAGGTACCGCCCTCATTGGTCTTTACTCCGGTGATAAAATGATAACCATTGTATCCATGCCCCGGCCCCCTAACAACTACCGCATTTGGATGCAGCCGATTTATTCCCGAGGAAAACCCTCCAATTTTATTTTCAGAATTATTTCCAAAATTTCCAAAACTATCAAATCCTACCCCTAAATAAGCATTGGTCAAACCGGGGCTATCGACATTCATGGCATACCCCAAAGACCCGCCGAAGGCTCCGGGAGAAAATGAGTTAGATTCACCATCAAACAAGAAGACGGTCATTCCATCTGCTCCTGTACCTCCATAGCTGAAATATTCAAAGGAGGCTTTAACCCCGAAACTGGAAGAAAAAGGAATATCAATATAAACGTAGCCCTTCTGATCCATCACCGCATTAGTTAGCCTCAACACTCCATCCCGGATGACCGCATCACCTCCCAAAACAGTTTCTTCCCGTTCAATCCCCTCCTGAAAAGATTCACAATAGGGGAAACCTTGTTGCGCTTTCAGGTTAAACGAAAGCATCATTACAATTAAAGAAAGTCCAATAGATACCTTCATACGGTTAGCAAGCTTGCTACTTCAATAAAATTAAAACGAGTTCTTCCAAATGCATCCATTGAATAAGCACATAGCAGTATGGCTTTACCCGACCTTCGACTTTCTTGAAACTCAAAAGAACAGCTCGCCTAATCAAGGTTTTCTCTGCTCAAAATTGATTAATTAGTGTACATACCTCTATTTATACAAAAGCATTTCCCAGAAAACACCAAAATGAATCCTGAAATATCCAACTAGGTAGTCATCCCATATAACAAGAAATAAACAGGAACTTAAGATAGCCAATAAAAAAATAAATAAAAAAGGCTTCTCCCTGATAGTTAGGAAGAAGCCTTAATATTAATAAGTGTATAAATTCTCTTATTTAAGTATGGTCTGTTTTCTATCGGGACCGACAGACACCATTTTAATAGGAACCTCTAGTTCTTTTTCTAGGAAAGACACATAGGCTTTCAGTTCATCAGGGAATTTTTCATAATCATCAATTCCATCCAAGCTACAATTCCAGCCCTTCAAGGTTTCATAAACCGGTTCTATGCCTTCAGTAGTACCATTCAGGTATTGTTGATCTGTTTGGTTTCCATCTCCGAGTTTGTACTCCGTACAGATTTTGATTTCTTCAAAGCCATTGAGTACATCAGCTTTCATCATAAACAATTGGGTTACCCCATTGATCATGATTGAATATTTCAATGCGGGGAGATCAATCCAACCACACCTTCTGGCGCGGCCTGTGGTGGAACCGAACTCATTGCCATCTTTACGCATTTGCTCTCCATCGGCATCAAATAATTCTGTAGGGAAAGGACCACTCCCCACCCGGGTACAATAAGCTTTAAAAATTCCGAACACCTCTCCTATGGTGGAAGGAGCCACTCCCAAGCCTGTACATGCACCTGCGGCCATGGTGCTACTGCTTGTCACAAAAGGGTAACTACCAAAGTCAATGTCCAATAGAGAACCTTGGGCTCCTTCGGCCAAAACTTTTTTACCGGATTTTATGGCAGCGTTCACCTCAAACTCCGTTTCAACAAGCCTAAGTGATTTAAAAAACGTAACTGCATCGAAGAAATCCGCTTCTAAGGCAGCAAGATCTTCTAATCCAAAATCATAATAATTCAAGATTGACTTGTGTCGCTCGACCAAATCATGGTATTTATCTTTGAAATCCGGGGACAACATGTCGCCTACTCTCAATGCCACCCTGCCAATTTTATCTTGGTAAGTTGGTCCAATTCCTTTTAAAGTTGAACCAATTTTTTTATCGCCTTTGGATTTTTCATAAGCAGCATCCAATAGTTTATGGGTAGGAAGGATAATGGTGGCCTTTTTGGAAATGGCCATATTTTTATTAAAATCAATATTGAATTTTTCCAAATTCTTGATTTCTTTCCTTAAAACTACAGGATCCAGCACTACGCCATTGCCTATTATATTCTGGATATTTCCCCTGAAGATCCCGCTGGGAATTTGATGCAAAACATGCTTTATCCCGTCAAACTCTAAGGTATGGCCGGCATTGGGTCCTCCTTGAAATCTGGCTACCATTTCATAGCTCGGTGCTAGATAGTCTACTACTTTACCCTTGCCTTCGTCACCCCACTGGAGACCTAAAAGAACGTCCATTTTCATTTTATTTTTAAATAAGTATTACTGCCTTCTATCAAAACAAGCCGTGAAGATTGTCATGTTTGTAAAAATTTACAACTCCCCGGCTAAATTTTATTGAATAAAAATGGCTTTTGAATTATTTTACTTGTTCTAACGCCTCCTCAAGCGTGTCAGATACATTAAATATATTATTGAGTTTGGTAATAATTAGCAGCTTTTTAACATGCTCTGAAGGAGAGGCTAAAAACACTTCCCCATCTGCATTTCTCATTTTTGTCAATACTGTAATCAACACTCCTATTCCGCTAGAGCTAATGTACCTGACCTCACTAAGATCAATGATGCAGTTTTTCACTCCATCTTGCAAGCCGTCCGAAACCAAGCCAACCATTCGAGGACCTGAATCATCACCGATCAAATCACCTTTGATTTTCAATAACAAAGAATTATTTTCTATCTGGGACTGAAATTCTGCTTTCATGAATTATAATTTATTTTTTTTCTTGCCTTCAGTAGCACCTACCCTATATTCACAATTCTCATCTGTACAATTTCCGTAAAGCAATAAAGAATGATGAATGATATTAAAATTCAACACCTCTCCTACAGTATTCTGAATGTTTTGAATTCGGGGATCACAGAACTCCTTTACCTGGTGACACTCCGTACAAATCAGGTGATCATGTTGCTTGTATCCATAGGATTTCTCGTATTGAGCCAAGTTCTTTCCAAACTGATGCTTGGTAACAAGGTCACATTCTACCAGTAAATCTAAAGTATTGTAAACCGTAGCACGACTTACCCGGTAGTTTTTATTTTTCATACTTATATACAGGCCTTCCACATCAAAGTGCCCTCCCCGGCTATAGATCTCTTCTAAGATCGCATACCTTTCAGGTGTTTTTCTCAGCTTTTTGTTTTCCAAATAGGCGGTGAATATTTTCTTTACCTTTTCGTAAAGATTTTCTACTGAAGCCATACTTTCATTTTTTTTACAAATATACTGTTCTTATTTAAAAACGGATGGTTTAACTCTTCTAATCAAACCTAGACACCTTAAGAACACCCGATACCTTGGATAAATTATCAATAAGCTTCTCTAGATGGTTGGTACTATCAACGTATAGCTTAATGCTGCCTTCAAAGATTCCTCGGTCAGAATCAACAGTAATTGAGCGCATATTTACTTTCAACTCATTGGAAATCACCTTTGTAAGATCACTGATAAGCCCAACTCTATCGGTGCCTATGATTTTTAGCCCGGCCAAAAACGCAATTTGCTGCTGACTGGTCCATCTCGCTTTGATCACCCTATTGCCATGATTGGACATTAGTTCCAATGCATTGGGGCAGGCCGTTCTATGAATTTTTATCCCTTCATTCACCGTCACAAACCCAAAAACGGCATCTCCGGGAATAGGGTTACAGCATTTTGCCAAAACATAATCCACGACATCCATGTCTTCACCTATCAAAAGTTGATCATGTTCCGGACCTTTTAAGTTTTTGATTTCTTTAGTAAAGGACTTTTCATCAGTAAAGTTCAATTTAGGCCCCTTCTTGGATTTCTTTTGTTGCTTAAAGTCTTTGAAACTTTTGATAGCCGTGGCATCTATGATTCCTTTACCTACTTTATAATAAAATTCTGTAGTCGTCTTGGTTTCAAAAAATGCCCGCAATTGTTCCACAGTCTCTGAGGTAAAGTCGAGCTTCATTTGCTTTAGCTTTCGCTGAACGATTTCCTTTCCATCCAGCATATAGCCTTTTTTCTCCTCCTTTAGGGCATCTTTAATTTTCGCCTTGGCCCTTGATGTTACTACAGACTTTAGCCAATCTTCACTAGGCTTTTGTTTGTTGGAGGTAAGGATTTCAACTTGGTCACCATTTTTCAATTTATGTCCCAAGGAAACCAGCTTTTGATTTACTTTGGCACCAATACACTTGGCTCCAACCTCAGTATGAATTTCGAAGGCAAAATCCAAAGCAGTGGCATCAAAAGGCAGGACTTTAAGGTCTCCTTTGGGGGTAAATACAAAAACTTCATCATGAAAAAGATTCCCCCTGAAATCGTCCATAAATTCTATGGCCGAACCGTCATTGTTTTCCAATAATGTCCTTACCTGGGTAATCCATTCATCCAAACTGCCGGCAGCTTTCTCCGGGGCATTTTCTTTTTCTTTGTACTTCCAGTGTGCAGCATAACCTCTTTCGGCAATGTCATCCATCCTTTGGGTACGAATTTGAACTTCAACCCACTGCCCTGTTTGGCTCATGGCTGTAGTATGCAAAGACTCATATCCATTGGCTCTGGGGGTACTAATCCAATCCCGCAACCTATTGGGGTTTGGCCGGTAAAAGTCAGTAACTATTGAATAAACCTGCCAACAAGCTGCTTTTTCATTTTCGTAGTCAGTATCTATAATGATCCTAATAGCAAACAGATCAAACACCTCTTCAAAGGGTATGTTCTGTTTTTTCATTTTATTGTAAATGGAATAAACTGATTTTGGCCTTCCCTTGATAACAAAGTTAAAACCTTGTTCTTTCAGTTCTTTCTCAATCGGGGCAATAAAAGTTTTGATGAATTTATTCCTAGAAACCCTGGTATCGCTTATTTTTTTGGAGATAAAATCGTAGTCCTCTTTGTCCATAAACTTGAGGTATAAATCCTCAAGTTCAGACTTTATAGAATACAGCCCCAGCCGATGTGCCAAAGGTGCATAAAGGTATTTAGTCTCCGAGCCGATTTTAAGCTGTTTGTGCCTTGGCATGGAATCCAAGGTCCTCATATTATTAAGCCGGTCGGCTAGTTTTATAAGAATCACCCGTACATCGTCAGATAAGGTAAGCAGCATCTTCCTAAAGTTTTCTGCCTGCTGGGAGGAACCATAATCAAAAACTCCTGCTATTTTGGTAAGCCCGTCTATGATCTGGGCCACCTTAACACCAAATTCTCTTTCGATATCCTCCAGTTCCATATCCGTATCTTCCACCACATCATGTAGCAAGGCGGCGATGATACTGGTTGTCCCCAGTCCAATTTCCTCAACACAAATAAGTGCAACCTCTAAAGGGTGATAAATATAAGGTTCTCCTGATTTGCGGCGCATTTCTTTATGAGCTTCGCTGGCTACATTAAAAGCTTTCTTGATTAATTTGGCATCACCGGGCTTAAGCAATGGTTTTGCCAATCTCAAAAGTTTCCTGTAACGTTTGAGAATCTGTTTGCGCTCTTCTTCTATATCAACTTTGATCATACGATACAAGTTATAAAATTATTCTAGACTAAGGAATCAAAATCTTAAGTAAAATTTTAATTTTTTTTCACCCAAAGTATTGAATCTTTAAAATTGATTATTACCTTTGCATCCACATTAAAAAACAAGCCAACAAAAACTCTTGCTGGCAAAAGATAGGCTGGGACTATGGGATTTATTTCCCCGGTTATTACAAAAGGTAATAAAAGTAGACAAGCTGAAATTATTTATTTGCGGATGTGGCGAAATTGGTAGACGCACTAGACTTAGGATCTAGCGCCGCGAGGCATGGGGGTTCGAGTCCCTCCATCCGCACACCCTTTAAATCCCTCGATCTTGATAGCTACCTTTAGGTAAGTCAGGATGGAGGGTTTTTGTTATTGGTAAACATTAAATTCAGATCCCTTGGAAATTACAATAGACAAGCATGCTGCCAATGAAGCCTCAGTGAAAATAAAACTTGGGGAAGCAGATTATCAACAAACAGTTGATGCCAAAATAAAAGATTACGCAAAAAAGGCGAACATCAAAGGGTTCAGGCCCGGAAAGGCACCATTCACAATGGTAAAAAACCTTTATGGCACATCAGTTTTAGTGGAAGAAATCAATTCCATTTTGTCAAAATCCCTAAATGATTTTTTAAAGGAGCAGGATATTGAAGTCCTTGGAGACCCTTTACCATCTGAAGAAGACGGTAAAAATATAGACTGGAAGAAACAAAAAGATTTTGAGTTCGAATATAAAATTGGCTTTGTAGAAAATCTTGAATTAAACCTTGAGCAGGATTTGGACGCTAAGGTTTATGAGATCACACTTTCAGACAAGGAAGTAAATGAGGCCATCGAAAATATCAAAAAACAATATGGTAAGATGACCAACCCTGAGGTAAGTGAAGAAAATGATTTTCTTTACGGAGACCTTAAGGCAGACGATGGATCTTATGAAGAAACCCTTTCCTTGCCTTTGAGTAGTTTGGATGGCAGGTCTGTTAAAAAGTTTTTGGGAGTAAAAAAAGAAGACAGTATTTCCTTTGATCCTTCGAAAGCAATCAAGGGTGATATAGCTGAAGCCCTAAATATCAGTAAAGAAGCTGCTGAAAACCTTAAAGGAGATTTCACTTTCACTGTTCAAAACATAAACAGAACTGAGGAAGCGACTTTGGATCAGGAGTTGTTTGACAAAGTTTTCGGTCCTGATCAGGTTTCATCAGAAGAAGAATTTTTAGAAAAGGTTAAAACAATTCTTACTGAAAATTACCAAAAAGAGATTAAGGTATTCAATGAGGAGCAGATCAAAGACGCTTTGATTTCCAGTCACAAGCTTGATCTTCCTGAAGCATTCTTAAAGGAGTGGTTAATCAAAGCCAATGAAGGCAAAGTCACTGAAGAGGATGTTGCCAAGGAATTCCCAGCCTATACCAAACAATTAACTTGGTCTTTGATTTCAAATAAGATCTCAAAGGAAAATGACATCAAAGCAGAACATGAAGATGTTATTGAGAAAACCAAGGAAATGATACGAGAGCAGTTGGCCTCATCCGGTATGGGTGCACAACTAGAAGACAATATGGACATGTTTTTACAAAACTACCTTCAAGGCAATGAAGGTAAGAATTACATGCAAATGATGACTTCGGTGCAAAATGAAAAAGTCCTTGATTTTGTCAAGGACAAGGTCAAATTGAAAGAAGAGAAAATAGGCGTAGAAAAGTTTAAAGAACTTCTCGAAAACTAATTCCTGAAATTTTTTGTTCATAAAAAGTCCTTATCTAAGGGCTTTTTTTATTTTTGTAATATTAATCTTAGAGAAAAGTAAAAATGAATAGAGAGGAATTCAGAAAATTCGCAGTCAAAGGCCAAGGAATCAGTGGCAATACTTTTGACCAATATATCCACTCTGTGGAAAACATGACCCGTGCAGTCATTGAAGAAAGGCCAACCAATTTCAGAGAAATAGATGTTTTTTCCAGACTGATAATGGATAGGATTATTTTTCTTGGCACTGGTGTAGACGACAATATAGCCAATATTATTACCGCACAATTGTTGTTTTTAGAGTCTGTGGATGCAAAGAAAGATATCCTATTGTATGTAAATAGCCCGGGAGGATCTGTATATGCAGGTTTAGGGATTTATGACACGATGCAATACATAAGCCCGGAAGTAGGTACCATATGTACCGGATTAGCCGCTTCAATGGGAGCAGTATTACTAGCTGGCGGTGCCGCAGGCAAACGTGCTGCCTTACCTCATGCAAGAGTAATGATCCACCAGCCTTCAGGAGGGATGCAAGGTCAATCCAAAGATATGGAGATCTCTGTAAGGCAAATTTTAGAATTGAGGCAGGAGCTTTACGAAATTCTTGCCCAGCACAGTGGAAAAAGCATCGAACAAATTGAGATTGACTCAGACAGAGATTACTGGATGAGGGCCTCAGCTGCCAAAGAATACGGCTTAATTGATGAAGTTTTGACGAAAAAAGTAAAATAAAAACTGAATGGCGCAAGTAACATGTTCATTTTGTGGGAGGAATAAGAAAGATGTGGACCTAATGGTTTCAGGCATTTCTGCGCATATCTGTAATTTCTGTATAGAACAAGCCTTCCAGATTTTAGGGGAAGAAGACAAGACGAAAAAGGATGCCAAACAACCTAAGTTCAAACTGAAGAAACCAAAAGAACTTACTGCCTATCTGGATCAATACGTCATTGGGCAACAAGAGGCTAAAAAAGTCTTGACTGTAGCGGTCTACAATCATTATAAAAGATTGGGCCAAAAGCAGGAAGCAGATGATGTCAAGATTGAAAAATCCAATATCATAATGGTGGGTGATACAGGTACAGGTAAAACTTACTTGGCCAAAACACTTGCCAAAACACTTGAAGTGCCTTTTTGCATCGCAGATGCAACTGTTTTGACAGAGGCAGGATATGTGGGTGAAGATGTAGAAAGCATTCTTACTCGTTTGCTCCAAGCAGCAGATTACAATGTTGAAGCTGCAGAGCGAGGGATTGTTTATATAGATGAGCTTGATAAAATTGCCAGAAAATCAGATAATCCATCCATCACTAGGGATGTAAGTGGCGAGGGTGTTCAGCAAGCAATGCTTAAATTGCTGGAAGGCACCACCGTAAATGTTCCACCTCAAGGTGGAAGAAAGCATCCTGACCAAAAGATGATCTCTGTAAATACAGAAAACATTCTGTTTATTTGTGGTGGAGCTTTTGACGGCATCGGTAGACATATTGCCGGACGTTTAAACACCCAACCTTTGGGATTTAGTAAAAAGACCAATGCTGATCTGATCGATAGGACAAATTTGTTGCAATACGTAACAGCCCAAGATCTGAAGGCGTTTGGCCTAATTCCTGAATTGATTGGTAGGCTTCCTGTGCTGACTCACTTGGATCCATTGGACAAAGATTCGCTAAAATTGATTCTTAGAGAACCAAAAAATGCCTTAACCAAACAATACATTAAGCTTTTGGCGATGGAGAATGTAACTTTAACATTCGAAGAGTCTGGCATTGACTTTATTGTGGAAAAGGCAGTAGAATTCAATCTGGGAGCCAGAGGGCTAAGGTCAATCTGCGAAGCAATTATCACGGATGCCATGTATGAACTCCCTTCTGAGGAAGGTCAGCACAACTTGGTGATCAATGAAGAGTATGCCCGAACACAATTTGAAAAATCTAAATTTAAAAAGCTTCAGGTAGCTTAAGCTGATATATTTTCATAAATAAGCCTTGCAGTTTCCTGCGAGGCTTTTTTATTGCCCAATAGTTTTCTCATTTCTGAATAACCCTCCAAAACCTTTTCTCGTTTAGGCCCATCTTGTAAGATACCTCGAAGTTCTGAATTAACAGACTCCGGTTCATAGGCGCCTTGAATCAATTCTTTGACCACCTCTCTGTCCACTATCAAGTTTACCAAAGAGGCAAATGCCACTTTTATTAGTCGCATTCCGATGGCGTAAGAAATACGACTTGTCTTATACACCACCACCTGAGGTACATTAAAAAGTGCCGCTTCCAGCGTAGCCGTACCGGAAGTAACCACCGCCGCTCTAGCATTCCGCAGGATATCATAGGTTTCTTCATAAACGACCTGAATACCCGCCTCTTTAGCCAGCTCATAGCTTTCTGAAGGCAAGTTTCGAACTCCGGCAATTACCCAGTCCACATTCTGAAAATTGTTTTTTAAGGCAATCATGGTGGTCAACATCTTGTCTACCTCTTGCTTTCTACTCCCGGGAAGAAGTGCAATTAAAGGTTTGTCTCCCAAATTATGCCGACTTAAAAAATCCTGATCCGGCTTGAATTTACTGATCTCATCTAAAAGAGGGTTGCCGACATAATCCACCTCCCAATCAAATTTTCTAAAAAATTCAGGTTCGAAAGGTAAGATAGTATACAGTTTGTCTACATTTTTCTTGATTCCATAAGCCCTCTTTTGATTCCATGCCCAGACTTTTGGAGAGATATAATAGTGAACCTTTATATTATTTTTAGTGGCAAAGGTTGCCATTTTCATATTAAACCCGGCGAAATCGACCAAAATCAAGGCGTCCGGCTGGTAGGCTAACAAGTCTTTTTTTACTGCAGACAAGTACCGGTAAACCCTTCTAAAATGCACCAGCACTTCCACAAAGCCCATCAAAGCCATCTCCTTATAGTGGGCAAAAAGCGAACAGCCCGCCACCTCCATGTATTCACCTCCCATGCCCCTAAACTCGGCCTCAGGATCTTTTTCTTTTAAGGCTAGCAGTAGATTTGAGGCATGCATGTCTCCTGATCTCTCTCCGGCAATTATATAATACTTCAAGGGCAGCTCATTTAAATGGGGTTTGGGCATTTACTCCCCATAATATTCTACAAAATTCCGAGGGGTTTCATACAAGGTCAACTTATAAAGCCGGCCATCCTTAACGATTTTATCCACACGAGGCTGAAGGATTTTCCAAAACTCCATGACCAAATTCTCACAGCTAGCCATTTTCCCTTGCATAAAAGGGACATCTATATTAAGATTTTTATGATCTACTTTATCAATGACTTCCTTCCGAATAAGATTGCTTAGCTGTTTCAGGTCTACTACAAATCCAGTATCCTCATCAGGCCTCCCCTTGATCGTGACAATCAGTTCAAAATTATGCCCATGCCAATTCGCATTGGAACAAGGTCCAAAGACCGATTTATTCTTTTCCTCAGACCATTTCGGATTCCATAATTTATGGGCTGCATTAAAATGCTCTTTCCGACAAACGTGTACCATTTTTTCTTTTCAATTGAGGCCACAAAGTTACATAAAAAAGATACAAATATCACTGCTTTGTTATTTGGATACCCATTTCTTCTGTTTAGTAAAAACAGCCTTGTGAAACAACTCTTTTCTATTTGGGTGATAACGGATTAGAAAAGCTTTTCCTCATGCTAGATTCCGTTGGTTATTTGCGTCAGTTCCCGGAATTGATGCCATGAGTCGAAACAATCTACAATCCCGCACAAAAGCATTTCAGCCCTTTTAAAAGATCATTTCTGAACTAAGATGATGAATTGATAGCACACTCTCACGGCTAATCAATCCATGTTCACGAAAAAAATTTTAAAAAGCGCTAAAAATAAACGGTATTAGATTTAAGAATATTAAAAGATAGACATCCAATTTACATCAAACACAGTTAATCTATTTTCTAATTTAAACCTATTACCCCATGCAAAAACCCTCAATCTACCTAGTATTTGAAAAACTAAGTTAAAGCTAACATGAGTAAAAACGATCTAAGATAACGTAAAGCTTTGCCCTAAAACTCATTAAATATTAGGACAAATGTCCGGAAGAAGCGACTTATGTCGCTCCTTGCCCACTTTGAAATTGGGAACACCTTAGAATTCCCAGACACCTTAATGGTAATTGCCTTTTCTCGAAATCAAATTTCACCAAGGTTCAAATTAACTCCCCCTACAAATAATGGAGCTTGGTAAAGAAAGAAATAAGGTAACCATCAATCACTCCAAATAAAACCACTATGTGTTATAAAAGAACAATAGCAATCAGCGCACTAATCTATTTCTTTCTGACTTTCACAAGTTCAGCTCAAGATACATTAAGCAATGTATTACAGAAATCGTTTTCTATTGGCTTTCAGCTAGGCTATTCAGCCAACACACCTTCCGGTGCTGCAAAAAAAGGGTTAGAAAACATGATCTCCACTTTTGAAGGAACAGTAACTGATAACTTTAAAGTGGAAGGAAACCTGCCTTATCAATACCAGCCGGTTATTGGCTTGTATGCAAATTATACTTTCAACAGAAAAGTATCTTTTGGCACAGGAATAAACTACACCAAGAGAGGGTATACCCTGGAAGCAAATGGGACTGATAAAGACCCTGAATATCAGTTTGACCAATTTTCAACCTACACAGAAAAATTTAACCTAACCACCATAGAAGTCCCACTTTCTATTCATTATAAACTGAATAGGTTATTCTCCTTGGGAGCAGGCCTCCAACTAGGCAGTGGTTTGGGAGAAAGTTCAAAAACAACCACATCCATCAACCAAAGGGTAGAAATCAATGGAGTGTCAAATGAAGATTACCCGGAGAAAACGACTACGGCAAAAACCAGTTCAGCAGAAGCGGTAATCACACCCTATTTTGGCTATTTCGCTTCTGCAGGTATTGCATTAAGCAAGCGTATCGAGTTGAGGCTGTCTTTATTGAAAAGCGGTGCCTATGCTGAGACACCTTATGGACAATTGTCAGACACTTCAGCGATAGTCTCCTTAAGGTTTGGCCTACTTAATCTATAATTCCTTTAACCCCCTATTAATATTCAAAAAATGAAATCTCAACTAAAAATTATACTCGCAGCATTCATTGGATTTCTAACCCTTTCTTGCACACCTGATGAAGGAGCAGAAATAGATACCAGACTACTGGTAAAACAGCCCATTGATCCAAATACCCAACCCAATGAATTAAATAAAGAGCTTATAATTTACGGTGAGCTGGAGGAAGGGAATATGCCTTCGGCCAAAAATCCGGATCAAATAAAGATAACCGTATCTATCTCTTCAGCGCTGATCACCAATGACAACTTTCTCTTTTTACCTTTTGCTTTTGATTCCAATGAGGAATTGAAAGGGATTTACATAGAAGTAGCAGGTGCTCAAGAACATTGGAATGCTCCTGTGGAGCTTGTAAATCCTACTGACAATAGTTTCGCGGTAGCCATTGGTATTCCCAGTTTTATTCAAAAAGGTAATTTTGTAGTCGCTTACAGCATCTATGACCAAAATAACAATATCAGTGAGAAACAATCCATCAATGTCTCCATAGTAGATTCAGAAAATAGGTGTGGAAATGGCCAATCATTTCCCCGAGTAAATGGGCAAGATGGCATTACAGTAAAGACCTATGATATGGGGGATTTACCAGGAGTAGTAAACATTTCCTATTTTATGTACACCCAAAAGGATAGAATGGATGTGCGGTATAACGGAGAATGGGTGGCAAGTACAAGCCCTGTTTTACTAGAGGGTGGTCAAGCACCACCGTTTAAATTATGCAGAGAGGCCTCCCCTACTGATGGGTTTGTAAGTTCCGGTGGCACCTTTTCCATTCCTTATGACCCTCAAATAAGTCGAGAAATAAGTATTTATGTTTCAGGATGTTTAGAGGGTGGAACCCTATGGTTTTTTGATGTAAACTGCCCAGAAAGTGGAAACCCCACCACCCCGGTTAATACAATTTGTGATAATGGTCAGTTACAGGATGTTTTTGACCCTTCACATGAGAATTACCACATTTACCCAAAAGAAGGAGATGAATTGGCAACAGAAATCTGTGATCCAAGCATAAATCCGGATTGTACCGTTTCAAGTGTTTTCAATGCCATGCTTCAACAGGCCAACTTTATCGCCCCAACTCCTGACAATTCACCGGTAGAAGATTGTAAATTAACTTGGGTAGAAATCCTGACTCCTACCAACCCGGTTATCACAAAAATTAATTATTTTGAAAATTCTGTCACCAACTATACCATGGCCAATCAAGTAGATAAGTACGGGTTTGAAAGGTCCCATCTCCTGCATCCCGGCAAAGTGACAAGAACGGTAGAACTGATAGATGGGAAGGTAGTCGTATCAACCAAAGGTGAAGGTACAGGATGGGCCGCTTCAATCAATACTTTCTTTTCCAAAACAGTTTGGAAAAGTGTGGATGAAGACCTAAAAGAATTCTATAACCAGTAATCTCAACCGGCATTAATCAACCTCACTAGTTTAAGCTATAATTTATTTAATAAAAGCCTCCTACCTATTTTTGGGATTAATTGCTCAAAAGTAATTAGGGGGCTTTATTAAAAGTCTTCCTTGAAGAGTAAAGCTGAATTTAAAGAATGATAAATCAATCTATTCTCGTAAAACCTTAAAAGATAATAATTCTCCTCCTGCCTGAATTTGTAATAAATATAATCCAGAGGGGAAATTAAAATCCATCAAGTATTCTATTGCCTGCTCCTTTTTAAAAAAAGTATCCGCTAATTTTCTTTTTCCTGTAACATCAAACAAGCTGACCTTTAATTCACCTAAAAAGTCGTTATTGATAAACAGAGATAGCCGATCAGATACGGGATTGGGACCTATGCTATATCCGGCCCTGGTATTTGGATTCAGATCACCGGATCCGGAAATGACAACCACATCGGAGATACGGTTGCATTGATTGTCAATAACCGCCACTTGATAGGTTCCTTCATCAATGGCAATATAAGACCTGGAAGTGGCATCTGTAATTGGCACCCCATTCCTGTACCACTGATAAGATGCTGCAGGCAATTGAGAACTTAATTGAGAACCATTCACCACAATTACAGGCCTGTCCAAGGTATTGGAGGACACTGAAATGCTTTTTTGAAAAGTCTTTATTCCTGAAGGACCAGCGGCTTCAAGGGATATTTGATAAGTTCTCGAAAAGTTAAACACAAAGGTAGGATTTTCGAGGTTTGAGGTTCCAAGGCCGGCAAAACTCCAATTCAGGGTACTAATATTCCCTTCACTTAAGTTTATAAATTCTGTAATCCCTCCGGCACAATTGAAGCGTACATCAAAGTTTACGAAAATAACATCTTCACAGGAAATATTACTCCAATTGTCGGCATTAACTACTGAAGACTGTGGATCCAGGTTAATGACAGCCTCTCCTAATAAATCCACATTCTCAACGCTTAAACCTTCAAAACAATACTTGGTATAGACATCATGGAAAATAGAAGCCTCACCTGTGGCAGTAATCAGTGAATTTCCTCCGAGGTTATCTTCGTGACTAATCTTTTCCAAAATAGTTAAGGTAGCCCCATCATTTAAAGTTAATTGAGTATCCCGTTCCAAAACCAAGCTATTAACAGTAGTTGATAGCTGTTCTATTTCAGTATGTCCTGAAAGAACCAGATTTTCAAAATCACCTGATGCAAGGATAGCCAAATTCTCCCCACTATTGGTTAGGTTGATGCCCGGTAATTTTTGCAGATCCTGATACAATCCATTTGTACCTAAAAAGAGTAAATGTAAAGGTTGATTGACCATTGCGTTTTCCTCAACTATCCATTGCTCACTAAATACAATTGTAGTTAAACTTCCATCGATTTCAGCCCCTTCCAATAAGCTGAAATCAGCTACAAATACACTGTCGACCAGAAATTCAACATCCGCAGAATGAATGCTTAGAACATCCAATTCAGGCAATGCCAATACTTGCCATCTACCTGCAATGATCTCTATATCCACTTCCGAGAAGGTAATTTGACCAAAGTCAACAATACTTTCCTTTTCATCCACTCCATCCAAAAGAATGCTCCCATTTTTAACCTCCATATTTTGGTTACCTGAGCGGAATCCATTTATTACAATTAAATTTTGCTGGTTTAGATCCAATACATGGCGTTCATCACCAAAAACATTTAGGCTGAACACCTTAGCCTCTTCATTTAACTGTATTACCTCCCCATTATCAGGTTGATCAATCACAACCCGGGTACCTTCATCAGGAATTATCCCTGCACTTGGACCATTCGAAGAAAGGGACCAATTGTCAGGGTTCTCCCATTCCTCATTTCCTCCAATCCAATACAAAGTACTGGTTTGCCCATCAGTGACACCTGCAGAAAAAATCATACTAAAGTCTTGTTGCCCATTGACAAGGTTACCTTTATGATTGATTTGTAAAGTGTATTTCTGTGGGCTTGGGTTTTCAATCAGTATCTGTTCTACATTGTCTCTAAAATTATCACTATTCCTTGAGGCTGCTGCTCCAGAGCCTTGTGCAGGATTTAATGACCAAGGATAATATACTGTTCCGTTCTCATCCACAATTCTCATGTCCAGGTCATTAACCAGCATTAAATTCCCGGGATTTAGCTGCACAGGCGCTGGGGAGCCTGCCGGATCTGTCCAAGCGATGGTTACCTTTATCGGATCCACCCCATTGGAAATAAATTCAATTTGATAATCTCCATTGTCTTCCAATTGTAATTCTCTCATTACTTTGGAGCTACCATCTTCATTAATGATTATATCTGCAGCGGCTTTTGCATCTAACAAACCCCAACCGAACATATAATCAGGTCCCGGATCAATTCCTGCCTCCTTGGTGGTGTGGATGGCAAGTGCTTTCAAAGTGGCTGAACGCATGTATCTACCGGAATTTCTCTGATGATACAATTCCTGCAAAAGCATCAATGTACCGGTAACATTTGGGGAAGCCATGGATGTCCCACTAAAAGTAGCATAACTGTCACCACTCCCATCGTTGGAAACGGAAGAACTAAAGACATTCACTCCCATGCCCACAAAGTCAGGTTTAATACGGCCATCATCTACCGGGCCCCAACTAGAAAAACTACTCATAAAAACATCCGAAGGGGTACTATAGTCTTGAAGTAAACTTACAGCCCCCACGGTAATATTATTTTTGGACACCCCTTCCGGACCGATTGTATCTTCAGGCCCATCCGAAGGTTTAGAGCCATCTCCCACATCTGAACGATCGTTTCCTGCAGCCCAAACAATGGTATAATAAGGCTTGGCAAAAGTCAACTCATCTATCTGTCTGGATTTGGAAGAATAGTAACCAAATCGATAATCTTCTTGGCTACTTACCCCCTCATTTCCTGCCCAACTCCAATTTTGATTACTGTCTCTATACCAACCAATAAGGTTGCCATAAGAGTGATTGGACACCAAATGCCCGCCGGGATTAAGCTCAGGATCATAGCTATTTTGAGTCATTTTAGATATATCAGCATCCCAATTGAATGCCCAACCTGTCGCTTCTGTTGCCATTCCTTTGGCATTTGGATTGTTTCCAGCGGCTAAAATTGTCCCAGTAACATGCGTCGCATGATTGCTTATTTCCTCTGTAGAACCATCTAATTGGGTTACCCTATTTCCAAACTCATTGTGATTGGATTTAGGTCGAGTTTGATCGTAAACCCCAACAATCATGTCGCGACCGGTGAGCCCCAAATTTAAGCTTCCCCCCTCTTGCAATGCATCGGTTTCTGTGGCCTTGGCAGCTTTCAGGTTGAATGTAGTAAAATAAACGGGATGAGATGTTTCATCTAAATATTGAAAAGTCGCGGATTGATTATTGGCCAGATTGATCCTAAGTGGAATCCCCATGGTCTTTGAAATGCGCATCTTTTCTTCGTTGGTAAGGCTATGCCTGCCTACACTTTCCTGTAATTTTTGAAAAACACCGGATCGAACCTTTTTCATTCCCTCATCAGAGAATACCGGATTTTGTCCATAGGACTCCCATGTTAATAAAAGAAAAATGATTAAAACGATACTCTTTCTCATCCGATTTGCTTTGTTTGATCGGTCACAAGGTTTCACGAAACCTTAATCCCTTTACTGTTACAAACAGTATTTCATCATTTTTTCCCCTTCCTTCCCCCTTGCACAATCTCGGGCCATACCCGTTTAATCGCTAATGGCCAAGCCTCGGGCAAAGCGCTTTACCTTGCGCTAGAGGTCTATTCTTTTCTATATCCTTTGCCAGTATTTCTCACAAAGAATTCTACATTATAACTTCCTCCACAATTAATTCCCTGAAGGGGTAAGGGTGGTAATGCCACTCAGCTCGGCCACCTCATTTTCCCAACTAATCCTAATGGTTCCATCGGCATTTACCGTACCGGATCCTGTGAATACTGCTCTATCAAATACATTATCCGCTTGCTCTGTCATGGTAATTTCTCCACACAATTCAGAAAATACTGCAGGATTATCATTCTCTCCGTATAGTTCGGAATATACACCACCTGTGATGTCTGATATCCTATAGGTAAATGGCTCTAACTCTGATATGGTTACTTGATAATTCACTGTTCCAAAAGAACCTACAGTGACCGAAGTATAAATTCCGGCAAGTTCAGAAGGACATGAAAGCCTAATTTCTATAGTCAATTGATAGTAATTGGTACTGATTTTAGTTTCTCCGGCATCGATTATCGTCAACACAAGATCAGGCAGTTCATCACTAGCCAAATTTCCTGTAAGAATTTCTATAGGAACATCCACAAAACTACTATTGGCAGGAATGGTAACTTTATTTGTTTCCAAATTGTAATGCACTCCTTCTATTGCTGTAGAGGTTGGGTCTACGCCCAGTTCCACTTCGATTGGAGTATTGACCTGAGCCCCCACCAAGTTAATACGTACTTGCTCTTGGTCCACCTGATTGTCACTGGATTTGGTAACGATTTTCTGAATGGTATTATTGGGTAATGAAGCTTCGTCAAATTCCACTTCCATTCCCTCCCACAGGATATTAAAGCCTGAGTCTTCCATGCAAGAAATATTCCCTACCATCAAACCTAGGAACAACAACCATCCGAATAGCTTATATTGTCTATCTTTTTTCATTAGTAGCCGGGGTTTTGTTCCAGTTTTTCATTCAATGTAATTTCATCCAAAGGTATATTCGACAAAATACGGTAATCCGTGTAGGGCACATCAAGAAACCCATCATGTTTGCTAATGTCTTTCCCATTTCTTTTCAGGTCAAACCAGCGGTGTCCTTCAAGAGCAAATTCCAATCTTCTTTCCAATAAAATACGGTTGAGCAATGCCTCTCCAGATAAGAGATTATCAATTGCCCCCAACCCTCGTCTGGAACGCAAGGCATTTATATCTGCACGTGCTCCGACAGGATTGGTTTCATACCTGGCTTCTGCCCTTATTAAATAAAGTTCTGAGGCCCTTAAAATAGGAAGGTTTTCCAAAAAATCTCCTTTATAACCAGTCCATTTCCTACTGGCATAAACATCTCCTTCGACGCCCTCCCTTGTGGTAGCTGACCAGCAGTTTTTTCGTACATCTCCTTCTTCGTAAGCAGCCATCAAATCATCTGAAGCCCCAATAATAAACTGTGCTGCAGGCTCATTATCAGCGACTAGGGAGTTCAATGAGCTATTCACACCTTCTCCATCTGACCAGTCTACGATTCTTAACTCTAATTCGAACAAGGATTCCGGGTGCGGAGCTCTGGAAAAACCTTGAACGTATTGGTCAGCTTCCAGCAAACCTTCACCATTGGTAAGTAAGCCCATAATTTCCATCGCATAAGATGCAGCCTCCTCTGCTTCTGCCATTTTGCCCCAGTATAAGTAAAGTCGTGCAAGGAGGGTTAAAGCTGCTCCGGTATTCGCATAATATACCCCATCAGAACCAATAGGGGCGTATCCCACCAAGGGAATGGCTTCCAATAAATCACTTTCTATTTGTTCGTATACTTCTTCAACTGTTGATCTCGACTGGTACTCATTGGCCTCAGAAGCGACTAAAGTTGGGGTTAATCTCATTATCGGCCCCAAATTGAACCCATTTATCTCCCTACCGGGTTCATATCCATAAACCCTGCACAGGTCAAAGTAAAAAAGTGCCCGCATAAAATAGGCCTCTGCCTTAATAAATGACTTTACATCTTCATCTCCTGAGACCTCTTCATCATCAATCCCTTCGATAATTAGGTTGGCATCATTTATTCCTCCATAGACAGCCAGTCCCCAAATATTGATATGGTCCCTATCACTATTGGCCTCTTCTCCTTGGTACCTTCCTGTATTGGCTATTGTTTTTAAATTGTCCGCCAATATTTCAGGGGCTATCATCATGGTTTGGCCATAATAACCGAAACTTGTAGCTCTATTGTACATGGAATTGGCAACAGACTGGTAACCGGACACATCATTTAATGCAACCTCCGGCGTTAGACTTTGCCTTGGATCGGTGGTCAAATCAGTACACCCAAACAAAAGAAAAGCTATACCCGAATAAACTATTTTATTTATCATCCTATCTATCATCTCAATTTCAAAAGGTTAAGTTGATACCTGCCGTCATTTGTTTGGAGCTAGGGTAGGTTCCATAGGTTGAACCCAATGAATTCACCTCAGGGTCCAAACCATTGTATTTGGTGAAAGTCCATAAATTTATTCCCTGAACAAATACATTTACTTCTTCAATCTTGACTTTATTCAATAAAGTTTTCGGTAAGTTATAATTCAAAGTCACCTGCTTGAGCCTGATATAACTCCCGTCAGAAACAAGTCTGGTAGAGGTCTGTTGGTAGCCTGAATGACCGGGTATACGCCCTCCCTCATAAGGAATAGGTACATTGGTTATTTGTCCCGGTTCTCGCCAAAAATACAATTGATCCCTCGTTTGGTTGTCCTGTCCGATGGACCCTGCTTGGGCCAGGTTATATAAATCCTGGTTGAAAGCTATATTCCCATATTGGTATTGGAAAAATACTTCTAAACTCACCGGCCCATATCTAAAAGTATTAGAAAGTCCTCCATATGTCCACGGTAAGGTACTTCCCAGGTACTTCAAATCATCATCTGTAACAAGATAGGTATATTCGCCATTTTCATCATAGTACATCGGGGAACCATTTGCCGGGTTTACGCCCGCATACTCATATCCATATAAAAAGGAAATGGGTTTTCCGACAATTAAGTCATTCCCAATCCGGTCTAAGCCTTCGTAAAGTTCTAACAATTCATTGGAGAAAATAGAAGTATTGAAACTTGAGGACCATCTGAACTTACCAATGATCAAATTGGTGGTCTGTATATCAAAATCTATCCCTTGATTACGTAGTTTCCCGGCATTTCTTGTGATGCTTCCAAAGCCTGAATCCAAAGGCAGTCTGGTGTCAAAAAGTAGCTTCCGAGAATCCTTCCTCCAAGCATCTAAGGTTACAATTATTCTTCCATTAAATAGGGTAGCATCTACGCCTAAATTAGTAGATACAGATTCTTCCCAAGTTAATAAGTCGTTACCCAGTTGAACAAAGCTTAAAGCTCCTCCTCCCAGGTATTGTCCTGCCGTACTAAGCAAGGTTCTAGATTCAAAATTGCCAATACTTGAATTCCCCGTGATACCGTAAGATGCCCTTAACCTTAGATTATCCACCCAATCGGTATTCTTCATAAAAGGTTCCGAAGAAATCCTCCAACCTGCAGACACCGCTCCAAAAGTCCCCCACCTGGCATTGCTACCAAATCTGGAAGAGCCATCCCTCCTTACGGTAAGGTCAAAGTTGTACTTGTCATCATAATCATATTTTGCTTGACCAAAAAATCCTGACCTTATGTATTCTGTATAAAATCCGCTTACATCAAAGGGGACTGCTGCATTTTGCAAATACCTCAAGACAGGATTGGGAAATCCACGACCTATTGCAGAATTGGTTTCTTGGGTTTCCTTTTTATACTCGTAACCTAAGATCCCACTAATGGTGTGTACCTCAAAAAGCGTTTTATCCACATTGAAATTGGCATTCGCATTTGAATTAACAATTCTTGCGTCTGCAAAATAGGAGGAGCCACCATAGCTGGCAAATATCGGTATAGTAGAAGGCCTGTTGTTTTCATCCCTATTGTCTGAAAAGTCCAATCCGGCAAACCCCGTAAATCCCAGCCATGGTAATATTTTGTAGTTCATATTCAAGTTAGACACTGACTGGTAACTTGTTCCCCGCCTAAGTTCCTCATTGACACCTTGCACAATATTGTATCCAAAAAGATGTTCGGATGGATATTCTGCATAGCTTCCATCCTCATTATAGATAGGTACATTGGGTCTGGCCGCATAACCTGCCACAAAAGGGCTATTGACAAAATTCCCTCGATCAATCGATCCATTGGTTACCTGTTTGGCAAGAGAAAAATTGGCCCCAATGGTGAGCCTTTCATTGACCTTGTGTGACAAGTTCATTCTGCCTGTAGATCTGGTATAATCCGATTGAATGATCTGACCCTGGTGGTAAGTATGTGAACCTGAAAGAAAAAACTTTGTGCGTTCATCACCTCCGCTTAAAGAAATATCATAAACACTCATTCGTCCATCCCTGTATAAAGCATCTATCCAATCAGAGTTTTGTAAATCAGTATCACTTGGGCTGCCAAAGATATTCTCTACTGTTCTGTAGTTGAGTCCTGCATTAATATATGCCTGACGCTTAATGGATGCAAGTTCTGAGGCATTCATCACATCATAGAACCCAATGGGTTGAACGATTCCTTCCTGGGCTGAAAAACGAACCTTGGTTTTTCCTAGTTTACCTTTTTTTGTGGTGATTAAAACTACCCCATTTGCCGCCTGGGCTCCATAAATGGCAGCAGCTGCAGCATCTTTAAATACCTCAATGGATTCAATATCGCTCGGATTGATGGAAGACAAAGCATTTTGGCTCCCCTGACCGGAAAGCCCTCCTGATGCAATTTGAACCCCATCTACAATATATAGCGGCTCAGTTCCGGCATTGATAGAGCCTACTCCCCTAACTTGAACCGTTAAAGTACCTCCCGGCTGCCCGGAACTGGAAGTAACTTGCACACCGGCTACCCTGCCTTGCATGGCTCTATCGAAGGATTGCATGGGAAGATCCTGAAAAATTTCTCCCTTAACGGAGGCTATGGCCCCCGTCACTTCTCTTCTGGTTTGGTCTCCATAAGAAGTTACCACTACCTCCGCCAGAGAAGTAACCTCCGGTTTTAGGCTGACATCAATCATGCTTCTATTGCCGACAAGCTCTTCCTGGAACTCCATCCCCACAAATCGAAACACTAGCACATTTTCATTTCCTTCAATTGCTATTTGATAGTCGCCGTCAATATCAGTAACCGTTCCACTCCCTGCACCTTTTACCTGAACAGTAACCCCAGGAATAGGCAATCCATCTTCGGACGATGTCACCGTCCCACGTATGGTTCTCGTTTGGGAATGCACCAAAAAATTAACGGAAAGAAGGGTAATAACTATAAGTATGGCTTTCCTCATATTGTAAAGTTGAAATAAACAATCAATCAATTTTATACAAATTCTTTGAACATTCCAATCAGATTCCTCAAGTAAAAAGGAGCTTAGACCAATGATCGTCAAATATTAACAATGTACTCAGGATAGAGTTTAAAAAAAATTCCTGCTTTAATTTCTTTTACAGTATAAAAACTTCTATCCTTCGGTTAAGCGCCCTATTTTCTTCTGTATCATTGGACTGAATTGGCTCAGTTGATCCCCTTCCTTCAATTTTCAGTCTCGTCGCAGAAATTCCCTCCTTTAGCAAATATTCTTTAACACTTTCAGCCCTTCGCAAACTTAACTCTGAATTGTATTCCGAATCCCCAATATTATCAGTATGCCCTACAATTAAAAGATTGACTTCGGGATGGGCAAGTAAAAACTTTTTTAGTTTTTTAAGAGAGCTTATTGATGCTTTCTTTAAGATCGACTTGTCAAAATCAAAGAAAATATTTTCAAAAATAAAGTGTTTTCCGGAAGCTATGGGTTCCAGTAAAATCTGAAAGCCAACTTTATTTCTTAAACTATCCCTATCTACATTATAAATTTTTGGCATGTACCCCTGCTTTTCTACGTAGAGCCCCGTTTTTTCCTTATCCGGGTAAATCATGGTAAAAGCCCCATCTTTTCCATCAGATTTAAAACTGTACATGGTACTGTCCCTTTCAAGGTCCACCAATGAAAGAATCGCTTCCACTGCTTCCCCTGTTTCTTCGTTGATCACCTTCCCTCGGGTGACAATCAATTTATGGCCTAAATCAATTTCTTCGGGAAATTCAAAACGATAAAGGAAAGAGCTATCTACTTTCCCCTGGTAATAGCTGTTTTCTGTATAATAGGCAAAATCTTTTTGGGCTGTAATGAATAATGCCAGCTGGTCTTTTTGGTCATTGATTGGAAAGCCCATGTTGGAAGGCTTCCCAAAACCTGTTCGACCAATACTACTCCTATAAATATCCTTAGCCCCAAATCCCGGATGTCCATCAGAAGCGAAAAACAAAACAGTATTGTTAAAAAATATAA
The DNA here is from genome assembly GCF_030546805.1 of Cyclobacterium sp. 1_MG-2023. GTDB lineage: Bacteria > Bacteroidota > Bacteroidia > Cytophagales > Cyclobacteriaceae > Cyclobacterium. Next base: position 57,354 of record NZ_JAUOPC010000018.1, on the reverse strand, counting down.
AGGGGGAAACCTCATCCTTTTTGGTATTAATATTGGGACCTAAATTTTTGGCTTTAGACCAGGCACCATCATCAAGTCGCTCAGAAACCCAAATATCAATCCCTCCTTCGCCTTCCGGTCTATTGGATGAAAAGAACAATAAGCTACCATCTGCTGACAAGGAAGGTTGGGATTCCCAAAACCTGGTATTTACATTCCGCCCCATATTTACCGGACTTTGCCAAAGCCCGTCTACTCGTGCGGTGATGTATAAATCGCAGCTTCCATGGGAAGCAGGGGTATTGCAGGAAGTAAAAATTAAAAGATTCCCATCTGCCGAAATTGTACAGGTCCCTTCATTGAATCTTGTGTTAATTAATTCGGAGATGGACTCGGGACTAGACCAAGTCTCCCCATCGTGGTCAGAGAAATAAATGTCCTCATCTAGCTTCGCTGACATCCCATCCCTTTTTGTAAAAAACAAGCGTTTACCATCGGCAGTTAGTACAGGGAAATATTGAAGCTTGAATTGATTTAGAGGGCCGGGCAGTCGATTTTTACTAATGCTAATTGGATTTTTTATCCCTTCAGCGATGATCTCAAACTGTTGCAACTTCTCTAAATAATCCGCCGACTTCACAAAGTCCTCATCCAAAAAAAGGCGATTGGCATCAAAAGTATCCAAGGCCAATTGGAACTTGCCTTGAGCCAAGTAAATTTGACTTTCGATCCAGGCCAATTTACCTTTAAAAAAATCATTGGCTTTAATCGGAATTCTTGATTGCCCCTTTTTTGTAACCCGAAGTGCTTCCTCCAACATTCCACTGCTTAACAATACCTGGGCATGTTTGAGATAGGCCTCATAAAAATCAGTACTCCTTTCGTAGGCTGCTTGGTATTTCTCCTTGGCTTCAGGAAGCTGTTTTCTCTGCAGAAAAGCATTTCCTTCTTCAAAGTATTTTATGGCCTTTTTGTCAATTATAGAAAATTCCTGCCCCTTTGCTTGAAAACATAAACTTACAAACGATATGAGAATAAGGAATTTTCTAAACATGCTGTCCTAAGGTATTTCCATGTATTTATGGGTCTGAAGAGAAACCCTCCAAGCAGGATTTTCCTTCACAAAATCAATGATCAAAGTGGTCATCTTTTCCGCCTTAGACCATTCCGGTTGCAAGAGTAAATGACATTTCTCATTGACCAATCTAGCATGTTTAAGCGCAAAATCAAAGTCACTTTTATTGTAAACCACTACTTTTAGCTCGTCTGCATGCGCATAAACCTCAGGCAATGGCTGCTTGAATTTTTTGGGTGACAAACAAGTCCAATCAATTGTTCCACTAAAGGGGTGAGCTCCTGATGTTTCCATGTTTATTTGAAAGCCCTTCTCTTTTAATAAGTGGGTCAATGGCCCTAAATCATGCATCAAAGGTTCTCCTCCCGTGATTACTACCAATCGTGCTGGATAAGAGGCCGCTTCTGCTACAATATCTTCAATGGCCACTTTTGGCCACCTTTCCACATCCCACGAGTCCTTCACATCACACCATACACATCCAACATCACATCCTCCCAGGCGAATAAAATAGGCAGGTTGTCCGGAGAACATCCCCTCACCTTGTATGGTATAGAAAGCTTCCATCAATGGCAAATATTGCTCACTGGAAAGCGTATTTTTATTGTCTTTCATAATTTTTGGTCTAGCGGGTAATTGAACCGCTTTGTTTACATTAATTAAAAACCCTATTGGTAAACTTCCCCTTTGGCTGCCAATAAAGTATTGTACAATAAGGAAGCAATGGTCATTGGACCTACCCCTCCCGGTACAGGAGTAATGGCTGAGGCTTTGGCTGCTGCCTCTTGGAAGTTGACATCACCAACCAACCTAAAACCACTCTTTTTTGAAGCATCAGGGATTCGGTGAATGCCTACATCAATCACCACTGCACCTTCTTTAACCATGTCTCCGGTCACAAATCCCTCTCTCCCAATGGCTACAATCAGTATATCTGCACTCCTTGCAATTTCTTTCAAGTTCTGCGTCCTACTGTGCGTAATGGTAACTGTACAGTTGCCCGGGTAGGCATTTCTGGCCATCAAAATACTCATAGGAGAACCTACAATATGACTTCTACCAATCACCACACAATGCTTTCCAGATGTCTCTATTTCATACCGCTTTAATAACTCAACAATTCCATAAGGAGTGGCTGCAATATAAGCCGGCCATCCCAGCGTCATCCTTCCAACATTTGCCGGGGTAAAGCCATCTACATCTTTTTCCGGCTTGATCTTGGCCGTAACTTTTTCCACAGATATATGGTCCGGCAATGGCAGTTGCACAATCAAGCCATCAATATCCGGGTTGTCATTTATTTTCTCGACCTCATTCAGCAACGCTTCCTCCGATACGGTTTCTTCCAACCTTACCAAGGTAGAGCCAAAGCCAACTTTTTCACAAGCTTTTACTTTTGCGCCTACATAAGTTTGACTGGCCCCATCATTCCCAACTAGAATTGCGGCCAGGTGAGGTATTTTTTTATTGTTTTTTTTAAGTAAAACTACTTCCGCAGCTATTTCATCTTTAATGGTGGCGGATGTTTTCTTACCATCAATCCTTATTAATCCTTCTCTTTCTTGCATAGGTATTTTTTCTTACAAAATCTCCTAAAATATTGAGTAACTACAGGTTACCCCTTTGTAATTTCTTTTTATTGATACTGTCAGCTTAATCCAGTTTAAGCACTGCCATAAACGCTTCTTGAGGAACTTCCACATTCCCTACCTGACGCATTCTTTTCTTACCCTTCTTCTGCTTGTCTAGGAGCTTTCTCTTTCTGGAAATATCCCCTCCGTAACATTTCGCCAATACATTTTTTCGCAAGGCCTTTACCGTTTCTCTGGCAATAACCTTGGTTCCTATGGCTGCCTGTATGGCAATTTCAAACATTTGCCTCGGTACCAATTCCTTTAGCTTTTCACAAAGTCGCTTACCCCATTCGTAGGCTTTATCTCTATGGACAATCGCTGAAAGGGCATCAACAGGCTCACCGTTTAGCATCACATCCAATCTGACCATATGGGATTGCTTAAACCCTATCAATTCATAATCCAAAGATGCATAACCCCTGGAAATGGTTTTAAGCTTATCAAAAAAGTCAAAAACGATTTCAACCAAAGGCATGTCGAAGGTCAATTCCACCCTGTCTGAGGTCAAATATACTTGATTTTTTATTTGCCCTCTTTTCTCCATACACAATTGAATAACCGGTCCTACATAATCTGAAGCGGTAATGATGGAGGCTTTAACGAAAGGTTCCTCTATGTGCTTGAAAAGATTTGGCTCCGGCATATCCGAGGGTGCATTGACTACAGCAAATGTTTCATCATTCAGTAAGGCCCTAAACTGTACTGAAGGTACAGTGGTAATGACAGTCATGTCAAACTCTCTCTCCAACCGTTCCTGAATGATTTCCATGTGAAGCATTCCAAGGAATCCACATCTAAAGCCAAATCCTAAGGCAGCTGAGGTTTCCGGTTCCCAAACCAAGGAAGCATCATTGAGCTGCAGTTTCTCCATAGAGGCCCTAAGTTCTTCGAAATCCGTTGTTTCTACCGGGTAGATACCCGCAAAAACCATCGGTTTCACATTCTCAAACCCTTGAACGGTATTACTACATGGTCTTTTGACATGGGTAATGGTATCCCCTACTTTGACTTCCTTGGCCACTTTTATTCCTGAAATCAAATAGCCTACATTCCCGGCTTGTAATTCATTTTGTGGTTTTTGTTGGATTCCTAAAATTCCAATCTCATCTGCCTCATATTCTCTACCGGTATTGACAAACTTAATTTTGTCTCCTTTATTAATAGTCCCATTGAATACTCGAAACAGTACTTCTACGCCTCGGAAGGGATTGTACACGGAATCAAAGATCATGGCTTGTAAAGGGGCATCTACATCTCCTTTAGGCGCCGGCACCTTTTCCACCACGGCATTTAAAATGTCTTCAATACCGATGCCTTCTTTGCCAGAAGCCAAGACAATGTCTTCTCTGTCACAGCCAATCATTTCCATTACTTCCTCAGCAACTACCTCAGGCTGGGCACCGGGAAGATCAATTTTATTTAAGACCGGAATAATTTCCAAATCATGTCCTATGGCCAGATAAAGATTAGATATGGTCTGTGCCTCTATACCCTGGGAAGCATCCACGATCAAAAGTGCACCTTCACATGCGGCAATAGACCTTGACACTTCGTAGGAAAAATCCACATGACCGGGAGTATCTATTAGGTTTAAGGTATACTCTTCCCCTTTATAAGGGAAATTCATTTGGATGGCATGCGATTTAATCGTAATCCCCCGCTCCCTTTCTAAATCCATACTATCCAATAGCTGGTCTTGCATCTCCCGCTCCGTCACCGTGTTGGTGAATTGTAAAAGTCGGTCTGCTAGTGTACTTTTGCCATGGTCAATATGGGCAATTATACAGAAATTTCTTATTTTATCCATGTTCATACTAAGTGCAAAAGTAGTAAATAGTTAGTGTTTTAATATGTTTTGTCCATATAAATTAGAAGTTTAACACCTGAAGCTTGGTAGAGAAGACTTTCAAGCGATGAGGATAATGCTTAAATTCGAAAATAACTGAATCTAATGCTTCAAATGAAACTTTATTTTCTTCTCTTTACCCTTTGGCCCCTCCTGTTTTCGACAAACGAACCGCGTGAGATTAACGAGGCCGTAAAAGGGGGTGTGGTTTCCATAAACCCCAATCGGCCACTCAATTGGAATGACTTTAAAAAGGTCAGTTTAATAGGAAATAGGGCTACAATCAATGCCATAACCCAAAGTACTTGTGAGATTGAAATTTTAAACATCAATAATAAAGGAGACCATGTAAGTCTGGATATTGAGGTTAAAATAAATCTTCACAAAGAATTGAGTCAAGTGAAAAATGACTTTTTCGAAACTCGTGATACAGCAACAAAAGAGCGTGTACTGCATCATGAAAATGGACATTATTTAATTGCTCAGATCATAGGCCATCGAATACTTAAAGCAGTAAACAATTATAAATTTGACAAAAAGAATCACAGAACTCAGTTAAACAAGATCATAAAAGAGAATTTTAAAGATTGGAAAAGACTGGATGAACAATATGACGCTCAGTCTACCAAACCTCACAATCCTGAAATGCAAGATAGATGGGACCGTTTTATCGCATCCGAGCTTCAGGCCTTACAACAAGAATAGCAGACAAACACATGAAATCTATAGCGGACAAAAAGAAAAAAGAAAATATTATCGAATACATTTTGTACTTGTATCGAATGGAAGACTTGCTTAGGGCATACCAATTTGATATGAAAGAGGTCAATGAATATGTCTTGGGACACAAAAATGTCCAAACCGAAGACAAAGAGGAAACAAAGTTATGGCTTTCAGGTATGATTCAGGAAATGGAGCAAGAGGGAATTCAAGAAAAAGGCCACCTACAAAAAACACAAAAACTGGTAGATCACCTGGCTAAAATTCACTGGCAACTATTAAAAGAAGAAACCGAGTATATTGCTGTTTACCGCAAAACCCAGCCCCACTTGCTACAATTAATAGCTGAAAGCCAAGAAGACGTTCCTGAGCATGAAATCCAAATTTTCATCAATACCCTCTATGGGATTTTGCTAAGTAAATTAAACGGACATGAAATTCCTGAAGATATCATGAATGCAGCTTCTAGTTTCGGAGACACACTGGCTCTGTTAAACCATGCTTATATGAGTGGTTATGAAGCAAAAACAGAATAAGAGAAACTATTGATCCATAAATTCATAAACGCTATGGTAAGCACCTTTCTCTTGCACAAAATCTAGAAAGGACTGATAAAAGCCATTGTTGCCAATGGTTGCACTGTCACCTAATACAATGAGTTTTCTTTTTGCGCGGGTCAGTGCCACATTCATTCTTCTGGTATCCGCTAAAAAACCAATTTCACCTTGCTCATTTGATCGGGTAAGGCTAATGAGGATAATGTCCCGCTCCTGGCCCTGAAAGCCATCCACCGTACTGATGGTCAAATTTTGATCCATTTGTTTGAGGAATAGCCACTCCGGGTCCAGGGCTACCATTTCCTTTAATAGCCTCACCTGTGCACTGTAGGGAGCAATCAAACCTACTTGCCAAGCTTGGCTTTCATTCTTATTTATTCCTATCCTCTTCAATAAATCCTTTAATAAGGTAAGCAACATAAAGGCTTCTTCTTTATTGCTAATGCTAAGGGTTTCCCTGTCTCTGAATTCCAAAAACCCACTACCGGCAGTATCTACAAAGGCCAAAGACGCTTCCCCTTCTTCCAAATAATGATTTTGGGTATTGGCTGCTGCGATTAATTTATTGTCATAAAAAGCGAGGTTTGAAAACCCCATAATTTCCGCCGCCATCCTATATTGTACGGACAAAAGCTGAGCTGCTTCAGGTTGATTGGTAATGGCTTTCTCAAAGAGCGTGTTTTGAAGTCCTTTGGCTGCTTCTCTGGATTTGATCGTAGGAGGTAGCTGACAATGATCTCCTGCCAATACTACCTTTTGTGCTTTTGTTACTGGAATCCAGGTGGCCGGTTCCAGCCCTTGGGCAGCTTCATCCAGAAATACAACCTGAAAAACCTTATTTTTCAGCAGATTAGATGCTGCACCCACCAAGGTACAGGCAACCACTTGGCAGGAGCCAAGAATGGAATGGGTCATGTAATCATACAACTGCCTTGCTTCTGCTTGACATTTACCGGCCTCATTATAATTCATTTTCCGCTTCTCCCTTTCAGCATGTCCAAAATTTCGCTTAAACTTATTGGCTTTCCGTCGGTATTCCTCTGCCGCTTTACGTAATTTTTTATATTCTTTATAGGAGGGGTGTGCCAGAATTTTCGCATCTAAAGTTCGCTGAATTATTTTCTCATCTATTCTTGCCGGATGACCTATCCGTAGCACGTCCAGATTCGCGTCCCCCATTCTTTCCACCAATAAATCAACCGCTGCGTTACTAGGGGCACATACCAATACTTGGTCATACTTGTGCGTGGCAGATGCAATTGCCTGTACTAGGGTGGTGGTTTTGCCTGTACCCGGAGGCCCATGTACTATGGCCAGGTCATTTGCTTGTTCAATCAACTCCAAGGCCTTGTTTTGCCCCTCGTTCAGTAGCTCCGACCCTCCTATCGATTGGGCCGTAAATTCAGGTTTTCCATGTCCCAAAATCACTTCTTTCAAATAGGCCAACCTATTGTTTTCAGATGCAGTAACTGCTTCCATGGTACTTGCCATCACCTTATAGGTAGTGTCATCAAACATCAGGTTAACCCCTATCCCCCCTTCATTTACCCAATCGGGAAGACGTTCGGTATTCAAACTTAATGTCATCACATTACCTTTGACATTGTTTACTACCCCATTAAGGTAGGTTGTTTGAATGTCATTTTCCTCTGCATTGGAAAACAAACTAATGGATTTACCTGAATGAAACCCATGGTTTGACAAAGCTTCTTTGACTGAAATTTCAATCACCAACTGATCTGAAAAAGACCATTTTATTTTATTCAACTGCACCGGATACCAACAAACTCCTGCCTGTACTTTGTCCTTGATGGATTTTCTAAAAGTCAAAGATCTGAATTGGGCAAGGTCTTCGGCCCATTCCATTTGTAAAAGTTTTGTGGTATATAATAATTCTTCCGCTATATTTGTCATTTGTTATTTGATATATTAAGATTCAAGGTTAAGTAAATCATTCCTAAATTTAGTCAATCATTCCTTTTTTAATCGCATGAATTTCTTAGCACATGCTTACTTATCCTTTGACCAGCCCAAAGTATTAATCGGTAATTTTATCGGGGATTTTGTTAGAGGAAAAATTGATGAACAATTTGAAAGAGAAATTGTCACGGGAATCATGCTACATAGAGAAATCGATAGTTTCACAGACAAACATAAACTGGTTAAGGAAGCCCAAGAAATTTTAAAGCCTGAATTTTCAAGATATTCTTCTGTGATTACAGATATGTACTTCGATTACTTCTTGGCCATTCATTGGCAAAAATACAGTAATGTACCTTTAGAGGAGTTTGCTCAATCAGTTTACGATTTATTGGACGCCAACAAATCGATTCTTCCTCCGAAGTTTCTGATGCCTTTTAAGTACATGAAGAAAGAAAACTGGTTGATAGCCTATGGCACTAAGGCTGGTATACAGCGGTCGTTCACGGGGTTATCATACCGGACATCATTTGATTCAAAAATGGAATTAGCGCCTCAATTTCTTGAAGAAAATCATGCTGTTTTCGAATCTTATTTTATTCAATTCTTTTCTGAATTAATAGATTTCTCAAAAAGCAAATTGAAACAATTACAAAATAGAGATGGTAAGTTGTAAACCAAAAAAAAGTACCTACATGTCCCTAGGGTTTGTGGTCCTTCTATTATTCATCGGCTTAAGTTATTTGTTGTATGACTTTAACCAGTCACGTGAATTCCCTTTCCTTTTTTACCTGATTGGATGCACCCTCATTACCATAGTACTATTGCTTATATTGGTAAAGATGATGGCAGGATACAAATTTTTAGCTGCAGGAAAAGACAAGATTGAAATCTGGCTCCCACTCAAAGGCCAGCGAAAAAAATACAGTATGACAGACTTACTGGCTTGGCAAGAAGAGGAAGTAGTCGCCAATAAAAAAGTTTTCAAACAGCTAATTTTGGTTTTTACAGACAAATACTCCTTTTCGATCAGTAACCACGAACACTTGGGTTATGATGACTTGAAAAGGTATCTGGGAAAGAAGGCTTCGAAAAAGAAAGTGAAATCCTAAATTCCATTCACGAAGGCTGCCCAACCAAAGCCATTAAAATTATCAAGATTACATAAAAATGTCCCGCATTTAAAAAATACGGGACATTTTTAATTTTCGATTAGTAAAATCATATACCAGATCAATTTATCTAAAGGAGGGGATATGGAAAGGCAAGTACTTAATGCGACCAATCAAAACTATCCATTTCTTCCAAGCTTGCTTTAAGAAGTTGAATGCTTGATTGAACATCTTCTTTATTAGCCATTTCAATAACTTGGTGCAAATGTCTGGTAGGAATTGAAATGGCTCCTGCGATGGCTCCTTTTCTCCCCATTCGCTGCACTCCGGCAGTATCTGTACCTCCAGCTGTTAAAATCTCTGTTTGAAAAGGGATTTTATTTTTGGTAGCTGTCTTCTTCAAAAAGGCAACCATTCTATAATCACATATGGCCGAAGCATCCATGATTTTGATGGCAGTACCCTTGCCCAATTCCGTTATTTTCTCATGTGCTGCAGCACCCGGAAGGTCAAAAGCAATCGTGGTATCAAGTGCAATTCCAAAATCAGGATCAATATGGTGTGCAGAAACCTGTGCACCCCGTATACCAACTTCTTCCTGCACAGTGAAGGTAGCATATACATCATAGGCAGGAGCTTCCAACACCCTCAATGTTTCCAATAAAATAAAAACAGCAATTCTGTTGTCAATAGACTTACAGTTGACACAATTGCCCATCTCCACCAATTCACGTTCACGGGTGATGGGGTCGCCTACTTCAATCCATTTCTCAACCTCTTCCTTATCCATTCCGAGATCAATAAAGTAATCTGAAATTTTAGGCAGCTTGTTTTTTTCTTCCGGGGTCATCACGTGTATAGGCTTGGTACCCATCACGCCCATTATATCCTTATCTTTCCCATGAATAATTACACGCTGCGCCGTAAGGGTTTTCGGATCAAAGCCACCAAGGGTATGAAATCTCAAAAAACCATTGTCATCTATATGGGTAACAATAAAGCCTATCTCATCCATATGAGCAGCCACCATTACTTTCTTTCCCTCAGGGTTTCTCTGGCCTTTCTTTATTGCAATGACATTCCCTAAATTATCTACAGCAATTTCATCTACCAAGCCTTTGGCTTTTTCTAGGATAAAATCTCTGATTTTTTTCTCAAAACCGGGAGCACCCGGCAGTTCACAAATCTCTTTTAATAAAGCAACATCAATCATTTATACCTTGGTTTAATACGCCCTTTCTTCTTTTCCTTCCATATAATTGACAAAGGCTTTTTTCACCACTCGAATCCCTCCCTTGGTAGGGAAGTTTCCTGTAAAATACCAGTCTCCAGTATGGGCCGGACAGGACGAATGAAGATTGTCTACCGTTTGGTAAATCACATGAACGCCTGCCTTGATATTTTCGGAAGTAATAATAGAAGCAATTTTATCAGAGATTTCTTGATCTGTAAAAGGTTCGTAAATCTCCTTTACATAATTCTCTTCTGACTCAGGATGAGCTACACATTTGTCATAAACCCTTTCCAAAAGATTATCCATTCCATCATTGTCCTCTATCAATTGAACGGCTGCCCTAAAAGCGATAAAATCTTTCATCCTGGACATGTCTATACCATAGCAATCAGGAAACCTTATTTGAGGGGCAGAAGAAACAATAATGATGCGCTTTGGCTCAAGCTTGTCTAAGGTTGTGAGGACACTTTTTTCGATAGTGGTTCCTCTGACGATACTGTCATCAATTAAAACAATGGTATCTATCCCTGATCTGATTACCTCATAGGTTGTGTCATAAACATTTGACACCATTACATCCCTATCAGAGTCATTGGTGATAAATGTTCTCAATTTGACATCCTTGCTGACCAGTTTTTCGACTCTCGGCCTGAAATTTAGCAACTCACCTAGATCATCCAAATGCGGTTTACCTTCTATCAGAATTTCTTTTCTTTTGGCACTAAGGTAATCTTCAAGGCCTTCTATCATTCCATAATAAGCAGTTTCAGCAGTATTGGGAATATAGGAAAAAACGGTATTCTTAAGATCAAAATCAATGGCTTTCAATATCTGAGGTACCAAAGCCCTGCCTAGATTTTTTCGCTCTTTATAAATATCAGGGTCAGTTCCTCTTGAAAAATAAATCCTTTCAAAACTACAGGATTTTTTCTCCTTTGGAGGGATAATTTCGAACTCCCCATATGACCCATCCTTATTAAAAATGAGCGCATTGCCGGGTTGAATTTCCTTTATTTGCTTGTAATCAATATCAAAAGCAGTTTTGATTGGTGGCTTTTCTGAGGCCACCACTACGATTTCATCATCTGCATAGTAATAAGCCGGCCTAATCCCAATAGGATCTCTTACCACAAAGCCGGCACCATTTCCTATTAGCCCTGCCATGGCATAGCCTCCATCAAAATCTCTGCAACTTCTCCTCAATATTCTCGCAACATCGAGCTCCTGTTCGATTACCTCCGTAACCTCTACATTGGAAAATTTGTCTTTATACTTATCAAAAATCCTTTGGTTTTCTTCATCAAGAAAATGGCCGATTTTCTCCATTACCGTTACGGTATCTGTTTTTTCCTTGGGATGCTGCCCCAAGTTGACCAGTATATCAAAAAGTTCTTCCACATTGGTCATGTTGAAATTACCTGCCATGACCAAGTTCCTACTTCTCCAATTGTTTTGCTTCAAAAATGGATGACAGGTTTCAATGCTATTTTGCCCATGTGTACCATACCTAAGGTGTCCCAGCCAAACTTCTCCTGAAAAGGCAGCATTATTTTTAACCCACTCAGCATCCAATAAATCTTCAGGGGTACCCAGTTTTTTGGCCTTCTTGTATTTCTTATTGATTTTCTGAAAAATCTTGGTAACGGCCTCAGATTCTACTGACCTGTATCGGCTGATGTATCTTGTACCAGGAGGGGTATTAATTTTGATATTTGCCAATCCTGCGCCATCCTGACCACGGTTGATTTGTTTCTGCATCAAAACATACAACCTATTGGCGGCATAAAACGGGGTATTGTACTTGTCAATATAATATTGCAATGGTTTTCGAAGCCGAATCATTGCAATCCCACACTCGTGTTTGATCTGGTCACTCATAACGTTCTAAAGGAGTAAAATATGAACCAAAGTTACGTCTTTTTTTAAGAATTAGTTCCCCAAACTGCCCAAACTTAGACCGAGTATAAATTAGCTAAAAAGTTTCACTCCTACCCACAAAACAATATTAATTTCAAAAAACCCCTATTCCCATAAAGGAAATTTTTGTAGTTTTATCTGTTTACCAAAGAAAAGCTTGGTAGTTTCTTCAAAAGAAACCGTGTAATCTGAGACCAAAAATTTGTCTTTTTGTTCTGAAATATGCCCCGCTAAAAGCTTGTTCTTTCGGAGTAGATTTTCTACCGACTTGGCAACGGTTTCTGATGCATCTATAATTTGAATCTTTCCATTATAAAATTCCATTATTTGATGCTTGATTAAAGGATAATGGGTGCAACCCAAAACTAATGTTTGAATTTCCTTTAATTCTGACCGATTTAAATAAGAAGCAATAATATCTTTACTTATATTTTGTAAATGAAAGCCCTCTTCAATCATTGGAGCAAGCAAAGGGGTGGCCAATGATTTTATTATAATTCCTTGACCAAGGTCGTTTACTTTTCGTAAATACACACCGGAGGTCACCGTTTGCTTGGTGCCAATTAAGCCAACATTTTCGTCTTTATGATTGTTACCAAGAAAATCGACAACCGGATCAATGACATTCATAACCAATGCCTTAGAAGCCACATAAGCCTTCACTAAATCAAAGGCAGCAGCAGAGGCTGAATTGCAGGCAATTAAAATCATTTTGCAATTTTCTTTAAGTAAGGCATCCGCTATTTTCACGGAGTAGGCTTGTATAGCTGCCGTACTTTTATCACCATAAGGCAAATGGGCGGTATCACCAAAATAAACGATCTGCTCATTTGGAAGCATTTTTTTTACTTCCTTGGCTACAGTCAACCCTCCTATTCCACTGTCAAAAATCCCTATGGGCGATTGCGCAACGATGGCCATAATTACTTAGAAATTTAAAAGCTTTTTATAGAAAAATAAATTCCCCGGATTCACGCATCCGGGGAAATGCAAGCGAAGGGTTAAATTAAATTAAAACATTTTGCACGTTAGGCATGGATTAAGCTCCAAACACTAAGCGTGCATAACAAAGTTAGTAAAGTTTTTCATTTCCCACAAGGGTTGTTTGAGGTCAGCAGTATGGGTACATTTTACCCATAAATTTTATACAAAACCCCAGTCGTTCAATGAACTTAAAGTTGGCACAGTAAATGCATTAAAAGGACTTATAACCTTTCGATCATGAGACGTGAAATTATTGTTGGGCTGGGAGTTGGTACGTTGTTCATTTTATTCATTTTCACCTTACCATTTAAGTTTCAATGGAATAGCCATGAAATATTTAGGAACAACAAGGACAACCATCCAATTGAATCCTCCGTATACAGTAGCACAAGAAATATATTTACAGACTCTGTAAGTATTGCTGCGACCGATTTACCACTGAATATCCAAAGGGTTATTCAGACTGACAGTTTAATTAACGATTTAGAAATTCGAACGGTAACAAAAATATCACATAACGATGATGATTTCTATGATGTATGTTTCAAAGATGCCGATTATTTTAACATAATGGTGCTCTATGACGAAAATGGAATCATTGTTTCACAATAAAAATATAAAAACAGCTAAGCCAACGTTTACCTGAAAGCACTGATTGTGAAATCGGTGCTTTTCCTTTATATTTAAAATCTAATGCGTATTAATTTTATATGTCAAAAATTCTTTTAATTGAGGATGACCTTACCTACTCTAAAATCATTAGCAAATTTTTAGAGAAAAATGGATTTGAGGTAATGAATAGCACAAAAGTGTCGGAAGGCCTGAGCTATTTTGAAAAGCATCAAGTTGATTTAATCATCACTGATTATCGTTTACCTGATGGGACCGGTATGGAAATACTTGATCAAGTGCTCAATGAACAACCGGAATTCCCTGTGATTTTGATTACAAATTATTCTGACATTAGAACGGCAGTCAAGTCCATGAAAATGGGGGCCTTTGAGTACATTACCAAGCCTATTCAACCGGATGAATTACTCCTTACTGTACAACAGGCATTAAAGAAGGAAAACAAGCAGCGAAAACCTTCCCTTCAAGTAAATAAAAAAGTGCAGACTGCAAATAAACTTTCTGAATTGGATTACCAAATAGGTAAAAGTAAAGAAGCCCTGCAAATAGAAGAACATATTGGCTTGGTGGCACCCACTGATTTAAGCATTATTGTATTGGGGGAAAGTGGTACAGGTAAAGAATATATCTCGAAGCGGGTACACCAACAATCCAAACGATCTAAGGGTCCTTTCGTTGCTGTGGACTGTGGGGCCTTATCAAAGGAACTTGCCGGAAGTGAGCTATTTGGTCACGTAAAAGGAGCTTTTACAGGAGCTATAGACCATAAAACAGGGCATTTTGAGAATGCAAATGGGGGAACAATCTTCTTGGATGAAATCGGAAATCTAAGTTATGAGATACAAATCAAGCTTCTCAGAGCTATACAAGAGCGAAAGATAAGAAAGATTGGCGCCAATAAAGACATCTCTGTGGATGTTAGAATAATTGCAGCAACCAATGAAGATTTACAAGACCTTTCCAGACAAGGACTATTTAGGGAAGACCTTTTCCACCGATTAAACGAATTCAGCTTAAGGGCCCAACCCTTGAGAGAAAGGCGAGAAGACTTAATGTTTTTTTCCAATCTTTTTTTGATAAAAAGCAATGCTACACTTGAAAAGAATGTGACAGGGTTTAGCCCGGAGGTGGTGAAGATCTTTAAAAAGTATCACTGGCCCGGGAATTTACGTGAGCTAAAAAACATTATCAGGCGAGCAGTATTGCTAACAGGAGAAGGTCAAATTCAATCTAAAGTTATCCCTTCAGAACTCCTCGATCAGGAGCCATTTCACCCTGCAGACATAAACTCTGCCACGGATCTAAAAAGCTCATTCGAGGATCAGGAAAAATCACTTATCATAAAAACATTGGAAGAGATGCGGTTTAATAAATCCAAAACTGCAAAAGTATTGAACATGGACAGGAAAACACTGTACAACAAACTTGAAAAATACGGTTTGGATTAATCCACCATTTCGTAGCCAAATTTTACTGCAAGATCTTCCAGAAGGGTATTGATTTTCTCCGTCAAAGTCCACACTTTTTCTTGAATGTCTTGGGTATTATTCCTTTTCAGATCAATCTCAATTTCTTTTGCGAGATCTTTGTATTTGAATTGTAATTGCCCCAATCGACTGGAAAGCTGGTGTGCAATGGATCGTATTGTCTCATAATCTTCTTCATCACAAGCTTTATTCATCATGATTAAATCCAAGCCTGTTTGGGTATAAAATCCTTCTACCACCTCCTTAAACAATGCTTCATCTCCCATACAAAATTTCCTGATATCAACTAAGCTGTAACTTGGAGCGGTATAACTGTCCTCTTCTTTATTAGAAAGGATTGGATTTAACTTTTCGGGTGAAGCAAGAAGCACCTCTTCTTTTTGTGGCTTAACAAAATCAACTATTATTTTAACAAGTTCAGCTTCATTAAATGGCTTCAATAAAACACCATCGAAACCTTCATTGATCATGCTTTCTCTATCTTTGGTAAAAACATTCGCGGTCATGGCCACGATGGGTACCTCCTGGTATTTTTCTCTCGACCTTAAGGACTTAAAAACCTGATAACCATCTATTTCCGGCATCTGAATATCCAGCAACACCAGATCAAAATCTTCCTCCACAAAGTTATTCATAAATTCAATTCCTCCAGGATAGGCAACAACCTGCGCCCCTAAGCCACTAAAAAGTAAATTTGTGAATTTCAACCCCATTTCATCATCATCCACTAAAAGCACCTTCAAGTTTCCCACTGCATTGGAGTCCACTACAGGGGCCGCACTTTCCTCTTTCTTGTCCAGTAAGGTAGCAGGTATTGAAACAGTGATTTGGGTTCCTTCTCCGGACTTGCTAGCTAAAGCTATTTTCCCTTCCTGAAGGTCTACTAACTTTTTCACAATTGCCAGCCCCAAACCAGTACCGCCATATTTCCTGGAAATGGTGCCATCTCCCTGATTGAATTCTTTAAACAAATTGGCTTGAAGGCTTTCATCCATTCCCATTCCTGTATCTGAAACTTCAAGCACCAAATTATCAGCATTATCCATGGAAACCCTAACCGAAACCTTCCCTTTTTCAGTAAATTTCACTGCGTTAGATAGCAGGTTATTCATGATCTGATTAATCCTTAAATCATCTCCCAATAGGTATTTATTTTTGGGAAGCAGCACCGAAAACTCCAGAGAGAGCCCACTATCTGTAGCTTTTTGCTTGAAAAAGGAATGTATGTCTTTAAAAAATGTATCGGGATTAATAATCACTTTTTCGATCTTAATTTTACCCGCTTCCAACTTCGAAAAGTCTAGAATATCATTTACAATTCCCAAGAGTGTTCCCGAAGCAAATTGTATCATTCTGACATATTCAGTTTGAGCTTCACCCAGATTGGTTTTAAGCAAAGCCTCATTATAACCTTGAATTACATGAAGGGGATTCCGTATTTCATGGCTCATGCTGGCTAAGAAATCTTGCTTGGTTTTGGCCAGATTGTCTGACCTCCTTTTGGCCTCAGCAAGTTTTTCCTGATAAGCTTCTGCCTTTTTAATTTCTCGGATAATACTATAAATAAAACCCGAAGAACCAACCACCCCTACAGCAATCAATACGCCAAGTAATATTGACAGTTTATAGGTCAACTCATATGCTGAATCATTTTCAGCCTTAGACCTTAATAGAGATTCATTTTGTAGAGAGGTGACCACACTCTGAATATTCATGATCAGCTCCCTGTTTTTATCATTGAGCTCTTGTTCCAACTCACTTAATCTGGACCTGAGATATTGCTCTTCATTATTGATATCCAATACCATTTGCCTTACAGTATAAATGATGGAATCTGTATCTACAGGCATGACATCATCCACCGGGTTCAAGCGGTTAAGGTTAAGCCTCAATGTACCCTTGATCTTATCCATGTCTTCTTTTCCGTCTCCTGCCAAAGTCCCGGAAGAAGTCACATCCTTGTTTATCGATTTGGGTGATTTATCTGTGGTCTGATTTTGGTCTTTGAGCGCTGAAGGGTCTATTCCAATCCTTATTTTACCTAAATTCTGTAGTCTACTTAACTCTTCTTTCCTTTTAATTTTTCTTTCAATATTGTATAAGGCTTCATTGCTAAAATTCCTGTTATAAAGACTCTTCTTTACATCTTCCAGACCTTTATAAACCACCATCAACTCATTGACACTATAGCTAATCCCTTTCAGTTTTTTTAGTTCTGTAGAATCCGAAACAATGGCTTCAAGCTTTTTAATTTCATTTTGTATCTGATTGTAATAATCCAGATTATGGCTGGTATCTTCCTCCACAAACACACTTCTAGACTTGTCTAGTTGGTAGATGTCAGCCAAAAGTTGATTGAGGTTTCTCAGTTTTTCGTTGGGCTCGGAAAGGGATTCGACAGAGGCCAATAGTTTGGTCACACTAAAATAGGTAATTGCCCCTACCCCCACTATTAAACAAATCCCCAGGAAAAAACCGAGGATTACCATTATTCTTGCATTGAATCTCATAATCAAGGTTGGTTTTTAAACCCGAAATATGCAATAGACCATCTATTACTTGCTGAAATCGCTTCAAGATCAGCCTCATCGATACTGTTTTCAATTTCACCATAGCAATGCTATGCTAAAATCTCAAAACAGCCTGATTTTCTTGCGATTACAAACCTCCCTAGGAGAGCTCAGGAAATCCTATTTCATAATCCGGGTAAAAGAATTCATAGCAACAAAGCAGTTCTATTGAATAATTTATACTTAGATGCAAAGTACGCCTTTAAACCTTTGAAAATGAAGGGCTTTTTAAAAAAAATTGGCAATTGGCCTTAAAAAAAGCCTATCTATTGTTAAAACCCTATTCTTCCTCAATGGGGAGACCTAGATTTAAGCTTTCGAAAACATGATAAATGGCATAGTAGGTTAAAGGTATGGTAACGACCAACCCGATCCCAAATAGCAACCCTCCGATTAAATTCATCAGGGCCAAGACCAATCCAAAAAGAAAAAACTTAGTCCATTTTTTGTGAATAATCTTTCTGCTGTATTCCAGGGAATTCCAAAAATCCAATCCTGAAAAGATGGTGATCAATATGCTAAACATATATCCGACCAGAAAGTAGATTCCTGGAAGAATCAAAGCAAAAATCCCTAAAACGGTGATTACTTGACCAACTATCCAAACCAAAACCACCGGCAAGTAATAATTAAAGCCTTTAAAGAAATCCGGGTAAATCACCTGCTCTCCATGGCTGATTTTATTGGCTACCAAATAAAAACCCGCGAAAAGAGGCCCTGCAAGAAAAAATGAATACACGAATAGAAAGTTCTCCGCGTAATACATAAACAAAAACTGAAGAGAAACGATCAAAAGGGTAAAGGAGATAGAATAAATGGCCACTTTTTTATAAGTTTCCCAGCCACTTTCTATGGCTTCCCTGATATCAAAATCAAAATCTCCTTCTAAGATCAGGTCCAAATGCTTTTTGTCCATAATAAGTCTGCTATTCTATTTCTCTACTTGGAATACTATTTTGTAATTGCTGCCAATATATCGTGTTTGGTAACGATATGTACCCGATGATTATCGTCCCGTACCAAAACTGCTTTTTCTCTCTCTACCATAGAGGACAATACATCTAAAGTGCTGTCCAATGCAACAAATTGCATGGAATCTTCCATTACTTCGGAAACGTTGGCATCTTTAAGTTCAGGATTCTCAATAATCTTAAGCAAAAGCTTATTGTCTGTAAGGCTTCCTATGACATGTTCCCCTTCCATCACAGGGATCTGGGAAACACTTTTATCATTCATAATGGCAATGGCCTCCTTGATCTTAGTGTTTTTATCCACTACTACCAATTGATAGCCATCCTTCCTTGATGATACGATATCCCTTGCGGTGCCGTAGGCCTTATCTTCCAGAAACCCGTGGTTTCGCATCCAATCATCATTGTAAACTTTACCTAGATAACGCGTCCCATGATCAGGAAGTAAAATCACCATTCGATCTCCTTTTTTGAGATTTTCTTTGGCATATTCCAAAGCACCATGTACTGCCGATCCACAAGACCAACCCACGAAAAGTCCCTCTTCTTTGGCCAACCTCCTGGTCATGACTGCTGCATCCTTATCGGTAACTTTAATAAAATGGTCAATCACTGAAAAGTTAACGTTTTTCGGCAAAATATCCTCTCCTATTCCTTCTGTAAGGTAAGGATAGACTTCATTTTCGTCAAACTCTCCTGTTTCCTTGTATTTTTTAAAAACCGAGCCATAGGTATCAATTCCCACAGATATTAGGTTTTCTGATTGTTCTTTTAAAAACTTTGCCGTCCCTGACATGGATCCACCGGTACCTACACCTGCAGCAAAATGGGTGATTTCACCTGCTGTGTCTCTCCAAATCTCAGGGCCTGTGGTTTCATAATGGGCTTTCCAATTGGAAGGATTATCGTATTGGTTGGGATAAAAAGAATTGGGAATGTCTTTATTTAGTTTTTGGGCTACTGCATAATATGACCTTGGGTCGTCAGGGGCTACGTTGGTAGGACAGACGATAACCTCAGCTCCTACAGCCTTCAAAATATCAATTTTTTCTTGGGACTGTTTGTCAGCCATCGTAAAAATGCATTTGTACCCTTTTGAGATAGCTGCAAGGGCCAGTCCCATTCCGGTATTGCCACTAGTGCCTTCGATAATGGTTCCTCCAGGTTTCAATATCCCGTCCTTTTCAGCATCCTCTACCATTTTCACAGCCATTCTATCTTTCATGGAATTGCCCGGATTAAAATATTCTACTTTAACCAGTATTTCTCCTTCTATCCCCTTATTTAAATTGTTTAATCTAATTAAAGGGGTGTTTCCGATAGTTTCAACAATTGAATTGTATATCATGGACTTATTTTTAAAACATTTTTAAAATGATAGATAAAAAGGAGGCTACCGATTAAGCCCTCATTTCACACCTGCTAGCAAATACAATACCGCCATTCTAATAGCTACACCATTTTCTACTTGCTGTAGGATAATAGCATGTTCTGAATCTGCAACATCAGAATTCAATTCTACACCTCTATTGATTGGGCCCGGGTGCATGATTACAATTTCTTTATCTAATCTGTTTAATAATTCCCTATTGATCCCATAAAAAAGGGAGTATTCTCTGAGGGAAGGAAAATACTTAATTTGCTGCCTCTCCAATTGAATCCTGAGCACATTGGCTACATCACACCATTGCAAAGCTTTGAATACATCATGTTCTACCTTCACCCCTAAATCTGCAATGTATTTGGGCAATAAGGTCACCGGCCCACAAACCATCACTTCTGCCCCAAGCTTTTGAAGACAGAAAATATTCGATAAAGCTACCCTCGAATGCAAAATATCTCCAATAATTGCTACCTTTTTACCAGCTACATCCCCGAGTTTTTCCCTGATAGAAAAGGAGTCTAACAAGGCTTGCGTGGGGTGCTCATGGGTCCCATCCCCGGCATTGACGATATTGGCACTAATATGCTTGGATAAAAAATGAGGCGCTCCAGGACTGGAATGCCTCATAACGACCATGTCTACTTTCATGGCCAAAATATTATTGACTGTATCGATCAGTGTTTCTCCTTTTTTAACAGAACTACTTGCCGACGCAAAATTGACTACATCTGCCGATAGTCTTTTTTCTGCCAATTCAAAAGAAAGCTTTGTCCTTGTAGAGTTCTCAAAAAAAACGTTGGCAATGGTTATATCTCTTAGAGAAGGTACTTTTTTAATTGGCCTGTTCAATATGTCTTTGAAATTGTCTGCTGTTTCAAAAATCAATTGAATATCTGCAGGGCTCAGGTCTTTTATCCCCAATAAATGTCTGGTACTAAGCTGCTCCATTGCTATTCGTTACTTTCTTTTTCAGTGATCCAAATGGCATCCTTTTCAAAGCCTTTGTCTTGCCATTCAACGCTTACATACTGGCTTTCCAGGGTATTGACCTGCCGCCCGCAGTAATCCGGCTGAATAGGGAAATCTCTGGTGAATTTACGGTCAATAAGCACCATCAATTCCACCTTTTGAGGCCGCCCAAAAGCTATCATTGCATCCATTGCTGCCCTAACAGACCTGCCCTTGTAGAGTACATCGTCCACCAAAACAACTTTTTTATTTTCAATTAAAAAATCAATTTTAGTTTCATTTGCTCGTAAGGGAAGGTCTCTCCTTCTAAAATCATCTCGATGAAAGGTCGCATCCAAATACCCATACTCCAGAGAAATATTTTGGATTTCCTGCATGCGCTGAATGATTTTATCCAGCACCAATGCTCCTCGCGGTTGAAGACCTAAAAGAACCGTATTATCAAAATCATCATGGTTTTCTATCAATTGATGACAAAACCTACTGATGGTAAGTGATATTTGGGTTTGGTCAAGAACAAGTCTTTTTTGCATGATTAAAATTTGAGGCAAATATATAAATTATTTATTGGGGCTTAATGGCTCTATATAAAATCATCCACTTTTATTTTAGTAAAAAAATCGACTTCCTTGCTTTTCTCCCTGCCATCTTCCCTCTGGTACCTTATCCTTTGCTTGCCACTTAAAAGGTAGTAATTGTCATACCACCATATAAGTTGCAAACTATTCTCTCGTGTTTCCGCTATTCTTTCATTTTCATTTACTAGTTCAATTTCAAAGGGTTCATTTTCCATGACAATTTCCCCCTCCTTTATCTGACTAAGCATCAGTTCTTTTTCCTTGAGATACATGTAAAATAAATTACCCCCATCAAATACCAATTCCCCATACTTCATTGGGTCATTTTTACCCGCATTGTCCAGATTTACGGCATTTTCCCAGAGTATATCCCCTTCTGCATTTAGTAAAATAAATTGTGCCGACAAAAACTTATATTGGTCTACTGTCTGAGATCCCCTGAACCTAGGGTCTAACCACAATGGATTATAAAGGCCACCATAACCTCCCATCATGGGGTTTAGTCGGTAAAAATTACTTACATACCTCCCATCTCTTGGGGCATACCTTGATGAAGAGGAAATAAAATGGTCATTGTAAACTAAGTACAGCCCATTGGAAGACTGAATTTCTCTTGTCACCAACACATTTCTGATGGGGTTATTTTTGCCCTTTTCAGCTCTTCTTTCTATGCGTTTCCATCTCTTTTCACGGGCTTTGTCCGGAAGGTAATTGTAAAAGTTTTCGAAATCAGTGATGTCATAAAACCTATTGGTATACTCACCAAATTCGTTGATTTTCGTAAAATACAATCCTTGATAAGCTTCTTTTTTTTTCAAGCCATAGGGCCCAATCAAAGCTTGCTTATAATTGTTTGAGGAAGTCAGTAACCCCTCCACAATCTCCATAGATGGATCTTCCAAATCATCAATTTTCACCTCTCTAAGCTTGTTGCCTTCGGTGTCGTAGGTCAATATAGATACTATTTTATTTTTGAAGGCATCCCTTCTTGTCATCACCACATCAAATACATTCAACTCAGGATCTTTTCTCATTTGCAAAATCTTGGCATCTTTTTCAAAAAGACCGGGCACCGTTACCACTTCCTCGGTGTCAATATCAAATATCTGGATCACAGGGCGGTAATCATATTTCCCCATAAAAACTGCCTTTTTGTTAAAAACCAAAAAGTCCTGAAGTTCCATTTCTAAAATACTGGCAAGCTCAAGCTCTTTTAGTCTTCGGCTTTCGATATCTATTTCAAAAATAGCTTTTTCATCATCGAATTGAGACCCTTTATTGAATAGGACATACAATAAGTTCCTATCAAGATCAAAACCCACCAATTCATAGAAATCATCTAACTCTCTTTCAAGTGGCTTTTCTGCACTCAATTGAAAGTCTGCGGTAAAATATTGAAACCTGTTCTTTCTTCCGTAAGCATTTTCAGCTTTCATTCGAAATCCCACAACTCCTCTTCCGGTAGGCAATACATAAAAGTCGTCATCTGCCCAATGAGATTCTACCTCAAACCTTTGCGTAAATTGAACTTGCCCAATTGTTATTCCCAGTAAAAGCAAGTAGACTACAGTGGTTAATAGGGTTCGTTTTAACATTCCTCTAGGGTTTTATTTGCTGATTACTTACCAAACTTTGCCTTCATGCTAATTGTTCCAATATTTGACATCAATTCCATTCTTCTGGCGCTGGCTAAGCGATGCTTGCGGCTCCACTATTCATAATGGCGATCCTAATTTATCCTACCTACTAATCATTTCTCAGTAAGTAGCCTTCAAATGGGTAATTTGGTAGTAACGGTTGATCAACTATATCCATTGATCCTTTAATTTACTCCATAAGATAAGACTTATGATTTTATTTTGAAACAATTATTTAGGACATTTGTCAGGTACTCAACAGATCTAAAAACACCTTGGATAATAAACAAATTGTCAAGACCCTTAAATTAACCTTGCAATTGATGGAATTGCATGGAGAAAATGCATTTAAAATCAGGGGCTATCAATCTGCCATCAACAGTATTGAAAGAGAAGGCAAGCCACTTGCTAACCTAAACCTGGACGAACTACAAAAGCTCCCCTCTATTGGTAAAGGTATCGCTGAGGCCATCCTCTCTATTCAAGAGGCCGGTAGCCATGAGCTTTTGGATAAACTTTTGGAGCAAACGCCTAAAGGAATTTTAGAAATTCTGGAAATAAAAGGCCTTGGTCCTAAAAAAATAAAAACGCTGTGGAAAGAACTTGACATCACCTCCACCCATGAATTGATGGAGGCCTGCCAATCCGGACAGGTAGCAAAAATCAAGGGCTTTGGACAAAAAACCCAAGATAGCATCATTCAAGCCCTTGAATACAAAGCTTCCAACCAAGGAAAATGGTTGTATGCAGATATAGAACAAGCGGCCAAAGCTTTTTTTGAACAACTTACTGAAAGTCTTGGTAAAGACAGCGTTGCCATAGTGGGGAGTTTTGAAATGGAAGCAGAAATAATAGCAGGCCTTACATTTCTAATTGGATCGGATGATCCAAAAGAAAGCCTTGCTACAATAAATAAAGTCGATGGGATAAAGCAAGACAAGTCCAAAATGAGTCCCTACCGCTGGGAAGGACAACTGGAGGAACCCGAAATCCACCTACTTATCACCATCGTGCCGACAAAGGATTTTATTAAACAAAAACTTTTAAAATCTGCTTCCAAAGCTCACTTATTATATCCTACAGAAAATGGGCTACCACTTGGCGAATTATTTTACAAAGGGGAATTTGAAACCGAGGAGCAGGCTTATGAAGCGGCAGGCCTTCCTTATATTCCTGCACCTTTGAGGGAAGGCACCGGGGAACTGGATTGGGTAAAAACACATTCTTTGGATGAACTACTGACCCTCGAAGACCTAAAAGGTCCTTTACACAACCATTCCACTTACAGTGATGGAAAAAACACGCTGATGGAAATGTCAGCATTCTGCCAATCAGAAGGATTTGAATATTTCGGCATTGCTGATCATAGTCGCTCCGCATTTTATGCCAATGGCCTGGATGAAGACCGCATTTACAAGCAACACCAGGAAATTGACAGCATCAATGAATCATTGAAGCCCTTTCGCGTTTTCAAGGGAATAGAAAGCGACATCCTCACAGATGGGAGCCTGGATTATTCAGACGAGGTATTGGCCACATTTGATTATGTGGTGGCTTCTGTTCATTCCGGTTTGAGCATGGATATCAATAAGGCTACTGCACGCTTACTCAAAGCCATTGAAAACCCCTATACCGCGATATTAGGCCATCCCACAGGTAGGCTCCTTTTAAGAAGAGAAGGCTACCCGATCGATCATCGTGCGGTTATTGATGCCTGTGCAGCACATGAGGTGGTCATAGAAATTAACGCCAACCCATGGAGATTGGACCTTGATTGGCGATGGGTCAGGTATGCCATGGACAAAGGAGTGTTACTCTCTATCAACCCGGATGCGCATGAAAAAGCCGGTGTCGCTCACATGAAATTTGGCGTTATTGTAGGTAGAAAAGGAGGATTGACCAAAGCGATGACCCTAAACACAAAGAGCAGAGAAGAATTGGCCAGCTATTTTGAGGACAGGAAAAGAAAAAAACAATGAACATACATCAAAAAGGGACTGAGGACTTGTTAAAGCTGTCCTTCCAATCCGGAATGGCGGGCATACTTTTTGGATTGATACCCTTGGTAGTTAAGGCCTTGTTACAGCCTACCATGGCTTACGCGGGCTGGTTTGCCGGCCTGGCCATAGGCCTGCAGTTGCTGGGCTTAAGCCTTGCGGTGCTGGTGCTTCGTAGAAAAAAAATAAGTGCTCCACAAAAAGAAAAAGCCAAAAAGATGACTTTAATTTTGGCCGTATCCTTGCTCTTTTTCATGCTGGTATGAAAACCAAAAAACTAAGAACAGGACTACTAATCCTCTTTCACTTCTGTTTTTTAAGCGCATATAGTCAAGAGCCATGGAGAGATTGGAAAGTAGGGGATATTTTATTTCAAAATGGAGATTGTGGAGATTTTTGTGAAGCAATCAAAAAAGTGACCTCCGGGTATGAAGGGCAGTCCTTTTCTCACAATGGGATTTTGATCGGCTCAAAAGGTGAATGGATGGTCCTGGAAGCCAACAGCCAGGGGGTTATAGTCACCCCTTTAAAAGAATTTTTATACCGTCACACCAATACGAAGGGAGTCCCAAAGGTACATATTGGTCGGTTGAAGCCCGAATACCAGCAGCTAATCCCGGAAGCCGTTCGATACGGGAAAACCCTGATCGGAAAGCCTTATGACAATGCCTTTGATTTGGCAAATGATGCCTATTATTGTTCAGAACTTATCCATTTTTCTTTTAAGAAGGCAAATGGAGGCGAACCGATTTTTGCAACCCCACCCATGACCTTTAAGGATCCTGACACAGGTCTACTATTCCCTGTGTGGGAAAAGTATTTTGAAGCATTGAATTTATCAATACCTGAAGGTGAGCCGGGGCTAAACCCCGGTGGCATGAGCCTTTCTCCGGCTTTAGAAATGATCCATGATTTTGAAAAGCCATAAGTTAAAGAAAAAATTATTGATTCAATGAAGGCAAAATAGTACCTTGTCTAAATAATCACACATTCAAATAAGCCCCAAATGAACAGAAGATCTTCCGTAAAGAAAATAATGGCTGTAGCCGGAACCGGTGTATTGACTCCACAATTAGGCTTTTTAAAAAATATATTGCCGGATGCTAAGAAGGCGGCAGCTCCTGCACCTTTTTACCTATTCACAAAGGCCCTCCAATGGCTT
Organism: Cyclobacterium sp. 1_MG-2023; assembly: GCF_030546805.1. GTDB lineage: Bacteria > Bacteroidota > Bacteroidia > Cytophagales > Cyclobacteriaceae > Cyclobacterium. The sequence continues at coordinate 30,991 of NZ_JAUOPC010000018.1, read as the reverse complement.
CCTCTGGAGCAGGTACCTGAAACAGTAAAATCTCTAGGCTTTGATGGAGTTGATTTACCTGTAAGGAAAAATGGTTTTTTTAATACAGATGAAATAAAGCAAAAGCTGCCCATAATTGTCAATAAGAGTGAAACTTTGGGCTTAAAGCGGCCGGTGCTGACCACTGATATGAACCTCAATCAGATGGCCGATATGGGTGAATTCCTTAGGACCATTTCCGGCGAAGGAATCACCGATTACCGCATGGGCTACCTTCCATTTACCACCAAAAATATCATTAAGGAATTAAAATCCCTCAATGCTTCCATGAAGCAATTGGCTGAGTTGCACGAGAAACATGGGGTAACGGGCCATTATCAGAACCATGCCGGAAGGCGTATTGGAGGTTCTGTTTGGGAAATTTACCATTTATTGAAAGACATCAACCCTGATCATATTGGGGTGCAGTTTGATTTGCGTCATGCCTCTGTAGAAGGCTATCAATCTTATGAAAATGTTTTCCACATGATCAGTGATCAAATAAGAAGTTTTGATCTAAAGGATTATGTCTGGGGGAATGTTGATGACAAAGGTGACAGGCCGATTAATGTTCCCTATGGAGAAGGAAATGTGAAATTTGAACTTTTACAAGAGCATCCGGGATTTATGGGCAGTCTTCCTAAAATCCTACATTGTGAGTACGACTTAGGAGGAGCAGAGCATGGCCACAAGCACCCAACCATGAGTAAAGAGGCCATACTTTCTGCCATCGCTAAAGATGTGAAAGTTTATAAAACAGCAAAATACAAATAAAACCTAGGCCAAGGCCTTGTTGATCAAAGCCAATGCTCGTTCTGAGTGGTTTAAAGACAAGGCTTTTTCCTGGCCTTTTGGAGACATCTTTTTCCAGGTTTTCTGTAAGATATCAATGAGTTTTTCTTCCTCATTTTTGTGCTTCGCAATGAAGTCATCAAAATAGTATTTTAAAAACACCAGACATACCACATCCTCCAGCGCCTGCGTCTCAGGGTCTGATTTCAATCTGCGTTTATTAATTAAATCATCAATTTTTTGTAAATCGGAAGCGTCATAACCGCTGCTTTCCAAGATTTCCTTGGCAAGATTGGCATGAAACCCCTTGAGGTTGGTTCTCCATAGCAAATAGCCTTTTCGGTCCATAGGATAGGAGTCCCTTGGAATTTCCCAACGCCGAATATGCTGACTTCTCGCAGCTAGCTTTAATACTTCATTTGCTTCCGGGTAAACTTCTTCTATCATGAAGGCCATCCGCTTCCCATACAACAGTTCTTTGGGTACTTTCTCTCCTTTTACTTCTTCAAGGTTTGGATCTTCTTCGTTGGCGGCATCAATTTTTGCTACTGCTGCACCATAGTCACCGGTTTTAACATTTCTCATAACGCTTTCTTTTACCAATAAGCTGTTTACAAAATAAAATTTAAACCCGGTCTATACCACAGGAATCGTAATTAGCAGGGAAACCCTCAAGAAAATCTCCAAATAGCGATTTATTTTGAATCGGTTTTACCATGTATTCAAATAGTCTATTGTATTGTTCGGATTTATCCCAAAAATAGTTGAAATATCATCCTCATCAAATAGGTAACAGCGGTAAAAGACACCCGATTTCAGGTATTATCGCTTTCATAAGGGGGACATAATGGTTAATTGTTAATTCAATAATTATTAATGGTTAATTGTTAATCGAGTAATTGTTAATGGGCTAATGGTTAATTGTTAATGGGGTAATATTTAATTTAATAATTGTTAATGGTTAATGTGGTAATTGTAAATTAACATTTGATAATTGATAATTGGTAATTAATAATTAATAATTAACCATTAAAAATAAACGCTTGATTTGGAGGCAGCATTGAAAAGCCCGAACTGAGTGTGTTTACAACTACATCCCAGGTGTCTGATTGTTTACGCAAACGAGGCATTTGTAATGCCGGGAACAAAAGGCGTTTCGGTAAGTGCTATGCGCACCCTGCATTGTTTTCTAAAGGATTAAAAACATAACCGAGAAGAAAACCTGTAAACTGTGAAAATGAAGATCAATGTAAATTTCAGCTTCTATCCCTAATTACTTCTAGGTCTGCAGTATTCACAGCCCAATCAATTTTTTGTAGCCTCAATCCCTTCGCAAGTTTTTTATCACCCGTCCAAAGAGAAGCTCCTAACGCTAAGCTCAATGCAACAAATGGAGTATCAAACTCATCTATTGGAGTGGTCATCTTAATTGCTTTCTTCCAGAAGAGATCGCTTATCAATTCCAAATCAATAAATTCAATTTTTTTTAAAACCATTCTTTTCATGAAAGAAAGGTCTTGTTCAGAATAGGCTGATAATTTTAAAAGTTTCTGATGATGGTGTGCCAATTCTTCCAGTAAAAAAGTGGGCGTGAAGAAATCAAAAGTTCCAGAGGAATTTAGCAGAATATCACTAATTGACCCATTTGGTGTCAGGAGAGCACTGAAAACAATATTGGTGTCAACAACAACTTTCACTTGAGGAATTTTTCCTTATTTTGATCCCACCAAGATGATTTTGAAACCATATCCAGCTTATCAATTTGTATTTGACTAGCTTTACTTTTTGACGCGATTTCCCTGAACCTAATATAGTCCAAAATGCGTTGTAAGCCCACCAGGTCAGTTTCTGAGGGAACCCGAATCAAAATCTCTTCATTTGTTCTTTCGATCTGCATATTTAAATATACTCAAAATCTTTAAATAAAGTTTTATTTTTAGATTGTTATGGTAATTAAAACTACCACTTATTGGGGTTGGAAAAGCATGAACTTTTGTGAATCGTAGTAGAGGACCAACCCCTTGGGAGATAGACTAAAATCACTGGAATTCTTTAATGATTCGGTGTATATCGGGCTGTCATATATTTCTCCTGCAAACGATTTCAATCCAAGTTCTAGAATTTTCAAACTGCTGTCGATTTCAGAAGCTTCATATTTCCCAACCATCCCGTTCGCATAGGTGGTTCCTGAAAATTCACCATTTTTAAGAAATATGATTGTATAACTATTTTCATTGGTGGGTTCTGCTAATCTTAACCTCTCCCGTCTCCCATCCACAAATCCGATCAGTTTCCACTGGGTACCAATAAGAGGAAGAGACGCATAGTCAGGGTTGTCAGGAATTTGGCTTAAGCGGATCTCGCCCTCCGGTAATTCCTCATCCTGGCACCCACCAAGTATTGGTAATAGAAAAACCATACCTACCCAAAAAATCCATTTGCCTTTAAAAACCGCTAATTTCTTCATCTTAATTGAATTTTGAATGTAAACCCCATCCGGGTAAAAAGAAAGGATTAAAAGCACATTTAAATTTATAGTTTACATTTTCGTTTTCCTAATCCTTTCGTGGCTTTCTTTTAAGACGTAAGCAAACATATAAACGCTACAAGAAACTGTGGGAAAGCTGCTTGACTTAGTTGAATAATGGTTAATTGTTAATGGGGTAATGGTTAATTCAATAATTGTTAATGGTTAATTGTTAATGGTTAATTGTTAATTAACAATTGATAATTAACAATTAACCATTAAAAATAAACGGTTGATTTGGCGGAAGTATTGAAATGCCACATAAAGACAATTGCTTCTATTGGGTACAAGCAAAAAATATTAGTTGTGAATTGAACTGCGTAAAATCAAGAATTCATGTGGATGTTCAATAAATTTGATTAATTTTGCCCCAATTTAGCCAATAGTAAACTATTTCAAAAATCATCAAGCATGCCAAAAGACAGTAGCATCAAACATGTACTTATAATCGGAAGCGGCCCTATTGTAATCGGGCAGGCTTGTGAATTTGATTATGCAGGATCTCAAGCTTCCCGATCATTGAGGGAGGAAGGAATTAAAGTTACCCTTATCAATTCCAATCCTGCAACCATTATGACCGATCCGGTGACTGCAGACAATGTATACCTTTTGCCACTTGAGAAAAAATCAATTGTAAAGATTTTAACAGAGCATCCGGACATTGACTGTGTACTCCCCACCATGGGCGGACAAACCGCTCTTAACTTGGCAATTGATTGCGATAAGGCTGGTATATGGGAAAAATTCGGCACTAAAATGATTGGTGTGGATATTGACGCCATTGAAACCGCAGAAAACAGGGAGAAATTTAAAGCCTTGATGGAGGAATTGGGTGTGGACGTATGTATTGGTCGTACAGCTACTTCCTTTTTGCAAGGAAAGGAAATTGCCCAAGAAATAGGCTTCCCATTGGTTATCAGGCCTTCTTATACCCTAGGTGGTACAGGAGGCGGATTTGTTGATGGCCCGGATAATTTCGAAAAAGCATTAAGTGCAGGACTTCAAGCCTCACCTACCCATGAAGTATTGATCGAACAAAGTATTCTTGGATGGAAAGAGTACGAATTAGAAGTTCTCAGAGATAATCTTGGCAATATGGTGGTCATTTGTTCCATAGAGAACTTTGACCCAATGGGGGTTCACACTGGTGACTCCATCACCGTAGCTCCTGCCATGACTTTGCCTGATCCTGTTTTTCAAAAAATGAGAAACATGGCCATCCGCATGATGAATGGCATCGGTAATTTTGCCGGGGGATGTAACGTACAGTTCTCTGTAAGCCCTGACAACCAAACCATCATAGGTATAGAAATCAATCCAAGGGTATCAAGATCTTCTGCTTTGGCCTCAAAGGCTACAGGTTATCCGATTGCCAAAGTTGCAGCAAAGCTAGCTGTAGGGTACAACCTTGACGAATTAAAGAATTCCATTACCGGCAGCACGTCGGCCTTCTTTGAGCCTGCCATTGATTATGTTATTGTCAAAATACCTAGATGGAATTTTGACAAATTCAAAGGCTCTGATAGAAAACTAGGCCTTTCCATGAAAGCTGTTGGGGAAGTAATGGGCATAGGCAGAAACTTTCAGGAAGCCCTACAAAAAGCTTGTCAATCCCTTGAAATCAAGCGAAATGGCCTTGGCGCTGATGGCAAAGAGCTTAGAAATCAAGAAGAAATTCTGTACAGCTTGGCCAACCCAAGTTGGAACAGACTTTTCCATATTTATGATGCATTCAAATTAGGCATTTCATTCAGAACCATTCAAGATCTGACAAAAATTGACAAATGGTTTTTGAAGCAGATCGAGGAATTGGTACACCTAGACAACACACTTGCCAAAGAAACACTGGAGAGCATCAGTAAAGAACTCATGCAAACTGCCAAACATAAAGGCTATGCCGACCGGCAAATTGCCCACCTATTGGGATGCTTGGAAAGTGAAGTTTTCAATAAGAGAAGAGATGAAATGGGAATCAAACGAGTGTTTAAACTCGTAGACACCTGTGCAGCAGAATTTGAAGCGCAAACACCTTATTTTTACTCCTCCTTTGGAGATGAAAACGAATCCATTGTTTCTGACAGAAAAAAAATAGTGGTTCTTGGATCCGGCCCCAACAGGGTTGGTCAGGGAATTGAGTTTGATTACTCTTGTGTTCATGGGGTCTTAGCAGCCAAGGAATGTGGCTATGAAACCATCATGATCAATTGTAACCCTGAAACAGTTTCTACAGATTTTGACATTGCGGATAAATTGTATTTTGAACCTGTATTCTGGGAACATATCTATGAAATCATCCTGCATGAAAAACCTGCGGGAGTGATCGTTCAGCTGGGAGGACAAACAGCACTTAAACTGGCAGAGAAAATGGACAAATACAATATCCCAATTCTCGGCACTAGTTACAGAGCACTAGACCTGGCAGAAGACAGAGGCAGGTTCTCCCAGCTCTTGAAAGAAAATAATGTTCCTTATCCTGAATTTGGAACTGTACATAGTACAGACGAAGCTCTCGAACTTTGCAAAACCATCGGCTTTCCATTATTGGTAAGACCATCTTATGTCTTGGGTGGACAGGGAATGAAAATTGTTATCAATGAAAAGGAACTCGAAGAGCATGTAGTAACCGTTCTCCGCGACATTCCAAACAATGAAATTTTGCTTGACCACTTCCTCGAAGGTGCCATTGAAGCAGAAGCAGATGCCATTTGTGATGGAGAAAATGTTTATATCATTGGCATCATGCAACATATAGAACCTGCGGGCATTCACTCAGGAGATTCATATGCGGTATTGCCTCCCTATAATCTTGGAGATCTGGTGATTCGACAAATCGAAACAATCACTGAGAAGATAGCAGTGGCCTTAGAAACCAAGGGATTGATAAACATTCAGTTTGCCATCAAAGATGACAAGGTGTATGTGATTGAAGCCAACCCTAGAGCATCCCGTACGGTACCTTTTATATGTAAAGCCTACCAGGAACCTTACGTAAATTATGCGACCAAAGTGATGTTAGGTGAGAAGAAAGTGACTGACTTTAATTTCGCTCCTGTGAAAAAAGGTTATGCAATTAAAGAACCTGTTTTCTCTTTCCACAAATTCCCGAATGTAAATAAGGAATTGGGGCCTGAAATGAAATCTACAGGTGAAGCCATCTATTTTATAGATGACTTGATGGACGATTATTTTCTGAAAATATTTGCAGAAAGAAACCTTTATTTGAGTAGATAAAAGACCTAAATCAATAACATACCCGGCTTGGATTTCAAGCCGGGTAACTTTATTCCATCTCCTTTACAACAGTTTAGATTGGTTTTTGTATTTTTTTTCCATTAATATTGAATGCTAAGTGGTGATTTTCCGTTAATGGATTAAGCACTTTGTTGTGTTTGAACAGAATTAGTGAGCTTTCAAAATTGTTAATCATGATTTTAAAAATAATAATTTTCTTTATCGCCTTAGGATGGGTTTTCTCAAGCTTATTTAAATTTTTCCTGAACAGTAAACTGAAAAAATTTGCAGATCAAGTAAAGGAGGCTCAAAGAGAAGAGACAAGAAAAAGAAACAAACCCAAAGATGGCAATGTGAATGTAGATTTTATACCCAAGAATGGTAAAAACGGTTCGTCCAGCACCATTTCCGGAGGAGACTATATTGATTACGAGGAAGTAAAAGATTAAACCCACCCTAATACGCTGTCCTATCCTCTTGATGCGGTTCTAATTAAGCTGCATCTTCAAAAACCAAGGCAAACATTATTTTACAAGCAGCTATTCACTAAGCCTTTACAAAGCGTTTATTTACCACCATTTGCCCTGAGGTCTAGCTCACAATTGCTGTCAAGTGAAGGGACGGCATCTTGCATATAATTAAAAAAGCTATTCGTCTCAATAGCCCAATACATGAGACAGTCTTCATTGTCGCAGTGATGATCGTACGATTCATCCTCATGTGGTTCCACCATTTCACTGCCAACATTTACCAAGCCCAATAAATGTCCCATCTCATGTAAAACAACGGTAGTTTCCAGATTGCTTTTACTGGGCCTTCTTATCCCCCCTGAATTTTTTTCAATTTGACTTCCAAATAGCACCAGACTTGTATTTCTATAGGCAGCACCTATGGTAAATGAATCCTCCTCATTTTTCTCAAAATCACCATCCACCACCAAAAGAAATACTGATATCGTATTCCCCTCGTTGTAACTTTCACGGTAATCATTTTCGATTGTCGCAATTTCCTCTGTAGTATAAGTCTCCTTATTCATAGCAGGAATTTCTTTTAACAACAAGTGAATACCTTCAGGCTTGAATGTATATTTCTCTAAAAATTCAACAAGCGATTCAAGCATTTTATCCGAAGGCTCATACCCTTCCATATAAACCAATTCCAGTTCCAAAGCCGGAAACTGATCTGCTGCCAATAAAAAGTTGGCAGACTTCCCTACATCCCACCTTGCGGCAGATACCCCCATGTACAGTTCTTCATTGACACCATCCGTATCCTCTATACATGAATAAAAACTGAAAGTCAAGCAAAGAAAACAAAGCGTTTTAAAAGTAAAATTTCTCATAGACGAATTCAAAAACCGCACAAATTACTACTAATCAGCTATTTGAAAAAATAGACCGAATAAAATAACGTGAAAAATGCAGTTGTTATTATCTTTAAATAAGGATTTATTTTTGTTAAGTGCAATTCTTAAATTATGTTAAAATTAATTTACCCAACCTATACTATTTCGGCACAGAATTGGTTATTAAATTATTGAACCACAAATGATGCGATAAACAGATTATTTGAGTTTAAAATTGCCTTATTTTATACCTTTATAGGATATTAAACATTTAATCAGGTTTACCTATTCGGGATTTTATTCGCCAATTCGGGCAACATTTTTTTCGGTTAACAGCCTAAAAGAAACTAAAGAAAACTCAATATTTGGACAAATCCACTACAAGGTTCGGGTTGAAAGAAAGCACTATTATTTAATTTAAAGCCAAACTAATGAAAAAAGTATTAATTATTCTATTCTTTACAGGATTAGGTATTACACAGCTAAATGCTCAGATTTTGTCGGTAGGTCCTAAGATTGGCCTTTCACAAGGTGATGTTCAAGTTTCGGATGGGTTTAAAGGAGAAGATTCTCAGATGGGCTACCATGTGGGAATTTTCGCTAGAATAAACCTACCTGTCATCTATTTGCAACCGGAAGTTCTTTATACCAATACCGGAGGCTCCTTTCAAGACAATACCTTTAAATACGATTCCGACTTTGACAGGCTGGATGTACCATTAATGATTGGATTAAAACTAGGCAATACCTTCCGAATTCAGGCAGGTCCTGTAGCTAGTTATATGCTTGACGGAAAAGTAAAAGCCAGTGATGGATCTTCTGTCCAAAATATTATTCCTCCTACAGAAGACTTTACATTTGGGTACCAAGCAGGCATAGGTTTGGATATTGGGAACCTATTATTGGATTTGAAATATGAAGGCGCCCTAACCAATTCTGTAAATAATTTTGGAGATATCCCTACTGACCAGAGGCAAAACCAAATCATGCTTTCTCTCGGAATCAATCTATTTTAGACTTTGAAGGGCCAAGCATTTAAGAGAAATTTATTAATAATAGCAGCTTCGGAGCTAAGCAATTTACTTAGATACCGAAGCTGCTTTTAATTGACCAATTCTTTAGAATGAACTTCTTTAATTAAACTTTTTCTAGCAAGGAAGATCAAGGCAAAGGAAAGAACGAATAAAATTGCCGCGATGATTGAAAGCACATAAGCATCTTTTTGAAAGTTTTGCCAAGCAAATAATCCCAAGGAAGTCAATGTGACGGTAAACATAAAGAACATGGGAATGGTTACAAAGGTGGGGTTAATATCCTTTTTGATCAGCCAAACAGAAATCGTCAATAATGCGAGGGCTGCCAAAAGTTGATTGGCCGAACCGAAAATTGGCCATAAGGTGGTAAATCCACCACTCCCCAACAATAGCACAGACAATATGACAACCACCCCTGTAGAGAGGTATCTGTTTTGGGATAGTTTTTTACCAATCGGTTGTTCCACATCTTCAAAGTATTCTTGAAGGGTAAACCTTGCCAGCCTAGTACAGGTATCTAAAGTGGTGAGTGCAAAAGCTGAAACTGTCAAGGCCACAAAGCCTACAGCGAATGATTCGGATATGCCCAATGAAGAAATAATAGCTCCAAGACCATCGGCAAAAAGTGGTACAGGACCATCTTGCCCCAACCTAGACAAGTAATCTGTGCGGTTTAATACGATCACAGCCCCAACTGAAATGATGGCTAAAAATGATTCTATCAACATCCCTCCATACCCAACAACTTTGGCATCACTTTCTTTATCCAATTGTTTAGAAGTTGTTCCTGAGGCTACAAGGGAATGAAAGCCACTGATGGCTCCACAAGCAATGGTCACAAACAATACAGGAAACAAATAACCAAGATTCTCTGTAGACACATGTACTTCAGTATCCATCACAATGGTAGGATTGGCAATCACCACCCCTACAATCGCAGCAAGAATCAACCCATATAACAAAAAGCTATTCAGATAATCTCTTGGTTGCAACAGCATGGATACAGGAGTAACCGAAGCAATGAAGGCATATATTAACAGTATATAAATCCAAGTCTGATAATTGAGTTCAAATGGAATTTGCATGCCCAGATAGACAAAGTAATACATTACCACCACCCCTACAATGGAGGCAATTAGGAAAGCGGATTTTTTATTTTCGGTCAATTTGGTAACAAAGCCAAAAACCACTGCAAGCAAAATGAAAAGAATAGAAGCCGAAGCAACTCCGGGGTTATTAATAAATGTCTTGGCGATGATGTCAGCAAAAACGGCAATAATTAAAATCAAAGTGGAAAAACTAAACAAGATAAATAGTCTTTTACCTTTCTTTCCAATATTATTTTGAATGATTACGCCAATAGATTTCCCATCGTTCCTAAGGGAAGCCACCATGCTCCCCAGATCATGGACGGCACCAAAAAATATTCCACCGATCAAAATCCATATTACTGCGGGTACCCAGCCGAATGCTACGGCAATGATGGGACCAACAATTGGCCCTGCACCTGCTATTGAGGCAAAATGATGTCCCAAAACCACAATAGGCTTACTCGGGACGTAATCCACACCATCCTTTAACCGGTGAGAGGGAGCAAGATTATTATTGTTGATTTTAAACTTTTTAAAGACAAACTTTCCATAGGTGAAATACGCTACTATTAAAATAATTGCGGAAAAAAGAAAAAGGTACGTCAGTTGCATGATTTGGATTTATTATTCAAGCATCAAAGTTAATTAGAAAATTGATTTCATCGGAAATAAACCCTAATTTAAAAATTATTTAGTACCAATGGCAGATAGAAAAGACACATTGCTATTCCCTTTATTACTATTTTCCAAATTAATCCTCTCCTAAAAATGTTCAACAAGCCGACTCTCCTATTTCTAGGAGCCTGCATAGGATTATTGATTTTTAGCCATTTCTTTATGGAATTTGCTTTTCCAAAATTGCTGAGACTTTTCTATAAGCCCGGCACCCGGAAAGGAAAGCAATCCATGAATAAGTTTTCAAAAGCCCTTAAATGGGGGATATTTTTGGCCATATATCCCCTTATTGGCTATTACTTACCTCCTCCGGCCTCGTTAAATATTGTACAGGAAAGATTGTTTATAGTATTGGCTATTGTCCTATTTACCTGGATCATAATAGAATTATCCAATGTTTTACGGTATATCTTTTTGGAAAAATATACTTTCGACAAGGAGGATAACCTGCGCGAAAGAAGACTTGTGACCCAAGTTGCCTTCATTAGAAAGATCTTTATTATCGGGGTGGTGGTGATTGCCTTCGCTTCCATTTTAATGAATTTCGAATCTGCCAGAAGGATCGGTACCGGATTGCTTACTTCTGCAGGAATAATGGGTATCATCATTGGTTTTGCTGCACAAAAATCCATTGCCAACTTATTGGCAGGCTTTCAGATTGCATTTACCCAGCCAATAAGGATTGATGATGTAGTTGTCGTGGAAGGAGAGTGGGGTAAAATAGAAGAAATAAACCTCACTTATGTGGTTGTTCAGATTTGGGACCAGAGAAGGTTAGTTCTGCCCATCAACTATTTTATAGAGAAACCTTTCCAAAACTGGACCAGAACCACTGCAGCCATTTGGGGCACTGTATTTATATATGTTGACCCAACGGTTAATGTAGGTGAATTAAAGTCGAAATTAAAAGAAATTTTAGATGCTACACCTTTATGGGATAAAAAGGTTCAAGTATTGCAGGTCACAGATTGGACAGAAAAAACCATCGAACTAAGGTGCCTTATGAGCGCTAGAGATAGCCCAACTGCCTTTGATCTCAGGTGTTTAGTGAGGGAAAAGCTGCTTGAATTTCTTCAAAAAAACCATCCCGAAACACTGCCAAAAACCAGGGTATTGATGGAGAAAGAAACTGCAGAAATTAAGAAATGAAATGGGTAAACTTTTCGAGAAAGTAGATTTTGGTTTTATTTAACAGATATTACCTATAAATTTGGACTCCCAATGTGGTTTGGGATAATTTAAACAAAACTTTATGGCTTGGTTTAAAAGAAAAGACGCCGGCATTAAAACCTCAACAGAGGAGAAAAAAGATACCCCGGACGGATTATGGTATAAGACCCCGAAGGGAAATATCATTCACACCCGAGAGTTAAAAAACAACTCCTATGTTTGCCCGGATGATGATTATCATGTAAAAATCGGCTCCAAGGAATACTTCGAGATCCTTTTTGATGATAATAAATTCACAGAATTGGATAAGGAGATGATATCAGGTGATCCATTAAACTTCGTAGATAGCAAACCCTATCCCACACGAATTAAGGACACGATTGCAAAGACCAATTTAAAAGACGCTGCCAGAACAGGCGTTGGCAAATTGAATGGTTTGGACATTGTCATTACTTGCATGGACTTCAAATTTATAGGTGGGTCCATGGGTTCTGTAGTGGGAGAGAAAATTGCCCGAGCAATTGATTACTCTTTGAAACACAAGGTTCCATTCTTGATGATATCAAAATCAGGAGGGGCCAGAATGATGGAAGCCGGTTTTAGTCTAATGCAGATGGCCAAAACATCTGCAAAACTTTCGCTTTTAGATGAAGCGGGAATACCTTATATCTCCTTGATGACAGATCCTACCACGGGTGGGGTAACTGCTTCATTTGCTATGTTAGGAGACTTCAATATAGCCGAACCTGGAGCACTTATTGGTTTTGCGGGTCCAAGAGTTATTCGAGAAACCATAGGCAAAGATTTACCTAAAGGTTTTCAAAGTTCAGAATTTGTTCTGGAACACGGATTCTTAGACTTCATCATCGACAGGAGGCAGTTAAAAAACAGAATTTACACCTTGCTAAACCTTCTTCGGCAGTAGAAGGTTATTATATTAAATCTTGGGATTAATTTATCCCAAGATTGTGATGGTTTTGGGGAAATATAAATATATTTGTACGATTCAAAACCAGTTAAACATACTGATAAAGATAAAAATTTATTAAATGAGTTCAGTAATCATTACTTCGATAGTAGCATTTACCATTATTATTTTGCTACTGGTGTTTGTTCTTCTTTTTGCCCAGTCTAAGTTGGTGTCTTCAGGAGATGTTAAAATCATTATTAACGGGGACGAAAAAAACCCTCTAATCGCATCTGCCGGGTCTACCCTGCTCAACACATTAAGTGGCAAAAAAATCTTTCTTCCTTCAGCTTGTGGAGGTGGGGGTACCTGCGCCATGTGCAAATGCACCATTGAGGAAGGTGGAGGTGAAGTCCTTCCTACAGAAGAAGGTCACCTTAGCAGAGCAGAAAAACAAAACCAAGTAAGACTTTCTTGCCAGGTAAAGGTAAAAAATGACATGAAGATCCGGATTCCGGAAGAAATCTTCGGTATTAAGAAATGGGAATGTGAAGTAATTTCTAATTACAACGTTTCTACATTTATTAAAGAATTTAAAGTAAAACTTCCTGAAGGTGAAACTTTGGACTTTGAACCTGGAGGGTATATTCAAATAGATGTTCCTGCCATTACGGTATCCTTTAAGGGTATGGATATCACTCCTCACCCTGAGTTGGAACACCCGAAAGACGTGTACCAAAGCGATTGGGATAAATTTGGTTTATGGGATCTTTCCATGAAAAATGATGAGCCTCTTTTTAGGGCTTACTCCATGGCCAACCACCCAGCTGAAGGAAATATTGTAATGCTAACCATCCGTATTGCCACTCCACCTTGGGATAGAGCTAATAACAAATGGATGGATGTGAATCCGGGTGTATGTTCTTCTTATGTTTTCTCAAGAGTACCTGGTGATAAAGTAACCATTTCAGGACCTTATGGTGAATTCCATATTAATCCTACCCAAAGAGAAATGATTTACATAGGTGGTGGTGCCGGTATGGCCCCATTAAGATCTCACCTCTTCCACCTTTTCCACACAGAGAAAACAAATAGAAAAGTATCTTATTGGTACGGTGGTAGATCTAAAAAGGAGTTGTTCTACACACCACACTTTAGAGGTATTGAAAAAGATTTCCCGAATTTTAGCTTCAACATAGGCTTATCCGAACCTCTACCTGAGGACAACTGGAAAGTCAAAAAGTCAATGGATGACAAGGAGGGTGATGGCTATGTAGGCTTTATCCACCAAGTTCTTTATGACAACTACCTTAAAGAAATTGATGAGCCGGATGAAATAGAATATTACTTATGTGGCCCTCCTTTGATGAATGCAGCAGTGCTTAAGATGCTGGATGATTTGGGTGTTCCAAAAGAGAATATCAGATTCGATGATTTCGGAGGATAAAAAATCAGAAAAGGGTCCCGTTAAAGTTTAACGGGACTTTTTTTATGCCTTCTTTTTCCATAATTTTATATTAAATTATTCAACGGAACTCCTGCCCAACCTTAGACAGCATAGGCTTTTGGTTGATAGGCTTTATAAAAACAGAGTCCCTGCTGCTGCTTGGGAATAATAATATCGTGCCCAGCCAGAAGGTTTTAGCATTCAGGACACCTATTGACATTTCTGATTTAATATTCAATCTCTAAAAGATAACAATGGATTTACAGGCATTTTTCGAACCTATCCCTTCCGAGATTCTACAAGAAGAATATGGGCACAATGCATTTTTTCACCACATTCATTGTCATGATGAAACATTCCCGGATCTCAAAGGTATTCAAATTGCCATCATTGGCATAGAAGAATACAGGGGCACCGGGGATGATACATTAAAAAATTCATTGGCAAGCAGTACTGCCATTCGAAAGAAACTATATGCGCTCAAAAAGGGCCAGGGAAATTACAGCCTTGCAGATTTAGGCAATATTAAACTCGGGGAAAATTTACAAGAAACCCGATCACTGATCAGTTCCATTGGTGAATTAATGATAAAAACACAAGTATTGCCAATTTTTATCGGTGGAAGCCATGACCTGGATGTTGGGCAGTTTAAAGCTTACCAGCACATGAAAAAACTGGTCAGCTTACTAACTGTGGATGCTAAAATGGACATGGAGGATGCGGGCAATCCTCATGACCTGCATTCTCAGGAAGTGGTTTTACATGAGCCCAACTATATGTTCAACTATTGCCACCTTGCTTACCAAAGTTTTTTGACAGACCCTGAATTGGTCACCACCTTAGAGAAGCTTTACTTTGACCATATCCGTTTAGGGCAATTGCGGGACAACTTCAAAGAAACCGAACCGCTGATTAGAAATGCAGATTTATTAAGTTTTGACATTTGTTCCATCAATTCCTCAGATGCTCCCGGAGCCATTGGAGCGCAGCCTTTTGGCTTAAGCGCCGAGGAGGCCTGTCAAATATGCTGGTTTGCAGGCACCAATGAAAAGCTAAGTTCCATTGGAATCTATGGTTACCATGTGGATTTGGATGACCACAGGCAAAAGACTGCTGCCATTATTGCCACAATGGTCTGGTATTTTATTGAAGGCTTTCACCAGAGAAAAGACAGCTTATCATTTAAAAGTAGCGACTATATCAAGTATACCGTATCATTAGACTCCAAGCCTTCTATTTTGCATTTTTACAAAAGCAAGCTAAGCGGAAAATGGTGGCTAGAGATCCCTAGAAATAAGGGGGAAAAATACAATCGAGACTCCATTATTCCCTGCAGTTATCAGGATTACCAAACCGCTCAAAAAGGAGAAATACCCGAGCGATGGGTCAATGCCCAATTAAAACTTTATTAATAATACATATATATACCCTAGGTAGTCCTATATTTGCAAGAGAATAAGCATATGATTTCTATTTCTAAAAACCAACTGGCCTTAAGAAACGGGCAGGACAAACCTGAAATATGGATTGCTTACAAAGGCAAAATATATGATGTAGGTAATTCCAGACTGTGGAAAAATGGCAAACATTATGAACATTGGGCAGGACAAGACTTAACAGAAGAGCTTGAAGATGCCCCACATAATGAAAATGTATTTGATAAATTTGAACCAATTGGCTATTTAATATAAATGATTCTGATCGCAGACAGTGGCTCTAGCAAAACAGACTGGAGAGTAATCACACATGATAATAAAGTTCATCAAACAAGAACTGTAGGATTTAACCCCTATTATCAGACCAAAGAGGACATGGAGTTGGGACTCCAAACGCCTGATCTCCTTTCATGGAAAGATATTATCCAGGAGGTTTATTTTTATGGCTCCGGTTGCACCTCTGAGGCCAATAAAGAAACTGTGAAAAATGCCATCAACAGCATTTACAAAGATGCCAAGGTATATGTAGATCATGATCTAATGGCCTCCGCAAGGGCAACCTGTGGTCACGAAGCAGGTATAGCCTGCATATTGGGAACAGGCTCAAATAGCGGAGACTATGATGGTGACAAAATAACAGACAGCAGGCCTTCTCCCGGTTACCTTTTAGGTGATGAGGGTGGAGGAACTTATATTGGAAAGCACTTCCTACAAGATTTTATATACGATGACATGCCCACCGCTATTCGGGAAGCATTTATTGATAAATATCACCTTTCCATTATTGATATTCAGGACAATGTCTATAAAAGACCATTTCCTAATCGTTTTATGGCAGGTTTTTGTGAATTTATAGCCCAACATAAGGCTGACCCATATTGCTATGGGCTTTTCTACAATGGTTTTAAAGATTTCTTCTCAAGACATGTCATGAGGTACAAAGATTATCAAAACAAACCTGTGAATTTTGTCGGATCTATCGCTTACTATAACAATGATGTCCTAAGACAAATTGGAAACGATCTAAACATACAAATCAATACTATCCTAGAAACTCCAATAGCCGGATTAACACTCTACCACCAAAAAAAGATATGAGCACCACAGAAAGCGCCTCCTATTACAACCACCTTGAAAAAATGTCGGTCAATGAATTATTGACCAATATGAACAAAGAAGATCAGACGGTTCCACATGCGGTCAACAAGGCTATTCCTCAAATTCAGAAACTGGTGGAAGCCATAGTCCCTAGGATGGAAAAAGGTGGTCGTTTATTTTATATTGGAGCCGGCACTAGTGGCCGACTAGGTATCCTTGATGCTTCAGAATGCCCGCCGACCTATGGCGTACCACATGACATGGTAATTGGAATTATTGCCGGTGGGGATACGGCCATAAGAAAAGCAGTGGAAAATGCTGAAGATGACCCGGAGCAAGCTTGGGAAGATATTCAGGCATTTGATTTCAATGCTCAGGATACCATTATCGGTATAGCTGCATCAGGCACCACGCCCTATGTAATAGGAGGAGTAAAAAAAGCCATGAAGGAAGGCTTACTTACAGGCTGCATTACATGCAATGAAGGTAGTCCTCTAGCCAAAGAAGTGGCCATGCCGGTAGAGATAGTTGTAGGTCCCGAATTTGTAACAGGAAGTACCAGAATGAAATCAGGAACTGCTCAAAAACTGGCCCTTAACATGATATCTACCAGTGTCATGATTAAATTAGGAAAGGTGAAAGGCAATAAGATGGTAGACATGCAGCTGTCCAACAAAAAACTGGTTCATAGAGGCACATTGATGATCATGGAGGCCACCGGGCTAGGAGAAGCAGAAGCCTTAGCCATGCTTAAAGAACATGGTTCTGTAAGAAATGCAGTAAATGCCTTCGAGAATAGAAATTAATCTTATCCATCAAGTGTAACTTTCATCGATCTTTTTGGCATCGGAAATATATTCCTTGTATTTACTGTTTGCATCCAGCTTGCAAATTAACAATACATCCTCGCTGTCACTGATAAGATAGTCTTTAAGACCTTGAACCACGACTAATTTTCTAGGCGGGACGTTGATGAAGCAATTGCTTGTTTCGTACAGCATTGCCTGCCCATTAACGGAATTATTTTCTTGGTCTTTTTCACTGATGTCGTATAGATTCTGCCAGGAGCCAAGGTCTGTCCAGCCAAACTCACCCAACACGACAAATACTTCATTTGACTTTTCAAAAATCCCATGGTCAATGGAAATATTTTTAATAAAACTGTAAGCTTTTATTAAAAACTCAGCCTCTTTATCGGTGCAAAAATAAACTTCGCCTTCCTCAAATACTTCTGCCATATCCGGAAGATATTTACTGAAGGCCTGAATGATGCTTTCGTTTTTCCAAACGAAAGTCCCCGTATTCCATACAAAATCCCCGCTTTCAATAAAGGTGATGGCCAAGTCCAAATCGGGTTTTTCAGAAAAAGTCTTGACCTTTTTTACAGGTTGCCCAGCCTCAGGAAAAAACTGAATATAACCAAAATCAGTATCCGGTCTGTTGGGCTTTATCCCAATGGTTATCAATTTACCCAAGGAAGAAGCCCCTTCCATGGCCTTATCCATGGCCTCAAAAAACAAGTTTTCATTAAAGATCAATTGATCTGAAGGGCTGATCAAAACCCTGGCATTGGGATTAAGCTTTTGAATCTTATAACTCGCCAAAGCTATTGAAGCTGCTGTATTTCGTTGCATGGGCTCCACCAAAATCTGACCTTCAGGAATATCCGGCAATTGGTCTTTCACCAATGCGAAATACTCTTTATTGGTAACAATAATGAATTGATAGTTTTCAAAATGGTTAACATATCGGTCGTAGGTCATTTGCAGCAAGGTGCGTCCTGTTCCCAATAGATCTAAAAATTGCTTGGGCCTTTGGCGCCTACTTGAAGGCCAAAAATTAATACCTAAACCACCAGCTAAAATTACAATGTACCTGTCCTTTTCCTTCATTTTTATACGATACCTTCCTTCATCAAATCATGAATATGAACAAACCCAACCAAAGAAGAATTGTCTTGCACCACTAATTGTGTTATGTTAAAAGTTCTCATTACCTCTACTGCCTTTACTGCATAGTCATCCAAAAAAATGGTTTTTGGATCTTTGGTCATTATATCTCCTGCTTTGATTTCAGACAAATCAAAATTATTTTGAAGCATCCTCCTCAAATCTCCATCAGTAATTATCCCCTGTAGCTTTTGGGTCTCGTCCACCACTGCTGTTGCTCCCAATCTCTTGCTGCTTATCTCCAAGATCACCTCTTTAAGAGATGCGCTTTCTTGTACCATAGGAAGCAGACTGGCATCTATCACATCTTTTACCTTAAGGTACAACTGTTTCCCTAAGGTTCCTCCCGGATGAAACCGGGCAAATGATTCCGCGGTAAAACCACGAGCAGTAAGCAAGCAAATGGCCAATGCATCCCCCATCGCCATTTGAACCGTTGTACTTGTTGTTGGTGCCAAATTGTTGGGACAAGCTTCTTCGTCAATCCCTGTAAACAATACATAATCAGAATGTTTGGCCAAATAGCTGTCTTTATTCCCCACAAGGCCGATTAACTTGCTTCCCAGTGTTTTGAGCATCGGAACCAATAGTTTGATTTCAGGGGTGTTTCCACTTTTGGAAATACAAATTACAAAATCTTCTTTTTTAATCATACCCAAATCCCCATGAATTGCATCTGCCGCATGCATAAATAAAGAAGGAGTACCTGTAGAATTCAAAGTTGCCACAATTTTATTTGCAACGATAGCGCTTTTACCTATTCCTGTAATAACTATCCTGCCTTTACTATTTAAAACATCCTCAACACAGGTCTCAAAATCTTGGCCAATCTCAGGGATCAAATTTAATAGTGCATTGGCTTCGTTTTGAAACACATTTATTGCCGTGGTTCTAATATTTTTTAGTAAATTCAATTTTACAGCTGTTAATTGTTAGATTTGTATAAAGGTAATAAAGTTTTGCCTTAAACATTAATAATTGACAGGGAGTAACTCATTAAACTATTAATGTAGTGGATAGCGCAGTTAAAGATAATTTAAAAAAAATATTTGGTTTCAATCAGTTTAGAGGGAACCAACAGTTGATAGTGGACAATATTCTCAAGGGCAACAATACCTTTGTGATAATGCCAACCGGTGCAGGAAAGTCACTTTGTTATCAATTGCCTGCTGTTTCAAAAAATGGTACAGCCATTGTCATTTCTCCATTGATAGCCTTAATGAAAAACCAGGTGGATCAATTGAATAGTTTTGGCATCAATGCTCACTTCCTAAATTCCACTCTTAGCAAAACCGAATCAAATCGGGTTAAAGGAGAAGTTAGTGCAGGGCTAACCAAACTACTGTATGTAGCTCCTGAGTCCTTGACTAAGGAGGAGAATGTGAAATTCCTGAAAAGTGCAGACATCAGCTTTGTGGCCATTGATGAAGCCCATTGTATCTCCGAATGGGGGCATGATTTCAGACCGGAATACAGAAAGATAAAGTCAATCATTTCTCAAATAGGAGACAACCTTCCGGTTATCGCTTTAACAGCTACTGCCACGCCTAAGGTGCAGCAAGACATTCAGCGTAACCTGCAGATGGAGGAAGCTGATCTATATAAATCTTCTTTTAACAGAACGAACCTGTATTACGAAGTCAGGCCTAAGATTAAAAGTGAGACAAAAAAGGAGATTATTAAATACATAAAGTCTCAAAAGGGAAAATCAGGAATCATCTACTGCTTAAGCAGAAAAAAGGTAACTGAAATAGCCGAATTATTAAAAGTAAATGGCATCAATGCTGCCCCCTACCATGCCGGACTAGATGGTCATGTAAGGGTGAAAAACCAGGATGACTTCCTAAATGAAGAAGTTGATGTGATTGTCGCCACCATTGCATTTGGAATGGGGATTGATAAACCTGATGTCAGGTATGTGATCCATTACGACGTTCCAAAATCTTTGGAAGGCTATTATCAAGAAACCGGTCGTTCAGGTAGAGATGGGCTCGAAGGGCATTGTTTGATGTTTTACAGGTATGAAGACATCATTAAGCTGGAGAAATTCAATAAAGACAAACCTGTCAACGAAAGAGAAAACGCCAGGGTCTTGCTGCAAGAAATGGCAGCATACGCTGAGAGCTCTGTTTGTAGAAGAAGGTTTTTGCTTCATTATTTTGGGGAAACCCTCTCCAAAGACTGCGGTTTTTGTGACAACTGTAAAAAAACCAAGGAAACCTTTGAAGGAAAAGAGGACATCATCAAAGTCATCAATGCCGTTAAAGACACCAACCAACGGTTTAGCATGGAACATATCGTAAGCCTTTTACAAGGGGAGAAAAACGATTATATATTGAGCTATGGCCATGACAAGTTGCCCTCATTTGGCATAGGCAAAGACAAGGATGAGACCCACTGGAAGACAGTGTTAAGGCAGTCCATGATTTTTGGTTTGCTAGAAAAGGACATAGAAAACTATGGCATTATCTTACTTTCAGACAAAAGTGAGGACTTTCTAAAAAATCCACATTCTGTAGTGATTAGTAAAAATCACAATTTTGATGAAATGGCAGAAAATGTCTCCTCAGAAGAAATGAGCAATGTTGGCAAGGCCTATGATGAAAAGCTTTATGAATTATTAAAATTAGAGCGTAAAAAGGTAGCGAAAGCTAAAAACCTTCCTCCCTATGTCATTTTCCAAGACCCTTCACTTGAAGAGATGGCAACCGTTTACCCCACAAGTAGGGAGGAATTGGCACAAATAAATGGCGTTGGCACAGGAAAAGTCACTAAATTTGGCAGGTCCTTTATCCGACTCATTGAAAAATATGTAGAAGAAAATGAAATCATTACTGCTTCGGATGTGGTCGTCAAAACATCCGGAACAAGGTCAAAGGTAAAAATCACCATCATACAACAGATAGACAGGAAAATCGATCTCGATGAGATTGCCATGAACCTGAACATCAGCATGAGTGAATTACTGCATGAAATTGAACAAATCATCTACAGTGGAACTAAACTAAATATCAATTATTATATAGAAAACATCATGGATGATGAAAGAGAAGACATCCTCCAT
Source organism: Cyclobacterium sp. 1_MG-2023 (assembly GCF_030546805.1). GTDB lineage: Bacteria > Bacteroidota > Bacteroidia > Cytophagales > Cyclobacteriaceae > Cyclobacterium. Next base: position 9,207 of record NZ_JAUOPC010000018.1, on the reverse strand, counting down.
GATTATTTTATGACGGCGGAATCGGACCATATCAAGGATGCCATGGCAGAGCTCGAAGAAGATGACTTTGCTGAAGAAGAAGTACGGGTATACCGGATTAAATTTATTTCAGATCACGCCAATTAAAAAAAAGAAAATACCAAATGAACATATTGCTTATAGGGAGCGGTGGCAGAGAGAATGCCTTTGCATGGAAAATTAAACAAAGTGAAAAATGCGAAAATTTATGGATAGCTCCCGGTAATGCCGGTTCTTCGGCCTTCGGACAGAATGTATCCATAGGAGTGAATGATTTTGAAGCCATTAAAGACTTTTGTATTGACAAAAAGGTTGACCTCCTTGTGGTAGGACCTGAGGAGCCTTTGGTTAAAGGTTTGAGAGATTTTATGGCCCAAGTTCCTGAAGTGGCTGATATCCCTATTGTTGGACCGGGAAAATCTGGCGCAAGACTTGAAGGAAGCAAAGATTTTTCTAAAAACTTCATGTTGTCTCACGGCATCCCTACAGCTGCGTACGCCACTTTCACTCCTTCCACCTTACAGGATGGAATTGATTATTTGAAAAAACAAAACCTTCCGATAGTACTAAAAGCGGATGGCCTTGCCGCCGGAAAAGGTGTACTGATTTGTAGCAGTTATGAAGAGGCTGAGGAAAGCTTGAAGGACATGTTAATCGGCCAAAAGTTTGGAGAAGCCTCCACCAGAGTAGTCATCGAAACTTTCCTTACCGGCATTGAACTCTCCGTCTTTGTGGCCACGGATGGAGAAAGCTACAAAATACTCCCTGAAGCCAAAGACTACAAAAGGATTGGAGAAGGCGATACCGGCCCCAATACCGGTGGCATGGGTGCCATTAGCCCGGTCCCTTTTGCGGACAGTGAGTTCATGTCAAAAGTAGAAGAAAAAATTGTCAAGCCAACCATTTCAGGCCTTCAGAAAGATGGCATAGATTTTAGGGGATTTTTATTCATTGGCTTAATGAATATGGATGGAGAACCTTATGTCATTGAATACAATGTCAGAATGGGAGATCCTGAAACCCAAGCAGTATTACCAAGAATAGACAGTGATTTTCTGGAATTACTGAATGCTACTGCCAATAAGACCCTAAAGGATTACAGCCTTAGCATAGCACCGACTACGGCGGCCACCGTTGTGATGGTGGCAGGAGGCTATCCTGAAGCCTATGAAAAAGGCATGCCTATTTCAGGGCTTGAGAAGAAAAACATTAAAAACGCCATTACATTCCACGCAGGAACCAACACGAATACCAGTGAGCAAATTGTCACAAACGGTGGACGAGTTTTAGGTATCACCGGTTTGGGAGACACCGTGGAAAAGGCGATTGAGAATGCTTACGATAGAGTAGGCGAAATCACATGGGAGAAAGCTAATTACCGAAAAGACATAGGACAAGACATCCTCCGATTAGGTAATTAACCCCCATATTCACGAGGAGGAAACTCCCTAAAATATATATATAATATGTCAGGATGCGCAAACTGCAGTACCGACTCTACTGCTGTTGGTGGCTGCCAGAACAATGGCAGTTGTGGTACCAGCGATTGTAATAAAATGAATGCTTTCGATTGGCTATCCCATATGGGAATACCGGAAGTAGATAAATTTGATATTGTAGAAGTAAAATTTAAAGGAGGTAGAAAAGATTATTACAGGAATTCAGGACACCTGCAACTCACTACAGGAGACCCTGTAGTAGTAGATGTGCCTAATGGGCACCATATAGGTTATGTTTCCTTGCAAGGCGAGCTGGTTAGGCTTCAAATGCAGAAAAGGAAAATAAAAAATGATGACAATATCTTAAGCATCTACCGAGTAGCTACTCCTAAGGACCTTGAGAAATGGCAAGAGGCAAAAAACAGAGAAGTGCCTACCATTTACAGGGGTAAGCAGATCATTGATGAAATAAAGCTTTCCATGAAGCTGTCTGATGTGGAATACCAAGCAGACAATTCAAAAGCCACCTTTTACTACTCAGCGGATGATCGGGTTGATTTCAGGGAGTTGATAAAGCTTCTCGCCTCTGAGTTTAAAATCAGGGTGGAAATGAGGCAAATCAGCCTAAGGCAGGAGGCCGGGAGACTTGGTGGGGTAGGCGTATGCGGAAGAGAACTTTGTTGCTCTACCTGGATTCATGATTTTAAAAGTGTCACAACCTCTGCGGCCAGGTACCAAAATCTCTCGTTGAACCCTAGTAAACTTTCGGGTCAGTGTGGGCGGTTAAAGTGTTGCCTAAACTTTGAGCTGGAAAGTTACATGAGTGCGCTCGAAGATATCCCCAATATAGAAAAACCTTTACTAACCCAGGCCGGAAAAGCAAAGCTACAAAAGACTGACATCTTTCGAAGATTGATGTGGTTCAGTTACAATGACGACAACAACTGGCATTCAATTGATTGTGACAGGGTAAAAATCATAATAGAGCAAAATGCAAAAGGGATCACCCCTTTTAGCCTGCAACAAGACAAGGCCTTTGATGGGGAAATTGACACCAATAAAACCAATCAAGATCTTGAATTATTGGATAAAAAATTTGCTAATTCAAGGCCCAAAAAGAAACGGAAAAACAGATCCAGAAAATCAAGTCCGCAAAATAAAGGGCCGGAAACCCCTCAAAAAAGGCAAAATAAACCTGAAGAAAAACCACGAAATCCCAAAAATAAAAGACCACCTAAACGATCAAATAACCCTCAAAATGCGCAAGGCAAAACCGGAACTTCTCCAAAAGATCCCGAAGCTAAAGCGCCAAAAAACCAGGGTAACAATAGAAATAAAAGACGAAAACCAAATCGAAACAAAGGTCCTAGAGGTGGTGAAAACAGAAATAAGCCTGATGAAAAATAATAATATATTGGCCATTGCTATGCTAGCTTTCATTTTATGGGCAAGTGCAGCTTGCAACAATGGCCGTGTATATGAATCTTATCAAGACCTTGAAAAACTGGAGTGGGTGGTTACGGATACCATATCTTTCACTTTGGACTCTTTGGAGACCAATACAGGGACAAGCTCCATTTTAAGCATCCGGTACGATGACAAATATGAATACAACAACCTCTATGTTCGCTATTTCCTAAAGGATAGTTCGCAAGAAATCATATCAGATACCCTTGTCAACCTCCAGTTGTTTGATCCCAAAACAGGAAAACCTCTTGGGCAGGGTTATGGAAATAGAAGAATTATGTATGACACCCTTCCCGGAAATAGGGTTTTACCCAAATCTTCCTATCACTTTGTACAATACATGCGGAAAGACACCCTCTCCGGAATCGAATCTGTCGGGTTGAAAATTAATGCCAACAATTAATCCAAGCCAAGACACCTTGGAAATGATTGTGAGAAGATCATAATTGTAAGCCCCTACACAAGCATACAAGGGTCGCTAATAATTGCTAAAAGCTTCCATCACTCTCCGGACTGACTTTTTACTTGGGCTAATTTGGTTTGTAACAAGTCTTCTTTATCTAGCCAATATTGGCGACTAAATAAAAACACGATGTTCCAGTTTCTAGAGGACAACAGTCGAGGGTGATATACAAAGGCCTCTTTGGCCGTTTTTGAGGAGAAGAACCGCTGATCATCAGTAAGAATTGCCGCCACGGCTTTACCATTTTCATTGACCTCCAGATCCATCACTGCAGAATAGGGGTTTTCCACTACCTCATGGCTCCCATAATTACCTATCAACCGGTCCCTAAATGACCAATTTCTGTCATATCCGGGGGCATCAGGTCTCAAAGCCAAGGTTGCCGTTCCTTGCTGCACCTCATTTACAAAAGCCAAATACTCTTTTAACAACCTGATTCCGGCATTTTTCATATGCCTTTCTTTAAAGTCAGACATCTTTAGACTAGAGATAAGAACATTTCGTTTCCGGGCTCTGGTAATGGCTACATTTAACCTGTTTTCACCCCCCTTTCTGGAGAGAAGGCCAAAATTAGCCGTGAATTTCCCTTCCGGGTTTCTAGCATAACCTACAGAAAAAATCACCTGATCAAACTCATCCCCTTGTACATTTTCAATGTTTTTTACCCGAATGTTTTCATCTTGAGACAACAAGTCATCTTCCTCTATCAAACTGGAAATTAGCATCATTTGATGATAATTGAAGGTAATGATACCAATGCTATCTGAAGGGTTGATTGCCCGAGCACTTTGTAACTGAGCCATTACCTCTTCGGCCTCCTGAATATTGGTTTGGTCTTTCCATACTCCTTCCACTTTGATCAATTTCAATCCATGATCACCACTATTCAAAACCTTCCTGTCAGGCAACATGTATAACTTCCCTTTATAGAAATTTCTATTTGAAAAATCTATTAAGGGCAAAGTGGCACTTCTATAATGGGTTTGTAGATGATAGGTGGGAAAATACTGTGCTGCCATCTCCAACAAGGCATCAATTTCCACTTCCATTGTTTCTTCTTCTTCAGCCTGCAACCTTGTTTGATACAGGTCATAGGGTTGAAGCTGTTGCCGGTCCCCTGCAATGACCACCTGCTTTCCTCTCAACATCAATGGCAAGCCCCTTTCAAAATAACACTGACTGGCTTCATCAAAAATTACCAAATCAAAGTATTGTGTCAAAGGAAATAATGCGGATGCTGTCTCAGGAGATGCTAGCCAACAAGGAATCAGCCTAAAAATCTCATCTTTATAGTGAGCTATTAATTTCTTCACAGACCAAATTTGTCGCTTTTTCCCTACCTGATGCCCCAGTTCTCTGTAAGATATAAGGTTGTTTAGCCGATTGTATTCCAAATTGGAACAAACCCCTTCCCTTAACCTCATCTCAATAATAAAACGTGCGATTTTTAATTTCTCTTCAACAGAATTTTCAAAATCAGTAATATTTGACTTGACTTGGGGGCCATAGATTTCTTTTAAGACCGGGTATTTGGCCTCTAGGTGGCTGATCCAACTCACTTTCAAACTGGATAAAAAAACTTCTTTCAGGGAATCATAATTGCGATCGGGAAATTCATCAATTAATTTTTCTATCACTTTTTTCTCTTCCTCCGACATGATGTGCCTTAGCTTGTCGAAGCGGCTCAATTCATCTACATCTTTTCCTAGGTTGGACTGAATTTCTTTTAAGCCCTTTTCATCCTCAGCACTTAATAGGTGTTTGATCTGAATTTCAGTAAGGTATTCTCGCCAAGTAGAAAAATGGTCTTCCACCCAATCATTAATTACACTTACCCCTTCCAATAAATGTTGAAAATGATTGAAGGTAAATTGAGGTTTATAAAAATAGGAAGCCAAAACCCCTAACTCACTCATGATAAATCTGGCATTCAACGCTTTGACATGCAAGGCTGACACCTCTTCAAATGCCTCAATGGTAAAAGGTTTTTCGGGAAGTTTTATCCAGGGTTTCTGTTTCAATAAGGCGTATTGATGATTTAGATTCATCCTGTTCTCAAGCCTTTGTACCAAAACCCCAAGGTCTTCTTTACTGTTTTTTAACCCATTCTTTTCTAGCAACGATTTGATTACAGTATATTTCTTTTGGTTGAAATTCAAGGATAGTTTACCGTACCATGAATCCAACTGCTTAACAGCATCTACAGCCAAGGCTAAAGTGGCTTCCACTTCTTGATCACTTATCCCCCATTCCACACCCTCATTCATCAGTAATTTCCTGATCATGTCTACCTTATTCTCTAACCATAAGCGATCCAGTGTTCCTGCATCATGCTTCATCAGGGCCTTAAACTTTTCATAGATCTGCGGATCGTCAATGGCAAGGCTTAAGGCATCCACTCTTTCCTTTTGCTGGAAAGATTGGTAAATAAGCCCATATTCAAAGGTATCTGCCAGCATGGAATTCAAATCATTTTTGGCAGTAATCTTCACCAAGGACAGCTCTTCAAAGGTGGCTTTCGCTCCATTGATGGCCTCAGGCCCTTTGTCTGAAAAATCAACCCTATGCAACCAAAATGAAGAAGCTACCTGGAATTTTTTATAGTAGTATTGGTATTGCTCAAAATCATTTAAAAAACCATCCAAATCATCCAGACGGAAATTTCTGTACAATTGGGTCATGTCAATCCCTTCACTTCCATAATCTGAAGTAAGGTATAGCTCTTTGACCGGAGCCCCACAATCACTCGTGTCATACAATGCCTCCTTATAGGCATCAAAAAAATCTGAATACCTTTCAATATTGGTGCACATTTGGCTAAAATTTCTTTCTAGCTGTATCGCATCAATAGAACTATTCAAAGCCTTGTAATTGTCCAGTGAACTGATCTGGTGGTTTATTTTTTTATAGAGCTCCTTGCGGTCTCCTCTGTAGTCATGGACCAGTGCTGTAAAATTTGCCATACCTTGTGAGGCGATACGTTGATACACCACATCAAGGGCTGCTCGTTTCTGAGAAACCACCAATACTTTTTTACCTCTGGAGGCAAAATCAGCCATCATATTACAAATGAGCTGAGACTTCCCTGTACCCGGAGGCCCTTGGACCACACAAGAGTTTCCCGACTTAATATAATTAATGACAGCCTCTTGGCTTGCATCAATGGGGAAAGTATTGTACAAATTGTTTTCTGTGGTAGAGTGTGGATTGTCGGTATTATTGGCATAATAATCAGAAAACAAAGCCTCTAGGTTTTCTTGATCAGCTTGATCAATCAATTGCTCATAATCATCCATCAGAAAAGAGCTTTTTTGAGAAAACTGGCCCAAAATGGCGTATGGTTTTAATTTCAACAATCCAACTTCAAAGGATTCTTCAAAAAACTCCCTGTTATTGTCAGGAAAAAATTCCAATTGATCCTGATATATTTCTCGGCTAAAATTTAATTCGACCTGGTTTTTGAGCAGCTGGTAAAGATCTGCTCTAAATCCCATGGCATCCTTATGAAAATCTTCAAGGGAGGTCTCCAACCACTCTGCATCAAAGGGCTTTCCAACTGCCTGACTGTAGGCCAGTAAAAAGGAAGGGTTTAAAAATGGCAACTCCCCTACACTTTTTCTTAGATACCAGGTTTTGTCATCTAAAATAAGCTCCACCGGAAAGAATACCAAAGGGCAACGCGTGAGTTGGCCATTAAGTAGCTTGCCCTCCACAAAAGGCCAACCTACAAATAAACTTTTTTCGCCTGTTTCTTCAATGGTAAAATTAACTTGCTGTTTCAAGCGTTTTAAGCGTACAGAAAGTTGATTGACATTTTGATCCCTACTATCAAGCACCTGAATCAAAGGAATATTTCTCTTCCTCCCTAGTAATTCAGTGATGTAGAAAAAAGATGCATGGTTATTTAAAAAATGAAAATCCTTCAAATCAATCATTTGACTGGCAATGATTTTGGGAAGGAATATGGAACGGTTATTAGAAGAAAGATCTACTAACCTATTCAAATAAACCCGAAGTACATCTTTTAGTTTTGACATTATTTAAAGGGTGAGTCTTTTTCTTTGGCCATATGGTTGTAAACTATTTTATCCATTATTCCGGGCATCCATTTGTTCAAAAAAACCGCTAATTTCCCTTGCCGAGTTAACACAAGGTCTCTTTTCTTTTTCCGCAGAGCATTCAGCATGGATTCAGCCACTTCTTCGGCCGTCATCATCTTATCTTCCTCTCTAGGCGATTCACTTTGGCTACTCCCATCCCCCATTAAAGCATTGTTTCTAATATTAGAGGCGGTAAAGCCCGGGCAAACTACCAGAACATGTACGCCTAACTTCATCACTTCCGTCCTCAATGACTCAAAGAAACCATTCATGGCATATTTACTGGCAGTGTAAGCAGTTCTTGCAGGGGTTCCCCTGAAACCATTGATGGAGGAAACGCCAATAATGGCCCCTTTATTTTTAAGAATTTCATCCATGCAGTATTTGGTAGCATATACGGTGCCCCAAAAATTAATATCCATTACTTGATGAAAAACTTTCAAGTCCAGATCTTTAAACAATGCCCGCATGCTTATTCCTGCATTGTTGATCAATATATCTATTTTCCCATAATGCCGGATAACGTCATGCGCCATTTTTTCATTATCCTCGGCCTTGGCTGCATCACAAACGCCACCTCCACACTCAACTCCTTCCTTTTGAAGCAGAAGCAATGTTTCATCTAATTTAACTCGGCTTCTACCGGTAATCCAAATTTTAGCCCCGGCTTTACCAAAAATGAGGGCACAAGCTTGCCCTATTCCCGAGGTGGCCCCAGTAACAACAACCACTTTATTCTTTATTTCCATATTTTTTTTAACCAAGATACAATTCCGTCCTAAACAAAAAATAAGAGATTCCATTTTTTGCCCAAAATAGTTATTTTAGGTTTGAACCAAAAAAGGAGCCCCCTCATATGTAATATTACATTGTTTTCACAGATTATTAAAAAATTGACCCGTCAATTTTAAAGAAATTGTTACAGAAAAAGCTAACTGAAAGTGCTGTTGCTATGACTATTGGTATGCCACCAATTTTTAATGCGGATGCTGATTGTTATCAGAGAATGAAATATTGTGAAGGTGAGATGACAGTCTACAATTGTGAGCCTGATTACTACACCAGTGAAAATTGCAGTGCAGCTTATCCACAATGTAATCTTTGTGATTGTTGATTTAGGTAAATGGGGTTCTTGTTAATTAGGACGCCATTTATTCATAAAGGTAATATTTTCATTTCACCTAATGGTATGTTAATCACATAATGGTTTTATCAGGGAAGTCTTTTTTTTAAGTTTCAACTATCACGTTTAAAATTTATTTGTTTAATTCTCTGATAAAAAATCATTTAAATATTTCTCAAAATCTTCAGGAAATGTAGGGTTGTTTCTACTTTTTGCTATATCAATTATTTTGTCGTCTTTAATTGCGAAAATAAAACGATAATAGGGACGAGTTCCTAGGCCTTTTATTTTATTTGATTCTAGAAATTTGCTTTCAGGATCGTAAAAAACTGGCCAATAAAATTCTCTTTGTTTTAACCTTTCCTTTATTTTAGTAGAGTCTTTTTTATCAATGTAAAATAGAAAGGCTATTTCCGGAAACTTTTCAATTGCCTCAGCCCATTTAATAAGGTGTGTAGAGGAACCATTTGAGTAAGAAACGATTTTATATTTATAATCATACCACTTTTTATCAAATTCTATTGAATCATTTAGGGAAAAGGTTTTTAAATCTTTTGGGTAAGTGATTTTATCCGCTTTACTTGAACAAGAAGTACT
>NZ_JAUOPC010000017.1 GCF_030546805.1 Cyclobacterium sp. 1_MG-2023 | reverse complement strand
AAGCTACCGGAGGCTGAGTCCAACATACGCTACAATGAACCGAAGTCTTACTTCGCATCATTGTAGCTTAATTGTTGTACATTTTTTCTTTCTTTTTTCTGAGTTTTTGATCGATAATGAGTTGTTTAATATCTTGTCCGAGTGATAAAAAATAGGAGATAAAAATGTTCAACTGATAAGGGGGAATGCGTTTTTAAGAATTTCGAATGACAAAAGAAAGTCCAGTTTTCATCGACGAAATGAAAGAGAAGTTTGAAAGTCGATTCCTACGGATGAACTGTTAGATTTTAAAAGTTTGTTCGATAAATAGAATTTCATTTTCAATTGATAAGTAGAATTTTTTTTACTTTCATCATTACGATTTTCTTGGTTTAAATTTCTATCGACGAATAGAAAGGTTTTGACTTTCTACGATAAACTTTCTTCTTAAACAGCCAAAAAAAGCAAAAAACAGGAGAGGAGTTTTTAGCGAGTGAATTATCAATAAATTTTAAATCTGGTTGATAATTATGTACAACAATTGTATATAGCTATGTTTTGCAGGGAAGTTGCGTATATATCGACTATGTATCTCGCTCTTTTGTATTGTTTTTCCCTGTCAAATTAAGGATTTGGGACAAGGAATCTAAAGGAGAGACCACATATTTATTGGAAAGGGTTAAAATTGGACTTCCAGCTAGATTCTTTTTATTGTATAAGGGTTTAGAAGTGAATAAATGGCAATTGGCTTAATGGGACAGGTATGTCCTAATGGCAAAACAGCCTATAACTCGCGCTTAAGCCATTAGAAAAGTGGTAAAAAATAAAACTTAGCAAACAAACACCCTATATCCAACCATTCCCCAAAGCAACCAAGTTCCCAATATCGAGAACTGCTCCCTGAGCTTGCCGAAGGGGCAGCCGTCAGGATGCTTGGTTATTAGCCAACGTATTTTTTGATTATCATTGCTGAACAATGACCTCCAAATCCAAAACTGTTGCTTAAAGCATAATCAACTTTTTTTGAAGATTTTTTCCCTAATGACAGATTTAATTCTTTGTGAATATTTTCATCTACCTCTGTCGTGTTGATTGTTGGTGGAATTAAATCTGTTTTTACGGATAAACATGTCGATATTGCTTCTATAACACCTGTTCCTCCTAATAAATGACCAGTCATAGATTTGGACGCACTAATCTGTACCTGGTCAATATTTGATTCAAATAGTTTTGTTATTGCTTTAATTTCAGATAGATCTCCTAATCCGGTAGAAGTTGCGTGTGCGTTTATGTAATCAATATTATTTGGTATTATTTCAGCCTCATTTATTGCGTTTTCCATCGCTAAATATGCTCCAAGACCTTCGGGATGCGTTCCAGTTATGTGGTAAGCATCTGAACTTTCCCCACCACCAACAATTTCTGCATAAATTTTTGCATTTCTTTTCAATGCCGAATTAAGACTTTCAACAATTAAAGCTCCTGCACCTTCTCCAACAACAAAACCGTCTCTATTCTTATCAAATGGTTTTGAAGCTAAACTATAATTTTCATTATTGGTAGACATTGCTTTCATAGCGTTAAATCCTCCAATCGATGATTCTGTAATTGGTGCTTCTGAACCACCGGCGATAATAATAGCTGCCTTTCCTAATCTGATATAATTAAAGGCTTGAATTATGCTCTGTGTTGATGAAGCACAAGCGGTGACAGGGCAATAATTTACGCCTCTTAGGCCGTGGTTAATTGAAATTATACCAGACAAACCATTGGATATTATTTTTGGTATAAAAAACGGATTAAAACGAGGGTTAAAATTCCCATTTGTATAATCAATTATTTCTTTTTCAAAGGTTTCAAAGCCACCAATTCCACTCGAAAAAATTACACCAATTCTATTCGTGTCCAATTGTGAAAAATTGAGATTAGCATCTTTGATGGCTTCTTCAGCTGAAATTAGTCCATATTGACTAAACCTGTCAAGTTTTCTTGCTTCCTTTCGGTCAAAATAATCTAAAGCGTCATAGTCTTTTATTTCACAAGCGAATTGAGTTTTGAATTTGCTTGCATCAAAACGTGTTATTCTATTTGCACCAGAAACACCTTTCAATAGATTTTCCCAATACTGTTTTACATTTGCTCCAATAGGTGTAATTGCCCCTAGTCCTGTTATTACTACTCTTTTCATATTTATATATTTTCATATACCGTAAGGTATATGGGTGGTTAAATTTTTTTATTGCTGTTTTAATTGTTGAATTTCGGTCTTTAGATGTTCTAGGTTATTTAATAAAATCTCTGGTTTGTTCAATGTTTTTGCCAATAAAATGCTACCCTCAATTATAGCAATCATTCGATACGAAAATTGTTCAATGTCTATTTCTTTGAGTTCTTTTTTATTAACTCCTTCAATCAAGATTGATTCAATTTTTTTATGCCAATTGTGAATTGTTTTTATTACTTCTTTTTTCAATAATTCATTTCCATCATCCGTATCAACTGCAGTATTTAGGATTGCACAACCTCCATTATTAAAAATTGGTTTAAATGCTGTTTTATAATGATTTAGAAATGCAATTAATTTATTTCCTGAATTGTCTTCTTTTTCAATTTTGTTAATTATTTGACGCGTCTGAAATTTATAATTGAATTTAAAAGCTTCTAGAGCAACTTCGTTTTTATTTTTGAAATTGCCATAAATACTGCCTTTTGTTAATCCAGTAGCATTGGTCAAATCGGACAAATAAGTGCCTGTATATCCCTTTTTATTGAATATAGAAGCAGTCTTTTCAATTATTAATTGCCTAGTTTTTTCGGACCTTACCATTTCGCTAATATACTCTACGGTATATGAGTTTCCAAATTTCTATATTGATTTTGTTTTTACTATGATTTTTTTGCTTGCTCGATATGTTGGCTAACGTTGAGTATAAGCAAGGTAGGCGATTGCGGACTTCAAACTTATCAAATCGTTACATAGTTGGGGGCTAAAACCCTTTAATTTACTACTGTCTTGGCTATTATTTTCTTTAGAATTCTATATCGTTCAAATCGATTAGACTTCTGTCTTGTTCCTTCTTTTGAAAGAGATTTATATTGATATATTTCCGTCATGAGTTCTGGGAAGTGTTTTTCTAAGACTTCATCATTGTCATAATTATCAATGAAGTTTTGATAATTCAGTTTTTGCTCCTCAGTCAATTTCTCATTATCACTAAGTAATTCATAAATTACTGTAAAAAGGGAATACATATGAACTTGTCTTCTTAGGAATTTCATTCGTTCTGAATTTGAACTGATTATTTCCTGAATTGAATTTAAGATTGATTCGAATTTCTCATGGTCTTTATCTTTATTTGGATAATCATCATTATACAAGTCATATATCTGATTTAAGTTATTATTTGATATGTCCTCAGATATTCCTTTTTTCATAAAAACAAGAAGGGTACCTATGAATGAGATATCTCTCATTCTACGTCTGTCGGCTACACCAAAAATTTTATTCTCCTCCCAAAAATTTAAATCAGCGAGCGTAGATGCTAGTGTCATGAATTCCCCCTCAAACTCGGCATTTCTTAACTCTTGAGGGTTAAGAGTCATATTGTTACTATTTAACCGCAGAAACATTTTAACAATAGATTCTCTATCAACTTGAAATCGAACCAATCTAATTGAAAAGATGTATGCCCACAATGCTTTTTTTTCACCCGTCTCTAAGTCTTTGAAATGCCGATTCTTGATAACTGCAAACTTCGAACTGTTTGGGTCGAGATGATTCTCCTTTAACTTAAAAGTGTTAGCTATAAATTGAAAAATTGCACCACATCTTTGTTGTCCATCAATGATGGAATATTTTGTGTCACCTGTATCCTCATCTGTTCCTGTATTCCATAAATAGATTTCTGGAATTGGGAAACCTAATAGAATGGATTCGATAAGTTGAACTTGGTTTTTTAGAGTCCAAACATAGTGTCTCTGAAAGGAGTTATCTACTTCTAAAAGCCCTTTGTCATTTAAGTCATAAAGCCATTTAGCGCTTTGTGGCTGTATATCTATTTGTTCAATTAGTTTCATCTAATGTGTTTTTAAGTTTTGAAATACCTTTTAAATGGTAAGCTTCAACAGATTCCCAATCAGAATAGATGCGATAATTGATTTCATGTTGAATGTTGAATTTCAATTGCAGTTCTGCCTTAAAAGAAAGAATCAATTTCTGCCAATTTTCTAAAGTTTCATTTCCATAGGTTTTATCATCATCCTTAAGACTTACAAATCCCTGAAAGACATTGCCACATTTATATTCATAACCATGTAAAAATTGATTGTTTGAAATTTGCCGGTATGCTTCCCAAATGTTATAGAAAAGTCTTCTCGATACAATTATTAAATCAAAATCGGACTCTTCGTGAAATTCAGAGAAATTTTTAGAGGGGGAGAAACTGTAACGAGTCTTTGCGCTTCCTACAATAGAAATATTATTAAAAGGAATTTTTAAATTTTTAGATATAAATTTTTTAAACTGGTCATAATCAGAACTAAAATCAGGCCCATTGTTTTGGAAATACCATACCTCTTGGCCTAACAAATAGTCATAATAGATATCCAATTCCTTTTTGGATTTGATTTGTTCTATAAGATTCTGTTTATCCATTTTCTAATTATGCATAACAATTGTAAATAGCTATGTTTTGCAGGGGAGTTGCGTATATATTGACTATGTACCTAGCTCTTTTGCATCGTTTTTCCTGTCAAATTAAGGATTTCGGACAAGGAATCTAGGGGAGAGACCACATTTTTATTGGAAATCGTTAATTTATGACTGTAAATCTTTGTGGTAGTGGAGCAGTTATGCGCTTGCCCAAGCGTGGCATTTTTCTGTGCCGAGTTCCATCGGTTAATTCGATGTTTCATTTTGACCAGGTTCATTAGAAGAGGAAGTGTGATAGAAAATGAAAAACCTGATCAGATATGGAGTAGAAAAGTGACAAGCATATGCATGGAAGGACTGAGCGTAAAAAAATGACCTCTTTAGGTCATTTTAGTGAAGGGCCAGATTGCGGGAGGGTAGAAAAGGAGGCTGGGCAGTGGCTTAAAGTCCAATTCTGATTACTACTATTACTTTGTCACGCCTGAGAAGAAAAGGGTATAAATCTATGCTTTCCTATTACCTCAAAACGCAACCCATAATCCGGTGAACTGGGGCTAAGCGTAAAAAATGATCTCTTTGGATCATTTTAGTGAAGCGCCGGAATGCAGGGCAGGTACGAGACCCGTACGTACGGTGGTTTGAGAGCCTCAACCTGAGCTATTTGGCTCAGGTCGGGCTACTCGATTAGGCAAAGTTTTATTCTACCATCTAATAATCATTGGAGTCATATTTGATTTTGCTTTTTCAAACTCATTAACATATAAAGTTGCTTGGACATTAACGTTATGAGAGACACTGCCGTTTGTTGCAGGAAAATTTAAAGCATAATAGGGTATGTAAATTAGATGATTTCCTAATGGAGCAGGGTCATTAAATACTTGACCTCTCATTGTTCCTGAAGCAACTAATCCATGTACATCTCTGTAATTTTTTTCCGAAACATTTGCAAAGAGAGGAGCTCCATTTTGCATATAAAATCTTATCACAACTTGTGCTCTTGAACCTCTTCCGTTAAAAATATTACCTGGAACACTAATTATCATCCCTAATTGATTTCCTATTGGGGTTTGGATTATTTGATTATGATTTACAATTGGCTGATTTAAAATTGCATTAACTGAAACGGCACTTGGCGGAATTGGAGGTGGAATTGTAACATTATCATTGATGTTTTGCTGTTCTTCAATTTGGGATACTGCGTCTGGGTTATTGATAACTATATCTTGGGAAGAGTATGCTTCTCTAACTCTTGCTTTGAATGCGCTATATGAAACCCAAGCATATCCATTTGTTCCAAAATTAGTACTCCAAGAGTTTAAAATTTTATATGCTTTTTTAGAGTCATCATATCCTGTAACAACCATTGCATGACCACCTTTTTCTTGACCACTAGGGTTTGTATAAATTTGGTTCATTCCGAGGTTTTCAAAGCCTTGGTCAACTCTCATCCCAATAACGATAGGAAATCCAGAGTTTAATTGACTCTTTACTTCAATATCATCACTAAAATTGACTCGCCTCCACTCAGCAATAGCATAGTTTTTGGCTTTCTGTTTAACAGTTTGATTAGGCTTCGAAGAGCATTCAAATTCACTATATGGGAAATCCTCAATTGTAGAAACTCCACTAGATTTTAACAAGTTTAATGCTTCGACAATACTCGAGCCACCTCCACAACTTCCTAGTTTTATCTGATTATATATAAATGATGGACTATAAATTTGATTATTAGATGTTGGCTTTAGATTTCTTTCCCTTGCCTCTTGGTAGCTTTTTAATCCATAAGCAACTGCCCAACCTACACATGATGATTGTTGTCCTTGATTACCAGGAGAAGGAAACCATGAGGATAAATCTACTTTTGAAGGCAAAGTACCCATCATTGCGGAAGTTGCAAGTGGAATATCTTTATATTCTTCTTGGTCAATAAAGACTAAACCTGTAGTGTTTTGAGCAAATAAAAAATATGAATTGAATAAAATCGCGATTATTAATAATGTGTGTTTTTTCATGGTTTTCTAATTTTGCCTAACAATTGTATATAAACAAGACCCTTGGAGGAATTACGTATATATCGTCAATGTGCCCAGCTCCTTTGCATTGTTTTTCCCTGTCAAATTAAGGTCAACAAACAAGTCCTCTACTAAATTATAATCATTATTAATTTTATCCTTGGCCCCACGAAATTATGAGAGATCAAATTAAACCGCTAATAAATATTTGTTGTTATCTAAATAATTAAAAGTGACTCACATTGCCATGCTCTAATTATCAAGGTGTTAATCCTAATTTTCTACCATTAAGATAGTTTTAACCCATCCTTACTGAAAATATATAAATTTACTACTAAAAAGATTCTTCAATTCAATATAGCTTCTACACATAGGTATATTTCACCAAAAGAGTTTCCGATATACGTGTTGTGTATCAGTGTCCTATGATTTTATTATTGCATTTCAACTTAATAAAAATGTTTTATATATATACTGTATTGTATTAAGTTTTTAAAATAAAAATTTAAAATAGGATTTTATGGTTGGGCGGATTATCTTATATTGTGTTTTTTAATAGATAATTCTTTTTTTGACTTCCTTAGATGATAATTTTAAAATTTGAAATCAATCTATAAGTGGCTTCTAAATTATTTTTATAAGGGGACTGAGTGATATAAAAAATAAAGCTAGAATATTAAAACCAAGGCTTTTACTTTATCAATATTTTAGGTTGTTAAAAAATTAAATAAATACCCTCTTTGTTAATAATTTATTGAGGTGTAATAGTATTCCATTGAAGGGCCAAATTAAATTGTTTCGGCCTTTTGATTATTAAGTTCTTAAAAAATCGTATTTATCTATTCAATCATCTCTTCAGTTTTGCGCTGAAGGTGTTCTGCTAAATTCATTCCTATTTTATAAATTTCTTCCTATTGTTTTTTAGGAACTCCTTCGTAATTCTTTTTATAGGGTTCGTGAAAAATCTTATGTATCACTTGGTTTCTTAATTGATTGAATTTTATCAACTTTTGATACTCATCTTCACTCAGTTTAGAAATAATACATAGCATTTTTGCAGAAGCAATTAGACTAATTTGATTGGCAATATCCCAGGTTTTCTCTGAATCAACATTTAAAATTAATATTTCTTGAAGTTTGTTTTTAATCCAACCATGTAAAACCTGAATAGCTTCAATGTAATGTTTGCTAGCCTATGCTGATTGAGCGTGATCAGTGACCCACGTTCTGATTCTAATATATTCTTCAGACATATTGCTTTTTTATTAATTCAACACTTGAATGTATCAGTGTCTATCAAAAAAGCTATGAATAGTATCAACTTCCTTCAAATTTCTTCTGTTTATTTTTCTATTTCAAATGAAGGGATCCAGTTAAAAGTGTTCATTTATTAAAAAATTACCAACATAGGCATGTAAGCCCCATTTGTAGTGGATTTGCGGAACCTCCTAGAACCACCCCACCATTTCCTCCAAATACTTCCGGTCCACTGCGTCAAATGCATTCAATTGATCAGAATCAATATCCAAAACAGCAATGATCTCCTTTCCTTTGGATACAGGGACGACTATTTCTGATTGGGAGGCTGCACTGCAGGCAATATGACCTGGAAAGGCATTGACATCTGGTACCAGCTGTGTTTCCCCGGTCTCCCAGGCTTTGCCACATACGCCTTTTCCTTTTTGGATCCGCGTGCAGGCTACCGGTCCCTGGAAAGGGCCCAAAACCAGTTCACCTTTTTTGATTATATAAAAGCCCACCCAAAAAAAGCCGAAAGCCTCCTTTAGTACAGCGGACATATTGGCCATATTGGCGACCAAGTCTTCCTCTCCGGAAAGCAAGGCCTTAACTTGTGGCAGAAGGGCTTTGTATATTTCCTCCTTGTTGGCATTTTTGGGTAGATTGATTTCCTCAGTCATGGTTCCTGTAAATTGCTAGTAAATCCTCCTTAAAAGTATATTGGGCTTTGGGAATGGATGTCATGATGGGTGCGGGGATGCCCAAACCAAACTTGGCATTTCCAGTAAAAACCCTTGCCTCATCCCATAAGTCATTTGCTATAAAATCCCCCAAAACAGCGGCCCCACCTTCTACGATCAGACTCTGAATGTTTCTGGCATAAAGGTCTGCTACGATTTCTTTGGCATCGATGCGAACATCCATTTTTACCCATTCGGTCTTTCCGACGGTCTTATTGAGTTGGTTATTGTAGATGATGGTGTCCTGCTGCCCATCAAACAAATGTAAACTTTCCTCCAATTTCAACTCCCTGTCTACGACCAACCTCAGTGGATCTTTTCCATACCAATCTCTGGCATTCAGTCGGGGATTGTCATAGCGTGCAGTATTTGTACCCACCAAAATGGCATCCTCTTCTGTTCGCCAGCGGTGTACCTGTTGTCTGCTAAGTGAATTACTGATCCATTTACTGTCAAAGTTGGTTCGGGCTACAAAGCCATCTTTTGTCTGGGCCCATTTTAGAATAATATAGGGACGCTTTTTTTCCATCTGGGTAAAAAACCGCACATTCTGATTTCTAACCTCCTGCTCCATCACTCCTGTAGTCACGGCTATTCCTGCCTGCGCTAACTTCTGAATGCCTTTTTTCTCTACCAAAGGGTTGCTGTCTACGGCAGCGATGATGACCTCCTTTAATTGATGCTTTACAATTAAGTCTGCACAGGGCGGCGTTTTTCCATAATGGGCACAAGGCTCCAGGCTAACATAAAGGGTTGCCTCTTTTAAAAGGGATTTGTCCTGAACTGAAGCGATGGCATTTACCTCTGCATGGGCTTCCCCATATTTTTGGTGGTAACCTTCTCCGATGATCAAACCATCATGTACGATCACACAGCCCACCATGGGATTTGGACTCACGCTCCCTCGGCCCAATTCCGCCAATTCTATGGCCCTTAACATGTATTTTCTATGCGTACTTTCTGTCATCACTTTGGCTATATTATTCGGATGAGGTGCTTTCTTGTAAAGTGATGGATTCCAGGGTCAAGGTACTGTCGGGGTAAGTCAAAAGATTGAAAGTAGTGTCCACATATCCGCTGGGTGCCTCGATCTTAAATAGGTATTCATCTTCCGGTAAGCCACTGAGAAAGAAACCGCCATCATCTGAGGTAAGTGTACTAAAGGTGTCGGTGGCTGATATGGCCAAAACATGCGGAGCAATATCAATTGGTAGGATAGTCCCTGAGATTTCCGACAAACCGTTGCTAACAAAAGCCCTGAAATGGGGTGTAAAGACATAATCTCCATTTTGGTCAGCTACTACAGATTGTATCAGGTCAAGGTCCAAAATGATGTCATAAGAATAGCCACTTTCTACGGAGATGTCTACATCTAACTCCAACAAATCCTCTATATCCGGAGTTAAAGTCATGTCTGTTCGCTCGTCATCTTCATTTAAGAAGTAAGCCTCTTCGCCTAAGAGTAATCGTATTTTAGAAATATTTCCGGATTGTAATTCTGTTCGGCCCACGAGCAACTGGGTTTCGTCTATCAAGGCACTGACCAACACCATATTGCTGGCCGCTTGATAGGGGATACTGACCCAGTTGGCATTGTCCTCACTTCCCCGACTTCCTGCAGGCAGGATTTCCACGCCTTCCACTTCTATCCATACTTCATCAAAATCTCCGGGTGCGTCAATTAGCAAAATATTTACCAAGGATCGGGTCTCTGAAGGTTCTGTGCAGCCTGTATAGAGAGCGCCAAAAAGGACAAGCAGGAACAAATAAATTGTATTTTTTATCATGAGATGAGATTTGCCATGGTTTGAATGAATACCTCCTTCTGCGGAATTGCCATTTATTTTTTCCAAATCTTACTGTCTTCGGTGATATGCCAGTATTCACCATTGGTAACAGCCGGGCTGGAAATTTTAAACCAAGATTTGGTGGCTTCAATTTCCACCTTGGTTAGGCTAGTATCAACGTTTAAATCAGATAATTTGTTGGTATACCGTCCATTTCCTGCAAAAAATTGCTTCTCTGCATCATAGAGCTTCCTCAACTCATTTTTGATTTTTTCTTTGGGCTCAGCTTTAAAAGCTTGCTTTCCTTCCCCAATATTGATCTCCGAAAACTGTAAATAACCCCAGCGTTCTGGAAGGTGCATATTGATTGGTCCCATAGGTGACCAAACCCAATTGTCTTCAGGAAATGCCTTACCGGTTTTTGGATTGATGGTTTTTTTATACCCATTGGATTTGGGCTCTATTTGCCATTGCACCCTTGAAAAGTTGATGCGCCATTGGTCACCATCAACAGGGGCTTTATAGGATGGGCCGGATTGGGAGAGGCTTTTCCATGGAATGGCCATTTCTATGGACCAATAATCATCCACATCTGTAGGGTCATTGACTGTTCCACTTAGATGGATTGCGTATTCTAGATCGTTGATATTCCATCCATTGATTGGCTTACCGCCGTTTTTGTAGGGCTTGGTAAGTAGCAGGTCCCAGAGCGTCCCCAAGGCATTGACCTCAATTTCATAATAATTGTGGGTGTCACCATCCGGATCTATAAATACTTCAATGTCATTCTCATGGAAGATAACAGATTCTCTTTCAGTATAAGTGGCCCAAATGTTTTTTTCATATAGTTTGACTCCTATGTATAAGTGCTGTTCATCCCAAAGCATTTTCATTTGGGTCAATTGATTGGGAGTGGGCAAGTCAGGACCTTGAATATCGAGAAAGGGCTCGGACCAATCTGCGGCTTGCCAAGCGGCTTCGTTTAGTTGCCCGTCTACTATTGGCTTTTCCGACACTTGATAGGCTAAGTAGCTTCTGGGCTGCGGAATATCCTGAGAAAATGCATTAAAGTTTAAGCTTAAAAGGGCTAGTAATGATAGTGGTCTTTTGAACATGTTTTTGCTATTAAATTGCTGCAAATATACAATAAGTAATAGAATGAACAGGCTTTGTAGAAGCCTTAATCCTTGGATTGGCCGGCGCGCTTACTTATCCATGATATTGCCCGTTGAAAGCCTGTAAAAGTTACTTTGGAAAAATCTATCTGGTTTTCACCAAAATTATTGTATTATTTGTTGTTGCTTTAAAGTGTAAAAAGCACATCACTTGAATAAAAGTAAAACTAGTTTTGGCATCGAATATGAGTAAGATAAAATTAAACAAGATCGGGATTTTCACCTTTTTTATTCCGATGGTTGTCATTTTTTCATGTAATAGTGACAATAAGACGGGGAAAAAGGCCGAAGCCATCAAAGAATTTCCGGTAATAGAGGTGGTGGCTTCAGACACCATATTGCACAGAGATTATGTGGCAGACATCAAAGCCATTCAGAATGTGGAACTTAGGGCTCGGGTTCAAGGGTTTCTTGAAAAAGTAAATGTGGATGAAGGCCAGGAGGTTAAGAAAGGCCAAATTCTCTTCAAAACCAATGAGCAGGAGTACAAGGCTGAGTTAGCCAAAGCCAAAGCCAATTTGGAAACTGCCAAGGCGGAAGCCAAAGTAATAGAGTTTGAGGTAGACCGCCTAAAAATAATGGTTGACAAAAATGTCATCTCTGAATCAGAGCTAAATCTGACAAAAGCAAAATACGATGCCGTGCTGGCCCAGATTGAAGAGGCAAAATCAGCCTTAGACAATGCCCAAGTTCAATTGTCCTATACCAATATCAGGGCCCCTTTTGATGGGATTATTGATAGAATCCCTTTAAAAACAGGTAGTTTGGTAGATCAAGGCAGTTTGTTTACTACTGTTTCCAACATTAGTTCTGTGCATGTCTATTTCAATGTTTCCGAAAAAGAATACCTTGAATACATCAAGTCAAAAGGCGAAACCACAGAAAACAATGTGGTTCAGTTGGTACTTGCAGATGGCGCTCCCTATCCATATGATGGCATCATCGAAACCATGCAAGGAGAATTCAACGCCAATACCGGTTCCATTGCCTTTAGGGCTTTATTTCCTAACCCTAGTAAAATCCTTAAACATGGTGCAACAGGTAAAATCATTCTTACCAATAAGATAAGGAACGCAATTATTATACCTCAAAAGGCGGTTTTTGAAATTCAGGACAGGAGTTTTGTATACATTGTGAAAGAAGACAACACAGTGGAAATGCGCAGTATTGTCCCTAGAGCAAGATTTTCCCATTATTATGTCATAGAATCCGGTTTGGAAGTAGGAGAGCGCATGGTGTATGAAGGCATCCAAAACGTAAAAGATGGAATGACCATCCAACCAAAAATTATTGCAGGGGAGACAGATGCTGCCTTACCGGAAAATGACGATACCCTTGCAGAAGTAATGCCTACCAGTACAGAACAATAAGCTATGTTTGATTTATTTATAAAAAGGCCGGTTTTATCACTGGTGATATCCCTTTTCTTTGTGTTGCTGGGATTGTTGTCTTTTTTCACCTTGCCGGTAGAACTTTTCCCGGATATTGCGCCACCCTCTGTATCCATTCGTGCCAAATACAGGGGAGCAAATGCAGAAGTGGCGGCCAAGACGGTGGCCACTCCTCTTGAAAAAGTAATTAATGGTGTGCCTGGAATGACCTACATGACTTCGGTAAGTAGTAACAGGGGTACCGTTGTTATCAAGGTTTATTTTCAAGCAGGTGTAGATCCGGATCTTGCAGCAGTGGAAATTCAGAACAGGGTTTCCACGGTAGTCAATGACTTGCCGGAAATTGTTACCAAAGCCGGGGTTACGGTGGAAAAACAAGTGGAAGGCTTGCTCATGTATATCAATGTGGCCAGTGATGACCCCTCACTGGACGAAGCCTTTATCTATAACTTTACCGATCTCAATGTGCTCCAAGAGTTGCAGCGGGTGGATGGTGTAGGTCTTGCCGAAATCATGAGTACCAAAGATTACTCCATGAGAATATGGCTCAAGCCGGATCGTATGACGGCATATAAAGTTGCTACAGATGATGTAATTGATGCCATCAATAATCAGAATGTGGAAGCAGCCCCCGGGCAGCTGGGGATCAGTTCCGGTAAGGATATGCAAATGTTACAGTATGTCCTTAAATACACCGGTAAATTTTATGAACCCAAGCAATATGAAAACCTAGTTATCCGGGCCAATCCGGATGGGTCAATACTAAGGTTAAAAGACATTGCGGATGTGGAATTTGGTAACCTTAATTATGGAAGGATTGCCAAGATGGATGGAAAACCTGCCGCTTCGGTAATGGTTATTCAGCGTCCCGGTTCCAACGCAAGTGAGGTTATTGCCAATGTAAAAGAGAAAATTGAACAAATTAAGCAGGACAATTTCCCTTCAGGGATGGACTACCAAATTTCCTATGATGTGTCCAGGTTCTTGGATGCTTCCATTCATGAGGTATTGGTTACACTGGTAGAGGCCTTTATTCTAGTGTTTATTGTGGTGTTTATTTTCCTTCAGGATTTTCGCTCCACACTTATCCCTACTTTAGCGGTTCCTGTAGCATTGATTGGTACCTTGTTTTTTATGCAGTGGTTGGGCTTTTCTATCAACTTGCTTACCCTATTTGCATTAGTACTGGCCATAGGTATTGTGGTGGATAATGCCATCGTGGTGGTGGAGGCCGTCCATGCCAAAATGGAGAAAGAAGGACTGGCACCGCGTGCGGCTACCTTTGCTGCCATGAAAGAAATTAGTGGGGCAATCATTGCCATTACCATGGTAATGTCTGCCGTGTTTGTTCCGGTGGCATTTATGTCAGGTCCGGTTGGTGTATTTTATAGGCAGTTTTCCTTGACCTTGGCAATAGCCATTTTTATTTCGGGGATCAATGCACTGACTTTAACTCCTGCCTTATGCGCCATCTTGCTTCAAAACCACTATGGAGAAGAAAAGAAACAAACCTTGTTGCAACGATTTTTCAATGGTTTCAACCATTACTACAATTTCTTTGAAAACAAATATTTACAATATGTCACCTTTTTGGTGCCTAGAAAGGGAATCACTACGCTTATATTACTCTTCTTCTTTGCGGCCACTTGGGGAGTAAGTAAAATATTACCCACAGGATTTATCCCCACAGAAGATCAGAGTATGGTCTATGTGAATGTAACCACTCCCGTGGGTGCAACAGTGGAAAGAACAGAAAAGGTATTGGATGAATTGATTCATAAATTGGAAGGAAATGAGGCGGTAGCTTCCGTATCCAGTTTGGCCGGTTATTCTTTGGGAAATGGACTTTCCGGGGCTTCATATGGTATGGCCATGGTCAATCTCAAATCCTGGGATGAAAGGAAAGACCTGCCCATTCAGGAAACCCTAGATGAATTTGGAAGGCTTGGTGATGAAATTTCTGATGCGAAGATCAGTTTCTTCTTGCCTCCTACAGTTTCAGGTTTTGGTAACTCCAGTGGTTTTCAGATGAAAGTACTCGACCAAACAGGAACAGGTAACTTAGATCGCTTGTCCACAGTAACCAATGACTTGGTGGAGGAGCTGATGGCCAGCCCAGAAATAGGCTTTGCCTTTACTGACTTTGACCCTACCTTCCCGCAGTTTCTTATCCGGATTGATCAGGATCAGGCAGCCAAAAATGGAGTAACGATAGCCAAAGCCCTTGGAACCATGCAGGTTTTATTGGGGGGGCAGTTTGTTTCTGACTTTGTTCGCTTTGAGCAAATGTATGATGTGATGCTGCAAGCCGGGCCAGAATACAGGGCCAAACCTGAGGACGTAATGGCCCTACAGGTTAAAAACAATGAAGGCGAAATGGTGCCTATCTCTTCTTTTCTAACCATGGAAAAAGCCTATGGTCCCGAACAGTTGACCAGATTCAATATGTACAATTCATCTACCGTAAAAGGTTCTGCTGCCCCCGGGTACAGTAGTGGAGATGTGATTGCAGCTATTGAAAGAGTAACAGCCGAAAAACTTCCGCAGGGATACAATCATGATTGGTATGGGATGTCCAGAGAAGAGGTTACTTCAGGAAACCAGGCCATTGTTATTTTCTTGATTTGTTTGTTGTTTGTCTATTTAATTCTTTCCGCACAATATGAAAGTTTCCTCTTGCCACTTCCTGTGATTCTATCTCTTCCGGTGGGGGTATTTGGTGCCTTTATCTCTCTTTACTTATTGGGCTTACAGAACAATATTTATGCGCAAGTGGCACTGATCATGCTTATCGGTCTTTTGGGTAAAAATGCCATTTTGATTGTGGAATTTGCCATTCAGAAAAGAGAATCAGGACATTCTGTGATACAAGCAGCTGTGGAAGGATCCGTGACCAGGTTGCGACCTATATTAATGACATCCTTTGCCTTTATTGCCGGCTTATTGCCTTTGGCTATGGCTACAGGGGCCGGTGCTTTGGGTAACCGATCCATTGGTACAGCGGCTGCAGGTGGAATGTTAATCGGGACCATTTTTGGTTTGATTATCATTCCGGGATTGTATGTGATTTTCGCTCATTTTACTTTCCAGAAAGTAGAAGAAAATCAAAAGCCAACTTCAGAAAAGAAAGATAATACACAAGTATCTTTTTCAAATAATTGAACAAATACCCCATGTTTTTAAAAAATAAATTGATCCTTCGTCTTTCCATAAGCATCCTAGCGATGGTATCGGTATTTGCCTGTAAAAGTATTGAGGCTCCGGTAATGCCAGAAATGGAGCCACTGCCAGAGACCTTTTTGGATATAGAGGACTCTGCCAGTATTGGAAACATTTCCTGGGAGGAGTTCTTCAACGATCCTAACCTGGTGTACCTGATAGAGGAAGGGCTTGAAAATAACCTGGACATTCTCACCGCTTTGGAAAGAATTGAAATTGCAAGGGCACAGTATAGAATTACTAAAGGACAAATGTATCCTACCTTAAATGGGATGGTCCGATACCGTTCAGGTGATATCCGCCCCAACTTGTTTAGTGGCACCATCAATGGAGACAGAAATGTTGTCAACAGAACGGAGAATAATTTCATAGGCTTTCAGAGTACCTGGGAAATTGATATTTGGGGAAAGATAAAAAATAGAAAAGAAGCAGATTATGAGAAATTTCTAGCTACAGGCATGGGAAGACACCTGGTGGTCACCAATATGGTAGCTGAGATTTCAAGAATTTACTATCAATTACTGGGCTTAGACATTCAGTTGGAAACCATCAATAGGAATATTGAATACCAAGAGATGGCACTGGAGCTAATTAAAATTCAGAAGATGGCGGGTAGGGCGACAGAGCTGGCTGTGCAGCAGTTTTCAGCTCAATTGCTTTCTACGAAAAGCCTTTCTTACGAGAAGCAACAGGAGATCATCGAGACGGAAAACAGATTAAACTTTATTATTGGCAGGTTTCCGCAGCCCATTGAAAGGGCCTCCTCCTTATTGGAAATCAAACTACCCTATGGGATGGAAGCCGGTTTGCCATCAGATATGTTGCTTCGTAGACCTGATATTCGTCAAGCGGAACATGAGCTTAGGGCAAGTAATTTCAATGTAGAAGCAGCTAGAAAAGAGTTTTTGCCTTCCCTAAGTCTTACCCCATACGTAGGGTTGAATGATGAAAGTCTTCCGGCAGCTTTGGAAATGCCCGGAGGCTTGACCATTGGGATATTGGGCGGTTTGACAGCTCCGATTTTTGCTCAGAATCGCATCAGGGCAGGATACGATCAGTCTATAGCTTCCAATAAAATTGCCTTGTATAATTATCAAAAAAGCATTCTAGATGGTTACCAAGAGGTGTCAAGTAAACTCCAGCGTGTGGGTAACCTTAGAAATATTTATAGCCTAAGAGATGAAGAAACAGCCGTCCTGCTTAATGCAGTTTCTACGGCCAATGAATTGTTCCGTGGAGGATATGCTACTTACCTGGAGGTGATTACCGCCCAGTCAAGGGTACTAGAAGCAGAATTGGACAAGACCAATACAAGGATTGAAATGTTCCTCACTGTAGTGGATCTTTACCGTGCATTGGGAGGTGGTTGGAAATAGTCCGGCCATTTCTTTTTTACCTAAGCCTACACTTCGTATTTTTGAAGTGCTATGATGAATTGGGAAAAACTACTATTGCCCGAAGGCTTAAAGCCCTCGGATACGGACCTTCAGAGAAGTCAATTTGAGCGGGATTTTGATCGCATAATCTTTTCGGCACCTTTTCGAAATCTTCAGGATAAAACCCAGGTTTTTCCCCTTCCTGAAAATGATTTTGTGCATACCAGATTGACCCATAGCCTCGAAGTTTCAAGTGTAGGGCGTTCTTTGGGAAAGTCAGCAGGAAAATTCCTTTTGGACAAATATCCGGAATTGGCATCAAAGAAACTTCAACCTTTTGACATAGGAGGAATTGTGGCCACTGCGGCCTTGGCCCATGACATTGGCAACCCACCTTTTGGACATGCCGGAGAGGAAGCCATTTCAGATTTTTTTAAGTTTCATGCCACCGGTAAATTATGGCAGCAAAAATGTTCGGCCAATGAATGGGAGGACCTTATCAACTTTGAGGGAAATGCCCAAGGATTTCGCATGCTGGTGGACAAAAATAATGGGATGAATATCTCTCCCGCTACCTTGGCCGCATTTACCAAATACCCAAGACCGGCTTGGTGCAAAGCTTCCGGTCAGAAAAGAAGAAGCCAAAAGAAATTTGGGTTCTTCACCAGTAATATTTCTCATTATGAACTCTTGGCAGAAGGAATGGGCATTCCTCAATTGACTGACAATTGCTGGATGAGGCATCCATTGGCATTTCTTGTGGAAGCAGCAGATGATATTTGTTATAGTATTATTGATCTGGAGGATGGTTGTACCCTAGGTTTGGTTTCCCTTGATCAGACCATTTCTTTAATGGGGGCGATTGTTGGAGAGCGATATTCACCGGAGAAACTTAAAAAATACAACAGCCCAAAACAGAAATTGGCGATCATGCGGGCCATGGCCATCAGCCAGCTTATTCAGGAAACCACGGCTGTTTTTGAAGAGAAAGAGGCAGCCATTTTAAGCGGTGAATTTGATCAAGCTTTGACAGAAATTATACCTTCAGCTGAGAACTTGGAAGCCATTACTTCGCTTTCTGTTAAAAAAATATACCGATCTCAACCTGTATTGGAAAAGGAGGCGGCAGGATACCAGGTATTAGAAGGCTTATTGGCTACTTTTTCTGACGCCTTATTTAATTTTCACTTTGAGAAATCAAGGTTTTCCGGCCACAACAAGAGTATTTTGCGTTTGCTTCCTGAGGAGCTGGAACTCCAAAAATCCGGTGATGCCTATGCGTTAATGAGAGGTTTGTTGGATTTTATTTCCGGGATGACAGACAAACATGCTCTTTCTCTTTACCGAAGAGTAAAAGGGATCACCATTCCGGGTACTTGAGTTTGTAAATGAGAAATATTAAATCAGGAATGAACTCGTAAGCCCTAAAAAAACCAAACTCCCCCTTTATTTCAAAGGGGGACAAAGGGGGATTTTATCGTAAACATCCTGACTCGTCCTAAAATTAATTTGCCGATTATTGTTTAAATACAGATATAGGTTTACAATCCCGTAATAATCCCCCTAGCCCCCTTGAAGGGGGATTTGCGGCAAAAGATATTTTATCGATGAATTGGCATCATTGAAATTGACAGACTTAATTTAAAGCCAATAACGTACTCGTAAATACCTGAGCAACTAAAATCCCCCTTTTCATCAAAGGGGGACAAAGGGGGATTTTTTCGTAAACATCCTGACTCGTCCTAAAATTAATTTGCCGATTATTGTTTAAATACTGATATAGGTTAACAATTCCGTAATAATCCCCCTAACCCCCTTGAAGGGGGATTTGCGGCAAAAGATATTTTATCGCTGAATTATTGAAATTATAAAGGGCTGAAGACATGTAAGATCAGGTATGCGCTCGTAAGCCTTGAAAGCACAAAATCCCCCTTTTCTTCAAAGGGGGATAAAGGGGGATTTTTGACTTGCTTATTATGAGAAAAATAGTCTAAAGTCAATTTTAATAGGAGGTGTTTCAAATACTTCGCCAAATTTTTTTTAAATTTTAGTATGTATTATGTGCCATACAAAAGAAATTTAAAAGAATATTCTCGGATATTAAGAAATCACTCAACCTTATCTGAAGTTTTGCTATGGCAAAAGCTAAAGGCAAGACAATTTAGAAGCTATGCATTCAATAGGCAAAAGCCTTTAGGGAATTTTATTGTCGATTTTTATTGTAAAAAACTACAATTGGTCATCGAAATTGATGGGGACAGCCATTATTATGCTGAATCTGTTGTTAAAGATCGGAGAAGACAATTGATACTGGAGAAAATGAACCTTTCTTTTTTGAGGTTTTCGGACAAAGAGGTCAAGAAATCTATGCCATTTGTCCTTCAGGAAATTGGAGCGTTTATAGATGATTATGAACTTAAAAATCACATGCCTAAAACTGGTTTTTAGCTATGAAACGTTCAAATATTAGGTTTAGATTGTTTGCCTTTACCGTAATAATCCCCCTAGCCCCCTTGAAGGGGGATTTGCGGCAAAAGGTATTTTATCGCTGAATTGGCATCATTGAAATGAGCTGACTTAATTTTAAGCCAATAACGTACTCGTAAATACCTGAGCAACTAAACTCCCCCTTTTCATCAAAGGGGGAGAAGAGCCTGTCCCGACAGCATCGGCAGGGAGTTTATCGTAAACATTTTAAAATATAAGCTTGAGATAGCATGACATTCCTGACTCGTCCTAAAATTAATTTGCCGATTATTATTTAAATATTGGTATAGGTTTACAATCCCGCATAAATCCCCCTAACCCCCTTGAAGGGGGATTTGCGGCAAAAGGTATTTTATCGCTGAATTATTGAAATTATAAAGGGCTGAAGAAATGTAAGATCAGGTATACGCTCGTAAGCCTTGAAAGCACAAAATCCCCCTTTTCATCAAAGGGGGACAAAGGGGGATTTTATCGTAAACATATTAAAATATAAGCTTGAGATAGCATGACATTCCTGACTCGTCCTAAAATTGATTTACCGATTATTATTTAAATACTGGTATAGGTTTACAATCCCGTAATAATCCCCCTAACCCCCTTGAAGGGGGATTTGCGGCAAAAGATATTTTATCGCTGAATTATTGAAATTATAAAGGGCTGAAGACATGTAAGATCAGGTATGCGCTCGTAAGCCTTGAAAGCACAAAATCCCCCTTTTCTTCAAAGGGGGACAAAGGGGGGGGGTTCGTAAACATATTAAAAAAATAGCTTGAGAATATTACTTTTCGACACTGTCAAGACTAGCACTGCTCCCTCTACCGGCGGCTGAGCGGAGTCGAAGCCATAGGAATAGGTGCTCGTTTTACTTACTCCTTTGGATTCGTTTAACTTCTCCAAAAAACTACGGTATAATTCAATAATTTATAGGGCTATTTAGCCAGCTCAAAAGCAATTACTTGAGCATAGACCCTATTTAAAACTGCTAAATTGATGTTTCTCTTAGTCTCAGTAGGCCAAGTGCATAGATTTTCTTCAATTGCCATACATATACCCCTGTTTTCTATTAACTTTACGGCTTCGTTTTGGACAGATTACAAATGTCCTAAAAAATAAGGCGCATCAAGACACAGATAATATTTTCTAATTACAGTGAAGAAATATCAGGAGTTTAAACAGGTAGATTACCCCAAAATAGGGGAGGACGTATTGGCTTTTTGGAAAAACAATGCCGTTTTTGAAAAATCCATTAGCAATAGGGAGGGTGCACCTTCCTATACCTTTTATGAAGGCCCGCCTTCAGCCAATGGAACCCCGGGGATTCACCATGTAATGGCAAGGGCTATTAAAGATGTCTTTTGCCGCTATAAAACACTAAAAGGATTTCAAGTAAAAAGAAAGGGAGGTTGGGATACCCACGGCTTGCCTGTAGAGTTACAGGTAGAAAAGGAGTTGGGAATCACCAAAGAAGATATTGGTAAAAAAATCTCCGTAGAAGAATACAATCAAAAATGTAGGGAGACCGTCATGCGTTACAAGCATGAATGGGACAACCTGACCGAACAGATAGGTTATTGGGTAGACCTAGATGACCCTTACATTACTTTTGATGTAAAGTATGTAGAGAGTCTTTGGCATTTGCTTAAAAAGCTCTATGAAAAGGACTTGATTTACAAAGGTTATACCATACAGCCCTATTCACCGGCTGCAGGTACAGGCCTGAGTTCGCATGAACTTAACCAGCCGGGTAGTTATCGAGATGTAAAAGACACTTCCATCACAGCCCAGTTTAAGGTTAAAGGAGAGGAGGATCTATATATATTGGCATGGACCACCACACCTTGGACCCTGCCTTCCAATTCAGCTCTTGCCATCGGTGAGAAGTTGGATTATGTAAAGGTCAAAACATTTAACCCTTACACCTTCGCCCCTCAAACGGTACTATTGGCCAAGGCCAGGATGTCTGCTTATTTTAACCCCAAAGGTGCTGAAGCAGATCTGTCTGCGTACAAGCCGGGAGACAAGGTCATTCCTTACCAAGTAGTGGAGGAAATAAAAGGCAAGGATTTGATAGGAATGAAGTACGAACAATTGTTCCCTATCGATGCTTTGGCACTTCCCGAACCGGCTTTTACCGTGATTTCCGCAGATTATGTAACCACTGAAGATGGTACAGGAATCGTGCATTTGGCCAAAGCTTTTGGTGCGGATGATTTTAGAACGCTCGTGCAGCAGGATGTTCCTGGAATATTCCTGAAAGATGAGAAGGGGATGGAAATCCCTATTGTGGATAAAAAAGGAAAGTTCCTTCCAGTGGTGGGCGAGTATTTATTGTCCAAAATGGAGGAACATTCCATTCAGGTTCATAAGACCTTTACTGCGGATGACTTTTACGTAAAAAATTATACCCACGATGATGAAAATGACAAAGCATACAAAAGTACGGATGTCATCATTTCCATCATTTTAAAAAATGAAAACAAGGCATTTAAAGTAGAAAAGTACGAGCACAGCTACCCACATTGCTGGCGTACGGATATGCCTATCTTGTATTATCCGCTTGAAAGTTGGTTTATCAAAACCACTGCCTATAAAGACAAGCTAGTAGCCTTTAATAAAACCATCAATTGGAAGCCTGAATCTACCGGAACAGGTAGGTTTGGCAATTGGCTGGAGAACCTTGTGGACTGGAACCTTAGTCGCTCTAGATTTTGGGGAACACCTTTGCCTATCTGGAGAAATAAGGAGGGCACCCAAACCAGGTGTATAGGTTCAGTAGCTGAACTGGAAGCAGCCATAGAAGAATCGATAGCTAAAGGATATATGAAAGAATCTCCCTACAAAGGCAAAGAGGTGGATCTTCACAGGCCTTTTGTAGATGATATCGTATTGGTAGCAGAAAACGGAGACAAAATGTTCCGCGAACCTGATCTTATCGATGTATGGTTTGATTCCGGGGCCATGCCTTATGCCCAGTGGCATTATCCCTTTGAAAATGAAGAGATCTTCAAAGCCAATTATCCTGCAGATTTTATCGCAGAAGGTGTTGACCAAACAAGGGGGTGGTTCTTTACCCTGCATACGCTGGCGGTAATGTTATTTGATAGCGTAGCTTTCAAGAATGTAATCGCTAACGGCCTGGTGCTGGACAAAAATGGCAACAAAATGTCCAAACGTCTGGGCAACGCTGTGGATCCTTTCAAAACCCTTAAGGAATTTGGACCGGATGCCTTGCGTTGGTACATGTTGAGCAATGCCAACCCTTGGGACAACCTTAAATTCAACAAAGAAGGCGTAGTGGAAGTGCAAAGAAGATTCTTTGGAACCCTTCAAAACACTTATAATTTCTTTGCGCTGTATGCCAATTTGGATGCCTTTGCTTACGATGCAGCCAATGTAATCCCTGTGAATGAACGGCCCGAACTGGATCGATGGATCCTTTCCAAGTTGCAGTCATTGATCAAGGAAACAGAAACGGCCTACGAAAATTATGACATAACGCCTGCCTCCAGGGCCATCATGAATTTTACTGTGGATCAACTGTCCAACTGGTATGTGCGTTTGGCAAGAAAACGATTTTGGAGAGGCGACATGAATGCAGACAAGCAGGCTGCCTATGAGACCTTGTATGAATGCTTGGAAGTGATTGCCGGATTGATGTCCCCTGTGGCACCTTTTTATTCGGATTGGTTGTACCAGAATCTTACTTCAAGCTTGGAAAACAAAACTTTGTCTGTGCATTTGACAGATTGGAAGCCTTCCAATGAGGCCTTGATCAACCTGTCCTTGGAAAACAGCATGCAGTTGGCCCAAGACATCTCATCTTTGGTGCATTCCTTAAGGAAAAAGGAAAGATTAAAGGTAAGACAGCCGCTTCAGAAAGTACTTATCCCTGTTTTAAATGCAGAGACCAAAGGCTTGATTGAGCATGTAGAGGACCTAATAAAATCAGAAGTCAATATAAAATCAATTGAATACATAGATGATACTTCTGACATTTTGGTAAAAAGTGTCAAGCCCAATTTCGCCCTTTTGGGTAAGCGTTTTGGTCCTAAAATGAAGGCTGTCAACCAGCTCATTCAGCAATGGGGCAAAGAAGAAATCGCTCAAATCGAGAAGGAAGGACAGGTAGAAATCAGCATTGATGGAGAAGCTGCCACACTTAAACTGGAAGAAGTATTGATCCAGTCACAGGATATCCCTGGTTGGTCTGTAGCTACAGACAATGGCATCACGGTGGCCTTGGATGTTACCCTAAGCACCGAATTGAAGGAAGAAGGCATTGCCAGGGATTTTGTTAACAGGATCCAAAATTTCCGTAAGGACATGGGACTGGAAGTTCAGGACAAAATCCGTATCCACATTGCGCCACTTAATGCAACGGTGGACAAGGCCTTGCTTAATTTCTCCGACTATATCAAAACTGAAACACAAGCATTGGGGTTAACCCTTGATGGAGACAGTAATAATTCTACCGTTTTGGACATGGATGAGTTTGAACTCGCCGTTAAAGTAGAGAAAGTATAATATATGAAATATTGGAAATATTTTGGCATCACCTTATTGGTGATTGTGATTGACCAAGCAGTGAAGATGATGGTCCACTACGGAATGGATTTTGGCACAGCAGGACAGATCAAAGTTTTTGGAGATTGGTTCAAGCTCCATTATACCACCAACCCGGGAATGGCATTTGGCATGCAATTGGGTTCCGAATATGGTAAACTATTACTGACCAGCTTTCGATTGGTGGCCATGTTTGGGATTGGTTATTATTTGTATTCCCTAATTACTAAAAAAGCGCACCCGGGATACATTATATGTATTGCCATGATACTCGGAGGAGCAGTGGGTAATCTTATTGACAGCATCTTTTACGGTGTTTGGCTTGGGAACGCTCCTTTTGATGCTGCCACCCCATGGTTTCATGGACAAGTTGTGGACATGTTTTACATTGACATCTGGGAAGGTTTTGTACCTGAATGGATCCCAATATTTGGCGGAGGCTATACTGCCCTATGGCCAATCTTTAATATAGCAGATGCTTCCATTTTTGTAGGTGTAGGTATCATCCTAATTTTCCAGAAGCGTTTCTTTGATGAAGAAAATGAGGAACATGGAGAAAAAGAAGAAGAGGACCATATCCAAAAGCAATTTATTGACGAAAAGTAAAGATTTATCGGATAGTTAAAAAGTAAAAAAAGGCGGTAAATGTTCTAAAGGAACTTTACCGCTTTTCTGTTTTAATTTGTCATGAGTACTGAACTTTCAGTTTCTTTATTCCTTTAGAGGGATTTATCTCTAATTGATTTTTGTCCTGACTTTATCTTATTTACCATCAAATAAGCGAATGCTCCTCCTAGCGCTGCAGCAATAAGTAAAATAACTATCCAAACGATGTTCATGGCTTTAGGGTTTTATTTGTTATAAGTTATTAAATAGCTGATACATTGTCAATTATAAAGCTGAAAAATAGTTTCGGGAGCAAACCTATTCCACAAAAGGCCTGAAAGGCTGAAACAAATTAGCAATGGGTGTAGCCCATGGTAAGAATGAATTTGGATAATGATTTTGGCGGTATTGTTGCCAGTTTTTAGCAATAACGCTGACAAAATCTCAAGTCTTTATAATCAATCGACCTCCTGAAGCCCAACGCCAACCCCAAAAAAAGGCCGGAAAATATTTCCGGCCTGTCTGATTGATCTTTTGGGTCTTCCTATTTTATTTTGATTTAACTTTTACCCCTTGTCTTCACTGCATGGTCTACTGCTCTTGCCGTAATGGCCATATAGGTTAGGGAAGGGTTTTGGGTACTGGTGGAGGTCATGCAGGCACCATCCGTGACATATACATTAGGGCAGGCATGCACTTGATTCCATTTGTTGAGTACCGATGTTTTTGGGTCTTTGCCCATTCGGGCTCCTCCCATTTCGTGGATGTCAAGGCCGGGCGCACGTTTGTCATCCCTAGTGCGGATATTGGTAAAACCTGCTGCTTCAAACATTTCCGACATTTGCTCTAAATAATCCTTGATCATGGCCTCATCATTGTCGTCATAATCCATGGCGATTTTCAATTGTGGTATACCCCATTCATCCTTAAGTTCGGAGTCTAGGCTTACCTGGCTTTCTTCTTTTGGAATGGTTTCCCCCATCATGTGGGAACCCATGCGCCAAGGACCATACTCCGGTGCTTTTGCCATGGATTTTTCCAGTTCATCGCCTATACCTGAATAGTCGCTGTGCGTGCTTCTTCCTGAGCTAAAGCCCGCTGCATAGCCTCTTAAGAAGTCTGTTTCTTGTTTATGTAGGTTCCTGAACCTGGGGAAATAACCTGAAGTAGGTCTTCTTCCTTCAGTCGTGTATTCCTTCAATCCATCGTATTCTGCAGAGATGCCTGCACGATAATTATGGAAGGCAACATATTTACCCAGCACCCCACTGTCATTGCCAAGACCATTGGGAAAGCGGCTGGAAGTAGAATTCAGCAAAATTAAATTGGTATTCAAAGCACTGGCATTGACAAAAATGACTTCTGCATAGAACTCTTTCATTTCTTTGGTTTGGGCATCGATCACCCTTACTCCTGTGGCCTTTCCTTTTTCATCATCATAAATGATAGAGTGTACCACTGCATGGTGATGCATGGTAAGGTTGCCTGTTTTGGCAGCCCATGGAAGGGTGGAGGAATTGCTACTGAAATATCCGCCAAATGGACAACCACGCTGGCAAAGGGTCCTGTTTTGGCAAAGGGTTCTACCCTGCTTGGCATAGAATTCTTGGTTGCCGGTGATATGGGCACAGCGTGCCACAACAATCTCCCTTTCAGGGTAATTGTTTTTCAGGAACTCCTTAAAATATTTTTCTCCGGCAGTTAGTTCAAAGGGAGGTAAAAACTCCCCATCCGGCAAATTGGGCTTTCCGTCTTTGTTACCGGATACACCAATGAATTTTTCTACATGGCTGTACCAAGGTGCCAGGTCTTTGTAGCGTATGGGCCAGTC
Source organism: Cyclobacterium sp. 1_MG-2023 (assembly GCF_030546805.1). Lineage (GTDB taxonomy): Bacteria > Bacteroidota > Bacteroidia > Cytophagales > Cyclobacteriaceae > Cyclobacterium. The sequence goes on along the minus strand of NZ_JAUOPC010000017.1, from coordinate 80,271 downwards.
TACTGCAAATCCATCTCTTGCGGGGCCTTCAAAATCAAAATCGCTCCAACGTTGTACCTGTCTGGCCCAAAGCAGAGATTTTCCTCCGGTTTGGTAGCCACGAATCCAGTCAAATGGCTTTTCTTGAACATAAGGATGTTCGGTATCTTTAACGAAAAAATGCTGTGTATCTTCTTTATAGGCGTAGCACCTGCTCACAACCGGGTTTTCCTCTTTCACATTTTGGAGTATTCCTCCCCTGTGCTCAAGTTCCCAAGGCATGCTGTTGGTGGTGGGATAATCTTTGACATGCTTTACTTCCCGGCCTCTTTCAAGTACCAGGGTATTCAATCCTTTCTCACAAAATTCTTTGGCAGCCCATCCTCCACTTATTCCGGAGCCGATGACGATGGCATCATAGCTGTTTTCTTTTTTGCTTTTTATATTCAAATTGGCCATTGGGTCCTATCTAAGTTTATGCGTTTTCAATTAATTTACTACCATAAAAACGTGCGGGAACCAGTTCGTATGGCTTTATCTCTGTCATAAAATATTCAGAATTAAGATATCCCTGCAAGGCAAAACGTTTGGTGGTATTCAAGAATTGGCGGGTATGGCCGGCTTCACTGTCGTTCTCTCCTTCCAATGCCATTCCTTTTATTATGGCTTCTTCGGCTTCATTTTGGTCCATTTTAGAAAATGCCTTACCAAAGGTTTTCTTTGAAAAATCATCCCAGCCTTTAAGCCCTTTTACAAAACCATTTTGTTGATCGGCGTTCAGACAATCGTTACTCATAAGCAGAACAAAGTCCGGAATCATCAATTCTTCGGCTTTTTTAAGTGTGGTGCCTGGAAAAATGGTATTGGTCACTTGGCTTAGCAAAGCATGATCGCTTTGGGTAACTTTTAGGTTTTGATAGGCTTGCAAAATCGATTCCTCACTGAAGTTGCAGGCAGGCATCATGACCGCCCCTCCGGTAAGAATTGCTAATTGCTTCATAGCGGATCTTCTATCCATAATATTTTTTGGGTAAAATGAAAATACTCGAACAAGTTATTAAATTTTTGATTAACAGTCCAAGGTTTTTTTCATTGGTGTTACTTTCCCTTAAAAATGGTTTAATTTTACGCTTGAAACTTAACCACCACTATTATAAAAAACAAAAAATGAAATTAACATTACAACTATTATTAATATTGCTCCTTCCGATGGGGCTTTTGGCGCAGACGAATATTAAGGTTTTGGATGCTGATTCTCAAGAACCTGTGTCTTTTGTTACGGTAAAGGTAGACACCCGAAAAGCGGTAACTGCCAATGAGCAGGGAGAGTTGACAGTAGACTTGACTGAGCCTTCTAATTTGCTGTTCTCACATATTGCCTTTGTTGATCAAGTAATTTTGGTGCCGGCTTCAGGTGAAGTAACGGTATACTTGGAAAGAGGAGAAAATGCTTTGACAGAAGTATTGGTCAGCTCCTTTGATTCTGAAAGGCCATTGTTGGAACAGGCTGCAGGAATCGCCAGGGTTGCAGAATCGGATTTATATCGATTTAATGAAACCTCCTTGGTTCAGGCTTTCAACACAAAGCCCGGAATACGTATAGAGGAAAGGGCACCGGCCAGTTACCGGGTTTCTATCCGAGGTAGTTCTTTGCGTGCTCCATTTGGGGTAAGAAATGTGAAGGTTTACTGGAATGGCATGCCTTTTACCGCGGCAGACGGTACCACGCCATTGAACATGCTTGACTTATCCAATATTCAAAATACAGAAATAATCAAAGGTCCGGCCGGCAGTATTTATGGTGCAGGAAACGGAGGGGTAATTAGCTTTACCAGTAAGGAAAGTATAGACCAAAATAGGATTAGCGCGGATCTTTCTGTAGGTGATTTTGGACTGGTTCGGTATCGCTTAGGGGTTGATCAAAAATTGGAAAATGGTGGGGTATCTGTGGCCTATGCCAGCCAAAAATCGGATGGGTACAGAGACCATACGGCCATGGACAGAGAGGTCGTGCAAGTAACCGGTTACTATCAGCCTTCAAAGAAACAGAAGCTTACCACACAAATCCTTTATTCCGACCTTTTCTATGAGTTGCCGGGAGCTTTGACAGCCGATCAGGTGGCAGAAAATCCACAACAGGCAAGACCAGGATCTGCAGAACAAAATGCTTCGATCAAACAAAAATCCATGTATGGTACCTTGTCACATGACTACAGGTTTAACCATAATCTGGACAACAAAACCTCACTATATATCAATACCACCGATTTTGAGAATCCTTTTAACCTGGATTACAAAAAAGAAACGCAGTTTAGCTATGGTGGTAGAACCAGTTTTACCTATGATGACATCTGGGCCAATATTCCGGTTAGACTTATAGGAGGTGGGGAATACCAGTTTTCCAAGACCTCTGCTCTGAATTTCGGAAACAATGGAGGACAGATTGATACCGTTCGTTTTGGAGATGAATTGCTTACCACCACTGCTTTCCTATTTCAGCAGCTAGAAGCAGAGCTTACCGATAACTTGCTTATGACAGTAGGTTTAAGTGAGAACTTTTCCAGCTTTGATATCGCCAGAAATATAGATGCGATCAACGGCGTACCCTCCAATGCCAAACGTACATTTGATCCTGTAGTTGTACCTAGGGTAGCATTGTCGGCAAAAATTAACGCCAATTCAGCTTTACATGCTAGCATTAGCTCCGGTTTTTCTCCACCAACCATAGATGAGGTAAGAACCAATGAGGGATCCATCAATTTGGATCTGGAAGCTGAAAAAGGAGTGAATTATGAACTGGGTTACCGTTCCAGCTTTAATAAAGGAAGGGTAAATGTGGATGGCTCGGTTTTCTATTTTAAACTGGATGAAACCATCACCACCTTCGTGAATGAGCAAGGCGTAGTACTTTTCAGGAATGCCGGAGCGACCAATCAGAAGGGGTTAGAGTTGATGGTAGATTATGCTTTGATAAGGAAACAATTGGGATTTGTGCAGGAAGCTAAAATTACCCATTCATTTACAGGTCACTATTTTGAGTTTGTAGATTTCGTAAAAGGAGACAATGATTATAGTGGAAATGACCTTACAGGTGTGGCTCCACATACCTTGTCCAATCAATTGGATATCAAGACCAAACCCGGGTTTTACTTGAACTTTACCCATCAGTTTGTGGATGATATTCCATTGAATGATGCCAATACAGTATTTCAGGAAGCATACCACTTGATGAATTCAAGGGTAGGCTGGAGAGGAGATGTAGGTAATGCCCTTGATCTCGAGTTGTATTTTGGGGTACAGAATTTAACCAATGCGAGCTATAGCCTGGGCAATGATCTTAATCCATATGGCGGAAGGTATTTCCAACCGGCAGCGACAAGAAACTTTTATGGTGGAATTAAGGTTGGACTAAGATATTAACAATCTCAAAAAAGCAATTATTTATGAACAACAGGCCTGTATTCAATATAGAAGAAGTCAATAAAATTATACGCAATAGGAGGTCTCAATTTGTGGCCCAATTTAAGGAAAATGACCCTATTGATGATGGGATTATTGAGGAGCTATTGGAGAATGCCAACTGGGCACCTACACATAAGCTTACAGAACCTTGGCGCTTTGTAGTTTTTTCGGGTGAAGGCTTAAAAAAATTAGCTGATTATCAATCGAACTTATACAAAGAGCGTAGTAAAAAGACAGGCGTTTTTAAAGAAGCTGTTTACAATAAGCTGAAAGAAAACCCTTTAAAGGCTTCTCATGTAATTGCCATTGGCATGAAGAGAGACCTGCGGGCAAACCTTCCTGAAATGGAGGAGATTTCTTCCGTAGCTATGGCTGTTCAGAACATGTACTTAACTGCTAGTGCTAGAGGCTTAGCCGGCTATTGGAGCACAGGTGCTCCTACATTCTGGCCGGAGGCAAAGGGCTTTTTTGGCTTGGGAGAAGAAGACATGTTGATGGGTTTTTTCTTTGTAGCCAAGCCTTCCTCTGATGGTTGGCCCGAAGGAAAGAGAAGCCCTATATCTGATAAAGTGACTTGGATAAAATAATAATGGTTTTTTTAAAAAAACTGTATCAAAATCCTGCTTTGGCCCTTTGTTGGTTGGCCTTGCTGGTGATGGGAGCATGTAGTGAAGACTATCTTCCCAAACCTACGGGTTATAACCGCATTGATTTGCCGGAGCGGGATTTTGTTTCATTAAATAAAAATTTACCTTATAATTTTGAACATTCTGCTTATGCGCAGATTGAACGAGATTCCTTTAACCTTGATGAAGAGACCTGGACGAATGTACATTATGCAGGACTAGATGCCCGAGTTCACCTTACCTATAAGGAAATCAATGGTGATGAGGATTTGCTCAAAACTTATCTGAATGATGCCATGAGTTTGACCTTCAAGCATCAGGTCAAAGCTTATGGAATAGATGAAGCTGTTTTATTGACGCCCAAAGGCTATAGCGGCTTTGTTTCTGAATTAAGTGGGGAAGTGCCTACCCAGTTTCAATTTTTTGTTACTGATTCTACACAACATTTTTTACGGGGAGCGTTATACTTTCAGACAGCAGTTAAAAATGACTCACTGGCACCCATAATTGAATACATCAAAGTTGATATGATGCATTTGATGAATACACTTTCATTTGAAAATGTCAGATTAAAGTAGTATATTTAGAAGTATATTTGTACCCTACCACCGGCTACTTTTTATATTTACTAGCGCCTAGTAACCTTTCCAATTTTATTAAACATTTATTTACATTTATGGCTACGCCTAAATTTTCTAGACCAAAAATAACCTTCCACCAAGATTTGAAACAAAGGGTTGGAGAGTATTTTAAATCTCAAAACATTGCCCGATCTGGGAACATTGACCTTTTCATAAAGGCAGGCATCATGGTTGTGTCTTTTCTTTTGCTTTACGTTCATTTGGTGTTTTTCACACCACATTGGATTTTAGGCCTAATAGAGTGCTTAATATTGGGTGCCTTGACTGCTTTCATTGGTTTTAATGTAATGCATGATGGTGCTCATGGAAGCTTTAGCGATAAGCCATGGGTCAATTCTTTAGCAGGAATGTCCATTAATTTTCTAGGTGCTAATGTTTTCATGTGGAAAACCAAACACAATGTGGTTCATCATTCTTATACCAATGTGGATGGGGTTGATGATGACTTGAATGCAAGGCCATTTTTACGCCTTTCTCCAAGTCAAAAGAAATTCAAAATCCACAAGTTTCAGCATTACTATTTCATTTTAACTTATTCCCTGTTGTACCTTTATTGGGTGTTTTTCACAGATTATAAAAAATATGTGACTAGAAAAGTCGGAGTAGTGCCAATTCAGAAAATGAAATTATCTGACCATATCAGTTTTTGGGGTTTTAAGGCCTTGCATTTGCTGCTGTTTATTGCCATTCCGGTATACATGATGGGTTGGGTGCCATGGTTAATAGGCTTTTTGGTGTACAGCCTTTTTGCAGGATTATTGTTGACCTTGGTTTTCCAATTGGCTCATAGCCTTGAGGAAACGGCCTTTCCTGTGCCTGAGCCGGTATCTAATTGCTTGGAAGACGAATGGATGATTCATCAAATTAGAACCACTGCTAATTTTGCTACGGGTTATAAATTATTGACTTGGTTTTTGGGTGGCTTGAATTACCAAATTGAGCACCATTTGTTCCCCAAAGTATCGCATATTCATTATCCGGCCCTAAGTAAAATCATTAAGGAAACCTGTAAAGATTACAATATCCAATACCTTGAACATCAAAAATTAAGGTGGGCTTTTAGGTCTCATTTTCGTCATTTGAAAATTTTGGGTACTGCATAATCTAAAATTGGAAGTTTGATATTTTAAATAATACCTGCTACATTTGTGGCAAGATCATTAGGGGTGCCTTAATATTTCGGGCTGAGATCATACCCATATCACCTGATCCGGATAATGCCGGCGCAGGGAAATGAAAAATAGCTAATCGTACGTAATGCTATTGGGTAAACAAGAAAAGGAGATTTGTCCCCTCATTTCTTCTATGTTTAACCAGAATAAAATATCAACATGATTCGTATTTGTATTTCAGCAGTATTTTTATTGCTGAGCCACTGGGCTATTGCCCAAAATAATATTCAGGGTTTAATTACTGACGCTGAAAGTAATGCGCCTCTAGAAGGTGCGACCATCTATCTGGAAGGTACCTCCAAAGGGACAGTTACTGATGAAAATGGTGCTTTTCAGTTAATGAACCTAAAGCAAAAGAACGCAAGTCTTCGCATTTCATTTATAGGGTTTTCCTCCCAAACGATTAGCGTTTCTCTTCCTCAGGAAGAAAAACTTGTGGTGGCACTTGAGCCCATAGCCCTTACGGCCGAGGAATTTATTGTGTCGGGAACCAGGGCTTCAGAAACCACCCCTACGACCTTCCAAGTGATAGACAAGGAGACCATTGGTAAGGATAATTTAGGGCAAGATTTACCTTTATTGCTAAATTATACCCCATCAATTGTAACCCATTCCGATGCCGGAACGGGAGTAGGCTATACAGGGCTGCGAATAAGGGGGACAGACCAGACAAGGATCAATGTCACCGTAAATGGAATCCCACTGAATGATGCCGAATCACACGGGGTGTTTTGGGTAAATATGCCTGATTTTGCTTCCTCAGTAGACAATATTCAAATCCAAAGAGGAGTAGGAACATCTACCAACGGAGCGGCCACCTTCGGCGCCAGCCTCAACATACAGACCGATACAAAGAAAGAGGAGGCCTATGCTGAAACAGACAATTCCTACGGTTCTTTCAATACCCGCAAGCATACCATAAAAGCAGGTACCGGATTGATCAATGACAGGTGGGCTGTGGATGCACGACTTTCGCAGGTAACATCTGATGGGTATATAGACAGGGCTTTTTCTAACCTCAAATCCTATTTTGTTTCCGGAGGATATTACGGAGACAAGCATGTGGTCAAAGTGAATATCTTTGCCGGTGCAGAAAAAACCTACCAAGCTTGGAATGGTGTTCCGGAAAATTTGCTGGCCACCAATAGAACTTATAATGGGTATACCTACGATAACGAAACAGACAATTACCAGCAAAATCATTATCAGTTTATTTATGCCGGAACGCTTTCTGACAACTTAAAGGCGAATTTTGCCTTGCATTATACTGCAGGTCAGGGTTATTATGAGCAGTTTAAAGAAGATGATGACCTAGAGGATTATGGAATTGACCCTATACAGATAGGAGATCAAGCAATCAATAGTACGGATATTATCCGAAGGAGATGGCTTGACAATGATTTCTATGGTGCTGTTTTCTCCTTAAAGTATGTTTCATCTGATGGAAGGTTGGATGCCATTGTAGGTGGAGGAGCCAATCGCTATGATGGCGACCACTTCGGTGAAATCATATGGATGGACATTGCCGGAAACACCAATATTCGCGACAAGTATTATAACAATGTGGCGGTAAAAGATGATCGAAACATATACACAAAAGCTACTTATGAGGTAAGGGAAAGACTTTACTTATTTGGAGACCTTCAAGTAAGAGGGATTGATTACTCTTTTAATGGAAAAAATAGTGACCAAAGAGATGTTAGTGGACAACAATCTTACACTTTTTTCAATCCTAAGTTTGGGCTTTCTTACGAAAGTGGAAATGGAAAAACTTTATATGCCTCTTATGCAGTGGCCAATAGAGAACCTGTAAGAAGTGATTTTACTGACTCTCCCATTACTGAAATTCCAAGGCCTGAAAAGCTTAACAATGTGGAGGCCGGAATTAGGGTCAAACAAGCTAATTTTCAGTACAATGCCAACTTTTATTATATGGGTTATAAAGACCAATTGGTGTTGACCGGTCAACTAAATGATGTGGGGGCTTATATTAGAGAAAATGTTGCCAGTAGCTATAGGGCGGGCATAGAACTTGATGCAGCAGTTGTACTTTCCCCGAAATGGACCTTAGGCGGTAATGTTGCTTTTAGCCGGAATAAAATTGATAGCTATACGGAATACAGTGATGTATACGACGAAAACTGGGCATTTATTGGTCAGGAAAGCATCACTTATACCAAAACAGACATAGCCTTTTCTCCGGATGTAGTGGGGAGTGCAATTATTGATTTCAAGCCTATAAAAAATCTTGAATTGAGCCTGCTCAATAAATATGTAGGCCAGCAATTTCTGGACAATGCCCAGCAAGAGGATAGAAGTCTTGATGCTTATTGGACCACTGACTTTAGGTTCGTTTATTCTTGGAAACCGGGATTTGTAAAAGAAGTTGTATTCTCAGGTAAAGTCAACAATGTATTCGATAAACTTTACGAACCCAACGGCTACACCTTTGGTTATTTCGTCCCCAACAGTGAAGGACAGGGGATGCAAAGGGTAGCGGAGAACTATTATTACCCAATGGCAGGTACCAACTTTATGGCAGGAATATCCATCCGCTTTTAAATTATAAGGAAAAGTAATTTTGTTTCTATAGGAATCTCTCCTTGGTTTTGACCAGGGAGAGGTTTTATCTTATAGGATCTCCATGCGTTTGGAGAATAAGTTTTTTGGCCAGGAAAGGGGACTTTTTGAGCACATTTACTGCTATTTTGGAGACCAGAGGGGCACCAAATAGCCGCTGAACAGCCCTGCCGGTGCGCAAGCGACTGTAGAAAAAATAATTCCAAGCCTTAGTATATTCCTCCTGTACGGTTTTGAGGTTCTTGTGTTTTAGGATAGCTTCGGCTGCCAGTTTTCCGCTATGAATGGCAATGGCCATGCCATTGCCACACAAAGGTGTGATCATACCGGCTGCATCACCTATCATAATCACCTGGTTTTCTACCGGAGATTTGGTGGCAAAACTGATCTCATTGATAACTTCGGGTTTCTCCCAGAGAAATTCTGCACCTTCATAGATTGCTTTGATATGTGGGTTTTTAAACAAATATTGTTCTTCCATGGCAGGGATATTCCCTGCTGCTTTTAATTGGGCCCTGCTCCCAAGGTAACATAGGTTGAAATGTTCATTCTCCACGCGATTGATGCCCAGATAGCCGCCTTCATAATTGTGCAGTGCTACAATATGGTCTGCTTGGGTTATTTTGATATGGTGTTTGATACCTATATAGGGGCTCCGCTGTTTTAAATAAGGTCGCTTGAGGTATTTGTCAATCTTGGATCTTTTGCCGTATGCTGCCAATACAATGGGAGAAACCAGTCGTTCACCATGATTGGTACTTAGGTCGAAAGCCTTTTTTTTGGGTATATAATCTATTGTAGCTACTTGAGTCTTTAATAAAAACTTTACGCCTACTTCTTGACATTTTTGGTAGAGAAAATGGTCAAAGCTGTATCTGCTGATGCCAAAACCACCCAAGTCCAGCGGAACTTCTGCCAAGGCACCATTGACGGCAGTTAACCTAAAAGTATTGATTTCTGCAGGATTAAAGCAGGATGGGAAGAGATTTTCATTGATTAAAAAATCCCTTACTTCATTGGAGATATATTCTCCGCAAACCCTGTGAAAGGGGTAGCTCTTTTTTTCAATGAGAAGAACCTCCTTACCATTCTTCGCTAAAAGGTAAGCCGCGATTAATCCGGAAAGCCCTCCGCCTATGATTGTAATTTGGTTTTGGTTCATCTGTTATATTAACTACTTGAATACGTAATGGTTTGCAACTATTACTGAAGCATGTGCCGGATTACAAATTAAAATTTTAATTTTACTTTCTATTATTCCTAACTTAATTAAATAACCCAATATGTTGAAGTCAAAGGTAAGCCTTTTGATTTTGCTGCTAGTCGGATTTGGGCTGAATCTTGTTTCACCGGATTTGGCAGAGGCGCAGCGACGAAAGAAAAAAAAGGACAAGCAAGAAGAAAAAGATACCGAAAAGAAACCTACGAAAACCAAGGATGGATTTAAATCTTATGGTGAAATAATTAAAGACAGTACCCAAAGCAAAGCTGGGCTTTTTGCTGTCCATAAGGTGGATGAGAAATACTATTATGAAATTCCTGAAGAAATGCTCGGCAGGGAAATGCTTATGGTTACAACCATCGCCAAGACGGCCAATGGGATAGGCTATGGTGGGGAGCGCACCAATACCCAAATGCTCAGATGGGAAAAGAAAGACAAGAATATCTTATTGAAGGTGGTATCTTATGCCAATACTGCTGCGGACTCCCTTCCGATTTATCAAGCAGTGAAAAACTCCAACTTGGAGCCTATATTATACCGATTTGATATAGAGGCAAAAGGCAAAAATGAAAAAGGTTGGTTGATTGAGGTGTCGGACCTATTCTCCAAAGATATACATGCCCTTGGTTTACAACAAAGGCGCAGAAAAAGCTACAAGGTGACGCGGCTCGATACGGACAGGTCCTATATAGAAAGGATCAGTCCCTACCCCACCAATATTGAAGCCCGATATGTGTTGACTTATGCGGCTTCTGCTCCACCTTCCAATGCCTCAACAGGACTTATTACAGTGGAAATGAACAGTAGCATGGTCTTGCTACCGGATGAACCCATGAAGCAAAGACTCGCTGACCGAAGGGTAGGCTGGTTCAACACGAGGGTAACAGATTATGGTCTGAATGTCCATAAAGCAAGTCAACGCAGCTACCTGGATCGATGGAGACTCGAGGTAAAAGAGGAGGATATGGAAAAATTCAAGGCGGGAGAACTGGTGGAGCCCAAGAAGCAAATTGTCTATTATATAGATCCGGCCACCCCTTCACAATGGGTGCCCTATTTGATTGCCGGTGTGGAAGATTGGAATGCTGCTTTTGAAGAAGCTGGTTTTAAAAATGCCATTACAGCCAAAAAAGCACCTAACCCGGAGGAAGATCCGGATTGGAATCCCGAAGATGCCAGGTATTCGGTGATCAGGTATTTTGCCTCTAATATTCAGAATGCCTATGGTCCCCATGTTTCAGATCCCCGATCAGGTGAGATTATTGAATCTGATATAGGATGGTACCACAATGTTATGAACCTATTGCACAATTGGTTCTTTGTGCAGACAGCAGCAATCAACCCTGACTCAAGAGCTATGCAATTTGACGATGAAGTGATGGGAAGGTTAATCCGATTTGTGTCTTCTCATGAAGTAGGACATACCCTTGGCCTGCCACATAACTTCGCTTCATCTTTTGCCTATCCTGTAGATTCTTTGCGCTCTGCTACCTTTACCGCAAAGTATGGAACAGCCCCCTCTCTTATGGATTATGCACGTTTTAACTATATAGCGCAACCTGAAGACGAAGGGGTGCATTTATTCCCTGAGGTAGGTCCTTATGATAAATTTGCAATCTCCTGGGGCTATCGGCCTATTCCAGATGCTACAACGCCGGAAGATGAGCAGGAGATCCTTGACGAATGGATCTTGGCAAAAAAAGGTGACCCCATTTACCGCTATGGGAGGCAAGGTAATCCTTATGATCCCAGTGCGCAAAGCGAAGACTTGGGCAATGATGCCATGAAGGCCTCCTATTATGGGATTCAAAACCTTAAACGTATCCTTCCTAACCTTATCGAATGGACGGGAGAATTGGATAAACCCTTTAAAGATTATGATGACCTGAAGGAGTTGTATGTGCAAGTGCTAACCCAGTACAACCGGTATATGGGGCATGTAAGAACAAATATTGGAGGGGTTTATGAGATATATAAAGCCATAGGTCAGGATGAGCCCGTTTATACCCATGTGGATAAAGCCAAACAAAAGGAAGCCATGGCTTTTATTCAAAAGGAGTTGTTTTTGACTCAGGATTGGTTGACGGATGACAATATAACCGGTAGAATTCAAGACTTTGGGGTTTTGGATAGAATAAGAAAACTGCAAGTAGGTACCCTCAATGGGATTTTAGATTGGGGACGCCTTGGAAGAATTATTGAGAATGAAGCCATAAATGGTGCTGAGGCTTATGGTTTGTTGGAAATGATGACAGACTTGAGGAAAGGAATATGGGTGGAATTGCCGGAAGGGAAATCCATTGATGTGAATCGAAGAAGCCTGCAAAAGGCACATTTGGAGAAACTTGAAGAGTTGATGACCAAGGATGCAAGTGGTCGATCTGCCTCTACTCTGAATGCATCGCAATCAGACATACCCTCAGTGGCTCGCGCTTCATTAAATGTAATCCAAAGTGAGATCAAAAGGGCTATTCCAAGAACCTCAGATTCTATGAGTAAAATTCATCTGGAAGATTGCCTTGAGAGAGTAAATAAAATATTAGATCCATCTTAAGGATCTATTCCAACCCATTTAATAAAAAAGCCATGAGACTATATCTCATGGCTTTTTTTGAATTTATTTGTTCCAAATATCCCAAGCAGCTTCTGCTTGAAGGTGGAGCATTTCTATTCCATTTTTTGTTTTCGCTCCCATTTTAGCTGCGGCACTCATCATGGCCGTTTCCGTAGGATTATAAACCAGGTCATAGTACCAATTATTGGCCGTCAGGTGATCTACCGGCAAATCCGGCAGGGCTGAGGTATTCGGATAAGTACCCAAAGGGGTGCTGTTTATGATCAGCGGGTATTCTTGGAGTAAATCCGGAGAAGCTATGATGTCCTTGTAGCTAATGGTGTTTTTTGTAGAAGCATCAGGATTTCTAGAAACTTTTAAAAAGGGCATTTCCAGGTCTTTCAAGGCTTGGCAAACAGCCTTGGACGCACCACCTGTTCCCAATATTAGGGCTTGGGGTTTTTTCTCTCCTAACCAATTGGTCAAGGAGGTTTTGAAGCCATAGTAATCGGTGTTGTATCCGATTAGTCCTTTCTCCGTTAGTTTGATACAATTGACAGCGCCGATGGCTTTACAGGCAGGATCTAAATTGTCCAAAAAGGGGATTACCTGCTCTTTGTAAGGTATGGTCACATTAAGTCCTATCAAACCTTTTTGCGAGGAAATGATTTCCGGCAGGTCTTGGATTGTTGGGATTTCATACAAATCATACCTGCAATCTGTGGTTCCTTCTCTATCGAATTTGTCAGAGAAATACTTTTTTGAAAAGGAATGGGTCAGAGGATAACCTATTAAACCGTATTTTTTCATTCTTTCCTAAAATTATAAGCCAACCTTTCAAGTCCGACTACCAAGACCACACCAATTAAAAATGCCAAAATAGCGATCAGAAAGGCAGGTTCCTGTCCTGTTTCGGCTAGATATACATGGGGCAATATGTTTTCTGTCAACAATGGCTTTTGAGCACCGGAACTTGACACCCTATAGGTTAGGATTTTTTTCCATGGCCAAATCTTATTGATAGAGCCAATCATAAAGCCTGACAAAAAAGACAAGGTAAGGGCATGGTAATTTTTCAAAAACCAAGAAATCACCCGGCTAAACAGCAATAAGCCGGTGATACATCCCAAAGCAAAGACACCCAGGATCACAATATCCCTTTCATTGACAGCGTGTAGGATGAATTCGTATTTCCCTAGGATTAGCAAAAGGAAACTACCGGAAATTCCCGGAAGTATCATGGCACAGATCGCAATGGCTCCGGCAGTGAAAGTAAACCAAATGTTGTTCGGTGAAGAAATCATCGGAAGCTCAGTGATGAAATAGGCAATGAGCGCTCCAATAGGAAACATCAGAATAGCGACAATGGTCCATCGTTTGATATCACGCAGAATAATTATGGCGCTAATGAGTATCAACCCACAGAAAAAAGACCACAAGGGTATAGGGTATTTGTCAATCAGAAAAGTTATCACTTTTGAGAAAGCAAAAATACTGGTTAAGATTCCTGAAAATAAAGTCAGTAAGAAACCTGCATTTACGTGTTTCCAGAAAGCCGCAATATCAAATTTTGCCAATAGCTTAATGGCGGTGAGGTCAAAGGAATTAATGCTGGCAAGAAGTTCTTCATAGATCTTCGTAACCAGTGCTATTGAACCTCCGGAAACCCCGGGGACAATATCGGCACTTCCCATACCCATGCCTTTTAAGAAAAGGAATGCCTTCTCACGAAACTTATTCATTGATTGGACTTTTAATAATGAGATTAAAAATTATTTGTTCAAAAAGAAATCGAAAGTATCTCCTCTTAGTCCTAGTCTTAGCGTTTCCAATGGAATGATTTCATTGGGGGCAATATTTCCTAAATTAACATTCGTGCCCAATAGTTTGATAAACCAAACTTGTTGCTCCTTCTGTGGTGCTTCCCAAATGATTCTTTCTTCCGGAACTTGGGTTAAAATTTCTTCAACCAGACCTTGCCTTACTTCACCCGAATCTCTGAAAAGACCTACAGTACCTCCTTCTCTAGCCTCACCAATTACTTTCCATGCACCGGCACTAAGTTCTTTTTGCATTTGATCAATCCATTTATAAGGAGGAATGATTTTGGCGGCATCTTTGGATCCGACTTCTGAAAGCACGGTGACATCCTTCGCAAGGGTTTGAATGTACTCACATTTAGTGTCATGGTCCAAGGTGATGGAACCATCAGAGACCTCTACAAAAGAAAGTTGGTACTTGTCCAATAGTCGCCTGTAGTCTTCAAATTGATCCCTAATGATAAAAGCTTCAAATAAGGTGCCTCCAAAATATACAGGAATGCCGGCAGCCCGGTAAATATCAATTTTTTCTTTTAGTTTGGTAGTGACATAAGAAGTGGCCCAGCCTAATTTGACGATGTCTACGTAATCTCCGTTAGATTCTATGAAGTCTTCCACTTCTCTTAGACTTAAACCCTTGTCCATAGCCATGGTAAATCCCGAATTTCTAGGCTTCTGTGTTCTGGATGGGATGCTGTTCAGGATGTAATTCATTCAATATGATTTTGATATTATAGATAAATAGGAGTCTTATTCCTTAAAACCCTCTCTATACTGATTGATTATTTTATAGATTGCTTTTTGTTGTTCCAGTTCAGGCATCAACTCATAAAGCAACGTGTGTTTTTCAAAGTCCAAAGTTAATGCATTTTCCAAAATTGAAAAGGCTTCTTTGTATTTACCTGTCTTAATCATGTATACTACCAGTCGATAATACAGGCTTGCTTCCTCAGGTAACTCTTCTAAGCCTTCCATTATAACATCTTCCGCCTCTTCAAATCGGTTTTGATCAAAATAAATCAAAGAGAGGTTGACATAAGTTTCTAATATGCCTGGTTCCAGATTAATGGCTTCTTCATAGGCCTCAGAGCTTGATTGTAGGTTGCCCAGTTCGTATTCTGCATCAGCCAGCCCCACCCAGTAGTTGGCATTTTCTGCAGTTAATTTGATGGCTTTCTTGAAATAATGTATGGCTTCAAAATATTTTTTCTTTTTGACCATGCACATTCCAAGCCCAAACCAGGCATCGTCATATTCTGAATCCAGTTTTGCGGATTTTTTAAAATACTTGAAAGCCATGTCTATTTGATCCAGCTTCTCATAAGAAGCCGCTAGGTAACAGCAATTTTCAGCATTGCTTCCTTCACAATTGATTGTATTAAGATAGGCTTCCAGTGCCTTTTCATACTGGTTGGTATTCATCAGGGCATTGCCAAGATTGAAGTAGGCAGATGAGAAGGTGTCATCGATCAATAAGGCATAGTCATAGGCGGCGATGGCATCCTCAAACTTACCCAAGCGATTATATACTACGCCAAGGTTATACCATGCATTGGCATTGTAAGGGTCTTGGTCGATGAATTCTTGATAGAAATTGAGTATTTCGTCAAATGAACCTTCTTCGTCAGTTAGCATGGCCAGCTGAAACAAGGCATCTTCATGATTGATTTTTAGCTTTACAGCTTCCTTAAGGCATTCAATGGCCTGCCTATTTTTATTTTCAATCCTGTAAAAATTCCCCAAAAGGTAAAATACCTCAGCTTTGTCCTCAGCCAAGGGGATAAAATTTTGAAGTAATTGAATGGCATCTGAATTCTGATCCAATATGGACATGGCATTGGCTAATGTCAGCACAATGTCTTCGTTGTTGGGGGAAATATTGTTTAGATTTTCAAGAATCTCTAAACCTTCTTCTACCTCATCGAGAAATATATGCGATTGAGCCATCAACAATTTTATTTCAATTGAAAATGGAAACTTAGATAAAGCCCATTCGCTGGTTTTTAATGCTTTCCTATATTTAAAATGATCATGGTAATATCTAATGATATCTTCTAGTTCTTCTTCTCCGAAGAACAAATTTAAGTTAGCGCTAAGTGAGTCCTCAAACCTCTTAACCAACTCTTTCTCTTGATCTGAATGATTATCAAAATCTTCTGTCATAGGTTTGATGTAATTTTTAAACTTAATGTACCAATTTTATTCTTGAGATGGCCTAAACCAGTTAAGTTTTTATGATTAATTAACGGCATTGTATGTGTGTTAATTAACCGATATTGCCCATTTAAAGGTATCCGTCAAAGGGGTATAGGTATATTCTGTAATCGTATTAATTTTATTGTTGTCATACCTGATTTTGCTTTGAGCAGTTTTAATCGTCTGACGCGTAACAGGTATTTTATTTTTAGCAAAATAATTATAAAGCATGGACCAGTTGATTACCATCTTGGCCATCCAATTATTCAAAGGTTTTTTGGGTGGGGTTAATTTAAATTCTTTGGCCATTTCTTTGAAGAAGGTTTCATAAGGTATGGCTTCTTTATTGATGATGTACCGTTGCCCCCAATGTCCGGAATCTATCATGGTATTGATCTGGGAAACAGCGTCTCTGATATCTATATAGTTTATGTCTCCAATTGGGAAATACCGGTTTCCTTCCAGTACATATCTGTAAATTTGACTGGAACTTCTTTCATCACCGATCTTTGCCAATAAGATGGATGGATTGAAAACCATTACCTCAAGTCCCTCTTGTGCCCCACGCCAAACTTCAAGTTCAGCAAGATGCTTTGAAATGGCATAGGGAGTATTGAGTGGTGAGGTTACCCATTTCTGGTTTTCATTGATTAGGGGGATGGCATCTCTCCCAAGGGCGGCAACAGAGCTTATAAAAACCAGTTTTTTGCAGCTTGAAGACAGCATGGCATTTACCATACAGGCTGTACCTTGGGTGTTGGTTTCCAGTAAGGCTTCTTTTTTGGACTCATCAAATGAGACCATGCCGGCAGCATGGATCACTAGATCCTGATTGTTGCAGGCCTCGATCAGCAGTTCTACATCTGTGATCTCACCTTCATACCAGTTGATTTGAGAAGCGAGATTTCCCAGAAGCTGTGTGCTGCTATTTTGCCTTTTGAGCCCGGAAATTTGAGCTTTGCCGGCATAGCTTTTTGCCAGATAGCTTCCCAATAACCCGGTAATGCCGGTAATCAATATTTTTTTCACACGCAATAATGCTTACAGGTTATTATAATTCTTTATTCCACAAATCCATTTCCTGTAATTTATCATAGTATTTGCTATGGGGTAATCTTTCCATGGCATTGAGGTACTTTTCATTGTGGCAGTCTGTTCCTGCTAATTTCACCAAGTTTCGATCTATTAATTTCTCGGCAAATTTTTTGACGCCTTTAGAGTAGTAACCTGTCAGTGAAAGTAAGTTAAGCTGAAAAGGGATGCTTCTATCTATCAACGCATCGAGTGTTTCCACCTCCTGATGTAAATAAATATATCGTTCCGGATGAGCAAATACCGGTTGGTAGCCCAACATTTCCATTTTAAAGAATGTATCCAAAAGAATGTGAGGCTTACTCATGAATCCAGTTTCTACAAGAACCATTTTATTCCTCCCAAAAGAGAGAATAGGCTCCTTGTTTTCAATTTTTTCATAGAAAATTTCATCCAGATAATATTCAGCTGCAGCATCCAATTCTATGTCAATTCCTGCTTCCTTTACTGCCAATCTAAGTTTTTCTAATCCGGCCCCTATGATTTCAGGCGTGTTTTTAAAAAACTCGCTCATGATATGTGGGGTGATGATTAATTTTTTCAGCCCGTAACCCGAAAGCCTGCTGATCAGTTCAATGGACTCTTCCATATTTTGTGAGCCATCATCAATACCCGGTATCAGGTGACTGTGCATGTCTGTCCGTAGCCAGCTGAGGTCGAGCGGTTTATTTTTAGGTGATTGATTAAATTTTTTAAATAGTTTAATGATAGACATTAAAGTCCTCCTTTGCTTATTTCTGTAAATTTTTCAACATCAGGCCATAACTGGTCTTTCTCTGATAGCAGTGGTTCATCCACTCCCCAATCAATGCTTAACTGTTTATCATTCCAAATAATTCCACCTTCACTTTCTTTGTTGTAAAGGTTAGAACATTTATAGGTAAATACAGCGTCTTCCCATACGGCAAAACCATGGGCAAAGCCTTTAGGTACATACAACATGTTTTGAAGTTTTTCATCCAATACCACTGAATGGAATTTCCCATAAGTATCTGAGCCCTTTCTAAGATCCACACAAACGTCCAATACCTTGCCACTAATAACCCTAACCAACTTTGCTTGGGCATGTTCACCCTTTTGAAAGTGGAGGCCACGAACAATTCCGGCCTCTGAATAGGATTGGTTGTCTTGGACCCAAGTGGTATTCATTCCTTTTTTTTCAAAACTATCTTGTCGGTAACTTTCTAAAAAATAACCCCTTGCATCTTTGAATACTTTTGGGTAGATTTCATATACATCTTTAATAGGTGTTTCCCTGATTTCCATACCTTTGGATTTATATCTCTAAAAACGTTGCAATTTGACAATTATGTTATGAAGATATATAAATTTGAAACGAAATTGTACAGTTGTGGTTTAAAGATTGGTCTTTTAATGTATAAATACCGGAAATGGTCTCCAAATACACAGATTTAATTTGACTGATAATGAATCTATTGCTAGCACAATATGTTATAATTTCCTAAGTTAAAAAAGATTGATTTAAATTTCTGAATGAGTAAACATAGTAGAAAATTAGCAAAATTAGTAGATACTTCTCCGAAAGAAGAAACGGCCATATTGGTAGCACTGATCCATCAAAATGAGACGGAAAAGTTGGTGCAAGAACATTTGGACGAACTGGCATTTTTGACGGAGACCTTAGGAGCGAAAGCCATACACCGGTTTACCCAAAGAATGGACAAACCGGATACCAGGTCTTTTGTAGGTACCGGTAAACTTGAGGAAATAAAGGCTTATATAGAATACTTTGATGTGGACATGGTCATCTTTGATGAAGACCTGAGCCCTTCACAAGTGAAAATTCTGGAAAATGAGCTGAAGATTAAGGTTTATGACCGATCCATGTTGATCTTGGATATCTTCCTCAACAGGGCCCAAACGGCCCAAGCTAAAACCCAGGTCGAATTGGCGAGGTTTCAGTACCTATTGCCTAGGCTTACCCGAATGTGGACACACTTGGAGCGACAAAGAGGTGGTACCGCCACTCGTGGAGGGGCAGGTGAAAAGGAAATAGAAACAGATAAAAGGGATATCAGAAGGAAAATCGATATTCTGAAGGATAAGCTCAAGAAAATTGAGAAACAAGGCCAGACCCAACGAAAAGGCAGACAAGGAATTGTGAGAGTTGCCCTTGTAGGATACACCAATGTGGGTAAAAGTACCTTGATGAACCTTTTGACCAAGGAAAATATATTAGCGGAAAACAAACTTTTTGCGACGGTAGACTCCACGGTTAGAAAAGTTGTACTGGAAAATATCCCTTTCCTGATATCCGATACAGTTGGTTTCATACGAAAGCTTCCTACGCACCTTATTGAGTCTTTTAAATCTACCTTGTCTGAGATAGAAGAGGCAGACCTATTGGTGCATGTGGTAGACATTGCACACCCCGGGTTTGAAGACCAAATAGCTGTAGTGAACCAAACCCTTAGAGAAATGGGGGCCGGTGATAAACCAATGATCATGGTTTTTAATAAAATTGATATAGCGCCTAAAATGCCCTCAGAAGAGGAATTGATGGAAATGTCTGAATTTGAAGTGGAGGAGGCAAATTTTATCGATTTTGAAAAGTTGAAAGTAAGTTATGCCAAAAAATCGGCGATTAACCCGGTTTTTATGGCCGCCGGCGATGGAACCAATATTGCTGAATTAAGAAAAACCATCATAGAGGAGGTGAAAAAGATTCATAAGAAAATGTACCCGCATTACCTTGAAGATGAAGTTGTGGATTTCTCTCAATATTCCGATGAGGAATAAATGATAATACCCACGCAGGGCTAAGTCCCGGTTATGCTTTTCCCTGAATTGGTTTATCTTAATTCAGGGAAAAGTTTGGCTTTTTTAAATGAAAATAGATAAAGGCAATGCCCCACCTTCATCAATTTTTTTCAGGTCAAAGTTTTACAATTTAAGCGTATTTATTATTTTTTGCCTGTAGGTATTTTGTGGGCAAAGCCAGTTTTCGGTTTAAAATATCAATACAAATTTAATTAAACGATACATTGAGGAGATTAGCAGCTTGGCTTGGAAAGGCTTTACTTATCTTATGGGTCACTTCCCTGCTACTGGTCCTGGTTCTTAAGGTTTTGCCTGTTTATTTTACGCCTTTGATCGGGATTCGAACCATAAATCAGGTTTTCTCTGAAAAGAAGGTAGTGCTTAATAAGAACTGGGTGCCCATAGAAGAAATTTCTCCACATTTGTGTTTGGCGGTAATCGCTTCCGAGGACCAGAAGTTTTTAAGCCATCATGGCTTTGATTGGGAAGCCTTGGAAAGTGCAATGGCTGATTATAGGACAGGTAAGCGTTTGAGAGGTGGGAGCACTATATCTAATCAAACCGCTAAAAATGTTTTCCTCTGGCCGGGAAGGAATTTTGTACGAAAAGGGTTGGAAGCTTATTTTACAGTGCTAATCGAATTATTTTGGAGCAAGCAAAGGATTCTTGAAGTATACCTGAATGTAATAGAAATGGGGGATGGCCTATATGGAGCAGAGGCGGCCGCTCAAAGATATTTTAAGAAACCGGCCTCTAAACTTTCCCGACAAGAAGCCGCTTTGATTGCTGCGATTTTACCAAACCCCATCCAATGGAGAGCCGATCGTCCCTCGGCTTATATTAAGAAGAGACAAGCTTGGATACTGAGAAATATGAACAACCTAGGGGAGCTAAAGCTTGAGCCATAAGAGGCTTGGTCATTTTCTTATGATACTCCTTAGGCGGGTAGTATACCTTGGTTTGTCCTCCATAACATTCAGATCATCTTCTGAAATTCGTTTCACGCTTTCGATGGTATAGAAAGCTTTTTCATCGCTTTCTTTCAGCTTATTTATCAAGCCCGGAAGCATTTCCCTCTTGATCACGGTAAACATTAGGATTACTTTTCCATACCTACCTTCTGCACCTACGGAGGTAAACCTGTAGCTTTTTTCTTTCATGTATTCTACCAATTGGGGTAGCGGTTCAGGCGTAATAATTCTAACTAGCACCCTTCCCAAAGCCAATCGTTCTTCGATGACCATCCCCACATAGGTGCCTGTAGCAAAACCACCTGCATAAGCAATATAGGACATGGGGTTGCTAATGTTTTGAAAAATTTGACCTATGGCCAAGAGCCAAATAAAAGCTTCGAAAAAGCCAAGTATGGGGGCAATGGTTTTTTTACCATTGAGCACAAACATTATTCTCAGGGTGTTGATAGAAACATCAACCACCCTGGCAAAAAAGATCAATAATGGCATTACCAAGTAGTCGAAAACCGTTTCGGATATACCAAAAGACGCTATAAATTCCTGCATGAGATTGATCAAAATTTTGAAAACGCAAAAGTAAGAAAAGTAAATCAGATTAAATAGCTTTCATAAAATCTAAACGATTGGTAACCATAAATTTTAGGGCAGTTTTCATGGATGTGGGTAGCGTCCAATTACCAACTTAGTCTGCTTCGGAAAGCCGGCTTAAATTGTTTTATTCTTACCTGCATGATACCCAAAAAAGGTAAATAATGTGGAGGCAATAATCATTAAGTAGATTAGTAGATCCCAATCCTGCCACATATCAAATGCAACACCAAATAACATAGGGCCGAAAGCAGCAAGAAAATAGCCGGCTGACTGGGCCATACCGGATAATGCTGAAGTATAATTGTCTCCATCCGTTCGAAGGGCGATAAGGGTATAGGCCAAACTGATGCTTGCTCCCATACCAAGACCTATAAGTCCTATGCTAAAAATGTTTAGCCAAAGAATAGGAATAAACAAACTGCTAAAGCCGGTAATGTATATTAGTCCTATGATGGTATTGAAAATGGATTGTTGCTGGTATCTGACTGCAATAAACGGTGCCACAAATGTGCCTGATAACCCCACGACTTGCATCAGAGATGCAGTCAGCCCTGCCTCAACGGGGGACAAGCCTCTGTCGATCATCATGTCAGGAAGCCAAGTGACAAGGGTAAAGAATAGAAAGGATTGTAAACCCATAAATAAAGTAACCTGCCAGGCCAATCTGGAGCGCCAAACTGATTTTTCTGTTTTTTCGGGTTTGACTTTTGGCTTGGGGCTGAGTTTTAGTTGTGGCCACCAGACGATCAAGGCAAGGAAAAGCAAGGAACTCCAGAATAACAGGGAGCCTCTCCAACCCCAGCCCAGGTCAATGGCCAGCGGGACACTTAAAGCAGTGGCTATCGCGGCCATAAGTGACATGCCTGTGCTGTACATTCCCGTCACAGCCCCTGTTTTTGTAGGCATTCGTGCTTTCACCAAGGGGATCAGCAATACATTGCAAATTACGATACCTATGCCGGTGAGCGCTGTGCCTACAAATAAGGCATAAGGGCCTGCTGAGACCCTGATAATTGAACCTATTCCAAGCACAACGAGTCCAAGAAAAATGGCTTTGGCTTTGCCAAAATAGTCTCCTATTGCAGCAGAGAAAAGGGAAAAAATAGCAAAACTAAGTAAAGGTAAAGTAGTAAGAAAACCTGCCAAACCATTAGAAATTGACATTTCTTCTCTGATATAGGGGATTAATGGACCTACAGCCGTAATGGAGGGCCGTAGATTGAAAGAAACCAATAGAATCCCTAATACCAACCATTGGTTGCTAGTTTTGTTCTTTAAACGGCTTAAGGTATGGCTAAAAGTCATGCAAGGTCAACCGAAGTTAGGTCGCATAAGGTTCCGTGAAACGGGAAATATGCACTTGTTTTTGTTTAAATTGGCTTACTAGTCGGGAAACGATATCTTATAGCCGGTTCTTGAGCGAAGCCAAAGGAGTTGGAATTCTGTGCTCTATACCCTATGGCTTCGACTCCGCTCAGCCGCCGGGAGAGAATGGCCGGTTCCTGAGTGGAAGGAGTAGGTATAAAATATAGAATCTTTGTCTGTTCATTAGTTAAGTTAACTTTTAAAAAATGAAAGGGTACATGTATATTCTGGAATGTTCTGATGGTAGCTATTATACTGGCAGTACAATAGATTTGGAATTGCGGCTAAAGCAACATCAAGGTGGAGAAGGAGCGAAATATACCAAAAAAAAATTACCGGTAAAGTTGGTTTATTATGAAGAATTTCAAAGAATAGATGAAGCTTTTTATAGAGAAAAACAAGTGCAAGGCTGGAGTAGAAAAAAGGAAGAAGCATTGATAAAAAGTTTGACTGATAACCTTCATGAACTAGCAAGGTGTTTGAACGAAACAAGTCATGAAGGTTTTCGTACCTCTGGCTTCGACTCCGCTCAGCCGCCGAGAACATGAATTGTCTATTTTACCTAGGATTTCCTAAGAGGTGGGGCTACTGATTGAAATTTTTAATACCTAAAACCTATGTCATAGCCGGAATAAGCTAGCCGGTTCCTGAGCGGAGCTGATGGACTAAGCATTACGTGCTCTTTACCCTCTGGTTTCGACTCCGCTCAGCCGCCGGGAACATGAATTGTCTATTTTACCTAGGATTCCCTAAGAGGAGGGGCTACTGATTGAAATTATTAATACCTAAAACCTATGTCATAGCCGGAATAAGCTAGCCGGTTCCTGAGCGGAGCCGAAGGAGTAGGCATAATGACTCGTCTTTGCTCCCCACAAATACATATGTCTGATTTATTTACTTCTGCAAACCCTACATACAACAATTATTCATTCTCCAGCAAGGTCTCTATATAATTGACCATATCCCTTAATTCAGAACGGTACGTCTTATGGATAAAATTGTCATTTTCTTTTTTGTATTTCTCAAACATACCGGACCCCTGTTTTTTTGAGTATATAATATTGGCAATCCGGTCGCAATATTTTATAAAAACAGCATTGGGCGTTTCTTGCATTTCCTGGTAATATTTATCATTGGCCCTTTCAGTTCTGCTTTTACCTTTTTCATTGGTTAAAGCAAAAGCCAATTCCGCCACTGTTTCATTGGTGTTTTTCTTGACGTCATTATAGGTTTCTCTTGCATCCTCTATGATATCGTGTACCCAGCAAGCGCATAAAACATTTTCACGCTCTTCCTCTGCTACCAAGTAAATGAATTTTTCAGCCACTTCATGCACCATTTGAAGGTGATATTCATATCCTTGGTCTCCATATTTATGGTTGACTGCTTGGTGGGTTTTAATGGCGTAGGTAGTCGTTTTTTCTAACATATTCTTAAAACAGTTGTATGGGTTTTTCTTTAGAATTTGATATAGCTATGCCTTGAATTTCCTTCGCCTTTGACAGGAAATCTGCTTGCTTAATGAATAAGTTTTATATAGGGGAGATTAATTACTCAATATTGAATTTGACTTTAATTTATCCATAGAAACCTAATTTTTCATTAGGTTTTATACGGCTGTTAAGTCAAAAGTAAAAGTGAAAAATATCTAGAAAAAAACCAAACTAAATATTGATAAGACCTTTAATTTTCAGCCTTTTCCATGAGGGGATAAATCTTCCCGTTTTATGCAGACCAGCCTTTGAATGGTTGCGCGGAGTTCAGCAGGTAGAAATTGATTTTCTTTTGTAACTTGGGATTGTATTCGAACTCAATTGCTACGGTTTATCCCCCTGTTATCTTTATTCCTTCAATTATGAAACAAATGATATTACTGATTTTTGGTGTGATGGTATCCATTACGCAGGTATTCGGTCAGTTTAAGTCCAATTATCCCGATATCCCGAGGATTGATGTGCATACCCATGTTGCCGGAGACATTTCTGGTATTTCAAATTACCTTAGCCTAGGAGAACTCTTGCGGGAGGAGAAAAACATAGACATGGCTTTATGGATTAACTTGGGAGATCGAAATACTCCCTTATTAAATATAGTAGAAGTAGAGCAAGCCGGGAAGGGAAGGATGCTCTGTGGGATTGCGGATTTTAAGGCGCATGATGGATTAAGTTATGCTCCTGAATCCTTGAAAAAATTCAAGGAACAAGGATTTGTTGGTTATAAGATTTGGTCCGGACCTTGGTATAGGACACTGAAGAAAAAGGAAGACGGCTATCCTTATATTGATGATCCTGCTCATGAAGCCACCTTTGCTGAAATGGAGCGGATAGGCTTTATGGGTGCCTCTATCCATGTTGCTGACCCCAACGGGCCTTTTGGTAATAGGACAGCATGGTTGGCAGACCCCATAGAATATTGGACACAAATAAATGCCTGGCGGAATGTGCTGGAGAAACATCCGGACCTGCGTGTGGTCATGGCTCATGCCAACTGGCTGATTTGCCAGGATGCTCAAATAGACTATTTGCGCAATATGCTGGCCACTTTTCCCAACCTAAACATCGATTTGGCCGCAACCTTTCAATATTATCATCTGGTGGATAGGGAAAACCTCCGGTCTTTTATGATTGAATGGGCGGATAGAATTGTCTTTGGAACAGATATAGGCAATGTTAAAAACGAAGAAATAAGCCAAAGGGCCGAGCAGTACTCAAGGGCTTTTCAGATTCTAGAAACCGGAGATATGGTAAATGGTGGTTTTTTTGGTGGTCCGGAAACCCTGGGATTGGAATTGCCTAGAGAAGTTTTGGAAAAGATCTACTATAAAAATGCCATGCGGCTATATCCTCGGGTAAAGGATGGGCTGGCTAAGCTCGGATATGGACTGGGTGATTCTAAGTAGTCATCCCAAAGATAAGATTGGGAAAAGATTTAAATTTTTGTTTTAATAATCAAGTCATTGAAACACACAGACTTTTAAAGCTTGTTATTACTAAACTAATTTGTAGTGAGATAATAATGTCGATTGTAAAAACGATAGGCATAAAAAATCTTCTATATTTGTAGTTTTAATAATTAGGATAAATGAGATTTTTATTTGGCGTTATAATTTTTTTGCTTGCCCAAGTTCAAACATTGTTAAGCCAAGACTTTCAGTGGGCAGTGGGGTCAGGAAGTTGGACTAGCGATTATGCTATTGGCTTAACTAGTGATTTGAATGACAACGTTTATTTATGTGGAGGTCTTTCTAGTGGTACAACAATAGGAGAAACCACCTTTGAAAATCCAGGAGCATATTTAGTTAAATTTACGTCTGAAGGAGTGCCTGCTTGGGAGGTTAGTTTTGGAAACTACGAAACCTCAGGAGTAGATATTGCAGTAGATTCTGAAGGGAATGTTTACTTGGCAGGAATATATGCCAGGGGATTCACTTATGGCGGAATTACCTTAACAGGTGGATACCAGTCCAGAATATTTGTAATGAAGTTTACGCAAAATGGGGAATTGGTTTGGTCAAAGGATTTTGGAACCATCAATAAAGTAGGCAGATCATATGTAAATGCCATTGCTATTGATCCATCTAATAATGTATATTTCGGCGGTAATTTCGAAGACCCTATTCAACTAGGCGATTCAGTTTATAAGGTAAGAGGGAAAGAAGGGAGCAATTCAGATATGTTATTGGTTAAACTTTCTCCTGATGGGCAAGTACTATCTGTAAAAAATCCTGGGAGTACTTATGATGGATATATTTATGACATTGCAGTAAGTGATGAAGGGGTTTATGCTGTTGGTTATTCAGAAGGTAAGACGATTAATTTTGATAATATTACCTATGAAAGAACAAATAATAATCTTGGTTTCATATTCAAATACAACCATGAGGAAGAATTTGAATGGGCTAATTCTATTGAAGCCCCTTTGTCCTCATCTACTTATTCCATAACGGTAAATGACCAAGAAGAAGCAATTATTACTGGCACTTGGGCAGAAAATTACCAAGACATCGATCAAAAAATGTTTGTGTCCAAAGTAAGTCCAAAAGGTGAAATATTGTCTATTCAATTTATCGATCACTTTGAAAATTTAGGGCAATTCGTAACAGGTACTAGCGCCAAGAAAAAATGGGACTTAGCTACTAATGGGCAGGATGTGTTTTTATCTGCAGGTTTCTCAGGAGCCATGAATATTGGTCATTTGAATTTCACGTCTTCAGGGGATAAAGATGCAGTAATTGTGAAATTTAACGAAATAGGTTTTCCACAATGGGTTTCAGCAGCTGAAGGTAAGGGAGATGACCTGGGACTAAGGCTTTCACCTCATTCATCAGGTGTTTATATGGCTGGACACTACACAAGTGATTTATTGAATTTTGGTGACAATGTTTCGATAAAAAATAACAGTGGGAATAATGAAAGCGATTTCTTTTTATCCAAGGCAATTGATAACAGTTCAAACCTATGTCCTGATTCTAATAATTTTACACTTAATTATTCCACGAACTTCTGTCAAGGAGATTCATTACTCCTATCTATAGACGAAAACCCATATACAACTTATACAAAATGGACTCTTGACGGGATCGATTTGGACAAAGACAATCAAAAGGAAATATATATTACTAAAGAAGGGGTGTATGAAGTACAAATCAATGGTGATACTAGATGCCCTGTACCTCCTATAAGAATTAAGGTTGATCAAGAATTAGAAGCGGATGAAAATACCAATATAATTGTGTTGCCTAGTCCTGAAATTGAACTAGAAGGAAATAGAGAATTATGCCTAGGTGATACAATATATTTGTCAACTACATTTAATGAGGCTTATGAATATTCGTGGACAATACCTGAGATATTTACTTCAGCGGATTTAGCATCCAATGAATTGGAAGTAATGACTGATGATGCACTTGGAACGTTTATGTTTCATTTGGAGGTTAGGAATAAAAATACCGGATGTTTATCAAATGATACCTTAGTAATTAAAATTAATCCTAGGGTTTCACTGAAACTGGAATCAACTGGGAACAAATTATTTGTAGATAATGATAACTTTAATTCCTTAAATTGGTTTTTGGATGGGGCTGAGCAAGCAAGCTATAAAAATCAAGAATTTATATACGTTTATCAATCAGGGAATTATTATGTAGAAACGATAAATCAATATGGTTGTGTTAGTAGGTCCAACAATATATACCTAGACGGTGAAAATGCCCGCGTTCCAGTTAAAATTTATCCTAATCCAACAAGTGATAGAATCCGGGTTACATCCAATGTTCCTCCCAGTAAGCTTGAGGTTGTTGACCTTTCTGGTAAATCTTTAATTTCCACTGATGATACTACTGAAATAAGAGTTGGAGGTTTGGCTAATGGGACATATATTCTGAAAGTTTATTTTTCCAATAAAACTCAATCTTACAAAATTGTTAAGCATTGAAGCCATTAAAGCCTTGCGTATTTAATGTTTACTTGAAGTAAATTCGCCCATAAATTTCTATATAATCAGCTCAGCACTTCATTGATTACTTTTCCATGGACATCTGTCAGCCTGAAATCCCTTCCTTGAAATTCATAGGTAAGTTTTTCATGATCAAAACCCAATCTTTCCAAGATGGTAGCTTGTAAATCATGAACATGGGTACGACCTTCTATACCGTAGTAGCCTATTTCATCGGTAGCGCCATGGATGTGGCCTTTTTTAACACCTGCTCCTGCCATCCACATGGTGAATGCTTCCAAGTGATGGTCTCTGCCATCAAAACCTTCTCCTGTTCTGGATTCCATCATTGGGGTTCTGCCAAATTCACCACCCCATACCACAAGTGTGTCATCCAATAGCCCCCTTTGCTTGAGGTCTCTTAGCAAAGCCGCAATGGGCTGGTCTATGGTTTTACAAGACCTGCGCATTCCTTCACCTACACCATTGCCTGCTCCCACACCATGGGTGTCCCAGCGGTTGTCGAAAAGTTGTACGAAGCGCACGCCTTTCTCTACCAACCTTCTTGCCAGCAAACAATTGTTGGCAAAAGAGGCTTTTCCCGGGTTGGTGCCATACATTTGGTGGATGTATTCCGGCTCATCATTGATATTCATGGTTTCGGGTACAGAAGTCTGCATGCGAAAAGCCAGCTCGTATTGGGAAATTCGGGTTAGAATTTCAGGATCATTTGATTCCTTAAATTCCATTTCATTGATTTTGTTGATGGCATCAATGGATTTTTTTCTGAGGTGGCTGTCGATGGATTTTGGATTGGACAAAAACAGTACGGGATCTCCTTCCGAGCGACATTGTACCCCTTGGTAAATGGTGGGTAAAAAACCACTTCCCCAAGCACTTTTACCGGCACTTATAGCTCCTCCTCCTGATGTGAGTACAACATATCCCGGTAGGTCTTCATTCTCTGATCCAAGGCCGTATACAGACCAAGCACCTATACTCGGTTTGCCCAGTCGTGGACTACCGGTATGCATAAATAACTGTGCCGGAGCATGGTTAAATTCATTCGTATGCATGGCTTTTAGGAAGCTCACTTCATCCACCATTTTGGAGAATTCCGGCATATAATCTGATACATAAGCACCGGATTGGCCATATTGACCAAAATTTGCCTGTGGGCCAAGTAGTTTCGGTGTGCCTTTCAGGAAGGCAAACTCTTTACCCTCCATCAAGGACTGCGGGGTATCCTGGCCATTTAATTTCTGAAGCGTGGGTTTGAAATCAAAAAGCTCCAAGTGGGAAGGTCCTCCTGCCATATGAAGGAAAATGACACTCTTTGCCTTGGGAGCAAAATGAGAGGCTTTCTTGTCTAAAAAAGACCCTGCTACTTGCTTAGCTCCCGAATTATTTCCACAACCCATCAGCGAGCCCATAGCCAATGCGCCAAGACCTGAAGTACATTTTTTTAAGAAATGCCTCCTGCTATTGTATTGCGCTTTTCGGATAAATGCTTCTTCCCAAATATTCATTCTATCTTCTGGTTACAAATTCATCTAAGTTTAACATGGCATTACTAACCATTCGCATGGCTGCTAGTTCTGCATTTTTATCCAGTTCTTTGCCTTCTTCTTGATAGTAAGCAAGCGATTCCAAATAAAGTTGGTGGAGGACTTCTACTTTTTCCGGCTCAGGCACTTTGGCAGTAACCAGCCGTAGATTTTTTTCAATGCCATTTTTTATGTCGCCTCCGCTTTCTTTCAATATGCGTTTTGCCCAAGCATCTGCCGCTTCTATATAAACAGGATCATTTAATAAAACGAGAGATTGAAGTGGGGTGTTCGTTCTTATCCTTCTGGAAGTACATACTTCTCTGGAGGGACTATCAAAAGTGACAAAAGAAGGATAAGGGTGGGTTCTCTTCCAGTAAGTGTACACTGCTCTTCGGTATTTTTCCTCTCCCTCACTTGGGAACCAAAACTTTCCTCCAAAGCTGATGATGTTCTCAGGCTGGTAAGGCATTACACTTGGTCCCAATTGTTTTTCATTCAATAAACCGCTGATGGCCAAGGCTTGGTCTCTAATGGTTTCGGCAGGCAGTCTAGTTCTTGAGCCTCTGGATAAGAACTTGTTATACGGATCCTTTTTAATCTTTTCCTCGTTTGTTGCCGAGCTTTGTCTATAGCTTTGGGACATGACTATTTTTTTGATCAGTTTTTTCATGGACCAATTCATGTCTTCCTGAAAGTTTACCGCCAACCAATCCAATAGTTCGGGATGACTGGCAGGGATCCCCTGGCTTCCAAAGTCCTCCATGCTTTCGACGATTCCAAAACCAAATATTTGCTCCCAAATGCGATTGACAATAACGCGGGAGGTGAGGGAGTTCTCACCACTTACCAACCATTTGGCAAAATCCAACCTATCGGGTTTTTCCTTGTTGATTGTTCCCATTATTTCAGGGGTGTTGGCTGTTACTTCTTCTCCCTTTGAACGCCAGTCGCCCCGCTCAAATACAAAGGTGCTTCTTGAACGTGATTTTGGTAGATCTTTTAGAATAGGGGTTTCTATGGCTTTTGTATTGGATAGTTCCACCAACTTGGCCTGGAAACTCAGAGGATACTTGTCTTTTAAAGGAGCTTTTTCATGATAAAAGACCCAGTCTACACGGATGAGGTCTTGGGCAAAGGTTTTGTCTTTTTTAAAGTAATAAAAGAGATCTCGTTTTCCCGAAATCGGTTCAATCGCCACCTTTATTGTTTCCCAATCTTTGGGCCGATTGCCTGGAAAACTTGTGTCGGTTATTCCAAAGGTTCCCTCTCCTATTTTTCTGCCAAGGATTGAGTCCAATCTTATTTCCACCTTGGCTCCATACAGGGAGGCATAACCCATAGAGATGGCTTTAATATCTGTCAAGTCAACATTCTCGAACATGATCCATGAACTGTCCTGCACTTGCCAAATAGATTCCTGGTCATGCGCAACCAATTCGATAAACCGGCTTTTGTCTTGAAACTCCTCTGCTTCAACCTTTCTGTAGCCCAAAGTATACAGGAGGTCTTGCTTTTGCCTGTGCAGGTAGTTATCGCTGATTTCCGGAAGCTTTTCGGAGGGCTTTAGGTTTTCATTTACCCAAGATAGCAGGTCTTTGACCTTTTGCTCACTTTCTTTTTCATAGGTAAAAACTTTGGGTTGTTCGTTGTAAAGGTCTTTGTCTTGGGTATTGTTAAAAAAGGCCTGGCTTTTGTAAAACTCCTCGTGTCTGATAGGGTCATAGGGATGACTATGGCATTGCACACATGCCATGGTGGTGCCCTGCCAAACTTCATAGGTAGTACCTACCCTCTCCATTACTGCGGCTACCCTAAACTCCTCATCATTTGTTCCGCCTTCATCGTTTGCCATGGTGTTTCTGTGGAAAGCAGTGGCCAATAAGTCAGATTCAGTCGGATCAGGCAATAGGTCTCCGGCCAATTGCGCAATGGTAAATTGGTCGAAGGGCATGTCTTGATTAAAGGCTTCTATCAGCCAATCTCTGTACTTCCAGATTTCTCTATGCAAATCCTTTTCATAGCCTTTGGAATCAGAATAGCGTGCAAGGTCCATCCAAAAGGCGGCCCACTTCTCTCCAAAATGGGGCGAGGCCAGCAGTTGGTCAACCTTGTTTTCGTAAGCATTTGGAGAAGTGTCAGCCATAAAATCATCATAAGCTTGCAGTTCCGGTGGCAAGCCGGTAAGATCCAAAGTTAACCTTCGGAGCAGCAATTCTTTGGGAGCCTCTTCGTTTGGATTTAGCTCCATCTCAGCCAATTTCCTGAAAATAAAATGGTCAATTTCGTTTTGTGCGGGTATTTCACTATCCACAGAAGGCACTTCTAGGTCTTTTTTTGGAGGGATATATGCCCAGTGCTTTTCCCAGTTTGCTCCCTGATTGATCCATTCTTTGATCAGTTCAATTTCTTCTTGGGTCAAAGGGTCTTTGCCCAATGGCATTCTTAGCTCGGGATCGTGGTGTGTAAGGCGTGTGACCATTTCTGAAGCCTCAGCATCTCCGGGAATTATAGCAGGCTTTCCGGATTCAGTATTCATTTTGGCCTCTTCTTCAAAGAGCAAGGAAAAACCCCCAGATTGTTTGACACCTCCGTGGCAAGAAATGCATTTGTTATTGATAATGGGCCGGATTTGGCGATTATAGCTTATCTTTTCTTGGCCCGGCCATAACCAAAAAGTTAGGATCAGAAGTACAGGCAATAAGAAGATGAAGATTCGGCTTTTCATTTTGGGTAGTTATGCTAATAGTAGCATTAAATGTAAGTAATAAATACTTTACTTTCAAAGTCCAATCCTGTACAATACCCATCCCTTGGTATAATAAATCTTGCAAATTTGTAAATCAAGAAGTAACTTTTATAAACCAAACAGGATAGTACAGGGTGGTTGTATCACAAAATTTTAATAGTATTGTGATAGACAGTAATAGTAATTAATTAAGGGTAAAAGCGGTTTTGCAGTGAGATTTGAAATGGATCCTAATGTTGCGTTGAGTATATGCTTTTTTGGTTGTGCTGTTGGATTTTGTCAATTTTAGAAGTTTCGCTCATAAAACTTTAGACCCTGAAAAATGAAATCGAATGAAAAGGATAAGTAAAGGTAACCTGTTAATCCCCCTGACTACGTTTTTTTTCGCGGTATTGGGTATTACCACAGAGGTGAGTGCATTTGAACCAGTGCTATTGTTTCAGGCAGCTGAGGCAGATACTGCCTTTTGGTTGTGGAAGTTTTTAGGCCGTTTGCACCCCCTTGCAGTTCACTTTCCCGTAAGCTTTCTTTTATTGGCTGCCCTGTTGGAGTTGTTTACATTTAGAGATTTTAATCATAAACTAAGACCGGGTATCTCGGCCTTGGTATGGACAGGGGCAATAGGTGCTGTAATAGCTGTGGTTTTAGGCTTGCTATTGGCTAATGTAGAAGAATATGGAGGGCGTTTGCTGGATATTCATCAGTGGACCGGGATTGCAACGGCCATTCTGGGTCTTTTACTGCTTTTTTTAATGGGGAAAATAAAAAATGGGTATCCTAAGGCAGTCATAAAAAGTTTTAGAATTGCGCTATTTATCACAGCCTTTGGTGTTTCAATTGCCGGACATTTCGGTGCCTCATTGACCCATGGGGAAGAATATTTGACAGAGACTTTGCCTTGGAATGAATCAACCTATTCCGCTGAGGACCTAAACATAGATTTGGTGGCCTTTGAAGAAGAAGGTACCTTAAGTGAACAAAAGCAAATTGAATTGGTAGGCAAGGTAAGGGCTGTATTTGCCCACAATTGCTATAAGTGTCACAGTGATGCCAAGATTAAAGGAGAGCTAAGGCTTGATTCTAAGGAGTTTACTTTTGCCGGTGGAGAGTCAGGTCCGGTAATTATTCCGGGAAATGCTGACAAAAGCGAACTGGTGCGAAGGATAAAGCTTCCCAAAGATCACAAAGAGGCCATGCCTTCCAAAGGCAAGGTGCTTTCCGATGATGAGATAGCCTTGATTTCTTTTTGGGTGAACAAAGGAGCTCCTTGGCCGGATGCTGCAGAGGAAGTAAGTGTTTTTAGGGTAGCAGAACTTGCCCCAAGGCGACCCAACTTGCCGGCTCAAAGAAAAGGATTGACGCAAGCCATCGATATTTGGGTGGATGAGTATTTTGAAGAGCAAGAGATAGCTTGGAAAGAACCTGTGGATGATAAGGTTTATCTGAGAAGGATATACTTGGATATAGTAGGTTTACAGCCTTCCCCGGAAGAATATTCGGCCTTTATGAATGACAACAGGCCTGATAAAAGGGCGATTTGGGTAAGTGAATTGCTGGATAGGAATGACGATTATGCAACCCACTGGCTGACTTTCTGGAATGATGCCCTGAGAAATGACTATACCGGTACAGGCTATATTACCAAAGGGCGGTATGCCATTACCGATTGGTTGTACAACTCATTACGTGACAATAAACCTTATGACCAATTTGTCAAGGAATTATTGAATCCTGATGAAAAGTCCAAGGGGTTTATCGAAGGCATTCGCTGGAGAGGAGATGTCAATGCAAGTCAGGTCACTGAAATGCAAGCTGCACAAAATGTAGGGCAGGTAATATTAGGGCTTAATCTCAAGTGTGCTTCCTGCCATGACAGTTTTATTAGTGACTGGAAACTTAAAGAAGCCTATGCATTTGCCAATATTTTTGCAGATTCATCTTTGGTGGTTAGCCGTTGTGATATTCCTACAGGAGAGCAGGCCGGAACTAAAATTCTTTGGGAGGAATTGGGTGAAATTGACAGTACTGCCACAAGGTCTGAGAAGTTGGAACAGCTGGCCGAATACTTGGTGCAACCTGCCAATGGCCGACTTTACCGCACCATAGTCAATAGAATATGGAAACAAATGATGGGAAGAGGCTTGGTGGAGCCTGCAGACGAGATGGATAATATCCCATGGAGTCAGGATTTATTGGATTGGTTGGCCACAGACTTTGAAGAAGACGGCTACAACCTGAAGCAACTGATATATAAAATTGCCATATCCAAAGCTTATCAACAGCCGGCAGTAGGGGTAGAGAGCCCATTGTTTCTTGTGGAAGATGATTTTGTTTTCGAAGGGGCAGTTATCCGAAGAATGACAGCTGAGCAATTTACCGATGGAGTAAGTCAAAAAATTCATCCCCTATTTACGGAGGAGGAAATGAAGTATGATCCCAATCAGCTGGCAGTTTCCGAGCAATCTGACATTGGCTTTGTCCGCGCATCCTTGGTAGCAAATAATGGCTTGCTTAAAGCCCTTGGGCGTACCAACCGTGAAGTGGTAATGACGAGTAGAGACAGTCAGGCGAGTTTATTACAAGCATTGGAATTAACCAATGGCGAAAAGCTGAACAGTACCCTAAAAGAAGGGGCGGTCAGATGGAAAGAAAAATATGAGGCCGGAGAAATAATTGTACAGGAAGTCTACCAGCAACTATTGGGAAGAGCGCCTCAAGAAAAGGAATTCAAAATTGCCATGGCAGCTTTGGGAGAAGAACCGGAGCCTGAGGCCATACAAGATTTATTTTGGGCAGTTTTGTTACTTCCTGAATTTCAGTTAATTTACTAATCAAAAGCTTAAGCTATGAATTATAATTGGAGAAGAAGAGATTTCTTAAAAAAGACTAGCGCTGCTTCTATTGCAGCCATGGCTGCAGGAGCTCCAATTTCAGCCTTATTAAACGCATGCTCCCCCAAGGAAAAGATTGAAAGCACTGCGGATACCGTAATTTTGCTTTATATGGCAGGTGGAATGGCTCATACAGAGACTTTTGACCCAAAAAAATATACCCCCTATAGAAAGGGCATGGAGTCCAAAGAGGTGTTGAGTACCTTCAAAGCTGTTCCTACCGTTTTAGATGGGGTTAATTTTTCTGAGGGGCTTGAGAAAATTGGCGGTGTGATGGATAAAGGCAGTCTGATCCGTTCCTATGTTGCTGCAGACCTTGGGCATATTTTGCATACCAGACACCAATTTCATTGGCATACTTGCTATGAGCCACCACAGTCTGTAGCTGTACCCCATATGGGTTCTTGGATGGCCAAGGAATTGGGACCGGTCAATCCGGTTATACCCCCTTTTATCAATATAGGGCAGCGGTTTACCGTAGGAGAAGGGGAGGAATTGAAGGCCTTTCATAGTGCCGGTTTTCTTGGCAGTGAGTATGGGCCTTTTTTGATACCTGATCCGAGTTCCGGTTTAGACAGTGTTCGCCCTCCCGTAGGTATGTCCAACAAGCGATTTGAAGCAAGGAATCAGCTTTATGAGAATTTGATAAAAGAAAGTGCCATGGGGGAATTTGGAAGTGATTACCAAAAAGAGTCACTGAAGCGATCCATGGAGCAGGCCTATATGCTATTGAATAGTCCGGAAGCGAAGGCTTTTGATTTAAGCCAGGAGCCCAAAGAGAAATATGACATTTACAACACGGGTAAATTTGGTTTGGGTTGTTTGATGGCCAAGCGGCTGGTAGATCAGGGGGCAAGATTTATAAGTGTAACTTCAGAATATGAACCTTTTGTAGGCTGGGATACCCATGAAAACGGACATACCAGGCTGAAGGGAATGAAAAAATTAATTGATGCACCTATTGCTCAGTTGATTAAAGATTTGGATGAAAGTGGAAAGCTGGACCGGACTTTGGTGGTATTGGCCAGCGAATTTAGCAGGGATATGCTGACGGAAGGAAGACCGGGAGCAAAAGTAAAAGACCAAGTGGAGGTTCCTGACATTATTGAAGACATGAAAAATTATGGAATGCACAGGCATTTCACAGATGGCTGTTCGGTTTTGATGTTTGGAGGAGGAATCAAAAAAGGCTATGTTTATGGTAAAACTGCTGATGAGAGGCCATGTAAAAGTATAGAAAAGCCAATCAAAATTGCGGCTTTGCACCAGACCATTTACCATGCCCTGGGTATGGATCCGGAAACGAATTATGAAATTGAAAAACGTCCATTTTATACCACTCCAGATGGACATGGAGAAGCAGAAATGGATTTATTCGCTTAAATTACACCCATGAAAGAAAACCCAAATCCAAGAAGAGAATTTTTAAAGAAATCAGGACTCACGATGCTTGCAGGAGCAGTGGTTCCCAATATAATTGTAAATAAAAGCTACGGCATGAAAAAAGAAACCATACTAGGGCATGGCACGCACCGATATAAGGTCATAGAAGGATGGGGCAATTTGGACCCGGCCAAAAACCCTGTCAATGACTGCCATGAAATGGTGGAGGATGCAAAAGGAAGATTGATTCTTTTGACCAATGAGACCAAAAATAACGTCATTATTTATGATAAATCAGGCAAGTTGCTGGAAACTTGGGGGGACACTTATCCCGGTGCGCATGGACTTACCATCAGTGATGAGGGTGGCGAAGAGTTTTTGTACATTGCAGACAATACCAGAAGTCAAGTGATAAAAACAAACTTAAAAGGTAGAGAGATAATGGTGATGGATTATCCCAGAGAAACGGGTAATTATGCCTATCCCAAACAATTTGTACCTACAGAAACAGCCATCAATCCTGCCAATGGAGACATTTACATCGTAGATGGTTATGGATTGAACTATGTGACCCAATACAATTCAAAAGGGGAACTGATTCGTCAGTTTGGAGGAAAAGGTGAGACCAATGAAACCTTCAACTGTTGTCATGGTATTTTGGTAGATACCAGAGATAAAAACAACCCTACCTTGCTTATTACTGACAGGGGGAATATGCAGTACAAGCGTTTTACTTTGGATGGGAAGTACATCAAGACCATCCCTACTCCAGGCTCATTTGTATGTAGGCCTGTTTTACGTGGAGACAATGTGTATGCTGCGGTGTATAGAAGTACCACACAGGCTTATCCCAATTCAGGATATATCACCGTCCTGGACAAGAATGACCGGGTAGTTTCCACTCCGGGAGGCACTGCTCCGGAATATGTCAATGGAAACCTTCAGGAACAGCGAAAAGACATGAGCTTTCAGGGATTTATGCATCCCCATGATGTCTGTGTAGACCGGGATGAAAACATCTATGTACCTCAATGGGCCTCACAAAAAACCTACCCGGTAAAGCTGGAAAGGATTTAGAAAGAAATTTTGTCCAAGTAAAAAAGCCATCTTTGAAAAAAGATGGCTTTTTTACTTTAAATGTATGTCCAGCCCTTTTAGCATCACGTTGATGAAAGCTTTCTTATCCTTACTCCTTCACCCTTAACCTTTTATTATAAACTACCTTGTCATTAACAAAAACACGGAAAAAATACCTGCTTTTTGGATACCTGCTTAGATCAAAGGTGAGCCTGCCTTCTTTGAAATCTCTGTAAAGATGCTCTTCCACCACCTCCCCTCCGGGATCTCTTATCAGCTTGATAAGGACCTCTTCAGGATTGTTTGATAAAAAATCGAAGTAAGTAAAATCTTTTGTTCGGGTAGGGAATACACCTAGGGAAATTTCATTTTCCATAATAGAGTCAGGTGTATCCCCCACTGTAAAGTTATAAGTGATGCTGCTTCCGAAATCTGAATTAAAGCTTTTGACAATTTTTCCTTGTGAATTGAGTAAGATGGCCTTTCCTCTTCCGGCCTTTGTTTTATACCAAAATTCTAAGCCGTCTCCACCTTCATCTTTGAGCACCAATTGATAAGCACCTTTGCTTAATTGGAGGCTGTCTTTATATAAGGTGTCAGCAACCAATGTACCCACCTCTCTTTGGTACAAGACATTTCCTTTGGCATCCATGACTTGATAGGCATTGTCTTCAGGTTTCTTATTCGTTTCTAAATGAAAAATCAAGGTAGGTTCATGGACAGGGGTTGGGGTATAGTTGGTAGACATAAGATTGTCCTGTTTTGAAGCATCTTTTCTCCCATTAGGTTTTCTCAGTTCAAATTGATAAGTGAGTGCACCTTTTTGAGGGATTAGTCCGGGCATTGTAACTGTGTCCATTTCGCCGGGCTGGAGTAAGCCTTCCCAGTTAAAGATATTGGATTCTCCTCCTTTTGACCCGTGATTGATGCTTAGCTTGGTTAATGGTTCGGCTCCGTTATTTTTAATCACGATTGAGGGGCCAAAAGCAGCAGGGTTTAATCTGTTATGGATGGCCTTGTTTGAGGGAATAATAATATCTTCAATGGCTACATCATTTTTTTTCCTATAAGCCTTGTATTGGATCAGGTAGGCAGCAATTAGTTCATTGGCACTGGGTTTGGGAGAGTTGTAGTTCTCCATTTTCAGCTGAACCGTGTGCGCTGACTTGGAAAGTTCAAAATCGTACAAGTCCGGCTGGATCAGGTCTCCCGGGCACCAGTTGGCACGGTCAAAAATCCATGTTCCTGCTTGTGGATACAGGGGATTGTCCCCACACTGTTTCCAAATTTGGCGACTGGCAACCAATTTTTCGTCCAAAAGAAAGTCCCGGTATTTATTGCAAAATTCTCCGCATCCATCAGGTCGATCCATGCCATGTCCGGTTTGGAGGATGCGTAACCTTCCCATAGCGGCACCTTTATCTGAGGAGAACTGTACCGGTTTCAAAGCTTTTTCAATGGGCTTTTCCTTGTCTCCGTAAGCAAAGGAGCCATCGTATATTTTGGTAATGGAAATAGGCTCCATGGCTGGTTGACCTTTGATAAGGTCAAAGGCTACTGTGACTTTCCAACCACGGTCATTATTGGGCTCATAGCCGGTATGCTTGTACTCCAACTCTACGCTGTCTCTTAACAATAGGGAAAAGTCTGTAACATCCACCTGCCAGTCAAATTCCCATTTTTCCCCAAATGCACCTCCATAAGGAGTAAGCATTCTTCCAATTTCAAAATCCTGTAATTCACCCTCCTTGCCCCCGGTTCTCTTAATTGTTATATGATCCAGATAATCCCAGTCTGCACAGCGCATATTATCGGGGCAGGCAAACTTGATTTTCATAACGATCTTTCGAATGGGAACCTCTATGTCGGGGAATACGGCCCACTCTGAATAAGTGTTGGCTCCTTTGGAGGGGTTGGTTACAACAGTAATGGCATCATGGCTAATGATTTGTAGGGTATCTCCTTGTTCTGCCCAAACATTTACAATTAATAGTAGGGGTAATAATGCAGTTAGTACAATCTGTTTCATGTAAAGAAATAGGATATTATTATATTTTATAAGGGCTTTAAGTAAGGTTAAAGTTACCATCAAAATTACATTACTTAAATATTATTGATAAGTTTTTCCGGATGGGATGATGAGGTGATCGGGTGATGTAGTGATCGTGTGATCGAGGGATGAGCACCTTTCCTATGTCGTGTAGATTTTTTCTCATACTACCACAGCTAGCATTATACTACTCAATAACCGTAATTATGCCTTTTACTGTATGTGCTTCTTTCTCTTTTTTAGTTACATATTGGATCGTTACGGAATAGCCTCCTCCCGGAACCTTTTGGTTGTTATAATAGCCATCCCATAAACAAGTTGAAGCTTGATTTCCTTGAGGTTTTTTGTCGGTACAATAATAGATCAATGCTCCCCAGCGGTTGTGTATGAAAACCTCAATTTCGGAGATAAGGTTATTCGCAAAAACAGTAAAAGGCTTCTCAGGGTCACCGGGAAGCATAGCATTGGGAAAATGAACTTTGGCTTCACATACTTCCTCTACTTCAAAATCTACCGAAAAGGAACAACCTTGTTCATCAATGGCCAAAAGGTTATAAAACCCGGCAATATTTGGAGAAAACACATCTCCTGTGCCAACAAATTTTCCGTTTAAGTACCATTGACTGGCTGAAAATCCTTGGCCGATATCGATTAATACCTCTCTATTGTTTTCCGGGCAAATTGAATACAGATTCTCCAACTGGGGCATCTCCGAAAATGACTTGTTGACTTCCATTTGTCCACGGCCTACCATGCAACCTTCTTTATTGGTTAAGGTAACGGTGTATAGGCCCGCTTCCTGAATGGTCAGGGTTGTGTTGTTGTCATATGTTTGCAAGTGAATTGACTCCTCCGAAAGGAGCCTGTACCATTTTACTTCCAGCCCGGTTATGTCCTTTCGCAAAATAAGGGTTGTGAAAACATCTTCCTTACAAAAAGGTGCCAGTTCCATTTCCACATCCAAAGGCATGGTGATATTGGCATCAAAACGCTTCACTATAGGGCAAAGTTGACCACTAGGATCAGTACCTGTAATTTCGTAAGTACCTGATGCGTAAAGGGGAAAGCCTCCCTGATTGTTTTGGTTAACAGGTTTACCATCTGGATCTTCTAGAAAGTAATCTAGTTGGAATGCGCTTTCAGGAATTAGTTCGTATGGGAAACAGGCATTGATTTCTGCCGGTACATTGAAGGCTACAAAGGCTTTTTTTTCTACTGTAAAACTTCCTTTTACCTCTAGTAAATTTTCGTTAACATCCCATATTTTGACAGAATACTGCCCATGTGGAACTGCCACCTTTATGTGAATTAGGTTTTGAAAATTACCTGTATACTCCTGATTATTTTCTTTCTTTACCAATAAATAGCGGCCTGTTTGGGGGATATATCCCGGGAACCGTATATGAAGGGTGCCCATTGCCTCATCAGGAGGTGGGCAAGGTTCTGGTGTAGTGGTGATTTCATTGAAAAGAAAGCCGTCCGCATAAATCAAGGCTTCTATTTTTTCAATTTCAGTATCATGCACAAACCCTCCAATTATTGGATTGGCCGTAACGCTGGAGATACTGTTAATATATCCTCTATCAATATCCTGCTGTGTGGTAACGTAACTTACGGTAAAAGTTTGGCTTTCCATAATGTCGAGGTAGGGAATGGTCCAAACCTCGTTGGTAAGGTCATCATGAACTTTTACATCTACCAGAGGTACTTTACGTGGGTTGCTGACTACCAAAGAAATAGTAATGGTGTCGTTTACTTGACTGTAATGCTCCTTGTCAACAGATTTATCTAGGTTTATGTCTGGTTGGTAGCTGCAATCTTCCACTGTGATACTTACCGGCACGCGTGGGCTATCACATACCCCCTCCTTTGAATGACTTACCCAAACAGTGTAAACTCCTATCTTATCAGGATCAATAACAGGAACTTCAGTTAATGGATCACTTGAGGGATCATTGTCAGGATAATAGTGGAGCTCATGTTCATTAATATTAAATATCTCAAATGTATTGGTAGTTGAAA
This sequence comes from Cyclobacterium sp. 1_MG-2023, assembly GCF_030546805.1. GTDB lineage: Bacteria > Bacteroidota > Bacteroidia > Cytophagales > Cyclobacteriaceae > Cyclobacterium. Next base: position 38,064 of record NZ_JAUOPC010000017.1, on the reverse strand, counting down.
ATTGGCAAATTGTCTGGTTCCGAACGCCTGGAGGACTTGCTTTTTTTACTACATTTATGGTTAAGAGGCTGCGTATTCCGGTGCAGTTTTTTGAAGGGCCTTCGGCAACCCAAATTTGCTCTGAACCAACATGAGCGGTATTGACCTGATAGGAAGGAATGGCTTCTCCACCTTCTTCTTCCATAAAATAATAAATAGAATAACCCTCTTGACTGGGAGAGACAAATGAATTTAAATCTATCGGAGCATCACCTTGGCAGAAATCAGGAAGTTCAATTGGACCTAAACTTGGAAAATCAACTTGAGAATTACAATGTGTTGCAGCAAATTCCGCTTTGCCTGTTATTGGGATTTCCAAAGGCCCATAAATGGCTTCTCCTGAGCAATTGTCCTTCATAAATCCTTGAATAAAAGGTAAATTGGAAAAATTGTGATTGGAGATCGCTCCCATGCCCGACATGCTCCCATCTATGGAGATTTTAATTTCACAATTGTTATTGGCCCAAAAAAAACAATCTTCTGAAAGTTTTAAGGTGTATTCCAGCGTTGCAATTGTTTCACTTGGGTTTTCTAGCAATGGAAGCTCATCGATTTCCCAAATGATGGCTCCTGCTAATCCCATTTCTGGGTCAAAGGTGACGGTGCCAACATCTTGAGGTACCTGACCAGCATTTACGAAGGTGGCAGTGGGAGGCAATGGGATGATAACCTTATTGTCAAGCGAATTTTCTGTGCCATAGTTATTGATATTCAAGGTATAGGTTATCTCTTGACCAGGTTCTATCGTAGGTTCTTCCTCAGGAGGATTCCCGTCGATGGATTTTATGTGATTGTATGCTTGAATTTCCGGTACGTAAGAGGGTACTGAAAAAGCAAAAGCATAAATGGCATATACATCCTGATTGGTGCCATAGCGAAAGCGAAAGGAATTCTGTTTATTGGTAATAATGGAATTGTTGGGATTGGGAACCTCCCATTGAAGTATATCGGCACCGGTATTGTGCTCCAAATTTGGGTTTCTAGGACTCTCTACTAAATTGCCCTCTTGGTCTGGAACCGGGCTGTAAATGGAGGAATTGAAGAAATTTGAACTGACAGATTTGGGGTGGTACAATGGAGCCCATTTGTTTTCCTGATTTCTAATCTGTAGAAAATCTCCTTTAATTGATTTGTCACCCTCTGCAGCCATTATGCCTAATTTTAACCGAACCGGCCCTTGGTTAATGGTTTCAAAGCCTGTAATTTCAACTTCTCCGATATGTTCTTCTCCATCCAAAGACTGGACAAAAGAATACCCGTCAAAAACACTGATGTCCCGCCAATCCATTTTTGAGTTTTGGTAGATTACCACCATTCCCCAGTTGCCGGTATAGCCTGTTTGGTTCCCCACCCCTTCCACCAATGCCAAATCAGCCAAGGTATAGTTCCCCGCGCCATGCTTTTTAACAAGTTCAGTTACATCAGCATAGCCAACATAGATGTCTTCCAATTCATTATGTGGATAGAGGATGCTGTTTCCCTGAGCGGTTATTTCAGTGTACTCGCTCGCACCCGGCCCTTTGAATTTTACTTTACGTTTGTCAAAATTTACTGTATGGGGATAAATAGGATAATAACTTCCAAAAGATTTTAAGCCAACATTAAAATCTTTTGGACCAATGTCATCCATGTCTGAAGTCATTGAGCGATGTAAAGTATGGATAGAGAAAGTTACCCCATTCTCTTCAAATTCAATGGGGTCAAAGGTAGCTTTAGATAAGCCGGCTGAGTCAGTTGTGGATATATTTTCCACTTCATTCCATTCTTCATTGCCAAAACGATAAAGTATTTTGCCTAAAGAATCATTGAGGTAGGCAAAGGTAAGCGGTTGAGATTCCGGGGAGCCAAAGTAATAGTAAGGAAATAGCATTCCTTTTTCATCAAAGTCCATGTAATAAGACATGGTATAGGAGCTGTGTTCAATGGTTTCCTCCGGTAAAATAAGTTGCTCCTGATCCACTTCAGTAAGTTCAGTTGAGGTAATATTTTCTGTAAGGTCGAAGCTAAGTCCTTGCCCGATGTTGGATTTTCCGGCCCAGTAAAGGCCGGCATATACAATTTCAGTACAATTGGGATCGGCCCCATTTTCACCGGAGAACAACAGGGTTGCTTCTGAAGAATTAAAGGTGTGAGGATCTCCATCAATGTCCACAAATCTCATGTCATTCAGAGAGTTTTCCGAAGAAGTGGAGTAGTTAGCCATTGTGATATTGGTGTTTCCTATCAAGGTAAAATCACCTCTGATGTGGAAAATATTGTCGTCGGGGGCGGAGTTGCCTACTCTATGTTTAAAGGGGATTCTGTTGTCGTTTTGTGCATTTCCTAAAAAGGGGGCTGCCAGCCAAAAAAACAAGCCCATCAAAATAAAGGAGATGAATTTCCCAGTAAAAATTTGATTGAAAGCGTTCATTCAATTAAATCAGCTAAAAAATTAAAAATGATTCAAAAATTTAAGAAAAATAAAAGCTTTAAGCTTTGAAACAATGCACGAAATATAATTAAAAAATTATTACATGAACCTAATTTTAGCAACTTTTTCCATTTTTAGTGCTGGTCTTCAGCTGAAATAGGAAAAAGATTGTAGGACTTGATTCAGTCGAATCATTGAAGTGAAACAATTCCGTGTTGAATTGTTCATCAAATAAAATATTTATCATTTTCTTTACATAATAATCTTGTAATTCGCATAAATTATAATCTTTTAAAATGAATAAAAAGCAAATTGCATTAGTGATGGGTGGCTATACAGGGGAGTCTGTGGTGTCAGAAAAAAGTGCTGCTGTTGTTGCTCAACACCTTGATAAGGATCGTTTTGAGGTGCATAAAATCCATATTTATCCCAATAATTGGTACTTGGAGGAAGAGGATGGTACAAAATTACCCTTAGACTTGAATGGATTCTTTGTCGTAAAGAACGGAAAAAAACTCACTTTTGACGGAGTGTTTAATATAATTCATGGTTCTCCGGGAGAGGATGGTAAATTGGTAGGGTATTTTGATATGCTCGGCATACCTTATACAACTTGTGATGCATTGACATCTTCCATTACCATGAACAAGGCCTATACAAAAAAGATTGTTTCTGAAATTCCTGATTTACATGTGGCAAAGTCGGTTCAGTTATTTGCCAATAAACCCGGGCTAGCCAACGAACTGCTTGAAGAGTTAAGGTTGCCCATATTTGTTAAACCAAACAATGGAGGCAGTAGTATCGGTATGAGCAAAGTGAAAAGTGCTGAGGAATTATCTCATGCCTTGGACTTGGCTTTTAAAGAAGATACGCAGGTGATGGTAGAGGAATTTGTAAGTGGCAGAGAGTTTTCTATTGGAATATATAAAACCAATGGCAAGATCATGGTTCTTCCTTCCACTGAAATTATTAGTTCAAAAGAATTTTTTGACTTTGAAGCCAAGTACCAGCCTGGAGTTTCAGAAGAAATTACCCCGGGCAGAATGGATGAGAGAGATGCAGTTCAGGTGAAGAAAATAGCAGAAAAGGTTTACCAAACATTGAATTGTAAAGGTGCAGTGAGAATGGATTATTTCTTGGAGACCAAGACGGATAAATTCTATTTTATTGAAATTAATACGGTGCCTGGACAAACCGAAACAAGTCTGATTTCCCAGCAGGTGAAAGCAGTAGGGATGAGCCTTAAAACGTTCTATACGGAGTTGATAGAAGAAATGTGGCGTTAATATAAACCGAAGGATAGTGAAAAATGAAGTCAGGATTAACAAGTACTTAAGTGAAATTGGTTATTGCTCTAGAAGAGAAGCGGATCGGATGATTGCTGCAGATAGGGTGACTATCAATGGTAAAGTGCCTGAAATGGGCACCAAAATCAGTCCGGGTGATGAGGTGCATGTGGATGGCGAGCTGGTAAATGTTCCCAAGGAGCAGCCGGTTTATATTGCTTTCAACAAACCGGTGGGGATTGTTTGTACGACTGACACCAGCCAAAAAGACAATATTGTGGATTATATTAATCATCCACAAAGGATTTTTCATATTGGACGACTAGATAAGCCTAGCGAAGGGCTTATTTTATTGACCAGTGATGGAGATATTGTCAATAAAATACTTAGGGCAGGAAATTCCCACGAAAAAGAATATATCGTCAAGGTAAATAAGTCTATAGAAGGAGGTTTTATAGAGAAAATGAGTAATGGGGTACCCATTTTAGGGGTTGTAACCCAAGAATGCCAAGTACGGCAAATGAAGAAGGATACGTTTAGGATTATCCTTACTCAGGGCTTAAACCGACAAATCCGGCGAATGTGTGATTATTTAGGATATAAAGTTGTAGCGCTGAAGCGGGTTCGAATCATGAATATTAAGCTAGACTTGCCAAGAGGAAAATGGCGAGATTTAACCCCTAATGAACTCGAGGAATTAAAATATTTGGTTAAAGATTCTTCAAAAACCCATCTAGGGGATTAGGTGCTAAAAAATGCATAAGTACAATATATTGGGTTGTATTTAAACCATATTTACTGAAATCTACATTAAATATTGATTTTGTGGTTTAAATTTTACCCATAATTACGTATTTGGTAGCTTTTATTGCCATTTTCCTAAAATTTAGCGACTAAATCTGAGTTGTTTTAATTATAATTCATATAAATCATTATTAAATTAAATATAATGTAATAATTAACCATTTTTATTAATGAAATTTTAATTTTGCAATCTTATTGTTACCTTTGAGATATCAAACAAAGACAAAACGTCTTTGGGTAATAGGCAGAAGGTTTATTGCTGATGTATACTGTAGGATGATGAAACTGGTAGACATGCCCTCTTGTTTTGGGGGTGGGGATCACAGGATAAAGAAAATATAGAGCTCGTATTTTTCCTAACTGCTTCATGGGGGTTCGACTCCTTCTCCTACAGCAGGTTATTTTGGGTTTATTGTTAATTGACTAAAGCTATGAGATTTTATTTCATAGCTTTTTTTGTTTGCAGATTCACTAGGTGATTTTGTCAGTATTGTTGCAGAAAAAAGCAACAATACCGCCAAAATCAAGGTATGCTTTTTAATAATATCCCGAGGGCTGACACCCTCGGCTATAATATTTTCACCTTTTAGGGTTTGAGGTTTTGCGTGAATTATATGAACTGAGTTCGCCTAAAAAATTTTTGAAAAAATCGTCCTTCCAAGAATTAACATTTAAAAACGCAGCAACCAAGTTGACGGCATTCAATTAAAAAGAGCATTTTTACTTTTTTGCTATAGGTCAAAAAAGTAAACAACCTGTCCTGATTCGGAGCTAGTCAGGCCTGTCCTGAAGCGGAGCAACTAAGTGGCCTGTCTTGATGCGTAGCAAGTCAGGAGAAAACCCCACCGGTGAGTATCTTTTCGGCTAAAATTTAAGGCCTCCCGCACACAGGCAAACTCCTCGTTTTTGGTGTTAATATTGGCGTTGCTTTTTAAATGTTAACTAAACCAAAAACTTCGTCAATCAGTGCCTGTGCCCTTGCCATTCCCGCTTAAATTTCTTAATGCCGAAAATCTACAAGGCGGAAATTAATTTATCATTTGATTAATGATGGGCGATTTTTAACGTACACGTCAATCTGAGGGCAGGGGGCGGGTCAAAACTACGAGGCGGGGTTGGGCCTTGCGGGTGGAAGTTTAGTTTTGGCTAGATTTTTCTTTGGTTCGTTTCTTTTCATCAATCCCTGTCCTGATGCGTAGCAAGTCAGGGGAAAAGAAATGAACGGAAAACCTCTGCTTTCAGGGATAAAATCACTTTATAAAGCCAAACTCACCAGGCAGCGTTGAACCAGTGACAGTTCTATTAATTCTTGTGCTTTACAATTAGTAAAGATTTGAAATTTCCAAGTAATTATTGTTAAATTACAAACCAGTATTTACTACACCAAGACATTCACTAAAACAACTGTCACTTTTTTGCTGCAGTGCATGCCCCAAGCAGTGAAACGAATCTAAAGGAAGCGGAGCAACTCAGTGGCCTGCCCTGAAGTGAAGCGACTCCCTGATGCGCAGTAATTCAGGAGAAAAGAAATGAACGCTTTACTTTCCGTTAAATATATAATTTTTACAAGCAGTTCAATGTAATAAAGCGTTTCTGTTTCTAATATACCAAGTAATTGATTATGATCATTTTTACTTTTTTGCTACAGGTCAAAAAAGTAAGCAACCTGTCCTGAAGCGGAGCTAGTCAGGCCTGTCCTGAAGCGGAGCAACTCAGTGGCCTGTCCTGATGCGTAGCAAGTCAGGAGAAAACCCCACCGCTGAGTATCTTTTCGGCTAAAATTTAAGGCCTCCCGCACACAGGCAAACTCCTCGTTTTTGGTGTTAATATTGGCGTTGCTTTTTAAATGTTAACTAAACCAAAAACTTCGTCAAACAGTGCCTGTGCCCTTGCTTTCTCATCTTAAATTTCTTAACGCCGAAAATCTACAAGGCAGAAATTAATATATCCGTCATTCCGAGACTTTGCAGAGGCTCGGGTGGAGAAAGTCGAAGGAATCTCCAACGTGATGAGATTGCCACACCCTTTTCCGCCTCAAAAACCTGCAAAAGAGTTCGAAGTGATGTTGTAGTCTTTTGTAAAGACAATTTTAATTACCCTGGGGTTATTAGGGTTTGTTTTCGATAAGATTTTGTCAGCATTGTTGCAAAAAAAAAGCAACAATGCCGCCAAAATCAAGGTGTGCTTTTTCATTATTTTCCGAGGGCTGACACCCTCGGCTATTATATTGTCACCCCTTTAGGGCTCGGGGTTTCGGCAGGGAGAATAATCGTTTTTATCGATTTTGTTTTCGTTATGATTTTGTCAGTATTGATGCAGAAAAAAGCAACAATACCGCCAAAATCAAGACGTACATATAACTAATTTCCCGAGGGTTGATGCCCTCGGCTATTATATTGTCACCCTTTCAGGGTTTGGGATTTATTTGTGAATAATATTTTGGTTTTTGAAGTTGTTACAAAAAGGGTAACAGTACCGCCGAGATCAAGATGTGCATATATCTGATTTCCGAGGGTTGGCACCCTCGGCTACAAAAATGGTACTCCTACGGAGTTTGGGAGGCGTTGAAGTCGGTGTTTCTATATTGGTTTTTGATATTTTAATTAAAAAATGTTTCTGGAATCAACGCTTTTATTCCGATAAGGATTTGCTAGTTATTGTAAGGATGCCTGCTTTCTTTTTAGTCCTTTACCAATATTTTAATCCAAGGGTTTGTAGAGCTGGTTAAAATATGGTGTGCTTAATTGATGGCCTTAAAAATTTAAAATAATGTAAATAAATATAATTTATGTTGCCATAATTTTAATTTATTGATCTTTTTATTACCTTTGACATATCAAACAAAGACAAATGGTCTTTGGGTAGTGAAAGAAACTTCATTACTGATATATACTGTAGGATGATGAAACTGGCAGACATGCCCTCCTGTCTCGGGGGTGGAGGTCACAGGATAAAGAAGATATCGAGCTCATATTTTTCCTAACTGCTCCGTGGAGGTTCGACTCCTTCTCCTACAGCAGGTTATTTTGGGTTTATTGTTAATTGACTAAAGCTATGAGATTTTATTTCATAGCTTTTTTTTGTTTGGTGTAGGATCAAAAAAAAGGTAACGCCAAATAGTTGGCGTTACCTTGAAGATGTGTTTTAGCTTAGGTTTTAATTTTTTACCTGCTAATATTTGCTTATTGAAGTACTAGTTCTCCATGAATGATTTTTTCCATGACCATCGGGTCGTTCAGTTCTTGGATGCTAGTGATGATATGGTCTGGTCGATAGGCATAGGATTCAAGGTCTTCAAGGCTAGTGGATCCGGTTAAGGTGAGCACTGTCTTAAATCCCATTTGTACCCCTCCCAGTATATCTGTTTCCATGGTGTCCCCAACCATTATGGTGTTGGCTGAGCGCGTGCCTAACTCTGCCTTGGCGATTCTCATCATTACCGGGCTGGGTTTTCCTGCGCTAAATGCTTTTTTGCCTGTGGCCATTTCTATCATGGATACAAATGCACCGCATCCTGAGCGTATTGAGTTGTTGGAGCTTGGGCAGTAGGCATCTAGGTTGGTGGCGATAAGTTTTGCGCCATTCATTACCATGTTTATGGCTTTGTCTACTGATTCAAGCATGATCGTCCTGCCTTCGCCGATGACTACATAGTCTGGTGCATCGTCTACAATGGAGTATCCGTTGCTGTGCAAGGCGGTAAGCAAGCCTCCTTCTCCAATTACATAGGCTGTGCCGTTGGGTTTTTGTGAGGCCAGGTATCTTGCAGTGGCTATTGCGCAGGTGAAGATGTGTTTTTCTTGTACATTGATTCCCATTCTGCTTAATTTGGCCACTACATCTCTACAGTTTCTTTGGCTGTTGTTGGTAAGGAATCTAAAAGGGAAATCCTCCTCAAGTAGTTTGTGGATAAAATCCTTTGCGCCGGGTATTAGCTCTCCTCCTCGGTAGATGACACCGTCCATGTCGATTAAAAATCCTGTCTCTCTCATTTTAGTAGTTGTTGTGGTTTAATTCTAATATGTTATCAATAACAAAGGTTTAATAAAAATATTAAATATTCAAATTTGTATGGTTAAAAATAGTAAAATGATAAAAAATATTTAAATTAATTGCTGATATATGAAAGTTAAAATTGATGAAATTGAGAGGTTTTGGTGCTTGTTGTGGTAAGGAGAATTAAGGTTGTTTTGCGATTTTTCAATAGGAGTCTCTCTCAATGCATGTGAATTGCTTAAAGTATAATTATAACGCCTATTAAATATAAATAATGTAAATAAATATAATTAATATTGCCGTAATATTAATTTAATAATCTTTTTATTACCTTTGACATATCAAACAAAGACAAAAGGTCTTTGAGTAGTGAAGGGAAGCTTTATTACTGATATATACTGTAGGATGATGAAACTGGCAGACATGCCCTCCTGTCTCGGGGGTGGAGATCACAGGATAAAGAAGATATCGAGCTCGTATTTTTCCTAACTGCTCCGTGGAGGTTCGACTCCTTCTCCTACAGCAGGTTATTTTGGGTTTATTGTTAATTGACTAAAGCTATGAGATTTTATTTCATAGCTTTTTTTGTTTGTGGGTCTTCTAGGTGATTTTGTCAGCATTGTTGCAGAAAAAAGCAACAATACCGCCAAAATCAAGATGTACATATACCTATTTTCCGAGGGCTGACACCCTCGGCTATTGTATTGTCGTCCCTCTGGGGTTTGGCAAACGATGCTCAACCTGCAACTATTTCCACAGGCGGTTCTGGGGAGTATAAAGACCAAAATTACCTTCGATTAATAGATGATTTAATTGGTGATCATTCCAAAGGCTGGGTAATGAACAGGTATCAAAAAGGGAGGGTGAGCAATGTTTCAGTAGTTTCCAGAGATGAAAGTGGCAGGCCTGCAAAGATCAAAACCAACTATATTTTTGCCGGTTTTTCAGGTAAAAGTAATGGGGTTATTACCCTTCCCTTTACCAATGGTTTACCGGAATGCATGTTTTTCTTCGACTTTCCCAATACTTGTAGAACCCCTAACAGAAGAATAGTGGCTGCTTATGACAACTATGCTTATGATCAATAAAGGACTTTTCTAAAATGTTAATCACCGGAGTTTTTGAGGCAGCATGGTCTTAAAAATTGATTACTTTTTTTTAGGTGTAAGTCGGGTTCCGCATCGCCTGCAAAAGATAGCATCTAAACTATGATTGTTTAGGTGACAGGCATCGCAGGACTTTAAATCCGGGAAGTTTTTTATCTCATCAGCATTTCTAGCGGAAACCAATTCAGAAGTAACAATGCCCGTGGGGACAGCAATGATGGCATAGCCAATTAACATGATCAATGAAGCCATAAATTGACCGAAATCTGTGGCCGGAGCAATGTCTCCATATCCAACTGTTGTTAAAGTGACGATTGCCCAATACATGGATCTGGGGATGGAGGTGAAGCCACTTTCAGGACCTTCAATAATGTACATAACAGAACCCATCACCAAGACGATAGTCAGGACCGAGCCCACGAAAATCTGAATTTTGGCCTTGCTGTGTTTTAAGGCATCGGTTAACCTTGAAGCTTCTCTGATGTATTCAGGAAGTTTGAGGATTCTCAATATTCTTAAAAACCTGAGGGCCCTAATTACGGTGAGGTACTGGGTTTGAAATAAAAATAAACTTAGATAGGTGGGCAAAATGGCCAGTAAATCTACTATACCGTAAAAACTAAATACATAGCCTGATTTATTATTGCTTAACCAGATCCGCAATAAATATTCGATGGAAAAAATCAGTGTAAAGAACCATTCCAACCAATACAGGAGAGAACCAAAGTTATCATGAATTTGCTGAACGGAATCTAAAATTACAATTACCACACTTAGTAGAATCATAACCAATAAAACCAGATCAAATGCTTTGGAGGCACGGTCATCCGATTCGTATACAATATGTGCCAGTCGTTGTTTTGAGGGTAAGGAAATCATATCTGGTAAACTTGTTCCCGGTCCAAGGACCAATACGAAAATGGGTTGTTTTAATCACAACCCGAAATAGGCAAAAATAAGCTCATGCATTTCGTCGAGTTTAAGTGCCTAATTTACAAATAACCTAATTAAGTAAACAAGATAAAAATTTTCCTATCCCGGATTCGGTAAAAGTGATTCAAAGATATGGCTTCTAAGGCTTCGAGAGGGATTTGTAAAATAAACAGATGAAGAAATTTGCTGAGACATTGGTTTGATATCTAAAGATCGCAGATGCCGATACCTTAGCCCGGAAACAAAAATTTAATTTGAAAACCTGATTAAAATCATGTATTGGCCAAAACAGGTAAATTTTTGATCTATAAAGCTTTTTTAAAAATAAGAATGGTTATTTTTGGTAAAGAAATTTTTACTAAACAGATAGCAGTATGGACCTAAAATTATTTAAACAGCTTAGAGAAAATTATGAGAAGTTTATTGCGGGGGCAGAAAAAGCAATAAATGGGGACAATGCGAAAGACCAAACCAGGTCTATCTTTTTTGACCGTAAAACTCTTGAAGAGTTATTGGCCAAAACAGATAAAAAGGAGGGTGGTATAAAAATCTACCTAGGAATGTATGACAAAGAAACGGTAAAAGTGAGGGGGGAAAAGGAAAATAGCGATGATTATATCGGTAAATTGACCCTTATTTTGGAAGCGTCTAATGATAACTCCAGTACCACAGATGAATCTTGGATCATGAATGGGGGTAAAATATGTCCTCCAAACTGTAATTAATACAACACTTTAAAAACAATGATTGCTTAGCCATGACCTTTTATGCTTACCTTTCTTGTATAATCGTTGGCCTTTTGCTGTCATTGTTTTTTTTCTTTTTCAAGAGGAAATATCAATTGCATGAAAAGTCCCATGATTTCATCTTTTTTCTCATCTCTTATGTGTTGAGTTTTGAGCTCTACGCATTTTTTTTGGTGGAACATGGAGAGAAAAATGTTTTGGTTTACAATATTTTCTTTGTTTTTGGTGAGACCATATTGATCTTAATTTACTTGGGAACCCTAATAGAAGCCAAAAGGATTAAAAGGAATGTCATTTATTTTGTTGCTTTCTTTGTGGCTTGGGCCATAATAAATACCCTTTTTATTCAGCCTCCGACTCAAATGTTTCAACAGTACACCCATTTGCTAGGGAGTTTGGGCGTGGTCCTTTTTAGTTGTTATTTGATGTATTCATTATTTATGGCAGATAAGGCGGGAAATGCTTCTTTGCTAAGTGTGCCTCATTTTTGGAACATTGCCGCCATCTTATTTTTCTACTCCGGAAGTTTTATATACTTTGGATCCTTGAATGTAACTTGGGGGTTGGATCAATATTACCTAACAATATTGGCATCTGTAAACCGGTTTTTTGCAGCGACATTATATCTTATTTTTGGGTTTTCTTATTATTCACCCTTGATTTTTTCTACGAAAAGTGATTGAAGACAATTCTCAACAAACCTTTTTCGCTATACTCACAGGAGTGATTCTTATGGTAATTATGGCGGCATTTATCATTGCCATTGTTATCGTTCATCGCCAAAGACAAATCAAAAACCGACATAAAATACAGATTATAAAGGCTGATTTTAAAAACACCATTTTGAATGCAGAAAAAGAAATCAGAGAAAATACCTTGCATTATGTCAGTCAGGAGCTGCACGACAATATTGGACAGCTCTTATCCTTGACTAAAATAGTATTGAATAATCCTGACCCGGCATCGGTATTTGAAGGGAAAAAACTTATCAATAAGATCATTAAGGAAGTTCGGAGTTTGTCCCGTTCCATTAATAAAGATTACATCAACGATGTGAAATTTGAAGAATTTCTGGAAGAAGAATTATGTAAGATTCAAAAAACAGGTTTTTGTGAGGTTCTCTTTGAAAAGGAAGGAGCGCCAATTAATTTTATTGAAGGAGATAAAAAACTCGTGCTAATAAGATTGGTACAGGAGTGTTTAAACAATGCGATCAAGCATGCCTCCCCAACATTGATTGCTATTAAAATTAAAAATCCGGGAGAAAAAATGATATTGTCCGTGGAAGATGACGGTGAAGGGTTTGATATGGAACGTGTTTCTCAAGGTCTAGGACTTAGGAATATACATTCCAGAGTACAGGCTATTAATGGTAAAGTGCAGATAGATTCAGAAATAGGGAAAGGTACCCGAATAGAGATAGAATTGGAAAATGATAAATAATACCAGAATTTTATTAGCAGATGATCATAAGTTATTTGCTGCAGGGATAGAAAGATTGCTTTCAAATGAACCGGATTTTATCGTGGAGAAGGTGGTTCACAATGGCAAAGAGGCGATTGCTGCCATTAAAGAAAAAAAGGTAGATCTGATCATTACGGACATGAACATGCCCGGGTTGAATGGGTTGGATATTCTTCAATACATAAAAAAGAAAAGATGGAAAGTGAAAACCATTGTACTTTCAATGTATGATGATGAAGAAATTTTTAAAAAATGCATCAAGCAAGGTGTAAACGCTTATGTTTTAAAAAATGCCGACCCTGAAGAGCTGGTTTATACCATTAGAGAAGTGATGGAAGATAGGTATTTGGCCAATTTTGAACATGTTTTGAATCAGGCCGAGGAAGGGGATGAGTTTGAGCAATATGACCATTTTAAAGCTACCTTTAAACTCTCTAAAAGGGAGTTAGAAATTTTAAAGTGGATAGTTAAAGGGAAGACCAATAAAGAGATTGCTGAGGAATTGTACTTAAGTATTCATACAGTGGAAACTCACCGTAAGCATTTGCATCAGAAATTAAATGTTTCTTCAGTTACTGAGCTTGTAAAGAAAGCATTGGATATGGGCTTATGATCAAAGCTTTGGTAAGCAGTATAAGTAAGGGATGTACGAAAACATCCCTTTTTTTATGATTTGAATTTAGCAATGGGAGTGATTCCTCCTTTGGTTTTTTGGTTGATGTCTACCAGTATTTCAGCGTCCAAGGGAACGAAAACGTCCACTCTGGAGCCAAACTTAATAAAGCCAAACTCAGCCCCTTGGGTCACGGGGTCGCCTTCTTTCACATACCATTTAATTCGTCTTGCCATTGCCCCTGCGATCTGGCGCATCATCAATTGAACCCCACTTGGGTGTTCAATTACCAAAGAAGTACGTTCATTTTCCAAACTGGATTTTGGGTGCCAGGCTACTAAATATTTTCCCGGATGGTATTTGAAGTATTTTAAAATGCCACTAACCGGAGACCTGTTGACATGTACATTTATTGGGGACATAAAAATGGAGATCTGAATTCTTTCCTCTTTGAGATACTCCTCTTCCACGGTATTTTCAATGACCACCACCTTGCCATCTGCAGGAGCATAAACCAACTCATGATCATTTGGGACAGGAATGGCCGGGTTTCTGAAAAACTGCAATACGATCAAGTAGAGTACAATGCTTCCTATTAGAATCAGGTTAATAACCAATTTTTCTACAGGTGCTAAATAATTGATGGCAAAGTTAATCACAGCCAAAACAACTAACATCCAAAATAATAATGATCTACCTTCTTTATGAATGGTCATAATGATTTAGCATTTAATTTTTTACAATTCTAGCTTTCTAAAAAGTTGCCAAGAATAATTGTGCCTCAGCTAATTTTTGAGATTACAATATTAGGACTTTTTAGAGCAAATATTAAAATATTTTTAAAAAGGCTACAATAAAAGGGGTGGAAAGCAATAGTCCGTCAAAGCGATCCATAAAGCCTCCATGACCCGGTAAGCCTCTTCCGGAGTCTTTAATTGCAATGCTCCTCTTGAAAAGCGACTCAATCAGATCTCCATAAGTACCGGCGATAATAATGATGGTCATGATACAGAACCATTGCCACTCTGGTAAAACCGTGAAGTTTTTTGATATAAAATACGTGACGATAATGGCAGCAAAAGCTCCGCCAAGACTTCCTTCCCACGATTTTTTTGGAGACACACGTTCAAATAACTTTGTTTTACCAAATTTGGTTCCGGCAAAATAAGCTCCGGAATCACTTGCCCATAGCATTAATAACGAGCCTATTATGATTTCAAAATGGAATGTATTGTCCACAGAAAATGCAGCAACCGTAAGTAATGAGAAAGGAAGAGCCACATAAATTATTCCTAATATGGTATAGGCAATGCCTGTAAATGGCTTTTTATCTGTTTTTTTATAGAGTTTGATAAAAAATATCATGGACACTAAAGGGAAAACCAGAAAGTAATAGGCCATTGGAATTATTTCCATTTCCTCCAAGAAGGTAAATGTGAATACCAAAAGTCCAATAAATGTGCCAAAGCTTTTTAGCGGTAACATACCATCTAGTCCACAGAGCTTATAAAACTCCATTTGGGTAAATGCTAAGATGATAGCAAAAACTAAAAAGTAAGACCACTCACTAAATACAGTACTGCTAATGATAATAATTGTTCCCAAAATGGCTGTGATTACCCTTTGGCCCAGATTACTGTAATTACTTATACTAAAACGAGATTTCATTTTCAACAATTTTTAATGCCCTTTGGGCTTCTTCCACCAGCACCATCACTTCAATGTTACCGTGGATTTTATAAACCGGGTCTTTCTTATTAACTATGACCGCAGTGATACCATTTTCTTCTAGCACTCCTTTTACTATTTCCGCCCTTATTGGGGTACTCGACTCGAAAATCCTCTGCCATTTACTCATAAATCTGTTTTTTATTTGATTGAATAAACCAATTCCAACACAAGAGAAAGACTACAATGCCTACTATTACATACTCCCAATACAACTGATTCGAATCCTCTATATCAAACTCCATTAGTCCGAGTTTGTTGAAGTAAACCATAGTAACGGTTAAAGTGTTGTTGAGGATATGTGCAATGATGGGATACAATAAAGAGCCCGAATACAAATACAAATACCCAAACAAGGCCCCTAACATTAACCTGGGTAGAAAACCATAAAATTGAAAATGTATGGCTGAGAAAATAAATGCTGTGATCCAAACTCCCCAATGTGCGTTTCCGGTGTATTGATGCATTTTAGGTTGTACAATTCCCCGGAATAAATACTCTTCACCAATACCTGCCAGCACCCCGATGACCAATACGCCTAATAAGAATTCACCGAGACTTTCGAAGTCAGTAAGGTATTTTGTCAACTCCATCAATTGGTCCTCTTTGGTTCTGAATGAGGCTTCAAGTCCACTTAAGGCTTCCGGGAATTCAACATTCATATTGAGGTAAACCAATAGCGAATTGAAGAGAATAAAACCTATAAGCATAGGAATCACAATCCACAACTGTTCCATTTTTTCCGGTTTCAATTGTTTATCAAAGCGCAGGGTTTTTTTGTCTACAAAGCGGATAAATATCCAGCCTCCAACAAAAAATCCTAGCCCCCCTCCTAAGCCTTGAATAAAAAGAAAAGCCATTCTGGCATTTGGATGATCTAGAGAGGCACCGAGCAAATAAGGCACTTGCTCAAAGGAAATTCCAAATAGAAAAGGTAACAAGCCCAAAGCTGCCGTTTGTAAGATAGCAAGAGCTCCAAATACGATTAGCACCAAAACAGTAAACGAGAGCAACCATGGTTGGCTGTTAGAATGTCCTGGTTGATTTTCATATATTTCCATATTAGGAGTAAATTTACAGTAATTAGTGTGCACCACAAGATACTTTTGTTTTTTGGAAATAAATTAATTTGGATAAAATGAAAGACAATCGTGGCAATGTTATTGATATTCAACTTAAAACACTCATTTTTGCAAAAAATTTCAGCGTGTGATTAAAATAGGAGATTTAAATTTAGGGGAGTTTCCATTGCTATTGGCTCCTATGGAGGATGTTAGTGATCCGCCATTTAGAGCAGTATGCAAAACGAATGGTGCAGATTTAATGTACACAGAGTTCATTAGCTCTGAAGGCTTGATCCGTGATGCTGCCAAATCTGTTCAAAAATTAGATGTATACGATTATGAACGGCCTATTGGCATTCAAATATTTGGGAATGAAATCTCCTCTATGCGGGAGGCAGCGGCCATAGCAGAGGAAGCCGGTCCGGATATATTGGACATCAATTATGGTTGCCCGGTTAATAAAGTGGCTTGCAAAGGTGCCGGTGCCGGCATTTTATTGGATATAGACAAAATGGTGGCCATGACTGCAGAAATAGTCAAAGCAGTAAAAATTCCCGTAACCGTCAAGACTAGATTGGGCTGGGATGAGAACACCATTAAGATCAATGAAGTAACTGAAAGGTTGCAGGATGTAGGCATTCAGGCCATCAGTATTCATGCCCGCACCAGAAAACAAATGTATAAAGGTGAGGCGGATTGGTCTTACTTGGCCGATATTATGAAAAACAGCAGAATTAAAATCCCTGTTTTTGGTAATGGAGACATAGACAGTCCGGAGAAAGCCAAAGCCTACAAAGAAAAGTATGGTGTAGACGGTTTGATGATCGGTCGAGCGGCCATAGGTTACCCTTGGATTTTTAATGAAATCAAGCACTATCTACAAACAGGAAATCTTTTGGCTGTGCCTGATATGGAAGAAAGGGTGAAAGTTGCTAAAAAGCACCTGGACTTTTCTATAGAGTGGAAAGGCGAGAAACTAGGAGTGCTGGAAATGAGAAGGCATTATACCAACTATTTCAGAGGTATTCCGCATTTCAAACCTTACCGTACCTCTCTGGTGACTACTGATGAATATGCGAAAGTGAATGATATTTTAGAAGAAATATCCACTGTTTTCGCCGATGAGGTTTTTTAAAAAAAGCGGGGCTAAATGGCCGTGATTAGGGTTCAAAAATAGAATTAAGTGCCGGTAGCAAAAAAGATCCAAGACCAAAAAGTCAAGCACTGGGCCATGTTACTGTTGCTGGCCTTGATTTGGGGGAGTTCCTTTATCCTTATCAAAAAATCATTGGAGGTGTACTCTCCGGGGGAAGTAGGGGCCTTTAGAATTTTTTCGGCTGCCTTGGTTTTGTTGCCATTAGGTGTGTCCAAAGTAAAATTGCTTAACCAAAAGCAACTGGGTTATTTGCTATGCATCGGCTTCTTGGGGAGTTTTGTCCCAGCCTTTTTATTTGCCAAAGCACAAACCCAACTTTCAAGTTCTCTGGCAGGAGTAATCAATGCTCTTACTCCATTGATGGTTGGTGTAATTGGGGCATTATTATTCAAAACAAAAATCTCTAGGCAAAATGCCATAGGGTTGATAATTGCGCTTTTGGGCGTTTGTGTATTGGTTTTGGCAGGGAATTCAGGAAGTCCGGATATTTTCAGGGAATTTAATCTTTATGGTTTGTTGGTGGTATTGGCCGCTATATGTTATGGCTTCAATGTTAATATAATTAAGTATAAAATTAAGGAAATAAAACCAACCATAATTACCGCTATTTCCTTGATGATGGTATTGCCCATCTCAGCCATATATTTGTTTGGATTTACCCAGTTTTCTTTTAAACTGTTGCATGCTGAAGGTGCATGGCAGGCAGCCGGATATATCGCTTTTCTCGGTGCGTTTGGCACTGCTGCAGCCTTGGTCCTCTTTAATTCAATAGTAAAATTGGTCACACCTGTTTTTGCCAGTTCTGTAACTTATATTATTCCATTGGTGGCCATCTTTTGGGGAGTTTTGGATGGAGAAGCTTTGTTTCCCTTACATTATTTGGGCATATTTGCTGTAGTGGTGGGTGTGTGGATCGGAAATCGAAAGGCAAATGCCTAGCCTAACCAAAAGGAAAGTGTATATTTATTTATAAAGTAAAATTTCTTATTGTTTCCATAGTGAAATACCATGTTCGATAATTTCTTAAATATTGATATTGAGCCGGAATTAAGGAACCGGATTCTACAGACAATACTGATAGGGTTCGTAATGTGGCTGATCAATAAAATCTCCCTGAAATTGATTTACAGGGGAGATGCTTTGGAATTGAGGAGGCAATACCATTATCGAAAGTTTATAGAGTATACCTCTTTTATTATTGGTATACTGATTATAGGGAACCTTTGGATAGGCAATTTTCATTCTGTGACCACATTTTTGGGCTTGTTGTCTGCAGGTATTGCGATCGCCTTGAAAGATATCTTTGTCAACATTGCCGGATGGGCCTTTATTTACCTTCGCAAACCTTTTGATGTGGGAGATAGGATTCAGATTGGAGAGGTGCAAGGCGATGTGATTGACCTTAGGTTGTTCCAATTTTCTTTGCTGGAAATCGGCAATTGGGTGGATGCTGACCAAAGTACCGGCAGGGTCATTCATGTGCCCAATGGAAAAGTTTTTATGGATGCCCAAGCCAATTATTCCACCGGGTTTAATTATATCTGGAACGAACAGAATATCTACATCACCCTTAGGAGCGACTTCAAGAAAACCAAAGAAATACTTTTGGACATTCTTAATACTCATTTGCAAGAGGACTTAAAAAAGGCGGAAAAGGTTTTTCGAAAAGCCAAACAAGACCATTTGATTGTATACAAACAATTTACTCCGATGATTTTTACCAAAATCACTGAGCGTGGTGTGCAGCTTTCCATGAGATACCTTTGTGATCCAAAGAAGCGTAGAATGTTTGAACATGCCATTACAGAAAGTATACTAGAGCGTTTAGGGCCTGAGAACAATATTCGCTTGGCTTATCCTACATCTACAGTATTGCTTCACCAAGATAAGGTTCATCCCGAAACCAATCCCAACCGTTAAGCTTAGATCAAACGGCTTGCCTTTGAACTTTTTTCAGAAAAGGTTGTCTAAAATGGTTCTCAAATACCTATAGTGGTTTTAATTTTGGCATTTGAGCGATTAATATTTTAGCCAATTCGTAAGCAATTCCCCCAACCAAAAAAATAAAGGCTTCCTCATAAAAAGGGCCTTTAAAGTTAATGTAAAAAAATAATGCTAAAGCATGAGCCATCCAGAAACTTCGATTTCTTTCTGAAATCCTTTCCGTAATTGCAAGTAAAATGATTGCTCCAGTAGCATACAATAATGCCATTCCAAAAATTGAATACAACTCATTTCTAGAAAATTCTATTGAAATTAAAATTAGAAGATTGAGAATTGTAAGCAATTTCCACAAAGGCTTATCTACTTTACCTCCTAATATATTCCCTAAAATTAATATTGCTAAATGAATCCGGATATAAAGCGCATTAAAAACACCATAGGAAAGGCTTATTGTTAAAAAAACTATTGAGATGGAAAACAAGGCCCATAGTATTTTTTCTTTTTTATAGGGGTAATCATCCAAATAAAAATCAATTATAGCAATCAAAGAAAAGTGGACGATCTGCCATAAGATTATCATTAAAGGGATCATTTCACTGATCTCATTAAAATATAGAACAAGGACCAGTAAAGTTTGGAAGAAGAAATTAATCTTTCTTTTTGATAGATCTGAATTGAAAAAAAGTCTGTTCATCAATTAAATGTTGAAAATCCAGAAAAAACGGGAAAAATATTTCCTCAACTAAAAATTATTCACAAATTAATGAGTAGGCATAAAATCGAAAATTATTTAATTTAGAAGGAAAATATTAATGATTGAAGGCAAGCCAATAGAGGTTTTAAAGCAATTTATCTATTAAAAAAATGGGTTTTAGTTAGAAAAGAATTTTTTATGGAAACCTTGGAAGTCAATAAAGAAGGAGTACATTTTACATTATCGAGGCATTGGCTCGAAGATATAAGTGGCTATTAAGAAAGAAACTACTGAAAGGACAAAGCCAAACATAAAGAAATTGTAGGACTTCCTGAGCAACAGGTATTTTTTTGAAAGGACAATTCCTAAATGATAAATGTCAGTAATCATGCTGTCATACAGGTATTCTCCATCATTCATCAATGAATGCATGCCATCCTTGTATTCAGGTAATGACATTTCATGGAAATTCCCGAAGTAGAGCAGGTTGCCTTGTTTTTTGCTGATGTCGGACTTGGTTACTATCCCTTGAGTTACATTGGGACGGGTGGCCAAAATTGCAAATACCATCGCGATAAGGCAAGTTGTAATTAGCATTAAAATTGGAACCAAATAATAGGGGTACTCCTCAATAACCCGCAGGTAAACAGCTACAACGATAGATATAATAATAGAATTAACAGATATCATAATATTGGCTTTATTGTCTGCAAGGGCAGAAAGTGCCAAATGATTTTTTGAGGTTATCCGAAACATTGTTTCTACTCCTCGATCTGATTTCTTTTTGTTTTTATCTTTTTTTTTACCTTCTAGTTTGGCTTTTGATTGGGCTTCAGCTTCCTTGATCTTCAGTTCGATGGATTTTAAATTGGCTTCCTTGCCGGGTTGAAAATTGATCTTGGCGTATTCTGTATGGTAGTGATGAGCGAGCATGAAAATCTTGCTTTCTTTCAGCCAGTCAAGTAAAGAGGTTTTTCCAAACCCAAGGTTTGCTTTCTCTTTTTTTAAAAGGATGGTTTGATCAAAATAATGCTCTGAACTTAGGTGGTACAAATCGGCATCACAGATGATCTTTTCTAAGAGGTTTTTTGGAGATTGAGGCATTTTTGTTGCTAGAATTAAGGCTTTGATTCGGTCAATCCTCTCCTGTTCAAGCCCCAACTCAATCAGGTAATCTTGAGCCATTTCTGAACCCTTTAATTCATGCCCCTCTCCTTTGACTTCCCAATAACCGATGTCATGCATCCATCCTGCCACATATAAATCTTCTCTGTCTTCCTTACTTAAATTATAGTAGGCACCTATTTCGGCAACTTTCTCGACAATCTGCAATGAATGATCCATGTTGTGGTAACAAACCTCTGACTTTTGTCTGTTTTCAAACATTTTCCTGATCCAGGATTCGAATTTTTCTAGTTGCTTATCCAAGGTGATTTACTAATTTTGATAGTACTAACTTCAAGGTAATTAATTACAATTGAATAATGATACAATTTTCACAGATTTTAACCTTTATCATTCTGGCCAATTGGCAGTGTGCTTCCATTTCAGAGCGAGTAAAAGGTGATGCGTTTCCGTCAGCTTATGACTTAAACGATTTTACGGAAATTGTATTGCAGGACAGAATGGAAGAAGTATCGGGTTTAGAATGGGTAGGAGATAAGCTGCTGTTAGCCATTGAAGATGAATCCTCAATTATTTATAGCTTATCACCGGAAACAGGGGAGATAATAGACCGTCAAAAGTTTGCCAAAAATGCAGACATTGAAGACATCGCCTGGTCCAATGATAGGGCTTGGGTGTTGCAAAGCAATGGGACACTTTATGAGGTTACCTCTCCATTTACTGAAGAGGCAGAAAGTGAAAAATATACTTTCCCAATTAAAAAGAAGCGAGACTTTGAGGCCTTGGTTGTTTCTGAAGATGGAGCCTATGTTTATACCTTCTGTAAAACTTGTGAATGGGATAAAAAGACCAAAGAAGCTTCCATATATCGTTTTGACCTAGGTGCCAAAGCTTATGAGGAAGTAGCCCTTAAAACCTTAAAAGCCTCAGAAATTAGAACGATCTTAAAGTTTAAGGAGAAAACAAGTCTGAAAATGGAGCCTGCAGCCGTGGCCCTTCACCCGATCGAGAATAAATATTATATTTTGTCCTCCACCGGAAAGTGGCTTTTAATTACAGATACTGCATTCAATTCTAAGGAAATTTATGAGCTAAACGCCAAAATTTTTAAACAGCCGGAAGGCATTACATTTGACCCCAAGGGAAACATGTATGTCTCAAATGAAGCCAGGGGCGGAAAGCCTAATTTACTGATTTTTAAGTACAAGCCATAAACTTTTCCTCCTATGAATAAGCTTTTTCTTTTGTTGGTATTATTGTCTTTCTCTACCGCAGAGGCCCAGAAAGCCCCTTCAAAATTCAGGCTTTATTTGGTTGGAGATGCCGGAGAAGTTAAAAATGGAACAAATGCAGTAGTGGATGATATCCGCAATAAACTAAAAGCTCAGCCTGATATTCCTTCCCATATCGTTTATTTGGGGGATAATATTTACCCGCAAGGGATGCCTAAACTAGATGATGATGAAAGGGCAATGGCCGAATATGTGCTGAAAACCCAGTTAGACCTCTACCAATACTTGTCAGGTAAGATATGGATGATACCTGGAAATCATGACTGGAAAAAAGGCAAAGAAGATGGGTGGAACAGCATCCTTAGGGCTGAAAAATATGTAGCGGCAAATTATCCGGAAGATAAGGTAAGCTGGGTGCCAAATGGTGGATGTCCCGGACCTGATGTGGTGGAACTAGACAATGAAACCATACTGCTATTGTTGGATAGCCAATGGTGGCTTCATCTCAAGGATAAACCAGGAATTGAGTCCGATTGTGAGTACAAAACGGAAGATGAAATTTTAGAAGCCGTAGCTTATGTCCTTGAAGAAAATAGGGACAAGGTAGTATTGGTGGCCATGCACCATCCTTTTCGGTCTTACGGACCTCACAATGGTGCTTACAGTTGGAAGGATCACCTCTTTCCCCTTACTGCCCTTTCCCCCAACTTATACTTACCCTTACCTGTCATAGGCTCGATTTATCCCTTATACAGAACATGGTTTGGCAATATTCAGGATTTGGTTCATCCAAAATATGAGGCCATGGTTGATGCCTTGGAAGCAATCTTTGAAACCCACCCCAACTTGATACAAGTTGCCGGACATGAACATGGACTGGCCTATACCCAGGAAGATAACATAAGTTTTATAATCAGTGGTGCAGGTGCCAAGCATACCACTGTAAAAAAGCACCATGTTGCAGATTTTATCTACCCATCTCAGGGATATGCTGTGCTTGATTTTAATGCCAATCATGAGGTGAATTTGACCTTCTTTGACCCCACTAAAAAAGAAGCATTGTATAAAAAGCAGTTGGTAGCGCCATTTGCAAGTGGGGAGACTGCCTTGGAAGATTTTGAAAGGGAATTGCCAAAAGAGGTGACGAGACCTATTTCCACCCAATACATCCATGGGAAGGGGTACTATAAATTTCTTGGTAAAAACTACCGAAACACTTGGGCGATTCCTGCTACCTTCGAGACCATAGACCTGTCTACTGCCAAGGGTGGCTTAAGCATTGTCAAACAAGGTGGGGGCATGCAGACGCGCTCGCTTAGATTAGAGAGTGAAGATGAGAAAGAGTATGTGTTAAGGTCTGTAAATAAATATCCTGAAAATGCCCTTTCGCCGGCCATAAGAGAAACAATAGCCAAGCAGGTGGTGGAGGATCAAATATCTTCTTCTCATCCATATGCAGCCCTTGCTGTGGCAAGGCTTGCAGAAGAAGTAGGGGTAGTCCATACCAATCCTAAAATAGTACATCTACCCGATGATCCTATTTTGGGAATTTACCGAGAAAAATATGCAGATAAGCTTTACTTGTTTGAAGAAAGAGAAATAGCTTGGGAGGGTGTGGCAAAGGATTTTAAATTTTTTAGTACAGACAAGATGCTTGGTAAAATTCATGGCGACAATGACCATGAGGTGTTACAACACAAAGTACTCAAAGCCAGAATATTTGATTTATGGATAGGTGACTGGGACCGACATGATGACCAATGGAGGTGGATAGGTGAAAAAAAGGAAAAAGGCTGGAAGTTTAGCCCGATGCTTAGAGATAGGGATCAGGCTTTTTTTGTAAATGAAGGCCTAATACCTAAGATTGGCAGCAGGAAATGGCTGGTACCTAAGTTTCAAGGTTTTGATTATAAAGCCCCTCGTACCATTCCGGGTTTTATGTTTAATGGAAGGTACTTTGACCGAAGTTTTATGAATGAATTGGACAGGGAAGACTGGGAAGAGTCTTTGGACGATGTAATTGCTAAGATTTCCGTAGAAGGGGTAAAAGAAGCTTTTCGGGACTGGCCGGATTCGGTTGTGGCCGTTGATGGGGGAGAAATACAAGCTAAATTGTTGCAAAGGAAAACCTGGTTGAAGTCGGGAATGCTTGAATATTACCAATTTCTAGCCAAAGAGGTCGATGTGATTGGGACAGATAAAAATGAGTTATTTAAGGTGGACTACCTCCCTGATGGTCGTGTGGAAGTTTACCTTAGAAAAATTGATAAATCAGGAAACCTTGAACAGGAGCTTTACCGGCGGATTTTCCTACCGAAAGAAACCAATGAAATCCGTTTGTATGGGTTGGAAGGAGATGATATTTTTGAATTTAATGGCGAAGGTACCGGGAAAATAAAAGTCAGGGTGATTCCGGGTCATGGGGAAAAAGTGATTGCGGATAATGGAAGAACAAAAAGAAAGAACACCCTTATTTATCAAAGTCCCAATGAAAAGGTATCTGTCGCATTAGGGAATAGTGCTAGAGTCAAACGTGAACCTTCCGAAATAAATTACGATAGAAAGCATTTTAAATTTGACAAACTCATGCCTTTGGCGTCGGTGGCATACAATAGGGATGATGGGATCTATATTGGTGCAGGGCTATTGTGGGAAAAACAGGGGTTCAAAAAGGAACCTTTTGCCATCCGTCAATCTGTGATGAGTAAATTTGCATTCAAAACCAATGCCTTTAATGTGGAGTACAAAGGTCATGCTGTGGATGTGCTGAGTGACCTAGATTTGGTATGGAGTGCCGATATTCGTGCCCCGCAGTATTCTTTTAATTATTTTGGAATGGGGAATGAATCCTTCTACAATAGGGAGTCTTTTGAAATTGCTTATTACAGGGCTAGGTTTAATTGGTATGAGCTTAAAACTGGCTTGCAAACCAAGCTTGGAGAAAGTGGTAATTTAACCCTTGGTCCCCAATTTCAGTCATTTAAGTTAGACCGAAATGAAAATACCAATAAATTTATTACCTCACCTGAAAGTGGTTTGGATCAAGCAGATCTTGATAAGGCCCGGTATTATAGCGGGCTTTTTGCCAAAGTGTTTTTTGATACAAGAGATCATGAGAAAATGCCTTCAAGAGGGGTGTTTTTTGAAGCACAAAGCCAAAAAATGTGGGGTTTAAATGACTATTCAGGGAGTTTTACAAAAATAAATGCTGAATTGGCCATGTATTGGTCGTTTCGTTATCCTTCCAGATTGGTTTGGGCAACCAAATTTGGTGCAGGGAGAAACTGGGGAAATTATGAGTTTTTTCAAGGTCAAACCCTAGGTGGCACAGTTAATTTAAGGGGCTTTAGGAGGTATAGGTTCAATGGATATGCAGTGGCTTATAACAATACAGAAGTGAGGGCTCGCTTGTTTAATCTAAAAACGTATGTTTTTCCTGCTACAGTAGGTGTCTTGGCCTTCCATGATATTGGTAGGGTTTGGGGCCGGCAAGAAACTTCCGGTAAGTGGCACAATGCAACCGGAGGAGGAATATGGATGGCTCCGCTGAATCAACTTGTGGCCACTTTTACTGTAGGTTTTACGGAGGAGGAAACCTTACCTTTCTTTTCTTTAGGCTATCAGTTTTAGGTTGTCTTTTGGCAATACCGACTTTTGCCATTACTCAGAGCGTTAAGCAGGAAGTGAATCAACTGTTTAATTGAGCTACACGATATAGCCTTACGTCTTTACCTTTTCCTTTCAAATGGATGGTTCCTACATCATCAATTTTATAAGCCGCTTTGTTTTTTATCAACTTAAAAAGTGGCTCTGAGATTAGCAGTTGGGCATTGAGTTCATTGCATTTTTCTTGAATTCTAGCGGCAGTATTCAAGGTGTCGCCATGATAGGTGATTTCCCGCTTGATGTCCCCAACCTCAGTGATGATCACAGGGCCAATATTAGCTCCTGCCTTAAAGTAAGGAGTAATGCCGTATTCTTTTTGGTAATAATCGGTCTTTTTTTTCAGCAGGTCAGTAAATGCAAAAAAGGCCTTTAGAAAATTATCATTATCGGTACCTTTTTTGGGGTTCCAGCTTACCACTACTTCATCTCCGACATACTGATAGATGTCTGCCCGGTATCGATC
Source organism: Cyclobacterium sp. 1_MG-2023 (assembly GCF_030546805.1). Lineage (GTDB taxonomy): Bacteria > Bacteroidota > Bacteroidia > Cytophagales > Cyclobacteriaceae > Cyclobacterium. The sequence continues at coordinate 11,595 of NZ_JAUOPC010000017.1, read as the reverse complement.
GACAATTGAGAAATCCTGGTAACAGTTTTGTAAAAAACGACTGTATTCCAGATGGCCGATTTTTTCAGCAAAAGAGGTAGAGCTTTTCAAATCAATGAACATAAAAATTCGCTCTTCTTCACGTGGCTTAATGAATTTACCACTGAGCATTTTCCATAAATTACCGGGTCCCAGTTTTCGGTCAATCTCTATGAATACCTTGGATATACTAACAGCCACAATGAGGTGAACAATTAAAAACATGTTTTCTGTTAGCTCGTTGGGACTTACCGGCCCATTGTAAATCCATGGCAAGGTATAATAATACACGAAGTCTAAAATGTGTACGATCAAAATAATCATGAGTGCCTGAGCAGGAATACCTATGCTTAGGGCAATTTTTGGCGAGGTATTTATCAATAATTTTTTAAGAATCAGCACATCAAACATGCTTGATAATAGTGCAAGACCAAAAGACCCTAAAAAGATCATCATAAAAGCAAACTTTAGAATGTCTGCTACACTAACCGTTGAATATGCCAATGGATCTAAACTGTATAGGGCAGAAAAAAAATACCTGCTATAACCTGACAATGACATAAATATCATGGCCAATAGAAAGTAGATTTTAAAATTCCGAAAGATTTCTCTATAAAGCATTTTGAGAATTGTATTTGTTAACTAATTCAAACATTCTTTCCTGGGATCCAATGGTTTCCTCTCCTGTTACAAACTGATTTTCATTTTTACATGCCACAAACCTGCCTTTTTTGTTGTCATGAAGTTGGGCATAGAGTTCTGCCAGCAAAAGTGATTGGGCATTATCCTGAAGGACAGGGAATGCTACTTCAATCCGTTTTGATAAATTTCTGGTCATCCAGTCCGCAGAGGCTAGATAAATCTTTGATTCACCGTCATTGTGGAAATGGTATATTCTAGTGTGTTCCAAAAAGCGATCAATAATACTGACCACTTTGATGTTTTTCCCTTGCAACTCGGTTTGTGGATGATAGCAACAAATGCCACGGACAATTAGGTCAATTTTAACCCCTTCATCAGCAGCCTTCCTAAGTTTATCGATCATAAGGGTGTCCTCTAAGCTGTTAAGCTTAATGGTCAATTTGCCCTTTCTGCCTTTTTTGACCAAGCTGATTTCATTGTCAATTAATTGCTCAATTGAACTTCTTAAATTAAAAGGAGCAACCAATAGGTTTTCAAATTGCGGTTGGTAGGAATTGTCCTTGAGAAAGGCGAAAACCTCGTTTAGGTCGTTGGTGTAATCGGTTTGTGTGGTGAGTAAGGCGTGATCTCCATATATTTCAGCCGTTTTTTCATTAAAATTACCCGTGCCCATGTAGGCATAAGTCTTGAGAACCTGGCCTTCTCGTCTCTTAATGGTGCAAATTTTGGCATGCACTTTAAAGTTATTGATGCCATATTTTACCGTAGCCCCTGCTTTGCTAAGCCGCTCTCCCCAGTAAATGTTTGACTCCTCATCAAACCGGGCCTGTGCTTCATCCAAGACAAATACCTTCTTGCCACTTTTGGCTGCCGCTTCAAGTGCCAGGCAAACCGCTGAGGTCTTTGCCACCCTGTATAGTGTGATGTTTATTTCCTCAACATCCTTATCTTCTGATGCGACGTTTAAAAAACGCGTTACGTAATCATAACTCTGATAGGGGAAACTCAAAAAAATAGCTTCCTTATTTATCTCCTCAAACCAATTGGAGGAATGATCTAATCTTGGACAAGGGACTTTTGGGATCTCCGGGTAAAACAAGTGCTTTTCTGATGCCGGAAACGCAAAGAAATCATAAAAATTATGGTAGCGACCTCCCGGGATTAGTCCAGACATGTCCACCTCTATTTTTTTTCTTAATGTATCGATGTACTTGAAAGGGATGCTTTCATCAAAAAGTAAACGGGAAGGCAGGCCGGTATCTCTGTTTACAATACTCTTTTCAATTTTTACTACTATGTCCTCCTCTTCTTCTTCATCCATATACAATTCTGCATCCCTTGAAATCTTCACCGCAAATATTTCGGGTTTTTCACCCAATAATTTTGAAGCATTGCTTCTGAAAATATCATCTAACTGTACGATGCGTTTTTCCTGACCTGAAGTAGAGATATCAATAAATCTTCCGAATTTTTTGTAGTCAAGTTCAATGAGGAACTGCCGATCTTTGGTGACTGCGTAAAGATAGACCGTTAGGTTTTTAAGTTGGATTTTAACTTCTTCTGTAATGTCCAAGTTGGTAAAGTTTCCTTCAATTTCACGGTCAAAGTAGGTGTTCATCTGCTTCTTGTCTTCCTCAGAAAAATGCTCCGTCAATAAATGAACGCCTTCTTTTGCTAAGCCTGGAAGAATTTCCGAATAGAAAACTTTACCCAAACGCTCTTGCTGAGCGCTTACAATTTGATTGATCTGCTGGAGGAGAAATGAAGGCCGGTAGCCATATTTGTTTTTTAGATCATCCTGGAATGACTGAGCGAAACGATGGCTCGCTACCCTTACCCTATAAAACTCTTCTAAGTTGGAGGAATAAATGGCCAAGAACTTCAAGCGCTCCATCAGGGGGCTGTCTTCATTTTCTGCTTCCTGAAGAATTCGTTCATTAAAAGACAACCAATTTAAATCCCGGTCTGTGTAGTTCATGGCTAATTCCAGTTTATTCAAATATAAGGTATTAGACAATACCAGTACTATTCTTTCCCAAATACATGGGTATTTGAAATCAACCTAAATCTGAAGATATGTTAATATAAATCAAGCGAAGAAATCGAAAAGCTATAAATTATTGCTGTACTGCCCAAACCGAGGTTTAGGCAGTACAGTATTTCCGGCTTATTCAAGTAAAGCATTAACCTTCTGTTGCTGAAGCTGCTTTTTTTCTTGAAATATCGGCTACAATGGCCTTGGCATGAGAGATGGTGTTTTCTATAAAAAACTCTCTGGTATTGAGTCCACCGCAAACTACCCCTGCAAGGTATAATCCCGGGACATTGGATTCCTGGCTAATGTCGTCAAAGCAAGGCTGCCTTTTTTCATCCAGACTCAATTGGACACCCAATTGGTCCAGCAATTCAAAATTGGGTTTGTAACCCGTCATGGCAAGGACAAAGTCATTTTCTATGGTTACCTCTCCCTCAGGGGTATTGATTACCACTTCTTTTTCCTTTATTTCCTTAATGCTGGAATTGTAATATCCTTTAATAGATCCTTCCTTGATTCTGTTTTCGATGTCAGGCAAGACCCAGTATTTCACGGTTTGATCGATCTCAGGTTTCATGACCACCATGGTTACTTCGGCTCCCTTTCTCCAAGTTTCCAGGGCTACATCCACAGCTGAATTACCTCCGCCTATTACGATGATCTTCTGTCCGATATAAGGCCAGGGTTCTTTGTAATAATGCGAAACTTTGGGCAAATCTTCCCCGGGAACATTCATGGTATTGGGCAGGTCATAAAAGCCGGTGGCCAATACAAGCTTTTCAGTAAGGTAATCCCCCTTGGAGGTGTGTACCAAAAATCCACCTTTTTGTTTTTCTAAGGTATTTACCTTTTCGTACAAGTTGATATTGAGTTGATAATGTTTGACGATCCTTCGGTAATACTCCAGTGCCTCCGGTCTCGTCGGCTTATTGGAAATCGACATAAAAGGGATGTCTGCCATTTCCAATTTCTCAGAAGTGGAGAAAAAAGTCATATTGACCGGATAGTTAAAAATCGAATTGGTCAGCACACCTTTCTCTATAATCAGATAGTCAAGGCCTTTCTTTTTTGCTTCTATACCACAGGCCAAACCTATAGGGCCGGCTCCTATTATCAATAATTCCAACTTTTTCATAAATTATTAAACACGATTGGTGGATTTGAGTTCCTTGAAACCCGGTTTATATAAGAAGGATGTACTAAATATACGCTGGAATCGGTTTTCATACTCCCGGCGGTTGAGCGAAGTCGAAACCATAGGGTTAAGGAGAGCGTAATGCCTACTCCTTCGGCTCCGCTCAGGAACCGGCTAAGTCTTTACCGAACCCAGCTCAGAATCGGTTACCACACACCCGGCGGTTGAGCGGAGTTGAAACCATAGGGTAACGAGTACGTTATGCCTAATCCTTCGGCTCCGCCCAGGAACCGGCAAGGTTGCTGCGTTTGGTTTCGATCAGGAACCGGCTAAGTCTTTACCGAACCCAGCTCAGAATCGGTTTCCACACACCCGGCGGTTGAGCGGAGTTGAAACCATAGGGTAACGAGTACGTTATGCCTAATCCTTCGGCTCCGCTCAGGAACCGGCAAGGTTGCTGCGTTTGGTTTCGATCAGGAACCGGCTAAGTCTTTACCGAATCCAGCTCAGAATCGGTTACCACCCACCCGGCGGTTGAGCGAAGTCGAAACCATAGGGTTAAGGAGAGCGTAATGCCTACTCCTTCGGCTCCGCTCAGGAACCGGCAAGGTTGCTGCATTTGGTTTCGCCCAGGAATCGGCTAGGTTGCTGCGTTTGGTTTCGCCCAGGAACCGGCAAGGTCTTTACCGAACCCAGCTCAGAATCGGTTTCAATATTCCCGGCGGTTGAGCGGAGTCGAAACCATAGGGTAACAGGTACGTAATGCCTACCCCTTCGGCTCCGCTCAGGAACCGGCAAGGTTGCTACGTTTGGTTTCGCCCAGGAACCGGCAAGGTCTTTACCGAACCCAGCTCAGAATCGGTTTCAATATTCCCGGCGGCTGAGCGGAGCCGAAGCCTTAGGGTTACGTGCGCGTAATACCTACCCCTTCCGGCTCCGCTCAGGAACCGGTGAAATTAAAAATAAATTAGCCTAATTGAAGACTAGGTCCAAGTTTTTAAGGAAATTTTATCTGGGGATGAAAAGGGGGAGGTTTTGACTTGTTTTTCCCTTGCAGTGGCTCGAAGTCCGATTTTGATTACTACGATCACCTTGTCCTGCTTGACAAGAAAAGGTTATGAATCCATGCTTTCCTATTCCCTCAAAACGCAACCCATAATCCGGTAAACTGGCGGTTCACCCTTTTATTTCATAATTTCTATATTCAATTATATAATGTTGAATTTGGAGGTAGTAGCACGTTGTTTTTTTGTCTCCATGAGACCAACTCATTTAGTAATGCATTTTTCACCTCAATTTCTGTTTCAGAGAGGTCTAGAGACTCTGTTGGGTCATCAAGAAGATTATATAATTCTAATTTACCATTTGCTAAAAACTGAATGAGTTTGTAGTTGCCCTTTCGAATAACTGAACAAGTTTCATGTTTATATTGGCTGGCTATATGCCAAAACAATGGACGTTCCAATAATTTTTTATCTGCACTACCATCAAATAAGCTAGTGAAGGAATTGCCATCCAATATACCTTTGTAATCAATCCCTGCCAGATCCATAAAAGTTGGGAAATAATCTGTAACCAAAATTGGAACCTTCGTACGGGCGGCTTTTATCTTTCCTGGCCAGTTTACAAAAGTTGGGACTTTAATACCACCTTCATAAATCATCCCTTTTGAACCTCGTAATTTATTATTGCTAGTATTGTTATGCCCATTATCTGATGTGAAAATGATAACTGTATTTTCTCGAAGTCCTTTTTCATCAAGATAATGTACGATACGTTCCACATTATCATCTAAGGATTCGATCATGGTTGCATATCTTGCTACATAATCCTTTTTCTCACCTTTTTCTAAACCTTGACCTGTTAAAGGATCACCTGGTTTGTTCATGTATTTTTTATAAAGCTTTTCATTACGGGAACGCAAAGGTCTATGTACAGTATAATAATGAAGGTTAATAAAAAATGGCTCCTCTTTGTGTTCTTCCATAAATGCGATGGCTTCATCTGTCAACCGATCTGTCAACCATTCATCTGTTGATTTTTGCTCTAAAAAAGGATTGCTGAAAGGGGCAAAATATCCACCTGTTTCACTTTGGTAGCCACCTATCTCTAAGGCTGGATCGCCACGATATGTTCCTCCTACATTTTTTAAATATCCACGTCCTTCAGGATAATACGGTTTAACAGCCTCGGATCGATGACTTTCTACCCAACTAAAATCGGAAGGACTGGGCTGGGTGAGCTTTTTCTTAATCGGCCAATCCATTGCCAACTCTTCCGTTGGGTACGGTCCTACCAAGTGCCATTTACCAATGTGAATCATTTTATAACCTAAGTCTGAAAGGGGTTCCGAATATCCTGTATGCTCCAGTCCAACTGTCCATCGAGAAAATATATTTTCCTGATCAGTTCCTTTCTCTAATACAGGTACAGTATATACACCTGTCCTGAAAGATTGCTTCCCTGTAAATAAGGCCGTACGAGAAGGCGAACAGGTTGGGTACATGTAAGAGTTATCCATTACAAGACCTTCGTTTGCCAGTTTATCAATAGCTGGTGTTTCATAAAAAGTAGAACCATTAAAGCCTACGTCTCCATAACCCAAATCATCTACCAATATAAATACAATATTAGGTTTTGTACCATTTACCTTTGGCTTACTATTTTTATTACAACCGTTTAAAATTAATACAAGTGGTAAAAATATCCAGAATTTCAATTTTGAACTATTTTCTTTCATTTTCAATAAGTTAATTTGGTTTTAGTACCTAAAAGATGCCTTAAGGACGAACCACTTTTTATTTTAAAAATCGGTGATTCATTCCGTTTAGTTCCTAAATTAATAATTTTCATTAAACTCTTTCGGTATTGTCGTTTATTGCAAAACCCGAGAAAGCATACGCTGGCATGTTTCGACCAAAGGAGGCCACCAGCCAACTGGTTCAATAAAATCAGGAAACAAAATAAAAAGTGCCGGTAAGCTTAATGGGGCGGGTAGGTGTAAATGGAAATAACAGCCTCAAATTCGCTTCAAAATCCTTTCCCTAATAAATATAATAGCTACTAAAAAAAAGGAACCCTAAGCCAAAAAACAACCTAAAAACAGCCTCTTTTTCATTCTCCCAACGCTAAAAAAACAAAAGGAGAAAGCCATTTTCCATAGTAACCCAAGTTCCCAACACCCTTCAATGTTTTATTGAAGTTTACCCTGTAGATGTTCCCTGAGCCTGTCGATAGGTTTCAGCCGATAGCATGCTTAGTTATTAGCTGCTGTGGTTTCGACCGAGTAAGTACGAAACAATGAGTTTTTTTGCGTACTGATGCTGTAACCAGTCCATTTGCGCTACGATTGCGCAAGAGTCAAATCCATTTATTCAAACAAACTAAAAGTCTATTTGTTTAACATTCTTTCTTGGTGTAGTTATGCCAAACCAAAGTAAAAACTCAAAATACCTAGCGTGTTGAAAATGCCATGTATCATAATCATAAACCACAAATCGTATTTTCGCAGGTAGAATATTATTGATAAAAGTGCTCCGATAATGACCACAACAAGTTGCCCCGTGATCCCTTGCTGCATGTGCATATATCCGAAAAAACCACAAATTATTAGAATATTAATAGCAAGACTGATTTTACTGTCTCCAAAGAATTTGACGAACTGTCGCATAAGATAACCTCGAAAAATGATTTCTTCCCCAAATCCCGCGGTAGCCCAAACTATCAATAACCATACGATGGTGGTCGCAAGGTTTCCTTCCAATTGACTCATGCTTGAATAGTCAATAGGAACTCCTGTTAACATCTCGATTCCGGGTACCACAACAAAGACATAAAAAATAAAGAGTCCCAGAGCAACTAAAGGAGCATGTACAAGGAGATTTTTTGCATTGAATTTTGCTCGTTTAAACCCAAGCGCTGAAAATGGTTTTCCCTTGAATTCTATATAATTAGCTATAATGATTATAATAGAGATAATTATATTTTCAAAAGGTGTTCTTGTGATTGGTCCAAAGTACATGAAACAAATAATAGCAAGGGTCACTAATGGAATTACTATTTGTCGTAAGGTCATTTTTTTCATCTTTTTTGATTTTAAATTCTAAGACGAAGTAATGAACTGGATTCCCAAAAAAACCTTTAAATATTAATGTTTTTACTGAATGGTAGGAAATTGATAACTGGATGGTCGATAGCTTTTAATTTATTGAAACCAATTCATAAATTCTTTTCGCTTATATCGACTGATGTTGATTTCGGAAATCGCATCATTTTCAAATGAAGTTTTTAAGGTAATCCGCAACTTGCCATTTTCAACCTTTTCAATTTGGTCTACCGCATCTTTATGAATAATAATTTTACGATTAACTCTAAAAAACAATTGGTCGTTTATTTTTTCTTCGAGTTCATTCAATGTAAAATCGGTGGTAATAGAGGTACCATTGTTTTGAACAGTATAGACAATTTTGTTTTCGCTATAGAAACACACAATATTTTCGTAAGTAAGCTTAGTTATTTTCCCACCGCTTTCAATAGTAATTTCATTATCTTTTATAGATAGCTTATATAAATTATAGATATCTAGGGAATATGCTAACCCTATGAGAATGATACTTAACAACAAGGTAATAAGCAGTCCAATTAATAAATAATAGAATTCAGCTTCTCCACTCGCAATTTTATTTAATACAATACCTAACGGGATATACATAATGGTAATATACCCAAGAGTAGAGACCATATACCTCGAGATAGAAGTGTTTTCTACTTTTTTAGAGAAATACTTTTTCTTGTAATGTTTAAAATTAAGCTCTGCTATGATTCCTATAAGAATACACAAAGCAATAGTGGATAGAAAACCTTCTACAGGGAATCTATACGATTTACCATCCGGGAAACTCTCCGGATTGGATAAATGATTTACGACTAAAGAGAAAATTATAAGGATAATTAATTTCTGAAACCAACTCCATAGAGAACTATGGTTAAATTTAAGCGATACTGTTTTTAATGCATTTTTGGTTGGTTGTGAAGTACTCATTAATTAGAAGTTCTTTTTTAGTCAAATTATTGTAAGATGGTGTGTTTTTACCATTGCAGCTAACGGTCTTGTATAAGAATAGTAACGGATTAAAAAACATAAATCTTTCAACTTATCACTTGACGTTGTTCAAAGATACTCACTTTTATTTTAGCACTAAAACCGCTATTATTTTTATACACGAGTACCCACTTTTTTATTTTTTTTCTAAGAACTTTTTAGTAGATATAGTGACCCAATTATAATAATGTCTTGTAGGAAGTGAATAAGCCAAGCCCAAAATATACCGTTGGTTTCATGAATAGACTTACTTAAAACATAACCTAATAACCCTGCTAATATTACCCCAATAATTCCACTAGGCATTCCTTGGAAATGTGCAACTCCGAAGATCACCGCAGAAATGAGAAATATATTATTTGGAGAAAGTAGGTTTGTTAATGGAGCATTAATTCCAACCCTGAAAATCATTTCTTCTGCAAATGAATTGGTTAATGAGAATAATACAATCCAAAGAAAACCGGTTTTTAACAAACTGTAATCAATCGTTTGTCCTTTAAGTTGGAAATACATAAATATGCCTGTTGCTAAACTTATAAAGATGGATAATGAAACACCTGTTTTGAGCCAACTATCTCCTTTTTTAATTCCAAAAATTTTTAGTTCTTCGCCTACTGCTGATAAATTGCCAATTGATAGTATGGATTTTAAACTTTCTGGATTAAGAATGTATGAACTAATCATTGATATAATGGCAATACCCAACAATAATAATTGGTAGCTTATTTGAAAATTGATATAATTATTTTTACCTACCTCAATACCAATTCTGTTAGTTTGTCCTGGTAGTAATAAAATGCCAATCGTAAATGCTAGGACTAAAAGGACAGGTATTGATATTTTTATATTTTGCATGATTATTCAATTTGATTAATAATGCAAAGGTCAAACTATAGTATCTGAAAAAACTTGATATATGGTAAGAAAACTACAGGGTGATTTTTTTTCTAATTCGACTAAAACTTTCGGGTGTAATCCCTAAGTATGATGCTATGTGTTTTTGAGGTGTTCGTTGAACAATTTCGGGTTGTCGTTCTAAAAGTTTCAAATATCTTTCTTCAGCAGTAAGCATCAATAAGTCTATTTGTTGTGTTTGTTTGTGGATAAAAAGCGATTCGGACGCTATTCTACCAATATTTATACCTATTGTAGAACTATTATATAATTCTTTTAAGTCAGAAAATGAGATAGAAAGTATTTCGGTTGGTTCAATTGCTTGAGTAAATAACGCAGTTGGTTGTTGAGTTAAAAATGACATATAATCTCCAAAAAATTCATTTTCATAGCACAAGTCAAGACAAATGGTAGAATTTTCTTTCCATAAAAAAATGCCTGCTGAGCCTTTCGTAATTATGCTCAGGTTATTTTCTATTTTGTTGACTTCTTTTATGATTTCATTTTTCTTGTACGAATTTCGTTTTAAAAAAGTAGCAAATGATTCCCATATTTCTAGCGGTGCTTCAAAATAGGGGTCAAATATTTTCTTTATTAAGAATCCGGTTTCGTTCATTTCTTGAATTGTGGGTAACATTATGGCAGATTGGCGTCGGGCCTTTTGCGTGTCCTTCATTCGGGCCTGACTCCAATCGGGATTCAGCTAGGAGCCGGCGGGCTTTCGGAGACGTTCTCCTCCAACCTACTCCTAACTTCTTAAAGGTACTGATTTTCATATTTAATCGAAATCGCCCGCTGTATCCAAGGTGATGTGTGTGCCCAGCAGGGGCATCTGGTATCGAAGATACCAAATTATTCCAGAGGGTGAAAACCTGTGCCGAAGCATGTCGGTAGCCTGTGCCGTATTTTTTCGGTATCCCTCATGTGAGGGAGTTCCCGGGAACCTTATCAGATTAGGGGTAGACCAAGACCATGCCTATGCATGGAAGGACTGAGCGTAAAGAAATGACCTCTTTAGGTTATTTTAGTGAAGGGCCAGATGGCGGGAGGGTAGAAAAGGAGGATGGGCAGTAGCTCAGAGTCCGATTTTGATTACCACTATTACTCTGTCACGCCTAAGAAGAAAGGGATACGAATCTATGCTTTCCTATTACCTCAAATCACAACCTACAATCCAGTGATCTGGGGCTGAGCGTAAAAAATGATCTCTTTGGATCATTTTAGTGAAGCGCCGGAATGCAGGGCAGGTACGAGACCCGTACAACCTGCCTTTTTTTCACAGGGGTCGACCGGGATGGTGTGAGAAACTTAACCTGAGTTATTTGGCACAAGTTGGGCTACTCGATTGTGGCTAGTTTTTTATTTTTTCCATGTCAAAATAGCATTCTCTTACAGTGTTTAAATCTGTCAATCCTTTGTCACAAGGGTTTTGTTCCTTTTTCCTTTGTTCAATTCCCCAATCAAAGTTTCTTTTAATTTCCGATAAAGTTGTTGCAGGACTTTGAGAACCAATTCCAACTTTCGATTTATTGACTGTAATTGTTTCCAATACTTCAAAGTCAATTAGTGCTTCTCTTTGAATATATGTCAAGTCAAGCAGGTCAAGACATTTCGTGTTAATCATTCCGCTTGGAATTTGTCTTCCAAAAAGTCGATTTTGGTAAATGAAGCTAATTCCAATCCATTGTCCGCCTGAGTATTCCACTCCATAGTATACCACTATTCCAGAGCAAAGTATACCAGTGATTCCAGGGGAAAGTATACCAGTAA
>NZ_JAUOPC010000016.1 GCF_030546805.1 Cyclobacterium sp. 1_MG-2023 | reverse complement strand
GCTAAGAAGGGTGTTTAAAATCTTAGCGCCTTAGCGAGGATTTATAGTTAAATAAACTTTAGGATTTGCACGCAGAGTCGCAGAGTCGCAAAGATGAGGATTCAAAACCTTTGCGTCTTAGCGCCTTTGCGAGGATATGGGGTTAAATAAACATTAAAAATTGCGCGCAGAGTCGCTAAGAAGGGTGTTTAAAATCTTAGCGCCTTAGCGAGGATTTATAGTTAAATAAACTTTAGGATTTGCACGCAGAGCCGCGGAGTCGCAAAGATGAGGATTCAAAACCTTTGCGTCTTAGCGCCTTTGCGAGGATATGGGGTTAAATAAACATTAAAAATTGCGCGCAGAGCCGAGGAGTCGCAAAGAAGGTTATTAAAATCTTAGCGCCTTAGCGAGGATTTATATAACTCCCCTAAAAAAAAAGAAAACCCCAAATACTTGACGTATAAGGGGTTCTGTGTAGCGGGAACAGGACTCGAACCTGTGACCTTTGGGTTATGAGCCCAACGAGCTACCAACTGCTCCATCCCGCGATATATCTTTAATAATTTATTAGTATCGCTCTCTTAAAGTTTACGGCTTCAAACGTTTTTTGTTGCCCTTTCCTTTATTGTGGTACAAAGGTAAGGACATATTATGAAAAATCAAGTACCTTTGTAAAAAAAATCTGAAACCATGTTGGAGAACACACATAAAGCAGGCTTTGTAAATATTATAGGTAAACCCAATGTGGGCAAATCTACACTTATGAATGCCTTGCTCGGAGAAAAGCTTTCTATCATTTCATCCAAAGCCCAAACCACACGGCACAGGATCCTTGGGATAATGAATGAACCTGAGTATCAGATCGTCTTCTCCGATACTCCGGGCATGTTAAAGCCGAAATATGAACTGCACAAAAGCATGATGGGCTTTGTAAACCTATCACTTGAAGATGCAGATGTAATCGTATTTGTTACGGATCTTTTTGAGAATGACGAAGAAATTGAAGATATTATCAAAAAGGTCAATGATGCAGCTGTTCCTGTTTTGCTCATTGTCAATAAAATTGACCTGAACAAAGAGGAAAAACTTGCTGAAGTAACCGAATATTGGACGGAAAAGATAAATGCCGATGTGGTTATTCCGATTTCGGCCTTGGAGGGATTCAACCTTCAAAAGATTTTGCAGGAAATTTTGGATCGTTTGCCAGTACATCCACCATTTTATGACAAAGAAGAACTAAGTGACCGTCCTGAACGTTTCTTTGCTTCTGAAATCGTTAGAGAGAAAATATTTGTCCAATACAAAAAGGAGATACCTTACAGTACTGAAGTTCGAATTGAAGATTTTGAAGAAACTGAAAATTTAATTCGAATGAGGGCTGTTATTTTTGTGGAAAGGGACAGTCAGAAAGGTATAATCATTGGAGACAAGGGGAAAGCCTTGAAAAGAGTGGGTACACAAGCCAGGATTGAAATGGAGAAATTTTTTGGCAAAAAAGTTTTTCTTGAAACCTTCGTAAAGGTGGAAGATAACTGGAGAAAGAATAAAAACAAACTGAGAAAATTTGGTTACGACCAATAATAAATAAAATTATGGCCAATATAGTAGCAATTGTAGGGAGACCTAATGTGGGCAAGTCCACACTTTTTAATAGACTTGTAGAAGAAAGAAAAGCCATTGAAGACAACCTAAGTGGGGTGACCAGAGATAGGCATTACGGGCATGCACAGTGGGGAGGGAAGTTTTTCTCTGTTATTGATACCGGTGGGTATGTAAAGGGTTCAGAAGATGTTTTTGAAAAAGAGATCCGTAAACAAGTAAAATTAGCCATTGATGAGGCTTCTGTGATCTTGTTTGTGGTAGATTGTATGGTTGGGCTTACTGATCTGGATGCAGAGTTTGCTAAAGAACTAAGGGGTACAGATAAGCCTGTTTTTATCGTGGCCAATAAGGCAGATAATATGGAGAGTATGCTGATGGCCAATGAGTTTTATGCCCTTGGGATAGGAGAGGAAATCATTTACCCGACCACCGGAACCAGTGGGAGTGGTTTGGGAGATTTACTGGATGATGTAATTCAAAAATTCCCTGATGAGGGAGAAAGAGACCCCGATGAAGGGATTCCTAAATTAGCGATTTTGGGTAGGCCAAATGTCGGTAAATCCTCTTTTCTTAATGCCTTAATAGGAAAAGAAAGGTCCATCGTCACAGATGAGGCTGGAACAACCAGAGATGCGATCCATACACGCTACCAATTGTATGGGAAGGATTATATACTTACTGATACTGCCGGCATTAGAAAAAAATCCAAAGTAAAAGAAGACATTGAGTTTTATTCTGTCATGCGATCTTTAAGAACCCTTGAAGATTCGGATGTGATCATTATTATGGTGGATGCAACCAGAGGTTTGGAGGCTCAAGATGTTAACCTAATCTCTTTGTCTATAAAAAACAATAAAGGCTTGATGATCATGGTGAACAAATGGGATTTGGTGGAGAAAGACCATAAGACCATGCAGAAGTTTAAAGACAATATGACCGAAAAGTTGGGTGAAAATAAATGGATACCCATCATCTTTATTTCCGCACTCACCAAGCAAAGGATTTACCAAGCCATGGAACTGGCGATGAATGTTTATGATAATAAGCAACGGAAGGTACCTACCTCTAAATTGAATGAGTTATTATTACCGGAAATAGAAAAGTACCCACCACCGGCAAATAAAGGGAAGTATATAAAAATTAAATACATCACCCAATTGCCTACCAAAAATCCGGTATTTGCCTTTTTCTGTAATTTGCCGCAATATATTAAATCTCCCTATACCAGATTCTTGGAAAACAGGTTGAGAGAGAATTTTGATTTTACCGGAGTGCCAGTTAAAATTACCTACAAAAAGAAATAATTATGAAAACCCCTCTATATTCACTTTTATTATTGGTGCTCCTATGTAGTGGGAGTTGCACGAGCGACGCAGACGGTGAAAGACCCCTACTAGTATTGACCAATACCGAATGGGAACTTCATGAGGCCACCTTAACAGGAAGAGGAACTGTTGAGGTGCCAGGCTCATCTACGAGTGTGCCTGTAAGCATAGACGGAGTAGGTCAAGATTATGACATGAGCCTAACTTTCGGTGATGGCGATCAACTGGTCTCTGCCACCGGAAGTTTTGTATTCGATGTCTCGGTAAGTGCATTGGGCGTCCCCCTTCAAAGTGAGAATATCCCTGTGGAAGGTGTTGAAATCTTTTCAGGTAACTGGGAATTGATTGGTGATGAATTGGTGATTACCGATAATGAAGAGGTGGTAATACTGGATGTTGTTGACAACTCTGAAAGCATGCTCACACTAAAAGGAGTAATTGATGCTTCAGAATTTGAACGCTTACAAGAAGAAGGGCTTACTGTGAGTGAATCAAGTATTGAAATTGTTCTTGTAAAGTAAAAAAATCGCTCTTTGAAGCTAAAAAAATAACCCGTGAAAGGGGTCAGTAATGACTCTTTTACCGGGTTATTTTTTTAAGTAATTGAAAAGACAGGTCTTGATATTTGATTTACCTTTTACCTTCATAAGGAATATAGACCACCTTTTTGGTTTCAAAAAATGGTTCTTCAAAGTAGTCTTCAAGATGATAACTTACATAATTTAGGTGTAGGGCCTCCAGTTCTTCATCCACATCTCCACCCTTCAAGTACAGAATTCCATTCTGAAACTCATCATGAACATCTTCTTTTCTAAACCTGCCTTTTACCCAAGGATAAAATTTCTCCATTTGCGTTACGGCTCGGCTTACTACAAAATGATATTTTCTACTCATTAGATTTTCAGCACGGACCTGTTGGGGCTCTACATTTTTTAAGCCCAACTGCTTGACCACATCTTTTACCACGGATATTTTTTTTCCTATAGAGTCCACCAGATGAAACTGAACTTCCGGAAAAAGAATAGCTAGGGGTATTCCCGGAAAACCTCCCCCGGTGCCGATGTCAAGTATTTTGGTTCCGGGCTTGAAAGAAACTGTCTTGGCGATGCCTAAAGAATGTAATACATGGTGGACATAGAAGCTGTCCATATCTTTTCTGCTGATAACATTAATTTTACTGTTCCAATCAAAGTAAAGTTCTCCCATGTGTGCAAACTGCTCCTTCTGTTGGGCGTTCAATTCAGGGAAGTATTGCTGGATCAGCTTGTGGTCTGGATTCATTGAATTAAATATGTTTGTTTTTCCCTTCAGCGATTTCTAAGAGCAACTCCCTAGAACGGTGGAGTTGTGCTTTTACTGTACCCAAGGGTTTGTCTAGTTCGGCTGCAATTTCATCATAGGACAATTCGTCAAAATACCTGAGTTTTACTAGTTTTCGGTATTTTGCAGGTAGCTTGTCTACAAAGATTCTCACCATTTCTTTTCTTTGCGTTTTGATAAACTCATCCTGAGGATTGTTGTCATCATCTTCCACATCGATATTTACCGCATTGCCACCATCATCAGTCATGGTGTTGTTCAAACTCATGGTTTTGAGTTTTTTCTTGCGAATAAAATCTATGGTATTGTTGGTCGCAATTCTAAAGAGCCACGTACTAAACGTATAGTCTTTTTTGAATTTATGAAGATTTTTAAAGGCCTTAGCAAAAGCTTCCATGGTAAGGTCTTCGGCATCGTCAGCACCTCTGATCATTTTTAAGATCATAAAGTACACGGCCTTCTTGTACCGCTTCATAAGCGAGGCGTACGCTTGCTGGTCTTTGTCATTGACCGCTTTGTCGATCAATTCGAAATCTTCTAACGCTTTATCTGAAAAACTTCTTTCGTTTATTTCCATTTAACTGTTTTTGACAGATAACCTTTTGTTCCCAAGGTCCAAAAATAAATCATGTACATCAAATCAAAAAATAAGGTCCATATTACCTTCCCAGTCCCCTCTAATTTTTTTCTAACCCGGTGAATAATTAAATACTGGAGCATTGCTCTAGAGAAAACTAACCCCAATACTAGGGCAATTGGTTCCCAAGTGCTTTCAAGAATTACAATTCCTATAGCAGAAGACCAGAATACTAAATGACTTAACGAATACAAACCGAGTTTTAGTTTGTCTCGGGTACGATAATATTTGCCGGCATGGAAATGCCTTTTCTTTTGCATAAAATAATCCTTAAAATTGGTCTTGGGTTGAGAGATGGTAATGCTATCAGGCTGTGCAACAATAGCAGTGTTTGCTGCAGTTGCGTACCTGTTTACAAACAAGTCATCATCCCCTCCTTCTATGTGCCATAGGGATTTAAAAGCTTTCTTTTCCATGAAAAAATGCTTCCGATAACATAGGTTTCTGCCCACCCCCATAAAGGGAGACTTCCAATGACCGAAAGAAAAATAGTAAATGGCTGTCAATATGGTTTCATATTGGATGATTTTGTTCAGTAAGCCGGGAAGTGTCAGATAAGATCCGTGACCAAGAGCAAAAGTTTTACCTTCATTCCGTATGGGAGCAGACATCTTTCTGATCCATTGTGAGGATACCGGTCTGCAATCTGCATCTGTCAAAAGGATTGTGTCGTATTTGGAAACTTTAATACCCAAGGTAAGGGCATACTTTTTAGCCGTTACATGCTGGGGTGTGTACCTAATGTTTACAATCCTTAGCTGGTTATATTTGCTGGAAAGTGCCCTTAATATATCCTCAGATTCATCTGTTGAACAATCATTTACTACCAATACTTCGAAGGTAGGATAGTCCTGCTCCATAAGTAAGGGGATAAGGTCCTTCAGGTGTGCGGCTTCATTCTTTGCTGCAATAATTACAGTTACCCCACTCAAATTTAAGTCTTGCTCAGTTTCTTCTTGCCTTTTATAAAAGAATGCAAACCTGCCAAAAACTACCATCAAGTAAGTAAACTGTAGCCCTGAAGCCAAAAAAAATATCCACCATAATGTGTTTTCCATGTTTATGCTTACTGTCAGTTCTATAAGATTAATTCAAAAAGCTCAAATTTTTGTTTTATTGCAGTTATTTTTGTGTTCCATTTGTGGCAAGCATTGACTTTCCGTTATGCTTGTTTCTATTAAAAAGAGAACTGAATAGCTGAAAATCGAATAGTGCACGGAAAGATAATGGCAAAATTTAAAATATTGACTTATTCTAAATATTTAAAATGCCTACAAATTTCACTACAGCCTAATTCGGATTCAAATATAATAAGTAAATGAGGGATAATTCAATGAAAGGGAGGAATGAAATTTAAACTTGTAAGCAAGGATCAAAAGTCAAAAGCCAGAGCCGGTGAAATTCAGACCGACCACGGCACCATTCAAACACCGATCTTTATGCCTGTAGGGACCGCAGGTTCTGTTAAGGCTGTTCACCAAAGAGAATTGACCTATGATGTGAAAGCTCAGATTATTTTGGGCAATACTTATCACCTTTATCTAAGACCCGGATTGGAGGTGCTTGAAAAAGCAGGAGGGCTTCATAAATTTATTGGATGGTCTAGTCCTATCCTAACTGACAGTGGAGGGTATCAGGTTTTCTCCTTGGAAGGAAACAGGAAAATAAAAGAAGAAGGGGTGGTTTTTAAATCCCATATTGATGGATCCAAACATCATTTTACCCCGGAATCTGTGATGGATATACAGCGTACCATTGGAGCTGATATTATCATGGCTTTTGACGAATGTACGCCTTATCCCTGTGAATGGAGTTATGCCAAAAACTCCATGCATCTCACCCATAGGTGGTTGAAAAGGTGTATTGAGCGTTTTGATAGCACTAGCGGGAAATATGGCTATAGTCAATCTTTGTTTCCTATTGTTCAAGGAAGTACTTTTAAAGACCTGCGTCAGGATGCTGCGCGTTTTGTAAGTGATCAGGACAGAGAAGGCAATGCCATAGGAGGGTTGTCTGTTGGTGAGCCGGCCGAGATGATGTATGAAATGACAGATTTGGTGACGGATATATTGCCTGAAGAGAAGCCCAGATACCTTATGGGCGTAGGGACACCGGCCAATATTTTGGAGTCCATAGCACTTGGGATTGATATGTTTGATTGTGTGATGCCTACCAGGAACGCTAGGAATGGCATGCTCTTCACAACCGAAGGTATTATCAATATTCGGAACGAAAGGTGGAAAATGGATTTTTCACCCATTGACAGTGGCTTTCATTCGCATGTAAGTAATTTTTATTCGAAAGCCTACCTAAGGCACCTTACCATAAGTAAAGAAATGCTTGCTGCTCAAATCGCGAGTATTCACAATTTATCCTTCTATCTTTGGTTGGTGACACAGGCTAGAGAACGGATCCAAGCGGGAGATTTTACCTCTTGGAAAAATGCGATGGTAGAAAAAGTAAGCCGAAGATTATAAGATTCCTTTTAATGTAGCCGTTTCATTTTCAAGACTAGAGAAAGACCAATTGGTATGAAGTTATTGGATAAGTTAATCATTAAAGATTTTCTCAAAACCTACTTGTTTGTGGTTTTGATGTTGATTTTGGTCGTTTTGGTACTAGATTTTACCGAAAAGAATGATACCTATATTCGGAATGAAGTGCCTGCTTCTGAGATTTTGCAATACATGCTCAACTATGGTCTTTATCTAAACAACTTACTTACACCAATTACTGTCTTTATTTCTGTGATCTTCATTACTTCTAAAATGGCAGGACGGACTGAGATCATAGCTATTCTCAGTAGTGGAGTGAGTTTTTTACGAATGCTTCTACCCTTCCTTTTTTCCGCTTTCTTGATCGCCGTAGTAAGTTTCTTTCTAAATGGCTGGGTGTTACCGGTTGCCACTGAGGGGGTTTCAAAATTTAGGGTTGAATACCTGGACAAAGGTCAAGATGTCAACCAGCAAAATATTCATATTAAGGTCGCACCGAATTTATTTGCCTATATGAGGAGGTATTTTACTTCTGTAAATCAAGGGCATGATTTTACTTTGGAAAATATCAAGGAAGGAAAGCTAATCTCAAAATTTTCAGCAGAAAGAATTGTTTGGGATACAGCCAAACATGTCTGGAATGCGCGGAACTGGAGGTTGAGAGAGTTTAATGAAATGGGGGAGACATGGACTACAGGAGATGCCATGGATACCACCCTGTCCATTACTCCCGATGATTTTGACCTTCCTCTCAATCATCATGAAACCCTAACCCTACCAGATCTTTCCAATCAAATTTTGATTCTTGAAGATAGAGGGGCGGACAATGTAAGTTTTTACAAAATAGAAAAATATGTACGCTTCATGTCACCGTTCGCTGCGATTCTATTGACTTTTATAGGGGTCATTGTTTCCGCTAGAAAAACCAGAGGCGGATCAGGATTTAAAATAGCCTTGGGCTTTATGCTTGCTTTCGTTTATATCATACTTTTTTTACTTTCAAGAACATTTGCGGAAGCAGGTACTGCTTATCCGGTCCTTGCCGTGTGGATGCCTAATATTGTTTTTGGAATTACCGGACTGGTCCTATACAAAACAGTTCCAAGATAAATATGGCTTATGGTAAAAGATTACTTATGGCTTCATCTTGTGGTTCTAATATGGGGATTTACGGCAATTTTGGGCTTGCTGATAAGTCTTCCTGCTGTTGAGATCGTTTTTTTTCGAACCATGCTTGCAAGCGCAGGTTTGTATGTTTTACTAAAATTTAAGAAGAGAGATATAAGGGTAAGGTGGAATGCCCTGCTTAAATTTCTGATAACCGGAGGCCTTATTGGGGCGCATTGGATTTTGTTTTTTTGGGCGGCGCAAGTGTCGACCGCTTCTGTTTGTTTGGCAGGGATGGCCACATGCTCTTTATGGACTGCCATTATTGAACCCATTGTAAATAAACAAGCGATAAAATGGTATGAAGTAGTGCTTGGCTTGATCGTAATTCTTGGGTTAATAGTTATTTTTAAGTTTGAATCCGGGTATGCTTTGGGGCTCTTTTTGGCCGTTGTTTCTGCGCTGTTGAGTGCCTGTTTTACGGTGATTAATGGGAGACTAACTAAAAGCCATAGTCCCTTTATTATTACTTTTTATGAAATGATAGGGGCCTTTGTTTTTACCACTGCCTTTATTCCATTTTATTCCAATTGGTTTACAGAAGCTGGTTTTTCCTGGGTTCCACAAGGTTTAGATTGGTTTTGGCTACTGGTTTTGTCACAAGTATGTACAGTTATTGCATTTACATTGTCGGTGAATTTGATGAAACGTTTGACAGCCTTTGCGGTGAATTTGACAGTAAATATGGAGCCTGTTTATGGCATTCTATTGGCTTTTATCATTTTTGGAGAGAAAGAGAAAATGACTCCGGAATTTTACTTGGGGACCCTGATAATTTTGGCTTCAGTCTGCATCTACCCGTTGATTCGCTATGTCCAAAAAAGAAGGCTAGGGGGCACCCCAAGAAAAATCCATTGAGCGCAAAAGAAGGTTAATAATTAAGGATCGGCTCTTACATTTAAAAATCGTTTGATTCTTTAAGGTAATTTTTCAGTGAATACAAAATAATTTTCCGGTAAATCAATGGCTTCCGGACGATCTTTGAATAATCCAAAAACTGCAGAGCCGGAACCGGACATAGCGGCATACCAAGCACCAGCTTCATATAGTTTTTCTTTAATGGCAGCAATTTCAGGGTGGCTGGCGAAAATACCTTTCTCAAAGTCGTTGACTAGCTGTGATTTCCATGATGACTGATCCGAAAGAATGGTTTTTAAATCCTTCTCACTAAGTCTGGGTTGTATGCCTCCATAAGCTTCTTTTGTGCCTATATGGATACCCGGGTGAATCAAGCATAGCCAATTTGCTGAAAGATCGATAGGCAAGGGTGTTAGTTTTTCACCCCGTCCTTCTGCCATTTGCGGATTGTTTTGTATAAAAAACGGGCAGTCACTACCCAATTGTGAGGCATATTTTTCCAATTGTTTGGTCTCTAGCCCTAACGAAAAAAGTTGGTTCAACAGGCTTAAGGTAAAAGCTGCGTCGGCAGAGCCTCCGCCCAGTCCTGCACCGATGGGTATGCTTTTATGCAAGTGCACAGCAACTGCCGGGATTTCAGGAAAATCTACCGATAATAGCTGGTAAGCTTTTACGATCAAGTTGCTGTCAGAACCTCCTGGAATAGAGATACCACTATGACTGAAAGAAAAGAATTTGGAAGGGATTATTTCCAAAGCTTCTTTTAAAGGAATAGGGTACATGCACGTTTCGATGTCATGAAAACCATCGGTTCTTTTTCTGAGGACATGTAAACCAAGGTTGATTTTGGCATTGGGAAAAATGATCATATTTGTATAGCTTTAGACATTAAAATTAAAACAAAGCTGTGGATTTTCTATGAAGCTTTTTAAGGTATTTTTTTAGTTATTGGCCTACTTATGTTTAAAGTTGGTAAGTATCACCTGAAAGTCGGTTTTTTTGCGGAAAAATTAACAAAAGTTTGCATCAGAATAAAATTTTGAATTTTTTTACCTTAATTAATTTTTTTAAAATAAAATTTTTGATAATCTACTATTTAAGGCTTTAATTTTTTATTTATTTTCATTTACATTATTTTCTTATTTTCGAGAAATTAAAAAAAGAATTAAAATATTGTAAGTGTGGATTAAGGGTTTTAATATTGCATTATAATAGTATAAAATAAAGTCAGAAATAATACTCTTAAAAGAGATATGTTAGTAGTTGTCAGCCTTGTCGTCCTAATTGTCATTATCATTTAGTAAGTGATGAAGCGCTGATCTATTGCCAATAGAAAAAATCAATCAAAGTGCTTCATTCGAGTGAAGCACTTTTTTTTATAAGCCAGTTGTTAAAAATAATTCAGTTATAATGAGCAATTCAAAAAAGAATAGTTGGGAGGTAAGCGATAATCAAGAGAATCCGGCATCAATGGCCATGTTGTACGCAACAGGCCTGACGGATGAGCAGATGAAGCAACCTTTTGTGGGGGTGGCTAGTTGCGGATATGAAAGTAATCCTTGTAACATGCACCTTAATGACTTTGCAAGAGCCATAAAGGCATCTACTAGAAAGTCAAAACTGACTGGATTGGTCTTCAATACAATAGGTATTAGTGATGGGATTTCAATGGGTACTTCGGGAATGCGTTATAGTCTTCCATCCAGAGAGATCATTGCTGATTCCGTAGAGTCATTTATTCTAGGTCATTCATTTGACGGGATAATTACCGTAGCTGGTTGTGATAAAAACATGCCGGGTGCAGTTATGGGCATGCTAAGGGTCAACAGGCCTTCTATCATGGTTTATGGTGGTACCATCAGGTCCGGAAAATATAAAGGTGAAAAACTGAATATTGTTTCGGCTTTTGAAGCCTATGGCAAGAAAATCAAAAATGAAATATCTGATGAGGATTATACAGGTGTAATCAAAAACGCATGTCCCGGAGCTGGTGCTTGTGGGGGAATGTATACCGCCAATACCATGTCTTCTGCCATAGAAGCTATGGGACTTTCACTTCCTTACAGTGCATCTAATCCTGCCAATTCACAAGAAAAAGCAGCAGAATGTGAAGCCGCAGGTGAATTCATAGCCAACTTATTGGCCTTGGACTTGAAGCCTAAAGATATTGTTACCAAGAAAAGTTTAGAAAATGCCGTAAGGGTGGTCGTAGCACTTGCAGGAAGTACCAATGCGGTATTGCACTTGTTGGCCATTGCACGAACTGCTGAAATTGACTTTGGTTTGGAAGATTTCAAAAAGATAAATGCTACCACACCTGTATTAGGTGATTTCAAACCTAGTGGTAAATACATGATGGAGGACTTACACGATCAGGGAGGTTTGCCTGCATTTATGCGTTACCTGCTAGACAACGGGTTGCTACACGGAGATTGCATGACAGTTACAGGCAAAACTATAGCTGAAAATTTGGCTGATATTGCGCCTATTAAAGTAGCCAAAGGAAGTGTTATCAATCCAATAGATTCACCTGTAAAAGAAACAGGGCACCTTTGTATATTGACAGGCAACCTTGCTCCTGAGGGTTCGGTGGCCAAGATATCAGGTAAAGAAGGCGTCTCTTTTACAGGACCTGCAAAGGTTTACAACTCAGAACAGGAGGCCAATGATGCCATGAAAAACATGGAAGTTCAGAAAGGTGATGTGGTCGTCATCAGGTTTGTAGGTCCAAAAGGTGGGCCTGGAATGCCTGAGATGCTTAAGCCTACTTCTATCATCATTGGAGCAGGATTGGGTGCTGATGTAGCATTGATTACAGATGGAAGATTTTCAGGAGGTACACATGGCTTTGTTGTAGGTCATGTAACGCCGGAAGCATATACAGGTGGTCCAATTGGACTTTTACAGAATGGCGATATGGTTACCATTAATGGAGAGACACTTGAAATCTCTTGTGATGTATCTGAAGAAACTTTTGCAGAGAGAAAGAAAACTTGGGTAAATAAAGACTTAAGCCATTTAAATGGAACATTAAAAAAATATTCTCAGTTAGTTTCTACGGCATCTGAAGGATGCGTTACGGATAAAGATTAACGACTATGAATGATTCACAGATAAGAGGGGCAGAAATTGTAATCAAATCCCTGGTAGCAGAAAATGCCAAATTTATTTTTGGCTACCCGGGAGGGGCTATCATGCCGGTGTATGATGCACTCTATGATTATATGGATCAGATCCAGCATATCCTCACCCGACACGAACAAGGCGCTATTCATGCTGCCCAGGGATATGCCAGAGTTTCCGGTAAAGTAGGGGTTTGTATGGCCACTTCCGGTCCGGGAGCAACCAATTTAATAACAGGCATGGCTGATGCCTTAATTGACAGTACACCTCTGGTCTGTATTACAGGACAGGTGTTGTCACCACTTCTGGGAACAGATGCATTTCAAGAGACAGATGTGGTAGGGATTTCAATGCCTGCCACCAAATGGAATATACAAGTAAGAAGGGTGGAGGATATCGCTCCAGCCATTGCCAAAGGCTTTCATATTGCAAGGTCCGGAAGACCGGGGCCGGTATTGATAGACATAACAAAGGATGCTCAGGTAGCCTTAGGGGATTACAATTATGTTCCTTGTCTTAATATTCGCTCTTACCGACCTTATCCTAAGGTGGAAGACAGTGTGATTGATGCTGCAGCTGAACTTATCAATAATGCCAAAAGACCTTATCTTTTATACGGTCAGGGTGTAATATTGGGTAAAGCTGAAAGTCAGTTAAAAGCATTTTTGGATAAGACAGGGATTCCTGCTGCTTGTACTTTGTTGGGAACAGGAGCTTTGTCAGAAGAACATCCAAACTACGTAGGTAAATTGGGTATGCATGGCAATTATGCGCCGAATATGCTCACCAACAAATGTGATGTCTTGATAAGTGTGGGTATGCGGTTTGACGACCGGGTAACGGGAGATGTTAAGCGTTATGCCAAACAAGCCAAGGTTATTCATCTTGAATTGGATCCCGCAGAAATTAACAAGATTGTTAAAGCCGATGTACCTGTTTTAGGTGATTGTAAAGTCAGTTTAGAAAAGCTTGTTGAGAAGGTAGAAAAGAAAGAGCATCCCGAATGGTTCAAGCAATTCAGAGCGCTTGAAGCTGAGGAAAAAAGAGTAGTTGTGGGCAATGACTTGTCCCCTACCAAGAATGGTTTGACCATGGGTGAGGTGATTCGACATATCAATGAGTTTAAGGCTGACGATGCTATTTTGGTTACTGATGTAGGTCAGCATCAAATGGTAGCTTGGAGATATTTTGAATACAAGACCTCTAGGACACAGGTTACCTCCGGGGGCTTAGGCACCATGGGATTTTCTCTACCTGCCGCTTTGGGAGCTCAGCTCCATGATTACAGCAAAGAAGTAATCTGTGTAGTGGGAGATGGAGGCATTCAGATGACCATTCAAGAGCTTGGGGCCATTATGCAAACCAAAGCTCCAGTAAAAGTTGTTTTGCTTAACAATAATTTCCTGGGTATGGTAAGGCAGTGGCAGCAGTTGTTTTTTGACAAACGGTACTCTTTTACAGAACTGGACAACCCTGATTTTATTAAAATTGCGGAAGCTTATAATTTCAAGGTTCAGATAGTAGATGAAAGAGTTGATTTACGCCAGGCCGTAGCTGAGATGTTCGTACATGATGGACCTTATTTCCTAGAGGTTAAAGTAGAAAAAGAGGACAATGTTTTCCCCATGATTGCCACTGGTAGTTCTGTTGAAGAAGTTAGACTTAAATAACCAGATGAAAAGAAGATACACGATTTCTGTATTTACAGAAAATTTCATAGGAATACTTAGTAGAATTACTTTAATATTTACCCGTAGGGGAATTAATATTGATGGTTTTACTGCCTCAGAAAGTAGAGAAGAGGGGATTTATAGGATCACCATTGAGGTGAATACAACTGAAGAACAAGTAATTCAGTTGTCAAGGCAAATCGAGAAAATCATTGATGTAATCAAAGCCTTTTATTACGTGGATGATGAAATGGTATTTCAAGAGATTGCCTTGTACAAAATTCCGATTGACAGTATAGATCCAGGTTTGGAGAAAGTAATTCGTCAGTACAATGCGAAGATTATTTCAGCCGAGAAGGATTTTGTGGTCATAGAAATGACGGGCCATAAAGAAGACACCCAGGATTTGCTGGAAGTATTAAAAGAATTTAATGTTCTGGAATTTGTTAGGTCCGGCAGAGTAGCTGTGGCCAAGCCAATGGTGAGTATTGATAAATATTTATAATACCAATTTAAAATCAATTTTAATTTATAGTTATGAAACTGAAGTTCGGTACAGTTGAAGAAAACGTAGTGACAAGAGAAGAATTTCCTCTTGAGAAAGCCAAGGAAGTCCTAAAAGACGAAGTAATCGCCGTATTAGGATATGGGGTTCAAGGCCCAGGACAGGCACTAAATCTAAAAGACAATGGTTTTAATGTCATTGTTGGACAACGAAAAGATTCCAAAACTTGGGACAAGGCTGTTGCTGATGGTTGGGTACCCGGTGAAACACTTTTTGAGTTGGAGGAAGCCTGTGAAAAAGGAACAATTCTTCAATTCTTGTTGTCTGATGCCGGACAAATTGCCTTATGGCCAACAGTAAAGAAACACCTAACTCCTGGAAAAGCACTTTACTTTTCTCATGGTTTTGGTGTTACTTATAAAGAGCAGACAGGTATCATTCCTCCAGCGGATGTGGATGTGATTTTGGTTGCGCCTAAAGGTTCAGGAACTTCATTGAGGAGAATGTTTGTTGAAGGTAGAGGTTTGAACTCATCTTTCGCAATTTTCCAAGATGCTACAGGAAGAGCAAAAGAAAGAGTAGTTGCTTTGGGTATAGGTGTAGGTTCAGGATATTTGTTCGAAACCGATTTCTACAAAGAAGTAACATCTGACCTTACAGGTGAAAGAGGTTCTTTGATGGGAGCTATTCAGGGTATTTTCGCAGCTCAATACGAAGTATTAAGAGCTAATGGTCATACACCTTCAGAAGCATTCAATGAAACTGTTGAAGAATTGACCCAAAGTTTGATGCCTTTAGTGGCTGAAAACGGAATGGATTGGATGTATGCCAACTGTTCAACAACAGCTCAAAGAGGTGCATTGGATTGGTGGAAACCTTTCAGAGATGCTACCAAACCTGTATTTGAAGATTTATACAACAGTGTAAAGACAGGAAAAGAAGCTGCCAAATCTATTGAAGCTAACAGTAAGCCGGATTATAGGGTGAAATTAGAAGAAGAATTGAAAGAATTGAGAGATTCTGAAATGTGGCAAGCGGGAGCAACTGTCCGTAAATTAAGACCAGAAAACAATTAAAAAATAACGATGTCAGAAAAGCTTTGGATATTTGATACCACCCTTAGGGATGGAGAACAGGTGCCGGGTTGCCAACTCGATACCAGGGAAAAAATTGTAGTAGCCAAGGCTTTGGAAGCATTGGGAGTTGATATCCTTGAGGCTGGATTTCCTGTATCCAGCCCTGGGGATTTCAATTCTGTTGTGGAAATATCAAAAGCAGTAGAAGACCCTATCATCTGTGCACTCTCCAGAGCTGTTGAGAAAGACATAGAAGTGGCTGCTGAGGCATTAAAGTTTGCCAAACAAAGCAGGATTCACACAGGTATAGGTGTCTCTGGTTACCACATTGAGCATAAGTTTAGAAGTACGCCTGATGCCGTGCTTGAAAAAGCCATCAAGGCAGTAAAGTTTGCTAGGAACCTTGTAGGTGAAGTGGAATTTTATGCTGAGGATGCCGGTAGAGCAGATCCTGAATTTCTTGCAAAGATTGTTGAAGCCGTGATCAAGGCAGGAGCTACAGTCATCAATATTCCGGACACTACAGGCTATTGTCTTCCAGAGCAGTACGGAAATATCATTCGTTTTCTCAAGGAAAATGTTTCAAATATAGACAAGGCCATCTTGTCTACCCACTGTCACAATGACCTTGGTTTGGCCACTGCCAATAGCCTTTCTGGCGTACTTAACGGTGCCAGACAAGTGGAAGTGACCATGAATGGCATAGGCGAACGTGCCGGCAACACTTCATTGGAAGAAGTGGTGATGGCCATAAAAAGCCACAAAGAGGTACCGGTATATACCGGAATCAATACCAAGAAAATTTACGAAACGAGTAGGATTATTTCCAAACTCATGAATATGCCTATACAGCCAAACAAGGCGATTGTAGGTAGAAATGCATTTGCACACTCATCCGGAATACACCAAGATGGTGTCTTGAAAAATAGGGAGAATTATGAAATTATCGATCCCAAAGATGTAGGTGTAGAAGAATCATCCATTGTCCTAACAGCAAGAAGTGGAAGGGCAGCGTTAAAACATCACCTCAAATTACTGGGGTTTGAATTTGACAAAGAAAAATTGGATGAGATATACGCTGATTTCTTGACCCTTGCAGACTCAAAAAGAGATATAGGAAGAAAAGACCTATTGTCATTATTAGGTGAGCACCTGGAACATGCTCCTTTCATAGAAATGAAAGAAGTTTACTACGAAGGAAGTGAAGGAGAAGGTGGTCATGCGAAAGTTGTTCTTGCAATCGGTGAAGAAGAAAAGAAAAGTGAATCCGACGGAAATGGCCCCGTAGATGCTGTCATTAAATCCATCAAGAAGCTAATTCCTCAGCAGGTAATATTGGATGAATTTTTGATCCAAGCCATTACTAAGGGAAGTGATGATATATGTAAAGTACATATGAGATTGATGCATAATGAACGGCCCTATCATGGGTTCGGATCTGAAACAGACATAGTATTGGCCTCAGCCAAGGCATTTATTGATGCTTTAAATAAATTACCTGTCAAATAAATTTGACAAAAATCTAAATATAATGGAGAAGAAATCATTATTTGATAAGATTTGGGATGCGCACGTGATCCAGTCTATCCCAAGTGGTCCGGATGTGTTTTTCATAGATAAGCATTTTATCCACGAAGTAACCAGCCCTGTTGCATTCCTAAACCTTGAAAAAAGAGGGAATAAGGTTATGTTCCCGGAAAGGACCATTGCTACTCCCGATCATAATGTACCCACTGTTGATCAGGACAAAACGATCAAGGATCAACTTTCCCGAATGCAAGTTGAAAAGTTAAGGGAAAATTGTAAGAAGCACGGAATAGATCTTCACGATCTTGGTACTGATCACCATGGAATTGTTCATGTAATCGGACCCGAGTTAGGCATTACCCAACCTGGAATGACCATAGTTTGTGGAGATAGTCATACTTCCACACATGGAGCTTTTGGTACCATTGCTTTTGGTATAGGTACTTCAGAAGTTGAAATGGTTTTTGCTACCCAATGCATCATGCAAGCAAAGCCTAAGAAAATGAGAATTACCATCGATGGTGAATTAGGCAAAGGGGTTACCTCTAAGGATATAATATTGTATATCATTGCTCAAATTTCTGCCAGTGGTGGGACAGGGTATTTCATCGAATATGCAGGAAGTGCCATCAGGTCTTTGAGCATGGAAGCGAGAATGACCATCTGTAATATGAGTATTGAGATGGGGGCAAGGGGTGGCTTAATAGCCCCTGATGAAACCACTTTTGAATACCTTAAAGGGAAACAATATTCACCTAAAGGAGAAGAGTGGGACAAGGCTGTTGCACATTGGAAAACACTTCAGACAGATGAGGGAGCTACATTTGATGTAGAATACCATTATGATGCTGCAGACATTGAGCCGATGATCACTTATGGTACCAATCCGGGTATGGGAGTGAAAGTGAGAGGGAATATCCCAACCACAGACGGGATGAATGAGAGTGAAAATAAATCTTATATCAAGTCCTTGGATTATATGGGCTTTCAGCCTGGAGAGGCTATGGAAGGCAAAAAAATTGACTATGTATTCGTGGGTAGTTGTACCAATGGACGTATAGAAGATTTAAGGTCAGTGGCTGAATTTGTAAAAGGAAAACAGAAAGCAGACAATATTACTGCTTGGATTGTTCCTGGATCCAGAGAAGTAGAAAAAATGGCTATAGAAGAAGGTATCGTCCAAATTTTGGAAGATGCAGGCTTTAAATTAAGACAGCCTGGTTGTTCTGCTTGTTTGGCCATGAATGACGATAAAATTCCTTCAGGAAAATATGCTGTATCAACTTCAAACAGAAACTTTGAAGGACGTCAAGGACCGGGAAGCCGAACTTTACTGGCTTCACCTTTAACCGTAGCGGCCGTAGCCATTACAGGTATGATTACAGACCCAAGGGATATAATAGAAGAATTAGTACAAGAAAAATAATACCATGGCATACGATAAATTTGATGTTTTGACCAGTAGGGTAGTTCCTCTTTCCTCAGAAAATGTAGATACTGACCAAATTATTCCGGCCAGGTTTTTAAAGGCTACAGAGAGAAAGGGATTTGGAGACAACCTTTTCAGAGACTGGCGTTATGATAAAGAAGGAAATCCTAAACCGGATTTTGTTTTAAATGACCCGACTTATAGTGGTAAGATACTTTTAGCAGGTAAGAATTTCGGATCAGGTTCAAGTCGTGAGCATGCGGTATGGGCCATTTATGATTACGGATTTAGATGTGTGGTTTCAAGTTTCTTTGCTGATATTTTCAAAAACAATTGCTTGAACATTGGCGTGCTTCCAGTTACCATATCACCGGAATTTGCAGAAGAATTATTCACAGCTGTAGAAGCGAATCCTGAAGCAGAAATAGAGGTGGATATTAATAAACAAACCATTACCCTGCTATCTACCGGAAAATCAGAATCCTTTGATATCAATTCTTACAAAAAGCAAAACATGAAAAATGGGTTCGATGATATTGATTATTTGCTGAACCTTAAAGAAGAAATAGTAGCATTCGAAGCCAAAAGGTAAACCTTGCTCTGAGTTTCGAAGTTTCAATTGTGTCAGGTTAAAGGTAAGGGAATGCGTAGAGAAAAGAATATAGAAATCATGGACACCACCCTGAGGGATGGAGAGCAAACCTCTGGGGTGTCATTTCTTCCTTCAGAAAAACTCCAGATTGCGAAGCTTTTGCTGGAAGAGTTAAGGGTGGACCGAATTGAGGTGGCTTCAGCGAGAGTTTCAGAAGGTGAGTTAGAAGGAGTCAAAAGGATCACAAATTGGGCTGAGGAGAGAGGATTTTTGGGTAGCGTTGAAGTTTTAGGATTTGTAGATACTCCTAAATCTGTAGATTGGATGGTCGAAGCAGGTGCCAAAGTAATGAATTTGCTTACAAAAGGTTCCCTCAATCACCTGACGCATCAGCTAAAGAAAACACCCGAAGTTCATTTTGCAGAGATAGAAAAGTGCATTTCCTATGCAAGAGCACATGGCATTGAAGTAAACGTTTATTTGGAGGACTGGAGCAATGGCATGCGTAATTCTAGAGATTATGCCCTTTCCATGATTGAGTTCCTCTCCCAGCAACCGGTCAAAAGAATTATGCTTCCGGATACTCTTGGGCTACTCTGTCCGGATGAAGTTAAGGAGTTTCTGGAGCTGATTTGTGAAAAATTTCCGGAAGTGCATTTTGATTTCCATGCGCACAATGATTATGACCTGTCTGTTGCCAATGTACTTCACGCGGTAAATACCGGTGCCAAAGGCATACATACCACTGTCAATGGGTTAGGAGAGCGAGCTGGCAATGCTCCCCTTGAATCCATAGTAGCAGTAATAAAGGATTTTACACCTTGTCACCTCAATGTTAACGAAAGTAAAATCTACAGGATAAGTAAGCTGGTAGAGCAATTTTCAGGATTGCGAATTCCTGCAAATAAACCGGTGGTTGGGGAGAATGTATTTACTCAAACTGCAGGTGTACATGCAGATGGTGACAATAAAAAGAACCTGTACTTCAGCG
Organism: Cyclobacterium sp. 1_MG-2023; assembly: GCF_030546805.1. GTDB lineage: Bacteria > Bacteroidota > Bacteroidia > Cytophagales > Cyclobacteriaceae > Cyclobacterium. The sequence continues at coordinate 92,499 of NZ_JAUOPC010000016.1, read as the reverse complement.
ACTTGCTCCCAGAACGTTTTGGGAGAACGCGGAAATATGCTTTAGGAAAAACTTCAGGGAAAGCCAATATTTCCAAAAACTTGGAAGAGCTAGGCATTTCTCTCGAGCCTGAAGAATTGACAAAGGTTACACAAAAAATCATTGAGCTCGGAGATAAAAAGGAGCGGGTTACAACGGAAGACCTTCCCTATATAATCTCAGATGTACTTCAAAATAATTCCATTAATAAAGACATTGTTATTGATGGATACCATATGGTGCATTCCAAAGGTTTAAAGCCTTCCGTTCAGTTGCGGGTCAAAATATTCGACAACTATTATGAACAGAATGCCTCAGGTGATGGGCAGTATGATTCTTTTATGAAAGCCCTAAAGAAGATCTACAAGGGACTGGACATGCAACTTCCAAAGTTGACTGACTTTCATATTAGCATCCCTCCGGGTGGTAAGACCGATGCCTTTGTAGAATGTGTGGTTACCTGGGATTTGGATGGAAGGATCTTCAAGACCAAAGGTTTGGATAGTGACCAGACCATCGCAGCCATGATGGCCACCGAAAAAATGCTTAATATCATAGAACAAATCAAAAATAGTAACAAAACTGAAAAAAAGAATCCTTATGGAAATGAATATAGCCCTATTACCTGGTGATGGTATTGGCCCTGAAGTAATCAATCAGGCAGTAAAAGTTGTGGATGCTGTCGCTAAGAAATTTGGACATAAAATCACATACAATGAAGCCATCACAGGTGCTGCCGCTATTGATGCAGTAGGTAACCCTTACCCTGATGCCACACATGATGCCTGTGTTGCAGCAGATGCCGTTCTTTTTGGTGCCATAGGCCACCCTAAGTTCGACAATGATCCTAGTGCTAAAGTAAGGCCTGAGCAAGGTTTATTGGAAATGAGGAAAAAATTAGGACTTTTTTCCAACGTTCGTCCTACATTCACTTTCCCTTCATTACTTCACAAGTCTCCTTTGAAAAAAGAAAGAATTGAAGGTACAGATTTGGTTTTCTTAAGGGAGTTGACAGGTGGTATTTATTTTGGGGAACCAAGAGGTAGAAATGAGCAAGGAACAAAAGCTTTTGATTCCTGTGTATACTCAGTAGAGGAAATTGAAAGACTGGCTAGAATGGGCTTTGAGTTTGCTAGAAAGAGAAGGAAGCTATTGACCTGCGTTGATAAAGCTAACGTATTGGCTACATCTCGCCTTTGGAGAGAAACTGTACAACGACTGGCGCCTGAATATCCTGACGTGAAAGTTGAATATGAATTTGTGGATGCTGTTGCCATGAGGTTAGTTCAATGGCCAAAAGCCTATGATGTCTTGATTACAGAAAACCTTTTCGGTGATATCCTTACGGATGAAGCTTCTGTAATTAGTGGGTCTATGGGATTGATGCCATCTGCTTCAATTGGTCTTAAAACCAAGCTTTTTGAACCTATCCACGGATCTTATCCACAAGCAGCAGGGAAAGACATTGCCAATCCATTGGCAGCTGTATTGTCTGCTTCCATGATGTTTGAGTATGCTTTTGATTTAATGGATGAAGCTAAAGCAATATCAGATGTGGTTAATTTGTCTTTAGAAAAAGGTGTGGTAACTGAAGATCTTTCAGAAGGGGAGAAATCCTATAAAACTTCTGAAGTAGGAGATTGGTTGGCCGAACAAATTGAGAAAATGTAAAAACAATAATACATAAAAAAGCCCCAAACGCTAATCGATAGCATTTGGGGCTTTTTTATTATTGAGTATAAGTTATATTACTTTTTATTGGCTACGTAGGCATCAATTAGGTCTTGTGTAATACCGGTAGTAGAATATCCACCATCATGGAATAGGTTTTGCATGGTTACCATTCTGGTATAATCGGAAAACATGGAGACAATGTATTCTGCACAAGATTCTGCCGAAGCATTGCCAAGAGGTGACGCCAAGGCTGCAAAATCAAAGAAATCATCAAATCCTCCAATACCTGAACCAGCAGTGGTCTTAGTAGGGGATTGGGAAATGGTATTGACCCTTACATTTTTATTTTTCCCATACCTTAAACCGTAGTTTCTAGCAATACTTTCAAGGATGGCTTTGGCTTCAGACATATCGCTGTAAAAAGGGAAAGACCTTTCTGCTGCAATATAACTTAATGCAATAACAGAAGCCCATTCATTTAAGATGTCCTTTTTCTCTGCCACTTGTAGCATTTTGTGGAAAGAAACAGCTGAAACATCATATGACTTTTGCACCCAATCGTAATTTAGGTCACCGTAGGATCTTCCTTTACGTACATTAGGAGACATGCCTATGGAGTGGAGCAAGAAATCAAAATTTCCGCCCAAATATTCCTTTGCTTCATCGTATAATTTTTCGATATCTTCAACGGATGTAGCGTCGGCGGGGATAACGATTGTCCCACATTCATCAGCTAATTCCTGAATGGCACCCATTCGCATGGCAATTGGGGCATTGGTAAGAACAAATTTTGCACCTTGTTCTTTTGCTTTTAAGGCCGTTTGCCAGGCAATAGAATTTTCATCAAGTGCACCGGTAATAATTCCTTTTTTTCCTTTTAATAAATTTTCAGGCATTGTATTATTTTGATTTTCTAACTTCAATTAAATAATATTCTATAAAATTAACTAATAATGGGTGAAACATTTTCCACTTGGCTTCTTGAAAAGGGATGTAATTGTCTATTTCGCGAGCAACTCTTTTGCATTTTCAAAGGCGGTAGTAGAGGGGTTTGACCCGGAAATCATCTTAGCGATTTCAAGTAATCTTTCTTCAGGGTTTAATAATTTTATTTTACTAATTGTTTTCTGTGAGCTATTGTCTTTGTATACGAAATAGTGCTTTTCTCCTTTTGCCGCCACTTGAGGCAAATGGCTTATACAGATGACCTGGTGTTTTGTAGCAATTTCTTGCATCATTCGGACCATTTGTAGGGCTATTTCTCCGGATATTCCTGTGTCTATTTCGTCGAATATTAGTGTAGGTAAGGCCATTTTATCTGCCATAACATATTTAATGGCAAACATAAGCCTTGAAAATTCACCCCCTGAGGCAACTTGCCCAATTGGCTGGGGCTGAATTCCTTTGTTGGCTGAAAATAAGATATCAATGTCATCGATACCGGATTCATTTGCCGGGACTTCTTTTCTAAGGATTTCCACCTTGGCATTTTCCATGCCTAACTGCCCCAATAAGAATTGTATCTCTTTGCTAAAACCATTAAATATTGCCTGCCTCTTCTTGGACAACTTCTGGCCCATTGCATTAAGCTTTTCTTGGGATTGCCTGAGTATGTCCTGTTGATTGGCCAGTTCTTCCTCTATGTGATCTCCTTTAAATACCTTGTCCGCAAGAGATGAGGCCAAATCTAAGAGCTCTTTATCACTTTTTAAGCCATGTTTATTCTGTAGCTGGTAGATTTTACTTAGCCTTTCTCTTACCCACTCGGACTTTTCAAAATCCACTTCAATTTCCTGTTCCTCCAAAGAAAGGCTTTCTAAAATATCATTTAGTTCTATTAGTAGACTTTCAAACCTCTGGTTTAAATCTTCAAAATTTTTCCCGAATTTTTGTAGGTATTGGAAATGTTGCTTGGCTGCAGCCAATTGCTGCATTGCACCCAACTCCTCATTTTCGAGATTGTCCAATGCCTGTGAGGCTCGGGATTTTATTTCTTCAGCATGGTTTAATAATTCTTCTTTTGCTTCTAAAGAGGCTTGTTCCCCTTCTTTTAGGTTTAAACTAGACAACTCTTCCAACTGAAACTGATTGTAATCAGCTTCTTGCTGGTATTGTTGCTTTTCTTGTTCTAGCAAACGCACCTTTTTTTGTGTTTTTATGTAGGCATGATATTGTGTAGAATAAGCTTCTTTTTCTTTGTTAACCTTAGCAAAAGCATCTATCAGAGAGAGTTGGTAGGAAGAAGCTCCCAACAATAAAGTCTCATTTTGGGAATGAACATCCATCAGGATTTTCCCCAATACTTTCAAATTTTCCAGCCTTACAGGAGTGTCATTAATGAAAGCACGGGATTTCCCCGATGGCGAAATTTCCCGCCGAATAATACAGGCCGGCTCATAATCCAACTCCTCCTTTTCAAAGAATCTTTCTAATCCATAATTATGTATATTGAATACACCCTCTATGATGCATTTTTTCTGCTCATCAAATAATGCCTTGGTATCAGCCCTATTTCCCAATAGTAAGCCAACAGCACCAAGCATAATGGATTTACCTGCTCCTGTTTCACCGGTGATCATATTGAGACCGGCACAGGGCTCCATTTCTAATTTTTCTATCAAAGCATAATTGGTTATGCTAAGGTTGGTTAACATGTTGCTTTGGTTTCGTTTAAGGTGTCAAAATTAACCAAAATTGAGGATTATCCTTTCAAAATGTCATTGTATTTTCTGGCATTGTTAGGATCTACCTTTAGCAAAACTTCTACGGCTTCTTCTTTCAATTCCATAGGAGCAGCCTTAAGAATCTTGCTAATTTCATCCGATTTAGCGTCCATAAAACTAATTGTTAGAATACTATTTGGTTGCACCTTGTTGGCTTCCTGCACCATTTTGATTGCCTCTACTATGTTTTGATAACTTTCTGATGGCTTAGTAGTTAATAAATCAAGCCCCATCCTGTGGTACAAATAATAGGCATCCCTAACAGGTACCATCACTTGGGAGTTGTAAAGATCATTTGCCAGCCAGTACCGGTTTCTTTTGTCTGAGGGGTTTTGGTTCCAACCTGAACTTGAAGATTGCTGGGCATTGGCCACAATATTGTTAGCGACTTCAAAATATGGATCGCCTCCGCGAGGCGAAAAGGAGTCATGATCTATCCCTATGGCGATAAAGGCATAGTAGGCTAATAGTGAGGTGATATTATTTAAATATGAAAACTGATTGAATTCCAAGGGTTGGGATTCCGTATATTCAAAGGTCCAGTTGCGGTCTGCAAAGTTCAGGATTAAACTTTCATAATTGGAACCATAGATTGGCCTCACTGTCTGGACTTGAACTGTCGCATTGAATAAGCCTACCTGTGGCATATCGTTGATGGTAATCAATAAGTTGCCTTTTATCCTTTCCTGAGGTTTGAGTTCTGCATCTGTCCAGTTTCGACCATTAAGGAATTGCTCAAAAGCAGATTTCATCTGATCAAAAATATCTGTATCCTGGGTTCTTGCACGTTCACTATTTATTGTTACAGTGAAGTTGAGTTGCTGGGAAAGCAACTTTATAGGGCTTAAAAATAGCCCAAAAAGCAATATGAAGACTGTGAGGCGTACCATTTGATCTCTTTTGTAAGCTGAATGGAAACTCATAAAATCTGAAAGGAGCAAGGCCTTTCGTTACCTACTGAAATGTTAAACAAACAATCAGCTGCTTCGGTAATGCTGAGGTGAGTCTCATCTTCAGCAATGATTAAAATAGATTCTCTCAAAACACCTAATTGGTTAACCCAAAAGGTTTGTGATCACTCCAATTTAAACGTCAGTATTGTCAAACTTGTTTTCTAGAAGTGAAGCAATTTGATCCAACAGCTGGATAGCCAACATTTCCTTGGACAATACCGGGGTTTTAATTCTTTCGTTATTTTTAGACAATATAGTAACTTGATTTGTGTCTTTTTGAAAACCTGCTCCTGAGTCAAGAAGTGAATTTAGGACCACAAAATCAAAGTTTTTTTCTTTAAGTTTATTTTCAGCACTTCTTAACCCCTCATCCGTTTCTAAAGCAAAACCAATATGCAATTGCCCCTGCTTTTTATGGGCACCCAAAGTTTTAGCAATGTCTGGGTTTTTAATTAAACTGATTTGAAGGGCACTTTCTTTTTTCTTGATTTTTTCTTCAGAGGGTTTTTCTATCCTATAATCAGCCACTGCAGCACAAAATATTACCACCTGAGCTTCACTATGATATTTTTGACTGGCTTTAAACATGTCTAACGCACTTGTGACCCGAACGATAGTGATGTTAGGATGGGGTTTTGGTTTTAAGGCTGTGGGGCCTAAAATCAAAGTTACTTTAGCTCCTTTTTCTGCCGCTTTCTCTGTCAATGCAATACCCATTTTGCCACTTGAATGATTGCTGATATACCTTACAGGATCTATTGCTTCCTGAGTAGGACCTGCAGTAATGAGTATAGTTTTACCCTGGAAACTAAGCTTAGGGTTTAAGATATCATGAATTGAAGCAAAGATTGCTTCCGGTTCGGGCATCCTTCCTTGACCAATTAATCCACTGGCCAATTCTCCACTTGTGGCTTCCATAATATGGTTGCCATAGCCTTCAAGTGTGGCGAGGTTTTGTTTGACAGAAGGGTGTTGGTACATGTCCAAATCCATTGCCGGGGCTAGTAGTACCGGACTGGTACAAGAAAGATAGGTACACGACAGTAAACTGTCACTTTGGCCATTGGCCAATTTGGATAAGGTATTTGCCGATAATGGGGCGATCACCAATATATCAGCCCAAGCCCCTAAGGCCACATGATTGGTCCATTCACCCGTTTCTTGATTGAAAAAATCTATCGATACCGGATTTTTGGATAAGGTGGCCAAGGTAAGTGGTGTAATAAAGTCACGAGCAGAAGCCGTCATTACAACTTTGACCTCTGCCCGTGACTTTACCAATAAGCGAACAAGTTGTGCTGCTTTGTAAGCAGCAATTCCCCCAGTTACACCTAATAGAATACGTTTGCCTGATAACGGCATGTTATGAATTGCTTTCCTCTTCTTCAGGGAATCTAAACATTACTTTATCTTCCATGAATTCCTCCATTGCCAGAGTACTTGGCTTCGGCATTCTTTCATAGAATTTAGATATTTCAATTTGCTCTTTATTTTCAAATACTTCCTCAAGGTTGTCTACCGTAGAAGCAAATTCTGAAAGTTTATTGTTTAGCTCTTCTTTCATCGTAGATGAAATTTGCTTTGCCCTTTGAGAGATAGTGAAAATAGACTGGTAAAGGTTTCCTGATTTCTCAGCTACTTTGTCCAAATCTCTTGTAATAATTGACTGATTGATTGCCATATTTAATCGGTTTTTAATTGCCTACTTTTTTTAAAGCTTCTGTAGCTTCTTGGTTTTTTTGTTCTTCTTCTCTCCTTTTAAGCGCCTCTGCGGTTCTGGCATCATACTGAGCCTTTAAGGCATAGTGGTCATCAAGTTTCTCCTTGGCTTCAGATTGAATTTCTATTACTTCTTCTACGTATTCGCTTTCCGGATACTTTTTCTTAAAATCATCTGCAAAGCCAAGCGATTGCTCAAATCTTTCTTCTCTTTTATCGAAAACACTTCTTTCTGCATATGCCGCACTTACTTCTACCAATTTGAAAGCAAGTTCTTCATTGTAGTCACTATCGGGATAGGATTTAGCAAAATTCTGGAAATTGACTATGCAAGCCCTGTAAAAATCGCCCGGAAATAAACCTTCGGTAAGGCGATAATACATTTTTGATTCGGTATATGCTTTCTCTTCAAATCTTTTCTGGAGAACATCAATCATTGAAATTGCACGCTCATAAGAATCAGATTCAGGAAATCTGTTCATAAACAACTGAATCGCATTTACTGCCTCTTTTGAACTCCTTTGATCTAAATTAAAATCAGGTGCATCCAAATACAATGAATAAGCATTCATAAACAAGGCCTCTTCGGCCAATGGAGAACGATTATAGGTGTCAAAAAAAGTTTTGAAATATTCTGCCGCTTCAATGTATCTTTTGGTTCTAAAATGAGCATAAGCGTAATTGAATTCTGCCAATTCTGCTTTACCACTTCCTTTGATTACAGGTAATACCCGGTCATATAGAATAATGGCTTTGTTGTGCTCCCCTTCATCATAGTAGCGGTTAGCTGCTTCATAAAGTTCGTCCCAATTGGTACTTTTCTCTAGTTTGTAAAATTCGCCACAGCTAAAAGTTAGCAGAGAAGCAAAGAAAATTAATATGTAATGGTGTGCTTTTATCATTTGACCTGCAAATATAATGGATTAATAATTGGTTATCAAGGAGGTTTCTACGTGAATGCCTATACTTATCTTTTGACGTAGAGTTTTTTAGTGACAATATTTTTATTGTCAACGATCAAAGTATAGAAATAAGTACCCGGGTTCAGGTCTGTAACGGGGATTATCAAAGATTCTTGTGAAGGATCGAGCCTAAAATCATAAATGGGATTCCCTATGAAACTATTGATCACTACGCGAACATTCGCGCTCGAGTTTTTAATTTTATAATCCAACTGTGCAGTTCTTACACTTGGATTAGGATAGATTTCATCCAAGTCCACATCTTTATGACTAAAATTATCTGATGGTTGATCAGAAACTACATTGTAAACATTTTCAACTATAAACGCATCCCTGTTGTTGGAGGTGTTGAAGAAATGTAAATCAAATGTTCCTTTGGTGGCTGTGATACCCAACTCAAATTCTATATAGATATTTGTAGTGACTTCCCCGGGCTCAAGTGTAAACCTAATCTGTGAAAGATCCTTTCTCGGGTCAAAGCAGTTATCGCCGATACAAATAAGAATGTTTTGTGAAGAACCAACATTGCCTTGCAAGTAGCGAAGATAATAGGTGGCACTTTCTTTGGCATCGTTTTGTAGGATAAGTGTTTTTCTTTGGGTGGTGTTCACTTTACCATTGAATTCAATTTTATCACTCAACACACGAACTTGTCTTGCGTCTACAAACTGTAGCGCAAACAACTGTAAGGTGATTAAAAGTGATAAAAATAATTTCATGTAAAGTCTAGTTCAATAAATTTCCTGTTTCGTTAACAAAGATTTTCTCCCTCGTTTAGAAGTATATACGTATAAAAATACCAAATTGGTTCCACTTTATAGGTAGGTTTGGGTTAAAAAATGTTAACAATGATAAAATTTTTTTCACAAATCACCGTTGGAAAATTTTCTCCGGAATCCGAAACTTCAAAAAAATGTAAGATGTACTGTAATTCGATTTAATTATCGGTAATAATTTGTAGTTCATCATTCTCAGGGTAAGGGAGCATAACATCAGGCTCATCAAAAAAACTATACCGGTTTTTGTCCCTTATTTTTGGTGTTCTCCAGTCATTTATAGTTTTTCGACTGGGTCTTTCGTCAGACCTCCATGAAAAACCTTCTAAATTTTGATCCCCTTCTTCAAATAAATGCGGTGGTGTAAAGGATGCTTCAGGTTTTATGGTATGGCTAATCCTAGAGACAGTTCCCCCTTTGAACTCCATGATTATTCTACCGCACAACAATTTGTTTAAACCCTTGATTGTGGTGTCATTTTCTACCGCAAAATACAAGGACTCTCCATTTCCTTCTACATCAAGTTTGTCCATTTCGCTCTCTATAAAATACCCGGTCATCTTTCTTCCCTTGATCTGGTTAAAGTTTCCTATGGTGTCTCTGGTGATAGCAAAAGCATTGTCCTTTAATAATGCCCGATCTATCTCTTGATTGGAAATCAAGAAATTAATACTGTCAGCTGTGATTTGACTTTTATTGCTCCAAAGTACCGGATCTGAATACAAGTGAACAGTTGAATCGGCATAAATATAAGCCATAGAATCAGATCGCCCTGCCAGTTCAGATTTAATCAAACGCATGTTGGGATAGGCTAGGGTATACTTTTCTTCAGCATTCTCTCCGTCTTGAGTGATAAGGGTGTCGGCAATCATAAGCAAGGTATCTGCGTCAAAATATTTCCTTACCAATGCCTTTCCATAAACCTCAGAGTACTGCCTCTCCTCCCAATATTTTCCTTCATCACCAAATACTTCTACATTTCTTTCCTTGTTTAGGATACTTACATTCTTTTTGGCTTCATAGTATTGGGACTTTTCGTCAAAGAAAAGCGTCTCCCCGTACACAATACTGTTTTCGGATTCTACATCCCCATCATAAAAGCGGAAAATTTTATTTTCAGTATCATAAAAACTTCCCTTTTGGGCATTCAGCTTATTGCCATCTTTGGAAAGGATGTTGGTAAGCTTTTCAGTTTCTGCAATTTTTGTGGTGGTATAGTAATACAGCGTATTTGATTTCATGGTGTAGTCAGGATTTTCCAAGACCACCTTTTTATTGAAAGTTATTTTTTCAATTTGTGTTTCGTACAGCCCTTTTTCACTGGTCAAAACATTGGTACTGTCTTTGACCATTCCGGAATTGAAATAGATGGCTTCGCCTGTGGCTCTGTTATAATCAAGGAAATCGGTATATAGGGTGGTGCCTTCGTTGACCAGCACCACATTGTTTCTCAACAAAGCCAGCTGGGTGTCGCCATCATATTCTGCGTAGCGGCTAGTAACGGTAACTGAATCTTGTTTGTCATCGATTTTCACATTACCGAAAAGTTTGGCAAGGTTCTCCTCAGAATAAAAATGTGCAGAGTCACAGTAGATCAATGAAGTTTTGTGTTTCATTATTACATCTGTGATTAACCTTTCAAAACCTTCCCCACCCAAAAGTGAGTCAGCTTGTAGGATTTCTAGGCGACCATTATTTTCCTGAGCCATTGCCTTTGATAGGGCCAAGCTAGTAAGTATGCAAAATAAAATAATTTTGATTTTTGTCATTCGAATTGATTTCCGAGGCAAAATTAATATAAAATAGTACTTTTGGTTTATGCTGGAACGATTTATCAATCATGTACGCAAAAATAAAATTTTAGATGTGCAATTGCCCTATCTTGTCGCGGTTAGTGGTGGGGTGGATAGTGTCGTTTTAGCCCATTTGCTTACTAAGGCCGGCTTTAAAATCTCAATAGCACATTGTAATTTTCAACTGCGTGGAGTAGCTAGTGATGAGGATGAGCTTTTCGTAATTAACTTAGGCAGGCAACTGGGTGTACCTGTGCACACCAAGGCTTTTGACACCCATGCCTATATGGGTAACCATGGGATTTCTCTGCAAATGGCGGCAAGAGAGCTAAGGTACAGTTGGTTTAAGGAACTCAATTCCTGTTTAGAGACTGATGGGGTGTTAGTTGCCCATCATGCTGATGATCAAATAGAAACCGTAATGCTCAACTTGTTGCGAGGAACAGGAATAGAAGGTGTATATGGCATGAGTAGTAAAAGAGATTTTATTCGAAGGCCATTGCTTCCCTTTTCTAGGAATGAAATAAAGACTTATCTGGAAAGCAATGGGCTGCAATGGAGAGAAGATCAGAGCAATGCCAAAACCATTTATAAAAGAAACTTTATCAGGCATAAATTTTTGCCTTTGCTTCTTGAATTTGACCCAAAAGGACCTGAATTAATCCAATATAGCTTTGACAGGCTGAAAGACACAGGAAAGGCATTTTTTCATTTTTTCGACCTCTGGGTCAATGAACATGTTGTTTCAGAAGAAGGGTATGAGGTGCTGCCATTTTCAAGTTTGGTCGGCTTACCGGGAAAATCATCATTGCTTTTTTATTGGTTGAGAAAAAAAGGTTTTGTATATGCGCAGATAGAGGATATCTTGTATGCTGTAGAACGTCAAGAGGCAGGTAGACAATTTCTTTCAGAAGGCTGGTTATTAAATATCGATAGGGATTGTTTGATTTTAGGAAAACAAACAGAGGAGGCTGATCGTATCGAAATAGGCTTTGCTGATGATGGTTTTGCTTTGAGAGGAAAGCAAAGGTACAGTTGTTCCCAACTAAATAAGGCAGCAGTGTTGGATCGTTCAGCTCAAAATGCCTTATTGGATTTTGATTTATTGGAATTCCCTTTGGTCTTGAGAAACTGGAAAAAAGGGGATAAATTCATGCCTTTAGGGATGCAGAATTTTAAGAAGGTAAGTGATTTTTTGATCGACAAAAAAGTGCCACTAATTAAAAAAAATGAAGTGAAGGTTATGTGTTCCGGTGACAAGATCGTTTGGCTAGTGGGCTTAAGAATTGATGACAGGTTCAAAATTAGCAGTAGAACCAAGAAGGTGTTTTATGTTAAAAAACTAAACAATGAAAAATCCTTTTAAGAAAACCTATAGTCCGTCAGAGCGAAAGAAGTTCGCCTTTTTAGGAAAAGTCAAGTTTTTCACGCATTTAACTTTTGACGAGATGTCGCAATTCCTGCCGGCTATTCACCAAAGAAAATATGTGCAAGATGAGGTGGTGTTTTTTAGAAATGATCCCAGTCAGGCACTGTATATCCTTGAAAAAGGTGAAGTAACCCTCAATATCGATATCCGAACGGATTTTGAAACCATTATTAAAATTAATGAAGGGGAGCCTTTTGGGGAAAATTCCCTACTCGAAAACTCCAAAAGAATTTATACGGCTATAGTAAGCACAGAGGAGGCTGTGTTATGGGTGATTCCAAATTATGCTGTCTTGGATATCTTTCACAGCAATCAAAAGATAAAGGCTAAAATGATGAGTTCTCTGGCCACCTTCTATGACCGCAGAAATCAACAGCTTTTTTCTTCTTACAAGAAGTCCTATGGTTTTTTTAACCTTGGACAGATGTTTGAATAATTATAAGGTTTCCTTCATATAAAGCACATTCTTTAATATCTTAGCGCAAATTTTGATAAAACATTAATCTAAATCGATTATAAAAGATGACAAAAGTAACCGTAGTCGGAGCCGGAAATGTTGGTGCCACATGTGCTGATGTATTGGCTTACCGAGAAATAGCAGAGGAAATTGTCTTAGTAGACATCAAAGAAGGTGTGGCTGAAGGCAAAGCTTTAGACATCTGGCAAAAAGCCCCTATCAATGCGTATGATAGCAGGACTGTCGGGAGTACAAATGATTATTCTAAAACTGCCGGATCTGATGTGGTGGTGATTACTTCAGGTTTACCACGTAAGCCGGGCATGACCAGAGATGATTTGATCGAAACCAATGCAGGAATTGTGAAAATGGTTACAGAAAATGTGATTAAACATTCTCCTGAGGCCATTATCATCATCGTTTCCAATCCATTGGATGTAATGACTTACCAAGCGCATATCGTTTCTAAATTACCAAGAACAAGAGTGATTGGTATGGCTGGTATCCTAGATACAGCAAGATATAGGGCTTTCTTGGCTGAGGCACTTGATATCTCTCCTAAAGAAATCCAAGCGATATTGATGGGGGGACATGGAGATACCATGGTACCATTGCCTCGATACACTACAGTTGCAGGTATCCCTGTTACTGAATTGATCGATAAGGATACTTTAGACGCGATTATCGCTAGAACAAAATCCGGAGGAGGAGAACTTGTGAAGTTGATGGGTACCTCTGCATGGTATGCTCCCGGATCTGCTGCTGCTCAAATGGTAGAAGCGATTGTAAAAAATCAAAAAAGAGTATTCCCTGTATGTGTTAAGCTTGAAGGAGAATATGGAATTGATGACTGTTATCTAGGGGTGCCGGTAATCCTTGGTAAAAATGGTATTGAGAAAGTGATTGAATTGGACTTGAATGATGATGAAAAAGCATTATTAGAAGTTTCTAGAAATCATGTGAAAGAAGTGATGTCGGTTTTGGATAAAATCGGTAACAAATAATTGAATAATTAACCTTTTTTATGAAAATCCCAACTTTGAATAGTTGGGATTTTTTTGTTGTTTTGATAGTAGTTGATAAACATTAAAAGACAATAGCCTATTGAAAAATCTGCTGGTAATTTTATTAATTTTGGTGTTTGGATTTCTCGGCTTTTTGCTGATAAAGAGCGATTTTTTTGACTCCAAATTAAATGGTATGGAAGTTATTCCACCAAATGCCATTTTTGTTTTTGAGACAAATGATCCGGTAGGCTATTGGAATAATTTGGTCAACCAGCCTGTTTGGGAAAAACTTCACAATATCCCTGCCTTGGCAACGGTGGAGTCTCAACTAATTTTATTAGACAGTGTCACCGGTAAAAATGGTAATCTTGACAAATACCTCAAGGGCCAGCGGTTTAGGCTTTCTTTACACCCCACAGGAAAGGGCGCCTTTGGTTTTTTAATTGCCGTAGCATTCAACGATGAGCAGTTTTTAGAGTTTATTGAAAAACTTAAGCCTAGCCCAAACCAAGGGGGTAATGGTTTGAAAAGGAGGCTTTACAGTGGGGTAGAGCTTTACGAAATACAAACTGAGACGGAATCGCAGGCCTTTACATTCGCCCTTTATGAGAATGTGCTTATGGGAAGCCATACTTCGTTTTTGGTAGAAGATGGAATAAGGTATGCCAAATCCCTTGAGTTGAAAAACTTCAAGCAATCCTATCCTCATTTGTTTCAACCTTCTAAACCATTGAATCCCCAAGGAGTATTGAGACTTTCTGGGGAAGGTTTTGCTGCTCTGGTAAATGAATTGACTGCCAACAATGCGGAATTATTGTTGCGAAAATTAAGAGAGAATAAACTGTCTGCTAATTTAATTCCTTCCTTTAGGGATTCATCCATATCTTTTAGTGGTCAATTTTTTACCGAAGGGGAATCCGGTACAATAGAAACTGTAGGGGAAACCCCAAGTGGAATTTCTTTTGCTCCGGTCATTAGCAATAGGGCGGCATGGATTACGCGGTATTTGTTTCCCAATTTTAATGGGTTCAAACAAGTACCAAATAGGGCCTTTAATCCAAGGCCTCTGGTTGCAACAACGCTGGAAGAAAGTGAAGAAATACAAGATTTTATCAATGGGTTGGGGGGAGAAGCAACCATGGTGCTTGAGGAGAATCTTTTTGATAAAAACCCGAATCAAATTCTTTTGCTTAATCCTGAAAACACTGAACGCAGGTACCAAAATTTGGAGAAATTTGCCTTAGAAGTGAGTCAGAATGATAGTACTAAACTTTTCAAAGAATATTTCATGGGCAAGGAAATATTTATGCTTGATATAGAAGAATTTCCGGCCCATGTCTTTGAAGGGAACTTCACCGGGTTTTCTAGGAGCTATATTTCCATGACGGGCAATCATTTGATAATTGGCAATAGTCTCAAGACGGTAAAAAACCTTTTGGAAGATCATTACAATGACAATACATGGGGCAAGTCTCTGGCCTATAAGGATATTTTAAAGGATCAAAATAACGGGTCTCCTGTCCGGATAATTGTAAACAATGACCGTTTTTACCCCATTTTAATTAGAAATAGCGACCCTTCTTGGAGCCCTGTTTTTCAGAAATATGAACCTGTATTTGGTTCCTTCGACTGGCTTAATATCTCAATTTTTAAAGAAGGTAATGCAGCCATTAAGTTAAATATTGATTTGGGAGAAGCAGATACCAACAAGCAATTGGTCCTTTCCGAATCTAATAGTACTGACTTTGGTAAGCAGCTCATATTCGGGCCTTCCGGCATTCGGAATTTTAATGACAAAAGCACTGATTTCTTGGTTCAGGATGAGGATCATTTTATCCATTTGATTAGTGAGGAAGGAGAGAAGGTCTTCGCACAACAAATTCCGGGAGCAATCGTGGGTGATGTACATCAAATAGACTATTATAAAAATGGTAAGCTCCAGGTTGTTTTTGCAACCAAAGACTTTATTTATGCCTTGGATAGGTATGGGAACTTGCTGCCTGGATACCCCTTCCCTGTAGAAGCGGAAAAAGAAATAGCGCATTTGAACGTATTGGATTACGACAATAACAGAAATTACAGATTTTTTGTAGCCACTACGGACGGGGACTTGTTTTTATATGACAAGAAAGGCAATGTATTGGACGGCTGGAATCCCAATGACAATAATAGTGGGCCGCTCAGTTATTTACCGAGCCACCATAGGGAAGCCGATTTGGGAGACTTTATGATAAGCCTTCATACCAATGGCAAGCTAAACCTGTACAACCGCCGAGGAGAGCTGAGGGTAGGAGGAGGAATACTCCTTGGAAACGGTGTAAATACAGGGTACGCCATTGAAGAAGGAAACAACAATGAGCCTTCTAAACTTGTCACCATAAATGAGGAAGGGGAGGTACTAAAGTTAAATTTTAATGGGGAAATTACTTATAGAAACCAACTGCTCCGTCCTGATACGGATACTAAGTTTAGCCTAGTAAATGATCAAAGTAAAAGCGAATATGTATGGGTAGTAGAGGAGTACAACAAACTCAAGGTGCTTCGGCCGAATGAGGAACAACTGTTTGAAATGAGCATTCCATCAAACGATTTGGAATATAAATATTTTTCTTTTGGAGAGGCGAATGAGATTTTTGCCGTTTTAGATAAGGTTCAGGAATTCGCCTATCTTTATAATGCCAAAGGCCAGTTAATTAACCAGAAGCCGATAAGCGTTAGTCAGAGCCTTTGGATCCACTTTTCGGGTAGCGACAATGCTTATACTTTGGTGACCCTTTTTGGAGATAAACTTTACGAATACAAAATACCATTATAAAAACAGATCAAAGATTGGTTTTATTAAAGAGAGAATTTTAACAATGAATAATTGCATGCGAAATATAATTGGAATTGGGTTTTTTATTTTTTTAGGCTTTGTATCATCTTTGCAAGCACAAGTATTCAATTCCGGTTCCCTGGTGCTGGAAGATACCACAGATCACAATAATTTCAGTTCTCCCTATCATACAACATATACTTTTTTTTATAACCTGAATGAGCCCAACTATAATCCGGAAATCGCCGCTAAGGCATTGGATATGGAGGGGAGCGAGGGGCAGGATGCAGCAGCTTTGGCAGTTAAGTTAAAGCAGATATTTGATGGTAAAGGTGTTTATGTGCGGATGAATACTGTCCCAAATACTGCTGAGTATAGAGATACGCTGAGAAATGGGCAGCATGTGTATGTCTTTGATGAGTTAATACTTCCCTCGGTTTATTTGGTAAAAGTTGGCAACCGCTGGAAATTTTCTTCCGCGACGGTAAAAAATATCAAAGCCTTGCATCAGGAGACCTACCCGATGGGTACAGCCAAATTGCTAGAAATACTGCCTAGGTTGGGCAATCAAAATTACTTTGGGCTTTACCTATGGCAATTAATAGGCATATTCTTTTTGGTGTTGATGGTTTTTACAAGCCATAAACTTTTTACGCTGCTGATTGATCGGCTTTTTTATTACTTTCTTATCAAATCCGGTTATGGCCAAATTGCTAAGCAGTATTTACTGCCGGTGGCAAGAATAATAAGTATTTATATTATTATTTTGCTCTTGGCAATATTTATTAGGGTTTTACAACTGCCTATTAGTGTTGCCTCTTGGGTTACTATCCTTCTTAATGCAGCCGAACCATTTATTGTTACGGTTATCTTTTATAAGTTGGTCAATGTGCTTTCTGCTTACATGGCAAGGATGGCGGATAAAACAACTTCCACCTTAGATGACCAGTTGGTGCCTTTGGTACGAAAGACCCTTAAGACATTTGTTATTGTCATTGGGTCTCTATTTATATTGAAATATGGCTTACGGATCGATATCGTACCTTTCCTTACCGGTTTGTCCATTGGTGGTCTTGCTTTTGCCTTAGCCGCTCAGGATACCATCAAGAATTTTTTCGGTTCGGTCATGATTTTTATTGACAAACCTTTTCAGGTAGGGGATTGGATTACTAGCGGGGAAGTAGACGGTACAGTAGAAGAAGTAGGCTTTCGATCAACCAGGGTCAGGACTTTTAGAAACTCACTGGTCTATATCCCCAATGGTAAAATTGCTGATGCCACCGTAGACAACCATGGACTGAGAAAATACCGGAGATTTTATACCAATATTACCATTACCTATGATACTCCCCCGGAGTTAATTGAAGTTTATTTAAGTGGCTTACGAAAGATTGTTCAAAATCATCCTAAAACCAGAAAAGACTATTATAATATTTACTTAAATAATCTTTCAGCCTATAGTCTGGACATCATGTTTTATGTCTTTTTTAAGGTGCCTTCTTGGCCGGAAGAATTAAAGGCCAGAGAAGAATTGATCTTGTCTGCCATTAGGCTGGCCAATGAGCTTGGGGTAAGGTTTGCTTTCCCTACACAAACACTACATATGGAAACCTTTCCTGAGAAAAAGGGGCTGATGCCTGTTTATGAAGACGACAAGGCTACCTATCAAAAACGTTTGGATGCTTTTATCCATACAGAAAAGGGAGAAGGTAAAAAGAATGGATAAAAGGGTTGATACTGCGCTCTTTACTTTCGCCTTATGAAAGAGTGTTTCTTGTGGACTACCTTAAGGTAAAAGCTTCTAATCCTGTAGATTTAGTTTCCCATTAAGGAGAATGGTTTGATTTTTGAACCGGATATTCCAAATGAATATTTAGCTAAATCCAACTATTATGAAGTTTGAAAACAAGATTGCAGTAATTACAGGAGCAAGTAGTGGCATTGGAAAGGCAATAGCGACCACACTTTCCGAAAATGGATGTACAGTGATATTGGCCAGTAGAAGCATTGAAAAGTTACAAGACATCCAATCAAAATTGCCTCACGAAAGCATGGCGGTGGAAATGGATGTAAGTGATAGCCAAAGTGTATCCCAAGGTTTTAAGATAATTGGAAACAAATACAGTCAAATTGATATTCTAGTAAATGCTGCCGGTGTAATGCCGTTGAGTTATATGAAGAACAGGCACCTTGAGGAATGGTTGCAGACCATAGATGTAAATGTGAAGGGAGTGCTTCGTTGTATTTATGAAGTTTTGCCGAATATGAAGCGGCAAAAGTCCGGACATATAGTAAACATTACCTCTGTAGACGGTAAAGAGTTGTATCAAGGAGGAGCTGTTTATGGGGCGTCTAAAGCGGCACTAATTGCCTTGTCAAGGGCTATGCGCATGGAGTTGTCTCCGGAATTTAATATTCGAGTGGCTTCCATCGAGCCGGGAACAGTAGACACCAATCTCAGGGATGATATTACTGACAAAGAATTGCTGGAGGACAAAGGTTATGGAGGAGAGGAAGCCAAGCTTCAACCGGAAAACATTGCTGATGCAGTGTTATATGTCTTAAATCAACCGGCCACAGTGAACGTCAATGAATTATTGATCAAACCGACAGGCAAAGCTTGAGATTGACAATAAATGTTATTTGATTCTTTTCAAGTTTTTTGCATGCTGCTCCATCGTTCCTTCATCTATGTTTTTAATGCTATTTGGTTTGGGATGGCATCCTTCCATTTCAATTGTGGATAAGTGGGTTTTATTAAGGCCGTTTAAATAGGTTGATTATAATATATCTTTTACTTATACTTACTAAATTAATAGGAAATTACATTAATTAAAGGCTGGAAAGGGCTTGACTTCGGCCTAAATCCAATATCACCTACCTGTTGCTATATGCGCAGTAAAGTGAGAATTGGATTGATAAAAAAAGATGAATGAATAATTGTATTCTAGTTGTACTGCTGTTGTTTGTATCCCTCTTGTTCTCCTGCAGCAATAAAAGTGATATCATTAGGCCTGAAGTGAAAAATATCACGGAAAGTGTATATGCCTCAGGAGCTATAAAAAGTGAAAACCAATACGAAGTCCACGGAAAAGTAAATGGCCCAATTGAAAAGGTTTTTGTAGGAGAAGGTTCATTGGTTATAAAGGGAGATCCAATTTTTCAATTGGACAATAAAAACTTAAAAATAGCTACTGAAAATGCGAGGCTCGCATCGGTAGCCGCTGATTTTTCGGTAAACGAAAATAAATTGCTTGATGCGAAAAAAGCCATAGACCTGGCCAAAAAGAAATTGACCAATGATTCCTTATTGTACCTGCGGCAAAGAAAGCTATGGGGCAAAAGTATAGGCACTAAAGTTACCTTGGAAAAAAGGCAATTGGACTATGAAAATGCACAACTAAACTTGGCCACTGCCCACACCAATTATGAGGAGATAAAGAGGCAACTTGAACTACAGTCTGAGCAAAGCAAAAACAATTTGGAAATCGCGAAATTATTGGAAAACGATTATATCATTAAGAGTGAAGTGGATGGGGTGGTTTATAAGGTAAATAGAGAAGAGGGGGATTTAATCAATGGTTCAGAGGCAGCCGCTGTGATCGGAGGTGATGATTTTTTGATTCAACTGAATATTGATGAATTAGATAGGGTGAAGGTGAAAAAAGGTCAGCGGGTATTTATTAGAATGGACAGTTACCAGTCTCAAGTATTCGAAGCTGAGATTGTTGCCATTGACCCTATGATGAATACACGTACAAGGTCCTTTCAGGCAGATGCGAAGTTTACCAAAAGGCCAGCTCAACTTTTCCCTAATCTGACAGTTGAGGCCAGTATTTTAATCCAAACCAAAGAAGAGGTTTTAACCATCCCAAGAAATTATTTACGCAATGATTCTTCGGTAATTCTGGAAGGCGGAGCGCTCCAATCAGTTGAAACTGGATTGATGGATTATGATTTGGTAGAAATTAAAGATGGTATCGATAGTAATACAAGGATAGAACTGCCGGAATAATGAAGGTTAAACACATCACAGAGATTTCCGGGGCCTTGATGCGAGCCAGATGGAAGCAAACACTTGTTGCTGCTGTAGGTGTTACTTTTAGCATTGCTTTTTTTATTTCTCTATTGGGTTTTATGGAGGGTTTAAATCAACTATTAGATGGTATAGTCTTGAATAGGACACCTCATGTAAGGCTTTATAATGATATACTTCCTTCCAAGGTGCAACCCATTGAATTAAGCGAAGATTTCAAGGATCATTATAACTTTATCCAATCTGTTAAACCTACCAATACACGAAAAGAAATATACAATGCTCCGCAGATAATCGATAAGCTTTCTAATGATGGCAGGGTATTGGGAGTGGCACCTAAAGTTACTGCTCAAGTTTTTTATAATTTAGGCAATATAGATCTTAATGGAATTATAAACGGGATAAACCCTGAGAAGGAAGCAGCTTATTTCTCCTTCAATGACTATATCCTTGGAGGAAATTCTTTGGACCTAAATAATGTCAGCAATAGCATAATATTGGGTCAAGGAGCTGCCAATACCATGCGGGCTAAGGTAGGTGATATTGTCACCGTCACCAGCACAGAGGGCGAGCAGTTTTCCTTAAAAGTTATTGGCTTTTTTCAATCCGGAATTTCGGAGATAGATAAGGTACAGAGTTTCGCCAGCTTGTCAACTACCCAAAAAATACTCGGAGAAAACAATAATTACATTAGTGACATCCAAGTAAAACTAAAGGATTTAAACCAAGCGCCGGCAATCGCCAGAGAGTATGAACATTTCTTCAAAATTGATGCAGAAGATATTCAAACGGCCAATGCTCAGTTTGAAACAGGAAGTGGTGTGCGGTCTATTATTTCCTATGCCGTGGGGGTTACATTATTGATCGTGTCCGGATTTGGTATTTATAATATTCTTAATATGCTCATTTATGAAAAGATGGATACCATTGCCATACTTAAAGCTACAGGATTTGCCGGTATTGATGTGAAGAAGATTTTCATTTCAATCAGCCTGAGTATTGGGATTGTCGGAGGATTTGTTGGTGTGCTTTTCGGTTTCTTGCTTTCCATCACCATAGATGCCATCCCATTTGACTCCCCAACCATGCCGGCGGTAACTACCTATCCTATTGATTATGGCATACAATACTATTCCATAGCAGCAATATTCGCCTTGGTGACAACCTTTTTGGCCGGCTGGTTTCCTGCCAAAAAAGCAAGTAAGGTTGACCCTGTAATCATTATTAGAGGGAAATAAATGGGAAAGAATATTATTTTAGAGGCGAAATCAATCAGCAAATCTTTTCTGAATCCAGTAAAAGTTGATGTTTTGAAAGAAGTTTCCTTCAGTCTTTCAAGAGGGGAGTACGCGTCGATTATAGGTAAATCAGGCAGTGGAAAATCCACGCTCCTCTATATTCTTTCCACCATGGATACTGACTTTACCGGTGAACTTCTAATAGACGGAATACGTGTTAGGGGTAAATCAGAAAAAGAATTGGCTTCCTTACGGAATGAGAAAATAGGCTTTGTATTTCAATTTCATTATTTGTTGAATGAATTTACCGCCCTCAAGAATGTAATGTTGCCGGGGTTTAAGTTGGATAAATTAAGTGAAGAAGAGCTGGAACACAATGCTTATGGATTTTTGAAAGATTTAGGGATTGAAAAACTGGCCCATAAAATGGCCTATCAACTATCAGGCGGAGAAAAGCAACGAGTAGCCATTGCCAGGGCCATGATCAATGATCCTTTAATTATCATGTGTGATGAGCCCACCGGAAACCTGGATAGTAAAAATGCAGATATTGTGTTCAATATTTTTAAAGAGCTTACCGAAGCCTACAACAAAACACTTTTAGTGGTGACTCATGACATGGATTTTGCACACAAAACATCACGCATCATTGAACTGGGTGATGGTAGGCTTTTGAAGGAGTAAATTTATTTTTTGACTTTAATGTAATCTTCTCCTGTATGATTCGATCTATGGTCTATTAATAAAGATATAGAAGCATTTAAATGCAATTGGTTTTTATACCTATTAAATGTTACTATATTGATAGTTGGACTATTCGCTTGGCTATTTTTAGGTTAATAGTGGTTGATTTTGAGCTGATTATACCACGAAATAAAAGGTCTATTATATGTCGTCTCTAAAACCCAATAAAAAAATGATAAATAGGAAGGTAATGGTGATTGTCTTTTTTGCATTAGGCTTATTCAATGCCTGTCAGGACAAAGGAGGGACTGAACAAACGGATGGGTTGCAAACCATTCGGATTGAACATTACAATCAGACAGAAGTGTTTCTTAAGGATATTGCAGCAAATTATACCAGCATTCCTTTAGAAATTACAGAAGAAAGTTTAATAGGTTATATAGACAATATTGCCGTCTCTGAAAATTTCATTTATATCAATCATGCAAATGGCATACTTCAATTTGACCATTCCGGGAAGTATATCAAAAAAATAGGAGAAAATGGGGAAGCTCCGGGAAACTACAGACAGGTAAGGTCCATGATTGTTGATCCAACGGATCAGTCAATTGTTGTTACAGATTATGTTTTGAGAAAGAGTTTGAAATTCAATGAGAATGGTGATTTATTGGCTGAATCTGAAAGCTTACCTTCCCCACCCATTTATATTTCGCCAACACCAGATGGGTATGTGATAATAACAGATGACATTATTCAAGATGAAACTTCGGGCCTAGTTTCAATCAATAATATTTTTCATCAGGACAGGGGATTTGTTACTTTAGATAGTTTAAAACCTTTAATGACGAAGTTGAGTAGAGGCGCTAATACCATTTGGCGTCATCCATCTTTTATAACTCGACCTGATTCAATTAATTATTTCTTTTTCCCCCTTGGTCCATTCAGGGAGCAAGTAGAAAGAGATACACTGTTTAAGCTCAATGAAAATGGTGATTTTATTCCATTATTAAAGTTCGAATTCTCTGAAAATATAGTCAATGAGGAAGGAAAAAGAGTGTTTTTTATTGAAAGGATTGAGGTCAATCAAATGTATTATTTAGTGACCTACTATTTTGAAGGGAATACATATCTCTTTGGTTACAACAGAAAAAAAGAAAGTTCCTGGCTGGTGAAGGATGGGGTGAAAGTAAACAACCTAGAAGGGCATTATCTTCCAAAGTCAAATGGGGTTTCTTATTTAATTACGGATGGAGTCTCCGAAACCAAGGGTGAAGAACCAAATCCTATTATTCATTTGATTGATTGGGGGAAATAGTAATCTGCTCATTTAATTTAATACCTACCCTTTTTCTTAAAGAAAATACATGTGATCCTAATTATGGGAATTGATATTTAATTAACTTGTGATAAGCCTTCTTTTGTTAAGTATCAGTTGATTTGGCCCCTTACCATATGAAAAGACTTTTAGTTTTACTAAGCCTTGTTGTTCTGACAAATATTCCATTTTCGTGTGTTGATGATTGTGGACCTTTTAGTCCCATGGAGTCCAAAATCACCGAGTTGTATGTCTTAGTAGGTAGCTTAACTTCTACTGGTTTCATTGAAACAAAATCGACTGACTTCGATCTAGCGGCCATTCAAATTGGGATTGCTGACCTGGATTATACTGAAGTCATGGCATCCATAGCTCAACCTGGGTTTTCCTTTATTAATACTGCCATGGCTTGTAGTCCCCGCTTACCTGAACCTATTCAGGCAATTGAATCAATAGTCATCACCTCTGAATCAACTGTGTATGCTCAAGGGAATGAATTCTTACCTGGGGAGCAACTGAATGAGCTATTTAAAATAAATGGAAACCTTACGATACCTGAGTATATCAAAAAGCAAAATAGTGATATAGAGCTTTTTGGAAATATTGGCTCAAGTATTAATTTCCAACTATCAGGGCAACCTGATAGTACCATCAATCAAACCTTCACCTTTGATATTAAATTTTCTGATTTGAGTGAGATGATCATAAAAACTGAGGTTTTTGAAGTGAATAACTAAAAATATGATAGGTTTATTTTTCCTAGAAAGCGAATCACCTATACCAATATGACTTCAACCCCTCTTTCTTCCAGCATCTCTACATAATGTGTGGATAAATTCTTGTCTACGATTAAGGTGTCTATGTCTTCAATCTTGGCAATCTTTCCAAAGCTTTTTTTACCAAATTTGCTGCTGTCTGCTAAAACTATGGTTTTTTGGGCTGAAGCAATCATGATGCTGTTTAGATGTGCTTCCAATAAATTGGAAGTAGTCAGGCCAAATTCAGGATCAATGCCATCTACACTGATAAATAGTTTGCTACAAGCAAAATCCTTTATCATGTTTTCGGCAAAATGACCCACAACTGAGCTGCTACTCTTACGTACCACACCGCCCAATTGTACAACCTCAGCCTTAGGAACATCCATTAATGCCATGCTCACATTCATCGCCGCGGTTAACACTGTGAGAGAAAGTGTCCTTGGTATGGATTGGGCAAAGGCCAAAACGGTTGTGCCTGAGCCGATGATTATCACATCATCTTGAACAAGTAGTTCAGTTGCCTTACTTGCTATGGCATTCTTTTGGCTGACTTGAACCAGCCTTTTTTCTGTGACAGGTTTGTCGTTGACATAAGGAGATACCGGAGTGGCACTTCCATGCGTTCTGAAAAGCAAGCCCTTTTCTTCTAAAATTCTAAGGTCTTTTCTCACCGTAACCATTGTGACATCCATTTCTCTACTCAAAGCAGCTACACTTACATAACCTGCTTCCTTAAGCTTGTCCAATATGTATTTGTGTCTTTTAGCAATGATCATAATTCGAGAAATAATGAGGTTCAAATATACGAAAATGATTTCCTTTTGTTTCTTTTTATTTCTCTTTGTGTTACTTTAGTGGAGTAAATAGCCGGCAATGAATAGAGAAAACAGTTTATCGAGAATCAAAGAGGAGAAGGGAAGTTGGGACCTGGTAATTATTGGAGGGGGAGCCTCCGGGTTAGGGGTTGCACTGGATGCTTTGTCCAGAGGATTAAAAGTCTTATTGCTAGAAAAATCAGATTTTGCTAAAGGGACTTCCAGCAGGAGTACAAAATTGGTGCACGGCGGGGTGCGCTATTTGGCACAAGGAGAAGTGGGTTTGGTATTAGAAGCCTTAAAGGAGCGCGGGCGTTTATTGAAAAATGCGCCACACCTAACCATTAATCAACCCTTTGTAATCCCACTATATACCTATTTTGACCGCTTGAAGTATGGGCTAGGGCTTAAAATTTACGATTGGATGGCCGGTAGTTTACGCTTGGGGAAATCCATGTTTGTTTCTAAGGAAGAGACAATTAAAAGGCTACCACAAATCAAACAAAGAGGCTTAAAAGGTGGGATTTTGTACCATGATGGACAATTCGATGATGCAAGGCTAGCCTTGGCCATTGCAAAAACCTGTATAGAAATGGGAGGCTGTATCCTTAATTATGCCAGGGTCAATAAGTTGACCAAGGGAGAAGATGGAAAAATTAATGGGTTGGTATTTAGGGATTTAATAGGCAAAACCAATTACAGGATATCTGCTAAATCTGTTGTCAATGCCACCGGAGTATTTGCAGACAAAATTCTACAAATGGACAATCCTGAGGCTCCTAAAATGATACAACCTAGTCAAGGTATTCACTTGGTAATGGACAGTTCATTTTTGGGGGGAGAAGATGCCTTAATGATTCCGGAGACCTCTGATGGGAGGGTTTTATTTGCAGTACCTTGGGAAGGGAAATTGGTAGTTGGTACTACTGATACTTTGGTGAAAAAGCCTAAGATGGAGCCAAGACCTTTGGCTTCCGAAATTAATTTTATATTGGAAACAGCCAAAAACTATTTGGTAAGACCTCCAAAGCGATCGGATGTGCTCTCAGTTTTCGCAGGTCTTAGGCCACTTGCGGCTCCAAAAGAGGGCAGTACCAAAACCAAGGAAATTTCCAGAAGTCACAAAGTTATTGTTTCAAAAAGCAATCTAATAACCATCACAGGTGGCAAGTGGACTACCTTTAGAAAAATGGGCGAAGATACGGTAGATGCCCATTTTAAAAATCATGGTTTGCAAAAGTTAGCAAGCAGCTCTGCAGAAAAGCATCTTCATGGCTATAGTGAAGAAGAAATTGAGGGACATTTGCAATTATATGGAGCAGATGCTGCTTTGGTTTTGGACTTGCAAAAGCAAAGACCTGAATTGAAGGAACGATTGCATGAAGCCTATCCTTATACCGCCGCGGAAGTGGTGTGGGCTGTAAGGGAAGAAATGGCTTTGAAAATTGAAGATTTCCTCTCGAGACGTTGTAGGATATTATTACTTGATGCCAAAGCTTCCATGCAAATGGCCCCTAAAGTAGCCGAGATTATGGCAAAAGAACTTAAGAAAGATGAGGCTTGGATAACTGAAGAGTTGGAAGAATTTAATAAATTAGCCAAGAAGTACTTAATAAAATAGCTAAAACTCAATGAACCCAAATAACCAATACTTAATGGCCATGGACCAGGGGACCACCAGTTCAAGGGCCATAATTTTCAACAAGGAAGGCCAAATTGTAGCTTCCGCTCAAAAAGATTTCGAACAATTTTTTCCGAAAACCGGCTGGGTTGAACACGATCCTAAGGAGATATGGACTTCGCAAGCCTCAGTGGCCACCGAAGCCATAACCAAAGCCAATATTACCTCGAGCCAAGTTGCAGCCATAGGCATCACCAACCAAAGAGAAACAACCATTATTTGGGACAGAGAGACAGGAGAGCCTGTTTTCAACGCCATTGTATGGCAGGATCGACGAACAGCTGCTTACTGTAACAAACTAAAAGAGGAAGGCCATTCCGATTTGGTTCAGAGCAAGACGGGCTTGATAATCGATGCTTATTTTTCAGGGACTAAGATCAAATGGATACTTGAGAATGTTGATGGTGCCAAGGAAAAAGCCGAAAAAGGAGAGCTGTGTTTCGGTACTGTGGACAGCTGGCTTGTTTGGAAAATGACTGCAGGAAAAGAGCATATTACAGACATTACCAATGCCAGCAGAACCATGCTTTTCAATATCCATGAAAGACAATGGGATCAGGAATTGCTTGATCTTTTGGGTATTCCGGCTTCTATTTTGCCTGAAGTTAAATCAAGCAGTGAAGTGTATGGACATACTTCCGGAAATTTATTGTCTGCAAAAATCCCTATCGCAGGCATTGCCGGTGACCAGCAGGCAGCCCTTTTTGGGCAGCTGTGTACAGATCCGGGCATGGCCAAGACCACCTATGGGACCGGTTGCTTTTTGGTAATGAATACAGGTGAAAAGCCTGTGAAATCCAATAACAAACTTTTGACAACAGTGGCTTGGCAAATAGGAGACAAGGTCAATTATGCCTTGGAAGGAAGTGTATTTATTGGTGGAGCAGGCATTCAATGGCTTAGAGATGGGTTATCCTTGTTTCAAGATGCCAAGGACAGTGAAGCAATGGCTTCAGGTTTGGAAGACAATGGAGGCGTGTATTTTGTCCCTGCTTTAACGGGGATGGGAGCACCCTATTGGGACCAGGAAGCCAGGGGAGCATTTTTTGGTATCACCAGAGGAACCACTAAAGCACATATGACCAGGGCCGGGTTGGAAGCCATTGCATTTCAAGTGCATGATGTATTGAAGGCCATGGAAAAAGATGCAGGTGAAGAAACCAAAGAAATGCGTGTAGATGGTGGAGCTACTGCCAATAATTTCTTAATGCAATTTCAAGCAGATTTAAACCAATGTTCGATTAAGAGGCCGGAAATCATCGAAACCACGGCATTGGGAGCCGCCTATCTTGCAGGGCTTGCTGTTGGTTATTGGAAGGATTTAGATGAAATCAGAGGGCTATGGAAAGCGGATGAATCTTTTGAACCCAAGCAGGATGCTGCAAGCATGCAACCAACCTTAAACTATTGGCATAAAGCAGTAGAACGTTCATTAAACTGGCTAAACGATTAATTATGAACGTCTATATAGCTGAATTTATAGGAACGGCTTTGCTATTGGCCATGGGGTCAGGGGTAGTAGCCAATGTAGTATTAAACCAAACCAAAGGTCAAAATTCAGGATGGATAGTCATTACGACTGCTTGGGCTTTAGGGGTTTTTATCGGTGTGGTAGTGGCAGGACCGCATAGTGGGGCTCACCTGAATCCTGCAGTTAGCCTGGCATTGGCTGTTGTAGGTGATTTTGGATGGGAGTTGCTACCGGGTTATGTTTTGGCCCAAGTGTTGGGCGCAATGCTCGGAGCCGGAGTGGCTTATTTGATTTATAAGGATCATTTTGACATTACCGAGGACCCTGGGTTAAAATTCGCTCCATTTGGTACAGCTCCTGCTATTAGGAATTTGT
Source organism: Cyclobacterium sp. 1_MG-2023 (assembly GCF_030546805.1). Lineage (GTDB taxonomy): Bacteria > Bacteroidota > Bacteroidia > Cytophagales > Cyclobacteriaceae > Cyclobacterium. Next base: position 63,797 of record NZ_JAUOPC010000016.1, on the reverse strand, counting down.
CTTCAAACTTTATTTCTGAGGTGGTCGGTACTTTCGTACTCATTATTGTTATTCTTTATTCCACCGGTCCGGTTATAGATGATGGAAATGGCACTCCAATTGGACTGGGTTCCATAGGTGCTTTGCCTGTTGCCTTTTTAGTTTGGGTAATAGGTCTTTCCTTAGGTGGTACCACAGGTTATGCCATCAACCCGGCCAGAGACTTGGGGCCTAGGTTCATGCATCAATTACTTCCTATCAAGGGAAAAGGCAGTTCTGATTGGAGTTACAGTTGGGTGCCTATTGTAGGTCCGCTTTTAGGTGCTGCTTTAGCTGGAGGGCTTTTTATTCTCTTAGGCAACACCCCGGCTACTTAAATTTGGTTTTAACTTCGATAGATAAATCACTAACCTTGGTGGAGAACAATTTTGGCGGTATTGTTGAAGAAGAACAGTACCGCCAAAATAGCTTCCATTTATAGGACAGCGATTAAATGTATAAACCCGCAATATGCAATAGAGCTTTTATTACTTGGTGTAACCAATTCAAAATAGGTCACTCCGTTGCTGTTTGGAGATTGCAACCCATTCATGAATCCTATTGCACAATCCGTTTGAGCTATCTTAGCCAATAGAATTCTTTGTTTGCATAGTAAGGCTGTCAAGGTTCAGTTCTATAGCTAGTAACTCCTTCCAAGTATTTGAATTCTATTGGAGTCAAGCTTAATGAAGATAAATAGCAATATAGTAAATGACCAAAGAGAAGATCCGCCATAACTAAAAAATGGAAGGGGAATACCTACTACAGGAAATAGGCCGATGGTCATGGCTATATTGATCGTAAAGTGGAAAAACAATAAGCTTACCACACAATACCCATAAATCCTTGAAAAGCGTGTTTTCTGTCTTTCTGCCAGAAAGACGAGCCGAAGCAATAAAGCCACAAATAAGGAAATCATAACCAGGCTGCCTATCCATCCAAATTCTTCTCCCAAAGTACAAAAAATAAAGTCTGTGTGCTGTTCAGGGACAAAGTCAAATTTTGTCTGGGTGCCTTCTAGGTAACCCTTCCCCAATAAACCTCCGGAACCAATGGCGATTTTAGATTGAGTAACATTCCAACCAACACCCAAAGGGTCTACACCCGGATCAAACAATACCATGATTCTGTTTTGTTGGTGATCGGGGAGCTTTTCTACTACATAGTCCAGGCTTAAGGCATAGGCGGTCATGATGCAGCCTAATAGAAGAAATCCCAAAGCATTTTTCCACGACTTTTTACTCAATATTATCAATAGGAGGATAAGCGCAGCAATGCTTCCAAACAGATAAAGATTGTTTTCAATGGCTAAGGTAAGAATCGTCAATCCCACCAAAGACAAGCCGATAACATAGTACTTCTGAGGCATGCCTTCCCTGTAAAGCATGATAAAAAAAGCACTGTAGACCATGGCTGTACCTGTGTCAGGCTGAAGTAAGATAAGCGCAATGGGAAGAAAGATCAGCCCTACAGCTTTCATTTGATCTTTAAGCTTACTTAAATCAAAACTTGGATTTTCCATTAACTTGGCCAAAACCAATGCTGTGGCAAATTTGGTAAACTCTGCTGGCTGTAACCTGAAAATCCCCAGTTCAAACCAAGCCCTTTGGCCATTGATCTCTTTACCTATAAAAGGGGTGAGCAAAAGTATAAGGATAAAAACAGCATACAATACCAGACTAAGGTTGTGGAATAGTCGGTAGTCTGCTACCATAATGATAATGATCAATATTACGGCCGTTCCAATCCATATCAATTGTTTCCCTGAATTTATGGAAAAGTCAAATATGGATGTGGCGTTTTGTTCATCATATACTGCAGCATAAATATTTAGCCAGCCAATGAAAACAAGTGCAAAATATAGCCCTATGGTAACCCAGTCTATTTTATGTAAATTGGTGTCTTTCTGTCTCACTTAGTAAATAAAATCTCCTTTTAGCACATATTCCTCCAACTCCGGTCTATTGACTTCCCCTGTCAGGTACTTTTCTATCAAAAGGCTCGCAGTACTTGCCGCTGCTCTTCCTCCCCATCCTGCATTTTCCACATAGACTGAAATGGCAATTTTCGGATTATCTTTGGGAGCAAAAGCAATAAAAACCGAATGGTCTTCTCCCGCAGGGTTTTGGGCTGTTCCGGTCTTTCCGGCAATTTCTATGTCTTCCATTATGGCCCTGGTGGCAGTGCCATATAGCGCCTCGGCCATTGCATCCTGTATCAAATCGAAATGTTTGGCATCAATTCCGGAATCTCTTTTTTCTTTGAACTTATCCGGTATTCTGGAGGGATCGTCGTTGATGGCCTTAACCAGATGCGGCGTATAATAATAGCCCTTATTGGCAAAAATGGCTGCTAGATTTGCCATTTGAAGTGGCGTAACCAACATTTCACCCTGCCCAATAGACAAAGAGTAAATGGTTGAATATTTCCAACGCCCTTTCCCATAAATTTTATCATAGAGGGCACTTGAAGGGATTGAACCCGACTTTTCACCATGGGTATCTATCCCAAGTCGATTACTCAATCCAAATTTCAGCACAGACTCTCTCCATTTGTCCAATCCTATTTGCGTATCCGTATAGGTGTTGGAAGAAATTTCCTGATTGATTACTTGCCTAAATGCTTGATGGTAATAGGGATTGCATGAATTTCTGATGGCACCAAAAAGGTTTACAGGAGAGGGGTGATTGTGGCAATTAACCAATGCCTTGTTACAAGCAAAAGTCGTGTTTGGCGTGATGATTCCCTCTTGAAGGCCGATTAGGGATTGTACAATCTTAAATATTGAACCCGGGGGATACATGGCCATGATTGGTCGATTAAATAATGGTTTTTCCGGGTCTTTATTCAAAACTTCATAGTTTTCTCCAAACTTTGCTCCGGTGAGTACATTGGGGTCATAAGAGGGAGCAGAAATGATAGAAAGAATCTCTCCGGTCTTAGGCTCGATGGCCACCACGGAGCCTCGCTTACCTTCCATAAGCTGTTCACCATAAAGTTGCAAGTTTAAGTCTATGGTAGACTGGAGGTTTTCACCAGGAACAGACATGGTGTCTAGATCACCGTTTTTGAAGGCTCCTTTTTCTATTCCTCTTACGTTGACCAATTTGTATTTTACGCCTTTTTTACCACGAAGCTCAGGTTCATAATAAGCTTCGATTCCACTATGGCCTACATAATCACCCTGGACATAATAGTTGCTACTGTCTCGGGAAAGTTGAGAACCGCTGATTTCTCCAATATAACCCAAAACATTCGCTGCTGAAGATCTCGGGTAGGAACGCACAGATCTGGTCATAACAAAAAGGCCTTTGTAATCGATGAGAAAATCTTGGACTTTGGCAAAATCCTCTTTAGAAATTTGCTTGATTAAAGGGTATGGTTTTACCCAAGAATATTGTTTAGCGGCAGTGAAATTCTTAATTAAATTTTCTTTTTCTATTTCAAATAACTCACAAAACCTGGTGGTATCTTTTAGGCTGAAATCTTTAGGGATAACCATTAGGTCAAAGACAGGGTCATTGAATACCATTAATGAATTGTTTCTGTCATAAACCAAGCCCCGGTAAGGGTGGTCTACTACTCTCTGAATGGCATTTCGCTCTGCTTTTCTTAGATAGCTATCATCCGTTACTTGTATCAAAAATAATTTGCCCAATAAAATTAAAGCAATTACCCCAATGGTTATGGCAACGACTAAAGACCTACCTGTGTACATTTATACTACCCTTTCTTTTTTGTAAAATATAGCCTGAACGATGGTTCCCAATAGAAATGTGAAAACCATACTGCTCAATACTCTTATAACGAGCGGGAGGTACAATTGTGTTCCTAAACTATCAATATAAAAAAATATAAAATGATGAATGAGGATTAGTGGTAAGCTATAAAAAATGTACCAGCCTATTCCAGTATTTAATAAAGTAGGGGGCACGTTATCATCATATCCTCCTGTGGGCATGATTACTTTTATCCAGGTATTGCGAACAAAAGCCAGAAAAACAGTGCTGGCGGCATGAATTCCGAAACTGTCATAAAATAAATCGATTAGCAAGCCCAAGAAAAAACCAATTAACAAGAGCGGGATTGTGGGGACTTCATGGGGCAGGTTTAGAAGGAAAAACACGTATAAAAAGCAAAATGCATAACCAAATAAGACCAAATCCTTCAGGATAAATACCTGAATCAGAAAGTAAATAAAAAAGCTTAAGCTATACTTGAGTATTTTAATTGTTGTCATTGATTAGGGGTCACCATTTCCATTTCCAAACTATCTATTTCTTCACGGAGATCATTTTTTACCAGATATACGAAGTTGAGTTTACTAAAGTCCGCTCCTAAACTAATCGTAATGTCTAGATAATTGGTCTCACTTCCTTGGGAAACTTCCTTCACTTTACCAATGGGTAAGCCTTCAGGAAATACTGCATTGTATCCCGAAGTTACAATTTCTTGTCCAGGTTCCACCTTTACATGGCGGGGAACGTAAAGCAGTTTTGCTTCATTGGAGTTTACGCCATCCCATTTTGTAGAGCCAAAGACTTCTGATTTCTTTATTTTGGATGAAATCAGAAGGTCTGTGTGCAACAAAGATATTACAGAAGAAAAATGACTGCTCGTACCTTTTACCCGACCAACAATTCCTTGTTCATTGAAAACCCCCATGCCTTCCTCCACACCGTCTAAACTGCCTTTATTCAGCGTGATATAATTTTGACTTAGGTTGATTGAGTTATTTATCACCCTTGCCGACCAGAAGTTGAAATTATTACTAAGGGAACTGTCTAAATTGAAATGAGCGGAATCAGTAATAGCAGTCATTCTATCCAACCGATTAAGCAAGGAGGCATTTTTTTCAGCCAATGCTTTATTGGTAGAATTGAGGGTAAAATACGAGACAAAATTGTTTTTTGAAGACAATAATCGCCCCGTAAATTTATTGCTACTATTAAAATAAACTGCTCCTTGGGGTGAATTATGCGTGAAAATAATCCCCAATGCCAGTAATTCCAGAATCAGAAAAAGAATAAATGCCCTTAGTCTATATAAAAATAGAAAGATTTGTTGCATTTTCTTTTTAAGTCATGAGAACAGTTCTGAATTGGTTGATATTTTTCAAGGCATTTCCTGTACCCCTCACCACGGCTCTCAATGGATCCTCAGCAATGTGTATGGGCAGCTTGGTTTTTTGATGCAACCTTCGGTCCAAACCTTTCAACAAAGCTCCCCCTCCAGTTAGGTGGATACCATTGTCATAAATGTCTGCAGAAAGTTCAGGGGGGGCTATCTCCAATGCTTTAAGTACAGCCTCTTCGATTTTAGATACCGACTTGTCCAAGGCAAAAGCGATCTCAGAATAAGAAACTTTAATTACCTTAGGGATGCCTGTCATCAAATCTCTACCTCTGATTTCATAATCTTCCGGCGGATCATCCAGCTCTGTTAAGGCAGAACCAATCGCAATCTTCACTTTCTCTGCAGATCTCTCTCCTATAAGCAGGTTGTGCTGCCTTCTCATATAATCTAAAATGTCCTTAGTAAAGGTGTCACCGGCAACCCTTATGGATTGGTCTGCAACTATCCCGGAAAGGGCAATTAGGGCAATTTCAGTAGTACCTCCACCAATATCTACGATCATGGATCCCATAGGTTTTTCTATGTCAATCCCGATACCTATAGCAGCAGCTATTGGTTCATAAACCATATAAACCTCCTTACCACCTGCATGTTCTGCCGAATCCCTTACGGCTCGTTTTTCTACCTCCGTGATACCGGAAGGAATACAGATGACCATTCTATGAGATTGGGGAAACATGCCTTTGTTGTGGCCCGGAATCATTTTAATTAAACCCCGGATCATTTGCTCAGCCGCATAAAAATCTGCAATCACCCCGTCCTTTAATGGACGGATGGTCTTGATGTTTTCATGAGTTTTTTCATGCATGTTCATGGCCTCACGACCTACCGCCAATACTTTATTGGTGGTTTTATCTATAGCGATTATGGATGGTTCATCCACAATAATTTTTTCTTTATGTATGATCAGCGTATTGGCTGTTCCTAAGTCAATGGCGATGTCACTTGAGAAAAAGTCGAATAATCCCATTTTGATCTGTTCTAAATTAAATGATTATTGTTACTTTAAATTTAACGCAATTAAATCCGAATAAATATCCGAAGCTGGCTTAAGTTCCAAGTTCCGGCGAGGCGTTATTATCAGATTTATCACGAATTAAGCAATAGTTATGCTATGATTAACTGGGAAAACTGCAATTTCTTACCCCTCCATATTCCTTTCATCCCTCAACCTTAATATAGGCTAATTTCAGGAGCTTTCAAGCCTTATTTTAAATTCGTTTTTCCTTTGTTATTTACCGGACCTAATATACCGGCAATGTAAAAGGAAAAACACTGGAAAACTGTATTTTCCAGTTGAATCCAATAAATAATCCTCTTGGCATCCAATGCAAAGAGGATTATTTTCAATTAATGTTTAAAATGTCTGACGCCTGTCATCACCATGCTCATGCCGTTGGCATCACAATAAGCAATACTGTCCTTGTCTTTGATAGAACCTCCGGGCTGTACCACTGCTGATATACCTTCATTACCTGCGATTTCTACACAATCTGGGAAAGGGAAAAATGCATCAGATGCCATTACCGCTCCTTTAAGGTCAAAACCAAAAGCTTTTGCTTTTTCTATGGCTTGTTTCAATGCATCTACTCTACTGGTCTGTCCTACACCACTAGAAAATAGCTGGTCGTGGTTACTTAGAATAATGGTGTTTGATTTGGTATGTTTACAGATCTTTAAAGCAAATACCAAAGCGTCCTTTTCAGCCTCTGTTGGAGAGAGCTTGGTTACGACCTTAAATTGATCTTTAGATTCTGTTTTCAGGTCCTTGTCCTGTTCCACAAATCCATTCAATAATGTTTTAACTTGCTTTGTCCCTTCGATATTCATTTTTTGCTTCAAAAGGATTCTATTTTTCTTTCCTTTGAGCAAATCCAAAGCATCTTGGTCAAAATCAGGCGCTATTAATACTTCAAAAAACAAGCTGTGCATGGCTTCAGCCGCAGCCAAGTCCACCGTTTTATTGGTAATCAACACCCCACCGAAGGCAGAAATCGTGTCAGCAGCAAAAGCTTTATCATAGGCTTCTTTTACACTTTCTCCGAGAGCAACACCACAGGCATTGGTGTGCTTAAGGATGGCAAAAGCAGTCTCTTCTTGGAATTCTGCAATTAGGGAAACAGCAGCATCCACATCCACCAAATTATTAAAGGACAATTCTTTGCCATTTAATTGGTCAAATAAGGCATTGATGTCACCATAGAAACGTGCTTCTTGGTGTGGGTTTTCTCCATACCTTAAATCTTTGGCAGATTCTTCACTAATTTTTAATGCAGGTATATTTTCCTCCTGATTAAAATAGTTGAATATATGTGTGTCATAATTGGAAGAAACTTTAAAAGCTTGCGCAGCAAAATACTTGCGGTCTGCCAATGAAAGTGCTCCATCTTGGTTTTTTAGTTTATCTTCTAATTCACCATATTGAGACTTGGAAGCTATGATGGTTACATCTTTGAAGTTCTTGGCTGCTGCCCTAATTAAAGCGATGCCTCCAATGTCGATCTTTTCAATGATGTCTTCCTCAGATGCCCCGGAGGCTACAGTCTCTTCAAACGGGTAAAGATCTACAATTACTAAGTCAATAGCCGGAATACCATATTCTTCGGCCTGCCCTATATCTCCTTTATTGTCTCTTCTGTGCAATATGCCTCCAAAAACTTTAGGATGAAGTGTTTTTACTCTACCTCCAAATATGGAAGGGTAGCCCGTCAACTCTTCTACAGGGATTACATCAGCACCTTGGTCTTCGATAAATTTCTGGGTACCACCGGTAGAATAGATGGTTACTCCCTGGTTTTTTAACTGTTCAATGATCGGTTCCAGGTTGTCTTTATAATATACCGAGATAAGCGCAGATTGTATTTTTTTTTCAGCCATTACTATAGTAATTTTTTATATTCAGTTCTATCTCTAAATTTTTATATTAAGATAAATTGATAGAAAAGGGAATTGTTTGGTGTTTACTTTTGAACTTAACTTTATGAAGTGACAAAGTTAGGAAAATCAAGGCATTAAATCAGACTTTCAATGATTTTTGGATAGTATTTATGTTCCAGAACATGGACTTTTTCAGCAATTTGTTCCGGGGTATCTGTTTTATCTATTTTTACAGCCGTTTGAAAGATAATTTTCCCCTCATCATAGTTTTCATTGACGAGGTGGATGGTAATTCCTGTTTCCTTTTCCTCTGCAGCTTTAACAGCCTTGTGAACATTGTCTCCATACATACCCCGCCCCCCATATTTTGGCAATAAGGCAGGATGAATATTAACCATTTGATTGGGAAAAGCTTTGATTAAATCTTCAGGGATTTGAAGCAAGAAGCCTGCAAGCACCACAAAGTCAGTTTTTTGATTGATAAGGAGTTCGGTAAGTTTGCCGCTTTCCAGCTCCGCTTTGGTGAAAGTATGGGAGGGAACACCATGCTTTTTCGCTCTTTCAAGCACATAGGCGGCCTTTTTATTTGACGCAATTAATGAAATGCGAGCTTTGGTAGAGCCCTGAAAATGATTGATAATTTTCTCTGCATTTGAACCGCTACCGGAAGCGAGAATGGCAATGTTTTTCAATGTTCAATTGGTTTTATTCCTTTTTGTAAAATTACAAAGTAATCTTTAATCTCAATCCCATAATTGCGAACTTAAATAAATCTTATTTGCTAGGGTAATGGATAACTACCTCAGGATGCATGGTGTAAAACCTGAATTTTTCTCCATCATATACAGGAAAACCACTGGATTTATTGTCACCCATGATTGGGTTTTCTGAGTATTTTGTCCAAGTCTTTAAGTCCGGAGATACTGCCATATTCATTGTCCAATCACTCCAGTCCTCTAATGATGTGGCATGGTAATAAGCGTAATAGTTGCCTTGATATTTGATTACTTTATTTACAGCCACCCCATACTTGTCATAAGCTTCGGGACCGATTTTAATGATTGGGTCATCCTGAACATTTGTCCATACCTTCCGGTCCTTTGAGGTGGCCAGCCAGATGCCCAGATCTCCTCGTTCGTAAAAAAGATACCATACTCCATCTTCTACCCATACTGTAGGTGTTCCGTAAGGTCCGTCACTTATCGGACTGCCATCCACTTTTCTTATATCAATGTCTCCTTGGTTTTCCCAGTGGATTCGGTCTGTAGAGGTTAGCATTTTGGCAATATCTCCCCTTCCTTCTGCAAACATATAATAAACTCCATCTTCTTTCCACACCATCATGTCTTCCACCCAACTTTCACTAAAAATAGGATTGTCTTTATAACGTGTCCATTCAATGCCGTCTTCCGAGAAAGCATAGCCTAATTTGAGCATCCTGTTATCATCATATTTATCAAAGCCGGTGTACCACATATGATAGCCGTCTTCTTCTTTCATGATAAAACCTCTTTCTCTTATGCCACTATCCCAGTCTCCTTCATTTGCAGCTGTAAAAATTGGGTTTTCAGGTAGGGGTGTGAATTTTGTAATTTCGTCAGGGAAAAGTTTTGGTTTTTCTTCGGTGAGGGCTTCTGCCTCTGTGTCGGATTGATTTTCACTTCCCGAGCAAGAAGAAAAAAGCAAAGGCAAAGTGATTAGAAATAGGATTAGAAGGTTGTTTTTCATGGTTAATAAGTTTTGAATTAGTGATTATAGAAACCCCATGCTCAGTATACCTGTGAGCATAAGAATTTTTGAAATGGTACTCAATTCAGTAAAATGAGATTTTCGATCTGCCTTATAAATTTTCACCATAAAGAAGATGAACAGTAAACTTAAGGCACCGAAATAAAGAAAGAGTTGCGGTTCATTAATTTTGAAAGTGACAAATAAAATAGAGGCCACAAAAAAGAAAGCAATAATAAATATTATGGTTTTGGTTTTCCTAAATCCCAGGACAATGGGTAAGGTCTTACATCCATGCTTCCTATCTCCATTTCGATCCTCAATATCCTTTAGGATCTCTCGCATTAAGTTAATGAAAAAGGCGAATAATGCATAGGTGAGGATTAATAATTCAGATTTTTGATAATAAATACCAACAATCCAAATGGCAAGACCGGTTAAGGAAGCTACTGTCAAGTTACCAATGAAGGGCAAGCGTTTGAGGGTGTTACTATAGAGCCACAATAAAAAGGCAGCAACAAAGGTGATGGCACCAATTTTAGGGTGGACCACTGTACCAATCAATATGCCTATAAAATTCATTATTGTATGAAGGATCATTACCATTCTCCTTTTCATGCCCTTGCCAATCACAACTGCCTTAGGTCTATTTACATAATCAATTTTAACATCATAATAATCATTGATCATATAACCTGAAGCCGTAAGAATTACAGTAGATATAATCAGCAAGTAGAGGTGATAATCTTCTAAAACAGGTAGGCCGGATTTGGTTGTGCCCACCAAAAAGAACGCGGTCATTAATTGTGCAAAGGCAACTAGAAGTAGGTTTTCTAGACGGATAATCTTTACAAACCCCCCAAAAGTAAAAACAGGTGACGCCTTTGGATTTTTCATGTTACAAAACTAATGAGATTACATTCAATCAAGGTAATATGGTCAAATTTTATATGGGTTATTGTTGGGTGCAATGAATTGGGAGACAGTGTTTAAAGTTCTTCCCTGTCCATAATGCTCTGAGAAATACTTCTGTAAATCTCTGCAAGCTGTTCATCGTAGGCCAAGAAATCGTGGTGATTTTCCATCGTATCAATATCGTCTCTTATTGCCGGTCCTGTTTGAGCATCAGCTGCACCTAATTGGAGTGTTTTATTCATTTGCTCAATAATCAGCGGTTTTAAAATATTAAAATCTAAGTCGTGCCGATTCATAATGGATTGCGCCAAATAGATCATGTGGTTGGTGAAATTGGCGGCGAATACCGCTGCTACATGTATTGATTTGCGCTCTTTGGATCGGATTTCATAAGCAGGGGATTTAAGGCTTTTGCAAAGTTTTTTTAATGTTTTCAAAGTCCCTTTATCTCCAGACTCCAAAAGAAAAGGTACTTCTTCAAATGATAATTCTCTGGTTTTAGTAAATCCTTGTAAAGGATATAAAATACCGGTATAATCTGCTGAACTGTAGGATAAAATATCCAAAGCCAATGTACCGCTGGTATGCACCAAGATACTCTCCTCAGGTAGTAAAATAGCTTCTGCTACAGAGGATACAGCTTGGTCGCTTACTGCAATAATGAAAAGCTTGGCATGGCTTTCAGTAAAATCAAGATGATCTTGAGCTTCTGTTGCATAAAGCCTTGAGGCAAGCTGGTTGGCTTTATGGATATCTCTGCCATAAATTTCCAAAACCTCATGTCCTGCATTTTCTAATGCAGAAGATAGATGCCAGGCTACATTTCCCGTTCCTATGACCGATACCGTAAGCTTCATGTGTATAAATTTATAAAAAAATAACCCCTAATGTTAATTAGGGGTTAAAATTTAAACCTTTTATTTAACAGCCGTTATTCCAGGCCTTTTGCTTTCATCTTTTGGAATTCATCAAATCTTCTATAAATGGCTACCGAAAAACCAATCAGCATAATGACAGTACCAAGCCATAATACATTGATCATTGGTTTTACTGCTGCTTTCATTACAACGTAGTCTTTTTGATAAGTATTGACCTTAAATACAAATTTGTTTTCTTCCGGAACAATATTATCCACTTCCACCTTGATGCCTAGGTCATGGTCTATATAATCAATTTTACCTACTTGATTTCCACGGATCAAAAACACAGGAGACAGTTCCTTCTTAACATCATAATCCATTATGCTAAGCACCGCTTTTACAGCAATGTCACCCTCCTCTAAAGCCACTCCATCAATTTCATTGACTACATCTGCACTTTCAAACTGGGTAACAAAGTCATTGATAAAGAATTGCTCCCCAGGAGCTGCATTAATGAATTGGTCGTCATTCCATTCCGGTTCTTCGTAATCATTGATGGCCGATACATGGGTGTAAAGGTCTTTGGTCAAATATTTTTTGGAGTCCGGAGATGAGATCAAGCCCATGGTTGGGTTTGGCTGTGACATTGGGAAAAGCGTGAATTTCAACTCTTCGCCTTGGTAGTACTCCACCTTAAAATAGGAGTTTTCCTCAAGGACTAAATCTAAGGTATCCCCTTTTTGGAAATAGGCTTTACCATCAACTTCAATGTTTTCAAGTGCCAAGGCTTCATTGATTCCTTCCAAGGATTCCATGGCGTCTGCTTTAACATAGCCCGGAACACCCACTACTTTCTTATACCGGCCCCTGTAGATGACTTCATAGTCCTTCATTTGAAGTGGTTTGTTGATCCAAAGTAGTACATTTTCCTTGTTCAGGTCATCTTCCCAATCCTTTTTGTAAGTCAATCCTGACATGTTGATAGAAATGGTATCTGAATAACCTGAAGAAAACATGATACCTATCAGGATCATTCCTAAGCCAATATGGGCAAGGGATCCCCCCGCCAACTTGAATGTCTTTCCCTTTAGTAATTTGAGTAGAATGGTACCATTGGCTACAATAGTGAATGCCCCGGAGAGAACAATTACGATATAGGTAATGTCGTAAACTTTGCCTAGGGTAATGATTATGGCAGCCAAAACCATAGAAATAATATATGGAGTGACCAAAGCATTTTTCAGGTCGTCTTTCGACATTTTGTTCCACCAGAAAAACTGTCCAACCCCTGTTAATAAAGCCAAAGCGACGGCAAACCAAAGCTGGAACTTTGTATAGAAGCCTATCTGATCAGCCGGAGGAGCCAAATTTGACAGCCCTCCAAATATTTCCACCAAGGCATTGTATGCAGGGATAGAAGTTGGGACAATTACTTGAAAAGCCATCAAGGCAAGGGTGGTGGCGCCAATGAATATCCAAAACTCTCTGGAATATACAGAGGCCTCTTTCTCAGAAGTTGGAATGTGTTTCCATTCTTTAACGGTAAGAAAGATGGCTATGGCCAAGAAGAACAGCATATAAATGAGTAATTGTCCGGACAGGCCTAGGTCTGTAAAGGAGTGTACAGAAGAGTCACCCAATACGCCGCTTCTTACCAAGAAGGTGGCATACAATACCAATATAAATGATGCAATTACCAGTACCATTGATGTTTTCAATGCTGTACTGCTTTTTTTGAAGGTGATCATGGTATGTATGGCAGCCACCATGATAAGCCATGGTACATAAACTGCATTTTCTACAGGATCCCAATTCCAATATCCTCCGAAATTTAAGGTTACATAGGCCCAATAGGCCCCCATAATTATCCCCATACCCAAGATCATGGCAGAGAAAATAGCCCAAGGCAATGCAGGTCTGATCCATTCAGAATATCGCTTGAGTGTCAAGCCTGCAATCAAAAATGCAAAAGGAACCAAAGTAGAGGCATAACCCAAAAACAAAGTTGGCGGGTGAATGACCATCCAGATATTTTGTAACAATGGGTTTAAACCGGTGCCGTCTTCAGGAATGTATTCCGGATTGATTTGAAAGATTGGTGCCTCCGAAACTTCACGCAATAGCATAAATGGAGAGCTACCAATTTTTAGGTCGCCTATAACAATTCCCAATATCATGGAAACCAAAAAGGCCTGTACGAGTGCAAATACCAACATTACCGGGCCTTCCCAGAATTTATTGGTATGAATAATAATCAGTCCTAATACAACATCCCAGAAAATCCATAGGATAAATGCCCCTTCCTGTCCTTCCCAGAAGCTGGAAATCATATAATGTACAGGCAGGCCTTTAGAGGAATGTGAATAGGCGTAAAAGTATTCAAAGCGATGGTTGTAGATAATTTCGAATAAACAGAAGGCTATGGATACCGCTGCAAATCCGTGGATATAAAAGGTGATTCTACTGAAATTTCTCCAGGATGGTTTATCCAACTCACTCGCACGGGTGTAATAATAGTAGGAAACAGCTGAGACCAAGGCACTGACAAAAGCCAGAATTACCATAAAATGCCCCAGGTTACCTATAAAGGTATTCATCATTATAAGGTTCTTTTTGAGTGGATAATAGTTCAGGAAGTAATCAAGATGCGCTTGGTTTTACATCAGTTTCCTGGTATTTTGAAGGGCACTTCATCAAGATTTTTTCCGCCACAAACATTTCTTTGGATTTGTATGTACCTATGACTACTACTTGTTCTGATCTTTTAAAGTCTGCGGGCACAGGTTCATTGTAATAGACCTGCTGCTCCGTTCCATCATTGTCTACCATAACGAAAGTAAAAGAAGTTTTGTCTTCCCCCACCTCAATACCTTCTACTTCACCGTTTTGACCTTTCTTAAGTTGACCCACAACATGAATTGCTTCCGTTTTTCCATTCAAAGCCATTGTTTTGGCTGTAGAAAAACTTTCATATGTGCTGGCATCACCAATGGAAGTGATAATGATGACAATCGCAACAGCAATAATGCCTAGGCCTAAAATATGTCCTCTTTTCATGATTTAATCGTTATATTTTTTCTCCAAACCACTGATTTTACGGTCAGTTTGTATCACATAAACGAGAATTCCTCCCAAAACAATTCCAATTATGCTGACTAATACGTAAATTTTTCCTTCAGAACGCATTTTATCCGCCATCTCGACACCGGAATTTTGGTAATCCTCTTCTGTAATCCCTATTTTGTCCTGTGCTTTTACGAAAAAGCTGATAAAAAACAGGAAAATAATAATGAACTTTTTCATATTACTGATTGATCAATTTGTCTTCTAAATTTCTTTCCAAGCGCCTAATCCTCACCCTAACTGTACTGATCCAAGCGCCTAATAAGGTCCATCCGATAATGGCAGGATAAAAAACCTTTCTAAGGTTGCTGTCCATATCATAAGCGTTAAATCCTGGATTGCCACCATTGCCGGGGTGAAGGCTGTCTGTAAGCCTAGGGAGGATAAATATCAAAGGGATGAATACCGCAAAAGCGAAAATGCTGTAAACAGCACTGATTTTGGCTCTTTGGTAAACATCTGTAAGGGAGTTTCGAAGAACCAGGTAGGCGAAATACATTAGCAATCCTATGGCTGAAGCATTGAGCTTAGGGTCATTGGTCCAAAAATCACCCCAAGTAAACTTGGCCCAGACCATGCCTGTGGTTATGCCAATGACTCCAAAAAGTATGGCCCCATTGGTGAATTCAACTGCCATGTCATCGTCAGCAAGGCTCCCCGTTCTCAAATGTCTTACACCATATACTACAGCCACAACCAGCATAATTAACATCCCAAACCACATGGTCACATGAAAGAACAATCCTCTGATGGTTTCATTCAGAATGGGAAGTCTGGGAACATCAATCAATAAACCTTCAATTATGGTATAAGCCAGCAATAATATGGCTAATATTTTCCACCAATAAGCCTTCATATTCGATAGTGTTTTAGTGGGTCAAGTCCTTCCCATTGCTTTCATCCCTAGATAAATATCCTTGAATGCCTGCATATACAACTACAGTGGGTACAGGTGGGGGGATTATTTATGACCTCATTGAATCAACACGCAAAAATAGGGCATATTAAGTGATTTATTTACTTTTATCCCGTTTATTTGCTTACCGGTAAGTGTAAATGATATTACTGTTTTTAGTGCAGCTTTAAGAAAGCATATAAACTGCTTTTTCGAAGCATTAGAAAGGTTGCTTTTTTTAGTTAAAGTGTTGGATACTGATATTTAATTTGGTTTCGGAAATTTCTTTAAAAAGTGGAAATGATTGGTTTTCTTTCAGATAGTTTGACCCGTCTGTCCTCTAAAGGAAATACTTATGTCTGCAGAGCTGCATTGGGATGCACTGATCTAAGTTTAGCGAAGCATAACTTAGACCTAAAATGCCGAAAGTTTCCAACTTTCGTTCTAAAGCCCAGCTTTCCCTCCACACCAATTGATTCATGAAAACCCCTCAATAGCAATGGGCTTGAGCCCATTTATAAAGGACAATATCATTTCATCTGGCTTTAGCCAAAATTTGGAGGGGAAATGGATGCCTCTAAAGCCCCAAAAATAAGGTTAATCGGTAAGTATTTTCAAAACCATCTTATAAGGGCCATTTAACGATTTCAGTAGCCTATCCTACAATTGAGACTGGAGAGAAAGAGCAATCCATTATAGGATAAAAGATTAAAGGCTTCTTCGCGCAAGTTTGATAGCTTTTTCTGGGCAAACCTGAACACATATACCACAGGCATA
This sequence comes from Cyclobacterium sp. 1_MG-2023, assembly GCF_030546805.1. GTDB lineage: Bacteria > Bacteroidota > Bacteroidia > Cytophagales > Cyclobacteriaceae > Cyclobacterium. The sequence continues at coordinate 47,468 of NZ_JAUOPC010000016.1, read as the reverse complement.
ACACAAATCCGGGGCTTTTACATAGGCTTTTTTTGGTTTGAAAAATGTTTTTAATTTCCCTTTTAAATTCAGCGTTAATCGATCTTCGGCAGTAATTGTACGAATTTCCAATACATCATAGGGACAAGCAGGGATACAATCTTCCTTATCACCACAATTACTAAGGTTGATAATGGGGACTAACTTCCCACTTGTTTCGTCGCATTTTGATTTGTCTTTATTCATATAAAGAGGAGTTTTCAGAAGTTCTTTTCACCATAGACCTTGTTCTTTAAATGTAAAGCAATGTTCTTTTTTACAGGTTTTACCCTTTTTCAATTATTCAATCGTTAAAAGCAGCTTGTTACCTGTAGGATCATATACACAATAGGATCCATTTTTTTCTTCAAATACAGTCACATTATTTAAGGCCTCGCTTAGTTTTTCTTTGGTGCTATAGTTAAGTTGAAAATGAGCCATTCCAGCATGATCAGCTGGGGCCAATGGTTTTTCCATTCCATGCCAGGAATTCATCGCCAAACGGTGTTGGTAAGGACCTCCTGCGCCCAAATCGGCAAACATAAATTCTGGGAAGTTATTGAATTGAGTAAAACCTAATTTTTTATAAAAAGCATTGGCTTTTTGAACATTGTTGGCGTAAAGGTGTAAATGGCCAATATAGGTATGCTTGGAAAGCGGTTTATCTAGATCTTTGTTCTCCAAATTTTCCAGTATCTTGTCTAAGTCGAGGTAGACCGAAGCACCTAGGATGTTACCGGTAGCATCTTCAATTTTGATTCCTCCGTCACTTATCACTTTTTTGAACCTTTCAGGAGTTTCCAGTGTGAATTCCACATTGATTCCATCTGGATCGTCTAAATAAAGTGACTTTGACATGGTGTGATCCACAGGTGAGTAGGGATAGTAGTTGTCATGTAAACGATGCAACATTCTGGCAAATTCACCTTTGTTTGGTGCATGAATAGCAAAGTGGTAAATCCCGCTATAGCCTTTTTTAAAAGGAGTCTTGGCAGTTTGGTGTACGACTACCAACGTCTTGGTTTCAGTGCCAAATTCAGCACTGTTTTCAGTACTTTTTCTTAGTTTCATACCTACTATTTTGGTCCAAAAATTAGTAGACTTTTCCAGACTTGTATTTTTCAGGTGTATTGCTCCAAAAGAAGCAAATTCCTCTGAAATTCTATTTTTTTGATTTTTTATCGGATTGGCTTTAGCCAAGGTTGAAAATGTGTCCATATTTTTTCTAAAATCGAAGTGCCATTTCTTTTTAATTAATGTTTTTTGCTGCACAGTTCTAAGTATTTTGTTGGATCAATTCGGTTTATATTTTATTCCACTTAATCCCTTACGAATTTAAATCCCACTGAAATCATATTGGAGCGAAATGAAGTATTCCGGTCGTACCGATAGAATTTAAGGTCAATACTCTTCAATCCCCATTTCGCAATATGGGCTTGGGTGAAAATATCAGTATAGGAGACCCCAAACCCGAACTGATTGGCAGAGAATTCAGACAAATCATAGTCAGAAGTGTAAAATTCATCTGTTGACATTGCTCCTTCATAGGGATTAAAATAATCAGCAGCAGTTTGGTTATAAAATCTGTAAGATGGATATAAAGTAAACTTACTGCTAACTTTGATTGGGACCTCAATACTGGCTGTATAGGAAGTAATTCCCCAGTTATCGAAATAATACCTGTAAAATGTTCTGAGTGCAAGCCTCTCATTTAAGTACCAATTAAGTCGCCCACCAATCGCCACTTTAAACCTATTGTCGGGAAGCCGCTCATTGGCGTCTGCCAATTGGAAATCATCTATAAATGAGTCTGCTACATCGCTGAAGTAGACCCTTTGAAATGGAGTAGAGAGTAAGCCTTGCTGTTGTACAAAATCCAAGGCCATTGAACCTTGAACATTCTTGTGAAGGATTTGAGAAATTCCTAATCCCATCGAATAAGAATTTCGTCCTTTGGCAGCATATTCATTAAAAATAGGACTGTAATTAGGGTTGCCTGTAAGGGTATTGTTAGTAAATAAGTTGTTTGTTAAACCATTTTCTCCGCCCGAAAAAGGTCTTAATTCTATTGGGTAAATTGTAGTCCAGGAATCAAAAAACACATTCCCTTTTACACTAAGTTCTGTATTTTGCTCATTGAAGAGTTTGGTATAAGCGCCTCCTGCACCTATTGAAAAATAGTCATATTCATTGGTGAAGGATATGCTTGTAGACCAAATGGAATTGCGGTCGTCAGAACTATGGCTATAGCTTCCTGTGAAATTTGTCCAAACATCACTTTTGGAAGCGCCAGAGGAGGCCTGAAAAGCATCTGCATTTCCGCCATCAAATGGATCTATATTACTGGATGAAGCAGAGGTATATGCAGATATTCCTGCGTCAATGGTTAAAATGTCATCATCGTTTAAAGGGATAGAAATTATAAATGAGGTAGTGAAATCGGTTAAAGCTTCGGTTCCAATGCCACCACTTACAGCGGCATTATCACCGCCCTGACTATAATAACTCGATAGAATATCGACTTCCGCGCTTTCTAATACCCGTTTTTTATATACCTGGGTAGTATCTTGAGCAAAACCTGCAAATGATGTTGTAACCAAGCAAAGGAGTATGATATATTTTAAGGTATGCATATTTCTTGTTTAATTAATTACAGCCACATCCACCACCAGTTTTTCCACCGTTGGCACCAACTGCAGCTTCTCTGTATGAATGCATAGTGGTTACATTTCGGTCAAACTTCTTATCAGAAAGCCCCATGTCCGGATCATTGATGTTTATTTTCTCATATCCTTTTACAACCATACAGCTATTTGAAAGACAAGTGATAATGGAGAATATTAAAATTATTTTTTTCATAATTTATCGATGGCTATGTTATTCGATTTTGAAATGTTTCCCTTGTCATCTATAATGATGCATTCTATGTTGGGAAGTTGATTGATGCGGTCCAATCCTGCTTCTTTGCCCATTACAAATACTGAAGTAGCAAGGGCATCTGCGAGTTCTGCCTTTGGCGCAAAAACAGTTACACTAATTATTCCAGTTGAAGGATATCCTGTTCTTGGGTCAATAATGTGTGAATACCTTTTGCCGTTAAATTCAACATATTTCTCGTAGTCTCCAGAGGTGACAACAGCACCATTGCTGATTGGTAACAAAGCAAAAACCTTGTTCTTATTGAGTGGGTTGGTAATGGCCACTTTCCATTCGTTGCCATCTACTTGCTTGCCCCAGGAATTCATATCGCCCGAAGCATTGATAATGCCAGAAGTAACTCCTTTAGCTACAAGTAATTTCTTTGCCATATCTGCTGCATAACCCTTCCCAATGGCCCCAAAACCTATTTTCATTCCCTTAATTTTGAGAAACACAGTAAGCTTTTCTTTGTCTAGCAAAATATTATTATAACCAACTTTGGTTACTGAAGCACGTATGTCTTCCTCTGAAGGCATTTTTCTCATACTGCCATCAAACTTCCAGATTTTATCCATTGAGGCATAAGTTATATCAAACGCGCCATCCGTCAATTTCGAAATCATCATGGCCCGCTCAATAAGGTTGAATAGTTCAGCCTCAACTTTGACTGGTTTGATTCCAGCGTATTTATTTATTTCTGAAGTTTGAGAATTTTCATCCCAGGAAGAGATTAATTTTTCTATTCTGTCGATTTCTTCTATTCCGCTTTCTATATAATTTTTTGCTGTAATAGAATCTTCGGCAACGACCGTGATATCAAATCTGCTCCCCATTAATTTCAGGGTGCGTTTGTGAGCTTGTTGTGCCTGAGATGTAAATGATAGTGAAATTACAATGAGCGTAACAATGAGTCTCATTTTACTTGATAAAACTGTCCAATTCCTGAATATAAGCTTTTGGTGTGGTTTTCTTATAGCCCGTTTCTCCCAATAAGTTTCCTCTATTGTCCAGTACAACTACCAATGGGAAAACGCCATTTTTATCATAAATCTCAGCCAACTTTGCGTTGGCAGCAGCTTGTTTTTCCGGAAGAGCATTTTTCTTTTTACGAGGGAAATCGGCCTGAAACATTATGTAGTTGTCTTTAGCGTAGGTTATAAATGTTTCGGTACTCCAAATTTCCCGACTTAATTTAATGCAAGGCGCACACCAGTCCGATCCTTGGAATACCAAAATAATGGGCTTTTTTTCTTTAGTGGCCAATTCTTTCGCTTTTGAGAAATCAGTCTGCCAATCCTGAGCGAAGCCTGAACTAATACCGATAAATGCAATGATTAAAATGATGATGCTTTTTTTCATGGTCGGACGAATTTATTTTACTTTTCTCAGAAGCCTTTAATTCATAAACGGGTCTACTAATCAAGGAAAAAGTGTTTTATCTCCGATTCGAAGGCATGGGAGAATAACGTTTTGTAACTAATTTAAGTCCATATTTTTAACGTAATTTTGATTAAAAAGGCAACAATATGACCAAAGTCATGGAATCACTTTGGATTATGGACTGGGATTGCCTGATTTCAAGTGAAAGGTGATTCCATCAGGCTTTAAAACCGAAATTTGAAGGAGAAATGGGTGATTAAAAACCACATCTGGCTTCGACAAGCTCAACCACTGGAATTCAGCTCCTTTAAATTACCAATAGGGGGTTATCGCTTGGGCTAAAGTCCAAAATCAGTTACTCCCACACCATCCCCCAGCTGAAGCTGGGGGCTATTGATGATTGACGATCAATTCGCTGGGGAATTTATTTTGCGAGAATGGGGGCTTTTTTTGTTCTTCCCCAAGCTACAAATAAAGCAATTGCCATAAATACCAAATTAGCTCCAATACCTGAGTATTCACCTCGGGAAGCATGAAAAATCGCTGCCAATACCATAACTACTGCAAGTCCGATTGCTGCCCATACCGTTAAAAAAGGTTTGATACGAAGCAAGGAAGGAAGGATTAGACCTATACCGCCTAATAATTCACTAACACCAATAAACCTAACCAATCCTAAGGAAGTTGATGAAACCCATGGGAGTGATTCTGCCAATGCTTCAATAGGCTGTGTAGCTTTCATTAAGCCTGCCATTATAAACATAACTGCCAATAGTACTTGTGCAATCCAAAGAGAGATATGTATTGCTTTGTTGTTTTCTTGATTTGCCATTTTTTTTAAATGTTTTTAATTGATAATGGCACAAAGTTGCGGTAAAGTGAATCGGTAAAAAATAAGATACCTTAAGAAAGGTATTTAATGCTCACTTTTTTTAGCCATTCTTCTTCTAATACCGCTTAAGTATTCCGGTGTAACCCCAATATAGGCAGCTATTAGTTTTAAAGGGAGCCTTTGCACCAATGTGGGATATGTTTCTGTAAAATCGATGTAACGCTGTTCAGATGTAGCACTTAGTAGTCCCAGAATTCTTTTGTTGGATGCAATAAGGTTGTTCCTGAACTTATTGGCGATGTCTACCACCACCTCTTTATCAAAGCTATCAATATCTATAAAGTCTGATTTGGAAATTAAAAATATCTCGCAATCCTCAATCGTCTCAATAGAGACTGAGGAAGGTACCTGATTGGTAAAGCTATCCAAATCTGAAATCATCCAATTTTCGGGTGCAAACTGCATAATATGCTCTTTGCCGACATTGTCTACTGTGTAACTTTTTAAGCAACCTTTTTTTACCAAGTACCCATATTTAGCAGTTTCTCCCTGTTTTAAAAGGATTTCACCTTTCTTGTAAGTTTTTAAGGAGTTGATTTTTATGCTTTTCATCTTAAATTAGGTTGGTCAATTGTTAGGCTTAAATTAAGTCTTTTGGCTAAAGAAATGAAAATTTTCTTTTCTGTTTGTGTTAGCCTTCAGGACGAATTTATGCATTTGTTTTTTGATCTTTTTACAAATCGGATTTTTGTTTATTGAAGGTATGGACAAATTTATCTAATTTGACTGATTAGATATCCCTGATAATACGATTCCTGTTTATGCCAATAGTCATTTACGTCCAACGCGGGTATATAGGGTGATTTTAATAGGTTATAGCTTTTGTAGTAATGAAAAATTTTATTACCAATCACATGAAAAAAGTATGGACTTTGGTTATAGTTGTCCTCATCCAGTGTTATGCATATTCTCAGGTAGGGCTGGGAATTGCTGCAATTGATGGATTAAACGATCTTCAGATGGTTTTTGAGCCTGGGCTGAAGGTGGGGGGCTTGACAGTTAGCAAAACATTCCAGCCTTCGTTTGTGGTTACGGAAAAAGGAACATTATTGGTGTTTTGTCAGGGTCGACTATTTGATGGTGAAGACAATGAACCCAAAGTGATTCTCATGAACAAAAGTTATGATTTTGGAAAGTCATGGGAAGGAGTGGAAGTGATTTCTTCACCAATGAACTTTTTTGCCATATCTCCCTATTCCGCAAGTATAGGAGGAGAAGAAAAAATTTCTTTCCTAACCTGTGTTGGATTAAAGGTAACAAAAGAGTTTTATAAGGATGATTTTTCCAAATTAAAGGAAGCTACTGGTATTGATATTGAGGACATAGGAAAGGATAAAGCTTCTGTATTGGTCAAGTATACCTCTTTGGATGATGGTAAATCTTGGACAATGGAGTATCTCAATGGAGACAATACACCACTTTTTAAAGAATACAATGGGTACATTCCTATTTTTATGAATACAATTGGACAAGTTCATCAAATACCAAAGGGTCCAAACAAGGGGAGGATGATCATTGCTGCTCCAATTTACTCAGTACCTTCTGGGAAAGAAGTCACAAATAATTTTAGGGATTATAAATGTTCAGGTTCAGGAATTATTTATAGCGATGATTTTGGGGAAACATGGAAAATGGATGGGATGATCACTGATTATCTAGCGAATGAGGCTTCTGCAGTTTCTATAAAGGAAGGAAATGAAATCCTTATGGTTCGGAGAATAAATAATTTTGAAAATTACAAGGAATATAATTCTGTAGAAATGATGAGTTTAGGGCGAAATCAGCGAATAGCCAATCTAAGTGGCGATGGTGGGAAATCCTGGTCGGATCCATTTTTAATTGACATTAGCGAAATAGCCTGTCATGGAACTTTGACAAGAAGGAATAATCGATTGTATTTCTCAATTCCGCTCGGACTTCAGGATAATAATCAACAGAAAATAGATTGGGATGATGACCGTATCAGAGGTGCGGTATTTTACAGTGATGATGAGGGGATTACTTGGAAATCAAAGGTTATTGAACCTTCCTATTTTTCTTACAGCACCTTAGGGAAATTAAACAATACATCAATGATTACTTTCTTCAGTCGTGGAGGTCATGGTAGATTAGGTATCGGATATAGGGTATTCTCGGATGAATGGCTGGAAAATTAATTATGGATAAAACCGAATTAAGTAATAAGGTATCTATTACGTGTTGAAACCACTTTAAAATCAGCTACTTTGTTGCTATTTTCCGAATAGTCATAGCAGTGCTATAACTAAATCTTCAAATAGCCGGAATTTCTTGCGAATATCCCTCTTCCTGATAAATCGGGAAAGGCTATACGAACCCTTTTACTTAATAAGGGTTATAAAGATTGAAGCTATTATGAGGATAATTATCTTTTAGAAAGTGAATCTCCCTATAGTGGGGCTTTAGCCAAAATTTAGAGAACAAAGGGGTTATTAATAAGAATGCATTTACCTATGACATCGATAGGCTTGGTCACCGGGCTTAATGGGGGTATAGTTTTAACGTATTGCTTCGTCAACCGATTTACTGTCCACAAACTGCTCAAAACTGATAATTTTGCCATTGTTTAGTTTCCATAAATGGGCAACCCGTGCTCCAAAATGCTTGTTCGTTTTTTTATAAGTACCTGAATAGGTGCCATAAGCAACTACTTTGTCTTCATTTGCAATATAATCTTCGGGTGAAAATTTATAATCGATCCACTCGCTACCCAAGCGTTTAAAAACATTTTCAGTAACACTCTCTAAACCAATATAAGTTCCTGCATACGGAAAGCCTTTAGCTTCTGTCCAACTGATATTTTCGGCTACATATTTGGCTAAATTCTTACCGTTCTCTTCTGAAGTATTGCCTTCATAGGTACTTTTTATTATTTCTAAATTTGTCATAACTTCTTGTTTAATACATCAACTTGACAATACTTTTAGTATTGTCAAGTTGATAATTATTGTGGATTTTACCATTTCATTTCTCCTGTGTTCACTTTTGCCCCTAGTATTAAAGCTGTTTCAAAAGTTAAATTTGGATATTTTGCTTTTATAGTTGCTATTAACGCTTCAGAAGTTTTATTGCTTTTCAAAGCCTCTTCATAAAATTGAATGTAATTTTTTGTGTGGTTTACAGCATCAATAATGAAATCTGAACTCGTATTTGCGTGTGCAGGGATTACTATTTCAGGTTTTAATTCGCTGATCGTATTTAAGATTGAGATCCAATTGTTACGTACCTCTGTAGTTTGTGCATCTGCCATCCACGCATTAAATGTTGTACCAAAAACATTAATACCTCCTAAAGCTGTTCTTATTGAAGGAATCCATACAAAAGTTCTTTTTGGGAAATTGTCTAGCCCAATGATTTCCAATTTTTCGCCTTCTAAATCAATAGAATTTCCTTTAAGAACCTGAGGTAAAACAACATTAGATGTAATTTTATCTCCTAATCTTTCGCCCCAAACTTCCAATTTTTTTTGAGCTGTTGCATTTATATGCTCCACAGTTGAAGGTGAAGCATAAGCTGTAACTTCTGGGAAATATTTTTTGAATACTTCTAACCCGAAATAAAAATCAGGATCTCCATGGGAAACATATATTGTTGTCAATTTTTTTCCAGAGTTTATTATTTCTTGTGCAACTTTTTCGGCATCTGCCAATGTAAATTGAGTGTCAATTAATACTGCATCATGCATGCCCGAAATTATTACTGATGCAACACCAAAACTATTTTCTGAGGCGTTGTAAACTTGAAATTTAAATTTGCTTGTTTCTATTGTTTTGAAATTTTGAGCTTGTGCTTCCATTTTGAATAAAATTAAAATTGTTAATAATACTGTTGAAATAATCGATCTCATTTTTGCTTGTTTTAAATTATGTTACAAAGATGCGATACCACCTGTCTCAAAACATTGAACAAGTTCAATAAGTGAATTTTCAACTATTTTTTAATAGCAATTTTTCGTCTAATTTTACTCAAAAACTCATGACTTATGCCCAAGTAAGCTGCAATTTGAACATTGGTTAATCGTTGAAAGAGCTTAGGATATTTTTCTATAAAGTCAATGTACCTCTGGTTTGCTGTTTTACTCAAATTATCAATCATTCTTCTTTGCAACGCGATATGCGTTTTTTGAGTCATTATTCTGAATAATTTTTCAATCTTAGGAATGTTATTAAAAGCAAATTCTTTATCTTTTTTTGAAATTAATAATACTTCACTATCTTCTAAGGCTTGAATATAAAGTTGTGAAGGCTTTTCATTAGTGAAACTGTCAATATCTGCAATCCACCAATTTTCTTGAGCAAAATAGAGTACTTGTTCAAAACCATTATTGTCTATGTGATATACTCTGAAGAGTCCTTTGGTAACAAATCCTTCAAACTTGCAAACCTCTCCTTCTCGCAAAAGGAAATGTTTTTTTAGGACCATTTTATTGTGAAATAAGTCGCAAAAATTTTCTATCTCTTTTTTTGAAAGAGTAATATGGTTTAATATGTTTTGTTTTAGTATGGCGGTCATATTCGAGAAGCTTCTAAATTTTGCCCAATAGTTAGTGGAAAATCCATTTTGTGCTTTTTTATATTTTTCTTAATTCGATTTTACCTTCCATTGCTAATTCTCATAATTGAGTTCTAAGTTTTGAATAATTTTCATTGTCGCGAGTAATTTTGTTAAGTAAGTGTAATTGAATGAACCCATGCCACTATATGCCCCAAGAATCTTCGAAATCGATCTTTCTATGGCTTCGCTTAATAAGGTTTTTGCTTTAAGAAACCCTTCTTTCCAGTTTTTCTAATTGTCTTCCATTAACAAGGTAATCAGTTTACCTAATATGCTTACTGTCTCGTTTATTTTATATCCATGTTTTAGAATAAGAGTATAATCCATCCAAGCTATTAGCCTCTCTACTTAGCTTACACTCTTTACTTAAATCTAGGATTTTGGAGAAGGAAAAAATCCTTGATCAAATGAAATTATTATTTATTTAATATATCTTCGGTTTTAATTCAAAGTATAAGTATCCTTTTTTAACCTATACAGGTGAATATTTGGGCTAGAACATAAACGAGATATTCTATTGCGATTCCCAGATGAGGTTAGGAGCAATTGAAATTGGTGATTTACTCGATTGGATAATTTAGTCATTAACCCTTTCTTTTGAAATACCGTAATCATTTAATTAAAATACCACCTCAATAAGAACGAGTTTCAGCCCTTTTATAAAGGGGTATCCCATATCACCCGGCTTTAACCAAAATTTGGAGGGGAAATGGGCGATTAAAAACCACATCTGACTTCGACAAGCTCAGCCAGCGGTTGGCAATTTTAACTCCTCCACAAATATGGAAAAAGGATGTATGAGGTAGCTGTAACGATGGCATTTATCGCCATCAATGTTAGTATCTTTTCTGCGCTTATACCCCTGTCCAACCCATCGATTGCACTTTTGGAAACTTGAATGGTCATTAAAAGAATGGGTATCATCACCGGGAAACTCAAAATGGCCATTAAGGTGCCATTATTGCCTGCCTTCGAGGCAATGGCCGAAACCATTGTCAATGCTGCCGAGAACCCTATAGCTCCTAACAAAAGGTTTAATAGAAAAAAAGTTTGGTCGGCTACCGGATTGCCAAAAACAATTCCAAATACAATGTAGCCTAATAGTGCTAATACTAAGGTGAGCCCGGTATTGTAAATGGTTTTAGATAAAATAATTGCTTCCGGAGAAGCAATCATAAAATAGTAAAACTGCCTTCCTTGTTGTTCTTGAACAAAGCTTTTTGCCACTGCATTTACTGCAGAAAATAAAATAATAATCCAATACAAAGAATTCCAAATAGGAACTTGTAATTTGCCTTGGCCTGCTCCCATGCTTAAATAGGCGATGAATACTGCACTGGTCACGTATAGAAGTATTCCATTGAGGGCATACTTTTGCCTCCACTCCAATAGGGCTTCTTTTTTTACCAGTAATACTACTTCTTTCCACATAGTAAAAGCAAATATAGGTACCTAAGAATAAAAATTTCTCCCATAAGGATAATTTATGAATTGCCACTGGTCTATTTTTGGCTTTTCACGGTTATTATTAAAAAGTATATTTATCACTGAAATTAATATGTAAACCTTTTGAATCCCGATTATTAGGTTCAATTCAATTAAAAAAACCATGAATTTTGACAATGACAGGAGAAAATTTTTAGGAAAAATGGCATTAGGTACGATGGTAGGGCTGGCTCCTTGGAATAGTTTATTGGCCAACTCACCAATTAAGGCAAAAGCAGTAGAAAAAGCTTTTATTCCTGTAATGCTAACCCCTTATAAAGCAGATATGACTGTTGACTATAAAGGGTTGAAAAAACTGACAGATTATTATCTTGAATCAGGTGCTCGAGGATTATTTGCCAATTGCCTGAGCAGTGAAATGTATGATCTTAGCCCGGAGGAAAGGTTGAAGGTGACAAAAACGGTAGTAAAAAAAGTCAATGGGAAATTCCCTGTAGTAGCAACAGGTTCCTTTGGTAATACCGCAGCAGAGAAAGCGGAATTTACAAAAAAAATTGCAGATACAGGCGTAGATGCCGTGATTATGATTACTTCCCACTTTGCAGAAAAAGGAGAATCTGATGATGTGGTAATCAAAAATCTGGAAGACTACCTGGCTTTGACCGGAAATATTCCATTGGGAACATATGAGTGTCCATCACCATACAAGAGAATTCTTTCTCAACCTGTTCTCAAATTTTTGTTGGAATCCGGTAGGTTCGTTTACCATAAGGATACCTCTGAGGACATTGATAATATCATAGAAAAACTTGAGACTGCTAAAGGAAGTAAGCTCGGATTGTACAATGCTCATATGGGAAGTGCTGCAGCTTCTCTTCGCAATGGCGGAGCAGGTTTGTCTCCAATCGCAGGGAATTATTATCCCGAAGTGATCGCTTGGCTATGTAAGCATGCCGATAATTCAGGGAAAAAAGAGCAAGTAGATTGGTTGCAAGAAAAATTGCGGGATATGGAATCAAGAATAACAAAAAATTATATGATTTCTTCGCGGTATTACCTCAACAAGGAAGGCTTGGATTTGGAGTTGGTGAGTAGACGTGCGAAAAACCCACTTACCGCTGATCAAAAAGACGTTGTTGATCAGTGTTATGCCGAAGTTCAAGAATGGAAACAAAAATTATCCATATAACAAACCCTCTATTAATCAGTGAAAAGGGCTTTCTTGAATTAAGAAAGCCCTTTTTTAATTCAAAGATCTTAACAGAAAAAAAATTGGCATAGGATTTATTTTATGGTGTCAAACCCTAAATAAGGTACCAAAACTTTAGGCATTTTGATTCCTTCTTCCCCTTGGTTGTTTTCCAATATAGCGGCCATAATTCTAGGAAGAGCAAGGGCGCTTCCATTGAGCGTATGCGCCAACACTGTTTTTTTATCTTTATTTTTAAAACGTAACTTCAAACGATTGGATTGATAGGTTTCAAAGTTACTTACAGAACTAACCTCTAGCCACCTTTCCTGCGCTGCAGAAAAAACTTCCATGTCAAAAGTTAAGGCAGAAGTAAAACCTAAATCACCCCCACAAAGCCTTAGCACCCTATATGGCAATTCGAGTTTTTGAAGCAAACTTTGTACATGAAGGCTCATCTCATCAAGGGTCTTGTAAGAGTTGTCCGGATGCGTAATCTGTACAATTTCCACTTTGTCGAATTGATGAAGCCTGTTCAGGCCCCTAACATGAGCCCCCCAACTTCCTGCCTCTCTCCTAAAGCAAGGTGTATAACCGGTGTTTTTGATAGGTAATTCCTCTTCTTGCAAGATGGATCCACGGTACATATTTGTTATCGGAACTTCTGCAGTTGGGATGAGGTAAAGCCCATCTTCTTGGGCAAAGTACATTTGGCCTTCTTTGTCAGGAAGCTGACCGGTGGCATAGCCACTTTCTTCATTGATCAAAATGGGAGGTTGAACTTCCGCATAACCGGCTTTTTCTGCCTCATCCAAGAAAAAATTGACTAATGCTCTTTGTAATTTAGCACCTTTGCCTTTATAAACAGGGAATCCTGCACCGGTTATTTTGACTCCTAATTCAAAATCAACAATGTCGTATTTTTTTATCAAATCCCAATGAGGGCTTTTATTGCTGTCTTCCAGGCTAGGTATGGTACCATTTTCCAGTACTACCTCATTATCTGTATCTGAGTTGCCGGCAGGAACAGATGCATGAGGAATATTGGGAATGGTATAAAGAATTTGGGTAAGTTCTTTCTCTGTCTGGGAATATCGCTCTTCCAGCGTTTTTACCTGTTGTTTTATCTCAGAAGTTCTCTCCTTTATCTTATTTGCCTCTTCTCTGTTTCCAGACTTCATTAATTGGCCGATTTGCTTAGAAATAGCGTTGGATTCAGCCTGAAGATTGTCTCTGTCGAGTTGGATTTGTTTTCTTAGGTCTTCTAATTTTAAAACATTCCCGAGCAATTCTTCAGGATTTTCAATATTCCTGGCGTTAAGCCTTTCGCAAGCATGCGCAAAGTTTGCTCTTATTTCATTTACCTGAAGCATATACTGATACTTTGATTTGCAAGTTTAAATTTTAGGATGCAAAGATAAGGAATAAGTTCTGAGTTAGGGGGGCAAATGACTGATAATTTGGATGGACGGATTGGCAAAACAGCCCTAAATGCCTATCTTCAACTTTGAAATTTTAACCACAGAAATATTGATTATGAAATCAAGTTTTATTGCAATTTTATTTTGTCTTTTCGCGGTTTCTAAAGTAGGAGCCCAGGAAACGCCTTTAAAAATCATCATGATCGGTGCTCATCCTGATGATTGTGATATAAAAAGTGGTGGCACAGCAGCTCTTTTCGTGGAGATGGGGCATCAGGTAAAGTTTGTTTCTGTCACCAACGGTGATGCCGGTCATATGGAAGAGGGCGGTGGCATGCTAGCCAAAAGGCGTATTGCAGAAACCAAAGAAGTGGCAAAAAGACTGGGGGTAGTTTATGATGTATTGGACAATCACGATGGAGAATTGTTGCCAACACTGGAAATTAGACTTCAGCTTATTCGTAAAATTAGAGAGTGGGATGCCGATGTAGTCATTGCTCCAAGACCTAACGACTACCACCCTGACCATCGCTATACCGGTGTATTGGTACAGGATGCAGCCTATATGGTGGGCGTACCAAATGTGGCTGCTGACACTCCTCCGCTAAGCAAAAATCCGGTGTTTTTGTATTTTCAAGATCATTTTCAAAAACCAAATCCTTTCGAACCGCATATAGCGATCGATATCACTCCTGTAATTGATAAAAAAATTCATGGACTGGACGCACATGAGTCTCAGTTTTATGAGTGGTTGCCTTGGATTGGAGGGTATGCAGATGAGGTGCCCGAAGGTAAAGCAGAAAGGATTGCTTGGTTGAAAGAAAAAAGAGGTGGAAGGATTAATGCTGCTGTAAGGGAAAGTTTGGTGAAATGGTATGGGGCTACTAAGGCGGCTCAAGTGGCGTATGCAGAGGCCTTTGAAGTTTGTGAATACGGGACCCAGCCTTCAGAAGAAGAATTAAAACGGCTATTTCCCATGTTAGGAAATTAGACCAAGGGTGAATTGATCAATTAAAAGATATAATATTTTACTATAAATGAAGGGAAAAAACGTTTTGGTCACAGGTGGGGCCAGTGGAATAGGTTTGGCAATAGTAGAGAAGTTTGCTGCTTCAGGTGCCAGTGTCTATGTATTGGATTTTAATAAAGAAAATGGAGAAGAAGTAGCCGGTGAGTTGAAAGAGAAAGGATATGATGTTTTTTTTAAACAAACAGATGTTTCCAATCAATCTCAGGTTACAGCAGTTATTGATTCAATTTCAGGCGAGATTGATGTTTTGATCAACAATGCGGGGGTATCCCATATTGGTGATCTTGAATCTACGGAGGGCGCAGACTTGGACCGTCTATATGCTGTAAATATTAAAGGTGTTTTTCACTGCTCCAAGGCTGTGATTGGCAGGATGAAAGCCAATGGGGGGGGTGTAATTATCAATATGGCCTCCATTGCGGCGACAGTCGGTATTCCTGACCGTTTCGCTTATTCAATGAGTAAAGGTGCAGTGCTCAATATGACCCTTACCATAGCAAGGGATTATATAAAAGATAATATCCGCTGCAATGCAATCTCCCCTGCAAGGGTGCACACACCTTTTGTAGACAATTATATTTCTAAAACCTATCCGGGTAAGGAGAAGGAAATGTTTGAGCAACTTGCAGCTACTCAACCAATTGGCAGAATGGCAAAACCTGAAGAAGTAGCCAACATGGCCTATTTTCTTGCATCTGATGAGGCTAAGTTCTTGACTGGTGCTGATTATCTGGTAGATGGAGGGTTTTCTAACTTAAAAATGTAATTACTTAAAACTATTATAAAAAGATGAAATTAATAAGATTTGGAAATGTGGGTCAGGAGAAGCCCGGAGTGATAACCTCAGAAGGAAAGAAAATTGATTGCTCAGCTTTTGGTTCAGACTGGACGGCTGACTTCTTAGGGGATGAGAGTAAACTTAAAGCACTGGAAGAATGGCTGGAAGCAAATGCTACGGATTGCCCTGAGATTTCTGCCGATGCCAGATTAGGATCTCCGGTCCCATTTCCTTCAAAAATCATTTGTGTAGGCTTAAATTACTCCTTACACGCCAAAGAAAGTGGTATGGCAGTTCCTGAACAACCTGTATTGTTTATGAAGGCTACTTCTGCGCTTTCGGGTCCCTTTGATCCTATTGTAATACCAAAAAATTCAAATGCTACCGACTGGGAAGTGGAACTGGCAATAGTAATTGGTAAAAAAGCCAATTATGTTTCTGAAGAAGATGCCATGGATCATGTATTTGGTTATGTGGTTCACAATGATGTCAGTGAGAGAGACTTTCAGCTAAGACATGGAGGTCAATGGTTGAAAGGGAAAAGTGCAGATTCTTTTGCTCCTCTTGGGCCAAACCTTGTGAGCAAAGATGAGATTGCTGACCCGCATAATTTAAGGTTATGGTTAAAAGTGAATGGGGAAATGTTGCAGGACAGCAATACCTCAGACTTGGTTTTTAATATTCCTCAATTGGTGAGCCATATCAGTCAATACATGAGTTTGCTGCCGGGTGATATCATTAGTACAGGAACTCCTGCGGGAGTGGGTATGGGATTGAAGCCGCCAAGATATTTGAAAGCGGGAGATGTTGTGGAATTAGGAATTGATGGCTTAGGAGTATCCAAGCAAGTTGCTGAAGACTACCAAGACTAAGTGAAATAATAAGTAAGGAGAAAAACGGACGGAATTAATTTTCTGTCCGTTTTTTTATTTTTATTCGTCTACTTTATCAAGATAGACTTTCAAATGGGCACTCATTTTTTCTCTAAATGCGGCTGGTGATCCCTTTTGTAGTTCAGTCAACAAATCACGATGAGTGACGGCATTTTTAACTTCGGATTTACTAATGATTTGCCCGCTATGAACCAAGTTGAATATTGGCAATAACATTTTTTGAAACCGCAATAAAGTTTGATTTCCCGATATTTCATATAACATGGAGTGAAATTCTACATCATACCTGTTTTTTAGAAACTTATCCTTTGTTTCTTCTTCTTTGGTTACAAGAAGTTCAAGCTTTTCCAAGTTCTCTTTGGTCTTTCTAATAAATAGAAAATCTGTGATGCCCATTTCTAGGACAAGTCGTAATTCAAAGATGTCTTGTAAAGTGGCACTGTCCAATAGCATTGGGTTAAGCACCCGTTCAAAACTCCCTAAAATATCCGGTTGCGTTAAAATGATGCCCCTGTTCCTTTTGGATTCTATTAAACCCAATGTTCTAAGTCTAGAGAGTGCTTCTCTTAAAGCAGTTCTACTTACCCCCATAGATAAGGCCAATTCCGATTCTTTTGGAATGGCATCGCCGGGCTGGAGATTGGCTTCTGCAAAGTACTCTCTTAGATTTTGTTCTACCCTGTCTACCAAAGAGAGGGTAGTGTCTAGAACGGGTTTGGGTTTGACATTGAATGTACTCACTTGTGTGTTTTTGTTTTCCGAATGTTGCAAATATAATAAGTATTATTAAACTGATCCTTTGAGGGATGGTTAGCTCTAAAAAGACATGGCCGGAATTTTGGAAAATGCTGCTTATTTCTCTGGCCTTAACGAGTTGTCGAGAACAATCATGATAAATTTACAAAAAAAAATAGTTTAAAGGGTATATATACTACATAAAATTTACAGAAAGCTTTTGTTAAGCCTAGGTGCAGATGGGGTTTGCGCTATTTCAAACGATGTTGTATGACTTGATTTTTTAATAATATTGATTTTAAGTACTTTAGGTAATTGGTAATGCTTCATTTCGGATTTATCGGGTTTTTAATATCATTGCGGGATACGCTGGTCAAATAAGTCTGATGAAATACAGGTAATAAAAGTGGGATAAAATTGAATCCACGTTTAAGGATTTCTTATAGCAATTGGTTTAAAGTTGTATGTTCAGGATATTTAACTTATCTACTTGTTTAAGATTTAAATTATTATCGTAATGATCACATTTATTTCAAAATATTATTTTGAAGTGGTAATAATGGTGTGTGGTCTCCTTAGTTTTGGATGACTGGATTTTGAGGAAAGTAATTTTTTATTATATTTGAATAAATAATACATATTTATTAATACTGTGCCTACTGATAATAAGTAGGTAATAATTGATTATTTTCAATTCAAAGTATAAAATAAAATAAATAGGATTGAGAAACTCTACATGCAGTGGTGGCAATACGTTTTTATAGTGTTGCTGTTAGTATCCTTCTCTCTTGAGAAGACTTGGGTACAAACCCAGAACGTGAGAGGGGCGTTTTATTCTAAAGAGGATGGAACAACTATTCCCGGGGTTAACATTATCTGCGTAGGAACGGCTTCAGGGACCAAGCCAGGTGATACTCACAGGTAAGAGAAAAATATGATCTGCTTTCTGCGAGAGATTATATCTACTATTCTAGGTTAGGGATTGCTGCGACAGGTGAGAAATCGCCAACTCGGCTTGCTCAATTGGATGGTGCTATTGGCTATGGTATTGGGAATGATCTTACCAATAATACTGCCTATACCACGCAATATCTCACCCCTGAAAACGAATACAAACTGAGTGAAGGATGGCAATGCATGCCTGATCCGGTTGATCCTTCTAAGACCATTATTTTTGATGATGAAGATTCGCGTAAATTTTATTCTATTCATTACGTGTACAATCAAGGGAATGGCGATTATGTTTGATCAGGGTGTTGCTTAAAGAAGTACAGTGGTACGTTTGACGGCGGAAATAGAAAATTTGTCGACGATTTTCCTATTTACCGGTATGCTGACTTGATTCTGCTATTGGTAGAGGCTAAAAGCTTTCTAGGAGAAGACCCCACTACCGAAATAAATCTGATTCGGGAAAGGGCTTAAGGGGGTAACTTTGTCGGAAACGTCTATGGATATCCCGATAAAGTTGGTGATGATAGGGGGATTGATGAAGTTTTACTCGATGAATGACTATTTGAATTCCTAGGTGAAGGAAAGCGGTGGGATGATCTTAGACGATTCGAAAAGGGGTAGGTATTTAAGCAAACAACAGCAAAGGGGAATTATAAATTGTACTGGCCAATTGATATCGGTACACTGACGCGCAATCAGGCGCTGAAGCAAACTCCAGGTTATTAATTTAATGTTTGAAATTATGAACAAACTATATAGAATTCCATTATCGTTATTGTTATTGTTTTCTTTTCTGGCACCCGTGTCGGCCCAGGAAAATGAATTTGATCCTGAAGATTTTAAGGTGATCAAATCAGCCAGGCCGGATGGGAGGTATATGAGTACCAGAGGGGTTGTACAGCATCACATGAGAAGTTTAAAACCAGGATTGGCCTTTGATGAAACATTTTCAAAGCGGGAACTTCGAGAGTGGAAGACGCGGGTACAAACTAAGTTAGAGGAACTGATGGCCTTTCCTACAGTACCGGAGCAGCCATCCCCGAAACGGATATCAAGTGAAGCACGCGACGGCTACACATTGGAAAAATGGGAAATTTATCCGCAACCAGGCAGTGTCGTGCCGATTCTGATGCTAGTTCCCGTTGGAACATCTTCAGGTAATCCCGCGCCGGCAGTCTTATGCTATCCAGGCTCTAACAGGAGTAAGGAGAACCTTGCAGGGGAGCCTGAATTGGAACCAAACTATGCTGTTCCGCGACATGCCGAAAAAAACCATATGGCAAAATTTTATGCTCAGAACGGAATTTTAGCAATTGCCATTGACAACCCAGGTGTCGCTGAAGTTTCTGACCTGGAAAGGTTCGGGTCTGCGCCAAATTTCGAACGAAATACGATGTCGCGATACCTGATTGATATGGGTTGGCATTATATGGGTTTTTCTTCCTTCAATGGAAACCATATCTTAAATTGGATGAGAGGATTAAACCTGATTGATCGGAATCGAATTGCACTAAGTGGACATTCCCTGGGGACAGAACCTGTTATGATGTTAGCGGTCCTGAATCCCGATATTAAGGCTATTGTCTTCAATGATTTTTTGAGCAACTCCTTAAGGAGGTCAATTTCCGAAACAAAACCTGATAGTAAAGGCCTCCGTCCAGTGGCAAACTGGTTGGGTCATAGTGTTCCAGGAATATGGAAATGGTTTGACTATGCAGACTTACTTGCAAGTTTGGCACCTCGTTCGCTGATTATCACTGAAGGTGGTGTTACAGTGGACTTGCATGCAGTCAGGAAAGCTTACGAAATTAGCGGAGCAGAAAAGAATTTTGTTTTTACCTACTACGAAAAGTATAGAAAAGACAGGCTGACTGAAGGTAGCATACCGGAGGGACTGAGCAAGGAAGAGTTTTTTAAATTTGCAAATGTTGATGCGCCGAATCATTATTTTAAATCGGAGATCGCGGTTCCTTGGCTAAAAGAGGCTTTAAAGAAATAGTGATCTCTTTATGTATTCTTATGACATTAGGTGGCCGGGCCATCCTAATTGAGAGGTCGTTCATCTAACGATGGTAGCTCGATTTTGACCTAGGAAAATCTGGTGGAGTTTGAGAGTGATAGCAGCAAAATTCTGAGGTTTTGCAAAGAATAACGAACAAAGAGAAATGCCCTGATGTCACAACATATTATGACCAGCATAATGCCTTTTGCGATCCTAATCATAAATGTGGGGGCTCTTGCTAATCCTTTCAGGTGTACATGGTGACGAATATGAATCGATGGCTGCAGCAGTGAGGTTGATAAAGATGATTCTGAAGAAGCTAACGCGTGGTACGGTTACCATTGTTTCCGTAGAAATTACCCGGCTTTTATAAACGGATTTCGTGTGGGTGATGATGGTTTAGACCTTGCCAGGTTGAGGATGGCCTCTGAAAATACTCTCTTAGGTTTTGTTCTACCCTGTCTACTAAAGAATGAGAGGTGTCTAGAACAGGTTTAGGCTTAATATTAAATGTATTCGCCTGTGTGTTTTTGTTTTCTGAATGTTGCAAATATAATAAGTGTTATTAAATCACTTGGGCAATAGTCAATTAGCTCCACCGAATCAATACCCAATAGCAAAATAAAAAAAGCATTTTTCCTTAGAAATTAACGTATTAGTGGGTGTTTTCTGATGAAATTAATAATAAAATTATTTTCAATATAGATATATAATACATAATAAATAAAAAGTTGGTTGGTGCTTTTCGTTTTTAGCCGATGCTTTGTTGTGGTTTTACTTTCAAAAAATGGATGAATTTCAAGAATTAGTTTAATAAAATAAATTTTAATTAGCGAATGCTGTTGGAAAAGACTTGTTGGACTTAGGTATTTCTGGTTCTAATGAAGTAACGCTCAGAAAAGTGTTATAAAAGGAAATACTTTTAAGGTATGTTTTTCGTGATACCATGTGAAAAAAGGATTTATAGTTCAGGTAGATTTTTTCATAAGCCTTTCTGGCAGTATATTTTTAGTGTTTTTTAAGCCTAGCAATTAAAAATAAGGATCGATTAAATGCTTAATTTTCAATAAAAAACAAAATAATATTTTTTTTGGGTATTATTTTAGTGAAAACATTAAAATATTGGATGACTGAATTTTGAGGACTGGAATTAATCATTATATTTGAATAAGTAATACATATTAAAAGAAAGCTTTAACCTCTATAAATAAGTTGTTTGCAGGTGAAGATTGTTAAAATATAATATAAAATAGGACAAATATGATTCAGAAACTCTACACACATTGGTGGCAATCCGTTTTTATAATGTTGCTATTAGTAACCTTCTCTGCTGAGAGGGCGTGGGCACAGACCCAGACTGTCACGGGGACCGTTTATTCCAAGGAAGATGGAACAACCATACCGGGAGTCAATATAATAAACGTTGGGACCGCAACTGGAACGGTTACCGATATGGATGGGAAATTTTCCATAAGTGTTTCCGGTAACAATACCGTTTTAAAATTTTCAGCCATTGGCTTTCAGGTACAGGAAATCACGGTAGGAAACCAAACGAATATTGACGTGACCTTGGAAACTGCTTTGGGAGCTTTGGATGAAATAGTGGTTATTGGTTATGGGGAGCAGTCAAGGGAGAAATTAACTTCCGCGGTAAGTACATTGGATACAAAGGTACTTGAAAATGCTCCCTTAGGTAATGCAGCTTCTGCATTACAGGGTACAGTATCCGGAGTTAGGGTGCAAACACTAAGTGGGCAACCGGGTGCTTCGCCTCGAATTATAGTAAGAGGGGGCACTTCCATCAATAATCCTGATGGCGCGGAGCCTCTATATGTAGTTGATGGAGTAATCAGGGATGATATTCAGGGAATCAACCCCATGGATATAGAATCCATGCAGGTGTTAAAAGATGCTGCATCCACTGCTATTTATGGTGCAAGAGCTTCGAATGGGGTAGTGATTTTAACCACAAAGTCCGGGAAGGCCGGAGACACAAAGGTGACCTACAGGTATACCATTGGTGCATCCCAACTGCGTGAAAAATATGATTTATTATCTGCCAGAGATTATATTTATTACTCAAGACTTGGTGTGGCTGCTACCGGAATTAAGTCACCATCGAGACTTGCTCAATTAGATGGAGCATTTGGTTATGGTATTGGGAATGACCTTAGCAATAATACCGCCTACACCACTCAATATTTAACACCTGAAAATGAATACAAACTGAGTGAAGGCTGGCAAAGCATGCCTGATCCGGTAGATCCCAGCAAAACCATCATTTTTGATGAGGTAGATTGGCAAGATGTGCTGTTTAGAACAGCCATGACGCAAGATCATTATTTGAATTTGTCAGGAGGAACGGAGAAAGCCACCTTTAATATAGGTGTTGGCTATGCAGATATGGATGGTATAGCGATAACTACCAATTATAAAAGATTTACTGCCAATATGAATGGTAGATTACAAGTAAGTGACAAGTTATTTGTTTTTGCAGGTTTAAACTTTACACGTTCTACTGATAATCTGGTATACAGTGAAAATAACTTGTTCGAAAGATCCATCGCTACTCCTCCTACTGCAAAATATGCATTTGAGGACGGGACCTTGTCTCCGGGGGTGAGTCGTTCCCTAGGTAATCCTGCTTATCACTTAAGCCGCAGTACCAATGACAATACATTAACGCTTATGACCTTGAGTGGTGGAGCCAATTGGGAACTTGCTCCCGGTTTGAGCTTTGAGCCTTCGGCATCCCTTTATACTAAAGCCAATACAGCCAATACTTTCTTGATGTCCTACCTCAATTCACCAACGCAATTGGTGGAAGATAGAAACGCTACTGGAAGTCAGACCAACTGGGAACAAGTGCAGTTTGATGCCGTTTTTAACTATGAGAAAAGTTTTTCTCAGTTACATAACTTTAATGCTACATTAGGTTACTCGATGTACCAAAGAGACAATTACAGTCTTTTTGCCCAGGGTAGAGGAGCAGCTACAGATTTAATCCCCACCTTGAATGCATCAGGTGAAGCTGTTCAAGTTTCAAGCTCCAAAGGGAAGCAACTGATTCTGGGTTATTTTGGAAGAGCCAATTATGATTTTGACAACAAATACCTTGTATCTGTAAGTGCCAGGTATGATGGAGCTTCTAATTTAGGTTCTGCCTATAAATGGGGTTTCTTTCCGGGTGTATCTGCGGGATGGAATTTACACAATGAATCCTTTTGGGATGCTCCGGCAGCAATTGATAAATTCAAATTAAGAGCGAGTTACGGCCTTAATGGTAATCTTGGTAATCTAAGTGATTTTCAAGCACAGGGTGGTTATAGTGTGGGAGCCATTTACCAAGGAAATGCTGCTGTCGAATACACGACCATTGCAAATCCTGACTTGAAATGGGAGCAATCCAGAACCTTTGATATTGGTTTTGATGCAAGTTTATTCAATAACCGCGTCAGTGTTTTATTTGATTATTACCAAAGAGAAACTTCCAATTTAATTACTACCCTGGCCATGCCGAAGCTGACAGGTTTTACCAGCGTTTTAACAAACCTCGGTAGTTTAGAGAATAAAGGAGTGGAGCTAGAAGTTAATTTTAACATCCTAGAAACAAAGGATTGGATGTGGAACTTGGGATTCAACGCTTCTTATGTAAAAAATAAGATCTTGGAACTTCCGGAAAATGACAATGAAAACAATAGAATTGGAGGTTTTAATGTTTATGATCCTTCGGTTGGTGATTATGTTTGGAAAGGCGGTTTACAAGAAGGAGGTCAGATTGGAGAAATGTATGGCTATCAGTACCTGTCAGTTTTTGCTACTGATGATGAAGCAGCGGCTGCCCCTCAGGATATGATCATGGCCGGTCCTGACCGAACCAGGTATGGAGGAGATGTGAACTGGTTAGATGTTGATGGTAATGATGTGATCGACACCAGAGATAGGGTTTATATGGGGAATATTTTCCCGAAATGGACCGGAGGATTTTCGAATAATGTGAATTATAAAGGGATTAATCTTTACTTGAGAATGGACTATACCACCGGACATACCATCTACAACTATGTAAGGGCCAATTTGGATGGAGAGTTTGTAGGGAATACCAATATGAGCTCAAATATTGCACGTTCTTGGGAAAACCAAGGAGATGTAACGGATGTCCCTAAGTTTTACTGGGCAGATCAAGTGGCACAAAGTAACTATTGGAGAGGTGACCCAAGGAACGTAAACAACGGAGGAGGAAGTTCTGTGCATTATGAGAAAGGTGATTTCTTAGCTTTAAGAGAACTTACCTTAAGTTACGATTATTCAGCCGGCTGGTACAGGAAGATAGGAATTGAAGGTGTCCGACTCAATCTTACAGGAACCAACTTATTTTATTTGACTGATTTTAGTGGTCTTTCTCCAGAAGAAGGAGGAATGAATAGGGGGCGTTTTCCTGTTCCTCGTAATATCATGTTAGGTATTAACCTTTCTCTTTAATTAAGTCCTGATCAAATATAAAATATCATGAAAAAATTAGTTAATATAAAGATATACCTCCTAGGAGTCGCTATTTTTCTACTTAATTACTCCTGTACAGAGCCATTGGAATTAGCCCCTATTAGTTCAATTGGCGCTAACTCTTTTTGGCAGTCTGAACAAGATGCTTATGGCGGGGTAATTGGGATGTACAACCAGTTTAGGGATTTGTCTAGCAGAACCCTCTATTTTATGGGAGAAGCTAGGAGTGAGATCATGAGTGAAGGACTTCAAAATGCGGATTATAGAAGAAAGTATTTTGAAAATGACATGAATGAGAGTAATGCAGACCTTGATTGGTTGCAGTCCTATAAGGTGATCAATTATGCCAATCTGGTCATTACTAACGTTCCCAATATTACCTTCCCTAATGAAGACAGTAAAAATGATTTGCTGGCTCAGGCTTATAGCATGAGGGCTTTTATGTACTTTGTTCTTGCCAAAACTTGGGGAGGTGTTCCTTTGATTACAACACCTGTTGAAGGATTTGATGCAGAAACTACATTTCAAGAAAGGGCTGCTGTTTCTTCCGTTTTTGAATTGATAAAAGCGGATTTAGAAAAGGCCATTGAACTTTTTCCAAACAATGGTTTTGATAATGGCCGTTCGATGTGGTCCAAGCCAGCGGTCAATACGCTTAAAGGAGACGTTTATTTGTGGACGGGAAAAACCATGGATGGTGGTGACACTGATATTACGACGGCATTGAGTGCCTTGACTGAAGCTAGAACTGCTGACCTTGAGCTTTTGGATGATTACGCTAGGGTTTTTGATTTTGACAATAAGGGAAATAATGAGATTATTTTCTCTGTACATTTCAATGATTTTGAGGTTTCTAACAATATGTATTCAGACATGTACATTAATTCTCTAGATTTAAAAGAATCTTATGGAGAAGAAACCCTTGCCACCATTGGCACCCCAGGAGGTTACAATTGGTGGGCACCATCTGCTACAATGAGAGATCAATTTATGGATGAAGATAGCCGAAAGAATGGTAGTTTCTTTGAAATATACGACACAGATGAAGCCCAAACCTTTATCACTACAATTGTAGTAAAAGGCAATGGGTATACTGATTCAGGTACTAGATGGTTCCTTGATGATATTGTGATTTACAGGTATGCAGAATTATTATTGCTAATTGCTGAAGCAAAAAATGCCCTTGGTCAGGATCCTTCAGCTGAAATGAATGAGATAAGAGCAAGAGCTTATGGTGAGAATTTCTCTAGTTTTGAATTTGTAAGTGCTTCTCAAGAAGAAAATGATGAGGCCATTTTACAGGAGAGGTTGTTTGAATTGGCTTTTGAAGGAAAAAGATGGTGGGACCTTATTCGTTTCGACAAAGCATTCGAGAAAGTACCTTCCTTACAGGGGAAAGAAGGTCAAGATTATCTTTTGGTTTGGCCAATTACTTTAGAAACCATTAGTTTGAATTCGAAAATAACCCAAAACCCAGGTTACGAACAGTAATAAATATGTAGCCCTAAACCTATAAATAGCCCTGACAACCATGTTTAAAATTCACCGAATTCTAACCCTAACCTTGATCATAGCTGCCCTTTCCTTCTCGGGAAAGGCGCAGCATGCTTATTTAAATGCAGACAATGGTAAATCAATCTCCATTGGAGCACTGGTACAACCGGATGTTGATGAATTGAAAGACATGATGATGGGACCATTTGTCAAGTTGGACGATGGTGACATCCTAACTGTAGATGGAACAGATTGTGTCATAAGTGGCGATGAGGGTAAAACCTGGCAAAGGTACCCTGTATTTGAAAAACCGGAAAACTTTCTGATTTCAGATGAACGGGCCATTCTTAAAACAAGCAATGGTGTGATTGTTTTGGCTTTTATGAACTTGAAAGAACGGGCCAACTGGGAATGGAATGAAGATATTTCAGATTCACCAGGTGCCAGACTGCCTACCTATACCGTTAGAAGTTTAGATGGTGGCAAAACTTGGCAAGACGTTCAAAAGCTCCATAATGAATGGACCGGAGCTGTTCGTGACATGATAGAAACTGAAAATGGTAATGTTGTTTTCACTTCAATGATGATGCGGCATCACCCGGGACACCATACGGTGCTGACTTATAAGTCGGGGAATGAAGGCAAGACCTGGGAAAGGTCAAATATTATCGACCTAGGAGGGATTGGGCATCACAGTGGAGTAACTGAAGCTACGCTCGAATCACTCCCCTTAGGGAAATTATGGTTGTTAATGCGGACCAATTGGGGGACTTTTTGGGAGGCTTTTTCCACTGATGATGGTAAAACCTGGGAGGGTATCCGACCAACAGATATACCGGCAAGTTCTGCTCCCGGCTTATTGAAAAGGCTGGAAAGTGGCAGGTTGGTTTTGGTGTGGAATAGAAGGTTTCCTGAAGGTACGGATCAATACCCACTAAGAGGGGGAGATAACCAATGGTCGGAAGTGGCGGCAAGTAACCACAGAGATGAATTGTCTATGGCATTCTCAGAAGATGATGGGAAAACATGGTCTACACCTACGGTAATTGCTAAAATTGATAAAAGCAAAAATATGGATCCCCCGCTGAGAAGAATTTCGTACCCTTACGTTTTTGAACGAAATCCGGGTGAATTGTGGATTACCACCATGCAAGGAGGTCTTCGGGTCAGGTTGTATGAAAAGGATTTTATTAAATAAAAAATAGGCTTGGAAATTACAAGCTTGATTTCAATCAATAATAATATAAAAAATGAATAGCCTTTCCAGAAGAAGGTTTTTTATAAAATCTCTTTGCCTAATCCCATTACCGACCCTATTGTCCTTTAGAGCCAAGCTTAATGGTAGAGAGGCAGGTTCTTTTTCCCCTAATTCAGGAGAGATAGACAAAGAGAAAATTGCCTTATTGCTTAAAGGGAAAAATTCGTTGATTTGGGTTTTTACAGGTGATAGCATTACTCATGGCGCAAAACATACCTATGGCTATCGCTCCTATCCGGAAATTTTCTCGGAGCGGATAAGGTGGGAGCTTGGTAGAGTAAGGGATCTTATTATCAATACAGGAATCAGTGGAAATACAAGCCGGAATATCCTTGACGATTTTGAATGGAGGGTCAGCCAGTTTAAGCCCGATGTGGTGTCAATAATGATAGGCACAAATGATTGCGCCAAGGGGAGGGTCCCAGTAGATGCTTTCGAGAAAAATATGATCAGTTTGGTGAAGAAGTTTAGAAGTCTTGGGGCCATTCCTATACTGCATACACCTAATCCTATTATCGAAGCCTTAGATCCTTCTAGAGCAAGTCTGGAGAAATACGTGAAAGTAATAAAAAGTATTGCGGAAAAAGAGCAGGTGATTTTGGTTGATAATTATGGCCATTGGTGTGAAGAATTCCAAAATCCAAATGGCGTAAAGGTCTATAAAGAATGGCTAAATGATCCACTGCATCCGGATGGTGATGGCCATTCAGAAATAGCAAGGTTGATGTTCAAATCCCTAGGGATTTTTGATCCTGAAGCTCCGACCTGCGGAGGTGTTTATTATGAAGGAGAACACTAAATGAGAAGGTGCAAACCATTAATTATGAAGCAATTTAAGTTAGTATTACTATTTGGTATATCCCTTCTGGGGGCAGGGAGTTTTTCTAAAGCTCAGACACTCCTCAACCCATCAGAAGTTGTGCTTCATATTGGAGAAGATGGGCTGCCACCTAGAAATAGTGAGGGGAGTTTTATCCGGTTGAATGATGGAAGGATTTTATTTGCCTATTCCAAATTTGAAGGGGGATCAGGGGACCATGCCAGTGGATTGATCGCCGGGCGTTATTCTGAGGACGGTGGCAATACCTGGACCGGAAAAGATGAGGTAATCGTTTCTAATGAAGGAGGCATGAATGTGATGTCTGTTTCTTTCCTGAGGTTAAAAAGCGGTGCAATTGCCTTGTTTTATGCCAGAAAAAATTCTTTGGATGATTGTATTCCCATGATGCGGATTTCCAATGACGAGGCCAAGACCTGGTCTGACCCAGTTCCTGTAATCACAGATAAAAAAGGATACTTTGTACTAAATAATGATCGGGTAATTCAACTCCCCGGTGGAAGACTGCTGGCACCTGTTTCCCTACATAAAACTGCCGGCAACGATTTTAGTATGCGCGGGACTATTTATTGCTATTACTCTGATGACAATGGGAAAACCTGGCATTCGGGTCAGGAAATGCCTAATAATGACAAGGTGGTTGTGCAAGAACCCGGAGTGGTTTTATTGGAAAATGGTGAGGTTTTGATGTGGTTGCGAACGGATCGTGGTGTTCAGTACCTAAGCAAATCTAAAGACAAGGGTCTAAGCTGGGAAGAGGTATATCCTTCTGACATCGCTTCACCAAGAGCTCCTGCTTCTCTAAAAAGAATTCCGGCAACGGGGGACCTGTTGTTGATCTGGAACAATAATAAAGGTTTAGTAAAAGAGACAGCCACTTTCAGAACACCGCTCACCGCAGCTATTTCTAAGGATGAAGGAAAAAGCTGGATGCATCTTAAAGTTCTTGAAAATGATCCTGAAGGTTTTTTCTGCTATACAGCGATCTCCTTTATAGGCAATGAAGTGCTCTTAGGATACATGGCTGCTGAAAGATTGAGACTAAAAGAAAAAATACCTTTGGTAGTACGGAAATTAAGTTTGGATGAATTTTAAGACTAAATGATATGAATATGGCAATGAACAGATTAAAAGGAGCAATCAAAATGCTGGTTTTAACCGCTTTGGTAACTTATGGTTGTGCTGGTAAATCGGTGGAGGACCAAACGGAAACATCCAATGCTACCGAAAAAGAAATTATAAGTGTTCCAGGCAATTTGGTACTGAATCCTGGAGACAATAATCCTAGAAACAGTGAGGGTGATTTCATAACATTGAAGGACGGTAAAATTCTATTTGTCTATTCTCATTACTATGGTGAATCCTCAAGCGATCATGCAACAGCCTATTTAGCAGGAAGGTATTCAGAAGATAAGGGTAAAACCTGGACTGCTGAAGATGTGGAAATTTTGCCTAATGAAGGCGGTATGAATGTAATGTCTGTCTCTTTGCTTCGCTTGCAAAATGATGACATCGCCATGTTTTATTTAAGGAAAAACAATACCGACGATTGTATTCCATTCATGAGAATTTCAAAGGATGAAGCACAAACTTGGTCAGCACCTATTCCATGTATAACGGATGATGAAGGTTATTTTGTTTTAAACAATGACCGTGTTATTCAATTGGAAGATGGGACATTAATGCTATCAGTAGCCAAACATGCAGGTCCGGGTATGGAGTGGAGCGGTGGAGCTGATGTTTATTCTTACTCATCTACAGACAATGGACAAAACTGGAAAAGAAGTGCACAAGTGCCAAATCCCAAAGGTATTGTATTACAAGAGCCGGGTTTAGTTGAGTTGGAAGATGGGTCCATTTTAATGGTTATTCGAACCAACGCAGGTGTTCAGTGCTATTCTTATTCAAAAGACAAAGGTAAAACATGGTCAGAAGTGGAGGAGAGTACTTTGGTTTCTCCGGTCTCTCCGGCGACTATAGAAAGAATACCCGGAACGGGAGATTTGTTGGCAGTATGGAATAATAACCTTTCGGATGATCCCGACATTGCTAAGCTCAGAACGCCTCTTAACTCAGCGATTTCAAAGGATGAAGGTAAAACCTGGACAAATATTAAAACTTTGGAAGATGATCCCGATGGATGGTATTGTTACATAGCCATGGATTTCGTGGGTGATGAGGTATTATTGGGTTACTGTGCCGGTGACAGACCTGCCGGAACGGGCCTTTCGGTTACCAAAGTAACCAAACTGGGAGCGGACTGGTTTTATAAAGAATAGGTGACTATGAGAGTTTTTTTTAGCAACAGATTTGAATTGACTTTATCAGGCTTATTGGCCATGTTAATGATGGCTTCATGCGAATCTGAGCTAAAAAATAGTGAGCAAACAAAGCCCAATATTATCTTAATCGTTTCTGAAGACCATGGACAGGACCTGGGAGCTTACGGTAATAGCATAGTGACGACGCCTAACATTGACTCATTGGCAAAAAATGGTGTCATTTTTCTAGATGCGTACACTACTTATTCTGTTTGTAGCCCCTCCAGAGGATCAATTTTGACGGGACTTTACCCCCATCAAAATGGACAGATTGGCCTGGCTACTCATGATTTTGAAATGTATAAGGCCTTTGAGAATATCCCTTTCTATTTGAAAGAAGAGGGGTATAGTACAGGTTGCCTGGGGAAACTGCATGTCAATCCGGAATCTGCATTTCCATTCGACTTTCATGAAATTGAGAGTTCAAACTTTGCCAAGGGAAAAATGGGTGATTATGCGATTAAAGCTTCTGAGTTTATAAGAGCTGCAGGTGAAAAACCATTTTTTCTTATGGTCAATTTCCCGGATGCCCATTTTCCATTGCTAAGAAAGGTTGAAGGCCTGCCGACGATTGAAGTTACAGGGGATAATTTTTCAAGTACGCTTCCTTTTGTAGGTGCTAACACAGAACGATTAAGAGAGCAGACAGCGGATTACTATAGTCAGATTAATCGTTTGGATGAATCAATAGGTATGCTATTAGACTCGCTTAAAGCAACAGGGAAAGCTGAAAACACACTGATTATTTACCTCAGTGATCACGGAGCCCAGTTTTCCAGAGGCAAAACCACAAATTATGAGGCAGGGCTAAAGATACCATTGATAATTACCTGGCCTGAAGGGTTAACCGGAGGGCAGGTGATAAATGATCAGATGACATCTGTAATTGATATATTTCCAACCATTGTGGATGCGGTTTCCGGCAAAGAAAAATCAGCGCTTCCGGGAAAATCACTTATAAAGGTGGGCAAGGGAGAAGCAACTGGGCATGAGTATATTTATGCAGGTGGCTTGATTGGAACGGCTAAATATTTTTATCCCAAAAGAAGTGTTCGGGGCAAAAACTACAAGTTGATTCACAATTTGTACAGTGGTGAACCTGACCCCTATTTTTCGGTGTACACGGATCACATTTACCCTACGGTTTTGTCTGGCACCTCAAGGGAAGAAATAGCTACATCAACAGATGAAATCAAAGCGGTCTATGATAGGTGGGAAAATCCACCGGCCTTTGAATTATATGATTTGGAGAATGATCCTTGGGAGTTTAAAAATCTGGCAGATGATCCCGATTACCGCGAGGAGATGGAGAGGTTAAAGCAAGTGCTAAATAATTGGAGAGTGACAACTAGAGATCCATTTATTGATTCAGTTAATTTTAAAAGGATCAGGGCGGAAGTTGACTCAATAAATAAGGTATATCCGGACCATAGCTATCAAAAAGACACTGCCTTTCATTGGAACTATCCAGAATATTTTGGGGATTACGTGTTAAATGCTGAATAAAATTAAATATGAAGACTAGATATAAAATAATACTACTTTTTCTATTGATTGGCTTTCATTTATTGGATGAGGTTAGTGCCCAGCAAGTAAAAACTGTTCTGCAATTAAATCCGGGCGAAAACAATCCCCGTAACAGCGAAGGAGATTTTGTTCGCTTAAAGGATGGGAGAATCATGTTTATTTATACCCATTTTACCGGTAAGTCCGGGAGTGATTTTGGCTCCGCCCATTTGGCTGCGAGGTATTCTGAAGATGATGGTCAAACCTGGACTGATAATGATAAGGTAATAGTACCCAATGATGGGAAAATGAATGTAATGTCTGTTTCATTGCTTAGGCTTCAGAACGGAGAAATTGCCTTGTTCTATGCAAGAAAAAATGGAATAAGTGACTGTATACCTTTAATGCGAATCTCTAAAGATGAAGGAGAAACCTGGTCAGAACCGACTCCATGTATCACTGATAGGGAAGGTTATTTCGTGCTCAACAATAACAGGGTGTTACAATTGGACAATGGTAGACTCATTATGCCCGTTGCTTTACATCAAACAGCAGAGGATGAAGATTTTAACAATAATGGGCGCTTGTTTACTTATTTTTCAGATGACAATGGAGCTACTTGGAAATCAAGTAAAGAAGTAAGGAATCCTAAAAATGTCATTTTACAAGAACCCGGACTTATAGCGCTGAAAAACGGAAAACTAATGATGATCATCCGTACCGATGATGGTGTACAATACGCCGCTTTTTCAAAAAATTTAGGAGAAAAATGGACTTCTGCAAAGCCTACTAAAATCGCATCTCCCTTGTCCCCTGCTACTATCGCAAGGATACCATCTACTGGAGACCTTATGATGGTTTGGAATAATAATGGGGTGAAGGAAGGATTATACAAGGGGAAAAGGACTCCTTTAAATATAGCCATTTCTAAGAATGAAGGTAAAACCTGGGAAAAAGAAAAAGTACTCGAAGATGATCCTGATGGTTGGTATTGTTATACAGCCATTCATTTTGTCAATGATGAGCAGGTGCTACTCTCTTATTGTGCAGGAAATAGACCGGAAGGGACCGGGCTTTCCATTACGCGATTGAGTCTTTTAGACCTTGATTGGCTTTATGGGGAATAATGTGCTTTTGAGTTTATTTAGTCTTGAAAATCTGTGCAGACCATCTAATTATATATGAGAAAAAATACAGTCCTTGTTTTGGCTTTACTATGGATATTTCCCTTTGCAGTTTTGGCTGATTGTTTGCCTACAAATGGAGGAAAACCAATTGAGGTAGAAGCTTCTTCATTGGGAGAACAAGCCCTTAAAATTGTCGCTTTTGGCAATTCCATAACTGCCACAAGGAATACCATTGATCAGGTTTTTGCCCAAAGACTGCCTTCACTTCTTTCAGCGGAAGGTATCGAAGCAGAAGTGATTAATTCCGGGATTCCCGGAAGTCATACCGGCAGCATAAAAGACCACGATTTGTTTAAAATAAAACATGCTAGGGACAGATTTGAAACGGATGTGCTGGCACATGATCCTGATTTGGTAATCATAGGTTTTGGGACAAACGATGCCCATATTGATGGTTCCGAGCCTGTTGGACAATCAAGGATTCCATTAAAGCAGTATAAACGTAACCTTAAATTTATGATTAAGGAGCTTCAGAGCATTGGTGTTGATGTGATTTTAATAGCCCCAAACGGGCTTAGGGGTAAATATCCAGAATACCAAAATGTAAGGTTGGCGCAATATGTAGAAGTTGTGAAAAAATTGTCGGAAAAATACAATACAGGACTCATAGATAATTTCAAACTATTTTCTGCTTACTATGCACAAGATAAATCGGGGGAAGAATTATTGTTAGATGGAGTGCATCCCAATGACAAGGGACATGCATTAATGGCTGAAAGAATAAGTCAAGAAATAGTGAAAATCGAAATGTTAAAAAATTAAATAAGAAATGGCTGAATTATTTTCTTCCCGAGTTATAAAATCCGCAAAAGAAGGTCCACAAGGGCTTATTATTGCAGGAGTTCACGGAGATGAATACGAACCTGTCTTGGCGGTATTAGAGCTAATGAATCAATTGGAAGGCAAGCTGGCTTCCGGTTCTGTTACCCTTGTACCGATCACCAATAGAAATGCCTACTTCTCCGCAGCACGAGTTGGGGAAGACCACCTAGACCTTGCCAGGACTTGTCCGGGAAATGCCAATGGTAGCATTACTGAACAAGTGGCGGTGGAAATCAGCGAAATGATTAAAAAGGCAGATTTTTTTATTGATATGCATACCGGAGGTGATTTGTTTGACATCTCTCCACTTTCAGGTTATATGCTTCACCCGAACTCAAAGGTATTGGAAACACAAAGAGCCATGGCAGAAGCCTTTAACTTGCCTATTGTTTGGGGTACAAGTCCAGAATTGGAAGGAAGAACCCTGTCGGTGGCTAGAGATGCCAATGTGCCTGCTATTTATAGCGAGTATAGAGGGGCTGGGTTTCACTCTGAAGGAGTTAATGATCTGGTAGAGGGCTGTAAGAATGTATTGCAGTATTTTGGTATGTTGTCGGACCAGAAGTGTCAGGTGAAACCAAAGGTTAAAATCGAAGATGATAAACCGGGAAGCGGTCATTTGCAGGTGATGCACCCTGCGCCGGAAGAAGGAATATTTCTACCCTCTGTAGATTTGGGAGATCTAGTTACAAAAGGGGATAAATTAGGGTGTTTATTAAGAGAAAATGGTGAAAAAGGAGCAGAGATCCCAGCCCAGCAATCAGGGATGGTATTCTTGAAAAGGGCAGTACCAATGGCCAAAGCAGGAGAAGCATTGGCTGGGATTTTACCTGTAAATAAAAAAGTATACGATGAAAAGTGAAGCGGATAAAAAGCAAAGGGTTGTAATTGTAACCGGAGCATCCAGAGGCATAGGCAAGGCGATTACCGAGGCATTTGTTGCCAATGGGGATTTAGTGACCATGGTTTCTGAAAACAAAGAAGAATTGTTGGCGGCGGCAACCTCCATTTCAAAACCGGAGAATGTTCTGGTTTTGCATGGGGACTTGGCCATAGATGGTTTTGTTGATGAAATAGTGGAGGTAACCTTCAGCAAATGGGGGAAAATAGATGTGTTGATTAATAATGCTGCTTGGAGAACCATTGAGACCTTAAAGACCATTTCCATACAAGACTGGGAAAAGACCATAAAAATTTGTCTTACCTCTCCGGTATTTCTGTCAAAACTTGCAGCAAAAAAAATGGAATCAGCAAATAATGGAGGTGTGATTGTTCACATGAGTAGCGTTATGGCGAATAGAGCAGGAGGGACAAGCCCGGCTTATATTGCCGCAAAGGGAGCATTGCTGAGTTTAACTTATGAAATGGCTGCCTTGTACGGTTCGTCGGGGATCAGGGTAGTAGCGGTTTGTCCCGGAAATGTTACCACAGCTATGAGCAGTGATTTCAAAGACCAAAATGGTAGCAATGTGAGCGAAAGCTTGGTCGGAGAAATGGAAGGCATGACACCTTTACAACGAAGTGCCAGCCCCGAAGAAATTGCCAATGGCGTATTCTGGTTGGCTTCTGATAAGGCCTCATTTGTCAATGGAACATCATTGACAATAGATGGTGGCTTCGCACATAATTTCAACAGTTATAAAAGTAAAAAACTACAATTCCCCAACGAATTTTGAAAGGAATAGACAAATACACACAATTATTAAACCTCCCGGAAGGCATAGCACCTTTTACTTTGGGAGAGGGGAATACCCCGCTGGTTAAATCAAGACAGATTGGTCCGGCCTTGGGCTTTCCAAACCTTTATTTTAAACTGGAATCTGCGAATCCATCAGGCTCCTACAAAGATCGTTTTGCAGCCTATGCGGTAGCAGATGTACTAGCGAACAAGGGAAGACTTTGTTTGGCCACTTCTAGTGGGAACACAGGAGCAGCACTTGCGGCCTATTCGGCAGCAGCAGGAATCCCTTGCAAAATAGCCATAGTGGATGGAGCTCCTGAAGGGAAATTAAAACAAATGAGAGCCTATGGTGCCGCTTTGTATGTCATCAAAGGTTTTGGGAAAAACAAAGAGGCTACAGAAAAGGTCTTTAATAAGCTTGGGGAAGTGGCAGCTGAAAATCAAACCCGCTTACAGGTAAGTGCCTTCAAATACAGTCCTGTAGGTATGACAGGTGTGCAAACCCTAAGTTTTGAGCTTGCAGAAGACTTGGAGAGGGTAGATAATGTATTTGTACCATCAGGGGGAGGAGGCTTGACCTTGGCTGTAGCCCGGGGTTTCCAAAGATGGAAAGAAGAGTATGCTGATTTTGAAGTACCTAGAGTGCATTGTGTTCAGCCCGAAGGAAATGATACGATAGCAGGTAACCTTAGGAAAGGCTTGGATGAAGCCAAAGCTGTTGAAAACGCCACCACCAAGGTGAGTGGACTTCAGGTAGCTGTGGTAATTGATGGAAATGAGACTTTACAAGCGTGTAAAAGTACTGCCGGGAATGGCTTTTTGGTAAGTGATGAAGAGACTTTTGAATGCCAGCGATTATTGGCGATAAAAGAAGGGATATATGCTGAACCTGCCGGCGCAGTAGCTTTAGCCGGTTTTATGAAAGCAGTGGAAAATGGTGAATTGGATAAAAATGCCAACGCAGTTTGTATAGTTTCGGGGAGTGGTTTCAAAGACCCCGAAGCCACCGATAATTTGATAGTTCAAAACCCGGTAAGTTATTTAGAAAGTTATAAAGAAATGGATCAATATTTTGCAGTATAAAAGACAAATCAAGTAAACTATGTATGAGAATTTAAAAGGGGTGTGGCCAGCAATGCTTACGCCTATGGATGGAAATGGACGTCCTGAGTTTAAGCAATTGGAGAAGTGGGTAGAGGAATTGTTATCCCAAGGAGTAGATGGTTTGTATCTGCTAGGTTCCACGGGGCAAGGGTTTTTGCTTAGTGAAGAAGATCGGAAAAAGGTAACGGAAATTACTGCAAGTGTTAATGCCGGCAAGGTGCCAATTATGGTACAGGTTGGATCAATGACTACGCAGGAGTCCGTACGTTTGGCCAAACATGCTTCTCAGTGTAAAGTTGACGGAATATCTTCTGTGGCCCCTGTGTATTATGGTCCCGCAGATGGGAGTTCCGGGATGGCTTTGAAACATTATGAGTCAATCGCGACAGCCA
This sequence comes from Cyclobacterium sp. 1_MG-2023, assembly GCF_030546805.1. GTDB lineage: Bacteria > Bacteroidota > Bacteroidia > Cytophagales > Cyclobacteriaceae > Cyclobacterium. The sequence continues at coordinate 10,136 of NZ_JAUOPC010000016.1, read as the reverse complement.
GCGATTTGCCTTTCTTTCCTTACCAATTGGGGGCGGCTAGCTTTTCAGATGGCTTGGTAGGTTTTGTTGATAAATTGCTGAAGATGCCCAATATGGTTGGCATGAAACTTACCACCAATAATCTGCTAGATATCAGTACGATTTCTTACAGTTCAAAAGGTAAGCTGGTGCTTTTTAGTGGAGCAGATGAGTTAATGTGTCAAGCCGTATTATGTGGCACCAATGGTGCGATCGGTTCTTACTATAACGTATTTGAGCGAGAGTGCAAGTATGTTAGGAATGAATTCGTAAATGGAAATGTGAAACTAGGAACAGACTTTATGTTGGTGTTCCAAGAAGTGATTGCTGAATCCTTACCGAATATTTGGACTTTCTTTAGACAGGCCATTCAAATGAGATACAGTGTTGATATCGGGCCATCGATTGCTCCTGTTGGCAATACCAATAAAGTTTGGGAAGAGAAGAAAGTGGAGGAATTAGTAAACCGTGTAATAAAAGCTGCTAAAATAGATGGTTAAGTCCTAGGTGTGTAGTTGAATTCTTAATAAAATGGGGGAATAGTTCCGGGTTTGCAGGTTCTTGGTAAACGAACTGAAGTCTCAGCTTTTAGTTGGTATTATTCCCTTGTGATTTGCCTCTATCCGAGATAATCGAGGCAGTTTATAAGGAATTCTTTTGCATAAAATGACTTAAAAACAATATTTGACATTTTAGATCGGTAAATTGAAATTGAAAACCAACCACCTTTATTAAAGGTGATAATTTGTATTAAAACTATTCAATAATATTATGGTAAAAAAAGAAGTCGTTTCAGGAGAAGGTGTTCCAAAAAGTGCTTTGCCTTTTTCTCCGGCACTTAAAGTGAATGATTTGGTATTTGTTTCCGGTCAGGCATCTGTAGATGAAAACGGAAATATTGTTAACGATACTTTTGAAGGAGAAGTGAGAAGGTCTTTCGAAAACGCCAGAAAGATATTGGCAGCGGCAGGTTTGGATTTTAGTGACGTGGTTCAAGTAAGAAATTATGTTGGAAATCAGGAAGATTTGGCAGCATTCAATGTCATTTATAAGGATTATTTTCAGGAACCTTACCCTGCTAGAACAACCTTGATAGGATGTTTGGGTACTTTACTGAAGTTTGAAGTTGACCTATTGGCGCATGCAAAATAATTCAAAAAAGCGGATAGGTATCATTGGTGTATACCATGAGTCAAATACCTTTTTGGATCAGGAGACAACCTGGAAAGATTTTGAAAATGGGCATATGCTATATGGGGAAGATATTATTGAAGAATATCGCTCCGCTTTCCATGAGATTGGTGGGATCGTTGAGGTTTTGAGCGCTGAGGATGATATAACGCTTGTTCCCATATTTTATGGAGAAGCTACCCCCGGAGGAATCATTGCAGAAGCTACGGCTGAGCGTTTGTTGGAAGAGTTGAGCCGTACTTTGAAAGAGAACCTTCCATTGGATGGTTTGATGGTAGTGCCCCATGGTGCTGCAGTAAGTGTTCCTTATTTGGATTTTGATGGTCATTGGTTAACAATGGTTCGGGAGATTATGGGGCCTGATCTTCCTGTTATAGGGACGATTGATCCCCATTGCAACTTAAGTCCTAAGATGGTGGAGGCCTTAGATGCACTTGTTGCCTATAAAACCAACCCCCATGTGGATCAAAGGGATGCGGGAAGATCAGCTGCTAAAATTATGGTAGACACCCTTAAGGGTGAAGTGAAACCGGAAATGGTCCTTTTTCAAACAAATGTTGCGATAAGTATCGAAATGCAACATACAGGTTCAGATCCTTGCAAACCATTGTTTGCCTTGGCAAGGAATATTATGGATGATCCTGAGGTCTTGTCCACAAATGTTGTTTTGGGATTTCCTTATGCTGATGTGCCGGAAATGGGTACCAGTTTTATTGTGATTACCAATAATGATAAAAAACTTGCTGACAAAAATGCAGCAATTCTCAATGATTATTTGCTAAAAAATCACGAAGATTTTTCGGGCAATAAGATAGGGTTGGATGAATTGCCTGAGCATATCAGTAAGGCAGAAAAGCCCTTGCTAATATTGGATATGGGAGACAATGTAGGTGGAGGTTCACCTGCAGACAGTACCTTTTTACTAGAGGTATTGGAATCCTGTCCCGGAGTAAAAGGTTTTATGTGTATTTATGATCCAGAAGCTGTGGCTGAAATAAAAGCCAAAAACCCTGAGGGGTATATTCCTGTGAAAATTGGAGCAAAATCAGACAATCTACACGGCAAAACCATGCTTATGGATGTAAAGTTGGAACGCATCGTCGATGGGAAGTTTACAGAGAAAGAACCAAGACATGGTGGGCAGGTTAATTTCAATATGGGAGAAACTGCAATTGTAACCAGCAAGGCGGGCAATACCATTATGCTGACCTCCTTACGGATAGTGCCATTCAGTTTACAGCAATTGATCCATTTTGATATTGATCCTACCACTTATGATGTATTGGTAGCCAAAGGAGTTAATGCACCATTGGCGGCCTACCAGCCGGTATGTAAATCCATTATCAGGGCCAACACTCCGGGTGTTACCCGTGCCGACATGGCGAGTTTGACCTACCAACACAGGAGAAAACCTTTGTTTCCATTAGATAAAATTGAAGTGAAATGACAAGAGAAAATCATGCATTCCAAGAGCTTCCCGAGGCCAAGACCATTCAACCTCAAATCATGCTGGAACTGGATTATTATACGGAGGGTCCTGTTCTTGGCAATGATGGTTCCCTTTATTATACAAACCTTGCCGGTGAAGGGATTTACAGGTATGAAGGTGGAGAACCCATTTTGTGGGGCAAAGGTAAGCGGCCAAACGGACAAGCCATTATGGCCAATGGAGACCACTTACTTTGTGACAGTTTAACTTCCAGAGTTGTACATTATGATCCCATGGGTAAAAAATTGGGAGATGTTTCGCCTGCCTTTATAAATGGAATAAAGATCAATTGTCCCAATGATATTGCTATTCATACCGATAAAGGCTTTTTCTTTACCGATTCCATAAGGCATAATGGAGGTGTTTATTTTGTGGGTTGGGATGGAGAGGCATTCGCTGTTGCTTCCGGCATAGATTTCCCAAATGGCATTGTTTACCATAAGGAAAAATCGCTCTTATATATTGCTGAGAGTTATAAAAATAGAGTGCTTAAAATTAATCTTAAGCTTCCGGAATCCAGCCCTGACTACATGACCATACTGGCCACTCTCCCTTTTAATGATAAGAATAGGGAGACAGGAAATCTTCCGGATGGATTGGCAATGGATATAGAAGGAAGGCTTTGGGTAGCTCATTATGGAATGCAGGCTATTCAGGTTCTTTCTGAATCAGGTGAATTACTTGCGAGCTATGATTCAGGAATCCCGCTTACCAGCAACCTTTGCTTTGCAGAGGGATATCTTTGGATAACCGGAGGTTTGGGTGAGCCGGGGCCGGGTAGATTGAGTCGAATCCATGTTGGTGTAAAAGGAATGTGATAAACCTAAATGAGGGGAACCAAGCAAAGAATGATAAGTATAGGAATTATTGGGGCAGGAAATTTTAGTTCTAGGCATATTGAAGCTATTCAGCAAATTCCGGAACTTGAAATCAGTGCAATTTGCAGAAGGGATCCGGCCTTACTGGCCAAGCTTGCTGATAAGTATAAGCTTTTGGGGGAGACAAATTACCTTGAATTAATAAATAACCCGAAGATTGATGCGGTGCTTATTGCCACGCCTCATCATTTGCATACCAAAATTGCCATTGAGGCTGCTTTAGCTGGAAAGCATATACTGCTGGAAAAGCCAATGGCTTCCACCTATGCGGATTGTAAAGCCATTAATGATGCCTGTAATCAATCAGGAGTAAAATTAATGATTGGTCAGGTTGCTCAGTTTTCCCCCGGTTTTGTAGCGGCAAAGCAATGTATTGCCTCAGGAGAAATCGGTGAAATATTTATGGTCAAGGCTACTTCAATTTCATTTTGGAAACATGGGGACAGGAAGGATTGGCATTTAAAGAAAATATCCGGTGGAGGGTATTTACTTACGGTGGCTATTCACCAATTGGATGCTTTATGTGCTTTGGTGCCTTCTGAAGTAAGTTGCGTTTCTGCCCATATGACCAATACTTTTCATGAAGATGAAGTGGATGATGGAGGAGTGATTTTGCTGGATTTTAAAAATGGACAAAAGGCCTCACTGCATTACACAGGTTTTAAGCAGGGGGTGAATGATATTTGCTTGGATCTTAATGGAAGTATGGGCAGTTTAAAAATAGACAATACCCAAGGTGCATTTTTGGGGAAAGATCAAAAGTATAGCCTTCTACCAGGCTCTTTTTCCAAAAATTGGATGAGCGAAGCTTTGGTAAATCAATGGAAGGAATTTTCCAGTGCTATACTTGAAAATCGAGAGCCTAGGGCTTCAGGAAATCACACCTTAAAGGTAATGAAAGTGGTATTTGCCGCTTTTGAATCCGCTTCTACAGGAAAGTCTATCAGGCTTAATTAAATAAAAAAATTACGATAATTAGAGATAAAAATGTATTCAACCTTAGAAAAACACTTTTTAATCAGCCTATTCTTAATATTCATAGTTTTTCAAGCAGTTGGTAAGGAAGTAGTTTGGGAGGAATTACCCGCTATTCCTGATAAAGAAGGATTTGCAGGGATGTTTGCCGGAACAAGCAATGGCGTGTTATTGGTAGGTGGCGGTGCCAATTTTCCGGGAAAAAGACCTTGGGAAGGCGGAGAAAAAGTTTGGTATGATGAAATCTATTTCATGGAGAACACCAAGACTGGCTGGGAACTGTCTACGCAAAAACTCCCCCAACCTCTGGCTTATTCTGTTTCAGGAACATATAAGGATAAAGTTTGGGTCATTGGTGGTAATGATGCTCAGGCGCATACCAATTTGGTGATTAGTTTGGTTTATCGGGATGGAGAAGTCGTTGTCGACAATGATTACCCACAACTCCCAATTCCGTTGGCAAGCATGACTGGAACGATTGTAAATGGTGTTTTTTATGTTTTAGGAGGACAGAAAACAACTACAGGTTTGGCAGAGAGAAAGTTTTATATGCTTGATTTAAAGCAAAAAAAGGGGGAGATGAAATGGGAGGAAGGCCCTGAATTCCCCGGAATGCCTAGAATCCAAGCAGTAGGAGCTTCTCACAAAGGATCATTTTATATTTTTAGTGGGTTTTCTCTCTTTAATAATACAGATGGAAGTCTGGGAAGAACTTTATTAAAGGATGCTTATAGGTATAATCCGGGAGAGCAACCGGGTCAAGGTATTTGGGAGAAATTAGAGGATTTGCCTAGAGGAGTGGCAGCAGCGCCTTCACCGGCATTTAGCCTAGGAGGAGATCATATTTTAATTGCAGGAGGTTTGGATGGGGAAACTTTACTACATACGGATCCTGCCAGTCATCCTGGTTTTTTGGATAAGATGTTGGCCTACAATAGCAATGCGAAGGAATGGGTGGAAATGGGAGAAATGCCTGAAGGTATTTCTAGAGTTACTGCACCTTCTGTTTTTTGGGAAGGATATTGGGTAGTTCCTAATGGGGAAAAAGGGCCGGGGGTTAGGTCCCCAAAAGTAATGGGCTTAGCCACACAAAACCCATTTGGTATGGCCAATTGGATAACCTTAGGGGCCTATTTGGCCTGCATGTTGGGGATAGGCTTTTATTTTTCTAGGAGGGAGAATACGACTACAGAGTACTTTTTAGCCGGTAAGCGAATTCCCTGGTGGGCCGCAGGGCTGAGCATATATGGTACCCAACTTAGTGCCATTACGTTTATGGCTATTCCAGTCATTGTCTACGCCACCAACTGGCGCTTAGCTGTGGGATCTTTTATGATATTGGCAATTGTCCCTTTGATAGTTAAATATTACCTGCCTTTTTTTAGAAGGTTGAATATTACTACGGCTTATCAATATTTGGAATTAAGGTTTGATGTAAGGGTTAGGTTATTGGGGAGTTTGACATTTATTTTGCTGCAATTGGCACGCATGGGAGTAGTGCTATATTTACCTGCCATAGCAATCTCCTCAGTTACCAATATGGACATCTTTCTTTGCATTGCCATAATGGGTGTTTTCAGTACCATTTATACTGTGTTAGGAGGGATGGAAGCAGTTATTTGGACAGATGTGATTCAGGTAGTTGTATTGTTGGGAGGAGCCTTGCTTTCCATTTTTATTGCAATTGCCAATATTGATGGGGGATTTTCTACAGTAGTTGAGGTGGGTATGAGATTCGAGAAATTTAAGTTAATTGACTGGTCCTGGGATTATACCCAACTTGTGTTTTGGGTGGCCATCATAGGTTTCTTCTTCTTGAATTTAATTCCTTATTCTTCTGATCAGGTAGTCATTCAGCGATACTTAACGGTAAAAAATGAAAAGGAGGCTGCAAAAAGTCTATGGACCAATGGCCTTATTACCATTCCGGGAATATTTTTGTTTTTTGGTTTAGGGACGGTGCTTTTCGTCTATTACCTTACCAATCCGGAAAAAATTGGAAGTGCTAATCCTGAGGAACTTTTGCCCTATTATATTGTAGCAGAACTTCCTCTTGGTATTGCCGGGTTGGTAATTGCTGGGATTTTTGCCGCAAGTATGTCTTCATTGGATAGTAGTATGAATAGTATTGCTACAGCTTATATTACAGATATCCATAAATACCTGAAGCCAGGGTTAAAAGACAAAGACTATCTGAAATTGGCTAAAATCATTACCATAATAATGGGTGTTTTTGGTACACTGACAGCCATTTGGATAGCAGCTACTGAAGTAGGGTTTATTTTTGACTTTTTCCAGAAACTATTAGGGATGATTGGTGGCTGCCTTGCAGGGGTTTTTATATTGGCTATTTTCAGTCAAAGAGCCAATGCTACAGGTGTGGTCATTGGCACCTTATCAGGGGCCGGTATAACTTTTCTGGTCAGTAGATTTACGGAGGTGAATGGCTACCTTTATGGAGCCATTGGAGTGGTGAGTTGTGTTGCAATAGGTTTTATTTTCAGTTTGATTTTTCCCAATAGCAAAAGTCAGCCGAAAGGACTTACTTACAAATCAATAATTAAGAGTTAGATTAGCTGATGCGCTTCAGTAAATCCAACTTGGCTTTAAAATATTGACAAAATGACAGTTTCAAACTGTCATTTTGTGCTTTTAAGTCCTTTTGAAATTAAAATTTGGAATGGTTTTGGATTGAATTATTTTATTCAAAGGATTAGGTGAGTTATTGATAAGCATCTTTGGTGTCATTTAATATTCCGAGGAATGTTTTTTATCATATTCTTGTGGTTTTTTTGCCAATGTGATAAGTTTGGCTGCATTCTTTCGAAAAAAAAGCCAAAAGGTTGTATAAAGGTTCAACCTTTTGACCTGACATCCTGTTAATAATATACAAGAGGTTAACTGCTTTGATTTGAATGAATGTGTGGATTATTTGGTTTCCGTTATTCAATAGAGAATAAGTTGAAAGAAATTTCCGTTTTTATGTTAAATGCTGTTAAATACGAAACCTAAAGAACAAGTGGCATCGTTTTAGAAGTGATTTTAGTATAAAATACTAGGTATTAATTGATGTAAATTAAAAGAAAGGTATACAATGAATAGAAAACAATTTTTCCTTGGGATCGTGCTTGCTTCTTTAATTGGAGGCTTGGTGGCTGTGCTTGGGGTTGGGCTATTGCAACCCAACCAAGAAACATCTACGAATTTTACAGAAAAGCAAAATGCTAGTTTAGTAAATTGGCTTAATGATGAAAATTTTGTGGTTCCTGAAGGGATTAATTTCGTAGCATCTGCGGCTCAGGTTACGCCTGCTGTGGTGCATGTAAGAAGTACAGTTACAGTAAGTAGAAGTCAGCAGGGAGTGGATCCAATGGAAGAATTATTTGGTTTTAGATCTCCGAGAGGTGAGTCTACTCCCAGAGAAGGAAGAAGTTCGGGTTCCGGAGCCGTGATTTCGGAGGATGGTTATATTGTCACCAATAACCATGTAATAGAGAATGCCACTAAGGTGGAGATTACTTTGGAAGATAACCGAAGGTTTACTGCAAGGGTAATAGGAGCAGATCCGACCACAGACCTTGCCTTATTAAAAATTGAGGCCAATAATCTTCCTTATATTCCATTTGGGGATTCAGACCAAGCGCAGATTGGTGAATGGGTGCTGGCAGTAGGAAATCCTTATGAATTGAATTCAACGGTAACAGCAGGGATAATAAGTGCTAAATCTAGGAATATTGGAATATTAAGGGATGAAAATAACCTACAGGTAGAATCCTTTATCCAAACCGATGCTGCGGTTAACCCCGGTAATTCCGGAGGCCCATTGGTGAATCTAAATGGGGAAATTGTTGGGATTAACACGGCTATAGCTTCCAGAACTGGTGGTTTTAGTGGTTATTCCTTTGCAGTACCAAGTAGCATCGCCAAGAAGGTAATGGATGACCTGTTAGAGTTTGGTGCCGTGCAAAGAGGTTTGTTAGGAGTGACCATTCAAGATGTCAATGCAGACCTTGAAGAAACTCTTGGTGAAGAAGTCAAGGCTGACAGAGGGGTGTTTGTTGTTGAAGTAAGAGAAGGCAGTGGTGGTGAAGAAGCCGGTCTGAAAAGAGGGGATGTTATCATAGGAGTAGATGGCGCAGATACCTATACTACTTCCTCTCTACAGGAAAGAGTAGCCAGAAAGCGTCCGGGAGACAAGGTTGTGGTTAAATTCCTTAGAGATGGCAAGGAAATGGAAACGACTGCTACACTTAAGAACACTTCAGGCGACACTAAAGTAGTGGTTAAAGTGCTTCCAAAAATCACTGAATTTGAAGGAGTGGTTTTTGAGGACCTGAAAGTAGATTATCAAGAAAGACTTGAGTTGGAAGGTGGAGCAACCATTACATCCATAGATAACAAAGTATGGAGAGAAGCAGGTGTGCAGGAAGGTTTTATTATCACCAAAATAGGTAGAACAAAAATACTTAGTGGCGAGGATGTTATTAAAGCACTAAAGAGCTATGAAGGTGAGGAAGTAATTATTTTAGGAGTTTATCCAAATGGTCAACGTTCCTATTACGAATTGGACCTATAACTTCCTAAAAAGTATTGTAATAAAGAATAAAAAGGCTACCAATTGGTAGCCTTTTTATTTAATGTGGTTTTGGGCAAAATTAGTCTATTCTCTTATGGAATTATGCCTTCGAACCCTCTCGTCAAGGTCGTCACAAGTAGCACCGATGTAGAAACGGTTTCTGGTTTTGGAGAACAATATATAAAAGTGGAAATCCATAAATAAAAAAAGCCTTTAAGATAAAGGCTTGATGTGGGAGTTGAGGGATTCGAACCCCCGATCCTTCCGATGTGAATCGGAATGCTCTATGTCGTTAAGTTTCTGAGTTAATTAGGGCTATTATTTTCTTTCGACTTTTCCATTTTTTCACTGCCCGCTCTCTGGCAAAGGCTTCCTCCTTAGTTTTAAAGTCTTCAGAATAAACCACCTTCCAGTCATTAAGCTTTCCGGTAAAGCCTTTTTTATGTAATGAGTTATGCCTTCGAACCCTCTCGTCAAGGTTATCACAAGTAGCACCGATGTAGAAACGGTTTCTGGTTTTGGAGAACAATATATAAAAGTGGCAATCCATAAATAAAAAAAGCCTTTAAGATAAAGGCTTGATGTGGGAGTTGAGGGATTCGAACCCCCGACCCTTCCGATGTGAATCGGAATGCTCTATATCGTTAAGTTTCTGAGTTAATTAGGGCTATTATTTTCTTTCGACTTTTCCATTTTTTCACTGCCCGCTCTCTGGCAAAGGCTTCCTCCTTAGTTTTAAAGTCTTCAGAATAAACCACCTTCCAGTCATTAAGCTTTCCGGTAAAGCCTTTTTTATGTAATGAGTTATGCCTTCGAACCCTCTCGTCAAGGTCGTCACAAGTAGCACCGATGTAGAAACGGTTTCTGGTTTTGGAGAACAATATATAAAAGTGGCAATCCATAAATAAAAAAAGCCTTTAAGATAAAGGCTTGATGTGGGAGTTGAGGGATTCGAACCCCCGACCCTCTGCTTGTAAGGCAGATGCTCTGAACCAACTGAGCTAAACTC
>NZ_JAUOPC010000015.1 GCF_030546805.1 Cyclobacterium sp. 1_MG-2023 | reverse complement strand
GGAGAACTAAGTACCTATTATCAAAGAAAAGTCGATGAAGGAAAACATAAAATGTCAGTGATCAATGCCATTCGGGCAAAACTAATTGCTAGAGTTTTTGCAGTTGTAAACCAAGACCGAGATTATGAAAAAAAATACATTCATTCACTTGCTTAAACCATAAGAGAAAGGGGGACTCAGGGGGATTTTTAACGCAAAAATTCTAAAAAATCAGCTTGTGATAGTAGGTCTTCTAACTCGGATTCACCCCTATTTGGCACCTACCGGCCTTCTGTTCCAAATGGCCATAAATTGGAAATGAGCCATCCTTCTGGCTGACTCTTTGGCTTTATCAGCCAATTCGCCTTCATACAGCTCATTTATTGTTTCAAACCATAACTGCAGCCAAATTCCAAAATGCTTTTGCTCTACGGTATGATTTAAATTTTTGTCCACATTGATATGTTTGAGCGTAGGGTTGCCCTTGAACTTAATCACTCCAAAAAGGTTGGTTTCCCAAAAATCAGTGAGCTTCTCTAGGTGTTCCGGCCACCTTTCTTCCTCAATGTGTCCATTGAAAATGGGACCCAAAACTTCGTCTTTTCTGATTTTTGCATAGAATGCGTTTACCAGCACATTGATGTCTTTGCGGTTTTCAATTGGTTTCATCAGGCTTTATTTATTTGATTCCTTTACAACATTTTCTACACGTTCTACCTGGTCCGATTTTGAAAGGCTTAAGCGAACTACACTATCTTTTATGGCGGTCAGGTCATGTGGAATATTCCCCTCTAGGGCCACTATATCTCCACTTTGGAAATTGTGTACCTCTCCTTCAGCCCCAAAGTCTATCTCGCCCCCTAGGACCTGAACCACTATCGGGAACTTGGTTTTGTGTTCTTTCATTACCTGGCCTTCCTTCAATAGGATGCGTATTTCTTTGGAGAATGGAGATTCCAAAATGACTTTGGTACTGATCTTATCTCCAAATTGTAAAGCTTCACTAAATGATGCAACTTCCATATTATCTGTATTTTAAATTCAAACTCTACTTATTTATCAATACCTTTTTAAGGTACTCAAACTCACCTAAATAATAAAGGATATTTTTATCTTTTATTATTGTATAGGTATTACAAATTTTTAATACAATACGTTCATTTTTTAGTTATTTTTTGCTAGAATCGGATTTTCTAGGAACTGACGTTCACGTAATAATCCCTCCCGACTCTGTCGGGACAGGCTCTACGCCCCTTTGTCAAGTGGGAGTTGCGGCAAAAGGCATTTTATTGCTGAATTGCTAAACTGCCGGTGGCTAAGCGGAGTCGAAGCCTTAGAGTAACGTGTACACATTAACCAAGGATGAAACCCGTGGACAACAAATATATTATCAATACTCCAAGCTCGGAGTGGGTTGAACAAGCCCTCATAATAGTATGTTCAACACCTTCAGTGTTGGGAATAGGGTAGGTATTTCCTTTCCGTGGGTTGCCACCCACGGCTAGTGTTGTTCAGACCCTTAAGGTCTGTTTTATTGTTAAAAAGAATGAAATTAGCAAGCTAGTCATTTAGGTAAATGCTTCATTTCTAAACCTTTTTGGATAGGTAGAGCGAGGCGGGGGTGTGGTAATCTTACCTTTTATCCGCAGAAAAGTCAAGCCAGAAGAAAACTTCTCCCCACAAGGCCAAACGCTGCCTCGTTCTCTGGCATGCCCACCGCACTTCTTTCTAAAATGTGGCTTAAATAATTCCAGAAATTGGAATCGTATAACTTATATGACTGCAATAGTTTGGTGGAAATTTTTATAATGTTGAATTGCTATACTGCTTATCTCGCTAAGACGCAAAGGGTCTTAAATTATTTCTTTGCGACTCCGCGACTCTGCGTGCAACTTTCAACGTTTATTTTTATTCTTGGGAAAGTACATTAAACGGCGGCTGAGCAGAGTCGAAGCCATAGGGTAACGTGTACATCATACCTACTCCTTCGGCTGCGCTCAGGAACCTGTTAATGGGTTTTGTTTATAAAACAGCCAATCCGATTGAGACAACTAATAAAAAAGACCGGCTAATGGACCGGTCTTTTTTATGCACTATGAAAATTGAAAATTATATTTTCTCGAAAACATTTCTGAAGCTACAAGCCGCAGCAAGCCTACCATGCAACTCAGCAATTGGCACACGCTCCTGTTCGGTGGTATCTCTGTGACGGATGGTTACGGTATCATCTTCCAAGGTCTGGTGATCTACGGCTATACAAAATGGAGTACCTATCAAGTCCTGCCTTGTATAGCGCTTTCCTATTGACCCGGCTTCTTCATAGATGATATTGAAATCATATTTCAATTGATCAAAAATCGCTTTGCCTTTGTCAGGTAAGCCATCTTTCTTGGTCAATGGCAAAATGGCCGCTTTCACGGGAGCCAAGGCAGGATGCAAAGCCAAGTAAGACCTGGTTTTGCCTTCCACTTCTTCCGTGGTAAAGGCATTACAAAGGGTCATTAAAAACAACCTGTCCGCTCCGATAGAGGTTTCTACTACATAAGGAATGTAATTTTTATTCACCTCCGAATCAAAATACTGTTGCTTCTTTTTGCTGAACTCCTGGTGTGCTTTCAAATCAAAATCAGTACGGGAGTGAATCCCCTCCACTTCTTTGAATCCAAAAGGAAATTTGTATTCTATATCCAAAGCAGCATTGGCATAATGTGCCAGCTTCTCGTGGTCATGTCTTCTTAGTTTTTCTTCAGGAATACCCAAAGCCTTGTGCCAGCTCATACGTGTATCCGCCCAGTGCTTGTACCATTCCAGTTCGGTACCAGGTCTAACAAAAAATTGCATTTCCATTTGCTCAAACTCCCGCATTCTAAAAATGAACTGTCTCGCAACAATCTCATTCCTGAAGGCCTTACCTATCTGTGCAATCCCAAAAGGAACTTTCATCCTTGCTGTTTTCTGCACATTCAAGAAATTTACAAAAATTCCTTGAGCTGTCTCAGGCCTCAGATAAATGGTGCTTGAATCTTCTGAAACAGAACCCACCTGGGTTGAAAACATTAGGTTAAACTGTCTTATTTCTGTCCAATTAGTTGTACCACTTACCGGGCATTTGATATCCTCTTCAATTAAAAATTCGCGAAGGGCAGTAAAATCTTCTTCTTCCAATAAACGCCCCATGGTAGCCAAAAGGCTATCCGCTTTCTCCTGATTGCCCTCGTTTTCATAACCGGCAGCTTTTTCTTCTATCAGTACATCTGCCCGATAGCGCTTTTTACTGTCCTTATTGTCCACCATTGGATCATTGAAACTATCCACATGACCGGAAGCTTTCCAAGTGGTAGGGTGCATAAATATAGCTGCATCCAAGCCTACAATGTTACCATTTAGACGGGTCATGGATTCCCACCATAATCTTTTAAGATTGTTCTTTAATTCCACCCCATAAGGCCCGTAATCATATACTGCCTGAAGCCCATCATAAATTTCAGATGAAGGGTAAACAAACCCATACTCTTTGGCATGGGCAATGATATCTTTTAGCAGACCACTTTCCTGCTTTTGTTCTGATTTTGCCATAAGCGCAAAATTAAGCAAAAACCTATACTCTACAAGGTTTTTCAGTTACTGGTATGGCTTTGTATCAGGAAAGCAGCAATATCTGCAATATCTTGCGCCTTAAGTTGCATTTCCAAAGGTCCCGGCATCAGACTTATGGGAAGTTGTTTTCTGGTTAACACCAGTTCTGCTGGCAAAACATGTCGCTGCCCTTGGAAATCCAGCACCGTAACCACCGGTCCTGAAGATTGTAGCAAACCTAAAAGTACAGCTCCATTTTTCAGCCCGATTAAATATGCTTCTGAACCAAAACCTACGGCTGCATCAGGTTGAACAATGGCATTAACCAAGGTTGGGTAATCCATTTTCTGTCCGATTTGACTCAAATCCGGTCCAATTTCATTGCCGGAATTAGCAACTTTATGGCAGGCAGCACAATTCTGAATGGCTTTTACTTTTCCGGCTACTGGGTCTTTGCCAAGGGATAAAATTTCTTTTTCATCCATTGCTGTGTCTTCTCCAAAATAATACCTCAATAACTTAAGCACCGAAGGTCTTTTTTCATCCTTATTAACAGCTGAAAAATCTAAATTATAATTTTTAAATGCACCTTCTGCGGCCATCAGAACCAAATGAAGTCTACCTTCCGGGCTTTCCGTCAATTGAGCGAAAACCTCCTGCTTTTGCTCCAGATTGGTTAAACTATCATTCAGTTGCGCTTTTAGGACCAATAAATTGGGTTGGGCATCAGGTAAAACAATTGGCGCGTCCCAACCTTCCAAAAAAGCGCTCCACTCATTGTATTTCCTGAATTGAAGCCACCATTGGGCTTTTTCTCTAAGTATTCCCTCCATTTCAGCGGCTTTCTTTACAGCCTCAACTGCCTCTTTCTCAAAAATAAAAGCCAGTGTTTCCAAAGCCAGATCTCGTTCCTCTATTGCTAAGTTCTCATTCCCCAATCTGGCCTTCAGGGCATGGATTGCAGCTTTGGGATGCCACTCCCATACCAAAGATGCAATTTGAGGAGACCATTTTGCCGGATCCATTGTAGCGATATTGGCCAAGAAATAGACTTCCGCATGGGCTTTCATCCCTATCCCCAAGGCATTTCTGTACCAGGGGTCTTCTCCATCGTATGTTTTGATTATTTCTCCATAGATTTCTGAAGTTTTATCCCAGTCCTCATCCCTTAGCAATAAGGCCAGTTCTCTTTTAATCAAGGGCGAGCCTTCTTTTGCAATCCCCAACGCTTCGTCGAGCAATCGCTCCGGAGCATAGGCTGACAAAGCCCTGAGCGTGGTCAAAACGATTTCCTGGTTGGCAACTCCCAATAAAGGCAAAATGAAATGGATTCCTTCTGCTCCCATGTCTGCTAGGGTCCAGATCGCTCTGGCCCTAAAAAAAGGATTGTCCTCATTTTGAACCATCTTTTGAAGCTCAGGCAAAACTGCGGCTCCCTGTTCTTTTAACTTCTGCATGGCAAAAGCACGTACATGAACCGCTGGATTTTTTAGTGCAGCCAATTGACCTTCTGTAGTCGTATAATCAATCTTTGGAAGTGTTAATTTTTTGTCTTTTGGTACAACGCGGTAAATCTTTCCTTCCCCCACTTTGTCCCTCATTTGATGACCTCCCACGATCGGATCATACCAATCTGCAATGAACAACGAACCGTCAGTCCCTATTGTAACATCGCTTGGCCGGAACCATTTTCGGGTATCTTCTTCCACCTGATGCCAAATATAACCGGTATTGTCCTGATCTACTGAGGAAATAAAGGCAGTCCTGTTTTTTAGAGGGTAACCGGCACCTATTACTTCAGGATTATAGCCAAACACAATATTTCTTCCGGCATCAGCACTTAATAAAAGACCTCTGAATTGCTCTCCAAGCTCGTCACCTTCAATTCTCACCATCCCAGTAGGTGAACCTGCCCCATACACATCGCCTACTGGCAAAACCCCAGGATCATGTTGATGCCAATGCGCCTCGGCTATGGTTTGCCCTGGTCTTCTATCAGCTTGCCATGTTCTATTCCCTTTTTCACTAAAATAGCCAGCATCACTGCCTTCCATCAACCAAGTGGTCCTACAGGAGGCAGTCTGGTCATCGTTGTCACTTTGCCACATATTGCCATAGGAATCTACGGCCACTTCAAATGCATTTCTAAAATTATGTGACACTACCTCCATACCTGTTCCATCAGGATTGATTTTGATTACCAAGCCTCCATTGTAAATTTCTCCATCATCACTGATTTGTGAGGGAATATTTTCTGTACTGTAAGGGGTATATTCATTGTAAACACTTCCCGATCGAAGGGTCCAACCATCTTTTCCTTCTACCTGATGTGGCCCTGCATTCCCTGTTATAAAGTACCACTTCCCATCCGGACCCAGCTGACCTGCATGTAGGCCATGGTCATGGTCTTTTCCTCCAAATCCTGTTAAAAAAACCTCTTTGCTATCAGGAAGATCGTCCCCATCTTCGTCCGTATAGATGATAACATTTGGAGAGCAGGAAACCACTACTTGATTGCCTAGCACCGCTATACCCAAAGGGCTTCTTAGCAAGGTGTCTTGAACAAAAACCTTTGAAGCATCTGCTTTGCCATCGCCGTCAGTATCTTCAAGGATCATTACACGGTCACCTTTATCCTGCACCTTGTGTCCATCAGCATTCCGGAAATCTCTGTAGTTAACTGCTTCAGTGACCCATACCCTACCTTTCGCATCCACATCCATATTGGTGGGATTAAAGAATAGGGGACTTTCGGCCCATACACTTACCTCTAACCCTTCCGGAACATATAACAATGGCTGAGTCTCTTGCTGTTTACCGGAATCACATGCGAACAACCCCAAGAATAAAAAACAACAACAGAGAGGCCACTTTACCATTTTTTAGGATTTCATAAGTTGCGAAACAAAGTTGAGATTTTCTCGATAAGCTGGAAGTACCTCCATCCCCTTAGGAATGGCCCCCTCCATGATGTACCAACCTTTATAGCCAATTTTATCCAGACTCACTTTTACTTTTTCAAAATTCACCTTCCCTTGCCCAAGCAATTGCCCATTTTCTTTGAAATGGATTTCACAGATATTTTCAGCTCCTAAAAGGGCTATTTCTTTAAATATATCATAGCCCATTTTGGTAGCATTGGCCAGGTCATAATAGACCTTTACATGGGAAGATCCCACTGCTGCTAAAATCTCCAGGTGTTCTTCTGCAGAAAGCCAAGATTCAATTCCCAGCACCACATTGGCTGCTTCTGCCTTGGGGGCAACTTTCTTTAATCTACGGATTACTTCAGCTTTACCTGCAGGATCATTTCTCAGGTCTCCTGCTGAAAAAAATGCCAACAAGACATTTCTGCAACCCAATGCTTTGGCTACATCTATGCTGTCGGAAACCCAAGTTTCCGTTTCAGGGGCAGATTTATAAGGCACTTTATTGAGCTCACCTATGGCCAGCCCGGCAATTTTCACTTTGTTTTTTTTAGCCGTCATTAGGTAAGTTTCCTGCATACTTTTTTGCCTAAGGTGCATGTTATTGGCCACATTCCCTAAACTTACCTGTACTCCATCCAGACCTATCTCTTTGGCCAATTCAAATGCAGCGGGATCCGAAGCTTTTCCTATGGACCAATCACAGGCACCTATCCGAATTTTTGGTTTGACAAAGCGATCATTTGCCGCCCAAATGGGGCCTAATGCGGCCATACTTCCAAGTGTGAAAAGTGTTTTTCGCCTGCTGAACTTTTTCATCCTAGTTTTTTATACCGACCATTTTATAAACCTTACCATCAGCTTTGGTAAACAAGTACATTTCTCCATCGGCATCTTTGCCCAATCGAAGATCCACCCTTCTGCTATCCGATAATTTGGAAAGAGGAACAGAAACTCCTTCATACTCTATTGTCCATTCATAAATCGGAGCTTGTTTGCCAATTTTAAGGTCCGCAATATTGACATAAAACAGTCTACCTCTTGTAATATCTCCAAACAGGTATTTTCCCTCAAGACCCGGTACTTCAGTACCTGTATATTCATAACCTCCGGAAATGGCATTGCCTTCATCGTGGTCATACATGGCTACCGGGTAAGAAAAGCCAAAAGATTTTTCATTTTCAGGCAAAGGAAAAACCATATTGGAATCATCTTCAGGTTTTAATTTAAAAGTCCCCTCCCTGACAGGCCATCCATAATCAGCGCCCGGACGAAGCATATAAAGGGATTCTATTTGGCCTTGACCGATATTTGAAACTAATATCTCTCCGGATTTGGTCCATGAAATTCTGTGCGGATTTCTAAATCCTTGCGCATAAATTTCCGGTAACCAGCCCTTATCATTGCCTACAAACGGATTGTCAGTTGGTATTCCATACTTTCCATTTTTGCTGTTATTACCTTGCGGGTCTATTCTAAAAACTGATCCCCAAGCCTGAGTGCCGCCATACGATATCCAGGCATGTCCTCTTCCTTCCGAACCACCATCTCCAATACCTATATACAGAAGTCCATAATCCTTGTCTCCTTTTTTGGCATAAGGGTTAAAAGTAATCTCTTGCATCCCATGAATTCCTGAGGCCATATCAATTCTAAAAAGCTCTCTTTTGCTTTGGGCTTGAAAAGGTACAGCCATGGGATTTCCCGTTTTCCATTCGGTTACTACCCACTGAAGATCGCTTCTGATACTATCTCCAAAGGCAAAATCTGCAGGCTTTGTATGAGGTTTTTCGGTATGATTGGTATAGAATAGGCCATTTTCACCGAACTCAGGGTGAAAGGCAAAGCTACCAAAACCAGTAGCCAAGCCCGGTTCATTAATAAACTCGGGCATTTCCTTGGACATATCGAGGTATAACTTTGTTTTTGCCCCTTCCATAAGGTACATTTTACCTCTTAGATCCATCATGTACATCTCTTTGCTTACCGGGTGGTAATCCATTTTGGCAATACGGGTAAATGGTTTCTTCTCTGCGGAAGCAGGGATTGTACTGATTAGCTCTAATTTTACAACCAAATCTGACAAGGGAATTTTTTCAGGAATCGGGTTTCCTATGGAGTCCAATCCAACTTCTGATTTTTCTTCAGGAGCCTCATGCTGGTGCATGAAGGCAATTATATTGTCTATTTGACCTTCCTCTAAATGCTTAAAAGAGGGCATGTAGGTTTTGTATCGCTCAAAAGCTTTACGGGCCCTTTCGTCCCCATTGTCAATCATCTCGGCAGGGTTTTGGATAAAAGCGCGCAACCACTCTAAGGACTGCTCCTTGGTAATCCCACCCAAATGGGGACCAATACCATTTTTCTTGAAGGAATGGCAACTGCCACAGTTGGTTTGAAAAAGATCTTCTCCGGTCTTTAGGCTTGTTTGATCCATTGGAATTAATTCTTCCAATGGTTTGTCTCCGGATTTACATGACCAACATATAGCAAGTACAAACAGGAGAAAAAAACGGTTGATATTTGGGTTCATAGAGTAATGGTACTGTCAAAATACAATTTATACAATTATAATAATGAAGCCAATCTACTTTATTCCTATTAAATAAAAAAAACCTAATTTATCAATGGTCAAAAAATATCCTTTCCCAACCCTTATTTCTTTTAATTTTAAATAAAAAAGCAATAAAAAAAGGTGCTGTTTTGCAACAGCACCTCTTCTAATTTTTATGGACAAATATTTACCAGCCCTTATTTTGCTCAATTCCTGAAGAGCTAACTACTCTTGTTGGAATTGGCCAAACACCCATAACATCGGCATCAAAATTTCTTGCAGGCCAGATTTCACCTATTACAAAGTCAGAATTCGGATCAGCCCTATCGGTATGAAGTCTTCCATAAAGCGGCTTGCTGTATGCTTCTTCAGCATCACCCCACCTTACCAAGTCAAAGTGCCTGTTGGCAAACTCCCCGGCCAATTCTACCCTTCGCTCATGCTTGAGGTCTTCCATGGTGGCATCGGTCTTTGGCTCAAGTCCGGCTCTTGCCCTTACCATGTTTAATGGTGCATCACCATTTTGTCCTTGCATGATTAAGGCTTCAGCTTTCATGAGCAATAGCTCACTGTACCTTAATAAAGGAACATTCAGAATGGTTGTGGGATCATTCCCATTGGAATTGATATAAGTACCGATTGGATTTTCAAACTGGTATTCATACAGGTATTTATTGAATTGTAAGCCGGAAAGTGAATTTTCAGATTGGTATTTCCTTTCTTCTCCAAAGAATTTAAAATCATCTCCAAATTTCAAAATGGTAACTTCCCTTCTGTAATCCCCTGCTTCAAATTCTTCATACAGGTCATTGGTAGGCATATAATATCCCCAGCCATTGTATTTTCCCCAGCCTTTATTTTCTAAAGAAACACCTGGCAGCTTGGATCCACCATTAACACCTGAAACTACTGTCCAAATGTATTCCGGTCCCCAGTTGTTCAAGTGACTGTGCAACATTCTAAAGTCTTCTTCAGGGGTGTTGGTGGTATAAAGGGCCCTTCCTGAACCTGAATTGGTAACTGCATCAACATAAGTAACCACCTCTGCATAGCGAGAAGCATCATATTCTGCCCAATACAGGTTGGTTTTTGCAATATAGGCCAGGGCGGCATCTTTGTGAGCCCGTCCCATATCTTCAGGGCTGTAAGTAGTAAAAAGAGGCAATAAATCAGCCGCTTTTTCAAGATCCTCTACAATTTGCGCATAATTTTCCACCACACTGGCAGGACGAGAATAGCTACCTGCCTCATCAAACATATTTTCTTCCGTAACGATCGGCACACCGCCACTCACGTCATCACCATAAGTATGAGCAATCCAGAAATAATGAAAAGCCCGCATAAAATAAGCTTCTCCAAGAATCCTGTTTTTCAGGTCTGTAGTCAGGTCCATGTCCGGAACATTTAGAATAATGTCATTGGCTCGACGGATGATTTTGTAACTCTGCGGGTACATCCAGTAAGCATATCCTTCATCTCCTGTCATGTTAAAGTTTTTGATATTATCCGCAGTAGAATTAATTCTACCGGTAACCATATCATCTGAGGCATTGATGTACCAGAAAAACCCTCTGGAAAACATGTCCTCATCTTTCATGTAAAAATAAAGGCTATTGGCTGCTGTTATGGCATCCTGTTCATTTTGGAAGAAGTTTTCGTAAGAAGTACTTCCCAGGGGCTCCAGATTGGTAAACTCATCTGAGCAGCTTGTCATCACCCCAAGGCTAAGGGCAATTAATGTCGAAATCTTATATAAAGTGTTTTTCATTTTTTTCACTGTTAGGTATTAAAGGGTAAGAGAAAGACCTGCTGTAAATGTTTTAGGCAGTGGATAACGCCCCACGTCCATCCCTTTACCACCAACTTCCGGATCCATGCCCGAATATTTAGTGATTGTAAATAAATTCTCAGTAGAGAAATAAACCCTAAGGCTACTGTCTTTTCCAACTTTCTGTAACAATTGTTGAGGCAGTGTATATCCTATGGTAAGGTTTTTCATTCTCAAATAAGAGGCTTCTTCCAAATACCAGCTTGAGGCAGTACCGAAGTTTCTATTGTCATCTTTGGTAGACAACCTTGGTATGTCTGTATCGGTATTTTCAGGAGTCCAAGCATCTAGCACCCTATTGTCTAGGTTATAACCTGATTGAGAAGCATTCAATGCTGTATATTTGTAACCGTTGAAAACTTTCACTCCTGCCACTCCCTGCAAGATCATACTTAAATCAAACCTTTTATAATCCAGGCTTAAGTTAAAGCCATAGGTGAAATCCGGTAGGTAGCTCTCCATAAACACCTTATCTTCGTCAGTAATTTTACCGTCATCATTCACATCGGTAAACTTGAAATCTCCCGGCTGGGCATTTGGCTGAATCAATGTACCATCTTTTACATGGGCATCAATTTCAGCTTGGTTTTGGAAGATCCCTTCGTAAGGCACCAAGAATGTGGAATACAATGATTGCCCCACCTCTGATCTGTAAGGATAAAGCGTACTTCTTACCTCATCACTGTGGGCTATAAAATCTATATTACTTTTATTGTAACCATCAAGATTAATTAGCTCATTGTTGATCACACTGAAATTACCTCTTGCAGCAATATTAAATTCCCCAACTTGGGTAAAGTATCCGGCTGAAAATTCAAGACCTGAATTTCTCACCTCTCCACCATTCACATCAGCTGCAGTTGTTCCCTGATGCAAATCTTCCAATCCGGGAAGAATCATCCCTTTGGTAGTTTTTATGAAGTAATCCAAAGTCAGGTCAATTTTATTGTTAAATAAGCCTGCATCCAATCCAATATTGGTAGATTCTGAAATTTCCCATTTCAGGTCCGGATTGGATTGTCTATTGGCATATACTGCCCTGTAATCAAGGGATGCATCTTGTCCCAAAATAACTGTTTGCGTACCAAGGGGAACATCAAAAGAGTAATAGCCTACAGAGTTAATATTTCCTATTTGGCCCCATGAAGCTCTTAGTTTCAAAATATTTACTGATGGAGCATTGAAGAAATCTTCACCCGAAATTTTCCAAGCTCCTGAAACGGCAGGGAATACGCTTGATTGATTTTGAATGGCCAATCGAGAAGTTTCGTCTCTTCTAACACTACCTGCGATAAAATATTTATCGTCATAATTGTACATTACCCTACCAATTGCTGAGGTCAAAGCGTCTTCATACACACCGGTAGTTGGGGTCAAAAATTCTTCAGCATTGCTCATGTATTGGTTAAAAGGCTCTTCACTACTAAAGCCTCTACCTTCCTGAAAATAGGACTCACTCTTGGTAAATTGAGAAGAATAAACAGCTGTAACGTTCAAGTCATGTAGGCCAAATCTTCTTTGAAAAGAAACTTGATTGTCCCAAATCCACCTTTGTGTATTCGAATTTCCTTGATAAAGATAATTCTGAAGATTGGTCCTGCCTAGTTCAGGAATTCTAGGATTGAACTGTTTGCTATTGGTCATATTTAAATTGTAGCTAAAAGTACTCCTGAAGGACAAGCCCGGAATAATTTCATAATTTAAATAAGTATTTGAGTTCAAGTTTGAGACAGGGTTATTGGAAGTAGGTCTCAAAAGAAGCCCCATAGGATTGTAAACATCTCCGTAAGTACCGGCAAACTGCGACAATTCGTAAGGTACAACACCATGGAAAACACCGTTTTCATCATATACTGGTGCGGCAGATGGCATATACAAAGCACTAATGATACTTCCTGAATAAGAACTGCTTGAGTTTGTACCCACTGAATTGGATCGGGTAAAATAAATATTTTCTCCAATGGTAACCTTATCGGATAGGTGAAAATCTGTTTTCAACCTAAATGCATACCTTTCAAATTCAGTACCTTGAAGTAATCCTTCCTTATTTAGGTAACCAAAAGACCCCATATAATTCGCAGTTTCACTAGCACCGCTAATATTTACATTGGCACTATGAACGGATGCTGATCTAAAAATCTCTTCCATCCAATTGGTGCGCGTAACCTGTCCCCAAGGGTTTTGGCTGGCATCATGTGCTGCCTGACGCGCTGCTCCTGCATTGTCTGCTGCCAAGTTGTACACATCTGCCTGCTGTTGAGCATTTAGTGGAGTGGGAAGATTACTTGCTTGTTGGATACCTGAATAAACATCAAAGGTAACCACAGGTTTACCATAGGCTCCTTCTTTGGTTTTGATTACAATAACTCCTGACGCAGCTTGAGCACCATAAATGGCCGCTGCAGAAGCATCTTTCAAAATAGACACTGATTCAATATCATTCGGATTAATAGGAGGACCATAATAAGGCATTCCGTCTACTACAGTTAATGGTCTTTCATCAGAAAGAGATCCAATTCCACGGATTACTATCAAACCTTCTTGGGAAGGATCGCCACCTTGCTGTAAAACAGTAACACCGGGTACGCTGCCTTGCAAAAAGTCATTCAAATTCGTTACCGGTCTGCTATTAATTTTATCAAGCCCGGACACTGAGGATACTGAAGAGGTGAGGTTTTCTCTTCTAGAAGTACCATAACCAATCATTACTACCTCATCCATGTCTAAAAGGGATTCTTCCAAATAGACTTTCAGTTCAGCATTCCCATCATAATCTAGGGTTTGAGACTGCATCCCAATAAAGGATATAGTAAGGGTACCTGAACGATCACTCACTTCTAGTGAAAAGTTACCGTCCATATCTGTAACGGTACCTTGATTTGTATTTCCGCTTGGTACCACAGCTGCCCCTGGTACAGGAAGCTCATCGGCGGCCCCATAAACCGTACCTTTAATTACGGTTTGTGCTTGTGCACTGAATATGGTACTGCACCATATCATGATTAACAAATAATAAAGTTTTTTCATAGGGTTAATTTTTACGGATAATTAAGATTTGCAAAACTAGTCAAAAGTATACTCTCGGTGTAAAATGAGAATTAACTTAATGTTAATTAAAAATCATGTTAAATTTTTCAGGATCTCTTTGATGAAAATTTAAAAAGGTTCAAGAATTATTTTCTAAAGAAAAATAGGGAAGTCAACAATTTATTAGGCATGAAACATTGATAAAACCCAAACCCTCCAAATAAAATCTTATAAAATTAGGTATACAATTTTAAAAACAAAAATACCAAGAAACATTTGTATGTACTTAAGAAAAAAAATATTGATCTAATTATAATCACAATGGTTGCCCAAACGCCATAAAATCCCCCCCAATTGCCCTCGAAATCTGAATAAAGGTATTCCCATTCTTACTCAAAGGCTATGTCTATCAATTAGATGGAACATTCATGTAAAAAAACAAACTTCCTTCCTCTCGATTTTTTATATTTGTCGCTATTTAATTATACCAAGATATCCCTCATGAAAAACATTAGCCTATTAAGTCTATTGCTAACATTTTTAGCTTTCCAGCCTGCTTTTTCACAATCCTCCAATTATGGAGAAATCCAAGGAAAAGTGATCGATGAGGATGGGGGCAGCCCACTAGGGTTTGCTACCATCAGTGTTTTTTCTCTGGAAACTGAAAATAAAAAGTTAATCAATGGGGGTATCACCACAGAAGACGGCAGCTTTTCAATCGGGCTTCCACAAGGCACCTTCAATCTATTGGTTGAATTTATGGGCTATAAGGCTACCGAATTAAACCAAATCACAATCAATAAAGAAAATAGAAAATTAAACTTAGGGGAAATTGGTCTATCCCCAGACACTGAAAGCTTGGATGAAGTGGTGGTTCAAGGAGAAAAAACCTTAATGGAATTGTCCCTGGATAAAAGAATATTCAATGTCGGAAAAGACTTGTCCAATGCAGGCCGCACGGCGAATGATATTTTAATGAACCTTCCTTCAATATCAGTAGACCCGGAAGGAGGGGTTAGCTTAAGGGGCTCAAGTAATGTAAGAATTTTAGTAGATGGCAAACCATCCGGTCTGGTTAGCTTTAAAGGAAGTAGCGGACTACAACAATTGCCTGCCAGCATGATAGAAACAGTGGAGGTCATCACCAACCCTTCTGCACGCTATGAAGCCGAAGGTATGGCTGGGGTGATCAATATCATATTGAAAAAGGAAAACACCCAAGGTTTTAATGCTTCCTTTGAAGGCACCGTGGGGAACCCGGACAACTTTGGTTTGGCAGCCAACCTAAATTACCGCCACAAAAAGATCAACTGGTTTATCAACTATGGGGTAGCTTACAGAAAGGTGCCAAGAGAAGGCACCATCAACCAAGAAGTAAGCAATGAAGACACCACCTTTTATTCGCATCAAACCACCACAGGAACCGTCAATGGTATCAACAACAATATTCGGGCTGGCTTGGATTACTTCTTCAATGAGAACAGTATTTTGACAGGGTCTTATCTCTGGAGACGGAGTGATTCAAGAAGATTAACAAATATTAGGTACAACGATTATGAGCTTGAAGGTGGACCCTTACAAAGTTATACCCTACGTACCCAAGATGAGGATGAAAAAGAACCTAATTCTGAATTTAACCTTACATATAAGCGTAGTTTTGAACAAAGTGGGCATGAGTTAACCGGCGCCATTACCTACTTGGATTATTGGGAAAATTCAGACCAGGTTTACACCCAGGATGGTTTTACACCGTCTGGAACTCCCATTGCCGGGGCATCAATTTACCAAACATCTGTAAACGATGAGTTTGACAGGCAGTGGCTCTTTCAATTGGATTATACCAAACCCATTGGCAAGGAGGGGAATTTCGAGACAGGATTCAGAAGTAGTTTCAGAAACATGGAAAATGATTTTATCGTAAGTCAAAGACTGGAATCTGGTGAATTTGAAGCCCTACCCGGCTTGGATGACATCTTCCTTTATGATGAGAACATTCATGCAGCCTATGCCATTTTGGGCAATAAACATGAGAAATTCTCTTACCAAGGAGGGCTCCGTGCGGAATACACTGATGTCACCACCACACTGGTAAACTCAAATGAAATCAACCCAAGAGATTACGCCAACCTCTTTCCTTCTGCTCACTTCACTTATAACCTCAGTCAAGACGATGCTTTTCAAATGAGTTATAGTAGAAGAATCAGGAGGCCCGTTTATAATGACTTGAGTCCCTTTATGACTTTTTCTGATGCGAGAAACTTTTTTAGTGGCAATCCGGATCTCAACCCTGAATATACAGATGCCTTCGAAATAGGCCATATCAAATACATGGACAAAGGATCCATTTTTTCTACCGTTTACTATAGGGATACCAAGGATAAAATTGAAAGAATAAGAAGTGTGGACGCAGAGGGAAATTCTACAACTATCCCGGAAAATTTATTAGGTGAGCAATCCATGGGTTTTGAATTCACTACAGATTACATCCCTGTGGATTGGTGGAAGTTAGATGCCAATTTTAACTTTTTCTATGCCAAAATAGATGGAAGTAATGTATTGGATACTTATACTACCGACACTTATTCTTGGTTTACCCGACTTACTTCTCGATTTACCTTTGCCAATGGCCTGGATCTTCAAGTTCGGGGAAATTATGAAGGCAGAAGAAAAGTGGCCCAAGGAGTACAAAAAGCCATGGCCTTTATGGACATATCGGCAAGCAAAGACATTATGAAGGGCAGGGGAACATTGATTCTTAATGTTTTGGACGTATTTAATTCAAGAAGGAGCCGATACATTTATGAAGGACCGGGTTTCAAAACAGTAGGAGATGTATTCCCTAGGAAAAGACAAATTAACCTTACATTGAATTACCGAATCAAACAATCCAAAGCTCAGAGTAAAAGCAAGCTTATGGGAGCAGAATAATAATTTTACCATTGGCCAATGGGTTCCTTGTTGGCCAATGGTAAATTTCCATTTTTCACCGGAAGGACACATTAGTTAGAGTGTAAATAGGTTTGTTATTCGGTTGAATGAACTACTTTGCCATTGCTTTGACTTCTAAATGTCGGAAACAATGGACCAGGTGGTCATTCACTATTCCTGTGGCTTGTAAATGTGCGTAAACAGTAGTACTTCCTAAAAATTTAAAGCCATAATTCTTCAACTCTTTGGCCACTTTATTGGACAGGTCTGTAGTGGCAGGAACTTCTCCCATGTTTTTCCAAGCATTTTGTATGGGTTTTCCATCTACAAAATCCAGCATAAATCCGGTAAAGGTTCCATATTTCTCTTGAACTTCTATAAAGCGCTGGGCATTGTTCACAGCGGATTCAATTTTCATTCGATTGCGAACGATACTAGGATCAGCCGTTAATTTATTAATCTCTTCAGGGGTAAAACGCGCCACTTTTTGGTAATCAAAATCTTTGAAGGCTTTGGCATATCCTGCCCTTTTCTTTAAGATGGTGGCCCAACTTAATCCTGCCTGAGCACTTTCTAAGATCAAAAACTCAAAGTGGGTTCTATCACTATACACCGGAACCCCCCATTCTTCGTCATGATACCTGATATAATCTTCAAACCCAAGACACCATGGGCAACGAAATTTTTGGGTCTGGTTGTGCATGTATTCGCTCATATGGTTACTGGATTTCTAAGAAATATAGTCAATTCAAAGATCAACATGGCATCGAAGCCCGCGAAATCACGCAATTAATAATTGGTATCAATAAAAACCAGACACCGGAAACACCAAACGCTTAGCCGGGGAATTCAATACTGAAGCTAGTTACGTTAATTTACTCTTCCTACTAAATCCCTTTTACTACTTCTTTCTTAGGCATGGCAATGCTCCACATCCCCCTTAAATCACCCACTTGATAGTTAATCGCCTTATCATCAGGGTAAAGGTTTTTTATTTTTTCGGCTGTCCCTTTTTGGATGTCCTTGCCGGGTTGTCCATGACAATTGAGGCAAAGCCCATTTGGAATGGTGATAGCCTTGGTAAATAACAAGACCTGTCCATCTTCAATTTTCTGAATATTGGCTTGGTTTTCTATCTTATTTTCACTGTTATAAGCATAAGCATCCAGTAATTCCTTCTCTTTTTCGTTGGGGACATTCTTCGGATTGCGATTTTTCACAGAAACCCTCTTAATCGTGACTTTGTATTTATCTGCTACTTCTTTTGTAATGTCTAAAGCCTCCACATTGCAAAAGCTTACCGCCCCTTCAGGCCCATTTTCCTGCATGGCCTTTTGCAAGGTCCCCATTAGGGCTTTCTGGGCCTCCATACTTATCTCCTCCCCCCACTTCATGGCATGCGCTGTAATTTCAGCCTCGCTTAGTTTTTTTACCTCGTTGGCTTTATTCACCTCATCTACAAGATCACGATCAATTTTTTTTCCATCATTGCAGCTGCTAATGCCTATAATAAAGGAAAGTCCTAAGATATACCAATTGTGTTTCAAGCCCATCATCTATGTATTTTGTTGTGTTATTAAATATACGGACTTATCAAAAAAAAGACAACCTACCGGGCCACCTTTGCTGAGGAGATGAAAGAGGGACTTCCAACCCTTTTTAGTTATGGTAAACCTAAATTTAATTTACACTAAGCGGCTTTTTTGGTCCCACTAACATATAAAATAAATCTGTGTCGGGTAATCATCAACATTATTGCTTAATTTTGCCTTCCAAATACAACAAGCATGCTGGACAAACTTGAAGCAATAAAAGATAGATTTGAAGAAGTTTCACAACTCATCATCCAACCGGATGTAATGAGTGACATGGGAAATTACACCAAATTATCTAAGGAATACAAAGACCTGGAAAAAGTTGTTGCTGCATATGACAGTTACCGACTCACCTTAGAAAATATAGAAAGCACCAAGGCAATCCTAGACAAGGAGAAAGATCCGGAATTTCGTGAGATGGCCAAAATAGAGTGGGAGGAATTGAAAAACAAAAAAAATGAGATGGAAGAAGATCTCAGAAAAATGTTAATTCCTAAAGACCCCAATGATTCCAAGGACTGCATTCTTGAAATTAGAAGTGGAACAGGAGGAGATGAAGCGGCCATCTTTGCCGGAGATCTTTTTAGAATGTACCAAAGGTTTAGCGAAAAGCAAAACTGGAACCTTACCATCTTGGATTTGACTTTTGGAACTTCCGGAGGTTATAAGGAGATCATTAGCTCCGTTTCCGGTGCTGATGTGTATGGAATGCTAAAGTATGAATCCGGTGTTCATCGGGTTCAGAGGGTTCCTGCCACGGAAACACAAGGAAGGGTGCATACTTCAGCAGCCACAGTAGCTGTTTTGCCTGAAATGGAAGAAGTGGATGTGGAAATTGACATGAATGAAGTTAGAAAAGACACCTATTGTTCCTCAGGGCCGGGTGGACAATCTGTAAACACCACTTATTCAGCTGTACGGCTTACACATGAACCTTCAGGTATTGTGGTGACCTGTCAAGATCAAAAATCGCAAATTAAAAACTTTGAAAAAGCACTTAAAGTATTGCGGTCAAGGATCTATGAAATAGAGCTTGCTAAACATAACGAGGAGGTTGGAGCCCAAAGGAGATCTATGGTAGGAAGTGGAGATAGGTCAGACAAAATCCGGACCTACAATTACCCACAAAGTAGGGTGACAGATCACCGCATCAATAAAACCGTTTATAACCTACCGGAGGTAATGGAAGGCAGTATAGAAGACTTTATAAGTGCCCTTAGGTTTGCTGAAAATGCTGAAAAAATGAAGGGCGGGGGAATGGAGGATTAGTTGCTAATCAGCCTTCTATAAAATCCGGTAATCAGGATTTATACCTTTACAGCTTTACATCTAATTTGCTACAAAACCTTGACGGAAGAAACTGTCAAGGTTTTGTTTTGCACTCAATCAATCTTTAAAGTATAAGAATTTTTCTTTTATACTCTTTTGTTCTGGTACGAATAAGTAACACATGCAATCCTTTAGGCAAGTCATTGATAAAATACACAAATTGCCCTGTTGAAGTGGCTACCTCTTTAATTTTCAGCCCCATGGAATTGTATATACCAATGTATTCTAACCCTGCAATACCTTTTACAGAAACATGAATATCTCCAGTGAAAGAAGGGCTTGGAAACACTTCAATATTCGCATCAGCTGCCTCTTCCTCTATGGAAGTGATAAGATTAACATTTACTGAAAGTACTCTGCTAGGTCCTTGGTCACATGCATTTACCGGCGTTACTTGGACTATATGGTCCCCTGGGCTCGTCCAGTTAACACGTATGGTAGAGGTTCCTTGACCGCTAATAATGTCTCCACCTCCGGAAATTGACCATTGATAGTTGATATCTTGTTCACCAAGCACTTCATAATCTGCTTCTTGAAAACCGACCTTAACAGTCCCTTGAATTTCGGAAGGTTGGTCGGGAACAGTTATAACACGAACAATCTTTTCGGTTGTAGGACCTTCACCGCAAGGATTCCTACTTGACACTTTCACAATATGTTCGTCTAAATTGGTCCATTCAATGGTGACTACAGCGGTACCTTGGCCTTCCCTTACTACTCCTCCGGTAGCTTCCCAGAAATACTCGGTACCCGGAACAGAATCTACATAATATTCTTCCAATGTATTGACACAGACCACACCTTCTCCTTGAATCACAGAAGTTTCCTTAGGCTCTTCTGAAACTACTACCTCCAATGCAGTGGTTTCTCCATTTCCACAATTATTGGTTCCCCTTACCATTACGGCATTTCTTCCCGGAGTATCCCATCTTATCACCACTCTGGTGGTGCCTTGACCTTGAATTACGGTTCCGCCATCTACACGCCAGTCGTACGCTACACCTTCCAAGCCAAAGTCTTGAATAGAATAGATTTGTTGACTAATACAAATGTTATCCTCCCCAAAAATGGTAGGAATAACATCAGGCACTTGGCAGGTATATTGGAAAAGCAATCCATTTTCCCCAACTGCATAACCTACATTCAAATCCCCAAAACTGATACCTGTGAAATTTTGAAAAGTAGCTGTTTCCAATTGTTCCCAATTTTCTCCTGCATCAAAGGTGCGTAGGATCAAACCATTATCTCCGGTTATAAAGCCAACAGATTCATCAAGAAATTCAATATCAGTCAAAGGTATGTTGAACCCTGATTGGATCTGTTCCCAATTCAAGCCCTTGTCAACGGTTTTAAAAACAGCACTACTTGGACTTACGGCAATGGCTGTATTTTCATCCAAGATTGCCAGCGCCTTTAATTCGACATTGCTGCCAATACTTACTTTCTGCCAATTTAAGCCGGCATCGGAGCTAACCATTACCATACCTTCTTCACC
Source organism: Cyclobacterium sp. 1_MG-2023 (assembly GCF_030546805.1). Lineage (GTDB taxonomy): Bacteria > Bacteroidota > Bacteroidia > Cytophagales > Cyclobacteriaceae > Cyclobacterium. Next base: position 149,792 of record NZ_JAUOPC010000015.1, on the reverse strand, counting down.
AATGATCAATCCATCATTTTCGTTGAAGAAAGAAATATCATTTAAGTTAATATCATCGTAACCGGAGGATATTTCTTCCCAATTTACACCTTGGTTATCGGTTTTTGTAATTAACCCCCTATCGCCAACAGCAAAACCAATATTGAAATCGAAAAAATACAGTCCATTTACATTCTTTATTGTTCCTGGATTAAGGGTAGTCCAATTTACTCCGGAGTTCCGTGTTGAAATAATATTCCCGTTATTTCCCGAAACAAATCCGGCAGTACTGGTAACAAAATACACAGCATTGAATGGCAATGAAATAGATCTGGAGCGATCTGTCAAACGAGAACCTCCATTTGTCGTCGTAATAATTAAACCGTTTTCGCCGACAATATAACCTTTCTGATCTGTCACAAATTCCACCCCCTTATAATCATTGGCATTCCCCGATAGCCTCAAACTCCAACTCGAGCCGGTATTGTTTGAGGAGATTAAAATACCACTGGGTGCAACTGCCAAAACATTATTGGTTTCGGGTCTAATGGACAAGCGTTCAATATTTTCAACAGTTCTTGAAATAGCTCCTATAAAAGTTAGCCCCCCATTAGCAGTTCGCAAAACTGTTCCTCCATCTCCACTTATTACCCCTATCAGTGGATACGAAGGATTAAAAATGACATCCTTAAGGTCTGAATCAATGCCACTGTTTATAAACTCCCAGTTTTCCGCTCCATCTTCTGTTTTGATAATGGCACCTTCGTCACCAACAGCATATCCAGTAGTGTCATCTGTAAAATAAATCGCATTTAAGGAAACATCAAATCCAGAATCAAACAATTCCCAAGTCAGGCCGGCATTTGTTGTTTTAAGAATCTCCGAATCGGCGGTTACAGCATAGCCAAGAATTTCATCGACAAAAGACACTTTATTGACTGAAGCTGTCGTTGGAACGTTCACTGCAACCCAAGTAGAACCACTATTACTTGAACGTAAAATAACACCGTTATCACCACTAATTACCATAATGTTTTCATCCACGTGAACAACATTATTCAATATGCCCCCTTCAGGATAAGTAGGTTTTACCCAACTAATTCCTCCGTCTGTGGATCTGTAAATTAGCCCTTCATCTCCAAGTAAGACCCCATTCTGGTCATCAAAAAATGAGACATCATTAACATTCATTTGTTCCGGGAGCTCCATTTCTATCCAGCTAAGCCCTCCATCTATGGACTTTAGCAATATGTTTTCTCCTCCAATATACCCCACATTGGTGTTCACCCATTGAATAGACCTGTAGTCATTTCCCCAGCTCCCTACTCTTCTCCAACTTTGCCCAAACCCAATTTGAAAAAGTAAAAAAGTGAAAAAACATAAAAGTAAACCCCGCTTCATATAAATGCCTAAGTCTAAATAAATTATACTTACAAAAATAATATATAATTCAGCATATAACAGTAAAAAGAAATTTAATATGCCCCCTCTGTCTGAAAGACCTTTTTCCTATTACAAAATCAAAAAAACAGGATATAAAAAAAAGGGCTGAAAAGCCCTTTTTGTAAAACTTAAAACAAGTTTATATATTATCTGTCTTTGCCTCCAACTGCAATCATGGCACATCTAAAACCAATATGATTGGAAGAAGAATCTTGGTGCATAAATCTTCTGGTTCCAGGAGCCAACCAATAAGCCACATCTCTCCAAGACCCACCTTTGAAAACCCTGAAATTATCGTCTATCAAAGTGGTGTTGTAAGTGTCTTCTTCATCATTTGTCCCATCTTTCCTGATAGGGTTGAGGTCATCAAAATCCTGAAAAGAAAGCGGTCTGTAGACATCCTGTACCCACTCATTCATATTACCCGCCATATTGTACAAGCCAAAATCATTTGGAGGGAAATCATAAACGTTTGTAGGGATAATTTCTCCGTCGTTTGACACACTTCCAGATAGACCGGCATAATCCCCTCGGCCTCTTTTAAAGTTGGCCAAGAAATCACCTTGTCTGGATTTTCTTTTGATATTGTATGGGTTTCGAGGACCTCTTCCATCCCATGGATAAATCCTACCATTCTCTTGGTTTTCATCCATGTATTGTGTTCCAATCATCCCCTTGGCTGCAAATTCCCATTCTGCCTCATTCGGAAGTCGATAATTAGGAAATACCACGCCGCGTTCTATTAACTGATCAAAAGAAAGTTCAGCAGTTTCTTCTCCATCATCATTTCTCTTCTTACCTCCAAAATTTCTTTCTCGTTCTAACTCGTTTACATATTGGGTTCTCCAAGCACTGTAGGCATTGGCCTGTGTCCAGCTTACACCTGCAACCGGGTAGAAATTAAAACCGGGATACCGAAAATAGTAAGTTGAGTAAACATCATTGTAGGACATTGCATTTGCCCATACATTTTCGTTTGGTTCTAATTTTTTGAGAGAATCAGCACTTACACTGTCTGCTATATTGAAAAGAAATTCTTTATAGTCTACATTGGTAACCTCTGTTTCATCCATATAAAACGAAGCAATTGTTACTGTTCTTTCAACATTGTCGCGGAAACCCATTATGTCTTGTTCCTGCGATCCCAAAACAGCTCTTCCTCCCTGGATAAAAACCAGCCTTGGACCAATCACTTCTCTTGGAAGCCTAAATACCTGAAAAGCAGAATCCTCTTCATCAAAACTGTATTTAGCTCCAGTTGATGCACTTACACCTCCTGGATTACTAGCGGTTCTTCTCGAAGTTTGTTGACCACAAGAAGACATCAATAATCCCAGTAAAGCTACTGCAACAAAAAAACTAAATTGAAAATTTTTATTCTCAAATTTCATGCGACAAGTTTTAAGTTTTGTCTTAATAAAACGCTAATATATGACCAATAATATATTATAACAATATTCTTTTTCTTATCAAACCCAAGATAAAAACCAATTATATCAAATTCCTGTGAAAAACGACAAAAAAAATTGTACAATCTCAACAATTCTCCACACGAAATTTCATCTTAAATTTAAAAAAAAGAAGGAGTTATTTATTAATCATCTATTCTAATTCACTGTTTATTAAATAAATCCACATTTCAAGATAAACAATTATTTATCTGCAGTCATTTCAACAAGCCAGTTTTGGGCTTTCTGAATGGTATCTACTCCCTTCACTATGAGGATTAAACGATCTTTGGTTTCCTTTATTTTGCAGAGCCTGCTTTTTGATTGAATAAACTTGATAATATTCATAAAAATAGGAGAGCTAAAATAAGGGTCTTCCTTTGATGAAACGAAGTAACATTTCATTTGTTCATTTTTCAATGAAAGTTTTTCAAAACCGAGGTTAACTGCCATCCATCTGAGTTCAACTGTTTCTAGCAATGCCTGAACCCTTTCCGGAATGGCACCAAACCTATCCCTGATCTCTTTTCTAAATTTCTCAAGGGATTCTTCTTCTTTAATGTCATCCAATTTGGAGTACAAGCTCAATCTTTCTGAAATATTGCTTACATAACTTTCAGGAATCAAGAGTTCCATATCTGTCTCAATCACACAATCCTGAACCAATGGTGCCACCACCTTTTTCAAGTCCTGCTCAAAAATCGATGCAAACTCGGTTTGTTTGAGTTCCTGTACGGCGTCATCTAATATTTTGTGGTACATTTCAAAACCCATATCAGAGATAAAACCACTTTGCTCTGCCCCCAATAAATTCCCGGCTCCACGGATATCCAGATCCCTCATGGCTACCTTAAAACCATCACCAAGGTCAGAAAATTCTTCCATGGCTTGCAATCGTTTTCTGGTTTCTGGCGTTAACGTTGAGGTTGGTGGAGTAAGGAGATAACAGTAGGCCTTTTTATTACTTCTTCCAACTCTCCCCCTCATTTGGTGCAGATCACTCATGCCAAACATATGGGCCCGATTGATAATAATTGTATTGGCATTGGGTATATCAAGTCCTGACTCAATAATATTGGTAGACACCAATACATCATAAGCACCTTCAATAAAATCTACCATAATCTTTTCGAGCTTTTTCCCATCCATCTGCCCGTGGGCACCTATGACTCTGGCATCAGGTACCAGTCTCAAGATCAAGTTGGCAATTGAGTCAATCTCCATGACCCTATTGTGCACAAAAAACACTTGGCCTCCTCGGCCTAACTCAGTGGCAACCGCATCGCGGATAACATCCTCCCTAAATGTATGTATCTCGGTTGTTACAGGCTGGCGATTAGGTGGAGGTGTAGCAATGACGGAAAGATCTCTGGCACCCATTAATGAAAAATGAAGCGTTCGAGGTATTGGGGTAGCTGTCAGGGTAAGCACATCCACATTGACACGAAGCTGTTTTAGCTGATCTTTGACCTTTACTCCAAACTTCTGTTCCTCATCAATGACCAATAGCCCAAGGTCCTTGAAATTCATTGCTTTGTTTACAATTTTGTGCGTACCAATTAAAATATCTATCTCACCATTTCCTACCTTTTCTATGATTTCCCTAACTTCCTTGGCTGTTCTGAATCGGTTGATATAATCTATATTGACTGGGAAATTCTCCAGCCGTTCTTTGAAGGTCTGGTAATGTTGCATGGCCAAGATAGTAGTGGGCACCAGTACTGCAACCTGCTTTCTATCGTTCACAGCTTTGAACACTGCTCTTACTGCTACTTCCGTTTTACCAAAACCCACATCCCCACATACAAGTCTATCCATAGGGTAAGGTTTCTCCATGTCTTGCTTAACATCAGCAGTAGCTGAGGCCTGATCGGGAGTATCCTCATAAATAAAGGAGCTTTCCAATTCCACTTGAAGCACACTATCTGTAGAAAACTTATGGCCTGAAGCAGCCTTTCTTTTGGAATATAACTTAATTAAATCTTTGGCAATATCCTTTACTTTGCTCTTGACCCTTTTCTTCTTATTTTCCCATTCTTGGGTACCCAGCTTGGACATGGTAGGCATTGTACCTTCCTGACTGCTGTACTTAGAAATTTTATGTAAAGAGTGGATATTTACATAAAGTAAGTCATCGTCCCTAAACACCAACCGAATAGCTTCCTGCAACTTCCCGTTTACCTCCACTTTTTCTAAACCGGCAAAACGACCTATCCCATAATCCACATGGACGATAAAATCCCCCGGGTGCAGACTTTTGATCTCTTTTAATGTAAGGGCCTTCGACTTGGAAGTTTTTTTGGTTGTTTTGTACCTGTAAAACCTTTCAAAGATTTGGTGGTCTGTATAGCAGGCGATTTTCAATGAATTATCAACAAAACCTTCCTTTAGGTTAATCGCTAATGTTTGAACCGATAAGGCGGGATCTAATTCATGGAAAATATTGGTCAGGCGGCTTATTTGCTTCTCGCTTTCAGAACAGATGATATTCGCAATCCCTTTGGCTGAATTTTCATTGAGATTTTGTACCAAGAGTTCAAACTGCTTGTTAAATGAGGGCTGGGGCTGTCCTTTAAATTGGTATTCAGGCACGCCTTTCCATTCAAAAACATGACCAAAAGCAAGCAAGGTGAAAGGTTCTATTTGCGCTGCAAAAGTATTTTCATCAAGAAACAACTTTTCCGGGGCCATAAGTAATGAACTACTCTCTCCGGAATCACCGTAATGTTGGCAAGCTTTGTCATATAACTGCTTAATGGTGTTGGTAACATGCTTGAAGTCTTTGATCCAAAAGCAGGTACCTTCAGGGAAGAAGTCCATGACAGATTGCCTAATCTCCTTTTCCATTTTGGTCTGGATATTGGGCAATATACTGATTTGATCCACAGCTTCTGTTGACAACTGACTCTCCGGATCAAAAGTCCTGATACTGTCAATTTCTTTACCAAAAAGCTCCAGCCGATATGGCAAATCACTGGCATATGAAAAAATATCGATGATCCCACCCCTTACGGCAAATTGACCGGCTTCATACACAAAGTCAGCCTTTTCAAAACCATAAGTACTCAATAATTCTTCAATAAACTCCAAGTCGACCTTCTCTCCCACCTTTACTGCAAAGGTGTTTTCTTTGAGGCTTTTTTTGTTGATTACCTTCTCATATATCGCTTCCGGCGAGGTGATCAGCACCTTTCCGGTCAAACTTTCATCAGATAGGCGATTGAGGATTTCAGAACGCATCAATACATTTGCATTCTCCACCTCTTCGTAGTGATAGGGCCTTTTGTAACTGGCTGGATAATGGTAAGCAGCTTCCCCGGCGAAAGTCTGCCAATCACTTGCCAGATAGGCAGCTTCTTCACGGTCGTTGGCCAAAACAAGATGAAAGCCACCGTTAAGCTTACTGATAGTATGAACAATTAACATGTCCATGCTTCCTGAAAGCCCCTTCACATTTATTTTCTTTTGTTCTCCGGAACCAATACCTAATGCAAGGTTCTTTACAAACGGATCCTCTTCGTAAAGCGATAAAAACGATTGCTTGTCCAACTATTCTCTTTTATGGTGCCCCCTGGGGCAATTACTATTTACACTTTAACAACTAACAATAACCCAATTAAAGCTACCTCTCTCTTCCTATTTAGCTTTTCCCACAGCCTCCATGGACGAGCTTATCATTAAATTATTTATTTACTTCACCTACAAATCTATTTTCGATTTATAAATTAAGTGGATGCAATTTATTAAATATCATTGAAACCCCATTAGGGCTTAAAGGATATATAGATTAACAAATGGTAAACATTGAAAAAAGTTTAACTTTTTATTTATTTGTGCCAACGTTATCCCCTTTTCATTTGTTTATCCATCATGAGTCTATCAAAAGAAAGGGAACAAACCCATTGGTTTAAAAAAATAGAGCAATTGCACCCCTACCGTATGCTAATTTATTTGGCGATGTTTAGTAGTGGGTTGGTCTTTTTTTTCTTAGCAACAGCATTTGTACTTTCTCAGTCTGCATCCAATTCCCTTGGACAATACCAAATGCCAAAATCATTTATTATCAGTAGTTTTTTGATCATAGGAAGTGCCTTTATTTCTGCACAAATCATTCCTGCTTTTTTGGCACACGATTTAAAGAAAACAAAACGTAACCTTGCCTATACACTTGGCTTGGGCATATTTTTTACTTTTTTTCAATTCAAGGGCTGGCAAGAGTTGGCTACATCAGGTATAGATTTCACCGGGTTACCCTCAGGTAGTTTTCTTTATTTACTTAGTGGCATTCACCTTTTCCACCTTGCCGGAGCCATGATTTACGCAGTAATATTATTGCTATTATTGCAGAAAAGTGAAAAAGATCAGGTGAAATCGCTGGTGATTTTAACAAATCCTTATGAGAAAATGAGACTAGAATTGTTTAGCCTATACTGGAAATTCATGGACATTGTCTGGCTAATACTCTTTGGACTCTTCCTTTGGGTGTTTTAGCGAGAAAATTCGTAGAAAAAATTAATCACCAAAAATAAATCGCTATAATCTAACCGATTACACCCCCATCAAATACAGAAATCGGCATTCCCTTCTTTTATTTAGAGTGGTAGTTCCAACCTCTCCCCAACTAATTCGTTTAGATAATTTAATTGAGGAAATGAAAAATATTACCGAAGGTATTTCTGTCAATTAATCGTAAATTGCAAAAAAAGTAATCTTATGTCAGAAAAACAATTTGAAATAAATATCGATCCGGATTGGGTAAAAAAGTACTTGTCCAAAATCATTCTCGGATTGGTAGTAATTATCATGGTGTTTTCAGCTATTAAAACAGTAGGCCCAGAAGAAGAAGGTGTAGTGATTCAACTTGGTGAGTACAACCGTACGGTTTCACCGGGGCTAAACTTTATCATTCCTTTCGTGGAAACCATGTATAAAATACCGGTTCAAAGGCAATTAAAGCTGGAGTTTGGGTTTCGTTCCTCCTCCACCTCAAATGGCCAATCGCAATATGTCAAATCCGGCTATATTGATGAGAGCATGATGCTAACGGGTGACCTCAATTTAACTGATGTGGAATGGGTGGTTCAATATCGAATTGTAGATTCTTACAAGTATTTATTTAAGGTAAGGAATGCAGAAAAGACTTTGAACGATATGTCAGAGTCTGCCATGAGAAAAATTGTGGGAGATAGGACGGTCAACGAAGTGCTTACAGTGGGTCGACAAGAAATTGCCACAAGCGTAGAAGTTTTGTTACAGGAAATGTGCGATGAATATGAAAATGGCATTAGGGTTGACCAGGTGGTATTACAAGATGTCAATCCTCCTGAACCTGTCAAACCAAGTTTCAATGCAGTAAATGAAGCCCAACAGGAGAGGGAAACCTTAATTAATCAAGCGGAAGCAGATTATAACCGGATTATTCCAAGGGCAAGGGGAGAGGCTGAAGAGACCATTCAATTGGCAGAAGCCTATGCATTAACAAGAGTAAATGGGGCCAGAGGAGAAGCTGAAAGATTCAATTCAATCTTTAAGGCTTATATCAAATCTCCGGAAGTGACCAAACAAAGGATTTACTTGGAGACGCTTGAAAAAGTACTGCCAAAAATTGGAAATAAAATCATCACTGATGAAAAAGGAAGCAATGTACTGCCATTATTAAACCTGAATAAAGCTACAGCCCCTACCCAATAAGTAAAGTACCTACTTAACAATTAACCTCATCAAAGCATGAAAAAAAGTAATTTATTCTATATAATATTGGTAGTAGTTGCCGTAATTTTATCCGCTCAAAGCGTATTTATACTGGACGAAACCCAACAAGCCATCGTCACTCAATTTGGCAAACCCGTAGGTGAGCCAAGAACCAGCCCGGGAGTAAATATTGTGGTTCCATTTATTCAAAAAGTACAGTTTTTTGACAAACGATACCTTGAATGGGATGGGGACAAAAATCAGGTACCTACAAAAGACAAAAAATATATTTTTGTAGACACCTATGCCCGCTGGGAGATCACCAATCCCCTTCAATTTTTTATCCGATTAAGGGATGAAAGGTCTGCTCAATCAAGACTTGACGATATCCTTGACGGAGAAACACGTAATGCAATCGCAAACCACAACCTATTAGATATTGTTCGCTCCACCAACAGAGAGCCAGAGGTAACCGAGGAGTTTATGGAAGAGTTGGAAATACTTGAAGAAATTGAAGTAGGTAGAGACAAAATTGAAGAGATCATTCTGCAGAAAGCCAATGAAAGAACTTCCGATCTTGGAGTAAGGATATTGGATTTTCGTTTTAAGAGAATGAACTACGTAGATGAAGTAAGGGACAGGGTTTACGATAGGATGATTAGTGAAAGAAACAGGATCGCAGACCAGTTCAGATCAGAAGGACAAGGTGAAGCCAGAAAAATCCTCGGTGACAAAGAAAGAGATCTGGCTCAGATTCAGTCAGAAGCCCAAAGACAAGCAGAGGAAATCCGAGGACGTGCAGACGCGGAAGCCACCGAGATATATGCTTCTGCTTATAACCAAAACAGGCAATCCATTGACTTGTACAAGTTTCTTCGATCAATGGAAGCCCTCGAAAACTCCCTTGATGAAGAAACCAACTTGGTAATTTCTTCTGATAGTGACTTGTTCAAATACTTAAAACAAATGAATTAATCACATCTCAAGCAATTGATGAAAATTAACCTGAGCACCAAGGTAGATCAAAACTACATGAAAGTAAAAGAGGGATTTAATGCCGAATTGTTTAAGGCGTTAAATCCTCCTTTTCCTCCTGTGAAATTGCTCCGCTTTGACGGATCTTCCCCTGGAGATTTGGTAAGTTTGGCGCTTAATTTTATTTTTTTCAAGCAAGTGTGGACCAGCAAGATTACAGCTGATCATTTAGATGAAAAAGAATATTTTTTCGTTGATGAAGGAATAAAACTGCCTTTTTTTCTCAAAAAATGGAGGCATAAACACCGAATAGTAGCCGATGGTAGTGAGCAAAGTATAATAATAGATGAAATAATGTTTTCTTCTCCAAACCCTATCTTGGACTATCTTATCTACCCTGTCTTGTACTTTCAGTTTTCATTGAGAAAACCCATTTACAAGAAGGTCTTTTCTAAAAACACAGCTTGAAAGTAAAGAACTAAAAATAGCTACTACCCCCTGGGTCAATTAATGTACCGGCAAGTTTTCACAATTCCGAATCTGGCAATCGCCATACAGCACAAGTGAATGACTGGTAATGTGGGAGGAAAAAGCATTTCCCATTTCTTCTTTAATCAGGTTGATTCTTTCGTCAGAAAACTCCAAAATTTTTCTGCACTGATTGCAAACATAGTGGTCGTGATGCTTGTAGGTAAGTGCTTGCTCATACAAGGCTACTTTATCCTTAAACTGATGTTTTACCGCCAACCCGCACTCCACTAATAAATCCAGCGTATTATAAATGGTTGCCCTACTTATGGAATAACCATTGTTTCGCATTCTCAAAAACAAGCCTTCAACATCTATATGCTCATCTTGCGGCAAAGCATATAACTCATCTATAACAGAAAACCGCTCAGGGGTTTTACGGCTACCTTGTCTGACAAGGTAATTTTCAAAAATTTTCTTCGCTTTCTCAATGATAGACTTTTCGGCCATGATTTATTGTTGTAAAGAATAAAGGTCAGTTATTTTTTAGATTTTTCAAACCATAAAACTTTTGAATCGCCAAAAGACCGGTTATTTTCAATGGTTCTAAATTAGTACTTAGTCAGGATTGCGAACAATAACATCCATAAAACTGTCTATTTCGATAAATAAACGCCTTTTCTATTTTTACCTTCACTTATTTAAGATCTCTTACTCAACTACGCGTAAAAAATTAAGGTTCATTAAAACCTTTTCGCATAATTTTTGTTCAATTTCTGTCACTGATTAAGGAGGTTTTAATAGCCAACTAAGAAAATAAAGCCCTTCTTAAATCAAATTATTTTTTTATATTAAAGGAACAATAAACCATCATGCATTATAGGAACCAATGGCTAATCATTCTTTTAATTTGGTCTTTACCGGTCTCAGCTGTAAAGAGTCAAGTCCCTGGTTTTTATATGAAAAGGGCGGAAAAGAAAATCACACTACCCTTTATAGATTCAAACAGCCTCATTATCCTACCTGTATCCATAAATGGTGGCCCACCGGTAAATTTCATCTTTGATACCGGAGTGAAATCAAACATTTTTTTTAGCAAATCAATAGCAGATGAGTTGCAAATGCATTATACCAGAAAACTCAATTTGGTGGGTGCAGATGGACAAACCGTCTTGAGCGCCTCTGTATCTCCAAACAACCATTTTGACTTGGGCCCCATAGAGGGGATTTTTCAGGCCATTCTGGTATTGGATGAGGATTTTTTAGAGTTAGAGAAAGTCCTTGGCGTACCTATTTATGGGGTAATTGGACATGAGTTTTTTAAAAACAATCCAATTAAAGTGGATTATGACAATGGGTTGATCACCTTTTATAATCGACAAGCATTTAAATGGAAGCCTTTTTGGCTTAGAGAGATCCCTATAGAACTAATCGGTAACAAACCTTATATCCTTACTAGTATAAAGCAAACAAATGGGCCTGATTTGCAAGCCAAACTTCTCATTGATACCGGAGCAAATCATGGCTTGCTACTCAACCAAGAAACAAGTGAAGACATCGTCCTTCCAGAGCTAAACCTAAAGAGTAGCTTAGGGAGATCCCTTGGGGGAGATTTGGAAGGTTTTGTTGGACGGGTGAGAAAATTAAATATCAACGGCTTGAATTTTAAAGGAGTTATTACCTCCTACCCTGAAAAAAATGAGTTTTCTGAAGTCCTGATAAATACGGGTAGAATGGGAAGTCTGGGTTCGGAACTACTCAACCACATGAAGATAATTTTCGATTATCCAAGACATCGAATTTTGTATAAAAAAAGCGCCAAGTACAAAACGCCTTTCAAATATGACATGAGCGGTCTGAGTGTACGAGTAAGTTCATTAGAGGAGAAAAGATACTATATCCACGAGGTCCGTGAAGATTCTCCTGCATACCGCCATGGTGCCAGAGAAATGGATGAGATTCTTACCATTAATAAAATACCGGCCATGTTTTGGGAGCTCTCAGATATTACAGAATTGCTAAGGTCTGAGGAAGGGGAAGTAATTTCTTTGGAGCTATTAAGAGCAGACCCTGAGGGCAATTCTAGGGACAGAATTCACAAAGTCACCTTTTTGCTTGAGAAGCAATTGTAAGCAAATTGAAATGTAAGTATAATAATGAATTTAATATAGAGAATTATGAATTTGATATTTTTTTTGTATTAAGCCCGTATTTTTTTTATAAATTTAATGAAGTTTTTACCTAGTTTTTAGTCTTTCACCCCACCAAACTGATGTTTGAAAATATTTTCAAATCACAATTACTGACTTTTACAAGATTAAATGATGGTAGATTTGAGATTCTTTACCAATCCAATAAGACCATTCCATGGGATGACCATGAGCTCAACTTATTAAATAAAAATATACTAAATGATATTTTCTCTACTCAAAGTGACTCCTTATTAGACTATATATTTAAACAACTAAGGAAGAACAATCAATTCAAAACTCCTCTTTTATTTAACAAGCAATCCTTTCTGTGGTTGAAAATTGAAGGCTGCATTGTCTCCCATGGAGACAATGGTTTTTTGGTGAATGCTATGATCAACCATACCCCTTGCAGCTCCGGGAGTGCTTGGTTAATCCATTCCGATGAGCAAAGGATATTAACAGAGCTAGGAAGCCCAGACAAGAATCAAGTATACAATGTAAATGATCTTCATGAGTACTTATTAGCAAAGCACCCTCAACTTAAGGAGAAATATTTTGATCTATTGAGCCCACAAAATATAGGTAATGCCACATTAGATACCAATGGTTTAAATATCAAAATCAAAAATATTACTTCTGATTACCGGTTGGTAACCTTAAAGGAGTCACAGACCTTTAAGTCTTCCTTAAAAAAAATAAAAAAGCAGCATAAGATTGTTGATCTTGAATACCATGAAAAAGTCTACTTCAAATACCTCAGGAAAACTAAAGAAGTATTATGGGCCGGGCCATTGCAGAACTTACTGGGCTATGAGGATGGGAACTTTAGAAGTTTTCACATATGGGATTGGCTGAATTTAATTCATCCGGAGGATAAGCAAAAAATCGAAGACTTTTTATCTCTTGACCAATACGGGAAAAATAACTACTCTATTTCTTATAGGGTTAAACATAATAAAGGGCATTACCAAGAAATAAAGAATAATGTTCGCTTCTTTCAAAGCCCATATACGTTAGAAGAAGGGCTTACAGGCAACATCATCAATATCACTCCTCCTCAGCCCAACCCTATTAGGCCAAATAGCAAAGAAGGCCTCATAAAAAAGCTTTTCGAAAAAAAATTTATTCAGGGTATGTTGACAGAGGTGTCTGCCATCTCCAGTTTGTTTAAAGGGAAAAATTTATTTGAAGAAATAAACTCCCTTCTTTTCAGAAAGTTAGGGTTCAAATATTGTCTTATAGGAAATTTAGCTCATGAAAAGAAGGAAATGAAAGTCCTTGCGCTTTGTGAAGACGGAAAAAAGTTACTAGACAAGGATGGGAAATGGGGCGAAATTCTGAATGAAGAATTGCTTTCTTTGGACAGCACAAATAATTTTTTGATGATCAGTACCGGAAATAGTGAGAGTTTAGCAAACATTTCAAGTTTGGCTGAACAGCAAATCAAATCACTAATACGGCTCAAGCTTTACGACACTGAAAGAAATGAAATAGGCACTATGTGTTTGCTTCATGATCAGCCCATTAAAAATAAGGCCCACTACAGTGAGTTGTTTAGCATCCTTAGAGATTGGGTAAGCAAAGAGCTATACCGTTTCCGATTTGAAAACAAGCTGCAGGAAACCAATTACATGCACGATGCCATACTGAATGGCACAGCTTATGCCATTTTTGCCGTCAACCATCAATTTGAACCTATCCTGATAAACAATAAGACCCTCCCGGTATTCAATATTAAGAAGAAAGAAGACTTACTAAAAACCATCCTAATAAAGGATAATATTAGGAAATCACTGCGTCAAGTAATTATCAACTTTTTAAAAACCGATCGAAAAGTAGCCTACTTTCATCTGCCTTGTGAAAACAACATTGACAGGGAGCTGAAAATATCATTTACCAAGATCTTATACGGAAAAGAGAACAAGGAGTCCTATGTAGTTTTCGTGGATGACATTACGGAAAGAACCCTCTCAGAGAAGAAACTTATAGCATCTGAGCAGCTTTACAGAAGCATTGCAGAAAATTTCCCACAAGGAACTGTAGATGTGTTAGACAAAAACTATCATTATTTATTCACGGATGGTGAAGAATATAAATTGTCGGCTACAGATCCCAGATCCTTATTAGGAACCAACCTCTTAAAACAGTTTACAGGTAAAAACCTAAAAATTGTCAAGAGCAAGCTTAGCAAAGTACTGGAAGGCCAAAGAGTTAGTTTTGAGACTGAGACCAAGAGCAAAAAATACCTACAAAGTGCCGTACCTCTAATGAATGGCTCCGATGAAGTAGCCCGAATTTTGTTGGTAAAGCAAAATATTACGGAAGCCAAAAAACTTGAATCCGATCGTGTCAACTTAATTAAAGACCTTAAATCCCATAATGAAGAACTTTTGAGATTTGCGTATATCGTTTCCCATAACCTAAGAGCACCAATAGTTAACATTTCGCTCTTGCTAGATCTCTATAATGAGGAAAATCCAGGTGATCCTGAAAATCACGAAATTTGGGAAAACCTAAAAATCTCAACCAATTTATTGGACTCCACCCTTCAGGACCTGATAGAAGTAGTTTCCATTAAAAAACAGAAAATACCTAAGGTTGAGCATATAGATTTTAAATTGCTGCTCAACAATATTGAAAAAAGCTTATATAACCAACTCAAAGAATCGGGTATTATCATCCATAAAGATTTCAAAGCTTTAAATGATATCAACTATATTTATGCACATCTGGAAAACTTCTTCATGAATTTCATGACTAATGCCGTCAAATACAAGCATCCAGAGCGCAGTCCTATTGTCAACATCAAAACTTATAAAGATGGAAAGTATTGTGTCATAAGATTTGAAGACAATGGCATAGGGCTAGATTTATCGAGATATGGAGACCGTATTTTTGGACTCTACCAAAGGTTTCACACCCATGTTGAAGGCAAGGGACTGGGGCTTTACCTAGTTAGGGAGCAAATCAGGGCTCATGATGGTAAAATTGAGGTAGAAAGTAAAGTTGGTAAAGGAACCATATTTAGAATTTATCTGAGAAACCTAATCATTAATCAGTCCTAGCCCTAAATAATGGCTCCCTTCTTCTTACCAATTACAAAATTATTGAGGCTTCAAAAGTGCTGCAGCCTCTTCATCGAGAAATAAAGTCGCATCAGGATGATTTTGAAGAATTGAAGCAGGCATTGATTCCGTAATAGGACCATTCACCATATCTCTAATGGCTGCAGCTTTTTTACTACCATAGGCAATCAGTGCAATTTTTTTGGCACCCATAATACTCTGAATCCCCATGGTTACTGCTTTTTTGGGTACGCTATCAGCACTTTCAAAAAATCGAGCATTTCCATCAATGGTTTCTTGAGTCAATGCGGTCACATGCGTTCGTGTATCAAAAGGCGTTCCCGGCTCATTAAACCCTATGTGTCCATTCGTGCCGATACCCAGTAATTGTAAATCAATTCCTCCAGCATTGGTAATTTCATTTTCATAAGCCTCACAGGTTTCATTGACATCTCCGGTTCCGCTAGGCACATTGGTTTGCCCCAAAGGGATGTTAAGCCCATTAAATAAAGAAGTATTCATAAAATACCTGTAACTCTGTGAATGGGATCCTTCTAAACCAATGTATTCATCCAGATTAAAAGTAACCACTTCTGAATAATCGGTACCATTCTCTTTGTGGTCTTTAATCAAATTTTCATAGGTTTCCAAGGGAGAGCTTCCGGTGGCTAAACCCAATATAATGTTTGGCTTTACCTTTACTGCCTCAATGAACATTTGTGCAACAGCACGGTGTAAACTTTCCTTGTCTTGAAAAATCTGTATTTGCATAATTCAATAGTAATTAAATATAAATGGTTAATGAGATACTCAAATTAAGGTTAAATGACCATCTGTCTGTTAAAGAATTAAAATCGAAATCATTCATTAATTGAGAATGGGTAAATTAAGCTTGAACCTTACAGCCACCAAGCGGATTATAATAATCAATGCAATAGAAACCAACAAATTTGTATTCCTAACCACACCAAAATAATCCAAAGAGAGGTACAATACCGCACCGGCTAGACAAGCTGAGGCATATACTTCTTTTCTAAAAAGAATTGGTATTTCATTGGTCAGTGTATCCCTGATAACGCCTCCCATCACAGCACTAAACATCCCCATAATGGCTGCCACCTCCGGCCTGAAGCCCAAATTCAAACACTTTTCCACTCCCAAAATCGTAAAAAAAGCTATCCCTAAGGTATCAAATAGGAACAAAGTTTTCCTTAGTTTGGTCATGTGATTAAAAAATAAAAAGGTTGTGATCAAGCCTGCAAAAATGGCATATAGAAAATTAACATTTTCAATCCAAACCAAGGGGTAGGAATCGATAAGAATATCCCTCAGACTCCCCCCTCCTATGGCCGTGATAAAGCCCATAAATCCAACACCAAATAAATCTTGGTCCTTATTTTGAATTGCCAACGCACCTGAAATTGCAAAAAAGTAGGTCCCTACCAACTCTAATGCATATTGCAAATCCACTATTCCCATTATTTCTTTTTGGCTTTTTTTTGAAAAACAAAAACACCCATGGCTCTTTTATTATGTACCAATACCGATTTTGCCGGCTCAAGCAAGCTAAGTTGATGTTTATTCATTATTTCCTTGATCAAGGGTTCAGTCAATACAAATCGCACCGTTCCATCTGGTAGATTTTGCATCAAATCAGAGGACTGATCTTTTAGGACAAAAGCGCCTCCGGCATCTGTACACATTCTCAACCAAAAGAGTCCGCCGGGCTTTAACACGCGCATATGTTCCTGAAAAAGCTCAAGAAAATGAACCTTATTTTTGGCGAAATGCAACACTGCACTGCTCAGCACTGCATCAAAAGCTTCGGAATGGAAAGGAATATCTTTCAGCTCGGCAACTTGGAACCTCAATGGGTCAAAATTTGGATCCAAAGTTTTACCAGAAATCCTGGCCATGCTAATTGCGGATGAATTGCCATCTACCCCAACTATTCGATAACCTTTCTGAATGAAATAGTGGGTATTTCTTCCTTCTCCACAGCCTGCATCAAGGATCATCATCTCCTTGGTAAACCTCCCCTTTAGCAATTGATCTAAAAGATAAAGGTCTATGTTTCCTAGCAATTTATTTAGTTCATTAATCTCCATAATTTGTGCCTTAATTGCAGCAAGTTTTTCCGAAGCAAAAGCTTTATTAATCTCAAATTGAAACTAAAATATCACCCCATAAAAACAAAGGTCGTTCTTTTACTTGATAAAAACTCATTCATTTAAGCCAAAGAAATAGAACTAAAAATTAAAAATAACGCATGAAGACGGGGAGTAGCAAAGAAGCATTTTCCTTTACTTTACGTTTTACCTTCTGAATGAGAAAATAAGATAAACCCTGGCAAACATGAAAGAGCGTAGATAGAGGAATAAGAAACCATAATGTATAAAAGCCGATTTTTATAACTTCATATAACCCAGCCAATATTAAAACTCCACGATCACTCCAATAGTTGGCAACACCGTGCCTGCAGGGTTTGCTACTTCTCTTATTAAATAGCGGCTTGGGTCCTCAGGGTCCACAACCAGACCGTTCTGATCATCCCGATTGGGAACTAAATTCGCTTGCTGTTCGGCTTGGAAATTATAAGCATTTTGAATATCAAAATACCAATTGAGATTCCATTTATTGTAGTAATATTTTTTATCTACCCTCAGATCTAGCTGGTGAAAACTTTTTAATCGCTCGCCATTTATCCTTGTAAAATCAAACCTTCCACTGTTATATAAATCCCAATTGGCACGCAAAGAGGAGGATTCCAGATCATAAGGTGTGTAAGGCGTTCCACCCAAAAACCGCCACCGGGCCCCCAATTCCCAATCCTTTTTAAACCGCTTTCCTGCTGTTAGGCTAACAATAAATCGATTGTCCCAAGAAGAAGGAAGGTATCCCGTATTTGGATTGGTAAACTCACTCCTCACAAGTGTAAGTGCTGCAATGCCATAAAAGCCTTTGTACAAACGCTGCTGGGCAAGAAGCTCCAAACCATAGGCCCGACCTTTGGCGTCAGAGGTAACTGGCTCGTTTCCTATCACGCCAAAATCAGCTCCAAGGTTTGCCAAGGCAATCCCATTTCTAATAGAACTGGGATAATTTGCATAACTTTTATAAAAGACTTCCGCAGAGAGTTTTCTGTTCTTTGCCGGAAATTGCCATTCAAAACCTGTGATATAATGTGTGCTCCGCATAAATTTCACATCATTTACCTGATTCTCATATATCCCTTCATTATTTTGGAAGCCCAAGACAGTGTAGGGTGGTTTTTGGTAGTATATGCCTGCATTCGCATTCCAAAACAAATTGTCTTTTAACTGATAACTGGTAGAAAACCTGGGACTAAGTTGGTTCAAGGGATTCTTAGCCGTTTCGCCAAAATCACTGCCATCCATACGAAGACCCAAATTCACTACCAACCGATCCTCAAAGTACTTTTTACTTCCCATCACAAAGGCTCCATAGCTATTAAATAGAGAGACGGAAGAAACATCCCGAGGCAGCCCGTTTTGATCCGTAAATTTGACATCATAGTTTTCTATCAAATACCGACTGAATTCATAATTTACTCCGTATTGCAGGGTATATCCTTTTGAGAAAATACTGTTTTCCGCTCTAAATTTATTTTCGCTTTCCTGAGAGAGGTAATCGAATTGTAAATTGTCCTCACTGGACTCATCGTTTCCTGAATACTTATAAGAACGATTGTTAAGCATATTTCGGCTTAAAATAAAGGCCCAAAAGCCATTGTCTCTAAACTTCTTTAATTTAGCGCCCATGGCATAATTCCACTGGGTAGATATGGGCAAGTTGTCCAACAAATACAGCCTGTCGTCTCTTTCTTCTTCTGTTTCCCCATCAGGAACGTCAAAATTTAGGGCAAATTGATCTATGGCTCCAACCCCCAACACTGTCAATTCCGTTTTGTCATTAATTTTAGTCTTGGTTTTGAAAGTGAAGTCGTTAAAAGTTGGCAGGAAAGGTAGCCCTATCAATCTGAAAAGTCCTTGAAGATATGACCTCCTTGCAGAAAAAATATAGGTGGTTTTCTCTCCAATTGGCCCCTCATTGGAGAGGGTTACCTCACTGGCCCCTAAGGTGACCTGAGTAAGCATTTTGTCTCGTCTCCCATCTTTCAATTGGAACTCGAAAAATGAACTCAAGGCATTCATTCTATTGGCGGGAAAGCCTCCACTTAGTACTTCAACATTTTGTATCAAGTTAACATTTAAAATCCCCACCGGTCCTCCCGAGGATCCTTGGGTAGCGAAGTGATTGATTACGGGCACTTCTATTTCATCAACAAAAAATTTATTTTCATTGGGCGCTCCTCCTCGAATAATGATATCATTTCTAAAACTTGCAGAACTTGCCACACCCGGTAAGGACTGAATTACCCTACTAATGTCTCTGTTTCCTCCGGGATATCGTTCAATTTCATTGGAATTGAGTTGGCGGGCAGACACCGGCGTTTCCTCCGTTCTACTGAATGTTGCATCCACCACCACTTCCTGCAAATTGGAAGCATCTTCTTCTAACTCAAAGTCCAATTGAACAGCACTGGCTTTGGTAACCTGAACCTCAAATACAGTCTTTGATTTGAAGCCTACAAAAGAAGCCTTCACATTGTACAAGCCCGGTTCCAATCCACTTATAACATAATTTCCTTCCAAGTCTGAAACAGCCCCAACCTCCAGGCCTTGAACAATAATATTGGCAAAGGGTATGGGATCATTGTTGATCGGGTTAAGGACTTTTCCCTGAATTACCCCTTCTTGGGCATATAATGTGAGGAAGAAAAAAAACATTAAGGTTGACAATAAATACTTCTTCATAGCAAGCGAGTGTATCAGCAGTCGAATTAGGTTTAGATAAAAATTTGTGACTTAAATATTAATTAGTAAGCTTTTTTGTTTTCCAAAGCCTCCACCATGGAGCATTGGGAAACTCATGATGTTCAAAATGATAACCAAAAAAATAACAAGATATAAATGCCCATACATGGTTTTTTTTCAATGTTCCTGAATGGTGTTTATTGGAATGTTTTCCTCTGTGCGGAAGAAAGGTGCCAAAATAAAACAATTGAAAGGTAGACAAAATAGCGGGCAACATCCAAAACAATATCAGATTGGTTACAGGAAAAATTAATTGCAATAGGTTAAATGTAATTGCCATCAAAAGAAACTGCCAAATGGTAAGGTAATTTAATATAAAACTAAGGTACCAAAAAATAAAATTATCTGAGGTGTGAAAATCAGGATCTTCCTCAGTTGCCACATGTTGGTGATGCTTGTGATGGTTGGGAAATAACCTCCAATAAAAATTAAAAGAGAACAAAATGGCAGCTAACCATCCTATAAAATGATTTAATTTTTTATGCTTCGAAACTACCCCATGCATGGCATCATGTGCCGTAATAAAAAGACCCGTATAAAGGTGCGTTTGCACCAAAATACCTAGATACAAAATTGGACTTGAATAATTTATTGGATAATGCAGCAAAAACATCAAAGAAGTCCCCCAAAGTAAAATAATCAAAAAAGCGATGATGACACCTTTTGGATCAATGGATGTAGACAACTGTCTTTTTATTGAAGTATTCATGAATGTGCGCATGGGTTATGGGATAAAAAAATCAAAATGTCTTGATTGTCTCCTCCACTTTTTCCATCAGCCACATCGGCGTTGATGTAGCGCCACAGATCCCAACGCTCTGCCCCTCTTTAAACCATTTGGGATCCACCTCTTCAGGACAAGAAACAAAATAAGTTTGAGGATTTTTTTCTTTGCAAACATTGAACAGTACTTTTCCATTGGAAGATTTAGTACCGCTTACGAAAACAATATGGTCAAACTGTGCAGCAAAGCCCCTTAGCTCTTTGTCACGGTTAGAAACTTGGCGACAAATGGTATCATTCGTATTGATAGTAATACCATTTTCTTGCAATATTTTATTGATCTCGTAAAACTTGTCTGTGCTCTTGGTTGTCTGGCTGTAGAGAGTTATATTTTTAGGGATATTTTCAAGATCCAATTCATTAATATCTTGGAAAACCACCGCTTTATTTCTGGTTTGTCCAAGAAGTCCGATTACTTCAGCATGCCCATGTTTTCCATAGATGTAAATGTTTTCATCCTTGTCAAAAGAATTTTTAATTCTATTCTGAAGCTTTAAAACCACCGGGCAACTGGCATCCACCAAGGTGAGGTTGTTTTTTATAGCCAATTCATAGGTGGCGGGAGGCTCTCCATGAGCCCTAATCAAAACCTTTTCGTTGGTCAAATCTTGTAATTCTTCGTGATTGATGATAATTAGTCCTTTCTTCGTTAACCTTTTAACCTCCTCATCATTGTGCACAATGTCTCCCAAACAATAAAGATGACCTTCTTCATTTAGAATGTCTTCCGCCATTTCTATTGCGTAAACCACACCAAAGCAAAAGCCTGAAAATTGATCAATATGTACATCAAGTTTTAACATATATAATAAACCGACTACTTATCCAATTGTTTGTTAATATGCCTATTTTAATTTTTATAGTTTAGGAGAACTAAACCCCATTCCATTAACGCTTTAAGTCACAAAAACAGTTCCTTATAAACCGGCTAAAGAGTGAATTAAACAACTCAGGAAAACACTTATTTTACTGCTTAATTCCATCCCACCTTATAACCAAAATAGGTCCCTATCAATAAGGCAAATTTTCTTGTATTGGGAATTCTAATTCTCCTTTGGGTAATTGTTTCAGGAGACAAAGATTTAATTTTATAAAATAACTTCAAATAGTAGAGATAGGCAATTTTTACCCCTAATTTAGCTCCTCTTGGAAGTTGGTTAATTCCAATTAGTGCTTCGTCAAAATCTTTTTCAATATCAGACTCAATTTCCGACTTAACGGTAGTGTTGAAAGTTTTGAAATCCACTCCCGGAAAATACACCCTACCTCTGTCTTCAAAATCACTTTTCAAATCACGCAGAAAGTTGACTTTTTGAAATGCAGAGCCTAGTTTACAAGCCGCATACTTCAAATGTTCATACTTTTCTTTGTTTCCATTACAGAACACCCGTAAACACATCAAGCCAACTACTTCCGCAGAGCCATATATGTATTCTTTGTACTTGGAATCATTGTAGGTAGCGAAATCCAAATCCATGGCCATGCTTTTAAGGAAAGCTTCTATGAGTTCCGTTTCAATATGGTATTTGTTCACAATTAATTGGAACCCATGTAGCACCGGATTCATGCTTATCCCCTCCTCAATTGCTGTATAAGTGTCCTGCCTGAATTTTTCAAGCAATCTCTTTTTATCTTTGTCATGGAAAGTATCCACAATTTCATCTGCATACCTTACAAATCCATAAATCCCATAGATGGGCTTGTGAAGATCCTTGCACAAAGTCTTGATACCTAATGTAAATGAAGTACTGTAGCGCTGTGTAATTAATTTACTACACTCCAAGGCCGTATCGTCAAAAAGTTGCTTCGAATCCATCATAACATTTTCATTGGTTGAAAATTTTAATTTTTAAAACGCTTTAAAATCTCTTTTGCTACTACCTCTCCGGAGATCAAAGATGGAGGGACTCCTGGCCCTGGAACAGTCAACTGTCCTGTATAATATAAGTTAGATAATTTTTTATTCCTAAGAGTTGGCTTTAAAATCGCTGTTTGTTTTAAAGTATTGGCTAAACCATAAGCATTTCCCTTAAAAGCGAAATAATCTTTTTTGAAATCGCTGTGTGCATAGGAACGATTGTATACAATATGTGATCTGATTTCCTGCCCTGTAATCCTTTCAAGTCTATCCATCACTTTGTCAAAATATTTATTTCTCAACCCTTCATTGTCCTTTAGGTCAGGGGCCAAGGGAATCAGTACAAAGAGATTTTCCATTCCTTCCGGAGCTACGGAAGGATCTGTTACAGAAGGAGCAGAAACATAAAACAAAGGTTTCTCCGGCCATCGTGGATTGGTGTAAATGGCATCAGCATGTGGTTCCAGAGGCTCATCAAAAAACAAATTGTGATGTTGTAAATTCTTTAAGCGTTTATTAACTCCGAGATAAAACAAAAGGGACGAAGGGGCCAGTACCCTGCTGTCCCAATATTTATCACTGTAATTACTGTATTTAGGATTTAATAAATTTTTATCTACATGGTGATAATCAGCACTTGCCACCAAGAAATCAAAGGAAATCTCTTCTCCGGTAGCCAGTTTTACAGTTTTTGCAGCACCATTATCCGCTGTTATCGAAACTACCTCTGCCTTGTTTCTAAAGACCACTCCCTTTTCTTTGGCCAAGGCAACCATTCCTTCAATAATTTTATGCATGCCTCCCATAGGATACCAAGTACCTAAGACAATGTCTGCATAATTCATAAGACTGTACAATGCTGGTATTTTCTGTGCGGTCTCTCCGAGAAACAACACTGGAAACTCCATCAACCTGATAATCTTCTCATTGGTAAAATACTTTTGTAAGTGTTTAGACATGGATTGAAAAATATCCATTTTCAATACATCTCTAAAAAGCCTTAAGTCTACGAACTCCATCAGAGAAAGGCTAGGCCTTTTGACCAAATCATTGATTCCTCTTTGGTATTTGAAAGCTGCTTGTTCCAAAAAAGCATCTAACTTTTCTGATACGCCAGGCTCCAATTCCTCAAGCGCTGCTTTAAATTCATTTAATTTTGCAGGAATGTTAAGGGTTTCTCCTTTACCGAAGATAACAGCATAGGAAGGATCAAGCCTGACCAAATCATAATAATCGGCGGTTTTTTTACCAAAATTTCGGAAATAATTTTCAAATACATCCGGCATCCAATACCAACTTGGCCCCATATCAAATGTAAAACCTTTCGCATTGAATTTTCTGGCCCTACCTCCCAAGACCTCATTTTTTTCCAGAACAGTTACACTATGCCCTGCTGCCGCCAGATGGGTAGCAGTAGATAATCCGGAAAAACCGGAGCCGATTACAACAATCTCTTTTGGTCTCATTTAATTAGTTAATGGTGGTATAAACCTTAAGATCGTCTTTTAAAAGCTTCCTTGCAATATGTATCCTGTTTTTTACTGTCCCAATTGGAATATTTAATTTCATGGCTATTTCATGATATTTAAAACCCCTGTAATGCATTAGGAAGGGAGATTTATACACCTCATCCAATTGATTGATGGCCTTGGTTATGTCATTCATTGCAAAATCTCCATAAACACCATTTTCAATGATTGTTGCACCGGAATTGATAAAATGAAGGTTTTCGGTTGTATCCACAAAGGTCCCTCTCCTCACCATTCTTTGGTAATTGGTGATAAAAGTATTTTTCATAATGGTATACAACCAAGCTTTTAAATTGGTCCCATCGGTAAACTTGTCCTTATTGGTAAAGGCTTTTACCATTGTATCCTGTAATAAATCATTTGCATCATCCATATCCCTTGTCAATTTTAAAGCAAATGGCTTTAAGGAAGGACTGAGCTTTGTAAGCGAATAACTAAATTCTAAAGTTGTCATGGATCCTGTGTTTTTGTTTAATCAAACTTAAACATTGTTAAACAATACACCAAATATTTTGTCTAATTTTTTTATTTTATTGTTAAACAAAAAATTACCGACCAATTCAATAATAAACAAAAAACCCCTTTCTAACCAATTAGAAAGGGGTTTCAAAGGCTTTAAACCTACAAAAACCTGAAATATTTTTGTTTAATTTTACTATATATAATTAAACAAAAATCCGATTATGACCAAGCTTCATTCAAAAATCGCAACCAATTTTTATGCATCACCTTCTCAACATCGTCTTCTGTATAGCCTCTTTTCAGCAACATTCCCGGGATTCTTGCGATATCCGCAATCGTTTCGAGGTCATAAGGACTCTGCTCTCTACCATAGGCACCATCTAAATCCGTACCTATCCCAATATGGTTTGCATTACCTGCAATTTGACAAATATGGTCCATATGGTCCACCACTTTCTCCAGATCACAATCCATCTCCTTAGGTAAAGACTTCCCTCTAATCCAACCCGGCACCATCATCCAAGCGTCTAAAGCACCACCAATAACTGCCCCTCTATCTACAAGGGCTTTGATCATATCATCGCTAAACTGCCTATTGTGATCAACCAGCGCCCTACAATTATTGTGACTAGCCCAAACGGGACCATTGAAATGATCCAATGCCTCCCAAAAACACACATCACATAAATGGGTGGCGTCTAAAATAATATTTAATCGCTCCATTTCTTTGAGCAAGGCCCTGCCACTTTCTCCTAGAGGACCGGAAGCATCGGTTCCTTGCGCATACCTACCCGGCCCGTAATGGGCGGGTCCAAGGGCTCTCAATCCATTTTCATAGGCTTTTTCTAGATAGCTTAGCTCTACAATGGAATCTGCTCCCTCCAAGGAAAGAATGTACCCAACCGGTTTTTTATCATTCGGCTCTCCATTCATCCATAGTTTGACGTGCTCATTCAATTGCTTTTTATCTCTAATCTGAACCATCTCCCCTTTGTCCTCCATGGCTTTATACCAAGCCAACTGCCCTTGGGTTTGAGCCCAAGCTTGTTCAGGACTATTCCATCCCGGGAGTGGGTTGTCCGGTGCCACGTACCGAGCAATTTGTGTCGCCACTACCAGACCAATTTCTCCCTTTCTTAGGGTAGGTAAAGAAACAGTAGCATTTCCACGGTCTGTTTTATCAGTCATCCCTTTTTCTCGGGCATTTATGGCTTCCACAGGCTGGGTAAGGTCCCTATTCCATTCAAGGGCATTCATGCTTAAATCCAAATGGGCATCTATAGTAAACATCTTTGTTGTTAATTTATGTGTTAAATGAGTATACCTAAAAAGTAATTCTCCTGTCTCTGGCTAGGGTTTTCCAGCTTGCTACTTGCTCTCCATCCTGAATAACCAGTGCTTCTTGGTAAGAAGCAACTGTAGGACAAATATGAATCGGAACCGCATATAAAACATCTCCTATTTTATAGGAATGTCCCTCTTTGGCTTCCAAGACCAAGTGTTCCTCACTGTGACTTACCGGCTCCAGTTCCGGGGCATTAAGAAATTTAACCCTATTATCTAAAGGGTTTTCGGAAGCAATTGCTTTATAACCTAGATCGACACATATGTAATTGGAAGTAGGTAAAGACACCACCCGACACAATACCAATGCTGCATATAAAAAAGACTGCTCAGGAAGCCCACTTGCATACCCTTCATCCCAGTAAATAAATGTACCGGGCGCACAAGTGATTCTTTCCCTTTTGGAATGAAAAGGGAAGGTGGTTGACCCTCCGGCAATAACATCTAAAGTTATATGGTGTTTTTTCTCCAGTTTTTCTCGCATTTGAGCGATTGGAGCAAAACCAGCATCGCAAGCTGCTTCCCTTTTTTTAAGGTCTGGATCTCGCAAGTGACCATCATACAAATGAAAACCCACTACCTGTAAGCCTTCCATGGCCACCAATTCCTCAAACAATTCCTCTGCAGCTGCTCCGGGAGCAATACCTGTTCTATTTGTCCCTGCATTCAGGTCAATATAAACACCAATCGTTTGACCGGCTTCCAATGCTTTTTCATTCAAGGCTTTGGCCGCGTCCACATGGTCTATTAAACACTGAAACTTAACTTCCGGATACTCGGCAACCAAAGTCAAAAACCGATCAACCTTAGGACCTACTGGCTGATAAGCCATTAATATATCCTTTGCCCCAACAGTAGCAAGCAATTCAATTTCAGCAATTGTCGCGCCTTTAAAGGCTGTGATTCCCGCATCCATCATGAGTAGGCAGGCCTCGGCAGATTTATTGGTCTTCACATGAGGTCTAAGCCGGTCAGCGGTACCTACCTCTTGGATTACTTTCTCAATGTTTTTTTTGGCCCTATCCAAATAGACCAGCAAAGCAGGACTATCAATTTTTTCGGGATGGTTTAATTTAAACCAATTGTCTTGCATATTATTTCTATTCATTTAATTCAAATGTGGCCTCAATCTCTACGGATATATTTCCCGGCAGAGAACCAAACCCTACAGCACTTCTAGAGCCAAGACCATTGTCTTCTCCCCAGACATCGGCAAATAATTCACTGCACCCATTGATAACGAAAGGATGCTCTTCAAAGTCTAGGGCACAGTTTACCATCCCCAATACCTTGACCACCCTTTTGATTTTATTAAGGCTTCCCAACTGGGTTTGAAGTGTTGACAACATGGTCAAGCCTACTTGGCGCGCAGCCTCTTTTCCTTGCTCTTTGTCCAAGTCTATACCTATTTTCCCTCTGATCATGTCACCATTTGGTAAAACCGGCCCATGACCTGAAAGAAACAGTAGATTACCGGTGATAACAATAGGACGATATACACCACCTGGAGGTGGTGCAGGAGGCAATACTAAACCCAACTCTTTAACTTTTGCTTCTGCAGACATATTATTTTTTTTTAGTTTATATTATATAAATAAATCCAAAATAAGCACACCTAAAAGACCCAAAATTGACAATACTGTTTCCAGCATGGTCCATGAGAGAAAGGTTTGCTTTATACTTAAATTAAAATACTCTTTTACCAACCAAAATCCTCCATCATTGACATGAGAAAAAACCAAACTCCCGCTTCCAATCGCCAATACCATAAGGTTAGGATTTCCAACCCCTGAAGCAACCAAGGGAGCAATTATACCTGCTGCGGTAAGGGCTGCAACTGTGGCAGATCCTACGGAAACCCTAATTACTGCAGCGATCAGCCAGCCCAATAAAAGAGGATTGATGGACAATTGCTGCAACGAAGCACCAATATCTCCACTAACCCCACTTTCCACCAACACTTCTTTATAGGCTCCTGCACCTGCTATAATCAAAAGTATCAGCGCAATATCTTTTACCGCTGATGCATAACCATTCATAACCTCTGCCACTTTGATCTTCTTCAGGATACCAAGACTAAAGGTCGCCCAAGTCAAAGAAATTAACATGACAATATTAGGGTCTCCAATAAACATCATGAATCCATACG
The DNA here is from genome assembly GCF_030546805.1 of Cyclobacterium sp. 1_MG-2023. Taxonomy (GTDB): domain Bacteria; phylum Bacteroidota; class Bacteroidia; order Cytophagales; family Cyclobacteriaceae; genus Cyclobacterium. The sequence continues at coordinate 121,508 of NZ_JAUOPC010000015.1, read as the reverse complement.
CAGGGCTATCTGTATCCATTTTAAGACCTACCAAAGACAACACTATCAGAAGGAAGACTGGAAGTAAGGCAGTAAAAAGGCTATTCGCCAAGCCTGGCAATTCACTTTCTTCCTTTGGTTTCACATTAAAAACATCTAAAGGAGTAATCTGCATTTTGCGTAAATAGGGAAGCCTTCCCAATAAAGGCCCACCCAAAATTATTACCGGAATCCCAATAATAAATCCATAGATCAGAGTAGTTCCCATATTGGCTCCAAATTGGGCGACTAACGCTACCGGAGCCGGATGTGGAGGAAGAAGACCATGGGTAATGGACAAGGCAGCAAGCATTGGCATACCCAAAATCATTACTGGAACTTTATATTGGTAAGCTACCGCAAAGACCAGCGGCACCAACAGTACAAAACCCACATTAAAAAACAATGGAATGCCCACGATAAAAGCGGTAAGCCCTATCGCCCAATGGACATGTTTTTGCCCAAAGCTGTTCATTAGGAATTGAGCAATCCGCTGAGCAGCTCCACTATCTGCCACGATCTTACCCAGCATAGCTCCTAAAACAATTACAATCACCAATGCTCCCATCAGGTTTCCTATCCCCCTTTGCACCGCACTAGAGATCTCATCAAGAGGTATTCCTAGCAATAGCCCCGCTATAATGGAGGTTATTAGGAATGCTATAAATGGCTCAACCTTGATCCAAACGATCAGTCCAACCAAAAACAAAATACTTGAGGCGACAATAATAAAAGTCATAGTGGTTTTTAAACTAAGCCAAAAATTACAGCATATTCTGCTAAATGCCTATTTCGCTATAAAAAACTTCAATAATTAATTTGACTTTTAGCTAGAACAGATGAAGTCACTATTTTTTTTCGTTGAGTAAGCCTATTAAACCTAGGCAGGGACCGATGGCTAAAACAAGGAATATCGCATTGGAATCCGTAAAGACCATCATTCCAGTGACCAATTGAATGCTAATGATCGATATTGTATAACCTATACTATTTACTATTGTAAGCGCTGTTCCTTTGATATCAGCCGTTGCATGCTGTGCCACTAGGGTAGACAGTAAAGGAGAATCAGCAATGATCACGATTCCCCAGAAAAAAAGAAAACCAACAAACAGAAACTCATTATGACTAGAAAGCAATAGGGGAGATAAAAGGCAACAAAGGCCTGACAACAGCAAAAAGATAAAAGCCAAACGTTTAATACCAAAACTTGAAGCCAGAAAACCACTAAACACACAAGCAAGACCTCCTACACCAATGATTAAAAAGGAAAGCAATGGCACATTCAAAGTCGAATCCGGCTGTTCAGCAATAAATTTTAATAAAATCACAGGCACAAAGGCCCAAAAGGTATAAAGTTCCCACATATGACCGAAATACCCAAAGGATACGGAACGAAACTTTTTGTTTTCAAAAATCTTAAAAAAAGCGGAAATTTTCGCAGGCTGACCGGGTTTACGAAAAGGGCCATTCGGTACCAAAATCAACATCAAAAAGCCACCCAAAAGGCCCAATCCGGAGGTGGCAACCAATATAGCTTTCCATGGGTAGGATCCACCCATTTCTTTTAGCAAATGAGGAAAGGCTGTTCCGAGCACCAGTGCACCTACCAAAAATCCAAGCGACTTACCCAACCCTTTTTCATAGTAATCAGCCGCTATTTTCATCCCCACGGGATAAATCCCTGCAAGAAAAAAGCCCGTGAAAAATCGCAAAAAAATCAAACTCAGCAATCCATTGCCATCCCAAGTCACGCCTAAGTTGAACAAAGCTCCTATCAAGGCACTGAAAAAAAACACTTTCGAAGGTGAAAATCGATCCGCAATTGTTAAGAGTGCAAAAACCAAGGTACCTATAATGAAACCAAACTGTACGGCTGAAGTCAAATGCCCTAAAGCACCTGGTTTCAAGTCAAAATTCAAAACAAGGTCATTGATCACACCATTTCCTGCAAACCAAAGGGAGGTACAGCAAAACTGGGAGAATACAATTACAGGAAGAATTATTTTAGAGTGTTTCAAATGCTATATTTTCAATGGACCCTTAGGTGACTTTTGGAGAACATTTTATCTTGACACCAAATCCACTCCTTCTCTAACTTCTACAGCCCAGGTTTCAAGTTTGTTCAAAAGCCTTTTACTTAAGTCGGGCACTTTGGAACCCAAGTCATTCCGCTCTTCTAAATCCTCAGACAAGTTAAAAAGTTCAATTTTTTTACCTGCTTTATTTTCAACCAACACCAACTTCCAATCACCACTTCTGATAAAACTTTTATTGCCATAGGCAAAGAAAACATCTCTTTCGGGTAGTTTTTTCTGTTCAAGTAGGTTCTCTTTAATACTAATCCCATCTATTGCTGAGCCGGGTTCCTTGCCGATAAAATCCAACAAAGTTGGTAGCAAATCCATGGAGAGGACCGTTTGATCATTGACACCTCCTCCTTTTATCTGTTTAGGAAAGCTGAAGATAGCGGGAACCCTACTTCCTCCTTCATAAGGCCCTGCCTTAAATCCTCTCAACCCTCCATTATTCCCATAATGATTGGCACCATTGTCAGAAATAAATACGACAATAGTGTTTTCATATTGACCTGTTTCTTTTAGGGTTTGTATAATCTTCCCAACGCCTTCATCCATCACCTCCACCATTTCTTTGTAAATAGAGGATATACTATCCTGGATTACCTCTTGGGTACCTGCTGTTCCAACTTCTCTCAAAACTTTATCAATACGTCTTTGATAAGGAGAGTGGGGTGCTTCATGAGGTAGATATAGAAAAAAGGGCTTCCCTGCAACATGGGGATTGTTTTCTTGGATATATTTCACAGCATAATCAGAAATTAGATCCGTGGTATAGCCTTTTTCATTCTCAATTTCAGCACCTTTCCACCAATCAAGATATCCTTCTTGGTCAATGTGCCCATGATAATCAACATTGCCACTAACAAATCCGACAAATTCATCAAAACCCTGAAGGGTGGGATTGAAAGCTTTGTCATACCCCAAGTGCCATTTACCAAACATACCTGTATTGTAGCCATCCTGTTTAAGCTCCTCTGCCAAAGTAACTTCACTTAAAGCAAGGCCTACCTCCCTATGACTTTTGGCCGTAACAACCCCTTCCACGCCCGTACGTTGCTGGTACTTCCCTGTCATTAACGCTGCTCTAGTGGGACTACATACCGAGCCATTGGAATGATAATCTGTAAACAAAACCCCATTAGAGGCCAACAAATCTAAATTTGGTGTATTAATGTACGCATTCCCATAACAAGAGATGTCCCCATAACCTAAATCGTCGGCCATTATTAACACAATATTTGGTTGCATCGGCAAGTTCTCTTTATTACCACTACATGACACTATCCAAGCACTTACCAACAAAAGGAATAAGTTATTTTTCATTTTATACAGGTATGTTAAATTTGATTAATTAAGATTTGCAGAAAAAGGGGAAATATTGTCGGATCCCAAAAGAATTGTCCTTGAATAGAAACCCAACACTAACGCGAACGCCGGTCGATAGACAAATCATCAATGACCTAGCTAAGTTAGGAATAGAAAAAAACATTTCCTTCTTTTTGGAAATATTCAGTGATAGATTTCCCTCCTCACTAATTCCCTTCGCAAAACTTTTTCACAGCTTAACTCAAATTAAACAACCGGACACACCCTAAACCGCTATTACAAGCGATTATAGGGGAGAACGTTTTTGGAAGTAAATAAGAGACTACTGATCAATAAAGCCAACCACCTCATAGGCCCTGGTCCCATCAATTTGAATTTTTTCATAGAGCACATTTGAAAATTCATAATAGGTATAACCATCAATGGTGACCCTTTCATAATCTTTGGGTAATTCATAAATTATCGTTCCAACTTCAGGCTCTACTACTTCATAGGCATTGTCAACTTGAATGTAAAATATTCCATTGAACCAAAAATAATTTCTTTGCGGGTGTTTAACCCTAATATAACCCATCGGCAGGGTTTTTATACGAAACCCTTTTTTAGGAGCAATAGCTATATACCTCCCCCCTGAATAAGTATAGAATTTATTATTGGCATAATAGTAATTAATACTTTTGTGTTTAATAACGGTTCTACTGGGCAAAGTTCTAACGGTAATTACCTTTTTATTGGGTTTTTTGTATACCACTTTTTTGCTTGGAACCCGTCTATTTTCTTTATTTATGACAACAGCTTTTTTTGATTCTCTCGATTTTTGAGCTGTGGCCATTTCAGGAATGGAGACAGAAAGTAAGAATATTAAAAGGCTGGAAATTTTAATTATATTTTTCATAATCTTAAAATTTTGACCCGGTTTATGCAATAGTTTTTTTTGGCAATCAGCCTAGCGTATTCTCAAAAGCTGCAATTCCAAAGGCAATAAAAAAACCATTGCTTTTCTCGGTGTTAAACATATCCTTTTGACAGCTCATAGAGGGGATGGTTTAATGGGAATAATAAAAACCTACCTGCATTATCAAGAAATAAAGTAAAATAGGAGCGGTATTAGAAAAAAACTAACCAACAATTGAAGCATGCCAAGGCAGTCATTTGTAAATTATAGGCTATTAAAATCAATTAACTTTTATCCACCTTAATTTGTACCGTCTGTTGTGAGAGCTAAACTGAATGAAATAACTCCCGGGAGGAAGGCCTTTCAAATCTTCCTCTAATTTAATCTTCCCAAACGAATCCAAGATGTTTCCTTCTAAAAACAACAAGCCTCCTGAATTCCACACCATATAGGTGAAATCCCGACGATCTTGTAAATCAAATAGCTTCAAATGAACATCGCCTCCTGTGTATGGCATGGGGTAAATCCGTGGCTCTTGGTAGAGAAATCTGGGATTATCCACCCTTAAAACCGGACTGAAACTTAACTCGCCTTCTTCATCTTCAGCTTTGACCTGATAAAACCAATAGGGTTGATCAAAAGTTAAAAAACCATCTTTAAACCTCACCTTGTCTCCATAATCCTGACTCGATATTACTTCTATTGGAATAAACTCCATGCTTTGACCATCAGCTCTTAAAACAGTATAGACTGCAGGCAATTTGGTGTCATTCAGCCAAGCTATTTCTACAGCATCTCCTTTAAGCAAGGCCTCAAACTCCAACCAGTCCAAAGGCAATACACTTAATTCATCGATACTTGAAATAGCAAAAGCATTGTTCAACATTTCCTCCAAAGCCACCGTCCTTCCTGCCCATAATTTACCTGACAGCTCACTGGCAGGTAAATGCAAGCCTGCTGCTGCCGCTCCATTCCCAGTCAATCTCAAATGATCAACATCTTGAATACCCAGATCATCTGACAAAACCCAGAGGTTAATCGTTGAAGAAGGTGCGGCCGCAGCAGTTATTTCAAAATAACTGTTCAGCTCGTAAACAATTCTTGTCCCATCTACATCAGTGAAACCGGGATCATAGGTAACGCCGGGATTATTAAAATAACGAATAACAATACTATTACCCTGATCTGGAAGGTCTCCGTCCAATAATAAATGTCTCGGAAACCCTAGTTCATTGTCAAAAAATGGAAACAAAGCATTTCCTTGATCCGGAGATTCAGGAAGATTATGATAAACTATTTCCTCCAAATTATGCCAATTCCCGCTACTGTAATTATAGCTTCCTGAGGACCCAAAATCCAATAAAAGCGAATTGTTTAAAAAATTAATATCTCCGGCGAGTTGCTCAAAGTTTTGAAGAATACTCAGGTCATATTCAATAATTAGCATCCCGGAACCTTTATTCACATCCAGTTCAGCCAGTTCAAAAGATGGAATGGAAATCTGCTGGTCAGTAACTCCCTCAACAATCAGGCGGGTTGAGGTGCCGTTGACCATTCCTCCATCCAAATACATTATGTCTCCTACACCCTTTAATAGTGGTGGCAAGACCTTCTCTGCCTTACCTGAAAAATACAAATGGTTGTAGACAAAGTCATCCTCAGATGCTGTCATGCTACTTTCTAAAAACGCTTGGGTACTCCCTTCTCCGGCATAGATAACATTTCCATCCAGTTGCACGCTGACCGCATCAATTATGGGTTGCTCTCCGGAAAGCACCAGATTCCCCCCTTCCTCGAGCACAAAAGAACTCGCAGGCCTGCTTTCGGACCTGCGTATAATTTGATTGAAGGCTTTGGTCCCCTCAGAAATTAATGTGGCTCCGGACAATATCCTAAAATCCCCATAATCTTCAGCTCCAAACCCCTCTTGGGTATTGAATGAAAAAGTTGAAGTATAGAAAGGAGTCTGTTCATCATTGAGGGTTTGTCTTACGGTACCACTTTCCACTAAAAAGCTATTGGCTTTAAAAGCCGCATTAACTACCAGGGTATCTTCCGCATCAGGGGCAAAAATCACCGCAAACCGACTGTTTAAATTGCTGGCACTCCAGGAATTCCGATCAACAATGGTTCGGCTATTCCCTTTAAAAACGAGGGTTCCTGTTTCCGGATAAATCCAATCTGTAATTCCTGATGTAGCATTGAAATACTCAAAATTGCCGGCTTCCTCTGTTATGCTATGCAACTGCCCATAAATCCATAATTCGTAGGTTTGTAAATTAAGCTTTTTACCGGGATCAATGGATGAAATGGTCTGAGCAAAAAGGTATAAACTTCCTACCTCTTCTGATTGGGTCAACCTCACTTCTTGCTTCCATCCAATAAACACCCTGCTGAACCGGTCTGGATAATCCGTCGCAGGTATCCACTCTGTCCCATTGTATTGTTCCCAGATATTGGGATCGTCCCAATCTCCCACCCCATCTTCAGACAAATTGCTTCTAAAACAGTTACTGTCAAGGGGGATGGCAGCTATGGAAGGAAAACTTATGAATGAAAATAGCGTAGCAAGGATAATGGTTGATATGAACCGTTTAGGATAATTAAAAATCGCTATTTTATAAAAAATATCCATAACAAAAATGAATAATTAATTAAAATAGTGATTTTACATTAATTTTCAAAATATATAATCCAAATAAACTAATATAAACTTCTTTTATATCGCTTTAAACCGCAAAAACAAACGAATCAATAAGCCTTTTATTTAAAGAAAACGGATATCAGGATAACTCAAATATTACTTTAAATTTGTAAGGTAATCTGATATTTTCCCCATACTGCATTTAATATTATGCCATTAGAAATTCTCAAGCACAACTTCCGAAAAACGCTCTATTTGGGTATCTTTTTGTTCCTAGCTTTTTTTACCACAGTGCCCGCCTCTGCTGTAACGTACAAAATAAGCCTGCTTACCTGTGACCCCGGAGATGAGTTGTACTCCATATTTGGCCACAGTGCCATTCGGATAGTAGAATTAGAAAGTGGACAGGATCTGGTTTTCAATTATGGAACCTTCGATTTTAACACGCCATTTTTCTATATTAAGTTTATTCGACGCACCTTGGATTACCAATTGTCATTGACTACCACAGCCAATTTTTTGAGGGAATACAATTATTTCAAACGAAATGTCCGGGAGCAGGAATTGAACCTATCCCCTGAACAAAGCCAGGCAGTTGTGGCTTTTTTGCAAAACAACTACCAGCCCGAAAACAGGAAATACAGGTATGATTTCTTCTTTGACAATTGTGCTACCAGAATTACCGACATGTTAGAAAGTGTTTTGGGCCAATCATTGAAATGGAATTACCCTACTGAAACGGATGAAAAGACTTTTAGGAATTTAATTGACGAGTATGTTTACCCCCTTCCTTGGTCTGATTTAGGCATAGATCTTGCTTTGGGTGCAGTGATCGACAGGGAAGCTACTGAGGCAGAAAAAGCCTTTCTTCCAGATTATTTAGAGGCATCGTTTGGAAGTGCTACAATTATAGGAGATGGACCGGAAAGACCTTTGGTGAGCCGAACCAACACCGTTTACGACTTCCCAGAAACATCGGAAAATAAGATTAATTTGGTTAATCCTTATGTGATTTTTTGGGTATTTGCGATCCTTGTTGGTATTTTAACCTTTATTGGTTTTAAGAAAAAACGTTTGATCAAAGGTTTTGACATTAGCCTCTTCACCATTTTGGGATTGTTGGGAGTATTGCTTGTATTTCTTTGGTTTTTCACTGCGCATTCTCAAACCAAAAACAATTGGAACCTCTTTTGGGCATTTCCGGGTCATTTGTATATCAGTTATTTATTGATCAAAAAACCCAATAAAGCGATTTTGAAAAAACTACTATTAGTCGCAATGATTTTGGCCGATTTGGCTTTGGTGGTTTGGTTATTGGGCTTTCAATCATTCCATCCCAGTATTTTGCCCCTATTGTTGATCGTTATTCTTAGGACAAATTTCCTATACTATAACATTGACCGGTTCAGCTATTTAAGGAAAAGAAGCTGAATCATCAAACTATTCAATACCAATCAAGCGTTGTAGGTATATAATTTAAAAAACCAGATGAGCTTCAATATTATTTCAGATTATGTCCCAACGGGTGACCAGCCTAAAGCCATCAAAAGCCTAGTAGAAGGCATCAATTCTGCCGAACCCTCTCAAGTCTTATTAGGAGTAACCGGTTCAGGAAAGACTTTTACTGTAGCCAATGTGATCCAGGAGGTACAAAAGCCCACTTTGGTACTGAGTCATAACAAGACATTGGCCGCGCAATTGTATGGAGAATTCAAACAGTTTTTCCCCAACAATTCTGTAGAATATTTTATCAGTTATTATGACTACTACCAGCCCGAGGCATTTATTCCCACCAGTAGTACCTATATAGAAAAAGACCTTTCAATTAATGAAGAAATTGAAAAGCTAAGACTTTCGGCTACTTCTGCCCTTCTGTCCGGTAGACGAGATGTAATCGTTGTGGCATCCGTTTCTTGTATTTACGGTATAGGAAACCCCGATGAATTTGGTAAAAATGTTATAAGAGTTCAAGAAGGGGACAGAATCCCGAGAAACCAATTCCTGTTCAAATTGGTGGAAGTCCTTTACAGCAGAACCTCAGGAGATTTTACCAGAGGGACTTTTAGAGTAAAGGGGGATACGGTAGATATTTTTGTGGCCTACGGAGATTTTGCTTATCGGATATTCTTCTGGGGGGATGAAATTGAAGCCATTCAGAGAGTAGATCCAGTGAGTGGGAAAAAACTATCTGACGAAAAAATCATCAGCATTTTCCCTGCTAATTTGTTTGTCACCGGAAGGGATGTGATAGACACCGCCATTCATGAAATTCAAGATGATTTGGTTGCACAAGTAGCTGCCTTTGAACGGGACATGAAACTGATGGAAGCCAAAAGGCTTAAAGAAAGAACGGAATTTGATCTGGAGATGATTAGGGAGCTGGGTTATTGTTCCGGAGTGGAGAATTATTCAAGGTACTTTGATAGGAGACTGCCCGGAACTCGGCCTTTCTGCCTTTTAGATTATTTCCCCGATGATTTCTTGATGGTAATTGATGAGAGCCATGTCACCTTACCTCAGGTAAGGGCCATGTGGGGTGGGGACAGATCCCGGAAAACCAACTTGGTAGACTATGGTTTCCGGCTTCCTTCTGCTTTGGATAATCGGCCTTTAAAATTTGATGAATTTGAATCCCTTACGAATCAAGTCATTTACGTAAGTGCTACCCCTGGGGACTATGAGCTCAATAAGTCTGAAGGTGTTGTTATTGAGCAGATCATCCGTCCTACAGGACTTCTTGACCCCATTATTGAAGTTAGACCTAGCGCCGATCAGATCGATGACCTATTGGATGAGATCGACCAAACCATAAAAAATGGTTTCAGGGTATTGGTGACCACCCTTACCAAAAGAATGGCAGAAGAGTTGGACAAGTATTTGGCCAAGGTGGGTGTGAAATCACGCTACATCCATTCCGAGGTAAAACCTTTAGACAGGGTGGAAATATTAAGAGAACTCAGGCTAGGGGTTTTCGATGTACTGGTGGGGGTAAATTTATTGAGAGAAGGTTTAGACTTACCTGAAGTGGCCTTGGTAGCCATTTTAGATGCTGACAAAGAAGGCTTTTTAAGAAATGAAAGGAGCTTGGTTCAAACCATTGGCCGAGCAGCAAGGAATGCCGAGGGAAAGGTAATCATGTATGCAGATAAAACCACTGAGAGCATGCGATTATCCATTGATGAAACCAATAGAAGGAGAGCTAAACAACATGCTTATAATGAAGCAAATGGCATAACTCCTAAAACTGTCATCAAGTCACATGACAGAATTATGGGGCAAACCAAAGTTGCCGACAGTAAACGAAATGCCAAAGTATATGTGGAAAATAATCCGGAAGAAATGGATGTGGCCGCAGATCCGGTGATTCAATATTTAAGTAGGGAAAAACTTGAAAAACTAATCACCCAAACCCAAAAAAGGATGGAAGCTGCTGCCAAGGAACTGAACTTTATGGAAGCAGCTAGGTTACGAGATGAATGGATGGGACTCAAGAAAAGACTGGAGACTATAAACCTTGGTAAATAAATGAAAATAATTAAATGCATTGTACTTATTGCAGGAGTATTTATATTAAATATAGGGCAACTGGAAGCTCAACAAGCAGGTGGTAGTTTTTTGATTAGCACGGGAGCTGATTTAATAAGGACTGATTTGAATAAGCTATTAGAAAGGGCACAATTTGGTGCTGAGATCAACTATTTCTACTTGCACCAATTGTCTTTTTCCGGAGGTTATGAATACAATATCAACAATCCAAATCAGGTAACAGCCGGCTTAAGATATTACCCATTAGAACCTGTATTTCTTCGTGCACGTGCACTGTTGGGAAATGGAGCAGACCTCGGACTTGGAGCCGGGTACACCTATAATTTAAGCTATAGGATGCGCCTGGAAGGCATGACAGATTATTATGTTCAACGAAAAGCGATAGGCATTAGGGTTGGACTTGCAGTATTGATAAAATAAAGAAAAAAATGACCACCATTCAGGACATTACGAAACTAGCTCGAAAAGGAGAAGGCCTGCATGTAGAATTTAAAAAGAAAGCAGCTCATCCGGAAAAGATCGTCAAAGAAATCATAGCGATGGCGAATACTGATGGAGGTCATCTATTACTTGGTGTTGACGATGATGGAACGGTAAGTGGTCAACGTCACATTGAGGAAGAAGTCTATGCAATGGACAAGGCCATCAAAGAATTGATTCACCCTCCAATAAAGCTTACCTGCACCGTGAAGGCGCTCAACCAAAAAAAGGGTGTAGCCATTTACAAAATAGACAAAAGTGCTTCAGCACCTCATTATTTGCGCGAAGGAAAAAAGAAAAAAGCCTATGTCAGAGTAGCTGACAGAAGCATTCAAGCCAGCCGGGAAATGTGGGAAATTATGAAGAGGAAAAATAATTCGAACAATGTCATTTTCAAATACGGGAAAAAAGAAGAATTATTAATGAAGGCCTTGGCCAATCAACCATACATTACCTTAAAAGAGTTTATGAACATGGCCCGGATCCCGGTTTACATTGCCTCCAAAACACTGGTAAAACTAGTTATTGCCAATGTTTTGGAGGTCATGCCCCAAGAGTCAGGGGACAGGTTTAAAACTAAAGCCCATCTTTAGTCTCCATCTGCTCCACCACTTCCCAAACAAGATCCGATTCGAAGCCTCTAAATATCAAAAATCGCCCAACTTTGGATTTCTTTTTGTACACATCGCTCTCATTGGTAAGCTTCCACTTCCGATCTGCTAGGTGAAGCAAGGTATCATAGTATTCTTCAGGCTGCAATAAATCTAGCCCTTCCTGAACCAATTGATCAGAGATTCCTCTCATTTTAAGTTCTTGTCGAATCCTAACTCTTCCCCAACGTTTCAAATTAAATCTACCTTTAACGAAACTTCTCACAAATCGCTTTTCATTGATAAAATCCTGGGTTAATAAATTTTGTAGAATTTTATCTTTCTCATCTTCCTCTAAATCGATTTCACCAAGCTTGGTCACAACTTCAGAAATAGCTCGCTCTTGGTAGGCGCAATAAGCAGCTATTTTTTTTAAAGCTTTTGAATAGCTATTGTTCTTTTTTGAACCTGAAACCGAATTTCCTTTTTCTGGAACTGACATTTTACGTAATTTTAGCTTTTGGTATATTAACGGGATAATCCTGACCAAATATATAAATCTAAATAGAAATATCATGCGAAAAAAAATTGTTGCAGGAAACTGGAAAATGAACTGCTTACTTGAAGAAGGCCAAAAACTTACTTCTGAAATAGTAAACATGATAAAAGACGAGCCAATTAAGGACGTTAAGGTCATATTGAATCCTCCTTTTGTACATTTACATGGCGTTAAAAAACTTATTGCAGGAGTAGACAGCATTGCGCTAGGTGCTCAAAACTGCTCTGACAAAGAGGCTGGTGCCTATACCGGAGAAACATCAGCAGCCATGCTCGCTTCATTTGGTGCTGAATACGTTATCATTGGACATAGTGAAAGAAGATCCTTGTTCAACGAGAGCAATGAATTGTTGACTGAAAAAACCAAACAGGCGCTTTCAAATAACTTGACACCAATTTTCTGTTGTGGCGAACCTTTGGAAATCAGAGAGGCAGACACACATGAAGACTATGTAAAAGCTCAGCTTACCGAAAGTTTATTTGGGTTTAGCGAAGATGAAATAAAAAAATTAGTCATTGCCTACGAACCAATTTGGGCAATTGGAACAGGTAAAACCGCTTCTTCGGAGCAAGCACAAGAAATGCATGCTGCTATCCGTAAGCATCTTTCTTCCAAATATGGAGAAGCTGTTGCTGAAGAAATTTCTATTTTATATGGAGGAAGCTGTAAACCCAGCAATGCAAAAGAAATTTTTTCTAAAGCAGATGTAGATGGAGGTTTAATAGGCGGTGCTTCATTAAAATCCCGAGACTTTGTTGACATAGCAAAATCTTTCTAAGTACCAATCTTTATTTAAATCCGGATTATGCATTAGTATTTGTGATGCCTGTCCTGAACATTACCAGGGAGTGTTGCAATCGCAAGAAAACCAGGCTGTTTTGATGTTTTAGCATAGCATCGCTATGGTGAAATTAAAACAGCAACGAAGTGAATGATTTTTAAGCGATTTCAGCAAAATCTAGAAGAACCTTTGCCTATTTCGGGTTAAAAGAGAATTGCCCAGGCATTGACTTGCCGGGGCATTTTTATATATTTCAAATTAAAAAAATCCAAACAATGGAATACCTGGAATTTAAAATCAGCTGTAAAGAAGAGTATCGGGAAATTTTAATGGCAGAATTAGCAAATATTGGTTTTGATTCCTTTTTGGAAACAGATAAGGGATTTGATGCCTATATACCGCAGGAAGATCAGGATGAGAATCTGTGGAAAGAAGTCATTACGAGGTATCAGGAGGAAGCAGCAATTTATATTGAAGCAGGTATTCTTGCCAAAATCAATTGGAATGAGGCTTGGGAAAAGAATTATGATCCAATTGCTGTAGCAGACAAGGTATATGTGCGCGCTACTTTTCACCCAACCAAATTCCAAGATTACAAAAATGAAATTGTAATCAATCCGAAAATGTCTTTTGGAACAGGTCATCATTCCACCACCTATCTGATGTTGGAATGGCAAAATGAAATTGACCATACAGGTAAAGTGGTAATGGATGCCGGTTCAGGCACAGGAATTTTGGCGATCATGGCCATGAAGCTAGGTGCAGATCGGGTAACAGCCTTTGATATTGATGAATGGAGTGTGGAGAATGGTAAAGAAAACTTTGAGATCAATGGTTTTCACACACTTGAAATGCAAACGGGGAATATCAGCTCTGTGAAGACCGAAGAAGCCTATGATCTAATTCTTGCCAATATAAACAAGAATGTACTTTTGGATGAAATGGAAGCCTATGCCAAGCACCTTTTGGCCGGAGGGCAATTGCTATTAAGTGGCTTTTATGAATCAGACATTCCTGACATCAGTGAAAAAGCCAAAAAACATGGCTTAACCCTAAAAGGTAAGAAAGTCCGAAACCAATGGACTTCATTGCTGTTAAAAAAGCTTGATTAAAAACCATAAGCAACAAAGAACCTACCAATTTTAAAGTTGTTTCACTGCCTATTCAATTGCATAAAAAGGATAAAAACACTGATCCCCTTACAATTTCCTATTGGGGAATATTTGCAAGGGGATCAGCAATAGAATTAGTATTTATCTGATTTTAGAGTAATAAATTTTTATTTTAACTTGGTCCTTATCAACGACAAATTCTTTTAAAGATCGTTTAAAGGCATCAAAAGTCACCACGCCACTCTCAGTACTTGGCGTATTGGGGTACAAAAACAAATCTGTTTTCACCAGGCCCGAACGATACAAAGCGTCCACATATGAGGTTATTTGATTGGAATACACCCGAGTTTCAGTATTGAATGCCAAGCCATTTTGGTTGGAGGAGATAGGAACAATATTTCCATCTTGATCTAAGCCTGTTTGGGTATTGTTTTCTCCTTGAACAGCCACCTTTACACCATCAAACCTTCTATAAAACTCTCCTCCCTCAGCAAAGTACATGACAAGCGCGCCATAAGGATTTTTCCCTTCAGGGTATTCATCCACAGGTCCTACTTCAAGTAATATTTGGTTGAAGGTGACATTTTCAAGGGTATCCAAAAACTCATGTAAAGGACTCATGTCAAGTTTTGTCATCATACCCAAACCTGCTTTCACTCCAACTTTATCACCGTCCACATCATAGGCTACGTTGGTTTCAGTAATCACTTCAGTAGGAGTACCCTGGCGGTCGCTTATTACTTGGTTAAAGTGTCTGGACTGAATGGTATTGATAGGATAGGCTGTGGAAACCGTATCGTCTTCATAGTGATAATACATGGTAATGCCAGTCCCGCTACCAATGGCCAATGAAATAGATGTGTTTTGGTCAGGATCTCCTTTGATAGCTATGCCGGGAAAGTATTCCCTAAAAGCAAATATATTATCAAATACAGGATCTTGAGTGGTAAGCTTTCCAAACAGCTCTGCGGCAAAATCCTCATTGAGGTCCATGCTTACTTGATTGACCGTATCAGGCGTCAAAAGAAAAGAGCCTTCGGCCAAAATTTCCTCTTCATCAAAATCGAGCGAACTGAAGCTATAATAGGTAGTATCTTCAATGGTTTCTAAAAGCCTATGAACTTTAAAATTTTTTGCTTCATCAAAATCTTCACCTATAAGGTCAACAATATTGAAGTCAAAAATAGCAGAATCAAATATGGCATTGTCTTCCGGCAATACCCCATTAGGGTTAAAGGATAACCTACTGTAACCAATTGATTCTGTTGTACCAAAAAGATCGCTATGATCCCCACCTACCACTAACCTACTCTGATTCGTAGTATTGAAAGAATCTTCCAACACCATAAAAGAAGAAAGGGGTATTTCTTCATAGAAAACCCCTATCTGGTTGGAGCCGGGATCCAGTACCAATCCAATTTCGGATGGGTCTGAACAAGCTCCTGCGAAAATAACAATTGAGCACAGGGCCCCGAGGAATTTAACCTGCAAGGTCTGTATAGATATTGTAATAGCTTTCAAAAAGCTCGTCTTGTTCATCACTATTAATTTCAAACTGTTTGTCTTTAGAAGATTCTTGAATCATGGCAGTCAGGCTCTCGGAAATATCCTCACCTTTTACTACAACATCAGCGTACTCCATTCCCAATTTTAAAAACCCTTCATAGTCTTTGGACTTCAATGGAGCCAGAAGCTGGTCGTCAATATCCACCATTTTTATTTTTTCGAATAAATCGTCCCCAAATTTATGACTAAATCCGTTATTATAAATGGCATATACGGATTTTGTTTCTTTGAAAAGCGGTTCGTTCTTATAAGTAGTCTTCAGGTACAAAGGAATAAGGCTTGTCATCCAATCATTACAGTGAACCACATCGGGGGCCCAGCCTAATTTTTTAACGGTCTCTAGCACTCCTTTGCAGAAGAAAATGGCTCTTTCGTCATTGTCTTCGTAGAATTTATCCTGTTTGTCAAAGAAAACGCTTTTTCTCTGAAAATAGTCTTCGTTGTCAATAAAATATACCTGCAATTTAGCATTTGGAATTGAAGCAACTTTAATAATTAAAGGTTTCTCTTCCTCGCCTACTGATATATTGATACCTGAAAGTCTTACAACCTCATGCAACCTATTCTTTCTCTCATTAATCAATCCAAATCTTGGAACCAATATTCGGATTTCCATTCCTTTTTCTTGCATTGCTTGGGGCAGTGCTCTTACAAAATTAGCGACCTCTGAAGTTTGAAGAAATGGATTAATTTCGCTTGCTACGTAAAGGATACGAAGTTTAGACATATCGTGTGTGTTTTATTAAGGGATATAACGGGACTACAAATTTACAAAAAAATCGCCAATTCCCATTGTTTTTATTCAGAATAATATACTTTTGCACCTATTTTCCTATTCCACTTCAAAACGAGCTTTGGAAATACGCAAAACGATATCTTCTGTAAAACAGCACTTAAGGGCTATAAAACCTCAAAATAAGTCCATTGGATTGGTGCCCACTATGGGAGCATTACACCAAGGACATTTGGAGTTAATCCGGCAGTCGAAAAAACAAACGGACATAACATTCGTGTCCATTTTTGTCAACCCCATACAGTTCAACAACCCCGAAGATCTTCAAAAATACCCCAGGACCTTATCCTCCGATTTGGAAATTTTAGCTAATGAAGGTGTTGACATGGTATTCACCCCTTCCGAAAGTGAAATGTATCCCGAAGCAGTGATGATGGAATTTGATTTTGGTTCCATGGAACAAGTATTAGAAGGTCGCTTTCGTCCGGGGCATTTCAATGGAGTGGCAATAGTCGTTTCTAAATTGTTCCATATTTTGCAGCCGGACATTTCTTTTTTCGGGCAAAAAGACATTCAGCAAGTCGCTGTCATTCAAAGAATGGTTAGCGACTTATCCTATCCGATAAAAATCGAAGTGGTCCCTACCATGAGAGAAGCAGATGGACTGGCCATGTCTTCGAGAAACCAAAGATTAAGTAAGGATGGAAGGGACTTGGCTCCTGTACTCTATAAGGTTTTATCCATGTGTAAAGATGAACTTTTAAGGGGTGAGCAATGGTTACACATAAAAAATAAGGTCATCCCGGAAATGCTTGAACCACTTGATATAATACCGGAGTACTTGGAACTCGTAGAATTAAGTAGTTTTACTCCTGTCAATAATCTAACACCCGAAAAGCCATATGCTGTTTGTATAGCGGCCCACATTGAAGAGGTACGATTAATAGACAACATCATTATACGTACTGACCATATATAACTAATGACATGCAAATTCAGTTATTAAAATCAAAAATCCACAGGGTAAAAATCACCCAAGCAGAACTACATTATGTTGGCTCCATCACCATTGATGAAGCATTGATGGAGGCAGCGAATATTATTGAAAACGAAAAAGTTCAAATTGTCAACATAAACAATGGCGAACGTCTGGAGACCTATGTCATCAAAGGTGAGCGAGATTCGGGACAAATCTGTCTAAACGGCCCTGCTGCAAGGAAAGCTCAGGTAGGTGATGTTATCATTATTATTTCCTATGCAACAATGGATTTTGAAGAAGCTAAAAAATACAAACCAACCATTGTTTTCCCGGATGACCAAAACAAATTGATTTGAGCAATAAGTTGAAAAACGGTTTACGCGTAACCGTTTCTTTGGTGGTTGCACTTTTGATTTTCTATTACCTCTATAAGGACATAGAAAGTGAAGTATTTTTGGAAGCCCTCAAGGGCACCAACACTTTTTTGTTTGCCACTGCAATGTTTATTGGATTAATTGGTTTCTGGCTAAGGGCATGGAGATGGAAAAGGCTAATCGCAACCAACGAGTCCATTACATTGAAGACAAGTCCAATTTTTTGGTCCTTGATGTTTGGCAATGTGGTCAACCTTATCTTTCCAAGAGCCGGAGAAGTTGCCAGATGTGGGGCGGTTAGAAAAACCTACCCCATAGATTTTGGCAAAATTTTCGGGACTGTTGTTTTAGAAAGAACAATAGATATGGTCTTTATGCTATTGATGATGGCTTTGGCATTTATTTTTGAAGGGAGAATATTTTTAGAAATTCTGGAAAACTTGGTTTCCATTTCTGCAATCAAAAACTTTATCTCAGACTACCTCTTTCTTGCCATCCTTCTGCTTTTAGGTACAATGGCTCTGGCTTTTATCATCTATCTACAATTTAAAAAAACTGCCTTTATAGGTAAACTCCTCCAGTTTATCAGACAATTTGTCAGTGGGCTAAAAACCCTTTTTCAAATGGAAAACAAAGTCGGATTTTGGCTGGCTACCTTCTTTATTTGGATCATATACTTTTTAATGATGTATTGGATGGCTTTATCAATTCCTTCAACCAGCTCTTTATCAGCAACTTCAGTACTAATGGTGTTGGTAATGGGAAGCATAGGTATGATTGCTCCTGTCCAGGGGGGCATAGGCACTTTTCATGCTATGGTGGCTTTCATTTTGCTCTACTATGGAATTCCTGAAGCACAGGGCAAGGTATTTGCGATATTGGCTCATACCTCTCAAATGATTATAGTTTTAATTTTCGGGGGAATTAGTTTTCTTTACCTTTTTAGAAAAAAGCAAGAAACATTATAAAAGTAAAAACGTAATAGAAGGAAAATAAGCAATATAAAAAATGGGAATCATATTAATAGTAATTGTATTTGCAATTCTTGGTTATGTGGTAAGTAACAAACTCAAGAATAAGTTTAAGAAATACTCACAGGTTTCTTTGAAAGCAAATCTTTCCGGTAAAGAAATTGCAGAACTAATGTTGGCAGATCACAATATCCACAACGTTTCTGTAAATTGTGTGGAAGGGCAACTTTCTGACCATTACAATCCGATGAACAAAACCGTAAACCTAAGTACAGATGTTTACTATGGAAGAAATGCTGCAGCAACAGCGGTAGCTGCACACGAATGTGGCCACGCTGTACAGCATGCCAATTCTTATGCATGGTTAAAACTAAGGTCAGCCCTAGTACCTATCCAAAATATCAGTGGTAAAATATTGAATATAGTATTGATCGCTTCTCTTTTTGGAGGAATAGCTTTGTTTGGCTTACCATATGAGGCTGTTGGTGTGGTTGTAGTAGGCGCTTATAGTATGCTTACACTTTTCAGTGTAATCACCCTACCGGTGGAATTTGACGCGAGTAACCGAGCACTTGCCTGGGTAAAGCAACGTAATGTCGTGACACCTGAAGAATACGGGATGTCCAAAGATGCATTGAAATGGGCTGCAATGACTTATGTAGTTGCCGCTTTGGCATCTATGGCTACACTAGCCTATTATATGTTTATCTTTTTCGGAAATAGAGATTAATAAACTAATATTTATTTAAATTTTTAAAGGGGCAGCGTTGCCCCTTTTTTATTTTTTGAGTATAACTATATAGGGGAAAACGGTTAATGGTTAATTGCCCTTTTAAAAAGGTGAAAATACTACTGAAAAAGGTTTACTATTTGTTTATAGGGTAATTGTCAAAACACTTACCAAAATTCTCCTGAAGGCAGGTCACATACCATTAGAAGACATTAAATTAACCTTTGGGGAATTAATTTCTTTTTCTTCTAATGGATGAATTTGTAACTAGAAAAATTCAGGATTATGGATTTCAAACTTAATGAAGAACAGCAGGCCATCAAAGAAGCTGCTTCGGCTTTTGCTAAAACAGAACTATTACCGGAAGTCATTGATAGGGACATCAAGTGCGAATTCCCAAAGGCACTCGTAAAGAAGATGGCAGACATGGGATTTATGGGCATGATGGTTCCCCCTGCCTATGGAGGAGGTGGAATGGACACACTTTCTTATGTCATTGTCCTGGAGGAAATCGCCAAAATAGATGCTTCAGCTGCTGTAATCATGTCTGTCAACAATTCGCTTGTTTGTTGGGGTTTGGAAAAATATGGATCTGAAGACCAAAAACAGAAATACTTAAGTCCCCTAGCTTCCGGAAAATCCTTGGGAGCCTTTGCTTTGTCAGAGCCGGAAGCAGGCTCAGATGCCACCTCGCAGAAAACTACTGCTGTGGACAAAGGCGACCACTACCTGCTGAATGGAACAAAAAACTGGATCACCAATGGTTATTCTGCTGATTACTATCTGGTCATTGCCCAGACCAATAAAGAAAAAGGCCACCACGGAATCTCTGTATTTATTGTAGAAAGAGATTGGGATGGGTTTGAAGTAGGCAAAAAGGAAGACAAACTAGGGATTAGGGCTTCTGACACTTGCTCATTAATGTTTACTGACCTGAAAGTACCCAAGGAGAACCGAATTGGGGAGGAGGGTTTTGGTTTTAAGTTTGCCATGGAGACATTAAACGGTGGTAGAATTGGTATTGCAGCCCAAGCACTTGGCATAGCAGCCGGCGCCTTGGATTTATCTACCAAATATGCACTGGAAAGGAAAACCTTCGGAAAAACCATAAGTGAGCATCAAGCCATACAGTTCAAATTGGCTGACATGGACACAGAAATTGAAGCAGCACGTTTGCTTTGTTATAAGGCAGCCTTAAAAAAAGACAATAATGAAGATTATGTAAGGGCCAGTGCAATTGCCAAATTGTATTCTTCGAAGGTAGCTATGGGAACCACTATTGAAGCCGTCCAAATTCACGGAGGCTATGGTTATGTACGTGAATACCACGTTGAACGAATGATGAGAGATGCAAAAATAACTCAAATATATGAAGGCACTTCTGAAATTCAGAAAATAATCATATCCAGAAAGCTTTTAAGCTAATTGTAATAGTAGTAGAGAATTAAAAATATATAGTAATTTTCATATCGGAATTTAGTTTATTCTAATTTTTTATTGGAAATTGTCATAATAAATCAGAAAAAAAATATACTTTTACAAAAAATAACTCTAAATGCACTAATCATGGAATATTACAATAAGGTGATAGAGTCGGTCGGAGTAAGGTACGTGAAGGGCAATAACTTCAAAATTGAACGACCTGTAACCATCACCGACTATACAGATTCTGAAAACACGGCCATCCTTCTTCATAGAGGCTCGTTGAATTATGGTGAAGACCAAGAATCTGTAAACGAAGGGGAAATTCTTTTTATTCCAGCAAGCAGGCCTACAAGGGTATCTTTTGGCACCGTTACCAAGAGGAACGAGACCAATAATGATAACTTTTTGGAAAACAAAAAGAAATACCTTCAAACCATAAGCTTCAAAAACATCAAAAATCTAGATGACGACTGCATCACCACGGTCACTTTTGAAGCGAAAGTATTCGATGTTGTTAATTTCTTTAATTCTCTGGGAATACCCGCATTCGTTATAAGGTTCAATGACCGAATTGCTTCAATACTTGAAGATGTAGTGAAGGAATCTGAACAAAATACACCGGGTAAAGAAAGGGTAATCAAGCTATATACCGAACTACTTGTAGTAGAATTGGTCCGCCATATTCTTAAAAACAGGTTATTCGTAGAAGAGTTATCTACAAACAGTACTTATTTCAAAGATCCGCGATTGATCGATATGTTCAACTATATCAAAAAGAATATAGGTGGCGATTTATCCAACAAAGTTTTGGCTAAGGTGGCCAATGTTTCTGAAGATTACGTTGGTCAATACTTTAAAATGCTGACAGGTATCAATCCTCAGGATTATATCGAATACCAAAGAATGGAAGCCGCAGTTGAATTGTTGCGTACAACCAAGAAAAGTATTCGAGACATAGGAAAAGAAGTGGGCTACAAAGACACCGCTTACTTCTGTAGACGATTTAAGATGATGTATGGTCTTCCTGCAGGAAAAATGAGACGAAGAGAGTCATTAATTAACGTTCAGTGACGAATTATAAATTTTAGCATAATGCAAAACCTCAGTGATCAAGCTGGGGTTTTTTTCTGCCCCATTCCCGATAACCAAAACATCTGCTCCTGCAGCCCAAGCAGCTTTGGCTTCTTCAAGAGAACGAATTCCGCCCCCAACTAACAAGGGACATTCCACTTGTTCACTTACTGCCTTTATCATTTTTTGAGAAACAGGTATCTTTGCGCCGGAACCGGCATCAAGATAAAATATGGGCAAACCCAAGTACTTGCCTGCCAAAGCCGTGGCTACGGCTATATCCGGCTTATTGTGAGGGATCGGGATTGTTTGGCTTATGTATTCCACACTGGTCCCTACACCTCCATTTACCAGCATGTATCCCACAGGCAATACCTCAAGATTACTTTTTGCCAAGGTGGGTGCTGCCAATACATGCTGACCAATCAGCAGCTCCGGATTTCTGCCGGAAATCAATGATAGAAACAAAATGGCATCGGCTTCCTCAGAAATCTGCATGACACTTCCGGGAAACAAGACAATGGGTACATTACCTTTCGTCACTTCCTTTAATCTGCGCAAGCACTGATCTAGCCTTTTGGCATCTACTAAACTTCCCCCAACAAAAAAAAAGTCAATTGTAAGACCATGAGAAAGTTGATTCAATAAATCAAAGGATGGTTGCTTGTCTAGTTTTTCCGGATCTATAAGCAATGCCAAGCTTTTCACCCCTTTTTTCTTTTTTGCTATAAGGAGCTCGCGCAGCTCATTAATTCGATTCTTCTTCATTTCCTACCTTGGCCATTACCACCTCCATTAATTTTGCTTTCCCTACACCTACTAACATCCAAAACAACCTACTTCTCAAATTCCCGAAAAAGCTATAAGGCTTCTTTCCTGGTTTTTTCTTTTTGGACACTTTCTTTTTACCCTTACCGCCAAATTGATTTACAGTATAAACGGCCAACACCCCTCCTAATATTGCCAAGCCACCAACTTTTAAATACACCTGTGAATCTTGTTTGAAAAGCTGAAGTTGCTTTTCCAACGTCTGTTCTAATTCTTCCGACTGTTTTAACAATTCCTCTTTCATCATTCTTCTTTTCTACCTTTAAATAAGAAAACATACCTGAAAAGAGAATTTTTAAGTATGCTCTGAAAGCCCCCTGCATTTCTCAAAAGATACAATAACAAAAATATAAAAGTGTAAATGCCCGTTACCATCAAAAACCCAATGGAACTGCTTCCAAATAACTCACTGAAGTAAAACGCCAATGCAATACTTCCAAAAAGTAAAATAAAAGAAGCGGAAATAATCATTAGCACTATGGCAGCTACTCTAGCCACAACAGAACTAATTTGTTCAGTTATTTCAGCTTTAATGATGTTTACCCTTACTTCTATTAATTTTTTTATCGTTGTAATGATCTCATTCATACAAACATAGAGGTTGAATTAACAATTTATTAAATGGGATAGTCAAGTTACTATTTTTTAAAGCAAAAACCTTGCAGAAAATTCCGCTTCTTGTAGAAAGACTAACAAATGGAGGATAGTTTATTCAACTACAAAGAAAAATAAATTCTCCTGAAATAAATATTAACAACCCCAGAACCGAAGTTAAACTAAAAGTGTTGTAGGGAAATTACAGCATCCTCAAAAATTGCGGATGAATAAAACATTATCATGCGAAAAAATATGAAAGTTGAAATATGGAGTGATGTGGTTTGTCCATTTTGCTATATCGGTAAACGTAGATTTGAAAAAGCCTTGGCTGGTTTCAGCCATAAAGATCAGATTGAAGTAATTTACCGAAGTTTTCAATTAAACCCCGATATCCAAACAGACAACAATAAATCTGTGGAACAATACCTTTCTGAAAGCAAAGGCATTTCTCTGGACAAAGCCACTGAGATGACCCAGTATGTTACTGATCAGGCCGCCTTAGAAGGGTTGGGTTTTCAAATGAAAAATGCGGTAGTCGCAAACACTTTCAGAAGCCACAGAATTTTACAGCTTGCTTTGAGCCAAGGAAAGCAACAAGCAATGAAAGAGCGCTTGCTTAAAGCTTACTTTATAGAAGAAAAAAACATAGATGACATTGGTGTTTTAACCAACTTATCCAATGAGGTTGGCCTTACCAATGTTGAAGAAACCATAAAAACCGAGACCTTTTCAGAAGAGGTAAAAAGGGATATTTTAGAATCTAAGCAATTGGGGATTCAAGGAGTGCCATTTTTTGTGTTCAACCGAAAATACGGGATTAGTGGAGCCCAAGACACCAAAGTTTTTGCTGAAGCAATCAATCAATCCTTTATGGAATGGCAGGAAGAGAGCCTCCAAGCTGAAGGTGATATTTAAACCCAAAGCACTGAGTTTTATTTGCTACAGAATCCATCCTTTCAAGCAGTCTTTTTGATAACAAAGACTGCTTTTATAAGTTACAATTGAATAAATTGGCAATTGGTAACAAAAAACCACCTGAACACAGTGGAAATAATATAAATGAATGGATAAAAAAGTAATTATAATAGGGGCAGGCATTGCTGGCTTGGCAGCTTCAATTCGATTAAGCCTAAAGGGATATCAAGTAAATGTATTTGAGGCCAATCCTTATCCCGGCGGAAAATTGACCGAAATCAATATTGCAGGTTACCGTTTTGATGCAGGCCCATCCCTATTTACTTTACCTGAGCAAATGGAAGAACTGTTTGCTTTAGCAGGCTTAAAAACGGAAGATTTTTTTCGATATAAAAAGCTTGAAATCAATTGTAATTATTTCTGGGAAGATGGAGCAAGGCTAAGTGCTTATTCTGATTTGGATAAATTCACTAAAGAAGTGGAGTTTCAACTTGGAGAGAAACCCGAAAACATCAAAAAAGCACTTGATAAATCAGCCTATATTTACAAATACCTCGCCCCTTTGTTCATGCATAGGTCTTTGCACAAGTGGAGTACTTGGCTTAACAAAAAAGCCTTGGCTTCTTATTTTAGAATAGGAAAGTTTGGTCTTTTTAACACCGTGGATCAGGCCAATCACAGGCAATTCAAACACCCTAAACTGGTTCAGCTCTTTAACAGGTACGCAACCTATAACGGATCAAATCCTTACCAAACTCCGGCCACTTTAAATATTATTCCACACCTTGAATTCAATAAGGGAGCATTCTTCCCTACAGAAGGGATGCATGCCATTACTACCAGCCTTTACAAGCTCGCAAAGCAATTGGGTGTGAATTTTCACTTTAACATGGCCGTGGATAAGGTTCTTGTCAAGAATAAGGTAGCCTTTGGTATACTAGCCGGAGGCAAGTCTTATAAAGCCGATTATATTCTTAACAATATGGACATGGTAACGGCCTATAAAACCATACTAAAGGAGGAAGAACAGCCCAAACGATTATTAAAACAACCTAAATCAAGCTCTGCTTTGATTTTTTATTGGGGTATTAATAAGGTTTTTCCTGAACTTGACCTCCACAACATTCTATTTAGCAAGGATTATGAAAAGGAATTTAAAGCTATTTTTGAAGATAAAGATATCGATGATGATCCTACTGTGTATATCAACATCACCTCCATTCATAAAGAAAATGATGCTCCTAAAGGAGCCATGAACTGGTTCACCATGATCAACGTCCCTAACGATCAAGGCCAAGATTGGGAAAGTTTAAAAGCCAAAGCCCGAAAAGCCATTATTAGAAAAATAAATGCTACCCTAAATACGAATATTGAGCCGCTGATCGATGCAGAGCAAATTTTAGATCCCATTGGGATAGCCACTAAAACTTCGTCAGCAAATGGAGCCTTGTACGGCAACAGCTCCAACAACCGTTACGCGGCTTTTTTAAGACACCCAAATTATAGTTCAAAAATTAAGAAATTGTATTTTTGTGGGGGAAGTGTTCACCCCGGCGGAGGGATTCCATTGTGCTTATTGTCTGCAAAAATCACGGCAGACATGATCCCTGATGCTTAAGAAGCTACTAAAACCTTATAGGATTCATAAAGCCCATAAACCTCCCGAACATAGCGAACCGTCACATGACCCTTGGCATAACCACTTTTCACCCATGGGTCACGATACACTTCCGGTTTGGATTTTCTCTCCAAATAATAAGCAACATTCTTCCAACGTTTGTTGTCCTTTCCATATTTATAAGCCAAGCGCCAAGCGTCTTGCACATGACCATGCCCTACATTGTAAGAAGCCAAAATAAATTTAATTCGCTCATTGTTATCAGGCACACGGTCAAGCCAGAAACCATCCAGGTATTTGAGGTAATTGACCCCTCCCCTTAAACTCTCGTTTGGGTTATTTGGGTCATTTACGCCGAAACGTTGTAAGGTAACAGGCATCAGTTGAAGCAACCCTACTGCTCCGGCATAGGAGACAGCAGAATGGTTAAAGCGGCTTTCTTTATATACCAAAGCAGCCAATAGTCTCCAATCCCAGCCCAACTTATCGGCCCCCTGTTTAATAATATCATCATAGGCAGAAATTCTGTCCCCGGAAACAGAAGAAAAGGCTGAAGAGGACCTGTGGTAACTATTTTTCTTATTGAGAAAATATTTATGGTACAATATGGCTTTGTAACCAGTTCGATCTATTCTCTCTATCCATTCATTGATCTTGGCTTCCAATTGGGGGGCATTTTTTCTTATGGCCCAAGCCACAGGATTGGGCTGGCTAACCGTAAGGCTTACGTCTAACAAATCATTATAGGTAGCATTTACCAATGCAATATCATTGTCTACTACCGTATAGTCTATTTTCTCTTCAATGACCTGATTGATCAGATCTTCCAAACTCGTGTTCTTTTCCTCTATAGCAAGGGAAAGAGAGAGGGAATCACTAAGTACCGAAAGCCTTTCTTTATAAATTGTTCCCTTCTTGATATAAACCTTTTTATTGGAAAGTTGGATTAGGCTGTCCACATGGGATTGATCCTTACGCTGCACCACCACTGTTTTCATGCTATTTAGCGGTGCAGTAAAATTGGCTCGCTTTTTTCTCTCCTCATTTACTTCAAAGTTTATGGCAACAATGTCTGCTTTCCCTTTATTTAAGAGGCGAAATCCATCTTCAAGATCATGCTTTACGATTAACCGTAGGTTTACCCCAAGTTGGTTGGCCAAATTCCGAAGCAACTCAAATTCATAGCCCATGGTTCGGCCCCTATAGATATAATAGCTAGTAGAGGAATTGTCTACAACCGCTCTAATAAAACCTCTTTTTTTTATGGCATCAAAATCTAAAACAGCAGGAGACTCCCAATATTCCGGCACCTTTTTTT
Source organism: Cyclobacterium sp. 1_MG-2023 (assembly GCF_030546805.1). GTDB lineage: Bacteria > Bacteroidota > Bacteroidia > Cytophagales > Cyclobacteriaceae > Cyclobacterium. Next base: position 94,354 of record NZ_JAUOPC010000015.1, on the reverse strand, counting down.
CTTCTTCATTTGGCTTGCATGAAGTCAATTCGAAGGCAATTACAAGTAATAAAAGGCAAGAAATCCTGGTTTTTGGCATAGAGTGGGCACTCTAATTGTGCTTTGGTGTTTTCAATTATAGGCTTTTATCCTTAATATACCAAAATTAGCCCCGCAAAATATAGCCACTGAAGCGCTATTATTATGGTTAATTCTCCTCCAAATTGGCAAAATAAATATTACCGGAAAGACGCATTAGTTCTATTTCGTTCTCTTTTATTGTGTACAGCGACTCTATCAATCTGCTCTCTGCTTGCAGTCTGCTCACTTGCGCATCCCGAAACTCAAGATAATTGGTGATCCCCAAACGAAACCTGTCGAGTGTAATATCAGAACTCTCCACAGCCACTTCATAATTTAATTTTTCTATCTCCAAAAGCCGCTTACTATTTTGATACGTATTGAAGGTCCGCTGTAAATCAGACAACATTTGATTTTCATATTGCTCTATCAAGTGCTTCTGGTTGTTGATTTGAATCTTAGCGGCCTGAATCCGCTTGTTTAAAGCCAAGCCACTGAATAAGTTTAAGCTTATCGTAGCACCCAAGTTAATCCCTTGCTGCTGATTACTCAGCAAAAAGCCCGCATCTGAAGTTAAAGTATTGTCTATATAAGACCCGTTTAAGGTAATGGTCGGCAGTCTTTGTGCCCTCAACTCTTTTAATTGAAGATAAGCTACATTTTCCATTCTTTGAGTAGCCAAAAAACCCTTATTTTGATCAAAAGCACTTTCTTTCAATTCTTCAAGGGAAAAGGAATCCTCAATGGTGATGGTATCATTGACTACAAAATTTTTATCCGGGCCTATGGCAAGTAATTCATTCAAATTGACCCTTGAGTTTTGGATAACTTGCTCTTGGGACACCAGTGCCGTAAGGTCTGCATTGTAATCTACCTGAGCAGCTAAAAAGTCTCTCTTCGAGGCCCTTCCCAATTCATATTGTGCTTTGGCAATTTCCAGTCTTTCATCAGATAATTTTAAAGTGTGCTTTAGCACCTCGAACCGTTGTTGCTCAAGAACCAACCTGTAATAAGCAGTGGCAATGGCGGCAACGGTATTTTCTATCACTACCTTGGCCTCCAGTTCAGACACTTCTTTCAGTTTTCCTAATCGTTGCAAGGCAACTACTGCATCTGCCCTAAAACCATAGAAAGCTACCAAACTATAGTTATTGTTTCTGGTTTGGGCATTGGGAATAATCCTTGGATTTTCCGGATCACTTACGAAGGCCTGCTCTGTATCTTCCTTTCTATAAATTCTGGTATTGTTTAAGTCAAGCACTGGCATCAGTAGGCTTCCGGCTTGTTTTTTCTCATTTTCTGCCAGCAAAACCTGATTGGTAGCAATCTTAACATCAAAGTTATTTTCCAATCCAATCTCAACTGCCTTTTCAAAAGTTAAAGATTCGTCCTCCTGTCCATACAATCTGCAGGAGAAGGCCACCATCATTCCTAGCAATATAATTTTCTTCATATTAAACTCTTGCTAATCTTCCTTTTTTAGATGTCAAATAAGTATATATGCCCGGAATAATAAATAAGGTAAGCAGTGTTGCCAGCAACATCCCTCCTACTACAGCCACACCCATAGGCACCCGTCCTTCGGAACCTGCCCCCAAAGCCAAAGCTATAGGCAATATCCCCAAAATGGTGGATAAACTGGTCATTAAAATAGGTCGAAACCTTGCTGCAGCTGCACCTTCAATGGCCTCTGATATGGGAATCCCTTGGGCTTTTCGTTGATTGGCAAATTCCACAATCAATATCCCATTCTTGGTCACCAACCCAATGAGCATGATTATTCCTATTTGACTAAACACATTAAGGGTAAAATCAAATAACCACAATGAAAATAAGGCCCCAAAAATCGCCAATGGCACCGTAAACATGATAGTCAATGGATCCATAAAACTTTCAAACTGGGCAGATAAAACGAGGTAGATCAATATCAAGGCAAACACAAAGGCAAACACCAAACTACTAGAGCTATCTCTATATTCTTTGGATAATCCCGCCACATCAGTGGTATAGGTTTCATCTAACACTTCGGCTGCAATTTTGTCCATTTCTACAAGTCCGGAACCTACTGTTTCGCCAGGAGCAAGGCCTGCCTGCACCGTTGCACTTACAAACCTATTGTAGCGGTAAAGTTGAGGTGGAGTACTTCTTTCATTGATCTTGACCAAATTATCCATTTGAATCAATTCTCCATCATCACTTCTTACATATAGCATCCTGAGGTTTATAGGTTCATTTCTATCCTCCAATTGCATTTCTCCAACTACTTGATATTGCTTACCATTCATGATAAAGTAATCAAATCGCTGGCCGGAATAACTTAGCTGAAGTGTTCTGGCAATTTCTTGAACCGAAACGCCTATGTTTCTGGCTTTCTCCCTATCAATCTCAACCTCTATTTCAGGCTTGGTAAATTTTAAATTGACATCAGGAAAAGTAAAAACAGGACTTTGCCCTACTTTATCCATAAAAACCGGGATAATTTCTTTTAACTTTTCCAATGTCTGGGCTTGGATAACATATTGGATGGGTAATCCCGCCCTCCTGTCCCCAATGGATGGCTCCTGTGCCCCAAAAGCCCTAACGGACGTTTTATTCTTTAAATACACCGCAACATCATCAAAAATTTCTTGCTGACTTCTTTCCCTTGTTGCTGCATCATTTAAAACCAACCTAATAAAACCTGAATTGGTACTCGCAGAACTAAACCCCGGAGAAGTAACCGAAATTAACCCTGCCCTTTCTTCCTCAGGAATCATTTCAGAAAGTTCCACAGTCATTTCATCAATTATTCGGTCCATATAGCTAAAAGTTGCTCCCTCAGGTCCTGCCATATTTATTCTTATTTGCCCTCTGTCTTCTAAAGGTGCTAGTTCGGAAGGGATGTTGTTAAAAAGATAATAGGTACCAAGTCCCATTACCCCTACCAAAACAAAAGACATCCACTTAATTTTCATAAAAGAGGAAAGTGCTTGGACATAAATCTTGTTTAACCATAGAAAGAATGGTTCGGTTTTATTATACAACCAATTTTGCTTTTTTCTTCTCTTCAGTAGCTTAGAACTGAGCATCGGTGTCATGGTAAGGGCCACAAAAGAAGAGATGATCACTGCTCCTGCCACTACCACACCAAACTCCCTAAACAGCCTTCCAGTGGTGCCTGTAAGAAAAATCACAGGTAAAAAAACTGCTGCCAAGGCTACCGTCGTGGCTATGACGGCAAAGAATATTTCCTCAGCTCCCTGCTCTGCTGCAGTTTCCGGATTTTCTCCTTTTTCAATTTTGGTATAAATATTTTCTAATACCACAATGGCATCATCTACCACCAGCCCTATGGACAATACGATGCCTAGCAAGGTCAGTACATTGATGGAAAACCCTGCCATATACATGATAAAAAACACACCTATCAAACTAATGGGGATGGTAAGTACAGGAATAAAGGTGGTACGCCAATCTCTTAAAAATAGAAAAATGATAAGCACCACCAACATAAAGGCCACAAAAATTGTCTGTTGCACCTCGCTGATTGAATTTCTTATAAATTTCGTGGTGTCAAAACCTATTCCCAGCTGAATATCCTCCGGCAGGTCCTTCTTTATAAATTCCAGTCTTCGATAAAATTCATCTATAATTTCAATACTATTGGATCCAGGCAAAGGAACCAGAGCCACCCCCACCATGGGTACCCCATCTCTTTTAAGCACGGTCCTTTCATTCAGTGGGGCTATCTCTGCATTTCCGATATCCTGAAAACGCACCACGTTATTCGACTCCTCTTTGATAATCAAACGGTTAAATTCTTCCGAAGTACTCATCCTACTTCGTGTCCTTACCGAAAGTTCTATGGATTCCCCTTCAATTTTCCCGGTAGGGAGTTCTACATTTTCACTTTGAACTTGGTTGAGTACATCTATGGGTGTAATGCCATAGGAAGCCATTCGCAGAGGATCCATTCGCAAACGCATGGCATATTCTTTTTCCCCCCAAATTCTTATTTCACTGATACCGTTGATGGTCTGTAGCCTTTCTTTGAAAATATTTGTGGCTATATCAGACAATTCCAATAAGCTGCGTTGATCACTTTGCACATTTAAAAATACGATGGGCTGTGTGTCTGCATCCTGTTTGGAAACGATAGGGGGATCAGTATCGGGAGGAAGGTTTCTTTGGGCCCTTGAAACTTTATCTCTTACATCGTTCGCCGCGGCCTCCATATCAGCCCCGATTTCAAATTCCACCGTAATGCTACTGTTCCCATCGTTACTGATGGAAGACAAGGATTTTATTCCGGAAATGCCATTAATGGCTTCTTCCAGAGGTTCCGTAATCTGTGCCTCAATTACATCCGCATTGGCTCCCACATAAGTAGTTCTTACATTCACCACCGGAGGATCCACACTTGGGAATTCTCGGATTCCTAAAAAGGAAATTCCAATGATTCCAAAAATCAAAATAGTGAGTGACATCACTATGGATAATACGGGTCTTCGAATACTGATCGTAGATAAACTTGACATAATATTCTATCAGTTCGTTAAGTTGACATCAACGGACATTCCATCCTTTGCTTGCAGTACTCCTGTGGTTAATACCAGCTCTCCGGGTTCCACACCTTCCACTAGCTGCACCCTGGTGTCTGATCTTTGGCCGATCTCCACCTTTCTGGATTCGATAACACCATCCTTGGCCACAAATACCTTGTATCCTTCCAATTCCGGAATTACAGATTCTGATGGAACGAGAATGGCATCTGACACTTCATCTAAAACCAAGCGAACCCTTACAAACATTCCCGGAAGAAATTTCTTTTCTTTGTTAGGGCTCTGAGCCCTAATTTTTAAAGTTCTGGTAGCCGCATCTATATTCGGCTCAATGGCATAAACCTTACCTTCTGCTTCTTCATCTGATACATTTGAGTTGAAATAAATGATTGTACCCACCTTTATTTCATTGGAATACCGCTCAGGAATTGAAAATTCTATTTTGATTGGGTCTACATTGACAATGGTGGCAATAAGATCGGAAGTACCGATAACACTTCCTTCTGATATTTGCCTGAAGCCTAACTCTCCATCAAAGGGTGCCCTGATGATCATTTTATTTAATTGGGCTTCAATTAAGCGCAAATCTGCAAGATTGGTATTGTATTGATTAAGGACTATGTCGTATTCTTCCTGGCTAATGGCCTCTTTTGTCAATAATTGCTTTTGCCTTTTTTCCTGACTTTCATACAGCTTTTTAGTATACGCTAACCTGTCATATTGGGCTTTTAACTCGTCATCATTTAAATAAAGTAAAGGACTGCCTTTTTTCACAAACTGCCCTTCCTTAAAAGTTATTTTCTCTACCAAACCATTCACTTCAGGCCTTAAGTTTACGATTTCATTGGGTATAAGAGAGCCTGTGATATTCAAGTTGCTTTCCAGAGATTCTTCCTTCAGTTTGATCACGTTAACCGGAAGATTGGATTGAACCGCTGCAGACACACTTTCTGTACCAGTCGTCTCTCCTTCAGTGTAAAGCCCCATTCTTGGATAGAAAAATATAAACCCTATCACTAATAGGATAATTACAGACAAAATGATTTTGGTTTGGTTTTTCATTCTGAAAACTAATGTATCGTTTAACCAACAAGTTTATTTTAAAGATATAAGTTTAAAGTAAACTTATTTTCTTTAGCAAAAAAACAATAAAATTTAAGAGGCAAAACTAAGCCATTAATGGCAAGAGAATGGAATATTTAAAGGTATAAATTATATTATCAAAAAATACAAAGCGAATATTTCCATGCACTACTTATATCCCCATATCTTAGACCTTGAATGATACGCATATTAAAAAATAGTATTTAAGCCTGTATTTGCCAAAACGGGCAATTCCTTTTCAATAAAAAAAGGTCGCCTTTACAGGCGACCTCTTTTATTGTATAGCAATCTAATTTCATTATTAAAATAAATACCTTAAACCAACCTGCATGCTCCAAGTGGTTCCAAATCCACTAACATTTCTGAATGGGTTTGTAGGAAGGTTTCCTGAAATGGTGGTTAGATTAAAATCAGGAGTGGCACTTACTGAACCGGCTCTTGAAAGCAAATTCTCAGCACCATTTAAGTCGTCCTGAATTCCCCAATCACTGTTTAGCAAATTACCTAGGTTCACAATGTCCACACTCAACTGAACAGTATTTTTCATTTTCCCAAAAGTCTGAGAAACATCTTGTAAGATACGGATATCGAACCTGTTTAACCATGGGTTAAGGAAGGCATTTCTCGGCAAGTAATCACCTCTGTATTCACTCAATCCATTTTCTTCTACATAGGCATCAAAGGCAGCTCTTTGCTCTGCTGCAGTATAAACTACACCATCATCATCTGTGATGTCAACAAAATTCATGGTAGAAGAATTTTCAGGAAGGTATATCAAGTCACCCGTAATACCATCTCCATTAAAATCATTGCCATACACATAAGAGTATCTTCCCTGATGTGCTCCATTATAGTAAAGTCCAATTGTTGTAGCCAATGCATTTGCGTATTCAATTCTATAACTTACACTTCCGACTATCCTATGTGGAATTGCGAAGTTAGAGATATTCAGCATTTGGTCGTTTGGACTATTAATGGTAGGACTTGCACCCCATGCAGAACTCGCATTGGATCCATCATTGGCCGAAACTTCTTTTGCTGAAGAATAAGTGTAATACAAGGAAGCACTAAAACCTCTGTGATAAGGCACTGACACACCAACTGTTCCACTAAAGCTTCTACCTTTGATACTGGTATTGGAAAGAACAGTTGCATTGTTTCCTCCCATTACACTGTTATAAGCAGTGCTTTGGCCAGGAAGAAAGACTTCTCTGGTATCACCATAATCACCCGGAGCTCCACTAGAACCATAATCCATGGTATTGGTAGACCTTACTCGGTTAGCTCCGTATTGGAATACGGCATTGATATCTCTGGTGTACAATAAATCAGTGGTCAATAGCAATGGAGTATTTGGAATTTGGTAATCCAAACCAAAACTTGATCTCCACACCATTGGCATTTTAAAATCAGTGTCTACCAATGCGAATGACCCAGGTGCTCCTTCTGTTGGAGACGAAATAAATACATCTTCAGCTCCTTCAGGAACATTTTCCACATAATAATAACGCTCAGTTTGGAAATTAATATTGTTTATCCATCCTTCAACTTCCTCATAGCTACCAGGCTCAACATTATTCTGTATAACACCCGCATTAGTAGGCATATTGGTCAACCATACGAATGGTACCCTTCCAGAAAATACGCCAGTACCACCTCTTAAAGTCAGCGAACGGTCACCAAATACATCATAATTAAATCCAAACCTTGGAGAGACCATTAATTTAGAACTTGGCCATTCTCCTGAATTGTAATTGGTAGGCATCCCAAACTGATTGGTCAGGGTAATCTCATTGATGGATTCGTTAGCCGTTAAATCATTCAAGTAAATCGGAAGCTCCGCACGAAGACCAAAGGTAATGCTAAGGTCGTTATTTACTGCATACTTGTCTTGAGCATAAAGAGAAGCCAATCCAAAATTAACCCTGGAATAGGTATCTTGTCCGGCATAAGGATATGTCAAGCCAAACATGGTAGGGGCAACTTCGTTTGCAGTTCCTGTAGATAGGAAGTCTTCAACAGATGCATATCGGTAATAGGAAGTTCCCAATCTGACATAACTGTTACCAAAATTCTGAAGTTCAAAGGCAGCTCCCATGGTAATGTTGTGCTTGCCTTCCACATAATTCAAGTTATTGATAATAGAGTAATTATTATTGATAACATCATTGTTGTAGGTAAACAATTCTGTACCAAAAGAAATATAGTTCATGGAACCTTTATTCTGCACCATGTTTCCTTCACCATCATCAATCAATCCTCCACCGTCCCAGATGTCAACAAATGGAAAAAGTTGATCAGAAGGAGAAGTTCTTTTGTCTTGAATTCTAGAATAAGTAGCCAAAAGTTGGTTAGACCAACTTGTGCTAATGTAACTATTTAATTCTGCGGTAATAGACCTTACGGAATTCTCAAATCCATAATTTGCATTTTCAAAAGTGATGGCATTCTGACTCACCCTGGCACCATTAGGCCATGGAGCTCTTGGACGTGGCCCTGAAGTGGAACTGGCCAATTGGTTGGAAGTACCGACCACTTGATTGTATCTTACGGCTAATTTGTTCTTTTCATTGATGTTCCAATCAATCCTTGCTAGCAATTTGGTGCTGGCTTGTTCCGCCTCATTGGCATATCCTTCATATCTTCCCGGATCATAACCCCACTGGTTGATCAGGTGATTTTGTACGGCATCCAAATCTGTTCTTGTAGGTCTGGCAATATTGTTTTCAGGGTCAGCAATTCCATCTTCTGACGGTCTCCAAAGGTTTACTCCGGAAGCATTCGCTCCTGTAAGGATTTCTCTTTCGGCGTTTATAAAGAAAAACAATTTGTTCTTTATAATTGGTCCTCCCAATCTAAAGCCAAAATTCTTGGTGGCTGCATCTACAGCTTCCAATTCATTGTCGCCAACCTTCCTTCCCTGAAGGGATTGATTTTTAAGGAAGTAATAAGCAGACCCTTCTAAGGTATTGGTACCACTTCTCGTTACAGCATTGATACCTGCTCCTGTAAAGCCACTTTGCAACACATCATATGGCGCAATATTTACAGTAATTTCTTCTATAGCATCTAGGGAAATTGGCTGGGAATCTCCCCCTGGAAGAGGATCATCACTTAAACCAAACCCATTGTTAAAGTTTGCTCCATCAATCTGAAGGTTATTGTACCTTGCATCCCTTCCTGCAAAGGAATTTCCACTGGCTTGAGGGGTTAACCTTGTAAATTCAAGTACACTCCTGTTGATCTGTGGAAGATTTTTTAATTGTTCATTGGAGATATTCGTTGCTGTACCTGTGCGGTTTGAGGTAAAGTCAGACCCCCTGTCTCCTTCTACAACAAATTCTGTCAATTCAGTGTCTCCATCAGAAAGCACTGCATTTAAATTGTAAACCTCTCCAAGCCTCAACACAATTCCTGAGAATAGTTGAGATTCAAAACCAAGATAATTAATCTCTATAGAGTAGGGCCCTCCTACTCTCAGGTTGGGTAGGTTAAACCTTCCATCCACATTGGTAACCGCACCATACACGGAACCGGAAGGCTCGTGGGTTGCCTTTACAGTAGCACCTATCAGTGCCTCTCCTTCGGTGTCAAACACAGCTCCTTGAACAGAACTGGTAGTTACTTGACCATAACTGCTCCCAATAGCGAGAAACAGTAATAGCACTACAAGCATTCTTTTTTGTAACAGTTGCCTCATTTTCAAATATTTAATAGGTATAAATAAATAATAGAATCAAAAATAGTTTCGGCTTTATTTGGGTACAAATATAATCTTAAATTAGGCCTATTAGAATAGCTAAATATTAAGTTTTCAATTGAAGTGCCAAAAATAATTAACAAATCCCTAACATTAGAATTTAGAAGGAAATATTTTAAACCTTTATTTTGACGACTGAAAAAAAATAATCAATCGTAAAATTAAAGATTGCCTAATAATTATTCCAAAAACACCTCTACCACTCAAGTAAGGCCCAAAAAGCAAAATTTTCTCTTATTGAATTTTATCCATCCCACCCAATGCTTTCTCCAAACTGCTGACCTTTTAACGCATTTTTTTCATAGAAACTCATTATCTTCAATTTTATAATGCGAGTAGGGTAGCAGCTGTTGTCCTCTCTACCCGGCTTCATATAAAATCATTCAAATTGCAAATAATGTTGGCCTCTCTCGCAGGGATATTCTATTTCTAACTATTAAGAGAAGTAAATGTTTATTCTACATTTAACAACTACCTAAGTACCTGATTGGTTCGACTTTAAGACAAATAAAAATAAAGAAATTAAACAAAATGCGCAAAAAAGAAATCTTATGGTTGTATATCTTCCTCTTTGCATCCTTGGCAGATATATCAATGATCATTCATGCAGAGATTAATTATAGGTATCTCACCAAACCTTTGATTATGATCTCTCTTTTGCTCTATTTTTTGCAGAGCACAAAATTAATAAAAGGAAGTTTGTTGCGTATCACCGTTTCGGCCGGATTATTTTTCTCCTTCTTGGGAGACGCTTTACTTTTAAACAAAGACTTGTTTTTATATGGCCTGGGCGCCTTTTTTATGACACATGTATGTTATATAATAGCCTTTAAGCTGACTCAAAATCAGACATTAAACCTATTTAAAGTGAATTTTATAAAAATGTTTGTTTACAACCTTCCACTTTACATCCTTGCAGCATTCATCTATTTCCTGATTCATGCACAACTGAACGAATTAAAAATACCGGTTATTATATATACAATGGCCATTGTCATGATGGTGACAATGGCCAGGGAAAGGTATGGAAGGACCAATAGTTCCAGCTTTTGGCAGTTGTTTATTGGTGCTTTTTTATTTTTTATATCAGATAGTTTGTTGGCCTTGGATCGGTTTTTTTATCCCATAATCGATGGAGATCTATACATTATGGGCACCTATATATTAGGTCAACTTCTGATTATTATGGGAATAAGAAGCCACCTTTTGCAAGTTCATGAGACTTCTTCCTAATTCCTTTTATTCTGAATCTTTTTTCTTAATATCCAATGACAATTCAACCAATTGTTCATCAGAAATGCCACTAGGTGAGTTAATCATTACGTCTCTGCCAGCATTATTTTTAGGAAAGGCGATATAATCTCTAATGGAATCTGTTCCTCCAAAGATGGCACATAAGCGATCAAATCCAAAGGCAATCCCACCGTGAGGAGGCGCTCCAAATTCAAAGGCTTCCATAAGGAATCCAAACTGAGATTGGGCCTCTTCTTCTGTAAAGCCCAGATGCCTGAACATCATTTGCTGGGTTTCCTTGTCATGAATTCTTATTGAACCACCACCGATTTCCACCCCATTGATGACCAAATCATAGGCATTGGCGCGAACTTTACCGGGATCTTTGTCGAGAAGCTCCATGTCCTCTTTTTTAGGAGAGGTAAAAGGGTGGTGCATGGCATGATACCTGGCCGTTTCGTCATCCCATTCAAGCAATGGAAAATCCAGAACCCAAAGTGGTTTGTAAACTGTCTTGTCTCTCAAACCTAATTCGTCACCCATCTTTAGCCTTAATTCAGACATTTGCTTTCGGGTATCTTTTTCACTACCGGAAAGCAGCAATATCAAATCACCTTTTTTAGCACCTGCTTTGTCAGCCCAAGCTTTAAGGTCTTCTTGACTATAAAATTTATCCACAGATGACTTAAAGGTGCCATCTTCATTGCATTTAACATAGACCATGCCTTTGGCACCTATTTGCGGTCTTCTTACCCAATTGGTAAGCGCGTCCAACTGCTTTCTGGTATAGTTAGCAGCACCTTCTGCATTGATGCCGAGGATCAGTTCTGCACTATCAAATATACTAAACCCCTTCCCTTGTGCCAATTCATTGAGTTCTACAAAAGGCATCCCAAAGCGAATGTCAGGCTTGTCATTTCCATACAGACGCATAGCATCCTCATAGGTCATGCGTTCGATATTCCCCAATTCCATCCCCTTAACTTTCGTAAAAAGGTGACGAACCAACCCCTCAAAAATCTCCAAAATATCCTCTTGGTCTACAAAGGACATTTCACAGTCTATTTGGGTAAATTCAGGCTGCCTGTCTGCACGGAGATCCTCATCTCTAAAGCACTTTACTATCTGAAAATAACGATCAAAACCACTGACCATTAATAGTTGCTTAAAGGTCTGTGGAGATTGTGGCAAGGCATAAAATTCACCTCCATGAACCCTGCTAGGCACAACAAAATCTCTGGCTCCTTCAGGAGTGGATTTGATCAATACGGGTGTTTCCACCTCCATGAAATCTTGTCCATCCATGTATTTCCTGGTCTCCTGCATCATGCGATGCCTCAGTTGTAGTTTTTCTCTAACCACATTCCTTCTCAAGTCCAGGTAACGGTACTTCATTCTCAACTCTTCCCCTCCGTCTGTCTCGTCTTCAATGATGAAGGGCGGCACTTTGGCCTTATTTAATATCTTCAATTCACTCACGCGAATTTCAATTGATCCGGTAGGGATTTTATCATTTTTTGAAGCACGTTCAATCACCACTCCTTCAGCCTGAACGACATACTCTCGTCCCAAGGTTGTTGCAGTTTTTAACAGTTCAGGAGCCACAGCCCCTTCTTCAAAAATCAGTTGGGTAACACCATAACGATCTCTTAGGTCAACCCATGCTAAACCTCCCTTATTCCTTACCCTTTGCACCCATCCGGAAAGTATAACTTTTTTATCCAAATCCTCCAGACGGAGTTCTCCACAAGTATGTGTTCTAAGCATTGAATTAGATTTTTATTTGCAAATAATCGCCAAAGATAATCATTCAGACTAGAGATTGCTATTTTTATCCTCAAGATAAAGCAATACAATTGAGGGAAATCACGTTTATTGACAATAAATATAATTTAGTTCTTGCAGGAAAAAATGTATATTCGCATAGGATACCCGATTTATATTGTAATTTACTAAGATATTCGACATTACAACCCCTACTAAATATTAATTACCCTAGAATTTATGAAAAAATATTGGACTTTCGGAGGATTATTTATCATTACTTGTATTGCATTTTGGATTTACGATGGAAAAGCTCCTCAAGTTCAGGAAGATAAATTGCAAGAATCAGAAGGATCTGCTCCCTTACCGAAAGAAGAAAATTTATTGTATGGAATCAATGTGGATGATGTAGACATAGTGGAAGGTGTGGTGAAACGGAACCAAACTTTGTCTACAATATTGGCCCCCTTTGATGTACCTTATCAAATAATCGATGAAATCGCTAAAAAGTCAAAAGACATATTCGATGTAAAAAAAATAGCATTCAACAAAAAATACACCGTCCTTACCCCAAAGGATTCCACGAAATCTAAATTTTTTGTTTACGAGCCCAATAGGACAGAATTTGTAGTTTTTAATCTTAGCCAACCGGAAATTTATAAAGAAAACAAGCCGATGGCAATCAACCGTAGAGAAATTGGAGGCAAAATCAGCTCTTCTCTATATGTAAACATGACTGAGTTGGGTCTGGGTCCTGATCTTGTTGATCAATTTGCAGATCTCTATGGCTGGGTGGTAGATTTCCAAAGACTCCAGAAAGACGATAAGTTCAAGGTTATTTTCAAGGAGCAGGTAGTTGAAGACCAAATTGTAGGCATCGAGGACATTGAAGCTGCCTACTTTGAACATATGGGGCAAGGATACCATGCCATTCCTTTTGAGCAAAACGGTGTCATATCTTACTTTGACGAAAAAGGGAACAGCCTAAAAAAAGCTTTCTTAAGAGATCCCTTAAAATTTTCCCGAATCAGTTCCAGATATAGTCTTAGTAGATTTCACCCCGTGCAAAAAAGATACAAAGCTCATTTAGGTACAGATTATGCTGCCCCAAGAGGTACGGAAATTCGTTCAGTAGGTGACGGAACAGTATTAGAGGCAACTTATAGAGGTGGCAATGGGAATTTCGTGAAAATCAAGCACAATGGCACCTATACCACCCAATACCTACACATGTCCAAAATTGGGAAGGGAATTAAAAAAGGGACCCGCGTAAAACAAGGCCAAGTGATAGGCTATGTAGGCAGCACAGGACTGGCTACAGGCCCACATCTTTGCTTTAGGTTCTGGAAACACGGCAAACAAGTAGATTGGTTAAAAGAAGATATTCCACCTGCAGAACCAATAGCAGAAGAAAACAAACTCGCATTTGAAAAGGTAAGACAAGAGAAAATTAACAAACTAACGGCCATTCAATATACAGAAAAAGTACCTTTACTGACGAGCAAATAGTGTAAAGTCAAGTAAATTTTCAACCCTACATATAGCAAATAATTTTAGTTTAAAACGAAAATGTTTCATTATATTTAAATATGAATACCCCTTATGTTCCCTCACAAAATTTTAAATTTTAATGAAGCCTAAGGTATTTTTGATTAATAATTACTCGATGGAAAGGGCTTATTCACTTTGGGAAAAGGGGATTAGTGGCAGCCATCATGTTTGGGGAAAGGTAGAATTGGACCAAAGAGGAAAGGTTGAGATGGTTGTATTTCCCCATGAGAAATACAAAATCCTCAATAAGATTGGCAGACTCTTTGGCATTGGTCACCTTGACCAACAAATTAGAGTTTTATTCAATCTCAAAAAATTCGACATTTTATATTCCCCGTATTCAAAATCAAACACCAAACTTTTACTCTTTTTAAAGGCCTTGGGCTTATTTAGAAAACCGATCGTTGTCACCATCCATCAACCGTTTTGGATGGGCAGGAATGAAAATTGGTTTTTCAGATTATACTCCAGGAATTATGTATTAAATTATTCCGCTTCTATTTTTTTGAGTAAAGCCCTCTTGGAAAAAACGGTAAAACTTCTAAACATCCCTGAAAAGGCCTATAAAGACAAGTTCAGCCTGGCCCAATGGGGACCGGATATGACGTATTACGAGCGCTATGCCACCCAACACAAAGCATTTGAAGATTGTGAGTACTTCATAAGTGCCGGCCATACCGACAGGGACTTTGAGACCCTCATCGAGGCATTTAGAGGCTTAGACTATAAATTAAAAATTTTCTGCACACCTAAAACCATTCCAAAAACGGTGGATATCCCTCCAAATGTGGAAGTAGACTGGGAGGTGACGCTATCCTATGACCTCGTGCCCTATTACCAGAATTCAATAGCTATTTTAATCCCACTTAAATACCCAATGCATAAAGAAGGATGTCAAGGAATGACAAGTCTTCAGGATGTGGTGACCTTTAGCAAACCGGTAATAATGACTCACAACCCATGCTTGAATTTGGATATTGAAGAGGAAGGGATTGGATATTGGGTGGACATGTATGATGTAAATGGCTGGAGGGAAAAATTAACAATTCTAAAGGAAAATAAGGACATTTGGCTTGAGATGAGTGACAAATCTCAATCAACCTTTAAAGAAAAATTTAATTCCAAAGTTTTCGCAGCACATCTTGAAAGTGTTCTCCTTTCTGTTTACAGTAAAGAGAAAGATGAACCATAGAAGCTATGTTTCTTGGCATTAAGTAATATTTCTACGTTTTTTATTTAACATATGAAGGCAGTAATTTTAGCAGGAGGTTTCGGCACTAGGATAAGTGAAGAAAGCTCGGTACGTCCTAAACCTATGGTAAGCATAGGGCAGAAACCAATAATTTGGCATATCATGAAAATCTACTCCTATTACGGGATAAATGAATTCATAATTTGCTGTGGTTATAAAGGGGAGGTGATCAAAGAGTATTTTTCCAATTACCACCTGCTCAAGTCTGATTTCACGATAGATTTAAGCAGCAATAAAATTGACATACACCATGCAACTTCCGAGCCTTGGAAAGTAACACTTGTGGATACAGGTCTTGACACCATGACCGGTGGGAGGCTAAAAAAAGTGAAAGAATACATTGGTGATGAAACATTCTGCATGACCTATGGAGATGGTGTATCGGATGTAAATATCCGTGAAGCCATTGCTTTTCATAAAAAAGAAGGAGCCTCCGCTACCTTGACAGCCGTAAAGCAACCTGGAAGGTTTGGAGCTTTTATTCTATCCTCAAAATCTGCCAGAATAGAAAATTTCAGAGAAAAACCTCAAGGTGATGGAAATGAAGGTGCCATGATCAATGGGGGCTTCTTTGTACTGGAGCCGAGGGTATTGGATTTGATAGAAAATGACCAAACCATTTGGGAAAGAGAGCCACTAGAAAAATTGGCCACAAACAATGATCTGGCCGCTTATGTCCACAACGGGTTTTGGCAAGCCATGGATTCTCTGAGAGATAGAAACTACCTGGAGGATTTGTGGAATCAAAGAAATGCACCATGGAAAGTTTGGTGATATTGACCTTTAAAACCATCAAAAATGAAAATACTTATCACAGGAAACATGGGCTATATCGGCCCTGTTTTAGTCAACCATCTAAAAAAAGCCTACCCAAATAGCACCATTATAGGGTATGATATAGGCTATTTTGCCCAGTGCATTACTAGCAATGGGGCTTTTCCGGAAGTGAATGTGGACCAGCAGGTTTTTGGAGATGTGAGAAATTTCCCGGAGAAACTACTAGAAGGCGTGGATACCATTGTGAACCTTGCCGCCATATCCAATGATCCAATGGGTAAAAAATTCGAAGAATTTACCTTAGATATCAACTACCGCTCTTGTATTAACCTGGCAAAAATGGCCAAAAAGGCGGGAGTAAAACATTTTGTTTTTGCTTCCAGCTGCAGCATGTATGGGGCCGCAGATGATTACCCAAAAACTGAAGAAGACAGCTTAAACCCACTTACCGCTTATGCAAGGTCAAAGGTTATGTCTGAAAATGACTTGATAAACCTGGCAAGTGAAAAATTTATCGTTACCTGTTTGCGTTTCGCTACCGCCTGTGGTTTTAGCCCAAGGTTACGTTTAGACCTGGTGCTCAATGATTTTGTAGCAGGCGCAATAGCTTCCGGGGAGATTTCAATTTTGAGTGATGGCACTCCTTGGCGAGCCATGGTACATGTAAAAGACATGTCAAGAGCCATTGAATGGGCTTCTATCCGAAAACTGACTAATGGCGGGTCTTTCTTGGCTGTCAATATCGGTACCAATAAATGGAACCATCAAGTTAAAACCATGGCATTGGCTGTTCAGGGATTGCTCCCGGGTATCAATGTGACAATCAATCAGGATGCCCCTGCTGACAAACGATCCTATAAAGTAAATTTTGACAAATTTGAAGCCCTAGCCCCGGACTTTCAACCCCAATTTGATTTGGAAAAAGCAATAATGGATTTGGAATCGGGAATGAAAAGTATTGGATTTAATGATGCTGAATTTAGGAGTTCAAACCTGATACGCTTAAAAGTACTTAACAGTTTCCAAGACCAAGGCTTGTTGAATGACAGACTAAATTGGACGAATAAATCACTTCTATAAACAGAGCAAAGGCTAAGTGAAGGGAAACACTTAGCCTTTGTATACCTCAAGTTTTTTTTGGCTAAAGATTAAAGAAATACTTGTTCTGTTCTGCTCTTAACTGATCACTTAACCTGGTTTCAGGCAATATTACGTCATCATAAGTTAAAACCTGATCCTTTGCCACATCTCGACGAAGTACACAGTCAACAGCCAAACCCAATGGCAGCAAACCCTCCTTCAAAGAAGTTGTCATATTTTCACATAGTCCATACGTCATATAATGACCTATCCCATCAATTTTCTCTCCTTTTTTAAGGTCTCTTTTTGCGGTAGTCACCACATCCACCATTGGCTTCTCAGGAGCAATCGTAGCATCATGAAACAACACCGCCCTTGCCACCGTAATGGGAACTTCAAAATGACACAAATGATAGGGGTTATAAAAACAATATAAAGGGCCTTCACCTACTTTATACAAGTTCAAATAATGTTTTTGGATTGGGTCATCAATTGTACCTAAAACGAAAACACCCGGCCCCGGGCTAGCCCCCACAATATAGTCTACAATTCCATTGCCTGCCAAGATATCCTCTAAGGGATATTCATCCATACATTCAGTTATGGGCTTTCCGGATGCTACCGTAGGTCCGTGCATACCTCTTTTGGCCACCCCCATTCCCGTAGCATTGGCAATTATCGCTTGTTCGAAAGAAATTTTGCTGCCATCAGCAAAGGAAGTAACCATGGCAGGTTTTTGCTTCCACTTCTTGGCAAAACCTTCCTGGGTGGTGGGATTTCTGTAAGGATCATGAAGCCCCTTGATATTTCCACAAAGCACCGGCTTTAATCCCAATTGCTTGACAAAACGAAATAAATTAAGGGTCACTCCCGGCTGATCTCCATCAGCATTGGTAAAGACCACTCCCTTTTTGTCTGCGTGTACTTTTAAAATCGGGCCAATTGTACCGTCAGTTTCTGCATTCATCATAATGATATGCTTACCATTATCAATGCAGTCTTGCGCAATCCTTGCCCCTAAATCCACAGCTCCGGTTACTTCTATGACTGCATCAATCCCTTCTGCTTTACAAATCAGAAAGGGATCGGTTGTGACAGCTCTTCCTCCTTCTTTTATCACCTGATTTAAAGCTTCCAAGTTGTCCACTTCTTGGGCATTTTCTTGCCCTGCTTTTTGATAAACATCCTTTGCTTTTGATAGGGTTCTATTGGCAATGGCCACTAGCTCCATACCTTGGGTGTATTGTTCAATCTGAAGGGCAATTCCTTGAGCCATAAATCCGGCACCTATCATCCCAACCCTTACAGGCTTGCCTTCTTCGGCTCTTTTTCGGAGCGCATTGTCAATAATTATCATAAGAATTGGTCGTTTAAATAAGGGTGGTTATTGTCTTTTTCGGAAATTACAGCCACATCGATCGGCCATTGGATATTGATCTTGGGATCATCCCATTTGATACCTTTTTCTGCTCCGGGTGCATAAAATTGTGACACAAAATATTGAATAGCCGTATTATCCTTCAAAGTGATAAAGCCATGAGCAAAATCTCTAGGAACAAATAGCATTCTATTGTTTTCCTCAGTAAGTTCAACTCCAATCCATTCCAAATAAGTTGGAGAGTCCTTCCTCAAGTCTACGATACAATCAAAAATTGCCCCCGAGGTACATTTTACAAGTTTGGTTTCCTCATAGGGTGTTACTTGATAATGCATGCCCCTTAAAGTGCCTTTTTTAGGATTAAAAGACATATTGGTCTGGGCAATATTTGATTCAATACCAACTTCATCAAACTCATTTTTGCAAAAAACCCTTCCAAAATACCCCCTTTCATCCTCAATCTTTTTCACATCAATGATGTAAGCACCTTTTAACTTAGTTTCTGTAAAAATCATAGCATAACTGTTTGTGAAAAATCTACAATACTAATTCCTACGAATTTAATATATTTTTTGAATGTAAAGGTTTATAAATATTTAGAATTAGTATTTAATTATCTTTAATCCACGAATGGTCGCAGGCTTATTTCTCCTTAAGAAATTCATCTTTTAGGTTTATTGAAAGCACTGCCATTACTGCAGATAATTATTAAGCAATTATAAGCAAGTTGAAAATGGATAAAACGCCCCTAGGCACAAATAGCAAAGCAAGTCCTAAACATAATAGCACGGAGAGCACCGCCGCTGAACTTTTTTCCAAAGAAGAATTGGCAAGGTACAACAGACATATTATTATTCCCGAATTTGGCAAAGAAGGCCAGACAAGGCTTAAAAAATCCAAAGTGCTGGTAGTAGGTTCCGGAGGCTTGGGAAGTCCAATGTTATTATACTTAGCGGCGGCGGGAGTAGGCACAATTGGAATCATCGATTTTGACAAGGTAGAGGATAGCAATTTACAAAGGCAGGTATTGTTTGGTACAGAAGATATTGGAATCCCAAAAGTCGATGCGGCTAAAAGAAGACTAAAAGCCATTAACCCTTTTATCAACATCGAAGTATACCATCAAAAATTAACTAGCGAAAATGCCTTGGAACTAATTTCCAAATATGATGTCGTGGCAGATGGCACAGACAATTTCCCCACCAGATACTTGGTCAATGATGCCAGTGTATTGGCAGGAAAAACGAACGTTTATGCATCTATCTTCCAATTTGAAGGTCAGGTATCAGTGTTTAACCTTTTAAAAGACGGAAAACGGGGACCCAATTACAGGGACCTATACCCATCCCCTCCTCCTGCCGGCTTGGTCCCAAGTTGTGCTGAAGGCGGAGTTTTAGGTGTATTGCCCGGTATAATTGGGAGTTTACAGGCCCTTGAAGTAATTAAAGTGATTACAGGGGTGGGTGATACTTTAAGTGGGCAATTGTACACTTTTGATGCTTTCTCATTTCAATCCAAAACTTTCAAAATAAAAAGTAAAGACAGCAACCCATTGAACGGAACGAAGCCTACCTTAACCAAATTAATTGATTATGAGCAATTCTGTAATCATGGACAAGTAGAAGAAAAAATTAAAGAAATAGACGTGGATGAATTATATGCCCTGTTGGCCAACAAGGAAAGCTTCCAATTGATTGATGTCAGAGAACAGCACGAGTTTGATCTGGTCAATATAAATGGAGACCACATCCCTCTTGAGGACATATCTGAAAATGCAGACAAGATTAAAAAAGACAGAAAAGTAGTGATCCATTGCAAAATGGGAGGAAGAAGTGCCAAAGCCATACGTGAGCTTGAATCCAAATATGGTTTCAATAATTTATTCAACCTGAAAGGAGGGATCGACGCTTACTTAAGGAAATACGATTCCAATTTCGACCAAGCATGACTCCAACCCTTCTTTATCGAATTGATTTTCAAAAAAATCAATTGTAGCTAAGCCAAAAAAGCCCTCCTCAATTGTCATGAGGAGGGCTTTTTTATTGGGTAAAACGTATTAAGATTTAAGGCTACCTATCAGAAAATTACTCTTCTTTTTTTGTCCAGCCTTTCTTCAATTTGGGCAAGCTTAACTCTGTACGCCTGTTTTCTTTATGCATATTAGGGGTACAAGGCTGCGCTCCACAATCGTTGATTGGTTTTTTCTTACCAAAATACTCATAGTTTAATCTACTAGGAGATATCCCCTTGTCTTCAAGGTATTTCTTCACCACAAGGGCACGTTTTTCAGAGAGTTTCTCATTGTATGCATCACTTCCTCTACTATCTGTATGCCCGGTAATTTCCAATCGATGGTAAAGCATTTCCCTAAGCATTAAAGCAACTCTTTCCAAAGCCATCATGTCATTGACAGATAGGCTGGCTTGATCGAAACCAAAATAAATGGTAGGTAAGTCTGCCGGTAACTGAATATTGCTAACGTCACATAAGTCCAGGTCTTGCATTTCAGGTGGCAGTTGATATGCTTTTCCTTCTTCGGGAAATGCTAGTAACAATAACTCTGTCCTTCTATTGACCTGATGTTGGTCTTCAGGACATGGCACCCCGTCACCACAATCATTGGCAGGTTCTTTTTCTCCAAACCACTCTGCTTCAATTCTCGATCTTGCGATACCAAATTGCCCTAAATAATCTCTCACCGCATCCGCTCTTCTTTCACTTAGTGCTTCATTGTACTCTTCACTGGCCCTTGCGTCAGTATGGGACCTAACGGCGATGTTTAAAAACGAATAAGATTTTAACAATTCAGCAACTTTGTCGAGAGATGGTTTGGCATCATCTCGTATGGTAGATTCGTCGAGATTATAAAAGACCAAATCCACATAAGCTGTCGTATTGTAAGGAACCCTTACCATTTGATAAGTCTTCTCTAGTGAAGTCTCTTTCAATCCTTTTGTGCTAAGTGACTTGTCATGAATAGAGAAATAGCCATCTTTCTTAATGACCATCTCGAAATCTTCTTCCGGGGCTACGGATGCCTCCAATTTACCCCTTCCGTCTTGCTTCACTTCTACATTGATCCTGTCCATACCTTCCATTAAGCTGACCTCTAGGTCACCTATCAACTGCTCTCCATCGCAACCAAGGATTAAAGCTTGAAAATCCTTATAGCGCGTTTCTACTTCAAAGATATCATCCCATCCCCTACTCTCGGGTCTATCTGATGAAAGTATGGTTTTGTTGTCTGATGTAATGAAAAAGCCGAAATCATCTTGGGGAGAATTGTAAGGAATACCTAGATTTTTTATCCCTGAAAAGCCTTTTCCCAAAACCCTTGCTTCAAATAAATCAAGACCGCCTAAGCCAACATGACCATCAGAAGCAAAGTACAATTTCCCTTCTCTGAGGTATGGATTACTTTCATTTCCTGCCGTATTGATTTCACTTCCTAAGTTAACAGGAGCTTGAAATTCAAAGTCGTCTGAATAATCCATATAATACAAATCAAAGCCTCCAAAGCCTCCAGGCATATCTGATGAGAAATACAGACGCTTTTCTTCTTCATCTACAAACGGAGTCTTCAAACTATATTCCAAGGGGGCATTAATAGTAAGCCCCTTAAAATCACTCAACTTACCTTCTTCATTGATACTACTGTAATAAATTTCCGAATGGACCTCATAGCTTCCCGACTTCCTAATTTCTCTACTGACTGTATAAAAAAGTACCGGAGATGCTTGTAAAACATAAGGGTCTGTTGAATGAAAAACATCCGGAACCGGTATGGAAAGTTTTGCAATCTCTCCTGAATCATCCATCTTATAGATGCTTAGGAAATCCCTACCTGTCCAATCTGATTTCTTGTTATAGTATTTGTAACTTTTGTCAATTCTTAGTCCTTTTTTATTTCGGTCCAATTCACCCCCTCTATCCGAAGAGAAATAAACTGTGCCCTTGCTGTCCTTTGTAAAGCCAAATTCAGCACTATTTGTATTCAAACCATCCACTCCAACTACAGCAGAATTGGGTTTGCTTCCATACCAAGATTTCAAAGAATCAAGGCTAAGGTTAGGTGCAACTGCTGCTCCATTCATTGAATCCAAAGCAAGGAAAACTGCATCACTATGATCGGCTTGGTTTGCTGCTGCTATATAAGCCAACCAATCATTATTTGTTGCATCCGGAAAGTTTACGACTTTTTTCCACCAATCATGGCTTTTCTGATAATCTCTTAAGAAGGTGAAACTTTCTGCTGCTCCTTTTGCTGCGGCATAAGTCGCTTTTTTATTATAGGCTTTTGTATAGCCATTCGCAGCTTCAAAATAATTAGATTCCGCAGCTTTGTGCTGGGCATACCTCAACAGTCCGCTTTGGGCCTGCACTTGGCAGACCATGGCGCTGAATAAAATTACAGGCAAGAAATAAATAAAAATCTTTTTCATATTTAGAACCATCTTGGGTTTTTCATATTCACTTTTCTTGGAGAGATGTAGTAACCTAAAGACATCTCATGGCTATTGTTTCGCAAACCATTGAAAGCATTGGTCTGCACGTCATAGGCATAACCCAGCCTAAGTTTTTCTGTAGCAAACAATTCTAAGATAAAGGCTACTGCATTTTTAGCAGAAAGACCGGGTGGCAAATCCGAAGCGCCTACTTTTAAGTTGGTTCGGTAGGAGGCTCCTGCCCATACCCTGTCCATGAATAAAAACATGCCATTGAGATCAAGGTTTGATGGGCCGCTCCCTCCATTTCGCATCAGGAATGAGGGCTTAAACTGAACTTGATCGGAAATTGGAAACAAGGCCCCTGCTGTCAAGTAATAATGTACATTATGATAAGCCAAAGCCATGGCCTCTTCTTCTAGTTTCTTTTTACCGATAAGATTATAGGCACTGAATCCTGCGTAAAACTTTGGGCTATGGAAAAAGATCCCGGTGTTCAAATTCGGTATAAAAACATTGATTCTCCCTTCAGGCAATTCTCCATCGCCAAAATCATTGGGATCAAACATGGTCCCATCAATGGCATATTCTGAAACTCCTCCACTTACCCCTATACCCAGGAAAGATTCATTCCCTGTTTGAATTCTATAGGCATAAGTCAATAAGGCTGTATTTGTTTTTGTAGCGCCAACTTCATCTGCCATAATAGAAGCGCCGAAACCCATAAGCCCCTCATTGGCACTTAAGTCTGCTGTGACAGTAAAAGTGGTGGGCGCTCCCGGTAAACTCCCCCATTGACTTCTATAGGTAGATTGAACATAATGTTCCCCCTTGTATCCCGCATAGGCCGGATTTACATGTAAGCCATTAAACATGTATTGGCTAAACTGAGGCAGCTGCTGGGCCATAGACGAATTAAGGCCTGCAGGAAGTAAAATCACCAAAAATCCAAAAACTCTAAAAATATTCTTCATCGAACTTATTATTTTAATGCTGCTACTATACACAAAATCATTATTTTATGACCTGAACCCAACCTTTATAGGTCTGTTCTTCACCACTATTGTCCGTAATAATCAGGACATAAAAGTAAGCTCCTGAATTAAGCCCTTCTGCGGCCCAATCATTATGATAATTCTCCATTTCAAAAACATGGTCACCATTTCGGTTAAGAATTGTCAAGGAGTTTTTGGCGAAATTTTGAATTCCTTTTATTTCAAAAGTATCATTTTTACCATCTACGTTCCCCGGGGTGATTACATTGGGTACAAAGAACCTAATGATTTGATTGGTATCACTGTCTTCTTTGCTTGTTGAAACATTATCCTGATTATCCGGTACTTCAACAGTCACGGTATTGGTCACCGTCCCTAAGCCCGTGGCTTGTACCCTGATGACATAAACCAGCTCTTCACCGGCAGCGATGGAAGCTACCGTCCAACTTATAGTATTGCCTGAAACTGTTGCCCCCGGATCTAAACCCGTAAATCCTAGAAACTCAACATTGGATGGCAATTGATCACTTACCACAACATCTTCAGCTGAGCTCAGACCATTATTGGTTAGTTTGATTTCATATTCAAATTCATTGCCTTCGTAAATGGCCTTACCAAATGATGTCTTGGAGATGCTAATGTCTACTTGCTTGGCAACTACTGTGACAGTAGGGGCAGTAACCTGATCTGTAAACTCACCAACACTGATGGTTGCAGTATTTACTTTTTCCCCTTTCTCTAATCCCATTGCTTCAATTTGAAAGCTTGCAGATTCTCCGGCACCTAGGGAGGCAATGATCCAATTCCCTTCAGTATCTTGTGCAGGTACTGTTCCCATGTTCAATAAACCTGAAGGTAAGGGATCTGCTACTTGCACGTTTGTTAAATCAAAGGCTGAATTATTGGTAATGCCAATGGTATAAGTAACCACTCCATCAATAGGGATTTCAGTGGCACTGGCAGTTTTATTTAATTCAAGTAATATCGGTCTAACAAGGATGGTAACTTTCGCTTGATCGCAGAACATTCTGTCTGTATTCTCACAAATTTCATAAACAAATGAATCTGTTCCTGAAAAATTAGTGTCAGGGGTATAAGTAATCAGTCCACCGTCGGCAATGGTAATTGCCCCATCAACAGGATCCTCTGTTATCAACAATGTTTCATCTAAAATAGCCCCGGAATTGGTGAAATCATTATCCAAAACAGCTATTGCGATGGATTCATTCTGATTGGTTACAACCTCGTCATCTTTGGCTTCTAACTTCACGTCCTGCAAGCTAAACCTAATTTCTCCCTCATCTTTATTGGAAGGATTAATGGTCTCTACTAGATCGTATAGCAATACATAATCCCCTTCAGGAAGACCTGTGGGTAGGGTAAGTGTGCCATCCTCAGCTAAACTAACACCTGTTAGTCCATCATTGTCTGTCAGAACAGAATGTACCCGATCTGAACTTACCGACTCACCATTGATTAGGTCATTGGTCAATACATTACCTATTTCTCCTGCCCTGTTGGCATTGATCGAACCATAATTGTCCGTTACAGCTTCTAAAACAGTAGGATTAACAGTAATTGATACGGTAGCTTGATCACATTTGGCCGGGTCCTCTTTGTCACAAATTTGGTATACAAGTTCGTAATTACCTGAGGAAATACCTTCCACGATATCAATTGATCCATCAACATTCAACACTATCTTGCCGTCAGAATCGTCACTAACAGTACTTAAGTTAACATTTTCGACCAAAGCAGGCAGCCCATTCAGCAAGTCATTGTCCAGTACATTTAGTATGGTTTCTTTACCAAAACTGTCATCAAGCTCAAAAGCATCATCCATCGCAATTGGAATGTATTCTATGACTTCAATGGTCACTTCGGCTTCATCAGAATCTCCTCCTCCGGTGGTGATTTTATATACAAGCTTGTATTCTCCCGGGGGAGTATTGGGAGCCACGTCTACGGTTCCATCCAAATTTAAAGTTACATCTGAAGTAGGGAAAGGGTTAACAATATCTAAGGTCACATCTATGGGGTTCAATGGAAAACCATTCAACTCATCATTGTCATAAACATTGAGTACTGCATCTCCTCCCAATTCGCTGTTTACTCTTTCTTTCAAATCCGGTGTAGCGGAAATGGCATTTACAAAGAACACCAGTTTACCATCCGGTTCATTTTCTGCAATGATTCTGATACCGAAAATTGGTTCTGTAGATTCAAAAATTGAAGGGGAAAAAAGAACCATGTACTGGGTTTGTGTAGGCACATTAGATACATGGTTAATCCCTGTATTCCATTGAAAGCCTCTTACCTGTATTCTCTTGGCTCCTTCAATAGGGTCCCCATTTCTATCTAATGCGATAAAATCAGTAGCTGAATTTCCATTCCGTTCTGTATAGAGTAAGTAACCTGAGGTCACCACCTGATCCCTGTATTCCAAGTCTACAAAAGCTTCCCCTTGGGGTATTGAAGGTTGACCATTAATGTCCCAATAGGACCGTATATCCGGGGTAGAAACAACC
The DNA here is from genome assembly GCF_030546805.1 of Cyclobacterium sp. 1_MG-2023. Lineage (GTDB taxonomy): Bacteria > Bacteroidota > Bacteroidia > Cytophagales > Cyclobacteriaceae > Cyclobacterium. The sequence continues at coordinate 67,886 of NZ_JAUOPC010000015.1, read as the reverse complement.
GTTTCAAGGCCACTAAAAAAATCATCATCCATATGACTGGTAATCGTATTGTCAGAATGGACAATTTGAATGGCATCAGACCTAATGGTCGCTGAACCTATTATCGGATTTGGATTTTCCACTGTTGGATTTCTAGTTGTGGCATATATCACTTTATCCGAATCGATCGTTATTGAACTGATCACCACAGGAACGTCTTCGGGGCTTGGGTTTTCATTCCCATCCGGCGAAGTCTGAATCAATTCATTTCCCTCAATGCTATACCGCACCTCAGAGATGGGGATATTGTTTTCAGTACCTGTAACGGTAACAGTTTGTGCAGAAGTCTGCCCAACAGCAACCATACCTAGCAAGAAAATAAATGAGATAAACTTCAAGTAATTTCTAAAAAAATAATTAAAATAAAGCTGTACCAATAGAATTAAACTTTTCATATAAAATTAAACTTAAAAACTAGTCACAACACACCTATACAAAAACAATAGAATTAAATAGTGTCCAAAAATAGGTTATTTATTCATAACTGGCAAGACGGATAATCCCCCAAACAAATATATTTATAAATTATCAATCACAATTTTTTATTAGAAAAAACCAGGCAACTTCAAAAGAAGCTACCTGGTATCTACAACTAAAAACAACCAATTGACATGATGGCATAAAATCCATTCTATATTACCTATCTCAGGTACTTATTTTATTTTGCATTCAACAAAACCTTATCTAAACGATAGCCATCTTTATCTTCGTACCAATCAGGGTAAGCTTCTCCTCCGGTGGCTGCCCACTTATAGAACATCTGATATCCGGTAGTAATGCTCTCCTTATTCATCATATAAGGTATGCTTTCCGTTACATTTAGTGCCCAAGGTAGCCCATTGTCTTTTCCTCTATAATAGGCTTCTTCATCTCCATTGGAATTGTCCTCTTTTGTTCCGAAAAGTGATTTGTCCACGTGTGCAGTGGGTGTCTTTCCGGGAAGGTGGATTTCAACTCCTCGCTTTTGGTTGACGATCAAGAATGGATTGAAATTATCCATTTTCAGCTCACCCAGTTGGATATGACCTTTTGCATTGCCACCATCTTTAATGTACATGGTGATTTGCATTTTCTCAACAGACTGCATAGGGAAATTGGGATCGGTATTGATACCAACTGCTCCTCCACCCGGATGGGTTAGCACATTGTCCACATCATCGAAGGCGATAATTGTAGCATATTCATTCCCTGCTTCAAGTCCATTGTCCAAAAACTCATGAATGCTATTGGACTTAATTTTGGAGCCTACAACTTTATAAACTTGGTCTGTTGAAATCCCTGTAAACTCTATACCGAAACCATTGGAATAACCTGCTCCAGCTGCTCTTGGCAAAAGATCTATCACAACTTCCACTATCTCTCCCGAAGCGTCTGTTATCCTATTGATCATATAATCCAATACCAAATCATTGAAATCATAGTCTCCGGTAGCCGGCCAAAGGTCTTCGAACATTAAAGTTCCTGCTCCTTCAGGTGTTAAATAGTTATTATAAGCCTTGTATTTGTCATCAGGATAATCATCTTCGTCATCTGCTACTCCGTCTCCGTCAGCATCTTTTTTCTCACCTTTTGGCAAGCAATCTGCTGAAGGGTCTGAATAATATTCTCCTGGAATGACTAGATTATCAACTGATGTTGCACCCTCATCACCATCTACAATAAATATTAAATATACTTTATACAATTCTCCAATAAGCTTATTAGAGTAATTGAACTTAACTTTTACTGACTTAGTGGCAGAATTCCCTTTATGAACTACAGAAGAATAACCTAAATAAACGTAATCGTTACTTTCTCCATTTACCTTATTCTCCGAATCATAAGGCAGTAAAAGGGCATATACCGTGGTTTTTTCTATTTCTGAAGTAGGTTTAACTTCCAACTCTACCTTCCCGTCTGCTAGCTTAATCCAAGGAGATTTCATATCCCCACGCCCTTGATTTTCTGAAGCCTTAACAATAAAGCTTTGCTCTCCTTCAATCACATGGTCGGAATCATCAGATAAAGAGAATCCATCCAAACTCCAACATGTATAAAAATAATCTTTTAATGAGCCTAATTCAGCATCATTCTCAACTTCATTTTGAGCAATAGACTGGAAACCAGCCAATCCTAATAAAAAACTAAATAGTAATTTTTTCATTGTCTTAATAGTTTAAAAATTTGTAGGGATCTATTCCGCACCTAATTCAGGAAAATCAAAATTCAAAGGGTCTTCTTCTCTTTCTGACTCAAAATTAAAAGTAGCAATACGGTTATTCACTTCGGCTGATTTTTCAACCTCTCCATATTTCATAACTATTTCATCAACCCCTGTGGCCAAGTCAAAGGCCATCTCGAAATCCTCATGCATGGCATGTGTGCCTCCAAAAATCTCCGTTCCTTCTCCAGTCAATAAGGTAAGCCTTTTGCTGACACCTACATCTACTGGTAAACCTTCGATACTTACTGTAAGCTCTTCGGTGGTTTCCCAATCAAAAAATGCGGAAACGACTAAATCGTCAATCGTTTCTCCAGCTGGAGTGAGCTGCTGGGTACTCTCTTCAATTTGTTCTTTAACGCAAGAAGAAAAAAGTGTGATCGCGGGGATAATCAATACCAAGAATGACAATCCGGTTGTTTTGCTGTTTTTCATTGTTCTGTTATTTACTGTATCAAAAAAGTAAGGTGACCTATCGATCAACTTTATTATTCACCAAAAATCTAATTTTTTAAGATATTTTAGGAGAATTGTCGACAAACTGGTAAAAAAGGTCGGTCAAATACCATTTTTAGAGGGTGGAATTAATACTATTGGTTGGTTTTCAGATGTAAAGCTAAAGAAAACACAAAAGCCATAAAAGAATTTACATTCAAAATTCAGCATTCAACTGATACAAAATTCTTTTTATTGTACAAAAGCCAAATATGACGATACAAAATATTAAACATACAATATTTCGCTCTATACATTAGGTTATATGTCGATAGCCTCGCAAATACACATGATCCCCTAATATACCTTTCGAAATGCAAGGAGATTCTATGTAAATCCTGATCCTTCCAAGGCCATTTCATTAAGTATTTAGCTAAAAATAATCATAATTATTTTTGTTAGTCTTTTCTAACTTATTACTTTTGTATATCTAACTTAATCAAAAATCAAGATTAAATACACCTAATTTTAAATTTAAACCATAAGCACACAATGCACAAATTACCGGAATTACCTTATGACAAAAACGCTTTGTCTCCTGTCATTACTGAAAAAGGATTCGATTATCATCATGGCAAACACCATATGGCCTACGTCAATAATCTAAACAATCTTATAAAAGATAGCCTATGGGAAGAAAAATCATTAAAGACCATCGTTACAGATAGCTTCGCTGAAGGAAATACAGCAGTATTCAATAACGCAGCCCAACATTTTAATCACAGTTTCTTTTGGAAATGCCTTTCGCCCATTCAAGGCGGTGCACCCACCGGAAAGATTGCAGAATTGATTGACAAAGATTTTAATGGTTTTGAAACTTTTAAAAAGGATTTTTCAGAAGCTGCCGTAAAACTCTTTGGATCAGGTTGGGCATGGTTGGTTTTGAACAACGAAAATAAACTTCAAATTGTACCCTTAAAAGATGCCAACACCCCGGTAACTTTCAGTGCTAAGCCTTTGATGACTTTGGATGTATGGGAGCATGCCTATTACATAGACCACAGGAACTTACGCCCAAAATTTGTCGATGGATTTTGGGAAATAATCAACTGGGAATTTGTAAACGAAAACTTACTACAATGAGTGCTCAAGGTTTAATTAGCTTAGAAAACACGTGGAAAACACATACCAATGCAGGAAATAACCAATTTAGAAACGGTTGTTTTATGAAAGCCTTATTGTTTTATGAAAAAGCCTTAGAAATAGCGAAACTCATCAATCAACACAAAGAGAAATGCTCGAAAATTAGTATTCCTTTTATACAGGTTTTTGTCATCTCATGTAACAACATGGCAAACACTTATGAAGAATTATGCAAACCGGAGAAAACAGAAAAACTTCTGAAACGGGTGGTTTACTTCTTACTCACCCTTTCGGAGCAGGGTTTGGTATCAAGTGAAGTACTTCATAATGAAATGAGATTATCGATGATCAACTTTACGGACTATGCAAAAAGGAATGGCTTGAATCAAGAAGAAACTGAAAAGCTGCTCCTAAACATCAAAAATGAAGTCAAGCTAGGAGGAAATTTCTATTAAACGATGATACACCCTCTCGGAAAGACCATCGCCATTGACTTTGACGGTACCATTGTTGAGCATGCCTATCCTAAGATCGGAAAAACAATGCTTTTTGCCTTTGAAACAATTAAAGAATTAGAAAAAAAAGGGCATCGTCTGATTTTGTGGACTTATCGGGAAGGTCCTTTACTCAAAGAAGCGGCAGACTTTTGTAAGGATAATGGTATTGAATTTTATGCTGTGAATGAAAATTATCCGGGGGAGAGTGATGAATGTCAATCTCCAAGAAAACTAGAGGCTGATATTTTTATTGATGACCGAAACATAGGAGGATTTCTTGGGTGGGAAATTGTTTGGCAAACCCTGCATCCCGAAGGAGGGGAATTTCATCATCAGTTGAGAAATTCAAAAGCACATTTCAATTATCGGAGCAAAAGAAAAAAATGGTTTAAGTTCTTCTCTTGGTTTTGATTAAAACCAAGAGAAGACCATTATTGAAAGGTTTAAGTGACTCACCAAATGCCTAGAACGACAATAAGCCAAAATCATGAACCACAGTAGTTTGTAGCCTAACTTTGATTAAAAAATATACCTGACAGAAAGGGCGAATTCGTCCCCCCAAAAGCCACCGCTATTTACTAGATTGATAGCAGGTTTAAAATCCAGGGAAAAATTAAGGGGAAGCTCTTCTAAAACATACTCCAAACCAATGATACCATCAATACCAACAACTGTTGATCCACTGTAATCATATTTGGAACTGTTGTTCCAACTCCCTATATGGGCTCCTCCCCCGTAAAACCAATTCAAGCCATCTACATCTTCTATATCTTTGTGAACTTCATAAAGACCGGTAATCAAAAGACCTCTCCATCGGGTATGCAAAATACCCTCAAGAGCTGCATCTTGGCTTATAAAATGCTTCACGCTTAATCCGCTACTTGCCCCTAAGCGCAAACCAACGCCAGTATTATACGCTTGAGCCTTGCTTTCATTAGATAAAGAAAACATGAGTACCAATGCCATTACGGCAAACATTACATTTTTCATCATTTTTATAGTTGTTTAATTAATAGTTCTCAAAAAGAGTGATCCCCTCAGGATGGATACAACCGTCCAAGGGAACATCATGAGGTTCATGAGGAATTTCTTCGGATAACGGCGCATTAAAAGACAATCCGACCTTCATCACACCATCACTTAGTTCCCCAAAAAACTTGTCATAAAACCCTAATCCGTAGCCTATTCTATTCCCCCTTGAATCAATACCCAATAATGGTACAAATACCAGTTCAACCGGCTTTGGATCTTCTAATAAAACCGGATCTTTAGGAACAGGAATACCCAACTTATCATTCTCAAAAACTGTTTCCGGGGTCAATTTCACCGTAGCCATTTTTCGCGTATTATGAACAGTAATCGAACTGTATACATGATAATTCAGGTGAAAAAGTGATTGCAATAATGGTACCGTATTTACTTCAAGAAGTTTTTTTATAGGCAAAAACAAATGAATATGTTTAATCTCCGGAAATTCCTTTAAGAATGATAAGCAATTTGTAGTAATCTTCCGGGAGAAGACTTCACGCTCCTCAACTCCCAATGCGAGGCGGTTATTCCTGAGTTGCTGTCTTAATACTTCTTTTGTCACCATTTTCCTTTAGAAGAATAAAATCAAAGTTTAACGGGTCAAAGGTATCAAAAAGCTCTTTTATAAATTCCGGATTACTTAAATAGAACTCCAGAAAGTTGATTTTTCTTTCCTGCAAAGTTCCTAGCGGAAATAGCTCCCTTTTAATCGCTGCTATTTGTTGTATGGCTGTAGACTTCTTCCTCTCTTCTGCTTTACGAAACTTCGTCGCCACTTGGTCTAAAATCTTTTCATTGCGCTTATATGCAGCCCGAACGGCATAAGTCAAAGTAGCATCCATTCCGCTGGACTTTTCTTCTAAAGATTTATAGATATGATTTAATTTATCTCTTTCCTCCTGAAGCTCAAGGTCCTGATCAGAATTTTCTTTTACATACTTTATCCGCAAATCATCCAAAGGCAGGAACAGTTCCTTCTCATTCAACCCCAGCTTATTCATTTTACGCTGTAGGGGAGAAGTTAAAATCATGGCGAAATTTCTTGGGAGTAAAAATGGATAATCTACTGAATAATGGGCAAAAACATTTTTCAGTTGAAACCAATAAGCCACTTCCGCCGGGCCACCTAGATAGGCCAAATTGGGTAAAATCACCTCTTGGTACAGTGGGCGCATGACTACATTGGGGCTAAAATTCTCCGGCTTTTCTTCTATTAGCGCCGTCATTTCAGCTTCTGTCCATCTGTTTTCCCCATCGTGGGTTTCAAATAAACCATCTGTTAAAATCAACCTTTCTCTACGACCCTTTTCCATATAGAAGAAATTAATTTCTCTAGGAAATATTTGGGTGGAATAACCTGCATTTTCCAAGGCAATATTACAGTCATTCACCAGGTTATTGGCGGTGGCATTCAAAACATCATCCTTAATGACAGGCACAAACAATTGCTTCAATTCCTTTTCATTGGCGTCAATGATCACCAATCCCCTGTCTGCAAATAAATGATGAACGTATTTCCTGACAGCCTCTTTCAAAAGCTTGCTTTGGGTATAGGCTGTTTTGAAAAACTCAGGAAGAAAATGTAATTCTCCTATTAGTTTTTTTAAAGTTTCATCTAAAATAAATTCGCCTACGGCTCCTTTTTGATCTGTTTCCCATTCATAATTCTTTCCATCGAAATAAAAATGGTTGATTTCAGCAAAATCATGATCTTCTGTGGCCATCCAATATACCGGAACAAAATGGTAATCCGGGTTTTCTTTTTTAAGCTTATCTGCCAGCGCAATGGTTGAAACAATCTTATAAATAAAATAAGAAGGTCCGGTCATCAAGTTTAATTGGTGACCTGTGGTAACCGTAAAAGTATTGGCTTGTTTTAATTGCTGAATGTTGGCCTTAACCTTTGAACCTTCAAGTCCCTCATATTGCTTTTCCAGCACTTTGACAAGGCTGTCCCTTTTCTCTTGCTCAAAATGCTTTTTGGGCAAAGATTTTTTAAATTGCTCTAAATCGGGAAACTCCTTATAAAACTGTTTTACTGACTCCTCTTTATGAATATAATCTAAAAAAAGTGATGAAAACAGGCCGGTACAGGCCGGGTCTAAGCTGGACTTTAACATAAAGGATGCAATTTCAATTTTTATAAAGGCAGGTATTGAAACCATTAAAACGGGCAAAGGGATAGTAAAGTTCACCTAAATTGCCGACAAATAGTGGGGCAAGTTATACATTTTTTCAAAAATTCTGTAACAATAAACCAGCATACGCTTCGTAATTTTGAGCAATAAACTAGCTTTCTATCATGAGCAAGACAATTGAAGTACCTATTTCCGGAATGAGTTGCGCTGCATGTGCGGTCAGCGTGGAATCCATGCTAAAAGAAACAAAGGGCATACAATCTGCAAGTGTAAACTATGCCAACCAGTCTGCCATTATTTCCTTAGAAAAAGAAGGAATGGACCTATCTGAGGCCAAGAAAAACATCCAATCCATAGGCTATGATTTATTAATCGACCTCGATAAACCGGAGGACTTGGAAGCCATAAAGGCCGCTGAATTAAAAGAACTTAAAAAGAAAACCCTTTATTCAGGAATATTGGCACTTCCTGTATTTCTAATTGGCATGGTTTGGCCGGAGATCCCTTATGCCAATCTGATCATGTGGGCCTTGACCAGTCCAATACTGGCCATATTCGGAAATGCTTTTTTTATCAACGCTTACAAGCAAATCAAGAAAGGGAATACCAATATGGATACCTTGGTGGCCCTGAGTACTGGGGTAGCCTACCTTTACAGTTCATTTAACACTTTTTTTCCGGATTGGCTGGAATCCCGTGGAATGACCCCTCATGTTTACTTTGAAGCGGCTGCCGTCATCATCTTTTTTATTTTGCTTGGCAGATTAATGGAAACAAGAGCAAAAGCAGGTACCTCAGAATCCTTAAAAAATCTCATCGGCCTTCAGCCCACGGACTTAACAGTCATCCGGGAGGGAAAAGCCATCCAAATGAATGTTTCAGAGGTGCTACCCGGGGAAACAATCTTGGTGAAACCCGGACAAAAAATCCCTTTGGACGGCATACTTACACAAGGCCAATCCTATGTGGACGAAAGCATGCTCACCGGAGAACCTTTGGCAGTAGAAAAAAGCAATGGAGACTCCGTTTACGCAGGAACCATCAACCAAAGTGGGAGTTTTGAATTTAAGTCCAATAAAAGCAAGTCAGAAACCTTACTTTCCAGCATAATCGCTAGGGTAAAGCAAGCCCAAGGTTCAAAAGCACCCATTCAGAAAACAGTGGACAAGGTTACAAAAATATTTGTCCCTACCGTTTTGGCCATCTCTCTGATTACCTTTATCATATGGTCGCTTAGTGGGGCAGATGATGCCATTTTAAGGGGCATGCTCTCTGCCATAACAGTACTTGTTATTGCCTGCCCCTGTGCACTCGGGCTTGCCACACCTACGGCCATAATGGTGGGAATCGGCAAAGCTGCCTCCTTAGGAATTTTGGTAAGGGATGCCGAAAGCCTTGAAAATGGAAAAAAAATAGACAGCCTGATTCTGGACAAAACCGGAACAATCACTGAAGGTAAACCTAGTGTACAACAAGTGATTTGGAAATCAGGTGTAAATGAAAAGTCCATGGCCACAGTATTTCGGGCGCTGGAAGAAAAAAGTGAGCATCCCTTGGCTTCAGCCATTTCGGATTATTTCTCGGAAGAGAAAGCACCAGGTCAATTAATGGCATTCAATACCTTTACCGGCAAGGGAGTGATGGGACAATTTGATGGAGCGCAATATGCTATCGGAAATTTGAAATGGTTGAAGTCTTTGGGTAGCAGCATCGACCTAAGCCTGTCTCAAGCAGCCGATGAAATGCTTGCCCAAGGCAATATTGTGGTATACATGGCCAAAGGAAAGGAAGTGGTGGGGGTTGTTTCCATCGCTGATAAGCTAAGAGAAACTTCTAAAGCAGCCATTGCTCAATTAACTAAATTGGGGATAACTGTTCACATGCTCACCGGTGATCAAGAAAAAACAGCTGCAAGCATCGCCGGAGAAGTAGGTATAACCAATTTTCAAAGTGGCTTACTGCCTCAAGACAAAGGGGAATACATAAAAAAATTACAGGAAGAAGGGCACAAAGTGGGCATGGTAGGAGACGGCATTAATGACAGTGAAGCATTGGTTTTAGCAGATTTAGGCATTGCTATGGGTGGTGGAACCGATATTGCCATGGAAACGGCTCAGGTCACGCTGATACATGCCGACCTTATGGCCATTACCGATTTATTAAAGTTGAGTAAAAACACAGTTGCCACCATCCGTCAAAATTTATTTTGGGCCTTTATTTACAATATCATTGGCATACCCATTGCTGCCGGATTGTTGTATCCCATATCCGGATTTTTACTTAACCCAATGATTGCCGGCTCCGCAATGGCTCTTAGCTCCTTATCAGTTGTCGGCAATAGTTTACGGCTAAAATACAGTTGATTAGAACTTAGCTATTGCCTTCAAAGAAAAGCTAAAATGGCTTATTTAAAAAATAGATGGTTTTATAATAAAAACAAAAATTTAGAAAAATGAACAAACAGGTCAAACTTAAAACGAATGTTAAATGTGGTGCATGTGTGGCTGCGATTACCCCGGCAATGGACAATTTAAAGGCAAAACATTGGGAAGTAGATTTAACCTCACATGATAGGATTTTAACTGTACAAGGAGATATTGAGATAGAGGAAATAAAGGCGGCACTTGATCAATCAGGCTATAAAGGTGAATCAATTTAATTGAAAGGATACAGGATGGGTAGAAAATTTATTACTTTTGCCTTTATTCTATGATCAACTATAAATCTTTTACTCTGGACAATGGACTTCAGGTACTGGTCCATGAAGACCATTCTTCAGAAATGGCTGTAGTCAACCTTTTGTATAAGGTAGGTTCCAGAAATGAGGAAGCCGGTAAATCTGGCTTAGCCCATTACTTTGAACACCTTATGTTTTCAGGTTCAAAGAATATCCCTGAATTTGATACTGCCTTAGAAAGGGTTGGAGGTGAATGCAATGCATTTACCAATACTGATATCACCAACTTTTACATTACCCTTCCCGCAATTAATCTGGACACAGCCCTTTGGCTGGAATCGGATCGAATGCGTTACCTTAACCTTAAGGAAAAGCCTATTAACACCCAAAAGCAAGTGGTGATTGAAGAATTCAAACAGCGCTACCTCAACCAACCTTATGGAGATGCCATGCATCATGTGAGGCAATTGGCCTTTGAAAAGCACCCTTACCGATGGCCAACCATCGGTGAAAAAATAGCAGACATTGAAGGGTTTAAAAAGGATGAACTGCAGAATTTTTATGAGCAAAACTACGCCCCAAACAATGCCGTCCTTTGCATCGCAGGAAAGGTTAACTATCAAGAAGTAAAGGCTAGAGTTGAGCACTGGTTTGATGAAATCCCAAGAGGAAAGACTACCCCAAAAACGATACTTTCTGAACCCCAACAAGATCGTATAAGGAGAAAGCAAGTATTTGCCAATGTACCTACAGAGGCTTTGTATAAAGTATATAAGATTCCGGGAAGACTAGAAAACAATTACCTTACATGCGACCTTATTTCCGACATTTTGGGTTTTGGAAGGTCCTCTCTTTTGGAGAAGAAATTGATTAAAAACTCCTCTCTCTTTGCCAATTGTCAAGCCTATGTTCTAGGCAATATTGACCCGGGACTCTTAATCATCACGGGAAAAATGGAGAAAGGCGTGACTGCCGAGGAGGCTGAAAAAGAACTGGACAAGACGCTTGAAGACTTTAAAAATGAGCCAATTGATCCAACCAATCTTCAAAAGATTAAAAACCAGGCAGAGGCCATGCAGACCTATGAATCCGTTTCCCTGCTTGGAAGAGCCATGAAATTGGCCTATTATGCATATTTGGGAGATCCGCTGCTTATGAATGCAGAGTTTGATCGAAAAATGGCGATTACTGTAGATGAGATACAATTGGCTACACATGAATACCTCAGAGACGAGCTTTCCTCTGTAGTTTATTATAAATGTGCACCTAATAATGGATCGCCAGATAACCTTTAAAACTTTAAATTATGAGTGCTTTTCGCATAGGATTTGGATATGATGTTCACCAATTAAAAGAGGGTGAAGAATTTTGGTTGGGAGGAATATTGATTCCCCATAGCAAAGGAGCTGTTGGCCATTCGGATGCTGATGTGCTTATCCATGTCATCTGTGATGCCCTTTTGGGTGCAGCTAACCTAAGAGATATTGGATATCATTTTTCTGATCAAGATCCCCAATATAAGGGAATTGACAGTAAAATTTTACTCAAGGAGGTCATGGAACTTTTGAAGAAAGAAGGCTACCAAATAGGGAACCTGGATGTAACCATCTGCTTGCAACAACCAAAAATCAACCCTCATATTCCGGCCATGAAAGCTTGTCTTGCTGAGGTAATGAATATCGAAGACAATAAACTATCCTTGAAGGCTACAACTACAGAGCGCTTGGGATTTGTAGGCCGTGAAGAAGGCGTCTCTGCTTATTGTGTAGCTTTGATCCACCCATAATCGTCAACAACATGGAAAATCAAGAACCAAAAATCATAACGACAGAAGACGGCTCCCATTCAGTATATCTCCCTAATATCAATGAAAGCTATCACTCTTCTCATGGGGCTTACAAAGAGTCTATCCATGTTTTTTTTCTTTATGGACTGGATGCTTGGTACGCGAGAAATAGGGGGAAGTTTCCTATCCGTATTTTTGAAGTAGGCTTTGGAACGGGCCTGAATGCATGGCTGACTTTGATCTGGGCAGAACAAAATCAAGTACCTGTGCTCTACCATACCATAGAACCTTATCCATTGGAGAAACAGATATACGAGGCCCTTAATTTTACGCAACTTGATGAAACCCTAACGCATTTCAACGGCTATTTCAAACGCCTTCACCAAATGGAATGGGACAAGGGAATGCCAATGACGGATTATTTCAACATCAAAAAAGAGAAAACGACCCTCCAGGAGGTGCAACTTTACCCTACAGATCTGGTGTTTTTTGACGCCTTTTCACCAAAAAAACAACCAGAACTTTGGACCTTGGAAATGCTGGAAAAAATCGAAAACAGTATGAACCCATCTGCAGCTTTTGTTACCTACTGTGCTGCAGGTCACCTCAAAAAGAACTTACAAACCCTTGGCTTGAGCCTGGACGAAGTACCCGGCCCTCCGGGAAAAAAAGAAATGACAAGAGGGTGGAAAAAAAGCTAAATCTACAAGGTTTTACTATTCTATTGGTTTTTTATGTGTTTGTAGCAACTTCCTTTGCTTGCCAACCTAAGGGGGATAAATTATCACCGGGAAAGACTAATTCAAGCCCAATTAAACCCCGCACTGAAGCCATTCATGCACTCTCTAAAAAGAAAGATGGCTTTCATAACATCGTTAAGAGAGACAGTATTATCCAACGGATACACCTAAATGACAAATTGCAATATGAAAGCCTTATTCTAGAGGGAAAGAGAGTTTACAATTATATTTTCCCCATCATAAGTGATTCCTTCCTATTCGAAGACAAGTACTATTTAAAAATAAGCTACCCAATTCCTTTTAGCGGCACCATTGAAACAACTATTCCTGAATGTCCTGATTATGTACTTACCCCTTTAGACAATGGTATTCTTCAGGTAGTCATTTACAATGCATTGGATTTAAGTGCAGTTGATCTCAAGTTCAACTATTCTCCTTCCGAAAAAGACAGTTTGGTCTGTTCTGAATATTATTTCAATCATGTAATTTTCAATTAAGAGGGTAGAGCAATTATTTGAGCCTATTGATCTAATATTTTAAGGCAGAAATGTGCGTTTAATAATTCAAAATCAGTAATATTAACCTGCTTTTTTGCTATCTAGTGAATCATTCAATTGATTTTCAGCGAATCAGTTTTTGTTCTGTTACTTTAAATAAGGTGATTTTGGAAGCTTTAGAAAGCTTTCTAAATGGAAAAGCTCAGGTAATCCAATTTTAAATGCCTGCATTAAATGACAAATAAACCCGGTGAAAAACATGAAAAAATCCCCTATAATCCTGGCAAGTACAATTTTGTATGTACTTACGATAGCAGTTGTACAGGGCCAATCCATCACTTTTGAAAAACCTTTAGATATTGGACAGGGTACCGTGTCCGGAATCAGTGCATTAGATGTTGCTGATTTAAATGGAGATGCCAGAATGGATGTGATCGTACTCGAAGGGGGCGCCCATGCTGAAGGCCGATTTACATTGGCATGGTTTGAGCAAACTAAAAAAGGAAAATGGATAAAACATGATTTCAACCTCCCTGTAATATTTGATGATTTTATAGGGGCTGCACGTTGCGAGGACATGGACAATGATGGAGACATGGACTTGGTTTTTAGCAATGATGGTCACAGCACAGGCCCTATCAATGTCTATTTATTAATCAACCCAGGTAAAAAGAAGGTTTACGACCAATGGGATTATTCCCTAATATCCACCATTGAAGGCTTTCATGCCAATGATATGCGATTGGCAGACATGGATCTGAATGGCAAAAAAGATGTGGTAATCCGTCATAAAAATCCGGAATCTTTAAAGATTATCTTTCAGATTGAAAATGAAAACTGGCAAACCAAGACCATCTATGAAGGACAAGCAGGTGAAGGGCTGGCAGTTGGAGACATTAATAGGGATGGCATACCTGATATCACCATGACAGGACATTGGTTTAAATCGCCCAAAGATCCTAAAAATGGTCAATTTATAAGATTTGATATAGAAGCAGGTTTTAAAGAAGTGAATAAAGCCACCAAGGAAGAAGTAGGCGACATTAATAATGATGGCCGACCTGATGTTTTATTATCCCCAGCCGAACATTTTAAAAAATATGGAGGGGACAATTATGATCTCGCTTGGTATGAGTGCCCACCCAACCCGGAAGAAGTATCAGCGTGGACAAAACATGTGGTCAAATCAGATTATAATAAGGCCCATTGCGCAAAACTAGCGGATATGGACAATGATGGAGATTTGGACATTATCTCTGCTGTGGCCTGGGATGAGCGAGAAATCAGAATTTACATCAATGAAGGTGGTAAATTTCGAACATCTATCTTAGTAGCCGAAGGAAAAGGCATTTATTCAGGTGCAATTGCAGACATAGACGGAGATGGCGATTTAGATATCGTTGGGGAAGACAAATACTCGACAGATGCCAAGCCCTGGCTATTCAGAAACCTACTTATTAAATAATTAGTAAATTTAACACTATGAAGAGGAGAGATTTCATGCTACAGGCCACGCTATCCGCAGCGGCCATCACCGGCATGCCTTTGGCTTGCCTCGGCAAATCCGGAAAAAGTAAAATGGAACGGATTGGATTAACCACTGTGGTATTTCGTAATCGATTTGCTTCAACCAAATCGAAGAATCAAGAGTTAGAAAATGAACTCACTTTGTTGTCCACGCCTGAATATTTCGCAGATCGATTTGATGTACATAAGGTTGAAATGTGGACCAATCATTTTGAATCCACGAGTAAAAGTTATTTAAAGGAAATTAAAAAAAGCTTACAAAAACAACATTGTACCTTAATCAACTTGCAATCTGAGGGGAAATTCGACCCTTCAGATCCCTTGGAAGAAAATAGATTAAAAGCAGTAATGGAAGTTAAAAACTGGATTGACATTGCCAAAACCCTTCAGTCTGAGTCGCTGCGTGTAAAATCCATGAAAAAGTCTTATCCTCATGCGGTGCTGTCTCTCAAAGAGATCACATCATACGCTAAGTCTAAAGGAATTAGGATACTGATAGAGAATCACAATGACTTATTTTCAGATTATACAACCCATATCAGCACAATGAAAGACGTTTCTACGGACAATATTGGACTACTTGCTGATTTCGGCAACTACTCCTCCAACGCTGTAAGATTTGAATCATTGAAACACATCGCCCCATATACCAAGTTGGTCTCTGCAAAAACAAAGGATTTTACAGACCAAATGGCGCACAGTGCATACGATTTCCAAAGGTGCATCCGTATTTTTGAAGACCAAGGTTATCAAGGAATTTATTCTTGTGAACAATGGGGAAAGGCTAATCCAAATTATGACTATGAAAAAATTACCGATTGGATGATTGAAAATATAAAAGAAAGCATTTAAAACGAACTGAAATAGAACGTTTTAAATGCTATTATAAATTCAGGGCTGCAGTCTTTCCAATACAGCTTTTGCTTCCTCCCAAGTAAGTCTAGGCCCAAATTGACTGACTATTTTTGATGAGGCCATGCTGGCCAACTTGCCGCTAGAAGCATAGGAATGCCCATTGGTGATCCCGTACATAAAAGCTCCGGCAAACATATCTCCGGCACCATTGCTGTCAACAGCCACCGTAGGGTAGGGTGCAATATCGATAAAAGTATCCCCATCATAAATCAATGCCCCATTCTTTCCTTGGGTAATCACAAAATGCTTGGCGATTTTCTTTAAGTCTTCTGCAGCATCTGTTACATTGTCTTTTCCAGTATAGAGCATGGCCTCTTCCTCATTGGCAAATAACATGTCCACCCCTGTACCAATTACCTCTTTAAAGCCCTCACCAAAATATTTAACCATGGCCGGATCAGAAAAGGTAATGGCTACTTTCACCTCATTTTCTTCCGCAATCTTTTTGGCTGCCATCATGGCTTCTTTGGCATTGGGAGAAGTGATAAGGTACCCCTCAATATATAAATATTTTGAGGCTTTGATTGCCTCCTCATTGAGTTGAGAGGTAGAAAATTTCTCTGTGATACCAAGAAATGTATTCATGGTACGCTCGGCATCTGCCGTGACCATTACCAAACATTTCCCGGTAATGCCTTCTTCCAACTTAAATGGGTCTAAGTTATGATTGACACCGGCTTCCCTTAAGTCATCGGTAAAAAATTTTCCCAATTCATCATTGGCTACTTTGCAGCAATAATAAGATTTACCACCAAATTGACTTACGGCAATGATTGAATTGGCTGCCGATCCACCACATTGTAATTTTGAAGTCTTGGTATTGATGGCTGCCATCAACTCTCCCTGCCGATCTTCATCTACCAAGGTCATCAGCCCCTTTTCAATACCATATTTATCAAGAAAGGTATCACTAACTTCAAACTCAATATCTACCAAGGCATTTCCTATGCCGGTAACATCATACTTTTTCATCATATTGATTTAAACTATTGTCTCGATCTGAAATAGATCTTTAAATATTTTCCGGAATAGTTATATTAATCCCGAAGTTTTATGCTTCTTCCTTTGATCGCCTCCAAGGCAAAGAATATGGCGCAGATTAACAAGCCAAAAAACTCCCTGTTAATTTCCATGGCATGGGTTTTCATAGAAAGATCCTTTTGTTCCAATTCTTGTCCTATCCAACCGAAAATATTGTCCGGCCAAAAAAAGACTGCACCTATCAGGTAGCTAAAGGTAAGGATTACCAATAGGTTTACATTAAACTTTCCAAAAAAGGCAAACCCTGCCGTAGCAGAGGCAATAAGGTAAATAGGCACCCACCACTCCGGGTCGGGATCATTGATCTGCCAATACCCGAAAAGCAAAAAGAGTATAGAAAAGGTCCCAAAGAAATATTTCCAGATATTACTCATAACAGCACTCAATTAAGATTTATAAGTAGAAAATAACACTTCAAATCACTTCCTGTTAACAAGCCCATAGATCATGGAATAAACATCCGTAGGGGCTACACCCTCAATCTTCTCTGCTTGTTTCCCACCGATCAAAACCGGCCAATCTGCTTTGTCTTCAGGGATTCTCCCATGAGAACCCTTAACTAGTTCCGCCTTTAAAGGAATTACATCCATCAAATACCTGAAACCCAATTTCTTTTTTAAGAGAGTCCAACCCAGCTTCCCTTTCAAGAATTTAATGTCCGGATTGGCAAACATCTCTACCGGATCATATCCAGGCTTGCGGTGGATATCCACCGTTCTTGCATAGTCAGGCGCAACATTATCGTCCAGCCAATAATAATAAGTAAACCACGAATCTTTGTCAGCTACAACAACCAAATCACCCGATCTGTCATGGTCTAGGTGATAGGCCTCCTGCTCCTGCTTATCCAAAACTTTTTCTACACCGGGAAGGGCTAAAAGCAGATCTTTAACCTTAGTTAATTCCTTCGGCTCTTTCACATATACATGTGCCAATTGGTGATCGGCAACTGCAAAAGCTCCGCAAGTTCCTGCATCCAAGGTTTCAAGTCCCAACTCGTCCTTTACTTGAATATAGCCGGCTTTTCTCAAAGCCCTATTGATATGCACAGGTTGATTTACAGAGGTAATACCATATTCAGACAATAAAAGTACCTCAGTCCCCTTGCCCTCATAATACGTTATGACCTGTTCACAAAGCGCATCAATTTCATTCAAACTTGTACTTATTTTTTCAAAATCAATCCCAAATTTCTGTAAGGCATAATCCAAGTGAGGTAAGTAAATCAAAGTCAAGGTTGGGTCATACCATTCATCTACTTTCAAGGAAGCATCTGCTATCCATTGGCTAGAGGAAATATTGGCATTGGGTCCCCAAAATGAAAACAATGGGAATTGGCCCAATTCTTTTTGCAGGCGATCCCTTAAGGCCATTGGTTGGCTATGAATATCCGGTAATTTTCTCCCATCTGAAGGGTACAACGGCCTTGGGGTTACAGCATAGTCAACAGAGGAATACATATTGTACCACCAAAACATATTGGCACAAGTAAAATCGGGATTTTCTGCTTTCAATGCATCCCAGACTTTAGGAGATTGTACCAAATGATTGGATTGTCTCCAAAATTTTATTTCACACTCATCTTTAAAATACCAACCATTGCCTACTATTCCGTTGTCTTTTGGCCATTTACCTGTGAGGTAGGTAGATTGAGAGGAACAGGTAACCGCCGGCAATACAGGTTTTATTGCTGCTTTTTGCTTTTTATCACTCCATTGCTTTAAAAATGGAGTATGTTCTCCTATCAGCCTTTGAGAAAGGGCAACTACATTCAGAACAACTGTCTTTTTCATTTGATGTTATTTTTTACCCAGTTTAATTCCCTGGCAATGGACTGATCCAATGACAAATGGATGTCTTCCGGCAAAACTTCCCATGTATAGGTTTCCACTTCTAGGTGACTGGTAAGTTTCCTTTCACCATTTAATTTCAATACGCTTAAAATATCTTCTTGAGTAGAATGTACATCTCCATACGTTGATAGAAATAATGGTACATGAAAATGGATTCGCCATTCTAGCTCTTTGGTGGTAGCCAAATCCATAAGGGCATCGGGAAGATCCGGGTAAGCATGTAAGGTACTGTCTTCCATTCTACCTATCACCTGATGCAGGTAAGTGGATTCCACAAAAGGCAAAAGGGCTTTTTCTACTGCACGTCTTTGGTTGATTTCAGTGGGGATATTGGCTTTCAAAGCAGCACTTAATTGGAACTTCCCAATCTTAATACCTTCTTTTTCAAAAGCATCTAGTACTTCTTCATGGTCTTCGTAGCCTACTGCAAAGTGACATACATCATAGCAAACCTGAACATGGTCTTTAATGGCTGCTTCTGCTTCCTCGGCTGAAAGCCCAAATTTCTTCGACAAGATAGGCCCACCCTTTGGAATAAGCCAGTCCTTGAAAAAATGTATCAAACCTTTAGACTCTTCAATCACACCATCCGGTTCCGGTTCAATGTCCAAGTGAAGGTCTAAATTTTTATCCAGTTTCAATTGATAAAGGTATTCCACCACCTCCATGATATGTGCACAAGACTGCGCCATGAGCTGGTCCAAAGCCGCTGAGGATTTGTGCCAATACTTATAACTCAAGGGAGAAGTGGAAATACCCGCATCCATATCTGCAGGCATAATTTGCGCCAGTATGGTAAAGAGCCTTAAGGTATAGGCCTTCCTTTCCTCAGTACTCCAATCCGGAAGATGCACCTCGTCTTTCACCACCTGCCTGTGAAATCCGCCAAAGGGAAATCCATTGAAAGTAAAAACATAACAATTATTAGTACTGAGCCAAGATTTGAATAGGTCCAATTGTTCAGGCTTTATCAATTCCCGACTTGCCTCATCAGAGAGCCTTAAACCTATAGCAAAAGGCTTTTCCACTGACAATTCTCCCTTAATTTTGGGAATGTATTCTTTTAAGTTTTTAAAGGTAGCCTCCCAACTTTCCCCGGGATGAATATTGGTACAATAGGTCAAATGGAAATCGGATACTTGCATAGGATAGGTTACGCTATAATTATTTATTCAAAGATTTTGTTTAGGCCTTCGGAGATTCAAGTTGTAAGTCTTTGAGTTTACCTATGGCATTAATTATCAAATCATTGTCCATTTCGTGTACTTCCACACCATGGCCAATCTTGTCTAAAAGCATAATGGTAAGCTCTCCCCCCAGATGTTCCCTAAACTCTTCCAGACCTTTCAACAAAACCTCACCGGAAAGTTCAGGCTGGTATAGATCAAAACCAAGATGGGCAATAACATTCAAGACCCGATTTAATTCATTTTCAGAAAGCTTGCCGGCAAGAAATGAGTACGTAGTATCCAAGGCAATGCCAATGGCAACAGCCTCTCCATGTCTTACCTTATAATCTGTCAGGTGCTCTAACTTGTGTGCGGCCCAATGTCCAAAGTCCAATGGTCTGGAGGATCCGGTTTCAAAGGGATCTCCCGAGGCAATATGGTCCAAATGCATTTGTGCACAACGGTAGATTAATTCTTGCATGGCAGGGCTTTCTCTATCCAGAAGTTCCTCAGCCTTTTCCTCAATCCACAAGAAAAAAGAAGCGTCTTTGATCAAGGCAACCTTTAAGGCCTCAGATATACCGGATCTCCAGTCTCTTTGCTCAAGAGTCTGTAAAAAATCACTGTCGTTGATCACCGCATATGGAGGGCAAAAGGAACCTAAATAATTCTTTTTACCAAAGGCGTTGATGCCATTTTTTACTCCTACTCCGGAATCGTTTTGAGAAAGAACAGTAGTTGGAATACGAATATGCCTGATCCCTCTGTGGGCAATAGTGGCTGCAAAGCCCACCATATCCAACAGCGCTCCTCCACCTAGACCAACAATATAAGAATGCCTGTCTATTCCATATTCGTCTGTAGCCTTAAGCACCTGCTGAAAGTAGTTCTGATCATTCTTTACCTGCTCTCCACCGGGGATCACTAGGGGAGCTGCACAAAGCTTAAAAACATCACTGTTTTTCTCTGAATATTGTTGAATAGAGGCAATAAGATTAGGGTTGGTAAGTACCACCCCTTCATCCAACACAAAATATACCTTAGGGATTTTCTGTCCACTTACCAAGTCAGCAAAAAGATTGTTATCAATTGAAAACAATGCTTTTGTGAAAAAGACTTGGTAATTGTAAGGAACACTAAAAACTTGTTCTATAGATTGATGTGCCACTTTTTTCATTTTAAATATGATTGTCCCTAAGAACTTCTTGCTCTTTATAAATAAGTAATTTAAGCCTCTTTTGGTTCACTAGGTAACCGCAAACCCTTTTGCCAGTTGCAAAGATAAAGGTAATAAAAGTAAAATCACCAAGCCTACTATCCAGCCGGCAAAGGCAACAGCAATGGCGGCATTCACAATGATCAAAGCCAACACTGCCGCTTTAACAGATTTCCCGATTAATGCGGGCTCTTTGTACTTCAAGGCTTTAACGAGTGGGGGAAAAATAAAGTAACTTAGCAAAGCCAAGAAAGGCAAGCTTTCCCACCAATCCTCGATATTACTATAGGCCAATAGGAATATAAATCCTACAATGACTGCATATATCGCCAAACCTGATTTTAGTGCCAAGATATTTTGGCCATGAACTTCACCACGACTTACCATTGTAATGGCAGCAACATAAAGCAGAGGGATTAGGCCAATGTACCAATAACTTTGCACTGCTCCTTCTATTAGACTCATGCCTAACAGCAAATTCCCTGCCCTGCAAAGCCCCATATTTATGGGACCAAATATATTTTGATGTTTCCCCCATGCATCATAAAGCACAGCAAGTAAAGCCACACTTAAGGCAATGCCTGCAGAAAAAGTACTTACTTGCCAGGCGGCCATTACTCCTACCAAAAGCAAAAGAAAAGCCATTATTCCGGCACTTTTGACCGAGGCTTGCCCGCTTGGAATTGGGCGTTCAGGTCTTTCGACACTGTCGAGTTCTGCATCAAAGACATCATTAAACGCAACACCTCCTCCATATAAGCCTATGGTGGACAATATCAGCCAAGCAATGGACTTGATAATGTCCTGATCCATATCCTGTATCAAGAGATAAACCGCGCCGGAAATGGCTGCACCAGCCAATATATCTGCAATTGCGGTAACAATATTTGCCGGTCGGGTGAGCTTAATGTGTGCGATGATAGATGACATCAGTAAATTTAATTCTCTATAATATTTGAGGAATCACTGTCTACTCGAGGGTTTTGTCCTCCTCTAAGTACAGTATTTCCACCCATTTTTTTTGTTTGGTCGATTGGCTCTTTTTCTAACCAGTCTTTTTCCTCCATCTGCCCACTTTGGCCATAAGCTTTCAAGGCATTTCCATAGCAAGTCATTTTGATATGCTCTTCCGGAATACCTTTTTCACGCATCAGAGCAGCTGTTTTTGGCACAGCCAAAGGGTCACTGATCCCCCAATCGGCAGCACTGTCTACAATTATTCGCTCAGGGCCATACTGACGGACTATTTCTACCATTCGCTCACTCCCCATTTTGGTATGGGGATAAATGGTAAAGGCAGCCCAATAACCTCGATCAAGAACATCATTTACAGTTTCTTCATTGTTATGATCCACAATGACCATATTCGGAGCAAGGCCATGCTCTTCACTCACATCCATACTTCTTATGGTTCCCTTCTTTTTGTCTCTGTGTGGAGTGTGAATCATAACAGGCAAGTCTACTTCCTTTGCCAATTCAAGTTGCAAGCGATAGAATCTATCCTCTGCCTCTGTTTGGTCATCATACCCAATCTCACCGATGGCCACTACTCCTTCTTTACTTACATAAAGTGGCAGCAACTCCATCACCTCTTCGGCCAAGGCTACATTATTGGCTTCACGAGAATTGAGCCCGATGGTGCAATAATG
Organism: Cyclobacterium sp. 1_MG-2023; assembly: GCF_030546805.1. Taxonomy (GTDB): domain Bacteria; phylum Bacteroidota; class Bacteroidia; order Cytophagales; family Cyclobacteriaceae; genus Cyclobacterium. Next base: position 45,335 of record NZ_JAUOPC010000015.1, on the reverse strand, counting down.
CACAATCCCAAATTGCTTGGCTCTGAAACGTTCCCAACCTACCAAGCTGCTAAAGTAATCCTGAAAACTTCCTACTTTGGTTCTTGCTTGTCCCAACCAAAATGCAGGCTCAATAATGGCTACGATGCCCGCTTTTTGCATGGCTTCGTAATCATCCGTAGTTCTGGAAGTAACATGTATGTGTGGATCTATATACATCATAACGCTCAAATTTATATACTAACCTATGTTAAATTAAATGCAAATCATAACGATTACAAATGAACGGAAAATATCAAGTGAAAACGGCAAACTTTGCCAGTAATTTAGTTTAGAGCTTCAAAATCTTCACCTATTCTCTCCCAATTGATTTCTCCATTTTCAATCTTTTCTTTTATTTCCGGCTGCTTGGCCAATAGCTCTTTGGCAGCTAGGTTGTCACTTTCATGGCAGGCTAGGGCTGCTGCCAACTTCTCCAGCTCGTCTCCCTTTTCCCCAACCTTTTCTAAAAGGCCAACAATTTCTTCATTAATAAACGGACTTAAAAAGCGCCACAACTCCGGAATTACATTTCTACCGGCAGACCAGCGTTCATGGATATAATCAACAAGGGTGGTTGCCAAATTAACATTCTGACGTTGCTCAACCCCCACAATCCGATAAAGTGGACGTTGCATAAAAATAGCTTTTAGGACCATCTGATTCCACGCCTGCTCACTTAAATAGTCTGCAGGATAAGGATTGTTAAGGGCAATGGCATCGAAAACGGAAGTCATATTGCTTCTCAACCCCTCAGCAGCACGCTTTGTAAATTTTTCTTGAAAAGGGTAAATAGGCAAGGCTGCATATAGTGCTTCTTGCTCATGAATATCTGCGGATTCAAAAAGTTTCTCCATGTCTTCAAACCATTTTTTATGGTCTTCCGAAAAGGCCTCCAATACCAATATCACCCGAGCTGTCTGCAATCCGGTCCAGTTTTTCAAGGAAAAACCACTTCTAATTGCTTCTGCCTTTTGTAAGGTTTCAATAGGCAAATCCATTGGATGCTTGGAAAAATGTCGGGAAGCTTGGCTAAAAGATAAAAACAGCTTCATGGACCCCTTGTCCGCTTTAATCTTAGCTACCTGAAGTTCCAACCAATCCATGCTTTCAGCACTAGCAACGACTGCTAAGCTTTGCTTTAAAAATTCTATGGTGGATGAAATACTATTCATACTTTTTTAACTTTTTGTTAATTACAAATATAACATTTATTCCATTGCTGTTTTTTGAACATGAGAACAATCATAAATCTATCAGCTGTTTTTTTCCTTAATAAATAAAAATTTGATTAAAGCCAGCTATACCCTTAGGTCTTCCTAACATTGAAGCTAAAAAAACACCAGGATTAAGGCCAAAAAATAAAATCAATTCCTTCAATTAGCTATACCCTATCATATTATTCAAACCTGTCCCTAAGAAAAAAAGCCAAGCCATTTCAAAACTGAAAGGCTTGGCTTGTTCCTAGGTATTAAATGAACTTATTGGAATTATTCTTGCCAATCAACACCTGTATCTTTCCAGCTTCTGGATTTAGCTGAGTCTAAGACAGCTTCACAAACCTTCTGTGTTTCAAACGCATCTCTGAAGGTTGGGTGGCATGGTTCATTTCCTTCCAAGCTTTTGAAGAAGTCAGCAACTTGGTGGATAAAGGAATGCTCATAGCCAATGCTTGTACCGGGAATCCACCAACGATCCATATATGGTTGATCACCTTCCGTAACATGTACAGAACGCCACCCCCTTACTTCAGGCTCATCATTATGGTCAAAGAATTCCAACCTGTTGAGGTCATGTAGATCCCATCTAATGGAAGCATGTTCTCCATTGATTTCAAAGGTATAGAGGGCTTTATGACCTCTAGCATAACGAGTTGCTTCAAATAGACCCAACGAACCATTATCAAAATGGCAATGGAATGCACAAGCATCATCTATTTCTACTTTTTGTTTTTCACCACTTCCTTGGTGTACCCTTTCCTTGATAAAGGTTTCCGTCATGGCAGAAACATCTTTGATGCCACCATTTAACCACATGGCAGTATCAATACAGTGGGCCAAAAGATCACCTGTCACACCTGAACCGGCTGTGGCAGCATCCAGTCTCCATAAGGCATCTCCGCCTTGTGGCAACTCAGGGCTTATGGTCCAATCCTGAAGGAAGTTGGCACGGTAATGAAAGATTTTTCCCAACTTACCTGAATCAACAATTTGCTTGGCCAAGGTTACGGCCGGTACTCTTCTGTAGTTGTACCATACAGTGTTTTTCACCCCTGTTTCTTCCACAACCTTCACCATTTCTTCTGCTTCTTCCAAGGTTCTGGAAAGCGGTTTTTCACAGAGAATCATTTTCCCTGCTTTTGCAGCTGCAATCGCAATTTCTGCATGGGTGTTGTTAGGGGTACAAATATCAACAGCGTCGATATCGTCTCTTTCAATTATTTTTCTCCAATCTGTTTCATAGGAGGCATAGCCCCACTGTTCTGCAAATTCTTTAATTTTATCTTCCCTTCTGGAACATGCGGCTTGCAAGACCGGACGGTACTCATATTCAGGAAAAAAGTCTCCCAATCTCTTGTACCCGTTGGTATGGATTCTGCCCATAAGGCCCGTACCTATTAGTCCTATTCTTATTTTCTTTTTCTCTGACATTTTTTATTATTTTGGTTGCTAATCAATTGTTGGCGAAAGTAAGCTTGACACTATGCTTTCCAACCATGTTTTTCTCTTACCGAAATCAAGGCTGCCAGGATATTGTTCCAGGTGTCTTCCTTTTTCATCACTTCATTAGGGAACATGCATCCGTCCCAGCACATGTGCTGAAAAGCTTTGGTCAATTCTCCATTTTCATCCCGAAGCCAGTAACCTGCATCCTCTGCGATATCCAGTTTACCGTTAGGATCATTCGCCAGGCAATGTCTACCTGTTTTGTCATGTGATCCGGAACCAAAGACAGTGGCATCATTTTGAGCTACATGGAAATCAATGGTCCAAGGCCTTAATGCGTCTGTCATTTCTTTTAAAGCAGCCTTCCAGACAGATTTATCTTTCCAGTCATATCCTTCAGGAAGTAATCTATGTTCAGGATAATTATAACCCAAGGTGTACAATAATGTATGGGCCATATCTGCCTGAAATCCTAAATAAGGGCTATTTACAGATTCAAGCGTTTCAAGCATTATTTTCCAACTGTGCATTCCTCCCCAGCAGATCTCACCTTCGGCAGCAAGTTTTTCTCCGTAATTTTCAGCAATTTTGGCGGCTTCCTTGAGGGTATCTACAATAATTTTTTGGCTTCCTTTAGGGTCTTTTGCCCACAACTCAGGGCTACTAGCGGTATCTATTCTAACAATTCCATAAGGTCTAACCCCTATGTCTCTTAATTTTTTTGCCAGCTTGCAGGATTTTTCCAATAAATCCAGGTAGGTTGCTCTGTCTTCCTTCGAACCAAGAATTGGTCCTCCCCAGATGGGAGCCACCACACTTCCAATATTTAGATCAAGAGCGGAAACTTTATCTGCTAATTTTTTTACCCCGTCATCATCCATTTCTAAATCAATATGGGGATCAAATAGTCCGATGTCCACACCGTCAAATTTAACGCCATCTACTTCAGCGTTGGCGGTATTTTGTAACATCTCATCAAATGAAATGATAGGCTCGGAATCAGGACCTTTTCCAACTATTCCAGGCCATGTTGCATTATGTAATTTAGGGAAATTATTTTGGGACATAATTTAATATGGTTAGCAATGAATAATTAATTTAAATCATACTATTAAACGGCCGTTTTAAGATGAATATTCACCTTAGAATTCGCTGTTTAAAATTTTTCATCAATTTAATAAATAACTATTGGAATCCCATTCAAATGAGGCTTCCAATAGTTATCCTTTAAGCTTCTAAATGCTCAAATCCGGATTTTCTGGACCAAAGTGTTTCAGCATTACAATGGGATCAGTTTTGGAAAGGTTGGTGATTTTCACTCCTTCCTGAGCTGCTTTTTCGGTTACAAAATACTCATCATGGGTCAGTTGACCATAACGAATCAAAGAAGGTGTTTCTATATCCCAAGCTCCCATGGTTCCATGACCTTGCATCATGATCATCCCATAGGCAGCACTGTCTTTTATTACTACTGTTTGGCCGGGAAGAACGGTCAGTTCTTTGGCACTGAAAGCTTCGGATCTATAACATATCCAGTTTTCAATATAACCTTCTGCTTCCATCTCTTCGGTGTCCTTGACAGGTATAGGAGCCATAAAACGAGTTTCCAGAATATTAGGATCAACGTTTAATTCCCAGTCAATCACTTCCATCAATTGGTCATAATCACCTATCCTGTCTTTTGGTGTTCCTTTCCATAACAATTCCTCAGGAATGATGGCTTCATTAACCAATGATTGGTACATGGCAAATACATCAGAAGATTTCTGAGGTTCATAGGTACACATACTGCCAGGAGCGTGTAGCATCCCCGGAGGAACATCCCATCCGGTTCCCGGATCCAGTTTGAAGGCCTGAGAAAAGCTGGTAATCTTATTGTCTCCTTTATTAAAGTTTTTGAGACATTCTTTGATTTGTTCTTTGGTAGTACCCGGAGCTATTCCAAAAAAAGTATAAGGGAAATCTCCTCCGTGATTGTTCAGTTGAGGTGGAAAATAATACGCTTCTGGCTTGCCTTTCATACCGATTTTAGCAGCATGTTCATCATTGTGGTGAATATGGTGTGGCAATGGGCCCATATTGTCAAAAAACTTAGAATACATTGGCCAGCTTTCGTATTCGTCCCAAAGCCTGTCTCCTATGATTTCACCTTTCAGCTCATCAATGACATCCTTCAATAAAATTTGTTCTTCTTTTCCGTCTTCTCCTAAGACCACTTTACTTAAGCCTTCATGCTCACCGGTAAGGGGACCGTTTTCAGCAGGGCAGGTAGACGAAAACCATCGCTCATCAATTCCACCTCTTTCGCCTCCTAATATATAATAATCATCCGGGTGAAGCTTAATCCTTCTTCCGGGTACACAAAAAGATCTGGGTACCCAGGTAGGTGCCAAACGCAAAATACCCTGTCCTTCTTCTAATGCTTTTTTTGCCAAACTCATAGGTTCTATTTTGATTTATTGTTAATGTATTACGCTTTGTTTTCTATAAATGATTGAATTTTTTTCTTGTTTGTTAGAATGTCAAACACCAATTCATACTTTCTTTTTTCTCCCGGTTTTAATAGGATCAAGGTTCCTTCTTCCCTGGCTTGGGCTTGTCCATAAGGAGGATTGGTTCCCGGCTCCAAGGCGGTAACATACTCATTTTCTCCCCAATGCTGCCAGTTGATCAACCAAGGCAGTTGGCTTTTATCAAAAGTCATCCTAAAAGCAAAACCCAAGGATGAATTGTACAAACCGGCTCTGCAACGGTCATCAGATTCAGGACTTGGCTTGATAAAAGCCACATCTTCACCAAATCCGCTATGCGCTTCCATAGGCGCAGGACAGGATTTAAAATCGTTGTCCTTATTAAAAATTCGATTGTTTGGGCCACCATCGCGGGCTTCCCAAGATCCATTCCAAATTATTTGCGTCCCCTCATCTACCAAAGGCCAACCAAAATTAACATGGTAGAGCAACATATGAGGAGCCTCAACATTGGAGATATTGGTAATCTCATCTGATATTTTAAGGTAAGGCTGCCCCAAAATACCGGAAATGGTTCTTTTCAGTAGAAGATTAGGCCCGAACACACTGCATTCCTTAATCAAGCCTGTAATATGCATTTCTAAATCTCCCGAATGAATGTCCGGTTGTTTTATGGCAATGATCTCGGCAGGATTATTGGAAATCCTCCCATGCAATCCCCTCTTTCCATACGCGTCATTCTCAGGACCTCCCACATGCGAAAGACCACAAGTGGTAAGTAAGCCTCCACCAAAAGTACTTAACCAATCTATACCATCAGCAGTAAATGGAGCGGGGGGAGTAATGCCCACATGGCTTATCCAAGCAAGTCCATGCTCCCCAAACTGGGCTGTGGATATGTCCATGGCCCTGTCCAAAACAAGCTGGTAGCGAAATCCTGCTCCTGTATCAATATTGGCTATTCTGACACCTTTGCCTGTCCCATTGTCCAATATGGCAGTTTCGATACCTCCCAGCTGTTTTACATTTCCTACCTTCCCTTTCCAACGCTGATTCTTTGGATTCATATATTTTTTTAAGCTTAATTTGACTAAAATAACAATCCATTTCCGGCAAACTATCCTGCTCTGTAGGGTTCATCTCGGTGAAGGCATTGTCGATTTATATAAACAGCTAAAATTAAAGATTTTTTAAATAAATATTGCGATAAGCTACTTGCATTGGAGGCCCTACATGCACCTGCATGCCTAAATATCCTTTGGAAGTGCTATTGGCAGGATCCTCATCAGTAACATCACTCATAAGGGTGCCGTTGATATAGTGTTTCAAACGGTTGCCTTTGGCAACAATACGTATTTCATTCCAATCATTGGACTTCACTACTTTTCTCATTTCGGCCCTATCTCCTAATTCCTTCACTACTTCAAGGCCCAACCAAGCATTTTTCTCCACATTGGCTCTGAGGTTGCCTTCTTTTTCTTGAGGATTAATCTTGGTTTGTTGACCGATATAAGCTAGTGTTGTTCTTTTTCTCTCTTCGTAATTCTGTCCTGTATAATTATTTTTCCCGTCAATATCTGCTTGGTAACCTTTAAGGGCATGCGCTAAACCTTCCACCGGTTCACTTCGATAATTGACGCCTGAGTTACCTGCTTCAGTAATTTTAAACTCCGCTTTGAACTCAAAGTCTGCAGGTTGACCACCTTGATAAATTATAAAATGATTTCTTTCCAATTTGGTCTCTTCTGTAATCTCCCCTACTATGGTGCCATTTTCCACCCTCCAGTAGGTGGCATCTCCATCCCAACCATTCAGGCTTTCACCATCAAAAATCTTGACAAAGCCATCATTTGAATCTGCCTTGGCAGGACTTTCCTCTTGAACAGTTGCAGTTTCCTCTTTTTGTTGGCCGGAGCCACAGGCAAAGGTCAGTGCAGAAAATGCAAGCACTGAGGTTATTTTAAGTATATTTTTCATTAGGTGATGATTTAGGTTGAAAGTTTTCAGGCCAAACAATACTTGCTTGGCCTGAAATTCATATTAATTTAAAGTTTATTGATACACTTCGTGATTGGGATTTCCTCCTGACACAAGGTATGCCATCAAATCTTTTAGCTCCTCTGCATTAAGTCTATTGACCAAGCCGGGTAACATCACTGAAACTTCAGACTCTTTGGTGCTTGTCACTTTATCCTTTGGTATCTCCATAATCATATCCGGAGAAAAAGGATTTTGGGACACATAGTAAGTCGTTTCATCTTCTCTAAGGAGTCTACCCACCACAGAAGACTTGTCTCCCATAACGAAAACCATTGCAGCATATTGATCTGAAATGACATCATTCGGATTAATTGTTGCTTCAAGGATATCTTTAGGGCTAAACCTGGTACCTAATTGCGTAAGGTCCGGCCCAACAACTCCACCTTCACCTCCCATGGCATGACATGAGCTACAAAGCGTGGCATTAAACATGGCCTTGCCTTTTTCCAGATCTCTTCCTTTAAGATCCTCTACCAAAGGTGCTGCTTCTTCCACTGTCCATCTTTTACCCGGGCCTTCAGGCTGAATAGTCGTTTCTACAATTTCGTTTCCTGAACCTGAAAGTCTTTTTCCACCGGACAATTCATCATAATGATCAAATTTGGATTTTGGAACGGTACTTAGTGCCATCTTCCTTGCCCGGTCTATAAAGCCCACATAACTTCTTCCTCCTTTGTATTGGAAGGCGTTATTGGTCCAGTTAAAATATTCTTCATAAGAAGATTCATCCCAACCTGCTTTCGCACCTCCAAGCACAGTGGCCAGATAAGTCTGTTGTGCCGGTGGAACATTGGCCAGCATATTGGCGATATCCAATCCATACCTTGGGTTTCTCATGATCAAATCAGAGGAAGCTGTAAGGGTTTTTTGGAAATTAGGATCATCTTCTGCTTCGTCCAACATGCCCAATAACTTAGGCACAGCGGATGGAGCTTCCAATTTAACCAAGACTTTACCCATAACCCTGTTTATTTCATTGGTCTCTGCAGGGAAATGCTCATCCAAATAGGCTATCAATTGATTTCTTACCGCTCCTGATGGGTTTCCATGTCTGGCGATTACTACTTCAAAAGCCCTGGCCAAATTCATTTTGTCTCCCTCATCAAGCGATCCATAATCAGCTTTCATCAAAGCTTGAATCATCTGGTCTCTTTGAGAAGCTTTTCCATGTCTTGCCAAGGCAATAATGGCTTGTGTCAAGGCCTTGGTATTGGTTTCATTAAGGGCTTTACTTTGCCATTCGGACAATGGCTGATGTTCCACCGCAATTCTTGCGGCATACTGAACAAAGCGATCGCTATAGCTCAAATATGGCCAAGCAAAATCAATCGCACCGGATTTAGCCCCTGTATGGTAAGCTTCCAGACTTCTTCTTATTTTATGCTCCTCAGGTAAATCTGCCTCTGTAAGGCCTCCTTTACTCTCTCCACTCAAGTCTCCTGTATAATGAACCCGGTACAAGTCAGACTCCAAACGTCTTCCTCCTGTCATAAAATACAGCGCTCCATCAGGTCCAATTACTCCATCTGTTAATGGCAAAGGTGAACCTGAAATAAATTCCTCACCTGTAGCGGAATAGGAACCTCCACTAGGAGTAAGATTAATTTTATACATGATCCCAAAACTCCAATCGAATGCATACAATGCATTGCGGTATTCTTCCGGAAATTTGGCTTTGCTTCCATAAAAAACATTGGTTGGTGATCCCTGTCCGATATTCAACACTGCCGGAAGGTTGTCTGTATATTCCGGAGACCATTTCATATTTCCTGTTCTCCATCCATATTCACTTCCACTGGTTACATGGTTAATTCGTGTAGGACGGTACCACGGCATTCCAAAGTCCCATTCCATATCAGAATCATAGGTAAACAAGTCACCTACTTCGTTGAAGGCTACATCAAAGGGGTTTCTATAACCCACACTTACCAATTCCCATTCTTTACCTTCAGGGTCAATTTTAGCTACCCATCCTCCCGGTGCACCTCTGCTGTTCGCATGGCCTCTGGGGTCCTTGATTTCAGGGATCAGGTTGTCATTCTCCCATACACGTGGAATCCTATAATGGTCCATTTCCGGAACATCTATATGGTTACCTACAACAATGTAGATGGATTGACCATCAGGAGAAACAACCATACTGTGTGGACCATGTTCACCAGGACTTCCGGTAAATTCTTTTAAGGTGGTTATTTTATCAAATTGGTCATCACCATTGGTGTCTTGTAGTCTATAGAGACCTGTGCTTTTGTCAAAATCATCATTGGCACGGTGATTAACCATAACATACAGGCTATTGAAAGCATACAATAAGGCTTGGGCATATCCCATTCCAATTTTGTCGTCTCCATTATCTCCTATGATCAGTTTTTGAACAGTGGGAGTCAATGAGTCTGATCCAATTGCAGGAACTTCCAATCGATAAATTGCTCCATATTGATCGACGGTCAAGAGTCTATTTTTGTCATCGAAAGTCATCCCTACCCAAGAGCCCTGATCATTTTCTCCGGGGCTGTATAGGTGTTCGGCTTCAAAACCTGTCGGCAATTTTAATTTGGCTACTTTGGGATGTACCTCCTTCTGATCGCCATCGCTTTGCCCGCATGAACCCATCATTAACAGGATCAGGCCGGCCATTAGCCAATTCTTCATCATTTTAATTTTATACATAAGTTTGTTGTTAATTCAGCTTCCTACAATCAATTGTTTACCACAGGCTTGAAACCAATTTTAAAATTAACCCAAATTCGCAGCTTATGATAACCAATAATGTCGAAATAAAACCTTTGGTCATAAAAACCCAAAAAACAACGGAAAGCTTTGTCGCTTTCCGTTGTACCTTAAACCCTTATTGAGATTTAAATTTAAATACAAACCTGATTAGAAGTGAGGGGTTATCTCCGCTTCCGCTGCAGGTAATGCATAGTATTTAGTGATGTTTGAAAAAGCATGATCCCTAAACGTCGCCCCTTCAGGATAATAATAATCCAGAGGATTGGCCATAGCTCTTTGACCAAATGCACCAATGATCTCCTGAACCCTGTCGGCCCTGGTGATATCAAACCATCTTTTGTTCTCAAAAGCAAATTCAACTCTTCTTTCTTTAAAGATCGCTTCTCTCATATCGCTCTGACTTGAAGCGGTAGTGGCTTCCAAACCTGCTCTATCTCTGATTTGGTTAAGGTATGCCGCTGCCTCTGCTGTTTTACCTTGCTCATTAAGGGCTTCTGCCAAGAAAAGTAAAACTTCTGCATACCTGTAAATAGGCCAATTGGTGCCATGATTTCCGTGTAAATCATGGTGTTTTGCATATTTCTTAATGTAGGGATATACTTTATCTTCCCTGTCACTACCTTCAATCTCTACATAAGCGATAGACGCATCCTTTCTCAAATCTCCATCTTCGAATGCCTCAATAATATCCGGCGTAGGAACATTATTACCTTCACCATCAAGTCCTTGAGTATTGGAAGTACCCGTAATTGGCTGTAACTCCTGAGAAGAAATCGGTCGAGGCATAAAACTATACAAGAAGCTACTATTCAGGCCTTCAGGTCCTTCGAGAAACTGAACTTCAAATAAGGATTCCATATTGTTTTTATTACCTACACTTTCAGAAAACACGTCTTCATAGTTTCCAATAAGCTCATATTCTCCACTATTAACAATCGCTCTTAACAAAGTCTCAGCCTCTGCCCATTTCTTTTGGGTAATGTAAACATCCGCCAATAACATTTGAGCCGTTCCTTTTGAAGCCCTTCCTACGCCCTGAGAGGACCGAACAGGAAGCATTGAAATAGAGGCTTGAATATCACTAATAAGCTGATTGTAAATATCTGCTTCCGGGGAAACAGGCAACGCAGCTTCCTCACGAGCAGTTACCGGCTCCAAATGAAGCGGCACTCCACCAAAATACCTTGCCAACTCATAATAGGCATATCCTCTTAAGAAAAGGGCTTGGCCTTTAAGGTTATCCTTACTTGTTTGGTCAAACTCTACCTCATCAATAACCGAAAGAATTTGATTGGCTCTGGCAATGATCAAATAGTCTTGACGATACTGACTGAGTACATGGCCGTTGGAAGTAATTCCATCAGCTTCCGGCAAGGCATGGTCGGAAATATCTTCTTGTTGCTCTGTGGCTCCAAAATTGATATTTCTAGCATAAATTGTATTGTCAGATCGCATTTCACACAATAACCAAGATCGGCTATTTGCTATAGAACGCAACGGGGCATATGTAGCATTAACTGCTTGTTCAAAATCCGCCTCTGTTTTATAAAAGGTGGCTGAACTTAGTGCCGTTTCAGGTGATAGGGTCAAAAACTCTTCACAGCTTGACACCATAATACCCAAAAGCACAATGAATATATTTATTTTTTTCATTTTTAATCAAATTAAGGTAAAAAGCCTGATTAGAATGTAATGTTTGCACCGATAGTGAAGGTACGCGGAATTGGATAACCTGTAAGGTCAACTCCTGGGCTTAGGTTTCCACCATCTCCACTACCATTGTCTTGACTAACCTCAGGATTACCACCACCCCAGTATGGAGTAAAAATATAGACATTCTGAACTGAAGCGTATAGCCTGGCTGCTTTCACCACATTGGCAATCTTGCCAATATCATATCCAAGAGTAATGTTTTTAATAGAGAAGAAAGAAGCATCCCAAACAAAATTACTATTTGCCCAATCTCTTTCAATTCCTGTCACATTACCACCTCCAACTGTGGTACCGAAGATTCCTTCTCCGGGATCCTCAGGCGATCGGAAACGATCCGTGGCTTTAGCAACCATGTTAAACACACCATCCAAATTGGCAGTACTGTATAGGTGTCTCATGTACAATTGATGACCTTGAGAACCGGAAGCAATGATGTTCAAATCCCATTTTCCATATTTGAAATTATTGGTAATGCCGTAAGTAAAGTCAGGGAATGGGTTACCTATAATGGTTCGGTCATCATTGTCACCACCACGAGTAATAATACCATCGCCATTTACGTCTTCCAGTTTAATAGATCCTACCGTAGATCTACCCGGAACCTGTGGTGAATTGTCTAAATCTTCCTGATTCATATAATTACCCAATTTGTTCAAGCCGTAAAATTGACCAAAAGGCTGTCCTACTTGCGTAATATGATAAGAACCATAAACCCTGTCAATTCCATCGGCCAAGGCTACTACCTCATTCCTATTAAAGGAAATATTGGCATTGGTTGTCCACACCAATCTTCCCTCCGTATTTCTGGAAGAGATAGAAAATTCATGTCCCCAGAATTTGATTTCACCGATATTATCTGTGAAGCTTCCAAAACCGGCCTCTTGAGGAATCTGCACATTGTACAACAGGTTGGAAGTATTTTTAGCGTAAAAATCATAAATGAATGTTACCCTATCATCAAATAAACCTAAATCAAGTCCTATATCAAATTGTCTGGTTGTTTCCCAACCTAGGTAAGGGTTAGATAAGGAGGTAATCGCTGCTCCCGGTACTACTGTATTGTCAAACACAGAATTTACAGTATTGTTAACCAAAGCGTACTGCGTATAATTACCAATATTATTGTTACCTGTCACCCCAAAGCTACCTCTGATTTTGGCAAAGGAAACTTTATCGCTGGTATTCAAGAAACCTTCATCAGACAAAACCCAACCTGCGGAAACAGAAGGGAATACACCCCAACGATTTTCTGCTCCAAACCTGGAAGAACCATCAGCTCGAATGGCTGCTGTCATTAAGTATTTACCTTTAAAGTTGTAAGTCAATCTGGAAAGAAAGGAGGTCAAAGACCATTCCTGAACATCAGATGAAGTACCACCTCTACTAATATTGATGGCGCCTTGTATGGTTGGAAGCCTATCATCCGCATAGGTGTTTGCTGATATTCTGGTTCTTTCTCTTCTATACTTCTGGTTGGTAAACCCACCTAACAACTCGAAACTATGGTCATTAATGGATTTGTTGTAAGTAACCGTATTTTCATTCAACCAGCTGAAATGATCATAATGATCCCTAACAGAGGATGCAACAGCTGGAATAGCAATGTTGATTCCTTGGGTAGCTGTAGAGGGGTTGAAATAAAAATATTTGCTATTTCTTATCTCTGCATTGATCGTCGATTTAACCACCAAACCTTCAATTGGCTCATATTGAACGTATGCGTTGGAAAGCAAGTTGGTCTGCTTGGTCTCATTAGTGATTTCCAGTGCAGAACGCACATAATTTGGATAGGCAAAGATATTACCTGTTTCTGCCGGGAATCTATTGTAATAAGTCAATTCACCTTCGTCATCGTAAATTGGCATATTTGGCCAAGCATGTAAAGCATTGAACAATATACCTGTACCTCTTGAACCATCTGTTCTAGGCGTATTGTCCCGAATGTATTGTGGGGCAATATTGAATCCCATAGAAACTTTCTCAGAAGCCTTATAATCCGAATTGATCCTTAAGGAAAAACGCTCATAATCTGTATTAAGCACTACACCTTCCTGATCAAAATAACCTGCCACTACAGAGGTACTCATTTTTTCTGTATTGGAGTTAATGGTCAGGTTGTAATTAGATATTGGTGCGGTTTGTAACAAGGCATCGTACCAATCTTGGGTTTGTCCTTCATAAGAAGACGGGTTCTGAAACATCTCTGGAACATCCCTGCCTGCATCTTCATAATATTCCTTTTTGAACTGGGCAAACTCAACGGCATCCATCATTTCAAGACGGTTGTAATGAGGTACATTTTGTAAACCTTTGTACACATTGAGAGAAACACTCGACTGTCCTGCTTTACCTCTTTTAGTAGTGATTAGAACCACACCATTCGCTGCCCTAGAACCGTAAAGTGAAGTAGATGCAGCGTCTTTCAAAACTGTGATGTCCTGAATCTCATCCGGATTTAAAGTAGAGATATTTCCCGTGATAGGAAAACCATCCACTACATATAACGGATCACTCCCTGCGGAAACAGACAATTGCCCCCTGATTCGAACATTTATGCCCTGACCCGGTCTACCTGTGGTTTGGTTGATCTGAACCCCGGCTAGTTGCCCCTGAAGCTTTTGCCCTATTTGGGTGGCGGGAATATCCATCAAGTCATCTCCATCAAGGGTTTGTACCGCTCCGGTAATCTCTTTCTTCAACTGACTACCGTATCCTACCACAACTACCTCAGATAGGTCACTCATGGAAGATGCAAGGGTTACATCATATTGCGTTTGACCACCTTGAATTGTAATTTCTTTGGTGGCGTACCCGATATAACTTACTGAAAGAACTTCTCCTGCAGCAGCTTCTACCTGAAACTTCCCATCGAGATCAGTAACTGTTCCTCGAGTGGTCCCTTTTACCAATACCGACACTCCCGGTATGGTTTCGTTATCGCCTTCTGAGCGAACAACACCGGAAACGGTGCTTTGCGCATAAGAAGCGAAACTCAATAACAAAGCAGCCAAAAGGGTAAATAACTGCTTGCTATCCAAAAATTGGTAACAATTTTTTTTCATAATAAATAGGTTAAATTGAGTGGGTAAATTGACTCATTCATCAGTTTAATGATGAATTTAATCACAATTAAACCCTAATTTTTTCTAAAACTGTCCTGTACTGTGCTGAAAAAATAAATCACACTTTCCCCTACAAATCAGATAGGTATATCATAGTTCTATCCGAAAAACTTGAATTAAAAAAATTATATTTTGAATTTTAAAAAACAAAAGAATTTCATAATCTTTAAATCAATCTTCATCAAAGCGAATAATTAAATATTCTGGCAATGTTTAATAAAAGTAATTGGGTTTCAGAAAACCATAGTCCTCTGAAACCCAATAAAAAGATAAAAATTAATAACCGGGATTCTGTACCAATGAAGAATTGATCCTCATTTGATCCTGTGGAATTGGAAACAAAATCTCATGGGCCTCAAATATAAAGTCATTGTTAGAAAATGGAATACCTTCTCTGGAGGTGGTAGGGTTTTCTCTTTCTCTTAACCCATAGGCATTGAGCATATTTACCAACTCACTTTCAGTCTTCGTCCGTTTCAAATCAAACCAGCGATGGTTTTCAAATGCCAGTTCTATCCTGCGTTCATTAAGGAGCACTTCTCTGAACTCATCTTTACCCAAGCCATTTACCGGCTCCAACCCGGCCCTGTCTCGAATCTCATTCAGGTACCCTAAGGCTGTTCCTGTGGGACCTTCCTCTTCATTGATGGCCTCCGCAAGCATTAACAACACATCTGCATATCTGATTACAGGCCAATTGTCATTGGTAACTCCTCTGATGGAATGGGGGTGGTGAAACTTATTGATATAAGGCACAGCTATATAAGTACCTTCAAGGCTGGTATAACCTTCTTTCAAAGACACCTCTTTTCTTAAATCTCCTTCCTCATACAAAGCGATTATTTCATTGGTGGGCGTATTCCATCCACCACCATCCTGACCCGGAAAATCGATGACTGCCCCAACTGACTCCCTTGGTGCAAAGGTGTAAATGAAATTACTTCCCACACCGAATTGATTATCTCCCTGATACTGAATATCCCAAATGGATTCTTGGTGATTTTTGTTTTGCGGATCAAAAACAGCCCCATAATCCTGAAGCAAATCATAACCCAAGGAAGTAACCTGGGTCAAGGCATCAATGGCTTCGGCATAATTTTTTCTGGTCAGGTGTACTTTACCCAGCAAGCTTAAAGCTGCTCCTTTGGTAACTCTGCCAATATCATCCGCACCATAACTTGAAGGCAGTAAAGCAACTGCATCATTCAAATCTGAGAGGATTTGCTGGTAAACAGTTTCCACCGGAGACCTGTTGTATTCAAAAGCTTCTGCAGGAGAGCTCACCGGTTCAGTGATGACAATCACATCTCCAAAATGTTGCACCAAATGAAAATAAAGGTAAGCCCTAATCATTTTCAATTCCCCCTCAGACCTGTTTTTGATCGCATCCGAGGCATTGGATTCCGGCAACTTGCTCAAGCTGGTATTGACATTGACCATGATACCGTAGGTGCTGTTGTACAGATTGGTAATATTTGAAGTAGCCGGATTATATTGCCAAAACTCAAGGGCTTCTAAGCTTGGTCCATTTCCCCTATTCCCCGGATTAAAATGCAGGGTCGTATTGTCTGAGATAAATTCTGTATACTGCCATTGACTTAAATGCCATGGCCTCAATTGACCATATACACCATTAACGGCCTGTACAAGTTGCGTTTCTGTCTGGTAAAAATTATCCGATACCAAAACTGTAGGATCGGTTTTATTAAGAAATTCATCATCACAGGATGTGCTAGCAAATAAAACACCCAGGCCAATGAACAATGTATTAATGTATTTTTTCATGTCTTAAGTCATTTTATGATTTAGAATCTTACTGTTGCACCTAAAGTGAAAGTTCTGGGCATTGGATAAGCTTCATCATCTACCCCTATATTGATACCTCCTCTGGTGTTGACTTCCGGATTGGTACCGGGAAATGAAGTAAATAAAAACGGATTCTCTGCACTGAAAAACACCCTTGCATGGGGAACTACGGGATTCTTAGGAATGGTATACCCTAAGGTAATGTTTCGCAACCACACATGACTAGCATCATACACATATCTGGAATTTGATTCCCGCTGCCATTTCCAAGTATTGGTAGTGGCCCCTCTGCCGTCTCCAGGATTTTCGGCAGATCTCCAGCGATTAACTCCTGATTGAAGGATATTGAACACCCCATCCATATTCATGGTGGTGGCCTCTATATTTCTAAAAACATCGTAATTAAAAGCCCCGGTAAACATTAGGTTAAAATCAAAATTCTTAAAATCTCCACCCAGCGTATAACCTATAATATAATCCGGATGGGGATTACCTATTTCAATCATGTCCTGCTGGTCATAGGAAATCACCCCATCCCCGTTGGCATCAAAATACTTATAGGTACCGGGTACGGCTCCATCCTGATCCGGCCAAGCCTCAATTTCGGCATCAGTATTAAAAATACCTACCATTTTGAAGCCATGAAACATGGCCAATGGCCTTCCGACTTGGGCTACATTGTAAGTACTATAGAACCCACCTGCCCAGATTTCGTCATTTTCTCCCCTAATTTCCAACACCTTGTTTCTATTGATAGTCAGGTTCAGGTTGGACCTGATGTTTACCTGATTGATCATGGTTCTGTAGTCCAAAGCCAACTCCAGCCCTCTGTTTTGTACTTTACCTACATTGTCCAAAGATTGGGTAAATCCTGAAATTACAGGCATCTCAACGGAAAGGAGCATATTGTTGGTAAGCCGATTGTAATATTCTGCGGTTAGAATAAGCCTATTGTCAAACATGGCCCAATCCAAACCTATATCTGTTTGTTGGGATTGTTCCCAACCTAAATTCGCATTGGCAAAATTGGAAAGGACCTGTCCATTGGCAATGCTTCCGCCCAACACGTAATTCGAAATGGCCATATTGGACAAACTTGAATAGTTACCAATCGCATTGTTACCCGTAACACCAAAACTGGCCCTTAATTTCATGTCGGTAATCCAGCGGGTTTCAGGCATAAAAGATTCTTCAGAAATCCTCCATCCTGCTGAAAAAGCCGGGAAATTACCCCATTTATTATTCGCACCAAACCTTGAGCTCCCCTCTCGTCTAAATGAAGCAGAGAACAGGTATTTATCATTAAAGGAATAATTGGCCCTTGCAAAATAGGCCATCAGACTCCAATCCGCTTCTCCTGAGGTAGAAGTCTGCCTAATGGCCGCACTTAAATAGGTTACCTGGTCATTGGGGAACTCATTGCCATTCCCTTGTAGATACTTGTAGGTTTCCTCTTGTACAGAATAGCCTAACAAACCATCCACCCTGTGGTTGCCAAAAATCTTACTGTAAGACAGCAATTGATCTGCCGCTATATTAAGTCTTTCATTCCTTCTTTGGTACAAAGTAGCCTCCCTGGGCGGCGCCTGATTAAATCCTGTTCCTGCCAAGGTAGAAGGCCTGAATTCTTTTTGTTCGGTATTGTCTAGAATGGCGTTTACAGAGGTTCTAAATTTAAAATTTTTCAAAAAGGAAAATTCTAAAAAGCCATTGGTTAAAAGGTTATTTTCTGAAAGGGTCCGCTCCATTTCATGCAATTCCTGCACTACATTGGCAGTACCAAAAACACCGTTGGTTCCTCCAATATAATCATTGAAGCTTCCATCCTCATTGTATACAGGATACCGAGGATCCGCCCATAAAGCACGCCCAATCAAAGCACTTCTACCATTGGTAGACGCATAGTCTTCGTTGGAGCGGGAGGCGGCGATATTCCAACCCATGCTTATAAAATCATTGATCTTGCCCCCGATATTTGCTCTTACATTAAATCTTTCAAAGCCGGTTTCAATTACCGCTCCTTCCTGATTGATATACCCCACCGATACTAGAGAGCGAATGCCACCTTTACCGGCGGACAGGCTTACATTGTAATTCTGAAATCTTGCATTTTGATTGAGAATTTCCTCAAACCAATCTGTGGAGACGGTTGTTTGCTCTGGGTATCGAAATTCAAGGGGAACTTCTTCAATGGAAGGTTCCCTGTTTTCGTAATACCTGATCCTGTCTACAAAACTATCGTGTTTAAACTGGGCAAACTCAACCCCATTCATCATTTTGGTCCTTCTTCCATCGGGGATATTTTGCACGCCTTGATTGACAACAAAATCAAGGTTTACAGTTCCTTCTTTGGCTGATTTTGTTGTGATCAAAATTACTCCATTGGAACCTCTCGCACCGTAAATAGCTGTGGAAGCAGCATCTTTCAATACGGTCATGCTCTCTATATCTGAAGGATTGAGACTTTGCCCCAATGAAGTACCAACAGGGAATCCATCTACAACATACAGTGGTTGACTACCTGCCCCTAAAGAACCTATTCCCCTAATGGTAACTTCCATTTCTTCTCCGGGCCTTCCGGAATTTTGTCTTACCTGCACTCCTGCAGCTTGTCCCTGCAACAACCTTGAAACATTGGTGGTGGGCACTTCTCCAATATTGTCCATATTGATCACAGACACTGCTGAGGTAATGTCTGCTTTTCTTTGGGACCCATATCCTACCACCACTACTTCTCCCAAATCGCCCATGGAAGATTCCATAGAAATTTCATAGTTGGTTCGCCCACCGGAGATGGTTACCTCTTGGCTTTCGAAACCTATAAAACTTACTGTGAGAACATCACCGGGAGCAGCTTGAACCGAGAATGCTCCTTCCATATTTGTGACGGTTCCCCGACTGGTACCTTTAACCAGAATAGACACACCCGGTAATGGTTCATTATCATCCACACTCACCACTATTCCTGAAATTTGGCTTGCCTGGCGGGAATAGCCCATCATTACAAACATTACCATCAGAAAAGTCATAAGGATTCGAAGATAGGATTGCATCCAATCATATCGTTTTCTCATAATTATTTGGGTTTTATTATAAATTTTTAATATTACTTATTGCAATGAAATAAACTTAAAATAAACCAAATGACTATCCTGCACTATCCTGTTTACAAAAAATTTTACACGGAAGGATTAAGCTAAAAACTTATATACTATGGAATGAATCCGAAAAAGTAAAACAATACACTATATCCGAGACAAAAAAAAAGGGAACCCTGCGGTTCCCTTTTAATGATTGAATGGTCAAGGTAATTATTTTTTTACCCTGATTTTTTCTTTAATCCTTGCGGACTTACCATGTCTTCCTCTCAAGTAGAATAATCTGGCTCTTCTTACTTTACCTTCTCTCAAAACTTCAATTTTTTCAATGCTTGGAGAGATGATTGGGAATATTCTTTCTACACCAATACCATTAGAAATTTTCCTTACGGTAAAAGTTTCACCATTGGTATTAACATTTTTTCTTTGAATCACGGTTCCCTGAAACTGCTGTATTCTTTCTTTAGCACCCTCAGTAATTTTTACGTGAACATTAATAGTATCTCCTGCCTTAAAAGACGGGAATTTGGACCTTACATCCTTGTACTCCTGTTCTACGAATTTAATAAGTAGTTCGCTCATTGCTTTACTATTTTGCTTATCGCTTTCCTGGACACTTTAAAAGTATCCTTAATTATCTTTTCGTTCTATATTATTATCGTCATTCTCCTTGGAGTATTCGCCTTGCATTAAGTCAGGCCTCCTTTCATGAGTGCGACGTACCGATTGTTCAAACCTCCATGACTCAATCTTAGCAGCATGTCCCGAAAGCAAAACCTCAGGTACCTTCCATCCAGCATAATCTGCAGGTCTGGTAAAAACCGGAGGCGCCAATAGGCCATCCTGGAAAGAATCTGTCAAAGCAGAAGTCTCATCATTCAAAACACCTGGAAGCAACCTTATAATCGCATCTGTTATCAATGCCGCAGGAAGTTCTCCTCCTGAAAGCACAAAATCACCTATGCTGATCTCCTTTGTAATGAAATGTTCCCTTACCCTTTCGTCTACGCCCTTATAATGGCCGCAAAGAATGATAAGGTTTTTTTTCAATGACAAAGTGTTTGCCATTCCCTGATTAAATGTTTCACCATCAGGTGTCATGTAGATAATTTCATCATAATCCCTTAATTTCTTTAGGGAATTGATACAATTGGCTATGGGCTCGATCATCATGACCATTCCTGCGCCACCACCAAAAGCATAACCATCTACAGTCTTCTGCTTACCAATACCATAAGTTCTTAGATCATGAACTTCCACTTTTGCCAAACCTTTCTCTTCAGCCCTCTTCAAAATTGAATGAGAAAAGGGACCTTCAAGCAGGCCGGGTAAAACGGTTATGATATCAATATGCATCAGCTATCAATCTTCCAGATAAATGTCAACCAAGCCCTCAGGCAAGCGACAGAAAACTTTTTTCTCTGCCTTATCTACTTTTTGTATGATCCCATCCTTTAAAGGAATGAGTACTTCTCTGTCTTTGTATTCCATGCCAATCAAGTCTTGGGTCTCCATATCATAGATCACCTTAACTTTCCCCAACTCCCCAAGTTCCTCGTCTACAACCAGAAAATCCACCAATTCGTGAAAATAATACTGGTCCTCATCAAGTTCCGGGAGCGCGGTAACCGGCAGGTATAAAGCCGAACCAACCATGGGTTTTACTTTGTCTACATGATCAAATTCCTCAAACTTGGCTAAAAACCTGTTATTGGGCTGTGGTACCATGTGCTCCAAAATATAAGGTACCAACCTGTTACCATTCTCCACAAATACATGTCCTAGACCATCATAGTCATCGGGATAATCAACATCCAGCACTAGTAAAACCTCTCCATGTAGCCCATGAACTTTGGCAATATGGCCCAATTGGTAACAATTGTCTTTGTTCATGGCTGTAGATCAGTTTATGCTTTGTCTTCCGATGCTTCTTCTCCGGCTGCAGGAGCTTCTCCTTCAGCTGGCGCTTCTTCTGCAGGAGCAGCAGCTTCTTCAGCGGCTTTGGCTTCAGCCTCAGCTGCAGCTTTGGCTGCATCTTCTCTTTCTTTGATCGCGTCAAGACGAGCTTGGTTTTTAGCAGTTTCTGCTTCCAATGCTGCTTTTTTAACGCTCTCTTTAGCAGATTGAATCTTCTCTACCTTGCTAGAAATGGCTTTCTCTTTGCCTTCTAACCAAGATTGGAATTTTTCATCCGCTTGCTCTTGCGTAATTGCACCTTTTACAACACCCACTTGAAGGTGTTTTTTCAACATGACTCCACGATAAGAAAGCATCGCTTTCACAGTATCGGTTGGTTGCGCACCATTCATCAACCATTTCAACGCTCGGTCGTTGTTGATGTTAATGGATGCAGGGTCAGTATTTGGGTTGTAAGACCCGATTTTCTCGATAAAGCGTCCATCTCGTGGAGCCCTAGCATCAGCAATTACTACATCATAGATGGCCATTTTTTTACGACCTCTACGTGCTAATCTGATTTTTACTGCCATATTATATTGACTTTTAGTTAATTGATGGATCCCGTCCATCGTTAATTTTTGGACTGCAAAGATAAGGTAATAATATCAAAAAGAACAATAAGACTAAATTTTATTTGCGTAATAGAAAAATAATGGTTTAAATTGCGGTGTTTTTAAGGGAAAAAGATCCCAATGACCAGGCCTTACCAGGTTAAAACCCTGCAAATCAATTGGTCCCCCTTTCTTAACAAATAATTAGCCTCGTAGTTCAATGGATAGAATAGAAGTTTCCTAAACTTTAGATGCAAGTTCGATTCTTGCCGAGGCTACATTAAACCCCTTATACTTTCAGTATTTGGGGTTTTTGTTTTTCGGGGGACAGTATAGGGGACAGTCTACACCTAAAAAGGTTAGCATAGTATGTCATTAAACGTTTTAAAACTTAAAAAAAAACTAACCTAGTTAGTCAATCATAGACATAGGGGCTCAATAAAGTAACTAAGTAAAATCAAAACCTATTCCTTAATACACCTAACCCCCAATCCATATTCTTTAGAATACCCATTAAACACGTAGTCATCTAAGTTTTCCGAGGTAAAAAAACCCTCTTTCACGGATCTAGAATAACTTCCTATGAAGGAATCACTAGTCCAAAAACAAGCTACTTTACCAAAATCAAAAAAATTTCCACCATTATTCCTATAACCTGAAGGAAAAGCCGAGAACCCACTATTGTTATTAGCCTTGTCGGATTTTGGCCAAATATCACCTTCTTTCTTTATACTCCGAATTGCCTTTTTCTTGTCACCCAAAGAACTTAACATAGTTTCAAAATCTGATTTAGTAGGTATCCTCCATCCATCAGGACAACAATTTCTATTGTCCGCAATTGCGTACCAATTATACAGCTTCCCATTATCCTCATTAAAAGAAATGTTATTTTCGTAATAACTCCACGCAGGTTTTATTACCTCAGGTTCATTTAAAGCCCTTCCCCATTCTGAATCTTTCTTTATCTCTTGAATTGGATCCCCATTTGAAAAAGAAGTGGTTTTCAAATTTTCTGCCATCCATATTTGGTTTCCAATCTCAATAGTAAGGTATTTATTTCCATCTATATCATATACCTGACCATAATCTGAACTATTAGGTGGTTCATCAAATACCGAACAGGAAAAAAAACAAAATGTAAAAAGCAAAACCACATTACTTCCCAACTTCAATAAAATTAATTGTTTATAGTACTTATTGTCACCTACCTTAATTTCTATGTTTGCTTTCATAAGTTTATTTTGTGTAAATCATATATATATAAAACAATCTTGTAAAACATATTAACTGCTACACCACTCAATCCCGGAAATTGAATGACCAAAAACCCTCCTTAATAAACGCCTTTTTTGTTCTTGCTTGTTTTTTTCACCCTCATTGTTATAAACCCATTCAGTTTGAGTAATAGCACAACCATTTTTTAGCAAGTAATCCATTTCCTCCCTTGTAATGGATTTCTCAATATAAGCCTTTACAATTTGCTCTTTATCATTCCGGGAAACTGCCATCCAATCTAATTAAAGGGTTAATAATACCCATTTTTTCAAGGGCATCTACATAAACTAACAATGAACTTTTTTTCATTTGGCTAAAGTAAAACACAGGAATTTCTTGTCTTTCAAAATCCCTCTTCAAACATTCTTTAGCCTCCACCTTTCCAATAATACCTTTGTGAAGTGCTTTTAATACTTCTTTTCTGAAATTGAAATTATGGTCTTTTTTCATTTCTCACAGTGTTTTTTCAAACCCGGTAATTTATTCATTAGTTATTCTATCAATTAAAATATCAAGTTCCTCCTCTGTCATGCTATCAAAATTAAGTTCTTGACTGTGTGTGGTGCTTTGAAGTTTTGGCAACAAATACGGCAACAAATCAGAAAGGAATTTTAATCTATCTTTTGGTTCCAGTGCTTCCAAGTCTTCTTGGATAGTTTGATAGTTGTTATCAAACAGACTTTGGATTAAATCCCTCATTTGGGTATTAATTTTATTTTTAGCCCCTTTTGGCCTGCCCGGATTTCCCTTTTCAAATTTCCCCATATTAACTAAGTTATTTTATTGGATTGGGGTAATTCTCTATCCCCACAAATGAAACGCTATAAGTAATATCTACGCCATTCTCATCAAACAATTTAAACTCATTAACACTAGATAAAACATTATCTTTATTATTAGCGTTTTGAGAGGAATTGATTTTTTCGGTAGTCTTCCAAGCCCAAACATAAGCTGATGAATCATCAATTACATATTTATTATTTAGGGTAAGCGTATCTCCAAATTCTCTTCCAAAAGCTTTAGTAATCTTTGAATCTTTATCTGAGTACATTTGAAAAAAATAGGTTGGTGTAATTTCTACTGTTTTCTGATTATTACATGATAAAAGAATTACAGGTAAAACTATTAAATAAATTATCTTTTTCATATTAGTAAAAATTTACATTAAATTAATATTTAACGGTTTCCTATAAAACTTATCTTACACCCGTATTTTAGTCGTAATTTACGAAATTATATTAGTTTTTGACTTAATTAATATCCGTATTTTGCTCGGTATCTTTTAAGAAGCTCTTTGTTTTCAAGTATTGCTCCGCTTGGAATCTCACAATCTCTAATCTTGTCTTTAAGGCTTGATTCCTTTTTATTTTCCTCTCTAATATTTTGGATAACTTTTCTAACTTTATATTCAGTAGAGTTAATCTTTGCCTCAATTCTTCTGTTTTCTTCTTCATTTTCATAGCTATAATTAGTTAATAATTTGGATTTAGGAATTTGACTTATAAAGTCAGAATTATGAATAAATTCTTTCCATGCATCTGCTTGGTATTTTGGAGGCTTACTTTCAGATTTCAAAAAATATTCAGAAACATAAAAACCAATTTTTATAACATCATATACGGTGGACTTAGGGATATAAAATATATCGTCCCCCTGCCAAATCTTAAATGCCTTTTTTGAATAATCCTTTATTTCTGTGAATGGCACAAATAAGCATTTGGTTGGTGGAGGATCCACAGGAAATTTTAATCCATCCTTAACCCCATCCCTGATGGCATTAATTTCTTTTTTTTGGGCGGTCTCAGGGTCTATACTTCCATATTGTGCTAAGTAGTTACTAATTATGCTTTCCTCCACTGATTGGGGCAAATAACCCCCTGCAATCAGTCCACCAGCCAAACGTGCATATTTTAACCGTGCATCGTGCCTGTTTCCCGGCATGGCTTGTGAGATTTGGGATAAAATCCAGTTTTCTAACCATTCGTATTTTCCATCCCTATTGGAAATAAAATTGCTTTCAGGGATATTTTTAGCAACTGTGACAAACTTTTTTAATAAAATGAACTGTTTTGCATTATGATTAAAATAACCGTTCAAATCGTATGAATACCCCCTTAAAGAGACAATACTTTTCGGCTTATCATCCAATTCGATACCCCAATTACTAAGAAAAATATCAAACAATGATTCAAAATAACTCTTATGCTTTTCAGGCTCTGGGGGAATGGGGATCAACCCCCAATAACCCTTGCCTGATACAGACTCTCCCAAATAAGCAATTTGAGGTAGCTTGGAAAGTTCATTTTTCAAGTCATCCCAATTCGATATTTCAAGGTTCTTTTTGTTTTTAGTAACAGGATCTAAGTCAATTTGAATAAATCCTGAATGCCTAACCAAATTGTTTTGGCTTCGATATGTAAAAAGTCCACTTGGTGTAATGCATGGCAGTTTAGCTTTTAATTCATCCCTTTTACCCTTATCATCCTGTGACCTGATATCATCAACTTGCTTTTTGTATTTAGCTGAATTTAGCCATTGCAACAAATTGACTGCTTTCGGTTTAGCTGGGGTATTGTAATTTTCAAAACAACTGACTTCTATATCTAAAATTGATTTCATGACACTATAATTATAACTAGGTTACTTAGTTAGAAACTTGTTTAACCAAGTAACCTAGTCAAAATTTTAACTTAGTTAGTCGGCTATCCCTATATATGACCATCCAACTAACTAAGTATGTTATTTATGATTTAAGGTATAATATTGATTAGGGCTGGTACTCTTACCATTTCTTATTATCCATTTTTTCGATAGATAATAAGTCCTAAATTCTTTTGCTCGAGTAACCCCTATATCGAAGATTGTTTTTAACCCATCAATTAATTCACCACCCTTGATTTCATCCCCGAGGCCACTAAATAATTCTTGTAACCTCTCCTTATGATAATTAGGCTCTATTTCACTTGGTGAAAGTGTTTTGTTGCTTTTAGTTTCCACTTTCTCCCATCCCTCCACCAATTCAGGCAAGCCATTTTCATTAACTGTAAATGCGAAAATTCCAGGCTCTCTATCCCTGCAAAATTCAGGCTCCACCACAGATATTTGTTTATTCTGAGGATCTAAGGAAACGGAAAGTACAGTTTCAGCTTTATTGACTAATTCAGTCCCTAAATGGCCACGTGCGTTTTCATCTCTTTTGTTCTGATGCAGGACAGTGATAATATGGATATTCTTTTGTTCTGTCCACCTCAGTAAACAGGAGGCTATCTTTGTGGCTTCCTCTTCATCATTGATAGAGTTTACCAAATCCCTTACTCCATCAATAGCCACAAATCCCAAATTAGGTTCTGTATTGATATAATATTCAATTATTTCCAGTCGTTCTGATGGGGTGAATTGTCTCAGGCAGTAGCATTCTAAATTTACCGGATCTTCTATACCCAAAATTTTGCAAACTCTGTGATAAAACTTCTGAACATGATACCGGGATTGCTCTGTATCAAAGAATACCACCTTTGATTTTTTGTCAGGCAGTAACCCTTTGAATTTTTTAAATACCGTACAGTTTGCAACCAAAGCCGAAAGAAACAAGACAAGACTAAAAGTCTTTTTGGATTTCGCTTTCCCAATTATCAAAGCAAAATTTCCCAAAGTTCCGATTATTCCCTCTATTACCCCATCAATGATAGATAAACAGACAGATGGTCTATCAATCTTTTCTTTCGGGTCAATTTTAGCCATTTTAAGCCATTCTTTTACATACTCTTTAGGTTTTATAGGATCTGGCTCTTGAGGTGTTAATTTCGTGGCATTTTCAAGCTCTTCACCTAAATCATTCAAATCAGCGTCAGTGTTAATTTGTACCTGTCTTTCTCTTAGTTCCATGCCCCCCCCTTTTTTGTGGTTTCCTTAAATTCGTTTGATTTAAAATAGCCTTCCAACAAAAAGTCTGTTGCATCATTGATGGCCATGTTACCAACTTCACAAACGATGGAACCAACGATTTTGGAATGGTGCCAAAAGGTAAATTTTGCCAGTGATGGCTTGATTAAAACAACTTCTGTATTAAAAGAAATAATGTTTCCACAGGGGGCAAGTCTTGTAATTGGTATCTTATACTTTTTCATAGGGATTTAGCGGTTTTGGTGAAACATAAACCCCAATAAATAGTATCTTTGAGTACTGTTTTTGATTCGATATCTAAAGCGGTTCCGGCATCAATAGGATCTAATCCGATTGGTGCCACTTCTTTTTTTAGTAGCATCGGATTAGTATTTTACAGTTTGTGTTTTATGAAGGGATGCTTCTATTTCGCTATCCTTATAAAGGACACGACCACCAATAAGGTAAGATTGAATAATCCCCCTTTTCGTCCAGTCGTTTAAAGTCACAAGTGATATTTTCAGCTTGTCTGCTGTTTCTCTTCTCGTTAGCAGTGTTTCACTAGGCTGGGTAGAGTTTTGAGGCTGTATATCTTTTACGACCTCCCTGATTGCTTTGTGAATAATCCCTGTTAGTTCTTCAGGGGTATAAGTACTTAAAATTAGATTTGTCATAACCTTTGATTAATTTTATTTAATTCAAAGGTGGCAGGGGGATAAGGCAGGGGGATTAAAGAATTTCCCCCATTTTTAATTTTTCCAACAATTCATCAAATCTATCTTTAGATTTAATTGTAATATACTTCCCGTCAGGTTTTTCCTTATAAGCATTATTTTTGATGTGTTTTACCGTATCAGAACGACAACTTAGAATAAACCCTAAAAGGTTTTCCTGATCTTTAAACTTCAATTTGTTAAATTCATCATTCCCCTTAAAAAAGTGATCTAACAGAAAGTATTTAACAGCATTTGTTTCATCTTTTAATGGCTTTTCTCTTTCAGGTTTTTGAATTAAATCTGTACCCAACAATCTTTGTGTTTCTTCCTTAGCCCATTCAATAAAGTAATTTCTTGGAATTGGCTGTAATTCAAAAACTTTCCTTTCACTAGGCAATGATGCCATTATTTCTCTAACCTCAGATCCAATTGGAACACTCAAAACCCAACTATAAAAAAGTTCGCCCCAGTTTTTAGGAAGGACTAATCCTTGACTTCGAAAAATATGTTTAAGACTTTTTTTTGTCTTTTTATAATCATAAATTTGTTCCTCCTTCCATTTCATAAAGGCTTTATTGTATTCAATAAATCTTGGATCATTTTTCAAAACCTCCAAATCTTTCATCAATATTTTTTTTAATTCCTCTTCCATATTACCCAGCTTTTAAAATTGATTTCCTCCAATGATCTAATAATTGTTTTGCGTTTTCCTCAGGGGTAACTTTGATGTAAAGCAAAAAGGATTTTTCTGTCCTGTGGCCTGTGATTTTCATTAAACTGATGGCAGGAAAACCACTTTTATACACGTTAGTGGCAAAAGATCTTCTGGCGGTATGGGTTGTGACAAGTTCCCATTTGTTTTGTTTTGTAGTTGTCTTAAAGCCTCCTTTGATGCGTTCCACCTCCACCAATTCTTTAAGGCAGTCCACCTGTTTTGCAATCTCTTTTAGGTAGGCATTCATTTTTTGGTTTGATATGGCCGGGGGCAAACTGTTTGGGTACTGACCATCGTATTTGGCCATGATCTTTCTAACCATCGGATGGATGGGAATAATCACTTTTTCACCTGTTTTAAACGTCTTGATTTCTAAATATTCATCTTTAATGTTTTCAGGTTTGATGGCCGTAAAATCAGAAAACCTTAACCCAGTCCAGCAACCAACTATAAACAAGTCTCGGACACGTTCAAAGTGTGGGGTTTTGCTTAAATCCAGTTCATAGATTTGGTTAATTTCGTCTTCATTGAGATAAATAGAAAATCCAGGTGTATTGTGTGCTTTGAATTGTTTGGACTGAAAATACAAATTACTGTTGTATCCATTTTCGGTTGCATAGGCCATAAAGGTTTTTATTACCTGAATGTATTTCCCAACTGTATTGACAGTATAACTTGGTTTGATTATTTCTTTTCTCCCATTGACAGTTTTCGATATTTCTCTATTCAGGTAGCCTGTAAACTTTGAATAAAAGTCCTTGCCAATGGTATCAAAACTCAAAAAGAATTTTTCACTAAATCTTTGCAAGGTTACATATACAGTATTATACTTTTGAATGGTGCCTCTGTCAAACCTTTTTCCTGTGGTTGCTAATCTTGTCCCATCCTCAGATTCTTTTATAAACCTTTTAAACAATTCTAAAAATGTTGGTACACTATCATTGCTTTCATTTTCTGGAACTACACTTTTGTTTAAGACACTATCTATTTTAGATTTAAGTTCTTGAGTGGAGGGATACCGGGTCAAATCTCTTTCCAACCCTGCTAAAGCTTTTTTTGCTTCTGCTTTAATGTTTTCAAGATCCTCATTAAAAATTTTGGCCAGTGGAAAGTCCTTAACAACTCTGGCAAGCTGTTTATCTTCATTCCAAAACTTAGGGTGAATACTTTTTTCAATGGAATATTTTAAACGTTTCCCATTAAAACTGATGAATAATAGTATTGGGGTTTCTTTATCCTTAGATTTTTCCCTCAAGTAGAAATTAAACCTTGCCATAAAAACTTTCTTTTGATTCGATTCCTAAATATAAGAATAAAAACAAATGGGGACAGTTTGGGGGACACTTTAATTTAATCCTTTTTAACTTTACTTAATCAAATTTGATTCAATACCTATTTAAACATCTGATTTTCAACACTTTTAAGTGCAAGCAAATAATATAAGATTAAAAGGTATGTAGCCTTGCCGAGGCTACTTCAACCCCACTTACTTTCAGTATTTGGGGTTTTTCTTTTTCTACCAGTCAAGTTTAATAAATCTCGCCTTTGGCTTAAAATTGATAGTGGTTAGCAATCACCCTATTGACCACTCACTAACATTTGTTTTAAACCTACTACCATTTATTCTTTTGCCTTCTTGGGGAAAGAATACCTTTTTTTAGGCAAGCTATTGAAGTGACATGGATAAAATAACTTTTAATTAAAAACAGCAATCCGGTGAATGGCAAAGTAATTGCGGGTTAAGCAAAGTTGAAACATTAAGATAGAATACCTGAATCGGGAATCCCTTTGATTCATCCTGATTAGGATTTGAAAAATTCAGTACTGCTTTTATGTCACAAAGGAACAAGGGTATACCTATCCACAAATAAGCAATACAAAGTCTTCTTTGGCACAGCTGATCATTGGACTAATCTTAATGCATGAAAATAATTTTTATTCATATAAAGGAAAATGCCTTTCTAGAACTCAATTCCAATACGGTGATTAACAACACTATGCCTAAAGCATGTAAACCTCTTATACTTTTATCTTTTTTTCTTATGGTAGAAGCAAACTTAAATAACGCCAAAGCACAGGAAGTTCCTGAAGTAGCCATAGGCGGGGCATTGCGGTTTAATTATAACCTGTCGACGTGGAAGCCAGCACAAAAAAGAAGAGGAGGAGATTTTGGATATGATTTATTCCGAATTAATGCAAAGGCCGCCTATAAAGGCATCAATCTCAATGCTGAATACCGATTGTATAGCAATGCTTTTGGTGGCGGAATGCTTAAACAAGGTTGGTTTGGGTACCACTTTGATGAATCCAATGAAATCCAACTAGGGCTAACTCAGGTGCCTTTTGGAATTCAGCAATACAACTCCAACAATTGGTTTTTCAACCTACCTTATTATGTAGGACTAGAAGATGACCATGACATGGGTATAAAATACATACGCACAGGAGATAAGGTGGAATACCAATTGGCCTTTTTTAAAAATGCAGAAGAAACACGTTTTGGAAACACCACTGAGATTACGCACAGCAGGTATGCGTATGATGTAGCAGGGAGAAACAAAGAGTTTAACCAATTGAATGGTAAATTCATTTACAAATTTGGCAACCAACTAAAGCATAGACTTGGTGTCTCAGGCCAATACGGACGCCTTTTTAATTTAGACACGGAAGAAACAGGCAATCATTACGGACTGGCGATTCACTACGAACTCACTTATAATGACTGGAACATCAAAGCAGAAGCCATGAACATTTCCAATAACCCGGCAAATGCCGCAGGTATGTCAAGGGACGAGATTTCAATGGCCGCCTATGGAGCAGCCTATAAGGTGGCTGCTGACTTTAATATTTATACCTTTACCATTGCCCGAAATATACCCCTTGAATGGAAGCCAATATCCTCTTTAAAGATATACAACGATTTTGGATACATGCATAAGAAAAAGGAGGGTTTTGATGACTCAATTATGAATGTGACCGGAGTTTTAATAACTGCGGGTAATATTTATACTTATATAGATTATGCTGCCGGCTTGAATCATTCTTGGCTGGGAGGAAATTATATCGACGATTTTAGCAGTGGTACGCCCGGAGCAGGTTGGGAAGCCAGATTTAACGTCAATATTGGGTACTATTTTTAGAATCAGAAAACATAACTAGTAATAAACAACTACTGTATGGCTAAGAAGATATTAAGAAGCGATGAAAGAAAATCAATCATGGGATTGGATGTGAATGGACCGGTATTCTTTACCTCTACCATTTTCATTATTGTAAGCATAACGCTTACCCTTATTTTCAGGGAGCAAGCAGAATTCTATTTTAATGAAATCCAAAGTTTTATTTCCAACACAGTAGGTTGGTTCTTTATCCTGTGTGTAAATATATTTTTGATTTTCGTGATATATCTAGCCTTTAGTAAATATGGCGAGATAAGAATTGGCGGCAAAGATGCCAGACCCGAGTTCAAAACCCTCTCTTGGTTCGCCATGCTTTTCAGCGCAGGAATGGGCATTGGCTTGTTATTTTGGAGCATAGCGGAGCCGGTTACCCATTTCATGAAACCACCCTTAACCGAAGGAGGAACACCTTTTGCCGCCCAGGAGTCCATGAATTTCACATTTTTACATTGGGGTTTTCATGCCTGGGGAGTATATGCTTTAGTAGGTTTATCCTTGGCCTATTTCACCTATTCTCACGGACTTCCCCTGACAATCCGCTCTGTTTTTTACCCTATTATGGGAAACAAAATCTATGGGAAATGGGGAGACCTTATTGACATTTTTGCTGTTTTAGCCACCCTCTTTGGGCTTGCCACTTCCTTAGGCTTGGGGGTACAACAAATCGCAGCAGGTTTGGCCCATGTATTTGGAATTAGTAGTGGGATTGTCACACAGGTCTCACTTATTGCAGGCATAACACTTATCGCAACAGTTTCTGTTGTTTTGGGCGTAGATAAGGGCGTGAAGTTCTTAAGCGAGTGGAACATGAGGATAGCGGTGCTCCTACTGGCACTGGTAGTTATTCTAGGCCCTACAATTTTCATCTTTCAGTCATTTGTTCAAAACACCGGAAATTACCTTTACAGTTTTCTGGAAATTGCCACTTGGACGGAAAGCTATACAGGAAATGACTGGCAAAATGCATGGACTGTTTTTTACTGGGGTTGGTGGATAGCCTGGTCTCCATTTGTGGGCATGTTTATCGCCAGAATTAGCAAAGGACGTACCATCAAAGAATTTATCTTAGGTGTATTATTTGTCCCTTCACTCATTACTTTCTTCTGGATCACTGCTTTTGGAAGCACATCCATTCAGCAAGCATTATCAGGAGACCCTACCATACTGAATGCGGTTGAAGACAATGTAGCCACTGCTTTGTTTGTTTTTCTGGAAAACTATCCCTTTGCAGTCATTCTAAATGTGATAGGAGTCATCCTGATTGCCGGATTTTTTATCACTTCATCAGATTCAGGATCCTTGGTGGTAGACAGCCTTACCTCCGGAGGAAAAATTGATGCCACTGTAGGACAAAGAATTTTCTGGGCACTTACTGAAGGCGCGGTAGCCGCAGTCCTACTCATTGGAGGTGGTCTACAAGCCTTACAAACAGCATCTATTGCTACTGGGCTTCCCTTTGCTTTTATTCTCCTGTTTATGTGTTATTCATTATACATTGCCCTAAAGGATGAAAACCAACAATCTGAAGAGCGAAAAGCCCAAAAGGAATGGGAAAGCTATGAAGAAAGGCTGGCAGATATCATTAAAAAACGCAGTTCGGAAAAAACAAAACCCAATCAATAAAGAATCGGTTATGAAAAAAGTATATAAGAACATACTCGTAGCACTAGACCTCTCAGACTTAGATGAGGTATTGATCCAATACAGTTCTTTTCTTGCTGAAAAACTAAAGGCTGAAAAAGTTTATTTTGTTCACAACATTAAAAAATATGCCATTTCAGAACTCTTTGAAGAACAATTGAAGGAGATAAACCTTGATGAGGTAATTGGAGATGAGTTGAATGAAAAAGTTCAGGAGCACTTTAGTTCAGAAATCCCTTCTGAAGTATTAATTTCGGAGGACCCTTACAGTGAATCCTTAATCAAATATGTTGTAGACAAATATGGAATCCAACTTGTTGTGGTAGGCAATAAAAAACATGAAAAAGGCACTGGATTGGTGAGTAGCAAACTACTAAAACTACTAAGGTGCGATGTGCTAGCTGTGCCTCGCCTTGCAAAACCCCAAATTGAAACGATTTGGGCCGGAACAGATTTTTCTCCCGAATCCCGCAAAGTGTTTCAAGTAACAGAGGCTTTATTCGAAAAAGAGAAAACATCACTCAAACTAGTTCATGTCTACAGTGTACCCTTGCAGTTTTCTCCTTATGTTTCACCGGAATTTATGGCACCTAAAGTAGAAAAACATATCAAAGAAAAAATAGAAAAGTACATAAGAAAAACGGCTTATCCTGAATCTATTGAACCACTCATTTTTCACGGTAGGGAATCTGGTACGGCACAGAAAATCATTGCTAATATAAAAAAATCAAATGCCGACCTTTTAGTGGTGGCAGACAAAGGAGGGAATACATTTTCCCCTTTTGCAATTGGAAGTGTAACAGAAGAACTTTTCAATGCGAATTATGGAGTTCCATTATGGGTTGCGAAATAACCTATAATGGAATCTTAGGAAAATTGTGAACTTCTTTTTCCTCACCTTCTTTATAATAAATTATTTTACTCGGCTTAGCGTTTACTGCTATAGCCTTAGCTTTATCGTAGGCTTCCTTTTCATTATTAAACACCTGCTCCAAATCCATATTATCATTCAATACCATCCATTGCTCCTTTTCCACATCCCTCTTCACAGTAATTGCCGTTTCTTTAATAATGGTAGGTTTTCCTCTTAAAAGATCTAATATTACTTTGCCATCACTGTAATTACCCCCGGGGTAGGGCATAGGAAGCAGGGCAAAAAACACATAATAGAAAGAGAAATAAGTGAATTGATAGGTGAACATACTTTCATTAATCAACCCTTGCTTTATCAGAAATAATACCAATAATATCCCTACAATATTGAAAATACTGCCCCCACCAAAGATCAATATGCTGCTCCATTTTTGCTTTCTTTTCAAATTCTCAAATGTACAGACCCCGTACCAGAAATAGAATTTACGTATCTCAAGCATTCCCCAATTGATAACTGGTCTTCCTGAACCCACACTTACTTTAATATTTTTACCACCCATCAACCAGGCAAAAAACACATGCCCACCCTCATGTAGTACTGATATAATTGGTAACACCAGAAAAAATGCCAAAAAGAATTTAGGTAGATCGTTAATTTCAAACATGTCCTTGGTCTTGATTATTCTTCTTCCCCCTTCCAAAAACCCACAAATCATGCCGAAAAAAAATAAAAAAGTCCTCAATAATAATTCCACCAAACCCCTAATTCCCAAAGGGTATGACAATATGTTAGCCAAGGGTATCAACCCTCGGGAAATTAGGTATAGGTACGTCTTGATTTTGGCGGTATTGTTGCTTTTTTTTCTGCAACAATGCTGACAAAATCATAACGAAAACAAAATCGATAAAAACGAATATTCTCCCTGCCGAAACCCCGAACCCTGAAGGGGCGACAATATAATAGCCGAGGGTGTCAGCCCTCGGAATATAATGAAAAAGCACACCTTGATTTTGGCGGCATTGTTGCTTTTTTCTGCAACAATCCTGACAAAATCACAACGAAAACAAAATCGATAAAAACGAATATTCTCCCTGCCGAAACCCCGAGCCCTGAAGGGGCGACAATATAATAGCCGAGGGTGTCAGCCCTCGGAATATAATGAAAAAGAACACCTTGATTTTGGCGGTATTGTTGCTCCTTTTTGCAACAATGCTGACAAAATCACCTAGTGAATCTGCAAACAAAAAAAGCTATGAAATAAAATCTCATAGCTTTAGTCAATTAACAATAAACCCAAAATAACCTGCTGTAGGAGAAGGAGTCGAACCTCCACGGAGCAGTTAGGAAAAATACGAGCTCGCTATTTTCTTTATCCTGTGATCTCCACCCCCGAGACAGGAGGGCATGTCTGCCAGTTTCATCATCCTACAGTATATATCAGTAATAAAGTTTCCCTTCACTACCCAAAGACCTTTTGTCTTTATTTGATATGTCAAAGGTAAGAAAAAGATTATTAATTTAAAATTATGGCAACAATTATTATATTTTTTTACATTATTTTTATTGTTTAAAGCTTTTTATTAAATATTACGAAATTAAGATGCCTTTATAAACCCTTAGATTAAAAAATTGGCAAAGGACTAAAAAGAAAGCAATCATCCTTACAATAACCAGCAAATCCTCACCGGGATCATAGCATAAATCTCAGGAACACCTCTCAATTAAAACATCAAAAACCAACATAGAAAATGCCAACTTCAACGCCTCCCAAACTCCGTAGGAGTGTCATTTTTGTAGCCGAGGGCATCAACCCTTGGAAAATAATGAAAAAGCACACCTTGATTTTGGCGGTATTGTTGCCTTTTCTTCTGCAACAATCCTGACAAAATCTTATCGAAAACAAACCCTAATAACCCCAGGGTAATTAAAATTGTCTTTACAAAAGACTACAATATCACTTCGAACTCTTTTGCAGGTTTTTGAGGCGGAAAAGGGTGTGGCAATCTCATCACGTTGGAGATTCCTTCGACTTTCTCTACCCAAGGCCTCTACAAAGTCTCGGAATGACAGATATATTAATTTCCGCCTTGTAGATTTTCGGCGTTAAGAAATTTAAGATGAGAAGGCAAGGGCACAGGCACTGTTTGACGAAGTTTTTGGTTTAGTAATTATTAAAAAGCAACGCCAATATTAACACCAAAAACTAAGGAGTTTGCCTGTGTGCGGGAGGCCTTAAATTTTTGCCGAAAAGATACTCAGCGGTGGGGTTTTTTGCTTACTTTTTTGACCTATAGCAAAAAAGTAAAAATGATCATAATCAATTACTTGGTATATTAGAAACAGAAATGCTTTATTACATTGAACTGCTTGTAAAAATTATATATTTAACGGAAAGTAAAGCGTTCATTTCTTTTCTCCTGAGTTACTGCGCATCAGGGAGTCGCTTCACTTCAGGGCAGGCCACTGAGTTGCTACGCTTCCTTTAGATTCGTTTCACTGCTTGGGACATGCACTGCAGCAAAAAAGTGACAGTTGTTTTAGTGAATGTCTTGGTGTAGTAAATACTGGTTTGTAATTTAACAATAATCACTTGGAAATTTCAAATCTTTACTAATTGTAAAGTACAAGAATTAATAGAACTGTCACTGGTTCAACGCTGCCTGGTGAGTTTGGCTTTATAAAGTGATTTTATCCCTGAAAGCAGAGGTTTTCCGTTCATTTCTTTTCCATTGATGAAAAGAAACGAACCAAAGAAAAATCTAGCCAAAACTAAACTTCCACCCGCAAGGCCCAACCCCGCCTCGTAGTTTTGGCCCGGCCCCCCGCCCTCAGATTGACGTGTACGTTAAAAATCGCCCATCATTAATCAAATGATAAATTAATTTCCGCCTTGTAGATTTTCGGCGTTAAGAAATTTAAGCGGGGATAGTAAGGGCACAGGCACTGTTTGACGAAGTTTTTGGTTTAGTAATTATTAAAAAGCAACGCCAATATTAACACCAAAAACTAAGGAGTTTGCCTGTGTGCGGGAGGCCTTAAATTTTTGCCGAAAAGATACTCAGCGGTGGGGTTTTTTGCTTACTTTTTTGACCTATAGCAAAAAAGTAAAAATGGTCTTTTTAATTGAATGCTGTCAACTTGATTGCTGCGTTTTTAAATGTTAATTCTTGGAAGGATGATTTTTTCAAAAAAAATTTTTTATTTGCGAACTCAGTTCATATTATTCACGCAAAAACTCAAACCCATAAAGGTGAAAATATAATAGTTCCGTAAAAAAAAAAGCTATGAAATAAAATCTCATAGCTTTAGTCAATTAACAATAAACCCAAAATAACCTGCTGTAGGAGAAGGAGTCGAACCTCCACGGAGCAGTTAGGAAAAATACGAGCTCGCTATTTTCTTTATCCTGTGATCTCCACCCCCGAGACAGGAGGGCATGTCTGCCAGTTTCATCATCCTACAGTATATATCAGTAATAAAGTTTCCCTTCACTACCCAAAGACCTTTTGTCTTTGTTTGATATGTCAAAGGTAAGAAAAAGATTATTAATTTAAAATTATGGCAACAATTATTATATTTTTTTACATTATAATTATTAAATACGCTATATTGTTTATATATCATTAATTATACGCTTCTAAAATCAACCCACATTGGAAGATTTGCAATAATTAAAATACACAACCTCGATTTGACAAATAAAGTGACATTTCTTGCCTACAAAACACATCTACCTTGGAAATGAAAACAAGCATTTTCGCCCATATTCCAGCCTGGTTTTAGGAGAAATAGAGATAAAAACCATCCAAAACCAATTAATTATCCCAACTAATCGATATTTTAGAATATAGGTTTAATCAGACAAGTCAGAATAGCTTTACCCCTGCATAAAAGAACAAACCATGAACAGCGCTCTCAAAATCATATTTTTTTCTTTCTGGGTCATTGGCGGATGCTCTACCCAGAACAATAATATCGTAATTCAAAGTCTGTCAGGAAAACAACAACCCACAGCCAATGAAATTTGGCTAACTCATGAACATATATTGGTGGATTTTATCGGGGCAGATAGCATATTCTCAAGTAACTGGAACCATGAATTGGTAATAGATGAAATAACGCCCTATTTGGAGGAGCTGAAGCCATACAATGTCAGTTACTTTGTGGATGCTACTCCTAACTATCTTGGAAGAGATGTATTATTGCTGGAAAAGATTGCCAAAAGAACCGGATTAAAGATCCTTACCAATACAGGCTTGTACGGGGCAAGAAACAATCAATTTATTCCGGATTTTGCAAAAAGAATGACGGCCAAAGAATTGTCTGACATGTGGATAAAAGAGTTTACTGATGGCATAGCCGGAAGTTCCATCCACCCCGGTTTTATTAAAATTGGAGTTGACAATTCGGATTCTTTAAACCCTATGCACAGAAAGCTGGTAAAAGCTGCTGCCCTAACTCATCTGGAAACAGGCTTGACCATTGCTTCCCATATCGGAGCAGCCAAAGGTTTGTGGCCACAATTGGCGATACTGAACGAACTTCAGGTTTCTCCCGAAGCCTTTATCTGGGTGCACGCACAGTCAGAGACCAGCCCGGATGCCTACCTTAAAGCAGCAGATAAGGGGTGCTGGATTAGCCTTGATGGTATGGGTTGGGACCTTGAAAAGCATGTAGAAAAAATAGTTTATGCCAAAGAGAACGATTTTTTGGACCGTATTTTGATTTCCCATGATGCAGGATGGTACGATCCTCAAAAAGACCAGCAAAGCATAAAGGGCTATACCAATATTTTCAGCCAACTTATTCCTGCTTTGAAAGCCCAGAACTTTACAGAGGGAGACATTCAGCTGCTGTTAAGCACAAACCCTTCAAAGGCTTTCTCTATCAAAATCAGAAAAACAAAATGAAGGGTATCACAAGTGAAAAAGACTGAATTTCTTTGTTAGGCATTAAAATTACTTGCAAGAAAATCCAAAACCAATAATCGCAATCAAATAACCTCATGGATATACCCAAACTTGTCCCCCAACTACCGCTATATTCTACCATTGAAATCCGATGGTTCTTCAGTTCTCCAATTGAGGAACTATTGAATTTCGTAAAAGAGCTTTCATTGAATAAAAATAAACGGGAAACCCGTACAGACACTTACTTTCCAATTGCAGACAGGCCGGATCTGGGACTGAAAGTTAGAGGTGATAATTACGAAGTAAAGCAAAGACAGGAATGGACATTCCCTCTCCCGGAATCCCAGCCTTTACCCGGTAAGTTTGAAGCCTGGGACAAATGGACGTTGGAAAAATTACCCAAAACTGAAAGTAAATTAACCGGTTTCCCCATTATGAAGAAACGCTGGCTGACAAGCCTTGACCAAGCATTTAATGTTACTTCCAATTTCTCAAACCCTCCGCAGGAAATTCAAATCGAATATACCGAAATCAAAATTGAAGCTACAAACCATTATACTTTTGCCTTGGAAATTTCAGGCTTCCCTACCCCGGAAAAGCTTCTTGAAATCGCTAGAAAAATACCAATCCACCCGAGGATGACCGCAGAAAACTGTTGCAGCTATCCTGCTTTTATCTTGAAAAATACCGCAAAAAATAATTCCCAGCCCTAAGAATGGATCTCAGGGCTGGGAATGTTCTTTTTATAAAAGCAATTTACTCTTCCTTTTCAACATACGCTTTGGCCTTCAACTCAAATTCTTCCTCCAAAGCTTTAATCTTCTCACTTTGAGCTTTAGCCCAAACTTCCATTTTCTTTTCAAATTCTTTTATTCTAGGCTCGTTCTCTTTCTGCCAGGCTTCCATTTTTTGCTCAAACTCCTTCATTTTAGGCTGAAATTCTTTTTCCCAGGCTTTCATTTTTTCCTCGAATACCTTTTGGGATTTCTCCATTTTCTGATGCAGCAACTCCATTTTCTGCTCAAGCATTTTCTTTTGCTCTTGTGACAAAATCGAAGTATCACCCTGCAGCATCACTATATTGCTGGCAAAAACTTTGATACTGTCTCCAATACCACCAATGATGGTTTGGGTAAAGTGAGCCAGGCTATCATTAAACACCGGCGGGCTAAAATTAGCAATCGGAGCCGGACTTAGATTCAACACAGGCGGTTGTTGTGGTAAGGGCAAACTATCCGAAACTACTGAGTGAATAGTCGTTGTTACCTTATTATTCGAATGAATGACCACCTCGACATCTTCCGAAACTTCATAATCTGCGTCTATACCTACATTTTTAATGATGGTGATCACAGTATCTTCCACCTCAACGGACTGAGGCAAGGTATCCATCAAAAAGTAAGTATTCCCATCAAATTTTGATTCCAAGACCGTGGAAACCCAGCGCTCCTCCGTTTTTTTAACCTCATTGGCATTGCCGATAAATAGAATGGCGCTAAATATTAGGGTAAGTATCATTGTTTTAGTAATTAAAGGTGAATTGGAAAAACGGGCAGGTTCGTTGCCCAGCATCCTTTTGATTCTATTGAGTAATGGGAAATTGGATGAATGGGCAGCCATGGCCAACTCAGGGGATTGCTCTACAGCATCGTTGGCGACTATAGCCAAAGCATTGGCCAAATCGATTGCTTTTACCCCCGCCTGAATAGCGATATCATCTGCAATATGCTCTCTTGCTTCTTTCACCAACCCATTGACCCACCAGAAGGCCGGATGATAAAAAAACAAGATTTCCAAAACAGACTGCATCAGGTTGACAGCAAAATCATACCTGCGAATATGCGCCAACTCATGGGCAATTATGGCCTCCAACTGTACCGGAGACAATTGCATGATCAAAGCTAGGGGAAGCAAGACTATTGGTTTAAACATTCCATAGGTTATGGGTACAGTGATTTCCGAACTTAGCCGGAATTCAACCGGAAAGCTTAAATCAAACTTGGTCTTTATTTTTTGAACACGCTGAAGGATATTTTGAGGGACATTATTATGCGACCTAGCCTTTAATTGCTTCAAAGCAACAAAATTCCCCATATGCCTTATAAAATAAAATACCACGCCA
Organism: Cyclobacterium sp. 1_MG-2023; assembly: GCF_030546805.1. GTDB lineage: Bacteria > Bacteroidota > Bacteroidia > Cytophagales > Cyclobacteriaceae > Cyclobacterium. The sequence continues at coordinate 3,844 of NZ_JAUOPC010000015.1, read as the reverse complement.
ATTACCCAGAAATAAACCAAGTAAGGCAAAACGTATGCTATTCTTTCTGATAAGTAAGCCGACCAAAGCAATTTATGCGCTACAGGCTGAACATCTGCTTGTAGCTGATTGCTGATAGCCGGAGCTTCAAGCCCTTTACTTTGAAAGGACTGCAATTCCATTAAAAATGTCCCGACAAAGAAGCAGCACATCAAAGCCAACCCGGCTAAACCAAGCATGTACTTTTTTTGTGGACTATTTAAGGCTTTGAACCTAAAAAGCAACCACATCCCTGCTGCCACGACGAGCAGCTGCCAAAGTGAATGGGCCAGTGTCCAACCCAAAGCTTCAGCAAAGTGCGATACAATCCATTCGGTATTCATTGTGAATCATTTTCTATTTTATCCAAAAACGCACGAATCTCTTTGATCTCCTCCTTAGAGGGCTCGCTCTGACCCAAGGCTTGCATGACCAACTTCTTGGCTGATCCTCCAAATGCTTTTCCTATAAAATTTTTAACCAAAGACTGCTGGGTATCTTCTTGGGAGATCAAAGCACTGTATATATGACTTCTTTTCTCCTCGTCTCTTGCCAATAATCCCTTGGCATGCATGTTTTGCATGATTTTTAATGTTGTCGTATAGCCTGTTTCCTTGGTCAAAGACAATTCTTCGTGCACCTGCCGAACACTTGCTTGCTTTTTTTCCCAGAGAATGGCCAATATTTCTAATTCTGCTGCTGTAGGCTTGTCCATAGTATTGTTATACGATTTATTTCGTACCAAATATATACGACACAATTCGTAATTACAAATTATATACGATTTTAATCGTAATTAAATATAGTTAAAAATAATTTGGATTGGTTTTCCCTTTACGAGGGGAGCTGGCTAATTTTACGCCATGTGCTTACTGACATTTAGCTGGAATCAGCATCCCGAATACAAACTTATCATGGTTGCCAACAGGGATGAATACTTTAATCGTCCGACCAAAGGCCTCCACCAATGGGACAATGGCATCTATGCCGGAAAGGATTTAAAAGGAGGAGGCACTTGGATGGGTTTTCACACCAATGGTAAATTTGCCGCCCTAACGAATTATAGAGACCCCCAAAACGACAAGCCTTTGAGCAAAACCAGGGGAGAATTGGTAACCAACTTTTTAAATGGAAGCCAATCTCCCAAGGACTATTTGAGGCAAATAGAAAAAGCGCAGCAGGATTACAATGGCTTCAACTTATTGGTAGCTGAAAAGGAAGAATTAATGGTGTTTTCAAATTACGGCGGAGGCATTCAACAAGTACCTGAGGGTATCCATGGGCTTTCCAATGCTTTCCTAAATACGCCCTGGCCAAAAGTAGAAGCTGCCAAAGCCGATCTTAAAAACCTCCTAGCGCATAAAACTCCTAGCCTGGAAGATTTATTAAAATTGTTACAATCAAAGGAAAAAGCACCAGTAGAATTACTGCCCAATACCGGTATTCCCATAGAGTTGGAACAAACCATTTCTTCCCAATTTATCAGGGTAGAAGATTACTACGGGACGGTCAATACAACGGCCCTTTGCTGGGGCTATGATGGGAGCGTTAGCATAAAAGAAGTACGCACCATCCCTGAAAGAGAAATCAATGAAAGTACTTTTGTGAGCCGGTAATTGAAAAAGCGCTGCAAGAATATTTAATTCATAAGAATTTGTGTCAGTTCAATTTGGATCAACTACCGGCATTCCATCCGATACAGAAAAATTGTCTTTCAAATTTATTTGGGTTTGTCCATAACCCGAATCACAAAGAAGGGTCTCCTATATGGCTTCCAATAAAAAGGAAGTATCCAAACAACAATGTGGTGGCTGATTTTAAGGTAATTCAGCAACTAATAGAAGTGCCCATGCTTATTACAGGGTTAATTAAAAGGTGAAGCTATTGTAACTGGGAAGGCAAAGTATTTAAAAAAAGTTTCCAAACGAATTCGCTAGTAGAAAAATCCTGATTTTTTGTATCTTGTGGAAATTACTTTTTAACTGATGCGCAAGACCATAATTTTGAAAAACGATAGGTTTCAAAAACTGTCAATAACACGGCTGAAATCCCTCTATGGTTTCGAGTTAATAAACGGTTAAAGGATTTATGGAATGTAAGTGGTACCTCAAGGAGCGGGTTTGGCAGTGACTTATACACCTATTTCGCTGACTGACTTAATCCCATGCAAAGACCTGGGTAGCCGTATTAAGCGTTGCGGTGGGAAAGTGAGCATTATAAAGCCAATCACTCCGCATAGGTTAAGGCATTCCTATGGCACTTATCTGCATAAAGGTAGGACGAACGGTAATACAATAGCTATTTGAACACCGACACCCTAGAACCACCAAGTTTTAAACGCATATAAGTAACCGGAAAATTAAGAAGGTTCAAAGTCCAATAGAGGACATGGAAATAAAAATATAAAGTGAAACAAAACTACACCAATTCAACCAAATACGGATATATTGTGCAATAAAACTGCGCATATAAACGAGTTGGGCGTCATGCGGACAAAAACTAAATGAAAGGATTCTTAACCATATTAGCGTTTTTGACCATTTCCACCTTTTCGTTTGGACAAGTTCCGACTGACCAGACATATAAAATGACAAGGCAGGACAATTTTGATTGGTTGAAAAAAGTAAAAGACTTGGACGATAAATCTCAATTTGAATCCATAAGACAACGACTTTTAATTAACCGAAAAGCAACAACGACTGACCAAAATTTAGATTCTCCGATTTTCATAATTGACGGGTTTCTGATTACAGACACGATTGATCTAAAAACTCAGAATTTCTTAATAAATCAGTTGACTTTTGAGAATACGAACATTGTGATTTTAGAACAACAGACCGAAGAATTTATTTGGTGTAAACCATTTACAGGAGTGATTGCAATGACAATTACCGACAACAAAATGAGAAAAAAATTTAAAAAAATAAAATAAAGCACGAACGCCCAACAATGGCTAAGCTTCAGGCGGACTGAAGGCAGTCCGTAAGGTTTTTGCTTATCTGCTAACTTTGGTCACAGCGGACAAGTAAGCATTTGTAAAATCCGCCCGAAAGCTTAGCCGACACGTTGGGGCATATTTAAAATGAAGACGATAACGACAATAATAACAGCATTAATTCTTTTGACAAGTTGTAATGACTTGAATCAAAACAGGTCTGACAAAAAGATAAAATTAGACTCTACAGAAACTAAGACTGACTCCAAACCCGAAAAGGAAAAGACGAAGGTTCCCGAGACAGTTTACTTCGATTATTCGAATTCAACCTTCACCTCTGACTATACCGACAGTACGACACACATATTCTCCAATAGCGAGACTAAAGACAACTTCAAAATTTACGTTCCAAAAGGATTAGTAACGGAAACGACCAGCTTTCTTTTGATTACTAATTCATTTGGGGATACCATACACCTTGAGACATTTCCGACATCAGAACTGATCTATGGATACAAACTTGAAGAAATCAAATCCGATTCTGAAGTAATTAAACACATCAAAGACAGAATTAGCTCAAACCTTGACAAGTCATCCTTTATTGACATTAGAACTACTGACTTGAGCTTAATCACTGACTCAGAACCAGACGACTTTGAAGACCACGAAACTTTTCTCTACTGTAAACAAAATGACGTACCAATTTACGTACTGAGACTTGGAAATGAGAACTCGACTTTTTATGGATATTCTAACTCCGAAAGGAAAGCTGTTCCAATAATTTACTGCTGTTGAAAAGAAAAAAACATGCCCCAACAATTAAGCTACAATGATGCGAAGTAAGACTTCGGTTCATTGTAGCGTATGTTGGACTCAGCCTCCGGTAGCTTT
>NZ_JAUOPC010000014.1 GCF_030546805.1 Cyclobacterium sp. 1_MG-2023 | reverse complement strand
GAAATGGCACAGTTTAAACCGAAATGCCTGGCACAGTTTGACCGAAAAGGGTGGCACAAATCAAACCGTTATATCCACAGGTCAAAAAAGTAACCAAAAAAACCCGCCGCTGAGTATCTTTTCGACTAAAATTTAAGGCCACCCGCACACAGGCAAACTCCGGTATTTTAGGCTTGAGCTAGCCTACTGGCTTTTCCGGTATTCATCCTATAAGTCTTCATCAGACAGTGCCTGTGCCCTTGCCACCCCAGCTTAAATTTCTATACGCCGAAAATCTACAAGGCGGAAAATTATTAATAAACTATTCCAAGAATGTCAATTTGTATTAAAATAGTGGTGACTTTTGTTTTAGTTGGTGAAAATTGGCTTTTTAGAACTGTTGACTGAGCTTTTCGAAGTCATAGAGGTGCCGAATATAACTGAGAAGCTCTTGTATAATAGAAAGTTGAAAACTTTCCTCATATTGGGTCTAAGTTACGCTTCGCTAAACTTAGACCAGCGAGGGGCGAGAAATTAGGTATATGAGATACCGAAACCCTATGGCTTCGACTCCGCTCAGCCGCCGGGAGGAAAATTTGGATTGATTCTCCACCGGTGGCTGAGTCTGTCGAAGCCAGTGGGGTTGAATAATTTTGGAGTTTTTTTTTAATCTAGTGGTTTTGGCACCAATGAAAGTTGAAAACTTTCCTGGTTTAGGGTCTAAGTTACGCTTCGCTAAACTTAGACCTGTTAAGGAGCCTGTCGAAGCCGCTCTTGGAGATTCCGTATCCCTATTGGTTTTAATTATATAATGACTGGATTTTACCGATTTATAATGCAAAGGATTAACTATTGAGTTATTTGATTTTTTAATGTAAATTGTTGGCGATTATAAGTCTTTGCTGCAGAGGTGTCTAGTGTAGTGTTTTGCTTAAAAAATGAAATTTAATTGATAAACCGTAGGTGACCAATTCAACGAAATATTTCACACTATCAGCCCTTTTTCTAGCTGTATATTTGTTGGTAGTATTCACTGAAATTTACGCTGACTCGACCTGGATTAAGGCTTATTTACTGCTAATGACCCTGACATTCTTAATAACCGGGCTCTCTCAAAGTAAAAATAAATAGCCTATAAGTTAACTAAACCGATAAGGATGAAAAAGATCGTGTACTATGTAGCCACTTCACTTGATGGGTATATTGCAGGTGAAAATGGAGATATCAGCCAATTTCTTCTGGAAGGAGAAGGAGTTAAAAAATACCAGTCGGACCTCTTAAATTTCGGTACCGTCATAATGGGTCGAAAAACTTATGAATTTGGATACCAATATGGTTTGGTACCAGGACAGCCGGCTTATCCAAATATGGAACATCATATTTTTTCCAATACTTTAAAAATAGACAAGTTGTCTGAAATGGTAAAAATAGAGCAAGGAGGGATGGATAGGATAGATGAAATTCAACGAAATGCCAAAACGGACATTTACCTCTGTGGGGGCGGAGAATTTGCCGGCTATTTGCTAGATCATGGAAAGATCGATCAACTGAAACTCAAATTAAACCCCATAGTGCTCGGAAAAGGAACAAAGTTATTTGGGAATTCCAGCAGTAATTCAAATTGGGAGCTCGTTGACAAAGCGTCCTTTCCTGAAGGCCTACAAATCCTGACCTACAATAGAAAATAGTTTAAATTTAATTTTCTTGCGATTGCAAACGTCCCATTGAAAGCTCAGGAAATCTTATTGTCTAATCCGGGTTGAAGAAATGCAATTAATGCAGGCATTTATCAGGCATATATAATAAGGAAGCTGTATTTTTGCCTTCAATATAAAATCTTGATAAGCTTTTTGAAATGAATAAAGCGTTTAAATATCTTCTTATCCTTCTTGTCTCAATAATCGTTGCCTATTATAATTCCGGTAAGGAAGAAGCTGAGCTTTCGGGTTTGATGCCTGTATCCAGAGTAGTGGATGGAGATACCTTCTGGGCTGAGGATGGGTCGAAAAAAGGAGTGAAAATCCGATTGATTGGAGTAGATGCACCTGAAACAAGAAAAGGGAATTATAAGAAAATAGGCTTTTATGGACAAGAAGCCAAGGCTTATCTTACTGACTTATTGTTCGATCAAGAGGTTAGGTTGGAATATGGTGTGGACAGTTTAGACCGATACGGCAGGGTACTTGCCTATGTTTATTTGCCCGATGGAACCTTTGTCAATGAAGAGTTAATCAAAAAAGGATATGCGAGGGTATTGACGATTCCGCCCAATGTGAAATACGCGGATGCCTTTGTGTCCTACGAACGTGATGCCAGAGAAAGTAATCGTGGACTCTGGCAAAGGGCGTCTGAATAATCAAAAGTATTCTCTAGTAACCGGTTTAGAAGTGGAGACGGGGAGGTAGGATAGCGAAACCCTTTGGCTTCGACTCCGCTCAGCCATCGGGAGAAAAATTTGGCTGAGCCTGCTGAAGACATCGGCCTCCGGTTTAATTAGGGGGGCATATATTTAGTATTATCGAAAGTTGAAAACTTACCTGATTTTGGGTCCAAGTTACGCTTCGCTAAACTTAGACCAGGTAGAAGAGATGACACACAATGAAAAGAAAGGCAATGCATAAAATATTAATTACTGGATTATTAATACTTTTTGGACTTCAAGGGTTTGGCCAATCGAATGATCTAAATTTATCGGAAAGATTCGGTAATTGTGATTCTACACTGACTGATTATGAAGTGATGGATTTATTATTTCATTATAGAGATGTCGCTAAAATGAACCAAAACGATGGAGTATTAGAGGACTTACAAAACCTTGAACGAAATGATGCATTCCCAGAGATTGAGAAGGTATGTTCTGAAATACTTGATTTTAACCCAATTAATTTAACTGCCTTAACTTACTATGCAATAGCGCAACTAGGGCAAGAGAAAGAAGAAAATATTACCTCTTCTTGGGATAAAACACAAATGATATATAATGCTGTAAAGCGATTTGGTAAAGGAACAGCGTCTGCACCATTTATTGTTTCCGACTTAAATGATGCAAAAGCATTAATTTATCTGTACTGGGAAAAAGGAACAGAAATTAATTCTTTGAAAAAAAGTCAAGAGGGAATTGTGAATATTTTGATCTCTAACTCTAAAGGTGTAAACGATACTGTTAGCTTTAATTTTGATAAAAGTCTGAATATTAGAGAAATATATTTTGATTATCACCGGGACTTTCAATTTTATCTAGCAGAATCAGCAAGCCCTCAATCTGAATTTTACTACGAAACGTTGCTGGACCGATTTCAAAGTCATGATAAGTCCTTGAAAAACAATGAAATCATTGCTTTAATGATTGGTTTTACGAACAATCAGAATTATCACCCCTATAAAAATGTCGAGAAGGAGCGTGAAATAATGGAGTTAGTGGGCGATAAGAATTATGATAAAGCATTGATGCTAAGTAAAGAGCTTTTAAAATCCAACCCAGTAAACTTTACAGCCCTTATGGAAGAGGGTTTTTCTTTATGGAAAATTAACGATGATAGAAGTTATTTCCCCTCTGTAAAATCAAGAATGATCGTAGATGCCATATTGTGGAGTGGAACAGGATCAAATACACATTCTTATTTTGTTCTTAGCCCAATTGATGGTCAGACGATTATTAGCTATATATTCGGAGAAAACATTGGGACTATGGGGTCTGGTGATTATTCAAATGGTTATTTTCTTGACATGCTAGATATGGAAAAAGAAGGACAAGAAACAAAAACCCTTTATTTTAATATTGATCATGCAGTAAACAATAGTGAATTTAAAAAGCAAATTGAAAAATCTTTAGACAAGGAATAGTGCTTGGTTATAACTGATCAATCCGAAGGTTTTGTATCAATTTACTAATGCAATTTTTCAACTACGGGGAGTGGCTGGGCCATGCAAGCTAAAGGGGATTTGTGGCTTTACAATTCCGATATTTCTATACCAAGTCATTGATTAAGACCATTGTTACTTTTTTGCTACAGGTCAAAAAAGTAACCAAAAAACCCCGCCGCTGAGTATCTTTTCAGCTAAAATTTAAGGCCACCCGCACACAGGCAAACTCTGGTATTTTAGGTTTGAGCTATTCAGCTTGCATTTCCGGTAGTTATTGCTCACATCAAGGTCAAACATGCCTGTGCCCTTGCCATACCCTGCTTAAATTTCTTTACGCCGAAAATCTACAAGGCGGAATTTAAAAATAACCTTATTAAATAATGATTATGAGCATTGGATATTCCAGAGCATATTGACCTCTTGAATTAAGATTTAATAAAACCCTTATGTCCTCTAAATTTTGGCTAAAGCCGGGTGATGCGATTTGACCCTATAAATGGGCTAAAGCCCATTCCTATTGATTAGTTTCTTTGATCGATTATTTTGGTCTAAACTCTGAAAAGGTAAAGTGAGAACAATTTTTAATTGCCTCCTGTTTTAGCTGATGAAAATTGGGTAATTCGGCAACGGTGGCTGAGCCTGTTGAAGTCAGCGGAGTCGAAGTTTACTTGGGGTCCCTACCTATTTTAGCTTTGACGGCAACCTGGTGATTATTTTACGAAAGTTGAAAACTTTCCTTATTTTGGGTCTAAGTTACGCTTCGCTAAACTTAGACCAGGTAGGATTAAAAGGACCACGTTTACTAATTATCCTCCCGCAACACAACACAAATATTCCATCAAATGCTATCCAACGAAACCCTTGAATACATTGCTGTCTTAGAACAAGAATTTAGCAGGAATGCGAATAGTGAACTGGCGATGCAACAAGCCGCTTACCTGCGGCATCAATTCCGGTTTTTTGGGATTTCTACCCAGCATAGAAGAGTCCTGCAAAAGCCCTTTTTACAAAAAGCCATGCTTCCGCCAAAGTCAGAATTGCATGAATTGGTAAAGGTTTTATGGCGTCGGGAGGAGCGCGAGTTTCATTATTTTGCCCAGGAACTAGCCTTGAAATACCTGAAAGTCACAGAGAAAGAGGTTATCCATCTTTATGTGCACATGGTATCTCATCAATCCTGGTGGGATACGGTGGATTTGATTGCCAATAAATTGATGGGCTATTATTTCCTGCTTTTTCCGGAAGAAAGGCAACAACACATAGACAAGTGGTTGAAGTCCAATAATATTTGGCTGCAAAGAAGTACACTACTGTTTCAGTTGAAGTACAAAGAGAAAATGGATCTTGATCTTTTGGAACAATGCATTCACCATTTATCAGGGTCGAATGAATTTTTTATCAATAAAGCCATAGGCTGGGTATTGAGGGAATACAGTCGTATCAATCCTATCTGGGTACAGGAATTTGTTAAGAAGACGCCCTTAAGTCCCTTGAGCCATAGGGAGGCCTTAAGGTTGATTTCTTGATGTGCCTAAGGATTAGGAGGTTGATGCTTTGCTTTTATATTACTATTTTTAGAAAGGATTAATTAATTCTGCCTTGGTCTATCTAATTCAGTAACTGAATATTATGAAAACACTACAAGTCTTTGCTACCTTGGCTTTCTTAGTTTTGTTTAATTCATCCGGAAATTCACAACAGATTAAATCTCTTGAATGTTTGGATAAACAGCAGTCTGAATTTGTAGCGGTTGTAGTAGAGAAGTTTAATGATCAACTTCTAAAACATTACGGCGAAATTAATTATAAAAAGTTTTTGATGGATAGGAGTAGTATGTCTTTGCCTCCTGACTTTTTTGTCACATCAGGGTTAGCAGAATTTCTGAACATCAATAGAAATAAACCCTTTTTTCAGGATATTTGGAAAAATAATGACGGAGTTTATGAATTTAACCATGATAGTAAATATTTTGAATGTTTAAAATCAGTTTGTGAATCTGAAACGCTTTGTGAGGTTTTTTCAGCGATGGATCAGTTTAGAGAAGTGAGCATGGGACTCATTGCTGGAGCAATTGCCTCCGAACTTCCTGATGAGCAATATAATAATATGGATGTACCCATTTTTATTGCCATCAATCTTTATGCTGAATTATCCATCAACCTTTTCGATCGATTTAAAAACCAAGTCAATATTTAAGAAGGTCCTTAATCCAAAAAGTAGCGTGGAAATAGATAAGAAAAACGTAGACAAGAAAAAAATTGAAAATTTATTTGTCACGATTCCAAAAGGTACTGTGGAAATGAGAGACGACCGGGTAAAAAAAGTTTGGACTCGTGAAATTGAATCTTTTAGACTCTCCAAATTTCCAGTTACTCAGTACTTGTATGCTGCAATAATGAATGAAAATCCGGCTACTTTCAAAGGTGAAAAGTTACCTGTTGAGACTCTTTCTTGGATTGAAGCTGTTAAATTTTGTAATAAACTGTCTGAGAAATTGGCGAAAAGCCAATGCTATGTCATTGATAATACCTCAAAAATGGTAAGCTTTGATGCCAAGGCAAGCGGATTTCGGCTTCCTACTGAAGCTGAGTGGCAATATGCCTGCCAGGCTGGCGAAAAAAATACCAGGTACGGAGAATTAGAGAAGATTGCCTGGTATAAAAAAAATGCCGACAATCGTACTCAGGAAGTTGGACAAAAGCAACCCAATTCTTGGGGACTTTATGACATGCTTGGAAATGTTTGGGAATGGTGTTCGGATATTTATGATGAAACCGTTTATGGTTCCTATCGGGTTTTTCGTGGTGGTGGCTGGTGCGATGTAGAAAGAAGTGTAATGGCAACCACAAGAAGAAGAAGCCATCCCTACTCCTTTAAAATAGATGATTTAGGGTTTAGAATAGCTGTGAATTCAATTGAAAACAATAGTAAGAAAGGTATATAAATTTTGAAACCGGAGGGAACCGCACTACAGGCAAAACCTTAACACAACTATTTAATCAGGTTAAAAAAGACGTGTTTAGTTTTATTGTATTTTTATTTTTTTTATATTAAACTTATTATCAACCAATAAGTTGTGAAGAACATATCGCTCATGTTATTATTGATCATTATTACTTGTGCTTCTTGTAATAAGAAATCAGGTAAAAACCTTGACAAGGAAATGCAAGGGCTTGAGAACATAGAAGCGTTGACAGCTGACTTTAGTACCTGGTGGAATTACCATTATTCCAATATCTCTTTATCCTCGGATTTTATTGCGCTTGATGAAAATGCAAAAGCAATCTCAAAAAGCACGTTTTTGAAAAAGTTAATAAGTGGAGATTTTATTGGCATTGAGGGCAAGATGAAAGCCAAGTCAGATTCCATTACCTACAAACTAGTTAAATTGCCTGAAGGTGCAGATAAAACCATTTCAGGAACCATCAAGAATTCTGCGGAATTGGCTTTAGGATATTTTGAAATGGAAGGTGAAAAATTCCCAATAATTGACTTAACAGCTATCGATGGGCAGCAGTACGACAATGAAAGCCTAATAGGAAAAATCACGGTAATTAAAACCTGGTTTATTTCCTGCAAACCTTGTATAGCTGAGATGCCTGAATTGAATAAGTTTGTTTATAAATACCGCAATGAAAGTGGTATACAATTTTTAAGTTTGGCCACAGATACTCGAACTTCACTGGACGACTTTTTGAATAAGAGAAGCTTTGATTATGTGGTCTTTCCCGAACAAAAAGAATTGATAGAAGACCGGTTGAAGTTAAGGTTATACCCCACCCACTTGGTGATCGATAAAAATGGGAACATTAAGAAAGTTTTCAATAAAGCGTCTGAATTAATGGCTTATATCGAAGGAAACAAGTCTCTGTTATAATTGGGGTTAAGGTTTCTTCTTTTTCTCCCGCTCTTGTTTTTTGAAATACCTGCGGAAAAGGAAGTTTTGTCGAAGGGCTTCCATGTTTTCATTCAATTTTTCTGCAGCTTCTTTGACATTAATCATGGTGCTGTCAAGTTGCCCGGCCATAGCCTTATCTTGTATTAAATGATTGATAGTACCTTCTCCCGCGCTTATCTCTTTGAGGTATTTTTCCAGGTTTTGGCTGACACTTTTAATGTCTTGACTGGATTTTTCCAAGTTTTCAAATACTGTTTTCAATTGGTTGGTAGAAACCGTGTCGCTTAACAAAACAGCAGCAGCACTTTCATCATAATTCACCTTTCCGACTATTGAATTGATTTTGGTGACCAATGCAGAAGTGCTTTGGGTCGTTTTTTTAAGTTCGATAATTGATTTTCGGATGTCCTGGGCCAATAGGGTATCGCTCAGTAGTGTGCCTAAGGTTCCTTTTCCTTCCAGAATTTTATTGGTTATCTACAATAGATCGCTTGTCAGCAATGCAGCGTTTTCGTTGGTAGTATTTAAGGTAGAAAGCATGTCATCCGTCCCAACTTTACTATAGGTCTGAATGGTGTCTCCCGAGATAATGGTTTTTGCATTTTGCATTTTCCCGGGGACAATGTTGACTACCATACTCCCTACCAATCCGTCTGATCCGATAAAAGCAATGGCATCCTCTTTGATGAATCTGGAAATTTTATCCTCTACCATCAACTGAAGAACAATGTTTCTTTCATCAAGCATTACTATTTTACTAACCGTACCTACATCAATTCCTGAATAGCGCACATTGTTTCCGGTTTGCAGACCATTTACATTGTCAAAAACAGCGTAGAGTTGAATGTTTCTGCTGAAGATATGTTGGCGTTTTCCTATTGAATAGAGGATTGCAATAAGGAGCACAGTTCCTATTACCACAAATAGGCCTACTTTTGCTTTGTATGCATTAGATTTTCCCATACTATTAGTTTTTAAAGAATGCCTGAATTTTTGGATCTTTTGCATTTGAAAGTTCCTCAAAGGTTCCTTCAGCATAATTGGTACCATCAACCAGCAAAATCATCCGGTTGGAGATAACCCTAGCACAATCCACATCGTGTGTAATGATAAGTGAAGAGGTATGGTATTTTTTTTGAATATTACGCATTAAGGCTATAATCTCTTTGGCTGTAATGGGATCTAGGCCCGTTGTTGGCTCGTCATAAATGATGATTTTTGGTTTTAGGATTAATGCCCTTGCCAAAGCCACCCTTCGTTGCATACCTCCGGAAAGCTCTGCAGGCATCAAATCCAAGGTGTGTGCCAGCCCCACATTTTCCAATGCTTCTTTGACCAGAATTTCTTTACTTTCAAAATCCTGTATTTTATGTGTTTGACGCCTGAGTGGAAATTCTAAGTTTTCACGGACAGTCATGGAGTCGTACAAGGCACTGCCTTGGAATAGGAATCCTATTTCTGTACGGAGAAGATCCAATTCGCTATGTCCTATGCTGGTGATGTCATGGTTTTTAATGGTAATGCTTCCACTGTCAGGCTGAATTAGTCCTACCAGACATTTGATCATTACCGATTTCCCGGAACCCGATTTCCCCATCACTACCAGGTTTTCTCCTTCAAAAAGTTTCAGGTTAAAATCTTTGAGTACATGGTTGTCACCAAAACTTTTGTGAAGGCTTTTTAATTCTAAAACAGGGTTTATTTTTTTTGTAGCATCCATTTAAATTTCGAAAAATATATCAGAAACAAAGACGGCAATAAAATCAATGACAAATAACAACATAGAAGTATAAACAACTGCTGAATTGGAGGCTTCTCCCACACCTACGGTTCCTTTGGAGCAATTGTAACCCTTATAACATCCCACCAGTCCAATGGCAAAACCGAAGAAAATGGATTTTATGGTGGCGGGGATGATGTCACTATATTTGAGCGCATCAAAAACCTGATTAAAATAAAGAACAAAAGAGACATTTCCTTTTAGGTTTTCAATAATGGCAGAGCCCAAAAGTGCAATGACATCTCCTGTTATAATCAATAAGGGCAACATCAATGTAGTGGCCAGAATACGGGTAACCACCAGGTATTTAAAAGGATTGTTTCCGGAAACCTCCATGGCGTCTATTTGTTCTGTAACGCGCATAGACCCTAGTTCTGCGCCTATCCCTGAGCCTACCCTTCCGGCGCATATCAGGGCAATGATCACCGGACCTATTTCTCTGACAATTGATATTCCTACCATAGAAGGCATCCAGGATTCTGCACCAAACTCCATTAATGTAGGGCGGGACTGGAGGGTAAAAACAAGACCTAAAATAAATCCGGTTACGCCCACCAATAGTAAGGAACGGTTACCAACATTATAGCATTGGCGCACCAGCTCCTTAAACTCAAAAGGAAGACTGAATGCTTCTTTGAAAAATTGTCCGGCGAAAAGTGTTAAGTCGCCGATTTCAATAAAAAACGACTGTGAGCGGGATTTTATAGAGGTTGGTTTTGGCATTTTAATAAATATAAAAACCGAATTTAGTGATGATTATGAGTGATTTACATGATGCAGATCATTTTTAAATATGATACAATTACCGGATTATTAATTAGCCTGTTTAATTTCAGCATTTTAATGACCAAGTGCAACATCTACTCAGGCTATTAAATAAATTAGGGCTTATAGATAACAAATAACCTTGATTGGGCTTGTTTTACAGGGCTGAGTAATTAGTTTTGTTCCTTATATCCTATAATTTTCAAACCCTTTGTTTTTGCTGTTTTTTATTTGGCTCTTTATTGGGCGTTTGAAAGGATTCCTATGGCAAAAATTAATAGTTAATGATGAGAATTTTACTTGGTTTAATCGTTTTTTCCGTACTTGGAAATTGCACCCCCAAAGAAAAACCGATCACCTTCAAAGTGATGGCCTGGAATATTTTGCATGGTGGCAATGACATTGAAAATGGGCCTCAGCAAGTCATTCAAATTATAAAAGAAATTGATCCCGATGTGATCTTGATGGTAGAAACCTATGGTTCAGGCAAAAGAATTGCAGATTCTCTTGGCTATAATTTTCATTTAATTGCTAAGGAAGGGACTGCCTTGGATGACAAAAACGTCAATCTATCCATTTTCTCTAAGTTTCCCTTTGGTGAGCGCATAGACACGGAATATCCTTTTTACTTGGGAGGAAGAGAAGTCCTAATAAAAGGGCAAAAGATCCGTTTCTTTTCCAACTGGTTTCATTATCTGCCTTGGGAGAATGAACCCGAGGAAATGGGGATGAATACCGCTGAATTGCTTGATTGGGAAAAGACAGAAACCCGGTACAATAGGATTCAAAAGGTACTTCCCTATTTAAAAAGATACAGTGCAGCCACTGATTCCATTCCCATGATTTTTGGCGGAGACATGAATAGCCCTTCACATTTGGATTGGGGAGAAGAGACCAAGGAAATTCACAATGGTTTGCAGGTCCCCTGGTACAGTACCAAGGTTTTAGAAGATATAGGTTTGATTGATACTTACAGAACTTTAAATCCCGATCCGCTAACCCATCCTGGTGTTACCTGGGACAGTAAAGGGGTGAAGGATGAACACCGAATAGACTATATTTTCTATAAGGGGGCTGCTTTAGAACCCATTGCTTCAGATGCCTACCATGCACACTTAGGTGAACCCTTTTCCATCAATGGCAAAACGTTTCCTTACCCTTCAGACCATGGTTTTGTTGTGACTACTTTCTCCTTTTAACCCGGATTAGGTAATAGATTGTTTATTGCACCTTTCGGGTTTAATGTCTGAAGCCATAGTTTAACCAAAGTTTCTTCTCCGGCCGGTTGGGAAAAATTTAATACTAGGTTAGGTCGTTTAATGTTTGCTTTTTGAAGCATAATGGGATTCGAAAATCCGATACTTAAATAGTGCTACCACAATGGCACCCCCAATTCCATTGCCTAATAAGGTAAGAACAAGGAAGAGCAAATAATCGCCAATGGAGATATTTTCCGAATATAAAAATCCGGCAAAAGCTTCTATATTTCCTACGATGCTATGGTGAAAACCTACAAAACCTATGGTTCCCGTGATTAGAACAATTAAAAGAATTCGGGTCAAGGCTTCAGTGGTGCTGTTCAAAAGCCAAGTTAAAAGCCCCATCAGCCAACCTGCAAAAATGGAACTCAACAGTAATACCCAATAACTGTGATCCAAGATATGATCAGCAATTTTAACCATTGTTTCCCTATCAAAGAGGTTGAGCTGGGAAGCCAAATCTCCTACGCAGAATACAAATAAAATTCCCCCCAAGAGATTCCCAATAATCACAATAAACCAGATGGTCAATAGTTCCAGAATTGACCTTTGTCCATTTAATACCGGTAAGGCCAAAACGGAGGTTTGTTCGGTATACAATACGGATTTACCCAGAATCACCATGATAAATCCCAATGGGTATACAAGGCCGAATAATTTAAAGATTGTATTCTCCTCCAGCTTCCCTTCAAAGGTAAAATATAAAGTAGCAACCAAAAGGTAACTAAAACCTATTTCTAAGCCGGCGATGCAAGCACTCAAAAATACTGCCCTATTATTTATTTTAAATATTTCCTCCCCCTCGTGTATGACACGGCTGAGGATCTCGGTATATTTCCCTGATCCTTCCACCTCATTTGATTTTTTCTCCAAGTCTTGTTGGTGTTCCTTTTGGTCTTTGTTTTCAGCCTTCATAGTTTAAAGATTGGGGTCCAATAGAAAATTTGTACTTAGCATTAACCAAATTAAGAAGAATAAGTTTCATATAAACCCTGATCTAATATCAGGCTCAACCAATAAGCTTTTCTACGCTTTCTTTGTAGGACTCGCCCACTGAAAATTCCAATTCTCCAAGAAAGAGGCTGCTTTTACGGATGGAAGTAATTTCATCTATAGCCACCATATAAGATTTATGTATCCTGATAAATTGCTTTGGCGGTAAAATGGCCACGATTTCCTTGAAACTCATCCTAACCACCAATGGCTGCGTATTGTTTTTCAAATAAAATTTAAGGTAATCGCCATATCCTTTAAGCCATAAAATGTCAATGAATTTTAATTTTACTTGGCTATAATCTACATTTACAAAAAAATGGTCGGGATCTTTTGTAGCCGGATCATGACTTTGGGCGGTCAACAATCCGAATCGGTCCTTGGCTCGGTTACAGGCTTTCAAAAAACGGTCCATAGGAACAGGTTTTAGCAGGTAATCCACCACATCCAAGTCAAAACTTTCCAGGGCGAATTCTTTGTAGGCGGTGATAACGATGGCCAAAGGTTTTTTTTCAAGGCTTGAAATAAACTGTAGGCCTGTTAATTCCGGCATTTGAATGTCAATAAAGATAAGGTCTATCTGCTGCTTTTGCATTTCCTCCATGGCATCAAAGGCATTGTCGCAGGTAGCTACCAAGTGCAAGAATGCTATTTTGTTGATGTATTTTTTTAGCAATTCCAGCGCAAGGGGTTCGTCATCTATGGCAATACAATTTATCATGAATTGAAGGTTTATGAAAATGCTTTTCTTATTCTATAGCTTATGAAGGATAGTTTGAAATTTCTCCATTTGGTTATTGCTATGCTGTTAATTATATCAGCAACGCTTCCCACTTCAATATATTCGTTTTTGCTTTATAATGAAACTTTCTTTAGCATCCATCTATCTCAAGCCTCTTGTTTTCACTAAAGTTTTGCAATTAAAAAAAAATCACCTAGACCTAAAAGATGGGGCCGGGTGATTTAACAATCGAGGAATAAAACTTGTGCATCTCTCAACGGAAATACTGTATTTACAATGAGCTCCGGAGCTGCTATTTTTTGATTAATTAACGTTTATATTTTTTTGGTAGACTTTCTTGCCATCTTTTACGGTGATAGTATAGTTTCCTTTGTTGGCTTTTTCAAAATTAAATGTTTTAACAATATTATTCTGACTAATTAGTGTTTCTCCAAAGAACTGAGCATCGGCCTCATTTAGAATTTTAATGTTCACTTTGGATAGGTCCTTGTTTTCCAAGTTGAGGTGAACCTTTTGGCCTTCTTTTTCAAATACAGAAGGAGTGATGGATTCTATTTTATTGATGCTTGTAACCATATTGTCTTTAATAGCTACAGCGTATACTATTGTGCTGGCTTCGTCATTCACATTTAGATGGTATGTACCGGAGTGAAGGTTTTTAAGGTTAAATAATTTTGAATAATCAGCATCCATCACATATTCGTAAAATAAGGTGTGTCCATTTTCATCACTGATAGAGACTGAAGATGCTTGGGAAGGCGCGTTCATTTTAAAAACCAGGCTTGTAGCTTCACTTCCCTTGGTCAAACTTGTGCTTGGTTCTTCGGCCATTGAAGTTAAAGAAACTAACATTAATGCGGCTACTGCGGAACTTTTAAGTATGTTTTTCATGATAATATTTTTTGAATGTTTGATTAATAATTGTCTGTTTGTGATTGAATTATGGCTCAAACATAAGTAGCCTTAGGCATCCTTTTTATAAGCTGCGATGAAAACAAGAAAGTCCGCGACAAAGCCCTGAAATGTTGCGATGAAAAAAGAAGGGTGCATAAGAATTTGCAACTTCTTTTTTAAAATAGCGAGAAGTTAACGCTATAAACTAGAGAAGCATATACTTGATTCAGTGAATAGACCCATTGGATAGCCCTTGACTATTTAGGTAAAGAAGTTGCTTTGAAAGAGGGCTGTAAATTTTGCCATGTCCCCTCCTCTGAGTAAGCAGTTTTTTTAATGAACGGAAATTTTTCTCAAGAAGAAGTTGAAGTAATTAATTGATTACAAACCACTGCTGGCTTTTTGCTGGAATATGGATGGGAAGGTTAATGCTATAATCCCTATTTAGGCTCATTTGCAATTTATCCCCATCCTGATTTGTCAATACGGCATTTTCGGACAGGCCTGTATAATACAGGTTGACCTTTATGGTCTTGGCCACCGGCACTTCCAGGGGATTGTAAAGCATGATCAGCCCTTTTTCTTTTCCTTCAGGATTGACATGTATCAATCCGTCATAATCCCTTCCGTCAGGCCGTCTAATATGGACAATATCACTGTCTAGCACTTCTCTGTGTGCCTTATAAAAGCCCACCCACTTTTTAACAATTTCTTTGGTTTGGGGACTGTCATACAATTGTGGGCCTCTGTAGCAGGCCTGTACCCCTGCACCAAAAAGGTTGGCCAACCTTTGCTCGTAATGAGGCAGATGGTCTTTCAATGGCTCAATAGTGGCTTCTTTGCCTCCGCCATGGTATTCCACCAAAGGCACAAACATCCAACCCATAGAAGGGGTTTTTTGCCAGGTACCATCATAGATGTTTTGCCTTTCTATGATTTCCTGTTGTGCCCGAGGAAGAGACCAGTTGGTCTCGCGGTAACCCATTCCGGTTTTATTGCTTCCTGCCATAAAGTAATGATCCGGCACATTGAGGAAAATTCCTTTGCTTCGGCACCATTCATAAAATTCCCTGATGGTTTCGTATTGATTCCATTGGGAGTCTTCTAAACCGGTATGTCCGGGATGATTGTGGCTGGCGCATACATCTCCGGGGTAGCTTCCATCGTGCTCTAAAATATCTTGTCCGGTATTTTCGTAAAAAGAATAAAGCTTTTTGAAATATTCTTGTCCCCACTCACTTTCCAAGCAAGGAGAATTGCCAAACCTCGGTTTTTTTCCTTCAGGCATGATAACATCATTTTCTTTGTCGATGCTCCTGCTGGCTAATAGGGAATAACCACCCAGCGCTATACCTTTCTCATGAGCATAATTAGCAAGGGCTTTCATTCGGTTCAGGTTTTCCGGGCTGTCATTTTCAATCTGAAATCCACTACCAAATGTCATGATTACCATTTCAAAGCCTACCTCAGCACACTGATCTATGGCTTTTTTCACAGAAGCATTGTCAGCATTCCGAACATGCATCATGATGGGGTTTTCGGTAGCCCAAGGTGCTTGTGAACGGTACATTCTCTTTTCGGCAAGCCCGATTCGCTCTCGGTCCCAGCTGTCATGGAATAGCTCCCAAGTTCTAAAGCTTTTCATGCTTTCTCCCGGGGCCAAAGTTTTCATCGGGCCTAATTTAGGGTAGGCTTCCAGTAAAGCAGGTGTCTTCATATTGTAATTCACCTGTGTTTTGTAAGCAGGGTCTGCATTCCAGGCAATGCTACTCGAGTAAAGGTTATCCGGTGACATACCTCCGAAGCGGAAATCTGTCTCTACAGACAGGTTGGGTTTTCTCCAAATATCCTTATCATCCACTGCGCTTTCTGCTTCCACCAAAGCCAAAATCTCACTTTTAAAGCGGTCAACAACTATTTTTTGCTCGGAATTATTGACGACTTCAATCCATTTGGAAAGAAGAGGGATGCCATCATACATTTCGTAGAAAACCTTCACCTGGAGGTCTTTCAAGTATTTTAACCGATCCAATTTTTCTTGTTTGGCATTTTCTTGAAGTTCTCCTAAAATCCGCACCTGATTAATATGACTTCTGCCTCTTTTTCCTGATGTAATGAAATCCCCAGCTCCGGCTTTTTGATCCATTTTCCCCACTTGAAGTGCAGCGATAGGACTGTTGTCTGTAGGAACCTTTGCCAATTGCTCGAAATCCTCGCCCGTGTAAGAAAAGGAGAAAGTTAGACCATCCGGTATCTGTTCTGCCCTGAGGTAAACTTTCTTTCCGGCTAGTAATTTCCCAATCCTTCTTTCATTCTTCCCATCAAATATACCAAAGCTAAGATCGCCCGTTCTCAGGTTAAACTTGTACAAGGTCCCATTTTTTGATTGCAAGGCCATGCCCGGCCCCCAGCTGCCGGACTTATCAGTACCGGGATCGATTTCAACAATCCAGACCTTACTCTTAGCAGGTACCGGAGTGCTTGCGTAAACATATTGATTGGCCAAGGCCATGATTTCCCCGGCCTTGCCTTCATTTATAAAAGAATTTCTCTCATCCGCTTTAGATGCAAAGACTTCCCAAGTTTCCTTTAAATCCTTGAAATCATCCATAAATAAAACTTCTCTGCCTTGGTCGGAATTGCCTTGGTTGACAAGGTGTGTGATCAGTTTTTGGCTAAACCCATAGGTAAATACAAGTTGTTTACCTGGAGCGGGCCAATCCAGGTCTTTGGGCATCCATTCCGGCCTTTTTTTCCAATCAAATCTGGGCACTGTATTGCCAAACTTATAGTCCAGCAAGCTTAAGGCCGAGGGGTCTGCTTCCATTTGGTGCACCCATTTGTCCAGTAGGTAATTTTGTACCGGTTGCCCAACCAGACCTCCGACAGGAAAATTTAAGCCATCAATGCTTACTTCTGCTTCAGGTCTTATTGCCCGAAGCATGTTTTCACCCGTCATTAAGTTTTCCAGTCCCACAGTAGCTCCCCCCTTGTTGATATCGAATACCCTGCTGATCAGTCCATTGCTTAACACAAGTTGACCATTGGAATTGGAGAAAAAACCCGTTTTATCTGGTATAGAGTTAACGAGCCAATCTTGGCTGATTTTTATTTTCTCCTTGTCGTAGAAAGCGTGTTGTGTTTTTTGCTGCGCAGCAAGATTTAAAGTGACTGTACTAACAAGGATTGTGAAAAGCAGCTTAAGTATATATTTCATTTTGTAGGTTGAATTTCAGGGCATTAATGTTTTATTTCGAAAAGAGTGCAGCTTTGTTTAACCTAAGTTTCACATAGTTCTCCGGTACAATCCTCTCAGTGTTTTAATTTTTTGCACGGCAAATTTTGATTGGGGAAAGTTTAGGACAAAAAAGATTATAAATTTATCGAAACAAATATTCACAATTATATATTGCAATTGGGTTGATTAGCTTTACATGATTTTCATTTTACCCTTATAAAGAGTAAAAGATTAAATCCAATTACAATATAAAGACTATCTTAAAAAGATAAAAAATAATTTCTTTCCTATTGATTTCACAGTTTTAAAGGTGGAATAGGGGGATTTGGCTTGGTTGCAAGTTTGTATACCTTTTAGGAAAGATTTGGGGATAAAGGAAAAGGATCAAATGCAGGTTGAGCAGGAAACCAAGTCTTTACTTTTTATGGGGTATAAGTATCATTATTTCTTTTTATAAAAGTGAAACATTAAACCAAAAATAGAAACTTATGAAATTTTTCAGATTACTTTATCTATCAATTTTGTGCCTAATGCTTTATGCTTGCAATGACAAAGTGCAGCAATCTAATTTTACTACTGATATTTGTATTTTAGGAGGCAGTGAAGCGGGCTTTACTGCAGCTATTCAGGCTGCTAGGCTGGGGAAAAAAGTGGTGCTTATTGAACCTACAGGGCATCCCGGAGGAATGGTAGTTGAAGGACTCGGAAAAGACATGCGTTTTGGTAATACAATTGTAATTGGGGGGATTGCCCGGGAATTTTATGAAGCCGTTGGTGATCATTACGGCCGAAAAGCCGATTTCAATAACCCAAAATGGTATTCAAAATATGAACCTTCAGTTGCTGAAGCAATAATAGAGCAGATGTTGAAGGAGGAAAAAAACATAACCATCATAAGAAATACCCGGATAAAGGAAAAAAACGGTGTAGGAAAAAAAGGAAACAGAATAGAAAAGGTAATGCTTGAAAATGGTTCAGAAATAATGGCCAAAGTATTTGTAGATGCATCGATTGAAGGGCACTTGCTGCATTTTGCCGACATTAACACTGAAACAATTCGTGAGGGGAATGAAAAATACGGGGAGAATCTAAATGGAATTCAGGAAGTAAATACTTTCAAGCAGTTTCAAGTGGAGGTTGACCCTTATGTAATCGAAGGAGATGCAAAAAGCGGACTTATTCCTACCATTCAACCCGGGGAATTGGGGAATCATGGAGATCCCAGTCATTATATTCAGGGTTTTTGCTTCAGAATGTGCCTTACAAAGGAAGAAGATAACCGTATTCCAATTGATAAACCTGAGGATTACGATCCGGAACGGTATGAAATCTACCGGAGGTACTTAAAAGAAGGAGGTAGGCTGTTCAAACCGGAAGCCAATAGACATAATGGTAAAACAGACATCGGTAGTTGGCACGATCTATCGGCAAATCTTTATGGAGAAAATTGGGAATACCCTGAAGGGAATTACCAAAAACAGGACAGTATTATCAAATATCATCGGTCTTTTACTTTAGGCTTGTTGTGGTTTTTGCAGAACGATGAAAGTGTGGATAGTCTTACGAGGGCAAATTGGAAAGGCTGGGGCTTGCCAAAAGATGAATTCACTGACAATGGCAATTGGCCACGTCGCCTGTATATACGAAGTGGAAGACGAATGGTGTCTGATTATGTCATTACTGAACACAATACCGATATTAAGGTTAAAGATACGGTTTCAGACCCGATTGCCATTGCATGGTGGCCGCCAGATGTGCACCACGCCAGGAGAATTGTAAAAGATGGCAAAGCTTATAATGAAGGATTCACCCATGTCGAAAATGATGGAACTTGGAAACCTTTTAAAATCTCGTTTCAAGCCACAGTGCCAAAGAAAGATGAATGTACTAATGTATTGACCCCTACCTGTCTTTCATCAAGCTATGTAGGCTATGGTAGCATCCGGATTGTGCCTACCTTTATGGTGCTTGGCCAAAGTATTGGGGCAGCAGCAGCTATTGCTGCTAGTGAAAGTGTAGATGTTCAGGATATACCTTATTCGGAATTGGAAAAGGTCATGCTGAGTCAGAATCAATTGCTTGCTCTTCCGGATGATTGGTTGGAAATAATTACAAAAAACAATTAAACCCGAAATATGCAATAGACAATCTATTACGTGCTGAAATCGCTTCAAAATCAGCCACTTCGTTGCTGTTTTCAATTTCACCATAGCGGTGCTATGCTAAAATATCAAAACAGCCTGATTTTCTTGCGATTGCAACACTCATCACGAATCCTATTACATAATCCGGGTTAAACCAAAAAAGCCTCTGAAATAATTCCAGAGGCTTTTTCTGCTATTTTTGATTGATTTACTACCTACGCATGTAATAGAAATGACCATCTTCGGCTCCTGCCAGAACATCCCAAGTACCATTTTTATCCCAATCAACAAAGGTAGGGCTGGTGGTATGTCCGGCCAAAATCTTGTCAGAAAGTGGACCTTTGTGATTGAACACTACCTTTTCCGGGCTTTCGCTTACGTTCTCAAATAGGGAAATATTAACACTGTTGATCAATAGATCCAGGTCTCCATCGTTGTCCCAGTCCATAAAGCTGATTTTCCTTCGGCCACTGCTACCGGCATCCGCTGTATTAAGTCTTAAGACTCCCGGATTTGGGTCTTCCACTTTGTCTTTATTTGTAAAGGTAGAAGCATTTTCTCCGTAAAAGATACGTTTGCCGGCTTTAAGAGTGGGCTCTCCATTATTACCTTGCCCTTCAAAGAAAGCAAGGTAACCTTCATGATCCAACATTACCAGATCCATTACCCCATCTTTGTTCCAGTCGATGGCATAAGGAGTTGTCCTCCATTGGGTAACCAACTCATTTGCCTCAGGTTTCCACCAATTCCATGCCGGGTGTGGAGGGGTTTGGCCTGCCCAATCTATTTTCACCGGTTGAGGTGCTAATAATCCGTTCCCTGTGTTTTTGATCCATTCTACTTTTCCCCAAATGGAGTTAAAGATTATGTCCTTATGGTTGTCCCCGTCCCAGTCGGCAACGGTCAAGGTGGTATAGCCCCACTTGGCTTCGGCTGGCCCTTGAATGGATCCATTGTCTCCTGCCTGAATTCTTATTGGCTCACCATCGATTTCCAATAGTTTTGGTTCAGCCCATTTGGGTTTCGCTGCCCCATCCAAATTTTCAATAAAGGCAAAATGGCCTGCAGAGTTTCCTGCAATGATGTCTTCATCTCCATCATTGTCCCAGTCTACGCTTACAGGGGTTACCAAGGCACCAAATTTAAGATTGTCGGCTTGTTGCCTGAAATATTTTGGGGAATCAAAAATAGGAAGTCCATTTTTTATTTCTCCGGTATTTTTTACCAAAGCGACACGCCCATCTTCATCACCTACGACCAAATCAACATGACCATCTTTGTCCCAGTCCAAGGCTACCGGAATGATCATTTCTAGGTTCATGGTAATTATACCTTCATTATTTTCTAAAAATTGACCTTCTTTATAAACAGGTTTTTCTCTGGTGCCAATATTTTCAAAATAAGTCATCTTATCCAAAAACTCCCCACAGATAAGGTCAAGGTCACCATCTCCATCAAAATCAGCAAAATTAGGTGAAGGAGCGCCATATACATTTATTTCTATCCCTCCGGCATGAATTCTTCCACGGTTTTCATAGTCACCATCTTTGTTCTCTAACAGGTATACATAGCCAAAAAGTGGGCCATTGATCCATACACCTTCTTCATTGTAGGCATCATCCCAGCCGTAAGATGACCAATCATCCATTCCGACAATGATGTCTAAGTCTCCATCTCCTTCATAATCAATCATTTTCCACTGATTGAACCTAGGTTTTTTACCCAGTTCTTTGGTCAATTCCTCAATTGGGAATAGGTCTTTAGGGGTGGAGGCCAAGTCCGTTTTGAAGTTCATTAACTCAGCACCGGGTGTCAATACCTTAACACCTTGGTCTGTATGGGAAATTTGTACTTTGGAAATAGCATCCCCTATTCTGACGGGAGGGGCGAAGTCCGGGAAGTCTTCACCGCTGGTGTTTTCAAAAAAGTACAAACCATTGAATGGTTTGTCCGGGCAGGACACAAGCATGTCCATGTCTCCATCACCATCATAATCCATAGGTAATGGCCAAGCCCATAGGCCTACACCTAAAAATGAACTAGCTCCGGGATTATTGTATTTTACAATCTCGAAGTCAGCTGCTTCTTTTACTTCGTTTTCGACAGTTTTGGGACCTGCACAAGCCAGAACTAAGGCAAACATGGCCAAAAGCAAAGGGCTTTTATTAAGGGTATGCTTTAATTTCTTCATTTGAATAAGTTGGGGTTTATGTTTCATGCTTTTTATTATTGATTTCACTTTCACGAGCCATAGATTGACTAAAAAATACCAATGGCAGGAATAGCTTTTTCCATCTAGTAAAATCCAATCTGCTTAAAACTGCAGGGAAGGGTAAAACAGTTTTATACTGTTTTACCCAATTATTGGGAAAGTGGCCATTCGGTATTATAATCTTTCGTAAATCCCTTAAGCGATCTCTCATTAAATATCTTAAATAATATTGAATTCCCACAATGCTATTATAGGACCGGTTAAGAATTTCAATAGGCAGTAGACTTAATTTATCACCCTGCCCATTCCAGTAAATTAGCTGTAGTTATGATCTGTGAGATCCATTAAGCAGTCAAATTCTGAATAAAAAATCCTGTTATTTTTATTTGGAATTAATCCAAATAGATGTACATTCGCATTATTAATTTTAATAATAATTAATCTAAATAAATGCAAAAGATCCTGCTTTCGGCTTTTTTATTGTTCAGTTTATTGTCCTGCGCTTCGGGCGAAAAGAAATCTATTGAGCTTACCGAAGAAAATATCCCTCAAAGGATTATTACTGCGGGAGGAACCATTACTGAAATAGTATACACACTTGGATTTGGTGATAAAATTATCGCCACCGACCGAACCTCTACCTATCCCAAGAAAATGCAGGCACTCCCTAGCATTGGTTATAGAAATCAAATCAAGTCGGAAGGAATATTGTCACTGTCTCCTGATATGGTTTTGGTTGAGGAAGGGTACCTCTCGGAGGATGTAGTCAGCCAACTGAAGTTGATGGACTTAAAGGTTCATTTTTTCAATAAGCCGACCAACCCTGAAGAAACCAAAGTATTGGTGATGAAATTGGCCAAGCTTTTTGAGGTGCCGGATAAGGGGGAACAGATAAATGAAGACATAAGGAAAGATTTAAATTCATTAAAGGATTACTTGCTGGAAGAGGATAAGGAGGATAGCCTTACTGCAGCTTTTGTTATGGCAAGGGGGCCTGAGACCTTATTTGTGGCAGGAGAAAACACCTTTGCCGAAGAAATATTCAATTTGGCCGGAATAAAGATGGCAGCTCGGGGCTTTGAAGATTTTATTCCTTTGACACCAGAGTCACTGGTAAGCATGTCTCCCGATTATCTTGTGTTATTTGATTCAGGGCTAGAAAGTATGGGAGGCTTGGATGGACTTGCCGCTGTGAATGGAGTAAAGGAAACGAAAGCTTATGAAGAAAAGCAGGTGTTGAGTTTTGATGGCCATTATTTGTCAGGTATGGGGCCTAGAGTAGGGCAGGTGGCACTTGAACTGGCTAAAGAAGTAAGGAAAAAATGATGGCTTCAGGGATGGTGAATAGCAAAAAGCGCTTGAATTACTGGGTGCTGCTGTCCTTAACCGGGATCCTTTGCCTGGTATTGCTTATTTCCCTAACCAAAGGAGCCTATTCGCTTGAATTAATGGAGGTCCTTGCCATTTTAACAAGGTCTTTGGGCTTGGATTTAGCTGGCTTTGAAAGTAGGTCTGCCGGTGTATTGTTACAAATTAGGTTGCCGCGAATATTACTGGCTGTGCTGGTTGGAGGCGGGTT
This sequence comes from Cyclobacterium sp. 1_MG-2023, assembly GCF_030546805.1. Classification (GTDB taxonomy): domain Bacteria; phylum Bacteroidota; class Bacteroidia; order Cytophagales; family Cyclobacteriaceae; genus Cyclobacterium. Next base: position 153,488 of record NZ_JAUOPC010000014.1, on the reverse strand, counting down.
AGGAATCGCCGGAGCGGCTTTGCAGGGTTTGTTTAGGAATCCGCTTGTAGAACCCGGGTTAATTGGAGTGAGTAGTGGTAGTGCTTTGTTTGCAGTCATATTTCTAGTGCTGCTACCCGGCATTGCCGATAACTTTCCTTTACTAGCTGATTTTGGGTTGCCCATGTTTGCTTTCCTAGGTGGTTTATTGCATGTTTTGGCGGTTTATTACTTGGGAACCGGGAATGGTGGTGGAAATACAGCCACCATAATTTTGGCAGGTGTGGCGATCAACGCCATGGCGGGAGCTTTGATTGGTCTTACCTTATTCTATGCAGATGATGCTGCTTTGAGGAGTTTCACTTTTTGGAGTTTGGGCGATTTAAGTGGAGCATCATGGGGCAAGCTTCCCATAGCGGCTATTTTCATTTGTATCCCCTCCCTTTTATTAATTCGTGGGGCTAAAAATTTGAATGCCATGGCTTTGGGTGAGAAAGAGGCCTTTTATATGGGGGTAAATGTAAAACGAACAAAAGTGATATTGCTAGTGGCCACGGCTTTGATTGTTGGTGTTGCGGTATCCTTGTCCGGAATGATAGGGTTTGTAGGATTGATTGTACCCCATCTTATGCGGATAAGTTTCGGTGCGGATCATAAATTGGTTTTGCTGGGATCCTTTTTATTGGGAGCAATTTTATTGAATTTCTCCGATCTATTGGCCAGAACTATTGCCATTCCTGCCGAAATGCCGATTGGTGTGATTACCTCTTTATTGGGAGCACCTTTCTTTATGGGTTTGATTTATAATTTAAAAAAATAACTTCAGTATGCTATCTGCTTCAAACATTCAATTTCGGACCAAAAAGCGGACAATTCTTGATGCGACCGATCTTACGGTTCATCCGGGTGAAATCATGGCTATATTAGGACCGAATGGCGCAGGTAAAACAACGCTCTTTAAACTCCTTTCAGGAGATTCTAACGCTTCTTTGGGGGTAGTAAAATACAATGGTAGAAATATTGCCGGATTAACGGCCAGTCAATTGGCAGCGGTGCGGGCAGTTATGCCACAACATTCTACAGTAAATTTTCCCTTTACCGTTCGGGAAGTAGTGGAGTTGGGACTTATCTCCAACAAAGTTAAAGATCCCGAAAAAGTATTGGATGAAGTTATGGCCTTGGCACAGATCGATCATTTGCAAGGGCAGCATTATGATCAGCTGTCGGGTGGTGAAAAGCAAAGGGTTCAACTCTCAAGAGTATTGGTGCAGATATGGGAAATGAAGCCTTTCCCAAGGTATGCATTGCTGGACGAGCCTACCTCCAGCCTGGACATTGCACAGCAACATGCCATGCTTGAGGTTTTGACTCAATTAAAAAGAAGGAATATTGGTGTGCTTGTCATTTTGCATGACCTAAATCTGGCCGCACAGTATGCAGACAAAATCCTACTATTGAAAGCCGGGAAAATGTGTTACTGTGGACCAATAAAGGCTGGTTTGAATGAATGTTTGCTTGAAACGGTATTCGATCATCCCATTCAGCTAATGCATTGCGTTGGTACTGATCAGTTGATTGTACACTGTTCCAATAAATCTAAAATGTATCCATCAACCCGACTGGTTCAATAATTAGAAGTTGGATTTTTGGAAATTAATTAAACGCTTAAATAAAATAATAAAATGGAAACCATATCCAGCACTTTGAATACGCTAAAGGCATCTTGGGAATCATTGAAAACTCAAAATCCAAAACTTAGGATTAGGGATGCAGCCAAGCAGTTAAATGCTTCAGAAGCGGAGTTAATCGCCACCGGAATTGGACAAAATGTGGTCCGATTATCTGAAGATTTTATCGATCAAGTTAAAAAATTCCCTAAGCTGGGAAAGGTTATGGCCCTTACCAGGAGTGAAGGCTGCGTGTTGGAACACAAAGGAAGGTTTCAAAAAATAGAAATTCATGGAGCAGGCCCCCACCAAATTGCAACAGTAATCGGTCCCATTGAGCAAAGGGTGTTTTTTAGCGCATGGAAATATGGTTTTGCTGTGCGGAATGAAAGCCCTAGGGGACCTTTATTTAGTTTACAGTATTTTGATGGACAAGGGGATGCAATAATGAAAGTCTACATTCAAGAAGAATCCGATGAAGCTTTTGCCAATCAGTTGATTGAAGAACATATGCACCCTGATCAGTCTGCAGCCCCGAGACCGGTTTCTTATGAGGTACCGGAATATACACGTAGAGAAGATTTGGATTTTGAAGGCTTTACTTCAGACTGGGAAAACATGAAAGACACCCATGATTTCTTTGGCATGCTTCGAAAGTACAAGTTGAATCGCATGAATGCGGTGGAATGGATAGGAGAGAAGTGGGCTTATCCTGTAGATAAATTATCTGCCAGAAAAGTTGTGAATTTTGCTGCTGAATCGGAGCTTCCGATCATGATTTTTGCCGGAAATAGGGGGAATATCCAAATTCATCAGGGCAAGGTGAAGCAAATAAAGCAGTTGGGTGATTGGCTCAATGTAATGGATCCTGATTTCAATATGCACCTCAATGAGCAGGTGATCGACAAAGCTTTTGTTGTCCATAAAAATACAACAGATGGACTTGTTTCTGCCTTAGAAATATTTGATCAAAAAGGGGAGATGGTTGGCCAAATTTTTGGTTTGAGGAAACCCGGAATGCCGCAAGATCCGGCTTGGAAAAGCCTAATAGATGGCTTGAGTTAAGAATTCAGCAGGGAATACATTTCCCTGCTAAAAAATTTTAAACACATGATTAGAATTAATCTAATTAAACTTAATATGATGGTTTTATTTCTTCTCTACCCTTTATTAGGACATGGGTTGGATGGAGAAAAAATCATTGTAGACAATAAGGGAATGCCCTTGCCCCAGGCGCTGGTGCAAGTGGACAAATACCCACCCATAGTTGCCGGTCCTTCGGGGGAAGTTCATATGGCACAGCTAAATTCCGGCGATTCTGTATTGGTTTTTGCCCTCGGGCACGAGTCCAAGCATTTAAGTTGGGACGAGTGGGAGAATGCTGAAGTGATTGTATTGAAAGAGAAGGAAGGGGAACTGAATGAGGTCGTGGTTTCAGCCACTCGTACGGACCGCACCATAGAGGATTTACCCATGCCGTTAACTGTGATTGGTAACAAGGCAATTCAAGAGACCGGAGCTGTTCGGCTTTCAGAAGTATTGAGTGAGCAAACAGGCTTACAAATTGTTTCCAATCATGGGACGGGCTTGCAAATGCAGGGGCTCGACACAGATTATATCCTTATTTTACTGGATGGGGAGCCTTTAATTGGCAGGACGGCGGGTACATTTGATTTGAATCGTATTTCTGTATCCAATATTGAAAAGATTGAGATTTTAAAGGGTCCGGCCAGTGCCATCTACGGCAGCGAAGCCATGGCCGGTGTGGTGAACATTATTACCAAATCCGGAGGTCAGGGGAAGAAAATAGATCTTGGCTTGAGACAGCGAAGCTTGAATACATGGAATCCTTACCTGGACTTTGGCTTAAGGAAAAAAAACTGGAACATAGATGTGCTCTATGATTATTATAAGACAGACGGTTATGACCTAAGTCCTGAGATGACGGGGTATACTCAAAATCCCTACAGCTCACACAGTGGGCAAGTAAAGGTAGGTGCCAAATTGGGTAAAGGCTTGAGCTTTAATTTATTCTTGCGTGGATATACCGAAGAAGCTTCAGGTGTCTTGGAAGTATTAGAAAATTCAGGGACAGAAATATTAGATGTAACTGACCAACGCGATGAAATCAATATCAATCCTACACTAAGGTACAAGCCCAATAACGCATGGTTATTTACCCTTAGGAATATGAGTTCTGTATTTACTACCAATTCAGTATCCAAGTACCATGAAGAAGGATCTGTATTTGATATTCAGGATTTTCGACAATTCTATCAGCGAACAGAGCTGCAGACCGATTACCAATTTGACAAGAAGCAATTGATAAGTCTTGGTTTGGGTTTTTCGGGCGAGTCTGTGGAAGCCACCCGATACAATGACAAAAACCATTTTGACGCAACTTACTTTTATTTTCAACATCAATGGGATCCTACTGATAAGGTAAACATTGTAACCGGTGCAAGGGGAGACTTTCACAGCGTCTATGGAAATCGGCTGAGCCCAAAACTCTCCGGTCAATATCGGTTTTCGGATAAATTTAGCTGGCAAGTATCCATTGGTTCAGGCTTTAAAGCACCGGATTTCAGGCAGCTGCTTCTAAACTTCAACAATGCTTCTGCCGGATATTATGTGTTTGGGGCAAAATTGGCAGAAGGTGGATTGGAAGACCTTGAAGCCAAAGGATTGGTTGCACAGCGATTAATTCAACCGGAGAATTTGGGAGAATTACAAGCCGAACATTCTTGGGCAATTAACACCGGTGTTCGGTGGAAACCAGTAACCTCCTTGCTAATCAAAGGGAATTTATTTAGAAACGATTTGCAGAACATGATTGAAACGGCACCCATTGCCCAGCTGGTCTCGGGACAAAATGCCTTTTCTTACTTTAATATCAGCAGAGTGGTCACCCAAGGTTTGGATTTAGATGTCGGCTTTAAGTACAACGATAACTTTAGCGTCAGTGCCGGTTATGCTTTTTTGGACACCCGGGATTTGGATGTAATGGATCAGATTGCGCAGGGTAATATGTATAAGAAAGATGCCAATAACCAAACCATTCGCCTAATCAAGGCAGACTATGGGGGACTATTTAACAGGAGCAAGCACAGTGGAAACCTGAAGGTTAACTACTTGGAAAACCGCACAGGTATTAATTGGGCTTTACGACTGATATACAGGGGACAATTCGGGTTTTCAGATTTGAATGGCAACCTGATTTTGGATGATGAGGCAGAGTATGCTCCCGGCTGGTATACCATAAACCTGACCTCAACAAAAAGCTTCAGCAATGGAATTTCCCTAGAAGCAGGTGTGAATAATCTGCTGGACAAAACCAGTATTACTCAGCCCAATATGCCGGGAAGACTTCTCTTTGTAGGGATCAAATTACCACTATTAAATTTATAAACTATAACACCATACATCAAATGAAAAATTTATCAATGTTTATGTTTTTTAGCTTAGCTATATTCGGATTAATGGCTTGCGATTCTGAATCAAAAGAGGAGCCTCAATTGCCTTTGGTGGCAGAAATGGTAGAAGACCTTTCAGCTCCCAATGATGTAATCGACAGAAGTACGGGGCAAGTTTTAGAGGAGAAGCCTTTTCAGTACTTCAGTTTATCAGAAAACAGAGTGATGACTGAGGACGAGAGTTGGGATGTGGCCTTTAAAGGCACTACTATCCGAACCAATGCGGCCAAAAATGTTAGTGCAGCATTGGTTGATGGAATTTTTCAGGAAATTAATGAAATACCTGAAACCGCAACATTTGCCATGGATACCGAAACGGCCCTGGCAATTCCCACGGGTAGTGGTAACGGCTGGTACAGCTATAACCCAACCACCCATGCCATAAAGCCTATTCCCGGTAAGGTGATTTTATTAAAGACCAGCTCCGGTAATTATGCGAAGGTGGAAATTTTAAGCTATTATAAAGGAAATCCTTCTGATGAAGAACTAGATCCGCTCACAGCTGAAGGTGCAACTTATACCTTTCAATATGTGCTTCAGCCGAATGGGACAACCATATTCGAATAAACCCGAAATATGCAATAGACTTTCTATTACTGAAATCGTTTAAGAATCAGCGACGTCGTTACTGTTTGTAGATTTCACCATAACGATGCGATGCTAAGATCTCCAAAAAGTCTGATTTTCCTACGAATGAACCCTCTCTAAGAAAGCTCAGGAAATCCTGTTGCACAATCCGGAATAAATATTATTTGTTTGCTTCAGTTTTTGAGTCCTTGTTGATATCTCTGATATTTGGCAAGGACTTTTTTACTTCTTCCAACTCATCGTTGATTTTTTTTAAGCGATCAAGAAAGTTTTCGTAATAGTTAACCTTTAGTTTTTTATTTTGAAGGATGCGATTTAAATTTTTCATAGAATAGGTATGTTCTTTTTAGGTAGTTATTTTAATTTTTCATCTTCTAACTCATAGCAAGTGGTTGTTTTTTGTAACCCATATCGAGTACCATTCTGCACTTCAAAATTTCTATACAAACTGCCATTTTGCCGCCAGGCTTGTTGTAAGCCTTCTTGTTTGTCATCCTTGTAATGATAAGTGTAGGCCAAGGATCCATCGGCATACCAACTTTTTTGTTCCCCTTCCTTTTTATCATTGTAATAATTGTACTCAAATTTTAAACTCCCAGTTTCTTCCCAGTAACCCAATTGCTTGCCTATGGAAAGGTTATTTCTATACCTGCGGGTTTCAAAAAGCTCCCCACTGGGATAATAGCTGCTATAACTACCATGCAACATTCCTTGATAAACCGAACTATAGGTGACAATATTGAAACCGATTTGTTTTTTGTGAACAATTCCTGAATACTTTTCACCTGATAAATAATAGTATCCGTTTTTGTAGGTAAGGCCTGGGGCATTAAAATCAATGGTGTCCCTTGGGATTCCGGAAGTGTCAATCTCATAATTAAGCTCCCCATCAAAGGATAGCTCTTCTCCTGTATTCTTACATGCAATTACCCCGATGCAGCATAGCATCACCAATATAGTTTTGATAATATCAGAAGAATAATTGCCCATAATTTATTGAGTAAAGGTGCCTTTGGTTCCGTGATAGGCGCCGGATTTAATAACATACAGACCGGAAGTTGAATAAGCTTCATTGCTGATATGGTAATGATAAATGCTTTCAGAAAAATCTGAAGTGGTACCGATATGCCCTCCATTCTCGTCCAGATCGTTAGGATAAGTTCCGTCCATGTCTTTTCGGCCATATACGGGGAACCCATCTCTTAAAAAGCCGATTAGATTGTCATCATTAACAGTAAGGTGAGCTACTTCGCTATGGTAGTGATAATCCTCTCTTGGCCCGGGATGCCCTCCGGAGGCATCAAAGGTACTCCAAGCGTTTTCCTGCAAAACGCCACCCCCTTCATAATCATTGTAAATGGGCACACCATTTATAGCCATTCCAACCGGCCCTAAGGATGTTTCTTCCTTGAATTTACTTTCATTGGGATAAATAGGGATGGTCATTTTATAATTAAATGAAGTCATGGTTTCATTCCTGTTTGCATGGTTGGTTCCGGGAAATTCCTCATACATTTCATGACCTCTACCCCAGTAAGGTGTTTTGTGATCAGGTAAGCCTGTGCTACTAATGGTAATATTTTCTTCGCCAACCTGTACACTAACCTCCTGAGTATAATTGTTTTTATAATTGGCCTGAACTACTTCTGCAATGGAAATATTTCCGGGGGTCACCGGCACCCTTTCTTTTTTGCAGGAAACGATGCCAATCAATACAAATAGGTACAACACTTTTCTCATGTTACTATTGACGTAATTTGGTCTTAAATCCTTCGGGAAATTTTTGATGTTTTTCTAGATCATTTAACTTTTTATCTTTTTATTAAGATTTAGAAGGAAAGTGATCGTTAAAAATTGAGTCAAAAATTCCCTAGCAGTGGGAAAATAAATGGCTGCGGACTGAGAAAAAGTATAATACCCAATGGAACCTTTTATAAAACATATACTGTATGATTATTCCTATTTTACATTATTTGGACTTTCCTTTGGTTATTTTTTGCTCTTGTACTTTGGTTTAGCTCCCCTGTTTTTGGCGGTTTGCCGGCTTTTGGAATCCCGCAATTTGCTGGCTAAAATAAGTCCTGAAAAAATTTCCTACCTGCAGGTTGCCTTTGAAATCAAACATTCTTTTAGGTCAATTATCGTCTTCGGCCTTTCGATTTTACCCATTGTCTTCTTGATACGAAATGGGGTAATAAGTTTACTGCCCAATACCTGGTATACAGTAATGGGAGGAATCATTGTATTAGTTTTGTGGAATGAGCTGCACTTTTATCTAGTACACCGATTAATGCATCGGAGATTTATGATGAAGCATGTGCATTATATTCACCATAAATCTTTTACCCCAACGGTATATTCTGTATATAGCTTTCACTGGTTTGAAGCTTTTCTACTGAGCACAGTGCCATTGACAATTATGCCATTCATACCCCTCTCCATTTTGGCAGTGTTTACCTTTCCCTTGGTGAGTATACTCCTGAATTTTGCCGGACATTGCAATTATAGATTTGGCGATGGAATAGGAAAAGGGTGGAGGCACTTTGGCACCTATCACAATGAACATCATGGCAAGGGTAGGAAGAACTATGGTTTTGCACTTAACTTTCTGGACAGGATATTTGCCGGACAAAAGAGATAAGAAAAATGAATGAGGTGTACATAACCGCAATGGGTACCTACCTGCCCAATCAGCCTGTTTCAAATGAAGAAATAGAAGATTTTCTGGGAAGAATTGATGGAAAGGAGAGTAGGGTAAAGAATAGGATACTGAGACAAAATGGAATCAAAACAAGGCATTATGCCTTAAATAAAGCGCAAGAAACCACCCATTCCAATGCTGAATTGGCTGTAAATGCAATTAATAATGCCTTAACAAGAAGTAATTTAAAGTCCTCGGATGTGGAATTATTGTGTACGGGTACCAGCCAAGGAGATTTGCCCATACCGGGTTTTGCCAGTATGGTACATGCAGGATTAGCCTTTAATCGCTGTGAATTGGCCGGTTTTCAAAGTGTTTGTGCCAGTGGAGTAATGGCATTAAAGAATGCATTTGCTCAGATCAGAAGTGAGCAAAAACAGAATGCAGTTTGCGTGGGCAGTGAGCTGCCAAGCAGGATGTTTAAGGCTTCAAGGTTCGATGCTCAAGGGGTACAATCCTTGCCTTTTGATGCAGAATTTTTACGTTGGATGCTTTCTGATGGGGCAGGGGCTTTTGTCTTGCAAAACAAGGAAAACCTAAAAGGACTTTCTTTAAGAATTGATTGGATCGACATGAAGTCATTTGCCAATGAATTCCCACTTTGCATGTATACCGGAAAAACTGATAACAAAGATGAGGCAGAGAAAACCTGGCTTGATTACCCAAGTTATGAGGAAGCTTCCAAAGCCGGGGCAATCAATTTGCATCAAGATACACGGCTATTAGACAAGCTCATAAAGACAGGTGTGGCCCACTATTTTGAGTTAATCGATCAGGGTAAAGTAAAGGTTTCGGAAGTGGATTGGCTTTGTTGCCATTACTCTTCGGAGGTTTTTAAGGACAGCATTAAGGAATTAATGCAAAAAGGCGGTGGAGCCATTGCCGATGAAAAATGGTTTAGCAATCTTAGAGAAAAAGGGAATACAGGCTCGGCTTCTATTTTTATTATGGTAGAAGAATTGATGTATTCGGGAAAGTTGAAAAGGGGAGACAAAGTCCTTTGTATGGTGCCGGAAAGCGGGAGATTCATCACTTCTTTTATGCAATTTACGGTGGTTGGGAAAAGCGAAGAACCAAAAATATATCCTCCCAGAGAAATAGTACCTCCTGAGCTGATCATTGAAGCAAATGAAACTTCGGAATGGCTGATACGTAACCTAGCTCGGGTATGGATTGACTTTGAAACGGCTTTATTGAAAGTGCCTATTGTGGCCAAAATACACGATGGAAGTTTGAGTATGGCTGATTATAAGCTATTGTTGACAGACCTTAGGCAACAGGTTATTGATGGCTCCCAGTGGATATCCAGGGCTGCCTCCAATATTGACATTGATTTATTTGACTTGCGTTCTGCCTTTATTAAACATACGGCTACCGAGCACAAGGATTACCAGATGCTAGAAAGAAACTTCGAGGCTTTGGGAGAAAACCCGGAAACCATAAGGTCTGGTGAAAAAAATATTGGAACAGTAGCCTTGACTTCTTTTATGTTTCAACAGGCGAGTAAGGCCAACCCGATAGATTTGTTAGGGTCAATGTTTATTATTGAAGGAATAGGCAAACGTCTGGCGGGCTATTGGGGAAAATTGATGCAAGACCAGCTGCAACTGAAAAACAGCCAGGTCTCTTTTTTTACCTACCATGGGACTGCGGATGAAAATCATTTTCACAACCTGGAAGAGGCTTTGAATCATCCCAAAATGAATATGGAAGTAGCCAAAAAGATTGTGAAAACAGCCAAGATAACGGCGAAATTATACCGCATGCAATTGGAGGAATTGGGGAATTATTAGGGAGCAATATGAAAGACAATATATTAGATTTATCGCAACATGACGAGCGAGATCCCAACCCCTGGTTGGCCTTGTTTCTGGATGACAGCATCCCGATTAACCAAAGGACTAAGCTGGTATTGATGAGAGACAATTCTTCAAAATCCGTAAGGTATTTGTTGCCTTTTATCGAGGTGGGATCCAAGATCAGCATGTTTTTCATTCATATTTTTAAGTTTTTCTTTCCCAAACTTATCAATTCATCAAAGATCCTTCACAGGGTTTTGGCCTGGGGACTCAAGCATTTTGTTAGTCCGGATGCCAATTTGTTAATTTTCAGGCATTTTCATATAGGTACCGAAATCCTGCAATTTATTGCCGGAAATATCCCCAATGTAGAAATTGTGGGAAGCCCTCTCAAGCCCAAAGATTTTGAGGATGTAAAAGACGATCTGTTTTTAAAGCATGACCTAAACTTATACAATTTTGTCATCCGATTGAATCGACAATTAAAGGAGAAAAACATTACTATCGGTCCGCCGGAGCAGCTAAATCTCAGCATGATCACTGAAGATCAATTTGACCATATTGACTTTCCGGACAAGTGGACTAATATTTTGGACTTGAGATCTGCCATTGAGCTTTTCACTCCTTTTTATCAACTCTTCCTTACTTCCAATGATTTTATCAGGGCTTCCAATTCATTGCAATTGGACGAAACCATTGCCATTTATGCCTCTCAAATACTTGGCACACCCGGGCATCTCGGCTTAATCAATAACAAACATCCCATGGTTCCTGTGACCACCTATAGTGCTGCTTACCGTTTGGTACTTCACGGCCTTGCCGCAGAAACACTACATGAGGTGCTGGTGAAAATGAAGCTAAATAAGGGTGCTGATGGAGTAGTAATGCCAAAAAAATAGCGAAAGGTTAGCCACTTGCAACGGGAAATACCTTTGCAAGCGACTAGTCTTCTGATTGCTGAGTTGTTTTTGGAATAAAAATCCTTTTTACTCAGCTATTTTTATTATTGTTCTACCTTTTAATTTACCCTGTAGGATCAAGGCTATTTTTTCCGGAAGTGAAGCCAAAGTTATTTCATCGTAGGCTTCAGAAAGCTGAGAAGGTTTCCACTCTTCAGCCAGTTTATTCCAAACCTGTTCTCTATAGCTCATAGGATAATTCTGCGAATCAATCCCTATAAGTGAGATCCCTCTTAAAATAAAAGGAAAAACGGTTAGGTTGAGCTTTGGTGAGGCCACATTGCCGCAGCAAGTGATTGCCCCCATAGGAACTGTAGATTTAATAATGTTCTCGAGGATCACACCCCCAACGGTATCTATTCCTCCTGCGTAAGCAGGTTTCAACAATGGTCGTTTGTCTAAATTTTCGAAGTCGGTTCGGAGAATAATTTCTTGGGCTCCCAGCTTCATCAAATAGTCTCTTTCATGCTCCTTGCCTGTGATGGCGACCACAGTATATCCCAGTTTAGAAAGTATGGCTACACTCAAGGCGCCTACTCCTCCGGAAGCTCCTGAAACAAGGATTTTGCCATCTTCAGGCTTTACCAATTCTGTAAGCCGCAATACTGACATCTCTGCGGTAAGGCCTGCTGTCCCATAAATCATGGCTTCTTTCATGCTCAGGTGTTGAGGTAATTTTACCGCCCAGGCTGCAGGAACGCGAATGTATTCACTGAATCCTCCGGAAGTGTTCATCCCCAAGTCATAGCTGGTAACGATCACTTTATCACCTTCATTAAAAGCAACATTTTCGGATTTAGCAACCACCCCTACCGCATCAATGCCCGGGGTATGCGGGAAATTTCTTGTAACGCCCTTATTCCCTGAAGCCGAAAGGGCATCCTTATAATTAAGGGAGGAATAGGAAACTTTGATTAGTAAATCCCCTTCGGGTAAGGACTCAATATTTCTTGTTTTAATGGATCCGTTAAATTCTCCATCATTCTCTTCAACAACAAAGGCTTTAAATTCTTGATCATTCATACGTAGCTGTTTTTATTTGATGCTATTTCAGGCGTTCCCCACAAATTTTATGCCTTATGTACTCTGCCTGACATTTCGCCATGGGGCTCCATAAGAACTAAAAAATAGGTGTTATTTTGGACCAATTAACTCATGCTTTTTTCCCATTTCCATCCATCATTTTTAACTAGGCTGGCAATAAAGGCTCTTCTATCTTTAAGGGTAGCTAAGCGGAGTTTTGCTGTTTCTTTAGAAACTTGATTGGTTAATGATTCCAATTTACTTTGGTAAGGAAAGTCAGGGACTGTTTCAGTTTTGAATGAATAAGAATTTTTTGTCACTTTTAAATATTTGTTCATGGCCTTTCGTAGGTTATTCCAAATATAAGCCTTGTCTGACTGATCAATATTGTAAACTTCCTGAATACTCAAGGCTTCATCCAACTTGGCAAGGTTGAGTTGGGGAGAATATTTTGGATTTTCTGAATGGAAATACAACAATACAGGATATGCCAATTGTTGTTCGCATTGCATAAGAATCATGGGGTACAAATCTTTGAATTGCTCATGCAATATATTAAAATCAGTTCCATTCCATCCGTTTGAGATTATTTCGGTAGGGGTATCTCCGAGATTTGCAATATAAGTGGCCAACATGCGCTGCTTCACCACCGCATTCATGAGTGGAATAAAATAAGAAATGGCTATGGATAGTAAAAACATACCATTTAAACCCGTAAAATTCGAAATAATACGCCAGAAATCGTTCCCGGTTTTCAAGTCGCCATTGCCGAGAGAAGTTAGTGTATAGCCAACATAATAAAATTTTGCGGTGATGCTTGCAGGCAGTTCCGTAGATGTTTCTACAATTGAGTGGACATATGAATTGTAAATGAGCCCATATCCAATCATAAGCAGCACCGCCCAAAGAGAAAATAAAGTCACGACAATTAATGGGCCTACATTGCTCAAAATGGATACCCGAGAAAATTTTCCTGAAATAAAAACACTCGTTCGCCAAACATTTCTTGCAACAAAATTCGAAATTTTACTTCCACCATTTATTCGGAGAATGGTGGACAATGCATCCATATTTGTTACAATAACGATTAGTATTCCAATTAATAGTATGATAATGTTCATTGATAGTTTCCGTTTAATTCACAATGTTTTGTTGCCGGCCCATGCCGGATTGCCACCATCGCCAATCCTTTAGCATCGTTAATCTTCAACTTTCTTGGGTTTAGAGGTTTAGGATTAACTTTTATTGGTAATAGATTGTTTAGACTGGGACTTCCGGAGTTTTATTTAGAAAATCTCTTCCAGCAAAAATTCTTCCAGAAATAGTGACAGGCCGGCCTAAAAAACATTACAAACAATTATTAAGCCTATTGTGAGGCCTTATTCAATGGACATCAATAGTTAAGGGTCGCATAAGGTGGAATTAATAAAATAATTAAGCTTTGAAAATGGGGAACTATAATTGTTCTATGAGTCAATAGGCATTTGATCAGCCTCTACCAATATATGGCATACCATTGGCCATGATGGTCATAAAGGGAATGTTGGCAGCCGGGGGAAGGCCGGCCATATAGACGATTGCTTTTCCAATTTCATTGACATCCATGGTCGGTTCGATCTTTTTGGAACCATCTGCTTGTAGCGTACCTTCTTCCATTTTCTTGGTCATGTCACTTTTTGCATTGCCAATGTCGATCTGTCCACAAGTAATGTTTTGATCTCTTCCGTCGAGGATAGTGGATTGCGTTAGGCCGGTTACGGCATGTTTGCTAGCCGTGTAAGCCACAGACATAGGCCTTGGTGTATGAGCAGAAATAGAACCATTATTAATGATGCGTCCACCTTTTGGCTCTTGTTTCTTCATCAGTTTAAAGGCTTGCTGTGTACAAAGAAAAGCTCCGGTCAGGTTGGTGTCCACTACCTTTTTCCAATCATCAAAACTCAGTTCTTCCAATGGGATGGCAGGAGCATTTACTCCGGCATTGTTGAACAATAAGTCTAATCGCCCATACTTTTCTTGTGTTTTTTCAAACAAAGCTTTGACACTTTCCGGAGAGGTAATGTCTGCAGGGAAGATCAAGTGGTCGTTTTTGATACAAAGACCGGCTGTTTCTTTAAGGCTTGCTTCTCTCCTGCCGGTTAATATAAGGGTCCAATTGTCCTTAGCCAAAGCTTGCGCTACGGCCCTTCCAATGCCTGAACCCGCTCCGGTAATTAATGCCGTTTTTATTGTGCTTTCCATCGTTGAGTTTATTTTTCAGGTACCTGAATATTTTCTTCTTGAATATAATTGGTAATGATTTCTATAGTGTTTTTATCTGCAGTGAAGCCCAAGGCATCCGCTTTTTTGGTGTCGAAATTTGGTGGCCAGGTAAGGACAATGCTTTGCAAGAAGGCATCAGGTTGATAAGATATTAGCTCCGTAATACCTTTATGTGTGACTTGCTCCAGACTATCGATCATTTCCTGCACCGTGACAGTTATGCCGGGGAGATTTATGGTGCGATCCTCTCCAATGCTTTTTGCCGGTAGTTGGGCTGCATGAATAAAGTTATGGACCACTTGCTTGGGTGAAAGAATCCAAAAAGGGGAGGAAGGTGCAACGGGGTAGCTGGTAGGCTTGCCGTTCAATGGTTCTCGTATGATACTGCTTAGAAAAGAAGAAGTTGCAGCATTTGGTTTGCCGGGCCTTACGGTGATGGTAGGCAATCTAAGGCACCTGGCATCCACAAAACCGCGCCTGCTAAAATCATTCATTAAAAGATCAACTATTGCTTTTTGTGTGCCATAGGAACTCTTTGGTTTGGGGGCTGTTTCTTCGGTGAGCACTTGGTTTACATCTCCCCCAAATATTCCACATGAGCTGGCAAATACGATCTTTGGGCAATAGGCCAATTCCCTGCATTTTTCCAGTAAATGTAAGCTGCCATGTAAGTTTACTCGCATGCCCAAGTCAAAGTTTTTTTCAGCTTCACCACTGACCACTGCTGCCAGATGGAAGATTAGGTCAGGTTTTTTTATCAAAAGTGGGGTTATAACAGAGGGGTCGCTAAAATCCCCCTCAATGCATTTGAATCCTGGGTTTTGGGTGATTTTTTCCGGAAAAAATCGGTCTATCAGGGTGATTTTCCCCTTGGATTGGGGCTGCTTTTGCAGCCATTCCAATGCTAGTCTGCTGCCAATAAATCCGCCGCCTCCTATAATTAGTACATTCATGTATTTGGGTTTATATTTAGACAAAAGGGAATATATAAGAAAGTAACCATACCTGTGCCATGCCAAGCAAAGAAATGGATGCGAGCAGGAAGGTCCATGTTTTGAGGGCTTCTTTTTCGGTCATCCCACTCATTCTTGCCACCACCCAAAAGGCACTGTCATTCATCCAAGAAATAAATAATGAACCAAATCCCATGGCCATTAATAAATAAACGGGATGAAACCCTAAAGCTTGGCCATCTCCAATCAAGGCAGACATAATGGCTACACTGGATATCATGGCTACAGTCCCGGAGCCTTGGGCTGTTTTCAGCACTGCCGAAATAAGCCAGGCAAGAGGAATAAAGTGCAAAGGGAAATTTTCTGTAGCCATTCCAATTGCCTCTCCTATGCCACTATTATTGATCATGGCACCATAGGCACCGCCGGCACTGGTAATAAGAATGATTACCCCTCCAATTTCCAAGGGTTTACCTAATTTTGCCCACAATTCTCCGGAGGCCATTTTTTCAGATTTAGCCCAAAGGTAGAGGGCTGCCCCTGCTCCGGCAGCCATGGCCAAATTTTTATTTCCCAGAAAGACCAACCACTCAGGGACATTGCCAGTAAGTACTTGAACCATTGTTCCTGAACCTATCATCAGGATGGGTAAAACAATAGGTGCAAGTGCCCAAAACATAGAGATTTCTGAAGCATCTCCGGTTTTTTCAGGCAATTTAATCCGGATAGGTACCACCATTCTTTTATTGATCCTCTTGCCCAATAATATAACCAGAATTGCTGGGGCGATTCCTAAAATAATTCCGGAGAGAATCACCGTCCCCAAGGGTATTCCCAAACTTTCGGCCATGATTAAAGGGCCGGGAGTGGGAGGGACAATGCTGTGAGTAATGGCAGCACCTCCTCCGATGGCCATTACATACAGGATATAATTTTTGCCGGTTTTAAGGGCCAGACTAATGCCCAAGGGGATAAGTAGGAAAAAAACAGTATCCAAGAACACTGGAATTGAAAGCAAAAAGGCGGCGATAAGCAAGGCCAATGCAGCTTGTTTTTCCCCAAGTTTTTTTAACAGTTGGGTGACTATTTTTTCTGCTGCCCCGCTTTCAAGCATGGCAGTGCCTATGATGGCTGCCAAGGCAATAACCCAAGCAATTTTTCCTGCCATTATACCAAAGGCGATCATGGGTTCATCCAGGGCAGCGACAATTCCCTTACTTTCCATAAGGTTTGGCGTCACTAGGCCCACATATACTGCTGCCACTACTAGGGCGACGAAAGGATGAAATCTCCAGCGAGACACCAATACTACTACCAAAGCAATACTTGTCAATAGAATGGCAAATGGCCAATATTCAGCATTATAAATTGATTCCATACTTTAAATAAGGCAAAATATTCTGGATTTTAATGCCTAGGCATTTTTAATTCGAGTTTTTGCAACAAAGATTTTCATATTTTTTATAAAAGTCGTTTGTTTACTCGATGCTGATGGTTTACATTAGAAAAAAAATATTGCTTTAATTTTAGATGTTTAGTTTTTGATCGGATAAGAATGGAAGAAGGTAAAGAGGAGGATAAAATAAGAAGGGCTTTTAAGGAGAAAGACTGGGCCGAGATAAAGAGTGCAGATTCTTGGGTAATTTTTAAAGTCATCAGTGAATTTGTGGAGGGGTTTGAAAAGCTAGCCAAGATAGGACCTTGTGTTACTATCTTTGGTTCTGCAAGGACAAAATCAGACCACCCAAATTATAAGTCTGCAGAAGCCATTGCAGCCAAGCTTGTCAGGC
This sequence comes from Cyclobacterium sp. 1_MG-2023, assembly GCF_030546805.1. Lineage (GTDB taxonomy): Bacteria > Bacteroidota > Bacteroidia > Cytophagales > Cyclobacteriaceae > Cyclobacterium. The sequence continues at coordinate 136,294 of NZ_JAUOPC010000014.1, read as the reverse complement.
ATGGCTATGGGGTAATTACCGGGGGTGGGCCTGGAATTATGGAAGCAGGAAATAAAGGAGCGCATTCTGAAAATGGAAAGTCTGTAGGATTAAACATAGTTTTGCCTTTCGAGCAGTTCAATAACGTTTATATAGACCCGGACAAGCTCATTACTTTTGATTACTTTTTTGTTCGCAAGGTAATGTTTACCAAATATTCCCAAGGCTTCGTGGTATTACCCGGTGGCTTTGGAACTATGGATGAATTGTTTGAAGCCCTGACGCTTATTCAGACCAAGAAAATAGGTCGTTTTCCTATAGTGTTGGTAGGAAGAGTTTATTGGGAAGGGTTGATTGAGTGGATAAAAACCACCATGCTTGATTCCTTTGAGAACATTAGCAAGGAAGACCTAGACCTTTTTGTCTTGGTCGATACTGCCGATGAAGCTGTCAGTGCAATTGACGAATTTTATAACAAGTACTTACTTTCTCCAAATTATTAATCCATTGAAAAAGAAGCATATTTACAATTTATACTTCCTGGTTGCTTTGCAATTTGTGATTATTGGTTTTTTGTTATACCAAAGCAAGGAGGAAAAAACACAATTGCCTGCAATTGAAGGGGAAGCTGCAACTTTGCGCGCGGGAGAAGCGAGGAGTAAGCCACGGGTGAAAATATTTGATCTTCCTGAAAAGCCGGAATTTGCCGGAGAGAAAGTACCTGTTGAGCAACCTGATGTTTTTGAAAGGTTTGAGCGTGAAGTTTATGTCAATGCTTATTGGGAATCCAATGCCTTATTGATGCTAAAGCGATCAGGGAAATATTTTCCATTTATAGAAAAGACTTTAGAGGAAAATGGGATTCCTGACGACTTTAAATATGTGGCCATCATTGAGTCCGGACTGCTAAATGTTACTTCTCCTGCCGGTGCTAAAGGATTTTGGCAGTTTATGAGGGGAACCGCAGGAGATTTCGGCTTGGAGGTTAATCGCTATGTAGATGAAAGGTACCACTTCGAAAAGGCAACCATTGCCGCTTGTAAATACATCAGAGCAGCCTATGGGAAGTTCGGCAATTGGACAAGTGTAGCGGCCAGCTATAATCTAGGTATGGCAGGAATCGCGCGTAGGAAAAACCAACAGTTAAGTCCTGATTATTATAACCTTTACCTGAATGAAGAAACCAGCAGGTATATTTTCAGAATTTTAGCCATGAAGGAAATCTTCGAAAATCAAGCCAAATATGGTTTTGAACTTCAAAAGGAAGACCTGTATTCCTTGCCACCTTTGAGGGAAATAGAGGTTAACGAAAGTATCGATAACCTTGCTTCATGGGCTGTTGAGCACAAGAGCAACTATAAGGAAGTTAAAATCTACAACCCTTGGTTGATCAATACAAAACTCAACGTAAGAAAAGGGAGTAAATATGTCATAAAATTACCTATGTAAAAACCTTTTCTTAAGGAATTGGTTTTTATTCTTAACTTGAATGGAATAAAAACCTACTGTATGAAAAAACCTGTCATTATTACCTTTGCTATTGGGCTAGTTTTGCTTGGTTTTTTCTATTTACTGCCTATACTGGTCAATAATTACCTCAATAAAAACGCGGAAACAATTGTAAGCAATATGATTGTCCGCACCAATGATTTTGCCGGACATGAAGTTAATTTTGGTAAAATCAGCTTGGATTATAATTATCAAGGGACCTATTTGAAAATGGACTCGGTCCATATTTATCCCGGAGAGAAATTAAAGGAGGAAAATAAAATAAAATTCAATCTTTCTTTCAAAGAGGCCAGTCTCACCGGTTTTCAATGGGTAGATTTTTTATTCTATAATAGCATTCACCTGGACTCAGCCTATATAGCGGAAGTTATTTTGGAAACCTTGACGCCTGATTTGGAAGAAATTACCGATAAAATGGAACAGGGGAAGGGTAAACAAGGGGAGAATTACAAGAAGATTAGCCTCAATCATTTTAGGGTCAATCAAGCTTACTTTCAAAACAAAGACAGTAAAACAGATTCCACCCGATTGTTGATCAATGACCTTTTTATTTTTGCAGATGGTTTTAGCCTCACTGATCAGGATCTCGAGAGTCAGCAAGCCTTATTTTCAGTAGACAATATTGAAGGGTATCTTGAGGATGTTCAGTTGCATGTCAATGATTATATCAATGTGGTAGAGGCCAAGGAACTATCCTTTAATACCAGCGAACAAAAATTGAGTATTGAACAGATAGGTTTTAACAACAAGCTTAGAAAGTATTCTTATATCAACCGCTTTGTGAAAGAAACCAATTGGATGGAATTTAATGATGCGAGGTTGGAGATCTTGGGAATGGATTTTCAATCCTATTTTAGGCAAGGAGTAATAGTGGCCGATGAGCTGCAATTGGATCATTTAAACCTAGAAGTTTTTAGGGATAAACGAAAGGTTGAAGACACCTCCAAAAGGCCAAAAATGATTCATGAGATTATTCATGAATTGCCAAAAAGTATTTGGTTGAAAGAGATAAATTTTGAAAACATGAAGATTACGTATCAGGAAAGACCTGATACAAAAGCACCTTCTTCGGGAAAAATATTCTTTGACCAAGTCAATGGAGAGATTTTGGGATTTACCAATTTTGAAGATAAGCTTGCTCAGAATGACACCTTAAAAATTTTAGCCAAGGGTAGGTTAATGGGGGAAGGGCAAATCGATATGCAGGCAGATTACCTGATCAATAATGAAGAAGGGAAATTCTTTATCAAAGGGAATATTGGGGAAATGAACCTGACAAGTCTAAACAACATGATAATGCCGGCCACCAGGGTGGCTCTAAAAGGGGGAAGGTTAGACAATTTATATTTTAATATTGTGGCGGATGAATTTGACGGGACAGGGGATGTTATTGCCAAATATCACAATCTTGAAATAGAAATTTTGGACAAAAATTATAAACGGAATAGAAATATTTTTAGGGATATTGGGGCTTTTCTGGCCAACAAAATTGTGGTCAGAACCGATAATCCACAAAAATCCGGTGACTTACAAAAAGGAGAAGTCTATTTTCGTAGAGAAAAGCACAAGTTTATTTTTCATTATTGGTGGAACCTAATATTGAGTGGGCTGAAATCTACCATCACAGGTGACAGTGAACAGGAGCTTAGAGACAAGGCTGCCAATTAGTTCCTTTTCAAAAAAATGAACCATTTGCCTAATTTTAGGTTTATCTTAGTTATGCTCTTTTTTGCCGATCCTAATTCATGTTTAAAATTAAGAGTTGGCTTAAAAAGGTTGTAAATTGTGCTGCCTCATTTGAAAACGAGTGGCAGTGTTGAGGGGCAATTGAAAATCGCCTCGGGCTAAATTTGTATTTAGCAACAATTAGAATAGTTATTGCTTAAATTTAGGCTAAACCAGTTAAAGAGAAAACCTATACAATGTCAGTAGAAAATCAACCTTCTCAAGAACATATTGAAATATATGGGGCCAGAGAACATAATCTCAAGAACCTCGATCTTACTTTACCCAGAAATAAATTAGTGGTCATTACAGGCTTAAGTGGTAGTGGCAAAAGCTCACTGGCTTTTGATACCATATACGCCGAAGGTCAAAGGCGTTATATGGAAAGCTTTTCTGCCTATGCCAGGTCTTTTTTAGGCGGTATGGAAAGGCCTGATGTGGATAAAATCAACGGACTATCTCCGGTGATATCCATCGAGCAAAAAACGACTTCAAAAAATCCACGATCTACGGTTGGGACGGTAACCGAGATTTATGATTTTATGCGGCTTTTGTATGCCAGATCTGGGGAAGCCTATTCTTACCTTTCCGGCGAAAAAATGGTTCGTCAAACCGAAGATCAAATCATTGATCAAATCTTCAATAACTTTTTGAATAAAAAGCTTTCCATTCTTGCACCGGTTGTAAAGGGCAGGAAGGGTCATTACCGGGAATTGTTTGAACAAATCCGAAAAATGGGTTATTCAAAAGTGCGGATTGACGGTGAGATGGTTGATCTTGCGCCTAAAATGCAAGTAGATCGGTACAAGATTCATGACATTGAAATTGTGGTAGACAGGGTGCTTGCAGAGGAAAGTGACCGATACAGGATATCACAATCCCTAAAAACCGCCTTGCAACATGGCAAAGGAGTGATGATGTTGCTTGATGAGGAGGGCAATATTCATCATTTTTCTAAGTACCTGATGGATCCCCATACTGGTTTAAGTTATGATGAGCCGGCGCCCAATTCTTTTTCCTTCAACAGCCCTTATGGAGCTTGCCCTACCTGTAACGGTTTGGGAGTTATTGAAGAAATCACCCAGCAAAGCGTCATACCTGACCCTTCATTAAGCATCAGTAGGGGAGGAATTGCACCTTTGGGTGAGTATAGAGACATTTGGATATTCAAGAAAATAGATGCCATACTGAAGCGATACAAAGGCAGTTTGGCTACTCCCATAGAAAAATTGGATGAAAAAGTCATTCAAACCCTTTTGTATGGAGATAAAATGGAGGTTGCAGTTGATTCTGTGAAATATCCCGGAACGAAGTGGAACACTACCTTTGAAGGGATTTTAAATTTTCTTCAAAAGCAGAAGGAAGGAGGATCCGATAAAATTCAAAAATGGATTTCCGATTTCACCACCACCCGTACCTGTCCTGACTGTGAAGGTTACAGGTTAAAGAAAGAGGCCCTTCATTTTAAAATTGCGGAAAAACATATTGGAGAACTAGCCCTCATGGATATAACCACTTTGGGAGAATGGTTTGAGAATATTGAGGAGCGAATGACGGAGCGCCAAAAAATTATTGGTGTTGAGGTACTGAAAGAAATCAGGAAAAGAATAGGGTTCTTATTGGATATAGGCCTGAATTACCTCTCACTCAATCGACCTTTGAGAACCTTGTCCGGTGGGGAAGCCCAGAGGATTCGACTGGCCACACAAATAGGGACCCAGCTTGTAGGGGTTTTGTATATTTTGGATGAGCCAAGCATAGGCTTGCACCAGAGAGATAATGTGAAATTAACCCATGCCCTAAAAGATTTAAGAGACCTTGGCAACTCGGTCATTGTGGTGGAACATGATAGGGACATGATGATGGACGCAGATTATGTTTTGGACATTGGCCCGGGAGCAGGTCGTCATGGTGGACAAATTGTTGCCAGTGGAACGCCACAGGAAATTTTGGTCTCGGATAGCCTCACTGCCCAATACCTTAATGGGGAGTTAAGCATACCTATTCCTGAAAAAAGGAGAAAAGGTACCGGAAAGAAACTTAAATTGAAAGGGGCGAATGGGAATAACCTGAAAAATGTAAACTTGGAAATACCACTTGGAACCATGGTTTGTGTTACCGGAGTTTCAGGCTCGGGCAAAAGTTCTCTGATTCATGAGACGCTCTACCCTTTGCTTAACAGGCAGTTTTACAACTCCAAAAAGGAACCTTTGCCTTATAAAGAGATAACCGGTTTGGAGCATTTGGATAAGGTGATTGAAGTGGATCAATCTCCTATTGGGAGGACGCCAAGATCCAATCCGGCGACTTATACAGGGGTATTTACTGACATCAGGGCCTTGTTTACAGACTTGCCTGAATCTAAGATTAGGGGGTACAAGCCAGGAAGGTTTTCTTTTAATGTAAAGGGCGGTCGTTGCGAAGATTGTGAAGGTGGAGGAATGAAGCTGATTGAAATGGATTTTCTTCCGGATGTCCATATTCCCTGTGAAACCTGTAAAGGCAAACGCTATAACCGGGAGACTTTGGAAGTAAGGTTCAAGGGCAAATCTATTGCTGATGTGCTGGACATGACTGTGGAACAAGCCGTGGAGTTTTTTGAGCACATCCCCAAGATCTTGAGAAAAATCCAAACCTTGCATGATGTAGGCTTGGATTATATAACCTTAGGCCAACATGCTACCACATTATCTGGAGGAGAAGCACAACGTGTGAAGTTGGCCACAGAGCTTTCCAAGAAAGATACCGGAAAAACCTTTTATATTTTGGATGAGCCCACTACGGGATTGCATTTCAAAGACATCGGATTGCTTTTGGGAGTGCTCCAACAATTGGTAGACAAAGGAAATACAGTGCTTATTATTGAGCACAATATGGATGTGATTAAGGTCGTGGATCATATTATAGACCTTGGCCCGGAGGGAGGAGAGAAAGGTGGAGAAATCCTTTTTAGCGGAACTCCCGAAAAAATGGCCAACCATCCCAGTAGTCATACCGCCAAGTTTTTAAAAGAAGAATTGAATAAGAGAGACCTAGTTCTGTAGCCCTAAGGAGACCTGATACCGTGTCTCTATTTTTTAGCCCTATCTAGCACTTTTTGCTAGTTAGGGCTAAACTTTTAATACCTTGGTTGATTGTACATTTTTAAGATGAAGGTGCCGATAATTGTACTGTTTGGTTGATGAAATTGAGGGGAATACTGAAGGTTTAGCCAAAAATCAACATTTTTTATTATTTATAAATGACTGAGTATTAAGCCTTGTTAACCCGTTTAGGATGAATTAGAGGGTTTTTTGTACCCAATGTTAAGAGAAGATTAATTCGCTGAATTTAATTTTAAAATTTCATAATTCACTTTTTTATACGGTGGTAGATTTTTGATTCAATTTTGTGCCTGAATCTAATTCAGAATTAAAATCTAATACCTAACCATGAAGAAATTATTTAATTGGATGACGATCGCTACATTAGCTGTTACTGTTTTAACAGCCTGTAACGAGGAGGACGACCCAAACAACCAAGTTGTTATTTCAGGAGTCCCAGCAACCGCAAGTGTAGAAGTTGAAGAAAGTATTGATCCTGTTTCTGTAAATATTACAGCAGCAGATGGATTAACCACTCTAGTTGTAAAAAAAGATGGAACTACAATAGAAACGATAAATTATAGTGGCGATGTATCTGCAGCATATAATTTCACGTATGAAGCCACCGAAGAAGATGCTGATAGTAATATAGTATTTGAGATTATTGCCACAGATAGTAATGGAGATACACAAACGTCTACATTTGTTGTTTCTGTAGGTGAGATTGCTTCCGTTATCAGAGTTGATGAAAACATTACAACTGATGTAGTGTGGGAAACAGGAAAAGTTTATGTGCTTGGAAGTAGAATTACAGTTACAGAAGGTGCTGAATTAACCATCCAACCGGGTGTGATTGTAAAAGGAGAAGCCGGATCAGGCGCTAATGCTACTGCCTTGGTTATCGCAAGAGGAGCTACCATTGAAGCTGAAGGTACTGCTGATCAACCTATTATTTTCACCTCAATAGCCGATGAGATTACACCGGGTATGATAGCAAGCCCTAACCTTGACCCTGATATTGATGGATTGTGGGGAGGATTATTGGTTCTAGGAAGAGCCCCTGGATCTTTTGCAGGTGATGTTTCAGAAGTACAAATAGAAGGTATACCACCTTCCGATACCAATGGACTACATGGTGGAGATGATCCGGAAGATTATTCAGGAAAACTTAAGTTCCTATCCATTAGACATGGTGGAGCCAATATTGGTGAAGGAAATGAAATCAATGGTTTGACTTTAGGATCAGTTGGTTCTGAAACTATCATTGAGAACATCGAAGTTATCGCTAACCAAGATGATGGAATCGAATGGTTCGGTGGAACTGTAGATGTAAAAAATGCTATAATCTGGAACGCTGGTGATGATGCTTTAGATACGGATATGGCATGGTCAGGAACCTTAGATAATTTCATTGTAATTAATGGAAGTTCTACAGACCATTCACTAGAAATTGATGGACCTGAAGGTTCTTTCAATGATAGTCATACCCTTCAAAACGGGATTATTGTAGGAAATGACGTTGCCGAGCTTGGCGATTTCAGAGATGGTGCTAGAGGTACTTTCAAAAATATCCTTTTCCAAGGTTTTGCTGACCCAGCCGAAACAGAAGGTAGAGGAGACCTATCCATTAGTGGAGACAAATCTCTTGAAAACTTTGATAATGGAATCCTTGTCTTTGAAAATCTTGAAGTGGTTTTAGCAGATGGTGTAGCACTTACCGATGTATTCAAAAACGGTACTGCGGCGCATGCGACAGCAGTAACTGCCGGAGCCAATACTGTAGGAGCTGATAAATCTGAATTCAGTGACTGGACTTGGTCTGCTGAAGCTGGAAACTTAGATAACCTATAATCAATACCAACCACTATTTTTTGAAAGGGATACGATACATCTCGTATCCCTTTCCAACTTTTTGATCGTATCGCTGTACTATTAAAAAAAAACAAAAAATGAAAAAATTAAACTATAGCTGGATCCTTATAGGTTTTCTGCTTTTGTCCTCCAATGTATTCGCCCAAAATGGGACAATTCGTGGGACTATCTATGATGAAGGAACCGGTGAGCCCTTATTTGGGGTGGCAGTATCTATTGTTGGTGCACAGTTAGGAGCTGTGACCGACTTTGATGGGGATTTTGAAATTGAACTTCCGGAAGGAGTTTATTCAATTCAGGCCTCTTTTATATCTTTCAATACCCTTCAATTGGAAGAAATCAAAGTAAATAAGGGTGAGGTTACCTTGCTCGATAACCTCAAAATGTCGGAATTCACTTCTGACCTTGAAACAGTTACCATTACGGCAGAGGCAATTAGAACCACTGAAGCAGCCCTCATGACCGTAAAAAGAAATGCTCCTCAATTAATGGATGGTATTTCTGCTGCCGCCTTCCGACAGATTGGAGATGGAGATGCAGCATCGGCCATCAAGCGGGTAACAGGTGTTTCCATAGAAGGTGGAAAGTATGTTTACATCCGTGGACTTGGAGACCGCTATACAAAAACCGTATTGAATGGAATGGATATTCCTGGCTTGGATCCGGATAGGAATACCATACAGATGGATATTTTTCCTACCAATATCATTGACAATATCATCGTTTCGAAATCATTTACTAGTAACCTATCGGCAGATTTTACCGGAGGGGTGGTAGACATAGAAACCAAGGATTTCCCTGAAGAAAAAACCATGCGTCTTTCTATCAGCGGTGGTTATAATCCTTCCATGCACTTTAATTCCGATTTTTTAACCACTGAAGGGAGTAGTACTGATTTTTTAGGTTTTGACAATGGATTCAGGGATATTCCTACCAAGGGAATTGCCGAAATACCGCAATATGCAGATGTAGTAGGCTACCCAAGCGGTGAGCAAGGTCAATTGTACCAAAGTATTTTGAGTGATTTCAATCCTACTTTTGGTGGAACGAAAAAGCAAAACCTTATGAATTACTCTTTGGGATTCTCCCTTGGAGATCAATTCAAGCATGGAGACAATACCTTTGGTTATAATTTTGCAATAACTTATAAAAACACCTCTGAATTTTATAAAGGTGCCGAATTTAACCTTTACGCCAAACCAAGAGAGTCAGATGAGACTGAATTGGAGCCTTTGGAAAGCTCAGTGGGTAATTATGGCGAGAGCAATGTATTGCTTGGAGGCTTATTTGGAGTAGCCTATAAAACCGATTATTCTAAATATAAACTCAACTTTATCCACCTGCAAAACGGATCTTCTAAGGTGGGTAACTTTGACTTTGTAAACACCAATCTAGGTGCGGAATTCGAGGCGGATCAATACAATATCGAATACAGCCAAAGGGCATTAACCAATTTGATGCTTAGTGGAGTACATTTCAGCAAAGATGGCGCCTGGGAATTGGATTGGAAAATTGCACCAACCTTATCTTCCATAGAGGATCCGGATGTAAGGGTACTAAGGTTCAGGGAACCTAACAAGACCATTTCATCTGAGGTTGGATTGCCCCAAAGAATTTGGAGGTCATTGGATGAACAAAACCTAGTTGGAAAGCTTGATCTTTCTAAAAACCATGTACTCTTTGGTGAGTCTGCCAAATTAAGATTTGGATCCTCATATGCCTATAAGCAGAGGGATTTCCTAATTCAAGACTTTCAGTTTGCCACGGGTAACTCTACCTTTACCGGAGATCCCAATCAGGTACTTATAGAAAGTAATTTGTTTTCCGAAGACAATAGAAATGGAATCAGGTACAGCCCTTTATTTATCCCAAACAATCCGAATAGCTATAATTCAAACTTGACCAATGTTGGATTGTATGTCCATAGTGAATTCAGTCCTTTTGAGAATCTTAAGGCAATTGTAGGCTTGAGAGCCGAGAAATTTGACCAATATTATACCGGTAGTAATCAGACACAAACCATTGTATATGACAACGAAAAGGTGATGGGAGATCTTGATCTTTTCCCTACCATTAACTTGATCAGGAGCATAAAAAAAAACCAGAACCTTCGATTTTCTTACTCAAGCACCATTGCTAGGCCTTCTTTTAAGGAAATGTCTTTTGCAGAAATTCTTGATCCAATCACCGGAAGGACTTTTATCGGTGGCTTATTTCAAGAGACAACCGATGGAGGAACTGAAGTATTATGGGATGGTAATCTAGAAGCCACAAGGATAAACAATTTTGATTTGAGATGGGAGCAATTCCTTTCAGGTGGTCAGATGTTCTCTGTAAGTGCATTTTATAAGACCTTTGACAAACCAATTGAGATGGTTCAGTTCCTTTCTGACCCCGGTGCCTTTCAACCAAGAAATGTTGGAAATGGAACCGTGGCCGGTATTGAATTAGAGCTGCGTAAGTCATTGGCTTTTCTGAGCCCTTCATTAGAAACTTTCTTCTTTAATTTTAATGGTACCCTTACGGAATCTAGAATTAAAATGTCAGAGGCAGAATTAAGATCCAGGGCACTTACCGCCAGAGAGGGAGAAACCATTGATGATACCAGAGATATGTCCGGTCAAGCTCCTTATATTATCAATACAGGGTTAAGCTATAACAATTATGTTTCAGGCATTGAAGCTGGCATATTTTATAACGTGCAAGGTTCTACACTGAATTATATCGGATTTGGAAATAGGACTGATACCTATACTGTTCCTTTCCATGCCGTTAATTTAAGCTTGAATAAAACTTTTGGAGCAAGTGAGAAAGTGAAGGCCGGAATTAATGTTCAAAACTTGCTCAACCAATCCAGAGAGGAAGTATTTAGGTCTTATGGCGCTGAAGATCAAATTTTCTCAAGCTTAAACCCAGGTACGCTTGTGAATGTTAACTTTTCATATGCCTTTTAATTCATTTCCATGAACAGCCTGAAAAGGTTCAAGAAAGCCTATTTTTTGGTACTGCGATAACAGATTAAACTTTTAATTGAGAGTATCCTTCCTTCGGGGAGGATATTTTTTTGTCTTTATGTTAAGAAATTGTTAACTTTAGTTAATTGTTACATAACATAGGTCTATGCAAAAGGCATTTCCGATATTCTTTTTCATAATAATGGTTGTCATTTTTCTTACCGCAACCACGGGAAAGGTTGTGGCCTTACCTGAAATAAATAATCCTTCGGATAACAATACCATGATTTTGTCTTGGCGTGCTCATAGTAGTGCTTTCAATAAGTTACATGACCAATTGAACGAGGACTTTTCTAGATATGGTAAGAGTAAAAAGATGCTTAAGAATATCTTTTACCGCTCTCACCAGGTTATTTTTTTAAGGTATGAGTTGTACAGTATGACTCAAGATACATTTGAATCAGGCGTATTTGATTGTGTGAGCGGTTCGCTGATCCTTGCTGGATTACTGGATTATTTCGGTTTTGATTTTAAAATTGTGGAGACTACTCATCATGTTTTTCTAGAGGTTGAGATAAGCGACGAAGTGGTATTGTTTGAAGTAACAGACCCTCTTGATGGTTTTATAATTGATAATGAATCTAAAAAAAATCATTTTGAATCTTTCAAATCAGAAAGAGGTAGTTTTAATCAAACGAATTTTCAAGTTATTTCATCAGAAGGAGAACCTGTTAATATTTATAGAAATGTAGGTATACAAGAACTTATTGGTTTACAATATTTTAATCAGGCGATTAAATATTACAATGGCCGAAATGAACTCCTTGCCTACCAGTTTAGTGTCTCAGCGTTAAAAATGTATAAGGCTGAAAGAATTGAAGGTTTTTCAGATTTTCTAAAGCAACGCTTGTCATTGTCCGCATTACGCTAGTATTTCCTGTAGGCTTTTTAAATAGTCTGTCTTTCCCGCCGTCGTCAGTGTTCTCCCGCCGTCGTCAGTGTCCCCACTGACGATTTTAATTATAATGATAACCCGTGAGTGGGGACACTCACGGGGGCGAAGAAAGAACCGGAACCCGCCGTTGTCAAGTCCTCATTGGCGATTCTTATTATGATGTATAGCCCGTGAGAGGGGACATTCACGGGGGCGAAAAGAATCGGTGGTCGTCAGGATCCCTACTGACGATTTTTATCATGATGATATCCCGGAATGGAGATACACACGGGGGCGAAAGAAGCCGTCGTCAGTGTCCTCTCGCCGTCGTCAGTGTCCCCACTAATAAATAAGAGTGGTTCACAGCGGTCCCCAACGTTGCTATACGCCTTTTCAAAAGGTGATAGTCCTTAGATCCTTTCTCCAATATGAATCAAAAAACCATACCTGTCTATTCCTTTTTCATAAAACTCATAAGACGAAAACCTGTAATCAACCGGGTCATCGACCAACATCCACTTTCCTTTGCATGGATTGTGATGGATATATTCCAATTTTTGGAAAACTACTAATGGGTTAATTATCTCAATTGGAAGAGAATCTCTTTGCCAGAAATTATGGGATCTATGTTGATCCCCCACTTCGAATCTTGATAAAAATTGAGGATTATCTTTCTTGAGGTCTTTTAAAAACCTATGGCTTGTGAATTTTAAAAAACTTGCATGAGGCATTTCCTTTCCATTCATTTCAATCAACTCCCAAATAAAATATATGTGGTTGGGCATGATTATGAAACCATAAACCTTGATGAGTCCTTTTTCGCTGAGGTATTTTAAGCTAGATAGAATCACTTCTTTGGGTTTTTTTGCTGCGAGCAAAGGGATCCAATCACGAATGGTTACTGTGAAAAAATATATCCTACCTAGTTCCATGACACTTAGTTTCCATCTAAATTAAAATGTGCAACTGTAAATTAATAACAATGTGGGATATTTCTTAGGTTAAGAGCTCGCTTTTATCAGCGTTTCTATTGTCAAAGGGCTAAAGAACCAGAACCAGTATTCGTCAGTGTGGTCAATGGCGATTTTAATTATAATGATAACCCGTGAGTGGAGACACGCACGGGGGCGAACGAAGCCGTCGTCAGTGTCCTCACTGACGACACTTATAAAAAGTACAAAAAAAATGCTTCCTAAGTTTATTAGGAAGCATTTTCAAGTGAGCTTTTACTTTTACTTTTCTTGCAACACATTACAATTATCGTAGGCTGGGTCGATATCTATAAAGACCTCTTCTTTGGCTAAAACAAACCAATTGGCAAGAATTTCTTCTTCTTTTTTCCTTCTTGCTGCTTCTTTTAGCTTTTCGTAATCATCAGAAATATTGGCCCTGTGGGCAGGGTAACGGTTTTTGTAATACAAAATCCTTACTCCGGGCTCCGATTGGCCTCTTTGATCCACATCATCAAATCTGATTGTGGGGGTGATGTCACCTATTTCCATACTGTCTAAGGTGAAAAAGAGGATAGGGTCTTCAAGCGTCCTAGAAGTCAGTCGGTTGGAACCTGTAGCAGGGTCAGTAAAAAAACCACCTGCATCTGAAGTTTCTCTATCGTCTGAATTTTCTTTGGCCGCTTTCGCAAATTCAATATTCCCATCTACAATCTCCTGCCTGAGGCTATCCAATTCTCGTTCTGCTTTAAGAAGATCTTCTTCAGAAGGAGTTGGCCTGATCAATATATGTCGGGAATTGAAAGTGTTTCCTCTTCGTTCAAGTAGTTGAATTAAATGGATACCAAAAACCGTCTCAACAGGATCAGAGATTTCTCCTTGCTTCAATTCAAAGGCTGTAGCCTCATACTGAGGAGCAAGTTCACCTCTCTTAAAAAATCCAAGGTCACCCCCCTGTGGGCCGGAGGGACCTTCAGAATATTGTCTTGCCATGGTAGCAAAATCAGCTTCTCCACTTAAAATTTTCGCCTTTATCTCAGCCAATTTATTATAAACTTTGTCCTTTTCGACTTGGCTAACTTCCGGTTTTTTTACGATCTGCCCTACGACCACTTCTGAAGAGAAAAATGGCAGTGAGTCTTTTGGTATAGAATTGTAAAACTTTCTTACATCGTTGGGAGATACCTGAAGGCCTTCAGTGATTACCCCCTGCATTTTTCCTACGACCAATTGTTCTTTAACAGCATCCTGGATTTCACTTTTTAATTGGTCTCCGGTTTTACCATAATTCTCAATCAACATTTCTTCATCTCCTCCAAACTGCTGGAGAACCATATTGAACCGCTGATCTGTCTGAATAATGACCTCGGCATCTGAGACGATTACCGAATCAATTTCTGCTTTCGCCATCATCATCTTATTGATTAGAAGGGATTCAAACACCTGACATTTGGTAGGCGCTTCAAAACCCTGTTGGGCTTGGGAAGAGGCCTCCAAATATGCCTTCTGCAGGTCAGACTCCAATATGATATAGTTATCAACTTTGGCGATAATTTTGTCTAGTACTTGTCCACTAGGCTTTTTTTCCTGCTTTTTTTCATCCGTTTCGGCCGCATCGCTTGTGTCTTGGGCCAATACAAGCTGAAACATGGAAAGACTGAGCAGTAAGAATAAGCTAAGGTTTTTGGTCCATTTATTCATATATGGTAAACTCATTGTTTTTAAGTGCATTGTTGTAAATATCTCTTTTTAATTTTTCGGCTATTTCTGCTCTCCTTTTATTAACAATAATCTTGGAAATCTCATCCTTCACAAACTCCAAGGGTGGGACCTGGTCTTGTAACCTGTATTCCAAAATTTTAAAATAATAGGCATAAGTTTCGTCATCCACATGGATCAATTTTTCATTTCTGATCAATTGTACATGATTGTTATTTTTGGTTAATGGTGTATTTAAAATTATATCGTCAAAGTTGATCCAAGTGGAGTCTTCCATAAAATAATTGTTTGCATACCGGATGGCAAAATCTTTAAGTTCTTGTTTTTTGCTTTCCTCATCACTATTGAGCAAACGCTCCAACTGTCGTCTTTGTGGCAAATCTTTTTCAAGCTTCACAAAGTTTGTTCGGACAATGATTTCCTTTAAAGCGAAGTTTTTATTGTTGTTTTGGTAATACTCTTCTATTTCTGCTTGGGTAACCTCTTTATTCAATTCTTCTTCCACGTAGTTTTTTTCATACTCATAAGCGATTAGGGCATACCTATAGTCCAGCAGTTTTCTGTTTATCTCAGCCTCATTTATGGTTAAGTTTTGACCCGCCTCTTTGATTACCAACTGCTTCTTTACCCAGCTTTGAATGTATCGGTTGACCAGTTCCGCAGAATCTAGATCGGGAGACATCTCTCTGCTAATATGGTCAATATCTGAATGGTACAGATTTGCATTACCTACCGTAGCCACAATCATATTGTCCGGGTCTTCTTCCTCATTTTTCATCTTGAATAAATCACAAGAAGACATGAAAAGCATAAGGCTTGCGGCCAGCAATGATTTATTGAACAAGTGATCGATATATTTTTTCCTTCTCATCCTCATTGATCTGGATGTTATAATTTTGTTTAAGTTCAGTAAGTAATTGTTTTTCTAAAAACTGTTGGTAATCCTGAATTAACTTTCCTCGAGTTTCTCCAAATTGCTTTTGCCTGGCAGGCAAGGTTTCTCCTAAAACGAGTAGAATGCTTTCATTATTTCGTTTCAGCTCATGAAACCTTTGCTCTAAATCTAGCCCGGTAAACAATTCATTTTTATCTATTTCGTAAATTTTTTGATTTACAGTAAAAAGCAATGGATTCTTTTCTAGGAATTTCACGTTTAGTTCATTGGATAAGCCCTCTGTAAGCGATTTTTCCTTTAGCCAATTGGCAACTTCTGATAGATCCTGTCCATTCTTTGAATGGAGTACTAGTGCTTTTACTCGTTTTTTCCAAAGGTATTGATCCCTGTTATTTTCAAAATAGGCCATCTGTCCCGCACTGTCTTCCAAAGCTTTTTGCCAAACTTCATTGTTCATCAACTCAAATAACAACATGCCATGCTTGTATTCATTGACTAATTGCCGGTATTCTAAGTTGTTTTCATAAATGTACTCTTCTTCCCATTTGGAGAAAAGGTGGGTAGTAAAATCGGCATAAACCTTATCAAAATTAGCCTTAAGAAAATTGCCCCCCTTTGGGTCTGAATTTTTAATAAATTCGATAAAATCTCCCAAGGTTGCCTCTTTCCAATCGGATTGAATAATTGGATGTATACTAGTTTTGCTCAGTGCCTCCAAGGCTTTATAAAGTTCAGCATTAGGGCTTCCCTTTAATTTGGTAAAGGTAGCTTTAAGATTAGCGATTAGTGGCCGATTTTCAACTGCTTTAAACTTAGCTTTTTGCATCGCCAAAACTTGCTCTTGAATCATTTTTGACCTGCTGTCTCTCAGAATACTAGACTTGATTTTAGGAAGAACCTCCTCAAAGGGCGGTACCGGTTTGAAACCTTCCAGACGAATGATATGGTAACCATAATTTGTCTTCACAGGGGCTGAGAAATCACCCTTCTTTTTTAATGAGAAGGCCGCCTGTTCAAATTCAGGGACTAAGGAACCCACTCCAAACCATGGAATCATTCCTTTATTCGCTTTGCTGGCATCATCTTCAGAATAGGTATTCACTAACTCGGGCCATATAGATGGCTCTGCAAGAAGGGATTGATGTATTTGGTTGATTTTATTTCGCGCAATTTGGTCTTCCTGATCTTCTTTATTTTCTCCTGAACGAATCAAAAGGTGTGAAACATGGAGTTGTCCGGGGTTGGGTCTGCGGTCTTCCAGTTTGATAATATGATAACCATAATCAGTTATGACAGGATCAGATATTTCTCCGGGGTTTAAATTGTAGGCTGCTTCTTCAAAGGGCAAGACCATTTGCAAGGCAGTAAAATATCCAAGGTCTCCTTTATTACTGCTCGCAGAAGGATCTTCAGAATAAGCTGCCGCCAGTTGGTGGAAATCAGCACCTGCTTCCGCTTCGGCCTTAACTTTCATTGCCATTTTATAGACGGCTATAGAATCGTCTTTAGATGCGTTTTGAGGAAACTTGAAAAGTATATGACTGGCCTTTACAATTTCTTGCATTCTGCTGTAGGCTTTCCTTAATTCACCTTCAGTCAGGGAATTTTCCAGAAGATAGGGTTTTTTCAACTCCTCCTTAAAAGCAGCGAATTCATCTTTAAAAGCTTCTGTTTGGTGCATGCCCAAATCCATGGCATGTTTCACTTTTAATTTGTAATCAACAAACAGTTCAAAATTTTGATCAAAATCCTCCTTGCTGATCGGCCTGTCCTCTTGTTGTCGGTTTTTATTTAGTACGTATAAAAATTCTTCAGAATAAGAGGCCTCATCATTAATTTTTAAAAGATAGTCCGACGGTAGATTTGTTTCCTTGATTAGATCAGGAACCGGAGAGGCACTTGCAAATAAAATTCCTACCAAAAGGAAATATATATGCTTCAAATTCATAGGACAATTGGAACAATTTAATCTGCAATGTTACAAATTTTACCCCACAATTTGGGTTGTTGCCCCGGATAAGTGAAGGGATTTAACATTTATTTGGAATTGAGTTTTTTTATCAGGCGGCAGGTATTGATAGAATGGTTGGTCTCAAATTCTATTTTATCCATTATTTTCCTTACCAACAGTAAACCCAGCCCTCCTTTTCGTTTTTCTTTAACTACCGAATTGACCTCCGGAGACTTGTATTTTTTTAAGTCAAAAGCTTTTCCTGAGTCCCTGATCTCAAAGACGATATTGTCATCGCTTAGTCTAACCTTGAGTGAGATATAACTATTTGGGTTACAATCATGAGAATGGATGATAAGATTGGCACATACTTCCTCCACAGCCAATATCAATTGATTCTGGCTGATATCATTTAAGCTAGTTGTGGAGAGAACTTCTGTAATAAATGTTCTTAATTCCGACAGCCGACTTTTTTCACAATATAACTTTAATTCATGCTTCATGGACTAATTTTTCGGCTTCTTCCCGGCTGTCTATTATCGTAATCAATTGGTCAAGACCAAGGATATGAAAGACGTTCATGACCTTCTCATTTAAACCATAAATTATAAATAAGATGTTGTGTTCATTAAAATCCTCCAAATAG
Organism: Cyclobacterium sp. 1_MG-2023; assembly: GCF_030546805.1. Classification (GTDB taxonomy): domain Bacteria; phylum Bacteroidota; class Bacteroidia; order Cytophagales; family Cyclobacteriaceae; genus Cyclobacterium. The sequence continues at coordinate 118,077 of NZ_JAUOPC010000014.1, read as the reverse complement.
GACATGAACACGCCCAAACCTGCAGAGGATATATATTGGAGATCAGTGCCATCCACCAATATATTCTTGATGTTGTCATCTAAAGCCTCCTGTATCACCTCATCCAGCTCTACTGAATTGCTGGCATCCACTTCTCCTTGCAGGGCAATTGTTATATGGCTTTTTTCAGCCGTCTTATTTATAGTTAACATATTCAATTATACGTTTTAAGCTATTATAAGTTTATGCATTAAATTTGATGACCAAAATGGAATAATCGTCATCCGGCAGGGTCTCTCTACCAACGAAATCATAAACTTCATCTACAATCTTACTTTTTATCTCTCTTGCCGATAAGGCCTTATATTGATCCAGTAAAAGCCTTAATTTATCGTAACCAAATTCTTGATTTTCCTGATTTTTGGCTTCCACTATTCCATCGGTATACATTACCATAACATCTCCCGGTTGGTACTTCAAATAGCCCTCTTCCAAGTAATTTTCATATCCCTCATTTCTAACTATTCCAAGCCCCATGCCTTTGATATTCAGAAAGCGAGAGCAACCTTTTCCCTGCGAATAAAATAGGGTAGGACAATGTCCTGCTCGCGCAAAATGAATTTCTTTCATTGAAGTGTTGATGGTGTAATACGTAGTAGTTATAAAGTTGTTTTTTTCCAAACAACGGCTTAGGGCACTGTTGGCTTTGGATAAAAAGATTTTTGGGGAGAGATTTAATTGTACCAAACTGTGAAACACTCCTTTCATTTGTGACATATTGAATGCCGCAGAAGTTCCTTTTCCGGAAACATCCCCAATGATTAATGCAAAGTTTTCATTATCAAAGCGAAAGGTCTCATAATAATCGCCTCCTACCTCATCTGCAGCGGCAGAGAAACCATCAATCTCAAAACTATTATTGTGATGTAATTCCGAAGGGAGTAGACTTCTTTGTACCCTTTGAGCAATTTCCAGTTCTTCTCGGTATCGCTCATTTTTGATGGCTTCATTTAGCAATCGGTGATTTTCTATGGATATGGAGGTTTGGCCAACAAAGGTTGTGATAATATTAATCATTTCTTTGTTGAAGCCATCCTTGACTTCCTTCAATAGGAAAATGTCTCCAAGGGATTTTTTATTTACCGAAACAGAAAGTAGCAACACCGATTTGTAGGTTTCATGCGGTATTTGCCCATAAAGGTATTCCTTTTTTATCCCAGATCGTTTGGTTAAATAAGAGGCGAATGGCTCTACTTTTCTTAACAATTCCAGCACCTCCTGCCTTTCGCCATTGCTAATAAATTTTTGTAACTGAATTTTTGATGATTCTTCCGGCTCGGAAGGGTGCAATTCCAGCCAACCTGCATCTACATAGGCTGCACTCATGCAGCTGTCCATCAAAATATCCAATACCTGCTCTTCATTTTCTCCCGGCTTAATAGATTGGCTAAGCTTTTGGAAGCTTATCGCCTCAGTAAGTTTTTGTTCAAATACCGAAGATGTTGGTAGGTTAAATAATGTCACCAATAAGCTAAATACTGCATACAATAGCACGAACACAAAAAGTCCCAGGAGAAAGAGGTTTTCAGAAAGGTTAACAAAATGGATGTTTTGTTGAGTGTAGGAAACCAAACGGAAGAAAAGGTATACCGTGCAGGCAATAATAATCACCATAAATAGAATGGATTTCCATTTTTCCCTGAAGGTCAAGTATGGAATCCACTTTAAATTGATGGAAAGTATGGCGCCATAGATGATCAAAAAGATCAATCCAAACATAAAACCATAATTGAAACTGGCCTGGCTGATCAGCACAAAGAACATACTGATTAGTAAAATCACCTCATAAGCTTGCCATTGCTGCACAATGGCCTTGCTTTTTTGATAGAGAATAAGGTGCTTCCAACTTAAGGTTGTGGAAATTAGAAAAATGGAAACCACGGCGAAATTCACATGATAGAAGAAATTCATCAAAAGGAGATCTTTCGACAGTCTCGAATCCCCCAGGAGATAATAAAAGAAAATAATGAGAAAAGACGTACCTGTAGCTATTAAACCTGTGGATGCGGGCCTCCAAATAAAATCAATAAAATTTCGATTTTCATTTTTCTTAATTGAATCATTGAAATAGATGTATAGCCATATAAAAAATAGAATTTCAAGGACCCATGTGATTTCCTTGCTAATGACCCCTTCCATTTGGTTGATTTCCCCAAATACCCTGATCAAATTGACCAGCAGCAAACCCATCCAAGATAGGACAGCCAGGAGGATGTATATTTTTCCTCTTTGTATTTGGGGTAACTTCACCATAGAAAATCTTACAATAATAAATATAGAATATCAGAAACCATCGGCAACAGTAAAAAACTATGAATGTTTGACCTTTTTTATTTGATGAGGTTTACTCAGTAGAAGCAGAAAGGCTCAGTTTTGAATTTTTTTTATGCTTGATATTAATTGACTAAATTAGTAATTAGGTCTAAATGGAAGCTATTCTAGGTCTTGATTTTCAATGAATAGAAAGTCTATTTTTCTCAGATCTTTTCAAAAATACCTCTAGGTCTTCCAAGGTAAAACCTAACCATGGAGAAGGTTACCCGGAAAGAATAAATCCGGCGCGATTAGTCACTATAACTAATGCGGCCGGATCCATTCTGTACTTGTAAATAGCCTTGCTAGAAATAGCTTTTATTAGGCAGTTCTTTTGGTTAAAGCATCTTTTAACTTTTTGGCTACAATTTTATCTTGTCCTTTTTCCAACATAAAAACAGTTAGCCTTAAGCTTTTAGGTTCTTCCCAATCAATGGTTTCGATGGAAGGATCTCCATCTCTAAGATCGGCCCCCAAATCCTTGGCAGAAAAATCATGCTGAGTACCTTCCCATGAAATTTTCAGGGATGGATTGTGATTGGCGACCTCAGGAATGACCACTTCAGTGCTTATCCCTGGGATGTCGGCAATGGCTCCATCGATCAAAGCAACCCTGTTTTCCCAGGTTTCCCAAATTTTATCATGGTCTCTGTTAATGAAAGTTTCCAAGGCCATGTACATGCCCAAAATTTCTTCTTTATTAACTTTTTGTCCACGACCAATATTCCCTCCCCTAGGCGGGGCACTGATTCTAGCTGCTTCTATCAGGTGTTTTTTGCCCATCAAAATCCCGGCACTCTGTGGTCCAGCCATGGCCTTTCCTCCGGATATGGCTACCAAGTCAAAGCCCATGTCATTGAATCTCCATAAATTCTCTACCGGAGGGACATCCGCTGCAATGTCATTCATGGTAGGAATGCCATGCTTTTTAGCGATTGCAACCCATTCTTCATGTTTGATTTTCCCAACAGGAGCCTCACGATTTAAAAACCACATCATGGCAGTTTTTTCGTTAATGGCTGCTTCTAACTCTTCTTTGGTTTCAATAAATATCAGCTTAACTCCAGTGTTGGTCAGTGCATGATGGTATCCATTCGCATGACTTTTTTGGAGGATAACCTCTGATTTCATTCCGGTACCTTCAAGGAAGGGGAGTTTTGCCGCCTTTTTGGCATCCTTTCCTGTCAATACACCTGCCATACCTAAAACCAAGGCAGACCAGCAACCGGCTGTAACCATCGCACCTTCTGAATGGCAAAGTTTGGCAATTTTTTCGCCCACCCTGTCTTGAACATCGTTTAGCAAAACGTATTTTTTGGAAGCCAGATTAATAGTCTCCATTACTTCAGGCGGCATTAATGATGCCGTCATGGAGGTGTAATTTCCGGCTGCATTGATAAAGGTTCTTAAACCTAATTCTTTAATTAAATCCCTCTTCGCTACAGCTTCTGTAGCGGATGGTAGAGATTCGGCCAATAAAGTAGTACTACCTGCCAATCCTCCCAAAACAGGTAGAGAGGCCAAGCGCTTGATTAATTTCCTTCTTGATATCATGATGTTGTTAGTGTGATTTTAGGGCATCAATTTAACAATTATCGTTCGGCTTTTTAAATTTAGCTGAAAAAATATATCATTTTTGAAATTTACAGGTAATTTGGTGGGTTCAGTGGTAAAATTACCATGTCGAATAGATTTTAAAAATTAATAATTACAAAGAGATGCTCGATAAAATACAACCAGCAATAACCTCAGAAATAAAAACTTTGACGAAAGTGCTATGGGATTATCACCAGGTAAACCATACTTTAAATAAAGCCGATGCGATTTTTGTTTTAGGTAGTCATGATACCAGAGTGGCGGAGCGTGGAGCTCAATTATGGCTTGCAGGCATGGCAGACTATTTAATACTTTCAGGTGGCTTAGGTAATTTCACACTTGGGGTATGGGAGGAAACCGAGGCAGATAAATTCGCTAAAATTGCATTGAATATGGGGGTGCCTGAATCCAGCATTATCGTAGAAAACAAGTCTACCAATACCGGAGAAAATATCCAGTTTACCCAAAAGATTATTAAAGAGAAAGGACTGGATTTTAATCGATTTATTATCGTCCAAAAACCCTATATGGAAAGAAGGTCATATGCCACCTTTAAAAAGAATTGGCCGGAAAAATCTGTAACGGTTACAAGTCCTAATATCAGTTTTGATAATTATCCAAATGAAGAAATCTCAATGGGCATTGTGATCCAGTCCATGGTGGGTGATTTGCAAAGGATCAAGGAGTATCCAAAGCTGGGTTTTCAAATAGAACAAGAGATTCCACAGGAAGTTTGGCAGGCTTTCGAACAATTGGTAAAACTGGGATTCGACCAGCACCTTATCAAAGAATAGTATTGGTAACCAAAATTATATTATCCTTTCACTATTCTGCATCTAAAGCTTTTTTATAGGTCTCTAGCGCTCTTTCTCTTGCTTGCTTGTGATCTACAATCGGTTCAGGATAGGCTGAGGTTTCATATTCCGGAATCCATTTTTTAACGTATTTTTTATCCTTATCAAACTTTTTCATTTGAGATTCCGGATTAAAAATCCGAAAGTAGGGTTGAGCGTCTGTACCGGTACCTGCGGCCCATTGCCAGCCGCCATTGTTGGAAGCCAATTCATAATCGAGAAGTTTGCTTGCAAAATAGGCTTCACCCCAACGCCAGTCTATTAAAAGATGCTTCGTTAGAAAACTAGCGGTAAGCATTCTTACTCTATTGTGCATGTATCCGGTGGTATTTAGTTCACGCATGCCAGCATCTACCATGGGGTAACCTGTTTTTCCCTCACACCATTTCTTGAATAATTCCTCATCATTATCCCACCGAATCCTGTCATACTTTTCTTTAAAAGACCTATCAACTACTGCAGGATTGTGGTAGAGGATCATCATATAAAATTCCCGCCAAATTAATTCATTGAGGTAAGTGTCATTTAGCTCTAATGCTTCGCTCACCAAACGACGTATACTAATCGTCCCAAAGCGCAGGTGAATACCTAACCTACTTGTACCTTGCTTGGCAGGGAAATCCCGATTTTTATCATAAGCACGAATCAATTTAGTATCAATCTCCAAGGGAGGGATATTAATTTCACTCTTGTCAAAGCCTAGGTCTTTAAGGCTGGGGAGGGGGAGTGGTTGGGTCTTGTAAAAGGACTTTTTTCTTCCATCCAAATCCACGGGGGTCAGGCTTGTTTGCTTTAGTTTTTCTAGCCAGCTTTTACTGTAGGGGGTAAAAACCTTATAATAACTGCCTGAATTATTGGTGATTTCATCTTTTTCAAAGATCACCTGATCCTTAAAATCATAAAAAGGGATGTCTTTTTCCGCTAAAAATTTCTCTACCTCCTCATCTCTATCTCGGGCGTAAGGCTCGTAATCCCGATTGGTGTATACATTTTGGATAGCGTAAGCTTTTGTCAGGGCTTTAAAAATGGCTATGGGTTTCCCTTTCTTTACCAGCATCGAGCTGTCATAATCTTTTAGGCCTTTATGAAGTTTACTAACCTGTTCATGGATGAATTGCACCCGAGCATCTTTCTTGTTTTCAAGATTGTCAAGGATCTTTTCATCAAAAATAAAAAGAGGCAAAACGTTCTTTTCGTTTTCATAGGCCATATAGAGACCAATATTATCTAAAAGCCTAAGGTCTCTTCTAAACCAAAATAGAGTAACTTTATCCATAGTACATTAATCAAATCCACGCCAAATTGTTTGGATTACTTAAGGATTTTCTTTGTCGATAATATTGATTACTGAAGGTGCTTCCCTTGGATCAGGCTTAAATAAATCAGGCGCCACTTCTTCAAGGTTGATGTCAAATTCTCTCCTCAAGTATTCGTCAGAATCATTGATATATAAGTTCTTTTTATTCCTTTTAAAGTTCTGAAAAAGCTCCTTTAAAGAACTGAACAAGAGGTTCTGAGAGATGGATACACCATAAGTATTGGGGGCGCGGTTATTAATGTTTAAAGCCGTGAGGGTATTGAAATTGTTACGGTTGTAAATTCGGACACGGTACTGTCCATTTTCTGTCAAAAGATATTCAGCCTGCCAATCTCCTGCAATGGTATTCAGGTCCGCCTTTCCCTGCAGATCTGTAAATCCACCATCCCGGGTTACTCTCAATCGACCATCAAAGAAAGTATAAGCGACCCTTAGTTGGAAGGATTCTAGTGCGGACTCATCCAAGGTGAGCAAGTCAAAATCGATTTCAAGATTTTCGTCCACTTGGGCAATAAGGTTATTTAGTTGGGAAGAAATCAACTGACTGAGGTTAGAAAAACCTATCCCTGCACTATTGAATTGACCTTCAGGAGAAAACCTACGAAGCATAATCAATGAAAATACTTGCCTGTTTTTCTCTTGTTCATCATTGGCGATTCTGTTTTTGAATGCAGAGATAGTGGTTTGCAATTCACTGTCTTCTGGGAATTCAGAAAAATCAAAATCAAAGCCAATATCCGGAGACAATAGCTCTCCTTCAAGGTCCATGATTACCTTTACAGGAAAGCGCCGCTTTATCTGGCTGTTTTCCAAGGTGGAGCTGGTAGTGGTTGTTTGAAGTGAAGTTAGGGACACACTCTCCTCGTATACGGCAGAGATATCCATCACTCCGGCATATGGATCTCCATACCAATTGATGATCCCTCCCGGTTCAATAACAAACTTTTTGTTGATAACATTGTACAAGCTGAAGTTGTATAAGGCATCAACTATTTCATAATTGCCTGTCATGGTAAAATTCCCTTGGGTATCAATGTCCATATTGAATACGCCTCTGCCGCGGCCCTGAATATTTTCTCCTGTTTTGGGATCGATTTGAATCTCAATATAGGCATCGGGAGTTATGTCTAGGTTCAGATTCATTCGAAGGTTATTGATGCTTAGTTTTTCAACAGTTTCCTCAAACTCCAATAGGTTGGTGGTATCTCTCAGGTTAATGATGTTTATAAAATCCTCTTGCGCTTGCCCATTAGATTCTCCGATAGGAATGTATATTTTAGTGTTGGCATTTGAGCTGGCATTGGCTGTTAGGTCCAAATTTTTGGCTGCTCCGAATACATTGATGTCTCCTGTAGCAAAAGCTGTCCCAAAGAATAAGTCATTGTCTGAGGAACTGGTGTTCATTACCTGAAAGTTGTTTATTTGAGCGGTAAGGTCCAGAATAAAGTTATCGAAATTGTCATGAACAATTCCTCCTCTTAGGCCGGCAACATTATTGTTGACATCACGCAATTCCAAACCTCTAAAACTAATCTCGTTTGGTTCAAAAATAATATTTCCATCAACAAGGTAGGTGGTGTTAAGATAATTAAACCTAAAAGTGGCCCCTTCAAGTTCTCCAAGACCTTCTACAATTGGATGGATTATGCTTCCCCCTACAGTTAGGTTGCCATTGAGCTTCCCGTCAATATTGGTGAGGTAGTCTGCTACAAAAGGTTCAATGACAGATAAGCGAGCATCGGTGAATTGGGCATTCAATGCCATTTCCCTTTCTTCATTACCTATGTCTCCCGAAAGTTCAATGATTTTTTGTCCTTCGCGAATATTTTGAATGCTAAGGTTTATTGCATCGTCATCATAAAATGCATTGGCTTCAATTTCTCCCACCAAAAATTTATTGATGTAGATATCTCTTATAGATAAGTTGCCCTTCATGCCCTTTTTGTTCCAGCCTTCTTCAAGATGCACCATTCCGTTGGCGATGCCCTCATATTCTCTGAGGCCAAAGGAGTTTAGAAAATCAAGGTTCATTTCATTGATAACAATCTCCGTTTTGTCCTCAGGCTTATGGTTGATTTTACCATCAGCGGCGATATATTCATTTCCATGATAAATTTTAAGTTTGTCAAATTGGGTTTCATCTGCCTTAAGACTTATGCTGTTGCCTTCCTCAAATTGCCAATAATCATTGAGCAGTTTTATTTCTGAAGGGGAAAATTTAATGAGGGTGCTGTCAGGAGACAAGTTAACTTCTGCTTCTATATCAAAATAGCTTTCTGTGAGAAGCTGATCCAAATAGAAAGTAATGTCAAGCTTGGACTGGTTCCAAATGGTTTCTGCAGATAAATTTTGAAAATTTAAGCCTGAATTGAGTTGAATTTCCTTTGACAACACATAAAAAGAGGCCAAAACCTCACTGCTGTTTTTGTATTTGGCAGTATTTAAATCAATATTATTGTCGATAAAATAATTGTTTCCATAGTAAATGGTGTCAATGCCACTGAAGAAGTTAAATACTGTATTTTGGTCTGTCTGATAAAAAGCCCCCTCTACCAGCGTGTTGTTGGAAATAAAGAGCATGGGGTCGATCAGGTTCAAAATTGGGTTTGCATCCCTAAGGTCAAGGGAGATGTCAATTTGATATGGGGTTTCAGTGGTCGGGGTTGTATTTTTATCTCCGGAATAATTATTCGTTAAAATGGCTTGATAATCTTTCCATAATTGTTTCAAGTCTTCTCCCAATTGTTTTACCTTGAAATTGCCACTGATCCCTGCCACCAAGAGGTCTGAATTAAGGGAAATGACCCTGGAATTGTCTGTAAAAAGAGATTGGAAAAGGAAATAATCCAAGAATAAGTCTCGGCCGTCATAGCTAACCAACACATCTCTGAATCGGGCCACACCCTCAATGTCATCCAGGCTAATCCCCTTGGTGTCCAACTCAAAATTACCACTTAGGAAGATGGCTTGATTGGTAATATTTATTTCATTTAAAAATGCTGTGTCCAGGTCAAGTATTAGGTTTGCCGAGTCTTTATCGTTTCGAAGGTCTAGCATACCATCCACATCCATTACCAGATTAGGGTCATTTACGGTCATTTTTCCGGCAAACAGATCCTTTCCAAATGTGGCTTTGGTGCTTATGTTTTGAAAATCATATTGGTTGATGCCCAACTTGCTGAAATTGGCGTCCAATTCAATTATGGCTGTAGCTACACTAAAACCTGAACCCTTGATTTGTCCCTGAAAACTTGTTTTTTGAAAGTTTTCAAGGTCTTCCATTAAAACGCCTAAATCCAAGTTGGTGGCTTCTAATTGGCCTTCATAGGAAGGGGTTCCGTTTTGTCGCAGGTAATTAAGGGTTCCATCAAGTCTCCCGATTTCGGTCCGAAAGTTACCTTGTGCCATGAAATTATCCAGCTGCCCCTCGAAATCAGAATTAAAACGAATGATTCCAAATTTATTTAGCTCTCTTCTCGCCTGAGGTGTGGCATAAGGGTAGAGGTCTTCAGGGCTAACAGTGGAGTTGATCAGGGAAAGTTCAAAATAGGTATTGGAGACTGTCGGTAAGCCCTCAATATTAAATTTCCCAAACAAGGCACTTTTGTCTCCAAATCTCAGGAGTAGTTCATCAGAATAAATAGAGTCAACCCTTCCGTTTACTTCTCCACTTAGCGAAAGCCTGTCGTCTATGGAGGGGATATTGTCTGAAAAATAACCCAGATCCCCAATATCTAAAATGGCCTCATCCAATTCTGCGGAGATTTCAACCTTGTGGTTAAAATCACGCAAATCTGTAGGGGAATTATATTCGAATTTAAGGTAATTTTTTATCTCAGTTTGGTTAGACTTGAGATAGAGATTTTTGAATTCCATTCCCGTATTGGAGTAGGTGAAATTGGTTTGTAACTGTTGAAATACCATACCTGAATTGGTCTCTACACCTTTCATGTGCTTAAGATCAAATGCCACGGTATCCCTCCTAACATAAAAGTCAGTTGCAGAAGCTACCAAATCCCTGAATTGAAGGTCGCTGTAGTCAAATTTTATATCAAAGGGTGGAAGGGTATAATCTACAATATCCAAAGAGGTTTCCATCAGCGAGACATAACCAATGGTAAAGGTGGATGCCTTGAGGTTGTTCTTTTCCTTTTTTGGTAAGAAAATAGCCCGAAGACGGGAAAGAAATACGGAGATATTTAACCCCAGCCCATCTGCATGGGTAAGGATTCTTACATTGCCATTTTTAAGGTTAATTTCATCAAATCCCGGTTGTTCTGTGTCCATCAAACCCTTGATGGAAAAGTCTATATAGACTTCCTCAAGATCCATCATCAAGCTGTCCTGCAGGTCCAAAATGGTTACTTCCTGCAAACTGATGGCATCCCACCATCGAATGTTTACCCGACCGATTTCTGTTTCATAGCCTGTTTCTTTGCTGATATGATTGGTAAAGAAACCGGCAAGATAAGTCTGTAATACAGGTATCTGTAACAATAAAGTAATGGTAAGTAGGAATATAAGCAAATAGCTCATGATCCTAAACGTCCTTCTAAGGGCGTTCAGCAAAATTTCCTTAACTTTCGATTTATTTTCCAACAGGCACGAAATGAGTTGTAATATATTAGCAATAGAATCCTCTTGTGATGAAACGTCAGCATCAGTGATTTCTGATGGCAAAATACTTAATAATATTGTCGCCACGCAATCTGTACATGAGAAATATGGTGGAGTTGTACCGGAATTGGCCTCTAGGGCACATCAGCAGCATCTTATACCGGTGGTGGCTGAAGCATTAAAATCTTCCGGAATCACCAAAGCTGATTTAGATGCCATCGCTTTTACCCGTGGGCCCGGCTTGATGGGTGCTTTATTGGTTGGGGTTTCTTTTGCAAAGTCTTTTGCTTTTGCATTGGATAAACCGATTATTGAAGTGAATCATATGGAAGCCCATGTGTTGGCCCATTTTATTGATGCACCAAAACCCTCCTTCCCCTTTATCTGTTTAACCGTTAGTGGAGGACATACCCAATTAGTAATGGTGAAGAGTGCGTTAGCCATGGAGGTATTGGGAGAAACCAAGGACGATGCAGTGGGAGAAGCTTTTGATAAAATTGCTAAAATTTTAGGATTACCTTATCCCGGAGGACCTCATCTGGATAAATTGGCGGCCAAAGGTGATCCATTGGCTTATCCTTTTCCGGTATCAGAGATGAAAGGGCTTTCTTTTTCCTTTAGTGGCATAAAAACTGCGGTGCTCTATTTCTTGAAAGAAAATATTAAGAAAGATCCGGACTTTATCGCGAATAATTTGGAGGATATCTGTGCTTCTGTACAGTATACATTAATTAAGATGTTGATGCAGAAACTTGTTAAGGCCACCAAAGAGCAGGGGGTAAAAGAAGTGGCAATAGCCGGAGGAGTTTCTGCCAATTCGGGTTTACGGCGAACAATTGCTGAGGCTGCAAAAAAATACCGTTGGAATGTCTATCTTCCCAAATTGGAATATTGTACAGACAATGCCGCCATGGTGGCCATGGCTGCGCATTATAAGTACCAGGCCGGTTTGTTTACAGATTTGAACGTCAGTCCATTGGCAAAATTGAAAATTGGAAATCATGGCTAAAAAGAATAAATTCGAGAAAATAATAAATATCAAGAACAGGAAGGCAAGCTTTGAGTTTGAATTTATAGATAAATACAAAGCAGGGCTTGTACTAAAAGGGACGGAGATTAAGTCAATTCGGGAGGGAAAGGTCTCGCTTACGGAGGCCTATTGCTATTTCCGAAACAATGAATTGTTTATTAAACAGATGCACATAGCTCCCTATACGCTGGCGGCTCATTTTAATCATGATCCGGTTAGGGAAAGAAAGCTATTGCTACAAAAACAGGAGTTGAAAAAACTGCAAAACAAATTTGCAGAAAAAGGACTTACCATAGTGCCGGTCAGAGTGTTTATTAATGACAATGGGCTGGCAAAGATAGAGGTGGCCCTAGGTAAGGGTAAAAAAGTGCATGACAAACGACATTCACTAAAAGAAAAAGATGCAAAACGAGACCTTCAAAGAATGGCATTCTAATTCTACTTTCGGTATCTGTAGGCTTTCGCTCCTCAGTGTTTACAAGAAACCTGTGATGGATGCCGGATTAAGTACCCAAATACTTTTTGGTGAGTTATATGAAGTGATTCAGGTGGGTGGAGATGGGCAATGGTTAAAAATAGAGGGTTTAGAATCCATTGGCTCAGGTTGGATTCTTGCTTCCCAACATTATTCCCTTACAAAAGAAGCTTTCGAATTTTTCGCGAAGTCTCCTAGACAAATTGTTTCTGAGGGGATAGGAGAAATCAAGCTGAAAGACAATACCATGTTTTTATTACCCGGCAGTCAGCTGCATGCCGGACAAAATGAGATCTTTGAATGGGAAGATTCCATAAAGTTTAAGGGAAAAAGCAGGCCTTACGAAAGAAAAGCCAATAGGTTGGAAGTTAAAAGGATAGCTTTAAGTTTTCTACATGTGCCTTACCTTTCGGGAGGGAGGAGTTTTTTTGGATTAAATGCTTCCTCTTGGTTAAACTTGCTTTTTAAAATTGGCGGCATTGTTTTCCCAAATGAATTGAACGCTCTGGACAATGTAGAAGAAAAGAAGCGTATTCCTGAAATAGATATTGGAGATGTTATATTTTTTGGCACACAGCGTGGCATTCCATTTCAAGCGGGGCTATATATTGGAGAGGGTACATTACTTTGGGTCAAAGAAAAGGTAAGGTTCGGGACTTTTGATCCAGAAAAATGGCACAAAGCCAATAATCGCCCTAAAGACAGTATTCAATTGCTAACCGTAAAAAACCTAGTAGATTGATGAAGGAGATATCAGAAAAAAAAGTGCTTGTCCTGAACTTAGATCATTCACCGGTTGGTGTAGTCAATGTACACAAAGGCTTTGTGTTAACTTACCTCGATAAAGCCACTTTATTGGTAAAGTACGATTACCTTCAAATAAGGACAGTAGACCATATTTTTGATTACCCAGCAGTAATTCGGCTCAATCACTATAAAAACATCCCATACAAAGGTGTTTTGCTGAACAGAAACAATCTTTTTAAACGGGATAAATATACCTGTCAGTATTGTGGGTCTGAGAAAGACTTGACTTTGGACCATGTGGTACCTAAGAGCAAAGGAGGTAAAACTTCCTGGAAAAACCTTATTACCGCCTGTCATCGTTGCAATACCATCAAGGGCAATAAAACACCTGAAGAAGCAGGGATGCCACTGGCAACTTATCCTTTCAAGCCAAACTTATCTTATTATCTTGCTGAGTATGCAGAGCGGCATGCAGCAGAGTGGATTCCATTTTTAGCTATAAAAGAGGTTTGATAAAGTGCAAGGGAAGGAAACCTTGAGCTGATATTTTGTTGGTATACAGTTTCTAATCCTAAAATAATTCGTAAATTTGCAATCCATTCGGGTGAATGGGCCTTCTTTAGTGGGGGAATCATTAATAAAAACCTCAGCCAGATGACCTTAAGGCTGTTGAAAATCAAGGTTATATATTATTATGTCAAATCAAGAAGATTTTAACTGGGAAAAATTTGAAACCAAGGGTTTTGGAGAAGGTTACACTGAAGCTGAGAGAGCTGAGATGGAAAACCTTTATGACAATACCCTTACTGAGATTACAGAAAAAGAAGTTATTACAGGTACTGTAGTAGGTATCAATGATAAGGATGTAATCATCAATATTGGTTTCAAATCTGACGGACTTGTTCCTCTGAATGAATTCCGTGACATTGAGGGCTTGAAAATCGGTGATGAAGTAGAATTGTTCATCGAAGAGCAGGAGAATGCATTGGGGCAGTTGGTACTTTCCCGTAAGAAAGCCAAGATGGTAAAAGCTTGGCAAACCATCGAAGAAGCATTGGAGCAAGACAATGTGATCGAAGGTTTGGTTAAGAGAAGAACCAAAGGTGGATTGATCGTAGATATTTATGGTGTAGAGGCTTTCTTACCAGGATCTCAAATCGATGTTAAACCTATCAGAGATTTTGATATCTATGTAGGTAAGAAAATGGAAGTGAAAGTGGTTAAAATTAACCACGCCAATGATAACGTAGTTGTTTCTCATAAAGTATTGATCGAGAAAGATCTTGAGAAACAAAAAGCTGAAATCCTTAACAACCTTGAAAAAGGTCAAGTATTGGAAGGAATTATCAAAAACATGACCAATTTCGGTGTATTCATCGATTTGGGTGGTGTGGATGGATTGCTTCACATTACAGATATTTCTTGGGGACGTATCAATCATCCGGAAGAAGTGCTTAACCTTGACGACAAAGTTCAGGTTGTGGTACTTGACTTTGATGATGATAAGAAAAGAATTTCTTTGGGTATGAAGCAATTGACTGCTCATCCTTGGGATTCTCTTTCTGCTACACTTGAAGTTGGATCTAAAGTTAAAGGTAAAATCGTAAACGTTGCTGATTATGGTGCATTCCTAGAGTTGGCTCCAGGCGTTGAAGGTTTGATTCACGTATCTGAAATGTCTTGGTCTCAGCACCTAAGAAATCCTGCTGACTTTGTGAAAGTTGGTGATGAGATCGAAGCTGTAGTCCTTACTCTTGACAAAGATGAGCGTAAGATGTCTTTGGGTATCAAACAACTTACCGAAGATCCTTGGACTAAACAAGAAATGTCTACCAAATACGCTATCGGTACCAAGCATAAAGGTATCGTTAGAAACCTTACCAACTTCGGTCTATTCTTAGAACTTGAAGAAGGTATTGATGGATTGGTTCACGTATCTGATTTGTCTTGGACTAAAAAGATCAAGCATCCATCAGAATTTGTGAAAGTTAGTGATGAGTTAGATGTTATCGTATTGGAACTAGACCTTGATAGCAGAAGATTGGCACTAGGACACAAACAATTGGAAGAGAACCCTTGGGATACTTTCGAGAATGTGTTCCCAATTGGGTCTAAACATAAATGTTCTATCATCTCTAAGAATGATAAAGGAGCAGTTCTAGAATTACCTTATGGTCTTGAAGGATTTGCTACTGCCAAAAACCTTGAAAAAGAAGACGGAAGCCAAGCGGAAGCTGGTGAAAGCCTTGATTTCACTGTAATTGAGTTCTCTAAAGATGACAAACGCATTGTGCTTTCTCATACAGCTACTTTCAAGGAAGAAGCCATGCCAAAAGCCAGTCCTAAGAAAACCAGCAGTCCTAAGAAGAAAGCTGCAGGAAGTACTGATAGTGGAGCCGGAGCAGAGAAATCTACACTTGGAGATTTGGATGCATTGTCTGCATTGAAAGAAAAAATGGATCAGGGTAAAAAATAATTAACCCTTATTTAATAGTATAAAGCACTAACTCGAAAGGGTTAGTGTTTTTTTTTGGATTTTTTTAACGGATAGTAAATTCAGTTTTTTATTCCCTATAGCTTTTGGCTGAGATTAATTTTTATCGAAAATAAAACGTTGCTATAGGTTAGGCAATACTTTTCTCAGGTATAGATTTTTATCTTCAACAGAGGAAGGATTAAATTTTTCTCCTGGTTTATTTTTATTTGATATAGAGGGCTGGAATGAATAGCCCTAGTTTTCTTTTTTTAAGTAGTTATTCAAGTCTGCATCGGTGGTTTTTAAACTTTATGACTTACTCAAATCTTTTCCGATTATCCCTTGAATGAAAAAACAGCACTTTCTCTACCGGCTAATTTTGTTTGGTTTACATGTTTTCGACTTGCGCTATATTCTTCGATTCGAGGAATTTAAAATCCTAGGCTATACAAACTTTGGCACCAATGTTTTAGTTAGGTAAAAAAAATGTAAATAATAGGTGAAAATATTTGTTAGTCAAATCTAACTTATTAATTTTACGGGTATATAAATAGAGATAACATGAATCTAATAAAATATACTACCTTATTGTTAATTATTACTGTATCCCTCTGCTATTCCCCGGCAAAGGGACAGGAGAATGGAGTGATCTCGGGAAAAGTGACGGACGAATCAGGTGTTCCGCTGGAGTTTGCCAATGTAGGAATCAGGAAGATTTCTTTGGGAGGAGTAACTGATGTAAGTGGTTCCTTTACTATTCGCAATGTACCTTCTGGGAAGCATACATTATCCGCTTCCTTGATCGGTTTTGAGACCCAGCAAATTAGAATTGAAGTAGTCGATGGTAAATCCGAAAGCCCTTATTTATTTACATTAAAGGAAACAGCTTCAGCACTAGGGGAGGTGGTAGTCTCAGGGACAATGAAAGAGGTCTCAAAACTCGAGAGCCCAGTACCTGTTGAAGTTTACTCTGCCAATTTTTTCCGTGCCAATCCTACCCCTTCTGTTTTTGAATCCCTTCAGAACGTCAATGGTGTTAGGCCTCAGATCAATTGTAATGTCTGCAATACAGGTGATATTCATATCAATGGGCTTGAAGGCCCTTATACCATGGTATTGATTGATGGGATGCCTATTGTAAGTGGGTTGTCTACTGTGTATGGTTTAACAGGTATTCCGCAAGCCTTGATAGAGCGGGTGGAAGTGGTCAAAGGTCCTGCCTCTACGCTTTATGGGTCTGAGGCTGTGGGTGGTTTAATCAACGTTATAACCAAAAAACCATCTACCGCGCCTTTATTTTCTGCTGATATTTTCAGTTCCGATTGGGGAGATGTTAATACTGACTTAGGGCTGAAATACAATCTTTCAGAAAATACCCAGGGACTTTTTGGGTTGAATTATTTTAATTATCAAAATCCATTGGATAAAAATGAAGATGGGTTTACTGACGTAACGTTACAGAATAGACTTTCAATATTTAATAAGTTGAATTTCAATAGAGTATCAGGTAAGAATTTTTCTGTTGCCGGTCGCTATGTGTATGAAGACCGTTGGGGTGGAGAGATGGATTGGTCTTCCGAATACCGAGGAGGTGATGAAATTTATGGTGAAAGCATATATACCAACCGTTGGGAGATGTTTGGGCTGTATGAATTGCCGGTGGAAGAGTTAATAAATTTTCAGTTCAGTGCCAATGGTCATAATCAGAATTCAGTATATGGCAACATACCCTATATAGCTGATCAATACATTGGCTTCGGTCAATTTACATGGAATAAACCTGTAGACCAACATGATTTTTTGCTGGGAATGGCATACAGGTATACTTATTATGATGACAATACACCGGCTACAGCCACAGAAAATGGGATGAATGAACCTTCGATTACCCACTTGCCAGGCATTTTTCTTCAGGATGAAATAACCATTAATGCTTCACATAAGTTATTATTGGGAATGAGGTATGATTACAATAGCTTACATGGGAGTATTGCTACCCCTAGGTTAAACTATAAGTGGACCTCAAAAAGTAAAAATGATGTGATTCGTATGAGTATTGGTAATGGATATAGGGTGGCCAATGTATTTACTGAGGATCATGCTGCGCTCACAGGAGCCAGAGAGGTGGTTTTTGAAGGTGAACTTGATCCGGAAACCTCTTGGAATGCCAATTTGAACTTGGTGAAGAAAATTTATACAGCAAGCCAAGTCTTTATTGGTCTTGATGCCTCTGCATTTTACACCTATTTTAATAATGCCATTTTCCCGGATTACGAAACTGATCCTAATAAAATTATTTATGGGAACTTAGATGGCTCTGCAGTTTCTAAGGGGATTTCATTGAATGTGGAAATGTCTTTGGTCAATGGTTTGAATATTGTTACCGGTGGTACCTTAATGGATGTGTCCGTTACAGAAAATGGTGAAACCTATCGGCAATTATTAACAGAAAGATTTAGCGGAGTATGGAGTGTGGGGTATACTTTTCCTACGCTAGGCTTAACGGTGGATTACACAGGGAATTTATATGGGCCCATGCGTTTACCTTTACTTGGAGACCTCGATAATCGCGCCGAATATTCCCCTTGGTTCAGTTTACAAAATTTTCAACTCAGCAAAAAGTTTGGTGCCAAATGGGAGTTATATGGTGGGGTTAAAAACCTTCTTGACTTTACCCCTGCGGCAAATAGTATTGCAAGATCCTTTGATCCTTTTGATAGAAATGTGGTATTTGGATC
Organism: Cyclobacterium sp. 1_MG-2023; assembly: GCF_030546805.1. Lineage (GTDB taxonomy): Bacteria > Bacteroidota > Bacteroidia > Cytophagales > Cyclobacteriaceae > Cyclobacterium. The sequence continues at coordinate 99,874 of NZ_JAUOPC010000014.1, read as the reverse complement.
GGATGGACAAGTGGTACAGACGGCAGAAAACCCCTACGCTTTGACCTTTGATCCTTCCTATGTGTACGCACCCAACCAAGGGCGTAGAGGCTTTCTGGGATTAAGATTTACGTTGGAATAATGAAAAAAACACTGACCATATGGGCGATTCTCTGCATGCTTTTTAGTATTGGAAAAGTAAATGGACAGGCCATGTCTTGGACTTCCATCGAAAATCTTAAAGATAGTTTGCGGTCAAATCCCAAGCCTATAATGGTTTTTATACATACAGATTGGTGCAAATACTGCAAAATGCAGGAAAACATTACCTTTCAAAAACCAAAAGTAGCAAGCTCCCTTAGCACGAATTTTTATTGTATAAAAATAAATGCTGAATCGAAAGAGGAACTGGTATTTCTCGGAAGAAAATATAAGCCGGGTAAGTCCGGAGATTATCATACTTTGGCAAAAATGCTGGGTTCCAAAAATGGGAGATTATTGTTTCCCACCACTGTATTTTTCGCTCCGCTTTCCCAATCTTTTGAACGGCTTCAAGGTTTGCAAACAGCAAAGGATTTGGAGCGATTTATTATCAAAAACGGGATGGAGTTTAAGTAGTAATAATCATTTGGCTAAATGTTTTTTCTATACTAATTATGGGAATTGATAAATGGTAAGATGATTCTTTTGAGCTGGCGGGTTAAGGCTTCGTTTATTGTTGATAAAGTCCAATTTTAAGCAAATTTAATATGCTTTAAACTCTAGATAATCAGTTGAATACATAGCCTGTATAAGTTTTAACCTATTCAGTATAAGGCATTTCATGACAGGATTATTTTTTTGTGATTCAGTGAATGATTATTTTGGTCTGTTCAATAAATAAATGATTCTTTCGCCTTGTCGGAAGAATCATTTTTTTATAAGGAAATTTGAAGGAGCAAGGGATGGAATTCCTAAGCTAAGGGGGAGCGAATTTTGGAATAAATCAATAAAAAAAGGCATCCTTGCAAAAGGATGCCTTTGGAGGTCGAGAGCGGATTCGAACCGCTGTACAAGGTTTTGCAGACCTCTGCCTAGCCACTCGGCCACTCGACCATTTTCAATAGCGAAGCGCAAATTTAGGCATTTATAATTGGCTTTTCAAAGCTATTAGTAAAAAAATGTTAATAGGATGACACTAAACTTTGGGCCAAAAACCCGTTTGTAACGAAATGTCTGTTGATGCGTTCAACAATAATTTTTAAAATATTGAAAAACAGGTCTATTTATAACGGTTCTAAATTAAATTTTGCTTCAGGTGAAGGCTTGTAAATAACTGATAGAGAATATTTTAAATAGTATATTTAGTTTTTGATATGGATTATTGCCCTGTAAAGATCAAGTTTGAAAAATAGAAGTTGGGTAGTACATTTGTGGGGAATTTGAATTGCACTGAGAAAATCTGAAAAAAGTATACATAACTATGTCGATCAAACGCTCAATATTAGGGGTTTCAATTCGCGTATGCCATCTGTTGGTCCTGATATTCCTATTTTCAGGAATTCAGGCATATGCGGTGGACCCTGAAATTCCGGATAGCGAAGAAGCTATATCCGCGGGTCAGTCCATTTTTAATGCCAACTGTAAAACCTGCCATAGACTGGATCAGAAATTGGTCGGTCCGGCGCTTAGAGGAGTTACTGATAGAAGGGAGTTGGACTGGGCAAAACAATTTATCACCAACTCTCAGGTATTGGTTCAAGGAGGAGATGCTGATGCAGTAGCTCTTTTCAAAGAATTCAATAACACGGTTATGCCTTCTCATGATTTTTTGAGTGACGATGACCTAACGAATTTACTTTCTTACATTGAATATGGCGACAAAGCAGATCCTGCTGCTGCCGAAGCCGGAGCAACAGCCGAGGGTGGAGAAGCAACAGGTTCAGGTGGAGGAATTCCCAATGAATACCTAACCATAATCTTGGTAGTCCTTGTAATCGTTCTTGTATTGGTATTGGTTGTTTTGGGACTTATTGTTTCAGTATTGACCAAATACATGAACAAAAGCGAAAATCTGGATGAGGATGATAAAGAGTTTATCAATCAAAAGACAGATTATAAAGGCATCTTCAAAAGTGATGGTATGATTATCATCGTTACGGCGATTGTTCTTGCCTTTGTAGTAAAGACCGCCATAAACGGATTATATACGGTGGGCGTGCAGCAAGGCTATGCACCTAGTCAGCCGATTGCTTACTCACACGAACTTCATGCCGGACAATACGAAATCCCTTGTCAATATTGCCATACAGGTGTAGAAATTGGAAAATCTGCAAATATTCCTTCTGCAAACATCTGTATGAACTGTCACATGCACATTCAAAATGTGGAAGGCAAAGAGGGCGTTTCTCCGGAAATTGCTAAAATATACGATGCGGTAGATAACAATCAACCTATTGAATGGGTAAGGGTGCATAACCTTCCTGATTTGGCTTATTTCAATCACTCCCAACACGTTGCTGTAGGAGGGATCGAATGTCAAACTTGTCATGGTCCTATAGAGGAAATGGAAGTTGTTTCTCAGCACAGTGCATTGACCATGGGTTGGTGTATTGACTGCCATAGAAACACGGAAATTACCACTCAAGGCAATGAGTATTACGATAAACTCGTGCAATTGCATTCAGAATCCAAAGATGCTTTGAAAGTCAAAGACATTGGTGGTTTGGAATGTGCAAAGTGTCACTATTAAATCTTTACGAACATTCTTTTCTTTAATATAAAATGAAAGAAAATAAAAAGACATATTGGAAAGGGTTAGAACAGCTGACAAACGATCCCGAGTTTGTAAAAAATGCTGATCAGGAATTTCCCGGCTTTACTTCAAAAAGCAATCAAAAAGAAGACGGAAGCTCCACTAGAAGGGACTTTCTAAAAATGATGGGTTTTAGTGTGGCGGCAGCCTCCTTAGCAGCTTGTGAAGCTCCGGTTAGGAAAGCCATTCCATATGTTAACAAACCTGTTGATATCAATCCTTCTGTTCCTAATTATTATGCATCTACTTTCAGCAAAGGTGGAGACTACGCTTCGGTGGTAGTTAAAACCAGAGAAGGTAGACCGATTAAAATTGATGGCAATGAATTGTCACCAATCACCAAAGGAGGTACCAATGCCATTGTAGAAGGCTCTGTTTTATCTCTATATGATGAGGCCAGATTAAGGGCTCCTCAAATTGGAGGAAAAACGGCTGAATGGTCCGCTTTAGATGGTGAGTTAGCCGGCAAATTAAAAAGTGCAGGAACAATAAAAATCATTAGCAATACCATTTTATCTCCGAGCACAAACAGGGCGATAAAAGTATTCGCTGACCAAATGGGAGATGTTGAAGTCATTACTTATGACCCAATTTCCAATTATGGTATCACCAAAGCAAGTGAAACCTATTATGGAAGCAGTGTGCTTCCTTCTTATAATTTTGATAAGGCCAATGTAATTGTCAGCTTTGGGGCTGATTTTTTAGGTTCATGGATTTCTCCAATTGAATTTGCTAGGCAATATGCACAAGGAAGGAAAATTTCGAAAGAAAATCCTAATATGTCCAGGCATTATCAGTTTGAGTCCACCTTATCACTTACAGGTTCTAATGCGGATTACCGCACGCCTATTACTGCTTCTCAAAGTGGTCTTGCAGTTTTGGCCTTGTATAACCTTATTGCCAAAAAGGCCGGGGTTAGCACTGCCGGTGGAGGCAATTTAGAATTAAACAATCTTTCAAAAGCAGCCAACGAATTGTGGGCCAACAAAGGCAAATCACTTGTTGTTTCCGGATCCAATGATCCGAATGTCCAAGTGGTTGTGCATGCAATCAATGAGCTTTTAGAGAATAACAATAAAACTGTGGATTTCGAAAATCCTGCTTATTTCCGAAAAGGAGATGACAGTAGAATGAATCAGTTTGTTAAAGAATTGAATGCCGGAAAAGTTGGAGGAGTAATCTTTTACAACTGTAACCCGGTTTATGATTTTGGAGGTGGACAAGCCATTGCTGCCGGTATAGCCAAAGCTAAGGTTTCAGTTTCTACTTCAGAAGTTAAAGACGAGACTGCATCTCTGGTTCAGTATCTTGCTCCGGATCATCATTACTTGGAATCTTGGAATGATTTCAATCCTAAAAAAGGAGTTTATAGCTTGGCGCAGCCGGTTATCTCTCCTTTGTTTAGTACTCGCCAAGCTCCTGAAAGCTTTTTAAAGTGGGCCGGGAACACTACTTCATATTATGATTTCATAAGAGAAGAATGGCAGGCTAATTTTGCTGAAAGTGGAATCGAGGGAGACTTTCAGTCTTTCTGGGATAAATGCCTATTTGATGGTGTTTATATCTCTGAATCTTCTGAAGAAGGTGAAGCTTCCGCATTAGAGGCAGTAGGAGATGTTGCTACAGCAGCAGCAGCCATCGGCAAAGCTTACCAGGCTCAGGGTTCAGGTAGTGAATTGGTTGTTTATACCAAAGTAGGTATTGGCTCAGGAGCATTTGCCAACAACCCTTGGTTGCAGGAGATGCCGGATCCTATTTCAAAAGCTACCTGGGACAATTACTTAACTGTATCCCAAAAATGGGCCAATGAAAATGGTCTTAAAATGCATGAAGGTGCCACTAAATTGGCCACTGTTTCTGCAAATGGACAGACCTTTACTGTTCCTGTGTTGGTGCAACCTGGACAGGCCAATGGTACTTTTGGATTGGCTTTAGGTTATGGAAGGACTGCTGCAGGTAGAGTAGCAGACGGTATTGGTGTCAATGCATACGCACTTATTAATGCCAACAAAGGATTTGTTGAATACCATATCACTGAAGGAGTAAGTGTGAGTCTTACCGGTGAAAGTTACAGAATAGCTCAAACACAAACACATCAAACCTATATGGGTAGGGATTTCGTTGTGCAGGAAGCTACTTTGGGCGAATATAAAGAAGATGCCAGCGCAGGCAGGTATCACCCGGAAATTTATAAAGACGGGGAATTTGTTAAGCCTAGCAAAATTTCATTGTGGTCCGGCCACAAATACAGTCAGCACCACTGGGGCTTGGCCATTGACATGAACTCTTGTATAGGTTGTGCGGCTTGTACCGTGGCTTGTCAGGTAGAGAATAATGTGGCTGTTGTCGGGAAAGAAGAAGTATTGAATAGAAGAGAAATGGCCTGGATTAGAATTGACAGGTACTATAGCTCTCCTGAAGGAGCTACTTCAAATGCCGAACTTGAGCAAGCAGCAGACAATCCGGAAGTTACCTTCCAGCCTATGATGTGTCAGCATTGTAACAATGCACCTTGTGAAACTGTATGTCCTGTGGTTGCCACCACACACAGTTCTGAAGGACTCAACCAAATGACTTACAACCGTTGTATTGGTACCAGATATTGTGCCAACAACTGTCCTTATAAAGTAAGAAGATTCAACTGGTTTAAATACCATGACAATAAAGATTTTGCAGGAGTAAATACTCCTCAGAATGATGATTTGGGTAAAATGGTACTCAACCCTGATGTGACTGTAAGAGCAAGAGGGGTAATGGAGAAATGCTCCATGTGTGTACAACGTATTCAAGCAGGTAAATTAACTGCGAAACGTGAAGGAAGGAAAATTAAAGACGGTGATGTGAATGTTGCCTGCGCAGTAGCTTGTCCTACTGAAGCCCTTGTTTTTGGTGACATGAATGATTCCCAATCTAAAGTTTCTAAGATGCTTAAAGTCGAAGAAAATTCCACAAGTGCTTTGAAGGAAGTAAATGAGGAAAGAGCATACCATGTGTTAGAGGAAATCAATGTCAGCCCTAATGTTTGGTATTTTACCAAGATCAGAAATAAGGACAAAAACGAAGCTTAAAAAAATAAAACGATAAGATATGCAGGTTACTTCACCCGTACGCGATCCGCTTATTACCGGCGGTAAGACTTACAAGGACGTCACCAATGATATTGCCAGGCATGTAGAAGGAAAACCAACCAAAGGTTGGCTCCTAGGATTGGCAGTATCCTTGACTGTACTTTTGCTCGGCAGTTTAGCACTGGTAGCTACACTGTGGGAAGGAATAGGAATGTGGGGACTTAATAAAACTGTTGGCTGGGCCTGGGATATTACCAACTTCGTTTGGTGGGTAGGTATTGGTCACGCAGGTACACTTATATCCGCAGTATTATTGCTTTTCAGACAAAAATGGAGAACATCCATTAACCGAGCAGCGGAAGCCATGACAATTTTTGCTGTAATTTGTGCCGCAGTTTTCCCTTTGATACACATGGGGAGACCTTGGATCGGTGCAATTTGGGCCCTTCCGCTTCCCAATACATTTGGTTCTTTGTGGGTAAACTTTAACTCCCCTTTGTTATGGGATGTTTTCGCCATATCCACTTACTTTTCTGTATCCTTGGTATTCTGGTATATCGGTTTGATTCCTGATTTCGCCACCATTAGAGACAGGGCAACAGGTATACGAAACACCATTTACGGAGCTTTGAGCTTCGGATGGGATGGCGGTGCCAAAACTTGGATGAGGTATGAAAGTGTATCGCTAATATTGGCAGGTTTGGCTACACCCCTTGTACTTTCAGTACATACGATTGTATCCTTTGACTTTGCCACTTCAGTAATTCCCGGATGGCACACTACAATCTTCCCTCCATATTTTGTGGCAGGTGCGATTTTCTCAGGTTTTGCAATGGTATTGACCTTGATGATTGTCACTAGAAAAGTTTTTAAACTTGAAGACTATATCACAATGGGACATATTGAATTGATGAATATAGTAATCATCATTACAGGTTCTATCGTAGGTATTGCCTATATCACAGAGTTCTTTATCGCTTGGTATTCAGGTGTAGCTGCAGAGCAATATGCTTTTGTTAACAGGATGTTTGGTCCTTATTGGTGGGCTTACTGGTCCATGATGACCTGCAATGTTATTTCTCCTCAATTGTTCTGGTTCAAAAAGATCAGAACGTCTATAGTTGCTACTTTTATCCTTTCACTTATTGTGAACATTGGAATGTGGTTTGAAAGGTTTGTAATTATCGTTACCTCACTTCATAGAGATTATCTTCCTTCTTCTTGGGTTATGTTTTACCCCACAATTACGGACGTAGGAGTTTATATGTTTACTTTTGGTTTCTTTTTCACAGCGTTCTTATTGTTCGCCAAGTTCTTCCCAGTGATCAACATGGCAGAGATCAAATCTGTATTGAAATCTTCATCTGAAAAAATAATTAAATAATCATGGAAAGAGACAAAAACTTTATCCTGGGGATCTTTGATGATGAGGACATTCTTAAGAATGCTGTCAGAGAGATAAGAGCTGCAGGAATCAAAATACACGAGGTATTCTCTCCTTATCCTGTTCATGGACTAGAGGAAGAATTGGGTTACCGAAGAAGTAGGTTGCCAATTGCGGCATTCCTTTTTGGCTTGCTAGGAACTACTTTGGCATTGACCATGCAATTTTATATGATGAAATTTGACTGGCCAATGATTATAGGTGGCAAGGATCATGCCGCTTTCCCTGATTTCATTCCTGTATCTTTCGAGTTAACTGTTCTTGTTGCAGCTTTTGGTATGGTCACAGTATTTATGGTTAGCAGTAATCTTAAACCCTGGGGACAACCAAGAATATTTGACTTGAGAAGTACTGATGACAAGCACGTTATGGCCATAGATATCGCCAATAATGCAGCTGTTGATTTGGAAATAATTAAAGGTGCTCTTAAGAATTCAGGAGCAACGGAGGTGAACAGTAAAAGTTTTGAATAAGTAATCTGTAGCAAATGAAAATTTTATCATCAATATATTCAATAGCTGTAGTGGGGATATCCTTAGGATTTGCTTCCTGCAAAGCTGAGGGTGATTATCCGGGAACGGAGTATGCTCCTCAGATGTACCATTCAGTTCCTTATGAAGGCTTAAGCCAAATCACTAGTGAAGAAGAAGGAGATTGGATTTCCACTAGAGAGGATGAAAAAGGAGAATTCTTTAACAGTAATATTAACAATCCTCATGGCATGAACATGAGAGAACCTGTTCCTAATACTGTACCTAGAAATAAAGAGGGTATTTTACCTTATAGGTTAAGGGTGGCAGATTTAGAAGGTGCCGCTGCTGTACAAAATCCAATCCCTCTTACTGATGAAGTATTGGCCGATGGCAAGCGACTATTCACCCAATACTGTTCTCCCTGCCATGGTAGTGGTGGAGAAGGAGATGGTAAACCAGGTATGGTTATCGGTGGGGTAGCCAACCTAAAAGGTGGAGCCTATATTAATTTACCTGAAGGCCATATTTTCCATGTAATCACTCATGGAAAAGGTAGAATGGGAGCTCACGGTTCGCAGATTACTGCTGACAGAAGGTGGAAAATTGTACACTATGTTAAACAAGAAATTCAGAAGCAATAATGGCACAGGTAACTAACTACAATTTGGATCAAAAATTTGATTTTACCGCAGCGGTAAAGAAAGTGATTTTCATACTAGGAGGTATCGGTGCACTTTTATTGGTATTTGGTATAATCATGGCTGCCACTGGTGGACATGGTCATGGCGATGAGGGTGGACATGGTTTTCACTGGACACAGAGACTTTTTGCCAACCTTTGGATAAATAATGTGTATTTCACAGGAATTGCCATTATTGGTGTATTCTTCTTTGCTATACAATATGCTGCCCAGGCAGGATGGTCTACAGCATTACTTAGAATCATGTTGTCCTTTGGCTATTGGTTGCCTATTGCAGCTGTATTAATGCTGGTAACCTTTTTCATAGCCAACCACGATTTGTTTCACTGGACGCATAGCTATGTGTTTGACAAAGCCGGAGATCATTATGATAAGATCATTGACGGTAAAGGAAACTTCTTTTACTGGCCAATGGAGAAAGGTTCATTCCCTATCTTTTATATCGTAAGAATGGTTTTGTTCTTCGGATTTTGGGTTTTCTTTTTCAATAAACTTAGAACACTTTCTAATGAAGAAGATATAAATGGAGGAACTTCCTATTGGTATACCATTAGAAAATGGTCTGCTATTTTCTTGGTTTTCTTTGCCGTATCTTCCTCTATTAGTGCTTGGGATTGGGTGATGTCTATAGATACGCACTGGTTCTCTACCTTGTTTGGATGGTATGTATTTGCTTCATGGTTTGTTGCAGGTTTATCTGCCATTACTTTGGTGACTATCTTTTTGAAAGATCAGGGATACCTAGAAATGATCAATCAAAACCATATTCATGATCTTGGTAAATTCGTTTTTGCCTTCTCCATATTCTGGACTTATATATGGTTCTCTCAGTTTTTGCTGATCTATTATGCCAATATTCCTGAAGAGTCAGTTTATTTCGTAGAAAGACTTTCAAGTGATGTTTATGGTTCTTATATATTTATTAACCTAATTCTAAACTTTGCTTTACCATTTTTGGTTCTAATGACAAGGGATGCGAAAAGGCATAATATCTTCCTAAAACTTGTATGTACACTAATTATTGTTGGTCATTGGGTAGATTTCTTCTTGATGGTTCAACCGGGTACTTTAGGACATAATGGAGGCGTTGGTTTGATGGAAATTGGAATGTTGTTAGTTTATGCTTCAGCTTTTGCTTTTGTAGCGTTGACCAATCTTTCCAAACACAATCTGGTTCCTAAAAACCACCCAATGTTGGAGGAAAGTTATCATCATCACATTTAATCTAATTCCGAAACAGTTATAATTATGTACGGATTTCTTATTTCAATAGGTGTAGTACTCCTGATCATGGTGATTGGGATGGTATACAGAATTCAAACCTTGATTTCGGTCGCTAAAGGTTCTGATAAAAAAATAGCTACAACCAGTAATAAAACTAATGCCATTCTTTTCATGGTATTTCTTATTGGCTGTGGTGCTTGGATGGTCTATTATTCGGTAGTAGAATTTGATAATTACCAATTGCCTATTGCCTCTGAGCATGGTGTGGTAACAGATCAATTGTTTTGGATTACCATGGCTGTAACAGGCTTTATTTTCATCCTTACACATATTCTTTTGTTCTGGTTTAGTTACCATTATCAATACAAAGAAAATAAAAGAGCTGCCTTTTATCCTGACAATAACAAATTAGAGATTATTTGGACACTTGTACCGGCAGTGGTATTGACTGTCTTGGTAATTTCCGGATGGAAAGCCTGGTCAGATATTACCAGCCCTGCTCCTGAAAATGCCCATGTAGTTGAGATTATGGGTTATCAATTTGCTTGGGATGTGAGATATCCAGGTGCTGATCAACAGTTGGGAGACTATGATTATAGACTTACAACTGCAACCAATTCCAGAGGTATAGATTTTACTGATAAAAATTCCTTTGACGATTTTCCTTCTCAGAATGTGGTAATTCCTAAAGGAGAGCCTGTCCTCTTTAATATTAGGGCAAGGGATGTATTGCACTCAGTATTTGCGCCACATATGCGCTTGAAGATGGATGCTGTACCCGGTATGCCTACCAGATTCTGGTTTACGCCGAATAAAACTACTGAAGAAATGCGTGCAGAATTGGGGGATGAAGAATTTGAATTTGAAATCGCCTGTACTGAGATTTGTGGTGCCGGTCATTTCTCTATGCGGAAAGTGATTAAGGTTGTTGAACCTGAAGAATATAGAAAGTGGTTTGCAGAACAAACTCCTTTTATCAAAAGTAATCCGGATCTTGTAGCTGATCTTCCTGTTGAATTGAAGGAATTGGCAGAGATTTATATAAATGAAGAATAAATTTATAGCATAAATTATAAATACCATGGCAGTAGCAAACGTTTCAGCTCATGATGCAGCATCTACACATGATGAGCATGACCATGAGCACCACGATAACTTCATAACGAAGTATATATTTTCCACTGACCATAAGATGATTGCGAAGCAATATCTTGTGTCTGGTATATTCTGGGCATTTATCGGTGGATTTCTTTCTGTATTATTCCGATTGCAGCTGGGTTTCCCTGATATGGACATGTCTTTCTTAAGACCTATATTGGGTGGTTGGATTGATGCTTCCGGAAAATTGGACCCTACGTTCTACCTTGCATTGGTTACCATGCATGGTACAATTATGGTGTTCTTTGTATTGACTGCAGGTCTTAGTGGTACCTTCTCGAATTTCCTAATTCCTTTGCAAATTGGTGCCCGTGATATGGCTTCAGGTTTTATGAACATGTTGTCTTACTGGTTTTTCTTTATTTCCGGTGTGATCATGTTTGCCTCTTTATTTTTAGAAAAAGGTCCTGCCGGTGGTGGATGGGTAGTTTACCCGCCATTGTCTGCACTTGAACAAGCCATTCCCGGATCAGGATTAGGTATGACACTATGGTTAACCGCCATGGTATTCTTTATTGCCTCATCATTAATGGGAGGGATTAACTATATCTCAACGGTTATTAACCTGCGTACAAAGGGAATGTCTTTTTCTAGGTTACCATTAACCATCTGGGCTTTCTTCCTTACTGCGGTAATTGGATTATTGTCCTTCCCGGTTTTGTTTTCTGCCGCTCTATTATTGGTTTTTGACAGAAGTTTCGGAACTAGTTTTTACCTCTCTGATATTTACATCGGTGGTGAAGCATTACCAAATACTGGAGGTAGTGCCGTTCTTTACCAGCATTTATTCTGGTTCCTAGGTCACCCTGAAGTTTATATTGTATTGCTTCCTGCGCTTGGTATCACTTCTGAAGTGATTGCTACCAACTCTAGGAAACCTATCTTTGGTTATAAAGCCATGATTATTTCTATGCTTGGTATCACCATCCTATCATTTGTGGTTTGGGCGCATCATATGTTCGTATCCGGAATGAATCCGTTCCTTGGATCAATATTCATGTTCCTTACCTTGATAATTGCCGTTCCTTCAGCTGTAAAGGTATTTAACTACCTGACCACTTTATGGAGAGGTAACTTAAGGTTTACCCCGGGCATGTTGTTCTCCATCGGTTTGGTGTCTTTCTTTATCTCAGGTGGTTTGACGGGGATTTTCCTCGGTAACTCCGCTATTGATATTCAATTGCACGATACTTATTTTGTTGTAGCTCACTTTCACTTGGTAATGGGTGCTGCTTCTTTCTTTGGAATGTTGGCCGGTGTGTATCACTGGTTTCCTAAGATGTTTGGTAGGATGATGGATGACAAATTAGGGTATGTTCACTTTTGGTTGACTTTTGTTGGTGTCTATTTGGTGTTTTTCCCAATGCATTATATTGGTATCGCCGGTTTCCCTAGGAGGTATTATAGCTGGACAAACTTCTCATTTGCAGATATGTATACTGACCTGAATATGTTTGTGTCTGTGGCTGCTATCGTTACTTTCTTTGCCCAGTTTATCTTTGTTTTCAATTTCTTCTATAGTATGTACAAAGGTAGAAAAGCAAGTGCCAACCCATGGCAGTCCAATACCTTAGAGTGGACTACACCAGTTGAACCTGGTCATGGTAACTGGCCCGGAGAAATCCCAACTGTATATAGATGGCCATACGATTATAGCAAGCCTGGTTCAGAAGCTGATTTCATTCCACAAACAGTTCCATTGTCAGCAACTCCCGAATCAAATCTTCCTCATGAAGCTAAACTTGTACAATTAGAAAAAGAAATAATGGAAGAGGATGAAGCGATGTTGGTAGGTAATGAATCAAAAGAATCTTAAAAATATAAATAGCTTCCGTAGTGTTTGTTTAACTACTACGGTTGCTGTTTTTTTATTGATATTAATTGGCGGTATTGTTAGAAGTACCGGTGCCGGAATGGGCTGTCCTGATTGGCCGAAATGTTTCGGGAGTTGGGTTCCACCTACATCTGTAGATCAATTGCCGGCCAATTATCCTGAAATATACGTTTCCAAGCGAATTGAAAAAAATGAGCGCTTTGCTTCCCTCTTAACCGGTTTGGGCTTTGCAAATTTGGCAGAAGAGATTAGAAATGATGAGAGTATTCATGAACAAGAGCCTTTTAATGCTACCAAAACTTGGATTGAATATGTCAATAGGCTTGCAGGAGCTGTCATAGGTCTGTTAATTATATTGACATTGGTCTTTTCTTTTAAGTTAAGATCGGTAGACCCAAAAATTATGTGGCTATCTGTATTTTCATTGGTGTTGGTACTGTTCCAGGGTTGGTTAGGTTCTATTGTAGTTTCTACCAATCTTTTGCACTGGATGATAAGTGTACATATGGTAGTGGCTCTTTTTATGGTTTGCCTGCTGCTTTATATCTATTATAGATCCGGTATGTTAATAGCTAAAAATCATCAATTTGACCTGCCCTTGAATATTTCACGAAAATACAGGTTGTTATTGGGTATTGGCATATTATTAATGGTTGTTCAAATTATACTTGGTACGCAGGTTAGGGAGCAAATAGATATTATTGCAAGTAATGCTGCTTATTTGAATCGATCATCTTGGATAGATGAATTAGGGCTTACTTATTATATTCATAGGACATACTCTTTGATAATATTAGGCCTTCACCTATTTATTGGTTATCAACTATTCCCTTACAGGGAAAAGAATACAAAAATTACAAGCCACTATGTGGTGTTAATGGCTTTGTTTGTAACGGTAATTATTTCCGGAGCAATCATGGCTTATTTTGGAATACCTGCATTCATTCAACCTCTGCACCTGTTTTTAGGTTCTTTGATCATAGGCTTCCAATATTATATTTGGCTTGAATTGGGGCAAGATAAAACTGCCGCTATAAATATTGCTTAATTATGAGTACACTAGGGTTATCTGAAAAGGTTTTGTGGGACAGTGTTACGATGAGGTTTAAAGCTTACATGGATTTGTTGAAATTCCGTCTGTCTGCTTTGGTAACCTTTTCGGCTGTTTTTGGATTTATTTTAGGACATCATGGTCAAACCTTCTCTTGGGCTGGTTTTATTGGTCTTGTCCTTGGTGGATTTTTAATTAGTGGTGCTTCAGGTGCCGCCAATGAAATTAAGGAGAGAGAGTTTGATAAATTGATGAAGAGAACGAAAACTCGGCCTCTTCCAATGGAAATTATTTCTGTAAAAGAAGCTTATTGGTTTGCAGTGATAGCTGCTGTTACCGGCGTTCTTTTATTGGCCTATTTCACCAATATGTTGACTACCGGATTGGGTATTTTGAGCATGATACTGTACGTATTTGTCTATACGCCATTGAAACGTGTTGGACCCATAGCAGTATTGGTTGGAGCCATCCCCGGGGCCATGCCTCCATTGCTTGGTTGGACAGCGGTTACAGGAAGCATTACTTATGAAGCTTTAATCATTTTCGGCATTCAATTTATTTGGCAATTCCCTCACTTCTGGGCCATTGCTTGGGTTAGTGATGAGGATTATAAAAAAGCAGGTTTTAAATTGCTTCCCTCAGGAGGGCAAAAGGACCTTAATACAGCAATTCAAATAATGATCTATACCTTATTTTTATTGCCGCTTGGGCTCTTACCTACTTATTTTGGTTTAACCGGAATAAACTCAGGTATTGTAGCAACTATTTGTGGGGTATTATTTTTGGCACAAACTTTCTCTCTTATGAAGGATTGCTCCAGAAAATCTGCGCTTAAAATTATGTTTGGTTCATTTTTGTACCTACCCATAACGCAAATTGCCTACTTATTAGATAAAGTGTAATATGGAAGAGAAACTATCTTTTATTGAAGGTGCAGAACAGCCCTTGGCCATGCATCCAAAGAAATTTGCACTTTGGTTATTTATTGTAAGTGTGGTTATGGTATTTGCCGGAATGACCAGTGCTTATATTGTCAGGCAGGGTGAAGGGAATTGGCTGGAATTTGACCTGCCCAATGTGTTTTGGTACACATCAGGGATAATAGTATTGTCTAGTATTAGCTTGCATCTGGCTTACATGGCGGCTAAAAAAGACAATCTTAATAATATTAAACTAGGTTTATTGGCAACAGTAATTCTAGGTTTTGCTTTTCTTGTTGGGCAATGGTTCAGCTGGGAAGCACTAGTTGCTGAGGATGTGTATTTTGTAGGTAACCCTGCGGGATCATTTATGTATGTTTTTACAGGACTGCATGCAATACATCTAATTAGTGGTGTGATATTTCTAATAATTGTATTAATTTCGGCTTTAAGGAATAAAATACACTCCCAAAATCTGGCACAACTTGAAATGTGCGTTACCTATTGGCATTTTCTGGGAGGCCTTTGGCTATACTTGTTTATGTTTTTGCTTCTAAATCATTAAAATATAAGTTAATTTACTAATTATGTCTTCGACTGCAATTGAAATTCAATCAAAAAGAGGCGTTTGGGGTGGAGGTAACGAGCCACTAAAAGCGAGCTATGGTAAGCTCATGATGTGGTTTTTTCTCCTCTCAGATATTTTTACCTTTACTGCCTTTCTTATTACCTATGGTGCCATTCGGGTAAGTTATCCTGCCTATTCAGGAGAAGTAGCTGATTTTGTAAGTTCAAATCAGCATTGGCCTATACCTGAAATGATTTTTGATGCCATTCCATTTGTTCATGGAGGTCATTTCCCACTTGTTTTTGTTGGTTTGATGACTTTTATTTTGATTATGAGTTCGGTTACAATGGTATTGGCAGTTGAAGCCGGTCATCGGAATGATAAGAAGGATGTGGTTAAATGGATGCTTTGGACATTACTTGGAGGGATGACTTTCCTAGGTTGTCAAGCTTGGGAATGGACACACTTTATCCATGGGACCGACGAAGGAGTTGTGATGACCTATGTAAATTCATTTAGCAATATTGTAACTGAAACAGTGCACGGAGCCAACTTGTTGGTAAATGAATATGGACCTGCACCTTTTGCTCAATTGTTTTTCTTTATTACAGGTTTCCATGGCTTTCACGTTACCATAGGTGTTGTCCTTTTGTTTTTGGCTTTTTACCAAGCTGCTGTTGGAGTTTATGAAGATCGTGGTCATTATGAAATGGTTGAGAAAATTGGCTTGTACTGGCACTTTGTGGATTTGGTATGGGTATTTGTATTTACCTTCTTCTATTTGATCTAAAATATAAACATATACTATAATGGAACACGTTAATAAAAATAGGTTGGAAGTAATTCCAAGAGATCCTGCCAAGATTAAAAAAATCTGGCTTACTGCCTTGATTTTATTGGTAATCACAGCAGTGGAATTTGTGTTGGCCTTTACCATGGAAAGAGGGTTGCTCTTATACTTTCTTTTTATTGCTTTGACCATTGTTAAAGCCAAGTATATCATGATGGAATTTATGCACCTGGGGGATGAAGTTAAACCTTTGTTTTACTCCATCATCGTACCACTTATTTTCTTGGTTTGGCTGATTATAGCCTTAATGAAGGAAGGTGCTGAGATCTTCGTTATGCGCTGGTAAACAGAATAAAAAATTTATAAAATTGGATGGTTGAAGGGGAATCTTCAACCATTTTTTTTGTTGTAGTAGTGTATGAAAATGTTGCGATTTATTCAGGTATTGGTGCTGGTTTGTGTTTTAATGATACCGGTATTAATAATATTATTTCTTAGGGGTTTTTCCTCCAACCAATATGATATTCCTATTTTATATCAAAATGGCGTTGAAGATCCTTTTGAACAATGTGACTATAATGACAGCAGTCAGCATTTTATTCCTGACTTTACTTTTACAGATCAGTTTGGTAGAAGTGTAGGTAAAGAAATGATGGAAGGAAAAATTACAATCGTCGATTTTTTCTTTACGAGTTGCCCAAGCATCTGTCCTATTATGTCTAAAGAAATGGAAAGAGTTCAGGATGTCTTTCGGAATGATGATAGGGTACAGATTTACTCCATCAGTATAGACCCCGAATATGATAGCCCCAAGGTTTTGGCTGATTATGCTGATGAGCATGGAGCCAAAAAAGACAAGTGGTTTTTTCTTAATGGCCCGGTAGATGAAACTTATGATTTAGCCAGGTGTGGTTTTATTATTCCATCAGTTAGTGGGGGGGCAGTTCCGGAGAATTTTGTACACAGTGATAAGTTTGTTTTGGTAGATGAACTTGGACGTATTCGAGGATATTACAGTGGCACCAAAAGAGAAGGTGTTGATCAATTGATTTTAGAAACGAAAATTTTGCTTCATGATAAAGGATAGTTTTGAAATAGAGTCCAAGGACAAGTCTATGTATACATGGATAACTATTGTCTCCATTTTAGTACCGGTAGTAGTGGCGGTACTATTGTTTATGCCTGCAAAAATTGACCTTGGTGAAGAATGGGTTTATTTTCTTCCACATTTAAATGCTGTAGTAAATAGCTTTGCCTCTGTAATGTTGATTTTAGGCTTTTTTTTCATCAAAAGTGGTAATGTCACTTTACATAAGACGGCCATGTCCGTTGCATTTGGGCTAGGAGCTATTTTTTTAGTGGGGTATGTGATTTACCATGCGGCAGCGGAAAGCACTTCCTTTGGTGGTGAAGGCTGGATAAGGTGGGTTTATTATTCTCTTTTGATCAGTCATATTATTTTGGCTGCTATTGCCTTATTTCCAATTTTATTGGCCTATTATTTTGGCATCAGCGGGAAATTTGAGAAACACCGGAATATAGTTAGATACGCTTTTCCTATTTGGCTTTATGTTACCGTCTCAGGTGTTATCGTTTATCTAATGATCAGTCCCTATTATGTGCATTAAGCATAATGTTTGTGAAATTGATTATATTTAAACAAAGGTTAAACCAAACCGTTTACTAATACAATGAATAAATATTTCAAAAGTCTGTCGGTTGTTTTGCTTCTGTTGATTGGATCCGTTCAATCTACTTTTGCTCAATGTGCCATGTGTAGGGCAACGGTTGAGAACAACGTTAGCAATGGGGATACTACTGTAGGAGCGGCACTGAACATAGGAATTCTTTACCTTTTTGTAGCTCCTTATATATTATTAATGGTTTTGGGCTATTTTTGGTATAAAAATGCCAAAAGGAAAAAAGGTATTTCATTCTAATCTTCTGTTTAGCTTAGGTTCAATTTTTGGTGCAACCTTTTTATTCTTTCTCAGAATACTTATTGAGGATGGCCTAGATTTTGGTTGATTATTTGCGGGATTTAATGCCTCTCATCTTTATGTTTGGCATGGATTCCATTATGAATGAATATTAACTTTTACTTCGGATATCGGTAGTTTTGTTATCTTGGAGGGACTGTTCAGGCAAGATTAATCGCAATGTTAAGAAGAAGAAGGCTTTTATTGGTATTGTCCGTTGTGCTATTGGGTTTGGTCCTTTCCATTAATTATTTTTCGGAAGGTAAATACCTCAAAGATCAAAGTGCCTTTAGTGCCCAACTCGAACATCATATTGGAAAGGTAATCCATGATTTTGAGAAAGATTTTGAAAAAATTCAAAATAGCGAAGTTACTGATCAACAATTCTTTTTCAGTAGCCTGGAAATAGATCATCAGTTTCCTTTTTACCTTTTTTCTATGGAAGGAGACTTGACCTATTGGTCTGCTATCGATATGGTACCTGAATTTAGCCTACTTTCTACTTCCAAAACTTACCAAATTCTAGAAAACAATAGGGGGATTTATTTCACCCAACTACGAAAAATAAAACGTATCGATAAAGAGTATTGGTTGCTTCAAGTTTACCCTTTTTATGACAAAGTAGATATTGGTAATGAGTACCTCAAGAGTGGGTATAATCCTGAGGTTTTTGGAAACGACAGGTTTTTATTGTCCCCAAATCCTAAAGAAAATTATCAAGACCTATACTTTGACAACCAGTATCTTTTTTCCATTTTTTTTAGGGTTGGCTATGATGTTCCTGGAAAATCTATCAACCATACGCTATTGATTTTTTTCTTTTCCCTATTGGGATTGGTATTACTGATTGGAGGGGGATTTGTCCATACTCTATGGTCAAAAGGCCAAAAATTTCTAGCCACCATTTATACCTTTCTCATCCTACTTGCCGTCCGGATTATCATGTTGGCCTTTCATTTTCCGAATGACTTTTTTCAAACCGGTATATTTGATTCAAGCCTCTATGCTTCATCCATATTCAATCCCAGTTTAGGAGATCTGCTATTGAATGTGAGCTGTTATTTGGTGGTCCTCAGCATGATTATCGCTATTCTTAGTAGGAGACGTGTAGCTTTAGCTTTTATCAAATTTAGAAATAATTATCCCGATTGGCTCTCCCTTACAGCTGCCTATATTCTGTCGACAACATTGATGTTTTTGGTGTTTTACCTTTATTTAAACATTGTTGAAAACTCCCAATGGAATTTAAATATTGAGGCCATACCCAATTTTGATTACCTTAAAATAGTCAGTCTTTTTGTTATTTTTCTGGGAGGTGCTGCCTATCTGTTGTTTACGATTATAGGTCTCAATATGGTCTTGTTTAAAAATGAGGACAATTATTTTTATCCTTTAAAGGTTTTAGTGGTCTTCGTTTCTCCATTTTTGATTTTTCTCCTTTTCTTTAATTTCGTTTTATTTATAGCTTTTTTGGCTCATATAATTCTATTGGTGGCCATTATTAGTTTTAAGCTTTATCAAAGCTTGTTTAAGCTTGATTTCAATACATTCTTAACTTTCTTTTTTGCATGTCTTATTGGTGCAGTAATTACAGGGGCAGCAGCTTATCAAGACCTAAGGTATGATGAAGTAAGGTCTAAAGTAAAATTTGCAAACAATGTTATGCTTGACAGGGATGTGATGGGAGAGTTTCTTCTGGAGGATATCATCGCTAGGGTGATAGATGATGCCTTTATCAAAAGTCGTCTTTCGGACCCCCTTCTATCCAAAGACCCCATCGATAGGAAAATCAAAAAAATATACCTTGCAGGATATTTTGATCAGTACAGACAAGATGTAAGCATTTATAGCTCTTCAGGTCGCCTTGTTTTAGGAAACAACAATAGCTTGTCTCTCTTGGAGTACAAAAATCGATACATGAATAGTGATTACGCTACTCAGATCCATAATTTGTATTTTATTAAATCTACTGATACGAATACTGGAAATCGTTTTGTAGCCTTTGTTAAAATTCAACGTGACAATGACTTCCTTGGAACAATTGTCATAGAACTGAACCAACAAAGAATAGAATCAGGAAAGGCTTTTCCAAAATTGCTTATGGATAACAAATACGTTACCAACTATATAGAACGCGATTTTGATTTTGCCATTTTTGAAGAAGAGGAGCTAAGTTATAGTTCAGGGATTTTTAGTTACCAAGGCTTGCCAATAGAGGATTTTCTTGACAATGAAAATGTCTTTACTACAGGGATATTGTACAATGGATACCACCACCTAGCCGTGAGTTACAATGATAAAATAATTGTAGTTTCATCTCGAAAGTATCCCAGCAATTATATTCTTGCCGACATCGCTTTTCTTTTTGTCGTTTACTTAATTTTCACACTGCTTTCAATTGCAGTTTTTCTAATGTTTAGCGGACTCAATCAGTTACGGTTCAATTATGCCACCAAGCTTCAACTGTATTTGAACTTTGCTTTTTTCTTTCCCATGCTAATCATTAGTGTGATAGCCGTAGGCTTTTTGAGTCATTCCTATACAGAAGACTTACACAGGCAGTATTTCCAAAAGGCAGGTATAATTAGTGATAATCTGGGCCGAGATTTAGGGGGAGAGCAGTTCAATAATCTGAACAAAGATGAAATAAATACTGAATTATATGCACTGGCTACTGCTACTGATGCAGATATCAACCTTTATCTACCTGATGGAAAGTTAATGGCTACCAATCAACCGGCCATCTTTGATAAGAAAATATTAACCAATTATTTGCATCCGGAAGCGTATGCATCTATCATTGAATCTAAGGAAAATAGATTTCTACAGACAGAACAGGTAGGAGATTTGCAGTTTAAGACTGTTTACCTAGCGCTTAAAAACGGAGATAATCAAGAGCTACAAGCCATTATTGCCATACCTTTTTTCGAATCTGAGGAAGAGCTTAATCTGATGATTACTGAAGTGTTTAGCAATATTCTGATAATTTTTGTGTTGATCTTTCTCTTCTTTTTGGTCATCTCTTATTTTGTTTCAAAAAACCTGACACATCCTTTTAAATTATTGACCCAGAAGTTGAAAGATACTGACTTGGAAAACAATGAATACATGGTATGGCCGGGGAAGGATGAGATAGGATTGCTTGTCAACGAATACAATAATATGCTTTATAAATTGGAGACCAGTAAGAAGGTTTTGGCTTCCAATGAAAAAGAATCTGCTTGGAGAGAAATGGCCAAACAGGTGGCCCATGAAATAAAGAACCCTTTAACACCAATGAAACTTACCTTACAGCATTTACTTCGCCTTCAAGCGGCAGATAAGCTGGAGAATGGGAAAGCATTGGTTAATCCCATCAATTCAATTATTCATCAGGTAGACACGTTAAGTGATATTGCAAGTTCGTTTTCCACTTTTGCCAAAATGCCGCTCCCAAAAAATCAGGAATTAGAATTTAGGAAGGTTGTTTTAAAAGCTGTCTCTATTTTCAATTATAGGGAAGATGTGGAAATTGAGTTTACGGACCATACCGGTGAAGGAGCATCTACGAAAATCATGGGAGATCCCAAATTGTATGGGAGAGTAATATCCAATTTGATTATCAATGGAATCCAAGCCGTAGTGGAAGGGAAAAAGCCTATAATTCTGGTGAACTTGTATTTTGATGGGGAAGAGCATATCAAACTTTCTATTAAAGACAATGGCAAGGGCATTTCAGACGAATTGAAGGAAAAGGTCTTTCTCCCCAATTTCAGTACCAAATCCGAAGGTTCAGGCCTTGGCTTAGCCATAGCTAAAAGAGGAGTGGAAACTGCCGGAGGAAAAATATGGTTTGAGACTTCTTCCGAAACAGGTACCACCTTCTATCTCTTGTTTCCCCTAATCCCTTAAATCCGGAAATTATTGACAGATATTGTTTACTTTAGCTTCCTGTAAGTGATTGATATATGCAGTTGGTGAAGTATTTTTTAGCTTTTTTACCAGTGCTTTTGGCATTGAATTATTCCACCTTGGCGCAAGAGCAAAAGTGCCTTTGGGGAACTGTCAATTCAAATAAAGAACTACCGCTTGCAGATACTTTATCCTTGCTTCCCGCCAGTATTGAGGTAAAGGATGCCTTAGGAAATCTTCGATCTCACAAGTACAATTTCAATTCCGGTAATTTGATCTTATTGGATTCAATGGACTTGGAGAATGATTCATTATTGATTTGCTATAAAACTCTTCCATTTTCTCTTAACCATGTTTTTCAAAATCGAACTCTAGAAAAGGATTATGACTCTCTGGCCTATTTTAAAGACAAGATGCCGGAACGAACGGCCATCTATGATTTTAGAGAGGAAGTTTTCAGCTCAAGTAAGCTCAATCAATCCGGTAACCTGACCCGTGGAATATCCTTTGGAAATACACAAAACGTTTTTGTAAACTCTGCATTGAATTTACAGATGGATGGTGAGTTGGCAGAGAACCTTAACATTAGAGCCAGTATTACCGATCAAAACGTACCCTTTCAGCCTGAAGGAAATACGCAGCAAATCCAGGATTTCGACAATATCTTGATTGAGTTATACAATGATAGGATTAATCTCGCCGGGGGAGATGTGGTTTTGCAGCAGCGAAAATCTGAGTTTTTAAGGTATTATAAAAATGTACAGGGCCTGCAGTTTACCTCAGACTATACCCTAAATGATAAGTGGAAGGCTTCAAGTAGGGTAGGTGCCGCCATTGCCAAAGGGAAGTTTGCTTCCATGAATTTAGAGGTGACCGAAGGGGTATTGGGTCCATATCGTATTAGTGGACCGGGGAACGAAAAGTACGTCATTGTTTTGGCCAATTCTGAAAAGGTCTTTCTTGATGGGAAGCAGTTGAAGCGCGGCTTTAATAATGATTATACCATAGACTATAACCAAGGTGAAATTACTTTTACTCCCACGGTATTGATCACTCAATACTCTAGGGTAAGGGTGGATTTTGAGTATGCAGAAAGGAATTTTTCAAGATCAATAATAACGGTAAATCATATTCAGGAAAGTAAAAATGTCACCTTTTACCTGAATTATTACAGGGAAAAGGATGACCGCAATAGGCCCTTATTCACAGAATTAAGCGATGGGGACAAAAGATTACTCAGTTCAGTTGGGGATGAGATACTTTCCGCAGCCATACCAAGGGTAGACAGTGTAGCTTTTGATTCAAATAGAATCTTGTATAAAAAAGTTACCCATTTTTCAGAAAATGGAGAAACGATAGATTATTACGAATACAGTACAGATCCTGAGCAAGCTTTTTATGCCATTAGCTTTACTGAAACTACCCAAGGTTTAGGTGATTACATGAGGAAAGAACAACTGGCCAATGGAGTGGTTTATGAATATATTGCCCCTATAAATGGTGTGTCCCAAGGTAATTATACCATTAGCTCCCCTTTACCGGCACCCAATAAAAAACAAATGATTACAGCAGGCACTGAATTGAGGCTGGGGAAATACGAGACTACCTTTGCAGAGGTGGCATTTTCTGATCAAGACGAAAATCTTTTTTCCGACTTAGGAGATTCTGATAATAAAGGACAGGCCTTTAAGGTAGGACTAAGGTCAGAAGGCCGTTCAGTTAAAATGTTAAAGGATTATCTTTTTAATGGACAAACGACCGTGGAATACAATGCCGCCAGTTTTTCATTTGTGGACCGACTTAGATTTATTGAATTTGATAGGGACTGGGGTTTAAACAGTGCAGATGATGTGGGAAATGCAGCCGAAAAGCTGTTTAATGTTAGCCTGGAGTTGCTAAAAGACAATCAAAATCAGTTTTCCTATAGCCTTGACTTAAGAAACCGTACAGGGGTCTTGTCGGGTTTGCAACAAAGAATAAAGCTCAATCAAAAATTTTGGGATAGGCTTTTGGTAACCAATGACTTTTTCCAGCTTAAATCTGAAGTGCTTCCCCTACAATCCGATTGGCTGAGGTATCAGGGAGAGATCAAGTACCCGACATCCATTCTGGTGCCGGGCTATAGGTATGTTTTGGATAAAAATAAAGTAACCAATCCTCTGCAAAGTCAAGTTGTATCTACTGCCATGAATTATGAAGAACATCAGTTTTCTTTAACTTCCAATGATACTTTGAAATACTCTTTTTTTGCGAACGCAAGCTTGCGGGAAGATAAAGCTGTAATGGGTGGGCAACTAAAGCCGGACACCAAAGCTTTTATGACGAGTTATGGAGTAGAGGGGACTTTTGGCCCACATACCATCAATGGCTCATTTACTTATAGGAAGTTGAGCTTTGTGGCAGAAGATCTTCCTGAGGAGACCACAGTAATGGGTAAACTGAATTACCGAAGCTCCCTATTTGATAACAACTTATCCAATGAGTTTACCTATGCTTTGGGCAATGGGAGGGAATTGAGAAGGGAGTTTGTTTATTTACCGGTACCTACAGGAGAAGGAACACATACCTGGAGAGATGACGATGAAGATGGAGTACAACAATTGAATGAGTTCTACTTGGCGATAAATCCTGAAGAAAAGAGTTTTATCAAGGTGTTTGTACCTACAGATGAATACCTACAAGCCTACACCACCTTGTTCAATTATCGGTTGAGTGCCAAGTTCCCCTCTAAATGGAAAACCTTGACCGGAGTAAAAAAATGGTTGGCAAAGTTTTCAAACAATACGAATCTGAACGTGGAGAAAAAGATAACCTCCCGAGATTTTTTTCAGAGGATAAGTCCATTTCAAGCAGGTGTTGAAGAGACTTCATTGCTGTCATTGCGGCAATCTTTTCGTTCTTCGTTCTTCTTTAATCGGTCATCACCTAAATTCGGTATGGATCTTTCTTTTTCTAACAGTCATCAGAAGCAGTTACTAACGGGAGGATTTGAGGATGTTTCACAAGATGATTGGCGTTACAATGCCCGTTACAATATAGAAACGAAATGGAATCTCATGTTTTATGCCAATAAAGGAAAGAGAAATGCGAGCTCTGACTTCTTAGACAATAGGAACTTTAGAATAGAGCAGTTTACTTTTGGGCCGGAGATAAGCTTACAGCCGAGCCCCGTATTCAGGTCTACCCTTCAATACAGGTTGACAAATAAGGAAAACTTGGCCAATGTTGAGATTGAAGAGGCCGCCCAAATACATGAAGGATTGCTCAGCTTCAGGTTGGCAAAAGCAATCAAGACTACAGTGAATGCACAATTAAAATACACATATATTACCTACAATGGACTGGTAAATTCTCCCACCGGATATGAGATGCTACAGGCTCTTAGTCCGGGAAACAATACCAGTTGGAGCTTGAATTGGTTACAAAAAATAGGTGAAGGATTGCAGCTAAACTTGATGTATGAAGGTAGGAGATCCGAAGGCTTGGATCATTTGGTACATACAGGTCGCATGCAGGTATCGGCCTTGTTTTGATTAGGCATAGCCATTGAAAAATTGTAGATTTGCAACAGTCAATTTTGTTGTTGTACTAATTATTAAAACACAAACTAATGTCGAAAAGTATTTTAGTTACCGGAGGCACAAAAGGTATAGGAAAGGCCATTATCCTTGAATTTGCAAATAAAGGTTTTGATATTTTTACCTGTAGTAGAAATGAAGGAGAGTTGGAGGCTTTAAAAGATGAGGTGGAAAAAAGTTTTTCGGCAGTAAAAGTACATACAAAGAAAGCAGATCTTTCCATAAAAGAGGAGACCAAAGCTTTTGTTGCTTTTGTAAAAAAAATTGGGATACCCGATGTTTTAGTAAATAATACAGGTATTTTTATTCCTGGAAGCCTTCACTCGGAGGATGAAGCAAACTTTGAAAAGACCATGCACACCAACCTTTTCAGCACTTATTACTTGACCAAGGGTTTTACTAAGGAGTTGATGGAAAGGAAAAATGGGCATATTTTTACTATTGGAAGCATAGCAGGACTTACTGCATATGCCAATGGAGGAAGTTATGCCGTTTCTAAGTGGGCCATGTTGGGCTTTACCAAATGCTTGAGACAAGAAATGATTCCTCACGGGGTTAAGGTGACTTCCGTCTTGCCCGGGGCAACATTTACAGCGAGTTGGGAAGGGGTGGATTTACCTGAAAGCAGGTTTATAGATGTAGCAGATGTGGCGGCATCAGTTTGGTCAGCTTATAACCTTTCACCCCGTTCTGTTGTTGAAGAGATAGTAATCCGACCTCAATTAGGTGATATATAATTATGGAATTGAAAACATTCACAGAGAATCAGCAGTATTGCAATAGTCTAACGAATTATTCCAGAAGGAAAACCATTCCGGTAAGGATTGGAGACATAACCATTGGTGGAGACAATCCCATAGTCGTGCAATCAATGACAACGGTAGATACAATGGATACCCAAGGGTCTATTGAACAATGCATCCGCATGATTGATAGTGGCTGTGAGCTGGTAAGGATTACAGCTCCCAGTATCAAAGAAGCGGAAAACCTGCAGGCAATCAAAGATGGACTAAGGAATAGGGGATACAATACACCGCTGGTGGCTGATATCCATTTTACACCTAATGCCGCCGAAGTAGCTGCTCGAATTGTAGAGAAGGTAAGGGTAAATCCGGGTAATTACGCGGACAAAAAGAAATTCGAAGTTTTAGAATATACCGATGCTTCCTATCAGGCAGAGCTAGAAAGGATCAGGGAGAGATTTCTCCCATTGGTCAATATTTGTAAAGCCCATGGTACGGCCATGAGAATAGGAACCAACCACGGTTCTCTTTCTGATCGAATAATGAGTAGGTATGGCGATACCCCACTAGGAATGGTGGAGTCTGCCCTAGAGTTTTTGAGAATTTGTGAGGCTGAGAATTACCATGATATTGTGATTTCTATGAAATCATCGAATACGCAAGTGATGGTTCAGGCCTACCGACTTTTGGTAAATAAATTGGATGAAGGAGGATTTAAGCCTTATCCGCTACACCTTGGCGTAACAGAAGCCGGAGATGGAGAAGATGGAAGAGTCAAATCTGCCGTTGGAATAGGTGCCTTACTGGAAGATGGCCTTGGAGATACGGTAAGGGTTTCCTTAACGGAGGATCCTGAGTTTGAATCTCCCGTGGTAAAAACCCTAATAAACAGGTATGCCAATAGAACTGAAGCCTCAGGAATTAAACCTATCAGCAATTATCCCATTGACCCTTTCGCTTATAACAAAAGAGGAGCTGTAGAAGTGGGTAATTTTGGTGGAGGAAATGTACCGCGGGTCATAACAGATATTTCTACTGTTGGGATAGCTGTTCCGAAAGACCTGAAATGTGTGGGCCACTTTTACCTACCGGAATTGGATAAGTGGAAAATGAATGATCAGGGATGTGATTATATTTTTTCCGGGAGTAACCCGGTTCCTTTTATGCTCCCTAACGGGCTAAAAGAAATTTTGGCTTATGATACCTGGAGCAATCAAGAAGATCAAAAAAACAAGCTCCCTGCCATCGATTTAGACCATTTGAAAGAGAAGGCTGCTCTGCATGCGTCTTTAAATTTTTTGTTTGTTTCATCAGACAGCATAGTGGAAGCAATTCCATATTTAAACAATGAACTACCCCTAGTCATTGTTTTGTTCACCAATAGTGAACATCAAATGCAAGCAATTAGGAGAGCTTTTGTATCACTTATTGAGGCGAAAATCAATTTACCTGTGGTTCCTAAGGTGAGTTATTCCGAAAAAGATGCAGAAAAAACCATGTTGTTTGCTGCTACAGATGTTGGGGGCTTGCTGATTGATGGGCTTGGAGATGGGATGCTTATTGGTTTAGATCAATTGCAGCTGCAAGAGAAAGAAGAGAAATTAGCACAGGTCAAGCTCCATAACTCCGTTAGCTTTGGTGTTTTACAGGCAGCACGGACCAGGATGTCAAAGACAGAGTATATTTCCTGTCCTTCATGTGGAAGGACCCTATTTGATCTTCAGGAGACCACTGCCTTGATAAGAAAGAGAACAGATCACCTTAAAGGGGTGAAAATCGGGATAATGGGATGCATTGTAAATGGACCCGGAGAAATGGCAGATGCAGACTATGGTTACGTAGGGTCAGGAAAAGGAAAAATTACGCTTTACAAAGGCAAAGAAGTAATGAAGCGCTCCGTACCTTCCGAGAATGCTGTAGATGAACTAATAGACATTATTAAAGAAGACGGGCAGTGGATAGAGCCTGAAACTGCAGATCATGAATAGATCCCTCAAGTAAATTTGAATCAAGATATTATGGCTAGCAAATTAAAAGAGTTCTTTCAGTTGGGTGAAGTAGGTGAGTATTTTATTCGCGTATTTAAAAAGCCTGACCCAAACAAAAAGACCAATTTTAACCTTAGAATGATGCATGGCATCAATAAGATATCAATTTTGGTTTTCCTTGCCGCATTGGTCTATTGGATCATTAAAAGATTGGCTTGATGGACATTCAAACCTTTAGGGAGTATTGCTTGAAAAAACCGGGGGTGACGGAGGATACCCCCTTTGACAACAATACACTCTGCTTCAGGGTGGGGAATAAAATTTTTGCATTGTTGGATATTGATAAATTTGAAAGTGTCAACCTAAAATGTGATCCTGAAAAAGCCATAATACTTAGGGAATCCCACGATGGTATCATACCGGGTTATCATATGAATAAAAAACATTGGAATACAGTTTCCTGTGATGGCAAGGTACCTGCGCAATTGATTTTGGAACTGGTAGACCATTCTTATAGTCTGGTATTCGCTAGTTTGCCTAAGAAACTGAAAGAGGAAATTAACGGATGAGTTATCTCAAAATTGAAGGCTTGACAAAAATTTTTGATGGCCAACTTAAAGCCTTAGATAACTTGTCTCTATCCATTGATAAAGGAGAGCGTTGGTCAATCATTGGTTCTAGTGGTAGCGGAAAAAGCACCTTACTCAAGCTCATCGCCGGAATGGAAGTTCAGGATGAGGGACAGGTTTATTTAGAGGGTGAGAAAATACTTAACCCTGAGCAAAAATTAGTTGCCGGGTATGATGAACTCCAACTTGTCAAGCAGGACAATGGCTTGTTTCCTTTGTCTACTGTTGCTGAAAACATAAGCAGGCCCTTATTGCAATACGATAAAACATATGCCAAAGAAAGGCTTGAGACCTTGTTGCAGGTGTTTGGTTTAGAAGAGAAAAGAGACAGCTATCCCAGGCAATTGTCCGGAGGACAGCAGCAAAAAGTAGCCATCGCCAGGGCTTTAAGTTTAGAACCCCAGGTGTTGCTTTTGGATGAACCTTTTAGCTCTTTGGACAGCTTACAAAAGAGAGGCTTACTTGATGAGCTGAATTTAATTTTTAAGGAATTGGAAATCACTGTGGTCATGGTAACCCATGATATCCAAGACGCCCTATTGCTTACTGAGCATGTGTGTGTACTCTCCGAAGGTAAATTATTGCGTCAAGGAAGAGTAAAGGATATCTACAAAAACCCCAAAACGGCTTATGTCGCAGGTTTTTTCGGCCCATTAAATAGACTTCCCGGAAAATCCAACCATTACTTGAGGCCTTCTTCTATAAAGCATTCTACTTCAGCTGGGGCATTAAAAGGAAGTGTACTGTTAAGAAGGTATTTTCCAGAATATGATTTACTAACTGTGCAAGTGGCTGAGGGACATTCTCCTTGGCAATTGGTTCGCTACGAAAGAGACGTGTCGGAAGGTGAGACGATATATATGAATTGGGAAGAAGAGGATGTTTTATCTTTAAAAGAAAAGTAAGATTTCAAGGTATATTAAACCCTGAAACCTTCTTCTTTTTCTTTTTCCGTTGCTTCTCGGATAGCAAAAACCTCACCCTCAAAATGAAGATTCATGCCTGTAAGGGGATGGTTAAAATCCAATAGCACTTCTTCACCCAAATCCTTTACTACTTTAGCTTGCATAGGGTAACCATCTTCATCAATCAAGGGCAAGAAATTCCCTTCTTGAAGCATCTCCTCTTCAAACCCTCTCTCTTGATTGAACTGTGATTTTGGCACAGAAACGATAAGCTCATCATCCGGCTTACCATAAGCTTCTTCAACTGACAAAGTAAAGTTAAACTGGTCACCTTCAACTTTGTCGGCTAGATTTTTCTCAAATGTTTTAGGCAGACCACTATCTCCAACTAAGAAATAAAAAGGGTCATCCTTGTCCCTCACTTCCACGCTAAAAGGCAGAGAGTCGGCTTGTTCATTGGTTACTTTTAATTCGTAGGTTAAACCTACCACTACATTCTCTTCGATTTTCATACGTCTATTTTAAGCTGGCAAAGTTAATCTTAATTGATTGGAATTAAAAAATATAAAAGGATCACCCTGATAGTACAGGAAAGTTTATTCAATTGTTTTCTTTATTTTGAGCATCAAAGCAAAATTTAGCCTCAGCAATGGGGGCTATTTTAATCAATAGCAAAATGGGATTGACTTTAAAGTCAATGGATAAATTTTTAATAATCAATTATGGTTTCTGTAGCATTTACAATGAAATTATTGCCCGGAAATGAGGCAGTCTATGAAAAACGGCACAATGAAATATGGCCGGAATTGGCTGAATTATTAAGAGAAGCAGGCATACTCGAATACCATATATTTCTTGATAAAGCCACCGGGACGCTTTTCGCTTTTCAAAACCTAGCGGAGGAAAACCAAACCAACAGCTTGGCCAAGGAAGCCATAATGAAAAAATGGTGGGCATTTATGGGGGATATTATGGAAACCAACCCGGATCAATCTCCCAAAGTCAATCGACTTGAAAAAGTGTTCAGTCTTAAATAAAAAGCCTTAAATCTTAAATTGATGTTTGTACGGATTGGTAATTATGCAAGTGCATGGCTGATGTTATTCCTTTTTTTATTCTTAGGGAGTATGACAGCCTGCAAAAAAGATAGCGCTCAGCCTACCGATCAGACTATTGGACATTGGCCTGAAGCAACTGCAGCCACTAAGCCTTGGGCCAGGTGGTGGTGGATGGGGAGTGCTGTGGATGAAGACAACCTGAATTATTTGCTGGGTGAATACAAGAAAGCAGGTATAGGAGGCTTGGAAATTGCTCCAATATATGGAGCCAAAGGTTTTGAAAACAAGTTTTTAGATTACCTCTCTCCGCAGTGGATTGAAATGCTCCATTATACCATTAAGAAGGCAGACGGCTTGGGGCTAGAAATAGATCTGACCCAAGGAACAGGTTGGCCCTTTGGCGGGAAAATGGTTAGCCCGGAAATGGCAGCAAAAAAAATGTTGGTTCAGGAGTATTCCTATTCATCCGGCAATGGTGTGGATCGCCCGGTATTGATTGATGAGGAAAAAGTGAAGGGGAACTTACATTATTTACATACACTGATGGCTTTTCAGGATGGAGGGGAAGTACAAAATATTACGAAATATGTACGAGAAGACGGGAGTCTAGCTTGGGATGAAAAAGGTGACTGGAAGCTGATTGCGATTTTTGAGAGCCAAACCGGTCAGAAAGTAAAAAGGGCAGCTCCGGGAGGAGAAGGCTATACTTTAGATCATTTTTCTGAAAAGGCAGTAAGGCAATACTTGAGCCATTTTGATACCGCTTTTTCAGGGAAATTTCCGGGGATCAGGGCTTTTTACAATGATAGTTTTGAAGTATATGGGGCTGATTTTACTGAGGATTTTTTTAATTTTTTTGAAAGTAGGAGAGGTTATGACCTCAGAAATCATTTAGATCAACTCAATACCGAAGATGGGTACCGTTTAAAGTCAGATTATAGAGAAACCATCAGCGATATGTTGCTGGAAAACTTTACCGGGCAATGGTCTTCTTGGGCAAAGGGCCATGGCAAACAAACCAAAAACCAAGCCCATGGTTCGCCCGGAAATCTTTTGGATCTTTATGCAGCTGTTTCCATTCCCGAAGGAGAGACCTTTGGTTCAAGTTACTTTCCTATTCCCGGCATCAGAAGGGATAGCTCAGACATAAGAAATGTTGACCCAGACCCTATAATGCTGAAATTCGCATCTTCAGCCGCTCATTTAAAAGGGAATAACCTGGTGTCTACAGAGACCTTTACCTGGTTGGGTGAGCATTTTAAATCTTCCTTTTCCCAAGCTAAGCCGGAGCTAGAGCAAGCATTTCTTGCAGGTGTGAACCACATGTTTTACCATGGAATCACCTATTCACCTGAGGAGGTGGATTTTCCAGGTTGGTTGTTTTATGCCTCATTAAATTTGAATACCCACAACAGTTTATGGCCCCATCTAAAAGGATTTAATGGCTATGTTCAGCGAGTGCAATCCATATTGCAGGCAGGAAAACCGGACAATGAGCTGTTGGTATATTGGCCGGTATACGATGTATGGGCAGATCCTGAGGGATTAGGCAAAACGCTTACTGTACACGGAATTGATGAATGGTTGCATCCGACTCCTTTTTATAAGACTTCCAAATCTTTGATGGAGGTGGGTTATAGTGTAGATTTTATTTCCGACGCGCTATTGAAAACTTTGCAAGTAGCAGGCAATTCCCTCACGGGTTCTAATGGGGAGTTTAAGTCTTCAGCCATTATTGTTCCCAAAACCAAGTTTATGCCCTTGGCCACACTTAAACAGTTATTTGCCCTTGCTGAACAGGGAGCTCAAGTAGTTTTTCAGGAAAAGCCCTTGGATGTTCCGGGCTTTTATAAGTACGCCTCAAGGAGGCAAACCTTAGATAGCCATTGGCAGCAGATCAATTTTAAGCCATTTGATGGTGGGAAAGTTGCAAGTCATGGCAAGGGAACTGTGTTGATGTCCGAGGAATTATCCTCAGCTCTAGCTTTTTTGAAAATTAATCGAGAAAAGTTAACAGATCTAGGATTGAAGTTTGTCAGGAGGAAACTGGGAGAGGGCAAATATTATTATCTGGTCAATCATACTGCTAAGAAGATTGAAGACTATGTGAGCTTACAAACTAAAGGTAAGGCTGCTGTGCTGATGAGTCCTGAGCAAGGGACAATTGGAAGTGCCAACGTGAAAAAAAATGATGAAGGCAAAGTGGAGGTAGCCATTTCTCTAGCGCCGGGGCAATCTATTATTGTACATGTTGTAGATAAGGAAGCAGAAAATGTACCCCTTTGGAAATATGAAATAACAGCTCCTAAAATGATTGACATGAATAGTAATTGGGCCTTGACTTTTAAAAGTGGAGGGCCGGTTTTACCTCAGAATTTGGAATTAGCCTCCCTTAAGCCTTGGACTGCTTTGGATGGGGAGACCTATAGCGATTTTTCAGGACAGGCTATTTACGAAAGTGATTTTATGCTCGATAAGTTTGATAGAAATGCAAAATACATTTTGAGTTTAGGGAAGGTAATGGAGAGTGCTAAAGTGTGGGTCAATGGTAAAGAGGTTGGCTATGCTTTTAGTATTCCTTTTCGCTTGGATGTAAGTGAATTTGTAAAGGAGGGAGAGAATAATGTTAAAGTCGAGGTGGCAAACTTGATGGCGAACCATGTGAGATACCTTGATAGGAATGAAGTTATTTGGAGAAATTATCATGAAATTAATTTTGTGAACATAGACTATAAACCTTTTGATGCCTCCGGTTGGGATGTTATGCCTTCCGGCTTAATGGGCCCCGTTCAAATGGAAATACATGATTAATAGCATCTTTTGTTTAAATTATCAATTGATAATAAGAGTATTTAACTTTATTTAGTAAATTTATTGAACACCTCCCATGTGGAATTATAATGAATCCCTAAATAACCTGACCCATGATTGAAGTGAAGCCCTTGATTCGTTTAGATGAAAACTCTAGGATTCCCAAGTATCAGCAAATAGTTAATTCTATTATTGAGGATATTGAAAACCGTGCCTTAGTGGTGGGGGATAAAATTCCGTCTATCAATGAAATAAGTGAAGAACACTATTTGTCCAGAGATACCGTAGAGAAAGCTTACAACCAGCTAAAAACAAAAAAAATCATCCTCTCGGTAAAAGGAAAAGGTTATTATGTAGCCAAAAACATTTCTACCTCCAAAGTTAGGGTTTTGTACCTTTTGAATAAGCTCAGCAATTACAAACTTAAAACCTACAATTCTTTTATTGACAGCATGGGGACAGATGCACAAGTTGATTTAAATATCTACCATTGTGATCCCAAGCTACTCAAGAACATTCTCACCGAAAATTTAGGTGCATATGATTATTATGTTTTGATGCCTCATTTCAAGGATACCCAAAATAGTCATTATAACTTAGATGAAGAGGTGATGAAATGTGTAAAGGAAATCCCTTCTGACAAGTTGATTATCATGGACAATCAAATCCCTGAGTTGGGAGAAAGTGTAGCTTCAATTTTTCAGGATTTTAAAAATGACATTTACAATGCCCTGATTGAAGGGGTTTTTCAACTTCAGCAGTATGAGAAGTTGATGCTCGTTTATCCCAGTGATATACTGTATCCCTACCCTAAAGAAATATTAAAAGGATTCAAACAATTTTGTAAAGATTTTGAATTTGATTATGAAATATTGGACAAAGTTTATCCTGAAATGGAGCTTCGTCCTAAGGATGCCTTTATTGTCATTGAAGAAAATGATTTGGTCAATTTAGTGAAGCAGGTAAGAGAGCAGCTTTATGAACCCGGAAAAGAAATTGGTATCATTTCCTACAATGATACTCCACTGAAAGAACTTTTGGGTATTACTGTAATCTCCACTGATTTTAAGCTAATGGGGGAGACTGCAGCCTATATGATCAAGAAAAATAAAAAAGAATCAGTTAAAAATGTTTTTAAGTTCATCAACCGAGGATCCATTTAAGGTTACCATTTGATGGAAATGAAAAACAGGAATACTCTTCAAGTCTTAATTAACCTATAAATTATTGGTATTAGTACATCTTCCTAGGGCTCCCAGCCAACAGGTAGTGTCATGATTATTTATTTCTATGGAAAAAAATAAAAGTTTGGTAGACCGCCTCAATGCGGTAAATGAATATGAGCAGCAACCTATTCCCAACAATAAGCTGAAAGGCTGGAGAAGTTTTTTAGGCACTTATGCAGGAGAGCATACTGCAGGAACTGAATTTGTAATAGGGCCTTTATTTGTAGCCCATGGAGCAAGCGCCATAGACTTGGTGACCGGGCTTTTGTTTGGTAATATTTTAGCCGTATTAAGTTGGGCTTTTTTGACGGCTAAGATTGCGGTAAAAACAAGGGTAACCCTTTATTATTTGTTAGAGAAGATTGCCGGTAAAAAATTTACATTGATCTATAATTTGGTCAATGCCGGGCTCTTTTGCTTTTTAGCCGGGTCAATGATTGCTGTAGCGGCAACGGCTGTTGGGATCCCCTTTGATATGGCCATGCCTCAGTTGACGGATGTACTGCCCAATAGCTTGGGGTGGGTGGTGACAGTATTTGTGGTAGGAGCCATTACCACCTTTATTGCCATGTTCGGCTTTGATCAGGTTTCTAAATTTGCAATGGTAGCGGCGCCATGGATGATCATGATATTTATTGCAGCTGCTTTGGCTGTATTGCCTCGCTTAGGAGTGACTGAGGTAGGCTCTTTTTGGTCTGTTGCGGAAAGCACCATTTGGACAGGCGTGCCTTTGGAAGGTCAAAGTAAATTTGGGTTTTGGCATATTTTGTTCTTTGCATGGTTTTGTAACATGGCCATGCACATAGGTATGGCTGATTTGTCATTGCTGAGATATGCTAAGAAATGGCAACAAGGTTTTTCTTCTGCTACCGGAGTTTTCTTAGGGCATTTTATTGCTTGGATTGCTTCTGGGATTCTGTACTCCTTGTTCTTAATCGAATCTAAGGGTAGCCTAACCTTTGCACCGGGGCCAATTGCCTATAGTGCAGTTGGTGTTGCAGGGGCAATATGCGTTGTTATTGCAGGCTGGACGACCGCCAATCCAACACTATATAGGGCAGGTTTGGCCATTCAATCGATCAACCCCAAGTGGAAGACTTGGAAAGTGACACTATTCGTAGGCTTGTTCACGACCATTGCTGCTTGTTTTCCCGCTTTAGTTATGCGACTGCTAGAATTCGTTGCATTGTATGGTTTGATTTTAATGCCTGTAGGGGCTGTAATATTTATAGATGTTTATCTGCTTGAAAAAGTTGGATTGAAAGCAAATTATGCAGAGTTCAAGGGGCTATCACTTAATTGGGCGGTGGCCATGACTTGGATTATTACTTTGTCTTTCTGTTTATTATTAAACCTCGTTTTCGGCATTGAAATCTTCTTTTTAGGCCTTCCAGGCTGGTTTGTAGCTGTGTTGGTTTATCTTGTGGCAAGTAAAATGAATCAAAAGAAATGAAACTATTATTAAAAATTATATCCTTTATAGGCTTAGGCTTGAGTATTGTGCCGGCCATTTTAGTTTTTGGTGGTCAAATGGAGCCTGATACTTGCAAACAACTTATGTTTTTAGGTACAGTTTTATGGTTCCTGACTGCACCCTCTTGGATGATTAAAAGAGGGGTCGCCGAAGAAGATTGATGGTTTTGAATGATATTTTGAAATATTGAATTTAAAAATAGCTGTTTGTGTAAAATTTAGTAGTATTAATTTTGATTTTTACAGAATTATAGTTTTGATCTTAAGGGGGATTGATTAAATTGGTTAATATTTTATAAATATTTAACCAACACCTCTTCTAGTGAAATTCAGGGATTTACGCGTTTGGATTTTCATCTTTGGCATCATGCTATTAATAGGTGCCTATTTATACCAACATTCTCAAACGAACCAAAATCAGTTAGAGTCTCAAGGTATAAAAGCCATTTACCTGGTCAAGCAAAATTTTTTAGATTCCTTTTACAATTACCATGTGCAATTGGAAGGGTATTTTAAAAGGAATTTTTATGCCTGGGCGGCAAAAGATGGTCAAAAGGCAGCATCTCCTATGGTGGAAATGTTTGATAAGGCCCCGAAGTTTGGTGTAGAAAAAATTCATAATTTCAAGGCAGAGGAAAGACCGGAGCCACAACTTTTTGCCAACGATGGAATCGCTCTCATTCATAAAGACACATCTTACCGAGTAAAAGTCAAAGGTTTCCGGTTTTTTTTAAATGAGAAAACCAAGTATGGGAACCTGCCAGAATTGAATTTCAACTCTTTAAGAAGACATATAGAAGAAAAGCTTCCTAACTCCCTTTCTCAAGAGACTTTTTCAGGTAGAGCATTTGAAGTTGACCATTCTGTTTCCATCAACGATTTAATGGTTGGGAATGTACAGAGTTTATTTTTTGATCGGCTTTTTATTCTGGATCAATCCGGCATGGCCATATATCCAAAAGGAGTGGCAGGTTTGCCTGTGGTAAATGTGGACTCATTGAGTCACAAGCAAATGGTAGGGGAAAGAGAGTTGGCTTTGCAAATTTCAGGCAATTATTATAAGGCATTTATTTCCCCTGCAATGATAGGAAACCAGGTTTTCTTTTTGCTTGGAGCCAAAGAAAAATCTAGGTTTGAGCGCGTGGCACTTAAAATTAATTTCAAGGTTTTAAGTGCCTTTATTACCCTTTTGACTTTGATTTTTGTCTCAATTCCGGTCATTAGTATTTTTAACTTAGGAGATGGAGATGTATTGACAAAGAAAAGGGTTATGGGCCTAGGGCTTTCCTTGATCTTGGTGATGGTGATTTCTGGTTTCTTTTTCTTTTCGCTTTTTCAAAACTATGAAAATGAATACGCTTCAGAAAACAACCTTCATAATGTGAAGTCTGCTTTCCATTTGGAAGTACAAC
The DNA here is from genome assembly GCF_030546805.1 of Cyclobacterium sp. 1_MG-2023. Classification (GTDB taxonomy): domain Bacteria; phylum Bacteroidota; class Bacteroidia; order Cytophagales; family Cyclobacteriaceae; genus Cyclobacterium. The sequence goes on along the minus strand of NZ_JAUOPC010000014.1, from coordinate 62,178 downwards.
AATTGATTGATGAACTTGAGATTTTTAAGAAGGTAATCGATAATAGGGAGGAGGATAACCAACAGGCGGAGATTGAAATTTCCAAGGATCAAGAAATCAATGAATTCCTAAAATTTGATTTGGACGGAAATATTCTCAAAATGTTGCTTCCAAAAATGGATTCCTCAAAAAACAATATTGATTTTGGGATTTTTCCTTTTGTGTCAATTGCTAATAGGGATTATGTCCAAGAACTAAAGTCGGTAAAAGAGGAAAAGTATTTTATTAGTGCTCATTCTTCAAAGTCTACAGGTGATCTGGAAGGCGTAATAAGTAAAAAGCATGAAAGAAATGGATTTGCTTTGACTTTTCAATTGGATTCAATAGTTCCTAAGATTAGTAAGAATCATAGATTTTTTATTTTCAAGCCTGATGGAAAGGTCTTATTGATCAGCAAAAAAGTCAATACTCCTGTCAATTATCTTCAAGATGGCATAGGACAAGAAAAGTGGCAGGAGATCAAGACACTTATAGAAAACAATAAATATGCTGGGGATGATAAACTGTGGAAGACCCCAATTTATGTAAATGGGCATGAGTATCAAGCATTATTGAGTCCTATCTCCTCCGATTCCTTTAATACTGAAAATTGGGTACTTTATTTGGAAGATACCAACCTGCAACATGCACTGCATTCCTTGGCTTCTCTTGAGGGAATTGCAGTTTTTGTCCCTTATCTTTTGGTACTGGTATTATTGGGATTGCTTACGCTTGTGACGCGAAAATCAAGTATCTATCTGTCCTTTGAAGATTTTTCATTTGGCTGGTATAGCCCTTCTCCGAGAAAGAGGCTACGGTTTTTATGGCTCAATAGTATTCTTTTGCTGGATGTGGTTTTATTTATTGTCATTTATCTTTTTCTGCCATTAAGCATTTTTAAAATTTTCCTATGGTCTGCCTTGTTTGCCATACAATCAGGCACATGTAATTTCCTTCTTCTTGCGACAATTGGCAGGGATGACGGTAAGAAAAATATCAATGCCTTTTTGGTAATGGCATGTTTGCTCTGGGTAGCTTTGGCTTCAATTTTGGCTTATTTTACTTTTTTAAGTCAAGTCGGTACCTATTATTTTATACTCACCTTGTTCTTTATCTTACTCGTTGCAGGGATGCAAGTTTTGTGCTATTATTTATACCAAACACCCAAATTCCCTACAGTGCGCTTTAGTGAGTGGGACAGAACCAAGACCTTGTTTAAGTTGCACCGAACTTTTACCCAGTTTTGGACTAAGTTAACAGGTGCCCCGGTAGACAAGCGTGTATTTGCCATTAATCTCCTGCTCTGGTTGATGATTGTAGGATTTTTACCCGGATATTTTATCCACCGACAAATTTTTAACCAAGAAAAAATTATTTGGAATTTTGTGAGTGAACTGGAAGATATTCCGGAAGAGAAAGGAACTATTCTAGGAAAAGGGATGGTAGCGGATTCTGTCACACAAAAAAAGTTGACAAAAAAATCTATAGACAGTCTTCCACCATTTTATATGGATTTGATCAAAATACATGAAGAGTTTAGGAGGAATAATTTTGGGAGGTTTTCTAATCAAGATGATGAATTGATTACAAATTTTATTGCAGCACCAAATCAGGCGTTAATTAAAGCATTCAATACCAAACCAAATATTTCTTCGGAAAGGTCAAACTTATGGGATACCATTTGCTCCAACGTCTTTTTTTTAGTGGTATTGTTTCTTGTGCTTATCTGGCTCTTTAAAATGATAATGGTATTAGGGAATAAAATATACCTCATCGATTATCATTTCACAAATGCTTTTGGTTTGCTTCCCAAGGGAGCAGAAAAGCAGGATAACAGTTTTATTATTGGTGTAGACGCTGCCAAATCAAGAGATTGGATATTGAAGCAATTCGGATGGCAATCTCAAGAAGTGCTTTTGGTGAGCCTTTCAAGAGGTGAAGAGATGGAGATGCCGGAAATCAAGTCTGTACACAAAGGGGTGATTTTAGAAAATTTCCATTGCATCGAAGATTCCAACACCTTATTAGGTACAATGATAGCTTTTCAGAAAAACTACGGTAGAAAGGGCTTGGGCCTTTTTGTAACTTCCGGGAGGCCACTTCAAGAGATTTTACCAAATGAAATGTCCAAACAATCCAAGCTATTAATCACTGAAATTTTTTCGGATTATCTATTTCAATATGTACCTATTGACTTTGACAACCAGAAAATCACCTTGCCTTTTATAGGTCCGGACTCCAAATTTTATGATGAGGAATCCAAGGGCAATTACGACGAACGTATGAGGAGTGTATTGTATAATGATGAGAAAACACATCAATTGGCCAGAGAGATAGCTTATGGCCCCAATGCGAAGGCCATTGCCTCCCTTATAACAGAAGAGATTTCAAGGGATGAATTGGAATTGCCACTTTCTCAAGAAAGGTATGAAAAATGTGTTTTGGCTATTCAGCGACACAATAAAGCTTACTATATGAACATTTGGACGGAGTTAAGTTTAAAAGAAAGGAAAATGGTTTATAATTATGCCACGGAAGGCTTTATAAATTTTTTCAACAAGGAGACCATGACCACCTTGATTCAAAAAGGGGTGGTCAAGATGAATCCGGCCATGGATAGACTAGTATTATTCTCTGAAAGTTTCAGGAATTTTGTTTGTGTGTTTATAAGTGAAGAAGAAGTGGCGCGGTTTAAGCAAGATGAAAGCAGATCCGGTAATGCTAAAATGATACAGGCAGCTGTTTTTAGCTTTGTTTTAATTTGTATTGCTTTAATTAGCTTCTATGATCCCAATATTTTGAATGAAACATCTGCTTATATTAGTGGCTTTTTAGGATTAGTAGGCACCATTTATAGTCTTTTAGCCAAAGGCTTTGGAAAAAAAGCCAGCCAAGAAAGTGAATAATTACTAGGCCCTAATTTTTTTGGTACTTTAATTGTTATTTTTTTAGAAATCACATAATGGTGCAATAGACTGTTTGGTTTATTTTTTAACAAAAGATATATTCTTCTGTCTTATGATTTTTATTGTGCTATTAAATATAAAAAAGTACAAAAAAATTGCGTATTCCTATGTGATTCTATACATTTGAAAAGAAGGCAATTGATGTTTGACTATTAACTCCACAATATGGGATAAAACTCTACGTTATCTAAATATCTGTTTTATGAGTATAAGGGTAGGACCTAAAGACAGTGAATTAATTTCACAGTATAGAAATGGTAGTGAGATAGCCTTTGAAAGGTTGGTTGATAAATACAAAACCAAAGTCTACACTACAATTTTGATGATAGTTAAGGAGCAAGGAGTTGCTGAAGATTTATTACAAGATGTATTTGTAAAAGTAGTTCAGACCCTCAATTCTGATCGTTACAATGAAGAGGGTAAATTTCAACCATGGTTAATGCGTATAGCGCATAATTTGGCGATAGATCATTTTAGAAAAATGAAACGCTATCCCATGGTGGTTATGGAGGATGGATCAAATGTTTTTAATACTTTGCATTTTGCCGAACAGAATGTAGAGGATGTAAAAGTAAAAGATGAGACCTATGCCTTGGTTAGGCAGTTGATTGAAGAATTACCTGAAAGCCAAAAGCAAGTGTTAATCATGAGGCATTACATGGATTTAAGCTTTCAAGAAATTGCAGAACAAACTGGGGTTAGTATTAATACTGCCTTAGGAAGGATGCGATATGCCCTTATTAATTTACGGAAGAAACTCAAACAAATAAATATTGCCTATGACCAAATCTTTTACGACAAATGACCTGATAAGGTATATTTATCAGGAAATGGAGGAAGAGGAGAACGATCAACTGATGCAAATCTTGCAGGATGACCAACAGCTAATGCAAGAATACATTAATTTGTTAAGCACCATTGAAAAATTAGACGTACTCTCCACCGAACCTTCCGAAAGCATTATTAACGCCATTAAGAAAAAGGCCCGGTCCAAAGGACTGGAGAAAGTTTAACACCAACAAACTTATTTTCCTGTCGTTGACACAAACGACAGGATTTTTTTTGCTAAGAACCTTTAGCCCGGATTGTATGCATTGCCCAGGCAATCATAAGTTTTCCCATTTCTATTTTTCATAAACATAGTTGATCACTTTATTTCTAAGAGGGAAATTTACCCTATAGCTTAATGGAAGCCTGAAGCCCTGAATAACTTCAAAAATACTATTGTGTATTCCTAATATAAATATTGACATAAATCAATCGGATAAGTTGCAGACTGACTTGATGTATTGCTATTTTGTAAATGAAATGATCCATACGATTTTTTCACAAGGTGGAGATGGCGTGATCAATCAAGATTTGGATTACCTTTAATTAGTTTTACTATCAAATATTGGTTTTTTTTAAGACCTGAAGTTTGCCATTTATTAAACTTGAAGACAGTTGAATAGGAAGGGAATAAAAAGAATAAAATCATGTTAAAAAAAGAGCGGTATAAGGCTTTTGTCGATCATTTTTCTGAAAACATGCCTGTGGCTGAAACAGAGTTGAAGTTTGAGTCAACTTTCCAACTGCTTATTGCAGTTGTGCTCAGTGCCCAGTGTACAGATAAAAGAATTAATATGGTAACCCCTGCGCTTTTTAGGGATTTCCCCAGTCCTGAACATTTGGCAGCTAGTAATTTTGATGAGTTATTCCCCTATATAAAAACAGTATCTTACCCCAATAACAAAACCAAACACCTCTTGGGTTTAGGTAAAATGTTGGTTGAAGATTTTAATTCTGAAGTACCTGACACTGTAAATGACCTAATAAAACTTCCCGGAGTGGGACGGAAAACAGCCAATGTAATTACCAGTGTGGTATGGAACCAACCCAATATGGCCGTAGATACACATGTATTTCGGGTTTCCAAAAGACTAGGCTTGGTTGCACAAAAAGTGAAAACACCCTTAGAGGTTGAAAAAGATTTGGTTAAGCACCTTCCAAAAGAAGTCATTCATAAAGCACATCACTGGTTAATATTACATGGTAGATATGTTTGCTTAGCCAGAAAACCTAAGTGTAATGAATGTACCATCACCGCTATTTGCCGGTACTATGAGAAAAACCAAGACAAAATAGCATTTGAGGAAGGGGTCAATAAAAAAACTCCTACCAAATAATGTGTGGTGTTCATTTGCTGGTGGATTCATCTGTTTCAGATGATGCTATCACCAATATGGTCGAAAATTGTACACATCGAGGTCCTGACCATTCTGAGGTTATACAAATCAAAAAAGGGATATTTCTTGCTTCCAATAGGTTGAAGATTTCAGACCTTAGGGATGAAGCCAATCAACCTATTTTCAATGAAGAGCGGACAGCATTTTTGTCATGGAATGGATTTCTATACAATTACCAAGACCTAAAAAATCAACTGTTGGAAGAGGGCGTGGTTTTCAAAACCCGCTCAGATGGAGAGGTGTTGTTTCACTGGTTGAAACAGAAAGGGATAGAGGGGATTTCATCTATTGAAGGAATGTTTGCCGTGGTATTTGTTGATGTTCAAAATAGTAAAATTATTTTGGCGAGAGACCCTGTGGGCATGAAATCACTGTATTTTTACCAGCAGAAAAATAAACTCTTGTGCTCTTCGGAAGTAAATTGCTTGTTAAAATCCGGAGCGGTAAAAAAAGAATTTGATGCCGAGCAAATCGTGCCTTTTTGGTATTTGCGGACCTCCTTACCTTCGGCTTCTTTTTATAAAGAAATTAAGGAGTTATTGCCTGGGCAAGTTTTACAGTTTGGCTTTGATGGCCAAAGAAAAAGCACCCTAAAACTCCCTATTCAGAAGCGGCTGGCCGGAAAGGAAGTAGCTACCGATCAATCCCTATTTGAACAGCAACTTACAGAAGCTGTGCTTACACATTTTACAGCTGAAGTGCCGGTAGGAATGATCTTGAGTGGAGGAGCTGATAGTTCACTTTTGTATCATATTTGGTACAAGGAAACCGGTGTGCCATTGCCTTCCTATACCGTTGGTTTTGAAAGGGCCAAGGGCAAAAACTCAATCGATGCAAAATATGCTGCTAACCTGACCAAGACCATGGGTGGTGGGAATCATGAAATCAATATTGGGCCGGATTATTTTTTAGCTACTTGGGAAGAGTATATTTCTCAATTGGACCAGCCCGTTGGAGATAGTGCCGGCTATTTGACTTGGGCCATTGCCAAAGAAGCCAAGAAAGAGGTGAAAGTACTGGTGAGCGGAGTAGGGGCTGATGAGTTGTTTGCCGGCTATAATAGACACAAAGCTTTTAAAGCTTATCTTAAGCACCCTCAGTTGTGGCAAAATATTTCAGGTTTTCTTAAGCATTTCCCTCAGTTATCTAGAAGCCGGCAAAAATTCTTAAAAGGAATTCATCCTGAGCCTTCACGTACTTTTATAAATTTTGCTGCACTTTATCCAGTACCTGAAGAATTGGGGATAAGACTTAAAGAGCGCTATCCTACCTCCGAAGGGGATTTTAAAAATGCATTGGCCTATGACCAAAGCCTTTACCTGGTACAGGATTTGTTGAAAATTCATGACAATGCATGCATGGCAAATGGGATTGAAGGGAGAGCTCCATTTTTAGATTGGTCATTAATTGGCTTAAGTGATTCCATGAGCAATGAGTTTTTTATGCGCACCACGGCCAAGTCATGGATCAAGGATACCTTAGTAAAAGAAGGTTTGGAAAGCATTGCTAAAAGAGAAAAGAGGGGTTTTGGTTTGCCCATACTTGATTGGTTCAATAATCATCCGGAGTTTAGAAATAAATTAAGTTCATCCGTTATCGCTTTTGGGGAAAAATATGGCAATTTTGTTTCCAACGAATGGCAGCCTTTGTTAAAACATCCTGAAAAACACATTCAATACCATTATTTGCTTTTATTCAATGTGTTTCTACTTTCAGAGTGGATTAATTTAAATTCCCAATGAGAATAATCTATATTCATCAATATTACCTGAATCCTGAACAAGGAGGGGCAATTAGGTCCTATCACCTTTCCCAAGGATTGGCGAAAGAAGGAGTGGCGGTGGAGGTGATTACTGCGCACAATAAGAAACAATATATGCTTCGAAAAGATGGGAAGGTGACTGTACATTACCTTCCCGTGCCTTATCTGTCAACTTATTCTAACCGGCAGAGGGTTTTGGCTTTTTACAGCTTTTTTAGACAAGCGAAAAAGTTAATCAAAGAATTGGCTAAACCTGATTTGTTTTATATTTCTTCTACCCCCCTGACCACAGGCTGGATTGGTGTTTGGGCGAAAAAGAAATATGGAATCCCCTATGTTTTTGAGGTGAGAGACCTTTGGCCGGAAGCTCCTATTCAGGTTTTAAAAATCAGCAATACTTTCCTGAAAAAGGTTTTGTATGATATGGAGGCTAATATTTATCGAGAAGCAGAAAAAATTGTTGCCTTATCTCCCGGAATCCAAAATTATATCAAAGTTTTATTTCCGGAGAAAAAGGTAGCCTTGATACCCAATTTTGCAAACAATGAATTTTTTACTGCCAATCAACACAATCTAAGCAGCAGGGATTTCGATAAGCAGCCATTGCGGATCTTATATGCAGGAGCGGTAGGAAAGGTCAATGGCTTGGACTCTTTTTTGGATTTGGCATTTGCTGCCCAATCTCAGGGCAAAAATTGGAGGTTTGAATTAATGGGTAGCGGAAATGCACTGAGTAAATTAAAGAAGTACGCCCTAGATTTGAAACTGTCCAATGTCTTTTTTCTTCCCTTTGGAGATAAAGATGCTGTCAAAACAAAGTTGGGAAAAGCTGACTTTGCTTACATCTCTTTTCTTCCATTAGAGGTTTTGGAAAATAGTAGTCCCAATAAATTTTTTGATGCCTTGGCAATGGGTTTACCTGTAATTGTTAATTTTAAAGGTTGGATATATGACCTTATTGAAAAGGAAAAAATAGGCCTTTTCCATCCAATGGAGGATCATGAATTGTTGATTGAAAATATTGAACATTTGCGGAAAAATTTGGACCAATATTATTATATGAGTCGAAATTCTCGGAGAATCGCTGAAACTAAATTTGATAAAAATACTGCACAAGAAAAGTTGTATGCTTTTTTGGGTATTAAAAATCTAAATGGTTGACCGGAATAGCCAATGCCCTATGTTTTACTTTGAAAGGACTTTTACCTCCCTAATTGCACTAAAGTTTAGCAGTAGATTAGGGCCTTCTTGGTTTGTAACCTGATTCTTTGAAGATCAATCTGGCATCGTCTTGTTCCATTAATTCAGGTAGGGCCATGTCATTATTGGCTTGATAATCATCAACTATATTCCAGCCTATCCACCTTCCTATTCTTCCCGGGGCGTCAGGACTGATCTCGTCTGTAAATGGAGCTTCACCGGTATATTTTCTTATTTCAAAAGGGTTGGTTTCAAAGAGCAACTCATTTTCAATAAAGTGTCCCCATATCATTTCCTCATTGGCATAGCTTCCAAGTATCTCATTGGTTTCATAGCCAATTATAAACTCATCAGCAGTACATGGCATTATGGTTTTGGTAAAATGATAAGACTTGCCATAGAAAACCATTTCTGCCAATAAGCTATTGTCAGAAAGCTTTGTTTTATTAAACTGAGTGGATATTGCCGTGATTATCATAGGCACTAAATGAGCACTATTGTATCTTCTTAATATATAATTAGGCAAATCTACAGGTTGAAATTTATGGTCATTGGGTAAGAAATAGTCTAGTCCGATAATAATCACCTCATCGGAGACAATAAGGTCAGTTCCAAAACCATTAACGAATGTATAAATTGAGGGAATGGTATAATCGGGATAATGGTATTTTATACCAGCAAAGGCAATTTCTAAATCCATTTTTATTTTACTAATGTCACCAAAATGCTTTTGAACCTCCTGATACAATTCCACCATTCCGCTATCCTGATGAATCAAGAGCAATTCTTCTGCAAGTTGCTCTTGATTTTCAAAGCCCATATTTGCGAACATAGCTTTGGAGAATTGAGGGTAAGTTTCCAAATTCTCAAGTATTTTTTCTTTGGTTATCTGTTCAAAAAATAACCCTTCCATTCTTTGGATGTCAATGGGAGTTAAGTTTTCTTGATATCCTATAGGAATTTCACATTCTTCATTGGATGATGTGCAACCAATAAAAAAGGTAAAAAAGAATAGCCCGGCAAATAAGAATTTGAATCGTGTCATGTTTACAAAGTTAGGCATTAGCGTTCAATAAATGTAACTATTCAAATACAAGCTAAAGAGAACAAAGTTAACAAGAAATCAACTCAATTTCCTTTATAGCCACGGTTGATTTGCGGCACAAATACATCGAAATTTCCCTTTTTTTATTCTGGTTTCAATTATTTTAAATTTGCTGCTTTTCTCATTTTTTTCTGAATAAAAATTCAAGGGATTGTCAGGTTATTCAGTCTTCTTTGTTTAATTTTTATCCATAAAAATTAAACATTATTACCATCTATCAGTTTGGTTACAAATGAATTAAACCAACAATAACTAAACTAATTTTAATTATGAATTCAATGATTAAAAAAAATCAAAATTTGTTAGGACTGCTTTTTTCAGTGATGGTTCTTATGTCTTCAAGTTGTTCAGATGATGACCCAGTTCCTATGGAATCAGATGATAAAAGCATTGTTGAACTCGCCCAGAGTGATGGCCGGTTTTCCTCTTTGGTTGCCGCTGCTCAGAGAGCTGAATTGATTGATGCTTTAAGTGCCGATGGGTCAATAACGGTCTTTGCACCAACTGATCAAGCTTTCACCGATGCAGGAATAACGGATGTTAGTGCCATTGCAGTAGATGATTTGGAGGATGTTTTAATTTACCATGTTGTGCCTTCGGAAATACCATCTTCAGCGGTAAGTAGTGGGAAAGTTACATCTTTAGAAGGAGCTCCGTTTTATTTAAGTATAGACCCTGACAGTAAAGTCTGGATCAATGGTCATGCAGAAGTTATAGAAACCGATTTAGATGCTTCTAACGGGATCATTCACGTAATCAATCAAGTGATCATGAAACCGACCATGTCCATTGCAGAAATAGCTATCGATTATACGCAAGAAACAAGCCCGGAATTTACACAGCTCGTTGGAGCCTTATCGAGAGCCAATTTAGTGGATGCAGTAAATGGTGGAATGGAGGATGATTTGACTGTTTTTGCTCCAACAGATGCAGCTTTTCAACAACTTTACGATGATTTGGGTGTAGGTGGTTTTGAGGATATTCCTTTAGAAACTTTAGAAAACGTGCTCATGTATCATGTAGTTCCGGCAAGAGCATTTTCTCAAGATTTGAGAGACGAAGCTGAGCTTCCTACCTTGCTTTCGAACAACACTTTAACGGTGGATTTGGGAGAATTAAGTATAGAGGAAGCCGGTTTAAACACTGATTTGCTTAATATTCATGCCACCAATGGTGTCATACATGTTATTGATAAAGTGATGTTACCATAATATAGAATTTGGATTATTTAAAAGCCGGAGCCACTAGGTTTCGGCTTTTTTTTGTGTAAATTTTTCACAAGTTGAAGCTTACTATCCCTCCGCTTTTTATAAGCCTTTTTCAATCTTAAAATCTGATGTTTCAGTTCTTTGACTTGGAGAGTGATATTTTATATTTATTATTATGCCTTTAATGCCCAAAGATTGTCCCTTAAAGCAAGGAATAATTATCTTTACAGTTGCTTTACGGTAAAAATTATGAATAACCTTAATTATTCATGTCATAAATAGGTGTGGGTAATGTGGCGAAGCTGTATAGCCACCAAAAATATATTAGATATGATTTCTAAAAGACTTGTGAACCACCATTGGTTCCACTATGCGATTTTTTTTCTATTGGTCATGTTATCTCATTTAGCATTACCTCAGTCATTGGAAGACATTTCCTCAATAAATGTGGATGACTTGACAGACCAGCAATTGGAGCAATTGGTCAATAGAGCATCTGAAGCTGGTTTTTCTGAAGCTGAGCTTCTGCAAATGGCTCAGCTTAGAGGGCTTCCCTCATCAGAAGTCGAAAAGCTTAAGGAACGATTGGATGGCTTGGTTCTTATGAATTCTTATGAAGGTAAGAATTCCTCGGAGTCTCCCTCTAGAAGCCCTAGAAGGCAAATGGAGTTCAATGAAATCACTCAAGGAATGATTTCACCGCAGACGGATTTAGATAAATTGTCTTCAGATAAGCAACCTTATTTCGGGATGGATCTTTTTTATAACAAGACCAGGAGGTTAACCTTTGAACCCAATTTAAATCTTGCCACCCCAAGAAACTATATTTTAGGGCCCGGGGATGAGGTAAATATTGATATATATGGACAATCTGAAACCTATTACCAAACATCGGTCACTCCTGAAGGCCAAATCATTTTAGAAAATATTGGCCCTATAAGTGTTTCAGGTCTGACAATAGAGGATGCAAGCAAAGTAATTCGGAATAGACTGTCCACATATTATACGGGATTGAGAGGAAGCAAACCCAATACTTTTTTGCAAATTACCTTGGGCAATATTAGAACGATCAAAGTAAATTTAGTAGGGGAAGTAAGGTTGCCCGGAACTTTCACTTTGAGTGCTTTTAGTAATGTATTTAATGCCTTGTATGCTGCCGGAGGGCCAAATACTAATGGTAGTATGCGAAGAGTGAAATTGATTAGAAACCAAAAAGAAATTGCTGAGATTGACCTTTATGCATTTTTAATTGATGGAGATCCGGGGGTCAATATGACCTTGCAGGATCAAGATATCATCTTGGTGCCTCCATACTTGGCTAGGGTAAGTCTGGAGGGAGAAGTGAAGCGTCCCAAGGTATTTGAAGTGAAAGAAAATGAAACTTTTGCTGATGTGCTTGAGTTTGCCGGAGGATTTACAGATATAGCTTTCAAAGAAAAAGTAGGAGTTACCAGAGTAACCAATAAGGAGAAAGCAGTCTCGGATGTCTACAGCGATCAATTTTCTATGTTCCTTATAAAAGGTGGGGATCATTATACAATAGGAAAGATTTTGAATAGGTACACCAATAGAGTACAGGTGAAAGGAGCTGTTTATAGACCCGGAAACTATGCTTTTGAGCAAGGGCTAACCCTTACCAAGTTGATAGAAAAAGCTGAAGGCTTGAAGGGAGAGGCTTTTACTAACCGTGTAAATATTCTCAGAACTAAGGCCGATTTAAGTACCCGCTTGATCCAAGTAGATTTGGAAGCCATTATGAAAGGAACAGCTACCGATGTGACCATTTCAAGGGAGGATGTCATTCATGTCCCCTCCATATATGATTTAAAGGAGGAGACTTATGTGAAAGTGAGTGGCGAAGTGTTGAATCCGGGCACTTACCTATATTCTGAGAACATGACCCCTGCTGATTTGATTTTAATGGCCGGAGGGCTCAAAGAATCAGCTTCGAAAGAGGATGTAGAGATCGCAAGGAGAAAATCAGATCAAGCCGGAAGAGCCTATGCAGATATTATCCCTGTTGCTTTAGATAATGATCTTGGCCTAAGCAGTAATCCACAGGTATTACTTCCATTTGATCATTTGACAGTCCGAAGAAAAACGAATTTTAGCTTAGAGAGAATGGTGAAAATAGAAGGGCAGGTTAAATCACCCGGAAACTTTGCCATTAGTCAGGCAGAAGAGCGGATTTCCAGTTTAATTTCCAGATCAGGTGGGCTGACTGAATTTGCTTATCCGAAAGGTGCAACCTTGATAAGAAGGACTGAATTTTATAAAAATCAATCCGAGAAGGCGAGAAGCAAGGACAATTTGCTCAATCTGCTTCAAAGGTTAAATCGGGAAAATTTGGAGCCTACCGAATCCCAAAAGCAAATGATAGATAGGATTGGTAATTACCTATTTGGAATGAGCGATTCTGTTGAAGCAAGACTAGATCAATCAGTGGTTGAAGCGAGAGAGCGATTGTTTAATGACATCTCTTCCTCTCGAGATGGGGTGAATCCTATTCAATTAAGAGAAACAGAGACTGTTGCCATTGACTTGGTGTCCATCATGAACAATCCGGGCTCCAAATATGATTTGATTTTGGAGGAAGGGGATATATTAAGTGTCCCCAGAAAACTACAAACGGTTAGGCTTAGGGGAGATGTGATCTATCCCACCACTATCCGTCATGAAAACCTCAAAGGATTGCCCTATTATATCAACAAAGCAGGAGGTTTCAATGTGAGAGCCAAAAGGAAGCGGACTTATGTGGTTTATGCAAATGGGGAAGTCGCCCGGACAAAAAATTATCTATTTTTCAATGCCTATCCAAAGATAGAGCCAGGTTCCGAAATTATTGTGCCCACCAAAGGCCCGCGGATACCTATAAGACCAAGTGATTTGGTTGGTATAACAACCGGCTTAGCTACAATAGCCTTTCTTATTACTCAGATTATAAATTAATTATGGGGGAGAATCAACATATATTATCTGATAAAATCACGCTTAAAGAGTTGGTGCTCCGCTTTCAAAGCTGGTTTGTTGTGTTCAAAAAAAAGTGGAAGTTATTGATGGCCTTTGCACTCGTAGGTGCTGTATTAGGAGCCATTGTATCTGTGCTAAAAAAGCCTGTTTACCATGCTGACACCACCTTTGTGCTTGAACAATCCGGAATGGGAGGTATGGGAAATATTTCCGGCCTGGCCTCCATGTTAGGCATTAACATTGGTTCCATAGGTGGAGAAAGTGGGCTGTTTACCGGGGACAATATTATGGAGCTTTATAAATCAGAGTCCATGCTTAGTAAAACTTTACTCAAACCTTTTGACTCTGTTTCTAATCAAAACTCCGGTGAATTGCTGATAGATCGTTACATAAATTTTAACGAATTGGAAGAAAAATGGGAGGATGATGTTGATTTCAGCAAGATTGATTTTTCCTTACCAATGGTCAAATTCTCTATTCAGCAAGACAGTGTATTGAAAGAGGTGGTAAAGGAGATTAAGAAAAGTAATCTAATGGTAGAAAAACCGGATCGAAAACTTAACATTATCAAAGTGACCATCGCCAGTAAAGACCAAGCCTTTTCAAAAAGCTTCAATAAGAATTTGGTGGCTACAGTCAATGAATTTTACCTTAAGGCTAAGACTAAAAAAACTTCAGAGAATGTTCGGGTTTTGCAACACCAATCTGATAGTGTTAGAAAAGTGTTGGACAGTAAAATAAAAGCCTTGGCTAATTTTCAGGATAGGGTGCCAAACCCCAACCCATTGCTACAAGAAGGTATGGTGCCCTCAAAAAGTATTCAGGTAGACATTCAGGCATCTGCCGCAGTTTATGAGGAAATCGTGAAAAACCTTGAGATTGCTAAAATCAATGACAGAAACAATACACCTTTAATTCAAATAATAGATCAACCGCGGTATCCGCTAGAGCGGGCTGAAATAAAACTTAAAGTAGGAATTGTTCTTGGAGCATTTATATGCTTTGTTTTAGGGTTTGTTTGGGTATACTTGAACACTTTGTATGTGACACATCTCAAATCTTGAGTATTCTTTTTAAACATGTCGGATAAGCCCCTTTTCCCTTTTTATCATTTATTAAGGCATAAATCTTTATTAAATTTAATATTTTTATTCTTAATCCAGTCCTCAAATATTCTGGTTTCAATCATTGCGATGCCTGTGTTGATTCGGGCTGTGGGGGTAGAGGAGTTTGGACGAATCAACTTGGCTTTTTCAGTCATCTTATTAGTGAATGTTCTGGTAGGTTTTGGCTATAGTTTAACTGCCCCAAAAAGTGTTGCGCTCAACCAAGGAAATTTATCTGCCTTAAGCCATAAGGTTTCTGAAATTCTGTGGAGTAAGCTTTTCCTCGCCTTCACTTCACTTATTATACTCGGATTGCTGGGTTTTGTATTTGGCTTCTTCGAAGATTTCTTCTTGATCTTATGGTGGTCCACGGTTTTATTGTTTAGTGAAGCCACTGCCAGCATTTGGTTCTTTCAAGGGAAAGAACGTTTGCAATGGGTTTCTGTTATTAATGTGGTAGCTAAACTTACTTATTTGCTGCTAATTATTTGGTGGGTACAAAACGCAAATGACAGTTATTTGCCCAATTTTTTTCTTGGATTGACGGCATTGGCAGGAAATATAGGTTTGCTGATTTTTATTCACCATGGAATGAAAATCCATCTGATAAGGCCTAAGTTTTATCGGATTATTCAGTCTTTAAAAGCAAACTTGCTTTTATTTCTTTCAAGCCTTGCCTCACATATAGCCATTAATGGAGGACTAATAATACTAAGCTTTTTTGCTTCTGCGGCCGTTTTGGGGCCATATAGTATAGCGGAGCGAATAGCAATGGTTTTAAGAATGGCCCCTGTATTGATTAGTCAGGCGGTTTTCCCTAGAGCAAGCATTCTATATTATGAAGATAGGAGAAAGTTTTTCTCTTTTCTCGCCAAAGTAGAATTGGCAACTTTAGCTGTTGGCCTAATTATCATACTTGGCGTTCAATTCACAGCACCTTTTATTATTCAACTTATAGCCGGTGAAGCGTTGGACAATGCCGTGCTTTTCCTAAAGATTTTATCGTTTATACCCTTGGCCTCAGGCCTAAACTTGGGCAATATGTTAATGATCTTGGTGACAGAACAGAAGAAGGTGCTTTTTCACTCTACCTGGTTTTTTTCTGTATATATGTTGGGAGCTTCCTTTTTCCTTACAGAATTTTATGGAGGAGTGGGGCTTGCCATTGCTTTAATTTCTACTGAGGTAATTATATTTATTGTTACTACCCTTCTTTTAAGTAAAAAGGAGCCTACCACCGTATCTCAATTTTATCGTGCAGTATTCAGTAGCCATAGTTATTCTTAATTGGAACGGTTGGGATTACACCCAATTATGCATAAAATCTCTGCTCGAGGCGGGTTATTCGGAAGATGATCTAATTATTGTGGACAATGCCTCTACCGATGGCTCAATCCCGAATATCAAAAAACAATTTCCCAAAGCTCACCTTATCCTGAATAAGGAAAATGAAGGTTTTACAGGTGGAAATAATAGAGGAATCCAATATGCAATAAAAAAAGGTTATGCTTTTGTATTGTTGCTAAATAACGATACCCAAGTCTTACCGGGGTTTTTGGAACGACTGATTGAAGAAATGAAGGCCTCTGAGAAATTGGCGGCGATACAACCCCTGATTTACTATTTGGGGGCTAAGGATGAAATTTGGAATGCAGGGGGGGATTATCACGCTTGGTTGGGCTATTCACAAACAAATTATAAGATTGAAAGTGATCAACCTTATTTGACAGACTGGATTAGTGGTTGTGCGATTTTGGTTCGGTCTACCGTACTTGAAACAATAGGTTTGCTGGATCATAATTATTTTGCCTATTTTGAAGATGTTGATTGGTCTTTGCGGATGAGGAGTCAAGGTTTTGAATTAAAAGTTCATCCCCAGTCAATTATTTACCATGAAGCCGGAGCCGCTTCAAAAAGCGAAACCAAAGGAGTGGAGGGATTTTTAGACCCTAAAGTTCATTTTCTAAATGTAAGGAACCAAGTTTTTCAGCTCAGAAAATACTGTGTTGGCCCCAAGCAATGGCTGGCCTGGCCATTCCACTTTGCTAAATTTGCGCTATTTATAATTTATTTTACACTAAAAGGTCGCCACACTAAAAGTAAAGCAGTGATAAAAGGAATAAAGGAAGGATTGAAAACGCCATTGGGAATAAATAAATGATAGGGCTACTACTGTTCATAATTGTAGTAGTTTATGTGTTTCTACTGCTATTTATCACTGTGGAGAAAATTGCCTTTAAGGGAGACTGGGATTATATCTTATTCTTCATGGTGCTTTATTTGCCCTTTTATACCTCCATCCTCAGCATTGTTTACCAAACCACAGGCTCTGAGTTGGCGGTAGCGTTTTTTCAGTACATTAAAGAACTAATACTTTTTTTAGCGCTCTTGGGGTTTGTCTTTTACCAGAGGAATATTTGGAATTACGCCATTCGTCTTAATTTGGTGGACAAATTGTTTATAGCTTTTACTGCTTTGTCCACCCTGTATTTATTTTTACCCTTAGGAGAAGCGACTTTTCTTAGCAAGTTATTGTATCTCAAAGGAATTCTATTAATTCCATTGTTTTATTTTTTAGGTAGAAACTCAAGTATAGGTTCGGCCTCCATTAGCAGGCTTTTTGGCTTGATTATGTTAATTGGAGTTGCAGCATTCCTTTTAAATATTGTAGAGAAAGTTTTAGGCCTCCATTTTCAACAATTTTCCGGTTATGCATTATTTAATTTTGCTGTAAACGGCATAGAGCCTACAGGTAACTACGGTTTGTCTTGGACCTTTGAAACGCAGACTTCAGGCATGCGGTTGGCCTCTTTCTTTTCTGATCCCTTAGAACTTGCCAGCTCCTGTTTGCTGGCATTTTCCACAGGGTTGATTTGGTATTTTAGCAAAAAAAGAGAAGAGAGCTGGCTGTACGTGATTGTGATGTTGGCGGCTTTCGGAAGTTTGATGATGACAGCCTCTAGAGCAGCATTTGGAGCCTTCTTTGTAATGTTGGTTTTTATTGCCTTGGTATTTAGACTTTATAAACTACTAGGCTTAGGCTTGGCGATTTTTGTTTGTTTTGGTATTTACGTCTTGTTTTTTGCCTCAGATGAGTTTTATTATTTTATTTATGATACGCTTACTTTTCAAAATGCCTCTAGTGTAGGTCATTTGGTAGAGTGGTTTCTTGCATTGGATTCCATCATAAGCAACCCTGAAGGGATAGGGCTAGCCATGAGTGGAAATACTGGAAGTGTGACCGATGAAGTACGTGTGGGTGGTGAAAACCAATTTTTGATTTATGGCGTTCAATTGGGAGTAATTGGCATGTTTTTATACATCGCAATACTTGGGTTTGGGATTTACAAGAGTTTAATAGTTTTTAGAAAAACTGGAAACCGAAATACAGCCCGTATTGCTTTTGTGACGGCAGCTACTAAATTCGGTTTATTGCTTCCATTATTTACAGCAAATGCAGAATTGTACACCTATGTTTCCTTGACTACTTGGTGGATGATGGGCTACACCTTAGCAGAATACAACAGAATATTTTCTGAGGGAGAAACTTTTCCAGTCAATCTTTCTCAACCTCTACCATGAAAAACAAAGAAACGAAGGTTGTTCTTGTTGATATTTTTTTTCAACACCTGGCGCAAACGGGTATAAAAACTTATACAGATAACCTTCTGAATCAAATCGAAATGTATAAGGGTGATTCATTTACTTTTATTGTTACCCCTTCCAAGGAAAGTATCAATAAAAGTAAAATGTTTAAAGGTAAGACGGCGCGTTGGAAAAATTGGTGGTTTCAATTGCGCTATTTTTCCCATAAACTATTTGTTTTACCTCTACTTTCCATTTGGTACAAAGCGGATATTATTTTATCTCCTGACATCCTTTCTCCAATCTGGAGCAGGGGGAAGCGGGTGTCGGTAATTCATGATGCATTTTTTTGGGAGACTCCTGAACATTACAATAAGTTATGGAGGAAGTTTTACCTTTTCCTTTTACAGACCAGTGTTAATTTAGGAACCGAAGTAATCACAGTTAGCCATTATGCCAAAACAACGGTAGCTAAGTATCTTTTAGCATCACCAATTACGGCAATACCTACCGGCTTGGACCTAGAGATAAAAGACCGGGGTAAAACTGAGCAATCGCCACTTCCAAAGCCTTATTTCCTACATGTTGGGGTGATGGAGAAGAGGAAAAATCTCCGGATGCTAATTGAAGCCTTTGCTATTTTTTTAGAAAGGAGAGAAGCTGACTATTTACTCGTTTTAGTAGGGCAACGAGGGCCAAGGGCAGCACTTGATGATTATGATGGGATTTTGTCCGTGGTCAAAAAACATCAATTAGAGGATAAGGTTATTTTCACGGGGTATCTGAGCAATAAACAGCTTTCTACCTACTATAAATTTGCTGAGGCCTATGTTTTTCCTTCTACAAACGAGGGGTTTGGACTGCCGGTTTTGGAGGCATTTTCTTATGGATTACCTGTGTTGATTGGTCCCCAAGGAGCCTTGCAAGAAATTGGAGGCGATGCTGTTTTGGTAAGTGAAAGATTTGATGCAAAAGATTTTGCAAGCATTATGCTTAAAATCTCTGAGGATCCCCAACTAAGCATATCTTTAAAGCAATTGGGCTATCAGCGGCTATCATTATTTACAGGGCAGAAGTTTTTACTATCTTTGACGGATTATTTTAATCGCATTAGCAATGAGTAGCTTACCCGGGAAATTTATTTCTAAGATTTCAGGATTGGACTTTTCTGATCGGTTTGGGCCCGGTTGGGATAAAGCGTCTACCTTTTCGGTTTTGCTGAGAATGGGGATATGGTGGTTCCGAGGTTTGTTTTTGAGACTACGTATGAGATCTTCAAAAGGGATGTTATTGGTGGGAAAGGGCGTTACCATAAGGCAAGCAGGTAGCTTTAAAGTTGGGCGAAATTTTGTAGCCCAAGATCATTGTGAAATAAATTGTCTTTCCCAAAAAGGCATTGTTTTCGGAGACAAGGTGACTGTAGGGAGTTATGCCATTATTCGACCCACCAATCTATATGGAGGTGAGCTTGGGCTGGGACTAAAGGTAGGGGACAATTCAAGTATAGGTCCCTATGCGTACATTGGTTGCTCGGGATACATCGAAATAGGGGATAATGTAATGATGTCGCCTAGGGTTAGTATTTATGCAGAGAATCATATTTTTGCAGATGCTGAATTGCCCATGATTGAACAAGGAGTAAAGCGATCATTTGTAAAGATTGAAGATGACTGTTGGATTGCTTCCAATGCTGTAATTTTGGCAGGTGTGACAGTTGGGAAAGGCTCGGTGGTCGCTGCTGGGAGTATCGTAACCAAGGATGTACCACCCTACAGCATTGTTGGGGGAAATCCTGCGAAATTGATAAAATCAAGGTGAGATTTATGGATCCGGTTTGATTAGTATGGCCGCTTAAAAAATGAGTTCCAAATCAGCTTGCTTTCGAATACCATTCCGGTGCAAAAAGTTTTAGGTAAATCGGAGCTATTACACCTCAAACCATCTAGAATAATAATTATAAATGAAGAGTAAATCTAGGACGAAGCGCGTGATGATGTTGCATGGGTCATCTGATCTATATGGGGCTAGCAAAATATTTTTGTTTACAGCATCCATTTTGAAGGAAAGCGGGGTCTATGTTATTGTCATTTTATCTGAGGAAGGGCCACTTGCTGATGAGTTAAGGAAACTGGGTGTACAGGTGAAGTTGATAAGGTTAGGGATCATTAGGCGAAAATACTTTAATGCAAAGGGGTTGATTAACAGGGTTAAAGTGATCTTTAAAGCCTATAAGCAACTTGGCGAACTCGCTAAAGCGGAAAACATCACACATATATACTCAAATACAGCAGCGGTGTGGGTAGGGGCATTTCTATCGAGGGTAAAGGGCTATACCCACGTTTGGCACTTACATGAGATAATTGTGAAACCCAAATTCTTCTCTTTGTGGATGGGAAAGCTGGTTCAGTATAATTCTGATAGGGTGATTGTAGTGTCTCAAGCTGTTAAAAATCATTGGGAAAAATATGTAAGTGGAAATAAACTGCAATTGATTTATAATGGGATAGATTATAATCCTTACCTTTGCCAATCTGTGGGTTTGCGAAAAGAGTTAGGAATTCCTGAGGAA
This sequence comes from Cyclobacterium sp. 1_MG-2023, assembly GCF_030546805.1. Taxonomy (GTDB): domain Bacteria; phylum Bacteroidota; class Bacteroidia; order Cytophagales; family Cyclobacteriaceae; genus Cyclobacterium. Next base: position 41,464 of record NZ_JAUOPC010000014.1, on the reverse strand, counting down.
GCGATGGTAATTGGAATGATTGGGAGAGTAAACAGTTGGAAAGGGCAGGAATACTTTTTGGAAATTTCGGAAGAATTAAATAAAAAGTTTTTAAATTTATATTTTCTTTTAATTGGAGATGCATTTCCCGGAGAGGAACATTTGTTTGAAGGGTTAGAACAAAGGATTTTGGAAAAAGAATTTAGCGATAGAATTTATAATTTAGGTTTTAGAAAAGATATATCCGATGTTTTGGCTACTATGGATATTTTTATTCTTCCATCCATATTGCCGGACCCATTTCCCACAGTAATATTAGAAGCCATGGCTGCTGCAAAGCCGGTAGTAGCTACAGCACAGGGCGGAGCATTGGAGATGATAGATCATGGCACAACAGGGTACCATATACCTTTGCATAAAGCGTCTGAGTCAGCTGCCATAATTGGTGATTTGATTGGCAATAAAAGCCAAATAAATAGAATAGGGAAAGAGGCTAGAAAAAGCGTTGTGGGGAATTTTTCCTTGTCTAAATATAGGCAGGAAATTTTGAGTATTTTTTCTTGAGAAGTAAATAAACAGAGTATGTCAAAAAACAACAAGCCGTTGCATGTTGCCATAGTAGGTACAAGAGGGTATCCTTACGTTTACGGAGGTTACGAAACTTTTGTAAAAGAAATGGGCGAACGGTTGGTGCAAAGGGGAATAGAAGTTACCATTTATTGTCATGCACCATTGTTTGAAAAACAACCGAAAAAGGTAAATGGAATCAACTTGGTATATATACCATGCGTAGAAACCAAATCTCTAAGTCAATTGACCAATTCTTTACTTTCGATGCTCCACGTTTGTTTTTCAAAAGTGGATGTTGTATTTGTAGTAAATAGTGCCAATGGACCATTTGGAATTCTTACCAAACTATTTGGAAAACCATCCACAATAAATGTCGATGGTTTAGAATGGTTAAGACCAAAATGGAAAGGATTGGGGGCAAGGTATTATTTATTTGCTTCCAGACTTGCCACAAAGCTTTATGATCAGTTAATCACTGATTCGGATGAGATGGAGAAGATTTATTTGGAGAAATTCAATGCCCCCTCCAAAATGATTGCCTATGGAGCTAATCCTAGATTATCTTCCGATAGCAGCTTGATTGAAGAATGGGGCCTTCAAAAAGAGTCCTATTTTTTAATAGTTGGGCGTTTAATTCCAGATAATAATGCTGACTTAATAGTTGAAGGTTTTGTGAAATCAAAATCTAAGCGAAAACTGGTGATCGTAGGGGATGTACCTTATCATGATAAGTTTGCCCAAATGATGAAGAAAATTGATGATAAAAGGTTGGTCTTTACGGGATATGTAAGAGACCAAGAGCAATTGGCTGCCTTGTATCACAATTGCTTTGCTTATTATCATGGGCATGAATATGGGGGGACCAACCCGGCCATGCTAAAAGCTTTGGGCTACGGATGTGCCATTCTCGCCTTAGATACTCGATTTAACCAAGAAATGCTGCAACAAGGCAAGTATGGTTGGTACTTTGAGAAAAATGCTGCTTCTGTAAAAGAAATTACAGAGCGCGCAGAAAATCTACCAGAGGAAGTTGAAAATTTGAGAAAGCATTCCAGAGAAGGCTTGACAGATAAATACAATTGGGAAGTGGTGACAGATGAATATGAAGCATTGTTCAAATCTTTGTGCAAAAGAAAAATAAAAGAGAATTTAGTAGAAATCAACTATTGATTATACGATTTATGTTATTATTGATATAATAATCAGTTTAGCCCGAATCGCATTGTTATTATTGATTACATAAAAATACACCGGATTTTATCCGGTTTTTTTTTGTCCTATTTATTCTCTTGGAACCATATGACATCGCTTTTAATCCTTTTACAAAGAAAGTACCCGTCTAATTGTGAGAAAAGGTTTTGCGTGCAGTTATTATTGTTTATTTAATTCTTTATCCTTGCTAAGGTACTAAGAAGCAAAGGTTTTGAAACCTCATCATTGTGCCTTCCCAACCTTGCGCGGAATTTTTAATATTTATTTTTTCCTTGATCATTAGCAATACTTATTTAATTAATAATAGCGGAAAATCTGCGGAATGTGCACATTTTTATAGTATTTTTGCCATCGGATCAATTGACCCTACTAAATCAATAAGGGGCCATCAGAGATTTCGGTCCTTTTTAATTTTGAATGAGGGTTAGTTTTTTAATGTTTTTTTATTGAAGAGTATTCATGGCAAAACGCTTTTATAAATATTTCCCTTGGCTGTTTATCGCAGTAGAGCTTCTGGTTGTTTTCATGGTTTTAGGACTTCTTGTCTGGGCAAAATCCGGGGTTGCACTTTTTTCTAACGGTTTCTTGTTTGATTTAGGACTTCTAGGACTAGTATGGGTGCTTGTAGTTTGGGTTAGAAAAGACTATAAACTGTCTAGGACTTCCGTCTATTGGGATACCCTAAAGCAATTCCTCGTGTCGTATGTGTGGGTAGTTTTGGTGTTCTTTATTCTGCGTGAACATTTGAGTTTTTTTGAGGCAGATAAATTGGATTTTTATTTGTATCCCCTTACACTTTTTGTAGTAGGATTTTTTAGGGTCGCTGTGCATATGGCTTTGCGTAGGTATAGAATGAGTGGAAGAAATTATCGCAAAGCTGTTATCTTGGGAAAAGATGAATGGAGTAGTCAATTGGCCAGAACCCTTGTTAAAAACAAGGCATATGGAATTAAGTTACTCGGTTTTTTTGACGATCAAGTACAAGATGAACAGGTGCTGGGAGGCTTTGATTCTTTTTTTAATTCATTTGGAATCGGTTCTTTGGATATCGTCTATCTTAGCCAGAAAATGCCCGGGCAACTTGTGAAAAGAATTGTTGATCATGCCGATGAAAATCATTTTAAGGTAAAGATTATACCCGGCCCGGCTTTACAATGGAATAAAAAGTTAACTTTTAGTAGTTATGGTCAATTTGTAGTTGTTAATCTCAATGAGGTCCCCTTGGATAGGTTGGGGAATCAAATTTTCAAACGGGCTTTTGATGTGGTTTTTTCATTGTTTGCCATGGTTTTTGTTTTTAGTTGGTTGATGCCAATTATTGCTTTATTGATCAAACTAGAGTCCAAAGGGCCGGTGTTTTTCTTTCAGAAAAGAACAGGAGTAAACAATAAGGAGTTTACATGCATTAAATTTCGAACCATGTTTGAAAATCCTTTTTCGGACACTTTGCAGGCGTCAAAAGATGACCCCAGGGTGACTAGGGTTGGCAAGTTTTTGCGTAGGTTTTCATTGGATGAATTGCCGCAATTTATCAATGTGCTGAAAAATGATATGTCGGTGGTGGGGCCAAGACCCCATACCGTTCCCATGAATGAAGATTTCAAACAAAGGTTAGAGAAATACAACAACAGGCATTGTATCAAACCCGGGATTACAGGATTGGCACAGGTGTTGGGTTACCGAGGTGAGATCATTAATCACTGGCAAATCAAGTCCAGAGTTACGTTGGATTATTTTTATGTGCGTAACTGGAGTTTTTTATTGGATATAAAAATTGTTTTAAAAACCTTAAATCAAATGTTTAGAGGCGGTGAGACTGCTTATTAGTGCAAAAAGGATACCTTGTCCAAATTAAAGGATAAGGCTTCCCAAAGTTTGTTTGCTAATAGGTAACCTTATATTCTCAATAGTGCCTCTAGGAAACTCATGTTCTCTCCCTTTTCTTTCATTACTAGCATAGGGATGTCTTGGTTGTTATTCACCAATTTTTCAGCAACACTTCCCAATAATACGGCTGCAGATTTAGACCTTCCCCTACTGCCTACAATCAATAAATCGGTTTGGATGGAATGTGCAAATTCAAGAATGTTTTCGGCCTCATCTTTTTTGTCATGTAAGATAAAAGTACAAAGCAGATCGGGTAAATTATTTTCCTGAAGAAATTTTTTGAAGTCTTTTTTACTGTTTTCAAGCATGATTTTAGCAAACTCATCAAAAGATTTCCCTGTTTTACTGTAGCCACTTGGAACCTCATACATGTGGCAACATTGGATAGCTGCATTGGTTTTTTTACTGATTTCCAGTGCTATTTGGATACTAACCTTTGAGTGTTTGGAAAAATCTATTGGAAGCAAAATGCTATTGATTTCTCCGCTTGGAGGTGTTTCAGGAAGTAAAAGAACAGGTCTAGGGTATTTTTGTGATAAATTTTTGACCAATGAGTCGGAAGGAGTTTTTCCTTTTTTTCTACCCAATATTAAAAGGTCTGTTTCTTTGATGTTACACCAGCGAAGCATGCTTTCCTGAGCATTTCCTTCCTTCACAATGATTTCATAATTAAAGTCTAAAGCAGGTTTGCTTTTATCGATTTCATATTGAATTTGACTTTCGATGGTTTCGTCCAGTGGTGCCAATAAGTCAGGGTAAGCTGTAGTAACCTCTTCTGGAAGTATTAGACTTTTAGAGAAATGAATAAAGTATACTTTTTCTATATCTAAAATTGGGACAAATATTTTGATGTTGGAAATCAATACCTCATCTAACTGAGATAGATCCAAGCCAACCATAACTTTTTTGAATTGCTTCATTGACCGTGCCTTTTAATCCGTTTTGCTTTTTAAATTGTGTATATGGTAATTTTTTATGAATTTAACTTTTTGATTGCTTCTTTGAAAGAAGTTTTCCTTCAAATAATAAAATTTAAATACAATTGGTACATGAACTTTGTTGGTGGATTTGAGCCATTGTTCTAATTATAGGTTTCAATGGTTTTATATACCGGTTGTTAAATGAGTCAGGTGCAATTGATATTTATGCCTAAATACAGCTGATATAGATACGATTAAAGCATGTCCGGAAAAATGGGTAAATATTTTTTGGCTATTGTGCCTGATGAGCAGACCTGCGAAAAGGTGACGCTATTGAAGGAGCAGTTGCGTGAATCTTTTGGATTGAAATATGCCTTGAGGTCTCCACCGCATATTACATTAAAAATGCCCTTCGTTCATAATGAAAAGAAAGAAGGAGAATTGATTAAAGCATTACAGGTCTATATTGTTAAAGAGGACGCTTTCCCATTGACGGTTAGAGGGGTGGGGTCTTTTGGAAATCGTGTGGCTTTTTTAAAGGTAAAGTATCCACCGGAGTTAAAGCTTTTTCAACAAGGCCTTACTACTTTTTTTAAAAGAAATTTGAAGAAGAACCTTGAGTTAAGCGATACCAATTATCACCCGCATCTTACCGTGGCATTTAAGGATTTTAAAAAAGGACAGTTTTCTGACGTCATGGAATTCGTGAAGCAAGCTGGGATCAAAGAATCTCTCCTGATCCATCAAGTTTCATTGTTAAAAAAAGTGGATGGGCGCTGGCTGAGAATCGCTGATTTCAAGTTGATTAATTGATTATTATTAATCCAAATTGGGGGTTACTGCTTGTAGTAATGGTAGGATTTCGATTTTTTTTAAAAAATGGCGAAAAAAATATTGTTTCGACCTTTTTAATTTAGCGCCAATTATATTTTGAATGTTAGATTTTTTTGAAATCCCGTCAATTCATCGAACCAATAAAAAATTTTTCAAATGAAATGAAGTACCATATTTTGTAATTTTAATTAATTATAAAACGAAATAAAATAAAATTTACATTAACGGTAGAAATACGTTTTAAATTTGAAAAATACTAAATTGGAGTAATAAAATTATAAATTAATCATATTTTAAATAAAAAATAATAAATAAATAATATTATTCTATTTTATATTTTTAAACAGAAAATAAATTTTTGTATCAGAAAGTTTTACAAAATATTTAGGTTGGAGGTTTGTATTATCAGATAATAAACATTTTTATTTATTAATAAATTGATGGAAATTTGCATTATAAACATTGTTAAAAAACCTTAATCTACTATTAACTATGAAGAGAGTTTTACTTAGCTTAGCATTTTCTATGTTGGCGGTAATCTCAGTGATGGCTCAAAGCAGGACGGTAACCGGAACGGTTACTTCTGAAGATGAGCCCAATGGGATACCAGGCGTGAATGTAAGCGTGAAAGGAACGATGGTGGGTACCATTACAGATATTGATGGTACGTACACTTTATCGATTCCCGAAGGATCAAATGTATTGTCTTTTAGCTTTGTTGGGTTGGAGACCCAAGAAAAAGTGATTGATAACCAAAGTCAAATTGATGTGTTTTTGATGCCTGATGTGAAGACGTTGGGAGAAGTAGTGGTTGTTGGCTACGGTACTCAATCGGCGAAAATGTCCGTGCAAAGTATTTCGAGTTTGGACAACTCTCAAATTGAGCGAATGCCAATTTTTACAGCGCAAGAAGCCTTACAAGGGCAAGCTGCAGGTGTTCAGTTAACAGGGACCTCCGGTGTAGGTGGTGCACAACAAAACATTCGAATTAGAGGTGTAGCTTCGTTAACCGCAGGAGGTTCACCATTGTTTGTAGTGGATGGCGTGCCATTGAATGACGGAAGTAGTGACGATTATGCGAATGAATCCGGAGCAGTAACGCTCAATCCATTGATGGAGTTAAATCCAAATGAAATTGAATCCATTTCCGTATTAAAAGATGCTTCTGCAGTAGCTATTTACGGTTCTAGGGGTGCCAATGGAGTGATTCTTATCAAGACTAAAAAAGGAAAAAGTGGTAAATCAACAATCAATGTAGATTTCTACAGGGGGATTCAAAATCCAACTACTGTAAGACCTTATATGTCTTTAGATCAATACAATCAATACCGTTCTGCCAGAACAGGAGATCCTGTGAGCAGTTTCCCTCAAACAGGCTTTGATTGGCCAGATGCAGTGATCGAACAAGGTAAGATTTCTAACTTGAACGTTAGTGCATCAGGTGGAAGTGAAAATACCACTTATTTTATTTCTGGTACTTACTTTATGCAAGATACTTATGCGCTTGGTAATGAGTTGGATAGGTTTAACGGAAGGTTAAACATGACGCATAAGTTCTCAGAAAAAGCAAGATTTGGAGCAAATGTTGGATTGGCTAAAACTTATAACGACCGAATCAATTCGGACAATAGTACTTTTGCACCTTTAACATCTGCATTTTTGCACCTGCCTTACACCCAGCCATTTGATGACAATGGAAATTACACAAGGTTAGGCTTCATTCCTAACTTACTTGCGCTTGCAGATTTAGCTCAGACCGATTATATCACCAGAAGAACTACTGCAAATACTTACTTTGAGTTTGATATTCTTCCTGACTTGACTTTCAAAACAGACTGGGGAATTGATCAGATTCAGACGGAAGAAACCATGCGTTATCCTGATATCATTGAGCCTACAGGGCAAGGGTACAAAAGAATCATTCAAGATTATAAATGGTTAAGCACCAATACACTAAATTATCAGAAGTATTTTGGAGAAAGCCATTACTTTGGTGCCCTATTGGGATATTCATATGAGCAGTCTGATTTTAGCAGCATGACAGTTGAAGGGTCGGGATTTGTAAGTGATAAATTACCAAACGTAGCTTCTGCTGCTACACCTACCATCACAAGTGCAACGGGTACAGGATGGAGACTTGCATCTTATTTTGCAAGGATAAATTACAGGTACAAGGACAAATTGTTATTTGAAGGTAGTGCAAGAAGGGATGGTTCTTCTCGATTTGGGATGGACAACCGTTATGGTAATTTCTGGGCCCTATCCGGTGGATGGGTACTTTCAGAAGAGAAATTTTTGCAAAATAACAGCTTCTTGGACTTCCTTAAAATCAACGCAAGTTACGGTACAGCAGGAAATGATCGAGTAGATAACTTTGCTTCTTTAGGCTTGTACCAAGCCGGAAGTTTAGGTGACTATGCAGGTAGTCCTGGTATCTATCCAAGTCAGCCGGCCAACCCAACCCTAGGATGGGAAGAGTCCGCTCAGTTTGACTTTACTTTATATGCTACAATGTTCAACAGCAAGCTTGATGTAGAAGCATCTGTTTGGAACAAACGTACAACAGGATTACTTTTAGATGTTCCAATCCCTTACACTACAGGTTATGCAAGTTATGCGCAAAATGCAGGGGTCATGAGAAACAGAGGGATTGATTTAATGATAAATTCCCTAAATGTTCAAACCTCCGGTTTCGAGTGGAGAACAATTTTAAATGTAGGTTTTCTAGAAAATGAAGTTTTGGAACTTCCGGGTGCTTCTGAAGACAATGAAGGAAGACGATTTGTTCAAGGTTCTTCCAGTCAAAGAGCAATCGAAGGTTATTCAGTAAATACCTTTTACTTGGTGAGATACAATGGGATTAATCCTGAGACAGGAGAGGCAGAATGGCTAAACAGTGATGGAGAGCCAACAACTGAATACAGTACCAATGATAGGGAGATAATCGGGTCTGCGATTCCAAGAATTTCCGGAGGACTGACCAATACATTCTCTTACAAGGGATTTGATCTTTCTGCCTTGTTTACTTTTACGCAAGGAAACTACATCATGTATGATGACCTTAGGTTTTTGTACAATCCAAACAACCTGAACTCCTTTAACTTGGATCCTCAATTGTTGGATTATTGGACAGAAGACAATCCGAATAGTTTTGCTCCACGCCTAGATGGAACCACTCAAGCTAATTTTGGACAAAGATCTACGATTCACATTAGGAAAGGTGATCACATCCGGCTCAGAAACCTATCGCTTACTTATAATGTTCCGGCTGAAATTCTTGAGAGAACAAAGGTCCTTAGAAGTGCTAGGATATATGGAATGGCGCAAAACTTGCTAACATTCTCAGATCTTGAGGAAGGTCTAGAGCCTGAAATCAGCGGAAATGGAAGCGATAACCAAATTCAGGGTGAATCTTTCTTTACTCCTGCGCAGGCAAAATCATTCACTTTGGGTGTTTCTTTAGGATTCTAAAAAAGCTTTACGATGAAAAATTTAAAAACAATATTATTTATAGGTTTGTTTGGAAGTCTATTCTCTTGCGAGAATCTTGACATTGATCCCCAGCAATCCCTTTCAACAGAGCTCGCATTTGCTGATAAACAGTCAGTGGAGGGTTCATTATTAGGTGTTTATTCTTTGACCCAGGAATGGGAGGTATTTGGCTCTTTGCCTCAGGTTATCGCTGACTTTCAGTCTGACAATGTGAGGTTTATAGGTTCTTTTCCTACCCTACAGGAAATCAATATCTACACAACTCAGGCAGATAATGTTACCCTAAGGGATTTATGGAAAGCACATTACCGTGCAATTTTAGCAGCCAATGCAGTGGTAGCTTTTACCCCTGATTCTCCGGATGAAACGCTTACAACTGAAGAAAGAAACCAGTATGTGGCTGAGGCAAAGTTCATGCGGTCTTTACTGATGTTTCAATTGGTTAATCTTTATGCTCAGCCGGTAAATGTAGGTGGTGAGGATGCCTTGGGTATTCCTATTGTTACTGATGCTTTTTCCGGAGAAATCACAGGTTACTCCAGAAATACTGTAGGAGAAGTTCATGCTTTTATTATCAATGAACTAAATGAAATTGTTGCTGATTTGCCCGATACTTATGCTACTTCTGCTTTCACTAGAGGAAGGGCGACTAAAGGCGCAGCCAATGCTTTGCTTTCTAGGATCCACCTTTATAGAGGAGAGTGGCAATTGGCCGCAGAGAAAGCCAAAGCTGTACTTGATGCTGAAGATGTTTATGGCCTAGCAAGCAATTATAACTTTTGGGGTGAGAACAATAGCGAGTATGTGTTTTCAATTCAGAATTCTGAAATTGATAATGGAAGAACCGGCTCAGGTGGTTGGGGTTCCTACTACAATTCTGCAGAAGATGGTGGAAGGGGTGATGCTCCTTTTTCTGACTACCTATTGGAAGCCTACGCTGCAAGCGATGAAAGGCTAACAGCCCTTTCTAAGGAAAATGTAAACGCTGAGGGTGTATCTTTACTTTATACAACTAAATTCCCTGACGTGGTTACCCACTCTGACAATTCCCCTATCATTAGGACTACAGAAGTTGTGCTGAATAGGGCAGAAGCCTTGGCGCAGCTTAACGGGATCAATGATGAGTCATTGGAATTGATCAATGAGCTAAGAGAAAGAGCCGGTCTTGAAATTTTCAGTGCTGGAGATTTTGATAGTGAAGATGCCTTTATTGCTCAAATCCTTGAAGAAAGAAGAAAGGAATTGGCTTTTGAAGGTCACCGAAGGATGGATCTTTTGAGAAATAATTTACCACTTAGACCTGAAGGTGACACGTATTTTGATGCGTCTAAGCCGGGAGAAAACAAAACCATTCTTCCGATCCCTCAAAGGGAATTGGATATCAATACTGGTTTGGTTCAAAACCCCGGATACGAATAATTTACTAAACTTAAAAAAGGTCACTCTCAGATGGGGAGTGACCTTTTTTGTTTAATCCAGTTCTAAAAGACCGCTGGTTTTGTCTTTTCTAGTTATTAGACTCTTCGGTTTGCGGTTTTTATAAAAATTGATAATGTTTTGTTGGGTGGGAAAATCCGCTATCAATAAAGAGTTAAAAATGGTTACTTGCTGGGGAACTGCCACTTCTTCTGATTCCATATAAAACCAAGCAGCATCTTCCTCTATTTCATGTCCCAGGTAGCTGAGATTTACAGGCTTTCCATTTACCTCCACTTTATTATGATGAAGTATATACTTTTCAATTATTTGCTCCAGCTCTTCCGGATTTTCCGGGCGAAGAAAATTAACCTGTTGGCCTGATGCATTGGAAAGTGCAACCTCCATATCATTCCAAAATATCTTTTGAGCAATCTCTATTCGCTGCCGATCATCGTTATACACCATGTCAGTAAGGCTTATATAAAAAGGGTGGGCTTCCAATTCGAAAGAAAAGAGAACTAAGAATAGTTGAATTACAAGCATTAATAGGGGTTGTTTTTTAATAATGTGCGAATAATGCGTTAATATTACAACAAAATTTTAAAACCTATAGTAAATAAATCGCCTAATTCTTATGAACCAATTTCAGTTGTATTTTAATCTGGGTATCCAGCATATTTTGGATCTAAAAGGTTTTGATCATATTCTTTTTGTTTTGGCATTGGCAGTTGTGTACATGTTAAAGGATTGGGGCAGAATCCTTGTGTTGGTAACGGCCTTTACAATCGGTCATTCCTTAACCTTGGCGCTTGCCACACTGAATGTGATCCGTGTGAATACAGATTTAGTGGAATTTTTGATCCCGGTAACCATTGCCATTACTGCCTTGGTAAATATCTTTAAGCCTAAATCTTCTTCGGGAAGAGGAGTTCAGATCAATTATTTATTTGCGCTTTGTTTCGGTTTGATACATGGACTTGGTTTTTCCAATTACTTAAGAACATTATTGGGTAAAGAGCAATCTATTTTCACTCCTCTATTGGCTTTTAACCTAGGGCTTGAAGTAGGGCAAGTAGTGATTGTTGTGTTGTTTTTGTTGGCATCTACTTTGATCACAGGCATTTTTCGGGTCAATAGAAAAGAATGGGTATTGGTGATATCATCAATAATACTGGGAATGTCTTTTATGATTTTATTGGACAGTGTGTATTGGTAGCATTCCATACAATAATGCCGGTTTTTCAAGCAATTTTAATGTAATTTCAGTAAATTCATCTTTAATCGGATAGGATTTATAATTAATTTAATTAGTGAAATTTGTGTACTATGAAGCAAACTATATTCTTTTTTCTGCTAATATTAACGAGTAATATCGGGGCTTATGCACAGGTCGATGAACAAAGACATGGCAATAGGTTTGAGCAACTAGGTACCGACCTTCGCTCGCCAAATGTTTACCGCACAGCCTCTGGAGCCCCTGGTCATGAATATTGGCAGCAAAGGGCAGATTATGAAATAGAGGTGGAGTTAAATGATGAAAATCAATCCATCAGTGGTAAAGAAAAAGTGACCTATTACAACCAATCCCCTGATCCTTTGGATTACTTATGGGTGCAATTGGATCAAAACCAAAGGGATAAAGACTCTGAAACACCAAAAATCGCTTCCAATAAAATTCACCCAAAAATGAATTTAGGTCAATTGGAGGATATCATATGGCATGATATGGATTTGGGTCTAAAAATTTATTCTGTTACAGATGCCAATGGTAATGATATACCCGCCACGGTTAATTTAACCATGATGAGGTTGGATCTACCAGAGCCATTAATGCCGGGAGAAAAGTTTGAATTCAATATGGCCTGGAGTTTCAATAGTCATGACAGGACCGGATTTTTAGCTACCAGACCGGGGTATGAATATTTTGAAGAAGATGGAAATTATATCTATACCGTAGCAGAGTGGTTTCCTAGAATGGCGGTTTATTCAGACTTTGAAGGCTGGCAAAACAAACAATTTGTAGGTAGAGGAGAATTTGCCTTGGTCTTTGGGGATTATAAAGTAGCCATTACTGTACCTTCAGATCATATGGTTGGAGCTACAGGTGTTTTGCAAAACCCTGCCGATGTTTTAAGTCAAAAAGAATTGGACCGTTGGGAGCAGGCCAAATCGTCCTTTGATGAACCTGTAATAATCCGTTCACAGGCTGAAGCCGAAAAGCTTGAAAAGAAAAGGTCCACTGAAAAAAGTACTTGGGTTTTTCATGCGGAGAACGTAAGGGACTTTGCTTGGACATCTTCAAGAAAATTTATTTGGGATGCCATGGCAGTTCAATTAGAGAATGGCAAAGAGGTAATGGCCATGTCTTATTATGCAAAGGAGGCCAATCCGCTCTGGGGACAATATTCTACCAAAGTTGTAGCACACACACTGAAGTCCTATTCTGCCAAAACTTTTGATTATCCTTATCCTAAAGCCATTTCCGTGGAAGCATCCAATGGAATGGAATATCCAATGATATGTTTTAATTATGGAAGGCCGGACAAAGACGGTACCTATACTGAAGCCATTAAATATGGAATGATTTCAGTAATTATTCATGAGGTTGGCCATAATTTTTTCCCAATGATTGTCAATTCAGACGAAAGACAATGGACTTGGATGGATGAAGGATTGAATACCTTTATGCAATTTATGGCAGAGCAGGAATGGCAAAGAGATTATCCCTCAAGAAGAGGCCCCGCGCATAAAATTGTCCCTTATATGAAAGGAGAGAAGCACTTATTAGAGCCGATCATGACCAACTCTGAAAACATCATACAGTTTGGGGCTAATGCTTACGCAAAACCGGCAACAGCCCTTAATATTTTAAGGGAAACAATTATGGGTAGAGAACTATTCGATTTTGCCTTTAAAAAGTATGCACAAAGGTGGATGTTTAAGCACCCTACTCCCGATGATTTTTTCAGAACAATGGAGGATGCTTCTGCCATAGATTTGGACTGGTTTTGGCGTGGATGGTTTTTTGGAACTGAACCGGTAGATATAGCTATTAAAGATGTGAAATGGTACAAAATTGATAGCAAAAAGCCAAGTGAGGTCAAGCAAGATGCTAAAACAGCCTACGAACATGAAGAGTCCTACATAACAAGGACAAGAAATAAAGAGGATATAGCCCAAACTTATTTGGAAGCTGACCCTGCTGTGGGGGATTTTTACAATAAGTTTGAAAGGTTTAAAATATGGCCTGAGGAGGAGAGCGCATACAAGGCCTTTAGGAGCCAATTGAGGAAAGAAGAACTTGAAATGTTAGACAGTGGACTCAACTTTTACGAGATATCTTTTGAAAATATTGGTGGACTGGTGATGCCAATAATCATTGAATTTCAGTATGTGGATGGGACAAGTGAGGTGGAAACAATTCCTGCTCAAATTTGGAGAATGGATGAGTATAAGGTTACCAAGGTATTTGCAAAGGATAAAGAAGTAGTTCAGATCGTTTTGGATCCATACCGTGAAACAGCAGATATTGATGCGGCCAATAATTACTGGCCTCAAAGATTTATACCTTCTAAGTTTGAAATGTTCAAGCAAGGAGCTGCCGGTAGGGGAACTTCTTCCGGTCCCAGCCCTATGAAGAAAGAAAAGAAATAAAGGCTAAGGAACATAAAAAAGAGCGGCGGAAGTCGCTCTTTTTTTATGTCTTTATTACTTGTGGTAACGAGCTTTTTCTTAATAGACTTCTTACAAGGAAACAACTAGGTATTTTCATAATTAAAGAAGTCTACAATCCAAAGAAGTTGTAGACCAATGCCTGATTTAAATTCTCAGGAATGAGAAATAACCTGGATTTCAACTAATATGGTATTGTCTCCAATGTGGCTTACTTTCTTTTTAGGGTTGGTAGGTGGAGGTGGTGTGAAAGCTTTACCCGATGTGTTGAGGTCTTCGAGTAGGTAATAATTGCTGTTACTATTGATTAATGCTATTGATAAGTTGCCCTAAGTGAAAAAGTAGAAGGGCATATAATGGATTGGTTTTTGGAAATACAGGACAAAAAAAACAGGCAGATACTATCTGCCTGTTTTTCAACTTTTATATAGCTGTAGTCCGAATTATTCTTTAGTTTCAAAATCAGGATAAGCATGCATGCCATGCTCGTTGATGTCAAGTCCTTCGGTTTCTTCTTGTTCGTCAACCCTAATTCCTGTGGTTTTCTTCAGAAGGAAGAAAAGTATAAAGCTGAAGGCGATACAAAGTGCGCCTATAGATACTATTCCAATTAGTTGTGATACTATCTGTGATCCACTGGCAAGGTCTCCGAAAATACCTACCGCAAGTGTTCCCCAAATTCCGCAAATAAGGTGTACAGAAATGGCACCTACCGGATCATCAATTTTAATATTGTCAAACAAGATAACACCAAATACAACAAGGATTCCGCCAATGAAACCAATGATTACTGCTTCAGTGGGAGACATTAAATCTGCTCCGGCGGTAATACTTACAAGGCCTGCCAAGATACCGTTGAGTACCATGGTGATGTCATATGCTTTGAATTTTAGATAAGATGCAAGTAAAGCTCCAAAAGCTCCGGCAGCACCGGCCAAGGCTGTAGTTACAAATACCAATGATACAGTTCCCGGATCGGCTGATAATACAGACCCTCCATTAAAACCAAACCATCCAAACCACAATAAAAATACTCCAAAAACGGCTAAAGGTATATTGTGACCAGGGATCGCATTGGTTTTACCATTGCTGTATTTACCAATTCTTGGACCTAAAAGGTAGGCCCCGATTACTGCTCCCCATCCACCAACTGAATGGACGATAGTGGAACCGGCAAAGTCATAAAATGGAGTAGATAAAGTATCTAAGAATCCTCCGCCCCATTTCCACATACCCGCGATAGGGTAGCATATACCCACGTATAGAATGGAAAAGAAAATAAATGGCCCTAGCTTTATACGCTCAGCTACAGCTCCTGAAACAATAGTTGCGGCAGTAGCAGCAAACATGGCTTGGAATATAAAGTCCGTAAAGAAGGTGTAACCTTCGCTGTAAGCAGAAGTATCCCATCCCTCAGGTAAGCTTAATCCTAAGCCGCCAAACCCGAAGAAACCTCCGGCAAACATTTCGCCGGGATACATTAAGTTGAATCCGATGAATGCATAGGTTAATAAGCCAATGGCTGGAATAATTGTGTTCTTAAATAGGATGTTAACAGTGTTTTTGGCTCTGGTAAGTCCGGCTTCCAGTGCAGCAAAACCCAGGTGCATGATGAAGACCAAAATGGTCGCCACCATAATCCATAGGTTGTTAATGGTAAATAATTCCTGAGTCATTTAATTAATATGTTTAATAAGTTTTTTAATTGTAATGATGTGAAGAGATAAAAATTAAAGTGCGCTCTCGCCTGTTTCGTCATTTCTGATTCTAAAGGCTTTCTCTACATCGTAAACAAATATTTTTCCGTCTCCTACTTCTCCTGTTCTGCCCTCGTTGAGAATACAGGCAACCACTTTATCTTCTAAGTCATCCTGTACAACGATTTCCAGTTTTGTTCTGGGAATAAATGTTGGTTCATATGCCACACCACGGTAGTGTTGCATTTTTGCATGTTGCAAGCCCATACCCTTCACTTCATAAAAGGTCAGAAATTTTACACCTAAACCAGAAAGGCATTTGTGGATTTCATCAAATTTCGAAGTTCTAATTAAAGCTTCAATTTTTTTCATTTTTTTAACAGGATTAATATTCCATTAATAATTATAGAATTAAAAAATTTATCTGTTGCAAAAATAATAATCAAGAACTTATTTAACAACTAAAAAATGTAAAAAGATGGTGAAAATGGTAAAAATGGGTAAAAATGAAGCTAAAAAGTGTATAAAATGTAAAAAAATTAATCATAATGGATAAAAAAGGATCGATAATACGTTTTTTTCGCAGAAATAATATTTCCATAAGGTTATCAGTTAACCTAAATATTATAAGAAGATCAGAAGTCTTTTGACAAATTAATGGTGGAATTTCTCTGATGATATTTTTTAAAAAATTAACTTTGCAAGGAATTTTACCTTTTGTAAAGTATTGCCATTAACTATTTTAAAGACAATGAATAAACCGACACTTTTAATTTTGGCTGCAGGAATGGGCAGCAGGTATGGTGGAGACAAGCAAATTGATGCCTTTGGACCTAATGCCGAAACAATTATAGAATATTCGATATATGACGCCATACGATCTGGATTTGCTAAGGTGGTATTTGTTGTTAGGCAAGAAATTCTAGAAGAAAGTAAAGAGATTTTTATTCCTAGGTTTGGAGAATTGATTCAAATCGAATTTGTTGTTCAATCTTTAAAAAATGGAGTGCCGGAAAAATATCAGCACCCTGAAAGGAAAAAACCTTATGGTACAGCGCATGCTTTGCTTTGTGCCAAAGATGTGATCAATGAGCCCTTTGCGGTCATTAATGCAGATGATTTTTATGGTCAGGAAGCTTTTCAAGCCTTAGGGGAATTTTTAACCCATGAAGTGAAGCCGGATTTACATTGTATGGTAGGTTATGCGATTAAAAATGTTTTGTCCGACTATGGAACCGTTAGTAGAGGGGTTTGTGATGTTTCCCCGGAAGGTTTTCTTACGGGAATGATTGAGCGAACAGCCATATCTAAAAAGGAAGAAGGAATTTACCACGAGGCTGATGGAGAAAAATTAAAAATTGATGCCGAAAATCCCGTATCTATGAATTGCTGGGGTTTTCATCAATCCATCTTTGAACAAACGGAGAAGCTTTGGCTTAGTTTTTTAGAAGAGAATAAAGAAAATTTAAAATCTGAATTTTACATTCCTAAAGTAGCCAACTCTATTATCACAGAAGGTATAGGTAAAGTTAAAATTTTAGAGGGAGGTAAAGTTTGGTTTGGTGTTACTTATGCTCAAGATAAGGAACATGTAATGAAGGAATTGAAAAAACTTCACGCAGAAGGTGAATATCCGGCAAAACTCTGGTGAGAAAGCGGATACAATTAGTATAATAATGATTTTTTAAGCGAAATAGAGTGAAAAGTCTAAAAAAAGTAGCTGTGGGGCGTCTTATGTCGCTTTCAGCTACTTTTGCTTTTATTTTTTATTAACTTTAACCACTTATTAGTTTGAAATTTATAGTTGAATAGCTATCCATGAAAAAGATTGTCTTTTCAAACAAGCCTTTTGTTTTAGATTTTGGTTTGCTTTTATTAAGGGTGGGTGCCTCCCTGATGTTGGTCTCTCATGGATGGTCCAAGGTAATCCATTTCAGTGAAAGACTCAATAGTTTTGCTGACCCTATTGGTTTAGGGCCTGCAGTCTCTTTACAATTGGCTATTTTCGCCGAATTTTTCTGTGCAATATTTTTGATTTTTGGCTTTATGAGCAGGATCATACTTATCCCTATGATAATAAATATGGCTGTTATTGCCTTTATTGTTCATGGTGGAAGTGAATTTGGCAAACAAGAGCTTTCCTTGATTTACCTACTTGTCTTCAGTGTATTGTTGCTGCTAGGTCCCGGGAAGATTTCTTTAGATGGGACAATATTAAAAAGAAGAAGCCGGTATTGATTATCCTTTTTCTACAATGGTATTATTGGCAATTGTGAAAGATTTATAGTCAGAAGTGATCCTGGTAAGTATCTCTTTGGATCTTTCGGGTCTTGCGTCAGAAATAAATAATTGGCCAAACTCTTTATTGGCTACGGCCGTCATTAAGTGATGAATACGGAAGTCATCCAATTTATCGAATATGTCATCCAATAATAAAATTGGCTTGGTGCCTTTTATTTCCTTGAAAATATAAAACTGAGCTAGTTTTAAGCTGATTAAAAATGATTTTTTTTGACCTTGCGAGCCAAACTTTTTAATTTGCTGCTCATCGAAAGTGAAATTGAAGTCGTCTTTATGCGTACCAAAACCTGTTCTTTTAAGTAACAGGTCTTTATTGAGGTTGTTAATAAAGTCCATATCGAAACTTTCTTTATCAACCTGGCTTTGGTATTCAATATTTACCATTTCCTTTGACCCGGAAATGGAGGCATAATGAGTTTGAAAATGAATTATGAATTTGCTCAAAAAAGCATGTCTGGTTCGGTTAATTTCCTTAGAAAGTTTTAAGAGTTGTTCATCATAAGGTGCCAACTGAAGTTTGTCCAGACGTTTTTCTTCAGCAAACCTTTTTAATAGCGCATTTCTTTGCTTTAAATATTGCTGGTAGCGTATCAGTATGTGTAGATAATTTTGATCTGCTTGGCAGATCATGCTGTCGAAAAATTTTCTCCTTTCTTCACTGCCTCCATTGATGATTTCAGTGTCGTCCGGAGCAATTATCACCAAGGGGAGAAGTCCAATATGATCGCTTAGTTTGGTATAGGGTTTACCATTTACTTCAATGCGTTTTTTTCTACCACCCTCAAAAAAGCAATTGATTCCCAGCTCTTTTTCTTTAAGTTCAAACTCACCTTTTATTGTAAAAAATGCTTCACCATGCTTTATGTGATGGCTGTCTGTAGGTATAAATGCACTTTTTGTCAAGCATAAATAATGAATGGCATCCAGAAGATTTGTCTTTCCTGCCCCGTTTGTGCCAAAAAAACAATTAACTCCTTGATTAAAAACCAAATCCAAATCTTGGAAGTTTTTAAATTGAATTAATTTTAAGTTTTTTAAATACATGGCTTATACACAGGATGTTTTTTACTATTTTCGCAAAAGGCCTCAATATTGCTTTGATTTCACTATATTTGAGGCCAAAGTTAGCATATTTTATAGAATACGGTATGGCAAAGAAGAGTTCTAGTACAAGTAAATCTAAAGTAAAATATTCCAAAGAAACCTATAAGTATTGGTTTGAAAGCATGTTGCTTATGAGGCGTTTTGAAGAAAAAGCAGGACAGCTTTATGGGCAACAGAAAATAAGGGGCTTTTGCCACTTATATATAGGTCAAGAGGCCTGTGCTGCAGGAGCAATCACTGCCCTCGAAAAAGAGGATAAATGGATAACAGCCTATAGGTGTCACGCACAGCCTTTGGGCTTAGGTACCGATCCCGGAGCCATCATGGCTGAACTTTTTGGTAAAGCCACTGGTACTACCAAAGGTAAAGGTGGGTCCATGCATATTTTTGATAAATCTAAAAACTTTGCCGGAGGACACGCCATTGTAGGCGCTCAGATCCCTATGGGCTTAGGACTTGGTTTTGCAGAAAAATACCTAGGGACCAAAAATTTATCGATCTGCTTTATGGGTGACGGTGCGGTAAGACAAGGTGCATTCCATGAATCCCTTAATCTGGCCATGCTTTATAAAACCCCGGTTATTTTTGTGATAGAGAATAATGGTTATGCCATGGGAACCTCTGTAAAGCGTTCTTCAAATGTAGACGAGCTTTATAAATTGGGTGAATCTTATGATATCCCTTCCTTTCCTGTGGATGCCATGAATGTGGAAGAAGTTCATGAAGCAGTGAAAGAAGCAGCCGAAAGGGCTAGAAAAGGTGATGGACCAACCTTGCTTGAGTTCAGGACTTACAGGTACAAAGGTCACTCTATGTCTGATCCTCAGAAGTACAGAACCAAAGAGGAGGTAGAAGAGTACAAACAAAGAGACCCCATCGAGCAAGTTCGAGCTACAATTTTAGAAAATAGTATTCTTTCCGAAGATGATATCAAGGGAATTGAGGCAGAAGTGAAGCAAAAAGTTGCTGATGCTGTTAAATTTGCGGAGGAATCTCCTTGGCCTGAGGGTGAAGATGCCTTTAAGGATGTATATGTAGAGGATGATTATCCATTTGTAAGAGAATAAACAATATCGATTGAAGATAAAAGCCATTCAAGGAACCTCTTGAATGGCTTTTTTTGTCTCAGTACTTTTGGCATAAGATAGTTGTTTAGCCACTGTGGTTGAATACCTTTTACTATAGGGTTGCTCTTATCGCCTTTAAAGAGCTTGGCATGCTTAGATTTCTTCAATGGTCTTTTTTAGGTTTCGCATGGTATTCCATAAGTTTCTTCTAATGATTGGATCAACTATCCATCTTGGTAATCCTTTTTCAGGCACCGAAATGATGTGGTACCTTAATAGGGTATAACCCTCTTTTTTTGTAACAATCCATCTACCTTCTAAACCCGTCATCTGTTCCATTTCTTCTCCATTAGAAAAAACCCTGCTATTCGAAGAATTGAAATAAATTCTCGTGCTCTCCTTTCCCTCTTCTAATCGGTTGTTTAAATAACACTCTCTGTCTGATAATGGGAAAGGGAAACTGTACCGCATATAACTGATCCATGACTTAGGCCCGGTCCTTTTAATTTTATAGGCCAGCGTATTGTCATTCCAGCGCATTCCATAATCCTCCTTTGTCAATACTTCCATAACATTTTCATAAGGGGCTTGGATCATAATGGTAAACTTTACTTCTCGACTTTTGGTCCCATCCTCCATATTGATCCAACGTTCATAAAAGGATAGCCCATTTCCTTCTTTTATCAATTCAAATTCCGGTGGCATATTGGCACTAGCGAAAGTGGAGACTATGGTGAAAATATAAATTGGGACGCTAAATAATATTGATCTCATAATTGCTGATTTTTTTAGGAGGTATTTATTGCCTCTAATAATATAGACAAGAAGACCATGATTTACCCTTGGTTAAAAAAAATTGAATTGAAAGTAAGGGTATATGTCGAGTGGGTTGTCAAACCTATGAATCGATATATACAATAATCATGAAAATTCATTACTATAAATTTAAAATTTGTACAGCATTGGTTTTGCTGGTTTGCAGTTCTTTAACGGTAGTCTTGGCGCAGACAACACGGCCGGCACATATAGGGTTCATTTACCCGATCAGTACCAATGGGCTAGGTGCACCAAATATTACAAACAACTTTAGCCTTCATGCTTTGGGAGGGCTTTCCGCAGGGGAAAGGGGCTTGGCAATTTATGGCCTTGCAGGGATGGTGCAAGGAGATGCAAATGGTCTGCAAGTGGCCGGATTGTGGTCGAAAGTAAGAGGAGATGTGGAAGGGCTTCAGGTTGCCGGACTTATGAATGAAGCTCGAAGTGCGAATCAGGCTGTTCAGGTTGCTGGAATAGTTAACTTATTAGAAATGGATGCGCCCGTACAAGTGGCAGGGATATTCAATAAGGCGAGACAGGTGCAGGGTTTTCAAACTGCGGGGATATTTAACTTGTCTCAATCTGCTAAAGGTGCTCAGGTGGCCGGAATAGCCAACTTTACGAAAATGGTAGAAGGTATTCAAATAGCAGGCATAGTCAATGAGGTGGACAGTGTCAAGGGTGTGCAAATTGCAGGAATTGTGAATCGGGCTAAAAATGTAAATGGAGTACAGATAGCAGGTATAGTGAATATTGCCGAAAGTAGTGATTATCCCATTGGAATTATTAACCTTATCCAAGATGGGGAAATAAGGATTGGATTTTATGCTGATGAAAATCTCACCTCCATGATTATTTTAAAATCCGGAGGGAAGAAATTGTACGGAATTGTTGGTTTAGGTTCAAATCTCCAATACCACGAGCTTCCTTATGCTGTAGAGGCCGGGGTTGGTTTAAAAGTTGTGGATGGAGGCCATTTTCGTTTAGATGTAGAAGGAACCAACCTGTTTATGACTAATTTTAAACGAAGAGGAGAGTATTCCAGATCCGGACTTAAAGTTCTTCCTGCCATCGTCTTGTCAAATAAAGTGGAGGTTTTTGCCGGGCCTAGCATCAATTATATGCATACAAAATATGCCATAGGAGATGAATTGGCCGGGATGAGTTTATGGAACAGAGAGAGAAGAAGTGTTTACAAGGCCATTCATTTGGGATTGTCTGCTGGGATAAACTTTAGAATCTACTAATTTAGCATGAATTCATATAAAAAAGGCTGTGGGATAAAAACCTATGAAGATAATCCCGTGCAACCCAATAAAAGGATGGACAAGAATGCTTTTTATATGCTCGATTGGTTTCTAGAAAAGTCATTTTTAGAAAAAAAAATAAAGTAATTGGATGTTGATTTCCAATTGTTTGAGAAATTTTCACATTGAAGCAAGGGTAAACCGACTTTGGGTTGTCCTTTTAGTGAATGCAGTTATACTAATATCAGGCGTAAGTGAGGGTAAGTTCAAATGTAAAGGAAGAACCGCCATTGAAGGTGGATGACAAGTTGTTTGAAGAGGTGTTTAAAAATCACTTTAAAGCCTTGTATGGCTATGCCCGTGTGCTGTTAAAAGATGAAGTGCTTGCGGAGGAAGTTGTGCAAACTGTTTTTTTAAAGCTTTGGGAAAAGAGAGGGACTGTAAAGATCACTACTTCATTAAAAGCCTATCTCTATAAAGCGGTTTATTATGATGCCTTGAATTACCTTAAACATGAAAAAGTAAAAATGAAACACAGGGAGAGAAAGCAACATGAATATGCAGGAGACAGGTCGATTGGGGCTGTTGTTGACAATTCCGTGGAAGAAAAAGAAATTCAAAATAGATTGAACCTCGCCTTAATGGCTTTGCCTGAAAAGTGCAGGGAAGTTTTCCAACTTAGCAGATTTGAGGAGCTTAAATACGCGGAAATTGCTGAAAGAATGGGTATTTCTATAAAAACGGTGGAAGGTCATATGGGAAAGGCGCTAAAAACTTTAAGACTGGAATTGGCGGAATTTCTCCCCTTATTTTTGATACTATTGGCAGATAAATTTTAGGTGATGGAAGATAGCTTACTTATAAAATACCTGCTCAAGGAAACCAGTAAAGAAGAGTCTCTTGCTGTCAAAAGCTGGGTAGGGGCAAGTGAAGAAAATGAAAAATATTTCAATGACTTTTGCTGGGTATGGAAAAAATCCAAAGAAATAGCCAATGCTGACGAGTTTGATGTAGATGAAGCATGGGAGCAATTTAAACAGAATAGAGATTCAAAACTTTTAAAATCAGGACCAAGGGGTGGTCAAAGGTTTTTATCGTGGCCATGGATTAAGATAGCTGCTTCGGTTGTGTTGTTGTTGGGGGTGTTTGCCATAGCTTTTTCTTTTCTACCCCATTCCGGCAAAGCGTATTATGCTAGCGTGGATCTTGCCTCTTTAGAAGAGTCCAAGGAAGAGGTTTTACTGGATGGGTCTCAGCTTACCCTTAATAAGCACACCAGACTTTCCTACAGACAGAAGTTTTTAGGGGATGACCGTTTCGTTACGCTTATGGAAGGGGAAGCTTATTTTGAAGTTCAAAAGAATCCCAAAAAGCCATTTATTATTGCAGTGGATGAGGTGGAGGTGAGAGTATTAGGGACTTCATTTAATATTAAAAAAGCCGAAGGAAAGACCATTGTTATAGTTGATGAAGGCTTGGTGCAAGTAAGTACCGGAAAGGATGAATTGTTCCTTACAAAAAATGAAAAGGCTACCATATCTACCATTGATGAATCCATTCGAAAAGAGCCTTCAAGAAATCAATTGTTTAAATATTACGTTAGCAAAGAATTTGTAGCAAAAGATATGGCTTTAGAAGAATTGGTTGAGGGATTAAATGAAGCTTATGGCAGTAAAATTGAACTAGTTTCGGAGCGTGCCCGAAGCATGTCTATTACCACTACACTGCCTTTTGGGCCCCTTGAAGATAATCTTGAAATTATCCGTCAAACACTGGGGGTGTCCATCTCTCATGAGGGAGGTGCAATAATTATTGAATAATTCTTTACCTTCGAAGGGTCTGTTGATAATTGCTATGATTTTTAAAATTCGCTGGTTTTTTCTGTTGTTCACCATTTTCCTGACGCCTCAAAAATTTGTTAGTGCCCAGGATTTTCTATTGCATGAGGTGAATTATGAGGTGGCTAACCAAGCCGCCTTGGGGAATGTCATGGATGAGTTGTCTCAGGAACAGGGGTTTTATTTTTCCTACCAAAGTAGCCTAATTGATCTGGATGAAACGGTTTCTGTACCCTCATACGAGGGGCAGGTAGCTGGTTTTCTTCGTTTGCTGCTTGGGGAGGATTTTGAATTTAAAGAGCATGACAAATATGTAATTATTAAATATGCACCGGGTAAATTGGATGTTGATTTAATTGAAGGGAACAAGCGCTCAATGCTTAAGGGGAAAGTTAGAGATTTACATAGCGGCGAAGCCGTTCCATTTGCCAGTGTTTATGAAAAGAATAGCATGGTTTCTTCCTTGTCTGACCAAAATGGGGACTTCGAGTTAAAATATAAAAAGCAGCCGGATGACCTTGTTTGGTTGACCGTTAGCAAGGAAGAGTACCGAGATACTTCTTTTGTGATTTTACCATCAGTTGATGTAGGCTTAAGGGACAAGTCCAGAAAGCTAAGGTTTTATCCGGAAGGCGGAGCTGTTGAAGCAATGGAAAACAGTGCGCTTGGGCGTTTATTTATTGGATTTAGACAAAGGGTACAAAGGCTTAATTTGGGTGGTTTTTTTGCAGAAAGCCCTATGCAGGTATCCCTTACGCCGGGGTTGAGTTCTCAAGGGGTCTTTAATAGCCAGATGATTAATAATTTTTCCCTAAATATCCTAGGAGGCTATACTGCCGGAGTGGAGGGGTTGGAAATTGCGGGCATTTTCAATATGAATCAGAAAGATGTGAAAGCTTTTCAGGTAGCAGGGATTTTTAATATGACAGGTGGGGATGTGGATGGCTTTCAAGCTTCCGGGATTCATAATTTTGTGTATGGCAAGGTGAATGGGTTTCAGGTTGGCGGAATTTACAATCATGTAATGGGAGAAGTAAATGGGGGACAGGTTGCCGGAATCTATAATTTTAGTCAAGGTTCATCAGATATTCAAATAGCAGGTTTACTTAATAAAACGGACCAAGCTAATGTTTTACAAATAGCAGGTCTGTCTAATCGTGCAGATCGTAGTACCGGCGCATTCCAGATTGCAGGATTAAATAATTATTCACAAGGAGAGGTGAGTTATCAGATCGCCGGGCTCATTAACAAGGCAGAAAATGTTTCGGGTGTTCAATTGGCCGGATTAATAAATATTGCCAAGTCGAGTGATTATCCTATCGGTCTGCTTAATCTTATAGAAAACGGTCGAAAGAGCCTGTCTGTAGGTATAGATGAGACTGGACTAGGGCAAATTACTTTCCGATCTGGTGGAAGAAAGTTGTATGGAATCGTGGGCGTGGGTATGAGTGAACTTAGTGAAAAAATGTATGGTTTCGATTTCGGGTTTGGTTTGCATATTTTTGATAAAGAGAAATTGTTGATGGACTTTGAATTTGTCAATCGACAAACAACCAATTTTTCCAAGTTGTCAAACAATACAAGTTTTTTTAGATTGATTCCCGCCTATAAGTTAGGGGGTCGTTTTAGTATTGTGGGAGGCCCTTCCATTGGGTTTACCGTCTTTGATAAAAACTGGGAATATCCAAGTCCCGGTTTATTGTTGGCAGGTAGAACTACAAACAATGGGAGGTATGCCTTGCATGCAGGGTTTTACGCAGGCATAGCCTATTCGTTATGATTCGAATCATAATATCTTTTACCAATTGTCCTTTGGTAGAGAGTTAAAATTGCCCGTTGATTTCTTGCTGATTGAGCGCATTCAAAAGAGCTATGCTGTGTTTTGAACTTTTTTCCCTTACATTTAACGGTTAAAATCATTTAATTTACAAGAATTACCCTTGATTTTAAATTCTTACTCAAGTGTTCGCTGCTTGAGTCAATGAGAATATCATTCTTTTATGAAAAATCCAAACAAGAACAAGACGCCGAAATTTATAGCAATAAGTGAGCAGGTAATAGATAAAATTATTAGTGGTGAATTGTTGCCCGGAGACAAGGTCCCTTCTGAAAATGAATTGATTCACACATTTGGTGTAAGTAATACTACGGCTAGAAAAAGCCTTCAGGAAATAGAGTCCAGAGGCTATGCGCAGCGGATCAAAGGGAAAGGGACGTTTGTGTTAAATAAAACAGGGGATTATCACTTGGTAAGAACCTTGGGGTCAATTGATGCTACAAGGCGAGGCTTTGATGAAAGTTTGAAAGTAGAGGGGTTTGAGCCTAAGACCATTGTGCTAGAAAAAACAGTCTTGGATCATGGGGTGTCAGCAGAAATTAGTGGTAAAAATTATATTATTGAAGGCCCTGTTTTGAAAGTGCATCAGCTGAGGTATGCAGATGATATGCTATTGAAAGATGAGACCAAATATATATCTCTAAAATTTTGTCCAAAAATCAATAGACTTTCTACTGAACTGTCCTACTTTAAAGTTTATGAGGATAAATACAAGCTGAAGATATCTGATATTAAGCAAACCTTGAGTGCCATAATTCTTCCACCGGAAGATGTCGAAAATAATTT
Organism: Cyclobacterium sp. 1_MG-2023; assembly: GCF_030546805.1. GTDB lineage: Bacteria > Bacteroidota > Bacteroidia > Cytophagales > Cyclobacteriaceae > Cyclobacterium. Next base: position 14,786 of record NZ_JAUOPC010000014.1, on the reverse strand, counting down.
TGATCTGGATTACCCGCTACCGGTTTTTGTGTTGGATAGTGTGGTGATAAGTGGCAAAGCCAATGTGCTTGAATTAGAGAAATCCTTGTATAGGGGGGATAAATACAAATTTGCGATCATTGCACATCCGGAATACAAGGGCTAAAGGATTCCTTTTTTAGATATCATGGTTTTTTGAATAATTGTTTGCAAGAGTTATAGGTTTTTTAATTCACTTTCTTAGGGCGTTAAGTTATATTTTTAAAATAGAATAATATTCAGTACTTAATTAGGTGAATATATGTTTTAAGCTTAATAATGAGCTTATTAATTTATTTTACTTGCGTATTTAAGTATTAAGTGATATTATTGTTTAATTAACTTAGAGCGTTAAGAAGATGAACCCAAAAATCCGATGGTATATATTAGCAATGGTATTCATTGCTACAGGCCTAAATTTTTTAGACAGGCAGGTCCTTTCCATGACCATTATTAAGATTCAAGAAGAACTTTCTATTTCTGATGTTCAATACGGCTGGGTCAATACCGGGTTTCTGGTGAGTTATGCTTTAATGTTTACTATTGGAGGTCGTCTGATTGATAAGTTTGGAGGTAAAAAGGGCCTTGGATTTTCTGTAGGTATCTGGTCTTTAGCCAGTGTATTACATGGGGTCATGAATACTTTTTCCCAGTTGTTAGGGTTTCGTTTTCTTCTTGGTATAGGGGAAGGGGCTTGTTTTCCCGGGGCAGCAAAGACTGTTTATGAATGGTTTGATAAAAAAGAGCGAGCACTTGCCAATGGTATAGCTATTGGCGGTGCTGCAATAGGGGCAGTAGCGGCACCTCCTTTGACCATTTTGATTGCAGGGGAATATGGCTGGCGCTGGAGCTTTGTTATTCCGGGGCTTATAGGCTTTGTCTGGTTGGCGCTATGGTTTGCTCAATCTTGGAAAAAAAGTTTGCACGCCAGAGAAGCCAGAGCCTTAGCTACTACAGCATCCCCTGTTGTTCAAATTCCCATTAAAAAGCTGCTAAAAAACAAAACTGTTCAAGTATTTATCTTGATTAGGTTTATGCTGGACCCTGTATTTTACTTTTTGATGTTTTGGGTGCCAAAATACCTTAACGAAGAAAGAGACTTGTCCTTTGAGCGGATAGGGGAATTGTTTTGGGTTCCTTTTCTTGCCTTGGGACTTTCAAATATTCTTGGCGGATGGTGTTCAGATAAATTGGTTGCTAAGAATTTCAGCATTAATGCCGCTAGAAAGTGGGTGATGGGTTTTGCTGCAGCACTTACCCTTGTGGCACCATTTATCTCTACCGTTTCTACGGTTGAAGTGGCCATACTTCTGATGTCATTAATGATGTTAGCTCATGGCTTTTGGATTACAAATTACATTACAGCAATAGCAGATGTATTTGGGAAATATGCTACGTCCTCTGTTGTAGGATTGTCAGGTACAGCGGGTGCCATTTCAGGAATGATTATCAATCCTTTGATTGGGTGGATTGCTCATAATTATTCCTATGGTCCGCTTTGGTTAGTTTCCGGAATCATGTACCCTTTGGCTTTCCTTATTATGATGGTGTTTATACCAAAAATAAAAACAGTAGAATTTAAGAATTAAAAATAAATCGGTTGATAAACGTGGGTTAAACTTGTTGAGATTAACCTAGTGCGGTAAGAAAATAAAAAATAATTAAACCTAATGAAATGAAGGAGTCAAAAGCAAATGAAAACCCATTAGCGGGTAAATATAAAATAGAAAGAAGGGAAGAATCCTTACCAAGGATTGGTGTTTTTGGAGTTGGGTACTTTAAATATTGGGATCAATTTGAAGGTTTATTGGAGGCTTTATTAGCAAAGCAAAAGGTATTGGTAGAGAAAATTGAAAAAAACAAGGCTGAAGTGATTGACTTTGGTTTGGTGGATGATGCTCAATCTGCTTATGACCTAGTGCCTAAATTGCAAGCTGCAAATCTTGACTTGATATTTTGTGACATGCTCACCTATGCCACCTCAAGTACTTTTGGGACGATAATTAAAAACATTAATGTACCGATAGTACTGGTGGCTCTACAGCCGGACAAGGCTATGGATTATAGTAGGGCATCTACTTATATGCAATTATACAATGATGATGTCTGCTCCCTACCTGAATTTGCAGGTGTTGCGGTTAGGATGGGTAAAAACGTTCCGGAAGTAATCATTGGTACTTTACATGATGATCCTGAGTCAGAGCTTTTGATCAGTAAGTATTGTAGAATGGCAAATGTTTTACATGGGCTTAAGACGGCTAGAATTGGCCATATAGGTCACCCCATTGAGGCCATGCTTGATATGCACACCGACTCTACGATGCTTACTGCACATTTTGGGGTGCATATTGTTCAATGTGAAGCCAATGAAATTGTCGGTAACTATGCCAACAATGTTTCTGATGCGGAAGTGGCTGAGGAAGAGGAACGCATTTTATCATTTTTTGATACTCCGGACCCGGTTTCTGACCCGATTTCAGAAAAATTAAAAAAGGAGGACTTAAAGGTAGCAGCTAGTGTTTCAGTAGCTTTAAAGAAATTTGTAAATGACAAAGGGCTAGATGGTCTTGCCTATTATTACAATGGCGAAGACCACAGTGAAACACAATTGGTAATGTCAAACCTTATTGTAGGTAACTCACTTTTGACCAGCTCCGGTTTTCCCATGTGTGGTGAATCTGATCTTAAATGTTGTATGGCCATGTTTATCATGGACCGTTTCGGTATAGGAGGAAGTTTTGCTGAGTTTCATCCGGTAGATTTTAAAGAAAACTTTGTTTTGGTGGGACATGATGGCCCGCATAATATTTCCATAGCCCAAGGTAAACCTGTTCTCCGAAGTTTGAAAAAATACCATGGCAAACCGGGTTTTGGTGCAGGAGTGGAATTTAAAATTAAGGAGGGGCCTATTACCATGTTGAGTATTAGTTCAAATTATGAAGGGAAATTCAAATTTGTCATTGCCGAAGGAGAGTCTGTAGAAGGCCCCATACCACCTACAGGAAATACCAATACTAGGGGCTTTTTCAAACCGGATGTTAGGACTTTCCTAACAAACTGGATCAAGGAAGGGCCAACCCATCATTTTGCTTTAGGTATTGGTCACCATGCCAAGAGTATTCAAAAAATTGCCGATTATTTAAATATAGAATCGGTAATAGTAGTCTGATCTTAATTAACGATTAACCCAAAATAACTGACTATGAAAACACTTATTAAAAGTTTTGTTTTTGAAAGAATGGGGACTGTAATTTTTTTGAAATGATTCATGGTTGGAGATTTGTTGAAATAGGTAAGATGAATAATAAATGTTTTCTAGTATTTTAGATAAACCGTAAAATAACAATGAGAAGAAATAGAAACGGTAGAATTTATTTTCATGCCTTATATATAAATGCTGTATTAAGTCTGCTGACAAGTTGCCAAAGTGGCGAAACAGAAAAGAGGGACAAAAGGCCTAATGTATTGGTTATTCTAACAGACCAGCACACCAATGATGCGCTAAGTTATTTGGGGAATCCTTTTTTAAAGACGCCTGCAATGGATCAGCTAGCTGAAGAAGGAACCTTTTTTACCGCATCTTATTGTACATCCCCTGTTTGCGGCCCTGCAAGGAGTAGTCTGATTACTGGGAGAATGCCACATGAAACAGGAGTGATCTGGAACTCCACGAATATCCATCAGGAAGTACCAACCATAGGTCAGATTTTTAAAGAAGCAGGATACAATACTGCTTGGGCAGGGAAATGGCATTTGCCCCAATCTTATCCTGCCAAAAGTGAGATGGATTCTGTTGCCGGTTTTGAAGTAATTTCCTTTCAATCCCTTTCAAAAGAATGGGACTTGGGTGAAGATACAGATGGACCTATTGCGGATGCAACTGTTAATTACCTTAACAATTATTCAGAAGACCAACCTTTTTTATTGGCTGTTTCTCTTCATAATCCACATGATATCTGCCATGTTCCAAGAAGGCCGGATGAGTATGCCAAAGCCCATGAGTTGGAAGACTTGCCGCCCCTTCCTATTAATTACGCAATAGATCCTGATGAACCACAATTCCTAAAAGAAAAGCGTTTGATGGATCATTATGGAGATGAATTGTTGAAGACCTTGGACTATACCGATGAAGATTGGCAAGCCTACTTGTACCATTATTATCGGTTTACTGAAATGGTGGACAAGGAAATTGGAAAAATCATGGAAGCCTTAAAGAAAAATGGCTTTGATGAGAATACAATTGTAGTCTTAACCAGTGAACATGGAGATGGGGGCGCTGCTCATAAATGGGCTGCCAAGTTAAGCCTCTATGAAGAAGCAGCCACTGTACCTTTTATTATTCGGTACAAGGGCAGGGTCCCTGCACAAAACATTGATAGAAATCAGTTGGTATCAGGGATTGACCTAGCTCCCACGATTGTTGATTATGCAGGACTGGCTTCCTCAGCTAAATTTACAGGTAAAAGCCTTAAGCCGATTTTGGAAAATCCGGGCGAAAGGTTGAGGGAATATTTGGTGGTACAACTGGCTGATGATAAGTTGGACTCGAGTAGGCAGGCCAGGATGATCAGAAATGATCGATACAAATACAATTTGTACAATCAGGGCGAGCGAAATGAACAGTTATTTGACTTGTGGAAAGATCCCGGCGAACAAAATAATCTTGCTTATCAGGAAGCTTATGCACCTGTTAAAATAAAATTGAACAAGGCATTGAAGGAATGGATCGTTGCCGCAGAGGATGACTTTTTTCAATGGCATCCTTTGCCGAATGTGAATGAGGAATAGGTAGCCTCCGTCCTTTAATCGTTTAAACAAACACGAATAACCATGAAATTTAGCACAAACCTCTTTTGTTTAATTGTCGGATTTTGTTGCACATGGCCTCTTCTGATCCAGGCCCAGGAAAGCACAATCTATAAAGAAATGCGACAAAATTTTCAGGATCCACCAAGCACAGCCAAGCCTACCGTTTATCATTGGTGGTTAGGGGGGCATGTGGACACTGTCAGGTTAAAAGAGGAAATACGGTCATTCGATGAAGCAGGGATTGCAGGTTTTACCATTTTTGAAATAGGGTCAAGAGATACCGTGCTTGTAGGTACAGGTCCTGAATTCCTGGGTGAGGAATCACTGAAGACGATAAAAGTTGCGGTGAAAGAAGCGGGTAAATACGGGATGGAAGTTGGGCTGAATACAGCGAGTAGCTGGAATGCAGGTGGAAATTGGCTAAGGCCAAAGCATGCTGCAAAATCCATTTACCAACGCAAGGTGACAGTTACCGGAGGGGCGAAGAAAAAAATTAATTTGCCTTTTCCGGAGATTCCCGAAAAGGACCCTAGGGGAAGGACGCGTATTATTTCCTATGACAAAGATGGGAAGCCGGTTTATTCACAAGAGATAGCCGTTTTGGCGATTCCTATGCTTGAAGGAAATGTGGAGATGGACACCAGTCGGATACATGATGTTTCTCATTATTTTGATGCAAAAAAAGAGGTGTTGAATTGGGAAGTGCCGGCGGGAGAATGGAAAATTGTCAGGTATGTGAGTTCCAATTCCGGAGAAAACTTAGTGTTACCCAGCAAGTATTCTGCTGGTCCGATAGTAGATCATTTTGATGCGGAAGCTACAGCCTTTCACTTTAATTATATTATAGGTCGATTGGAGTCGGCTTTGGGAGACTTGCGAAAAACAGCCCTTAAAAACCTATACATGGCTAGTTATGAAGCCAGGGGCTTCAATTGGACACCGACTTTACCCCGGGAATTTCAGGAGCTAAATGGGTATGATATAAAGAAATTCCTTCCAATACTTTTCGATGAAATCAAACTTTCTGAGGAGGTAACTTCTGCTTTCAGGGCCGGCTTTCAAAGGACTTTGTCTGAGTTGATGATTAAGAACTTTTACATGAAGTCCAAGGAGATTTGCAATGCCCATGGATTGAAAAACAATAGTGAAGCAGGAGGTCCGGGTTATCCTTTACATAATGTTCCGGTGGAACCATTAAAGGCTTTGGGTAAAGGCTTGGACATCCCTAGAGGGGAGTTTTGGATCAATCATCATAACTTTAGTGAGGAGGGGATGGATGTGTTACGTGTAGTGAAAGAGGTGTCTTCTGCATCCAATATGTATGGATTAGGGATCGTGGAGATGGAGGCCTTTACAACTTTTCAACAATGGCAGGAAGGGCCTTTTGAAATGAAGCCTATGGGAGACAGGGCTTTTGCTGAAGGTATGAACAGGGTGGTTGTCCATGGATCTACTCATAACCCTGATGGCACAGGGAACCCGGGCATTGTTTACCACGCAGGCACCCACTATAATGACAAAAGGGTTTGGTGGAAGAAAATTAGACCTTTTAATGAATACTTGGCTCGGATATCATATGTCCTTCAAGAGGCTGACTTTAAAGCGGATGTTTTGTATTATTATGGAGATACTATCCCTAATTACGGAGGACACAAACGCAGTCGCTTCAATCCGGGAGAAGGATATGATTATGAATTAGTGAATACCGAAGTGCTTCTTGGTCTTGAAGTGAGAAACGGAAAAATTTTCAATCCTCGAAATAAAGCGGAATTTAGTCTACTGGCCTTGACCAAGGAATATGAAATCAATCCTAAAGTCTTAGCAAAACTTGAACAAATGCTTAAGGACGGAGCCATTATTACGGGACCTAAACCCATTCGAATAGCTCCTGAAAGAAACACGAAGGGTCTACCGGACATGAATGGCTGGCTGGAAAGGTTATGGAAGCCATTCAATAAAGCAACATTCAAACCCGGGGACAGGTCTATTTATTATAATGCTTCAATTGGAGAGCTACTTAATGCATTGAATGTATGCCCTGACTTTGATTATAAGGACAAAGGCTTTTATACCTTGGATTACACCCATTATCAAAAGGGAGGAATGGATTTCTATTTTCTGGTAAATACCACGGATACTTGGATGTCCAGAAACTTAAAATTTAGACAGCACGACAAAATTCCTGCTTTATGGAATCCTGAAAATGGCAAAATAACCCGCATTCCCGTTTATGAAAAAACAGAAAAAGGTACCACCTTGCCTTTGACGCTTGCTCCACACGAAAGTGTATTTGTGGTTTTTCAAAGGGGGAGTAATCCTGAGCACTATACAAAAGTAAAACATAATGGCATCCACCCACCTCAGCTTCGCTACACTGAAAATGGTATTGAGTTTTGGGAGGAGGGTGATTTCGGCCTGATACAAGATGAAAATTTATTGGAACTATCCACCAGACTTCATAAGGAAGAGCTTGATGGGGCTTGGGAGGTTTATTTCCCGGAAGGCTTTGGTGCTACTGAAAAAGCAATTTTTCCGGAGTTAAAATCTTGGACGGAGTCAGCAATTGAAGGTATCAAATACTTCTCCGGTACAGCGCGTTATGAAAAGCAATTTATTCATAAAATGCATGCTTCCGAGTTTCCAAAGTCTAAGATTTACCTTGATTTAGGTGATCTTTCCCATGTCGCTGAGGTGTGGTTAAATGATAAGCCCTTGGGAATTACCTGGGCAAAGCCCTATCGGTTTGATGTGACAGATGCGATTAAACCCGGGATTAATCAATTAAAAATTGAAGTAGCCAATACCTGGTCCAATAGGTTGACAGGGGATGCGTTGACAGGGGAGCAATTTACAAAAACACATGTAGCTGCGACGGTGATAAAAGGTATTCCCAAATTAAGAGTGCCATGGAAAAATGCTCCTTTGATTCCTTCCGGAATTTTTGGTCCGGTTACTATAACTACCGTATTGCCTGTGGCTCCACTTAGGGAAATTAGTGTGGCCAAGATTTTTTCAGACCATATGGTATTGCAACGCGACCAGCCCATTCCGGTTTGGGGAGCGGGTAGTCCCGGTGAAGAGGTAAGTATCCTATTGGGAAAGGAGAAGGTAAATACACTTGTGGATCAAAGTGGAGCGTGGAAGGTTAATTTGTCTCCCTTGGCAGCCGGTGGACCTTTTACGCTTTCAGTAAATAGCTCAAAAAAAAACTTCAATTCACTGATGTTCTAATAGGAGATGTTTGGTTTGCTTCCGGCCAATCCAATATGGAGCACGCCGTTAAAGGGTGGGAGCGGATTCCCCAATCTTCCATAAGGGATGCTGAAAAGGTATTGGAAGAGGCATATGTGTCTAACATACGTTTGTTTAACGTTCAGGTGTTTCCTTCTCCGGTACCTTTGGAGGATCTTCCTGAAGGTAAATGGGAAAGGGCCAATGCAAATACTTTGGCAGGATTTTCAGCCTCTGCATGGTTTTTTGCTAAGCGACTATACCAGGAACTGGGCATACCTATCGGAATCATCCATAGTTCTTGGGGAGGAACCTCTATCCGTACCTGGACAGACCCATCAAGTCTAAGGGATTTCAAGGATTCCTTGAACTTAGTCCCGATTCCTCCTGATTATGAAGTAGAAATGTGGAAAGAAAAAGTTGCGGCGAGTATTGATAACCACAAGCTTAGGCGAAATGCCATAAGTTACCCAAATGTGGAGGTCAGGACTCGCGTTTTATCGGGGAAAGCGCCAGATCTTAGTTGGGAAAAAGTAAGCATGCCTGATGATAACTTGAAGCTTGACCATGTTACTTGGTTTCAAAAAGAAGTTTCTCTGGATACATCTTCTTTAATTGGTGATTTGAGTTTGAATTTGGGGTTTCTTAACCGGCAAAGCCATGTCTATTGGAACGGTCGGTCTCTTGGTTATTTTCAGTATCCCTCTCCTGTAAAAGCTATGGTGCCGGATAGTCTGGTGAATGATGGGAAGAATACAATCTCTATTCGTTTGGCAAGCCCATGGGGAAATGGGGCCATTTATAATGCGAAACAATCATTTTCACTTACCAATGGACAGGGAGACTTAGTCTTGTCTTTGGCTGGAACCTGGAATGTTCTCGAGTATGCTGAGGAAATTCCAGAAGCATTGCCTTCTTATTTTAATTTGCCTGGCTATCTTTTTAATGGGATGGTGGCACCGGTAATACCTTATGGAATAAAAGGTTTTATTTGGGATCAAGGGGGAGCAGATGCGGGCAGGCCGGTGCTTTATAAGGCCATGTTTAAGCGTTTGATTAGTGACTGGAGAGATTTATGGCACAACAATGAACTGCCTTTTTTGTTTGTTCAAAACACCGGAACTTATGCCAATCACCATTTTAAAGAGAGAACTTTCTCCAGAAGTTATCTTAGAGAAGCTCAGGAGCAAGCACTTGATTTAGTGAAAACTGGAATGGTTGTGTCTGTGGATATCGGAGACCCTTTTGATGTACATCCAAAAAACAAACAGGATTTCGGAAATCGGCTTGCGCTTCAGGCCTTGAATAAAGTATATGGAAAAGAGGTCGTGGCTGATGGTCCCTTTTTCAAAAGTTATGAGATTAAAGGGAGGGAATTGGTAATTCAGGTAAAAGACCCCAGCCAACAATTGGTTTTAAAAATAAATGCTACAGAATCAGGTTTTGAAGTTTCGGACGCAATGGGTAAATTTCATCCTGTAGAAGCAAGCTTGGAGGAAAATAAAATTCACCTCCAAATCCCCGAAAATGTACAAGCTAAGTCCTTAAGGTATGCTTGGGGAGATTATCCTGTCAATAGTATATTTAATCAAGAAGGGCTGCCCATGGCTCCATTTAATGTTGCCATATTAGAATATTAATGTTTTCGATTAGTTGCTTTACTTAATCTGCTCGATAAACTGTAAATGATTTCAATTCCATTTTACTATCTTCTCCTACCAAAGAAAGGCGGAGTTTATCCGTTTTTACGGGATCAAAATAGTGGATGCGCTTTCTGCCAATGGTTTGCCCTTCCGCTACAGTTTGCCACTTTCCACCTTTAAAACTTTCAAGAGTATATTGCTTGATGTGTTGTCCATTGGCAATGTTTTCTTCCAAAACCATTAGGTTGGGTGATTGGTTTTTAGGAATTGTAAGGGTGTAAATCGTATTGTTATTGCTTTGCGGCTGATCATAATTGGCCACTGGATGTGAAAAAATTTCCGTAATGGCTTCTCCAAACTCTTCCAGTCGCATTACTTCAGCAGCTGGAATCAGGCCGCTGGTGTCAGGAGTCATATTGACCAAAAGGTTGGCCCCTCGACCGATTGATTCGGAATATACATTCATCATAAAAGGAAGGTCACGTAAGGTTTTATCTGAATCCGGTTGCCAAAACCAAGTTGATCGGGTATGGAGGTTGGCTTCAGCAGGAATCCATCCCGCACTTTGTGGACCTACCCATTTATCAAAACCTTCTCCCGGCTGCACCACATTGTCTAAAGGATAAGCCGCCCATCCTTGTTCACTTCCCGACCAGCGAACATCAGGTTTGGTTCCTCCCATTACAATTGCCTTTGGTTGCAAAAGCCGCACCATATTGTGTATTGCATCGCCATAGGCCGTGCCCAATGGTTGCTTGGTCTCAGGATCCATGACATCCCAACCAAAGGGATCATAGGCACCATCAAACCAAAGGTAGGAGATTTCTCCATAGTTGGTCAGCAACTCTCTGAGCTGCTCCAGAAAAATAGGGAAGTACTTGTGGATGTCTCCTACAATTTTGCGTTCTCCTTGTGGATTGGGTGTGCTGGTACAGCCAAAATGCTTGTCTCCACCGGATACATAGAGACCAATTTCCAGGTCATACTTTCTACAAGCATCTACAAACTCCCTGACAACATCTCCTTTACCGTTTTTCCAAGTAGCATTCTTCACCGAATAATCTGTGGTTTCCGTAGGCCAGAGACAAAAGCCATTGTGGTGTTTTGCTGTTAATACGATGTGTTTGGCGCCAAAAGATTTGGCTGTTTTGGCCCATTGTTCCGCATCAAGTCTGTTGGGATTAAATATTTCTGCAGCGGGGACACTCATCATGTCAGAGCCTATATAGGTGGCAGGCCCAAAGTGAATAAAGGCCCCCAACTGCCTTTCTTGGTAAGCCAATTGACTTTCTGTGGGGCGAGTTCGTAATGGCTCAGTAGAAAAAATGGCTGTTCCGCCACCTTCTGTGCCTGCTTCCAATACCGGTAGCCAGTCTCCTTGGTGTTTTGGTGCTACATCGGATTGCCCTTCAGCTTTAAAGAAATGCTCAAACAATTCCTTGGGTGTTCCATCGTAAGTAGCTCGCTGTAAATCCCCTGCTGTAGTTTGATCGCTTCCTGTGAAATAAAGGATGGTTTTACCTTGAAAATAGCAGAGTTCCACATCAGAAGCGTTGTTCTCAGAGATGTCAGGATCAATCAATGGAATGTTTTTATGTTCCGGATTAAAAGTAACGAAAGGTCTGTCTTCGGGTGCATCTTCCCAATTGACAAGGTCTTTGGAGCGGGTAATGCGTGTTTCATAGCCTGGTTTAAGAGATTCTAGGTAGAGTGTGTAATACCAATCCCCTTCATAATAAAGGGCTGGTCCGCCAACATACTTGTCCACTCCGTAAATCGCCCCCGGAATTTCTTCCCAAGTCTCCAAATCCGAAGAGCTCATGTACCTAAAGGTAAAAGGTTTCCACTGTTGGTCACTGGTTTCATACAGCAGTACAAAACCATCTTTCCCCCTCGTAACAGCAGTATTAAAAAAATACTCATTGTCATTTGCACGAAGGACAGTTTTTGGTTTACTCCAATTGATAAGATCTTCAGAGCTAGTCATTGTGATTTCCGTCATTTTTCGCCAGGGTTTTCCTTCCCCATAATCCCCGGCAAAAACATATACCTTGCCCTCCCATGTCAAAACTGTTCCAAAGCCATGGTTTTTCAGAGGAGTGGAAATTATTTGATCTGTTTCTAGGTCTCTAATACGGATTTCGTCCTCATGAAAATAGTCGCCCGGTTTTGCTCCCGGAATATCCCAAAATCGCTGGTTATTTTCCAGAAGGTATAACTTCTTTTGAAACACAAACGGCGAGGTTTCCACGAGGGGTGAACCCAGCCGTTCTTCTTTCTGGATTGGGTTTTTCCATGGCTCTTGCGCCATTAAGTGTTGGGTTATAAAAAGTAGGGCAATACAGGCAATGCTTCTCAGATACTTCATGGTATAAGTTATACAGCTTTGGGTCATTTGTGACTATCTGGTAAATATATAAAAAGCTGGTAGGATATATTCTTTTGAGCTGATTTGAAAAATTGTTAACTTATAGGATAGATTGCACGCAGAGCCGCGGAGTCGCGAAGAAAAAGAAAACTCAGTAAAGGTTTACCAATTCAAAATGAAGTATCCTTTATAGCTTTGCGTCTTAGCGCCTTAGCGAGAACATTAACTTACAAAAGGACTTTTAAAAATTGCACGCAGAGCCGCAGAGCCGCAGAGTCGCAAAGAAAAAGAAAACCAGGTAAACGTTTACCAATTCAAAAAGAATTAACCTTATGAACCTTTGCGTCTTGGTGCCTTAGCGAGGAACAATAACCTAACAAGAATTGTAAATAATTTGTAAAAATTCCTTTCGGATAACATTGCTTTCAAAGCACTTTTTTATCCTCTTTTTGCGTTTTGATTAGTTTATCTTTCTTCTGTTCAAAATCAGAAGTTCTAACGGCATGGCTGGAGGGTTCTAATTGATAGCCGTATTTTCTTCCATATACTTGGGTGAATTCAGCGCCAAAGAAAAGAATAAGGCAGGAATAGGAAATCCACAGCAGAAAAAGAATAATTGCTCCTGCAGCACCAAATGTTGCGCCCGGATTTGACTCACTTAAATAAAATGCAATAAGTGCTTTTCCTATCGTAAATAGTACTGATGTGAGAATAGCACCTGTCCATACCATTCGCCATTTAATATTTACATCTGGTAAAACTTTAAATATTGCTGCAAAAAGCAGTGCAATGATGACTATTGAAAGAACAATATTGGCTAAATAAGCCACGATAAAAAGACTTTCACCAAAATTACGTGTCAACCAACCACCTATTGAAGAGATTGTAGTACTCAATACCAATGAAATGAGCAGTAAAAAGCCTATTACTATAATAATCCCAAGTGAGGTAGCCCTGTCTTTCAAAAGGGTTTTTATACCAGCTTTTTCACTCTTTTTTACCTCCCAAATAGAATTTAAAGATTTCTGTAATTGAACAAAAAGCCCTGTGGCACCAAAAAGCATGGTGCCAAGCCCTACGATGCTCATAAGGACGGATTGATCGGCTATATTCGCATTGACTAAAATTTCCGCGATACTTTCTGCAGATTCAGCGCCTATCATACTTGTCAATCCTGAAGTGATTTCTGCGACAGTATCTGTCCTGTCCATAAAAATTCCAATTATGGATACAATAATAAGTAACAGACCAGGTAATGAGAAAACTGCGTAGTAGGCTACTGAAGCTGCATTACCAAAAGCGTCATCATCCGACCACTCTTTATAAGTTGCCTTCAATAAAGACCAAGTGTCCTTTAACCTGTACTTCTGTTCTTTGGAGCCCTGTGACATAATGCGAGAATTATTTTAAGCTTCTGGATTCAAATTTCATTTAAAATCGTCTGTGCGAGGATAATAATCTTTTCCAATACCATGCCAAAAATAAAACGGAGCCTAGGTGTTTCATGGGCGAAGGTCTGAAAACCAGCAAAATATGCTTGGGATAAGTTAAGTGGAAATTGAAAAAAATAATCTAGACTTGCTGTAGCCCGAGTTTTTGAATGAGTTCGAAAAAAATGCTAACTTATAAGTTAAACATTAAAAATTGTACGCGGAGTCGCTAAGAAGGATATTAAAATCTTTGCGTCTTAGCGTCTTTGCGAGGATTTATGGTTAAATAAACATTAAAAATTGCGCGCAGAGCCGCGGAGTCGCTAAGAAGGGTATTAAAATCTTTGCGTCTTAGCGCCTTTGCGAGGATTTAGAGTTAATAAACTTTAAAAATTGCACATAGAGCCGAGGAGCCGCCAAGAAGGGTGTTTAAAATCTTTGCGCCTTAGCGTCTTAGCGAGGATTTATAGTTAAATAAACATTAAAAATTGCACGCAGAGTCGCGGAGTCGCCAAGAAGGGTATTAAAATCTTTGCGTCTTAGCGCCTTAGCGAGGATTTAGAGTTAATAAACTTTAAAAATTGCACATAGAGCCGAGGAGCCGCCAAGAAGAGTTATTTATAATCTTTGCGCCTTAGCGTCTTAGCGAGGATTTATAGTTAAATAAACATTAAAAATTGCGCGCAGAGCCGCGGAGCCGCCAAGAAGGGTATTTAAAATCTTTTTGTCTTAGCGCCTTTGCGAGGATATAGAGATCAAACCCGTAAAAAGATGACCGAAAACGAACTTTCTAAAATTATAGTAGATACTTGTTATCAGATTCATGTGACGCTTGGCCCGGGTTTATTTGAGTCAGTTTACGAGGAGATTTTGTATTATGAACTAAGTCAGAAAGGCTTGCGCGTTTCCCGTCAACAAACCATTCCCGTAATTTGGAAAGGTGTCCAAATGGGGCCTGGTTTTCGATCGGATTTGATTGTTGAGAACTTGGTATTGCTAGAATTAAAATCTGTAAGTGCTATTGCACCAGTTCATTTTAAGCAAGTGTTAACCTACTTAAAGCTTACTGGGCTTAAGCTTGGATTGCTAATTAATTTCAATGAATCCTTAATAAAAGAAGGAGTAACAAGAGTGGTAAATAATTTATAATAATCGTTAAAATTGCGCGCAGAGTCGCGGAGTCGCCAAGAAGGGTATTAAAATCTTAGCGTCTTAGCGCCTTAGCGAGGATTTATAGTTAAATAAACTTTAGGATTTGCACGCAGAGCCGCGGAGTCGCAAAGATGA
>NZ_JAUOPC010000013.1 GCF_030546805.1 Cyclobacterium sp. 1_MG-2023 | reverse complement strand
TTTGGTTCGTTTTTGGATCAAGCCAAAAATGAACAGGAAAAGAAAAAGGGTAGCCATTAGAAAAAGTCAATAAACCATCTCAAAAGGTTAAATTCCCCTATGAATTATATTGATTATATTTTATGATTCTGATAAAAGGGATTCTGTCAGCATTGTTGCAAAAAAAAAATGCAACAATACCGCCAAAATCGTGTCGTGCTTATCGTTTTGACCAAGGCTTTACAACCTTGGCTACAAAAATGACACCCCTATGGGGTTTTTGGGATTCCTTGAGTTTTACTTTTAAATTTTAGTGAACACAAAGAATTGCTAGTCTGAAATCCTTAATTTGTAAGAAAAAAAAGCCGAAGCTGTTGGTTGTATGCTCAATTGTGTGGCTAAATGGGTATATATACAAATGTTACATACCATCAAAGGACATAAATGAAGATTCCTTATGAATAGTGAAAGTTTAGAAATATCGGAAATACGAGAATTGATAAAAAGATTCAATAACGATGCGATCGTAGCGGAACTTTCAACCTATTACAGCACAAAGTCATTTTCAGAAATTCTAGGAGTGAGTAGAAAGGAAGCAGCCCATAATAATTTCTTGTCGTGGATATTTAATCCAAATGAATCTCACCAAATAGGAGATTTTGCAGTTAGGAAACTATTAAATCTCATTTTTCATCAATCAAAAAGAGATCAATTAAATCTAGCATCGAATTTTATAGATTCAATTATCGTTGAAGATTATGAACTCAAAGAAATAGAGACTTTCGCCGAAAAATCAGTTGGGAAATATGGAAGGCTAGATATTCTTATACAGGGTGAAGTTAATTACTCAGATCAAAATCAAAGTTTCAAGGTTATAATTGAAAATAAGGTTGGTTCGGTTGAACATAGCGATCAAACAAATAAATATTTCAATTATTTTGAAGGTCTCAAAGATTCAAATTGTACAAATATCTATGTATTTCTTACACCAATTTCTTCTTTAGATCTGATAGAACTCGATGAACCAGAATGTACCTGTAAAAGCTTCATTCAGATTAATTACCAACTAATTGCAGACTCGATCTTAGAACCAATTCTCAACACAAATATTTCGGGGACGACACGATATATTGTTAGAGACTATCTAAATTCACTAAGTCAACCAAGTATAAATGAGGATGATGAATATAAACAAGGGTTAATTATGGCTTTAGGAAATAAAGAAAGAGAACTTCTATCCAAATTTTGGGATAAAAATGAAAAACTGATATTGGCTTCTTTATATGCAATGACAACTGATCCAAAAGTTGAACCAGAAGTTAGGGAACAATTTAAATCAACTTTAGATCAACTTCAAGGGTCAACGAGAGATAGGTCCCTTTATAACATCTATTACGATGAAAGATTAATACATAAAGAGATTAAAAAATCAGATATTGGACGATGTACTGTAGACACTTTAGAAAAATTCAATTTGATTAATCATGAAACATTCCAACTCCTGAAGAATGATCGAACCTCAAGCTTTGATTTACTCAAACAAAAAAATGAAGTTACAGAAAATGAAGAAAAGTACCGTAAATATAGAATCAACCACAAACCTGAATTTATTTACAACGATACTGAGTATTATATAGCACGAAATTGGGGGAAAGATAATACAGAACGATTTACAAACAAGATGACTGGGCATTTTCCTAAATTACAGTTCGAAAACATAAAATAGGCCTTAAAAGTACCGGTGTGTAACATGCGACGAAGAATGAAGAACCCCTTCGTCCTTCCTCATTTTATTGCTATGACGTTAGTTTTCAAGCAAAATGAAGCGGTCACCCTAAATATATGTACCGAAATTTGTATTTTTGGGACAGATAATAAAGACATGGGACAAAATGCACCACATTATAAGCTTGAATTACTTCCTCCCCCAAGAGAAAAAGTTGAGACTATTGAAATCTTAAGACAGACAAATAGGTCAACAGCTGCCTTAGCTGAACTTAAGGGTATCGCAAAGACAATTCCCAATCAGGCAATGCTAATTAATGCAATAGTACTTCAAGAGGCAAAGGATAGCTCCGAGATTGAAAATATTATTACAACACAAGATGAGTTATATAAGGCATTAGCAGGTAAAAAAATATCCCTATCTGCTGAAATAAAAGAAGTCGTAAATTACCGTAAAGCCATATTCTCAGGATTTCATATAGCTAAAGAACAAGGGTTTATTCGAGTTAATGACATAGTTAACATACAGCAAGAATTAGTCGATAATACAGCAGGGATTAGAAGCACACCTGGAACTGTTCTCAAAAATGATAAAACAGGAGAGGTTGTATATACTCCCCCACAAGACAAGATCGAAATTTTAGAATTATTGACAAATTTCATCAATTATTATAACCAGAATGACAGTGAATTATCACCTTTAATAAACCTTGCGATACTGCATTATCAGTTTGAAAGCATTCATCCATTTTATGATGGTAACGGTAGAACCGGAAGAATTCTAAATATCCTTTTCTTGATACTTAACGACTTGATTGACGTTCCAATTTTATATTTAAGTTCCTATATAATTGAGAACAAACCAGAATACTATCGATTATTAAATAAAACCAATCATGATGGAGATTGGGAGAACTGGATAATGTTTATGCTAAAAGCGGTTGAAAATACATCGAAGCATACTATTATGAAAATAACGAGCATTAAGAGCCTGTTAGACAATACTATAATTAAAGTTCAAAAAGGATTACCAAAAATTTACAGGAAAGAACTTGTTGAATTACTTTTTGAGCAGCCGTATTCAAAAATTGATTTTGTAGTATCCAGATTGGGTGTTGAAAGAAAAGCTGCATCGAGATACTTAAAAGAATTAGAAGAAATTGGAGTTTTAAAATCTCAAAAAGTCGGGCGAGAAATACTCTATATTAATAAAGACCTGATTGATATACTTAAACAATAATGCTCGGAAACCTAAAATGCTGTAATACGGTAGCCTGGACACCACGGCATATAACAGGTTCCTTGCTCTCAAGTCTCCAGCGTTTGGACTGAAACTTTCGTAACTGGCAGAAATTCCAAGTTCCGAAGGTTGTCTATCTTAAAGCAAGGCGAACCAATGTTACAGGATTTAAATAGAACCGAGACCTACTTTGTTGAATGTAGGTCTGTGCAAAGAGGATTTTATACCGCCCTCGTCAGGGCTTGAAAAATCGCATGTCTTTTAACGATGGGCCTCACCCATCGCTGGTAGATATCACCCTTTCAGGGCTCAAAATAAAAAAAACATGTCGACATGGCGAAATATAACAGCGTTGTAACCGTGGTTTAGAAAACACTCAATAAATGACTTTGTCAACATTATTGCAGAAAAAAAACAACAATACCGCCAAAATCAGATTGTTAGCCTTTCATTTAACCAAGGCTTCACAGCCTTGGCTACAAAACTGACACCCCTATGGGGTTTTTGGGATTTGTTATGTTGATTACCATAGCGAGTAATGTTAAGGGAAAATGAATTCTAGGCTAGGTTAAATATCTAGTCTATATACCTTTAGCTGCCTAAGCTTGTTTAATTCTATTTACTTTTTTAGGCCTTATGGAAATTAGTAAAATGGATTGCTCAATGGCGTTAAAAACAAAAATCTGTTTGAGGCCTTTTCGGCCGAGTTTTTTTTGTTTAGCTAGGGAGTGATTCATTTTGCGTTAAGATTTACATACAGCCTTGATTTTTTTGGTTCGTTTTTGGATCAAGCCAAAAATGAACAGGTAGAAATTAGGATAACCATAATCGTTAGTGATTTTGTCAGTATTGTTGCGGAAAAAAAAGCAACAATACCGCCAAAATCAGGTTGTTCTCCTTTTTTTACCAAGGCTTGGCAGCCTTGGCTACAAAAATGACAACCCTACCGGGTTTTGGGGATTTGTTAATTTAT
Source organism: Cyclobacterium sp. 1_MG-2023 (assembly GCF_030546805.1). Classification (GTDB taxonomy): domain Bacteria; phylum Bacteroidota; class Bacteroidia; order Cytophagales; family Cyclobacteriaceae; genus Cyclobacterium. The sequence goes on along the minus strand of NZ_JAUOPC010000013.1, from coordinate 196,227 downwards.
GAAACTTTTAAGGCCGTAAATGACGGTAATGCCCTATGGATGGAGAACCAGCTAAAAAAAAGAGTTCCCGAAACCGAGAACTCTTTTTAAATCCTAAACTTGATTGCCTTCTTTGAAGGGAAGGGGCTTGATCAAGCATTAAAATATATCAATAACTCTTATTGAGATTCACTTTACCAGATTCTTACCCTCTCCTCCGGTACGACATACATTTGATCCCCTTCTTTGACATCAAAGGCCTGATAAAAAGCGTCAACATTGACCAATGGACCATTGGCACGATATTGTGCCGGTGAATGAGGGTCTGTTTGGATTTGGGTGCGCAAGGCCTCTTCCCTGCTTTTGGTGCGCCAAACGGTAGCCCATGAAAGGAAAAATCTTTGTGAGGGAGTGAATCCATCAATTTCTCCCGGGTTGCCGTGCTCCTCCAGATGCATTTGAAGCCCATCATAGGCCACCAGTACACCACCTAGGTCACCAATGTTTTCCCCCAAGGTAAGTTGACCTTTCACGTTCAATCCTTCAATAGGTTCATATTGATCATATTGGGCCACAAGTGCTCCTGTTCTCTCCTTAAAGCGTTCAAGATCTTCATCTTTCCACCAGTTTTCCAAGTTGCCATCCGGACTGTAGCGACTGCCTTGATCATCAAATCCATGGGATATCTCATGTCCAATTACAGCACCTATACCACCATAATTTACCGCAGCATCTGCTTTATAATTGTAAAAAGGTGGCTGAAGAATGGCCGCAGGGAATACTATTTCATTATAGGTAGGATTGTAGTAGGCATTTACCGTTTGAGGCGTCATAAACCACTCCGAGCGATCCACTTCCTTACCCAGTTTGTCCATATTTTTGCGAAATTGAAATTGGTTGGCAGCAATAATATTGGACAGGTAGGAGGTGGTCTCCCTATTGTCATCCAGCTCTAGGGCAGCATAGCTTTCCCATTTATCCGGATAGCCGATCTTTACTGTGAATGTAGCCAGCTTGTCCATTGCCTTGGCTTTGGTTTCATCACTCATCCAGTCCAGGTTTTGGATTCGATCACCCATGGCTTCCAATATATTATTGACCATCTCATTGGCTTTTTCTTTGGCTTCCTCGGGAAAGAATTCTTCGGTGTATAATTTACCTATGGCTTCTCCTACAGCTCCTTCGGCACTGCTCAGCACCCTTTTCCACCGGGCTCTCAATGCTTCTGTTCCCTGCAATTCTTTTCCGTAAAAGTCAAAATTTGCCTGGACCAATGCATGATTCATATAGGGAGATGACTTGCGCACTAAGTGCCATTTTAAGTAGTTTTGCCACATTTCAGGACTCGATTCACTGAAAACCTTTTCCAGGGCAAGCATAAAATCCGGGCTGCTGACGATAACCTCATCGGTGGCTGCACCGAATGATTCAAACATGGAAGACCAATTGAGTGAAGGAGCCTCTTCCTGAAGTTTTTCTACTGAATATTTATTGTATCTGCCTTCTGCATCTCGCATTTCGATTCTGGTCTTGCTGGCAGCCGCGAGCTTTGTTTCTATCGCCAAAACATCTTCTGCCACCTTGCGGGCTGCCGACTCCGAACTGCCTAGTAGTTGAAATACCTTGGAAATATGGGCCTCGTATTTCGCCTTGATTTCTTTGAATTTTTCGTTGCTTTCATCCACATAATAATCCCTGTCAGGCAAACCAAGCCCTCCCTGACTTAGGTATAAGGCATTTTTGTCGGAGTCTTTGGCATCAGAACTTACGTAGATATTGAAAAAGGCACTTATCCCTGCTGGGTGGACTTTCTCTATAAAAGTCTGCAGCTCTTCCGTGGATTTAATCTGATCAATCTGATCAAACCAAGGGAGTAGTGCTTCATGACCTCTTTTCTCTGCCAATAAAGAATCCATTCCAATGGTATAAAATGTCACCGCCTTGTATTGATCAGTTCCTTTAGGATACTCGGAAATATTGGCCTTGGCTGTTTCCATGACCTGCTTTACCCCGGCTATACTTTGATCTCTAAGTTCCAGAAAGCTACCCCATCTCCCTTGGTCTGCAGGTATTTCTGCCTCTGCTAACCAGGTTCCATTGACATACTGAAAAAAATCATCTTGCGCACGGGTGGAGGTGTCCATATGACTTAAGTTAATGGCTTCTACTTTTTCCTCAGTTTCTATTTGCTTTGGAGCACAGGAGAAGGCCGTGAATAGAATTAAAGCAGGAATTACGCTTGTTTGACTTAGTATTTTCATAGGGATATCAGGTTTGTGATTATATAATGTACAAAAATCAAGAAAAAATTGTTCAATACGGATTTGAATTTGTTGTGAAATATAAATTGACAACCATTTATACGGATCACATTTGCTGGTAATCCCTATTCAATAAATTTAAATCAAGCGCATTTTATAAGTGAAAAACGGAGTGTACTTACTTTAGTCTCTAATCAAAAAGCACTTTATGAATTGGTCAATGCATTTCCTATATTTAGCCAATAATCCAACCATTAAACCTAAAATTTTATGCGCCCTATACCATTTATTTGCTTTTCCCTAATGGGGTTTATTTTAATCGCCTGCAGTCAGAAATCACCGATTCAAGGGGATACTTTTGCCTACCAAAAAATGACGTTTTCATGGAATGGGCCGGAGTTGACTGAAGACAAAGCGACATTTTTAAATTATAAAATGGAGGTGCATTTTACCGACCCTGATGGTGAAAACATAGTGGTGCCGGGGTATTTTGCAGCGGATGGTGAAGCCGGTGAGAGTGGAGCTGAAAGCGGTAAGGTGTGGAGGGCCCACTTATTGCCCCTAAAACCGGGAGAATGGTCCTATCGTGTCAGCTTTTTAGAAGGTGAAAATATAGCTATCGCTACAGGAGATGCCAAAGGAAACAGTTTGGCCTTTGATGGTGAGCAAGGAACATTTACTGTAACCCCTGCAGATACAAGCCAAGCTGGCTTTTTGGGCAAAGGGAAATTACAATATATTGGGGAGCATTTTCTTCAATTCACCAATGGGGAATATTTTTTTAAAATGGGAGCCAATGCGCCGGAGGTATTGCTCCAATACAAGGAGTTTGATGGAACTGATTCTGAAAGGACTTATAAGAAACACATCGCTGATTGGGAAGAAGGTGATCTGCTTTGGCATAAAGATAAAGGGAAAGGGATAGTCGGGGTGGTCAATTACCTTAAAAAGCAAGGCATCAATTCCCATTACTTTTTGCTAATGAGTGCTTATGGCGATGGAAAGACAGCCTTTCCATGGGTTGGGCAGGATGATTATTACCAATATGATGTCTCCAAACTTGATCAGTGGCAAGGGCTTTTTGATTATATGATGCAGGAAGGGATGATGGTTCAATTTGTATTGTCTGAGCAAGAGAATCAATCCTATTTTGAATTTAAAGAAGGGGGTGATTTTGCCAACAGCCGAAAGCTTTTTTATAGAGAATTAGCTGCCAGATTTGGTTACCTTAATGCGGTAACTTGGAATATAGGAGAAGAAAACGGTTGGCAAAAAGATGAAGGCTACGGAAAATCAATTACCACCCAGCAGAGGAAACAATTCGCTGCTTACCTTAAAGAATTACTCCCTTATGATGAATTAATTGTGGTTCATAATGGTCCTTCAAATACAGATGCAATTTTCGAAGATTTGGTGGGTGATCCATCCTATACGGGGATAAGTTTTCAGGGAAATTTCCAAGACGTAACACATGGGTATGACCGGATTTTGCATTGGAGAAAAGCCTCTGCTGCTTCGGGGCATCCTTGGGTAGTTTCTTATGATGAGCCTTATACCGGCCCTGAGTATCCGGAATTGGATGTGTGGAGAAAGCATTCCCTTTGGGCTTCCTTAATGGCCGGTGCCGCAGGAACGGAAGTGTATATTGGGAAAGGCGAAGATCTAAGAATACAAGATTACCGAAAATACCAAGCCTATTATGAGCTGATGAATCATGCCAAAAACTTTTTCACCAAAAGTGAAATCCCTTTTCAAGAATTGGCCCCTCAAAAAAATGAAGCAGCAAATGCCTGGTTGCTAGCTGCCAATGATGAAGTATTTGTATATTACCTCAGAGATGGTGGGGAAGGGGAACTCAAATTGCCTGAAGGGCTGTTTGAAATTCATTGGTTTAACCCGAGAACAGGCGCCAGGTCTCAAAATGAGGCTTTAAAGCAAGTGTCGGGTGGACAAAACACCTCATTAGGAAAAGCTCCTGAAGAAATTGATTTAGACTGGGTGATCTTGGTGAAAAAGGTTAATAATAAATAAGATATTCGATCCAAAATCTCCATTATTTTACCTCGACATAAATATTGGTCCGGGTTTTTTGCAAAGGTCATGGCCAAAAATTACCAAGACCTTAAGGGGTGGCATTACCCGGGAAATAAATCGATGCGATCATTTGACCCAGTGATAACTTGGCTTTGTACGATTAGCTGAAACCTAGACTGTAGCGCATTCATATGAATATAAAAAATATAAAAAATGCCGGTTCGGCCAAACTTGGTACTTTTGGTGGGGTTTTTACTCCTTCTTTACTGACCATCTTGGGGGTTATCATGTACCTAAGGTTTGGTTGGGTTGTGGGGAATGTGGGTTTGATTGGGACCTTACTTATCGTAACCCTTTCAACTGCCATTACCTTTCTGACTTCCTTGTCAATATCGGCCATTGCTACCAATGCGCCTGTAAAAGGTGGAGGAGCCTATTTTTTAATCAGTAGGTCTTTGGGAGCAGAAATTGGTGGTGCTGTAGGGATACCCTTATACCTGGCTCAGGCTTTTTCAGTTTCCTTGTATGTCATTGGTTTTTCTGAATCTGTCGTTGCTATTTTCCCTGCCTTGGATATGAAGTGGGTAGGGATAATTACCACCTTGGTTTTAGGTGGATTGGCCTTGTTTTCCACCACAGCCACGATCAAAAGCCAGTTTTTTATCATGGGCTTGATTGCACTATCTTTATTGTCTTTGGCATTTGGTAGTCCCATGGAGGACTCAAATGTTGAACTTTGGGGAGTGCCGGCAGCGCAGTCGGTAGATTTTTGGCAGGTCTTTGCTATTTTCTTTCCGGCAGTTACCGGAATTATGGCAGGGGTAAATATGTCAGGAGATTTAAAAAACCCTTCCAAATCCATACCCAAAGGAACTTTTATGGCCATTGGTGTGGGCTATTTGATTTATATGATATTACCGGTGATATTGGCTAGCAGAGCAGATGCTTCTACACTGATCGATAATCCTCTTATTATGCAGGATATTGCCATTTGGGGTGGAGCCATTGTGCTGGGGATATGGGGAGCAACCTTGTCAAGTGCCACCGGTAGTTTATTGGGAGCACCAAGAGTATTGCAGGCCTTGGCCAATGATAAGATTTTGCCCAAATGGGCCGGTGTATTTAGTAAAGTAGGAGGGAAGGAAAAGATTCCTAGAGCGGCAACGCTCTTTACCATTGGCATCACCCTATTGACGGTGTATTTTGGTAACTTAAATCTCATTGCCCCTGTGCTCACCATGTTTTTTCTAACCACCTATGCGGTTTTAAATATTACGGCAGCCACAGAGCGGTTTTTAGGAAGTGCTTCTTTCAGACCCAAGTTTAAGGTTCATTGGGTGTTTTCACTTTTGGGTGCCCTTGGTTGTGCAGGAGTGATGATTTTGATTAATGCTTTGGCAACCCTTATGGCTTTTTCGGTGATAGGGATCATTTTTGTTTGGCTGGAAAGGAGAAAAATTGAGGCGACGTGGGGAGGCCTGGGAAGAGGAGTTTTTTCTTCTATAATAAGGTATGCTTTATTTAGGCTAGAGAAAGAGGCCAATGCCAAAAGTTGGCGCCCCAATATTCTTGTTTTGTCGGGCTCTCCCGGGAAGAGGTGGCGCTTGATTGAACTTGCCGATGATATCACCAATGGTAATGCACTGTTTACTGTGACCACCATTGTATCTGAATCCAATGTTCCTCAAGAGAAAGTCAAGGATTTTGAGGGAAGAATTATGGATTATTTGGCCAATAAAAATATACAGGCTTTGGTAAGAGTGGTCCGGGCATCTGACCCTTTTTCAGGGGCCATGCATATGGTCAATTCTTACGGTTTGGGACAGTTGGTTCCCAATACCATTTTGCTGGGAGATACCAGAGAAAACCGAAGCCTGGTGCCCTATTCAGAAATGATAAGGCATTTCTATAAATCCAGGAAAAATGTAATCATCGTTCAGGATGAAGGGAATATAGGTTTTAAGGAAAAGAAAGTGATTGACATCTGGTGGGGAGGGTTAAAGCGAAATGGAAGCTTGATGATAATTCTGGCCTACCTTTTGAAAAACAGCAGGGAATGGCAACAAGCTTCTGTAAATGTGAAGATGGTCGTTCCAAATAAAGAGGCCTATGCAGGAGCAAAAGATAATTTGGATAAAATTTTTGAAGGGATGCGTACAGGTTTCGACTATCAGATATTGACAGCTGAGGGCCGGAATTTTTGGGATATAATGGCTGAAGAGTCGAAAAACAGTGATATGATCATGATGGGCTTGGCAGTGCCTGAAGAAGAGGGAGCTTTTGAGGATTACTATGTCAAATTGAAGGAACGAACCAAATCTTTGCCTACCAAGGTTTTTGTTCTGGCTGCACAAGAGGTGGAGTTTGATAAGGTTTTGATTTAGTTTCTTGGTTTAATACTATATCAAGGTTGTATTTTAGAATGGTTTCGAAATAAATTCCCCTCCCTTGGAATAAGGGGTATTTGTGCTTAGTGGACTGGGGATTTTCGTAACTGATTTAAAGTTTCTCAGCGGGTTTCGCTGATTGGAAATTAGCCTCTACGAATTTTTAATGGTAAAATAATCCCTCACAGCTTGTTGCCGGATCTATTTGATCCAACTGAAATAGACAAATACTAAGGAAAATAAAAAAAGGAAACCAATTCCAGCAATGGAGAGCCAACGCATCCAATTTCCCGGTTGTTGTGCTTTAGTTAGATGTTGGCTAAATATCAATTTGTAATTGAGGATGGCAATGATAGGAGCAATTAGGAAAGATATGGTTGTGGCCAATCCTATTAATTGATTAAAAGATGCCATAAAAAAACCGATTACCAGAATTCCCCCAAGGGTTATCAAGGTCAACCACAAAAGATAGTCCGCATTTTTTTCTTGCCGATTATTCATTACTGCGATTACTCTAGCGGTGGAGCGAGCGTAGCCATCCATGGCTCCAATGCAGGTGCCTAACATAATGGAAAAACCTGCAGCAGCGATGATCATATATGCCCAGGAGCCCAATTGAGTGGCATATAAATTTACCACTCCTGTGGCAAAAGAAACGTTATTGTCCGGTAGTGTGTCTCCCGTATTGAAAAGCAAAAATGCTCCTAGCACTACAAAGCATATGGAAAGTGCAGAAGATATCCAATAGCTAAAATTGAATTCAAAAACAGATTCTTTAACGGTAGGAGCGTAGCCACTTTGCTTTCTTCGAGCGATGGTCCATAGGCTATTCCATGTTGATGCGTCTATGGCTGTGGGCATCCAGCCCATTAAGCCAATAACGAATGGCAAAGATTGAGGTGTCAATTCGGTGAAGATGGAATAATCTTCTATAGGAACTTTGGGGCCATTAAAAAGAGCAATAAAGAAAGCCAAAAGTGTGCTCAAAAACATAAAGCTTCCGATGACTTTTATACCTGAATCGAGCAGAGAATACTTTCCCAAAGCAAGAAAAAGAAAAGAGATCAGCAGCAATAGGATAGAAGGGACAAAGAAATAGCTTGGTGACAGTTCTATATTAAATAAGTTTTGTAAAAAACCTGCTGCCACAAAGGTAACGGCGGCATTAACGAAAAACATGGAAAGCAAGTTTATGCCTAGAAACAAGCGAGAAAACCAAGGACTGATTTTTTGGTATCCATCGATCAGGGACTCACCTGTGGCTGTTGCATACCTGGAGCCAAATTCGAAAAACGGCCACTTGAAGAGGTTCGCTGCAATTATGAACCCCACCAAACCAAAGCCGTATTCAGCTCCTGCTCTGGTGCTTTGCACCAAGTGAGATACACCAATGGCTGTGCTGGCAAAGAGAATGCCGGGGCCGAGGGTTTGTAAAAATCGTTTAATATTCAATTGGTGTTCAGTAGCTTATTCCCAGGCTACGCCTAATTTATCACCCAGTGAACGTAGATCTTCTACCACAGCTGATAATAAAGGTATCCCATTGACTTTTCTTTCTTGTTCTAATTCCCTTTCAGGATCTCCCGGGATCAATACTTTCTCTTGACCATCCACCGGTGTAGCTTCTCGGAACCGGCTGATCCAGTTGTCCATATGTTGTTTGAAATCATCAGCAGGCCTGAAGGCATCCACACGCATTGCACCAAAGAAATGGCCCAAACCTTCTCCAACTGGATTAGGGTGAGGATCCAAAAATGCAACGAAGGGGGGAACCCAAGGGCCGTAATTGGCACCTGAAAGTACTGCAGAAAAGATATCTACTACCGCTCCCAATCCATAGCCTTTCTGAGAACCATGTTCTCTATCACCACCAAGGGGCAAAAGGGCACCCCCTTCTTTCACCCCTAAAGGATCCCTAGTCGATTGCCCATGCTTGTCTTGGATCCATCCTTCAGGAGCTTGTTCTTTTTTCCTTTGTAAGATTTCCAGTTTGCCATTGGCGGCAGTAGTTGTTGCCATGTCCAAAACAAATGGGGGTTGCTCATTGGCAGGAATGGCTACCGATATGGGATTGGTTCCCAAAAGACGCTCTTTCGAAAAGGTAGGGCTTACCAAGGGACTAGCATTCGTTAGTGAAATGCCGATCATGTCGTGTTGCAAAGCTTCCATTGCATGCACACCCGCAATGCCGTAATGATTGGAGTTTTTTACAGATACCCATCCGGTTCCGGCTGTTTTGGCTTTTTCTATGGCCACTTTCATGGCAAAGGGGGCAACCACCAAACCTAAACCTGCATCACCATCCACCACAGCCGTACTTGGGGTCTCGTGTACTACCCTAATATTAGGTGTAGGGTTGATTCGTCCTGCTTCCCAAAGTCTAACATATCCTGACAATCGGGCAACTCCATGGGAGTCCACTCCTCTTAAGTCTGCGGACAACAAGACGGAGGCGGCAGTTTTTGCATCAGCTTTGGAGCATCCTATTTTTTGTAATACGGCAATGGTAAATTTTTCTAATTGTTGGTGGGTGAAATTCATTATTGTACGAGAAATTGGGTGATCGATGGTGCAAAAATGCAAAAAGTTAAGCCTTAATGGAAGAACTTCCTTGATTTATTGGGTAGGCGAAAGGCTGGTACTTTTTATTTCTCCGGTTTTGATCATTGCTTCCGAGACAGCACCTTCTTTCAATGAGTAAGTTGAACAAATCAATTGATTCGTTGGAATAAATTGTGTGATGAAACGAATCAGGCAGGAAGCCACCACAATCATATCTACCCTCATGGGGATCATGCCGGGGATTTTTAGTCGCTTAGCCTTGTCAAGTAGCAGGAGGTCTGAAGCAATGATTTCAAAGGATGAAACAGGTAATATATGACGAATAGTTTTTCTGTCTTTTTTCTTTCCTTCCGAAGCTAGGTACATGTCCGTCAAAGTATCAAAGGTACCGGAAGCTCCTATTAGTTGTTTGGGAGCATGTGTTTTAATGGCTTCTATAAGAGGAGCTAACTTTTCTGATAGGTAGATGGATAGTTTTTCTACCTCTTCAGGGAGAATTGGATCATGGTAATGAAACAAGTCCAATAACCTTTGGCCACCTATTTCAAAACTGCCTTTCCAATGAATTTCATGGGTATTCCCAATAATAAATTCAACAGAACCTCCACCAATATCCATCATCAGGGCATTTTCTGCGTTTAGACAAGCACTTAACCGGATACCTTTGTAAATCAACTCAGCCTCCCGCTCTCCGTCTATGATTTGTGCATCTATTCCGGTTTGTTGTTTAATTTTCCGGATAAAAGAAAAACCATTGTCAGCATTCCTTACCGCACTGGTGGCAAAAGCGAAAATTTGGGAGATGCCTTCCCCTATAATGAGGTTGTGAAAATGCTCAAGGGTGTGCAATCCGCGTTTTTCAGCTTCCGGAAGAATGATGTTTTGATTGATGCCTCCTTGACCGATTTTCACAGGAACCTTTTCTTGGTAGATTACCTCAAATCCATCGTTGTCAAATGCTATCATTAGCAGATGAAAGGTATTGGTGCCCATGTCGATGACTGCCGCCTTTTTTTTCATAAAACCTGGCTTTCAAAAGTTTGTGCGAATATATAAAGTTTCTTGAAAAATTATTCATGCTCGGGATTTTATATTCAAAAAAATGATGTTAAAAACTATTCAGAGAAACTTCAAATTATAATAATCAAAATTATTAGGTGTTTAATTATAGATCTTGCTCCTGTTTTTGGAGGCTTTGCGGTACATTTTCGCTAGAAAAGAATGGTATCCATAGTGATAGTTTCAGTGAATTTTTTTCTGAAATACTGAGGTAATAACAACATTTGGATTACCCTACCCAAGATTTTTTATAGAATATAGAAATACAGGCACAACATTTGTTTAAGTAGTTAAAATATTTTCTAAACAGCATTAACTCCATGAAAAACCAAATTTTAATTTTCTTACTATTCACAGGAATATCCATAATGGGGCTTTCTTCTTGTGCGACGATACCTCAAGGGGCCGAAGCAGTACAACCCTTTGAGAAGGGAAAATATTTAGGTAAATGGTATGAGATTGCTAGGATGGATTTCAAGTTTGAAAAAAACTTAAACAATACAACAGCCACCTATTCCATCAATGATAATGGTACGATTAAGGTGGATAACAGAGGTTATAATACAAAAAAAGAAGAATGGACTCAAGCCATAGGAAAGGCCAAATTTGTGGAGGATGAGGATGTGGCGAAGCTTAAGGTGTCGTTTTTCGGACCATTTTATTCCGGATATAATGTGATAGCGATTGACAAAGACTACCAATATGCTTTGGTTGCCGGGAAAAGTCTAAAATATTTATGGATACTTTCAAGGGAGACGGATATACCTATGGATGTCAAGAACAAGTACCTGAAGAAGGCTGAGGATATAGGCTATGATACTTCAGCGCTCCTTTGGATAAGCCATGGCAAAATAAAATAAATTCTATTTTAAGTAGTTTGGCCTTTGCTGTATAGGAAACAAAGCATATATATGGGGCTGAATCGTTGGGGTAAGAAATAGGCGCTATGAATGGTAAGGCTTTGCTTAATATTAAATGTGCCGAGATTAAGTTTAATTTTATAGTAAAATAAAATATTGAGTTTTCTCAACTGATTGACTTGATGTTGTGTCAAATAGTTTAAAACAATTTTTTATATAATAGGTTAATTGGTAGGTTCCTTAATGATAAGGCTATAGTAAGCTTCAACCTAATTGGAGTAAGATGATTTAGATTGATTAGATAACTGAATTTAGAATATTATGGAAATTAATAAGTATTACGATATCCTTACTCAAAAATTAGTTGGATGGTTAGAGCTTATGGTTAAAATGTTGCCAAATTTTGTGGTAGCAGTTTTGGTTCTTATCGCATTTGTGTTAGTCGCCAGGTTAGTCAAAAATATAAGCGATAGATTTCTGAATAAGGCAATAAAGAATAATTCGCTTTCTTCCATAATATCAAAAGTCATCTATATTATTGTAATCACAATAGGAGTTTTTACCGCCTTAAGTTTTCTTAACCTTGACAAGACGGTTTCTTCCTTGCTTGCCGGGGCAGGTATTATTGGTTTGGCTTTAGGTTTTGCTTTTCAGGACATTGCTACCAATTTTATTGCCGGCTTCTTCATGGCCATAAAGCGCCCATTTAAAATTGGACAGGTTATTCATTGTGAAGGATACAGTGGTATTATTAAACATATTGGCATACGAACCACAGAGCTGACCTCATTCCAAGGGCAGGAGGTTATTATTCCTAACAAGATGTTGTTTCAGAACCCTTTGGTAAACGATTCCGAGAACACTTATAAAAGAATAGATTTAAATGTTGGCGTATCCTATGGGGAGGATTTGGAGCGGGTGAGAGATATTGCTATTGGGGCAGTAGAAAACATTCCCAATATTAATAAAAATAAAGACATTGACCTTGTTTATTTGGCCTTTGGAAGTAGCTCTATTGATTTTAGAATAATGATTTGGGTGGCCTTTAAAAGTCAATTGGAGTTTCTGAAGAGTCAAAGTGAAGCTATTATTGCCATTAAAAAAGCATTTGATAAGGAAGATATCATGATTCCATTCCCAATCCGTACCCTGGACTTTGGTATCAAAGGTGGTGAAAAATTGAATGAAGTTTTTCCCCAAGAAAAAATTCAAGCCAATATAAGTGATCAGCGCCAAGATAAGCCGAAAGGAGAGCAATAGGAATAGTTGGAACTAAGGTTTTCACTTAGGTCCGTGTACTGGAGTAATTGTTTAATGTTGCTTTACCGTTCTAAGGATTTCAATTATCATTTATGGGGAGGCTAAATTTATTTTAGCCTTTTTTCATAATTAATGTCACCGGATTGGTGGATTTTTCGAACTGCCTTGAGTTTTTTTTTGTATGGGTTTTTAATCTGAAGGCTAAACTACAGGGTTGATCTAGTTTAGACTTTTCACCTACTAAAATACATCTCTATAAAACTAATGATTTCAGGTTGTTGGTTCGCCTTTAAATTCATTGGGTAATTTTTATATTTTTTAACATTTGAATAGTTGCATATGCAATCATCCTACTTATATTTGCTCCAAAATTGATAGAAATGGATAAGGATTGTAAGCCCTATATTAATGAATATGGTATTTTACCCTGGTTAGGAAAGACGATGAAGTGGGTAGATATTTTCATTAATACTAACCTAAAAGAAGCCGGTGTTGATTTGACAAAAAAGCAGATGCTTGTATTGAAAGCATTGTCTATGAGGGGGCCTTTACCTCAGAATGATTTGGCGTTTATTACAGAAAGAGACAAAGCTTCATTGGCCAGATTTATTAATACTTTGGAAAAGAAAAATCTTGTAGCGAGAATCCCTTCTGCAACGGATAAGCGAATTAATTTGGTTCATTTGACCAAACACGGGGAGCTGGTGTTTCAGAATACTGTTCCGATCTTTAGAAAACTGGTATTACAAATCCAGGAAAATATACCGGCGGAGGAGCTTGAACAAACGGCAAGAACTTTAGATAAAATTAAAAAAAATATTGAGAATCTAAAAAGTGGTTGCAATAGCAACTAGTGTATATGAAAAGAAAACTAATCATTATTGGCGTAAGTATTGCGGTTTTGTTTGGCGGGTTTACCTTGTCTAATATTCTTAAAGAAAGCAAAAAGCCACCATTAAAAAATAAAGGAATTTCCACAGCTACCGTGTTTGCTGAAACCATTAAAAATTCCACTATACCCTTAGACTTTACAGCTACCGGAAGTTTGGAGGCCAAGAATAGGGTTGAGCTTTACGCAGAAGTGCAAGGCGTGATGACATCTCCTATAGGTAGTTTTAAGGAGGGGGCTTTCTACAAAAAAGGAAAACCTTTGGTTGCTATAGAATCGGATGTTTACCGTGCCAGTTTGATGTCTCAGAAAAGTAGTCTTCAGAATTTGGTGACTTCAGCACTTGCTGATCTCCGTTTAGACTACTCCACGTCTTTTGAAAAATGGAATGATTTCCTAGGTCAAATCGATGTAAATAAACCCTTGCCATCACTTCCGGAACCTGAATCCAATCAGGAAAAGATGTTTATTACCGGTCGGACTATTTATTCTACCTATTACAATGTCAGGAATATGGAGTTGACATTGGCCAAATACAATATTATGGCACCTTTTGATGGGGTATTGGTGGAAGCTTTGGTAACCCCGGGCTCTTTGATTAGGCCCGGACAAAAGTTGGGAGAATTTATTCAGCCTACAGTTTTTGAAATTGAAGCACCTGTGAGTGCTAGCATGATTGATTTTTTAGAGATTGGTCAAAAGGTAACCGTTACCTCTACAAATAATGATTCAAAAAAATGGGTTGGAGAAATTGTAAGAATCAACAGATTGGTTAACAGTGAAACCCAAACTACCAACGTATTTGTACAAGTCACTGGAAAAGGCTTGGAAGAAGGCATGTATGTGAAAACAAATATCATGGCCACGGAGGTGGAAAATGCATATGAATTGAGCAGAAGTGTGGTATTTGATAAGAATCAAGTATTTGTGGTTGAGGATTCAATACTCGTTCAGAAGACAATTGAACCTTTGTTTTATAAGGAAAAGTCTGTGGTGATAAGCGGGTTAAAAGATGGTGAGAAGGTGCTTTCAAAGTTGCCTACGGGAGCTTACCCCGGCATGAAAGTAAGTATCTACGAGGAGCAATAACGGTGATTTCTGTTTTGCATTTTTCATACAGTTTTTCACCATTCACTAGATAAATAATGAAATCGATTATAACACATTTTATAAAATTCCCTGTGGCAGTGAATGTCATTATCCTGGCGGTAGTGGTGCTCGGTACATTTGGGATGTTATCCTTAAAATCCAGCTTCTTTCCTTTGCAGGATTCTAAGTTTATAGACATTACTATCAATTATCCCGGAGCATCTCCACAAGAAATGGAAGAAGGGGTAGTGCTAAAAATTGAAGACAATTTACGCGGGATAGTAGGAATAGACCGTTTTACTTCAGCTTCCTCGGAAAATACGGCAAGCATTTCTATAGAGGCGATCAAAGGTTATGATATAGATATTTTATTGGCCGATGTAAAAAATGCTGTTGATAAAGTACCTTCTTTTCCGGCAGAGATGGAGCCACCAGTAGTCGCCAAAAATGAAAATTTAAATGTCTCTATTGAATTGGCATTAAGTGGGGAGAACATCCCTTTGAAAACCCTTAAAACCATCGGAAGAGAGATAGAGAATGACTTGCGAGGTATAGATGGAATATCTCAGTTGACAATTGCCGGCTACCCTGATGAAGAAATTACGGTTTCGGTAAATGAGGAAGTTTTGCGTTCCTATAATTTGACATTTAGTGATGTTGCCAATGCTGTGGCCAATAACAATATTTTGGTAACCGGTGGTGCGATTAAAACCGAAGCAGAGGATTATTTGATACGAGTAAATAATCGATCCTATTACGGCAAGGAACTCAATAATATCATTCTAAAAACCGAAGAAAATGGCGCTATAGTTACTTTAGAAGATGTGGCAGTAACAGAGGATGTCTGGTCTGAAACCCCTGATAGAGGTTATTTTAATAATCAACCTTCCATTTCATTTACGATTAGTACAACCAACAATGAAGATTTAATTGAGGCAGCGGAAAAGGCGACCATTTATGCCAATGAATTCAATGAAACACACAACAATATTCAGCTAAGTATTACCAATGACAGGTCTCAAATAGTTGTAGAACGTACGGAGCTTTTATTAGTAAATGGTATCCAAGGGATTGCCTTGGTGTTGTTTTTTCTTTCCTTGTTTTTGCGTCCAAGGTTGGCAGCTTGGGTGGCCTTCGGTATCCCTGTTTCTTTTATGGGAATGTTTATGATGGCCTCTTATTTCGACATTACCATAAATGTACTTTCTCTATTTGGGATGATAATAGTGATAGGGATCTTGGTTGATGATGGAATTGTGATTGCTGAGAATATTTTCTACCACCATGAACAGGGGAAATCCCGCGTTCAGGCAGCCATAGATGGGACAATGGAGGTTTTACCGGCCATTACTTCAGCCATTCTCACCACGCTGGTGGCCTTTTCTACGTTCTTTTACTTGGATGGCCGATTAGGGGAGTTTTTTGGAGAGGTATCTATAGTGGTTATATTAACGCTTGCCTTCTCCCTATTTGAAGCATTGGTTATTCTCCCTGCGCATGTGGCACATTCAAAAGCACTTTCTAATGATCAGAAAGAGTATTGGTTTAATACTAAAGCGACTACATTCTTGAATTTTCTTCGAAATAAGTTCTATAGTCCCGTGCTACATTTCTGTATGGAAAACAAAGTGTTGGGCTTTTCGATTCTTATTGCCTTGTTTGTGATCACTACAGGAGCCATCCAAGGGGGAATTATTAGGACTACTTTTTTTCCCGTGATCGCTTCAGACCAGGTTAATGTTACTTTAAAAATGCCGCAAGGGATTAATCCTAGTGTGACAGATTCCATCATTACACAAATTGAGAATGTGGCCATCGAAGTTAATAAGGAATACACGGCAAAGCAGTCAGGTGGTGCCCAGGTGTTTCAAAGTATTATTAAGAGAATTGGTCCGGGTACAGCCAATGCATCTTTAAAAATCAATCTGCTACCGGGTGAAGATCGTGATTTTACGGCTTCAGAAATAGCCGGATCCATTGCTCAGGCAGCAGGTGAGCACCCTTCTGCGGAGAGTTTAACCTTTGATGCCGGCTCAAGTTTTGGCGGTAAACCTGTTTCTGTATCATTGTTAAGTTACAATATAGAGGAGCTAAAAGCAGCCAAATTAGAGCTTAAAGAAAAAATCAAAGAAAACAGTCTGTTGCGTGATATTAGTGATAATGATCCTGCAGGCATTAATGAAATTAATATTGAATTAAAAGACAAGGCTTACGTTTTGGGTTTTACTCTAAATGATGTGATAGGGCAGGTTCGTGCAGGCTTCAATGGATTACAGGTACAAAGATTTCAGCGTGGTCAGGATGAAATAATTGTTTGGGTGCGTTATGAAAGAGAAGGACGTTCTTCTATTTTGAATTTGGACAATATGCATATAGTAAGTGCCTCCGGTAATCGTGTTCCTTTAAGTGAAATTGCGACCTATTATATCGCTCGGGGAGAAATCACAATCAACCATCTGGACGGTAAACGCGAGATAAAAGTAGAAGCCGACTTAAAAGATCCAAAAGATAGTTCTTCAGATATAATTACTGATATAAGGGAGAATGTGATGCCGGAAATTATGGCAAAATACCCAACTGTTTCTGCCTTGTATGAGGGTCAAAATCGTGAGGCAGGAAAGGTGACTGCATCTGCCAGTAAGGTTTTTCCTATTATCATCTTTTTGATACTGGTCATCATCGCTTTTACCTTCCGTTCCTATATGCAGCCGATATTGCTATTGGTTATGATTCCGTTTAGTTTGATAGGTGTGGCTTGGGGGCATTGGTTGCATGATTTCCCTATTAATATGTTGTCATTGCTAGGTATTATTGCCCTTATAGGTATAGTGGTAAATGACGGCTTGGTACTCATAAGTAAGTTTAACAACTTCTTGCAAGATGGTTTAGATTTTGATGAGGCTTTAATTCAAGCAGGTAAATCAAGATTTCGAGCCATTTTCCTTACCTCTGTGACAACAATTGCCGGTCTGTCACCTTTGATCTTGGAAAAAAGCAGGCAAGCGCAATTTCTAATCCCAATGGCCATTGCCATTGCTTATGGAATAGCCATTGCTACGGTGCTTACCTTGATTATGCTACCGATGTTGTTGTCTGTAGGCAATGCATTGAAAGTGTATTCAATTTGGCTTTGGGAAGGAATTAAGCCATCTAAAGAATCGGTGGAGCCTGCAGTGGAGGAGCTGCATGAAAATGAAGAATCAACGCAGAATGCTTAACAAAATGAGAGTAAAAATAAAAAATATCCAAATGGAGTCGCGTCATTCTCAATTATTTACATTGATTGCTGGGTTGGTTTTATTTGCCACTAGCTTGGTGGCCAATGGTCAGGAAATGCTTTCACGTGAAGATGCAATGAATCTTACGCTGAAATACAATTATGACATTAAGGTGGCAGAAAAAGACCTAGAGGTAGCCAATAACAATCAAAGCATTTTGAACAGTGGTTATTTACCTTCGATAGTGGCCAATGGGAATTTGGGAGTTTCAGGATATCAAGGAGAAAACCAAACAGACAATGGGGATTTTAGTTATGACCCAACAGAGGCCTACAATTACAGCGGGTCCGTCAATTTAAACTACGTGTTGTTTGATGGGTTTGGCAGGATGTACAATTACAAACAGTTGAAAGAGTTGTACAATATTTCCGAATTGCAGGCAAGACAAATTATAGAGAATACGGTTTTAGAACTGTCTAATGCTTACTTTTTAATGGCCCAATTGACGGAGAGTGTAAGCATTCTAAAAAATGCTTTGAGTATTTCCACCACCAGAATGCAACGTGCGGCCTATAGTTTTGAATATGGACAAACCAATCAAATTGACTTATTGAATGCGCAAGTTGATGTAAACAACGACAGCATTAATTTGCTCAACACTACTCAGGAATTGGAGAATGCCAGAAGGAATCTAAATCTGATAATGGGACGTGAAATTGAAACCGAATTTGTGGTAGATACAACCGTTTCCTTCTCCATGCCTGGAACTAAAGATGAGCTGGTTAGTCAAGCCTATCTGCGAAATGTATTGATTGAGCAAACCAATAGCCAATTGAGAAATAGTGAATTCGCTTTAAAAGCAAGCCAATCAGGGTGGTTTCCTGCAGTTTCATTAAATGCCGGGTACAATTATGCCGGGAATAGGAATCCTGCAGGTGCTTTTGTAACCGGAAGTTATAATTACGGGCCACAGGCCGGATTTACATTGAGCTGGAATATTTTTGACGGAGGAGCGACAAGGGTAAGAAATAAAAATGCAAGAGTAGAGATCGAGCGCCAGCAAGTTTTAAAGGAGCAAACTGAATATTCTGTGAAAAGGGATGTGCTCAATGCTTATTCGGCCTATCAAAATTCATTGTTTGTTTTTAATGCAGAAAAGGCAAATCTTGAAACGGCTTTGAAAAACTTTGAACGCAGTGACGATTTGTACAAGCAAGGGCAAATTAATTCAATTGAATTTAGACAAGCACAATTGAATTTAAGGAATGCACAGAATAATTTCAGCATTGCAAAATACAATGCCAAATATGAGGAGCTAAAGTTAAAGCAATTGGCAGGAATACTCCTAGAGGATTGATAGAACTAGTTTTTATCGGATTATGCAATAGGAAGCGTGGTGAGTGTTACAGTTGAAAGTAAATTAAGCTATCTGGAAAATTTGAATTAGCATCGCAATGGTGAAATTTGAAACAGCAAGGAAGAGACTGACATGAGAAATGGCGAATGAAAAAAGCGGTTCTATTTCAGAACCGCTTTTTTTTATACCCTATTTAAATTTTATAAGGGCTTTAGCTGAGGTGAAATGGCTATTCTATGTCCCACCATAAATAAGTATCACTACTGTCACCACCAATGGCATCACCGGCCGCTGAGCGGTTGGTTCCATTGAGCGTCTGTTCATTGATGGGGTAAATTACCCTTTTAGGAATTACCAGATCACTTGTTCCTTCTATCGCCGGTGGTTGTAAATCCGGGGCATCCAATCTTCTCCATTCAAGCCAGGCATCATAACCTCGATTGTATAAGGCGATCCATTTTTGGTTGCCAATTTTATCCCGCCAATCACCTGAGGCAGATGAATAATTAACTTGAGGTTGGGCGAGGTAAGTATTGGTTTGTTCCTCGGTTCCTCCCCAGTAGGCTATCGAAGCAGCAATTGCTTCGTTATAGTGTTCCTCAGCAGTTCCTGCTACATTATAGCCTCGCTCAACGGCTTCTGCAAGTAAGAATCTCACCTCCGAATAGTCCAATAATAGCGCCTCAAAAGTAGGGTCTGTAACTGTGGGGTTAATGGTTGAAAAATCTGAATAAGAATTTGAAAAACCATAAATCCCACCTATAAATTCACCGTCCACCTGAGTAAAGTAAAAGGTTCTCCTAGGGTCATTTAATTCATTCATAGCATCTACCAAGGTGTTTGCAACCACGTAATCTTGTCTAGAAGTAAACAAGGGGTTGATTTCCTCAGAAACAGGGTTATTATTGGGTGGTGCACTTAAATAAGGGAAAGCACCATTGTACATATTGTCTGTAAAGACATTGGTCGCCGCAGCTTCTACAGTACTTTGCGCCAAACTAGGATTTACATCGGCAATGACCATACCCAATTTTAATTTTAGAGAGTTGCCAAACTTTTCCCACATATCCATATCTCCTTCATAAATAATGTCTCCTTCGTCAAACCCGATTTCATCCGGGTCAATGCGATTAAGAGCTGCATCCAGACTGGTCAAAATTTGTGAATAAACGGTTTCTGCATCGTCGTAAGAAGGCAGGGAATTTTCCGCGTTTAAAGCTTCAGAATAGGGGACATCGCCAAAAGTATTCAACAATACGGACCAAGCATAAACCTCCATTATTTCTATTTGAGCAATTTGATTGCCTTTTACGACATCTGAAGTGAACTCATCTGCTTCCACCAGCCTTTTAGATTCTCCTAGATCTGCTAAAACATCCCTATATAAAGCTTGCCATATATTTTGCGGAATAAGCCGTGTGGTCATATTGTACCTGGGCTCATCCAAATATTGAGTAGTTGTCCAATGCTGTACATAAAACCTGAAATTATTGACGTTTACATCCGGAGTGGTAACCACATCAGTTAGTTCTTTTACTGCTCCTGTAAACAATGTAGCAGGTGGAACCTCTTCGGCACTTTTTTGATCCACATTATAATCCTCTAAATTATCTACACATGATGCCATTAGGATCATGGAGAATATACTTATAAATATCTTTTTCATCTTCTCAGTTTTAAAAATTTAAACGAACATTAAAACCATAATTTTTTAAGGCAGGATAAGCTCCTCCTTGATAGCCTCTACCGGCATTTCCAGAACTTATACCTTCTTCCGGATCAGAAAACTCCATGTTCTTATGAATGATCCATAAATTTCTACCTATCAACTGTAGGTCCACACTTTCGAAAACTCCGATTTTTTGCATCAATGAGGCAGGTAGACTGTAAGTCACAGCTACTTCCCTTAATTTTACAAAGCTTCCATCGAAAGTATAGAGCGAGCGAGGTGACTCCCCATAGTTATTTGCTGCATATCCAAAAGGGGTAACCCCGTCACCATTTAAGTTTTCTGCATATATATCGTTGGGACTGCCATCTTCTTTCACTCCGGGAAGCAACACGCCTCCACCATCTTCTACAGGAAGCCGTGAAGGATTCCCCTTTTGATTGATGGCTGCAGTTTTGGGATACAATCCGGTTCCTTCACCATAATATTGATCAAGAGAGAAGATGTCACCACCACTTCGGATATCAATAAGGAAACCCAAAGAAATTCCCTTATAGGCAAGGCTGTTGTTGATTCCCCCGATCCAATCCGGATTAGGATCACCAATCACTTCATCTGAATTTTCTGAAACCATATAGTATCCGTCTTCATTTACCGTTGGTTGTCCGTTGGTGTAGATAAAGTCTTTGCCTTTAATGATTCCATATGGTTCCCCTACTGTGGCATTTACTGATACTCCACCTTGAAAGGAGGTGATTGGTACATTTAATACTTTGTTTTCTCCCTCACCATATAAGCTGATTACTTCATTTCTGTTCCGTGCAAAATTCAGGTTCATGGTCCATGAAAAATCTCGTGTTTGTACAGGAGTCACAAAAGCCGAAACCTCAATCCCTTGGTTTTGTACCTCACCTGCATTGACAAACCTTTTGGTATACCCACTAGAGGCAGAAGTGTTTACCGGTAAAATCTGGTTAATGGTATTGGATTTATAATAGGTCAAGTCAAAGCCAAATAGACTACTTAAAAAGTCTAGTTCGATACCTGCTTCAAAACTTTTTTGTCTTTCCGGCAATAAAGAATTGTTATTCCGAGTGCTTGGTAAAGAGAATATCGGAATGGAACCATAGCCTGTTTGTGAAGTGTACACATTGTATAAACTCAAGGCTGGGGCATCATTACCTACTTCCGCATAATTGGCTCTAACCTTACCATGAGTAAGCCATGACACGTCTATTAAATTTGAAAATACCAAGTTAGCGGCTGCTGCTGGGTAAAAATAGGTGTTGTTGTCTTCGGGTAAGGTGGTGGATTTATCCTGTCTGGCAGAAATTTCTACAAACAAGGTTTCTTTATACCCGAAATTGGCATTGGCAAAAATACCGTCTACCCCAATACGTTCTAATTCCTCAAATGGTGGTTGAATAGCATTTCTGGAATTGGATAAACTATACAAGCCCGGGACTACAAGTCCACCGTTGGTGCTTGCCCTAATGGAGTTCATCCTGCTTCTTCGTAGGTTGGATCCCAATAAACCGGTAAAGCTAATGTCTTCCGATATATCTCTGTTAAAATTCAATAACAAGTCAAAGTTGGCCTCAGTAAAATCTCTATTGTATCGAGTATATTGGCTCACATCTGCACTTCCAATGGCTACACGCTCTTCTTGCATGTCTATGGTGGTGTTAAAAGATGCTCGGCCCATTACGCTCATCCAATCATTTATTTTATAATTCGCTGAAGCATAGCCATAGAAATTATCCCTGCTGTCATTGGAGTAATTTTGATACCTTGACCAATACAGGTTATCTGAATAGATTGGTCCGGTATTGGAACTGTTCCAGTTCCATGTAATGTTTTGCTCATTTCTCCAGTAGGCTTCTTCTTGTTCTCTAATGTCTACATTGGTTTGCCACCACTGCCTGAACTGCTGATTGGGGTTTCTGCCGTTGTACCCTGTGCCGTACCTACCCATACCTACTGTTCGTGAGTAGTTTCCTGAAGCAGTTACTGTTAGTCTCTCCGAAACATCGTAGGATCCGTTAAAATTGAATTGATCTTTATCTATAGTACTATTAGGTAAGTTTCCTTTAATGTCGTTACGGGTGTAACCTAAACTAAAGGTTGCATCATTCCCTCCACCGCTAATCATGATGCTCTGATTTGAATTTAAACCTGTTTCATAAAAAGTACTAGGATCGTTCGCTGCTGCCACCCATGGTGTCATTTGCCCGTAATTGGGAGAAAATGGATCCAATGCATCCCATTGATATACCATGATACTGGGATCAAATGCTGGTCCATAAGAAGCATCGTCTTGAAACCTGACTACTGGCCCTACGCCACCTCCCAAATCTTGGGGAGTTCTGAAAGCATCAATATATCCGGCACCATAGTCTTTTTGGTACCTTACAAAGGTGCTTTTATCAATTTGGCTCCAAACAACACCTGTATTTACGGTGACGTCCATGCTGTTTTCTTTGCCTTTCTTTGTAGTAATCATGATTACCCCATTTGAAGCACGAGAACCATAAAGCGCTGTTGCTGCAGCCCCCTTCAACACGTTGACAGATTCTATATTGTCTGGGTTCAAATCCGCAGCAGCATTTCCAAAGTCAGTTCCAACTCGACCTCCTTGCTGGTTACCATAACTTTCATTCGACTCAAATGCTTTTGTACTGGTGTTGTTGTTGGCATTGCTAATGGGAACCCCATCTATTACAAAAAGAGCTTGGTTATTCCCTGTAATAGAAGAATAACCTCTTATGACCACATTGGTAGAACCGCCCATTGTATTGTTGCTTCGGATATCTAGTCCTGCTACTTTCCCTGACAAGGAATTGACAAAATCTGGGCTTCTGGTTCTTGTGATAAGGTCTCCGTCCACTTCTTGAGCAGAGTAGGCCAATTCATTTCTGTTTCTTTCCACGCCTAAGGCAGTGATTACAACTTCAGAAAGCTCATTGACGTCCTGTTGTAACACAATATCTACCGTGTTGCGGTTTCCTATGTTTACTTCTTGAGGCATGTAGCCTACAAAACTGAAAACCAATGTTGTGGATCCTTCAGGGACAGCCACTGAGTAGTTGCCATCAATATCTGTTATAGATCCTACCATAGAACCTTTAACTAGAATGTTTACACCCGGAATTCCTTCCGGTTCATCTTCAGAGGTTACCCTCCCTGTTACAGTCCTGTTCTGCGCAAAAGCAGAAAATGTTGTGCCTACGATAAGCACAAAACAGAGTAAAATATTCTTCATAGCTTTATCATTTAAGTGATAATTGATAAATAAATTCTAACCTGAATAATTTTATTATAAAAAATTATGGATAGAAAAAGTATTGTCTACAAAAACAGTTCCAAAATTCTAATAATTTTTGATTTTATAAAATAGTATCAGGTTATTCCATTCTAAACAATAATGTATGTTTTTTTGTTTAAATGTTTTTTAGAATATACAATAGGGAATTTTGTTCAATTGATAATTAATAAGTTAAATTTATTTTTAACTCTATTTTTTTAAGAGAAAATTCTATTAATGATTGAATAGTAAGTTTTAAAAGTGAAATTAATTCATTTACCAATATTTAATTTTGGTTTGAATATTTTTAAATATTCAATATTCCCTTTTTTGGTTGTGTTAAGTTATTAAAAATCAGATAGAATAAAAAATTAGTTGAAATTATTGTAAGTTTAAAATTTTTAATCTACATTTGTAGAAAGAGGTGTTTAAATATAGAATAATGGTCTTCTACTTAATTAAAATTATCGGTTGTTCTGCTTTGTTTATTCTTTTCTACAAGCTAGTATTAGAGGGGGAACATATGTATAAATTCAACAGGTATTACTTGTTGATAAGTTTGATTTTATCGTTTACAATCCCGTTTATTACCTTTGAACAGCAGGTGTTCCCAAGGGAGTTAGTTGATGCTGTAATCCCTGATTCTACATTCTCTATTAGTGCCGAACCCGTCAAAGATAAATCATATGAAAAAAGTATTAATTATATGATTTTGGGTTTTTGGTTTGTTTATTTTTTCGTTACTGTTGCGTTTTTATCAAGATTTTTAATAAATATTAAATATATATTACAAAAGATAAAAAAAGGGGTTTTTATACCTTATGGGGGAGGTAAAATTGTTCTCTTTAATCAAAACACGGTGCCTCATAGTTTTTTAGGATATATATTTCTCAATGAGGAAGCATATACAAGCGGAAATATTGAAGAAGAGATTCTAGTTCATGAACTTGCACATGTATCCCAAAAGCATTCATGGGATATCTTATTCGTAGAAGTCCTCCAAATTTTTTTCTGGTTTAATCCATTTATTTTCCTATTCCGAAAAGCCATTGCGCTCAACCATGAGTTTCTTGCCGATGAGGCAGTAATCAATCAAATCTCTGATATTAAATCCTATCGCTATCTATTGTTTGATAAAGTCACTGAACAGGCAAGCTCATTTATTACAAGTCGATTTAATTATTCTATTACTAAAAAACGTTTACTTATGATGACCAAAACTAAATCATTCCGAAATTCCCTGTGTAAGCAAGTAGCTGTTGTTCCTCTATTGGGTATGGCCGTATTTTTTTTCAGCACAATAACAATAGCACAAGAGGAAACCGAGGCTGTCCAGTCAAAACAAATTGTCGTTCCATCATCGACGGAAGGGGCGACTCCTGCTCAACTTGCTGAGTACAGGAAGATTGTAAACAAAGCAAAAAATGACAAAGGGCGTCCTGCTCACAGTAAAATTTCTGAAAGCGATAAGGAAAGGTTACAGTACTTGTTTTTATTAATGAGTAAGGAGCAACAAGCCCAACAAATGGTTGTTTTTAGGCGTTCTTTACCACCCTTGCCAAAGCTTGTGCCCACTAAGGAACAAATTGAGTCTTGGAAGGATCCTAAAATATATGGCGTTTGGATAGACGGGAAAAGGGTTGGGAATGCTGAATTGGATAATTACTCCAATGCGGATTTTGGGAGGTTATTTGTAAGCAAACTTGAAAAAAATGCCAAAAATTATGGAAAACATTATTATCAAGTAGACTTGATGACTAATGATCATTATGCGGCTTATTATAAAAAGCAGTTAGAAAATCAAAATAAATATATTATGGGTTTTTCTTACAATAACCGGAAGTGAGGCAGTTTTAGCACCTAAGAACAGTCTATTGCATAATTCTGGTTCAAATGAAATGAGAAAAATAAAACCAACCCCAAGTTTCAATTGTAAGTATAAGGGATGTTATAAAAATAGGGGGTTGGTTTTATTGAACCTGTTTTATGGGTATCACAATGGTGCACCCTTACGATTAGGTTAATAAAGTTTTGTTGATTGATGTTTTGACCTCAGAAGGGCTGGTTTTGTGAAGTTGGATTTCCATGCAATTATTGAATTCTTTAAAGGCTTCCAGCTCTTTGCAGAGGGCCAAGGCAAAAGCGCCCCTGTCTCCCAGACCTTCTTCCAATGCCAAATGATGGATGTTTAAAATGGAAGTTTTTCTATCTGCTTTGCAATCCATTCTTGCAGCAAATGAGCCGTTCCATAATATTGGTAATGAAAAGTAGCCGTATTTACGTTTGGCTTCCGGGAGATAACATTCAATCTGGTAATCAAAATTAAACAAATTGAGCATGCGTTTCCTTTGGATGAGCAAATTGTCAAAAGGGGAGAGGATTTTTAGTTGTTTACAATTCAATGGCTTGTCAAGCAAGGCCAAAGATTCCGGCAAAGCAAAATAATCAATCCCATTTACTGTAACTTTTATTAATTCCCCTGAAGAATGCATTTCCTTAAGTTCCCCAGCAATGTGTGTTTTGGTATTTTTTAACAGGTAGGAGATCTCAGAAGCTTGCCCAATACCGTTGGCCTTAAGGTAATTGTTGATTAAGAATCGATGATATTCTTTCTGAGAAGGCATTCGTAGATCAATGGCCTTTGGCAATACCCTTTCTGTCAGATCATAAACTTTATGGAAGTTTTTGCGAGAAGTGATCATTAATTCCCCCTGCATGAACAAGTTTTCCAAGGCCTGTTTGGCAGGTTTGCTAGCCCAGGTTTTTGTTTTTTTCTCTGAATCAAAGTTTTTTGCCATCAGAGGTCCTTCATTTTTGATTCTGTTTAGGACCTGCCCCATCAATTGAAGGTCTTTCTTGAACCAGTGGTTTTGCTCACCCTTAAATAGGGCATTTTTTCGGAAAAGACTAAATCTGTAATCCTTCATGGGTAAATAAGCTGCTGCATGAGACCAATATTCAAATATTTTTCTCTCGGCCACCAATTCATCTAGTTGTGCATTTTGATACCTAGGGTTTCTGCTCCATAAAGTATGATGGTGGGCACGTTGAACAGCCGATATTGTGTCTATTTGAATATAGCCGAGCTTTTCTATGGTCGAAAGGGTTTGTTCTATGGCGGGCACATTTTTTCTAGGGTTAAAGATCCCTTGAGACGCAAGGACTAGTTTTTGTGCTTGCTGAAGCGTAAGGTTTTCAGTCATTTTTTCTATTTCTATGATAAGCAATAACTGATGGGTATTTGTGGAGTTTAGCCGATTTCATCTCAATAAGTTATGCCCAGATCATTGTTGCGAACATCAGCTAATTTACCTTTTAAGAGGTCTTGCATTTCAGAGATCACATTTGAGTATTGGGGGTAGTTTGCCAAGTTGTTGTATTGCCCCTTATCATAATTCATGTCATACAATTCCATGCCACCTTCGGCTTCATCCCCATATTGAATATAGGCCCAGTCTGATGAACGAATTAAATATCCCATCCTACCATTTCTTTGGGAAACGGAAAACGCAAAGTCCCTTACTTTTAGCTTGGGGTTGTCTATCAGTTTTCCCAAGCTTTTACCCTGGATAGCTTTTGGTGCTTGCAAACCTGCCAATTCTGAAATGGTGGGATATAAATCAATTAGTTCTGCGAAAGAATGACAAACGGCAGGTTTTTGTCCGGGAACTTTTATAATAAGTGGAACCCTTACTGATTCTTCCATCAACCCAACCTTCATCCAAAAGCGGTGTTCTCCTAAAAAGAATCCATGGTCAGAGGTGAAAATTACGATGGTGTTTTCTTCCAAACCCTCGTCTTCTAAGGTTTGCAATACTTTGCTTACCTGCTCATCCAAAAAGGAGGTGGAGGCATAATAAGCAGCAATAGCCTTTTTCTCCTGCTCCTCTGTCATTTCTCCGTTCAGACTGTTAACATAATTTATTCCTTGCTCCGGAATGTCATCCCAATCATTGCTGACTTTTGGGGGCATCACCACTTGTTCGTATGGGTAAGCCTCATAGTATGACTTTGGAGCGACAAAAGGCACGTGAGGTCTGAAAAATCCTGCGGCAATAAAAAATGGATCATTTTTATGCTGTCTCAGGAGGTCTGAAACTTTATCGGCTGTTTCGGAATCAGTGTGAATTTCGGTTTCAATAGTTTTGACAATATTGATTTGATTTCCTCCATTCCAATTGCTGTCTTGGGAGACCTCAAGCAAACCAAATGGGTTGTTTTGAACCAGCTCACGCTCTCCTTGGGCATGTACTTCGGGAGCCGGGCTGTTGTACCTTTCAGTCCAGGAAGCCGGGTCATCTTTGCCATCTCTCCCTTTCATAATATCAACAGACCCCATATGGAAAATCTTCCCTACTCTTGCGGTATAGTAGCCATTGTCTTTGAATAACTGAGCCCAAGATTGACGTTCAGGGCCTACATTTTCTCTACCACTTACATAGCCATAGGTAGTAGTGGCGTTGGGGTAATAACCAAACATCATCGATGCCCTGGAAGGACCACAAACCGGGTATTGACAATAGGCTTTTGTGAATCGAGTTCCTTTAGATGCCAGTTGGTCTATATTAGGTGTTAGGCTTGCTCTGTTTTCATAGCTGGATATCGCAGTGGCTGTAAGGTCATCGGAAATCATAAACAATACATTCAGTTTCTTCTTGTCTTGGGCTTCTGTTTGTATTGAAAGCAAGATAAAAAGAGAAAATAAAAACAGGGTTAGCTTTTTTTTTGAATTACTAAAATACAAGGTCGTAAGGTGGTTTAGGTGTATGAAATGTGTCATTTATATTGGTTTTTTCTTTTTGAGATCTTGTTTAATCAACAACATTATCTGTGGAGTGAAGTGATCAAAGTTTTCAAGATTATAGGTTCCTCTAAGTTAAATATTTCAGGGTATTAATTAGCCATTTTAAACTTCTGCATTTTATCTTGTAGGTTGATTAACAGGTGTTTTTCGTTGCAAATACTTAGATATAAAAAGGTTATGAGAGCAGAGATTTGTTTTTTTATTATTTTAGAGCTGTTATATTAAAGTAGGTGAAAACCTTGTGTTTGACTGTAAATTGAGAAATTATGCGGATAGTCTTAATTGTAATTATTGCCTTACATGGGGTAATTCACCTCTTTGGATTTTTGAAAGCATATGATCTGTCCGAATTTAATGCCATTTCTCAGCCCATCTCTCGGTCAATGGGGATATTGTGGTTGCTGACCTTCTTTTTATTTGTTGTCACCGTATTATTCTTAATTGGAAGGTCCGATTATTGGCAGTTAACAGGATTAGGAGGCATAATTCTTTCACAGCTTTTAATTATAAATTTTTGGCATGATGCCAAATTTGGGACAATTATAAATTTGGTTGTTCTGGTTGCGATAATTCTTGCCTTTTCCAGTTTTAATTTCAAGAATAAAGTGAAGGGTGAAATTGGGGATATGTTTGGCAACTCAAAGACCAACAGCCAAACCCTTTTATCTGAAGAAATGCTGGAAGGATTACCTTTAATTGTCCAAAAATGGTTGATGAACAATGGTGCTATTGGCAAAGCGATGGTTTACAACGTTTACTTGGAACAAGACATACAAATGTTGATGAAACCGGAGCAAAAACAATGGACTAATGCTCAGGCATGCCAATATTTCACTTTAAATCCTCCGGCATTTAATTGGTCGGTAGATTTACAAATGAACCCATTATTATCAGTGGTGGGCAGAGATAAATTTGAAAAAGGGGAGGGGGAAATGACAATTAAGTTGTGGTCTCTTTTTTCAATAGTGAATACCAAAAAAGAGGATAAAATAAATCAAGCCTCCTTACAACGTTATTTGGCTGAATTGGTATGGTTCCCTTCTTTTGTAGTAAGCCCTTATTTAACTTGGGAAACAGTAGATAATTATTCGGCCAAAGCAACTATGGAGTATAAAGGAACAAAAGGATCCGGTATTTTTCACTTTGACGAGAGAGGGGATTTCAAAAAGTTTGTAGCCATGCGCTATAAAGACGCAAGTGACACCTTTCCTACAGAATGGACAGTTAGTGCCATAAAAACGGAAGAGCGTAATGGTATTCGGATACCCGTAGCATCTAAAGCAGAATGGAAGTTAGCGCATGGGAATTGGACATGGCTAAAGCTGGAAATAACAGATATTAAATACAATGTTAGAGAAATGCCGTTGGTTTTGGACTAAGGTTTAATCTACATGGGCTACCTTATGCATAGGCTGTCTCACTTGATTTCCGAATAATAATTCCCTCGCCTGATAGATGGTCTTCTGAATGTTTCAGTTTTATATAAAGGCAACAAAATTTCTAATTAGGAGAAAAGCCCAATTTACTTCCATCGTATTTTTTGATAAAAATTTCAATTTGGGTGTAATAATTTTTGATTTACACCACTAACCAAGAAAAAAAGCAGTGAGCAGCGACTTCTACAGATCTTCAATTTTACCTTATGCAGCAATTGTCATAAAGATATGCAGGGCCTATACCAATACACAAGAGGATTTTGAAGATTATTATCAAGAAGTATGCTTACAAATTTGGAAAAGTAGAGACAACTTCCGCCAACAGTCTGAATGGTCTACCTGGGTTTACAGATTGTCTTTAAATGTGTGCTTGACCTTATTGAAAAAAAAGAAAAACAATTACCAGCATTTTGCCTCCGATGCCTTGCCTGAAGAGGTGGTTGAAGATAGTCATGCTTTTTCGGATGAGGCACTAAATCATTTGTACGATGCCATTAGACAATTATCGGAGGTAGACAGGGGAGTGATTTTACTTTATCTGGAAGAAAAGACCTACCAGGAAATAGCAGAAATTATTGGTACCAACCCAAACAATATAGGGGTACGCATTAAACGAATTAAAGAACGCTTAAAAAAAAGATTAGATGGAAAAGTCAATTGAAGTAATTTGGAAAGAAGGGTTTTTGAAAAATGAGATATTGGTGGGCCCAAAGGTAACCAACCTTTACAATCAAAAGTCGATTCATTTCATCGATAAATATAAAAGGATGTTTAAAATTAATTTGAATGCCATTGCGATTGGTTCTGTAGTGGTTTTAGCAGCTTCCTTTTTTTCAGGAATTCCCATTATGGGAGTAGGTTTATTTCTGGTTTCAGCCGGGGTATTTGTAGTGAATAAAAGGCTTGCAAAGGGCTTGGATCGCATTGATGAAAATGTTAACAGCTATCAATACCTCAAATCATTCAGAAGCTGGCTGGATGATCAAATATCGGTCAATAAAAAAATGGCGATGATTTATTACCCCCTAATTTTTCTATCTACCATTATGGGGTTTTGGTTTTCCAGCAAAAATGGACAGCAACTAAATGAAACGGTAATGAATGAGTTGATGGTGAAATACCCTGATCTTTATGTAGTTTTTGGAATGCCATTAATTGGACTATTGGCCATGGTATTCATTCTGGCTGTTTTGGCACTCTTTGGAGGGAAGATTTACCATTGGGATTTAAATATCGTGTATGGAAGGGTAATTAGAAAACTTGACGAGTTGATTTCAGATATGGAAGACTTAAGGGCTTAGTAAAATAAAGTATTGCAACCGAGTATTTTGAATACATACGAAAAAAGATAAATAGCATGAGCATTTCCGAAGCAATAGCAGTTTTCAACAAATTATTGAAAACAACGAATAATAAACGGGAAAGAAGGATTTATGAATCCTTTCTTAAAATCCTGGAAAACTTGAAAAACAAAGATTTATCTGAAAGGGAGTCACCGTTGTTACTAAAAGAATTAAGTTCATTGCATCTAGAGACATCATCGGACAACTCGAAAAAATACTATAAACAAAAGTTAACTGAATTTAAAGCCTTCCTAAAAGTGGAATTAGATTTCACTACCGAAAAGCATTATACTGAAATAGGAATGGTTTATGGTTTGATGGTCGGGACAGTTCTGGGGATATTGTATGGTGCGGTTATTGATTCCAATTTAGGCTCAAGTATGGGTTTGCCAATGGGAACAAGTTTTGGGATGCTCTTTGGGTTGCTTTATGGGGCAAGGAAGGATGCTGAAGCCAAAAAATTAGGAAGGGTAGTTTAATCTTGAAATAGGCATTAGGCAATCTATTTCTTGTTGAAATCACTTTAAAATCTGCCTCGTCGTTACTGTTTTCGATTTCAACATAGGGATGCCTTGCTAAAATCTCCAAACAAGCTGATTTTTTCGCGATTACAGCACTTCCTGTAAATACAGGGGATTCTATTATTAGTCTGAGTTAATAAAGCTGGTGAAAAAGTAATTGCCTGCCAGATCGATAGGAGTGGCAGGCATTTTTGTTGTCAAAACATAATGTGTTTTATAATTAATGATCGATGTTTTTTTTACTTTCCTTCATCGGCTTTTGCATCCCATACCCCATGTATTTCAAGGTTTTTTCGTTCGAGTTCGCGGTAACAATCCGGCAGGTCAAAATGATGCAATACATTCATAGGAAAAGCTGAAACAGGCCAGTTGTAGAAAGTAGATTCTGCTATATCACTGTAACTGCTCAATGCATTTTTCAGGATAACTTTTTTGACATTCTTATTCAGTACAGAGGCAAAAGTAGCAGGCTGACAGCCCCAACCATTGCCCAGAATAGTAATTTCAGTATGACCTATGTCTTCCAGCCAATTTAAAATGCAAAGCAAATCATAGGTTCTTTTTCCTATAAGTGGTTCATCCATCATGTTTGAAAGCATGCCATAAAAATACTCCTTATTATAAGGAATAGAATAACTGACATGTGTGTTGGACTGAGTTTGGCCAATTCCTCTTAAGTCACAAGCGTATATCGCATGGTCCGAATGATCAGAAATGGTGCTTCTTACCTTTTTATCATTGATCAGCTCATCATCCATTTCCAAGTGAGATACATAAAGTATGGCTTTTTGGGGACTACCATGTGGCCTAGAGTAGATATTCTCTTCTGTAAGTCGATAGACTGCATTGTGAATGCCCGGCTCCGTTTCTACAAACATGTCAGTGACATAAGGACGAGGGAATAAAGTTTCCTTTCTTCCTCTATAAATCCGGTAGTCTGATACTTCAAATTTTTCCGGCAAACGCAAGACTTCAACCAAGGCTTTTTTTAAGTTGGAAGCTGAAACTTCTCCTCTTTTCTTTCCTATTTCGATGCTTTTTTTCTTGAGTATTTCAGGAATAGTTAGGGACTCACTCTTTGACAACTGCCCCTCAGGAGTACACCACAGGTCTTCGTCTTTTTCCAATTCAAATTCAGGTTCTTTGCCGTCATTGCTAATCTTTGTCACCTGATTAAAGAA
Source organism: Cyclobacterium sp. 1_MG-2023 (assembly GCF_030546805.1). GTDB lineage: Bacteria > Bacteroidota > Bacteroidia > Cytophagales > Cyclobacteriaceae > Cyclobacterium. Next base: position 163,014 of record NZ_JAUOPC010000013.1, on the reverse strand, counting down.
TCCATACATGGCCTCTCTGGCGGGTTGATGATAGCCATGATAGTCCTCACCTCTGAACAATTGAATGTTATCTTCTGCACCCAACAGCTTATAAAAATGTTGAAGCATTTCGAATGTTTCTTGTGTGCCTCGGGTGTCAAAGAAGTCTTTTTCTTGGGTAATAAGCATCACAGGTTTAGGTGCCATAGTGGCAATGAAATCAAAGTGGTCCAGGTCTTTAGCCAAGCCTTTCAGAACATACTGTTCTGCATCTTGGACTTCCTGATTCTCCAAGTTTCTGCGGATGGTGGTGACAAAACAGCTTGGAGCAGCCATGGTCAAGCGTGGTTCTAGCCCACATAGCCAGGTGGTTTGGGTTCCTCCACCTGAATTTCCTGTAACCCCAATGTGTCGCTGATCGACTTCCGGACGGGAACACAAATAATCAATTCCACGGATGGTGTCCCATACAAACCAACCGGCCATTGATTCTCCAACCAAGGTGGTTGGGTTGCCGGCATAGATGTGTTCAGTTACTCCCCATCTAATGGCGCTTTTTCGCCCCGGAGTTGGGTATTGCAAGCGCTCACCTTGGCCAACACAATCAATAATTAAAACAACATAACCTTTTCTTGCCAAGCTTTGGGCAAAATACTGGTAGGCGCTTGATTTGGCTTCTCTGGCGTGTCCGCACGTGCCAAGTACTGCCGGCATGGGTTGACCATCGTTTTTTGGAATATAGAGATTTGCAGTCACTTTGAAGCCGGGGCGACTTTCGTAAATCACCTTTTCTACCGTGAAACCTTCCCGCTCCAGTTTTCCTGTTATCACAGGATTCAACGGGTTTTTTGCCGGAAAGGGGCCGAGGCAATCCTTGATTTTATTCTTGATTTCTGCCTGATATTCCAGAGCTTCTTTTTTTGTCCTTAGTCCATAGATTAGATCACTGTGTTTTTTCGATATTTCCCTGACTTTATTGATGTAGTAATCTTGAATCATGGTAGGGAGGCGATGAGGAGGTTTGTTGGCTTCTCCTTCAGCTACATGGGGTAAGGGGGGCTCTTCTGCCTTAGTTTTTAATACGAATGAAGGAGCCAAGCCTATTCCAAATCCGGATAATCCTGACCATTTGATAAAATTTCTTCGATTGTTTTTCATGCCATAAAAATTTTTCTCTAGGTTTCTTTAAGTAAAATAAGGGTTACATTTAACCCGGATTATGTAATAGGATTCGTGATGAGTGCTGCAATCGCAAGAAAATCAGGCTGTTTTGATATTTTAGCATAGCACCGCTATGGTGAAATTGAAAACAGCAACGAAGTGGCTGATTTTGAAGCGATTTCAGCACGTAATAGATTGTCTATTGCATATTTCGGGTTTAAGTGGCTGCCATTTAATTCTTCCGGTGTGTTTTTTCTCATTCCTTTATTACTAATTAATAAGCCAATTGCTGTCAATGTAAAAGACCTAGGAGATTTCAGTTGAATATTAAGACCAGCATTTATTGGCAAAGGTTATATTTGGAATGGGAATGGTTTCCTTTTAAATGATTCGTGTTGTTAATTATTTTTAGGTAGAATATTAATGATGATCCTTTCGTATCTGGTTATCGCAGGTGAGCCGCTGTCCGTTACAGCCACAATTAAATGAGTGGTTTGTGCTTTAGTCAATTCAATCCGTTCACCTATGGCTAATGTGACTTTTGCACTATTGGGGTTAGTAATTGTAAGGGGTTTGTACCAATTGAAGGCCCAATATGTTCCGGGTTCTTTGTAATTGAACCAATGATAGGACAAAGAATCGCCATCCGGATCTGAGCTGCCACTTGCATCGAATTGAATGGATTCTCCCGGGCGAATGGTGATGTTGGTTGTTTTATCTACTTTGACTATAGGAGGGTGATTCGCCTCATCATAGGATTTAACACACCAGTCCATTCTTGCTGCAAAGTCATTTTGGAAAGCTTCTCTCCATCGCCAGATGGTCGCCTGATTGTTGATGTAAATTTTGCCATCTATTCCCATTACTTCATCACTGGCATCTGTCCAAATGGCCCTTTGCTCAGGTGCTTGGTGGTCAAAATTGCGGTAGGGTTTAAAACGGGGTTTATACAGCTCATACCGACCACCCCAGCCACCAAAGTCAGGCCTTTCAGGCACATTCAGCCCATTATTTATCAGGCCTAAGAAACTAGGTGTATCACCTTCCATGATGTATTCCACTTCGGGATATTGGGCACCCAGTGGGCCGTGATTTTCCATGATGTTTTTCCTGAGCCAAGGGTTTTCAGCCAGCGATGCATCTGCACCGGAGGCATATTTTCGAAAGGATTCTCCTCCTATCCCATTCCAAGTAGAGTGTATGTAATCCTCACCCGGACTAACAATATAAAAAAGACCAGGGAATTCATTCCTAATCCATACTCCAGAATCATCTTGATCTGATATGGTGTAGACCCTTATTTTGGCAACAAATTTATCCAGCTCTTCCATAGTCCTGGTATGTCTGATTTTCCAAAGGGCTTGAGCCAGAACATTGGCACCACCCCACACGGGAACCCATACAGGTCTTTCATCATCTTTATCCACTACTTTAATCAATAATTCGCTTCCTTCAGAATCATTACCCGGGCCTACAGCGTTCATACCATATTTAGGAAGGCCGGATTTAATTTTGGATTGTAGGTATTCTTCTGTTGGGAAACCTTCTTCATGCGTCAATAAATTATCTCTAACCTTGCCATAGGCATTGACGATTTCTTTTATCCTCCAAGCTGCTGTTTTATCACGCAGGTGAGTAGAGGTGGTGGCGATCAGGCCCTCCACATCAAATTGATTGCTGTACAATAAGAAACGTACCAAAGATTGGGCATCATCAGGTTCATTTTCTATGTCTGTCAAAACAAATACTCGTGGTTTTTCTGCTGTTTGTGCGATACATGGTGACCCTATGAAAAGTAAGAGCATGCCATAAATCAGGCTTTGGAATTTTAGGTTTTTCATTTAAGGTGTATTAGATATTAAGTAAATAAGGTAATGCTTAATCCTACAGTGATTGATGCTGAGGATTTGATTCTTGGTGAAATTTTATTTGTTCGATTTTGCCATGAATTGCTTTAATCTTTCACCTTAGCAAAATAGTGAATCTATTAGTAAATTATTTAGTTTTTTTAATATAGTTTATTCCATTTTAGCTTTTACAGCGCATTTATTTTTTGTTCGATGGAGATTATATAGTTTTTACTAGACAAAAGTTCAATTAAGGGTAAGCTACATTGTTTTTTAAGTGTTTTTTGTAGGATTAGTAAGTATCGAGATTCAAATTTGATACCGATGAATATTAGAAAATTACCTGGCCAATGGGTATGAAATAAGTCTTGCAATATATTTTAGATTAATTATTTTAAATCAGTTTTTATTGGTATTTTTATAGCTTTTAATACAATAATATTTTGATTAAAATGTTTTTACAGTCGTCTTTTATTTTCTTAAGGGATACTGATGTAGAGAGCTTAAAAAATTAATATTTTACTTGTACCATATAAATTTTCAAATGAAGCATCCACTTAAGATTGCGATACTTTTACTTGGCTTAAGTACGCTGACTATTAATGAGGTGATACCCTTGTCATCTGGGGCCAAAGAGGAGCCAAACCTGATTTTGAACCCATCTTTTGAATTCCATTCATTTATGAGTCACCGAACAGGAAAAGCTTCAGATTTTCAATCACATAATGTAGCTTTCTGGAATACTGAGGCATGGGGTGATATTGAGGTAATGCGTGAGTCTCATGTCCCCAGCACCATACGACCTGATTTTTCAACCCATAACATGGTAGCAATAAGTCCCGGTAAAAAGATGTGGCAATTTTTCACACTTCCCGAGGCCGGTCTGGCTTATGGAGACGAATTGAGTTTATCCGTACTTGGATATCAAAATGGGGCAAATCAGCTTAAGTCTGCGATTAAAGTGATGAAAGCAGATAGTGAAGATGGTGAATGGAGTCCTAAGGACTTTGGAATGAGAGACAGTCGTAGTTTTCCGAAACATGCAAGGGGTGAGCTGGTTGTGGCTAAAGAATATAGCGCTTCGATGGAGGATACCGGCACCATTAACATCTTTGTAGAGCATGCCACCATCGTTGGAAAAGCAAGCGTTGGAAACAAGTCAAGTTCAGAAGATATCAATACATTTGGGATTCAGGTTGAATTTGAGAATTTAAGCTCATCCGATACAGTTTGGGTTTATGCTCCAAAGCTCACCGTCAATGGTGCTTCCCAAAACAAAACCCTTACCTCAAGGGAAATGACACCAAATTACAGGTATATTCCCAGAACGGTTCAAAAACTATGGAAAGGAGAACCTATTCATATAATCGTAATGGGATCAAGTATTGACAGAGGAAGTGCCAATCCACCGATGTACCTTTATGACGAAGACCCTGATTCTGAAACCTACAAACAACCTCTTTCCGGTGACCTATTTGATGCGGAAAAAGTTGGGAGACCTGATCTAGATGGGTATTTTGGACAATGGAGGCATTATTACAGTTATGCGGGAAGGTTAAAACTTGAACTTATGAGAAAGTTTAACCTAACTGCCGATAAAATATGTCTTAATTTCATGGCCGCAGATGGATCAAGTATTGGTGAATCACACTCCGGACTACAACAGTACTTTTCATTGTCATTACCACCCGATCCTGGATTGAATGGCCACAAGGAAGGAGAAGTTTGGGAAGAATTATACCCTGACCTTTTTAATCGCAATGAAGGAGCGAGGCCTGACCTTGTGATTTTTGGGAGTGGAGCCAATGAGAAAACGGACACACCAGATGAAATAGCTGTTTTTGAGGGGGCAATACGATGGATTCAGCAAAATTATCCCAATACGGAATTCTTATTTAGCCCTTATCAGAATCAGGGTAAATATACCCCAAATACAGTAGACCTTCAGGCCCTATCTCTAAGATACCAGATCCCATATATGGATTATCCAAAAATAGCTGATGATCTTACCCGTTGGGGTAACAAGTATTCCCTTGTACCTTCAGATGGCCATCCACAAGCAGCAAGCCATTATTTATGGTTCAAACAACTGGAGAAGGCTTTTGAGTGCTGGAATCCGATTTTTAGCGGACAAGCCCAACTTCAATTACCTGAACGGCTTCATGCAAATACCTACGGATGGGAAGGAAAGATGGTAACCTTTGATTCCACCAGCTCAAGAATAAAGACCAATAGATTCATATTTGAAGACAATGCGATTAATAGCTGGGGCAAAACAGACAGCGAGCCTCCTGTACCCTATATTGATGGAGTAAAGTTTGAATCAAGGAGGTCAAGTCCATCTTACAACCTGCGCAATTCAATGTTCCGACATGGGCGAACCAGTTTAGGAGACAGGCATATTCTTGAAATAGCGGGAGAGAATGCCAAATTAACCTACGTAGATTCCAAAATAAACCCAAACAGACGCTTTTTTCCTGTTTCAAATCCAAACTGGAACTTAATGGGGCAAACAATAGTGCCGTTCCATTCAGAATGGGGAGCTCCTTACGGTAAAGAGAAAATTACCCTTAAACCTGGGAAATACATTGAAATTGAAGTGGTATGTACAGACATTTCGGTGGCCTGGGTAGATGATCCGGATGCCGGTACCCTTGAAATATTCGTGGATGACCAACTTATGAGGTCTCAGGCTTGTAATATTGGCTTTACCGATACTGACAAAAAGGTTAATTACCTGGAAAATCGGAAGGGTATATTAAATTTAGGCTTTGGTTTACATAAAATCCGGGTACAGGCAAAAGATGCGGCAGTAGATGTTTTAAGTCTTTTCAGCTATGATTCCCGTTCAAATCTCAGTTCAGAGCGAAGGCTTACAGGATTGGCAGTGGGTGGTGAAACGCTGGAATTTACGCGACCTTTTAAAACCAGACCATTGGTAATATGTTCAGGAGATTTATCTGTGGATACCGAAAATATTTCTAATACTGAAGTTAAGTTTTCAGGATCAAATGGAAGTTATATTATAATTGGTGAATAAGAAATATAGCTTCACCATTCGTATTTGATAGTACTCAATATGGTTTAACGCAAAAAGTGTAATAGACAGTCTATTGCACTTTTTGCGTTAAATGAACGACAATAAATTTGTAGGAGTCCTATACAGATATGGTATTAAGCTGATTTTAAGCGTTTTACCCCGATAATTTTATTATATAAATGCTCCAAGCCTCATTTTATTAAACAGGGTTTGAACCATCAGATTTATTGGGTTCCATTGACAAACAAATTCATAGCTTCAGGAGAACCATACATTCTAATACCGTAGGATTTCCCCATTCCCGGTCTGTTACCAGAATTTTTCAAGTTACGTTCAAACTTAGCTTCCCATGCTTTCTTCAGAATTCTCAATTGCTCAGGGTCTTTATTGATATTAACACTATTAACTAAGGTCATGATAGTGACACCCATTTGGCCAATAGGATTAGAAGCGGGGCAGGAGGTATATCTCCATTGACTAATTTCCTCCACCCAAGTGTCATTGTTTAGGTGATTTACTCCCCTGAGAAGACTTTGCGGTATGCGTTCATCACCTGTAAGTCGATAATAATAACTCAAACCGTTTAACCTGATAGAACTTATAAAACCAGCTTCTCCCACGTGAGAAGGAACTCCCTTCTTTCGGTCCTCAATGGAAACGCAATTGCAATGCCCCCAAGGAAGGCTGTACAGCCAGCCACCACTATGTGCATTTTGTTCAGCAAGTGCATCGTCTGCCAGATGTTTCATGGCATTTAAACAGCGCTTTGTAGGGTTTATGTTGTATTCACCTGCCAAGGCAAGCATGGTCCAACCATTTATCCGGCCGGAATGACTACCACCTTTGAATTTATAGGTCCTGTCCTCCGCCAGTTTTATTAAATTATCCCCAATTCGGTTCACTGTTTCTTTCATCCATGGATCTCCGGTTAGCAAATAATAATAGGACATTCCAAGGGTAAATATGTGGCCTAGATTAAATGGGTCCAGACACAGGTAAGGATTAGGGTTTCCTTTGCCAATGTCCAAGTCTACATAGAGTTTCTTCACTTTTTCAACAGGGTGGAACCCACCAACATGGCCTATACTGTGTTCGTGAACCATTCCCGGTCTTGAGGGATAGGATTTTGATTCCCATTTAGAAAAATATTCTTTCAAATCATCATTCACAAAATGGACCACATCTACCTCGCTCAAATGACGGGCAGATTCTTCAGCCACATAAAAATATTTTGGGTCACCCGTTCGAACAAACTGAGTCAGTATATGCAATGGGGTGTCGTACTCATGGTTTCCCCAATTAACTCCCCGCTCACCCCACCAATCTCCCCAATTCATTGCACCATAATCCCGTTGTTCTTGAATAGACCGGCGATATCCTTCAAATTGGTTTTCCGCCCAATCGTCATATGCTGCCATTCCTTCGCTGCCAGCAGCAGCAATAAATCCCCATTCTCCCGTATGGATAGCCTGTGTAGGGTCAGGTATTGGTATTAATCTTTGGTTTGCAGACTTTGCTAGTGAAGCCCCATCACCTGATAGGTCAAGCCAAATCTGCCAACGGCGGGCTTGCCCCACCCTTAGTCGATAGGAGTCTTCTTCGAAAAGATAATCATACTTGTACCAAGGAACCATATGAGCAAAGGCACCTTCCTCAAATTCCGGAAGCAAGCCCAGTTTAGCTACCTTATCGTTCACCTCAAGGCTCTTAGGCCATTGTTGCCAAAAATCTTTTAGAGCAAAAGACAATGTCCCTTTTCGGTCGCTAATTTCCATCCACCCCGGAGCCTTACTTCCCTTTCCTGCGCTACCTTCAATAGTGTAGTTTTCATCATCCACCTGAAACAGTTTAGCCGTTTGGTTTTCAGTAGGTTTTCCCACCCATCCCGGGTCACCTCCAATAGTGGCTTTACGTAGGGGATTAAGTGGCACAATTTCAAAACTCAAATCATCAATATATGCTATAATTCCCGTGTCTGCATTTACTAACAACTGTGGTTCAATATAAAACTGTTCCAAGCCGGCAAAGACGGAGGCTCGAAGTCGAAAATCTACCATTCGTTTTCCAGCCGGATTATTAAAGGATCCGGACAATATCATTGTAGAACGCATTTCTCCATTGGTTTCCACTTTAGAGGAAGTGACTGTTGCTTCGCATCGCTCTTTTGATTTGTTTTTCATGACAAGCTTGACGTCAAATCGATCAGAAATTCGCAACAATGCTTCCGGAGTAGTGGCTAATTTTACATTGCCGGAGGAGATAGCTATCCCCTGATTTTTGGAAACCCTTACGGCAGTAGATGGCTGGGCTTTCTTCACAACGGTTCCCCATTTCAGTCGGAAATGGCTGGCCTTTTTAGCATGAGGTTTGGCCTGGAAATCCAGAAGAACCCATCTGGCGCTACCATCTTCCCAGGTAGCTAAAATCTCATTTTGGCAGGGAACTGGATTGTCATTTTGATCAAATAAAACAAAATGACTTCCCTTAGGCGCCGAGCCTTTTTCAATAGGTATTCCACCTGTAACGGCACGCTGAATATCCAATCCAGCCAACTCTTTCACGCTAATGTCCACGAAAGACTGACCATGTGCTAGAGGCATATATGTTAGATACAATCCCGTCAAAAAAAATCCAACCAAAATCCTTGATAAAAATATTTTATAGAATCCATAGGAGAAATGTATTCTTTCAGATGTAAACTTATTAGTAGGTAGGGGATTCATATGATTTATTTGTCTAATAGATTAACATGCGTTATAAATATTTACTCTATACAATCAGGTTGGTGATTTAAATCATTTCCTAGGTCAAATATCCCTAACCAAACTTTTCAGAAAGCAGTCTCATTTATAAAAATTGTTACTAAAAAATAGTTTTGACTTAAACCAATGCCAATTACTACCTCTCCCAAGAAGACCAGCCTTCATCATGGACCAAATAGGCCCGTCTCCCAAATTCCAGTGGGCGGGAGCCTACTTCAAAAGCCCCTACATCTGGAGCATTCCCTTTAAAATCAACATTAAATCCCGGTATTTCGATACCACCATCAATCAATGGGTTGCGGATTTGGACCACAGGGTCGGTAATATTTCTTTTGACATCACCGAACTGATAGGGCTTCCTTCCCCAGATGATAGAGTTGATCCGAGATCGAGGATAATATTCCAAGGCATAAGAAGTCCTGTAGAGCCTTGTTGCAGAAGGTGTTGTACTGATTTCTATGCCATTTTCTTCTTTGGCTACTCCCGAGGAAAGGCCTGAGAAATAATCATAGTCATAATCACTATTGTCAACTGTTTCACGGTTGGAGGCTAGCCTTCCCGGCACATCGAAAATATTATTCCGTGTGACGGTGTTGGAAATAGAATGACCAGAGAAAGCATGGGTAACACCCATTGGTTGTACAATCGTATTGTGTAAAATATACCTTCTACCTCCGGCAAAGGGCTCACGCTCTCCGGTTTTGATAAAAGCCCCTCCACTTGGGTTACGATGTCCTACTCTGCTTTCTCCAACTACATTTCTATAAATGTATATTGGCCCTTTGGTAGTAGAAGCCGTGGCGATCCCATTGAAAAATTTATGGGCATAATTGCCAAATACTCTTACGTTCATATTGGCTCCCTCAACTTCGATGGCATCATCCCACACACTACGGATTAAATTGCCATAAATATCCGAATCTCGGTTCATATTGCCAACATTCGAATAATTTGCACCACCGCCGATAGCATCATTGAATCCATGATCTTCTGTGGATAGAATATCGTTATAACGTATAACATTCCCTCCCAGACTTTCTCTAATAGTAATGCCTTGAGGGCCTGCCGGGTGACCCGTTTCCCAATCGTTTGATGCGCCTCTTGGATCTTCAATCAGGTTTCGTTGGATGGTCAAATTCCAAGTGCCATTTTCTGCATTAATTCCACTATCCGTACTACCTTCTAAATTCCCGTAGGTGATGGGGCCACCTATTCTACCCCAAAAAGTGATAAAACACTGTTCGATGACAATATCATGTCTGTCTTTCTTGATACGAATACCATCTGTCTTCGCGTTACGGACTTCTATTCCACGGACGATCACGTAGTCAGCATCAATTTGTATCCCTTCATTGCCTACATTGCCCATATTAAGCACGGAACGTGTGTTTTCAGGTACTGTTACCAAATGGTAACCTTCTGCTGTTCCGGATTCTGTAATAATGATGGGGTCAGTAGATTCACCTTCCGGCAGGTATGTTGTTTTTCCTATTGGAAATTGATCATCTCGGGTAGTGAAATTCATGGTTGTTTTAGCCTTGCCACTAGTTAATTCTACTTGATACTCCGTATTAGGGTCAAGGCCGACAATGCTTCCACGATATTGGCCATCTCTGCTGTCGTATACCAGATCTAATCCCTGTGTCCAACCTGCATCCGACGGCTTTTTATATTTTACAGTGCAATTTCCTGATTCAGGGGTAATCCAATACAAACCAGCACATTCAAAAGTTGCGACGGTATATGGGTTGGGCGCGTTTTCTCCCGGTGATTGACAATACCCATCATGCAAAAATAATAAGGCAGCCATTAAAAAGATCAAGTTGAAAGGTTTCATGATAGATTTTAAGATAATGATAAAGTAAGGTAGGTATAAATTTTAATCTGTTTTTGTCGGAATTAGCAGTATAGGTAATGCAATATATTAAAATTTAATATTGTTCATAAACTCCAAGATTAGGAGCGGAGCCTATGAATGAAAAACCAACGTCAAATCCAATATTCACAATTCCAGACTCGGCTTTTAATCTTAGGAAATCTGCTGAATCCGGATCCAAACTTACAAAATCACCGGCAGAAACTGTGTATTCAGACAAATTCCAACTGTTGTGGTGATGATTTCCGCTTCGGTAGCTTGGAGCCTTATTGCCAAATTCAATATTGTTAACGGTGGTAGTGGTTTTTCCTAGAGTATAGCCTGTATTGTTGATGTAAGAGACGTTGTTATAAAAGAGGACATCCACACCACTATTAAAGTCTATACCAGTAGCTCGATTGTTGTACGAGATATTGTGATGCACATAGGTGTTGAAGCTTTGATTTGCTCCGCCAGCCTTTATTCCATTTCCGTTACCATTGGCGATTCCATTGGAGTGGATGATATTGTATGCAAACTCAGTATTTGTGGATCTCCATGAATCAACTCCATCGTCTGAGTTATGATAGACAAGATTATTAATAGCCATATTTCCATCTCCGGAAGAAATGCTAATACCATCGGCGTCTCCTCCATTATTGCCCCAATTGTCATCTGCATAGGTTAAACCTGCATCCGAGTTGTCATGAACAATTGAATTCTTTACGGTGTTGTAGGACCCTTCAGCACCATATGGATAGGCTTTGTAATCACTAAAAATGTGAATTCCGGTCCCTGAGTTATGATGTGAATGGATTCCATCCATTAAATTGTGATTTCCGGTTATGCGAAGACCAGTTTGTGGCATGTTTCTTACTTCAATTCGTCGCAACACTATCCAATTTCCAGTTAATTGAATGCGAACCTTTGCTGCTTTTGCATGACCGGCCCCATCAAAAATAGCAAGCTCACCGGGATAGCTCTCATAAATTATCGGGTTGTCTTGCTTGCCCGATTTATTGAATAAGATATTTCCCACTGGTAAGTCGTATTGCCCGCCTCTTAGAAATACAACATCTCCAGCTCGGGACAGGCTAATTCCGGTACTGAGATTACAAGGGTTTTCCTGTGAGCAATTTGACCCATTTCCTGTAGGGGATACGAAAAGATTGCGCTCTCCAAAACCGAGGGCTGTTTGACTAATTTCCTGAGGGCCAATATTTCTAGACGATGGAGAAGTTCCGGCCTCCTGCAGACGAAGCAGGTCAAAAGTTGATTCGTCACTTCCAAGGTTCACCCCACCCTCACCAACGCCAATTGCAGGACTGCCGGGGGAGAGGTGAAGGAAATTGGGATTGTTACGGTTTGTGCTTTTAAATTGAGGTGAGGGAATGTTTAGGTTCCAACTGTTCTTCTCTTGAGTTGAATTAGGGCTGATGTCCACGGTATTCCCGGTACCGGAGATGGTTAGGTTGTTCTTAAAAACATTGCCTGTCGGTTGGGTTGCTTGGAAGCTTGCGCCATACTCGGCCGTTCCGGTATTGTCTCCTCTATTATTGTTGTAAGCGGTATTATTAATAAAAGAGACATTTGATGCATTGTTATCAGTGAACCCTCTTTTCTTATTGTGAAAAGCCACGTTGTTTCTGAAAATATTATTTCCTCCGCTTGGTCCACCTCCTTTGAACCCGTTTCCATTGCCTTCCGGTCCATAGCCATTATCGTATGCCATGTTGTATTCAACCACTGAATTTTCACCTTCCCATACATCTATTCCATCATCTGAATTATTATAAACCAAATTTCGTCTAATGATATTGCCACTACCGGTTGTTATGCCGATACCATCAGCATTATTCCCTGCTTTAGCAGGATCGCCCGACATGGGAACCGAGTCGTAATTTCCGTAAGCTACGCACCACTCATAAATATTATTGTTACCGTTGTAGTTTTGGATGCCGGTGAAGTTGTGCCCATGGGATACCAGACCGGTTATCAGATTGTTTGATCCGAAAACGATGATGCCTCGATGGGGGCCATTGCTAATCGTAAAATTAGCAAATACATTATGGTTGGCTTTCACTGTTAAGAAATCCTTACTTTTAGGTACTTTAGGTAATTCCGAACCATCAAAATAAGCCCATTCACCGGGGTAAGAAGCCCATACAATTTTTCGGGAAGAAGTACCCGACCTATGGAAAGTTGCTTTTATTGGATAAACGCCACCACGCAAATAAACCACATCTCCGGGCTGAACAGTTGCTACTGCCTTGGAAATGGTTTTGAACGGAGTGTCAGCACTTCGCCCATCATTACTGTCACTACCACTAGGGGAGACATACATGGTGGCAGGAGGTAAGATGTAGGGGCTATTAAGTCTTGATTTGGGGGGCTGTTTAAGGTGTTTATTCTCAGTTTCCAATGCTTTATTGGAGGACAAATCTTGGTTACTCAAGCTAACCACAACCGAATGAGAGGTATAGGGTTTTAGCCCATGGCTTGGATGTATTAATTCTTTACCTAAAGTCAAGAATTCAGCAGTCTGTATTATTTCTTTGCCGATCCCTGGAGCCTTTATAGGCTCTAGGTAATTTGGCCATTCAAGCTCAAGCGCTGTAATCTGGATATAATGAGCTTTTGAAGGAATATCATAAGTTTGGCTTTTCCCATCAAACATGGAAAAAAAAGTAAGGAAGACCCCAAGTTTAACTGCAATTAAAATCTTTTTCATAATTTATATTTGTCTTCAAATCACCATCCGCAGAAACAAGCAACTAAATGGAAGATGCAAGATGAACAGGAGCGATGTGGTGTTACTTCATAATTAAACCCCGCACCTATTCTTTCACTTGATGCCAATATTGTTCAAAAAACACCCTTGGATTATCTGTTATGATAATCTGATTTAGATTTATATTTCCATTGATCATCTTCATCGATAGCCGATGTTTGCCGGCTTGTAATTCATCTCCAAGCTCTTGCAAAAACATGACTCTAAAATCATTTTCATCTACGGAACCCCAGCGATAACCTGGTTGAAATTGAAAAGTTTCTTTAGGATTGTCGTCCAAGGTTACCTGGATTTTTCGTGGCCTTCGATTTTCCTTGATTGCCATCCGCATCAATAAAAAATATCTTCCTGTCTTTTTAATATTAAATTCCGCTTCCATCGGTATTTCTTTTGCATCGTCATCCAGCTCAAGGTATTTGCCTTTGGAAACGGAAGGGTTATCTGAGGTTTTAATGAATGCTGCCATGTCAGAGATACGTGCAGTTTCAATATAGACTGTATTGGGAGCAGCTGAAGGTTTAAGGTCTTCCTTAAATTCACCCTTTGCATATAGGGAGATCGGACGTGAGAGTCCATCCGGGGTTCTTATAATAAAAGCTCCTCTGAATAAAGGGCGGCCATGTAGTCTGTTTTTGTCAAGTGTGACCCTGAGTTTAATAGACTCCCCGGGATTTAATTCCCCTGAAGAAGGGCGTACTTGAAACCAATTGAAAACCTTGTTTTGGTGGATTTTAAATTTGATGGCCTGTTTTTCCGAAGCAGGTAAGCTTAAGCTTACTTCCATTTCTGTTTTTTGAAAAGGAGCGATAAAACTCAACTCTTGGGGATAGGCGGTTAAAGCTAAGGGGCGAAATGGTAAAGCATTTATCCCATTTATGAAAGCACCCATGTTTTCTCCTTCAGGAAGGAGATTGGGTAGCGCTACTGATTTACCCGAAGCGATGCTATTAGGTGGCAATTGATAATTCCCCTTTAGTGGATCTATCAATTGCGGATCACCTGCAATACCATTCAATTCCAGACCATTGCGGTGATACCCTAATAGAACTTCTTGGGAGAGTTGAAGGTCATTTTCAATCCAAAATAAGTCATTGTCAAAATCGTCCCACTTTGCCCAGTCAACAGGGCTTTGATTGGCAGAAGAAAAGATATTATTGCGCATAAAACCAATTTGGCGGTGAGGAATTGGTTTGTGATAGCTGTGATAGGGTGCTGTATTGAACCCATAAAGTGTATTGTTTAAATAATACCTTTTACCACCCTGGGGATTTCCATGGCCATTTTTAAAGAAGTTAAATGTTAAACCGCTTTCATCGCCAAGGTTTGTAATTAGGTTGCCAAACACAAATTGTGGCCCTAGTATAGTAGCTCCTGTACTGACCCCCATTAAGGTGCCTTCTACCTTGTTTTGGTAAAATCGATTGTTCATTCCGCCTCCCTCTAGTTCTGCACTATCATCGTTACCAAAAGCCAGGTAATTACCATATATGTCACTATCCCTGTAAAAACCGCCCCTTGCAGCACCATTTTCAGAGGATTCAATAACATCATTCCACCGATGCTCATCGCTTCCTACCATGTCATTGTATCGGATCACATTACCTCCTCGTGAATTCAATACATATATGGCACTGGGTCCGGTAGGATGTGAAAACATCCAAGCATTGGCTCTCCCGCGAGGATCATGAATGTAAGATCGTTCTACTACTGTGCCGAGGCTATTCATTATTTTCACTCCAGCGTCATAATTTATCACTTTCCCATTCGAGTCCAGATACCTACCAATACTGTTGCTACTCCGTTTACTTTTACGCGTGAAAACCTGTTTGCCAATACGCCCCCAACCGGATATGTCACAGTTGATGATGCGTACATATTCCGATTCATGTACTTCAACTCCATGATTGTAGCCCCCTTCAATGGTTACATTTTCTAAGATTACATACTTCGCATTTTGAAATAGCACTGCAGCAGTTTGAGAATCCTTATCTATGTATTGTCTTTTTAATACCCACTCTGGTGGTGCAGTATATTTGATCCAGCCGTCCGATTTGCCCTCCTCGGTTATTACAATTCCTCCTTTATTATCCACTTTTACTTTACTCAAGTCGATTACTTTTGCGATGGGTGGATTACTAGTCCATGTGCGAAAATCTTCCTGAAAAATAATCTGGGTACTATCAAGTGAGGAGCGTACGCGTAATTGCCATTCGGTATTTTCTTCTAATCCAAAAATACTTCCTTTCCAAACCCCAACAGGTAGGTCGCTAATTGTCTTGAACGTAGCTTGCCAAGCTTCTGTCCCCTTGCGACGAAAATCAACAATATATTCCTTTTCTGATACTCCCTTGGGATAAAAATAATAGCTGCAGTTGTTAAAACTGGGTTTAATTTCAATTTCCCCTTTTTTCAAAACTAAATCAATGTCTAAGCCTTGGGCTGTTAGGCTAAATGAAAAAAACATCATCATGCATGCTAAAAAAGCATTCTTCATTCTATGAAAATTTAAGTTGTAAAGTTCTATTCTTAAGCGTCACGAAAAGCAATAAAGGAAGTTGAAAATCGTCACAACTGAATTTTTTGTTTATTTAATGATTGTCACCTTGCAGCCAGTGTAAAAGCAAGAAAAAGGCTAATAGTGATGGTTTAGATAGAGAAATACTTTAATTATCTAGCAAAATCTAGTATAATCTTATTTGCAGGGTTAAATTAAATGCGACCAAAAATTTTGGTTTTGGTCGCATTTGTTTGAAATGAGATATGAATCTCGATAAACGTCTATCCTCCAGAAATTCTTAATTTTCAAACTATTCACCATAATCACTCAATGTATTCTCAAACTTTAAATGAATAGCTTGAGGAGAATAAATAACCAAGTGGATCAATTAGTTTCATTTATACAGGGGGTAGTTATTATTAAAAGATAAATGAAACCCTGTTTAAAATAAGTCCTTTTGAAAGACCGATTAATTTTCTGAAATTATTATGGAGTTCTCTTCAAACTTCAAATCTCTATCTCTAAAGACCAGGGTATCTGAAGCTACATAAGTATTTCCATCAGCTTCATAAGTATAATTTAAATGCATCGATTGCATGTCAATTCCTATAATAGATTCTGTACTTGTATTTTTGTCCATAAATTGTCCACTTCCTGTTACGGCAAATGATGATCCTTCACTTGGGGTTATCACAATGTCCCCGCCAGGAGTTCCCCACATGTTTGGGAATTCCAAGTTCATCGCATACCCTCCTGTTGTGCTTGTGTTTTGGCTTATGAAATTAGTAACCGCAGTGTTTTTACCTGATGTTGTAAGAAAAACAATGTTGTCTCTTTCCACATGTATGTCCCTGTATGTTACAGTGTCAATTGGAGTATCTCCAGAATAAACAATGGTTTGTCCTCTCTGTAAATAGGATCCGTGATAACCGTTAACATATTTGATGCCATACAAGACCCAGTCTTTTGGGCTCTTACCTGCTTCCCAGTCATTAAGGTCTCTTTTGTCTGGGTTTTGTATATCAGCATTTGCTGGAGCGCCTACTAAAATACTATCCGCTGATGTATTTGTAATACGTAAAGGCATAACATAAGCACCACTTAAAGCTATAGGGTCATCAAAGAAAGCATTGGTCAATTGGACCCTAACGGTCCCATTAAATGATCCTCTGGGTATAGTTATCATTGATGAGTGTTCCAGGGTATAATATTCTGTAGGTAAAGGTTGAATCTTAATTGTTTCATCGTCAACAATAATGTAGGCACTATCTGTAAGGGAATTGTCAATTTCGAAATCTACAGACCAATCATTATTATTGGCCGCATACAGGCCCCCAATTGAAACGGCAATGTCAAATTGTAGGCTTTTATCCAGCGTGTTGTCAATTCTATCTTCTCCAAGAGATAATGTTCTTAACGGAAGTTGTATAGGGAAATATACGGCAGTATAATCAAAATCATAAAATTCGAATTCCTGGTCTTTGCAAGCCATTGTTCCAATGACTAATATTAAGTAAATAATTATCTTTTTCATATTATAGCCAATTAGTGAATTAATTCTTACCACCCGTTATTTTGTTTTAGATTGTACTTAAGCGTTTCATTGTATGGTATGGGACCATATATCATGAAGGGTTCATAAGTACGGTTTTCTACAACCCTGTAATCATAGGAATTCTCATCTTGTGAATTGGTAATATAAACACCTCTCACAGGTTCCTGCATGGTAGTGATATCATTCCATCTACGTATATCCCAAAACCTGAAATCTTCGAAACACAATTCAAGACGTCTTTCGTTTCTTATAAGTGTCCGCATTTCTTCAATCGAATTTATTCCATTCAAATAGTTGTCAGTTGATGATATTCCTGCGCGAGCGCGCAAACCTCTTACGATTGTTCTCGCTGTGAATCCATAACCATAAGGGTCTCCATCTGGTCCCCACGCTTCGTTTGCAGCTTCAGCGAAATTTAGATGTATTTCTGTCTCACGAAAGATGGTATAAATATGATTCGTAGAAACCTGATTACCTGGTCTAAGGCTTACACTTTCATCCATCAGTTTTTTTAGGTAATAACCAGTTCGGGTGGAATTTTCCTGTGCCCGAATACCATCTAATAGTTGGCCTTCATAGGTGAAAATTGTACTGTTCTTAAATTCAGATCCATTGTATATGATATAGGCGTCTAACCTTGAGTCTCTGTTTTTATAAGGATTGTCAGGATCATAGCCGCTTAGTTCATGGCTAATTGGATAGCCATTACTCATCGGGAATGCATCCACAAGGTTTTGAGAAGGGTTAGTTCTTGCAAAGCCAAAAAGAGACGGAGGGAAATTCTGATTCTCCCATGAAAGGGTTAATTGTCTTGATTGATTCCAAATTAGTTCCTTATTGTCTATGGTGGAATAAAAGGTTATTCCATCCTGGTACAAATCGCCCAATTCAATTAAAAATTCACCTGATATCTTTGCTGCATCATCCCAGCTTACGCCACTTGATTCCGAGAAAGCCGGGCTGGCGGCCTGTAAGACTACTCTGGATCTCAATGCTTTCGCTGCTTTGCCATTTATTCGGCCATCAATTTTACTCCCCATAACAGCATCGAAATTAGCATCACCTGTATTCACATAAACATCAGGTAAATTGGCTATCGCTACATCTATATCTGATAAAATACTATTAACGGACTCCGCATAGGTGTTTCGAGGTAATTCTAAATTGTCTTCCGGTAAAAGTGTATTATCAACTATCGGGAATCCCAATAATATTCCGTCTTCACTTTTTCCTCCATAAGCCCTTAGAAGTTCAAATTTATACCATGCTCTTAATCCATGGGCCTCTCCTTTTAGTCTTTTTAGATAAAGGGCGTTCCTGATGTCATTATCAGCAGCCGGTCTTGAGATATCCACGGCATAGTTCGCCGATTCATAAATATCCAGAAATTTATTCAAGTAATATATTTTAGTATAGTCCTCACTCCAAGAACCCAAGGCCCCATACTGAGAAGACCATTCACCAGTCGCCAAACGCAGATAACCGGAATTCAGGTCATTCGTAACCGCATCATCGGTAGCTGTTTCAGTGTTAAAACTATAACCATTTGGTAAGCCCGTATAGCCTTGCATTAACAGCCCTTCAACAAAGCTTGGTCTTGTCAATAAAATCTCATCAGTGTAGGTATTGTCTGGTTCAGGAAGAAAATAGTCATCACAAGAAATCAAGCCTATACATGCCAGATACAATACAAAATAGTTTAGTTTGTTCATCTTATTAATTTTCACCTATCAAAACTGTAAATTAACTCCGGTAGAAAATGATCTCATATTGGGAGCACTTCCTATCCTTAAATTCAATACATCGTTCATTCCTGAAAACATTACTAAATTGTTTCCCCTTAAGAAAAAACGAGCCTCATTTAGACCAATAAAACTCATGTCTGAAAATGTATAATTCAACTGGACGGTTTGTAATGAAAACCTATCGGTATTATATTGCCAGTAAGTAGAGTTTCTGAAATTATTTGAGCCGGTAGTTGTAGTTAATCTTGGATATGTTGCTGTTTCTGCCGTTTCAGGCGTCCACCGATCCAATACAAAGTTTGAATATTTATCATCTCCTCTAACCCAATAATAAGAGCCAGAATAAGCCCCATCAGCTCCAAACTGTCCTCTTCCAAGCGCAAAGAATTCAAATGCCTTATAGCTTAAACTCACATGTAAGCCCATCTCCATTCGGGATGTGTAGTTCCCAATCATCTGTTGGTCATTAACGTCAATTATCCCATCGTCATTAAGGTCTTTGTATTTTATGTCACCCGGACTTACTTCACCAAATGACTGGGCAACGTGGTTGTCAATGTCTTGCTGATCTTGGAATAATCCCAACGCAACGTAACCAAATCTGGCATCCGTTGGTTTTCCTGCCCTCATGCGGTATTCATCTGCATAAAAAGGTTCATCAATGGTAAGAATCTTGGGTACCGAATAAACCATATTGGCACCTATGTTTAGTTTTAAGCCTCCTACATTTGAAGCATGATTTATTCCAAGCTCAACTCCCTGAGTTTGTTGACTTCCATAGTTACTATAAGGAATAACTCCGATAAGGTCAGGAAGTGTATTGGTTCTTTGGACCACAAAGTCATAATTTTTATAGTAGAAGTAGGACGCTTGGATGCCTAATCGATAATCAAAGAGCATGGACTCAAATCCAATATTATAATTCATCATTTTCTCCCACAATAGATTGGGATTTCCTGGATAAATTCTTTGGCTAGCATTTGATGCCTGTCCATTTGCATAACTAAAAGTATTTTGAGCCCTATAATAATCGTAGGTGATTTTATCATCTGTTACATTTACATCTGTATTCAGAATACTCCAGTTTGCAGTGAATTTAAAATAGTCAATGGCAGCATCCTTGTTGAAGAAATCTTCTTCTGAAACCACCCATCCTAAACCAATTCCCGGGGAAAACGCGTATTTATTGTTATGCGTACCGAAATATATTTGCGATCCGGCATAGGTCCCGGTGAATTCTGCAATGTACTTGTTGGAGTACATGTAATTTGCCCGAATGCCGGCATGCCCATACCTCGTAGGTGTCCAAAGAGATTCTCGGGTGTTTACTTGGGAGAAAATCAAAGCATTGGCATTCAACTCATGAACTTTATTAAATTTCCTCGAGTAGTCTAGTTTGCCATAGAATGCAAAACCTTTATAAAAATAGCCATCAATAACAGTTTGGTCTGTTACCCTAACATCGTTACCAAGCTTGGTTATATTTGAAAGATTGTTATTGTCCTCTGTAAAAGTAGGAGAATAGGTTGCGTAGCTGTTTTGTTTTTCTTCCCAGCTAAAACTATAATTATTGAAGCTAACAAGCGCAGAAGCTTTTAGGCCTTGAGTTATACCTTTGAGATCAAACTCAAGCCCTGTGTTAATGTCCATTAACCAGCTAAACTGCTTGCTTGTGCCATTGAAGAGTAAATCTCCATAAATATTATTTTGGTAATTATTTGTACCTCCTAGTAAATACTGACCGTCCACCAGATTTGCTCCTGCAACTAATTCCGGAAATTCAGATGCTGCACTTGAAGGGATCAAGAGGGGGTATAAATTGGGGAGATAAGTTGATGAAACTCCCCAAAAGTCATTTCTTGACCAAAAATTACCTGAATACCGTGGAGCATTGGAGTTGTTGAGGATAAAGGAACTATTGAATTTTAGCTTAATAATATCCGTAATTTCATAATCAACAGCGGTTCTTAAATTAAACCTGTCGCTTTTTTCCTCTTGTCCGATTTTTATTAATCCATTATCTTGTCTCCATCCAATATTTACAAAAAACTGCCCGACATCATTTCCATTGGCAATATTTGCATTAAAATTATGGTAGGATGACGAATTTTTAAGGAAAGTAGAATTGTAATATTCTTGGTCTGGGTAGCGCAATGGATTATTCCCTAATTTTGAACCATTTATCTCTTCTTGTGAATACCTGGGGGTAAGTCCATCATTTTCCGAAGCTTCATTGTAAAGCTCCATATACTCTGAGGATGAAAGATATTCCGGATAAGAAATTGGCTTATTAATACCAGTTTGTAAATTGAAATCAAGAACCTTTTTATTTGCAGTACCTCTTTTGGTGGTAATAAGAATCACACCATTCTTTGCTCTTGAACCATACGATAGTGCAGAGGATAAGTCTTTAAGCACCGTTATATTCTCAATCTCTTGTGCAAAAATTTCATCATTCCTTAAATTACTCCAGTTTGGGTACACGTTATCGATTGGCATACCATTAATCACAATTAATGGATCACCCATTCCTCTAATATTATACGAGGAAAGTAACCCTGACACCCGGCCTCTAATCAGCTCGCTTACACTGCTCTCCTGACTGTATTCAAGTATGTCAGGTACATTAAGTGTTCCAACAGTTCCAGGAATTTGACGTAGGGTTAAAGTGTCAAAAGGGATATTCACAAGATCATCTAGACCTGTTTGAAGAGGTGTTTTTGTTAAAATAAATGCATCCTCACCCAATGAATAATTAAAGAGCCTGCCTTTATATCCATCTGCCTCAACAAAAATTTGAATATTTGGGGTGGATGCTATAGTGAATTCCCCACTTTGATTAGTCGTAACTGTTTCATTATTTTCACCGTAAGTGACGGTAGCGCCTGAAATTGGATTTCCATCATTGTCCTTAACAGTCATTTTTCTTTGCTCCTGAGCAAATGAAAAAACCTGAAAAACTAAGATTAAGGATAATGCTAAGAAAATAACCTTTGATATATTCTTCATATCTATTATTTTTTCATGTAACGTTTTGAGGTAGAATTACCAACCGGGGTTTTGTTCAAATTCAGGGTATAATTGAACCTGCTCACGGTAAATTGGTAACCAGTAATGTTTTGGATTGTCAAATACCCTGAGCGTGTGAAGGTTCCTGTTAAAATAGGTCCATTCTTTGTCGAAATCTAAAGTGTAGAGTGGCTTGTTTTCTTGGAGGTGGCCTATATACCATCTGCGTATATCTACCCAGTACCCATTGCCTTCAAAAGCCAATTCAACACTTCTTTCATTTCGGACAAGGTCCATGAAACTATCGTAACCGGTAGCCTCTGCTGTTACAGGAGGCATTCCAGCGCGTTCTCTAATAATATTTATTGCATCCACAGCAGTAAGGTTGGCTCCTGGAGCTGAGCCTAGAGGGCCATAGGCAGCAGTAACTGCCTCAGCATAATTCAGATAAACCTCTGCCAGTCGAATAAGGGAAGGTCTGAATTGATAATTTCTCCACTCATTGTCAAAAGTATTCATTCCATAGGGTATGAATTTTTTAATTAAATAGGTGCTTGCTGCCTGATTGCCAGGCCGGGCTGTTGGTTCGTCTCCAACATATCCATGCCAGACTGAACTTATATTGTCACCTACTTTATCTCTATCAACTGCTATATTGACCTTAAAGCGAGGGTCTCTGTCTTCCCAGCGTTTATTGTCATCTTGGTCGTAAGCAACTTGATATCGGCTCCCGTCTGCCATCTCGAAACGATCAACAAAGTTTTGAGAGGCAGTAGTCATTCCTCCTTCAGCTCCTAAATAATTGGGGTGCCAATGCAATCTTGCGGTCGACCACATTAGTGACCCAATTTCCTTAGTTGGCTTAAGCCAAAGTGTTTCAGTTGTCCAAACATTTGTACCATCATTATTATTATGAAATAAGCTACCGTAATCTTCCCAAGGAACCAGTGAATACACACCTTCGTCAGCCATTTTAATCACTTCCCAGCTAGCTGCGGCAGATCTTTTACTTAAATCTTCATTATAATTGAAATCATTTGTCGAAAAACCATTCATAAGAGGACTAGCGGCGAAAAGTAGAAACCTTCCTTTTAAAGCCAGTGCAGCACCTTTGGTAATTCTACCTGTATTGGTTCCTGGGCTATCTTGTCCAAGAACAGTATTGTCCCAATTGACCGGAAGCAGCTCAATTGCTTTGTCCATATCTGCATCGATTCTTTCTGCAGTTTCTTGATAGCTAAGCCGTGGTAGTTGGGGAACATCCGAGCCTTCAAAGAGAACATCCGCATAAGGCATCCCTCCAAACCCTTCAATAATTTGCTGGTGAAACCATGCTCTGAAAAAATAGGATTGACCTTTGATGATATCTTTCTGTTCTTCAGATCCTTGTAGCATGTCTATGTTTAGCAAAGCGGTATTGGCTCTTCTTATACCTCTCCATCCGCCATACCAGATACCACCTTCACCAAAATAATCCCATTCACCAACCCTCGGACGGTTATTAACCCAATAATAGTTGACCAGGCCCCGGCCAATTAAAGTCCAATATTCGCCTTTATTGGCGGCGGTAACTTTGTCGCTAAATATAAATAGACCTTCTCCTCCCCAATAAGGGACATAAGGAGCATATTGACCCAAGAGGTCCACTACTTCTGCATAATTATAATCCGTGTATCCCATATAGGATTCAAAGGTTCCAAATATATCTTCTTCAGTTATATCCGCTTCGGGTGTTCTATCAAGGTAATCTTCACAAGAAATGAATAGGAAAGGAAGAAAAATTATAAGAATCCAATTGCGTTTTAAAATTGATTTCATAAAACTTGAGTTTTTTAATTAAAATTCTAAATGCATACCCAAATTGACTCTTCTTAGCACGGGATACATGTGCCTGTTCGATACGTTGGAAAGTTGACTTACTTTATCCATATCAAGATAGACAGGTGAGAACATGAACAAATTGTTTCCTGTTAAAGATATCCGAGCATTAGAAATGTTTAGTTTGTTCAACCATGAGACATTCTTTCCCGTGATATTGTAACTTATTTCAGCGTTTTCACATCTTAGGTAATAGCGGGGGTAATTGATAAATCCCTGCCTTCCTCTACTCGAAAATCTGCTAGAGGCATTCATGGCATCTTCACCAAATCTTTCATTTTCCGGTGACCAAATATTGTCTACATAATGGTTTGCGATCCTTGCCACGCTGGAACCAAAACTTGATCCTGAGTATCTCCAGTTTAAGCCCGAAGAGAGATTATAAACTCCGTAAAAACTTATACTTGCACTGAAATTCTTGTAAGAGACACCGGCTGAAGGTGAGTAGGTGTGTTGTGGTCTAATCGGGTAATCTGCCGGTACGTTGTCATCAGCATCAACGACTCCATCAGCATTATAATCAAGCGTCTTAAAATCTCCGGGGAGTAAATCACT
The DNA here is from genome assembly GCF_030546805.1 of Cyclobacterium sp. 1_MG-2023. Taxonomy (GTDB): domain Bacteria; phylum Bacteroidota; class Bacteroidia; order Cytophagales; family Cyclobacteriaceae; genus Cyclobacterium. The sequence goes on along the minus strand of NZ_JAUOPC010000013.1, from coordinate 138,340 downwards.
ATTGTTTTCCGTACCTACAGAATTATAGATATCATTCCATGTACTATAAAAGCTATGCTCTCCTTGATTTAAAGTAGCTCTCCGGATGCCCATTTGGAAGCCTTCTTCCTTTTGATAAGCAGGCCTTAGTTCTGGATCACCTTTAAAAACCACATTGTCAATTACATAGGAGGCGCCGAATTTAAACCAGTAGCCAAAATTCCTTGTAGCTTGATTCCTGAACTCTGTTTCAATTTCCCACCCCTTTATGTCAACTTCACCTACATTGGCAGCAACAGGATCAGCACCGTAATATGCCGGTAATACCCTGTCACCCCCTGATAAAAATATATTGCTTCGGTGCTCAGTAAAATAGTCATATGAAAAGAGAAGTCTATTGTCAAAAAATGCAGCTTCAATACCATAATCTATTTTATGAGAAGTTTCCCATTGAATGTCAGGGTTTGCTATTGATCCTTCATACCGGTATGGGAATGGCGAAGAAACGGTGTAAGGAGCACCGAACTCCATGCCAACACCACCTGCTGGATTAACAATGTAACTATTGGTATACAACCATCGGTCTATACTTGCATCACTGCCCACTTTACCATTAGAATACCTGAATTTTAGGGTGTTCATGATGGGCCTGATTGGCTCAAAGAAGTCTTCATTGGATACAATCCAACCAACGGCTGCTGAAGGGAAAAACCCAAATCGATATTTTGGAGCAAATTTTTCTGACCCGTTGTATGCTGCATTTGCTTCTAATAAATAGCGGTCATCAAATCCATAAGTTACCCGTCCTACCCAGTCTTCACGGAAAGTGGGGAAAACAGACCCTATTGTTTTTTCTGCCCTGCTTACTAACGCCAAGCCGGTAACATTGTGTTTTCCAAAATCACCTTGGTAGTTTGCTTGAAATTGGTATAAAATTGAACGCGTCGTCCTATCGGTCAAGATACTTTGTGAATAAGTACGGGTGGGGTAAGGAGTCCAATCATAACCGTCAGCACCAGGCGTCCTGCTTGCTATGTTCCATGTAGTATACTCTTCCTCCAATTCGCTCAATGCAGTACCGGTTAGACTTGGACTAAACCTTGGGTCATCAACAATCGATTTTGAAATGTACTTGGTTAATGGACCATCATAATAAGTGGTTTTTCCGCTAGTACGGGATGAGTTATCGTACCCCAATCTTGCTTCCACTGAAAATCCTTTTACTATAAAACCTAGATCTTGTTTTAATGTAAAGTCAGTATTAAGCCCTGTTCCTCCCCAACGTTGCCCACTCGAGTAGCCAAAATCGTAGACCGAATTAGTCATAAGGTAAGCCCCTTCGTCTCGGGCATAAGTTCCGTCAGGATATTGTACCGGGAATATTTCGGGAGAAGATTCCCAGACACCTCTCCATGCACTGTCTCCACCTCCTCTTACTCCCTGGTCAAAAAAGTATCCTGATAAGCCAACTAGAAATGTTGTAGTAGGAGTGAGTTGAAAATCCAGGTTGCTCCTTAGGTTAAGCCGCTTAAAATCATTTTCTATGGTTGAGTTTGGGTCAATATTTAACGTTTTAAGCATGTCTGTTTCATTCAGGTAAGAAACAGTAGTGAAATATTTAACGAAATCCGTTCCCCCCGAGGCGGTTAAGTTGTAAGTCTGATCAAAGGTGTAATCTTTTAAATTTTCATCCCTCCAGTTAACATTTGGGAAGTAATAAGGATATTCATTGGTATTGAAATACTCTACCCATTCCTGAGGGTAGATGAAATCCCAACTGTTTGGTCTTAGTTGTACTTCATTTAAAATGGCGTTGTTCATTGTCTGAACTGCAGGATAAGAATCTGCAGGTCGTTGACCTTCTTGCATTCTGGATATGTTCTTAAATGTTGTTTTGGTATCAAAGGTCACAACAGCCCTTCCTTTACTTCCTCGTTTGGTAGTAATAAGAATCACCCCATTTGCACCTTTTACACCAAATACAGCTGTAGCAGAAGCATCTTTTAATACCGAAATAGATTCAACTGCATTGGGATCAACATTCAGTATATCACGCTCAATGCCATCCACTAATACAAGTGGAGATGAATTGTTCCAAGTGCTTTGTCCACGTATTAATAACTGGGCATTCTCTCCATTCCTTCCCGAATAATCCACTCCCCCAGGAACACCGGTAGAAATCATGCTTGTCAAACCTGGTGTAGATCCTCTTAGGGAGGTTCCGAGATCAGCACCTTGTATACTTCGCCTTACGTAGTCTCCTTCAACTTTCGAAATAGCTCCCACAAGACTTTCTTTATTTTGGGTTCCATAACCCACCACTACAACCTCATCCAAGGAAGCCATGTCTTCCTCTAATACAATATCAATCACACTTCTGCCACCGATTGCAATGGTTTGAGTTTCAAACCCTATATACGAAATTACCAAAGTAGAACCTTCCGGTACAGATATAGTATATTTACCATCAAGATCGGTAACTGTTCCGGTACTAGTTCCAGGTAAAGAGATGGTTGCTCCGGGAATAGGCTCTCCTTCAGCGTTGATTACCGTGCCGGAAATAGTTACATCGGCAAGCTCAGTAATTTCTGCTTTTTCCTTTGGCTTCTTAATGGCGGGTTTAACGTGTATGTTCTCATTCACCTGAACAAAACTCAGTTGGGTTTGTAGAGAAATGGATTCAAGTACCTTGTAGACTGTATTGGAATCCACCACAGTCACCTTTTGATTTAGGTCTACAAGTACATGATTGTAGGTGAATTTGAATTCAGTCTTGTTTTCTACTTGGCGAAAAACTTTGGAAAGACTTTTTCCATCGACTTGTAGTGAAAGCCTTACATCCTCAATTGACTTATGCTGAGCATTCCCATTGTTTGCCAATAAAATAGTGCACATAAATAATTGCACCAGAAAAGCGTATAATAATCTTTTTGACAGCATTATTAATTGTCTAAGTACATTTTTATTCATACTATTGTTTAGTTTAAGTTGTAAGACTTGAATGTTGGCCATTGTCGATTTTTGAGAAGAATCAATGGTCGGATTTTGGCAACGCTCGCTCCCCCACGGAACGAGTGTTGTCTTTTGCTATAGAATTTTATTTAATTGCCCATGTTTATATGGCCTTCTTAATTGTTATATTTTTACCTTCAATTTTATAAGCCAACCCGGAGGTGTAAAGCATCCCTTTTAATACATTTTCTAAACTCTCTTCTTTATAGGTTCCTGAATAGGTTATGTTAGTATTAATGTTGCCCTGTAAAATCAACTTTACACCATACCAATTTTCTATTTTTTCTTTGACCTCGACGAAAGAGTTTTCTCTAAAAACAAGTGTTTGGTCTTTCCAACCTGTAATGGTCAAAAGGTCAAAACCAGTTTTATAATAAGCTCCTTCTTCATCTCTAACCATCATTTCAGAAGGTTTTAGTTGCATATGGTTTCCTTCTTGGTCATTGATGTGTACTTTTCCACTCACCAGGGCGACCTTTAAGGTGCCATTTTGCTTTTGGTTAACATTAAAGGAGGTGCCCAAGACTGTAATTTTAGTATTGCCGGTTTCCACGACAAATGGCCTGTTCTCTTTTTGGACTTCAAAATAGGCTTCACCTACAAGTCTTACCAGCCTTAGACTGTCGTTAAATCCTGAGGTATAGCTTATTTCACTTCCCGAATTAAGAAATATCTTGGATCCATCAGATAAAGTCAGAATGGATTTTTTGCCAGGTGGATTTGCTCTCTTAATCATTGTCACATTGTGACTTGATGACTCAGAAATGCTATTTGGACTGAAAATAAGTTTGTAACAGACTCCCACACAAAAAAGGATTAAAATACAGGCCGCAATTCCTCTCCATGGGAATTTAGGTTTCTGGTATTCAGCTTCCATTTTTGTTTTTTTTAAACCCGAATTATTGTCAGCTTTTAATATATTTTCAAAAGCTTCAACATAGCGGCGATCGTTCATCAGTGGCTTAGACTTGTAATGGACCGAACTTATGATAAGGTTAGCTTGCATTACTATGTCTCGCTTTTCAGGATGCTGTTCTAGCCATTTTTCCCAAAAATGACGATTGTTGTCATTTGGATTCTTTACCCAATGAATAAAAAAATCATCCATTAAGAAGTCATCAATATTATAATCTTCGTATTTCATATAAAGTGGATAAATAGCCACTAATTAAATCGTTCTATCCTCTGTTTTTGATAATTAGTTTTAAAGATGCCAAAGCGCGGTATATAATTTTTCTAGCAGATTTTACTTCGCTAAATTCCATCACCTCAGAAATTTCCTTGAAATTCATCCCTTCTTCATAAAGAAGTAGAATGGCTTGACGTTGTCGGGGAGTTAGTAAATTCATGGCGGATTCGATTTTCTCTTTCCGCTCCATTTCATATTCCTGTTGGATGAGTTTGGTTTCGTGGCAGATTTCTATTGGGAATACTTTGTCATCATGAGCCCATGAACTAAAGGAAGAGCGTTTTTGTCTTTTAATACTTCGCAGCACTTCTCTTCGCATGGTTTTGTATAGATAAGCTTTTATATTATTTACCTCTTTTAAATGGCCTCGTTTTCGTCTCAAATCAATGAATATATTCTGAATGCAATCCTGTAACATCCCCTCATCCTTGGAAAATTGACCCCCATATTGAAACAATGTTGGGGCATAAATACGGTAGATATAATTGAAAGCTGCTTCATTCCCTTTATTAAAAGCGCGCCAAATATCATTATCCGTTCTGCTTTCATATTGTTTAATTGACTCAGAATGCTTTAAGGGGAAGATTGAGGGATCTTTAGTGTGTAGTGGATTCTGCATTGTTGAAATCAGTGGTTTTTGAGGCTGTATATTATAAAGAGGAAGCCAATTGGTAGAATGACCCCATAAAGTTTTATTAATTTTTAGAAAAATAATATATTATTGAATTTTATATTCAAATGGCGAGTTTTTTCATTAAAGAATTATCTCCTTTTAAATGGAGAATACTTTAAAATCTATTATGAACAAGTCAAATCCAATCATCATCTATTTATCATTTACTATTTAATGAATTAGTTGAATTTTTCTTGTTTTTGAGTGGTCAGTAATTTTTATGTATTTTGCTCTGAAATGAAAAAAATTGTGAAAGATGATTTCCCGAAGATGAATTGAAAACGATGGCATAGATGGAACAACGCCTATAACATTTCGCCTTCAATTACTTCCTTTTTACTATCTAACTAAAGCTTTATGAAATCTAAAAAATATTTAATACTTATTGTCTTATTACTGGCCTCATTTTCAGGTTTTTCGCAAACAAGGCCGGTAGGTGTTCGTTTCGATTCTTCAACACTTTTACGCAAAGGGAATTTTGGAGACAATTGGTGCCAAACATGGGCCATTGATGACAATGTATATACGATTTTGGATGACGGAAATGGATGGTGGGGAAGTTCAGAGAAGTTGAACAGCTTAGCTGATTGGGAAGGATCTATGTTCTTACAGATTTCGGGGGATCAAAATTTTACCGAAAAAAATGTTAAAAAAATGCCTGGATGGCCCATAAGTTTGGTAGATTCTCCATTGTATGGTTACGGTACTTTGGCTGTAGATAGTACGATTTACATGTGGCTTTGGAGAAGTGAAACTGATACCTGGTATAGAAGAGCCACCGGCAATAGGCTTTTGTATACAAAAGATTTTGGTAAAACGGTCTATCGTTGGGATGGAACCTTGGAAAACTATAAATCTTATCAGGAGTTGGATTCAACAGCCTTTTTCTTCTACAAAGAAGATCCAAGGCCTAAAGAAGGGAAAGATGCCTATGCTTTTAACTGGATTGCCTTTTTGCAAAATGGGAAGGCCAACTCAGCCGCTAAGGATGAGTATATTTATATGTACGCTCCCGAGCAGCATGATCCACGTAACTTGGCCTTAGCAAGGGTACATAAGGATAAAATATTGGAAAAATCAGCCTATGAATATTTTCAAAAAATCAATAATGATCAACCAATTTGGACTTCAGACATGGGTCAGAGAGGTGCTACAATTCAGTACCCTGAGGCCGGTGAAGGTGAGCAATGGATGTGGTCGAGCTGGTTTCCTAGTGTCGTCTACAATGCCGGCCTTGATTTGTATATCATGACCAGTTATGGAATTAAGGATCCAAGTAAGGAATACTGGGATGGCTGGTGTAGGGATTGTCCACTTCCGGGAAGCATTGGGTTTTGGTATTCAGAAAATCCTTGGGGACCCTGGGAACAGTTTTATTATAAAGATACTTTTTATCCTGACGATCAGGAAAATCGTACCTATGGATTGAAGTTAAGTCCAAAATGGATCAGTAAAGATGGCAAAAAGATGGTGTTGATCTGGTCTGATGCCGGAAATAACCACAGTACCTATTACAAATGGAATCAAATGGAAATCGAAATACTAACTGATTGATTGAGAGTCAGATCAAAAGAAGGTTTATTACTTGTGATCGTTTTATTTTTGTTTAAGCTATCACTAAGTGAAAAATCCTTATCTTGAAATGATTATTATTCCTAAGTAATTTCTTTGACTATTTTTTTGAAGAGTTATTAAGGGGTAGCATAAAAAATAACCTCAATATTATATTTAAAATCATGGTAAAATTAGTCGTAATGTACGGTCATCCGGAAGAACCTGAAGCCTTTGAGGCTTACTATTCTGAAACACATCTTCCAATTGCTGCAAAAATAAAAGGCTTAAGCAAGGTGGAGTTTACTAAGTTTGTGGGTACTCCGGATGGAGGTAAACCTATTCATTATAGAATGGCAGAATTGTATTTCGAGTCCTTAGAGGAGTTGCAAAAACAAATGGCTACCCCCGAAGGGCAAGCTGCTGTAAACGATATTCCTAACTTTGCTACAGGTGGTGTGGATGTGATGATTGGAGAAGTTTAAAATTGAATGAATACCTTTTTGGCTTGGTACGTACATTGTTTTTATAAAAACCATACTAAAAATATTTGTCAATGAGCAAGAAGATAGCTATTAAAATAATGTTTGGCCTGCTAGGAGCAGTTTTAATCTATCATTTTTTGATCTTCTTTGAGTTTATTCCTTATGATAAGGTATGGGCCGGTAGACTCAAGTCTGTTGAGGAAATGAAGACTTTTGAAACCTTCTCCATATTGGTGAATGTCTTTATGATAACGGTGATGATCATCAAGTACCAAAATCTCCAAAATCAGAACCCAAACAGAATAATAGATATTCTGATTTGGGTTTTTGCCTTGTTTTTTTCATTGAATACCTTTGGGAATTTATTTTCACAAAACATCCTAGAGTTAATTTTTGGAACATTGTTTACTCTGATTGCTGCAATCCTTTGCGTGCTTATAGCTAAAAAGAAGAAATGACTGTAATCATGTTTTCTTATTTTCGGACTTTATTAAAATTATAAGGAGTACTCCCCTACACAGATGAATAAATACATGTTGATACTATCCATGGTTGTAGCTATTCAAGGCTGTGGTAATCCAGAGGCAAAAAGGTCCAAGTCTCAGGTCATAGAAACAGAAACATTGCCGGAAGACCAATATGAATTGATTTTGGACAAGGTGAAGGCATTACCAAATCAAGCTGAGCTTGCTATTGCCATTATTGAAAATTGGAAGGTTAATTTTGTAGGAGTCAAACGCGAACAGGATTCAACAGTGTTTCTACAAAATAAGGACAAGGTTTTCGAAATTGGGTCCATTACAAAAGTTTTTACAGGCACTTTGCTGGCCAACTACCTGGTGGAGGGAGAGGTGAATTTGGAGGATCAAATTGATAAATATTTAGGTTATTCATTGAAGGAGGATGTTAAAATTACACTGAAGCAATTGGCTACCCATAGCTCCGGCTTACCTAGGGTGCCTGCAAGTTTGGAGGCCTTAAGTTTAGAAAACCCTTACAAGGATTTTGGAGAAGAAGAACTAAAAACCTATTTGACCCATGACCTGCGAATGAAGCATAAACCCGGGGAAGTTTCTGATTACTCAAATTTGGGGGTAGGCCTGTTAGGCTATGTGTTAAGCAATAAAGCACAAATGACTTACGAAGAGATGCTACAAAAGGAAATTTTTTCTAAATACGGAATGAATGCTTCAACTACAATAAGGAGCAAGGTGGAAGATAAATTGGTTATAGGACTTAATGATAAAGGAGAAGAGGTGTCCAATTGGGACATGTCAGTGCTTATGGGTGCCGGTGGAATTTTATCCTCGGTAAAGGATATGTCTAAGTTTGCCTTGGCTCAATTTGACAGTTTAAACCGAGAATTGGTGCTTTCAAGAACAGCATTTTTTGAGGTAACTGAGAATTATTCTATGGCTTTGGGTTGGAGTGTTATCCAAACGGAGTCGGGAGCTGTTTGGAATTGGCACAATGGTGGAACAGGCGGCTATACCTCGTCCATGATAATAGATGTGAAAGCGAAAAATGGGGTGATCATTCTTTCCAATATATCGGCTCTTGGTGAATTGACCAATACTATCACAAGCTTGGCACCGGCTTTAATGGATGATATTAAAGGTGAAGAAATTGATTCGGACAGCAAATGAATTGATATCGGGAATCACTTCTTAAAAAAATGGGCGCTTTTAATTACAACATCTCCTTTGGGATAGTATAAACTGCAATGCCAGGATCCTCGTCAGTAGTCAATCCATAAATTTCATTTGTATCTTCATTAATAACAAAATTGATGAGTGACCTATCCAACTTTAAATTCCAGAGGGGCTTTCCTTTGTGATCAAAAACCCATATTTGCTCAGCTATAACCGATGTTTTGTTGATTTCAGATAGGCTTACTCCCCCATACAATGCGAAAATATAGCTTTTAGTAACAACAGCATCTCTGTAGCGAAAGGAAGGATTTGTTCCCAGGTATAAATCATTTCCAATTAGTTCAAATGCTGGCAATGCTAGATCCGGCCCATCAATGATGATAAAGGATTTGTCCCGGTTGTCAAAAATTTCAAGCCTATCTCTGAAAAGTCCCACTCTAATAAAAAGACCTTCCCCAGCATTTCCTTTAAAAAAACCGCCGTTTAAGCGGGACAGTTGGTGATCATTCAGATCAGGTCTATCCTTTATCTTCTCCCAATTTCCATATCCTCCGATTTTATTACCTTCTTTATCAAATTCCAATATTCGATGTTTATCAACCCTTGAAATACCAAGAAAACTGCTGTCAGATGCCGGTGTTAAAAACCAAAGACCCTTCATGGGCTCAGTCATTTTCCATTCATTTTTGCCAAGAAGTGTAGTGTCCGACATTGAATATTCCACCAGTTTCCTTCCATTCATAGAATAGGTTCAGAAAGTATTGCCATTTTCTCCTTTATAAAACAAACTAGCGCTGGTTATTTCTAAAGGACCTTCGCCATGTTTTCCCTTTGGTTTATCATAAGTCCAATCCTTGGAATTGATAATATGAATACGGGGACGTTGCTCGGGAACCCTGTGTCTTTCAGATATTAGAATCTTGCTGTCAATTATTCCAATATTAGCTGGATTGATGATTTCTTCGAAATAATGTTTATCGGATTTTAAGGGGATTATAGTGAAATCCTCTTTTTGGATAATGATATAATTGTCGTTTTCTTTTGATGTCCCACAGGAAACAAATAGAATTAGGAATAGCATTATTCTGTTCATTCATTAATATAATATGAATTAGAATGACATGCAATTAAAAGATTAGTTTAGTTGATAAAGGAAAAGGCCTTAATTTTTTATAATAACATGAAGAAAGAGGCCTTGATTGGCCGGAATATTAATTTTACCCACGAAAAAGTAATATATTTATTTTCTAATTAAGATTGTAGCAAACAGCATTTTCACACTAACAATCTTGTTTGTAACTTTATCCCGGATGATTTGACCAAATAGCGTCAACTTCACTGGAGTCGGTGGCAGAATTAATGGCAGCTATTTTGTGGACAAACTTCAGATACAATTAAAACACTATATGGATACTAACGAAAAATTTCTTTACAAATACCTAAACAATGCCTCTCCAACAGGCTTTGAAGCTTCCGGCCAACAGATTTGGTTGGATTATATTAAACCTTTTGTAGATGAGTATTTTACAGATGCTTATGGGACGGCAGTGGGAGTGATCAATCCTGATGCAAAATTCAAGGTTGTCATCGAAGCGCATGCGGATGAGATTAGCTGGTTTGTGAATTACATTACCCCGGAGGGATACATTTATGTGATAAGAAATGGAGGGTCCGATCATATGATTGCCCCTTCGATGCGTGTCAATATTCATACAGACAAAGGTGTGGTGCCCGGCGTTTTCGGCTGGCCGGCGATACATGTCAGAGACAAAGCGAAAGAAGAGACGCCCAAAATGGAAAATATTTTCATTGATATAGGTGCCAGGTCAAAAGAGGAGGTCCTTGAAATGGGCGTTCACGTGGGAAGTGTCATTACATTTAATGACGAGTTGACAGAATTGAATAAAAAATTCTATTCGGGAAGGGCTCTTGACAATCGCATTGGTGGATATATGATTGCTGAAGTGGCGAGGTTATTGAAGGAACAAAAGGTGGAATTGCCATTTGGTTTGTATATAGTCAATGCAGTGCAGGAAGAAATAGGCTTAAGGGGAGCAGAGATGATTGCGGCTAGGATCAAGCCTGATGTGGCCATTATAACAGATGTGTGCCATGATACTACAGCTCCAATGTACAGTAAAATTGCTAGCGGTGATTATACTGCGGGTAAGGGTCCTGTGCTAACCTGCGGTGCAGCAGTGCATAAAAAGTTATTGGATTTGATCATTGACAGTGCCAAGAAAGAAGATATACCTTTTCAAAGATCAGCTTCTTCAAGGAGTACAGGGACTGATACAGATGCCTTTGCCTACTCGAATGGAGGAGTGCCGGCAGCTTTGATTTCATTGCCTTTGAAATACATGCATACTACTGTAGAAACTGCCAGTAAGGAAGATATTGAAAATGTTATAGAATTAATGATTGCCTTCTTAAAGGACTTTGACCTAAATTTTGATTTTAGGTACGTAAAGTAAGCGTTAATAAAGGCGGGGTATCCCGTCTTTATTAATTTTAAGTATCCCTTTTTTTGATAAACTCAAGATTTATGAAAGTTTTTATAAATAAGATTATTCCCGAGATTGGATTTAAATTGCTTGAAGAAGCAGGAATTGAATATACTGTTTGGAAAGAGAAGCCTATTTTGGATAGGGGACAAGCCATTCAGTTTTGCAAAGGTCATGATGCTTTTTTAAGTGTTGGTCAGGCTGGATTGGATGCTGATTTTTTCAAGGAATGCAAGCACCTAAAGGTGGTGGCACTGCATTCAGTAGGATTTGATGGGGTCGATATAAAAGCAGCCACAGCAAATGGAATACCTATAGGAAATACACCCAATGTATTGAATAAAGCCACCGCTGAAACGGCTTTGTTATTGATGTTAACTGTATCCAGAAAAGCACTTTATCTTCATGAAAAAATAAAAAAAGGGGAATGGGGTGCATCCCAACAACCTACCCAAGACTTGGGGGTTGATTTGGCAGGGAAAACCCTCGGAATAGTTGGATTGGGAAGGATTGGGACCGAATTGGCCAAGATTTGTACCCAGTCTTGGGGGATGAAAATTCTTTATCATAACCGAAGTGCCAATGTTTCAGCGGAGAAAGAGCTTGGAGCAAAGCGAGTGAGTATGGATGAGCTATTGGCTCAGAGTGATGTGGTCTCCGTGCATACTGCACTTACACCCGAAACGAAGGGCATGTTTGGGATGGAGCAGTTTAGCAAAATGAAAAATTCTGCGATATTTATCAATACCGCCCGTGGAGGGGTACACAATGAAGAAGAATTGATAGAAGCTCTGCGCCAGAATATTATTTGGGGGGCAGGCTTGGATGTAACAAACCCTGAGCCCATGTCCAAAGATAATCCGCTGTTGGAAATGGACAATGCGGTGGTTTTTCCACACATTGGGTCTGCTACAAAAGAAACCAGAGATAAAATGTCTAGTTGTGCTGTTGAGAATATCATTGCAGGTTTAAAAGGTGATCCTTTGCCTTATCCTGTGAATCCTGAAGTGTATCAAGCGGAGTAAAAGGAAACTACCCTAAGGCTACATCTAAAACCATCATGATGATAAAACCACCGATGAAGCCCATTGTGGCCAAGTCGGTGTTTCCATCCTGTTGGGATTCCGGGACTACCTCTTCAATTACCACAAATATCATGGCTCCTGCAGCAAAGGCCAAAGCATAGGGTAATATTGGTGTGAATATTGAGACAGCCACAGCTCCCAATACACCCGCTATGGGCTCTACCAATGCGGAAGCTTGTCCCATCATAAAGCTTTTTCTCCTGCTTAAGCCCATCCTTCTAAGAGGAACAGCTACAGCTATTCCTTCCGGAAGGTTTTGAAGCCCTATCCCTATAGCAAGAATCAAAGCTCCGGCTATGCTGGCTTCAGGAACACCGGAGGCAGCTCCACCAAACAGCACGCCTACAGCCAAACCTTCAGGGATATTATGCATGGTGATGGCCAATACCAATAGAGTCGTTCTTTGCCAAGGTGTTTTAATTCCTTCTGCTTTCTTGAAATTGATATGAACATGGGGCAATATTTTGTCCAGAACAAAAATAAACAGGGCACCTCCAAAAAAACCTATCGCCGCAGGAATGACTTTTGCAAAGCTTTCACCCTCAGTCATGTTAATGGCAGGAGCCAAAAGGCTCCAAAAACTAGCCGCAATCATTACTCCTCCGGTAAAACCCATCATGGTATCTAAGAAAGGCCTGTTTAATTTCTTAAAGAAAAACACGAAAGCAGCTCCAACTGCAGTGACAAACCAGGTAAATGTAGTAGCTATAAGTGCGGCATAGGCCGGTGAAATACTACTTAAATAGTCAACGAGTATATCAAACATTCTTTTTATTTTAAAATATATTTCTGTTACTATTGGTGAATTTCCAAACCTAAGAAATCTTAAGCCTGTGGAAATCACCTGAAACAGCTTGGGTTTTGTGAAGTTTATTTTGGGTTTAGTCAAGGCAAATTTAAATAGTTAGATTGGGCTAACAAATTTATTTCAATATTTTTTTATCTTTGTTTTGAAATAATTAAAGCAATGAACAACAGCCAATCCATAGAAAATTACCTAAAAGTGATTTTTAACCAAGCCATCGCTTCTGATGATGTCAATACCACAAGTATTGCCCAAGCCCTTGAAGTCAGTCTTCCTTCAGTTAACAGTATGGTTAAAAAATTAGCGGGGATGGGTTTATTGGAGTACGAAAAATACAAGCCTCTCAAGATTACAGCTAAAGGGAGAAAGATGGCCGCTATGATTATCAGAAAGCACAGGCTTACAGAAATGTATTTGGTGGAAAAGATGGGCTTTGGCTGGGAAGAAGTACATGAAATAGCAGAGCAGTTGGAGCATATCCAATCAACTGCTTTTTTTGATAGGATGGATGAAATTTTGGGGTACCCGGAAAGAGACCCACATGGTTCTCCCATTCCCACAAGTACCGGGGAAATTGCCACCCAAAAATTCAGGTTGCTTTCTGATTGTCAGCCTGAGGAGTTAGTGACATTAAAGGCATTAAGCAAAACTTCAGATGAATTTTTAAAATACCTAAACAGCAAGGGCCTTGCATTAGGGGTTGAGGTGGAAATTTTGGAAGTGGAACCTTATGACAAAAACATGACGGTATCTTACAGCGGACAAAAAGAAGTTTTATCGGCCTTGGTATGTTCCAAGCTTTTGGTAAGTTAAGAAAGTATGGAAGATAAGCAGGTTAAATATGCAGTAATAGTAGCCGGTGGGGCAGGCGTTAGAATGGGAGGAGAAGTGCCCAAGCAATTTCTCCCAATTGGAGGCTTGCCGGTATTGATGCATACCCTACAAGTGTTTCATGCTTACGATGTTGATTTGAAGCTAGTTTTGGTTTTGCCGGAAAGCCAATTTGACTATTGGAAGAAATTATGCGGTGAATATAATTTCAAGGTGCCCCATCAATTGATTCAAGGTGGGACAAGTAGGTTTGGATCTGTTAAAAATGGTTTGAATAGTATTCCCGATTGTGAAAATGGCTTGGTGGCCATTCATGATGGAGTAAGGCCTTTTGTATCAGAGGAAGTGATTCATGAGAGTTACCGGACGGCTGCCAAAGAAGGAAGTGCTATTGCGGTGATAGGATTGAAAGATTCCATCAGGCATGTTGATGCCAATGGAAGTTCTCAGTTTAAAAACAGAGATGAATTTAGGTTGGTACAGACCCCACAGACTTTCCAGCTTACAAAGATAAAGGAGGCTTTCCTTACAGAAGAAAAACCATACTTTACGGATGATGCAACGGTATATGAAAATAGGGGATGGGATGTTCAACTGATCCTCGGAAACCGAGAAAACATCAAACTCACAACGCCTGAAGACTTAAGCTACGCAGCTTTTTTGTTGGCCGAAAAGAGAATAATCATTTAACCCTAAAATCAGGTCGCTTATCGGTAAAGTTTTTTCGTTGACCGATATGGTTTTTGAAAAGGAGTGCAATTGTAAGAACTTTCGTTCATTATTAAAATACTAAAATCATGAATGGAAAAAGAAATGGAAATTTTGCACTAGGAGTCATTATTTTAGTGGTTGGCTCACTCCTATTATTCAAACAGATGGGTTTGTATATACCATACTGGGTGTTTTCATGGCCAATGATTCTAATTACAATAGGTGTTTATACAGGTTATAAAAACAGGTTCCAGAGTACAGGCTCTGTCGTTTTAATCTTAATAGGTGGGTTTTTTCTGCTGAAGGACTTATTGTTTTTACCTTTTCATATGGGGCCTATGCTTTTTCCGATCGGCTTAATTTTGCTGGGGCTTTATATAATTTTTAAAAAAAACAGAAATAAATCTTTTAATATACAAGGTTGGGAAAAAGGTTTTGATAAGAGTACTGCTGAGAAAGAAAAAACTTTTGGTCAGTACAGTCCCGACTTTATCAATGTAGATGCTTTTCTTACCGGAATTAAAAGAAAAGTGATGAGCAAGAATTTTAAAGGGGGAGACGTTACTTCCGTATTTGGAGGAGCTGACATAGATTTAATGCATGCAGATATTCAAGATCAAGCTGTATTGAAAGTCTCAGTAGCTTTTGGGGGGCTGAAACTCATAGTCCCACCCCACTGGGATGTGCAGTTGGGGGTGTCTAATTTGGCTGCAGGTATAGATGACAAGAGATATTCCCAACAAGGAGCGGCTCAAAATGCAGATAAAAAATTGATCCTCACAGGTTCGGTGATTTTCGGTGGAATAGAAATCACTTCTTATTAAAATTAAGTGCATGATGGAAAAGTCATCTGAATTCTTAAAAGTCAATGAAAATAGTAAGGATCAGGTGATTTTTCTTTTAATGGTCTTTGTAGGGGTTTCTGTTTCTTCCTATTTGAGTCAAGGTAATTTGGAATGGAGCATTGCTGATGGACTGTCCAGTACCTTTGCTGTTGGGTTGGGGGCTATTCTTATCAAGTTAATGTTAAATTACTACCCTGTTGGAGCCGTGAAAAGTTGGCCAACTCTTTTGTTTTCACTGGTTTTGGCAGCCCTATTTACCTACGCTAACCAAAAGTTGTGGGAGTCTGGTTGGTTAGGTTTTGCAGAGAATTTAATTTTATTTAAGGCTACGGTCCCTTTAAGGGTCTCTATTGGTACATGGCTGTTTCATTTGGTGGGTATGAATGTGTTATCCAATAGGTCAAGCACCAAAGATATTCATCAACTGCAGCATGAGGAGAGTCGACAAAAATTGTCTACGGATGCAGAGTTGCATTACCTACGGCAGCAAATGCAACCTCATTTCCTTTTTAACAGTTTGAATTCGATCAATGCCCTATTAAAGAGAGACCCTGAGAAAGCCCGCAATATGGTCCAGGGTCTGGCTGATTTTTATAGAAAAAACTTAAAGACTGATTCAAAAAAATGGACCGTAGTGGCCACTGAGATGGAGGCCATTACTCAGTATTTTTATTTGGAAAAAATCCGCTTTGGTCACAGGCTCAATTATGAAATAGATATCCCCGAAGGTGTTTCAACCTTAAAGTTGCCTTCCTTGCTGTTGCAGACCTTGGTAGAAAATGCAGTAAAACATGGCTTGTATGGTGTCACTGGAGAGGTTTTAATTCAAATAGAAGCAAGGCAAAAAGAGGGAAACCTAGAGGTAACTGTGAGAAACCCTAGTGAAGAAGATGCTAAAAAAGCATCAGGTACAGGCTTTGGCTTAGAAAGTTTGGAAAGAAGGTTGTTTCTGATATTTGGCAGAAAGGATTTATTAAATTACAACCAAAGCGGAGGTCAGTTTACTGCGATTTTAAAAATTCCACAAATCAAATGATACGCTGTATAATAGTAGACGACGAACCATTGGCTCAAGATTTACTTCAAGACTACTTAGAAGAATTTACAGATCTTGAAGTGGTTGGGAAATTTAATGATGGGTTTGAGGCTTTTAAAGGAATTGGAGAACTCCAGCCAGACCTAATATTTCTCGATATTGAAATGCCCAAAATTACCGGCTTTGAATTGGTGGAGCTTTTAGAAGAGCCTCCGAAGATAATTTTCACAACAGCTTATGACAATTATGCCATCAAAGCTTTTGAATTACAGGCTGTGGATTATTTGTTAAAGCCATTCTCCAAAGAAAGGCTGAGAAAGGCCATTCAGCGGGTAACGATAGCTCCTAATGATCCATCTAAATTAGCAAAATTAAATAAAGAGATGCCTTTGGATGGATTTTTAAATAGAGTGGTGGTTAAAACTGGAAACAAAATTGAGGTTTTGAATGAAGCCAATATTGCATCCATAAGTGCTGATGGTGATTATGTAAAGATCAATTCAGCAGGAAAACAATACCTGAAGTTAGGAACCATGTCCTATTATGAAAAAATGCTTGACCCTCAAAGTTTCACGCGGATCCATCGATCACATATAGTGAATATTTCAGCAATAGGTAAAATAGAGCCCTATCAAAAGGAAAACTATTTGGTATTTCTCAAAGACAATACCCAATTGCCGGTGAGCAAAAAGGGCATGGTGAAATTAAAAAAAGCCTTAAGGATATAGATAGGGAGGTGAAAAAGCCTTCACTAAATAGAGAAGGCTTAATACTTAATATTCGTCTTCATTAAAGAAGAAATCGTCTTTTGTTGGATAATCCGGCCATATTTCCTCAATATTTTCATAAGGTTCTCCGTCGTCCTCAAGCTCTTGGAGGTTTTCGACAACCTCTAATGGTGCTCCGGAGCGAATAGCAAAATCAATTAACTCATCCTTGGTGGCTGGCCACGGAGCGTCTTCCAAATAGGAGGCAAGTTCTAAAGTCCAATACATAATCTACACAAGTTTAAAGATCCCCTTAAAGGGGTGCAAAAATAGAAATACTTTCTTAAACTAAAACATTTACGGATTAATTGTTTGTAAGTTCTTTCAAAATACTGTTTTTCACATCGACTTTTCTTTTATGGGCGGCAATTTTTTTCCTCATAATGTGATCAAATTCACCTTCCTGGCTTCTGAAGTTTTCAGCATTTTCCCTTACAGTGACAAGTTCTCTTTGATCTCGGGCAATAAGGTCTTTCAAAAGGTTGATTTTTAAGGAGTTTTGCTCCGTTTCAGGCATTTCCGCAAACCCTTCATATTTTGAATGACAAAGTTTGTCTAGAAATGATTTCTCAAAGATTATTTCTGAAAAGAATACGAAAGAGCCAATACTTTGTTGTGCATTTCTTGGTTTTTTTGGAGGAAGTTTTTTCCATTCCCCCTGTAATTTTTTCGCTTGATTCAATTTGCTTTCATTCACTTCTCCTTTGGAAAGAAGCCGCATTTCCTCTGCCCATCGATCAATTTTCTTGATCATCAATCCAGGGCTGATTGTAGGCATGCTCTGACTCATGCGTTTGAATTTGCTGAAAATACGGTTGTTAATTTTAGAAAACTCATCCCAAATGGGTTGCCTTTTTGAAGCAGGCACTCGACCTGAAGTTTTCCATTCTTTTTGTATCCTTTTGCTTATTTCAAAGGCAGTCCTTACGTCTGCCAAATTGTAGGCTTCTCTGGCGCGTTCCAATAGGTTTTCGTAGACTTTTATATTTTGTTCTGCTTGCAAAGCCAGGCCATCAAAGTAATTTTTACGATTGCCGTAAAAAACATCCAGGATATCTTGGAATTTTTTGTTGATCTCTTCTTCCAATTCCTTTTCTACAGGACCTGTTTTTAGCCATTTGAGCTTTAATTCTTTGAAGACTTCAGAAGTTTCTTTCCAATCTGTGCTGTCTTTATAGGTTTCAGCCTCTTGGATAAGTTCATTCTTAATTTCTAAATTCTTCTGGCGATTAGATTGTATGATTTCTTCCAAATAGGCTTCCTGTTCTTCAAGCTCTTTGATTAGCGCAGGAAAATCCCCTAGTCCGTCATAAGACATTAATGAGGACTTAAGGTGAATGAGTTTCATCAAGAAAGAGCCCTTGTTTTGGTTTTCCTGAATGTCACTTTTAAGTTTTTCTACCTTTTGTTTTACGGTGTCAAATCTACCTTCAAAATAGCGAAAGGTGGAGGCCTCATCTTCTTTAACCTCTCCTATCACACGATCTTCTTGACCTAAGAAGCCTTTCAGGTAGATTTTTTCTCCTACAATATATCCAAATGGATGTTCAGTCATGATTAAAAGGTTGGTTGCAAATATTTAGTGGTTTGACGTATTTCTGCAAATTAATTAAATATGGTTCATTTATCCTAAGAAAGCCGATTTTTTACCATCTTTGCCTTTTAAATTAAACATAAATAAACCATGAGTAATGAAAAAATAATTTTTTCTATGGCGGGAGTTTCCAAAGTGTACCCTCCACAGAAAAAAGTACTTAAAGATATTTATCTTTCGTTTTTTTATGGTGCCAAAATAGGTGTGTTAGGGCTCAATGGTTCCGGAAAAAGTTCTTTGCTGAAAATAATTGCGGGAATGGAAACCGAATTCCAAGGAGAAGTGGTGTGGTCTCCGGGCTACTCTGTAGGTATGTTACAACAAGAACCGGTTTTAGATCCTTCTAAAACGGTAAAAGAGGTGGTAGAAGAGGCTGTCAGTGATACGGTCAACCTATTGAAAGAGTTTGAGCAAATCAACGAAAAATTTATGGATCCGGCTGTTATGGAGGATCCGGATGCCATGCAGAAGTTGATCGATCAACAAGGAGATGTTCAGGAAAAATTGGATGCCGCCAATGCTTGGGAATTGGAGACCATGTTGGAAAAAGCAATGGATGCTTTGCGTCTACCTCCTGCAGAAGCCATCGTGGAAAACCTATCAGGAGGAGAGAAGAGAAGAGTGGCTCTATGTAGGTTGCTTTTGCAAGAGCCGGACGTACTGTTACTTGATGAGCCTACCAATCACTTGGATGCGGAGTCTGTACTTTGGCTTGAACAACATTTAAAAAATTATAAAGGCACTGTTATAGCGGTTACCCACGATCGTTATTTCTTGGATAATGTAGCAGGTTGGATTCTGGAATTGGATAGAGGGGAAGGAATACCTTGGAAAGGCAATTATTCTAGTTGGCTTGAACAGAAGCAAGACCGCTTGAAACGAGAAGAGAAAACAGAGTCTAAGCGGCAGAAAACGCTTGAAAGAGAATTGGAGTGGATACGCATGTCGCCAAAGGCCAAACAATCCAAAGGCAAGGCAAGGCTGAATGCTTATGACAAGCTTGTGGGAGAAGATGCGAAAGAAAAAGAGTCTAAGCTTGAGCTGTATATTCCACCTGGACCAAGGCTGGGAAGTAAGGTCATAGAAGTCAAAGGGGTTTCTAAAGCCTTCGGAGAAAAATTGCTATTTGATGACCTCACTTTTTCTTTGCCACAAGGGGGGATAGTGGGAGTGATTGGTCCCAATGGGGCAGGTAAATCTACCCTTTTCAATTTAATAACAGGTGATGAAAAGCCCGATGCAGGACATTTTGAAATAGGTGAAACAGTGGAGATTGCCTATGTAGATCAAGAACATGATACTTTGGATCCCAACAAGACTGTGTATGAGACCATTTCCGAAGGGAATGAATACGTGCAACTAGGGAACAAAGAGGTGAATGCCAGGGCGTATGTAAGTCGGTTTAATTTCGGAGGGTCTGATCAGGGTAAAAAAGTTGGTGTGCTCTCCGGGGGTGAAAGAAACCGTGTTCATTTGGCCATGACTTTGAAAAAGGGAGGAAACCTATTACTTTTGGATGAACCTACCAATGATTTGGATGTAAATACCCTAAGAGCCCTGGAAGAGGCCTTGGAGAATTTTGCAGGCTGTGCAGTTGTAATCTCTCACGACCGTTGGTTCCTTGATAGAATATGTACCCATATTCTTGCCTTTGAGGGGGATAGTAATGTGTATTGGTTTGAGGGGAATTTCTCCGATTATGAAGAGAATAAGAAGAAGCGCTTAGGTGACCTAATGCCAAAACGAATTAAATATAAAAAGCTTAAATAATTAGCGTTATTAAAAATCCTGTGTTTGTGTTTTCCCTTTGTTATGTTTAGGCGTAGCAAAGGGATTTTTTTTGTTTGAAGTCTTCCTTTTTTCAAAATATGGTTCAGTTTATTTTCGTTTTTTGTTTCTTTGTGCTTTAAAGTTAGCATCGCGTATAATTATGATGAGACAATTGCTATTGCGCCCGGGCGCTGAAGAGTTGAACTATGAGATCAGGGGGATTGTAAAAAAGGCAAGACTGATTGAAGAGCTTGGGTATGACATTACCTGGGAAAATATAGGGGACCCTATACAGAAGAACAATACCATACCCACTTGGATGAAGGAAATCGTTTCCGAACTTGTCCAAGATGATCATAGTTATGGCTATGCGGATAGCAAAGGCATGCTTGAAACCCGTAAATTTCTGGCCAATTTAAATAACGATAAAGGCGGAGTTAAAATAGAGGCTGAGGACATCTTGTTTTTCAATGGCTTGGGTGATGGTATTGCCAAATTGTATCAGTTTCTAACACCTACAGCACGGATTATAGGGCCTTCACCGGCCTACTCTACCCATAGTTCTGCAGAAGCAGCTCATGCCAATTCAGCACCTTTGACCTATAAGCTTGACCCCGATAACAATTGGTATCCGGACATGGAGGACCTATACAATAAGGTGAAATACAATACTTCTGTGGTAGGTATTCTGATCATAAATCCGGACAATCCTACAGGGATGGTTTACCCAAGAGAAGTATTGGATCGGTTTGTTGAAATTGCCAGAGAGTTTAATTTACTATTGATCGCAGATGAGATTTATCAAAACATAACCTATAATGGTTATGAGGCCATCGGTCTGGCTGAGATTTTAGGAGATGATTTGCCGGGAATATCCTTAAAAGGTATCTCCAAAGAGTTTCCTTGGCCGGGTTCCAGGTGTGGGTGGATGGAGTTTTATAACAAGCATACTTCAGAAGAATTCACAAAGCTTTGCATTACCCTTGAAAACGCAAAAATGATAGAGGTTTGCTCCACTACCTTACCTCAGCTCGCCATTCCCAAAATCATGAGTCACCCGGATTATAAGGAATATAGAGTAACTGCGAATGCGGCGATTGGCACGAGAAGTAGAATCATGGAAGAAGTCTTGGGAAATGTAGCCGGGATTAAATTCAATAAAACCAAAGGTGCTTTTTACAATACCGTCATATTTGATGAAGGAGTATTGAATGAAGATCAATTTCTTCCTGTGGAGAACAAAGCGATAAAATCCCATTTAGAGAAATGGTTAGAGGAAAACGATATGCCAAATGATAAGCGTTTCGTTTACAATTTGCTTGCCTCTGAGCGGATATGCGTTGTGCCGGTAAGTTCCTTTTGTTCGGACTTGCGAGGGTTTAGAGTTACACTTTTGGAAGAAAACGAGGACGTCTTCCGCAATACTTTCGAAAGGCTTGCCAATAGTATAACTTCCTATCTGAATTCTTCCAAAAAAGTGCTTCAGGATCAGTAAAAAAGGACTGGTGCTCTCTTACGTTTTTGATTGAATCTTGTGGGCTGTTTATACTGTCGATTTCAATATGTGGTCGAAGGTTTTTCGGCGCCAGGTGTATCAAATCAGGTTGGCCGGCCAGAATCCAGGCACTGTACCAAAAGTCGGCAATAAGTTTGATTGTCTTTTTCATTTGCCTTTCCACTTGACCGGCCAACATTTGATGATAGGCTTCACTGAATGCTCTGGAATAGACTCTGCTGGTAATGCCTCCACGGTTTTCATAACTGTATTTCTGGTCCTCCGGGAAATCATTAGTCAATGATTTTTCGAATCTAAAAACAGAGTCTAATGCAGTATGAGCCATCTCAATGGCTTTCCAAATTTCATTTCTAGGGTCATCCAAATATTCGGCTTTCCCAACGAAAAGATCATAATCTTGTGCAAACAATTCCGGTAACCTGCTTTCCCAAAAGCCATGGATTCCGTATTGCCCAGTATTTTGCCCATTGTAATTTTCAGTGCTATGCAGGGGCACATTGATGTCGCCCAAGTAATGACCAAGATCAGCGGCTAATTTGAGGATGGCTTGGCGGTCTTTTTTTTGAAAGGCATATGTTAGGTATTGAAATGTTTGGTAAGTACTCCAAGGGGATATCCCGTGTTTTCTTAAGCTATCTTCTCCGTGTAAGGTTTTAGCCTCTTGCCAAGATTTAGGCAGTTTAAAGATGGCACTGTCACCATAGACATCTAGGTCTATATAATGTTTTTCAGCTTCCCCCTGTACGGCATACCGCCTTCTGTCCGGATTTACTGCTTTGTCGGAAATATAGGTTAAATTGGGCTTGAAAAATACCATTAGTTCTGGTGGGAGAGAGAATACTGCTTGTCGATTAATTAAGCGATGCGCATAAAACCCCCAGGCAAAAACCTCTTGATGACAGGTTAAAAATAGAAAGATACAAAACAAATAAAGTCGCATATTTTACTTGTTATATAATGTCATCAATGAAAATAGTGAAAAAATCAGAGATTGTAAAATCTTCTAATTCTTCATATTTAAGTAATTGTTTTGCAATTAAAAATAAAACAGCTAAATTTGCGATCCAATATTAAGCAAATAAGGAAAAAGTTAATTATATATAGTATGGCAAATCACAAATCGGCTTTAAAGAGAATTCGTGCAAATGAAGCCAAAAGGTTAAGAAACAGATACCAGGCCAAAACCACCAGGACTTTCATCAAGAGATTGAGAAATACTGAAGACAAGGCGGAAGCTCAGGAGCTCTTAAACCAGGTTAATTCCATGTTGGACAAACTGGCTAAGAAAAACGTTATTCATAAGAATAATGCAGCTAACAAAAAGTCCAAATTGACCAAGTTTGTTAACGCACTATAAGGTCTGTTTGCATTAGATATTTAAACCCTGCTTTTAAGTAGGGTTTTTTTTATGCCTATTTTTTTATATTTTTAATAGTATTCCCAAATAAATCAGGTGGTTAGCGTTTTTTTAGAAGCAGGGAATGGATTCTTTAAATGATTTTTGTGTCAATTTTATGTATTCTTTTTGCCTATGGATGATTACCGGTCAATAAGGATATCTGCCTTAGCTGAGGAGGATAGGCCTAGAGAAAAACTGCTACTTAGAGGTAAAGCCCAGCTTTCAGATGCAGAATTAATTGCCATTTTAATAGGTTCTGGTTCAAGAAATCTTAGCGCTGTAGATCTTTCCAAGTATATTTTGCAAAGTGTGAACAACGACTTGGCTCAGTTAGCAAGGTTGTCCGTAAATGATTTAAAGAAATTTAAGGGCATAGGTGAGGCCAAAGCTATAGGTATTGTAAGTGCCTTAGAACTGGGGAGAAGGAGAAAGGAATCTGAACCCCAAAAGAAAACAAAAATCACCTCATCGGCAGATGTCTACGCCTTAATGCGGCCGGAATTGTTAGATGAAACTATAGAGTTTTTTTACGTTTTGTTTTTAAATCGCAGCAATGTGGTTATCAAAAAGCAATTGATAAGTCAGGGAGGTACTTCAGCTACCATTGCAGATCCTAAATTGATTTTTAAATATGCCATGGAAAATCTGGCAAGTGCCATTATATTAGTTCATAATCATCCTTCTGGGAATTTGAAACCATCCGGTGCTGATATAAGCCTTACTAAAAAATTATCCTTGGTAGGTAAAAATTTAGAGCTTCCGGTCTTAGATCATGTGATTTTCACAGATGTTGGCTATTTTAGCTTTGCAGATGAAAGTTTGATCTAATTAACTATGAATAAAAAATCTTTATTGTTGGCCTTCGTTGGGGTGGTAGTCCTTGGTTCCCTGATATATACCTTTACAGGAACCACTGATCCTAAGCTGTATTTAGAGAATATTGCCGCAGAAAGAGAGCGACAGTTTAAGTTCTTAAAGTATAATATTGATTCACCATTAGAAGAAGACCAAAAAAAGGAACTTGACTCCTTGGATTTCTATCCGATAGACCCATCCTATAAGGTTAGGGGAAGAATAGTGCCGGTGCCAAACAAAAGGATAGTTGAGATCCCTATGACTGATGGCACTTTAGAAAGATATATCAGGCACTCATTTGTAGAATTCGAATTGCAAGGGCAGTCCCTTGAATTACTATTGTTGCAGGCAGAAGACGAAGTGGATTTGAGAAACTTTTTTTTGGCCTTTGCCGATGGGACAAGTGCGGATGAAACCTATGGTGGAGGACGTTATATCAATCTTCGTCAGGATGGATCCAATTCCATAACCATAGATTTTAATCTTGCATATAATCCATATTGTGCTTATAACCCCGATTTTGCATGCCCTATTCCACCAAGAGAAAATATTTTAGAAATCCCCATTAGGGCAGGGGAGAAAAATTACAATAAATAACCTTTAAGTAGAGGGCAATTATTGTAAATTTGTATCTTAGTCAAAACCGTAATAATGAAAATTTCGATCAATCGACTCAAAGATTATATACCGTTCAATCAATCTACTAATGAAATTGCCGCCCTGTTAACTGCCGGAGGCTTAGAAGTAGAAGGAATAACGACCTACGAATCAGTAAAAGGAAGCCTCAAAGGCATAGTAGTTGGAGAAGTGTTGAGCTGTGAGCCGCACCCCAATGCAGATAAACTTAGACTCACAACTGTAGACCTAGGGGTTGAGGTAGTGCCCATCGTCTGTGGAGCACCAAATGTTGCCAAAGGGCAGAAAGTGCCCGTAGCCACAGTTGGAGCCACCCTATATCCTTCCTCAGGCGAACCTTTTGTAATTAAAAAGGCTAAGATCAGAGGCGAAGTGTCTTTAGGGATGATATGCGCCGAAGATGAGCTTGGGCTGGGAGAAGGGCATGAAGGAATTCTTGTCTTAGATACCACGCTCCCAAATGGCAGTCCGGTTGGTCAGTTGTTTGATGTCAAGGAAGTAGACGTAATTGAAATTGGCTTAACCCCAAACCGAGCGGATGCTGCTTCCCATCTTGGAGTGGCCAGGGATTTGAAGGCATTGTTAAACAAAGAGCTGGAATTAAAAGGAGTAGAAAGTTTTGCTGTTGACAATGAGGAAAAAATTATTCATGTAAGCGTAGCGGACAGTAAAGATTGCCCAAGGTATGCAGGCCTGACGTTAAGCAATGTAAAAGTAGGGCCTTCTCCTAAATGGCTTCAGGATTACCTTAAAGCGATAGGCTTGGAGCCAATCAATAATGTGGTAGATGCTACCAATTATATTCTACATGATCTTGGGCAACCGCTTCACGCCTTTGATGCTGATAAAATTCAAGGAGATGAAATCCAGGTGAAAAGAATGCCTGAGGGGACAAAATTTGTTACCCTAGATGGTAAGGAAAGGACCTTGTCTGGGAAAGAGTTGATGATTTGTGACAAACAAGAAGGGCTTTGCATCGCAGGGACCTTGGGTGGGCTGGAATCAGGTGTAAGTAACGGGACAAGTACCATTTTCTTAGAAAGTGCTTGTTTTGGTATGGATGTCGTTCGTAGAGGAGCCCAATTTCATGGGATCAAGACTGATGCTTCTTTCCGTTTTGAAAGAGGTACAGATCCCAACATGCCTGTTTTTGCGCTGAAAATGGCTGCCATGTTGATCAAAGAGCTTACGGGAGCCCTTATTAGTTCTCCAATTGTTGATATCTACCCGGAGCCGGTAGCGGATTTTGAAATCCCTGTAAGTTATCGACATATTGATAGGTTGATTGGGGAAGAAATTGGCAAAGACCGGATTAAGCAAATACTGGAGGCATTGGAAATAAAGGTTATCAATGAAACAACATCCGGATTTGTGGCCATAGTTAAGCCCTATAGGGTGGATGTAACCCGGGAGGCTGATATCATTGAGGAGATTTTACGAATTTATGGATTTGAAGCAATCCCGCTAAAGGAAAATTATCAGGCAGACTTCTTGGCTGAGCATCCGGCAAAGGATGCCAATAAATTACAGTACCGAATTTCTGAAATGCTTGCAGGTATTGGTTACAGTGAAATGGTGACCAATTCTCTAAGCAAGTCTAGCTATGCGGAAAAAGCGACTTTCCTTGCTCCGGAAAAAGATGTCTTGATTTTAAATAAATTAAGTGAAGATTTGGGTGTGCTTCGCCAAAGCTTGGTATTTACAGGTTTAGAAGTATTGGCGCACAATATCAACAGGAGACAAAAAGACTTGAAATTATTTGAGTTTGGCTCGGTGTATGCTAAAGCATCCGAAGGATATGAGGAAGGGAAAATGTTGTCTATTTTTCTTACCGGTAATGCAAGTCATGAAAACTGGATGCATGCGGTAAAACCTGTTTCATTTACAGATTTGTACGCTGTGGTTGAAGGATTGTTAACAAAACTAAACATTCCACAGCCTGAAGTAAATGTCATAGAATCCAGCCCATTTTCTTTCGGCTTAACCTTAAAAGTTAACCAGCAGTCCGTAGGTGCAATAGGTCTATTATCTCCGGAGATTTGCAAGTTGGCTGATGTGAAGCAAGCCGTTTATTTTGCTGAATTAGACTGGAACAGGCTTAACAAATTGGCCAAATCTCAAGGGAAATTTCAGGAAATTTCGAAATTTCCTGAAGTTAGAAGAGATTTATCTCTTGTAATCGATCAGGAAGTCACTTTTGATCAGATCAGACAAATGGCTACTAAAGTAGGAGGTAAGTTATTGAAAAGAATCAATGTTTTTGACATGTACAAAGGGGATAAGTTGGATGAAGGAAAAAAGGCCTATGCGATGAGCTTTTATCTTCAGGACAATCAGCAGACCCTCACTGACAAGGTGATAGACAAGACCATGAGCAAATTAATGCATACTTTTGAGAAAAATGCCGGTGCTTTGATAAGGAAATAATATGAAGGTTTACGAGGAGCTTCAGCGGTTAGAAAACCTGGCAGAACAGGTAGAAAATAAAGTAAAATTACTTGAACAGGAAAATACTGCCCTCAAAAATCAACTTTTGGTCTATCAAAAGAAACTTTCTGACCAGGAAGAAGCACTCGAAGATTTTAAAAATCAAATTAAAATTAGTAAAATTGTAAGAAACATACCGGTAGAAAATAAAGCGTCTGCTGAATTGAGGGGGAGAATTGATGACTATATAAAAGAAATCGATAAAATTATTACTTACCTGTCTGAATAATATGGATACACTTTCGATACGAATAAAAATAGGGGATAGAGAATACCCAATGAAAGTGAAAACCGATGAGGAAGCCAGAATCAGACGGGTGGGTAAATTAATTAACGATAAAATAAAAAAGTACAGAGAGGAATTTGGACTGGAGGATCGTCAGGACTTGCTGGCAATGGTTGCTTTCGATTGCATGGTAGAGTTCCTGGAAATTAAGGAAGACCATACGGAAGGTAGCGAGCAGGTAAAGCAGGTACTCCAACATGTCAACAAAAACCTTGAATCATTGCTTTGATTCTTTTTAGTCTCTTTTGCCCAAACAAGGCAGTTACCCATTCTATCCGGTAGATAAACTCAAATAAATCTATGGGAATTTCAATATACATTATTATATCCGGCGCAATTGGCGTCTTGATCGGGGGACTCCTGGCAGGATTATTTATTAAAAATAACAGTAAGAAAATTGAGGAAGAGGCTCGGGAAAGAGCCAAAAGTCTTATCCGAGAAGCTGAAATTACAGCAGAAGGGACTAAAAAAGATAAAATTCTTGAGGCCAAAGAAAAATACCTTAAGCTAAAATCCGATTTTGAAGAAGAAGTAGGTAAGAAAAAGAACATCCTTATCACCAATGAAAATAAGCTTAAACAACGTGAACAGATCCTTTCCAAGGAAATGGAGCATGTTAAACGCAAAGAAGCGGAATTGGACAGCAAAAAGGAAAACCTCAATGCCCAACTTCATGCTGTACAAATTCGAAAAGATGAACTTGACAAGGTAACACACCAAAGGATTACTGATCTTGAAAAAGTAGCCTTGCTTACCAGAGAAGAGGCGAGAGAGCAACTGATTGAAATGCTTAAAGATGAGGCTGCCACCAAGGCTTCCTCTCACATCAAAGATATTTTGGATCAAGCGAAGCTTAGTGCGACCAAGCAGGCTAAGAAAATTGTCTTGGATACCATTCAGCGAACGGCTACTGAACATGCCATTGAAAACTGCGTATCTGTCTTCAATATAGAAAGTGACGATGTCAAAGGTAAAATTATCGGTAGAGAAGGACGGAACATCAGAGCGTTGGAAGCTGCCACCGGCGTGGAGATTGTGGTAGATGACACTCCTGAAGCCATTATTATTTCAGGTTTTGATCCGGTTAGAAGAGAGATAGCTAGGTTAGCCCTTCATAGATTGGTGCAGGATGGACGTATACACCCTGCCAGGATTGAAGAAGTGGTGGCTAAAACTGAGAAGAATATCGATGAGGAAATCATTGAAATAGGAGAAAGAACTTGTATTGACCTTGGGATTCACGGCCTACACCCTGAACTGATTAAGATGGTGGGAAGGATGCGTTTCCGTTCTTCTTATGGGCAAAACTTATTGCAACACTCCAGGGAAGTTGCTAAACTTTGTGCGACAATGGCGGCCGAGATGGGCTTTAATGCCAAATTAGCTAAGAGGGCAGGTTTACTTCATGATATTGGTAAAGTATATCCTGAAGAAGCAGAATTGCCACATGCCATCCTCGGAATGGAGCTGGCCAAGAAACACAAGGAGCATCCAGAAGTAATCAATGCCATAGGTGCTCACCATGATGAAATAGAAATGACTTCCATGTTATCTCCGATTGTCCAGGCATGTGATGCCATCTCCGGATCACGTCCGGGAGCACGTAGAGAAATTATGGACAGCTATATAAAAAGGCTTAAAGACCTGGAAGATTTGGCCTTGAGTTTTGAGGGAGTCAACAAATGCTTTGCCATGCAAGCTGGAAGGGAATTGAGAGTATTGGTGGATGCTGACAATGTGAATGACAATACTGCAGGTAATTTGTCTTTTGAAATATCTCAAAAGATTGAAAAAGAAATGCAGTATCCGGGCCAGATTAAAATTACTGTAATTAGGGAAATGAGATCAGTGAATTATGCCAAATAAAGGCATTTGACTGAAAATTAATATTGTGGTTTAAAAGGCAATTGTTCACTATGAATAATTGCCTTTTTTTTTAGTGTGGGTGATCAATGCGTGCGGATTTTTTAATTTTTAACCTCATACCGATTTCGGGTTAAATCATATTTTTTAGTAGGGAAAGGGTGGCAGCCGGTTAAACCTTAGATCTTGAATGCTTCCCAATTATCGCTTTTAGTTTTATTAATGAGCTAATATTTTTGATTCTGAAATTATTTCTTTAGTTTTAATAGAATAAGCTTTAAAGACTTTGTTGGAATGAAAACTATTCAGGCTGCTTAAGTAGAGCTGGGAAGCACCTGTTGAAGGTCGATTTAAAGATATGGCTGGGCATCTTTTTACCGATAGGAATATTCAATAACATGAAATAGAAGGGGGGAAGGCACTTTTATGCTATATTTCTATAAAATTGAATTGGAACAATTAGGAACAAATGGCACATATCAAATATTAGGTTAGGAACTTTACATAAAGGAGATAAATGACACCTTTTCGATTAGTAATCATCTTTTTTGTGGCCTCTATAATTGGGATTGCCTTAATCCCTAAATTATCTGTAGACCTAAATCCTCCGGAAAAAGAGCCTGTATTGAATATTAGCTTTACTGTTAGCAATGCTTCTCCGGAAATGGTTGAAAAACTAGCGACTTCTCCTTTGGAAGGGGCATTTACCCAGCTTTCTGAACTTAAAAAAACTACATCCACATCCAATTATAATAATGGTAATATTCAGTTACGTTTTGACAAGCGTACAGATATGGAGTATAAGAAGTTTGAGGTGGCAGCTTTAATCCGGCAAGTTTCCCCCTTACTTGACAGCAAGGTCAGCTACCCAAATGTAACCCAATCTTCTCAGAGAAGTATTCAAGAGAAAAAGCCGGTGTTAACCTATAGTATCAATGGCCCTTTCGCTTCTTTTGAAATAAAAAAAATAGCAGAAGATGTGTTGGTAACAGCGCTTAATGAAGTTGAGGAGATTGAAACCATAGAGATTAGAGGAGCAAATGACCTGTACCTTTATGTGGTATATGACATTCAAAAATTGCAGGCCTTAAAATTTTCAAGGGCTACTTTAGAGAATAGGATTAGAAATGCCTTTGGGCGGAATTATCCCGGCTTGGCCATGAATGTTTTAGGGGAGTCCATGTTTATGGAAATTGATCGATCCATTAAAGATAAAAGTGCATTGGAAAACCTTTTATTGGGGAGGGTAGAAGGAAAAGCCGTTTACTTGAAGGATGTGGCAACTTTAACTCTAGAAGAGTCAGCACCTCGGAGCTTTTACAGGATCAATGGCAATAACTCTGTAAACCTCACCATTACCAATAGGGACGGTGTAAACAAGGTCTTACTGGCACAAAAGATAAAGGAGATAATGGCTGCTTCTAAAATAAACCTTCCTGAAGGCTTTGATGTAAGACTAGAGTTTGATGACACTTCCTTTTTAGATAAGGAGCTCAATAAGATCTATAAGCGGTCAGGTTTGTCCATTTTGATTTTGGTGATTTTTATTTTCTTAATCAATAGGAATGTTAAGTACCTGATTACTCTGTTTTTAGGTATAATTGTAAATGTTAGTTTAACTGTGATTATTCTTTACTTGTTAAAAGTAAATATTCACATGTATTCATTGGCAGGCTTAACGATTTCTTTTGGTCTGATTGTGGACAACGCAATCATTATGATTGATCATTTGCACAAGCACAAAAACAGAAAAGTGTTTTTAGCCTTGCTGGCTGCATCATTGACCACAATTGTGGCCTTATTGATGGTCTTTTTATTACCTGAAGACGATAGGAGAAATTTAGGAGAGTTCTCAGTGGTTGTTGCTGTCATGCTTGGGGTTTCACTATTAGTGGCTTTGCTTTTCACTCCTGCCATGTACGATTTGCTTTTTGGAGAAAAGCAGAAATCCGCGAAGAGACTTACCGTTAATCAGTTGAGAAAAAGGGTAGTGGCTTTTTCCAAGTTTCAGCAGATGATTGGGTTTACAGCAAGATTTAGAAAAACCTTTATTGTCCTCCTTATTTTGTTGTTTGGCTTGCCGGTGTTTTATCTTCCTTCCACTTGGGAGGGGCAGGACTGGTACAACAAGACTGTAGGGAATAGCTTCTACCAAGAGGAGATCAGGCCTTATATAGACAAGTCTCTAGGAGGCTCTTTTCGGATGTTTGTTCGCGGAGTGTTTGAAAAGTCATCCTATCGAGAAGCAGAAAGAACGAGGCTGTATGTAAATGCCTCCTTACCATTTGGGAATACTTTGGAGCAAATGAATTTCATCATAAAGGAGTTTGAGGTATTTCTGAAAGGTGTGGAAGGTGTGGATAAATTTGTGACTACGGTAAGTTCTGGTCAAAACGCGCGCATAGAGATTACCTTTAAAGAGGAGCATGAAGCTTCTGCCTTACCCTATAGGCTTAAAGGCAAACTTGCCATGAAGTCTACTGATTGGAGTGGTGTACGTTGGGGGATATATGGCGTTGGTCAGGGTTTTTCGACAGGACCGGGAGGTGAGGGGATTCCTTCTTTTAGAGCAGAAATGAGGGGTTATAATTATGCGGAATTAGAAAAACAATCGGAAGTCTTGGCTGAGAAATTATTGGCACACCGCAGGATCCAAGAGGTGAATACCAATGAGCGTCGAAATTATTATGACAAGAAGACTGAGGAATATGTTTTAAGGTTTGATCAGCAAAGACTGGCCATGGCAGGTGCCAACCAATATGAAGTTGTTACTGCACTAAATGATTTGTCCCAACACGAGCAGCCATCCCTATCCTTGGAACTTGATAATGATAAATTTGGAGTCGTTGTTAAAGAGAAAAATTCCGATCGATTTTCAAAATTTGATCTTGAAAGGAGTAGTTTAATATCCAGTGATAATAAGATTTTTAAAGTTTCGGGTTTTGGTACTTTGACCAAAGAAAGCACCACCAATGCCTTACATAAAGAGGATAGGCAATACATTAGGTTGGTTTCATTTGATTATATGGGCTCAGCCAAGTTTGGGGGAGAATACCTGGATGAGGTGATTGAAGAAATGAAAGCTTCCATGCCTATTGGTTATTCGGTTAGCAGGCAATCCTATAATTGGAATTGGAACCAAGCCAAAAGGCAATACAGTTTGTTGCTGGTGTTAATCGTGGGTATTTTCTTCATTTGTTCAATTCTGTTTGAGAACTTTAAACAGCCTTTGTACATTATTTTTATTATCCCCATTTCTTTTATTGGCCTGTTTCTAATTTTTTCCCTGTTCGACTTCTATTTTGATCAAGGAGGCTATGCAGCTTTTGTTATGCTAGGAGGTTTGGCAGTAAATGCAGCCATATTTATAGTAAACGATCTCAATAATCGAAGAAAAGGCAACTACAACCGGAATGTTTTGAAAGCCGTGGGGGGAAAAGCAACTCCGATTTTATTGACAGTTCTTTCAACATGTTTTGGATTAATACCTTTTGTAATGGAAGGACAGGGAGAGATTTTTTGGTTTTCGTTGGCTATTGGCACCATTGGAGGCTTGGTGTTTAGCATGGTAGGGGTGTTCTTGGCCTTGCCTGTGTTTTTGTGGAAGAAAAATATTTAAAGGTGCCTGATTGTTCCAAAATTGGTAGAAATTTACTTTTTCCTGTTATGACTCTATCTGATTATCGTTATATATAATATAGTAGGCCTTGTCTTATTAGAAAACAATGAATTCATTGGGTATTTCAGGGTTATTTATACTGATAAAAATTTAAACCCATACGATCACAAAATGATAAAATTCCGCCATTGCTTAGTTTCTGCATTTATTCTGTTTAGTTGTTCTTCTGAAAACAAAGATCGAGGGCAAGGCCCGGAGCGTAAAATGGCATTTGTTTTAGTGGATAGTGTTGTAGTAGATGTTCTAGAACCCTTAGTTATTGACGATCAACAGCTAATGGGTGGAGCGTTTTTAATGAGAGGGAGAAATAGCAGAAATCCATATCTCGTGAATAAGAATGGTAAAGTCATTAAGGCCTACGATTTACTAAATGACAGTCCAAATGGAATTGGGTTCAATGGTGCATTTGGCTATAATTTTTTGGGAGTAGATAAGTGGGTGGGATTGTCTCAGTCTTTTTTTAAGCAATTCCACATCTATAATCTTGAAGGCGATAAAATTAAGGTGTTGGATACGATTGATTTAGGTGTTTTTAAACTGACGTTGAGTTTTTATCAATCCTTTTTTAGGGGATTGATAAAAGATGGAGAAGAAATTCTTTTTGGGATTGAGGATAATTTATTTGATCCAAATTCTTTGTCCAAAGAGAACAGAAATCAACCTATGT
Organism: Cyclobacterium sp. 1_MG-2023; assembly: GCF_030546805.1. Taxonomy (GTDB): domain Bacteria; phylum Bacteroidota; class Bacteroidia; order Cytophagales; family Cyclobacteriaceae; genus Cyclobacterium. The sequence continues at coordinate 104,463 of NZ_JAUOPC010000013.1, read as the reverse complement.
ATTATGATTCCGTAAAAACGATTTTTTCCTATAGGGTAAAAGATCAATTTCTTAAGCAGTTTAATGCCTACCCTGAATCATGGGGTCCAAGGAAAGAGCGAAAGTATGTAGGGAATTCAGCCCCATTCATTGCTTATCATAGAAGCAAGCATCTGATGGCCGTACTCCCTAAAGTGAGTAATCAATTGTTTATTTATGATTTTTCCGGAAATGAACCTGTCCTTTTACATGAGGTAACCCTTACGCATAAGTATAGGCCTCAGATAATTCCTGAAATCGCTGAAGAAGCAGCGTATACATCATCTTACCCTCGGTTTACAGGACTTTGGTTTGTAGGGGACAGGGTTATTGCGGAGTTTAAAACCAGAATTCCCGAAGATATTTTGCAAAGTTTAATGGCTAAATCCCCGGTGAGGGTTGATGAGTTGCCGGAGTTCCAAGAAGCGAAAAAGAAATTTGTGAAGACTTTTTATCTGGTAATTGAGGATGGCAAGCAAATAGGCATGGTGGAAGGGTTGTCTGTTCCCGGTATGTTGGATTATACCTCAGAATCAGGTGAAATTTATGTAAATGATAACATAAATCCTGAGGTGGAGCGGGAGTATAATGTGTTTTATCGGTTGAAATTTGAATATTAGGTGTAAAAAATAACCTCATATTTTGAAAATCCTGTTAAAAACGGTTTTATCGGTGTAAAAAATAATTAAAAAAAATTAAATTTTGCTTTTTGGGTAAAATATGGTTGAAATCATACCTGATGCTTCATAGTATGGCTTTGTTTTTAGATTTTCCAAAATTTATAAATACATAATATTTTAAGTTTTTGTTATGCATAAGTTAATCATTGTATATTTTTATTGAAATATTTGCAATCTATTAATTGCTCAATTACATTTGTGTCATACTTACGTAAGTCATAAACATAGGAAAAACAAAAGGGATCAAAAGAAGGGGAGAACAATTTAACTCAGTTCAATTAAATGCAAAAAGCAAAATACTGCCGGCCAGGGGCTGAAGTGGTATCCGAAACTGATGTTTAAATAAATATAGCCTTCCGGAGATTATCGATTGCAATTTCTAGCTCAATTACCTGCCCAAAGTAATTAGCCTCAAAAAAGAAATGTTAGGAAGTTCCTGGCAGAGGTTTTTAAAGTTAACATACCTTTAAAAATTTACGATCATGAGATTAATTATTGCAACAATTCTCGCTTTTACAATTACGTCATCAGTGTTTGCTACTGCACCTGTTGAGAATCCAATTGTCACCCTTGAAAAAGTAGGGGATAACAAGTTTCAATTGAAATATATGGAAATTCCTGAGGGAAAGGTAACCGTTGCTATTAAAGATAAGTCGAATAGAATTATCTTCAGGGATGTAATCGAAGCTGAAAAAGTTTTTTACAAAAACTACAACCTCAACAAACTTGATATTGGAAATTACCAATTAGAAGTTTTTAATGGGAAAGATGGAAAATTGTCTGGTTTTGACATTGTTTTAGGAGACCAAATAGAAGAGAAAACTTTTTATGCTAAAATGATGGAGGTTGATGAAAAAACATTGGCACTTACCATGAGCAACTTGAATGGTAAAGAAAAGACACTTGAAATTTATGACAATGGAAGTTTGATCCATGAAGAAGCCATCACCGGCTTAACTTTCGGAAAGAAATTCAAATTTACTAACCTTGAATCTCTGGAAAACATTGACATTAAAATCGTAGAAGGAAACGGAGTAGGTAAATACATCTTCGCGAATTAATAAAATATTACTAACCACTAACTATCCAAAAGAGGCTGACACATCAGCCTCTTTTTTTTTTGTTTTAGGACTACTAATATTTCTTAGTAGTCTTTTTTGGTTTGGAAGCTAAGCTTGTTGTTAACTAAACCTTTATAGAATGGGCTTTAAACACTTGGTGAAAGAATTCTAGGACATTTAATATTTTTGAAATTTATTAAGGCGAAGAATTGTTGTAAGAGAATGGTTACAATTCCGATTACAAATATGGTTTGTCCCAGGTGTATCATGGCTGTGGAGGCAGTGCTAAATGAAATGGGAATTTCTTATCGTCAGGTTAGACTAGGTGCAGTAGAGTTTGCACGGGAATTTCCACCAAGTCGGATCAAGCAATTCGAAAAAAAGCTTTTGGAACTGGGCTTCTCTATAGCGAAAAGCAGGGAATTGGTATGGGTGGAGACAGTTAAATATACTTTGATTCAGCTTTTTGAGAATGAATCTTTGGAATTGCATGTTCCTATTTCCGTTTTACTTTCTGAGAAGACTAATGTTGACTATAGTCGTCTAAGTCAATTGTTTAGTAATTCTCAGGGTAAAACAATAGAGCAATATTTTATTGAGTTAAAGATTGAGAAAGCAAAAGAGTGGCTTAGCTTAGAGTTGTATAATATAAGCCAGATAGCTTGGAAACTGGGTTATGGCAGCGTTCAATATTTTTCCGCTCAATTCAAGAAAGTAACCGGGCAAACCCCAAGTGAATACAAGAAGTTCTCAAAAAAAGACCGTAAATCCTTAGATAGTTTGGGACAGCAATAAAGCCGGTAGTTTTTTAGAACAAGCGTATGCCAAGGGAAAGCATCAGTTGGTTTTGCCGCTGATCGGTCGGGAAACCAACATAGGATTCTCCCAATCTACCTAGAGCTCCTTCATATTTAAAATCTATGATTAGATTGGCAAGGTCAAGTCCCAAGCCTGCCTGATAGGCAATGGTGGCTTTGTTGTAATCAGGGGCTGCTGTTGTAGTGGCAGTGGAGCTCAGGTCACTATCAAGAATAAATGCAAGGGTAGGGCCTGCTTGCAGCCTAAAGAAATTGGCGATTTTAAATCCTGCCATAATCGGTACATCGATTTTGTCGAATTGAGCCGTGTAACTTACCGTGCTGTTGCCTTGAGTGCTTTTAAATTCTCCTCCTGTATTGGTATAGAGCACTTCAGGTTGGATAAAAATATGATTTCCGCCAAGTCGTGCAAATAACCCTGCATGGTAGCCCAATTTTTCGTTACTTGAACTGAACGTACTTCCATTGACTGAAATATTGCCTTGGGAAATACCAATTTTGGGGCCTATGGAAAACTCCTGAGCTGAAAGTGTAAATATGGTTAGAATTTGGGTCAAGAAGAAAATTATTGACATCCGTCTCATATGGTCTATGATTTGGTTGAATAACAAATCTAATGAAATTCAGACGGTATACGTAAAACTATGCTTGTACCCTGATAAAAAAAATTAACTTTGTGAGAAAATCTTCTTTTTTCAACCTTTTACAAAAAAATGGACATAAACTTCAAGAACTAGCTTGTTATTTCGCCAAGGTTCCTTTAATTTGTCTTTAAAGACAAGGTTTGATAAATGTATCCTTTTATCTAAATAAAACACTTGGAGTTTTAACGTGATTTTTAATTGGATATTTGGTATAGCCTTTGAGTATTGAGTTTGTTTTAATTGAAAAAATAAGGATAACTGTTTTAAAAAAGGATAAAAATAATTTCCATGATAGAAGTAATAAAGTACCCAAGTGTATTGGAAAGTAGTAATCTTGAACTCAGAAATGTAGCGAGAGATTTAGTTTCAGGGCTTAAAATATATCACGATAATATAGGTTATTTGGTTGGGGATTTGGCTTTATCCGAAGGAACATCTCCTCATAGAAATATTAACAGTTCGCCTGATGAAAATGATTATAGGATCTTTTTAAAAGCAGGTTTATTATTGGCCTCTCAAAAACTGGGTAGCCCTATCACTGTTACAACAGGTTTTCCTTTTTCTACATTTCAAGTGTTTAAAGAAAATGCCTACAGATTGTTAGAAAATGAGCATATAATAGAATACGATACGCAGACTTTCGGTGGTGGCGGAAAGAAAAAAATGGCTGTTGAAGTTGATAGGGTGGCTGTTATTCCTGAGGTTGTTGGATGTAGTATGGCTGTTAGGCAACTTTACAGTGATGCACCCAAAAACTTTTTCATGATCAGTTTAGGCTATGGTACCATGGAGGCAATTCTGAGTACTGAAGGAGGATTGGTTCAAAGGTCAAGTGTTTCTACTTTTGGCTTAAGGTATGCTATCAACCTTATTACCCGCGAACTTCAAAAAGACAATTATTTAGATTTAAAAACAGAGCATCAAATAGATCAATATTTTAGTGAAGGTTCAATAATTCTAAATAGAAAACGTTTAGACTTAAAAGAACTAAGGAAACAAGTAATAGAGCAGTACTATAACGATGTAATTTCCCCATCCCTTAGAAAGGCCTTTTCTGATAGTGATTTCGCAAAATCGGCAGATATCTATTTGGCCGGGGGTGGAGCCAATTATAGTGAACTCGTCGATTTATTTAAGGCTGAGTTTGATGGTTTGTTAAATGTACATGTCCCTGAGTCCCCTGAGCAAATGGCCTCTATAGGTTATTGTTTCAATAGCTTGGCCATTAATGCCGGTGCCAAAGATAAAGCAGTAGGTCTTGATTTAGGTAATAGTTCCACGATATTAACTACTTTTAAACAAGAAAAAGGAGAATGATAATATGAAATTTGGATCCAACAAGCAACAAAATAAAGAAGCCAATGTAGGTAAAGTAACTGTCCTTTCAATGGGATTTGAACTTACAGGTGATATTATTTCGAAAAGCGACATCAGAGCAGATGGTATACTCGTAGGTAGTATCCGAACGGATAAAAAAGTGGTGGTTGGAGAAAAAGCTTCCATTACCGGAGATATTATTGCCGAGGAAATAAGTATCAACGGAGAAGTAGTAGGAGACCTTTACATCAATGGGGATACAACCATTTATTCCAATGCCAAAGTGTCTGGAAATATCACAACCAGTTCTATTCATATCCACAAAGGTGCCCAGATCAATAGCGGTGTACAGGTGGTTGACCCTAAAGAGGTAGAAGAAGCTTCTAAATCCAGCAAAATTAATTCGGTAAGCAGAGAAGAACTCTACTCAATGCTGGATGAAAAGGCTGAAAAGAAAAAAGAAGTTCCTGTGAAGCCAATAGCAAAACCACAGGTAAGGTCTTATACAGATACCTCTTCCTCAGGAATAGAAGATAGTAATAAAGACCTGCCAAGAACATGGTAGGTAGCTTATAGATACATAACAAAAAAAGGCAACCAATACGGTTGCCTTTTTTGTTTATTCAATACTTTACAAAGATCATTTATAGCTTAAGTAAACTGATAACAGCTTAATTATTACCATTTGTTATTGAGCTGTAACCGACCTTTGAATTCTTGGGTTCAGCTGCTTAAGGCTGCATTTAGTTATCCGCCACTTCCAGGTTCTCCAAAGACTCCTACCATATTGAGTATAACCAATATGATCACGATTGGACATACCCACCTGATAAAAAACATCCATGCCTTTTTGGGGAGTCCATCAAAAGAAGTTGTGCCCAAAGTAAGTTCTGCAGCAAATGCTTTAATATTTTTAATCCAACCGGTGTAGAGGCTTAGCATTAAGCAAATGATGACAATAGCCAATGTTCCAAAGAAGAAATCCATAAGGTCAAAAAAGCCCACAATGTCTCTACCAAAGAAACTAAAGTGCATGACATTAAAAAAGTTACCTTTTACTGCAGATAAAGAGGAAGGGATACTTAAAAACATGGCTGCAATTCCTAATGTCCAAGCGGCTCTTTTACGTGACCATTTCCTTTCATCAATAAAATAAGCTACCGGTACCTCCAACATGGATATACTTGAAGTCAATGCTGCCACTAATAAAAGCAAGAAAAACATTCCGCCAATGATATTTCCAAATGGTTCAATTTGGTCAAAAACCCTTGGAAGCACGTTGAAGACTAGAGCAGGGCCTTCATCAGGGCTAACACCAGGTAATAAAGCAAAGAGGGCAGGGAATATCATTAGGCCACCCATAAGGGCTACGGTACTGTCCATACCGGCAATCCAAGCAGAGGATTTGATGATATTGTTATCTTTAGGCAGGTATGAGCCGAATGTAATCATTAGTCCCCAGCCTACGGACAAACTGAAAAATGCCTGACCAAGTGCTGATAATATTACCTTACCGTTGATTTTACTGAAATCAGGAGATAAGTAATATTCAATTCCCTTGGCGGCACCGGGCAAAGTTACAGCCCTTGCTGCGATGAGAATGATAATGATAAATAAAAGAGGCATCAAAAACTTTGCAGCTTTTTCAATACCTCCTGAAATGCCACCCAAAACCACAAGAATGGTCATGAGAATAAACAACATGCAAAGGGGGATAACGTAATGAGGGGTTTGTATAAAAACCTCAAAATCGATAGGTATGTTGATAAGCTCCGTAAAGATGTAACCTATGGTCCAGCCTGCGATTACTGAATAATAACTCAGCACAGCAAAGCAAACAACCACACATAGTACACCGGACGACTGCCAAAATTTACTTCCTCCGGTTTCCTTGATTGCACCTACGGGGTTTTTTCCGGAAATTCTTCCCAGTGCTACCTCATTGAGAAGCAAAGGTAATCCTACCAAAAGAACACATATTAAATAGACAAAGACGAACGCGCCCCCTCCATTTTGACCCGTGATGTAAGGGAATCTCCAAATGTTACCTAGTCCAACTGCTGATCCACCTGCAGCCATGATAAAACCAAATGAAGAACCCCATTGTCCGCGAGAGGGTGTTTTACTAGATTTTTGCATATTGTTGGGTGAGTTGATTAGATTTCAAAATAAAAAAATCGTTATATTTTATAATTAGCTAATTTAATTTGTTTTGCCATAATTTCAATCCCTTCTTCAAAAGTTTTAGGTTTGAAATCCAGAATATTTTTGGCCTTTGAAATATCAAGACCTGTCTTCAAAGGCCTGCTGGCTACCTGAGAAAAAACACTGGAGTCGGTTTTCTTAACTCCTTTTGGATCTAATTCAAAAAATTTGACTGTGAGCATGGCCATATCGTAGGGAGTAAGTAGCTCATCACCGGAAATATTGAAAATTCCGGTTGCATCCTTTTCTACGATAAGCAGACAACCCATAGCCAGGTCCTCTGCCAAGGTGGGCGACCTAAATTGATCATCTACTAAGCTAAGTTCCTTGTTTTGTTCCAAACCTTTCTTTACCCACAAAACAATATTGGATCGTGACATGTCGTGTGCAATCCCGTAGACTAAATTGGTTCTGACTATTGTCCAGTTGTGTTTGTATTTTTGAACTTCAATTTCTGTTTCGATTTTAGTTTTGCCGTAATAGTTTAGTGGGTTGGGTTTTGCCAGCTCATCATACGGGCCGTTCTTTCCATCAAAAATAAAATCGGTAGAAATGAATATGAGGTGAGATTGGGCCAATTCACATCCTTTCATAATGTTCAATGTAGCTGTTACATTTTGTTCAAAACAGGAATGTCGGTTTACTTCACATCTGTCCACGTCTGTCATTGAAGCGGCATGAATAACGTATTGAGGAGCATATGCTTTGAAAGTCGCCATTACCTCTGAGGTTTTGGTGATGTCCATCTCCTCGTAAACGTAACCTCCCCACTCTGTGGGTAGGCGACAGCTCCCTCTGCCGGTGGCTATGGCTTCATATTTTCCTTCAATAAGTATCTCTTTTATGATTTTCTGCCCTAATAAGCCGTTCGCTCCGGTAATCAGTATTTTCGGTTTTTTACTCTTGAGGATATTGATATCCATATTCTTTTGCTATTTTCTTTTTTGAAATGAGTTCGACATTTACTTTCATGTAAACTGGTGTAATTGGTAAATCATTACTCCCTGTTTCCAAAGAAGCAATTTCATCCAGAACATCAATACCTTTAATAACCTTACCAAATACAGTATAGGTGTCGTCCAGATGTGGTGTGCCTCCAACTGTAGTATAGGCCTGTACTTGATTTTTTCTTTTGTCCAATCCCAAATTTAAGTTAAAAAATTTTTCCAACACTACTTTATTGGAAAGCATTAATGAATTTATACTGTCGTATTCTCCTTTTTGGTATAGATCTGCGTATTTTTCTCTCAGTTCTAAATTGGTTTCCAGTTGAAGATATTTAGCGAAGGCTTGCTGAAGTTTTCTTAAATCTGTTGTTAATTCAGGTTCCTCATAAACCTTCCCTTCTACTATATAAAACTGGCAACCACTGGACCTCATTTCGGGGTTGATTTGGTTTCCTTGCCGAGCGGCAGCTATGCTTCCCTTTTCATGAATCAAGTTTTTATTAAATTCTGCAGGCAGCGTGTACCAGTCTTCCTGCTCCAAGTTTTCTTTGTTGAAAACATCCCCACCTTGAATCATAAAGTCTTCAATAATTCTGTAGAAGGTGGTGGAATCATACCTTCCTGCTTCTGCTAGGGAAATAAAATTCTCCTTATGAGCCGGTGTTTCATCGTAAAGTATGGCGTACATTTTACCATATTCTGTATCGATCGTAATGAGATAGTCTTTCTCACTAGCACAGGAAGCTATTGATAGGGTTATCAAAATTCCTGCAATTCTTCTTAATAATGAAATCTTAGCCATTTAGTCTTTGCTTAATTTCTTTTAATAGTAGGTCTCCTCCTTGAGATTTAATATCTTCAGCAAGCTTTTTGCCTAATAAACCAGCTTCCTCTCCGGTTCCACTATGAGAGGCAAAGAGTCTTTCTTTACCGTCAATTTGCATGAGTCCCCCTTCAAGTATTAATTGATCCCCTTCCCAGTGGGCAAGGGCAAAGGCCGGAATACTACAACCCCCTTCTAAGACGCTTAAAAAACTTCTTTCCGCTTCTAAACATGCCGCGGATTCGGGATGGTTAATAGCAGATTTTATAAGGGTTTTTAGCTCATGGTCCATGCCTTTATGGATTTCCACTCCTATACTACCTTGACCTACTGCAGGGATAAATTCTGTTAGGGGTAATTCTTTTTTGATCAGTTTGTCGTAACCCATTCGGTGAACTCCTGCATAGGCCAAAAGCAAACCATCACAAAGCCCTCCTTCCATTTTGCTTACCCTTGTTTGTAGGTTGCCTCTTACATCGACGGTTTTAATATGTGGGTAAAAATATTTTAATGTTGCCACCCTCCTGGTTGCTGAGGTCCCCAATACTAAAGGCTTACTCCTGTCATTTAGGTCAGGGAAATCCCCTTTGTGGCTGATAATGATGTCATTTACTTTTTCTCTTTCAGTAAAGGCAATTGTTTCGAACCCTTCCGGTAGACGTGAAGGTAGATCTTTGGCACTGTGCACGGCGATATCAATTTCTCCTGCCGCCAATTTGGCTTCCAGTTCTTCGGTAAACACGCCTTTGCTGCCAATTTTTGATATGGAAACATCCAATACCTTGTCCCCTTTGGTTTCTATTGTTACGATGGTGGTACTCAAGCCACTCTTGTTCAATAAATCTGCTACATAGTTGGCTTGGTATAAAGCCAATTTACTTCCTCTAGTTCCTATTCTTATTGATTTCATTACGAATCCGATTTCCTTCTTACTTGTTTTTTTTGAACAGCACTTTCTATAAATGAGACGATATTTCCGGCGATGTCCAAACCGGTGGCCTTTTCTATACCTTCCAGGCCGGGTGAGCTATTAACCTCTAATATCAAAGGTCCCCTGTCTGATTGTAATAGATCTACTCCGGCAACCGAAAGCCCCAAGGCCTTTGCCGCATTTAATGCAGCGGATTTTTCTGCCCGTGATAGTTTGATCACTTCAGCTTTTCCTCCTCGATGCAGGTTAGAGCGAAACTCTCCCTCTGCACCTTGCCTTTTCATTGCGCCAACCACTTTGTTGTTCACAACAAATGCCCGAATATCTGCCCCTTTGGCCTCTTTTATAAATTCTTGTACGATTATTCGTGCTTTCAGCCCGTGAAATGCCTCAATTACAGATTGTCCGGCTTTTCTTGTCTCTGCTAAAACTACGCCTAAACCTTGAGTGCCTTCCAGTAACTTAATGATTAATGGGGCACCGCCAACCATTTCCACAATTTGCTTTTCTCCACCTTTTGAAAAATTAGTGAATGCCGTTTTCGGCATGCCTAAACCTTCTCGTGAAAGAATCTGCAAAGACCTTAATTTATCTCTACTGCGTACAATTGCCTGAGAAGCTACCACAGAAAAAACTCCCATCAGTTCAAACTGTCTGACTACGGCAGTCCCATAAAAAGTCACCGAGGCTCCAATTCTTGGGATAATCGCATCAATTCCGGTGAGCTTTTCTCCTTTATAGATAATGTGTGGACCTTTTTGTTCAATTACCAAGTCACAAGCAGAATGATCAATGACCAAGGCTTCATGGTTGGCCTCCTGTATGGCTTGTACGAGCCTTCTGGTGGAGTACAGTTGTGGATTTCGAGATAATACCGCTATTTTCATTCTGCTTTTGTAAGATTTACCTTTTCAACATCTACCAAAAATCTGCCTGCCAGTATTTTGCGTCCTAATAATACGTTGTTTTTCATTTTGCCCCTATCAGAAAGCGTAAAACCTGCCTTGAACTGTTGCCCTCCAAGTGTCATCATGGTTTTGATTAAAAAACGCTTTTCAATTTGGCCAAAGGAGTTTTTCACCTTTTTTATTTTGTAGTTGATTATGTTAATTGTTTTTCCGGTAAATCTTTCGTCTTCAGGATCCAAAAGAATTACCTCTAGTTCTTTCCTATTATCTTTAAGTACCTCCTTCACAGAGGTGACATGAATAGAACAATTGTAGGCCCCGGTATCAATTTTTGCATTGATTGCTGTAATATTCCATTCAGGGAGGTCAATTTTTTCTTTCCTTCCGATAATTGTTTTTTCCATGACTCAAAGTTAAGCTTTACTTGAACAATAGTCATGCTGGATGCGCAATTATTGCATCAGGCAGCTTTGATTATACGTGCCAAGTTAAACCCTAAATCCAAAAATAAAATTTTAGGGTTCACATTCCTTTCAATGTGGTAATGAGCCTCATTTAAGGCTGTGTATATTTTGGTTAATTTTTCCTCGTTTAACACGGAATTGCTGAATTTGATTATAAATTCTCTATCCTCATCAGTTGTTCGCATCAATTCAGCCAACTGGGCTTTGTTTAATAAAGACTCTCTGATTACGTTTATTCCGGTTAATAATAAAGATCTTTGTCCTTCTTTTGAGAACCTTGTGATTTGTTCTGAAAAATTAACAAGTTCCTGAATTTTAACGGAATAGCAGTCCCTTAGCCAGTCTCTGAAAATCATGGTGTTTTTGTCTTCAGTGTTTTGGGATAGCAGCATGGCTTCTCTCAAGTTTCCATCTGCAAGAGGAGCAATTTGCTGGGCAGCTACGGCTGTGGCCAAGCCACTCTCAACGAGGTAGTCTTGGATTTCATTGTCTGTAAAATTCCTCACATGTACCTTTTGTGTTCTCGAAAGAATGGTAGTCAACAAACTTTCAGGCTGCTGGGTGATCATAAGGAAAAGTGTTTTTGCCGGAGGCTCTTCTAAAACCTTTAGGAGCGCATTGGCTGCAGCTACGTGCATGGTTTCCGGTGCCCAAATAAGCATCATTTTATACCCGCCTTCAAAAGATTTTAAAGAGAGTGTTTTGACGATCTGCTTGGCAGCTCCTTTTGTGATACTTAGTGGTTTGTTGATTGCCAAATGGTAATTCCAGTCCTGAAGGTTGCCATAAGGATTTTTCAATACAAAATCCCTCCAGGAAGAAAGAAGGTCGGTGGTTTCTTCCTCATCCTTTTTCTTAGCTGCAGGGAGAGGCATGGCGAAATTCAAGTCAGGATGCACCAATCTCCCCATTTTAGCACAAGAAGGACATTTTCCACAGGCATCGTCAGGCCCTGGATTGGCACAATTTATATAGGTAGCCATTGCCAAAACCAATGGCATACTAGGGCTCCCTTCTTTTCCATGGAATAATAATGCATGGGCCAAGTGATCATTTTTAATTGCATTGATAAGCTTGACTTTTGTTTCTTCAAGCCCTGGAATTGATGAAAAAAGCATGTTTTTTTTATTTAAAATTCTTTGTCCCAAATACGGTAAGGCCTGGTTATCTCAAACACTTTTTGCAATATAGCTCTTTCATTTTCATCAAACTCTTTGCCCTTTAATTCCATAACTTTTTGAGCAGTTTCTTCAAATTTCATAAGCTTAAAAGTACTAAAACCTGCTGAGCCGCCACCCCAGGCAAAGGAGGAAACAAATTTCCTGGGAAATCCTTCCCCAAATACGTTTGATCCAACGCCTATTACTGTACCGGTATTGAGTGTAGTCCCTATGCCAAGCTTGGTGTGGTCAGCCACCATTGATCCACAAAACTGTAAGCCGGTATCGCCATACCCCCCTTTGGTATAATCCCAAACCTTGACGGGCATTAGATTGTTCTTCATATTGGAGACCACAGTGTTAGCACCGAAGTTGCACCATTCCCCCACCACGCTATTTCCAATATAACCATCGTGGGATTTGTTGCTATGGCCAAAAAAAACGGTATTGGAAACTTCACCACCGACTTTACAATTAGGACCTACGGTGGTGTTTTCACGGATTTTTGATCCCATACTAAGAATAGCTCCCTCACATAAGGCAAATGGCCCCCTTATCATGGAACCTTCAGATACTTCAGTATTTTTACCAATATAAATGGGCCCATTTGTAGCATTTAAAATTGCCCCACGCACTTTGGCTCCCTTTTCGATAAAGATATTGGGTTCATTGTACATGTGTGTGTGGGGATCGTCTGTTCCCCAAGAAACCCTACGTTTGCTTATAAGGGTGAAATCTTTTTTAATTTCATCTCCATTCCATAGGAAAATCTGCCAATTTCTGCTAAGTAATCTGATGTCACTCTCAAAATCAACCCTTTTTTTTGTCGGTAAATGGTCGTTATGAAAGTCTTCAGGTTTGGTAAAAAATGCAGCCAATAAAGTGTCATGGTGCCAAAGGGCTTCGTTTTCATTGAGCGAATGAATGGCGTTTAGAAGGTCCTCATCGGGACATAATGCGCCATTAATATAGAGGGCCTTATGGCTTAAGGGAGGGTATTTTCCTTGTAAGTAATTTTGGGTCAAAAAGCCCAGGTCTTTGGCGTGAAGCGAGTTTTGCCACTTTTCACTGATTTTAAAAATGCCTATCCTTATTTCGGCAATAGGGCGGGTAAATGTAAATGGCAAAAGGTTGCCTCTACTCTTGGGGTCATCAAATAAAACGATATGGTCCATATTACAAAAATAAAAAAGTCTACCAGAATTATACTTCCGGTAGACTTTATCTCAAAGAATAATATGAAAAACTTACTTTTTCTTATATCTCCTATTAAATTTCTCTACTCTACCAGCAGTATCCAAAAGCATTTTCTTACCAGTATAGAAAGGGTGAGATGCAGAGCTAACCTCTACCTTTACCAATGGGTAATCCTCGCCATTTTCCCAAGTAATGGTATCATTTGTTTCAATGGTAGACTTGGTGATGAACTTATAATCACTAGAAGTGTCTAAGAAAACTACTTCTCTGTAATTTGGATGGATTTCTTTTTTCATTGTATAAACTATTATTTTTTTTCTTCTTCAAATTGAGGCACAAATTTACCCCTTTTTATAATTTTCTCCAAAACATTCCCTTTCAAATATAAAATACTTCGCTAATTTTATATCATAAATGGCCATTTCAGTCAATAGGCTAGTTTTCAGTAAAATCTAAAATGTGATTTTTTATCCACAATACTGTTAATTCAGTGTAAAATTAAGTTTTTATGAAGTACTTTTTCCTCTTTTTAATGTGTACAGGCTCCTTTGTCTCAGAAGTTTTAGCACAAAGTCCGTATTTGCCGTTCAATAGGGATTACTATTCTCTTTTGGAAAGGTACGAAATAAAAAATGGAGCTTTCAATGATTCTTTTCATACAGGTAGCAAACCTTACAGAAGAGATGAGGTGGTGCAGTATCTCGAGAAATACAAACAAACGGCCGGTTACCTGAGTAGCAAGGATGAGTTTAACCTCAATTATTTATTGCAAGATAACTGGGAGTATGCCACTGATTCTATCGCGCTTTCTAAGCATTCCATAGGGAAATACATTTATCAAAGGCCTTCAGATTTCTACGGTTACAAGAATAAAGATTTTGATGTACACTTAAATCCTGTCTTGTATTTACAAGGGGGGGCTGAACTCGATAATGATCAGACGCCTTTTCGGAATACCAGAGGGTTAGCCTTACATGGAAGTATTGATAACAAAATCGGTTTTTACACCATGCTGGCTACTACTGATTTGGTGTTCCCTTCTTGGGTAAACGATTATGTGGGAAGTCATGGGGCCATTCCGGGGCAAGGTTTTTGGAAAAGGTATGGTGACGGAGGCTATAATTTCTTCTCCGCGCGTGGCCATATTACCTTTTCGGCAACAAAACATGTAAACATTCAAATGGGGCATGATAGCCATTTTATAGGAGAGGGCCTTAGGTCTTTTGTATTGTCAGATTTTTCGAATCCCTTTGTGTTTGTGAAGGTAAACACAAAGATAGGTAAGGTCGATTTTACCAATTTATGGGGACAAATGACGGCCGATATTATTACTTCAAGGGGAGTGCCCACAGATGGGCGGTATCCGCAAAAGTGGTTTTCTTTCCACAGGTTAGGGATTAATTTAGGGAAAAGATTCAACCTAGGCGTATTTGAATCAGTGATGGCGGATAAAGCAAACTGGAATTATTTCAATCCCTTGATTTTTTATCGGTGGGTAGAGCACCAATTAGGCACTCCGGATAAGGTTATGCTCGGAACAGATATGAAATGGAATTTAGGTAAAGGAATGCAACTTTATGGGCAGTTTGTTCTTGACGAATTTGTCTTCGATGAGTTTTTTCATATCACCGAAAGTGGTTCCAGTAGAAACAAACATGGTGTCCAGTTAGGTTATAAATACATTGATATAGCCGGTATCAATAACCTTGACTTTCAGTTGGAATACAATCAGGCCAGACCCTTTACTTTTCAAGAGAAGTTTGACTATCAGTCTTATACCAATTACAGAATTCCGCTTACCCACCCAAGAGGAGCCAACTTCAGAGAACTCTTGGCAGTGATTGCTTACCAACCTTTGCCAAAATTGACGCTTCGAGGAACAATGATGTACCAAATGTATGGTGCAGACCCTACGGAGGAGGATAATTTTGGAGGAGACATCCTGAAAAATAGAAGCCAATCCAGTACAAGTTTATATGGTAACTATATTGGGCAAGGTCAAAAAAACAAGGTCGGTATGGCAACCTTACATTTACAATACATGTTGCGACATAACTTATTCATCGATTTATCTCAAACAATGAGACAAGTAAATGCCGATGGAGAGATGAATTCCAAAACTTCCTACGGTCAATTGGCGTTGCGTTTAAATATTTCAAGATTTGACCAACAATTTTAATTGGCTGTTATTAATTAGCAACCCTTCCATCTAAAAATTGGTAAATTGCGCCATTATTGTGGCATTTCGGAAACTTTAAATTAGCCGGGCTATGTTTAAAGTTTCCAAAATGCCCGTGCATATTAATTTTGAAATTAATTTAACGTACCAAAATAGTTTTGCTTATTTTCTTTAGGAACTGAAATTATCTAAGGATAACTGGATATTGGAATTCCCTCAATCCTATTCACCGTTGATTACAATTTGTATTAAAAATACCATATGAAGACTTACTTAAGAATCTTGGCCTATGCGCGCCCTTACCAAAGGTATTTGCCTGTGTATATTGCTTACGCGTTATTGGCCATCATTTTTGGATTGCTAAATTTCACCCTTCTAAAGCCACTTTTTGATGTGATATTTGAACAAGTGGGGAAAGAGGAGTTACAGGTGTATGCCAACAAGCCTGACTTCTCTTTGAGTGTAAACTATTTCATGCATTTATTTAACTACTATTTTCTACAAGTGGCCAATATTTATGGGCGGTTTGGGACTTTGGTATATGTCTGTATCATCATTGTGATATCGGTGTTTTTAAGCAATTTATTTGCATATTTATCAGGGGTGGTTTTGGCAAAAGTACGTGCTGATATTATACAAGGAATGCGAGTCCATATTTTTACAGCAGTGAGTAATATGCATTTGGGTTATTTTTCTGATGAAAGAAAGGGGGATTTGATCAGTAAAATGACCAATGATATTCAGGAGGTTGAGAATAGTATTGTTCAATCTCTGAGGGTGATTTTTAAAGAGCCTGTTACAGTTATCCTTTATTTTGCAGTTTTGTTTTTTATGTCTTATCAGTTGACTTTGTTCACGATATTGCTCATTCCGGTGTCGGGAGCCATCATTGGATATATTACCAAAAAACTAAAAAAGAAAGCGGAGCAAAGTCAAGAGTCTTTGGGAAGAATTGTGAATATATTGGATGAAACAATTGGTGGCATGCGGGTTGTCAAGGCCTTTGGAGCCAGGAGTTTTGTTCAAAATAAATTTGAGGATGAAACAGACTATTATGCTGAGGTGAATGTTTCCATGGCTAGGAAGAATGAGCTTGCATCACCCGTTAGCCAATTTTTAGGAGTTTCGGTTGTCGCTGGGATTTTATTATACGGAGGCAATTTGGTATTGAATAATACCTCATCATTAAGTGCCAGTGAGTTTATTGCTTATATCATATTGTTTACACAGGTACTAAATCCTGCCAAAGAGATTTCAAGAGCGCTCAGTAGCATACAAAGAGGGCTGGCCTCAGCCAGAAGGATTTTTGCAGTGGTAGATACCAAACCAATGATTGAAGATGTGACTTCCCCTCAAGCTTTGAAAGGATTTACACAATCCGTGGTTTTTAAAAATGTAGGCTTTGCCTATCACGAAAATGCCGTGTTGAATGATATTAATTTCGAGTTAAAAAAAGGTCGTACCATTGCATTGGTAGGGCCATCAGGTGGAGGAAAGTCAACATTGGCAGATTTATTGCCTAGGTTTTATGATCCAAGTCAAGGGGAGATAACCATTGATGGCATAGATCTTAAAAATTGCAGCATAGCAGATCTCAGAAGTTTGATGGGAATTGTTACCCAAGAGTCAATTCTTTTCAATGATACGGTTTTCAATAATATTGCCTTCGGTATGGAGGGGGTTTCTTTGGAGAAAGTTCAGGAAGCTGCTAAAATTGCCAACGCGCATGATTTTATTATGGAGCTTGACCAAGGCTATGAAACCAATATCGGTGAACGAGGGGGTAAATTATCCGGCGGACAAAGGCAACGCATTAGTATTGCGAGGGCTGTATTAAAAAACCCGGAAATTTTAATTTTAGATGAGGCCACATCAGCTCTTGATTCCGCATCTGAAAAATTGGTCCAGGAGGCCCTGTCTAATTTAATGAAAAACCGCACTTCCTTAGTGATAGCACATCGCCTGAGTACCATTCAACATGCAGATGAAATTCTGGTGATTGAAGGGGGACGTATAGTGGAAAGAGGGACTCATGATGAGTTGATTCAAAAAGGAGGATTGTATAATAAACTTTCCCAAATGCAGTCTGTTTAGTATATTGTGTAAACAAACCCATATAAAAAGCATTATGAAAAAAGTCAACGGTATATTTCAGTTATTAACAGCTTTATTTTTCGGAATAGGATTGGTTTATTTTCTCACCTATGAGAAAATGTGGGGAGGAACGCCAATGACAGGAGAAGTTGTTTCTTGGTTGTTGGCTGGATTGGTGATTTATCTGATCACTTGGGGAACAAGTTGGGGGTATGTAAGTAGCCTCAACAGCCGTATCAAAAAGATAGAGTTAGAGAAAAAGGATCTGAAAGCATTGGTCTTTGACCTTGAAAGGGGAGGGAAAGTTAATCCAGTCGAAAAGAATGTGGAAATAACCAAGGATGAAGCAGAATCATCCGTTATCAAACCAAGAGAGAATTTCAAATAGAAATTGCATGGGAGCTTGATATGGACAATCACACAGTTTAAAAAATAAGGATGGTAGCAAAAACTTTTGGTAGTGCAGTCTCAGGAGTAGATGCCAAGTTGATCACCATTGAAGTAAATGTAGGTCAGGGGACCAGTTTTTTTATGGTAGGTCTCCCGGATAGTGCCGTAAAAGAGAGCCAACAGCGTGTTGAGTCAGCTCTCAAATACTATGGCTACAGGATGCCTAGGCAAAAAGTTGTCATCAATTTGGCTCCTGCAGATATCAAAAAGGAAGGTTCATCTTATGATCTTCCTATTGCCATAGGTATAATGCAGGCCTCTGAGCAAGTGTTCTTTCCCGAATTGGAAGAGTACGTGATAATGGGGGAGCTGGCTCTTGATGGGAAGCTTAGAAGAATTAAAGGTGTGCTGCCCATAGCAATAGAGGCAAGGAAAAGAGGGTATAAAGGCTTTATCCTTCCCAAAGAAAATGCACAGGAAGCCTCTATTGTAAATAATCTTGATGTAATTCCGGTAGAAACCCTTCAAGAGGCCATTCATTTTTTGGAAGGGAAAGAAACAATAACTCCTCTAGTCACCGATACCAGAAACCTCTTTTATGATTCTATAGAAGAAAATGATTTTGATTTTGCTGATGTTCAAGGGCAGGAAAATATCAAGCGGGCGATGGAAATAGCCGCAGCAGGCGGACACAATGTAATCATGATAGGCCCTCCAGGTGCCGGCAAAACCATGCTTGCCAAGAGGTTGCCTTCCATATTGCCTCCAATGAGTTTACAGGAAGCATTGGAAACGACCAAAATCCATTCGGTAGCAGGTAAGTTGGGAGCCAGTTCTTCATTGATCGCTCAAAGACCTTTTCGCTCTCCACATCATACCATAAGTGATGTGGCTTTGGTTGGTGGTGGAGGAAACCCTCAGCCCGGAGAAATATCCCTGTCCCATAATGGTGTATTGTTTTTAGATGAGTTGCCTGAATTTAAAAGAACTGTTTTAGAAGTGATGCGACAACCGCTTGAAGAACGTAGGGTAACCATTTCCAGAGCAAGAGTTACAGTAGATTTTCCTGCGAATTTTATGTTAATCGCAAGTATGAATCCATGTCCATGTGGGTTTTATAATCATCCTGACAAAGAGTGTGTTTGTGGTCCGGGGGTAGTTCAAAAATACCTCAATAAAGTGAGTGGTCCTTTATTGGATAGGATAGATCTTCATGTGGAAGTGACGCCGATAAACTTTGAGGAAATGACTTCCGATAGAAAGTCTGAATCCAGTAAATCGATAAGAGAGCGGGTGTCGGTCGCAAGAGCTTTTCAACAAACAAGGTTTGATAAGACCCCTGAAGTACATTGCAATGCAATGATGCCATCTCACATGGTAAAAGAGGTGGTAAAGATTAATCAGGCCGGTAAAACTTTGTTGAAAACGGCCATGGATCGGCTGGGGCTTTCTGCCCGTGCATACGATCGAATTCTGAAGGTTTCTAGGACTATTGCAGATCTTTCAGGGTCGGAAGATATTAAAGCGGAACACTTGGCAGAGGCCATTCAGTACAGGAGTCTCGACAGAGATGGATGGGCGGGATGACACTTGGGGAAAAGCCAAGTTGCTTTTGCCCGTCAAAGTCAAATATGTTTTGCTTATATTTGCCTGACCATCTGTGAGATATTTATTTATACAGATGGTTTTGAATAGTATCAAGAATTAATTGAGTTGATTTTATGTGGACTAAAGAAACTAAAATTCAAGCAGAGATGGAGATGGCCAATTCAACTTCGGTATTTGCCCCTGGGTTAACAATCAAGGGAGATATTGAAGCAGTTAGTGATATAAGGATTGAAGGGGATGTTTGTGGAGATGTCTCTACCCCCAAAAAAGTCATCATTGGGATCTCAGGAAATGTGGAGGGGGATATTAAAGCATCTGAAATATGTGTAATGGGTAAGGTGCTGGGAGATGTCTTTGTTGAAGGTTTGGCCAGGTTTACCTCTGAAGCTAAAATGAGAGGTAAGGTTTATTCTGAAAAAATAGAAATAGAATCCGGAGCCGATATGGAAGTGATGGTTGCCAAATACAAAACTTATCTGAGCCAAGAGAAGGAAAAACAAACTGACTTGCACAGATCAAACCCATTGATCAATGAAAGGTTATTTGATCAACCCATGGCTAAGGTGGGTGAATAGTCTTAAGAATTAAATGTTACTTTGAAAGCTTGATCCAAGTCCTCTATTAGGTCCTCATGGTTTTCAATACCTACAGACATTCGGATAAGTTGATCAGGTATTCCAGGGTCACCCACTTGGACCTTCGATCTTCGCTCTATTAAGCTTTCTACTCCCCCAAGACTAGTCGCATTACTAAAAAACTTGAGTTTCCCTATTAAATGATCCGCATCATTGGCGTTTCCTTTAATTAGAAAAGATAACATTGCCCCAAACCCTTCCATCTGAATCTGAGCAGTTTCAAAACCTTTATGACTGGAAAGCCCGGGGTAATAGACCTTTTCTACCCAGGGGTGATGGTCTAAAAATTCTGCAATTCTTTTTGCATTGAATGCATGCGCCTTCATTCGGTAGGGAAGGGTTTTTATACTTCTAGTAAGAAGGTAGCAGTCCATTGGAGAAGGTACAGCCCCAGCTAGGCCTTGCACATTTTTAATGTGCTGCCAAAAGTCATCCTTTTTCTTTGTAACCAGTATTCCGCCTAAAATATCACTGTGCCCACTAATGTATTTGGTGCTGCTATGCATGACAATATCTGCACCCAACTCTAGAGCCTGCTGATAAACAGGTGTAGCAAAAGTACTGTCGCAAACCACTTTTACATTGTTCTCTTTGGCTATGGATGCCAAAGCGCTGATATCAGAGATTTTTAAAAGTGGATTGGAGGGTGTTTCTATCCACAATAATCCGGTATTTTGTTTGATGGCATTACGGAGATTCTCCTTGTCAGTTAGGTCAATGAATTGCACTTCAAGCTTACCGGCATAAACGGTTTGGAGTAACATTTTCATCCCGTGGTACATGTCATCCGGAGCGATGAGGTGTGTGCCAGCCGGCAAAGCTTGAAAAACTGCATTTCCTGCAGCATTCCCAGAGGCGAATGCTGCAGCATCAGTCCCTCCCTCAAGTGATGCCATTACAGTCTCAAGAGACTTTCTGTTAGGGTTTTCTAACCTTGTGTACAACATTGAACCCTCTTGATGCTCAAAAGTTGTAGAAAGCGTGATGGGCTGAATGATAGGTTTCAATGTGTCAGTGATCACATTTCCTCCATGAATAGCAATGGTTTCTATTTTCATCTTGAGTGGAAATTAAATGCCGGCCAATTCAATTGTACCAATCGGCCAGTTAATTTAACGAATTCTATCTACCGAACGGATGAGCATTTCGTCTTTTCTAATGAACCTATTGGCGATAAGATTCATGATTAAGCCGAATACAATACTGTAAAACCCTATTAAAAATGCCCCCCCTGCAGTAGGGTTGAAGTTTTCGTTGGCCTGAAAGCTTGTATAAACAGCTAAGCCCAAAGTGGATCCCATCAACAGGGCATTGATCATGTTGACTAGCAATTGTTTTTTTCGATTTTTATACTGCAGTAGGCTGTAAATGGCCATTCCGGCAGAGATTAGGGCCAATATTCCAATGTAAATATTATTGGATTGAGAAATAATGCTTTCTTCAATAATATCGGTAGTGGTGGTAAACCATGCCGTCATCTCCATGGATTGGGTTTGGTCTGGATTAACTTGTAACCAAATGGGAAATAAGGTGGAAGTAACCATTGAAATAGCCACCAATAGTAAAAATACACTTTGAATTCTTTGAATCATCTTTAAATCTTTTGACAAAGAAAATGGGTTATTTGAATTTTCGCAAGGAATATTCAAAATCCAACTTGAAATTAGGGTATATTTTTATCTTTGCAGATGAAATGAACGAATCTCCCCGCTATTTTATAGAGCTGTCCTATGATGGAAGCAATTACCATGGCTGGCAAAAGCAAAAGAATGCTGTTTCTATTCAAGAAGAATTAGAAAATGCCTTGTCAACCCTTTTTCGATGTCCCATTAGTATTATGGGGAGTGGCCGGACGGATGCTGGAGTCCATTCCTTGCAACAATTTGCTCATTTTGATGTTGATTTAGATTTCACCAAGGAATATTTTCTAAAAAGAATTAACGGCTTATTACCGGATGATATCGCAGTTTTTGATGTTATTCCTGTAAATGAAAAGGCACATGCACGATTTGATGCCAATTTTAGGAGGTATGAATACCATATAACATTTAGGAAAGATCCTTTTTTAATAGGAAAGGCTTGGCATTGTTATTATGACCTTGATGTGGAGGCAATGACTTCAGCAGCCTCTTTACTGATTGGGAAACAGGATTTTGAATGTTTTAGCCGAAGGAAAACGAATGTTAAAACCTTTGTATGTGAAATTAATAATGCTTCTTGGGAACAAACGGGTAACGGATTGGTCTTTCATATAGAAGCCAACCGATTCTTGAGAGGGATGGTTAGAGCAATTGTGGGAACCTTGGTTAAAGTAGGCAGGGGGCAGTTAGAAAGCAGTGATATGTCGGATATTATTATAGGCAAGGACCGAAACTTAGCAGGAAGCTCAGCACCTGCACATGGCTTGTTTTTAAGTAAAGTAAATTATCCGGACCGAATTTTTAAGTAAAATCTACCATATTGGGACTTGAAAAAGAAAATATTAAAAGTGGTGATATAATTGACACCAAGGTGTTGAAAAAGTTATATACTTTCGTAACACCTTATAAAGGAAGGTTTTATCTTTTAGTGGGGCTTACCTTATTACTGGCCTTATTGGCGCCGACTCGACCTTTGTTAATTCAGAAAGCTATCGATGATTATGTTACTATCGGTGATGGGGCCGGCTTACTGAAGATGACTTACTTGCTAATCGGTTTATTACTGGTTCATGCTGTAGTTCAATTTGGACATACCTACCTTTCCGGATGGATCGGTCAGGTGATAATCCGAGATATACGGGTGAAATTGTACAGGCATTTGTTGAAAATGCGCCTGAAATATTTTGACAATACCCCAATTGGTCGGTTGGTTACCAGGAATATTTCGGATGTAGAGTCCCTCTCTGATGTTTTTAGTCAGGGGTTAGCTGAAATTATAGGTGATCTTTTGCAGTTAGTGGCTATTTTGGGAGTGATGTTTTATGTGGACTGGCAGCTTACTTTAGTAAGTCTTTGTACCCTGCCGCTTCTAATTATTTCCACCTATATTTTTAAAGAAAAAGTAAAAATATCGTTTAATGATGTTAGAAATGCGGTATCTAACTTGAACTCTTTTCTTCAGGAACATATTACCGGGATGAATATCATTCAGGTTTTTAATAGGCAAGAAAGAGAGTATGAGAAGTTCCAAACAATCAATAAAGAACACCGAAAGGCTCACCTTAAGTCTGTTATGTACTATTCTATCTATTACCCTGTTTCTGAAATTATTCAGGCAATGGGGATTGGATTGGTGGTTTGGTATGGAGCTACCGGTGTTTTTGACCTTGAAATAAAAGTGGGAGTCCTCATTTCGTTTATCATGTATTTGCAGTTGTTTTTTAGGCCAATAAGAATGATTGCTGACCGGTTCAATACCCTTCAAATGGGTGTAGTTAGTTCTTCTAGGATTTTCAGTATCTTAGAAAATGACGGGCAGATTCCGGATGAAGGCAGCGAATCGCCGGAGAAAGTTAAAGGAGACATTGCTTTTGAGAATGTTTGGTTTGCTTACAATGAGGAAGACTGGGTATTGAAAGACATTAGTTTTAGAGCAAACCATGGTGAAACCATAGCTTTGGTTGGCGCAACCGGGGCAGGAAAGTCCTCTGTTATCAATCTTATCAGCAGGTTTTACGATATCAATAAAGGCGCCATACTTATTGATGGAAGTCCTATTAAAGAATTTGATTTGGCCACACTTCGCAAACATGTGGGAGTTGTGTTGCAGGATGTATTTTTGTTTTCAGACACCATTTTCCAAAACATTACTTTGGGAAATCCGGATATTACCAAGGAACAAGTGTTGTACGCAGCAGATTTGGTGGGAGCTAGGAGGTTTATAGAGCGCTTACCCGGAGGCTTGGAATATGATGTAAAGGAAAGGGGAGGGACATTGTCTGTAGGTCAACGCCAATTGATATCCTTTGTTAGGGCTATGGTATACGATCCTGAAATAATTATACTAGACGAAGCAACTTCCTCTGTGGATACAGAAACAGAAGAATTAATTCAGGCTGCGATAGAGAAAATGATGCATGGAAGGACTTCTATCATTATTGCACACCGGTTATCCACCATCCAAAAAGCTGATAAAATAATTGTTTTAAATAAAGGGAGGATCGTGGAACATGGAACACATGATGTATTGCTAAAGAAAGAGGGCTTTTATTCACAACTGTATCAGATGCAGTTAAAATCAGTTGTAGTTGATTGATAAGGAGAGGCTTTTTCGCAAGAAGTGATTCTTACTGTTTTTTTATCCTTAAAAGGAAAGTCGAGTTGAATGAAGAATCAAAACTTGCCTTATTCGGGATATGTATATTGGGTTTAATTCTTAGGTAAATTATAGGATAAACTGTAACTTGTTTGGAAGGGTCGCCGTAAGTATGGAATTGTTAAAGGAATTCAAATTTAGTTAGAACATATGAAATACGTATTGCCTTTGCTATTGATGCTCGTTTCTTTCTCATCCTTTGGTCAACAGCATCAGTTGGGCTTGAGGTTGGGTGATCCTTACGGAATCACCTATAAGACTCCGGTTAACGATAAATTTTCGTTTGAAGGTATTTTGGGAAGAGGAAGCCAAAACAGCGGTCAATATTACAGGCGTACATTTGAGAATAATCGGCCTGTAAGTTCAGCTCGATATTTTGCTCACCAAGTGTCGGGGGCCATTTCCCTTCAAGCAAGAGGGATTTATGAGGAGTCTTTTTCTGAGGACTTTAATATTTCTGAAGGAGAATTGACTGTCTATGCTGGTTTAGGACTACAAGTACGGTCTGTAAGTATCGATTACTTTTACAATACTCCCAATGCCACTGAAGGTGCTACAGAATTAATAGAAAGCCGCTCAAATATCGATTTCGGACCGGAAATTTTTATAGGTTCGTCCTATTATTTCGAAGATTTGCCAATATCTATATTTGTTGAATTGGGCTTTTTGACAGAAATTGTAGACCGACTGCACCTTAAAGGTCAAGGGGCAATTGGAGTAAGATACTTATTTGGAAATTAATGGCTAAAGTAAAAATTGTAGTATCACTCATTGGTGTTTTATTGCTTGTCCTGACCTTGGCCTATTTTTACCTGGGAGGATTCAACCCCATCAAAACCAGTCTTACCGATTGTAATCAAATTAATTTGATAGGAGTGGAATTTATAGGTACGCCCCAAGATAAAAAGATAGGTGAACATTTTCAAATGGTTGAAGAAGCAAGGGAAGACAGTCCCCTGTATACCATATACTATAAAGAGCCTGAGGGGAAACGGGATACTTTACATGTTTTTATAGGGTATAAGCCTAAAATTCAAGAGGAGGAAATTGAAAAGCCTTGGAGTTACCTGCCCATTTCCTGTACCCAGGCCATTGTGGCCAGATTGGAAATGAATCGCTTTGTAATGCCAGGGCCGGAAAAGACCAAAAAAGCAATCCTAGCATTTGCAAAAGAAAAAGGGCTTGAGGTAGAAGGTGTTTTTATTGATAAAATTATTTCTAGTGATTGTGTCGAAGTTTGGGCACCAATCAAACATTAAAAATGAGGGATAAGGATAGCTTTTAAATCAATAGTATTCCACTGAAATTTTTATTGTGTTTGTGCTTTTTTGGTATGGTTTTGGATTTCAAAATTAAAATAGGGTCAATTAAATTTTAAAATTATGAGTATGAGCAATTATTTATTAAGCACTAAAATGTTTTTGGTTTTTGTCACAGCCTTTGTATTGGTAAGTTGTGAAGGTCCCGTTGGGCCAACAGGGCCTGCAGGTGCAGATGGGGTAAATATTGTGGGGGAAGTTTTTGAAATCGAAGGGGACTTTAATCAAGCCGGTAATTTTGGTGTTAGTGGAGAGTACGGTTTCGATATCCTAGAATCTGACAAAGTGCTTATTTATAGATTGGCAGGGTTAGACCAGGATAGCAACGATATATGGAGATTGATTCCCCAAGTTGTTTTCCATAGTAACGGTATATTCACCTATGATTATGATTTTACTTTTTACGACTATGCGATTTTTTTGAATGGAGATTTTGATCTCAACACTTTGGAATCCGGTTATACCGATTCGCAAGTGTTTAGGGTTTTGATTGTGCCTGCAGATAGAATAGATGTAAGGATGGATTATTCAGACCATGACGCAGTATTGGAAATGCTTGGGGTAGAAGAAAAAGACATTACAAGAAGGGTTTTGAATTAAATATCCTATAAAAGGGTGTATAAAGAGATTTAAACAGTTTGCCTAGGGGTGGACTGTTTTTTTTATGTTTTGTTGTAATTCGGGATTTTACACATTATCTTTCATAAAATGCTTGGTAAAATATTGATTTAAATTAAGTTCTATGAAAAAAATTGTATACCTAATTGCCTTGGTGACCATAGCGGTTCTGCCGGCATGTGAAGGCCCAGAAGGGCCACAAGGTCCTCCCGGGGTTGATGGGATTGACGGTGAAGATGGAGTAGACGGTGTGGATGGGATCTCCCTTATAAATCTTGTTGTTGAAGCTGAGGTTGATTTTACTGAAGAAAATAGCTTTTCGAATTCTTTTGGATTTGAGATAGCTGATAGTGACAACCTTTTGGTTTTTATGTTATGGAATGTAATTGATGACAAACCACTGTGGAGACCTCTGCCAAACACTGTCTTTCTAGATGATGGAATTACATTGATGTTCAATTACCAATTCACGGCAGATTTCATCAATGTTTATATGTCGGGAAATACGGATTTAACAACGGTTTCTGAGGATTGGACCCTAAATCATTATATTAGGATTGTTTACTTGCCGGGAGAATATTTGCAAGACAATGCCAAATTGGATTTAAATGATTATGAGGCTGTGACAAAGGCTTTAGGTGTTTCTGAATCTGACGTGGTGAGAATTGATTGAGAAATAATAACCTTAATGAATTATTTGAAAAGGCCATCCCTGAAATTTTAGGGATGGCCTTTATTGTTTATGCCCTCTTGTTCTTTTTTGTAGTAAGTTGGATTATATTTGTGGCATGCAAATAAAGAATGATTTACTTCTAAGGGTTATCAAAGGTGAAGAGGTGGAAAGGACTCCCGTTTGGTTGATGCGTCAGGCTGGGAGGATTTTACCTGAATACAGAGCTGTAAGAGCGAGTGTTAGCGGTTTTATCGAGTTGGCTCAAACACCGGAGTTGGCGGCAGAAGTTACCATACAACCTGTTGATCTTTTGGGAGTGGATGCAGCCATTATTTTTTCTGATATTTTGGTTGTTCCGGAAGCTATGGGGCTTCCTTATAAAATGATAGAAAAGAAGGGCCCTTGGTTTTCTGAAACCATTGGTTCTGCAGCTGACCTTAAGCGTTTGCAAATTGCAGATCCTGATGAGTCCTTAAATTATGTATTGGAAGCCATTCGCCTAACCAAGAAAGGATTGAATGGTCGTGTGCCATTAATTGGCTTTGCGGGCGCTCCTTGGACGATATTTGCTTATATGGTGGAAGGGTCAGGAAGCAAAACTTTTTCCAAAGCTAGGGCGATGTTGTATCAAAACCCTGAATTGGCGCACCAGCTTTTAGACAAGATTACAAAAACAACCATTAAATACTTAAAGGCACAAGTGGTGGCTGGAGCCAACTTGGTGCAGGTGTTTGACAGTTGGGCAGGAATTCTCCCTCCCCATCAATACCGAGAATTTTCAATGGAATATATCAAGCGTATTTGTGAGGCCATCACGGAAGTACCGGTGACCGTTTTTGCAAAGGGAGCATATTTCGCTTTAGAAGATATAAAAAACCTACCTTGTGATGTCGTGGGACTTGATTGGAACATGGATATTCGAACGGTAAGTGCACAAATGGAAGGAGAAAAGGTACTTCAAGGTAACTTAGATCCGGCAGCCTTATACGCTTCAGATGAAGTCCTCATCAGACAAACTAAAGAAATGCTTGATCAATTTAAGCAAGATAGGCATATTGCTAATCTTGGTCATGGCGTGTACCCCGACATTTCTCCAGAAAAAGTGAAACTCTTTATTCAAACTGTAAAGGAGTATTCGAGCAGCATTTCCTAGAGGTAGATACGGCAAAAAGACAAGGTTTTTCATTCGAATTAATAGTTAGGCCCAACTTATAGGATCTAATCCTGAAAACCCACCCATATATCTAAGGGTGGGTCGGATTATTATTCTATTAAATTATTTGTAAATCCCGAGTTTGCTGAATATATTTGCTTTATTGTATTTCAAATACATTAAAACGATTTATAGTTTTTCACCGGTGGTTTACAAGTCATAGTATGGAGAAATTTTTACGAGAAGGGGGTGAGCCGGAATTTTTATCAAGAAGATTAAGTGGCTATATCACTCCCGATGGAAGGATTTTTCTCAGTGATGGTTTTAACCTTTTAATAAAGCGAGGATTTGATCTCGTTTTCTCATTGTTTTTTATCGTTTTGATAATGTCTTGGTTATTTCCAATAATAGCGCTAATTATAAGGTTAGAGTCTAAAGGCCCCATTATTAATAAGCAACTGAGGCATGGGAGAGGAAATAAAACTTTTAGGTGTTACAAGTTCAGGACCATGGTAAAGTATCAAGAAGATGCTGATAATCGGGTTACTCAAAATGATTTTCGTATTACTAGTTTTGGTAAATTTTTAATAAAGTCAAGTTTAGGTGATATTCCTCAGTTTATCAATGTCTTTTTAGGGGATATGTCAGTGATAGGGCCTAGGCCTCATGCAGTACCTATGAATTATATGTATTCAAAAGACATAAGTAATTATATGTTTAGACATATTGTGAAGCCTGGAATTTCTGGATTGGCTCAGGTTAAGGGTTTTAGTGGAGAGATATCTAGCTTTTATGATATTTATGGCCGAATAAAATTAGATCATTTTTATATTAGGAATTGGTCATTAATGTTGGATTTCAAAATTTTGTTCTGGACTATTGGTTCCTTTTTTAAGATGAATGGGCATTCCTATTGATTTTTGTGACTATTGTTTGTAAATATTTCTTTTAGGTAAATCTTATGTTTTACTGTTTTAATTAGAAATAAAGTACTTGTTTTTATTCCAAGGTCTTATGTTTCTTTTGGATCTCATTTCATTTACAGTTGATTGATGCACTTTTAAATCCATAAAAATGAATTTTAAATACAAAAAAAAGAATTTTAATAAATTTTTTTGCTTAAAATCCTTGCATTGCGAAAAATGCTTTATATATTTGTAAAAATGTATTTCAGATATACATAAATGTTTTTTAAATAAGTAATAAGGTTTTTGTGAGGATTCGTAAAGATTGTTAGAGATGGAAAATGTTTTAGTAGACCAAAAATTTGGTCGAACCTTAGAAGAGAAAAATTTTGTAAAAGCTCCAATCCGTAAAGAAATTGAGATTCTGTATGGTCAAAACGACAAATACAGTAAAAAAATGTTAAAAAGGATTTTTGATATTGGGGTTTCTATTTTTACTTTAGTATTTGTTGTGTCTTGGCTATTTCCAATTATTGCAATTTTAATTAAGTTGGATTCCAATGGGAGTGTTTTTTTTAAACAATTAAGGCACGGTAAAAACAACCAGTTGTTCTATTGCTATAAGTTTAGGACAATGGTTAAAAATAATGATGCCGATACCAAGCAAGCTACGGTAAATGATGCCAGGATTACTCGAATTGGGAAGTTTTTGAGAAAATCAAGCCTTGATGAATTGCCCCAGGTTTTTAACGTGATCTTGGGAGACATGTCAATTGTTGGGCCTAGACCTCAAGCAGTTCCTATGAATATTGAGTTTGCTAAAGAAATAGACAATTTCATGTCCCGACATCAGGTTAAGCCTGGTATTACAGGATTGGCTCAAAGCAAAGGCTATAGAGGGGAGATTTCAAGTTATAGTGAATTGTATTCTCGATATAGGTTAGATAATTTTTATGTAAGAAAATGGAATCTAATTTTTGATATAAAAATAGTTGTTGAGACGGCAGTATCTTTGATGTCTAAAAGCGACAAAGCATATTAAGCGATTTTTGAAAGAATGTAACAGCTAAAAAGTGATTAAATTACAATTCATATTTTTTTTTAAAAGTATCTAAATCATATTTGGGGAATTAAAAGAAGCGTTTACGAAAACCAATAAGCCCAAAATGATAAAATAGCTTGAAGTGGAGATGAGGCTGGTTTACCATAGTACTTTATAGGAGAGTCTTAATTTGAGTTTCATCGTGGTGATTATTATTTTACTAGGATTTAAGTTTAGGAGACAGGATTGGATTTTTTAAGTACCAAGTGAGTAATGGTAAAAGCCGAATAAGCCATTATTCTATTAAATTATTTATTCTCAGTTCTTATTGTTCTGATAATTAAGTAACTTGCGGGGTGTTTAAAGAATTGTCTATTATAATATTTTTGACTTTTTTCCCAATTTGATCATTTAGTAGCTTGAACCCATTAAACAGTTTTATTAACAAATGAGATACAATAGCTTAATTAGAATTCTGACTTTTATTATTTTCTTTTCGGGAATATTTGGTTGTGCGAAAAGAAACTTGGTTTATTTCAGTGATATTGAAACTGGAAGTAGTTATTCTACAAATATTAGTCAAGTTGAGGAACCGATTATCCAAAGTGGTGATTTAATTAAAATTGTGGTAAGCACTCAGAGTCCGGAGTCAAATTTACTTTTTAATTCAGGTGTGATTTCAAATGACTCGCAGAGTAGGATGATGAATCAGCAATTGCCTACGAATGAAGGATATCTTGTAGACAAAAATGGACAAATTAACTTTCCTGTATTAGGGAAAATTGATATTGCAGGTTTTACGAGGGAAGAAGCTACCTTGAAAATGACTGAGCTACTAGAAGAATATGTAAAAGATCCAATTATCAATATCCAATATCTGAATTTTAAGATTACGGTAATTGGCGAAGTAACTAATCCCAACACCTTCACTTTGGCTACAGATAGAATCAGTATCCTAGAAGCCTTAGGTTTAGCGGGAGATATGACGCAGTATGGTAAGAGAGAAAACGTGCTTTTGATTCGGGATCAAGATGGTGTAAGAAAGGCAGTTAGGCTAAACTTAAATGACAAAGCAATTTTAAATTCCCCCTATTTTATGCTTCAGCAAAATGACGTTTTGTATGTAGAGCCGGATAAAATCAAATCTGTTCAAGCAAGCACCAATCAACGGTCTTTGACTATTTTGAGTATTTTGGTATCTTTTGGAGTTTCACTGATGTTTAATTTACGGTATATCCTTAGCGAGTAAAAAGTTTTACCACATCTTTTTTATAAAATTAACCTGGTTGTAAACCATCGGTTCAAATTGTGAACCTTATGAAAAAATCTGATATTTTATCCGATCTATTGTTGGATGGATTTATTGACCAAGACGCAAGACCTATGGATTTTAAATTGATAATATTGAGCTACTTAAAATATTGGTGGTTGTTTTTGCTATCCGTTATTTTATTTTTAAGTCTGGCCTTTGCATACTTGTTCTTTTCTACACCTTTATATAGTATATCTAGCTCTATCCTTATTAAAATTGATGGGGGATCCGATTTCACGCAAAATACAGTTTACAGCGAATTGGAGGCTTACGAGACTAACAAACAGGTGGAAAATGAAATGGAAATATTGGCTTCTTATAGCTTGATGAGAGATGCCGTTGAAGAATTGCCACTTGACTATTTTTTCTATACTGAAGACAAATATTCTAGGATGAAGGAGCTGTATGGGGCCAATGTGCCTGTTACAGTAAAAACATTGTTAAAAAAACCGGATGTTGGTCAGTATCCGGAAGAAGTAAGAATAAGTGTAAATTTGTTTGACGACCATCTTATTTTAATTCAAGAGGATGAAAAAAAGAAAGCTTACCAATACGGTGAATTAATTGAAAACTGGTATGGTGAGATAAAAATAAATAAATCGGAGAATTACCAAGGTGAGATGCCGGAACTTCTCCATATTTATTTTAAAAATAAAGACCAAGTTGCAGGATTGTACAAGGGTAGAATACAGGTTAATTTATCTCAAAGGTTTGCCTCTGTTTTTAATATCTCATTGGTAGATGCTGTTCCCGAAAAAGGGCAAGATGTATTGAATAAGTTGATCGAACAATATAATCTTCAGGCAGTTAAAGAGAAAAACGTTACAGCTAGTAATACCATTGATTTCATAAATTCTCAGTTGGATACTTTAATGAAGGAATTAAATAGTATTGAAAGGAGAATTGAAGAATATAGAAGGTCCAACAATATATCTGATATGGGAACCGAGAACTCTCTTATGGTTCAAAATAGTAAAGATATTGAAACGCAACTTTCAGATATTAAAACCCAAATGGAGGTTTTGGACTACTTGGAAGAATATCTAAGGGACCCCGCAAGCTCTGGTATAGAGGTAGCTTCAAATTTATCCATTATTGATGAGACATTGACGAATTTAGTTGATGAGTTTAACCGTCTTCAAAATGAAAGACAACGCTTATTACGGACAGTTCAACCAAACAACCCTTTGGTAACGACCATTGAAGGACAACTTGAGAACCTGAAGAATAATATTGGTACAAATATCTCCAATATGAAAAACGGTTTAAGAATTGAAAGTCAAAATCTCAAATTTAATTTGGATCAAATCAATAGTAGAATTTCAAATGTACCTGAAATTGAAAGGGGTTTATTAGAGTTGTCAAGGGAGCAAAGTAGGAAACAAACACAGTACAATTACCTTCAATCCAAAAAAGAAGAAGCAAATTTATCTTTGGCAACGACAACTGTTTCAAATGCCCGAGTGATAGATAAAGCCGCCTCAAGTGGCTCTCCCGTCAAGCCAAATAAAATGGTGATTTTGGGAATGGCTCTCATTGTAGGATTTATTTGTCCCTTAGGAATTGTTTATATAAAAAATGCATTGAATAGTAAAATTACCCACAAGTCTCAGGTACAAGATATTACTGAAGTTCCCATTTTATCCGAAATAAGCAACTACCCTAATGGAGGGGAGTTACTGGCTATTTCTGAAAAGAGAAGGACACCTATTGCTGAGCAATTCAGATTGCTAAGAACAAATCTAAAGTTTGTGTCTGATGGAAAAAAGGAAAGGGTCTTAATGATTACTTCTAGCATAAGTGGAGAGGGAAAGACGTTTTTTAGTTTAAACCTCGGTGCAAGTTTGAGCATTGCCAAAAAGAAAGTGGTAGTGCTAGAGTTTGATCTGCGGAAACCTGCTCTTCTCAAGAGTGTAAACATGAAAACAAAGCTCGGGATTGCTGATTATTTATCGAATGATGATGTTAGCATAGATGATATTATTCTTGACTTTAAAAAAGTGGATGGGCTATCCCTAATTGGATGTGGAAATATACCTGAGGATCCTGCAGAATTGACTTTAGGGGATAAGGTTGAAGTACTAATAAATCACTTGAAAGAAAGATTTGATTATATTATTATAGATACAGCTCCTGTGGGAACGGTGACAGATGCCTTCAATTTAGCTCCCTATTGTGACAGGACTTTATTCATGGTTCGATACAATTTTACAAAAAAAGAGAACCTTATTTTTATGGAAGACATTGACATTAAAAATAAGCTAAGAAATACTTCATTGGTGATGAATGATGCCAAACAAACCAATGGCTATTATGGTTACTCATACGGTTACTATCCAGAGGATAAAAAGACTGCGAAAAGTTCTGTGTGATTTTTTAAGCTTTTATTTATATTTTTCTATTTCGAATGAAAAAATTATTTTCATCTATTTACCAATACTTTAACAAATTTCTTGTTAAAGGTAATGCTCGAACTGTTCTTGCTAAAAAGAATATTATTGGTTCTATATTGATTAAAGGAGGGAGTATTGCTGTTAGTTTGGTAATGGTACCCCTAACCATTGACTATGTAAATCCTACTAGGTATGGAATATGGTTGGCATTAAGCTCTATTGTAGGCTGGTTTAGCTTTTTTAATGTTGGCATGACCCATGGTTTAAGAAATAAATTTGCTGAAGCCAGAACTAAAGGGGATAAAGAAGCTGCTAGGATGTATATTAGTACAACTTATGCGGTATTAACGATAGTGTTCACTTCCGTTTGGTTGGTGTTTTTAATCATAAACCCCTTCTTAGATTGGGTTGAAATTTTGAACGCTTCCTCTGAGATGAGGATGGAACTGTCCATTCTAGCCATCATTATTTTTACTTATTTCTGTATGCAATTTGTATTGAAAATTATCAATACATTAGTAACGGCAGACCAGGCTCCTGCAAAAGCTTCACTTATCAACTTCCTTGGCCAAATTATTTCATTGCTGGTAATCGTAGTGTTGGTTTATACTACCGAGGGGTCACTTGTTAATCTTGGCCTTGCATTATGTATTGCTCCTGTAGCAGTACTTATTTTAGCCAACTTTTTCTTTTTCAAAACGGACTATAAAGAGTTTAAGCCATCCATTAAGCATGTCAATTTATCCCAATCCAAAAATTTATTTAGTTTGGGCCTAGTGTTTTTTGTAATTCAAATAGCGAGTTTAATTCAATATCAAACATCCAATATAATAATTGCTCAAAGTTTCGGGCCATATGAGGTGACGACCTACAACGTAGTCTATAAGTACTTTAATGTATTAGGGATGGGTTTTGGTATATTTCTGACACCTTTTTGGTCAGCCTCTACCGATGCATTTTTTAAGAATGATATCAATTGGATAAAAAAAGCAACGATTAAATACTTGCAAATCGGATTATTATTTGTCTTGGGTGGAGTAATAATGTTGTTTGTATCTGATACGGTTTACAGGGTTTGGCTAAAAGGGCAAGTTGACATTGATTTTACACTTTCATTGTGGGGGTTATTGTTTTTTACCTCCTTTATGTTTGCTAGTATATTTGTGAATTTTTTAAACGGGATTAGTGCACTTAAGATACAGTTTTGGGCAAGCCTTATTAGCCCATTGGTATTTATTGGCTCGGCTTATTTGCTGATTGATTATTATGGTATGGGAGTACACGCACTTTTTATCTCCTCCCTTATAGCCAGCTTTAATGGAATAATTGTTGCCCCACTGCAATATTACCTTATTATATACAAGAAAAAGAAAGGAATATGGATCAGGTAGACGGTGAAATGACTATGACAAAATCAAATCAATTGATAGACGGGGAGCAAAAGAAGCGTGTTGTTCATTTGCAATATGGTTCTAGTCCATCGGGTAACTATGTATTAAGGTATCATGAAGCTTTTTTAGAGCGCGGTTTAGAATCGTATGTACTCTCTTTAAATTCCAATGTTCATGGTGATCCAAGGGTTCAAACCGTTGGAAAAAAAGGAGTACTCATAAGAAAAGTAAATCAAAAAATTCAGGATTTTGTTACCAGAAAAAGAGATAAAAAAACCGGAGGGTTTGCCCTATCTTTATTTGGGAGTGATATAAGCAAACATCATTGGATAGAAAAAGCGGATTTTATTTATGTCCATTGGATTCTTGGAGGATTTTTGAGTATTGATGGTTTAGAGAAACTTGCCAAATTAAATAAACCAATGATTTTGGTTATGCATGATATGTGGACCATTACAGGGGGCTGTTTTCATAGTTTCGATTGTCAGAAATTTTTAACCCATTGTGGGAACTGCCCCATGTTTCCGGAGGAGAAGGAAAAAGACTTGTCTTATAAACAGTTTGATGAGAAACTGAAATTTTATTCTGACTATGATAACTTATTTTTTGTTGCACCAAGTAAGTGGCTTTATAATCTTGCCACGAAAGGCGCATTGCTCAAGAATAAGCCTGTATTTCGAATCCCAAACCCATTGGATACAAACCTATTCAAGCCATTTGAAAAGAAGGTTGCCAAAAAGGTTTTGAACATTGACAAATACCAACATGTGATTTCATTTGGTGCCAATAAAATTACTAGTCCTTATAAAGGTTGGAAATACCTGATGGAGGCATTAAAAAATTTAAAAAACAACAATCCCGATCTTGATGTATGCCTTTTAATTTTTGGTAGTGGGCCCAATAAAGAAATTCAGGAGGCCATTCCATATCCATGTAAGTTTATGGGCTTTATAACTGATGATTATACAACAAATCTTGTTTATAATGCCTCAAATGTGTTTGTCGCTCCTTCTTTGGCAGATAATTTACCAACAACCATCTTAGAAAGTTTGGCTTGTGGAACTGCTGTGGTTGGGTTTGATGTTGGAGGAATTCCGGACATGATTGCTCACAAGAAAAATGGGTACTTGGCAAAGTATAAAGATGAAAAAGATCTATCTAATGGATTAAACTATTGCCTTTCTAATGAACTGGGGGGATACTTGTTACCGGAGTTTCAAAAAGCTGAAGTAATAAACCAGCACATTAATCTAATGCAAAAAGCCGCCAAGAATTAAGTTTTGTGGGAAAAGTAGAGAAATATAATGACTCATTAAAGCAATTTTTGCAGTACGATAGGAACGAACTTATCGCAATGAATGTATTTTGGCTCGGATTCATTACCTATATCGCTAGTTCCACTATACTTTCTACTAAGGAAATGCCTTTTATGCTGTTTCAGCCCCTTCAATTGTTGGGTCTGGTCGCCATATTTGCCTCTAGTACCTATCTTATCAAGCCTTTTTTTGAGACAGAATACCTTAAAATATTTTTCTTCCTTTTTGCTTTTTGGGCTATAATAATCTTGTTAAGAGGTGTTTCCTTTAACAAAGACGTTTTGAAATTGATTTTCCTAAACCCATGGTTTGGAGGGATGTTTTATTTAGTGCCTTTGATCTTATTGTTTAGAAGAAATTTCTTGTTGTACAAAAAGGTTTTCTCGGCAATTCTTATTCTAAGTGTTATTTTTCTTTTGTATAGCTTAATGTTTCGGGGAATATTAACAGAAGTAATTCCTGATGATAGAAACCGAAGTGTAGTGGAATATTTCACTAAATCATTGGGAATTACGGCCCTGTTTATTCTTTTTACTCAAATGTACCATTCAAAATCCAAGAACCTAATTGCTTTTGTAACAGTTTTGGTTGTTTTGGTTTTAGGCGTATTTCAGGCAAGGAGGGGAGTTTTATTTATGGGGGTGTTGGGATTGCTTTTTGCCGGATACCTTTATTTTATAAGTGCCAAGTCTAAGCTTTTGTCCGGAACTTTGCTTGTAGGCTTGCTATTAGCTGCCATCGTTGGTGGGGTTTATGTTTTTTTTAATGTTGAACTTGAAGCCTTGTATTACTTGCAAGATAGGGGAGTGACAGATACCCGAACCGGTATTGAGGTTTATTTCTATAAGGATATGCAAGGCTTAGATTGGGTAATAGGCAGAGGTATGCTAGGTGAATATTATTGTCCGACAATGGGGCAAGGTAATTATAGAGGAACAGTGGAGACCGATTATCTCAATATGATCTTGAAAGGTGGTATTCTAAACTTAGGCTTATTATTGGTAATTCTTATTCCAGCCATATTTTTAGGATTGTTTCATTCCAAAAATTACTTAACAAAAGCATATGCATTGTGGATATTGTTCTGGTTAATTAATACACACCCTTCAACAGTCCAAGTATTTACAATGAACTATTTTCTGGTATGGATAGGTGTGGGTGTATGTTACTCCTCTTTCATTAGAAGTATACCTGAAGAATTGATGAAATCCTATTTTAAACCCGCAGAATAATTTGAGGGTAATTTGAAAAAAGATAATTTTAAAATGAAAAAGATTGCTATAGTTACCAAGCCGAATTACTCTAGTCCTAGAATTTTGGCCAATTGTTTACAGGCTGTTTTTTCTCAAACTGAGGGGATACAATCTGAAGTATTCCATAAGCTTTTTGTGTTCAAAAGACTTCTTGAATATAAGCGTGTGGCAAAGAACTATAATTTTTTTACATGGAAAGCCTATCAATTGATACATTATATTCAAGATCAATTGTTCCTTAGTAAATTGAAAAAATTCGATGCAGTAGTTATTGTTGAATGTAGCCCAAAGTGTTACCTTAATGATACTTTTGACTTTGTAAAATTAAAGCAAGAGTTAAAAGATATACCTATGATTTATCACGGGGTGTACTATTTAGGGAATGCACCCACAATGGTTTCTTACTTGGACGCTGGAGGCCATCATCAGGAGGATATTTTTGATTGGCATCTTGCAGTGTCTGAAGTTACGGAAATTAGAAGTAAGCCCAAGGCTCCATGGAATCAAATAGGTCTTAATTTAAAGAGTACTGGTTTAGTCCCTGTTCCAAAAAAGGAGCACCTTGCTCTTATAGATTTTTATCGACCCGGTTATGAAGAAGCTAGAAATGAGCAAAAAAAGGCGCTCGAAGCAGTAGGGATTCCATATATTGAGTTGTCCGGTTCTTATACCATTGATGAGATAAGGGAAGTGTATAAAAAGGCTACGTTTTATTTTTTACAGTTCCCGGAGTCTTTTGGCTTGCCTATTGCAGAATGCTTAAGTTGTGGTGCCTATGTATTTACTCCCGACACCTCATGGGGAATGGCTTGGAGGCAAGATGAAGAAGTGGAAGTTCATGGTCCTGGTAAACTTGCTGATTGTTTTGTAGTGTACGACGGGCAGGAGGATTTGCAAAAGAAACTGTTACAATACAAAGCTGAATACGATTTAGAAAAAACACCGGAAGAAGTTTTTCAAATATTTACAGAGAATTACCCGGATTATTATTATGGAAATAAAAGAGAGTTGGATCAGTTTATCGACAAGTTGAAAAGTGGAGGGTTCTGAAAAAGCTTAACCTTCTTTTATTAATAATCAGTTTATTTTTATATGTATTTTCCAAAAGTATTAATTCTTAATCAACCATTTAATAATGTATCCGGAGGAGGGATTACCTTGTCTAATTTGTTTAAAGGTTGGGAGAAAGATCATCTTGCAGTAGCTTGTTTGGGGACTCTTTTTAACGAAAAGACGAGGATAGATATTTGTGATCAATACTATCAACTCGGGGAAAAGGAACATATCTGGAGGTTTCCTTTAAGCTTGATGAAAAGGAAGTATCCATCAGGGCCTATAAGAATAAATAAAGAAAAGAAAAATGTCCAAACTATTCAGAAATCACCTCTTCGGGTGAAACTTCTTAAAGAATACATCAACCCTGCTTTAAATTGGTTGGGAGTATCTGATTGGGCATCAACTATTCAGCTATCCCCTGAACTAAAAAAATGGCTTGATACCTATAATCCCGATGTGATTTATGCACAAGCCCAAAGAAGGGAAGCCATTATATTTTGTACCCTCGTCCAACAGTATTTAAATAAACCAATGGTATTCCATATGATGGATGATTGGATAGAAGTTTTACCAGAATATGGCATGCTTGGAGGGTATTGGCATAAAGTAGTCGATCAGGAATTTAGGGAAATGTTAGGCATTTGTGCCAGACATTTTAGTATTAGTGAGCCGATGGCTGAAGCTTATCAAAAAAGGTATGGTTATTCTTTTTCTACTTATCATAACCCCATAGAACTTGATTTTTGGAGTAAAAGTCAGCGGACAAACTTTGAATTTGGAGATAAAATCCAAATATTATATGCAGGTAGGATGGGCTTAGGGATTCAGAGTTCTCTAGAGACCATGGCAAAATGTCTGGAGGAAATTAACAAAGAAAGCTCAAGGTCTATTGAATTGGTGCTCCAGGTAGGACAGAAGCCAGATTGGATTGACAAATACAATTGTGTTATTCATCGGGGTTTCGTGCCTTACGAGGAACTGCCAAACCATTTTTCAGAAGCTGATATATTGTTTTTGCCCTATGATTTCACCCCATCTGCCAATGCTTTTATAAAGTATTCTATGCCTACAAAAGCATCAGAATATATGATTTGTGGCACACCGGTTTTGATTTTTGCTCCTGAAGATACCGCTTTGGTTACTTATGCGAAGGCCTACCAATGGGCCCAAGTAGTAACCAAAAATGAGGTAAAAGCTTTAAGGGAAGGCTTGTTGGAATTGATCAACAAGAAGCCTTTGCGGGAGGGGATTTCAAAGGCTGCTATTGAAATAGCAGAAGAGAGACATGATGCAACTAAGGTGAGGAAACAATTTAGGGAAGAACTTTCTGAATTAGTGAATCAGGAAAATCAATTAAAACCGTCTTAAAATGGCAGCTATTTTTTTATATCCAAAGATAGATAGGGTGATTGGGTCTCCCAATCCTTATATCTTCAATTTTCAAAAAGCATTGGCTAAAAATCACAATGTGGTAAATGCCAAGTCACCAAATCGGGGTATATTAAGCTTTTTTATACACTTTTTTAAAGCAGATTTATTTATCCTCAATTGGCCTGAAACCATTCCGGAGAAAAAGTTTGGAGGTGTTCAAAAAAAACTCTTCATGTTGTTTTTAAAGTTGGCAAAAACATACTCTAAAAAGGTTGTATGGATTTTACATAACAAAGGTTCTCACCATAAGGGGGATAACCCAGTGACAAAAAACATGTTTGATGTTCTCATGTCCCATTCAGATTATATAATTACACATTCCTATGCGGGTAAAGACTTCGTTTCGTCTGCTTATCCAAATTATATTTCTAAAGTACATGTTATTCCTCATCCTTTGACAGAAAAACTTGGGGAATACCGGCAAGGAGAAAAAACGTTTGATTTTCTTATTTGGGGGTCTATTTTCCCTTATAAGGGCATCGATGTGTTTTTAGATTACTTGAGAGAAACACCGGAACTAAAAAACGCAAAAGTATTAATAGTTGGAAGATGCTCTGATGCAAAATATAAAAGTAAAATTCTTTCAATTTTGCCCGAAAATGCTGAATTTAAAGATGAATTGTTGAGCTTGGAAGATATTACAGCTTATTCAGCTCAGGCACGATTTACCTTATTTACTTATAAATCTCAAACAGTAATAAGTTCCGGTTCATTAATAGACAGCATACGAATGGGGGCCATTATTTTAGGTCCGGATCACGGGGCATTTAAAGACATGAAAGATTTGGCATTTATGCACACCTTCACAGATTTTAATGAAATTCCTAAGATAATCTCTGAGTTCAATCCTGGTGATGAACAAATAGAAAGAGATAGAAACACTTTTATGAATCAAAACACCTGGTCTAATTTCGTTGAGAAAATTGGAAATATTACAGGTATCTAAACATTATTTAATTTATTCTTTAAAGCAATGAAACAAGTTATTCAAAATTTTAAAACTGGAGAGCTTTATGTAGATGAGGTTCCTGTTCCTGCAATTTCTGAAGGGATGGTATTGGTTGAAAACGAGTATTCACTTATAAGTGCC
The DNA here is from genome assembly GCF_030546805.1 of Cyclobacterium sp. 1_MG-2023. Lineage (GTDB taxonomy): Bacteria > Bacteroidota > Bacteroidia > Cytophagales > Cyclobacteriaceae > Cyclobacterium. The sequence goes on along the minus strand of NZ_JAUOPC010000013.1, from coordinate 63,136 downwards.
GGTACCGAAAGAAGTACTGTTAAGGTGGCCCAGGCAAGTTTGATAGGGAAGGCCAAGCAAAGGCCTGATCTAGTGGCTCAAGTTATTCAGAATATCAGGAAAGAAGGTTTTTCTGCTACGATGAGTAAAGTTAGAACCAAGCTTGATTCATTAAAGGCTTTGGGGTACAGTACTTCCGGAAAAGTAATTGCCTCCATGGATAATAATGGGGCATTTAAGCCCGGTGATAGGGTTGCTTGTGCCGGTGCAGATTATGCTTCTCACTCTGAAGTGATTTCTGTTCCCCAAAACTTGGTAACCAAAATACCGGAAAATGTAAGTTCGGACGAGGCTGCTTTTACTACCTTGGGTTCCATAGCTCTTCAGGGAGTTAGACAAGCTGATCCTAAGTTAGGTGAAAAAGTTTGTGTGATTGGTTTAGGTTTACTTGGTCAAATTACTGTCCAACTACTAAAAGCCAATGGCTGTTCAGTTTTTGGAATAGACATGTCTGAAAAGCTGATAGAATTGGCCAAAGAATCAGGTGCAGGTCAGTCCATGCACAGAAATGATTCCAATTTAATAGCAGCCTGTGAGAATTTCACTAACGGTAGAGGTTTTGATTCTATAATCATTACTGCTGCAACGCCAACAAATGATCCCATTGTGCTTTCTACTGAAATTGCAAGGAAAAAAGGTAAGATAATAGTGGTGGGTGCAGTGAAGATGGAAATCCCTAGAGAACCTTATTTTTATAAAAATGAGCTTGAACTTAAAATTTCATGTTCTTATGGGCCGGGAAGGTACGATGTGGATTATGAGGAATTGGGTAAAGATTACCCTTTTGCCTATGTACGCTGGACCGAGCAAAGGAATATGGAAGCATTCTTGGATTTGATTGCTGCGAAAGCCATTAATATAAAACCACTGATTACCCATTTATTTGATATCGACGAGGCGGAGAAAGCCTATGATATTGTGATGGGAAAGGTACAAGAACCACATATTGGGATATTGTTAAAGTACCAAGAATCTGCATCCAAGCTTGAGTCCATAACGAAAGTAAATAATGAACCTATTAAAGAGATCAATGCAGGCTTTATAGGTGCAGGAAGCTTTGCACAGAGTTATTTGATTCCGAATGTTAAATCTTGGGGAGGTTCATTAGATGGTGTGGTTACTTCTAAAGGAATAACTGCCAAGAGTGTCTCTGACAAGTTTAAGTTTAATTTCTGTTCTTCTGATGGAAAGGATGTGTTGAGCAAAAAAGATATCAACACTATTTTTATTGCTACACCACATGTGTCTCATGCGCCATATGTGATTGAAGGATTAAAATCCGGAAAAAACGTTTTCGTAGAAAAACCTTTGGCAATGAACATGGAACAACTGAAAGAAGTAGTCCATGCAGAAAAATCAGCAGATAAATTATTGATGGTAGGTTTTAATAGGAGATTTGCTCCTGTTTCTGTTGAGCTGAAGAAAGAATTCATCAACACCGGGGAACCTCTTGTAATTAATATTAGAGTAAATGCCGGTTTTATACCAAAAGACCATTGGTCCCAGATTCCTGAAATTGGAGGAGGTCGTATTGTAGGAGAAGTTTGTCACTTTATTGATTTGATGCAGTATTTTACGGATTCTGAACCTGTTAAAGTGTATGCTGACTCCATTAATACTTCAAACGAGCAAATTACTTCTGCAGATAATATGGCAGTGACTGTCAAGTTTAAAAATGGTTCGGTTGGAAACTTAACCTATTTAGGTAATGGAGATAAGTCCTTGCCTAAGGAGAACATTGAAGTTTTTTCCGGAGGAAAAGTTGGGATAATCAATGATTTTAGAGCAGGAAGTCTTCATAAAGATAATAAATTGATTAAGCTTAAGTCCAGTGGGAAAGGGCATTTGGAAGAAGTACATCAATTTCTAGATCATGTGAAGGCAGGTAAAGAGAGCCCGATTTCTTTTGAATCGATCTGTCTCACCACACTGACTACATTCAAAATCTTAGACAGTCTCTCTACAGGGATGCCTCAAGATATAAGCCTTGAAGAAATACTGTCATAAAAGAATTCACATTTAGTGGTTTAATAAATTAAACAATAACTAAGGATGTGTTCCAAATTTTTGGGATACATCCTTAAGTTTAGTTTGATTTTTTTATGAGATAAGCGAGACAGTTTTAAAAATTACCCGATCACCCTATCGTGTCAATTTTTAGAAATTCAGAATGAGTAGGGAACTAGAAAAATAGAAATAATTTTTTGAACGAAGAATGAAATTAAACTGATGGAATTTATTGTTTACACCAATACCGAATGGGATGGACCTCCTAGAGCGAGACATCAATTATCTAATGCCTTGGCCAAAAGGTTTAAAGTGACATTTGTGGCTGCAAACACCATAGGTTTACCCGGGTTAAAAAGTGAAAAAGTTAAGGGTAATTTTGAATTGCTTACACCTTCTTTTCCATCGAGTTTTAGGTTAAGGTACCGTATGCCTGTTTTGAATGAAGCCTACCAGGTTTGGTTGTACCAAAAACTTAAAAAACATTTTGAAGGCAAGGATGTTATTTTTATTTGTACAGATTTTGGCGGACACCTGATCGGTAGATATTTCGAGAAATTTATCTACATGGCGAATGACGATTTTATCAACAATGTCAAAGTTCCGGGATGGATGAAAGCTTATACAACGTTTACACAGTCTAGGCTGGTAAAAACTGCAACATTTAATTTGGCCACTGCAAAAAAGCTGGTGAATGACTTTGCGGAAATTAATCCTAAATCTTATGAGTTACCCTTAGGAGCTCCCGAGTTTTCAAAGGTTGATATCAGCCAATTATCATTGGATAGGAAAGATGAAAAGGTGAAGGTGGTATTGCTTGGTTTCATTGATAAGAAAAAAACACCTCTGGTACTAATCAATAAAATACTAGAAATAGAAAATGTGGAGTTGCATTTGATTGGTCCCATCAAGGATGATTTTCTAGAGCATCTTGCTAAGACGGAAAAAGTAAAGGCTCACGGAGTGATGACGGGAGATCCTCTAAGTCTAAAATTATTGGAAATGGATGTGGCCATAGCTCCCTACTATATGGATGATCCTAATACAGGTAGGACGCCCAATAAAATGTGGCAATATTTGGCTACCGGGAGACCTGCTGTGATAACAAACTTGCCGAACGTAAGGCATTGGGAGTTTCCTGAAGGCACCGTTTACAAGGCCAATAATGACGAAGAATTTGTATCCTTCATTAAGCAGGCCTATCAGGAAAATACGATGGAATTGATAAAAGAAAGAATAAGCATAGCTTCTAATAATTCTTGGAGCAAAAGGGTCGATCAACTCTTGACTTATATAGAAAAGTATTATTAAAAGCTTGTATGGAATAGCTTAGTAGTGAATTGGGTTTTAATGAGATGAATGGCTTGACTCTTTCATCCATTGTTTCCATTGATTTAAGATAACTTCTCATTTGGCGAACGCTTAAGTGTTTTAAAAGGGGCCTCATGAATGGAAAATACTTGTATTGAATTGAGGATAAGAAGACTAAGGTGTGATGCCGTATGTTTTAACTTAAAAAAAATATTGTCCTAAGGAATGTTTTCTATAGGAAATGAGCAAATATTAACAAATGCTACCAAAAAAAAATACAATGAGTGAATCAATTGATTTTTTCAACTCCTTTAAGCAATTGTCTGCCTTTTGTTCCCGGGAGGAGTATAAGGGATATGACCCTTATGATAGTTTAAATAGTAAACTGTTTCAGGCAGTTCCTTTGCTCTCTAAATCAAGGTTTGCAAAACTTGCTTGGACTCAATTCTTTAAAAGAGCGCCTTTTAATTTAAGGCCTTTGGTTGGGGTGCCAAAAGAGTATAACCCAAAGGCATTGGGTTTATTTCTAACAAGTTATTGTAATTTGTATGAAATTGATTCCCAATCTGATTACTTGGACCAAATCAATTTCTTTGGAGATAGAATATTGGAACTTCAATCCAAAGGATGGAGTGGAAGCTGCTGGGGGTATAATTTTGATTGGCAGGCTAGGGCGTTTTTTCAACCAAAATATACACCGACGGTTGTTGCTACCACCTTTATCGCTTGTGCTTTACTTGATGCTTTTGCCATCACCAAACGAGAGGAGTTCTTTAAAGCTGCAAGAAGTGCTTGTGATTTTGTGTTAAAAGATTTGTACCGTACTTATGATGACAAAGGAGACTTTTCATTTTCCTATTCACCTTTAGATAAGAGTGTTGTGTTTAATGCTTCACTTTTAGGTGCTCGCCTCTTAAGTCGAGTGTATTCCATCTCCGGAGAAAAGGAATTGTTTGAGGAAGCAAAGAAAGCAGTCAATTTTGCATGTGGCTATCAGCAAGAAAATGGTGCTTGGAGTTATGGTACCTTGCCATTTCATCAATGGATTGATAATTTTCACACCGGTTATAACCTTGAATGTTTGTCTGATTATGCAAAGTTCACCGGGGACCAATCATTTGATGGCTATTTGAAAAAAGGCTTTGATTATTATATTCAAACATTTTTCACTGCTGAAGGAATTTCAAAATACTATAATAATAGTACTTATCCTGTCGATATTCATGCACCTACTCAATTACTAATTACGTTGAATAAGTTAGGTCAGTTTGAAGAATATAAAGAATTGGCCACTAGAGTCATGGGATGGACCATAGAAAACATGCAATCTCCCAAAGGGTATTTTTATTACCAAATCAACAAGCATTTTACATCGAGAATTCCATACATGCGCTGGGCCCAAGCTTGGATGTTTTTATCATTTACTGTTTTGTTTAAAAATGATAAGCGCCTTTATGGTGGTAATAGTGATGGCAATTGATTAACCATATCATATTTTTATAATAAGCCCAGAGTAAATTAATAAATAGATTGTTTAGATTATTAAAACTGAAGTCTGATGAAAGAGGTAAAAAGAATTAGTATTTGTAATGTCCCTGTGGATTCCCTTACGATGGAAGAAACAGTTGCATTGATAGATCAAAGCATCAGGAGAAAAGAAAATTTACATCACGTGGTGGTGAATGCAGCCAAACTAGTGAATGCTCAAAAGGACCCTGAATTGAAAGCATCAATAGTTGAGTGTGATATAATTAATGCTGATGGTCAATCCATTGTATGGGCAGCGAAATTTCTTAATGAGTATTTACCTGAAAGAGTTGCTGGTATAGACCTGATGGATAATTTGGTTGGGCTGGCAGCTAGGGAAAATTACAAGATATTTTTTCTTGGAGCCAAGGAAGATGTTGTAAACAAGGTGGTCAAAATTTATTCCGACAAATATTCACCGGAGATTATTGCAGGTTATAGGAATGGCTATTTTGGGAAAGAAGAGGAATTGGGAATTGCCAAGCAGATCAGGGATTCAAAAGCGGATATCCTATTCGTGGCCATGAGTTCTCCTAAGAAAGAAATTTTCCTAAATAAATACAAGGATGTCATGAATGTGCCTTTTATCATGGGAGTTGGGGGTAGCTTTGATGTGGTCTCAGGTAAAGTGAAAAGGGCTCCTGTATGGATGCAGAATATTTGCTTAGAATGGTTTTATCGTACCATGCAAGAACCTGGGAGGATGTGGAAGCGCTATCTTACAACTAATATTGCCTTTGTGAAATTACTCGTTACGGAACGGTTTTTTCCTGCCAATAAAAGCAAAACCTAGTAAAACCTAACCACCGAAATATTGAAAGTCAAGGAGAAACCAAGATTGCTTTTAGTCAATAATTATAACATGGAAAAGGCTTATCATCTTTGGGAAAAGGGTGAAAGTGGAAGTCATCATGTTTGGGGCAAAGTAGAGTTAGAAAAAAGAGGAAAGGTAGAAGTTGAAATATTTCCGCATGAGAAATACCGTATTCTAAATAAAATTGGTAATGTTTTTAAAATAAAACATCTTGACCAACAATTGAGAATATTGTTTTATGGAAAGCATTATGATATTTTGTATGCCCCCTATTCTTTGTCTAATACAAGGTTGTTGATTGTGCTGAAAATGTTAGGTATGTACAGAAAGCCTATTTTAGTAACCATCCATCAGCCTTTTATGAAGACAAATTCTACCAATAAATTTTACAGGTGGTTGAGTAAAAAGTTTTTGTTTCAATACGATGGAATCATTTTTCTAAGTGAAAAATTGAAGGAGATTGCAGTAAAAGCATTGAATATAGTAGACAAAGATCAATTGGCCAGAATTGATACAGCACAGTGGGGACCTGATACTGAATTTTATAATAAAATCACAAGTAAAGATGGAGATGCATTAAATTATTTTATTAGTGCAGGACATACATCGAGAGACTATATTACTTTAATTGAGGCTTTTAAAAAGATGGACCATCAGCTTAAAATATTTTGTACACCAAGATCCAAACCTAAAGTGGATAAGCTGCCGCCAAATGTGACCATTAATGCTTCTTTTATTCCTTATGAGCAATTGCTCAAATTTTACAAGGAGTCTATCGCTATATTGATTCCATTAAAATACCCCCTGGTTCAGGAAGGTTGTCAAGGGATGACGAGCTTACAGGATGTGGTTGCTTTAGGTAAGCCAACTGTTATTACTGAAAATCCATGTATCAATATAGATGCTGCAAAAGAAGGGTTTGGGATTACAGTAGGCAAAGGTAATGTTCAAGGCTGGGTTGATGCTGTTGAGCTTATTGCAAATGATAAGGCTACTTTCCAAAAGATGAGTAATCAAGCAAGATGCGTTTATAAAGAAAAATTCAACGCTGAATTATTTGGAGAAAAATTAGAGAAGGCTGTTCTCAAAATTCCTTTAAGATAGTTATATTGGGAAATTGTTTAAAGCCTAGAAATCTATTTGACATTTTTAATTAGTAAACAGAAATTTAAGGTATGAAATTGTTTGGTCTAACCAATGTTTCAATTGAGGACAAGTCAGATTATCGATTTGAGGAGCTGAATGAATCTAGGTTTATAAAAAATGTGATAGAGGAATTAAAAGACCTTCTTCAGGAGAGGTTTGATGATTTCGAATTTTTTATTTACTCTAATCATCGGGTGAATAAAAGAGCTCCGGATTCAGGTACTGATATTATGCCACCAAGTGGAAATTATAAGTCCAATAAAAAGAAAATTCTTCTTTATTTTTCAGATGAAAGGGGCTTGGATCCCAGTTGTTTTTCTGATAAATATTTTGCGGTTTTCAAATCCTATATCGGAATGAAAGCTGTCGCAAAGAACGTTTTTCCATTGGCCTTGGGCTATGTAAATGCAGTTCCTGAGTTACCCAATAAACCAATTAAGGATAGAAAATACAATGTCTTTTTTAGGGGTAATCTAAACATGAATCGCATTAATTTTTATCGTGTGTTTTCAAAATTGGGTTTTTTCTTGCCTCCAGAAAGAATATTGACCCACGATTATTACAGAAAGTTTTTGTTGAAGTTAAAAAGTGATTTTAGTTCTTTCTTCCCAAAATCAATAGTGATTTTTAATAATGGGTTTAAAGCGGGTTTTACCCCTGAGAAATATGGAGAAGTACTTGCTGATTCAAAAATTGTTTTGTGTCCCAAAGGCTTTTTTATGACAGAGTGTTTCAGGCATTTTGAGGCAATGCGAGCGGGCTGTGTTGTTATTTCTGAACCATTGCCTGATACACCATTTTATAAAAACTCACCCCTGATCCAAATAAAAGATTGGAATGAGGGATGTAAAGTGGTTGATGAGCTATTGAATGACGAAAATAAACTAGAGGAAATTCATAGAAAGACGCTCTCTTGGTGGAAAGAAAAGTGTTCAGAAAAAGCTACTGCCAAATACATTATAGAAAACATTAAAAAATTGGAGCAAAATTAAATTGGCAGCTGTCTATGAAGGGAAAAATTAAAGTTCTTTTGATAAACTCTTACTCCTTTGAAAAAATACATGACAACTGGAAAAAGGGGATAAATCCCAGTCATTACTTGATGGGTAAAATTGAGTTGGAAAAATCCGGAGAGTTTCAGGTAGATATCCACCCACATCAAAAACACAAATGGCTGGATACGTTCGGGAAGGTTATTAAAATCCCTTTTCTTGATCAGCAGGTTAGAGCATTGTCAAAAATAAAAGACTATGACCTTGTTTACATGCCTTACCCCATTTCAATTAGTAAGTTGTTTACGCTATTGAGAATTTTTGGAATACTTAAGATCCCGGTCGTTGGCTTAGCTCATCAAAATTTCATTTATTACAAAAATAAAAATTCAATTCTGAATAGGTTGGGAGTAAAGCACCTGCGGCAAATTGATGCTTTTGCATTTTTTTCAAAAAACCTGATGCTAAAAACCCAAGAGGATTTAAAGTACAATCAATTTGAGAAAGGGAATAAATGTTTTTCTGTGAGTTGGGGAGCTGACGTGGATTTTTACAAAAATATTAAAACAGAAAAGAAAAAGGATGAAGTCCCTTATGCCGTTTGTGCAGGAACAGCTGACAGAGATTATGACATCCTCATCAAAGCATTTGAAAATATCCCTATTAACTTAAAGATTTATTGTACACCCAAGACAATTCCTGCATCTACTCATTTACCCCCCAATGTATCTGTTGATACTTCTTGGGTGCCATATGATCAGTTATTAGAAGAATATGTTAATTCTTCCTTTATTATCATCCCCTTAAAGGAAGAAATCAGGAAAAAGGGAAATACTTACGGGTTGACTGTATTATTGGACGCCATGGCCGTTGGTAAACCGGTGTTGATGACCCAGCATTCTTTTTTAGACATTGATATAGAAAGTGAAAATATGGGACTTTGGGTTTATGATAACACTCCGGAAGGATGGAATAAAAAACTTCTCCAGATGGTAGGAGGAGAAACAGATCTTGAGGCTATGGGGAAAAAGGCAAAACAGCTTCATTTGGAAAAGTATAACATTCAAAATTTTGCAAACCAAATGGCAGATGTATTCAAGACCGTGCTCAAGCGGAAACATAAAGGATAAATAGTTAAGCTATAAATTATCAGTGATAATATCAGCTTTCTTACACCTTCATTCGGAGGTGTTTTTTTATAAAAATAGGGCATCTGAATAGTCAGAGACCCTATTTTTTTGGCAAGTTGAATATTAAAACTACGGATTAACGATTAGTCGTTGTTTATTGATGATTGTTTGTTCATTGCTAACACTCACAAGATATATACCTTGAGATAGGTTGTCAAGAGGTACATTGAATTGATTGTTAGCGGTTTTGATACTCTCCAAATCAAAATGACTTACCAATTGACCATTCATATTGTGAATGATGACCCTTCCTTGACCAATCTCAGCATTCAGCTCCAAAGTGGCTCTCCCTTTGGCAGGGTTAGGGAAGATTCTTATTTCATCCTTATCGATTGTCTCGGTTTCCAGTTCCATTTCTTTGTAACCTCTGTTGTACATTTCTTTATATCCCCTGTTAAAGGAATTTTGAGCAGTTCTTAAATTGGTTGCTATTTCCGTACTCTTAGCGGCATCTCCTATAATTGCAAATCCGGAAATGTTAGCATTATTTACTGAAGCAGTTAATTCTAGGGTTAAGACCCCGTTGGTTACCTCAATATCCTCAAAGGACAAAATGGTCGGTTCGTTACTATTTTCAAGAAAAAGGTCAAAGTCCTCTTTAAGTACATCTCCTTGAATAGAAATATCATAAACCCTTTTTCCTGCCTTGGCAGTACCGCCTTCGTATCCAAACCATACTTCATTGTGCATGGTGAAAACTGTGTATGTTCCATTGGGTACTGGGACGGTATAAACAAGGTTTTTACCGCTTCTCTCTGTTTGGAAAAGTGTTTCTACATCCGCTCCTGTATTGTTGTATCGACCAGTGTTATCACTATAAAACTGCTCTGTTTTTGCTTCAGCCAGATAGGTGATACCATTCAATGTGGCATCTGCATCACTACCGGTATTTAAGAAGAAAAGATGTTCGGAGCCTGAGGTCTGTTGTTGGGAATCTTTTCCTTCTTGAATAATTGATATTCCAGATATGGAGGCGTTATTTACAATGGCTTCCAGATCCAAATTTAAAACACCATCATTAACTTGAACATCTTCAAATGTAAGGATTGTCTGTTGGTTGTTGTTATGAACGTAGATGTCAAAATTGTCTGCCACTACTTTATTTTCTAGAAGGATATTATATACCCTTCTGCCTTGTTTTGCAGAAGAACCACCTTTTCCAAAATACAACTCATTGTGATAAGTCTTTACAGTATAAGTTCCATTTTCTACAGGTATATCAAAACTCAACTGCTTGGCATATCTTTCTGATTGAAAAATTTTATCATTGCTAGCATTGCTGTTTGAATAAGTGTTAGAAGCAGAAGTATTGAAATAATCACTTCCAGGTTCATAGCTGGTTTCTTTAAACACTACAGCCTCAGTATAGCTGGTATTGATGTGCATTTCAATACCATCTGATTCATCTGTATAAATAGGAGACTCTGCTGACAGCGGAATAATACCTATTCCGGAGATGATACTATTGTTAGTAGCTGCAATAAGGTCTAGATTAAGCAACCCATCAGTTACTTCTATAGTATTAAAAGTAAGGATAGTTTCTTGATTGTTATTCTCAAGGTATAGGTCTAAATTATCTTTAACTAAATCACCTTCAATAGAGATATCGAATACTCTTTGGCCCGCTTTCTCATACCTTCCACTTTTCCCAAAATAAACTTCATTGTGGTAGGTTTGGATTGTGTAAATGCCATTTTCTAGAGGGATTTCAAACGAAAGTTTATCTTCAAATCTTCCGGATTGAAACAATTCTTCATTGCTGGCTTCTTGGTTATTTGAAATATTAGACCCATTAGAAACAATAAACCCACGGTCCATTCCTTGGAATTCCTGACCATTATAATTAATAGTTCCAGTATATCCTACATGGTAAAAAATACCTTCGAATGTTTGATCTGATCCATTTTCAACAGGTTTACTTTCAATCTCTTCCACTATTTTCTCATTAACAGTGAATTCAATCTCAGAGGAATAATTCACATTACCATTTTTGTCAGTAACTGCAGCCCACACGTAATTTTCACCAGAAGGGATTTCATCCACAACGGCTAGAAAAGGTTTTTCCGAACAGGTACCAACTAATTTTAAGCCACAATAAAACTCAACTTTCTCAATATTATTGTCCAAGTTGGTGATTTCACTGACCAAAGTAAGCTGGTCTCCTTCTTCGATTTTACTAATATCCTCCTTGATGGACAATGCAATGCCAGGTTGTTGAACAATTTCATTTGACTCCAATAATATTGCGACAGCAGAAATTAAGGCATTATTTGAAGAGGCCTTTAGGTCCAGGTTGAGAAAGCCATCCTTTACTTCTATTTCTTTAAAAGTAAGAATGACTTCTTGGTTTTTATTTTCTATGTATAAGTCGAGGTCTTCTTTTACAACTTTGCCTTCTAAGGCAATATCAAACACGCGTTGTCCTGCTTCTTGAGATTTTCCATTTTGACCAAAGTACAATTCATTATGGTAGGTTTTGATGGTGTAAGTGCCATTTTCTACAGGGATTTTAAATAGAAGCTCATTGTTAAATCTTGCCTCCTGAAATAATTGTTCATCACTTCCATTTTCGTTTGAGGAGACATTTGTTCCTGTAGAAAGTAAATATTCGTTGTTAAGTTTCTCAAAGACATTTCCATGGTAATTTATCGGGCCATTGTTTCCAAAATGAAAATATTTACCTTCAGTTGTCTCGGGGATTTTCTCGATCACTTCATCTTTTTCAGTTTGTATATCATTTGAAACGCGTAACAGGACCAATGAACCATATGCTGGAATAGTTACTTTGCCTGAAAATCTCTCTAATTTGGCATTTACGTATTCTCCAGGTAGTACAATTGTTTTACTGTTTTTAGTTGGATTATACTCAAATAAAATTTCATCATCAGGATTGATAAAAGATGCTTCAACTTCCACAAGCTCTAAATCATCCATCCAGTAGGTAAAATTTTCTTCATTTACCGCAATCATAAGTGAAACTTCATCAGCATCCACATAAGGAGAAATAAGCACTTCATTATTACTTACCTGAGTATTTAAAGAGAAAGTGCTCATGGCTGAAAGCTGCTCCCAGGGGCTTCCTGTATATCTTAAATACGCTTGAATGTTCCCCTCCTTATTTGCAATTGCTTTAAACCTGAGTAAGTAAGTTTTGCTTTTTTGCAAGCGTCCTAGATTTATTTTTAGTGAACTTTTTACAGTAGAACTAATTTTTATGGACCCTCCATCCAATTTATTGTTGCTGTCCCAGGACTGACTACAGTTATTGCAAGAAACACCTTTGGTGTTATCGTTAAAGGCAGCATTCTCGTATAAAAGATCACCAATTTTTTTGGTTATCGAGTAAGTGGCAATATCTATGGTATTGCTCTTAGAGTTAATATCTTTTCCAAACTTGTTCTTCCATTGCTCCAAGTCATCCATAGCACTATAGGTTTCTCCATTTTTATAGTACTGATTTTCAATGCTAAACTCATCACCAAAGGGCCTGAAAAAATAGTTTTTATCAAAGTCTGCCATTTCAATGATGTCATTTTTGTAAGTCTTTACAGCATATGAACGCTGATCAGTATTTCTGGAAAAAAACTGATTGTCTTCGATTGTGATGTTCCTAGTATTTTCTCCAATATCACTGTTTCCAAGGGTGATTGACGCACTTGCGTTAAAAAATGTATTGCCGTAAACCTTTACGGTGTTTGCATTGGACATTTTCAAACCACTGTTTCGTATATTACCTACTGTGTTTCCGGTTATTTCAATATTGTTAGAGTGATCATCTAAGAAGATTCCTTCTGCGAGAGGTTTGTAATTGATCCCTTTGTCAGGAATTCCTCCTTCGCTTCCCATACTGTTAATCACAATATTCCCTTGAATTTTTCTTCCTTTATAACCTTGATATTGTACCCCACCAAAGGTGTAAATTCCTCCACCATCACCTTTTATCTGGCAGAATTTGTCGACAAAATTATTTTTAACAATGGAGTAGTTCCCATTAAATTGAATGCCGTTAAAGCCGGAATTAATAACGTTGTTGTTTTGAATCAAAACATTTTCCCCAGATGCAAATATACCTATGCCAGCGGCATCTTCATTTTGTGTTCTGCCGGGGATCAACGCCGTTTTATTAATCTCATTGTCTCTGATGATTGCGTTGTCATTACCATACCTAAGGTACATGCCGTTATTGTAAGTGCTGTTGATGTTGTTTCTTTCTACCAACAAATCCAATACTTCTAAGGCAAGGATTCCATTTTCTCCGGAATAGTTAATTTCAGAATCACTGATTTTTATGTTGTTTCCTCCTTCTAAAGTGACGGCGCTTTTGTTGGCGCCTTTAAAGTTGATGTTTTCAATAGAAATATTAGCATCTCTATAGTCTTTAATTATTAAATTGTCAAGAGTACTTACTTCTACCTTCAAAGATGATGGGTTGCTGTTGCCGAAGTAAACATTAATTTTTTTTGTTGAAGGATTGAAATACCATTCTCCGAAAGTATCAAGGGTTTGGATGTGGTTTTGAATAAAAAAACCGTAATCTTCTTGAGCCGTATAAGCACTGATTTTTCCATTAAAACGAATCTGACTTCCACTATGAGAAGATATTTGGTGGGTATCAATTATCCATTGGTTCTTTTTGATGACTATCTCTCCATCGTTCCAGTTAGGGGATCCGCCCAACTCATTGCTGGAAAGCAAAGAGTTACCACCTACATCGTCAATATTCAAATAACCTTCATTAGCTTGATCAATATTGGGATACCTTCCCAACTCGTGGGCTTCTCCATTGATTAAAAGAACTTGTACAGTATTGGTATTTATAGTTGTATTGCTTTCATAAATCCCATTACCTATAGATCTCCAATTACTTACAGTTATTAGGGAGGTGATGACAGGTTTAGCTCCAGAACCATACGCACCTATTTTAATGGGAGCACTTGAAGACCCTGAGGAACTTATATGTAAGGTGCCATAGAAAGTTTCGCCTCTATTGAACAAAATTGCATCTCCGGGTTTAAGGTAATTGAAAAGAGAATTCACCTTAGCAATTGATTTCCATGGGGTATCGGGATTCTGAGCCTCAGATAAAGAGCGATTATCATTTCCTTTTTCTTGGGAAACATAATAATTGGCTGCAAAAATATTTGAAAGTGGGATTGCCAAAATTATTAGAAAGGAAATGGAGAAAAGTAACGCTTTCATGGTATTGTAGTTTTAAGTTAATATTCTTGTCGTTTTCACAATCACCTTTTTTCAGGTTCTTGTTATTTTTGTCCTACTTTTTTTGATTTATGAAGTCTCAAAATGGTATTTTGATTAAAAGAATCTTGTTTTTTGATTTTCATATATATCAAAATGAAATTCTAAAAATGAATATCATTTCAATAATAAGAAGTATAATATTCTATTTTGCAAACCTTAGGTCATGGTGGGATCCTTGTGCAATAGGGAGTAGAATTGAATAATTTCAATAGGTCAAAAGTATATTGCGTTTGGCAAGCTGAATTTTGTTGATGATCTAAAATTTTGGGAGTAAAAATTTTTTTTAATTTTTTTTACTTCTTCAATTAATTTTTAATGTGTTCAAATAATTTGATGATTTATTTGAAATTATTTTAATTCAGTTGATATGAATTATAAGAAGTTAGGTAAGGAGTAGATGGTAGGATAAAATTTTAAAAAAGAGATTCAAGCAATTGTAGGTGTGTAACTTATTAGTTTTGAGTAAGTAAAGTGTGGGGTTGGTTATGCCTTTCACGGATTAAATAGCCTGAGCACTGCATTTTAGCGCCTATGATTTGCCTAAGTTATAATAAGGTAAATCAAGTGGCTTGGTGATTGAGTGCTTGGGGTCAAACAGCTCTATTAATGTTGTTTTGTATCGATTGCGCTTATAAATATTTAACCGATAAGGATCATATCCATTTTTAACTACCGTGGTGGATAGGTATCGAAATGGATTCTAAATCTATAGTGAAATAGGCTGATTGGTGCTTGGCGAGCATTATTATGGTAGGTCTTCTTCCTTTCATGAGGGGGGAGAAGCGAAGAGGAAATCATTGAGGCTTATTGGTATTGTTGACAGTTGTTAAGATTAAAATAAATTATGCTGATAAAAAAAAAGGCCTTGTACGTTACAAGGCCTTTTCAATTATAATGAAAGGAATGTTTAGGGGGTTACTGCTAGCCTCATGCGTTCTAATACACCAGTATCAGATGTAAGGGTAACAATATACACGCCTTGTCTAAGGTTTTGAACTGGGATTTCATAATTACCATCTGAATTTTGTATGTCTTCAGCTTTAACAAATGAGATAAGCTGTCCATTGAAATTATGAATGCTGATATAGAAATCACCTAAATCTTCTCCGGTTTGAAGAATAGCATAGGAAATAGCCGGGTTAGGGTAGATTTTATTTTTTAAGGCAGAATTAAAATTATCTTCTCGTGTTTCATTCATTGAAGACATTTCTTCAGTTTCAGTATCCAATTGCCTTAAGTTAGTATTACCTAAATTGATTTTTTCACTTGGGAAAACTGCAATTCCTGAAACTAGGGCGTTGTTTTCAATTCCCTCAAAGTCAAGGTTCAGTATCCCATCTGACACTGTGATATTATCGAAACGTAAAGTGACAGGCCTGTTTGAGTTTTCAATATATAGATCAACTTTGCTCTTAACCGTTGTATTTTCAATATTGATATCAAACACTCGGTTGTTTTCGCCTGTTTTAGAAGTGATTTCGCCGAAGTAGTTTTCATTATGGTAGGTAATTACTGTGTACTCTCCGTTTGATACAGGGAATTGATAATTCAAAGACTTACCATACCGATTAGATTGGAACAATTTGTCAGAACTTGAAGTCGGTACATTGTAAGGGTAAGAGTTAGAAGGTATTTGAATTTTACTATCCTCAGATACAAAGTTAATGCCTTGATAATCAGTATCTGTATCACTACCGACGTTGATGAAAAATGAGTCGGTTTCTAAATCGTCATAAAAACCACTCATTGGAATAATGGCTATTCCTGCAATTAGCGCATTATTTACAGATGCTTTAAGCTCTATTTTTAGTTCTCCATCTTTTACGAGAATGTCATTGAAAATCAAATTGGTCTCTTGATTGCCGCTTCTGGCATACAGGTCAAGATCATTTTTAACCAATTCGTTCTGAAGGAAGATGTCAAATACCCGCATTCCGGTTTTTCCATCTGGATTTTTTACTCCAAAATAATTCTCTATGTGGTAAGTTTTTACTCTGTAAACTCCATTTTCTACCGGGATCTTATAAATAAGGTTTTCTGCAAATCTAATTGTTTGAAATATAGGAGAACTTGAGGCAGTTTTGTTTTCGGAAGTTCCTGAACTGGAATAGTATTTAGTAGTATAATCAGATACAAAAACATTCCCTTCGTGAATTCCATCCTCACTTCCGCCGGCATTGATGTACTTTGCTCCCTTTAAATCAGGAATTGGTACTTCTATTGCCAAACCTTTTTCTTCAATAGAGAAGGCAGAGATTATAGCATTGTTGCTAGAAGCCGATAGTGTTAAATCTAGGTATCCATCTTTTACCTCAATATTTTCATGTGTGAGGACCACGGATTCATTTCCGCTTAAATTATACAGATCAAGTTCTGAGTACTTTGTTTCATTTTCAACTTTTATATCAAAAACGCGTTTTCCTTTACTTCCACTTACTCCATTAAGTCCAAAGTGGATCTCTTTATGATAGGTTTTGACCGTGTATATACCATTGGGAACCGGTATTTTGTAATATAGATCTTCATTAAATTCCACTGACCCAAATAAGGTTCCGTCTTGGTCTCTACTATTGGAACTACCTGATTTAATCTCGGTTGTATTTACAGGAACGAATTGTTTGCCGTCATAATTGTCGCCCTCATTGGCTCCTAAATTAACATATAAAGCATAACCGTCTCCAGTAACGGGTGGAGTATACTTATTTTCTTCTGAGGTGATTTCGATAGTTATGGCAGAGGAACTTGCTACAGTTTTGTCACTATCGTCAATTAAAATCGCCTTTACTGAATGGTTTCCGGTTGATGGATTTTTCCAAGTCAGGCTGAAAGGATGACTAGTACTACTTCCAATTAATTGATCCCCACTATAAAATTCAACTTTTTTGAGATTTTCAATAGATGGAGTTACTTCGGTAGTGATCTTGATTTCATCCCCCGATTGAAAACTGCTATTAGAGCCAGGTGATGCTATGCTGATATTGTGTTCAATCTTGGGAGGTACTGGTTCTGTGGTTTTATCTGATGTTTTGATTAATAATATAGATGAATAGGGTTGGATTTGTATTTCCCCTGAGTAGGTCTTATTCTGAAAATCTTTAAAAGTCCCATTTAATCCAATGGATTTAGTTGAGTTGGATGCGTTGTATTCAAACAAAAACACATCATCCGGGTTAGTGATTTCCACATCAGCTTCTTTTATCTCCAAATCATCAATCCAATATTCCCAGCCTCCAACATCAGAAATAAACATTACCACAGGACTAGAAACATTGGCATACGGTTTAATCAAGACAGAGTATTCTTTAACCTCTGTGTCTAACTCTACAGCAGTACTAGGTGAGATAATTTCCCAAGGAGATCCTGCATATCTTAGAACCACTCTTAGGTTACCTTTTTTGTTACTTTTTGCTTTAAATTTAACCACATAATTTTTGTCCTCAGAGACACTTCCAATTCTAACCAAAGCCGATGAGTAGCCAGGGCTTTTCACTTTGATGGAGCCTCCGGTTATTCCTTTGGAATCCCAAGATTGAGTACATTCATTACAGTTAAAATCACTGATATTATTATTAAAGAAAATATTGTCATATAACCAGCTGCCTAAAAATTTAATGAAATCGAATTGTTTGATTTCGTTGAAGGCTAGAATTGAAGAAGAGATGTCTTTTTTGAAAGATTCTTTCCACTCTTCTATGTTTTGAATCTTCGTTTGCTTTTCATCGTTTTTGTAATAGGTAAGATAAATACTATGATTATCACCTAGAGGCCGAGCAAAATAATTGTTGTTAAATGTCCCAAAACTGTTGATGTCATCTTTGTAAGAATTGATACGGTAGGAGTACTGGTCCGGATGTTTTGAGAAAAGGATATTATTGGAAATATTGACATTTCTGGTATCCGCTCCTCTTGTACTGTTCCCTAACAATGCCTGGATGGTGGAGTTGTAAAAAGTATTTTCTTTAATGTCTATATTGAATGTATTGGAAGCTTTGATTCCAGAATAGTTCGTATTGGCTATAGTGTTTTTAGTTACTGTTACTCCATTTACATTGTCATCTAGAAAAATACCACTTCCTTGCGGTGAATATGTAGGGGAATCATGGTTTGGGGTTCCATCGTTAGTTGCTTTACCATCAACGATTATATTGCTTTCTATTACTCTATTAGAGAAGGTAGTGACAGTGCTTCCACCAAAAGTATAAATTCCACCACAATCATTTTTTAACTGGCAAAATTCCTGAATCAAATTATTTTTAATTGTGATATTGTTCCCAACAAAATGGATTCCGTTAAATCCTGTTTGTTTTATAATATTGTTTTCCACCAAAACATTATTTCCTGAAACTAAAATCCCATTACCATTATTGTCTTGATTTTGCCCTCCGCCTTGGAAAGGGAAACTGTTTTCAATATAATTGTTTTGAATGATGGCATTTTCATTCCCATACCTTAGGTTCAAACCTGTATTTAATGAATAATTAACCTTTGTATTTGTTATTTTTAAATCTTTGATATTTAAAGAGGTTATTCCATTTTCTCCTGAGAATTCAACTTCTGAATTATTGATAACCACATCACTTCCTTCCCCCACGTAAATGGCATCATTGTTGGCCCCTTTAAAATGGAGGCTTTGGATCAGAATATGGTCTACATTATATGATTTCACAAGTAGATTTTCTAGGGTGCTGACATATACCTCATAATTATTTGGATTGTAATTCCCGAAATATACATTTAGTTTACGACTGCTATTGTAAAACCATTCTCCAAATTGATCCAATGTGGATAAGTGATTTTGAATGAAAAACCCATAACCATTGGTTGGTTCGTATGCTCCAGATCCAGAGTAATTTATCGTGTTTCCTGAGTTTGATTTGATTGTGTGCCTGTCTAAAATCCACTGATTTTTTCTGATTACTATTTCACCATTTGTGAAATTGGGAGCGCCTGATAATTCATTGCTGTTTAAAGTGGAATTGCCTGAGGAGGAAGAGACCGATAAATAACCTCCATTGGCATCATCTCTATTGGGGTACCTGCCTCTTTCTTGAATAATACCATCTATGGTGATTATATTGGTTTCAAAACTGGAGAAGGAGTTTGTGCTTTCATACCTTCCATTGCCAATAGATTTCCATCCTGATACTTTTTCGAAGGATGTAATTATTGGTTTTTCTCCTGATCCATAAGCATCTAATTTAATCGGGTTTCCTGATGAACCTCCTTTACTTATTTTTATTGTGCCGTAAAAAACATCGCCTCTTTTGAAATAAATGGCATCACCTGGCTTTAGACTGCTAAAAATGGCATTTAATTTGTTAATAGTTTTCCAAGGCGTGTCGGGATTTTGCGCTTCAGTTGTACTTCTAGAATCATTACCAATTTCAGTTGAAAAATAATAATCTGTGGCACTGGCCTTAATGCTTAGCAAGAGTAAGCTGAAACAAAAGGCAAATCTTAGTAAAGGTTTGTTCATTGGAACTTGTATTTAGTCGGTGGTTGGTTAATATTTTAATCAACTAAGGTTTGATATATCTTTTCTAGTGCCCATTATCATTTGATTAGGGCAAATTATTGTACCAGTGAAGTTTTAAAACAGGCCACTTCATCTCAAATCGACTCCCTACTAGCTAAATTTTTTAACTCGCACTTAATATATGCCTTCGCTTGGGTAATTAATGAACTGCGATGGCATAGATGTGCTATGAAATTTCGTACCAAAATTTCAAATCGAATTTGTTTCTAGTTATTCAGTAATATTAATAGGTGGAATAGTTGGCGGAAAATTACTGAATTTTATTTTCGTATATAGATTTAAGCATGTAATACTAACAAAAATGCATTTAATATGCAATGAGTTGGGTTATAATTTTTTATATGTTTTTTTAGTATATATGCTTTGGCTTACTAAATACTAAGCATTTTGTGGGTAGAACCCACAATCTGGTTATTTCTGCAACAAGTTTATAAATTTATTCTCGAAAGAATAAATTATTTGTTAAAAATTACTGTTAAGTTTTGTAATTTATTGAGATAGGTCGATGATTTATTTTAAATTCCGTAAAATAAACGAATTTATTTATTCAATAATGCAGTTTTGAAAAAATTATTGATATAAGAAGGCGAGAGTAAAATTTAGTTGTTGTTTAGGTATGTGTTTTCTTTTCAAAAATTCTCTTTCCTAAAAAAAGACCCCATATTGTAGTGCACAATATGGGGTGGGGCAATTCGAATAGATTTTTTAAATCTATATAAAACCATTGGATGGTTTTAGACCTGTACCACAATGTTTTTTTTCAAGAGCTAATTTTTAAAGGTGTTTTGGTCTTTGTAGCCGGAAGCTTTTGTTTGCTTAATCTTTTAGGCTTACAGTTTCCTGATCTTTTGCATCATCGGAGGTGTTTTCGATCTTTAATTTTTGACCATTCTCGTTTCTTACGTACAAGGTACGTGTTGGGAAAGCAATAGAAATACCCATGTCTTGGAATTTGTCAAATATTTCGAAATTGATTT
This sequence comes from Cyclobacterium sp. 1_MG-2023, assembly GCF_030546805.1. Taxonomy (GTDB): domain Bacteria; phylum Bacteroidota; class Bacteroidia; order Cytophagales; family Cyclobacteriaceae; genus Cyclobacterium. The sequence goes on along the minus strand of NZ_JAUOPC010000013.1, from coordinate 42,338 downwards.
GTTGTTGGATGTCCATATAGGTGTTATAAGCAGCGTCTTCTATATAGTAAACAACTTCAAAATTAAGGCTTGAATCTCCAAATTCTTTAAAATGCGCCCTGTCAAAAGTAATGGGTTGTTGATGGTTTACGATCTCCTTTAAAATTCCGGGTATTCTTTTTAATTCCTCATTGTTTGTTTCGTAACTTACCCCAACTCCAAAGAGAATCCTCCTCCGTTGCATTTTTTTGTAATTGTGAATCCTTGAACTTGTCAAGTCACTATTTGCGATGACAAGTTGTTCACCGGAGAGTGTCTTTACACGTGTTGTTTTAATGCCTATTTTTTCTACAACCCCGTTCTTATCGTCTATAACAATAAAATCTCCTATTTCTATAGGTCTATCAAAAAATATCACAAAATAATTGAACAAGTCACCCAGGATATTTTGAGCAGCTAGGGCTACTGCTATACCACCTATGCCCATACCGGTAACAATGGCTGTCACATCGTACCCTAAATTATCAAAGAGGAATAATATACCTAATCCCCATATCAATACATTAATAATGAGTATGATACCTCCAATTTGTTTGACTTTTTCTTCTCCGTTTTCTTGTTCTCTTACCCAGGTTTTTAATAATAAGATCAAGACACTGGAAACTAGTCTAACAATATAATAAGCAAGAATTACCTTATGAGCATTGGCAAGGATTGTTCTAAACCCATCAGAAATAGTCAGTGTTCTTATGCCAAAAAATACTATCGAAATATATAAAGCCGGAATTACAAACTTCTCAATAGCCTCAACCAAGTAATCATCAAAATTTGTTGATGTTTTTTCGGTTAGGGATTTAATTTTTTGAAGTAAAGTTTTCTTAAAAATCCGGACGATTAAAATGCCAATGACAATGATCCCCATTGCTATTAAATAATCTTTCGTCGTGTTGTTCCAGAATTCGAATTCGAGGTATTCTTCTAACATATTAGGATTAGTTTTAAAGTTTAAATCAAAAGAATTTTGGGTTCTTGCAATGATTTTATTAGCTGCCGGATTTGGGTTGATATTGTTTGTTTTAGGAAAAAGCCTAAAGTTAAATTGGCTTCAATTTGAAATTCCTTTTGTTAAAGCCTTATCCTGTCAAATAGTTGCTTTCCAAATTAGAAGTTACAGTTAGCACCTGACCTTAATTTTTTTTACAAAATCGATTTTCTGGATAAACCCTAACAAGTAATTAAAACTATACTCAGAAAACCATTAAAACAAAAGGAGGCACAATAAATGTGCCTCCTTTATTGATTTAAGAAGAAATCTTAATTAAGCAGGGCTTACCGCCTCAGTTTTTTTAGAATTTTTTTGCCAGAAGAAGAAGATGGTAAACAATACTATCAATAATATTGGGAAAAATGCCATATTTTGAAGTGTTGCTTGTCCAGCTGCCAACTCCAATGCATCTCCTGATAAGCCTTCAGCACTTTTTTCTGCCCTTGAAGAATCAATCCAGCCACCAATAATAGGTTGGAAAATTGCGGTTGAAAACATACCTATTCCTCCGATAATTGACATACCTAAAGCCCCACTTAAAGGGACTCTTTGTGCTACTGCACCAACCATTACAGGCCAGAAATAAGCAACACCCAGGGCGAAAATTATAGCTACAACATATGCTACAGGGCCTGTAACTACACTGAAGAGTAAAATGCCTATTGTCGCTAAGCAAGCACCGCTTAATAGCACACCAGTTTGGCCTAGTTTTTCAACGACAGGTCCTGCAAAGAATCTTGCTACCGCCATTACACCTGTGGTCAATGCCAATATAATCATTGCATCAGCACCACTGCTTGCTAAGACGATATTTACCCACTGCTGTGGACCGAACTCGGATATAGCAGTAAATGCCATACAAACAAAAAGAAATATAAAGACCGGGCTAAACAATGCTTTAAAATTGTTAAGCAATGAAGTGGCTCCTTCCACTTTTGCTTTTGGAAATGTTTTTCCAAAAAACAATACGGCATAAATTACTGTAGGAATCATTGTTACCCACATCTGAGCTTCCCAGCCCAGATTCAATCCAGTCATAAAACTTGAAATCAGTGCTCCAACCATAATTCCCCCCGGGAACCACATGTGAAACCTGTTCAACATTTTATTCATTTTCACTCCGGAGTACATGTCTGCAATCATTGGATTACATGCAGCTTCGGTACAACCGTTACCAAAACCAATAAATAAAGTTGAAATGAGTAGTGTTGTATACCCTCCGGCATAGATTGTTAATAAAATACCAAGCGTATGGGCTACAAATGCTACCCTCATGATATTTTTTGGGCCAAATGAGTGGTAAACGATGCCTCCAATTATCATTGAAATTGGAAAACCTAAGAACCACATTGAGTTAATAAAACCTAATTGAGCTGCAGAAAGACCGAAATCTTCTCCTAACTGGGGCAGAATGCCGGCTCGTATACTAAAGGTGAAAGCGGTGGTAATTAGTGCGAAACAGCTCCCGTTAAAGAGTGCACTTTTGTTAATGTTTTCGTTCATTGAATTTGGGTTTAGAAGTTTATATACTTTTTTATTCAGATGGTTGATCAATTTAATTGGACAATATATAAAAAAATTAAATTTACCTTTTGCCCTTTTATGTAAATTATCCTTAAAAATTTGGCAAATCCTCCTTCAATTGCCTGAATGTATGTGCTTTATAGGGATTTATGAATTTTTACTCCTGACCACTGTTGGTCTGCCTGCTTTAAATAATAGCCAAATAGGTATTGTTTCTACAGGTTTGATTTAATCCATTACGCTAATTATTAAATGTGCTTAAATAATAATTGAACGAAATTAATGTCTATTCAGTAATTTTTTATTAGATTTGAAATGATATCAAAATAATATTAAAATAATATGGAAAAGACAATCAAACCCCAATCCGGATACTTTATGGTATTCATAGCCTTCTGCCTCTTGGCATTTGTCGTTTTTACCATACTTGGTAAAGTTGTGTTCCTACTTGTCCCTAGTGTATTGATTTTCGCACTTACTTTACCGGGTTTTTTTATAGTAGAACCCAACAAGGCCGTGGTGCTGCTTTTGTTCGGATCTTATAAAGGAACAGTAAAAGACGATGGATTCTTTTGGGTGATTCCCTTTATGAGCAAGAAAAAAATATCTCTAAGGGTTCGGAACTTTGAAAATAAGCCCTTAAAAGTTAATGATAAAATAGGTAACCCGGTAATGGTAGGCACCATTGTCGTTTGGCAGGTGGCAGACACCTTTAAAGCCTCATTTGATGTGGATGACTATGAGAATTTTGTGCACTTACAAGCCGATGCGGCCGTTCGAAAGATGGCAGGGACTTATCCTTACGATAATTTTGAAGATGCGCATGCAGAAATAACTCTTCGCTCCGGGGTGGAAGATGTAAATAAATCGCTTGAAGATGAGATCAGTGACCGCTTGCAGCATGCAGGAATAAAAGTCATTGAAGCTAGAATTTCACATTTGGCCTATTCATCTGAAATAGCTTCTGCCATGTTGCAAAGACAGCAAGCCACCGCAATTGTTGCTGCCAGGAGAATGATCGTGGACGGCGCAGTGGGGATGGTGGAGATGGCTTTGGAAGATTTGAAGATAAAAGGAATTATTGATTTTGAGGATGAGAAAAAAGCGGCAATGGTAAGTAACCTGATGGTAGTCCTTTGCTCGGATAAAAATGCCAGCCCTGTAGTGAATGTAGGTACTTTAAATCAATAAGTATGGTATATAATGAATCACAGGCCTTAAAAGATGCTTGGTTTATACCTGTATTTTTTGGCCTTCAGTTCTTAGGAACTGCTATTGCATTGGTTTATGGTGTTATTGAATCAGATGAATCGACAAGCAATATGGTACTAGCGATTATCTTGTTTGTTTCTTTTCTTGTAGTTTGGATGATTGTTAGTATGAAGCTTCAGATCAGGTTGGATCCTACTGCGCTTTCTTTCAAAAGCCCTCCATTCATTAATACTTGGAGAAAATACAAATGGGAAGAGGTGACGAATATCCAACAAATTAAGAGGGGATCGAATTGGAGAGGGAGAGGGTTAGGTATACAATATGATCTAAAAGGGGAGTGGAAATACCTTTTCAGTACATCTCATGTAGTGAGAGTATCACTGAAAGATAGTAGTTTTGTATGGAGTACCCGTAATCCGAAGAAAATTCTGGAGGCTTGGGAAGAATGGAGAAGTGAAAGGTAATATATATGGCACAAAAGAAACCTTTTGCCTTGCGAATAGATGAGCGGCTGATGAAAGCCATGGAAAAATGGGCTGCAGATGAGTTCAGAAGTACCAATGGTCAATTGGAATGGCTGATACATGATGCATTAAAGAAAGCAGGCAGGTTACCAAAATCAAAAGATGAAAAAAATAAATAAGATCGACAAACTTATCCTCCCTATTTTGGCTATAGCTTAAAAGAGCTTACTTTTTGATCGCAATAAGGAGATTGTACAAGGGGGAAACTAAGAAAATTTGCTTAATTTGTTTGGTTAAATTTAAAACAAGTGATTACCTTAAAATATGGACAGTACCGAAAATAATCATATAGATCGATTAATTGAAAAATTGCTCGATAAATCAATTGAGGATCCAATGAAATATGGGGATCAGTTGGTACGGATAGGAGGAGAGGAAGTACAAGGAAAGCTAATCAATGTACTTAAATCAGGCGAAATGGATGATGCTTTTTTGGCTACCAAGGTACTCTCAAAGATGGATGATAAACAAATTGCTTTAGATGCTTTATTTGAAGTGATTCATCGGCCTGCAAACCAACACCAAAATGGTGGATTGGTCTCTCTGGTAGAAGAATTTGATATCATAGATAAATTTGTTGATTTGTTTAGGGTTTATCTTTTTGGGAATTTTAAATCTTCCACTTTAGCAAAGGTTCATTTGGATTATGCTGAATTTGACATAACGCCAAGAACCCTTAAAAAAGCCCAAAAACATTGGAATCATTTTCTCAACAATTCGTCTAATGGGGACGATTTTGAATTAAAAAAAGCTGAAGCAGGGACGATTTTGGCAGAGCTCAAAGACTTGCTTGATGAAGCGGAATAAAATCAAAAGCTAAAAATATATTTTAAACCTAAATTCAGTCCTAATAAAACATTCTCCTGAATTTCTAATCGAAAGAATTAAAATGAACCCAATCAAGATCAGATTATACATTTTTTCATTTTTATTATTATTTGTATGCCAATCTTCTTTTGCCCAACAAAGCTGGAAAGAAATCACCACGATTAAAGAATTATACAAGTCCTACCCGGACTTAGTAAAAGGTGCTTTTGATCATATTGATTTGGAGCACAAAGGGCTGGGAAAAGTAAAGGCAGCGGTTTCAAAACAGAACTGGGTGATTGCAGCCAATGAATTGTTGGCTTACTATAAAGTATCCGAAAATGGAATGGGACTTCGGAAAACCCTACCTAATGCTTCGTCAAAAACAGTAGCAGCAGCGGATACCATTCTAAAAGACGTATTTACTATTCAGAGTGTAAAAGGTAAAGTTCCTTTACTGGAAAATGGACACCGGGATTGGTACTATAAGGGCCCAAATAATGACAGGGAATGGGCTTGGCTCTCAAATCGACACAGCCAACTTTCCAATGTGATGGGAGCTTATTTTCAAACAGGGAACCCGAAATATGCACAATACATGGACCTGTTTTTGAGAGATTTTATTCTTGCAAGCTTGCCTTACCCTGCAGAGAAGAAATCTGAATCAATTTGGAGAGGACTTGAAGTGGCTGCAAGAGTAAAAACTTGGACCAGGGTTTTCTATGGCATGATGGAAAGTGAATATATCTCACCGGCTACCCGATTTTTGATTTTGAGTAGTTTACCGGATCATGCCCATTACAATAGAAATTTTCATAGTGGCAACAATTGGTTGACGATGGAAATATCCTCTTTGGCCACCGTTGTGGCCTATTTTCCGGAATACAAAGCTACCGATGAATGGATGGATTATGCGATTGCTACCATGACAGAGAGCATGCGGGGCCAGGTTTATCCTGATGGGGTTCAAACCGAATTGTCTTCTCATTACCATAATGTTTCCTTGATTAATTTTGAACTGTTCAAGGCCTTGTGTGATGAGGCGGGTCGAGAACTTCCGGAATATTTTACTCAGACCATAGAAAATATGTATGGCTATATTGCAAAAGCAATAAGGCCTGATGGGCATAGAATATTGAACAATGATGGGGATAGAGGCAGTGACCGAGCGTATATTTTAAAAGCTGCAAAAAAATACAATAAACCCGAATGGGCTTATTTAGCTAGTAATGGGAGTGAGGGAACAAAGCCTGCTGACGGACCATCTTACTTTATCCCCTGGGCAGGACAATTAATTTCCAGAAGTGGTTATGATGCCATGGCCCACTGGTCATTTTTTGATATAGGCCCTTGGGGTAGTGGTCACCAACACAATGATAAACTGCACCTGTCTCTTTCAGCATTCGGAAAGGACTTTCTTGTAGATGCAGGAAGGTATGCTTACACCGGAGAGATTGCAAAGAAATTTAGGCCTTATGCGTTAAGTAGCAAAGGCCATAATTTGGTTTTGATCGATGGGAAAGTTCAGGAGGACGGACCACGATTGGCAGACAAACCGGTGGATAGCAAGAGGGTTAAACTTACAGAGGACTTTGATTTTGCCTCTTCCTCCTTCGATGATTTCATTGAATTAGAAGGGAAAGCAAGTCACAATAGAAGCCTCTTTTATGTTAGAGGAGCGTTTTGGGTAGTAGTAGATAGGATCCGGACTGATCAGCCCAGGGAAATAAGTACCTTATGGCATTGGCATCCGGATGCAGATGTCCAGCAAAACGGCAATAATACCGTAGGGAGTTATTCTGAAGGTAGTCTGGAAGTTGTTCCTGTTGGTGATGTCTCATTTGATATTCAAATGATCAAGGGGCAAGAAGAACCTGAAATTCAAGGTTGGTACAGCCCTGAATACAATTTATACGAACCAAATGTAGCCAGCATCTACAATAGTGACATAAAGGATGACGCCACATTGGTGTGGTTGTTGATTCCCTCTCCGGGAAACGCCAGCAAGTATGAAAGCAGTGCTAAAATTATAGGAGAAAGTCAAAACGCAATTGAACTTGAAGTAAGTCACAATGGCCATACTTATGAACTTTCCATCCCTTTTGAGGACAATAGGTATGCCAAGTTTAGTAAAAGATAAACCATTATTGGTTGCGTTTTCTACAAGGCTAATTCCGAAAGTCTAAAGAATTAATTATACGAAAAGAGGCAGGTTTCTGTGAAGGAACCTGCCTCTTTGATTATGCTCTGGAGAATATTTATATTACTATTTATTTTTCATTAGGTCAGTGTCTTACTGATCTTGGATCAAAGTCCTGTATAATTAAATGGTGTTATTTCCTTTAACTCCTTTTTAATATCTTCAGACACATTGAGGTTATTGATAAATGTAGCTATTGAGTCTTCGGTAATTTTTTCATTTGTTCTGGTAAGCGCTTTCAGTGCCTCATATGGTTTAGGAAATGCTTCTCTTCTAAGCACTGTTTGGATGGCCTCTGCCACTACAGCCCAGTTTTCATCCAGATCTTTTTCTATGGCAGCTTGGTTCAATTCCAATTTATCTATGCCTTTATCCAGAGAAAGAAAAGCAATTTGCATATGAGCCAATGGAACACCTATTACCCGAAGAACAGTGCTGTCAGTCAAGTCTCTTTGGAGACGGCTGATGGGAAGTTTAGCTGCCAAATGCTCCAATAAAGCATTGGCTATACCAAGGTTTCCTTCAGCATTTTCAAAATCTATAGGGTTAACTTTGTGTGGCATAGCTGATGAACCCACCTCACCCGCTTTGATTTTCTGCTTGAAATAATTCATGGCGACATACTGCCAAATGTCCTTACTGAAATCTAGTAAGATGGTGTTCACTCTTTTGAGGCCATCAAAATGGGCAGCAAAATGATCATAGTGTTCAATTTGGGTCGTTGGGTAACTTCGGCTTAGACCTAGGTTTTTAGATACTAGGTTGTTGGCGAAGCTGTTCCAGTCAATTTCCGGAAAAGCCACGTGATGGGCATTCATGTTTCCGGTAGCACCACCGAATTTGGCAGCAAAAGGAATGTTGTTTAATAATTCCAATTGGGAAGAAAGACGGCTTACAAAAACATCAAATTCTTTCCCCAGACGAGTTGGAGAGGCGGGTTGCCCATGTGTTTTGGCCAACATAGGAACAGTGGCCCACTCTTCTGCGCGGGATTTGATTTTATCCAATACTTGGGTTAAAGCAGGAAGAATTACTTCTTTGATGCCATCCCTGTACATCATGGGTACGGCAGTATTGTTGATGTCCTGAGAGGTCAATCCAAAATGGATAAATTCCACTACCTCTTCAAGCCCTATAGCAGTGAATTTATCTTTCAAAAAATATTCGACCGCCTTGACATCATGGTTGGTGGTTTTTTCAATGTCTTTAATTGTCTGAGCGTCAGCCTCAGTGAAATCCTTCTCTATGGCCCTGATAACCTCAAATTTTTCCGGTTTCACACGCTTTAATTGAGGTAGAGGCAATTCACACAGGGCAATGAAATATTCAATTTCCACTTTTACCCTATACCGAATCAATGCATATTCAGAAAAATAGGCCATTAAAGGGCTTGTTTTGGAGGCATATCTGCCATCTATGGAAGAGATTGCGGTAAGCGGATTAAGTTTCATCATTTGTCTGTAAATCAATTGAGGCACAAAAATAAATGTTATTATTCAAAAGACGAGGCCAAGATTAAAATAATATAAAATAAAAGGGGATCCTGTTGCCAGAATCCCCTTAAAATAAACATTGTTAAGTTAACTAATAGTTGGGATAGTTTCTTATCAATTGGAGGCGAAGTGCTTCTGCAGAGTTACTATCAGCGCCCAATTTTCCTCTGATGACTACAGTATATATCCTGCCTTCTCTGAGGTGGATGTCATTTAAACGGACCAGTTCATTTTGGTTATCAGAAGAAGCCTTAAGGATAAAGTCTGTTTCTCCAATGTCTACATTGACAAAGTCGGTGAATTCCAAAAAGGAAAGACTTTCCAAAACTGCATCTTCATTGTTCCTTTGGTATAAATCGACTTCAGGTCCATCTGCTGCCAAGTGTACCAATCTTATCAGGGCTTTACCATTCACCGGCGTTTCCAAGCTGTCCTCTATAAATAAGGTGGTGTATTCATCATTTGATTCTGTCAGAAAAAAAGAGTAGGCCTTTTCAACGTCTAGGTTTACAGCAGTGTCTAGGAGCGATTGGTCTGAATCATTGTCTACAAATGAAAAATTTCTTTCACCTGTATAGAAATACCAATAATCTATGAATTCACCGAAATCAAATGATTTCCTATCATATACCGTGCTGTCGACCTCTATTTGGATATCCGATGATTCATTGGTTCCATTATAAAAAGAAACATAGGCAGTTGGTTCGTAGGCTGAACTTGGTCCCTCGTCGTCTAGACAAGAAAAAGTAATGGGAAGGATCATTAGCATTAACAAGTATTTCCCTTTTGCCGAAGCTTTTTTCTTTAAATAATTGATTTTAGCATTCATAATCTTATAGTTGTTTTGTTTTCTATTGCCAGTACGAATAGATGCCTCTAAGTGCTACAGTAGGATGAAAAAATATTTACGGTTCAAAGGAAAATGAAGGTTTTGAGATAAAGTTTGCTAACTATTTTTTCTCGCAATAGGTAATTGGGAAAGAGTGTGTTAATTTTGTATGAATTGCTCATCAAACTATTCCTTTTATTGTAATGCTGTTTAAACTATTTAAGAAGAAAAAAGATGATCTCGAAAAGGATGATCATTATCTTACCCTTAGAATTAGGGAAACTGTCCAAGAAACTTCTGATACTGTAACCATATATTTTGACCAGCCGGATCCCATCATGGATTACCTGCCCGGTCAATTCCTTACTATAATTGTTGAAATTAACGGAAAACAAGAGAGAAGAGCTTATAGCTTGTCGACTTCACCTTTTGTTGATCCTTTTCCAGGGATCACTGTGAAGCGTTTGGAAGGAGGCTTGGTTTCAAATTTCATTAATGATACTTTCGTGCCGGGTAAGCGGGTAACTGTTATGAAGCCTTTAGGTAATTTTACTGCTGAATACCATTCTCAAAACAAGAGAAAGTATGGTATGTTTGCCGGAGGAAGTGGTATTACTCCAATCATGGGGATTATCAAGTCTATATTAATTAATGAGCCGAAGTCTGAAGTGAATTTGTTTTATTGCAGTCGCTCTCAAGACATGATAATCTTTAATAAGGCGCTGAAAGAACTGGCAGAAAAACACCCGGGTAAATTAAATGTTATCCATAACCTTACCCAGCCCAAAGCAGGATGGGAGGGTGCTTCGGGGAGGTTGAACCAAGAAAAAGTCAGTGATTTTTTCGCCGAACATTTCAATCATTTTGCTGAAAACCAACGCTTTTTTATATGCGGACCTGAGGGCATGATGGAAACGGCTCAGCAAAGTTTGGGTAAGCTGGATGTAAAGAAGGAATTCATCCATAGTGAAAGCTTTTATCTTGAAAAAGAGGAAAATCAAGATGATGCTCCAGTTGAAGGCGTTATCAACAGACCAGTGAAAATTTTATTGGAAGGTGAAGAGTATAACTTTGACGTCGGTCCGAGTAAAACCATATTAGAGGCCGGATTAGACGAAGGATTAAATATGCCTTATTCCTGTCAGAGTGGGCTTTGTACTGCATGTCGAGGGAAACTACTTTCCGGAACAGTGGAAATGGAAGAGGATGCAGGCTTAAGTGAAAACGAAATAAAGGCTGGTTATATCCTTTGTTGTTCTGCAAAGCCTACCAGTGCAGAGGTTAAGATTCAAATTGACTAATGGCAGCAGAAAATCAAATTAAGGCAATGAAGAAAGATTTTCGTTTGTTGGAGCGAAATGTCTTGCTATTGATTGCCATCCCTTTACCCATTTTTTCTTTTGCCTATTTGTATGTGACAAGTGGCAACTTGGACTTCAATTTACCTGCTCTCCCTGAGGTGTTTAATTATATTCTCCTAGGCTTGGTAAGTGCAATGCTTGTGCTCCAACAAATTGCTTTTACCAAGCGAATAAAGGCCATCAGAAAAACCGGAGCGCTAGTAAGTCTAAAAGTCAAAGGATATGCCAAGGCCACTTTTTTGAGGTATTGGCAATTGTTTTGGATAGGGGTGTTGTGCGCTTTTGGTTTGTTTTTCTATGAGAATCAAGGCTTTACAATTGTGTACGCAGTCACTTTATTGTTTGTTTCTTTGGCGAAGCCAATGCCGGGCAGGATTGTAAGTGCCTTACGTCTAAAAGGAGATGAAAAAGAGCAAGTAATGGAAATTCAAAAAAGAGACCCTTTGGACTAAAAAAATAACCGCCAACCCTTTTGAGGGAATTCCCCACAAGGGTTGGCAGCTTTTATCTTTTTATAATGGTTGAATAGAGATATTCCCTGAACCGACTTTTCCGACGATCGTTCCGTTTTTACCATTGTTAATATAAATGGTACTTTTACCTGATTGGTTTCCTACCCTAATGTTTCCACTTCCTGCTTTTAAATCAAAATTATAATCCGATAAATTACTACCGGTATAGATTTGAATATTACCTGAAGAGGCGTTCAAGCTGGTGTTCAGTCCAAGACCAGCATTATCTGCCTTGATATTTCCTGAGCTTACCTCCAGATTACCTAATTCCCCTACTTGGTTTAATTTTATATTCCCGGAGGTGAGTTTGGCATTTAATAAACCTGATAAGGAATTGACTTTTAGCTGTCCACTGGTGGCTTTAAAGTCCATGTTTCCAATTACATCTTCAATTGTGGCATTACCGGAAGTGAGTTTGCAGTCTAGATTGCCTGTTAAGCCTGCCAATTGGACATTCCCCGAGGAGGCTTTTAAGCTTAAGTCTCCATTGATGTCTGAAGCCTTTATTTGCCCGGAACTTGCCTCAATCTGGTGTGATGTTGCGCTTACTCCGGAGATGTAAGTAGCTCCGGAACTTGATTTTATGTTTATTTGAATATTTGATGGACCGGTTAATCTAAGGTATCGTTTACTTTTTGGTCGTGAATTAGTTCTACCATCAAAGGCAATTTTTAAGGTGTTACCCACCGTTATCATAACCAGATCCTTGTCCGCATTTTCTTCATGGCCTAAAAATGCTTCTAATTCTATCTGGGCTAAATTATCTTGTCCTTCATATTGGATCTCTATAGCTCCGGATTTTATTTCAAGGATTTCTATACCGGAAAACGATTTATTGATGACTTGTTGGCCTTGGGAAGATCCTAGACCGGTAAATAGCAGACCTATTAGCAATAGCAGGTGTTTTAAATTGTGTTTCATAGTTAAGTGGGTTGTTTATTATTAGAAAACCAATCCAAAGGAAAATGGACTAAGGCTAGGGCTAAGGGGCTTTTGGAAAAATGGGTTGAAGTCATAAGTGCTGTAGAAAGTAACACTTCTAAAACCAATTTCGCCTCTAAGCCCATACCTGAAATTGCTGAGGTAGCCACCGGCAGATGTTTTGTCTTTTTTTCTGCCTGACCCGCCGATCTCTCTGTATACAAATTTGCTTCGGCCTCCCAACCTATATCCTGCATAGGGTCCGATGGCAACTCTCAAGCCATTTTTACCACTGTCATTCAACTTTCCAAAATCTAATTTATACATGGTCAACACATTTAAATAGGATGCAGATACTTTGCTTTTAAAGCCATTTACATCAGTTCTGTCTACAAAAGAAACCCCGTTTTCAGTGCCTAGTATTTGGTAGTTGGCATTGTCCAATTTGAAATTATACCAACTCAGCCCAAGACCGAAATCCCAGTACCTTCCCTTGGATAGCTTTTGACTGGCCATCCAGTTCCAACCAATGTTCCAGCTTCCCCAGCCTTTTGGGCTATGGGGTTTTATCCCTCCCGGTATATTTCCGTTTTCAAAAAATGTATTGATCCCCAAGTCCATATTTATATAGGTCCTAAATTCCGGGTCTTTTTCTTTCTTTGGTTCAGTGATAAGCCGAACCTTGGTTTTAGAGCCTTTCTCGTCAACAATTACCTTATACCTTCCTACAGTAACTTCCGTTTCCTCTTTGTCCTCATAGATGGTGACAATTTCCTTGTTTCCTTCTTTATGTTTGATTTCAACTACTGTGAGTTCACCGTCTTTGGTTGTTTCCGGTAGGTCAAGTTCTTTGATGATTTGGTTGATGTCCATATTTTTCAATCTTTCAAAATCATCAGGGTTGTCGATTACAAAAACCATCTTTCCTGAATGGCCAAACTCCACAATGATGCTATCATTTAGGGGTCTCTCATCCGGGATTTCAGGGTTTCCAAATACCATTTGTGCTAGTGCCATCAGAAGAATGACAATTATGTACCTTTTCATGTCTGTAAATATCTAGTTAGTTTTTCTTTTTTCGCGTTTTGTAGTCAGTGAGGCAAAGAGGTTGTTTTTGGCATCCCGAAGGTCACCAAATCCTTCATCCACTTTGGTAAAAAAGCCACCGATTTTATTTTCAAGCTCTGCTACCAATTGTTCTTTTTCAGGTTGTATGGCATATCCATTGGAGATTATTTTCACTTTATAATCTTTGTTTGATTTTTCAGTTGTTTCGTTTCTATTTAAAGAGGGATTGAAAGCCAACTGTTCTCTTATTGTTGTAGTTAATTCATCTTTATTAAGGGGCTCAATTTGGGCCAATACTTGAGGCAATTGCTCTCTAACTCTTTTTTTACTTGTCCATGTTTGTCGTATTAGAGGCTTGTCCAGTTTTTCTTTAGAAGTCAACCCTCTGCTTTTTGAAATTGGTTCCTGAGTTATATTTTTTGTTTGACTTTTTACTTTTTCCTTCCCGGCAATCTCGGTAGTTGGTGAAATGCTGTAAGGATCTTTTTCTGATATTTTGGTGTCTTGGACAGCCAAAGAAGTTTTTTGAACTTCTACATCAAAAGAGTGATGAAATAGCCAAAATGAAACCAAAACTACTGCTACCCCAGCGGCCCATCTCCAAGGAGTAAATAAGAATCCTTTGTTCTTTTTGTCCAAAGAAGCGGATAATTTATCCCATACCTCAGGGGCCGGACTTGTGGAATGATTGCTTAAGGCATTTTTGAACAATTTGTCCAAATCATCTATATTATCTGCCATTGCTTTTTTGTTTAATTGAATGAGGGGCGATTTGCTTTTGCAAAAGTGACCTGGCCCTGCTCAGTTGAGACTTTGAGGTGTTTTCTGCAATCCCTAATAAATTACTTATTTCACTGTGGCTATAACCTTCTATGGCATATAAGTTAAAAACTGTTCTATATCCCACAGGCAGGGAGGCCACTAATTTTAATAATTCATCTGCTCCTATTTTGCCAAATACCAAATTTGAAGAAGTGATATGGTCCTGATCATCCCAATCTACTTCCATTAATAATTTCTTATTCTTTCTGAGCGTTTGCAAAGCTTGGCTTACCATGATTTTTTTCATCCAGCCTTCAAAACTGCCCTCTTGTCTATAAGTGTTTAACTTTTCAAATATTTTCATAAAACCCTCTACCAATACATCCTGAGCCAAGTCCTGGTCTTTGATGTACCGCAAACAAATGCTCAGAAATTTACTTGAATAAAGCTCATACAAACCTCTCTGGCTTTTTCTGTCTCCTTCAAGGCAACCTTTGATCAGGCCGAGCTCTATTCCTGTATGGTTTTCTTTGAGTGGCATTTATTTTTGTCTTCAATAAGGTAGATACCCAAAATGTTAAAATGGTTGCATGCCAAAGTTAAAAAAATTAACAAAAATTAATATTCGATTTTAAATAATTGTAATTCAGGTAGTTGTATTTAGAATGTGGCCTTGTAATTGATAGTTATTGCGACCTTACTCCATTCGCCTTTCTCTACATGCACAGGATGAATATAGCTGTCAAGATCAAAAATGCTTGCAAAATAGCCATTCTCTTCTACCGTGAAGATGGAATATTTGCCGGGGGGGAGTTCTACAGAAAATTCTCCCTCGTCATTGGTCTCTATGGATGCAACAAGAGGTGTCTCGATACTTCCGAAAAGATAATCACCTAAGCTTGCTTGGTTGATATGGGTCAATTGATGGATATGTATGGTTCGCTTTACCGGATTTTGAGCAGCAGGAGAAAGACTTGAAGCTTCATCTTGGGAAGCTTGGGGCATTTGATTTCCTTCAATCCAATAAACATTCCCATGGATTCCCTGATTTTTCATTTTCTGAGGTTTGCAAGAGGCAAAAACCACTAATCCGAGAAAACACAAATAGGTCAATTTAAGGAAGGTATTCATTGATGCTTCATTTAAGTTTAGTTTTCCATAAGATCCAATGAAATACACCCTCTAAATTCCGGAAAATAATAGGAAAGATTCCATATAAAGCGGGCTGATCGTATTCCAGTTTAATTTGTCTTTCAAAATTCCGGCCAATTCTTCTCTGGCCTCAGGTTCTCCATGTATTAAAAAGGTGAATTTGGGTTTTGAAATAAAATTATCACACCAGTCTACAAGCTCAGTTTGGTCTGCATGGGCAGATAAGCCATCTATATAGACCGGCTTAGCTTTTACAGGGACATCTATCCCATAAATTCTACAAGTTTCCTCGCCTTCGAGTATCCTTCGCCCTCTTGTTCCTTCTGCTTGATATCCCACAAAGAGGATGCTGTCTTCTTTATTGGGTAATCTATTGTAAAGGTGGTGTAATATTCTCCCTCCTGTAGCCATCCCACTTGCCGAAATAATAATGGCATTGTTTTTTATATTATTTAGGCTGATGGAAGATTCTTGGTCTCTGTAATAATGTAGGTTTTTATGTAAGAAAGGATTGGCATTTGAGTTCTCAAGCGAAGGGCCTAAATGGTGGTATTCAGGAAAGTGTTTGTATAAACTTGTCACGTCAATGGCCATGGGGCTGTCTACATAGATAGGGATTTGAGGGATAAATCCCTTTTGTTGAAGCCGGTGTAGGTAAAACAATATCATTTGAGTCCTGCCAACAGCAAAAGAAGGGATTAGAGAAACCCCTCCATTGTAATAGGTGTCACGAATTACCTTTCCTAACTTTCTATCAATCCCGGAGGATTCGTTTACTCGGTTTCCATACGTGGTTTCTAAAAACAATACATCAGCAAAAGGTATTTCTGCCGGAGGGTTTAAAATGGGGTCTTTTGTCCTACCTAAATCTCCGGAAAACACAATGCTTTTTTCCTGATTGTTCCCTTTGATCTGTAATTTTAGTATCGCAGCACCCAGAATGTGGCCCGCATTGTATGCAGTGATACTTAACTGATCATTAATTTTGACAGCTTGGTCAAAGGATATGGGTTTGAGTTTTGGGAATACTTTTTCTGCATCCTCCCGGGTAAACAAAGGTTGTGGGTTTTTATGCTTTGAGTAGCCCTTCTTGCGGGCGAACTTTGCCTCTTCTTCTTGTAGTTTGCCTGCATCCAGTAATAAAATCTTAACCAATTCTAAAGATGCTTCAGTTAAATAGATGGGCCCCTGGTAACCTTCTTTTACTAATTTGGGCAAGTATCCCGAATGGTCGATATGGGCATGTGTAAGTAAAACAATATCAATTGTTTCAGGTGGAATAGGGAAGGTCTCCCAGTTTCTTAGTCGGTTTTCCTTTAATCCTTGGAATAATCCGCAATCAACGAGAACCCTCAGCGATCCGATTTCTAAAAAAAAGCGAGATCCTGTGACTGTTCCTGCGGCGCCTAAAAATTTAACTTTTACATCCATAGTGGTATTTTTTTGGGCAATTGACATTGTATAACCTTTGAGATTTAGGTCCGATTTATGTTTAGTTAAAGTATCGCTTTATAACCTATAAACCTAAAATTCAAATGAGATTTTTTTCTTTTTCAAAAGGTTTGAAAAAGAAGGTCAATTGGGGAAATCGAAATAATCGATCTAAGTCTTAAGGTAGGTGTATTGGATTAATGAAGGAGTTGCCAAGGGACATTACCCGTGAGGAGGCATGCCTTGCTTCGAGGTTCAGGTTTTTTAGTTAAGCCTAATTAATTAGCTTGAAGGTGTCTTTTATGCCTTTAAGGAAGTTTACAAATGCTGGGGTTGAGAAAAATATTACCCTTGCTTATCATATGAAATAAGCAAGGGTAATAACATAGACAGATTGATAAGTATACACTAGCCTAGCAAACTACTTTTTCATTATAAAACTCTCACTGAACAAGGATCTGGAAAGGCTATCGGTTGATGATTGTTTGTGGTCATTAATACAGTTCAAGCAAAGCAAGCCATTTTCATTGTACACCCAAAAGTTTTGGCTATTGATATCCCTGTTTTTATATCCGTCTTTTCCTAAGGTATTTCTTAAAATGGAAAGTAATTTACGATCGATTACAAAGGCTTTATTATAGGGTATAAATAAAGTCTGCTCTAAGTGTTGCATCCTAAACTTTGCTGTATCTGGGAAGGTCAAGGATTTGTCAAATACTAGGAGGCTGTCTGTAAGTTGTAATTCATAGGCTACCTGCGAAGCATTTTCAATGGCATCACTTCTATTTGATCCCTTAGAAACAAATTTTTGCTTAACAATTAAGTCATCTTTCTCATGTCCTTTAAGTTGTAACTTAACAAAGCCAAGTTCCCCTTCATCTATCCCATTGTTTTCAGCGCTAATTAAAAGTGTGCTTTCAGGAACTTCAAGTTTCTGGTCAACAGTAAAACTGCCTTCACTTTTAAACTGACCTATTATTTTTGGAGCTTGGAAAGCGCCCATAAGGATACACATGATCCAGATGCCAAAAATAACAAGACCAAACCGTCCATCAATCAGGTTTCTTTTGATTAATACACTTATACCCAAAAGGACCAATACTATACTTGGTATAAAGACGATCACAGATAGGGCAATTGCCAACCATAAGGGTAAAAGCTCAGCAATGGTATTGATAGGGAAGCCATCCCACATATAAGCCCAATCATTGTTAATGATCAATTCACTGTAAAGTCCTAAGAATGCAAGAGGAATTATAAGGATTACCATCCCTAAGGTGAAAATTAGGAGACCGAAGAACACCCTTATGACTGCCAATAAAAATGCCCCAAAAGGGCCAAGTGCTTTCCCTATGGCATTAATTGCTTTTCCTAGGAACCTAAACGGAGCGAGCACTATTCTTTTTGAAGTAGACTCCTCCTTGGTGCTTTCCGTAGATAGATTTTGCTGAATGGTTGTCTCAATATTACTTAAAGTTATTGCTCCCCCTTTCATCTCAATCCTCTCCGTTATGGATTTGGCCATAGGGGTAATTATCCAAAGAATAAAGTACAATACAAATCCTGAACCTCCGGCAAAAGTAAGGCCGAAAAAAGCCAGGCGTACCCAAATGACATCTATATCAAAATAGGCAGCTAAGCCACTACCTACACCTCCCAAAACCCTATCATCAGGGTTTCTGTATAGCTTCTTGATATTTTTATCTTCCGGTTTATCATAGGAGACCGGAAGAATAATCCATAATAATGCATAAGCGATTACCGTCCACCAGCCTATGGCTGTGTTCAAATGAAAGCCTTCAGAAAGGAATGGTAAGCTTAATGCATTTAAATTTAAGCCACCGCTAAATAGCATTAATATGGTGATGAGTCGGGTCCAAAGTGGGTCTATGGAAAAATAGTTTGCAAAACCGGCGCACACACCGCCGAGTATTTTACCATGGACAAGGCGGGTTAGTTTTTTATACCCTTTACCTGAATTTTGATCCGGGGGAGTTACGTACTTATAAAAATCACTGTTAGAATCCTCAGTCTGTTTTTCTTCTTCCAAGTCCTGTTCAATAGCTTTAAAATCCGCTATTGTTCCCATTTTTTGGATTAGGTTTGAAACATTGTCTGCTGTAATAACCTGCTTGTTATTTTTTAGATTACTAAGGAAAATTTCGGCAATCCTATTTTCAATGTCGGTAATAATTTCTTGATTATCCTCGTAATGGGAGAAATGCTGATTGATGGCATCCAAATAATTTTTTAATGCGGTATAACCATCCTCCTCAATATGGAAGAGAATGCCACTGATATTTATGCTAATTGTCTTTTTCATGATTTAAATGACTAAGGTCAAGAAAATATATTAATAAACTTGATCGTTCCTATTCGTTTTTTGCTTTCGCGATAATTTGGTTGACAGATGTATCCAGGTTTTCCCATGTCTGCTGTAGGTCATTTAAGAATTCCAGACCCTGAGGCGTGATAGAATAATATTTTCTTGGTGGACCTGCTTCTGATTCCACCCATTTATAGGAAGCCAATTTGGCGTTTTTCAGCCTGTTTAAAAGTGGATATAAGGTACCTTCTACAATTATCATCTCAGCACTTTGCAACTCTTCTATCAGATCGGTCGCGTAGACCTCTCCTCTGGAAATGATATGTAATATGCAGAATTCCAAAATCCCTTTCCGCATTTGGGTTTGGGTGTTTGAAGCTTTCATGTTTAGTTGTTCAAAGAAATATACTTGTTCACAATTATTTTTATCGATTGATAACACCTATTGGAAAAACAATACCAACTTTTGGCCTGCTAGTAGGTATTGCCTAATTCCATGGTATACAAAGATCGAAGTAATACCCAATTTTGGGCTAAAATGCGTTATTATTTGTTTTAAAAGCAGATTATGGTAGGGCTAATAAAACATTAAAATTTTGCGTTTTTTTTATTCTAACAAGTATTACCAATAACCAAAGTATTTTTTTGGATGTCACCGTACAGTTTATTGTTCACATGTGAACAATTCCGAACAAAGCATTCAATAATTTTTTAATTTCAGAATATTTACAATGGTTTTTTCTTTTTACTTTGCGAAAGGATTATTATTTAAACTCATGTTTGGTAGGGTAAATTTTTGTGTGTTGGTGGGGATTTTGCTATCAGGAGCCGTCAGAGCCCAAGGGATAGCCCCTAAATATTCCAACGAATTCATGAACATTGGAATTGGAGCTAGGGCTTTAGGTATGGCCGGAGCCCAAGTGTCAGCAGTCAATGATGTTACCGCCGCCTATTGGAATCCTGCAGGTTTGCTTGGGATCAAGCACGAGCACGAATTCTCTTTGATGCATGCCGAGTATTTTGCAGGAATTGCAAAATTTGATTTCGCAGGTTATTCTACAAATATTCAAGAAGACAATCAAATAGCGGTATCACTCATCAGATTTGGGGTAGATGATATCCCTGATACTCGATTTTTATATGATGCCAATGGAGCCTTAAATTATGACAATATACAGTTTTTTAATGCTGCGGATTATGCATTGCTATTGTCCTTTGCAAGGGACGTTAGTGATTATTTAAAAGTGGGAGTTAATGCAAAAGTAATTCATAGAAATGTAGGTAAATTTGCCAAGGCATGGGGCTTTGGGTTAGATTTTGGAGCTATTTATGTGGAAAATGGTTGGCGTGTGGGCTTAATGGCCAGAGACATTACTACCACTTTCAATGCTTGGTCGCACAATGCTGAATTGGTTAGAGATATATATGCCCAAACCCAAAATCAAATTCCTATTAATAGTATAGAACTTACCCTCCCAAGAGCTACCCTAAGTTTTTCCAGAAACTTTGAACTGACTGAGGAGATTGATTTTTTGACGGTATTGGATTTAGATTTAACCTTTGACGGAGAAAGAAACGCCTTGTATGGAAGTGACTTGTTTAATTTGTCTCCTAAAATTGGAATGGAGCTGGGGTATAGGCAGACTGCATTTTTTAGGTTAGGGGCGGGAAATGTGCAAACATTGAAAGATTTTGATGGTTCCAAATATACTTCTTTTCAACCCGGATTTGGCTTGGGGTTTAGGGTAAGTGAGGCCGTTCTAGTGGATTATGCCCTTACAGATATAGGTAGTATTTCAGAAACACCTTATTCCCATGTTTTCAGTGTTAAAGTTTCACTTAACCCATTAAAGTCTGGTTTTAGATTATATGATGGATTATAGAATAAATATTTTTATGGCCTTGCGTATGGCCTTCCTTTTGGTGGGGATACTACTACACTTTTTTGTGAGTGGGCAGTCAAATGATTGGTTGAATTATGATAGAGACTATTATAAAATACCTACAAGCTCCGATGGGATATATCGATTAAGCTATACCACACTTTCTGCATCAGGGCTGTCGGTAGATGATTTAGATCCACGAGAAATCAAAGTTTATCACAGAGGTGAAGAGGTGTCGGTGTATATAAGTGGTCAAGAAGATGGCTCATTTGATCAGAATGATTACTTGGAATTTATAGGAAAAAGGAATGATGGAACATTAGACAAATTATTGTATGAAGATGAATCTTGGATGACCAACCCTCATTACAATACACACAATGATACTACAGCATTCTTTCTTACAATAGACCCGGGGAATATGGGTAAAAGGATTTCAGCCCCTGCTGCTGGAGAAGGCTTGGAACAAGTAGATACTTATGAGCTGGAGTCCTTGCAGCATTTTGCTGAGCAATATGCTTTGGGAAGAGAATATTTCCCCGGAGTACATTTATCCGTATATGACCAAGGTCAAGGCTGGACTTCTGCCACAATTTCAAGGGGAAGAAGTAGAACATTAACCTTTGAAAGCTTGGGACAGGTAGTGGAAGGCAATGCTAACCCGGTGCTAGAGCTTAGCCTAGGCGGGAGATCCGAAACCTCCCATAAAATGTCTGTTGAGATAGGCCCTACTGTCAATAACTTAAGAGAACTGGGGCAGTATACCTTTGAAGAATTTGAGAACTATGTGCTGGTAGAACAACTTGAGCAGGCTGATTTTTCAGCCGGAGGAGAATGTTATATTCGGGTGACTTCCATGGGGGTTGACAATAACCTTGACAATATTTCCATAAATTATGCGCAGTTAAATTACAGCAGTACTGGTGTTTCAGGTGATTTTGAGGTGGAGAATATTACTTTTAGTGAAGGGAATAAAGCCTTGGTCATCAATAATGTCAATGAGGAATACACTGCATATAACATCACAGATATTTCTAATCCGATAAGACTGGAGGTGAAAAAAACAGGTGCAGACCTTTACCTTCCCACAGGGGCAACAGCAGGCCAAGTCCTGATTCAAAATCAAGAAAATATTGTTGAATTAAACGTATTAGAAAAGGTTAGGTTTAGGGATTTACTCAATCAACCGGCGAACTTTATTATTATCTCTCACAAATTGCTTAGAGAGCCGGCAGACAATTATGGGGACCCGGTAGGGGCATATGCTGCTTACAGGGCCACGCCTGTGGGAGGTGGCTTTGATACACTAACAGTGAATGTACAGGATTTGTACAATCAATTTTCTTACGGGGAAAAATCACCTTTGGGAATCAGAAGGTTTTTAGCACTTTATCAAGAGCAGTATGTTCCTGAAAATATCCTCTTAGTAGGTAGAGCTTATGGTATTTTCAATACGAAGAGGTCCTCAGGGATTACTTATTTTTATAGAGACAACCCTGCGGTTTTTAGTTTTCAAGAGTTGGTTCCTACTTTTGGGTATCCCTATTCTGATAACCGATTTGTGATTGGACTAGACCCATCAAAGCCATTGGAACGAAACATTAGTGTCGGCCGAATTCCGGCTAGAACCCCCAACGATGTGGCGGCTTATTTGGATAAAATAAAGGAAAAGGATGCCTTAGGCGTTTCAGAGACTTGGCAGAAAGATTTGATACATCTGAGTGGAGGAAGGTCAGCCTTTGAGTTGGAAAGGTTTTATAATTTCCTCAATGGTTTTAAGGTAATCGCTGAGGATGTTTATCTGGGAGGGAATGTGGAGACGGTAAGAAAAAGGTCAAATGAAACTACCGAATTAATTAATATTTCAGACCAAATAAATGCAGGTTTGAGTTTGGTAACCTTTTTTGGTCATGCAGCTCCTTCCACTACTGATATTGACATTGGTTTTGTAAGTGTCAATGAGATGGGGTATAGAAATAAAGGAAAATATCCTATCTTACTTTTAAATGGCTGTGATGCGGGAAATGCTTTTGGGGATGCTTATACTTTTGGAGAAGATTGGATCATTACTCCGGAACGTGGGGCTTCAAATTTTTTGGCACATGCAGATGTGGGGATCGATGTGTATTTAAGAAGGTTTAGTGAGTCATTTTATACCACGGCCTTTGCTGATTCAAGCATGATTTACCAAAATCTAGGAAAAGTTAAACTTCAGGCGGAAAAATTGTTCTATTCCAGGTATGGGGATTCTGAAGTTAATCAATCTCATGCCAACCAAATTATTATGTTAGGGGATCCGGCAGCTAGGATTTTCCCTGCCAATAAAGCAGATTATGCGGTTTATGCAGATGATATTGAGCTTGGAGGAGTTAATGATCAAGTTTTGAACTCACTTTCCGATACCTTGGAACTTAGCCTCCCAATAAGGAATTTAGGGATTGTAGATCTAGATGAGGTGGATGTGGATGTCAGTCGACAACTGCCGGACGGAACCCTTATTACCCTACCCACAAATACAATACCACCTGTATTTAGATTAGATACTTTGGTGCTTTCCATACCCAATTCAGGCATTAATTCTTTTGGAGATAACTTGTTTACCATCACTATAAATAAAGGCAAAGAGATTGAGGAAATGACTTATGCCAACAATACAGTGTCGGTTTCATTCTTTGTTCCTTTAAGTGGAACACTGAATTTATTTCCTTTAGATTTTGGCATTGTTAATGAAAGAGAAGTAGAATTAATTGCACAAATTCCGGGATTGGCTACAGAGCAAAGAAACCTAACTATTCAGCTGGATACCGCCTCAGATTTCTCAAGTCCAAGAAGGAAAGAGGTGAGGATCACCACTAGTAATTTGGCCAGATGGAAAGTGAATTTATTTGAAGATATTCCTCAAGCTGATTCATTGACATTTTATTGGAGGACTAAGTTTTCCACCCCTAGAGAAGGAGAAGATGTAAGCTGGAAAGGGAGTAGCTTTTCTTATATAGAAAATGGGCCGGAAGGCTGGACCCAAAGAAAATTACCTCAATTTTTAGACAACCAATTATCCAATCTCAGTATTTCAGTTTCCGATCAACAGTGGCAGTTTCAAGAGACAGCCTTAAATATTGATGTTTTTACCTTTGGTTCAGAAAATGAAGATTATAGTGTAGAGAACACCCAAATAATGTTGAATGGGGTAGCATATATTTTAGATACTTTCAATCGCTTTTGTAAGAATGGAACACTTGGTTTGATGGCCTTTGACCATCAAACTCTGGAGCCCTACTTGCCGGTGCCATTGGTAACCATTGATGTTTTGGATTCGAGGTCGTGTGGTAGGGTTCCTCAGGTTATACAGAGCATATCCAATGCCAACATAACCGGAGAAGGGAATACCATGTTATTGGACTTTGTAGATGGAATGAAAGAAGACGATTATGTTATTATTTTCTCAGTTGGGGAGGTGACATTTTCTGATTGGCCTGACGAAGCATATATCAAATTAAAGGAATTAGGAGCGAATGAGGCTACGTTACGAAACTTAGTAACCGGTGATCCTTATATACTTTTTGGAAAAAAAGGAATGCGTCCGGGGGAAGCCATTGAGGTGGTGCCAACCACAGATGATGAAATTGAAAGAGATTCTCAGGTTATTTCTTTCGAAACAGATATTCAGGGTTATTTTCCTACGGGTAATATACTGTCCCCAAAGGTGGGGCCTGCATCCGATTGGATTAGCTTTTTTAATGAGGTGAGAGGGAAAGATTTGTTTCAACCGGAAAATAGTTCAATGGATGTGCTAGGAGTAACTCCTGATGGAGGCGAGGTGTCTTTGTTGCAAGATGTTACCTTGGAAACGATGGATCTTACGGGGTTTGATGCCAGTAGCTATCCTTACCTTAGATTGCGTTATTCTTTGGAAGATTTGCCTGATCAAGAGTTACCACAATTGGCCAAGTGGCAGGTGGATTATACCGGAGTCCCGGAGGGTGTGCTGATCTTGAATGATCAACGAAGCGAAGTGATTTTAGACGAAGGAGAAGCAGATCAATTGACTTTTGAATTTATCAATATTTCTAAACATGATTTCCTTGATTCCATTCAAGTAGACTATTCTTTCCTGAATGTTGATCAACGGAAAGTTACAGAGCATACATTTAAAATACCGGCTGTAAAAGGAGGGGAGTCCACAATTTTTACCATTGACTTTGACTCCAAAGGGAATGGAGGCAATAATTCCTTGAACGTATTTGTAAACCCAAGAATTTTAACGGAACAAGTTTATAGAAATAATGTAATGGATTTGCCTGAATTCTATAAAGTAAATGGCGACGATTTAAATCCGGTTTTAGATGTCAATTTTGATGGAAAATACATAATGAATGGAGACATTGTTTCTCCAACGGTCATTATTTCTGCAAAAGTGAAAGATGAAAATAAGATTGCCCTCAAACAAGATACCACAGGGATGGAGTTGATGCTAAGGGCACCATGTGAAACTTGTGAATTTGAGAAAATTAGCTTCAGCAATGAAAGGGTAAAGTGGTTCCCTGCCACCGATAATGCAGATTTCACCATAGAATTTCAGCCCGGACCATTAGATGATGGAATTTATACCTTAAAAATTAATGCAAGTGATGCCGCAGGAAATATGGCCGGATCTGTTCCCTATGAGGTTAGCTTTGAGGTGATCAATGAGAGCCAAATTACTAATTTTTATCCTTATCCCAACCCTTTTAGTAGTAGTGTAAGGTTTGTGTTTACCGTTACAGGGGCGGAGATTCCTGATGAAATAAAAATCCAAATCATGACCATTACTGGGAAAGTGGTCAAGGAAATTTTTCAGGATGAATTGGGTCCTGTATCTATTGGGAATAATATTACTGAATATGCCTGGGATGGAAAAGATGAATTTGGCGATCAATTGGCCAATGGCGTTTATATTTACAGGGTTATGGTAAGAAAAAATGGACAGTTTATGGAGCATAGAAATACTTCCGGGGACAAGGCCTTCAAGAAGGGGTATGGGAAAATGTATTTATTGCGATGATGAAGCCAAGTAATAAATTACCAGCCCGTTTTCTTTAAGAATCCTAACAGCCGGGTTGTTACTTATACCGTTAATTTCCATTGAGTGAAAAAGAACAATAATTGCTGCCCCATTTATAAGTGCTTCTACACTTTTCTTGCGTTCCAAAATCGATTCCTTCTCGCTAAGTTGGTAGTTTTTCCCTTCTAAAAACCGGGTTTTTGGAGCAATTTGAAGAACATCATTGTTTAAAAAGGAAAGCATAATTTTTTCAGGAGCATCAGTATAAATTTGTTGGCGATTTCCAATCAGTAGCTTGTCAATGGTTTGCTTTTTCTTGCTGTAATGAAAGTTTTTTGCTGCAAATAAAGATGAAACATCATCTCTTTGCCAAATCAAATAATGGCCCAATAAAGTATGGCCTGTAATAAGAATGGCAATTGTTATCAAGGCCACTACTTTTCGCGTTTGTATCAGAAATAGCCATAGTGCCATTGATAACACTAGCAGGTGCGGGAATAAAGTTCTGAAGTTAATTTCTTTGTAACCGATCCACTGTTGAAAGCCAAGGAAAAATGCGCTATATATTAGGCTGATCAAGATTAGTTTATAAATTGGCTCCCTGAAATTATGCCGGAATCTGACAATGTAATAGCTTAACAAAATGAAACCCAAGCAGCCTAAGGTAAAGGCTATCGTCATTGGTATGTATTGGGTAATGAAGTCGGAAAAGATCAATCCAAGGCTTACTTGTGCCCAAGTAGCCAAATTTTCATAGAAAAGCTTAAAGGGATTTGTTGGTGTCATTTCTAAAACTATCTGATTGGACAGATGGATTTGGAGTATATTTTCCGGAAGGACCAGTTGATATACAGCCCATGAGCTCAAGATGGCACCTATTACAATTGCCCATTGTTTTTCTTTACTTAGGATTATCCATCCAGCTAAAAGTGGTACCAAAAATAAGGTGTTAAGCTTGGACCACACCATTATTGCTGAAAGTAGGCTTATTAGAATGATATTCCTTTTGTCAGAAGCCTTCTTCCAAATAAATAAATATAACCAAAACAGTAACAAGATATAAAAATGGCTGTCTGCATGGGCTCTTCCCAATATGCGGAAGGACCACCATGAAAGTAGGCTGCAGCCTAAAGCATAAAATAAACCTTTGTTTTGAAATTTGATTTGTTTGTAAAATTTAAAATTGAAAAGTATAGCGAGTAAAAACATCGCTATTGCCGAAACAGTTGCGCTATCAAAAACGGAAAGAAAAGTAAATGGGGGTAAAGAAAGCATATAAGAATAAAAGGGAGACAATACGCCCAGTGCTTCATAATTCCCTTCAATCATTTTAAAATACCCAATGGTGTCAGGAGTGATATATGGGCCATATTTCCAAAAATCCAATAAGGTGCCAATCAGGATAGTAAAAAAAAGTATTTTTAAAGCAATAACAGATTTGCTTTCGCTAATGAGCGAATTTTGACCGGATACCTTTCTATATGAATTCAACATAAACGTCAGTTGTTTTGAAAGAATAAATTAGCTTGAGGAGCAAAATCACCGTTTTTGATTTGTTTGGCTTGTTTAATAAAAATGTAAATTCTTAGAAAGGTTAAAGTTAAAAATAATATTAAGCGATTGAAAAAGAAGGTATGTTAGTTAATACCAGGGAGGGCCTGTACTTTCTGTTTAGAGAGCACTTGCTGAAGTAATGAAAAGTTAACTTGTACTTTTTAGCCAGACACCTAAAACACCAATAAAAACTATTGATCGCTTCTTAAGCTTCCTTTTGCCATTAATTTTTGTAGTTTTATGGGGTTTATACAGGTTTTAACCACTTTTCGGATTGTATTAATAATTGCCAACAAATAAGAAGTAAATAAATGGAGATTAATAGAAGAAATGTACTCAAAACGATGGGGCTAGGTTCATTGGCTGCAATTCAGCCAATGACAACCTTTGCTACACCTAAAAAGAAAGGCAAGTTTACTTATTGTTTAAATACAAGTACCATAAGAGGTCAAAACCCGGGATTAGCCAAGTATATAGAAATCGCAGCTGAAGCAGGCTATGATGGGATTGAAATCTGGATTCAGGATTTACAAAAGTACCTTTCTGAAGGAAATAGTACTTCAGCATTGGCTTCCAAAATTAAGGATAGTGGATTAAAAGTTGAGAATGCCATAGGTTTCGCTCCTTGGATGGCTAATGATGAAGAAAAAAGCAAGCAAGGATTTAAGCAGATGGAAGAGGAAATGAATTTACTTGCAGCCATAGGTTGTCATAGGGTAGCAGCTCCGGGGATTGGTGCTGAAGCGCCGGTAGATCTTTTTTCAGCTGGTAATAAATTCAAAGAATTAATAAACTTAGGAAGGAAAACCGGCGTGATGCCCCAATTGGAATTTTGGGGTGCTTTCAAGCCTTTTCACCATTTAGGTCAAATCCTAATGGTGGCGGCAATAGCTAATGATCCGGATGCACGTTTGTTGCCTGATATTTACCATTTGTTCAGGGGTGGTTCGGGCTTTGATGGATTAAAACTGGTTTCAGGAGATGCCGTAGAGATCTTTCACATGAATGATTTTACAGCAAATATACCTAGGGAAGAACAAGCTGATAAAGATAGGGTTTACCCGGGCGATGGTGTTGGCCCCTTGGTTCAGGTGGTCAAAGACCTGCAAAATATGGGAGGTGATAAAGTGTTGTCACTTGAATTGTTTAATCCTGAATATTGGAAACAGGACCCCTTGCAAGTGGCCAAAACAGGACTCTCTAAAATGAAGGCAATAGTGAAAGAGGCTTCATAAACCCGAAATATGCGATAGACCTGTTATGATGTGCTGAAATCATTTCTTAGTCAGCTATTTCGTGGCTGTTTTAATTTCATCATAGTGATGCCATAATAAAATCTTCAAACAGCCTGTTTTTCTTGCCATTTTCTAACCCTTCCCGTAGATAGGGGGCGGGCTTCACAAATTCTATAGCATAATCCTGCGTAAAAAGTGATTTATGGGTAAAAATAAAAAAATGCAGCTTAAATTTTAAGCTGCATTTTCATTAGTGTTTGATGAAGGTTATTGTGTTTACTGCCTTATGAGGCTTTACCTTCTTTTAATTATTAACGGTTTAATTTCCTCTTGTAGACCTACTGGACCTTGTAGCTGAAGAAGAACTTCGAGAGCTTCTGGAAGTGCTACCTACTGTGCTTCTGGTCTGGGTTCGGCTACTACTGTTGGAAGATCTAACCCTTGAATTTGTTGATCGCTGCGGAGCTTTTTGAACACGGCTGTTATTTCTTGTAGAAGGAGTAACAGTACGTGAATTTGAGCTATTTCTAGAAGTGCTCCTTATTTCCCTTCTCTGCGTTGGAGTGCTCTGCCTTTTAACGTTAGGTTGGCTGCTAACACCACTAGATCTACGATTAGTGGATGCAGGTGAAGTACTTCTTTGGATCGCATTATTTCTATTGGTAGCTGAGTTGCCACTACTTCTACTTGAATTGGGGGTTACAATAGATCTATTGGATCTCGTGCTGTTCGACGGAGAAACAGCTCTTTGATTTGTATTGCTTCTACCAGGAGTAACTGTACTTCTCGCTGATCTAGAAGCCGGACTATTGCTGTTTCTCAAAGTCTCAGATCGTACATTATTGCCTCTTGAGTTTGTGGCAGAAGATGATCTTCTATTTGAAGGACTTCCCACGCTAGGTCTTGCATTGCTGAATTCCCTAGCACTCACATACTTTTTCGGTCTAACGGTATTAGAACTTCTGGTTGAAGACCTTGGTGAAACTTGAGGTCTGTATAGATTGATACTTTTGTTTCCAATCGAAGCCCTACCCGGTCTTCTACCTTGTTTTACTGTAAATACCGGGACATTACTTCTGGTAGCTCTTTGCAACTCTGCCCTGCTTGGACCTGCATTGAACCTTACATTATTGTGAACATAAGTATTGTTAATGATAGTAGTTTGATTATAAATAACATTGACGTTGCGTCCACGCATAAAATACCTGTGGATTTTTCTACTTAATAATCTCCGTCTAGGTACAAAAACCCAGTGAGAATAGCCATAGTTTCTAGCGGTTCGGTAGAAGTGCCTTTGTGGTCCTAATGGAACCCATCCGTAATAACCTCTACCTGATCTCCAGCTTACCCAGGCAGGACTCCATTCGTATCCGGGGATCCATGCCCAACCATAAAAATCACTAAAAAACCACCTGCCATAATGAAAGGGTGCCCATCCCCAATTATATTGAGATACCCATGTGTTTCCATAGGTGGACATAACCCAATGACCATTTGTACTGTAAGGTTGAAATGATTGATCTACATATGGAACCCAGATAAATCCGTAATTCGGATCCTCTATCCAATCTCCGTAAGGACTTAACTCATCATAAAATACCTGAAATGAAATAGATATAGGGGCTGCATTGGCGTTTTGCTTATTCCCCACAAAGAATAATAGTAAACCTAAAGTAAGAATTTTTAAGGATGCTATATACCTTGACCAGTTGCTTCTTGAATTTTTCATGGCACATAAATATTGGTGACAATAATCTATATTACAAGAAGTGTTCCAAGTTTTATTTCAGGTATTTGGCACAACCATTTTGATGCATAAGCTGATAAGTTAATTTTGTGAATTTCCGTTATGAGTTAATAAACAATTCAATGTTTTGTAAAACTATTATTGCTGAATTTTAATTTTGTCGATCTTTTTGGCAATTTCTTCTGCTTCAGCCATTAATTGATCCGAAAGTTTCCGGTCATGATGGGAAGCTTTGTGCGCTTTTTCAAGGAAAGATTGATATTGTTCCTGAAGTTTTTCTAAGGGTGATTTCTTTTTAAATAGACCAAACATTGCTTTTATTTAATAAACATGTAAAAGGCCAATATGTTTAGTCGTTACTCAAAATTTTGGAATAAGTCACTTTCTTCAGGGATTTCATTGGGTAAAACTTCATCATCATCAAATTGAATAATGTCTTCAAGATTTCCTGAGCGGGTATAATATTTCCAAGGCCCCTCTTTTTTACCATCCACCATTTTTCCTTCAGAGGCTAACCTTCCGTTGTCATGGTAATATTTCCAAATCCCTTCAGGTTTGCCGGATTGGTAGTTTCCTTCTGATTCTTTTGCCCCATTGATATAATATGTTATTCTAGTGCCATTTCCGTCCTTTAAGGTGCCCGGATTTAAGGTTTTACTGCCATTGTAATTGTTGTATGGACTAATATTCAGCAACCTGCCAAAATCCCAGGTTTCTTCTTGTGTCAATTGTTTGTTGTCATAAAATAAACCCCAGGTACCATCCTCCTGACCAAGTAAATAACTTCCTACAGACTTAAGCTGGCCACCATCGTAATAATAGAACCATTGCCCATGTTCATTGCCCAATTGGTATTTACCTTCGGCAACAAGGATTCCTATTTTATTAAAGTATTTCCACAGTCCTGATTTCAGGTCATTTTTATATTCCCCTATAGAATATAAATTGCCTTCCGGATAATAACTTTTCCATACTCCTGAACGGAAACCATTTTCATATTGGCCTCTAACAGATGGTTTTCCATTGCTGTGATTTTCAATGTATTTACCGGTAGGTACACCTAAGTCATAAATAACTTGTTTGGACAATGATTTATCTGTGAAGAATTCTTCCCATTTACCAACTGGAATATCATTTTCGTATCTTTCTATCCTAGCAGTTCTTTTATTTTCATAGAAATAGGTCCAAGTTCCGGTTTTATGGCCTGATTTGTCATAGAATTTTTCGGACTCCACAATATTGGTATTAGGGAAATAACTCGTCCATTTTCCAACCCTTCTTCCGGAATTGTACTCTCCGAATTCCTGGGTCCTTCCGTTAGGAGAAAATCTTTTGAATTCACCATCCGGTTGATTGTTACTATAGTTGGCCTCAACAACCAACTGGCCAAAGGGGTCATATTCTTTGTAAGGGCCAACTTTTAATCCTTCTTCGTAATTAATTTCAACAGCTTTTTTTCCATTGTCAAAGTAAAAAACCCATTCACCGGTCTTTTTACCATTGATATAATTGCCCTCAGTTTTAACCTGTTTGGGGTTGGCATACCCTGACCTACTTTGGTTTCCATAATATTCTTTGTAGGGACCTACTAAAACACTGTCTTGATAGACTGCGTTTTTAATCAATGCTCCACCTAAATCGTACTCTAGAAAGGAACCATTTCTTTTGTTGTCCTTATACTCTGCTACTATATGTTTTTGTTTGTTTGAAAAATAAATGGTCCACACCCCATCTTTAAGGCCATTCCTAAAATTACCTTGTTGGATAAGACGGTTGGTTTTGGGATTGATAAATTTCCATAGCCCATCCATTTTGTTGTTTAGCATCACGCCATTACCCATGAGGGTGGAGTCTTGGTTATATAGGTTCACTACTTGGCCTTGTCCAAAAGAAGAAGACACAAAAAAAATCATCAAAAGCCAGGCAAATGTATATTTCATGAGTTTTTTAATCGATTTAGTAAAGTCATACGAAATGCATACAATCTTGGTTCCAATTTACATTATATAGTTAAAAAATTACATTTCATGCGGCGAAAGTTTAACATTATTTCTATTTGTGGACATTGTTAACATTATTGAAATCAAGGGCCTAAAATTTATTTTTCAAGATGAAATGCATGCAAATCTATAAATTCTGCAACCAACTTTTGGCGCAGAGAACTGATATTTTCAAATGTGATTGGTTTAATTATTTGAAATGGAAATTCACCATCAAGGTGATTCGTTATCAGCTCTAGTGTTAAACTACTGCTCGGAATAATTTTTTTTTGATCGATTATTCCCTTATAGTCCCAAAGTCCGGTAGTGCACAAATCAAAAGATTTGGCCTTTAACCATCTGAATAGGTTATTTTGTTTTGCAAGCAATGGATGATTTGTACCGTAAAAGACAAGGAAATATGCGCCTCGTCCCCACCAATGAAGAATCCTAATATTTAATCCGGTTTTGAGGTCAAAATCCCGCACAATGTCTAGAACTTGGTATGGGCAGCTTTGCAATTCATTGCCCTGGCTGATTTTAATGCCTTTATGGTCATCATGGATCTCCTCAATTTTATCATAGGCAATATTATTTCCTACCAGAGATAAGGCATGAATAAATTCTTTTTTAGCCCGGCTTATGTTTTCAAATAATTCCTTTTCTTTCGTGATTTTAATTAAGGCGGAAACTGAATCAATATCGTCATAATTTTTTACCATCTGATTAGAGCTGATGCCCAAGAAAACCCACTGCCAAATGCTGCCAGACAGACCAAATCTCCTGATTTGACTTTACCTTGCTGCATTACTTCACTTATAGCGATTGGGATGGTAGCTGCAGTGGTATTTCCATAATGCATGATATTGTTGAAGACTTGCGAATCGCTTAATCCCATTTTATTTTGGATGTATTGACTGATTCTCAGGTTTGCCTGATGGGGTATCAATAAATCAATGTCAGTGCTCTGGTAATTGTTGGCCTTTAATGCCTCCTCAATTACTTCTTTAAACCTTAATACCGCATGTTTGAAAACTGTATTTCCATTCATTGATAAGTTAAAAGAGCCACTTTCGATTAAGGGGGTGGAAAGTCTAACTTCTCTGCTGCTTCCCGGATCTTTTACATATAATTCCTCTGCAAAATCACCATCTGCATGCAAGTGGGAGGAAAGGATTCCTCTATTTTCGTCCTCAGTAGCACTACAAACTACTGCTCCTGCCCCATCTGCAAAGATGACGGCACTGGATCTTCCTTCGTCATTTTTACTTAATGCTGAAGACTGAATTTCTGCTCCTACTACAAGAATGTTTTTGTACATGCCGGTCTTGATAAACTGATCCGCAATGGAAAGGGCATAAATAAATCCCGAACAGGCATTTCTCACATCCAATGCTCCAATACCCTGTAGACCAAGTTCTCTTTGAAGCAATACCCCATTTCCGGGGATGAAATAATCCGGCGTGACAGTGGCAAAAATGATAAAATCAATAGCGCTAGTCTCAATTCCGGCGTTTTGGATAGCCATTATAGATGCATTTTTCGCCAAGCTGGTGACAGTGTCCACTCCCGGTGTAAACCACCTTCTTTCCCGAATACCTGTTCTTTCTACGATCCACTCATTATTGGTATTCATCATTTTGGAAAGGTCATCGTTTGTTACGACTCTTTCCGGCAAGCAATGCCCGGCACCTGCGATAATTGATTTCAGCATTTTACTATTGATATTAGTTGGACAACAAATATGTTGAATTTAATTGAAAAATCAATTTTAGGTGAAAAGGTGAAAATGAATCAATCATAGCCGGACTATACCTGTGTTAATGAAATTGGCAAGTGAAATTTTAAATGCTATCCTGCCTAGATAGATTGAAGAACAGGGTAGTTTTAGCATCTAAGATAGACATGAAAAAAGCATGCTAGCTCATTAATCATTTGAAATTAGCCCTTTAATATTTGGATTCTAAGGTCAAATGTCAAATGGTTTTAACTTGAGTAAAAGCTATCCAAAAACGCGCTCATTTTAATGCATTTTAAAAACAAGAAAACCAATTATAATATCCAGTCTATTGCGCATTTTTAGATATACGTAAATCAAAAGAGTTGGTATGAAAACACCAAATGCGATATGTCATATGTGAATAAGATAAATTTATATATAAATTTATTTATCTATTTAATATATATATTATATAAATAAGTTTAGGAGAATAAATTGTATTTGAAAATTTGATGTTATATACTTCTAAAATATTATGTGGAAACGCATTTTAGTGGTGCGTAATTCTTGTCTTTGTAGTGTTTTTTTTCAATCCATACTCGGTGCTTGATCGCGATATTTTGGTATGGTCAAACCTTGTTTAGCAGTGGATTTTTGTAATTGATTCATTTGGTTTTTTTTCGGCATTTCTATTTTGAGTGGATTGAAAAAACCAAAAAACCCTTTTTAAAGGTTTAATAGCGATGTGTGGTAGTGACGAAAGGGATTGGGGGATTTAATCGGTACTTCTATTTTTGACAAATACAACCTTGATTTTATATCAACTTCCTGATGCTGGTAGTATTTAAAATAAGTGTTCATGACACACTTGATCCCTTGTTTCTTTTAGGGTAGATTTGCTCCTTTTTTTAATAAGTATTCTTAGTTATATATATGATAAATATAATGTAATTATATATTTAATTACAACGATTTTATAACTAAACGAATTTGTTAAAAATTAAGAATTTTGAAATTAGTATAAAATTTACTTTGTTAAAATTGTATTTTAAATTAATCAAAATGCCTTGTACATTAAAAATTTTTTATTCTAATTTTTAAAGATAATATTTGTCTCAAATCAATGATAAAATTACTGTTCGAAACAAAAAGTAAAGGGTTGTTGATTTCTGAATACATAATAATTAGTTACCCAAATTCCTCTAAATATTAACAAGGAAGATTAAGATTATCTGACTTGTAATTAAATATTTAGGTCAACATCTGTGGTGTTGGTCCATGGAATTTCTATGCCTATAGTTTTTAGAAATCAGCCACTCTTAATCTTCTGTTTCGGAATACTTTTCAATTATTTAAAGTGTTGTGGATATGGAAAATGTTATAATTAAAACTGCTAAAGCGTATAGCTTATTTTTATTGTTAGTAGGACTTACTTACTTTTTAGACGTCAATGTAGCAATTGCATTTCAGGAAGGGTTCAGTTCAAAAAACCTTTCCGTGGAAGAAACTTTTGAAAATGGGGATGCCTGGACAGGTGATTCTTATGCTTACCAGCAATTTGCTGAGGATCATTCATTCAAGATTGTTAATGACCCTGTGTTTGATGGTGATTTTATAGGTAAATTTGAATTACAGTATGGCGATCCAATGGTCACAAAAAATGGTGGACCCAGATCCGAAGTTCTATTTGGAGAGGCAGAAAGCAGCGAAATGTGGTATTCATTTGCTGTCTATTTTCCTTCATATGGCTGGAAAACAGATAATGATGATGAAATTATTTCACAATGGCATGCAAGTAATGGTACCCCTCCTTTATCATTGAGGGTTAAAAATGGTAAATTGAGATTAAGGGTAGGGAGAACAGAAGGGACTTCTGTAAAATTCACTTATTTGGAATTCGGAGATGTTCCTAAAGATGAATGGAATGAATTTGTTTTCCATGTGGTTCATTCCAAGAATTCAGATGGATTAATAGAAGTTTGGAAAAACGGTGAAAAATTCGCTACACATAATGGTCCAAATCTATACAGTGATGGCAAACATACACGATGGAAAATTGGTATTTATAAATCCACTTGGGGAAAAAAATCTACAGACATCAATTTAAGGGTTACCTATTTTGATAATGTACGAATAGGGGGAGAAGATGCCTCTCTTAATGACATGATTACTTCCACGAAAAGCACTTATACACCAATTCCGGTTACCGGCATTTCCTCTACCTCCAATGAGATTACCCTACAGAAAGATGATAAAATAAAAATTAGCGCAAATATATCACCTGCTGATGCTGATAATAAAAATATAAGCTGGTCATCATCAAATACCAGTGTAGCAACAGTTAATAATGAAGGTGAAGTTACGGCAATAAAGGCCGGGGATGCAGTTATCACAGTAAAAACAGAGGATGGTAATTTTTCCTCAAAATCCTCTGTAACAGTTTCTGACAATGCTCAACAACTAAGTATTGGAAGTTTTGCACTTGTAGATGCAAGTTCAAACAATAATATTCAAACCTTGTCAGACGGGGCTCAATTGGATTATGATAAATTTAAAGATATGAGCTTGAACTTCCGGGCCATTTCGAGTCCTACTGAACTGGGTAGTGTGTCAATTTCATTGTCAGGACCTGTAAGTTCCTCTAGAACTGATAATGGTTCTTCTTATGATTTATTAAATAAAGAAGGACTTAAGCTTAGCCCAGGGAAATATTTACTCAAAGCCACTCCCTATTCAGAAAGGGATCAAGGTGGTATTGAAGGTAAGGGATTGGCTATAGAATTTGTGATTGTAGAGGAAGTGAAATTGGCTATTCCTGCCAGTCCGACACCTATAAGTCCGGACAATGGGTCCAATGGTGTTGTTTCTAAAGTTAGCCTTCAATGGAGTGCTCCTGAAAATACTGAAGAATTTGAGATTCAGGTTTCGGAGGATAAGGATTTTAGTGAAAAGCATGTTGTTGTAGAAGGAGTATCTTCCGACCATACTGAAGTTGATGAACTCAACGCCGGGAAAACATATTATTGGAGAGTAAAGGCAATGAACAATAGCGGGGCTAGTGATTTTTCTGAACCTTGGTCATTCTTAACCAATAAAGAAGTGGTTGCAGTTACTGCTTTGGATATTGATCATACTGCGCTCCAATTGGAACAAGGTAGTACATCTATTCTTAAGGCTTCAATTTCCCCTACCAATGCAGACAATAAAGAAATATTATGGACAACTTCCAATGCAAGCATTGCAAGTGTAGATGAGAGTGGAGTAGTTACAGCAGTAGGCGTAGGAACAGCCAGCATAACAGCTAAAACTGAAGATGGTGGTTTTACAGCCGAAACTAAAGTGACTGTCACTTCCAAAGTAGCGGAACTATCAGTTCAGAGCTTCATAATGTTGGATGCAGACAGTAATAAAGAAATAGGGAAAATCTCAGACGGAGATCAACTGGAATTTAGTGAGATTGAAGGTTTAAGTGTGAATTTCAGAGCGCTTACTTCACCTGAAACAATAGGAAGTGTGTCCTTTTCTTTGGAAGGTCCGGTAAATTCTTCGCGCACAGATAACGGATTTGCCTATGAGTTGCTTAGCAAAAAAGGACTTTCATTATTGGAAGGGAATTACAAGCTATCAGCTACACCTTATACTGTAAGAGAAAAGGGAGGAGATAAAGGAACATCCCACACGATTAGTTTCTCGGTTGTTGTTCCTAAACCAGTAATGCCTGAGGCACCTCAAATAATAAGTCCTACCAATGAAAGTGTTGAAATACCTACAGAGGTTGTGTTAGCATGGGAAAAAGTAGACCTGGCTAAAACCTATGAGTTACAGGTGGCCACTGATAGGGACTTTTCTGAACCAGTCATAAAAGAACAAGGAATAGAAGAAACTGAATGGACGATTTCAGGACTTGAAGAAGGTACAGAATATTTTTGGAGAGTAAGGTCTACAGTAGAAACAGGTCAAAGTAGTTGGTCTGACGCAATGTCATTTGAAACCTTACTTCCTGTACCAGAAGTTATTTCGGTTACTGCTTTGGATATTGATCATACTACGCTCCAATTGGAACAAGATAGTACATCAATTCTGAAGGCTTCAATTTCTCCTTCCAATGCAGACAATAAAGAAATATTATGGTCAACTTCCAATGCGAGCATTGCAAGTGTAGATGAGAGTGGAGTAGTTACGGCAGTAGGCCAAGGAACAGCCAGCATAACAGCTAAAACTGAAGATGGTGGTTTTACAGCCGAAACTAAAGTGACTGTCACTTCCAGAGTAGCGGAACTATCAGTTCAGAGCTTCATAATGTTGGATGCAGACAGTAATAAAGAAATAGGGAAAATCTCAGACGGAGATCAACTGGAATTTAGTGAGATTGAAGGTTTAAGTGTGAATTTCAGAGCGCTTACTTCACCTGAAACAATAGGAAGTGTGTCCTTTTCTTTGGAAGGTCCGGTAAATTCTTCGCGCACAGACAACGGATTTGCCTATGAGTTGCTTAGCAAAAAAGGACTTTCATTATTGGAAGGGAATTACAAGCTATCAGCTACACCTTATACTGTAAGAGAAAAGGGAGGAGATAAAGGAACATCCCACACGATTAGTTTCTCAGTTGTCGTCCCTAAACCAGTAATGCCTGAGGCACCTCAAACAGTAAGTCCTACCAATGAAAGTGTTGAAATACCTACAGAGGTTGTGTTAGTATGGGAAAAAGAAGACCTGGCTAAAACCTATGAGTTACAGGTGGCCACTGATAGGGACTTTTCTGAAGCAGTCATAAAAGAACAAGGAATAGAAGGAACAGAATGGACGATTTCAGGACTTGAAGAAGGTACAGAATATTTTTGGAGAGTAAGGTCTACAGTAGAAACAGGTCAAAGTAATTGGTCTGACGCAATGTCATTTGAAACCTTACTTCCTGTACCAGAAGTTATTTCGGTTACTGCTTTGGATATTGATCATACTACGCTCCAATTGGAACAAGATAGTACATCAATTCTGAAGGCTTCAATTTCTCCTTCCAATGCAGACAATAAAGAAATATTATGGTCAACTTCCAATGCAAGCATTGCAAGTGTAGATGAGAGTGGAGTAGTTACAGCAGTAGGCGAAGGAACAGCCAGCATAACAGCTAAAACTGAAGATGGTGGTTTTACAGCCGAAACTAAAGTGACTGTCACTTCCAAAGTAGCGGAACTATCAGTTCAGAGTTTTATGATGTTGGATGCAGACAGTAATAAAGAAATAGGGAAAATCTCAGACGGAGATCAACTGGAACTTAGTGAGATTGAAGGTTTAAGTGTGAATTTCAGAGCGCTTACTTCACCTGAAACAATAGGAAGTGTGTCCTTTTCTTTGGAAGGTCCGGTAAATTCTTCGCGCACAGATAACGGATTTGCCTATGAGTTGCTTAGCAAAAAAGGACTTTCATTATTGGAAGGGAATTACAAGCTATCAGCTACACCTTATACTGTAAGAGAAAAGGGAGGAGATAAAGGAACATCCCACACGATTAGTTTCTCAATTGTTGTTCCTAAACCAGTAATGCCTGAGGCACCTCAAATAATAAGTCCTACCAATGAAAGTGTTGAAATACCTACAGAGGTTGTGTTAGCATGGGAAAAAGTAGACCTGGCTAAAACCTATGAGTTACAGGTGGCCACTGATAGGGACTTTTCAGAAGCAGTCATAAAAGAACAAGGAATAGAAGGAACAGAATGGTCGATTTCGGGACTTGAAGAAGGTACAGAATATTTTTGGAGAGTAAGGTCTACAGTAGAAACAGGTCAAAGTAATTGGTCCGATGCATGGTCTTTCGATACTGAAACCATTCCAGTGGAAGAGCCTACTAAGGCTACGATGAAAATTGCTATCACCTTAGAAGTTGGGAATAAATTATCACTTTCTACTTTAGTTTCTGAAGATGCTTCCATAGAACAATCCATCAATTGGAGTTCATCAAATGAACAAATCGTTGCTGTAGATTCAGAGGGAATGATCGTTGCATTGAAGCCGGGAAAAGCGGTTATTACAGCAAAAAATTCGGAAAGTGGTGTTAGTTCTTCCATTGATATAAATGTAGCAGATGTAGCCACTTCCTTAGAAATCAAAAATATCCAGATGATTGATCTTGATACCGACGAGGCGATCCATACAATTACGGATGGAGAGGTAATTAATATCAACCAAGCCAGCAAATTGGATTTAAACTTTAGGGCTACAGTTTCATCGATGACAGTGAAAAGTGTATTTTTCGTTTTGTCAGGGCCTATTAATTCATCTCGTACAGATAATGGTTCTGAGTTTGAATTATTGTATAAAGAAGGGTTAAATCTACCTTCGGGTAATTATTCTTTAACCGCCATTCCGTATAGCGAGAAAAATAATGGTGGACAAAAGGGAGAAGTTTTTAATGTTCAGTTTACTATTTCCGGTGAGAATTTAAGACTAGCAAACACTAGCCCCAATTTAATAAGTCCAATCAATACGGATACTGTTTCACAAAATTCTGTTCAATTTTTGTGGATTGATGAAACCAGTGCAGATCTCTATGAATTAGAAGTTTCAAAAAATGCTGATTTCAGTGGTAGTGATTTGATTAAGTCCGAGGCTATCAAAACCAACCAATTCGAGTTGGGAGGATTGGAATATGGAATGGAATATTTTTGGAGAGTTAGAGCCCAGAATGAAGGAGTATGGGGGGAGTATTCTTCAGTATGGACATTTCAAACAACAGGGGGAATAAATACTGATTTTAAAAGTGCCTTAATGGAGGAAACTGAAGTAGCTGAACCTACTAAACTAAATGAAGTAAGCGAAGTTTTAGCAAATTTCAGTAATGGTGAAAAAGAGTTGACTGTTGCCATGTATCCTAATCCTTCTCAGGATATCGTAAACTTAAAATTAGGAAATGTTTCTGATGATTTGGTTCAGGTTTCTCTTTCAGACTTGAATGGAAATACTCTGTTTTCAAATGTATTGGAAAATTATGACGGGATGACTACCTTAAATCTATCAAGTATCAAACCCGGGATATATTTAATATCTGTTTTAGCCGATCGACAACGCAAA
Organism: Cyclobacterium sp. 1_MG-2023; assembly: GCF_030546805.1. GTDB lineage: Bacteria > Bacteroidota > Bacteroidia > Cytophagales > Cyclobacteriaceae > Cyclobacterium. The sequence goes on along the minus strand of NZ_JAUOPC010000013.1, from coordinate 968 downwards.
GTTATGAAATTAGTGAAAAACTGATTTTCAAATTAACATTCATATATTAGACCTGTTATCTGTGGTGTGGATCTCTCACTTTCAGATAGCAGGTTTGTTTTTTTTAGTTGGACTGGTTTTTTCGCAAGTGTATTCTTTTTGCCTTTAATCCTTAATTTGGGGGAGGTGATATAAATGGGTTTTCAATGAAAAATAAACTATGAAATTCTTAGATTAACGTTTTAACTACTATCAATGATGATTGCTAAGAAGGTGAAGAGTTACTTGAATAAATCGTTTTCTGATTTTCGTTTTTTTCATTTGTATTTAGGGAATAAGATTTTCCTTGCCTTGATCCTCAGCTTCACTGTTGGGCTAATGGATGGATTAGGTTTGGCGATGTTTATTCCCTTGCTACAGATGGTTGATGGTTCTACGGATTTCCAACCCAATGAACAGAACATAGGTAACCTTAAATATCTTTTGGAGACCTTGAATACGGTTGGCTTACCTCTAAATCTGACCAGTGTATTATTGATGATTCTTTTTTTCTTTGGGATGAAAGGTTTGTTTCGTTTTGCAGAATCTTACTTTGGCGTCATATTGATGACCTCTTTTATTAAAAAGATCCGGTTTGCAGGCGTAGAAAGTATCTCCAGCGTCAATTACAAGTACTTTGTTAAGGTTGATTCAGGTAAGATTCAGAACACGCTTAGCGGTGAAGTAGACCGTGTGACCTGGGCTTATAGAAACTATATGGCAGGTGTCCAGTCCTTAATGGCAATTGTTGTTTACATCAGCCTTGCTTTTCTTTCCAACCCACAATTCGCCCTATTGGTTGGGATTGGTGGAGGGATTTCCAATTTCTTTTATACCAAGCTGTATAGAAAAACAAAACAAACCTCCCGAAAGATAACTGCAGATGGCCATATTTTTCATGGTCTAGTAATGCAGCAGATCAATAACTTCAAATACCTTCGGGCAACCGG
>NZ_JAUOPC010000012.1 GCF_030546805.1 Cyclobacterium sp. 1_MG-2023 | reverse complement strand
CACCGGGTATTGAGTTCACGCAGCCGTTAGGTATCGGCTCCGCTCAGCCACCGGGTATTGAGTTCACGCAGCCGTTAGGTATCGGCTCCGTTCAGCCACCGGGTATTGAGTTCACGCAGCCGTTAGGTATCGGCTCTGCTCAGCCACCGGGTATTGAGTTCACGCGGCCGTTAGGTATCGGCTCTGCTCAGCCACCGGGGTAAAGAGATATTATAGGTTTACAGTTACGTAATAATCCACCTGCTCGCTGTGGCGTGGGAGTTGGAAGCCGTACCTGAACTGAATTAGACAAAATTAATTGGATACCAAAAAAAGAAGACTTACAATAATCGCGAAAATCCACTATGGGGTGAAAGGTACGATAGAACTATTGCTTACAAAACCAGCAAGCTAGTTATTTACTTTGGTCAATAATTTTCTCACTTCTTTTTTGCATGGTTTCCTGATTTCCTAAAAATTTATGGTCAATATAACTGAACACTACACCTGCTACTATTCCGGAAAACAGTGAAGCAGGAGTAATAAAGAGCACTTCTATTCCCATAAATTTAAAGAAGGCCACAGCAATGGCCACTGCAATACTTATCAATCCACCAATCAATACGCCTCTTGCTGTTGCAAAAGGGATAAAAAGCGCCATAAAAAACAACACAAAAAGTGGGGAAACAAAAAGATTTACCACCTTGACAACAACATCATACAAATTGCCTTCCACCCGGCTAATCAAGAGACTTAGGGCAAGGGTGAAAATACCAACAAAAAGAGATAGAATTCTAATCCTTTTGAGTTGATTAACTTTTTTAGGTTTTGCCTTCCTTGAAAATCTTTTGAAGAGGTCTTCAGAAATCACAGAGGAGGTAGCACTTAGTCCGGAGGATAAACTGGACATAGCAGCAGCTAATATTCCTGCTGCGACCAATCCGGAAATCCCAATGGGGAGCCCTACCAAAATAAATTTTGGAAACAAAATGTCTGCATGGGTAGCTACTGACTCTCCGGCACTAAGAAATTGCGGATTGTCCAGGAAATAGGCCAGCACTGCAAGGCCAACAAGCCCCAAAAGAAATTGTGCTACAAAAGAGGTGATCAATGAGACGGCAAAGGTTTTTCTTGCGGTTTGAATATTTTCCGTAGCGAGAAAACGCTGAATGGACATTTGATCAGAACCTGATGAAGCCACATACCAAATGACGGTCATCAGTAAGGCATTGCCTATACTCAGCCGCTCCCTAGCGTCTATTCCCCATTTGTATTCACCCCAGTGATCCAACCAATGTGTGGGTATCCATGAAGTAGCGGATCCAAAATAAATGCTTATCAAGACCAGGGTAAGGAAGGCACCTCCCAGCAGTACACAGGATTGAATCACATCTGTGAAGACCACGGCTTTTAAGCCGCCCATGGTGGTGTAAATAATGGTTACCCCAATTAATATTATACTTATCCAAAGAATGTTAGAGGTACTGTCTTCAAATCCGAAAATAGAAATAATGGCTGTGTTCACCGTAATAAAAATTATGGTACCCATCCAAAGAAAACGCAGGGATAAGAATAAAAAAGTAGCCAGTAATCGAATGCTGACACCCAAATTGATTTCTAGGATTTCGTAGGCAGAAGTCACCTTTAATTTCATGAAACGTGGAATTAGGAACCATCCTACGATATAATAGATTAATGGAAAGGCCAAAACTCCTGAAAAAATAACCGGCCCGTATTTAATCATCTCACCGGGGTAGGAGAGATAACTCAAGGAGCTGAGCAGGGTGGCAAACAAGGATAAACCCACGGCCACCGGGTTCATTTTTCCACCACCCAATAAGAAATCTTTTTCGTTCTTGTTCTTTTTTGAGAAAATATAGCCAATAAGCATCATTCCCAGCATATACACCAGTACAATTACCCAATCAAAAGTGGACAATTGGTGGGTAGTTTGCTCCATATGAAGCAAGGCAAAGGCAGCGGTTGCCATCACATCTGCATTTGCTGCAGCGTCCTGTTCATTGACCTCATTTTTTATTGGAGCGTCATTGCGGAGCATGCCAAGCAATAGAGGTTGGTGCTTCCAGTCCCCTTTGTGAGAAATAGCCATGGCCAAGGCCATTCTATCCCCCTTTTTTTCACTGTGCTGCAAGGCTAAAATTTGTGCTTCAATTGCTTTATAAGGAGCTGAATATTGATTTTCTGTACCTGTCCAATAATATGCCGCTGTCAATAAATGAACCTTTGCGATAGAATTGTCAGGTTCATCAAGGGCTAATGATGCCAGTTTTTTCCAGCTTTCTTCAGAGATTTCCCCTTCCATTTTCAAGGCATAAGCAGCCTGTAGTCTAGGTATTTCTTCCGGAATGCCTGATATTAAGGCTTCTAACAATGGGTTGTTGTCATTTTCTTCTCCCTGCATGCTTGCCCAAAGGGTATATACCCATAAACTTCCTTTTTCTCCATTGAGAATTTCCTCAGTAGTAGCTTTCGCTAATGTGCTAACGGGAACTCCGAGTTTAGCCAAGGTTTCAGCTGCATGAATTCTATCTGTAGCTTGTGGATCATTAAAAACCGCCAAGATTTTGTCAATGTACTGTTGTCTTTCCTGCTTAGTGAGGGCAGATTTAGCGAGCACCCTCCAAATGCCTATCCTATATGGAGGAAGCTCCCCAAATTTATCAAGCTGCTCTAAAAATGTTTCATATACTCCCTCGGGATCCCCTACTTGTAATTTGTATTCGGCAGCATGAACTTTCACCCATTGTTCTTCCTCATGCATCACCTTGTCTAGCACCTCATAAGAAAGGTTCTTATCGTCTTCTGTGAGGACATTACTTTTTTCTCCACAAGAAAAAAAGACGATTGAAGCAATTAAAAGGAAACTATATAAAGCGAATTTTTTGAGGGAGGAATTCATTAATCAATTTTATTTAATGAGGCTAAATAAGCTTTTTTTGCATCAAGGTCTTCTTTGGCAGAGGCACCAAAATAGATCAAACCCAAGGCTTTTCGACTTCTATCCAAACTGGTATTGGGAGCAGCTCTATGAATGGTAAGGGCATGATGGACCAGCACATCTCCCGGTTTTGTTGCGATGAATTCTTCATTCTCCAGATCTGAAGGAGTCCCGAAATCTAAGATTTCTTGTGAAAAACCTATGGTTCCAGACCTACCATGTGTTCTTACCCCATTTAAATGAGAGCCTTTAACATAGCTCACCCAACCATTATTTTGATCTACTTCTTCCAAAGCAACCCAAAAAGTTACTGCAGACATAGGGTCCAACATAAAATAATAACCGTCTTGATGGGGTGGAGTCCCCTTGCCAATTTTGGCTGGTTTGTTAAAGAATTCCACTGTTTTACCGATTACCGATTCTCCGAGCAGCGCTGTTGCCAGAGCAGAGAATTTACTTTCCAAGAGAATTTTTTCAAAAAATGGATCATATAATTGTAGATCTTGGATCATTTTAATCCCCTTTTTATTTGCCGCATCTTCAAATTTGTAATGCGCCGAAGGGATTTCATGCAACTTGTTATCCACAATTTCATTTAATTTTGACTTTATGGTGTCAATTTCAGAGATGCTTAGAAATTCCGGAAAATACAGGTAACCTTCTTTTTCAAATTTCATTTTAGTTGTGCCCTTCATAAAATTAGTTTTTTTATGGTTTGGTTTAGATTACATCATTATGCTCCTGAAAAGGGTATTTGTCCATAAGTGCTTTAATTTTCTTATTAAAAATTAAAAAATCTTCTTCCTTATTTAGCATTTCATTTTTTGGGTAGGAATAAAATCCCTCACCTTTGTCCATGCCTAATTTGCCGGCTTTTATCTTGTCATCTATTAATTCTGAGCTTGATTTTTCGTTTGAAAGCTCCGGGTTAAGGTCTTTCATCACCAAGCCATAAATAAATGTCCCCATTAAATCCATATACCGGAAGTTTCCGGCAAAAGGCAAATAATAGCCGGGATCATTGCGGCAAGCCCTGTCGATATCTATAGGTTCAGCATAACCCTTGTCTATCAGATGAAATGATTCTCTGGCCATCGCTGCCAGCAGTCTGCTTCTAATTCCTTTTCCTTTGCTTAGCAAATAGGGATCTTTGTCCCAATAAGCCTTAGCCAATTGCATTAATTCACCTACCGGTTCAGCCTTTGTCTTTTCGTTGGAAATAATTTCTAGAAATAAAGTTTGGTGTGCGGGATACACCCAGTTGAGGCCTATTAGTCGCTCAGGGTTTGGGAAACCTGCTTGTAATTCTGTTAAAGTATAGCTTTCAGAATTGATACCTATAAGTGTTGTTTCAGAGGCTAGACCTGATATTTTACCTAAAAGCGCCCTTTTTAGCGTTTTATTTTCAGGGCATTGAATGATAACCAGGTCAGCATTTGGTAAGGAGGAATAGTTTGGGTCTATGCAAATATTTTTTTGTGCTTCCATGGCCTTTGACAAGTGGTTGTTAGGCAATGGATTTTCCGAAAGAGAAACCTTATGTCCGGAATTGCCCAAACATAAGGCAATTCCGGATAGGTTTTTTCCTTCACCCACCAAAAAGATTTTAATTTCTGAAGGGATCATTTTATTTTTCATTCATTTTTAACAGTACCCGCTCAACACTTTTTAAAGCATATTGAATGTCTTCTTCGGTGTGAACCGCCGAAAGGTACCAAAGTCCCCTTCCTATGACACGAACGCCGTCGTCATGCAAACCTGAAATGAATTGTCCCAATTTGGCTTTGTCTAACTTCAATACATCTCTAAATTCACTGAGAGCTTCTCCTTCCGAGAACCCAGTATGAATAATTGGGCCAATTCCGGAAATAATCATATTGTGGCCAGTTTTTTTGGCAAGTTCTTTCAATCCGGCTCTTAACTGATCTCCTAATTCGTACATTTTGGCATAAGGATCTTCTCTTTCAAGAACAGAAACCGTCGCCATGGCTGCGGCTACAGTTGGATTGGCCGTATTCATGGTACCGGCATGTATCACCCTTGCGGAGGAAATTTCCTCCATCCATTCTTTTTTACCCACGATGGCACTGATTGGATAACCACTACCGATGGCTTTAGCAAAAATGGACATGTCCGGAGTAATGCCGAAATAGGTCTGGGCTCCCTTTAGTCCTATCCTAAAGCCTGTAATTACCTCATCGAAAATTAGGGCGATGTTATACTCATCACACAAATCCCTCAAACCCTGTAGAAATCCTTCTTTGGGTACAATGCAGCCATTGTTGCACATGATAGGCTCCGTAATAATCGCAGCAATTTCATGGTGGCTCTCCTCCAATTTAGCCTTAACTAAATCCAAGTCATTCCAAGGGAGTAAATGAAATTCATTGATAGCGTCCGGTGGCAAACCTTGGCTCCAAGGGCTTGGGGTGGGGGCTTTTCTTGGTCCCAAAGCTTCAGGAGACGGAGTGGAAATGCCAAAACAAACATTGTCTAACCAACCATGGTAATGTCCTTCAAACCTTAAAAATTTGCTTTTACCTGTTTTCGATCGGGCTACTCGAAATGCAGTTTGAACTGCTTCAGATCCATCCAAACAAAAACGCATCATTTCTGCAGAAGGGATAAGTTCCTGAAGCTTCTCTGCCAATTCAAGCTCCATGATATGCTGTCCTGCAAACAATTGCCCTTTGGATGAATAATCATGAACGGCTTTCAGTACTTCAGGATGGGAATGGCCCAAGATCAAAGGGCCTTGACTTAATGTGAAATCCCTGTATTCATTTCCATCCACATCATAAATGCGAGTGCCACTTCCATGGCTGTAAAATAAAGCATGGGGGTGATTGTATTTTCTAAATTCTGAGGAAACTCCTCCTGCCAATACATTTTTTGCTCTGGCGAGAAGGTCTGCGGATTTCTGGTACTTTTCTGTAGTCATTATTTTATTGATTTAATTCCGGATATTGCGCTGCCAATTGGAAAATTTCGTGGTTAAAGCTTTTAAAGGCTTCTTCCCATGCTGCAGCTTCTTTTTTTGTATAGTTGTAAAATCCTTTACCGTTATTTATTCCTTTACCTTTTTGTATCACAATTTCTTGCATGGTTGGCGGAACAGTTGAAGAATTGTCTAGTTCTTTAAATAAATTGTCAAAGATTTCTTTGAAATCAGACAAGCCTAGTTGGTCCATTCTCTTAAAAAGCCCCATATAAGTGATCCATGATCCTGCATCATACCTGAATGCTTTGTCGATATCCTCCATAGAGGCCTCCCCATTTTCTAAAATAGCAAACATTTCACGGTATACTGCATAAAGCATTCGATTGGTAACAAATCCTCGAATATCTTTTTTAAGGTAGGTGGGTTCTTTTTTCCATGAATAGGAGAGGGAGAGTACCCATTCTGCAGTTTTTTCATCGGTCAAAGCTCCTTTGGTAACCTCCAAGAAACGTGTCATATAAGCCGGTTCTGCCCAGTGAATCCCAATAAATTGAGAAGGGAATTTTACATTTTCTTGTAATTCACTGATTGGAATGGCTGAAGTGTTGGTAGCAATAATGGTGGAGGCTGCTGTATGTTTATTGATTTTCTTATAAACCTCAGTCTTTATGGAAATGACCTCCGTCACACATTCCTGCACCAAGCGGCAATGTTTTAGTTTATTATAATCTTCCGAAAGATGGAGCCGTCCAAGATAATGGCTGACAGCTTCTTTTAATAGGCCTGCTTCAGCTGCATGATTCAATTGGCTCTCTATACGATCCATAGCACCATCCATATCTGCCGGAAGTGGTGCAATGCCTATTACTTTGTGTCCACTTACCAAGAGGGAGACCAATATGCTTGTGCCCATTAATCCTAAACCTACTACACCTATTTCTAAGGATGAAAAATTGTTATTCTCTTTCAATGATATATGTTGGGTTGTTTTAAAATTGCCTATTTAAACCTGTTTTGATGGCTGAGATTCAATAGACGTGCTTTTGGTCAAATTTATTATTGATCTGTTAAATTCGCTATTAATATTATGTGGAAAAGTGATACTATTTTTTATTCCATTGATTTATTCATGGTTCTTTTTTTAACAATCAAATCTTGGGTGTGTTTTTTACTTCATTTCAGGAGATAAATCAAAACTTATCTCAGCTTGGGTAGAATTGTAGCCTGATATTCAACCGAAGTCCTTACAGAACCTGAATTTGGTTTTGATTGAACATGTGAAATTCGGGATTTTACTTGTATTAAATGCCAATTGTAGAATTTTTTTTTTTAAATTGGCTTAAAGAAAATGAGGGTGCCTGATATTTCTGGTAAAAGAGCGAGGGGTGGTGATAAATTGTAGGATAAGGCAAAAAAAAAGCCCGGTAAAAATTTACCGAGCTTGATGCAGTCTAAGATTGTTACTCTGAGAATAAAAACTTTTTAAGTTTTTCTTTACTTTCTCCTGTTTTTTGCTGCAATTTACCAAGAAGTTGATCTTCCTGACCCTCAGCATAAGCCAAATCATCATCGGTAAGTTCACCGTATTCTTCTTTAAGCTTACCTTTCATTTCGTTCCAATTTCCTTTTAATTCTAAATTAGATGCCATAATATTTTTATTTTATTTATTATAGATTAATACTTATTGTTATTGATCTATTTTGTGCAATATCCATACCAAGTTGCCACTAAGAGATTGCAATTTCTCTTTAAACGCTATTCTAAACTATTTTTACCTATGCTCTCAAGTAGTTTGTTGTTACCTTTGTAAGCGAAATAGGAAAGATGTATTTGAATAGAATGCATCGAAGGCATAAGCTGGATAAAAACCTCATTTAATGCAATAGCAAAGATTGGGGCAGGGTCTTTTGGGAGGGATAGATAGTGGTTAGTAAATTTAAAATGACCGCACCATTCCCTTTTAGTTTTTGTTTCAATTGTTGAGTAAAATTAATTTAGTAGTAGATGATAAAGGAAAAGATATTTTTGATTGGTTTGGTATGCCTTATGGCCTTATCCTGTACATCAAATGAAGACAAAAAGGGAAGGTTTTTGTTGAAAGGAAACAATGAATTGAAGGAAGGGAATTATAAAGGGGCAATTACTTATTATGATGAAGCGCTGGCGATAGATCCCGGATTCAAAGACGCATTTTACAACCGTGGCATGGCCAAGCATCAACAAGCAAAATATGTGGAGGCCATTGATGATTATTCTCAAGCGATCAATATTGACAACGGTTATGTACCGGCATTGCAACAAAGAGCTATTGCCCATCTTGATTTTGGAGAAAACTATAAAGCTTTAGAAGATACTGAATCCTTGCTTAAAATTAATAATGGAGATGGACAAGCCTACTTCATTAAAGGATTGGTTCATGCTGCCATGAAGTCTTACGAAGAAGCACTAAAAGCCTTTAAGGAAGCTATTGCAATTAATCCTGAAAATGCGGAATTATACATCAATAGTGCTACGGTCTATTACTATATGGGCCAACTTGATGCTGCAATTTTAGATCTTGAAAAGGCTAAAAATCTGGATCCGGCTGAGAGTAAATTACACAACCTTTGGTCTTTGATTCACTTTGAAAATGAGGCTTACAGTAAAGCACTTGAATCAGTGGAAAAAGCCATCCTTCTAGACAAAGACCAGTCTTATTATTACAACAATAGAGGTCTTTACAAATTGTACCTTGGCCGACCAGAAGAAGCATTGGAAGACATTAACCTAAGCTTGAAACAAAATAATAAGAATTATTACGCTATAAGAAACAAAGGAATTTATTATTTTAAAAAAGGGGAGATGGCTTTAGCCAGCAAGTTTTTAAATGAGGCTTATCAAGCGGACCCTGAAATGCCACTTCTCTCTGAATATTTGCCCCAATTAAAAGGTAATTTCGATACAGATTGATCCGGTAAAGAAAGCCAAAAAATCGTAGAATAGGTGTTTTTTCCTAGGTTTGGGCTGTTGCAAAAATAGTAAGGTTGTCAGCTAGTAGCATGTATTTGTCAGGGAGAAGGGAAGGCCACAATTTCCATTGTAGCCTTCCGATTATTATGAACATGAGCTGGCACATAATGGCCAGAAAAAGTGTTTTTTATAAGGGCTTTCTCTCTGCAGAAATACATGCAAATTTATTCAATCAAAACTTTTGTATCAAGGCTTAAAGCTTCGTTTAAAATAAATTCTTTGCCCTTTACTATACGTGAATTGGAACTAAATTTTGTTCTCAATTTAGTTCCAAAAGAAACTTTAATGTGTCGACTTTGTCAGCATAGTCATTGACCTCAGGGTCTTGAGCAGAACCAAGCGCAATACTGCCATCAAACCAGCCATCTTTAGAGACCAAGCACTGGATTTTATCCTCCAATCCCGCTAAAGCTTTTTTAAGGTCAGGAAGAGATGCATAGATTTCATAATAAATAACAGAAATTGGGGATACCAGCTCTTTTGATTCTACCAAAAGTAGGTGCCCATTATCATAGTGAGGTACACTATTGATGAGGTACTTGGATTTGTTGTATTCGTAATTGTTGAAGTATTTGTGGTGTTCCGAGACTTTATTTTCTTTCTCCATGGCTTTCATAAATGTTTGAATTTGAGAAGCATTGCTAAAAAAAACCTTGGAGACATTTCTACAGCCAAGACCATAATAAGTAAAGATGTCTTTGGCTAACAATTCTAAATCAGCTTCAGACTCTTCCCCGTTGAGAATGGCGACAGAAGTTCTGTTTTTTCTAATAATATGGGGGTATTTTCCGAAATAGTAGTCAAAGTACCTGGCAGAATTGTCACTTCCTGTGGCGATATAGGCATCCATGCCACTAAGTCTTTCCTCAAAAGAAATATTTTCTGCCAGTTCAATGGATATGGACTTTAACTGATCCACCAGCCAAGGGATTAGGATATTGTCTGAGGATCCCAATTTTATCCTTGCCTTGTGCCCGGCTACCAAGGTGCAGAGCAAGTCATGGAACCCAACACCGGGAATATTGCCGGCCATGATGATGCCAATGTCTTTGGGAAGAGTGCTATTATCGAAGGAATAGGATTGAACCCAATTGGTCAGTTGTTGTTGATCGAGGTATCGGCAGATTCCTTCTAGGGCTTTTTCTGATTGACTGGGAGTAAACCAATTGTTGTAATTTTGCATTTTAGCATACAATTCAGCTTTTGACTCCTCGCTTAAATTTTGCAAGTGCTTACCTAATGAAGCTAGAATAGTTACTCTTTGATTTACATCCATAATTAAATAGTGGGTACATGTTTTATTTTATACCGTAGCGGTTGCTTAAATTTCTTCCAAATATAATTATAAAGAAGGAAAGGAAATGAATAAATGAATTCAAATAGTTAGTATAACAAATAATGTCTATGAGATATTTTTCGAAAGGAGAATCATTTTGCTTGTGAGATTGTGAATTGGTTAGTAGTTTTGCGTTCAATCAAAAATGAAGCACAATGGCAATAATGATAACAGACGAATGCATCAATTGTGGTGCATGTGAACCTGAATGCCCTAATACCGCCATTTATGAAGGGGGAATAGAATGGACATGGAGTGGTGGTACTGAGTTAGACCAGGTAAAACTTGAGGATGGCACAGTAGTAGATGGTGATGAAAGTCAAGAGCCTGTCTCTGATGAGTTTTATTATATTGTTACTCAGAAATGTACAGAATGTACTGGTTTTCATGAGGAACCTCAATGTGCGGCAGTTTGCCCGGTAGATTGCTGTGTAGATGATCCGGACAACAGAGAGACTGAAGAGGAGCTAATTGCCAAAAAGAAATTCCTTCACGGAGAATAATCTTAAATACGACCAAAATCAAAATTTTGTAGTCAAAAAATTGTCTTTTCCAATAGGTATTTTGAAGAATATCCCATAATTTTAAGAAAAAAATTAGGAATAACTTGAATTTAATATTTGAATTGATTTAACTTGGCATTAAATTAATTTTTAAATAAATAATTAAATATTTGGATTGTGGAAGATAATAAAGATTACGAAAGAGATGAGATTTTCACCAAAAGGGTAAAGGCAGGTAAGAGAACCTATTTTTTTGATGTTAAAGCCACCCGTTCCAATGATTACTATTTGACCATTACTGAGAGCAAAAGGAAAATCAAGGATGACAATTTCTATTATGAGAAACACAAGATTTTCTTGTATAAGGAAGATTTTGGTAAGTTCGTAGATGCCCTACAGGAGGCTGTTGATCATGTTAAGAATGACCTGATGTCTGATTTTGACTTTTCTCAGTTTGATTCTGAACCGCAAACTACCGAAACAAATAGTGAAAATAACAATAAGTTTGGTGAAGATTTAAAATGGGATTAATCCCTCTCTGTTCTACCTAGAACGGCTTAGGACATTTAGACCAACAAAATATACCAATCGAACCTTGGAAATGTTTTTCTTCAATTAGAAGAATGCATGATACAGGGTTCGATTTTTTTGTTATTTTTGAGCCATGCTAAAGGTAATTTTAACAGCTATTGTTGCCACCCTTCTAGTCTTTGTATTAGGATGGTATTTTTCCAATATAAGCCTGTATTTTATATTTTCGTTGGTCATTGCCGCGGCGCTCAGGCCCTTAACCAATAAGATCAATAACCTTTTTATCATGGGGCAACATATTCCCCGTGCCATGGCTATTTTGATTTCTTTTATCGCCATTATTTCTGTGGTGTTTTTCCTAGTATTGCTATTTATCCCTTTGTTTCGCTCTCAGGTAGAATTGTTGAAGGATTTGGATGTCAATTATCTTTATGATCAAATTCAAAGACCGATAGAAAACCTGGAAGCTATCTTGATCCAATTAAACCTAATTGATAATGAACCGGGGTATTTGATACAGCAAGTTAAGGACAGCTTGATTGATAGAATCAATGAGATGAATTTTCAGGGCTTTATCAATGGGGTAATCTCTACTACAAGCAGCTTTTTTATAAGTATTTTGGCTATAGGTTTTATCACCTTTTTTTTGCTTCTGGAAAATGGCCTATTGCGAAGAAATCTATTGAATTTCATCCCGAATAAATACTTTGAACTGTCTGTGGCTACTTTTCACAAGGTGGAAAGGTTGCTATCCAATTATTTGATTGGCTTGTTAATTCAAATGTCGGTGATTTTCACCATTGCCTCAGTGGGTTTGACCATAGGTAATATTCAATATGCAATGACCATTGCGGTATTTGCTGCGGTGGCCAATTTAATTCCCTATGCAGGCCCATTATTAGGTGCTACTTTTGGTGTTTTAGTAGGCTTGTCTACGGGAGACTTTAATACTGCCAATGAAGTGTATTTCTTTTTATTCAAGATATTGACTGTTTTTTCTGTGGTACAGATTTGTGATAATGTGGTTTTACAGCCATTTATTTTTTCGAAATCGGTAAAAGCACATCCTCTTGAAATATTTGTTATTATCTTTGTGGGGGCAAAAATTGCCGGTGTATTGGGTATGATTTTCGCCATACCGGTTTATACTATATTTAGGGTTTCTATAAAGGAATTTTACAAAGGGTATAGAGAATACAGAATATTTAGAATAGATAAGATTTAATATTAATGGGACTCAAATGCGGAATTGTTGGCTTACCTAATGTAGGTAAGTCAACTTTATTTAATGCCTTGTCAAGTGCCAAGGCAGAAGCAGCAAATTTTCCTTTTTGTACCATCGAGCCCAATGTAGGGGTAGTGACGGTGCCGGATAAGCGATTACAAATTTTAGAAGGTCTGGTAAATCCACAGAAAGTGGTTCCTACAGTGATCGAGTTTGTAGATATAGCTGGATTAGTAAAAGGAGCAAGTAAAGGAGAAGGCTTAGGAAATAAATTTTTAGGAAATATCAGGGAGGTTGATGCTGTGATACATGTCATCAGGTGCTTTGATGATCCCAATGTAGTACACGTAGCCGGAGGGGTAGACCCTATTTTTGATAAGGAGGTAATCGATACCGAACTACAATTGAAAGATATCGAATCAGTAGATAAAAAATTGCTGAGGATAGAGAAGGTGGCAAAAAGTGGTGATGCCAAGGCTAAAAAGGCCATTGAAAGTTTGAATAAATTCAAAGAAGCATTAAAAGAAGGGAAGAATGCCCGTGTAGTAGATGCTGATGAGGATGATTTGGAAGCTATTGCTGATATCCATTTATTGACGATCAAGCCGGTATTGTATGTGGCCAATGTAGATGAAGATAGCATCAAGGAGGGAAATGAGTATGTGGAGAAGCTGAAAGCAGAAGTAAGCCAAGAAAATGCAGAAGTAGTCGTTTTATGTGCCGCCTTGGAGGAGCAGATAGCTGAATTTGAAGACCCTGAAGAAAAGGAAATGTTCTTGGGAGAATACGGCCTTGAGGAAAGTGGATTGAATCGATTGATAGCAGCAGGGTACAAACTACTAAACCTTATTACCTATTTTACTGCCGGCGTTCAGGAGGTAAGAGCTTGGACAATTACCAATGGCTGGAAGGCTCCCGCAGCAGCAGGTGTAATTCATACTGATTTTGAGAAAGGGTTTATCAAAGCAGAGGTGATCAAACTTAATGATTTTGAAACGTACAAAACGGAGGCAATTTGCCGTGAAAACGGGAAAATTGCAGTTGAAGGTAAAGAATATGTAGTTTGTGACGGAGATATCATGCATTTTAGGTTCAATGTGTAAATAAATTAAAATATTATTATTAAGTTTGTTGCAACTTATTTACTCAACTCTCAGTTAGTTCAGGTAGTGTGATGAAATAAAATTTTTGTTTAACTTTTCATTTTTAAAGTCGTGAGAATTAGATTAATATTTTCCTTAAAGAACAAAGGTGCTTACTTACCCTTTCACCATCAGTACATCTTAGCTCAGTTTCTAAAAGGCCTGATCGTAAAAGGAGGCCAGGAAGAATTTTTTAACTACAATTACTTTAACTTTTCCGGGCTAAAAGGCCAAACAAAAGTTAGTAGAAGTGGGTTGCATTATTATTCCAGTTTGGTTACTTTAGTGGTTTCAGCGCCTGATGAACCTTTTATAGATTATCTATTAAAGCAGGTTTTTAAAACCCCCAAAATTGAATTGGGGAATTTAATATTGTCGCCAGAGTATACTGAGAAAGAAATTGAGCCACCATTAGAAACATCCAACAAGTTTGTATGTATCTCCCCTTTGGTTTTACTTACTCCCACATTTGATGATGAGTCTGGTAAAAGATTTATAAATCCTGATACGGATGAATTTTCTGATCTCTTGTATGAGTCTACACTCACAAGGATGGAGAAATCGGGTTGGTACAACCAAGAACAAATGGAGTCCTTCTATAAATTTCAAGTCGTTCCTGATATGGTTTACGTTAACAAACTTCGGGAACAACAAAAGAAGTTTGCTAGAATCTACTCCGTATATGATATGGATGTGAAATATGAAGTTAGAGGCTATACCTTGCCTTTTACTTTGTATGCTGCAAGTGAAGTGCAGGAGTTTGTATTCAAGTGCGGACTGGGGGCTTTTACCCACAAAGGGTTTGGAATGCTGGATTTAGCGAATAATATGCCAAGCCAACGAACCGAACCATACAAATTTAAAAGAGAAGGATTTGTACCTTACAGAGCCCAAGGGCATGAACCACGTAAAAACGACGAAAGGGCGGAAGGTGGAGATAGCAAATCTGAAGAAGAAAACAATTAATAGAAAATACCCGGGAGAAATCACCGGGTATTTTTTTGCCTAAGTCCGGAAGTTTTAGCATTCTGTTGAACCTGTCAATCAATTATTCAACTGAAAGAAGTGTCGAATAGTAGAGCATGAGCTGTAGTCATTTTGGTTTAATAGGGTATTTAACATCAAGTTCTTTTTAAAATAGGCTGAAACACTTATCGATCAAAATACACTAGCCGAAAGTATGGCAAGGTTTGCCTAAATAATTATGCTCTAAGGCCTACCTTCTATGAGGGCTCTCCGGTAAATAGCTTTAAAACCTCCTCTTATTTGGGTTGATTACTGTATAGCCGATCAATTCGTCATACCTGGATCCCATGGCTCGGTAATAGAAAAATATTTCATATTCATTTTCCGTCTGGAAATGATTGTCTTCAAATGCTGCCATTTTCCAGCCATCCGGACTCTTAAGGCCGTATTGATAGTCATACCATCCCTGCTTTAAAAATAAACTGGCTTGGTACAGTCCTCTTTTCTTGTTGTAGACCATCTTTGCTTCAGGATCTTTTCCCCAGTTGGTTAATGCCCCCAACACATAAGGTGGAGAAGGCAATTCAGGCGATTCAAAGTTTAGGTTCAAAAGTACATATTCACTCTCCAATAGGTGATTTTGACGCTCCATATTGAAAATTCCAAATTGTCCATTCAAATCCAGGTATTCAAGGTAGGCAAGAGCATTTCTTTCTTTGTCAATGGCAGCTTCTGCAAAAACGACGTCTTCCTCCATGCTTACACTTGAGATGTTACGCCCTCTGGTACGTACAAAGCGCAAATCAACAAAGCGAAACTCATTGCCTGCCGGAAAGGTGTTGGAACCATCAAATAGTTGGTATTGCAATTGTTTGATGTCATCCCTAATATTGGTAAACTTCAGGCCATAAATGGCATTGTCCCATCGCTGATTCTGACGAATGACTACCAGGGTATTGTTCAATGGGTCAATTAATTCACGTTGACCGTAACCAACATTGATATTGATTTGTTGACTTGTTCTGCGGTCTTCATTCAGGCTGGGAGGAACGACCTCAGCACCTATGCCTACTTGATTTTGGTAAACCATAAATCTTTTGGTGAAGATTACGTCTTCCTCATTTCTTCCTCTGTAAACTTTTAAAAGGTAATTTCCGGATCTTTTAACACTTGGTACTTCGAAGGTATAATGGATATAGGGAATCCTTGTATTGATCCCATAATCATAGGTGTTGATGTTGAATTCATTGAATTGGCTTAGAAAATCCGGATCCTTAAGACCTGAAGTGGTCCAGTCGGCATTGCAGTGAATAATTTTGGCTAGATAGCGATCCGTTTCAAATGCAATATCATCAAAGTGCAATTCCAAAGGGGTAGCCCCACCAAGAGGAATGACAGGAGCTGTCATTTGGGCCGAAAAGGCTGTGCTTGCCGGGTAGAGCTGTACCGTCCTTATGTTTTCATCATACACTCGGTCTTCATGGATTTCTTGAGCCGATAGAGGCTCCATTGCAAACAGAATAAATACTATTACAAGTTTAATCAATGGATGTTTCATTGGTCTCGATTAGGTTAATTGACATTGATATCCGTTTGAAGCAAAAGCAAGCCCGGTTAAAATCCAAGGGCTGCTACCTCTCAAGCTCAGGGAATTTAACCTTAATTTTGCAAACTTTCCAGTTGCTCAGCCAGATCTTCCCACTTTTGGTTGAGCGCAGCTTCGTCTTCTTGGATTTTATGATAAGCTTCATTGAGCTGCTGCATCTTTGCCTCATCTTCGTAAACGGAAGGTTGAGCCAATTGATGCTCCAGATCCGTTTTTTTCTTTTCCAGCGCAGTGATTTGTTGCTCAATACTTTCTAAATTCTTTTCTTTTTCTTTTATAGCCTTTTTATGGGCATGATCCTCCTGTTTGCTTGCTGAACTTTTTGGTGCAGGCTTGGGCGCTTTTTTTACAATGTTTTGCGGTTTGGCTACCTTTTCTACTTGATTTTCTCTCCAGTAAACGTATTCATCGTAGGTTCCGGGGTATTCCTTTATTTGCTCATCCTCAATGTACCAAATCTTATTGGCTACACCTTTGATAAACAAACGGTCGTGAGAAACGGTGACAAAAGTTCCTTCATATTGCTGTAAGGCTTGTATCAAAATGTTTACTGATTGAATGTCAAGGTGGTTGGTAGGTTCATCCAGCAACAGAAAGTTGGCTTCAGAAATCAGGGTTTTGGCCAAGGCTACCCTGGATTTTTCCCCACCGGAAAGTACTTTTATTTTCTTAAAAACATCATCATTTGTAAACAAGAAACAACCCAATACATTCCGTAGCTCTGTTTCAGATTTCCTGCTTCCTGCCTGCATCATTTCTTGCAGGATTTCATTGTTGATGCCCAAGGCCTCTAACTGGTGCTGGGCAAAGAAGGATTTAATAAGGTTATATCCTTCTTCTCTTTTCCCTTGTATGGGCTCTGATCCATCAATAATTCTTAAAACAGTGGATTTCCCTTTACCATTGGCACCAATAAGGGCAATCTTATCACCCCTTTCAATACGGGCAGTGGTGTTTTTAAGAATTTGCAGGTCTCCAAAAGATTTAGAAACATTTTCCAGAGTGATCACATCACGTCCGGACTTTTGAGAAAAAGTAAATTTAAAATTAACAGCTACTTCATCTTTCTCTACCTGAGAAATTTTTTCCATTCTGTCCAAGGCCTTGACCCTAGATTGTACCTGATTTGATTTGGTAGCTTTGGCTCGGAAACGCTCGATGAAACGCTCCGTTTGCTTGATCATTTGCTGTTGGTTCTCATAAGCATTCTGCTGGATTTCCTCCCTTTCCACTTTTTCCTTTTTATAGAAAGCATAATTGCCGGCATAGCTGGTGAGGTTACCCCGAGAAACTTCTACAGTGGTTTCTGTGCCATTGTTCAAAAAAGTCTGATCATGAGATACCACAATAACCGCTCCCTCGTAAGATTTAAGGTAGTTTTCCACCCACTGAATGGAAGGTAAATCCAAGTGGTTGGTGGGTTCATCAAGCATCAATAGAGAAGGCTTTTCTAAAAGCAACTTGGCCAACATCACCCGCATTCTCCAGCCTCCGGAGAAGGTTTTCAGTGGTCGACTTAGGTCAGCAGTTTTAAAACCAATACCTTCCAGCACTTCTTCTGCTTTGGCTTTGATGGTATATCCTTCCAAGGCTTCAAACCTTTCCTGAAGATTGGCCAGCTTCTGAATGATTTCATCAGAATAGTCTGTTTCCATCGCTTTAAGTACCTTGTCAATCTCGTCTTGAAGTGACAAGGTCTCTTTAAATGCTTCCAAGGCCACATCCAGTATGCTGTCCTCAGATTGATAGGACAATAAATCTTGGTTAAGAAAGCCTATGCTACAGTCTTTGGACTTTTGGATTTCTCCTGAGCTGGGTTGAAGGTCGCCGTAGATGATCTTTAAAAGCGTAGACTTGCCTGTACCATTGAGCCCTACCAAGCCAATTTTATCCTTTGGTTTGATGTGTAGGGAGGCATTTTCATAAAGGGGACGGCCCCCAATATAGTAAGAGAGATTGTTGATGGATAACATGCCGCAAAATTAAGAAAACTATGCGGTATATGGCAGCATTAGAAAAAGGAATTCAATAAAGTAGCGATTTTTCCTCTTTTTACCCCAATAGGTCCACCTTAAACTCAGCTTTGTGAAGGCCTTGTGGCATCAACTTTTCGATCCCCAATTTATTTTCCAGGCTCCCATCATGATCTGTGGTGGCGGCAATCCCATTCCAAGGTTCTAGACAAACGAATTTTGCGTCTTTTTCTTTGGTCCATATACCCAGCCATTTAAAGTCTGAAAACTCCATGGCAAAACCTTTGCCTGTTTTTTGACTGCAAACGCTTATAGAGGTAATCGGGTCTACGTCTAAAATCAAGGCATCATTTTCAAACAGCTTATAATCCAAGGCGATTTTCCCGGCATCTAAGGCTAAAGTCGTTTTATGCGAAGAGATCAGCCCATCTTCTAAAGTGTACAAAGGAAGCTTGTTAATCTCCTTTTGACCAAAATCTATCAGGTAATCTGAAAAAGATTCCTTCTCAGGTTCCAGCGGACAGGCAAAACCGGGATGCGCACCAATGCTAAAAAGTAGGGTTTCATTGTCCGAAGGGTTGCGAACATTATAGGTTACATACAAACCATTGTCAGTAAGACGATATTTGATGGAAAGTTCAAAATCAAAAGGGTAAACTTTTTTGCTGAGCTCGTCAGCCTTTAGTACCATGGTAAGTTTCTGTTCGGTTTTTTCAATCAATTCAAAATTTCGATCCCGGGCAAAACCATGTTGGCCCATGGTATAGGTTTCGCCATTATGGGAGTATTGGTTGTCTTTTAATTTGCCCACTATTGGAAACAATACGGGGGCATGGCGGCCCCATACCTTTGGATTAGCTTGCCATAGGAATTCCAGTCCATTTTTTTTGAGCGAAATACATTCTGCGCCCATGGTAGAAATTTGGGCTTCTAACTGACCAAGAGATAAACGATGAATACTAGGGGAAGACATGATTAAGGGTTGAAAAAGGTGAATAAAAATGAAATTTATAATAAAACGACATCAAAAAAAAAACCTTTCCAAATTTCAGGAAAGGTTTAGTGCGCACGAGAAGATTCGAACTTCCACACCCGAAGGCACCACCCCCTCAAGATGGCGTGTCTACCAATTCCACCACGTGCGCAGATGGGAAGTGCAAAAGTAGAAGATAATTTCAGCAGTGCAAACAAAAATGATTACAAATTATTTGAGAAGGTAAAGAGTGGAGAAAATAATTGAAATAAAAATCAGGACCTATTAATCTGCAGCAATTAGTGGTTGAGTAAGCGTAGGTGACAAAAAATCAAAAAATATACTCCATCTTAATGTCACAGCGGTCGTAAGTTCCGCATTCCATGGGAATTTCCTTAAACCCCATTTTTCGGTACAGAGCTATTGCAGGAGCCAATAGGCTGTTGCTGTACAAAATCACCTTAGCGGCACCCTGTGCTTTGGCCCATTCCAGGGCGGCTTTTCCTAGGTGAAAACCAATGTTTTTGCCTTGGGCTTTGGGTGATACGCCCATTTTAATTAATTCGTACTGAGCTTCATTTATTTTTTTCAAAGCCACTGTGCCTACAATTTCCTTGTCCCATTCGGCAAATAAAACTTCACCGCCATGATCCCGGATGGTTTCCTGCGGTTTTTGCAGTTGGGCAATGTCAAAAGCTTCCATGGTAAAATACTTTTCTATCCATTCCTGATTGATGGAGAGAAAATAAGAGGCCAATTGAGGTGTGTAAAGATGAATTTTTACCTTTTCCATCTTTAAAAATAGGGATGTTGGTAAAAAGAAAAAAGCGTTTGACTGGAAAATTAAAAACCCAAATTATATTGTTGACCCGGCTGATCCATGGCTTCCATTTGTAGCAGCTTAAGCTTTCTCCACAGCCCTCCGGCATAGCCGGTCAACTCTCCCGTACTGGCAATGATCCTGTGACACGGAATAACAATCAATAGTGGGTTGGTGCCATTGGCTGCACCTACAGCACGGGCAGCGGTAGGCTTAG
Organism: Cyclobacterium sp. 1_MG-2023; assembly: GCF_030546805.1. Lineage (GTDB taxonomy): Bacteria > Bacteroidota > Bacteroidia > Cytophagales > Cyclobacteriaceae > Cyclobacterium. The sequence goes on along the minus strand of NZ_JAUOPC010000012.1, from coordinate 222,085 downwards.
AAAGGGCATTGGCAATGTCCTGGTAAGAAGCCGTTTGTCCAAAAGGAATCTTATTTACTTCCATCCAAACCTTTTTTTGGAATGTGCTGCCTCCAATGGCTACCGGAATATCAAAAATCCGGAGGTCTCCATCGAAATAACGATTCAATTGACTGATGATGTCTAGGAAAAACAAGTTGTTTATTCTCTCTGTTACAGGGTCTTCTGTAAAACTACAGGACAGCAAAAAACCATCTGCAGCGACAAGTCTGATATTTCCTAAGGGCGACGTAATGACTACTGTTTCTTTCATATCCTCTACAATTTTAAAACCAACAAAAGGTTTAAACGCTACTAATTCAGTATTACTGCTGACGCTTCAATGAAATATACTATTATTCAATTCTTTTAGCCTGGAATAGGCATTTGTCAATTTGCTACTCTATGCTCCGCCTCTGACTTTTTAGTTCTCCCTCATCCGATCAGCTTCTCCTGAGCATTGCCGAGGTCTACTAAAAGGGGTAATGAAAGCCCTGTGGCATTGTTGCATTTCAAAATAAAAATAATTGCAAGCGACCTTCTGAGTGCCCTATTCATGGGGATTTAGAAGGTTGTATGTTATTAACAGATAACAGCGTAAAATGTTGCTGTAAATTATACGGATGGTGATTGTCTACTGGACTAAAGGTAACTTTAATTTCTGCTTTTACCAATTTATTTGAGATACTTATACCATCATCATGCGGTATTTCCATACTTCCCGAACCGTCTCCGCTTTTACTTCAAAAGGGGGATACAAAGGATTACTTGAACAGAGTAAGAGCTGCTTTTTTTTGCTTAATTGGTTGTAAGTCAGTTTGAAAGTAACCCCATCCTGCTCGGTGACAATAACGTATTTCTCACCGTCACGTATGGCTGTCCAATCGTCTATGTATTCACAAATGATCCATGCCCCGTCAGGGATGGGTTCCATAGAGTCTCCATCTACCTGAAAAACCCTGTATTTTTTGTCCTGTGGGAGAAAGGGGAGGTGAAACCGAGGCAAATCCCCAATAAAGTCAGGGTCTGAAAATCCTGCCAGGTAACTGGCTTTTGCTTTCTGAGAAACCACTTCTATTAATTCACGACCTTGCGCATCCACCGTAGTAGTGAGGATGCGCAGGTCGCGGCCTTTGAGGTAGCGACTGGTTTCCAACACCTCCCTGAGTTTGTGAGCAGGATATTTTTCTAGGTTTTCCTTCAAGATCAGATCTACCGATACCTCCAGGTATTCACAAATCTTCACCAATGTATCCAGCGGAGGGCTGATACTTAGTTCATAGCCGGCAAGCTTGGACCTGCTGATGCCCAGTGATTCGGCCATTAGGGATTGTGTGATCCCTTTTCTTTTGCGCAGTAATTTGATATTGCTGTGGAGGTACATGGTCAAATTTTTTAATGAAATCAATGGTTTAAATATAAAACAATTGTTTAAATTATAAACAATAAAATGTCAATAAAATTAACAAAATAGATTGTAAATCATACTAGGAGAGGAAGGTAATGGCAGAAAGACGAAACATTGTACACATGGATTTAGACAGTTTTTTTGTGTCGGTAGAGCGTTTGTATGACAGTCGGCTTATGGGCAAGCCTATTCTGATCGGAGGATCCGGAGACAGGGGAGTGGTGGCTTCTTGCAGCTATGAGGCCCGGAAGTTTGGCATTCATTCTGCCATGCCCATGCGTACGGCCAGGCAGCTTTGTCCGGAGGCTTTGCAGATTAGAGGTGATTTTGCGAAATACAGCCAGAAGTCCAGTGAGATCACTGAAATTGTCCGTGAGAGTGTGCCGCTTTTTGAAAAATCTTCTATAGATGAATTTTATGTGGACTATACGGGCATGGACCGGTTTTTTGGCTGTTATAAGATGGCGCAGGAGCTGCGACAAAAAATCATCAAAGAAAGTGGTTTACCCATTTCTTTAGGACTCTCACAAAATAAAACGGTGTCCAAAGTGGCCACGGGAGAAGCCAAGCCCAATAATGAGAAACAAGTGCCTTATGGAGAGGAGAAGCCTTTTTTGGCACCATTGTCTGTGAGAAAAATCCCCATGATAGGGAAGAAAACTTCCCATACCCTATACAATATGGGCGTAAAGAAAATCCACACCCTGCAAGCCATGCCTGCGGAGTTGTTGGAATCTGCCTTTGGCAAAAATGGGCTGATGATTTGGGAGAAGGCCAATGGTATCGATCGCTCTCCCATTACCCCTTATTCGGAAGCCAAATCCATTTCCACAGAAAACACCTTCGAGCAAGACACCATTGATGTAGGCCTGCTGGAGGCCACACTTACGGCCATGACAGAACAGCTGGCAAGTAAGCTGAGGCAGCAGCAAAAACTGACTTCTACTGTATCCGTTAAGATCCGGTATTCTGATTTTGATACCCATACGGTACAGCGCCGGGTATTTTATACTTCAGCAGACCATGTCCTCCTTCCCCTGGTAAAGGCGCTTTTTCAGCAACTGTACCAACGGCGTTTACTGATTCGTTTGATAGGTGTTCGCTTTAGCGGGCTGGTGCATGGGCATTATCAGATCAACTTATTTGAAGATACAGAAGAACGTATTTCTTTGTACCAGGCCTTGGATCGACTCAATGGCAAGTATGGAGACAAAACGGTCTGCAGGGCTGTGGGCATGCATGTAGGGAGTCGGAAATTTAACCCGTTTAATGGGAAGGAAAACTGAGTCAGGGCTATCCCGAAATTCTAAAGCATAGAGAAATGTAACGTTACTTAGCTAGCTGACATCAGGATTTTGGCGTATACACTGTATTTACCACGGGTTTCACACGTGGCTACAAGATTTTGCCCTTTCCTTCGCTCTATTCATTTCCTTTAAAATCACTTCCGTTACTCTGTCCTTAGTACTGCTATTGGCTATTTCCCAATACATCCCCTCAATCATGCGAAATACATTTTCTTTGTGTTTCTCGGTAATTCTCCTAAAACCATGTTTTTACTTTTTCCAAGTCTTGGGAGTGAACCAAAAGCGGGAACAAAACCAACCCTAATAATATGCTTAGTTTTTTTCATATCTATTCCTTTTTTTTCAAAAAAGCCCGAACTTTTTGCCCGGGCTTCCGAAATATTCTGGTATTGGATTTTCTTATGATAATTTATTTTACAATTACCCTTTTTGTTTCTACAAAACCGTCTTTAAAAATTGCTTTGATATAGTAAGTTCCTTTCCCTAAGTGAGCAAGACTCACCTTATTGCTTTTTCTAACTATTACCTCTTCAGATAAATCGGCAACTTTTATGTTGTTTCCATTGAATACTTCTATGGAAACTGGTAAAGATGGACCTTCCCCATCGTAAGTCATATCTTCCATCACAAGCTTTTCTTCTAAATCAGCAAATTGGATCGTTACTTCATCATCTGTCGGAACAGGGTAAATCATCATAGATGCTCCCGGTGGATCATAAACATAGATACTTGTTTGAGCTGAAGGTACTGTACATCCGTTGCTCATAGTTACAAATATATATCGGCCTTGCTGATTATATGCCGGTTTATCAAAAAGCACTGTGTTTGAATACTGACCATAAATGGATATTCCTGGAACACTTGGCTGGGTTGCAAATGAATAAGTAGTATGTGGGGTTCCATAAACATCAATTCGGTGTGAACCAGTATTTGCTTCGAATGAAGGGTAGGTTCCATATGATATTGTCCCGTTGTCTATTTGTGCGTGGGTTAACTTCGAAGGGAAGTTACACCGATAGTAACTAGCCGGGAGACCATATCCTGGAGGAACGTCACCCGGAGCATGTCTAGTGAGCGTTGCCCATCCCCATTTGGACATTAGCCGATTTGTTACGTTTATAACTACAGCAGAATGGTCTCCACTGTAACGGACAAGTACACCTGGCAATGTAGTGTTGGTTGTAGTTTTGAAACTTTGATCATTGATATAAGTACTAACTGCATTATATGTGGGATCATCTAATGCTACTTGTCTTCCATTTGAAGGATACATGTTCCAGGCATATCCGTGACAATTATAATTATCATTTACGCTTGCAACAACTACAGGGGTGTGTCCATAAAGGCCATTGTTTAAATCGTCATAAAATGCGTTTATTGTACTTTGGGGAGTGTTATATGTGAAATATGAATTAGTTGGAACCAAAGTGCCTTTTGGAGTATATACATTTTGCGCTAATAAAGTCGATGTGATTAGTGTGCTAAAAATTATAAATGCGTAGAGCTTTTTCATGGCCAGTTTTTGGTTTTTAAAACTTTTACTATTCTCATGTTGTCAATAAAATCATTGTAAGAGATTCCCTTTAATGTACTATTTAGGGCTACATCTCCATTACAATTAAATATGGTAGACGCAGGGGAAGAACTCAGAGTACCATCCAAAACGATATAACCTTTCCTTTCGAATTCAACTACCATAATACGGTACGTTTGCCACAATTGCTCATACTCGGCATCGAGGTCACCCAGCCATTGCAGATCGTTGATGGGATCAGTGGCATTGCAGGAAAGCAACAGCTCGTTTAACTCCGGATCATCTTGATCCACGCTATTGCAGGATTGTGAACAGAAGGCCAATAAGGCGATCGCTAGAATATATATTCTTGTTTTCATCGGTTTTGGGGATAATTAATTTGATTGATAATATTATCTACAAAATCATTGCTTATAACACGTATGTTTGCTACAAAATTTTCTAGCTCGTTTTTTTTATAGATTTTGTTTTTTAAAGTAGGTTGTCCATTAAACACATTGGCGGCCAGAAAAGCGGTAGTTAGCTTTCCCAAGCCCAGTAGCTCTTCCTCGTTAACGGATTTTTCTGTGTATTTTCTTGATACGCCTTCCAATATTTTCTCAGATTCTTCCAGAGATAAGGTTTTGTCCAAACTAAAATCAGTTAGCATCAACTCTATTGCTGAAACTCGTAACGCAAACCTTCCAATCTCAGCACTTTCCCCCAATTTATTTATTTGAGAAAAATCCATCCTGTTGTAATGATCGAAAATAATATTAAGGCTTTCCGGTCTAGACTTTAGTTCTCCATAAGCATTCAGTGTCACCATTGTTCTTTGGTATCCATCAAACGGGTTATCCGATAAGATATAACTATTAAAGAAAGGGTAATTTAAAATAAGATCCAGCAATTGTTGATCCGATAGCTTGGGCAGTACGTCCTCAGGTACTTGAATGGCTTTTACCCTATCTGCGGTAGTGGGTAGTGTAGCCCATTCCCTACTTCCAGGTCGAATAGGATAATCCCAACTCGTTTCTTGAGAGAAAAGTGGGGTAAAGGACAAAAAAATAGCTATAAAAGCTAAAAATATGATTTTTTTCATGGTTTTTGGGTTATAGAGTATTAAATAATCATTAACTATTATTTCTTAAATTACGTGTTATTAGGGAATTAGTTTTCATTTTTAGAAAATTTTTTTGGAAAAATACGATTGAGATTTTCAATGCGTTGCAATTTGTTTCATGGGTCTCTTTTGGAGATAGGTTTTTGAACTTGTATATTTTCCCCATAATTAATTAAGGCATTCCTTTCTGGGAATGTGCCAAAATACAGTTATGATTTTTTCTATCTATCTTTTCAATTATGATCGTTGACTCTATCTACAGGCAATTTTTAGTCTCCAATAAGTATCTAATTCGTATTTCCTCATTAGAAGATAAACTTGGTATTACTGGGAAGTCTATTCACAAGTGAGTTGTGGGCAAAAAAACCTTCCCTCTAAATGGGAGGAACCTTTGAAAAGCATTCTTTTTCTTATGATTGACGAACAGAATGAATTTCACATGATGATTTATAAAACTGGAATTGCAGGTTTTGGTTCAGTTTCGCTCTTTGCATCATAGTGAGTTGAAGCTTTTATATTTTTCTAAGCGTTTATTTCAGGATGCTAACGTTGTTTATCTTAAGTATTGAACTCTCATTCAAACTATTCTTTCAGATCAATTTTTACGGTTTATTGATTTTTTGAAAGCAGAATGATTCCAGGAAAGCCAGGATCTTTTTTAAGTATGATAGTCTTTATGTATGCTGCAGAATTATCAGTGTCTGGTTTTTGATAGTAAAGTTGTTTTATGGAGATCTTCCGGAAGGGAATTTTTGATAGTAATTTCTTTTGCTGGACTTGGGGCTTTCCTTCAGCGGGCTATCCCTCCAATCTTTCCCTACGCTCTGCCTTGCCGAAAGGATTTCCGTTCCTATCCCTAAGCCGTTTTCCCACGCCTACAGCACATTGCCTTTCCATCGGTTCGGCCAAAGAGTGACTCGTCCTAGCGGACTGCCTCCCGAGGATTTCGCAAAGGCATTACTAGTCAAGGAGAAATTTGATGCTGGGATGCCAATGACCCAAATAGCGAAAATGGAATTCGAATCAATTTTGAGGTCATACGAACAGATTCATGAAATTTCAAATGTTGTTAACCATCCCATTGGTTATCACCTTATTTTAGAATTAGAAGGAATAAAAAACAAAACCCCATCTCTAGTAAAAGCGATGGGGTTTTGTTTGTTTCGAATGTGATGGTGTCAGGATTTTTTTACCTGAATCCCGCATTGATGGTGTCCAGTTTTTCCGTTCCCGGACACAACGTATTTTCCTTCATGGTATTTAAAGGTGTATCGGAAGTGTCGATAATGTCATGCAAGTCACCGTATTCCGTATTGATGTACAGTAAGCCGGTGAGTATTTCATCCTTTAATCGTGCTTGCTGAATAGCATTGGCTGCGGATACCCTGTCTTCGGGGTCCCAGTCCGGTGCCAATTTGTGTAATTTCATCTCAGAGCCATCATGTAGCGATACAGCCGTGCCCGTACCTTCCTCATACTCGGCATGAATGGGTTTTTCTTCGGGAACAAAATCCAAAGTGCCCGTGGCTTGCATGTGTTCACGTACATAATCATAGGATTTGGTGGATCCGGGATTGTTGTTGAAAGTGACACACGGGGACATTACATTAATAAAGGCCAGGCCTTTGTGTTGTATACCAGCCTTGATAAGTGGAACCAACTGCTGTTTGTCACCACTGAAACTCTGGGCAACAAAGGTGGCTCCTAATTCTACTGCCAGACTGGCAAGGTCCACAGGTTGAAATGGATTGATAGACCCTGCTTTACTTTTAGACCCTACATCGGCAGTAGCTGAATCTTGCCCTTTGGTAAGGCCATAGCAGCCATTGTTCATCACAATGTAGACCATGTTGAGGTTTCTGCGGATGGCATGCACAAACTGTCCCATACCGATGGAGGCTGTGTCACCATCTCCTGAAACACCAAAATATACCAGGTTTTTATTGGCCATATTGGCTCCTGTAGCTACGGAAGGCATTCTGCCGTGCACAGAGTTAAAACCATGGGAATTGCCTAGAAAGTAGGCCGGGGTTTTGGAAGAGCAACCTATTCCGGAAATTTTGGCTACCAGATGGGGCTCAATGTCCAGTTCATAACAAGCCTGCACAATCGTGGCACTGATACTGTCATGTCCACAACCTGCACAGAGCGTGGAAATACTTCCTTCATACTCCTTAAGTGTATACCCAAGCTTGTTTTTGGGCAATTTTGGGTGTCTAAATAAAGGTTTCAGATAAGTCATGAGCTACGGCGGTTTTTTGCTTTAAATAATTGGTGATTTGGGAAGCGATGTCGTCTGCAGTGATGGGCATGCCATCATAATTCAGTACAGGGGCTAGTTTCGCAGGATTGGTTTGCATTTCATTAATGATCAGGCTGCGAAGCTGCCCATCTCTGTTTTGCTCGATGACAAACACAAGCTTGTGAGATTGGATAAATGTCTCAGTAGCTTCTCCAAAGGGGAAGGCTTTGATGCGAATGGCATCCAGGTGAATGCCTTTTTCTGCCAGCAAATCTTTGGCTTCTTCTGAAGAATAGGTGGAGGTTCCGAAGAACAACATGCCTATTTCCTGCCGGTTTTCTTCTTGATACAAGTGAGGTTCGGGCATTATTTTTTTTGCCGTTTCCCACTTGGTTTGCAGGCGTTTCATATTGCGCACATAGGCTTCACTGTTTTCAGTGTACACGGCATACTCATCTCTGGAAGTTCCTCTGGTGGTGAAGGCGCCTTTGGATGGATGGGTGCCGGGATAGGTCCTGTAAGGAATACCGTCTCCTTCATTGTCCAGGTACCTGCCAAACCTGCCCATGGCTTCTAGTTCTTCCCTGTTCAATACTTTTCCTCTGTCATATTTCTTTTCAGCATCCCATGTAAATGGCTCGCTCATATGATCGTTCATGCCCAGATCCAGATCTGTCATCAGTATGATGGGGGTCTGAAGGCGATCTGCCAGATCAAAGGAGGTAGCTGTCATTTCAAAACACTCTTTGGGAGTAGAGGGGAATAACAAAGGGTGCTTGCTATCCCCATGGGAGGCATAGGCGGCGATGGTAATGTCCGACTGTTGCGTTCTTGTGGGCATGCCGGTACTGGGGCCGGCCCTTTGCACATCTACCAATACGGCAGGTACTTCTGCAAAATAAGCCAAGCCTATAAATTCATTCATTAAGGAAACACCCGGACCACTGGTGGCTGTCAGTGACCTGGCACCGTTCCAGTTGGCGCCGATGACCATTCCCATGGCTGCCAGCTCATCTTCGGCTTGTACCACTGCGTAATTTTTCTTTCCCGTTTCGGGATCTATGCGGTATTTGCTTGCAAATTTCTCAAATGCCTCTGCAACAGAAGTAGAAGGGGTGATTGGGTACCATGCCATTACCGTTGCTCCTCCATATACAGCGCCTAGTCCACAGGCCGTATTGCCGTCTACCAAGATTTTGTCCTTGATAAGATTCCTTCTTTCCAGGTGAAAATCAAGTGGGTAATCGAAATGCTCGCGGGCATAATTCATTCCCAGTTGCAGCGCTTTTACATTTGGAGCGATCAGTTTTTCTTTGCCTGCAAACTGTTCTTTGAGCAATGTTTCCAATACTTCAAACTCTATGTTTAGCAATACGGAAAGTGCACCGACATAAATAATGTTTTTAAACAGTTGCCTTTGTCGGGGGTTGCTATAGTTTTCGTTGGCCATCTCCATCATGGGAATTCCCAGATAATGAATGTCTCCCCTGATCATATCCGTATGCAGTTTTTTGGTGTTGTCATACATGAGGTAGCCTCCGGGATGTACGCTTTCTATGTCCTGCTTCATGCTTTGCGCATTGACTGCCACAAGGAGGTCTATGCCTTCTCTGCGGCCCAGGTAGCCCTTTTCACTTACCCTCACTTCATACCAGGTAGGTAAACCCTGGATGTTGGAAGGGAAAATGTTTTTAGGGGTGACGGGAATACCCATCCTGAATATGGCTTTGGCAAATAGAAAATTGGCACTGGCGGATCCGGTTCCGTTGACATTGGCAAATCGCGCTACAAAATCATTTACTCTTGCTTGAGGGTGGGCAATGGCTTCTTGCTCCTTCATATACTTCCTGCTTTTGTTACACTGTAAAAATATTGTTTCATGTCCCAGGCGGAGGTGGGGCATCTTTCGGCACATAGTCCGCAGTGAAGACATACATCTTCATCTTTCACCATTACCCTGCCGGTTTTGAGGGTGTCTGACACCAATATGTCCTGAGACTTGTTAGTCGCGGGTACCAGTAGTTTTTGTCTTAATTCATCTTCTTCCGGCTCGTTTCCGGTAAATGTAATGCAGGAGGTGGGACAGACGTCCATACACGCATCGCATTCTATACAGAGATCAGTGGAGAATTCCGTTTGTACATCGCAGTTTAGACAACGTTGGGCTTCTTTGAAACCTGTGGGCAGGTTAAATCCCAGTTCCACCTCTTTCTTTCGGTCTACCAATGTCAGAGATTTCTCTGCCTGTGGGACCAGGAATCTTTGATCGATGGTTACAGGGCTATCATAGGCCCATTCATGGATACCCATTTTGGTGCTGAACAGCTTGGTGAATGGGGCAGGCCGTTTCTTTAGATCTTTTTCTTCACAAAACAGGTGCATGGATACTGCTGCCTGATGACCATGAGCGACCGCAGTGATCACGTTTTCGGGTCCGAATGCAGCATCTCCACCAAAAAAGACTTTAGGGTTTGTAGACTGGAAGGTTACCTCGTCTACCGTGGGCATTTCCCATTCGTTAAACTCTAGTCCTATGTCTCTTTCGATCCAGGGGAAGCTGTTTTCCTGACCTATGGCAATCAAAACTTCGTCTGCTTCTATAAAAACGTCTGGCTCACCGGTTGGGATCAGTTTTCTTTTGCCCTTGTCGTCATAGACGGCATCCACTTTTTGGAATTTCATACCGATCAGCTTGCCATTTTCTACTTCGAAACTAAGTGGCACATGATTATCGAAGATATCAATGTCTTCATGCTGGGCATCTTCTTTTTCCCAGGGAGAGGCTTTCATGTCCTTGAATGGACTTCTAACCACTACTTTTACACTTTCTCCACCCATTCGGCGAGAAGTACGACAGCAGTCCATGGCGGTGTTGCCACCACCTAAAACAATTACTTTTTTGCCAATTTTTTTGGTATGCTCAAAAGCCACGCTTGCCAACCATTCGATACCGATATGGATATTCGCATCTGCTTCCTGTCTTCCTGGAAGTTTGGGTAAGTCACGACCTCTGGGAGCTCCGGTGCCTACAAATACCGCATCGTAATCTTGCTCCAGAACACCTTTCAGGCTATCTACATAATGCATGAATTGGGTGTGAATGCCTAGATCCAGAATGTAATTAACTTCTTCATTGAGCACTTCTTCAGGCAGTCGAAATGCAGGAATCTGGCTTCGCATCATACCTCCTCCGGCAATCTGCTCATCAAAAAGGTGGATCTCATAGCCCAAAGGTGCAAGATCTCTGGCCACCGTCAGTGAAGCAGGACCTCCTCCTATAAGGGCGATTTTCTTGCCATTGGAAGGGAATGGTGCATGAGGCATTAGGGCTTTGACATCTCCTTTGTTGTCTGCGGCCACTCTTTTTAACCTACAGATCGCTACAGGTTCTTCTTCTACTCTTCCCCTTCTGCAGGCAGGTTCGCAGGGGCGGTCACAGGTTCGGCCTAAAACCCCAGGGAATACATTGGACTCCCAATTGATCATGTAGGCTTCAGTGTATTTTTCCTCTGCAATTTTTCGGATATACTCAGGGACCGGGGTGTGGGCTGGACAGGCGTACTGACAGTCCACTACCTTATGGTAATATTCCGGATTACTCGTATCGGTAGGCTTCATTGTATATTTTGGGTTTTGACCTTTACCTTGTGGGAGGAAAGGTCGTTGTTGCTAATTCAGATTAATTTTAGAAAACTTAACCCTGCAAACCAAATTATTGGAGAACATTTTTAACACTTAGCCCATTTTCCTTCCTGTATTTGTGATTTTTCAGCCTGTTTTGTATTCGTTTTCTCCTAATTCACTTAGGTAAAATTGGCTCAGCTTTATCCAGCGCGATTGCCCCTTTCAAATATGTGTTTGCAGTGAGGGCGTTCTTAATAAAATCAATATGCTCAGAATTAACTTTTTTAAAATCAAAATGACAGTATTCAATGTAGCAGCTCAACCGGGTGCTATCATGGTAATACCAAACCCGGCGGCTGAGCGGAGCCGAAGCCTTAGGGTTACGTACGCGTAATACCTACCCCTTCCGCCCAGGGTCCAGTATGATATCAAACGCATCAGAATCCCTCCGCCGCGGCGGAGAGCAAGGGGGATTTTGTTACGTATTTTTAAATAAAAAAATAAAATTTAAAACGCTAAACCCTGTTAATTAAAGTGGAAATCTAGAAAATAAGTATAAAAATTTCTATATTTTACCATGCATTTTCTTCCTTATGATAAAAATTTAAAAGATTTTTCAAGAGAATTAAGAACTCATTCAACCCTATCCGAAGTTTTACTATGGCAAAAGCTAAAAGGTAGTCAATTTCGAGGCTATGCTTTCAATAGGCAAAAACCATTAGGGCATTTTATGGTTGATTTTTACTCTAAGAAACTACAATTGGTAATCGAAATTGATGGAGATAGCCATTTTTACCCTGAATCGGTGGTTCAAGACCAAAAACGGCAATTGATTTTGGAGAAAATGGATCTCTTTCTTCTAAGGTTTTTGGACAGGGATGTCTAGAAATCTATGCCCTATGTTTTAATGGAGATAGGAAATTATATTGATGATTGGGAATTGAAGAATGAAGTCACGAAAACTTCATTCTAAACTTGAGATAATGTGCCTTAAAAATCCCCCTGCGCCCCCTTGCCAAGGGGGAATTGCAGAAAAAGGTATTTATAGCTGATTTTCTGAAATTCATTGGGCTGATGAAACTAGCAGGTAGATCGCATGTAAATTTGGGGTAGTACTAACAAACAATAAATTTTAAAACTGTAAACTTTTTTCAGGACGGGTCATACATCAAAAGCGGTACTTAATCAATCACCTCTAAGCATATATTTAGATCAAGCTGCTTCACATCAAACCCGGCGGCTGAGCGGAGCCGATACCTAACGGCTGAGTGAACTCAATACCCGGTGGCTGAGCGGAGTCGAAGCCATAGGGTGGCGTATCGGAAACACCTACACCTTCGGCTCCGCTCAGGAAGCGGTAACCCCACACTTCCGGATTTGTTTTTTCATAGACTATTAATCTTCTAAATAGCCAAATTTACCATTGTTGAAATCATTGAAGGCTTCCATTAACTCCTCCTTGCTGTTCATAACAAAAGGACCATGCGCAGCAATGGGTTCATCAATTGGTGCTCCACTGAGAACCAATACCACAGCATCTTCGCCGGCTTCGATTGTGAAGTTTTCTCCATCATTTGCCATCAATGCCAAATGATTGGTTGGCATTTTTTCGCTTCCGTTGATCACAATACTCCCTTCCAATACAAGCAATACCGTATTGTAATGAGCGGGAAATTCAAAATCTGCTTTTCCACCCTTGTTTAGTTTTGCATTCATCATATGCAAGGGGGTAAAAGTGGAGGCAACGCCTTTGACATCTTTGTAGGCACCTGCTATCACTTCAATCTGCCCTGCATTGTCTTCCAACACATGGCGGGGGATTGTCTTATTTTTTATGGCCTGGTACTTAGGGGGACTCATTTTGTACTTTGCGGGCAGGTTAACCCATAGTTGTACCATCTGAAATTCTCCACCGGACTTGCTCCATTCTCTTTCATGGTATTCTTTGTGCAATACACCACTTGCTGCAGTCATCCATTGCACATCGCCTTCGCCGATCACTCCGCCACCACCACTGCTGTCGTGGTGTTCAACTTTGCCTTTGTAAGCAATAGTGACGGTTTCAAATCCTCTGTGTGGGTGTACGCCCACCCCTTTTGGTTGACTTGAAGGAGGGAATTTATAAGGTGAATTATAATCCAACAAAATAAAAGGGTTTACCCTTTGCATATCTAGCCTGTAACCACTGGGGATAAAATTATGCACACGAAAACCATCACCTACAAAGTGAGGCTCTTTGGGACTTGCTATCAATTCTACTGTTCTTGTTTTCATAGCTCTTATTGTTTAATACTACAAATTTACCAAGTAGAGAACCTCTGTGCATTGATCTATGATAAGAAGCTATCCCTTGAAATTTTTTTTCGCCAGTTCTTTTCGGACCCGGCTTAGGCTTTCCGGTGTAATGCCTAGATAAGAGGCCACCATTGTTTGAGGAACCCTCAAAAGTATATCCGGGTACATTTTAACAAACTGTAAATACCTGTCTTCTGCATTGGTACTCAACAAATGATTGATTCTGTTTTGCAAATGGCGGATATGATTGTGTAGCAGTCGATTGTTGAAATCCGTGAAATTTGGGACCTTATTTGAAAGCATTTGAATAAAGCTTTCGTCTAAAAACACCACTTGACTGTCCTCCAATGCTTGGATGAAATAAACAGAAGGCTGGTTAAAATAACTGCTTTCACGATCGGTTACAAACCAGTTTTCAGGTGCAAAGGACAAGACATGCTCTTTGCCTTTATTGTCAATAGAATATTGTCTTAAAAGTCCTTTTTCTACGAAAAAAGTATGGCTGCAATGTTCGTTCTTTCTCAGTAAAAATTCATCTTTTTTCACCTGTTTTACCTTACAATTTTCAAGGATTGATATTATTTCCTTTTCTTCAATCATAAGGTTTGAAGTCAAGAAAGTTTTAAACGTGGTGTGTTTCATTGTTTTCGGTAACCTGAGGTTTGTTGCTAAAGATAGACTCCTTGCCAAGGCCTGAATTTACAGAAATATACCGGCCATCTGAAAATCATACGGTGAAAATCTGCTTTATGATTATCTTCATACAGTCGGTTTTACTTTAGAAGCACCATTAAAAGGAGTTTGGTAATTACCAATCAGATAATAGTATTGTTAATTTGTGAAAAAACGGTGGTTTGTAAGGGTGTTTTTCCGTATGTTTCCTTAATATTGGTTCATTATTCTCCATTTCCCAAAAATCTTTAACATGGCTACCCGAAGAGGATTTCTTTTAAAAAGCAGTGTGTCCGTTTTAGCAATAGGTCTACCACAGGTAGGTTTTTCTTTTTCCAAAGCCCCATTTGCTCCTAAATTTAGCCATAGTCTCGATGTAGTAGCCAAGTTGTTTGATGGCAAACAATGCTGGGTACATCCCAGAGCGGGCACAGTGGATGGGTCAAAGGAAATAGTCATGACCATGAGTACCCTGGATCTGGAGGGGAGCGATGTCTTTAAAGGCATGTACCAAATCCTAAGCAAAGATGGCGGAAAAACCTGGACCAAACCCCGGAAATCGGAACCTTTGGCACCTAGAATTGAAGATATAAATGGGCAGGAACGGCCTGTGGCAGCAGCGGATTTTTGGCCCAAGTGGCACAGTAAAACCGGTGTATTGCTGGGAATAGGGCATACCATCGTGTACACCCCGGAATGGAAAGTGGCCAATCCCCGCCCCAGGCATACCGCCTACTCAGTATATGATCCACAAGCAGAAGACTGGTTGTCTTGGAAAAAGCTCGAAATGCCGGAAGGTGAAACGTTTTTCAGTGCAGGCGCCGGCTGTGTGCAGCGATTGGATTTACCTGATGGTTCTATCTTATTGCCTATTTACTATAAACCTCCGGGAAAAAATTCAAGAGTGGTGGTCTGTCATTGCAGTTTTGACGGTAAGGAGTTGCGATTTTTGAAAAAAGGCAATTCCTTAAAGGTGGACAATGATACAAGAGGTTTGCACGAACCTTCTTTGATGGAATTTGGGGGTAAATATTTTCTTACCATTAGAAATGACCTGCAAGGTTATATCACAACCAGTGCGGATGGTTTACATTACGATGAGATCAAACCATGGACTTTCGACGATGGTTCTCTTTTAGGTAATTACAATACCCAACAGCATTGGGTCAGGCATTCCGACGCTTTGTATTTGGTTTATACCAGAAAAGGAGCGGACAATGACCATGTGTTTAGGCATCGGGCACCCTTATTTATGGCCCAAGTAGATACGGAAAAGCTGGCAGTAATACGTGATACTGAAGTGATATTGGTGCCGGAAAGAGGAGCCAGGCTGGGTAATTTTGGTGTTACTGAGATTAGTCCCAAAGAAACATGGGTGACTGTTTCCGAATGGATGCAGCCGGAAGGAGTAGAGCAATACGGTAGTGACGGCAGTGTTTATGTAGCCAAGATTAAATGGAAAAAGCGGAACAAACTTTTTGGGAAATAGCCTTTTTCTCGGATGCTACGATTGTATTGCTGATAGATAATTAATTACTTATTTAGGTTTTAGTTCCTGAATTTCACATAGACCAAACACGGAGGGTAAGGGTATTTACCTAAAGTGTTTGGACACTTTAAATGAATGAAAACGATTTATTGATACCATTAACCACCAAAGCCAAGTTTTTATGATTGAACAAGCCATTAAGCCAAACAGAATCCTCTCCATAGATGCTCTTAGGGGATTTGATATGTTGTTTATTATTTTTGCTGACCGTTTCTTTGCCTTGCTACACAAAGGAGGGCAAACCCCTTTTACAGGTTTTTTGGCCAATCAATTCAGTCATCCCGATTGGTTTGGATCCACCTTTTATGATATTATCATGCCACTATTCTTATTTATGGTGGGGGCCGTTATCCCTTTTTCTTTGTCCAAAAGAATGCAGGAAAATACGGGCAAAGCCCAAATTTATAAAAAGCTCTTCAAGCGGGTTTTGATCCTGTTTTTTCTGGGTTGGATTGTGCAAGGGAATTTATTGGCTTTGGATATCAATACCTTTAAAATCTTTAGCAATACCCTTCAAGCGATTGCTGTAGGCTATTTCTTTTCTTGTCTGGCTTTTATTTATTTGAGCAGGAAAGGGCGCTATATTATGTTTGCTGCCTGTTTGATCATTTATGCCTTGATACTCACAGTTCCCAATGTTCCGGGAGCTGGTCAAAGTGTGATTCTTCCTGATAAAAATTATGCTTTGTATTTTGACCATCTAGTATTGGGGCGGTTTGACGATGGCTATCAATATACTTGGGTATTGACAGGTTTTGGCTTTATTGCCACAACGCTTTCCGGTTTATTTGCAGGAGAACTGATAAAATCCAACTTGCCACGAAAAAAAGTAGCTCTTTATCTTTTGTTGGTCGGAATAGCAGGGCTTGCCTTAGGCATGATTTGGGGTATCTGGCATCCGATCGTCAAAAAAATATGGACCAGTTCATTTGTCTTGGCCTCCTCAGGGGTATGTTTTATTTTATTAGCCATTTTTTACTGGATCATAGATGTCAAAGGCAAGTATAAATGGGCCTTTATGTTCAAGGTGATTGGAATGAACGCGATTACTGCTTATGTACTTTCCCATGTGATAAGCTTCCCTGATATTGCAGATTTCCTAATGTTCGGACTAGAACAATATACAGGTGCCTATTATGGGGCTTTGACTACCCTTGGTGGTTTTGGTTTGCTCTACCTGATCCTTTGGTACATGTATAAAAACAATACTTATATTAAAATATAGCAATAAACATTTTACAATAATGATTGAACCCATTAAAACCTGGCTGCCTATTTTAGCAATAGGTAGCCTTTTCCTATTTTCCTGTGAAGCAGATCAGCAGGCAATAGAATCAAGTACCTATAGGGACGATATGCTCCACAAGCTTGCCTACAATAATCCCGGCCTGCTGGTAGACCTGGATGCTGGTTTTAAAGCCGTACCCATGCCCATGGACTTTGATGGGGATGGAGATCTGGATTTGTTGATTTCAGAATCCGGAAGCTATACGGAATCCGGAATTTTCTACTTTGAGAATATTACAGGCAATACAGAAATGCCTGTATTTAGAAGAAGGATGAAAGTTTCCTTTGAGCGAAGGAGACTTGGAGACGATGGTTCAAGATTTCAAACCTCCTATGTGGGGGAAGGAGTGCACGTGCTTACCCCTGATCGGGTTAGAGAAAAGCTTTTGATTTATAAAAATGTGCCTCAAAATGTCTTTTGGGATGAAAATGAAGTGCATTTACCTGACGAAGGCTATGATTACCTGCACAACTGCAAAACAGAATGGAAAATTATCGATTTTGATGGGGATGGTGTGTATGATTTGATGGCGGTAGCCACACGGGACAAACCCAGAACTTATCGAGGGAAGTTGGGCAAAGCGGCAGAAAAGCTAGATTTTGTAACAGATGGAAAAAACCATGTGTTGTTACTGAAAAACAGCGGTACCAATGAGGATCCTGTGTATGAAAATCCCCAAAGACTTTTGAAATCAGATGAATCTCCTTTATCTGAAGGCTTATCGATGAAACCCATGTTTGCAGATTTTGACAATGATGGAGACTATGATTTTTTGAGTATTGGTAAAAATCATGAAAATTTTGACATCGACTGGAACGATGATTTTATCATTTACTTCGAAAATACCGGTTCTGCTACAGAATATGAGTTCGGCCAAGGTAGGGCTTTGAAAATGGATGGTCTGCCCATACAATACGAGTCCAGGGCCACCATGCACCAGACTGCAATTGATTGGAACAGAGATGGTTTTATGGACATTTTAGCCGGAGATGAAGACGGGAAAATCTCCTACCTAAGGAACACCGGTGAAATGGTTGATGGATTGCCACAATTTGCCGCTCCCGTGTTTATCCAACAGGAAGCAAAATACGTTGATTTTGGGGCTTTGGTAGCTCCTAGGATTTTCGATTGGGATGATGATGGATTGGATGATATTATTAGTGGAAATGCAGTTGGAAATATAGGCTTTATTAAAAATTTGGGTGGAAAAGATCCTGTCTGGGATGCTCCCAAATTACTTGAAGTTGATGGAGAACCGATTAGATTGATCCAAGATGAAGCACTTCCCAATACTGAGCGACCTTTTTGGGGCTATAGCACCATTGATGTGGGTTATTGGGATGAAGATGATTTGCCGGATATTCTGGCCAATGAACACAATGGAAATATTGTGTTTTTTAAAAATACTGGTAGCAAGAAAGCCCCTAAACTGGCAGCCCCACAGCCATTGTACGTGGAATGGGAAGGCGAACCACTTCGGCCAGCCTGGGGGCCGGGCATAGCGCAAGCAGACAATGAATTATTGGCTCCTTGGAGAACATCTCCATTGATTATGGATTTTAATGAAGATGGGTTAAATGATTTGGTGATGCTGGACCATGAAGGTTATTTGGCAGTGTATCCCCGTAAAAAGGTTAATGATAAACTAGTATTGACGCATCCGCAGCGGAATTTTGTCTTTCCTGATGGTCAACCCATTTTGCTCAATCAGCGTACAGGGTCGAGCAGTGGGCGGTTAAAAATAACCTTCCATGACTGGGATGGTGATGGCCTTGAAGATTTGATCGTATCCTCCAAGCCGGCAGTAGACTGGATGAAGAATAAAGGCATGAAGGATGGTAAATTGGTTTTGGAATACATGGGTAGGGTGTTGTCCAAAACCTTGATGGGGCATACCGATGGCCCTGTGGTGTCTGATTTCAATAAAGATGGTGTGCCGGATCTTGTGGTCGGTACAGAAACAGGACAGTTTTATTATTGGCAAAGATCAAGTTTTGATATTACATCTACGATGACTACGGAGGGGAAGCAAGGACCTGCCAATTACCCTTATTTTAAGCGGTAATACCTATCGTTGCGAGCCAAAGCGAAGCAATCTTAAACGTAATGTTAGGAAAGATTGTGAATTAAAGGTGTTTCTCCAGAAAAGCATCAATATAAAATTGAGCATATTCATTCACTTTTTTGGCAGCATCCATGGTATGTGGCCAGCCTTTGAGTCGGTGGTAATCATGTTCAACACCGGCCTGATTTAACCAGCTGGAGAGGGAGTCGGATTGGCTGACAGGGACCAAGGAGTCGATGGTTCCCTGGAAGATTAAAGTTGGAGGATCATCGGGGCTGATAAAGGTACTTGGTGAGGCAAGTTTGTACATCTCAGGGATTTCTTCATAAGTAGCACCCATAAAACTAAGTACCTGCTCTGTGGTAATGGCATAGGGAGTAGTGATGTCCACAGGGCCATAAAAATCTACAATCGCCTTTACCTTACTATCTGTGCCAAGCTCCTTACAATCTTGGTTGAATAGTGCTTCATCCCCTCCATAACCGAGCAATAGCGAAAGGTGTCCACCCGCAGAGCCTCCGATCAACACCATGCGATCCGGGTCAATGCCATAATCAGCTGCATGTTGTTTGACCCATTTGATTCCACAGTTGACATCCTGGGCAGCTGCCGGAAATTTCGCGACACCTGAGAGCCTGTAGGAGAGGGTTACCGTAACATAACCTTTTTGGGCGTAATCGATCATATAGGGCAAATAATCCTGTCTTTTACCTTTTTTCCAAGCTCCACCATGGATAAATACCATCGTAGGGGCAGGAGCTTTCAAGCCTTTCTGTTTGTAGATATCCAATTGTAAGTCAACATCTCCAATGGTTTTATAAGTTACATCTTTTATCGCCTCTAAATCATCCGGAATAGGGGGCTTTGAGTCGATTAGGTCCAACATTCCCAGACCATAAGCCATTTTGAGGAGCGTTTCATTCATGTATCCCTTGGGTGCTTTGAGTGGGCGGTCCGGGTCTGTAGCAGCAGTTTTGCATCCCAATAAACAGAATAAGGTAAATAGTACAAGGAGTGTATTTTTCATAATGCGATGTTTGATCTTAATTATGCAATGTTTGTCCATAGGATTTGGGTTAATATTGGATAAGGTATTGGCCTTTGCTGTAAGTTGAGGTTTTAATTTGTAACTTTTTTGTTTTCGGATTATAATCAACTTCTTCTAAAAGTAGTTTTCCATCCAAAGTTATACTTGAAGGTTTGTCTTGGGAGGAGATATGGAGGATATGTGGAATTTGTTTTCCGGAAATTTCAACCTGTAAGTTTTTTGCTGAGTTTTTATAAGTCAAGACCGTGCTTTTATCCTTTTCCCTAAACACCTCAAAATTGGATTCTTCCAGATCAGGATAAATTAGGAAAGTTAAATAACCTTTATCCTCAGGTTTTCCTATCCCTGTGTAAGCACGCTTGATGTTCATTGGTACGATGGCTCCTTCTTTGATAAAAACCGGGTATTCTTCCAATGGAAATTCCTGTTCAAAAGTGGTGGGCCCATCGATTAGTTTTGTGTCATCAAACCAATAGCGCCACTTCCCTTTCGGGAGCTTTACTTCATTTACCAATCTGTCCTGATAAATGGGTGCAACCAAAAGACTTTCCCCAAACATATAATGATATTTCCCTTCTAGGGGTTGCATGAGTACCCTTCCACCTTTATGGGCTGTAACCACATAATGATACATGTAGGGAACCAACTCGGTGTGCAACCAAGAGTATTCTCGAATGATATTTAATTCTTCCTCATTGCGTTTCCAAAGCCTTCGTTCCCCATGTCCGCCGTTTAAAAACAAGCCATTGAATGCGGAAAATTGCGCCCACCTAATGTATAATCTCGCTGGGATTTTGTTTCCCGAAAATCCCGCAATATCAGATCCTATTATATTGTAGCCCATATCAGCACTTTTTAGGATGCTTGTAATCGCGGATTCAAAACCCTGAATACCTTCCAGTGCAATGTCTACCTTGTCTTCTTTGGCTTCTTCCAGCATTTCACTGGTCACCCATTCGTGCTTTTGATCACCTACCCAGTTTACCGGTGAAGCATCAAAGGGAGCAAAGCCTTCCGGATGAAAACTACGGTCCATGGATCTTGACAAAGTGACAAATTCCGGGTTCTGCCTTAGACCATGCCGGTATTCATCTCGGTAATAATGGTCCATATAGGTTCGCGTGGTCATAAGACCTGAAGCAGTTTTTTTGTAGAAGAAAGGAATGCCTGCAATGTTTTTCCAAAATAAAGTGGCGGTACCATCCAGCTTCCAGCCATCTATTCCCAATTCAAATACCTCCTGCTGCATGCCACGCCACCATTTCATGGCCTCAGGATTGGTGTAATCAATAAACCCGCCTCTTCCTTTCCACCATTTGTTCTCTATCCCATCAGAGACAAGGTATCCTTTGGATTTTGCTTCTTCAAACCAGGTAGGATCTTCTTTCAGTTGAAGGTCGTTGTTATAACTATTGACCATAGTTGTCATCCACAACACTACACGATACCCTTCGTCTTGAAGCTTAAAAAACCAGTTTTTATAATCCGGATAAAGTGTGGTGTCCACATCAAAATCATTGTACCGGTAGGCCCAGGGACTGTCAATAAGAATGGTCCTAACGGGAATGTCGTGTTCTTTGTAACCTTCTAATAGTTCATCAACATAAGCCGCAGTATTTACATCGTCTTCCCACAACCAGCATTCCAAGGCCCAAGCAGGAGTTAAAGGCAATTGACCATGCCTTTGCGCATTGAAAGGATATCCCCAAAGTGGGAATAGAATATAAAAGTAAGCTATTACAAATAGTGAAAAAAGTAACGCCAATGTAATCTTCAAAAACTTCTTCATGGTTACATCCTTTTTCTAGACTTGAAATGTTTTAACCTTAATTGATTAGTGTTTTTGTTAGCATTCATGTTGCCCAAGTTCAGGTTTAGGTTAATTACCAAATCCTTATTTGTTTAAAACTCTGCGACCTGTTTCAATACACATAAATAGGATTGGTATAAATCCAGGGAATCCATTCTTCTTTAAGGTCAAGCCTTGCCACTACCCGGTAATTGCCTTTGTCTTGAATCCTATATTCATAATTGTAATTTTCCTCAGTCTCTTCTATTAGCTCACTATTCTTATAAAGCTGAAATTTTACAGGAAATGGGGAAAGTACCTTTAATTTATTGGCCGCAGGCAGACTTACTGAATCACCTAAAATAGCGGTTAAGCTATCTGTTTCATTTACCGCAAAATATTGAAAACCTTCCCCTTTGGCCAAACTTTCAAAGGATACAAAGACATGGCCCAATTTAATATGATCCCGAATATTAACATTGGTAAAGGTGTCGCAATAGACATAGTTGGTAGCATGGTTAAAAGAGTTGAAATAGGGGTCCAACTCCCATTTAAATGCCCAACCGTATTTGTCGGCTTCTCCCATAAGCAATTTGTCAAACCAATTGGGTTCCCTTATCACCAAGGTGTCAGCATTGGGGCCAACCCATTCTATTTTTTCGTCCTCAAGATGTCTGGCCCTGAAACTTTGATTGTTGTGTGCATCTACACCAGCTACGCCTACAATTTTCCGGTTTTGGTTTAACTGGTCCCAGTTGGCCAATATTTCCGTTTGTTCATCATAAAGATCCCTGAACATCCAATGGGTATATTTTTTTGGATTCAAAAATCTATTGAGAAGAATGGGGAAAACCTCTTCTTCATCCTTCATGTCTGTATGGATATTGTAAATTTCCATGGCCTGATAATCCGTGTTGTCCCAGTCATGTTCATCTTCCGAATGCACATAAATGGCCAAACCATCATTTTCTACTACCTCTCGGATAATTTCAGTTTCAGGTCTATTCCAGTCAATAACTGTACTGTCAAATGGGCTGATCATCAGGCCGGACCTATGTTCTGTGCCCGACTCTATGATGATGCCTTCATAAACTCCTTGGTAGCCTCTTGGAAAGGTGTCGAGCTGATTGCGTTTGTGGTCTGAATTGAAAATAAACTGCAGTTCGGCTTTTTTTGCTCCATCCATTATTTCAGGAAGCAAACCCCGACTGTCGTGAGACCAGAAAGTATGGGAATGAACTGCCCCTTTATACAATGACATTGGAATAACCTCTAGTGGTTTTCGGTATTTTTGCCATAGCTCATTTCTGGCTTGTTCCAAGCCCGGGTAAGTTACCCAACGGTTCCAAAGGGCCGGGCTGATTTTTATCAAGACCAGCAATATAAGAAGCACCATTGTCCCTAAGAACAGATACTTAAACCATTTTATTATTTTGGCTGTAGCACTCATGTTGCTAATTTAAGTTTTGAAGAAAGCTACTCGAATTTCCGCGCTTATCTACTTAAAGCTCAGAATTAGCACTTCTGATTGATGTTAAATTTGCCCCCTTGTTATTATTATTGGTTTTCAGCACCCGGACTCGCTTCAATCAATTGAAGCGCTTCTTCTATATAGACCTCAGCCGTTTCCTCTCCTAGACTTGTTTTACTGATGTATTCATAGCGTTCGAAACTATTATAATCCACTTTGGTAAGCATATATCCAAAGGCATCATTGGTCAGACCAAACAAAAATGGTTGGTCTGTTTTCATCTTTCTTTTCAAGTAATAACCAATATTTGGTAGTGCCTCTCCGGGGATGGTAAGGATTTGGGCAGAGCCAATGTTTAATAGATTTACCCTTGTTTTAAGCATATAGTCTTCGGAAACTTTTAATCCTAATTCGGAGTGGTCTATCAGCATTTTCATCAGTGGAGAGGTCACTGGTAATTTGATTTCCTTTGAGTGGCTAGACAATAAGGGTGCTGTTTGCAGAGGCGCTTTGTCCACAATTGCCAGGGCCTGGTCTGCCAATAATTCTCCAATGCGGATACACTCTTCCCAATCACCGGCTTCTTTGCCTTCGGGTCTTCTGTTATCCGCAGTTACCATGCCTCCTTGGGCACCGTTTATGAAAATCGCCAAACCTCCAGCTTTGGCTTCAATGCGATCGTACAAAGGACCGCAAAGATCGGGAGATAAAATGCCTTTTTTATTGCCAATGACTTCCGGGTGGATGGCGTAATTGACCAAGGTGGCGATGGCCTTGTCTTTGTTTTTCCCCGAAGTACCAAAGGCCTGTATAACGCCGCAACGAGGATCATAAAGATCCTGAGCATAATAATTGTAAGCGATTTTTCCTTGGGCTTCTCCTACCGCAATTTTTAATGCAGCAGGCTCCATGTTTTCTAAGGCTTCATTTACGGCCTCAGCCACTTGCGCAACACACCATTTCAGGTAGTCAAAATCTGCCAGTACTTCTCCTTTTTCATTGGGAAAACCATAAGCATCGGGTGCACTGTGGGTATGGGTAGCTCCGATGAGGATATTTTCAGGTGGGATGCCTTTGATTAGGGCGCGTGATTGGTCGCCAAGGACTGCAGGCCATCCCAGGTTGTCTATACCAACAATGGCCACCTTGACGCCGTTTTGTTCCATCACCATGGCGCGAACATAAAGATCTCCCTTTTTCTCCGTTGCCGGACTCGGCGTTCCCACACCGCCGGAAACGGGAATCAGGGGATCAGGCGTAATTACCCGCAGGGCAGCTCCCACTTTCAATTCTTGGGAATATAGGGGAGTGGAACAAAAAAGTATAAGTGCGAGTAGGTAAACTAGTTTTTTCATGGGTTTTGATAACGTTAAACCTCAAAGGTTCACTTAGATTACGTGAAATTATAGGTTTAGTACTACTCGGTTTGCCTAGGATGTGGGGGTAACTGAATTGTTTATTCACTTCAGTATTTATTGTTTCCCAGTTTTGTGTCAAGATAACAGCCTAGGGCATTCTTAATTTAAAGCTTGTGGATAAC
The DNA here is from genome assembly GCF_030546805.1 of Cyclobacterium sp. 1_MG-2023. Lineage (GTDB taxonomy): Bacteria > Bacteroidota > Bacteroidia > Cytophagales > Cyclobacteriaceae > Cyclobacterium. The sequence goes on along the minus strand of NZ_JAUOPC010000012.1, from coordinate 197,133 downwards.
CAAATTGGATGTAATTTTTAAAGGGAAAGGGTATTTGTACTAACATCTAACAGATTTACTGTCAGTGCTATTGGTGCTTGTGACATATTGTCTATATTAGGAGTAAGGTGTTTTTGAAAAATAAAGCACAAAGCATATCTATGGTTCTGGGCAATGCTAGCAATTGGTTTAACCGCGGCAATTATCGTTGTCACGATTAATATTTTTAGATAGTTATATAACAAAGTTTTTATTAAAAATTAAAATTCCAATGAATTTATTTATTGCAATTAAATGCATGGCCCTTGTCATCATTGTAAACTTATCCATCCAAAATGTTATAGCGCAATCAAAAAAAGCCAGTAATGCATCGGAGCTCAAAATTCTTGAGGTAGTGGATATTTCTGATAAACAACTTCAGGTGAAAGTGGAGTACAAATATACCGGCAAAACTGGTTCAAATGATACATTCATTCATGCATTTCCTGTGACATCTGATGGTAAGTCGAATTTTAAAGAAGTATATATTGAAAAAATACCACTGGAATCCGGAATTAATCAGGTGAGTCTCCTCATTACTAAACGCCCAAAAACCGAGGTGTTTACAAGTGAAAGCATCAAAGTGTGCATGATGGAATCTAGGAGTTTGATATTGTGTGTAGAATCCTCATTTGAAAAATCATGGCCAAATTTTGACCTAGCGGTTAAGATTCTCTCATTTTCTTCAAGTGAAAGCAAAGTCAGCAAGGGCGATTCTGTTACAATATCCTGGCAAACAGAAAATGCCTCTAAGGTTATGTTTGGTGTGCATGGATCAGAAAAATTCCAGCAGGTCAGAAAATCGGGAAGTCTAACTGTTATGGTAAATAAGACCACGAACTATACATTAATGGTTTCGCCTATGGCTGAAAAAGGGGAGCCGGTGAAGGTAGAGACAAAAGCCCTTACCGTAAATGTCCCTATCGATCCAGTGATTGGTAGGTTCACTGGAAATCGAAGTGCGATTCGTAGAGGGCAAAGCAGTAAATTGTCATGGGAGGTTTATGAAGCAGAAGAGATCAGCTTAAATGGTGAGTCTGTAACCGCTTTTGGAGATAAAATAGTACGCCCAATTAGAACAATGAAATATACTTTAGAAGCCCGAAAAGGGGAGATAGTTATAAGGGAAGATTATGTCGTAATGGTAACTCCTTTCGGTTCCCCAAATTTGAGCAGTCCTTTTTCAAGTATAGAATTGTGTAGGAGTGTGGATGAAAGTGGAGAAAGCTATCGATGTATATCTTCCGATGGACCATTTACATCAGATGATAAAATATATGCAATTGTGCGCATTCAAAACCTCTCAAAAGCAGCTCATAATTTAAAGCTGACTACTTATAACAGTTTTGATGGAGAGAAATGGTTAGAAGTGCATCAAGAAAACAGGAGTTTGCCAAAACGAGATACAGATGGGTACCTTGAGTTTAAACTTGAAGTAGAAAATACGGGCGAAGGCAAAAAGAAACTTGAGTTTATTTTAGATGGAAACAATGCTACCAAAAGCGAGATTGCCTATTGCACTGATTGTTCTCGTATGTGGGAATAAGGTGTATGAAAGAGTAAAAGTCACCTTTTGGCCTCTAATATATGTCATTATATGAGATTCATCCGTTTTACAGCCCTGTTTTTCTTTAATTGTAAAAGATTTTCTGAACGACCCTTTACATAAACCGGATATAGAATGTGTTTCGATCCGAAATCCAATTGAAGGGAACTTAAATGAATCCGTTGAGGCAGCAGCGATAAACCGGTAGCTGAAATCTTTACCTAAATAAATGGCATTCGAGATAAGGTTATAACGTAAAACAGCCTATTAAAAATGAGTTTTGAATTAGAAAATACAGTCCCATGGGGGCGGACTTTAGCAGAGTATAAAAGCATGTTTAACCTTGGTGAATGCGATTTATCCAAACGGATTATTAGTTTTGGCGATGGCCCTGCTAGTTTTAATAGTGAAATGAATATGTTGGGTAAGAAGGTTACTTCATTGGATCCTATTTATCAATTTTCAAAAGAAGAACTAAGACAGCGAATCGATGAAACAAAAGACATTGTAATGGATCAGATGACAGAAAATAAAGACAACTTCATTTGGACTACTATTAAAGGTTTATCTGAATTGGAGCAATTAAGGATGGGGGCCATGTCCAATTTTCTTGCTGATTATGAAATAGGGTTAAATGAAAATAGGTATTTAATGCATGAATTGCCTGAATCAACAAATTTTAAAGCGCAAAATTTTGACTTGGGTTTAAGTTCTCATTTCCTGTTGCTTTACTCAAAGCTTGGACTTGATTTTCATATTAAATCTATTTCTGAAATGTTGAGGGTATGCAAAGAAATCAGAATATTCCCGATACTAAATCTAAATGCTGAGCCATCAGAATTGTTGCCAAAGATTGAAAAGGTATTTAAAAAAGACTTTGAATTAAATATCGAACCGGTTAATTACGAATTTCAAAAAGATGGGAATAAGATGTTGAGGATACAGAGGAGGTAATATAGATTCTATACCATAGGCAAGTGCATTAGCAAGTCTATAATATTTATTAAACCCTTTTCGAAATAATAGTTTTTTATCATCACACTTGTCACTTTTTTGCTGCATGCCTGAAGCGGAGCGTCTATTTAAACTTTGACTAAAGCCTATTCTTATTGATTTTTTGCTGGGCCATTGGCTTAACGGAACCCATCCACATTCCGAGGGTGAGGAATTTGGTATTCATCACCCTTTGGCTCCGGCTCCGCTCAGCCGCCGGGAGTACAGAAGGAGCCAGGCAAAGATGCCAAATAACGATATGATTTTTTTTCAATAGCTTCCAGCTTTAGCTGGGGGATGATATGTAATTGCTTTTTTTGGGGCTTTAGCCAAATCATAAACCTAAGGAGCAATCCAATTGTTTTATCTGATGGTAACGAAATGTGCTTCTCTGATGAAAGTCGAAAACTTTCGTCATTATAGGTCTATTTACGCTTCGCTAAACTTAGACCAGGCAGGTGCATCTAAGCCCAATTTTTCTAACTAGCATCCTGTTCATTTTAAAAAATATAAATATTGTAAAACATTTATTTATATTTAAAATACAAAAAAGTTGGTTTAAAAATAATTTATTTCCTAGATTTGCTACCTGAAACAATTTCAACTGAAAAGGCAAAATAAATCAGGTAGTGGGGTAGAAATATTTTTGGGAGGAAAAAAACTGTTTTTGCTTAGCAGTTATTGAGATAAATTATCACCAGATAAAAACCAATATTTTCTTTCAATTTGAAAAGATACCAAACGATATAGCCCGAAGGTATTTTATTGGGTAGGTACATCTTTACAGTTGTGAATAAGTGAGGAAAGGAATGAGTAGCATTTAAGCAATTGTGGCACCTAGCTTCTCTGAACATGGAGCCTTAATTTTTATAAACGTTTTTAATAAAATAATTTTTAACAAAAATTTTAAGAGAATGAAAGTGAAATTTTATTTAGCAGCATTGATTTTTCTGTCCCTTCACCTTGAATTGTTTGCTCAAGAGAAGACAATAAATGTGGAAATTACCGATCCAACTTCAAAAGGACTATTAACGGGTACAATTGGCGTTATTGGAACGGTAGATGATGGACACTTTTTACTACGAGCCATTTCCAAAGGTTTCTCATTGTATGGAAAAGGAGTGGGTACAAAAGGTGTGTTGGTCGTGGAAAAGCTTAACCAAAAGTATGGACTTGAGAAAAGCCGAAAAATAGAAGATATTCCGATGACTGTCATGAATAAAGCAAAAGACAAAAGCTTCGAATTCTTCTACCAGGACAAGGATAAAGACATATGGTTGTTTTATTCAGATGCGTTTAACAATAAAAATCGTTTGTTCAGGAAAAAGCTAGACCAAGAAACCTTGGCTTTTGAAGCGCCAATATTGGTTTCAGAACTGCCTATTGTTAATAAAAGACTAGACAGAAGGTCAAATTACAGTATTGTTCGTTCGGAAGATAATAGCAAATTCGCCGTTTTCTCCTTTGTGGGCAGTAAGAGCAATGAAGGGTCTGAAGCATATGTTGAGGTGTTTGATGCTTCGATGAACTCAGAATGGCAAATGAATACCAGTATTCCTGAATACGACAAGAGTGGCCCGGATACCAAGTTATATGGCATGATAAAATCTTTAAATAGCAATGGAAATATTCGCCTTTCTAATGAAGGGGTGTTTAATATGTTGAGTAAGGTGGACATAGTAAAAGGAGGCAATGAATTTATGCACTTTATGTATTCATTCTATAGGGGCATTGATGACCCTGTGATTACATATCTTAAAAATACGGACAAGTATTTGTTAAGGATGTCCCTTATTCAGGATAAAAACAAAGATGTGAGGTTGGCTGGTTATTATTCCAATGATAAGAAGCTTAAGCAAATTGATGGTCTATTTGTTCAGAGTTTAAACCCTTTTACTTTGGCAATTGACAAGCAAAAATTCATTCCCTTTTCCAATGAAAATAAAATGGATTTCTTGTACCAAAGCGAAAGCTATTTATCAGGGAAAGAAAAACGAAAAATAGAAAAAGGTAAAGAGATAGAAGTTCCGTCCAATACTTATATCAAATCCATATTTGTTAACGAAGACAATAGCATTACATTGGCCTCAGAGTACTATGAGTCCTATACGTACAATGGTAAAATTTACCATGTAAACAATGATTTTCAATTCACCAATATTTCTCAAAATGGTGAAATCAATTGGATTCAAAATTTTAATAAACAACAAAAAGATATTACTCTTAACACCAATGGCATCTATCAAATGTATGAGAGTGGTACCATATATTTTATTTACAATGAACCCCTTGAAAGAGAAATCCGTGTTGGGCAAATAAATCCCAATGGAGAAGTAAGCGCTAAAACGATTTTGAAATCCAGCAAAGGTGGTGAATTAAAAAAGTTTTGGTTGGTTCCCGGAACCATATCCAAAGTAGGAGACAATACCTATTTAGGAGTAGCTGCCAAATTATTTAAGGAAAGACTGGTGAAAATTGAGATCAATTAGGTCTGAATTTTATCAGATCTTAAGATCGCGTCTGTTTTTCTAATATTTAATTTATAACCAAAATGAAATTATACTTATTTGTACTGTTTTTTTTTCCCCTTCAAATTGATTTGCAAGCGCAGGATAAAACAGTAAATGTTGAATTAACCGGGTCAGCATCAAGAAAGTTATCAACGAGATTCATTGGAATAGTTGGCACCACAGATGAGGGGATTTATATATTGCGGCTCAAATCTAAAGGCTACAGCATTTCTGGTGGGGGATTAGGTAAAAAAGGGGAATTGTTTCTAGATAAATACGACCACGAATCTAATCTGATAAAGAGTAAAGAAATAAAGGATATTCCGATTACTATAGTAAGTAAAGCGAAAGATAAAAGTTATGAATTCTTTTATCAGGATGAAAAGGAAGACATTTGGTTGTTTTATTCTGATGAGTTGAAGGGTGAAAACAGGCTTTTTAGAAAACGTCTCAATCAGGAAACTTTAGACTTTGAAGAACCAATATTGGTGGCCAACCACCTTATTATGAAAAAGGGTTTAGATAGGAGGTCAAACTACAGCATTATTCAATCTAAAGACAAGAAAAAATTCGCTATTTATTCTTTTTCAGGCAATACTCGCAGCAGAGAATCTCATGCATACGTTGAAGTATTTGACAATAGCATGAATTCTGAATGGGTAATAAATGCTACCATTCCTGAATTTAACAAGAGTGGATTTGAAAGCAAATTCACAAATCTTAAAGTTGCCGGACACCATAAGGAAGATATTCTATTATCCAATGATGGTAGATTGAATATTTTGAATCAGGTTTATGTGGAAAAAAGTTGGGATGAATATGAACATATTCTCTATTCCTTTCAAAAAGGGATTTCAGAGCCGGTTATACGTTACTTGAAAAATTCAGATAAGTATTTTGTTGATCTCTCCTTGGCTCATCATAAGAATGGATCAATAAAGATTGTGGGGTTTTATTCCAATGAAAAAGGATTAGACCCAATAGATGGTTTGTTTGTACAAAATTTAGCACCTCTAAGCCTAGCGGTTAAGGCTGAAGAATACATCCCGTTTTCTGAGGAAGACAAGTTGAATTTTTATTTTGGGGGCAGAGAAAAAGCAAGTAAAAAAGTTTTGAATAAAATTGAAAAAGGTAAAGGTTTTGATTTACCCTCCTATTTAACGATAAATTCAATCTATACTCTCGAAAATAACAGCGTAACCTTATGTTCGGAGTATTTAAATTCCTTTCAAAGCAAAGGGGTAACCTATTTTGGTTTTTATAGTATGCAATTCATAAATATATCAGAAAGCGGAGAAATTAACTGGATTGAGAAATATACTAAAAAGCAAATTGATAGAAGAACGTTAAGTGGTAGTGTCTATGAGATGTTTGAAGATGATGTAATCTATTTTGTTTACAATGACCTTTTAAATCGGGATTTATTGGCTGGCCAAATTAATGGTAATGGTGAATCAAGTTCAGAAGTTGTTTTAACCTCAAAAAAAATGGGTGATTTGGAAAACTTTGTGATATTCCCATCTAACATTTCGAAAATAAGTGACAATCAATACATGGGTGTGGCACTTAGAGCTTTTGGCCAAAGCTTGGTGAAAATTGAAATTGAGTGATTATTCGGGTAAAACCTTTGAATTGGCTATATTGATAAGGATAATAAACCATTAGCAGCAGTGGCAATTGAAAGACACTTACTGAAAGGGGTATTGAACCAATACATTGAGGCCATCTTTCACCTGAAAGATTTTATACCTGACCATTCGATAGAACGGGTGGTTCCCACAGGACATGTATTTATAATTTTTGAGTTAGATGGCTTTCAAAGAAATACCTATGACAATGACACTTTAGCACCCATCGCAACATATAAGGATGTTTGGGTTTCAGGTATGCAAAAAAATCATATTTCCATTTCAGCACACCAACATTCCGAGTTGTTTGTGATTCAATTCAAAGCATTTGGTGCCTATCCGTTTTTTCATTTTCCCATGCAAAACTTGAATGATAAAGTTATTTCCGGTAAGGAAGTGTTTGGAGAGGATATACTTGCTTTAAGAAAGGAAATATTAGAAAAAAAATCGACTGAAGAAAAGTTTCAAAGCGCAGAAATATGGTTGCTTGAAAGATTCCGAAAGGATAAAACCCCTCCTGCAGAATTATTAAAGGTTTTGGAAAGATTACAGCATGAACCTGTGGTCAATTTTCCCGAAGTAATTGAGGGCTATGCAAAAACGCAAAAACACCTGATAGATCAGTTTAAAAAGTATGTGGGATTGACGCCCAAGTATTATCAACGCATGCTTCGTTTCAATGTGATTTTACAGCAAATATATCAGTCAAAAAAGATTGAATGGGCACAGGTTGCCTACCAATTTGAATACACAGATCAATCGCATTTTATTAAGGAATTCAAGCATTTTTCAGGAATCAATCCACAGAAATTTATTCAACAAGGATTTCATGATGCCACCAATTTTTTCCCTTTGGACAAGAAAGGTTAATTTTTTACTATTTCAAGGTTTCAATTTCTAGTAGTATTGTAAAGAACAAAATCACAATACACTATGGATATGGGATCAGCTTTTGCAAACATCAATTGGTTATCGGTTATAGTCGCCTCAATATCCTCCTTCTTGGTAGGAGGGATTTGGTATGGTCCATTATTTGGTAAAGCATGGATGGTAGCTTTTGGTTTTACTGAAACTTTTTTGCGAAAACGAAGTATGTCTAAGGTTTTTGGTTTGTCACTGCTTTTGGCTTTTGTTGCTGCCTTGAACCTAGAATTGTTTATTGGTGTAGATGCAAATATGTCCTATGGCCTAGTTGCAGGATTTTTGGCAGGTTTTGGTTGGGTAGCCACACTTTTGGGAATTTTGTATTTATTTGAAAACAGATCATTCAAAGGATTTTTAATCAATGCAGGCTACTGCATTGTAGCCCTTACCTTGATGGGAGGAATTTTGGGTGCCTGGTAAAATTTAAATTCCGCATTATAACCCGTTGGTTAGGGTTTTATTATTTTTTAAATAGAGAATAGCATCTATTGTTTTTTTACGAAAGATTGTGGTTAAGTATTTTTTTAAACCAATAAATGACTTGTGTATCTCACAGAAAGTCAATAAAATACAATGTTGATAAATGTGGCTTTCAGCAAATTTAATGCTGTGGAAGTAGGGGGATTTTGTTATTTCCAAGTTGAATTGTTTGTTAATAGAAATAAACAATTTATTTTTAGGGGTATTCAGCTCATTTTTACCTGAATTGACCCTCCCAAAATATCACCTTTACCTCATCGGTTTTTTTACTATAATTTTTAATCAAAAGCTAACCTAAGTTTTTAAAAAATGAAAAGAATAAGTTTTTTCCTTATTTCTGTAATATTATTTGCTGCGTGCCAAAATGAGGAGGATCCCTCTGATCCTGAACAGCAATTTATTGATACAAAGAATGTAGAAGTGTCATTGATTTTACCTGATAATTCTACTTTAAACCTGTCTGAACTAACGGTTTCTTCTCTATTTACGAATAAGGAAGATTTTATAAATGGGATAGCAAGTGTTGATTTATTTGATGACAATGCCATAGAGTTGGTTTATGCGACCAATGCTGAGGAAAACATTGTTTTCATGAATCTAATTAATCCGGCTTTAACCTCCGAAGTAATACTGGATTCAAAAACAACTGCACAAAGTCTGGTAATGCTCCATCCCTGGGTCATGAACCTATCTGTGGAGGCAAGAAAAGAAGCATACGATGCCATAGCACTTATGCCTGAATTCACAGCATATCATGATTTAATCCTACAGGGAATTAATTCAGGAGAAATAGACCCACTCGCCAGTAATCCAGTTATTGAAGCCATTGGTAATTTCCAACATACAATGTTAAGTAGGGTAGAATTAAGCAAGAATCCTTTATTATTAGAAGCCGGAGAAGAGAATGTCAGCTTAACGAATAAATTGAGTTCCATGGCTTATACTCTTCAGTTATATGATGTTAACAATGAGCCGGTTGGAGAGGAATACCTTGTAGAAGGGGTAAACAAAGAAATTTTATCATGGTCTACTATAGGTGGTGTGGTTACTGGGAACTTCGATTTATTTCAGCCTCAGCAAAAGGTGTTTTCAACACCGTCTGAAAATCAGGTTTATACCCTTAAAGCTGACTCCTGGGCTGGAGATGCTTCTTGGAGAAATGGAGCTACCATAAGTGCATCTATCGTGGGAATAGTGTCCACAACTTTGAGTACTGTAATGAAAAATTCAAGCTGTGCCTTTAGCATTGGCTCTTTTTTTTATGGCAACACAAGTACTGTTATTCAGCAAATGACAAACAATGAATTGACAATTTCTCAGGGAATGGGGCAATTGATTGCTTCCATAGGAAATACAAGTAATAGTTTACATGGGATAATTAATTCTTGTCCGGGGAATTATTCTTTTGGTTCACAAGCCTTTAACCAGGCTATAAAAGCATTGTCATTGATAGGGAATCTTGAGAATGGTGCCCTTCTTTTTTTTAACATTGTGGATATCGCACAGTATGATTCTCAAATTGATTTTTGTTTTGAAAAAACAGCCGAAGAAGTCATAGAATGCAGTGATAAGATGTCCGGAGAGTGGAATTTCGAATTTATCAATAGTCAATGTGTTGCAGCAGGGACCATTACCTTTGAGGAAGATGGTTCACTTATAATTGAAAACCCACTAAGCATAGAAGGGTTTAATGAGGGAGAAGTAACAAGTTCTTATACTTTAAATGAGGGTGTCTTAGAGATAAACTATCTAAGAGACTATGACTTGTGTGCTGCCCCTCCTGGGTCCCCGGATTTTGTTGATGTGATAGAACAATTAACAATTCAGGTAGAAGTAGATGAGGACAATGGTTTTCAGGGAAGTTATACCTACGCTTATTCAGGAGATGGAATCAAAACCTGTAATATTCAAACGCCCAATTGCAGTGGGGAAATAGTTGTTTTTCAATAAGTGGGTTTTGTTAGAAATATTAATTTAGCGTTTGTTGAGAAGAGAATGATTTAATTTCAAGTTTAAAATTTTCAAGGTTTTATTGGTTTAATTAATAATTAATTGGTTTAATTTAAGTTAGATTTTACCCTAGCTTAGGATTACCATATACAGTTAATAATTAGCCCAAAACCTACATGATACCAAAATCATTCTTATTAATTATAGCCTTGATTTTTAGCTATAATTTCAGTGTTGCCCAAGATGAAACCACTAAGGAAGCGTCTGAATCAAACCAAAGTGTTTTTTATATAAAAGAGGTTCTACAAGATGGAAAGGGAGATTTTGATCCTTGGAATACCCAACGTTGGGCTAACTGGTACAATGATAAAGGAGAATTGATCCGTCAGTTTGATGTGGATACTTCTGTTAAATTCAAATCAAGAAATGAGCCTTGGTTAGTGAAGATTAGTGAGGCGTTTACCAATAAATCCTTGTTTACTATCGCAAAACAAGGCATAGTAATGGATGGCAATGGACTGATCATGGATGTGAGAACCGATAGGCAAAAGCTTCCGCTTGATGAATTGTATGCTTTAAAAAAGGAGCCATGGACAGATGGAAACGAACTTCGGGGAATATTTTATAATCTTCCCCAAATAGAAGGAATCCAGCCTACGCAAATTAAGAATTTCACTTTTATGGGATGGAAGCGTGGTGTTAAAATCAATGGTACAGGCGATCAAAGGCAACATCGTTTGATTGTTGAAAACTGTGTGTTTGCCAGAAACAGGGTAGGATTTTATACGAATGGTTACAATACACTTTTAAGGAATTGTGACCTCTTTGAGAATGGCTATGGTGCCATTTATTCAGGTAGTCGCAGTCGGCGCAATCAATTTCTTGGCAATGAATTTCGAGACAATACTTTGAGCCAAAATCAACATTCCTATGGGGATTTTATAGGTGATACTTTTTTTGACAGTGAAATAAGCAGCAATACCTTTGCAAAATCCCATATACAAACGGAACAAAGGAGAATAGGGATTTCCATGTTCAGAAACATGGGGGAAAGCAATAATTTGAGGGAACAGATGCCCCACAATAATATTATTCGTGGCAACCATTTTGATGGTTATTCGGTAGCCATTCATATAGGCTCACGCATGGGTAGGGACACAAGAAATGACATTACGGACGAAGGGCGTGACTATGCTTTTTATAACCTTATAGCGGACAATACTATTGAAAATTCAACCATCGGAATAAAAATTAACACCGAAGGAAACACCATAAGTCGAAATGTTTTCAGCAATGTCAAAGAAGAAATTGTTTTGCAATGTGTATTCTTTAAGCTAGAAAATATTACGATCAATTATCAAAAAGATGATGAAGTGAAACTCTGGTATGTCACCGAGGATTATGCCCAGTATTCGGACTGGTTCAGGTTTCAAGATGACCTGAATGGAAGTATTAAAAAGGAAGAGAAATTGATTACTGTGTTTTCTCAAAGGGAGGGGCCGAGTTTCTCGCAAAACCAAGATAAAAATTTCAAGCTTAACCCGAAAGTGGGCAGTACTGAAAACCAACTGACAGATTTCCGGGTGGGAGCTCCAATTGCTACCGAGGTAGGGGAGTTTAGCTTGGATTTGCCTGGGCAAGAATTTGTAGCTATTTACGATCGACCGATCTCACGAATAGGTGAAAAGGATTACTACAGCATCCTATTTTTTGATGACAAGGGTACAGAGATCAACAGGTGTGGAAGGTCTGAGGTAAAATGGAAAGAAATTGCTACAGGATATTTTACCAAAAATGAAGGGGAAATGGAGGTAGCTGCCATTCCTGCAGATGCAATTGATGGGAAATACCCTGTTTTTATTTTTGACAGGGGATTTAAGGTTCCTAAAGAAATCCTTTATGGGGACAATAAGAATCCAAATATTACTATTATGGCGGATAAAAATCTGGAATTGAAGGTGTTGTTTCAGTAGTGCTAGCATAGGTTGATATAGTGAATAAATATTGATTGCTTAAAGTAGAGGCTTATCGAAGCTTATAGCTTAATATTCAATGTTGATGTTTATTGTGGCTTTTTGTTTCTAGGGCCTAGCGCTTTTGATATTCACAAATCAAATCATTATTAGACTATAATAGTCAATCCAAGACATTTATTCTATTTTGGAAATATTTTAACGCATATTAACGTTGTGAAACGCATACATGAGTTGTATAACCCATGTATGCGTTATATATTCGTTTTATGAAAGAATTAACACAGAGAGAATTGGCTGTATTGGAGATTCTTTGGAAGATTGAAAAAGGTTTCGTCAATGATGTCCTTGACAAATTTCCAGACCCAAAGCCACCGTATACGACGGTATCTTCGATAATTAGAATTTTAGAAACCAAGGGTTACGTTAAACATAAGGCCTTTGGAAAAACCCATGAATATGCACCTTGCATTTCTAAGGTTAAGTACAAAAAGGGGTTATTGAAAAATATGGTCTCTCATTTTTTTGAGGGTTCTTTTGATAATGTGGTTTCATTTATGGCCAAGGAAAACGAACTAACAGAAAAAGAGATTACAGAGATTTCTACCCTTATTGAACATTATAAAAACAAGGGCAATGAATAACTGGCTAGTTTATTTGCTTGAAGTTTCTGTTTGTCAGGTCCTATTTGGTCTTCTCTATTGTACTGTTTTTCGAAATCTTTCTTTTTTCCAGACCAATAGGGTTTTCTTGTTAACAGTTACCATATTAAGTTTTATTATTCCACTTTTAAGCATCCCTTTTTGGAATGCACCTGTGAGTGATGCATCACTATCCATTTTTCAGAGACTTCAGCATGTAGAATTGGCATTTGACCCAGATAAGACCATGCCAACGCATGTTAATGTGCTTGATGTTAACTGGTTGATAACCATTTTAGGTTTGGTTTATTTAACTGGATTCACTTTGCGCTTCTGGAAACTCTTCAGCGGAATTATCTCGGTTCTAAAACTTACTCGAAACAATAAATTCTTCGAAGAAGATGGCGTTAAAATCATTTACATAAACAGTGGCCCTTCATTTTTTTCATTTTTGAATTATATATTCATTAACAAGAGCCATTTAGCTATTTCAGAGGAGGAATTTTCTCAGGTAATTGAACACGAAAAAACACATATTGCTCAGCGACATACCCTTGATAACCTCCTAATGGAAGTGTCTATCCTCATATGTTGGTTTAACCCAGTTTTAAGGCTTATGAAAAAGGAGCTCAACACAGTCCATGAATATTATGCCGATGCAAAAGCTTCAGCATTCAAAGGAAATAATGAAAGCTATTCAAAGCTCCTATTAAAACTTGCATCTAACAAAGGGAGTAGTTTATTAACACATCAATTTTCAATGAACACTTTTAAAAAACGAATCATTATGCTAAATGAAACAAAAAACAAAAAGCGTATCGCGCTACGGTACATTCTGGTAGCGCCATGTATACTGCTATTATTGGTTGCATTCTCCTTTGTCCCTAAGAATTCCAATTCTCAAGATAATCTTGCCATCATCGATACACCCTATGTCATCGGAAATATTTCTTGGGAAGGAAATTCACTCTACTCCGACGATTATTTGTCTGGATATTTAGGGCTTATAAAAGGGGATCAGTTTAATGAAGAAAGAATTAATGAAAAGCTTTCCTATCAACCGGAAGGACGTGATCTTAGTTCTTTATTTATGGACAAAGGTTACTTGTACTTCACTTTAGAAATGGATAAAAAGATAGTGGAAAACAACGTTGACATAACATTCAAAATTTTTGAGGGAGAGGTTTCAGTAATTGACAAGGTTTTAATTACTGGAAACAATAAAGTGTCAACTGCACAAATCCTGAAAATGGTTGATACTGTGAAAGGTGAATTGTTCAGCAGAAGTAAATTGATGTCTTCTCAAAAGAAGATCATTGAATCAGGTCTATTTGATTCAGAAAAACTAACTCCTAATATTATTCCTCATCCAAGTGAGGGGACGGTTGATATTGAATTTAATGTGGTAGAACTTTAAGGAGTTTTAACAGCTATTCCTCCAAGTTTTCTTTGAAGTTAATTTAGGGATCAGGGAATGGCTGTTATTTCATTGACCATGACTAAAGATCTCTAAAATCTAAAATGATTTTTTCTTCGCACTATTGCTGAAATTCTTTAAGAAATTACTATTTTGTAAAACGGCAATAAGCATATAAACCGATTATTCTCAGGGGAATGTTTTTTAAGATAGGTTACTGTAAGTAGTTGTAATTAATCTGTTTAAGATTCTTTTCTGAATAGGGGCATTTGTTGATTGTCTACTATGATGCTTTGGTTAGTTCAAAATTTTATAATTGGCTTTTTGCATAAAATAGGGTCATTCTAATCTTGAATCAATAAATAAGCATTTGTTTAAATTTGATTAGTAAAAATTTTAAAACAATAAATCTTTTCAACTATGGACAATAACAAAAACCCGAAATCATCACAAGAGGAAAGCAAATGCCCGCATCACGAAAAGCAGGACGAAGGTGTAACCATTGCTGAAGGCAATGACAATTCATCTTCCAATGGAAGTTCAGCCGGTAAATGTCCCGTGATGCATGGCGGAAATACTTCTACCAATGCATCTGTAATGAGTTGGTGGCCCAATGCACTTAATCTAGATATTTTACATCAACATGACAGTAAAACAAACCCTTTGGGTCAGGATTTTGATTATGAGGAGGAACTTAAAAAACTAGATATTGAGGCATTAAAAAAAGATATGCATGCGCTCATGACTGATAGTCAAGAGTGGTGGCCGGCAGATTGGGGCCATTACGGTGGTTTATTCATTCGAATGGCTTGGCATTCCGCTGGATCCTATAGGATTTCTGATGGTCGTGGTGGTGGAGGTTCAGGAAATCAACGCTTTGCACCATTAAATTCTTGGCCGGACAATGTAAGTTTAGACAAGGCCAGAAGGTTGTTGTGGCCCATTAAGAAAAAATATGGCAATAAAGTCAGTTGGGCAGATTTAATCATATTGGCAGGTACAATTGCCTACGAAAGTATGGGGTTAAAGACCTTTGGTTTTGCATTTGGTCGGAAAGATATTTGGCATCCCGAAAAAGATACCTATTGGGGAGCTGAAAAAGAATGGTTGGCACCAAGTGATGAACGATATGACAATGTAGAGGATCCAAAAACCATGGAAAATCCATTGGCTGCAGTGCAAATGGGGCTAATTTATGTAAATCCGGAAGGTGTCAATGGAAAACAAGACCCTTTAAAAACAGGAGCTCAAATACGTGAAACCTTTGCCAGGATGGCCATGAATGACGAAGAAACGGCTGCCTTAACTGCTGGAGGACATACGGTAGGTAAAACGCATGGTAATGGGGATGCAAGTATTTTAGGGGGTGCCCCTGAGGAAGCACCTATAGAGGATCAGGGTATGGGTTGGAGTAATCCTACCAAGTCCGGTAAAGGCCGCTATGCAGTAACAAGTGGGCTGGAAGGTGCATGGACTACACATCCTACCAAATGGGACAATGGTTTTTTTGAAATGCTGTTCAATCATGAATGGGAGCCTCGTCAAAGTCCTGCAGGAGCTTGGCAGTGGGAACCTGTAAGCATTAAAGAAGAAGACAAACCGGTGGATGTTGAAGATCCAAGTATCCGTCATAACCCAATGATGACGGATGCTGATATGGCCATGAAGGTGGACCCTATATATAGAGAGATCTGCTTAAAATTCATGAATGATCCTGAATATTTTTCAGAGACCTTTGCACGTGCCTGGTTCAAATTAACCCACAGGGATATGGGGCCAAAAGTTAGATACTTTGGTCCGGATGTGCCTGATGTAGATTTGATTTGGCAAGATCCTGTTCCGGCCGGAAAAACGGATTATGATGTGCTCGCTGTAAAAGAAAAAATTGCCGATTCCGGTTTATCTATTGCAGAGATGGTATCAACCGCATGGGACAGTGCACGAACCTTCCGAGGCTCGGATATGCGTGGAGGAGCCAATGGAGCCAGAATTCGTTTAGCTCCTCAAAAAGATTGGGAGGGCAATGAACCTGAGCGATTGGCCCATGTATTGTCTGTACTTGAGCCTATAGCTGCTGAATTTGGGATCAGTATAGCTGATACCATCGTACTTGCAGGTAACCTTGGGATTGAGCAAGCCATCAAAGCGGCTGGTTTGGATATTGCGGTGCCATTTTCACCCGGTAGAGGAGATGCTACAGATGAAATGACAGACGCAGATTCATTTGCTCCACTAGAACCACTGGCTGATGGGTATCGCAATTACAGTAAAAAAGACTATGTCGTAAGTTCTGAAGAATTGATGCTCGATCGAACACAGCTAATGGGGCTAACTGCACCGGAAATGACGGTGCTTGTTGGTGGTATGCGTATGTTGGGTACCAATTATGGCAATACCAAACATGGTGTATTTACCGACAATGAAGGTACCTTGACCAACGATTTCTTCGTTAATCTAACGGATATGGACAATGAATGGAAACCAAAAAGTGAAGGACTGTATGACATTTGCGACCGTAAGACTGGAGAAGTGAAATGGACCGCTACCCGCATGGATCTGGTGTTTGGTTCCAATTCAATTTTGCGTTCGTATGCCGAAGTATACGCCCAAGATGATAGCAAAGAAAAATTTGTAAATGATTTTGTAAAGGCCTGGACAAAAGTGATGGATGCGGATCGGTTTGATTTGAAATAATCAAGTAGCTTCAATTTATAAGAAAAATCGGCTTTGATATGCTATCGAAGCCGATTTTTAATTTTTGAAAGAAACTATGCAAAGAGTTATGGGATTTTCAAAGTTCAAATAAAGTAGGGATTTTGTCAGCATTGTTGCAGAAAAAAAAGCAACAATACCGCCAAAATCATGTTGTGCTCATGATTTTTACCAGGGGCTGATGCCCCTGGCTATAATCATTTCACCCCTGTTGGGGTTTTTTATGATTCGTTGAACTCCATAGTTAACATTAGTAAAAGAATTAATGTGTTAGCTTTTAAGGGTTAGATAGTATCTGTCAAAAACAATTCAAAAAGAATGTACTGTTGTAGGCCTAAGTTTAGGGATATGTGGAGGAAAGTATTTTAGAAATCAAACACCAAAAATCCAAGTTCATCCGAAAAATTTTGACATACCCAAAGCTTTCCGTCCTTAGCAAAGTATTTGTAGTACACACTAGGCACCTCTTCAAGTTCTGCCTCAGATATAAGATTAAATTCGGCATCCAGGATTGACAAAAACACCCTAGCCCTGATGTTGCCTGCGGTTCCATCAGAATCATCTCCGTGGATCCACTGTGTGGACAATCGAAAATAGCGCTTATTTACTTTGTCCCATACCGGGGATTGAAAATTGACTTGTTCCCCAAGCTTTTGTTGCTCTTTTCTAATTTGCTCCCGGGTTCCATTTAAAATTTCCGGTAATTTAGCCCTTTTAGGCGTCAGTTTTGGCTCGTAGTTAACTACTTTTTCAAACGCACCACTTGGGTTAAAGAGGATTATTTCATTGGAATATTCATGGCTTACATAAATATGATTCTCGTCAGCATTGAGATATACCCATGGTGGACGGGGAATACCGTCAGCTTTAAAAAAATAATCAGTAAAGGAATTCATTAGATTTATATCGATATTTTTAACCCTATTGTCCAGGACTGATAAGATTCCCAAAAAAGCCGACTTTTTCATAAAATCGAGGTTTGTTCCAACCACCTTCCAATCCTTAGTATTCACTACCAATTCCATTCTCGGTGGTACAGCACCAAATGGGTTTCCTACGGAATCCTTTGCTGAAAGCCAATTGATTTTTTGAATTACCTGACCATTTTTATCGATAACCGTGGAGAAAGGTATTGATTTGGCAAACAATAGCTTGTCGTCCAAAACCTGCAGGCCAAAAATATACTGTCCTACCCCATTGGGACCTTCGGCATCTAAAGGGAAAGTTTTCACAAATACTTTCCGATTAAGGTCGATTTCATCAATGGAATGATCATGTTGATTGTACAGGAAAAAGGATTTTTCGTCATCATCCAAGTCTGCAGCATTAATATACCCAGCTACATCCAAGATCCGTTCTTTTGAGTTTATGATGACTGTATCTACGATATACCCGGTGATTTGATTGTTCTGATCTATATTGCCCTTATTACAAGAAATGGATAAACAGGCAATCAAAAAATAGAATATCCAATCCCACCTCAGGCGTCCATTTGAAGCTAGTAAGGGTGTGCAATTTCGTGTAATTATCATGTCCGTTTATTTAATTTTTAGACTTTCTTTTTCATTAAACAAAACATCTTTATTTCCCTATAAACTTATCGATTAGGGTAAGACGATTGAAACTATTAGCAATAAAAGTGAGATTAAAAATCATGGGTAAGTTGAGCATATTGTCTTGCCTCTACTCCATTGTTTTGTACAATTAACTAATAGTTTATTAGTCTTCATAATGTTTCTCCTATTTTTTGATAATCAGCACTTTATTTCGTGTTTTATGTAGGTTTATAATCCCAATAAATCTAGCAGGTGCATAGGTGATCGGTTGTCTATGGAGTTGAGAAGTTTTAAAGAAAGCAATGAGGAGTATGGTTTAAATGAGTGCTTAAATAAGAGATTGAAGTGTGAGTACCTAGCATGACCCTTTGATTCAGAATAATTATCACTTAAGACTTTTAGAAAAGAGGTACATGAGATTAGATAAGCCCGATCGATATTTTGTCAGCATTGTTGCAGAAAAAAAAAAGCAACAATACCGCCAAAATCATGTTGTGCTCATGGTTTTTACCAGGGGCTGATGCCCTTGGCTAAAATCATTTCACCCCTATTGGGGTTTTTAGGTTTCGTTGAATTTAACAGTTAAAATCTCTATAGGGAGTGATTTTAAGCTATAGGTTGAATTAGGTGATAGGGTTTGTAGCTCCTCTCCCATTTTTCAGTAAGGGATTCGGTCACTTATTTGCTGGTTCAGTTTTAAGCGGCCAACTTTTCTTTCGTTACCTTATCCATAACAATAGCTATTGCCCCGTCACCGGTCACATTGCAGGCGGTTCCAAAACTATCCATGGCAATGTATAAAGCGATCATTAAGCCAATCATCTCTTCGTTGAAACCTAACATGGATTGAAGAATGCCGACAGCGGCCATAATGGCTCCCCCAGGAACCCCGGGTGCAGCTATCATCGCAATTCCCAAAACAAAAATAAATCCGGCAAAGAGTGTGAAACCAAAGGGCATTCCGTACAGAATCATTAAGGCCATGGCACAAGCAGTAATTTTCATGATACTGCCGGAAAGGTGAATGGTGGCACATAGAGGAATAACAAAGCCCGCAATTTTCTCAGAGACCCCATTTTTCAGCGCTTGTTCTAAGGTCACAGGAATGGTGGCTGCAGAAGATTGGGTTCCTAATGCCGTGAAGTAGGCAGGCATCATTGTGATCAATAACTTAAAAGGGTTTTTCTTTGAAACCAAACCTGCAATGGTGTACTGAAGCAATAAAAGTAAAACGTGTAAGGCAAAAATCACCCCAATAATGCTTATGAATACGGATAGAATTGAAAAGACTTGTCCGCTAAAGGACATTTTGGCAAAAATACCCAAAATGAAAAGCGGCAATAGAGGGATGATTACATTTTCAATCAATTGCATGATGATTTTTTGAAAGTCTCTCACCATCAATTTTAGATTTGATTCTTCCTGGGTGGATAGACCTATTCCAACCACAAAAGCAAAAACAAGGGCTGACATAACGTCGAGTATAGGAGGGATGCTAATACTAAAGTAAGGTGTTAATTCAGGACCTTTTTCGGCAATTGGAGCAGCTCCATTGACATGCGATTCCAAGAGCATGGGAAATATTCCGGAAGTAGTAAGATAGGTCATAAAACCTGAGAACAAGGTGGAGCCATATGCAATGGCAGCAGTCATTAACAATAATTTCCCTGCCCCTTTTCCTAAATCAGAAATGGCCGGCATAATTAAGCCCATAATGATCAGTGGAATGGTGAAATTTAGGAATTGTCCAAAAAAAGCATTGAATGTGGTGAAGATCCGATTGATGGATTCTGGTAAATACTGTCCGAAAAGAATGCCCAATAATATGGCTAGGAAAACTTTAAACAATAAGTTCGAAAATAGTTGTTTCATGATCTACGCTAATTATCCCAATAGGAAATGTCTGCCTTAAAATAAACTTTAGGATGGCTAATATACAGCCATTGTCCGGAAGGAGCATTTAAAGGATCCCTTATTTTGTATGGAATGTGTATAATCGCTTATTGTATTAAGTGCCAATTTTTCAATGAAGTGTGTTTTTATTCCATGTCAGTTAAATGAATTAATTCAATATTACAGACTAGAACCTCCAAACATCTTTGACAATTTTTAGGTAGAAATTCTTCCAGTATTTTTTTTCAAAAATGAAGCTAAAATCGAAGTGATCTATGATGCTAATTTGTTATAAACGTTAGGATTATCTTCATCGAAGAGCAACTCAAAGAAAAATTTCAGATAGTTAAAAGAAGGAGATTTCATCAATAATTCGTTGAGCACAATCATTTTTGATACTTATTATTACTACTTTTAGCGGATAAATATCAGGGCCTGCTACTTCAACTAAAAAAAAATATCAGGCTAATTATAAGTTTAAAAAAGATAAGATTTTATGCTTTTTAATTCAATTGACTTTGCGATTTTTTTACCGATAGTGTTTTTACTTTATTGGTTCGTTGCAAACAAAAACTTAAAACTGCAAAATGTATTATTGGTAGCGGCAAGTTACTTGTTTTATGGTTGGTGGGATTGGAAATTTCTATCATTGATTCTTTTTAGTACAATAGTTGACTATTCTGTTGGTCGGAGACTTGGAACGGAGAAAAATCAAACCAAGCGTAAAGCTTTGCTATGGACAAGTATTTTGATTAACCTTGGTTTCCTTGGGTTTTTCAAATATTACAACTTTTTTCTTGACAACTTTATAACCGCTTTTTCATTTTTTGGGGCAGAAATTCTAGCCAACTCATTGAATATCATTCTTCCTGTAGGAATTAGCTTTTACACCTTCCAAACCTTGAGTTATACAATAGATGTTTATAAGAGAAAGCTTGAACCGACGAAAGACTTTATTGCGTTTACGGCTTTTGTAAGTTTTTTCCCACAATTAGTAGCTGGACCAATTGAAAGAGCTACTCATTTACTTCCGCAATTCTATATCAAAAGGGAATTTGATTACAGAAAAGCAGTTGACGGTATGCGACAGATACTATGGGGCTTGTTTAAAAAAATAGTAATTGCAGACAATTGTGCGGAATATGCCAATTTGATTTTTAATAATTCAGCAGAATATTCAGGAAGTACCCTGATTTTAGGAGCTGTGTTTTTTACATTTCAGATATACGGGGACTTTTCTGGCTATTCAGACATTGCAATTGGTACTTCACGATTGTTTGGTTTTGATTTAATGCGAAACTTTAATTTCCCTTATTTCTCGAGAGACATAGCTGAGTTTTGGAGACGTTGGCACATATCTCTTTCAACATGGTTTAGGGATTACCTCTATATTCCGTTAGGTGGAAGTAGAGGTGGCATTTGGATGCAAATTCGAAATACCTTTATCATTTTCATCGTCAGTGGATTTTGGCATGGAGCAAATTGGACCTTTGTGGTTTGGGGTGCATTAAACGCAATTTATTTTTTACCACTTTTGCTTACTAAAAATAATCGTAAAAATTTAGACATTGTAGCTCAAGGAAGAAGCCTGCCCAATATCAAGGAATTTTTTTATATGCTGTTGACTTTTAGTCTAACTGTTTTAGCATGGGTGTTTTTTAGAGCAAATAATATTGAGCATGCAATAAGTTATTTAATGGGAATATTTACTGCTCCTTTCTTTTCATTTCCACCTAAGGTCTTCTCTCAAGAAACTTTTATTTCATTGTTTCTTCTATTGATATTTATAATTGTTGAATGGATAGGTAGAGAAGGTCAATATGCCTTGTTTTATTTAGACAAAATTAAATATAAATATGGTCGATGGATTATCTATATAATTATTGTGTTTTCAATAATTATATTTTCAGGAAGTAACCAAACTTTTATTTATTTCCAATTTTAAATCAAAAGATTAAATGAAGATTTTTATAAAAAATACTGTGATATTACTATTACTTGTAGTGTCTATTATGTTTTTTTTGGATTTTGCAGTAACAAGTGGTTTGAGAAAATCAAATTCTTCCCTATTTAATAATTTGAATAAGATTTTTAATAGTGAGATGAATGCAGATTTGATAATCAATGGAAGCTCAAAAGCCTTGGTTCAAATATCACCAAAGATAATTGATTCTGTTTTAAATTTAAATTCTTACAATTTAGGAATGGATGGCACTGGATTTATTCCTCAAAAGATGCAGTATGATCTTTATTTAAAATACAATAAGAAACCAGAAATAGTGGTTCAAATTGTTAGTCACGGGACATTATACAAAAATGTAGAATTGTATAAGTACATTAAGTTTGCTCCTTATTTTGATAATGAAGAAATAAAGAAGGTTTCCAAAAAATATAAGGGGTTTTCTACCTATGATTATTATATCCCATTTATCAGGTATTCCGGAAATCCAAGTATTGTTATAAATGGATTATTAAATACTATTGGTATTGATTTAAGGAAAGATAATAAATATAAAGGGTTTCTGGCACAAGATAAGAAATGGGATAATTCCTTTAATGATTTTAAAAATAACAACCCTGATGGAGTTTTAATAAGGATAGAAGAGCATTCAATTAAATTATTTGAAAACTATATCGCTGAATGTAAAAACAATAATATTAATGTTATTCTTGTTTATCCGCCAACTTTTATGGAGTCAAAGAAATATATAAAAAATGAGGATGAGATTGTTGCTTATTATAAATATATAGCTGATAAATACCAAGTGCCTTTTCTTAATTATTCCGATAATGTTCTATCCTATTCAACGGAATATTTTTATAACTCGCAGCATTTAAATAGGAAGGGTGCTGAATTGTTCACCAAAGAACTAAGTGTAGATATTAAAAATTTATTGGAGAACAATTTGAGTAAGTAATGGGTGTAAAACAAGCGCTTTGTAAACGAATCGAGTGAATGCAAATTATTCTTCTTCACAACAAAAAGTAACCTATTTTTCTTTCAAAAGGATCGTTGAAATTAGTACGCATATTGGTAGTCAATGACATACCCATAGCACCTTTTGTTAAAGGTTCTTCAAGGGATTCTTTGTACATGGGTGTTCGTTTTTCACCCAGAATTTCCTTGAAAATTAAAAAAATGACGCAGAATGATGGATAATGAAATGGTAAGGTATTTCTCCAAAATTTTAACTAATTGCAATTTTGATCAGAAATGACTAAAAGTTATCCCGACTACAAGCTCCCAGAGTAATCTATAAATGTTGCGGAATGATCTCCTTTAAATCATTTAATATTGAAGTCACATTAAATGCCGGTAATTAATAATTCATATTAAAGCACTCTGTTGGCCCTTAATTTTGATGTTTTTTATAAAGGGATAAATGGTACGAAAAAGATGATCATTAAGCTTAAATTGCCAATAACACTAAATTGAAAATAGACTTGGTTTCGATTCCCTTAGACAGTTTTTTAGGGAAGGAAAATTGTGGCTTTAATGGTGAATACTGCTACTTCTCTTTTAAAATTATTATAAAATCCAAATAAACCTTTTCATTAAATTATTGTCAAACAATCCAGTAAGCTAAATCATTTATAACTATGGATAAATTTTTATTTTCTATTTTATTATTAGTGCTTTTTTCCTGTAATACTATTGAAGACGATAGAATTGAGAACAATAGCAATGTTTACAAACCCAAAGGTTTGTATTCCAGTTCTTTTGGCAATGTTTCAGCATTGGACAATGGGGAGGTTCAGGGCACTTTAATTCGTGTTACCTGGAATGATCTGGAACCAAGTGAAGGTGATTATGATTTTTCGAAAATAGAGCAATTTCTTGTCTCAATTAAATCAAAAAACCTAAAATGGAGTTTGGGGATTATTGCTGGGGGTAGTAGTCCAGATTGGTTATTTCATTCGCTTAATGTAGACTCGTTTGAAATTATAGATTACTACAATAATGTAAAGAAAATCCCTAAGATTTGGGATCCTATAGTCAATCAAAAATTAGCGCAGTTGGCCCAAGCATTGGCAAAGGAGTATGGAAATGATGAAGACTTAGCCTTGGTATATGTTCCTCAAATGACAGCGAATGGCATTGAAGGGCATTTTAATGGGGTCCCTGTTTCCTTGCTTACTGATGCTGGATTCACTGCTGACAGGTGGGTGAATTCCGTTAAAGAAACAGCTGAAAATTTTGCAATGGCCTTTCCTGATAAAGCCCTTGCAGTCGAAGTACATGATGTGATAAATGATACCTCTATTCCAAACCGAATCATTACGGACTTGTGGAATGATAGTACTTTGAACCAACGAGTTGGGGCTGCGATTTGGTGGATTTCCGGTAAGACTACATACCAACCCAATTTGTTGGACGCATTAACCGCTTTCCCGGGTGATATTTATGCCCAGGCCATTGGCAGGTCTGACCAAACCGAAAGGTTTAAAGATGATGATTACAGTACAATGTTTGCCCAGGCAAAAACAATGGGGGTAAGGTATATTGAACTTTGGGAATATGAATTTGTAAACAATACTTTTCCACAAGAATTTGCTGACTTTAATGCTTATGCCAATGATACCTATGAATAAGAATGGCAGGGGCTAAAACTTTAATTCCCTCTTCTTATGATGCAGTTTTACTACTTTTTTCGAGCAATTGGCTAATCTTGGCTTCCCCTAATCGTGGTAGGTTTTGTCTAATTTGCAGTAGTTAATGTTAAGGTTGGAAAGGTAATCTTTACGTCATTTATACAGAATGAAATGGAGCCTTTCTTTCGTTAAAGTAAAAAGCTGTATAAAATGAGGACAATTACAAAGTTTTGGGCAATAATTATAGCATTCAATGCCTTATTTTCCTGTGCCAACGAAGAACTGGAAAAGCTGGATTTGGCCCAAGCCAATATCTTAATATCTCCGCAGATCAAATCACCTATTCAGGGAACAGCCGAAGAGATCTTGGTCGAGGAAATTGAAAAACGTACTGCACTTCACCTGCAGGTAGCGGATAAGTGGGATGGCAATACGACCATTGCCATAGCTTTGGAAAATGACAATGAGTTATTTGGCAAGAAGCTTCCTTCGAAAAGTAAGCGTGTTCCCGAAGACCTGAAGGAAGAAGGTTACCGTATTTTTCATAAGAGGGAAGGTAAACAGAATATCATCTGGATTATAGGGGCTGATACTAGAGGTATCTTATTTGGTGTAGGTAAGTTGCTGAGGATGGCGAATATGAAGGAGGGTCAAATCACCATTAATTCTGCCATAGATTTTTCAGAAGCCCCGGAATATCCTCTACGTGGCCATCAGTTTGGTTATCGAAATACTGCCAATTCTTGGGACGCCTGGACGGTGGAGCAATTTGATCAACATTTTAGGGAGCAGGTCCTATTCGGCGCCAATAGTTTTGAGAATATACCATTTCAGAAGGTCAACTCTAGTCTGCACTTTAAGGTCAATCCTCAGCTTATGGAGGTTGAAATCAGCAAAATATGTGAAAAATATGATGCAGACTATTGGGTTTGGACTCCTGCTCCGCATGACTTGACCATCGAAAATGCACACCAGGAAGGGCTTGTTGAACAGGAAGCATTTTATGCCAAATGTCCAAGGTTAGATGGTGTCTTTGTTCCTGGAGGGGACCCTGGAGAAAATCACCCTGCTCAATTGATTCCCTATTTAAATGATTTGTCAGCTATTTTGAAGGAGTATCATCCGGAGGCTGGGATTTGGGTTTCTTTACAGGGCTTCAATAAAGAGAAAGTCGAGTATTTTTTCGATTACCTGGAACAGAATAATCCTGATTGGCTCAAAGGATTGGTTTATGGGCCTAGTAGCCCTCCAATTGATTTGGAGAGAAAATTATTGCCAAAAAAATACCTACACCGTTTTTATCCGGACATTACCCACACGGTAAGGTGTCAATATCCGGTAGACAATTGGGACCAGGCTTTTGCCTTGACATTGGGAAGAGAACCATGCAATCCCCAGCCTTTAATGTATACTGACTTGTTCCATAGGGATAGCCAATTTACTGATGGTTTTATCACTTATTCTGATGGTACCCATGATGATGTCAATAAAGTGCTTTGGAGCCAGCTGGGGGTTAATCCACAAAAGGATTCCAAGGAAATAATCATGGAGTACAGCCGGTTTTTCTTTGGGCCGGAAGTCGCGGAGGAAGCTACTGATGGGATATTTGCTTTAGAAAAAAATTGGGAAGGTCCAATAATGATCAATGATTCGATTAAAAAAACCTTGGCATTATGGAAAAGGTTGGAAGAGAACAACCCGCAACTGGCCGGAAATTGGAGATGGCAGCAATTGGTAATGCGGGCTTATTATGATGCTTATATTCAAGATAGGCTGGCTTTTGAAAAAGGACTGGAAACCGAAGCGAATGAAATCCTGGCTCAAGCAAAAACCATAGGAGCTGAAGAGGCCATGAATGATGCCCTTCAGCATTTAAATAAAGCAACAACCGATATGGTTTCACAAGACCTAAAGGAAAAAGTATTTGTATATGGCGATAAACTTTTTCAATCCATAGGTGCACAGCTAAGCGTAGAAAAGTACCAGGCGCGAAGCGCTGAAAGAGGAGCGATTCTTGACTTTATAGATTACCCTTTGAACAATAGGTGGTGGTTGGAAGATGAATTTGAAAAAATAAGAGAATTGGGCACTGAAAAAGAAAAGTTGGCAAGACTGGATTTTATTAGAACCTATGCCTCTCCGGGAGAGGGTAGTTTTTATGACAATATTTCAAGTGCTGATGCCGAGCATGTCACTTCCAAAACCGATGATGCCATAGACTTCTTATGGGAAAATGAGGGGTTAAGCAGAAAGCGCCTTTCTACTCAGTTGTTTCAATTTACCCCAACCTTGGAGTACCAAGACTTAGATCCCAATGCCAGTTACCTGATCAGAGTTTCCGGATTTGGTGAAGCATTGTTAAGAGCAAATGGTCAACGTTTGGTGCCGACTAAATATGAAAAGGGATTTGAGGAATTTAAAGAGTTTCCACTCCCAAAGGATTTAATCAATGATGGGACATTAAAATTAAGTTTTGACAAGCCGGATGAAGAGCACCTAAACTGGAGGAAGCAATCCAGGGTAACGGATGTTTGGCTGATCAAACAATAAGTATGAGTAGAGAAGGACATCTCCACCCCGAAAAAGAGCTTTATCCTTTAAAAGGGATTGTCACGGTGCTCAATACCCCATTTACTAAACATGATAACATTGATTTTGAATCATTAAAAAGAAATGTTAACGAGGCGCTAAAGGCTGGTGTCGCCGGCTTTTTGGTACCTGCGATGGCAGCAGAAGTATATAAATTAACAGCCACTGAGCGACAAAAGATGTTGGCTTTGGTGTTAGAAACAGTGGAGGATAGGGTACCTGTGATTGGCGGGGCAGGAGAACAGGATTTGAGCAAAAGCAAAACACTTCTGAAATCATATTTAGCCTTAGGTTGTAAAAATGTTCTGTTCCAGATTCCTTTTGTTGACGAACAGCAGTTTCGAAAGCACTTTATGGAGTTGGCCGATTTATCTCCGGAAATGATTATGTTACAAGATTGGGATGCTACCGGTACTGGCTTGCCGGACGAATTGATTTGTGAGTTATTTGAAGTGGTGCCTTCTTTTCGTTGTTTAAAAATAGAAACGGTGCCTGCCGGGCCCAAATACTCACGTATTCTGAAGCAGACTCAAGGAAAATTAAATGTGAGTGGAGGCTGGGCTGTATCTCAAATGATGGATGGGCTTCACCGGGGTGTTCATGCATTTATGCCTACCGGAATGCATTGGATTTATACGGGTATATTCCGGAATTTTTCGTGTGGGGAAATCGAAAAGGCGGAAGCCTTATTCAAAACAATATTGCCTGTATTGAATTTCTCTAATCAAAGTTTAGACCTTTCAATCCATTTTTTCAAGCGCTTATTGTACCGGCAAGGCATCTATACACAGCCTACGGTACGGTTTCCAATTGCACCATTTGATGGAGAACAACAAAAGCAGGCAGACCTCCTAATTGATCATATCATGCGGATTGAGAAAAAATTGAAATATGGGAAAGGCTAGGTTGAGATCGGTAATAGTTTTGAACTATAATGTCGCAGGCTTGGATGGAGCGTCTCTTTTTATCTAAAAGCTGTAAAAATTGAGTTTGGGTATTATTAGGTAAAAATATCAGGGTAAATTTGTTTTTACATTTTTGGCTGCTTCTTTAATGCCAAATAATCGTGCCACCATAGAAAAACGAAAGATGCAAATTTGTAGGCCTAAGTGGACCATTTACTTTAGAACTGAAACTTTCTTTTACAAACTTACTAATCCCGGATTTTGTAGATGAAAAAGATAACCATTGTAGGTGGAGGTGCTGCAGCATTACTATTTGCTGCGCATATTGACACAACAAAATATAAGGTAACCTTGTGTGAGCAAAAAAAGACCTTGGGTAGGAAGTTTTTGGTGGCCGGTGAAGGAGGATTGAATTTGACTTACGAGACCAATTTGGCATCCCTCATTAAACCTTATGTCCCAAATGAATTTATGGCGCCTATTGTGAGCCAGTTTACCAATAAGGACCTGATTAGATGGCTGGAAAATCTTGACGTACCTACCTTTGTAGGGTCAAGCAACAGGGTTTTTCCTGAAAGGGGAATAAAACCCATTGAGGTGCTTAATAAAATCACATCTTATATTGCTGGGAAAGACGTTCAAATCAGGTTGAACACCCAATGGTTGGGTTGGGATAAAGAGGGATATTTACGATTTGATAAGGGCCTAAAAATTGATTCCGATATTGTAGTTTTCGCATTGGGAGGGGCAAGCTGGAAAGTGACAGGTTCTGATGGTGCATGGAAAGAAAAATTTGAAGAAAAAGGAATAAATGTTCAGCCACTGAGAGCTGCCAATTGTGCCTTTGAAGTAGCTTGGGGCGAGGAGTTTATTGGGGCACATGAAGGAAAACCCCTAAAAAACATTGCCTTGACCTTTGGAAATCAAAAGGTTAAGGGGGAATTGAGTATTTCAAAATTTGGTTTGGAGGGCAATGCTATTTATGCCTTAAGTCGTGAAATTCAAATGACCTTATTGTTAAGAAAGGAGGCTATTGTACATTTGGATTTAAAGCCCGGCTTAACAATTGCCCAGTTGAAAGCGAAATACAATGGGTCCAGACAAACTAAAGTAACAAGTGTTTTAAGTAAAGAACTTAATTTAGATCGTACTTCCATTGGTTTGTTAAAACAGTTTTGTGACAAAAACACATTTTCAAATCCCGATTTACTTCTTCATACGGTCAAAGCAGTGCCCATAAAGCTCAAATCCCCAGGACCATTGGATGAAGCAATTTCAACCATGGGCGGTATTGCTTTGGATGAGGTTGATCCGAATTTTCAAATTAAAAAAATGGCCAATTCATACGCAATTGGAGAGATGCTGGACTGGTATGCACCCACCGGAGGATATTTACTTCAGGGCTGCTTCAGTATGGGTTTTGCTCTGGCGAATTTCTTAAATGGCTTGAATGTGGAGGAATAAAACCGATGTAATTGCTAAATCGAATCATTTTTCCGGGTAGGATGAATTAATTTTCTGTATTTGGTAGTCCTAAGTTTCCAATTCCCATATTTACCATTTATAGCAAAGGATTAACCTTTTTAGTGTCTAGGCTTGTAGCGATCTTTGAATAAGAAAGTAAAACAGGTGTTTGTTTGCACCATTTCAGGATGAAAATAAAAAAAATATCATGAAAATAGCAGTTACCTCAGCCAGTGGGAAGTTAGGAGCTTCCATAATCAACCAGTTGACAAAAGAAGTAGGTGAAAACCAAGTCATTGGTATTGCGCGTACTCCGGGAAATGCAAGTCACCTAGGTGTTGAGATCCGGAAAGGAGATTATAATAGCCGAGATCAATTCAATGAAGCCTTGAAAGAAATTGATACCTTGTTATTGGTTTCAGGTATGGATCATCCTGAAAAGAGAATCCAGCAACATAGAAATGTGATTGAAGCAGCAAAGCAAAATGGAGTTAAAAAAATTGTTTATACCAGTATCATAGGGGACGAAGAAAACACGGCATTTAGTCCTATTGTTAAGAGCAACAGACAGACGGAGAAAGATGTACAAGGCTCAGGTCTGCTTTGGGCGATCGGAAGAAATGGGATTTACATTGAACCGGATATTGAATACATAGACCACTATATTGAAGATGGTGAAATCAGAAATTGTGCAGGAGAGGGGAAGTGTACTTATACAAGCAGGGATGAATTAGCTATGGCCTATACCCAAATGTTATTGAAGGATGAACACAATGGGCATATTTATAATCTTGGAGGAAAACCCATCACGCAACAAGAATTAGCAGCTATTATCAATGAGGTGTATGGGACTCAACTATCCTATCATCAGGTGTCTGTAGAGGATTATCGGAAAGAAAGAACAGCAGCCCTAGGAGATTTTATAGGAACTGTAATTGCCGGTATTTATGAAGGCATAAAGCGAGGAGTCAATGATGTGCCTTCTGATTTCGAGAAGGCAACTGGTAGGCCCCACCAAGCACCATTGGAAATGGTGAAAGCAGTAAAGGCCGAGATGACAAAAGGAGAATAGGTTTCCCCAATCTTTATTGCTGTTTTTTGCTTTGTTAAGAGGGTGATAAATTATTGGTTGATATTATGATAAAGCATTAGGATATATAGTGAAACAATGGGTATAATTGAAAATATAATAAAAAAAGTGGTGCTCCAGGAAGCATTAATAGTGGAGAAAACCAAATTGTCGGAAGCAGTCTATAAGATTCGCTTGAAATCAGACACCTTCACTAAAGCAGATTTTGTTCCTGGGTATTTTTTACGTTTGGGGATTGGAATTGGCAAAGAAGACCTTTCCATGAAAGACAAAATTAGAAGTTATAGTGTATGGGATCTTAACAAACAGGAAGGTTTTTTGGATTTGGCCATAGCTACCCACAGCAAGGGTATAGGAGCCCAGTGGGTAGAAAAAAGCCAACCGGGTGATCAAGTCTATTTTAAATGGAAAAAGGGAAAATTTCTAGTTGACCAATCAGCTGACAGTTACCTTATGATAGGAGATTTATCTGCCTTGTCGCATTTGTATGTCATTCAGAGAAACCTTGAAAAGGGGAAGCAAATAGAAGGTATCATTTACAGTCCTGACAAAAGGGAAATGTTTTCAGATACCGACCAAACCAATCCATTTGGTTTCTATGAAATGCCTTTAAATCCTCAAGAAGAAGTTTTGGATTTGGTAAAAGGAAAGGTGGAAAAGATGCAAGGGAAGAAGATGGTTTATATCGCCGGAGACAGTAGGATTTGTATTCAGTTAAATAAATTTTTTAAAAAAGAGTTAGGTTGGAACAGTAATCAAGTAAAGACCAAGCCATTTTGGAACCCTGAGAAAAAAGGACTTGAGTAAAAGGGTTTTTTATCGATTTTGGTGAGGGTTGTCTTTATGTTAAAAAGGAAGGATTGTTGAAGTTTTTAGGTTCTGCCTTTATCTTGGTGTTTTATGAGCCAATTTTCCCTACACGGTATTCTTCAAATTTTCCTTTAAATAGTATCGTCTATGATTTCGAAAAATAGTATCATTATTTAAAATAAAAGTAATAGTGTCTCTAATAGTCCTTTGGTATATTTGATCAAGCAAATATTGATATGACTATAAAAATGAGAGAAAGCCTAGTGCTTAAGAAATTAAGGGGCGGAGAAAATGTCTGTTCTTTTAAAGTAAACTTGGCAGATGCCCGCGTTGTTGAAATTGCCGCACAGGCAGGGTTTGACTGTTTGTGGCTGGATCAAGAGCACATTGGACAGGATTGGTCCATTTTGGCTTCACAAATTTGGGCGGCCAAATCTCAGGGCAAAGATACTTTAGTAAGAGTGCCTAGAGGAAGTTACAGTGATTATGTAAAACCCTTGGAACTCGATGCCAGTGGAATCATGGTACCTCATATCATGAGTTTGGCAGATGCCAAGAAGGTAATAGAGATGACACGTTTCCATCCCATAGGAAAGCGAGCCATTGATGGAGGAAATGCGGATGGTGCCTACGCCGCCGGAGATTTTAAAGCCTACCTAAGAGATGCTAACCAACAGCGTTTCGTTATTTTTCAAATAGAAGATCCTGAACCATTAGAAGATTTGGAGGAAATCGCCAAATTGGATGGTTTTGATATGTTGTTTTTTGGTCCCGGAGATTTTAGCCAGGCCATTGGAGCTCCCGGCGATATGGATCACCCAAAAATTCAAGAAGCCAGACAAAAGGTGGTAGAAGTGGCAAGGAAATATGGCAAGTTTGCCGGTACCACAGGCCCTATAACCAAGGTAGCTGAATACCAGGACATGGGATATCAGTTTATAAGCATAGGCGCAGATGTTTTGACTCTCACGAAGTATTGTGCTGACCTAGTAGCAGGTTTTGGAAATGCAGCTGAGAAGATGGACAATGAAAAGGGGTATTACGGCGCCAAAAAATGAAGCGTAATGTATTAGGAAATACCGGAATAGAAGTCTCCCAAATCGCTTTCGGGGGTGTGGAAATCGGTCTGCCTTATGGCCCCGGGGTTCATTCTGAGAAGGACATGTTGCAAGAAAATGAGGCAATAGCTCTTTTGCTTCAGGCTTTAGATAAAGGGGTCAACTTTTTCGATACCGCCAGAATGTATGGTAAAAGTGAGGAATTGATAGGAAAAGCTTTTCGGCAAAGGCGGGAGGAAGTTGTTATCTGTACAAAATGCCAACATTTGAAAAATACTTCCGGAGATTTACCTGATGACAAAACCCTGGTTCAAATAATTAGAAGCTCACTTGAAGAGAGTTTAGTAGCCTTGAGGATGGATTATGTGGATGTACTGATGTTACACCAAGCGGATTTAAGCATTTTGAAGAATGAGGCAGTCTGCCGAACCTTTGAGGATTTGAAAAAGGAAGGGCTAACCAAATCCATAGGTGCCTCTACTTATTCTGTGGAGGAATCAGAAACAGCTATTAATTCAGGCTTATGGGAAGTCATTCAATTGCCATTCAATTTACTTGACCAAAGGCAGGCAGAGATTTTTGATTTGGGAGCTGAAAAAGGCGTCGGTATGGTGGTTCGTTCTGTTTTGATGAGAGGAATGCTAAGTGAACGTGGTAAAAACCTTAAACCACCTTTGGCTGCAATAGAACATCATATTTCGCAATATGCAAGCTTGGCAGCGGAAGAGGGCATGACATTGCCGGAATATGCTACCCGCTATGTATTAGACCAAGATAAAGTTTCATCGGTATTGGTGGGGATTGATAAACCTGTTTATTTGGAAAAGGCCCTCGAAACTGCCGACCTACCCACCTTAAATCAAAAGCTACTCGCCGGTGCCATACCTTTTCCGGAACCGGAATTTATCAATATTCCCTATTGGGACAGGATGGGTTGGCTTTAATTTCAAGTATAAGGGATGATAAGATTATGAATTTGCTTTAACTACTAACCAAAAGAAAATGCTAAAAATAGGAATGATAGGAATGAGTCCGGGAAATGCCCACCCTTATTCCTGGTCTTCAATTATTAATGGATCCTTTGATGGCGATATAATCAATGAGATTGGTTACCCTGCAGTATCAGATTATTTACAAGCCAATGAGGATACCCTTGGCATTCCCGGTGCCAGGGTAAGTCATGTGTGGAGTCAAGATCTTGAGATTAGCAAAAGCATTGCTAAAAATGCGGGGATTTCCCATGTAGTGGAAAATTTGGAAGACATGATTGGAGCGGTGGATGCCGTTATTCTCGGAAGAGATGATCCTGAGAGCCATGTGGAGATGGCCAAGCCTTTTTTAGAGGCAAATGTGCCTCTTTTTATAGACAAGCCTTTGGTATATTCTAGAAAAGACCTAACCTATTTTTCCGAACAGCATAAATTAGGAAAAGTGTTTATGTCCTGTTCTTCCATGCGCTATTCGCAAGAATGTAGAACAGTCAAAACGGGAATAAAATCACTTGGAGACATTCGTTTGGTAACTGCAGTAGGTAAAAAGGATTGGAAAAAATATGGGGTACACCTTCTGGAGGCACTTTTTAGTACTTTAGGTGATCCAAAACCGCTAAAGGTCCAGCATATAGGAGAAGAAGATGAAGACATCGTAATGGTTACCTTCGAGAATGGTATCAAAGCAACGGTACATTTGTTCAAGGATATTTGTGGGACATTTCAACTTAGCTTTTTTGGGGAAAATGGCTGGAAGATGGCTGATATACAGAATTCTTACTCTATGTTTAGGGACAATCTAATTGTATTTATTGAAGCATTAAAAGGGGAGAAACCCTATTTAGAGTTTTCTAAAACCGCTGCGATTATGGAAGTGGTCATTGGTGCCAAGGAAAGTTTTGAAAATGGGGGTGTAGTAGTTAACATAGCAGAAAATGAACGTTAAGGAATTATTGAGCTTAAAAGGAAAAGTCATTGTAGTCACCGGTGGTTCTGGCCAATATGGTAAATGCCTGGTAGAAGGTTTGGCTGAAGCTGGGGGAACTGTGATAACTACTTCTAGAGATATTGCTTCAGCGGAAAAAACAGCTGCTACTTTTAAAGCCAAAGGGCTGGATGTTTTTGCGATGGAAGTGGACCAAGGGGATAGCACCTCAGTAGTAAAGTTTAAACAGCAACTGAAGGAAAAATTTGGCGAACTTCATGTGTTTGTAAACAATGCTGTGTCAAGGCCTATGAAGGGTTACAATCGCCCTCTTGAAGAATTTGATGAATCAATGCGTGTAAATGCAACCGGAATGTGGGATTTGCTAAAGGCCATGACAGACTTGATTATCGCTAGTGGAGGTGGGTCTGTGATTAATATTAGTTCGATGATGGGTATGAAAGGTCCGGATCTCTCCAATTATGAAGGTACCAGCATGGGAGATTTGCCTCCCGATTATTTTTTCCACAACGCAGGGTTGATTAACCTTAGTCGCTTTATGGCTAAAATGAATGCTGGTAAAAATATCCGATTCAATTGTATTTCTCCCGGCGGATTGTTCAATAATCAACCAGAGCAATTTGTAGCCAATTACAATAAAAAGGTCCCTATGGGAAGAATGGCCAACACAGATGATATCAAAGGTTTGGCAGTACTTTTGGCTTCTGAAGCAGGAGCTTATATCAATGGTGAGAATATTTTAATGGATGGAGGACTTAATGCCTGATTCAAAATCTGCAAATTTTGCTGCTTCTCCGTTTTCTCTGGATGGGAAAACGATTTGGGTAGTTGGCGGAGCAGGATATTTGGGTCAAGCAGTAACACAATTACTTTGTAAGCAAGGGGCCAAGGTTTTGTGCATTGACCGTGAGGACAGGTCTTTTGTTTTTGCGAAAAAAACCAAATTGGGTAGTCTTTTGATTCCATCTCAATTTGATCTTTCGGATACAAATGCCATTCCCGACTTTGTAGATGAAAATAATGAGAAATACGGATGTCCTGATGGTTTGGTGAACCTTGCCTATGCGGCCAGTGGGAAGTCCTTAGAGAAGATAGAGCCGCAGGATTTTGACCAAGTAATCCACAGTGAGCTTACCGCCACTTTTATTTTGGCAAGAGCCGTAGGGCAATTAATGGAGACCAAGGAATCGGGCAGCATAGTATTGTTTGGAAGCATGTACGGAATGGGTTCACCTGACCAAAATATATATGAACCTCCCCTCATGACCAATCCTATTGAATACGGGGTAGGTAAAGCGGGGATTATTCAAATGGCGCGGTACCTAGGTATGCATTTTGGGCCCAAGAATATACGGTGTAACAGTATTTCACCGGGCCCATTCCCGAATGGTAAAGTACAAAAAGAGCATCCGGATTTTATTAAATGCTTAGAAAAAAAGACCTTTTTAGGCAGAGTAGGTGTGGCCAATGAAGTGGCCGGATCTGTAGGGTTTTTACTCTCCAATGCTTCAACTTATATTACGGGGCATAACTTGGTGGTAGACGGTGGATGGACTGCATGGTAATATTAAATTTTAATCAATTAAAAAATATAGATAATGAAAAAGATAGTACACCCTAAAAGAGATTTAAGTTTTGATACCGGCGCTTACTCTGATGCCATTTTGGTAGATGGGTTTTTGTTTGTATCCGGACAGGCATCAGTGGATTTTGAAACTTCTGAATTTAAGCTGGGAACCATCGAAGAGGAGACCCAAAGAACCTTAGAAAATATAAAGGCAATTATTGAAGCTGCCGGAGGAACCATGGACAATGTGGTGAAATGTACAGTACATTTGTCCGATATCTCAGAGTTTGACCGGTACAATAAGGTTTATGCCAGCTTTTTCAAAAACACCAAACCTGCGCGTATTACCGTTCAATCTGTTTTGGCTGAAAATCTTAAAGTAGAAATCGATTGTACTGCTAAAATACCTGATTCAAAATGAGTAAAAGGCTGATTCTAGATGCGCATTTGGATTTGTCCATGAATGCCATTGAATGGAACAGGGACTTAAGTAAACCGCTTTCAGACATTCGAAAGGCTGAAATGCATATGCCGGACAAGCCTGACAGAGGTAGAGGAACGGTTTGTTTGCCCGAGCTAAGGAAAGGAAAAATCGGCATTGTGGTGGCAACCCAATTGGCAAGGTATTCCCCTCTTGATTCTGCACTTGCAGGATGGAATTCACCTCAACAAGCTTGGGCCATGACTCAAGCCCAATTGGCTTGGTATAGGGAAATGGAAGCCCTAGGTGAAATGATCCAGATCTTGACAAAAGAGGATCTGGATCAGATGCTTGCCCTTTGGGAAGATAGCAATATACCTGATGAGGAAAAAGCAATTGGTTATATTCTAAACCTTGAAGGTGGCGACTCGTTGGTAAATCCTTCCTATTTAGACAGGGCTTACGATTATGGACTTCGGGCATTGGGATTGTCTCATTTCGGTCCGGGACGATATGCGCCGGGGACCAAATCAGAAGGCCCCATCACTGAATTAGGTAAGGAGCTGCTCAGGAAAATGGAGCAATACCAAATGATCTTAGACTTTACCCACCTTACGGATCAAGGTTTTGATCAAGCTTTGGATTTATATGGAGGTCCCATTTGGTCCAGTCACCATAATGTCCGGAAAATTGTGCCCAATCAGAGACAGTTAACTGATGAGCAAATAAAAAAATTGGTAAAGCGAGGAGCAATTATTGGTGGTATGTTGGACTGCTGGGCCATGGATATTCGTTTTATCGATACCATTTCAGACCCTTGGCAATTGGATATCAAATTGGAACATTTGGTAGATCATTGGGATCATATTTGTCAATTGGTCGGAGACAGCGAACATATTGGAATTGGTAGTGATTTGGATGGCATCTTTGGTACGGAACAATCTCCTTGGGACCTTAATTCTATAGCAGATCTTCAAAAATATGAGGAGATCCTAGATAGGAGGGGGTATTCTGACAAGGATATTGATAATATTTTCCATGGTAATTTTCTTCGGTTCCTAAGAAAAGCACTGCCCTCCGGTTAAAATTTCTCAATAATAAATTCTTCTTATCCATGTCAAATGTTTTTCAAGCTGGTGCGGCCAGTGTCGAAACCACACCTTCCTTAGGTACCATTATAAACGGTGATTTTGTTACCCATTATACCCAAAAGATACATGACCCTCTACATGCCAAAGCACTGGTATTTAAAAATGACGACAGCTGCTTGGCAGTAGTGATTGTTGACATATGTGTTATGGGAAGGGAGCTTTTGGATGAAACCAAAGCCATCATTGAGGAAAAATTTGGAATACCTCCCGGGCAGGTTTTGATTTCGGCCACGCATACTCATGCTTCCGGTGCTGTGGAAGATGTGCACATGGTGCCAGCAGACATGGCCTATAGGAAACGACTACCTGGTTTGATAACAAAGGCTGTAGGAAAAGCTTTGGGCCAGATAAAACCTGCTCAGTTGGCCTTTGGCTCTATTGATGTCCCGGAATATGTGATGTGTCGCAGGTACTGGATGGAAGATAGTTATTCCCAGATTAACCCGGTAACAGGAAAAGCCGATACAATCAAAACCAATCCATTTGGAGTGGAAGACCAAATCATAAAACCACTCAATAATCCGGATCCAGAATTGAGTTTTTTAGCTATCAAAGGCCTAGACGGGGAATGGATCTCCATTTTGGGCAATTACTCCCTTCATTATGTTGGGGATTGGCAAAACGGAACCATTTCAGCGGATTATTTTGGTATGTTTTCCAATGCATTGAAAGAAAAATTAGGGGCAGGGGAAGCTTTCGTGGGAATGATGAGCAATGGTACGAGTGGAGATATAAATATCTGGGATTTCAGTGGACGAGTTAAATTTCCTGAAGGAGAGTTGGCCAAAAGTAGAAAAATAGGAGGCGAGTTGGCCGATAAGGTTTTGGAATGGGTTCAAGGTCTTAAGTGGGATAAATCTCCCCAACTCAAAAGCAGTTTTAGCTTGTTAAAGGCTGAGAGAAGGATGCCTAGTTCAGAAGAATTGGAAAAATCAAAGACCATCTTGGCTTCCGGAGGCTTGGAAGAATTGAAGCCTGATACTGAAGGTTGGGAAAAACTGTATGCTAGAGAGCAAATGTTGCTCAATGAATTTCCTGAAAAAGCAACTTGTCCGGTACAGGTTTTACATATAGGGGAAGGAAAAATTGGTGCTTTACCCGGAGAGTTTTTTGCAGAAACAGGGCTTAAAATTAAAGAAGGGCTTGATTTTCCCTATTTCACAATTAGCTTGGCCAATGACAATGTTGGCTATGTTCCACCCGAACATGAGATAGAGAAAGGGGGCTATGAAACCTGGAGATGTAGGATCAGTAACCTCTCTACTGGTTCTGAGGAATTGTTTAGAAAAAAACTACTTGAGCTTATTCACGAGGATAAAAATACTTAATTTTGATTTCAGTTAATAAGCAAAAGTGGAAAAAGAAAAGTGGTTGGAAAATTTAAAAGGCAAGGTACCTGAAAAGGCCTTGTCTTATTGCTTTTCCCTATGGGAGGAGGAACCCTTTATCTTTGAAATTACCAAATCAAGAAGGTCAAAACTGGGCGATTTTCGCTATAGAAAAGATAAAAGTATTCAGAAAATTACCATTAATAATGACCTGAATCAATATCAATTTTTGATTACTTTCATCCATGAAGTAGCCCACCACCGTGTTTTTAGCCAATACAAAGAAAGAATTGGGAAAGGGATATTGCCACATGGGATTGAATGGAAGCAAAGTTTTAAGTGGTTGATGGCACCCATGTTACATGAGGGGGTGTTTCCTAATGATATATTGATTCCCCTAAGGCTGTACATGAATAACCCTAAAGCTTCCACCGGTGCGGATTTATTTTTGATGAAGGAATTAAGAAAATACGATAAAAACACCATTATCAAAGAAGAACCGCTATTAGGAGACCTTGCCATAAATACTCACTTTTTATTAAGAGAAAGGCAATTTAAGAAGTTGCGTACACAAAGAACCAGGGTTTTGTGCCAAGAATTGGCTACAGGTCGGAATTACCTCATATCCGGACATGCCGTAGTCAAGGAAATAGACAATCCTGAAGACCTACCTTTCTGATAGGCAGACCTATCAACTAAATTTGGCAATCCGAATTTACTTATTAATCCAAAGAAGGGTCAGGTGCAGCAATGCTTGACCAAATTATTGGTTTCCGGAAATTTTATTTCGAGCATTGACACCCAATGCTCTAAGCTTTTCTGCCTGTGAAATTAAATTGCCTTTACCGGTTTTGAGTTGTTTGATAGCGGTGGCATAACTCTCTTGAGACCTGTCCAGATGCTTTCCAATGTCTTCCAGGCTGTGTAGAAAATTGGCCAGTTTGTCATAAACTTTGCCCCCTCTGTCTGCAATTTCAATGGCATTTTTGGATTGATCATCCCTTATCCATAGGTCTTTGATCATTTTTAGCGCAGCAATTAAATTGCTACTGCTAATCAGTAGCACTCGTTTTTTATAGGCATATTCCCATAGTTTAGGATCAGCCTGAAGGGCAACGATATAGGCCGCTTCAAGCGGAATAAACATGATTACAAAATCCAAGGCTTTAGCATAGGCCTCGTACTGCTTGGCAGACAATTGGTCAATATGGGTTTTTATCGCTTTAACATGAAGTTCCAGCGCAGATTTTTGGTCTGTATCTCCTAGGGCATTGCTGTATTTTTCGTAGGCAATTAACGAGACCTTACTGTCAATGATCACCTTTTTGTCGTCCGGATAATGAATGATTACATCCGGTTGCATTTTTTTACCATCAGGGCCAAGAAGGGCTTGACCATTTTCGTCTTTCAGAAAGCCCTGAATACTGTAATGCCTGTCTTTTTCTAAACCGGAATTTTGTAATATGGTTTCCAGAATTGCTTCTCCCCAATTTCCCCGAATCTTGGCATTGCCTTTTAAGGCATTGGTTAAGTTTTTGGCTTCCTGACTGATTTGCTGGTTTAGTTCAGCAAGTTCTTTGACTTTTCTTTCCAAAGAAAACCTTTCTCTGGACTCCATGGCATAAGCCTCCTGCACTTGCTTTTTAAAGGCATTCAATTCTTTCCCTAAGGGCTGGAGAAAGTTTTCTATATTTTCCTGATTTTGACTAGTGAATTTCTTGGATTTTTCCTCTAAAATTTTGTTGGCCAGTAATTCAAATTCTTGTTGAAATTGACCACGCATTTTTTCTATTTCCTGCTTTTGAAAAATTAATTTCTCACGCATATACTGAAGCTCACTATCCAGTTTACCTTTATCTAAAGCAAGTTGGTAATTCTCTTTTTCCAAGGAATTAGAAAGCATGGAAAGTTGCTCATTTTCTTTTTGAAATGCTCCGTATTTGCTTGATAGGTATTGGTGCTTTTCGCTAAGCCTTTCCTTTTCCAGATTAAGTTCTCCCAGACTTTCTTTCAATTGGTCACGTTTTTTGTAGGCTTTAATCAGCAAAGTAGCCAGCAAAGCTATTATGCCGGACATCAATACCAAAAGCACAACCAATTCTATTGCCATTTGATCCGAAATTAGGGAGTTTATTGTTTTCTTTGTCGGATAGCTTCGTAAATCACTATTCCTGTGGCAACAGAAACATTTAAACTTTCTATTTGGCCATGAACAGGAACTTTAACGAATTCATCACATAAGCCCATGAGTTCATCTGAAACCCCGTCTTCTTCCGATCCCATAACCAATACTGTAGGGGTGGTAAGGTCTGCCTGGTACATCATTCGGTCTGTTTTTTCGGTCACACCCACCACTTTTAGACCTGATTTCTTAAGATCCTTAAGGGTATAATAGAGGTTTCTTACCCTACTTACCGGTAGAAAATTTAATGCTCCGGCAGATGTTTTAACCGCATCCGAATTGATTTGCGCACTTCCTTTTTCCGGAATTATTATTCCATGAACACCCGCAACTTCTGCTGTCCTAGCGATGGCTCCAAAATTACGTACATCCGTGACCCTATCAAGCATCAAAATAAGTGGTGCTTCACCTTTGGTATAAGTGCTGTCCACTACATTTTCCCATGAAGCATATGCTATGGATGATATATAAGCGATGACACCTTGGTGGTTTTTTCTGGTTATCCGATTGAGTTTACTTTCGGGAACCTTGGTTACCGGTAGCTTTTTCTCCTTGGTTAGTGCAAGTAATTCTTTTAAAAGATCTCCTTTAAGTTCTTTGTTTACCAGTATTTTGTCTATTTCTCTGTCTGCATTCAAAGCCTCCATGATGGACCTGATGCCAAAGATAAAATCCTTTTGGTCTTCGCTTTTGTTGATTAAAAAACCATCCTTCCGTTTCTCCATGCTGTGATAGTTTTGAACCATACAGGCTGGTAGGCTCTGGATCGGTTCAATGTATAATATTGTGGGGTTAAAATATTCTTTACACGTGCAAAGGTAAAGGTTATTTTTGAATTTGAATCCTCAGACAAGTAAACCCAAGTTTCTTTGTCTAAATTAAAGTAAACTTCTTGTGGAGGCCCCATTATTATATAGACCATGCCACGGTCAGTTGCCCAACCTTCTTTAAAATCAGTGAACAAAATATTGGCAAATTCCACTTGCCGGAAATATTCTTTTATTAATTTTTTTGCAGCCTCTTCATCTCGGGTCATCCTGATCCAATATTCATCTAGGGCAATTTTTTTGTTTTCTGCAGCCAACAGGGCCTCATGCTCCTTTCGGGTAGAAATATAAGCAACCATTTGGATCATTTCTTCCCAAGTAGAGACTTTTGGGAAAGCTGTGCCGGCTGTTTTTATCAGTAAGCCACTAGCGGTAGTTGTGTCTTTTTGAATAAAATAATAACCTGATTTGTCAAAGGATACAGGTACATTCAATAAGAAATCTCCTTCATTGATTACTTTGGTTTCCTTGGCTATTTCAGGAACCTTGGTTTCCATGGGAGGAAGAGGAATAGGGAAATCTTGTGGATAAAAGTACCTGTATAAGCTTACTCCTTGGTTACTTTTGAAAAGTAAGGATTCCTCTGCATTTAAAAAATTCTGGTCGAAGGGTATGTCATTGCCAAAGTAGGCGCAGAAAGAAGGTTGGTCTACCACAAAAGGACTTATTAAATCAGCATGGTAAACATATTCATCCTCTTGTCTGGTGTCTATGGCTCGAAAAATAACATAGGCCTGGTCTCTGGTACTTGGAACTTCTACAGTTTCTTCAAAATAAAAATGACCGGTGGTATTCATTTTTAGCATGTCTTGATCCAAGGCAATGACCTGATCATCATTAATTCTCTGGTCAAAGCTATGGACAATGGTGTAAGAGAATAAGTAATCGTCAAAATTCGGATCCTCTTCGATTTTCTCAACCAGCATTTGTAATTTAAAGGTTCTTTCTGCGGTTTTAATTGGAATTACTTTCAAAGAAATTCTTGAATACCTGGAATACCTTAAACTCTGGTTAATACTTTGCAAATTATTTTGTGCAAAAGAAGGAAAAGAAAGGAGGGTTAAAATAAATAATACCCCAATATTTCGTTTCATATACAATGACTTTATTTTTTCCATAGTTGGTTTTAAAAATTAACCTTAATTTTGTTGAAAATAATAAAATTTTAGATGGCTACCTATACAACGGAAATTACTTCCGATAAGTTGATCAGTGACAATCCTATTCATCAACGTCTATTTAAAGCATACATTGTTGCCAAAGGTTTCGTTTCCGGCAATTTGTTGGAGATTGGCTGTGGCGAAGGCAGAGGGGTACAGGCCCTTGGCCCATTGGTAAATCATTACCACGGCATGGACAAGATAGGAGAAATCTTGGACAGACTAAAGGATAAATACCCCGAATTTACCTTCGAGCAAGCAATTATTCCTCCATTGGCCGGCCTTAAGGACAATTCCTTTGATTCAGTCGTGAGTTTTCAGGTAATTGAACATATTGAGGATGACAGGCAATACTTGGAAGAGATTTATCGTGTACTAAAACCGGGAGGAATGGCTTTGATCTCCACCCCAAATATTAGGTTTTCATTGTCCAGAAATCCTTGGCATATTAGAGAATACACACCTTCCCAACTTCAAAAACTATGTGAATCGATTTTTGATAGGGTGGAAACAAAAGGGATTGGTGGGAATGCCAAAGTTTGGGATTATTACGAAGCGAATAAGATTTCGGTAAATAAAATTACGCGGTGGGATATTTTAAACCTACAATACAGGTTACCTGCCGGATTGCTGAAAATCCCCTATGAGATTCTAAATAGAATCAATAGGAATAAGTTGCATAAACACCAGGGAGCGGCAGTAGAACAACTGCATCATGAAGATTACTTATTGGTTGAAAACCCTGAGGAGGCCTTAGATCTTTACTATATTCTCCACAAAAAATAATCGGCTGCTTATCAATTTAAGCAGCCGATTGGAATAATTATAGCGTTTTATTTTTAAAAGCCAATTGCTAATTTATCTTCTTTGGAGTTGTGGGGATCCTGCTGCAGCTCCAAATATTCGCTCGTAATCCTGCTGAATTTGATTGGCTTTTTCTTCATACCCTTCATCCTGTAATTGCGGGACAAAGTAGCGCAACATCTGCATAGAGATTTGAGCCTCCCTGTCCATAGATCTACCGGTCTCTTGATAGAAGTCAAGGAGCTCTATAGAACGTTTAGATATTTGGTCGATAATATCTAAGGCTTCCTCATCCATATCCAACTCAAATAAAATGGGCACAGCTTGTCCGCTAG
Source organism: Cyclobacterium sp. 1_MG-2023 (assembly GCF_030546805.1). Taxonomy (GTDB): domain Bacteria; phylum Bacteroidota; class Bacteroidia; order Cytophagales; family Cyclobacteriaceae; genus Cyclobacterium. Next base: position 152,673 of record NZ_JAUOPC010000012.1, on the reverse strand, counting down.
CCATGTCATAAGGTATGGCCTTTCCAGGAAGTTTTTCCAGGCTCAACCTCAAAATGTCCTCTGCTCTCTCCTTATCTTGTTCATCCAATAAGGCTATGGCAATACTATTAAGTACACTTCTATGATTGGAGGTGAATCTCCTGAATTCGTCATCAAAGTAATTGTCCGGATTGTCCATTCCTCTAAAGGCGAATTTTTCAGTGACATTTTTATAGGCCAGATCGGTATTAATTAACTCATCCTGGTTGTCCGGCTTTTGGATGGGGAGCAACCTGTAGGTCAATCCTTCCATGACTACATGGTCACTCATGTCAAAGCCTATGGTTGCCAAAGAAGTATTGTTAAAATAAATGGGTCTTTCCCAATTGTTAGTAGCGATCAGATCCAATAACATCAAGTTACCCTTGGTAACATAATTTCCTTTGATCCTAATGTTGATGTTTGGAATTTGTAGGTCCTTAAATTGAGGGGGAACAATTCCGAATTTCTCAACATTTTCAGTATTTACAGGCAAGGTTAAAATTCTGGAAGGGACAGTGTTTATATTGCTGCTTGACCTGCTACTGGTTAATTTTAGTAAATCACTGTTGTCTTTTAATAGTTTGAGGTAGTCTACCAATGGTAAGCTTTCAATTCTATCCGTTACGTAGAGCACATCATTGGTGCCTTTTTTAAAGTTGTCAAAATCCAAAGTGAAATCCAAAGCAGCAGATTCATTGACAGGCCTGGCCATTTGCTTGACATACCAATCGGTGTCAAAATAACTTAATACAATAACCCGCACGTCAGTTCTAAAGCCTTCCACTTCCTGCACATACCAAAGCGGGAAGGTGTCATTGTCGCCTCCGGTGAATAATATGGCATTTGGGGCACAAGAAGCGAGGAAGTTTCTAGCTGAATCCACAGAGAAGTACCTGTCGGATCGGTCATGGTCATTCCAGTTTTCTGAGGCCATTAAAATAGGAACCGGCAATGCAATCAATGCAGCATATACCCCTGCCATGACCATGCCTTTTTTCAATTTTCTAAGTTGATGACTGATGGCCATTACACTAAAACCAATCCAAATGGCAAAGGCATAAAAGGAACCCACATAGATATAATCTCTTTCCCTTGGCTCTACCGGGGGTGAATTAAGGTAAAGCACCAGTACTACTCCCATCATTAGAAATAACATCAAGGTAAGCCAGAAGGATTCAGGATCGTGCTTGGCTTGGAAAAACATGCCTATAAGCCCTAGAATTAAGGGAAGCATAAAATAATTGTTATGCCCTTTATTTTCTTTTATATAGTTAGGGAAATCTGTGGTAATGGTATTCCATATACTTAAATATGGAGCATTACTAAAGTCACTCTCCCTTCCACTGAAGTTCCACATAAAATACCTCCAATACATATGCCCCAGTTGGTGGTCAAACATAAAATAGATATTGTCAAAGAAAGTAGGGTCTTGGCCTTCCCTTAATCCCAGCTTGGATCTGTAAATCTGTTTATGCCTTTCTTGAGTAGAGTATATTCTAGGAAGTAAAGTTGTTTTTTCAGGATCATAAATGTTTTCCAATTGATAATCCACCACTTCATACTTGTCTTCTCCCTTGGCATATACAGGGTCGCCTTCTACCTGATCAATAATATCTGCGGTAAAATACTGTCCTTGCATCAGAGGTCGGTAGCCATATTGCTCTCTTTTTAGATAGCTAACAAAACTGATAATGTCTTTTGGATCATTTTCGTTGATTACAGGCTCAGCATTGGCGCGGATTACGATCAGTGCATATGAACTGTACCCGATAAGAATGAAAGAAAAGCAAATTAAAATGGTATTTAAAATTACTTTTTCTTTTTTGTGAGAATGTATCACAGCAAAAATTAGCCCTCCTAGGAATACAATAGAGAAGAATATAATGCCTGAGCCAAAAGGCATTCCTAAACTATTGACAAAAAAGATTTCAAGGGAACCGGCAATGCTAGGTAAGCCCGGGATAATAAAATTATTGATAACAACCAAGGCTACACCTCCTAATAAAAAGGCAATGATTCCTCCTTTAAGGTTATGATTTTTATATTTTTTAAAATAGACAACAAGTGCTAGCGCAGGAAGGGTTACAAGGTTTAAAAGGTGAACTCCTATTGACAACCCTACCAGGTAAGCGATGAAGATCATGTATTTATTTTCTTCCTCGGGATCTTTGATGATGTCCCATTTTAAGAATGCCCAAATTACGATGGCAGTAAAAAAGGAAGACATGGCATAAACTTCAGCTTCAACAGCAGAAAACCAAAAACTATCTGTAAAGGTATAAGCCAATGCGCCAATAAATCCGGCACCTATTAAAGTATAGATTTGCTCTTGATTGGGCTCTTCACTATTCTTAAGTAATAACTTTCTTCCTAATAAGGTGATGGTCCAAAAAAGGAATAAAATAGTGAAAGCTGAAAGTAGCGCACTTCCTACGTTCATCCAATAGGCGATTTCAAGCCCATCACCGAGAGCTAAAAAGCTAAACATACGGTAAATCAGTAGAAAGAAAGGTGCTCCCGGAGGATGGGGCACTTGTAATTTATAGGCTACCGCTATAAATTCTCCCGGATCCCAGAAACTGGCAGTCTCTTCGATGGTGAGCAGATATGTTATAAATGCAATAAAGAAGGCGGTCCAACCTGCAAGATTGTTAACCCTGGCATATTTTAGCATGTTACCTGAATATTTATGAATGGCGAAAATAAAAAAAATATCATGAATTACAGTTGAATTGCTCCATTTAAAAATTGTTAAGCAGGCTTGTTAACTATAAATAGGAGTCAAAATTTAATTAATTTTTAAAATATTATAAAAAAAATAAATTTTATTTATTCAAAATAAACAATTGTTATAATCAAAAAAAAATAATATAAAAATTGGTAATAAACATTTTTGTGTAATAAAACGATGTTTTTTTGATGCTTATCCTAATCCAATTAAAGTATTGACCCAAGTGTTTTGAAATATTTTTAATGTATTTTAAATACAATAAAATGGTTTTTAAATTTTTTTCACTTACATTTACATCGTCAAGTTTAAACAGCAGACAGACAGCAGAAAAAACAGCAAATAAAATTTTTAAGAATATGAAAAGCAGGATCGGTAAAAAGTTAAGAATTGGAATAGTAGGAACCGGAGGGATTGGTAGAGGGTTGGCAAAACTTATTGCCAGACGAGAGGATATGGTGATATCCAAAATACTGACCAGAAGAGCCGGAGAAATAAGTGATTTGGGTGTGAGTCAGCATCTTTTAACTAGTTCACCCGAAAAAGTATTTGACTGCTCAGACCTAGTAGTAGTCAGTACCGGAGATCCAATTTACTCAACAGAAATAATAGACAAAGCATTTGTTTATGGGCTTCCGGTGGTAACCATGGATGCAGATACTCAAGTGCTTACAGGTTCATGGCTGTCCAAGAGAGGTGTGATTACAGAAGCCAATGGTGACCAACCCGGCTGCCTAGCAGCACTTAATAAAGAAGTGATGCAAATGGGCTTCAAGCCATTGGTTTATGGAAATATCAAAGGGTTTTTAAATAAGAAGCCTAGTCTAGAAGATATGTTATTTTGGGCGCAGAAGCAAGGTTATAGCCTAAGTTCCGTTACCTCTTTTACAGATGGAACAAAACTTCAAATTGAACAAGCTTTTATCGCCAATGGCTTAGGTTTAGATATCGTTAAACCGGGTTTAGTCGGCTATGAAACTAGTGATTTTGAAGCCGGAGCTTTTGCTTTGGGAGAAATCGCTCAAAAAGAAAATGCTATCATTAGTGATTATATTATCTCCAAAGAATCTCCTCCGGGTGTATTCATTACTGCTACTCATCAAGAGGATCTGGCGGAGGAATTGACCACCTATAAAATGGGTAAGGGACCATTCTATTTACTATATAAGCCGATGCACTTATGCTTTTTTGAGATACCCAATAGTATTTTAAACTTAGTGAATCACAATGAGATTTTATTAGATAATGGTGATGTGCCTTCTATTAGTGTGGGGACTATTGCAAAGAAAAAATTGACATCAGGCTCTGTAATTGATAAAGGCATAGGTGGTATGGAAGTGAGAGGTGAAGCGATTAAAATCGCTGACTGTCCCAATCATGTGCCTATCGGCTTAATGAGCAAGGTTCAATTGAAAAGAAATATTGAAGAAGGAGAAATAATTTCATTTGATGATATAGATATACCTGATTCTTTGGCATTGAAAGCTTGGAAAAGTACGCTTTCTGAGGTAGTAACAAAAAATCGTTTAGGTATAAAGGTAAGCTGTTAATTTTTTTATCTTATTGCTGTTTACAGATCCATTAATTGAAGTCGCTTCTAAAGTGATTTTGGTTTGTGGGTCTGTTTTTTTATGCCCTTTTTTAATTTATTTTACTCAATTTTTTTGGTTTAAATCCATAGGGCTCTGTTTTTTGAATCGAAGCGAATATTTTTTTAGTTTTTCGAAATTAATTATTGTCAAATAGCGTTTAAGGTATACAAAAATCAATTTGATTGAAAAATATCTTAATGAAGTATACACCAATTGTATTTTCCCTATTGCTATTCCTTTGTGGACTTGTTTCAATGGAAGTGCATGCCCAGATGGAGCCTGTGACGGATATAAATAAGAAGGAAGAAGGGTATCTGTTGCTTGATAAGGGCCTTCAGTTTAGAATTACAGATGCGATAAATAGCATGTATAATTTTGATTTTGAGAAGGCAGAAAGAGGTTTTAAAGTTTTGCGTTATACTTACCCTGAACATCCACTTCCTTATTTTCTAATGGGGTTGAGCCAATGGTGGAAAATTGTTATTGCCATAGATAATGAAAGTCATGATGCCTCTATGTTGGGCTATATGGATAAAGCCATTGAGAAAGCGGAAGTATTGATAGATGCTGACCCTGACAATAAGGAAGCGGCTTTTTTTCTTGCAGGTGCTTATGGTTTTCAAGGGAGGTTATACAGCGAAAGGAAAAATTGGACAGGCGCAACTTTTGCAAGCAGAAATGCCTTGAAATTCCTGGAGCTTAGTAGGGGGGAAGAAGAGCTCAGTCCGGAATTGTTGCTGGGAGATGCCTTGTATAATTATTTTTCTGTCTGGATCAGGGATAACTATCCCTTGTTAAAGCCTATCATGCTCCTTTTCCCCAAAGGGGATCAACAGTTAGGGCTAAGACAATTAGAAGAGGTGGCCAAAAGCGCCTTTTATGCAAGAATAGAGGCACAGTATTTTTTGTTTAGGCTTTACGCAACGGAGGAGAAAAAACCTTTCAAGGCCTTGGAGATCACAAAGTACTTACATGGTAAATATCCAAACAACCCCTATTTTCATCGTCATTTTGCAAGGCAATTGTATGCTGTAGGTAGAAGTCGAGAGGCAAAGGAAGTTTCATTAGAGATATTAAAGCGGATTGATGAAAATTGGACAGGGTATGAGGCCACCAGTGGAAGGTATGCCGCTTTTTTTATTGCCCAGAATTATGATCGGATGAGGAACTATGAAAACTCCATACATTATTACTTAAGGACCCTTGCTTTTGGGGACGAATTAGGGGCGCAGGAAAGTGGTTATTATTTGTTTTCAGCGCTGCAATTGGGAAAAAACTACTATCGGCAAGGGGATAATAATAAAGCCAAACGGTATTTTGATTTAGTAAAAGAGAATTCAAAGAGACGGCACCCGGCAAATAAAGAAGCCGGAGAATTTCTTAAAAAGAATAAACTTTGATGAGTACTAATTTGTTCATTATTAGTCTAATCGAGTTGAAATACAGGTTTTTTCAGAATTTACAAAAGAGAAAGCGCAATAATTTTAATTTTTTTAGCAATTAAACAACAATATTTCGTCCGCCCTTGCGTTTTTTTCGTAAATGACTTTAAAATAAATATAAATTAGATTACCTTTGTACCACATATAATTCGGTAAATTCTTTACAATATGGATAATAGCATAAAAGTGAAATTTGACAAAATCGACCGTAAAATTTTAGAAATTCTACAAGGCAATGCAAAAATAACAAATGCACAGCTTTCAAAAGATATAGGATTATCTCCGGCACCTACCTTGGAAAGGGTGAAAAAATTGGAGCAGTCAGGAATAATTAAAAGTTATCATGCCAAATTAGATCCGGAAAAAATCGGTCTTGGCGTGAGTACTTTTGTCTTGGTAGGGTTGATTGGTCACAATAAATCTAATATTGATGCCTTCATGAAGGAAATCAATCAGATACCTGAAGTAATCGAATGTCACCATATCACCGGGACAGGAGATTTCATTTTGAAAATCATTTCTAAGGACATTAATTCTTATCAGAAATTAATGTTGGAGCAAGTAAGTGAAATTAAGGAGGTAGATTCTATGCAATCTATGGTTATCCTTTCTACTTTTAAAGACAGTAAAGTATTGCCTATCCCGGCTTAAATTAACATTTATTTAAAGCATTTGAAGGGTGGCTAATAGTCACCCTTTTTTTATTATGAAAAATCCGTGGACAACAATTTCAAAAAAAGAGGTGTATGACAACCCTTGGATAAAGGTTGAAGAACACCAAGTAATCACACCTACGCAAAAGAAGGGGATTTATGGAAAAGTAAGTTTTAAAAACCTGGCAGTAGGAATCCTACCATTGGATGAAAACGGTTATACTTGGTTGGTAGGACAATACAGGTATACATTAGATGAGTATACTTGGGAAATTCCTATGGGAGGAGGTGCCATCGGGCAAACTGCCTTGGAAAGTGCAAAGAGGGAGCTTAAAGAAGAAACCGGTTTACTAGCGAATGATTGGACTGAAATTCTAAAAATTCATACCTCCAATTCCGTTACAGATGAAGTAGGTTATGTCTTCATGGCCAAAGATTTGATTCAAGGAGAAACAGCCTTTGATGATACAGAAGATATTAAAGTATGGCATTTACCATTTCAGGAAGCCTATGAAATGGTTTTAGATGGTCAAATTACAGACGCGATTAGTATGGCTGCAATTTTCAAGGCTTCCGTATTGTTAAATAAATAAATCAAAATTTTTGATGTTTACCGGGTTCAAAAATAATTTTAATAAGACATTTACATTGGCATATCCAGTGATGCTAAGTCAGCTAGGTCAAGTGATGGTTGGCGTGGCAGACAATATCATGGTGGGTAGGTTAGGAGCAGTTCCGCTTGCTGCTGCTTCACTTGCCAATAGTATTTTTTTTATGATATTAATGTTTGGAATTGGTATTTCTATGGCCGTGACACCGATGGTTGCGGCAGCGGATGGAGAGGGGAAGAAAGGTAAAATTGGCAGGTTTCTGAACCATGGTTTTGTGATCAATTCGGTGGCTTCTATTGTTTTGTTCTTGTTGATTTTGGCAATTTCCCCGGGATTAAGATTGATTAACCAGCCACAAGAAGTTGTGGTGCTTGCCATTCCCTATTTGTTAATCATAACTTTTTCTCTTATACCATTCATGTTCTTTCAAACCTATAAACAGTTTATTGAAGGTTTGTCCCAAACCAAGCAAGCCATGTTTATAACGGTTTTGTTTAACCTATTGAATATCGGACTGAATTATTTATTGATTTATGGAAATTGGGGCTTTCCTGAATTGGGATTAAATGGAGCCGGATGGGCCACATTGATTTCCAGGGTGCTTATGGCTTGGGTTTTATACCTCTATGTGACCAGATCAAAGCGCTATGAAAAGTACGTGCGCAGTATAAAATTAAAGCAAATCAGGTTTTCCATCATTAAAAAAATGCTGGGCATAGGGATTCCAACCGGTTTGCAGTTTGTGTTTGAAGTTGGGGCATTTAGCTCCGCAGCCATCATGATGGGTTGGATAGGAGTGAATGCACTGGCTGCCCATCAAATAGCCATCAACCTTGCTTCCATAAGCTATATGATGGCGTCAGGCCTATCAGCGGCTGCCATGGTAAGGATTGGCAACCAATTGGGTAGACGGGATATTCCAAAATTACGAGAAGTCGGTTTTTCTATTTTTGGCAACGTATTGATTTTCATGTCCTTCTTTGCAGTAATGTTTTTAATTTTTAAAAACTATTTACCACTGTTGTACATTGAAGATTACCAAGTTGTGGAGATGGCAGCTAACCTATTGGTAATTGCGGCTGTTTTCCAGCTCTCGGATGGTCTTCAGGTAGTTGCCTTGGGAGCCTTAAGGGGGCTTTCTGATGTGAAAGTGCCTACGCTGGTAACCTTACTCGCCTATTGGGTGGTAGGGCTTCCCCTAGGCTATCTTTTGGCTTTTAAATTTCAATACAATGAGTTGGGTATATGGTTTGGCTTATTGATAGGGCTTACCCTTACTGCCATTATGTTGTTTTATAGATTTCATTCTTTGAGTTTGAAATTACAGAAGGAAATTTCTAAACCTGAAACAGTAAGTTTACATTAGCACCGCCTCCAAGGAAGGGTAAAATCTGGAATGGATTCAATTGTGGGAAAAGATTTAGTTCTATGGATTAAGTATTTCCTTCGGAGATTGATAGGATACTTTTTCCCAATTTTTTTTGGTTTTTGCAATAGGATTGAAAAATTTGTGCTTCAATTTAAAGATATTTATTATGGAGAAAAAATCGCTTTATATCATAACAGGGGCTAGCAAGGGTTTGGGCTTGGCCCTTAAAAACACCTTAATAAAGTTGCCTCACACGAGTGTAATAGGTGTCTCTAGAAGTCCAATTCAAGCAGAAAATAATTTTACCCCCATACAATTAGACCTAGAGGATTCTGAAAGCTTAATAAATAAGATCACTGAAATTTTTCCTAAGGGAGAATATGAAGAAATAGTTTTGATTAACAATGCAGGCTGGATAGGAGAGATTGCCTATAACGGAAATTTATCTTCCGAAGCTATTGTGTCCATTCATGCTGTGAACGTGATTGCTCCGGCCTTATTAATGAATGCCTTTATGAAGACATACAAACATCACAAAGGGTCTAAAATAATAGTCAATATAACCTCCGGTGCGGCAGCAAAGGTAGTAGACGGCTGGTCAGGTTACAGTGCTTCAAAAGCCGCGTTGAACCAAATGACACTGATTGCTCAAAAAGAGTCTGAGATCAAGCACTTGGGTTTTAAATTATTTGCCTTATCTCCTGGAGTGATTGATACCCCGATGCAAGCTTCCATCAGGTCTGCAAGGCCAAACGAATTCAGCAGCCTGGCTAAATTCAAATCCTTAAAAGAGGATGGGGAATCTGAGGTCATTGCCCAAAAAGTGCTTTATTTGATAGCTCATCCAAATGAATTTGAAGAGGTGTTACAAGATGTCAGGAAGTTTTAGTGCTTAAGTTTTTAGGGTAATCATACATCCAGAATGCTGCATTCTCTTGGGTGATATCTTTCCAGTGGTCCACGTCAAACTTAAAACCAAAAACTGCTGCAGTAGGAAGGTTGTCTAGCTTTTCTCCAAATGAATTGATAAGCAGTGTCAAGGTAGGGTTATGGCCAAATATAAATAGTGTATCAATTTTATCACTTGTTTTTTTAACCTCATTCAGGTGCTCTTTTACAGAGGTCATATAAAGATTTGGGCTTATCTCGTAGGAAATATCTAATTTTTCAAAAGATTTCAGGTAGAATGCAGCTGTCATTTTTGCCCTCAATGCGTCTGATGTCAGAATCTTTTCGGGAATAATATGGTTTGAATGTGCTCTTTTAGCCATCATTGGGGCATCATGTAGGCCCCTTTTAGCCAATGGCCTTTCATGATCCGTTAAGCTAGCATCACCCCAAAAAGATTTTCCATGTCTGCAAATCAGTAATTTTTTCATAAAGATGACTTATTAAATTGTAACCATTTATTAGGTAGAGATTGGTAAGTAAGCTATAATTATATGCCTGCTTAAGCTTTCTTGTCAATTATCTTGCCAACCCCTTACATAGAGCTCATGGCAAATATAATCTTTTTGCTTCCAACAAAAATGATATATTTGTTGAGAATCATAACTATAAATGGATGCTTAAGGTAAGAATGCGTAAATATATTTGCTCTTTAATGGTTTTAGCCATTTTATTTGCTTGTAACACTGAAAGAGCTTCTGATCCGGAAGTCGATGAAAATTGGCCGGCCTATCTTGGGAGTAAGGGTAGTTCGCAATATTCTTCTTTGGAACAAATTAATAAACGCAATGTCAACCGCTTAATTCCTGCTTGGCAATTTCGAACAGGAGGGCATTCAGATAAAGGTAAAAGTCAAATCCAATGTAACCCCCTGATTATTGATGGAGTGCTCTATGGAACCGGTCCGGATTTAAAAGCCTTCGCCTTAGATGCTGCTACCGGTAAAAAAATATGGGAATATGACCCTCATAAAGATTTTAAAATTGGTGTTAGTGTAAATAGAGGCTTAGTTTATTGGGAATCAGACACTGAATCAAGATTGTTTTATTCTGCAGGTTCCTTTCTTTTGGCATTGGATGCCAAAACGGGTAAGCTTGTTGATGGATTCGGTCAGAAGGGTAAGGTTTCATTAAAGGAAGGATTGGGGGACTGGGCACAGGACTATTACGTTGGTTCTTCTACCCCCGGAGTTATTTATGAGGACAAGTTGATCGTAGGCACCAGAGTTTCTGAGAGTACAGGTGCTGCCCCTGGTTATATTCGCGCCTATAATGTGTTGTCCGGTAAAGTGGAATGGATTTTTCATACTATCCCAAAGCCGGGAGAATATGGTTACGACACCTGGCCTAAAGATGCCTACAAAAATAGAGGTGGAGCCAATAGCTGGGCAGGAATGACCTTGGATGAAAATACGGGAATTGTATACATTCCGACAGGTTCAGCAGCTTTTGATTTTTGGGGTGGCCACCGTTTGGGAGAAAACCTGTTTGCAAATTCTTTACTGGCATTGAATGCATCTACAGGAAAACGTATTTGGCATTATCAAACCATCAGACATGACCTTTGGGATAGGGATTTGCCTGCTCCTCCCAATCTGGTTCAAATCAAAAGGGGAGACAGTAGTATTGCTGCAGTTGCGCAAATTACCAAGTCAGGAAGGGTTTTTGTTTTTGATCGATCAGATGGTACTCCACTTTTCCCTATCGAGGAAATAGAAGCCCCTGCATCAAACTTAATGGGTGAAGAAGCTTGGCCAAGTCAGCCTCTACCTACCTCTCCGCCGCCCTTTTCCAGACAACTATTTACCGAAGAAGAAATCACCAATATTTCTCCTGAAGCCAGAACTTTTGTCCAAGAGAAAATTAAGCATTTAAATTATGGGGCCTACTTTATGCCTCCAAGCATAGAAGGAACTGTAATACTGCCGGGATTTGACGGAGGTGCAGAATGGGGAGGAGCTGCTTATGATGAAGAATCAGGCTTATTGTATGTAAATGCCAACGAGATGCCTTGGATTTTAACCATGGTTCCCACGGCTGCTGGGAAACGCTCATTGGGAAATGTAGCTTACCTTACCAATTGTGCAATGTGTCATGGCCCGGATAAAGAAGGAGATGGAACCGGGGCTTATCCTTCACTTTTAGAACTGGATAAGAGGTTGGATAGAGCAGATGTTGGGGAAATGATAAAAAATGGAAAAGGAAGAATGCCTGCATTTAAGCAATTATCCCAAGAAGTAAGGGAGCAAATAATTGACTATTTGTTCAGTACCGAGCACCCGGAAGATTTTCAAAATTCCGCGGAAACAGCAGATGTTAATGTATTTCCTTACACGACTACAGGCTACAATAGGTTTTTTGATCAAGAAGGGTACCCGGCAATAAAACCACCTTGGGGTACGCTCAATGCTATCAATTTAAATAAAGGTGAAATTGAATGGTCAGTTCCATTGGGAGAGTTTATTGAACTTACGGAAAGGGGAATTCCGCAAACAGGAACGGAGAATTATGGAGGTCCGGTTGTAACAGCAGGTGGTTTGGTATTTATTGCTGCTTCAAAGGATGAATACTTTAGGGCATTTGATAAAGATTCTGGGAAAGAACTCTGGAAATATAAATTGCCGGTAGGGGGTTACGCCACTCCTTCGGTTTATTCTGTTGCAGGGAAACAATATGTAGTAATCGCCGCAGGAGGAGGGAAAATGGGCACTCCTTCCGGGGATTACTACATAGCTTTTGCTCTAAATTAGTGAATTAATTTAATGGAGTACCTTTTCTTTCTTTTGGTACATATAAATCGTGATCATATGTTTCAGGAAGGACTTTTATCCCTGTCGTGAATTTTAGAGGAGCCTGACCTGCATAGGTAAGTTCAACAAAATGACCGGTCCAGCCTTTGGAAGGAGCCTCGATTGGAATAGAGTATTCACCATCCGCTTCAAAAGGGATATTCGTAGCATTCCATTTTGGGCCTAACGCATCAATCCTAAAATCTCTGGTGGATTCATTTGTAGCAGTCCACAATTTTATTGCAACAGGAGGATTGTTGATGTCTGTTTTGATTTTTATGGCATCTTCTTTTACCTCCCAGCTATAGGAAGGTCGCTTTACATTATTTATAATTTGCGAATAAAAACTTAAAAGAATCTGTGGAGCATCGGAATTTTTAAGTCCATGACCAGCATTGGGAATATAAGCAACATGGCTTTCTCCGGGAAGATCATTCCAATAATACCTCCAGCTGTCCGGTAGAAAAAATTGATCACCTGAACCATTGATAAGTAATTTTGGAATGTCTTTGTATTCTTCCAAAAACTGGTACGGTTCTACGATTTCAATTAGACGTTCAAATTCTTTACTGTCCATCCAATCAAATATTTTCTCATGTTTATAGTCATTCACCGCCGGTGCCCAGAAACCATAGGTTTGCCAATGGTGCTTGAAAGAAGGTGTTAAATTGAGCATGTCAATTACAATAGGGACCATTCCAATTACCCGATCATCTACGGCTGCAGTAGTCCAAGTAGTCCAGCCTCTTTTTGAGGCCCCGGCTACCACATATTTATCTAGGGTCAAATCCAAATTGGTTTTAGAATAATCCACCACTGCATCCATGGCTGAAACAACAGCTTTGGTCATAGGGAATCTAGCCAACCAAATGGCATCTTCATCCTTAGCGCCTCGTTCCATAAACTCTCTCCAGCCATAAGCTATGATGGCGTCTTCTGTCCTTAGCCCGAGGGTATCCCCCACAAATTCTACAGGCTGAAAAGGAATGTTATGAACTTTTATTGCAGTAGACCCTGTTGCTAGCGCTGCTTGGAGAATCATGTCATCAGGTTTTTCCGGTAAGGTTGTATTTTTGCTGCCTCCTGAAATGATTAATAGAGAGGTGTTGTGTTTAAGCTCATTGGGAACAACAAATGAAACCCAATGCCACCATTTGGTTTCATTAACTTCATTTTCAGTTAACCAATTTTGAGAGATGACTTTGAGAACATAATAAGAATAATCTTCTCCTTTGGACTCAAAAGCCAACTCATAGTTATATACATCCAAATCTTCCTCGATATAGGCCTTTAAAAGGTCTATACCTTTAACTTTATCTTCTACTTCGACTTGGTTTTCAGAGCTTACTTGGGATTGGCAATGGGTGAAACTAAAAAGGCTAATGCCAATTAAGAATACCAGGTGTAATGCTTTGTGGATCTTCATTGTATGAAACTTAAATTTTAAAAGTATTTAATGACAATAATACCTAATTATATAAAAAAAGACCATTAATAAAATGGTCCTTCTTCCAAAATTATTTCTAATTCAGGTTTATGCTTTTGTAGGGCTGAAATTACTTCCGGTTTTACCGGTGTTCCAAAGAGGTAAACTTTTCGTAGGTTTTTAAAACCTATAAGGTGAAGCAAATTGCCTTCGTCCAAAGGGGTAAATGATAAATTCAGTTCTTCAAGGTTTTCAAGGTTCTTTAAATAAGGAAGCCCTTCCCCCTTAATGTTTGTTTTTTGTAAGATTAACCTGCGGAGTTGAGGCATTTTCCCTATAAGAAACAATGCATCATCATCAATATTGGAAGAAGCTAAAGAAATCCGAGAAAAGTAGGGGAAGTAAGGTGAAAAGGCTTTGATTTCTTCATTACCGACGTGGGCCGGAGGGAACCTCATTTTTAACCCGAAAAACTTTCCATTTGAGCGTTCATCCGCTGAAATATCAACTCCCATTGAATCTCCTATTAGTCTAAGTTCTTGTAGAGCGGCTTCAAATGCCTCTTTTTCCTTTATTATCTTATATTGTGCTTGCTGGATATCAGGCATTAAGGCTTCTATTTCTGTCAAAACCTTTTCATTATCAATGTCACCATAGGTTAAAGTATCTGAGGCCCCACTGCTTATCCAATAGGAAAGTAGGCTGATTTCATTGTCAGTTAAGCCCGGTTTACCCTCGGGTGGCATCCTTTCATCGTGGTCTTCCGCAAGCAAAACCCTCACCATCAATTCACTGTTTGAAGTGTCCCCGGGGATTACTGCTTGCTTTTTGCTTTTACCATTTGCAAAAACTTCATCATAACTATTGAGAAGCAGGTCTCCCTTTGATTTGTTTTCATTATGGCAGGAAACGCATTTTGTTTCGAAAATGGTTGCGACCATGTCTTCGTATAGGAGCATGTCCTCAGGAGCCTTATCAACCTTTTTTGCAGGCAAAAGGGCATCGATTGGAGCGGTTAAAAAATCTTCCCCATGGGTCAATGAACCTCCCATATGACTCGTATAGGCCAAGGAAAAATTTGCAAATATCAAAAAGAAATAAAAAACAAAACCTGTTTTCATTTTCTTTTGAAAATTCAATTCGTAGATGATTAGGCACAGTGTGATAGAAATCCCTGTGGACAAAGCTCCATTGAGATGATTGCTCACTAAATTGCCTGAATAGGACTCCGAAATATAAAGCAAATAGCCGGCGAGAATGGAAACAAATGAGAAAAACACGGAAGTCCATAGCAGGGAACGAATGATTATTGGCTTATTAAAATTAGGGTTAAAGAATCCCATCAATAAAAAGCCTGTGGTAACAAGGATCAATACGATAGGAAAGTGGAGTACAAGTGGATGAAACCTACCTAATAAAACAAACCAGTCGTTTTGCTGGTCAAAATTAAAAGGTTCCAACAGCATAAATAGGTAAGATAAGATTAAAATTGATGGTATTATTATTCGTTTACCAGCTAATTGTGTCCACATTTTAGTGGATGAGGGCAATTCTTTGTTGTCCATATGATTCCTGTATAGCAGACTTCTAGTGCCTGTTATGATGCGTGTTTTTAATAGGTTAAGAGTTTAGGCCAAGATGCCTTCTAAGTTGCCTGTGCTGTCTGCAAATTTTGTTTCATTCATACCTACAGCTTGCATCCATGAGGTATAGAGGTTAGCTAATGGAGTGTTTTCCTGATAAATAAGGTTTTGTCCGGATTTTATTTTATTTCCCCCATGTCCTCCAACAATAATTGGAAGGTCTCTAGGGGAATGTCTGTTGCCATCCCTTAGGCCGGAAGCAAACATGACCAGGGAATTATCTAGTAGGGTACCATTCCCTTCCTTGATTGACTTTAATTTGTCTAAAAAGTAGGCGTATTGTTCAAGATGCCATTTGGTAATGCGGTCATACTGTTCCATTTTTCCAGGATGATTCATGTGGTGGGAGATCGAGTGATGGGCTCCATTCACTCCTTCCAAGAATGAAAAATTTCTATTGCTTACAGAGTTTCCAAACATAAAAGTAGCTACTCTGCTGGCATCACTCCACATGGCCAATGCTATAATATCGAACATTAGCCTGGTTTTCTCGGTTACATTTACACCGCTGTGTACTTCTGCATACTCTTCAATATCTTGGTTAACCCTGATTAATTCACGTTTAATATCAGGAGTGATATTGCTGGCAAAATCCTTTAAACTGTCTTGGTTATTGATTCTCTTTTCTATAGACCGGATAGATTCCAAATATTCTTCCAATTTATCTTGATCAGACCTTCCCAAATTATTTTTAAGTGATTTGGCATCCGCTAAAACGGCATCAAGAATACTGCTTTTATATGGATTTTCATGTTTGTTATTTCCCGGTATAAAAGTTCTAAACAACCTGTCAAAAGCCATTCTTGGATCAATTTCCTTGGAAAGCGGGGTCATGGCATTTTTCCAAGAGATGCTACTTGCATAAAGTCTGGTAAAGCCTACATTAATGTCTACTCCTGTTTGTATTCTATCCAAGCCATATTCCAGAGATGGGAAAAGGGTTTCATTTTTATGGTGGTTGGCTATTAATTGATCGATCGAAATCCCACCACTATTGATATTGTCTCCGGCAGTCTTTTGTATGGGGAGGCAAGTGAGGAGGTTAGCCGTTTTGGCATAGTGTCCATCGGCACCTTGAAAAATAGAATGTTTGTTCATCAATTGCCCTAGTACCAAAATATCATCTTTCAAATGGGACAATGGAGCTAAAGTAGGAGAAAGGATATAATCTTTTCCGGAACCTTCAGGCGTCCATCTACCCGGATGTACCCCATTGGGCATAAACATAAATGTGGACCGTACCGGAAAACCATCATTGCTATAACTCCTTAAACCCAAAGGAGAAGCCATGGCTTCCATAAAGGGTAAGGCTATAGCTGCTCCCACACCTTTCAATAATTTCCTTCTAGATATTTGCCACTTCTTATTCATATCATCGTAATATTTATAGCAAAATAATGCTTGAAAATAATATTTAACACCGAGCTAATTTAAAGCAGGCCTTACTGTGAAAATATTGTTATTCAGTATATTATATATAAAATAACCTAACTAAGCAAGTTGATTAAAACTTTTAGTAAATTTTATTTTAGTATCATCAATCAATTTCGTTCACCTTTTTCTGAAAATCTTTAATTTTCATTCTAAAAGGATAGCTTTGAACCAAAGCTGCAATAAATACATCCGGATTGAAATCATTTTCTATCAATGCAGCGGACAATTCCCGGATGGCAGTTTCATCAGTGAAAGTTGTACCTCTCCCAATGGCAAAAGACAAAGATTTTTTGGAAAGATTACGGGCAAACTTTTCCTTTTCTTTCATTAGCAATCGCTTCAGCTCTCCAGGTCCTTCAAAGGTTTCTCCCGAAGCGAGTACCCCTTTCGGGTCAATGGGAGTACTTCCATAACTTTCTCTCCATTTCCCATCTGCCCCAAAATTCTCCAAACCAAGACCCAAAGGGTCCATTTTTTCATGGCAGGACTGGCATGCCGGATCTTCCCTATGTCTTTCTAAAAGGGCTTTCAAACCAAGTTCTTCGTGTAAAGCTTCATCATCGGGCAATTCTGCTACATCCGGTGGAGGGGGCGGGGGCGAAGTGCCTAAAATTTCTTCCAAGACCCATTTTCCTCTTAGTACGGGGCTGGTGCGCGTGGGCAATGAAGTAACTGCCTGTACACTGCCCAAACCTAAAAATCCACCTCTGGAATTATTTGTTAATGCGACTTTCTTGAAATTATCTCCTTTGACTCCTTCAATCCCATAGTAATTTGCTAATTCCTCATTCAGGAAGGAATAATCACTATTAATTAAATCCAAGAAGTTTTTGCTTTCTGTCATCACATGGTGAAAAAAAGAAATGGTTTCTTCAAACATGGCTTCTCTAATGGAAGAGGTAAATTCCGGGAATCGTACTAAATCTGCCAAAGGTGCATTGGGATCTTTTAATTTGTTTATGCCTAGCCATTGGCTTACAAAAGATTCAGAAAACCTTTTTGATTTGGGATCATTAAGCATTCTCTTAACCTGATTTTCTATTTCTCCCGGGGCTTGTAATTTACCCTCTATGGCCAATTTGAAAAGCTCATCATCCGGCATACTAGACCATAAAAAATAAGATAGCCTAGTGGCCAATTCAAAGTCTCCCAAAGCGATAGGTTCAGGGCCTAGAGGCTCTTCTTCCATCTTATAAAGAAAGGAAGGGGAAATTAATATGGCTTTAAAAACTTCAGCAATAGACCTGTTGAATCTTTGCGGATCAGGTTCCTCGGAATTTGCATAATACACTGATGAAAAAAGCTTGATGAACAGCTCCTTTTCTTCTGTTTTTATTAATCTTCTATAGGCCTTACTCGCAAAAGGAAACAGTACCTTTTTAGCTGCTTTTTCTGCTGAGTTTATGGGTTCAAAATCACTGATGAACTTAGGCAAAAGCCAGTTTAAAAAACGTTGAAGAATATTTTGCCTATAGGTTTCCGGAACCAGTTCAGACCACTTATTAGGGTCTTCATGAAGCCTAGTTACAATTTCTTCAGCAGCATCGTAGTACCGTTCCATTTTCAAAGGGGTGAAAAACAAGGAGCCTCCCTGATTGTCAAATCCGCCGCCGCCCGAACCATCTGCAGGGAACCTATTGACTGCATCAAAATTCACCCCGGTCAAATCCAAGATGGTATAATGGTATTCTCGATGACTTAATCTTCTTATGATGACTTTTCCTGGCGTCCTTTTCTCCAGAGATTTTATTAGGATGCCATTAATACCGTCGAGAAGTACATGATAATCTTTC
The DNA here is from genome assembly GCF_030546805.1 of Cyclobacterium sp. 1_MG-2023. Taxonomy (GTDB): domain Bacteria; phylum Bacteroidota; class Bacteroidia; order Cytophagales; family Cyclobacteriaceae; genus Cyclobacterium. Next base: position 134,225 of record NZ_JAUOPC010000012.1, on the reverse strand, counting down.
TCATTTAATTCAGGCTTATTTGATGGGGGCATTTCTTTAGACTTGATCTGGTCAACCACTTTAAGCCAAAATTGCCCATCTTTTATTATCCGCCCTTCTTCTTCATATCTCTTTAGATTTACACCGCCTTTTGGGTTGCCTGTATTATGGCAGGAGTAGCAGTGCTTGTCCAATACCGGTATGATATCAGATTTATAATCTAAAGTTTCCTGTGCTTCAGCCACAAAAATATAAAGTGAAGCAAAAACCATCAAAATACAAGATTTCATCAATGGCATAGGTTTTATTTGGATTCGTTTTAAGGTTATGCATTAAATTTAATGTAAATAATTGAATATTTCCAATACAATTTTGATAGATGGTGGACGTAGGCCTGTAAAAATGAATTAGACCTGTAAATTTCTTAGTGAGAAATGAAATGCCTAAAAATCAGTTGCTTTTATAATTTTGGCTTAGTACTTTTTTCTCAATGTATCTGAACCATAAAAATTAAGGCTTTTTTAGTTTAGTTGAAAATTGGCCTTATCTATTGGTTGAACATTCTCAGCAATCTTAATAAAAGTGAAAATAAAAAAGGAGATCAATTGATCTCCTTTTTTATTGTTAGGATATAATATTATTGTAAAATCAATATAAAATTAGGCGTCAACACCTAATGCTTTTGCCATTACTTCACCAATTTCAGCAGGTGATTCTGCTACGAAAATACCATTTTCTTTCATGATTCTCATTTTAGCAATGGCCGTATCGTCTTTTCCACCAATAATGGCTCCGGCATGTCCCATTCTTCTACCTGGAGGTGCAGTTTGGCCGGCAATAAAGCCTACTACAGGTTTTTTGTTTCCATTTTCTTTGATCCATTGGGCAGCTTCTGCTTCGTAATTCCCGCCAATCTCACCAATCATAACGATTGCATCAGTTTCAGGGTCTTCCATTAGCAATTGTACCGCTTCTTTAGTAGATGTACCAATTATTGGGTCTCCACCAATACCAATGGCAGTAGAAACACCTAATCCGGCTTTTGTAATTTGATCAGCTGCTTCATAAGTAAGGGTTCCTGATTTGGATACTACACCTACTCTTCCTTGTTTGAATACGAAGCCCGGCATAATCCCTACTTTTGCCTCACCCGGAGTGATTACACCCGGACAGTTAGGGCCTATCAAAATAGCTCCTTTTTTCTTAACATACGGCTTGGCTTTCATCATGTCCTTAACAGGAATTCCTTCAGTAATGGCGATGATCACTTTAATTCCAGCATCTGCCGCCTCCATGATTGCATCTGCAGCAAAAGCAGGAGGTACAAAAATTATAGTCGTATCTGCTCCTTTTGTTTTTACAGCATCTTCCACCGTATTGAATACCGGTTTGCCTAAATGGGTACTGCCACCTTTTCCAGGAGTTACACCTCCTACAACGTTGGTACCATATTCTATCATCTGTTGGGCGTGAAAAGAACCTTCAGTTCCTGTGAACCCCTGTACAATTACTTTGGAATTTTTATTTACCAATACGCTCATAAGTCTACTTTTAATTATTTTGCTACAAAAATAGGAGATAAAGGGTGATCACAAAAAGAAATTGCAAACAATATCAATTTAATTTAAACTATGGATAACTTTTTATATTTTTAGGGAAGATAATTGACCCTATGAATTTAATATTGCCAAATTACCTCTTTTTACTTTTAATGTCTCTTTATTTTTGGAAAGGCGGTGGTAAAAATAATGTCTTAAGCCTGTTGATAATTGATTTGTCTCAATTTCCAGGGGAAAATCTAAGAGATTATTTGGTGTTGGTTTATTACCGAAAGGTTTTATCATTCTTGCTTGAAATTGTTAATGTGCTGAAAAAGCCTCTGATTTTTTGTTTAAATATTAGAATGACCTATTTATCTTTGGTGGAAACCATGGGGAAGTTGAATGAAATTGAAAAGGGTTGGATTCATTTTGAATTACCTAGATGGGACTCTAAAATGAGATATGGTAGGTTGTATGGTATTGATGGAATATTTTTTAATCGTCAAACTTTCGTGAATTTGAAATGAATCGATCTTCAAAAGCGATAGAAAGCTCTCAGTATGCTTGGAAAATTTTAATGAAAAGACCTTACAATAGTAATTTGTGTTTGGGGTTGATGGCTTTGCCTACAGACAAACCCCTACTCGAGGATGGTCAGTTGATTGTTGAAATTCCCTTTTATAGTAATTTTTGGTTCCTTTTTATAGTATTTACTATTTTGATAGCAATCATCTACGGTGTTTGTTTTTTTGTTCAGCAGACGAAAGATAAAGGGGCTTTAAAAAATAAATTGCACAAAAAAAACTTAGAAATTGCAGAAAGGGAAGATCGGTTTAAGGTTGTATGGGACAATTCTCAGGATGGCCTGTTACTTTCAGTTCAGGGAGGGTTAGTTTTAGCAGCAAACCCTTCTTTTTGTTCGCTTGCTGAAGTAAGTGAGGCACAGCTTCAGGAAAATGGTTTGCAATATTTATTTAAAGACAATCAAGCCTTTGAAAAGTTGAGAGATGAAATTGTAAGTGAGCTGAAAGTAAGCGAAAAGATTACAAAGGAATTTGTGTTGCCATTAAAAGCAGGGGATAAAGAAATTGAAGTTTCTATTTCAAAGATGAAAGAGGAATTTGATGGAAGATTGATGTTTTTAAATGTTTTTCGCGATGTCTCCAAAAAAAAGGCCTATGAAAGAGGGTTGGAAATAGCTAAGGGAAAGGCCGAGGAAATAAGCCATCTCAAAAGCAATATTATTTCCAATATGAGCCATGAAATCAGAACTCCCTTGAATGGTATACTTGGCAGTACTGAATACATTATACAGACCAGATCCAATGATAAGGAATTAATAGAGCATTTGAATATCATTAAAGAAAGTGGTGACCGATTGTTGCATACCATAACCAACTTCTTAGACTTGTCCTCACTTGAGTCGGATGAGTTGAGTGCGGTGATGGAAAAAACCAATGTTAATGATTTTATTTCAAAAATATTGATTAATCATAAATCCATAGGAATAAAAAAAGGTATCTTAGTCACTTCAAAATTTCTAACTAAACCATTTTATGCCAATTTAGAGCGTAAATACCTTCAAATTATTATTAATAATATTGTAGGTAATGCCATTAAGTATTCAGAAAAAGGCTTAATCCTGGTCGTTGTGGAAAAAGTTGAAAATGACATGGTTATCAAAGTTCATGATCAAGGCATTGGTATTAGTAAAGATTATTTGAATAAATTGTTTTACCCATTTGAACAAGAAAGTAAAGGTTTAAACCGTAAATTTGAAGGTTCAGGGTTGGGATTGGCCATTACAAAGCATTTAGTAGAAAAACTCAATGGAAACATTGAAGTGGAGAGTGAAAAAGGTAATGGGACTTTAGTAAGAATTTTAATACCGGTTTAAATATTAACCATATTGGGGCACATTTTTAATTAATTTTGTAGTATGTTTTCTCTTAAGATTTTAATAACCGAAGACGACACAGTTTCGGCACTTTTACTAAAAAAAGCACTTGAAAAGAATCACCACCAAATAATTGGAATGGCTGATTCAGGTGAGATAGCCTTGGAAATTCTAGAAAAGCATCATGCAGACATTGTCATGATGGATATCAATCTGTCAGGAAAACTGGATGGTATAAAAACCACAGAAATTATCAATGAGAAGTATAATATCCCTGTAGTTTACCTCACTGCGAGTTCTGACAGTGAAACCCTTCAGAAGGTGGCTGTTACCAATCCCAGTGCTTATGTGATCAAGCCTTTCAACATAAGAGAGTTAAATATGGTGATTGAGTTGGCCATTTTTAAAGATAAGAAAGAGAAGGAGCTCCAAAGTTTAAATAATGAATTAGAAGAAAAGGTTAAAAAACGTACTGCAGACCTTAATGAAGCTAATAAAGAATTGCAAAAAGCTTTAGAAAAAGAAAGGGAGCTTAGTGAATTAAAATCTAGAATTGTTCAAAATGTTTCCCATGGTTTTAAGACTCCATTGACATCCATTCTAAGTTCAGCCCAATTGCTAAAACTTTATGCGGAAAAGGAGCATCCTTTCAAAGCAAAGTTGGTTAAGCACGCCAATAAAATCGAAAACTCTGTTAGAAATCTAAATAGCTTATTGACAAGTGTTCTGTTTTTTGGAAAAGCAGATGCAGACAAGATGAACTACAAGCCTGTAAGGATTTATACCTCCGCATTTCTCAATGAAGTCGTGGATATGGTCAAGGCCGGAATAGATAATAATGTAAAAATTAACTTAGCCTTCGAAAAACTGCCTAAGATGATTACCTCTGATATGGATTTGCTGTATCAGATTTTAGAAAACCTATTGTCAAATGCTGTGAAGTATTCCAAAGATGGAGGCAATGTGTATTTCAAGGTGAAACATGAAAACGATACCCTTTTCTTACAAATAAAAGATGAGGGAATAGGAATAAATGAAGCCGAGCAATCTCAACTTTTTGATCGGTTCTTTAGAGCAAAAAATGTAGGCTTAAGGGAGGGTTCTGGACTTGGTCTTTCCATCGTTAAAAAATGTATTGAGGTTATCGGAGGCAAAATTGATTTTAAGAGTAAAGTAAATAAAGGGACTGAGTTCTTTTTAGAGATTCCTGCCAAAAAATAGTCATTAATGATTGTTGTCAAAGATCTACAATTTTCCTATGAAAATTCCCTGGAAATTGAAATTCCTGACATTCAATTAAAATTGGGTGAGGAGTTATTGATTTTAGGTAAATCCGGCTCAGGGAAGACAACATTATTAAGTATTTTAGGTGGGCTATTGGCTCCAAAAAAAGGTGAGGTAATCATTGATGGGACCTCCCTGTACCATTTAAAAGGGAATGAATTAGATAAATACAGGGGAAGAAATATTGGCATTGTTTTTCAGAAACCTCACCTCTTAAAGCCTCTGACAGTTGCAGAGAATGTTGCCCTACCTTATTTTTTTTCTAAAAATCTTTCTGCGGATAAGGTTCAGTACTACCTAGGTCAACTTGGTATTCAAAACAAGCAACATGCACGCATAACTACGTTAAGTGAGGGGGAGGCCCAAAGGGTTTCGATTGCTAGGGCATTAATAAATGGGCCCAAAGTCATTTTGGCAGATGAGCCGACTGCCAGCTTAGATGATGAAAATGCCGGATTGGTGGTTGAATTGCTTAAAAGTCAGGCCAAGAAACTTGGGGCTGCTCTGATAATTGTTACGCATGATCACCGTATTAAAGACCGGATTGCTAACCGTATCACTTTAAATTCCGGCGGTCTATGAGTATTTTTAAATTAAGTTGGAAATACTTGATAGATAAGCCATTAAATACAGGTTTAAATGTATTGTTATTAGCCTTAGGGTTATCTATAATAACTGTTCTGTTATTGGTTGAAGAACAGTTTGAAAGCAAAATGAATAGAGATGCCACCGGAATTGATATGGTTATCGGAGCTAAAGGTAGTCCATTACAACTGGTGCTGTCCTCCGTATACCATGTAGATTTTCCAACCGGAAATATTCCTTTAAAAGAAGCCCAAAAAGTTTCCAGAAATAGACTGATAAAAAATGCCATACCCATGGCCCTCGGAGACAATTATGAAGGGTATAGAATTGTAGGGTCAAACCACGATTACCTGAGTTTGTACCAAGCAGAGCTATCGGCCGGAAGCGCTTGGGACAAACCTTTTGAGGTGGTTTTGGGCAGTAAGGTGGCGAAAGCAAAGGGTTTTCAGGTGGGGGATACATTTATAGGCGCCCATGGCATAGCGGCCGCCAGCCATCATCATGACCAGCAGCCTTTTCAGGTAGTAGGGATTTTAGCTCCTGCCAATAATGTGCTGGATCAACTTATTGTTACAAGTGTTGAGTCTGTATGGTATGCTCATGATGATGAAATTGGTCCGGAAAAATTAGACCAGGAAGTAAATAAGATCGGTTTTCCTGAAGCCGACCAAGACAGGGAGTTGACAACCGTATTGATCGCTTATAGAAATCCCATGGCTGCTATTCAACTTCCCAGAATGATTAATAGTAGGACTTCCTTACAAGCAGCATCTCCTACTTTTGAAATCACCCGGCTTTTTGAATTGCTGGGAATCGGAGTAACGGTAATCAAAGGATTGGCACTACTAATTATTTTTATTGCAGGTTTAGGAATATTTATTGCATTGTACAATTCACTGAAGGAAAGAAAATATGATTTGGCCGTTATGCGTGCCATAGGTGCAGGCAAAAGTCAACTTTTCCTTCTTATTCTTTTGGAAGGTTTGATCCTAACTTTCCTGGGAGCAATTGGAGGATTAATGCTTGGACACTTTTTTCTGTTTTTTATAGTTATAACAAATGAACAAGGGCTGGTATCAGGCTTAAATGCCGTTACCTTTATCGGTAAGGAATGGTGGATTATAGTATATGCCTTGATTGTCGGAATTGTGGCTTCAATTATTCCTGCATGGAATGCTTACAAAGGCGATATTGCAGGTCAATTAAGCAAGTAAATTTAACAAAATGAAGTACTTAGTTTTAATTATTGGTATGTTGTTTTCCTTTTCTGCTTTTGGGCAACAACAAAATGTTTGGAAATACTTGTCAAAAGTAAGTTATGAAGTGGAAGAGGATGAATTCGGAGAATTATTTGTGCCGGTTTTTGGGGAAAAGACCAAGGAATTAGAAGGTAAAGAGATTACCGCTGACGGTTATATTATCCCATTTGAAGGCATGTTTAAACCAAAACATATTATCCTGTCAGCTCTTCCTTTGGCGGAATGCTTTTTTTGTGGAACCGGAGGTCCTGAGACCGTTATGGAAGTAATGCTAGAAGAACCTGTGAAGTATACTTCTAATAAAGTGAAAGTGGTAGGGGAGTTGGTCTTGAATGCCAATGATCCCGAAAAACTAATGTATATTCTGGAAAATGCGAAAGTTATTGGTTTATAGAAATTTCTTCGGCTATAAAAGAATAATCCGGCTCCTGTAACTAGCAAGGTTCTAATCAGAAATTATAAGACACACTTTTATTGTATCATTATTTTAATAATCTTTGAAGACATTTACTATTTGATTGATTAATTTTATTTCTACCAAGCCATGATAAAAGCACCTCTTGCATTGTTGATTTTACTTTGTGTTTCTGTTTTTTCTTGTAGTCCTAAGGAAAGTCAAAATGAACTATTGAAAGAAAAAGTAATTCAGGTTCATGATGAGGTAATGCCTAAGATTGGAGAATTGAAGGCTTCTCAAAAGAAATTAAATGAAATGGCTGGAAACCTTGAGCAATCTGAAGATGCAAAGGATACGGAAAAAGCAGCTGAATTAAAGGCGGTAGCAGCAGATTGTGAGCATGCCTATGATGAAATGTTTGTTTGGATGCGTCAATTTGATGTTGATTTGGAAGAAATGTCTGAGGAACAGGCCAAATCATACCTTGAAGAGCAATTAGAAAAAGTTGATAAAGTAAAAAAAGACATCCTTGAAGCTTTGGAAAAAAGTGAAGCACTATTGTAATTATGGTGCAGTACTGAGTGCTTCTTTTACTTTTTCGGGAGTAATTAATCCATATTCATTTCCCCAAACATTGTAGATATAGGTGGCAATTTGTGCGATCTCTATTGGGCTGAGTTTACTGTTTTCAGGCATGGGTTGATTGTATTCTACATTGTTAACCAATATGCTTCCATTCAATCCGTTTTTGATGATATATAGGCTTCGATTTACGTCAACAAGCATATAATCTGCATTTTTAAGGGGGGGGATAAGCCTATTTAATCCGGTTCCATCTTCTTGGTGACAGTTGCTGCAATATTGCAAATAAAGTTGTTGTCCCTGAATGGCATATTGTCTTGTCTTGAGATCTTTGATATTACTTATGCCTTCATTTTTATTGTCATCTCCTCCATTGCAAGAAAGCATGAATAAAAATAGTAAACTACCTACTGCTGATTTCATTGTTGTTGAGAAGTTTGGGTAAATCCTTGATGAGTACATTGACTTGCGTTTCTTTGGTGCCATCATAAATACCTCTGATTCTCCCTTCTCTATCAATCAAGACAAATGCACCTGAATGTAAAAATCCCCCTGGTTCATTTTTATCGTCCATGGCCGTGGTAAGGTAGCTCGTCTGTCCAATTTCAAATATCTTTTCTTGTTCCCCGGTTAGAAAATTCCATGTACTTGCATCTTCTATACCTAGCCGAAGTGAGTAGTCTTTCAAGAGGGCTACTGTATCGTATTCAGGGTCGATTGTATGGCTTAATATCATAAAGTCGGGATTGTCTTTATAAGCTTCGTAAACCCGCAACATTTGCTTTTTCATAATGGGACAAATGGTTGGACAGCTGGTGAAAAAGAAATCTGCCACATACACTTTTCCTTTTACATCTTCATTGGTAATTTGTTTCCCATCTTGATTGGTAAAACTGAAATCTGCGATTTGGTGGTAAACAGTATCTGTGGTGGTTTTTCCTTCGACAATTACTTCTTCTATATGTCGATTGCCCAGAATAGGTAAGGTGTTGGTTTTAGTGTTCGTCTGGCAAGCATTCAAGGCCAAAACTCCTAAAATTATAAGACTCAAATAATTGGATCGAATCATTTTTTATTTTATATGACACAGTTAAGAATTGATTAGTTCCGCTCTCGGAATCTTTTGTACCATTTAGTGGCCAGCATCAGACTTAACCCCAATAAGAACAGTCCTGCAATACCCCAGATCATGTTAATTAGGCTTTTAAGTACAATTAAAAAGACAATGGCAAAAAGCAATATTGTGGCTATTTCATTCCACAGTCGAAGTTTTGAGCTGTTCCAAATTCGCTTTCCATTTTGAAGAGATTTAAAAATATAATGGCATCGAAAATGGTAGAGGTATAACAAAACCACAAAGGTAAGTTTGGCATGCATAAATGGCATGGATAGATAAGCGGGGCGGTGAAGCAATACCCAAGTTCCAAAAATAAGGGTTAGCACAGCAGACGGCCAAGTGATAATGTACCACAAACGGCTGGCCATCAAATCCAATTGAGGTTTCAAGATATTTTTTTCAGCCTCAGGTCGATCCAAAGCCTCTGTTTGATAAATAAATAACCTTACGATATAAAATAAGCCTGCAAACCAAGTTACGATGAAAATAATATGTAAAGCTTTGATGTATTCGAACGCCATTCTTCCTATTTTTGGCTAAATTAATGGATTCAGCTCGTTATTGGGACAAATGAAAACAAAAAATATTATTTATTTACTTGCCACCTTGGTCGGTGTTCTCCTTATGGTGATTGTATACCAGAGCTTGAGCCAACCGGGGATAAATGACCTTGAAGGCGAGTATACTGAAATAGCAGTATATAGAAATGAAAACAATACAGGTCCGGTAGTTCGAATTTTTGCCGTTTATACAAAGGATGAGTTATGGGATGACATGCGAGCTTATGGAGATTTTATGCCCCATACAAAATACGGGAATACAAAAGTATTCTTTTTTGAAAAGGCCATTGAAGGCTTGCAACTTTCTCCTCAGGCACCTTATTTTCCAGAGCGTTTTAATGAAGCTTGTTTGGCTGTCTATGAAAAATCAGCAATGGGTGGAACCAGTTTTAAAGAATACCCTTTTCAAGGTAATAAGTAAAGTTAAAATTGGTTTCTATTACAGGTTGCAGCATTAAGCTTCTTAGTAGGACCTAATCTTAAACTGCTTCTTTTGCTCTTGGATAGCATTTCTAAAGGAAGGATCCGTTTCCATCAGGTCATTGATGGCCTGCACTGCATGAATCACTGTACTATGATCTCTTCCTCCAAAATGGTATCCAATGGATTTTAATGAGTGATTGGTGAATTCTTTGCTAAAATACATGGCCACTTGTCTCGCAATAACAATTTCCTTTTTTCTGGTCTTTGCTTTTAAGTCTTCCACTTTTATGCCGTAATATTCCGCACAGGATTGTTGGATAAACTCTATGCTTACTTCAGTTTCAATGTCCTTAACGATATTTTTCATTATCGTCTTGGCCAGTTCAAGGCTAATTTCTACTCTGCTTAGGGAGGCATGTGCTATCAAAGAAATCATCACCCCTTCCAATTCCCTTACATTTGTATCAACCGTATAAGCGAGGTATTCAATGACATTGTCGGGTATGTTAATCCCTTCAGATTGCATTTTTTTCTTTATGATTGCAATTCTGGTTTCAAAGTCCGGCATTTGCAGATCAGCTGTCAGCCCCCATTTAAAACGGGACAACAATCGATCTTCCAAACCCATCAAATCCTTCGGTGCACAATCCGAGGTCATGATGATTTGTTTTTTATTTTGGTGAAGGTGATTAAAAATATGGAAAAACATTTCTTGTGTTCTCCCTTTACCGGCCAAAAATTGAATATCATCAATGATTAATACATCCACTTGCATGTAAAAATTAGTGAAGGACTTTATATTACCGTCCTTAATGCCATCCATAAATTGATTGACAAATTTCTCAGAGGAAACGTACAATACAAATTTGTCTTCCGGACCATTTTTTATTTCATTGCCTATGGCTTGCACCAAATGGGTTTTTCCTAATCCCACACCACCATACACCATCAAAGGATTAAAGGAGGTAATTCCCGGTTTGTTGGCCACAGCAAACCCTGCTGATCTTGCCAAACGATTACAATCCCCTTCAATAAAAGAGGTGAAAGTATAATTGGCGCTAAGATTGGATTGAAGCGTGGTTTGTTCATCCAAACTTGACAAGTCAAAAGGACTGTGCGCAGAAGCAAGATTCTCTTTTTTCTTGGCAGCAGCAGGACTATTCACCCCTTGGGGGTAACTTACCATATAAGGCTGGTTTTGTGAATTGCCCTTGTCTACTACTACAGCGTATTCTAATTTTCCATTGGCCCCTAAAATGGTTTTAATGGCTAATTTCAATACTTCCACATAGTTGTCTTCCAGCCATTCATAGAAAAATTGACTGGGTACTTGTATAGTGAGCACAGAACCATCGATTCTCGCAGGAATAATTGGTTTAAACCAAGTAGAAAAACTTTGTTCATTGACGTGCTTTTCGACTACCCGCAAACATTCAGTCCATATAGCATTAGCCTCTGAATTCATTGAATTTATTTTAACCGAAAGTTGAAAAATTGTGAATACTCCTTTTTTAGGGGGTAACAAAATTGTGGAAAAATATCTTAAATAAAAAATGGGGTTTTACTTGATTTTTTTACTTTATGGGTAAAACGTCTTATCTGGCATCTTTTGATTTTTTATTTATTTGAAAATTGAAATCTTTTCCTTGTTTTATAATAGCTAAAACTCCTTTCTAAGGTAAATGATAAGTAGGGCATTCCACTCTTAGCCAGTCGGATCGAATTGGAGTAGTATTTGTAGAGTCCATATCTAACTTTTAACTTCTTCTAATTTGGACTATGTTTTTACATTGGAATTGGAATGGTGTTGAATAATTCATCATATTCAGTACATTGAAAGTTCCAATAGAGATGTTTTAGAAGGGGGTCAGGGTTTGTTTAATCTATGATTTACAAAATTGATTGATGTTGAATGATTTTACTTTAAAAGTAGGAATAGATGAAAAAGAGGATACTACTATATGATCCCAACCAGGAAGATTTTGTACAACAACAGGTTCTACCAAAGATTGACAAGAGGCTGACTTCTAATATTCCTTTTAGTAAGGATGTTAAACTTGAATTAAAAGAGGGCATTCAAATTATTGCCTTTCTTTCAGATGAGCAATTAATAGCTTTCCTTGACATAGCCGCCGGTCAGTACCTTGAACTAGCCTTATTGCCTCATCCGGAAATGATTCATGGTAAAAAAAGCTATGGGATAAAATCGGACCTTGAAGAAAATATTGAGCATATTTTTAAGGAAGAAAAGGTGATTAAAGTGGATGTTTTAGAAGCCAATGGAATCCCTGTTTTTAATACGATAATTATTGGAGAGTCACTAAGTTTAATGAGTGGCTCCGTAGCACAATATGCATGGCAAAGATTTTGGAATAAGTTAAGGTATTTTTTGAAACTTTTTTGGAATACCAGACTGAATAGCTTTACCATTAAAGCGGATAATCAAGATGAAATCAATACCGCAGCCATTGGGTTAATCATTGTTCACCATGCGCAGAGCAGTATTCTAAGTAAAAGAATATTGGAAAACTCATTCGTTAATGATGGGAAGTTGCATGCGCTAATATTGGCTCCAAAAAGTATTAGCGGGCTGTTGTGGTTTGGTTTAAGTAGCTTGTTCAGGACCAAACGAAACTATAACTTACCTCCATTTGCTGCGCATATTAAAACATCCACCCTAACTATAAAAGGTGACAAACCTATTAATTATTCCCAAGATGGCATGTTGCTTTCTTCTGACACTTTACAGGTTTCTATTCGCAAAGGGGCATTTAACATGGTCCCTGGACAAAATCTTAATTTGGAGTCCAATGGTGGAGGAGAGGATGTTTATAAAATTAAAGCTTTGCCCAGAGGAGATGCTAAAAATGAATTGTTGCAAAGGAAACTTCCCTTAATTAATCATGCAACCACAGAGGAGTTTAAAGATCTGTTTTCTAATCTAAGGTCAAGTGCAATGACTTCAAGTGTCTACCTTGTATTGATGTTTTTGGCAACATTCATCGCTACATTAGGGCTTTTTGGAAACTCTTCTCCTGTAATTATTGGTGCCATGATATTAGCTCCGCTTATGGCACCCATTATATCTCTTTCTATGGGAGTGTTGAGGCAAGAACGCTTACTGATGGTCAATAGCTTAAAAACCATCGGATGGGGTGTGCTAATAGGTTATCTTTGTGCTATTATTATTACTTGGCTTACTCCCTTAAATATTGCCAATGATGAGATTTTGGCAAGAATAAGGCCTAATTTATTGGATTTAGGCGTGGCAGTGGGGTCAGGAATTGCCGGGGCTTATGCCAGTGCTAAATCCGAAATAGCGAAGACCCTAGCGGGTGTTGCCATAGCCGTTGCATTGGTGCCGCCTTTGGCTGTGTCCGGAATTGGTTTTGGTTGGGCAAATTGGGATATATTTCAAGGTGCTTTTCTCCTATTTCTAACCAACTTATCAGGGATGGTGCTGGCAGCTGCCATGACTTTTTTACTTTTGGGCTTTAGTCCTTTTCGATTGGCGAGAAGAGGAATCGTTTATTCTCTTGTTGTTGTTGGACTGGTAAGTTTTCCATTATTTTTTGGTTTTATGGATATGGTAAAGGAAAACAATGTAATAGCGAAATTGAACGGTTATGAAGTCGATAATATGGTTTTAAGGGATATTTCTGTCCGAAGTTTCAAACCGCTTAGTTTAACTGTGAAAATTGTGGGAGAGGCTCCTCCGGATAAAGAGACACTTGAATTTATAAAATCAGAAATTGAAACACTGATAGGGGAAGAAGTAGAGCTTGAAGTGACAGTAGCCATGAAAGTTTACTGATTGGGAAGGTGTTATATAGGTAAGGATAAAAAGAATTAAGTGTTTCAATATGTTTTTCTTGAAAGCAGGAGGCCTACTCAAGTAGTTTATTTATAATTTGGGCCAAGAGTCAGTGTATTTCTGATGCTGGGTTCTAAAGCTAAATATTTTAGTATTTATGACAGATATTTGATACATTGAGTATTCAATTAGCAATCTTTAAACCATAAAAAACATTGAGAAAATGAAAAGAAAAGCAACAGCAATATGGAAAGGTACCGGAATGGAAGGAAGTGGAACCCTGTCTTCCCCAAGCGGTTTTTTTGATAAGTCTCCTTATAGTTTTAAAACCAGATTTGAAAATGAAGATGGCTCCAAAGGCACCAACCCTGAAGAAATGATTGCTGCCGCTCATGCAGGATGTTTTAATATGGCCCTTAGTTTTCAGATCGCCGGGAAAGATTTAGAAGCGGAAGAGCTAGACACCACTGCAACAGTAAGTATTGAAAAGGGGGATGCCGGGTTTGCCATCACCGGTATAGTATTAAATCTGACGGGGAAAGTTCCCGGAATGAAGGAGGAACAATTTGTTGAATTGGCCAATGCGGCAAAGGAAGGCTGCCCAATTAGCAAAGCATTGAGCTCAGTTCCTATTACATTGAATATTACCTTTAATGAATAGGTTTCCACTTTAATTAAAATTTTTGGGCAAATAGTTTAAATAGGTGAGCGATTTGCCTTTATTGATAAAAGTACCAAAATGGCCATTTTGGTACTTTTTACTTTTAGGTGTAATGTTTGCTTTTTTGTTTGGTTTAGGGAAAAATAGAACTATTAAATTATGAGTAAAAAAATGCTAATTCTGGGCTGGGTAACTCTCTTAGGTTTTGGGTTCGTAGGACTTTCATTGGTTTATTTTTTTCAACCAACTACTCTACTTGAACTAGTGATAGGACAATGGCCTCTTGGTAAACAGCTTTTGGCAGGAACCCTAACGGGTATGCTTGGAGCAGGTGTCGCCTTAATTTTTATCAATGCCCCGTTTTTCACGGATGAAAGGCAAAAATACCATAGCATCATTAATAATTTTTCATGGAACGAGCTAGGGATTGTTTTTATTTCCATATGCGCAGGTGTTGGTGAGGAATTGTTGTTTAGGGCAGGACTGCAACCTTTTTTGGGATTGTGGATCACTTCTGTACTCTTTGTGGCCATTCATGGTTATTTAAATCCCTTGAATTGGAAGATTAGCGTCTATGGAATTGTAATGATTGGCTTTATTGCAAGCTTAGGTTATTTATACAAAACAGCGGGGATCCTAGCTGCAATCATGGCGCATACTGTTTTTGATGCTATATTGCTATTTCAGTTAATTGAAAAAAAATCGTTAAAAAGTGCCTAGCCGAAAATTCATGAAGCGTGATTCCCTTTTTTTAATTACTGGGTATCCAATAAAAAAAGCGTGCACAACCGGAATTGTACACGCTTATTCATTCTAAAAACAATGGCTTGTAGAACGCCTATTTACCCACTCAACGGATTCGATTTATTCGAGCGTCACGCTGAATTCATTACTACTTCTACCGGCCGGGCTGATAGTAACATAACGGATTGTTATGGGGTCTTGCCCTTCATCCACTATTGGAGCCAATACCGGACCTGTGTACAGTAAAGCTGTTTGGTCAGCTTTATGTCCATCAAAGGTATAATAGACATTAGCATTAGCCACTAATGGATGAATTTCAACCAAATATCTTCCACTTTTTTCATCCTTACTATAGGCTACATTGGCCTCTGGAATTCTGAAAAACACATTGTCTTCTTCCAATTGACGTAACCTTTCAGGTAATCTCTCAAGACTAAACGATTGATAATCTTTGTCTTCCTTCTTTTTCCAAGCCACTTCAGCCAAGGCAAAAGCTCTTGGGAATAGGAAATATTCCAGCTTGTTATAAGTAGGAATATATTCTGTCCATAAATTAGCTTGAACTCCCAATACATGTTGAGACTCCTCTTCATTTAATTCGCTAGGAATAGGAGAGTAACTGTAAACCTTTTCTAGGGGAAGAAAACCTCCAATAGCCAAAGGTTCTGTGGTTTTGTCTTCTCCTTGGTAATGGTCAAAGTACATATGACTATTGGGTGTCATGATTACATCATGCCCCATTTTAGCTGCTTGAATTCCTCCTTTTTCTCCTCGCCAACTCATAACAGTAGCATTTGGCGCTAGTCCACCTTCGAGTATCTCATCCCATCCAATAAGTTTTCTGTTGTTTTTGTTTAGAAACTTTTCAATTTGCTGGATAAAATGACTTTGTAATTCATGTTCATCTGCTAATTTTTCTTTTTTGATGACTTTTTGTGCAATCTCTGAGGTTTTCCAATGATCTTTAGGGACTTCATCTCCACCAATATGAATGTACTCACTTGGGAATATTTCTATGACTTCTGTAAGTACATCCTCTAAGAAGGTAAAAGCTTGTGGAGTTGGACCATAGATGTTATAATGTACTCCCCAATAGCCGGGGACTTCTTGACTGATGTCGTTATCATATTCCTTTCCATTTTCATTTACAGCAGCAATGGAACCCGTTCCGATTCCTTGAAAAGAATCAAAACTACCAAGTTCCGGGTAGGCTGCTAATACTGCCGAGCTGTGACCGGGAAGCTCTATTTCCGGAATTACCGTAATTTTCCTATCGGCGGCATACTTGACTATATCCTTGGCTTCTTCTTGGGTGTAATAACCACCATGAGGCTTTCCGTCATATACAAATGGCTTGAAATCATAATATTGGCCTATGATAGTTGAATCTCTCCAAGCACTTACCTGGGTAAGTTTTGGGTATTTTTTTATTTCTAATCGCCAACCCTGATCATCTGTTAAGTGCCAGTGTAAAGTGTTTAATTTTAATTGGGCCATTAGGTCAAGTATTTTTTTAACCTGATCTGTACCTATAAAGTGGCGTGATACATCAAGCATAATCCCCCTGTATCCAAAGGCTGGAGCGTCTTTGATTTTTAATTGAGGAACTACAAGTTGGCCTCCATTAATTTCAACCAATTGGTACAAGGATTGTAATCCATAGAAAATACCCTTTGAAGATCCTTTGATATGTATTTTATTTTCGTCAATATTTAATGAGTATCCTTCCTCATTTTGAGCGTCTTCTATTTCTTCTAGAACGATTGATGCATCACTTTTTTGAGGAGCAATTTGTATGGGGAGAATAAAGCCTGTTTTGGCTTTTAATATTTCATTAAAAATCGCAGCAGATTTTCGACTGTTTTCTGTTTTGGCTGCAATTACACTTCCGTTTTTTAACACCAAGTGGCCATCACCCATTTCAATGGACTCAGGTAATGGGATGATATTAAGGTTTTGGGCTTTAAGATTAGCTGCATTCAAAAAGAATAAAAGGCAGGCTAAGGTTAGGACTTTATTCATGATGATTTTTTTGATAAACTTTTATTTTAGATAAATATAATGAAGTTTGTCAAAAAAATTACTTAACAACGATTTGATTTTATAAAATATTACGTTACCGGCTGTATTATCCTTGGGATGGGTTGCGTACCAGTCGTTTTAATTGCCTTTAATATAGAAAGGATTTATTTCAAAAAGGTTAGGGTTTTCAGGAACCACTTTGATCTCAACGGAATGAATGTCATGGTCTCCAAATACCTGAACTGCCGTGAAATTAGTCATGGTTTTTCCTTTATTGTCTCTTAGTGGTTTGGATACCAAAAAGCGGTGGTGGTCGCCATATAGTAATAAAACCGGTTTGTCAAAGGCCTTGACTTGTTGCCTTAGTAAGGTAACAAAGCTAGCATGTCCATTGTTTTCGTCTTTGTTGTTGTAATTTAATCCTGCGTGTAATACAAGCACCAAACCTTTGCTATTGTTTTCTTTAGCCGCTTCGAATAGTGAGATTAGCCAAAAATTATTCGCCAATTCTCTTTCATAAAATTCATCATTAAGGGCTTCAGCTCCGGTATCGAAATTATTATTAGATCCAATTACATGTAATGTACCGAAGGTTACACCGGATTTTTCCCAAGTTGAGTTTTCAGGAAATTTTTCAAAGCCTACAGTTTTATTTTGTCTGGTAAGTACAATTGGCCGCTTTCCTTGACTAATACTGTCTGAAAAAAACAGTTGTCTCAATTTGTCTAATCTTTCTTCAGGGGAATAACTTCCGCAAGATTCTCTATCGCAATCCGTCCATTCGTTATCTCCTGGAGTGTAAATTAAGGCATCCTCAAAAGTGTCAAAATAGTTTTTTATTTTCCCATAATATTCATCTGAACAAGGAACGCTTCCGGACTTTATGTCTCCTACATGCAAAGTGAAAGCAGGATCTGCATCATTTATTTGTTTGATCAGGCGTTCAAACCTTCCAAAATCCTCCGGAAGATGATAAGGGACATCTCCAATAGCCATAAAACGGAAGGAATCACTTTTCTCATTTTTACAGGAGTATAAAAATGAACAGGATATTAATAAAAAGAGGAAAAAGCCGTGTGTTTTCATTGTGGAAAGATAATTATTAAATGGTATATTTTGATAATTCTGTATTTGAAGGTTATGTTAAATTTATGGAAATACTGCTAGTGCCTCTTTAGCCGGTTGAAAGTTTATCTTAAAGCATTATGATTGAATACTGTGTTTCAATCAAAAAGTCTACTTGGTCAAAAGGTTACTTTCCTATTCAAAGGTATCGTATTGTGATTTTAAACTTAATTATGAGGTTAAAACTTTGAATTAGAATTTTGCCCTACTACTTTTATATTTGCTTGGAATTTTCATAATTGTGGGTGAAAAAATAAGGTGATTTTAAAGCTATTGTTTTAAAAATCTCAAATTCATTAACTTTGGCAAGTTAAAAACCTTACTTTTAGTATTCTACCAAATTGAAATAATAAACACCACTGTTAAAGTATACTCTTGACCACTTTATATGACCTTATGCTCAGCCTTACAGGCAAAATTATGACCAATAAATTTACATGCTTATGTCTTTTCCAGGCCTGATAACCATATCCATAGTCATTGTCCTGGTATTTGTGTTGTACAGGGATCTGTTAAGGCCTTCTTTTGCATTTTTGGGGGCAGTGTTTTTGCTGTTGGTTTTACAAATCATTACTCCGGAGGATTTTTTAATGGGGTTGGCAAATAAGCAGATCATAGTCATATTTCTATTGATAGGTTTGACTTCAGGAATACAACAGAATATTGGTACAGGGTTTTTTTTTAAAATTTTCAGTCAAAAATTAAAACCGGGTACATTTAGACTTAGGCTCATGTTGCTGGTAAGTAGCCTTTCCGCAATTTTGAACAATACTCCGGTAGTTGCCTTTATGATACCCTACGTAAAGAAATGGACCAAAACTAATAATTTCCCAGCTTCAAAATTTCTTATTCCACTTTCTTATTCCACCATTTTGGGGGGGATGATTACGGTAGTTGGAACATCTACTAACTTGGTTTTAAATGGGTTAATCAGTCAATTCGGTTATCCATTACTGGGGTTTGAGGATTTCTTGTATTTAGGAGTCTTGGTTGCTTCCATCGGGATGTTATATTTAAGTATCGCATCCAATTACTTATTGCCCTCTAGAGAAGAAAACAAAAGTGAAGTTATTGAGCACCTAAACGAATATTTGGTTGAAACTTATATACCTATAGGTTCATCCATGCATGACAAAACAGTCAAAGAAGCAGGGTTAAGGCAACTGAAAGAAATTTTTCTTGCTGAAATTAGAAGGGGAAAAAAAGAAATTTCCCCTGTTGGTCCCAATGAAGTTTTGCAAGAAGGGGACAAATTGTTTTTTGCCGGTAATTCAGAAGCCATTTTAAAACTGATTCAAGGAGAGCAAGGTTTAAGTTTACCTGAGGATGGGCATGTATCCAATTATGGCTTTTTTCAACTAACAGAAGCGGTGGTTCCAGCCTCCTCATCATTGATCGGCCTTAAGGTAAAAGACAGCGATTTCAGGAACAAATATCAAGGTTCTATCATTTCTATTCACAGAAATGGCACCCAATTGAAAGGGAATATAGGGGAAACAAGGGTGCATGCCGGAGACTTATTCTTAATGTTAACCGGTAAAGACCACGATAGAAATGATTATTATAAGGATTTAATAATTGTTACCCTCAGAGGTGAGATAAGTGCAGACAGAGGGAATTTAAAAAGACTCCCCTCATTATTGGCTTTGTCGGTATTGTTTATAGGGATTATCGGGTGGATAGATCTTTTTATAGCAGCTTTTGCTGGAATCCTTATTTTGTATCTATTTAAAGTGTTAAATTTGCAGACTTTAAAGAAGGCGGTTGATTTGGATCTTTTATTGATTCTGGTTTGTTCACTTTCTTTAGGATTGGCATTAAATAATTCAGGTGCGGCAGGTGTATTAGTTAATCTCCTGATTCAATTTACAGAAGGGGCAGTTCCTATGGTTGGCTTGGTAATATTGTTTATTATTACCTTGGTCTTAACTAGTTTAATTACCAATGCGGCAGCGGTTTCGATTATGTTTCCGATTGCATTGGAGCTAGGTAATCAATTAGAGCAGCCTTTAACCCCCTTTTTCGTTGCAATAGCCTTTGCAGCATCAGGGGACTTTATGACCCCAATTGGCTATCAAACCAATTTGATGGTGATGGGACCTGGAAATTATAAGTTTAAAGATTATTTTGTTATTGGGTTTCCATTAACTTTAATTTATGCTGTCGTAGTATTATTATTTATAAATTGGTATTACCTATAATTGAAATTAAAAGTGTTACATTAATTTTACTTCCAAATGCCTAAGAATATTCATCCATCTGTATTTAAAGTGAAAAGCGAACACCGGGTCAAAGCTCTAGGGCAAAGACCAAGATTAATTTGGTTTACCGGGCTTTCTGGATCGGGCAAATCTACTTTGGCTAATGCTACTGAAGATGCACTTTATGGAATGGGATACCACACGTATCTTTTGGATGGAGACAATGTTCGAACGGGTTTGAATAAAGATCTAACCTTTTCAGACAAAGATAGGGTGGAAAATATTCGAAGGATTGGAGAGGTAGCCAATTTAATGCTTGATGCCGGTTTAATAGTGATTTCTGCCTTCATTTCCCCTTTTATTTCTGATAGGGAATTAATTAGGGATTTGGTAGGTGAAGACAATTTCTTGGAAATTTATTTAGATTGTCCTTTGGAAATATGTGAGGAACGAGATGTCAAAGGATTGTATAAAAAAGCCAGACAAGGTTTGATTAAAGACCTTACTGGAATTGGCTCTCCTTATGAGCCTCCATTAACTCCTTTTGAGGTGGTGCATACTGCCGAAGAAAAAATGGAAGATGCAGTAGCAAGATTGGTAGAGAAAATAAATAAAAAAATAAAAATATAATATGGCACAATACTATTTATCCCATCTGGAAGAGTTAGAGGCAGAGGCAATTTTTGTAATTAGGGAAGTTGTTTCTCAATTTGAAAAACCAGCCTTGTTATTTTCAGGAGGAAAGGATAGCATCGTTTTGGCTCATTTATCCAAAAAAGCTTTTTATCCATCCAGAATTCCGTTTCCTTTAATTCATATTGATACGGGGCATAATTTCCCGGAAACAATTGCTTTTAGGGACGAACTTGTGAAAGAACTAGGAGTACAACTCATCGTTGGTTCGGTTCAGAAAAGTATAGATGATGGAAAGGTCAGAGAAGAAACAGGAGCAAATGCAAGCAGGAACGCTTTGCAAACGGTTACCTTATTAGATACGCTGGAGGAAAATAAGATTGATGCTGCCATGGGTGGTGCCAGAAGAGATGAAGAAAAAGCGCGGGCAAAAGAGCGGTTTTTTTCTCATAGGGATGAATTTGGGCAGTGGGATCCTAAAAACCAGAGGCCGGAATTGTGGAACCTGTTCAATGGAAAAAAACATATGGGTGAGCATTTCAGGGTTTTCCCAATTTCCAACTGGACAGAAATGGATGTTTGGCAGTATATCCAACACCAAAATATAGCCTTGCCTTCACTGTATTTTTCACATCAAAGAGATTGTGTGGTTAGAGACGGGGTTATTTTGGCCAAATCTGATTTCATTCAGTTGAAACCAGATGAAGAAATTAAAAACTTAACTGTAAGATACAGAACCTGTGGAGACATGCCTATCACCGGAGCGGTTGAATCTGATGCCGATGATTTAGATAAAATCATTGCTGAAGTGGCCACCACCAGAACTACTGAAAGAGGTACTAGGGCTGATGATAAAAGGGGAGAGACGGCCATGGAAGACAGGAAAAAAAGTGGTTACTTTTAGGCCGGAAAAATTTCAACATGTATCCTTGCCGAGGATGGGATAAGCTTTCGATGATTATACCAATCAATTTATAATTGAGCAGAACTGGTGTCAAAGGATGCGGCAAAAAGATGATTTATAAAAAATTCTAGAGAATAGTATACATACAATATGAGCATACAGGAAACCAATCAATTGTTAAGATTTACCACTGCGGGATCTGTTGATGATGGAAAAAGTACCTTGATAGGTAGATTGCTATATGATTCAAAATCTATTTTTGAAGATCAGATTGAGGCAGTAAAAACTTCCAGTGAAAAGAAAGGGTTTGACTATGTAGACCTTTCTTTGCTTACAGATGGCCTTAAGTCTGAAAGAGAACAAGGGATTACTATTGATGTGGCGTACAGGTATTTCGCTACCCCAAAGCGGAAGTTTATAATTGCAGATACTCCCGGACATATTCAGTATACCAGAAATATGGTTACCGGTGCATCTACAGCCAACCTTGCTATCATTCTTATTGATGCTAGGAAAGGTTTGTTGGAGCAAACTTTTAGGCACAGTTTTATAGCTTCTTTGCTGAAAATCCCTCATGTAATTGTATGTGTCAATAAAATGGATTTGGTAGATTATGATGAAGAAGTTTACCAAAAAATAGTAAAAAGTTATAAGGACTTTGCTAGCAAAATGGAAATCAAGGATGTTCATTTTGTTCCCATTTCTGCACTCAATGGAGATAATGTGGTGGATAGGTCTAACAATATGAAATGGTATGAAGGACCGACTTTACTTTATTTGTTAGAAAATGTCCACATTGCTTCAGACTTTAATCATATCGATTGCAGGTTTCCTGTTCAAATGGTTATTAGACCTCATACTCATGAGCATCAAGATTTTAGAGGCTATGCGGGAAGAATTGAAGGTGGTATTTTCAAACCTGGGGATGATGTTAAAGTTTTACCTACAGGCTTTACCTCAAAAATCAAAAGTATAGAGTTAGATGGAGAGGCAATTGAAGAAGCCTTTTCACCAATGTCTGTAACCATGACCCTAGAAGATGAATTAGATATCAGTAGAGGGGATATGCTAGTAAGACCAAACAATGTACCTAATGTGGGGCAAGACCTTGATGTTATGGTGTGTTGGATGAGTACAAATTCCTTGAGGGGAAGAACAAAACTTATCCTTAAACATACAACCCAAGAATGTCAAGTAATGGTGCGAGAGATCCTTTACAAAGTAAATGTCAATACGCTACATAGAGAAGAAGGGGTGGAACAAATAGGTATGAATGATATAGCAAGAATTAGTATTAGGTCTGCCAAACCTTTGTTTTTTGATGCTTATAGAAGAAATAGGCAGACAGGATCAATTATTTTAATTGATCCCAATACAAATGAGACCGTTGCTGCAGGAATGGTGATATGAGTCTTTCATGAAATGGGTTTATATAATAATCTTATAATAGAAGAATAGTCAAGCTAAATAGGTTTGACTATTTCTTTTTGAATGCCTTCCTACTTATTCTAAAGTTTAATCAATAGGTTTATAATCTTTTAACTTATAATAAAGACATTATGGAAATTGATGAGAAATTGTTTACTGATATTGCTATAGAAGCAGCTAAAGCTGCAGGGCAAGAGATTCTAAAAATATATAATAGCGCAGATTTGGGTGTTGAATACAAGGCTGATGATTCACCACTTACCAAAGCTGATTTGGCGGCCCATAAATTAATATGCGATTTTCTAACCAAGACTAATTTACCAATCCTTTCTGAAGAGGGGAAAAGTATAGCCTATAGTGAGAGAAAAATGTGGGAATATTTTTGGATGGTAGATCCCTTGGATGGCACCAAGGAATTTGTAAAAAGAAATGGTGAGTTTACAGTCAATATAGCTCTTATTCACAAAGGAATACCTATTATGGGGGTTGTTTATGCTCCAGTTTTGGATTGGTTGTTTTGGGGTAACAGTCAAGGTGCATGGAAAATTGAAGGGACGGATCCAGCGGTAGCTCTTCAAAAGAAAATTGAGGGTCCTGTAAAAACTATTGTAGCCTCAAGATCTCATTTGAGTCCTGAAACCCAAGAAATTATAGATCAGTACCCAGAGGCTGATGTGGTCAGTATGGGGTCATCCTTAAAATTTATGCTTTTAGCAGAAGGTAAGGCGCAGCTTTACCCTAGGTTTGCTCCTACAATGGAATGGGATACAGCTGCTGCACACGGGGTGTTAAAGGCCTTAGGTTACGAAATAAAAAAAGTAGATATTGACGAACGACTGGATTATAATAAGGAAAATCTATTGAACCCTTGGTTTATTGCTTCTTAAATGACTTCATCCAGCTGGGACTAGGGTAGGTCATTTATATTGATTTTAAAGAGATATCTTTTGTCAAAATCTATCTTAAAATCGCTATAGCATAAACCTGAAGTTTTAAATATTTCTATTCATAAACCTGAATTTAAATAATTGGAATATTATTGGTCTTTTTAGTCCTTCAAATGACTGAATTTTAAGGTGTAATAAAGATTATGTTGGTAAATTCATGGTCTTTAAAGGGGGATTTATCAAAATTGATCATTTTTGATAAAAGTGGCTTTTGAAATCTTATTTGTTAAGTGCGGTTTTGTTTATGTAAAATACTTTTTACTCTATGTAAATATGTGATTGTCATTTTTTTATTTTATATTAGAAAAATTACTATAATTAATAATATATTTGTCAATCATTAAGTAATTTGTACTTGGCATTGGTGAAAAATGAACGCTTGTCGACTTCGATGTTAGTTTGTTGATCCCAATGATGTTAAAATTGGAGGAGAAATTGATCGAGACCGATGTTGGTAAATTAAGGATCTTTTCATTGATGGTACATACAATTAATGAGTTGATGCCCGAAACCGATTTATTATAAGCAGGTTGCTAAATTTTTAAGAATCTGCCAATAATAGTTGAATATTTGACGATAAAAGTTTGTATTTTGAATACCCATAAAAGCCTACAAATTTATACTTAAATTAAACAGTGAATTAAACCAAAGGGATAAAGAAAATAAAGATAGATAAGGGGAGAAATGCATTATAATCCTCCCATTAAATGTCGAATTGGATTATACAAAAAAACGCGAATAGCGACAGTGAAGATTAAGGGTTTAATGGTTTGATTTTAGTATTTTTGTTTTATTTTTAATTATTGGAGTATTAGGGTATGGATGAGATTGCCCTTATTTATAAAATGTTTTAAACTATAAGAAATGAAGATCCAAAGTATTTGTTGTATTGGTGCTGGTTATGTTGGTGGTCCAACTATGGCTGTAATAGCAAAAAAATGTCCTGATATTAAAGTTACCGTTGTAGATCTCAATGAGGCTCGAATTGCAGCTTGGAATGACGAGGATGTTTCCAAAATCCCTGTTTATGAGCCCGGGCTTTCAGACGTGGTGGCAGAAGCTAGAGGAAGGAATTTATTTTTCTCAACTGATGTAGACAAGGCAATTGACGAAGCTGAAATGATTTTTATTTCTGTTAATACGCCTACTAAGACCTATGGAGAAGGAAAAGGACAGGCTGCAGATTTAAAATGGATAGAACTTTGTGCAAGACAAATTGCCAGGGTTGCAAAAGGTGATAAAATTGTAGTTGAAAAATCTACACTTCCTGTAAGAACTGCAAGTACACTTAAGGATATTCTTGAAAATACAGGGAATGGAATGAATTTCCAGATCCTTTCTAACCCTGAGTTTTTGGCAGAAGGAACTGCAGTAGAAGATCTAATGGCACCAGATAGGGTATTGATAGGTGGGGATCAAACTGAAGAAGGATTAAAGGCAATTGATGCATTAGTAAATGTTTATGCCAGGTGGGTGCCTAAGGAGCGTATACTCACTACCAATGTTTGGTCTTCTGAGTTATCAAAATTAACTGCAAATGCATTTTTGGCGCAACGTGTCTCTTCTATCAATTCACTTTCAGAACTTTGTGAACATACTGAAGCGGATGTAAATGAGGTTTCAAGAGCTATAGGAACTGATTCCAGAATAGGACCAAAATTTCTTAAAGCATCTGTAGGTTTTGGAGGTTCTTGTTTCCAAAAAGATATACTAAACCTTGTTTATATTTCACGATCTTATGGGCTTAATGAAGTTGCGGATTACTGGGAACAAGTGATCATTATGAATGATTATCAGAAAAAACGCTTTTCAAATAAGATCATTAAAAACTTATACAATACTGTAAGTGGTAAAAAAATAGCATTTTTAGGCTGGGCATTTAAGAAAGATACAAATGATACCCGTGAATCCGCGGCCATTTATGTTGCTGACCATTTATTAAATGAACAATCTAAAGTTTCGGTTTATGATCCTAAAGTAACCGAGCAACAAATTTATTCTGACTTGGATTATTTGGGTAGTAGAGCTCCTGAAGAAAATAAGGATTCCTTATTGGTAGTTGATGATCCATACGAAGTTTGTAAAGGGGCGCATGCTGTGGCTGTCCTTACAGAATGGGATGAATTCAAAACCTATGATTGGCAGAAAATTTATGATAACATGTTGAAGCCTGCTCATGTTTTTGATGGACGTAACATCATGGATAAAAAAGCCTTGAGAGATATAGGTTTCAAGGTACACGCGATTGGTACGGCTGATGACAATTAATTGATTACTTGTTCTTCTTTAGCTTTTGATCCTTCTATAGGTAAGTCTAAAACCAAAGAAAAACATGTTAAAATAATAAAAAAAGGTGAACGTTAATTCGTTCACCTTTTTTCTGCTTAATAGCATTTGATTTTCAATTCAACCCAATAGTTTTTTGACTTTATCAAGTCTTTACCATATCTCCTAAAAGATTAATTCTTTATAGATGACTGCCACTTAAGAACTACTTGAAGCATCAGAAGATGTCCCTAGCTTAATATTGTGGTAAATCCATTAAGAAAATTTTACTAGATTCAAGGGCAACTATTGAATATTCATTAAAGTCTATTAATCCTTGACATCGTCTTTTACTTCATCCATTATTTTTTCCAAAGCTTTAACGTCTAGTTTTTCATCTTTGGCAAAAAATGAAGCTAAATTGGCAAATGATCCGCTAAAATAACCAGTCAATAAATTCTTAATTGTAAAGCTTCGGTATTCATCCTTTGAAACAATAGGATAATATTCATGAGACTTGCCATAAGCCTTATGCTTGACAAAGCCTTTTCTTTCCAAAATACGTATGATTGTTGAAACAGTGTTATACGCCGGTTTTGGAGCTGTCATTTTTTCTAGGACATCTTTGACAAAGCCTTTCTCAATGTCCCATAGAATCTGCATTATTTGCTCTTCTGCTCTTGTTAGTTCTCTCATATTTGTTTTAAAGTAGGTGATTTTGGATCAACTTAACCATTTAGTTTTGTAAATGCAATTTTTTTTATAAAAATATAACATTTTTTATGCTATATGGTTAGAAATTAAAGTCAAAACCTATTCTAAAGCCAAAAATTCAACTATTTAATTGACCTGATTTTGATACATTTTTCATGAGTAACACATTTTTTTTCACCTATTTTTTTATACTTATTGTGCTTGTTTAGTCAAAAAAAATCCCTTCAAACTGAAACCGTAATGATTCAATTTGAAGGGATAATATTTTTTTACACCTATTTCTTTAAGGGGTCAATTGGTAGGTTTTAATTTTATAATTCCTGTAGCATGCAATAGTTTAACAATTGGATAGGTCGGGTCAAATTCGTACCACTTGACTGCAAAATTTACCCTTTTAGGAAGTCGATGATGGTTGTTCTGGAATAGCTCACCTAACATTAAAAAGTCTAAAATCAGCGAATTTTTTGATTTGTCATTGTTATCAAAATTGGCATAGCCGTATTTGTGACCACTCCAATTGACTATTGCACCATGAACTGGTCCCATCATAAAATGAATAGGTAAAAGGAAATACATCCACCAATGTGTTCCTGCTAGTTCAAAAACACTAATGCTTAACACATAAATCAATACATAGACTAAAAGCCAGCCAATTCGTATTCCCATCGTATCTGCAAACTTGTCAAATTGATTCCAATCAGGAACATCTTTTATAAACCTTTCCTCAGGTTTTGCCCTAAAAGTGAAATGTTCATTGTAAATCTTTTTTGTTTTCCACATCATGGTAAAAAGGTTTTCGGTATGGTGTGGGCTATGAGGATCTAAAGGCGTATCACTATAAGCATGGTGCATCCTGTGAAGAATAGCATAAGCTCTGGGAGATAGGTAAGAACTGCCTTGACAAACCCAGGTGAAAATGTAAAAAAATTTCTCCCAATATTTGTTCATGACAAACATTTGATGAGCCGCATACCTGTGAAGGAAAAAGCTTTGGCAAAATAGAGAGAAATACCAGTGTAATAGAAAGAAAATAATTAGAATCACTTTTGATAAAATTTGATATACTCTACAAAATTAAATCCTTTCTTTGGTAAATAAGCAATCCGTGACTTATTTTTTATAAAAGGTGATTTTATTCATATTTTCTGCTTGGAATTCACCTTTTTTTTGGTCCAAAAGGTATTCTTTTTAAATAATGAGAAGATTATTATACATTTAAGGATTCAATGAATAGACCCACCCAAAATAACAAGCGCTATTCCGCAAAAACGGATTTGCAGTCATATCCAAATGACTTGCCGGAAATTGATGATGCCAAGCTTTGGCAACAATTTAGAGGTGGAAGTGAAACTGCATTTATCAAGATTTACAATGATAATTTTGATATTTTGCTAAATTATGGTTTTCAACTTTCAAGAAATCAAGAACTTATTGAGGATTGTATTCAGGATGTCTTTATATATCTAAGGCAAAAAAGAAAATCTTTGGGTCCTACAGATTGCATTCGTTTCTATCTTATGAAATGTATGAAACGAAAACTTATTGATGAAATCAAAAGTTCCAAAAAGCCTTTGTCTGTTAACCATCAGGATGGATTTCAGATAACATTTTCTCATGAAGATATTCTTATTGATCAACAAATTCAACAAGAAAAGTCAGAAAAATTAAATAAAGCATTAAGTATTCTTCCTCGAAAACAAAGAGAAGCTATTTATTATTTTTATTTTCAGAATTTAAATTATTCTCAGATTAGTGAATTGTTGGGCTTTGATCATGTGAAGTCGGCCCGTAATTTGGTTTATAAGGCCCTTTCAGCCATGAAATCTGCTATGAAGTAATTCTTTTCGCTTCAATATTTTAGCTTTGGTAATTTCCAATTTTAACCTTTAGAGAAATTTATTTTAATTTTTTGTTAAAAATCTGATGTCATTCTGACTTTTCAGCCCTTATGGGATTGAAGGACAAAAAATGGACAGAAAGGAAGACATACCAATACTCTTACTTACCAACCCCGAATTTGTAAAGTGGGTTAAGGAGCCCAATGAGGAGTTGGATATCTATTGGATGAATTGGATGCAGGCCCATTCAGAAAAGGTGATGGAGGTGAAAAAGGCTAGAGAAATCCTGTTGGGGCTTAAAGATCAGCCTTATAAGGTTTCTGATGATGTTAAATCTAGAGTTCTTCAAAATATTTTAGCTCATGAGCAGGCCTACGAAATTGATTTTCAAGTTCATCAAAGCTCCCATTCCTGGCTGACCATTAAGCAATGGTATAAAGTGGCTGTAATTTTAGTTTTAACAAGTTTTATGGGCTATTTACTCAGTCAATTTGTGACAGCTGAGCCAACAAAAAGTGAGGCACAGGTTTCAAAACCTGTCATGCTTACCAAATCAACGCACTTTGGAGAGAAGTTAAATTTTAAACTCCCTGATGGATCTAGTGTTTGGCTGAATTCAGGTAGTCAACTGACCTTCCCTGAGAGATTTGATTCTCTGGAAAGGAAAGTTACTTTATTGGGAGAGGGATATTTTGAGGTGAAAAAAGATTCTTCTAGAGTTTTTAAAGTCGTATCAGGTAACATTGAAACTGCAGCTTTGGGAACTTCTTTTAATATCAATTTTTTTGACACCAATGAAGTTTTTGTATCCCTGCTAACGGGGAAGGTCGAAATTCATTCTGATTCTGCTAATAAAACCTATTTACTAGATCCCGGAGAACAACTGCAATACAAACAAGTCACTAATCAATTTAACATTACTGAGTTTTCTGATGCCGAGGCAATTGGCTGGAGAGAAGGGTTACTTGTTTTCGAAAATGCAGCTTTTGATGAGGTGGTTGCTGTACTCGAAAGATGGTATGGGGTAGAAATACAGGTCATCGGAAAACCCAGAATGTCTTGGGCTTTGAGCGGAAAGTACTTCAATCAAACCCTCGATTTGGTGTTGGACAGAATGTCCTTCATAGAGTATTTTAAATACGAGATAAATGGAAAAAAAATATACTTAAAATTTAAATAATATGATGCATGGTAAATAAGATGAATACAAAGGTGTAAAACCTATTAATTGGATAATTTCTTTTTATTGTCCAATAGTCAATAATTGAAAAAATAAACCTAAAAACTATGAAATTTAAATTACAAAAGACAATTTACCTATTGTCCCGCTACTTCTTGTATGGATTCACTTTACAGCTTTTTCTCTTTAATTTTGTTTTGGCCCTTAACCTAAAGGATCAATACCAATCAATAGATGAGGTAAAGGTGAATATAAATGAAAAGGAAATGACGTTGGGCCGTTTTCTTCAGAAAGTTGAAAAGCAAACCGCTTTTACCTTTTCATTCGATAAAAAGGATGTAAATGAAAATATCTCTCTGGTACTTTCCAAAGGCAATGCTAGTGTAGAGTCAATATTAAAAGAAGTTGCCTCTCAGACTACTTTGGGTTTTCGCCAAGTCAATGATCAAATTGATATTAGACTTACACAAACTGAGAAGACGCCTATAACCGCCGAAGTGGACAGAACTATTAAAGGTGTAATAAAAGATGATGAAGGACAGCCTTTGCCCGGAGCTACAATTTCTGTTCAAGGAACCACTACAGGCACTATTTCTGACTTGGATGGTAGCTATTCTTTAACAGTACCGGATGGAGCTGTTTTGGTCTTTTCATATATAGGATATGAGGCACAAACAATTTCCATCGGCAATCAATCTGTAATAGATGTGACCATGGAAATGGATGCATCCTCTTTGGAAGAAGTAATCGTTGTGGGCTATGGTACACAAAAGAGGAGTGACCTTACGGGAGCAGTTTCTTCCGTAAAAGCGGAAGAATTGACTGCTTATCCGGCTATTGATGCTGTGCAGGCTCTCCAAGGAAGGGCTGCCGGTGTGCAGATTCAATCCAATAATGGTGCGCCAGGAGCAAGCATGAAAGTAAGGGTAAGAGGCGGAACTTCAATTAACGCGAGTAGTGATCCTATTTTCGTTGTGGATGGATTTATTGGAGCAGCAATGCCACCACCTGAAGATATAGCCTCTATGGAGGTGCTGAAGGATGCATCTGCTACTGCAATTTATGGTTCAAGAGGAGCCAATGGTGTTATTATGGTAACTACCAAAAGAGGAAAGTCAGGAGCAGCAAAGATTGATTTCAATACCTCTTACAGTATGCAAAATGAAATTAATCGACTTGATTTATTGAACGCTTCTCAATTTAATGACTATATATCTGATGCAAGACCTAATATTCAGCCAGCCGGTGGAGACACCGATTGGCAAGATCAGATTTTTAGAACCGGTGGTATTCAAAATTACCAACTTTCTATATCCGGAGGAACAGACAATGTTAATTATTATGTTTCAGGGTCTTATTTTGACCAAAAAGGGGTAATCATTAATTCTGACTTTAATAGGTTTAGTATTACCAGTAATTTAGATATTCAAGCTACTGAAAAACTCAAAATCGGATTAAATCTATTCGCTAGGAGAAGTAGTAGTGATGGTGTTAGAACCCAAGAAAGTTCTGGAGGGTTAACTCCTGGAGTTGTTGCTTCCGCTTTTAAATTCGAGCCTGACCAACCTATTTATAATGAAGATGGATCCTTTACCGTGGCCAGACTTAATGATCCTCATGACAATCCTTATGCAGTGGCCACCCAATTGCAAAATGAAAATGTTAATGACCGGTTTCAGGGAAATTTCTTTGCTGAATACGATATAATTGAAGGGCTTAAATTTAAAACCACCTTTGGCGCTACTGCAAATTCTTCAAGAACAGGAACCTATGCTCCAACCACGGTTACAGAAGGTAGAAATGTAGGTGGTGATGCCTCTATCAATGCATACAGGAATACTTTGGTTTTGAATGAGAATTACCTTACCTATTCCAAAACTTTTGCAAATGACCATACTTTTTCAGCGATGGGGGGATACTCTTTCCAATCTTCAGAGAGTGAAAGCTATGGCGCTAGAGGAACTTCCTTTATTACTGATGCCTTTTCATTTTGGAACCTAGGATCATCAGCTGTTTGGCAGGCGCCTAATTCAGCTTTGACTGATTGGCAAATTTCTTCTTATTATGGACGATTAAATTATTCCTTGGGAGACAAGTACTTGTTTACATTCAATGCAAGGTATGATGGTTCTTCCACATTTTCCAAAAATAATAAATGGGCATTTTTTCCTTCAGGAGCAATTGCTTGGAACATGAAAAATGAAAAATTCCTTGAAACTTCTGATTTGATTAGTTTTTGGAAATGGAGAGGTAGTTATGGAATCACAGGAAACCAGGCCATCTCACCTTACCAAACTTTGGCTAGATTTTCACCAGTATTTTCTATTATTGATGGGGTACCTGTAAATGCTGTTAGACCCACCACTGTGGCCAACGATAACTTGACTTGGGAAACTACTGCCCAATTAAATATTGGTACAGACATTGGTTTTTGGGACGATAGGGTAACCTTGTCAGCTGAGTATTACCGAATGGTAACTTCTGACCTACTATTTGCTGTTCAGTTGCCTCAATATTCAGGGTATACTACCCAATTGAGAAATATTGGAGAAGTTGAAAATAAAGGAGTAGAACTTACATTAGGCTCTAGAAACCTTGTGGGAGCTTTTCAATGGGACATGGACATTAACTTTTCTAGAAACCGAAATACCATACTTTCTTTACCCGAAGGAACTGATATTCAGTACGGATCAGGCCCAGGACATATGGTGGGCTTAGGTACTACTCAATTATTACAAGAAGGCAGCTCTGTAGGTAGCTTTTATGGTTGGGTATATGATGGGGTTTACCAAGAAGGTGATGAGTTCCTTTCCGGAGGTGGATTTGAGCAAGAAGCCGGAGGAGAGAAATTCAAAGATTTAAATGACGATGGTGTACTTAATAGTGATGACAGACAAATAATTGGTAATCCTCATCCTGACTTCTTTTGGGGGTGGAATCATGATTTCAGATACAAAAACTTTGACCTGAATGTGTTTTTTCAGGGCTCTGTTGGGAATGATATCCTTAGTTATACCTTAATGGAACTTAATTTAATGTCCGGAATTAACAATGCTACTACAGAAGCATTGGACAGGTGGACGCCTACGAATACACAGACTGATGTGCCTAAGGCATTTAACGGTAGAACCAGAAGGGTGTCCACTAGGTGGATTTTTGATGGGACTTACACAAGGTTAAAGAACCTTTCTCTAGGATATAATTTTCCTTCAACTGTTGTGGACCGTCTGGGGCTTTCCAAACTTAGGCTTTATGTAAGTGCGCAGAATATATTAACCTTCACTTCTTATGAAGGATATGACCCAGAGGTTAATTATCGGTCTGAAGGAGCTACAGATGGAAATAGAAACCTAGGGCTTGATTACGGAAGTTATCCGAATGCAAAGAGTTACACCATAGGTCTAAATGTAGGATTTTAAGCAACCAAAAAAGAAATAACCATGAAAACGAATATATATAAATCTTTGGTATTGGCCGCTACCTGCTTGTTCGCAGGCTGCGCAGACTTAGAAGAAAAGCCTGTGGGCTTATTGGCACCTGAGAGTTTGTTTAACTCTGAGAAAGATGTGGAAACAGCGATTTTCGGTGCTTATGGGTGGATAGCAAGTGAAAGACTATATGGAAGGCAATTTGTTACTTCCATTATGTTAAGGGGAGATATGGTGGATATTGGCGATAGAGGAACTCCTGCTGAAAGGCAACAGGTCAACGACTTTAATATGGATGATAACAATGGGATGGTTAGTGCTTATTGGCCATATTGGTATCAGGTTGTAAGTGCAGCCAATGCTGCCATCGCAGGAGCAGAAAGTCTTGAACTGGATGAAACGGTAAGTAACCAATTAATAGCTGAAGCAAGATTTGTTAGGGCCTTCAGTTATTACCATTTGGTGCGTGTGTTTGGAGATATTCCTTATATCGATTACTTCATAACCGATCCGGAAGCAGTTAAAGATATTTCCAAAACTTCTGAAGAAGAGGTATACCAAGGAATCTTGGCAGATTTGACATTTGCCAAAGAAAACCTGCCGGATAATCAACCAAATAATGTGAGGTCAAGACCTACCAAAGGTACAGCAGCAGCTTACTTGGCATCAGTTAACCTAACCTTAGCGGATTACCAAAAGGCCTATGAGGAGGCCAAATGGGTGATTGACAATAAAGATAGGTTTGGGTATGATTTAGAGGCAGATTATCAAAATCTTTTCAGAGCTGACATGGCTGATAATCTTAAGGAACATATATTTTCAATTGATTTCTTAGGACAACAAGCTGGATCTGGAGGAGCAAATGATGACATTATGCCTCCCATGACCGGTATTAGAGGAGCAGATAATTTAGGATGGAGTGTTTGTGTTCCTTCCATGGCTGTTTTCAATACTTGGGATGATAGAGATTACCGAAAGTCAGTAAGTTTTGAGGATGAAGCCTTAGTTGGAGGAGTGATGGTTCCATATACTGAATTTCAAAATACCCAAAGACCTCATATTGCCAAATACAGAAGGTTTCCCGGTAACAGTAATTCTGATGGTAGATTTTCAGACAATAATTACTCAGCCATACGTTATGCAGAGGTTTTGTTGATCGCTGCTGAAGCTGCAGCTGAAGTTAATAATGGACCTACTGAAGAAGCTGTATCTCTAGTAAATGAGATTAGAGAGCGGGCGAGAAATGCTGCCGGACAAATGAATAGTTTCCCTGAAGATGTACAGTCAGGAATGGATAAAGATGCATTCATTGACCTAGTCCTTGAAGAAAGAAGAATTGAACTTTCTTTCGAATATAAAAGATGGTATGACATCAAGAGAAGGCAATTGGGTGATGAGGTATTTAAAGGCGTAAATAGCCTGGAACCTCACGATAACTTTGATGCTGCAAAGGATTATTTGATGCCTCTACCGAGAATTGAGCTGGATGTAAATCCAAACCTGGCCCCTCAAAACCCAGGTTACTAATTTATAATTATATACAATAAAAAAGGTGGTAGGATTTCCCTACCGCCTTTTTTATTTACTAAGTCCAATCAGTTTTTATTTTTTACCAACCCCTGAATCAAAAATTGATCTACTTCTGATGATAGGGTACTAATTTGGTGGGTAATCACAAAAGTTAATAAACCGGAAATTCTTTTTGCAAACCGGTGAAACCATCAATCATTTGCCAATTAGACTCCAAAGGTGTCATTCTGCTGCTTGGACTTAGGTTGCCATACAGTAGGTAAGAAATAGCTGCGGATAGTCTTTCATCCTCTAGGTTTCCCCAATTGATGGCAGGATCATCAGCAGCCAAGATGTCTGCAGGAAACCCGTCATAATATGCTGCTTCTCCAGCAGCATTCGCAATCGCAAAAGTAATAGGCACTAACTCCACATTGTTTTGATCCAATACACTGTTAAATGATGATAAGGGAAATGATCCTACAGGTTTCCCATAGGTTTGTTCGCCCACTAGCGTAACCTCCATATAAGGTTTCAAACAATTTATTAACAATTCACTGGAAGAGGCAGATCCCCTTGAAGAAATGACAACCAATTTATCCAATGACAGGTTATTGGTTCTTTCAAAATTATATGAATCGTTGAGGCTTGCTTTGTCAGGATTAAAATCATTGGTATACATTAATTTGCCATCAGCTGCAGCAGGAACCAATGCATTCATTATCTGTTCTGCCACATCTACGGAGCCTCCTCCATTGTACCTTAAGTCAACAATTAATTCATCAATATTCCCTTCTTCAAAGTATTGTAAAGTTTCCTCAACTTCCACACTTTTAGTAGGACTTATGTTTGCAGTTGCTTTGAAACTGTTGTAAACCCAGTACCCTATTTTTTTACCGCCTTGTTCGATAATTTCTTTATGAAGGACTGAGTTTGCTTGGTAATTGTCTTTAACACTGGTCCTTGTAGTGGTACTTCCATCGGGTAGTTTGAAGGTGAAGGTGTTGGATATGCCGGGCGTACTTTCGCCTAAATCAAAATTGTAACCGCCATCAGTTTCATAAGCTGAAATTGGTTTGTCATTGATTTCTAAGAGCTGCCAACCCCTCTGCCAGCCATCTTGCCCTGCTGGTGATTCCTCATAGACAAAGGAAATGAATATTTCGTTTGCGGCATTTAAGCCAAATCCAAAACCATGTCCGGCATTTTGGCCTGTAAATGCTTTTTCAAACTCTTCTTTTGTGGTGAGGTAGGACCATCTGTCGTATTGTAGGTACATAAGGTTGTAGAGTAACTCCTCATTGCTACCGTAACTGTCAATATTTACAACCGAAGGCAATTGATCATTCCAGTAATACCATTCCTGCATCGTTTCAAAAATTGCATTTTTCACAAGATTCGGGTCTTGAGGTGCTTCGTCAATATTTTTATCGCAGGATGAAATGAAAATTGAAGCCGTCAAGATGGCGATATAAAGAATGGACTTGGCGTTAAGCATTGTTAAATTATCGTTAGACTGTATCATAATTAACGAAAACAAGTAAAAAATAGATGTGCAAATAGTATTCTGTCAGCTGTGAATTTACTCATTCTCAAATGGATTTAATTTTTTTCTCAGAAAATTTAGTAAGAATTAACAAACCACATTGCCCTTTATTTAGTTAAACAATTAAGAATAATAAATGGGTAAAATGACAGAGAAAACAAAAAATAGCCATACGGACAAAAATAAAATAATTGATGGATACATCTCCTATATTTTGGAAACCGGGAGTGAACCGGTTTCTGTTTTCAAGTTCACAAAGGACATGAAAATGAAGGAGGCCGTTTTTTATGAGTATTTTTCTTCTTTTGGGGCAGTAAAAAAAGCGGTTTGGGAATTGATTTTTGACAATACTATTCAAGCTTTGGAAAGTCAGGAAATTTATCAATCTTACACATCTCGAGAAAAGCTTTTGGGCTTTTTATTTACTTGGATTGAAGAGTTGAAAAATAAAAGATCCTACTTGTTAGCAGTATATGGTAATGTATCATTAAAAAATCAAAGTTACCCTTCAGAATTAAAAGGCTTTAAAGCAAAGTTTAAAGATTTTGCCAGCGGTATAGTCAATGAAGGGAAAGAATCAGAGGAAATTGCAGAGCGGCCATATTTAACAGATAAATACCAAGAGGCCATGTGGCTTCAGGTAATGTTTGTTTTTAGATTTTGGTTAAAAGATGATTCGCCGGCTTTTGAAAAAACAGATGCAGCCATAGAAAAGTCGGTCAATTTAGCCTTTGACTTGATGGGTAGGTCTGCCATTGATAGTTTCGTAGATTTTGCAAAATTCCTTTTTCAATCCAAATAGCCATGACAAATAAAATAAATGAGCAACAAAGCATACCTGTCTCCAAAGTGCAAAGAGCAGCAAAGTTTATTAGTACAGGCGCTAAGGTAGGTGGGAATTATATGAAGCACTACGCTAAAAAAGTAGTCAACCCCGCAATGACCAAAGATGAATTGCATAGAAACAATGCCACAGATATTTATGATTCTCTCAGTGAACTGAAAGGGAGTGCCTTAAAAGTGGCTCAAATGATGGCAATGGATAAAAATATGCTGCCTGGCGCTTATCAAGATAAATTTACAATGGCACAGTACAGCGCGCCGCCTTTATCTTATCCACTGGTAGTAAAGACCTTTAATCAATATTTTAAGAAAGGGCCTGAAAACCTTTTTGATACCTTCACCACTTCCGCAGCGAATGCTGCTTCCATAGGTCAGGTGCACAAAGCAACCAAGGGAGATAAGGTGTTCGCAGTGAAAATTCAGTATCCGGGTGTAGGTTCAAGTGTGAAATCAGACCTGAAACTGGTTAAACCATTTGCACTTCGTTTATTGAACATGAATGAAAGGGAGTTGGATAATTATATGGAAGAGGTGGAAGAAAAATTACTCGAAGAGACCGATTACAAACTGGAAGTCATAAGGAGTAAGGAGATATCGCAAGCTTGTAGTCACATTAAAGGCCTGAATTTCCCGAAATACTATGAAGAAATGAGCAGCGCCCGTGTGATCACCATGGACTGGATGGAAGGCAAACACCTTAAGGAATGGCTTCAAACGAATCCAAGTCAAGAGGCTAGAGACAAGGTAGGTCAAATCATGTGGGATTTTTATGATCATCAAGTGCATCAGCTAAAACAAGTTCATGCAGATCCGCATCCCGGGAATTTCATAATACAAGAGGGGGATGAATTGGCTGTTATCGATTTTGGTTGTGTTAAAGTGATTCCTGAGGAATTTTATTCCGGTTATTTTTCTCTAATAAAGAAAGACCTATTGATCAAAGAGGATGAATTGGATCAAATTTTCTATGACCTTGAGTTTATTTCTGATAGGGATTCTGCCGAGGAAAAAAATTATTTTAAAAATACGTTTAAAGAGATGATTTCTCTGCTAGGTAAGCCGTTTCATGTGGATACCTTTGATTTCGCAGATGATAACTACTTCCAAATGATCTTTGCTTTGGGAGATAAAATCTCAAATGACAAGATGTTTAGGAAATCGAAACAAGCCCGTGGTTCCAGACATGGTTTGTACATCAATAGGACTTATTTTGGATTGTATAATTTACTTAACCAATTACAAGCCAATATTAAAACAACAAAGCCGGACTGGATAAAGAACTGAAATTTTAATTCAGTTCTTTTAACATAGCAGAAGCTAGTTTATAGGGAAGCAATGGATCGTCAGATTGATTGGTGGTCCCTGTCAAGAATATTTGAAATTCCGGAGCATATAAACTGAAAGCTCCGGAGGTATGCCCTGTACACCCAATGAACTCAGGATCCTTTGACGCCAAAGGTAAAATTCGAGTTCTTTGGTAGCGAGAAATCCCTATCCCTTGGCTAAGGCCTTGTTTTACCGGTAACCAGTTCATGATATTGTCCAATTCGGACAGTGGAAAAAGGTGTCCGTGAAAAAATGCCTTCAAGAAGGTGAGGCTGTCCCTGGCTGTACTTACAATACCTCCGGCACCTCCTAGTGAACTCATCGCATGAGGTAAATTCAAAGGTTGATTTTTATAAGAAAATAGTGCAGGGGTTCTATCGTTCGGGTCTTTATATACATAAGTTTGGTTCATAGATAGTCTGGAAAAGTGAAAATCATTCAGGGCTTTTTCTAATGAATCACCGGTGATCTTTTCAATGATCTTACCTAGCAAAAGATCATTGGTGGCAGAGTAAATACTTTTTGAAGATTTACCGGGTTTAAAAATTGGTTTCTGACCTTTGCATTTGCTCACAAAATCTTTTAACTCCCAAGATAAATCCTCTCCGCTATAAATGTGGGACTTTATGGACTGTTCATCTTTTGAAGAATGATTCAGAAAATCGGGAATTCCTGACCTATGTGACAATAAATGAGAAATGGTAACTTCTTCTGTATAATCCTTACCTCTTAGGTTGATTAATCCTTCGTAATCTTTTTTTTCAAGAATGTCTGTAATGGATTGATCAAGAGATAGTAATCCTCTTATCTTTAGTTTGATAAATATAGCCAACAGGTGAATATTACCTAGCTCTGTGATGAAATAAGGTTGATCTAAAGAAATGTCCTTAGTGGAATCAGACCATAAAATGGGTTCTGTGTTTTCCTTAAAAATACTAAGAACAAGCCCTGTTAACTTTTTCTTGGTAGAAAACTGATCAAACGCTTTATGCCAGGCAGTAAAAATGGTGGATTTCCTGTCGGTAGAAAACATAAAATGATATTTAGGATTAAAAGGGAAAGATACTAAAATAAACCATATAATGGCAAATAGATTGTGAAGGTTAGCAAACAATTAAAAGTAAAATAACAGCTCAATGATATTATTTTTTTGAATGCGTTTATGGGGTGCCCCCAAAACTTTATGAGCACAATTTTATATTAGTTTGGAGAAAATTTGATTCTTTAGAAGGGTTTTATTCAATTAATTTATCTACTTGTGTAGAATATGTGTTAAAAATTAACTTATTTTAGATTATTCAATGATATTTTATCGAATCTAAGTCTTTATTATCATTTAATATTGCTACTATGTTAAAAGAAAAATCTACCTATTCTTATTTGTGCTTACTCAGTACATTGCTGTTGTTTAGTTATTGCGGGGGCAAAACATCGGAGAGCGCTGAACATAATGCTGACCTTCCTCGGGTGGCAATTGCGGGTTTGGCTATAGAGTCTAGTACTTTTTCACCGGCAGTATCGGAGGAAGAAGCCTTTCTTGCACGAAGAGGAGAAGAAATATTTAATTATTACCCATTTATGAAGCCTGACTCAATCAATAGATCTAGAGCCGAGTGGTTTCCTACTTTAAGGGGGCATGCCATTCCCGGAGGAATTGTTTCTAGAGAAGCCTACGAATCGCTAGTGGGTGAGACTTTGGAGAGGCTAAAGGAAAACCTACCTTATGACGGCTTGTTTTTTGATATTCACGGGGCCATGAGTGTGGTAGGTCTTGATGACCCTGAAGGAGACTTTATAGAAAGAATAAGGGAGGTTATAGGAAAAGAGACCATCATTTCTACTTCTATGGATTTACACGGAAATGTTTCGTGGAGACTGGCGGGCAATTCTGACTTAATTACCTGCTATCGAATGGCTCCTCATGAAGATGCATTGGAATCCAAAAAACGCGCTGTTGATAATTTATTGGATCGTTTGGAATCGGGAAAAGGAAAGCCTGCTTTTAAAGCATGGATTCCAGTACCCATTTTACTTCCAGGAGAAAAAACCAGTACCCGTGTTGAACCGGGAAAAAGTTTATACGCGGCTGTAAATCCGGCTACCCAACAGGAGGGGATAGTAGATGCCGCAATTTGGGTAGGCTATGCTTGGGCAGATGAGCCGAGAAACCACGCTGTGGTAATGGTTACCGGGGATGATAAGGAGAAAGTCACGCAAACGGCAGAAGAACTTGCCTCAAGTTTTTGGGAAAGACGCAACAAATTTGAATTTATTGCACCTACCGCCAGTCTTAAGGAGAGTTTGGATATGGCCATTGCCAGTGATAAAGTGCCATTTATGATCAGTGATATGGGAGACAATCCGACCGCCGGAGGCGCTGGAGATGTAACTTGGACACTCAAAGAAATACTTGATAGACCTGAATTTAAATCAGCCTCAGGACCTTCCCTAATTTATGCTTCTATTCCAGGTCCTGATTTGGTAAAAGCTGCGTTGGAGGTAGGTGTAGGAGGGGAAGTGTCTGCCAAGGCCGGAGCTGCAGTGGATGATCGATTTGCTCCACCTTTACTACTTACCGGTGAGGTGACAGCCATAGAAAAGGGGGATAAAAATGCAGAAGTAGAGGTGGTTGTAAAAGTTGGCAGTGTTCACGTAATTGTTACCAAAAAAAGAAAGCCCTACCATAGGGAAAGGGATTTTACTAACCTTGGTCTTAATCCAAAAGAAACGGATATTGTAGTAGTGAAAATTGGTTACCTGGTACCTGAACTGTACGACATGAGGGCAGATTGGATCATGGCACTTACCCCGGGGGGGGTTGATCAGGATCTGGAGCGTTTGGAGTTTAAACGCATCAACCGACCAATATTTCCATTTGATAAGGATATGGAAATGCCGGATCTAAGTGCAAGATTAGTCCCCTTGTCTCATGAATTTTAATAACACTGCAGGGTTTTTGATCAAATTTTTTGGGCTAAAATCTTGTTAAATTTATTCTGAATTGGTTCGGTGTTGGAATAAATGGCCTGATTCTATTGTGTAAAACTAGAATCAGGCCATTTTATTTGGTTATAATCAAGTTAAGTCTTCTTCTACTCATTATATTTGCGCTGCCTTTCCGGAAATACCATAATATTCTTATTTAGGATACAAGTTTTATTAAACAGGGCTTAATAATTATTTAACAGTTTAATGATTTGAGAAACTGGCCTCTATCAGAAAAGTCGGGTTTTTACTTTAAGTAAAAACTATAAAAAAGTCTGAATTAAGAAAATCCCGGAAAAATGGTTAAAATAATTTGTGTTGTTTGGTTGGTGTGTCTGTTTTCATTGGTTGCCAATGGGCAGGTGAAAATTGAAAAAGAAAGCAAGGTGATGAGTAGTGATGTTCCTTCCAATGCGGTTGCTTGGGTGGAGGAAGTATTTGATCAGAAAAAAAGAATGAATTGGTATTTTGAAACCTCAGGGGAAAGCCAAAGCTATGAAGCTAAATTTTACCAAAAGAGAAAAAAGTACAGTGTAGAGTTTAGTAAAGATGGTACCTTAGAAGATATTGAAGTATTAATACATTGGAGGAGATTGCC
This sequence comes from Cyclobacterium sp. 1_MG-2023, assembly GCF_030546805.1. Lineage (GTDB taxonomy): Bacteria > Bacteroidota > Bacteroidia > Cytophagales > Cyclobacteriaceae > Cyclobacterium. Next base: position 91,890 of record NZ_JAUOPC010000012.1, on the reverse strand, counting down.
AATTGAGGTAAAACAAAATATATCTAAATATTTTTCGGAACACTTTTTGAAAACTAAAATACGTAAGATTCAAATTCAGTATACCGGGAGAGACGAAAACCTTAAAAATTGGATAGTTTCTAAAAAATCCAATGAAATTATAGTTAAATATGAAGTGGAATTTTATGGTAAGACATCTAGTACAAAAAAATTATGGGAAGGATTGTTTGATAAGGAGGGTGAACTTCTAATGAAAAGAGAAATCATTCTGGAACCTTCTAATAATCTATTCTTTTAATGCGTAAACTATTACTTATTTTATTTTTATTACTTCCAATTCAAATAATGGCTCAAGGAACTGTTCGCTTATTTGGGTTTTTCCCTGAATTTCAGGTAGGTTTTAAAGCCACAGAAAAATTAAAAGTTATTGGTAAAATAGAGAGTCAACACGGCCTGGCCGAAAAGTTCGAGGGAGAGGATCTTGATGTCGGCTATTTCCATAATCTCACTGATTTTCAAGGGTTCTTAGGAACAAAAGTTAATCCATTTATTGATATAGCAGGAGGCTATCAATACCGTGTGAATAGTAGAGGTGACAATAGCCATCGGACAATACAGCAAATCTCAATACTCCAGTTGCCTAGAAATTATAAAATTGGGCATAGAATTCGTTTCGACCAGACTTATTCCCCTTTTGAAAAAAATGATTATCGGGTTAGGTATAGAGTTTCTTTCGAATTTCCAATAGAAGGGAAAAGTTTAGATCCGGGAGAGTTTTATTTGGTTTTTAGTGATGAAATCCTTTATAGTTACCAAGCAAGGGTAAGCGGACTTGAAAATCGAGCAGTAGCATCATTGGGCCACCTTTCAAAAGGAAGGCAAAAATTTCAAGCAGGGATAGACTACAGAACCGATCGTTTTTTTGATCCTGACCTGAGACACAGAACTTGGTTTAAATTTGGCTGGTACTTGAATTTTTAAATCACTTAATCATTAATTTTTTTATTGGCGATACTCTGAGATGAACGTCTCAAAATGAGCTAGAAAAAAAGGAACCAGAAAGTTAATTCGTAGTTCCTTTTCATACTGAATTGAAGTTTTTTTGGTTGAGCTATTTGGTAAGGCAAACAAAATGCTTAATTTTTTATTCAGCCAGATTAGGTGTCAATACAAGTCTATGATTTTATAGGATTTTCCATTTAACCCAAAAGTATCTCCTTTTTTCTTTCCCTTCATTTCCTTGTAAATGGGAGCGTTTTTTGAAATCCCAAATAATTTCTGACCATCCACTTCAAATTCCTCTAAACTTACACTTGGGAAAAAGGTCATGCTGTCCGTTTTTACAATTGCTCCGAGCGTGGCTTCTTCCAAAATATTATCTGCAGTTCTCATTTGTTTTAAGAAATCCAATTCATCGATGACAAAGTCAAGCTCCCGACCAATTTTGTTGATCACGAGTGCGCTTTCATCTTCTTGGCCTTGTTGATCATACTCAACGGGTTCATCCTGGGGCTGTTGCTCTCCTTCTCTAATCTCCTTTATTCTTTGCCTAAAGTCCGACACTATGCTTTCTTGGCGCCTGACGGCTTCTTCCATTACTCTTTTTTTAAAGTTTAATTTTTCCATAATGTTTTAAAAATGTTTTTAAGTAAGGAGGCAAAAAGGTTGCCAGAGTTTTCATTTCAAGATTTAATTTTTGGCTACCTATGTATTGACCTATGGAGTTGATTGTCAAAAGTATAATCTTTTGTTTATTTTGAAATCACAAAAAAAAAAGGTACTTTGATAGGTGTAGAAAATTAAAGACTATGAAAATTTTAAAAAGTATAAAACCACTTGCAATGCTGCTTTTGATGGGCTTGCTGTTTTCATTCACCATTTCTTCTTGTGGGAATAAAAAAACCGACAAAGTAGAACAGACAGAAGAGCACCCGGCTGCAGAAGAAGAGCATCCATCAGGTGGTGATGAGCACCCATCAGATAAGGATGAGCACCCAACAAAGGAATAGTACTTTGCTGATTAGTTATTCATTATGATATTTTATTAATGAGTATTGCTTCTAATAAATGTAAATGTTGTTTTAGCAAGAGCGGATTTACCTTTAATTTCTAAAACCGGATAGGCCATAAAGTTGATAGGTCCTGATGTCGGGCCGGGATTAAATTCTAGGTCTCTACCACTGCTTAACTCAATTCGATTGGCAGGGTGTCTTCCAAAATAATAGGTAGACAGCGCGGTGTATTTATTGCCTTCACTAATATCTACGGGCCACCACTTACCTTCGGCATAAAACTCTGCCCAACAGTGGTAGCCATCGATTCCTCCATCATCCCTGTCTGAAGGAATTGCTGCTCCTATTGAAAACCTAGCGGGAATGCCCACAGATCTGGCCATAGAGATGAATAGCGAATGAAATTCCGTACAATTTCCCGTTTTGGTATCACAGGCATAAATTGCATCCCCTTTTCCATAATCGCCATACTTCATGTATTTCATTTGATCAATAATATAGTCATAAATAGCCCTGGCTTGCATTAGTTGGCTTTCCCCTTTTTTTTCTCCAATGGCCTCTTGTGCCAATTCCCGAAATCTTCTCCCGACAGGCATCAATGCACTTGATTGCAGGTATCGAGGGTCTATTTTAAGGCTGTCTTGATAAGGGCCTTTTTCTATTCTTTTTACCTTATAGACGATTGTAATAGGTTTTTCGCTTTCATTCGGAGAAAGGGCTACGAATATGGCAGTATTTTCATTGTTTTTATCTTTTATTATTTGATGTTTGCCCGGAACCTCCTTTTTCACCAGCGCTATTTCCTGGTAGTCGTCAGATACTGCAAGGGGAATCCACATTTTGGCAGAATCAGTAATCACCGGCAAAGTGATATTGTAGTTGAATAGGAATTGATCTTCCCCTTCAATAACCCCTAGAAGTTTATTGCTTGATTCAGCTACAGGAAGTCGGGCCCAAGTTTTGTCCGGCTGTTGTTTCCACGAATAAAAAGGTTTACCATTCAATTTGTGTACGCTGGTTTCGGTTACTTCCATTTCACCCGGCTCCCCTTCCATAAAAAAATCGACGTCGTAAACATCCCCGGACGTATCAGCAAGGTCTACACAAGCGAAATGCCTATTTGGCCCTAAATTAGAGAGGTATTCAGTATGTACCCTTACCAATTGTAGTCGTAATAATTTCTCCTCATCCCTTACCAAAAAAAAGCCATCGTTTGCAGCTGCTTTATTGGAGATATAGGCTTTAATCCCCTTTTCAATGTCTGCAATGTCCACTTTAGGGACTGTATTGGCTTTTGCCTCAGCCGTCGAAACTTCGTTGGGTTTTGATTGACAGCTGCCTAAAATCAGCCAACAAATACCAAGGCCAATGAGTGAAGAATTGTATAATAGATTTTTCATATTGAGCCTTTGGGTTGAGATTCCGGTAAATAATAAAAAAAGTAGAATTAGCCTATCAAAGTAAGTATTTCTTATTTAAGCAGCAAGTTTAAACTCTTTTACCATTTCGATTATTTCATACTGGTTTTCTATGACTTACGGCTTTTTTTTTAGTTGAAATTGGCTGACGGAATGGATTAAGAACAGCTCATATAGTAAAATTTCTTGGAGTGTAACGAATTGAAACCCTTTGCGGTCATTTAAAAAGAGTGGTTGACTTTCTAAGGTATTTTATTTTATCAAAACCTTAATTGATTATATTGCACATTAATTTTTGACACCAAATACTCAATAGAATTGACAAAACCTCAAACCCATTAATCCAAAGTTCATGAATTTTACTACTTTAGACCTCGCCATTTTTATTGGTTATTGTATCCTTATCATTTTAATGGGGTACTTTGTATCAAGAGAGAAAGAGGGACACGTTAAAGATTCCAATGATTACTTCTTGGCAAGCAAAGCCTTACCTTGGTGGGCCGTAGGAGCTTCATTGATTGCATCCAATATTTCTGCAGAACAATTTATCGGTATGTCAGGTTCAGGCTTTGCCCTTGGGCTGGCAATATCTACTTACGAGTGGATGGCGGCGGCTACATTATTAATAGTGGCCATTTTCTTTTTACCGGTGTACCTAAAAGAAGGCATTAGTACCATGCCTCAATTTTTGCTAAAGCGTTATGATAGTCGCGTTAGGACAGTTATGGCTGTGTTTTGGTTATTGGTTTACGTATTTGTCAACCTTACTTCTGTACTTTATTTAGGAGCATTAAGCCTTGAAACAATATTGGGCGTACCCATGATGTATGGGATTGCCGGACTAGCTGTATTTGCGATGTTGTATTCCATTTATGGTGGGTTAAAAGCGGTTGCGTGGACAGATGTAGTCCAAGTGTTCTTTTTAGTTTTAGGTGGACTTGCTACCACCTACCTTGCTTTGTCTATTGTTGGTTCCGGTAATGTATTCCTTGGCTTCTCCACCCTTTTGACAGAAGCGTCAAGTCATTTCAATATGATTATTGAAAAGGGAGAAATGATGATTCCTGATGGTGCTGGAGGAGAAAGAGATGCCTATATGGATTTACCCGGCCTATCTGTCTTGATAGGTGGTATGTGGGTGGTTAATTTAAGCTATTGGGGCTTTAATCAGTATATAACACAAAGAGCCTTGGCGGCAAAATCATTGAATGAGGCCCAAAAAGGAATGGTTTTCGCAGGTTTTCTAAAACTTCTTATGCCACTGATTGTGGTTATCCCTGGTATTGCTGCTTATGTGATTGTAAATCAAGGAATAGATCCTTCCTTTGCTGATTCTATGACTGATCCGGTAACTGGAATTATTAAGTCAGACAGGGCTTATCCTACACTATTACAATTGCTTCCTTCTGGCTTGAAAGGATTGGCCTTTGCTGCATTAACAGCCGCCATTGTTTCTTCTTTGGCTTCGATGGCAAACAGTACTTCAACGATTTTCACTTTGGATGTATATAAGAACTTTTTTGATGAAAATGCTTCGGAGAAAAAACAAGTAAGAGTTGGTAGAATTACAGCAATCGTAGCCTTTATTGTGGCTGCCATAGTTGCGCCTGCTTTGCGGGAATTGGATCAGGCTTTTCAATACATTCAAGAATATACCGGTTTCGTGTCACCTGGTGTGTTTGCTATTTTTGTATTTGGTTTCTTTTGGAAAAAAACAACTTCAAATGCGGCCCTAACTGCAGCAGCGCTGACCATACCTTTATCGGCAGCATTTAAATTCCTGACTCCAAACTTACCTTTTATAGATAGAATGGGGTTGGTGTTTTTGATCATTTCAGGGTTAATTATTGCCATAAGTTTGTTTGAAGGCAAAGGCAAGGACCATCCTAAAGGGATAGAAATCAGCAAAGACCTTTTCAAAACCAGCACTCAGTTTAAAATTGGTGCAATTTTGATTTCCGGAATAATCGCAGCCTTATACATCGTATTTTGGTAAAATAAAATTTTTGATTTTAAAATGAGACAGCTCCTAATAGGATATGATATAGGTAGTTCTTCAGTAAAAGCTACGCTTCTGGATGCAGATTCAGGTAAAGTTGTGGCAGCAAAGGGACTTCCAGAGGTGGAAATGAGCATTGATTCCCCACAAAAAGATTGGGCAGAACAAGATCCTGAATTGTGGTGGAAATACATCAAAGCAACAACCCAAGAAATAATTGCTAAAAGTCAGGTTAAACCCGGTGAAATTAAAGGAATAGGTATTTCCTATCAAATGCATGGCTTGGTAATGGTTGACAAGGATATGTCAGTGATAAGGCCCGCCATCATATGGTGCGATAGCAGAGCTGTAGCCATCGGTAACCAAGCTTTTGCCGGTTTAGGTAGCGAATATTGCCTGGGGCACCTCCTTAATTCCCCGGGTAACTTTACAGCTTCAAAACTTAAATGGGTAAAAGAAAATGAGCCTGAAAAATATGAGAGGATCCATAAAATCATGCTTCCCGGTGATTATATAGCCATGAAGCTTACGGGTGAAATCCTTACCTCAGAGACAGGATTGTCTGAAGGTGTATTTTGGGATTTCCTTGAAAATAATATTGCTGACAATTTGCTGAACCACTATGGAATAGACGCTAAATTACTTCCTAAAGCTGTTGCTTCATTTGGTGATCAAGGTAGGGTGATTCCTCAGGTAGCGCAAGAACTGGGCTTAGATGCCGGTATTCCTGTAACTTATCGGGCCGGAGATCAACCTAACAATGCTTTTTCATTGAATGTATTGGAAGAAGGGGAGTTGGCGACTACGGCAGGTACTTCAGGTACTGTCTTTGGAGTTAGCACCAAACCTGTTTATGACCCTTTGTCTAGGGTAAATACCTTTGTCCATGTCAACCACAGTAAAAATAATCCCAGATATGGAGTGTTGCTTTGTATCAATGGAACAGGGATTCTAAACAGTTGGTTGAAGCGCTCTTTTGGAGATCATGCATTGGATTATGAAGTGATGAATGAAATGGCTGCTGAAGTGCCTATTGGTGCTGACGGTTTGAGTTTTTTACCTTTTGGGAATGGTGTGGAACGAATTATGGAAAATAAGCATGTTGGTGCACACTTATCCCAATTAAATCTTTTGAAACATGACAAGAGGCATGTGTTTCGTGCCGGCCAAGAAGGTATTGTGTCTGCATTGACTTATGGTTTTAACATCATGAAAAACATGGGGCTAAACCTGAAAACCGTGAAAGCAGGAAAAGCAAACATGTTCCTAAGTCCCCTTTTCAGGGAAGCTTTTGTTAACATGAATAATGTATCCCTCGAATTGTATGATACGGATGGCGCACAGGGAGCTGCCCGAGGAGCCGGAATTGGTGCAGGGATCTATTCAGGTCCTGAAGAAGCCTTTCAAGGTTTGGTGAAAATCCAGGACTTTGAACCTGATGCGCAAAAGATTGAAGCCTATGGAGCAGTTTATCAGCAGTGGGAGAACTGCTTAAACCAAGTGAAATAAATTAATATACTTATCTAATACCTAAATAGAATTGAATTATGTCAGATATGTTTTTTCCTGAGATTGATAAGATTAAGTTTGAAGGAAAGGATTCAAAAAATCCATTGGCTTTCAAATATTATGATGAGAGCCGAGTAATTGCCGGGAAGACGATGAAAGAGCATTTTCGTTTTGCAATAGCCTATTGGCATTCTTTCTGTGCCACAGGAAATGATCCCTTCGGTCCGGGGACTATGGTTCATAAATGGGACCAATCCAATGATCCGATTCAAAGAGCAAAAGACAAAATGGATGCGGCTTTTGAATTTATCGGAAAAATTGGAGCCCCTTATTATTGTTTTCATGACATTGACTTGATTGATGAGGGGGATAGCATTGCGACCTATGAAAAACATATGGGAGCAATAGTAGATTACGCCAAGCAAAAGCAAAAAGAAACAGGTATAAAATTACTTTGGGGGACAGCTAATGTTTTTAGCCATCCAAGGTATATGAATGGAGCAGCCACCAACCCGGATTTTGATGTAGTAAGTAGAGCTGCTACTCAGGTGAAAAATGCAATTGATGCAACCATCGAACTGGGAGGTGAAAATTATGTGTTTTGGGGTGGCAGAGAAGGTTATATGTCATTGTTGAATACCGACATGAAACGTGAAACTGAGCACTTGGCCCAATTTTTAACCATGGCTAGAGATTATGGAAGAAAACAAGGCTTCGAAGGTACTTTCCTTATTGAGCCAAAACCGATGGAGCCAACCAAACATCAATATGATTATGATGCGGCTACGGTTATAGGGTTTCTTAGGTATTTTGGCTTAGACAAAGACTTTAAGCTAAATTTGGAAGTAAATCATGCTACACTTGCAGGACATACTTTCCAGCATGAATTGCAAGTTGCCATGGATGCCGGTCTTTTAGGTAGTATTGATGCCAATAGGGGAGACTATCAAAATGGATGGGATACAGACCAATTTGCAATCAACCTTCAAGAATTAACGGAGGCCATGCTGGTACTCTTACAAGGACCGGGGTTTACCACAGGCGGAGTGAATTTTGACGCTAAAATAAGAAGAAACTCTACAGACCTGGATGATCTTTTTCATGCTCATGTAGGAAGCATGGACGCTTTTGCAAGGAGTTTAGTAATTGCCAATGATATCATGGAGCATTCAGATTACCAAACTTTGAGAAAGAATCGATATGCCTCGTTTGATGGAGGAAAAGGAAAAGAGTTTGAAACCGGAAAACTTGATTTGGAAGCCTTGAGAAGTCATGCGCAGGAAATCGGTGAGCCGAAGATGACAAGTGGTAAGCAAGAAATGTATGAAAATATACTGAATCAATTTATTTAAATTCCTATAAAATTTAGCATTAAAAAAGCGGCTTAAATATTTAAGCCGCTTTTTAATTTAATACATATATATAGAATTATCCCTTTTCTTGAGCCAGCAGGGATTTTACTTCTTTAATTAAGGCTTCACTCAGACCATAAATCAAGTTAAGGTCCTGATCCCAATAGTCCACTTTAGCTAACACACTTTCAACAACGGCCTCGGGTGTTTTAATTTTCCAAATCTGGTCAAAATACTTAACCACTTCAGGCTTGTCTTTGATGGGAGTAGCTTCCCCATTATAATGGCCTCTATAATACACAATCATGGCCGCAAAAGCCTCTACCATTCCGGTAGGTATTTGATCCTTTTTATTGATATAGTCTAACAATGTTGGTAAAACCCTAACTTTCCATTTTGAAATGGAATTTAATGCGATATCACTTAGTTTGTGCTTAATAAAAGGGTTTCTAAACCGATCCAGTACATCTTCTGCAAAGGGAATTAGGTTTTCCTCTGGTTGATCCATGGCAGGAATTATCTCATCAAAGATTACTTTTTGGAGATAAGAACTTGTGGCTTCATTTTCCATGGCATCTTTTACCAATCTGATTCCTTTGAGATAGGCAACAGGTACCAGACAAGTGTGGGCTCCATTAAGGATTCGTACCTTTCTGGTTCTGTAAGGACTGATGTCTTTTACAAAAAGCACATCAAATCCGGCTTTATCTAAAGGTAATTCTTTTTTTAGCCATTCCGGCCCATCTATGGCCCAGAAATAAAATGGCTCTGTCATTACCATTTGCTCATCTTTAAAGCCTAATTGGGCTTGAATTTCATTGCCGCTTCCCAATGGATATCCCGGCACAATTCGGTCTACCAATGTGTTGCAGAAAAAGTTATGCTTAACCACCCAGTCCTCAAAATCGCCTGAAAGGTTCCATAAATCGATGTACCTTTTGATATTTTCTTTAAGCTTTTTACCATTGTCTTCTACCAATTCACAAGGGATGATCACCAAACCTTTTTCAGAATCCCCATCAAAATGTTGGAAACGTTGATAAAGCAAAGCAGTTAATTTCCCCGGAAAAGACTCAGGAGTAGTCGCCCAATCCTTATCGGCATCATCAAAATAAATGCCTGCCTCTGTGGTGTTTGAAATAACAAACCTTAATTCCGGTATTTTTGCTAAATCTAAGTAAGCCTTATAATCAAGAAATGGGTTAATTGCCCCTCTTACTGATTGAATTAACCGGCTTTCTTCTATGGTTTGACCTTTACTAATTCCTTTGGTTAGTACATGATATAGACCTTCTTGAGAATTAATGCCTTGGGCCGGCTTTTTACTATGCACTTGAACCATTTGAATATCTCCATTAAATGATGTCTTCTCATTTAAGATATCAATCATCCAATCTGCAAACCCTCTCAAAAAATTCCCTGTCCCAAATTGAAGTATGCTGACAGGGCGAGTAGAAGGTGAAGGGATATTTTGTCTATTTAATAGTTTCATGTTTTTATTTATTAAAATTTTAGGTTGTATTCTTTATCCTAATTGAAAGAATTTTTTACTTTTTGAGCTTATTATTTATTAAGATCTTACAATGTCTTAATTACTGATTAAATATTGAATTAATGTATTTATTTTTTTTAAAAATTGCAGGAATTGAATCCTAAACTTTCCCTTCATTTTTTTATTCAGACCAAATGAATTCATGAATTTAATAATTTGGTGTAAAAGTTAGGTCTTGTATGAAATGGAGTTGGTTTTAGATGTTTTGATTCACCTTTTTTTACATTCATTAAGATATGTTTAATAGTCGTAAAGGGTTATATTTTTTTCTGAAATCTAAAGTTTTAATTAAAGAGTGATTATACTAAGTAAAGGTCAAAATTCATACCAACCAAAAGAGCAAGAGAATTAATTTTACGGTAAAAAATGAACTGAGTTTTATTTAAATTTAACTCCTTGCCTAAGATGAAGCCATAAAGACGTTGACCCTATGATCATTGAAACAGTAATTTTTGAAAATATGCATCAATTGTAATCGGTAACGTTAATATATGTTTTATTCTCCTTTTTTATTGTTTATATTTATTCCCTTGATGCAAGATGATGCTTTCCTTTAGTTTAAAGCAAAGATCTAATTTTCATGCATTAAGCCACAGGGTTATCCCAAAGTAATTATTACTTAATTTAAACCAATTACCAAAATCAAATCTTATGAAATTTAATAGTAAATTTTGGTCACCTATTGCTGCCTCAATTTTGCTTTTATCATGTTCCAATGAAAAAAATGTGGAAGAAGAAGTGAAGAATACCTTTACCGGAGAAAAAAACGAAATAAAATTACTTACGCTTGATCCCGGCCACTTTCATGCACACCTTGTGAAAAAATCCATGTATGAGGAAGTGGATCCGAAAGTTTACGTATATGCACCCGATGGACCGGAATTAACTTCCTATTTAAACTCAATTGAAAGCTACAATACCCGAGAAGAAGACCCTACAAGTTGGGAATTAGAAGTGTATAAAGGAGATGATTACCTTCAGAAGATGCTCAGTGAGAAGAAGGGAAATGTAATGCTTACAGCAGGTAACAATAAGAAAAAAACAGCGAATATTAAAGCTACCATTGAAGCAGGAATTAATGTTTTGGCAGACAAACCCATGGCCATAGATGCTCAAGGATTTGAAACCTTAAAAGAGGCCTTTGAGCTTGCTGAGAAAAACGATGTGTTATTGTTTGATATCATGACAGAAAGGTTTGAAATAACTACCATGCTTCAACGAGAGTTTTCATTGATCCCTGAGGTTTTTGGAGAGATGGAGAAAGGAACACTTGAAAATCCAGCCATAACAAAGGAAAGTATTCACCATTTTTATAAGCAAGTATCAGGAAAAACCTTGATCAGACCGGGATGGTTCTATGACGTTAATCAACAGGGTAACGGTATCGTGGATGTTACCACACACTTGGTAGACTTGGTACAGTGGGAGAGTTTTCCTGACAAGATTATTGATTACAAGACTGACATTGAAATGATCAATGCCAAAAGATGGACCACCGACCTTACATTAGAAGAATTTACCCTATCTACCGGTATTGAAGAATTTCCTGATTACCTTCATTCTGTAGTTTCTGACGGACTATTGAAGGTATATGGTAACGGTGAGATCAACTATAAAATCAATGGAATTCATGCAAAAGTTTCAGTGATATGGAATTATAAGGCACCTGAGGGGTCTGCTGATACGCATTATTCTATCATGAGAGGAAGCAAAGCCAATTTGGTTATCAGACAAGATGCTGAGGAAAATTATAAGCCTGAATTGTACATAGAACCTGTTGAAGGACAGGATCTGGCTGAATTTGAGGCCAATGTAACCAAGCACGTAAAAGAACTTGCCGGCACCTTTAAAGATTTGGATGTAATAAAAGTAGAGGGAAAAAACTCTTGGAGGGTTAAGATTCCGGAAGCTTACCGTCATGGGCATGAAGATCATTTCAGGGAGGTTACCGAAACATATATTGACTACTTGGAACAGGGTAAACTACCTGAGTGGGAAGTGCCAAATATGTTGGCCAAATACTATGTTACTACTCAGGCTTTAGAATTGGCCAAATAAGTTAATCTATTAAAATAAAAGACAGGCAGATGAAAAAGCAAAGAAGAGACTTTATCAAAACTGCAGGATTGGCAGGCTTTGGTTTAGCAGGAGGTGTTTTGCCTCCTCATGATTTTGTTTTTTCTTCTGCTTCTAATGACCTTGCCATGACCAAAAGTGACCTGAGCATCATCGGTCCTTACGGCCCTTGGGCCAATGGGTTGATCAGTAAAAAATTACCTTCCATTTCATTTAGGAATGATCGGTACAATGACCTTGATTCTTGGAAAAAAGAGGCCATGACTACCGTCAAAGAGCGAATGGGGATACCGGATTTGGGCCCAATCCCTCAAGTGACTGTACATGATAGCTATATAAACGATGGGTTGGTTTTTGAAGAGATTAGTTGGCAACTGCCCTACGGCAATCCAACAAAAGCTTTGGTAATCAAGCCAGAAGGAGTTAAGGGTACGCTACCTGCAATTCTGGCTTTTCATGACCATGGTGGAAACAAATATTTCGGGTTAAGGAAAATTACGCGAACAGGCAAAGCACAGCACCCATTAATGGAGGAACACCAAGACCATTATTATGAAGGAAAAGCTTGGGCCAATGAAATTGCCAAAAGGGGATATGTGGTTATGGTGCCTGATTCCTTCACCTTTGCAAGTAGAAGGGTATTGTTAAAAGAAGTGCCTGAGAATCGGAGAGGAGGATTAACTGATAAAAACCCTGAGCAAAATGAAAATATTGTAGCCTACAATAAATGGGCAGGTGAGCATGAGCACGTGATGTCTAAATCCTTATTTTGTGGTGGTACCAGCTGGCCGGCAGTATTCTTTGCTGAAGATCAAGTAGCTTTGGAAATCTTGCTGGCAAGAAAGGATGTTGATTCAGACAATGTAGGTTGTGGAGGTTTGTCCGGGGGAGGTTTGAGGACTGTTATGATGGGAGGACTAGACCACAGGGTGAAATGTGCCGTTTGTGTGGGGTTCATGAGCACTTGGACAGATTTTTTGTTAAACCGTGCTTATACCCATACTTGGATGGCTTATATACCAAGACTACCCAATGAATTGGATTTTCCTGAAATTTTAGGACTTCGTGTACCGCTGCCAACTTTGGTGCTCAATGATAGTGAAGATCAATTGTACACCCTACCGGAAATGCAGAAAGCAGACAAAATTTTAGCTTCAGTTTTTGATAAAGCCGGAGCCAAGGATAAATACAAAGCATCTTATTACCCAGGACCTCATAAGTTTGACAAAGCCATGCAAAAAGAGGCTTTTGACTGGTGGGATAAGTGGTTGAAAAAATAACTAATTCTTAAAATAAACGCCTTTCTTATGAAATCAAATTGTTATTTAGTAGCGGTTCTCACCCTGTTTTTCTCCTACCCAGTAGTAGTGAGTGCTCAAAGTATAGATACAGACATGCTCTGTGTTGGTGATCATTGGACAGAAGAAGAAGGGGCTACCTTTCTTCAAATGGAAAAAGAAAAATACAGTACTGAAAAGGAGTGGGACAAAAGAGCCGTAGCTATTAGAAAACAAATTTTAAAAGGAACAGGCTTAAATAAAATGCCAAAAAAGTCTCCTTTAAAACCAATAATGGGAGAAATCAGGCAGTATGATGGTTATGTGGTTCAAAATGTAGCTTTTGAAAGCTTGCCTGGGGTATATGTTACCGGAAGTTTATATATGCCCAATGAAAACCCGGGCAAAATACCGGGGATTTTAAGCCCTCATGGACATTGGACAAAGCCGGGAGATGTTGGAAGGTACAGACCTGATGCACAAAAAAGATTTGCCTCTATGGCCAGAATGGGAGCCATAGTATGGGCATACGACGCTGTTGGCTATGGTCAAATGGAAGAGATTGGTTGGGGACATAGAGATGGTGAAGTGCTTAAATTACAACTATGGAACAGTATTAGAAGCGTAGATTTTATGCTTTCTCTTGGGGCTGACCCTGATAAATTGGCTGTTACAGGAGCTTCAGGAGGAGGAACTCAATCTTTTCTTTTGGCCGCTGTGGATGACCGTATAGATGTGGCTGCTCCTGTTGTAATGGTGTCAGCACATTTTTTTGGTGGCTGTACTTGCGAAAGTGGAATGCCTATTCATAAAGCAAAAAACTATCAAACCAACAATGTGGAAATCGCAGCTGTAATTGCACCCAAACCACTTTTGCTGACCTCCGTAGGAGGGGATTGGACAAAAAACACCCCCAATGTTGAATTTCCTCATATTCAATACATTTACGGTTTGAAAGGTCATCCGGAAATGGTTGAAAATAGACACATTGCTGAAGATAACCACGGCTATGACGATAAAAAAAGGCAGGCGGTCTATCCATTTTTAGCAAAGCATTTAGATTTAGATCTATCTAAGGCGATGTATGAGGATGGAAGATTGAAGGAAGAAGCAGTGGTTGTGGAAGATCAAAAAGCTTTGTATCCTTTCACTGATGCCAATCCATTTCCAGCTTATGGAATTACTTCTATAGATAAAATCAAATGGTAAACCCAAAAAAATGAAAAACGACCAAAATAACAGAAGAGAATTCCTTAAAAAAAGTCTTTTAAGCAGTATTGCCTTGAGCAGCATGGGAACTGCTTGGGCTAGCCCGCAAATAACAAGAGCAGCACCCATGAAGCTTGGTCTGGTAACTTACTTATGGGGTAAGGATTGGACTTTGCCGGAACTTATTAGCAATTGTGAAAATGCCGGTTATGAAGGTTTAGAACTTCGCACACAGCATGCTCATGGGGTGGAAACCAACCTTAGCGAAAAAGAACGTAAAGAGGTCAGAAAGAGGTTTAAAGATAGTCCGGTGACCTGTGTAGGGTATGGAAGCAATTATGAATACCATAGTCCTGACCCTTCAGAATTAGCCGCCAATATTAGAGATACCAAAGAATATATCAAATTGTGCCATGATATTGGGGCTTCCGGAATTAAAGTAAAACCCAATCGACTTCCGGAAGAAGTGCCAAGGGAAAAAACCATTGCTCAAATAGCCCGATCCTTTAGTGAGGTTGGAGAATACGCCAAAGATTACGGTCAATTGGTACGTGTGGAGGTGCATGGGAAAGTTACCCAACAACTTCCGATCATGAAAGCAATATTCGATCAAGTAACTTCATCCAATGTGAAAATTTGCTGGAATAGCAACAATACTGACCTTATGGAGCCGGGTTTGGTGGGGAACTTTAATATGGTGAAAAAATGGATAGGGGATACCACCCATATAAGGGCTTTCGATGAAAACGATTACCCTTTTCAGGCATTGCTTCAATTATTGCATCAAGCTGAATATAATGGTTGGATTTTAATAGAATCCCATAGTGACCCTGCAGATAAATTGGCTTCAATGATCGCCCAGAAAAAGACCTTTGACAAGTATCTCAAAAATCTATAGCCCCAAGTGACCTGAGAAGTGCGAGGAATATTAAATTTCTGAAATAGAAGAATTAAAGAATTTTTTTTTCTTTTTGACTCCGAATATTATCCGAAAAATAATTTCATGCTCAGGTGATTTCAATAAAAAACTTTTAAAATTAACCAATTGCAGGTTTTAATGACCTGTGTTGCCTATAATCACAAATATTCTTTAAATGAAAAAAATACCACTGACACTACTTCTTTTAATTTGCTTGTCTTCTATTGGTTTTGCCCAGGAAGACCTAACAGTTATCAAGTCCCATTGGGTAAATTTCACCGATGGTCCCAATGCGCTCTACAAATATCAGAGCGATCAGGCACTTCAATTGTTGGAGAAGAGAGAAAAAGCCATTGCATCCATCTCTTCATTGGCTGAATGGAAAGACTGGCAGGCCAAAGCAAAAGAAAAATTGATGAAAGTGGTTGGGCCTTTTCCTGAGAAAACTCCTTTGAATCCAAAAGTTACGGCAAAGCATAAAGGAAATGGATATAGATTTGAAAACATTGTCTTTGAATCTCAACCGGGCTTATATGTAAGCGGTACCCTTTTTATACCTGATGGCGCTAAGGGAAAAACGCCTGCTATTATTTATTGTTCGGGACATACACCCCTTGCTTATAGAGCTCCTACTTATCAGCATGTAATTTTAAACCTTGTCAAGAAGGGCTTTATAGTTTTCGGCTTTGATCCCTTGGGTCAAGGAGAAAGATTGGAATATTTTGACCATAAGACCAATGAAGTTCAAGTGGGAGGCCCCACTAAACAACATTCTTATCCGGGTGCGCAAGCATTTATTGCCGGTTCCTCCGAGGCCAGACATATGATTTGGGATGGTATCAGGGTGGTAGATTACCTGATGACCAGAAAAGAAGTGGATCCGGACAGAATCGGAATTACAGGTAGGTCAGGAGGCGGTACGCAATCTTCCTATATTGCTGCCTTTGATGAAAGAATTAATGCGTCTGCCCCTGAAAATTACATTACCAATTTCAAGCGACTGATGCTTACCCATGGTCCTCAGGATGCAGAGCAAAATTTTTACCATGCCATTGCAGAGGGATTGGACCATCCTGATCTAATGATCGTCAGAGCTCCTAAACCCAACTTGCTTATCTCTACTACCCGGGACATGTTCAATATAGAAGGGGTTAGAGAAACCAGTAAGCAAGTTCAAAGAATATATGATGCCTATGGCGTTTCTGAGAATTTTCAAAAAATTGAAGATGATGATGGCCATGCTTCGACAAAGAAAAACAGAGAGCGCATGTATGCTTTCTTTAGGAAGCACCTTAGTTTACCGGGTGGAGTAGAAGATGAAGATATCGATACCCTCTCTATGGAAGTATTGCAGGTTTCTCCTACAGGGCAGCTTGTGACGAGCTATAATGGAAAAACAACCTATGACCTTAACAAGGCTGGACTGCAAGAATTGAATGGTACTTTGGGAG
This sequence comes from Cyclobacterium sp. 1_MG-2023, assembly GCF_030546805.1. Classification (GTDB taxonomy): domain Bacteria; phylum Bacteroidota; class Bacteroidia; order Cytophagales; family Cyclobacteriaceae; genus Cyclobacterium. Next base: position 75,137 of record NZ_JAUOPC010000012.1, on the reverse strand, counting down.
AGAAAGTAGCCTGGGCAAAGAAACTTTCAGGTTATCAAAAACCGGAAACATTGTCAGAAACCATGATGGTGGGAAGATTTCAACGTGACGGGTATACCATAGAACAACACCTGATGAAGGGTGAGGGAGACTACTGGTTGCCTTATCTATTGATGAAACCTGATCATGCTACAGATAAAGCGGTACTGTATTTAGATCCATCAGGTAAAGCTATTGATGCCGGTGTTGGTGGAGACATGGAGGCTTTAGTCAAAGCAGGAGCCATGGTTCTTGCTCCGGACCTTTTAAATACCGGAGAGATGGGAAATGGTGATTTTGGAGGTGATGCCAATTTTGACGGAAATTCTTACAACCTCTGGTTTGAGAGTATCCTTATTGGAAGAAGTATTGTAGGATTGCATGCAGGCGATGCCAATCGTTTGGTAGCTGTTTTACAGGAAAAAGAAGGTGCGAGAGAGGTCAAAGGCCTTGCTAAGGGAGAAATGTCTTCTGTACTGCTTCATGCAGCAAATTTCAACCCTGCGATATCTTCAATAGCATTAATAGATCCAATGAGTTCTTATCGAGGAATAGTTGAGTCCTTCAGGTATAATACTAGTGAAATTAATTACTCAGTAGCCGGAGCATTGAAGCATTATGACCTGCCGGATTTATTGGAGAATTTGAGCATTACCAATCCCTTGGTACTTCATGAAAATACCGAATTGAAAAAAGAATACTCCCTATTACCTGAACGTGGTGGAGAAGAAAAAATCAAAGCCCTTTCTGTGAAAAATGGCAACGATAGAAAAGCCTATTTGACAAAATGGCTTAACCCTTGAGCAAAGGTATTGTTATAATTTCAGGAACAGATTTGACCTGAAACATGAATGCAGATTAAAAGCATCGAGTTTTTACTCGGTGCTTTTTTTGTTTAATAGGGGAGTGCTTTTAACCCGAATAGATACTAAAGTGAGCTGTGGAGAACCTACCAAACAGACACGCAAATTGGGACAGTACCAGTTTAGTTTTATGATCGGGATCAGAAAAAATGGTCCCAAAATTATTGGAGGGCGAATTAAGAAGATATGTAAGTTGAGGTCCCATTTTAAATAGTGTTAAATGTCAAACTAATAAATCATTGGGGGACAGCTTTAGAGGGGATTTCAATAAACCTATAACAAAAAAAGCTGCCCAAATAGGGCAGCTTTAACAATTAAATCGCATTTTTTAAACTTAATTTCTATCCAATGCATTTAGCATATCGAAGGCAAGTTCTAATCTTTTGCCGAAGTTCTCTTCACCTTTCCTAAGCCATACCCTAGGGTCATAAGACTTTTTGTTAGGATTGTCTGCGCCTTCAGGATTTCCCAATTGAGTCTGAAGATATCCTTCTTTGCTGTGGTAGTATTTCAATACACCTTCCCAGAACGCCCACTGAAGATCTGTGTCAATATTCATTTTAACAGATCCATAGCTATTGGCTTCTCTAATTTCTTCTACAGTAGACCCTGATCCACCATGGAATACGAAATTCACAGGTTTACCGGTAGTTCCGAATTTCTCATTGATATAATCCTGAGAGTTTTTCAAAATTATTGGTTTCAATGATACATTTCCCGGCTTATAAACCCCATGAACATTTCCAAATGCGGCAGCAACAGTGAACAAGTCGTCTACTTTTTTCAACTCCTCATAAGCATAAGCTACTTCTTCAGGCTGAGTATATAGTTTGGAGCTATCGATTTCTGTATTGTCTACACCGTCTTCTTCTCCACCAGTCACACCTAGTTCAATTTCTATTGCCATTTTGATTTTGGCAAACTCTTTGAAATATTTGACAGATGTTTCTATGTTTTCCTCTATAGACTCTTCAGATAAATCTAGCATGTGAGAGCTAAAAAGAGGTTTTTTATAAGCTTCAAAATAGGCTTTTCCTTCGGCGAGTAAACCGTCTATCCAAGGAAGCAGTTTCTTAGCTGCATGGTCCGTGTGTAAAACTACAGGGACTCCATATATTTCAGCCATTTTATGAACATGCAGGGCACCGGAAACACCACCTGCTATAGATGCTTGTTGCTTATCATTAGGAAGGCCTTTACCAGCATAAAACTGAGCACCACCATTTGAAAACTGAATCATCACCGGGGAGTTGACCCTTTTTGCGGTTTCTAAAACAGCGTTCACAGTATTACTGTTGATACAGTTTACTGCTGGCATTGCAAATTCACTTTCTTTGGCATAGGCCAATAGGTCTTTAAGCTCTTCGCCGTACTTTACTCCAGGTTTGAATTTCATATTAAATAATTTATGGTTGTATTAAATTTGATCCGCATCAATCCACCAAAGTAATTGATTAAGAACTCAAAGATATAAATAGTGCAGAACAATTGCCTTATGTTTTGATTGAAAAATTCATTTTTACGGAATATTTCATAATTTTTTTATCCAATTTAATCGGTTGTAAACTATAAAATTTCCTTTATATATTTGTTTTATGGAAACAATAAGGATAACAGGGGTGCCGGAACATTTCAATTTTCCATGGCAGCAATTGGTAAAAGAACAACCTTTTTTGGCGGATCAGGTTCAACTTGTTTGGGAGAATGAACCCAAGGGGTCCGGTGCTATGAATAGCGCCATTAGAACAGGAGCAACAGATTTGGCCATTGTTCTTACCGAAAGTTTTTTGAAAGACAAAGTGGATGGTAATCCTGGGAAAATCATTGGGTACCACGTAAAGTCTCCCTTGGTTTGGGGAATTCATGTACCCGGTGCTTGCCAGGTTCAAAAACTTGATGAATTGAGAAAAAACCCTTTTCTAATCAGCAGAAAAGGTTCAGGCTCACATTTAATGGCTTATCTTCTTGCAAAAAGAGAAGGGTGGGACCCTCAGGATCTTAATTTTCAGATAATAAATAATTTGGATGGTGCCATTAATTCTTTTAAAGAAAAGGAAGTCAAAGCCTTTCTGTGGGAAAAATATACAACAAAACCCTTGGTAGATAAAGGGCTTTTTGGAAGAGTGGGAGAAATTCCTACACCTTGGCCTTGCTTTGTAATCGTTGCTTCTGAGCCAATGCTAAAAAATAAGCCGGACGTTCTCATCAATATTAAAAAAGAGTTGTATCGCATTAATAAGGCGCTTATGGAAGACAAGCAAAGGTTTGTTTTACCAATAAGTAAAGCATACTCGCTTGATCCGAGAGATGTTCAAGAATGGATACAACAAACAGATTGGGCAGTAAATGCAGAGGTGCCGGTGCAGGATATTGACAATACTTTGGATGCTTTGATAAGTTTAGGGCTTATTGATAAAAAGCTTGAACCAAGTGAAATTTATGAGAAATTGTAGGTAAAATCCTATATTATCCGAGGTAACTCGAATTACCGAATTTATATAAGCTGTCAATTAATGCTTATGCATAAAAAAACCGATCATAGTTTCTTATGATCGGTTTTTTTAATCAAGCCAGATTTTTAGAAATCTGAATAAGGGGTAGGTCTTAATAGTCGCTTGTCATTTTTTGACACTGTATTGTCATATTCACTATTGGCTTTTAGGGCCAACCAAGCAGGGTAATCACTAAATGCGGCCCAATGTGCATCTCTGTCTTCCATATTTTCAAATGCAGTCATATAAACCAGGTTAGGCATATTAGCTCCTGCTAGAGGTTCACCATAAAATACTCCATTGAAATTCAGTTCATCAAAAATATCAATTTCACCTTCATTAAACATTTTTACTTTCTGGTGGTAAAGTCTTTCTGTGGCTGACTCATAACTTCTCAATTCATACACTCTTTCACTTTTAGGAGAGCTTAATTTAGGTAGCGCCATTCTAGTTCGTGTTTCAAAAGCTTGCATTAAAGATGTCTCGACCCTACTGAAAGAAGGATTGTCAAATGCTGCTTGAATATAATCTTTGCCATCTTCCTGATGTTTGGCATCAGTTTTCAATTTTCTTTGAAACCTGAAATAATCCTTTGATTTAGTAAATGGAAGGAAAACATAGATTTTTTTTCCTGCATCAGGCTCTGTTGGAAGTGGCTTAAAAACACCAACATTCTCTACTCCTGCACGATGGGCAGCCGGGATAAAGGCATTTTCTAAATAGTCTTCAATTACTTCAATTTGTTTTAAATTGTCGAGGTGATACACTCTCAATTCATACAGATCTTTTTTCCCATCTTGTGCTTTTAGTTGTGCGAAGGAAATTATGGAGAGCAAAAATAATGGCAATAACTTAAAAATACGGAGGTTACATTTCATTTTATTTTAGGTTTTTGATGGTTTTATTGTTTAGATTATGGTATTGGTACTTAAAATTAAGTAAATTATGGATAACATTAAAAAAAAGTTATTTGAATGGGAAATATATTATTATTTTTGAATTTTAGACAATAGGAATTTTAGACTTTAGGTTTTTAACTAATTATTTTGATAAGATGAAAAGGATTTTAGTAACAGGTGGAGCTGGGTTTTTGGGCAGTCACCTTTGTGACAAACTTTTAGAAGAGGGCAATGAAGTGATTTGTGCCGATAATCTTTTTACAGGTAGAAGAAGAAACATTCACCATTTATTGGAGAATAAGAATTTTGAATTTTTGAGGCATGATGTAACACTTCCTTTGTATGTAGAGGTAGATGAGATTTATAATCTTGCTTGTCCTGCTAGTCCGGTTCATTATCAATTCGACCCTGTTCAAACCACCAAAACAAGTGTGATAGGTGCCATTAATATGTTGGGCCTGGCAAAAAGACTGAAGATTAAAATTTTACAGGCCAGCACGAGTGAAGTTTATGGTGATCCGGAAATACATCCACAACCCGAAAGCTATAAGGGAAGTGTCAGTGTGACCGGACCAAGGGCCTGCTATGATGAAGGGAAGAGATGTGCGGAAACTTTGTTTTTTGATTACCATAGGCAGCACGATTTAAACATCAAGGTCATGCGTATATTTAATACCTATGGACCAAGAATGCATCCATCAGACGGCCGTGTGGTGAGTAATTTTATTGTTCAAGCATTAAAAGGGGAGGACATAACAATTTTTGGAGATGGAATGCAGACCAGGAGTTTTGGGTATGTAAGCGACCTGATCTCAGGTATGTATAAATTGATGAATAGCTCTGATGATGTAATCGGACCAATTAATATTGGAAATCCGGTAGAATTTACCATGCTTGAATTGGCTGAAAATGTATTGGAACTTACCGGCTCAAAAAGCAAACTTAAATTCTTGCCTCTTCCACAGGATGATCCTATGCAGAGAAAACCAATTATTGATTTGGCAAGAAAAGAATTGGGTTGGGAACCCAAAGTTCAACTAAAAGAAGGCTTGGTAGAAACCATAAAATATTTTGACCTTATTCTTAAGGAAGATAACGTATAAGGATTGTAGCACTACAAAGTGATCCCATAAAGCATTGCTCTTTAAAAATGAGCAATGCTTTTTTGTTTCTGAAGGAATTTTTTAAAATACATAAATAAGTTATTTGAATACTATATTTTGTAATTTATAATAATTGTAAAATTAAAAGTTAAATTTATTTAATATCATTTGATTTAATAGGGAAATTAAATATTAAATCCTTTTTTTATTTGCTTGTTCGTTTTTACCTTTATTAGTATTTAAATTGGTATTACGAATTTTTGCAACTATGAAAAATAAGTATAAAATTTTTGGTATAGATGACGAACCTTCTGTTCTTCTAATCATACAGCATTATTTTAAAAGTAAATTTGATGTAAAGGTCTTTAACAAACCTGCAGATGCCATAGCAAGTATGCAAGAGGGAGATCTTCCAGATATAATTATTTGTGACTTGAACATGCCGGAAATTAGTGGGGCTGAATTTGTTGAAATGGTTCGTTCAAGTGGTTTTTTCTCTTCGATTCCTCTTATCGTTCTTTCTGCTACAGATTCTTCTGAAAAGAAAATAGACATATTGAATATGGGGGCAGATGATTTTATGGTTAAACCATTTAACCCAAAAGAGCTTGAAGCCCGAATAAATTCAATATTAAGAAGGACTGGGAAATTTGCAATCGATTCAATAAATGAATAAAGAAAACAACAAAATTGCCTTAATTTCGGAAGATCCAGAAGTAATTGAATCGATAAAAAAGGCTGTAGGAGAAATTTTTGACATCAATGTTTTTTCTAATGGGATTATTTTTTACAATCAACTTTCTAGTTCACCGGAAGGGTATTGCATGATACTTAGTGATTCCTCATTAATGGGCGTTCATGGGATAACATTGAAAAATACAATTGAGAAATTGGGCTTTGGGGACTTGCCCTTTTTTATGATCGTCGATAAGGCTACTCCTGAGGATATTATTTATGCGATCTCATCAGGGGTAACAGACTTTATTTTAAAACCGATCCGGGCAAAACAATTGAGGTCCAGACTTGAGTTCCAGATGAAACATCCTACACTCAAGAAGAAAGCCCAGGAATATACTACCCTCAAAGGGTCTAAGACACCTTTTGTCAAAAGAGTTTTTGATATTGTTGTTTCCGGATTAATTATTTTGGCTTTGCTTCCTTTGTTTTTGATCGTAGCCATTTTAATTAAGTTGGAATCAAGAGGTCCGGTATTTTATTATTCATATAGAGTTGGTACAGGGTATAATATTTTTAAATTTTATAAATTTAGATCCATGGATCCTGATGCTGATGCAAAACTGCAACAGCTAAAGCACCTGAATCAATATAACAATGAAGAAGAGGTCATTGAAGAAGAGGAAGTAAAGCCTAAAGAACTTGTAAATGAGGTAAAGGAGCTTTGCGAGTTTTGTGAACAAGCAGGAGGGGGATGTCTTCAGCCAATGTATGATGACAATAAAATGGTATGTGAAAAAATTCTTATGGCCAAAAAGGATAGCAATAAGGATGCAGCATTTATTAAAATTAAAGATGATCCACGCGTAACAAAAATTGGCAAATTTATTAGAAATACAAGTATTGATGAGCTACCTCAATTGTGGAATGTATTGAGAGGAGATATGTCCCTTGTGGGAAACAGACCACTTCCCTTATATGAAGCTGAAAAAATCACTACGGATAAGTATGCGCTGAGATTTCTTGGTCCTGCAGGTATCACTGGCCTTTGGCAGGTAGAGAAAAGAGGCAGAGGGGCCATGTCTGAAGAAGAGCGGTTAAGTCTTGATAATGACTATGTTAAAAATTTCAGTATTTGGTTTGATATAAAAATATTATTGCGAACTATTCCGGCATTGTTCCAAAGCGAAAACGTTTGATATTTTATATACCATAATAGCATTCAAACCTTGATTTATTTTTCTTCTTACAGGCTTTTGACTTAACTTAATAGTTATTTCGGGAAGATTGGGTTTTGGATTTGAATGTTTCTTGGTGAAGCTACCTTTTAACCGACGAGTAATTCCCAAAATAACTTTACTCTTCCCTTCCAAGTGTTTTTTGAAGCTTCGACATACCTTGATTTGGCTTTTTGAACAGAGTCAGAATTCAATTCTATTTCTATGGCTTCATTAAAATTCGCTGGCGTTTTTTCAAGGCTAATTAGTGGATGAAATGATTGTATATCTTCTGAAAAAGGGGTGGCAACTATAGGTTTTCCTGAAGCGAGGTATTCATTAATTTTGAGGGGGTAAATACTTTTGGTCACTTCATTGCAAAGGAAGGGTAATATTAATATTTGGAAGTGGGCAAGGTAATGGGGCAGTTCCTCTATTTTTTTAGGTCCAGTGAAGAACAAGTTGGGGATTTTGTCCAAATCAATGCTGGTATGTCCTTGATGGTTTCTAGGCCCCACCATAACTATGCTTTTATCTGGGTTGGCCTTACAAATACTTTCTATCAAATCATAGTCCAAGCGATGACAAATATTTCCAGTGTAACCAATGATTGGTTTGGGGATAGTTTTGATGTCTTCAGGTATTTCCACCTGGCTATCATAAGCTGTTCTAAACAAATCAAAGTCTGCGGCGTTGGGGAAGTAGGCAACATTTTTTCCTGAAAGGCTTTCCAAATCCTTTTGAAGCATACGGGAAGTCACCAAACTAAGGTCTGCATTTTTTACAGCTTCTATTTCCTTTCCTGCTCCATGTTTCCTTAAGTAAGGTTCCAAAGCCCGGATATTATCCCGCGATTGGTATACAAATGCACGGGGTTTAAATCCATTCGGTAATTTTGTTAAATAGAGTGGATTAAAAGAATTAAAGAAAATGAAGTTTTCTTCTTTCAGTTCTTTTACCGCTCTATTGATTGAATTAGCTAGCCTTTTGTCATTCCAATTTGAAAAGAAGTCATACATTGCTCCGGGAGGTAACCAGTTTATAGGAAGCATTAAAGGAGGTGTCAATGCATAAAGTAAAGGGCTGTACTGGGTCAGTGTTTTTAGGCTTCCTTTCCCCCAAATCAATGCGGTTTTTCTAGCAGCTACAGACGGTTTTTTTCTTTCTTTAAAGTAATCTAATAACGTAAAAGGATAGTCAACATAAATAACCTTTTGGCTATGAGCAAAAGTTTTGGCAAGTGACCAAGAAGCAGATGAAAACTCCCCATCCCATCTGGACATGCTGGTCATAACTATGGTAACCTTATCAAGCGTAAGATTTGAAAAATCCTCCATAAAAAGCTGTTTTTTTTCTAAAATAATCAATGTTTTCCGCATTGGAAAGCTTAAATTTAGGTTTATAACAATCCTTAATTTTTGAAGCTTTGATTTTATTTATTATTATTTCCTGTATTTGCAGCTTTTATCTTTTGTTTCCTTTATTAAGTACTTTTATATCATTTTTAAGGGGTAAATTTAAATTAAAGGAAACGGAGTTAAGCGCAGACTTTGCTTGTGTCATTACTGTATACAAAGAAAAGGATATCGCATGGCCATTGGTGAGGGCTCTACTTGCTCAGGATTATCCCAATTACCATATTTACTTGGTGGCGGATGGAATTGACGAAAAGATGGATCAGATGGAACATGACAAACTCACCATTTATCAACCCAAACCATTTTTAAATAGTAAAGTTGCCTCCTTAGGGTTAGTGTTAAAAGAAATGAAAGAGAGACATAGCCATGTCGTTGTTTTTGATCCTGATAATCTTGTGCCTTCCCATTTTTTACGTGTAATCAGTAAGTTTCATGCGAATGGTTTTAAGGCCGTTCAAGGTAAGAGAATTGCTAAAAATATAGAGGGTACCTATGCAGCTCTAGATGCACTGGGAGAGTATTATTATGACTTTGCTGTCAGGAACCTTCCTTTTCAATTGGGCTCATCTTCCACAATAGCAGGTTCCGGTATGTCAATCGAAAAGCACTTGTATGGTGAAAATATTGCCAAAGAGTTATTGATATTGGAAAAACAGGGAGTGGTTGTGGCAGAGGATAAGTCTTTACAATCTGAACTGGTAGACCAAGGACATATTATAGCCTATGCGGGTGCTGCCATAATTTTTGATGAAAAAATCACAGGCGCCGAACAAATAGGGAGGCAAAGGGGGAGGTGGCTCAATAGTTATTTTGGGCAACTTCCTGAGAACCTAAGATTAATAGGTAAAGGGCTAATGAAAATGGATTGGAACCGTGTTTATTTTGCGATAATGACTGCCATGCCTCCAATGGTTGTATTGGTAGGACTAAGTGGTCTTTTGGCTATTGTTGCCTTGTTGATCAACTGGATTTATTTCTTCCTATTGGCTGGGAGTTTGATGTTGTTTACACTAGGGTTTTTATTGTTATTGCTTTTAAATAAAACACCTCAGAAAGTATTACAGGCCATTCCGAAAATCCCCCTATTTGTGTTGGGACAAATTTCCGGAATGCTTAATATTAGAAAAGCGAGTAAGGATTTTATGGCCACAAGCCATAATGAAATTACCGAGATTGATGTTTTATGGAAGCAACGCAAACATGAATTTAAACACCTTGAAGAAGATTGGAAATAATTCGTTAATGGTATTTTTCAAAAAGATTATTTTTTAACTTTATCTATCAGGGTTTTAATCATAATTGGGTAATTTAGAAAAGCTTTTATCCAACATTGACCCATACTTATGTCAATGAATTTATTTAAGATTATGTATTTAATGATCGAGGTGGTGAAAAGTGCAAGGACCAAGCCATAGGCAGCTCCCATTAGCCCGAACCATTGAATGAAAACATATGTGAATAAAGCGCCATAAAGGAAAGTGCCAAAAACCATAAGCATATTAAAAAATGGTTTACCAATGGCATCCAGAAAAACTCCGGATTGCCTATCAAAAGGCTTGATTAGCGCCAAAAATGCCATAATTCTTAAAAAAGGAACTGCATCCAAGTAGGCATCTCCAGCTATTAGCAAGACTATATAATGCGCGAAAATCATACAAAAAAACCAAAAAGGAGTGGTAAGACTTAGCATCATTCCCAACGTTTTTTCATAGATCTCACCTACCAATTTACTTTGCTTTTTATCATGAGCTTCAGCAGCTTTTGGGTAACTAATAGAGGCAATAGAGTTAACAGGGATTTCAACCATATTCATAACTCTTCCTGCAGTATTGGCCATTGCCACTTGAACCGGAGACAATAAAGCACCCAATAAAAATTTGTCTAAGCTATTGGTTAACATGGAAACTAGATTGGTTCCAAATACATATTTACCAAAATTAAAAATTCTTTTCAACCAATATTTTTGTGCCTTTAGTCGAACATTGAAATAATTTTTAACTTGATAAACAGACATAATTGTGGCTAACAAGAAAGCAAGGTTTTGGTACCATGCCAATTCAATCAGGCTTAACTTAATATCCAGTAAGTAACCGGACAAAATCACCAAAAAGAAGGGGAGGCTTTTACTGATTCCTGCCAAAAAATAAGCTTTAAAATCGTATTTTGCCTGCATTAAAACCATATTGTGGGTATGAAAAATCAGTACAGGGAGCACCAAAGAATGAATTTTAATCAGGTCAGCCAAGCCTTTGGCATTCAATAATTTTTCCAACGGTACAGAGAAAGTCCATAGTAAGAGGACCATAATTAAGGTCAAGGCAGTATTTAACCAAAGTGAAGCGGTTTGAATTTTTGTTTGAATTGCCTTTTCCTTTCCTACCAGAAACTTTATCATCCCATTTTGGATAAATCCATTCCTAGCCATATCGATAATAGAAACAATGGTGATAAGTAAAACCCAGATCCCAAATTCTTCTGGACTAAAAACCCTCACAAGTAGCATAAAACCGATAAAACCAAGTAAAAAATCTACTCCTCGGTGCATCATTGTAAAAAAACCACCGGTCAGCCAATATTTCTTATCTGTCATTGTTTCGCATGAATTTTTTTGTAGGCAGTGAGTGTATCCAAGGCTCCTTTTTTATAATCAAATAATGGAGGCCTTTTAAAGCCTTTGCTGATAAGTTCTTCTCTTAACGCATTATCTGCCAATATTTTCTCTATGCCCGCACTAATAGCTGAAGGGTCAAAAGGATCAACGATTATGGCGGCATCACCTGCAACTTCAGGCATGGAGGAAGTATCTGCGGTGAGGACAGGGCAACCACATGCCATCCCTTCCAAGATTGGGAGACCAAAACTCTCTCTTAGTGAAGGGTATAAAAATACTTTTGCTTGGCTGTATATGGCAGGCAGGTCTTCATTTGGAATATAACCTGTAAGGTGAATTTTTGAAAGCAATAGTGGGGCTTTCATCTCATTTAACATATTCATCAACACCTCTTTTCCAAAGTCAGGCATTACAATGTCAGGATAGTCGATCTTTTTTTCTTCAAGAATGGCTAAACTTTTTAACACCCCTTTGAGGTTTTTCTTTGGGTCTGTATTTCCTAAGAAAAGGATGAATGACTTCGGTAAATTGTATTTTTTTCGAATCACTTCCTGTTTTTCAGGATCCTCTACTTTAAAATGATTGGCTACTCCATTATAAACCACTTGAACGGCATCATCTTTCATATTGAAATGCTGAACAATCCTTTTTTGTTCATAATGAGAGACTGTAAATATCATGGCCGCTTTTTTCACCACTTTTGGCACATTCCATCTTCTGTAGATATTTCCAAGTCTTTGATACCAAGTTCCTTCTTTAAGATTGATTTTTTCTAAGTAGATAATGTCGTGAAGGGTAATTAAAAGCGGGACAGGGCATGAAACGGGGGCCGTATTACTGGTACAGTGAAGCATATCTAACTGATATGTTTTAACTGCTTTAGCTAAATGTTTCTGTTCCCATATTGGGTAGGGTGCGGGAGTGAGGGGAACAATTTTAAAGTTTTTAGTTTCGTTTATTGCTGAAGGGTCCTCCGTATCATTGACAAAAATAAAATATTCATTTTCAGTATCTAGCTGTTGCAGGTTTTTGATTAGGGAAAGGGCAACCATGTCCATGCCATGTTTCTTTGTTCTAAAAATGCGTTGTGCTTCTATACCTATCCTCATTGTCTGTTTCGTTTAGTTTTATAAAGTGGGGTTCTCTTTGATGTCTTTCAGAAAAAGCCCATCTACAAAGCCTTTAAAATACTTTCTAAAGTGACCCCATTCAAACTTAATGGCATGAACCAATAGGTTTTTTGGAAGTGCAATAAGCATATAATACCCTGCAGTAAAGAAAAATAAAGGGTAATCTACATTTCTTCTTAAGTATAACCACCGGTTTCTGCTCATGTAATAGGTTTTAAGCAGAGAGTTTTTGCCCACACTCATAGATTCTTTGTGAAGAATATAACTTTTTGGCTCGTACCATATATCGTACCCTGCTTGCTTGATACGTTCACAGTAATCCATTTCTTCATAATATAGGAAGTACAATTCTGCCATAAGTCCTATTTCCTTGACCACCTTTCGGGGAATAAACATGGCTGCACCATGTGCCAATTGAGTGATTTCGGCCACTTGGTATTGGCCTTCGTCTTTTTCCAGATAACCTTTGCCTCTTCCTCTCCCGGTTATGGGATTAATTGCTGAAAACCCTGCGTATTGTATAATGTCCGGTTCTTCATGGTAGAGTATTTTCGGACAAACTAAACCTACCTTTTCAGATTTTTCAGTTCTTTCCAAAAGGCTTTCGAGTAGATCAGGCGCAACTTCCGTATCATTGTTAATTAGAAAGAAAAAATCACCTTTTGCAACTTCCATACCTCTATTATTTCCCCCTGCAAACCCTTCATTTACCGGGCTTTTAATTAGGACAGTGTCGGGGTATTTTTCAAGAATACTATCCGGAGATTCTTTGGACGCATTATCTACCACTATAATTTCTACATTTGGATAGCTTATTTTTTGAAAAGACGCTAAGAAGCCCATGGTATGAACCAAGCCATTGTAGTTGATGGTGATGACGGAAATTAGTGGTTTATTCATTTTCAGGTGGTTTGTTTAAACTTTTGTCCATGTCTTCAGCTAGGAAAAAATAGGCCCATGACATATAGAGAATGATACCTGTAGGCATCTGTCCCAAGAGTGGATTACCATAGGAGGCAGCAGCAATACCGACATAGCCTCCGAATAAAGCCAATAGTTTTTGCCGTAACCTAGGGTCTTTAACTTTCCATATTTTTAGCAGCCCCATACCAGCGATAAAAGCTAAAATACCTATATGCAGGTATAGGCCTACAATACCCATTTCTGCCCAAATTTTCACAAACCAACTGTCATTGGGCGTTTCAGCCAAAAAGGTTCCTGGGCTAAATCTTTGGCCCCAAGAGCCAGAAGTGCCAATCCCTCCTCCAAATGGTCTGGTTTTTAAGTATTCAGCAAATTTCCGTTGGTTTAGGTACCTGACATTTAGTGATGGGTCATCAGGATCCAATGCAGACCTCATTCTACGGACCTGATAATTGTTATTGGCTATGGTGGTGAATTTTAAAAACGAAAAAGCTAGACCGAGGGCAATCAAGCCTGCAGCCATAAGTTTAAAATTTTTAGAAGCAAATAAATAAGCTAAAGAGCCTGCAACAGGAACCATCAAAGCCCCTCTGGTGCCACTCATGATCATTAAATAAAAGAATAAGAGTGCCATCACAGCAAATATTATTCGTTTTTTTAAAGTAAAGGGACCAAGGGCTAATACCATGGCCATCACACCTGAATGGGCTATTCCGGCCCCAAATTGTCCGGCATCTGAGAAAAAACTAAATACCCTCAGATTTCCAAATAGGACGTGAGTAGAGCGAGACCCTGCATCAAGCCATCTGTTTTCTGCATAATCGAGCCCAATATAATACTGTCTCAAACCCCAAAAGGAGGCTACAACGCTCAAAGCAAAGACAATAAAAAATAGCCGATTTAAATCAGAGGGTTTGTTGGCATACAAGAGTGTAAGTGGAACTGTAAGGAACATGTACAAGGCTGTTCCTCTTACTGCATAAAACCAGGCCGTAACACTTCTAGCTTCCGGATTAAAGATTTCTGCGACATTGTATCCCATCCAAATTAACGTTACTAAAATAAGGCTGTTGTGTAGTTTTGAAAAATCAGTTTCCACTTTATTGTGAAACAGGGCGCTAACAATTAACATGGCCAATGCAAAATCTACGGTAAGTCCCAAAGGTAAATTGGGCACATACCTGATGGCACCTATGGATACAAAAGCAAAAATCAAACCTGCAGCAAGCGACTTGTTTGGGTGACTCATCATAAAAATCCCACCTGCCAATAAAAAAGGTAGTACAAGCATTAACCCAATGCCCATTACCCCTGTTTTGACCACAAATAAACTCAATAACCCGGCAACGAGCAGGGCAAATACTTTATTTGAGATATTTGATTTGGTGATTTGCATATTATTCAGAAGCGTCCATTAAGACAGTAATTGCTTGAATTTTGTTCTTATTGGAGATCTTTTCTTTGGTATTTCTCCATTAATATCTTCTAGTTCATCTCCTCGCATTTTGTTTAGCCATACCAAGTGAGAGGTTTTTACCATTTCGGTAATCCCATTATTGATAAATGCATCTGATGAGGTCCAAGACCTACCGGCATCTGTCACCAAGACTAGCGCATTTGATTTATTTATCAAGGAATAGTTGAAAGGTTTCTCCTTAAAGTTTGGTAGCTCCCATAAAATAAATTCGTGAGGTAGTTTGCTAAGTGTTTCTTCCCAGAAATGCAGTTCTTTTTTAGGGTTGGAAATGGTATCCTTATCTATTACCAAGCTTTCACAAGCAACATTTTTCGCGTCTGCTGCATTGCCACAAAATATGGTGGTTCTATTTTGCCTTTTAAGCTCTTGGGCCAAATGATCGATTAAAAATGATTTTCCTTCACCCTTTTGATGGCTATAAAAGAGAATGATTTTTTGACCATCTTCAGGGAAATGCATGCTCAGGTTATTATAAAATAATTTGATCTGATTATTATGCAGTTCATCCAAATAAACGCTTTTGGATACAGCTTCTTCATTTAACCATCCTCCCGCTACAGGGAGAGAGGTCAATTTTGTGGCATTCTTTCCTGACTTAATTGAAGAGTCTAGGAAAAAAGAAAGAAGTACTACCGTAAGGACCAAGCCTCCGGTACCCAACATGCCTCCAATGACCATTAACATTCTTTTAGAAGCCAATGCGGTTTTGGGGTAGTAAGGTTCATCAATTAACTTTTGTGTTGAGGCCATTTCCAGATCATATTTCTGGAGATATGCCATATTGAGGCCGTGTAAAATAGAAAGATATTGGTCTTCATTTACACTTACTTCACGTTCTAGTTTTTTTAATTCAGCTCCTAATGGTGCAAATTCGTCAATTTTTTCTAGTAGGTATGATTTCCTTGTTTTCATTACCTCCAAGGCCTGCTTTTGTTCTTCGTAAGAAATTTTTAAAGACAGCCATTGGTCCAAGATAGTTTCCCTTTGTACTCCCTGAATAGAATTGCTATTTTTAAACAAATCATCTGAAAGTAATTTTATTTCTTTTTCTAAACTTTCAATTTCATTTTCAAGGTTTTTTATCTGTGGTTCTTGATTTTCCAATACGGATAGACCTTGAATTTTTAAATTTCTGGTGACTATTTCATCCTGCAACAAAGAAATATTTTCAATGATGACTTGACGCTGGTCAAAATTTTCAAACATCTCCTCGATTTGTTCTAGATTAAATCCGGTACCGGAAAGTAGTCTTCTGGAACGTTCTTCATCTTGATCATGCTCCAATTTTGCAATGTCCAAGTATTTTCCTTGTTCATAATAGTTTAATATTCGATTATCAGCCATAAAACCTTTCAGGTTCTCTTCCGCATCTCTTAATTTGGCCTGTGCGATGGATAGTTGGTTTTGGAAATAGGCAATCGTATTGATGTTTTCCAGCTCCTTCATTTTTGAGTAGCCGTTCATAAAGGATTCAGCGATAAAATTTAGCGTGTGGTAGCATATTCCAGCATCATTGGTGCTGTATTTTACCTCCATCATATCACTGGAAAATTTTCTGGATACTGATAGCCGACTTATTATTTTATTGATAGAATAATACTCATGTTCTCTAAGTAAATATTCAATTGGAGAGTTTTCATCGGTCTGTAAGTTTTCAAGGATATTTTTCAGTGTTTCTTCTTCATCATTTACTACAGAAAGTTCCTCCCATAAAGGTGGTGGGATATGTGATTTTAAGTCAAGGTAGGCCTCCTGACACAGCACTTCATCGTCTTGTTCCGGGAGAGCCATATGCTTGGCCAATAGTTTTAAAGAAGCTTCTTGTATAGTGGTTCTGGATTTAACTATTAAGGTTAAATTATCAAAAAGATTATTAGAGGTGTAAAAATCCATCCTTACCACACCGCCATCAGTGGCTCCCCTGTCGGAAGTCGGGTTTGTAAAGATTAAGGTAGAACTTTCGTATTCTCGTGGAAGGTTAGTGGTTAGGAAGAATACCCCAACTGCTACAAATATTGGTGTTAAAAAAATCCAAAATTTGTTTTTCCAAAGAAGCCTTATAATTTGTTTTATTGTCATTTTAATTGATAAAGTTGGCAAGCGATTCTCCCAATAGAATTTCTAATTTTTGAATGGCTACAAAAAAGTTTTTTCTTGCATTTTCATATTCTGACCTTGCAATGGTATATATTTCTTGGTTTCTCAAAAATGAAGTTGCTTCGAGGTTACCTAAGTTAAATTCCATTTCCATTTGCTGTAAATTGGTTCTTGCTTTCTCCTGCATTTCTAGCCTGATGAGCATAAGTTTTTGTCCCAATAGTGCACTATTGTATTCTTCAATTACTTGGTTGGAAATCGATAATTCCATTTCTTTTGTCTTAAAGTAAGTAGCCTCTAATTCTTGTTTCTGAAGCTTTACCCTGTCTTTTTTCAGAAAGACCTCAGAAAGGGGTATGCTAAGGTTGGCACCTACCCTGTAACCATTGGCCACATTGGACAGGTCTGTCCCGGAAGTGTATAAAATAGCTTGATTACCATAGGAGTAATCTGAATATACACGGATTAAGTTGGACCAAGATTTTTTCGCCAATTTTATTCTGGCTTCAGCTGAACCGATTAATGCCTTGTTAACTTTTACAGTAGGGTGGTTGGATATAGCTATTTTTATTAAACTATCTAAACCAGGTAATTGATCTTTAAGAGGTTCTGTTAAATTGATATATTTTTCAATATCATTTTCTTGTTGGGCATATGAATTTCCCCCTGAAATAAAAAAAAATATTACTGCAATGGTATGGAATAAAAATAGGTGCTGTACTTTTTTAAATATGAATTTCATTTATTTATATATCAAAGGCATTTAATGTTTTACGTAAAATAATTGTTTGTTTTTATCTTATTTTTAAAATAAATGTAATAAAAATTTTAGTTTATCCTTTTTTTTGAAATTAAAAATTTCACTTCTATATTCATTAAATATTTAAAAATGGAATGGTTCAGCACAAGATTTCGGAAAAAATTTCCCAATTAAGTCAAGAAATTTACGGTAGAGAAACAAGGCGTTTTTCAGAAAAATTTCGGGTCTTGATGATCGTGTTTAAGGATGTTTTCAATGGGATAATTCGTGTTGTAAATGGTAAATATCGCTTGAGAAATTGTAAGCATACAGGAAAAATGATAACTGTGAGAGGAGCTTTAAGAGTAGAGGGGTATGGAGACATTTCATTGGGGGACAATTGTAAAATTTGGTCCCATATGGGGGTGACTCAGTTGTATGCTGATAGAGGAGCAGAATTAATTATTGGAGAGGGCACTTTTATAAATACGGCTTGTATTGTGTCTGCCAGTAATCGAATTGTAATAGGTAAAAATTGTCAAATTGCCAATCAGGTAATCATAATGGATGGTGATTTTCACGGAGTAGACAATAGAGATGAGGCAGGTAAATCAGGTGAGATAACTATTGGGGACAATGCATGGCTTGCTACCAGATCCATGATTTTAAAAGGAGTGAGTATAGGCGAAGGGGCCACAGTGGCAGCAGGATCTGTAGTGACAAAAGATGTTGCGCCCTATACTTTGGTGGGAGGAGTACCAGCGAAATTGATTCGAAAGCTTCAGATTCCTGGAGCAAATGAGGGTGTTTCAGCATAAAATCCTCTATTTATTTTTATATATTTAATATGACATTACGCTATAAAAGATGGACAACTGTGTAATCCTAGATGATGATACTGCCAGCATAAAAGTGCTTTCACATTATATTGATAAGACAAAATCGCTAAAGCTATTGGCGAATTTTTCTGATGCAATAGATGGTCTGAATTACTTGGTTGAAAATCGAGAAAAAATTGACCTGCTGTTTCTGGATATAGAAATGCCGGAAATGAATGGTTTTGAAATTCTTAAGCATAGTCAATATACAGGAGCATTAATCATAATTTCTGCCAATAATGAAAATGCAATTGCAGCGTTTGAAACAGATGCATGTTTTTATTTGCCCAAGCCATTTAGTTATCCTCAATTTTTAAAAGGAATAGAAAAGCGAAAAGAAAAAGAGTTAAAAATTGACCCGAATTCTTATTCCAAGGATTTTATCTTTGTAAAGGACGATAGACTTTATAAGAAAATTCTCTTCTCAGACATCAGTTACTGTGAAGGTAAAGGTGATTATATTAGTTTGAAATGTAAAAACAAGACCTATACGATCAAATCTACTATATCAAATTTCTTGGACAAACTATCCGCAAATCCTGAATTTGTTCAAGTTCACCGTTCTTATGTGATCAATCTTCATTACCTCACAGATTTTGATAGCGACACCTCTGTAGTTGATGGCAAAATAATTCCAATAGGGGCAAAATATAGAGAACAATTGAAAAGTAGTGTGAATTTTCTATAATGAATCAACCAAGCCAATACTTACAAACTTACTCGTACAACGCCTAATTTAAGAAAGCCAATATGGGTTTTCTAAGAATCCCGGTTGCTGTATAACTGACTTAAATTCATTTCACTACCTATATCCCTTTAAAATAGTTAGGAATATCCATGTGTTCATTTATTCACTATAGGAGGAGGGCCACGTTGGCTTTCAATTTAATTGCCATTTGCGATATAATCATTGATTAAACCTACCACTAATTCGTATTCTAGGTCGTAACTGTCAATTAACTTTTTGGCAAGTGCCAAATCCAAGGTGTTCATTTCTTCTAAAGCAAGCGCTGTTTTAAAGACCTCACCCAAGCCGGCAGTTAACGCTGAACCTTTAAGTTTATGCCCTTCTGAGCTTAAACCTCCCAAATCTTTATTGTTATAATGATCGGCTAATACAGTTTTGGATTGTCCCAACTCATGAATGGTTAATTTAAGCACCTCTTTGATGATTTCAGGTTCATCACCCAAAAATTCTTTGACTTTGTCTACATCAAAATGGTCCTTTTGTTCATTGATAGACCCATTTTTTTCTGAGGGCTTTTCATTTTCTTCTTCCACACCGGAAGTTGTTGCTGCATCCTTTGTTTTTAGCCACCTGTCAAAAATGTAAATTATGTTCTTCTCTACGATTGGTTTTGGTACAAAGTCGGACATGCCCGAATCCATGCATTTTTCTTTTTCTCCTTTAATGTTTCCGGCGGTGATGGCAATGATAGGAATATCTTTGGTTTTTGGGTTGGCCTTTAATTTTTTGGTAGCCTCATGTCCGCTCATGACTGGCATTTGAATGTCCATTAATATTATGTCCGGTTGATACTCTGTGGCCATTTCATAGGCATCAAGACCATTGGTTGCCTCAAATATCTCCACCTTAGGTGAGACCTTTAAAACGATGGTTTTAGCCAAAAACATATTAATAGAATTGTCTTCAGCTATTAGTACACGTGCTCCTACAGTTTCTTTCTTCTGAGTGTCAGCTTGCTCTTTTATTTCTTTAGGAGCGGACTGCTTAGGTGGTTGTAGTTTGCTTAAAGCCTCAAATAACTCCTTGTTTTTTATTGGCTTGGAAATCCGACGGTTAATGGATAGTTCTTTGCATTGTTTAAGAATGTAATCATCTTCTGCAGAGCTATGCAGAAGTAAAATTGGCACTTGAGATTTTTTGTTTGTAAAATTTTCTCTGATTTTTTTAGTGGTTTCTATCCCATCCATATAAGGCATGTTCAAGTCCATTAAAACCACGTCATAATCATTATTTTCTATCTGTTGTAAGGCCTCAAAACCATTTTCAGCCTCATCAACTTTGATATCGTTTAAAGAAAAGATTTCTTTTAATATATACCTGTTGTTTGAATTGTCATCTACCACCAATACATTATTGAGCGGATAATCTGCAAGTTGCTCTAATTCTCCCTCTTCGGTATTGAGCTCTAAATCAAAATAAAAGGTACTACCTGCATTTAATTTGCTTTTAAGCTGCAACTCTGACCCCATCATGGATAAAAGTTTGTTCGAGATAGTAAGCCCTAAACCTGTGCCCCCATACTTTTTCGTTGTAGAACCATCTTCTTGCATAAATGCGTCGAATATCCTTTTTTGGTATTCTTCAGAAATTCCTATTCCAGTATCACGAACTTCAAACCTTATTATCCTTTTATTCTCATCAATTTTATTTAAAGTATGGATTTTAAGCTCAATTTCCCCCTTATCCGTAAATTTCACAGCGTTTCCCAGAAGGTTTATCAATATTTGTTTTAACCGAATATCGTCTACTTTAATAAACCTAGGAAGTGATTTTTCAATGTTTAAGAGCATTTCCACTCCTTTTTTCTGGGCTTGATAAGACACAACATCTGTGGCTTGGCCGGAGAGCTCAAAAATATCTGATTTTATGATTTCTAATTCAAGTTTGCCGGCCTCAATTTTTGAGAAGTCTAATATATCATTGATAATATTTAATAAAGAGACTGCCGATTGATTGACAATGTTAATGTATTGACTTTGGGTTTCATCCAATTCTGTTTTTACTAACAAGTCTGTAAAACCTATTATTCCATTAAGAGGGGTTCTAATTTCATGACTCATATTGGCCAGAAATTCTGATTTTGCTAAACTTGCTTTTTCTGCTATTTCTTTGGACTCAATTAGGTTTTTTTCCAAGATATTTCTGTCAATAGCATTTGAAATACTATTGGCAAAACTTCTTAATAATGACAATTCAGCTTTTGACCATTCTCGCTCATTGGTACAATCATCATAACCTATGAATCCCCAAAATCCATTTTCGGTAAAAATTGGAATGGTTAAAATTGATTTGATATTTTGATTGTCTAAGAATTGTTTCGTTTCAGACTCATCGGGTAAGTTTGAAATGATGGCCATAAAAACCTCATTGTTTTCCATGGGGAAAACAAAATCACCAAAAGCCTCTAGCGGGATGTTCTGTAAATCAGGGTTGTTAATTTGTGCTTCTACACTATCATTACTCCATTCAAAGCGTTGAGAGGTGTATTTTTCACCTTTTTCACCCATACTATTTTCGAAGTAATAAATTCGATCTACACCAACTGATTTGCCTATGATTTCAAGGCTATTTGGTATGGCATCATAGAGTTTGTTATTAGAAAGCAATTCGTCGGTGGCTTTGGAGATAGCTCCCAACATTTGTTCTTTCTGAATTAGCTGATTTTCTTTTTTGACTTCTTCATCGATGTCTTGAATGGTTCCTGAAAGATATAGACATTTTCCATCTTCAATATGAGCTTCACCAAGTGTCCTCACCCATATTTCTTTCCCTTGATTGTTGATTATTTTAAGCCTTTCATCCCACGGTTTGCCATAATTAATAGCCAAATCTATAACTTCTTTTATTTTATCACGGCTTTCGCCTTCTTTATAAAAATCAATCCCGGTTTCCAAATCAGGGATATATTCGTCAGAAACCATAAATATTGATTTGGTAATGTCTGTCCAGTTGATGGATTGTTTTTCTATATCGTATTTCCAGCCACCTATTTTAGCCATAGCATGGGTCTGATTCAAAAATTCTTTGGCGTTTTGGATTCTTTTTTCCAGACGTAACCTTTCTGTAATGTCAATAGAGTTGCCGATGACATATTGGTTACCAAAATGGTCTTTCTCCAATTTGTTGCTGTAAAGCCAAACTTTTAACTGGCCATTGGCTTGAAAAGTGGTCATCAAGCCTTGAGCCTCCCCGTTGTCTTTTATTTCTTTGATATAGTCGTCTACTTCAAATTTAAACTTCGAAGGGATGATATCCCAAAGCTTTTTTGTTAGCATTTCTTCCACAGTATAGCCCAACAAGCGAGCACCATAACTGTTAAAGCTTAAAAAATTACCTTCCATATCATGGGTTAACATTAACCCTTGACTATTTTCAAAGAAGGAACGGAATTTTTCTTCACTTGCTAAAAGTCTTTCTTTATTTTTTGTCTCTTCACTAATATCTCTGCCAATAGCAAAAACTAAATTATTTTCTAAATCCCCCGTCGCACGCCAAGCAAAAGTTTTGTATTCACCATTTTGACATTTCAATCGGTGATAAAAAATAGTGGTTTGTTCTTCTCCGGTTATCAAGGATTGAATCTGTTTCATGGTGCTCTTTACATCATCAGGATGAATGTAATCTAACACCGGTTTGTCAGAAATCTCTTTCTCATCGTAACCCAGTAGCGTTTTGAATGCCTTATTGACTTTAATTAATTTTCCATCAGCTCCCAGAATAGTGATTAGGTCTTGAGATAAAACCATCGCCTTACTTAATATTTGGTCTTCAAGTTCGCTGGATTGGGCAATTAGTACTTCTTTGGTCTGTGGATAAAGTAAGTCAAGATTTTCAGCAATATTTAAATTTGCTGGAGGAATTTCTTCATTGAGAACAACTACATAGCCTAAAGTCGAATTTTCTTTATTAACTATTGGCTGAATTGCCATATAATTTATTTTGCCAATCTCATTTAGGTATTCACTTTTTGCGAGCTCTTTTTCTGCTTGAATTTCTTTAATGATTGTAAATTCCTTGAAGGTTACTAAAAAGTTGAAAAAAGGATCATTTTTAGGTATATTATTGGAGGTTTGAATACTGGAAGCGCTAAGAATACAAATTCCCTCATCCTTTAGCATACCCAAAAATGAATGGTTACAAGCGCTTAGTTTTTGTGCCAGAGCCACGATCTTTGAAGAAATCTGTTGTCTTGAATTATTTTCCGGATTCATTTTATTAAAATGTCCAGTATTCTCCGTATTATTATCTGAAATATTTTTTTTCATGCTCTGAATTAAACTTTCTTGAGATGGGCGCTTAATCTCGAAATATTAACCAAATAAAATCATTTATTGCTAAATTAATAGTGAAACGCTAATTTTAAAAAAAATAAAGTGTTCGATAAAATTAAAATTTTACCTTCATCGAACTTTAAATTTTTACAAAATCGAAATTTTAATTTTAAAATCAAATTCATAAATTAAATATATTCTTATGCTTCAGGTAGTTTTTTGGATAGCAATTGCTGTGGTTGCTTACACTTTTTTAGGATATGGAATTGTAATTGCATTGCTAGTTAAACTTAAAGGTTTATTCAGAAAGGGTGATGACAATACACAGGAAGATTTTGTTCCGGAGGTCACTCTAGTTGTTCCTTGTTTCAATGAAGCAGATATCATTAAGGAAAAGATTATAAATTCACTTAGTCTGGAATACCCAAATGATAAAATTGAAATTGTTTTTATTACAGATGGATCAAATGATCATTTTAGAGAAGTTTTGAATGAGTTCCCTAGCGTTAAATTGCTTCATGAAGACAGGAGAGCAGGGAAAACAGCCGCAGAGAATAGAGCAATGAAATTTGTAAAAAGTCCATTTGTGGTGTTTACTGATGCCAATACAAATCTGAACAAAAAAGCCATTAAAAATATAGTCAAACATTTTAGCAAAGAGAATGTTGGCTGCGTTTCCGGCGAAAAAAGAGTTCTGGTGGAAGAAGAAGATTCCGCAAGTTCTGCAGGAGAAGGAATGTATTGGAAATATGAATCCTTTTTAAAGAAAATGGACTCCAAATTTTATTCAGCTGTAGGAGCAGCAGGTGAATTGGTTGCATTTAGGACATCTTTGTATAGAGATTTGCCTGAAGACACCATTCTAGATGACTTTATGCAATCCTTACTTATCGCCTCTGATGGATACAGAATCGTATATGAACCGGATGCCTATGCAATGGAAACAGGCTCTGATACCACAAGTGAGGAATTAAAAAGAAAAGTTAGAATTAGTGCGGGGGGCTGGCAATCAATGAAAAGGCTTTTTTTCAAAATAACACCCTTTAATCATCCCTTGCTCTTTTTTCAATATTTGTCCCATAGGGTTCTTAGGTGGACGATCACACCCTTTTTACTGCTTCTTATTTTTATACTTAACTTTTTTCTTCTAAATGAAGGCTTGATTTACCAATTAGTAATGATTGCTCAATTGGCTTTTTATGCGGCAGCTTTGCTTGGATATATTTTGGAAAACAGAAAGCTTAGAATTAAAGTGCTGTTTATACCTTTTTATTTTTGTATGATGAATTATGCCGTAGTTGCCGGGCTGTTTCGTTTTCTAAAAGGGAGTCAAAAAAGCACATGGGAAAAATCAAAACGTAAAGCCTGATTTATATATACTTACCTTTATCTGAAAAGAAAGCATTTTAAAGTTAATTTTTATTACTGTTGATACATGCTTTCAAAGGTGATTTATATAATAGGTTAAAAAGGTTGCAAGATATTTTCTACTGAGTAACAAGGAAAGATTTGAACGAAAATCAAATAAGATTTGGAGCACAAAGAAAATGTTGTTTTATTGGTTGATTATTACAATTAACAATAACCCAGCCGATGAAATATATAGCCCTCTATTTGCTAATGGTTTGGCAAACCTCTGCTCATGCGCAATTGCTGCCACTGCCCTCTGCTGTTTATGAGTACAAAATGTTGCCCGTAAATGTTGAGAATGGTACAGAAATCCGGCCCATCCTTGATGGCCCTACAGAAACTTTAGATAATTTCCGGGTGAACCATTATACGCTTTCAGATGGGAAAAGCTTGAGTCTCAAAAAAGGGGAAGAAAAATTAGTTTTGATTGGTTCCGGAGAACTTTCGGTAAATCAGGGGTTGGAAAGTGAAAAGTTAGAAAGCAGAAGTGTTGCCTGGTTAACAAAAGACCAACCTGCTAGCATTCACCATTCAGGAACCTCCCCGGTTTCCTTTTTTGTAATAGAATGGGAGGCTGAACAAGTAGGGAAAGATTTTAAGCCTGAGGTCAATGCTTTAACCAAGTATAATTACCGGCAATTGGAATTCAAGGAAAGTGCAAAGGGAGGACGAAGAGATGTAAGTAGAGGAGTTACTCCTACTTTACAGGAATTGGAAATGCATATCACAACTTTAGACGATGGAGAAAAAAGCCACGATCCTCATGTTCATGCGGATGAGGAGATAATCTTGGTTTTACAAGGTCAAGTTGAGGAAATGATTAACGGAGTGCCTTATCTCCTTGGCCCAGGCTCCCTTATCTATTTGCACGCAATGGATGCACATGGGATTAGGAATGCCGGAAAAGGAGCATGTGAATACTATGCCATCCGTTGGATTACAAAAAATACCGGCAAATAACTATTGGGATAGGTGTAATATACGGTAAAGACATTTTTATATTTAAATTATAATACCTTATATTGTCCTCATAAAATTAAGTTCCGCTTCCCCTTATGATTGCTTTGAGTGGAGATTAGCGGCGGCAAGCAATAAACCCATGGGCATACTGAGTAATCATACGGACAACAACTTGCTGGCCTGTTTAAAACAGGGAGATATAGCTGCTTTTGATGAGTTGTACTATCGATATGCCAGAAAGCTAATGGCTTTTTCACTCACTTTTTTTGCCGATCAACAATTGGCAGAAGAGGCCGTACAGGAAATTTTTGTAAGGGTATGGGAGCGAAGAAAAAAATTGGATGAAACAAAATCATTTAAAAGCTATCTCTTCCAATCTGTTAAATTCTATATGTTTAATTATATAAGAGATAGGAAGAATGACTGTAGCTTAGACAGTTTGTCTGATGATTTCGGCATGGTATCAGAAAGTTTAGAGGACAGCCTATCTTATAAGGAGTTGGAAGGAATGATGATGGAACAAATAGAAAAGCTTCCTACTGTACAGAAGGAGGTTTTTAAGATGAATAAATTCAATGGCATGACGAGTGAGCAAATTGCTCATCAAATGAAACTGTCAAAAAGGACCATTGAACATCATATTTACTTGGCTTCGAAATCATTGAAAAGTAACATGCTTCATAATCCTACCCTTGGTCTGGTTTTAATGCTTAATATTTTGTATTAAAGGTTTACTTTGATACTTTATTATTATGAAATATAAATTTCCTTTATTTTGTAAAGGCTAAAAATTTTAACCTTTTGTGTTTTTTTTAACTTTTCATTAAGTAAATATAGGCTTTGATGGTTTATATACAAAAGAACAATAAACCCATTGGAAAGAGAGATTATCACAAGATTTTTAAATCGCACGGCTAGTCCTGAGGAAACTAGACAAGTATTGGCTTGGTTAGAAAAGCCCGAGGCTAGAAAGGTTTTTGATGAGCATATTAAAAACACATGGGAAACCAGCTCCATTAAGGAAAAAGACCAGACTGATTACAATAAGCTTCTTCAAAAAATCCATTCACGTACTTCTGTTGCTAAAGGTCCTAATCCATCAAAAAGTATTTCATGGTATAAAACCTTCAAGGTTGCCGCTAGTATTGTCCTTTTGATTGGAAGCATTATTTTTTTAAAAAAAGGTTTAGAATTCAAGGAGCCTAACCTAGCCTTACCTGAGAAGGTAATCGAGCGGAAAACGGGCATAGGAGAAAAGCTAACCATGAATCTTCCTGATGGTACAAGCATAGTTTTAAATGCTAATTCCAGTATAATTTTCTCTTCTGGTTATGGGGATAAAAATAGACTCGTTGAGTTGGATGGCGAAGGATATTTCCAGATTGCCAAAGATAGTTTACGGCCTTTTCAAGTAAAGACAGAGGGGATGGTTACCACCGCCCTAGGCACAGCTTTCAATACAATCGCAAGAGAGGGGTTTTACGCTATTGCACTTACTGAAGGAAAGGTTGCCATTGAGACAGGAGAGGAAGAATTAAAGTTAAATCCCGGTCAAATGTTGGTTTTAGATAAAAGAGATAGCTTGTCAGGGCTTGAAGTTAGGACTTTTGAAACCGATAAAGTGATAGGGTGGAAAGAGGGAATATTACATTTTGATAGGGTACAATTAAAGAAGATTCTAGAAGAACTTGCCAAATGGTACGGAGTGGAATTAGAAATTGAAACGGGAATAAATGTTAATAAAAGAGTAATTGGGACTTTCCGGAATAAAAACCTAGGTGATGTCCTCACTGGATTAGGTTTTTCAATGGGGTTTCAATTTGAAATAGATAAAAACCGAGTATTAATCAAAAAAAGTAGCCTATGATATAAACCAATGCAGGGCAAATCCCCCATCGCCAAATGAAATGATTTACCCTGCAGATCTTAAAATTTAACCTTTAAAATCATATAAAATTATGAAAAGAAAACTACTGTACCTAATAAAAATGGTATCCCAAAACCTATTGTATGGCTTGTTGCTACAGTGTTTGTTTATGACAACATTGGCGGCTCATGAGATAACTGCTCAGATAAGGCCCATTGATAAGTCCTATATTAAACTGAAAAAAGTTCAATGGGATTTGGAGGAGATTTTCCAGAAGGTTGAAAATTCAACCGATTATCAATTTGTGCTTCCGGAAGAAATTTTGGACAATAACCCAAATTTAAACTTAAAAAATAAACGACAATCAGTAAATGATTTGTTGATCGACATTGCCTTAGCAGCAGACCTAAAGTTCAAGCAAGTAGACAATTCCATCTATGTGGCCAAAGCCAAATATCAGAAAGACCAAGGAAACATTGAAATCTCTATAGAGGAACGCCCTATCAAAGGAAGGGTTGTAGATACCAATGGACAGGGAATTCCGGGTGCAACAGTATTGGTTCAAGGGACCAATATAGGTACTGCCACTGATATTGATGGTAATTTTTCTTTCGAAGTCCCAGACAATGCAGTGTTGATTTTCTCATTTATTGGTTACCAACAACAAGTAGTTTCAGTAGGAAACCGGAATGAAATTAATGTAACCATGACGGAAGACTTGTCTTCACTAGATGAGGTAGTTGTGGTAGGTTATGGTACACAAAAGAAAGTAAATTTGACTGGGGCTGTGAGTTCAATAACCTCCAAGGAGATTGTTAATCAGCCAGTCGGACAAACGTCTATGGCCTTGCAAGGCATCGCTCCGGGAGTCACAGTCACTCAGCGTAGTGGCCAACCGGGAAGTGATGGAGGTTCTATTCGGATTCGTGGGGTAGGGACCCTCGGAGATTCTAATCCACTAGTGATGGTAGATGGAATAGAAACAAGCCTTAATAATGTTGATCCGAATGAGATTGAAAGTATTTCAATATTAAAGGATGCTTCTTCTGCAGCCATTTATGGGGCAAGGGCAGCCAATGGTGTTGTATTGATTACTACAAAACGTGGGGTAGAAGGAGTAAGGGTAAATTATAATATGTATGCCGGTTTTCAGGTGCCTACCCAGCTTCCGGAAATTGTTGGGGCCATAGACCATATGGAGATGGCAAATGAAGCATTTACAAATATTGGAAATGATCCCCAATATACTGATGAGTTTATTGCCGATTATAAGGCTGGAATGCCTTCTGATCAATATCCTGATACAGACTGGCAAGCAATAACCATGAGCAACGCTGCCTTTATGCAAAATCACAATTTAAGCATTAACGCAGGGAGTGAGAAGTCAAAGTTATTTGCTTCTGTAAGTTATCTGGATCAAGAAGGAATTATTCCAAATACTAGCTTTAACCGTTTTAATTTAAGGCTCAATTCAGACATAAACGTATCAGAAAGATTGACGCTTTCTACAGATATTTTTTTGCGGAGGGCTTTCCAAAAACAACCTTCCAGTGGCACAGGTTACGTTTTTCACTGGATGAGAAGAATTCCTTCAAATGAGGTAGGCGTTTTATCTAATGGGCGCTATGGTGAAGGCTGGAATGGAGACCATCCTTTGGCCAGGGCTAAAGACGGAGGGTTAAACACGAATGAAAGCCTGGATGCCATCTTGAACTTTCGACTGAATTACAAAATTTCCGAAGGGCTAAATGCCGAAGTAATGTACGCTCCGAAGTTCTGGAACCCACATAGCAAAGTTTTCTCCAATATCACCCAAACTTATGCTAGAGATGGAGAAACTCCTACGCACTTTGTTCCACAGAGAAATTCATTGTCAGAAAGCTATACTCGAGAGTGGTACAATAACCTACGAGCAATAGTGACCTATGACAAAAGTTTTAATGAGATTCACACCATTGGTGTGACGGCTGGCTATCAACAGGAAGATCAAACCAATGCATGGATTTCAGCTTATAGAGAAGTGTTTCCCTTGCCTCAATATGAGCAGATCAATGCAGGAAACAGAGCAAATGAGCGAACTGGTGGTGCCGCTTCTCACTGGGCTTTACAATCTGTTTTCGGTAGGGTGACTTACAATTATGATGAAAGGTATTTATTGGAAGGAAATGTACGTAGAGATGCTTCTTCCAGGTTTGCTGAAGGCAATAGATCTGGAGTGTTTCCATCATTTTCTGCGGGCTGGCGTATTTCTGAAGAAGGATTTATGGAGCAGTACTCAGGTTTAGTTGACCACTTGAAACTAAGGGCCTCATGGGGACAGCTAGGTAATCAAAATATTGGCCTTTATCCTTTTGCAGCCTTTATGGCTTTAGGTGGAAGCGCACAGGACTATACATTTGGAGGGGCAAATGCTCCTGGTGCTGCATTGAACAGTATGGCCAATTCATCCATACAATGGGAAACGACTGAAACCACAGATGTTGGACTTGAATTTAACCTTTGGGGGAAATTAGATGTGTCTGCAGATTATTATATCAGAAGAACCAAGGATATTCTTCTGGCTTTAAATATCCCACAGACCCTTGGACTAAGTGCACCTTTTCAGAATGCAGGAGAGGTCTTAAACAAGGGCTATGATTTGATGGTGAACTACCGGAATAAGGTAGGTGAACTGAATTATAGCATCATGGTAAACTATTCCGATGTTCGCAATGAAATCATCGACATGAAAGGAATAGAGAATACGGGTCTGACAGTTAATAGAGAGGGGTATCCGATTGGATCGTTCTTTGGATATGTTGATCAGGGCTTGTTTCAATCGCAAGAGGAGGTAGACAATCATGCAGATCAATTTGGAAATATTGCTCCCGGAGATATCAAATACAAAGACATTGATGGAGACGGCATGATCAATGACCGTGACCTAGCGGTGATAGGTAGCCCCATACCAAGACATACTTTTGGCTTTCGATTTAGTGCAGACTATAAAGGCTTTGACCTATCTGTTTTTCTACAAGGAGTTGGGAAAGCAGATGGCTACATGTATGGTCAAGGCATCATGCCTTTTTACCTAGGAGGTACGGTACAAGAACAGCACAAGGACCGTTGGACACCAACCAATACTGATGCTGCTTATCCTAGGTTAGCCTGGAATCAAACCAATAACGAGCAAAATTCGAGTTTTTGGATGAGAAATGCAGCCTATTTAAGAGGTCAGAATATTCAAGTAGGTTATGCTTTTCCAGAAACAGCTTTATCCAAGATAAATATAAGAGGACTGAGACTGTATTTGAGTGGTAGGAATTTGTTTACGGTTCATAATTTTTATGAAGGTTATGATCCTGAAGCTCCGGTTAGTAATGGTGGATGGTATCCTCAGATGACTACCTATACGATGGGTTTGAATGTTAATTTCTAAACACTTGGAACTGATGAAAAAGATAATAATATATACAATATTGATACCTGCTTTGATTTTCTCTTCAGCATGTGATGATGAATATTTAGAGCGACTGCCCTTAGACTCTCCTTCAAGCGAAACCTATTTTTCCAATGAAACTGAATTGGAAATGGCTGTTACAGGAGTTTATAATAGACTTTGGTATTTTCCCGTAGGAGTAGCATGGTTTTTATCTTTCGACTTTGCCTCGGATGATGGTTGGGACCGAAATGGAAGTACCCTTCAAGCTTTGGGTAGAGGAGAACAAAATGCTGACAATGGATTTACCAACGGTTTTTGGTCTCATTTCTATAGAGGAATAAATAGAGTAAATTATATTACCTCTAAAAGTAACCAACTAAAACAGGAAATGGACCCTGAAGACTATGATAGGTTGGTAGGTGAAGCTAGATTTTTAAGGGCTTACTTTTATTCCTATTTGGCGGAGCTTTATGGTGATGTACCCTTGATTACAAGCACACTAACTCTGGAAGAGTCCCAAACACCTAGGGCTTCTAAAGAGGCTGTGATAGATTTTGTGCTTTCAGAATTAAATGAGGTGAAAAATTATATACCTATAAATGCCTCTGAAAAAGGAAGGGTGACAAAAGGAGTCGTTTTGGCATTGATATCTAGAGTAGCTTTATGGAATGAAAGATGGGAAGAATCTGCAGCGGCAGCCAAGGAACTTATAGACTCCGGGGCTTATCAAATCGACCCTGATTACCAAGGAATGTTCACCTTTGCAGGAGATAATTCACCTGAAGTGATCATGAGGATCCAATATCTCCGTGGGGTAGCTACCCACAATATGCCCAGGAATTTTTGGTCCAGAATGGCCTTGGGGCATTCAAATAAAAAGCCACCTCAAGACATGGTAGATACTTACAATTGTATCGATGGTTTGCCGATTGATGAGTCGCCTCTTTATAAGCCCGATAGTCCATTTGAGAACAGAGATCCAAGGTTAGGCCATACATTGGTAGTACCGGGCTCACGTTTGGTAAATTGGATCTATGAGACGCACCGAGACAGTACCATGACTTGGGAATTTACGGGGGATGAAATGATAAGGGTTCCAAATATCGAGGCACAACATGCTTATGCTTCTTTTACCGGTTATCTTTATAGGAAGCATATAGATGTGGCCAATTATCCCACAGATGTAGGGTCCACAGATCAGAATCTAACCATTTTCAGATTAGGCGAGGTATTGCTGAATTATGCGGAAGCAAAGGTTGAATTAAATCAATTGGATGAATCTGTATATGAAGCAATCAATGCCCTCCGCTCCAGAGAATCGGTACAAATGCCGCTCTTAACGTCCGGGAAAACCCAAGATGAATTAAGGAATATTGTTAGAAAGGAAAGAAGGCATGAATTGGGAATGGAAGGTTTTAGGTATTTTGATATCCGAAGGTGGAGGATAGCAGAAGATGTAATCCCCGGTCCTGTAAGAGGAAGAGTAAACAGGTATGGTGGAGGAGGATGGTTGAATTCGCCGCCAATGATAGATGAAATGGGTACTCCCATTTATGACAATATCAGCAATGCAAATGAAATGGTGGTAGTGGAAACAAGGGCATTTAATCCCGAAAGAGATTACTTGTGGCCTATCCCTAGAATAGAATTAGAGACCAATACCGCACTTACTCAGAATCCGGGTTATTAAATTGGAAGCTGATACCTATCGATAAAATGACTTAATAAAATAATTGAGTTTCCTGCTTCAGTTCATTGATCTTGGAGTGGGAAACTCTCTTTTGAAATATGGTTTGAAGGTGATATCCTCTAGCTAACATGAACATGAAAAAAAGATTTAATCTAGTACCTATGGATGATTATGCTAAAGTCATAGGTATTAATAGGGTAAGCAATGCCAAACAATATTCATGATCAGTTTGATAAAAAATAATATTATTCAAAGCTAAATTACAAGTGCAAAAGAGTTGTTATTTTAGTGAACCAATAGATTGCGCTTTTGAGAATAAAATATTGACCAAGAAAATGAAATACGCACAAATAAATTATTTGTGTTTTATAATAAATAGACCCCTTACCTAATTGGTAGGTATAAAATTTCACAATTTTTAAAAATGAGAAGAGAAGACGCTAAAAGAATGGGAAAAAAATTATTTAATCAAAGACTATTTGCCAAAATACAAAGACTTTCGGGGTACTTGGTTTTGGTTACTTTCTTATTAGCTTCATGCAAATCTCAGGATAAAGAAATCGTTAAAAAGGACTTACCTAATATCTTATTTATTTTTGCAGATGATTTGGGCTATGGTGATTTGGAGGTGTACAACTCGAATTCCAAGACCTTTACACCTAATCTGAATCAATTGGCAGAAGAAGGTGTGCGGTTCACAGAAGCTTATTGTCCAGTTTCTGTCTGCTCTCCAAGTAGGTATGCCCTAATGACCGGCGAGTACCCATGGAGAAGTTGGAAGAAAAGCGGAGTGATGAGGAATTACGAGCCGTCAATGATTGGGGAGGAGACATTGACTTTGCCTCAGATGCTTACCAGTGCAGGTTACCAAACCGTGGGGTTTGGAAAATGGCATTTGGGCACAACTTTCCCTACAACAGATGGTGAGGTCCCTGTGGGATATGGAAAATTTCACGATGAGCAGAATGGGGCAAACATTGACTTCAATCAACCATTAAGTGATGGACCCATGGACCGGGGTTTCCAACACTGGTTTGGTTTCAGTTGTGCCAGTGAATGTTGGCTTTTTGAAGATAAAAAAATTGTTGGAGCCATTCAACATGATTTATATACCACAGAAGCAGCTTCCCCGGGAGAAGAGCTTATGGAATTACCTTTAAAGGATTTTCTACCCTATATCACCAAAGAAAGTATGAATTATCTTCAGAAATATAAAAGTGAAGCTTCAGACAAACCTTTCTTTCTTTATTATTCCCCCTATGTACCTCATATTCCTTTGGCTGTTTCTGATGAATTTATTGGTAAAACTGAGGCCGGACCTTATGGGGATTATGTATTCGAACTGGATCATTATATAGGTGAATTATTGCAAGAGCTTGACGAGCTAGGCTTGAGGGAGAATACCCTCATTATTTTTGCAAGTGACAATGGCTCTCAGTTTATTGCTACCCATGCTGGCCAAGACGGTGAAGCCCATTCAAATAGTCCCTCTGATGTGAATAAGGAGATTAATCCTGATGCACATCAGCCCAATTACCCCTACAGGGGAACCAAATGGTCTGTTTATGAGGGAGGTGTTAGAACGCCTTTAATAGCAAGTTGGAAAGGAAATTTTCCTGAAGGACATGTAAGTGATCAGCTAATAGCCTTGAATGATGTTTTACCTACTTTGGCTGCTTTGGTGGGTGAAAAAATACCTGAAGGAGCTTCAAGAGACGGGTACAATTTATTGCCTGTTTTTTATGGAGATAAAGTAGATTTGGAAAAGAGAGAAGCTGTAGTCGTGAGGGGAAGTGGGGAGTCCTACGCTTTGAGAGAGGGTAAATGGAAGGTAGTGGGGCTTGGAGATTATCCCTTTACATCTCCCGGAGAACTTTATGATTTGGCTGAAGACCCTGGAGAAACAAAAAATATATATGCCGAAAATTCCGAATTGGCTGATAAACTATTGAATCAATTGAACGAACATTTAGCATCTGCCATGTGATAGATCTTAAGATTAGAGTTTAGATAAAATTATACCATTTGCTGATTTTCAATTAAAATTTAAAAATCATGAAACGCCTGTTTACTGTTTTATTATTTCTTCTATTCGGTGCCTCGTCTGTTATGGTGAAAGCCCAAACTTCCACTTATGATTTGGTTATATATGGGGGGACATCCGGAGGAGTTGCAGCGGCCATTCAAATGTCTCGAATGGGTAAATCAGTAATTCTAATTGAGCCTTCAAACCATTTGGGTGGTTTGACAACAGGGGGCTTGGGAGCAACAGATATAGGCAACAAAGATGTGATAGGGGGTATTTCCAGGGAGTTTTACCAAAACATAATGGAATACTATAAGGACCCCTCTACATGGAAATATGAGGATCGGTTGGCCTACTTATCTAGGCCAGACCAAACAAGATCAAATGATGGTGAAGATGCCATGTGGACTTTTGAACCATCCGTAGCCATGAAAATTTATCATGAAATGTTGGCTGCAGAAGATGTTACACTGGTCATCGGAAAACGACTGAACAGGCAAAGCGGTGTAAACTCTCAAAACAACAAAATTATTTCCATCACTATGGAAAGTGGAGAGACTTATTCCGGTAAAATGTTTATGGATGCAACCTATGAAGGAGATTTTATGGCTGCTTCCGAAGTGAGTTATACTACAGGAAGGGAGGCCAATAGTCAATATGGAGAAACATTGAATGGTGTACAGGCCAATAAATATAACCTTACTTTAAAAGGGAATGTTTCCCGAAATGCCATTCACCACAATTTTGTTCCCGGAGTAGACCCATACATAATTAAAGGTGATCCTTCCAGTGGCTTATTGCCTTTTATTATTGAAGGTGGTCCGGGAATAGACGGGACAGCTGACAAAGGAATTCAAGCCTATTGTTACAGGATGACCTTAACAAATCATCCGGAGAATAGAATTCCATTTGAGAAACCCGACAATTACAAGGAACTAGAATATGAGTTGCTATTTAGGAATTATGAAGCAGCTAATGGGCCTCTTGAGGAGATGTACCACTATGGTGATCCATTGGTTCCTTGGATCAATACCCCCATGCCAAATAAAAAAACAGATACCAATAACCAGAAAGGCTTTTCAACAGATTTTATAGGTCAGAATTTCGATTATCCGGAAGCAAGCTATGCCGAAAGGGAAGCTTATGCCCAAAGGCAGTTGGAATACCAGCAGGGGTTAATGTGGAGCTTGGCTTATCATCCAAGAATTCCAAAGAAAGTCAGAGATGTGGTATCTAAATGGGGGATGACTAAGGATGAGTTCAAGGATAGAAACGGATGGACCCCGCAACTTTATGTGAGAGAAGCTAGGAGAATGGTAAGCGATTATGTGATTACTCAGGCGGATTGTGAAGGTATGGTACCTCAGGTAGAAGATGGTGTAGGAATGGGCTCATATGGGATGGATTCTCACATGGTTCAGCGCTACGTAGACCATAATGGTTATGTACAGAATGAAGGTAATTTTGAAGCCAGAGGATTAACTGCTTATCCCATTCCTTACCGGTCTATTGTGCCCAAAAAAGGTGAGAAGGAGAATCTTTTTGTACCGGTTTGTATTAGTGCCAGCCATGTTGCTTTTGGGTCAGCTAGAATGGAACCGGTCTTTATGGTTTTGGGCCAATCAGCAGCCACAGCAGCTTCTTTGGCCATTGATCGAGGTGTAGCCGTGCAGGATTTGGATTATTCTTTATTGAGGGAGGTACTCCTTAGAGACAATCAAATTTTGAATTACTAGAAACAATTGCTTGGCCTCTTGTCGGTTATCGATGCGAAATTAGTTAACAAGGGCCAAATAAGGAGAGAACTCAAATAAAATCTAAAAACCATCTTATGTCTGATCAACCGAAAAACCACCGCAGAAAATTCTTAAAAAAAGCTTCCGGTACTGCCGCTTTGGCCCTTGGATCTCCCTCAGTTTTTGCCGGAACCATAAAGGGGGCTAAGTCATCCGCCTACCTCGAGTTGTTCCAAAGAAAACCTATAGCTTCGAATGATAATATTCGGATAGCAGTGATCGGTACCGGAGGTATGGGTATAGGAGATGTAAATACAGCCTTGATGGTAGATGGAGTTGAAATTGTGGCTGCCTGCGACCTGTATGATGGAAGGCTTACCCGGGCTAAGGAATTGTGGGGGGCTGATATATTTACCACCAAGGATTATCGAGAGATACTGGAACGGGCAGATGTGGATGCTGTCATAAATGCAACCACTGACCATTGGCATCAGAAAATTAGCTTGGATGCTATGGATAAAGGCAAACATGTCTATTGTGAAAAACCTATGGTGCAGCGTTCAGCGGATGGGCATGAAATCATTGCCAAGCAAAAAAGTACTGGATTGGTTTTTCAGGTAGGTAGTCAATATGTTAGTTCAATAATACACGCCAAGGCAAAAGAACTCTTGGCGGCAGGTGAAATAGGTGAAATCAATTTTGCAGAAGCCCAAATTGACAGGCATAGTGCGAGAGGAGCTTGGCAATATACTGTTCCGCTGGATGCATCTACGGATACAGTGGATTGGGATACTTATATTTCAAATGCGCCAAAAAGAGAATGGG
Source organism: Cyclobacterium sp. 1_MG-2023 (assembly GCF_030546805.1). Taxonomy (GTDB): domain Bacteria; phylum Bacteroidota; class Bacteroidia; order Cytophagales; family Cyclobacteriaceae; genus Cyclobacterium. The sequence continues at coordinate 37,642 of NZ_JAUOPC010000012.1, read as the reverse complement.
ACCCATTACGTTTTTTTAGGTGGAGAAATTACCAAGATTATGGAACGGGCGTAGCAGGTGATTTGTATGTGCATATGCTTTCCATGTTACATTTTGTAACCGGCTCCAAGGGCCCTGAAAGAGTGCAAGCAACCGGAGGCTTGAGGTATTGGAAAGATGGAAGAGACGTACCCGATATTCATTTGGGATTGTTTGATTATCCCAAAACCAATGCCCACCCTGCATTTAATTTATCCTTAAGAACCAATCTGGTAAGTGGTGGAGGGAATAATTTTCTTTTTAGAATTGTAGGGTCCGAAGGGGACATAACGATAGACTTTAATGGATTAAAACTACGCAAAACTCCATTTCCAAAAGACCCGGGAATGTCCTTGAATAGTTTTCCGGAAGCCATGCAGGAGGCTTTAAAAGCTGCCCATAGAGAAAAATATCCACAAAAAGCTGAAATGGTCGGGCCCAAGGAATTTGAATTTAAGGTTCCTTCCAATTATAAAGGGGATAGGTATGAGCATTTTGTTAATTTCTTTGAGTCTATTCGGAATGGGAAACCTGTGGTAGAGGATGCCGTCTTTGGCCTCCGTGCTTCAGGTCCTACAGAAGCAGGAAATATCAGTTATTTTGAAAAGAAAATTGTCGGTTGGGACCCCATTGGAATGAAGCTTAAAAATCTATAGGTATTAATAAATAATGGTAGCAATGCGATACCCTTCTTTTTACTTAACCTATCATTCAGTAAGGGTTAGAAAATGGAAAAAATGAATTCAATAAATAAAACAATAAACTAATTAAAATTATGAGAAAAACAGGTACTATCAAGTCTGTCTTTTTAAGCCTCTCACTGCTTTGGGTGTTCATGGCTTGCGGTCCGGCTGCTGAACAAGAAGAAATTACAGATGTGGTCGTCTATGGAGGCACTTCCGGCGCAGTAACAGCAGCCATTCAGGCAAAAAAAATGGGTAAATCTGTCATCATGGTTTCCCCTGATATTCATTTAGGAGGTTTGACTTCCGGTGGGTTGGGTTGGACAGATACCGGAAAAAAGGAAGTGATTGGTGGTTTGTCCCGTGAATTTTACCAACGCGTGTATGATAAGTATGCGGAGGATGATGCTTGGAAATGGGAGGCTCAAAGTGATTTTGGAAACAAAGGACAAGGAACTCCGGCCATAGATGGTAAATTCAGGACCATGTGGATATTTGAACCACATGTGGCAGAAGAAGTCTATGATGAATGGGTTGAAGAATTAGGTATTGAGGTTCTTCGTGATGAATGGCTAGATAGGGAGTCTGGAGTAACGGTTGAAAATGGAAAAATCACTGCAATTCGGACTTTAAGTGGGAAAGAGTTTAAAGGTAAAATGTTCATCGATGCGACCTACGAGGGAGATTTAATGGCAGCTGCCGGTGTAAGTTATCATGTGGGTAGAGAAGGTACCGACGTTTATGGTGAAGAGTGGAATGGAGTGCAAACCGGAGTTTATCATCACAGACATCACTTTCAAGTGCTGGATCAACCCATTGATCCTTATGTGATTCCGGGAGATCCTTCCTCCGGCTTATTGCCAAGAATAAGTGGTGAAGATCCCGGCGTGAAAGGTGAAGGGGATAATAAAGTTCAGGCTTACTGCTTTAGGACTTGTATGTCTGTACATCCGGACAACCAAGTTCCTTTCCCTAAGCCGGATAATTATGACCCTTCCCAATATGAGGTGCTTGGACGAATCTTCGATGCAGGATGGGACGAGTGGTTTGGAAAGTTTGACATGATCCCGAATAAGAAAACGGATACCAATAACCACGGCCCCTTTAGTTCTGATAATATTGGAATGAATTACGATTACCCTGAGGCCAGCTACGAACGCAGGAGAGAGATCATAAAAGAACATGAAGATTACCAGAAAGGATTGCTATATTATGTAGCCAATGATCCGAGAGTACCAAAAGCAACTCAAGATGAATTTAAAAAATGGGGATTGGCCAAGGATGAATTTACCGACAATGGCAACTGGCCTCATCAGATTTATGTAAGAGAAGCCAGAAGAATGATAGGGAAATATGTGATGACTGAAAATGAATTGATGCAAAAAAGACCAACTCCTGAATCAGTAGGCATGGGGTCATATAGTATTGATTCGCACAATATTCAACGTTATGTGGATGAAAATGGACATGTACAAAATGAAGGAGATATAGGTGTGCATCTTAAGCAGCCTTACGAAATTGCTTATGGATCTTTGGTCCCTAAGGCGGATGAAATTCAAAACCTCGTAGTACCTGTAGCTGTTTCCGCAAGTCATATCGCATTTGGTTCCATTCGAATGGAACCCGTATTTATGATCCTAGGACAATCTGCTGCTACTGCTGCTGTGATGTCCATAGATAAAGAAATAAGTGTACAGGAACTTCCTTATTCTGAATTGAAAGCCAAATTGTTGGAAGATGGACAGGTGCTGACAGTTGCGGATAAAATTCAATAAGTCTTGGGGTTTGAAATTAAAAATTAAATGAATCTAAGTGGACCATTTATACCTATTAAAAGCGTTTTTTAATATAAGGTTTGGTTCACTTCTTTCATTCTGATAAAAATTTAATTGTTGATAAATATGGGGTTATCCGTAAATTCTGTCGGTAAGATCTTTGTGTTTTTTTGCTGTATGTGTGCTTTTTATGCCTGCAAACTAGAAGAAAACGAAAAAGCCAAGCCAAACGTTTTGATCATTCTTACAGATGATCAAGGTTGGGGAGATTTAAGTTTTACGGGTAACCCTAATTTAAAAACACCACATATAGATAGACTAGGTGTAGAAGGAATTAGTATTGATCGTTTTTATGTATCGCCTGTTTGCTCTCCAACTCGAGCAGAAATGCTTACAGGAAGGTACCATTTGCGTGGAGGGGTAACTGGGACTTCAGCAGGGCAGGAAAGACTTGATCTGGATGAGATAACTTTTGCTGAGGTGCTCCAAAAGGAAGGGTATGTTACGGGAGCCTTTGGAAAATGGCACAATGGAATGCAACATCCCTATCATCCCAATGCTAGGGGCTTTGAAGAATTTTACGGTTTTTGTAGCGGACATTGGGGCAATTATTTTAGCCCTCCATTAGAACACAATGGAAAACCCGTACAAGGACAGGGTTTTCTTCCAAACGATCTTACATCCAAGGCCATGGCTTTTATAGAGGAGAATAAAGACAAACCGTTTTTAGTTTACTTGCCACTCAATACTCCTCATTCCCCCATGCAGGTACCAGACCGTTGGTACGAATCCTTTGCCGACAAAAAGCTTGATAGCCTTGTCAATAAAGAAGATCCTGCATTTACAAAGGCAGCTTTGGCCATGTGTGAGAATATCGATTGGAATGTGGGTCGAGTGATGGACCAGTTAAAGAAGCTTAAACTAGAAGAAAACACTATTGTGATTTATTTTAGTGACAATGGTCCCAATAGTTTTAGGTGGAACGGAGGAATGAAAGGGAGAAAAGGTTCTACAGATGAAGGAGGGGTAAGAAGTCCTTTTTTTATGCAATGGAAAGGAACAATTCCCGCGGGGAAAATTATCAAGGAAATTGCAGGAGCTATTGATCTTTTTCCAACCTTGATGGATTTGTTAGGTATTTCTTACCATACAGATCAACCGATCGATGGGAAAAGCTTAAAACCTTTAATATTCAATGAAAACGCTTCTTGGGAGGAGAGAAATCTATTTCGTCACTGGAATAGTCGAACCAGTTTAAGGAGCCAAGAATTCCTTCTTGATCACGAAGGAAACTTGTTTGATATGGTTAAGGATCCTTATCAACTACACCCAATACAAGATAGTAAGCCGGAGTTAACAGCGAAACTAAGCTCAGCAAAAGAGGCTTGGGAAAAAGAGATGGCTGATGAATTAGAAAAAGACCTTACAACACGCTCATTTACCTTAGGCGCTCCCGGGGCAAAATACACACAGTTGCCTGCCCGAGATGGAGAAGCACATGGGCAAGTCCAAAGATCCAATCGCTTTCCCAATGATTCATTTTTTGAAAACTGGCGAAGTTTGGAAGACAGTATCATTTGGGAGGTAGAAGTGCTGGAGGCCGGTAAATATGAGGTTGAATTATATTATACCTGCCCGTCGGATGATGTAGGTTCCACTTTTAGGCTTCAATTAGGTGCAAATTATATTGATGGAAAAGTGGAAGTAGGGCATGACCCACCGTTAATGGGAATGGAAAATGACCGAGTTGAAAGAATGGAGTCTTATGTTAAAGATTTCAAAGACATGCAATTAGGGGAAATCGACTTAGAAAAAGGTGAGGCAACCTTATCTCTGACAGCGCTCAATATCCCGGGGAGCCAAGTAATGGATTTAAGATTAATTGTATTTACAAAAACCAATTGATGAAAAATAATGAAAAAAAATATTAACTACTTAGGTTTACTTTGCTTGATTTTTTCAAGCGTCATGAGTTCTTGTTCATCTCCTGAAAAATCGGAGGAAAAAGTCTACGATGTGGTCGTGTATGGTGCAACCTCTTCCGGAGTCATCGCAGCTTACACCGCCAAAACAATGGGGAAATCCGTTTTGTTAATTGAACCCAGTCAACACCTGGGGGGGCTGACTACCGGAGGCTTAGGGTATACAGACATTGGGAATAAGTTTGCTGTAACAGGACTGTCCAGAGACTTTTATAGAAAACTTGGGGATCATTATGGGAAATTTGAACAATGGATATTTGAACCCAGTGTAGCCAAAGCCACATTTCAAGAATACTTGGATAAGGCTGGAATTACTGTTCAGTATGGATTTAGGGTTCAGGAGGTTGAGAATAAGGAGGGTACAATAACCAAAATAGCTCTTGAAAATGCCGCCAACCTTTCAGAACCTTTACGAGAAGTAGCCGGTAAAATGTTTATTGATGCCACCTATGAAGGCGATCTTATGGCTAAATCAGGGGTGACCTATGCCATTGGAAGGGAAGCCAATGAGGTTTATGGTGAGACATACAATGGTGTACAGCTAATGAACGGTCATCAATTTCCAGATGGAGTGGACCCCTATAAAGTCTCGGGAGATCCATCAAGTGGACTCCTTTGGGGGATTAGTGAAGGGACACTAGCTGAGGATGGTACAGGAGATGATAAGATTCAAGCTTATAACTATAGGATTTGCCTGACCAATGATCCCGATAACAGAATAGAAATCACCAAACCTGAGGGTTATGATCCTTCAATGTTCGACCTATTGGTAAGGCTTTTTGAGGCTCAGCCGGAAAAAAGAACGATTAACCAGTATTTTATTTGGAGTAGAATGCCAAATAACAAGACAGATATTAACAATAGGGGAGGTTTTTCCACTGATATGATAGGGATGAATCATGAATATCCGGAAGGGAGTTATGAAAAACGCCAGGAAATTATCGATGCGCACACTTTATATACCAAATCCCTGCTTTATTTTTACAAAACAGATCCGAGAGTTCCCAAAGAACTTCAAGATTTTATGAAGGAATGGGGTTACCCAAAAGACGAATATGTAGACACTGATCACTGGACTCCACAGCTTTATGTGCGTGAAGTGAGAAGGATGGTAGGAGAATATGTGATGACCCAAGCCAATTGTGTAGGTGAAGAAGTTGTGGAAGATGGTGTTGGGATGGCTGCATATACTATGGATTCTCATAATATCCAGAGAGTGGTGGTTGAAAAGGATGGGGAAAAGATGGTGAAAAATGAAGGCAATGTTGAAATAGGAGGATTTGGTCCTTACCCAATTGCCTATCGATCCATTATTCCTAAAGCAAATGAAGCGAAAAATCTATTGGTTCCGGTGGCTTTGTCTGCCAGTCATATAGCTTACGGCTCTATTCGAATGGAGCCTGTCTTTATGGTGCTTGGTCAATCGGCTGCAGTAGCGGCTAGTTTGGCATTGGATGAAGGGCTATCCGTCCAAGATTTGTCCATCAAAAAATTACAAGCAGAGCTTAGGTCTAACCCATTGGCAGATGGAAGTACTGCAGAGATTTTAGTGGACAACGATGATGATGGGGTAGTGGTTAATGGTGAATGGGAACAACAAAATAGGCATGGCTATGGCCCTACACTTTTGAAAAGTTCAGGAAGTAATAATGCTATTAACACGGTAAAGTTCAGTCCGAAAGTGGTTGAAAATGGAGATTATGATGTTTATGTCTATTTTTCCAGAACTGAGAATGCGAGTAGTCAAACGAAGATTACCATTTCTGATGGGGAAACAGAAAATGAAGTTATTGTAAAAGAGTCTGACATTAGGGTGGAAGGTCAAACCCGAGGAGAATGGGTGAAAGTTGGATCTTATAGCATTGAAGTTGGGACAAATCCCTTTGTAACAGTAAGTACAGAGGGTTCCGATGGAACGGTTGTGGCCGATGCGGTGCTTTGGGTACCAGCAAAATAATTTTAAATTAACAGAATCAACCATAAAAAAAATCCCCAAATCCAAAAAGGGCCTCTTTCTTGGGTTTGGGGATTTATTATTTGTCACTTGCCCTGCTATATCCAATGCATCATTTTTTAATCCAGAGGATCAATAGACCATTAGGATTAAGCAATTCTGGGCCTATTTTTGATCGGTAAATCTTCATGTGATAAGCATAGATCCAGGTTATAAATCTCGTTTTTTTAGAATGGTTCTGAAAGTTAAATTAACTCGAGGACCAAATACCCTTTTAGTAGGAGGTAATCGATGAAGCCAATAGTTTTGGGTGCTTCCTTTCATTACTAACAAGCTTCCATTTTCTAAAATTAGCTCTTTTTTAATTTTAGTTTCTTTGTGCTTAAAAGCAAACTTTCTTTCTGCACCCAAACTTAAGGAAGCAATTGAGCCATGTTTTTTTAAGTCCTTTTCTGCATCACTGTGCCAAGCCATGCCCTCGCTACCATCATGATAAAGGTTTAGTAAACAAGAGTTATAGGTATCACCTGTTTGTTTTTCTATCAAAAGCTTCAAATCAAGAAGGGCTTGAGTCCAAGGAAGTGCGGATTTTGTAGTTTTGGAATAGGTATATTCAAAGGCTTCCTCTCCATACCATGCCACTTTTCTTTTGGTGATAATTTTTTTACCGAAAATGATGGCCTCATCATTTTTCCATTCGATAGAATCCAATAAAATGGAAAAATATTTATCTGCCTCCTTTTGATCAAGTACTTTTCCGAAATAATTTACAGTACCATCGAATGGGAGAATGTTTTTATTAGGGTCCTTTTCTCGTTCAAATAATTCCATTTCTCTACTTGGAGGGTAATTAATTTTTAACTTGTTTATAATCAGTTTCAACTATTTTTTTTATCCCCAAGTCATAGGAGGTTGGTGTAAAATTAAAAGTCTTTTCAAATTTACTGCTGTCAAAAACATAATCCCTATCATACTGATATAGCATTTCCACAGATTCTTTCATAATGGAGTTGAATAATCCCATCACTTTAACAAGAAACTTAGGTGCTAGTTGAGTTTTGGGCTCGGTTTTTAGTTCTTTTGCAATTTTTTCGATCCATTGTTTACCGGTATAAGGTGCAGAAGCAGTCGGTAAATGCCAAACTTCTCCATAAGCCTTTTCAGTATTGCCTAGTAGAGCGGTGGCAATTGCAGCATCAATGGAATAGGTGAAAGAATGCAAAAAACGGTCACTGATTAGCCAATTTGCCTTTTTACCATGGCTAAGTGGTTTGAAAACAGTTTCAGTAAGAAGGCTATTATTTGATATTGAAGGACCATAGAAATCTGCTGATCTAGCTATAAGCGCTTGGATTTTATTTTTTTTGATCGCATCCAAAATCATCTGTGCAATTTTCGCCCTAATAAGGCCTTTCTTGCTTGATGGGTTCACTGGCGTTTCCTCAGTCATTCCGTTGAGAAAATTGGGGTCATACATGTAGATATTGTCAAAAAAGACCAGCTTACAGTTCTCTTCAGAACAAATAGTTATTAGGTCTTTAATGAAAGGTATCCATTTCTCAGCCCACTGCCTATGGCTGTAGGTAAATCCAACAGTGACATATACAATTGAAGAACCGTCTATGGCTTTTTTTAAAGCTTTGGCATCTAACACGTCTGCAGGAAATGTTTCATCCGTTTCATTTACCTTTTTGGGGTTTCTGCTGACTAGTCTTATTTGCTGCGTATAAGCTGCTAAAGCTTTAGCTAATTCTGTACCTATTGCACCACTTGAACCTAGGATTGTTTGCATAATAAGGGGTATATTTATTCACTCTTTACATATTATTTCTGATTCATTAAAAAAAGCAATTGTGAAAAATGCATTTTATTTCTCAATCACTTTCTCCTTTACCCCATTGCTTTTAGCCTTTAAATAAGCGCCTTCAGGTACCTCCGGGTAAATTTCATTGTATTTTAAAACCTGATTCATCCCAATTCTCCTGTTGATATGTTCTCTGTTGAGTTTTTCAGTTTTCCTTATTCCTGATGCAGCAATTAATTCAATAAAACTTTTCACAGTCTCTTCGTGAAAATTGGCCACTCTTTGAGCCTTGTCTTTTACCACCAAACCCTTCATTAAACTTTTGTCTTGGGTTGCAACTCCGGTAGGGCAGGTATTGATATTGCATTCCAAGGCTTGAATGCAGCCGGTAGCAATCATCATGGCTCTGGCACTATTGACCATATCTGCTCCTATGGCTATTGACCTGGCAATATCAAATCCACTTAATACTTTTCCGGAAGCTATCACTCGGATGTCTTTCTTCAAACCATAGCCCCTGAGAGTATCTATGGCAAAGGATAATCCATCCTTTAAGGGCATTCCCAAGGAATTTGAAAATTCAATGGGTGCAGCCCCTGTGCCACCTTCGCCACCATCTATGGTGATAAAGTCCGGTTTGATGCCCAGCTTAACCATGGCTTCACACAAGCCTATAAATTCGCTTTTTTTGCCAATACAAATTTTAAAACCAATGGGTTTTCCTCCGGATAAATCCCTTAATTTTTGAATAAATAGCATCAATCCCTCTGCATCTTCAAAAGCTGTATGTTTGGGTGGGGAATGAACATCGGTATGGGGTTTTACATGCCTGATGGCAGCAATTTCTTCGGTGTTTTTGGCAGCCGGCAGAATGCCTCCATGTCCAGGTTTGGCCCCTTGGGATATTTTAATCTCTATCATTTTGACATTGTCAAGGATAGCGCTTTGTTGAAATTTTTCTTCACTAAAATTGCCTGCTTCAGTTCTACAGCCAAAATAACCGGTGCCAATTTGCCAAATTAAATCTCCTCCGGGTTCCAAGTGATAGGGACTTATTCCCCCTTCCCCTGTATTATGGGCGAAGCCGCCAATTTTTGCTCCGGTATTCATCGCCAACACCGCATTTTTACTTAAGGAACCAAAACTCATCGCTGAAATATTTAAAATACTTGCTGAATAAGGTTTTAAACAAGCTTCTCCTCCTACTAAAACTCTGGATTCATGATGTACATCCGCGTGGTTGTTGGCATAAATGGAATGGTCCATCCATTCATAGCCAGTGGCATATACATCCATTTGGGTGCCAAATGGGGTGGTGTCATTGACCTTTTTTGCTCTCTGGTAAATCAGTGACCTGTAAATTCTGTTGATGGGCCTTCCTTCTGTATCCGTTTCCACAAAATATTGCATGATTTCAGGTCTGATATCCTCTAGAAGATACCTGAAATTCCCTATAACAGGAAAATTTCTCCTGATGGTATGCTTGGTTTGTAAAATATCAACCAACCCAATCACCATTATGGGAATGACTATCCATAAAATCCAAAGGATAGAGGGCATAAAGAGATAGATTGCAGGTATACAGATAAGTGCAATGATTGAGGAGGCGATGAAAATTTGCTTTGGCTTCATTGTTATTTTGCTTCAAAATTTATTGTTACTGATCATAGGTGTTTTCACGAGTCACCTAGCTGACAACGAAACTATTTCTCTTCAAGTTCGAATAAGAGATAATGTCAGCTGAATAATAAGTGCATGGGTTCTTTCGCATTCTAACTCCAAATTAGTGATTTTTTTCAAGATCAATGGCGCTTTAGTTACACTTAACACTTGAGACTTGCTTTTGATAGGGTGTAAGGGCGTATTCATTCTATCAAACTTTGTTAATAGAACCTAAAATTGATTTCATTGTTTCAGCAGTATTAAAGTGATTATTGCAAAAAAAGCAACCCTTTTAGGGGCTGCTTTGAAAATTGTACTTGAAAAATGGAGTTAAGGGCAATCTCCTTTTCTATATTTAACCGATATTATCATTGAAAATAGCATTATTCTTTTGTTGTAATGATCACCACACCATTGGGTGCATTGTACTTTTTCATAGCATTTTCTCCTTTTAACACTTCTACGGACGCTATATCTATTGGATCAAGCTTTTCCATGTCTCCTTTTTCCGCCTTGATTCCATCAATGATAATTAAGGGTTGTGTTTCATTATTGTTTCCATCCTTGAACCTAATTTTAACTTGATCCTCTTTTTTTGATTTGGTTTCAATTAAAATCACTCCATTTGGGGCATTGTACCTTTTCAAAGCCTGTTCATCCTTAAGTACGCTAATGGTCGCTATTTTATCAGTATCCAACAACTCAACAATTGCATGGTCGTATTTTTTACCATCTATGTAGACATCTGGATTGTCATTATTTTTAATAGTGATTTCAAGCTTTTTTTTGATGTCTTCATTGCTTTCCTGAGCCTGGATACTACAAAACGGCACAAGTGCTATACCGATAATTAATAGTAGTTGTTTCATTGTGAATTGTTTTTAAAGGTTAAATTTTTCTTAATTATTTTGAAGCATATATGATGATGATATCATCTTCATAAAGCACTTTTTTATTCTTTTTATTAATGTTGTCATTTTCAAACATAGCCATAGCCTCCTTTAGTAAGGCCTGATTTTCTGCAAGGCTTTTAGTTTCTGGAATTGGTTCTGGTCTAAAATAAATCAACAAGAGTAGAAGGGATGCAGCGATGGACATAAACCCAACGATTAGCTTTCGGCTTTGGCTCTTTTTTTCTTTTTTATTAATGGCTTCCCAAACTTTAGCATTTAGATCTGCTGCTGGAATTTTCTTTTTCCCGTTTACATACCTTAGCCATTGTGTTTCTAATGACTTTTTATCAGTTGAATTTTTGAATAACAACGCTTCTTCTTCAAGTGTACTGTGTCCTTCAGCATACTTTTTCATTAAATCTTTAAATGTCCCCTTTTCCATAGCAGTATGTTTTTTGGAGTTCTATCGCCACTTGTTGCCTTGCTCTGAACAAAAGAACCCTAATATGGTCAACTCTTAATTTTGTCAATTCTGCAATTTCAATAAATTCCATCCCGTCTAAATCTCTCATGATCATGACTGCCTTTTGTTGTTCGGGAAGCCTTTCCAATATCCCCTCTATATTGTGTTTAAGTTCCTGCCATTCATAGGTGTCATGTTCAGGTTCTGAAGCCAATAATTGGGTTTTGGCATCATATTGATCTTCTGGAGGTTTTTTCTTTTTGATCAAGTCAAGGCAATAATTCCTTGCCGTCAAGAAAATAAATGCTGGAAGATTGGGATGGTTTTTAATTTGTCCTCGATGCTCCCAAAGCTTAATCATGATTTCTTGTATGGCATCCTCCGCATTTGCATGGCTACCTAACATCCTTGCCACCATTGGGTACAAGCGTTCTGACATTGAAATCACCCTATTTTTAAATTCTTCCGTTTTCATCTTGTACCTATATGACGAAATAAAGCCTGTTCCATAACAACAAAATGAAGATTTCGGTGAAAATTTCTATTTAGATCCTGCGGAGGATGTGTTAAACCTTAGAATAGAGGTGATTTTCCATAAATATTTAGACCTATTTATTTTATCATTCTAAATAGGAATAAGTTAAAATTTACTAATAGTTAAATCCATTCCAATGTATAAAATGATTTTTTAATAGAACGGATATTAGAATAACCCGTTTGCATTGAAAAAGCTTAAGGGTCACCGGTGTAAAATTCCATGAAAATTATTTAATTATAAATTAACAATAGGATAATTGTGATATGGGTAGGTTTGCATTGGTTGAAAATAGTAAAATAGCGAATAATATTTTTTTTACTTTGTAAGTAGTACAAGGGTATTTAATTGTCATATTAAATGACAGGCGAAATAAAACCATAAACAATAATGCCAGAACCCAGAATTTCTATTAATAGTAAAAGGCTCATGTCACCTATCAGTTTAGAGGAAACCTCCGTTTCCAATTCAACTGATAAAATGAATGATGAACAGCTAATTTGTCATGCGCTAAAAAAAGATCCTAAAAAAGGAATGGGAATGATTTTCCGACGCTACTACCAACCGCTTTGTTCTCATGCTGTTCGCTTTGTAGGGTCAAGAGAAGTTGCACAAGATTTGGTTTCTGACCTATTGGTTCATTTTTATGATCAAAAGCTTTATTTGAAGGTAAATTATTCCATTCGCTCCTATTTGTTCCAATCTGTAAGAAACCGAGGTTTTAATTATTTAAAACATGATTTGGCACGAAAGGGAGAGTTGAGCACCACTTCAGAGCCAAGGATTCCTGAGACTTACCAACCGGATAGCATTACGGAATACGAAGAGCTTTACCAAGATTTTGAAAAAGCCATTGAAACTCTTCCCGGACAACGAAGGAAAATTTACCTCTTGTTCCAATTTGAAGGGAAAACCATGAAGGAGATTTCCTCAGAAATCGGGCTATCTGTCAGAACCGTAGAAACACAACTTTATCGTTCAAAAATTGCCATTCGCCAATTGCTAAAGGATAAATGGCTGCTTTGGCTAATGCTTTTTACGCAGCTATTTAAGTGAATTTTGAGCATTCACACGCCTTTTCCTAACCAATAACTCGAATAATAATGCATGATAAAGAAACCATAAGGGATTTACTTATTAAATATTTTAATGGATCGGTCTCCGTAATCCAAAAAAAGTGGATTGATGATTGGGTCAATGAATCCACAAGAAATGAGGAATTGTTTTATTCTTGTTTGGAAGAATGGGAAAGACAAAACCTACAATACATAGCTGATGTCGAACAGGCATTCCTAGATTTTAATAAAAAAATAGATCATGTAGTGCCTCATAAAAGTGAGAATAATACTAGGCCGACAAAACCCAAATTGCCGGCTTATAAACTCTTTATGGTAGCCTCTGTAGTATTCATTGCCTTAGTTTTTTCCGGGGCTTTGGATTTTGTATTGGTAAAAACCTACAGTTCAGGCTATGGAGAGTTGTCTACTGTGGCATTAAATGACGGCACGCTGGTTTATTTAAATGCCAATAGCCAATTAAAAACTGCTCGGTTTACCTTTTTTTCTGACAAAAGGCAAGTTGAATTGTCCGGGGAAGCCTCTTTTGATGTTGCCCATGACCCATTCAATCAATTTATCGTCCAAACAAAAAATGGTTTGGACGTGGTGGTACATGGTACAGAATTTACTGTTTACAACCGTCACCAAAATACAGAAGTACATTTAAAATCGGGAAAAGTTGAATTGATCAAGCACAATGCCACCGGTAGGGAAACTGTGATAATGAAGCCGGGAGAAAAAGTCCGAATGGAACCTGATGGCGATTTACAAAAGAAAGTAGTAAAGACAGCTGAAGAATTCGCTTCATGGAAAGAATACCGCTATGTCTTTAACCAGACGAGTCTGGCTGAAATCTCGGATCTAATCAAGGATAATTATGGTGTGGAAGTGGAAATATCCGCGGACTCAATCAAAAATTTAACTGTTTCCGGTTCCTTTCGCTCAGAAGACGCTGAGGAATTTGCTACTGCGGTAGCTCAGGTCTTAGGTATTTCTATGGAAGCAGGTGAGCATATTTTTAGATTTTATGATGCTGAATAAGGGCTTTACTCCCCCCTCATATCTAAAAATTTTCTTTCAATAGTTATTTCCGCCAATTGAAAAAGAAATGGTTAGCCATGATTTTAAAAAATAATTTAAATAAAGCAGCACTAAATATTAATAATTAAAACCCTGAATCTGACATGAAAAAGATTTTACACTTTTCACTTTTGATTGGGGCATTGTGCATTTTTATGCATCATGTTCCAATTGCAGATGCCAAAGCCAATAACTTAAAGTCCCGGCAATTGGCAGAAATACCGGTGGCAGAGGCGCAATACAGTGTAGCCTTGGCAGAAGCACTTGACAAGCTTAAGGCTTATTATAAAGCAGATATTTTATTTGCTGACAGGATGATCCAAAACATAACTGTGGACATGAGGAGCATAGATTGGGAGGGAGCACTGGAGAACAACCTTGATAAACTCCTTAGCCCTAACAAACTATCATTTATAAAACAGAGAGGGGGATCTTATGTAATTATAGCCAAAAACAGACAGTCGGGTACAGGTACACCTGTTTTGTCCCAGCTTGTTACACAAAATAACAGACTGGTATCAATGGAGCCATATGGCAGCAATGGGATTTCAGAAAGTTTACCTAATGTGGATGTTTCACAAAGGGTCAAGGGAAAAGTGATTTCTGAAATTGATGGCTTAGGTCTTCCCGGTGTAACTGTTCTGTTAAAGGGAACGGCAATAGGCACAGTTACGGATCAGAATGGGGATTATGCACTTGAATTTGAAGATGAAAATGCCATTTTGGTATTTTCTTTCATAGGCTTTGAAAACCAAGAGGTTGCAGTTGGAAATCGAGAAATTGTAGACATCACGATGCAAGAGGACATGAAATCACTTCAAGAGGCTGTGGTTACCGCTTTGGGTGTGAAGAGGGAAAAGCAGTCCTTGGGATATTCTGTGGGAAATGTGGAAGGGAGAGACCTGACAGAGACACCACAAAACAATGTGCTCAATGCAATGGCAGGGAAAGTTGCCGGTGTGCAAATCTCTCAAATGGATGGAACTGCCGGCTCGTCAGTAAATATTATTATTCGAGGGGCCAATTCTTTAAACAATGACAATCAGCCTTTATTTGTTATTGACGGCGTACCTGTTGCCAATAAATTGAACAATGGGTTTGGCGGAGCAGACATGGGTAATCCCATCTCAGACATTAATCCCAATGATATAGAAAATGTATCGATTCTAAAGGGGCCCAGTGCAGCTGCCTTGTACGGGTCCAGGGCCGGCAATGGAGTAGTATTGATAACAACGAAATCCGGTTCCGGAAGAAAAGGAATTGGTGTTGCTGTAAATTCTTCGGTGGTGATGGATTTTCCATTTAAATACATTCCCATTCAAAATGAGTTTGCTTCCGGGAAGAGTGGAGCGCATGTCTTTGAGGAGAGTGAGAATGAAAGCTGGGGGCCTGAGCTGGATGTTGGCGAAGAATGGGTTCAATGGAATAGCAATGGAGAGCCTGCACCATTGGTGTCCTACCCAAATCGTTTCAAAGATTTTTTCCAGACCGGCTATACCAATACCAATAATGTAGCTATCAGTGGGGATTATGACCAAGGTAGTTTTCGGTTGTCTGTGGGTAATATGGCCAATACCGGAATTATCCCCAATACAGATTTTTCTAGACTTACCATAGGCCTTAATACCAGTTATAATATCACCGACAGACTAAGGGCAACTGCAACCATTAATATTACTGAATCAGGTTCAGAAAATCGTCCCATTATTGATGGTGGAAGAACTTCTCCCGTAAGAAGTCTATATGAAACAGGAGCGCAAGTAAATATTCTTGATCTCCAACAGTATTGGGTACCGGGATCTGAAGGTATTCTTCAGAGAAAATATAAACAAAAGCAAAACAACCCCTATTTCGTCGTAAATGAAAACCCTACAGGTTTTGATAGAAACAGGACGGTCAGTAAGCTACAGCTCGATTATGATGTCACCAATAATCTAAGCATGATGCTCCGCTATGCAAGAGATTCTTATGATGAACAGCAGGAGGCAATAATTGCTTACAATAATTATGATCAAATCAATGGAGGATATCATTTAAGAAACAACATTAACAAGGAGAACAACTTGGACTTTATGCTGAATTATCAAAAAGTTTTCAATGAAGATTGGAACATTACAGCATTGGCCGGAGCGAACAGAATGGAGCAAAAGTATGGCTTTATGGATAATAATGCAGGGCAGTTGGTCATTCCTATGCTGTATACCATTTCGAATGGGGCACCAGGTACAGTTTCCTATGATAGCCAGCAATTCTGGAAAGTAATTTACGGTATTTATGGATCGGTATCTACCGGGTTCCAAGATAAATTGTATTTGGATATTACTGCCAGAAATGATTGGTCAAGTACATTACCGATAGAAAACCGATCTTATTTTTATCCCTCAGCATCCTTGAGTGCCATTGTTTCTGAAATGGTAAACATGCCTTCTTTTGTCGATTTATTTAAATTTCGTGCAGGGATAGCTCAGGTAGGTAATGATGTGGCCCCCTATAGTTTGATCCCTACTTTCAATACGGCCTTGGACTGGGGTACTGCAAAAAGTATGTACATGGGAGGCTTGCTGAGGAATACTTCCTTAAAACCTGAAATATCTACTTCTTCAGAGGCAGGATTTGATATCTCTCTATTCAACAATAGGGTGGGCATAGACGCAACTTATTATGTCCGTGGAAATAAAAATCAAGTATTGCCAATAGCTCTTCCTATAGAATCAGGGGCTAGCAGTAAGCTCATTAATGCCGGTTTGGTGGAAAGCCGAGGCTTTGAATTAGGGCTTAGTACTTCACCTATTATTTCCGGGGATTTTAGATGGGACTTGAATGTTAACTTTTCCAGAAACAGGACAAGTATCAAAGAGCTTGCAGATGGGATTACCTATTACAATTTCACTTCTTACAGTGGAGCGGAGCTAAGAACTTACGTAGGAGGAGATATAGGCGACATATACATGCGCCCGGTACTTACCGTGAAAGATACAGAATCGCCTTATTTCGGATACCCCGTGCTTACCGGTAGTGGATTGTACCAAGCAGATCAGGATGTTAATAATCTAGTTAAGATTGGGAATTTCAATCATGACCTGATGGTATCCTTTCAGCCAACCTTTAGCTATAAAAACTTTAGTTTGTATGCGAATATAGATTGGAGACAAGGGGGTGAATTTTACTCCAACACCATGATGTTTATGGGGAATAATGGGATGTTGGAAGAAACCCTTTCAGGCATGCCTTATGACCCGAATAGACCTATTGAAGATCAAATCAAAGAAAATCCTGAAGCCTATTTTGGCAATTGGATTGGGGGAAGAAATGCAGCTTACGGAGGCTTGCCTTGGACGGGGGAAGAGGCTACCTATAGAGAGCAAGATGCCAGTTTTAACGTAGGTGTGCGAGAAAGTAGGGATGCTGAAGGCAATATCGTTTACATAGAAAACCTTGGAGGAGCTACTACCCAATGGTTAAATCCTTTTCAAGCCTACCGGTATGCCAACCGACCTTTCCCTGACAGAAACTTATACAGTGCTACTTATGTCAAGCTTAGGGAAATTGCTTTTACTTATCGCTTAACCACCAATTTATTAGATAAAATAAGCTTGAGAAACGCTTCAATTTCTGTAGTAGGAAATAATCTGTTTGTATGGATAGAAGCCGGAAACGGCATAGATCCGGAGAGGGCTTTTAGGCAAACCGGCAACCGATGGATTCAGGGAGTAGAATATTACAATGTAATGCCATGGACAGGTTCTTTAGGCTTGAAAGTAAATGCAGAATTTTAACTGAATGATAGTCATGAAAAATCTATTAAAAAACATATTTACTATTGGATTGATAGCTTCTTTTTGGGCTTGTGAAGACCTGACAGAAGTCAACATAAACCCCAACAGTCCTGAGCAGGTTTCATCCAATTATATTCTTACTTATGTATTGTCAAATACGGCAAAGACTTACCATAATTTGGGCTATGAAAACTCTAAAATAGCAGGAGCCATGCAGTATGTGCAACGTGGGACCAATGAAGGGGCGGTGGTTGTCAATTTTTATGGCTGGGGGCATGAGTCTTGGAATAGCTATTTTGACATCCTTAGAAATAATCAGGTTATTTACGATAATGCCATAGAAGAGGATAATCAATTCTTTAAAGGGATAGCATTGATTATGCGATCCTTTCATTTTGGTCTGATGAGCGATCTATATGGAGATATTCCTTACTCTAGTGCTCTGCAAGCCAACAATGACATATTCTTTCCAAAATATGATCGCCAAGTAGATGTATACAAAGGGATTATGATAGATTTGAAAGAGGCGGACGCTTTGCTTCAAAACCTTGATCCGGCAAAAGATTTGGTAAATGCTACTTCAGATATCTTGTATGGCGGAGATGCCCAGAAGTGGAGAAGGTTTGCCAATGCTTTGCGTATGCGTTACAGTATGCGTTTGATTGGGAAAAAGTCCGAAATGACTGCATTGGGCGTTGATTTGGAAAAAGAATTCAATGAAGCCTCACATTTTACCTTTACCGACAATACGGATGATGCAAAAGTGGATTTTCTGGGAACAGATGAAAACAATGCAGCACCGGGTGGTCCGCTGAATAGTCCAAACCCTAATTTGCTGCTAAAGCCGGCACAAACTATTGTGGATAAACTAATAGGTTTAAATGATCCCAGATTAGATTGTTGGATGATGCCGGTTCAATACAAGTGGGACAATGAGGTGCTAGAAGAAAAGGACTCTGTAGTAACCAATATCCTTGGGGAATCTTATACGGTTCGATTTAAACCGGCGCCTGAAGGATTAAACGTGAATACCAATTTATATGTGGGACTGCCTGTGGGTTTACCTATAGTAGAGGCCATGGCATTCAATAAAGGTAACGATGAAGAAGGGTATCACCCGGAAAGAAGCCCCTATATCTCTTACTTACATGAGCGCTATCGCAAAGATCAAGATGAATACGTAGGTATGAATTTAATTACCTACAGTGAAGTAAAATTTTTAATGGCTGAGGCGGCCCAGATGGGAGGGTTTAATGTAAGCGATCCTGAAATGCATTACAAAGAAGGAATTAAAGCTTCGATGGAAAAGTATGGTATCCTATCAAATGCCGGAAGTTTTTATTTTGATACCTATTACGATCAAGAGTCAGTGTCGCTAGCTTCTACCAACAATAAAGAACAACGGATCATGGAACAAAAATGGTTAGCCAATTGGCAAAATCCTCAGGCTTGGTTTGATTGGAGACGTACCGGCTATCCGGTACTTGAAGCCGGCCCGGTCACTCAATTTGGGGCTGCCATTCCGGTTCGATACATGTACCCTTCACCTAATTTAGACCCAAACTACCTAGAAAATTATGAAGAAGCCTTATCCTCTCTGGAGGACACTGAATATATACCGGCCGGGCAAAGTAAAGATCATCCTTATGCTAAGATGTGGTTACTTCAAAATTCCGGAAAACCTTGGTAAAAACTGATGGGTTAATAACCTGAAAATTTCTTGGCCAGCCAAATCAATCAAGAATGCTACAAATTATTGAAGGCAACAAGGCTGAATGTAAAACTAAAACAAAGAAAAGCCACTTGAACTTTCAAGTGGCTTTTACTTATTAAGCATTAATCAATAATTGAGGAATAAAATTTTAAATAAGCTGTCTTACTGCTAGTTCCAGCCCCCTCCCAATGCTTTGTATACATTGACTTTGGCGTTCATCTGGCTTAGTTTTATTTCTATTAGTTCCATTCTGGATTCCAACGCTTCTCTTTGGGTTAGCAATACTTCCATATAATCTGCTCTTGCAGAACGGAACAAGCTATTGGAAATGGTGATTGATTGATTGAGTAAATCCACTTCTTTGGCCTTAGTTTCATAGCTTGCACTAGAATTAACGATCTGAGATAACTGATTTGCTACTTCTATATAGGCTTGTAAAATGGTTTGTTCATAGCTATAAACAGCTTGCAACTGTTTTGCATTGGCACTGTTATAGGTTGCCTTTATCGCGTTTCTATTGACCAAAGGAGCCACTAAATCACCTCCTAGATTGTACAGAATTGAATGAGGGTTGAGGAGATATTTAGGATTAAAGGATCCAAAACCCACCCCCGCTTCAATGCTAAATGAAGGATAGAAATTGGCTCTTGCAATATTAACGTCCAATTTGGCTGCCTCTAAAGCTAATTCTGCTTGTTTAATATCCGGTCTATTGGTCAGCAATTGAGAGGGTATCCCTGAATGAATATCGTCAATGGCAATGTCATTGAATTCAGATGAACTTCTGATGATGGGTTGAGGGAATCGACCTACCAAGAAATTCAACCAGTTTTCTGTTTCAACAATCTGCTGCTTGATATCGTATTGCAGGTTTTCAGTATTGAGCAACTGGGCAGCAAATCTATTAACTGCAAGTTGAGTTTCCTGAGCAGCCTGTTTCTGTTGTTCAATGATTCGAAGAGCATTTCTTTGAATGGCGATATTCTTTTGAATTATTTCCAGCTGATTGTCTAGAGCCATTAATTCATAATAAGCATTAGAAATTTCAGCAATCAAATTGGTGACCATAAAGTTTCTACCCTCAACACTGGACAAATACCTGGCTACTGCCGCCTTTTTTCCATTGCGAAGCTTCTTCCAGACATCCAGTTCCCAAGAAGCAAAAGCCCCCACCATAAAATCTGGCAGTGGTTCAGGAATGGCCTGGCCTTCCCTAATATTCAGACTTTCATCCACTGCTCCATGACGGGTATATTTGCCATCCTTTTCCAGTCCTGCGCCCACTCCAAGGTTTACAAAAGGAAGGTATTCCCCTTTTCTGGCCAGTATCTCATTGTTTTCTACCGCTATTTCCTGGAGCAGGATGTTCAGCTCCTGATTATTGGCCAAGGCGGTATCTATCAAAGAGATCAAATTAGAGTCAGTAAAGAACGTTCTCCAGTTGGTTAAGGCACTGTTGGTAGTGTCTGTTGAAGTATTGAAACTGTCCGGAACTGACTTGTTTTCATTTATTGTTGTCACCTGTGGTGTTTTACATCCCCACACAATGAGTAAGGAAACCAATAGGGTTGTCGTGTTTTTTATGAATTTATTGGCCATCTTTAAGTTCTTTTTTCGACAATAATTTCTTTAGTTTCTTAAGCAAGCTTGCATCTGCTTGACTTTTAACATAGTCTTCACTTAGTGGCGTTTCGTCTTCGTCCTTGATCAGTGTTCTACCTTCTGCTAAACTGCCGAAAATATAATAAAGCCCAGGTACAATGACCACCCCAAAAAGGGTTCCGAATAACATGCCACCCATAGCAGAAGAACCGATAGTTCTGTTGCCTATAGCACCCGCTCCTGTTGCAATGACTAGCGGAATCAATCCGGCAATAAATGCAAATGAGGTCATCAAAATAGGACGGAACCTAACTTTTGCCCCGATGATAGCAGCTTCTAGGATAGTAGATCCTTGCTGGTGCTTTTGAATGGCAAATTCAACTATCAACACCGCATTTTTTCCCAAAAGTCCAACCAGCATGATCAATCCAATCTGCGCATAAATATCATTGGCCAATCCCATAAATTTCAACATAAGGAATGATCCAAAAACACCAATAGGTAATGAAAGGATAACTGCTAGAGGAATAATAAAACTTTCATATTGCGCTGCCAAAACCAAATAAACAAAGATCAATACGACGATAAATATATAGATGGCTTCATTGCCCCTTCTGGATTCATCATAGGAAAGTCCTTCCCAAGCAATGTCATAGCCATTTGGGAGCGTTGTTGCGGCCACTTCTCGAATGGCCTCAATGGCATCCCCACTTGTATAACCAGCTGCTGGAACTCCTTTGATTGAAGAGGAAGTGTAGAGATTAAATCTTGTAATTTCATTAGGTCCTTGCTTTTTCTCCATTTTCATAAAAGCAGAGTAGGGGACCATTTCTCCTTCTTCATTCTTGATGAATAAATTCATAATATCTGAAGGAAGCTTTCTGTATTCCGGAGCTGACTGGGTATATACCTTAAAGAAATTACCGAACCTTATAAAACCTTGTTCATAAGTACTACCGATTAAAACATCCAGATTTTCCATGGCTTTACCAATAGAAACACCTTTTTGCATGGCCAATTTATTGTCAATGGTAAGCTCAAATTGTGGATAGTTGGCAGCAAAGAAGGTAAACAAGCCAGTTAATTCAGGCCTTTTATTAAGGGCCTCCATAAAATCACGGTTTACCTGGTCAAACTCTTGGTAATCAACAGTACTGTTTTTGTCAATCATCCTTAAAGAGAAACCATCAGATGCTCCATATCCCGGTACTGCCGGTGGTTCAAAATATTCAATCACCGCACCTAAATCCTTGGTCTCTTCTTCCAGCTCTTCAATAATTTCTTTTACTGAGTGATGTCTTTCTGACCAGTTTTTTAAGTTAATTAGACAGGTACCGGCATTGGAGCCCCTTCCTTCTGTAAGTATTTCATACCCTGCCAAGGATGAAACAGATTGTATGCCATCAATCTCCTCAGCAATCTCCTGAAGTTTTCTGGAGACCTCATTGGTCAATTCCAAAGTTGAGCCCGGAGGAGTTTGAATAATTGCATAGATCATTCCCTGATCTTCATTTGGTATAAACCCTGTTGGAAGCTCCTCATTGACAACGAAAATCCCTAATCCAAAAGCAAGAAGGATACTGTATGTAATTACTTTTCGGTTGACAATAAGCTTAAGTAAACCTTCGTATTTATCAGTGACTTTATCAAATTTTCTATTGAACCAGTCCAAGAAAAGATCAATGGGAGATTTTCTTTTTGGCTTCCCATGATTGTTTTTGAGGATCATGGCGCACAATACCGGAGTTAATGTCAAGGCCACCAAACCTGAAAGAACAATGGAACTGGCCATCGTGATTGAAAATTGGCGGTAAAATACACCAACCGGGCCGGTCATAAAGGCAACGGGTATGAAAACTGCGGTCATTACCAAGGTAATGGCTATAATGGCTCCGCTAATTTCACCCAACACTTTCTTAACAGCCTTGAATGGGCTTAGGTTTTCTTCTTCCATTTTGGCATGGACGGCTTCCACTACCACAATGGCATCATCCACCACAATCCCAATTGCCAACACCAGTGCAAATAAGGTGATCATGTTAATCGTTAAGCCAAAAATTTGCATGAATACAAAAGCCCCGATCAATGAAACAGGAACAGCGATGGCCGGTATTATTGTAGATCTCAAATCCCCTAAGAATAGAAAAACCACCAAAGCAACCAATATAAAGGCTTCTACTAATGTATGTAATACCTTATCAATGGAGGCATCAACAAAGGTGGATACATCATAATTGATCTCGTAGGTCATGCCCGGAGGGAAATCCTTTTCGAGTTCTTTCAATTTAACTTTTACATCATCAATTACCTTACTGGCATTACTACCAAAATTTTGCTTCAATACCATAGAAGCAGCAGGATACCCATCTTTATTCGAGTATATATCAAAAAATTCACTACCTAGTTCTACTTCTGCAATGTCTTTGAGCATTAATATCTCTCCTTCAGGATTGGCTCGGATGATGATGTCTTCGTACTCTTCAGGTAAATTAAATCTGCCCTTATAAGTCAATACATATTCTATTGATTGGGCGGTTTTTCCCGAACTCTGTCCGAGTCTACCCGGTCTACCAATGACACTTTGTTCATCAATCGCTTCTAAAACTTCTTCCGTAGAAATATTATAGGCCCGCATTCGATCGGGTTTTAACCATACCCGCATGGCGTATTGCCGGCTACCTAAGATTGTTGCCCTTCCCATTCCACTTATCCTTTGGAGTTCGGGAAGTATGTTGACGTTGGCATAGTTGTAAAGAAATTTTTCATCTGCCTTTTTATCCGTACTGAAGAGGTTCACATACATCAACATACTGGGTTGGATAGGTGTGATGATCACCCCCTCCCTTTGCACCAGAGGCGGGAGATTGTTCATCACCTGATCCACTCGGGTTTTTACGTTCACCACTGCAGCATTCGGATCTGTGCCCGGCTCAAAAATAATTTGTATGGTGGCCTCCCCGGCACTGGTTGCATCAGAAATAATGTACTGCATTCCCTTAACTCCATTAATCGCTCTTTCCAGAGGAATTAAAGTGGATTTAACCAAAACGTCTGCACTAGATCCGGGATAGGCGATAAATATATTTACCCTTGGCGGGGCTATTTCAGGGAATTGCGAAATAGGCCTTGTTGCAATTGCTAATATTCCTAGGAATATGATGGCCAGGGAGATAGCTATCGCTAAAACCGGCCGTTGTATAAACTTGCTAAACATGTCTAAAGTAATTTATAGGTTAAATTTACTCTGCATGAAGCAGGTTTAAATCAGCTAAAATATCTCTTTGATCTAGGAATTCGTGCTTTATTGTCTGGTTGTTTTTAACTTTTCTTAGACCATCAATAAGCACTTTATCCGTAGGTTTAAGACCTTCGCTCACAATAAACAAATGAGGGATTTCGTGGGCGATCGTGATTTCAGTAGACCTTAAGGTATTGGTTTCATCTACAATAAAGACGAACTTTTTATCCAATATTTCGAAGGTTGCTTTTTGTGGTATGATCAATGCATCTTTAAAAATAATAGGCATTAATATATTCCCCGTTTCCCCGTGTCTTAAGAGACCTTTATCATTAGGGAATGTTGCCCTAAAGGCTATATTACCTGTCTCATTATTAAAATCAGCTTCAATGGTTTCTATATGGCCTGCATATTCAAAGTTTTGGTTGTTGGCCATTTTGAACTGCACTTCGGGTAAGTTTTCTAAACCTGTGGAGGTTGCAAGGTCCAAATACTCGGATTCAGGGACGTTGAAGTAAACCCACATTTTGCTATTGTCAGATAAGGTAGCCAATAATTCACCCTCATCTAAAAGGCTACCTAACCGCACATGAAATCTACCCATTATTCCATCAAATGGAGCCCTGATTTCAGTAAAACCCAGATGCGCTTTGGCCAAATTTAACTCGGCTGTTGCCTTCGCAAGTTTTGCCCTTGACATCGCCAATTCATTGGAAGAAACGATATTGCTGTCTGCAAGACTTTGGGTGTTGTTAAATTCTATTTTAGCAAAGTCGGCTTCCGCTTCAGCTCTTTGCTTTTCTGCTTCATAAATAAGCGGCATTATTTGAAACATTAATTGTCCCTTTTTAATGAACTGTCCTTCATCTACGAATACTTTTTGTAAATAACCTTTTTCAAGTGCCCTTAGCTCTATATGTTGAATGGAGTGCACTTGACTAACGTATTCCTGAAAGACCACTGTATCCATTTTTATTGGACTTGTAATCCGGTAGGTGGACTCCGGGTGTCCAGCTTCTTTCTTATGCTGGCACGCAGTATTGCCTAGAATGGCTA
Source organism: Cyclobacterium sp. 1_MG-2023 (assembly GCF_030546805.1). GTDB lineage: Bacteria > Bacteroidota > Bacteroidia > Cytophagales > Cyclobacteriaceae > Cyclobacterium. The sequence continues at coordinate 12,349 of NZ_JAUOPC010000012.1, read as the reverse complement.
GTAAACAGATGAGAATCAATATCCTCTTCATAATGATTATGATTTTTTATTATAAAAATTGATATAAATAGCCCTTGAGTAGATGAAAACCTACTGGAAATAAAAGGCTTGGATGATATCATCGGAGTGGATCCAATGATGGTATTAATGAGCTAAAAAAAATTAAATGAGAAAACTCTTCCAGGAATGGTGAAGAATGATGAGTGAAATCCTTGATCTGTTATGATTGGAGAGGTTCAACTGGGAAAATAAAGATTTTTCCAAATTGTAACCCAGCTTTGAGAAAAAAGCGGTATTAACAGTGAAGTGTTCATTGTCTTCGTCTAAGGTTTTATTAGATTCATTTTCGCTTTCATTTTCCTGTTCTTCCGGAGAGTCTCCTTCAGATGGTAAATGCAAAAAATAGTGTATATCACTTAAAATATCATTGGCAGATAGATAAGTGATTTGCTGGCTAGAATCCCCCGAATCGTCATTCAAAGAACTTCCTTGAATAACTAATGGGCTGAAAAGAAGCATTAAAAAGCACACAGCCAAAGAAGCCCCGATATAGATGGGGTTCTGTACAGAATCCTTTATAAAATGTCTATTACTTTTCATTTAGATCAACAAACCTATAAAAATATTTTATAATTTATAACGTTTTAAGGTTTTTTTACATAAAATATATTTTGATTATTTTGAGATTTCCGTATGCAATGGTTCTCAAACTGTGATTTTATATAAAATTGGAGCCCACCATTTTATGGAGTTTGTTGATTAATTAACAATAGTAGAATAGAATATTTGTGGCTTAAATACTTGTAAAACAAATGTTTAACTGTTGTTGTTTATTGACTGGAGAGATTACTGATCCATAAATATTAAAGTTTAAATTTTAGTTTTAATGGTATAATTACGGTTAAAACCTTTCCATTTGGAAGTAATAAAAACACAGGTCTTTTACAAGATAATTACTATAATGGCAATAAAGTCTAGCCCTTATTACATAATCCTAAAATCTGAATGGATGAAAGCATTTATAGCTTTGGGTTGAAATAGACGAAATTTAAGCCAATCAGTGTAATATTGAATGTTCAACCCGAAATATGCAATAGACAATCTATTACGTGCTGAAATCGCTTCAAAATCAGCCACTTCGTTGCTGTTTTCAATTTCACCATAGCGGTGCTATGCTAAAATATCAAAACAGCCTGATTTTCTTGCGATTGCAACACTCATCACGAATCCTATTACATAATCCGGGTTCAATTATCCAATTTATTATGAATTAAATGTCGAGCATTTCATATCACTGTTAATTCAAAAATTGATTTGTATTCTTGGTTAAGAATTTAAGGTAGATTCTTTTGATGAAAGAATAGTTTCCTTTGCTATGGAATGAAGCGGGCAAAAAGCTTATTAATCATTGGACATATTGGTTGTCTGTGGAAGTGATAAGCTTTGTGGCTCCTTTAATTATTTCAACATTTATTTCTTTAAATTCCCCTATCACCTCACCATCTAGTTGAAGCAACCTTGGTTTTTTAAATTTTAATACTGCTTTTTCCGTACAGATGGCAATGATGTTTTCTTTCATATAAAAAATGTCATTGAATTTGGAAAGACCGGCATTGATTAAGAATTGGGTGTTGAGATCCTTTACCAGTATAATTTCAAATTTGCCATCCATTGGGTTCCCATCAATATTCAGCGGAATGCCGGTACCATACTTTTTAGCATTACAAATGCCTACCATTACCGCTTTTTCAACAATTGTCTTATCCAATGTATCTACCTCAACCTCAAAAGGATCATTTCTGGTTAGTTCGTCTATAAAATATTTTGCGTAGGTGGCCATTCCTCTGTTTGGATCTTTTTCATAAGAAGCCACTATTTCAGCGTTGATGCCTACATCGCCAAGGTGGATAGAAAAATGTTTGTCGTTGACCTTTAAAATATCCAAGTCCCTGATCATGGAGGACATAATCAGATCCTTTAAGGCTTCCATAGGATTAGAATGTACACCTAATTCCACTGCCATTCCATTGGCTGATCCCAAAGGAATGATTCCCATAGGGATTTTACTTTCCATTAAAGCAATGGCCGAAAACAAGGTTGTTCCATCCCCGCCCACAGAGGCAACCCTGTCTGGGGCAAATGAATTGATGATTTCCTTTACCTTTCTTTCATCATCTTTACCTGTTGTTTTAAAAATTTGGGTAGTTATACCATATTTTTGACATAATTTTGAAGCCTTATTTAAAAAAGGCTCCTTATTTACATCCCCTGAAACGGGATTGACAATGAAGAGAAGGTTCATATTAGTATTTTATAGACAAAACAATCCTTTATTGAAGCCAACTGAATTGGTAAAAGCTTGATAAATCGATTATTTTTCGAATTATTGAGTATTCAATGACCAGCTTATTCCGTGCCAATATTTTAACTATTAAGATAATATTTTTCACAGAGAGTTTTACTGATTTCGGTCGTGGAAAGTTTCTTATTTATCTGATTTTTTTAGTTGATTTTTGCCAAAAACCAGTATTCAAGGCATTTCATTTAATCTATGCGGCAACTTCCAACTTTGTGTTCATTAACACTGATTAGCTGATCAAGACGAAATGTCACTTTGTTTTCCAAAACAATAAATTCTTCTTTGTTTTTAGTATAAATATCCTTAATCCGAGTATTGATACTGATATCGTCATTCGTTTTATTTCTATAGACGATTTTAACTAGCTCTTTTCTGGTGGCCCAATCTTGTAATCTGTCAACAAATAAACAATCAATAGGAATGTATTTGGGAAGCTTATCCATTGTTTAAATTTTTTTTTGGTTACTCTATCTTGAAGTATTTTCAATGATTTATCATGGACGTAGGTTTTTATCTAATCATGTCATTGATAACTTTCCCAGCCTTTGCATCCGGATATTCTGTTCCTAAAAGTTTGAAAATGGTTCTGGCTATCATGGAAGAATGCCATAAACCTTTGGTTTTCATCTCACCTTTCGCTGGAGTATCTGGGCCGATGGCTGCCATCCATATTTCTTTGGCTTCAGGAATGGAGGATCCATGCCCCGTCCAAGTTTTTTTATTTGTTCCTCTTCCATGATCTGTAGTTATGATCATTGTTGTTTTGTTTTTGTATTGAGGAGAATTTTGAATATAATCCCACAGTTCTTTAAGGTAGGTATCAAACTGGTGAATTGAATACAGATACTGGTCATATGCGTTGTCATGTGCCCAATCATCAGGTTCGCCGTAAGCAATGTAAACGACCTTTGGTTCATTTTTTTTAATTCCTTCCAGAGCATAGTTGTGGGTAAAAGCATCCAACCTTACCCCTCCCCAAGGGCCTCTAATTTCACTTTGAAGCCTGTTGATCATTAACTCTTTATCCGTAAGATTAATTCCTTCAGCCAAATCAAAACCTGCATTAACGGGGACCTTACTTCTTTCTTCATTAATTATGAATGGAAACACATCCCAGCTTCCATAGGCCAAAACCTTGTTTTTGTAGTCAGTAGATTGATTTAAGTATTCCAATAAAGTTGTATTGGGGTTATTAACTTTTGAATTTGAATTGATCCTTTTATCATCTGCAAACCCACTTAACACTTCATTGTATCCCGGGTAGGAAAATAGCATGGTATTGCTGTTGTCAACCAAATTGCCATAAACTCTATTTCCATACAATTGTCCTTCAGTGCTTAGCTTTTCCCAAAAAAATGGCATTAACATCTTCCTGCGTTTTTTTGGGTCGCTGTCCCAATATTTAGCCATTAGTTCATCTGTGTTCTCAACCATCCCTGTGTCATCAATAAACAAGGAATCAGCTCCCTTGAATACTTCCTGCCAACGAAGCCCATCCACTGTGATCAAAAAGATGTTTTCCGTTTTGGTTTGTTTTTGAGCATGTAATGGAGAAAAATTGATAAAGAAACCAATCGTTAACAGTAGGAATAGCTGTTTCATTTTCTTTTTATTGAAATTTAATCTTATGGAATTTAATGATATTAAAACAATCTTGATAAAGCAATGTGAACCCTTAACCTTCTCACAATAATAATTAGTTTACCTAGTCTTTTGATTGGAATTTACATAGAAATACCTGATTCTACATGCTTTTTGTTGTGAACCTTCATTGAGATTATCCGGGATCCTGATTTCCAAAAGATGGGCCTCATTGTGTAATTCATTGGCCAAAGTATAATACCAAGGTAGGTGCAACTGTTTGCTCCAAGGTGTAAGCAAGTCCAGTTGTTTCCATTCACCTTTGTCTATTCTATAGCGAATGGTGGCAGCATCCTGTCCTGCGGACACGGCAATACCTACAGCTGTTCCATTGAATTTAAATTTCAAAGATTTGGCCCCACTTTTACCAATCAAAAATGGTTGGCCTGCATAGTTCGGTCTCGTTTTTAAATTGTCAGCAGGTTCCCAATCAGGAACATGTTGCCAACCTTTGGCTAATTTTGCTTCCTTAACATCTACTAGAAATCCTGAATCATAAGCATACGGATCCAATTTTGTTGGAACCGTGTAATGGATGGCTTCCTCTTTCGAAAGTTTACTTTTATTGAAACTGTTCCTTAGGAATGTAATAATTGAATGGGCATAAATCCTTTGGCCAAAAGGGGAAGGGTGAAGGTTCTTGAAATCCTTTTCCCATGAAAATTCCCCGGCATCAATTCTATCTGTAACCTCTTTAGCCAAATTAATGGTGGGAATGCCATAATGATCTGCTACTGCTTGATGGTTTACAATTACTTCCGGTATCAAGCCTTCACGGTAAAGGGATATTTTTCCCGGATCTACAAAATGCATGATTACAATATCCATTTCAGGATTGGAATTTCTTGCCTGCCTGATGATTCCTTCTATCGCGCGCTTTTGTTCCTTTGAGGTTCTTCCATTTCCGGAATCATTAACAGCAGCTTCTACAAATAGTAAATCCACTTTACCTTTGGACAAGACATCTCTTTCAAGCCTAAAAGCTGAAGGAGTACTTCCCATAGAAGGGATGCCGGCATTTATAAATTCAATGGAGGTACCAGAGAACCGTTCTTGTATAAAATTATTTATACTGTCTCGCCAGCCATGATTGTGTGTGATAGAGCCGCCTAAATAGGCAACACGGCTGGTTTTATTGCTAGAGAATTTATGGTAAGCATTTAGAATGCCTCCATTTATTTTGTGGTAATTTTCAGAAGCTAATGATTGGGTTTTAATTGAGTTGTACTTGATAAAGTCTGCAACCAATCTGGGTGTTTGTATAGGGAAGTGGTGTCCTTTTAGGTTTTGTTCCCCATCCACAGATGTTACGATGGTGGCCAGTCCACCTGCTTTTATGTAATTTTGAACAAAGGGAAGTGTATTTTCTTCTACTGGAACTATTTGATCATCAAGTCCGATCATGTGAAGGATAGGTACCCTTTTTGTTGGCAACTCATTGAGGTTATCAATCGGGTTGTCGGCATAGTTTTTTGCTTCCTCATCTGTGGCAAAGCCATAAACCTCCTTTAACCGGAGCCAATCCTTTGGAGAGCCTTCACCGTTTCCAAAACCTCCGGGCCAACTTTTAAAATCCAGTACCGGTGCTTCTGCATAAATGCAAGCTACCTTGTCAACATTGGCCTTTGCCCAATTATATATAAATAAGCCTCCTCGACTTACTCCCATTAAAGAAACTTGTTTTTGGAGGTCTTGCTCGGAAGTCAGTAGTGAATAGAAATCATCCCAAACCTTAACAGCTTCTTTATTTCCATAAAGATTATCAGTATTGACATAAGCCAAGTGAAAACCTTCAGCTACTAAGATACTGTCAGCAGTAGTATGCCAGTCCGGAAATCTAGCCCGCCAAATCCATGGCTTGCCCGGGAGTGCTTTGTTAGGGAGAACCAGTCTGGCTTTTCTCCCTTGGAAACTAAAGTCATAACGCTCAAACCCTTTCCATGTAGAAAGCTTAGCAGCTTCAAATGAATCGTCAAGCTGGGATTGGGCATAAGCCTGAGTAAAAAGGAGCTGGCAACAAAGAAAAGCCAGAAATGTATAAATTTTAAACATTGATCGGATGGTTTTTGATTAGATTTTGAGCCAATTAAACAGAATTCATTCTATTGTTTTGCCAAACATTAATAGAGATTTTCAATTTATTCGTAAGCCCTTATTTCAAAAATACGCGCATGGTCTAGGCCCTGTGTCGACAATACAGTGAGTTTTACGGTGTCTATGGAATGTCCTTTAAGGACATGTTTTCGTTGCCTATGGTAATTGCCTTTTTGTGACAAGGATTCCTTTTGCTGACCATTTAAATAAGTAGCTATGGTATAGTCTTTAACGGTCTCAGGTTGCGGACTTCCCCAGTGCATTTTTTGAGTGTATTCATCTGCAAGACTAAAGGTCAAAACTCTGTGCGCTCCGGTATCAAAAACTATCTGTATTAATCGGATATTTTTGGGTTTTTTCCAAGATAATTCTATGCTTACTGGCATACCATCCATTGGTTCACTCATCCAACGATGCGTGCCATGAAGGGCAATATCAGGGTGAACACCGCGATGGCCGTGAACACTTCTTGTCTGCCCACTGATTATATTGATAGCTTTACCTTCTTCTTGTTCAGAGTCTGCCCTGATTTGTGCCTTTTTTGCCAAATCATTTTTGTCCTGATTAAGTAATCCGGGAATAAATACATCATCCTTTAGAAGTTGCTGTTGAATGCTAAAAAGTAAGTCTCTATTGGAGACGATGTCTCCGGGACATATGCTGCTTTTTCCGGCCATTGCAGCGGCTGTACCTACAGCCTGTCCTACTACAGCACAAGTGGCCATGACCCTGGTTGAGGCAAAAGCCACATGGCTTGCAGAGATATTTCTTCCTGCAAACATAAGGTTGTCAATCTTTTTACTTATGGTAGTGCGTAAGGGGATTTGGTATAAATTAGGAACATCATGGTGGATGCAAGGGGATTTATCGATCGCATCTACTCCTTCCGGTGGATGAATGTCAATATGCCAACCTCCATAAGCAATGGCATCTTCAAAAGATTTGGCCTCTTGCACATCATTTTGGTTAAGGGTATATTGTCCCATAAACCTACGGCTCTCCCTTTTTCCCGGAAGAAATCCACACCACTCTAAGGCCCAATTATCCGCCCCATGATCTCCTCCATTTTTTACATGATCCCAAACTCCCAATAAAATAGCCAATAATTCATCTCTAATGAGCTCATTGTCTTTGATAGTATCCAAGGTTCCTCCCCACTCTAACCACCAATAGCCATATTCCAAGCCCAAGTCCATGTCCATGGCAGGGGTTGCGTGCGGCCTTAGTGCCAGGTCTTCTTCTTTTATTTTTCGAGCCCAGGATGGGGGAGAGAATGGCATGGGTTTATCATGTTTTTTTGCCTGAAACATGAGGGAGGACCCTAACCTTAAATTGTCGCTTTCGTTTTGTGCCAGAGGCTCATTAAAGCTTGATTTTGCTTCTCTTCCCTCATAAAAAGGAGCACCCGAACAGGCTCCAATGGTTCCATCACCTGTGCAATCAATAAAGATTTTAGCTTCTATTTCAAACTCATCTTCAGTAGATTCTCTTCTAGCAAATGCTTTTTTTATGGTTGTTCCCTTTACTTCTGTCGCATAGACTCGGGTATTGAGCATTAAATCTAAGTTTGGCTCACTTCTACATTTATCATACAGAATTAAGTCGAATATCGCCGGAGCACGCTGAGGATTATTTACCGTTGCTTCAAGCCGTATTTCTTCGATTATCCCGGATTCTCTAGCTTCTACTGATAATTTCTCCCCTCTTTTTCCGCTGCAATCTGCGCCAACAATATGCATTCGGACCTCGCTTGATGCATTTCCTCCTAAAACAGGTCTGTCTTGACAAAGAATAACTCTAGCGCCATTTCTGGCAGCTGCAAGGGCAGCAGGTATTCCTCCCGGACCTCCGCCTGCAATTAATAGGTCACAATTTAGTTGTTTCATGAATTTAGCTTTTTTGCTTGATTCAAATGTTATTTCCTGTGTTCTTCATTTTACTTCGAATCTTAAAATTACATTATTTATTTCCTAATTTTTGTGCTGAATTGGAAATGCTTAACGAATTCTTCTTAAGTGAAGGTGGTCAAACTTTTTTTTAACATTTTTTAATAATGGTATAGGATTTGTTCCAATAGGGTAATAACAATTCTAATTTACAAGACAGAAGTTTCTAATTGTCGATAATTAGGGCCTTTAATATTATCCTACTCGAGAAGGGTTTCTAATTGATTCATTCTGTGGTATTTCTATCACATACCCATTGTTATTCAGTATAGAATTAGACCTTAAAAAACCAATTGAAATGAAAATTATATTATTAGTTCTTTTAATTATTTCCGGTATTGGATGTAAGGGAAGAAAATTAACAGAATCAGAGAAAGAGGATTTTGCTAAGCAAGATAGTGTGACTGTAGAGACTGCAGTAGGGGAGCTAAATTTACCTGCTCCATATAGCTCAACTTCTGTAACCAATCGTAGCGAAATAGTAGATTGGCCGGAAGGAAAAGGTCCCAAAGCGCCTGAAGGATTCACTGTGAGCAGGTTTGCTGAAGGTTTAGATCACCCGAGATGGACTTATATCGCTCCAAATGAGGATGTATTTGTCGCTGAATCCAATACTAAAAACAGTGCTGACCAGATAAGGTTATTGCGTGACACCGATAATGATGGCATAATAGATGAGAAACATGTCTTTTTAGAAGACTTGAATCAGAATTTTGGTATGCTGGTGTTGGGTGAGTATTTCTATGTAGCCAATACAGATGGTCTTTATCGGTATCCTTATAAAGAAGGTGCTAACAAAATCGAAGGAAAAGGCGAAAAGATGTTGGACTTGTCAGCTAGTGGGTATAACAATCATTGGACCCGGAATATAATAGCCAGTAAGGACAAGAGCAAAATTTATGTTTCTGTTGGTTCTGCAAGTAATGCAGGGGAGCAAGGCATGGAAAAAGAACATAGGAGAGCCAATATTATAGAAATAAACCCGGATGGGTCTGGTGAAATTATTTATGCTGATGGACTTAGAAATCCTGTAGGAATGGATTTTAATCCTGTTACCGGGGAACTATGGACCGCAGTAAATGAACGGGACAAATTGGGAAACAACCTTGTGCCCGATTATGTAACAAGTGTTAAAAAGGGAGGTTGGTACGGTTGGCCTTATAGCTATTATGGTCAGATAAAAGATCCCAGATGGAAAGATGACCCACATGAAGATTTGGTAGCGAAAGCAATAATTCCGGATGTACCTGTGGGTAGTCACACTGCCTCATTGGGGCTAACCTTTTATACCTCGGATGCATTTCCGAATTCATTTAAAAATGGTGCCTTTGTGGGGCAACATGGGTCATGGAACAGGAAAGATTTGGCAGGGTATAAAGTGATATTTATTCCATTTGACAATGGAAAGCCTAAAAAACCGATTGATTTTCTTAGCGGATTTGTAGCCAATGAGGAAGGTACAGAGGTCTATGGCAGGCCGGTATGTGTGGCAGTTTCGCCGGACGGATCACTTTTGGTCAATGATGACGACGGCGGTGTTATTTGGAAGGTAACTTATAATGAAGCGGATTCTTAGTTTGATGGAAGCTCTTCAACTGTAAATATTATTAAATCGATTGAAGCAAGAATAGGATCTATAGAGTTCATTTGCTATGATCAAGTTTATTAATTTTAATAATAACAATCGACTCATTTTCAAACCATTTTAACAACTTTAAACTTAAAAAATTATGCTACGTTGGACAATTATTTTCGTTATAATAGCTGTAATTGCTGCTATTTTTGGATTTGGAGGAATCGCCGAAGGAGCTGCATCCATTGCCAAGGTGATATTCTTTATTTTCGTTGTTCTTTTCTTAATTTCCTTGATTTTTGGTCGGAAATAAAAACATGTAAGTCATTTAAATTAGATCGGATGATATGTCCGGTCAGTTTCAAATCAAACCCTATTAGATTAAAATTACCGAAATTCAATACGCCAAAATAATCATCAAGATTGGTGTTGATCTCAGATAGCATAACTACCAATTTCCTGTGTATGAATAGATTAAAAAATTAGCAGTATTTGAATTGATCATATGCATGGAAGAAAAAGCAATAATTGTAAAATCCCAAGGGTAACCAACTTAAACTTAAATAAAAACTGTAAACTAAAATTAAAAAATTATGAAACGTTACATTAATATCTTTTTATTAGCACTTATGACTACCTCGTTCCTTTCATTGTCTAGTTGTAGGGATAAAAAGGATAGTGCAGGTGAAAAAATTGAAGAGGCAGCAGATGATGCAGGAGATGCAATAAAAGAAGGTGCTGAAGAGGTAGAAGATGAAATAGATGATGCAACCTAATTACAATTGATTCACTACGATATTACATTAAAAAAAGAGCGGATATTCAAACTTGAAAATTCGCTCTTTTTTTATTACTTTTTAAAAGAGCGATAAGGGTACTTTTTAAATCAAGTATTTTTTCTGATTTCAAAAGGTGCTGTTAGGAATGAATTATCCTTATTCTTAAAATCATAAATTTCAAGCACCCCATTGCATCAAGGAATAATTTTAGGTACTACTTTTAAGAAATGCTAAAGTCTAGATTACTTGCTTTATTTTTAAAAAAAAACCTGGTTTTTGATCTTTCATTTGAAAATTAAGAATACCCAAAGGGAAATAAAAACCTTGTCCAAATAATTGAAAATGAATACTAAAGGATATTTTGGGATAATATGCTATTTTTAAAATAAATAAAATACCTTATTTTTAGTAAAATAATGTAAATACGCTATTGAATTTGTGCTTATCTTGCTTAGGATTCCGAAAATAAACGGTAATTGAACGCTATTTTAAAGGTTTAATGAAAATTTATTTAAAATATAATTACAAGGTAGTTTGCGAAACCTTGGTGCGTGAGCAATTCGAGAAATTTAATATTCTATGCTCAAGTATAAATACTGGTGAATTTGAAATTTTGGATGATATGTCCAAAGAGACAAAAAACGCGATTATTCATTCACTTAATAAGTATGGTATCACGGTATTGGATGATCAGAAAGAAACCCTTGTTGATCGAATTAAAAACACAATCGATGAAATGCTAAATGATGAAAATGCTAGACATTTAAAGGTTTCCAGCTATTTGTCGGACAAACTAGGCTATACCTATTCTTATTTGTCTTCAGTGTTTTCTGAAAATACATATTCCTCAATCGAAAATTATTTAATATTAAGAAAGGTAGACTTGGTAAAGGAGTTGTTACAAGAAGGTAATTTGAACTTAACTGAAATTGCTTTTCGATTGAATTACAGTAGTGTTTCCCACCTATCAGGTCAATTTAAGAAAACTACAGGTCTTACGCCAAGCAGTTTTCAACGTATAATGGAACGAAAAAAGAACATGATAGCTTTAAATGGTCAAACCATAAAACTAGTTAATGGAAAATAATTTTCTAAATGTCGTGCTGGCAGATGATGATGAAGATGATAGGTTTTTGTTTGGAGAGGCCATCAAACAACTTTCCATTAAAACAAAGCTTTCACTTTTTAAGGATGGACAAGAGTTAATGGATTACCTCTTTTCGAATGAAATGGAAAGACCTAATTTGTTATTTCTTGATTTAAATATGCCGGTAAAAAACGGGATGCAATGTTTAAGAGAAATTCGTCAAAATTTAGCTTTCAAAGACCTGGCAATAGCAATCTATTCTACTTCCTCTACAGAGCAGGATATTGAAGATACTTTTATTTATGGAGCCAATATTTACATCAATAAACCAAGTAGTTTTAACAAACTTAAGGAAGTGATTGAAAAGGTGCTTCAAATCAATTGGCAATACCATACCTCAAACATGAACCGAAATACCTTTTTGTTTCGCTTTTAGGCCAATGATTAAATTGAAAAATTATTGAAAACTTACGTTATCGCTTAATTAGGAAGTAACTTCTTAATATTTTAAGGCTTATTAATACAGGAAATAGGTACGATGTTAATTTACAAACCTTTAAAAGGCTGATTCAACTATTGGGATTTTGAATCATGCAGGTTACGGTTAAATTTTTTCAATAGTTTATAGGGTTACTGTTTACCTGTCTTACATTTTTCCTACTGCATTTGGGTATTTCAAACTGTTTAAGCTACATTTTTTCACTACATCATTTCAAAAAGTGCCCAATTGATCTATTAATTGATAATCAATATCTTAGGATTGTTCAAAAAAATATAGACTAAAGTTAGTAAATGGATATAACGGTTTGATTTGTGCCACCCTTTTCGGTCAAACTGTGCCAGGCATTTCGGTTTAAACTGTGCCATTTC
>NZ_JAUOPC010000011.1 GCF_030546805.1 Cyclobacterium sp. 1_MG-2023 | reverse complement strand
AATATTTGCAGGTTTGATCCATTAGTTAATGGCTTGATTTTAACTTGAAAACCAAAATAATTCTTTGCGACTTTGCGGCTCCGCGTGAAATTCATTTCCAACTACCCTAAAATCCTTTCTAAACACATTGCCTAATTAATTTATAAAGATTAGTGTTCACCATAAAAAATAAAATTTTGTTAAATTTAAACCATTCAATAAAAACATCCCAATGAAGAAAGAAATAACCTTATCCTACTTTTTTCTATTTATCTCAATACAAGTTTTTGGAAATCAAAAAGAAGAAACTAAAGACTTACCTAATATAATCTTGATCAACGTAGATGACATGGGCTGGAGAGATACGGGTTTTATGGGCAGTCAATTCTATGAAACTCCAAACTTAGACATGTTGGCTTCGAAAGGGATGATATTCAATCAAGCCTATGCTGCAGCGGCCAATTGTGCTCCTAGCAGGGCTTGTATGATGAGTGGAGAAAACACTCCCCGCCATGGCGTGTATACAGTAGCAAATTCCGATAGAGGGAAATCTGAAAACCGAAAGCTTGTTCCGATAGTCAATAAAGAAACCATTGCTGACCATCACCTATTGTTCTCAGAGTTACTGCAACAAAACGGTTACATCACTTGCCATTCGGGGAAATGGCACATCAGCAAAGACCCTTTAACCAAAGGTTTTGATGTAAATATCGGAGGCTCCCATGCAGGGAATCCCGGAAGCTATTACCCTCCCTACAGAAATGTACCAAGTCTTCAAGCAGAAAACAATGCCTACCTGACGGACTTGGTGATGAACAAAACACTCGATTTTATAGCCAACAACCAAAAGCAACCTTTTTTCCTCAACTATTCACCTTACGCCGTACATACCCCCATCCAACCGGTGACGAGCTTGTTGGACAAATACCTTGGAAAATCACCATCTAATGGACAAAATGACGCCAAATATGCGACCATGGTGGAAAATTTGGACCGCAATATTGGGCGCCTAATTAATTTGTTGCATGAAAAGCAATTGTTTGACAACACCTTTATCTTTTTCGTTACCGATAATGGTGGCCTATTTAAAGTTACCAAACAAAGACCGTTGAGGGCAGGCAAAGGTTCTTATTATGAAGGGGGAATCAGAATACCTGCATTTGCTGTTTGGCCTGGTAAGATACGTCCGGGTCAAGGTTCAGAAATACCTATTTCCAATCTTGATATTTTTCCAACCCTTCTGGAATTAACCGGTATTGCTCAACCGGAAAATAAAAATTTGGACGGAATTAGCTTGCTCCCTTTATTGACGGAAGACAAAAATCTTCCAAAACGGCCTCTCTTCTGGCATTTCCCTATTTACTTGGAGGGAGGCAATGGGGAGAGTCAGGATCCTGTATTCAGAACTCGTCCCGGTTCTGCCATTCGGTATGGCGACTGGAAACTCATCCAATATTTTGAAAACAATACCATAGAACTTTATAACCTTAAAAAAGACATTTCCGAAAGCAATAACCTCGTGAATGAAAGGCCGGACAAAGCCGAAGAACTGTTAACCTTACTTGAAAATTGGCGAGAAAAAACAAATGCGCCCCTACCCAAAACCTTAAATCCTGATTTTATAGCCAAGAAGAGATCCAATTAAAAAAAGGGCTCATATATTGAATCAATTTGAAAATAGGTAACTCCCACTTGTTTTAGCTTGTCTATGGTTTCTTCCGGTGTTTCCTTTTTGTTCTTCTGCGCATAGGCCCATGTATTGACAGCACCCACCACCATAACTGAGTGCTCCTTGGCCCAATTAAAATCCTCTGCTTGAATTGTGCCGGAAAATAGGTAATAATTGTCAGGGTTAAAGTCATTTCTATTGACATTCTCCTTCAATTGATCTATAGAGCAGCTTAATTTGATCTTTCCGGTAAAATATTCCGTTGAAGCCTCAGTACCGATCATTAAAGCTTCTCCCCCTAATCCATACCGATCAAGCAAGTTGATAATTTCATCGAAAGCCTCCTTTTCAAATCCTTGGATTTTGTTGTCTATCATCACTTGAATTCTTCCTTCACAATGAGCCAAAACAGTTTCTAACTTTAAGACTTTTTGTCCCAAATCACCTGTTAGTCCCTGAATCTCCTCCCAGGTCATGGCTGTTACGGACTTATCCTCCCCATAATATCGGGTAAAGTTTTTATCGTGGTGTGTGATCAATGTTCCATCTTTGGTTAATCGCACATCCACTTCAACCATATAATAGCCTTTATTGATTGCCTCCTCTAAAGCTTTCAAACTGTTTTCAGGGCTTTGGCTGTTTACTACTCCACCTCTATGGGCTATCAATTCCAAATCATTCTCACTCTTAATTGTTTGGCTCACACCGTATAACTGAAAACAGAATAAATTCAGCAATACGAACCGGAATAATAGGCTCCTCCTCATCGGGCAATTGGATTATTTAAATTAAATCAATTATATGATCAAATATACAAAGCAAGTTCTTACCGCCTGATTCACTTTCAATTAAAAATTCATTAATTATTATGATTGAGGAAGGGATTATTCGGTACTAAATATTTATTTCATTCTCTCACTAAAAACAAGTAGTTTTGATAAATAATATTCAAAAACTAACCTAAACCTATCATCTTATGAATAATAAATCATTCAAATTAGGCTTATTTTCCCTATTTCTTATGCTATCCTTCCATATTCAGGCTCAGGAAGGGATGCCAAAAGGCTGGAAAGTGGGCAGTCAAGCCTACACTTTCAGACTTTTTTCTCTTGAAGAAACCTTGGAAAAGCTCAACAGTATAGGGGTAAAATATGTAGAAATGTATCCAGGTCAAAAAATCAGTAAATCGGGCAATGAAACCACTGATTTTAATAGCATAACTGCTGATGGAAAAGCAAAAATCAAAGCCCTATTGAAAAAATATGCCATAGAGGCAGTTGGTTATGGTGTTGTCAATGCCAGCGATGAGGATTTACCCAAATTATTTGATTTTGCTAAAGAACTGGGAATAGGAATACTCACCTCGGAGGCAAAGCCCAATCAATTTGACCAAATTGAAAAGCTTTGCGAGGAATACCAGATCAAACTTGCCTTACATAACCACCCTGTACCCTCCTACTATTGGCATCCGGAAGTAGCTAAACGTATGTTAGATGGAAGATCTGATTTAATGGGTGTTTGTGCGGACATTGGCCACTGGGTAAGGTCAGGCCTCAATCCTGTAGATTGCCTAAGACAATTGGAAGGTAGAGTAATCAGCCTTCATATAAAGGATTTAAACAAATTTGGCGTCAGAGATGCTCATGATCTTCCTTGGGGAACAGGCAATAGTAATGTAGCGGGGGTGCTACATGAATTGCATAGACAAGGATTTGAAGGCGCGTTTTCTGCAGAATACGAGCATAACTGGGAGAATAACCTTCCAGATGTAGAAGAGAGCATTGCTTATTTTAAAAGAGTAGCTGCACAGTTGTAGGCATTGAAGGATTTGTCCTGATGGAAATTCACCTTATGTCAGGTCATTTTAATAAAACAAAATCAATTGTAAAAAAAGGGGCCACTTTACGTAAGTGACCCCTTTTTTTAATAATTAACCTAAGTTCTTTTTTGCTACTCGTGAGAAACATCTTCAAGCATTTGCTTTACCTTTTCAGGCACATTGTCTCGTTCAATGAAACCAACCAGAATGTAAGTGATTGTAGAGCAAATTACCGGTAGGCCTATTTCTAGGGCCAGGCTTCCTACCTCTACATTTTTGGTAATAACAAATGCCAAAAGTCCAACCAGAATTGATCCAATTGCGGCTTTTGGACCACAAGATTTGAACCAGGGAATCAAGCCAAACAACATAGGAACTGCAATAGGTCCTACCAAGGCACCAAACCAACTAATGATTAACCCCAAAACCCCACCAAATTTCTCAAATTGTAGGGCGACGAGGATGGTTCCAAGGGTAAATAGGAAGGTAGTAATCCTTGCCGTCATTAATGAGGTTTTTCCATCTCTGAATTTTTTATTAACTGCAGGTAAAATGTCTCGGGTGATTACTGCTGAAATTGTATTTATATCAGAAGAAGTCATGGACATGGTATTTGCAAAAAGGGAGGCGATCACAAGCCCTATTAGGCCTACAGGTAGTAACTCCATGGTCAAAATCCCATAAGACTGTGTTGGATCTTCAAGATCCGGAAGGATCACCGGAGCCGCCCACATTGGAAAGAACAATATCAATGGCCAAATAATGTATAGGATACCGGATAATCTCGCAGCTTTTGTGGCTTCTTGTTCCGAAGGGGAAGAGATGTATCTGGTAGCCAAATTCCACTGCCCCCCATTGTAAGAAAGGAAATTGATAAACAGGAATAATAGTGCAAAGCCAACGGTATATGGTTCATTGAAAGGATCTCCATTACCTTCCGGTAACTGGTCCCAAACGGTAAACACACTTTCAATGCCTCCTAATTTCTCAATTACCACATAAAACATTACAAGACCTGCGATGATCTGTACGATAAACTGGGCAAAATCGGTAATAATCACTGCCCACAAACCTCCAAAAGTAATGTAAAGCAGAGATATGCCTCCGGAGATCAAAATTCCATAGGTAAGTGATATCCCGGTAAATACATTCAATAAAATAGCTATAGCAGCCCATTTGGCACCTATATCAAATAATTTGAGGATGACCCCACTCCATGCCATCAATTGCTGGGTAGCCAGATTATAGCGGGTAGCCAGAAATTCCAGAGGTGATTGGATCTTAAATCGTTTTCTCAAACGTACCCAAAATACGGGGAAAATCTTTGCTGAAATGACAACAGATAAACCAATTCCCAGGGCCCACCATATATACAATGAAAACCCATGAGTATAAGCTAATCCTGCATAGGCCACAAATACGGCTCCACTGTAACCTGAAACGTGGTGAGAAATCCCGGAAAGCCACCAGGGAAGTTTCCCTCCTGCTACAAAATAGTCCTCCGCATCATTGTTTCTAAAATAGGACCATACGCCTATAAGAAGCATTAATAAAAAGAACACCCCGATTACGATCAGGTCAATGGTACTTAATTCCATGTAAGAAAATTTTGATGATTAATTGGTAAAAAGGCCAAACCAATATGGTTTGGCCTTACTGTTTGAATAAATACCAGGATTAAACGGTTGGCTCCCAACCCGGCTCATATTCTCTTTTCCAAAGCTCCATTGCTTTTGGATCGTATTTAATATTGCCATTAGAGGAATCAACGTGCAAGGTCCTTCCAATTCTTTGGGAGATATTACCTAATTGTAACAATAACGTACTCTGGTGAGCACCTACAATTTCGGACCGTACCTCAATTCCATTGGTTATTCCATCAAAAAAGTTTTGAATGTGGAGTGCATCCAAAGCTTGAGCTGGGTTAGATCTGTTGGTTGGATCAATAACCATGTCATTTGTCACCTCTTTTACCAATTCATTTTTAAGGTTGAAAATCTTGTAGGAATTTCCACCTTCTATCAAAAGACTTCCATCTTCACCATAAAACAAAGTACCTACACTACCTTTTTCGATTTGCTTGCCATTACAGCTTCTACCTTCCCAGGTAATCATGGATTTGTTGTCAAACTCCATATTGATAACTTGGGTATCCGGAGTTTGCCAATCGTCATCGTACCTATACCTTCCACCGGAAGAGTTCACTTTATTAGGGTACTCTACTTGTAAGCCCCAGCGTGCCAAATCCACCATATGGGTACCATTGTTTAGTGCTTCACCTGTTCCCCAGTTCCAAAACCAGTGCCAGTTATAATGGATCAAGTTGTCTCTATAAGCTTCTCTTGGAGCCGGTCCTTGCCACAATTCATAGTCCAACCATTCCGGAACCGGAACTTGCTTACCGTTACCGATGGGCGACCTGTTGTTTGCGTACCAAGTTTTTGCCATATAAGGTCTTCCAATAACCCCATTGTGAAGCTCTTCAATACCTTTGATTACATTTGGCCAAGAACGTCTTTGGTTACCTACCTGAACTACTTTATTGTATTTCTTTTGGGCCTGCATTAACAATTCACCTTCATGAGGATTGTGTGCACAAGGTTTCTCTACATAAACATGTTTGCCTGCTTTTAAGCCCAAAATTGCCGCTGGAGCATGCCAGTGATCAGGAGCTGTAACGATCAAAGCATCAACATCTTTGTCTTCGAGAACTTTTCTTACGTCTTTTTCAATTTTTGGTCGTCTTCCTTGAATCTCGTTTATTGATCCGGCGAATTTTTCTGCTGCTCTTATATCTACATCACAGCTATAGATTACATCACATTGCTTTTGGCTGGCAAAGTTTGTCCCAACAGCATGTCCCCTGCTGACAACCCCCATACTTGCTGCATTGATACGATCATTGGCGCCAATAATCTTACCATAACTCTTTGCTGACATCCCCGGTAGCATTCCGCCTACCGTAGCGAAGGTTGCGCCAGCGATTGCCTTCTTCACAAAGGTTCTTCTACTATTTTCCATATTCAATTTAATTTATTTAAATTTTTATTTTTAATGCTTCTCTCTTGCCTTTATCTAAAACAGCTTCTAATGATACAGCTTGGCCATTCATTTTCTTGCTTTCATCAGCAGCTTGCATAAAAGCAAAAATCTCAATGGTTTCTTCATCACTAACCGGAGATTCCCCTGAATCAAAGAATTTGGCAATCTCTACCAATAACGGACGATAGCCACCATAGCCTCCCATATCTAAAATACCCTTTTCTCCAAAGGCTCTTCCTCCATAGCCACCTTTACCGGACCTTGTTCCTCTAAAGGTTCCTATTTTTCCACCTTCCCAAGTTCCAACTACTACGTCAGCTCCTTCAGTATAGGTTCTTTGAACGGTTTTGCAACCTGCTCCCATCAATCCATAAAGTGTCTCTACACCATGAATCCCATACCAAAACAAATCCGGATGAGTGGCTTCATATTTAGCAGGACTGAAAGTGTCTGCTCCAAATACCTCACCAATTTCTCCATTTCTTACGGCAACAGCATTCTCCATATATCGTAATGAACTACTGGAAAATACAGGTACATTGTACTTTTTGGCGGCAGCAAAAATGGCTATGGCATCCGGTAATGATGCAGCTATAGGTTTGTCAATAAAAACAGTTTTTCCAGATTTAAAAACTTCTAAAGCTTGTTCTAAATGAAGTCTTCCATCATTTGTTTCCAATAAAACTACATCTACCTTGTCTAAAAGGGAGGCTATAGAATCCACGATCTCTACACCAAGCTTCTTAACATCTTCTATATAGCCGGGGATTCTTTCCACAGAAGTTTTGATATCTTTACTACCATGTGGATAAGCTGCTACCACCTTATAACCACCCAAATCAGGGGCTGCATCAGTAGCGTTAAAAGCTTTTGCAAAGGCAACACTATGAGAAGTATCTAGTCCTATTATACCTACCTTTTTATTCCGCTTAACAGATGTAGTGCCAAAGGAAAGGGTAGATGTTGCCAACCCTAGACCAATTCCAGCGAGTGCAGCTTTTCCCATAAATTCTCTTCTTTTAATCGATGTGTCCATAAATTGTATTGTAATACTTAATTAATATATTGACTTTTTTTGAGATTTTAAATCCAATTTATAAAATCCAATCAAACAATTTACTAAAAATTTTAAAAAGGTAAGGGGTAATTTACATGAATTGCATATTAGTGGCCAAATAGGCTGACAACCTAAATATTTATTAAAGGGAAGGAACCGTCTAAAAAACTTATTTACAACCACTTAAAACACAAATAATTACCTTTCAATAATCAGAAGTTTTTCATGAACGGAACCTAAGAAAATCTAAAATCCATAAAAAAACCGGCCATTTAAGTAAAATAGCCGGTATTCTAAAGCGTTTTAATTGATTGTTATTTTCAATTCACTCCGTTTATTTTAGGATTGCATTCACATTAACCCTTTGCTGTTTTGGAAGGTCTAACTTCTATCTTACTAGGTAAGGTCCTGGCATCCAGTTTAAATAATCCCACTACAATTTCTCCAATGTCTTCTTTCTGAATTTTCCAGGCATCTTTTTCGTCAACCTGGTGATCGTTAAAGCCGGTGGCCACAGATCCCGGCATGATGGTACTAACCCTGATACCCTCATTTCTTAAATCCAACATCACCGCCTGTGTGAAACCAGTGAGGCCAAATTTACTGGCATTGTATGCAGCTCCTCCTGCAAAAAAGTTAGTACCGGCAAGACTTGAGATGGTTAGGAAAAATCCTTCTGTAGCTTTCAAGGCTTCCACAGAAGCTTTGATTCCATAAAAAACACCGGTTAAGTTGGTATCAATGGTATCCTGCCAGTGTTCTACGCTAAGGTCTTGAATTGGCGCAAAGTGCCCCACACCTGCATTGGCTATAAAATAATCTAATTTCCCCCATTTACCGACCACTTTGCTAACAGCCTCCTTCTGCGCTTCAAAATCTTTAACATCCAGCTCTAAGGCCATTATATTCCCTTTAGAAGAAACCGACGCTTTGATTTTTTCTGCTGCTTCTTCTGCTCTTTCTAAAGACCTACTTGTGATGGCTACATTAACACCTTCTGCAATCAAGGCTTGGGCGATACCAAACCCTATTCCTGTATTTCCTCCGGTAATAAAAGCGGTTTTATTTTCTAAACTCATAATAATTTAATTTTGATAAAAAAAAAGGCCAATGAACTTCATTGGCCTTATAACAAAAAATATTATTACTTGGTTTTATCTTTTGCTTCCGCAATTAAATTTTTTCCTTTGGTTTTGGTTTCTTCAGCTACAGCAGTGATGTTTTTATTCATTTTATCCAGCCTTTCATTTACTCCCTTAACCAAATGGTCGAATTGGCTATTGACTTCTTTCAAGTAACCTTCACCTTTTTTTGAAAGTTTTTTTCTTGTAGTCTTTCCTTTCTCCGGTGCAATCAACAATCCAATTTGTACCCCTATTGCAACTCCTGCCAATGTTCCTAAAATTATTTTCGCTGATTTCATAATGTCTTTTTATTGGTTTAAAATTTAAAAACTTAACACCTTTTTTACGATGCTATGCCCTAGAGTTAACAAGTTTTATACCAAAGTGAGGATTTACCTGAAAAAGATTCATATTTTATTAAAAAATCATTTGTTAACTGTCATGACGATAAAAAACAGCTTTAAAAATAAAAATAAAGCAGATTTCTAATTCAAATCCGAATCAATAATTTTATTATTGCATACTATTTTTAATTCAAACCAAGCATGCAACCAAACCAACAAACTGCTTTAAAAACCCTTGTGTTTTTTTTAACAATACTATCCCTATCCGGCCAGATTTTTGGCCAGCAAAGAGGAATCCATAGTCACAATGATTATCTTCAAGATGCCCCATTTTGGGAGGCTTATGCCAATGGAGCCACTTCTATAGAGGCAGATGTAATTTTAAAAGGAAATACCCTTTATGTGGCCCATGAAAAAGAAAGCATCAAAGAAGGTCAAACACTCACTTCGCTTTATTTGGACCCACTACTGAAAGCCAAAAACCTAGGCTTGGGTTCGCAAAAACCGTTGCAATTATTGGTTGACCTTAAAACAGAGGCATACAGTACCCTAGACAAGGTTTTGGAAGTCATACAACCCTATGAAGAATTGTGGGAAGACCCTCAAAACCCCTTTGTGAAAATCGTCATTTCAGGAAACCGACCAAAGGTAGCAGATTACACCAACTATCCCTTTCCTGTCTTTTTTGATTACCAAAGCTTAACAGAATTAGCTGACCTCCCTTTGGAAAAAATTGAACTTTTTAGCTTAAGCTTCAAAGATTACTCCCAGTGGAATGGCAAAGGAAGACTGGTAGACCAAGATATTGAAAAAATAAAAAAAGTGGTAGACAAGGTTCATGCCCTAGGCAAGCCTTTTCGATTTTGGGCCACCCCAGACAGCAAAACCTCTTGGAAGGCCCTAAGTGAATTGGGTATTGATTTTATCAACACAGATAATCCTTACGCAGCCAACGAGTATTTAAGCAGTCTGGATAAGCGATTTTATCAAACCACCAATCTAAGTGAAATTTATACACCTACCTTTGAAAAAGATGGTATTAAGGGTCCTTTGGATAATGTAATCCTACTTATAGGAGACGGCAACGGACTTGCTCAAATATCAGCAGCCATGTATGGCAATGGCAATGAGTTAACCCTCACGCAGCTAAAAAATATTGGCTTACTCAAAACTCAATCTGAAGATGATTTCACTACGGACTCTGCGGCAGCCGGCACAGCCTTGGCTACCGGAAATAAGGTGAAAAATAGAAGTGTAGGCGCTCTTCCTGATGGTAGCCCTGCCCAAAACCTCCCTGAAGTTTTGAGTAGTCAGGGTTTTGTGACAGGCATTGTGACCACAGACAATTTAACCGGTGCTACGCCTGCTGCATTTTACGCCCATAGGACAGAAAGAGACCTAACCATGGAGATAGCAAGTGACTTGGCCAAAAGCCCCTTGAACTTATTTATCGGAGGAGGAAAAAATGATTTCACGAAATTTGAACAGGACGAAACAATAAATCTCAAAAATGCCGATTTTGAACTTAGCGGTTCATTGGAGGACTTGGCGAAAAGCAAGTCAGAGAGAGTAGGCTTTTTTGCATCTCAAAATGAATTGCCTAAAGTCATGAATGGTAGAGCAGGTTACCTGAGTACTGCCACCAAAGCTAGTCTGCAATTTTTAACTAGCAAAAACAAGCCTTTTTTCCTTATGGTAGAAGGAGCATTTATTGATTCGGGAGGACATATCAATGACAGTCAAACTGTAATAGAAGAGGGAATAGATTTTGATCAGGCCATCGCGGAAGCACTAAAATTTGCAGATCAGAACGGAAGAACATTGGTAATTATCACTGCAGATCATGAAACTGGTGGCATCACCCTTCCCCAAGGCAATATGAAAGACCATAAGGTTGAGCTAGAGTTTACATCTGAAGACCATACGGCCATTATGGTGCCTATTTTTGCTTATGGCCCCCAATCAGACCTATTTAGAGGAGTTTATGAAAACACAGAGGTCTTCAATAAAATCAATCAAGTGCTTGGCGTGAAATAGAAACAACATATAGAATGCCTTTCTGTGAAGAATTTCTATTTGTTTAAGGCTGATCTAATCCTTCTATGAAGGGATTTTTATCTTAGAAATTTTAACAGGGTTATGTATTAGGATTTCCTGAGCTTTTTCAGGAAGTGTTGTTACCGGAAGATGTCTTGCTGTTTTGAGATTTCAGCAGGTGGTAGATTATCTATTGCATATTTCGAGTTTAAATTTAGCGGTAATTTCAGGAGAACAATTCTTATTGAAAACTCCAAGTTTAGTATTATATTGGAGCATGAAGTACAAAATTAAGAACTTGACTTTCACTCAGTGGGTAAAGCAAGTGAGTTTTATAGTGTTGTTTGTATTGTTGAGTTTTCCCCAATTCCTTATGGCCCAATCCAAAGAAATTATCTACGTAGGTACCTATAGCCAGAACAATAGTAAGGGCATTTATGTACTGGAGTTTGACAGAGAAAAGTTGAGTACTTCTACAATTCAAACGGTGCATGACAAAGAAAGCCCTACGTTTCTGGCTTTGCATCCCAACAAAAAATTTCTTTATGCAGCTTATAGAGAAGGGAAGAATGCGCAAGACAAGGCTGGAACAGTAATCGCATATTCAATTGCCCCTGATACCGGTAAACTCACCAAAATTAATGAGGTCTCTTCGGTGGGGGCAAGTCCATGCCACATTAGTGTGGACCCTACGGGTAACGTTGTGTTTTTATCCCATTATCAAGGCGGAAACTTAGCGACATTTAAAATCCTTGAGACCGGAGGATTAAGTGAGTCTAAAACCTTTATACAGCATACCGGAAAAAGTGTCCACCCCAATCAAAAGACTGCGCATATGCACGCCATGATTCCATCTGCAGATGGTCAATGGGTTTATGCTTCAGATTTAGGCATTGACCAAATTTTAAAATATAAAGTGAACCTTGCTAATGGAACTGTTGATGAAACCCCTGTTATTTTTCAAGCTTCTCCAGGTGCCGCACCTAGGCATTTTGTATTCCACCCAAGCCTGCCATATGCCTATTCACTTGAGGAATTGAGCAATACTGTAAGTATCTATTCTGTTGATCAAACAAATGGAGATCTCAGTCCTATCGGTAGAATTAACATGCTCAATGATAAGCTACACAGTGATTACAATGCCGGCGCTGATATTCATTTCTCTACGGATGCCAAGTGGTTGTATGCAAGCAATCGCGGACAAGACAATTTAGTGGTTTACAAAGTAGATTCTACAAGCGGATTACTGGAAACCCAAGGACATGTACCTTCAGGTGGAACTCATCCTCGAAATTTTAAAATTGATGAAAAGGGAGATTTTGTATTTGTCGCCAATATGGAAACAGATAATATCGCCATCTTCAACTTGGATAAAAATACAGGAATGCTTAAAGCCACAGGGAAAAACATTGAAATTCCCAGACCTGTATTTATCGATCAATTATTTATAGAGTAATTGACCTTATAGAAATCTAAAACAAGGCTCTGCGTATTGGCAGAGTCTTGTTTTTTTTACCCCTTGTTTATCGCAAGTTATCTAAAGACAACCGTGCCAATACTACCTTTTCATAGGCATTCTCTTCTCCTTTTTCATACAAGCAAAGAAACGCTCCATTGGGCAAAGCTGCCAATGCAGAATAAGCTGAAGGACCCGTATAAAGCACTTTAGAAGCAGCCCAGGTTCTACCACTGTCTCTACTCAGCTTGATGGTCATGTTCTCTCTTTTTGTACTTGCAGGATTGGAAAACAAAGCCAAATCCCCGGTCTTATCCTCCGGCCAAGAATACCTTATAAAGGCTGCCTGACAAACCGGCTCAATTAAAGCAGTTGCCTCAATAGGATCAGACCAAGTAACTCCACCATCCCTACTAACAGACAATGCCCTCCTATTTTTACCGAAATAAGACCGCATGTTCATTAACAGTGTACCATTACCGTCTGCCATTTCTATCAATTGGCTTTCATTCATTTTAGGTTTGATAGATCCACCAAGTTCCCAGGTCGCTCCATGATCATCACTGTAAATAACATGGGCTCCGTATTCAAAAGGCCCTCCCCTAACATTTCCATTAGGGTCATCATAACTGTGATTGGCCGGTATTACCAAACGCCCTTTATTGGGACCATATTTTATTTGTATCCCCATACCCGGACCAGTCGCATACCAGCCCCAAGAAGGATTTTTTGTGGTTTCTGTAATGTCAGAAGGCACGGACCAGCTTTCCCCATTATCGGTTGATTTCATTACAAATACCCTACGTGTACCTTTGCTTTTCTTGGTAATTATTTCACTTTCATGGTCATCACTTCTATTCCAAGTAAGCAATAAATGGATATCACCTGTAGCTTCATCCAAGACCGGGTTTGGGTTGCCACATACAGATTCACCATCATCCCATAGTACTTTCTGTTCAGACCATGTACGCCCTCCATCAGTTGATTTTTTCATTAAGAGGTCAATATCTCCGGTATCTCCACTGCCTGATTTCCTACCTTCAACAAATGCCAAAACAGAACCGTCTGCTGCTACAAGTAGTGAAGGGATACGGTAGGTGTGGTAACCACCTTCACCGGCAACGAAGAGGTCTTGTTCAATCGGTGTAGCCAACTGAATATTCTCTTCCACTTGAATAGTATCAGCGAAATAAAAAGAAAGTAGATAAATAAGAAAGTTGATCATGGGCAATAATGGTTAATTGGTAATGATAAATGGTTAATGGTTAATTATAAAATTATTAATTGTTAATTGGGATTTCTGGTATTACATTAATCATTCTTTGAAATTGGAAGGATACCTTGTGATTTCCAATAAATAGGGCTTTTGTAAAAATTCAATGGCTGCTTGTTTAACTTCCATCGCAGTGACACCAAGCACCCGTCCTTCTGCTCCTAATACTGTATCCAAAGGAAGTCCACCATTAATGGCTGCATTCAATTGTCCATGCCAAAAGCCATTTCTCTTCAGGTTTTCTTCCAGATCCAAGCGTTTGGTTTCTCTAACTTTTTCAAGATCTGCTTCATCAGGTCCTTCTTCTTGAATATGTCTTATTTGCTCCCATACGGCTGCTTTTAGCTTATCTACTGACTCCGGCCCACAAGGAAATGAAATGGAGAAGTTAAAGCGTTCTTCCGGTACTCTACTTAAACTGCCTCTGGCTCCTACCCCATATACACCACCAATTTCCTCTCTTAGGGTTTCGATTAATTTTATTGTCAAAATCTCTCCTAGATACGAAAGCTGTTGAGATTTGGTCAAATCGTATGCTGTTTCACCACTAAAGTACAAGATCACCTGACTTTTATCATCCACCCCGACTTTTATTGTTTCCTGTCGGTCTTGGGGAGGAGTCAAACCTAAATCAACAAAGTCTTCATTTTTTGAAGGGTCTCCCGGTAAACTTCCCAGGTATTGGGCAACCAAAGGCAGCATTTTTTCTACATCTACGTTCCCAGTAAATAAGAAGTTAAAGTCAGCCGCATTTGCAAATCTTTCTTTATATATCTTAAGGCTACGTTGAAGGTCAATAGAATCCAATTGTCCCGCAGTATATATGCTTTTGCCTCTTGGGTTTCCGTTGCTAATAATTTCATTCACGCGTTTATTGAACTGAAAATCCGGGTTAACGCCAGCACTCTCCAATTGATTTTTCTGATTGGCAATAAAGACATCCCAAAGTGATTGGTCTAACCTTGGTGAAGTAAAATACAAATGAATTAGTTGTAGAGCCATCTCAAAATCACCGGGGGTGGTTGCTCCTGAAACGCTTTCTGAATAGGTACTTATATTAGGGGTAACCTGTACATTTTTACCGGCCAACATCTTTTTAAGTTGGGAAGGTGAGAAATCACCTATACCCATGACATTTATTGCTGTACCGGAATAATTGGCACTGTAATGATCCTCAAGTGGATACAGGGAAGTACCTCCTTTACTACTCGCGGTGAAAATGATTTCGTTGTTTTTAAAATCAGTTGGCTTGAAATAAACCGTCACCCCATTGCTTAGCTCAAGCTTGGTAACATCCACTTTTTCAATATGAGCTAAATTCTCCACCTTACCGGGTTCAGGCTTTGAAAGCATTAACTCTTCTCTTAATAGCTCCTCCTCATACTGAGCAGTTTCAATGGTTTCTGCGGTTTCCAACAAAACCAAAAGATCCGCTTCCTGAGGTAGGGTCTCTGCGTCCTTTTTTGGTGCTGTGACAATTAAAACAATATTTTCATTCGTAATCAGTTCATCAGCGATTCCATTGACTTCTTCAAGTGTTATTTTGGGGATAACCTCCTGGTAAAAACGATACCTGTTTTCCGGACCATCTGCAAAACTTTGGTTTAGAAAATGTGAAACATACCTTCCTACCAAAGCCCTGGATTCAACTTTATCCATTTCCATATAGGATTTTTCTGCACTATTCAATAATGAGCGCTTTACCCTATCCAATTCACTTTGCGTAAAGCCATGCTCAACCACTCTTTGGTTTTCAGTAAGAAAAGCCATTAAACCATCCTTAAGTTTTCCCGGACCAACTACACCCGAAATGGTGAAAAAATCCAAAGGTTTCACCAGGTTACCATACCTTGCGCCGGCAAAAATAAAAGGGGCGTCAGGCTTTTGCCTGATTTCATCCATGCGCTGAGTAATCATACCACCAAACATGGTCCTCAAAATTCTTCCTTTATAATCTTCATAGGTTAATGATGGCTTGGCCTCATGCTTATAATATAGCTGAATTTGAATACCGGGTGCTTCCTCGTCTGTGATGATTTTTACAAAGTTCTCTTTATGGCTTGGCACCTCATAATACTCGCGCAGTCTTGCCTTAACAGGGTTTTCCAAATCCGAAAAGTAATCTTTGATTAAGGCTTCCACTTTTTCCGGAGGCACATCGCCCACAGCCACCACGGCCATAAGGTCTGGCCTATACCAGTCCTGATAAAACTTTCTAACCAGTGAATCCCCCGCATTTCTAATGATCTCCATTTCGCCTATGGGCATACGCTCAGCATAACGACTTTCATGAAGAAGAACAGGTAAATAGGCATCCCTTAAACGCTGGCTTACCCCCTGCCCGGTACGCCATTCTTCTACCACGATTCCTCGTTCGGCATCAATGTCATCTGAAGTCAGTAAAAGCCCTCCTGCCCAATCCCGCATAACTTGAAAACCATTGTTCAATTTCTCCTCTTCATCGGTAGGAATTGGCAACATATAAACTGTTTCATCAAAACTAGTGTAAGCATTTAAATCACTACCAAAAGCAACTCCAATGGATTGCAAATAACTGATAAGTTCATTTTTTTTAAAGTGCTCTGAACCATTGAAGGCCATGTGCTCAACAAAATGAGCCAGCCCCAATTGGTTATCATCTTCCTGCATGGCACCTGCTTTTATTGCCAAACGCAGCTCCAGTTTATTTTCAGGTTTTGGATTGTATTGGATGTAGTATTCCAAACCATTCTCTAATTGCCCTATTTTGACGTTCTTATCTATTGGAACCAATTCATTGGCTTTTTCCTGCCCATACAATAAAGGCTGAATGAAGCCTAATAATAGCAAGAGAGATAATGGTTTTAATATTTTCATCTGGATCGATTAAATTCCGTAGGGTTGCATTTAATTAACCTATAAATAAAGCAAAAAACCCCTGAATATCCATGAAAACATAAAACCTTATATAAAATCCCCCCTTGCCATATTTGGAAAAAGTAGGATAAATGACCTTTCCTCACGATATTTATTTTCCAAAAGCTATTTATTCACTTAACTGTTAACATGACTTTTCGAACATTACTTTTGCCTGTAATCCTTTTATGGTTTGCTGCATGCACCTCATCCCCTATTCTTACAATTGAATTAGATGCTGATGGGATAGAAAGGAACAATTACCCATTGACCATACCTTTAGAAATGGGCTTAACTAAGGACCAGAGCTATACGCTTAAAAATGAAGATAGTGGTAAAAGCTACCCTGCTCAAGCCCTTCCCTCAGGAGACCTTTTGGTTTTCATCGATCATATGCCAGGAGAAACAAAGGCTTTGTTTAGTTTGTCAAAATCCGAAAACAACGAAGCTAAAAAGTTGGCTATAAATCAAGACGAAGAAGGCGTTGAAGTATTGTCCGGGGAGTTGCCGGTACTTTTTTATCAGACAGCAGTAGCGAATCCTCCTAATGGTTTGCCGGACTATTACAAGAGAAGCGGGATGATTCACCCCCTCTACAGTCCTAGTGGACAACAGATAACAGATGCTTTTCCTGCCGGACACACCCATCATCATGCCATTTTTAATGCCTGGGTTAACACAAAATTCAAAGGAGAAAAAGTTGATTTCTGGAATCAGCATTCAGAAACGGGGACAGTAGAACATGTAAGTTTAAATACAGCCGAGGCTGGTTCCAGTGCGGCCATTATCGAAAGCCATTTGCGCCACATCAGCCTGAAATACGGAGAAGTATTAGGAGAAAAATGGACAATTATGGTATATCCAACCGAGGATTATTTCCTTTTTGATTTGATATCGGAACAAACCAATACGAGTAATGACACCTTATTTATTTTAGAATATCATTATGGTGGAATGGGTTTTAGAGGAAGTAAAGAATGGAATAAAGTAGACAGCACCCACTTTACCAACCCTTGGAAAATTCTGACATCAGAAGGCCATACAAACGAGGATGCCAATCATACCCATGCCTCTTGGGTAACAGCTTATGGCAATGTTGACAACAATACCGCGGGGGTGACGGTCTTTGGTTTTCCTGAAAACTTCAGGTATCCACAAGCCATTCGGGTTCATCCAACAATGCCCTATTGGGTATATGCTCCAATGGTTGATGGTGCATTTAATATCCCGCCGGGCTCAAGTTATGCAAGCAAATTCAGGTATTATATACCCAATGGTGCTCCTGACCTCAAAATCATAGAAAACATTGATGAAAGTTTGAAGTTTCCTGTTAAGGCTAAATTATTGAATTAGAAGAGATCTAGAGATATTTTGTCACCTATATTGCCATATATGGCGACAAAGGTGACAAAATAAAGGCCTTTTAGGATTACATCATTTGTGTCAAAAGTTAATCCTTTCGCCTAAAAATGAACCGTGTAACTCATTACCGGGAACATGGATAGCTGAGGTATTTCATCGAGTTCTTTTTTGACGTTATTGTAAAAATAATCAATCGCTGTATTGTTATTGGTCAGATTTTGAATATCCAGTTTGACCTCATGACTTAGCTTTTGTTTATTCACTCGATAACTTACAGCTATATTAAGGTAAAATACATCATCTGCCTTATTCCCTAGGTATTGACCTTCATTTTCCACCTGCTTTTCCTGTTTTATAGATTCTTCCAGGTCAATTGAAGTATACCTTCTGCCTCCCAAAAAAGTAATCCTTGAATTAACACCTATGGTTTTATCATTGGAATTTTTTCGTCCCACTGTAAATTCTTTTCCAAATAAAAAGTTGCCTACATAATTCCCATTGTATCTGGAGTTTTTCCAAGCTCCATTTTTAGCCTTGTATTTAGAATCATAGAGGGAAGTCGTAAGCAAGAAATAATATTGATTGTTAAAATACCGCTCAAAGGTAACTTCTAAACCTATATTTTTTCCTTCACCATCATTAACTAAAGCCTTATCCACAAAATAATCATCTTGATTGATTAATGAATAGAGACTTCCTAATTTGTCTTCAACCGGGATATTATACAAATGCTGATAATAGGCTTCAACCTTTAAAAACAAATTGCTCTTCAATAAATTTTCATAGCCCAATACATAATGGGAAGCCTGCATCAGCTCTAAATGTTTATTGGGCATGGAATAACTGCCATTGGGTTGATATACCAGCGCATAATGATTGGGTAGAGATGCCATTTTACTATGTAAGCCAAAAGCTGCATTTATATTTTGTGATTCATCAAGTTGGTATTTTAAAGCCATCCTGGGTTCAATATATACCTTGCCATTCAAGTTGCTTTTGGAAACATGTACCCCATTTACAGCAGTAAGAAACGCTGAAAGCCTCCATTTCCAATTGAAATAGCCCTCAGTAAAATTGGCTACCCCTTCATTCTCCTGCCCTTTCAAATATTGTTTTTGTGGAATGCTGAAATAAACATTATCATAATCAAAGTTTATATGAGCAAACATTAGTCCTACCTGAAAATTGTGCTTGGAATTAATCTTATGGTGTAAGGTGGACATTAGACGTGAGGTTTGGTTATTTAACCTTGCATTATAAAATTCTTTTAATATTTCTGCTTCATAGGGCCTTTTTTCTATCAACTCACTTCCATTGAACCCATATGAGATTATTGATTTTAAGTAGGTATTGCTTCCCAAGGGAATAAAATGTTTGAGCCCGGTTACCGCCATATTGCTGTATTGAGAACCATCTTCTAATATTATTTCATCATCTTCTTCATCTGTGGTAACAAAGCCAATTTTACTAGCTCCCCCTAATCCAAATAAGGTAAAGATCCCCGAATTCTCTGTGGGAAAATAAAACTTGAAACTTAAATCCTGATACCTAGGAACACCACCAAAGTCAACCAAACCTATGTCATCCAATAAGGATAGTGTAGAGTAACGATAGTTTACCAAATAGCTGCTTTTATTCTTTCTACTGATAGGGCCTTCCACTGTAAAATCCAAGCCCAAAACGCCTAATGAGAAACTATATTCCTGCTTTTCATCATTGCCTTTTCGGAGCTTCATGTCAAAAATACCCGATAAAGCGTTCCCGTATTGAGAGGCAAAGGCGCCTGAATAAAAGGATGAATTGGCCAACATTTGGCTATTCAGGGCATTGATAGGGCCTCCCGTAAGTCCCTCAATGGCAAAATGGTTAGGATTTGGTATTTCTATATCTTCCAACCTCCACTGTATAAAACGAGGGTTATTCCCTCGAACAATGATGTCATTGTTACCGGAGCCTTCATTGATTATTCCGGCAAAAGAAGACACCAGGCGTGCGGGGTCACTTATGGCTCCTGCATGCCTTTTGGATGCTTCAATGGAGAGTTGTTTGGTGGAACTTATCGCCATTTCATTGGTCGATTCCCCCATTTTGTAAGCCCTTACTTCTACCTGATCCAATTGCTGAAATGATTCTTTCATCTCAATATTTAAAACAGTCTCCTTACCGGATATTAGCAAAATATTTGGAACGGTTATCCTTTCATAGCCTAAGCTAGAAACTACCAAAGTAATCCGACCTACGGTTACATTCTCAATTTTGAAATTTCCATCAATGTCTGAAATCACCCCAATTAATGGATTGGAATTATCAATCGTGATATTAGCAAATGGAATGGCACTTTTACTATCGGTATCTAAAATTCTCCCTCTAATCGTTTGATGAGGACTTTGTGCATTAACTGCATTCACTATCAAAAAAGCGATAAAAATAAATAGGCCAATTACTTGAGGTTTCATAAGATAAATTTTTAGTGTTTACCTAATGACAACAGAAGTTGTATTTCCCCTTAGTAATAAAGAAACTAAATCAAGCTTATTGTAAGAATTTAGACCTAATTTTAAAGTTTTAATACTGAAAGTATTCACTTTAAAAATGTGTAATGGTGCTACAGCTATGCTTTCTTATTAATAATCTTAGGTTTAAATAAATATTGAAAAAATCCCTTATCATTTGACTTTGATGGTTAAGGTAATCTAAAAACTTCTTACTTAGTCCCACTCTTTCAAAGCCTATGAAAATTTACGATAGCCTGCTTAATTCTTTGGTAGTTCTTCTGATGTAGCCAAAGCGAGGACCCTTCCTTCACTACCCACTGCATTGTAAAAGTGATAAACCACACCATCCCATTTTATTACCCAAGGCTTATGTGCATACTTTTCGTCAAAATCTTCTGAAGGTGCAACCAGATCTTCCCCCTCCCAATCTGTCCAATTAATTAAATCATAGGAACAAGCAAATCTTTCAAAAGCTCCAGGCTTCCAGAAAGCTCCAAAATAAAACATAATATAAATGTCATTAAACTTTGCAATTTGTGCATCTCCACAAATACCATTTCCTTTGCTTATCACAGGGTCATTTCCAAAGCGCTTCCAATTCAACATATCATCAGAAACAGCCATCCCAATACCCTCATAATTAGCGGTATCTCCTTTCGCATTGTAATACATCACAAAAGGGTGCCCCGTGTGCATTTCACTGTCCCGAATAACCAAACTTTTGTATATGGTTTTGTTTTCAAACCAACGAACATCTTCATCTTCCGGGGCCAATAAAGGATTATTGTTTGTATTCCATTCTACAATATTGGTGAGTGTAGGGGAATTGGCCATACCAATTTTTAAGGTCCCCGATTCATAACCTTCAGAACTGCCACCCAAGTAACTCATCCAATACTGGTCATTGAATTTCTCTACTTCATAATCTCCACCCCACGCTGTATTAACTAAGGAAATATAACCTGCTTTCTGATTGGCATCCCAAGTATCTTTTGTAAACGACATAATTTTACCTTTGGACTCCCAGTTTAGTAAATCCTCACTTTCAGCCAACCATGTTTCATATCCCTGTCCATCAAAAACAATATAAGTCATGTACCAAACCTCATCTTTTCGAAAAATGGTTGGTGAGTCTATCATCTTAGTAGTATCCGGATGCTGAAATACAACCCCGTATTTAAAAGGGGTTTTTATTTCCTCAAAAACCTGTTCCATCATCTCCTTAGAAACTGCTGTCTTTGAATTTGATTCCTTTTGGTTACAACAGCTCAATGCTAAGGATATGATGATTACTACTATGGATAAGAATGAAGATTTCATTGGATACAATAACTTTTTTGAATATTATAAAAATAGAAGAAAGCCCAGTGTAAAATGGGCTTAAAATTAATTTGAATGCTGAATATAAAGTAAAAAATCTTTGTTCTCTACTTGCGCTAAAAGCTTCTTTTCCTCAACCCTTAAAAAAACTCAATTTGCGCCTTTGATATTACCCTATTCGCATGCCATTTGGCACCGCACTATCAGGTTGAATTAATGTCACCTCTTTATTTTCTCCTAAACCTCCCAACACCAGGCACTCACTCATCATGTTGGCAATTTGTTTGGGTGGGAAATTAATTACAGCAATTACTTGTCGGCCTATTAATTCTTCAGGTTTATATTTTTTTGTTATTTGAGATGAAGTTTTCTTTTTGCCGAAAGCCCCAAAATCAATCATTAATCGATATGCAGGATTTTTTGCTTCAGTAAATACTTCAGCCGAAAGTATTGATCCTACTCTCATTTCTACTTTTAAAAAGTTATCCCAAGATAATTCCTCCATTGTTATGCGCTTAATTTTTAAGTTCTCAGGCCATGAAAACAGCTTTTGATTTAAATCCTGACTCAAATATATCGGAAAAAAGTAAGTTTATGAAGCCAACTTAATTTAAGAAGGCTGAGTTATTGTCCGTATCAATACCTTCCAAAAGTGATTCCATCATGGAATAATAGATCTTTTACACATTCAAGCTTTAAATGGTTTTGATTCAGTATTTCTAAATCTTAGCCCTTAAGCTTTCAAGCATCCTCCATAAAAAGGTTAATTTCCAAATCAATGGACTCTTCAATCTTAACTAAGCCTCCTAAACGGCTTGAAGCATTAAGGCCAAGCTCTTCCATTGAGAGGTTTAGGGAACCTTGGTATTTATCATCCAATTGGTAAAATGCCACCTTTTCCAAGACATGATCTTTACCCGCCATTTGTAAAAAAATATCGCCAAAAATCATTTGAGAACCACGTTGCAAATTACTTACAGAAACCAAACATATTGGATGTTCTTCAGCTTTAAGTGTTTTTCTAAAATCACTGTTCAATAAAAAATTACCACAACCAAAAGCACTTACAGGGATTTCAAAATCCAGAGAAGCTACTGCACGGGACTTTGAATCAAAAAGTAGCGTATCGCGTTTGTCTTGACTCTCATAGCTGCATTCAAAACTGCCAATAGTAGTTTTTCCTTTCACTATGATTTCTGTCTGATCAATAATCAAAGCCTTATTTTGAAAAGCCCCAATTAAGAAAAAACAACAGCCAAGCAGTAACGCGATACGCATGATTTAATAAATAAACTTTAAAAACCTATTACTCCTTCGATCATTAACCCATTGAATGAACCTCCATTATGGATATCAGTTTGAGCAAAATCCTGGTAATTTTGGCTCACATACTCGAGTTTTGCTAGGATATTTTTGGTAATGTACCAACCACCACCAACTTGTACACGAGAAATGCTTGGTTCTATTCCACTTTCCATTTCACCACCAACCTTATTGTAACGGCCTGCCAAATAGTAATTGTCTCTAGCTCCAAAACGGTAAACTGCGTCAACACCTACTTGATTCCAGGTTCTGTCATTACTTTCAAAGGATGCTTTTCCTTTTGATTGTTCAAAGTTTCCAAAAAGCTCCAATCCACGATACGCAATAAATGGGTTCAGCACGATGGCGGTTACCTTGTCATTCATACCGGGATTGAAACGGCCGGTTCTAAAATCAGAAGAGGTAGATGCCAGTGTATTGGACATGACTAGGTAATAACGTGAACCTGACCTATCCCCGGCCCAAAGCGTATTGTTAACAGAACCTGCAGTGGTATAAACAGAACCTGTTAACCTTAATCGAAGCTCATTATCCAGTGTTTTATCATAGCCAAGTTTACCAATAAAAGAAGGTTTTCTTCGGCTTGGATTGGTAACTCCTCCTTGAATTTCTCCTCCTGTCATTGAAGCTACACCAATAAATCCATTGTTTTGATAAATCACTTCTGCACCAATTTCAGTTGCAAAAGCGTCCATAATATAGTTTCCAACAAATGGATTATAAAAGGCATTGCCATTGTCGGACCTCCTAAAATGGGAATCACCATAGTTGACTTCCATATGCCCCACCTTGATGGTGACTTTTTCCATGATTTTATCAAAGGCGGCACTATTGAGGAACGCAAGTTTATCAAATTGTAAATATCCTCCTTTGACCCAAGTTTCCGGGTGGTGCCTTGAAGATAAATAAGTAATCAGGTTCAATCGAATACCATCAGCCAAAGCCACATCAATGTTTAGATTGGCTGTAGCCAGGTTAAACCCTGAGCCTATGTCCATCAACTGATTGGTGTTGACTCCATCACCGTTAAAAACCGCCGAAGCTGTGTTCTCATGGCTTATGGATTGAAATTGCTGGGTAAAAGCCCCTCCTATTCTTACTTTTACCCCATCAAAGGCAACAGTATCTGCCTTTCCGGATTCAAATACATTGATTCCTCTCTGATCATAGGGTCGCCAATACTGCATGTCACTTTGTTGTGCAAGGCTGCTGAAAGAAAATAATATTGCTCCTGCCAGAAATAAAATGCTCTTTTTCATGATAGCAAAAATTAATATGTTAATTAATTGGATTTAGTTTCATATTCACACTAATCGTCATCTCATCACCTGTTTTAATCGTTCCGAAAACAGCTGTTGGAGGATCTACTTTAAAGTCAGTTAATTTCACATCCGCCGAACCGTGAAGTGAAATGCCTTCTCCTTCAGGTTTGATTTGAACCATAAATGGAACAGTCCGTGTTTCCCCGGCGATTTGTAACCTTCCGGACACCTTCCAATCATTTCCTCCATCCTGATGCGCCTCAAGCATAGTAAAAGTTATTTCAGGATGACCCTCCTCTTTTAAAGCATTGTAGGCATTCTTATCCATTTGACTTTTACCACTTTTTAGTGAGGCTACCTTCATGGAAATTTGAACTGATTGAATGGCTGTCACCTTTCCTGCAGAAAGTCTGATCTTAGCTTTTCCACTAGCCTCCTTTGAAATCATGTCCCAATCATGTAGGGTAGAAGTTCCTGAGACCTTCATTTCAGGGCTTGGACTAACGGCATAGGTTTGCTGTGCATATACCCTAATGCCTTGAAAAGTAAAAAGTATTAGAAAGAAAAGCAGGGTTAATTTTAATTGTTTGTACATAACGGTTTAGTTTAGCTTATTTCGAAAGTACCTTGCCAAAAACTAGCTATTTGCTTGCTTTGACAACTCAAAGGTAAACTGTAACATTAGTACAATTCATGACTAAAATCATCTTTTACTATGACATAATTTGCGAAATATCTTATTGGTTACAAAGCCTTGAAATGAAGGCTAAAACAGGGATAAGAAAACTTAACTATAGGCCTTAATTGGAAGGCTTCCCAATGTATTTTCTGGTATTTGAAAAATTGTTCTAATCACTAAACCACTTGTAATTAGTCCCTCTTAACCACCCGAACAGTCTCCTATGACTCGGGTTATGTCGTAGGATTCGTAGTTTGCACTGTAATCGTAAGAAAATCAACATGTAGTAATTATGGACATAGCAAGGCTATGGTGAACCTATCTGCTGAAAGGCAGGGCTGAAAACAGCAACGATTGGCTGATTTTGAGGTGATTTCAGCAACTAATAGATGGTCTATTGCCTATTTTGGGTTAAACCTGTTTTAGCAGATTTTTTTGCTTCCACAAATTTCTCTCTCATCTCCTCCAAAATTTCGATATACTTACTATTACCAACTAAGTTTTCGAATTCTTCCGGGTCATTGAAATGATCATAAAGTTCCTCATTGGCACCTTTGGTACCTTCTCCCCAGCGATTATATCTCCATCTATCCGTCCGAACACTTGCTCCATCATTGTAAATGGTATAGGCAAAGTTTTCTTCCCTACCTATACTTTCACCTTTTAACTCATTAAGCAAACTCCTTCCTTGTAGGATGGTTGGTTTCTCAGAAGAAAATCCTGTCAGCTCTGCAAGCGTTGGATAAATATCCAGCAGTTCTGAAATACTTTTCGTTTGGTTTCCATATGCCCCTTCAAAATCTTTCCCGGGCACAGAAAAAATTACCGGAACCCGAACACTACCTTCCCATAGGCTGGATTTCGACCAGCAATCATGTTCCCCAAGGTTATAACCATGGTCTGACATAAAGATTACAATCGTTTCTTTTCTAAGGTCGAGCCTATCTAATGCATCCAATAACCTACCAACTTGTTCATCCATAAATTTGACACTTGCCATATATGCACGAATAGTTTTGCGCTGCTGAAGTTCATCCATGCCCCAAATCTTCTCATTTTGTCGTTTTAAAGCTTGAGAAGGTACATTTTCACCTACCTTCACCGTAGGCAACAGCACTTCTTCTACCGGATAAGGAGCGAAACTTTTTTCAGGGGCAAT
Organism: Cyclobacterium sp. 1_MG-2023; assembly: GCF_030546805.1. GTDB lineage: Bacteria > Bacteroidota > Bacteroidia > Cytophagales > Cyclobacteriaceae > Cyclobacterium. Next base: position 220,182 of record NZ_JAUOPC010000011.1, on the reverse strand, counting down.
CAAGGGCACATGTGGCCTTACAAAGCCCACTGCCAAGAAAAATGGTGCTTCCTTTTTAACTCTTTGCTTATTGGTTCCTCCTGATGGTATTTTTCCGGCGCGATTTTCCAGCACAGCAATGGCCTGACTGGCAGCTAAGTAATCCGTTTGGGTTCCTTCTAGACTATCTGGAATTACCATTTGAGCAAAGTTTGAACCATAATGTAGGTTTTTGGGAGAAAGTAATTCCAAGTTTCCTTGACTTAATGTTTCCGGACCGAGTACATTGTAGGCATAATCCCAAGAATCCGGATCATCTCCCCCTACGGCACCTCTTTCTATTCCACCGGGCACCCCCATATGAAAAATCTTCGATATCCTGGCAGTATAATATCCTCTCTCTCTGAAAAATCCGGCCATAGACGGATGATTAGCCAAGGCAGGTGTTTCTTTTCTATAGCTACCCAATTGATCATTGTTGCGCAATACACCATTGGTTTCAGGATACAAACCACTCATAAAAGATGCTCTAGAAGGTCCACACAATGGAAATTGACTGTAAATTCTAGAAAAACTCACTCCTTCTGAAGCTAACCGATCAAGAGATGGGGTATGTTTATCTGTATTCATATAGGGCCCAATATTCGTATTTAGATCATCCGAAATAATCAACAATATATTGGGCTTTTGGGCCTTTAGGCTAAAGGAAGTGTTCAATAATAAAAATAAGAGTGAAATTTTAAATATTAAGCCCCTATTGCTTTTTAGGGAAGCCAAAACTATTGTATGAATCATATTATTTCTAGGGTTTCGTGTTATTGCCTTGAAAACAAGACTTAGCTGCTAAGTTAATTTATAATAGCCTCCAAACCTTAAAATCCTTATACCTTGCACTGCGGGTATACATATGCCTTAAACCAATTCTTCCGGAATCAATGGAAGGAAAAATAGAAGCATCCCATCTGCAAATCAAGGTGTCTGAAGGATCACTTTTGCTTTGTATATGCATTTCAATAGTATTGGCATACTTGAATACTTGTATATGATAGGTTACATCAGGTTTAAAAAGCCCTGTTTTGAAATGATCTTCCGGAACATCGGTCCCGGTAAGCCCATTCATGGTAGGGTTGTATCTACGTAAACGTATATAATCATTTTCCCCTGAGTATTCCTTAGAGCCAAATGCAGCATAACTAATATGATAAGTGTTTATATTATTATAATAAGTGTGCATGGAGGGCACTTTTCTTTTGTCTTGCCATAATGAAAGATCCTTAGGATAATCCGCATCTCCTTTTCCTGTGGCGTGAAAGTAAAGAATATTGACACATCTCGTAGTCGTATCTGTTCTGGTATAATCATATTCAATACAAATATTTCCTTCGAAGGATGGTTTGGCCCACAAAACGGTGTGGTGGGAATCATTGCCATGTTCAGGCCCTGCAATAAGTTCCATGCCCTTATGGGTGTTGACCACCTTTGCTTTTTGACCATCTAACATCCATTTTTTCTCCCAATTTTCTGTACCTGAGTCTTCAAATAGTATCTCGGATTTGGTCCATTGCTTTTCTTGTGTTTCCTTGGATTTGCACCCAAAAACGCAAAGGATTGATAAAAAGATTATTAAAACAGATTGGCTGAACTTCATTGTATATTTATTTTAATTAATCCATGGGAATAAATCCAGGTCCTTTGACTACCTGTCCGGGCAAAGCTCCGGTATGCTGACCATCTTTCAGAACAGGCACTCCATTGACCAATACATGTACCATTCCCGAAGCATATTGCATGGGCTTATCATAGGTGGCATGGTCTTGTATTTTATCCGGATCAAAAATTGCAAGGTCAGCAAAATATCCTTCTTTTAGGGCTCCCCTTTTATTGATCCTCAAATTGGTAGCCGGAAGAGTTGTAAGTTTATAAATTGCTTCTTCCAAAGAAATAATTTTTTCTTTACGGACATACTTCCCAAGGAGTCGTGCAAAGTTCCCAAAAGCCCTAGGGTGACTTCTGGATTTGAGAAAAACACCTTCAGGAGCATATGAAGCCGCATCTGAGCCAAAACTCATGTATGGAAGGGCAATTTTCTTTTTTACATTTTCTTCAGACATCATAAAGTAAACTGTACCCACCCTGCTCCCATCCTGGATAACCAAGTCCATTGCAGTTTCTACAGGAGATGTATTCCTCATGGCTGCCACCTCGGCCAGCGACTTACCTGTCAGGTATTTTAAGGAATCGTTTTTAAAACCTATCAGGAGCATGTCGTCATAAGATGCTACTCCCATCATCAAACTCTCCCATTCATTGGTCGGCGTCACCATCTCCACCATTAATTGCGCTCTAATTATTGGATCTTGTAATCGTACGGCCCATTTATCATAACCACCTTCTTGAACCCAAGGAGGCATGGAAGCATCTAAACCGGTGGCTCCGGCGGTATAAGTATACATATTTGTGGTAATAGAAAGGCCGGCATTTCTAGCGGAGTCTATCTTTGAAACCACCGCATCAAATTTGTTCCAATTATTTTTACCGGCCATTTTCAAATGATAAACTTCTGCTCTGATGTTGGCTTCATATGCAATGCGAATTAACTCATCTAAACTTTCCAAGAGTTGATTTCCCTCGCTCCGCAAATGAGAAATGTACATTCCATCGTATTCGGAAGCAACCTTACAAAGGGCTATTAATTCTTCAGTACTGGAATAAAATGCCGGGGCATAAATCAATGAAGAGCCAACACCCAATGCTCCTTCTTCCATGGCTTCCCTTACCAAGTTCTTCATGGTTTCCATTTCATCATTAGTGGGGGCACGGTTTTCGTATCCTATCGTGTGAACCCTAAGGGTAGTTGCACCGACAAAAGAAGCTACATTGGTAGAAACCCCTTTATCAACAATAAAATCAAGGTATTCATTTAAGGTAGTCCAGTTGATCGGATATTTGATATCACCCTGACTTTCCTGCTCTTCCTTTTTCATTTCCTCATTCAAAGGGCCCATAGAACTCCCTTCTCCGAACACTTCCAAGGTCACCCCTTGCCTGATATCACTTTGTGATTTACCATCTTCTATAAGTGCATCTACAGCCCAACTTAGCATATTAATAAAACCCGGAGCAACAACTAAGCCTGATGCATCAATTTCTATTTTGCCCTTTGCTGCTGTTAAATCACCAATTGCTGAAATGCTGTCTTCTCTAATGCCTACATCTCCGATAAAGGATGGTTCCCCTGAGCCATCCACTATCTGTCCATTTTTGATCAGTACATCATAAGATTCTGAAGGAGAACACCCAATTAAAATGGTGAAAATTAACAGGATTTGAAGAAGTGCTTTCATAAGAATTGGCTAAAGTAACAAAGAAGCAAATGCTAATTAATTCCTTTAAAAGTAATAAAAATTATCAGATAATAACTAGTCAATTTTACTTACATAATTGATTTTGACTTGGTTTAGCTAATCAAATCAGTCAATAACGCCTTCCCTTTAGCCCTTCAAATCTATCTTTCTCTCCATAACATGAGAGGGGGAGTAAAAAACTTCGGAAATGATATTAACCTACAGCTGGGCGGAGTTGGGTATTTAATTGTTTAAATACAAAATCACAATTTAGGTTACCATAGAATTTTAAAATAATACAAATCAACCAAAAATTAAAATTTAATAATTATCAATTAATTCAACGCATTTATCATTAAAAATGAGTCGAGGAAGAGAAAATTTTCTCTTCCTCGACTCTTAATAAAAATTACTAATAGGATTTAGGTCGAATACATTATCACCGTTCACTTTTTTTCGACTTATACCCTAATACATCACAATCTACATCTATCAATTAAATAATAAATTTAGGAGTAATTGAAACAAAGTTTTTAGGTCCTGAAAGATAGGTTAACCTATTATCTTCTAAGTGTTTTAAAATTCCCAGCCTTCTCTATAAGTTGAATTTATTAAAAGGTTTGCCTCAGGGTGGTTTGTAACTTTCATCTCTACTGGATCCCATTCCAATTTCCCTTTACCGGCACGTAGTGCAACATTTCCTAGAAGTACTGTTTCCGTTAATGGTCCAGCATATTCAAAATTGGACATGGCACGATGATTTTCTCCCTTGCACTCAGAAATCCATTCCTTATAATGCCCTATAGACCTGCTAATCATTTCTCTTGGCTTTTCATACCTCTCCTCTTTTCCGTTGATGATGAGAAAAGGTTTTGGTCTGTGATGTCCATACACAAGAAGTCCAGATTCACCAACAAAAATAACCCCTGAACCTTTTTGCCATAATTCCTTATCACTAACCAAGCCTTTGGGTATGGTAGGTTTAATGCCACCATCGTACCAATTTATTTTAACTTCTGAAGAATCTAAACCAGATATGAACCTGTAGGTAATTTTAGATGCAATGGGGGCTGATTCCTCCATCACCGGAGTAGAATAAGCTTCAATATCCAATGGGTGGCTTAATTTTAAAGCCCAAAAAGGATAATCCATTATATGACATCCCATATCACCTAAAGCACCGGCACCAAAATCCCACCAGCCTCTCCAATTAAAGGGTACATATGCCTCATCATACGGGCGGTATTCTGCAACGCCTAACCAAAGATTCCAATCTAGAGAATTAGGTATACTTTTTCTGCCATCCGGCCGTTTCTCCATACCTTGAGGCCAAACAGGCCTATCAGTCCAACAATGAACTTCATGAACCTTACCAATTGCCCCGGTCCATATTAATTCATTCAATATTCTTGGGCCTTCATTTGCATGTCCCTGATTTCCCATTTGGCTGATTATTCCTTCCTGTTTAGCAAATTCTCTTATTTTTCTTGCTTCACCAATGGTTCTAGTTATAGGTTTTTGAGTATAAACGTTTATTCCCCTTTTCATTGCTTCCATGGTTATCATGGCATGCATGTGATCCGGAGTTGAAATCGTAATTGCATCCAAGTCCTTTTCTCTATCCAGCATCACCCTGAAATCTTTATATTTATTAGCCTTGGGATGTGCTTTATATGAAACAGAGGCCCTATGGTCATCCACGTCACATAATGCTATGACATTTTCAGTACTTACACCTTTTAAATCTACTAAACCTTTACCCCCAACACCTACACAACCTATATTAAGTAAATCACTTGGAGGAATATACCCTTGACCTCCCAAAACGAATCTAGGAACTATTGAAAAACCTGATGCTGCCACCACACTATTAAGAAGAAATTTTCTTCTATTTGTTCCGGTATCTATTTGATGGTTGGCCATTTCAATACCCAGGGTTTTGGGTTATTTGATTGTTTACATCAATTGCCCTCAAAGGTATTGGGAACAACAATTTGTCTTGGGTGATTTCAACCCCATTAGCTTTCATAACTTCCACAGCTCGTCCTGTTCTAACTAAGTCAAAAAACCTGTGGAATTCAAAACACAATTCCACTCTTCTCTCATGCTCTAAGGCTAATGTAAGTGTGCTGTACTCGGCTGGATATCCCGGTTGTCCAAACCCTGGTAAACCTACCCTAGCTCGAACCATATTTAAATATGTTGGGTCATCAGTAACTTCTGAATACATTAATAAAATATCTGCGTACCTAATAATTTCAAAATTTTGACCCGGATACCTCCAATTAGGATCATAAAATTTCATGGTAAAAGGATATTCAATAAACTGATCAGTATCTAAATTAAGGTATCCTGGATATATAGATGTATTTTTTCTTACCACATCATTGGCCTCAAATTCGTCAGCCAAATTTTGGGTAGGCGTATTCATCCCATTACCTCTAAAGGTTTCATTCATTCCTGGCAGGTGAAAAGCCCAATGGAAAGGAGTGTATTGAGATTGATGATTGCTGTTAACTGAATTTTCCCCACCAAGATATTGGACTTCCAACAAAGATGATTTTGAATTTTTCGTGTCAGGCAGAAATAAGAACTCATAATCATCAACGTTGATATTTCCATCACCATTTGCATCTAAGGAAAATCTATTGCTATCAATAATTTCTTTTAGTTCAATGCTTGCATTTTGGTTTTCACCTATGGTAAGGTAAATTTTGGCAAGGACTGCCGAAGCTCCATATTTGGTAACCCTACCTACATCATTGCCGGAATAACTTTCTGGCAGATTATTTTTAGCATATTGTAAATCACTGATTATCTGCTGATAAACTACTTCTTTATTTTCCCTAAGGTAATCATATCCCTCTTCCGGTTTAAGTGGTTTTAAGGGTAAAGGAATATCTCCCCAAACCCTTACCATATTAAAGAATATCAATGAACGAACCAAGGTAGCTTCTGCTTTGAGCCTATCCTTTAAGTCCGGATCAGTAAATGCAACATCAGCATTATCTAATTGGTAAATAGCATTGTTGCAAATAAATATGGCATTGTAACAAGTTTCCCATGCATTTTCAATAAGACCATTGTTGGTCCTGATATAATAATCTGTTATCTCTTCAGAAAATGTAGTTGATCCACCAGTAAATTCGATATAAGTATTGTCTGAACGAAGTTCTCCATACAAGTCTGCTATCCCTTGAGCATTGTATATTCTACCCAATTGCCTGTAAATATCATTAACAGCTAAAATTAATTGATCTTCATTTTGATAAAAATTACCTTCAGTTATCTGTGTCTTTGGATAAAGGTCCAATTGATCCTCACTACAGGAATAAGAACCCAAAACAAGAAATGAAAGGATGTATATAATATTATTCTTCATGATTTCTAAGGATTTGGTAATAATAAATTAAAAGCCAACATTTACTCCCAACGTGTAAATTTTGGCAGTTGGGTAGGGAGAGTGAGCCACACCTCTTCTTTGGGCTTCAGCAGCGCCACCATTGAAATTCTCCGGATCGAATATTGGGCTTTGTTTGACCGTCAACATATTCATTCCATTGAAGTAAATCCTTAAAGAACTCAACTTCATCCTTTCTAATAATTTAGGCTGGAATGTATAGCCGAAGGTGAGACTTTTTAATCTCAAATAAGACCCATCCACTATCCAATAGCTAGAAGCAGTTCTTTCTAAGCCATCAAGATCCACCGTCAACTTGTAATGATAACCATCCCCTGGATCTTCTTCCGACCGCCATCTATCCACCATCTCGTGATAATAGTTCCTACCCTCATGATATTGCATAGATCGGTGAATATTGTTATCAAAGACTTCACTTCCCTGGACTCCCTGAAACAAAAAACTAAGGTCAAACCCCTTATAACTAAAGTTATTTGTAATTCCCCAAGTAAAATCAGGTGCGTAATTTCCTATGATGGTTCTATCATCAGAATTGAGAACATCGTCTCCATTGACATCAGCATATTTTCCATCCCCCGCCATGGCAGATTCATACCTTGCCGGATCAGAATCCGCTTCTTCCTGGGTCATGTAGACCCCATCATATTGATAACCATAAAAGTTATAAACCGGATAACCAACCTTATTGATTGATTGCATTCCAAAACCTGCATTATAAATCATAGGAGCATCGTCCTCACCAAGTTCTACCACCTTATTTCGGTTTCTGGAAAAATTCAATTGAGTGGTCCAAGAAAACTCACCTGTTAGGTTATGAGAATTAATATTTAATTCTAACCCTTTGTTTTCTAGCTTTCCGATATTCCTAAACACATTTGTGAAACCTGTTACTGAAGGAACAGGTACATCCAGTAATAGACCATCAGATTTGGAAATATAATAGTCGGCTACTAAAGAGAGCCTACCCTCAAAAAGTCCCAAATCCACTCCCATATTCAGTTGTCGGGTCCTTTCCCATTCAAGATCCGGATTGCTGAAATCTGAAGGGAAGTAAGAAGCCCCTAGACTATTACCCAATGCCATACGCCCTTGTGCCATGGAACCTATCCATCGATAATCAGCAAACTGATCGTTCCCGGTAAAACCATAGCTCGCTCTCCATTTAAAATGACTCACAGGCTCGATGCTATTCATAAAAATTTCATCCGACATTATCCAGCCCAAAGACAAACTAGGAAACGAACCCCACTTTTTATTTGGACCAAAACGGGAAGATCCATCTCTCCTATAACTTGCAGATGCTAAATATTTCCCTTTATAATTGTAGGTTACTCTTGAAAAATAGGAAATCAAAACTCTTTCCGTTGCATTATCACTGGCTTGAAAGATGTTTTGGCCTCCGCTGAGGTAAGGTACTAGGTCATTATTGTAACCTCTCCTTTGTGCACTTGATAAATAATAATTATCCTTGAAATATTCATTCCCAAGCATGAATGAGAATTCATGTCCATCAAAAGCCTTTTCATATGTCAAAAGATTTTGCCAATTGTAATTTATGCGATTATTTTGGTTGACCGTCATCGCTCCTTCTGTGATGTAATTAGGCCCCATATTATGATCTACAGCTTGGTAATTGGTATCATCCCCTCTCCTGTATAAATAGTTTAAGGAAGACCTAAACTTTAGTCCTTCAAGCAGGCTAAAGTTGGCATAGATATTTCCAAGACTGTTAAAGTTTTTATGCTGGATATCGTCATTTATTCTATATAGTGGGTGGCCGTTTACGGCTCTAAAGAGTATGGCACCATAATTTTCATAGCCACTTGTTGTAGAAGGTTCACCCAAATAACCATTATTTCCATATACCGGGAAAACTTGAGGATATTGAACTGCCCATTCCACAATCCTATTGTATGGTTCATTCTCATGATCATAAACAACATTCAACATGCCCCCTACTTCTGCCCAATCTGTAACTTTAGAAGAAACCTTTAAGTTTAACGAGTATTTTTTATAATCAGAATTAATTACTATACCTTCTTGATTTACATACCCTCCTGAAATTAGATAATTTGTATTTTCGTTTCCTCCGGAAACATTAACATCAACTCTTTGCATGGGTGCCACGCGAAAGATCAAATCTTGCCAATCCGTATTGGGCAAATTTTCAGGATTATTGAAATCTTCTGGCCATGTATATTTGTAATGACCTCTTGCTTCCACTGTATTAGGTGCGTTTGGATCACCTCCTGATTCAAGCCATCCATTCTGAGCTGCATCAATAGAAGCTTGAGCATATTCAGCAGAATTCATAACTTTAATTTTATCAATTTTCTCTTGTAATCCATAAGAGTAATTGATACTTACCTTCCCTTTACCAGACTTCCCACTTTTTGTAGTTACTAAAACCACTCCATTAGCGCCCCTTGAGCCATAAATGGCTGCTGAAGCCGCATCCTTTAGGATTTCGATAGACTCTATATCCGAAGGATTAATCAAATTCAAGTCATAATTGGGAAGTGGAATTCCATCTATCACAATTAATGGTGAACTATTGGCAGAAATAGAGTTGATGCCCCTAATTTGAATAGTACTTGAACCACCTGGACGGCCACTGCTATTGATTACCTGCACTCCAGCAATTTTCCCATAAAGGGCTTGACCAAATTCTACCATGGGCCTGCTACTTAGTTCTTGATCAATCTCCAATGAACCCACAGATCCTGTCAGGTGACTTTTCTGTTGGGTACCATAACCTACTACCACTACTTCCTCCAAGGAAGCCAAATCCTCATTCAGTACAACATCAATAACGCTTTGGTTGCTAACCTCAATTCTTTGTGATTCGAAGCCTATAAATGAAAAAACCAAGACAGAACCTTCCGGTACTTCCAACACATATTTCCCATCCAAATCTGTTGCAGTACCTATGGCTGACCCTGGTACAGAAACGGTGGCTCCGGGTATTGGAGCACCACTTGCATCCGTTACTATTCCTGAAACCTCAATATCGTCCCTCAAATTGTTAGGTTTCTGTAAAATCTCTTGCCCCAAATTATCAGCTTTTCGAACATGGATATTTTGATTCACCTGTTTAAAATACAAGCCTGTTTGCTGACCAATGATTGAAAGCAGGGAATAGACACTTTGGGTGTCCTTATCGAAAGTATTAACCCGCGGAACGTCTTTTAATTCCATATCCGTATGGACAAAATTGAAACCGGTCATTTTCTCAATAGAGTAAAATGCTTTTTCAATTTTGGTATTATCAAAGGATAGCGTGATCATTACTTCCTCAATGTCCTTTACCTGAGCATTACCGTTCCAGGCAAATAGAAAACTCATAGAAAGGAGCTGTACCAGAAAAGCGTATGTAAATAATTTAGTCATGCGTATGACATATAAGAGTACAAGATTTTTCATATCTTTACTTTGTTTGTTTTTGAAACTATGGAGAATGGTTTTAGATGAACATTCCGGTAAATTCCTGGTAAGAATTTCCGGAGAAATACAGCCTGAGGATGTTGACGCATCCTTGGGTTTTTATTATTTGGGTTTATTTCATAGACAATTTTTTACCTTAAAATATGATTGTAACATTTTCTTTTTTTATTTTATATTCAAACCTGGTAGAAAACCTCAATCCCTCCAATACATTTTCTAAAGTTTCATCCTGAAACTTTCCAGACAATAATATTTGATGACTAGGTTGATTCTTTAAGGTAATATTTACGCCATACCAGTTTTCAAGCACTCTTATAGCTTCTAATAATGGGGTTTTTTCAAAAACAATACGTTTTTTTGTCCATCCAATCACTAATTCCTTATTGAATTTTGCTTTAACCAATTGATCTTTTCCCTTATCAATTTTCACAGCTTCCCCTGGTAGCAAAGTGACTGGCTTCTCCGTTGAATCTTCTTTATTTACTGCTACTTTTCCAGTCAAAAGTGAAACATCGATGCTTTCCCCATTATATGCACTCACATTGAAACTTGTTCCCAAGGCGGTGGTAGTAGTTTCCAGCGCATGCACAATAAAAGGTCTTGAGGCATCTTTGGTCACACTGAAAAATGCTTCTCCTTTTAAAAAGATAGCTCTTCTGTCCTTTTCAAAATTCTTCAGGTATTTCAATTCACTTCCTGAATTCAGAATTACTTGAGAACCATCACTTAATGTAAGGTGAGATTTTACCCCCGGAACAGTTGTGTGTTCTTCGAAAACCATCAAAGGAGCTTTATTTTCAGGAATTGGCAAATCTTTAAAAAACCAACTGGAGAAAGCACCAAAAGCTATGGCTAAAATCAAAACACAAGCAACCCTTAAATTAAAATAATTGAAGATATTTAGTCGGGACGAGGGGCGATTTACCGCTTTTTCCAATGTACTAATTGAATGGATTGGAATAATTTTTTCATCATCACCGAATTGATGATGTCGGTTATGGTTGGACAAGCGATTATCCAAATCCTTCCACATACCTGAAAACTCAGAATCAGAGAGCTGAGGTTGGTTTTTGGTATTTAATTGTAAAATTATCTCTCGGGCCCTTTTTGCTTCTTTGTATTTCAATGGGTTCTTTGACAGCAAACTTTCCCAAAACAGGTTTGATTCTGCATTGGGATGCATCACCCATTTCTTAAAAGATGGGTCCAATACAAAATCCTCTATGGTGTAATTAGAAATCTCCATTTATGATAAAATTCACCCACATAAGTCCGGGCTTCAAAAAATCTATCCATCTTCAGGAGAAAAAATTTAAATTTTACATTATATTAAAATATTTCAGCGTATAAATATGAATTTACTAAATTATTTACCTGAATAGTATAAAAAAAACAACAGATTACATGAAAGAGAATAACCAAATCATTGCAACCAAGTTCAAACTTTTCTTTAAATTGGCGATGGCCTTCCAAGCTAATGTATAAACTGACTGAACATTAATACCCATGATAAGCGAAGTGTCTTCATAGGAATGATTCTCATAATATAAAAGATGGATCACCTCCCTTTGGCGGGAAGAAAGTGTCCCAATGGACTTCATTAAGTCCGTTCTATCTTGGTCATTTGGATGATAACTATCAAGGTCAGAATCAGTTTCGCTAAATAAATGCTCCTCCAGTTCAAAATCTAAAAAACCATACCGTTTTTTATCCTTGCCGACTTCCTTGTGGATAATATTACTTAAACACTTGAAAAGGTAAAGTTTGACATTATCGGTATTTTTGACCGTATTACGGTATTCCCAAATATTAAAAAAAACCTCCTGAATACAATCTTTCACCAAACTTCGATTCCCTTTAATCGACATTCCCAATCTAAAAAGTTCTTGGGTATATTTAAGATACAAGGCTTCTAAGCCTACTCTTTCACCTTTTTTAATTTGTTGCCAATATTCAGTATCATCAACTTCCTGAACGGAAGTTCTATATAATTTTTCCTCGTACATTTTGGATATTATGGGTTTATTCATCCCAAATTAGGTATTATTCACCTAATTAAAAATAAAAGCATTGTCTTTTGACGATTTTCCTTCTCTAAATTTCACGAAAAGTCAATGCATCCCCAAAATATCTTTTAATTGAAGATCTATCAGATAAATTTTACTTGGTTAAATCCGATCTGTTCGGCTAGACTAGTGAAATCAAATTCATTTCATTTATTATGCTACTCCTTGTTGAATTTAATATAAAAAAAATTGTTTTGTTGAAAAACACTCACACCTAGTGCTCCTCCCCCATATAGGGCTTATCATTTGCTTCAACCAAGGCTTCCATCAATTCGGATTCACTATATTTCCCTAACATCAGTTCCGGATTATGGATTAATTTCACAGGTTTGTACGCAACAATTTGTGCAGGCCCGGCATGTACTTGTAAAGCTATAAAACCTTCTAATTCTCCATCGGTATCTTGATAGGCCACTGAGAGGGTGCCATTAATGGCTGTCCAGATATTATGGCCAATAGCCAAAATTTCATAGGTATTCCATTCATTCTTTTTAACTGCTGCTTCTCCTTTTCCCTCCCAATGCAATTTTTCTCTTCCACTTTCGTGGTACAACCTCCCCCAAACTCCTTCACCTATATCGGCTTGATAGCCCAAGGCTTCTTCACCTATCTTTTGTGAGCGAAACTGAATACCTGCATTGGCGGTATTAGGGACCACTTTTACCAACACTTTCAAATAGAAATCCCTTACTTTTTCTTGGTGCCAAAGGAATTGGTTATTGACTATTGAATCTTTACCTTCCCCTCCAATTATTGATCCATCTGCAACCGACCAATAACTCATGTCAGAAGAATTCCAATTTTGAAGGTCATCCCCATTAAATAATGACAGTTCCACCTTTTTTTCACCTTGTGTACAAGCACTTATAGCAAATAGAACAATTGCCATTGAAACAAATAAGTGCCTTGAAAATACCTTCATACCAATAATCTTTTATTAGCCAATTTAGCGAAATGGGAATTAATTTACCCCTCTCTTTACAATGGAGAGATTTCTCAATCAACTTCAAAGATATGAGTAGCCTTTACCCTTCAATTCCTTTCCAATTAATAATTGGAATATACATAAAAAAACCAACACTACATGACCCCAATTATTTTGATGAACCCATGTAGTATTTAGTCAGAATTATTAAAAATTATCCTATTTACTTTAATTAGCTACATTCGCTTATTTCGTAAAGTATTCAATCTCGGATTTAATACCCGGTAATTTTTGTCATTTGATTAATTTAACTTTAGCAACTATTGGCCAATGGTCAGAAATAAATAGTTCCCCTTCTACAATTTTATCAACACGGTGTTCCTCAACCTCAAAATAATTGTTTACAAAAACATAGTCAATGGCATAACCTTCCCTACTTTCCCAATCAGGCCTGAAACCGGTACTGGTTAACCCTGTTGAAGCGACAGGAGATTTAGAAATATGGGCAGTGTTCTCTAAGGAACTGATTTCTTTAAAGCTTTTTATTAAGTTTTCGTACAAGGCATTGCCCAGACTCGGATGATCTTTTCTAATATTAAAATCCCCGGTAGCAAGAACTGGAGCATCTCCCGCTATTTCCAAAATTTTCTTTGCCATTAATTTTGCACTATTCATTCGGGCTTCTACTCCTCTATGGTCAAAATGAGTATTGAAAACATAAAGATTTTTGCCCGATGATTTGTCCTCAAGTTGCGCCCAGGTCACTATTCTTGTTAGGGATGCATCCCAACTTTTACTCCCTGGAATATCCGGCGTTTCTGATAACCAAAACTGGGAATGATCGACTAGGTTAAATTTATTCTTATTGTAAAATATAGGCGCATATTCTCCGGATGTTTTATTATCATTCCTTCCTGTACCAACATAGTCATATTCAACAAGCATTTCTTGGAGATCAAGTATCTGATTGTGAAGAACTTCTTGCATCCCTATAATATCGGGCATTTCTGAAGTCAGGTAAGATTTCACAATAGGAATTCGATGCTGCCACCTATTATTTCCATCATCAGGGTTATCATAGCGAATATTGAAAGATACAATTTGTATTGATAGGTCCTTTGGACTGCATGACAACACAAATACAAGCGGTAAAAGGAACAAAAAGTTTTTCAAAAGATTTTTCATAGATATTAATAAGGTAAATTCAAAATTTCATCAGCAAAATAGATGTAATTTATGAGGGGTAATTTCTTTAATTTAGGTATTTAATATCGACTTACTAAACAGAACCTACACAAAGTAATGGAATAACTTCAAAAACAGAAACCTCAACTCCTATTGAGCAATTCGAATTTTAAAATTAAGGATATAATATTAATTCAATATGAAGTGCGTATTATTTAAAATCATCGCATAAAAAAACAACCCATATGCATCAATAATCATAGAAAAGTTCAATCATGAGTTTTTGCACACCTTCCACCAAAAGCTCTCCTCCCCCAGGCAAAAAACGTGCACTTTGAACCTCATATCCCCCTTCAGAAAAAGCTTTTCTGTCAGGAATGTAACTGAGGTTACCATTTCCGGATTGTTCACAGATGATGGTATGTGTAAAAGGTGATTTGAGCTTTATAGCCATACTAAGTTCTACAAAGGCATCTCCTGGAAAGCCTACCAAAGCAAGTTCAGAGCCGAAACCCATGACTTGGACTTCACTGACAATGCCTTTTCTATCCTTTGTCAATGGAACCGTCGTAGTAAATTGTGACCTGATACTATCTTTATAATTCCCTTCTTTTAAATCGAGAATTCTCCAGGCCTCTACCACATCAGAAAACTTGGGTGGATTTGTTTTTCCAAACTGTCCGATTATCTCCTCTGCCCAAACAAGTTCTTCATGGGTAAAATTAGGTATTGGCAAAGTTACCTCCATTTTACCAACCTTAAGGGAATTGATTTCTAGAGGTTTTAAGGAACCTATGGCTTTAAGTACATCTTCTGCTAATACCCTTCCAATGCGTGCAGATTCTTCATATTGACCTAACTGAGATTCATTTTTCACATCAATATGGTTGATATTTCCGGAATTCCCATTGGTGTATACAGTTACCAATTCCTCACCATAAACCTTTTCTAATTGTTGAGAGACAATGCCGGGAAAATCCGCAGAAAATTGATTTCCTCCAACAATAGCAGGATGAAGGGCAAAATTTACCAAAACAGCCAAGGGTCTTTTATCCATTGACTCAAAAAGCAGCACAGACCCAATTGGGTCTACAGGACCCATGGCCCTATCAATACCTGGATTTAAACGCCCTGGATTTGTCCTAAAACTTCCATCCTTCATCAAAAATCTGCGATTGAAATTGACTTTGTCCTCATAAAATGTCCCAAAAGAAACTTGAACAGGTTGCAACGAATCCTCTGCGATTTTTATAGCTTTTAACAATTTTTGGGGGAGTTGTTTGATATACTCCAAACTCTTAATTTCCGCTTCACCACCAACGACTTTCAGAAACCTTGGATTCATCTGTGGTCCTGCATGACAGTGGGTAGCTGTAAGGATGACATTGCCAACAGGAATGTCTGTTTCCTGGGCTATCAATTCTCTGACTTGTAAAACCATCCCATACGGCAAACTAATCAGGTCCAATGCTAGAAATGCTCCCTTAACTCCACTCACATCAAATACCAATACTTTAGCAAAAAGATCATCATGAATGCCTTCAGAAATATTGATTCCATAAGAATTGCCCATCACACTACCTATGGGTGGGGTAATATTCAATGATGTTGCGCCTACCTTCATCCGGTTTTCTGATCCCAAATAATTAAGGGATTGTGCCTTTATAGTGAATGTAAGAAGTCCTAGCACGGCCAATAACCACAGGCATTTATTCCTTAAAAAGTTTATTCTAATAGCCCCCCGGCAGTTGCAACCAACAGTTAAACCTCTGAATTTCAGAACAAAAGAAACAAATCTCTTCATCACCAAATAAATTAACATACCATTTTTATGGGAAGCATTTCTAAATATTATATACAAATGCTTTCCTTCAATGAAGAAAGCATTTCAAGATAAAACATAAAGTAATATAATTTAATTATTGACAAGATATTTTTAAAAATATCAGCAAAAATAAGGGGAAAGGTTATCCCTAATAATTATTAATTAATTAGTAGATCCAAAAAATGTATAAATTTACTCTATAGTATTTTCAATTTATTATCCGGTTTTTCCAAAAACGAATTTACCTAACTATAAAACAATAGCCTTTTGGATACGCTTATAGATAACATGATCACTTTTTCAGTGAAATAAAAACAAATAACTTTTCCCACCACTTCAATTGAAGCTGGCCTATTAGAAGGAAGTTAAAAAAAACTTATCCCCTTTCGATTGTAGTTAAAAGAAATAGAATCAATAGGCAAATGGGTAATCAGCAGCTCCAGAAAAAATTATTGATTACCCATTATATTGTTTTTAAAAAAAATCATTTAAATATAATGGTCAATAATTACTTATTCGCCAATGATCTTATTTCTTTCACTATGTTCATCTACACTAGATACAACAGAACTAGTAAAACCCATATTTAGTGTTTACTACTAAAACATAGTGAATATTTTTATTTCAAATCAATAATTAGATAATTTGTTTTTTCCAAAATAGAATCAAAATATTATTCCATCGTAAACTCAGTTTCTACGTTTGTATCCTTATGACTAGTACTATTATAGGTGAAAACAAACTTATTGGCTTTTAATTCGCCCACATAAATATCAATTGTTCCATTAAGTGATATTACATTATCACTACTAAAAGCCCATGTTCCTGACTGGGGTAATCCTGAAATTCCAGGTGTATTAAAATTAATATTCCCATCAGATTTGAATGCTATAGTAAAACCTGAATGCTCAATGGCAAGGTTATTAGAGGTAACAGAAACAACGTCCCAGTTTTTCACTAATAATTCTTCTCTCGTCGGTTCTTTTTTCGGAGGTTCCGTCTCCTCCTTTTTTTCAGTGCAAGATACAACTAGAATTAGAATGAAAAACATTAAAAAAGGGAATAACAAATTTCTATACATCTTCATAAATACTTATTTTTTAAATATTCTTACCCTTTCAAATAATCCCAAGCCTTCCAATTGAACAATATAAACACCACTCGGTAAATGACTAAAATCAATAAAATAAATACTTGAAGGACCGACCGGATTGGAGATTGTTTTGTTTATCACACCACTTGTGCTAAAGATTGTAATTCGGTCTAATTGAGTCGGTTTTCCAAAATCAAGCTGACCGATATTCTGAATCGGATTAGGGTAAAATTGGATATTGGTGTTTCGAATCTCCGGAGAAGATGTAATAACGATACTTTCCGAAATGGACGTGCATCCCGAGGCTCCGGTAAGCATCACTTCATATGTTCCAGGTTCTGAAATCTCTAATGTTGGTCCAGTTGCTCCTTCTATCTTTTCTCCATTTTTAAGCCATTGGTTATTTTCATTACTACTTGATTGAAGAAATAATTGAGAAGATATTTCGTCTGTTCCATCTATGGTAATGGTAGGTGTTTCAGGTTGGTTACCTTGTATAATCGTAATGCCCCCAAGTGAAACTTCACAACCATTGGCGTCCTTTATAGCTATGGAGTATTCCCCTGCACTCAAGTTTTCAAATAGAGCTGCCTCCTGATAATCCTGTTGAGTGGAAAGTTTGTAAAGATAAGGAGCTGTGCCACCTGTTACTTCCAGCCTAACCATTCCAGTATCATCTCCGGCACATACCGGTTGAACGATCTCTTTGATATTAGCTGACAGTTCGGTTGGAGAACCAATTGTAAAAGATTGGCTGACCACATAATCCGGATCGGATGTTGCCCTTACAGAAATTGAATAATCCCCTGCAACGAGTCCAATAAATAAACTTTCACTAACAAATTCCTCATTTTCTATACTATACTCTAATTCACCTCCTTCAAATAATACTTCCACCTCCACTTCTCCATCATTTCCTCCATAGCAACTCACCGGCTGCGTTTCAATATTATTAATTTGGATAGGGTTTGCTTGGAAGCTTTCAGAAATAGAACTACATGAGCCGGCTTCGCCAACCCTCACTTGATAAGAACCAGCTTCTACAATTTTTAGTGTTTTCGCTGTAGCTCCCGGAATTTCTATTCCATCTTTTATCCACTGGTTTTTTTCTTCACTGCTGGAGTTCAGAAATAGCCCCTCAGATGTGCTCGTTTGAACAATGACAGGTATCTCCGGTTTTTCGGACTGAGCCACTAATGTTACATCAGTACTCATTTCACAGCCATTTGCATCTCTGATATTGACGGTGTATTTACCAGGTAAAAGATCTGAGAAATCTTTACCGTTCTGATAATCATTTTGGGTTGATAACTTGTACATTAAAGGAGAAGTACCACCTGATGCCACAACTGTAAAGCTTCCATCTCCTAAGTCCGTACATGAGGGTTGTGAAAGAATATCAATATTTGCAGACAAGACATCCGGTGAACCGATAGAAAAGGTCTCTTCCAGTACATTGGATATATTTTCCGTACTTCTAATAAACAAAGTGTATTCCCCTGCCACTAGGTTTTCAAATAAATTCTCAGATTGGAAATTTTCACCATCTATACTGTATTCCAAATCTCCATTTTGTGTGGATGCTGTAACAGATACAGAACCATCATCACCTTCGAAGCATGACACATCGGTAGTTTTTACCTCGCTAAGGGTTAGCTCGATTCCTTTCTCAAAAACAAAGTCGCCTGTATACAGCATGCTACTTTGTCCTTTGTCATTGATCGCAGTAACCAAAATTTTATAGTTTTTACCTTCTTCCAATCCGGAAGCATTTGCCAGAAACTCATTCGACTCTAGCTGAACCTCAGGTGAAGGCTCAAAATCATCAAAAACATACGTCTCACTTTTAAATTCCTCACCAATAAATTGGTATTTTAAGGCTACAATATTTACGATCTCATTATTAACAATATAAAACGCACTTTTCTTAACTGGAGTCCAATTTCCATAATTATCCTTCGCCCTTACAAAAAGCACATGTAAACCCGAATTCAAGCTTCCAACATCTAAAAGATATTCCTCCTCCCCTGAATTCAGATTGATTATTGTCCCTTTACCAAAATCTTTATAGACATCAATAAAATATTCCAAAGCCACAATCTCCTTCACAACAGGAGTTACATGTTTATAAAAGACCGAATATGTTAGCTGAGACCAAATGCCTTGGTTACTCTTCACTCTGGAAAAAAGCACATTGGGTCCATCAGGAAGTTCAGAAATATCAATTTCCAGACTGGCTTCTCCTTGATTTAAGGTGAAATTTTTTCCCTTACCAAAATCAACATAGTCATTGAAAAAGTACTCTCCCTGACTGACCTGTTGGGAATGAATGCTAAATACAACCAACCAACTGCAAATAAGCGTAAAATAGATGCGGAGCTTCATGATTCTATATTTTAGTTGGCGCTTACCTTTATGGTAATCGGCAACTTGCCATCAGCATTTCCAAAACCTGAAGTACTAAAATCATAAATGGTTGGAATATCCGGAAGTCCGGATAATTTGTAGGGCTTGGGGCCCCCAAATGGTCCAATATCAATTCCATCTTTCCCCTTCCCATCAGCCGGCCCTCCTTCTCTTATTTTGAATTTACCATCAGAGGAATGGTCTCCTGTAATAAAAACATCTCCTTCTACTACATTGATTTGGTTATTATTACCATCGCTAAATGGAGTAGCTACAGAAATATTATGACTGATATTACTACCTTCTTCGGGCATCTCATAATCGGAAGCTTTGGTGCCTAAAAATATATTGTTATGGATTTGGAGGTTGGAATTTTCTCCCACGGAAAAACTACTTCCCTTAAACACATTATTTGTAATGGTTCCTGAACTCTGATCTTTCAAATAAAAATTACCAATTACAATATTATTGGATAAAATTAAATTTTGCGGCGGGCTAATTATTGAACTAATTTGAAATCCGCCATTTGTACTAAAATAATTTCTATTTATTACGATGTTCTCAAGATTATTCTCAGATAATCTTATTGTGCCTCGAAAAAAGCAATTTGCTAATTCTACATTGCCTACGTAAATAGTAACACCAGATATTCCATTTTGATTAAATTTTAAACCATAAATTTTTGATCCCGAAGATCCATTTGATAAAGTTATCCTTCCAACTATAGTTTCAAATTTGTTTGAAGAGATCCCTAAATTTTCATTCGTAAAATATCCTTGACCTATTAAGGTTAGTCTCTTTTCAATGTTCAAATCTCCATAGGGAATATTGGATCCTTCAATATATAATGTATCTCCTGAAACTGAATTTTTATATGCATCTTCCAAACTTGAATATAGATTCTCTTCCGGAATGGATTCTTCCAAATTATTGACACGGATTATTTTTGAATAAGAAAAGGAGGTGAAACCGACCAACAAAATCAGCAAAAGAACAATTCGTTTCATAGGAAGAGGGTTTAATGGTATTTGAAATACAATTTAATACATTCATAAACCTAGTTTAATTAATTGATATTTACAAAAAATAATTTATTAAATATTACAACAAATATCTTTATAATGATTTCCTCACCTAAACAATCATATTGAATTATACCACACTTTATTTAAATATTAATATCAATCACCAAAGAAATATATAAAAAAATCATTCCAATCTTTTTTTTAACATACAATTATTAAACAGATTAAAATAAACAATTAAGGTTGAATTAGTATTGATTCATTCATCAATGAAATAAATAAAATCATCCTTAACCTCTCCAAAAATGATTATAAACATATTCAATTAAATATCTATTTCTATTACATCTCAATGACCTATTTATTATAAATAATTCAATAAGTAAAGCAACAAGTAAGTGGGTATTTAACTATTAAAAGATTTGAAGCTTAAAAAAATGAAGGATAACAAGCGCTTAAATATATTTGGTGTAGTAAAACCCATGAATAAATTTTCTTCATTTTTAAAAAGATTTGAAAAGGTTTGGTAAATTCCCTTCTCAATATTCAAGCGTAGAACATGACAGTTAAAAAATATAATCGGTCTCCCCATGGATAAAAAACCTAATCCCCGAAGAAAATTTCTAAAAACTGCGGCTATGACTTCAGGTATCTCATCGATAGGTGTACTTCCTGTAAACAGTGCACCCTCACCAGATTCACGACTTGTATGTAAATTGCCTCGTGAGGTATGGGTAGCCGGTATTTCACAAGAAGCTGTTTTTGCGGGCACTGCAGAAGAAATGATTGACCGGATATTTATCTTAATGGAAAAAGTATTGGTCAACCAACCGGACATCATTTGCCTACCGGAGTTGTTCCATACTGCCAACATCACAAAAAATTACAGTCTGTCTGAAAAAATAGCTATTTCCAATAATGTATTAGATAAGATGGCTGCCTTTGCTAAAAAGTACCATTGTTACTTGGTGGTTGCTGTAAATACAGAAGAGAAAGATAAGGTATTTAATTCAGCAGTATTATTGGACAGAAATGGCATAAATGTCGGGGAATACCGAAAGATCCACTTGACTGAAGATGAAATTAATAATGGACTTACTCCAGGACCGCTCGATCCTCCAGTATTCCAAACGGATTTGGGGAAAGTAGGCATACAAATCTGCTTTGATGTACTTTGGGAAGATGGTTGGAAAAAACTAAAAGACAAGGGAGCTGAATTGGTTTTTTGGCCATCCGCCTATGGAGGTGGACAGAGCCTTCAGGCCAAATCTTTGCAGCACAGGTACGTTGTAGCTACCAGCACCAGAAAAGGAAGCGCTAAACTTTGGGATATCACCGGAAAAGAAGTTGCAAAAACAGGTTTCTGGGAAAAAAATTACTATTGTGCTCCTGTCAACCTGGAAAAAGCCTTTTTACATACATGGCCTTTTGTAAAGTATTTTGATGAAATCAAGGAAAAATATGGGAGAAAAATCCGAATCACCAATTTTCACGAAGAGGAGTGGTCTGTGATTGAAAGTCTATCCCCGGACATTCTCATAGCAGATATTTTGAAAGAGTATAACCTAAAGACCTATGATCAACACAGGTACGATGCTGAAATGGCACAAAATAAAGCTCGGAATTCATAGCCTTTGTTTACTTTTCCCTTTTCGAAATTGGTCGTAATTTTTGCAAAACAGAAATATAAGGAATGTGGGAACGCATTAAATTTTTCAGACCATAATGACATAGAGACCTAAGAAATGTTCATCTCTGCAGTGGATTGTCCTTCACGAGCCATTGACTTTTCATGCCAATAAACTCCCATTTTATTCCCAATTAAGGATTGGATGTTTTAGTATTAATTTAGCTTTACATATTGAAAAATCACCCAGGCAAAGTAAAATAGAAAGTAGACCCAATATTTGGTTCACTTTCTACCCAAATATCTCCTCCATGTTTATTTACAAACTCTTTACAAAGGATCAATCCAAGTCCTGTACCCATTTCATTATTTGTATCGGGAGTTGAATCATTTGAATCAATTTGGAATAACTTATCAATCCTTTCAGGAGTAATACCCACCCCTTCATCTTTTATAGAAACAAGAATATTTGTTCCATTTTTCTCAGCCGTAACTACTATTTCTTTTCCCTCCTTTGTGAATTTGATGGCATTTGAGACCAAGTTCCTTATGATCGTGCTAACCATTTGCCTGTCTGCATAAACAAATAAATTGTTTGACGAATGATTGGTTAAAGTTATTGATTTCTGATTTGCATTTCCATCAAAAAGCAACCTGTTTTCTTCGATCAATTCAACAAGGTCAAACTTCTCAGGATTAAAGGCCATTCTGCCGGTTTGTGACCGTGACCAATCCAGGAGGTTTATTAGTAAATTCATCGCTTTTTGAGTCGATTGTTTTATGTAGCCAGCATATTCTTCAATGCCTTCATAATCCTTCTCGTTTATTTGTTCAATAAGCAATTGGCTGAGACCCAAAATGGAATTAAACGGGTTTTTTAAGTCATGAGCAATGATGGAGAAAAATTTATCCTTCTGGGCATTCAAATCACGTAATTTCACTTCATTTTGCCGAACTGCTTCTTCCGCTTTATATCGCTCTGTAATATCTTGAGTGACGCCAAACCATTGGATATCACCATTTTCATAGGCAGTTGGAATGGATTCTATTCTAAACCATCGCTCTTCATTTTTAATATTGAATCTTCCTTCCCATTCAAAAGGTTTCCGGTCACGAGCAGCTTCCATATTCGCCGCTAAAAAATTTTCTATGTCATCTTTATGTATCTTTTGATTCACAACTTCAACATCCATTAAATCATCCTCAGGACTAACGTCATGAATTCTACGCCATCTATCGCTAACAAATTCAAATTGCATGTCACCATTTGCTCGAATCCAAAAAATATAAACTCCCACAGACACCATTGACACCAATCTATCAAACCTTTCTAAACTTCTAGTCAGTGCCTTCTCCGAGAGTTTTCGTTCTGCAATATTGCGCGTCCTGCAATACATTTCTATATGCCCGGTAACCCTATTCTTTACAAACCTACTATTCATCTCCACCCAAACAGTAGTGCCATCTTTGCGTAAAAACTCTACTTCAATCTGGTAATTATTATGCTTATCCGAGCTGTTTCTATCAAAATTTGCAATCGCATTATCAATTTGATTGTATATTAAACTTATTGCCTCTGCTGTAGTTACAAACTCGATAGGCTTTGACAATATCTCTTTAGATGAATAACCTAGGAGTTGAATCACCGAAGGGCTTACGTAATCTATCAACATAGAATTGGTATCTATGCTCCATACTACTTCTTTCATGTTTTCAGTAAGCGTATGGTATTTCCCTTCTTTTTCAAGAAGCTCAATCTCAGTAATTTTTCGCTGGGTTATATCTCGTGAAATACCCATAAAACCAATTTTCCTTCCTTGTTCATTAAAGAAAGTACTAATTGAAATTTCCACCCAAATTATATGTCCATTTTTATGATTCTGTTTTACTTCTATAAGATATGACTTGGGACTCTTTGTCTCTTTCTCATTGTTCAACTTAGCAATAACCTCATAAAATTCTTCTTGAGTATCTAGCGAGATTGTATCTTGAATTTTTTCACTTATAGCCTCTTCAGGTGATAATCCTCGTAATGTACTTATTGATGGGCTGACATAAGTATAGCGATAGTTATTGTCCAAAGTCCAAATTACATCTCTGCTATTTTGAACCATTAGACGAAAACAGTACTCCCTTGAAAATTTTTCCTTAGGTATTTGGTTATTCTTTTCTTTTTCCAAAGAAAGTCTTAAAGCATCATTTGCCCTCTTTACTTTTTGAAGCTCCTTTACAAGTTCTTCCTTACTTTTTTCTTTACTATTCAAAATGACACTCTTTATTTATGATGAATTGCTTTCCTCTTATTAGGATATAATTAAAAATTTCTCAATCCATATTTGGTAAATTATTTGCCTCTCACTAATACTTTTCCTCACTCACTTAATGATTTAAAAAAAGAAATTCATGCTATTTGGGAATATCAACAGGTAATTACAAAAGAATAAGCTGAAAAAGTTAGTGTCCTTTACCTAAATAGATAAGGCTACAACAACATCAGTACTTATCCTTGAAATTACAAAATTATACTATTCACTAAGATTTTTTCATGACTAAAATCAGTTAAAACTAAAATTATTTGTTTATAACAGAAATTGAAGATTTAATGAATTGAAAGGTGAAAAATAAGCGTTCCAATCTTTTTCTCAACATAACTGATTGACTCAGAAGAAACCCGCATTTGAAATTTATAAGTCAAATAAAAAAAATTAACCTGTCTCCAAAAAAGTCCGTATAAAGACTTTTTTTTTAGAAAAGCCATGCTAAACAATTCTTCTGCTCCCAGGGGACCTAATAAAAACATAATCCTATTGATACTTTTTTAACACAAAATTTAATTCGGTATTTCAAACGAAAATTGATCATAACCAAATTAGACAGTATGAGTTGATTTATTTATCTTCGAACTCTTTCCACCAAAAATCATTCACTATGCGATTGTTATATATCGGAATTGCCATTGCCTCTCTCTTCAGCTCTTGTAGCAAGAATACCGAGAAAGAAAATGAATTCCCAGAGCAGCTTAGCTTTTCCTTAGACACCGTATATGTGGATCCTGGAGATGAAATTCTTTATTTGCAAGACAAACTGTACCTTTCGGACCTTTCTGCTGACAAGAGCTACTTAATCAATTTTAACCGTAAGGATTTAATAGCAGAACGTATCAATCTCGATGAATTAAAACTTGAAAAATTGATACCCTTTGAAAAGGAAGGGCCAAACGGCACCCCTACTTATTTTTCAAGGTTCAGTCTAAACGATGAGGAACAGCTATTGATATGGTCCTATCAATTTTATTCTATTTTTGATCAAAATGCCAAAAAAATAAAAGACCTAGGACTTGAAAAAATAGCTGCAGATTATCTATCAGGTTCAGATTTCTATCCACTTATGCTATTTGAGGATCCTGAGCAACCTGAACGAGTATTGGGTGTGTTTATATCATGGAAAGACAGAGCCTATTTTATTTTAGACTTTGATTTGAAGGACAAGTTATTTCAAAAAACAGGCTTACCGGAGATGGATAAACTTCAGGAGTACAATACAGATATTTTAATGGATGGGCAAGCCATGGGAAGCTATGGAGTAGCTGTTCACTCCATAGCAATAAATGGTAAAATAATACTTACTAACAATTCTTTTAATGAGGTAGTAATATATGATACAAATAGAGACAGTACTTATGTAAAAAGCTGGGATACTCCGCTTTTAGGAACCAGAAAAAATTATACACCTCCAAAACAGGTCGATTATTCTTCGGGTCAAAGAGAAGAGGTAGTTAGAGATTCAATGGAAGAGATCAATTACGGATATTTGGTTTGGGATGAAACACAAAAGAGGTTTTATCGATTCTCTATCACTCAACAATTCGGTGAAGATAAAGACGAATATGGCCAATACATTGCCACCGGAACGGATGTTTATCTCACTATTTTTGATGAAAACCTTAATATACTGGCCGAATCCTTGGTGCCTCAACTGGCTGCTCCACCAAATAAGCACTTTGTTAAAGATGGAAAAATCTGGCTATTTGCAAATATGGAAGATGAAATGGCCTTTGTTCAGTTAGCTATTGAGTAGAAGCAAAACGAATGATACAGAAATTAACTGATTAGTGTCGATTTCAGCGGATTCGGTTGGTTTGGAGTGTTTGAATGGCAAATTCCAGTAATTAGGACCTAAGGCATAGCTCCTTGTCCAAAACTTCTTAAATTATAGGTCAATGTCAACATGAAAAACTGTTGTAATACCTGCGTTCTCTCATTCTCAATATAGACATCTGTAACATTCCTGTTAATGCTCGTATTTTGATTCAGAAGGTCAAATACGGTCATCTTCAATTCAAACTTTTGGCTCGGAGGAAACCTATAGCCTAAATCTGCATTCATCAGCCATACGGACTGATCAAATTCTTCTCCCAAGCCGGTATACCACTGGTTGTTTACATTGGTACTTACAAAAAATCCCCAAGCAAAATTCCAATATAAATCTAGTCTTGTACTTTGGGTATAGTAATTGTTGTTTTGATTTTCTTGTAAACTACTTCTTACAATATTGTAATTTCCACGGGTGGAAATATTGAAATCCAAATCTTCTCCTAAATTACTACTTATACCAATTCCGGGACCTATCCCTAAATTTTTATTATAATTGGTTTGTCCATTAATTATACCGGGCTGGTTGCTATAGTTTGCCCTAGCACTAAGTTCCAAATTACTCTTCATGAAACTTAAAGGAAATCCAAAGGAAAAATAACTCCTAAGATCCCAATATTTATCCAGGTTTTCAGGTCTACTTAGTTGTCCTCCTTGTCTTAGTAAAACATCTCCTTGAATCAAAGTGTCTTTGGATGCAATATAAGTGGCGTTACCCAAATAATTTGATCGAACAGATCCTCCCATATACATAAAAAATGATTTCGAGGTTTCAGGATCAACATTTCTAATTCGGGTATACAACCTGTGTTCGTATTCTTGTTCCAGATCCGGGTTTCCTGTAGTTATTTGAATGGGGTTACTGTTATCAATTACATCCTGCAATTGCCTAACCGAAGGTGCATCCGTATCCCCTCGGTAATAGACTCGGATATTGGTGTTTTCATTCATATCATACATGAATACCATTCTGGGTACAAAATTTTTAAAAGTTCGATTGGTATTTTGGAATCCGGGGAAAAGACGGTCACTGTCTAAAATAGACACTTGATAATCAAATGAAGAATAAACCCTAATTTTATCTTTGTTATAACTGTAGCCTAACCCAACCTCATGTTGCAAATATGTATTTTCAAATTCATTGGTCAATGTGGAATCTAATTCAAATACCATGGATTCCATTTCTCTCTGACTTACCTCCTGCTTGGTTTTGCCCAAGTCATTGCCCACTTCATATTCCAGTCTTAGCTGAGAATTTTCCCCAATTGGTTCGGTATACTCAATTTCCATTTCATAATTAAAGGAATTAGAGCTACTGATAGAGTTTTGAATCAAACTATCCAAATTGGATGTTTGGAAATCACGATTGACAGATACCAACCTTGAATCACTATTCGAATCACTCAAACGGGTATCAAATTGGGCTGAAAGCGTCCGACCCTTTTTATTGAATTTATACCTATAGACAAAATCACTTAAAAAACTAAAAGACTCATTTGTTGAGTTGGTTTTGTTTTGGGTCTCATTGATAGGTGTATTTAAGTTGTATAAGTTTTGGGCAATGAGGCTATTTGTGGACGTACCCTTTTCATACCTCAGCCTGGGTCTCCAAATAATCGCATGCTTATCAGAAATGTCATAATCCAATCTTAAATCCAAACGATGGTTTTGGTTATAGTTTTCATCATTTCTGACCTCATCATACAATTGGAGACTATCACTGGATAAAATATATTCTCGTGATGAATTTTGATTCAAATAATTGGTGCTTTCATTAAAAAAATAACTTCCGGTAATTTTTGCCTTTCCATCGTCAAATTTATCTGTGAAATTAATACCTACCGCATTGGTATTGGTGACCCCGGGTCTTTCCCTAGTGGTCAATGGGTTTCCTCCTCTTCCACGCCCTCCTCTTCTTTCATCCCCTCCTCCAAAGGCATCGGTAAGGTCATCTGCAGAAAAATTTTGCTGGTTGATATTATTACTAAGCCCCAGAAGAGTAAGCCGTTGAGCCCCGTTAAAAAAATTGACACTACCACCTACTAAATAATTGTCATCAGTACCATATCCGGCAAACATTCTACCGAATTCTCCTCCTCTTTTTTCTTTTTTGGTAATGATATTAATTGTTTTAATGGTTTCACCGTCATCAAATCCTGTTAGTTGTGCCTGAACGCTAATTTGATCCAAAAACTCTATCCTATCGATTATTTCTACGGGGAGGTTTTGCATGGCCATGGCAGGATCATCTCCGAAAAAAGGTTCACCATCCACCAATACCTGACCTACCGTTTCTCCTTGCACCTCAATGGTGTTTCCTTGCATGACCACTCCCGGCATTTTGCGAATCAATTCTCCTGCACTAGCTTGAGATCTGGTCTTAAACGCACTAGCATTCAGAGACAAGGTATCCCCTTTCATCTCACCAGTCATGGTAGCCGCTTCTATCTCGTAAGTTTCTAATAAACTACCCTTCTCTTCCAATACAAACATCCCCAAATTGTTGTCTGAAGGAGTATTGATGGTATCAGTAAAATCCTCAAAACCTATGAAACTGATATTAAGAACAAAGGTGGATACTTCCGGTTTAATAAATTGAAATTGTCCTTTTTCGTCGGTAAAGGTATTGGCCAAGGTATCTCCTGAAGCGTTGAGAACAAAAATATAAGCTCCAGGTAATGTCTCTTTTGTTTTTTTATCTTGTACGCCCCCCTTTAAATGGGTTTGTGCCCATAAATTCCCGGATATAATGGAAATAACAAAGATTAATAATACAATCTTATTCATAATGAAATAGAATTAGTTTTAATAATCTGGATAAAATTCTAAAGGTTGGTATACAAATATACAAAATTTACCATATTTATTAGTTTAAATTATATAGATGGGGTCGAAATCTATTAAACGGAATATTTTCCTTTTAAATTGATGAATTTTAAGGAGAAGAATTGTCTCTGATAAAATTACTCAAACCAAACTGGTTGTATGCAGAATTGTTTGAATATTGAGTCTTTTAATACCAGGTATGCTTGATACATGGGAATTTTTTTTGCTAAAAAACGAATAAATAACCAAATAAGAATTAAGCAGAGAAAGACCAAATTTTACATTCCGGCAATTTGGAGTAATAACTTAGCTAAAAACATGCTGTTTTTTTAAGATAAACTAAAAAGTCAACATTTTATATTCGACTTACTTTGGCAAATTATACAATCATTCTTACCTTGAACTAATAAACAACATACAACACTAAACTTTAATGTAATGCTTAATTTTAAGAAAATTTTTTATTTTCCTGCTTTAATTCTTTTTTCATTAATCTCCTTATCAGGATGTGGAGATGGAGACAATGATGAACCTTCTGGATGCAATAGCTTAAACTGGTCAGCCGAGCTCACTGAAGAGTTAACCGACTTATCTACAGCTATTTCTAACTTTGGACAAAACCCAACAGAAGCCAATTGTAACAGTTATCGACAAGCACTTTTAGCCTATGTGAATGCATTACGACCTTATGGAAACTGTCAAGGGTTAACAGGACAAAGCAGGACAGAATGGCAAAATTTGATCGATGAATACGAGGAAGACTTAAATGAGATGGACTGTTCAGACTTTTAATTAATGGTCACTAAAAATTAAATTTCCTGGCACAATAGAGTTTAATATTTTAGACTTTATTGTGCCTTCTATTTGGCTTCAGAATTTTACTATAACATTTTTCTGTTATTATCCTTTCACAATAGATAACGGCATACAAACATAATCCTACTATATTTTTTTATACAATTACTCAACCATCTATCTGTTGATACTAATTTTTTCTAGACATTAAAAAGCTATAAAACACATCTCATTAAGCTTGATGCATTTTTAATAATTACTCCCTTCTATTCAATAAAAAAACTTCACCAGTAAAGAATTAAGCCTTCTCTACGGTGAAGTTATCCAATGTGATTATCCGGTTGATTCAGTCATTAAAAAGCATATAGACCGCTTACCTTTATTCCATATCACCAAACAAATCCAATAATTGGGCAATAATCTTATCTGAAGCAATCTCTTCTACTCTATTGGTAGAAAGCCAAGTTTCGTAGCCTCCCAGTTTATGTTGAGCGGGAGTTGGCAGGTAACCATAGAGGCCATTTGCCAGACCAATGGTAAAATGATCTTCCAAGGGACTCTTTTCCTTTAATTCAAGTCCTATTTCAACAAAGGTTTCGAAGGGTATGGCGCCAATTCCCAAGTCTCCGATTTTAATAGCCTGAATGACTACATCAATGTCATCCGGAAAAGTTTCCATCTGCTTGATGCGTTTGGCATAAGTTTTTTCTAGCCTATGCCTGCCTTCAACAGTTTCAGGCCTGGCATTAACTTCCTCAACAAACTTGGCCAATTCAGGACTTGGTCTACGAACTTTGAGATTTAGTAGCGCTTGTTTGGCATCCAAAGGCACCCAATCCAAATAGTTAATGTCATGATAACCTTTCATCACTGCCATGGCCACATCATCTGCCACCAACTTCATTTTTTCATAAGGAGGGCGGCTTACCCTAGGGCCTCGAAAATTGATATTGTTTATATCCCCTGAAGTACCATTTGACATAATGGCAACAAAACCCGGATTCTGCCGGTCTGCTCCAAGTAATTCCTGAATCTTGTCAGCAAACATTCCAAAATAATCTGCTGACACATGGCCTGTAGGAACACCTCCTACATAATGCAAAGAGTAATTGGCAAACAGAGCCAATGGCCTGCCATCTGTTGCTTGAATGGAAAGGTAAGACACTTCAGGATCTGTAGGACCTGCAGGTTCCAATAGGTTGGGGTTACCCACTCCCGGATTCATCACGGCAATGTCATTTCCTCCCAATGGATTTGGGGTTGGTGTACCCGGCTTCATTTTCCAACGTCTGTTGAATACATGTTGTGGTACATCCACAGATCCCCAGCCTATCCTTGCCGGCTCAAGGTTACCCAAAGCAATTTGTACCCCATCAGAAATTCTGGTAGCCAAAAATGATTGATAATCATCCAAAGGCGCGTCCGGGTGCCATTCTCTGCCTTTGTCCCCTACACCTCTGGCACTTGTAGCGGAATGGGTATGGGTAGATGCTATCAGAATATGAGAAGCCGGAATACCTGTGGCTTCCTCAATGTTTTTCTTGGCTACATCAAACACTTTTTGTTCAACACCAACATTGTCTACAGTAACCATTACCAATTTATTCTCTCCATCATCCAAAACTATACTTCGGGCATATAGCTCATCATGAATGTAATCTGCCGGAGGAGAATTCCACCCACCAATGATGGGGCCGCCTAGTTTTGGACTAATGTTACTTTTGTAGGCTCCTGCTTTGAAGGACTTGTTCCCTTGAGAATAAACAGGATTAAAAATTAAATAGCTTAGGAATACCATGCAAATGGTTAATCCGTGGAGACCTATGTCTTTACTGAACAACATACAATCTTTTAATAGAATCTTTGTCATAACTTTTAAATATTTAAGATGGGTCAACTTGTTTATATGCTTCCAATACGGCCAACTCTCCGGCTTTCCCCGGCTTGCTGGAACTGTGTTCAAGACCTAAAAAGCCTCGGTATCCTTTGTCCCAGATATGTTGTAATAAATTTTTGTAATTGATTTCTCCTGACATGGGCTCAAAACGACCGGGTGTATCACCGAGCTGAAAATAGGCTATTTGGTCCCAAGCATAATCAATGCTGGGTATTAGATTTCCTTCCTGAATTTGGACATGGTACACATCACAAAGCAGTTTTATACTTGGGCTATCCACGGCTTTGGCCATTGCATAAGCCTGAGGCAGTGAATGCAAAAACATTCCGGGATGATTGATTTTATGATTCATGGTTTCCATGACCATCACTAATCCATGAGGTTCATAAATTTCTGCCACCCGCTTCAAGAGTTCTGTGGCATTGGCCAATTGAAAATCCCATGGTAATCTAGGATCAGCCATCCCCAATACATTGTGTATAAACTTGGTATTCATCCGCTTGGCTACTTCTACAGAAGCCCTTACCTCCTTGAGTACATTGTCTCTGATGCTTTGATCCCTACCCGCGAAGGTAACCTGCTTAAAGTCCATGGTGCCTACAAACTGCCCGAAATCCATTCCAAGTTTTTGGAGGGTATTGCTGATCTTGTTTTGTTCTTCCAAGGGGCGCCTTTGCAAAAAAGTACATTCCCAAGCGTGAAATCCGTTGTCGTGCCCCCACCTAATCTGGTCCTCCGGCTCCTTTCCCGCCACATCTGCAAACAGCCCGAAATCAGGGGAAAATTTCATATTAAAAGGGCTAGCCTTTGCCAGGGCCTGTCTTCCTTCCGGCAAACCAAGCCCTACAAAAGTAGCAGCTCCTGCAATAAGGCCATTCTTAAAAAAAGTTCTCCGTTTCATATTTTTGGTTTATTTTGGGTTAAAATCAAAAAGTCAGGTTGCCAAAATACTTGACAGCATGGATGACATCTTCAAGATTATCCTCCATTTTGTGTTCACATTCCGCATAAACTTCTCCATCAAACTTTTGCCTTTTTAGCTCATGAACTACTGCTTCAAAGTCAATTACCCCTTCTCCTACCTTCACATCCTTAGCCGATTGCTTGGAAGCATCCAGGTCCTTGAGGTGAAGGCTGATCAAATGTCCTTCAAGTTTTTTAAGGCTCTCTATCGGATTAAGCCCGCTTCTTGTCCAATGTCCCAAATCTCCACATGCTCCGAAATTGGGGTGGTTTTTTATGGCTGATAGTACCGAGTCCGGATGCCAATAAATACTACCGGCTTCTCGGGAATGCTGATGTAAGGCGATCTTTATCTTATACTCTCCGGCAAGTTGGTCAACCATGTCCCAATGTGCTCTTTTGGGTTCAGCAACCAAATATTCGATTTTTAAGGACTTGGCCAGCTCAAAAGCTTTTTGCCAACTTTCCCTGTCATTCGCTTTACCAACATACATGGACTTCATTTTCAAGCCATTGGTTTTCAATAGCTTTCTTACTGCCTTTGCATCTGAAGGACTGAGGTCTGACATGGTTTTATCACCAAAGTCTCCACCCAACTTATGAAAATCAAAACCTTCAACGTATTTCACTCCGGTAACTTTCGCCTTTTCCAAAGTGGCAGGAAAAGGAAACCTATTGAAGGAATACAAGGCTACACCTATATTCCAATCACTTTTACTGACTGACAATTCATGTGTAGGCCTTTTCACCATGCTTGCCAACACAAGCAATAGTACTGGCAAAGCAATAAATACCCAATATTTTTTTAACATAGTCTTCTTTTTGCTACTCATGTATAAAATTTTTCTTTATTCTGAATTCCTTATAAAAGCCATCAAATCAGCAATTTTTTGTTGATCAAGCTGTCCTGCCAAACCGGGCATAAGGGACATATTCATTCCCTTTATGGCCTCAATATCTTGGCGATTTATTGTTTGTTCTATTCCCGGAGAAATCCTAAGACTTATTGCAGCAGAAGTTTCATTCATGATCATCCCCTGAATAATTTCGCCATCCTTTAGGGTCACTTCCCATAAATCAAAGCCTGGAGCTATGGATAGATTGGGATCTAATATATTGGCCATAAGGTCTTTTGGATGCCAGTTGTGCAAGGTACCTAGATCAGGCCCAAAAGCCACTCCACCTTTCCCTCTAAACTGATGACAAAGGGCGCAATTTTCTATGTAGACTGATTTTCCTGCAATAGGGTCTCCATTGATTTCCAAGGCCTTTTGGTACTTTTTATTGATTTCCTCTCCTTCATTCTTAGTCAGTAGTTCTCTTGCAAAATTTCGAGTAGCCTCATCACCATTGTTCATAAGCCTAACCCTCATTTTCCAGCCAATCGCTGCTGTGGGAATTTTGCCATCTTTTAATGCCTCAAGCAATAGTTTGACCCTCTCGGATTCGCTCATAAAGGTTCCCAAGGCAACATCCCTGATTTCAGGTGTCAGAGAATTCCATTTGCTAAGAACATATTCAGGTACACTTGTTCCTTTGATATTGCCAAGGGCTTGCATGGCTGCGATTTGCAACACAATCGGTTCAGTAGTAGCAATCATTCCTTTCAATTGATCGGCATAAGGGCTTACATCTCCCTCTGGTAAAAACCTTAAAGCTTCTGCTCTTCGGTCTTCAGGAATGGACTGATCTGAAGCAATGGCCATGGCTTTGTCCATGCTGGATTTAAGCAAGTTCTCGTCTTTGAAATCTAAGGTTTTGATCAAGTTCAATGCAGATTTTCTAAGTCCGGCATTTGGGTGGTCAAAAAAGGCAAGTACTACTTTATCCATATAGGCTGTTAGCGCTTTCTCATTCTCCTCATTTCTCTTAACTCCATCAGCTATTCCATATAATACAGATGCTTCCCAACCTTTGTTTTCCGATAATTTGAGGGCTGACTGAAGCAATTTTTCTGCTTCCCCTTCATTCTCATTGGCTGTAATCATGGCTGTTAATCTGCGAACCAAACTACCATAGGCAGGGACATCCTTGTCAAAACGAGTAAGTACTGTTTGTAGCAATGCCGTATTTTTGGAAGAAGAGGCAGACAAGGCAGCGATCTGTACCCATTCATCTGATAAATCCTGAAACAACAATTCTTCGGCCACCTGTGCCGCCTCTTGGGTATCAATAAATCCTAAAGTACAAAGTAGTTGAAACCTAACCCTGGCATTCGGGTCTGTTTTTAGATTGAGTAATGCATCAATTAATTCATTCGATTCACTAAGGTGCATTTCGGACAATTTGATGGCATTTTCCCTCACACCCGCAACGGGATCATTCAAGGCTTGAATAATGAGGTCCGTACTTAACCCTTTTAAACCTTCCAAAGTCCATAAAGCATGCAGACGGCCTTCTGCAGAATCTTTATTTTTGGCCATTTTTTCCAAATCGGAAATTACCTCCTGATTTTGGGCAGTGACAATAAGTCTTTGGGCATTGTTCCTCCACCAGTTGTTTTTACTGGCGAGGTGTTTGACCCATTCTTTGGGACTTTCCTCGCCAAATGTTAAGCCTGAAGTCCAATCTGCTTTCCCGGTACCTTTTGGAGTGATCCTATAGATTCTCCCCATACCAACACCATCGTAAAGCCCTCCGGCAGCCACCGCTTCATCAGACATCCACTCCGGATGCTCAATAATCTTACGGTAATAATCCAATACATACAAGGCTCCATCAGGCCCTACATACATATTTACAGGCCTGGACCAAGAATCTTTAGATGCTAGAAACTCTTTATTTTCTCGTAATCTTTCAGCAATAAATGTGGCTCCTTTTTCTTTTAAAATATCCACATGCACCAGATTACTAACGGATTCAGCCACAAAAACAGCATTCTCAAATGGCTCCGGAAAGGTGCCGCCCAAGTAGGCCGTCAAGCCACTAGAAGAGGTTGTTAATCCTACCGGTGTAAAAAGCTGACGATCCGGGTTGGTGGTAATTTGAAAAACTTCTGTTTCCTTGCCATGATCAGAAATAGATTCACTGGAATTGGAAACAAGCAATCCCGGATTTCTGGAAAGGTATGGGGCAGCAATCACCTCATGGTAAATGTGGTTTTGATTGTGCGTCAATAAATACCTTCCCCATCGATCATACGTATGGCCAAACTGGGATCGCGTGGAAGCCAATTCTGCCACCTGAATATCCGGTCTGAATCGAACAGAATGTCCATTCGCATTTTTAGGCAATTCGGGGCTACCTGGACTGTTCGGGAAAACAATGTTGGTACCTTTGTCCCCAAACTCCTCCTCATATTTTCTGGTGCCAATGTGACCAAGATGAGACAAATGAATCCAATTATCCAGTCCATACACCGGATTGTTGACATTTACGTGGGGATTTGAAAGAGAAAACCCCGTCATTACAACCTCCCTGACATCTGCTACTCCATCTCCATCGGTATCTTCAAGGTACAAGACATCCGGTGCGTCTGTTATCAACACTCCCTTTTTCCACCTCAAAATACCATTTGGTAAAATTAAATTATCAGCGAAAACGGTGCTTTTATCCATCACCCCATCATCGTCCTCATCTGACAAAAGTACAATCCTTCCTGTACCGCTTTTATCAATAGGATAGCCGGGCATTTCCACCACATATAATCTCCCAAACTCATCAATTTCCATGTCCACAGGGTCACTTACCAATGGCTCATTGGCTATTAACTCCATTTGAAACCCCGGTTCAAGCTCGAAAGTAGCAATAGCGTCTTTTGGCGAAACCGACCCTTTCATAGAAGGACCACTGCTGTTTCCCCCACAAGACTGTAATAAACATATGCCGGAAAGACATAAAAAAATGAGAGCGTGACTAAATTTTGTTTTTTTCATTATTTACCTAACTAAAATCTCCATTATTTTAATTTATATACTATTGGAGCTACAATTTTTTCTTTAAGGAAACCTCATTCTCTTTGTCCCAAAACTTATCGATAATTTCCAAGGTTCTATCTACTAAAAGCTGTCCTCCTTCTGCACCTACCACATTACTCTGACAGACGGCACTGTATCCTCCACCTGCAATGGCTTTTTCAGTAGGCAGATAGGTTCCGGGACCGGCTAATTGAATAACAAAGGTTTGTATCGCCTTACTTCTTGCCTGGATACGAATACCATAATCAGTAAACAATTCAAACTGGTTGGTGGCGATTGCTGCATCACCAATCCGCAACACATGAATCTCTGAAGTGTAGGTAGCTTCAGGATTTTTTTGTTGTGCTTCGTACCGTTTCAAGACATCCCCAAACCAAGTCATTTTGGCATAAAGCAATGGGGCCTTGGAGGGATCTGCAGCTATTTGATCCTGACAATCTTTTACCACTTTTTCAGAAGCTATGTATTCTTCCTCCGTGATGATACGCATCGGTAGTTCAAGGTTCTCCATTTTATGGTGAAAAGCCACATTGGTATGCCGGTCATTTTTCACAATTTCATAGGTGTTTTCTACCGCCCTTATGATGCGTTCGGCAATGTCATCCATCCGGGTCTTTTGGGCAAGTTCCTGCATTCTGGCCAAGCCTGCTTTTCTATACATACTGTGCGGGGATTGATCTCCCGCGGCACCAATCCAACCTAAAACACTTACTTTCTCTCCAAAACGGCTTTTCAATTTTTCCCTTACAGGGTGCCAGTAATCAGCATTGACAGTGGTTTTGTGTTCAAACTCTTGAGCCGGACAGGCCACATCCACACTCATGGCAAGCAACTCATTTTCATCATTCCAAAAGAACAAAGCATTCATGTCATGGTCTTCATAGCCTTCAAGGTTTTGAAATTCCTCTTTATTTGTATTTCCATACATTACACTTGTTCCATCCTTATAAACTGTCCGCCTATTGTAACCAACTGCCGCACGGTCCATTCCCCAGGTTACGCTACCTTTGCTTCGGTTAGCCCAGGCATCTTCAATTCCATCTGCTACACTTTCAACAAATAAGGCACGGTAATCCTTCACCTTGGTTACGCCCTCTTCTGGAATTGGATAGATAAATGAAGACTCTTCCAAATCATCTTCCAAGACCGGAGCTGTATGGGTATGTGTTGCACTTACAATAATTTTATTTACATTAAAACCGGGAATTCGTTTAGCTACCTCATCCCTAAGCTCCTGCCTCAACCGGGCAGAAATATATACCAAGTCACAGGAAACAAAAACTGCGGTATCTAATCCAGTCTGACCATCTCTTGATTCGATGGCTACTATTCCAGCATACAATGGAGTGTCTGCCGTTTCTGCAATTCTCATGTGAAACTGTCCCATAAGTGCCACAGGTAACTTTGGACTAATATCTGCTGAAGCAGCTCCCAGGTATAAATCATTGGCTTGCAATCTTACATTCAACCAAAAGGTCATGGCCAGTAACACACATAATCTCACCATAATATTATTGTTTATTATTTAACTTCTTTGTTCCATAATTGATCAATCACCTCCACTGTCCTGTCTACCAAGACCTGACCTCCTTCAGGTCCTACTATATTGCTATGGATGATGGCACTATAAGCGCCACCATTTACAGCACGCTGTGTCGGTAGATAAGAGCCCCAATCTGAACTTCCTGTAAGCTGTATTACGAAAGTTTGTAAAGCTTTGCTTCTAGCAATCATCCGAATGCCGAAATCTGAAAACAATTCAAATTCATTGGTACAAATGGCGATATCTCCCAACTTGATCACATGTAGGTCCATTGGGTACAACTGTTTTGGGTTTTCCAATTGCTTCTCATAGCGTTTTACCGTTCTTTCCTGCCAATTCATCATTCGATATAGTGCGTCAGCAGCTTTAGGATCCTCGGCAATTTGCTCTTTGGCATTTTGAACAAAAGCTTTGGCTTCCAAATAGTTTTTTTCAGTGACCCATCGCTCAGGCAAAGACAATTCTTCCACATGATGTCTAAAATCCAAATCGGAATGTCTTTCTGAAGCTACAGCATCATAAGATTCATCAACGGCCAGAATTATCCGTCGAGCCAGCTCCTCCGTCCTGCTAAGGTTTCTGAGGTTTCGCATCCTATCATCTGCCTCTTTTCTGTACCGCATATGGGGAGTAATGTCACCTGCAGCAGCTGCCCAACCTAAAACATTGACCTCCTTTCCGTATTTTTCTGTGATCCCCTCTCTTACCGGATGCCAGTAATCTGCATTGACAGCATGGCGGCCTTCTACCTCTTGGGAAGGGCTGGCCACGCCAACAACTATGGATACAAGCTTACCTTTATCATCCCAAAAAAATAAGGTGTTCACATTATGATCCTCAGAGCCTTCAAAGCTTCTAAATTCAGGCAAATTGGTTTTACTGCTCATTCCGGAGGTCCCATCGGCATAGACAATTCGTCTATTATAACCTGCCACCGCATAACCCATTCCCCAAGCCACAGATCCGGGAGCCCTTTCTTTCCATGCTTCCACTATGGCTGCACTCACTTTTTCCACGAAGAAATGGCGGTAATCTTTAACTTGAGTGACTCCCGTTTTTGGAATTAAATATTCACCTTCTAATGCCAATACAGGTGCAGTGTGGGTATGGGTAGCATTGAGAAAAATTTTGTTCTCGTCTATCCCCGGCAACTGTTTTTTAACCCTTTGCCTTACAAGCGCGACCAAATCTTTGGGAATATAAAGTGCATCACAAGAAACCATAACGGCCAAATCACCATCGAAACCCCTGGTTTCCAGCACCATAACTGAAGCTATCAGAGGCGTTTCCGCAACTTCAGCAATTCTGAGGTGAAACTGACCTGTTACAGCCACAGGTAATTGTGGTGTGATGTCTACTGTCTTGGCCCCGATATATAGCTGAGATGCCACAACAGGGGCAACTAGAAAAAAGGTTAAGCAAGTGACTGTTGCGATTTTATTGAAAATTTTCTCTACCATTATCCTGCAATTCAATTATGAAGCTTTTTTAATACCAATCAACTCCCATATTATTACGGCCAAAGCTTATTGATCATGGCTACAGTCCAATCCACTAATATCTGCCCGCCTTCTGGCCCTACCTCATTACTCTCTACGATTGCAGAATAATGTCCCCCACTTACAGCCTCTTTTGTCGGAAGATAATTCCCCGGCCCCACCAATTGTAGCACAAATGTTTGCATGGCATTGCTTCTGGCTTTCATTTGTATACCGTATTCAGTAAATAGCTCAAAAGGATTGGTACAGATCACCACATCACCTATTCTCAGCGCATGAAGCTCTACAGGATACATGGGTTGTGGGGTTGATTTCTGAATTTCATAACGCTCCAGAACTTTATTATACCAAACAATTCTTCGGCTGAATACTTGAGCCCGCTCAGGATCACTCATGTCCTCATTCCTCATTTTTAGCGCATGATTGTATTCTGTTTCTGTTACCACCCGCATTGGAAGCTCAATATTATTCACCTCATGCTTCATAACAGGAGCGTCATACTTGTCAATTTTTACCGTTTCATAGGTTTCATCTACAGCGCGTATAATTCTTCCGGCGATCTCATTGAGATGGAATTCATTTCTGAAATTCACTTCTCCGGAATATCCCGCAAAATCAGGACTCTTTTTCTCATTTCGCAAAGCAATCATTCTCCATTCAGCAAATTCATCATATCTTGGTCTAGGTGTTTGGTCACCAGCTGCCCCTATCCAGCCAGCGACTACCAATTGCTGACCATACTTTTCCTTTAAACCTTCCCTAACAGGGTGCCAATAGTCTGCATTGACTGCAGATCT
Organism: Cyclobacterium sp. 1_MG-2023; assembly: GCF_030546805.1. GTDB lineage: Bacteria > Bacteroidota > Bacteroidia > Cytophagales > Cyclobacteriaceae > Cyclobacterium. Next base: position 179,454 of record NZ_JAUOPC010000011.1, on the reverse strand, counting down.
ATTTTCTACAATTTGCGCCGGACTTGGCACATTGATACATGTAGCTACAAATTCTCCTTTATTGTTCCAAAAAAACAAAGATTGAATGGCTTGATCTTCATAGCCCTCAACTTTAATGAAATTTGCTTGATGCGTACCTCCATACATTTTAGCGGATCCATCTTCATATACTGCTCGTCTATTGTAGGCGACTTTTGCATGACTAATGCCCCAAGACACGCTACCTCGCTCTCGCTGATTATAAGCAGTAACAATGGTTTTGGCCACCTGATCTGATACAAATTTCAAATAATCCTTTACTTGGGTAACTCCTTCAGGAAGGTTGTATCGATTGTCTCTAACAACGCCACCTGTATGGGTATGCGTAGCGTTAATTATGATCTTTTTTGTATCCAATACAGGCAAGCTTTTTTTAACCTCCTTTTGGATCATTTCTTTTAATTCTGTAGGAACGGTGACCATATCACAGGAAACAATTACCGTAGTATTTTCTCCTCTCGATTCTAAAACAATGACATTGGCAGTTAAGGGGGTTTCTGCAACTTCCGCAATACGAACTGTCATTTGACCATCTACTGCTACAGGAAGTTTCGGTGTAATGTCTACAGTGGCTGCACCTACGTACAAATCCTGACCAAAAACGGTATTTGGTAATAACTGAAACGCAGTCAAGAAAGTGAAGAATAGAAAAGATACAAAGAGGTTGTTCTTAATTTTTGAAATTCGATAATCGATGGGCATTTGTTTTTCCATAGTGATAAATTAATGATTTATTCTATTTATCAGGTCCAATATTATATGAAACCATGAATTATATCCATGGCAGTGATTTTCATGATTATAGTGGTATAACTAAGTTTACCACATTTTATTGATAAGGGTCAAAGTTTCCTCTACTAATTCTGCTCCTCCTTCAGGCCCCATTAAAGTACTCGCAGGCACTGCCCCATAAGCTCCTCCTTCAATGGATCGTTGGGTTGGCAAGTAGGATCCTGAACCTGTAAGTTGTACAATAAAAGTTTGAATGGCCGGACTCTGCGCCTTCATTTGCATCCCATAATCCAAATACAGCTCAAAGGGGTTGGTGGCGAATACAGCATCACCTATCCTAACAACATGGACTTCTATGGGCATTTTTGGCTGTGTTTTTTCCAATTCATACCTTTCTGAAACCACCAAACCTCTTCTTAACTTGCTGTAGCTAATGGTAATGTTTTTGTACCACCTAGGGGTTTTTATAATGTCTGGATTGTCATGCACCTCAGCTTTTAATTTGTCATATTCAGCCTGCCAGATTTCAGCCTCCTCAGTGGCTTCAGCTACATCTTCCGGACTAAGTAACCTCCTTGAAAGGGGTACCAATTTCTTTTCATGTTTGAACTCCGGCTGCCATTCAATATTGGCCTTCATGACAGGAAATAAATCGATCACTTCATCAGCTAGGCGCTTGGCAATTTGCTTACGCTGTGCAAGACTACCTCTGCCGGTTCCCTCTTCACCAAATCCCAAGAGTTGCTGCATTCTTTCTTCTGCTTTTGACCCCACCATAACATGAGGGGATTGATCTCCTGCAGCACTTGCTTGCGCCAAAACATAGACCGAATCGCCTAGACTCTTTTTCACAGCCAACTTGGTGTCATGCCAAAAGTCTGCAGATAACTTATAGGAATGTTCACTAACCTGAGAAGGTGCCGCTACATTAATAATAACACCAGTAAGTTGTTTATTTAGGTCCCAAAAATACATCAGGTTTAAGCTATGATCTTCATGCCCTTCTATATGACTAAATTCAGGAGAATTGGTATTGCCATACATGCGTGATTTGCCATGTTTAAGGGCCTGCAATCTATTTAATCCAACAACTGCATGGCCAAGTCCAAGGCTTATTCCACCAGGGTTTCTTTTTTTCCAGGCCTTAACAACTCCTTGCGCAATTCGATCAGCAGCAATTGGAATATAGGTTGCCGGAGACATGGCCGGTTTACCATTTGCCATCTGATCAAGGCTTACCCCATAAATACCTTCTACAGCAGCAATAGATGCTACATAAGGAGCTGCGTGCGTATGTGTTGCATTAACTATTATTTGTTCAGGCAATATTGAAGGAATAGCTTTGACAACTCTAGTTCTTATTTCATCCCTCAAATTGGCTGTAGCTCTCATTCCATCACTTATTCCCACCAGGTCACAACTTATCCATATCGTTTTCTCTGAATTTGTTCCTTCCCCTGACTCTAACGCAAGAATGGTAGCGGTCACAGGATCCATTACCCCTTCTGATAGTCTCGCATGAAATTGGCCTGCAACCAGTACAGGTTTATCAGGTGTAATGTCAACAGTAGACCAACCAACTTTAAGGTTTTTGTCTTTGTCAGATTGAGCATAATTTTGGAAGGAGAAAATGGATAAAAAAAGTAGGCTGAAGCATTGTTTCAAACAAATCATTTTTAGGCTTGGTTTATTTCAGAGAACAGTGTGGCAAATACTAAAGCAGCTATTGCCACACTGTGATATTAATCGTATTAATTTAATCTCTACTTACTCCCAACCAGGATTTTGAGTGAGTTGAGGGTTCAATGAAAGTTCTTGGACAGGTATAGGGTATAAATATAATTTATCGTCCCATGTTCTGGTATTACCGGGATAGATCACGCGGTACTCACCAGTTTCCGGATCTACTGCACCCACATAAGTCAGTGGATTTTCTAACAGCTTGCCCGCTTTCCACCTGACAAGGTCTTCCCAGCGGGTTCCCTCTCCTGCTGTTTCAATTCTTCGCTCTCTTCGAATTTCGTTGATCAAAGGAGTTACAGGCACCTCCCAGTCGGGCCAATTTGGATCTTCAAAACCTACATTCACCTCTAAATGAGGCATCCCTACCCTGTCTCTCAATAAATTAATGCTATTGTCCAACACCTCTTGTGTGGCTTCTCCCAGTTCAGCCTTGGCTTCCGCATAGGTAACCAATAATTTACCATACCGGTAAGTAAATACATCTATGGTGGATTGATTTTGTAACCTATCTACTTCATAAGGTGAGTACCCTTTAGTAATATAATAACTTGTGGTCACATAGTTATTATCAAATTCAGGCATGGTACGGTAGTCAATGCTGCCGTCAGAGTAAATCCTGTAGGGACGATCGGGTACATAGATAGATTGTTTCATCCTTGGATCCCTGTCGACAAACTCATCTTCAAAATTTTGATCCCCTTGGTATAAAGAGCTAAGGGCTATTGGCAGTCCATCCTTACTCAAATAGGATTGCACAAAATCTTTGGTATATCCAGTATGTGGTTCACCCAAAGACCTTACGTTATTGTGCATTCGGATTCCTTCAATAAATCTTTGAAAAAAGATAGCTTCCGGGTTTCCTGTAAGATTGTATTGAACAAAAAGATCAAAGTAATCTTGATTGGGATTCCCGGTAGAATAGAGACTAAAAAGCCCAGAGTTTATAACGGCTTCGGCTGCTGCAGCAGATTCAGCCAAAATTGCTTCATGATCACCTAGTCCATGATATTTCCTGAAAGTCCCTTCAAAGAGACAAGCTTCGGCTTTGAAAGTAAGGGCAACATATTTGGTCAATCTATTTTCACCGGATTCTTCCGGAAGGTTTTCAATTGCGAAATCCAAATCATTGAGCATATTTTCAAAGACTACCTTTCTAGAATCTCTAGGCTTAACAAGTCCTTCAGAATCAGTTTGCAAATCTTCTTCATACCAAGGGACATCACCAAAACGTTCAATCATTTTTTGGTAGTAGAAGGATTTAAAAAACCTTATTTCTCCTTCATATCTTAAAACCAAGGCATCTTTCTCCATTTCAGCAATTCTGGCTAAGGCATAGTTACATCGCCTAATTGGCTGCCAATCACTTTTGCCCCAGCCTCCACCAGTAGCAGGAATTACGTATTCACCCCAGACATAGGTATTTCTATCCCCCGGGGCATTGTTGTCCGATTTGTCATCTTTTCTCCAGTTAACTTGAGGATCTCTCAAATCAATATAAAATTGGTTGGCATAAAGCTCAATATCAGTGGAGGAAGTCCAAAATTGGGCATCACTAATTTGATCTAAGGGATACCGCTCCAAATATTCATCGTTGCAGGCAGTGGTTACTACAAGAAACAAAACGGAAATATATATAGTTATCTTTTTCACGACAGTATGATTTAGAAATTGATATTAGCACCTAAAGAAAATGAGCGGTAAATTGGGTAATACTGGGCCCCATTCATTTCCGGGTCAGATAAATTCTTGTACTCGTGAATGCCCGTTACTTCCCAAATATTATTTCCGGAAACATAAACCCTTACCATCTCCATCTTAACCCTTTGAGTCAAAGCTTTAGGAATTGTATAACCCAATGTCAACTGTTTCAGCCTGAGATAAGAGGCATTTTGAAGAAACCTGGTTTGAACTGCAGTAACATCTGAACCACCTGAAACCATAGGTCTGGGGAAATAGGCATCAGGATTTTCAGGAGTCCAGAAATCTGAAAGTAATTTATTGTGGGCATTCCACTCACTGGTATAGCCACCAAGCCAGAAATTATTGCTAAGCCACACATCACGTTTGGCTACACCTTGGAAAAACACATCCAGATCAAAATTCTTCCACTGTATATCTGTCTTCACACCAAAACTGTATCTAGGCGTATTATTGCCGATTATCCTTCTGTCACCGGGGTTATCTAAGGTGCCGTTTCCGGGAGATATTTTCCCATCATTGTCCAAATCAGCAAACAATAGATCACCGGCTTTTCTTTCTATTCCTACTAGGTTACTGTGATCCAACTCCTGCGCTTCGGCATCTGATTGAGCAATACCTGTGGTGGTATAGCCCCAAATTTCACCAATCTGCTTGCCAACATAATAATCCGATATTAACCCAACAGGATTGCTAAATCGGGTTATTTCTGAAGTGTAATCAGACAAAATCAGGTTGACACCCCATCTCATTTCATTGCTTTGTTGCCGCCAACCTATGGTCATGTCCCAACCTGAAGTTTTCAAGTCAGCCGCATTTTCTCTGGGCTCTGTCTCAGCAAGAACAGCAGGAAGTGTTTGGGACCTGGTCAGCATGTTTTTGGTATCTCTTCGGTAAACATCGAAGGAGGTTGTCAACCTATTTTGAAAAAGACTAAAGTCCAGACCAAAGTTTCTTTGGGTTACGGTTTCCCAAGTTAAAGTAGGACTTACCAAACCCGGTGCATATACCGTGAGTGGCCTGTCTTCATTTAATATATAATTTACTGTACTTGCACTAAAAGTAGCGATGTAGGGATAATTTCCGGGCACATTTTGATTACCTAAATTCCCGTAAGACAGCCTTACTTTTAACATGTCAAAAGTATTTTTTAGGTCACCGAAAAACGCTTCATTATCTACCCTCCATCCTAAGGAAAGAGAAGGGAAAAAGGCAAATCTGTCGGCTTTGGGGAATTTAGATGAGCCGTCATAACGTCCATTAAATTCCAAAAGATACCTCCCATCGTAATTGTAATTTAACCTTGTAAAAGCACCTCTGATGGCATATTGTGAAGCCGCATCGCCTACATACCGCTCTCCATAAGCCAAATTCATAAACGGTATGGATTCCACCGTTAAGTTTTCCCTTTTCGAATAGAAATATCTGGAATCAAGATTTTCCTGGTTAAAACCACCCATTATTTTTATATCGTGCTTTCCAAAAACGTTCGCATAATCCGCATAGGCATTGAGCACATAATATTTGTCATTGTAGTTACTTTTGGTTACTTGGCTGGGGTTTGTAAAAGGATAATAACCACTTACGGACCCATCTACAAAGTACATTGGCAGTTTTTTCCAATATTCCTCCTCCTCAGTATTTTTAATATTGGAAGTATATTCAAAATTTATGGTGGTATTTTTTATAGGGGTCAACTGTAAAGATCCGGTTATCCAAGTATCTTGAATTTCTCTTTTCCTATGGCCTGCCTCATTGTAAAACTGAACGGTATTAGGTACCGAACCACCTGAGGCATAATTACCATCAGGAAAATAAACCGGCCAGTTGGCCCATTGATGCCACTGAAAGGGGCTATTGCCTTCCGGAAAATGATTGGTAGAATTGTTTGGTGGATAAATATGGTTGCTGTTGTTCATGGAAATCTTGGTTCCAATTTTGGCCCAATCTGTAATTTTATAATTCAGGTTAGTCATAAAATTGTACCGCTTGTATTTCTCATCAAACTGCCTATTGATACCTTCCTGATATAAGTAATTTAAGGAAGTGTAATAATCGAACCTATCGTCTCCACCGGTAATGCTCGCTGTATACTGACTCATAGGATAGCTGTCTCTCATCAGTTCTTCGGCCCAGTTTGTATTGCCACTCATCAACCAAACATTGGGGTTTTGAGGATCAGGAAATGCAGTAGGTTGACTGGGATCATTATAATGGGCAATTATTTTATCCTGATATATATCAGTAAACTGATAATAAGGCACACCATTTCTTGCAATATTTGCAGTATTCATGTAGTTCATTCGCTCCATTGCATCCATGGTTTCAAATTTCACTACCGGTGTATTTACAGCTGTATTGAAGGAAAGTGAGATAGCCGGTTTGTCATTCTTACTTCCCGATTTGGTTGTAATTAAAATCACCCCATAAGCTGCTCTAGCTCCATAGATAGCAGCTGAAGCAGCATCCTTAAGTACCGAAATGCTTTCGATATCATTGGGATTGATCAAGTTTACATCCATTGGAACATTGTTTACCAAAATCAAAGGTGATCCCCCATTAATAGAAGTAAAACCTCGGACATTAAAAGTAGCTCCTCCTCCTGGGGTGCCGGTATTTTGCGTGATATTTAGGTTGGATATCTGACCCTGAAGACCTTGTCCAATATTGGTGATGGGGCGATTTTCTAGTACCTCTTTACTTACACTGGATACTGCACCTGTAAGGTTTTCTTTCTTTTGTGTACCGAAGCCGGTAACCACTACCTCATCCAAAGATCCCATTTCTTCCTCCAAAGTAACATTGATAATTGTTTGTTGGCCTACATCAATACGCTGGGACTGAAAACCAATAAATGAGAAAACGAGAGTGGAACCTTCAGGCACAGTCAAAGAATAATTTCCATCTATGTCTGATGCTGTTCCAATGGTAGTGCCGGGGATTGCAATGGTCACACCCGGTAAAGGTTCACCGTCTTGATCTACTATTTTGCCACTGATCGTTACATCCGCAAGTTCAGCGACATCTACTTTAATACCATATTCTTTATGGCTATTTCTAACATGAATATTGTTATTTACTTGAGTAAATTTCAACTGTGTTTGCTTGGCAATATTTTCAAGAACCTTATAAACCGAAATGTTTTTTTGACTGACCGTTACTCTTTGATTGAGACTGATTTGGTCATCATTATAGGTAAACTTAAAATCAGTTTTGGATTCTATATTTTTAAAAAACCGCAACAAAGTTTTTTCTTTTAAGTCAAGCGACACTTTGACCTCATCAATTGATTTTCGCTGAGCATTGCCCGTGTTGGCCATCAACACTGTGCAGAAAATCAATTGGATGGCAAAGCCATAAAATAATCTTTTGGACACCATAATAAGTTGTCTCAGTATATATTTATTCATAATATTGTATGGTTTAAGTTTTAGACGACTTAACTATTGCCTCCCTTCAATTAAAGGAAGGCTACTCAAAGCAGGGTCTTATTCCCCCCAGAATAGGCCCTGCGATTTGCTTTTAACCGGTATCGATGTATGCCATGATTTTGCTGTTAATTGAACAATTCTACTTTTCTGTTCTCAATCTTATAATTTAAGCCGGATGTAAAATTTACCCCTCGCATTACATTTTCAAGTGATTCATTGATATAGGTACCGGAGTAGACCCAACTTTTTCTTATTTCACCTTTTAGTATAATTTCAACGCCATACCAAGCCTCAATTTTTTTCCTGCAATTTTCGAAATTGTCAGAATCAAATACGAGTACATTGTCTTTCCAACCTGTTACTTTAAGTGTATCAAAATCACTTTTATACAAATCTCCACTTTTCTCCATGACCAACATTTCATCAGGGTATAAAGAGACCTGGTTGCCTTTCTGATCCTTAACCATAACCTTCCCTGTCATCAAGGCTACGGACAATTTATTTTCTTCCACCTTCACATTGAATGATGTCCCCATAACTTCTATTTTGGTACCACCAATTAAAACCGTAAATGGTTTACCGTTTTTCTTTATTTCAAAGAACCCTTCCCCTTTTAATTCTACCCAGCGATTGGAGGTAGCTAAATCTGAAGGGTAACTGATCTCACTTGATGAATTGAGGTGCACTTTACTACTATCTGCCAAAGTTATAAGGGAGCGACTACCTAAGGGAGTGCTTCGTTTTATCACAAAAGTTTTGTTTGATACAGGAGCAGGTTCTGAATAAAGAAAAGTATGGTAGTAACCCATCCATGCACAAAATCCGAAAATTAAAATAGCTGCAATGTTTTTAATATTGTTGTTCTTGTCAGAATTTAAAAACCCCCTTCCATATTTCCCTTTTTCTTTATCTGCACTTAATATATTTTCAAAAATATCTATGTAAGCAGAATCAGTTAAGTGCTCCCCTTCTTTATAACTAACCCCTCGTATAATGGAAATAGCCTTTAACACAATCTCGCGTTTTTCAGGATGCTCTATTAGCCATTTTTCCCAAAAATGTTGGGTATTCTTGTCCGGATTCTTTACCCAAAGGATAAAAAATTCATCTGCAAGAAAATCTACTAATTCAAAATCTTTGTACCTCATTGGATTACAATCACTCTTTAGGTTTAATTTCCTGACCAACAAGAATCTCTTTAAGGCTAGCCATTGCTCTATACACAATTTTTCTTGCTGTTTTAACCTCATTAAACCCCATTGTATCAGCTACTTCTTTATAGCTCATTCCCTCTTCATACAAAAGTAAAATGGCTTGCCGCTGCCTGCTTGTTAATTGACCTAACGCTTCTCTTACCAGCTCCTTGTTGGCCATCTCTTTTTCTCTTTGAATCATTATGGATTCAGGACAAATAGATATAGGGAAAAATTGATCCTTTATTTCTTCAAACCTGATCTCTGATACCTTATCAGCTTTTAAATTTTTTAAAATTTCTCTGGTTAAAATTTTAAATAAATATGCCCTAATACATTCAACTTCTCCCAAAGCACCTCTTTTTCTCCTTAGGCTAATAAATATATTTTGAATGCAATCTTTAATCAGCTCGGTATCCTTAGTTATCTGGGAACCATAATGATACATCCTTTTGACATGGCTGCGATAAATTAAATTAAATGCCAATTCATCTCCATTATCAAAAGCTTTCCATACCTCCCTGTCAGGTTTCTCTTTAATGGATTCAGGAGGTTCTATATGAAAAGATGACACCTTAGGCTGAACTGAATAATTATTCTTTTTAATTATTGATTTCATTTCTAGTTAGTGGTAAAGGTTGATGGTATCCTCTTTTAAAGAAGAGCATAAAAAAATGAAAAACAACCCCATTAAAAAATAATTTTTTTATCAAAATAGTAAAATAAGTATATTTAATATATTTTTTCTTAATTAACAAAATTAAATACATTTTTACTTAAGTTTGTAAAATATTATAGGGTGCGTACCCGAAAAATTCCACACCAACTAAAAACCTATTGATAAATAATAAAAAACCTTGATATTATGCTAAAAGATATTGGTGCTTCAAAAGATGTTATGTAGCGTGAAGGATTCCGGAAAAATTGCCTTTTTATCACTTTTCTCTCCATAAAACAAAACTGATATCTACATTTAAACCAAGCAATAATAAGGCATAAATTATATCCCTCCTTTTACACAAGGCTATTATAAATGGCAAGCATGGCATGGTGCACATGCTCCAAAACTTCATGTATCCCCACCTGCTTTCTCATAATTATATCAAATGAAATTCAAATTTTGGCACTTAATTATTACCAGTTTGGCAATTAAACAAGCCTAATAAAAATAAATTAGCTATTTTGTACGATTAACATCCAATAGATATGGGATAACCCTCTAATAAACCTAATCTATTGAATAATTAGTATCAATTAACAAACAATAATTTTTGCCCAACAAAGCATGTACATGAGCACAAAAACATCAGCCCTAAAACTATTATTTATCGCATTTTTGTTTTCACAAATTTCCGCTTGCACCCAAAGTAAAGAACAAACCTCCATTGAAGATTACCCAGATCCGGCAATCAACCCCAGCTCCAATTTAATGCTTACAGGGGATTGGTTTGGGCATCCACATGACATAGATTTTGATAACCTTCCCAAAATACCCTCACAACATGCCCTCGTGAGTGATGTAACACCTGAAGACCTCGATAATACTACTGTCTCAGAAGCTAAAAAAGGCAAGGGTGGTGTAAATCAGCATTCTTACCTTACTTTTTATGACAACAAATACTGGCTAATGTGGAGTGATGGACCGGGGGTTGAAGACAGGGTTGGTCAGGTAGTAAAATATGCCACCAGCCCCGATGGCCTTAATTGGACTGATCCTGATTTCCTTACGCCTTACCCTGAAGGTTCGGGACCTGAATCAACTCATTACAATACCCGAACGGAAAAGGGAATGCGTTGGATTTCACGAGGCTTCTGGCAAAGGGAAGGAGAGCTTCTCGCCTTAGCATCTCTTGATGAAGCGGCTGGTTTTTTTGGTCCAAGTTTGGAATTAAGGGCATTCAAGTGGAACATGGCTTCCAAAGCATGGGAAGAAAAAGGACTTGTCTATAAAAATGCAATCAATAATTTCCCTCCAAAATTGCTTCCATCCGGAGATTGGTTGATGTCTAGAAGAGCCTATGACTATAAGGAAAGTGGCATTGAATTTCTTCTCGGTGGGACTAAAGGTTTTGACCAATGGGAGTCTTACCCGGTCATGGGATCCACAGCTGATATGGACCCGGAAGAACCCTATTGGTGGATTCTTCCTGACGGAAAAAATCTGATGGCACTTTTTCGAGACAATAGAAAAAGTGGCTACCTATACAGGGCATTTTCCATAGACAATGGAAGGACCTGGAGCAATCCTGTACGGACTAACTTCCCTGATGCCAGGTCAAAATTTAATGGTTTAAGGTTAAGTGATGGCAGGTATGTGCTGGTGTCCAACCCACATCCTAAAAGAAGAGATCCACTTGCCTTGTCAATAAGCGAAGATGGAATGGTATTTACAAAAATGGGTTACCTCACCGGTGGTCGCCATATTGATTATCCCCATGTAATTGAGCATGATGGTCATTTGCTTGTTGCATTTGCCGGATCAGCCAAACAAAAAATCGAAGTTTTAAAAATCAAAATTTCAGATTTGGACAAACTGGAAATGCCTACTTTAAATTAGCAAGGTGAAAATTGGCACCTCCCCTTATTGGTTTATAAAACAGGTTTTCCAAAAGCTCCGATAAAATCATGAAAAGAAGAAATTTTATAAGAATAAGTGCATTAAGCACCTTAATTTCAGGAAGCGGGCTGACTGTCTCCTGCATGGATCAAAATTCAGGTTCAAAAATAGAGGATATCACTGATATTGCCGTGGTCGGCGGTACTCCTGCAGGAATAATGGCTGCTATTGCAGCCGCTAGAATGGGTTCCAATGTAATACTTACAGCCTACCATTCACATCTTGGGGGAATGTCCACAAGTGGATTGGGAAAAAGTGACATAGAAAACAAGGAAGCCATTGCAGGACTTTTTAAAGAATTTACAGAAAAAGTACTGCAATACTATATCGATAAATATGGGGAAAATTCCGATAATGTCAAGCGTTGCAAGGAAGGCTATTATTATGAACCATCCGTTGCCGAACTTGTATTCAACCAAATGATAGCTGAGGAAAAGAATATCAAGATATTGTTCAATTATCAATTGGAAGAGGCTGAATTAAATTCCGGGAAAATCTCTAGGCTTGGATTTAAAGATAGAAAAACCGGTGAGAACAAATTTCTTAAAGCTGAAGTATTTATAGATGCCACCTACGAAGGTGATGTTTTTGCCCTTGCCGGGGCAGGTTACCGTTTGGGAAGGGAAGGAAAAGAAGAATTTGGAGAAAAGCATGCAGGGCATATATTTTTTGATTTCAACGAAAAAAAGTTTTTGGAAGGAGGAACCGGAGAGGGGGATGACAGATTGCCGGCCTATACTTATAGACTTTGCATGACAGATGATCCTGAAAACAGCTATGTGCTTTCTGAGCCTCCTTCGGGGTATGACAGAAGCAAATATTTGGCTTATTTCAAAGATTTGGAAGAAAAGAGGTTAAGTGCACCCAAGGTGTTTAAAGAGGGGCATGGCTATTATGCAGACCACTTTGATACAATGGTTAGGGTTTTTTCCTTCACCGAAATACCAAACCGAAAGTATGATGTCAACATCAATCCAAGGCCTTTGGGCTTTCCATTTGTTGGAGAAAATTATGCTTATCCCGAATCCAACTGGGATACCAGAGAAAGAATATTTCAGCAACATAGAGAATTAACCCTAGGCTTGATTTATTTTGTTCAGAATGATCCGGAAATACCGGAAGAACAGCGGAATCTGGCCATGAAATACCATCTGCCAAAGGATGAATTTACGGACAACGACCACTTCCCCTGGCAATTGTATATTCGTGAGGCCAGGCGACTAAAAGGAAAATATACCCTTACAGAAAATGACGTCACCCTGAATGGGCAGGCTCAAAGAACCACAGTTTTTGAAGACACCATTATCACGGGTGAATTTCCTATAGATAGTTTTCCTGTTTCTAAGATTCCATCTAAGGACAATAAAGTATTGGAAGGCTATATAGGAATGTATGAAATATCTCCTTACCAAATTCCATACAGGATTCTGGTTCCTGAAAAAGTCCTGGGATTGATTGTTCCGGTGGCGGCATCCACAACACATGTTGCCTATTCAACCGTAAGAATGGAACCCTTATGGATGGGAATCGGGCAGGTTGCCGGAATTGCTGCTCACCTGTCTAGAAAATTACAGGTAGAAATTAAAGATGTACCTGTGTTACAACTCCAGGACATTCTAATTAAGAGGCATCAGATTTTAACTTACTTTAAAGACATTGACAGGTCTGACAAGGCATTTGATGCAGTACAATTTTGGGGTACCAAAGGGTTTTTTGATTCCTATTTGGCAAAGCCACAGGAGAATTTATCTATCGAAGATTATAAGCTATGGCTGGGTATTTTCAAAGACATTACCAAGAATCCAGAAATAATCATCAATGCGGAGCTGAACAATCATGGCCAAACTGTGCCAATTTCAGTCCTTCAGAAGACCCTTCAAACCGTGTATAAACCCGGTGAAAAAACCCTGCAAGCGGAATCCTGGTTATATGAAAAAAGAGCCCCTGAATCCGATGTCCTACGAGGGGAAGCCTGCATGGCAATGTACCAATTGTATCAAGCAACTGAATTGTCTTAGGACAAATACAACTAAAACTTAACACTAATGAGAAATCCATTATACATATTTCTCTAAGGCCTGCATAAATAATAATCAACATTGATCCATGCCAACCATCTAACCCTAATTCTCGGAATGTGGATTGAAATTTAAGATTGACTAATTGAAAAATCTTTACAAATCTTCGATAACGTTTCCGTTACTATTTTTAGAATATTGTTTCATTATTTCTCTTGTATTGACTATATAGTAAAGAGATTACCGCATATACAGAAATTTCATTGACAGAAGGAATCCTTTTACCATACTAATTTTTACAACTTATTTTGACCACAAAAGAACTTGAAAAATGAAAAATAACCGCAGAGAATTTATCAAAGTTGCCGGCATGGCCGGTGCAGGTATTGTTGTAGGTGCCAGCAACTCACAGGCTGAACCCCAAAAAAAACAGTTACACAAGCAATCTTTCAATATGCATGGTTATGCCGCTCCAAAAATGGACAGGGTACGGATTGGATTGATTGGAGTGGGAAGTCGTGGTTCAGGAACATTAAATCGTTTTGCAAGTATAGATAATGTGGATATTATGGCTTTGTGTGATATCCTCCCAGGCAATATTGAAAAAGCACTTAAAACAATAGAAGGTTATGGACATAACCCGGACACCTATACAGATGGTGAAGAAGCTTACAAAGCATTGTGTGATCGAAATGATATAGACCTGATTTACATTGCTACCCCTTGGAAATTTCATGCGCCCATAGCCGTTTATGCCATGGAAAGAGACAAACATGTTTATACTGAATTGCCGGTAGGTATTTCCCTGGAAGAATGCTGGCAGGTGGTGGAAACTTCGGAAAGAACAAAAAAGCATTGCTTTATGGGCTGTGGTTCTTGTCACGACGGCATGTCTGCCACTGTTCTAAATATGGTAAGAGATGGCTTCTTTGGTGATTTGGTTCATGGAGAAGGTAATTATGTTCATGATAGGGTAAATGGATCGGACAGATGGGAAAGAGATGCCGACAATTGGTTTGGCTACCGACCATGGCGCTTAAAGGAAAATGTAGGCAGGAATGGCAACCTTTACCCACAACATGGTCTAGGGCCAGCTGCACAAATGATGGACCTCAATTACGGAGATCAAATGGAGTATTTGGTATCCATTTCCAGCGGTGATTTTACCATGGCGCCTAAAATGAAAGAACTGGCAGAAAAAGATCCCTATTTTGAGCCTTATGATGGACTGAAATTCCGTGGAAACATGAATACTACTCTTATCCGAACCTATAAAGGAAGAACAATCATGTTGCAACATGATATCAGCTCACCACGGCCCGGTTCCAGATTCCAATTGATCAGTGGTTCTAAAGGCATTTATGAAGCAAGACCACCGAGAATAGCTGTTAGTGAGGAGTATATGGAAGAAAGTGAATTCAAAGCATTGGTAGAAAAATACACACCCAATATCACCAAAAAATTTAATGAAAAAGTAACCCAGGCTGGTGGCATAAAAGGAAGCAGAGGCTATGAAAGGGTTACCGCCAGTGATTGGCGATTGATTGATTGTCTTCGAAATGGCCTACCATTGGAAATGGATGTGTATGATGCAGCCTTGTGGACTGCCGTCACTCCATTGAGTGAGCAATCAGTAGCCCAACAAGGCAAAACAATGAAGGTCCCTGACTTTACCTCAGGTGCTTGGAAAACCAATAAACGTGGAATGGACATTGATTTAAAAGAAGGGGGAACAACCAATTTAATCTAAGGGCCGGCAGGTAATGTTTCATGAATAGTAAAGGTACATTTCCACTGAAGATAATTTTCTTTTGTCTATTACTTAATGTTTCTTGTAATGGCCCCGCAGAAAAGAAATCTCCTCAAAAGCTGGCGTTGGAAAATATCATCTCAGGGAAAGAACTGTCAAAAAAACATTGCCAACGCTGTCATTTGTATCCAGAACCGCCTGAGCTGGATACAAAAACCTGGGAGCGGTCTGTATTACCTTTGATGGGGCGGTTATTTGGGGTCTATGAAGCAGAAGTACCGAGAAGTAAAATCCTGGAAGGTGCTATTAACAGAAAGTCAGTTGAGAAACTTCATATGTTCCCTGAGAAACCTGGCATTTCTTCTGAGGATTGGCAAAAAATCAAGGCTTACTACCTTGCTGAAGCCCCGGTAACACTTGACCAAACCATTTGGGATGAAAATAAAATCACCCATTTGGAAGGTTTTGAAATGGTGGAGCCGGAAGAAAATGGGAAGCTGCATAACATAACGTTCTTAAAAACAGATTCCAATCATAAGGGCATCTTTGTAGGCAGTGCTTCTGGGGAGCGGGGTTCTCTGGCCATTTTAAATAGTGACAACAAAATTTCTCAAATGATCCCTCTTCCTTCTGCCCCGACAGATATAGCATTTGGTAAGGACGAACTCTCGATCACACTGGCTGGTTCGCTCAGGCTTTCCCTAGGGAAAAACAAATTTGGAGATTTGATCACCTTGTTCAGAAATCCCGGTGAACTTCAGTATTCCTCCTTTAGGAAATTTTTGAGCCAATTGAACCGACCTGTTCAAACTGTTTTTGAAGACATAAATGGCAATGGGCTCACGGACATTCTGGTAGCAGAATTCGGCTATTATACCGGAGCCCTTACCTTGTTTGAAAACACAGGCAATCCGGAGCAACCTTATAAAAAAACCACCTTAAAGAATGTCGCGGGAGCCATTCACACCGATGTTCAGGACATGAACGGAGATGGGAAAAAGGACATCATCACGCTTTTTTCTCAAGGCGATGAGGGAATTTCCATTTTTTATAATGAAGGGGAGGGTCAATTTACCGAAGAAAGAATTCTCCGGTTTCCTCCAACTTATGGTTCCGTATCTTTTGATTTGGTGGACTTTAACCAAGATGGACACCTGGACATTCTTTATGGAAATGGAGACAATGGAGATTACCCGCCTATTTCAAAACCCTACCATGGGCTAAGAATATTTGAAAATGATGGAGAAAATAACTTCAAGCAGGTTTATTTTTTCCCTATGAATGGTGTCAATAAATGTGCTGCAGCAGATTTTGACCAGGATGGGCAACTTGAAATTGTGGCGGTGGCCTATTTCCCTGATTTTGGCTTAACACAGAGACAGGATTTTGTTTACCTAAAACAGGAAGCCCCGTATATTTATACACCTAAAATATTAGAAGCAAAATTAGATGCCAGATGGATAACTTTTGAAATTGGGGACATTGATTTAGATGGTGATTTGGATTTATTACTTGGATCCAATGGGAAATACTACTCCAAACCACCTACTTCAGCGGAAATCAAAAAGCCAAAAGGCCCCCTACTGATTTTAAAAAATCAAATGAAGCGAAAATGAAATTTTCTCTTTGCTATCACTTATCCAACAAGGTCATTATTTTATTTAAAAAAGGGAGTAATACTCTAATTGTTAACTAATTCCAGCCAATCCTCATCTAAAATTACCACAGGCCAATCACCAATGGGTATATTTTGGAAGGATAATACTTTACCATTTTTAGTGTAATGATCTTTGTCGAGTTCATAAACATTACCATCCATAAGGTTCAGGAATACAGGATTTTTAATTTTAGTATGTGTTATGGTAAAGTTCACCAATTCGGTATCCATAAGATCCTCAGGTTTCTCACCTCCTATCCATAAGGTGATGGCTGTCCCCCTCACACCCTTTTTTGTGTAAGAAAAAACGACCAAATCATTTATCTCTTTTAAAACTTCAGCTTTTTCGGTTTTGCTAATTTCTCCTGAAAAAACACTCACCGTATTTTGGAAGGTTTTATAGGATATTTTTGGTTTTTCTATACTTCCATCCGAGGCCACTTTCAAAAGACCCTTTGAATTGAGGCCTTCCAGATGGTCACCCATGGCATAATGCATGTCTGAAATCTGAAATACACTCGTAACATCTACGCCGTGGCCCATGTCCCCAAGCATCCTTCTCAGCACCCATTTGGCCTGTGAAATTTCAGACCAGTCATATTTCGTCATCGCCCCAACAGATTGGCCTTTGGGCGTACTGGGTGCACCATTTTCTCCCTGCCAAAGTTCAATTTTAGGGTCGAAAGAGCTAACAAGTTCTCTTAATTTAGCTACTGCCGAATATGATTTTTCCGGCACAGAATTATAACCATGAAATGAAAGCACATCAAATTGATCCAATTTGTTTTTAGCCTTTAAAATATCCAGAATTGACTTTACATATTCTGTCCTACTCAAACCTGCAAGGCCTAGGGCAATAATTTTAGAATCGGGTTGGATACTTTTGATAATATCCCCGGTACGAACATGAAAAGCAGCAAACTCCTCGGCTGACATTTTTTTACTGATATCAGGTTCATTCCAAATTTCCCATTCCTTAACCTTATCCTTATACCTGATTACCATGGCTTCAACCCACTGATCCCATGCTTCCAACGCCTCTTCTGAAGTGGGTATTCCTCCGGCTAAAGCAGCGTCCCCTCCACCTTGATAAATGGGATTACCATAGGAAACCTGCAGCCAAGGTTGAACACCTTGGGACAAAGCATCATCAATTATTTGATCCAACCATTCAAAATCATAAACCCCTTTTGTTTGTTCACATTTTGCCCATCCTCCTTGTAGTCGGATACGCTTTGCTCCTGATGGGCCAAGATATTCTTTATACGCATGGTAATCAGCATAATCTCGATCTAAGGTTTCGCCTCCTATTGACCACCTTGAATATTCTATTTCCTTGGAAGAATAGGTTTTTAGTTTTCCCAACATATCAAAAGAATAATTTTCTTGGGCCAATCCTTTTTCGGTCAATAGCCAGAAAAGGCCAATAATAAATATTTTAAGGTATCTCATGGTCAAAATTTATGCTTTGTCAGTTTTATATTTTAAGGTCTTTATTTCTTATTTCAAAGGAATTTCTACCATTTATTACTTCTAGTCCCAATTTTTTGGTCAACATTATATCCATATTGAACTCGAATTCCGCTTATGGTCATTGGGGCCTTAATATAAAAAGAATATTTCTGCCCGGTTTGATTACCTATCACCACCGGTTGCATTTCAAACCTTCTCTCTAAGCAAAAAAAACACTAAGCTTATCCGCTTTTGAAATCTAAATTGTAGAAAGGATGTCAGATGGATCACCTTTGAAATCAGTGGCGTTCATCCGGTTGGAAAATAAATTTATTTATTTGGTACAAATGGGAAACACAACTCTAAAACACCTACCTCAGCGCATATTAAAAAAGTGAATAATCCCTGAATTATTCAAAAAATTACAATGAAACTATTGCAAAATTAAATTAGAAATAGGCCATTAATAAATCAATCGACAATTCCTATTTTGCCTATACAACTAAACTAGCCAGATCATTTATTTTTCTTGATTCGTATTTCTATGAATAAGTTCATGAATAAATGCCAATTTCTTGCTAACCGGAGCTGAAATAACAAAAGGGTAGGTATCCGGAAGACCCATGCTCCTATTTAAACTATTTAAGGACAAAGACAAAGAAGTCCATTGATTGAGCAGCATTGAAAAATCAATGTAACCGTAAGCATCCTCCGAAAATTGAGTGGAAACAATATCAGGAATCCCTGTTAACTTGGGGTTTATTGACAATCCAAAAGCATAAGCTGTCTCTAAAGTGTCCACTATATGAAGGTAATGCGCCCATGATTCCGCCCAATCTTCCCAGGGGTGTGCACTGGCATAAGAAGAAATAAAGTTCTCCTGCCAGTTTTCAGGAGCCCCGTTACTGTAATGCAATTCCAGCGCCTTGGAGTAGGACATCCTTTCGTCTCCAAAAACAGACCGGAATTTTTCCAGCCATTCCGTTTCTGCGATCAATACTTCCCAATAATAATGACCGATTTCATGTCTGAAATGTCCCAAAACGGTCCTATATACTTCGTCCATTTGTTTTCTAGCCATGGCCCGTTCTACATCGTCAGCCTCGGCAATGTTCATGGTAATAATACCTGAAGCATGTCCTGTTAAGACATTTTCCTGTTGTTGACTGGCCTTAAACTCAAAACCCAGCCCTTTACCGGAAGATGCATTCCAAGGAAAAAAAGGTAGATCCCAGCGCAATAAGGCATACACCAGCCTGTGTTTGGCTAGTTCGATTTTTATCCACCTTTTCTTATAGGCAGGATTAACCAAATCCGGTATTACTCGGTTTAGAGAACAGGCCCTGCAATAACGGTCTTTTGAGGCATAAGGGATCAACCAGTTGCAGGCATCTAACTTATTATTTTCGCAGAAGCGAAAGGCTACCTTTCCCTCATCCTTTGTGATAAAATAGTCCTTGGATTCTTCAATAGCCAGCAGATTCATACTTATCGAATCAAATCCCAATAGGGACTGACAATGACTGCAATGCGTATTTTCGAAAAAAGTCAACTGCCGGCAATGGCCACATTGGAAAAGTTTCATGGTTAATGTTTTAGGCAATGTAACGAAATTCAGCGATAATAAAACAAAACAAGAATTTCGAATTCACTTATGAAATTTAGGCTTGCAAACCATTTACCATTGTCAATAAACCAACATAATGGATTAAGCCTTATGACTTAAATTAAGCCATAAGCCTTCAATTTATATTTTATCAGGCACCACAAAGGGTTCTCTATATATTCTTGAGAGCATGGTGTCTGCTTCAGAATCATTGGCAAAGCGTTCATAATCTCCCATAAATTTTAACTCGCGTTTCACTCGGTAAGAGATATTGGCTAGCAATGGTAAGGCTGTAGAATAAAATCCCTCACGCATGTCACATTGTAGCATTTTATGGTCCCCGGAACGAATCGTCTCAATAAAATTGGAGAAGAGTGTGGCCGTTTGTTCTACATTATCTTTGGAGCCGGCAAAGGTTTTTGTCTCTCGATGATGGAAAGCTCTCCATGAATTGCCACTAATTTCCAACCAGCCATCTTCTCCATAAAAAAGGTTACCTACTTCTTGACCTCCACTGCCTTCATGGTTGGTATATCGACCTCGGGCTTCATATTCCAACAAAGTTCCATCAGTATATTTGAATAAGCCGGATTGAATATTTGGCGTTTCCTGTCCGGACTTATCATGTCCATAGGTGTTTACATCTCCATAAACCCTGGTTCCCGGTGCACAATTTTCAGGCGGACAATCATCCAAGTTAAAGCCATAAATGCCACCCATGGAATATATGGTTTCAGGATGTTCATTTTTTTGCAGTCCCCATCGGGCAATATCCAATTGATGGGTTCCTGTATTTCCGGAGTCTCCATTTCCTGTATCCCAGTACCAGTGCCAATTGTAATGACTTTTTTTCTCATTATAAGGGCGGTAAAGCGCAGGTCCAAGCCATTGGTCATAATGAAAACCGGCGGGAGGAACACCATTATCAGCCGTCCCATAGGAGTTTCTCAGCTTAAAAGTCAGGGCTCTGGCCATATAGACTTTACCAATTCCCCCCTCATGCAAAAATTGTATGGCTTCCCTTACATTATTGAAAGATCGATTGGTTAGCCCTACCTGCACCGTTAATCCGGTTTTCTGAGCGGCTTGAATCATTTTCCTTCCCTCCCATATATTATGTGAGGCCGGTTTCTCTACATATACATGCTTACCAGCCTGCATCGCCCAGATGGAAGCCAAGGCATGCCAATGATTGGGCGTGGCAATAGAAACAGCATCTATCTCCTCATTATCTAACACTTTTCTTAAGTCCCATTCCAATTCAGGCTTCACCCCTGTTCTATCTCTCACAATCTTTGCTTTGGCATCAAATAAGTTTTCATCGGTATCACAAAGCACATTTAGGGTTACATTATGGCTGTCTTTAATTTTGCAGTAATTGTCAATATGAACAGTACCCTGGTTTCTAATACCGATTTGGGCAAGACGAATACGGTCATTCGAACCTATGATGGATGCATAACTTTTAGCACTAAAGGCCATTGCCCCAATGCTTAGCCCCGCAGAGCCTAATGCTGATTTTTTAATAAACTCTCTTCGTTTTGTCATGTTGATTTAAGATAAAATTTGGGTGAATAGCATAATAACCATAAATAATAATTAATTGAAACAAAAAGCGAATTTTTACATGTATTCTTTACTATTCAGGGTTAAAACAATAAATAACCTCTTGCTCAGCCGGGGCAGGAATTCATTGAACAAATCTAGAATCTAATTTGAATAGAAGCATTTCTAGCCAGCACTAAGTCAATCTTATTAATAAAATTAGAAAATAGACTCCCGAAATAGGTTATAGCGCTTCTTTAACCTGAAAAAATCATTTCAAAATCAGCCTTATCTTTGCTGTTATTAATTTCATCATAGCAATGCTATGATAAAACCTCCAAACAACCTGATTTAATACGAGGCCAACATTCCCTGAGAAAGCTCCGGAAATCCTATTGCATAATCCGAGATTATCAAATTCCTGACAGCTAAAAATCCAAGTTAGTTTAAACATGACTAGGCCTATTCTGTTTTGGGTACCATTATAAGATTGAAATAAATCATTGAATATTTTTTTCTCCATAAAACAATGCTTTCTATTGATTTATTTTTTTTATACTTTTAACCTCTTCTGCAATTTGATAAATAATCAATAGATTAATTGATCAAGCGCAAGCCAAAAACCTTTAATATCAATTAACATGCATACAACCTTAAATAATCTAACTCCCAAAATTTTTAGTAAAAGTTCTTTGGGTGGAATTATCATCTGCCTTTCCCTATTTAATACTAGCTGTAAAGAGGAGGTCCGGGAAGAACCTTTTTCCCTAAATGGAAAATATTATTCCGAGGACACACAACTCTATTTACCGGATGATTTGGAGGCAAGCTTATGGGCTGAATCCCCTCTTTTTTTCAATCCAACGAATATGGATGTAGACGCCAAAGGAAGAATCTGGGTTACTGAAGCCCTTAATTATCGTTTATTTCGTAATGACCCCAACAAATTTAAGCATCAGGAAGAAGGAGACAGGGTCATGATTCTTGAGGATAAAGACGGTGATGGAAAAGCTGAAAGCTCAAAGGTTTTTGTCCAAGACAAAGATTTAACTGCTCCCTTGGGTATTTCCGTAATAGGCAACAAAGTAATTGTTTCTAGCGGGCCTTCCGTGATCATCTATACAGATGAAGACGGTGATGACAAACCGGACAACAAAGAAATATTCTTAACCGGATTTGGCGGATATGATCATGATCATGGCTTACATGCCATGATGGCCGGGCCCGATGGAAAGTATTATTTTAATGCAGGAAATGCCGGACCACATATAGTAACAGACAAAAGCGGATGGACGCTCCGATCAGGAAGTTTATACAATGGTGGTTCCCCTCATATGATTGACAATGAACCGGGAATGGTAAGTGACGATGGTAAAGTCTGGGTTGGGGGTATTGCCATGAGCATCAACCCTGATGGTACCGGCTTAAAGGTATTGGGTCATAATTTCCGAAATTCTTATGAATTGGCTTTAGATAGCTATGGCAATATGTGGCAAAATGACAATGATGATGATGGCAACAAAGGGGTACGTGTTTCATGGTTAATGGAGGGTGGCAATATGGGCTATTTCAATCCAGATGGCTCCAGAAAATGGCAAGCGGATAGACGGCCGGGCCAATCCATTCCTATGGCACATTGGCATCAAGACGACCCTGGTGTAATCCCATTTGGGGACAATACCGGTTCAGGATCCCCTACAGGTATCACTTTCTATGAGAGTGATTTGATGGGAGAAAAATACCAAGGCACCCTACTCGCAAGTGAAGCAGGAAGAAACGTAATATTGGCTTACAAACCTGAAGCTAAAGGAGCCGGTTTTGAACTAAAAAGGCATAACTTGATTACTTCCTTGCCTGAAGAAGAGGTTGAAAATGCAAAAAGCCGCGCGACAGATGCAGACAAAACCAAATGGTTTCGGCCAAGTGATGTAGTAGTTGGAACCGATGGTGCCATCTATGTGGCGGATTGGTACGATGGCATGGTAGGTGGACACCGGATGATCGATAGCACCGGCTATGGTAGGATTTATCGAATTACTCCTAAAGGTAAAACTTTAAGCCGACCGGAAATTGACTTATCCACAACCCAAGGACAGATAGCCGCTTTGAAGAATCCGGCAGTAAATATTCGAAATGCCGGCTTTGGCTTGCTTGCATCCCAAGGTGCACAGGCAGTGGATGCAGTAAAAGAAGTGTTGAAGGATAAAAACCCTTACCATCAAGCAAGGGCCATTTGGCTTCTTTCCAAAATGGGCAATGAGGGGGTTCAAATTGTTGAGCAGCAGTTAGAGGCCGATAATCCTGATTTAAGGTTAACTGCTTTTAGGGCTTTGAGGCAGGTTAAATCTGATATTTTGCCCTTTGCCAATAAGTTAAGTAAAGACCCATCTGCTGCCGTGCGTAGGGAAGTAGCATTGGCCATGAGAGATATGCCATTGAACCAAGTAGAAAATGTTTTAATTGAACTGGCATCTCACCATGATGGTGATGACAGGTATTATGTAGAGGCATTAGGTTTAGCCATGGATGGTAAAGAAGAAGAGGTATATCCTACCCTTCTGGAAGAGTTGGGTGCTGAAGCCCTTGATTGGAAACCGGGGTTTGAAGACCTCACCTGGCGTTTGCATCCAAATCAAGCAGTCAACGACTTGAAAGAAAGGGCCATGTCCACACAATTGACAGAAGCACAACGAAAAAAAGCCGTAACAGCGCTCGGCTTTATCAATAACCAAAATGCAGTAAATGCCATGCAAGAAATTGCTGCTTCGGATATTGCGGATGTGAAAGACCAGGCTTTGTGGTGGTTGAGGTATAGAAGAAACAATGAATGGAATGGTTTTGAGATGGAAATTCCTGAATTAAAAGCTAACCTAAGCCCGGAAATCCAAAAGGAAATGTTGGCGAATAAATCCATTCTAACTCAAAACAGCAGCTCGGAAGCAGAAAAAATAAAAGCAGTCCAAGCCATGGCGAAAGACAAAACCGGTGGCATGATGTTGATTGGTTTGGCAGAAAAAGAAGCACTTTCGGCCCAATTGAAAACCGAAATTAGTAAGGTGATTTTCCAAAATCCTGAACAAGCCATTCGGGTATTGGCAGGTGATTATTTCAGTAAACCTACAACCGCACAGCCCATTACATTGGAAGATGTAAGTGCGATAGAAGGCGATGTAGCTAAAGGAAAGCAAGTTTTTCTAGGCAAATGTGCCACCTGTCATCAAGTAGGTGATGAAGGCCGTAACATTGGCCCAAATTTAAGCATGATTGGAGCCAAACTTGACCAGGATGGTTTGTTTGATGCCATCAGCAATCCAAGTGCCGGGGTGGCCTTTGGCTATGAAATGTGGCTGATCAGCTTAAAAGATGGAACAGTTGCTTATGGATTTCTACAAGCTGATGGACCCATTGTTGTTTTGGAAGGACTGCAAAATGAAGTATACAATATACAAGCAGAAGATATTGCCTCAAGAAAAAGATTTGCGACCAGCATTATGCCGAAACCTTCTGATTTAGCATTGAATGAAACTGATATTTCAAACCTTACTGCTTATTTGCAGGGATTGAAATAGCAACCCATAATAAAATTTAAAAAGAAATCGCCAATCATTTTCCGGTCTATGACTTAAGAAAATAATTGGCGATTTTATTTTAAACCGGAATATGAAATAGTAATTCGTGGGCTAGTCCTGAATCCAAATCAATTGATTATATACTGCAGCATAGCCAAGCTGATCTGGGTAAATAAAACTACAAAGCACCTGATTTTGAAGTGATTTCATCTGATAATAGAATACCTATCTCAAATATTGGGTTGAACATTAACAATTCAGAACGTCAATTACCAAGCATTAAGCTTTCTCTAGTAAGTTTTAGCAAACTTACTAGAGAAAGCTTTTACTAAGGAGTCAATTATTTTTTCAATTTCACTTTTTTACTTTTCATTTTTTGCGGCAACATGGATACATTGCCTTCTTTATCGCTGATAAATAAACGAGATTCAGAAGATTTTCTGCCATGGCCATCTGCCCAAATGGCATAAAAATCAGGATGTGCATTGACCGGTCTTCTTGCATAGGTGTGATTATAGGGACTATCAGCAGTCATTTGCTTAACCAACTCCCAAGATTTTCCTTGATCAGTGCTTTGCCAAAGGGCAATTTCTCCTCCCGGGTTATAGGGCTGTGGCCCTACTTCAGTAGGAGCGATTATACGCCAAGTACCTTTTTCATCAATATACAGGGAACCCATGTCGTAGTTATTATCGGAAGTGGTAACGTCGTTGATTTCCCACTCCGATCCATTCCATCGGGCTGTCCTCCAAGTTCTAGGGCCATTTTGTGGCCCTGCTTCAAAGCCTTTGGAGGTTATAAATAGAATTACAGGCCTGTTTTCATTGTCATAGGTAATGTCCTTCATATAGACATTAAGGTCCTCATCGTAATAATTGTAAACCAACCCTGCATTTTCAATGGAAGTCAAAGGTAAAGACAAAGGAGTACCATCGGCTGCTCTCCACGTTTCCCCAAAATCAGGTGATTCCACATAATAAAGGTTGGTTCGCCAGTTTAAGCCGTTCTTTTCTTTGGTATCCGGATGAAAATTAAAGGCAGAGCCAACCAACTCATTTCCAACAGCACTTATTTGGTAATGCCCTTTTTTGATGGCTGCGATGCGTTTCCATTCTGACCAGTTTTTCCCATCCCGGCTTGTCATAAAGCAGATCGTCCGGTCTGCAGGATATTTGTACCGTGTAAAAAAGCTTACAAAGCCCTTATCCGGAACATTCCAAGTCTGCATATAGGAGAAGTTATCCAGGGGCACTTTTTCTCCATTTTCTAATTTATTAGCCTCCACCACTTCAAATGATTTTATATCATAGGGTTTGCGGCTTCTGTGAACATAAGAAGGCCTAGAAGTACCATGGGAGGTAGAGAATAAATAAATATAACCATCCTTGTCTATAGAAATGATGGGGTTGTCATGCGCATCTATGGTATTCTTATCCAACACTAAGGTTGGCTTGGGCACTTCCCCGGTTTCATGATCATAGTAGGAAACCATGTGAAACAAAGTAGAATTTTCAGCATTTGTTCCTCCATAACAAAAGAAGGTTTTATTTACCTCTTTCCGGTAAATTGCTATTGGATTGTGCTTGGCAGTATAAGTGGCCAATCCTCCGCTATATTTAAATTTATATTCATTGTCCAATGGCTGGTTCATGTACCATATTCCATTGTAGCCATCCTGTTTTTTATTGATCAATACACCTTCATGCATTTGCAAATCAGTATGTAATTTAGCATTTAAGTCTTTTTTTGTTTGATCCTTTGACTTGTCTTGTCTTTGGACTGAACATCGGATAGAGACCAAGGATACCAAGATCAGTAGGAAAATTGACGCTTTTTTCATGTATTATATTTATTTAATATTAAACTGTTTAAACCAAAATTGTAATGAATCTCCTGCTCAGCTTTACTGTTTTGCCCACCAAACAGGTATTTCATAAATGGTTTGGTCATTGATTGTTGCTGGTGTATTGGGATTTCTATTGACCTCAGAAGGCGGATAAGGCAACCTTAATGGAGTTCCTTGGGGGTCGTTCATTTGAGGTATACCTGTTCTTCGGTAGTCATTATAAGCCTCTATGGATTGAAACATCCAAAAAGAAATGTTTTTCTGACCAATAATATGGTCCATACTCAAATTATTTGCCCCGGGAAAAACAGTACCTTGGTCTAAGTATTCATCTATTTCACCCTCAGAAATTCCAGACCTTCTGCAAGCCGATTCAACAGCTTCTTGATAAGCCACATAAGCTTCCTCATTTAATCCCAACCTAAACTTTGCCTCTGCCTCCAAAAATTTCATTTCATCATAAGTAATCAAGGGCTGTGGTGCCTCGTCATACAGAACCGTTTCTGTTGATGGTGCTGAATAAACGGAATGGGTCTGATCTGACTGGGCTTGTCCGGTTGGAGCGCCAACAAATTCATCATTTATTCTGGTAAACCATCTGTTTGCCCTGGGGTCAGTATAGTCCGAATCGTTAAAACTGTTGACTAAATCAAGGAAGGTCTGGCTTACCGCATAGGTTTGTTCGGACTTCTGCCATCCGGCCCATGGGTTATCATTGGTATTTCCCGACAGGTAACCATCAAAAATCATCCCTTCATCTTCAGATTCGAAAGTGTTTGCTAGGGCATCTATCACATTTTGGGCTGAAGCTTCCGGTTGTATATTACTTAACCTATTGTAAAAGCGTGCTTTTAGCCCATAGGCAGCCTTTTTCCACATTTCTGTATCCCCTTCATAAATGAGGTCAAACCTTGAAATATCCCCAATGGACTCCCTATCCAGGTCTACTATGGCCTCATCAAGCAAGTTTTGCAAAAAGGCATATATGGTCTCCTGATTATCAAATGTCGGCGAGCGATTTTCGCTTCCTTTATTTGCTTCAGAATGGGGCATCTCCCCAAAGAAATCTGTTCCAACACTCAAAGTATAAGCGTAGAGCACTTTAGCGATACCTACGGCATGAAATTGACCTTCTTCGTTCCCTCCTTCTGAACCTTTTTCGATAATGGTGTTAAGATCTTTTAAAGTATAGTAAGTACTGCCCCAAACATTATCATTTACATTAAAAGGCATTCTTGGATTAAGGTGTACATTGGTCGTATGTTCTACAAAAAAACAAGCATACTCTCCACCACCATCTCCCGCAACACCGTGTACTGTGCTGACGGTAACTTGAGGCAATAAAAGGCTTATGGGAACATCTGTTGAAGCATTGGGATTTTTATTGATATCATCCAAGATGTCTTCACTGCAGGAAATCAAAATTCCTGATACCAATGCAATGAATAAAAGATTTATATATTTCATAACTATTTCTTATTTTGGGTTTAAAAATCTACTCTTATACCACCACCAAAACTCTTGGTTTGTGGATAGGAATTGTAAGATTCCGCCTCATTGGTATTGAACATTTCCGGATCGAAATGTGGCATGGCTGCGCTCAGGAGCAAATTCCTTCCTACGAAAAAAACTGAGGCTTTTCGAATAAATGTATTTTGCAACCAATCCGTGGGAAAGCGGTAATCCAATCTCAATTCTCTAAGCCGAACAAAGGTGGCATCATAGACATTGGCTTCGCTGATAGGGTCATCATTAACCCTGTAAAAATCAAATCCTTTCTGAATGGTAATATTATTATCCCCTTCTACAACAAGGTTACCTTGGTCATAGTACCCCATTTTTCCGGGAAAGATTTGATCAGCTTCCCTATTTTCAGTTTCACTAAGGATCCCATATAGTTTTCCTAACCTATTGTAACCCGAAGAAACTTTCCCCCCTTTGCGCCAATCAATTTGAGCTGAAATAGAGAAATTTTTAAAATTGAAACTATTGAGGAAACTCATGTCAAAATCAGGTTGGGCACTGCCTAAAATAACCTGACTTGTAGTCCTTAAAGGCATTCCATAGCGTGTATTGGCATTGCCATTTGAAAGCGTAGCTCTGCTGTCTACAACTATTTCTCCACTACTCGGATCTCTTGCATAGCCAAATCCTCTAAGAGAAGGATATTCCTCACCTTCTACAGCCACGGATTGCACCCTAAACCCACCTAATTCGAGCTGGTCAATCCCTTCTGCTAAACTGATCACTCTGTTGGTGTAAGTGGTAAAATTTGTGGTCAGGTTCCAAGAGAAACTTTCTGTGGAAATAGGTGTTAAATTAAGCATGATTTCGTGGCCTTTGACACTCATCTCTCCGGCATTCCTCAATTCACTGCTATAGCCTGTAGATATGGCAATTGGCACCCTATAGATTTGTCCGTCAGATTTGGAATCATAATAGGTATAATCCAATCCTACCCTATCATTAAAAAACCTTAAATCTACGCCTATTTCAAAGGTTCTCGTGTTTTCAGGCTTCAAATCTGAGCTGTTTAAAGCATTACTAAGTGTAAATGCATTCATCCCTTGGTAAGGAAAAGTAAACCCGCCAACAGCGGCACCGGGTACAAAAAGAGTAGAGGTAGAAAATATTGGCCCTGCCTGGCCAACCTCTGCCACACTGGCCCTAAACTTACCAAATGTGAGAATTTTTTCCGGCACAGATAAAAACTCAGTAAATACCACACCTGTACCTATGGAAGGATAAAAAAACGAGCGGTTTCCTCGCGGCATATTTGAAACAATATCATTCCTACCGGTAGCATTAAGAAATACCGAATTTAGCCATGAAACTGAAAGATTTCCATAAAAACCAACCACCCTACTTCTAGACAAATACTCATTGGTTGTTTGAACAGCTGTATTTGAAATATGGTGAAAACCTCCAATCACTAAATCTGATCCATTACTTGAAATGGAGTTGCCTCTAATATCATAAACTTCATTCCCAAGCAAAAACTCCATATTAAAATCACTCCCAAAATTTTTGCTGATATTGAGGTTCAAATTGGAATTGATTTGCCGCTGATTTACCATACTGTTACTAATACTTCCTCCACTAGGTGGATCGGTTCTCCCACTACCCGAACCTTTCTCTATTACCCTTTTATTTTGTGTCGTATATTCATCTAAACCAATTCTATAATTGATCGACAACCAATCTAATGGCTCGTAATCAAAACTAAGGTTACCAAATGTCCTTGAGGTTCTATTCTCAGAATAATTATTTTCCATGGCCCAGTAAAAATTATCATGTTGCCCTCTAAAATTAATCTGCTGAAATGGGTCTCCCGGTACATGGGTAGGCTTTCCTTTTAAATTATATGAAGGAGGTATCGCAAAAGTACCCCACCATGGTAGTTCTGTGCCTTCTATTAGGTTATTTGAATAATTAATGGATGTATTAACTTTTAATTTATCTGTCAGATTATATCCGCCTGCGACTTTAATATTCATCCTTTGCATGCCTGTATTTTTCAATATGCCTTCTTGATTGGCCATACCTACATTGATTGCATAATTCCCTTTATCCAAAGCATTTGAAATGGATAGGTTGGTATTGGATGTCCCTCCGGTCCTAAACAGGTCTCCTACATTGTCATAAACAGCCGCTTCTTCCAATTCTCCAAGTTGATTGGTATAAACACCCATTTCGTCAATTCTTGGTCCCCAAGAGAATGCTGAATAAGGAAGAAATACTCCTCTTTCTCCTTGTCCATAGGTGGTCTGTAAATCCGGCTTTCTAGATAACTGATCAAAATTGTAATTGCTTTCCAAAGTAACTGTAGGCTTCCCTCCATTTGCTCCTTCTCCTTTTTTCGTTTCTATCACTACAACTCCATTAGAAGCCCTTAAGCCATACAATGCCGCTGCGGTTGGTCCCTTAAGCACATTCATCGACTTTATATCATTTGGATTAAGATCAATGGTACGGCCTCCACTCGAAATTGGCATTCCATCCACTACATATAGTGGTTCATTGTTTCCAACAAACGATCGACTACCTCTAATATTAATTTTGGAAGTACTACCTGGCGCACCGGAACTTTGTTTTACTATCACCCCGGCAATCTTACCCTGAATGCTATTGACCAAATTAGTGTTCCCAACTGCTGAAAGTTTGTCCCCTTCTAATTCTTGAACAGCGTAACTCAGCGACTTTTTTTCTTTCTTTATCCCAAAAGCAGTCACCACAACCTCTTCCAGTGAGGAGGCATCTTGAATCATTTGTATATCAATTACATTAGAATTTCCTACAGTTCTACGCTGACTTTCAAATCCTACAAAGGAATAAACCAATACATTCCCTTCTTCTGCATCCAAGGTGTAATTGCCATTAAAATCAGTGACGGTACCCACACTTGTGCCTTCAATAATGATGGTAACCCCCGGCAAAGGCAACCCTTGATCATCTGTCACCCTTCCTGATATTTCAATGAACAATTCAGAGACGACTACTTTTTGGTGATTTCGATTACGTTTTGATTTTTGAACGTGGATATTTTGATTAACCTGCTTAAAATCTAAACCTGTCTGATTGGAAATCTTTACCAGCAAATTATAAATGCTTTGGTTTGACTGTGCAATAAATAGTTCCGGTAGGTTTTTAATTTCTCTATTTAGGTAGACAAAATTAAATTCCGAAACCTTCTCAATTTTAGAAAAGGCCTCCTTTACAGTAACTCCCTCTAAAGGTATTTGTACTTTTACTTCTTCAATACTCTTCACTTGCATCTTTACCTCTCTAGCCAATAGCAGCCCTGTAGACATGCATTGGATAAGAAAGAGAAAGGCAAATACTTTCATCATGCGAAC
This sequence comes from Cyclobacterium sp. 1_MG-2023, assembly GCF_030546805.1. Taxonomy (GTDB): domain Bacteria; phylum Bacteroidota; class Bacteroidia; order Cytophagales; family Cyclobacteriaceae; genus Cyclobacterium. The sequence continues at coordinate 147,702 of NZ_JAUOPC010000011.1, read as the reverse complement.
CACATGATTTTGTAAATAATTTTTCATACAATTTTGGGTTTATGTTAATTTATAAATTGAGTAATTTAAAGGGTAAATACTTTTTACAATTTGGTGATGCTTTTTTCTTTGCTTAGGAGAAAAACACCTTTCACCAAATCTCTTGGTTTAACTTACCTATTCATTTCATTGGTTATTAAATTCAATTGTTACCTTCTCACCTGTTATATTGTATTCAATTTGAAGGGTATGCTTCAAGCCTTCCATTACATTTTTAAGGGTTTCATCTTGAAATTTCCCTGAAATATTAAGGTTCTCTTTGGACACATTATGAATTTCAAAAGACACACCATACCAATTTTCCAAAACCCTAATCGCTTCAGAAAAGGTTGTATTATCGAATACAATTAATTTTCTTGTCCACCCCAAAACTTCATCTTCATCAAAGGTCACCTTGCTTATTTCACCATTCTTATGAGGAATGTTTAAAACTTCTTTTTCCTTTAATAATATGCTGTCCCTTCTTATTTTAGGAATCCCAACAGCTACCTTTCCTGTGATTAAAGCCACCTTTACATCCTCTTTTTCATAGGCTTTAATGTTAAAAGACGTCCCAATGGCAGTGGTAGAAACCCCTCCGGCAGTGACAGTTAAAGGCTTTTCGGAATTTGGGAAAACATCAAAAAATGCCTCTCCTTCTAAATAAACTTCTCTTCTTTTTAGGTCTACATTATCATTATAAGTCAATACACTACCTGAATTAAGAATAACTTTTGTTCCGTCTTGAAGCGTGATACTTGACTTTATACCCGGTGGTGCTTGATAGGATTTGACAGATGCAATAGCAGAACGCTCAGTATCCATATTTGGCTGAAACTGATTTAGTATGAGGTAGCCTATACCTATCAAAAACAACAAAACCACAGCAACTCTAAGGAATGCCGTCAAAACCGATGGATTTAAAGTTGATTTAAAATCCTGCTGCTTGCCTGAATGAGGCAATGGCTTTGTTGTGATTATTCTTTTTGCCTCCCTCCCAAAAGTTGATTCAACAGTATGACTATCGATGTTTTGCCACATCTGGTCAAACTCAAAAGGCTGAAGCGGATACTGATCTGAAAATAAATCGAGTATAATATTTTTCGCCTCCTCAACCTCCTTAGCTGAAACTTGATCCTTAGACTGGGAATTTCTCCAGATTCTTTCAGACTTAAAATCAGGAGTCAAAACCCATTTTCTGAATGCTTCATTCAGAATTAAGTCTCTTACATTTTCATTCAAATAATTCATCATGGTGGATTTTCATAGACATGTGTCAGAAATTGCACATATCTATCCTCCTGATTGAAAAAAAATTTATTTTTTTATTCTTTAATTCAAATTTTAAAAAAATAAGCCTCAACATTGGTTGAGTTAAAATTTATCTAGCCCAAAAAAAATCAACAAAAGGGTTATTAATTTGCGAAGGTTATTAATGGCCTTCCAAGTCAAAGTGTATACCGATTGAACATTAATCCCCATGATTTCAGCAATTTGCTTATGCGGAATATTTTCAAAAAACACATGAATAATTACTTGCTTTTGCCTAGAGGGTAGCAAATTTAAAGCTGATTTTAATCTAGGATTGGGTTCCTCTTCAGTGGATTCGTATTTACTTTCATGATGATACATCTGTTCTTCCAAAACATCTGTATGCATAAATTGCTCGATTTCCTTTCTTTTTACTCTAACTTTAATTTCTTTTTTGACCTTATTTGAAAGCGCCTTAAAAATGTAATTTTTTACATGCTCTACTTTTCTAGTATTTTCTCGGTATTTCCATAAGTCAATAAAAAGATCTTGGATACAATCCTTTACAAGTTCCCTGTCTGCCTTTATACGTAATCCAAAAGCCATTAATTCATAAGCATAAAGACTGAACATTCCCTCTAGGCCCGACTTATCCCCCTCCATAATCAGCTCCCAATATCGATCCTCCTTGGATCGATCCAAAGCCTCTTTATCCTTTTTAGATTCGACCATGATTTTGAAGGTTATTTCAATAATTACTCATAATCACCTAATTTAATCTATTTATATCAAAGTAAAATTATAAATATCTTCTATTTTTATCCCCTACTTTGTCCAAACTTTATTAAGTAATATTGCTGCTGTATCTACAATTTTATATCCAGCTTCGGGTTCTAAGCGTGTCCAGCTTATGGGAGAGCCGGAATATCCCCCACCAAGTAATCCATAAATAGTTGGGCAGTATCCATTGTATCCATCTGTCATCCCCACCACTATGGTGCTTTCTCCCGGACTCCTTCTTTTAATATCAAGGCCAAACTGACTAAACAACTCACATGGTTGGGTTACCATGGCAAGCCCTCCAATTCTTAGGCCATGAACAGGCAAAACATCAAAGGGGTTTTCACCAAAAGTTTCTTGAAGGTGTACCGATCCAAAGGCCATGATCATTTCCATACCTCGAATAGGCTCACCTTCATCAATCCGCTTTAGAATTGCCTGAGATTTGACAAGTGTACCGGTATCGGGCAACCTAACTTTAACTTTTAAATCATGGTACTCATGGGCCAGTTTAGGGCTTGTTTCATATGTTATGCTTTCATATAGTCGCATGGTCTCCTTTACCACCTGCTCAGTAATTCTAGCCATTTTCTCTTCATCAGATTCAGACTTTTTATCCAGCATATTTTCCATGCTGATATCTCCTTGCGCACCATTGAGAAACAGCACGGGAAGGTCATCCCTGAATTTTTCTCTGAAGGTCTTCCTCACTTCCCCGGGGAAATCCGAAGAAAATACCCCGTCGGCATAAAAAATGGTGGGATGGGTGGTATTATGGTAAAGGATTGACAATAGGTTTCCCTTAAGATCTGCAGCGAACATGGCCAAATGCTGTGGATCATCAGGCCCTTCCAAACCTGCAAAATCTGCTCTTCCCGCATCGCCATGCATTGAATGGGTCCCATCTGCCCAAGTTAAGCGACGGTTGTAGCCTATCTGCGCCTTACCTTCAGCCCAACCGATTTTTCCAGGTACTGCGTTTTTAACAGCTTCTTTTGCCAATGAAACCATCCTTGGTACCAAGCTTTCCATATAAGCTGTATCAAGAGGCATCAAATAGTTGGTTTTCACCAGAGAGGGACCTCCATGGGTATGGGTCGATGAAATTAATATATCTCTAGGCATAATCCCTGTAGCTACACCCATGGCTTCCCGCAACCTTACATTCAACCCCGCTTCCATACCAACCAAATCACAACTAACCAATAGCACTTGAAACCTTCCTTTGGAAATGTAAAGTCCATTGGCTTCTAAGTCATCTCTAACTTTGGTGGCTTTTTTGGGTACCCCGGCTCCCTGAACCCAGCTGTTTAATTCCGGGGTAATTACTGTCGAAGCCGCGCCAATTTTTAAAATTTCCGATTGTCCAAGGCCGGAAAGCGGATTAATTAAAATTATGACCCAAAGGAGATGAATTAATGGCTTCAATTTTAACATTTTAATATTTTTTTAGGTTAATTTTCATTTCTTCTAAAATCTCTTGGTAGGACGGTTGATCGATGATATTATTCAGCTCATAGGGGTCTTTTTTTAAATCATACAATTCATCCATATTTTGAAGATCGGTATATTGGATGTATTTAAACTGAGTGGACCGAATGCCCTTATACCCCATATTGACCATCCTTGGCCAAACCTTATCCGAATAGTATTCCATATAAAATGATGTTCTCCAGTTATCCGGCTCTTCTCCATTAATTAAAGGTTTCAAAGACCTTCCATCCATCAAACTATCCTTTTCAACCCCGGCAAAATCAAGCAATGTGGGAGCCAAATCGATATTCAAAGCCATCTGATCTACAGGAAATCCTTTTCCGGTAAGGGGGAGGTATCGGAAAAGCAAAGGAATTCGCAAGGACTCTTCATAAGCCAATCTCCTTTCTTCATTTAAACCATGCTCTCCATAAAAATACCCATGATCTCCGGTGAATACCACAATGGTATTATTGTCCAGTTTTTCACTTTTGAGCAGATCAAGAATTTCACCCAGGCCTTCATCAATGGCCATCAACATTTCTGCTCGGCTTTTTATCACTTCCTCCTTGGTCGCTGTAGCTTTGCCTAATTCCGGCAACCCTTCAATTTCTCGCATCAATGCAGGTTTATCTTTAGGGGTAACAAAGGCATTTGGTCGGCGTTTAAAAATGGCCCCCTTATACTTGTCCTTATGTCTCTTGGCAGGGACAAAACCCCCGTCTCCAATATTGGTAACCTTGCCAGAGGCATCTTGATGAAGGTTAGGATGTAGGCCCTTATGAGAAAGATATAATAGAAAAGGTTTACTCCGTTTTTGATTTATAAAATCAAGTGAATAGGCTGTTAAAATATCGGTAACATATCCTTCTCGATGTGTTTCTGTTCCGTTCACATTAAATTCCGGGTCGATTGCTTTTCCTTGTCCTTTTAGTGCCACCCATTGATCAAATCCGGGTCTTGGGGTATTGTCATTGCCCATATGCCACTTTCCAATAAAAGCGGTTTCATAGCCCTCCTTCTGTAATTTAGCCGGAAATGTTTTCAATTGATGACTTAAAGTGCTTCTATCCGTATTGTCAATGATTCCATGGGAAAAGGCATACTTACCTGTTAAAAAACTTGCCCTACTTGGGGAGCATAAAGGTGTGGTAGCGAAGGCATTCTTAAATAAAACAGCATTTGTGGCCAACCTGTCAATATTTGGCGTTTGGATATAATTGTGTCCTCCAAGGCCAAATTCATCCCAACGTAAATCATCTACCAATACAAACACAATATTGGGAGCCGGTTTATTTAAGACTGATGTTTCATTATTCTCGGATTTACAGCCTAAAAACACCAAGATTAAGCTCAAGAAAACAGCAGTTCTCTTAAACTGAAGATGAAAATTTAAAAGGTACATTCTTTATTGTTTAAGGTAGGGCAATATTGCCTCTTGCGGCCATATGTTGCTCCAAAATCTTGCTCATTTCTAAAATGATCTTTTGATTTTCTGGATCCGCCGCAATATTTTGATTTTCATTTGGGTCTATTGTTAAATCAAATAGCATATTGGCTTTTACTTGCCCGGATTTATTATAGAATTCAGTATAAGAATGGGTCTTGGTAATGATTGTTTCTCCTCCTAAATTGGACCTACCAAACAAGGCTTTTTTACCCTCAGAGCTTTGACTTTCAAGAATACTTGCAAAGCTTTTTCCTTGTAGGTGAAAAGGTGGATTAATACCTGCCAGCTCACACAATGTTGGGAAAATATCCACGGTTTCCACCAATGCCTCATGTTTTACGTCAGTTGATTTACCCGGAACTTTAAATATTAAGGGTATCTTCAAAGAGGTGCTAAAATTGGAATGTTTGCACCAGAGCCCATGTTCCCCCAATTGCCAGCCATGGTCTCCCCACAACACCACTATGGTTTCCTCATCCAAGCCTAGGTTTTCCAGCGCATCCAACACCCTACCTATTTGAGCATCCACATAGCTAACGCTAGCATAGTAACCATGAATTAGCTTTTTTGAAAGACTTTTTGATAATGGTCCTTTTTCAGGAATATTGGAATAAGCACGAAGTTCACTGTATTCATGAAGGGCTTCTTTAGGTGCATTATGAGGGGGGTGAAAATTACCAGGCAACTGAATCTCAGTTTCATCATAAAGTTCCCAATACTTTTGGGGTGCATTAAATGGTAAATGAGGCTTTTTAAATCCAACCGTCAAAAAGAAGGATTCCCCACTGGCTCTAAATTGCTGTAATTTCTCCACCGCTTTGGTAGCTATTTTCCCATCCTGATAGACCTCATCTGCAATCTCTGGACTTTCAAATGCAGGACCTCTTTTGGGTAAATTGTGATTATTTCTTGGATTTGAATTGAATTGTCTATCTTCATTGCGTTTTTTAAAAATGTCAATGCTTTCTTCTGCTTGATAATCCCAATCAGTGGTGGTGATAACCGGTCTCCATATTTCATCCCAGCTACCTTTACCGTCATTAAAATTGTTATAAACCTTTCCTAGAGAGCCTGTGGTATAATGGTTATTTTTAAAATGCATGGGCAAGCTTACAATTCCCGGAACATCCGTATCTTGGGAACAATTCCATCCATTAAACCGATTGGAACTCCCATATAAGCCGGATAAAAGTATGGCCCTGCTTGGCCCACATACAGGATAGTTGACATAAGCACGATTAAATAACTGCCCCATCCTTGCCAACCTATCAATATTGGGAGATTTAATAAGAGACTGCCCATAGCAAGCCAATTCTGGTCGCAGATCATCCACCATAATAAACAGAATATTAGGCTTTTTTAAAGCATTTTTAGTCAGCTGAGCATGGCTTTGGAAAGCTAAACTTACAAGCATAAAAAACACAATAAATTTTCTCAACATAAACTCAAAAGTTAATTAAATGGCTGAACTGGTTTGTGATTTCTTTTTCTAATAGTAATTCTATGAAGAGATCAAGCAATCTATTCTGATGGAAATTACTGATTACTCAATTTCATTTTATAAATTATCATAATCACTCATTAAATCCAAATGAAATTTTATGAAGTGAAAATATACATGCCAAACGATAGTGATTCCCTAAAAAATACTGTGTTATGCCTAGGCCTGTATTCCTCCCGACATGAACCATTACTTATCACTTTTATAGGCTACTTCTAGAAAAACTTATACGTTAAAAAATAAAAAAACTGGCCAATATTAATTCAGAAGGAATCAATATTGGCCAGTCCTATTCTAATAGGTGATTTTTGAAAGCAATTATACCACCCTACTTACAGATTCCCATAGGTCAGCATTGTTGCCCAACTCCTCTTTAAGAGGAAGGGTGATTTCATTCAAATGACTGATCATATCTGGGGTAAGCTTAACTTCCATGGTTTTTAAGTTTTTCTTTACCTGATCGGCATTTCTACCGCCCACAATGGGAGCAGCCACACCCTCTTGAGCCAAAAGCCAAGCAAGGCTAAGGTTACCCATTGAAATATTGTTTTCATCAGCAAAACGCTTAATTTTATTTAAAGTTTGAAAGGTCAATGCTTCACATCCTTCATCCTGATGCCTGGCTTGTGGTCTGTCCTTTGAAAAGTGCCTTGTTCTTGCCCTATCATCAGGTACTTCAGCAGCAGAAGCAAATTTACCTGTAAGTAATCCTTGCATAATGGGTGAGTAACACAAGATTGGCACATTATCAGTTACACATTGAGGCAGAATGCTGAATTCTATGGCCCTAAAGATTAAATTATAGGCCATTTGATTGCTACTGATTGTAAAGCCTGAGTCTTTGCAAGTATCCAAACTTTTGTTTCCGAAATTAGACACCCCATAAGCCCTAATTTTCCCATCATCTTTTAGCTTTTGGAGTGCACCAAGCGTGTCTACCAAAGGTATTTCAGGATTTGGCCAATGTAGTTGGTAAAGATCAATATAATCCGTCTTAAGGTTCTTCAGCCCTTTTTCGCAGGCTTTGATTACATTTTCGGGAAGAAAGTCCTGTGGGCCTACCTTAGAAGCGATAATGATATCTTGCCTTTTGTCACCCAAGGCTTCTGCCAAAAGGTTTTCAGAAGCACCATTGCCATAAGCCTCTGCGGTATCAAATGTAGAAATCCCCTTATCAAATGCTTCACGCATCGCATCCAAAGAGTCTTTCTTGTCCTGATGCCCCCAATTAAAACCGCCTACCACAGCCCAACATCCAAAAATTAATCTTGAAATTTCAAAATCTGCATGAGGCAACTTATAATTTTCCATAATTATTATTAATTTTTATATAAAATAATCTATTGAATTTTTAATTTTCGACAATCATAAATCCCAAATTCACCTTTAAACCCGCTACTTAAGTGGATCCATCTGTATTGCATCATACTGGAAATTTAGCCGGCTAAAGGAAATTATATCTTCTTCATATATGCATACCCTACCAGAAATGATAACAAGATTTTCAAGTAATAACCAATCAATTGTTATACCATTTCCCTATTTGGTACCAAAAGATAGGTTGCTTAAAAACCCGGCAATATAAGCTGCTTGCTTGGCTCGGGTTTCCTGCCCAAAATGAACATGATCAGTAAAAAGGCCTTCTCCAAGGTTTAAAGTAAATTGATGAAGGTCTATGATCGGAACCTTTCGAGATTCAAATATAGTATCTGCTACTTCATTGTATATAGCCACATCAGCAGCATATCTATGAAAAGTTTGCTGTTTAGAATTATGTTGAGTATCATCCACCGGAGTGGTTCTCACCCAAACCATTGAGATACCATTTTTAGCTACTAGGTCATAGATCTGCTCAAGGTTTTGCTTATAGGTTTCTAAGTCCACCTGTTTTTTCCCGGTTTGTACATCCGTCTTGATGTCATGAAGACCGCAATTGACCAACAGTACATCCGGCCGGAAATTGGGTGCTTTAAGTTTATTCTGCAAATAAGCCAAAACCCTATCAGAATCACCTCCATTGGCATATTTAGGTTTTTCTGTACTTTCAGGACTGGAGGGTTCTTCTCTTTTTCTATCATAGGAGTATTGCCCCTTAAGGTATTGCTCCAAATATGGGCCATATTGCATGGAAATGCTGTCACCTACTACAAACAACTTAGGTTCAGTAGCATTGTTCCAATAAGTAGTTAAAAGCCCTATTGCCAGAATTAATAAAGTTTTATTTACCATTATCATACACCTTAAGGATTACTTTTCTAGTCCCACTGAAATGCATTTGCAGACAGGGTTTTGCTCTCTTGCAAAATTTTTGCCTTGACGCCACCATTTCTTCATTTGATAAGGATCAAAAATAAGTGAATTCTCTGTCAGTTGGGCAGGAGGATAATAAAAGTTCAACTTAACTTCACGATTTCCACTTAACAATTCACCTATTTTTATATCATCACTGCTGATCTGGTCCAACATAAAATCAAAAGCCCTGGTGGTAAGCTCCAAGGCATTTCTCACGGGCCTTTTCAACTCCCTTCCCGCTTTTGCCTTCAAAACGATTACATCTACTTCAGTTGCTCCTCTGTAAATGGCTTCAGAAATAGGGACCAAGTCTGCAAATCCTCCATCTGCATACTCACTTCCATCTTTTTCCAAAAGACTCATAAATGGTACAATATTGGACGAAGCCCAAATCCATTGACAAAAATCTATATAGGAGCAATCTTTCAGCCTTTTGTATTCCACGGTATTTGTACTCAGATTAGACACCGTAACATATACTTCAGCTGTGTTGTCCTTCATCCTTTCAAAGTCTGAAGGGGTAATGATCTTTTTAATCAACTTAAAAAGGTTTTTGCTTTCACCAAAAGTTTTTTTTCCCTTCAAAAACATTTTGATTATTCCTAAGTGATTGATGCGGGTCTTAAATACTCCCTTATCTTTATATACAATAAATGGATTGGAACTAAAAATTGAATCTTGAGTAACCGTTGTATAAATCGCCCTGATTTTTTCAATCTCGTCTATAGAGAGCAAGGGAACCAACAAACTGCCGGTAGAAGTACCGACAAATATATCATAGTTGAAATTACATTCTCTTATCAGGTATTCGGCAATTCCTCCTCCAAAGGCACCTTTGCTTCCTCCTCCGGAAATAACCAATGCTCTTTTATTTTGCATTCTTTAAAATTTGAAATAATTCATTTAACAAATTTAACCTGAATATCTTCCAACAGAATTTCAGACAAAAGTTTGAGTTCTCCATTTTTAAACAATTCAGCTAAATCTTCAACGGGTATGGACTCGTCTTCAGGTTTATAGTTTTCATAGTCTTGTAAGAATAAACCCGAGACTTCGTGGGTATTGATTGCTTTTCTAAACCTAAGACCTCCTCCATCAGTGTGGTAGGAATAGGCCAAATAGTCTATTAAATAAGTTTCTTTGTTGATCCAATACAAGAATTCGTCTTCAAAATCTTCTCCCCCTCCATCTTTTTCAAAGGTAACTTTTATTAAATGATAATCCTTACCCTCGATTATTTCAGAACCCAATGATTTTTTGATGACAGCTGCATCATTTAGGCCATAGGGCAAAAATGCAAAATAAGCTACAGAATTAACAGAATTAGTATAGGCAAGCTTGTCCTCCTCAAACAAAGCCACCATTTCACCGTCCACTTCTCTACTAAAGCCTTCCTTGTTTAAGACATCTACAGTTTTTTTACCCTCATCAGTAAATGCACGAGTATAACTATAAGAATTAGGTGATTTAAATATCTTGTATTGCCTTTCCCTAAAGGTAAAGCTTATTTCTGCAGATTTGTACAAGTCTCCTCCGTGGGCCTCAATTGATTGATTTACGATGTTTTCGGCCTCATTCGGTGCTTTGCATGCTACTGCTAAGACTATTAATAACAATAGGTACCATTCCTTTCCCTTCGGTTTTGTTTTCATACTTAACATTCTTCCAAACAAACCTAATATTAAACCTTTACCTGCATATTTCATAACTATTCTACTTTTTAGCCCCTATTATTCTCTGCCTTTTGTTTCAATAATATCTTTTAATTATAGCAAACCAAACGTCCTAAGAAAGTAATGGATAATGACCATAATCAATAAATTGACACCTCTTAATTCAAATTTTTTTTAATAAACCGGGTTATTACAAGTATTTAGAGGCTAATCAGATCTACCAATGATAAACCTTTAATCCTTTTATAAATTAAACCAATAAAAAAGAAACGTACCAACGAATTTAAGGTTGTACCCAATAATAAGTTTAGGCACAATTGCCTTTTTCATCGGTATTACAACGGGATTATACCTTTAGACAAAAAGGGACAAGCCATTTCGAAATTATAATTTATTTTTTGGAATAATAGACCTAGCACCTAAGTATTAATTATTGCTTTTGAATAGTTCAATTATCTCACCTTTTGACCCTAACTTAGGCACATTAACCAATTGATTATCAATTACCCACCAACAAATTCCTTCTTCTGAATTGTTTTTAAGTATTGCCAATTGTTTACTCAAAAGAACCATTTTTAAGCATAGCTACTTAGGTATTAAAAGTTTTACGTAATTTTTTTTACGTATTTTTACTTATTTTTAAAAACATGTATTACCTTAGCAGTCAAATAGAGCGGACGAAGTTTCGTAATTAGGTGTAAACATTATTGCCAATTGTAAATTTTACGAAACAAATATTCTTTACAAAACACTATATATCAATTATTTAATATTAGAACCAAACAAGCAAAGCTATTTTGAGTCCCAATTGACACAAGCGTATAATTACGTAATTAATATATTATTAGAATAGCCGGTGATTGTACATCCTAAGGCTAGAAAAATAAAAGAAGGCCAAATGCAATCGAATAGAACCAAGGCTCGAATTAAGATTCAATAATTCTCAGGAAAAATGACAGAAATTCCTACTTGTATACAAGAAAGCATGCCATAACAAATTTAATCTCGACTAAAAACTAAAGCTATGAAACCACTTATCAATAAAGCGACATCCATCAATCTTTTAGATTTTAAATCTCCACAGATGCGTGCCTTCCATCTTTCTTGGTTTGCCTTCTTTCTATGTTTTTTTGGTTGGTTTGGCATTGCACCATTAATGGCCATCGTTAGGGACGAATTGAATCTATCAAAATCGCAAATTGGCAATATCATTATTGCATCGGTCTCTATTACCGTGTTAGGCAGGTTATTTATCGGTTGGCTAGTGGATCGAATAGGGCCTAGAATTACTTATACCTACCTATTGCTTATTGGCTCTATCCCGGTGATACTTATTGGCTTGAGCAATAGCTATGAAAGCTTTCTATTGTTTCGATTGGCCATAGGTGTGATTGGAGCTTCTTTTGTAATCACCCAATACCACACCTCAGTAATGTTTGCTCCAAATGTGGTTGGAACAGCCAATGCCACGTCGGCAGGTTGGGGAAACATGGGTGGTGGGGTCACTCAAATGATCATGCCACTTATCTTTGGTTTTTTTGTTTCCTTAGGCTTTATGGAAAGCAGTGCTTGGAGATATGCCATGATGATTCCCGGATTTGCGATGATTCTTACGGCTTTTGCTTATTACAAATGGACAACGGATTTTCCGGAAGGAAACATTAAAGACCTTAAAAAGAACAATCCGGATTTTAAAATTAAGAAAAACAGTAGCCAGAAGGGGGCGTTGAAAGAAGCACTTTCAGACAAAAGAGTTTGGGCATTGTTCTTAATATATGGTGCTTGTTTCGGTATAGAACTTACCATAAATAATATTGCAGCAATTTATTACCATGATTTCTTTGATTTAAACTTGAAAACAGCCGGGTTAATCGCCGGTTTGTTTGGCCTGATGAATTTATTCGCAAGGTCTTTAGGTGGCTTTTTTGGAGATAAGGCAGGAATCAAATGGGGCTTAAAAGGGCGGGTAGCATTTCTCGGAATTGTCTTATTGATAGAGGGAATTGCCTTGGTGGTTTTTTCCCAAATGACCATTTTGCCATTGGCGATAGGATCCATGGTTGTATTTAGTCTTTTTGTTCAGATGGCAGAAGGGGCGACCTTTTCAGTGGTACCTTTTATCAACAAAAAGGCCATAGGAATGGTCTCAGGAATTGTAGGTGCAGGAGGAAATGTAGGTGCAGTAATGGCTGGATTTTTATTTAAAATGGAAGGCTTGAGTTACAGTCAGTCATTGTCTATTATGGGTATTGCGGTAACAGCAGTAAGTGCTTGTTCACTAATAATCAGGTTTTCCAATGTCGATGAAAGCGTGGCAAAGGAGGAATTGGACAAATCTCTGGAACACAAAGCCGCACTTCAAGCAGAATTGGTACGCAGTTGAACCTAGCAAAAATAAGAAATCCTTTCTTTAAGAATCTCCAGTAATTACCTGCTTTTTATCAACTATTTGTAAGGGCTCATCTATTAATACTAAAGAAATTTTAAAGACCAGCCGTGATAAAAAGCAAAATTCAATCCCAATTCACTATGTCAACTCAGGAAGAATTAAGTTATAAAAGTACCTGCTCCTATTGCGGGGTAGGCTGCGGGGTCATTGTTAATAAAGATAAGAAAGGTGAAATCAGCCTAAAAGGAGATCCGGACCATCCTGTAAACAAGGGAATGCTATGTTCCAAAGGAATGAATTTAAACTATGTAGTAGCAGATGATTCTGACCGATTATTACAACCTCAAATGCGTTGGGGAAAATCCCATCCTCTGGAAAAAGTGGATTGGGACACAGCTTTAGAGAGGGCAAGTGCAGTTTTTAAATCCATCATAGAAAAGCACGGACCGGATGCGGTCGCCTTCTATGTTTCCGGTCAATGTTTAACTGAAGAATACTACCTTGTCAACAAGCTCACTAAGGGTTTCTTGAAAACCAACAATATTGACACCAACTCAAGGCTTTGCATGAGTTCTGCTGTTATGGGCTATATCAAAACGCTGGGTGAAGATAGTGTACCTATCTCCTATGATGACATAGAATTGGCAGACTGCTTCTTTGTAGCCGGTGCCAACCCCGCTTGGTGCCATCCCATTCTTTGGAGAAGAATAGAGCAACATAAGGAAGAAAATCCTGAGGTAAAAATAATTGTTGCAGATCCAAGGGCCACCCAAAGTTGTTCCATCGCTGATCTCCACTTGCAACTTCACCCCGGTACGGATGAAGTTCTTTTCTTGGCAATTGGTAGGTGTATTATTGAACAGGGTGACATTGACCTGGCATTTATAAAAAACCATACAGATGGGTTTGATGCTTATAAGGATCAGGTAATGAAAACTACTTTGGAAGAGGCCTCAGAAATATGTGGTGTACCCATAGAAGACATAAAACTGGCCGCCTCCTATATAGGCAATGCCAAAGCTTTTCTTTCACTCTGGACCATGGGGCTTAATCAAAGTGCGGATGGGGTGAACAAAAACCTGGCATTAATAGACCTAAATTTAATTACAGGTCATATTGGGAAACCGGGATCGGGACCATTTAGTTTAACAGGGCAACCCAATGCGATGGGTGGTAGAGAAGTAGGTGGAATGGCTACACTGTTGGCTTGCCACAAGAATTTAGGCAATCCTGAACACCGCAAGGAAGTGGCAGATTTCTGGGGCGTGGATAATATTTCAGCCAATCCGGGAAAAACTGCCACACAAATATTTGAGGGCATAGAAGATGGTTCCATTAAAGCGCTATGGGTAATATGTACCAACCCTTTGGTGAGCATGCCCGAGGCTAGAAAAGTAGAAAAAGCCCTAAAAAAAGCAAGGTTTGTGGTGGTACAGGATATTTCTAATAAGAATGAAACCATACCCTATGCCGACCTAGTACTTCCTGCAGCAGGCTGGGGTGAGAAGGAAGGGACCATGACCAATTCTGAAAGAAGAATAAGTCACCTCAGCCCATTCAAGACTCCCCCGGGAGAAGCACTTCCGGATGCAGAAATCTTGATTCGGTTTGCCAAAAAAATGAATTTTCCCGGTTTTGACTTCAGTAATATGGCTGAAGTTTATGCCGAATATTGCCAGTTGACAAAAAACACTAACATTGACATCTCCGGTTTAGATTATGACTATTTGAAGCAGCAGGGCACTGTCCAATGGCCATTTTTAAATAAGGCCCAAGGTGGCACCAAACGATTATTTACAGATCACCAATTCTATACGCCTAACCAGCGTGCACAAATTTTAACTTCAGGACTGAAAAACAGCTATGAAAAACCAAGGCCTGAATTCCCGCTTATTTTAACCACAGGTAGGATTCGAGACCAGTGGCACACCATGACCAGGACCGGAAAAGTCAATAAATTAAACAGCCATATCCCCAGTCCTTTTTTAGAAATTCATCCGGATGATGCCAAAGAAAGAGGCATAAAAGAAGGAGATACCGTATTGGTATCAGGGGTGAGAGGAGAAGTTAGGATACATGCACAGCTTACTGATAAAATTAAAAAGGGTATGGTGTTTATGCCCATGCACTGGGGGAAAATATTAGGTAACGATTTTGCCAGGGCCAATAATTTGACAGGAAACACCATGGATCCGGTTTCTAAGCAACCCGATTTTAAGTATTCGGTGGTACAGGTGGCTCTGTATAAAACAGTAAAACAAAAGATCGTGATAATAGGGGCCGGAGCTGCAGCCTATCGCTTCATTAATTCTTACAGAGAATTCAATCAGGAAGATGAAATCCATGTGTTCTCTAAAGAAAAGCATCCATTTTACAACAGGGTTTTACTACCCGATTATGTAAATGCACATAAAAACTGGAATGATTTGTTAAAATTCAAATCACCTGCAGCAATGGACAAGCTTAACATTAAACTGTTTGTGGAAAATGGTATAGAATCTATAGATCGATCTAATAAAACAGTTACTGATGAAAAAGGTAAAGTTCATCATTATGGAACGCTCATATTAGCTACGGGTAGTCGGGCGTTCGTACCGCCGGATGCTCCCATGCATTTACCTGGTGTATTTACCATGAGAAATAGAGAAAATGCAGATGACCTAAAAAAATATTTAAACTATAAAGGCCATGTACTTATTGCAGGAGGAGGTTTATTGGGTTTAGAATTGGCTGCAGCACTTAGAGAAATAGACATGAAGGTGACCATCGTCCAATTGGGTTCCCGCTTAATGGAAAGGCAATTGGATCCTTTGGCAAGTTCACTTTTAAGAGAAAGACTGGAAGAAATGGGCGTACAGCTGTTTATGAACAATCAACTGTCTTTATTGGAGTCTCATGGGGACAATAAAAACATTACTGCAAACCTCAAAAGTGGGCAAAGTATCGCTTGCAATGCGGTGGTTTATGCCATCGGGACTCGACCTAATATAGAATTGGGAAAATCAGCGGGATTAATCTGTGGTAGGGGATTAAAAGTAAATGACTACCTGCAGACCAGTGACCCTGATATCTTTGCCATGGGAGAAATTGCTGAACATAAAGGCAAGCTCAATGGAATAACCGCCGCGGCTGAATCTCAAGCAGACACAGCTTCCAGATACATAACCGGTGATTTGCTCAGCAGTTACAAGGGCAGTGTTCCCATGAATATTTTGAAATTTGCGGATCTGGATCTCTGCTCCATAGGCATTCCGGAAAAGCCGGCCAATGCTGAAGGTTACGAAGAAATACTTTTGATAGATTCTGCTCAAACCTATTATAAAAAATGCATCGTCTACAAAGACCGCTTGGTGGGCGCAATTCTGATGGGGGATAAGTCTGAATTTGCCGAATTCAAAAAATTAATTGAGGAAAAAACTGAATTGTCCAGCAAGCGGCAGGAACTCCTTAGAGGCAGTTCAAGCAAAGAAGAAGTCATCGGAGAAGTGGTATGCTCCTGTGGGCAAGTTGGAAAAGGAAATCTAACAAAAGCCATACAATCCGGGTGCAAGGAATTTAGGGCCCTTTGCCAGCAAACCGGTGCAGGACTGGGATGTGGGAGCTGCAAGCCTGAGGTCAAAGAAATCTTAGATGATGCACTGATGGTTAGCATTCAGGTATAGACAATTGTACATCTTTCTTCCGGCATTCGGGTCAAAAAGAATTACCTTGACAATTGAGCGAAAGCCTATAAATTTACAATGCAACGGCAACTTGAAAAGAAAACATGTTTAACCTCAGCCAATAATGAGGCTTGAATTTTAAGGACCAAAGCAAATTACACCAAATTGAATTGAGCAGGGCATAAATGCATATTTTAAAGGCCCAAAAAATAAAAATCAAAATGCAAAAAGCAGATTTAGTCAGAGTATTTGTTAAAGGAGGAATAATCTCTCCCGGAGATTTCCTGAAAATGATCCAAACTGTTCAGGCTCTCGGCACCAGCTATATTCACTTAGGTTCCCGTCAGGATGTTTTATTCCCCTTGAAAAATAAAAACCTTGAATCCCTAAACCATACCTTTAATTCGATTGACACCCCATTCGATACTGACGGAGAGGAGTATCACAATATTGTTTCCTCCTATCCTGCTGTGGATGTTATGCCTACTACCCATTGGCTGGCATCCCATACCTATCATTATGTATTGGATACTTTTGATTACAAACCCAAGCTAAAAATAAACATTACGGATCCTGTTCAAAGTCTGGTACCTCTTTTTACCGGAAATATTAACTTTGTGGCTTCTCCTGTTGAAAATTATTGGTATTTATATTTAAATTTCTCAAAAGTTGATACCAAACCTTGGTGTGCACCTGAGCTAATATATGGTTATGACCTGGCAAAAGTAGCCAAAGAAATTGAAGCCTTAGCTCCTTTTGAAGAGCGCTTGAAATACGAAGAAATTTATCAACAAGTCATAAATAAAGTCCAACCCGACCTTCAAAAGATGGAACAGGAATTGGATTATCCTGAAGGCACTACACCTTATTATGAGGGCATGAACCGTATTGTTGGCGGCAAGTATTGGTTGGGACTTTATTGGAGAAACAATAAATTTTCAATTGCATTTTTAATTGCTCTTTGTCAACTCTGTATCAAGACCAATATTGGGAAAATATGTTTGACACCTTGGAAATCCCTTATAGTAAAAGGTATAGCTGAAAAAGACAGGCTCAGCTGGGAAAAACTATTGGGTAAATTCGGCATAAATATAAGACACAGTTCCATTGAATTAAATTGGCACATACCGGTACTTGATGAAGAAGCACTTGAACTGAAAAATTACCTTGTCCGCGCTTTAGACAAGCAAGACATCAGTACTTATGGTCTGAGCTTTTCCATAAAGACGAAACCCATGTCTTTATTTACTACCGTTGCCATAGAAAAAGCGGAAAAAGAAAAAGAAAATGACCCTGATACCTTCAATATTCTTTATTCAAAAAAATTCAACCCAAACCTTTCTGAATACCTATACTTCGTAAAACAGGTTCCTTTAGAAACGCTTCCACCTTTATTGATAGAGTTGAGTTATAAATATTATGACCAACTTGAACTGCAAAAAACACAAGAACTTACCGACCCTAAAGCTTCAGAAGTAAAGAAAATTAATAAAAAATACCAGTGTAAAAACTGTCTTTCTGTCTTCGATGAAAAATACGGAGACCCGGAATCCGATATTGAGCCTTACACTTCCTTTATCAAATTGCCCGACAGTTATACCTGCCCAATTTGCGACAGCCCCAAATCCGCATTCAAATTTATTGAAAGCTGAAATTATCTCCGGGCTAATTATACTTTCTCGCGTAAAGTAGATTTACAAGCAAATGATGATGTCTGTTATGAAATAATAAATTAATTTCATCATTTTACCTTGCCCGGATTATCCTTTTCCTGATTCGGGTTAAACCGGAAATATGGTTAAGTAATCCTTTCCCATTGGCTGGGTAAAGGGATTTTACTTAACCATCCTCATTTCCTGAGTAAGTCTTTCCTTAAGTTCCCTTTCTTTAACCACCTTCCCGATTACGATAACTGCCGGAGACTCCAAAGCCGCAGTTTCTTGCAGGGAAAGAATACTTTTTAAGTCTCCGGATAAAAAGCGCTCCTCCGCTTTGCTTCCATTTTGAATCAAACAAATGGGTTCATCATTTCCTCGGTATCCAGCAAAAAGGCTTACAATCTCAGTAAGTTTCTTCATTCCCATTAAGATAATTACCGTGGCCGAAGATTGGGCCGCCAAATACAAGTCTTTGGCAGTACTGTGGTCTTTTAAAGTCCCTGTGACCACCCAAAAACTTTCATTGACTCCCCTTTTGGTAAGTGGCACTCCTGCAAGGCCCGGCACTGCCATGGCACTGCTAATCCCGGGAATATAAGTAGTTTCTATTCCGTGTTTCTCAGCATATTCAAGTTCTTCATGACCCCGACCAAATACATAAGGATCACCTCCTTTAAGTCTTACTACATGACTTCCGGTTTTAGCCCAATTGACAATCATGCTATTTATTTCTTCTTGCTTACGGGAGTGTTGGCCGGCCCTTTTTCCTACAAAAATCTTTAAGCTGCTTTCCTGAGCATGGTCTAATAAAGCCTCATTTGCTAAGGCATCATATAATATCACATCGGCATTTTCTAAAGCTCTTATGGCTTTTAGGGTTATCAATTCAGGATCTCCGGGTCCTGCTCCCACTATGGATAATTTGGCTGAGCTCATCTTTATTCAGTTTTATTACTTATTTATGAAAACAAATTTAAGTAATTTTTTACGTAATTATACGTATTTTAAAAAATTACTTTTAACTTAGCGCTTGATTTAAATGAAATACGAGTAAGAAACTACTTAGAAAGGCAATCTTCCAACGTAAAAAATACCAGTATGACAAAGATAGTAGTAATCGGAAATGGCATGGTAGGTTATAAGTTTTGTGAGAAACTAAGGCAAGCCGATCCTGACAAGGCTTTTAAAATCACTGTTTTCGGAGAAGAGCATTGGCCTGCCTATGACAGGGTTCATCTAAGTGATTATTTTACTGGGTCCACTGCTGAAGATCTATTGTTGGCACCTTCGTCATGGTACGAGGAAAACGACATCGTACTACGTAGAAATGAACTAGTAACAGAGATCAATAGGGAAGAAAAGAAAGTTATTAGTCACACAGGAACAGAGGTACCTTATGACAAGTTAATTTTAGCCACCGGATCAGGGGCAATGGTCCCTCCTATTAACGGCGTAGAAAAGAAAGGCGTTTTTGTATACAGGACCTTGGAAGACCTTGAAGCTATCATAGATTTTGGCAAAAATGTTAAAAAAGCAGCAGTTATAGGCGGAGGGCTTTTAGGGCTTGAGGCAGCAAAGGCCGTAAGGGACATGGGGCTGGAAACCCATGTAGTAGAATTTGCCCCTCGCCTAATGCCCAGGCAACTCGATGAAGCAGGCTCCTCACTCCTCAAGTCAAAACTTGAAGACTTAGGTATAAGTATTCATCTCAATAAAAACACCCAACAAATCAAAGGAAACGGAAAATTATCCGGACTTGATTTTAAGGATGGTTCGGAACTACCGATAGAAATGTTGGTCATTTCTGCGGGAATTAAACCCCGTGATGAATTGGCAAAAACCTGTGGACTCTCCTATGCTGAACGTGGCGGAGTGGTGGTGAATGAATATCTTCAAACCATTGAAGACAAAGACATCTTTGCTATAGGAGAGGTGGCCTCCGTCCAGAACATGATTTATGGGCTTGTTGCACCGGGTTACGAAATGGCTACCCAAGTGGTCAATCAACTTACCGGTAATAAGGTCAAACCCTTCCTTGGCTACGACATGTCTACCAAACTAAAACTCATAGGGATTGATGTGGCCAGTTTCGGAGATGCCTTTGGGATCAATGAACCTTCCACTCCTATTGTATACCATAATAAAAACTCAGGAGAATATAAAAGAATCAATATTTCATTGGATGGCAAGCGTTTACTGGGAGGAATATTGGTAGGTGAGGCATCTGCCTACGGTATGCTCTTACAGATGACCCAAAACAATATGCCTTTGCCTCCCAATCCTGAGGACCTTATTCTTGGTGCTCGAGGAGGTAAAGCATCGACGGGTGCCGGAGTTAGCGATCTTCCAGCTGAGGCACAAATTTGTTCTTGTGAAAATGTTACCAAAGGAGCCCTTTGTAAAATCATTGAAGAGGATGGGCTTACAAAACTTGATGAAATAAAGGCCTGTACCAAGGCAGGAACAGGCTGCGGCGGCTGTATTCCTATGGTAAATGACCTATTGAAGAGTCAATTAAAAGCAATGGGAAAACAGGTCAAAAACACACTCTGTGCGCACTTTGAATATTCCCGACAAGAGTTATTGGACATTGTGAAAATAAAAGAAATTAAATCCTATGATGAACTTTTGAATCAGTATGGGACCGGCGATGGCTGTGAAACTTGTAAGCCTGCTGTGGCTTCTATCCTTGCTAGCACTTGGAATGAACTTATTACAAAACAAGACACCATTCAGGATTCCAATGACAGGTATTTGGCCAACATCCAAAAAGGTGGAACCTATTCGGTGGTCCCAAGGGTTCCGGGTGGAGAAATTAGTCCTGAAAAATTAATGGTAATAGCTCAGGTGGCTAAGAAATACGGGCTTTATACCAAAATAACCGGTGGTCAGCGTATAGACATGTTTGGTGCAAGGGTAGATCAACTTCCCGATATTTGGGAAGAGCTTATTGATGCAGGATTTGAAAGTGGACATGCTTATGGCAAATCACTGAGAACTGTAAAAAGTTGCGTAGGCTCTACTTGGTGTCGCTATGGGGTTCAAGATGCCGTCTCCTTCGCTATAGAGGTGGAAGAAAGGTACCGTGGTTTGCGATCTCCGCATAAATTAAAAGGCGCCGTTTCCGGTTGCATCAGAGAATGTGCAGAAGCTCAAAGCAAGGATTTCGGTATCATTGCCACTGAAAAAGGCTGGAACCTTTATGTAGGAGGTAATGGAGGTTCAAAACCTCAGCATGCAAAACTACTAATCAATGATGTGGATAGTGCCACTTGCTTAAAATACATAGATCGCTACCTGATGTTCTATATACGAACAGCCGACCCTCTAACCAGAACCGCTACTTGGCTTAACAAACTGGACGGTGGAATAGATTACTTGCGGGAAGTGGTGGTCAACGATTCCCTCAATATTGGCGAGGAACTAGAGCGAGAGATGGCCTTTAAAATCGAAACCTATGCCTGTGAGTGGAAAGAAGTGGTCAACGACCCAAAACTAAGGGCAAAATTCCAGCATTTTGTAAACGATGACCAAGGCGATCCTCAAGTAGCCTTCAATGAAGTTCGAGGACAAAAGGCGCCTGTGAGCTGGGGGTAATATACCTACCAAAATAAAATTTCTTTTAAACCTAATTTTTATACAATGACAACGACAACACTTCTGGAAAAGTACAAAACTACAGACCATACCAAAATTTCCACTTGGTTTAAGGCGGCACCTGTTTCTGCCTTTCCTGAAAATGGAGGTGCTTGTGTAAAATACAAAGACCTACAAATTGCCATTTATAACTTTAGCAGACGGGGTGAATGGTATGCCTGTCAAAACCTCTGCCCACACAAAATGCAAATGGCCTTATCAAGAGGAATGATAGGATCCGAAAAAAATGAACCGAAAGTAGCCTGTCCCTTTCATAAAAAAACATTTTCCCTTCAAACGGGAAAGAATTTAAATGGAGATTATTGTGACATAGCAACTTACCCTGTAAAGGTCGAAAATGGATATGTTTATGTCGGTTTTGAGGATTAAGGCATTTCATGAAAAATTTTGCCTCCCTTTATCCCCATTTTCATAAATCATTTTTGAGCCATTTATAGAAATGATACGGAAAAACACATCAATCAGGCAAATACAACCTTAACCCCTACCCGGCTCAAGAAATTAACCCATGCCTTGTGATTACCTAATATTTCTTTCGTATACAGGATGGGATTTTTAAGTGGTTTTACGTACTTTTAAGCAGTTAAACCACTTATGGAAAGTCAGGATACGTCCAAAAAACCTAAATTCAAAAAGCTAGGCAAGTATTATCTTGTCGCCTTGAGTGCCATTGCACTCAGCATCATATTGAGCCAAATATTGGTTCAAAAGTTCATCAGTGAACAAGAAAATGATTCGCGAATTATTAACTTATCCGGTAGGCAGAGAATGCTTAGCCAGAAGATCAGCAAGTGTGTACTCTTATTGACCAAACCTTCCCCTTCTTCAAATGATTTTATAAGGGTAAAGGAATTGGAAGAGGCATTGAATGAATGGAAGGCCGTACACTTCACCCTCCAATTAGGTATTGATTCCCTAGGAGTAAAAACACAAAACAGTGCTGAAGTAAAGGACTTATTTAACCGTATCAATTCAGATTTTGACACCATTGTAGTTGCCGCAGAGGAGATCCTACGATTATTAAAAAATAACATTGACAGTCCCAAAGATCAAATTTTAAAAAATACAGAAGTTATTATTGCCCATGAAGCCACTTTCCTAAAAGGAATGGATAAGATTGTTTTTCAATACGATAAAGAGGCAAGTATAAGGGTCATGAACCTGAAAAATATTGAAGGACTCCTGCTAATTTTATCTTTAGCTGTCATCTTATTTGAGGTATTTTTTATCTTTATCCCCTCCGCCAAAAGCATTAGAAAAACTTTTGAAGAACAAGACAACTCTCAAAGAAAGGCAAAAAAACTCACCTTAGAACTAAGTACTTTATATGCCTCCTTGGAACAGGCCTATCAAGATCTATTAGAAGTGGAAGTTGCTGTAGAAGATTTTACTTTATATGCGAAATGTGAAGTCACCGGAGAATTTATAGACTTTTCGGAAAAATTTATTTCCGTAATGGAGTTTGAAGGTGAACGCCCTTCAAACATTTTCAATTGGATGCAAGACCAGGGATATGGTGAAGATTATTTGAAAAACATCCAAAAAATGATCTTAAACAATAAGCCCTGGACAGGTGAAATCAGGGTGGTCAATGAAGCAGGCGACTTTGTATGGCTCAAAATTAATTTAATTCCCACGCAAGACAACCAAGGAACACCCAATCAGTTACTTATGATAAGTACTGATAAAACCGAGAAAAAAGAAGCTGAAACCATCTCTCGAGAAATAAATAAAGAAAAGATTGAAAAAAAGGTCAAAGAGCAACAATTCCGTTCAGCTCTTATCCTTGAAGGTCAAGAAGAAGAACGCAAAAGAATATCCAGAGATATGCATGATGGTATTGGTCAAATGCTATCTGCGATGAAGTTTAATTTGGAAGCCATTCACTCCGTCAAAATCAATACAGAAAAGGAAAAACTAAAGACGGTAAAAGATCTTTTAAAAGATGTAATCAGAGAAGTAAGAAGGATATCATTTAACCTTACACCAAGTGTCTTGTCTGATTATGGTATCGTTCCTGTTTTAAGTAAATTCGCCCGAGAGATCACCAAAATATCTGACCTCAAAGTAATCTTTGAAAATAAAACCGGGTTTTTGACCCGACTGGAAGGAAAAATAGAAAATAACATTTACCGGATATGCCAAGAGGCTGTGAATAATGCCATCAAGTATTCCGAGGCGAGTGAGGTAAAGATAACCCTAACCCACAATTCTCAATACCTGAACTTAGAAATTGCAGACAATGGCAAAGGCTTTGATATCAATAAATTGGAAGAAAAAGGGCACTTTTCTACTTCTGGACATGGAATTTTCAACATTCGGGAGCGGGCAAATTTCATCAATGGTGATTGTGAAATTCATTCTAATGAAGGCAAAGGAACCAGCATTAGCATAAACATCCCTTTAGAATAAACAATATAAACCTAAAAATGGAAAAAATAAAAGTTGTATTAGCAGATGACCATGTAGTGGTCAGGAGCGGAATCAAAAACCTTCTGGAAAATGAAGGAGAAATTATTGTTGTAGGCGAAGCTTCTAATGGGAAAGAAGCTATAACGACTGTAGAAAAATTAAATCCCGACATGCTAATCATTGATATTCGCATGCCTGAGATGAATGGCTTGGAGGCTACAAGGGAACTAAACAAAAATCCTGATGCTATCAAAATTCTTATTTTATCCATGCATGATGATGAAGACTATATTCTGCAAGCCATAGAATGTGGCGCCTCAGGATACTTGTTAAAGGACACTAGTAAGGAGGAATTTTTAAAAGCCATCAAAACCATACAGCAGGGTGGGAAGTATTTTAGTGGTGACATAAGCCAGGTTTTGGTGAATAATTACTTAAATATCAACACCAAAAAGGCCAACCAAAATAAACCTCTGTCCAATGATTATGATATCACAAAAAGGGAGAAACAAATCCTTAAAATGATTGCCAATGGCGTTGGAAATAAAGAGATAGCAGCCCAACTCGGTAAAAGTATTCGTACCATAGAAACACACCGTTTCAATATAATGAAGAAACTGAAAGTAAATAATGTGGTGGAGTTGCTTAAAAAAATTGACGATGAACCCGGGTTAAAAGCACATATTGAAGGGTAAAATGGTTGAGTTTCCGGGTACCTTTTGCTACTCGAACCGATTTAAAAGGGGGATTTTCTTTTTCCTCAAAGATTTAATTTGATAGAGAAAGAAAGCCAATAATAACAAATACTCTAAAGCTACGATCAGGTAATTTTCTTTGTAACTCGCATCTGCGTAAGCATGATAGGATAAAAAAACCAGTCCACTCCATCCAACAAAAATATAATTTGAAGTAAAAAGGCTTACTCCTAAAGCAGGTATCAGGTACCAGGGATGCACCGTTGTTTGAAGCAATAGAAATACTAAATACATCCATACAATATTACGCGCCAAGCCTCCTGTGTTGATTTCCTTGTTGGTGAAACCAATGATCAATAAGCTGATAGCTGCAAGAATATTCAGGCTAGGCCCAAGAGTTCCAATAGGGTTATAATCTATAAAAAAACCTGAAAACCATCTCAACAGATAATAAAAAGAAGCATTGAATTCAAAACTACTTTGGTAAAGCCGAAAACTAGCATAAAAATTCATAAGCTGCCCACTAGCGAGTAAAGGAGCGAAAAACAACAGTAACAGAATGACGGTCATTAAGGAAAACTTAATGAAATTCTTTTTTTTCCAAGCATTTGCCCATATGGGTGCAGTAAGTAATGGACTTAATTTGATACCCACTGCCATGCTCCAACCCAAAGCCGTTTTTTTCTCATCCTTGCTTCCATAAAAGTACAATGCCATAAGCAACCCGGTCAATACCATGCCTTCAAAATGAAGATTTCCTGTGAGCTCTATGATAACCAATGGGTTAAAAGCATACCAAGCCAATTTGTAAGCCGGGATTTGCAGCCGGGATAAAATTTCTTTTATCAACCACAGATTGACCATCTCAAAAAGGAGCACTATGCTTCTTAAAGAAATTATATTTAGGAAAATATCCTCTCCAACCCAAGTGGCCATCCAGAAAAACAACTGATGTAAAGGAGGGTATACCGAGAAATATTGTGGGGAATTCATTTTGTCCAGCAGCAATTGCCAATAACCATTGCTCACTAATACACCACTTTTAAACCAATCTTCGGGTAAGGCAGCATAAGGATTAATTCCTTTTCCTACCAGATGGCCATCGAAAAAATACCTATAAAAATCATCAGAGAGCACCGGCTCTGCTCCTAAAAGCAGCAAACGCAAGCCCAGAGCCAAAGCGCCAATCCAAATAAAGGAATAATTAAGCTTTTTAACTTGATAAACCAATATTAGATAGGATAAAAAACCTGCAATAAACAAAGCTAACTGTGGTACAAAAGCAGAACGAGGCAGAAAGTATCCCATTCCAATAATGACCAAGGCATAAATAAAAATTGCGAAATAGCTTTTCAACATTCTTATTTGTTATCAATCAAGTTTTAATTCATTACGTAGAAATTCGTCTTCGCCTGCCTTTCTGTTCCAGTAATCAATAACTTTTGTTCCTTTTCGCTCTGCCTTTGTCACCTCTTTATCACCATTTTTATTGGTATGTTCTTCTTCCCAACCCAAAATTTGATAGGGAAATTCTTTTTCATAATTGATCCTCAATACACGATTTCCTGAACTATAAGTCACTTCAACTTGACTTCTATTTTCACTTATATCTAGTGTTCGAATAAAAACTTCTTCTGCGATAAAATCCCTGTGACTGAAGCGCTGGTAGATTAGGGAAGGTAACATCATCACACTGCCCTTTGGCACTTGATTTGGATTAATCCTTACTAAGTTCCATAAGTCATCCTCCATAATTCCTTCAATAGAAAATGATTTTTCACCCTCCTCCTCAAAATAACTAAACAGTTCACCCTTGTAGTCATTGCCACTTTTTAAATTTATCTGCGTGAAAGACTGCCCACACCATTCCTGCGAGGAAGCCGTAAACTTCAATCCTTGAGAAGCTTCTTTAGTGGGTGTAAAAGCAGATAACATCATGTGGTAAGGGTAAATACCCGTAACAAACGTTCTGGTTTGGTTCATTTTTAACACTGAAATTTTGTCCCTACCTGCCTCATTAGGAGCATCCAATTTTAAATGCTTCTTCCTTGAAAAATCCTCGGTTACAAAAATTAGTACGGCCTCCCCTTCCCTAGCTTCTCCATACCGGTATTGTGTAAGTTTATAGCTATTGATTTCAGCTTTTCCCTGAAACCAATAATCTCCCCACTCCTTAAAATCCACATTTTCTCTTTGAGGTCTGTTGCAAGCAAAACCTAGAAAAATTAAGAACACAGCGATACAAGTTTTCATATGACTTACTTTTAGGTATAATTTAATGAAAATAAACCAATTGACCTCAGATGAACCTTACTACTAGCCCTTTCCTGCAACTTTTATTTCTGACGGCCACAGGGTCAATATAGAGCAAGTGTGCATTCAGCAAGAAGAACCAATTTAGCATTTTACCGGTACTTCCATATGGTCCAGAGTATTTTATATCCGGCTCCAAATACTCCCTTAACTGTCCCACTGACCTTCGATACACCAATTCTTCTTCTATAATTTACCGGTACTTCTGTAAAGGTCAATCCTTTTTTCACAGCTTTGATTTGCATCTCTATGGTCCATCCATAATCTTCATCCTGCATTTTGAGGGCTTTTAGCTTGTTCCAACGAATGGCTCTAAAGGGACCCAAATCTGAGAAATCAGCCTTAAACAACTTAAACATCAATTTTGTTGCCAACCAGTTTCCGAAAATTTGAGGTAAAGTCATGGAACCATTTTCCCTGCTTCCCTTTGCCCTAGAGCCAATGACCATATCCGCATTATTTTGAATGATAGGCTCCACAATAGTAAGCATTTCCTCAGGATAGTCACTGTAATCCGCATCTAAAAAAACCACGATCTCAGGAGATTGCTTCAATTCGTCAAGGTAGGCAAGTCCTTTAAGGCAGGCTTTGCCGTAACCTTTTTGGGGTTCATCCAAAACTATTGCCCCAGCGGCTAAACTCACTTTTCTTGTATCATCATTGGAGTTGTTATTCACCACAATAATATTTCGAACAATATCCGGAATCTCTGCAATAACTTTGCCTATAGCATTTTCTTCATTAAAAGCCGGAATAACAACGTCTATCAACATAAAATGAATATGTGTTTTATATTTGAACCTGATAAGTAGGTAGTTTTGGAATTAATGCTAATTTTCAAGGATGAATCAGGTAGCTTTTAAATGAACTTATGCTTACCAAGCTAAATCCTATGGCCAGCATGCTGTGAAACACAAGCATTTCGTAAGTGCCAGTATATAGAGAGACCGCTACCATCACACTAAATACTATGGCCAAGATGGCTTCTAAATAGGCTGTAGGAGGAATTTTCAATTGGTTATAAGTATTGCTTACCCAGTTGCGCCCTTTTCCTGACAAATTGTATTTTGGGGTTCTAACAAATGGTGATTTTTTACCGGTCAAACCTTCCCATACGGCTTGGGCGTTGTGGACAGAAAGCCCCATTGAAACAGCCAGAAAGACAGGCAACTCCCATAAAAATCTAAGGAAACTTCTTATAGTGAAATGACTAAGGTTTAGATTGGCAAAAAAGTATACCGAGGCAATGATCACAAAACCAAAAAGGAAGAAGGCCGCAAGTTTAAAGTATTCCAAAGGAATAAGTCCTTGATAAAAGCCCCACCAAACAGGGATGCTTGATAAACTAACCAATAAAATGGCGATAAAAAGGGTGGAGTTTAGTAAATGAGCAGTTGCATGGATTTTCACTTTTAAGGGAAAAGAGCCCTTCAGTACATGTCCCAAATGTTTTCTGGCACATTCTGCCCCACCTTTGGTCCAGCGAAACTGTTGTGACTTGATGGCAGACATTACAGGTGGAAGTTCTGCCGGTGACACCACATCAGGTCGATAGATAAAATCCCAACCCTTCTGTTGTGCCCTATAACTCAGGTCAAGGTCTTCTGTGAGGGTATCTGCATGCCAATCTCCAGCATCCAGAATACAAGATTTTCTCCATATGCCTCCGGTTCCATTAAAGTTGATAAAAGCCTTTTGTGCATTCCTACCCATTTGCTCTACCATAAAATGCGCATCTAAAGCAAAAGCTTGTAAACGAGTGAAAAGTGAATAGTCTTCATTCAAGTGTCCCCACCTGGACTGAACCATACCCACTTTTTCATCCTTAAAATGCCCCACTGTTTTCAACAAAAAATAAGGATCCGGTACAAAGTCAGCATCAAAAATTGCAATCAACTCTCCTTCAGCAACTTCCAAACCTTCTTTTAAAGCCCCTGCTTTAAATCCTTGTCTATCCGCTCTATGTATATATTTGAAGTTTACTTCAGGAAATGATTTCAAACAGCTCTTAATGATGTCAACTGTTTCATCAGTACTGTCATCCAAAACTTGAATTTCCAGTTTTTCTTTGGGGTAATGCATGGATGCGATGGCTTCAATCAACCTCTCAACCACATATTTTTCATTGAAAACAGGCAACTGTACCGTCACCTTGGGAAGACCTTTGTCATCCAGGGATGCCATAGGCATTTTACTATCCTTAAATTTGAAAAAATGCCACAATAAATTGGCCTGTGCAAAACTATAAAACAATACAAAACACATGGCCAAGCCATATATTACCAAAGACAAATTAATCAACATTTCTATACTTTTGCTTTAACTGAGTCATTACCAATAATAATGGGCATATCATTGATCCTTCCTTCTTCTTTTCCATTTTCCAACTTCAATACACCTCTAGGGCATACCGCAGAACATACTCCGCAGCCCACACAGGAGGATCTGACAATGTTTTGTCCCCTTTGGGCATACCACCTGACATCAATACCCATCTCACAATAGGTAGAGCAATTGCCACAGGAGATGCATTGTCCACCATTGGTGGTAATTCTAAACCTGGACTTGAATCTTTGAACCATTCCCAAATAGGCGGCTAAAGGACAACCAAACCTACACCACACTCGGTTCCCCATAAAAGGATAAAATCCGGTACCAACCACTCCGGCAAAGATCGAACCTATGGCAAAGCCATAAATTGAATGAATTTGCTCGGTAGCTTGCCCCAAGAGTTCAAAGCTCATAAAATAATTGACGATAGTTAATGCCGTCATGACAACAGCAAAAACCAATACTCCATGAATTAGGTACCGTTCAATTTGCCAAGATTTAAGCGATTTATCTGAAAGTTGACGGTACGGATCCCCCAATGTTTCAGCGAGTCCACCACAACCACATACCCAACTACAGTACCAACGCTTTCCATACAAATAGGTAAATAAGGGCACTCCTATTACGATTAATAATATACCAAAGATAAGCATAAACATTCCTAATGCGCCGGAATTTAACATTCCTTCAATTCTATATTCATAGAAAAAAGAATAATCCAGGGGCCAAATATTTTTAAAGTCGTGCCATGGCTTGTTTAAAAGCACCAATATTTCAGGAAGCAAAAAGGCAAATGACAATTGGAAAAACATCACAGAAGAGGTTCGTATCATTTGATATTTATTCCCTTTGTATTTCCTAAACATGCGAAGCCCCATCACCACTATGGCCAATGAATAAATAAATCCATATAAAAACCATTGACTGGCAGGCCCTCCTGACAATGCTTGGCTCAATGGATCTACCATCAAAACCAGATTGGTTAGGTATTCCGGAAACCAGTACAGGATAATATAAAATAGTATCAAATATGATCCGGTAAGCATACCCAACCAGCCTCTTGCCATCATGGAAGAGAAAAATATTCCATCATTTTTTATTCCCGAAGGCTTTCCCCGATAAAGAGGAAGGATATAAAACAATCCCCCTATTACAGTTAGCCCTATAGAAGCCATCAAATAAAGTAAAGGAGAATCATTGACCGGTCCCATAGATGCTGCCTTGGTTAAGGTGAATGTATAATCATCCCATATGACCTTGTCCCACTCCTGATTGGCTTTCAACTCCTCATTATAGCTGTTAAAATGATCTTTAAATGAACTGATAAAAGAAAGATTAGAAGTATACAGTTTCCCAAACATGGGCTGAAGCACCTCTACCATGGCTTCGGTATGGATTTCTTTTGTGTTTTTTATGGTTGTTTCCTCATCCAATTTGTAGCTACCTAAAAATGGGATAATGGTAAAAAACAGCAACCCAATTAAGGTAAGGAGTACTCCAATCTTCTGTAGAATATTCATAAATTTTAACCAAATAATTTTTGAAACATTGATTTTTTAGGCAGTTTTACCGCTTTCCCTTTTTCCTTGTTGTAGGATTTGAGCACTTCTCTGTGGTAACTGTCATAAAATTCAGGATTAAAACTTGCCTCCCCCAGTTTTTCAAGAACCTTATCAGCAGGCCAGCCTTCCTTAATTGCTTTATCGAAGAAAGCATGCCTCATCCTCCAGCCAAATGCATTGACAGCAAGGATGCGTCCTGCTTCATCAAATAACAACCTAAGGGCTATTTTCCCTTCCTTATCTTCCCAATAAAAAGACCATTTATCATGGGTCCAAGCACTAGGTAGAAAACCATAGGTTTGGTATTCTATATCAAAAAATTTAGCAGAGTTAAACCAAATCCCCGGTTTATAATCCACTTGCTTTTCATGGGTCAAGTTATAAGCCAGCGTTTCGCCATGCATTCTTCCGGTATACCAAACCTGTTCAACTATCTTCCTATCCGGCCCGGG
Source organism: Cyclobacterium sp. 1_MG-2023 (assembly GCF_030546805.1). GTDB lineage: Bacteria > Bacteroidota > Bacteroidia > Cytophagales > Cyclobacteriaceae > Cyclobacterium. Next base: position 116,133 of record NZ_JAUOPC010000011.1, on the reverse strand, counting down.
AGCCTCTGTAAATTCAACACAATCACCTATGGCATAAACATGGGGCATATTGGTTTCAAATTTTCTATTCACCACAATCCCTCTATTGGTTTTAAGCTCAGAATCTCTAAGGAAATCTATATTTGGTCGTACTCCGGCAGTTAATCCTACAAATTCACAGGGAATAAGCTCACCGGAAGATGTTTTTACTGCTTTAACTTCTCCCTTTCCGTTGTCAATTATTTCTGATAATTCAGTTGAAAATCTCAGGTCAATATGATGTTCTTTGATATGTCTTCCTACTAATTTTGATTCCTCAGGAGGTAGGACATTGGCCCAAAAATGCTTTTCTCTTACCAAAAATGTAACAGGAATTTGTCGAGTAGAAAACATTTCCGCCATTTCTACACCAATCAGTCCTCCTCCTACAATTACGGCATGTGAGATTTTTGGAGAACGCTTTTCCATAAGCTCTAAATCCTGCAAACTATAAAGGCCTTGCACACCTTTTAAATCTTGTCCCGGCCAGCCAAAATAGTTTGGTTTGGAACCCGTGGCAAGAATCAATTTGTCATAGGCAAGCTTTTCTCCATTATCAAAGTTCAAATGTCGATTTGCAAAATCCACTTTATCTACCCAGCCAAATTTAAGTGCTATCCTGTTTTTACTCCAGAAATCATCTGCATAGGGTTTGGTATGCTCGTATTTCATATGCCCCATATAAATATACATTAGAGCAGTTCTAGAGAAAAAATGTTCCGTTTCCCCGGAAACAATAATGATTTTCACCTGATCGTCAATTTTTCTAATATGCCGTGCACAGGTAACCCCCGAAATACCGTTTCCTAATATTACTATTTGACCTGCCATATATAATAACGATACGTTCTAAATTCCATGATAAAGCTTATTTAGGCGATGCTTTGCTAATTGCTTAACGGGAAAGAAAGGAAAATGAATCGGTTTTACCCAAATAATTTATAAAAATAAGTTCTGAGGTAGGGATTGATTAGCAAAAAAGATTGGAATAAAGCGCACTTATTCTAAATTCTTAAAGGATAGGATAAACTCAGAGCCTTTTTCCGGTTTGCTGCGAAGTTCTATTTTCCCTCCCAATGTAGTGACCTGCTTGTGAACCAAATACAAACCTATCCCTTGGCTTTCTTCACTGTCGTTGAATTTCTGATCAAACCCAAAAATCTTCTTTCTTACCTTACCCATATCGAAACCTATCCCATTGTCTTTTACAGACAGCTTGATTATGCCGGATTTTTGAAAACTCTTTATTTTGATAACCGGGCTGATGTCGGGTCTTGTATATTTTATGGCATTGGAAATAAGGTTTAAAAATATACTTTCCAAGTAATTTTTATTGAAATGAATCTCCGGGACCTCAGAGAAATCAGCTACTATTGTAGCATTGGAATTCTTAATCAAAGATTTCATGCCGTTAATAGACTGATCCAAAACATCCTGAAAGCCTATATTTGAAACCTTTACAACCAATAATTCCTCCTTTTTCAGGGAGGAAAGAAATTCATCTAGTCGTGATTTTATTCCTAAAGTAGATTTATGAATTAATTCTACCAATTCCAGGGTTTCCTCATCCTGGATTTTATCGTTGTCTAAAAAATCCAATACTGCCAATAAATTATTAACCGGAGACCTCAAATCATGCGATATCGTTATGGTTAATTGTTTAAGCTTTTCATTGGTAATGGTAAGCTCTTTTATTAGCTCGTTTCTTTTCGCTTCGAGTTCCTTTTTGGGATTGATGAGTTTTGCTACACCAAATATCAATTGCTTTTCAGGTACTAATTTTGAGGTCCATGAAAGCCATAAAGTTTCTCCGGACTTAGATACGTATCTGTTTTCAAAATTATTTAAAGCCTTTCCTCTTTTTAAATTCTCCCGAATATTGTAAGTGGAAGCTCTATCCTTAGGATGAACAAAAGAGTCAATCGGTTTTTCTTTTAATTCTTGCTCAGTAAATCCCAAAACTTTTTGAAAAGAAGGGTTTACCTTTTTAAAATATCCATCATAGCCCACTACACATAGTAATTGGGGACACAAATTAAAAAACAAATTAAAATCAAAATCTGGATTATCCACTTATCCTATATAAATACCAGTTGTCTATTTTAAAATTGCGAACATTGATAACCATGTCGCATCTGTCAAATATAACTATTTATATAAATAAAAAAACAGTAATTTATTTTTTTCTAAAATTAACGCAATTAATCCCGTCTCATTAAATATACATCAAACAATTTTCAATTTTAATTGAAATAAGACTATTTATTTGCATATAACTCGGCTATAGACACAATTTGAAAAGTCATATGAGCTTGACTACTTTCATATAAAATACCAATATCTTCTTCATTAATTTTGGTCATACAACTATACCCCCAACCCTTTTTTCCATCCAATAATATTTGTTGGTTTTCAGGCCAAGTTAATCCATCGTCATTACTTGCTTTAATCGTAATATTAAATCGTCCTTCCGTACTAGCAGGATTAGAAAAAAGCAACCTGTCCTTATCAAACCTGATAAGACTCCCCATACAGATGGGTTCAATTAAAGCGCTTCTGTTGGAAGGGTGTTCTTGCCAACTCTCCCCCATATCCTCCGTAGTATATACCGCTCTAGAGCCTCCCCTATCATCTCTCATATTTAACATCAATCTGCCATCTACTAACTCCACTACCTGCGCTTCTGTGGTTTTGGGCCGGGCACCAGAACCTACTAGCCAAGTATCCCCATGATCTTCACTATAGATGATGGTACTGTGAGGAATTTGGTCTCTATCTTTATACTGTGCAGCGAAAACCAAGGTTCCATTTCTCATACTTATCCCTTTACCGGGTCCATTGAAAAACAATTGCCAAGAGGCTTCTTTCATAGGTTGAGTAATATTTTTAGGCGAAGACCATGTCTTTCCATCATCTGCTGATTTAACCAACATTAATTGACCGGTATTTTGTGGTGACAAACCCGGTTCAGAACTTCTCCAAGCTGCTGTTCCAGGCTTTCCATGAATCCAAAGAGCCACCACATAAATATCTCCTGTCTCATTGTCTACCAAAATAGCCGGGTCTCCTATACCATTCTGATTTTCAGGCAATCCTCCCCATTCTTCCATATCCATAATAATCTGCATTGGTTCCCAGGTTTTCCCTCCATCTTCACTTCTACTTAACCCAACATCAATATCTCCCTGCAAATCAGATGAATCTTCATGCCTCACATCATAAACTGCCAATAAAGTCCCACTTTTACTTGTGGCAAGCCCGGGAATTCGAAAAGCAGCAACCCCGTCATCATTTGCTGTTCTAAGTGCTGTGCCAGGTCTATAAAATATCGTATCTTCTAATCCATTTGGAATGGATTGCTCACCGCCCAATTCAATCAAAGGAATGTTTAAGGAAAACTTGCTTTTCAAATCTGCATCCTCCGGAAGACTGACTTTAATTGCCAGTTGCCGGTCTCCCTTCTCTAAAGTTATTTCCTCCTTCAAACGCCAGAAGTGGGTATTAGAATCATATTCCCCGGAAATCATTTCCTCTCTTCCCTCTTCCCCTACCAAGGAGATAGAAACATTCTCTATAATGGTTCCTGCGCCCAGATCCACTTCAAGCTGACTTATGGATTCATCCCTTTCCAGATTAAAATTCAGGTAGGCAATTGTAGAAGTTTCTCCTTGAATCACCGGAATATAAACCTGTTCAAAAACAATATTCTCTGCTATCTTGAGGTTTTGCTTTTCACTACAAGAAATAAAAATACTCAGTGCTACAAAAGCAAGAATAAAGAAGGGCTTATATTTTTTTTTCGCGATCATAAATTTATTATATCTCTAGAAAATTATAATTTAAAAATCCATTATTCCATGTATTTCCAATATTGAGAAACTTAAAGTTAGGCTTCATTTTACCTTATAGAAAATACAGGTCTTTGGGTTTAAATTACAAATTCATATTAGTTGAATAAAGACTGGTCTTAGTAAAAGTTATTATAATAGGTGAATAATTAATTTTAAATATAAGGCATTTTTTTCAAATATTGATTTCACTGGTCTGGGTAACTTTTCATGGTTATTACCATCATTTGAATTGATCATGATGTATTTTTTAGGCCTTAAACCTTTCTTTAAGCAAATTTGAGATTAGTTTAAAACCAGCACAAAAAAAGGCTATTCCCCGGATTTGGGAATAGCCTTCATTAATTACATAATGGACTTAATTATATATTGTTAAGCTCATTTTTCAAATTTTCAATGCTTTTTTCAGCTTTTTTCTCTAGAGATTCAAATTCTGATTGAATTTGGGCTTTCCGCTTTTCTGAAGCATTCTCAAATTCTTTCACCTTGACTTCCAAATTTTTCAAGCTGTTGTCTGCCTCTGATAGGTATTGATCAATTTTATCATTGGCGGGTTCAATTTGATTCTCTTTGATGTTATTCTTAATTTCTTGAAGTTCGTCTTCAAGTGCTTCTTTTTCATCCGTGATTTCATTTTTAAAAGAAGTGAAATCTTCTTCTATTTCCTCACTTGTTTCAACGCTTCTTTCTTCTACCTCATCTGTAGTGGACGCAATTTGATTTTCTGTGGATTTGTTTCCTCCACAAGACGAAAGTAAAAACAATGTCGACGCTCCGACACTTAAAAACAATGCATTAAGTTTCATAATTAATGTTGGTTTAGTTTCTATAATTAATTCGCAGCTTGGCCATCAAAATTTATCATGACCAAGTCCTTAACTACCTACAAATTGGACAAAAACGATGCCATTAACAGCTTGATAAGAACCACATTTGCTACTAATCTGATAAGGAATTACAAAGACCATTTTAAACAGGGATAAGGGCGATTTTTGCAAATTTGTCATTTCCACTTGCCATGGTATGTTTGGAAAAAATGAATGAAATTGCCTTTATGACTCTACGCTACTAAGAATGAGAAATTGTAGAAGATAAAACCAAAGCGACATGGTAAACCGTATATAGGTTCCTACACATTTAAGCGCTTTAAAAATTAAAACAAGGATCTTTCAACCGGATCCAAATTTAAACTTACTGAACAATTTTAGAAACTTTACCGTTTTAAAATTGGATTAAAAAACTTACTTATGAAATATCCCATTAAACCAATGATTGCAGCATTGGCTCTGATATGTATAGCAGTGACATCCTGTAATGGCTCAAATAAAGCCTCAGAGGAGGTAAAAACAATAGACATGGAATCCTATGCCGGTAATACCGAGAAAGCAACCTTTGCCGGAGGATGTTTTTGGTGTATAGAGTCTCCATTTGAAGGGATTGATGGTGTATTGTCTGTCGTTTCAGGCTATGCCGGAGGAAAAGAAAAAAACCCTACCTATTCACAAGTATCTTCAGGCAAAACAAGCCATAAAGAAGCCGTACAGGTAACATTTGATCCGGATGTGATTAGTTATTCCGAGGTCATTGATATTTTCTTCCAGCAATACGACCCTACTGATAAAGGGGGAAGCTTTTATGACAGGGGCAGCCAATACGAATCGGCTATATTTTACCACAACAACGCACAGAAAAAAGCTGCTGAATCTATTAAACAACAGATTGATGCTGCAGGGATTTTTGACAAGTCCATTGTTACTCCCATTGTGAAATTTACCAACTTCTATCCTGCCGAAGAGTACCACCAGGATTATTATAAAAAGGAACCGCAAGCCTATAAATCCTACAGAACAGGATCTGGAAGAGACCGCTTTATCAGCAATTACTGGGAAGTACCAAAAGCAAGCAATTACCGAAAGCCTTCAAAAAAAGAATTGAAAGAAAAGTTAACTCCCCTTCAGTACCAAGTAACCATGGAAGATGCCACAGAACGCTCTTTTGACAATGAATACAATGGGAACAAGGCAGCAGGAATCTATGTATGTATCGTTTCAGGTGCTCCATTGTTCAGTTCCAGTGACAAATATGAATCTGGTTCAGGCTGGCCAAGTTTTACCAAGCCTATAGACGCAAGGTACTTAGAAAAACCAACTGATAGAGGGCATGGAATGGTGAGAGTAGAAGTTCGAAGCAAATTTGGTGACTCCCATTTGGGTCATGTTTTTAATGATGGCCCTGAACCTACCGGCTTAAGGTACTGCATGAACTCTGCAGCAATGAAATTTATTCCTGAAAGTGAAATGGAAGCCAAAGGCTATGGACAATACCTTTGGAAGATTAAATAGAAGACAAAACTTTTAACTACCGTAATTAGGGCTTGTAATATGCTTAGCAAAGCATATTGCGGGCTTTTTTATTTGTTAATCTATAGAAACAGAAAAGGTAGGCTAGGAATATTTAGGTTTATTCTTCTTTTTCCTAGTAGATGCTTCAAATATAGCCAGATCCGGCTGGTCAAATTACTTTCAATTGATCCATTTGCCAATAAACTGCAAAAATCTTTCTTTATACCCTTCGCTTATTCCAATGTTCATTATTCCCATATTGACGGTACTCTTGCTGATGCTTTTGATCTGTTCCAGAGAAATGATAAAAGAACGATGAACCCGCATAAACTGATTTTCAGGAAGTAATTCTTCCATGTTTTTAAGTGTGGTCAAAGAAAGCAAAGGTGATTCTTTACCTTCCAGATGAACTTTGACATAATCCTTATAGCCTTCTACCAAAATAATGTCTTTAAGCATCACTTTTACCAACTGATATTCCACCTTTAAAAAAAGGTAATCTTCAGCATTTGAATTTTTGTTTTCAGTCTGTTGCTCAAAATACTTTAGTGCTTTTTGACTTGCACTTAGAAATTCCTCATAACCAAAAGGTTTTAACAAATAATCCAAAGCATCTACTTTGTATCCTTCAATGGCAAATTGATTATAAGCAGTTGTAAAAATTATTTTAGGTGATGGTTTACCCTTCCTTCCTTCCAGGACCCTGGCCAATTCCATTCCTGTCAAATCGGACATCTGTATATCTAAAAAAATCAAATCTACCGTATTGGCATTGATAAAGGACAAAGCATCTAAAGCGCTATCAAATTTAGCTTCCAAAACCAAAAATCCCGTTTTGTTCACAAAGTTACATACAAGATCCAATGCCAAGGGCTCATCGTCTACAACCACACATTTGACTTTCATCCAAGGTCTATTTTTAATTGAATTCGGTATTCATTTTCTGGGTTATCCTCATCGATGATCAATTTACATTTGTTTCCATAGATCAGATCCAATCTCCTTTTCGTATTGGTAAGCCCTATCCCACTGCCCATACTTTCTTTACTTTTAGGATTGGCAGGGAATTTCAAATTTACAGTTTTAAGTTCAAGAACCTTTCCTTTTTGACTAACAAATATCTCAATCTTACTTTCCGCTTTTGCACTTACGCCATGTTTGAAACAATTCTCAATAAATGGAAGTAAAAGCATTGGGGCGATTGGAATATCATCAGTTTTTTCTTGAATATCTAAATTCAAATTCACTTTATCAGACAAACGCAAACGCATCAGTTCAATATAATCTCTGATAAAGTCAAGTTCCTTACTCAGATAGGTAGTATCCTTATCGGTCTCATATAGGACGTACCGCATCATTCTAGAAAGCTTTAAAATCGCTTTTTGAGCTCTCTCAACGTCAATATTTGTTAGCGAATAAATATTATTCAAGGTGTTAAAGAAAAAATGAGGGTTAATTTGAGCTTTCAAATAGGACAGTTCGGAGGAGACTTTTTCCTGCTCCATTTGTCTCCTTATTCCCGCATCTATTTGCCACTTTTCAACCACCACAATACTGGTACTTATTCCTAGGCCAAATAACAATAACAATATGGTAAAGAGGTCGTAACTAAAATTCCTCGGCTTGGGCAAATAAGGCTTATCAGGCCTGAAAGCATTGTGCATCAACTCAGGTAAATTCACAAGGTTTTCAAATTGAATGATCAAAAACAGAAACAAAAGATTAAGTAAAATACCCAATCCTATAAATGCCCAGATTTTATCCTTAAAAAGTAATTTAGGTACCAAAACATACATGTTGAGGTAAAAACCTAGGATAAGAAATAAAAGTGTCAATCCTTGTTTGAACCAATACTCTATTGGCAGGTCAACCTTCCATGAAAGAGGGCTTACTACAAAAATCACTATGGCTATAAATATCCAGACCAGAATGTGGATAAGAAATGTGATTTTTCTAGGCTTAATTGAATTTGTCATATGGAATAGATTTGGAGTTTAAGGACTCCGAACTGTAATAATCCTATGTAAACATAAAAGAAAGATATTAAAGGAAAAGTTTAAATCTACCAAATAGGACAGAACATCGTTAAATAGTAGGAATTCATCTATTAAACTTGGTTCCCATTCTCGCATTTACTATTAGTCTGCTCAAATGTGCTTTTGGTCGATTTATCTACCCTTCCTATCTATTGGACTTTTATAATTGGGGAGAAAATTTTTCTTTTGTATAGGTATTCAATAACTGTAACCATTTTGGAAAACATAGACAAATGAAAAAAATAACCAAACTATTATTAATTTCCATAATAATGCTGACCTATGCATCTTTAAATGCTATTGGTCAACAAGCTTCTGAAAAGAAGGAGTTCAAAATTTCAGGTAAAGTGGTCAATCAAGCCACTGGTGAGCCAATCCCATATGCTACGGCTTTTTTAAAGGAATCAGCTTCTGAAACTTCCATTGCCGGTGGGGTTGCAGATGACAATGGAGAATTCTTTTTCAACGTAAAAAAAGCAGGTAAATACAAGGTGGAATTGAGTTTTGTTGGCTATGACACATTTGTCAGAGATGACATCCAAGTGGGGCCCAATACTCCATCATTGTTTTTAGGAAACATAGGCCTGAAGGAGTCAGCAGTTTCTCTTGAGGAGGTAACTGTCCAAGGGCAAAGAAGCCTAATCACAGAGAAAGTAGACCGAACGATATACAATGCTGAGAATGACAAGACCACTGTAGGTGGAGATGCTTCTGACGTATTGAGAAGAGTCCCAATGTTGACGGTTGATTTGGATGGCAATGTTTCCATGAGAGGCAGTAGCAATATCCTTGTATTAATAGACAATAAACAGTCTGCCATTGTTGCCAATAATATTGCAGATGCATTAAAGCAAATTCCGGCGGAAGAAATTAAATCCGTGGAAGTAATTACTTCCCCCTCTGCTAAATATGATGCTGAAGGTACAGGTGGGGTGATCAATATTGTTACAAAAAAGAACAAACTACAAGGAGCTTCCTTAAATATCAATACCAGTGCAGGTTTGAGAGGATCAAATCTTGGTCTAAATGCAGCCTTGAAAAAAGGAAAAATGGGCTTTTCTTTAGGCGGTTTTGGCCGTGCTGGTTACAATGTACTGGGTAGCTTTGAAAATGAGCAGACTTTGCTTGCTGATGATGGTACAGCTAAAAGGGTTCTTCAAATGGCAGATACACGAAATAATATGATGTTTGGAAGGTATAACTTTGGCTGGGATTATGAAATCAATAAATACAATTTCATGACCACCTCTGTCAGTTTCGGACTTAGGAACATGAAAAATAAGCAAGATGATCTTTATACTGAGACCTATATTGAAGATATGTTGATCAGTGAGTTGCTAAGGGATGTTAGCACAGACAATCTTTCCAACAATTTAGATGTCAGCTATAACTACACGAAATCTTATGAAAAAAAAGGTAAAGAAATTAGTTTCTCAGGCCTCTATTCAAGAAGCGATCGAACCAATGATTTCGTTAATAGCTTATACAATGAGACTTTTGATCAGGTAATTAGTAGAATTAAGAATGACAATGACAACCTTAATGAGGAGTTCACTATTCAGGTGGATTATGTAACACCTCTTGGGTCAAAAGATGAGCAAATCATAGAATATGGGGCTAAAAACATCCTCAGAAAAGCAACCAGCGATTTTGCTTATTTCCGTGCGGAAGGTGCTGATAGCGATTATGTAGAAGTTGAAGATGTTGATTTGTCTAATCAATTTAATTATAACCAAAATGTAACTGCCGGGTATTTGTCCTATACCTTGGGATTTTTAGAGCATTACACCTTGAAAACCGGTATTCGGTATGAATACACCAATATTGATGCAGATTTTCTTTCTTCAGACCTACCGGTGGATATCCCTTCTTATGGCACCGTAGTTCCCAATATGAACTTTGGTAGAAAATTGGCCAATGGAAATATGCTAAAAGCCGCCTATAATAGAAGAATTCAAAGGCCTTCTTTAAATTACTTAAACCCTAATATTCAAGCTTCTAACCCGCAACAAATCACCCAGGGTAATCCTTTATTGGACCCGGAAATGACCGACAATTATGAATTGTCTTACAGTACCTTTATCAAAGGAACCTCTCTTAATTTCACTTCCTACTTGAGAAATACGACAGGTTCTATTCAACCGGTAAGGACGATCCAAGATGATGATGTGATCTTTACCACCTACGAAAACATTGGAAATGAAAGGGCCTATGGCTTGGGCATCTTCTCTAATATTAACATATCCGGTAAATTTTCTTTAAATGGCTCCATAGATGGATACTATGCGCAATTGGACAATGGACTGGATGCCCCACAATACAAAGCACAAAATGATGGTTTTGTTATCAGTGGAAGGTTGTTTGGGAATTATACCCTACCGAAAAACTGGCAACTCCAAGCTTTCAGTTTTTACCGAGGAAGGCGAGTACAACTACAGGGTTCAGCAGGAGGTTTCGGGATTTATAGCTTAAGTTTGAATAAGCAATTTGCCGAAAAACGTGGAAGTATAGGATTTGGAGCTGAAAACTTTTTCACACCTGAATTTAAAATTAGAAATGAGTTAGAAACGCCTACCATTACACAAAGTAGTATAACAGGAATGAAATTCATGAATTTCAAGATCAACTTCTCTTATCGAATTGGGAAGCTAAGTGTAGACGGCGGAAGAAGGAAAAAAAGAGGGGTTACCAATGAAGATTTGAAAGAAAGTGAAGGAGGTGCATCACCAGGAATGATGAATTAATAGCAGCCATTTTATTTAAAAAAGCCTCTATAAAAGACCAGTAAAAAAATGGAGGTTTCCACTAAGGAAACCTCCATTTTTGTTTAAAAAGGTTCGTACCCCTTTAATCATTAGCAATTAATTTAATTTCTACTCTCCTGTTGCGCTTCCTACCGGCTTCATTTGAATTGGTAGCAATCGGCTTTTTACCCCCCCAGCCCCTGGTTTGTAAATTGGTTGCTTCCACCCCCCTTTGCACAAGGAGTTCTTTTATCTTATCTGCACGAGCCAAAGATAACCGCATGTTTACATTGGCATTCCCATAACTGTCTGTATGCCCCTCAATCGAAATCTTTTTCTCCGGATGCACCACCATAAACGTGGCCAATTCATCCAAAACAAGCAAAGATGAAGAATCCGAAAGATCTACGGTTCCCTTTTTAAACAGGACATTTTCCAATATGAGCTGCTCTCCTATTGCTAAAGAATCTAATTTTTCAGCCATATTAATTTGCACCTTGCTTTCTTTTTGAAGATTTGAAAGCACTTGGGTACCAGCCTCAGTAATAGGATTCGCTTTAGGTGCGAGTTTATCTATCCGATCATTTAAATCATTTCTTGCCCTTGATTCAAAACTCTTCTCTGCTAAGGCTGGTACCGGAATCGTCTTAAAGTCCAAATTCTCCAGCATATAGATATTTCCAAATCCTTCACTTGTCTGAGTGTTAGTAAAAAAGGCACGGTTGTTTTTAAGATCTTGGGAATAATACATCTCTACACCTTGCATTTGGGACAATTTCAGCAATACAGGCGGGCTCCAATTTCTCCAAGTATTGTCCAATCGTTTACTGGCATAAACTTCTATACCTTTCTGTGTTTCATAGGCATTGCTAGCAAAATAAAGGCTATCTCCTGTTGAAGAAAGCCTGGGACTTAACTCTTGTTTTGCCGTATTAATATCCCCTCCAATATTGACAGGTCTTGTCCAAGATGTGCCATTATATTGAGACATATAAATGTCTTCATTGCCATAACTCCCATAAGAATCCATGGCCATTATCATTATTTGACCACTGGAATCTAGAGAGGCACTAAAGTGATCTCCTTCTATTTTAAGACCCGGAATTGAGATGGCCTCCCCTTTTTTCCAACCCAAAGGTTCTTTGATATAGCTTTGAATCACCTGTTGATTGTTTAAGTTGGCATGATATACGAGAACTTCGTTTGGCTGACGAAAGCCAATAAGCAAATCGTAATGTTCAGTAGACAGTGCCTGAACAGGCACCGGGGCGCTAAAACCTCGCTTTCCCTCTTGAGCAAACCACACATCCCCACTATCTTCCAGCCCACCTTTGTTTTGTGGATGATAAGCGAGGGTAAAATACAATTCGCCTCCTTCGGCTGCTATGATAGGCTGTTGCTCATCATAAGCCAGTGAAAATACAGAGGTTTGTCCTATTGATGGGTTAAAAGTGAAAAGAGCAAGCACAAAAAATGCGCTTGCTCTTAAAAATATTGCCATTACGCTGTTCATCTTATTCCATTCATTGGCCTAAAACAATCGCAAATACCAAAGGCGCTACGATTGTGGCATCTGATTCAATAATATATTTTGGCGTGTCTATGCCTAGTTTCCCCCAGGTTATTTTTTCATTGGGCACAGCTCCGGAATAAGAGCCATAGGAGGTGGTACTGTCTGAGATCTGACAGAAATATCCCCAAAGAGGGACACCATCCCGCTGCAAATCCTGATGAAGCATTGGCACTACACAAATAGGGAAATCACCGGCTATCCCACCACCTATTTGGAAAAAGCCAACTGTGCTTTCTTCTTTGGCATTTTCAGTATACCACTCAGCCAAATACATCATGTATTGAATTCCTCCTTTTACAGTGTGTACATTTTTGATATCTCCGGAAATCACATGTCCGGCAAACATATTTCCTAAAGTGGAATCCTCCCAACCGGGAACAATAATTGGAATATTTTTCTTTGCAGCCTCTAGCAACCAGCTATCTTTGGGGTCTATCTGGTATTCACTTTCAAGCTTCCCTGACAATAGGATTTTATAGAAAAACTCATGAGGGAAAAAATGTTCTCCGGATTGATCTGCTTTTTGCCACTCTTCGAGGATTACATTTTCAATTCGTCTCATGGCTTCCATTTCAGGAATACAGGTGTCCGTAACCCTGTTCATGTGTCTGTCAACCAAATCTTGCTCTTGTTGTGGAGTCAAGTCTCTATATTCCGGTATCCGCTCATAGTAATCATGGGCAACCAGGTTAAATACATCCTCTTCCAAATTCGCACCAGTGCAAGTAATGATATGTACCTTATCCTGACGGATCATCTCTGCCAATGAAATCCCCAGTTCGGCCGTCGACATCGCACCCGCAAGGGTTACCATCATTTTTCCATTGTTGTCTAAATGGGATTTATACCCCTCGGCAGCATCTATCAATGCCGCTGCATTAAAATGTCTGAAATGATTTTTTAGAAAATTGGTGATTTCCATTTTTATCGTTTAAAATTAACCGAACTAATAATCCCACAATAAGCCTTGTTAGGCCACTAAACCAAAACGGCATTTTTCATGCCAATATGATAAAAAAATAAAAAAAAAAGTCCGAAATACCGGACTTTTATAAATCTAATACTATTAGTGTCCTTATTCTTCAGTAGCAGGAGCTTCCTCTTTTTCTTCAGTGCTACTATTGTCTTTATTTTTATAATCTTCATTTAAACCTGAAATCACCTCATCGGTAACGTCAAAGCTTTCCTTAGCATACCATACGCCACCACCTCTAGTGTAGGACAAGATCATTTCAAGATCGTTTGCAGCCGCATACTCATTTAAGTATACCTGAATTTTATCATAGACCTCATTGTAAAGATTGGTTTCATCAGCTTGCAGCTCAGTCATGATGTTCTGTCTGTATGTCATCAGGTTTTCCTCCTTTTTCATCAACTCCTCTTGCTTCGCCTGTGCCTGATTTCTGGTCATATTACCTCCGGTGCTTTGGAAACTAGCTACTTCCTGTTCAAAACCCTTAGCCCTATTGGTCAATTCGCTTTGATATTTATTACCCTTTTCAGCAATCTCTGCAGATTTTTCTTTAAAATAATCAAAATTATTGATTACGCTATCTGTAACGATATAGGCAATTTTTATATCTGAAACATCTTTCTTTCCTTCCCCTTCTGAAACAGTTTCATTAGGGGTGGAAGAATTACAAGCCCCAATAAGGAATCCTAAGAACGCAATCGCACTGAATAATGTTAAATTTCTTCTCACTTTATATTGGTTTTAAAATTGATTGAGGCAAATATAAGGATTCTTAATCTTTTACAAATTCTAAGGACATTAATAAATCTAAAATACCTGTTTTTCTATTTACTAGGCATAAAATTAACCTATTTTATTGTCTTTATCTAAAGCCAATAATCTAAAAAACTTAAAAAATAATCATGTATTTTAGAAGAAAAGCTCTTGAGCCAGCCGGAAAGTGTTGGCGTGGGCCTCAATAATATTACTAATCTTTAGTGAATACCCTCCTCCCATACAGCACATGATGGGTATATTATTTATTTTTGCATGGCTCAAGACGAGTCTGTCTCTTTCTTTACAACCTTGAATAGTCATTCCCAACCTTCCCAATTTATCAGTAGCCAACACATCCACTCCAGATTGATAAACAATAAAGTCAGGTGCCACCTCAGCTATTACCTTTGGCAGGTGATTTCCCAGCAACGAAAGGTAGGTTTGATCATCGGTTTGGTCCTCCAACGGAACATCGAGGTCTGACTGTTCTTTGTGCATGGGGTAATTGTGTTTGCCATGCATGCTAAAAGTAAATACTTGCGAATCATTTTGGAAAATTGATGCTGTACCATTGCCTTGATGCACATCTAAGTCCACCACCAAAACCTTGTCAATCGTATATTTTGTAAGGAGGTATTTGGCTGCGATGGCGATATCGTTTAATAGGCAAAACCCCTCACCTCTATCCTTGAAAGCATGATGAGTACCTCCGGCGATATTCATACCTATTCCATCTTTTAAAGCACATATTGAAGCCATTACTGAGCCATTCATGATTTGGATTTCTCTTTCTACCAATTCTTTGCTCAAAGGAAATCCTGTTCTTCTTATCTCTGACTTGCTGAGAGAAAGTGCTTTTAATTTTTTAAAATACCGGCTATCGTGAACAGCCGTAATTATTTCTTCGGTACAAGGCTCAGGCTCGAAAAAATTACCGGCATTCAGGGTGCCTTCATACAATAATTGTTCGGGAAGCAGTTCATACTTCTCCATGGGGAATCTATGTCCCTCCGGCAAAGGATGGGCATATTTTGTAGACCAGGCTACTTTAAGCATACATATTTGGATTTATTCCCTACTACGAAATAACGGATTTGGTAATAAAGTTGAAAACCTGTTAATCTTTTAATCATTAAACTCGAATTATGCAATAGGATTTTCTGAACTTTCTCAAGGAGGGTTTAAATCATAAGAAAATCAGACTGATTGGAGACTTTAGCATAGCATCACCAATGTTGAAATTGAAAACAGCAACGAAGTGGCTGATTTTAAAACGATTTAAGCATCTAATAGAAGGTCTATTTCATGCTTTTTTCAAAGAAAAAGACTAAGCCACAAGCAATTGCTTTTGGCTTAGTCTTCATATAAGGCTATTTTAAATTTCTGAAATCAATGTTTTAATCCTCCTCTTCCTCTGATTCAAAAGTATAAAAAGTATCGTCAAGCACTAGGCTGTCTTCATTAAAAGCTTCAACAAAATCTTCAATGGCTTTTTCATCTAAGGACTCCAGATTCAGGGCAGCATCCAGACCAATACCATAGTCGTGATGGGTGTCTAAATCCAGAAATTCCTGCACTTTTACGGCTCCTTCTTCCTCCATATCCATTATCATTTCAGTAATGAACCATCCAATTTCCTCTTCCTCGGTCTTTAAAGGTATCAGGTTGCCATTCTCATCTTCATTATATTTAATTCCCTCATAATTGGGGAATTTCTTCGCTGCTTCATGTTCTGCCAGTTCATACAACTCGCTTTGGTAATGCAGCTTAAGGGTATACAATACGGCATCATATATTACTTCTCTGCCTTCAAATTGACCTATAAAATAAAAATTGACATATTCGTCCGTATTATCCTCACTGGGTATAATTTTAAAGCTTTTGTTACTAGCTTTCAATTCTTGCTTTAACTCTTCTATATTTTGTGGCAAAAAACCATCGTTTGGATATTTCATCTTTTTGGAGGGTGGGTTAATTAATTCAATTTCGCTGTATTAAAGTCACAATTAAAGGAAAATTGGAGCCTTCTTCATAACATCTACTCAATATTTTAAAATCTTTTATCTTTTAAAAAAAAATACTTATCCAGACACTAAGCTATAGCCCTAATTATCAGACTATAAAACCAAAAATCATAGCAAACTATTGCTTTACTGAAATATAATATAAAATGATAAATTTATTTCAATTATACAAATTTAACAGCTCATTTATCAAAATGTTCAGATTCTACATGAAAAACAGCCACTTTTTTAGCTGCCTAAGCCTTTACCTAGGGAAATACCAAGAAGTGAATTCACTAAAGAAAGGACCAAACTAAACAATAGTGCCCACCAAAAATTCCCTACAGCAAATCCATTTACAATATCGGCAGCCAACATTACCATCAAAGCATTGATGACCAATAAAAACAAACCTAAAGTAAGTATGGTTATCGGAATCGTGAAAAATATCAATATTGGCTTGATTGTGATATTTAACAAAGCCAGAAGAGCAGCGATGAGTATGCCGGTAATCAGGTCATCTACCACAATCCCCGGTAGTAAATATGCTGTGAAAATAATGACCAATCCGGCTACCACCAATTGTAAGAGAATAGAAAGAATTTGTTTTGACTTCATATTTATTATACTCAATAATTATATTAAACCCTCCAAAGCTTTATTAACCATTATATTGATATAAAATGGAAACCAACAACCTAGCAAAAAATATGCCGAGTTGTTGGTTTGATTGGTTTAGCTCCAGGTTCTATCCCAAGACCTAATTTCGTTCCAATCATCGGTAGGAGCGAAAAATTGCTCCCCTTCTCTCAATCTTTTCTTTACTTCCTCCTCATTCAATTCCAGCCCTATACCAGGAGATTCCGGAACAGTGACATAACCATCCTTTACAAAAGGTTTATCAACGCCGGTAACCAAATCTTCCCACCATGGATTGTCAACTGAATGGTGTTCAAGGCCAATGAAATTATAGGTTGCTGCCGCCGCATGTACTGTCCCCATAAAGGTAATTGGAGAGGCCGCATGATGAAGGGCCATACCTATTCCGTACTCTTCGGCATAATCACCGACCTTTTTGGTTTGAAGGTAACCTCCAACACTTCCCGGATCCGGGTGAACCAAATCTACTGCCCTATTTTCTATTAGGTCTTTAAAGTTCTTTTTATGATAAGCATCCTCCCCGGTAAGTGTTGGGGTGGTAATGGCTTCGGTAACACGCTTCCACTGTTCGGTATTTTGCCAAGGAATCAAGTCTTCTAACCATGCTATATTGTAAGGCTCAAAGGCGTTGGCCAATTTAATCATTTCATTGTATCCCATATGTCCAAAATGGTCAATAGCTAAAGGGATTTCAAAGCCTACTTTTTCCCTTGCTTTGGCAGCATATTCAACCATTTTCTCCAAGCCCTTGGGAGTAATTTGGACATGAGTAAATTGATGTGGCGTTTGTGTATAACTCATCACATCAGTATCTGACCATCCCCTCATTGGTCCCCAAGGCGATTTATTGGTTAGGGTATCTTTTTGATCTTTGATCAAACCTATTCCAATATCCATTTTTAGCATGGTATATCCCATGTCTACACGGCCTTTCATTTTATTTGCAAATTCGTCAGGATCCTGAACGGTAGGTGTATCTACATAAATTCTAACCTTATCCCTGAATTTACCTCCGAGTAACTGATAAAGTGGCACACCATAGGCTTTCCCTGCGAGGTCCCAAAGCGCCATTTCCACACCTGAAACACCTCCGCCTTGTCTGCCATGCCAGCCAAATTGCTCAATACTCTTGAATATTTTTTCAATATTACATGGATTTTCGCCTAATATTCTGCTTTTCAACATCAATGCATATCGCTTATCAGCACCATCCCTTACATCCCCTAAACCATGAATTCCCTGATTGGTGTAAATCTTTAGTAAGGGCACATTTCCATATTGAGCAATGCGCATGTCAGTGATTTTTAGGTCCGAAGGGTTAGAAAGACGATTTACTTTGGAAGTGGTGTGAGCCAAAGTATCTTCCATTGGCAATGACATCATTCCCCCTAAGCTTATGCCTCCTAGTACAGCTTTTTTGAAAAAAGAACGCCTTTCATTTTTAGGCTCCTCAAATAAAGGTTGGGACTTTTCTTTAATATTTATTTTTGCGTTTTTCTCATCCTGATAACGCTGCTGTAAGTATTCGGTACTTTTTTTCATACTTGATAGGTTTGTTTTGGGTATGGATAATATTAAATTAATTATTGAAAATACAATATGCTTAAAAATGATAATAATAGAAAATTATTGTAAAACAAAAACAGCCACTGATTTTCAGTGGCTGTTTTTCCTCTTGAAGAGCTATTAAAAGCAATTCAAAATATTTACTTAAAAGTAGAGATTCATTTAAAATAATGATTCTGCCTACTTTTTACTATCAATAAATTAAGTGGACAGAATGCCTGCGATGCGAAGGTCTTCATCATCTACCTCTTTGTCATCTATAATGGCCCTTTTGATGGGAGTGTACACAATTTTATTGTTGATAATTCCAACCATTACATCGTATTTACCCTTGAGCAAGCCTTCCACAGCAGAAACTCCTAATTTACTGGACAAAATCCTGTCAAAAGAGGAAGGTGCCCCTCCTCTTTGAAGGTGCCCAAGAATGGTCACTTTAATATCATAAGTAGGTAAAATCTTTTTCACTTTTTCAGAGATTTCTTGCGCGCCCCCACTTTTTCCTCCTTCAGCCACAATAACAATATTACTCTCTTTTTTGGCTTTCTCTCTGAATTTTAATCTGTCAATCAGTTTTTCAACAGGAAATTTCTTTTCCGGAATTAAGATAGCTGCAGCGGCACTACCAATGCCCGCATTGATGGCGATAAATCCTGCATCTCTCCCCATAACCTCTACAAAAAATAATCGGTCATGTGAAGTGGCTGTATCCCTGATTTTATCAATCGCTTCAATGGCAGTATTGCATGCCGTATCAAATCCAATGGTCAAATCAGTTCCAAACAAATCATTGTCGATGGTGCCTGGAAGTCCAACAGCCGGTATACCAAATTCTTTGTAAAACAAGTGAGCACCTGTAAGGGAGCCATCACCACCGATCACAACCAAGGCATCAATTCCGTGACTTTTTAGGTTCTCGTAAGCTTTTTTCCTTCCTTCAGGTGTACGAAATTCAAGACTTCTTGCTGACTTTAAAAAAGTCCCACCTCTCTCCAAGACATGGGCAATGGATCTACTGTCGAGTTTTCTGATATCATTATTGATCATTCCTTCATAACCACGGTAAATACCATAAACCTCCAAATTATAATAAAACCCGGCACGAACCACCGCACGAATGGCAGCATTCATTCCCGGAGCATCTCCCCCTGAGGTAAGTACTCCAATTTTTTTTATGTTTTTAGGTTGATCTTGCATGTTATTCTACTAAAGGATCCTTCAATTACTTATTGAAATATTTTATCATCAGCTCTGCTGCTGCTAAATTGGTCGCCAGTGGGACATTGTGAACATCACAAATTCTCATCAACATTTGAACATCCGGCTCATGCGGGTGTTTTCCTAAGGGATCCCTAAAGAAAATCACCATATCCAACTCCTTTTGTGCCACCATGGCACCTATTTGAGCATCCCCTCCCAATGGTCCGGAAAGTAATTTTTCAACTTCAAATCCGGCTTTTTCTATATGTGATCCGGTAGTTCCGGTGGCGACTAATGTAATCCCTTCCAATGCCGGCTTACAACCACCAATAAAATGGACCATATCTGCTTTTTTCCCATCATGGGCTATTAATGCTATCTTCATTATATCATGCTAAATTGAATTCCAATATTAATCGTTAACACCGAAAAGGCAAACAATAGTTTACTTATGCGAAAAATAAAATTTATTATTTTTTCAACCTATCTAAAAAATACAAAACCATTTGCTCCCATTCCTGTTCAAGACTAAAAGAAGGCTTAGTTTTTCCTGCTCTTCTATACCAGTAAGAGGCATTCCCTAAATCTCCTTCCTTTCTGTGTAAGTAAGCATGCAAAAAAGCAGCATCTTCATCTTCCATTTGGTCAATTAACCCATGGGCTTTCGTCCAATCTCCCTTGCCATCCAACCATAAAGACTCCAGATAAACTGTCAACCCCTCTGGCATATGTCCTTCTTGAATGCTTTCTTTAAATTTTGATAAATTCATAGTGATTAGTTTTTAAGCAAGGCCAAAATAAATACTAATTACCTAAGCGGACAAATATTAAAGCTAAAATTGAAAACAATTCCGCTACAAATACGACTTAAATTCTTTAACCACCTTAACGCCAAAGGAAAAGGTGTTGTTGTGAAAGTGGGGATGGAACAAAAGCTATAATTAACTGCGTGGTTTTTTTTCCCAACAAAAATCATCTTGCTGAGTAGACAATAAGGACAGGATTACTTTACCGGAATTAGGTCCTTAGAAATCCCATGCATGCTTTTGGATTGCATATTGTAATTTTCTCTACAAAAAGAAAAATGTTGAAGGATTTGTTCCACCTCTCTTAGGCTTTGTTCAGGGTAATTACCGTGGTTATGGGGATGCCACCAAAGATGGTAAATCTCATTGTTTATAGCAGCAGTACTCATCTCCTCTATGACTCTATTTACCTTCATTTGGTTAATTCTGCCAAGCTTGGCTTGGTATGGCCTTAAAAACCGAGAAGCAGGTATTAAAAAAGGGTTTTTAGAATTTTGTTCTTCCAGTTGATAAGATGTTTTTTTACCTAAGGTTAATACAGAATCAGATGTTCTCCATATTTTTTTAAGCAATTCTCCCCTTTCCGGAGTTTTCCAAAACCAGTCCACAGGGTTTGTTCTAACAGAAGTAAAGCCTAATTCGCTCGCCACCTGAATGGCTTCAGCATTGAACTGATTACGTGGAAAAACCAAGGAGCTAAGCTTTTTACCGAATTTCTCTTGAGCAATCTTTTGAGCCGCCATCAAATCTGCTTGAAAAGCCAATTTGTCCTGTCCTTTTTCCATTGTATAGTAATGTGAAAAAGTATGACTTGCCAATTCCTGTCCGGGTGTAGCTACAATGGCTTTTACCAAGTCTGGAGCAAATAGGGAGCTATTGGCTTCTGTGGATGATTTAAACCACTTATAAGGAGACAATTTAGAATTCTTATAGTTGGGCCTAGTCATTGGGCTGTACTTTACCCATTCTTCAGGGCCATCAGCCATCAACATCCCCACTGTAGCCCAGGTTACTTCAACCTTATATTTTTCAAACATGTCCAATAATTGAGGCACAATCAGTTTGGTGGTTTGATAGTAAGCTTCACAAGCTTGAATAGGCACTTTATCAAACCGACCCCAATGAAGCTCAAAATCCAAGGATATAATTAAGGTTGGACGAGTCATACTTTGGCTCTTTTATTGGCTACTTCAAAATAAAGATAAGAGGCAATAATAATAAAAAATGGGATGCATATGCTTTTCATTCTCATGATAATGCCCAAATTATTTAAAGTAATGCTGTACAAGACAGATAAAAGCATCCCATATATTAGTGCAGTCCATAGGTACAAAGGTATATTTATTCGACCTTTTAAATAAAATAGACTATACACCGCAATACAAAATATTATTGCCAGAAAAGTATTTTCAATTCCTGCAGCCAGGGACCAAAAATCCCTTGCTTCCCAAATAAAAGGCCTAAAAAATACTGTCACCAATTTTTCAATCCAGTTGTAGCCCTGCATATCCACTGAACTTCCTCCTCTAAATGATGCTAGAAACTGATTTTGCCAATCCAATATCTCTCCAATCCATTCCAAATTAAAGCCATAGATCAAACTACCTTTTATGTATCGATAGGCAAAAATTGACAAAATCATAAAAATAGCCAAAGGGAAAATTTTCTTTCGATATGGAATCAGCGTTTTATGGAATGGTAAAACCATTAATACTGAAATGGTTAACACCAAACCTTGGATAGGTCTGACCATTAATGAGAGCAGTAGGCCCGCTATTATTAATATTAATTTATCAGAAAAGTGGTGAATACCTGACAATACCATTACCAAGCCCAGCCATAAAAATGCTTCTTTGCCAATTCCACCGGTCCAAAAATGAACATTGGGTAAAAACAGAATCAATACAATCACTTGGTAGAAAACCCTATTTCTGAATTTATTGAAACTTGCTTTTAACAGTTGAAATGCCAATAAAAATCCAAAATAAGAAAGGCTTGCATAAAGAATGGTGCCGGATAAATAGCCCAATCCAGCTATTTGAGAAAAGGGATAATTAACCCAATACATGAAGTAAGTACTTGTACCAAAATAATCCCACCAGCCATTAGTTAATTCAGGGTTTACTGAACCAATGGTCCAATACCTATAACTGTCTCCGCCGTGTGAAAGGATATATTGGTAAAACACCAAACCAATTAAAAGGTGATAAACCCATAAACCAAATAACCAAGCAGTTTGGTTTGATGAAAAGCCTTGGGAATGTGCCCAACTTTTAATGCAATAGCAGCTGCCCATCATCAAAAAAATAATAAAAAGAATATCCCCTAACATCTTCCTACAAATTTGAAGACTTCAGCGCATGCTTGTATTCATTTATGCTATTTTCTAAAGCAAAGCTTGGGATAGATTGTGCCCTAATCTGTTCTCTGGAAATTTCCTTCACACCCTTAATCCAGTTAATTAAGTCCTCCTTACTACTTGGTGGGTACATAAAACAAAAAGGTTCCTCACCAATCATTTCATCCAAATCACCGATTCCTTTGGAAGATATAATTGGTAAACCGGCCAATAAATACTCGCTTACTTTGATTGGTGCTATCCCGGCAAGGCTAGGTGCAGGTTTTCTTAAACTAACTCCCAGGTCTGCTGCTGCATAATAGGCAGGCAAAAACGCATACTTCACTGTCTTTATGATAATGGCATCCTTTAACCGATTGGGAATGGCTTCAGTTAGGACAGATGGGGATCTAACCAAGAAAAGAAACTTACTCTTAGGATTATATTTGTGGTAAGCCTCAAACAATTGCAACATCTCCCTTAAAAGATACTGTGGACCGATACTTCCTGAATACAACCACAATATTGTTTCAGGCAAAATATTAAGGTCTTCTCTAATCTTTTTTCTTATTATCGGATCGGGCTTAAATCGGTTTTTAATTCTTCCATTGCTTACTTTAAAAAACTTGGGTTTATAGGTTTGACCAATATTTTTTAAATGTTCATTTATGGCCAAAGTTGAGCGTACCAATACAATATCAGATAGTTTGAGCAACTTCGTTTCCGCTTTTTTTAGCCATTGGTATTGTAAACTGTTTTCTTTTAATCCGGCATAATCAACTCTTTCTTGTATAGGTAGCCCGTCAGCATCAAAAACAATTTTCAAGTTCTTTTTTTTCGCCCATTTAAAAATTGAATTAACCATCATGCCCGGCATGGTTGACCGAGGCATAAGATGGGTAATACCATGTTTTTCCACCATGCTTTTGATACTATTTTGGCCAATTTGTGTAGTGAGCAGGGTACCTAAAATTGGATGTGGCTTTCGCCTTACCTGCTGCTGCTGATAAGTAAGCTGTAGCTCTTTGGCAATATTAGCAATTCTGTTCACCTCAGCCGCATCGGCCCAAGAAAATTGAAGCACAAAAAATTGGCAGTTCATTTCTTTTTGTAGCCCCTCAAAAATTGGAAAAAACAGATTTTCCATATAATTCGTTTGATCAGAATCCCAGGAAATGAATAGAACTTTGATGGTTTTACGCATGGAATAAGAAAATACGGCAGGTTGAATACATTATTTATCCCCCAACTCAGTTTCAACCAATTTTATATACCTCATAAAATTTCCTTGCAAGGTATATTCTCTCAATATTTTATCCCTTCCTTTCTTTCCAAATTCCTTTCTCAACTGAGGGTCAAGTATTAGTTTTTCCAAGGCGCTTATCCACTCTTCTGATGTACAGGCTAAAAACCCATTCTCCCCATGATTGACCACTTCATTGTTCATTCCTATAGGTGAGGCTACCACCGGTAGTCCGCAGCCCATGTATTGAATTAATTTATAGGCACACTTCCCATTTTCCCATGGACTATCCGGTAAAGGCATGATGCCAATATCCATTTTAAGAATGGCATCTACCTCCCCTTCTTCCGTCCAAGGAATGGACTCCAATTTACCTTCAAACTTTATTTTACTCTTTCCATTGACCAATAAAAACTTTATTGGATGGTGTTGATGAAGCCAATTTAATACCGGCACCATAGGTTCTAAGTATTTGAGGGTGCTTGGAGAGCCAATCCAGCCAATGGTTACGCTTTTACTTGTTGTATGACAAATTTTTTCTTTATACCTATTTGTGTTTACAACAGTTGGAAAAACCGCAACATTTAATGCACCTGCCATTATTGCCCTATTTTTTAAGTATTCATTTCCTACCACCACCTTACTTGCCAATTTCATCACTTGGTCAATCTTTTTGGGCATAAGCAGACGTACCATACGGTTATTACTTAGGTCATAATTATGAAAAACAGCATCGTCATAATCCACCCAATACCCTTTCGAATGAGCAAGCATCCACTCTGCAATTGCCGGTAAATAGGGGAAAATTTCTTTTTCAATAATGATCAAATCATACTTATGGACTGTGAAAAGCAAGAAAAATCTACGAAAATAGCATTTCATTACATGCCAATACCCTGGAGATTGGTGGCTATAAATATTATTTAGGTATTGTTCAGTAAAGAAAGAATGGACAGAAACCGAATAGCCCATTTTTTCCCATAAAGGCAAAAACTGGAATGTCCTTAATCTGCTACTCGCTCCTTTTCTGGGATATTTGGGCAGAAATAATAAATTTCTTTTTTTCAAAGTCTAAAAAATATAAAGTAATCAGGTAGCATTCTTCTTTTTGGCATCAATAATGGCTTGCCTACGCTGAAAGAATTTTTTCCTGTCTAGGTTTCTTAAGTGAAGCGTATATTTTTTGTGGACAATTAAATACAAACAAAAAAGTAAAAAATAGATCATCAACATATTTTTCATGCGCATGGCTATACCTAAGTTGCTCAAGGCATTCATAAAGGCAAAAGTCACTGGAATAAAGGTAACCATGGCTGCTTTTAAAAATAGAGGCATATCCCTCAATGCTTCCACCGACCAATTTTTATAAATAAAAAGGCTTAACCATAGATAAAGTAAATTTTCAAAGGAGCTAATAAAGCTAACTATATTATGTGCATCAAAGAATAACGGTCTAAAAAGGTAAGTGAATAATTTCATGGGCAAAGAGTAAGAAGAAATATTTACTCCGGACCCAACTTTTATTGTATTTAAATTCCCTGATTTACTTGAGGAAAATGCTTCCAATGTTGCCAAATCAAAATCCTCCAATTTTAATGCCTCCAAAGTGTAGGTACTCATATAGATTGACCCAATAAGCGCAAGTGAAGCCAAACCAAACTTATACGCTCTATTAATATCGGTACCTAAAATAATGGCAATTGCTGCCCCACCAATAAGTGCCTGTCCCATATGGGGTCTACACATATAAACGAAAAAAAAGGCAATGGAGGCTTGCCACCATTTCTCTTTGTATTGCTGAATGGAAAATAAAAACCAGGCAATGGCCCAAAAAGCGATGGCATCTTTGCCTACCCCCGAAGTCCAGAAATGTAAATTGGTTATATAAAAAACTGTTGGATAGAGTGGAATGCCTAAAATTTCATGATTGGTAGGGAAATATTTATAAACCAGTACAAAAACATATCGAATTCCAATAAAACCCAAGAAACCAAAAAGGATATTCCCTGTGAAATAGCTTAACCCTAAAATTCGGCTGGGTATATAGGTTAACCATAAAATAAAAGTAGTTCCTTCTCCAAAAAATTTCATCCAACTTGGGTCGTGAACTATCACCTGTTCCATGGTAAATAACCAATATCCACGAGAATCACCTCCGAAATTTATTATATACCAACCATAAAAAAGACTAAAAAATAAATGATATACCAAAAGGTAATGTAAATGAAATAAATACTTATTGGGCAACTTGTATTTATGGCTAAACGTGATATTGGATTTATATATCAGTACTAGGAGGAGGATTATAATAAAAACGTCTAACAACTTATAGAAATTTATTAACGGTTTTTTGTTAAGAGAGAATCGTAAAGCTTTTCAAGTGAGCTTGTATAGGTCGAAATACCATACATTTTTGAAGCCCTCAAATAACCTTCTTCACCCATTTTCAAACTGCTTTCAGGATTATTAATCAAATAATTAATGCCATTTGCAATGCTTTGAGGATCCGATGGAGGAACCAAAATCCCCGTTTGCTCATTTTGAACTACATCTTTTAATCCGCCTACTTCAGTTGCAATAACTGGCAATTGATGGAACATCGCTTCAACAGCCACCAATCCAAAACCCTCTTGTGCACTTGGAATACAGAAGCAGTCCATTATCTTATAATAGGTTGCTGTATCCTCTTTAAACCCTAACGATATGAATTGTTTTTCAATTCCCAACTCTAAAGCAAGACCTTTCAAATAAACTAGATCTGGTCCATCGCCAATCAGTAAAAACTTTATATGAGAATAGTTCAGGATTTTTATTGCCTTTATAATATCAGAATACTTTTTAACATGGTCATGTACACGTCCCACCGAACCCAATATGTAATCTGACCCATTAAGGCCTATATCTTCCCTTTTAAAATTTTCCCCTTTGGAAATAAAATTCTGGTTATCAACTGCATTATTTAGCAGGTATACCTTGTTGGCAGGTATTCTAGCTTTCTTTATCAAATACTGAGTAACCGAAGGAGAAATACCTATAACAAGGTCCGCTAATTTTGCCAATTGTCTTTGAAGCCAAATGGCCTTAAGGGATCGTTTTTGAGGATCTGAAGTTTCCTCTAAAATGATAACTGGAACTTTCCCAAGAAAACCACAGATACTTGCCATACACATCCCTTCAAAAACCGCCCCATGGATAATATCTGGGGAAAACTCTTTAATAATGGTTAATACCTTTCTATATTTCCCAATTTCAAAAGGAGTTTTGAAAGACCCAACCTGATATAGCTGAATACCTTCGTTTTCTAAAGCCAATTTAATCGGCCCTTTGGCATTGGTACAGACAATCCGCAAATCAAAACGATCTTTATTATAATGTCTTGCAAAGCCAAGACGCATTACCTCTACCCCACCAGATGAAATTGTTTCAATGCAATTCAAAATTTTTATTTTTTTCAAAATTTCTTTTGCTTAACTGGTTAAGAACGTAAATTATAATATAATTTCAATAAACTATTTCCATATTTTGAAACTGTAAAATCAGAACCTCTTTCAATTGCATTTTTCTTTAATCTTTCCTTTTCTTCTTGGGTCATATGACTAACCAACTCCATTAAAGAAAGCAACTGAGAACCATTTTTTGGATCAAATAATAATCCATTTTTTCCAGAAGTAATGATTTCTGAAGGCCCGCCAACTTGGGTAGAAATAACGGGTAAACCACAAAGCATGGCCTCAACCAAAGATATTGAAAAGCCTTCAGACAAAGAGGGTAAAATAAAAACATCGGATTTCATCAAAAAAGGAATAACATTTTTTATAAATCCGAAAAAAACAACCTTTTCGGAAATTTGATACAGTTCAGTTAATTTTACTAATTCACCTTTTTCAGGTCCTTCTCCAATAATCCATAGAACAGAATTTTCGTTGCCTTGAACTTTTAAGAATTCATGAAAAACCTGGATTAAAAGTTGAAGATTTTTGATTGGGACAAGCCGACAAGTAGTAACAAATATTTTGTTAAATTCTAATTTTAAATTATCATTATCTACGAAATCATCATTTACTAAGGCCTTTTCTCTATTTGAAATAGCAACAGGATTGTAAACTACGGTTATTTTCATTTTACTCACCTCGCTTAATTCAATCAACCGTTTCCCAACGGCTTTGGAAATAGCAATTACTTGGTGAGAAGTGAGATAAATAAACTTAAAAAGATTACGGAAAATTAAACCATGATTGGGGAAACCAATTTCCTCTCCTATTCTGACAGGGGTTTGAAAGATAAAGCCAGCCAATAATCCATGGAAATTGGCCTCAGCACCAGAAGAATGAATGACATCGGGATTATGAAACTGCAAAAATTTTAAAATTTTAGATATTAATTTGACGTTTGGAATTTTAACTTTTTCATTTAATACTTTTACCGAAATACCCATAATTTCAATTTCGCGGCAAATCCTTCCACCACTGCCTAAAACAAGAATGATTAATTCATGATCGGTATTGTCAATAAAAAAGCTAGAGGTTAATTTCAGTCTTTGTTCAACTCCTCCAAAATCCAATTGACTAATTATTCTACAAATTTTCAAAGTTTAACAATCTTTTGGATCCTTTCAAAGGACTTTTCTTTTGAATAATGGTTAATAATAATCTTTCGATTTTGATCCATTTCATCCTGTGCTAAAGGTGAAATTAAAAGTTTAGCATTCAACATTAAATCCTCTATAGCGTAAAAACACACCCCTAAACCCTTTAAAAATTCATAAACAGGATTTTTTTTAAATAAAAATAATTTTGTTCCTGAATACAATAATGAATAAATATTACCCATTCCTTGTTGACGCAAATGAGGCATTATGGCAAAACCACATTGATTAAGGATTTGGTTGTACTCATTTAAAGGCAAGAACTTCCCAAGAATTTCAAAATTCAAATTAGGATAATTTTTAGGAATGTAATCAATTAGGAAGTCCTTATATTTAGCATGACCATAACTAAGAGGGATTACGATTTTATTTGTAATTCCCAAATGATTGATGGATTCCAAAATATCAATATGATTACAAGAAAATGTGGCACTATTGCCCAAGAGAATATTTTCACCCTTGTGAAACTTATTGTTTTGATTAAGGTAACTCACATCACCAAATGTAAAATCTATACAATCAAAATTTAAAGAGGGATACTTGTCCTTAATAATTGAGAACTCATTTGGTATAATTGGTGCGAAATGAGTCAAAGTCTTAAGTGCAGGCAATACTTTTCCATATAGAAATATTTTTTGATAAATAGCTAAGGCTATACGTTTAAACAAAAAATGCCCATTAAATGAATAAAATAAATTTTGTGTAATTTTTAAATAAAGAGATTGAAAAGAAGTTGAGTTTAACAAGTAATAATAATAATCAGCTCCATATCCTATCCAAATTTTTTTACATTTTAAGTTTTTTCGTTTTAGTAAAAAGGAAATATTATGTAGATGCAAGAAATAAAAAATGACTACGTCATGGTCAAGTGGTATAAAATCATTTAAAAAAAAATATTTGGAGACAAACTTTACAGATGGATCATTAAAATATTTAGATGATTTAGAATTAGAAACTAAAAAAAATCTATGATTTTCATCTCCGTTAAATTTCTTAAACGATTCTATTACCCAATCAGAAAACTTTTCATCATTCAGAATGTGATAAATCATCTTTTAGTGTCCTTACCGATTAAGATATTAAAAAATTCTGACCAGCTTCCAAAGAAAATTAAAAAAGAAACAATTAAAATTTTGAAAGAATCTACAAAATTTATTGTAAACAACTTTTTAATTGAAAAAGTAACTCTCTTATATGAAAAAATAAGCATAAACCGAATGAAGCCGGTTAAATCGCCTTTAAATCTTCTTTGATAAGTACCACCAATGAGCCTTCTATATTTATAAACTATTTCATGTACGAAATATCTCGATGGATGAAATACTGTTATATATTCAGAATAATATAGTGGCACACTATTACTAATAATTTTAGATAATTTAGTATCACCATTTGATTTAAGAGTATCATCAAAAAATGAAATTGAATAAAATATTGACTTATAGGAAAACCAGTTTCCTGCACCGCATGAATTATCCTTAGAATATGCTAAAAAATCAAAACCTGTATATTTTTCATAAGTTTCAGCAAACGACAATTTAAACTGATCTCGATAAAATAATGGCACTTTACCAGTTAAAATACCTATTTTATTATCTTTATCAATTCTAAAGTATCTATAAGCATTTCTAAGCCAATTTTTATCAGGAATACAATCAGAATCAGTTAAAGCAATAATATCATACTTTGCGTTTCTTATCCCTGTATTCCTAGCGGCATATGAACCAATTTTAGATTCTTTAATGACCCGTAAATCCAAATCAGGATACAGTGAATTAAAATCAAGGATGGGCGAAGAAGAATTATTGTCAACAATAATTATTTCAAAAAGAGAATAATCAAAAGTTTGACAATTGAGTGAATCTAAAGTTAATTTTAACCTATCGAAATCGTTATAAACAGGTATAACCACTGAAAATATCATATTTTATTAAGGTAAAATTTAAGAGCTAATAATTTCATTTTAACCCTCCTTTTTAAATAAAAATATAAAAAAATAAATCTATCAGATAATTTAGGGAATTCTTGATAATTAAAACTAAAATCTTTAAGCAAATGGAAATCAGTAAAAATCAATGGTTTGGCAAAAAAACCCGAACTAACATTTATTTCATGAATAATCATACACCACATTCTTTTTCCACTCTTGATATGGAAAGTCTGATTATCCCTATAATATTCAGTATGCTTTTTAAACCAAACTGATTTCACTTTTTTGTCTAAAGGAACTCTTTCAATTAATGAAATAAATGGATTACACTTATGAACAACAGTACCCAAAACAAATTTGCCTTTATGATATAAAAATCCTTTGTCAAAATTAACAGGCATATAATCCTGATAATTAAAAACATTTTGTACTTTTTCAATATAATCAAAAGAAATTAGATCATCCGAGTCTAACCTTGAAGTAATCATATGACTACAATTAGGGATTAGCATAGAGGATAAATCTTTAATTATAATATCAGATAAATCTTTAAAACCTCCATCCATGAGGCATATTTTAAAAGAAATTGATGATATTTTTTTTGAAATATATTCTATGTATTTTTGTTCAGTTCTAGAATCAAAATAAATTAACCAAACAAATTTTTTTGATGATTGCTTTAAAACAGCTGGAATACAGTACTGAATAAATAATTCCATCCTATTTTTTAACCAAATTTCAGGTTCAATATTTTTAATTTCACATCTTTCAATATATGCAACATTAAACCTGGTTAACAAAAAGTGCTGAAATTTCATAAATCACATATACTTAAAATAAATATTAATTAATTTTTTATTTAGAACACTTTGTTCAAAATTATTTATAATAAATTCACGACTCCTTTTCCCAAATTCAAGCCTTAAATTGTTATTATTTATAAGTGTTAACAGTCTATCAGAAAAAGTCTCAATATTCCCAGACGGAACAAGGTATCCGGTACCACCATTAATAATTCCGTATTTTACTCCCCCAACATTTGAACAGACTACTGGCATTTCCATAGATTGTGCCTCTTGAATAACTAAACCTTGAATTTCTTCACGGCCATTAATTGGGTCTGGTATACCTGTGTAAATAAAAATATCACCGATTGAAAAATAATGCTTAATATCATTTTGAACCAAACCTCCTGTGAAATGAACTTTATCATTAAGATTGTTGGAAAAAACATAATCTTCTAATATTTGAAGCTCAGGCCCAGCACCTATAATGGTTAATTTAAGAGATATTGAACTTTTAGAAATAGTGTTTTTAAATATTTTAAGGGCATTTAATGGGCCTTTAAGTGAAATCAATCGACTACAAAAAACAATGTTAATTACTGAATCCTTTTTTGAAATTAACTCTGGCTTTTGAAAAAGTTCTGTATCTACACCAACTGGTAAAATAGAAATTTTATCTTCAATTTTGGAGTTAATTTTTAACAAAAGTTCCTTACTATAATTATTATTTACTAATAATTCTGAAGAATGTTTAAATATATTTGAGTAGTTTTTTTTGTATAAGGAAATAAATTTAGGTATGATATCAACACCATGGAATGATACAATAACAGGAATATCTTTAAATATTTTAGACTTCTTGTATAAACAAATGAATCTTCCAGAATGTCCAAAATGAGCATGAATTATGGAAGAATTTTGAATTTTATTTAAATAAATATAATTATATGGGATATATAAAGATAATGCATGAATACCATATTTAATTATGTTGAAAAATTTTAAAGATTCAAAAATATATTTAACAGAATAATTATCTAAATATGATCTAATTATTTTAATAAAACGTTCAATAATATTTTTAGGTACAGGAGGAATAAAAATAGTTTTATCCAATAATGAATACTTATTGACTTGAGGATGTACTTTTTTTAAATCTCCTACTGATCTTGAAACTATACAAACTTCAAAACCATTCTCAACACAATAAACAATTTGATTTAATATGAATGTTTCAGATAAAGCTGGAAATTCATTAAGTATAAATGTGATCTTTCTACTCATTTAAAAGTACTTTAATTAATATCCATCTTTTCATAAACGTCAAGAATATTGAATAGAAGTGTTTGGATACTAATATTTTAGATAGATAAAAAATAAGATCATCTTTACTTAGGCTTGATTTATTTTGAAGAATCAAATGAAAAATATGAAAAACTATTTGATATTTAATTTGATCCTTTATTTCATTATTATGAATAAGTTCGTATTCTTCGTATAACTCTTGTATTCTTTTTTTCTGATAACCAATTGACCCTTTATTAAATGAAATTCCATGAATATGCCCTCTATACGAACTCATTATTTGGTCAATATATATTCCATTTCCAATTTCAAAAAACTTCAAATAAAGTAAGAAATCACCGTGACTATGATTTATTTTAATGATATCAAAATCAATTTTATTTCTAAAAACGATAGAAGATGTTGCTTTACCTCCCATTCTAAAAAATTCTTTTACTTTAATTATACTAGTCTTTGATTTTATTGGAAAAACTGAAAAGATAGTATCATCATTCTCATTCTTAACCTTACAAGCCTTATGAAACGAAAAAGAATAACTTTCATTTTTTTCTAAAAATTGAATCTGAATTGCAAGTTTGTTTGAATCCGTCCAAAAGTCATCTCCTTCGCATAAAGCTATGTATTTACCTCTGCACAAATTTAAAGCCTTATAAAAATTAGACATTACACCTAAATTTTCATCGTTTTTAAAATATCTAATTACATTATTTTTATCATACTTCTCAATTATCTCCAAAACTTTAGAATCTGTATCGTCAGGAGATTTGTCATTTAAAATAACCAGTTCAATATCTCCCGCATATTTTTGATCTAATACTCCAATAATTGCCTTTTTAATATAGTTTGCATGGTTATAGGTAATCATGCAAACACTCACTAAGGGGTTGTTATCTTTTAATTTCATAAATTAAAAAGTTCAGGCAATTTTTTTTATTACTCTTCCTGGCACACCTACGACTGTGCAATTGTCAGGGACATTCTTAGTCACAACGGTTCCTGCACCTATTATAGCATTATCCCCTATTTTCACTCCAGGTAAAACAATTGCTCCTGCTCCAATGGAGCAAAAATTACCTATGCTACATTTCCCAAGTAGTTGTACCCCTGGATTAATAGATGAAAACTGTCCAATTTGTGTTTCATGATGAATCTGGCTTCCTGAATTAATTAAAGTTCCTTTTCCTGAGATAACATTCGCGCCTATAAAACAAAAATTAAAAACATCCGTCAATTCAAGTTTTGCATAACTACTTATTATTGCAGATTTTGCTCTTATTTCAGTGGGTATTCCTCCCAAAGAAGAGAACATTTTAGTGAAATATGCTCTGGTTTTACCATCTCCAACTCCTAGAATAAACCTAGGGTCAATACCAAATTGGATTTTTATGTCGATTTGATTCTTAATAATGGAATAGGCATTTTGAAAAATCAATTCTTCTGTAAAATCATCATAAAAAATAGCGCCCTCATCTTTTTTTTGGGCCACTAACACATCTAAAACCTCCATGGCATGTCCACCAGCACCTGCTATTACCATTTTATTTATTAAGATTTATTTACCCAAGGAAATTCAGAAATTGAAGCCTTGATATTTAAAAATTGAAACAATTTCTCTACTCCTCCCTCATCCTGAAGGTTAATGACAATTAATTTGTCTTCTCTTCCTTTGAAATATTCTTTCACCTCTTCAATATGATTTAAGTAGAGGTTAATCAAAAATGCTTTGTTATATAAATCCTTGTCCTCCTCAAAACCATATACCTGGCTTAAAAACTCCCATATCCATCCTTTATATATATAATCACCTTCCTTTAGGGACTTTACTGTAGGGGAATTTCCATTGTTAAATTTTAATGAATGAAATTTCACTAAAGAGTTGTACCATTCCTCTGGTGAGTCCCTAACACTTAAAATAAACTTCGCATTGGGGTATTTTTCATCCAAAACCTTATAGGTATTTGGGGTGCTAAATGGATAATCTTGAAAGAACTGGGCTTTTTCTATATGTTTCAACAAGCCTTCAAAATTACCCATTTGAATCTCTGAAAGTAGGAATTCAGCTTCACTTTGATCACCTACGACAAAACCCAATTTGGAAAAAAGGACTTTCAATGAAGTAGTTCCTGTTTTATTAAACCCTATACAAAAGACTTTAGGTTTACCAAAAACCTTAGCCCTATTAATAAAGCTGGCTATTTTAATCTTTAAACTGATCATTTATTAATTCGCAAATAAGCTGTTGCTCTGAAAAGCTTAAGTCATAATACAAAGGAAGGCATAAAATTCTTCGACTTAAATTTTGGGAAATCGGTGCGTCTCCGTTAACATAGTCTAATTCATTGAGACTGGGATAAAAATACCTCCTACAGCTTATTTCATGTTGACCCAATTTATTTTTTATATTTAACAATAATTCCTCACTTTCAAAGATTACGGGATAATATGAATAATTTTCAGAAGGAATAATTTGAATTTTATCTTTTATGGAGACTGTATTTTTAAAGAACTTATTGTATTTGTTAGTTAAGTCCCTCCTGTGACTGATGATCGATTCATAATAAGGTAGGTTTGATAAGCCCATTGCTGCATGGTATTCAGAATTTTTGGCATTTATGCCTGGTCCATTAAATTTATCAAAACCATCATGCCCAAAATTTCGCAAATAGCCCATCCTCTTAATCAATTCCTGATTCTCGCTAAAGACTCCTCCCCCTTCTACGGTATGAAAAATTTTAGTAGCATGGAAACTGGTGGTACTAATATCACCATAGCTAAAAATACTTTTCCCTTTAAAAGTAACACCAAAAGCATGGGCTCCGTCATATATCACTTTTAATCCATGCTTTTTGGCGATTCTATTTAATTCATCTATTTCACAGGGATTTCCAAAAACGTGGGTAGCCATAATCGCCGAAGTATTGGGGTTTATTGCCGCTTCAACTTTATTGGCATCGATATTTAAAGTTTTTGGATCAATGTCTACATAAACAGGCATACAACCTTCCCAAACCAGGCTACTCGTAGTAGCAACATAGGAAAATGGAGTGGTAATTACTTCTCCCTTAATTTTTAAAGCTTTTAGCGCAATTTGAAGTGCAAGTGTTCCATTTCCTAAAAACAAAAAATGATTTAGTCCAAGTAAATCTTTAATTTTTAATTCGAATTCGTTAACAAGAGGTCCATTGTTCGTTAACCAATTTCTTGACCATATGCCTTTAAGGTACTGCTCATAATCTTCAATTGGGGGTAGAAAAGGTTTGGTTACCGGGATCATTATTAATTTATTTATTTTTTAAAAAGCCTGTAAAGCAACCATCTTCTTAAATGCAGAAGAATTTTTTTCCAATTCTTCAAAATCACCGGATGCCTGTATTTTCCCACCCTTCAATAATAAGATACGGTCAACATTTTTGATTGTCGACAAGCGATGGGCAATAATTATTATAGTTATTTGTCCTTTTAATTTGTCTATATTCTCTTGAATTCCAAATTCAGTTTCAGAATCCAAAGCAGATGTGGCTTCATCCATAAGCAGTACATCAATTCCCTTGTACAACTCCCTGGCAATAGAAATCCTTTGTTTCTGACCTCCACTTACCATAATTCCATTATTACCAAGTCGACTGTCCTCTTTGTTGTCCAAGGTCTCAATAAACGCTAAAACTGAGGCTTTACTTAATGCTTCTTTGCATTTCTTTCTGTTCTCGATAGTATCTTTGTCCCAAAAACTCACATTATTGAAGATGGTGTCGTCAAAAATCACTGGTTCTTGAGTAATGTAGCCTATTTTCTTCTGGAAATGATTTCTATCAATCTCTTTCATATCATTTCCATCAATGGTAATTGCCCCAGTATCTGGCAAAAAAAGACCTGCCATAATATTCATCAAAGTAGACTTTCCTGAACCACTTTCTCCTACAATTGCTATGGCTTGATTTTTAAATACCGAAAATGAAATACTATCCAAGATCCTCTTTTCCCCATAGCCAAAACTAACCTTATCTAACCTTATTTCGTTGTGAAAGCCTTTAACCTTGGTATTACCATGGGATTCACTTCCCTCTTTTAATTCTTTAGAAAACTCCTTTATATTTTCTAGAGAACCATAATTTGCCATAACTGAATTCCAATAAGCCTGTAAAGCCAATAAATAGGTTAATGACCGGTAAAAAAATAACAAACTCAATATTATTCCGGAAATACTCCCCCCCGTTATATTGACCTCAAAAAGAATAACAGCAACAATAATAATAATTATTATCGGCTCTCTGATGGCAGTAATTATTGAGGAAAATAAACCAAGTTTTCTATAATGGTACTCGATGGCATTGATTTGACTTCTAAGCTTATTGCCATAGGTGGTAAGAAGTCCACTCGCTTTTAAATACTTAAAATTCGCTATTTTTTGAATTAGGAGACTTTGAAAATAGTGGTTCCCTTTTGAAACGTCTACGGAATGTCTTTTCGTTCTTTTATAAATGGCAGAGTAAAGAAAATTTGAAAGCACTCCTCCAATCATCACGAAAAGTGAAAATCGCACATTTACGCTAAATGCCATTGCCACATAAATGAAAATCATAGAAAAGGCCTGTAATACATACATATAACTATTAAAGGCAATTAAAATCCTTTCTATTTCACCTGTTGCAGTATTTTGAATTCTCCCAGAATCTTGTTTAATGAAATTTTTGAAGGAATAGCCTTCAAATAAATCTACAATGGAAAGCCTCATTTTTTTTACAAAAAATCTTCTAACTAAAACACTGTAATACTGTTCAAAAAACTTTAAAACACCTTTGAGTATAAAAAAGAAGGCCATTATCAAAAGAATAGCTGAAACCGTAATTGGAATTCCTAAACTGCCCATGCCATCTAGTATAAATCCAAGCTTGCCCATGCCTTCACCGCTGGCATCCCCCCCATCTACCATTTCCAACAAAGGCAAAAACATGGTAAGCCCTAGTCCATCCATCAAGGCTACCAACATACTTAGCCCAAAAGCAATAAAAAGCCTTCCACGAACTATTTGATAGAAGTAGGAGAAGTAATAAAAATATTTTTTAATAAATGTCTTGAGTATATTCATTGATAAATAATCCCTTTAAGGCTTAAGCTAATTCAGAATCCATGTTGCTTTTTATAAAATCAAACTTTTTTACCATGCTCACTACATGCTTGGAAATTAATTCGGGGGTTGCATATTCATCCATATACCTCCCCAAAAAATGACTTAACCTACTGTTATGAGACTGAGCAATGTCCTCAGTCAAATGGTCTATTTTGTGTCTGGGAAGTATTTCAATAAATCCAGCTGACAGGGCTGTGGGAATCAACATGTGGGAACCATGTACCCCTAGCACCAAATGACTTCGCCGATAAACCTCATTCCACTTTCGCTCTATGGACTCCTGCATTTTCTCTACACGCTCGTCATGGCATCCATGGGGAAATTTTCCGTTCCTACCTATTCCGGTGACATAAAAGGCTACATTCGGGAAGGATTTTCTGACTCTATTAACTAGCCGCCTCAATAAACTACCTTGCCTGTGCTGCAAAATGTCCTCCACCCAATTCTGAAAATTGTATTTTATAGATGCCTTATGTAGCAGATCCAATCCTTTGCTATTTAACCAAAATCGATCAGAGCGCCAGATAAATGTGAGCTGTAATGGTAGCCGGTCAAATTCTTCCAACTCAAAAGGCTTAACCCCAAGAATTTCCTTAAAATCTAGCTGCTCTTGATCAATGTGAACTGGCACAACACTGAGGGCCACTGAATGGAACCGTTTAAATTGTTGCTTGACCCATGAATCCAATCCTTGAACTCCCTCACCTATGTTTTCTAAAGGCAAATCTACCGACCAGATCTCTACCTCTTTATCGGAAATCAGCCATCGGCAGCGTTCTGGAAGCAGAACGCCCAAGGTTTTTTTTGGAAAATGCTTTTTAAGCAAATACACGTTATAAATCTTGGTAAATACATGTCCAAAACAACTGTCCAGGCAATTGACTAAAAGGAGGTCTCCCCCTGAAGAAGTTTGTATAAGCTGAATAGGAACCTCTTTAATAGGTGGATTCTGAATAGAATTGATAAGCGGTTCTGCCATCCAAGATCCTTCTTTTTGGTTAAATTTCTGGTGTTTTCCGTCTCGGCTAAAGGTAACTGGGAAAAGGATAGCGTGCCCAATAGGTAAAGTGGCGTAAAATTCTAAGCTGCAGTCAGAACAGATATGGCTTGTAAGACAATGCGTCCCTTGAAAATACAATGTGCCATTGCTCAATCCTAAAACACCACACCTTGGACATTGACTTTCGCTTTGGCCTATTTCAGGATAAATTTCAATCATCCCCTACCATTTTCTTAGGCCTAATCTATCTAAATGATAGCTTGTGAGGGTCTTTATACGGCTTCTTTTGGCTGCTTTACTCTCAACAATACTGTATTTAAGCTCAGGGTTGAACACCAAAGCGGCATAGGACAGGTTAGAAGGTGATAAGATAAGCTCATTACAGCAAGATAGGCTTATGCAGTCCAGCAAAGCCTCTTTAGCTAGCCTAGGACCATCCTTAAATGTCTCATTGTTATGAATGGAAATTGCTCCTTGAGACCTGACAAAATCATGGGCCATTATTTTAGGTGAAAATTCTTTTTTCAATTTTTCCAAAAGCTGTTGATCATCCGTAGCTACAAAGATCTTGTCATAGGTCGAAAATTTTCTTCTTATGTGATGAAAAAAAACTGACTCATCGGCCGGCGGAACTTCCAAAAAATGATCGGTTTTGCGAAAATGGACACCTAGGATTTTTTCATTGTCCATGATGCTCCTGATCTTGTCGATCTCTGCTTGTAAGGCGCTTTTGAATTTAAGCCCCTCTTTCATTAATTGGTGTAACAACCTAAGGTGCTTTCTATTCCAAATACGCAATGGGTAAACTTCATATTGTTGATTTAGTACCAAGGTATCTGTACGCTTTACTGTTACTTGATTAAAGAAATACTCCCAAAAATTATTCTTTACTTGACCTGAATAAGCATAGGCTACATTACTGAAATCAACGAAAAATGGTAATCCATATTTTTTCGCAAAACCAATACCGTATACCACCTGAAGAAATAAAGAAAAAAAACCTCTGCTACATTTTCCTTTTGGATGATGTTCACAAAAAAACTCATTTTGGACACATGAGATCATGTATCTGGTATTTTTTTGGTTCAATTGGTTTAACCTTTCTGCTGAAATTGAAGACCTTTTAGGCATCTATCTACAAAGCTTTGTATACCCTATCCAAATTTCTCCAGGTTTCGACGGGTACCTTATAATGCCTATGAATATAAGACTTAGCACCAAAGCTTTCTTTCCACTTAAAAAGCCCCTTATTGATACTAAGCCCTTGATTTTCGTTGGAATGACCAAAATCTAAAAAAGAGTATTTTCCTGTAAATGTGTTCGCAAGATGATTGACCAAAGCATCTAAAGCATGCAATTCTCTGCCTTTGCTATTGCTTGCCAGGTATTGGGTATGGATGCAATTTTTGGAAAAATAAACCGTGGCACCGGCTACCATCAAGCCCTCCTTAAAAACATTGAATTGTCGAATTTTTCCAGGAAACTTATCCATCAAAAATGTCATTTCTTCATAACTGTGGGTAGGTTCTGTTTGGTACCTGTTTTGAAGGTTAGGAAGAAGCAAGGCATCCCAAAAACTTTTTACCTCATTGGATTCAATTATTTTTAAATTCTGTCGACTAGCTTGTTTGATATTGGCTTTCCTTCCTTTATTCTTTACCTCTAATGGCAGGTTTATCGTCAATGACAATTCCATTTGTGTAGTTTTGGCATTTGTCAGATGCATGATATAATCCATGGCTTCATCCTGAATCGAATTGTAGAATGCCGGTGTTTCTTTAATTTGTAGATGGCTAAGCCCCAACGACTCAAAATATTTCATTAAGGCTTTGAACTGTTCAAGTTTATGATCAAAAGAGCAGGGTACCTGAATTAAGCCGGCGTAACTTAGTCCTTGATGGGAATAGACCATATCTCCTTCCCTATGGGCTGCAAATACTGCTACCGGCTTGGTATTGTTATACAATATTACCGAGCAATCCTGAAATTTGCCTGGTGAATGATACGCTAAAAAATCTCTCTCATGCATTATGGTGGCATTGGTAGCCTTTTGAAGTACCCTCCCCCAGTCCTTTTTAAGGTCAGGAGAATAATGCATTACCTCATAATTTTTGACAAGCAAAAGCTAGTGTATATTTTGGGGTTTTAATCCCGGTCGCCAATGGGCGATCAAAGTTTCTTTAATGGGCTGAAAACCAACCTTTTTATAAAAATCCATGGCCCTTTTGTTGGCCTTCTGTGTAGAGAGTCCCAGCAATTTAAAGCCACAGCCATCAAGCATTACTAAAGCCTCATGCATTAATTTCCTTCCTATTCCTCTTCCTTGCTCACTTCCTTTGACGGCAAAAAGACCAACATGGCCTCTACCTCTAAGTAACTTAAATGTAATAAATCCCACCAATTTTCCGGAAATCCGAGCAACGATAACTTTATGTTTTTCTGCCTTAATGGTTTCCCACCATGTACTGTATAATTTTTCGTATTCTTGATTGGCTAATAATATATCCTGCTTGAATCTGGACCACTGTCCACTTGAAAAGATTAACTCCCTTAAGGCTTTCTGATCTGATTGAGAAAGATTTCCGGAAACAATCATTTCTGAAACTTCAACTTCATCATCAACTTTCGGGCTTTGAACCAAGTCCGATTTTATGATATTTTTAACCAAGTCAACCCTGGTACTTATCGGTGACCATCCACCCAATTTAACCAAACCGGGTTTCCCCATCACATAAATTAAATCGAAATTTTTAGCTTGATTGTTTACTATTTCTAAATCAGGAAGGCATCTTCCCAATTGTAGCTGTCCTACCCTGTATCCAAACAAAGAAGTGTCAAAAGGTAAAAACTTTATCATTTTAAGTCTTTTGGTCTACAATATAGCGTGGACGGTTTTTCACCCCTTCAAAAGTTTTCCCAACATAGAGCCCCACTATTCCAATGGTTGTTAATAAAAGCCCAAAGAGTATCCAAAGGGAAATGATAATACTTGCATAACCCGGCACTACAATGGCTCCTGAAAAATAACGTATCAAGGTGATCAATGCAAATAAAAACCCGATTAATGCGACAATTAAACCTGATTTAATGGTCAATCGAAGGGGCTTGTCAGAAAAAGCAAGTAGGGTGTTCAATCCCAAATGGAATTTAGATTTGAAAAAATAGTTGGAGTGCTGATTCCTAGAAACACCATGTTTTACATTCAATGTGCTTTGTTTAAACCCTACCCAATGTACCATGGTGGGAAAATACCAATTGGACTCCTTCATTTGTAGCACCTGATGAATTACCCTTTTATTGTATACGCCGAAATTACCAATGCTGGGATCCTGTTTGATTCCGGACATAGAATAAAAAATCTGATAATATACTATGGTCAAGACTTTTGAAAACCAAGTAGCTTTTTTATCCATTCTTCTGGCCAAGACTGCATCATAACCCAGTTGAGCTTTGGTCAACATCATAGGAATCTCCTCGGGGAGATCTTGTAGATCCGCATCCATCACCACTATCCATTCTCCTTGAGCCAATTCCAAACCGGCAAAAATGGCATGATGTTGTCCGAAATTCCTACTGAATCTCAGACCTCTAATAAAATCCTCTTTTTCTGCTGCCCTACATATAATATCCCAACTTCTATCATTGCTTCCATCATCAATGAATATTAACTCGACCTCTGAACTAATGGCAAACAAAGCCCGCTTTATGCGCTCAATCAATTCATTTAAACCTGCTTCAGACTGAAAAACAGGAATGACTACAGAAAGAAAAATTGGGGACTTAGGCATCATCACTTGCATGTTCATATACCAACAAGCCCGGAAGGCCTTCTACAGGTTCATTTTCCATAATATTGACTTTTAACTTCCTATTAATTTTCTCTTCCGTCTTTTTAATAAGGAAATCCAAGTAGTCTTTATTTATTTTTTCAGCAATTATCGTCAATTCTATGGTCCCTGTATCTTTTCCTTCTGCATAATCTCCACAAATAATGGCTTTATCAACACTTCCTAAACCCTGCACTACTTGATCGATAAGTGTATCAAAACCCAAATATTTGCGCACTATATTTCTTATATCCAGATACAGAGGGTGATTCTCATTGGCTTGGTAGCTTTTGGTTTTGCCCTCAGTCTTCCAATTTAGTAAACCGGCATTGGAAAGTCTGTTAAGTTCTATTCTTACAGAGTTGGTAGATTCACCAAACTCTTCCGCCAAACCTCTTAAGTAACCTCGGTTTTTGGCGTTAGAAAAAAATTTCACAAGTAATTTAATACGAGTCTTGGATGTAATAAGAGATTCTATCAAGATAAAAATGTAAAGTTTGGGCTCTGGAAAGACACCAAATACTATTTACTGAATATAAAAAACATAAAAATAAGCACTTTAATAAAGTACCTCAAATTGCTTTCACAGCTTCGCCTCGTAACACACAAGGTAGGAGTAACAAAATTACTCGATCATCTCAAAATCACAAGTTTTAATGAAAATATTATTGTTTGCAGGGCAATATGAGCCATGGACTTAGCCTTTTTGAAGTTGTCATAAAGCGGAAACAATAAATGTAAAAGTCAGCAAGCATTGAAAAATACAAATGTACCTTCTATCTTTAGGGCTAACCTTTTAAATAAACCGAACATAATTACCTTATGGA
This sequence comes from Cyclobacterium sp. 1_MG-2023, assembly GCF_030546805.1. Lineage (GTDB taxonomy): Bacteria > Bacteroidota > Bacteroidia > Cytophagales > Cyclobacteriaceae > Cyclobacterium. The sequence goes on along the minus strand of NZ_JAUOPC010000011.1, from coordinate 72,583 downwards.
AAAAATCAAAGTAGCGGTTGTTGGAACGGGGTTTATTGGCCCTGCCCATATTGAAGCCCTAAGAAGAAACCCTAATATTGAAGTGGCCACCCTTTGTGAAGTCAATGAAGAGCTTGCCAAAGAAAAAGCTGCTTTACTAGGCATAGAAAAGGCCATGGTTTTCGAAGATATGCTGAAAGACGAGGAAATCAAAGTTGTACATATCTGTACACCAAACTTCCTTCACTATAGCCAATCCAAAGCCGTATTGGAAGCCGGAAAACACGTTGTTTGTGAAAAACCTTTGGCAACAAAAATTGAAGAGGCGGAAGAGCTCGTGGCCCTTGCTGAAAAAACAGGTTTGGTCAATGCTGTTCATTTTAACCTAAGGTATTATCCGATGGTAAGGCAAATGAAAACCATGAGAGAAAGTGGTGAACTAGGTGATATTTACTCTATCATGGGTTCTTATTTGCAAGATTGGTTGTTTTTGCAAACAGATTACAACTGGAGATTGGAGCCGGATAAATCCGGAGATTCAAGAGCCATTGCAGACATAGGCTCCCATTTATTGGATTTAACCGAATATGTTACCGGCTTGAAAATCACTGAAGTGATGGCGGATTTTTCTACTGTACACAAAACAAGGTTAAAGCCACTTAAAGCAATAGAAACCTATAGTGGCAAAAGCCTAGCCCCTTCAGACTATGAAGAAGTGCCTATCAATACCGAAGATCATGCTACGGTAATGCTAAGGTTTGACAATGGCAACAAAGGTTCGGTAACGGTTAGCCAAGTAAATGCCGGTAGGAAAAATAGATTGAATATTGAAATCGCCGGTTCAAAAGCGAATTTTGAATGGTGCAGTGAAAAACCCAATGAGATGTGGATAGGCAAAAGAGAAACTGCCAATCAGCACTTGATGAAAGATCCTTCTTTGTTCAATGCTGAGGCTGGAAAACTTATTGGCTTCCCGGGTGGACACAATGAAGGTTTCCCTGATACTTCCAAACAAATGTTCAAGGAAGTCTATGCAGCAGTTGTAGAAGGAAAACAACCTGAAAAACCAAGTTATCCAACTTTTGCAGACGGACATCGTGAGTTATTAATCTGCGAAAGAATAATTGAAAGCCATAAAAAACAGGCCTGGGTTAAAATTTAAATATTTTATATCAGTCATGTTAACTTCGTCCCGGCTTTTCTATAGGAAGGCCGGGACCATAAAGCATTACTAAGGACAGGCTAGTGGCATATATGAAAATTAACTACCTACTGTTTGCTTTCAGTCATCAGATGCTTAACAATTTTTAATTTTGTCCGTTTATTATAGTTATTGAAATAATTTAACCTAAACAAAACCAAAACATGAAATCATCAACCATGAAAATGCTAAGCTTATCTGCTTTCCTAATGCTTTCAGTAGTATATATGTCGAATGCCCAGAAAAAAGCAAGTCCTGCAAAAACAGCTAAAGGAACTATAAATGGAGCAGAAATCACTGTAAATTATAGCAGCCCTTCTGTAAAAGGAAGAACTATTTTTGGAGACCTTGTACCACTAGGGAAAGTTTGGAGAGCCGGCGCCAATGAAGCTACATTATTTGAGACGAGCAAGGACATTACAGTGGAAGGAGAAAAACTACCTGCCGGGAAATACAGCTTCTTCATTATTCCGGGAGAAAGTTCCAGTACCTTTATTTTCAACAAACAGACTGGTCAGTGGGGAACAAAATACGATGAAAGCAAAGATGCTTTAAGAGTAACCGTTAATTCCGGTCAAACCAGTACCCTTACAGAGAGCCTTACTTATACCGTAATGGATGATGGTTTGGAAGTAAAATGGGAATATGGACGTGCCAAGGCATCGATAAAATAATTAATATAAAGGCTGTTTTTAATTTAAACAGCCTTTTTTATTACCCAATAAAGCTATGCGCATAAATTATATTTTTTTAATCTCCTAAAGTTTTCCTACTCAAAAACATTATTGAGTCCGCTATGTTTTTTTACCTTTGTATCAAAACAATTACTTTTGAAGGACTTCCCCAAACTCCCCATTTTAGAGGTAATCCCTCAATTAAAAGACCGACTTAGCTCGGCGCCAATTGTTTTGCTTCATGCACCTCCGGGAGCCGGTAAAAGTACATTGGCCCCCTTGACATTATTGGAAGAAAATTGGCTCAAAGGGAAAAAAATAGTAATCCTTGAACCCAGAAAACTCGCAGCTATAAGTATTGCACAAAGAATGGCTACAATTATGGGGGAGTCAGCCGGAGAAAGCATAGGTTACCGAGTCAGGTTCAATACCTGTGTGGGGAAAAATACCAGAATAGAAGTAATTACAGAGGGGATTCTAACCAGAATGATGCAACAGGACAATGCCCTTGAAGATGTTGGCATAATCATTTTCGATGAATTTCATGAACGCAGCATACATGCGGACTTGGGGCTTGCCATTGCCAGAGAAATCCAAGAAATACTTAGACCGGATCTTAAGCTATTGATCATGTCTGCTACCCTTGATAGCAAAGACTTATCGATTAACCTTCACGCACCACTGGTAGAAAGTTCAGGCCGATCATTTCCGGTAAGCATTCAATATGGATCCGGTTCTGATTTGTTCAATTTACCTCAAAACACGAGTCAAACCATTAAGCAAGCCATAGAGAATCATGAGGGGGATATTTTGGTGTTTTTACCGGGCCAGAGAGAAATCAATAAAACAGCCACGTTAATAGAAAATTGGCCCCATGACCTCGCCATTTACAAACTCTATGGACAGTTGGCCTTCAAGCAACAACAAGCTGCACTTTTACCACATCCACAGGGGAAAAGAAAAGTGGTCTTGGCAACAGCAATTGCCGAAACCAGTCTTACCATAGAAGGAATCAAAATTGTTATTGATGGAGGCTATATGCGCAGCGGAAGATTTAACCCCAACTCCGGGTTGAATAAATTGGTTACGATTCCTGTGACTGCCGACACAGCCAAACAAAGGGCAGGAAGGGCAGGGAGACTAGGTCCGGGCATATGTTTCAGGTTATGGTCTAAGGCGAGCCAAGAAAACTTGCTTCCCTTTAGACAGCCGGAGATAGTGGAAGCTGACCTTAGCCCCTTGGCCTTGGAACTTTATAAGTGGGGAATAAATGATCCTTCACAATTGAATTGGATTAGTACTCCACCCCAAGGTAACTGGGCCCAAGCAGTTGAAACCTTAAAAAACCTAGGGGCTGTTGCCAATAATAAAATCTCCAAACACGGTGAAACCTTACATACCTTTCCTTGTCATCCCAGAATTGCACATTTGCTTGTTTACAGTCAATTGTTAGGTTTAGAAGGTTTGGGTTCAGACTTGGCAGCCATATTGGAAGAAAAGGACCCATTGGAACCCGGAAATGGAGTAGACATCAACTTGAGAATTGAAGGACTCCGCCGTTATCGGGCTGGAAACTCCGCCAATTTTAATTTCAAGAAAATTGAACAAGTTGCCAAGGCCTATCGACAAATTCTTGGAATAAAAGCGGGAAATTCAGCCGTCGATCCCTATGCAACAGGCTTATTAATTGCACAGGCCTTTCCAGAGAGAATCGCCAAAGCAAGCCATCAAGCCCAATTTAAATTGTCTAATGGCAAATTGGCCCGAATAGACAAAAACGACTTCATGGCATCAGAAGAATGGGTTGCAATAGCACAGATGGACGAAAGGGACGGTTTAGGGAAAATATTCTTGGCAGCTCCACTGGAACCAAAGGATATCCAACCCTTGGTAAAGTCTGAGGAAAGGATCTATTGGGATGAGGAGTCAGCCTCTATTCAGGCAGTTGAAGAACGAAGGATAGGGTTAATAGTATTGGAAAAGAAAAGATTAAAAAACCCTGACCCTCAATTGATTCAAGACAGGCTATTAAAAATGCTTTCCCGATCCGGAGAAAAGTGGCTTTCCTGGGACAATGAGGTTTGTCAACTTCAATGTAGAATCATGAGTTTAAGGCTGTGGAACGGCCCAGAATCATTCCCCAACTTCAGCACGGATCAATTATTAAAAACAGCTCATGAGTGGCTCTCTCCCTATTTAACGGGTGTCCAATCAGGTCTTGAAATGAAAAAATTACCTCTCTACAATATATTAAGAGACAGCCTTTCATTTGATCAACAAAAGGAGCTCCAAAGTTTAGCTCCGGAAAAAATAAGATTGCCAAGTGGTTCTTCCCTCCCTGTAAAATACAACTTTGATGGTAATCCTCCCATTTTAGCTGCACGACTTCAGGAGCTTTTCGGTTGGAGTCAAACCCCAACCGTCAATGAGGGTAAAAATCCTATGCTGATCCATTTGCTATCCCCCGGCTTTAAACCGGTTCAGGTTACTCAGGATTTAAAAAGCTTTTGGGACAATACCTACCATGAAGTTAAGAAGGAGTTAAAGCGAAGGTATCCCAAACACCATTGGCCGGAAAACCCTTGGGAAGCCCAAGCTATAAGAGGCGTAAAGCGAAAAAAGTAGAAATTGGAAGAAATACTTAAGTTTAGTAGTCCATATACTTTAGAAACAGTACTTTTTTATAATATCTTCCAATAATAAGGTTGCTAATATTACTACTGATTGGATATTTAAACATTAAATGAAACAATTGTTAATTCACTAGATGAATTGGTAATGATATAATAATTATTACACTTGAAAAACTATTCGTATTTAACTATTTTTACGAAGATATACTGAAAAACCATCCCAAATGAAACATTTATTTTTCTCTTTATGCTTATTATTAGTAATAAATTTTGCAATTGCCCAAGAGTATAAAGTTTACAAAGCCCCATCTTTTAGAGAAGAATGGAGCAAGCCTAGTTATTACCCTGACAGGGTGGTATTGAACTTTGGCGCAGATCCTGCCTCTGAAGCCAATGTAACCTGGAGAACTGACACCTCTATTCCTACAGGCTATGCTGAAATTGCTATAGCAGACGGTGCTCCAAAATTTTGGAGAAATGCGGAAACCATAGCCGCCAAAACAGAAGTCTTAGATGGTTCGAAGGTAGAAGACGTAAAAGTCAAAGCACATTACCATTCTGTGCAATTTAAGAACCTAAAACCAGACACCATGTATGGATACCGTGTAGGAGATGGCGAATCATGGACGGAATGGACACAGTTCACCACCGCTTCCAGAGACAATGACAAGCCTTTTTCTTTCCTATATGTGGGAGATGCACAGAATTATGTACTCGAACTTTGGGCTAGATTAATCAGAGAAGGTTATCGAAAAGCACCGGACTCGAAATTCATCATCCATGCCGGTGATCTTATCAACAGAGCCCATAGAGACCAGGAATGGCATGAATGGTTTACGGCCGGAGGATTTATTCATAGTATGGTTCCATCTATGGTTACACCGGGAAACCATGAATACAGAGACATTCCTGAACTAGATGGAGAAGATGCTGAAAGAAGACTTTCCTTACAATGGCGACCTCAATTTACACTTCCCGAAAATGGACCCAAGGGGTTGGGACTAGAGGAAACCGTTTACTATATGGATTACCAAGATGCACGAATCATCTCTCTTAATAGTAATGTGGCACAAAAAGACCAAATCCCATGGCTAGAAAAAGTGCTCTCAGAAAACACTAAAAAATGGACCATTGTAACCTATCACCATCCATTGTTTTCTGCTTCCGCAGGAAGGGACAATGATGAATTAAGAAAAGCATGGAAACCTATTTTTGACAAATATAATGTTGATTTGGCCCTGCAAGGACATGACCACAGCTATGCTAGAGGCCGTGTTTCTCCCGAAGACAATGTTTTGGACGGAATGAATGCAAGGGATAAAACAGGAACTGTTTATGTAGTATCTGTTAGTGGGGGAAAAATGTACAGTGTAAGCGAAGAAGGATGGAAAGACAAAGGTGCAGAAAGGGCCCGTAAAGCTGAAAATACCCAATTGTTTCAGGTGATTAATATAGATGGAGATAAACTAAGTTTTGAATCCTATACAGCCGTAGGTGAATTATATGATGCCTTCGATCTGGTAAAACAAGAAAATGGAATCAATGAATTCATCGAAAGAAAAGCTGAAGCAGGAGATGAGAGAAGGTTCTCAAACACCATCCCTTATGAAGACCCATTACCGGAAAATCTTCAAACCATATTGCTTTCTAAATATCCGGGCAATGAAATAACAAGAGTAAGTGCTTCTAAAAAGAAAAATGGAGCCTTGGTTTTTAATGTTAGGTTAGAAAAAGATGGGGAGAGGACTAACGTAGCCATTGATGCCAAAGGCAATATTTTAGATTAACTCATTGTGGGTTGATTAACCAAAAAATTCAAAAAAAAAGCCAATCCTGCTTAGGATTGGCCTTTTTTTATTGGATAAATTTACATTTCCGGTAAAGCAAAAGCTACATAAGCATCACCCGCCGGGGTTCCTAACCTGTTTGCACCTCCGGCAGCAATCACCACATACTGCTTTCCTTTTACTTCATAGACAGCAGGAACAGCATACCCTCCAAAAGGGAGCTTGTATTCCCATAAAATTTCGCCAGTAGCAACATCGAAGGCCCTGAACATTTCATCAGGAGTTCCTCCCATAAACACCAAACCTCCGGCAGTAGCTACACAGCCACCAAAATTCTGTGTACCTGTGGCAGGCACTCCTCTTTCTTTCAGCTTTGGATATTCGCCTAAGGGAACTTTCCATTTAATGGTTTTGGTTTTTAAATCTATTGCATTTAATGTACCCCAAGGGGGCATACTTCCGGGAAAACCTTCTTCATCTGTGAAAATCCTAAAACCTTGCAACACATACCTATCTGTAGTCCCAACCTCTTCTTTTATCTCGTGTATAGGATCAGAGGTAGGTTCTTCATCAAGCAAAAAATCCACCAACGCATTTAATTTTTCAGAAGAAAAACCTTGAAATGCAGGCATCAAACCATTTCCATGGGTTATGATTTTAGTTAATGATTCCCTTGTGTGTCTGTCTTTCAAACCCTTCAATGAAGGAAATGCATCATCCAAACCCTGTAGCTCTGCTCCATGACAGTTGGAGCAATTGGATAAATAGGTGCTTCTTCCCGGATACTTGACAAGTTCACTTTTCCCTTCCTTGTTTTCAGAGATGTTGCGAAGCTGCAAAATCATAGGGATTTCATTGGCATTAACGTAAAGCATTTGGTTGTCGGGATCATAAGATGCCCCTCCCCATATCATCCCACCTCTTGTTGCTGGATTGGTTAGTGTTCCTTCCAAACTTGGAGGAGTATATAGGCCTTCATTTCGGTATTTTTTAAACTCTCCTTTTACGTATGCATTGGCCTCTGCTGAAATATTGGTCAGCGTTGTACTATCCAAGCCTTGTCTTACAACAGCAATCCCCTGATTAAACTTTTGGGTGGGATGGGCAACTTCACCCGGCACATAGGAAGGTGGGGCATTTCTAACTTCCATATCCATCAATGATTCACCGGTCAACCTGTCAAGAATGATCAGTTCTCCCATCTTGGTCGGTTGCACCAGCGCTTTAACCATACCATTTTCAGAAGGTATATCTACTAATGTAGCGGCACATGGCAAGTCATAATCCCAAACATCGTGGGTAACTGCCTGATAATGCCATTTTCTTTCTCCTGTTGCTGCATCCAAGGCAACAATGGAATTCCCGAAAAGATTTTCCCCTATCCGGTTGCCCCCATAAAAATCATAGGCCGGAGAACCGGTTGAAACATACACCCATCCTTGCTCTTCATCCAAACTTAAGCCTCCCCAATTATTGGCACCACCATAGTTTTCACCATCCAGCCAACGCCAGCTGTCATGTCCAAATTCTCCTTCCTTAGGTATGGTATGAAATATCCATTCAAAGGATCCGGTTTTAGCGTTGTATGCCCTGATATGCCCCGGAGAAGCATCATATCCTTCACCCGTAGCTGATCCAATAATGATCAAATCCTGAAAAACGATCCCTGGTGTACTCAAGGAGATTGACAGGGATTCGGGATCAAACCCCAGGTTTTTACGCAAATCAAGTTTCCCCTCTTCGGCAAATTCCGTTATCAATTCACCTGATTGGGCATCTATAGCAAAAAGGTAGTATCCGACTGCCATAAAAACGCGAATCTTATCCCCTTCTCTGTAATGGAAAAACCCCCTATTCACTCCCCCTGATTGACCATATTCTTCCGGATCAAAGCGCCAAAGCTCGGTTCCTTTTTCAGCATCCAGTGCAATCAAATCTAGCTGGGGAGAGCTAACATACATCACATTTCCAAGAATCATTGGATTGCACTCCATGGGTGTTCTTTCTTTAGGGTCTCCCGTGTGATAAGTCCATGCAGGCTGAAGTAGGTGAACATTTTCCTTATTTATTTGATCCAAACCTGAAAACTGAGCAGCTGTCTTGGTTGCACGGTAATTTTCCCAAGTTTGGTAATCTTTGGCTTTAGAAGTATCGTTCCCTTGGGAACATGCAAAGCTTACCAAAAGGCAAACTAAAGCGATAACACTATTAATTTTCCTTATCATTTTCTGAAATTTTCTCTTCAAATGGCCACTCAGCATCCTCCGTCCTAGAGCTTTGCATTAAGCCTTTTATTTCTTCTACAACTTCAGGAAATTCGCTGGCCAAGTCTTTAGTCTCCCCCGGATCTTGCTCTAAATCATAAAGCTGAATCGTTTCATTTCCTTCAAATACATTTAATTTGATCCCTTTCCATTTACCTTTTCTTACGGCCTGTTTTCCACCTTTTTCATGGAACTCCCAGTAAAGGTGAGAATGCGCCGGCTGTTCTCCTTCACCCATAAGGGTAGGAAGAAAGGATATACCATCTATAGGCGCCTCTAATTCCTCCCCTACCAAAGCTGAAAAAGTGGGTAAAATATCCCAGAATGCACTAATATGATCAGTTTGACTTCCTTTTTTAACTTTGGCCGGCCAGCTCAATACCATCGGAACATGAATTCCGCCTTCCAATAAATCTCTTTTGTATCCTTGAAATGGGCCATTGCTGTTAAAAAAATCAGGGTCTGCCCCTCCCTCTAGGTGTGGACCGTTGTCGGAAGTAAACACGATCACTGTATTGTCCAAAATTCCCAATTCCTCCAATTTGGAGACAATCTGACCTACATGATCATCAAGGAGTGTCACCATGGCTGCAAAAGCAGCATGTGGATAGACTTGAGAACCGTAACCTCCAACCTTATACCTTGGGTGTTCTGGATCATCCACTCCCTTAAAATGGGTTTCAGGACCCAGATTGCTTTCATATTGATAAGGTGGTTCAGGATTGGTTTTGGTAAGAAATTTCTCCATATACTCATCCGGAGCAAAAAGTTCTGCATGAGGAATAATCGTAGGCACATACATAAAAAAATGGGTGTCCTTATTTGCCTCTATAAATTCCAATCGCCTTTCCTGAATAAGGTTTGGTGCATATTGGCCTTGAGCTGTTCCTTGATTTCCTTCCAGACTTACAATTTTATCATTGTCCCATAATTCTCTGGGGTAATAATTATGGGCGATGGTCTGGCTATTAAAACCAAAAAACACATCAAACCCTTGATTCAGTGGCGCTCCGGCAGAGCCTGGATAGCCAAGCCCCCATTTCCCAAATGCGCCAGTAGTATAGCCCGCTTTTTTCAATACGCTTGCCAGTGTTTGAGTCCCTTCCTTTAAAGGAAATTGACCGCCGTTCAAGCCCCTATTCCCCCTAACTTGGGTATGTCCGGTATGCATTCCTGTCATCAATGCAGACCTTGAAGGAGCACAGACCGTTGAACCTGAATAATGCTGGGTAAACACCATACCATTTGCTGCCAACTTATCAATATTCGGAGTTTTAAATTTGGATTGGCCTAAAAAACTCAAATCACCATAACCCAGATCATCTGCCAGAATATAGATGATGTTGGGCTTTTCAGTGGTTATTTCTTTGTCTGAATTATTGCTACAGGAAGACATTCCAATCAAAAATACTGCTGAAATGGCCACAAAAAGGGAAAGCCTATACGTTTTAATTTTCATTTTGAATGTTAGGTTAATTGTTTTAATTGTTATACAGGCCTGTGTCACCTTTTTCTAGCTCTACAAGCAATCGCTCCACCAATTCGGGTTGCTCATCTGCTATATTTTTGGTTTCCATAGGGTCATTTATATGATCATATAATTCAATCTTAGGAGTTTCCTCCCTAAAATACTTCATTATTCGGTATTTGCCTGTCCGCATAGAAATCCCATTCTTGAAATAGCTAAATGCCGCTGCTTCCCTATTCTGGTCTCCTCCATCTTTGAGCAGGGGAACCAAGCTTTGTCCATCCAAAGAAAAATTGGTTGGGGTGTTAGTCAACTCCATTAATGTAGGGTACAAATCAATGCTACTCACCGGCATATCGGAAGAGATTCTTTGGGGCTTTAAACCCGGAACTTTGATAATCAAAGGGCTTCTTACGGCTGTCTCAAAAATGGTATGCTTGCCCCAAACCCTGTGGTCTCCCAAATGCCAACCATGATCTCCCCAAACCACCACAATGGTATTGTCTGCCAAGCCCAAGGTTTCTAGTTCTTCCATAACTTTGCCTACCAAAGCATCGCTGTAACTCACTGCTGCATAATAGGCATGCCTAAGCTTTCGGGCATATTCATCCGACAATTGATGATCTAATCCGGCTTTTTCTTCTCCCAGAGCATATTGATTGAATTCTCCACTGGACTGCAAACTACTCATTGAAACATTTTCCGGAAGGCCGGGTGCGTTGGACAAAGGAATGTCTTCCCTATTGTATAAATCCCAATATTTCTTTGGGGATGTAAAAGGCAAATGGGGTTTAAACAATCCTAAACCCATAAAAAAAGGCTCATCTTTAGCCGCCAGTTCTTTGAGTTTTGCTATAGCCAATTGAGTGGAAAGCCCATCCGGATAGCCTTCATCTGCAACATCGGCTGCTTCATAGGGTTTGACTTGTTTCTTTTTCCCTTGCCTATTTGATCCATCAGCATATCCAAAAAAAGCATTCCAGCCGGTGCCCCATTTACCAGAGTTGAATAGCATTTCATCCCAGCTATAAGGCATTTCTGACTTGGCTCCTTCAGGACTTTCTTCGTAGCCATAAACCAGACCATCCACTGAATGGCTAATTTTTCCTATACCCACCGTATAGTACCCGTTTCTTTTTAAATGATGAACAAAGCTCTCCGGTTTTTCTCCCTCCGGAGTATCTGCCATAATTTCTGCAATGGCAGAATTTTTCAGATGCTCCCGACTACTAGGAAGCATCCCCGTTAAAATACTACAACGCGAAGCACCACAGGTAGGCACCTGAACATAATGGTTTTCAAAGACGGTTCCTGACTTTCCTATGGCATCAAGGTTAGGCGTTTTAATAATGTCGTTACCATATACCCCCAATTCAGGGCGGAGATCATCTATAGCTAAAAATAAAATATTATAAGGTTTTTTTTCCTGGGCCTCAATCGCACAGGACTGTAGAAAACAAATTAAAAGGCAGCAGAATGCCGGAAACAGTTTTGGTGTCATTGGGTATATTTAAATTATATATTTTTTGAATAAAGCAATCTAAATATAAAGGTTAATCATGTAAATAAAAACATACTTTTATTAAGCGGTAAAAGCATGCTATAATCAATGGTATTATTAAAAAATCACCATCTATGGCTATGTTATAAAACCATAAAAAGAGAAAAATTAAACTGCGGTGCGAACAAAATTCTACGTTTTAGCTTAAAATTATATTTCTTTTTACCTTGTAATCGCATCAAATCCAAAATTGGTCCGTACCAGCAATGCAACCTAAAAGAAAAGTAAAAATTAGCCCACCTGCAGAAACAGCCGCAGGCTTAAAATCCATTCAGACCGTTGCCTATCGCATTTGGGAAGAAACCCATGTAGGTAAGGGAGTGAAAACATTGTTTAAATTAAATCAGCCTCACGGCTTAGACTGCCCGAGTTGTGCTTGGCCTGACCCTGATGTCAAAGAAGTATCAAAAATTGCTGAATATTGTGAAAATGGAGCCAAAGCCATCGCTTGGGAAAGCAGTAGCAATAAACTAGATGCCTCCTTCTTTAAGCAATACAGCATCAAAGATTTATTGGAAAAATCCGATCATTGGTTGGAAAAACAAGGGAGACTGACAGAACCATTAGCGATCAAAGAAGGCGAGCATCACTATTCTCCAATTTCATGGGAAGATGCCTTCGTTTTAATGGCCGAGAAACTTCAAGCATTGGACCATCCTGATCAAGCCATATTCTATACTTCAGGTAGGACCAGCAATGAAGCGGCTTTTCTCTACCAGTGTTTCGTCAGGCAATTTGGCACAAATAACCTACCCGATTGTTCCAATATGTGTCATGAAGCATCGGGAAAAGCATTGTCTGAAACTGTAGGTATAGGGAAAGCTTCTGTTGTACTGGATGATATCCCAAAAGCAGAATTATTGATAGTTATGGGGCAAAATCCCGGAACCAATGCGCCTAGAATGCTTACTGCAATGGAAAAGCTAAAGCAAAATGGCGGGAAAATTGTTTCAGTAAATCCCTTGCCTGAAACGGGGTTACTTCAATTTCGCAATCCACAAAAACCTTGGGAATGGGTAGGGAAACCTACAGCTATCCATGATTTACACCTACAAGTAAAGGTAAATGGTGATTTACCTTTATTAAAGGCTGTATTAAAATTGATGCTAGAAGCAGAGAAGCTACAACCGGAAAAAGTTTTTGACCAAGCCTTTATTCGTGAAAAAACAAGTGGGTACCAAGCCCTCATCTCACACCTTGAACAATTAAACTTAAAGGAATTGATTCAAGAGACCGGTGTTCCGGAATCACAGATCAGAGAACTGGCAAACCTGCTTATTACGAAGGAAAACATCATTATCGCTTGGGCAATGGGCATCACGCAACATAGAAATGCCGAAAACACCATTAGAGAAATTGTCAATATCTTGTTGCTCAAAGGGTCTATTGGTAAAGCCGGAGCAGGTACATTACCGGTAAGAGGACATAGCAATGTGCAAGGAGACCGTACCATGGGCATCTGGGAAAAAATGCCACAAAGTTTTATGCAGCGATTGGGAAAGGTATTTGATTTTCAGCCACCCGAGAAAGAAGGCGTCCATGCTGTAGGAGCAATTCATTCCATGGCTGAAGGCAAAGCAAAAATTTTTATGGGGATGGGAGGAAATTTCGCTTTGGCTGCCCCTGATACAGATAAGGTTTTTGAAGGCCTTAAACAATGTACCCTTACCCTCCACGTCTCCACCAAGCTCAACAAAAGCCATTTAATACATGGCAAAAATGCCTTGATCTTGCCTTGCCTTGGGAGAACAGAAATGGATATCAGTAGCCATGGGCCACAGTTTGTCAGTACGGAAGATACGGCCGGAAGGGTAAGAATGTCTCATGGAGACCTTGAACCAATATCGCCTGAATTGAAAAGCGAAGTAGGCATTGTTTGTGGTATGGCTAGAGCTGTACTAGGCCCCTCCAATACTACCGACTGGGAAGGAATGAAAGAAAATTACGACCTGATAAGGGAAAAGATAGAGGCCGTGATACCGGGCTTTGATAAATACAACGAAAAGGTGAGGAAAGCAGGTGGTTTTTATTTGCCCAATGGAGCCAGAGAAAGGCATTTTAATACCCCTGATAAAAAGGCCCAATTGACAATTAATCCGCTTCACCCGGTCCGACAACCTGAAACACCTTTTATTCTAATGACCGTGAGAAGTCACGACCAGTTTAACACCACCATTTATGGCTATGACGATCGTTATAGGGGGATTAGCAATAGCCGGGAGGTGGTTATGATGAATGCAGAAGATATGAAAAATTATGATTGTAAAGCCGGAGACCTTGTGAAATTAACCAGCATTTTTGCAGGAGAAAAGCGGGTACTTCAAGGTTTTCAAGTTGTTCCCTATGACATCAGTCCAGGGTGTCTTTCTGTTTATTTCCCCGAGGGAAATATTTTGGTGGCCTTGGACAATAATTCAGCTGAAAGTCACTGCCCGGCATCGAAATATATAGAAGTATATTTAGAAAAATTGAGTGATGGAAGCGACAAATAGTCTGGTTAGCTTTAGCAAAATTTACAAACACAGCAAATCTGAAGCAAGCCATTTGCAGGATCTGCTGGCTGTTGAAGCTCCTTTGCAAATCCGTCTGGAATTTGAGAGAAATAAGGAATGGCAAAAAAAAGATTTACTGGTAACCATGAGGAGTCCCGGAAATGATTTTGATTTGGCTCTGGGTTTCTTATTTGCAGAAGGGATAATAGAAAGTGACCAAGACATACTTTTGATGCGGTATTGCCAGCGGGTAAAACCGGAGGAAAAAGGAAATGTCCTAATCGTGAAATTTGTGGAAGGTTTCGAGGTAGATCTAAAAAAGCTAGAGCGAAATTTTTATACCAATTCAAGTTGTGGGGTTTGTGGCAAGACTGCCATTGAAGCTGTAAAATGTGAAAATGATGTTTTGCCTGTAAAACCCGGGTGGCAATTAAACCCGGAAACAATATTGAGTATACCGGAAGGGCTGCTTTCCTCCCAAACAGCTTTTAAATATACAGGTGGTTTGCATGCAGCTGCCTTATATGACCAAAATGGAGATTTACTGCTGCTTAGAGAGGATATTGGGCGACACAATGCTTTGGATAAACTAATTGGAGCTTGCCTGAAAGATAATATCGATTTAAGCAAAGAAAAAATTGTTTTGTTAAGTGGCCGGGTGAGCTTTGAAATGGCACAAAAAGCCATCAATGCAGGCATACCGGTATTATTGGCTTTTGGCCCTCCTACGCAATTGGCTGTGGACCTTGCTCAAGAAAAACAGCTGACCCTGATTGGATTTTTGAAAGAGGAAAGTTTTAATATCTACAGTGGAGAAGAAAGAATTAAAATAGTGGGTAAAAAAATAGTTTAACGATTACCCACTATTTGCAATGGAAAGATTCCATTTTGAAAAGTTTATTTATCACCTGATTCAAAGGTACGAATGCTATACTGATTTAAAAATACCGTGATCAGGGTATTTTTTCTGCATTTTTTATTTTTCCACCTAAATGAAACCCTAATGTAAGCATAATAAATAATAATTAACCATTTATTGTTCAGATACTTACCTATAAAAATACTACGTTGTATATAACTTGAGTTTTTATCTAATGTAACCTTTGGATCAGGATGATGACACAGAGATAGGTGGTTTTCACGCACGAAATCACCCCTTATCAAATTTAAATAGCGATATGAGGCACTTCCGGATAATGCATATTTGAATCATACAAAATTGGTATTGCCGAGTAAGGCAGGCATGACACTTAAACTAAAAAATAAGGATTAAAAAATAACAAAATGCCTTAGAAAGCATTACCCCTAAGTTTTTCAGAATAAAGCCCATTTCGAAGCATCCATTTCTTCAAACGTGCCCTCTCTTCTACGGTAAGGATTTGATTTGCTTTGTTAAGCTCGTTTTTCAACTTGCCCAAATCAAAGCTAACGCTTTTGAGTATCCTCTTGTAGTAATCTAAATAAGAAGTTTCCATAACAATTTAATTTTAAACCCTATCAATAAAACCCTTGTGCTCAAATCTTGGCATCTCCCAAGTTTGAGCTTTAATTAATGAATAACATTACGTTGCCAATAAGAAAATGTTAGCTTTTCGAATCTTATTTTTTTACTCAAACATTCCAATCCAAACCCTGTGCCATAAGTTGTAAACTTTTAAGGAAGGGAATACCACCAATATTTCAATGACAATATGTCCGTCAGGCAATAACGTTTTGCTATAAATGGACTATTTGACTAAAATTATTTATCATAATTGTCAATTTATCAGGTTTAAGTCGATAATAATTCAAACAAATTAATAGGTATTTAGTTGTTTTTTAACTTAATTTAAATTCATTTCTTTTGTTTTAACATGATTTACTTTACTAAAGCTTGTTTTTTTATTCTAATTACATTTTTTTATTCTGTTAATGCATTTTCATATGGACTAAAGCCATATAATGCTCAAAACAACAAAAACTATCACTCCACTTCTCTTTATCAATATGCGGAAATCGCAAATGTTGGAGACAGCAATTTTACTTTTGAGGAATTTTTAGCCAATGAAAATAAACTGAAATTTGATCCAATAACCGGACCTTCTACTAACCTTAGCTTTACCAATAATAAGTACTGGTTAAGGTTTAACATTAAAAATGTATCAGAGATTCCTTTACAATATTTTCTGGAAACAGGAAGACCCGTTACCGATATTGTGGATTTGTACATGGTTACAGCAGGAGAACCTGTCCAAGAAATGAAAAATGGAGACCTTATTCCATTTGCCAATAAGAGTTTTGCGCACAGAAAAATAATTTTTCCCCTCAATTTGGATCCGGGAAAAACCTATAACATATATATTCAATATATAAGTGATGGAGAAGTAATCAATCTACCATTGGAACTCCACAGCTCCACGAGTATGGTATTAAGTACCTACCAAAACCAGCTATTTCACGGAGTTTTTTATGGCATTTTATTACTTGCAGGTGCCGTATACTTGCTATTTTATTTCGGAATAGGCGAAAAAAGTTTTTTATTGTACAGCATTTATGTGCTATCTGTCGGGCTTCTTCATATGTCTTTGGATGGCTACTTTTTCCAATACATTGACCCAAGATCCGGATGGCTTAATAAAAATGCAATATTGATTTCTGCTACACTTTCGGCCATGGCTTTTGGTAGGTATGCACAGATTTATACCAATGTAAAACGTTGGAGTAATACGTTGAATAAGGGACTCAACATAATGTTAAGTACCTTAGTGATCCTCATCACACTAGTAGTTATTTATCCGGATGGAAAACAGTTCTATTACCCTAGTGTAAATCTTTTAAGCTTTATATTGTTATTGATTTTAATTTCAACTGTGATTTTTGGCTATGTAAAAGGTAAAAAAATTGACTTATTTTTCTCTTTAGCTATTTTCAGTTTTACCATAGGTTTTATTATTTTGATCTTTAACAATTTCAGTTTGATACCTAATTCTTTTTTTACTGAAAATGCTTCTAAAATAGGCACAGGTTTAGAAATAATTTTCCTCTCTTTAGCCATGTCTAATCGAATCAAGCTTTTAAAATCGGAAAAGGAAAAACACCAAGAGATCGCTTTGCAAAAAGCTGAGGAATCCAATGAAATTAAATCCTATTTTCTATCCAATATTAGTCATGAATTGAGGACTCCATTAAATGCTATCATCGGTTTGACCGAATCCATAAAAGAAACAAGTAAAGACGATGCTGTTTGTTCAGACCTTGAGGTAATCCATTACTCTTCTTTGGGTTTACTTGGCGCTATTGATGATGTACTCGACTATTCCAAAATTGAGAAAGGAGAATTAAAACTTCAGGATACAGCCTTTGATCTGAGAAAAATGATTAATCAAATCGCCCATTCTTATGCGACCCAAGCAAAAGACAAAGGTCTTGATTTCAACTTTAAAGAAATTGGAATAATCCCACAACTAGTCAATGGTGACAAAAGACGAACCGAACAGTTGATTGGAAACGTTTTGAAAAACGCAATTAAGTTTACTCAACAAGGTGAAATTGAGTTCGAGGTTGAAGCCAAATCACAAGATGAAAACCGATGCCAATTAAAAATACAAGTGAGGGACAGCGGAGTGGGGATAAAAAAACAAAAATTAGAAAGTATTTTCGCATCATTTAGCCAAGGACAGAATAATGACAAGCGGAAATTTGGTGGCTTAGGATTAGGACTTTGTATTGTTAAAGCCCTAGTAGATTTACATCAGGGCAAAATTGATATCCAAAGTGAAGAAGGAAAAGGTACTTTAGTTGCATTGGAATTAAACTATTCGCTACCGGAGACAGGAGAACAAACGGACATTTATGATTTTGCTAAAACAGGAGTATTTGATCTGGAAAATAAAAATATTCTTATCGTAGAAGATAATGCACTTAACCAAATGGTATTGAAAGTAATTTTGGGAAAATGGGCCAATACAAGTTTTAAAATTGCAAACAATGGACTAGAAGGTGTTGAAATGCTAAGGGAACAAGCTTTTGATGTGGTTTTGATGGATTTACAAATGCCTGTGATGGATGGCTATGAAGCCACTCAGGCCATTCGTTCCGGAGCAAGTGGGGCTATAAACAGCAAAATCCCAATTATAGCAGTGACAGCAGATGTAACACAAAAAGCCAGAAACAAGGTGTTTGAAATAGGAATGGACGATTATATGACTAAGCCCGTTAAAAAAGACGAAGTTTATAATAAAATCAAAAAGGTCCTATTATAAAAAAACAATAAGGTTGACTATAAATAGAAATAAACTAAGCTCAAAAAAAAATTGCAAATCCCAATAAAATCTAAAGCAAAGTCATTGCGCCAAGTGCTGCAACTTTAGGACCATCCTTTACTTTAATTAATAAATCATCAGCCCAAAACTCAGGAATGCTGTTTTCCCTTGCCCCTTTTAGAATCCCCTTCCAATACCCCGGCAAATCAACTGTTCCTCCTCCTATTGATATCCTTTCGGGATTAAAAAGGTTGATCAATCCTGCAATACCTATCCCCAAAAAATACCCGGCCTTATCAATTTCTTTTCGTACAAATTCATCACCCTCAATTGCTAAATCAGCCATTTCTTTGGCAGAAATGCCCAACTTTTGGGCTAAAAAACTTCCTCCACACAGGGTGTCTATTCGCTTAATTTCACCATCGACTACTAAGGGGAAATAACCAAACTCTCCTGCCCATCCTGAAGCACCGGAGAGAATTTTCCCATTCACAATAAATGCCGCACCTACGGCTGTCCCTACCATGATCAAACCACCGGTATAGCCACTCCTGCAGTGGTTAAATTCCTGAAAGAAGGCAGCTTTGACATCATTTACCGCCTTAACAACGGGGCTAAATTTTGTTAACGCGAGATTTGCATTCCAGCCTTTAAATTGTGGCAAAACATCACAAGATACAACCTCCCCATCCTTGCTCAATAAACCCGGTATGGCCAGGCCAATTCCTACAGGTATTAAGTCATGCTTATCTAAAAAGGATTTGATGATTTTTTCCAAATCTGCAGGTTTAAAATTAGGCCCTGTTTTAAACCTCACTTCCAGTGCCCCTGCAATGATTAACACTTTGGTTCCACCCAAATCAATTCCGACTTTCACAGCATTCATTTTGATCTACTTTAAGGCTTAGCCAAAAACTTCAACAACAACTATAGCTAAGCAGGTTTCCGAAGATAGAAACTACACTGTTATTATACCAATAAATGCTTCAATCCAACTAAAAACTTTCCTGCGTTAGCTCATGGTTGATAAAAACACCAGCAATGTTTCCTTTGTAGACTGCTGTAGCCACTGAGCGCATCATCGTACTGCAATCCCCACAAGCAAAAACTCCGTCCTCAGTAGTTTTCCCCATTTCATCCACCTCAATGTATCCCTGTTCTGTAAGTTTGCAACCTAATTCTTCGGGAATCAAGGTATTTTGTTCAAATGGAATGGAAGCATAAGCAGCATCAAATGCTTCCACAGAACCGTCTTTAAACCGGATACTTTTCAGATATCCTGCCTTATGGTCAATTGCTACAATCTCTTTTTCAATGATTTTGATGTTCTGTTTAAATAACTTATCAAGCTGTTCATCATCAAATGGTATTTTCCCTTCAGTGAGAATGGTAAGGTCTTTAGTAAGATTATTTACCAAAGAGGCTAGGTGAACTGCAGTGTCCCCATTGGCCATAATTGCCGTTTTTTGATTCCTAATTTCATAGCCATGACAATAAGGGCAATGAACTACGGATATACCCCAGCATTCAGCAAAACCTTCTATATTCGGCATTAGGTCTTTTATTCCCGTTGCAAGTAATAGTTTCTTTGTGTGGAAAGTTTCTCCCCGGCTTGTGGTAATATCAAATCCATTTTCAACTTTCTTACTGCCGACTGCCATTCCATCATAAAATTCCACAGTATCATATTTCGCAACCTGATTCCTGGCAATTTCCGCGATTTCCTGAGGTGTGCTACCATCCTGCGTTAAAAAATTATGAGAATGAGGTGTTTGACGGTTGCAAGGTTTTCCCGCATCTATAATTAACGTATTTCTAAGAGAACGCCCCAATGCCATCGCTGCGGAAAGTCCTGAATAACTACCTCCTATAATGATTACTTCAAAATCTGTTGTTGGTTTCATATGTTTGAATTTTACGATGGCAGCCCGGGGAAACATAAAATAATGGACATAATTATCCGATCAAAAGCCTGTTACTATTTCTCCCTGCCTCTATTTAACTAATACCTTGAACAAAAGTAGTGAAAATAAATATTAATGCAACATAGTTGCATTAATAAATCGTAATTACCTATCAAGGGCAACATTAAAAAGGGAACAACAGAATTGGCAATCCACCCTCCAATTTCAAATCACAGGAAATAAAGCTTATTTTAATAGGTTGGAACCTAAATAGCCGAAGGATGTAGGCACATCGCAAATAAATAATTAGAAGCCCAGCCGAGTACGGTTCTATTAATACGTTAATCCAACCGGTGATAAAAACTCTTGAGGAGTGATATTTTTGTAGTCAAGGCGGCACTCATATTATCGCATCTATTGTTTAACTTTTATTTAAGAGGGAAATCTACACCACATCCGATGATTGGCAGTAAATCATAAATTAAGCATAGGTGAAAACATCCTCAAAGGTTAAAATGTACGGAGTTGTGCGTTCGAGTTAATTCCAGGTCACATTTTGTTTTAGTACTTTGGCCGGTACCCCACCTACCAGACACCTTTCAGGCACATCCTTATTGACAACAGCCCCAGCCGCAACGATAGAACCATCTCCAATAGTAACTCCTTTTAATATGGTAACATTCATACCAATCCATACCTTATTACCAATTTTTATTGGTTGCGTAGGCCTATGCTCAGAGCTTGTAATAACATGGTTATCAGCGTCTCTAATACATACATTTTCAGAAATTGCTACCTCATCCCCAATTTCAATCCGTTCAAAACAAGACAAATTAAAATTGTTATTAATATAACCACTACCCAATATTAAACTTGCTCCGTTGTTTATATAAACTCTGCTTCCGGAATAAATTGAAAATTCACCGTGAACTACCAATTTTGAATTTTCATGCATTGCTAAGATAGATGGAAAAGGATCATTTTTAGTCCATTTTGCATTAAAATAAAAAGCCTTTTTAAGGGTTATTTTTGATGTTTTCGCTAAGCTCACTTCTGATTTTTTATAAACCATAAATTTTTTGCTTACCCTGAGCATTGGTAGGATATAAACATTTTTTAATTTCAAAAAGAACCTTAATTTATTTAGCATATCCATTTGATTACAAATTATTCCTTCAAGATCTTTCTTGAGCGCCTACCTGATTTTATCTGAATAAAATTATCAATTCAATCCTTTCAATTATAAACACACTTTAATGTCCGACTACCAATTGTAAAGTAATTATAAATCAATTCCTAAGAATCATTTCTATTATAAAATCAAAAGTCAAACTTATTGATTTTAATACCAGTACCAAATTGATTTTTCGGTTTACAGCCGTCGCCTACATGAATGACTATTCGGGCATTAAAAAAAGTAGGACTTTGGCTATGAAATTAATGATTCCATCTTCCGGACCCACATGGTAAATGGACGAAACAAGGCCCTGGATCACTTCTACTTAGCAATTAACCTATTTTTACACTTCCAATAAATGCATTGAAACAGAACTGCCAAGGGAATGAAATATGTGAATATGTGTCTCTTCGAGATGTTCAGACAGCGTCTCTTTGCCGGCTTAGACAGCTGCCTCTGGAAGAGAACCTCTTGACACCCAACCATTAATTTTACATGTAATTTTGTCATTATACAGTAAAATATTCTCAATAATTGGAGGATTAAAAAGAATTCATTAAATTAAAACATATAAATCAAGTGCTTATAGAAGCTCCTATTCGGTTGCTTCATTTTCTACGATTGCTTAAATAATCCCCTGTAATTAAACCTTGATAAATCATGCAACTTTCCCTAAACTCAAACTACAGTTCCACTTTAAAAACAACCGCTTGGGTATTGTTGGTAGCCATTGCCCTGCCAATTCTAGTTCACCTTGCTCCTCCCTTCAATGGGATTCCAATGGGTGCATATCTATTGCCCATGTTTTATATGCCCATTGTAGCTTTAATCGCTTATCGATTACCTGTAGCCTTAATCGTGGCCGCTTTGGCACCCCCTATAAACTTCCTTTTATCCGGCAATCCCCATTGGGGATTAATGGGCATACTTACGTTTGAACTTGTAATCTTCACTTTGCTGAGCTATGTATTCCTACTTCAAGGAATTATTAAATGGATTGCTGCACCTCTGGCCTATTTAGGCACCAAAACAATTTCCTCAGCAGTATTGATTTTCATTCCCCTAATCGAGGCCAGCCCGGTACAGTTTTTCAGCACTTCTTTAAGCAATGCTGTTGTTGGTATTGTGATATTATTTGTCATCAACGTCTTGTGCTTAAAGTACCTTCCCAATCAGAGAAAAGAGGCCTAATTTATATCTATAAAGGTTTTTAAATTAAGCTCATCTTAAAAACAAATATACATGGATTCAAAAGTCTCGTTACCTTTTACTAAGATAAGCAAGGCCTTGTCCGGCTTTTCCTTCCCTCCGGCTGACATTGTTGTAGGTATTGGCAGAGGTGGAATTGTACCTGCCGGTCTGGCGGCTCATCAACTTGGGCTTCCGCTATACATTGCATCGGTAAATTATAGAAATGACAAGAACCAACCCATTCGGGAATCCCCTGAATTTTTAGACCTATTCCCAACTTCTTTTCCATCAGATAGCCGTATACTACTGGTAGATGATGTAGCTGTTTCCGGAAAAACTTTGGGTTTATTGAAAGAAACATTAAAGGATTATTCTGTAAATACATTTGTACTCAAAGGGAAAGCTGATTTTGTTCTTTTTCCAAATATAAAGACCTGTGTGCAGTGGCCTTGGAACCCAGCCCCTAAATCCCTTATTTATGAAAGTTAGTGCCATCATAGGCTTGTTATTTACTTTTTACTCCAGCTCTCTATTGGCTCAGGAAAAGGATAGCCTTACTGTTGCCTTGGATGAAGCCGTGGTCACGGGAACGAGAATAGAACGGCAGAAAAACAAAATAGCTGCCTCCATCTCCACCATTTCCAGGAAAACCATTGACCGTTCGGGGGAGTTAAACGTGCTGCCTTTATTGGCTTATCAAGTTCCTGGCCTTTTACTCAATGACCGTAGCATTACCGGTTTTGGAGTAGGTCCGGGTTCTGGAGGCAATATCAGCATTCGAGGGATTAGTGGCACTCCCAATAATAGGGTTTTGGTATTGATCGATGGACAGCCTCAATACATGGGCATTTTTGCTCACCCCATAGCCGATGCCTATAGTGCCTCGGACATAGAACGAGTAGAAGTACAGCGAGGAGCTGCCGCTATCTTATATGGCTCTAACGCCATGGGGGGAGCCATCAACCTGATTACCCGAAAGGCAAGCAAAGAAGGCTGGAACGGATCCGCAAATTTAGGCTATGGTTCGTATAGGACTTTTTTGGGAAATGCCCATGCATCATATAAACAGGGTAAATTCCATTCCATGATAGCTGTCAATAGAAACAGTACAGCCGGTTTTCGAACCGATGCGGCAGACAGCTTTAAAAACACTACCGGCTACCTCAAAATGGGCTACGCCTTCAGTCCCAATCTTTCCCTTTCCGGAGATATGCAATTGGCTGATGCAACTTATTATCAGCCGGGACCTACCGCTGCCCCGATGGAGACAGATAAACGCGAATACTTAAGAGGTAGGGCTGCACTTTCTCTTCGCAACGACTGGGGAAATGTTTCTGGGGCACTGTTGTTCTTTCATAATTTTGGCGAGCACACATTTCAAACCGGATTTTCATCTACAGACCAAAATCAAGGCATCACTTTTTACCAAAACCTGAGCCTGCTTCCAAAACAAATACTTACAGTGGGAATTGATTATAAACGCTATGGTGGAAAGGCATTCAATGAAACACTTCCTCCCCCTGCCCGAGTTGGCTTGGGAACGCAATTCACCATTCATGAAACAGATCTTTATCTGCAGGCCCAGCAAGACTTGGGAGAAAAAATCAGTTTCAATGCTGGACTTCGCCGCGTTAGTAACTCTCAGTATGGCCAAAAACTACTTCCCGGCTTCGGTCTTGCTTATAGGCTAAGGCAAAATTTTACCCTCAAGGCCTCCTCCTCCAAAGCCTTTAGAAGTCCCTCCATTGTAGACCTGTATTTGTTTCCCACATCCAATGAATCTTTGAGGCCTGAAGAACTGTGGAGTCATGAAGCAGGTTTTCAAACCCTTATTCTTGACAGCAAACTAAGTCTGGAACTCATGGCTTTTATGGCCAAAGGCAGCAATCTAATCCAAATTAACCCCATGGCCACCCCTTCTATTGGCAGCAATTCAGGAAGTTTCCTTAACAAAGGGCTTGAAAGTCAAATCCGCTTTCAAACTGCAGAATCATGGCAAGTCATACTCAATTATGCCTATGTGGATGTAGATAAGAACATTTTGTTTGCACCCAAACACAATCTGAGCCTTCAGGGGGATCTGCAAATAAATAAATTTTCTATTATTCCGTCAATTCGCCACATCAGCGGACTCCGAAACAGCCTTACCGAATCAGATGCAAATGAAAATTACACCTTATTAAACATTAGGAGCATGTATGCCATAAGCCCTAAAATTAGTACCTATATCGCTGGCAAAAACCTATTAAACACAGCATATCAGCTGGAAAAAGGTTTTCCCATGCCGGGAATCAATGTAATGACTGGCATTCAAGTTAAATTTTAACCCTATCAATCATGGAAAATAACAATCTTAATAACCCAAGAAGGACATTCTTAAAATCCTTGGCCGGATTAACTGCCGGAATGATGTTGCCCCTTACCAGTATCAATGCAGAAGGAAAGCCCATTCCCAGTCCCTATATGCGGGATAGGTTGGGAGACTTGCTTCCCAAGCGGAAATTTGGGAAATCCGGTTTGTCTGTCACCATGCTGGGCCTGGGAGGAGCCCATATCGCCCGAATGAGTGAAAATGAAGCTCAAAAGACAATTGAACGGGCGCTGGAAGGTGGAGTCCGATTTTTTGACAATGCAGAATCTTACGGTCGTGGAACAGGTGAAAGAAGGTATGGCCAATTTCTTACACCCAAATATAGGGACCTTGCTTTTATTCAAAGCAAGTCCACGGCAAGAGATGGTAAAACCGCCCAGGAACATTTAGAAGGCACCCTTAGCCGGATGAAAACAGACTATATAGATCTTTGGTTAATTCACGCTGTAACCAGTCCAAGCGATGTGGATAATAGGTTAAAAAATGGTGTATTGGACTATGTCTTGAAAGCAAAAGAGAGCGGGAAAGTAAAACACATCGGTTTTTCAGGTCATTCCGATTACAATGCTCACTTGAGAATGTTGGAAAGCACCGATCAGTTGGAAGCCTGCCAGATGCCCATCAATGCCTTTGACCCGAATTATAAGAGCTTTATCACCAATGTGATGCCAAAACTAATCGAAAAGGGAATGGCACCCTGTGCCATGAAAACCTTGGCAAATGGTGGCTTTTTTGGAGGTACCACCCATTTCAACAGTGGTGACAAACCGCGAATTGTTCCCAATGCATTGACAGTAGAGGAAGCCATCTATTTTTCATGGTCCCTTCCAATAAGTGTATTGGTAACCGGAGCAGACAATGCAGACATGCTCACCGAAAAGATTGATTTAGCCAAAAACTTTAAAGCCTTTGACGAGAAAAAACGACAGGAACTGATAAGCCGCGTATCCGGTTTTGACGGGAAATTGGTGGAGTATTATAAGGTTTAATTCTTATAGTTTTTCATTGTCTCGTCCTAAAAAAAGTTTACAGATTATTTTTCAAATATTGGTACAGGTTTACAATCCCGTAAAAATCCCTCCCGACTCTGCTGGGAAAGCACTGCGACCCTTTGAAGGGGGAGTTGCGAAAACGAGAATTTTTTAATGATTTTGTATTATTGTAATGGGCTGAGGAAATGAAAAATCAAGTTCGCATTCGTAAATCGTAAAAACTCGAACTCTCCCTTTTCTTCAAAGGGGGATTTATGATTAGATACATATTTGAATTGACAGGCTTCGACAGGCTCATATTATTTTATTAACTTCTACCTGAAACATAAACAGAGCATTATGGTTCCTTTTGACATAGACCAGAAACCAACGAAGGATTTTTGTATTCTAAAAAATTCAAGTAAATTTGTATCCAAGTGAATACATCGACTAAATGTATTTTATTGAAAAATCGATAGAATTTGACAAGTGGTTGAAGAGATTAAAGGATTTAAGGGCTAAAGCGAAAATCCTGTTCAGAATCCAAAAACTTGAAAATGAAGGCCATTTTGGAGACTGTAAACCTGTGGGTAATGGTATTAATGAAATGAAAATAAATTACGCAAAGGGGTACAGAATTTATTTCAAGGAAACGGATGGAAAGATAATAATTCTGCTGATTGGCGGAGACAAATCAACCCAACAAAAAGACATCGAGAAGGCCAAAAACATTTGGAATAATTTAAAAAATTCAAAATGAAAACTACAAAATTTGATATAGCAGACTATTTGGATAGCAACGAAATGATTGCCGAATATTTAAATTCCATATTGGATGAAGGTGATTTTGACGATGTGATTGTAGCCCTCGGACATATTGCAAAAGCGATTGGAATGAGCAAAATTGCGGAAGAAACAGGAATGAGCAGACCAAGTTTGTACAAAGCCTTGTCGGCCGGAGCAAAACCCCAATTTTCGACAATAATGAAAGTTTTGAAAGCAGTTGGTAGCAAAATTCAAATAAGCCCTATACTTCGTTGCGAGGAGGTATGACGAAGCAATCACTTCTAATCATGGGATTGCTTCGGGATATAATACATAAATAAACCGAAATAAGTAATCCTAGCCCTTGCATTGACGGAGAACGTCACCTACATACCTCTAATTTATTTTATTTCATCTTAGTTAAAAAAATCGGACAATAAATTTACTCCCAAAAAAAATCCCGTAGTTCTAATAATTTCTCTCTTTCTAGGCTCCCTATTCTCATTAAACTATCAGATCATAAGTAAAGCCATATCAGCAATTGAATAAAAAGCAATTACTTTAGCGTATAAACGATAAGCACTGGGTTTTCAGACACTTTTCCAGCAAAGGCAGTTTTGGCCAAATTTGCACCTACGCCTTTAACCCAACTTTCATATTCAACCTGTCCCATTTGCTTTTTCTTTGTCATCAATGCCTGGTAAAAGGCTTTCCCAGGCATCGTAAACCCTAATTTTCCGGGTGCAAAACCATTAGGTAGCATAGGTACGTTAAAACCCCCATCTATATCGTTGATTATCACGCTTTCAATCAGATTTGATTTTGAACTCTCTTGGGCATAAAAGAGGTTATAAAAGTCACCTTCGTAACTTAGAATGGTGTAGAGTTGTTTTTCGGAAACTTGGTATCGACCTCGAAAATAAAATTTTCCTTGCGTATTCATATAGGTTATTCTCTCCATTATTTCCATTCCATTTAATCTCTCCAAGTCTTGGCCATAATTCCCATATTCAAATACATACTTGGGGACCAATTGTTGATTTTGGAATTGATAAATGGTATCTAAAAAAGTCATTCCAAAATATAGGTGATGTTTACTTTTTTGAAAATAGTTTCTACCTGTCATCCCACTTTCCAACCTTTCAGGATGGTATGACATATAATTAATGGTATCTTGCAATTTCATATTCAAACTTTGAACAAAAAACTCTCCAGAGTTTCTAGCAATGTTGTAGAAGTAAAAGCGTTCGTCAAATTCAGAAAAAACCCCTATACCGGAAAAACCTTTCAAGTTCGATTCACGCAGAAACTCTCCTTCGAGACTAAACCACATTATATCTCCACTAAACCCCTCCAATAAGACCAATTCTTCATTTACAACTATCAGCGAGCCAAGGTCATGATACTCTCCTGGACCTTCTCCATAGGCGCCAATTCTCCCTAAATACTTCCCTGACTTATTGAACATTGAAATGCACTTGCACCCGTTATTATCGAGGGCATAAATTTTATCTCCATGAAATACTATTTGTTGTAAATTGGAATTTAATTGTGCTTCCTCTAATTCATCTTCCAACCATATATAGTTGATTTCAGGCTCGAAAAATTCAGATAACTTGCCAGTTCGGGATTGTGAAAGATCCACTTGGATCACGGCCACACTTCCCTCCTGTTTTTCAATATCTGCTTTTTGATGACAGCTACTAGCCAATAGCAAAAATGAACTTAACAAAAACTGAAACCTAAGATTAAAAAAATTGGAATCTTTAGAAGGACAGATCGATGCTAAGGTAACATAGAAAGGAAAGTCTTGAGGCTGCCATGAAGAAAAGAGATTTACAAAAGCATTGATTCTCATTTTTATCCCTTTATGGTCTTTGGATGTAATCATGATATTATTTTTATAACTTACCAAAATATTTAATGAGCCAGAGAGTACTCGATCGAATTTCATGTGATTTCCCAAATCAAGGTGGTTTTTAAAAGCCTACAATTAAGGAGTTTTAAAGTCAGCTTAAATAGAATTTATTGCAAGAATGCACCCATTCATCTACAATAATACTAAATTATTAGGTGTTGATGAATTCTAAAATCAATTTATTATGGTATTAAAATATATAGGTGACATTTTGCTTTTGCAGACGCAGTAAACTTGATTACAACTTTGGCGGCCTCAACTTATCACGCATTGAACCCTCTAGCTGTAATTTGCAATTACAGCTTTATATGGAATGACAATAAACTTTAGAAATGATCAGGTTATAATGGCCAATTATAGAAAATTGCTAAGTCTTCAACTCCTCTCATACACTGCGAATTTTCGAAGTCCTTGTCTTCAATGTCTGAGCCTGTCGAAGACCCTCGAGCGGGTTTTGACTCCTGTTCCGTTGACTTCGACAAGCTCAGCCACCCAATAGGGTATTTAATTTGCGACCGGAGAAGGCTTGAAATTTGGCAGCTGTAATCAAATATTTGTTGTTTATATGTTATGGGCATTTTCTCCAATTAATATGGTACCTTTGTTTTTAAAAAGAAATCCTAATAAGAAAGAATACTCCTCTGTCATAGGGTATTTGAGTGAATTGGAATTGTTTCAGTGTTATGTAAAAAGTTTAGGTGCGATTTTCACCTGGTAATCTTACACAATCACCTGTTTAAAATTGAGGTGTTTTATTCATTTTGCATTAAGTTTCTTTAAAAAACAACTATTCCGGAAACCTTCAAACCAAATTTTACGTCATATACCTTCATTGTTTTAAAAATATTCATACCATGAAAAAAATATTAATTCCTATAGCCATCATCGCAGTGATCGGGTTCCTTGTATACTCCAAAGCGGTAGGTGTTTACAACACCTTTGTACAAACCGAAGAAACCATTAATGGTCAATGGGCTGAAGTAGAAACCCAATACCAAAGAAGAGCTGACCTAATTCCAAATTTGGTCAATACAGTGAAAGGATATGCTGACTTTGAACAAGAAACCTTGACAAATGTGATCGAAGCACGCTCAAAAGCCACTTCCATCAACTTGGAGGCCGATGACCTTAGCCCGGAAAACATTGCTAAATTCCAGGATGCACAAGACCAGCTGAGCGGATCTCTTAGCAGGTTACTGGTGGCCGTAGAAAGATATCCTGACTTGAAAGCCAACCAAAACTTTCTTGAGCTACAGGCCCAATTGGAAGGCACTGAAAACAGGATTGCCGTAGCAAGGAGAAATTTCAATCAATCTGTGCAGAGCTACAATTCCAACCTGAGAACTTTCCCAAATAATATGTTTGCAGGATGGTATGGATTTGAAACCAAAGGTTATTTCGAAGCATCTGCTGGATCAGAAAATGCCCCAACGGTAGAATTTTAAAAAACGCTTATCATGGCAGAAAATTTATTTAGTAAAGCAGACCGGGAAATCATCATAGGAGCCATTCGGAATGCCGAGAAGAAAACCTCAGGAGAAATTCAAGTGCACATCGAAAGCCACTGCAAAGGGGATGTACTTGACCGAGCTGCTGAAGTGTTTAAGAAACTCAAGATGCATAAAACAGCACAACGCAACGCTGTGCTGTTTTACCTTGCTGTGCTTGACCATAAATTTGCCATTCTCGGTGATGCCGGAATAAACAAGGTGGTTCCTGAAAACTTTTGGGAAAATATTAAGGAAGAAATGCTCGTTCATTTCAAAGCTAAAGCCTATACTGAAGGGCTTAGAAAAGGCATAGAAATGTCCGGCAAGCAACTGCAACAACATTTCCCTTATGACCATGAAGGAGACATCAACGAGCTCCCTGACGAAATATCCTTTGAATAAGACATCATGATTAAAAAACAGCTTTTCCTTTCTTTTGTATTATTGGTGCTTTCATTGGCTAGCCGGGCACAGGGGGATTTTCCCGAAAAACCAAACCCTCCTCGCCTGGTAAATGATTTTTCAAAAACCCTTTCAGCCAACGAAGTTCAACAGCTGGAAAACAAACTAGTAGCGTATAATGACAGTACCTCTTCTGAGGTAAGCATCGTTTTAATCAATTCTGTTGGACCTTATGACATTAGTGATTATGCGTTTCAATTGGGCGATCAATGGGGAATCGGTAGAGCAGACAAAGACAATGGGGTACTTATTCTGGCGGCAATGAAGGACCGAAAGGTATTTATCGCCACAGGTTATGGAATGGAGGGAGCGATTCCGGATGCTTTGGCGAAAAGAATTGTAGAGCAGTTGATCGTGCCTAACTTTCGTACAGAAAGTTATTATACCGGCTTGGATCAGGCCACTGATATGATCTTCAAACTAGCTTCCGGAGAGTATAAAGCAGAGGACCTGGGTTCTTCAGACAATCCCGGTGGCGGCCTACCCCTCTTCTTGATATTGATCGTTGGCTTTGTGATCCTTACCCTGATCAGAAACCGAAATGACAACAACAACCATATGGGAGGAAAACGAGGCGGAGTGGATTTCTTCACCACCTTATTGCTAGCCAATATGCTTGGAGGTAGCCGAGGTAAATTCGGTGATTTTTCTTCCGGAGGAGGCAGCTTTGGTGGCGGAGGCGGCGGAGGTTTCGGCGGCTTTGGCGGAGGAAGCTTTGGTGGTGGTGGCGCCGGTGGGAGCTGGTAAGAATTTAGGCGGTATTGCTGCAATTAATGCATCAATACCGCCAAGGTCGTTTGATTATCAATTCATTACTTCACAGTCTGATACCTGTTACTTCAATAGTTAAACCCATTCAGGTTTCCTATTTTGATCACAATTACCGACATACTTTATCAATAGTGGCACTTCTCCAGAAGAAAAAAAGGTCATTTTAGCTTATAAACAATAAGCACCGGGTTTTCTGAGTCTTTTGCCGCCAAAGCTGTTTTTGCAAAGTCTCTTCCCTTACCTTTAGCCCAATTCTCAAATTCTTCCTTCCCCAACTGCTTTTTCTTTTCCACCAATGCCTGATAAAGGTCTTTACCAGTAATTCTTATCCCTACTTTTCCCGGTTCGAATACATAAAATATCCGGCCGGAATCATGCCCTTCATCAATATCGTTGATTAGATTGCCTTCAATCACATGGGATTGTGATTTCTCCCTGTCATAAAATAAATTGTAAACCTTCTTTTCAAAACTAAGGATGGTGTAAAGCTGTTTTTCGGAAACATGGTATCGACCTAGGAAATAAAGTTTAGCTTGGCTAGACATAAATTTTGATCTGTCCATTATTCCCAAGCCTTTTAATTCTTCCAAGTCTTGGCCATACTTCCCAAAATCGAATACAAACTTGGGGACCAATTGTTGATTATGGAATTGATAAATGGTATCGAGAAAGGTCATCCCAAAATAAAGATATTGTTTACTTTTTTGAAAATAATTCCTACCGGACATCATACTTTCGAGCCTTTCGGAATAGTATGGCAAGAAATTAATAGTATCCTGCAAATTTTCATTCAAGGTTTGAATAAAAAATTCCCCTGTATTTCTAGCCGAGCTGTATAAATAATAGCGGTTGTCAAATTCAGAAAACACACCCGGACCAAAGGGGGCTATTAAGGTCAATTCACGTAGAAACTCCCCTTCCAGGCTGAACCACATGATTTTTCTAGGATAAACCCCTAACAAAACCAGTTCCTCATTTACAAATGTCAAAGCATCAAATTCTAGAAATTCACCGGGGCCTTCACCATAAGCAGCAATCTTACCCAAGTACTCCCCTTCCATATTGAAAATTGAAATGCACTTACATCCGTAAATATCAAGGGTATAAATTTTATCTCCATAAAAGCGGATTTGATGTAAGCCGGCATTAAGTTGTGCCTCATCCAATTTATCTTCCAGCCATATATAGTTGATTTCTGGCTCAAAAAATTCAGACAGTTTACCGGATCTGGATTCGGAGAGGTCCACAGTTACCAAGGCTACACCTCTAGGGTCTTCCTGCGTATTAACTTCCTGCTTACAGCTACTTGTAAGAAGTAATAATATGCAACCTATAAGCAAAGGTATGAGTTTATTCAAAATCATATCTATTAAAGGAGTAATATAACTGCTCTACAAACTATGTAGAATAATTAAATATTTTCAAATCAGACTTTTTAATCCTATTTTTCTAATTCTTATTAACTCTTGATTGGGTACTAAATAATTTCATTAAATAAAAGCTTTCTTACATTTACTTAAAGTAAAAAAACTTAGGATAAAAGTATATTATTTTCCTTAAATCAAACCTACTATAAATATAGTAATTATAATCATTAAAAAAAAACAATTAAATAAATTAGGAAAATAAAGATCAAATAAACTAAGTCACCCCTTAAACAAATAACACCTAAATTTAATTTATTTTAAATAGAATTATTACACTCGGATCTATTAAGTACTTTAATATTTCTAAAAATTGTTTATTAGATTTTAATGCCCCAATACACCGCAACCTAATTTTCCTTTTACAAAACACTTTCCCATTCCAAAGAATTCCTTCAGGTTGTTTCTTATGTTAACATCCATCAATCCCTTTGCTTGTATAGGCTTTAACGAGCATATCATCGCACTCACTACCAATTCTTTTGCTTTTATCCTATCACCTATCCCTACTAATTTCACCTTAATACCACAAACGAAAGAAACCCATTATACGGCGGGTAAAAAATCATTTTAAAATACTGTTCTTTAAGTTTGAAACCGGTTAATCTTCAACCATATTTAGTTAATTTTATGCCCAAAAAAATTCAGCTAGTTTTCCCTAACGTTATTGGATTATGTGTACGGTTAGCAGGATTACACTTTTGTGATCTCCCTCCGATTTAACTTCCTTAGTACAGCTAGTCGATATTAGTAAAAATAGGCCACCTTAATAAGCCAAAGGTAGTTTTTGGAATGAGCACTGATTCGCTACAAAATTTATCGCCAGCCTTAATGAGCTTAGGATAACTGTATTAACTTTTCCATTTATTTCTTTTTTCTATAAGCAAAACAAATAAACTCATGCTCGTTTTGTTGGTCATGGCGTGTCATATTGCAAAGTAATTCTTCGTTAGGATTATCATTATTGATACAGGTAAGGCATAAGGACGGTTTTTGAATTAAATCCATATTTATTTCATATCCATCATCATCAAAAAAACCATTAATTTCAGAGGGTGGAATATCGTCAATGTGTCTTCGTCTGTTGCCCTTGCTTTCATTTTTAATTGCTGACTCGATTTCATAATTATCCTTAGGGTACCTTTCTCCGGTAATACATGTAAAGCAGCTATTTCCAACTGCCGCTGAGCCAATCACCCAAATGTCATTTCCACAAGAACATTTAACTCCTTTTTTAAAAGCTTCTAAAGCGAAATTAAGTCCTTGCCTTAAATCTTTTTCTTTTTCATTTGGATTGTTTTTCAAGTGTCTTTTTACATAATCATCTATTGAAATTGGAATAAACTGCATATTAGAACTAATTTAAGGTAATGTCATTTGAAAATGGCTTCCCATATTTTAGATGACAACAAAGTGCTTGTAAAATTATTTATTCTCGATCAGTTTTTAAATATCTACCAGAACCCTCTTATTTGCCTTACTACTCTTCATTAAAGGCAAAGGCTGCCTCTCCGGTGAAGTCAGAACTTAACATGGTCGGTGCCCAATATTTTTCTACATGGGCCACTACCAGACGGGTTCCTTCAAAATGGCTCACATAAGGTGCCATTTCCGGGTTGTACATGGTATCTGTCATGTCCCGCATCAATACCACATTTTTATTAAGGTTCGCCATCTGACGTATGGCAAAAGGCCTTCCCAATACACACATATTTAAATGAACCCCCATTACCACTATTTGGTCTATATTGTTTTCTACCAAAATATTATAAACTTCCTGCCCCTGATCAGTGATAAAATCATTGTCCTCAATCCTAATGGTAGCAATCTGCATTGACCAAGCCGTCATTTCTTCACATGGATCACCATCAGCACATGGCTTATCGCAACCACCATCACTGTCATCTATGGGTAAAGCAGCTTCTTTTTCCTTATCCAAGTTACACCAATCATCGATTGGGAAACCCTCTGGTGCATTATGCAGGGGGGTGTTTATGGCAGCTTTCCTTTGAGGTGTATCTGTATAGAAATCCATGGTTCCGCTTGGTGCATGAATAATGGTAGCGCCAAGTTCCCTTGCCCTTGTTAAGGTTTTATTCATACCCGGTGCCATAGCTGCCACTCTTTCAGTAGCACTCTCACACCAGTGCCTGTCCCACATATCGGTAACAATAATGGCTGTTTTTTGAGGATCCCATATTTCTGTATACTCAATCCCTTCCCAGCCATTTTCTTCACCCTCCGACATTACCATTTTTCTTAGGTTAACTGTCAATTTTGACTCTTCATTTTCAATGTGAGGATTTTTATTTTCTTTCTGAGTTGATTGACAACTTAAAATTAAAATTGGCAAACAAAGGCTACACAAATAGAATAATGGTCTCATGGCGATTTTTACCTTCAATTTACATTAATTCTTTAACCTTTTAAAATATAATACATTGGAATTTCTGCATTTTTTTACTTTGGAACAGGCTGATAATCAAGGATGAATTGCAATTCAATTTTATTAAGATTGAAACTTATTACCGAAACACGGGGGAATTGAAAGGGTTTTATAAGGATTGAATAGATTAGATGGGAGATGAGAAACCTATGGCTTTAGCCCAGTAATATTACCAACTTCAGTGGCCAGGGAAAGGGGCCACCAAAAGGCTAAGAGTATCTGTCAAAGCAGTCAAGTCATAAAAAAACGCACATAATAAATTTATGTGCGTTTTTTAAATATAATTTGCGTCCAAAATTCAAATGGATTTTCGCAATTGATTTGGATAATCTATACTTTCTTATTTCAATGTCTTAAAATACAAAATAACAGATTCTATGTCCTGATCAGATAATAGACCTAGGAAGGAAGGCATCTCCCCTTCTCTGCCTTTTACAACCTTGGCACCCGGATCCACGATCGACTCTTTGATATAAGCATCGTCTGCGGTTGCAGTAGTGCCATCTTTAAACTCTCTTTTGGCGCCATAAAGTCCTTTTACACTAGGGCCGATTTTCCCGGCTACATTATCGTCTATTGCATGGCAGGCAATACATCCGTATTTTAAGAATATTTCTTTGCCTTTTATGGCATCTGCTGTTCCTTCTTCCTTGGTCGCCAGTAAGGCCGGATCAAAGTTGTCTATCAAGTCGGATGGATTGAAATCGGCAAATCCTTCTGCTTTGAGTAAGGGTTGATTCACTTCATTTACAGTCATCCAAACCTTGTCAGACCATGCTGTACCTTTTGCAGTTTTCAAATCAAAAGCTACCTCCATTTGCATGACCACAGCAATGTTTGGTACAACTAGAAATACCGCCTTCTTGTCCTCAGACAATTGGGCTGCCAAAACAGGAAGATGTTCCTCCCCTACTGAGCCGTCCAATTGGTAATGTCCGGAACCGTATTTTTCCGTTCGCATATAATTCCATCTTTTGACTTGATAATTGGCCAAGTCAGTTGCGGTTTCCTCATCTAATGCTTGGCCAAACCTCAATAGGATTCCACCATCCCTCACCTTATAATCCTCAGGCAACAAACTCTCTTGCCCGGTATACCTTAACCTAAGTAAGGCACTTAACTCTTCAGAATTATGACCCCATAATGAAAAACCAGCAAAATAAACCATTCCATCACCCGGGTTTACATCTCCCTTCATAGAAGGAGCCGGGTAATTGCCCGGAATGACAGAAGCCCCGCCTTGAACGGTATTAGATCCGCTGTCTACTTTCACAACAAACAGCCCGGGACGGCCATAAGATAAATGCAGCATCTGGTCATTTAAAGGCCCCATCTTGTCAGAAGTCACCCAAATTTGCCCCACTCCTGATCGATCTTCACTGTGAGGAATCCAAGTAATTGGAGGAGTGGTTTCGGGAATAGGTTCTCTATGCGCAGTGGCAGGAACTCCAAAATAATCTCCTTTTCTAATCAACATTACAGGGGTAGAAGGCATATAATGACCTTGCTGATCAGAACCTGTCAACCATCCTTTTTCAGGATGTATTCCCAAATAAGGGCCCCTAAATCCTGTAGCAAACTGTTCTTTGTTCCTACCATCAGCAGAAATTTTATGTATGGAACCATCATCATTAGAAGCCGACCTAAATCCCATTAAGGCTTTTGGAGAGGATGCCTCCGGCCCCATATCCAAGGCCCCAAATTTGGCCACATAGAAACCACCTTTCGGGTCAGCCACCATGTCACTTGCCCACTCACGTGTTTCAATAGACTGGGCCATCACATTGGAAAAGTTTTCGTAAAAATCTGCTACTCCATCTTCATTCAAATCATGAAGTTTGGTGATTCCATCTTTTCCATATACATAGATTTCTCCATTGACTACTTCAATACTTTGCGGTTCGTACAAACCGGAAGCAACCCTGGTCCATACAAGACGGTCCAATGACTCATTGATCCCTGCCACCTTCCAGACATCGCCTTCAAAAGTAACCATGGCAGCCTCAGAATCGCTAAGGAAACTTATGTCAACCATTCTTACATTTCTATTCCAAGGGTTAGGAACAGGCAAGGTCAATCGATCTGTTACAAAGGCCGCAGTATCAGGAGAAATCTGCCCTTGGGTCAACACCTCTTCTGTCCAGTACGCATTGTTACCATTTTCAAAATCGGGAATTGCTGTCAATTCTTGGTTCAAAGCCCCGGCAAATTTATCTTTTTCAGTCGCTTCCCCATTCCAAAGCATCAATTCAAAATCTACTGTGGAAGAATGTGCAGCAACTTCTGCCACCAAATACCTGTTTCCTACTACAGAAAGACTTACCCCTTCACTTCCTTTCGCTAATCCCATGGCTGTCACCTTGTCACCATGATAAACCAATACAAGGTTTCCCTCCTGCTCTACTTTGCTGATGTCAGTTATTTCAGCCGCCATTAAAAAGGTTTTCTCCTCAGATGGTGCAATGGCAAATCTCCTGCTAAATACAGGCAGGCCTTCATGGAGCTTACTACCGGGTAATTCATAGACAAGTGCCCCACCTACTGTATAAGAAAGAATCACTTTGTCATCCATAGGATAAACTCCTTCATACCTGCCAATTTCCGCAGGTATTGCTCCCCATTTGGGACTGTCAGGATGAGGTGATGGATTTCTGGGATCTTTGACAGTTGCTTGCCCTATTGCCCAACCTGGATAAGCTCCTGTGGCAAGTTTGGGATCTCCTCCTATTGTTGGTATTTGGTTGCCTTTGTTGTGAAACTCTGCATAGGAAACCTGTGCCATGGTTACCATGGGCATAAATTCTCCTGTCCAAGCTACAGACCAACGCAGCATGTCGGTATCAAAACAAGCATAAGCATCATTGCCAAGTTTTATGGCCAATACACGACCGGAAATATTGTCTTCGGGAAAGCCCTCTCCTAAACTCCTCCCATCAAAAGAGGTGGTAATATAAGGAAATGAAGGCTCCACAAATGGAGCGAAGCTTTGTTCGTCAAAATTCACTGAAGTTATCAGCTCCTCCTTTTCAGCTTCACCACAGGCCGAAACCATCATTAGTATTAGGGAAAGTGTACCGAAAAAACCTTTAAATTTCGGTCGTTGAAAAAAATAAGTAGCAACAGTCTTTGAATGTTTCATTTCTATAATAAGCGAATTAGCAAATGGATTTTAAATTTATTTTTACCTGGCAAGGCTATTCCTATGGTCGACATCATCCTAGACGTTTTACTTAGGTCTTCGTATTTGGTGAATTGCAGCAAACTTCCCTTTTAGAATACGATGTTTTACCGAATTTTATTTCAATTAGATTTACCCTAAATTAACCAGCCTTGAAATTACACCCAAAACTGTGAATTACAAAAAATAATAGGTATCGGACATGGTATTAATGGTACATAATCCGTTGCATTTTTTTATGGTAAACAAAGAGTAGATCATCCATCCCATTAAACGGGTTTCCTAAATCTGAAATCGTTCCTTTAACAATTCCATCATATAAACGTTGATTTCCCATTGATTCGCCAAGGGTTTTTCTGAGAAAGGAAAGGTAGGCATATAAGGAAACGGACCGAATTCTGTACAGATAGTCAAGTCCCTGTCATTTTCCTTGTGTAGGTCAATTACTTTTCCCCACCAAGTCAAGTGAGCCTTTAGTGCTGTTTCCCATTCCGGGGCACGGGGATCATTTACCTGTGGCCCTTCTGCATGCCCTACTCTGCTATGAATATGATCTGCCCTCGAGATGGCCAGATTAACAATTTCACCCTGGTCTTCAAGCAACGACTCATGGACATTGCACCAATGGGAGATATCCAAGCAAATACGTAAATCCGGTAGGCATTCAAAATAGCGTTTGGCCACTGGTGCTGCATACAAACACTTTCCTCTGTGAGTTTCATGGGTTATCGGAATCCCTGAATCCTTGGAAAGCCTGTCTGCCAATTTAAAAAGAGGTAAGTTTTCTTCAAAATCGAAATAATCTTTACCCGTTTGACAATTGATCAGCACTGGTTCCGCAGCAATCAAGTGTTTTAAATATTTTTCATAGGAATTTAAATTTTCTTTTGGGTCAGCTTCAAAGGATTGATAATATTGTCCAATCAATTCTAAATTATGGTCTTTAAGTATGGCCATCAAATGATCTCTCTCTTTGGTTTCCAGAGGAAGGTCCATTTCAACCCCATGGTACCCCGCTTCTTTCACATTTTTACAGAAGTTTTCAAAAGCCAAAGTATTTCCCCAAAGTGGGGCATAAAATTTAATTGTCATCGTACTTTTTTATGCTATGTATAAATTTGGTGCAATTTATGGCTTTATACCATGTTTTTGAATGATGACTTAAGGAAAATCTAGCATTCATTAAAAAACAGCTGCCAAAGAATATCTACCAACCCGGCCTTGCTGAAGCAAACGGATGATTTGCTTTAATTATAAGACCATCCAAAAAAAGAAAGGGAAATGTATACCAACATTTCCCTTTCTTAATATCCTATCAATTCTTGTATTGCACTAAACTTATTTTAGCGCCATTGTATTGTCTTCTTTATAGAATACACGCCAGATCTTCCCGGTAACTGAGTCAGAAATAATTACTGTTCCATCAGGAGCCATCGCTAGACCTGTAGGCCTGTGCTTGGCATCACTAGGAGCCTCTATCTCATCTACTCCTGCAAAGCCATCTGCAAAACTCTGATGTTCCCCACTTGGAGAACCATTTTGGAATGGAAGCATACTTACCTTATACCCTTTTTGACCCAAAGGAGCCCTATTCCAAGAGCCATGGAATGCAATAAGGGCTGCTCCTTTATAACGCTCCGGGAATTGATCCCCTGTGTAAAACAAAAGGTCATTGGGTGCCATATGGGCCGCAAATGTGGCCACAGGAGCAACTGTTCCCTCACATCGCTCGGAACTTTCTTTATCTCCACCATATTCCGGTGCAGTCAATCGTTTGTTTTGCTTTCCGTCATAATAACAATATGGCCATCCAAAATTTGCTCCATCACTCAACCTAAACATTTCTTCTGCAGGTTGCTCCACACTTTCTTCTGTTGTATACATGTCAGGAAACAAACCATTTAACATATCTCTTCCGTGTTGTACTGCATATACATGTCCGTCGAAGGGGTTGAATTCTAAAGCTACAGCATTTCTTATTCCTGTAGAAAACCTATAGCCATCCTCTAATTGAGTTTGGCCAATCTTTTCTGCATCAAAACGCCAAACACCGGCATGTCTTTCCAGTAATGGGCAGGGGTCCATGGCTGGGGATCCCTTGCTTCTGTCTTGTTCTTGGCAAGCATTGGACGGGGCACCGATATTGACATACAAAAATCCTTCATCATCAAAAGTAAAGGATTTCGCAGCATGAGAAGTTTGCACAGGAAGTCCTGCAACTATGGTATCGGGTGAGGATGCATTGTCAGGCAATAAGGCCTCGCTGGCAAAGGAAAATCGAAAAACAGTGCTATCATTTGAGGCATAAAGGTTTCCATTGTAAAAAGCCATACCTGTACCGCCAAAATCACCGAAATACTTGATTTCGTCTGCTCTTCCATCTCCATCAGTATCTCTGAGGGCTGCAATCCCTCCTTGCTCATTGGCTTCTCTTAGGTTAACATAAATGTCGCCGTTATCTCTAACAGCCAAATGCCTAGCCCTACCTAGGTCCTCAGCAATAACATAGGATTGAAAACCTGAAGGAAGGTCCAAGCCTCCTTGGTCTTCATCTGCTGTAAGGTATGGAGAATCTGTTTCTGTTTCTGTCTCTGTAGAACTTCCACAGCCATATAGCAGGCCTCCACAAACTAAGGCCGCTGAAAGAAAATTTAACTTTGAATATTTCATGTTTAATTATGGTTTTTAGTAGGTTGAAGTTTAAAGATACCCCAATACATCAGTAGCTCCAAATCTTGGCCCTATTAATTCTGCTAATTATCACCCAAATAAAACCCTAGTATTCATGATTTAGGCCGGTCAAAAACCCTATATTGCCAGTCATAAAGTTGCCCTTAGCAAATATTAATTTGAATGAAAAAGCCTTCATTTTTATCGTCACCCCAATCCTTAGTAATATTTCTTTTGCTTTGTTTTTCCTGTAAGGAAACTACAAGATTTACCTCATTAAGTCCGGATGATACGGGAGTTGATTTTGAAAATAGCCTGATTGAGGACGAATTTTTTAATATCCTCACCTACGAATATTTTTATAATGGGGCCGGGGTAGCTGTGGCAGACCTTAATAACGATGGACTGGATGACCTGGTCTTTACTTCCAACATGGGGAATTGTGAAATATTTTCCAATAAAGGTAATTTTTCTTTTATCAATCAAACAGAAGTGTCCGGGATTTCCACCAAAGGAAAATGGGCTACAGGCATATCCATAGTGGATATCAATCAAGATGGTTTAAGAGACATTTACCTCTGTTTTTCCGGCCCTTATGGTGCCATTCAAAGGAAAAATGAATTGTACATCAACTTAGGAGATTTTAAATTTATTGAAAAAGCTGCTGATTATGGATTGGATGACACAGGGTTTAGCACCCAGGCTGCCTTTTTTGATTATGATAGGGATGGGGATTTAGACATGTACCTAATGAACAATATGACGGATGAAACCGGGCCCAACATCATTCGACCAAAAAGGATCAACGGTGAAATGTTGAATACCGACAAGTTATTTCAAAACAATGGGGACCTAACTTTTACCGATGTGTCAGCGGCAAGTGGAATTACCATTGAAGGCTATGGTTTGGGCTTGGCAGTTTCCGACATTAATGGGGATTTATGGCCGGACATTTTTATAAGCAATGATTACCTATCGAATGATATTTTATACCTGAATCAGCAAGATGGAACTTTTAAAAATATTGCAGCAAAGGTATTCCAACACACCAGTTATTCCGCCATGGGAAATGATATAGCCGATATAAACAATGATGGCAAGCCGGATTTAGTGGAAGTAGACATGTTGCCCGATAAAAACTACCGCCAGAAATTAATGTTTGGGAAGACAGGCCATGACCGTTTTACTTCTGAAATAAAGACGGGTTATGAACCTCAATTTATGCGGAATACCCTTCAGCTCAACCGGGGTTTTTCAAACGATTCCTTGCCACTGTTTTCAGACATCGGCTTTATGGCAGGAGTAGCAGCTACCGATTGGAGCTGGGCTCCCTTGTGGGCCGATTGGAACAATGATGGTTGGAAGGACTTATTCATTACAAATGGCTATCCACGAGACATCACCAATCGGGATTTTGTAGATTACAGATCCAATTTTGCCCGTTTGAACAGCCGTGAAATATTTGAAAAATTAAAGCCCCTCGAAGGAGCCCACCTTGCCAATTTTATGTTTCAAAACAAGCAGGACCTCACCTTTGAAGATGTGTCTAAGGCTTGGGGTTTTGACCTACCCGGTTATTCAAGTGGTGTGGCATTTTCGGACCTCAACAACGACGGTCAGCTAGATTTAATAATTAACAATACCTACAGTAAAGCTTCCATTTATAAAAACAATGGCCATTCGGATGAGAACAACAATTTCCTGCAAATTAAGCTTACCGGAAAAAAAGGAAATTTACAGGCCTTAGGTGCTAAAATCAATCTTTATAATAAGGGAGGGGTTCAATATTATGAACACTATCTGACCAGAGGCTATCAGTCTTCGGTTAGTGAAACCATTCATTTTGGTTTGGGTCGAGAGCATACCGTTGACTCCCTTTTGATCCAATGGCCGGATGGCAACTACCAAAAATTATCCGCCATCCCGGCCAATCAAGTCCTCAACATTTCTTATAATCCTGAGCCAAGTAATACAAATCGAAAAAAGGCAAATAACCTCCCCTTTAAAATAGAAGAAGAACCGTCCAAATTTCTTCCATCATTCGAGCATCGCGAGTTGTTTTATGCAGATTTCAACTTACAACCTTTGTTACCTCACAAGCATTCTCAATTAGGGCCGGGTATAGCTGTTGCAGATATCAATGGTGATAAACTGGAAGATTATTATATCGGTGGGGCCTATGGTCAATCGGGAAAATTATTTTTCAATAATGAAGCCGGAGGGTTTGACAGCCTTTCTCTGTCAAGTAAAAATGCTCAATACGAAGACATGGGAATACTTTTTTTTGATGCTGATTCAGATGGAGATCAAGACCTATACATTGCCTCAGGGGGAAACGAATTTGAAGCCGGATCCAAGTTATACAAGGATCGGTTATATATCAATGATGGAAAGGGAAAGTTTAGCTTAGACTCCAAGGCACTACCTGAAATTTTCGCTAGCAGTTCAGCAGTGGTCGGAGCAGATTTTGATAAGGATGGAGATATGGATCTGTTTGTTGGAGGTAGATTGGCACCCAATAATTACCCAATGCCCGGCAAATCTCAATTGCTTCAGAACAACGAGGGGCAATTCAGGGAAGTTGCTGGGGAAATTGCTCCCGGATTAGAAAACATAGGCATGGTCACGTCTGCCCTATGGACCGACTATAATCAAGACAATTGGACAGACTTGATTGTCGTGGGAGAATGGATGGAAATTACACTTTTTGAGAATCAGTCAGGTCGCTTGGTTTTGAAGGAAAATATTCCAGGTTTGGAAGAAAGCACAGGCTGGTGGAACAGTATAATCGGTGCAGACATCAACCAGAATGGCCAAACCGATTATATAATGGGTAACCTGGGTTTAAATAGTCGGTACAAAAGTAGTGAAAACAATCCGTTACAGATTCACTGGGCAGATTTCGATAAGAATGGGAAAAGTGAGGCCATAATTTCCTATATGGAAGATGGTAAAAGGTACCCCATGCATCCCAGAGATGACATTTTCCAACAAATCCCTTCGTTGAAGAAAAAATTCAATGATTACCACAGTTATGCACAAGCCACTTTAAGCACATTGCTTGGAAAAGCTTACCTGGACAGTACAGAAAATAAACTTGAGGCCAAGATCTTTTCTTCCATTCTTTTGATAAATAAGGGAGAGGAAGGCTTTGACAAAATCCCATTACCTAATATTGCCCAGGTGTCGCCCGTATTTGGTATAGATGCCGGGGACTTTGATGGAAATGGCAGAATGGAAATTTTGCTGGCTGGAAATTTTCATCAAACAGAGGTAATAACAGGACAATATGATGCCGGATATGGCTTAAGACTAGAGTATTCGGACAATGGCGCATTTCTAA
Source organism: Cyclobacterium sp. 1_MG-2023 (assembly GCF_030546805.1). Lineage (GTDB taxonomy): Bacteria > Bacteroidota > Bacteroidia > Cytophagales > Cyclobacteriaceae > Cyclobacterium. Next base: position 28,202 of record NZ_JAUOPC010000011.1, on the reverse strand, counting down.
TAAAGGATCAAATGCTCCAACTGAGCGGGGATGTCCGAAGTTTGGTTCCCGTTTTCCTAGGAAAAGAATATGGATTGATGCATTTAGCAGCTAAAAACAATCAACCTTCACAATGGCTAAGTTTACCCGATAAGAGATTAAACCTCAAACCTTTGCCTCATGTCAGTGGCTCAGTTAAAGCAATTAAATCTTTTAAGGATGGCATAAAAAGGTTGGTAGAATTTTATCATGGATCTGGCTACTTGAGTCAAGGGTCCAACCCTATTTTTCCTGAGATAGGCCTTGAAAAGGTTGAATATTTTGATGCGGATGGTAAATCCATTAAAACTATTCAATTAGAGGGGTGGTCAAAATAAAAAAAGTACCCCCAACATATGAAGGCACTTTTAAAACTATAAATCTATCCGTAAAAGTTTAAAGCCCATTCTCTAGGCTTTAAACTTTTACGGTTTTTAATTTCTCATTCAGTTTACTTTGGAAAAATAACGGACTTCAAACCTATTTTGATTTGCCCCTTTAAACAAAGGCTTTTTTTCCACTCTCAAAACCATATTTTCCTCACTAAGTGAAAGGATCTCATAAATATTGACAAGGTTGCCCTTTTCATCATAGTAGTTTAGGTGTTTGTCCTCAATGGTATATTTGTTTTGAATGGAGGAATTTACCGCACTGGTGATGGTTTCACCAGTGGGTAAGAAATTGTATCGCTCATCCTGATGCCATCCATCACTGGAAAAATTGAATTGATTATAATGATAATAAGCCGAATCCAATTTCCATTCCCCAATGATTTTTTGCTCGGTATTGGCACCACAGGACATTAGCAATGCCAGAACAAATAGGAAGACCATTGTCCTATTCACCATTAGTATTCTGGATTTTGTGTCAATACCCCATTACTCAAATCAATTTCTCTTTGAGGTATAGCGAAAAGATAATGTTTAGGCCTATCGAAATTTCTAGGTGGTTTTAAAGGACCCAAATCTTTTTTATAAATAGCCACAATATCCACCAAATTGGCCTTGTCCCAACGGATAAGATCTTGATGCCTTTGGTTTTCACCTGCCAACTCTACTCTACGCTCATGGATTAAATCTTCCATGGTTGCATTGGACAAAAGCTCTCTCCCGGCACGCTGTCTTACCTCATTGATTTCAGCATCTCCATTTTGGCCGGATCTAATCTTGGCTTCAGCCACCAAAAGCAAAACATCAGCTGTTCTAAGAATAGGGTTATTATGGCTCATATTTAGCCCTCCTTGAGGGTTCCATGAGGAGTATTTCCTGAAATGGTAGCCAGTGGAAGAAAGGTCTGCTGTATATTCAGTAAGCCCATTGTCTCCTCCCAAATCTACCATATCCCCAGGTTTGTAAACGGTATAATCTAACCTTGGATCTCCCTCTTCAAACTCCTCTATCAAATCTTGCACCGGTTCATGAAAATCCCAACCTCCCCATGGCCTAGGTGTGGTATAGATGATATGGGTGTTGTCTTGCCATCCTTGAAGACTTTGAATTGAAAACAATACTTCCGGATTATTTTGCGTTTCTACACGGAAATTATCTTGAAAATCAGCTGCTAGAGGATATGGACCGTCCAATACCATTTGTCCATAGGAAATGGTCTTATCAAACTCTTCTTTATATAGGTACATTTTAGCCAATAATCCATTGGCAGCACCTTTATTAGGTCTACCCAAATCATCTGAACCATGTGTGGCAGGTAGAAGATTTGCCGCCTCCATCAGGTCTGATTCAATCTGTGCAAAGGTTTCTTCCAAGCTTGCCCTAGGTTTATTGTAGTTATTAGCTAGAACGTCTTCCTCCAAAATTAAAGGAACACCTCCATAGATTACAACAAACCTCCAGTACATAAAACCTCTAAGAAAATAGGCTTCACCTAATGTTCTATCCTTAAGGGTTTGATCCATGGTTATATCAGGAACATTAATTAACACTGCATTGGCCCTGGATATTACTTCATATTTATGCCTCCAGCTATAGTACAATTGCGGATTACCGGCATCAAAGGTAAAGGACTCGATGGCCTGATCCTCCCCATGATCCCCTGCCCTAAATTGATCATCAGAAGGAATATCAAAGGTATGCTCTGCATGACCATAAAAATCCTCCACTGTTAGCGGCTCATACATGGCATTGGCAGCAGCTACTGCATCTTCCCCATTTCTCCAAAACTGTGAAGAGGTAGATTGGCCATAAGGAGTCGTCTCTAGTATATTGTCATCACATGCTGTAGTAATAAATACCAGCAACAAAAGAAGTTGAATTATATTTTTCATAAGCTTGATTAGAAAGTTATTGTTGTACCTATGGTCCAGCTTCTGGATTGTGGATATTGCGCATAATCTACATTCAACTGCAGGTTTCCATCCGTATAACCCAATTCCGGGTCCATTCCGGAGTAGCCCGTCAAGACAAATACGTTTTGTCCTGTTACATAAAATCTTGCCTTGGAAATACCCAACCTGCTAGTAATTGGATCAGGTAAAGTATATCCCAATACAATATTTTTTAACCTTAAGAAATCTCCTTTTTCTAAAAACAAGTCAGAAGTTCTGTGATTAAGGTTATCCCTTTTGGTGGTCATTCTTGGAATTTCATTGCTGGTTCCCTCACCGTTCCATCTATTGATGGTCTCAGCATACATATTAAATGGATAAGTAGGATCAATTCCCTGCATTCTGTCAGCATTGTAAATATCAAAGCCTGCATTACCAAGGAAGAATAAGCTAAAATCGAAATTTCCATACCCCAACTGAGCATTCAAACCATAAACTACTTTAGGGTGAGGGTTTCCAATAATCTCTCTATCTTCTTCATCGATCAAACCATCATCATTAAGATCCAAAAACTTAACATCACCGGGCTGAATCAATCCGGCAGTTTTTCTAGGATCATTGGCGATATTGGAATCATTTTGAATCTCTTCTGCAGTTTGGTAAAGTCCATCTGCTCTCCATCCATAAAAACTAGCAATGGGTGAACCTTCGTAGGTTCTGGACAACTCTTGGCTAGACCTTCCATAAAGTCTGGACCCGATAAAATTACCATCTACCAATTGGGTAACTTCATTCTGTATAAATGAAGCATTACCGCTGATGCTATAAGTTAATTTTCCCTGCGTCTCTCTGAACAATACCTCCATTTCAAGTCCCTTGTTTCTAAGCTCTCCAAGGTTTTGATTGGGTATTTGGGCAGTACCTATGGAACCAATGGTAGGGGGAGCGATTAACATGTCTTTGGTGTCTTTAATAAAGTAATTAAAGTTTGCCAAAAGGCGATTGTCTAAAAAGCCTAAATCCAAACCAATATTGGTCATTTGAGCTGTTTCCCAGGTAATGCCGATATTTGGTACCCTGGTTTGTGCGGCACCTACTGTTTGGTTACCACCAAATGAATACCTCCTACCGGAGCTGATCAATGCCAGGTACTGTAAACCGGGAACATTTTGATTTCCCAAGCTTCCCCAACCACCGGTCAGTTTCATATTGGAAATAAAACCTACATTCTTAAAGAATTCTTCTTCAGAGATTCTCCAACCTAAGGAGAATGCCGGAAAGTAACCCCAACGATTACCTGAAGCAAATTTAGATGAGCCATCACTTCTAAAAGTAGCTGTTAACAAGTAGCGTTCATCATAATTGTAGGTGGCCCTTCCAAAGTATGAGGCCAATGCATCGTACGACTTGCTCCCATCAATCCCATACAATGTCTGCCCAACGCTGAGGAATCTTTGGTCATAAGACTCATCCAAGAAATCTCTTTTACTGGCGCTAAACCCATCAGAATTGAAGGTTTGTGTGGTGTATCCACCAACAAAATTGACTTTATGAAGCTCATTGAAGAACTTATCATAAGAAACAAAGTATTCTGCCAAAACAGAATAGTATTCATTGTAGCTCCTAGAAAGTGAATTCTGTGAGGAAGTTCTTATTTGGTCATTGACAATGATATTAAAATTATATCCATCACTAATGAAGCCATCCAGACCGAAATTTACACGGAATTTCAACCCTTCCATTAGCTCATATTCCGCATTCAGATTTCCTAAAATTTTATGCGTTGTACTATTATTGTCTTGCGTATCCTGAGTGAAGATCGGATTATTGATATCGCCAAATTCTCCCGATATTTGAGAAGAGCTGTAAGATCCATCAGGATACATCACTGGCAAACCGGGATGGAAACGTATCGCGCTCCATAACACCCCTGTTTGCGCAGACAAGGTATTAGGACTTCTTTGGTTGATCGAAACAAGTTGAAGGTTTTGACCAATTTTAAATTTTTCACTTAGCTTGTGGTCAGAATTAATTCTGAAACTCAAACGTCTGAAATCAGAATTGGTAATCATTCCTTCCTCTTTAAAGTATCCTCCCGCCATCATAAATGAAGAGTTGTTGTTTCCCCCTCTCAGGGTAAGGTCAACATTCTGGGTAGAACCTTGTCCCAGCAATTCTTTTTGCCAGTCTGTCATTTGTGTCTGATAGGCAGGATCTTCCCAGATAGGGTTGATGGCTAAGCCATCATTGGTATACCTTTCTCTTTTTAATGTGGCTAAAGTTGGAGCATCCAGTACATCAATGGTTTTAATGGCATTTGATACACCCATATAACCATTCACTTCAACTTTTAAGGGTTGGTTGAAATCTCCTCTTTTGGTGGTCACAATCACCACACCATTGGCAGCTCGCGTACCATATATTGCAGAAGCTGATGCATCCTTTAATATCTCAATGGATTCAATATTATTTGGATTTACATCATTTAAACTGCCTCCGGGTACTCCATCAATAATAATTAAGGGATCAGCATTGTTTAAGGTGCCTGTTCCTCTAATCCTAATGGATCCTTGGTTGCCCGGTGCTCCGCCATTTCTCACGATATTGACGCCGGCAGCTCTTCCTTGAAGCGCTTGTGCTGCACCGGAAACAGGTAAATTCTCTAGATTGTCTCCTTTTATCGAAGAAACTGCACCGGTAACATCCCGTTTTTCCTGTGTACCATATCCCACAACTAAGACTTCATTCAAAGAAGATTCTTCCTGAACCATTTGTATATTGAGAAAGCTCTCATTTCCAATAGTTAGGGTTTGGGTTTCGTACCCGATAAAGGAAATTATTAAGGTTCCATTTTCGGGAACTTCTAGGGTAAAGTTACCATCAATATCGGAAACCGTCCCTTGAGTGGTTCCTTCAATAGTGATCGTTGCACCGGGCAATGGTTCTCCCGTTTCATCAACAATCTTACCTTTAATATCTGCCAGCCGAAATATTACAGGCATGGCTGCATTCGCCATTACCGGCTGAATTAAAAGCAAAAGTGTGAAGAGTTGAAAAACCAACCCAATTCCTCGGTGGTTTTTCTTTTTTAGAATAGTTTTTCTCATAGGGTACGGATTAAGCGTTATATTGAATGGATAAATTTTACGTTTTATTAATATAATGAATTCGTGAAAAACTTACTTTAAATTAGAACGAAACTCATTTTTACCAAATTTAATTTTCACATCACTACAATTTCCAAATAACCCTATTCTCCCCCATGAGCAACCGAATCTTGCACCTTGTTCAGGTAATCCTTTTAAACCATATCTAAAAAATTAGCTTTAAAACTAAGCATAACTTTTAAAAACAAAATGGAATAAATTTTTAATCAGGAAATAAAAAACTAAATTTTTATAAATGTACAAATATCTCTATTTTATTTGTTAAATTAATATTAGTAAAACATTATTTAAAAATCATTTAATCCGTTTAATTTTTTTACAAAACCTATAAAAAATCAAATGAATTCTTGTTTCATTTAAAATAAAACACAACTAATGTCTTATGTTTACAAAATTTAAAATAATTATTTAAGGCTTGTTTTGGAATTAAAACCATATCCAAATCTCCCTACCTAATCCTTGGAAATTAAGTTGAACATTAAAAAATTATCCGGGATTGAACAAACTTAGCCTCAACTACATAGCAAGCTATTTTTAACCGATCTAAATTCAAATAATTGATTATCAGCTATTTAAATTCATTCTATCCGAATGGTATTGTAGTTTTGTTTCATAACTAAAACCAAAACATTATGTCTATTAGATTAGCGAGTAACTGCAGTAATTGTGAGAATTTGAGTTCAAATGGCGTATGTAAAGTTCATGGTGTAAAAGTCAACGATAGCTATACATGTGACACCTTCCAAATGAAGGCAGCATTAAAAGATAACAGAAATTGTGACTCTTGCCTAAAGTATGAAACATCAGATTGTGCCAACCCGCAAAAAGCGGCTCCGGGAATGTTATGTTCTCATTGGGCACCTCAAAATGCCAATGCGTAATATTTAAATATTGTATATTAAAAAAGGTCAGCAGTAATATGCTGACCTTTTCTATTAAGTGGCTCATTGGTTTCCAAGGTAAAAAAGATAAAGTAGCACTTTAAATTACTATACCTCCTCTAATCTATTCGCTCAAATTCCACCCATAAAGGAAAAATGCTTTTTCCTCCACTCATAAAATGTGGCGTCACACTTCCTTTATAAGCCTTTAAGGAAACATTTTTAAGTTCAATGATATCAGTGGGCATATTGCTAATGTGGGATTGAATAATTTGCGTATTGGTTTCCAACATCACCTTACCTGCCTTCTCCAAAGGTTCAATAAACTTGTACCTGATATTGTAATTTCCCTCTAGTATTTGAACATTCCAATAGCCGTAAACTTCTTCCTGGGTCCATATACCTCTTTGCCCCGAAGCATCATTTCGATTCAGTACAAGTGGATTTTCATGGGTAGTTCCTATGATAGGTCGTTGTTCTTCTTTGAGGTTGGGAGAAGCGGTTAACTCTTCTACCAATTGATCCATACTCTCTTTTAATTCTTCTGCCTTTTCTTGGTCTTGTTCAACTAGGTTCTCAAGTTCATAGGGATCATTTTCCAGATGAAACAATTCGAAATCTTTAGGTTCAGCATCAAATCCGGTATTGCCTACCAATTTATAAGGCCCTTGCTGAATGGCCACATTGTCGTACAATTCCGGTAATTTTCGCGTCCAATAGAAAAACAAAGGTCTTTGTTCAAAACCTGTTTCAGATTTCCCCTCTCCTTTCAAAATTCCTGCAAAACTTTGCCCATCAATCACTCTATCTTCCGGTAATTTCGCCTGGCAAAGCTCAGCCAATGTTGGCATCACATCAATATGTGCCAAGATAGTATTCACTTCTTTATTGGTTGCAAGAACTTTAGGGTATTTGATTAAAAAAGGCACCTTCACCCCACCACGGTAAACACTCCCCTTCTTACCTCTAAGGCCCGCCACATACCTAGACTGCTGCGGTCCATTGTCTGTCATAAAGACAAAAATGGTATTATCAGCAATATCTAATTCTTCCAGTTTATGCATTAATTCCCCCATATTATCATCAATATTGGAAACCATGGCATATACTTTTCTTGCATCTTCTTTGTCCTTTTCGCTCATCTTAGGAAATGGCATGTTCTGATTTTCAAAACCTGAAGAGGGATCTATGTCTTTGTATTTTTCATAATATTTATCCGGTACCTGCAAGGGAGTATGTGGAGCATTGAATGACAAATACAGAAAAAATGGTTGATCCTTACTTTGCTTTTCAACAAAGTGAATGGCCTCATCAGTAAATATATCTGAACAATACCCCAGAAAAGATTTCTGTTTGCCATTGTACCAGAGAGTTGGGTCAAAATAACTACGGTCCATTTTAAAATAAGTCGTAAAATCACCCGGCTGTCCCATTCCACCTGACAAGTGAATCAATGATTCATCGAATCCCTGATCTCCGGGTCGAAAAGGGTAATTGTCTCCCAAATGCCATTTTCCAAAGACACCCGTTGCATATCCTGCCTCTTTAAGCATTTCAGCCAGAGTAACTTCCTCCGTAGCCATGGTGGCTCCCCCATTATACGTATCTCTCACACCCGTGCGCAGAGAATACCTTCCGGTCATTAAACTGGACCTTGTAGGAGCACATACCGGAGAAACATAAAAATTATTTAGGCGTACGCTTTCTGCAGCCAAATTATCTATCACTGGCGTTTTTACATGTGGGTTGCCGGTAAAACCAAAGTCTCCATAGCCCTGATCATCAGTAATTATTAGGACAACATTGGGTGGCGGTTCTTTAGATTGAAATGCATCCAGCTCTATGGAATGGAAACATAAAATAAAGATGAATATAGAAAAGAAAGCTTTCATGCTTAGTCTATCTTGGGTGATTTATCGTTTATTTAGGATACTTTTCAAGTTGATTTTCCACAGGAACAATAGTCGCTTGATGAGCAGCCAATTCCGCTCTTATCTCAGCAATTATCTCAGGATGGTCTGCGGCGATATTGAATCGTTCACCGGGATCTACATTGACGTTATACAATAAAGGCGTTTCTAAAACAGTGGCCTTATTTTCTACGATCACTTCAGGCTGAGTTACCGGATGTGCCGTAGGATTACCGTATTCTAGCTGTGTAATAAAGTGCGCCTTGTAATCTCCTTTTCTGATGGCATATACTCTTTGACCTCGATAGTAAAATACCGTTTCTCTTTCACTTTTTCCTGTACCCTTCAATAAGCCGGATATATCGTAACCATCATACACCCTATCATTGGGCAATGCAGTACCTGATATGGCACAAAATGTAGGTAAAAGATCCATTGTGGTTCCCATATCCATCACTACACCGGGTTTGATTTGAGCAGGCCACCAAAAAACGGTTGGTTCTCTCATTCCTCCTTCAAAAGTACCTCCTTTGGCACCTCTTAATAGACCTGCGGTTCCACCATGGGTTTTGAACACATGCCAAGGTCCATTGTCAGAAGTGAAGACCACCAAGGTGTTTTCTGCAATCCCTTCTTCCTTTAAGGTGGAAAGAATTTGACCCACAGACCAGTCTATCTCCTCAATTACATCTCCGTATATTCCTCCCAAAGACTGATCTTTAAATGCTGCAGACCTGAACAATGGAATGTGTGGCAGATTATGGGCCAAATAGATGAAAAATGGTTCGTCTTTAAAGGCTTTGATTTTAGAGACTGCCTCTTCTGTATACCTCTTGGTAAGGGTGCGCTGATCGGTTGGCCTTTCGGCAATTCCAGTGTCCCTCATCAAGGGAACATTATAAGCATCAAATTTTTCATTATCGGTCAAAGTAAAGTGATCTGTCTTGTCAATCTTATCCATATCATTGGAGTAAGGAATGCCAAAATAACTGTCGAAACCATGATCTGTAGGAAGGTAAGGTGACTTATGCCCTAGGTGCCATTTTCCAATTGCCGCAGTCTGGTAACCATTTCCCTTTAATGCTTTAGCTATTGTTATTTCTGATTGTGGTAGCCCACCATCAGAATCCGGAAAAAGCACCCTTCTTTTGTCACTGCTCATCCCTGATCGGATAGGTAACCTTCCGGTAAGAAGTCCTGCTCTACTAGGTGTACAAACCGGAGCAGCAACATAAAAATTGGTCCATTTCTGCCCCTCAAAGGCCATTTTATCCAAATTAGGTGTTTTAATGGAGGGATGACCAAACACCCCCAAGTCTCCATAACCCAAGTCATCCGCAAAAATTACAATTATATTGGGCTTTTCGGCTTCTTGCCTTGCCTCTGCAGAGGTAATAAAAAAACCTATACAACTGATTAACAGACTTAAGGCTATTCCGGGGATACTTGATTTCATTTTTTTTGATCTTATAATTAATAAAAAACTTTTTGAGCTATTCAGGTTTTTGCCAAGGAACTTTGCCCCCTTCCTGAATATGAGACATTAAATAAGCATTTAATTTTTGAAAAACCTCTTTATTTTCCATTATAATATTATTCTTCTCATAAGGGTCTTCTTTGAGATTATATAGCTCCATAGGTTGGAAAGGGCTGTTTTGTAGTAATTTCCAATCTCCTAAACGTAAGGCATGGTAGGCTTTTCCACCATACCTTGTCCCCCCTTCCCTTCTTACAAAATACAAAGGTCTGACTTCTTCCCGCATGGTTTCTCCCAATAGTGTGGAAAGAAAACTTCTTCCATTGATATCATGATCCAAAGGAACACCAGCTATTTCGGTAAGTGTAGGGAAAATATCCATGGATAAATTCACTTGATCAGAACTGGTACCAGCTTTGATTTTTGCAGGCCAGGAGATGGCAGTAGGCACACGTAACCCTCCTTCATACATGCTTTGCTTTCCATCTCTCAATAAACCGTTGTTTGCCAGATCAGGAAGGTGCCCCCCATTATCACTGGTGAAAATAATTAGGGTGTTTTCATATTGCCCGGTTTCTTTTAGTGCATTGATTACCTGACCAATACCATCATCCAGATGTTCAATAAATGCAATTAGGTTGGCTCTTTTTTCAGGTAATCCCGGCTCTCTTTTTTTCACCTTTTCAACCCATTCCTTTGGAGGTTGCACTGGAAAGTGAGGCGCATTATAGGCCAAATACAGAAAAAAAGGATCTTCTTTCTTTTCTCTCTCTTGTATATAATTCACTGACCATTCAGTAAAAAGATCGGTGGCATGCCCTTTAGGATCAATAACTCCTTCATTCAAACGCATATAATTTTTCCCATGTCTTCTATGGGTGATATAATCGTCCATCATGTCTTCTAACCATCCATGAAAATAGTCAAATCCATGGTCATTGGGAAGGTTCGGATGTTCTAGTCCAAGATTCCATTTCCCTATATGAGCAGTGTGGTACCCACCTTTTTTAAGCATGGCGGGCAACAATACTGTTTCTGGGTTTAAATACCCCCAATTGTTTTTAGGATTGGACCTCACCAAGCCGGGTACGCCTACATGATCCGGATACCGACCCGACATCAAAGAAGCCCTAGTGGGGGCACAAACGGGAGAATTGGTATAGAAATAATCGAACTGCATCCCATCATTTCTAATGGCATCAATATGGGGTGTTTGAATATCTTCTGTGCCATAATATGAGACATCATGATACCCCTGATCATCAGTGAAAATAATTAAAATATTGGGTTTCTTGCTGTTCTTTAAGGTTTGAGCATGCACAATTCCTAAACCTAACATAAGACAGGTTAGCCCTATGTGCTTCCATCCGGTTATCTTCATTTTTTATATTTTATTATTTGAATTTAATTATTGTCCCAAGAGAAACTTCTCCAGTCAATCGCTTCTTCCACAATTTCATCGTGTAACCGGATCATTTCTTTTTTCATGCTTTCGAATACTTCAGGATTATCTGAGGACACATCCTTATTTTGTTTGGGGTCATTTCTAAGGTTATACAGCCTAAAATTAACTAGCTTGGTCTCTTTGATCATCCCAATATACGCTTCTTGAAACATATTCCCTCTGGGAATGTCTATCTCAGGGTCAGCAATCAAATTCCAGGGGCCTTGCCTGATTACGGCAACAGGTCTGGATGGAGGATAAAACCAATACAAAGGCTTGCTACGCTCAAATTTACCCGCCTTAAATAGAGGAAGCAAGCTGGAACCGTCAATTACAATTTCAGGATCAATTTCTCCTCCGACAATTTCTTTAATCGTGGGAAAAACATCTACCACTCCGGCAGGCTTGTTTTCTATGGTCCCTTCTGCAATAACTCCCGGCCAGCTAAATATCCCCGGCACTCGAATTCCGCCTTCCCACAAGGTAGTTTTGCCTTTGGTCAGTTCACCGTTGCTGCCATGGGCCCCTCGGTAACTTCCATTATCTGACATAAAAACGATCAAAGTTTCTTCAATAAGCCCTTGATTTTCTAGCTCCTCCAATATTCTTCCAATTGCCGCATCCATATTTTCTATACTGCCATAGTAAGCAGGGAGATTAGTATCCTTGTGTTCGGATAGAAACTTTTCCGGTGCGGCCACTTTTTGATGAGGTTCGTGAAACCATAGGTTTATAAAAAAGGGTTGGTCTTTTGGACGGTTTTCAAGCCAACCTATCGCTTCATCAGCGAGGATATGAGACGAAAAACCTTCTACCTCACCTAAAGCCTGCCCATTGCGGACAAAATTTACCGGATTTTCGTGAGAGGGAAGTGCATTGTTACCGGTTGCAATCCAATGGTCAAAGCCTTGATCTCCGGGATTTGGCCCGGGACCCGAAGCTTCTTCCAAGTCATAACCTAAATGCCACTTACCGATATGGGCAGTAGCATAGCCGGCCTTCTTCAATAACTCAGCCGTCGTAAACTCCGATTCAGCCAAATGCATAATATGTGAAGTGTGGATCCAGCTGTAGATGCCTGCCCTCACAGAAGATCGCCCGGTCATTAAAGCAGCCCTGGAGGGGGAGCAGACCGCAGATCCTGCATAGAAATCAGTAAACCTTATTCCCTTGGCAGCAAGTTTGTCTAAGTTTGGTGTTTTGACCTGAGTACTACCATAACAACTCAAGTCCCTATACCCCAAGTCATCGGCAAAAAGCAGCACAATATTGGGTGACTTTTTATTTTGTGCCAAGCTCCCTTGATAAGAAGTAAATGCGATGACAAGTAAGACTATGAAATTACGTAACATTGTAAATATTTTTCGATTTGTGCAAATGATATACTAGATGGTCTTCATCTTTTCTACCGGCCCCATTTCTTTTTCCCATTCTCCCAGTTTGTCCAGAAGTTCCTTTAAAATGCGCGGTTTTTCTATGGCAAGATTATGTTTTTCCAATGGATCCTGTTCCAAATTTACCAATAAGGTATCCTTATCTGAAAGAAGAAGCTTCCATTCCTGATGCCTGGCCACTTTCTGATTTCTATACCTCCAAAACAAGGTCCTTTCTTGAAGGGGTTCTCCCGTGAAAAGGTGTTTGGAAAGATCAACCCCATCAAATTTAGTTTTTTCGGGTAAAATAGCTCCGCTCATTTCCAGTAAGGTTGGTAAAATATCCATGCTCATAATTGTTTCGGCCGATTCTCCAGGTTTAATATTGCCCTTCCAATAGGCAATACCCGGTACCCTATGGCCTCCTTCCAGGAGGTTGCCTTTATTTCCACTTAACTCTCCATTGTTTCCAAATACTTCCGCCCCATTGTCGGAAATAAACAAAACCAGGGTGTTTTCTTCTAGTCCTGTTTCCCGCAAAGCATCCATGATTTCTCCCACTCCTTCATCCATTACCTCCACCATCTCATTGTATACTTCCAAAGTATCCTTTACAGGGCCATGATAGCTAAACTCCTTACCGGGGAACCTGTAAGCCGGATCATTTCTCCCCTGAAATGGAACATGTGGGGCTTCCTGAGAAACGTACAGAAAAAAGGGAGCTTCTTTATTATCTTTTATAAAATCCACTGCATGCTGCGTGATTAAATCGGTCACATACCCCTCTTCATAAATACTATCCAGGTTATGCCACCAATCATAGATTCCGGCATTGTCATAATGGCTGTGGTAATCGATATTCCCACTTATATACCCAAAAAAGGTATCAAAACCATGATGAACAGGGTTGTATTGCTTTTGGTATCCCAAATGCCACTTTCCCATTATTCCGGTTTGATACCCTGCCGATTTCAGCAATTTGGCAACAGTCGTCTGAGCTGTATCAAGCCCCACCTTTCTTGTTTCTCCCCTAACATATATTACGCCTTCCATACCTGACCGCTGCTGATAATTTCCGGTCATAAGGGCAGCTCGGGTAGGTGAACACACGGGGGCATTGGAATGAAAATCAGTGAAACGGATTCCGTTTTTAGCCAAATAATCAATATTAGGCGTCTTTAGCTTAATGTCTCCATAAGCCCCAAGACCTCCATAACCTAAATCATCAGCTAAAATAACAATGAAATTTGGAGGAGGATCCAGCTTCGATTCCTGACGATTGCAGGCACTCAGGTAAAGGGTTAAAACAAGGAGCGGGCAAAGTATTTTTGACACATTCATTTCACACTTATTTTATTCAGTTTCCCCAGGTTAATATTATCCGAGCCCTTCCCTGGTGTTACCAAGGTAGGGCCCGATAATACATGCTTATTACCAGCCCGGATTTTGGGTCAAGTTTTCATTCAATGATATTTCACTATCAGGGATTGGAAGCAACTGATAAAAATCAAGGTATCCATCCGGAAACTTCGTTTCAATCACATTTCCATTGTGGTCTTTTACCTCGACAGGGTAAATTTCCGAACCAATACCCCACCTTTTGATGTCGGCCCAATACAATCCTTCTAAGGCAAACTCTATTCTCCTTTCATGCCTAAGCTTTGCTCGTGCTTCTTCCTGAGAAAGCCCCATAGGCAATGGGCTGATCTTCACATCTTCCCTTTCCGTCCGGATTCTATTAATCAAATTGATGGCTTCATCAATATCCCCATTGGTCTCAATTATCGCTTCGGCTTTAGATAAAATCACATCCGCATACCTTAAGACAATATTATTTAGGCCGGACTGGCCGGAAGGAGGCAAATCTGCTTCAGGCTCTATGCGGTATTTTCTTGCACTAAGGTGCTTTAGTCGGTTTCCAGGATGATTGAAAGCTCCTCCAGGGTATTCATAATTAGGAAACCTATAGCCCAATATATAGGCTCCCGGTACCACTACAGTAAACTCGAGTCTGGGATCTCGCCCTTCATAAGGATTATTGGGATCAACCTCGGATCCATCAATCATCTCATAAGCATTGACCAAATCATCGGTTGGTACATAGCGACTTCCACGGGTCCAGCTGCCGGTACCTGTTCCACAATACTGGTCATGCAAAGATCCTTGGGAGTTTTCTCCGGAAATGTATTGAATATCAAAGATCACTTCCATGTTATTTTCATTTTCTAACCTGAACAATCCTTCATAGCTTGGAAAAAGCCCATATTTATTCAAAGCATCGATTTCATTGATAACTTGCAATACTTCCTCATATTTACCTTGGTAAAGTAAAGCCCTCATTTTCATCCCCAATGCAGCCCCTTTGGTTGCCCTACCTAGTTCAGGAGCTTCGGCCTGAAGATTATCAATTGCCATGTTGTAATCAGCCATTACCTGATCCCAGGTTTCTTCTCTACTAGCTCTGGAAATATTCCTTGCTTCTTCTGTAGAGATGGCTGTCAAAATAATCGGTACACCTCCAAAGCCTTCTGCAAGAATAGAATATGCCAGTCCACGTAGAAATCTAGCTTCTGCACGGTAGATGGATTTATCCTCTTCGGGTATATCCACTTGATCCAAGGCCTGTAAAAGGTAATTGGCCCTAAAGATTATAGCATAGGACCTCGTCCATCTAAAATTGACAATGCTTCCATCACTAGAATTCAATTGACCGGTTCCTGCCCTTGCGATCGGTGTATTTCCCCAATTAAAAGCATTGGGTGTTGCACCGTCTAGAACACCAAAACCAAATAATCCTTCATTGTAAATGGATCTTTCCCGCATCAAGGCATAAACACCGTTAAGTAATAGTTTAATGTCCTCTTCATTTTGAGGAAAATTGGCTGAAGTAATTTTATCTTCGGGATAAAATTCTAGAAAATCGTCATCACAACTTGATAATGGTAATAATAAAACGATCGTCAATAAGTATATAATGTATTTATTGGTCTTCATGTCCTTAGAAATTTAAATTGATACCAGCTGAAAGAATCCTAGGGGTTGGATACACTTGATAACCCGCATCGAAAGTATTTCTTTCCGGATCATAACCTTCGTACCCATCACTGGCTATAGAAAAAATATTTTGCCCATTGACATAAAGGTAAATTTTCTGTAAGCCCAATTTTTCTACCATTGGTGTAGGAAATGAGTAGCCCAATTGAACATTTTTTAATTTGATGAAATTCACCTCATTCACCCAATAAGAAGATTGGTAGCTATCCCATGGATTATTGAATTTCAAGCTTGGGTTTTCAGCATCCGGATTTTCGGGAGACCAGGCATCTCTCCATCGGGTAGAGATCATCCTATTTTCCCAGTCCAGGTCAGTAAAGTTATTTTGGGTGTACATGTTAACGCCCAAAATCCCCTGGAACAGAAGATTCAGGTCAAATCCTTTGAATTTAAAGCTTGGCGATATGCCAAAAGTATACTTTGGTAAGGTATTACCCAGCGCCATCTTATCTTCATAGTTCAACCTGCCATCATTGTTAAGGTCCTCATATTTTAGATTCCCAGCTTTAGGAGTAAATGGGTTGGCATGCATATGTTCCAAGGCTTCATCGTCTGACTGATAAATGCCGATAGCCTTGAATCCATAAAGGGTTCTAAAGGAGTAACCTTCTCTAAGTAGGTACAATTGGTCAGGAGAGTCTCCCCCTCTAAATTTGGTCACTTCATTCTGGATATAAGTCAGGTTAAGTCCCATATTGAATCCCAATTGATCCCTATCAAATTTTAGGTTATTGTAGTTGAGGATAAACTCAATGCCATTGTTTTCCATTTGACCGACATTCTCAAAAGGGGAAGAAATTCCTCCCATCACCGATGGAATAGGTAGCTGCACAAGAATGTCTTTGGTCGTTTTCCTAAAATAATCCGCTTCCAAAGTAATCCTATCATCCAAAACGCCTACCTCTAAACCAATATCTAAAGAGGATGATGTTTCCCAGGTAATGTTCTCATCCACTAAAGCAGTTACAGCAGCACCTGGAGAAAAACTTCCATTGTAACTGTAACTTAGATTGTTATTTTGACCAATTACAGTCAGGTAAGGCCAATAACCTGAAATATTCTGATTTCCTAATTGCCCCCAAGAAGCCCTCAATTTAAGGTTAGAAATCGCAGAAACATCTTTAATAAAATCTTCTTCAGACAATCTCCAACCGGCAGAAAATCCAGGGAACACTCCCCATCGATTGGCTTTACTAAATCTGGAGGATGCATCAGCCCTAACGTTGGCTTCAAATAAATATTTGCTCATCAGGGTATAATTCGCCCTTCCGAAATACGAAAATATGCGGAAGCCATTCATGTTTCCTTCACCTTGAATACCGGAAGTGCCTGCATCCACCTGAGTTAATCCTTCTTTCGGTGGTTCAGAACGTCTTGAAAACATGTTCTTTACTTTAAAAGTCTCCACTTGTATGCCTCCTATGGCGGAAACACTATGGATTTCATTGTAATCCTTCTTAAAGTTAAAGGTGGAAAACAAATTGTTTTGCAGACTAGAAACCTGAGACCTATTGATTTCTAAACCTTCTCGGTTATAGTTCCTAGTAGTTGTTTCAATTCCCGTATCAGTATAACCAAACACACTGGTATTGTAGCGATCAACCAAATTCCAGTTTCCATTGGAAGAAACTGTGGTTTTAAAGGAAAGATAATCCGTAAGTTTTACATCTGCGCTTAAGTTTAGCGTCAGGATGTTCTGCTCTGTATTGGTTAAGCCATTGGCGGCATCAATCAAGGCATTCCTATTGTCGAACAGCAAATTCCCATCTTCACTGATTGCCTGAACGGAACCAAACCTTCCATCTCGGGTATATGGGGCGATGTAGGGAGCAGAACCACCCAACATTTCAAATACCCTCCCTAAGGAACCATAGGTGACGTCGGCATAAGGTTCATTTGAATCTTTGTGAATATAATTGAAGCGACCACTGACTGTCAACCAATCTTTTACATTGGAAGTAATATTTGCCCTCAACCCATAGCGCTCCGTATTTGTATTGGGCACCATACCATCCTGATTGAGGTAATTGAATGAGAGAAAGGAGGAGGATTGCTCTGAACCTCCACGGATAGATATATTGTGTTCCTGAATACTGGCTGAATTAAAAATTACCTTAAACCAATCTGTATTGGGATATTTGTAAGGGTCTGTTCCATTTCTAAATTCAGCAATCAGTTCATCTGAAAAAAGTGGCGTAGATCCCTCATTCATTAAAGCAGTATTGGTTAGTTCCATGTGCTCAGCACTGTTATTGATCACATCATACCTTCTGCCCAAAGATTGCACGCCAAAATAGGAGTTTACATTTATCTGCATTGCCTCATTCTTTTTACCCATTCGGGTGGTCACCAAAACCACTCCATTGGCAGCTTTGGAACCATAAATGGCAGCACTTGCAGCATCTTTCAATACGGAAATATTTTCAATATCATTGGGGTTCAATTGATTGAAAGAACCTTCCACACCATCAATAATGATCAGTGGATTGGAATTGTTGAGGGTTCCCCATCCTCTTACCCTAATTTGCGCACCATCGCTGCCAGGTTTTCCTGAGTTTTGACTTACCCAAATACCGGATGCAGTTCCCCCTAAGGCTTGGGAGGCATTGGTCAAGGGGCGATTGGTTAATTCATCGTCAAAATCAACCGTGGAAATGGCTCCTGTAAGATTTACTTTCTCTTGAACGCCATATCCCACTACAACCACTTCATCCAAAGAAGTAGCATCTTCCACCAAGGTAATGCTAAGGTTTGTTTGATTACCGGGATTGATCCTTTGTGTTTCGTATCCAATAAAAGAAATCAATAGTACTGCACCTTCAGGAACATCCAGACTAAACTTCCCATCAATATCAGTAACAGTACCGGTCGTGGATCCTTCAATGACCACGGTTGCACCGGGAACAGGCTCACCCTGATTGTCTGTAACAGTTCCGGAAACATTTTTGAGGTCTTCAATTGCTGTGTGCAGGTAGGAAAAAGTGGCTTTGTCAGGGCTTGTTTCTGCGATGCTTACTCCCTCTTCAGCTTGAAGATTTGGAGAGATTAAACATTGCAATAAGCCTCCTAAATACAGGGTTTTTGACACCTTCCCAGAAAGGTAGCGTATAGGTTTATTCATAATTATTTGGGTTTATTAAGTAATTGGTTTTGGTAAACTTTCGATTATCAGCATCCTTTCTAGCAAACTTTTACTGAGATAGGATCCGAACAATTCAACCGGGCAATTTTTACATAATTATGCTCGTTACAGACTAATTTATTAAAATATTAATTTGAAAATTTTGTACAACATAAAAATTAATTTGTTGTAATAAAAGATTTTTATGTATTTAACCCATATCATTTATTATAGATGGCATTTTATTTATAAATGACACTTTTATTATAAATGATTTATCTTTTAAAAGTCTCAAGGAATTCAAGGTCAACTGAGGGAAGTTATTCTAAAAGCTGGTGATGCATCCGTACTTTTCTATCCTGAAAATGCCAGGAAAAGCAGGTTCCTTGATTTTATAATAAGAATTGTAATCAAAAGAAATCAAACCTATTTGGAAGCTTAGGAATAACACAAAAAAAAAGGAAAAGGCCGGTAAATTTGGAAGCGAATAGAACTGCTAATAAATAACGAAAATTGACTTCAAAACCAATTCAATCAAAACTTTGGATCAGTGGTCAGAAGCCATTAAATTGAATTAAAAAACTACTGTCAGGTTTTGGTGATGGCTTCTTCTAAATTATAAAGGGCTACGATGACTTGCATCAGGGCAGCTGTCCTTACCGCTTCTTTTTTTGAAGTCGGTGATTCGCCTATATCTAAAGAACCGGAGGCAATTTCAGGACTTTTTTCAAAGCGTAACAACTCCTCTGCATAAAAATCCATAAGCAATTGATCTTCTTTGTCTTTAGGCAAACGACCCAAAATCCTTACAAACGCCTCCCCAATTGCCGCTTTCTCGTCTTTCATTTGATCGACTAAATTTTCAGCTAGCACCCTTGATGCTTCCAAAACCAAAGGATCATTGAGCATGGCCAAAGCTTGCAAAGGGGTATTGGTACGGTTTCTATTGACTTGGCAAATGTCACGATTGCTGCCATCAAAAATTAAAAGCGAAGGAGGAGGCAAAGTGAGTTTAATAAAGGTATATATTCCTCTTCTATACAATTTGTCTCCCTTGTCTTGCCGGTAAATATTCAACTCTCCTCTTCCGGAACTGGAAGCTTCCCAAAGTCCTTCCGGTTGATATGGCTTAACACTTGGCCCACCCAATTCTTCAACCAGCAAACCACTACTGGCCAATACCATATCTCTGATTAATTCCGCGTGCAAGCGCAAGCGTGGGAAACGTGACAAGTAAGTATTGTCCGGGTCAATGGCCAACATTTTTTTGCTTACAGCTGAAGATTGCTGATAGGTGGAAGAGCTAACGATTAGTTTAATAAGTTTTTTGATGTCCCAACCGCTTTCACGAAATTCCACAGCCAACCAATCCAATAATTCAGGATGAGTAGGGAGTTTGCCCTGCATGCCAAAATCTCCTGAGGAGGGCACTAGGCCCACACCAAAAATTTCCTGCCAAATAAGGTTGACAAAGACCCTTGATGTTAAAGGATGATCCTCAGCAAAAGCCCATTCTACCAATCCTAGCCTATTTTTGGGCAAGTCTTTTGAAAATGGTTTGATGATGTCCGGTGTTTTGGGGCTTAGTGCTTCGCCCGTTGGCGCATCATATAAGCCCCTGTCCAGGATAAAAGTGGGACGAATTGAGTCCTTTAAATCCTGCATAATGGAAACGGCTATTTTATTGGTATCCGGATGATTGATAAAGTCCAGTATACCTTCCGTATCCTCAGTATTAACCCACATAAGAGGCGTCTTTGCCCGCACTGCAGATCCTGCTCCCCCTTCGAATCCTTTTTCAGGGGTATTGTTAAAAAATGCATAGAGGTTGTAATAATCTTTTTGAGAAATTGGATCATACTTGTGGTCATGACATTGGGCACATTCCATGGTCATCCCTAGAATCACCTTGCTAAAGGTATTCGTTTTGTCCAACACATATTCCATTCGGTACTCTTCATGAATAACGCCTTCCTCCTCTGTAACTTTGTGATTCCTGTTAAAAGCAGTAGCCAAGAGTTGTTCTCTGCTAGGTTCCGGAAGCAGATCCCCGGCCAATTGCCATTTTAAAAACTTATCATATGGGAAATTTTCATTAAAAGCGTGAATTACCCAATCCCTATAGGGCCATTGTGTCCTGATATTGTCATTCTGATAACCAAATGAATCCGCATACCTGGATATGTCTAACCATAACAAAGCCAATTTCTCTCCATAAGCAGGTTTGCTTAGGTATCCGTCAATCATTTCCTCCCAGGATTTTTGGCCCGAGTTGAAGCTCCGCACTTCTTCAGAAGTGGGCGGCAATCCGGTAAGGTCCAGACTTAACCTTTTTAACAAGAAATTCTTTTCTGCTTTTGGATTAGGAGTAAGCCCGTTTTCTTTCATTTTGGCCAATACAAAACCATCAATGGGATTATGATCCCATTCCGGTAGAGCCGATACGGGAATATCTTTCTTCGCAGGTGGCTCAAAAGCCCAATGCTTTTCGTAAACGGCACCTTGGTCTACCCACTTCTTAATCAATTGCCTTTCCTGATCCGAAAGGCTTAAATTGGATTCAAGGGGAGGCATTTTTTCAGTATTCTCCTCAGAAAAAATTCTTGTAATTACTTCAGATTGATTGGATTTACCGGGGACAATCGCATGGCGATTCGGATTTTCTTTGAGAGCTGCGTAGGCCCCCTCCTTAGTATCTAACCTTAACCCCGATTCTCTTTTATTGGCATCAGGACCATGGCAGGCAAAACAATTGTCAGATAATATAGGTCTTATATGGAAGTTATAACTAACCTGATCAGGAATTGAAGCTTCCTTGTAGGTATGCTCATTTGAACAACTATTTAAAGCCACTGAAGCTATAAATAGTACCATAAATATTGACGTAAAAGCTGCTGTGTTTTTCAATCCTACCGGGTTTACTTTAATTACCTTTCTAATTTAATGGTTATCAAGCAGATTGCCAACACATCATCTGTTGCGGTATTTAAAAAGACCTTATTTATAAGATTTTTTTTTGTAAACTCATAATCTGCAAAAAAAATAAAACCATTATCTACACCTTATAACAATGTCGGCATAAGGGGGATAATGGTTTTAATTTATATTCAACTCAAAAGGACAAGAAAGGCTTAACGGCAGTTAAACCCCATCCAATTCCTCAAATCTCCACCGCTCGTTGGGTGATGTTGTGTGTTCTCTTGCTACAATTTCTTCTACTTTCTTTACTATCTCGGGATTTTCTTTAGCTACATCGTTCATTTCCAGAGGATCACTTTTCAAGTCAAACAATAACCAAGAAGATCCTCCTTTTTGAACATTAAGTTTCAACGCTTTCCAATCTCCCATTCTGATAGCGATCTGACCACCGTAAGAAGGAAACTCCCAATAAAGAAATTCAGGCTGGGCTTGATCATGTCCTATCAGTGTAGGATAAAAACTAGTGCCATCTGTTGCAGATTCTAAAGGTTTCCCGGCTACTTCAGCTAAGGTGGGCATAACATCATAAAAAACAGAGGCATGGTCACTTACCGATCCTTCTTTGATTTTCCCTGGCCAAGAGGCGATCATGGGAACCCTAATACCGCCTTCATAAAGAAAGCCTTTGCCAAAACCTTTTTCTTCTCGGAATGCTCCTCCACTATTAAACCAAGGAGAATCTGTTCCCCCATTAAAAGTAGGGCCGTTGTCGGAAGTGAAAATGATTAAGGTATTTTCATATAACCCTTTCCTTTTTAATTGTTCAACAAGTTGCCCTACTTGCTCATCCATATAACTAACCATGGCTGCATAAGTAGCCCTTGGATAGCGAGAAGGGAAATAAGAATTTTCTCCTAGATAAGGTTCCTCATCTCCAAATTTCTCCACATAGTGATCAATCCATTTTTGGGGGGCTTGCAGTGGAACATGAGGAATAGGAGTAGCCCAGTACAAAAAGAAAGGCTTATCGCTGCTTTGCTCGTTTACAAAGCTGGCAATTCTATCGGACATTATCTCCGGCGCATAGTCTGTAAGAAAATAATCTCCATAATTTCCCAAATCATAAGGATCAGCTCCTTCCGGCAATTTCTTATTTGGAGCAATCGTATCATTGTTCAAATATACCCTGTATTCATTTTCATAAAGATGGACCGGATAAAGGGTGTGGGCCTGCCTTTGACAATTGTAGCCAAAGAAATAATCAAAGCCTTGATTGGTAGGGATCCCCTCGGTATGTGGAGCTCCTAAGCCCCATTTACCAACTACAGCAGTGGTATAGCCAGCCTCTTGAAGCATTGAACCAAGGGTATAAGTACCTGTTGCTATTGGCCTTTGTCCTTCAAGGGTAGAATCTGCTAACATGGCATGGTAATTCCAAACATCACCTCTACTACCCCATTCGTCATTCCCCCTTACTTGAGAATGACCTGAATGTTGCCCTGTGAGCAATACTGCTCTTGCGGGTGCACATACAGGTGCTCCTGAATAATGTTGGGTGAACATCATTCCTGAAGCTGCCAAAGCATCAATATTGGGTGTTTCAATTTTTTCCTGTCCATAACATCCCAAATCGCCATATCCCAAATCATCAGCTAGTATGTATACAATATTTGGAGGAACAGGCTCCTCTTCCTGACTTTGGCAAGCCGCCAAATAGAAGACAATCAGAGGTAGTATTAATAGTAATCTCTTTTTCATTCTTAATTTATATGGTTGAGGTAATTTAAATTTCCATTAGAATATGGCTATTTTATTTTGGGATGTTTTATACTTTATTGGTATCAAAATCAACTTTGAGAGTGGCCATAGGATCAGAATTGGTATTCATCTGATTAAAAACCATACTTTTTCCTAACTTATCGTCTGTAACTTTCACGAAGTAATTTCCCTCGCTAAAAACTTCCGGCCGGAAAACCTTATCATTGACCCTAAGAGAATACACCAATTCCCCTGATTGCGCTTCAAATACTTCTACTATCGGTTTGTTACAATTGCTTAAATCCAAAGGAGGTAGACTTCCCTTGGCATTTCTTGCATAATTTTCCTTTTGGGAAACGGTTATCGGCCAACCTTCATATTGCCCGTTTGGATTGGCCTTTGGATCGATATATCTAGGCCAACATTCCATGGTCATTTGCTTACCTTTCTTGTCAAAGGTTACTATTCCATATCCTGTTGCCCGATCATATATTCGCGCCGGTTCTATACCTGTTTTTCGTGGGTTTGCTACCGCATGCACCGTCATTTTATTTCCAAATCCATCATTAAAATTTCCCGTATACTTTGGTTTTCCAGGTAAAGGTTCATGTTTTTCCGGAACCGGTGGCCACCAGCGCCTAGGAAATAAATTGTTCAATGCAGGCCCGGCAAAAGCATAGCCGGAATCTTTGAATTCATCTACCCCATATTGGACAACTGAGGCCAAATGCTGGTCTCCGGCAATGTGTAAAGCAAAAGCCTTTCTTATAATTTTAATGGCTTCATCTCTGCCTTTTTGCGGCCAACCGTTGGAATCCATGTCGGATGTAGGTGCATCACCCGGCACATATTCATCCAATTCAGGAATGGGTAATTTTGGCACAATACTGTCGATAATACTACCCTCAGGCAGAGTTGCTACAGTACAAAAGTTGGTTTGAGATAAAACCGCCTTCATTTCTGCGCCCTTGCTCCAGTCCGTAGACCAATGCTTTAAAAATTTTAACTGGCGTTCGCCTAATAAGTCGGCATCAATGTCATAGTATTCCTTGATGTCAAATTCCCTGTTTTGAATAAAGCCATTGGTAACCTTGGCTTCTTCAGGCAATACATTTTTTGGTGCAGATTTAAACTTTCTATCTTCAAGTATGGCAAAACTAACGCCCCCATATACCCAATCGGTATAATAAGTACCTATCCCTTGCTTTACGGGTGTTGGATCAAAGGCATCCGGAAGATGGCCTGTCTGGGTCAGCTGCACCATATTCACCCACTCAGCAGGCATTTTATAGCCCCCTTGGTCTTGGGCGACATAGGTCCATCCTTCATCGGTTGGGGCTACCTTTCCTGCTTCTCCCCAAACATTTCCATGATAAACATCATGGTCATCAGGTATAAATGCCGATGGTATATGTCTAAATATTTCCCTGTAAGACCAGCCAAACATGTACCATTTGCGAAGATAGTCCAGGCTTGATTTTTCCAATGGTGATGTTTGAATACCGAATCCACCGGTGCCTTCATAAAATTGATCCCCTAAAAAAACCGCCATATCCGGAGCATGTTTGAGGGAATGTAGACTTACCTCATTGTCCGGGAAGCCGTAATCTGCATTGCAACTAAAAACCGCCAGTTTTACCTGGTCTTTGTCAACCGGCTCTTTAGCGATAGTCCCTGAATAATAATGGCTTTCTACCCCACTTTTCAAAGGCAAGTCTACTTTCACTCGGTAAGGCACTGCACTTTCCTCCGCCCAGTCTTCCAATCGGAAGTGGGCAACTCTTCCCAATTCATCTATTGCTGCTTCTTGCACAGTGGTCCAGGCCGCTCCTTTTTTTAGTTGCAGGCTGACCTTATTTCCTTTAATTTTTTCTACTGGTGCCAGTTGCGCACCTAGTTTTAATACCCCATCGTGCAAGGTATAATGGGCAAAACAGATGGGGCCAAAAGTTTGATTTTCTGCTGCCAATACCTTCTCCCCTGTTACAGTCCAATCCGAAAAAGCTACGGAGGATTCGAAAAGTGCCTCTTCAGGAAAATGGGATACCAGCGCAATATTTCCGCCCAGGTCACCCCTATAATTTTCAATTTTCAATACCCCCAGGAGTTGCTTACCTTTAGGAGCAAAAGCTTCTAAAATCAAAGCCCCATTCTCTCCTTTCAGCACCAAGTTGATTTCATTATCCAATGGTAATTTCTCCCTACCTACCTGCTCACCAATAAATAAAACACCTTCCCCATTGATACCTACATCCAAGCCTTTACCAAAGACTGCAGCTGATCGGTAATCTTCAAAATTACCTTTGGCACCAATTCGCATGCCTACATAGGAAACTGAGTCTCCAATTTTATTTTCATTGAGCCAGTTTACTTTTACTTCAGCCTTGAATGCATCGGTTTTAGGGCTTAACTGATGGGTCAAGCTATGGAGTGTTCTGTTTTTGGCGCTAAGGTTACAAACGGCTTTGCCATTTCTCAATTCCCAATCTTGCAGTCGATTTCCCCAGTATTCAGGACCTACCCAAGCCATGTCCGGCCAATTTTGCCATTTACTTTTCAGCGGACTTCCTTTTTTAAAGGATTTTAGGGGCATTGTTCCGGCCCAAGTATCTGTTAATACCAAAGATGAACCTACTGTTCCTAAGGCGATTGATTTAATGGCTTTTCTTCTTTTCATATGAATTAGTCAGCTAGTTTTGGATTAATTGAAATTTCAGGTTTAGGCGTATATCATCGATCTTATTACCGAATAGAGATAATATAGGTTACAATATAAACCATCAATACGCGAAGTCATAGGATTTTTGACAAATTTGAAAAACCAAGTGCTCAAATTCATTTTTTTCTTAACCCCAATTTCTCAAATAAATATTTGGTTCAACCTAAAACCTACCTAGTCAAGTTAAACTGTTTTGCTATTCTAAAATTTCATAAGAATTTGGGATAAGTAATCATTAGCCTTTTCATAAATTAAAAGTTAAATGCTTAAAATAAGATTATCCGGCATTTAAGGCTATCTTTAATAAGCCTTACTCAACTATAAATCAATAGATTGAAAGGAAAATAACCACCAAAACCAACCCCAATGAAAACTTCTTTATTAATTCAGCTCATACTATTTATAGGATCTTGTTTTTTATTAAGCTGCAGTACAAATTTAATGGTGCTTGAAGACATGTTACCAAAGGCGAAACAACAGTCTTTTAATGTTAAGTTTAACCAAACCTCTCTGGTAGATTTTTCCGTCAATTTTGACTTGGTTTATGAAATCAGCAATCCATACAAAAAAGAACTACCCATACCTGATCATGTGATAGGAATATTCGTCAACGGTAGAGACATCGGATTGGCAAAAACCCATCAAGAGGTAATGGTGCCCTCAAAATCTTCCTCTTTGTTAAATTATTCCTTTACTTTAAGTTCAGCCCAGTTGAGGCAATTGATGGGGAAAGACAACAACCTCACCTTTAAAACGGCCATAGAACTGGACCTTACTGATTATACCAATACGTTGCCGAATTTTCAGTTGGCCGTGAGTGAGGATTTTGATTTGGAGTCTTCCGAATTAAAACCATATATCAACAAACTGCTCCAAAAAAAGATCGGCAAGTTTGATTTCTCCTATGAACACAGTGCCCGTGTAAAAATCCCAGCTCCTCCCTCCATCACTAAATCCAACGAACCTATAGAAATCAAACTCTTGGGTACAGGAAGCAACCTTCTCAATCCCAATGCCATCAAAAATGCCTTAATTCCTTTTGGAGATTTGTTAATCAATGGGGAAATGGATGGTTTAAAAGATCCTTTTATTGATGCTGTGGTGAGCATGACTGTTCCTGTTCCTGACCCGGTCATTGACAATATATTTAGAACCAAGGATGTAAAAATTGAAAATTATATGCTTGACTTGATCAGACCCTTTGACAGTCAAATCAATACTAAATGGAACAATACAAAGGCACTAATGTACCGAAACAGTAGTTTTAAGCTGACTGATTATTTTGTAGACAATATTCTTGATCCCGCAGGTTTCCCTGATGCCTCAGAAAAGTGGGATATTTTCCAAACGTCCTATAATCAGTTCAAGTATACCGTATTTCCTGATCAACTTCCCGGACCACAGACCAGAGGCTTTGAAATTTTAATTCCCTTTACATTTAAGAATCAAAATGAATTCCCGATTAGCATTCCCATTTTTCGTTCCAGCGTTATCTTACCTGGAGGCCAACCCTTTTCCATGTATGTAAAACCAAAAGACATGGGAGAAATCAATTTGGGAGAGGTCCCCTCCAACCAGGCAGAAATACCCGCCAAGCAATCCAAAACGCTATATGTGGTTTTTTCCTTTGACATGAAAACATTTAATCAAGGCATTTACAGCCTGTTTATGCAAAACCAATTTGAGCCCAACCTGGGAGGCATCATGTCGTACGATTTTGGTTATGGGCCTCTTTATATAGGCTATGATTTGAAAAATATGAGTTTGGATTATAAATAGGAATTGGGCTGCGTAGGTTAGTGTGTTATACCGTATCCGAGAATCCGAACGGATCAAAATCTAAGGTCAATAAGGGGGACAAAGGGGGATTTCTTACCTAAATTGTAAATCAATAGCAGTATTTAAATTAATTTCTGTAAACTTTTTTAGACGATTCACATCCTGAAAAATCATTTGTGTTTTAATGTTCATTCTCGAAGAAATCCCCCTTGCCCCCTTGGATTCCTTAGATTTAAGACATGAAAGATTTGGAAAAAATATTCATGAAAAAGTAGTAAATTATTTTGGTTAAGAAGGAAGC
>NZ_JAUOPC010000010.1 GCF_030546805.1 Cyclobacterium sp. 1_MG-2023 | reverse complement strand
GGAAGGGATTAACCGGTTCCTGAACGGTGTCGAAGGAGTAGGTTTAACGGGTACATACTCCTTTGGCCTCGACTCCGATCAGCCGCCGGAAAGGATTAACCGGTTCCTGAACGAAGTAGAAGGAGTAGGTTTAACGGGTACATACTCCTTTGGCTTCGGCTCCGCTCAGCCGCCGGAAAGGATTAACCGGTTCCTGAACGGTCTCGATGGACTACTTACATTGCATGGGCTGATGAAACCAAGGGTTTTACTTATTATTTTTCATTTAACAGCAGATTATAAAGACAAAGAATAAAATTTGAGTACATTAATGATTCGAAATACTTTTTACGACTTTTCCTAACTGCTTTTTAATCAAAACCAAAACAATCCACAATGAAAACAATGACCTGTAGACAATTGGGAGGTGCCTGTGAACTGGCATTTCATGCCAATACATTCGATGAGATGGCCGAACTCAGCAAAAACCATGGGATGGAGATGTTTCAAAAAAAAGATCCTGCCCACTTGAAAGCCATGGAAGAGATGCAGCAATTGATGCAATCTCCTGAGGCCATGAAAAAATGGTTTGATGACAAACGAAGGGAATTTGATGCATTGCCTGAGGATAAATAACAAGGCATAAACTAACAAACATGACCAAACCAATGAAAACCCCTGGGGTATATATAAATGAATTGTACGCCCGCCCTAATACAGTCGTTCAGGTACCCACTTCCATACCGGCCTTTATCGGTTACACCTCCTTAGGGGAGGATTTATGCAATAAGCCGCGGAGGGTATCCTCACTGTTTGAATTTTATACGATTTTCGGTAAAGAACCACCTTTGATTCAATTTGAGCTTGAAAAGACCGAGTCAAGTGAAGCCGACTTCATTGGTGAAAACGGGGAAAACTACCTACTCAAAGCCAATGGGCCGCATTACCGGATGTACAAGGCAGTAAAATTTTTCTATCAAAATGGTGGAAATCAATGTTATATCGTAAGTGTGGGTAATTACACTGTTGCCCCAAATTTAGCAGACCTAATAGCAGGAATAGTTCTATTGGAAAAAGTACCGGAACCTACCCTACTCCTTGTTCCGGATGCTGTGGAATTATTTGATGAAAGCCAAATCCATTTGAAGGACAAATTCAAAGCCGCTTATACCTTACAATCCCATATGGTCAACCATTGTGGAAGCATGGGCAATCGAATGGCCATATTAGACATTCCCTTGGCTTATTGGCAAACTGAAAAAAATCCTTCAGAGAGCATTGATGCCTTTCGAGAAAACGTGAACCCTACCCGTCCAAACTACAATGCTTATGCAGCTGCTTATTATCCCTGGCTTCATACATTTCTGTACCCAAAAGAGGATTATTCTTATAAAAACCTATCTGCCAATGCCCTGAAAACCCTGGACTACTTGCTCCAATTGGAAGCCCCAAAAAAACCTGAAGTTAATAGAGGTCCATTCTTATTGATGGTATCCCAACTCACAGGCCAAACGGCTGGAGAAGGAGCTGAT
Source organism: Cyclobacterium sp. 1_MG-2023 (assembly GCF_030546805.1). Taxonomy (GTDB): domain Bacteria; phylum Bacteroidota; class Bacteroidia; order Cytophagales; family Cyclobacteriaceae; genus Cyclobacterium. The sequence goes on along the minus strand of NZ_JAUOPC010000010.1, from coordinate 254,409 downwards.
GATCCTCCAATGACAGACAGCAAAATAAGTAAAGAAGATCAACTAAAAATAGATAAGAAAAATAGGCAAAAGGCAGACCAAAACCTTCAACTGATAAGCAAAACCTATCAATTGCTAAGGGAGGCCATTTTAAAAAAATTAAATTTGACCCCACCTTCCGGTGCTATCGCAGGAATTTATACCACAGTAGACAATACAGCAGGGGTTTGGAAAGCCCCTGCAAATATAAGCATGATTGATGTAAAAGCCCCTGCGATAAACATAAGCCAGGATTTTCAGGAAGACCTCAATACACCTTTATCAGGAAAAGCCATCAATGCCATTCGCTTATTCCCAAACAATGGATTGCTGATATGGGGCGCCCGAACCCTGGATGGCAATTCCACTGATTGGAGGTATATCAATATAAAGCGTACGGCCATCTTTCTGGAACAATCCATAAAACAGGCCATTAAGGACAATGAATATGAACCAAATACCGCCAATACTTGGGTATCAATAAAAAGCATGATCCAAAACTTTTTAACCAATTTATGGAAACAAGGAGGACTTATGGGCTCAAGTCCATCAGATGCCTATGCCGTAAATGTAGGTTTGGGCAGCACCATGACGGCAGAAGATATTTTAAACGGCACCTTACATGTATCCGTAAAAGTAGCCCTCTCCCATCCGGCAGAATTCATCGAGCTTAACTTTGAGCAGAAGATGAGGAAGGCTTAAGGTTATAGAAAAAATGGGACTTTATTTGAGATAAACAAAAATAGGTGTAGCCTTGATGTAATTCTCTCCTTTGAAAAGTCATTTTTGGGTAAAGAGTGCCAATAACGTGGTTTCGACAAGCTCAACCACCGATATAGACGCGTTGCCTGAGCCTGTCGAAGGCAATGATATCGATGAAAACAAAAACGATAATAAATAACGTGGTTTCGACAAGCTCAAACACCGTGGACGTAAGCCTGCCGAAGACAACGGTGTATTGGCCTATTAAATCTTAATGAGTAAATATGAAAGGTTGGCTTTACATATTAGAATGTGCCCATGGGACCAACTATACAGGAAGTACTAACAATCTTGATATTAGACTCGAACAACATCAGATTGGAGAAGGGGCCAATCACACAAAGAGGCGATTGCCTGTAAAATTGATTTATTCTGAAGAATATCAGAGAATAGATGAAGCCTATTATAGAGAAAAACAGGTACAAGGTTGGAGCAGGAAAAAGAAAGAAGCTTTGATTAATGGAAACCACAAATTATTGCCAGCTCTTGCTAAAAATTATACACAGTATCCGAGGGATGTGGTTTCGACAAGCTCAACCACCGATATAGACGGGTCGCCTAAGCCTGTCGAAGGCAGAGGTATCAGAAATACGGTGACGTCATGACGATACGTGGTTTCGACAGGCTCAACCACCGATAAAGGCGCGTTGCCTGAGCTTGTCGAAGGCAATGATATTGATGAAAACAAGTACGATATTACATAATGTGGTTTCGACAGGCTCAACCACCGGAATCGTAAGCCTGTCGAAGGCAACGGTTTCGATAAAAACAAGTACGATAATACATATGAGCGATTACTATGAAGTAGCCAAGATAGGCTTGGATGACAGCCCGCAATTGCTGGAATCCTTAGGAAAAATGGTTAGAAGCTAAGCAATACTTTTCCTCAATGATTTTCCGTTTTGGTTTGGCCCAAATGGCCTAACCCTTGCTAAGCTGAATGCACCAAAAATTTACAAACAGTCGATACCTCAATCAAAACAAAGCCTAACTGTAAGCAATTGATATTTAGGTGTATTCAGCTTATTTGGTTATATTGTAGAGAAAAGTCAATATAATCGACTTTTAATCTATCTCCCCTACCAACCTCCTTTTTTTTGAACAGTTAACCTTTCTAAGGGTTGTAGAAAATATTCAAAGTCTGAACTTGTTGAAAAAGGACTATAAAAAGAAGTAGACGCTACCAAATAATTATGGGTTATGAAAAAGATTAGAATAGGATTGATGCTTGTTTTATGTGCCTTGGTGACCTTTGCTTGTGAAGATGATGAAGATCCGCCTGCAAAAGTAGAACTTCTGTCTTTTGATATTATGCTCGACAATGCCTATTCCATCCCTATGGTAACAGGAAGAAGCGAAACGGGTAATATCCAAATGAGCCTTTATGATGATAAATCCCTGAGCTTTACAATTACGATCAATGGCCTGATGGCATCAGATGACCTAACCGTCGCTCATGTTCACACAGGCGATGTGGTAACCGCAGGAAGTGTGGCCATCACCTTGGTGGACGGATCAAATATTGCATTTTCCGGAAACACTGCCACCGGAACAGTCAGCTTAACAGATGAGCAAATCACCACCTTACAAGGAGATGATGTATATGTCAACGTACATTCCACAGACCAGCCATCAGGCTTGGTAAGGGGACAAATTGACCAAACCATTGACAATGCCTACAATGTTTCCCTGTCCCCGGCCAATGAAATTCCGGCTATAAATGATAGAAATGAAACAGGCCAGGCCTATATTCGAATAGTGGGCAGCACCATGTTTTATAAGGTTATCGTCAATGATTTGGAGGCTTCTGATGCGATTACGGCCGGTCATATCCACGAGGGTTCAGCTACAGTCAATGGAGGAGTTCTGGTGAATCTGGGTATTACAGGCAGTGCAGAACTTGAACAAACTAAAAACCTAACCTTAAGTACAGAAGAGCTCGGCAAGATTAACAATGATGAATTGTATGTAAATATCCATTCAACCCAATATCCCGGAGGTTTGCTACGTGGTCAAATAAGGTAATGAGAGTTGTTGGGGAAATAAAACCGTGGGCAATGTGCCCACGGCTCCCACACCTACCACACTTTCGGCCAATGGATTTACTTCTAATTACACATGAAAATCAACCAAAAAACTTTATCCTTTGATTATTCATGTAAGGATGCAAAAATGTAATTTGGCTAAAACTCATGCATACTTTCTAATTTTTGGCTAGGTATGGTGGTTTACGATGTAGCTTTGGTTTTCATTACATATTATTGAAAAATAAATTATTTTTATACGCTTGAAATATGGATCTACCAAATAGAACGATTGAAAAAGGCTTTATTTTATCAGGCTTAATGAACTTAACGGTATTGGTATTTTCAAGATTTTTTAGCAATTCAACCATTCCTGAATATGACCCTATGGTCATGTCCAACTTTGGCTTATTAATGATTGTAATTTGGGGATTAGCTTATATTTCAGTTGCGAAAAATTATGAAAAAGTTAAATGGATAGTTGGTGTTTTTGCGATAGAAAAATCCATATACGGCTATATCTGGATCAATTGGATGCTCAATAATAACGTTTCGGAAGTGTATGAAAAAGACACCATGGCAGGTTTGTTTTACTCGATATATGGATTAAATGACCTTTTATTTTGTGCTTTCTTTCTTTTGGTCTTCATCAAAATCATAAACAATCCAAGAGTAAAATAGCTTTTTAAATTTTTGATTCCCTATAATACCCAATCCGCAATCTCCTAGATAATTTTCAATTGCTGGCAGCAACCTGATATAGCTATAGTCGTTAATCAATTATTATCTTTACCCTGATTATACTAGACAATTCTCCTATGACATTTCTTTATGTTTTATTCTTTGCCATGGTTTTTGGGTTAATTGGATTTTACTGGCAACGGAAAAAGCAAAATAAATGGAAGGTCCCTTCCACGCCTTTCCCAACTGAATGGCGCAGCATTTTAGTAGAAAAGATACCCTACTACAGGTCCTTGTCAGCAGAGGATCAACAGCGTTTTGAATATAAGATCCAGGAATTCTTATTGAACTGTAAAGTAACGGGAGTAAAAACGGAGATCAACTTGACAGACAAAATTCTTGTGGCCTCCAGTGCCATTATCCCTATATTCGGCTTTGAGGATTGGAAATACATCAATCTTTATGAGGTTTTGATCTACCCAACATTTTTTAATGAAAACTTCAGCCTGGATGCAGCGGACAGAAGAGTCTCCGGAATGGTTGGCAATGGCCCCATGGAGGGGGTGATGATTTTGTCAAAAAAAGCTTTGGAGTTAGGCTTCCAAAATGAAACCGACAAAAAGAATACCGCTATCCACGAATTTGTACATTTGATTGACAAAACCGATGGATCGGTGGATGGCATTCCCTCCTTGCTAATGGAAAGACAGTATGCCATCCCCTGGCTCAATTATATCAATAAAAAAATAGAAGAAATTCACAAAGGAAAGTCAGACATTAACCCCTATGGTGGTACAAATCAGGCAGAATTTTTTTCTGTGGCCAGTGAGTATTTTTTTGAGCGGCCAAAACTACTCAGGAGAAAGCACCCAAAATTGTATGAATTATTGGAAGGTGTTTTCAATCAAGACATGGCTTCAAAAAACTTAAGAAAATAGGCTTTTTAAAACAAACAATCTATTATTATTTTAGTATTTATTAATGTTAAATAAATTCATATATTTGTGCATAAAGAAAATAGAACCTCGATATTTAATTTTATTAATCCGAAATAAATAGAAGGATAATTTATTAAATAACTTTTTAAAATACAAAACACTCATAAACAGGTGATTTGTTCAACAGTCTATAAAAGATTAAATTTTTAATTTAGGTAATATGAAAGTTCAATTTTTAGTTATTTTTACCTTAGCTTTTTTGGCATTTCCGGCTTGGTCAGTTTTTGCTGCCGATTATTATATTTCCAGTGAAACAGGTGATGACAATCGCACAGCCGAAGAAGCGCAAAACCCTGCTACCCCTTGGAAATCAATTGCAAAAGTCAATTTTGAATGCAATGCCCTAAAACCGGGAGACGCCATACTTTTTAAAAGAGGAGAAACTTTTTATGGCAGCCTACACCTTTGTGCTTCAGGCACAGTCTCTTCACCAATTTTGATAGGGGAATACGGATCTGGAGCAAAGCCTATTTTAACTTCCTTTCAATCCATTGGCAAGTGGAAGTCCTTAGGGAATGGGCTTTATGAAAGTACTGTAGCCGTTGATTCAGATAATGTACAGGTAATACTTATCAATGGTCAACGCCAAGAGCTAGGAAGGTACCCGAATAGTAATGCTACAAATAGCGGCTATCTTCCCATTGAAAAGGTGGAGACCAATGTCGTTAAAAGTTCCCAATTAGGCGGTTCTCACAATTGGGAAGGAGCCAATATCGTGATTCGAACAAAAGATTGGGTAATAAACAATTACAATATTCAAAGCCATTCAGGTGAACAGATCAGGTACCATGGAAATATTAGCCAATACAAACCCGAAGCAGGATACGGCTTCTTTATTTCCAACCACCTTAGCACTTTAGATTCATTTGGCGAATGGTATTTCAATCCTTCGACTAAGAAAATCTATGTTTACCTAGGAGAGCAATCTCCAAACAGCTTAGAAATAGAAGTCAGCACGCTTGACCATTTGCTTACCAAAGACTACCGCGACAAATACATTAACATTGAAAACCTGCATTTTAGAGGCGCAAATAATAATATAATTCATTTGGAGGGAGGGAATAATATTAAAATAAGTAATGCTGAAATTGAATTTGCAGGTGAAGATGGAATTCAGGCGCTAAGTGTGGTTAGCCTCCTAATCGAAAACAATACAATACGCTATGCCTATAACAACAGCTTGAACTTAAGGTATGGCAATGATGAAGCCATAGTTCAAAACAATAAAATAAGTAACACCGCCACCATTGCCGGAAGAACAAAAAATGATGATGCAGCAGGAATAGGGGTTTTTGTTGGAGGAGATAACATACTGGTACAAAACAATTCAATCATTAGTACCGGCTTTAATGGCATTCAATTCAGTGGCAACTATATCAAGGTCAAGAATAATTTTGTGGATAATTTTTGTTTGATTAAAAGCGATGGTGGTGGAATTTACACCTTTGGTGGCACTAGTTACCAAAGGTATTTTGGAAGAAAAATTGAAGGTAATATTGTAATAAACGGCATAGGAAATCCGGCAGGCGCACCGAAAAGAGGCGTAGAATCAAACCTATTGGTAGAGGGAATTTTTTTAGATGACAATTCAAACAATATTGAAATCAAAGGCAATACTGTGGGGAATACCAGCAACAGTGGATTAAAAATAGCCAACGGAAATAGCATAACCGTTGATAACAATCTTTTTTTCAACAATGGCAATGCCATTAGCCTAGGAAATAGCACCAACGGTAATGACACAAGAAATAACAACATAGTAAACAATCAATTTTTCACAAAGCTTGTCGACCAGAATTCTTATTTTATCAATACCTACAAAGATGACATCCCACAGATGGCAAACTTTGATCAGAATTACTTTTTCAGACCCATGGGAGATGAATTCAGTATACTGAATCAATACCTGAAAAATGGAGAGAAGGAGAGACTTCTACATGACCTGAAAAGCTGGAAATCCAAATACAATAAAGATCAAAATTCAACAAGTAAGAATATTGATGTTTCCACCTATACCGTGCATAAGGTTATTGGTGGCAGCAAGTATTCAAATTCTAACTTTGATGAGCATATCAAGGACTTATCTTGTAGCAATTGCCAAGAAGGCTGGGATGCAGAAAGTAAATTATCCGGAGGTGCCTTAAAAGTATCCAGCCAGGGTAAAAGTTCAATTAAAGTAAACCTCGGTGCCTTAAAGCAAGATAAAAACTATCTATTGTCCTTTAAAAGTTATGCAAGCAAACCCACCAATCTTGCTTTTAATTTAAGGTTCTCTAACAACCCTTGGGAAAGACTTTCCCCTATTAGAACATTTAGGATCAATGAACAAGTGGAGACCTATGAAGTACCTATATCTACTTACCATGATGAAGATGAGGTATCCTTAATGATCCACTACACTTCTGACGAAAGCCTAACCTATTGGCTGGATGATTTGGAGTTTGTAGAAGTAGAAGCTACCATAATCGAACCTGATGAGCTAATGTTATTTGAATACAACCCAAGCAATACCAACAAAACAATTAACTTATCAGGTACTTATGTCAATGCAAAATTAGAGCAATATTCAGGTAAAGTTATCTTGCCTCCTTATGGTGCACTGGCCCTTTTCCGTACCTCTGATTCCAATAAACCCAATGAAAGCCTGCATGAATTGTATTACCATACAGGAGAAGGAGGTCCCATTGAATATGATGGTCAAACCTTTGAGAAAATTAAAAGTGACTATATCACCAGCTCAAGCAGCAGTACGTATAAGAACAGCAATGCCAGTATTGAGCAGCTTTTTCAGTCCGAAAGATTTGCCAAAGAATTAACTTTCCAAATACCTGTAGAAAATGGAGCCTATACAATTAAAACTTACCATAATGAATTGTACTTTGGTAAAGGTGGGGTGACAGCCAAAGAAGGAAACAGGGTTTTTGACATTTATTTGGAGGAGGAATTGGTGCAAGAAAATGTCGACCTCTTTGTTCACAGCAACAATGGGGAGGAGATTCTTACTTTCGAGTCGATTCAAATAACAGACGGTCTGCTTGACCTCAGACTTATAGCTGGAGCCAATAATGCCACTATTTCAGGGATTGCGATCATTTCGGAAAATAAGCCAGACAGTCCGGACGCAGACTTCACCTTCTTTTTAAATGCCGGAGGCCAGGCTGATGCCACACTAATTAATAAAACCTTTGTAGCTGAAACCGCTAATGCTACTTACTATAATGTCGGCTCTTCCCAATTTGAAAACAGTGATTTGGATGTTGAACCGATCTTCCAAACCGAAAGAAATGGGAAGCACCTGGTTTATTCAATTCCGGTACCAAGTGGTAACTATACTCTTTTCACTTTGCACAATGAGCTTTGGTTTGGTCATAATGGAGTTTCGGAAAAAGCAGCAAACAGGGTGTTTGACATTGCAATAGAGGAAAAAGTAATGAAAAGTGATTTAGATCTGTTTGTGGAAAACCACAACTCTCCTACCCTATTGTCTTTTGATAACCTTTCTGTAACAGATGGATATTTAACCCTCGAGATGACTTCAAAAGTTAACAATGCAAGTATTTCAGGAATTGCCATCATAGGGAATGGAGCCAATAATAGTGAATTGGTCAAGGAACTGAAAAACCTACAGGCCTATTATTACAATACATCGGATAAAGAAAACCCTATTGAAGAAATCAACTATCGGATATTTCCAAATCCAGCAAAGGGCGGAGCAAATTTAGAAATTGACGTTCAAGTGGAAAAAGGGACAGTTGTGATATACAATAGCAATGGTCATCTCGTCAAAAAGTTTGAATGGAACAAACCAACCGAGAATAAACTAAGCATTCCATTAGAAAATTTATCCAAAGGCATTTATTTCATAAGTGTCAACGACGAACAAAATCTTCTTTTCAGGCAAAAATTAATTGTCAGCCCCTAAGCAAACGATTTTTCTCGATCAAAGCAAGAAAGTCAAATACCTGAAGAATAATAGCTTGAAAGTGAAATGAAATTAGATGGCTTATTATCTTTAAAACATTAAATATATTGCCATATAAACCAAAATAAGCACCGAATGAGAGTTATTTTTCTATTGATTGCAATTTTAACAACCATGCCGATTATGGCACAGGATAATTTCCAATTATGGAATCCAAGCGAAAAGCTTCCTGAATTAAATGAAATCCCCAGCATTGATAATATTGAATTTTCTGTCATTAAACCCTTTGAGTTTGCCAAAGATGGCTACCGATTTTTACACGGCGTGGCCTTGATCTGGCACAAAAACAAACTCTACGCATCTTTTGGTCACAATAAAAACGGAGAAAACACGGTAACTGAAGAAGCCAATTACCGTGTCAGTGCCGATGGGGGCAAAACTTGGGGCCCCCTAAAAAATATTGGTGGCGGAGGACAGGTTGCTGTAAGCCATGGTGAATTTCTATCTCATAAAGGGCAGTTATGGGCGTTCCATGGAGAATATGATGGCATTATGGAAAACCTACGTATGCGGGCTTACCTCCTTAATGAGAACACAGACACCTGGGACGACAAAGGCATCGTGGCGAGGGATAATTTTTGGCCGCTAACAGCTCCTGAGAAAATGGACAATGGCAACTGGATAATGTCCGGCTTTCAAGTAAATGAAATTGGAAGTGGCAACAATCCTCCGGCTGTGGCCATCAGTAATGGTGATGATTTCACGAAATGGGACGTGATAGTGTTACCTATGGATACAAAAAATGTCTGGGGGGAAAGTTCAATATTAATTGATGGCTCCAATATTATCAATATCGCTCGCTGGGGGAAAGAAGCCATTGCATTGGCCTCAAAAAGCACTGATTATGGACATACCTGGTCTAAAGTTATCCCAAGTAATTTACCCATGTCCACCTCAAAGCCTTATTCCGGCCAATTGAGCACTGGTGAGTACTATTTAATTGGGGCAACTTATAATGGGGTCAATAAATCAAGAAAAACCTTAACCATTGCCCTCACTCAACCCGGCGAATTACTCTTTTCAAAGGTTTTTGTAATCCGACACGCAGATTTCCCGGAAGGTGTAGGAGAATCTCACCCCAATGCAGCTTTGGCCTATCCTCATGCTATAGAACATCAAGGCAAGCTCTACATTGGCTACTCCAATAGTGGTGGAAAAGTGGGTCGGCCTGAAGGCAAAGGTAGAGAGTTATGGAACAACAATAGCGCTGAAATGGCAATTATCCCTCTAGAAACGATCACTTTACCCAAATAATATAGATTTAATGTTATTCATCAGGTTCAATATACAGTCTCCTACAAAGTTTGAGGACTTTAAAAAGCTCTATGAACATATGGAAGCTGTGAGACAACCGGGTTTCAAGTTTGAAGAACTTACTCCCACTCTTATTGATTGGGATAATTTATCAAAGGAGGAATATGATGCAGCTTATGAAAAGTTAATTGCCTCATTGGATGAGGATCCTGCCCAAGAAAGATACCAATCATTGATACCGCTCTATGCCAACAAGTTTTTAGAAAGTTACCTGAAGGTTGACAATGATAAATCAGGACAACTTGGCATACAGGAAACACTTTCAATATTCAATTATCTGGAGTTTGGCTTTGAAGTATTTTTGACTAAACTTGAAAAACAAAATGAAAATTTTGGGGTCATTAAGTATTCAACGGATAACTTCCCCTATGGTGGTATCGATCGGTTTTTGATGGTATTGAGAGCATTTGATTTGGTACCTACCGAATGTTTTGATGGGTTTACCGTCTTTGATTTTGAATGGGTAACAGACTTCGAATACAATGCCATAGACTTGCCGGAAAAAACCACAGCATACATCAAAAGAAACGAAACTTAAAAGCGACCATGATCAGTGAAAATGCCCCCGTTGAATCAATTCTAGTTCGAGACTTTAGTAACAAATCTATTGACCTTATAAAAAAATACCAAGGCAAGGCAATTTTACTCCTCATCTATAACAACCAATGTTTGGGCTGTACCGGCAGAGCGATCCCTTTGGCCTATGAATTGCAAAAAGAAAATAAAGAGGTACAAGTTATTGGCATTCATACGAGCTTCAATGCAAGCCAAGTGACAGAAAGCGATATAAAAAGCATTTTTACAGTTGATGTACTTCCCTTTCCTATTTTTTTAGACAATGGAAGAACGGTTTATGACCAATTTGATTCATCCGGCACCCCTCAATGGGTTTTAATTACCAAAGAGGGTAAATTGTCACGCACCATATTCGGTTCCCAAGAAGGTGCCCAGAACCGCTTGTATTATGCAATTGAGCAGTTAAAGGAGAATTAGACACTAGAGCCTTTGCTTTGGGAACTGGTAAATGTTTCAATGAAGGCTGATTTCTTTTCCCATGTCCAATATCCACGAATTGGTTTACAACATTGTATCGACTTAATAGGCAGGGAAATAAAAATGAATATTATTATCCAGGTTAACTGCTTACCACTACCTTTCAAAATTGGTGAATCGGAGTTTTATTGACTTCAAGCAAACAAAAATTATTAAATTGAAAAAGAGTCGGTAAGATGGACAAGACAGCCAATAATTTAAAAGTCATCAATACAATAACCTATAACACCTTACACATTCACATTTATGAAAATGTATATTATTGTAAAAGACAATATCCCGGATAAATTAATCCCTGTCATTACCGCTCATGCAGCTTTGGCTTGTTATAAGAAGTTTGAGGAAAATGAACAAATGCAACGTTGGATGAGTGGAGTATTTAAAAAGGTAGTTTGTTTGGTTAATGAGGCTGCATTTAACAAGCTTAAAACTGAACCCGAACACATTGTGATGACGGAGTCCAGCCTAGGTGACAAGGAGGTTTGCCTGGCTTTTTGTCCAAGGAAAGAATACCCAAAACAATTCAAATTTTTAAAGATGTGGGCACCTCAAGGAATAAGCTAAATGAAAAACCAACTTTTCAATTTGTTTCTTAAGAAAGGAAACATGGTTATTGATAAAAATGAATACAAGATACGCTTGCAACTCGACTACGAAAATGGGGATCATTGTCTATTGGCACCTTCTGACACCCAAGATCTCATTCAACTGTTAACAAGGCTTTCACAGCAAATATGGGAGGATGAAAATTATACAAAATCGCCCTATGTAGCACAATTGTTCGTCGAAAATCAAAATGTTTTCCGTTGGCAAATTGATTCATCAGAATTGAGCATTGAATGTAATGAATCAAAAAATGACATTGTTTTTAAATATAAAGGCAATAACCTTTTGCATTTAGAAATAAACCAAGTCATTGAAATCGTGCAAATTCTGGAACGATTAAATAATTAACCAAGCTTGTTGAATGCTTATTTACATTTTCATAACTTCCTTGATTTTTTTTAGTTTTAAAGGTTTTATAGAAACGATAGCCCTACTTTTGAGAGATGGAATTATATGTTTATACTAATTACACCGCTAAATTAAAAATAAATTTATTTTCCTATGGCAGCTGTAAAGCTCATGACGATAACCTTGATAAAGTTTAACTAAAAATAATGGGATTAAATATTGTATTAATTGAACCAGAGATACCCACGAATACAGGGAATATTGGCCGACTTAGTTTGGCTTCCGGATCAACTTTACACCTGGTAAAACCCTTTGGATTTGAATTAAGTGACAAAAGATTAAAAAGAGCAGGACTAGATTATTGGAAGCACATTTCGCTCTTTATTTATGAGAACATTGACGACTTTTATGCTAAAAACAAAGGCAAACAATTTGCCTATTTCTCAAGTCATGGAACGAAAGATTATTGCTCTATTGAATTTAAAGAGGACATGTTTCTTGTCTTTGGCAAAGAATCTACCGGATTGCCCGAAAATATATTGAAAGAAAATATTGATTTGGTATACAACATCCCTATTTACAGTCCACATATTCGCAGTTTAAACCTAGCCAATGCAGTTGCTATCACTGTTTACGAGGGTATAAGAAACATAAAATCACAATAAAACATGTCTTCAAAAAAGCCAGAAAAAGAGAAAGAAAGGCTACATCCACGCAATAATAACCGAGAGAAATATGACCTAAATGCCTTAACAACTGCTATCCCGGCATTAAAAAATCACATTAAACCCAGCAAATCAGGAGCAGCTTCAATTGATTTCACAAGTCCTGTTGCCGTAAGACTTTTAAACCAAGCAATCCTCCATCACTATTACGGGATAAAGCACTGGGAATTCCCTATGGAAAACTTATGCCCTCCAATACCGGGTAGGGCCGATTACCTCCATCATATAGCTGATATATTAGCAGAGGATAATTTAGGAAAAATCCCTACCGGCAATAAAATCACTTGTCTCGACATTGGCATTGGGGCCAGTTGCATTTACCCCATTATTGGTGTCAGCAGTTACGGCTGGCAATTTATTGGGTCTGATATTGATCCAAAATCAATTGCATCGGCTCGTAACATCGTCCAGAAAAATTCATCTTTAAAGGGTAAAATTGAATGTCACCTACAAAAAGATCCTATTTCAATATTTAAAGGTATAATTAACCCTGAAGATAAGATCGATTTAACGATCAGTAACCCTCCTTTTCATGCATCGATTGAAGAAGCACAAAAAGGAACACGAAGAAAAATAAAGAACTTATCGGGCAAAAAGGTGAAAACACCTACACTCAATTTTTCAGGAATTAGCCATGAACTTATAGTTGACGGTGGAGAAGCAAAGTTTATTCAGAAAATGATTAGCGAAAGTAAAGTGTTTTCTAAAAACTGTTTCTGGTTTTCAACTTTGGTTTCTAAGGAGTCAAATCTAAAAAAAATTTATACATCATTGGACGAAATTGGTGCCAGTCAGGTCAAAACGGTCCCTTTGGGAACAAACAATAAATCTAGTCGAATTGTAGCCTGGACTTTTCTCACCGCCGATGAAAAGGATGCATGGGTCAAAAAGAGATGGTAGCTTTATTCATCTTTTAATAATAGTTACAAATATCAAAAAGAAAGGAATGAGCTTATATTTGTTTCTTTAACTAACAATACCGCATAAAGATGGAAAATCATGGCCTTTTTAGCTAAATTTTAGTATTGGTTACTTCATGTGATATGTTTTTTTTACTCCATAAAAAATCTTATAAATCCGGATTATTAATTCGAAATATAAAATAACCCTACCCTATGTATCGAATATTAATTGCCCTTTTTCTCCTTCTATTACAAACCAATCTTTTTGGACAAAGCATAGAAGGTACAGTTTTGAACAACAAGAAAGAGTTGATTACCAATGCTCAAATATTGAATCTTGCCACAAAGAATCACACCCATTCGGATGAAAATGGTAAATTCCTGCTTCAAAATTTTTCAGTTGGAGATTCGCTTAAATTGTCACACATTGGATATGAAGCTAAATACACAGTCGTTCAATCTTTGACCGCTCCCCTTTCTGTGGTCATGGAAGAAAAAGCGATTTCCTTAGAAGGAGTGGTAATTTCACCAAAAACAAATGCCTTAAACCTAATTACTAAAATAGATCTGAAGACAAATCCGGTCAGTTCATCTCAAGACATTTTGAGACAGGTACCTGGACTTTTTATTGGACAACATGCAGGCGGAGGAAAGGCTGAGCAGATATTCTTAAGAGGCTTTGATATTGATCACGGAACAGATATTGGCATTACGGTAGACGGCTTGCCTGTCAATATGGTATCACATGCCCATGGGCAAGGCTATGCAGACCTGCACTTCGTAATTCCTGAAACTGTAGACAATATAGATTTTGGAAAAGGCCCATATTATGCGGACAAGGGAAATTTCACCACAGCAGGTTATGTAAATTTTAAAACAAAAAGGAACTTGGAGTCCAGTTCTATAAAAATGGAAAAGGGGCAATTTAGCACCAACCGTATATTGGGCATGTTTGATGTATTGAATACTCCAAAACATGATGCCTATATTGCCGCAGAACATCTTAGCACAGATGGGCCTTTTGACAGTCCTCAGAACTTCAAAAGAATCAATTTGTTTGGAAAATACACTGGCAATATTACACCTCTAGATAAAATAGGTGTCACTTTCTCTCATCTTTCAAGTAAGTGGGATGCCTCAGGGCAAATTCCCCAGCGAGCCGTTGACTCAGGTTTGATTGGTCGCTTTGGAGCCATAGATGATACTGAGGGTGGAAATACCGGAAGAACAAATGTATTGGTCAATTATGAGAAAATTTTAACTGATGACTCCTACATCAAAAGTAGTTTGTATTACAGCAAGTATGATTTCGAGTTGTTTTCAAATTTCACCTTCTTCCTTGAAGATGAAGTCAATGGGGACCAAATTAAACAAAAAGAAGACCGGAACATTTATGGCCTTAACAGTGAATATTACAAATCCTTTGATTTAAATGATGTCGAGGCTACTGTTCAAGTAGGAATCAATCTAAGGAATGACCTGAGCAATAATAATGAGCTTTCTCACACCTTAAATCGTAAATTGACTCTATCTCAGATACAATTTGGAGACATCAATGAGACCAATTTTGGCAGTTACCTCAACACCAATTTTTATTATAAAAAATGGACTTTTAATCCGTCTGTTAGGATAGATTATTTTGACTTTCAATACAATGATGCTTTAAGGGAAATTTACCAAACCCAAACCTCTACAAAAACGATTGTTAGTCCAAAGTTGAATGTATTGTATGATTATACCCCAAACCTTCAAATGTATTTGAAAGGAGGTAAAGGATTTCATTCCAATGACACCCGTGTAATTCTTTCTCAAGCTGCAAAAGAAACGCTACCGGCAGCTTTTGGGTATGATGCAGGATTCGTATGGAAACCTATACCAAGATTACTTGTCAATACAGCCTACTGGTATTTATTTTTAGAACAAGAATTTGTTTATGTAGGGGATGCCGGCATTGTGGAGCCAAGTGGCAAAACACGGAGACAAGGAATTGATTTAAGTATTCGCTATCAGCCACTAAAATGGTTGTTTTGGAATTTCGACACAAACTATACCCATGCAAGGGCTATTGAAGAAGAGGCCGGACAAGATTATATCCCATTGGCTCCGGATTTTATTCTTAAAAGTGGGTTGAATGCCATTCACAAATCAGGTATTTACGGTGGTGCCAATGTGCGCCACATCAAAGACAGACCCGCCAATGAGGACAATTCCATCGTGGCTGAAGGTTATACGGTTGTAGACCTTAATATGGGCTACGAGAGGAAAAAACTAAACTTTGGAATGCAAATTCAAAACCTCCTGAACACCGAATGGAACGAAACGCAGTTCGCTACAGAATCCAGATTGCAAAATGAATCAAGCCCTGTTGAGGAAATTCATTTTACTCCGGGGACCCCATTTTTCATCAAAGGAACAGTTGAATTTAAATTTTAATGTGTACTTGTGCCATCAATTCAGCCTGTTACAAACTTATGTTCAGATAAATCGATTATATCGACTTACAATCAGCAAGTTTAGGTAAAGTGAAATTAAGAGGATATTTACCGTGTCAAAAAAAGTCAAAAAAATCAATATTGATAGGTAAACACTAATTAACCAAAAGCGTTTCAATTATTGTAAGTGATAAACTGATAAACATGAGACATTTAGTCAATTTTATTGTACTATTTTCAGCAACGCTCTTTGTTGCCTGTAGCGCTGATTACTCAAAAAAAAGTGACAATTCCGGAGCCAACACAACTGATAAAACTAAAGACATAAAAGGGAAGCACCTAAAACCCTTTAAACCTGAATTACCCACGATTGGGCTTTTAATTTATGATGGGGTTTTACAAAGTGAAGTTATTGCATCTTCTGATGTTTTTTCAAAACCTGATAAAGATGGAAACCAGCTATTTAACGTTGTAACAATAGCATCAAATGATCTACCCATCACGACTGAAGAAGGAATGCGGTTTCTACCTGATTATACTTTTGATAATTGTCCCAAATTAACTGCGTTGTTTATTCCTAGTGCATACGACATGTACACACAAGTTCACAATGAAAGATTAGTGGATTTTATAAAAGAGAAAAATAAAGAGGCAAAATATATTGTGAGTAATTGTGCTGGTGCACAACTTGTAGGTAAATCTGGCATCGCAGATGGCCATAAAATAGTCACCTGGATTGGTGGTGGGGAACAGTTACAAAAAGATTATCCTAAATTAAAAGTACAGGACGATAGTTTAGTAACTTTTGTGGAAGATGGAAAATTCAGTTCTTCAAACGGGAATTTGGCTAGCTATATTTCTGCCTTGAATTTATTGGAAAAAATGACCAGTAAGGAGCATAAAGAATATATAGAAAGTTACCTTTACCTCGAAAGGATTCAAAATTGGGGAACACATTAATATAAATGCATCTAATTCCCTAAAAAACAATTCCTGAAGCATCACAACTCCTGTTTTTCTAACCAAAAAAGCCTTTAAATTCTGCAGAAAAGTAAATAGTTCTTAAAGCTTATTGGCATTGAAGGTATCACCCTGCGAAATATCTCCTGTTTCAAAACCCTTTTTAAACCATCTTACCCTTTGTTCAGAAGTGCCATGTGTAAAGGAGTCCGGCACTACCCTTCCTGTGGATTGCTTTTGCAAACGATCGTCTCCAATGGCATTTGCGGCATTTAATGCCTCTTCCAAATCTCCTTCTTCCATTATACTCATGCTACTTTCCGAACGATTGGCCCATACACCAGCAAAAAAATCGGCCTGTAATTCCAACATCACAGAGTATTTATTATACGCTGTCTCACTCACCTGGCCTCTTAAATTATGAACTTTATCTGTAATCCCCATTAATTTCTGCACATGGTGGCCTACCTCATGGGCTATGACATAGGCTTGAGCGAAATCGCCAGGGGCATTTAGTTTACGTTCCATGTCATCAAAAAAGCTAAGATCTATATACAATTTTTCGTCCCCCGGACAATAAAATGGACCAGTAGCACTTGAAGCTGACCCACAGGCAGAAGAGACAGACCCTGTAAACAAAACAAGTGTAGGTTCACGGTAATTTTCCAATATCCCGTTCCAAACATCTTCGGTACTTGCCAGAATGGTTGCACTAAACGCTGCCAGTTCATTTTCTTCTTCAGTTCCATGGTAGGCTGAAGAAGAAATTTGCTGACCATTATTCCCGGAGATTAAGCCACTTAGGAGATTCAGTGGGTTGTTGCCAGTGACAAAAGAGATAATGATAAATAAGCCGGCAATGGCCAAGCCTACTTTTGAAAAAAGGATTTTAATCAAAGGACCTATCAGCATATTGCTAAAGTTGCCAGCCCCTCCTCTGGAACCGGATTGGCCCCTTCGGTCATCCACATTAGAACTTTGACGTCTTCCTTTCCATTTCATATTGATTTTTTTTTATGGCAAATATTTTATTAAATGATCACTAAAACACATCCAAAACACTATCTCTCAGAAGTATCCGCTTAATTTAAAATTTTCTCTCAAAATCTATTAATATATAAATTAGGAAAGAAAATTTTAATCTAGCATTCTTTATGCCACAATTAGAAGGAAACTCCATTTAGGTAAAAATTTTATCAAACTGTAGTTTATTAAGCCCATAATGAAATCAAGCATAGGTTAGAACGGAGAATTATGATCAAGATTTTAATGACCTAGCTTTAGCTGTGAGCAGAGATAAAACTATTTGTTAAAAATTTTTCCTTCTTCTTAATCCCTATAAAGAGCCTGAAGATTTCTTTTGACTATATTTACTTTACAATGATTAATAATTACGGTCTTTCCGGTATAAGCAAAAACCTCCGAAATGGCAGCAGATAAACCAAGACTGACTAGATTAACGGCAATGCTGACTCAATTACAAGCAGGAAGAATTGTTACTGCGAAAGAAATTGCTGACAAACATCAGGTAAGCATAAGAACAATTTACCGGGATATAAGAACCCTTGAGAATTCAGGCATTCCTATTTTAACCGTAGAAGGAAAAGGCTTCTCTATCATGGAAGGTTATAAAATCCCACCTGTCTTATTTACCCAAGAGGAAGCAAACGCATTAATCACTGCCGAACAATTGATAAGAAAAAACAAGGACCTATCCTTGAGTACCCAGTTCGAAAGTGCAATTACCAAAATCAAAGCTGTTTTAAAATACAATCAAAAAGACAAAACAGAATTACTTTCCAGTAGACTACAAGTACGTAATAACAGCGAACAAATAAAGACAAGTAATTACCTTATCCAACTCCAATCTACCATCACCAATTATCAATTGGTAAGAATTAATTATTTATCATTAGAAAATATTCAAAGTAAAAGGGAAATAGAACCCTTTGCATTATATACTACGCAAGAGAATTGGATCCTTATTGCTTATTGCCGCATAAGAAATGATTTTAGGGCATTCCGGTTGGACTGCATACAGCAAATGGAAGTTTTATCCGTCACCTTTCAACCGCACGATATGACTTTAGAAGAATACTTAGAAAAGTGTAGAAAAAAATACCTGAGCACCCCTGACATACCTATGTCAAAAGCCTAAATTATATTTGCACCAAATCAAAACAATATTCAAGATGCAGACAACAAAGATTGAAGCTTTCAAAATCATAGGACTTTCAATAAGGACAACCAACAAAAATGGGCAAGCTGCCAATGACATTGCGGCACTATGGGGAAAGTTTATGGCCGAAAATATTCTAAGTAAAATACCCAATAAAGTAAATCAGGATATTTACTCATTGTATACAGAATATGAAGGCGATCATACAGCGCCATACACAACTATTCTTGGCTGCCGTGTAGAAAATTTAGACGATATCCCTGATGGATTGGTAGGTAAAGAATTTGCCGGTGGAACCTTTGCAAAGACAAGTACCAAAGGAAATTTAATGCAAGGTGTAGTAGTCGATCATTGGCATAAAATTTATGCCATGGATTTAAATAGGACATTCGCCGTGGACTTCGAAATTTATGGAGAGAAAGCATCAGACCCTTCAAATGCAGAAGTAGATTTTTATGTAGGTATAAACATATAATTCTAGAAATACATGAAACTGACTACAGACCCAAGAGTAGAAGTTGTCTTTGCCAATTACCCGGATTTCGTAAAAGATAAAATGCGAAATTTACGAAATCTGGTTATAGAAACAGCCCAGGAGGTTGAAGGTATTTCCCATTTGGAAGAAACCTTAAAATGGGGCGAACCTAGTTTCTTGACCAAACATGGAAGTACATTGCGTATGGATTGGAAAGAAAAAAAACCAAACCAATACGCCTTGTATTTTAAATGCACAAGCAGATTGGTTCCTACCTTTAGGATAGTTTATGAACATACTTTTGAATTTGAAGGGAAACGTGCCATTGTCTTTCAACTTGACCAAAAGGTACCGGTAGCTGAATTGAAAGAATGCATTAAAGCCGCTTTAAATTACCATAAAGTAAAGCATTTGATGACTTTGGGGATTTGAAAATTTACAAGCAACTTTCATAGAATTTAAGAGCAAAAGGGCCCTTATAAGCCAATGTCTTAATTTTTCAAGCATCCAAATTTGGTCTAAGGCTAAAATACGTTTATTTTGTTATCTGTTTTGAAAGAAATCAATCAAATATTACAAGAACATTTTGGTAAGTTTTCTAACCGTGAATTGGATATAATTCAACCTTTTTTTCATGAAGAAAAGCTTCTAAAAAATGATTTTTTCACCCTATCGGGCAAGAAATGTGACCGCTTAAGTTTTATAAAATCAGGCATGCTTAGGATTTTCACCATTGCTGATGGTAAGGAGGTCACGCAGTGGATATCTACAGAAAACTATTTGATCACTGAAGTAATGGGCTTTTTCTTTGACAAACCAAACCGATGGAATATCCAGGCCTTGGTAAACACTTCTTTGGTTACGATTAGTAAACAAAATTACGTTAAACTTTGTAATGAATACCCTAGGTGGAATAGTTTAGAAAAAGATTTTATAGTAAAATGCTTTGCGATGCTTGAAGACAGGGTTTTTTCGCACATTTCCATGACAGCTGAGGAGCGATATGATTTGTATTATAGACAAAACAAAGAATTATTTAATCAGGTCCCCTTGCAATACATTGCCTCTGTGCTAGGTATGTCGGCTGAAACCCTAAGTAGAATAAGAAATCGTAAGCGTACAAGTTCTTGATTTAAGTCAAGGGGAATCGAATAAAATTTGTTGAATTTTGTAGGCAACAAAACAATTCAAAAACCATGACAAAAAATATGAGTACCCTTTTAAAATTTGAGGAATTAGGGCAGTTTTTGCTCGCAATATTCTTGTTTACTGATTTAAATTATGCTTGGTGGGTTTTTCCGGCATGTATTTTATTGCCTGACTTATCAATGTTAGGCTATTTAATCAATCCTAAATATGGCGCTTACCTATATAATTTTTTCCACCATAAGTTGACGGCAATAATACTATTTATCCTAGGCACCACCGTAAACATACCCGTACTAATTTTAGCAGGCATCATTTTATTTGGACATGCTGCAATGGATAGAATTTTTGGCTATGGGCTAAAGTTCACTGACAGCTTTAAACATACGCACTTGGGCGAAATAGGAAAGTAAAAGGTATTGGACAAGAAATTTTAATAAGGACAGGTTAAACATCGAATAAGCTCACCTGATTCCTCCTCTACTAAAACAACATAAAACACTGCTAATAAGAACTTTTCGATTTTTTTACCTATTTTTATTAATGGCATTTTGATGTAGCAAAAAACCAACCATACATAAAAACATCAAAATAGAACCAACTACTATTCAAATGCCTTAACAGCAATCTCCTACCACTATTTCATAGGTTCATGAGGTGTGCAGGACTTATTGGCAAATATTTACCAACAGCCAAATGAGCTACAGGAAATCAGCTCCTATGGTTGGAAATAGTTTTAACTTTTAAAATCATGAATATAAATTTAGATATTGCCGCTTTGGCAAGTGCTATCCTTTACCCTTTGGTTTTATTAATTGTCTTTATTCTTTTTCGTAAAGAAATTCCTGCGTTAATTAAAAGCCTGTCGGGACGTTTGACAGGACTATCAATTGCAGGAATTTCTTTAGATTTAGCAAAAGCAGAAGCATTCTCTCCCAATTGGGTGGCTCAGGGAGCATTGGACTTAAGACAAAAAGCAGAGGCTGCAAATGTAAATGACAGTACGGCCGGTAATTTCAGTACCATTCTAGAGACTTCCGGTGAGGTGGACTATGTAATCATTAACTTAGGCCGAGGAAAAGAATGGTTGGCTTCCCGCTTGTACATTATGTCCATTATTTTTGAAAATCGGAAAGGAATAAAAGGGATTGTATTTTTAGAATCAACTAAGGGTACTAGAAAAAAATACATTGGCTGGGCAGAACCACAAAAAGTAAGGTGGGCATTGGCCAATCAATTCCCATGGTTTGAAAAGGCATATTCGGACGCTTATTCAATAGTTTTAGACCAAGGTGCCAAAATTGTTAATCACAAAGGAAGGTTAGGATATAGCCACGATCCGTATAGCTCAAGATCCAGCATCACTTTATTGGAAAACTTTCTAAAGAAAATTCAGTCCCCTCCTGAAAATCCTCCTTTACCTGAAGAAGAAATGGAGTGGGTAAATTTACCATCAGATCCCATAAACCCAAGCTATACAAAAGAACACACAAGCTGGCTAAATGCCGAAAGCTTAGAAACCTCACTTGATGAAGTATTGATAACGGAAAAGATCAATACCACCAATCAGTCCCCCGAAGATATTGAAAAACAAGTGACAATGTCCTTGATTTCTTCTCATGAATTTATAGCAGTAGTGAATGAGGAGAAGCAATTCTCCTACTTGGTGAAACGAGAAAAACTATTGGAACAACTGCTAAAAGGTTAAAAGAACAATTGAAATCAGAAAAAAAGGAATTTTTCCTTACAATTATTGATGGGGTAACCAACAAATTTAAAAACGAGTTTTCTATGTGTTAGTCTTTCTGCATTTTGTGTTATTGTTATTAAATATATTCGGTGAAATTTGAACCTGAAATTAATAAAAAATGCAAGAAGATATATTTTATATAAAATCCATTAGCGAACTTCATAAACTACTTGGATTCCCCAAGACTTCGCACCCTCTAATCAGTATCCTAGATGTAAGTCAACTGCAAATAGGCCCCCAATTGATCGGTAAAAAACTCGTTACTGATTTGTACTCCATAGCTCTAAAAGATGCCAGTTGTGGCTTAGATTATGGACGAAACTCCTATGATTTTAATGAGGGAGTATTAATTTTCACAGCGCCCAATCAAGTTATATCCACCCAAAAAGAGCAGCAATTAAATGAAATTCACGGATGGATGCTATTTATTCATCCCGACCTTATTCGCAATACCGACTTGGGAAAAAGAATGGATAATTATGGCTTTTTCTCTTACGATGTGTATGAAGCACTTCACCTTTCTGACGCAGAGCAAAATACCTTAAATGAATGTGTCAAATTGATTCAAATCGAAATTGATGAGCGCATTGATAACCATAGTCAAAGGGTTATCGTAAGCACTTTGGAATTACTATTGAATTACAGTTTGCGCTACTATGAGCGGCAATTCAATACCAGAACAGCTCAAAATATAGATGTAGTAAGTCAATTTGAGACATTGTTAAAAGATTATTATAAAGAAGGGAAATTTGAAGATCAGGGCACCCCTCCTATTGATTATTTTACTGAGGCCATTCACCTTTCTCCCCATTATCTAAGTGATTTGTTGAAAAAAGAAACAGGTCTAAGTATAAAAGACCATATCAATCATTTCATAATAGAAAAGGCCAAAATGCTATTGTTAAGTGATTCAGACGCTATAAGTGGTATTGCATATAAATTGGGCTTTAACTACCCACACTATTTCAGTCGCTTGTTTAAATCCAAGACTGGTTTAAGCCCCAATGAGTATCGGAACAAAGTCTCCCTAAATTAATTTTCAATGAAAATAATTATTACAGGGTCTACCGGAATGGTAGGTCATGCAGCGCTATTAGAAAGTCTGGATTCTCCAACAGTTTCGGAAGTATTGGTTATTAATCGAAAGTCAATTGAAACAAAACACCCCAAACTTAAAGAGCTCTTGATCACAGATTTTTCAGAGATTCCTTCGCATACCGACAAATTGACCGGATATGACGGCTGTTTCCATTGCATGGGGGTTTCTGCTTTAGGAATTGATGAAACTGATTATACCAAAATGACTTTTGGCTATAGCAAAATTTTATTTGACACCCTATTTAAAATAAACGCTGACATGAAAATAATTTATGTCTCGGGGGTAGGAACAGACAGTACAGAGAAGGGTAAGTACATGTGGGCAAGAGTAAAAGGCAAAACTGAAAACTACCTTTTAAATCTTGGCTTTAAGGATGCCTATGCATTTCGGCCTGGATTAATTCTACCCGAAAAAGGGATAAAATCAAAAACCGGATGGTACAATACAATGTATTCCCTCCTTAGGCCTGTTTTTCCTATGATTAAAAAAATGAAAGGTACCATCGGAAGTAGTGATTTAGGCAAAGCAATGCTATCTCTACTTAAAAGACCAATAGCGATAAAAATCATTGAACCTATACAAATTAAATATTTGGCAGAATCCGGGTTTTACTTTAATAATTAATTTTAAAAAAATGACAACAATAGATAAATCTAAACCAGTATTGGTAACAGGTGCCAATGGATACGTCGCCAGTTGGCTGGTAAAAAAACTATTAGATGAAGGAATAACAGTGCATGCAGCGGTTCGAGACCCTAATAATGACAAGAAAATTAGTCATTTAAAAGCGCTAGCTTCCAAGTCAAAGGGAGAAATAAAGTTCTTTTCCGGTGACTTAATGAAACCGGATTCTTACAAAGCAGCCATGGAAGGTTGTGCTTTGGTATACCATACGGCTTCCCCATTTACAATGGATATAAAGGATCCACAAACGGAATTGATAGCACCAGCCGTAAGTGGAACAGCCAACGTTTTAAATACTGCGAAAGAAGTAAGTAGCGTAAAACGCATTATTGTTACCAGCAGTTGTGCGGCCATATACACGGATGCCATCGACACGATCAAGGCCCCTGAAGGCAAAATTACTGAAGAAGTATGGAATACTACAGCCTCCTTAGACTACCAGCCTTATTCTTATTCAAAAACTTTGGCTGAAAAGAAGGCCTGGGAATTAGAAAAATCACAAAATCAGTGGGACTTGGTGACCATTAACATGTCCCTTGTACTGGGGCCGGCATTGAACCTTGGCAATACAACTTCAGAAAGCATAAATATACTGAAAATGCTTGGAAGCGGAGAACTCAAAATGGGGGCGCCTAAAATGGGGCTTGGTGTAGTTGACGTTCGGGATGTAGCTGAAGCTCATTATAAAGCAGGATTTACCCCTGAAGCAAAAGGGCGCTATATTACATCTGCTTATGATACAAACCTATTGGAAATGAGTGAAATTCTGCTACCTAAATTCGGTGACAAATACCTTTTGCCGAAAAGAGCAATGCCAAAATGGTTATTGATGTTGATAGGGCCAATGGCCAATAAATTGTTTACGCGAAAATACATCAAGAATAATGTAAATATTCCTTTCCATGCAGACAATTCTAAAATTAAAAAAGAGTTGGGCATCAAATTTATGCCTTTGAAACAAACGATGGAAGATTCTTTTCAAATGATGATCAATGAAGGGGTCTTTAAATCCAAATAGTTTTGGTATCACAAAGTTACCAATGACAAAAAAACATAAAAGGAGGCACAAAAGCCTCCTTTTTGTTTCAATAAAATAGAATGTTAGTATCAGTGATTTTTTCTAAAAATGCATGTCTGCAAAATCCAAGTACTGCGCCCAATCATAAGGCAATAAACCATGATCCCCGGAACGAATATGATAACCTATACTTCCCATTACAGGTTGGTTTAAAGGGGGAAGCACTTCCGCAGGCACACCTTCTTTTCCAAATAACTCATAGGCCGGAGAAGCGGCCACACAAGATAAAAACTCACCCTTTGGGTCTGCCCAGGTATCTTCCACACCACTTGCCACATACAAAGGCCTGGGTGCCATCAAAGCCAGCAATTGGTGCTGGTCTACAGGTAATTCGTTTTCTCTTTTATTATAGATTGAAAAACTATCAGAAAACCAATAGGGAATTACATTTATCATCTGTCCAATCGTTTCCCCATAAGCACGGCGGGACAAGGCGGCACCACCGCAGCCCGAATTATTAGAAATAACCAGAGCAAATCTTTCGTCCGTTGCCCCTGCCCATAAGGCTGCTTTACCGAGTCTGCTATGACCAAGTACAGCTATTTTCTTAGGATTGACCCAATCTACATCTTCCAAGTAATCCATTACCCTTGAAAGCCCCCATCCCCAAGCTGCAATACTAGCCCAGGAACTGGCATTTCTTTTTTCATCGGGATATAAAGCGTGGACACCATTTTTAAAACCATCACCATAATCAGGATCTATTTCTCCGTAATAAAGGGTCACCAAGCCATAGCCTCTGGATAAAATAGCTTCATATGGCCAATTGGCAATACGTTGGCCTCTCCCCTTTTCTGAAGCTTTATTGTTTGAACTTCCCATTTTTTCGTTATTTCTAATCCATGCCTCAGGCACAGCTACCTGATTGTCGGAAGAAATGGTATGGTTTCCATAAAAATTAAGTCCCAAAAAAGCAGGTGCTTTCTTTACTGAATTTGGATAAAACACCAATAAATCTAAATCTAATGACCTTCCTGCTCTTTCCAAGCTTAGCCTAACCACCTGTCGAGTAGCTTTCCCATTCAGATAATCTTTATTCTCAAGTATTACTTTACTTGTGATTTTACCGTCCCATTCAGGAGATTTTCCGTAAACATGTTTTTCAAAAAGGTGTAATATTTCCCCCCTTCTCTTTCTCCATTGTTTTTTGCTTTCAACCGGTTCTCCATTCTCCATTTCTAGAAGAGCGGGTAAGGTATAGGTAGGGACCTTGCTCTCTTCGTAATTTGGAACGAACTCCTGACTTAAAGCAGGATAAACAAGACTAAATAAAAGAGCAATCAAAAGAAAAGATTTCATTGTTTCGTTTTCACTTTTTAACGTTTCTTAAAGTACTGTAGTGAATGTACTTGTTTTTGTTCAATGGAAAAAGGTTTCAAGAATCAAAAAGTCACCATCCAGCCAAAGGGTCTAAAAAAACTTTTAACTACAGCGGCAGAATCGAGAATAAATTTTATTAGGCTAAATGTTCAATTTCAACTTGTTTAAACCCGACTTTTGAAATAGGATTTCCTACGTTTACGGGAAGTGATTTCAGTAGGTAATAAATTGCCTATTGGATTTTTATGGAAAAGATCATTTCACCTAGTAAGTAGAGCCAAAAATTCTGCGTTGATAAAACCTTAGTCTTTTAAAAGGCAAAATGCAATACGCCCAAATTAAGTGCTATTAGCACTTAAGGTTGATAAAATTGGGTGCAAAATTCAATGGATCGAATAACATCAATTGAATTTCGCGGAATTTTTTAAAGATGTTTTCAATAAAAGATGAAAAAATCAATCAATTCGTTAAAAAGTGAAAGTTTTAAAGAACATTAGGTTAAAATCCGTAAAAAAGTGCTTTTTTTGCACTGCCAAAGTCTATTGATATTTTAATTCCTTTTGCGTGAGAGTAAAAGTGATGATTTGATTTTGGAAACTCAACGTTTGGAATACAACAATAAAACACCATTATGATTTTAGGAATTTTAAAAGAACCTTCTCCGGAAACTAGAGTTTCTTTACATCCGGAAGCAGTAAAGGTCCTAACTGCAACAGGCAATAAAGTCCTGATTGAAAAAGGGGCCGGAGAATCCTCTTTCCTTTCTGATGCCACATATTTGGAAGTCGGTGCTGAAGTTAAAGAACGCAAAGAAGTTTTGAAAGATGCAGAAATGATTTTTCAAATAACACCATTGGACCCCATGGACTATCCTTCTTTAAAAAAGGGTAAATATTTATTTGGTGTCTATCAGCCTTTGGTTGCAAGGGAATTGATGAAAACCATCGCCGACACGGGCGTTTCATTGTTTAGTATGGATTCCATTCCAAGAATTACCCGTGCTCAAAGTATGGACGTTTTGTCTTCTATGAGTACTGTTTCAGGGTATAAAGCTGTTTTACTTGCTGCTGCCAATTTGCCAAGATTTTTCCCTATGCTAATGACTGCTGCAGGCACTATTGCACCTGCTAAGGTTTTGGTAATAGGTGCAGGAGTAGCTGGTTTACAAGCCATTGCCACCGCTAAAAGATTAGGTGCTGTGGTTGAAGCATTTGATACAAGACCATCTGTAAAAGAACAAGTAGAAAGTTTAGGAGGTAAATTTGTAGAAGTACCCGGTGCTGTTGAAGACAAAGGAGCTGGCGGATATGCAGTTGAACAGTCTGAAGAGTACAAGAAAAAACAATCTGAAATGTTGGAGCAATCCATCATTAAATCAGATGTTGTCATCACAACGGCTTTGATACCTGGAAGAAAGGCACCCATTCTAATCACAAAAGCAATGTTGGAGAAAATGAAATCCGGTGCTGTTGTAGTTGATTTAGCAGCGGCCAATGGAGGAAATTGTGAAGGAACCCAAAACAATGACACGGTAACAATTGATGGAGTCACCGTAATCGGTAATTCTGCTTTACCTTCCACCATGCCTCAGGATGCCAGTAAAATGTACAGTAAAAACGTACAAAATCTTTTAAAACTTCTTTTAAAAGAAGATCAGTTGAATCTGAATTTTGAAGATGAAATAATTAAAGGAACCTGCATCACAAATGATGGAGCAATAGTTTATGAACCCTTATTAAAATAATATGGAAGCGATTATTGAATACATATCAATTAACCAACAGGAACTCTATATTTTCATTCTGGCAATATTTGTAGGTGTTGAGGTGATTTCTAAAGTACCCACAGTACTACATACACCGCTAATGTCAGGTTCAAATGCCCTTTCGGGAGTAGTGATTGTCGGATCAATTATTGTTTTGGGAAAAACAGATCCTGCAAACTACCTGGCCTTGTCTTTAGGCTTTTTAGCAGTATTACTTGCTACCCTTAATGTAGTGGGAGGCTTTGCTGTTACCAACAGAATGTTAGAGATGTTTAAGAAAAAACCCGGTAAAAAATAAAAATTATGATTTTACAGATAATAGATATTTGCTACCTCGTAGCGGTAGTACTTTTTATTGTTGGAATCAAGATGATGAGTCATCCGGATTCTGCGAGGAAAGGTAATAGCATTGCATTATCAGGAATGATATTGGCTATTTTAGCCTCGTTTTTAACACCAGGTTTAGACAATCTGGCACTGATTCTAATTGCAATGGTTCTTGGAACAATTGGTGGTATTTATTCTGCCAAAACAGTTCAAATGACGGCCATGCCCCAATTGGTATCCTTCTTTAACGGAATGGGTGGAGCTGCTGCAGCTTTAATTGGCTTGGTTGAATACGGTGACCTTCCTGTGGATGACATTGGAAAAGGAGCTGTTTTGATGTCAAGTTTAGTGATTGGATCTGTTTCTTTTTCAGGATCTTTAATAGCCATGGGTAAGCTTCAGGGCGTATTAAAAGACATCCGAATCAATAAAATGTTAGGCTTTGCAGTACTTGCCATTGCCGTAGCATTGGCCGCTTATATCCTAACTTCAGGTGAACCACAACCAATATTAATCTATGTCTTGGTAGTGCTATCATTAATTTATGGATTAATGTTCGTTTACCCGATTGGGGGAGCAGATATGCCGGTAGTCATTTCTTTACTTAACTCACTAACCGGGGTTACTGCCGCTACCACAGGTTTACTTTATGACAATAAGGTAATGTTAATGGGTGGTATTTTGGTAGGTTCCGCAGGGATTCTGTTGACCTTATTGATGGCCAAAGCCATGAACAGATCCGTTTCTAACATTTTGTTTACCTCATTTGGTGCAGGTTCAGGAACTGCAGCTGCAGGTGCTGATGGTGATCAAGTAGCTAAAGAAATCAATGCTTATGATTCTTCCATTCTTTTGGCTTATGCCAAACGTGTAGTAATTGTCCCGGGTTACGGTCTTGCTGTGGCACAAGCTCAACATGCTGTACATGATTTAGAGAAAATTCTAGAAGAAAAAGGTGTTGAGGTATTGTATGGTATTCACCCTGTTGCAGGAAGAATGCCTGGTCATATGAACGTATTGTTGGCTGAATCAGATGTACCTTATGACAAACTTATCGAAATGGACGACATGAACGAGAAGTTGCCCAATACAGATGTAGTGATGGTCATTGGTGCCAATGATGTAGTTAATCCAGCTGCAAATGATGACCCTTCAAGTCCAATATACGGAATGCCTATTTTGGAAGTCAATAAAGCTGCCAATGTTATTGTTATCAAAAGAAGTATGAGTTCAGGCTACGCCGGAATTCAGAATGCACTCTTTTTTGATCCTAAAACCCGCATGCTTTTCGGTGATGCCAAGAAGGTCCTCAACGAACTCGTTGCAGAAGTTAAAAACATGTAACATAAAAAGGCTGCTTTTGAAAGCAGCCTTTTTTTATTGTTTAAAGGAATTACAATTTTTTAGCAGTACTTGCAAAATTTTCAATTCGTCTAGGCCAGGCTTACTTTTTCTTCCCCACAAACCTGATGACCGATCCCTTTCCGTTATGGTAAAGGCCTTCACCTAATTCAACTTCTTTTTCTTCCAATTGCAAAATTTCGTAATTGGAAAAGTCTGCTTTAATTTCCTCAATGGAGAAAAGAGAATCCAAATCCCTAGGTCCTCCAATTTTCTCATTCTTGGCTCTGTAAGTCAAATTATTCTTACTAAAAGCTTCAAAAACCACAAAGCCTCCTTTTTTTAAATAACCATCCAATATTTTATGGTATGCAGACTTAAGGTTAGCCGGAAAATGCGCATAGATAAGTCCAATCACATCAAACTCCTCTTGAGGGAAATTTACAGCCCCTAAATCTCCTACTTGATAGTCTATGGTCACTCCATTCTTTTTGGCCAATTTCATGGCTTTCTTCTTTCCTTCTTCACTTTGATCAAAAGCAAAAACAGACCATCCAAGTTTTGCCGCAAATACTGCATTTCTCCCTTCCCCTTCAGCCGGCAATAGTATTTTACCGGTTTTTAATTCTTTGATTTTTTCCTCAAAGAATACATTGGGAGTTTCTCCATAGGCATAATCTTCCTCGCCATACCTTTCATTCCATTTTTTTATCCAAATATCTTCCATCATGCTAAATTTAATTATTTACCAAAAATTATAAAAATAGAAGCTGACCCTTAACCAATTTAAATTGAAAAGTCACTGGTAATTATGTCATTACAAATACCCTTCCCCTATCAAAGGTAAATTCATAATTCTAGAAAAAGAAAACTACTTTAATTTTTAACAAAAAACATTTTTAATATTTTAAAATACATTTTTAAATATTTGAAATAAATGGCTGTATTTTTAAAAATAATATTTAGTTTTACGAAACCTTTTTTTTAAAACATGAACAAATGGAAATTAATCCACTACATTAAACTTTTTAGTTTGATTGTTTTGGGGGCATGTACTACAGAGTATGAACAACAATTGCCCACGGATGGAAGCATAAGCTTTCAGGTTATGGAGAGCTACGTAGGAAATGAAAGCAGTAGGAACTTAGCGCTTCCTATTCAAGGAGTCAACAATGTTGTCCTTACAATAGAAAGCGAAAATGGCTCACAAACTATTTTAGAACGTAAATCCTTACCTATTTTAAGTTTTGGGGATGAAATTCTAATCGAAGAAATTAACCTTTCTCAAGGTAGCTACCAAATTAGCGATTTTTATTTAACGGACAGTACAGGAAACATCCTTTATGCTACGCCAATGGAGGGATCTGAATTTGGTGACTATCTTGCTCAACCACTTCCCATCCCTTTTGAAGTGACCACAGGTGAATCTCAAAGCTTAAACCTTGAAATCATCTCTACTGCGGGAAAAAATCCTGACCCTTTCGGTTTTGAGTCCGGCATGCCGGGTTTTCGGGAGACCTTTTACTTTTTCATTTCTGCAGTACTTGAGAAGGTTGATGACTTTATGGATTTTATCCCGGCTGAATTGACAGTTAGCCAGGGGGAGCATTTGCTGAGCCAGCAACTTAATGGCAAATTGAACAAAATCGTACTACCAAAGTCGAGTGAAAATTATGATTTAACACTCACTTATAAAGCTTTCCAACCCATTGAAAAGCAAATTAGTTATGACAGTCTCCGTTTATTTAAAGACATTCCGCTAATTATTGAAATGACAAAAAAACGAGATGATGCGTTTTATATAGGGGGTGGATTTGTGGGAGATGTACTACTAAGCTCTCAAGCGGCTGTAGACTCGTTTGGGTTAAAAGGTTATGATATTATCCATGGAAATTTAACTTTGGGCCAATCTCATGAAGGTTCAACCGATCCTATACAAGATCTTTCGGCTTTAGCCTCCATAGAGCAGGTGGATGAGAACTTAATCATTTCAGGCAACCCTGATTTACAATCATTGGAAGGGCTGAAATATATACAAACAATTTCCCAGGACTTAATAATCAGAAGTAACCCCAAATTGAAGTCGTTTTCTGATTTAACATCATTAGAAAATTTAACGGGTTTGAATTTAACCAATAATCCTAGCATGCAAAATTTTGAAGGCTTGGAACACCTTACTTCCAAACTAGAAGGGTTACATATTGAGAGCATGCAACATTTTATCGACTTTTCTGGGTTTGAAAATGCTACAAACCTTCAGAAAATAACCATTCAATCCAATACCAATATCAAGCATCTGAAATTCCCCAATCAAACCGAAATAATAAATTCAAAAGTTACGGTGAAAAATAACCCATCACTAATCTCTTTTGGTGATGAAGAAGGTGGGTTTATGTTTATTGAAAAACTTCATCTGGAAGGTAATGATAATTTAGCAAATTTAGATGGACTTCTTCAATCCAACGGTGAAGGGATTAGCGAATTGATTGTCAAACTTCTCCCCAAGGTGACCACACTTTCACCTCTCTTTTTCAATAAAGAGATAGAAGGAATTCACTTATATTACAATGAATCCTTAGAAGATATTGATGCAATAGGAACAGGGGAAACCATTAATGATTTATTTGCTATCAAAGGCAATCCAAAACTAAAAAATCTTGACGGATTTAAAGGTATTTCGAAAATTTCTTTCTACATCATAGCATTACCCGGTTATCCGATTTCCCCACCTAATAAGATTATTATTGAAGATAATGAATCCCTAGTTGATTTCTGCGGATTAAAAGACGTGAAAATTACCTCAAATGAGAATTTAGAATTCGGAGTGAAAATTAATAATAATGCCTATAATCCAAGTTTAAACGATATCTCAGGAGGGATGTGTAAACCATGAGAGAAATGTTATTAAAATTCCGTTTAGCCATCTTTGTAAGTTTTATTTTGCTCGGTACAACATTGCAGTCATGTGAAGAGGCCGAAGGGCCCGACGTAAATCCCGACCCTATTGCTAATCCGGGTGAAGATCCGGAAACCGAAGAAAAATTACCCGCTGTAATTGTCAAGATCGCTAAAACATCGAATGCATCTTCAAGGCAACTTCGGGTTACAACTTACAGTAAAGCAATTATTACAATCCAAACAGCAGAAGGAGACTCAACTTCCTATGATAGCAAGCACATCCAGGTTCAGGATATGGGAGACCATTACCTGACAGAGAAAATTATTCTTCCGGAAGGCTCCTATCAGGTAGTTGCATTTTATGTACTGGATGATAACAATGACATTGTTGAAGCAAGCCCCAAGAAAAACTCAACATTGAGCAAAGATCAAGATTTGTCCTTACCCTTGTCTTTTGATTTACAATCAATAGAAACTGAAATTGGAGAGGAAGCTGAAATGGAAATTTCAATGCAAGTGGTAGCTGCTGAAGGTCAAAGCCCTGCAGATTTTGGCTATCAGTCGTTTGGTTTGAACATTGTAGAGGCCACATCTAATCAATTTTTTATAGCCATGGTTACTGATACCAGATTGATGGATTTTCTACCTGGAGAAGTGGAAATAACTGCAGATGGAGAAATCATCACCCAGGAATTGATCGCCGGTATTAACGAATCAGTGGAACTTCCCATTGCTGAAAGTTATGCTATCCTATTGAAAAGTTTCAATTTTGATGATTTCACGGATACGCTAACAATTGATCAGCTAAAGGAATTTTCAACGCATCCATTGATTGTGGAAATGAAGGAAGCGGATTTTAAATGTGTAGAAGGTGATTTTCCTCAATATCTGGTATTGTCTACCCAAACCGAATTAAACAATTGGGCATTAAGGTGTGGCAAGGGTACAATCGCAAGCCTTACCATACAGGGAGATGCAGGTGATGATCCAATCATAGACCTGTCACCATTGGAATTGATTACTGAAATTTATGACAAAATAGAGATTAAAAACACCTCCCATTTAAAAACCCTTCATGGATTACAAAACGTCACACAGGTAGGAGATTATTTTAACCTAATTATAAACAATAATACCAGTTTAGAAACACTGGAAGACTTAACCTTTTCAGAAACCCAGCCCCAACGTTTAAATTTAACTATTGCTGACAACCCCTCTTTGGTCAACCTCCTTGGCTTGGAGAAAATAAAAAAACTAGGTAGTGTTTTTATCAACAGCAATGACAAGTTAATCAATTTCAAAGGACTAGATCAGGTTCTGGAGATCAATTATATGGCGGTTTCTGATAATGATGCACAGACTACTTTCGAGGGATTGAGTAATGTAAGACAAATCGGTTCTCTTGAAATTAAAGATATAGATATAGTTAACTTTGAGGATTTTCATAATGTAGAAACAATTGGTTCGCTAAGTTTGACCTATATGGATGAGCTCCTAGATTTCACAGGATTTACAGGTACGGTGACTTCTTCTTTGAATTTTGATACTAATGATTTAATCTCATTGAAAGGCCTAAAGGTTTCAGATGAAATGCGGACTATAAGTTTATATGGCAATTTTTCATTGCGTAGTATTAAGGAATTAGGTAATCTAGAAAAGATTGAAAGAGACTTAAGTATTATAGGCAATACGACCCTTCCCACATTAGAGGGGCTTGAAAACTTGATTGCTGTAGACCTTAGTCATACTATAAAAATCGAAAACAATGATTGGCTTACCGATTACTGTGCTTTATCGAAGTTAGTAAATGAAGGAACACATCCGGATATCGCGATTACTAATAATGGTTATAACCCCACTCTGGAGCAAATTCAAGGGGAGGAATGTAAAGGAGAATTGGAATGGTAAAATTATCCCGGATAAGCAATTTACTTATCCGGGATTACTTATTAAACCCGAAATAAGCAATAGGCATTCTATTACGTATTGAACCGTCTCGGCGGATAAAATCAGTCTCTTTTTTTTCAATCCTTCCTTTCGATAGCCAGGAGCTCCATAGCGAGGCCATGTTAATATCTCCTATAAGACCAGGAAACGAACTTTTACAAAATAAAATTGTAGGCAAGGACAAACAACACCGGCCAAGGTTCTGTAAGGTCAGTAATCCGTGGATCTTGCTTAAGTTGGTCAAGATCATTTTTATAATTCATTAGTCTAACAGGCAAAATCAATCCCAAATTCAAGAAACCTCCAACGCTACGACTATTGATTTTTATCCCTGTGCCTAAAGACGGTCCAAAATAAGTTTTACTTGATTCTGGAAGACCATCAATTTTAATTGCCGCATTGGTTCCTACCATAGCAGAAAAATAAAATTGAGTAGCGCTTTTGCTGTCAAAATCTTTCATGAAGCCTACATTATAGCCAACATCAGCAATTTGGTACCCTAAACCTCCAAATAAATTAAATCCTTTGCCAATATTATTACTTATTTGCAAACCTAAACCTCCATAAGGCAAACCTCCACCAAATCCAATAAACGAATTTCCCTTTTGTGATGTTAGATGTTCTTTTTGAGCAAATCCTGATAAAGTAATTAAAAAACAAGCAAAAAATAATCCTACAATTCTTACGATTTTCATAAAACAATAATTTTTCTCTGGTAAAATTCTTATACCATTACTTCAAAAAGCAATTAAAGTAATTCGAAATACCTAAACCAATATTTAAAAAAACTAAACATATAATTGATATAAAACTATCAATATTTTGCACAAAATCTAAAAAAATTGGCTTATTAATTACTCCTTCTCAATAAATGAAAAAGTTGAATTTTACTTGTAAAATTTTCTCACCTCCTGCATTTGAGTCTTAAGCAACCCCAATTTTCCCAAGTCAAATAAAAAGGTCTACTGTTTTTGATTGAGAAAAAAAGTTATCAAACAGTCACTGTGCTACAAAGAAAAAATCTTTTCCATAAGCACCCATTTTTCACCAGGCTTGGCCCATGGAAGCGTTTGTTGGAGCGTACCCATTAACCCTTCCCATTCTTGAACTTTCTCGTTGCTTGCGTCCATTTTGGCTTTCTCTTCAAAAGAAAAAGATTCTCCTACCTCCATAATCATAAATAGCCGATTACCAGTGAGGTAAATATCCATTACCTGAACATCTGCATCTTTAATACTAGAGATAATCTCTTCAGAGACCTTTTTGTGATGGTCAACATACTTTTCAATAATTTCCGGATCATCCTTTAAATCCAGGGCAAGGCAATACCTTTTCATAGTATAAATAAAATTAAAGTTGATAGAAATTAATGGCATTGGTTCGCCAAATCTTCTGCATTGCTTCTTCACTATAGGCACTAAAATAGCCTTCCACCAGTCCTACTACTTGTTCATAGCTCCCGGCCAATTGACAAACCGGCCAATCTGATCCAAACATTACCCTATCTTCACCAAATGCCTGCATTATTACATCCATATAAGGAAAAAACTCTTTTTCATCCCAATCTTTCCAAGCTGCTTCTGTAATCATACCTGACAATTTGCAGTAAACGTTAGGCATCTTTGCCAAGACTTTGATTTTTGCTTCCCATTCCTTGATATGACCTGCTTTGATAGGGGGTTTGGCAATATGATCCAATACAAAACGTCCCTCCTCAAAATTAGAAACCGTTTGGATAGCCCCATCCAATTGATGGGGAAATACCAATAGATCATAGGTATACCCAGCCTTAAAAATTAACTTGAGTCCATTTTGAAAAGCTTGATTTAAGATAAAGTTAGGATCAGCCTCATCCTGAAGCACGTGCCTAAATCCTTTTAACTTTTTATGGCTTTTATAACTGTGCAGGGTAGATTCCAAGTTTGGTGATTTCAAATCTAACCAACCTACTACGGCCAAGATAAATGGGTGCTTCTCTGCCAGTTTCAATAGAAATTGGTTTTCTTCTTCATCTTGAACTGCTTGTACAGCTACGGTACCTTCCACCCCATTTTTTTGGAGAATAGAAAATAAATCATCCGGTAGGAAATCATGCTTCAATTGAAGCATCTCATCACCAATCCAAGCATACCTTTCACTATTATACAGCCAAAAATGCTGGTGTGCATCGATTTTATTTATCATATTTTGGGTTTCTTGACTTAAGGGTGAATGTATACAATGGCATTAATATTCATTCCGGCACCTACAGAAGCGAAAATGGAATGATCACCTGAAGCAAAGCTATGGCCTTCTTTTTCTCCTTTTGCGATTAAATCATATAAAATAGGAACGGTAGCTACAGAATTATTACCCAACTCCTGAATACTCATTGGCATAAGGCTTTCGGGGATCTCCTGTTTGTTATACAATAAAAAAAGCCGCTCTAAAATGTTGTGGTCCATTTTGGCATTTGCCTGATGAATCAACACATGTTGAATATCTTCTATACTTTTATTTGCACGATCTAGGCATTCTTTTAGCGTAGCAGGCACAGTCTTAATTGCATATTCATAAAGCTTCCTCCCATTCATCTTTAAAAATCTCGTATTGTCCGGATAATTTGGATTGTAAGAAGCATCCATATTAAGCAAGTGCGCATGGTTCAGGGTGTCCGATCTAGTGAGATGTGCGATAATCCCTTCTTTAGAGTCTCCTTCTTGGGCCTCCAAAATAACTGCCCCGGCACCATCAGAGAAAATCATGCTATCAATGTCATGTGGGTCAGATATTCTTGACAAATTTTCTGCACCTATTACCAGCACTCTTTTCGCATCTCCGGATTGAAGGTAGTAATTGGCTTGAATCATCCCTTGCACCCAACCAGGGCAACCAAAAGGCAAATCATAGGCAACAGTATATGGATTTATGATCCCCAGTTTGTGTTTTACTCTTGCTGCCAAGGTTGGGCAGGTATCAACCCGAATATTATCTTTTAATATATCTCCGAAATTATGTGCAACAATGATATAATCCAGTGTTTCTCCATCTATACCTGAGGAAGTCAAGGCATCCTTGGCAGCCAAATGAGCCATATCTGAAGTCATCAAATTGTCTTCAAGATATCTTCTCTCCCGTATTCCTGTAATTTTTTGCAGGGTGGCCACAATATCAGGATTGGGTTTAACCAATTTATGGCCACTTGCGTCGTAAAACTCTTTTGTTAAAAAAAACTGATTGGGAATAACCTGTGTTGGTAAATATTTCCCTGATCCAACAATTATGCTACTTATTATTTTCTTATCCATTAACTAATTGTTCTTTCCAAAATTCTAAGACTGCTAAAATAGGCATTAATACCATTTAATTGATGAAATTTTCGGAATGATCCGAATTCTATAAACTAAAAAATCATAGGTGACCCTTTTTGTAGTCAATCCATACATTTTTGTAGAGTGATTCCAAATGAACAAATTATTTATATTCTAACCCCTTCCTTGAAATTTAGCCGGACCTCAAATATAAATACGTTTATTTTGCTAGAGGGACTACTAAACCCCTAAAACATTATATTTTTTACTAATAATATTTGTTGAATATTTATTTTAGCAAGAGCTTTCCATTTTAGCGCAAATCAATAAAAAAAGGCTGAAATAAATCAGCCTTTTTTTATTGTTATTACAAATCAGGTTGTGGTGTTGTTCTTAAATATGGTTTAATTTCTTTAAACCCTTTAGGGAATTTTGAAGGAATGTCCTCCGTTTTAATGGCCGGGGCTACGACCACATCTTCACCTCTTTTCCAATCCGCCGGAGTGGCTACAGAATAATTTGCAGTCAATTGTAAGGAATCAATTACCCTTAATAGTTCGTTGAAGTTTCTTCCTGTACTGGCCGGGTAGGTAATTATTAATTTAATTTTTTTATCATTACCAATAATAAAGACGGACCGTACGGTAAAACTTTCGTTTGAATTGGGATGAATCATATCATATAACTCAGACACTTTTTTATCCTCATCAGCAATTATTGGAAAGTTTACAGTAGTATCTTGCGTTTCATTGATATCTTTGATCCAAGACCTGTGGCTATCAGCACCATCTACACTAAGGGCAAGCATTTTAACATTCCTTTTGTCAAACTCTTCCTTTAATTTAGAAGCTGCACCCAATTCGGTAGTACAAACTGGTGTATAATCTGCTGGGTGTGAAAATAAAATTCCCCAACTGTCTCCTAGGTATTCGTGGAAATTAATTTCTCCAACGGAAGAATCAGCGGTAAAGTCCGGAGCTACATCTCCTAATCTAAGTGCCATAATTGAATTTTTTTAGGTTTTGAATTAATTTTTAGGTTTAAA
The DNA here is from genome assembly GCF_030546805.1 of Cyclobacterium sp. 1_MG-2023. GTDB lineage: Bacteria > Bacteroidota > Bacteroidia > Cytophagales > Cyclobacteriaceae > Cyclobacterium. The sequence continues at coordinate 215,260 of NZ_JAUOPC010000010.1, read as the reverse complement.
TAGAAAACAGAAATGATTAAAATAAAGTTTACCGTTGGCTAAATAAATTAATTGGATAAATTTATCGCCTAATTTTCAAAGGATTGTGCATAGTTTAAGAATATTTTTTTGGTGGGTTTTGGTTTGTTCTTGAAAGGCCCTATATTTGCATCACCATTTAGGAAAAAGAGCACATCAATCACAAAATGGTCCGTTCGTCTAGGGGTTAGGACGTATCCCTTTCACGGATGAAACACGGGTTCGATTCCCGTACGGACTACATTTTAGTGCTCTTTTTTCTTTTCTTGGTCCGTTCGTCTAGGGGTTAGGACGTATCCCTTTCACGGATGAAACACGGGTTCGATTCCCGTACGGACTACAACAAATTCTGTTTGTTTGCCGCCAGGCGAGCAAATTTTATTTGTGGTTGTTAGTGGTTAAAGTGAATAAAAAAACCTGATCATTCGGTCAGGTTTTTTTGTTGCCTAATTCCGGAGCTAAGCTTCAAAACCCTACCTATTCGGAATAATCTCTTAACAATGCACGATAGTTGGTTAATATTTTTGACCGGCTAATAAAACCCATAAAATTTCTTTCCTCATTAAGCAAGGGCAGTTGCCATACATCTGCTTCATCAAACATTTTAGTCACCTCCATTACCGAATCATTGGGCGAAATAATAAACGGGGGGGCAATCCCCAATTGACTTACGCTTGTACCTTCTGCAGATTCCTTATTCAAGAGAAAAGGACGCAGTTGCTCCCTATTTAACAAACCCCAGAATTGATTATTGACGTCCACTACAGCCATGCTATTCTGATCACTGTTCCTAAATTTATGCAGTACCTCCTCCATGCTATCCGTGGTACAAATTTGCACTGAGGCGGGATTGATACAGTCTTTAAGGGATATATGGGATAAAATATTTTGATCTTGTCTGGTAGTAAAAATATCCCCTTTTTCAGCCAATTCCTTAAAGGAAGGATTTATAGGTGAGAAAGACCTGTTGATGAGGTATGAAATAACTGAGACAATCATCAAAGGGATAAATAAATCATAACCACTGCTAGATTCTGCAATTAGAAAAATAGCTGTTAAAGGGGCATACATAGCACCAGACATCACACCTGCCATCCCTACCAACATAAGATTTGTTGTGGGAACATCAGTAAATCCCATCAATTCCAAAGAGAAACCAAACACAAAGCCCAAAAGCCCTCCGGCCATAAGTGAAGGTGCAAAATTACCGCCATTACCTCCTGAATAAAGCGTAATACTAGTAGCAAAAGCCTTGAGTAAAATTGTAAGCGATAAGAACACAATTATAATAAGTTCTGAATTCCCGAAGTAACTAAAGAGACTGTCCTCTATGAGCAATTCTACATTTCCCTGATAGATGGTTCTTATATTGATATACCCCTCCCCAAAAAGTGGGGGAAACAAAACACAAAGCACAGAGAGCATAAAACCTCCTAATAAAGCTTTAAGTAACATTTGCTTTTTGAAGCCCTCAAAAAATCTATGTACATACTGCCCTACCACTAAAAAATATCTTGAATAAAACCCGGTAAGCACTCCCAATCCAAGGAAATATATTACATTGATATGGTTGAATGTTTCCCTTGCTTGAAAATTAAAGAGTATGTCTTCGTTTAAGATTATGGTGGAAAGTAGACTTCCACAAATGGAGGCAATTACCAATGGAATAAAATCCGTGAAAACCAGCCCGGTAAGAATAATTTCAAAAGCAAACATGATTCCGGCAATCGGCGCATTGAAGGCCGCGGATATTCCGGCTGCTGCCCCTGCAGCCAATAATAAGGTTCTTTCTTTAAATCCCAAACGATACCTTTGTGCATAATTGGAACCAATGGCAGAACCTGTCACAGCTATTGGCGTCTCCAAACCCACAGAACCACCAAATCCAACCGTTATTCCACTTTGGAGGATTTGGGAATACATCTTGGTTATTTTTACCTTACTCTGTTTCTTTGAAATGTCTTTCAGTATAAAAGAGATCTCCTTCTCCTCATCGCCATTAAAAAAATACTTGACTATAAATGCTGTCAAAGTAATTCCTATCAATGGAAATACACCATAAATAAGCAACCTTTCTTCAATTGGGACATCAGTACTAATGGAAGATTGGATATAATGAACAAACACTTTCAAAATCACTCCGGCAGAACCTGCACTCAACCCTACCAAAATACCGGATAGCACGAGAAACTGAGATCGGGTCATTTTTTCACTAACCCAAATTAAGAAAAGCTCAATAAAATTAAATTTCCGGTAAGGATATTGAATAAAATTCTTTTTGAATTGTAAAAAGTTGATATAAAGAATTTTTACTTTCCTGTTCATTTAATTTCTCAAATCATTAAGTTGAAATAAAAGAGCAATGGATAAGCAGAGCAAGCAGCGTGTTTAATTGGAGGATCAAATTTATTCTTACACCTCCTCATCTCAGGTTTAAGGTACCTATTTACCTTTGCATGAGTTTTTAAACCACAAATAACTCTGAATTTCACCTTTTATTGTTAGCCAAATCTAGTCAAAATGGCCAATTTATCTATTCAATTGTATCTTGGGTTTTTAGGCAAATTTTCAAGATTTAAAGTTAGCATAAATTTTATATTATTTGTAGCTAACTACCACCTAGACTAACTGTCGATTTCAAGAATAATTTTAAAAAGTCATTTTTTTCATGCGAATGGACATCTAATTGAAAATGGAAAGCCTCATAATCTGAAATAAGAAAATCAAAACTTGCAGCAAGGTATCAATATCCAATGACCTGAAAAATTATAGCATGGTCTTCGGTTCGGCTGATATGGCTATCAAGTGATGTACGTTGACTCAAGGTTTAATGCCAACTCAAACCTGTATCAAGCAATGGGTCAGCCACTTTGAATTCTTCAAAACTTCTGCCTTGATTATTCTGCCACCATTCTAAATAAGCTTGAGCCACTATGGGATGCGCATCCTCTTCCGGTACAAGATCGAAACCGCCGCTCCTTTCTTTCACCACCGGATTTTGAGAAGGAAATCTTCCTATTAAATATTCGCTATCAATCGCAACTGCACGAATCGATTCTATGGTCCATAATACATACATCCCCAAAGAACATTCCTTATTCATGTACGAAGAAATCATATTCCTAGGGAAATTGGTGATTTTTTCGGTTTTATTTCTATAAGTCAACAGTTTAGGTATATCTGCTTCAGTAAATACCGGCAAATCCATTGCTGTAAATTCACCTTTGACAAGTAGGGCAATATAATTCTCAACCTCAACATTTTGAAGAGGTTCTTCTTCATTTTTATTGCAGGCCATTAAGCCTAGGAAACAGAACGCGATCACAAAACACCTTATACTTTTCATAATACATATGTTTCGGTTAATTAAACCTAAATATAAAAAATATTAATCGTATCTATGGTTCTAAATGTCTCAACTCTAAACCTATAGAGGTTCTAGGTTTAAAACCTTTCCAAGTTTCTTCCAAAGAATCCTCAGTTAGATCAAGAAAGGATGAATAGTCTTTACCTTTTAGGTGAATCCCCAAGAAAACTGTTACAAAATGTTGATTGATATTGTTTATCCTTCTTTGGTCCCAAGCGGGTTCTGCATAACGCAAATACTCATCAAGATGCATCCCCTTTTGTAAGGATGCCGCCGGAGGTGGGTTAGGTGCTACATTGTGTCGGGCATTAATATAGGTCAACAAGTACCTATTAGCATTGACAGCGCCATCAAAAATAGCTTTGATCCCATCTTCGTAGCCAGAAATATCATCCTGATCGCCTGCTACGAAAAACACAGGGGTTTTAAGGTTGGCTAATCCTTCACTATCCCAAACTCCCCTTGCCATACCCCATGGAGCAAAAGCCACTACAGCCTTGATCCTTGGATCAACAGATGCTGCATAAGAAGGATGAGAAATACTTCGTTCCATTATTAGGTCACTGCCTCCAGTCATTTGTTTAAAAAAACCTCCAAAACCTGATGAAAAACCTGCGCCTGCTGCATTTAAGGCACCATATCCACCCATTGAATAACCTACTAAGGCTGTATTCTCCACATCAATCATCCCTGCCAATATGCCATCTGCCCCCTTCTTGCCCAATTTCTCCATTTCATTGAGTACAAATAAATCGTCTATTGGTCGATGATAAAGTGTACTAGAAAATTTACCCGGATCTTCAAAAGTGGACTCTGTATGGTGAATAGCTGCTACCACATAACCTTTAGAAGCCAGGTTTTCCGTAAGGTAAGTCATCAAATATCTGGAACCCACATAGCCATGAGAAACAATTACCAATGGGAATGCTCCTTCATCATTTTTGGGAAGAGCGTCTCGTTCTGCTCTTCCTTTGAAGGAGAATGGAGAAAGTGGACGTTTTTCATCGTTTGCAAGTCCAATAAAATCTTTGTAAATAGTTTCTGTTTGGGTATCTCCCACTGCCGGATACCATACTTCAACTTTTAAGGGTCTGTCATAATTGGGTTTTTCATTCTTATTAAAATTGGCCACGTCCGGCTGATCTTTATGTAGAAAGTTTAAAGTCTTTACGCCAACCTTATACTTTCCCCGCTCTGCCAACTCCGGAGCATCAGGCAGCATATCACCATAAATAAAATCTGAGGGATTGGTTTGACCTACGGCAGGTTTTAAAGTTAATAAACTGAATAGAATTACAGAAATAGTGTAGTAAAGCTTTGTAATTTTCATAGGGCATTTGGGTTTTTTGCTTTCTATTTAAAAAATCTAAAGATTAAAGATAAATTTTTTCTTTGAAATAAATATTTAGGAGTTAGGATAATTTTTTATTAATTCTTATTCTATTTTTGTTAAAAGGATTTTATTTGAAAGGAAAATATTTACCCTTCATTCTCCTGGGAACATTGTTGATTCATATTTTTTATTTTAACTGATATCATTCTAATTAATTAACATTCAACTAAAAACGAATGGATAAAAAGGAAAAAAATACATTAAGCCAGGGGATCTTTAAAAACCCATCGAAAGACATCCCCTCTGGGATTGTGGTTTTTTTAGTAGCCCTACCTTTGTGTTTAGGAATAGCGCTTGCGAGTGGCGCTCCTTTAATTTCAGGGCTTATCTCAGGAATGATCGGAGGATTGGTTGTAGGCTTGTTGAGTCGGTCTCATACCAGTGTTTCCGGCCCAGCCGCAAGCTTGTCAGCTGTGGTATTGGTTGCCATCCAATTGTTAGGTTCTTTTCAGGTATTCTTGTTGGCTTTGATGATAGGTGGTTTGATACAAATCGCTTTGGGATTTTTAAAGGCTGGTGGAATAGCCGATTATATCCCTACCAATATTATAAAAGGCCTTTTGGCTGCCATAGGCCTGATATTGGTTTTTTCACAATTGCCTTATGCCGTTGGGGTGGAAATCGATGATAGCAGGCTTTTGGACTACTCTCAAGATACATTCACAGGTTTAAATGAAAGAGTACTTATGGTGGTTTCTTCCATTGCTCCAGGAGCATTGGTTTTGTCTATCATATCATTGGGAATAATGATTTTTTGGGATAAAACGCCACTCAAAAAGCTTAAATTATTCCCACCTTCACTTTTTGTGGTCATCCTTGGAGTGGCGCTTAACCAGGTCTTTAAGGTATTTGTTCCGGCGTTATTTCTAGATGGAGTCCACCTTGTCAATATTCCAGAAATCAGTCACTTTAGCTCTCTCTTCACATTTCCTGATTTTTCTGCTATCTATGATGGAAAGGTTTGGACCTATGCCTTCACCATTGCCTTAATTGGCTCCATTGCCACTTTATTGAATTTGGAGGCCACAGACAACCTAGACCCCCACAAAAGAAGAAGTCCACCCAACCAAGAATTGGTCGCTCAGGGGGTTGGAAATACCTTAACGGGATTATTAGGAGGCATTCCGATTACCTCGGTAATTGTGCGCAGCTCAGTTAATATTGAGGCAGGTGCGGAATCCAAACTTTCCACACTCCTCCATGGGTTTCTTTTGATGATTAGTGTGCTATTTCTCAGCAATATCATCAATTTAATTCCTTTGGCATCCCTTGCCAGTATTCTGCTTTTAGTAGGGTACAAGCTTACATCATACCAAATGATCCGCCAAATGTACCATAAAGGCTGGCCTCAATTTTTACCTTTTGTTGTGACCATAATAGCCATTCTTCTTACGGATGTTTTATTGGGTGTATTGATTGGGTCTGCCATAAGTGTTTTTTTCCTACTTAGAAGCAATTTTCACAATCCTTACTTTATTGAGGCTACCAACCCTTCCAGCAAGAAAAAGACCATTCGATTGGAGCTTTCAAATGAAGTTTCTTTTTTAAATAAGCCTGCCATTAAAAGGACTTTATGGAATCTGCCAAAGGGCTCAAAAGTAATCGTAGATGCTTCTTTTTCCTCGTATATTGAACCTGATATTATCGAAATATTCGAAGATTATAAGCAAACCTTTGCTATAGAAAACAATATCGATTTTTCTATTCTGGGTATGGGGGAGAATTTTTCTGCCAAGAAAAAAATAATTCTAGACCGAAAAGATCCGCAAGACAGAAACGATTTAAATTCTCCTCAAAAAATATTAAACTTTCTTGAGGAAGGAAATAAACGCTATATCGATGGTGATTTGGTTTCCCGAAGGTATCAAAACAAAAAGCTAAAAGATTTTATTAAGGTTGATCCCTTGGCTGTAATGGTCAACTGCATAGATATGCGGGAACCTCTCAACATGCTTATGAACACTGGAATAGGAGATCTTATTCCTCTCAAAGTGGCAGGAAATTTATTGGACAAACATCTGATCGAAAGTATAGAAATTTCTTGTAGAAAACAGAAAGCCAAGTTGATTTTAATAATGGGAAATACTTCCAATAAGTTAATTTTAGCCTCATTAAAAAGGCTGGTGGAAGATCCTGATTCCGGCGCTAGTCCCCTCTTGATTCCTGCAATAAAGGAAAAGTTTTTTTCTCCTGAACAGCTAACCATTGCCAGCTTGGAGGAATGGTCTGAACGGTTGATGACCTGGAATCTAGGGTATTCTAAAAACCTAATTCTCACTCAAAACAGTTACTTAAACTACGAGATTTCACAAGGTAGTATTGGTTTATGTACCGCCATTTTTGACAGAAAATCAGGTAAAATAGACTTTTCTCCACTCTATGTTTCCGAAAAAGTAACCAATTATAATTCTTAACTTAGTATTTGTAACAGTTTACCCATTAATACAAGAAAAATGAAGTGGTCATTGATCAAATATCAACAAAAATACATTTCGTCCACTTTTACGTGGCTCATCCTTCTATTATTTATCTCCTCTTGTGCTAAGAGTGAATCGAAAACAACTGAGGAGACTACCGAAGAGCCATGGGAGATCATTTTCAATGGAGAAAATCTGGAAGGTTGGACCCCTAAGTTTCAGCACCATGAATCAGGAGACAATTTTGCCAATACTTTCCGAGTGGTAGATGGGGTAATTCAGGTAAATTATGATGGCTATGAAAGTTTCGATGAGCGCTATGGCCACCTTTTCTACCAAAAACCCTATGCTTCCTTCCATCTCAAATTCGATTATCGTTTCACTGACCAATGGATGGAAGATGCACCAAGCTATACCTACAGAAACAGTGGGGTGATGTTTCACTCTCAAGCCCCTGCTACCATACTAAAGGAGCAAGACTGGCCAATATCGGTAGAATATCAAATGCTTGCAGATGCCGGGGATGGTAAGCCAAGACCTACCGGAAACATGTGCTCTCCGGGTACTGAAGTTTACTTTGAAGGAGAAATGGATCCCAGGCATTGCATTAACTCAAGCTCTCCTACCTTTCCTTGGGATGAGTGGGTGCATGCAGAATTAATCGTATACAGTGATTCTCTTGTAATACATAAAGTAAATGGTGAAGAAGTGCTTCAATATACCAAACCACAAATAGGAGGTGGTGTTGCCACCCGATTTGATCCAACCTATAAAGAAGACGGGAAATTATTAAAGGAAGGTTACATTGGATTACAAGCAGAGGGTCAAGGTGTAGAATTTAAAAACATTAAAATAAAAGCCATTCACTAATTATTTTATTTGAGAAACCTTTCAGTAAAAGCTTCCTTAAAAGCCCTGCCAATTGGCAACTGCTCCCCATTGAGTAAGGTAATCATATTGCCGGAAACCTTTTCTACTTGGGAAATATTTACAATAAAGGATTTATGAATACGCACAAACTGCTGTTCATCTAATAATTCCAACCACTTTCTCATGGGTTCTGAGGACAGGTATTTTTTTTCCGGAAGAATAATGTCGCAATAATCCCCATCTGCTTGGAGGTATATGATATCCTGAAAAGGAATACGAATATGATCATAACCTAATTTAACAAAGTGTTCCTTTCTTTGCTGGTCAGGTTTATTTGGAACATATTCTTTAGGCATTGAAGAACCTGCAGAGGGGACCTTCCCTACTGCCTTTACAAACCTTAAAAAAGAAAAAGGTTTCAATAAATAGTCCAACACATCGAGCTCATAGCTTTCTAAAGCATATTCGGAATAAGCCGTTGTAAGAATAATATATGGCTTTTTATTGAGACTTTTGAGAAACTCTAAGCCTGTTAACCTTGGCAGGTGTATGTCCAAAAAAATCAAATCTATATCATTGACATTCAAAAAACTCATGGCTAAAATGGGGTCACTAAATGTACCTTTTAGTTCTAAAGTCCCCAAGTCATCTATGTATTTTTTAAGTATTCTTTGTGCAGGTGGCTGGTCTTCTATTATGATACAGTTCATATTAGTTTTTGTTCAATACCATTTCTAAAGTTACCTTATACATTGAATCCGTCTGCTGAATCTCCAACTCATGCGCATCATGATAAAGCAAGTCCAATCTTTTTATAACATTGCTTAACCCTATGCCTTTTCCGGTATTGGCATCCAAATTAGTGGGTTTATAGTTATTTTGACAAACAAAAATTAATTTCCCTTCCTCATTTATCGTCAACCTAATGTCTATCACGATTTGTTCCGATTGACCGGATTGACTGTGTTTAAATGCATTTTCTATAAAAACATTCAAAATTAAAGGGGCTATTACAATACCTGAATTTTGCTCAGGAGCCACAAAGCTAACCTTTCCTCTTTCCTCTATCTGCATTTCATACAAACGAGTAAAATTTCTCAGGTGCTCTATTTCCTTGGAAAGAGGAACTGAAGCCTCCTTGCATTCATACAGCATATACCGAAGTACTGAGCTTAATTCAAGTATAATTTCCGGAGTTTTTGCCGATTTTACAACGGCATAGGAATAAAGATTGTTAAGGTTATTAAAAAGGAAATGAGGATTTATTTGGGACTTTAAAAAAGTCAACTCACCTTCTTTTATGATGGCTTTCAACTCTTCTACTTTCCTTTGGTTTCGAAGTGCATCCCAAGCAAATTTAAAGCCTGACAGGATTACAATAACCGGCAATATTTGACCTAAACTAAACATCACACCGGGAAACCCTGCTCCCCTTGAGTCAGGAAAATACCATTTTTCTATCACGAATTCTTCCATAATAATAACCAGAGCAAGGATTATTACGGTTAAACCAAAAAAGGCTATGTATTTCTTCGTATAAAAAAACTTCGGTAATAGAAGATAACTAATACAAAGATTGGCTAGGGTATAATTGAGAAAAAACACAACATCATACCAATGGAAAGAATTGACCTTACTAGGATGATTGCTATCAATTACATAAAAACTGAAAACCAAAGCATGTAATACAAGTTGAAAAAAAAACTCTTTTTTAGATAAGTTTTGAACTATAGGCTGCCTACTCATGGTATAAATATATGGATTCGGTAAGCCAATAGACAAATTTTATGGTTGAACACCAAATATATCCCTGTAAACAACAAGCTTTTCATATAAATCAAAATTATGTCGTTTGACAGATAAATAGAGCCGTTTACCGAATACTTTATAAGTATTCGGTATTTATTATCAAATTTAAATAATAAACCGAAAATATTTAACTTCATGAAAAGACTTCTAACTTTTGTCACAGTATTGTTTGTGACATTATTTTCTTCACTGGCACAGGATATTGAAGTATCCGGTAAAGTGGTGGACTCCAAAAGCAAAAGCCCAATTGAATTTGCTACAATTAAATTACTGGATAAAGCTTCCGGGAATTTATTGGTGGGAACCACTACAAAAGCGGATGGTGGCTTGTTGCTGATAACCCAAGTAGAAGACTTTGTTCTTGAGATTAGTTTCATTGGCTTTATCTCTAAGACCATTGAGGAATATAAAATAAATAATGGCAAAGTTGATTTCGGAACAATACTGTTGGAAGAAGACAGCAAATTAATGGATGAAGTTATCATCCGTGCCGAGCGGTCATCGACAGAGTTTAGGTTAGATAAAAGAATTTTTAATGTAGGCCAGGATTTGAGTAGCACCGGGGCAAGTGCACTTGAAGTGCTTAATAATGTTCCCTCTGTCACAGTGGATATCGAAGGTCAGATTCAATTGAGAGGTGCCGGTGGTGTGCAAATCATGATTAATGGTAAACCTTCTGTTTTGACTAGTGATGGTGGAAGTGCACTAGGTACACTAACTGCTGATATGATAGAAAGTGTGGAAGTTATAACCAATCCATCGGCAAAATACGATGCGGAAGGAACATCCGGAATAATCAACATCGTATTGAAAAAAGAGGAAAAACGTGGAATAAATGGTTCTGTGTCGTTAAATACAGGGGTACCGGAAAATCATAGTTTAGGCTTTAGTTTAAATAAAAGAACAGAAAAATTTAATCTCTTTAGTCAAATCGGTTTTGGTAAACGAAAATTCCCGGAGAACTATAAGGGCTATAATAGAAATGAAACGACCAATACAGAAATAAATAATTATGGAGAAAGGGACAAGGGAGAATCATTCTTAAATATAATCTTGGGTACAGATTACCACATCAATGATCAAAATGTACTTTCCCTTACCGGTAACTTTGCCTATGAGTGGGAGTCAGAAACTTCTCTTATTAACTATAGCACTATTGGAGCAGATAATGTGGTTTCCTCTGCCTGGCAAAGGGATGAAGTGACTTCTGCTACCAATCCGAAATGGCAATTTGAGATGCAGTATAAAAAAGACTTCTCTGATAGTAAAGACCATTTTTTATTGGTAAGTGCATTGGGTAGCTCCTTTTCGAAAGACCAGGAATCCTCCTTTAACAATACTCCAGAATTTGGTGAAGAAGCTTTGAGCGACCAACAACAAACTCAAACGGACTTTGGGCAGGTAGAATACACTTTTAAAGCCGATTATACCCAACCATTTTCTGAAGAGATAACCTTTGAAGCCGGTGGTCAATACCTGATTACTGACGTTGGCAATGACTATTCAATTAATAATTGGGAAAACAATGAGTGGGTAGTTGTAACAGATTTATCCAATTCTTTTCTGTACAATCAAAAGGTTTTAGGAATCTACAGTACCGGTTCTTACGAAGGAGAGAAAGCCGGTATAAAATTAGGCTTAAGGATGGAAAACACCGATTTGTTTACCCTGCTAGAGCAAACCGACCAAGAAAACAACAGAAACTTCACCAACTTTTTCCCTACGGTTCATACCTCCTATAAAATGAGAGATAACTTTAGCCTTCAAGCCGGTTACTCCAGAAGAATTGCCAGACCAAGATTGTTTGATTTAAATCCTTACTATAATATTAGAAACAACTACAGCATCAGAACCGGAAACCCGGATTTACTTCCTGAGTTGACGGATAGCTATGAAATAACAGGGATTTTTGACCACAAAGCATTTTCTTTAAGTTCATCAGTCTATCACAGATACATTACTAGTACAGTGGAGAGAGTCACCCGATTTGAAGGGGATGTAGCCATCTCAATGCCCATGAATATTGGAACCAATAAAACCACCGGATGGGAAATAAATGGTAAATACACTCCTTTGGATTGGTTGTCATTTAACGGAGACTTTAATTACAACTATTTCCATAGAGAAGGGACTTATGAAGCTACGGAATTTGATTTTAATGCAGACCAATGGTCTTCCAGGCTAACTACAAAAATCGATTTCCCGGCAGATTTTGCACTAGAATTAGTGGGCAATTATCAGTCAAAACAACAAACTTTCCAGAGTCTAATGAGTGGTTATGCCATGGCAGATATTGGGGTTAGGAAAAAAGTACTCAAAGGAAAAGTAATCCTTAACCTAAGCGTTAGAGATGCTTTCGCAAGTCGAATATTCGAAACGACAACTATTCAGGATACCTTTTCACAATACAGCCATCGTATGCGTGGCAGGTTCGTGACTTTTGGATTAAGTTACGGATTTGGAAAAGGCGAAGCCATGGAATTTAGTGGTCAGAAAAGACGTTTTTAATACATAACCTGACATTAAAGAAATAGATTAAATATTATATTAAAATTGTTATTCAGTTGTCACAAACCTTGGTTTGTGGCAACTTTTTTTTGTCCTATTTTAAAGCTGGAACTGAATATGCTTTGAAACAAAAATAAGCAACAGACAATCTATTACCAGCTGAAATCACTTCAAGATTTGCACTTCCTGCAATGACAACGTTCCCTGAGGAAGTTCAGGAAATCTTACTACATAATTTGGGTTTCATTATAGCATTCAACCAGCATTGAGGACGCCAATTCTGAAAAATAAAGAAGCAATGCCTACAACTACTAAGCTTAAATTTTGAACATAATACCGATAGAAATTTCCTTATTCTGTTCAATAAAAATCCCTAAAGTAGCATTGAATTTACCTCCAAACTACTTTAGGGACAATAAATAATATTGATCATCAAAGGCTTTTCCGAGAATCAGCCCTCAAAATGAAACCCTGAAAACTAAGGGCAACCCTCTTCAATTCAGCACCGGGTGTATGCCATTGACTACTGCCAACCCCCACCAAGAGACCTGTACAAGTTGGTCAAGGACTCAAGTTGAGTATACTTGGTGTTGATCAATTTAATTTCAGAATTCAATGCATTTTCTCGGGCAGTAATTACCTCCAAATAATTCCCAATACCATTGTCAAGCAGTTCCTCTGAATATTCAATGGCCACTTTATAGGCATCTAACTCCTGTTGCAGGAGCCCTTCTTTTTCCTTCGCTGCATGAAAATTATACAAGGCATCAGATACTTCTTTCTCCGCATTAAGAATGGAATTTCTAAAATTTAAATACGCCTGCTCTTGTTGGGTCTTGGCCACTTCTAACTGGGTTTTTAACTTCCTTCCATTTAAAATTGGTTGTGAAATACCCGAAATAATATTGGCAAAAGCAGAATTCAAACTGAACAATTTATCCAATTCCAAACTTTGAATACCTCCGGTGCCTGTGATACTTAAGGAAGGGTATAAATTGGTCTCAGCCACATTGCTCAATTCAAAAGCATTGATCAGCCCGTATTCGGCGGCAAATACATCCGGTCGGTTTCGCAAAAGTTGCACCGGAAAACCAATGGATAGTTCTTCCGGCAAGCTTTGCTCCTCCAGACTTCCTCTAGAAATTTCTTCAGGTGACCTAGCCAATAATATTGCCAAAGCATTTTCAGTTAAATGTATGTCTCTTTGCAAATCTACTTTCAAGGCTTTGGCAGTAAACAGTTGTGCTTCTGTTTGCTTCACTCCAACCTCTGTAACTATCCCTGCAATTTTCAACGAGGCCGTTGTTTCCAAAGCCTGTTCCCTGTTGCTGATAGTAGCATTGGTCAGTTCCAATTGTTGGTCCAAAGCCAGCAATCTAAAATACAGATTGGCAATGTCATTAATCAACCTGGTTTTGACAGCCTGATGTGCGGCAACGGATTGCAAATAGGTGGCTTCAAAAGCCCTTCGCTGGCTTCTAATTTTCCCCCATATATCTGCTTCCCATGAAAAGCCAACTGAAACCTCATATTGGGTAATGCCTCCATCAAAGAAGGACCCGAATTGAGAGTTTTTTGACAATTCTTGGTGGGTTGCCTGACCTGTGCCGGATAAAGTGGGCAATTGCCCCCACTTCCCTTGTTTGTAGTAAGCCTGTGCTGCAAGAACCTTTTGTAATGCAGTCCTAATGTCAATATTGTCAGCCAGCCCTTCTTCAATATAATCAACCAAGGTAGAGTCCGTAAACACTTCTCTCCACGAATAATCAGCCATCGTCACGCTGTCCTCAGACAGCAAATCTGTTCGATAATAACTTTCATCTACCACATCATTGGCCTGCTGATAATCTTTGGCCACAAAGCAGGATGGTAATATTATCAACAAAAAAGGTATATATAGACTATTTTTAAACATAGTAATTAAGCGTTTTCTAGAGCTTTAGCTTCTTTTTTAGGACTGATTTTTTCCTGAAGCCATTGAAATAAAATAAACAAAATAGGGATGACAAAAACACCAAGTACAGTACCGATCAGCAAGCCTCCTACAGCTCCTGAGCCAATAGAGCGGTTACCCGCGGCTCCAATACCATTGGCAAAGGCCAAGGGCAACAATCCGATGATAAAAGCGAAAGAAGTCATGAGAATGGGTCTTAACCTAACCTTGGCTCCTTCAAAAGCTGCCTCGGTAATAGTGGCTCCTCCTGCCCTGCGTTGCATGGCAAATTCAATAATCAAAATCGCATTTTTTGCCAAGAGTCCAATAAGCATAACCATAGCAATCTGGAAATATATATTGGCCTCCATTCCAAGAAAATAGGTAGTTAAATACGCCCCCATTACACCAACAGGTAAGGACAATAAAACCGCCAATGGTATAAGGTAACTCTCATATTGGGCTGCTAAAATAAAGTACACAAAGAGTATGCTCAGCAGTATAATAAAAGTGGTTTGACTACTTGCATTGATTTCCTCTCTCGTCAAACCAGAATAATCCACGGCAAAATTTCTAGGCAATTCAGTAGCATTGACCTCTTGTATGGCCTTGATAGCATCACCAGTACTGTATCCGGGAGCCGCAGCACCATTGATGGCAACCGAATTAAATAAGTTGAATCGGGTAACTGCCTGGGGACCATAGACCCGCTTAAGGGAAAGGAATTCAGAAATAGGTGCCATTTCACCTTGGTTGTTTCGGACAAACAATGAATTAAGGTCATCCACTTCGGCCCGATCTTGAGGCAATGCCTGCACATAAACCCTGTATTGCTTACCAAACTTAGAGAAATCGGCAGCGTAAATACTTCCAATATACCCTTGAAGGGTGCCCAATATGCTACTTACACTTACCCCTGCTTCTTTGGCTTTGGGAATGTTAAGTACCATTTCATATTGAGGATAGCCTGTACTAAAGGCCGTTTGTGCATATAGGATTTCCGGCCTTTCCATCAACTTACCCATGTATTTCTTGACCTCAATGTCCAATTCATTAAAGCTACCTCCGGATTGATCTAAAAATTTCAATTCAAAACCCGATGAAACACCAAATCCAGGAATACTTGGGGGTGCGAAGAACAATATTTTTGCGCCGGGAATCCCCGCTGCAATGCCAAACATCTTACCTATAAGGGCGCGAGCAGACAAAGAGTCTGCGCCTCTTTCCTCCCAAGGTTTCAAGCGAATAAATCCTAACCCAAAATTACTTCCTTCTCCGGAAATTAAACTAAAACCATTAACCATTGAGCCACCTTCAACTCCCGGTAGGTTTTCAATGGATTGCATGAGTTCATCAGTAACGGCAACAGTCCTATCCAATGAAGCACCTTCAGGTAGCACAATATCCGTGAATATCAAACCCCTGTCCTCTTCAGGAACAAAACCTGTAGGCGTATTTTCAGCTGCCCAAACAATGACGCCAACCGAGCCGAGAATAATTACTCCCGTAATCCATTTGAAGCGGTACAAAAATTTTAATGCTCCTACATACCTTGTTGTAGTAATTTCAAATGCAGTATTGAAACCGTTGAAAAAGCGCTTGGCTAAACCGGGTTTCTTACCTTGATCTTCAGTATGTGGTTTTAGCAATAACGCACAAAGAGCAGGACTTAAAGTCAATGCATTCACCGCCGAAATAGCAATGGCCAACATTAAAGTAACTCCAAATTGCTCATAAAAGACACCTGTAGGCCCGGTAATAAAGGTAACAGGAATAAATACGGCTCCCATCACCAAGGTAATTGAAATAATGGCACCGGTAATTTCTTCCATTGCTTTATGAGTAGCCTTTCTGGCATTTTTTACGCCACCCTCCATTTTAGCATGGACGGCTTCCACTACCACAATCGCATCATCCACCACGATACCTATGGCTAACACCAAAGCAAATAGCGTCAATAGGTTGACCGAATAACCCAAAACATTTAGGAAAAAGAAAGTCCCAACAATGGAAACAGGAACTGAAATAGCTGGTATTAAGGTGGACCTAAAATCCTGAAGGAAAATAAAAACCACAATAAAAACCAATATAAATGCCTCGATCAAAGTGGTGGTAACTTTAGCGATAGAAGCATTAAGGAAATCATTGGTATCAAAATTAATAAAGATTGACAATCCCTTGGGAAACCTAGGTTCCATATCGTTCAAAGATGCTTTTACATTGTCTATGATTTCTTGCGCATTGGAACCGGGTGTTTGGTATACAGCCATACTTACACCGGGCTTTCCATTGGTATAGGACATCACAGAGTAGCCTTGAGCATCCATTTCAACATCCGCTACATCTTTTAACCGAAGAAATTGGCCATTCCCTAAGGCTTTAATGACTATATCCTCATATTGAGCCTCATTTTTATAACGCCCACCATATTTGATCACATATTCGAAAGCCTGTGCATTATTCTGACCAATTGAACCTGCTGCCGCTTCCAAACTTTGTTCATTAATGGCTGCCGTAACATCTGCCGGCATCAAACCATAGGCTGTAAGTTTATCAGGTTTCAGCCAAATTCTCATGGCGTAATTTTTCGAACCAAAGACCGTAACATCCCCCACTCCTTTGATCCTTTTCAGGGTAGGTATAACATTGATATTAAGGTAATTTTGAATAAAGGTAGCATCGTATTCAGGATTGTCTGACACCATGGTGAAAAACATCAAAGAACTGGTTTGCTGCTTTTGGGTAATTACTCCTGACTGGACCACTTCACTGGGTAATAAGGGATTAGCTCGGGCAACCCTATTTTGCACGTTTACCGCAGCGATATCCGGGTCTACACCTTGTCGGAAAAATACTTGAATGGTGGCTGTTCCACTATTACTTGCTGTAGATGTGATATAATCCATGTCTTCCACCCCATTTACTTGCTCTTCAATGGGTATAATCACACTTTCTAAAACTGTCTCTGCATTTGCGCCTGGATAAAAAGCCGTAATTCTCACGGTTGGTGGTGCAATGTCCGGATATTGACTGACCGGCAAGGCCAATAAACCCAAAACTCCAAGAATCAGAATTAAAATAGAAACTACAGTGGATAGTACTGGTTTGTCTATAAATTGTTTGAGCATTCTATTTTATTTAAAAGCTACTTTTAATTTTCCTGCAACGCTATCAAAGGGTACTAGACGAGGTGAAATCTTCATTTCTCCTCTTACCTTATCAATTCCCTGATAAACAATTTTATCTCCTTGGTTCAGGCCTTCTTCTACGACTAAAAATTGTCCCACTTTGGCTTCAACTTTTATCAAAACCTCTTCAACCACAGCATCTTCTCCTACTTTATATACATAAGTTTTACCTTGTTGTTCATAAATAGAAGCTTCAGGAATTACCGGCATATTTTCATAAATATTAGGTATGCGAATTTTTCCACTATTGCCGTGTGCCAGCAACCGATTTGGGTTAGGAAATGTGGCTCGGAAATTTACTGTCCCTGTCGATGGATTGACCTGACCTGTAACAGTTTTAATTTTCCCTTTGTGGGAATAAATTTGACCATTAACTAATTCGAGTTCCACCTCTGCCATATTCTCTAATTTGTCATCAAGGGATTCCCCGGGGGTGATTTGAAGCATGTTCAAGTACTCTTTTTCATTCATGGCAAAAAAAGCAAAAACATTATCTACCTGTGAGACGGTGGTCAATGGATCCGAAGGACTTACCAATGCACCTTGACGGTAGGGTATGGCACCAACATGGCCTGATACCGGACTCTTAATGGTTGCATAATCGATATTGGCAGAAATACTATTATAAGTTGCCAATGCCTGATTGTATCTTGCCTCAGCGGTTTTTAGCTGAACACTTCCTATTATCCCTTTTTCTACCAAAGGCTTCAACTTATCTACATCTACTTTTGCAGCGGCTACATTGGCCTTGGCAGCTGCAGCATCTGCAT
This sequence comes from Cyclobacterium sp. 1_MG-2023, assembly GCF_030546805.1. Lineage (GTDB taxonomy): Bacteria > Bacteroidota > Bacteroidia > Cytophagales > Cyclobacteriaceae > Cyclobacterium. The sequence goes on along the minus strand of NZ_JAUOPC010000010.1, from coordinate 196,987 downwards.
CCAAAGACTGGGTTTCAAGTTTAAACAAGCCCTGCCCTTTTTTCACTGCTTGGCCCTCGTCTACTAAAACCTGAGTAATATAACCTGAAACCTTTGCCCTAACTGAGCTACTCACTACCCCTTCCAAACTGGCCGGATAGCTATCATATCCTGTTAGTGTTTTGTTGGGAACTTCAAGTATAGGAATGCTAGGGGCCTGCTTCGTAGCCATATTTTTGGTTTCTCCTTCCGAACAGGATTGGCTCAGCACCACAAGCATGATGAGTATTACAAAAGAAAATTTGTTCATTTAAATGATTATTTATTATGCTAGTTAAAAATTTTGATTGTGCTTAAATATCTGCCATTCCGTACCACAGCTTATTGATCAATAGCTCTCGGTCTTCCTCATCCAATAAAATCGACCCAAAAACATTGATCTTTGAAGCCATTATAACGCTTCCCATGTACATGGCCACATAAATTTCAGGCTTGGCAGGCTTCAGGTAATTATTATCAACTCCCTCTTTTAGAAATGTAAAATAGGCTCCGGTAAAATGATGGGGACTCCTTTCTTGATTGTAAGGAGAATTGATAAACTGTTCAAAAAACTGCAAAACCCTAGGGTTTTGGGTATAATAAAGGTAAAGTGTCTTCCACCTCGAATAAAACCTTTGTTTGTATTCCTTTTCCCCGTCCAATTGACTAGAAACATGTGCTTCTACCTTGCTGCGGTAGTAACAATACATTTTTTTCATTAAGTCATCTTTGCTGGAGAAATAATGATAAACCGTTCCTGTGGAGACATTTGCCTCCTTGGTCAATAAACTCATTGATGTCCCATGAAATCCATATTTGGCCACAAGTTCAAGCGCACCTTCGTAGATGGCTATCTCTTTTTCCGGGAACTCTTTTATATTTTTCATAACTCTAGATCGAACGTTCATTCTAAACGCAAAACTAAGAACTAGAGTTTGGGCCACCAAAGAATAATTACCAATAATTTAAAAGAAAAAAAGTCTTTTTACCTGCCCAGAAAAGAATCACAACAAAATTCAATAGAATATTTTAATAGGAAGAAAATATAAAACATAGAAATTCACCAAACAAACAGTGAATTGTTTGATAATAATGATTATATTCAAAATAAAAAATCATCATAAAAAGTCGACGAATAAACCATAGATAAATTATTTTATCCATTGCAGAATTAAACAAAGAAAGGTTTAGAGAAAAATACCAATTAGTATTATTAAAAATAAAGGAAGCCTTGATTAAAAATGAAATACATGAACCCAAAAAAAGAACCAAAATTTCATTGGATTATTTTACTTTCCATTTACATTATTAATAATACCTATTCCCAAACCAATACCGGTGAAGCAGCATTAAGTCAGGCCTTTCATCTTAGCGCCAAACCTTGGAATAGATCTGTGGTGGATAAAGATGATTTTCTTAAGTTAATTGAAGCAACTTGTGAGGTGATGGCGAATAATCAAAATTCATCAGGTGCAATCATAGACCCCTATCTCAAACGGGAGCATCAATATTCCACCCCTTATTTTGCCTTTGGAGTAGGCGTATTATTGGAAGCAGGCCAAGGGAAACACCTAAAGGAAGCCGGAATTAAAGCCATGGAGCATAGCACCTTGGCTTTTTCTAAAGGCAGCAAAGCCATTCCGGATGAGCATGGGGAATTTTTTATTAGCCCACTCACCAATGCCCTTAGCTTTTACAAGGCTCATATCACGGAGAACCAATATAAAACTTGGACAAAAAGGATGGAAACACCATTAACAGAGGTAATGCAAAACTTTGATGGCAGAATAAACAATTGGCGTACCTATGCAATGAAAGGAGAATGGAGCAGGGTCAATCATAACTTAAGCCCCAAAAATTTTGCTACAGAATTTATTGAAACTGCCTGGAATCAATACAGCCAAAGAATAAGAATTGTCAATGACAAATGGAACATGTACCAGGATTGGAGCAGCGATCCCCAATCCCTAGCTGTAGAAGCAGTAGGTAGAGGAAACCTTATTGCATTGGCTACAGAAGGATACGACGGCCCTTCTGCCTCTGAAATAATGAAAGTCATTAGAAAGGGCACCTTTACGAGTCTATATACCCAGGCTCCGGATGGACAGGCTCCACCAAATGGCCGGACGGACAACCATATTTTCAATGATGTTTTGTACCAATTGGCATTTGAGGTAATGGCAGAAGATGCCTGGAAAAATGGGAATCAATACCTGGCTGGTCAATACAGAAGAGCTGCCAATTTAGCTTTTAACAGCATTCATCGCTGGAAGAGGGATTCAGGTGCATTTAAAGGTTCTTTTTTTATTACAAAAAACCATTTTAACCCTAATGACCGCATTGGCTACCAGCCTGCCAGTCAGTGGGGCAATTATACCGGGGCTTTAGTACAGCACTTGGCAGAAGCTTGGCTCAGCCGAAAAACTGAAATCCCTGAATTTCCTTCACCTGCAGAGATTGGTGGATATGCATTCACTACAGACGATAGCTTTGGAGCATTTTTTGCCAATGCCGGTGGTTTTCAAGTAATGGTAAATTTAAGGGGCGCCGCTGTACCCAAATACGGAAAAAGTTGGACACCATTAGGAACTGTAAGAATGGTTAAAAAAGGATGGGATGGCCGGTTAGGCCCTGCTGATGGGGAACATGATATTTCAAAAAATACCTCTTTCCAAATGAAAACCGGTGACGGGACACTCGTTGACAGCTATGGACCTCAATCAGGGATTAGCTTTGGCCCCGAATGGATGGAAAGAGGTCATTGGGTAAGAATTGCTGATGTGCCCTCCACCTATCGCGCAGAGGCAGAAATAAAGTTTGTGCACCCTTTATTGGTGAGATTTACCATACATTACAGCTATGTAACCGGAAGAGGCGGGCCCTATTTTAGCCAAGAATTTATACTAACCCCGGATCTATTGGTCACGAGATTGAGAAATGCACAAAACCAGCCTTTTGGACTAACTGTTCCTTTACTGGAAAATGATGGAAGGCCGCTAATCACGGCAATAACAAATAATATGGCCCATACGGGTTATAGCCAAAACGGTGATCGCCAATATTTTATCGGATTAAATAAGAATATCAAAACAGTTACAGACGCCCCATCCATTCAAAGTACTTATGGTTGGTTAAAACCAATCAGGTTTGAAAGTCAAGAGGAATCAATCGATCTTATGGTATATCCAAAATCAGCCTCAGGCTTAAGTGGTAAAGCGATGTATGAGAACTTTAAATGGACAACGGAAGGGTTTACCACTCCTCTCGCAGAAATTAAAGGCAACCTTTACCGTGGAAGCAATGTAGCAGGAGGTGAAAGTGATGCCATGGATCTGGATGCAGATGGAAAATCGGATGTAGTTTTCAGCAAAAAATGTGGCTTTATGTTACAATTAAAAGACAATACCATTTACCGGGTAGAAACCGATAAAGAGGTAACAATGACCTACCAAGGGCAAAGCTATTCAATAGCTGCATTTCAACCCTTCACCTTAAATTGATAAAAATCCTTTAATTTTATTCCATTCCATATAAAGCAACCAAACATTCCCACTAGTTTTGTGGTGTTATTTGATACCATTACAGTTCTCTCATGAATTTAAAACCACTGCTCCCTTACATTTACCTAGCCGTCTTGGTTATATCTGCCACTTCCTGTTCAGGAAAATTGGAAACAGGAAACATTAATATGGAAAATTGGAAAAAAGACAGGAATGGGTGTCTTGGATTACGGCTTCAGGATTTGGAGGAAATCAAGCAATTAAAAAACACATTCTTGGCAAAAAACAATCAAGAAATTATCCTGACTTTTGGTCGTCCGGACAGGGTGGAGCTTGTGGATAAAAGTCAAAGTTTTTTTATTTATTTTTTAGAACCTTCTGATCGTTGTGAGCAGCAAACAGAAAAAGAACCTTTAAAGGTTCTTTTTCGACTTAATGCTATAAATAAGGTTAGTGAAGTAACCGTTACTACGCTTAATCCATAAAACACAAGGCTGCTGCACCCAAGGTACCGGCATCATTTTCTAACGTGGCTTTTGACAAGGTCAAGTCTGTAAGGTAATAGGCACTTAAATATTGACGGATTGTTTTTTCAAGCTGGGGCTTTATAAAAGGCAGTGCTGCCGATATACCTCCACCAAAATAAATTTCGGTAACATCTAGAATCCGAATGGTAGAAACCAGTGCTTCTCCCAAAATAGTTCCCAATTCAGCAAAAGTCCTTAAGGCAATGCCGTTGTTGTTTTTTGCCGAAGCGACCAATAAGTGAATGCCAAGCTCCTTCCCTTCCATCTCACCAATTTCCTCAGGAAATTCCTCCATCATTTTTTGGGCCATATTCAATATCCCATTTCTACCGATCAATGGCTCCAACCTACTATTGCCCCTGGATAGCATATGTCCTACCTCCATGGCATTTCCTCTTACGCCTTTAAAAACTTTCCTATCCAAAATCAAAGCACTGCCAATACCTGTACCCAAAGTAATGAACAAGTAATCGTCAGAAGTATTTCCTTTACCAAAATGAAATTCCCCCAGGGCTGCCGCACTTGCATCGTTCTCTAAATGGAAAATGATAGCCGGATATTTTTCTAAAAGTGCCGCTTTAAGGTTAAACCCGTTAAGTTCAGAAATCGCAGGTATCTCCAGGGTCGTGGTCCTATCTTTGCTCACGAGGCCCGGCAAGCCAATCCCTACGTGCTTTACTTCCGGGTTTTTCTCCAGATATTTTCCAACAACTTCCACAAAGGCCTTGTTAAATCCTTGTGCACTTTTTCTCAATAAGCCTGTATCTTCTTTGCCAAATTCAATGATTTGGCCTTTGGTGTCTACGAGCCCAATTTTTACGTGAGTTCCTCCCACATCTATGCCTAAAAAAACTTCAGTTTTGTTATCCATTCTATACTCAAATCAAATTTCAAGATGTAAATACCGCTAAGTCAATCTTTTGATCAACGATCAGTAACAGCAAACCTCATGCTGACCAACAAAATACATGAATAGGGCAAAAATAGTAGATTTTCTTTCAAATCCTTTCATCAATAAAATAATTAAAAAAAAACCTTAAAGAGAAGCCTTAGGCCTTATAGATGCCATCCTCCTTAATCACAATCATTTTCTTTCGGTACAATTGACCAATGCATTGCTTGAAATGCTTCTTACTCATTCCAAAAGCTTGCTTAATTTCTTCAGGGGAAGATTTATCCGTCAATGGCAAAAAACCATTTTCATTAAGCTTGTCATAAACTTGGTCTGCGCCTTCATCAAACTTCTGACGCCCTATGGGAGTAATGATCAGATCAATTTTATTGTCTTCTCTAATTTTCTTAATAAAAGCCCTTACGGTGTCTCCTATTTCAAGAGGCTTGAATACCTCGTTGGCATAAATCAACCCCTCATAAAAACCATTGATCAGCACCTTATAACCCAAATCAGTCAGGTCAAAAATCAATGCACTCACTTCTTCGCCTACCTTGAAACCACTGGTATCCGAAAGAATAAAATCTTCATATTTACTTACCGCAATTAAACGAGAAGTTCGGTGATCTACACATACTACCACCAAAACCTTGTCCCCCGCAAATACAGGTTGCCGCATTTCAGATTTTGGGAGAAACAAATCTTTTTCCAATCCCCAATCAAGGAATGCCCCTATACTTGTCACATCTTTCACTTCCATGACAGCAAATTGATCAAGCAATGCCAATGGTTTGTCTGTAACGGCTACAGGTCTATCTTCACTATCCGTATAAATAAAAACTTCCTTTAAGTCACCTTCCTTTTCTTCTCCACTCAGGTATCGCTTTGGGATCAATAGTTCATCCCCATCACTTAAAGCAAGATAAGCACCATTGTCCGTGAATCTATTGATTGGTAAGGTGCTGATTATTCCTAATTCTTTCATATTTGTATTTCCGTATCGTTTGTAATTGCCTACAAATTGCGACAAAGGTAATGATTTTTAATAGGGATTTATCGAGGATCAAATAAGTTGATCCTAAAATATGCCATACCCCATCTATATTATCCTCAACCTACTTTAATATCCATCTTCCAGTTTTAATCTCCGATTTCTCCATCTGATTACACCATTTGGATATTAAGATTCAACCCCTATACAAACTAAATGTATGGTATATTTACATTACATTACCTTTCCACTAAAAAGGTTAATACATTATCCTTAACTACCTTTTGCTACAACCACTAATTTAAATTTGTAAAAGGATAATTCACTATTGAATAACGATTCGGATATGGAATATCAGCTGATATTTTACCCCTTGAATTAGAATTTTTTGACCTACAAACTTATATAACAGATAATTTTCAACCTTTAAGCTTCCAAAAAAAACAACGCTTGTTTTACAAGAAATGGACCATGGTAAGCAAATTCATTGATTTAAAATCGCTCAAAATGAAATTTTAATAGTAAAATTCTCAATGGTGATTAATTTTTTACCTTCAAAATTATTATTAACCCTATTTTAGGTTTTCTTTGTGTATCAAACATTCTTTTCAAGCCAAACAATCAATATGGAGTCTTTAATACACGCCCTAAACAACATCATATGGAGTAATGCATTAATTGTTCTTTGCTTGGGTGTCGGAATATACTTTTCAATTGTTACAAAATTTCTTCAGATCCGGTATTTCAGGGAAATGATCAAATTATTGTTTGGTGGAGAATCGTCTGACAAAGGGGTAACTTCATTTCAGGCCTTTGCTATCGCCATTTCGGGAAGAGTTGGAACAGGAAATATTGCAGGAGTGGCAACAGCAATAGCCATGGGAGGACCCGGAGCTATTTTCTGGATGTGGATCATTGCCTTTTTGGGAAGTGCCTCTGCATTTATAGAAGCCACCTTGGGTCAAATGTATAAGGAGGTTAAAGATGGTCAATACCGGGGGGGGCCTGCTTTCTATATTGAAAAGGGTTTAGGAATTAGATGGTATGCAGTTTTGTTTGCCTTTGCCACCATTCTTAGTACAGCTTTCTTTTTGCCGGGTGTGCAAAGCAACAGCATTGCCATCAGTGTAGAAAATGCTTTTAATGTGCCTGTCTGGATTACAGGTTTGGTGATTTGTGGTTTTCTGGCCCTTATTATTTTTGGAGGTGTAAAACGAATCGGTAAAGTAGCCCAAATAGTGGTTCCTTTTATGGCTGCAGCCTATATAATTATGGCCATTATAATAATGGCCATGAACTTCACTGAGATCCCCGGAGTAATTAAATTGATCATAACATCTGCCTTCAACGCTGATGCCACCTTTGGCGGCATATTTGGAATGGCCATTTCTTGGGGAATAAAAAGAGGGATCTATAGCAATGAGGCAGGTCAGGGAACAGCGCCTCATGCTGCCGCTGCTGCTGAAGTTAGCCATCCCGTTAAACAAGGTTTAGTGCAAGCATTTTCTGTATATGTGGATACCCTATTCATTTGTACAGCTACTGCATTTATGATACTCTTCACTGGTCAATACAATGTAATTAACCCTGAAGGGGGATTTTTGGTTGAAAATCTTCCTGGCGTAACCTATGGTCCGGAATTCACCCAATACGCGATCAGCGAACATTTCCCTAATCTTGGTGCAGGATTTATTGCCATATCCTTGGCATTCTTCGCCTTCACAACCATCATGGCCTATTATTATATCGCAGAAACTAACCTAAGTTTTCTCCAAAAGGATCAGCATCGCAATTGGCCTTTGTTTGCACTTAGGGCTTTGATTTTAATAGCTACCTTTTATGGTACTGTTAGAACTGCCGAGCTGGCTTGGACATTGGGTGACATTGGCGTAGGCATAATGGCTTGGCTCAATATGATTGCTATTATTTTGCTACGAAAACCTGCAATGGCCGCACTCAAAGACTATGTAGAACAAAGGAAAAAAGGACTGGATCCTACTTTTGACTCCAAAAGCTTAAATGTGAAAAACATCGAAGAGTGGGATAAAATCAATTGATATATCCTAATTTATTATCTCCATTGCTTCTCGCTTTAATAATTGAAAGTTAAGGTGGGGTTATTGGGCTTACCCTTCTCATCCTTTGAAAATAGACAGTAATTCTATTATCCGAAAAAACTTAAAACCATTCAGAAGCAAGTCCAAAGGCAGATCAGACAATTGACAGATTATACCCGAAATATACAATAGACCTTCAATTTCGTGCTGAAAGCGCTTCACAATCAGCCCCTTCATTGTTGTATTCAATCCTATCTGTTAGTAGACAGGTTCCCCATAGCAATGCTATGTTAAAATCTCCCAAACACATGATTTTCTTGCGAATGCAAGACTCCCTGATAAAACCTAGGGTGGGAATCACGAATCCTATTGCATACTCCTAGTTAAAAAAGTTATTCCTTCATTATTTCTTTTGTAGGGGGTAAGCCTAATCTGAGTTCTTCTTTCAGTACTTTACGATATGGATAAAAGTTTATTTATTCATAAATCATTTTTTGGTCAGATTATTGAAGTGAAAAGCAATAATTTCTTACCTTATTATTATTAAATCCTAAACCCAAATTTAGCATGGAAAAGATTCTTTCTCAACCAACCAATGGAAGTCTTGTTCTCCTTCCCACCTTGTATAAGGTATGGTCAGATGCCAATATTACTAACAGCGAACATAAGGCTTTTCAGTCTTTCTTTAAAAAAGCGGATTGGTTGAGCAAAGAAGACAGGGAATATTTAACCAATAAACTAGACCCTGAATTTCCACCGACTAGAGAAGAGTTGGAGCTGTGGTGGCAAACCATTAAATCGGCGGTTGCTGAAGACAAATCCTACCCTCACCTCTCAAGTATTGGAGTAGAAATTTTAAAAAAACATGCACCTAATGTTGCGCAAACCATTCCTTTAGAAAAGGTGGAAAATGAACTGGGTAAGCTGGAAACCCAATTGGGAATTATAGGCAAGTCCGCAACATTGACGTTTAAGTCTAAACATTCCAATATCTCTACCTCCTATGAAACACAAGCAGCCTTTGCTACTGAAAAATTAACCTTCCTCTTGGATGGCAAAAGAAAACCTTTGATAGATGAAATCAAATCTTTTATTTCTAAGAAGGAATTTGATTATGTAGACCTGGGAAATTTAAGAGAATACAGAGAGCAAGTTCTGCTTTGGTGCAAAATGTTGGCTGAGAAGGGTTATGGATCCATTGGCTATCCGGAAGAATTTGGAGGAGCCAATGACATGGAGGGATATTTTACTGTCATGGAAACCCTAAGCTATCGTGACCTAAGTACCGTAATTAAATTTGGTGTTCAATTTGGCTTATGGGGAATGAGCGTTTTTTCCTTGGGAACGAAAAAACACCATGAAAAATACTTAAGGGATATCGGAAGCTTAAAGCTACCCGGTTGTTTTGCCATGACAGAAACCAATCATGGTTCAAATGTCCGAGGGATAGAAACTACTGCCACTTACAATCACCAAGAGAAAACTTTCACTATCCATACCCCGCATATTCATGCGAGAAAAGAATACATTGGCAATGCAGCCCTCCATGGAAGGATGGCCACTGTTTTTGCTAAGCTAATCATTGAAGGAAAGGATTATGGGGTAAGTACTTTCATCGTTCCTTTAAGGGATGAAGAAGGCAATACTTTACCGGGCATATCGATTACCGATTGTGGTAGAAAGATGGGTTTGAATGGAGTAGACAACGGCTTGATATGTTTTGACTCCATTGTTATTCCCAAAGAAAACATGCTGGATAGGTTCTCATCTGTTGATGAGAATGGGGATTTTCAAAGCCCCATTGCCAGTGACAACAAAAGGTTCTTCACCATGCTGGGAACTTTGGTAGGTGGAAGGATTGGTATTCCTCGCTCAGCAATTGCCGCATCAAAATCCGGCCTTACAATAGCCATAAGGTATGCAGATAAACGAAGGCAGTTTGGACCAGATGACACAGCAGAAGTACCCATACTCAATTACCGTATGCATCAACGAAGACTGCTACCTCTTTTGGCCAAAACTTATGCCTGTCACTTTGCTATGGAATACGTTACTGACCGTTTCTTAAATAGGAAAGAAGAAGAAATGCAAGAAATCGAGGCATTGGCTGCAGGTTTAAAGGCTTATGCTACTTGGCACAATACCGATACCTTACAGGAATGTAGAGAGGCCTGTGGTGGCAAAGGTTTCCTGTCTGAAAACAGAATTGATGCACTAAAAAATGATTCGGATGTATACACCACCTTTGAGGGCGACAACACTGTTCTGTTACAACTTGTAGCAAAAAGTAGGCTTAGTGCTTACAAAGAACAGTTTGAAAACATGAACTTGTTTACCATTATTGATTATGTGGTAGCCAAAGCCAAAACAAGCTTAACTGAAAAGAATTATATTATCACTAGAAATAAGGACGAGAGCCATCTTTTGGATTCTGAATTTCATCTGAATGCCTTCCAATACAGAGAAAACAGCATTCTAAACTCTGCAGCCAATAGGTTAAAACGGTTAATGGGTGAGGGAATGGATCCTTTTGATGCGGTGAATGTTGCTCAACACCACCTTTATACATTAAGTCTGGCATTTATTGAAAGGGTTGTGCTGGAGAAATTTATTGAGAAAATTGAGCAGACAAGTGATCCTGAACTTAAGCAAGTTCTCAAGCAACTCTGCGACCTCTATGCCTTACATCAAATTGAAAAACACAATGGATGGTACTTGGAGCAAGGCTATATGGAAGGTGGTAAATCAAAGGCCATTCGAAAAATGGTCAACCAATTGTGCTGGAATATGCGTAAGGATGCCGTCCCATTGGTCAATGCATTCAATATTCCTGACGCCTGTCTTGCTGCGCCTATAGCCACCTAGGTTTTTATGGAAGAAATCCAGGTATTTGTAATTCTAGGGCTCTCCCTATTGTTTTTTATATGGGGAAAGATAAGGTATGACCTTGTTGCGCTTTCTGCGTTAATTTTGTTGGCCATACTTGGTCTCGTCCCTTATGACACTGCCTTTATGGGGTTTAGCCATCCGGCTGTAATCACTGTAGCAGCCATACTTGTGGTAAGTAAAGGACTGGAAAATTCAGGCATAGTCAATGTAATCGTAGCTTTAATGGAGAAGGTTGGAAAAAACCTTAACCTTCAGATTGCAACCATGTCCGGCGCAGTTGCCCTTGCCTCAGGGTTCATGAACAATATAGGAGCCTTAGCTATTTTTATGCCTGTTGCCATACAATTGGCTAGAAAACACAATTATTCTCCATCCGTCATTTTAATGCCCATTGCTTTTGCTTCACTATTGGGTGGGCTTACCACCCTTATTGGCACCCCTCCCAATATCATTGTATCTTCATTTCGAGCCCAAAGTGGAGAGGCAGCATTTGGAATGTTTGACTTTACCATTTTGGGAGCTATGGTGGCTATTTCCGGCGTATTTTTTATTTCTACAGTAGGTTGGCGGTTAATTCCTAAAAGAAGAGGTAGTCTTTCTGATGAAGCTTTATTTAAAATTGAAAACTACATTACAGAAATAGTCCTTAGTGAAAATTCTTCTTTGGAGAACAAGGCCATCAAACAGATAACAGCAGATAAAGAAATAGATATCAAGGTCTTAGGTGTCGTCAGAAACAAGGTTAGAATTCATGCGCCCAGTCCCTATTTTATACTTATCCCCAATGACATTCTTATCCTGGAATCCAATACCGATGACTTGGAAGAATTTATCAACAAATACCAAGTTGACCTGGTAGGAGATGAAGACTTCTTAGAAGAAATTGAAGATAAAAATGAAATCATCAATACTGAAGGAATCATACAAGAGAACTCATCATTGATTGGGCAAACAGCATCGAGTATACATATGCGCTCACGGTTTGACGTCAACCTATTGGCCTTATCCCGAGGCAACAGGACATTAATAAAGCGAATTGATCATGAAGTTTTCCGTTCTGGAGATGTATTACTGTTGCAAATGAGAAGAGATAAAGTCTCGGAAACTTTTAAAGAGATGCAATGTTACCCTCTAGCCAAGAGAAGTATTAAAATTGGTCAACCAAGACGTACTGCCTTGGCCCTGTCTCTCTTTGTTTTGTCTATTATTGCAGTGGTATTGGGTTGGCTCCCTGTGGCCATATCCTTCACCCTGGCAGCCATGGGAATGGTTTTTAGTAAAATTCTACCATTAAAAAATCTTTATTCAAGTATCGACTGGCCCGTCATTGTCTTGTTAGGCGCAATGATTCCTGTGGGACATGCCTTTGAAAGCAGTGGTGCTGCCAATACCATTACCCAATTGATATTGTCAAGTGCAGAAAATTTACCTACCTGGACCCTTCTTGGGCTTATAATGCTAACGACCATGCTTTTGTCTGCTTTGATAAATAATGCAGCAACAGTTGTATTAATGGCTCCGATAGCCTTACAAATAGCTACTGCTTTACAGTTTTCAGCTGATCCATTTTTGATGGCCATAGCCATAGGGGCCTCCTCCTCATTTCTTACCCCTATAGGACACCAGTCCAACACACTGGTTTTGGGGCCGGGTGGTTATAAGTTTGGTGATTATTGGAAACTCGGATTACCCCTTACCATCATTGTGATGGTGGTAAGTATACCCATGATATTGTGGATTTGGCCGCTCTAGCAAGAGGGAACACAACTTCCTCATCAGCCCTCTTCTACCTACAAAACCTATTAAAAACACCTCTTAGAGACTTAAAAAAAAGGGACATTGTTTCTGTTTCAGCAACAATGTCCCAGATCCGTATTAAAATCTATTCCGCAGCTTCACTTCCCCACCAATCTTCATTGGGTTGCCAGTTTTTGTCCAAGAAATCAAGTCGTTGTTTTTCAAGTCGAGGCATCAATTCATTTTCCATATTATGGAGTCTTTCTTCGAATAGTGATTGATCGAAGGCTTCATCCGGCCTAGGCATCAATACTTCCTTATCGTTCAGATACTCGGTTAGTAAAGTAGACAAAGCGGTCTTGATCTCAGGAGAAGCCTCTGAAAGCTCATTTTCCTCAAATGGGTCATCAGGAATACGATACAATTCCTCATGGCCATCTTCAAAATACCGAATCAATTTCCAATCCCCTTTTCTCACCATGGCAGAAGGAACTCCTCCTTGGTTTCCATAATGAGGATAATGCCAGAATATAGGTCGCTCGTCCAAGGCTTCACCTTCAATTAATGGTTTTAAGCTTCTGCCCTCAATCTCCTGAGAAATATTCACATCTTGTGGAAGGTAATCCAATAAAGTAGGTAAAAAATCCGCACCCACAACCGGGTAATCAACAGGTGCTTTAGGTTGTGTTCCCGGAACTTTTATTAAATAAGGTACACGTACGCCACCTTCCCAATGATGACCTTTGCCACCTTTAACAAACAAGTTGGAGGTAGCAAATGCATCTCCTGCGACTACTCCCCCATTGTCTGAGGTGAATACCACAATGGTATTTTCTGCAAGCCCCAAGGTCTCAAGTTGATTCATCACTATTCCTACAGCATCATCTACATATTCCACTAAGCCTGCATAATTTGGATTGTCCTGAACAGTTCTAAAAGGAAGTTTCTCTCCCATTTCAAACCCTTTATCAGCGATGCCCATGGCCTCAGCTTTGTCTCTATACTTAGACCATTTCTTCTTGCTGGTTTGTACCGGAGCATGTACAGCATAAAAGGACAGAAAAGCCAAAAACGGTTTATCTTTACTTCTGTCCATAAAATTGGCCACCTCATTTGCCAGACGGATGGTAAGGTTTTCACCATCGGGGCCATTTTTCAATTTGGGGTTTGTATAAGGCGCAAAAAACCCTCCTGAAGGAGATCCTTTGTCCCAACCACCAATATTTTCATCAAATCCATGGTCCTCCGGATAGCTTCCTTCATCTCCCAGATGCCATTTTCCTGCAAAAAAAGTATTGTAGCCATTGGCTTTGAAGGCTTCTGCCAAGGTGGTACTTTCTTTTGGCAGCTGATAAACATAATCTGCAGGAAGCATGGGATCATGCCTTTTGTGGGTCCTCCAATTCTCTCCTGTTTTCGCTCCAATCCAATCCGTTATACCATGACTGGCGGTAAACTGCCCGGTCATAATTGTGGCTCTGGCAGGACTACATACCCTACTTCCTGAATATCCATTGGTGAATTGCCAACTGTCTTTGGCCAGGTTGTCAATATTTGGTGTCTCATAAAATGTAGACCCTGAATATCCTAGATCTGCATATCCCATGTCATCCACCAGGATAAACAAGACATTGGGAGCCTTTTCTATGGTTTCCACTTTTTCTGAAGTACATGAAAAGTTCCCCAGGTATAGCAAACATAGGCTTGCAAAACTCAATTTGGATAATTTAATCATTGTTTAAAATCTTATTATCTTAAAAGTTTACTTATCTAATTCTGAGGCATACAATTTAAAAACCGGATTAGGTGTATGGTTTTCTTCCATCAATGCTTTGAATGATTTCACCAATTCAGGATGCTTGTCTGCGATATTGTTTTTTTCTCCCGGATCATCTTCCAAATTGTACAATTCAATTGGAGGATTATTGTCTTTTCTAAGATTAAGTCTAATGGCTTTCCATTTGCCTTTCCTAATGGCTTGTTTTCCTCCTTGCTCAATAAATTCCCAGTATAAATACTCATGTTTTTTCTGTTTTCCTGCCTCGCCAAGAAGCGTAGGTTCAAAGGAAATCCCATCTGTATTCCCTGGCAATTCGCTCCCTGTCAAAGCTGCAACTGTAGGATAAATATCCCAGAAAGCAGAAATATGATCTGTTTTGCCCGGTTTAATTTTTCCGGGCCAATTGGCAATCATTGGAACCCTGATTCCCCCTTCGTACAAATCCCTTTTGTAACCTTTCCATGGACCATTGCTATTAAAGAAGTCAGGATCTGCTCCCCCTTCTTTATGAGGACCATTGTCTGAGGTAAAAATTATAAGGGTATTGTCTCTGATCCCCAATTCCTCAAGCTTACCAACAATTTCACCTACTTGTTTATCCAGTAATTCCACCATGGCCACAAAGGCCGCTCGGGGCTCTTCCTGGGACATATATCCACCAATTTTATAGTCGGGTCCAGCATCCACTCCTTTGTAAGGGGTTTCATCAAACCTTCCCCGATAATCTTTCATCATGTCTTCCGGAACGATTAATTCAGCATGTGGGATAATGGTAGGTACATATAGGAAAAAAGGGTTTTGACTATTGTTTGATATGAAATCCAAGGTCTTTTTATGGATAAGCTCAGGACCATATTCCTCCAGTTTTGTTCCGGCATTTCCTTCCAATACCAAGGAATCTTGATTGTCCCATAGGTGAAAAGGGTAATAATTATGGCCCATTCGTTGGCAATTATACCCAAAGAAAACATCCACTCCTTGTTTATTGGGGTCTCCTTCAGAACCTGGATATCCTAACCCCCATTTACCAAAAGCTCCAGTAGTATAGCCTTCTGCCTTTAAAGACTCAAAAATGGTAAAAACAGAATCGGGCAGTGGATATTGACCTTCAGGCTGAATTTCATAATTTCCCCGTACCGGAGCATTACCGGTATGTAATCCCGAAACCAAGGTACTTCTGGAAGGCGCACACACCGTAGAACCGGAATAATGCTGATTAAAAAACAAGCCTTCCTTAGCCAGTTTATCAATATTTGGAGTAGCAATATGCGCTTGTCCATTAAAGCTTAAATCACCATAACCTAGGTCATCTGCTAAAATATAAATGATATTTGGTTTAGATAAAGTAGATTCAGGCGTTGTGCTGCTTTCCTGTTTTGAGTTACACCCAATTAAGGAAAAGGTAAACAAGCCAAGACTCAAAAAGATAGAAGGTTTGTTCATATAATTAAAAGGTATTCAAAGGTTTATTATTTTATTTAAATTCAAAACTAAAGTTTCATACTGCCAATTAAAATCAAGCTTACCACATTTAATTTCAATTCAATTTCAATCGTAAAAATTGAATGCCCGTCTTCTGATCAGTCCACGCTTGGCAATATTTTGTCTTTCAATATTATCGGCAAATTACATATTCTTTCCTTTATTTAAAATGATGCATTAGCCCTTTACTTTTTTATGTGCATCAACAAAATCCGGATCCAGTGTAACTCCCAAGCCTGCTCCGGTTGGTACGCTTACTGTTCCATCGATACTCGAAAGGTCTGAAGTAGCACAATCCAAAGGTATATCTCGGTTTAGACCTTTAAATTCATGAAATGGTCCTGCATTAGGAATTGCCGAAACAAAGTGTAACATGTATAAATAACCTAGCCCGGAGCCGGAGATATGTGGGGTGCATTCTTTTCCTTTGATTGCCGCCATTTTTGAAACCCTCATGGACCTAATCATTCCACCAAAATAAAATATATCAGGTTGAACAATATCCAAAGCATCATTTTCAATCAACCATTTAAAATTATGAATGCTAGGCTCCTGTTCACCCCCGGCAATAGGTATCTCCAATGCCCTATTTACTTCTAATGTCTCCTCATACCAATCGAATGGAACTGGTTCCTCATAAAAGTCTAACTTATATTCTTGCAATATTTTACCAATCCTGACTGCCTCCTTTACTGAATATGATCCATTTGAGTCGGCATAAATGGCCATGTCTGCGCCGAATCTTTCCCTTACTAATGGGATCAAATTTTCCGATCTTCCTGAAGGAAAATCCAGGTCATTGCTCATTCTCCCACCTATTTTAAACTTTAATGCTTTGGCGCCGGTTTCCCGGACTTGGGCTTCGATCAAGCCTATAGATTCTTCTGCTGATTTCCCTCTAAAATTATTAGCTTGATAAACAGCTATATTAGGGTTATGGATTTCACCAATGAGCTCTCCTATACTTTTGTCGCTTAATTTTCCTAACAAATCTAAAATAGCAAATTCTAAGGTAGCTAGTGGCACCCACAAGGCCAGGCTTTGCAATTTGTAATTGCTCTTGTATACATAAACCTCTTCAAGTAATGTTTCAAGATGTCTGGCATCCTTTCCAATAAAAAAAGGTTGAATCCGATGCAAAAATATAGGGTATAGGTATATTATTTGCATATTATTGCTTACAGCTATCCCTTCCGCACCATCTTTAGACCTTACCCTGCAAATAAAATTATCCTTCTTCCTCAACAATTCCACCGATGCGATCCATACGGGTTCCTTTAATTCCGAAATATTTAAAACAGGTTCTGTTAAAGCCTGTTCTATTGCCTGGATTTTAAAAAATTCAGGAGTTTCTCTCAAGTTAGCCTTTCCTCTAGCTGCGATTAATCCACCAGCAGCTCCCAAACCTGCCTTATGAATGAATTTTCTTCTTCCTGAATCCATTTTAAAACTCAACTATTTTAACCGAATGGAATACAATCCTGTCCTAGCTGTTACGAAAAGAGTTTTCATATCTTGCCCTCCAAAAGCCAGGTTGGCAGGGGTTTCGGGAAATTTTATCGTTCCTAGTAATTCCCCTTTTTCTGTAAAGACCAAAACACCTCCGGGCCCGGTAGCAAATATATTTCCTTCAGGGTCGACTTTGATACCGTCAGGGTTACCTTCTCCGGCTAATTCAGATGCGTCAAAAAACACCTTTCCCTTCCCTATTTTGCCTGATCTATTGATAGGGAATTTTATAAATTGCTTGGGTTGACCGGAATTGGCTACATATAAGCTTCGCTCATCAGGAGACAAAGCAATCCCATTGGGTCTGTAAAGGTTATCAGCTATCAATTCAAGTTCTCCATTAGAAAATTTATAGACCCCATTGAAGGATAAAGTATCAGTGGCATCTTTAGGCCTACCATAGGGAGGGTCTGTGAAATAAATAGCTCCTTGGCTATCCACAATCACATCATTGGGACTGTTCAGTTGGGTGCCCTTATATTTATCCACTAAAGTGGAATAATTCCCTTCAGGGCTTAACTTGCCTATTTTTCTTCCGCTATGTTCTGCAATTATCAAGTTCCCTTCTTTATCGTAGGTTAACCCATTGGAATTATGACTTGGTTTTCTAAAAGAGGTGATTTCACCGGTAGGCTCAAGCTTAAAGATTGTATTGGCAGGAATATCACTGAATAGTAAATACTGTCCTTCCTCATTCCAAACCGGACCTTCAGTAAATTGGAAACCATCGTGAAGTTTTAGGACTTGGCTATTCTCATCTACTAAATCCAACAGTGCCGGATTTGCTATATCTAGATGCTGCCCATATATAGAAGAGACGCAAAAGAAGGTTACAAGAATTATTACGATCCTTTTCATAATGTTTTGGGTTTAAATAAGTGAAAGGGTTTTGCTTCAGAAATATAAAACTAAACAGTTATATTTCCATACAATTCTACAGAATATCAACACCTTAAAGAATGGGGCAATCAGTAGCTGGTTTCATCTATTTTTACCTTGCCCCTAAAAGTAATGTACACAAAGGCAGTATAACCCAAAACCAAAGGGGTTCCAATGGCAGCAAAAGTGAGCATTATTCCTAAAGATTTATCTGAAGAAGCGGCATTGTAAACGGTTATGGTATATTTCGGATCAAGGGTGGAAAACAACAAGTTGGGGTACAATTCTATGGCCACCAAAATAAGTAACAGACTTATTGTTAAGGAGGAAAAAAGAAAGGCTTTCCCATACTTTTTCTTGTTGGCCAGCCTCGGTACATTGGCTATACAAAGCAAGGCTGCCAAGGGAACTACAAATAGTTCCGGATTCCCCCTAAATGTATCGGATAAATGAGGGATATAAATGAGGGTATACAAAGAGGTGATACCAAAGCTAACCATAAAGAAAATCATTCCTTTCTTTAATAAAAGGGTAAGCTTTGCATACATTCTGCCCTCAGTTTTCAATAAAAGGTAAATGGCTCCATGCGACATCATTAAGGCAAGCGTAGAGACACCAACCATTATCGCATAAGGATTGAGAAAGCTTAAAAAGCCTTCCCCTTCATACTCAAACCCTTCACCTAGCGGCATTCCTAAAAGCACATTCCCGAGAACAATGCCAAGTAAAAATGGCAACATAATGCTGGATACTGAATAGGAAATGTCCCACATTTTTCTCCACCATAACATGGGTTCTTTGCTTCGAAACTCTATAGAAACAGCCCGCATGATGATCACCAACAAAAATAACATAAAAGGAACATACATGCCTGAAAATAAGGTGGCATACATTACAGGAAAACCTGCAAACAGCGCTCCACCTCCAATGACTAACCAAACCTCGTTTCCATCCCATACCGGACCAATGGCATTGAGGGCCAATCTTCTGCTTTTTTCTTTTTTAAAAAACAGATGCCAAGCGCCAGCACCAAAATCAAAACCATCCAGAATGGCATATCCTGAAAACAAACCTCCCACAACTAAAAACCAAAGTGTGGGGTAATCGATTCCAAATAAGGTCTCCATATTTTATTATTTATCCGGTGAAAAAGAGGCTGCTACGTCATGCTGAAAAGGGCGGTCAAGTTCTTCCTCTTCATCATAAGGGCCATGCTTAATTTTTTTATTGAGCAGGTAAAGAAACAAGAGCAAGAGTATGGTATAGACGATAAAAAATAGGATTAACGAAAACAATACCTGATTGGCTGTTACTGTTTTGCTTAAAGCATCACTGGTTCTAAGTAAACCATATACTACCCAAGGCTGCCTTCCCATTTCAGCGGCAAACCAACCCACTTGATTGGCAATTTGAGGCAAAATGACGGCAAAAGAAAACACCCAGAGAAGCCCTTTGCTTTCAAAAAGCTCTCCCCTATACCATTGAAAACAAGCAACAAGGGTGAGTACAATCAAAAACATCCCTATGCTTATCATAATATGGTAAAACTGAAATACTGCATTTACCTGTGAAGGTCGGTCCTCCTCGGGAAAGGCATTTAAACCTGTAACAGGTGCACCAAATTCATAATGTAACAAATAGGATAAACCTCCGGGAATACTTAAGCCCGTAACTGTTTGTGATGATTTATCTACCCAACCAAACAAATACATGGGAGCGGCAGCATTTTCTTCAAAATGCCCTTCAAAAGCAGCCAATTTAGCCTGTTGATTTACAGCTACCCCATTGGCAGAACTATGCCCTGAGATCAATTGGGCCAAGGAAAAAACGGTGGCCACTACCAATGCAATTTTAAAAGCTTTCTTTGAAATTGCTATGTATCTTCCTTTTCTTAGGTAATAAGCATGAACACTCAAAACCAAAAATGCTCCGGCCAAAAAGGCACCTTGCCAAGTATGCACCAAGCGGTCCATGCTGGAAGGATTAAATACCATTTCCCAAAAATCTATAATCTCCGCCCTCGCTTGCATACCTTCCCCCACGATATGAAAACCTGCCGGTGTTTGTTGCCAACTATTTGCAATGACTATCCATACTGCTGAAAACATGGAACCTAAAAAAACGCCCAAAGTAGCTACCCAATGAACCCAAGGTTTAACACGATTCCAACCAAAAAGCAAAACCCCTAAAAAACCACTTTCCAAGGCAAAAGCAAAAATCCCCTCGGCAGCCAAGGCACTTCCAAAAACATCCCCAACATATCGTGAATAAGTAGCCCAATTGGTACCAAATTCAAACTCCATTACAATGCCGGTAGCTACGCCTATCCCAAAGGTTAAGGCAAATATTTTGGTCCAAAACTTTGCCAATATCTCATAATCTTTATTTCCTGTTCGCAAATAAAGACTTTCCATTATGACCATAATCAGTCCCAGCCCAATACTTAAAGGAGGATAGATATAATGAAAGGCAATGGTAAAGGCAAATTGTATTCTGGAGAGAATTTCTACATCCATTTTTTTTAATTTAATTTATTTCATACCAAATTTTAACCAAACTTACAAACTTGGATTACCCTTCTTGAAAAATTAAAATGGCGAATCTCTCAATCATAAAAAGGCCTAATCACACCTTAAATTTTGATCTGAATACCAAGGTATAAAGTTAAAAAATCAGGTGAATTGATCAAATTAATAAAGGTTTAATTAATTTAATCTTATATTATACAATTGCTTCTAATCGCTGCTATCAATCATGGATTAAAAGCCATTGGAATATCAACATTTAAAGCCATGGAAAAAATTAACCAAACGCCCAAGCCTCCCTATTATGCCGTAATTTTTACAAGCATAAAAAGTGATCATTTAGAAAATTATGCTGAGGAGGCATTACGCATGGAAAATTTGGTTAAATCTCAACCCGGATACCTAGGCCATGAATCAGCTAGCTCCGAAATAGGGATTACGGTGAGCTACTGGAAGGACTTGGAATCCATAAAAGCCTGGAAAAACCATAAGGATCACAGCTTGGCCCAAACCCGAGGAAAATCCACTTGGTACAGTCATTACAAAGTTCGTATTTGTAAAGTAGAAAAGGAATATGGAATATAATAGCTCCAAGCATACTTGTCATTTGAAAATTTCGCTATGAAATGTTTACCAAAAAAATCTTTAAAGCATATAAAATTTAACTTACTGTTTTTTGTTTTATGGACTTGCCTCATCACAGCCTGTACCCCGTCCAAAAATATAGAAGAGGCCACAATTGTATTCAAAGGGGGCACCATCTATACCCAAGAAGCAGAAAACCCAATTGCAGAAGCCCTTGCCATTAAAGATTCCCTTATCCTATTTGTAGGTTCAGATGAGGAAGTTGAGGCCTATATAGGACCACTGACCCAAATGATTGACTTTTCCGGTAAAATAATGACTCCGGGATGGATAGAAGGACATGGCCATTTTATGGGGTTGGGGTATAACCTATTGAACCTTGATCTTTCAGCAGCTAAAAACTATGATGAGATTGTAGAAAAAGTGAGATTAACTGCTGCCAATACAAAATCCGGACAATGGATTATTGGCAATGGCTGGCACCAAAGTAAATGGGAGGAACCGGCAAAAAATTCTTTTAATGGCTTTCCTTTACATGATTTATTAAGTGCAGTTACACCCGACCATCCCGTAGTTTTGTTTCATGCAAGCGGACATGCACTGCTTGCAAATGCCAAGGCAATGGAAATTGCGAAAATAGGCCCACTAAATAGAGAGCTAAATGGTTATAGAAAAATTAGCGGTGGAGAAATTATTAGGGATGAAAAAGGACATCCAACGGGTATATTTAATGAAAATGCAATGGGGCTTATCAGCCAATACATCCCTGAAAGGAGTGAAGAAAGAAACCTTCAAGCATTTAATTTAGCCCAAGCCACTTGCCATAAAAATGGCATCACGAGCTTTCATGATGCCGGTATAGGCAAATCAAACATGGCTTTTTATCAAAAAATGAAGTCCGATGGCAGTTTAAAAACAAGGATATATGCTATGCTGGACGGTAGCGATAAAGAATTATTGCAGGACTGGTACCAAAAAGGCCCTTTGATTGACCCATGGCTCACTGTTCGCTCCATTAAATTAATGGCTGATGGAGCCCTAGGTTCAAAAGGAGCTTGGCTATTGGAAGAATACTCAGATCAAGCCGGTCATTATGGTCATGAAACCATGCCAATGGAGGAAATCTATCAAACAGTTGAAGACGGCTTACAATTTGGCTTTCAGATAGCCACTCATGCCATAGGAGACAAGGCAAACCAAGAAGTCCTGAACCAATATCAAAAAGCCTTGGAGAAAATTAACACCCCATCTGTTGATCCGAGATTCAGGATAGAGCATGTGCAGCATCTTCACCCCAAAGATATCCCAAGGTTTGCCCAACTTGGAGTAATCCCTTCCATGCAAGCCATTCACCTGTCCTCAGACAGGCCTTGGGCTATGGATCGTTTAGGTAAAAAAAGGATAATTGAAGGAGCTTATATGTGGCAAAGTCTCTTAGCAACAGGAATTCCTGTCATAAATGGCACAGATGTACCCGTAGAACCTCTTTCACCCATAGCTAATTTCTATGCAAGTGTGACCCGAAAAACATTGGATGGAAAACCCGAGACAGGCTATGAGCCTGCACAGAAAATGACGCGAGACCAAGCGCTAAAATCCTATACGCTCTCTCCTGCCTTTGGTGCCTTTGAAGAAAAAATCAAAGGAAGTATTACATCCGGAAAATTAGCCGACCTGGTTATACTCAATCAAGACCTTATGAAAATTGATGAAAATCAAATTTTAAATACAAAAGTATTGATGACCATTATTGGAGGTGACATTGTTTATCAAATTGAGGAGTAAGTTAGAAAATAGAAAGCATCCGATTTGAATGATTTTTCACTGTTCTAAATATTCCTCACCCGTCATTATAGGGTTAAGCCGGAGAAGTTCCTCGGAGGTAAACAATCTAGAACGGATCATAAATCTTATACCCAAAGGAATTTCAATAGAAAAGCTACTACCCCTACCCTGCACTATATCAAGAGTCAATTGTGTATGTTTCCAATAGTCAAATTGATCTTCATTCATAAAGAAATCACAACCATATACCTTCCCCATCCATACGTCACTAGCTCCTACTATAAAATCACCTTTTTCGAAGCACATTGGAGATGATCCATCACAACAGCCACCACTTTGATGAAACATTAAGTCGTTGTCATTGGAATTTTTTAATTGATCAATGATTGTTTTGGCATCTTCCGTAATCAAAACCCTCGGTGTATATTCATTCATGGTAATTCCGCAATTAAATGAGAATAAAAAAATGCCGGAGTCACAAGACATCCGGCACTTTATCGATTAAAAGAAACCCAACTTATTCTTATCGTACGAAATTAACATATTCTTTGTTTGCCTGTAGTGGTCTAGCATCATCAGGTGGTTTTCCCTTCCAAAACCTGATTTTTTGTATCCACCAAAAGGTGCGTGAGCTGGGTATGCATGGTAACAATTAACCCAAACCCTCCCGGCTTTGATTGCTCTAGGCACCTGATACAATTCATGGGCATCTCTTGACCATAAACCTGCACCTAATCCATACATGGTATCATTGGCAATCTCAATGGCTTCTTCAGTAGTTTTAAATGTAGTTACTGAAGTTACGGGCCCGAATATTTCTTCTTGGAATACCCTCATCTTATTGTGGCCTTTAAAAATAGTCGGCTGTACATAGTATCCTGTTTCCAACCCACTGTTCAGGCCTGCTTTATCTCCACCACACAGAATCTGAGCCCCTTCTTTTTTACCAATATCCATATAAGACATGATTTTCTCTAACTGATCATTGGATGATTGTGCGCCCATCATGGTGTCTTCCGCCAAGGGATGCCCCATTTTTATGGCCTTGGTTCTTTCGATAACCTTTTCCATAAAGACATCATATATATCTTCAT
The DNA here is from genome assembly GCF_030546805.1 of Cyclobacterium sp. 1_MG-2023. GTDB lineage: Bacteria > Bacteroidota > Bacteroidia > Cytophagales > Cyclobacteriaceae > Cyclobacterium. Next base: position 172,737 of record NZ_JAUOPC010000010.1, on the reverse strand, counting down.
GAACTAAAATTCTGGAAGGGCAAGTACAAACCTCACCTTGATTAAAGGCAAACAAAACAGCCCCTTCTACAGCCTTATCAAAATAATCATCATCGGCATCCCCCACGGATTTCATGAAAATATTTGGAGATTTACCACCCAACTCCATGGTCACAGGCACCAAATTCTCAGAGGCATATTGCATAATCAATCGGCCCGTGGTTGTTTCTCCTGTGAAGGAAACCTTGGCCACCCTTTTTGAACTGGCTAAAGGCTTTCCTGCCTCCGGACCAAAACCGGTAATCACATTTAGTACTCCGGGAGGCAATATATCTCCGATCAACTCCATCATTACCATGATGCTTGTGGGCGTTTGTTCCGCCGGTTTTACAATGGTACAACAGCCTGCTGCCAAGGCCGGAGCAATTTTCCAGGTAGCCATTAATAAAGGGAAGTTCCAAGGGATGATTTGAGCTACCACACCTAATGGTTCATGTAAGGCTATACTTACCGTATTTTCGTCATGCTCAGAAATTGTACTTTCATCGGCTCTTATCACACCGGCAAAATACCTGAAATGGTCAATTACCAAGGGCAAGTCCGCCCCTCTGGTTTCTCTCAATGCCTTTCCATTGTCTACCGTCTCAATTCGAGCCAGCATTTCGAGATTGTCTTCAATTACATCCGCAATTTTATTTAATAATTTACTTCTCTCTGCCGGAGAAGTTTTGGACCAAGTTTTGAAGGCTTCATGGGCAGCATCCAGAGCCAATTCCACATCCTCCTTGTTTCCTCTCGCTGCCTTGGTAAATGGCTTTCCATCTATGGGAGAAATATTATCAAAATATTCACCAGTAGTAGGCGCCACCCACTTGCCTCCAATAAAATGATCGTATTTTTCTTTCACCTCCGGTCTTTCCACCGGCTTATTTTGGGATAATGTTTGTGTTGACATTTTTTTATTATTTTGAGTTTTATCAAATTTAGTAGTAAATTAATTTCTAAAATCGACCTGAAGGACCATCTTATCCACTTGATTTATCATTTTTAAGAATTTATGTGGTAATTAATATTAATAGAGGTTGAAAAAATATAAGGCAAAGTTTATGCTACCCAAAATAACCTATCGTTAATTAATTATGCCACGAAAACCCATCATAGCAGGAGTACCTTGGAGAAATGAAAGAGACCTGAAAACACTTGTCGAAAACAGGACAACCTATTCATTAAACAATTGTGAGCTCAATATTTTTGAAACACATAAGCAGGCTTCAAGTGTCAATCTAAGTTTTGGTGACTTGGTATTGACAACAATGATTAAAGGCAAAAAAGTAATGCACCTTTTTGATAAACCGGGCTTTGACTACCTGCCCGGCGAATCCGTAATTGTCCCTCCCAACGAAATAATGAAAATTGATTTTCCTGAAGCCAAATGGGACAATCCTACACAATGTATAGCCCTCTCAATTTCTCAGGAAATGATTGAAAATACTTTTAACCTATTGAATGAAAAATTACCCGATAAGGTTTGGCAAAAGCAATGGGGACTGGATTTGAATTATTTTCATCTAATAAATAATCAGGATTTATCCGAAATCATCAATCGTTTTATTAGAATAGGCGTGAAGGAAAGGTCTAAAGAAAAAGACCTGATAGCAAGTTTGGCTTTAAAGGAATTACTAATCCGATTGTCCCAGACTCAGGCGAGGGACATTCTAGAAAAGACCTATAAATCGCTGGCAAATAGCAATAGAATTGCCCACGTGGTTAACTATATCAAACAAAATTTGCAGGAAGATTTAACATTGGAAGTTTTAAGCGCCAAGGCTTGTATGAGTAAAACACACTTTTCGCGAACATTCAAAGAAGAGTTTGGTATCAGTCCTATGGAATACATCTTAGAACAAAGATTAAATAATGCGGCTCAATTATTACAGCAATCAGCCTTTCAGGTTCAACAAGTATGTGCAATGGCAGGATTTAATAATGTTACTTACTTTATCAGGGCATTTAAAAATAAGTTTGGGGAAACGCCGAAAGTATATCAGGCCAGGCACATTTACCTGCCTTAATTCGAGCTTATTTTAAAGATACGAATTTCTGTTTTGTCAATTTTTATTAAACCCAAAACATGCAATAGACAATCGATTAGGTGCTGAAATTACATCAAAATCAGCCGACTCGTTGCTGTTTTCAATTTCACCATATCAATGCTATGCTAAAACCTCCAAACCCCATTTTTTGGTAAAGCTGATATTTAGGGATTAGTTATTATTGCTAATAGCAATAATAACTCTTGCGCCGTTTTTTAATTCTTGAATCTAAATTGAGGTTTTTATAAAAAAATTCACCTTATTTTTTCACCCAAAAGATAGCCTATTAACTAGCCTCTCCAATTAAGTAACAATTACAAAAAACAGTTCTGCTGTGGTACATTCTTATTGCATAGGGGTATTTAACTAACAATCACTAATAATTAAACAATGAAGAAGACTTTTAAAGCTGGGCTTGTTATACTGATCGCCCTGTTAAATTGCAATTATCTCTTGGGGCAAGAGAATACGGAGCAATTCTGGAAACCTATAGAAGACAACCCCTATTTGCAGGAACGTAGGGAGGTAATCCCAACTGATAAGCCCGTAGAGCAAGTGGCAATATTGAATGAAGCTGTGTATACAGTAAAAGATGGGAGGTTATTGATTTTGCAAGGGCAGCAACTAGTACCGGTAAAAGGAGCCCCGGAAGAAATTCATAAAATTGAAGTATTAAAAGGTGATCTATGGGTAAGCAGCAATTCAGGTCTCTATCTTTTTGATGCAAAAAAATGGAGTAAAATCAGCGCTGAAAAATTTGTTGATTTCTGTCTACACCTGAATCAAGTCCATGTGGCTACCTCTGAATCCATTTTCAAATATGAAAATGGAAAAATAACAAATATTATGCCTGAAGGAGGCTATCTTTCTAGTGATGTAACCATGTTTATGGAAGATGGTAGTCAACTCCTTGCAGACCCTGTAACCTTAGGGCCCATTACAGCCATAGAAAGTTATAGCCAAACCTTGCATATTTTGCAACCTGGTAAATTGGTACAATTGGCTGGAAAGGTGGTCAATGAACACCTGATTGACTGGGGTAATTTACCCTCAAAAAACACCAGAGACTTACTTAGTATAGGAAGTAAACTTTATATCAGTACAGACCGAGGTTTAGGCCTACTGAGAGGGACCTCTCTTACGCAGATTAAAGGAGAAGATGGCTTACCGGTAGAAAACACGGCGCAAATGATCCGAGGTTTTGACAGCGACATGTGGATAGGAACTACTCGGGGTCTGATCAGAATGACTGCTGATGAATTCCATTATTTTGGTTCCGGGCTTTGGTTACCTGACAATAAGGTCAATGGTATTGCAAGCACCAAAAATAAAGTAATAGCTGCCACTGATGGAGGATTGGGAATTATTCACTATGAACCTTATACCCTACAGAAAAAAGCAGCCCATTACGAAGAATGGATGGAGGCTTACGGCCATAAAAGAATGGGCTTTACCCATTTATTATCCAAGAGAAATGGAGAATGGGTTAGAGATATCAGTGACAATGATGGCGCCCATACGGCCACTTATTTAGCAGCCATGAGTTATAAATACGCTGTGACCGGTGATGAAGCGGACAGAGAAGAAGCATTGGATGCTTTTCAGGCCATGTTATTTTTGGAAAGGGTTACACCTATAGATGGTCTAATTTCAAGAGCTGTTTTCTCAAGAAAGGGAGATCCGGGAACTTTGGACAATAGAGGATCAGGCGGTCTGCCTGCCAAATGGTATGCTACTGCAGATAGCTTATGGTACTGGAAAGGAGATGCCTCAAGTGATGAAGTCATTGCCCATTATTATTCAGTAGCTATCTTCCATGATTTGGTGGCCAAAGGAAAAGAGAAGGAACTGGCAAAGGAGCACATGACAAGAATGACCTCCTATATTATGGAAAATGGCTGGAAATTAGTTGATGCCGATGGGGAAACTACCAGGTGGGGCCGATGGAATCCGGAATATTTGCTAAGGCCATATGGCTATGAAGACAGAGGTATAAATGGCTTGGAAGTACTGGCGTTTACTTATGCCACTTATGCACTAACCGGAGAGGATAAATACAAAAAGGGTTATGATCAATTGGTGAAATGGGGATACCCTGAAAACACAATCAAGCAAAAGAAAACTTTCCCACCTTCACAAATCGCTCCATGGGATGACAACCTAGCCTTAGAGTCTTATATGATTTTACTTCCTTATGAAAAAGATCCTGACTTGCGCTCCACCTATTTACGAAGTTTGGAAAGGACTTTCGAAATCAAACGCATGGAAAAAATTCCATGGTTTAATTTTACCTATGCAGCCTTAACAGGCAATGATGCAGATCTCGGAGCCGCCACTCAACATCTCAGGGAATGGCCACTGGACTGTACCGATTATAGTTATAATAACTCTCACAGAGATGATTTGTTTGTAGAAGACGGATACATTTCTTACGAAGGTGGGGTAAAGGCCATGTCTCCTAGAGAAGTTGCTGCCCTTAGGGAATCCAGAAGAGCGATTGTTTTGGATGGTGGCAGAAATGGCAATAGGATTATGGAGCCAACCGGCTATTTAAGAGATTATTGGAAAGGCAGGTATTACGGTTTTATTACTGCACCAACAGTTACGGATAAAAATTTAGTGACTGTGGAAAAATTTAGTGAATCCAATCTAGGTGCAAAACCTTATAATGGAACCAAAAGGCCTGATTATTTAAAATAATTTGAATAAAATTAAAAGCTAAAATAGGTGACTAGGCTAAAATAGCTTCAGTCACCTATTTTTTTGACTTATATTAAATCAGTAAAAAAAAATTGGACTAAACCTCTGTCTATTCACCAATTATAAGTTCAACCAATAATTCAATTTCATCACAAAAGCTCTTTGTTTAGAGGCAAATGAATCCGGGAAATAATTGTCTGTATACACCATGAATAAATCCGAAACAGGAGCATATCGCCATTGTAAACGGGTATTGATATTAATATTGTCGATCTGATTATTGTATTGTATAAAAGTCGTCCAAAAGAGACTTCTAGTGAAGGTTAAATCAAACCTCGGGCCGATCAAAATTAAATCCACATCTTTTTGAGGTTCCGGTAGCCTTAGCCGACTGTAACTTAAATTCATGGATATATTGGCAGTATAACCTACCCTCCATTGTGCTGTCCCCATGAAATTGGCCAAATTTCCATTATAATATTGACCGACTTGACCTGTTCCTACCAAGGAAAAAGCTTTTCTTGGATCAGTCTTCATTTCTACTCCAAAATAATTGTATCTATAAGAAGTGCCCTGAGCTAAAGGTTCTCCACCAGTCCTTGTAGGGTCAAAAGGAAAAAATAAATAGGTATATTGATTATTGACACTAAAAGTAACTTCTGCATAAGAATGCAAGCGAACCAAGTAATTCAGGGTATGCAGTTCATCGGTGATCCCCAATGCCGGTGTCCATAAGGTCTCCGACTCAAATCCCGGCCCATGACGATTGATAAGTTTAGAATCCGGAAAAAAAGTGTAACTCATGATTGGTGCAATTCTCTGGTAACCAACTCTAGGAGTATACCCCACCAAAGGATTGTAGTTTTCGCCTACTTTGGAATAAGACAAACCTGCCATTAAGTTTACATCGGTAAAAGTAAGTTGAGCATGGCCTGTTCCTGTATTCTGCTGTTTATCTACTTCAAATGTTTTGTGGTAAAAAAACTTTCCAGTCCATCGGTTATCTTTTGAAAACAAATTGTAATCAATACCCACCAATCGATTGTGTTGGCCATTGACCAAATTCAAGCCCCCCTGTTCCATATCCATGGTTTCTCTATTGATAAGCATTACTCCTACATTGGAACGGTTAAAAACCTTACGCTGCAAGGCAGCCACTGTAAAGTTTTTTCCTGAGATTCCTCTGAGTGGATCGTTGGCGGTCTGCATATTCATCGCTCCTATTCTCCAGTCTTCGTTCAACTTCCCACTTAACCTAGCACCATATAGGATCTGATTTTGCACATTTTGACCTGTATTTTCGTCCCTGTCCACGCCTATTCTTCTAGAGAAAAAAGGCCTGATTCTGTCTGTCCCGAAATCAGCAAAAAGATCCACATTCTCCAGAAAGAACTGTCGTCTTTCCGGAAAAAAGATTTCAAAACGATCTAAATTGGTCACCTGTTCATCTACTTCAACTTGAGAAAAATCAGGATTAACGGTAAGGTCCAAATTCATTGCAGGACCTATCCCGATTTTAGCATCCCCTCCAAAGGATGGTTTCATTGGTTCCTTTATCCCCTTGATAGAATTATTGGACGAGGCAACTGCCGCATAAGGGATTATAGAATAATTTCCTCCTGATTTGGGCAAAGGTTCAGAAAAATGAAGGTTACGTGAAAAAGCAGTATGGGTCACATTAAAGGTTTTAGGAATGGGAGTCCATGTAGTTTTTTCGGAGTATTTACTGTCTATCCTATAAAAATTAATGTTCCAGTCTTTTGCTCCATCCTTATACCTTAAGGTAGACAAGGGAATACCTATTTCCACAATCCAATGGTCCTCATGTATCGTTGCCTCTGAATACCACTTATTGTCCCAAGCCAAATTAAAGTCGGTAGATAGCAATCCACCATTACCTACCATGGCCTCCCTTTGCACACCATAGGGATTGACCCCAAAAATATAGCCATTGGTTTTGTCATTGAAGGTGTCAATCACAATACTGATTCCATCGTTTTGATTGCCCCGATAATCCCTTCTTAAGGAAGTACTCACATATTTTTCACGAGGCTCGGGGTTTAAAAGTATGGCGGCTATATAAATGAATTTATCATCAAAAGCTACCTTTACCTTGGTCTCAGCAATGGCCTTCTCCGTATCTGTAGGGAAAGTCTGAATAAAATCACTTTGCCAGCCTACCTCTCTCCAAATTGGTTCATTGAGAATCCCATCTATATTGACCGGCTTCTCTGCCTTCTCCGCAAAAATCCCGGGATGCCCAGCCTCTTGACCTAAAAGAATAATAGATGTAAATAATGAAATTATGGAGGTGAAAATTAGTCTATACATAAATAAAGGTGTTCAAAGGCTAAGTTAAGCCTTCAAACACCAAATATTTTATTAGTTTTACACTAATGGTATATTAAAAAGTAATTTATAATAACTTTTAATTATTCCTTATTTGTCACCCAAACATTTATGTAACCGGTGGGCAACTCCATCACTACTTTTAAATTCTCGTATTCTGTCTTCAGATCTAATACATCAGCCTGATCAGCAAGCGAGACCTCTCCAACAAGTCGATAAATATCCATTTCACCATATTTGAATTGATTGGTGGCTGTGACCCATATTTTTGCCTTAGCCTTGGATGAATAACTTTTCCAAGATAGTTTGAGTGATTTACCATCCAATTCGCCGGACAAATGACTGGCATAAGCTTCTCCTAAAAGTCCGGCCCCATCCAGCTCCATGGCTTGATTTTTAGGAATATTAATGTCCATAAAATGCGCAATGGTTGGGAAAATAGATACTATTCCCGGCGTTTGTTGAAAAACAGCATTGAATTTTTTATTGGTAACAATCCATGTTGCACGCTCCTCATCAGTTTGTCCTCCATGTCCACGACCTCCAACTTTTCTTCCATGATCAGTCGTAATTATGATCATCCAATCCTCATTATGCGCCTCCATTCTCTTCTGTATCGCATTCCAAATTAACCCCACCTGCCTGTCTGCTTCCTGAATACCTGCATCCATCTGTGGGCTTTCCCCAAATCTGTGCCCCATGTCATCTGTATATTGTAAATACACCCACGTCATGTCTGGACTTTTCTCCAATACATCATTTGCTGCATAAGCAGCAACAGCTTGATCAATTCTTTTGATATAATCACTTTTATCGTCATGAGGATAAGAAAGCGTATCTATTTCCAAGCCATCAAAATGATAATCCAACTGCAAATGACCTGTTGCTTCTAAATTCTCTCCCACCAGCTTTGTTCTATTGTCCAACCAAGTAGAATAAACTGCAGTGGTTTTATGCGGGTAACTGTTCTTAAAATTTCTGAATATGGTTGGGTAATTGTAGTTCGGTTGACGAATTCCATTGCCTTTGACATTGTGTTTGTTTACCCAAACTCCTGTTAGCAAACTATTGTATCCCACAGCTGAAATGGTAGGTGTTTCTGAATAGCCTCCTTTTTCACCTCCCACATAAGCATGACTGTAACCACCTTGGGAAGCAATATCATCAAGGTTTGGTGTTGGATTTTGCTCCAAAAGCTCCCTTTGGATTCCATCTAAAATAATAAAAAGGGTCTTTTTCTCTTGGGCATTGGCAACCAATGTAAGCATGGTGCTAAACATAAAAATAATGGCCAACCTCATTGTGTTTTTCTTCATCTATTTAGGGTATTAAATTCAATTATAGATTAACATAAGTAAGCTGTTAAAACCAAATGGTTCCAACAGCTTACCTGATACTCTTTTCTTAACTGTTTATTCCCAACCAAAAATTTGTTCAAGGTTTGGATTGAGTGTTACCTGTTGTATAGGGATAGGTCTATAATAGTACTTGGGCTCGATAAAATTTCTAGGAGTGACTTCAGTAACCATGGTTCCTCCATCTTCACCATTTTCAAGATAGACTGTCACATTATCATCTATGGTACCCGCTTTATAATAAATAAGCTTTTCCCCCAGCTCATTCACTTCCTTATTATCATCTTCAGGGATATCAGTATTTTCATCTACTAATTTCACATCCGGAATACCATCCCCTGTTAAATCAAAATTTCCCAGTCCTGAAAAATACATGCCTTCCGGAATATTTTCCATCAATTTGCCTGCCCCATAGCGCATCAAATCATCAAATCTATAACCTTCAACAGCCAATTCCACTCTTCTTTCCCTACGGATTTCTAGTAATACACCTGCCATTGGGCCGGCAACATTGGGGTATTTGTTTTGCATAAAAGGATCAGGTTGTGCATTTGCCTGGTTTATGTTCAATGCCGGCATTCCTACTCTACTTCTTAGTAGATTGATGGATGCGTCCAAATCTGCTTGGGTTAATGTTCCCAGCTCAGCTATAGCTTCAGCATAGATCAAAAGTACCTCTGCAAACCTATACACAGGAAAGTCTAAGCCTCCCAATTCAAGGTTGTCGGTAGTATTACTATATCCTTTGTGTTGGTAGTAACCGGTAAAATTTCTGTTCAGTAAAGGAATATACGCACTGGTTTCCGGTTCTCTGATCCAGCCGGGATAAACCAAAGTTTGGTACAATCTAGGATCTCTGTTTTGAAATTCTTCTACATAAGAAAAATTTTCAAAGTCCGGCTTGTCAGTAAAGCTAGAGCCGTCTGCCATCAGATAAGCCTGAACCAAATCTCTGGCCGGAGATTGTTCATAAGTCCCAAAAACCCCGGTATTGACATCACTACTTTTGTCCTTATTACGGTCATAAGCATTAAACAATATCACTTCACTATTACTTGTCAAGTCTTGCCTATTGAACAATGCCTTATAATCATTTTCAGGCATACCGGTATTATAAATACTGAATTCCCCAGAATCCATTATGATTTTTGAAATCTCACTTGCCTTGGTCAAGAAAGTATTGGCTGTACTCTGCAAAGCCAATTCATCATGGTACTTTCTAAAAGTTCCCTCATAAAGGGCAAACCTTGCATAAAACAGCTTCACAGCCCAATTTCCGGGAGTACCGGTTGGCACCTCTTCTCGCACATGTTGGCTGGCGAACTCCAAATCCTCCATGATTCCATCTACTACCATTTCCCTGGAATCCCTACCCTTGTACAATTCTTCATCTGTAGGAGAAAGCAATTGATCATACCAAGGCACATCAGAATAACGTTGTACCATATCAGAATAAAAAATGGCCCTGTAATACCTGGCTATTCCTTCAAAATGTTCAATCGCTTCAACACTTGCATCCGCCTGTCGGCTATTTTCTAAGAAATAATTAATATTTCTTAACCTACTCCAATCCCATCCACCGGTTATGTTTTGAGAATTTGGCGTACCTGTCATGACGCTTTTCACTTCAACCGCTCCGGTAGTAGCAAGGTTATCACTACTTTGATCTGCTTGGTACTCGAACATGCCCGGAAGTGACAATAATCCATTGACGTAAAGCTCCAAATCCTGTTCTGTTTTGAAAAACTCTTCAGGAGCAATGGAAGTTTGCGGATACCTGTCCATAAAATCTTCATCGCATGAGGCAATCCAGAATATATTCAGTATGAATAAATAATATGTATATTTTTTCATTTTAATTTTTCGTTTATAGGTCAATATTTACCCCAAATGAAAACTTTCTTTGGAATGGGTAAGCCCATCCATTACCTCCATTGATGGCTTCAGGATCAAGAAATGACTTGATGGCTGAAAACTCATATAAGTTCTCTCCGGAAGCAAAAACCCTAATTCTACTGGCTTTAACCTTGGATACCCAATGCTCAGGTAAATTATAACCGATGGTTAGGTTCTTTACCCTAACATAGGCAGCATTTAACAAATAGCCTGTTTGTGAGATATCTAGGCCTGAACCGTAGTTGGCATCTGCCAGCCAGGATTGGAGAACTGGGTAACTCGAATCCGTATTTACATCTGCCAATCCTGCATCAATGTAAGATTGACTGTGCTGAGCACGCATCGCATCACTGTCTGCTTCTCCTCTATAGTAATCTAAATTCCAAGGGTAGATATTGGCATAGGGCTGTTGGTATGGCCCCCAGAAAAGGTAATGCCTAGGATAATAATCCTGCTTGCCTACGCCTTGAAGGAATAGAGAAACATCAAAGCCATTCCAAGCCACACTTAGATTTGCCCCCAACTGGTACCTAGGACGGCTGTTTCCAATTAGTTTAAGGTCTTTAGGATCATTGGCAGAAAGTCCTTCCTCAATCTTTCCATCGTTGTTAAGGTCCACATATTTAGGCCAGCCGGGAACAATGTCCAAAGCACCCCAAGGAATAATAGCAGATTGATCCAGTTGACTGATTTCATCTTCTGAGGCAAATAGCCCATCATTGGTTAGTCCCCAAATTTCACCAACTTCCTGACCTACCCTATAATTTGAAAACAAGCCTTGTTCATTTTCAAATCTGGTAATGTATGATCTGGAATCTGATACAAAAAACTTAGATGCGAATTCAATTGGCTTGTCATAGGCGCCAAATTGATTTCTATAATTCAATGAAAGCTCCCATCCTTTGGTTTGCAAGTCTGCAGCATTTTGTTGTGGTGGCGAAGTCCCCAAAACACCCGGCAATTCTACCGGATTGGTCAACATGTCTTTGGTATCTCTTATAAAATAATCAAAGGTAGCAAAGAACCTGTCTTGCCATAAGCCAATATCTACACCAAAATTTGTAGTCACTACCCTTTCCCAGGTATAGAAATTGGGATCAACTGCCAATAAAGGCGAACTGGAGACCACAACTTGCCTATTGTTATCTATTAAATAACTAGAAAGCCCTGTTGGCAAGGATTGTAAATATCCAAAATTAGACACATTTTGATTTCCTAAACTACCATAAGAGGCTCTAAACTTGAGTGTAGGATCAGCTGTTAATTCCTTAAAAAAGCCTTCATCACTAATTATCCAAGCTGCCGAAAGTGAAGGGAAAAATCCCCACCTACTTGAACTTGGGAATCTGGACGAACCATCATAACGGCCATTGAATTCCAGAATATATTTGTTGTCATAGGTGTAATTAGCCCTACCAAACACACTTTGGGTAGCATAAGAGCTGTAACCCGGTGTGATAAAAGAATCTCCTGTAGTTAAGCCTATATAGGGTAAAGATGAAGAGATCAACACCCTTCTTTCAGACTGAACAGACGAATAGGAATAACTTTCTTGGTTATAACCGGCAAGCAAACTTATGGTATGGTCGCCAAAAGTTTTAGTATAATTACTGTATAAGTCAAAAATAGTATTCTGTAGATTACCATTACGCTGAACCACAGAACCATCTCCACCTTCCGTTCTTACATCATCAGGGCCAAAGCCTATATTGTAACTTTTTGTATTCCAGCCATAGATCCATTGCTCTCTTTTGAAACTTGCATTTCCTGTCACCGTTAAGTCTCCGTCTAAAAAGGTACCTATGGCCCTAAAGATATTGTGAAAGCCAAACATGTCTTCGACGTTTCTACCTCCATCAACCAATCTAGCTGCCAATCTACCTGCATCTGTATTGGCCCAGGTTCCGTCCGGATTTTCCGCTACTTCGATCGGAGTAAGTGAATAGATATCCGTAATGTTATTGGTAGACTCTTCTCGTTTCGTTTGATAAATATTAAGGTTGTTGTCCAATTTCAACCATTTCTTAGGCGTGGCGGTAAGCCTTGCTCTCAAGGAATACCTGTCCCAATTGTCCGGCTGCAATTTGTTCATCCCATTTTCTCTGGTATAATCACCCGATACATAATAGGTTATGGGCATCCCATCATTATTGGAACTACCACTGATGGACAAACTTTGGTTGGTAGAAAAACTGGAACTGTTGAAAAAGTAATCGTACCAGTCATTGTTTCCCATATAAGCCCATTGTGTTGGATTGTTGGGATCAACTCTTACATCCTCTATTGAAGGGTCTTCAGATCTTTCTTTGGCCCAAGAATAATGGTAATCATTGAAATTAATATAGTTCCAAGGTGTATTGCTTGTGGCTTGATCCATCACCCTGCTATAAATATAAGGGTCGGTAACCGGTTGAGGCATTACCGTAGGTTTTCCCCAAGAGAAATTACTGTTATAAGAAATTACTTGCTTGCTTCCCCCCTGCTTGGTGGTGATCAAAACCACACCAAATGCAGCCCTTGCACCATAAATGGCTGCAGAGGCAGCATCACGCAAAACTGAAAATGATTCAATATCGGCAGGATTCAATCGTAACAGGTCATCATAAGCTGCAGCTACACCATCTATTACAATAAGAGGACCACCACCATTAATAGATGTAAACCCTCTAATATTGATATTGGGAATACTGCCGGGTCTACCACCGGAATAGGTAATATTCAACCCGGGACTTACCCCTTGCAAACTCTGCATTACATTTCCCACCGGACGATTAATAATATCTTCACCCGATACTTGGTCAACTGCGCCGGTTAGATTAATCTTTTTCTGGGAACCGTAACCCACAACTACCACCTGTTCAAGTAGGGTTTCTTCCGCTACTAAAGTGATGTCAATGTTTTTCCGGTTACCCACGACTACATTCTGGGACTCAAACCCTATAAATGAGAAAACCAATTCAGCTTGAGCATTAGCAACTTCTATGCTATAAACTCCGTCTAAATCCGTAATACTTACGTTTCCACCACCTGTTTGGTAGACAGAAACTCCCGGCAAGGGGATGTCTTCTATTCCATCTTTTACTACTCCAGTGACCACTACTTGTGCCTGAAGTGTAAAAACGTACAGCAGGAAATAAGCTAAAAGCCCAATTTTCAAGCTGATTTTCTTAAATAATTGTAAAATTTTCACCATAAATTTTGAATATAAGTTGGTATTAATTGAGTGATTCTGCTTAATGGGTGCAAGTTAGTTGATGAATATTATCAGAACATTAACCGGATTTTATCCTTTGTTTATTGAATATTCATTCAATATAAATTATAATAAAATTAGTAATTTTTAGACTAATTAATAAATATGAATGATTATTTTCGCATCTTTATTATAAACTAAAATATGAAGTCAAGTATTCGAACAGTTCGGAAGAAGGAAATTATTGAAGGTTTTTATGAACTGTGTAAGCGGGAAGGTTTAGAAAATGTATCGATAGCAAAGATTGGTAAACAGCTGGGAATGCCTCCTAGTCTGATCATGCATTATTTTTCAAACAAGCGATTATTGGTCTTGGGACTTATCGATCATATTTTGCATCAATATCAATTGATCTACAAGCCAATTCTTTTAAAATTTGAAAAGGACAGTAGCCTGGATCCCAACTTATTGGTTGACAGACTATTTTCTAGAGAGTGGAATTTATTATTTGATGATGGTGTATTCTTTAGTTGTTACGCCTTTATTTTCAGGGATTCAACCATAAGGAACGAGTATAAAAAATTACACTTAAGGTTAAGAAGCACTTTAAAAACTATCCTTGATAAGGATAAAAATCTTTCACAAAAAAATACAGATTTGTTGGCGGAGAAAATTTTTGTGGTCATTGAAGGGGCGTACTATTATTTGTCTATGATTGACGAACCCAAGGAGTACCAGAGAAAATTAGACATTTTCAAAAATCAGGTGTTGGAACTTATTCAAATGAAACAAAAAACTGAAAATTAGAAAAAAAGAACAAAAAAAATCTAATGCATCAATTTTCCCTTCTAACTAAAAATGAAGCAATGGCAAAAAGCTTAGGCTTCCGGTTACGATTTTCTGACTAGGCGAAAAATAAGCGATTTGAATAAAATAATTTCAAATAGAATTATTCCTATCGGACATTATTTATCCTAGATAAAACGTACTTCATATATTATTAACCGCAAATTAAAAACGGAGGCCTCATTTTCATAAATTTTTTAAGCCAAAATCATGAAATAAGCCAAAATTTTAGCCATATAAAAATTAGTCTTTTTAAAAAATAATAGATTAATTTGGGCAAATATGAAAAAACGAAGCACTTTTGTTTTTAATCTCGTGAATTATTGGCAACATTTTATAATATTTTTTATTTGCATCCTATTTGGTACAGCTTGTAATAATACAATTACCCAAATTGAGGAACCATCCCCCGAAATTACGGCAGCATTAGAAAATGCAAGCATTATATTAAACAATGGTAAACTAAACCATTCCTACCAATATTTTGACAGCATCTTTACTCAGACACCTTATAAAACTTATTTGGATCTTTGGGAAGGATATAATTTCTACGCTACGCATTATTTAAAGTATGAGTTTGATCTCATCAAAGCAGAACGGTATTTAGATAGCATGTATTATGTTCTACAAAAGGGAAAAAAGCTGAATAATTACAGGTATGTGCAAACCAAATTTATGGAAGGGGATATTTTAAAGGCCAACCATAAATTTAACATGGCTTTTCAAAATTTTTTTAGCGGAAGGGAATTTGCCCTAGAAAATCTTGACAATTGTAATGTAAGCAATTTAACTTACAGGTTAGGGATTTTTCGATATGACCAAAAGCAATATCAAGAAGCCATCCCTTTTTTCAAAAAGGCAATAGAAGAAAACAGGTCATGTTGGGGCAATGGCAATATTACTCAGAATATTAATGAGCCTCAACTGTACAGAAATACAATGGCGCTTTGTTATGAAAGAATGGAAAAATATGACAGTGCCGCCTACTATTATGTAGATGCACTGGCCTACCTTGAAGAGATCAAACCACGCTATCCTGAGAAGAAACTGTTTATCAATTCTGCCATTGGAGTAGTAAAGGGGAACCTAGGTGGAGTGATGGCCAAATTAGGTAATATGCCTGTGGCCAAAAGTCTTTTAAAAACCAGCATTATAATCAATAGCCAACCAAATTATGATCACAGTGATGCGCAAACAGCTAAGCTTAAATTGGCTGATATATATATTGAAGATTATGAATTGGCCAAAGCAAAGAAATATTTAGACGAGTTAGACAAAGAACTACCGGTTGCTGAAATTAAAGACAGAAATTATTACAATGCCTTACTTCGCTGGTATTTAGTAAAGGAAGCCTATTATGAAAGAAAAGGTGATACAAGGAATGCATTAAAAGTGATGAAGTCTTACCACCACCTGAATGACTCCTTACAATTAATCGACAATAATTTAAAGTTCGTAGACATAGAAGGATCTTTTAGAAATGCCGCACAGAAATATGAACTTTCCATTTTAAACAAGGACAATAAAATAAAAAATATATACTTAGCAACTGCAGCAGGTTTCACCATTCTTTTGACCATATTTTTAATTGTCAATTGGTATAACCTGAAAAAATCTATAAAAGCAAATGACCTTATCCTCCAAAAAAATAGTGACCTCCAAGACACCTTGAATGCATTGGAGCTAAGCCAAGCAGAAAATGCCAAAATCATGTACATGGTGGCTCATGATTTGAGAAACCCAATCGGTAGCACATTGATGATCGCCAATTTAATATTAGAAGACCCGGATATTAAAGTAGAAAACAAATACCTTTTGGAAAACATAAAAACGTCTTGCAATAACTCCATGAACCTTATTACGGAAATGCTCCTTCCGAATAAACAACAAAGTAAAATAAAGAAAGAATCAGTGGAAATTGACAGGCTTCTTAAATATTGTGTTGAGATATTAAAACATAAAGCACATGAAAAGCGTCAAAAAATTCACCTAGATATTTTCCCCGTCTCTGCACTGATCAATAAAGAAAAAATGTGGAGAGTCCTGACTAACCTAATTGCAAATGCAATCAAATTCACACCAAATGGGAAAAATATTAATATATTGATGAAAAACACCCATGAAAAGGTAACCATTATCATTAAGGATGAAGGGATAGGCATTCCAAATTCAATTAAAGATCAACTATTTGAATGGGACACCATGAGTAAAAGAGAAGGAACAAATGGTGAGAAACCTTTTGGCATGGGTTTGGCCATTTCCAAACAAATTATCTCTGCTCATGAAGGGAAAATTTGGTTTGAATCTCAGGAAAATGAAGGGGCTACCTTCTATGTTGAATTTCCAATAAAAAGTTAATTTTACTAAGAAGAAATAGATAGCTAAAACCAATTCAACCTAACTTTTTCTTTAAGGTCTTTTGAATTTTCCTCCTTACTAAAAGCAACTGATATATAATTATTTAATTCACAGCAATCCACTACAAATAAAGCCCGCCTTTGAAAATAAATTTTCCAAGGATAAATGGTTTGAATTACATTTTTTTAATGCAATTTTGAGGCTTAAAATAAGCTTTGCATTGAATACCCTCTTGGAATGAACAAATACATTGACTTAATAAAGCAGACTTTCGATTTCCCTACAAAAGAATTTGAGGTATCGGACAATCAACTTCATTATAATGGCGTTAACCTTCTAGACATCATTGAAGAATATGGCACACCTCTAAAGTTAACTTACCTACCTAAAATCTCTGAAAATATTCAGAATGCTAAAAAGTATTTTGGTAATGCCATGAAAAACCATGACTACCAAGGAAGCTACACTTATTGTTATTGCACCAAATCTTCTCACTTTAGTTTTGTGGTAGATCAGGCACTTAAAAACGGAGTGCATATTGAGACCAGTAGCACTTTTGATATTCCCTTGGTAAGAAACCTATACGAAAAAGGAAAGATCACAAAAGATACCTTAATCGTCTGTAATGGGTTTAAACGAGACCTATACAAACAATACATTTCAGAGTTACTCAATGATGGGTTTGTCAATTGCATCCCTGTTTTGGACAATATTACTGAGATAGATTATTACTTGGAACATGTAAAGGTTCCTTTTAAGGTTGGAATTCGAATCGCTGCAGACGAGGAGCCAACGTTTGGATTTTATACTTCGCGATTGGGAGTGAGGTACAATGATATCATCAATTTGTATGAAGAAAAAATAAAAAACAATCCCAATGTAAGTCTCAAAATGCTTCATTTCTTTATCAATTCAGGTATCAGGGACACAGCATATTATTGGTCTGAATTGACACGATTTATTCAAAAATATGTAGAGTTGAAAAAGGTAGCTCATGAATTGGACACCATGGATATCGGTGGAGGCTGGCCTATCAAAACCAATGTGTTTTTTGATTATGACTATCAGTACATGGCCGACCAGATCATTAAAAATATCAAATGGATGTGCGCCAAAAACAATACGATAGAACCAAACATTCTGACTGAATTTGGAAGTTATACGGTTGGAGAAAGTGGTGCTGTATTGTATTCTATTTTAGATGAAAAGCTGCAAAATGATAAAGAATTATGGTACATGATTGACGGTTCATTTATCACCCAACTTCCCGATAGCTGGGGGCTAAACCAGAAATACATTATGCTGGCGGTGAATAATTGGAACAAAGAATACCATAATATTTCATTGGGAGGACTGACTTGCGATAGTATGGACTATTACAATTCGGAATCTCACCAATTCAATATATACTTGCCTAAAAGGGAAAAGAACAACCAACAATACATAGGCTTCTTTCATACAGGAGCTTACCAAGAATCTCTGGGTGGATACGGTGGGATACAACATTGTCTTATTCCCGCACCCAAGCATGTAATTATTGATAGAGATGCTGAGGGCAAAATTCATCATCAACTATTTGCACCGGAACAGGAAAGCAATGACATGATGAAAATTTTGGGTTATTAACAACCTCCAACTTTTAAACAAAAAAAATAGCGCTTCCTTTAAAAGGAAGCGCTATTTTTTTGTTTAAGGAGCTTAGCTCAAACGAACACAAACTAACCATATAGTCATATAGGTCATAAAAATAAGCTATGAAAATTTTTTCATAGCTTAAGTCAATTAACAATAAACCCAAAATAACCAAAGTTGCAATAGCAGGATTTGAACCTGCGATGATTTCTCATCTCCAATCCCCTCTCCGGGGTATTACAATTACCATTTCTTTCGATTTGGTATTACAAATATACCTATAAATATTATTTTACAAAAGTATTCGCTACTTTTTTATATTTTTTTTTAACTACTATGTTTAACTAAAATAATTGAGATAACTATTAAAGTTGTAGTATGAAGCATAATTTATTCCTTTGAGTTCAATAAAACCCTTATAAAAGCGTTTTTTCAACATTTATTTTTTTCTAGCATTTATTTTCAACCTATAATTAACAAATCATCGTAATTTCACAACGACTGCTGGTTTAAGAATAATAAATTTCGATAGGATATTTGGGTTTCATTGTAAAACCAAATGTTTAACATCAAGTCAGTAATCTTAATTTTTATGCAGACCTACTGAGAGATAAATAAAAAAACATATAAAGGATACCAAGATTAGTTCAATACATGAATAATTAGAGATTCAAATTGAATCTCTATGTAAAAAAAGCATTAATCACTTTTTCATTTAAAAAAATAGACTTTGAAATTCCTATTCAGTAGGGAACATTGGTGGAATTATAAAAAATTTTTACTAATCATCCTTAAAGGTTATTTTCCAAATATTACCTCCTAATTTCCTTCCTCCATATTCAATTACATATAAATTTTCACCCACCAAAACAGCGTCTACAGGTTGAGAAAAACCGGTTGCTATTCTGTACGTATACAATTTATAATTCTCCTCTCGTTCAGAAAACTGTAAATCTAGCAACAACAGATCCTCCCCTTGAGAAGTAAATGGTTGCATAAGTGCTGACTTTTCACCATTGGTAAACCTTAGGGTCAATGACTTGCCCTGATATCTACCCGGAAGCACATGCGCATTATCAGATACTAGACCCAGTGGAGAAGAGTGCGGCGTAAATGTTGTCATCCCCACACCTAAATCTGATGCATCCTGAATTTCACCGGTGAATTTATTTCTGAATTTATCAGCATCCGGACCATAATTCACTATACTCTTTCCAAATTTAATGCCTTCAGGTTTTTTTGGAAACTGAGGATCATTGTAAAAGTCATCCGGCCAGGCTGCGGCTCCTTCATTTAAGAATGGATCTTTGGATGGATCAGGAAACCAATCAGAATACTGCTGTGGTGTTTCCAGTCCTCCCATAACCCAAGGGTAGCCATAGTGAAAACCTTCTCGAACCCAAAACATGTCCTCATTTTGATCATAATCACCGGAGTTAACGACAGCAAGGAGTCTTCCTTCAGGATCTAATGTTAGGTCATAGGCATTTCTAAGTCCTTCTGCATACAAGTAACCTTTTTCTTTCAGGAATTTCAGATCATCCGGAAGTAAAAGGTTCTCCGCTTCAATGGGAATACGGAAAATCTTAGAAGTAAGGGCCACATCACGTGAATCCGGGTAAGCACCTAAATTATCTTGAACTTCTCCATGATCAGTTCGACTGCCACTTACCACAAATATACTTTTCCCATCATCACTTACCTGTAAAGCAGACCAACCATGGTCGAAAGGAGTATTCGTAGTACCATATTCTGCAGTTGTGAACATCACCGTCACTTGGGCAAAGCCTGATTTATCCCAGTTTACCCGAACCATTCTTCCCAAAGTTCCTTTGTCCTCGTTGACCCTAACATTGCCGGATAAAAACAGTTTTCCATTGTGCATGGTGGCTCCTTGAAGCCTACTGATTCCATGATCTGACAATTCAAGCATTTTTTCCAATTGATGTGGATCATCCATAGGCAACCTATAAACATCTCCTCCAATAGTGGCATACCAGAGGTATTCATCTGGCCCTTCCCATATTCTCACCACCCTGGGGACTACCTTAGTAAAATGTTCGATTTCCAAATCCGGCACAAGGGGTTCCGGGTTAATTGTATTCGCTTCAATAGGCTCCATTTCATTAAGTTGCTGAATAAAGTTTACCAAAGCCCATCGCTCTTCTTCTATCAACAAGTCCCTAAATGAAGGCATGACTCCTTTTCCTTCTGCTATTTTATAGAAAATCTCTCCAGCCGATTGAGCTTGTACTATTTCTGAAGTCAAATCTGCAGGCTGAGCGCCCATTGCTTGCCCGGCCGCTCCGTCTCCCCTTCCTCCTGCTCCATGGCATGTAGAGCAATAAATTTGAAATAAATCCCCCCCTTTTTCTATGCTATTTTCATCTACTTCAGGCTGTTGAGGCAATGCTATTGAATCAGGTACCACCCAAGAAGTTTCTGATTTTACTTTATTTCCTCTAGGATTCTGACAGGAAATCGTGGACAACAAAAAGCATAATAATACCAATAGAAAACGGCCATTCATAATTTTGGGTTTATAATTAAATTATCCCCATAATTTAAAAAAATGTTGATAAGATTATATCATTTCCTATTTATTTTTGTTAAAAAAGCAAAATTAATATTAATCCTTACACTTTTCTTCCCCTCCTTAGCAAGGAGTGCCTAATTATTTCATTTTGAAACTAAGGAATGAACAATAAAAATTTACTAACTTAGATTACTCCGTTATTAATTACACTTGTTATTGCAAATCATGAAAAAACTAGTAGTAACCATAATTTTATTGACCGGAATCAACCTTGCTTCCATGGCTCAAATAGGTGCCAACCAAATTAATATTGGCTTTGATGCAGGAGGTGTGCTCAATGAATATTATCAATCCCAATTCCCTGCTGGTTTTGGGCCTTCCGTTAAAGGTTTATTAGGCATGTCAATGAACGCGCAATTTTCAGTTTCAGGCCATTATTTGTATTTCCCCTTAAATTCAAATAATATTCTTCCAAAAGGCGAGAGCATAAGCTTACACCAAATTCCGGTATTTATTGGATACAGAGTGTATAGGGAATCTTTCTTTTTTGAACCCCAAATTGGTGCAGCATTGTTGATCAACAGTAGCAAAAACCAACTGGGCAAAACCTCCTCAAAAGACCTTGAATTTGCTTTTTCCGCAGAAATAGGCTACGTATTTAATCAGTTAGAATTGAGCCTTAGGTATCAGCAATCTGGGGGCTCTCCTTTCCAATTGGCTTTCTTGGGAGCCAGAGTAGCTTATGTCTTAGGAGGAATAAACTAGTTGCTTATTTTTTATTAAGTACTGTCCATCTAGATTAAAAAAAAAATGCCTCTAAACATCAATTAGAGGCATTTTTTTTATTAAATCTTTGCTATTGTATTATATTTTCGACCATTAATTTTACAAGTAAAATATTTTGAAAGATAACAGCAAACCTTTCCTTAGCACATTTTTTGATTAAGTCGTATATACTGAATTGAACATCACATAATCAGTGGTAAGGTCTGATCCCCAGCCTGTAGCTTCTTGCTTTCCGGTATTTAGTTCTAAATGAACGATTATATGAGATTCTCTAAGTAGTTTTTTCATATAATTTTTATCGAATTTTGTCGGAGCACCTTTTAGAAGCACCTGAACCTGGCTGTCTGCATCTCCAAGGTACAAATTGGCTTTTTTGTAATTAAAGCTGATTCCTGCATTTCCACAGGCTGCAATAATCCTACCCCAGTTGGGATCACGACCAAACATGGCTGTCTTCACCAAGGTTGAGTCGGAAATGGCCCTAATCAGCTTCATGGCTACATTTTCGGAGATAGCTTTTGTCACTTTATACTCAATAAATTTTGATGCACCTTCGCCGTCAGAAACAATTAGCTTGGCCAAGTGGGTCAAAAGTTCTTTGAGTTTCTCTTTAAATTTAAGGTATAGCGGATCCTCTTCGCTGGTAATTTTTTCATTTCCGGCCATTCCATTGGCCAAAATAGCCACCATATCATTGGTAGAAGTATCTCCATCTACAGTGATCATATTAAACGACCTGTCTACACAATATTTAAGTGTTTTTTGCAGCAACTTCTCATCAATGGCTATATC
Source organism: Cyclobacterium sp. 1_MG-2023 (assembly GCF_030546805.1). Classification (GTDB taxonomy): domain Bacteria; phylum Bacteroidota; class Bacteroidia; order Cytophagales; family Cyclobacteriaceae; genus Cyclobacterium. Next base: position 150,222 of record NZ_JAUOPC010000010.1, on the reverse strand, counting down.
TGTAGCCAAGAATGAAAGCATGGTTGCCATGTTCGGGTGGATCATACCTGAACCTTTGGCCACACCTCCAATAGCGATGGTTTTTCCTTCCCATTCAAAATCTACAAAACCTTCTTTAGCAAAAGTATCTGTCGTTAGGATTGCATTGGCTAAAAAGGAACCTGCTTTGGCATCATTGGATAATTTTGGTACCGTGGTTTTGATGCCTTCCACCACATCTTCTGTAGGGAAAGGCTCTCCAATTAAACCGGTAGAAGCTACAATCACATCTTCCGGGGAAATTTTCAGGGCAGCAGCAACTGTATCTGCCATGGCTTCTGCCCCTTTTCTCCCCTGCTCCCCTGTACAAGCATTGGCATTTCCTGCGTTGCAAACGATCACTTGAGCCCTATTATTGGAAAGATTTCGTTGGGTAACCTTGATAGGTTCCGCCTGAACTTTATTTTGAGTAAGTGTAGCAGCTGCTGCTGCCGGTACTTCCGAAAATATGATGGCCAAGTCCCTTCTCATGGATTTCACTCCGGAATGAGCCCCCCAACATTTAATTCCTTTTACACTTGTTATATTCTTAATCATTAGATTTTTTTATTTATGGTTGCATTGGCACCTGTAGAAGACCAATGGATTCGTTCAATCCCAACATAATGTTCATATTATGAACAGCTTGACCAGCAGCACCTTTGACCAAGTTATCTATTGCAGTTATCACGATCGCTTTTCCGGTTCTTTGGTCCCAAAATGGATATACATCTGCATAGTTACTTCCCCTTACTTCCTTTATCGAAGGCGCTTGATTTCTCAACCTTACAAAGGGTTTATTCCTATAAAAATCCCTGTAAAGATCGGTCAACTTTTCTTGGTCCATCTCTGTATCAATGCATATATAAGAAGTAGCCAAAATACCTCTATCTACCGGTAATAGATGGGGTGTAAACTGTAAAATAACTGATTTTTTCAGTAAAAACGAAAGCTGTTCCTGAATTTCTACGGTGTGCCTATGTGTCCCTATTCCATAGGCTTTAAAATTGTCATTTACATTGGAAAAATGGGTGGTATTACTGGCTTTTACCCCAGCGCCCGTGATTCCTGATTTGGCATCAATTATCGCTCCCGCGGTATTTCCAATGCCGGCTTCAAATAAGGGTGCAAGGCTTAAAACGGAAGCGGTGGGATAACAGCCAGGGTTGGCTATTAAGCTAGCCTCACTTATGTCTTCAAAATGCAATTCAGGCATTCCATAAACAGCTTTGTCAAATCCTTTGTGAAATGTATGGTCTTTTTTATACCAATCTTCATACACTTCCGGGCTTGACAATCTAAAATCTCCGGACAAATCGATAATTTTCACCCCTTCATCTATCCAACGTTTTACAAATTCCATGGATACGCCATGCGGAAGGGCGAGAAATACTACATCTACCTCAGCCACATTTACATCATCCGCTCCAATCAATTCAAAATCAATTATCCCCGTAAATTGACCATGCATATCTGAAAAGCGTTTCCCTTTATGGCTTTCGGAAGTTATACTTACGATATCCACTTCAGGGTGATGAATTAAAATCCTGGCCAATTCAGAGCCCGTATATCCGGATGCCCCTACTATGCTAACTTTATATTTACTTTTTCTCATTTTGTTCAATTGATCCAATTAATCTATCCAATTTTTCCAAAACTGTATTTACATCTTCATCCGGAATATTTAGAGGAGGAACAAGTCGAATCACTGATTCAGCAGTTCCGTTCACTATAATTCCATCATCCAAAAGTGCTTTTACTATAGGGGCTGCCGGGCGATCTAAAACGATACCAATCATCAGTCCCATGCCCCTCACTTCTTTGATCATAGGGTGCTTGGCTTTCCAAGATTCTATCGTATTCATTATCCAATTCCCTTTTTCAAAGGACCTTTCAACCAAACCTTCTTCGAGTACGGCTTTTAATGTGGCCAATGCAGCTGCCGAGGCCAAAGGATTTCCTCCAAAGGTGGTTCCATGGTCTCCAAAATCTATTGCATTTCCCACTTTTTCATTACAAAGAAATGCACCAATAGGCACTCCGCCACCTAGGCCTTTGGCCAGGGTCATGATATCCGGCTGAATACCAAAATGCTCTTTTGCGAAAAGTTTACCTGTTCGCCCTACACCACACTGGATTTCATCAAAAATCAACAATACATTCTGTTCATCACATAACTCACGCACCTGCTGCAAATATTCTTTCTCTGCAGGAATTATTCCTCCCTCTCCTTGAATAGGTTCTAAAATTACTGCAGCAGTTTTTTCGTTTATGGCTGCTTTCAATGCATTTACATCATTGAATGCAACTTGAGAAAAACCTGCCGGTATTGGAGCAAAACCCTGCTGGTATTTCTCCTGACCTGTAGCTATGGTAGCAAGTGTACGTCCATGAAAAGAATTTTTCATGGAAATTATTTCTCCCCCTTTATTGTGCTTGCTGGCATATTTTCTAGCAATTTTAATTGCTCCTTCAACCGATTCCGCTCCACTATTGGTAAGGAATACGTGTTTTAATCCGGTCAAATCAACCAGTAATTTACTGACAGCGACTTGAGGAGGGCTCACAAAAAAATTGGAGATATGCATCAATTCAGCTGCCTGATCTTGGACAGCCTCAACTACTTTAGGGTGACAGTGCCCTAAGTTATTCACAGCAATTCCGGCCAGCATATCAATGTATTCTTTTCCGTCAGCATCCCAAAGCCTACTTCCTTTCCCTTTAATGAATGCCAAGGGGAAGCGTTTAAAAGTGGGTAAATAATTTTTCTTGTCTTCTTCGTACAAATACTCGTTCGAAATATGCATGCTTAAAGTTTAATTGTTGTTCCTTTTGAAATTTGTTTGATAAGATAATCTGAAATTTGTTCAGGACGGGTACCATTTAAAATTACTGCTTTTTTAACGCCTGATTTAACGGCGTTGACGCAGGATTCAATCTTTGGAATCATACCACCGGATATGGCTTTGCCATAAAATTCAGGAATTGTAGTGGTATCTATTTCCCTAATAATTGAGTCCGGATTAGGATATTCCTTGTACAGTCCATCCACATCTGTCAATACTATATAAGCATCTGCTTGGATAGCAGCTGCAATTTTACCCGCAAAAACATCTCCATTTATATTGTAATCATTTCCTTCTTCGTCCGAGGCTATGCAAGTGATTACAGGGGTAAAGGCATTGTCCAACAAGGATTCGATTAACAATGGATTAACCCTAACTATATCTCCTACCTGACCTAGATCCACTTTTAGCTCTTCTCCACTCTCATCTTTTCGAATATGCCACCTTTTCTGAGCAATGGCTAACTTCCCATCTTTTCCTGAAAGACCTACAGCTTTTAGTCCTTGCTTGTTTAATAAATTGACAAGGGAACTGTTTACTTCACCTTTTAAGGTCTTTTCTATGCAAAACATGGCCGCTAAACTTGTGTGTCTGTGCCCATCAAAAAATTCCGATTTTATTCCCGCAGCTGCCAAGGATTTATTAATAAATGGCCCTCCTCCGTGAACGAGTACTACCTGAATGCCATGACTTTGCAGTACTTTAATTTTATTAGCAATGTCATGTTTCAACTCTTCACTGACCATTGCATTCCCACCGTATTTAATGAGAATTTTGCGATATTCCATTGTATATATTTATTTCGTCAATATTAGAAATTCCAAAACTTAGCAAAATAAAAAAGCAATAATTATACCAAGGGAAGAAATTTATACTGAAAAAATCATAATGAATGAATTCGTTTAAATATTGATATGGAATATTGAAATAATGAAACCCCACTTACAAGTCTTGACAGACTGTCATGGAATAAAGGAGCCGATGGTTTAACAACCATGCTTAGATCTGTTTTAAAAAACCTTATATTAACAAAAGCATCTTTTAATTCTATCATTAATCCAATCCACCATATGTCGCCTACTATGCGTGCTAGGACAACCTTTCAAACTGTCCCGACAAGGTCACTTCTTTACCATTGATTTTGGTATAAAACCGCCCTCCTCTTTCGCTTAATTGATCCGCCACCAGCTCATTCTTTTTTAGTCTTTCAGCCCAAAAGGGCACAAGCATAGCATGGGAAGATCCGGTGGCGTAATCTTCCAGCTGATTGACATGGGGAACTAGGGTTCTGCTTACGAAATCAACCTTATCTCCTGGAGCAGTAACAGCATAACCAAATATTTCAGATTCTCTTAACCTGTCAAAGTCCGGGTTCATTTGTTTGACAGCATTAGCTGAATCCGTAAGGATCAGGTGTTTATTGGCTGTTTCATAAATACCTAAAACCGGTATATCCAATCCTTCCCTAATCGACTCCGGACACTCAGGAAGCTCCCTGATAATGGGAATGGCTTCAAGACTCATATGGAAAATATCTTCTTCAACCGTGACAATGATTTCCCCTCCATCGTAACAGAGCATGATATCCTTTTTGTTTAAATGATCTGAAAGAAATATTCCTGCAGCAGCAGCCCCATGACCACACAGATTAATTTCAGCATCCGGCGCAAACCACCTCACATTGCATCTACCTTCTTCATCAATATTCACAAATGAAGTAGCTGGAAGCCCAATAACGGTTGCTTTCTGCTGCATTTCTTCAGTATTCAACATTTTATCACAAAGAAAAACTGCGGCCGGATTTCCTTTGAAACCCAATTCTTTTGAAGTGAAAACGGATATAACTGCTGGTTCCATGGTTGCGTTCGTTTAGTTAGTTGGCTCTCCAAAAATATGGAGTGAATAATACCAATATAGTAAAGAGTTCCAATCTTCCCAACAACATCAAAAAGCTAAGAAACAATTTTGCAAATGGAGAAAAGAATGCAAAATTGTCTATAGGACCTACCCGCCCAATGCCCGGCCCCACATTTCCCATTGAAGTGGCTACCGCTCCAAAAGAAGTAATCAAATCGTAACCAGCGATGGACATCACGATAGAACCTAAAACAAAGATCATCAGGTACAATAAGAGAAAATTCATTATATGCGTAATGACTTTACCTGTTACTCTTTCTCCATTTATTTTTAAAGGCACTACTGCCCTGGGGTGCACGATACGCTTGAACTCAAGGGTAGAGTTTTTTACAAAAGTAAGGTGCCTGATAAATTTTATCCCACCACTAGTGGAACCGGCACAAGCTCCCATAAACAGCATCATAAAAAATATGATGGTCAAACCATTGGTATACCCTGTATAATCGGCCGTAACATAGCCCGTGGTGGTTATCAAAGAAACCACTTGAAAAAGCACATCCCGCAAAGATTTTTCAAAGCTATCATCGGCCAAAAAATATACTGCACTGAAAATCCCTATGACCAAAATGCAGACACTTATAAAATATGCCCTAAACTCATCACTGGCCCATACCCTTCTAAAATGCCCTTTGAAGGCAAAGTAGATTAACGTAAAATTGGTACCCGCTAAAAACATAAAAAACACAGCCGTATATTGAATGGCAGGACTATCAAAAAAGGCCATGCTATTGTTTTTCGTGGAGAACCCACCAGTGGACATTGTGGTGAGAGAATGATTCATGGCATCAAAAAAAGACATCCCTTCCAAATAATAAATTACCACCAGAAGAAGGGTAAGGCCAAAGTAAATTAACCATAACCTTTTGGCTGTCTCCCTGATCCTTGGATGTACTTTGTCGGAAGTAGGTCCCGGTGATTCGGCCACAAATAGCTCAATCCCCCCAATTCCTAATAAGGGGAAAATAGCGACCGTCAACACTATAATCCCTAAGCCTCCGATCCATTGGGTCATGCTTCTCCAAAGGAGTATACCTTCAGGCAAACGTTCTATGTCGGTAAGTATGGAGGCACCGGTAGTAGTAAATCCTGAGACAGTTTCAAATATGGCATCTGAATAATTGGGTATGCTTCCGCTTAGAAGATAGGGCATCATTCCAAAAACAGACATAATGATCCAGCTTAATGCGACAATCATATAGCCTTCCCTTTTCCGAATGTTTTGATCTTGTTTGGCAAATGAAAAGAAGAAAGTCCCGCCAATGGTCAGGCAGATTAAAGCTGATCCAATTAGAGTTATTTGATCCCCACTTTGGTAATAATAAGAGAAAGCAACACTTGGAAACATCAGCACCCCCAAGAGCATCATCAACCCTCCCATGACTTTTAAAATGGCCTTATAATGAATCATGGTTAGTTAAATAATTTTTCCAGTACAGGTTTGGCTTCCGGTAGTGCCAAAACAATGGCTTTGTCGTGAAGCTGCAATTGAAATTGACCATCAGGAATAAAAACTTCTTCTCCTCTAATCACACCCGCCACCACAGCCGTATTGGGAAAATGCAGCGCCTTCAAGTTTTTCTTGGTTAGTTTATTGTTTTTTGTTACAGCATACTGCACAAACTCTGCCTCTACTCCCTGGATCCCTGAAACAGCTTCTACTTGCCCCTTTTTCAGGTACCTACTTACGTGATTTGCCGCCACCAACTTTTTATTTATTAGAGAATCTACACCTATACTGTGTGAAATATGGATGTATTCTCTGGTATCTACATGGGCTATGGTTTTATATACACCGTGATTTTTAGCGCTTAGACTGGTAATAATATTTGTCTCTGAACTGTCTGTCAAAGCCAAAAATCCGTCCATGGTTTCCAGACCTTCTTCAATCAAGAGATTGATGTTTTTGTAATCTCCATGGATAATCAGGGCAGTATCCAGCCTTTCTGCCAACCATTTACATCGCTCTTTCTCATTATGAATCAGAGTTACTCCATAATCATCCTCCAATTCTCTGGCTGTAGAGTAGGCCAAGTCATCTCCTCCAATGATCATTACATCATGAATATCCTTTTCCTTATGGTGGACAAGGTCTTTAACTGTATTTACAGATTTGTTGTTAGAAATAAAAAAAACATGGTCATTGTTCCTTATAAAAATGTCTCCTCTGGGGATAATGGTTCTTTGGTCACGAACAATGGCAATAATCCTAATTTCCTTAAAAATCGGGTCGGTGCGTGTATCAGATAGTTTTCTATTGATCAATGGAGAATATCGGTCCAAGGTAATGCCTACCACACTCAACCTACCATCTTCAAATTCAATCACATCAGAAAAACTTGAACGTTTCATCAACCGCGATATCTCCTTGCTACATAGCATAGAAGGAGAAATAATCGAGTCTATCCCAAGATTTTCGAAATACACTTTATTCTCCGGGTATAAATAATCATGATTTCTTACCCTAGCAATTACTTTTTTGGCCCCCAATTGTTTGGCTAAGACGGCCGTACAAATATTGGTTTTCTCTGAGGTAGTAACAGCCAACATCAACTCAGCATTGTGAATGTTTGCCTTTTTCAAAACATCAATTGAAGCAGAATCTCCTTCTATGGTCAATACATCCAGTCTGGAGCCAATATTGTCCAGAACATCTTTGTCCAAATCAATTAATATAATATTCTTACTTTCGTAATAAAGCTGTTCTGCCAGGTGAAACCCCATATCTCCTGCACCAGCGATCACGATATTTACTGCCATAGCGTCGTATTAAATATTCAAAGGTAATATTAATCAAAAAAGGTGCAAGACCAATAATTATTAACTGATTTCCTCATAATATAACTGCTTGCCAAATATTAATTGGATTAAAGCTTAATCGAATTTTTCAAAAACCAATGCAGTTCTGTTCGTCATATAGATACTTAACTGTTGTTTTTGGTCTGTAAAATAAGCCAGTCTATTGTCTATTCGGCCAAAACCTCCATACTGCTTGTCATCCGAATTCAGCACAAGCCTATATTGCCCCATTTCGGGTGCTTTAAATTTGTAATCAGCAATGGAAACCAATGGATTGAAAGAAAATGCAAACAGTAAGTCACCTCTCCGAAAAACAATTACCTTATTTGCCGGATCAGCGTGCACCTGATCGGCAAAAGGTGCACACAGCACCCTGTGCTCCTTAATGAGGGCTAGCATGGATTTGTCCCAGTGAAGCAAAAATTGATATTTAAGGTCCTTGTCTTCTGCCAAGCTCCACTGTCTTCGCGCATACTTATAGCTCCAATTGTTCCCTTCTCTTGGAAAATCTACCCATTCAGGATGGCCAAATTCATTGCCCATAAAATTTAGGTACCCCTCTCCTCCAAGGCCTATTGTGAAAAGCCTTAGCAATTTATGTAAAGCTATTCCCCTATCAATAACAATATTCTCATCCTCCACTTGCATATGAAAATACATTTCCTTATCCATCAGCCAGAAAGCGATGGATTTATCCCCTACCAGAGCTTGATCATGGGATTCTGCATAGGCAATTGTTTTTTCTTTATACCTACGATCGCTTAGCTCTTTCCAAAACTCAAGGATATCCCATTCTTCGTCTTTCTTCTCTTTGAGCATTTTAATGTAAAAATCAGGTACCCCCATGGCTAGCCTATAATCAAATCCTACGCCACCTTCAGCAGGCAACCTACATAGTCCAGGCATACCACTTACATCTTCTGCAATGGAAATGGCTGAAGGTTTCACCTCCTTTATAAGGCTATTTGCCAATTGCAAATAAGTAATAGCATCCCAATCTACATCCTTCAAAAAATACTTCTCAAAATGGTCAAATGTGGTCAACCCATGATGAAAATAAAGCATAGAAGTAACCCCATCGAACCGAAAACCATCAAAATGGAATTCCTCCAACCAATATTTTAAGTTAGAAAGTAAAAATCGTTTGACTTCCCATTTTCCATAATCAAACAATTTAGAGTCCCATACCTCATGGTATCCTCTTGGACCGGAATGAAAATACTGGTGGTCCGATCCATCGAAAGCATTCAAGCCTTCAGATACATTTTGTACGGCATGAGAATGCACTACATCCATGATCACCGCCAGCCCTAATTGATGGGCCTTATTGACGAGGTACTTTAAATCTTCAGGGGTTCCAAATCTACTAGAAGGACAGAAAAAACTAGAAACATGATAGCCAAAAGAACCGTAATAGGGATGTTCCATTACTGCCATTAATTGTATGGCATTGTATCCCAAGGCTTTGATTTTTGGTAATATTTTATCCGCAAAATCCACATAAGTACCAACGGCTTCTTCTTCAAGCCCCATACCTACATGACACTCATAAATCAACAAGCCTTCTTTGCTGTAAACAGGAATAAAATCCGTATCCGTCCAATCGAAAGGCTTATCCGGTGACCATATTTGGCCCGAAAAATCTTTACTTGTTTCATCTTGAACCACCCTTCTGATATAAGAAGGAATACGGTCTAAGCCTCCCTTATCTGAAATGACATGTACTTTTACCAAACTTTCATGAACAAGTTTGTCTTTGTATGTATCATAAGGCAATTCAATTTCCCAGACACCCCATTCATCCATTTTAAGGGGATGGCTATTTCTATTCCAATTGTTAAAATCACCAATTAAAAATAAAGCTTTGGCTTCCGGAGCCCATTCCCTATAAATCCATGCTTGCTTAGACTTGTCAAAATTGATCCCAAAGTACTCATGACCCGAAGCAAATTCCTTTAAGCCTTTATTTGGAGTTTTAATTTCATCATATGCTCTTTGAAACCTCACCCATCTTTGGTAAATTTCTTCTTTGTAATCCTCTAACCAGGGATCTTCTTGAACAATTTTCAGTTTCATATAGCTCTGCAAAAGTGATTAAATAATATATTAAAAAAATGCAATTATTTATTTATAGGGTAGCCATTCATTTTCCAATGATCATAACCTCCTTCTAAATTGAATACTTGACTAAATCCTTTTTCTATCAATAAGTCAGCGGCCTTCTTACTCCGCCCCCCTACTTTACAATACACCAGCACTTTCTGATTTTTATCTAGTGAAGCAATCTTGTCAACAAAATCTTCTTGAAGAATATCCATATTCACTGCTCCTGGAATCAAACCTTGGGCCACTTCTTCTTTGGTGCGTACATCCAATATTACTGCACCCAACTCCTTTTCTGCCAATAAAAAAGACTGAGGGGCAATATTGATAGCCTGTGTGCTTTCTTCGGATAGATTTTGATGTGAGGTTTTATTTTTTGAAACCAGCGGATTAATCCTTGCGTAAGCTGCTTCATCAAACTGAACTTTGTATTCTCCCTCCCACCTGGCATCTGCTTGATAATAATCAGTGCTTATCAATTGTGCACCACTTGAAAATGCCATTTCACTTCTCTTTGTATCATTTAATCTGGCTTCTTTCGTTCCTGCATCTGCCCTTGTTCTTACTATGTATCCTTTATTGACATATTCCGATATTTGATCATGATGATTGATTGGATCGTTGATGATATGTATGGCAGACATAGGATGTTCTTCCGGAACGTTTACAAAAATGAGGCCTTCCCCCTTGGCAAGATACTTTCCAATCTTTTCTTCTCCCTCATCCAGAATAAAAATAAACTTCCCTCTGGCTTCATCCAATTCAGGCCAACCGGATTCCAACACCGCGGTTTTTAGATCTTTAAAGTCTCCTTGAATACTTCGAGGGGTGATTAATTTTTCTGTACCCAGATAATCCACAATTTCTTTGTCCAATAATTTAAAGGCTTCTTGGTCAAATGGTATTGCCTCGGTAAACCCCAAATCAGGATAGTTTTCATCTTTTGCATTGATACTTATAAAGATTGGTAAATGATGGGGGTGAAAGGAAGACCAAGCCTTAAGGTCTTTCAGGTACTCCCTAAATAAAGCATGATGACTCAGAAAATCTATATCTTGAACGTGAAACACCTTAAAACCCGGTTTATCAAAACCATTGTCCCATTGCAATGAATCAACCATTTCTTTCCCCAATGGATTGCTAAACTTCCCTCCTTCAGGATCATGATAAATATCTAGTTCAAATAATCTTAGTCCGGCCTCAAGCTGTTTCCAAAGATTGGGATGACTATAGTCCAGACTTTCTGCCATTTCCGGATTTTCTCCTTTTATCTTGTTTAACAATGGCCCAGGAATTGCTTTTTTATAACTATTATGGGTACCAATTAATTGAATTTCATTGATTGTCAATGCTTTCTGTACATGAACTTTTTCTTCTTTATTGTCGCAACTGACAAAGAATATTAATAGACAAATCGCAAGACACCTTAAAATCATAAGCATTTATTTTTCTAACTTTAAATATATCGAATCTAACTCAATTATTTAACTCGAGTAGAGAACTCTGCCCAAAGCGGAAGATGGTCTGAAATTCTCCAAGACAATTGAAAAGGAGTCAATCCTTTATTTTTCTTAATGTGGGGTCCAAAATCAAAAACACCGCCATTTAGGTATCGAATAGAAAGTTGAGGGATTTTAAATTGATTTTCAAACCAGGCAATCTGGGAGTAAAATTTTGTTTGATTGTCTATTAATGTTCTGCGCACATCCCATAAATCTTCCGGCACAGATAAACCAGTTGAAACAAATGCTTCGTAACGAGGGTCTCCCATTCTATCTATATTAAAATCTCCTAAAAGTATTAGGCTTTGATCAAATGAGCGCATATTAGAAGCCCAGTCCCGTAACCATTCAGCGATTGCAGTCAGCTCCCCTTCCCTGTCCGAGGCTTTTTTACCGTACAAAACATGAGCACTAACAAGAATAAAAGTTTTATCTTCTACTTTAAAGCCTACCGCGTAAGGCGTCCGGGCAAATTGTCGATTGAAAGCCCCTTCTTTTATTTTCTCATCTTTTTGCTCAGGCACTACAAGCTCACATGCCAAACCGGATAATTTAACTTTTCGGGTATCAAATAAAAATCCAATCCTTTCATCATTACCCACGTCTCCACCTGAAACATCTGTTAATATAAAACTCCAGTGATTTCCTAACAGCTTAAGCATATGCCGAAAAGCCTTCAAATCTCCTTTTAGTTCCTGTACAGCTATGATATCAAATCTTGAAATAATTTGCGCGATCGCCATTATGGAATGAAGATCTCTTTTAGGTGAGTCAGAATCTTCGGCTTCCCACTTTTCAGTCAACCCACCAAAAGCACGAATATTCCAAGTGGCTATTAAAATATTATGATCCAATTTCTTAAAAGGAAGTCCCTTGTCCAACACTGTATTGAGCGCCTCCATTTCTTCCAAAATATATTCAGGAGCTAAGCTCAAAATTTTTGAAGATTTCTGGTTCATGATAAAATTGATTATGGAAAACAATTTTAAATAAAAATAAGGTTTTTTATGCTTTATTAAAACCATAACCAATATTCATTCAGAATATTAAAAAAATTTAGTACTAAAAAGTGATAGACTAATAATCCAATATTAGTGAATAAGCCACCTTAGCAATGCAATAAAAATCCCTACCATTCCACCAACTACGGCCCCATTTAGCCGGATGTATTGCAAATCATTTCCTACCTTATTTTTTATCTGTAGCATTATCCCTTCATCATCGAGTTTTGCCAAACTGCTTCTCACCATTTCCCCCAATTCAGGATGGTATTTCGTTACCAATTGAGTGATGGTTGACCTCATCCAAATGTCTATTTGACTTTTACTTTGAACATCCTCGCGCAGCTCGTTTAAAAATCGTTTCAATTGCCTGTCAATTAACTGTTTAACAGGAGTGTTTTCAGTCGAAAATTGTTCTTGAATACTTTCTTGTATTTGGGACAATAGCTTTTGTATCATGCCTTTGGTTTGTTCATTTAAAACCCAGTTCCGCTTTAATTTTTCCACATAAGCCAAAGTTTTCTCATCTTCATTTTCCAGATTGGCTGAAAATTCCAAAACATAGCCTTCTAATTTTTTCCTTATGGGGTGGTCCTTGTCGTTTTTCACTTCCTCTAATAGTGCCAAGACCAAATCCATTATCCTGTCTATCATAAGGTCAGGGTCAATTCCTCCGGTTTTCTTCCCTATCCAAACAGCAGATTTTTTGACCCAATCCCTATTTGCATAAGAAAGCAGGGCATCTTTTAATTTACCTAAAATCAAAGCTCTTGTATCCGGTTCTTGGATAGAAAGCGCAAATTGATCCAAGGCTACAGCCATAAATTCATGGTGTTTGCCTTTTACCATCACTTCATTTAACCAGACCCCAAGCGGTTTGGCTATGTCGGTACTTTGTAGCCTATCTTTTAATAATTTTTGAATGAGTACCACAAGTTTAGGATTATCCAATTCACCGGATAACCTTATAAATACATTGCTAAAAAAATCAAGTAATTTTTTTCGGCTGCCATCAGATTCTAAGGCTTGCAATACCCCATCTGAGATTTTTAGTTTGGTTAGTCTTTCCCTTAACACCTCCGGTGACAACCACTGAGTGGTTACTAAATCTACAATGCCTTCCGTCAATTTTGATCTGTTCTTAACTATAATATTGGTATGCTTTCTTACATAAGGAATGGGTATTTCATAAAAAAGTGCACTTACGGCAAACCAATCTGCCAGCCCCCCTATTGTACCGGCCTCAAATCCGGTGGCCAATATCCGCCAAATGTCGCCCTTTAGAAAGTCAAAATAAATCCCAAGTTCTAATAGTAGAAAGCCTGATATGGCAATAAGTAAAGAATTTCTTCCAATTTTACTCTTCAAAATATAAAATTTACTGAATTAAATTTATTTGTAACAATTAAACGACCATTATACGAAAGCACAGGCTTGGAGAAGCAAATTTTGATCCATTTTTATAAATGATTAATAAATTTAAGTAGACTCTTGCTTAAGGAAATATTTATTCGCTATTTTATTAACCGTTCCTAAAAGTATATTTTAAAGCCAATTATTTATGGCAATAGTGAACAGACAGGCCCTGTCTCTAGGGATTTTTTTATTAAACAGCTATTAATCTTCATGTGGAATAGGTATTTATTATTTATTAAAAATATTTGTTTAGCTACCGAACAAAATGCTGATCCCCTCGATCATTGGAGGGATAGACTCTTTGTTTCTGGAATCGCTTTCTTACTTCCTTTTTGCCTCATAGGCCTAATTCCGGGACTAATCATGTCCTACATTAATCAATTTATTCCTCTCTTTATTTTCGATTCGATTGCATTTATCGTCTCAGTAATAGTAGCCTTGGTACCAAGAATCCCCCTTGTAATTCGTAAATGGGCGATTTTTATGGTTTTTTATGGTATAGGTGTTGTCCTTATTTTTTTTATTGGCAATTATGGCCCCGGATTAATGTACCTTCTGGCTGTCTCCATTCTCATGATTTTATTCTTACCGAACAACCAGGCTTATATTAGTTTTTACTTTAACCTTGCCACTTGCATTATATTTAGTTTGTTGATACACTTTAAACTAATTTCCAATCTTCCAAAGCTTCCGAATTTGGATTTGGTTCATTGGATAACTGTATCTTCAAATCTTATTTTCTTAAGTGCCATGTTTTCATTTCTTATCCCCAAACTATTCTCAAGACTAGAAAATAGCTTAAGAGAACAAGTTACACTTCAAGAACAATTGAAAAAAGGTACTGTAAAACTGGAACAATCCCTTGAAGAAGTAGAATCTAAAAACAAAGAGTTGGAGCACTTTACTTATGTTATATCTCATGACTTGCAAGAACCTTTGCGAATGATTTCCGGCTTTTTAGAACTGCTTAAAATAAAATATTATGGAAAATTGGATGAAAAGGCAAATACTTATATATCCTATGCCGTAGATGGAGCCAACCGAATGCGAATGCTTATTTTGGACTTATCGGAATATTCTAGGATCAATAAAATTACTGATGATCCGGTTCTCCTTAATCCAAAAAAAATTCTTGAAGACCTACAACTTACTTTTCAAAATGAAATTCAAACCAAGAAGGCAGAAATTACCACTGAAAACTTAAAGCCATTTTTTGGTTACCCTAGCTTTTTTTCTGTTTTGTTACAAAACCTTATCGCAAATGCTTTGAAATATTCGGACCCCGGCCGACCACCAAAAATTCAATTTTCAATGACCGAAAGGGAAAAGGATTATCTATTTGAGCTTACAGACAATGGGGTTGGTATAGAAGCAGAGTATTTTGATAAAATATTTATACTTTTCCAAAGACTACACAAAAAAACCTCTGGTAAAGGAACAGGAATGGGCTTGGCAATTGTCAAAAAAATAACAGATATGTTGGGAGGAGAAATTTGGGTTTCATCAGAGGTAGGAAAAGGCTCTACATTTACCTTTACCCTACCCATATATCAAGATGTCAATTAAGCCTACTCTTTGTTCCTTACATATATTAATTTCTCTCTCCGTTCAACTTCAAAATTGGGAATTGCACTTACCAAGGGGGTAAGTTTCTGAAAACCATAATTTCTGGAATCAAAGTTAGGTTGCTTCTTTTGTAGCAAATTCCCTATATCCCCCATAAAAGCCCAACCATCATCCTCTGCCAAATCAGAAATTGTACTGGAAATTAATCGGATAAGTTTTGGGTTGATTTTATCTAGCTGGACGGAACCAACCTCTTTGTTTTTTCCATTTTCCTTGCTTACACTGGCTTGTAAAATCTCCAAGTAAATAAACTTATCACAGGCGACAATAAATGGATTCGGGGTTTTCTTCTCTCCCATGCCAATCACCAACATTCTTGATTCCCGTAATCTGGTTGCTAATTTGGTGAAATCACTGTCACTGGATACCAAACAAAATCCATTTACCTTATCTGAATACAAAATATCCATTGCATCTATGATCATGGCTGAATCGGTCGCATTTTTACCTGTGGTATATCCATATTGCTGAATAGGGTTAATGGCATTTTCCAATAGCACATTCTTCCACTTTCCTAGTTGAGGTTTTGTCCAATCCCCATAAATCCTTTTAATGGTCGGATTGCCATATTTAGCAATTTCCTCCATCATTTCCGTTACCTGCGTAGAAGGTACGTTATCTGCATCAATTAGTACAGCAATTTTTATGTCTTTTTCCATATGGTCTTAGTAACAGGGTTAAATTTTTAACAATGATAGTTATCGGCTAATTCCAGCAGCCACAATCAATCAAACGCCCAATATGTAATGTTTTTTTCTTGTTAATCATCCAAAGCCAGGATTAAAA
Source organism: Cyclobacterium sp. 1_MG-2023 (assembly GCF_030546805.1). Lineage (GTDB taxonomy): Bacteria > Bacteroidota > Bacteroidia > Cytophagales > Cyclobacteriaceae > Cyclobacterium. Next base: position 134,211 of record NZ_JAUOPC010000010.1, on the reverse strand, counting down.
CAGCACAAATTTAAACAATTCTTAAAAGATTGGTGAACATTAATAATCTAATCAACTATTCAATTGCCAATAATGCCGAATTTGCATCATTTAAAGATTCTTTTCAAATAGTTAGCACAATTGAATTTGAGCAACACCTTGTTTTGAATGAAGCATTAGGCCCAATTCAAACCATAAGTGACACAGTTTATTAGGTTTTATTTTACTCACTTTGCTCAATTTTCTGATTGATAAAATATTCATTATTGTCGTATTTCGATGCTTTTGCCCACTTGACATTGGTTTTTGGTAAATATTGAGCCAAACGCTTTTTAATACCTTCATAGCCTTGTCTATCTGCAAGATTGTACCATTCATTGGGATCTTTTTCTACCGCATACAACTCTTCAGCACCATCTTCATAGTGAATGTACCTGTACTCCTTGGTGACTATTGCATGGTTATTTCTTGCCCAAGTAACGATTGCAGGTTTATCCCAATTTAGTTTTGGGTCCTTTACCAAGGGATAAATGCTTTCTGCCTCAATATTTTTGGGCTTGGGGAGCTTGGCTAATTCCGCCAATGTTGGATAGATGGAAAACAATTCCACAGGCGTTTCCACTTTTTCACCTTTTGGAATATCCGGCCCGGCATAAATTAATGGGGCAGCAGTTGCACTGTTCCAAAGGGCAACTTTAGCAAAAGTGTTTTTTTCTCCCAGCCTATAGCCATGGTCAGACCACAGGACTACGATGGTATTTTTTGCATGTGGGCTTTGTTCCAAGGCATTCAGCACTTTCCCTATATAATGATCGACAAAGGATACACTGGCCAAATAGCCTTGAAGAATGTTTTTCCATTGGCCATTGGCCAATGCCCATTCTGTGGTGGGCATCATTGGTAGATCGTCAATCTCAAGAGCAATTGGAGGTAAATCCTCACGGTCAGTCTTCAAGTATGGAGGAAGGGTTAGTTTGGCCGTATCATACAGGTCAAACCATTTTTGAGGAACATACCAAGGTACATGAGGCCGCAAAAAGCCTACGGAAAGGAAAAAGGGTTGATCATATGTCCTATTGAGCCGTTCAGCAGCCCATTCTGCAGTATGATAATCCGGCATTTGCTTGTCTTCGGCCGGAAAAGGGCCCCAGTCAGTAGATGTTCTTTTCTTGTCCCAATGAAAATTTTGCGCAGCATAAGGACCAAAACCTTTAGCACGACCACCGCTTTCATCAAATATATCCTTTGGGGCATGATTGTGGTAAATCTTGCCTATCCCCATCGTATAATACCCATGCTCCTTGAAGTACTGATGCATCATTTTAGCATCCTGTGTAGCCTTGTTTGTCTCTTTGATATCGTTGTCATCAATAAATCCATAAATACCTGTTGTGGAAGGTCGCAGACCTGTCATTATCGCTGTTCGGGATGGGCTGCACATCGGGGATTGGCATTGGGCATTGGTGAATAGTAAACCTTTCTTAATAAGCTTGTCCATATTGGGCGTTAGGGCGTCGGGATGTCCCATCCCCCCCACAAAATTGTTTAAGTCATCCACCGCAATCATTAGTACATTGGGTAATTCCTGCTGGCTTTTTACGATGGTGCTACTTAGACAGAAGCTTATTAAAAACAATAAAAGGTATTTTTGGGACATGGTTTATTTTTAATTGTTAATGGGTTAATTATAAATGGTTAATGAGGTAATGGTTAATTGTTAATTATTAATTGTTAATGGGTTAATTGATAATTAACCATTAAAGAATTGATAATTGATTCAAAATTCTAGTTTCAATAAATAGGCTTGTCTGGATCCGGTGTGTACTGAATTAAAACCTATCATATCTCCTTTTGGGCTCCACCGGCAGTGAATATCACAACGCCAGTAGCTTTTGAAAGATTCAGGGGTCACAAATTGACCTAAAGTTCGAACAGCATTGGTTTTCATATCCATTAAATAGATTTTTTGCTCCCTGAATGCATTTTCTCTTGCATAGGTATCTGTAACCATCCATTTTTCATCAGGTGAAAAAGTTCCATGCCCATCAAAATCCAAAAGACCATTGCCCAACCTTTTATAATCCTTTTTACCTGTGGTGTACAATACGTGTGAATACTGTTTGCCTTCAAAAGAACTAGTGACCATTAATTCTTCATCATTCAACCAATCAAAATGGGAGCCGGCCCAGTCGTCCGGAAAGCACCTTTGAAGACCGGTACCATCTGTATTTACTATCAACGAAGTAGTATTTCTATTAGGAATTGCCCTAGCCAACCAAAATAATTTAGACCCGCCACGACTGAATAAAGTATGGTTAAAATACTCGATACCATCCTCAGGGATTTCCGGAACAAGGTCTTTAACATCAGCAATGCTAACAATAAGTTCAGATTCACCTGTTTCCAAGTCTATCAAAAATATCCCATCGTCTTCAGGGAATTGAACATTCTCTTTTTTATCCTGACCTTCTCCACCGTAGCCATAATCGCTTCTGGTAATTCGCAAGCGCGAAAAATTAATACTTACTGCTTTCTTTCCATCAGGTGACACTGCACTTACGGGATGAGGAATGGTTTTAATTTCTTCTTGAGTATGGACATTCATGATTACAGAGACAAACTTTCCTTCCCTTAGGTCATTGTAAATGATTAAAGAATCAGGAGAGGAAGCCAGCCAATGTGCCATGCAACCCTGCTGAAAATTCCATGCCTTGGTCGTAGTAAGCGGCTTAAATTCCATGGTTTCAAGGTCAACCATACCAAGCGTTGCTTCGTCTTTCTCTGTCGGAAGCCTATCTACAATATCTGTTTCCAAAACTGTTGCATACCGCTGATTGGCACTAAAGGAGTTGATTCCATAATAACTTGCATAAAGGTGTTCCTTTCCATTGTCTACCAATTGGATTGGATCTGATACTTCCGGAAAATGAACAAGATTGGGGTCACTCTTCTCCTCAATGGAAGATCGCTCCGTACAAGAAATCACAATTAAACAACTAAGCAGGATAAAAATTAAATGTCTCATTGAATTGAATTTGGTTATTTGGTGGATTTAAGCTAGCTAAACAAAAGAATTGGCGACACAAAATAGCATGAGAGAGTCAGTTTTTCAAATCTCATTTTTAATAAAAGTCGACATTGCCATTATTTAAGTCAAATGAGACTCTTAATTTAATATTTTTATTGTAACACCGAAGGGAAAACTGAAAGTTACCGATTTAGACCATAAAATCTATTTCTGTACTCTCAAAGAGAATACACGCCATGATAATTATGGGGATTGATACCTTCAAAGCCTGGGGAAACATACAATCCATTTACTTCTCATTAGCGATATTAGGTGCTATTTTGGCTCTTATAATTCAGAAGCAGCAACAACCATCTATCAATTTTTTTCATTCACTGGATCCTATTCTATTAACCATATGCCAGAAAACAGCTGGATTTTAATATTTACGCCGTTTTGCTTTCCATTCTGCTCTGCCGTATTCACCCAAACTTAATTTACCGTCCATTGAATCGTCACTCACTACTCCTGTAAATTCGAAATTTAGGCGTACTCCTTGGTTAGTATAAGAACTTCGAAATAAAATATCATTGCCATGAAGCGTACCGGTTAGCTCACGAGGTCCGAAACTAGCATGGTGGGTACCAAAAATTTCATTTCCTTTTTGTTCAAACATGAGCGTTTGGTTTACTATACTTGCTACGAATTGAATCTCTAGGTCCCAAAGGCCACTTAAGTCCAAGGCAGCAGGACCACTAGGCTTTTGCATCTGAGGTGGATTGGAAAGCAACTCATAAACGCAATTGGCGATTACCTTCTCCTCGCCTGCTGCTAGTTGGGAAGGATTGATCCGTATGTTAGGCTCCATATTTGGAGGGAAAGGAAGGTAACTCCCGGCACCGCTGACAGCAATTCGGGGATTGTTGTCCCACAAAAGCTCTTCAACATCTTGGCCTGTGAGTGGAATTAAAGAAATATCCCATTTCACTTGAAGAGAAGGCGATCGATTAGACCTTCCTTTTGGGAGAATAAGCGCTGTCTTCACCCCAGGAACCTGCTCGAGACGATTAGAAATATAATCGGCCCAAGAAATCCACATTCTCCACTCTGTAGCATGATCCCGCTTTTCCCACATTTCTACTGCTGTCAGCATCCCCATTATCTCCTCACGTCCCACCTTAAACCCACGACCAAAGCCGTGGTGTGGCGCACTAGTGATCCAAGCAGCTTGGACCAAATCTTTGCGTCCTATCAATAGGCCGGCACATTGTGGACCTCGCAAATATTTACCTCCACTATAGGCTACCATATCTGCCCCTTGGGCTATATGTGGATTTGGGACTTCAAGTCCCTCAGCCGCTGCATCCACAAGGATTGGCACATTAAGTGGCTTGGCAAGAGCTGCGATTATTTTCAGTGAGAGGGGTCCCTCCTCAGATGCACCACTTGCCAAGACCATAATCATAGCTGTTCGGGGACCCAAGGCAGCTTTCAGCTCCTCAGGGGTTTTCACTTCTACCATTCTCACTCCCACTGCCTTTGCCGCAGCGTCGTAAGCTGATCGAGAATAAGATGGAATAATCACTTCATCCTTCATTCCATCCAGATTAGGGATTTGCCAAATCTTATCAGGGTCGCCTCCAGTCACACATCCAGCTGTCGCAACAGTTATTGCAGCGGATGCACCGGAAGTCACCACGCCCCATTCCGCCCCTGTAATTTCTGCTAAGCGAAGTCCTACTCCATTCATCAATTCATCAATTTGAACAAAGTCCTTTACCGCCTCGTCCATCGCTACCTGTACTTCCGGCAGGACCCTGGTTGCACCAACGACCGTAACAGTACCCCGTGCATTAATCAGTGGACGTACTCCTATCGAGTCATAGATACTTTTGCCAAGAACCTTTTTACTTGGGAACAGATTGGTGGTAGGCATTGACTTAGCACTATTTGTACCTGCAAGAGCTCCTAAAAACAGACCGCCAAATGGTAGGCTTGATAAAATACTTATTACTTTTCTTCTGCTAATCATGATCAATCTTTTTCAAAATAAAAGGTAATAGTATATCGTTAAAATTTTGCTCTAAATTAGAATTTTAATTTAGTTCTTATGGAGAAAAAATGTATTATAGTTATTTGAGGAAGATAAAACCCAATAGACGCGGCACTGAATCACCAAAATTCAAACTTCTTAAATTATTTGATGCTATTCAATCGCAAGGTCAGTGCTTCGTAAACAGGAAATAAGCGCAAACATTTTCTGTCTCACTTATACCCATTCTATTAGTTCCGGAATCCTATTTCCTCGAATTTGTTTTCGAGGCAAGGATTTGGTAAACTTCAACCCATAAATTGACATACACTATCTCTTAAATAGACCTAAAATCAGTATATTTAAGCTATGGAAATCAAAAAACCGGATAATGTCAATGAACCGGATTTGGAATACGGAAACTATTCCTATGCCGATTACCTAGAATGGCAGATGGAGGAGGTGGTCGAACTTATCAAAGGTAGGATTTTTAAAAAAGCTGCGACCGCACCGAAAAGGATTCACCAAAAGGTGTCGGGAGAGTTTTTTCTCAGAATTGGCAATTTTCTAAAAGGTGAAAAATGTCAGGTTTATTCTACACCCTTCGATGTGCGTTTCCCAAAAACATCCAAAGAAAATCATCAAATCCACGATATGGTTTAGCTGGATATTAAATAGTATTTAAAACCAATATTAAGATGAGGCTATCCGATCAATAATAAAAAAGTTTATGTGATTCCTTTCTATGAAGGTTATTTTTGAATTATACATCCCTATAAAAGTTTATCTGCCTTGAAAAATATAAATCGATTGTTGTTTCTAAGTAGCCTGCTCACTTTAACTTTTTTAAGCGAGTGGGCTTATGCTCAGTTATCAGAAAATCAAGATAGTCAATTGTATCAACTCGATAACCCGATATCAGTACAGTACCTGAAAAGGAATCTTCGAAAATCTCAACCTAGATTAGTTTTAAATCAAGATATTGAAAAAAGGCTAAGAGAAAAGCTTCAAACTGATCCTTTTATTCAGCATATTTTCCAGGCAATCAAGCACAATACTGAATCAGTATTGGCAATGGATTTAATTACAGTTGAAGTTCCTGATAACCCCCGATCACAAAAAAATCAGCTCGGTATTTCCAGAAATTTCTTATATCGCGTCAATATGCTGGGGATGGTCTATTTTGTAGAAAAGGATCCGGAAATTTTGCAAAGGATAAATGATGAAGTGGTAGCTGCATGCAACTTCCCTACTTGGAACCCTAAGCATTTTCTCGATGTCGGTGAAATGTCTTTGGCCATCGCCTTGGTGCTAGATTGGACTGCCGGCAAATTACCCACATCAACCATCTCTTTGGCGAAAAAATCATTAATAGAAAAAGGAATAATGCCCAGTTGGCCCAAAAATGGGGAGACTCCTCGATGGGTTAATGGGACAAACAACTGGAATCAAGTTTGCAATGCCGGTATGATTGCAGCCTCCATTGCCATTGCTGAGGAAAACCCGGCATTGGCAGCAAAAACCATGAAAAGATCAATCGAAGGCATGAATCATGCACTTGCAGAATATGCTCCGGATGGAGCTTATCCTGAGGGAGCGACCTATTGGGGATATGGGACAATGTTTTCAGTAGTAACTGCGGCAATGCTGGAGAGTGCCTTTGGAACAGATTTTGGAATAGGTGAATATCCGGGTTTTAAAGAGAGTGCTAATTTCGCAGTTTTAACCTTGGCTCCTTCCAAACTTTTATACAATTATGCCGATAGCCCCGACATTCCGGAGCTGTATATAGATTTTACCTTGAGTTGGTTTGCCGCCAAAACAGGAGATAAGAATTATTTGAACCATGAAAGATTTATGCAAACGCCTGAGGAGATAGGAAAGCTATCACGGCTGGCAGGAGCAGGATTGGTTTGGACAGCACAATTCGAAGAAAAGGGATCAGGATTTATTCCAAATGCTTGGAAAGGTGAAGGAGCCAACCCATTGGTAATATTTACCGGTCAGGGAGAGAATAAAGAAGGTTATTATTTTGGAGGAAAAGGAGGTAGAGGATCGATAAGTCATGGGAATATGGATGCTGGTTCTTTTATTTTTGAATTAAATGGCGTACGATGGGTAATCGACCCGGGCAATCAGAGCTATGGCTTATTGTCAAGAGCCGGTTTCGATCTATGGAGCAGATGTCAGGAATGTGATCGATGGAAATTACTTACCAAGAATAATTTTGGACATAGTACCATCTCAGTGGATAATAAGCGGCATGTGGTCGATGGTTTGGCTACGATAGTATACTTTAAAGGTGGAGAAAAGCCTGAAGCCACTTTTGACCTTACACCGACATTTGAAGGCCAGCTGAAAAGTGCAAGGAGAAAATTTACAAAAGACAGCCAAAGGTCTATTATCATCGAAGACCAAATTGAAACCAACGATGCTACAAAATTGATCACCTGGCAACTTATGACGCAGGCAAATATTAAGCTTGTAGATGGTGGAGCTGTATTGACTCAAGAGGGCAAAACCCTAAGGTTAGAAAATTTGTCACATCCGGAGATTTCCTTGTCTGTCATCTCTCTGGATCCGGCTCCACTCGAATTGGATCGGCAAATTGAAAACCTAAAAAGGATAGAACTAAGGATTCCTGCATGGATTTTAGCGGGAAATAAAGGAGAAATAAAAGTGCGTCTTTCTGGGGAATAAAATTAATGTGTTATAGGCTTTAAATTTGATCAGGGCTGGAAGAGGGGCAGTAATTATCTCGTATTGCTTTCTAAAAACTGTTTTGCTTTTTGGGCCAAATAATGGTTATCTGAATTACTCAATAAGCGTACTTTTTCAAGGCTGCTACCATCGTACATTTCCTGCATTTGATATATTTCTAAAAGAATAACCACGAGAGGAACCTCCTGATCAAGGATTACATCATTGAAAAACGCTGCTGTTTCCGGGTATACAATTGGAGCTTTTTTAAACAAGTCCAGTATCCATTTCTTCCTACCGATGTCCATTTGTGGAAACAGGTCTATTAAATTTGACTGAAAGACTTCGGAAGATAAATTTTGGGGACTAATTGTTTGTATGGCTTTTTCTGAGAGGCTAAACTCACTGCTTTTTATAAACTCAAAAATCAATGGACTTAATGTTGGATATTGATCAAGCTTTCCTGCCAATTGCTCTAAAGTCCACAATACATCTGAAAGGTTTTCACTTTCTAGCAAAAGACCAATATAATCGGAATCAAAATACCCTATAGTCCATTCCTTAATCACCCCACTAGTAGGGCCGTAAATCAGGTGCCATAACTTATAAGTAGTGTAGGCCGCCCCTTCTACCACGTAATCTAGAATAAATTTAGAAGTAGCACTAGACACCCCATCGATCTCCTTATCATTGTATTGGGATTCAGAATTTTCGTCTTTGGAACCCTCCATCACAATTTCATTATAGGAATAACTATCAAGGGGAAGAAAAGGATCTGCTAACAAAGCATTCAGTCTAAGGTATTCTTCTTCTGTAAAAGGCTCATGGTCATGCTTACTGAGGTATTCTTTTTCCGGCAATTCAAAGCCAAGATACCTACCTGTAGGATTCCAATAAAGAATAACATCTAAAAGTCTGCATTTATCATCAAAACATACACTTGTCACTACATTTCTAGAAAAGAAAACTGGGTCACCTTTTGCCGACAAATGCCCGTAAAGCGTATCCAAAGAAATTTCTTCTTCAAAATCAATCACCTTTTTTTTAATTGTTACAGCTTCAATAGCTAAGGTCTTGTCATTGATATATTGTATGGTTCCCGTATTAGAAACGGGAACCATACTGATAAAGATCGCAACTATAATTAATCGTAAATATTCTTTTATAGCTTTGTTCATTAACTTTTTAGGATTTTGCTGTAGGAACAATTGCCCCATGACTTTTTAGGAGGTTTCTCACTTCGTCCAAAGGTACATCGGCAGGTGATACATTTCGCTGGCAAGCAATCACCGCTGTAGCTGCGGCCACCTGCCCCATGGCCATACTGGATGCCTGGACCCTCAATGCTGAATTGGCCAATCTGTCACTGGACAAGCACCTACCGGCTACCATAAAGTTTTTGCTCTTTTTAGGAATCAATGCTCTCAATGGAACGGTTGCTACTATCCCATCACTCAATTGTTTAGGTGTTACCCCATGTTCAATTATATGCAAATCTATGGGGTAGTAGGAATAAGAGAGTGCATCCTTATAAACTTTACCTGAAGTATAATCCTCGTGTGTGATTTGATACAAACCATCGATCCTATAGGTCTCCCTTATACCAATTTCTGTGCGCATGTCTTCTATCACAATATTTTCACAGCCAGGTAATCTTTTTAGGAACTTCAAGTGTTTTAATAGTGAAGTCCTAGCTTTGACGTTGGCAGTTGTATGTGATTCAGAAGTAGTGGAGTCTGCTCCTCTAATGTGTTGAATATTATCTCCTTTTGTACGTAAAAGGCCAACAATATTCCCCCGAAATTCCTCCCTGATCAATTCTCCACTGTTTATGGCTGCCTCATATTCCTTTTTGATCATATCCAAATCCAAGGTCTCTATATCATAGCCACCTAACCTAAATATAAGTGTTCCGGGTTGTGTTTCACCTTCTTTCAACAAATCAAATCCCGCAATATTTGCTGCAATTGCATTTCCTGAGCAATCGATAATTTGCTTGCACTTTATCTTTGTAGTAATCCCTTTACCAACCGTCTCCATTTCCCAGCATCCATTATTGAATTCTATTTTGGTAGGTGTTTCGTAATAGCGTAAATTAACGCCTGCTTCCATACATTTCTGTTCCAACAATACAGAATATAATGGCCCGTTTAGCTTTACCTGATGGTGCCAATGTTGCCTTCCATGAGGAATTGAAAAATTGGGTAGTGAATCTCCATTAAGTTCGACAGCCTCTTGCACCATTTCCCAACCAATACCACTAATTATCTGCTTTCCCCAAGCAAAGAATATTCCCGGAAAAGCTACACCTGCAGTAGTAGTGGTACCTCCTAATTGACTGACACATTCTATTAAGGTAACATTTTGCCCAGCTCTTCCTGCCTGAATAGCGGCTACTGCTCCGGCAGTTCCTCCACCTACCACGACGATGTCTGTGGAAATATTCTTCTGAACAACTTTGTAAGGTTCTTTTAAAACATCTCCTTTAGAAAATGGTGAGGCTGCCACACCCAAGGAAAGCGTTCCCATTGCAGCAATCATGTCTCTTCTTTTCATATGCCTTGTTTTAATTAATAACCTGGATTTTGATCTGTATCCGGATCAAGAGCTCCATTAAAATTTAACTCCGATAGTGGAATTGGCCACAAATAATGGGCATCCGCTATGGTTATGCCTTTATTTTTCATTACCATTTCTTGTGCTCTTCCTACCCTCTTTAAATCCAACCATCGCTTTCCTTCGAAAATAAACTCGTAAGCTCTTTCTTGTAATAAGGCATCAAGGAACTCTGTGATTTCACCTGAAGAAAAAGTAAAATCAACTTCTGAAGGTGAATCAATGGCTATACCATAAGCCCTTCTTTTAATTTTATTCAAGGCTTCTAGAGCTTCAGAAGTTACCGCATTGGCATTTCTCGCCGAAGCCTCAGCAAAAATTAAAAGAACTTCTGCATATCTGTAAATGGGTAAATCATTTCCACCATCACTCCTTCCAATTGCATCAAGCTCCATATATTTGTTGCTTACCAATGTATTTGGGCCCAAACCAAAATCTATTTGATCCCATAATTCTTTTCTTAAATCTCCATCTTCCCAATTGATATAGAAAGGGTTAGAAGCATCGCTATAATGCGCATAAGCCCCTCCAAAATTAAAATAACCTGTGCTTGGATGGTTCAAAATAAATAACATGAAGTTTCCCTGTCCAATCTCTCTGGAATATTTAAAATAAAATACTTCTTCAGTACTTGTTACAAGATCAGCGCCAAAAATATCCGTACGAAAGTCATTGACTTCTTCTACTGGCACCAATGAATAATTATTTGAGTCAATAACCTCCTTACTTTTCGCCATCGCTTGATCATAGTTCCCTAAGGACAAATGAACATCCGCAAGTAAAGTTTTAGCTGCATAGATAGTGGGCCTTCCAATAAGATCGGCAGTTGCTTTGAGATGCATTTCAGCATATTCAAGATCTGACAAGATCAAATCATATACATCAGAAACAGAACTTCTTGGCAGATCAATTTCCAACATGTTGTCCTCTGTTCTCAAAGGGACACCAGCCCAGTTTCTTACCAGATCAAAATAACTTAATGCTCTAAGAAACTTTGCTTCAGCAATATAATAATTGACATCTTCCTCACTAATATTATTGCCATTTGGCGCATTAAAAATAACCAAATTCGCATTTCTAATGGCCTGATAGAATGAATTCCACCTTGAGCCTGCTGTATTAATATTGGTTGCATTAAGGCCGGCAAAATCATTGTATTGTGCCCGACTTCCTCTACCATATCCCCAGTCTGTATGCGCATCTAATATTGCAATTTGTTCTGCTCTGGTGGAACGCAAAGGAGAGTAAATTGCATTCACTGCAGTCTCTACTTCCTCAGCCGTATTGTAAAAGTTTTCTACAGCAACAGTTTTAGGTTGTTCCAGTAATAAGTCCTCACAACTTGCAAATAGCAAAAGGAATACTGGAAGAATATATAATTGAATGGTTGTTATCCTTTTCATCTTTTTTCACTTTAAATTGAATATTTTTTTTCATTATCCTTTTAAAAACCCAACCTTATACCCATTGTGAGGGATTTTGGAATAGGATAACTGTAATGATCAATTCCCAGTTGGGTACCTGCACCTCTAGAATTTACTTCAGGGTCCCACCAGGAATAACCAGTCAAAGTGATGAAATTTTGAGCACTCACATAAACTTGAGCACTATTGAGTGCCTTTTTAAACAATATGGAAGCAGGCACATTGTAAGCCAATTGAATATTCTTAAACCTTAAATAAGAACCATCCTCTATAAACCTATCGGATACCCTAACGGCTGTATTTCTACTTATTAGAGGATATTTAGCATTGGGATTTTCGGGTGTCCAATGATCATACAACACTTCTCTTGGCATGTTCATTCCCTGCCCAAAATCCATTGTACTGGTAATTGAACTTACATTAAAAATATCATTGCCATGTGATCCCTGAATAAAGAAACTGAATTCAAAGTTCTTATAATTCATAGTGGAATTAAATCCATAAATAAAATCAGGATTGGGGTCTCCAATATAAGTTTTATCGTTGTCATTAATAATACCATTGTCATCTTGGTCAACAAAATTGATGTTGCCATTTTCATCATATCCATCTTCCTGATAGCCATAAAATTGACCTATAGGCCTTCCTTCCCTTAAAATTGTTACATTGTCTCCTACAACCAACACACCTACATAGGCGCCTAGGATATCTTCTCCATTATGTAGGCTTATAACTTTGTTTTTATTAAAAGAAATATTTCCGAAAACATCCCATTTAAAGTCCCCAGTCAAAACTTTACCATCTAGGCTCAATTCAACTCCTTTATTTTGAACCTTTCCAACATTTTGAATAGTAGTGGTAAACCCTAGAGAACTTGGAAGTCTTACAGTATTAAGCAAGTCACGTGTGTTTTTGATGTAATAATCGGCATTAAATAAAATTCTGTCTTCCAAAAAACCAAAATCAACACCAATATCAATTTGCTCTGTAGTTTCCCACTTCAAATCGCCAGGCAGTACTGTACTTGGTGCAAATGTATTGTAAAGATTGTTTTGAAAAACAGTGTTTCCTGGACTCAATTGGTTTAGAGTTGCATAGGAAGAAATAGCCTGACTTCCTGTAAGTCCCCAACTGGTCCTAACCTTTAAATCTGAAAGCCAGTTACTATTTTCAACAAATGATTCTTTAAATACCCTATAGGCAAAAGCACCTGAAGGGAAGAAACCCCATTTATTGCCTGGACTATACTTGGAAGAACCGTCAGTTCTAAAACTAAATGTGAATAAGAACCGATCGTCAAACGTGTAATTAACCCTACTCAAGTAGGATAATAAAACGGAATTTGAATATCCACTGCTTGGGATACCCGGAGTTTGCGCAGCTTGTAGGCTATAGGTCTCAAAAGCATCACTTAAGAACCCTACCCCGCTTGCACTGAGATATGTATTGGTGAAATCCTGGTAAGTAAATCCAATAAGTGCATTCAGTTGGTGTCTACTGGAGATAGTTTTATCGTAACTAAGTGTATTCTCACTTAAAAGGCTCCTAAATTGGCTTGTAGTCACATTTGCTCTACCATCGGAATTAAAGAAATTTCTAGTCGTATAGCCATCAGTTCTGTCATCTCTATTTTCTATACCTCCTGAAATTTTCAATGTCAAGTCTGGAATGGGCTTGTAAACAAAGGCCATATTGGTCAATACCACGTTAGCCTTCACAATACTCATTTGTTCATTAAGGAAATTTAACGGGTTGACAATATCAGGAGCGATAAAAGGGTATTCATTTCCCAAAACATTGTAACTACCATCCTCATTAAAGGGCTGGGAGATTGGAGCTGCAGACAGTGCTGCACCAATCATTGAATTTCCACGCGAACCACCTCCACTGTCTCTTCTTTCAGTTTTTAGGTGAGTAAGGTTACTATTGAAAAGCAGCGAGATTTTATCACTTATGGTATGGTTGACATTAGCTCTAAGGGAGTACCTGTCATAATCACTTCCTTTAATTATGCCATCCTGCCCAAAAAAACTGCCTGAAATGGAATATTTTGTTTTGGCACTTCCTCCACTTACATTTAAAGAGGTGGATACAATTGGTGCTTTCGTGAAAATTAAATTCTGCCAATCAAAGCCTTCTCCAAAATTAGCTACTTCCTGTTCTGTAAAGTACAAAGGTATATTGTCATTGGCTGCCTGAATATTCTGGATTTGAGCATATTCACTACCATTCATTAAATCTAAAGTATTGCGAATGGATTGCATGCTGTAACTCGTTTCAAAATCCACTTTGGAAGTACCTTCTTTTCCTTGCTTGGTGGTAATCAAAACAACACCATTGGCTCCTCTTGAACCATAAATTGCCGTAGCTGAGGCATCTTTTAACACTTCAATACTTTCTATATCGAAGTTATTCAAATTTGTAGGGTTTCCTGAAAAAGGAAAACCATCTACAACATAAAGTGGCTCATTACCTCCCTGAATGGAATTTGTTCCACGAATTCTTACGCTTAAACCTGCTCCGGGTGCACCACTGTTTTGAATGATCTGAACGCCTGCTGCTCGACCCGACATTGCTTGCATCACATTTGAGGTTGGAAAAGCATTGATTTCATCAGCTTTTACACTGGAAACTGAACCTGTTAAATCACTCTTCTTAACTGTACCATAACCGACCACGACTACCTCTTCTAGGGCAGTATCGTCAAGCTCCATTGAAATGTTTAATTGAGATTGATTACCAACAATCAAATTTTTTGTCTTGTAACCAATAAATGATATTACTAAGGTAGCACCTTCTTCAACTTCGATTGAGAAATTTCCATCTAAATCCGTTACTGTCCCTTTGGTTGTATTTGCAATAGTAACTGTTGCTCCTGGCAATGGATCCCCATTTTCATCCCTTACGATTCCGTTTACTTCAACTTGCTCATAATTTACATTCACGCCAGTATTTTTTTTATCCATTTTCTTCACATGGATATTGTTGTTCACCTGCTTGAAACTCAGGTCTGTTTGAACTGCAATGTCTGACAATAATAGGTAAAGGCTTTCTCCTTTACTTTCTACACTCACCAAGGGTATATCCTCAATTTCCCTGGAAGCGAAAACGAAATTGTAATCTGTAAGCTTTTCTAACCTTTTAAAGGCTTCTCTCACCTTTACCTCCTTTAAGGAAAGGGATACGGATACTTCCTCTATGCTTTTTACCTGTGCATTGCCGTTAAAGGCCATAAGGAAACTCATGCTCAAACACTGGAGAGTGAAGGCTATTGTAAATAATTTGGTCATGTAGATAACATGCTTAAGTAGGCATTTTTTCATATCTTTACATTGTTTGTTTAGGCTATTCGGTTAAATAAACATTCGTCGGAAATAGGATTGCACTCCTGTTTTCCGGTTTTATTGGAGGTCATAAATGTTAGCGCATTTATGGCCTTTTACTATTAATGCATTTAGTCATTACATAGGCATACTCTTTTAATTAAACTTTAAAGTCACTTTGTCTTTTTTTAAGCTGTATTCAAATCTTGCGGAATGGCTCAAACCTTCCAGCACATTCTCGAGGCTTTGGTCCTTAAATTTACCTGACAATTCTAAATCTGAAGCTGGGCGGTTAATAAAATAAATTTCTACACCGTACCAATTTTCAAGTACTCGCTTGACTTCAAACATGGACACATTTTCAAAAACGATAGCTTTTCTAGTCCATGCCAATATTTTTTCACGGTCAAAAGACATGCTTTTTACATTTTCTTTTTTTAGGTCTATTTCCAACCCCTCTCCTTTTTCCAGCTTAACCCGATGTCCTTCATTTAGATCAATATCTACGGCCACCTTACCCGTTAGCAAAGCAATGTCTACAGGTTCATTTTTATAGGAAGAGATAAGAAAGGATGTTCCAAGAGCAGTAGTAGTAATTGCCCCTGTTTTCACACTAAAAGGCCTTGATTGGTCCTTGGCAACTTCAAAATAGGCTTCTCCTGATAATTCCAAAACACGTCGATTGCTTTCGAAATTCTTGACATATTTTAATGTGCTTCCGGAGTTAAGAATGACTTTTGAACCATCCTGAAGGCTTAGATTGGCTTTTACGCCAGGTGGCGCATAATGTTCGAGCATTTCCACTTTCTCTACTACTTCTTGGGCCTTTTCTTTGGGTAAATTAATACTGATAATAATGGCAAAGGAAAATACTATTGCTAAAATCCCTACCAAGCGGTAAAATTGAGGAATTACTCTTTGGCCATTAGCTCTTTTGTCTCTAGACTGTAGAATTGTGCTTACCGCATTTAATGGAACAGGGTTATTATTTTTTTCTTTAACCACCGTATTTCCAATAGCCTGTTCAATATTACTCCAAGTTTCTTCGATTTTATCAGAAGAAACCCTTGAGGACTTTCTTGACATATTTGCTACTAGTTTCATTGCTAAAGCAATGTCCTCCTCTTTTTTAGGATTTTCATTCAGGTATTTTTCCCAATATTTTTTCGTTGGAGCATCAGGAAAAAGCACCCACTTTTGAAATTCAGGGTCCAAAACAAAATCGGCAATTTTATAATCTCGCTTACACATAGTAGAGTGTTTCAATTAAAGGAGACAGAAGCATACAAAAGTTATCCTCCTTCTAAGAAAAAAAAAGAAAATATTTTCATCCAACTTTATTGCCAAAAAAACACCCCTATATCAAGAACGAATAAAATTTTAAATTACTGTTTATCAATAATTTATACCAAATTACTAAAAAAATATAAAAAAGGAAGGTTACATTTACAGATTATTCTGCTTTGTATTTCAACAACCAAATAGGATATTGTCATTAAATGATCCGACTTTACATTTAAGTCTGATTTTGATAGCTTTTAATGACGATTAACTGAAAAGTAAAACCCAAAATGCCTGAAAAGAGAATCTCACCGGTCTACTTAGCCAAGGAAGAGCGTAATTCTTCGTTTACCAGTTCAATTTTTTCTTCAGAAACTGCTGCATGGGATGCGTTCAGGCAGGGCAATGAATCCGCATTTATCTTTATTTATGAATCTTATTTTGAGACTTTGTTTGCCTATGGATTCAGTATTGTTTCAGATACAAATTTGGTAAAAGATACCTTGCAGGATTTATTCGTAGAGCTCAGGGAAAGGAGGAGAAACCTTGGCAGAACAGATGCCATAAAGTTCTACCTCTTTAAATGCCTCAAAAGAAAACTTATCAGGGAATTGACCAAATGGAGGGGTAAAAGAGAACCGCTTGAGGCCTTGCCGATGGGATTCCAATTCACCCTTTCTTATGAGGCCCAACTAATAGACCGCCAATTGAGCGAGGAGAAAATTACAAAGCTAAATATTGCAGTAGCCGGATTGAGCCCCAGACAAAGAGAAATTATCTATTACAGTTTTTATGAAGGATTTACTTACAGACAGATACAGGAAATGATGGGCTTGGAAAGTCAACAAGCCACAAGAAATTTGATGTATAAGGCCATGCAATACCTAAGGAAATGTATATAGCCAACTTCTGTTTGTCCATAATCATCTAGAAGAAAGACTAAGCACCTATATTTATTTATCTGTGAACACACTGAACAATATCGAAGACTTTTTAACTCACCCGGAGTTCGTCCGGTGGGTTAAAAAGCCTGATAAAGAGTTGAATTCCTATTGGGACCAATGGCGCAAGGCTAATCCCGAGCAATTGCATACCATGCAATTGGCAAAGGAGATTTTACTGAGAACCACATTTCAACCTCCACATTCCCCGTCAGGGTTACAGCAGGAGGTACTTCAAGAAGTGCTTAGACAAAGGAAAAAAAAGGCTAAGCGAACAGAGGTCAAAGAAAAAGAGGAAAAAAAAATAGGAAACCGGTCTTTGTGGAATAGGCTAGGGCAAATAAACAGGGTAGCTGCAATTCTCCTTTTGGCCTTGGCCATTGCCGGGTCATTTGGCTTACTCTCCAAAATGAATTTTATAGTAGAGGAAGAAATGGAGACGGTTGCCACAGTCTTGAAGTTTACCGGTCCGGGAGAGAAATTGCAATTGACATTAGGCGACGGAACCAAGGTATGGGTAAATTCCTCAAGCCAAGTAGAATTTCCAAAAAAATTCACAAAAGATGAACGGATCATCCATCTGAAAGGCGAAGCCTATTTTGAAGTCAAGCGGGATAGTTTAAGACCTTTTAAAGTTAGTACGAATGGATTGACAACGATTGTGCTAGGCACCAGTTTCAATATCAACACCAAAATCCCAGGAAAAATTAAGGTATCTCTCGTAAGTGGAAAAGTTGAAGTAAGTTCTTCCAAAAACCAAACTTCCTTATCCCCGGGTGAGATGTTGGATTACAATAGTTCTGATGGAACCCACAGTGTTGAAGTATTCGATGCAGACAAAGTATTGGCATGGAAAGAAGGGATATTGAAATTCCATAAATCCAGCTTACCTCAAGTAAAGGTGGCCCTGGAAGAATGGTTTGGGGTTAAAATAAAATTACAAAATGCCAATGGGGTTACTTGGGAGTTTTCGGGAACCTATCCTCAGCAGACACTTGAAGAGGTGCTGGAAAGTATGAGCTATATCAAGGGCTTTGATTATCAAATTAAGGGCAAAGAAGCAACCATTAAATTCTAATCATATGAATCACATAGATACTTCATAAAAAAACCGTATAGGAGCTTGCTCCTACACGGCATCAAAAACAACCTGTCCATGGGAATCATTGGGGAATGCACCCTGGCAGGCTGGGCTTACCAAAATCGAATATTTAATAAACCAAGGTAAAATTATGAAAAATAAATTACTAAAGACAATCATTATGTTGTCAAAATGTTTTCTTTATGGTTTTGTATTGCAGACCCTTATGCTCAATCTGGTCATTGCCATGAATGCCAATGGGCAATATAAAACCATAGAAGAGGTTAGGGTCTCTTTATCTGCAGATCAATTAACGCTTGATCGTTTTTTTAGGGAAGTGCAAAGGCAGACACCTTTTAAGTTTTCCTTTGAAAACAGGGATATGGAAAGGAATCTGGACATTAGCTTTGCCAAAAAAGAAGGTTCAGTGATGGACCTCTTAAAAGAAGTATCCATTCAGACTGAATTGTCTTTCCGGCAAATCAACCATGGCATAGATGTACTAAAGAAGGAAGGCAAAGGGAAAGTATTAATTTCAAGTCCTGACCCCATTACCATAAGCGGAACAGTCACTGACGAAAATGGCCAGCCCATTCCGGGCGTCACAGTATCTGTTCCGGGCTCCTCTATAGGTACAGCCACCGACATTGACGGGAAATATTCATTATCTCTTCCTGAAGCGTCTACACTGGTATTTTCATTTATAGGTTTCCAGACCCAGACCGTTGAGGTTGGAAATCAGCGTATCGTGGATATTGTTTTAAATGAAGATATGGC
This sequence comes from Cyclobacterium sp. 1_MG-2023, assembly GCF_030546805.1. Lineage (GTDB taxonomy): Bacteria > Bacteroidota > Bacteroidia > Cytophagales > Cyclobacteriaceae > Cyclobacterium. Next base: position 115,050 of record NZ_JAUOPC010000010.1, on the reverse strand, counting down.
TTCATTAGGTGAAGTCGTTGTCGTTGGTTATGGCTCAGTCAAAAAAAGTGATTTGACAGGGTCAATTGCTTCAATTAAATCTGAAGAAATCAAGGGGCTACCTGTTAGGTCAATTGCTGAATCCATCCAAGGTAGGGTGGCCGGTGTTATGGTTAATAAGAGTAGCGGAAGACCGGGTTCAGGATCGGAAATAATCATTAGAGGTGTAGGGTCTATCAATGGTTTAAGCCCTCTATTTGTTGTTGACGGTGTGATTTCAGGTAACTCACCAACTTTCAATCCTCGTGATGTAGAATCAATTGAAATTATAAAGGATGCCAGTGCAGCTGCAATATATGGTGCTCGAGCTGCCGGTGGAGTAGTTTTGGTGACCACCAAAAGAGGATCTTTTGGTCAGAAAAATAAAATTCAATTCACATCAAATACCGGAGTAAGAAAAATTTCTAATTCGTATAAAATGTTAGAAACTGATGATTACATAAGGGCACGTAATGGAATTGGAGATGATTACGATTTATGGGATGATGCTGATCTCCCAAACACCAATTGGTTTGACGAATTATTTGAAACAGGGATTGAACAGTCTTATCTACTTTCCTTGAGTGGTGGAAGTGAAAAAATAAAATACTACCTGTCTAGTGGCTATGAAAAAGAAGAAGGAATACAAAAAGGCAACTATTGGGAAAGGTATTCAATTCGACTAAATGCAGATTATGCAGTGGCCAAAAATGTAACTTTAGGTCATCAACTATATTTAGCTAAAGTGCAACAGGATCCCTATACCATGGCTTTACCTTGGAGGACTTTACCATACATGGATGTCTATAATGATGATGGGACTTTTGCCGCTGTACCTCCTGTAGTTGAATTCTCAGGGGGAAACCCTATTGCAGAACTGGGGTATCGGCATTACAAAAGCAGGAATCTTTCCGTCAATAGTATTTTCTATTTGAATTGGGAAATAATTCCCGGTTTAAATTTTAGAACAACAGGTTCGGGCTCCTTTGGTTCTGGATATAATGACAATTTTAGTGAAGCAAACCTGCTGAGAAGAGCCCAAACAAATGAAAACTACACTAAATCTTTAAATTATTCTGAGTCATATATTTTAAATTCAACATTAACCTATGAACGTGTATTTGGTGAAAAACACGATTTTAAAATCATGGGTGGTTATGAAGTTAGAAACTCTCATGGAGCCAGCCTTGCTTCTCAGGCGACAGGTTTTCCTGTAAGGGTTGCAGAGTCTTTCGCCTTATCCACTAATAATAACAAGACAGCAAGTGGAGGACTATCTTATGGTAGTTTTTTATCTCAATTTGGAAGGCTAAATTATATGTATGATAGTAAATATATTTTAACTGCAAATGTCAGGAGAGATGGATCTCCTAAATTTGGTCCTCAAAACAGATGGGGTGTATTTCCGTCTGTTTCTGCAGGGTGGAAAATAAATGAAGAGCGATTCTTCAATACCAGTTTCTTTGACCTACTGAAGCCAAGAATCAGCTGGGGAATACTCGGTAATGATAGTGCTCTTGGAAACTTCTTGTATCAACCCTCCTACCAGCAGGTTACCATGCATAGTTTCGATGAAATTGGCAGTGTCGGGGGATTTAATTCCATAAGAGTAGTTAATGAAAATATCAAATGGGAAGAGATTCATTCCACAGATATAGGTATTGACATTGCTATCCTGAATGGTAAGGTTACATTCAATGCTGATTACTATTGGAGGAATACCAAAGACATGATCTATAATTTATCCATCCCTTTATCTTCGGGTATTGGAGGAGTCAATAGAAATCCTAGTTTGATGCCGGTAAATATAGGAAGTATTTTGAATCAAGGATGGGAAATAAGTTCTCAATATCGAAATACCTTAGGTGATTTTAATTTTTCATTAGGTGCAAATCTATCCCATAATGAGAATAAGGTACTTGATCTGGGCTTGCCGACAGCCTATATCTATAGCGGGGGGGCTTGGCCGCTTAGTTCAAATTCAAGGCCTTTTATTACAGAAAATGGTCAACCTGTAGGACAATTGTACGGTTTTATTGCCGATGGGATCATTCAAAGCCAAGAAGAAATTGATGGACTGAATCAGACTGCCTCTGAAATTGCAGGTCAAACTGCATTCTATAACCATCAATATACAGGACCCGGAGACCTTAGGTTTCGTGATCTTGATGGTGATGGAAGGATTACCGCAGAAGATAGGACAGTAATAGGAAATCCTTGGCCTAAATTCCAATACGGATTTAACTTATATATGGAGTGGAAAAATTTTGACTTGAATGCTACAATTATAGGAATTGCCGGAAGAGATGTAATGAATGATGTAAAAGCCTTTGAACAAAACTTTCAGCAGGACTTCCAATCAACTTATGATATTTTTAATGCTTCCTATTTTTTAGGAAATGAATTAACGGATCAACCAAGATTAGGGCTTTTCGATCCTTCAGGTTCAGGTGCTTATATAGAAGACCCTAGTAAGAATTATAGGTATTATTCAACTTATTTGGTAGAGGATGGATCTTACATGAAGATCAAAAACATTTCCATCGGTTATACTTTTCCAAAATCAATTCTTAATAGTGTAGGCATGGATAACCTGAGAATATATTTATCCGGTCAAAACCTATTTACCTTCACCAAATTCACCGGACTCGATCCTGAATTTTCCAATGATGTCAAGAATCATGGACAATATAATACATCTACCTATCCTCAGACCCAGTTGATTTCATTTGGATTGGAATTAGGTCTGTAAGTAATAATTAGATTTTATAAATATTAAATCAATAAGATATGAAATATTTTAATAAAAGATATTGGTTACTAGTAATGCTAATCTCTTGCTCACTATTTGGATGTCAGGATTATCTGGAACTTGAAGACAATACTTCAATTTCCGCAGGTTCTTTCCCAACTACGCTGGAGCATGTAGATTTATTAGTAGCCTCAACTTATGGAGTACAGCATGATTGGGGATTTTTAGGTCACTATTGGCATGGATACGGAATTTTTTGTTTTGACCATACCATTGATTTTCAATGGAAAGGGACAGAAAGCTGGATCGGTATGAGCATTGGAATGGCAGAATTAGGTGATTCAAAACTCGTCAATGAATGGCGAGACTTGTACAGAGGGATTTATTATTCTAATAGTGCTTTGGAAGGTATTAGAAGCTATCGCAGTATTGCTCCAGAGTCAGAATTTGAACGATTGGACCAGTATGAAGGAGAAGCATTGTTTATGAGGGGATTCTATTTGTGGCACCTTCAGGTCTTTTACGGTCAACCCAATTTAGATGGAATGGGAGTTCCGGTGATAACCGAAGTACCAGGTTCTCTTGAATCAATGTCTGTGGGAAGGTCATCTACGATGGAAACCTACCAGGCCATGATTGAAGATTTTAAGAATGCTTCCATTCTATTAGAAGGTCAATTGGATAATCATCGGGCCACAGAATGGTCTGCCAAAGCAGCTTTGGCCAAAGTTTATTTATTTGCAGAAAAATACGATAGTGCAAAAGAAGTTTTGGAGGACTGTATCAACAATAGCGGTAAGTCTCTGGTCCCTTTTGATCATTACAAAAATATGTTTAATGGTGATACTCAGTACGAATATAATTCAGAATCATTTTATGAGGTAGGAAACCGAGCTGAGCCGGAAAAAACGAATAATAACGGATCAAGAGTACAAAATACCGGCTCCTCGGTGACGATTCTTTATACTCCTTTTTATATAGATAGTAATAATGAGAGAAGTGCCATGGGTTATAGCAATCAGTATACCCATGACAAGAATTTAAAGCGTTTTGGCTATAATGATCCGGCCCCATTAACGCAAATTGAAGAGGTTAATGGAGAGTATAAGCTATTAGACAGTTATGTCAGCCAACAGATGGATCGTAGAGCTAATGCTGGTAGGCAGGCTGATGGTCCTGATCCACGTCTCTACGTATCTACTTTACAACCTTTCTTTGATTCAGTAAAAGTTTCTGGTGTAGAATATCCTGTAGCACAAGCAGAGTTTGGAAAATGGTGGCAGATGTCCCCTACCACAGGAATTGACCCAGACACATTCTACGGCTGGCCATTGAAGAAAAATCAATTTCTTGGTGGTACCATATGGGAAACTAGGGCAGTAAATGGAGCCAACTTCTATTTTATCCGATTACCGGATATTTATTTGATGTATGCTGAAGTGATTAAAGATTCAAACCCGACTCTTGCTTTAGAATATATTAATAAAGTTCATAGGAGAGCTTACGGGTATGATCCGGACAGCCCTTCTCCTGTTGATTATGTAAGTTTAACTGACAATACCTTGGCGCCGGCGGACGATCATTTGTCAAATAACCCCCTCTTGTATGAAAGGTGGGCGGAGTTTTTTGGTGAAGCAAAATGGTGGGAAGATATCCGTAGATTACGTCTAGGTGATGAAGAATCTGATTTTTATAAGTCTGTTGCCTCTGGAAGGCAGATTGTTTGGCGAGACGAACATTATGCAATGCCCATTCCTCCTCTGGAGTTTGAATCAAATACAAGTGATGAATTGATACAAAACCCAGGTTACTAAGGCTTGCAAAATTCCAAAACTAACACTGTTCCTAAGCATTTGCCTAAAATGGCGATGCTTAGGAACAGGTTAGTTTAAAATACAATCCTTTTACCCCGCTTTAATGATTTCACTCAATCGCTATTCATTGAATTTAACTTACTTTCAACAACATAGCATTACAAAAAAAATAAAATGTTAAAGTTATATTTATAAATTATGCTAATCTATACTTTAAAAACCAAATAATATATCGCACTAATCGATATATTATTTGGTTTAAACCTGTTCATTAGGTCGAATAATGACCAACTGAAATGTAAAACCCAAAATGCCTGAAAAAAGGAACTCACCGAATTATATAAGCAAGAAGAAGCTTAATTCTTCAGTAACCTATTCACTATTGTCTTTGGTAACTACTGAAAGAAAAATAGTTATTCAAGCGAATAAATCTCCATTAATCTTTAATCACGAATCCTATTTCGGGATACCTTTTACCTATAATTTTAGCATTATTTCAGACCCAGTTTTGCTAAAAAAAACCTTGCTGAATGTATTTGTAGGGCTGAGGGAAAGAAAAATAAACTTTAGAATAACGAACGCCATAAAGTTCTACCTCTTCTAGAAATGTATCTAAGCTATATCTGTTTGCCTATAAAAATTTAGAGCTCCAAATGCTACTAAGAGTGTCATTCGAAGACAGGTTTTGCGATAAGGTTGGTAGTGAGTGGTGTAAACACAAGAAAATATAACTTCTTGGGGTCTAAATCAAAATTTGGCTATGGTGAACCTCTCAGCCGAGAAGCAGGGTTGAAAATAACAACAAAGGGACTGCTTTTGAAGTGATTTCATGACGTAATAGAAGGTGATCAATTCCATATTTCGGGTTAATCTCAGCAAGATAAAGGCAGGAGACACTTCATAAATGATTGGGTTATAGAAAAAACAGAATTATGATATTATCGGAATGACTTGGAATGGATAAAAGAGGCTGTAACAACTTTCCTTAAAGACTATTCCAAGTGATGAATTTGATTTATATGATGTTATTAATTTAAGTGTTCACGACCCGGATAATGAGTAATATTTAAGTTGCATAAATCAAATTAATAGTTCAACACCCATTTTTTCTTTATTACTTATCATTAATGATGAATTAATTACTTATAAAAAAATGAAATATATAAATCTTTTCTTATGCCTTATCGCATTGCTTTCTTTTCAGTGCGGTTCACCTAACTCCTACCATGATGAAAAAAAACCAGATATTAACCGGTTCGAAATTGAACTAGTAGCAGAAAATCTCAATCAACCTATGTCCATGGATGTATTGACTGATGGCCGGATTCTGATTGTCGAAAAAGATGGTGCTGTCAAGGTTTTTGATCCCAATTCACAAATTGTAAGTACCGTTGCTCAAATACCGGTAAACAAAAGGTTTAATCAACCATTTACCACTTCAGGTAAGAAATACGATGCCGATGATGGGATGCATGGTGTTGTTTTAGACCCTGATTTTGACAACAATAAATTTGTATACATGTATTATTCACCTGAAGGTGAAAATGCTAAAAGTGTATTGGCAAGGTACACTTGGAAAGAAAATTCTTTGGATTTGAATTCGGGAAAAATCCTACTTGAATGGTCTACGCAAAGAGAAAGGTGCTGCCATTGGGGAGGAGGAATGATATTCGACAAAGAGGGCAATCTACTTATTGCAATTGGTGATAACTCAGGTTTTAATATTAATGATAAAGATGGGGATTCGCGTAGGACTTCCGGAAACTCTAATGACCTAAGAGGATCAATTCTTCGCATAAAACCTGAAGCAGATGGAACCTACTCCATTCCAGAGGGAAATTTATTTTCTAAAGATATGGAAAAAACCAGACCGGAAATCTATATTATGGGTGTCAGAAACCCTTGGAGGCTAACCTTGGACAGTAAAACCGGCTGGTTATACTGGGGAGAAGTTGGACCAAGTACAGATGAATTTAATCGCGCGAAAGAGGCAGGTTATTTTGGATGGCCTTATTTTATAGCCAACAATCAAAAAAATACTGCGATAAAAACTGAATATGATACAATACAAATTGTAAACAATTCTCAATACAATACAGGATTAGTGGAATTGCCTGCTAACCCAATCCCCTCAATTGCTTGGTATGATCGAAATCCATCAGAGTTATTTCCCATTCCGGGAAGCGGAAGCCTTAGTGCTGTCGGGGGACCATTTTATCGAAAAGCGGATTATAAAAATGCTGAAAGATCTTATCCTGCATATTATGACGGCAAATGGTCTGTTACCGACTATGTTAGGGGATGGATTATGGTCATTGAAGTAGATGATGAAGGCAACTATAATTCTATGGAAGAATTTATGCCGGGAGGTACATTTACAGGGATTAATGATATGGACTTTGCTCCCAATGGGGACTTGTATGTTTTGCAGTATGGGCATGACTCTTATGCACCATACGCAAAAGATGCTAAACTATTTAAGATAAAGTACAATGATGGTAATCGCGAACCTATAGCAAAAGCATCAGCTGATAAAATTTCAGGATCTGTTCCACTGAAAGGAAGGTTACTGACCGAAGGTACAATCGATTATGACAATAATATTAGCCATTATAACTGGGTACTAAGCTCAAAAAGTGCAGCACCCATCGAATTTAGTGAACAAAATCCGGATATAAATATTGAGGTTGCCGGAGTGTACCAAGCTATTCTTACCGTCACTGATGAAGAAGGGGCTATCGACCGAGACACCATTGAAATCACAGCAGGCAATGAACCACCCAAAGTATCAATTGAATTTCCTGAATCTAATAGCAGTTTCTATTTCCCTGGTGATGAAGTTAAATATTCGATAAATATTAGTGATGAAGAAAATCAACAAATCGATAATTCAAAAATTAAAATATGGGCAGATTATCTTCCTGAAGGATTTGAATTACAAAACTTTATAACCAAATTAAAGAACTCACCTATTCAATTCTCAGCAAAATCAATATTGGGTAAGCAGCTTATCAATCAAAATAACTGTACACAATGTCATCGTTTAAATCAAAAAGCTGTTGGTCCTTCATTTAATGAAATTTCAAATCATTACAAGGGCAAAGAAGATGTCTATGCACAATTATCCGAGAAGATTATGGGCGGAACTAAAGGGAAATGGGGCCAAGCTGAAATGCCAGCTAACCCTGCTGTAAGTTTAATAGAGGCTAATGCAATTGTTGATTATATATTAAATTCAACTAACACAACTGAAGATATAACCAGCTTGCCACAAAGTGGTACCTTGAAGGTTACAAATAACGATGATGCGGGATACCTTATTTTTAAAGCAAGCTATACAGACGATGGATGGGGGGAAATATCCCCGTTGAAAACTACCACAGTGGTAGGGTTAAAAAACCCAAGAGTTTTCGTTTCAAGTTATGACAGCACGTCAAACATGCGTTTATATACCCCCCACTTTAAACAGCCTAACCATTTAATCCCAAATGGTAAAACTTCCTTTATTGGATTAAATGATACAGATTTAACTTGTATCACCAAGTTAGGTCTAGATATAATAAATTTCACTAAAATAGAAAAATCAAATTGGAAAATATCACTAATAGCAAACTCTCCAAATGGCGAAATTATAGGTTCATCAATGCTTGACAAATTAAACGAAGATGTTGATAAATTTATTAAAATCCCTATCAAATCAACGATAGGAAAGAAGGATTTATTTATTGTAATTGAAAACAATAACTACCAAAAAGGTATGGAAGTGTTTGAAATAAGAAGCGTCAAGTTTTTCAAATAAAATAAACAATAAAAGCCTAATAACATGTTATTAAATTTAAGACCAAAAAGTACTTTCTATAAAAGTATATTTATATTTCATTTATCTATATTATTTTTTATAGGTGGCTTGAATGCTCAAGAAGAAAAGGTTCAATCTGAAAGTAAATTCCTTGACAATCAAAAGTTAGATGGTTATCGTGGAATTTGGTGGTTTCATCGTCCCATGGAAGATCGCCCTCAATCGCCAAGCTATGGTTCTACTGACTTCAAATACTCCGGCCCCCTTTCTTTTGCTTGGCCACATACTGTAGCTCCAATGGCAGTATATGCTCCTGAAGTGAACAAAACTTTCTTCGTATATGGAGGAGATTCAGGTCCGGAGAATAGATATTTACTAGCTATGGTTTCCTACTATGATCACGATAAACATCGTGTACCAAAACCTACTGTGGTTAGAGATCAACGGGGTGTTGATGATCCTCATGACAATCCAAGTATAACGATAGATGATGAAGGCTACTTATGGGTCTTTGTAGCCGGAAGAGCAAGGCATAGACCAGGTCAGATCTTCCGAAGTAATGAGCCCTATTCTATAGATTCTTTCGAACTAATTATTGAGCGAGAACAAACTTATTCACAAATATGGAGAGTTCCTGAAAAAGGCTTCTTTCATCTTTTCACTTTATATACAGGTGGTAGAGAACTTTATTTCGAGACCAATAAAACCGGTAAAGATTGGAAACCAGAACCCGCTAAACAACTTCAAAAAATAGTTGGATTTGGGGGACATTATCAGGTCAGTAGAGTCAAGGGTGATACAATTGGTACGGCCTTCAATTACCACCCGGAAGGAAATGTTGATAGACGTACTAACTTATACTACCTACAGACCACTGATTTTGGAAAAACATGGACTACTGCCGATGGCACTCCGGTTCAAATTCCTCTTGATGACCGTAATAACCCTGCTTTGATTAATGATTATGAAGCTCAAGGTAAAAATGTATATCCCAATCAACTTTTGTTTGACAAAGAAGGGCGACCAGTTATATTGTACATTACATCCTTTGGCGCTGCTCCTGTGCCTCAGAACGCACCTCGGGCATGGAAAATTAGAAGGTGGACAGGTGAAAAATGGGTTTCACAATATGTGACAGTCTCGGATCACGCTTATGACGAAGGTGCTTTTTATATTCATGATGATAGATGGACTCTAATTGCTCCAGCAGTACCAGGTCCACAGCCGGGTTATAATGGTGGAGAAATTGGGATTTTTGAAACAACCGACCCAGGCAATCCGGACAATGATTTTTGGCAATTGAAAAGGCAAGTTACACGTAACAGTCCATTTAATCATGGATATGTACGTAGACCACATAATCCAAAAGATCCATTTTTTGCCATGTGGGCAGATTCAGACCCTAAAAAAAGCTCCATTTCCCGAATCTTTTTTACTAATTCCAGAGGTGATAGAGTTTACATGCTGCCATATGAAATGGATGAAGATTTTGCTGAACCAATTTTGTTGAACCCTCCTACTCCACCTGAAGGAAAAGATACTTTTAAATACTAAGGACTGTTTAAACCTAAAGTAGATTTAATTACCGTAGACTCCTTATTTTACAGAAATGAGGGTCTACGGTTTTTTTGAGCTACGATGTCCCACTCTATTATTATTTTAATACTAGAAGGAAATAGTTCAATAAAACTCGATTTAACAATAAGGACTCAATGGAATCTAATAATGAATTAAACTTCTAGCATATTAATGTTCCGATAATCTATAAACAGAATAGGGACACCTGTGTATTTTTACTTGATTATTACATAAAACATTTACTTATTACTTTTATAAAACCCCCAATTACAATGACGCTTAATAACTATAAAGAAAATAAGGAACCTGCCAATCGAAGAAAATTCATCAAAAACTCTCTTATCGGTGGCATTACATTTTTAAGTTTACCCATCAATCTCATGGGTTTACAACTGTCAAATGACCCTGTAAAGTATAAACTAAACCTTCAAAGCCCAACAAGATATTTTGACGGTGAAAACTGCTTTGTTCACCCTAGAGCCGGTATAATACCTTTAGCAGGAAAGGGGGGGAACCCTAGGGTGGTTATGACTATGACTAGCCAAGATCTTTCCGGAAGTGATGTATTCAAAGCGGCATACGGCATGCAAACCGATGACTTAGGGAAAACATGGACCAACCCCATGGAGCTAAAGGCGCTTGAGCCACGTTATGAAATTATAGATGGGGTAAGGCGCCCCGTTGCAATAAGTGATTTTTGGCCGGCCTGGCATAAAAAGTCCAAAACATTATTGGGTACCGGACATACAGTAGTTTATACACCGGATTGGAAGGTCTCCAATCCCCGACCACGTGATACCTCCTATTCAATTTATGAGCCTGATTATGGCTGGTCAAACTGGAATAAGCTGGAAATGCCTGCACTTGAAAAGTTCGAAGATTGTGGTGCTGGAAGTGTACAACGGTACGACAAATCGGACGGAACTATCTTGCTACCTGTCTATTATCGTTCCCCTGGTAATGGAACAACTAGTTCAGTCACTGTAATCCGCTGTACTTTCTACAATAAAAAACTGCAATTCCTTGAACAAGGAAATGAATTACATATTGATGTGCCTAGGGGTTATGGAGAACCATCACTTACCCATTTTAAAGGTAATTACTATCTGACCTTACGAAACGATAAGCAAGGATATGTCACCAAAGGTGTGGACGGCCTTAATTTTGAAGAGCCCAAACCATGGACCTTTGATGATGGAGAGGCATTGGGGAATTACAATACCCAGCAACATTGGGTGACTCATAGTGATGGGCTTTTTCTAGTTTATACCCGTAGAGGAGCAGATAATGACCATGTTTTCCGCCACCGTGCCCCTTTATTTATGGCTCAGGTGGATCCCAACAGTTTAAGCGTTATTCGAAAAACAGAAAAAATATTGGTACCTGAACGTGGTGCAAGGCTGGGTAATTTTGGAATTACTGATATTAGTCCAAATGAAACATGGGTCACCGTATCCGAATGGATGCAGCCGAGTGGTGTAGAAAAACATGGGAGTGATGGAAGTATATTTATTGCCCGTATTCATTGGGATCAGCCCAATAAATTATTTGAAATATTGTAATCGATTGAATAAAGGTTCATGTGGTTAATATTAACTTTTTATTGATTTCCCTGAGAAAGCAAATCCAATTAAACCAAATTCTTTGCTATAGGAATTTAAATTAAAGAATTGCTACCATGCCTAGCCATTATAAGCCTCTAAGAATAATCCTATGAAAAATTTTATATTGATAATATTGGGATTACTTTTCCTATCATTTATTTGCATCACCAACTCTTGGGGCCAAGCAGGGAAGGATGAATATACTTTTTACACCTCTCCTTCTAAGCAATTTTTAGCTGGTAATGATCATGTTAGCGAAGGTTTCCTTGCTCCATTAAATAATGGAAAAATACTTTTGTTATTTAGACTTGACCCAGGCATTGAAGGCGACCATGTGGGTACTAATGCATATATCGCAAAAATCACCTATGATCCGGAGAAAGACAGTTGGAGCAAGGTAGAAACAGTGTATAACAGTCACCAATACGATGATCGCAATATTCACGGTGGAGTTACTAAGGAAGGCAAAATCGTCGCCTTTTTTCGGAGGTTTGATGGAAACCAAACAGAAGGCCGATATTTTATTTACAGTGATGACCATGGTATTTCTTGGACTGAACCTCAGCAATCACAGGCTTGGACTGATCCTGAACTAAGCAATTTAGAAGGCATTTGGAGTACAGGCCAAATGTTTTACAATCCTGACATCAACCAATATGCGATGGTAGGTTGTAGAAGATTTATAACCTTTAGCCAGGACGGTTCATCTTGGGAATCCTACAATCAGATCACAGATAATGAAGACTTTAAATTAACGGAAGTTGCCGGCGCTTGGTGTGGAGATAATAGAATAGTAGCCTTAATCCGAGACGATAAGCGCTCGCACGGCCATCCTTTGGTGCAAGTAGAAAGTTACGACAATGGGCAATCTTGGACTGAGCCTGTCGCCACCAACATACCCCCTAATTTACACTGGGGTGCTGCACCCCAATTGATATATGATCAGAACCGGGATATGCTAATAGCCCTTACCAGCGACCGTTATTCTAGGCCTGACGAACAAAACAGTCTGTTTATCTACTCCGCTAGCCCCAATGATATAATGGGTAGCCCTGAAGGATGGAAACTACAACATGAACTACGGCGCCCTTGGGCCGGATTAAAGCAGGAAGGTCTCTTAAACCAAAATTTTTATGGTTACCCCACAATTGCTCAAATTAGCGAACAAGAATATTTGGTTGTTTTTACAGAAAGAGCGGTTTTGGAAGGAACAGAGCATGCTAATTTATACTACTTTAGGTTTATTATTCAATGAGTCAAAAAATTCCAGAAGTTAATCCACCAATGAAAAGTGAAAAGCAAATTCAATTGTTTGAAGGGAAACCAATCCAAGAAAATGGTCGGTTTAGGTGACTAAATACAACCTGCGAAAAAGCTGCAGAAATGAAAATAACTTGCCTTTCCTTCAAATACATTTATTTTAATTTATTAATTCAGATCAAATAATTAACCTTAACCAAGTAGACACAAATAGACCCTCTACTTTGCTAGTAAAGGGTCTATTAATAATGCAATACAAGATAATTTCGTTTTCTTGATCTCAGTTTATTTTAACTGACTCCCGGGAATTGGTTCGGGAAATTCTCGCATTGGGCTATATCTAATATAGGAATCAAAAACTTCAGGATCAGGCCCCTCTACTCGGGGATCAGCAGATTCCTTCAATTCATCCAATAAAGCCAATTGCATTTCTTCTTTTACCGGTGCATAATCCGGCTCATCTGCCAAATTATTTAAACAATAAGGATCATTTTTTATATCAAACAACTGTACCTCAGGGTTTTTGGCAAAAGCTGCATCGAAAAAGGGCTTAATGGATGGATCCGTATAATTTTCTATAATAAATGATTTGGTAGGAGAATCATCCACATCTGTAAACGCCCATTCAGAATGACTGATGCCATCTTCGTCTATCCCATACATGGGTAGCAATTCATTTTCATCCTCAGGATTTACTCTTTGAGGGGCACCTGCAGGCCAGCGATCCGGTTTCATGTTCCATACCAATAAATAGTCTTCACTTCTAATTGATCGTTGTGGATAGCCCCAATTGAGGTACCTGGAAGAAGAATGCCTTTCTCGCCCTGAAAATGCATACTTTTTGGTAGGATTAATGGTTCCCTGTTTATCAGATTCCAATAGAGGGCGAATGCTTTTTCCTGTAATGGGTAACATCCCTTCACTTCCGGTTTCTGTCAAATCCAAAATCGTTGGTGCTATGTCTACAAAACCAATAGGATCACTCACAATTCTACCTCCCGGGAATTGTTTGGGATACCTTACGGCAAAGGGCACATGGATACCATAATCATAGCTATTTGCTTTTGCCCTTGGGAATGGCATGCCATTGTCTGCCGTGACGATAATGATCGTGTTTTCAAGTTCTCCTATCTCCTCCAAATAATTGATCATGGAATCCAAATGGCTGTCATACCATTCAATCTCAACTGCATAATCTAGCATATCTCCACGCACAACGTCATTATCCGGGAAGAATGCAGGTACTTCCACATCGGACAATTTTTTATTGGTTCTTTTCCACGAATCTTTTTCATAGGCACGGTGCGGTTCGGTAGCCCCAAACCAAAAGAAAAAGGGCTTGTCGGCTCTTTCCTTTTCCATGAAAAATTTAAAATTCTCGAAATAATTAGTGGTGCTTATTTTGTTTGCAGGCCTTATATCTCCAGGACCTTCTTCATATCTTATTTTACTGTGCTCTATCCCTGCTGCATCCGTTTCCCTCCAAAGAGAATCATTTTCATTTCGAGCATAGCGGAAAGGAGACACTCCCTTACCTGTTCTTCCAGTTTTATAACCATTCGCCTCCAATACATCTACGAAGGGAACGTGCTTTTTAAGCCAAGGAGCCGCATGCTGACCAGAGGACTCATTTTGCCAATGATGCCTACCTGTAATGATACTGCTCCTTGAAGGAGCACAACCCGGAGAACCGGCCATCGCATTGGTAAAGTACACTCCCTCTTTCGCAACTCTATCAAAAGCGGGGGTATTTACAAATTTACTACCTTCAAAACTGGTATGATAAAATGACTGGTCGTCACTTATCACAAATAATATATTGGGGGGCTTAGTATTTGATTCTTTATTGTCTGTACCACAGCCTGTCAATAAAAAGACAAAAATACCGCCTAATATCATTAGCTGATTGTTTAAACCATTTGTTTGGCAGCCCCTAATTAGGGCTGCCAAATAATTTTCCTTTTTCATATATATCTATTTAATCTGCTTCATATCCCGGATTTTGGCTTAGTTCAGCCCCAATATTTCTTTCTATTTCCGAATAAGGAATAGGAAACAAATTATGATAAAGTTGAACATCCAGTCCAAAATTAGTTACATCAGGCCTTCCATTACAATACTTATTGGTACGCTCATACAAAAGGCCCAAGCGGTTTAAAGTAAGCCTTCTTTTTTCTTCCACCCCAAGCTCACGCATTCTTTCATCCAAAATATAATCAATATTTACTTCAGATGGTAAAACCAACTTGGCTTTGGCACGCGATCGCACAATATTGATGTCATTTGCTGCCTCTGTTAGCTGGCTATTTCCAAGATAAGCTTCTGCACGCAATAAATAGGTCTCAGCCAAACGAATATGGTATTGATCACTATAAGTAGTCCCTGCTGTAGATGAATTTAAGGTTTTAAGCTCAGGATCTGCATACAATTCAGCAGGATGCTGCCCAGGAGTGGTAACTTTGGATTGATAAGGATAAAAATACCTTATGGTATCATCCAGACTTTGTCGGAATAATTCCATGTGTTCGGAAATTTTCTGCCCGTACCATTCAGATTCCGGATTGTTAAACAAAACATCCCTAACGAAATTGTATTCAGAGTTACGCATGTCGTTCCAATCGTATTCCCAAACCCCATAATTAAAATGATCGGTTCCTCTAAACCTACCTATACCTCGACCACCTGTATAATCCGATACACCAAGGGGTAGAAAAGGTGCAACACCTGAAGGATCCCTCACGATAAAGCTCCATGGCCTTGGTGAGTGATCACGCTCCAATTGAGGGCCTCTCTTGGCTGAAGAAGAAATGACTCCGCCGGGTATATCCACCTCATATTGCCAAACCCAGATCCCCTCTGTATTGCCAACACTTCTATTTTGATTGTACCTTCTAAATAAATCCCAATAGACATCCCCTGGCTCATTAGACAAAGAACCAAATCTCTCCGTCATTAATGCTGTATTGGGATCATCTATTACCATGGAAGCGGCATCAATGGCATCCGACCAGTTTTCTAAAGACACATAAACTTCAGCCAAAATATGATAAGCGGCCAAGTTACTCACCTCACCATCTTGAACTTCTGCAATACCGGGTAAATTGTTGGCTGCAAAAGCCAAATCACTTGCCGCCTGTTCATATACCTCAACCCTGCTAGCCCTTACATAATCAGTTTTAGGAGAACTTACCTCCTCCAATTCAAGTGGTACACCTCCATATAAATGAGCCAAATTCCTGTAGGACAAGCCGCGAAACAATTTGGCTTTAGCCTCAATGCTCGTTTTTTCTTCCGAGCTCATTGTCGCCCCTTCTAGTCTACTTAATATAATATTGGCTCCGGAAATCACCTTATAGTATTGCTGCCAATGGAACTCAGCTACTACATTCGTAGGTATAAGGGTCGCCTTATAAGATCCAAACCTAACATTAAGCTGGTTGGCTCCATTGTATCCCAAATCTGTACCATAAATATAATCCAATGGACGGTGTTCTCCATTGGAAAGTATCTCTCTGGACTGGTCATACAAGGAATAAACCGCTGCATTAAAATCAGAGTAGGTAATGTATGAATTTTCGGGACTGGCAAAGTCCAAAGGCACTTCTTCGAGTATTGCCGATTCATCACAAGCCTGGATACCTAACAGTAACAAGCTTAAAAAAACGAAATTGTATTTAATATTTTTCATGGCTAAATTCAAATTAAAAACTAACATCCAGACCTATAGAATACCCCTTCATAACTGGTAAACCGGATGGTTCAAGTCCACTTCCTGTCTCAGGATCCCATCCTTCCCAACTTGTCCATGTGGCTAAGTTTTTTCCACTTACAAAGAATTTTACTCCTTGAAGTCCAAGTTTATCTACAACCAAGGAGTTATTCAGTTTATAGGCAAGGGTCACATCCTGAAGACGAACAAAACTCCTGTCTCCATAATACTGATACTCAATTCCTGCTACCTGATCCTGACCTCTGTACCTGGCATTGGGATTGGCAGGAGTCCAATAATCATAGTCTACAAACATATTATTTCTTCTGGCATTGTCAGACTGACCAAAATTTGGATTGTTTAGTCCCAAATATCCATTTTTCCCACCTTGAATTGAGTTGATAAAAAACCTAAAGGTAAAATCCTTATAGTTGAACTCATTCATCAATCCAAAATTATAAGCAGGTTCTTCTCTCCCTCTGATTACCCGATCCAATGCATCAATGGTACCGTCATCATTTTGATCCACTATACGATGGGTTCCCACAAAAAATCCTGAAGGAGCTTCCTCTCCCAACTGGATAATTCCAGCAGACTCATAATTGTAAATAGAGTTGATAGACTCGCCAATAAAAAGGCCACTACCAATCAGGTCATCTTCTTTTCCATCACCATCAGCGTCTTGACCCAACAATGAAACAATTCTGTTTCTGTTGGAGGCGATATTAAAACTCGCATTCCATTTGAAATCTCCTTTTTCTATAACTTCCCCTCTTAATACAAACTCTATCCCCCTATTGGCAATTTCTCCAACATTGGTTGAAATGCTTGAAAAACCGGTTACTTCAGGAATATTTATATTATATAGCAAATCATTGGTGGTATTCTGGTAGTAATCTAAAGTACCAGTAAATCGATCCTGCAAGAATGAAAAGTCAAAACCAAAATTAAATCCTGTGGTCGTTTCCCATGCCAGGTTTGAGTTTGCCAAAGTATTTACGGTCTGACCAAAGACTGTGCTTCCCCCATTTCCAAATACATAAGCAGGATAGATAGAAACCCTTGCCAAAGAAGAATAACGGCTGGTTAGGTTTCCATTGGCCCCATAAGAGCCTCTGAATTTTAGGTAATTTAAAACCGATTCCTTCATAAAACCCTCTTCACTAATTACCCATCCTAAACCCAATGAGGGGAAAATTCCAAACTTATTGTTTTTTGAAAATCCTGAGAAACCATCCCTACGAACAGTTGCTGTGATCATGTATTTGTCACTGAAATCGTAATTCGCTCTCACCGTCTGGTATACATAGCTTTCATCCCATGCAGTAGAATTTATCAACTGAAGTTGGCCCAAACTTAAATCATTGTAACCTAAGCTTAAATTAGAATAATTGGTACCATTGGCTTGGGTGCTCTCATACTTCAATTCCCTGCGTCCAACCACCATTGTCAAATCAATATTGTGATTATTATTAAAACTTTTTCGATAGGTTAAAATATTGTCAAGGGTCCAGTCATAAGCATTGTAATTTCTTTTGAATGCCTCACCGGCAGCACCAGCCCCATAGACATTACTCCTGTAATGCCTTCTCCAGCTATAATTGTTTCCGAAATTCACACGGTATTTCAAACCCTCGATAAAAGGAATTTCTAAATCCATATAAACATTGGCAAATAAATTATTATTCTTATCAAAATCATTGGACAAAGGGCTTAAAAACGGGTTAGCACGAATGGCACCATCAGGATTAAGAATTACATTACCTTCTTCATCATAGGGGGTAACCAAAGGTGGCATGGTGGTAATCTGACTTAAGGCAGGTATTTCACCCGAATTATCAGCAAAGGAGCCGAAAGTTTGAACCCCAAACCTAAACCAATCCAATATTTGGTGGTCAAGGTTAATTCTAGCTGTTACTCTTTCATATTGATCATTCATGATATAACCTTTTTGCTTGGTATATCCTGTAGAAATAAAATAGGAAGTAGCCTCTGATGCTCCCCTTACACTTAAGTTATGATTGTTGATAAAACCTGTCTGAGTAGCAGCATCCCACCAATCAAAATCCGTCCCATTCTCATAGCCCGCATATACTGCAGGCTCAAACAAGGCTGCGACATCATAATCAGGGTTAGGCTGGGTATAATCAGGGGCTAAATATGCCTGAGGCCAATCTTGGTCCCTAACTTTTTGTAGGAAACCTTCCCTATCCATTAATTCAGGCCTGCTTGTAGGGGATTGGGTGGTTACTGTACCCGTGTAGTTAAAAACTGGTTTCTGCTCCATTTTACCACCCTTGGTGGTAATCATGATCACACCATTTGCTGCTTGTGCACCAAAAATGGCCATACTACTGGCATCCTTTAGAACATCAATAGATTCTATGTCTGCAGGGTTTAAATCTGCCAAATTGCCGGTAAATATTATTCCATCCACCACGATCAAAACATTTTGATTTCCGCTTAATGTGGTCCTGCCACGTACCGAAATGGAGGGGTTTTGGCCTGCCCTATTTACTTGTCCAACATTTAATCCCGGAACAGAGCCTTGAAGCGACTGGGCAATATTAACATTAGGAGATTCTCTAAAAGCTTCTATATCAGCCCTTACAACAGACCCTGTAACATCACGCTTCTTTTGGGTACCATATCCGACCACAACTACTTCCTCTAGGGATGTATCGTCCAGCTCCATTAAAATATTAATCGGGGTTTGGTTCCCAACTTCTATTCTTTTCGTGGTGTAGCCTATAAATGAAACAACAAGCGTAGCCCCTACGGGAACGTCTAACGAAAACTTTCCATCTATATCTGAAACTGTTCCTTGCGTGCTATTGGCCAATGTAATGGTAGCGCCCGGCATAGGGTCTCCATTTTCATCTGTGATCACTCCTGTAATTTCAAGGGGGGCTTTACCTTTAAATGCCCGGGCTCGGAAAAAGCGAGCAAATAAATCGGATTTATGACCTGTAGGGTCAATGATAGTGCAAATAGCATGAAAAGGATTTTCCTGCTATTGAGTACATTTTTATTCATTTTGGTAATAATTTTGGGTTAGATAAAATATTATTATGTTATAAAATTTGAAATTTATTTACATAGGCGATTATTTAATTATAATTTTTAATAAAATATTGAGTTAATTTTTTTTCTAAAACACTCCGAACAATTTGACTTGGATAAGACCTTATATATAGTTCCAAAAAAGAGTCAAAACAGCTATTCGAATAGGATTTCTTTATTCAGAAAACTTGAAAAATAATTGCTAGAGCGGTATTGAAAAATAGGGACACAATGTATTTCTTTAGGTTGCCTATTGCTTTCCAGGCGAGGGTATACACTGATCGGAGATTAATTCCCATAAATTTTGAAACTTCTTGATAAGACAACTGCTCAAAAAAAAGGAGGTTGATTACCTCCTTCTGTCTCGTTGGTAACCTGTCCAATCCTTCAGCTAGTTTAATTTGTAAGCCACGTTCCTGTTGGACACTAATCAACTCACTTTCAATGGATTCAATAGCAAATGAATTGTCCAACGAATCATTCCAATTGACTGAGTTTTTTTTTATTTTATTGCGATTTTCTTTGTATATCTTGTGAGAAAGTGCCCTTAAAAGATAGGCCTTCACATGATCGGCCTTTCCCAAAGATTGGTGATATTTCCATAAATCAATAAAAACTTCTTGGATGCAATCCTGTAGGAAGTCTTCATTTTTGGTAAGGGCTTGGCCATAGCTAAAAAGTGTGGCAGCAAATAATCTATAGAGACCCTCCAATCCTGAACGGTGGCCCTGCATTAGTAGGTCCCAATAATAATTGGGTTCCATGGAGGGAGTGTTTCTTCTTAAAGGGTTCATTTTGGGATTTGAATAATATTGTTTTCAATTATAGCCAAAAAATAATTTTCATACAAGGGGTATTATGACAATGGTATTAGTAAAGGCTATTTGGTATCAGCCAATAAAATCTATTAATAATACAAAATACTATCAGTACTTAAAGGGGAATCTATCCATAAAAAATACAGACCAGCTTATGGAAATAAATAAATATTGCTTTTGGGCTTAAACCTTAATTAAATATGCATAATTCTTCCTAAAGCCCTAAGAAGCAATAGCGTATTTATACAGCAGAAACTTTGACTTAAGCGAATTTAAAAACAGGATTGTTACTCTCCTTAAATAATTGAAAAAGCACCTCTAAAAGGATAAGCCCTATTAACCAAAAAAATAAAAGCCTTCATCCCATCCTCTTAATTTGATAGGCCTGTAAATTCACTAAAAAATAGCCGAACATAAAAATGTTCGGCTATAAATAATTTAGTATCAATCTCTTAACCCTGCGGCATCAAATAGAATTTCAACCGGGTGATTTGCTTTTTTGCCGGTTCCATCGGCAATCTGATGCCTACAGCTTGTACCGGGTGCAGCAATCAAATCTTCACTGCCTGCCTCCCTTACTGCAGGGAATAGCACCATTTCCCCAATCTGCATACTTAGCTTATAATGCTCCTTTTCATACCCAAAAGAACCGGCCATTCCACAACAACCGGATGGAATTACTGCCACTTCATAATTTTCCGGCAATTCTAGAATTTTCTTAGAATAATTGACCGATGACAAAGCCTTTTGGTGACAGTGACCATGTAATTTTATTTTCCTAGGTTCTTTGGTAAAACTCCCTGAATCTATATTTCCAGCCAAAGCTTCCTTGGCCAAAAACTCATCCACTAGTTCACAATGGAATTTTAAAGATTTGGCTCTCTCTTTGTATTCAGGACTTACCAGTCTGGGATATTCATCCCTAAAGCTTAGAATGGCTGATGGCTCCACACCTAACAAAGGACTTTCTGCCTTTACAATAGCTGAGAAAATTTCAACATTTTTGTTCGCCATTTTTTGTGCATGGTCAAGCAAGCCCTTAGACATGGCTCCTCTCCCACTTTCCACATGATCTACCATCTGCACTTCATAACCTAAATGTCTTAGCAATTTTATGGCTTTAATTCCTGTAGCAGTATCATTGTGGTTGGTAAATTCATCACAGAAAAAATAAACAGATTTAATAATCGGTTTACCCGTCAATTTTGAATAATTTCTCTTGTACCATTTACGAAGGGATTGAGCACTCAAAGCAGGCAAATGTCTTTCCGGAGCTACCCCAAGAATATTTTTCATTAAGCCCCCGGTAAGCCCGTTGCTCAGAAAGAAATTAGCTATTCCCGGTACCATACTACCCATTTCATTCAATGAATTGATATGCGTAAAGGCTTTGGAACGCAAAGGGACAGGGTTAGATTTAAAATATTGGTATTGAAATTCTGCCTTCAATGTGGCCATGTCCACATTGGAAGGACATTCAGAAGTACAACCTTTACAAGAAAGGCAAAGATCCATGACTTCCTTTATTTCCGGATGGTCAAAAGGATTTTCCTTTTCACTTTTGGTCAAAAACTCGCGCAATGTATTGGCCCTTCCTCTGGTAGTATCTTTTTCATAACGGGTGGCCTGATAACTGGGACACATGGTACCTCCACCGGAATTAGGGAGTTTTCTACAATCCCCGGAGCCATTGCATTTCTCAGCCATCGGAAGTATCCCTCCTACCTGACTAAAGTCAAATTTCGTTTTGTGTTCTAGCTTAGGCAAATCAGGCTCATACCTAAGAGAAGAGTTCATCGGTGGCGCATCTACAATTTTCCCCGGATTGAAAATTCCTTTGGGATCCCATTTGGCTTTTACTCGCTTAAAAAGGTCATAGTTTTCTTGACCAACCATTAATGGAATAAATGCAGCCCTCAACCTCCCGTCTCCATGTTCGCCACTAAGTGAACCATTGTATTTTTTCACCAGTTTGGCACTGGCTTCACTTATCTTATAAAATTCATCGACATCTTTAGACTTTTTTAGGTCAAGAATGGGTCTTAAGTGTATTTCCCCTGCACCTGCATGGGCGTAATAAACAGACTGTTGACCAAATTCAGCAATCAACTCTGCAAATTCATCAATATAATCTGCCAAGTCATCAATATCCACTGCTGTATCCTCAATACAGGCTACCGCCTTTTTATCCCCAGGAATATTTGCCAATAAGCCCAAACCGGCACTTCTTAAGTTCCACGCACTGCTGGTTCTATCAGGGCCAATGATTGGATAAGCATACCCCAGCTCTACCTTTTTTAAGGCATCTATAAATGCGGCGCCTTGAGCATTTGCTTCTTCAATGGTTTTCCCTCTAAACTCCACCATTAAAATGGCCATAGGGTCACCTTCAACAAAATCCCTGTTTTTGCTCTGTTCTACATTCTCTTTGGTGCAATCCAAGATCTTTTTATCCATCAACTCTACAGCTGTCGGCTTTTCATTCATGGCCACCTGAGCAGCTTTCATGCTGTCATGAATGCTCGTAAAATGGGCGGCAACCACAATATCATAAGGGTCAGGCAGTGGGTCAAGATGAATTTTAATCTCGGTAGTTATTGCCAAGGTACCTTCAGAGCCACATAATAATTTACAGAAGTCAAACGGTGCATCTTTATCAGAAAAAATCTGCGACTCCAATAAGTAATCCAAGGCATAACCCGTATTTCTTCTATGGATTGTTGATTTAGGGAAATTGTCCCTAATGTTATTTTGTATTTCCGGTTGGCTTAATTCTTCTCGAACATGGCGATATAATTCTCCCTCAAGACTCTCTTCCTTACACTTAAGTTCAAACTCATCCGTTGTCATAGATTTGAAAACAGCTTCGCTTCCATCACTTAACAAAACCTTAAGTTCAAGCACATGCTCCCTAGTACTTCCATAGACAATGGAGGTGGTGCCACAGCTATTGTTTCCCACCATACCACCCACCATTGCACGGGTGGCTGTACTGGTAATTGGGCTAAAGAAATATCCGTATTCTTTGAGGTAATTATTTAATTCGTTTCTAACAACACCGGGTTGCACCCTTACCCATCCTTCTTCCTTATTGAACTCAATGATTTTGTTGAGATACTTCGAAACATCCACCACTATTCCATCCCCTACACATTGTCCGGCCAAGGAGGTTCCTGCAGTCCTTGGAATCAATGAGAGGTTATTGGAATTGGCAAAATCAATCAGTTTTTTGATATCAGTATTGCTTTTCGGTAAGGCCACGGCCGTTGGCAGGGCCCTATACACTGAGGCATCAGTGGCATACAATGTCCTCATCAAACTATCGTAATGCAGTTCCCCATCCAATTCACGCGCTAATTGGCTCAAATGTGGATTGTCTATGGTTGTTTTACTCATGGCCCAAAAATAAAACAGTTAAAGCTAGAAAAGAACTCAGGGGATAGTTTTTATTTAAGGAAAATAACCTTTATTCCAATTTTGGTTTCTATTTAAGAAAATACAAGGTAATTTTCTGAAAAAACAAATGTAATGTTAATCGAAGCGCCTCTTGATTCCACCCAAATTGACTACTTGAAAAATCTTGGAATTCTTTCTTCCAATGAAGAAGTGACCGATTCATTCAAGGCCGGCGAAGGAAATATGAATGTCACCCTGACAATAAAGACTAATAAAAGGTCAATTGTCTTGAAGCAATCCAGGCCTTTTGTAGCCAAATATCCGCAAGTTCCTGCTCCACAGAGCAGAATAGAAATTGAATACAAATACTATAAAATTATCAGCCCCGATAATTTACTGGCTTGTTTTTCCCCCAAAGTGCTGGGCTACGATAAAGAAGGCTGGCTTTTAGTATTGGAGCATCTGAACAATGGCGGCGATTACTTAGGTGTGTATCAATCCAAATCAATCCTTGGAGAAAATGTATTAGATTTATTGCTCAGTTACCTGAAGAAATTGCATCAACTCCCTGTTCTTGAATTTCCTGACAACATGGAAATGAGAAAATTAAATCACCAACACATTTTTATTTTACCTTTCCAGCCGGATAATGGTTTTAACTTAGATGATGTTCAATATGGCTTACAAGCCTTGTCTGAAAGGGTGAAAAAACATTCTACTCTAAAAGCCAAAATAAATCATTTGGGTGAAAAGTATTTAAGCAAAGGAAAAGCCCTTATCCATGGTGATTTCTACCCGGGAAGTTGGTTTTCAACGGACAGCGGTTTGAAAGTCATAGATACTGAATTTGCATTTTTGGGAGATCCTGAATTTGATTTAGGTGTAATGTTGGCCCATCTCAAAATGGCAAGGGTACCCGATGAATCAATTCAAAAGGTAATTCAAGACTATCCCTTGGAAAATGAATTAATGGCTTCTTATACAGGAGTGGAAATATTACGGCGGCTATTTGGGTTGGCACAACTTCCCCTGTCATTATCTTTGGCCGAGAAAGAAGAATTAACCAACTATGCCATAAATTTGATCATGAATGAAAAAATTTAATTTGATTTTTTTAATTTTCTTTGGCCTCTTAATCCTTTCCTGTGAGCAAAGAAAAAAGCCTGAAGTAGAGGCATTACCACCAGTATCCCCGCTAAGCCAAACTGAGCTATCCGATAAAATAAAAGGACTTTTGGTGGGCAGTGCAATAGGAGATGCAATGGGTGCTCCTACAGAAATGTGGCCGAGAGAAGATATTCAACATACTTATGGTTGGGTAAATGGACTGGATTCCATGGTTCGGGAAGTTTCACCCGAAGGAATTTGGCTGGCCAACCTTCCCGGAGGAGGCACCACTGATGACACCAGGTGGAAATCCCTGATGGTAGATTATTTGGCAAAAAATGAGGGCAACACTCTGGAGGCAGATTCATTTGCAAAACATATCATTCAGGTTTATGAAGCCTATTTTAGTGGTTTGAAAGCCTTAAAACCTGAACAAACCTCGGCATTGGAAAGGATAAATCTGAAAGTTTTGTGGTTGCAAGAATGGTATAAAGTATCTCTTGCCTATAGGGAAAACAATTTAGAGGCATACCATAATGCATTAGGGAAATTTTATGGCGGAGAAATGGTTTGTGCCGGATTACTATATTCACAAGCAATAGGGTTAATGTATCCCGGAAGAGCGGAGGAGGCCTACAAAAAGGCATTTGAACTGAGCATCTTTGATTTAGGTCTTGCCAAGGACATTGGCTCACTTTCCGCAGCGATGACAGCTGCGGCGATGACAGCACATGGGGATCAAAATAAGGTTTTGGACGTTTTGAGGGAAGTTGATCCTGAAGGTTATTTTTCCAGTCGATTGGTAGGCCGAAGTAGCTACCGGGTGTTGGAATTGGCCAGAGCCATTGTAGCCGAAGCCAAAGACAGTACTCTGGTAGACGAGAAATTACCAAAAGAGAACAAAATCCCCAATGCTTCCATCCAACGGGCTTATGAATTACTCGATCAAAACCAACAAGACATGCCTTTCCATGCTGCCGAGATTCACTTACAAGTATTGACAGCCATGCTGTTCAATGATTTTAAATTTGCAGAAACCCTTATTTTTCTAACCAATTACGGACGAGACAATGATACCACAGCAGCCATAGCAGGAGCAATTTTAGGGGCTTTCCATGGTTATGAAAAACTCCCCAAAGACATGCGAGAAAAAGTGCTTAAAGTGAATAAAAGTCATTTAGGTATTGATATTGAAGAAATGGCGGACAAACACTATAAAACCATACAATCTCTGTACATATGGCCTAATTGATTAATTTTTAGTATTATTATATCTACAACCCAAAATAACAATTATGGAAAGTAATGTATTTACTGCAGTATTTTTACCCCTGGCCCTTGCCTTTATCATGCTCGGCATGGGACTTACCCTCAGTATAAAGGATTTTAAAAACATCTTCATTTCTCCCAAAGCCATCAGTTTAGGGCTTTTTTGCCAACTTATCATGTTGCCGGTTTTAGGTTTTCTACTCATTCTAGCCTTTGGTCTGGAAGGGTCGATGGCCGTCGGCATAATGATTATTGCAAGTTGCCCGGGAGGGCCCACTTCCAATATGATCACTCATCTATGTAAGGGAGACACTGCACTTTCTATCAGTCTAACCGCCTTGAGTTCCGTAATCACCATTGTCACTATTCCTTTGTACATCAATTACGCTATCATTTATTTTGGTGAAGAAGGGACCGTTGCTTTACCGGTTTTGCAGACCATAATCCAGATCACCGGAGTAACCATTATACCGGTTGCCATCGGCATGTTTTTAAAACATAAATTTCCTGCACTTTCACAGAAAGCGGATAAAACAGTTCGCATCGCTTCCATTGTATTCTTTGTGGTGATCGTTGGTGGGGCAATTTTCAAAGAAAAGGACAATATTTTAGGCTTTTTTGCCGAGGCAGGTCCGGTAACAGTTATCCTCAACATACTTACTTTTGGTTTGGCCTGGTTAATTGCCAAAGGGTTTGGATTGCCACTGAAGCAGCAGGTTTCCATAAGCATCGAGTCTGGCATTCAAAATGGCACTTTGGGAATCATGATAGCTGCTACACTTTTACAAAATTCGGCCATGGTTATTCCTGTAGTGATATACAGTTTGATCATGTTTATTGCCTCCATTTTAATTGTAGTATTTCTTAGCAACAATGAAGAACCCGCCTTAGTAAACAATTAAAAGTTTAAAAAAAGAACTAACGTCCTTGGTTTTAAGAGCCGGGGACTTTTTTTGATTAGGAAAATAAACCTTCAAAGAAATTTATAATCATTGGCCCCGTTGGTAACGTAAAAGTTAGCGGCAATAAAATCGTCACCAATTTTATCCACCATTTCTTTTTTGAAAGCAAAACAAGAATAACCCCTATTGGGTATAAAATAAGGCTTAGGAATAGAAAGAACATTGTCCATGAAAAATAACTGGCCAAAAGTATGGCAACAAGGCCTCCAATGTAGAAAGCATTGCGTTTTTTTAATTCTTCCATAATGTAAATTTTAGTGTTCTGATAATAATTGCAGGCTAATCAAACTGAAATTTGTTAGGGCTAATCCACTGTTTAGTTGAATCAGTGGATTTCTGGATAGGTAGGGGAAAAGCGCCCACCAATAGATTTTAATTCTATAATTATTTCTAATATAACAAGTAAATATTTGTAAATAATAATTTAAAAGAATTTTATTTTGACCCCACTATAATAAACCACCCTCCTCTGAATTATTGAAAAAATGACCATTTTAGTTGATGTCAACTACTTTACTGGTAAGAAATGCTTGAATAATAAAAAACAACGTTTCCATAAGGCAAGGAATAATTTTACTTTAAAATCAAGCTGTATGAAAATTGAGTCTAGCAACAAAACAAAAGAAACCTGCCGCCTTTTATGCTGCAGGCTTCTATCCTACTATTGGCCAAACCTTCTTTTTTGTATCCGATCATAATTTATCCTATAATTTGGATTTTCCGTCTTTAATAACCTGTCCCAAAACCTAAAATACAAACCATAATTCCCCTTAGGTTTTGCATGATGAAGATTATGGTAAGTTGAGCTAATAAGAACTTCAAATAAAAGAGAATTCCTGAACCATTTTGGTGCAATTTCATATCCTAAATGCCCATAAACATTGATACAAAAGGACAATAAACCAAAAAGAATCAATGACAAAGGATGCATGGGAATCAAGCACAAAATTAAAGGAACAGCCATGGCTTCGGTAATAGCTTCATAAATATGAAAAGAAAAGGAAGTCCATGGAGAAGGGTTTGTAGACTTATGGTGGGTTAAATGTATGCTCTTGAACAATTTAGGATGGTGGACAAACCTGTGCATCCAATAAAAATAGCTGTCATGTAGTATTAAGGCTAATAGTATGCTTAATGGTATCCACACAAAATGGTATTCATAAAAATTATTGTAAATCGCTACATAATCACGGAGTGGGGTAAATAAAAACAAAGCTATCACCAGACCAATCACAAAACTCGATTGCACGGAATGCAAAATTTCCCGGACGAAATCTTTATTTTTAGCAAGGCCCAACTGAATTTTGCTCTTAAAAAATCTATTGGGATAAAGCTTATAGAAAATCACAAAAGCCGTACCTGCAACCATAAAGTAGCGAATAATATTGCTCGCTATAGGAGTATAATAGTGAATGCTTAATCCTTCCATGGTTTTATTCGTTTATATTGATTTCATAATCATTCTCATTTACTGTTAATGTAACACTGCCATTTCCATTAAAAACAATGCTACCATTAAAAGAAAAGGGAATGTTTTGACTTAATCCTGATAGAACAAATGTTCCTCCACCAGAGGATATGCTGTAATTTGATTTATCGATCAGTACATCAGCCAAATCAACATTAAATTTACTCGATAAGCTTCTTGTTTTTAGGTTTGTGGTGATGCTTTGGGTTCCTTCCCTATTAAAAAAACCATTAAACAAGAGCGAAGAAGCTGATGGCTGTAATCCTGAAATGGCTATGGCAGTATTCGTAACATCACTGGAATTAATTCTTGATGTTGAATAACTGCCGACTGAACCGGCCTCAAAATCCACCATTTGCGGTACATTAAAACCATTGCAAGCCATCATATAGGACCAATCTATTGCATAATCTGCTAGTATAGGAGCCTCGTTATAATTATAATTGAAGGAGGTGTCGTATAAGGTGCCGCAAAGCTCATTTAAGGTGATATTTGTAGTCAATTCTTCAGAAAAGGTGCTAGTCATTTTATTTAGACCTCCAGTACTTTTTTGCAGGGAGCTTTCTATTAGCTCTACAGCTTCCTCTTCAGAGACTTCATTTTTGATTTCCATATCCTCCTCATTTGTACAAGAAATCAAGGATAGAATGACAATGGCTGCAACAATTGATTTTGAAAGTGTCATGATATTGGTTTTTAAGTTTAACAATGACACAAATCTATAACAGCCCTCAGGCTAAAGGCGTTAACAAAAGATAATTTATAAAATCGTAGGTTTAGTTTTTGGTAGCTATCCTTTTTCTAATCCTGCTGAGTGAAACGGGAGTAATGCCAAGAACATTGGCAATGTATTTATCCTGAACCCTATTGGTAATTCCCGGGTAGTCTTTTACAAACCTTAGGTACCTTTCTTCTGGCGTTAGCAAGACGAAAGACTCAACCCTCTCCATGGACTCTTTTAATAAACGCTGAAGCACATACTTTCTATTGGTCTCTAATTTCGGATGCCTTGAAACCAAATCCTGCAGTACATCATAATCAATAAAAAACACCTCTGTATTTTCCAATGCTTCATAAAAAAATCTGGAGGATTGGCTAAACAAAATCAAGTCTACATTCGCAACAACCTGATGTTCCGGGATTAATTTTAAGGTAATTTCTTCTCCTTTGTCATTGATGTTAAAACAACGAACCAAACCACTTTTAATATAGAAAACATCATTCCTTTTTGAGCCTTCATTTATGAGAAGTTCTTTCTTATTAAAAGAACTATTTTTTGCAGCCTTTAATAAAACCTGAATATCCTTTAAACTAAGCTCCTTACCAAACTTATAAATTTGTTTTAATCTGTTTAAATCTACCATTTAAGTAAAAGCTTATTGTACTTGAAATTCCTAGACTGAAGCTAAAAATAGAATATTCACACCATTAAAAATATTTCCATTATTTAGGCATTATTCTCACTACTATTTAATATAATTACTAAATAATATTCTCTTTTTAGGTGGAATTGCTTTGCTTTTGGCTGCAATTTTCAGCATTTCTTGGTTCTTTTCTTTTGCGAATACCAATTGAAATAAGGCTGATACGGTTAAACTGATTTCAGGCCGTTCTACCAAGATAAATTCGTCACCAATGTCAACATATCCTTCTTCTAGAATGCTTACATAAGTACCTCCAAAACCATGTTCAATAAATTGCTTCAACACTTTTTGGGTTCCAAATTTATGTCCCAATTTAAAACAGGGTTCTCTGTACTGGGAAATCTGGACCAAGGCATCCCCTACCTTATAAATGGCTCCCAAAAACACCTCTCTTTCATCAAACCCACTTACGGAAAGGTTTTCCCCAAACATGCCCCAAGACCAGTCAAGATCCGGGTACAAATCCTTCCAATACGGGTATTGTTCAGCAGAAAACAAATAACAGGCTTTATAATAACCTCCATGATTCAATCGATTGGAGACCTCATTGCCTAAAACATCGTTTTTCGTTAAATAAAGCGGTTTATTCGTAGGCTTTTTATAGATGCCAGTAGTTTCTTCTTTGCCTTTCCAAAGGAATGTCTTTGGTGTTCCAATATTCGTTGAGATTATTTTCATCGGCTGTTATTTCGGGAATTCACTATTTATAGAAGAAAAAGAAGTCTTGCCCCTTTTCTTTTTATCTAATTTGTTCAATTAATTCGAGTCTTTTAACAATACTGTTTACTCCTAAAATTGAGCCTGGAGACAATACTGCATTGGCACCAATTTTGGAATTGTCACCTACCAATGACCCAAATTTTTCTGTTTTTGTATCAATTAACTGTCCATTATACTTAATGAAAATCGTTTTATTTTGTCTTTCATTAAGGTGGTTGGCACAAATTGAACCAGCTTCAAAGTTAATGTTTTTGCCTATGATACTGTTTCCAATATAGTTGAAGTGGGCTATTGCTGAGTTGTCTAAAATAATAGATTGTTTGATTTCTGAACCCGGACCGATTTTAACAGATTTACCTAAATAAATTGGCCCTCTAAAGTAGGCGTTTGCTCCTATGAAGCAATTTTCTGAAATGATTACGCTACCTTTCAAAATCACACCTTGTTCTATGGTTGCCGTTTTATGTATTGCAATATTGTTTTCAATCCTATATTCAGATGACAAGTTGGATATTCGTTCATTAATTGTGTTTTCCAAGTCATTGATAAACTCCCAAGGCGCTTTGTTTATGCTTTGAGGAAAAATTAAATTAAACCCGTCAATGTACTCCCCAATATTTATCATAATTCGTAAAATTCGATTGGCAAATTGTCCGGATCGGCAATAAAAGTAAATTGCTTGTTGGTAAATTCATCTACTCGTACCTCTTCTACGGGTATGTCTTTGGCTTCCAAATAGGCAATGGTTGCTGTCAGATCTCTTACCCCAAAAGCAATATGTCTCAAACCTCTTGCTTCAGGCCTTGAGGGTCTTAATGGTGGGTTTGGAAACGAAAATAACTCGATTAAATAATGCCCGTTTAAGGAAAGGTCAAGTTTATAGGATTGTCGTTCTTCTCTGTAAATCTCTTTGTCTATAGTAAAGCCTAAAATATCTGTGTAAAACATTTTAGATTTTCTGTAGTCAGAACAAATTATTGCGATGTGGTGTAGTTTTTCGATTTTCACTATAGATCGGGCGTTGCTGAAGGAAATGAACCGCATAAAAAGAATTTTCTCCGAAGCTCCTTTTCATTGCTGCTAAAATACTAATTTAATGGATTTGGAAGTATTTGTGTCCACCGAAATCGATATTTCCCCAATTTGTTACTCTTCTTTATTCGATATTTTTTTTATATACATTACATGCCCACCGCCATTGCTCATTCGGACAACAAGTTTGGTGTTGGCATTAACAGGCATGCTGCGGATGGTATAGGATTCTTTATTGGACAGATAATCAGAATTCTCTGCATCCTCATAAAGTATTGCTTCGTATTTTTCTTTCTCCGACAAAAAACTTAAATCCAATGTTATGGAGCGTGCTTCTCTATTGGTCAATGAGCCTACAAACCAATCTTCCCCTGCTTTTCTGGCAACACTAACATAATTGTCCAACCCTGCATCTAGCACTTTAAAACTATCAAATTGCGCCGGCATTTTCCGAATACAATCAAACAAATCTTCTTTTTCCAAATAGGCTTCAGGACTATCAGGCAATACCATCCATCCGGAATAAATGGTTATTAGCTTAGCTACTTCCGCTACCACGGTACCGGGGATTTCCTCAAAGACCTTCGGCCTTCCTATATGTGCAGCATCGAGGTCAAACCATCCATTTGTAAAATCCAAGGGACCGGCAATCTGATTAATTAAAACCTGATTAACTGATGTTTCAGGATAATGGGAATATTTGGCATCTCCCTGTGCATGACCAAATTCTTTGGTAATTAGGTTGGGCCACGTTCTTCTATCTCCACTTGGGGGAATTGGATTATCATGAAAATTTACCATCAATTTATACTTGGCACAAAGCTCGACAATGGCTCTGGTATGCTTAACCTTCTCTTCGAGCCCCCCTTGCATAAAGCCGTATTTAACCCCAATGGCTCCCCATTCTGAAAATTGCTTCAAAACCCTCTCCAAACCAAACTTTTTAGCACCTACGTCATTTAAATAAAGGATAATTCCAATATTATTTGCAGTAGCATATCGCATACATTCTTCGATATCAACCCCATCTCGAGTGGTCGTAGGGTCAGAACTTTCACTAAACTCATCACCATACCAATCTGCATCAATTAGTAAGTACTGAATATTATTTGCACTAGCGAAATCAATCATTCTCTTATGCGATTCAGTATTTAGCTGGTATTCAAAACCATCGTCCGTCCTAAATCCCAAAACACGCCAATCCCACAAAGACTTGCCCCCCTTTATCCAAGAAGGGTCCGAAATTTTAATAGGTTCATTTAAATTCACTAGCAAATCTGATTCAACTAAATCTCCTGCCTTTTCTCCCAACATAAAAGCCCTCCAAGAGGTCTTAAAAGGTTTGTCCCGTTTAGAATAATTAATATTGAATTCAAGTGATTGATCCTTGGTGGAAGTAGCTATAGTAAAAGGAGCAAATTCAGTGATTTCAGCTTCATGTATGGCCATAAAACTATCGTCATTGAATTGCATTACCATAGGAATTTTAACCTCTCCTGCATTTTTTTCAGCGCTATTAATTGGGCCAACATTGTGCTTTTCACCATTGTATGCCCAATAGGTAAAGTCATTCCTGAAATTTAAGCCGGTTAATTCCTGATCAATTTTTATACTGTCTTGAATGGCTTCAGATGGGAATTCATACCGATAGGCAAAGCCTTTGTCATAGAGCCTAAATACAATTTCATAAAATTGAGGTGATTGCCCGGTGGTAGCAACTTGCCATTTGTACGCATTGTAATGGTTATTTACAGTCCTTTGTTTTCCTATTATTGTTTCCCAGGTTTCATCTACTTCAGTCTTTTTAAAGTCCCTAAACATTACATTTTCTGTAAGGCTTAAACCGTTTATTTTTAGACCTAAATTGGAGGACCTAAGAATGGTATCAGTACCATCAATTACAGTAAAAGCGCTGGAATTATTAAGATTTGAAATAATTACCTTAAGCTCCCCATTCGGCGAAACCAACTGAAAATCACTCTGTTTTGAGCAAGACGCTAAACTTAATAAAAACAATATTACGGAAATCTTAATTTTCATACGGGCTGCTATTTTCTTTAATGTGGTTAGGTTGTCTATTTGTAGAGGACTGGGATTTTAAACCATTATTGTATTTATTTTTTATGCTTGCGCACAGCTCTAGGTAGTAGTGATTTTCCAATTCCCATATGCTAGTTCTTTTGTAAGTCCAATGACATTTTCCAATTACTTTGCTAAAAATGCTTCCCTATTTTACTCAATAAAACCATCAATATATGGTTGTAGTGCTTCACCCCAAATTTGATAACCGGCCTCATTTGGATGACAAAAATCAAGGGTAAACTCTTTGGTAAGGATGCCATCTGAGGTCAGCATTTTAGAAGAAATATCCAGCAATGTTACCCCTTTATCTTTGGCAAATTGCTTCAGTAATTGGTTTGTTTCATTGATTAATAACCTACGTGAATTATCCGGCATTTCTTCACGTGGC
This sequence comes from Cyclobacterium sp. 1_MG-2023, assembly GCF_030546805.1. Taxonomy (GTDB): domain Bacteria; phylum Bacteroidota; class Bacteroidia; order Cytophagales; family Cyclobacteriaceae; genus Cyclobacterium. Next base: position 80,787 of record NZ_JAUOPC010000010.1, on the reverse strand, counting down.
ATAATTTCCATCAATACAATTTTTGCCTTTGGTGTTTTAGACCGAACACTATTGTAAATAGCAACAATCCCCTCAAAAATTTCAGCAGCTGTGTTTTTGCGGGCATTGTTGGTTTCACTGGTATTGTTGGTTCCGATATGGATAACCACCAACTTTGGGGCTAGCCCATCCATCTCCCCGTTATTTAGGCGCCAAAGTACATTTTGAGTTCTATCCCATCCAAAGCCTAAATTGAGGACACGGCGGTTTTGAAAAGTTGCCTCCCACGAATGTGGTCCATTTGCCACTCTTGATGTACCGTCAGCATTTTTTAAGGGAGGAAAACTACCTCCCCAAAAATGGGTTATAGAGTTTCCAATAAGCACAATTTCGGGATCAAGCGCATCCTTTGTGCTAAGCACATCTTTATGGCGCTCCCACCAATCGTAACTGTCATCTTCAAGCTTTGGAACCGGTATTATGGCAGTATTACTGGTTTTTTCACTGCTATCAGCCTCCACATCAGTGTTCTTCTGCTTACAGCCCAAAACTGAAAGGAAGATACAGGCAAAATAAAGGATGCTTCTAACTGGTTTCATCTCAAATAATCTAAAGGGAACTATTGAGGCTCCACTAATAATTTTCATAATCGCTAATTTGAAAGCAAATTAAGCAAAAGCTACCCAATTACCTTAAGGTAGGCCTTTAAACCCAAAATATGCAATAGACAATTTATTTCATAATTCGGGGTTAAGGCAATTCAAAGTTTCACAATCTTAACCTAACTTTTGGTTTTGATTAAAACTTTGATTCTTCGGGAACATTTTGAAAGATTCCGGTTATTTTTCCATGAATTTGGTCACTGTTTAGTTCCTTCTTTAGTGTTCTCATAATAGGTAGAAATAAAAAACCACAAACGAATCGTTTGCGGTTTTTTATTACACTATTATTCAACTTGTTCTATTCAGATGCTCTCTAATAGTTAGGGTTTTGTGTGATATTATCATTGATCTCCATTTCAACTTGAGGGATAGGCCATAAATAATCTCGATCAGCTCTGAAAGTTCTGGTCAATCCACTGGTTATGGTTTCCCATTCTCCACTGGCAGTATTGAGGTAATACAGCCCTTCCACCGTGCCTACTTTTTCCTCACCAATCTTCCATCTGTTCATGTCATACAACCTTAATCCTTCAAAGGCTAACTCTACAGCTCTTTCATCCCTAATAATAGCCCTTAATTCTTCTTGAGATTTACCTGAAGTGATGGCAGGCATTTCCACAGTTGGTCTTTGCCTTACCTCATTGATGGCATCATAAACGGAATCATCAATTTCACCCAACTCAATTTTTGATTCTGCATACATGAGCAAAACATCTGCATAGCGAATCAAGATCATATTGATAGATCCGGTATTGGGATTGCCACCATCTGCTGCATAATCTACCCATTTTTTCAAATTGTATCCATTTACGGTAGAAAACTCTGAGGACCTCACCCTATCAGCCGTTGGACTATCCGGTAGGGAGTTGAAGGTACTTGTACCTATGGGCTGGCCTGTATAATAGGTGGTGTAATCCCAGCGAGGATCGATGTTTTCAAAAGGATCGTCGGGATTCATAGGTCCTTTATATCCGTATTTCAAAAACAGGTTGTGCACAGGCTCTACTACAGACCCTCCACCAATCGAAGCAGCTGCATAAGAAAAGGCATTGTAGGTATCCCCTCCCACAGCATATTGTCGGTCAAAAATTACTTCCGAAGAATTTTGGCCGGCATATTGAAACAGGGCCTCATAATCAGGGTATAACTCGTAAATCCCTAAATCCATCACTGCCTTGGCAGCGTCTCGGGCCACAGCATACCTTTCATTTCTATAGGCTACCCGGGCTTTTAATGCTATTGCTGCACCAAGGGTGGCTCTTCCTATCTCCTGAGAATAACTCAGTGGCAATTGATTTCCTTGAATAATTTGGTCCAATTCGGCAATAACAAAATCAACTACCTCAGATTTTGATGTTCTTCCGACATGGTCTGTAATTTCTAAGGGATCTAAAATTAAGGGAACATCCCCCCAAAGACTGCTTAGCTGGGTATAGAAGAAAGCCCGCAAAAATCTGGCTTCTGCTTCGTAACGAGCGAGTAAATCCTCATCTCCTTGCTCTATCCTGCCAATGTTCGCCAACACATTATTGGCGCGCTGTACACCACGGTAATACCTGTCCCACTGGGAGCCAATTGCCGCATTAACCGGATCAAATGTTCCCATACTCACATCATGAAATGAACCCGGACCTGATGGAGCTCTAAAGCCAATATCAGTGACCGCATCAAGTTCCTTGACCATTGCCTGCCCGTCCAATTCTGCATAAATCCCATTTACTGCGAGATTAGCGTCCTTTTCTTGTTGCCAATAAATTAGTTCCGAAACCTGTCCGGGTGGGATCAGATCAAGACCTTCATCACAACCAAACAGACTAAAAGCCAAATAAGCCAGCCCTATATATTTTATTGTTTTATTTAATAATTTCATCGCTTTTCTATTTTAAATTAAAAGGTGACGTTTACTCCACCACTGAAAAGTTTGCTGTGCGGGAAGAATTGGCTTCTTCCTCTTGGTGTCTCCGGATCAAAGAGCTCTGTCTCTGTAAATGTCAACATGTTTTCTCCCGATACATACACCCTAAAATTGGCCACTACATTTTGAGGAATGGTATAGCCCAATTGGAAATTCTTTAACCTAAGATAACTGGTGTTTTGTAACCAAAAATCTGCTTCCATTAAGTTGGCGGAGTTACCGGACCTTACCATTGGCCAAGTACCATTAGGATTTCTTTCCGGATGATAGGCTTCTCTGGCCATGGTCACAGGAATAAAATTGGTGTAATTTGGTCCTTCCATCAATGCGCCATCCAAAGAATGTTGCTGACGAAGTACTCCTTGCCAAAACATAGAAAAGTCAAAACCTTTATAAGAGGCATTGAAACGAACACCAAATTCATATCGAGGATCTTCATTGCCCATGATGTACTGGTCTCCTGCGGGGTAGAGGGATTGAGAAATAACCCCATCACCATTTAAGTCTTCATAAATGATATCTCCTATGGTGACTGTAGGGAAAATGGTAGCCGGATAATTGTCCAAATCTTCTTGGGTTTTATATATTCCAGGGGACTTTAATCCTCTTAAAGAATTAATGGACTCACCCTCTGTCCAAACAGTAAACTTGTCTGGAAAAAATGGTCCTGTTCCTTTTAAATCTTCTATCTTATTGACTACATCCGAGAAATTAATGCCTACAGAATACTGAAACCCACTCTCTGAGGCCGGAGAACCATGATAATTGACTGCCAATTCCCAACCCTTATTGGATACAGCGGCTGCATTTTGTACAGGGGGGTCATATCCTATGGTTCTTGGTATAGGCAATTCTATTAGTATATCATCGGTATACTTGTAAAAGTACTCGGCAATTACTTCTATCCTATCATCCATAAATCCCATATCCAAACCTATATTAGACATGGTGGTGGTTTCCCAGGTAATGTCCGGATTACCCGCACTGGTGATGGCAGTTCCGGGTACCAGGTTATTATTGAACTGATAGCCTGTACCCAAGTTGTAAGTATTCAGGTACCTGTACAAACCTATGCTTTGGTTACCCAATTGGCCCCAAGATCCTCTCAACCTTAGATCGCTGAATAGGCTTCCATCTTTGAGAAAGTCTTCTTCTGAAATTCTCCATCCGGCTGAAAAAGAAGGAAATACCCCCCAACGTTTGCCTTCACCGAATCTAGACGATCCATCATACCGAACATTTGCTTGAAACATGTACCTGTCATCAAAACTGTAATTCGCTCTACCAAAAAATGACCGAAGTCTCCATTCCTGAGAATACCCTCCCGTTCTTTGGTTTTGAACATCTCCTGCATTGATATCTCTCAGGTCATTGCTGAAAAAATTATCCCTATAGGCTGTTATTTGCTTAAATCGATTGTATATTTCTTCATAGCCTGCAGTACCCTGAATACTGTGTTTGTCAAAGGTTTGATCATAATTTAAATACAATCGCTGACTCAATTCTCGCTGATTATCTTGACTTTCGGTAAGTTGGGAAGTAGCAAACCAACCTCCTACATTCACCAGTTCACCTGTTACGTAATTTCTCATTCCCGCCAAACTGTTTTGGAAAATAAAACCATCGGTTGACTCTGTATTTAGGGTAACGTTTCCTTCAAGAGACAATGCCTCATTGATGGTGTAGGCAAAACCCAACTGACCAAAAACATCGTCACTGACCCTACTTGTTTCACCCTCTTGAACCATTGCTCGAGCATTCCATTGGCCGGAAACCAGGTCGTAGGTTCCATCAGGATACTCCATCACAATGTTTCTATTGATATGCAATAAAGCCTGAGTGATTCGCTGCCCTGTAAATCCGGGACCACTAAACCCTCTATTTCTATACATCAAGTTGGTTTTAATGGTGAGCTTATCACTGGCATACATGTCAGAATTAATCCGCATGGTTACTTGCTTGTTATTAAAGTTCTGTAATATCCCATCGGTATCAGAATAATTTACAGAGGCGAAAATCCTACCAGATTTACCCCCGCTGGAAAGTGAAACAGAGTGTCTTTGCTGGAATGCATTGGGATTAAAAATACCTCCTTCATAATCTGCAAATGGGTACTCTAAGGGATTGGTTCCTGCAGCCACATTTTCTATATAGGTTTCACTGTATGTAGGGCTGGCCCCTACATTCGCCTGAGCCTCATTTTCCAATCGCATCCATGTAACGGGATCTGTAGGCTCCGGGAAAAAGTTAGGGTTTTGCCATCCTACAAAGTTATTATAACTGATTTTCACTTCCCCTTCTTCTCCTCTTTTGGTAGTTACCAAAATCACACCATTAGCTGCTCTAGACCCATAAATTGCTGAGGATGCAGCATCCTTTAAAACCGTAATAGATGCTATATTTGTTGGTTCTACTGTGCTAAGAGACTGTTCTACCCCATCTACTAGAATCAATGGATTGGAATTATTCAGAGTCCCCACCCCTCTAATTCTGATACTGGTACTTTCATCACCCGGAGCACCACCGTTGTTTTGAATGGTTAAGCCCGGAGTGGTACCTTGGAGCGCAGAAGCCGTATTGACCACAGGCCGTCTGGCAAGGTCCTCCCCTGAAACTGTACTTACGGCTCCGGTAACATTGGCTCTTTTCTGTGTACCAAAACCTACCACAACCACTTCATCCAATGAAGAAGTAGCTTCTACTAAGGTAACATCAATAATAGAACGGTCACCAATCATAACCCGCTGGCTTTCAAAACCAATAAATGAAAAAACCAATTCAGATTCTTCCGGAACGGTTAACGAATATTTCCCGTCCAAATCAGTTGCTGTACCAATAGTGGTACCCGGTAAAGAAATAGTTGCTCCCGGAATAGGCTCTCCGTTTTCATCCGTAACTGTTCCGGTAATGGTAACATCCACCCTAAATATCTCTACTAATGAATTTATTTCAAATGTTTCAATAAGGGCTCGATTTTCTTCATAAATGGTATTGGCATACCCTTTATGGATGTTGGGGTAAAACAGCTGAATAGCCATAAGGAATATCAATATTTTAATTGACAAATACCCCTTGAGTAGTCGTTTTTTCATAGCTTTGCAAACTTTAGTGTTGTTTTATAAACTGCATTAAATCAGATCAAATGGATGAACCTGAGAAACTTACCCATAGATCTAATATTTTTACTAAAAGCCATCCTTAAAAAGATGGCTTTTTTATTTTTTGAGGCTTTTTACATATAAATTTATTTTAGTTATGAATCGAAAATCCCCTGTTATAATTTAGAGAGGTAGTTTCATAAATTAGTTGGGTCGAGGGACAATTGAAAAAAGAATGATAAAATCCGACGTATAATGCGGATTTAAAACCAATTGGTAAGGTTGATTTCTTTAATTTTCTATTCCTAAAAAATAAATTAATTCTATCGAATCAATTTATTTTAAACTTATAATGGAAGAAATATAACCTTTAGAACAATATATCGAATTGCTATAATTTATTGAATCATATTTCGCTAATCAGAACAACTGTATTAAATTAAATAAAATTTCAGTTTAATCCAATACTAAAGAATAATTCATCAAATAAATCTTGACTTTTTATAAAAAAGAAGGTAAAAGATGATAATAACACCTTAAGTTGACATAATTATAGTCAAGAATTTAAAAAAATAAAAAAAAATTAACATTAAAAAATATATTTTAAATAATATAAATCTAATGGTAAACCATCAAGGGTAATAATATGACCTAAAAAATCAGCATTGGGATATGGGACTTAAATTTTGACAAACCACTCCATTTCCCCAACCTTGGTTAAAAAATGATCGACTTCTTCACTCTCAAAATTAGTTGATTTCTTAATGATCCTCTCCTTGATAAATCCACATGGCTCGGGTATCGCCTGCCAACCTAAATCCGGATTTTTCATAAAACCCAACTGAGTTCCCATCTGCTGTTAACATATGCATATGAAAGTGTATATATTTTTTTTTAAGGTTTGCGATAATATTTTGCCCAATCCCTCTATTTTGATAGTCCGGATGAACCAATAAATGAGGATAATATACGACCAGGTAACCATCAGAAATTGCATTTCCAATGCCCACTAGTTTTTCTCCCTCCCAAGCTGAAACCAATGTATGGGAATTTAAGAGTGCTTTTTTCAATTGTTTGGGTTTATCCGCAGCAGTCCACTTATTCGCTAGGTAAAGTGCTACGATCTGTTTTTCATCTATTTCCCGTGTTTCTGAATAAGAAATTTCCATAATTTACTTTTAGGTAGCTAGAAGGTTAGAGATTTAATTGCATAGGTATTACCCTATGATAGAGTCCGCTGATCAACTCATAAAGATCATTCGATAATTTACAAATTAAAATCGCTATCAAATAAAAAGGCCTACTTAATAAGTAGGCCTTTTATTACCAAAGAAATAAATCATTTACTAATAACCTGGATTTTGAGTTAATCCCGGTTCTACTCTTAAACTGTTTTCATGAAAGGGCCAACGGTAATTATGCGGTTGGAAAGAACGGTCTTCAATCTTTAGAGAAACCATTTCTCCATTTTCCATACGCGTATGTCCCAAGGCAGGCTGATTTAATACCTCTTCAGCTATTTCCCATCGAATTATATCCTCATACCTGAGTCCCTCTCCTGCAAATTCGATTCTTCTTTCATTTCTGATCAAGTTGATCCAATCATCTTGACTAAAATCACTGTATTCAGCACCAGTAACATCGGCTATGGTCATGTCCAAACCAGCCCTCTGTCTAATCATATTGATGCTTTCCAACGCTAAATCATCAATGTCATTCAACATGATTTTAGCTTCTGCATAAGTTAACAACACTTCAGCATAACGTAACAAGCCAAAATCGAAATTCCCTCCAGACCTAAATGCGTCAGCTTCAGAGACAAATTTCTTAAACCAGAACCCCGACTTACTTGCTCTCTGATTTTCAAAAAACATTGGATTATTGGTATTGTAGATATCAATTGGTTCACCGTAAAATGTATCACCATGCCCCATTATACTTGATTCATATCTTGGATCTCTATTTAAGTTAGGATCTAGTAAATACTCTTCTTCAGTATGGAGGGGGCAATTTGAGATAGGCCTACCTTGGAGGGTCCAATATGAATCTACCAATGCTTTTAATGGTACTACATACGATTGACCATTCCCTGTACGATAATGTGGACCTAAATCTCGAAATGAATTGGTAGCACTATTGTTATGGCTTTGCATATCAAAGTGCATGATAAATTCATTGTTTGTTGAGGCCCCTTCATACTGGAAAAGCTCTTCATAATTTGAATACAATGCATATTTTTCACTGTCCATTATCTCTTTAGCTAATTGGGCAGCCAATTCATAACGACCATTATACAATGCATACCTCATGGTCAACGCCTTGAATGAATATTTATTGAACATATACTTGTCTGAGGTGTACTCATCGGCGGGTAAACGTGAGGCAATGTCATCAGCCAAAGGAAAAAGCTGGTTCAAAATTTCTTCCTTAGGAGTAGTAGGCTGAAGTGCATCTACCAAATCAGCAGGCTGTAAATGAAAAGGAACATCACCCCATCTGAAAGTAAGCTTAAAATAATGCCAAACTCGAAGTGCTTCTAAAATGGCCTTATATTTCGTTCTTACAGCCTCATCCTCTACATAGGGTATATCTGCATTTTCTACAAAAGTATTTAGCCTACCTAAATGCTTCATTTGTAACTCGTAATAAAAAAGAAATGCTGAGGTAGTACTATTGATGTTTCCATTAGCTATTCTTTGGTGATGATGCCCATCTACTCTACTGTATGCATTATCAGATTTACCTTCCTCCATGTAAAATAGAGTCTGATGAGAACTTGGATGAGTAAAAACATCCAAATAACTACTATAAACTACCCTACGTAAATCTTCTTCATCATTAAAGAATTCTACAAATGAGGTTGCTGTTGGATCCGTTTTATCAAGAAATTCCACACACCCTGTTAGGCTAAGTCCAATTATTGCGAATATTATTAGTATTTTTCTCATGGTTTCCTTCTTAATTTATAGTGGCTTTAACTCCCAAACTAAAAGTTGCCATCCTTGGATAATTACCATTCCCTCCATCTCTTTCCGGTTCTAAACCTTCCCACTTAGTAAAAGTAATTGCATCCTGAGCATTAAAATATATCCTTACGCTGTTGATATTGCGTCCAATTTTGGGAACAGTATAGCCTAATTGTAACATTTTCACCCTAAAGAAAGCTGCATTGCTAAGCCAAACATCACTAAGTAAAGCATTCGGACTAGAACCTGTCCAAACCCTTGGGAAACGGCTATCCGTTGTTTCCGGGGTCCATCTGTTATTCATGTAATATTCTCTTGGAGCACCAAGGTTATTATTAACACCATCCATTAAAACCGGATAACCTTCCATCCCATTTAATCTACCTAACCTTTTACCTACTCCCTGTCCGAGAAAGTTAAAATCCCAACGGCGGAATCTTAAATTGAAATTAATGGAATAGTTTAAGTGAGGAAAAGGATCTCCGAGATTAATTTTATCTTCATCATTAATAACACCATCACCATTTTTATCCTTATACTTAATATCACCAGGATAAGTATTGGGTAATTTTGCTTCAGTGCCGTCTACTTCCTCCCAAGTCTGGAAGTATCCGTCACTTTCGTAACCAAAATAGTTATCTATTGCTATTCCTTCATACCAAATTTTATCTTGATTACTTTTAAAAATTAAGGTATCCGAACGATTATAACCTGCTTTAAGCACACGGTTTTGGTTATCGAAGAAGATTCCACCAATACTATAATCTACCTCTCCGACCTTATCAGCATAATTAGCAGAAAACTCCCAACCTTTATTCTCTACTTCACCAATATTCACAGAAGAAGTTAAATAATAAGAACCTGTCAATGGTGGGACCGGAAAGTCAGAGTATATTAAGTCATAAGAAAATTTATGATAGTATTCAGCCGTCAAATTTAGCTTATTATTAAAAGTAGTCAGGTCCAAGCCAAAATTAGATTGTCTTTGTTTTTCCCAACTAAAATCAGGGTTCGGTACGCGCATGGTCCAACCCCAAGTATTAACTACTTCCTGCCACAAATAAGGGTCGACATTTTCATTACCGATTAACCCGTAAGATGCCCTAAATTTTAAATTATTCACAACCCCAGAACTTATTAAGCCATTCATAAATGACTCATTGTGAACATTCCACGCAAAAGCACCGGATGGAAAGAATCCCCATCTATTGTTAGGTGCGAATTTACTTGAACCATCCCCTCTGGCTGTTACTTCTATTAAGTACCGACTATCATAAGAATAATTTAATTTTGTAAAAAAGGAAGATTTAGAAAACTCTCTATAATCTGTGTAAGTATTGTTCATTATCTCCGCACCACCCAATAAGTAAATCTTATCTTGACCTTGTCTAAGTTCCTTTTCATAATTTATCAATGCTCTTGCAGTAACCTGGCTTTGGCTTACTCCTTGACTAGCACCAACTGAGTTACTCCAAATATTTACAGGCTTGCCATCACCATCAAAAAACTTATAGGTCAACCTCTTGTACTTATTAGCAGACTTATTTATCATATAAGATACATTCCCCTCTACACTTAAGTTTTTATTAATAAAATACTTAGGTCTAAGGTTAATAGTACTTCTATCATGCAAAGCATTCCAGGACCCTCCATGCTCAATTGAAGCAAGCGGATTGATATTATTATGAAGAATATAATTATTCTCTAATTCTGATTCATAGAATATGGGCTGGGTAGGATTCATCCTCCAAGCAAGCTGATAAAGACCATGACCATCGTTATTGGCTTGAAGTCTGTCAACTTGTAATCTATGTGCATAAAAATCAGCAAGCAGGACAAATTTATCTGCTATATTAATATTGGTATTGAATCGAGCGGAAAACTTATTGGAACCTTCCAATTCATTCATCCCGTTTTCATCAATATAGCCTAACATTAAATTGAAGGTACCAACTCCTCCTCCTCCTGAAATACTGGCAGAAGTATTGTGGGAATAGGATTGACGTTGCATGATCTCATCAAGCCAGTTGACATTTGTATAATTTCCACTTTCTGCTGCTGTTATGTCTGTATCAGAAAACAATAGAGATTGGCCTTGATACCCTCTTGCTTCATTGTTGAGTTTCATATAATCTGAAGCTCCCACAAAATCCGGTAAATCTATGGGATTATGAAGTGCCCCCCAAGAATGTAAGTTTACCTTAAACTGACCGGTTGTACCCCGATCCGTTTCGATAATAATCACCCCATTCGCTCCTCTTGAACCATAAAGTGCAGCCGATGCTGCATCCTTTAATACCGTAATATTTTTAACTTGATTCGGATCAATATCTGTAAGAGATTGCTCCATTCCATCAATGATAACCAAAGGACCGGCATTTTGTAAAGTACTAATACCCCTGATTGATATAGACCCAGGCACACTACCGGGAAGGTTATTACCTTGCATAAGTGTAACACCAGGAATGGTTCCACTAAATGCTTCTTCCAATTTAAAAATAGGACGGCTTTTTACTAAATCCATGTCAAGCTGCTCAACAGAAGAAGCCAAATGCTGTCTTTCAACCTCACTAAAACCAACTACCACCACTTCATTTAAATCTACACTTGATTCTTGAAGAGTTACATCAATGGTATTTTTTCCTTCAGTACTAATTTCCTGACCATTAAACCCAATCATATTAAAGATTAAGGTAACCTCTCCGGGAACTGAAATACTATATGTACCATCCAAATCAGTAGTTGTTCCTGCAGTAGACCCTTTAATTAACACCAATACAGAAGGTATAGGCTCTCCCGTTTCATCAGTAACTGTTCCTGTGATACTACGCTGTTGCGCCAAAATCGTAAAGACTGGCAAAACAAATAACATCAGTAGGATAATTCTACTTTTAAACATATTTAAAATTTTAATAATTGTAAAATATTTAACAAATAATTGAATTTTTATTAAAAATAAACTTTTAAAATATTCCTTAGGCAAATAATTCTTGACTGAACCCAAAAATTATTTAATTCAATACAGAATAAATTACCTCATATTTTACCCCCTTTCTTGATTTAATTTTAATTTTTTACTTAAACTCATCATTTTTATCACATTATTTTAAAAAAGAAAGTTAAATATAGTTATTATTTATTCATTACAAAATCTAGTTATAATTTTTATTAGTAAAATAATACTAGATTAATATTTACTAGTTATAAATAGAATTTTTAACTGGTATTGCTATTTAATTCCGTATAACTAAAAATCTTAGATCAGGTAATGCTAATAGAATCATCTAAAAAAATTCAATCATGCTGGAAATCAGCAACATATAATTAATGGATTACTTAAAGTCCTAAATTATATCAGTCGTGAAAATTTTGGTTTTTTATAAAATGATAATCTCCTTAAGCGCAAACAAAAAATCAATCCCTAATGAGATTAATGAGTAGTAGCTAAAAAATAAATCATGAAACAAATACTCAACCTTTGTTACAGTTTCTTAGGTGATTATACATAATAGAAGGCAAAGTTGCCTCAATAAAAAAAGCCTGAATCCTAATATTACCGTTAATTAACATTGATGGAAAAGTAGATCAAATACTCATCAAAAATTAATAAATACTTCTACAAAAGGGAATAAAAGTGCCTGAATTTTTCTTAAGCACTACAAGCAATTTAACTTTTAGAAATGTTAAAAATCCACATACTCCGAAAGAGCAAATATCAAATCTTTCCCAAATAGACGGGCTTTTTCTTGGGTCACCACCTGACCATTATTGATACCAAAAGGAAACTCTAAAGTGCTTGTCATTATCAAGCCCTCATCAAAAAATCCTGAAGCCCACTTACTGAAAGAATAGCCTTGTTCATAATTGCTTCCTTTATTCCAAGCAGTCCCAAAGGCAAGAAAACCAGTTTTGCTATCCATTTTTAATGGTCCTTTTTGGCTTTTAATCAGTGTATTAACAAACTTTTCTTGGGCCGCCGAAATCCGCTGGTCTTCATTCCCTACAAAATATACCCATTCATTATTTTCTCCTTTGATCCAAGGATTGTGAAGATCTATCCCTATCCATGGCAAACCTGCCAACCATTCTGGAATATCCTCTCTTATAGCCTTTGTACTCGTATAAATACTCTCTCCGGAATAGTCCCGATTATGATCCCTAGGACTGCGGTTCTTACCTTGATCTCCTTGTTCAACCCCATCCTTATCCAAAAATGGGACGATCATAATCTCTGCATTTTCTAGCAAGAGCCTCATGGACGCATCTGCTGACAATAAAGCCTCAACCATCCCCTCTATAATATAATTACTCATCATTTCTCCGGCATGTGCTCTGGCTGTAAACAATACCTTGAACTTCGGTTTGGTCTTGAAATCACTTATCAGTAACTGCTCAACTTCTCTTCCCGCTCTCGTGATGCTTAGCACGGACTTTTTTATATATGGGGATGAATTGTATTTCAACATAAACGTGTCGAAGTTTTTCTGTGTATAAGCCATACCCATACTTAACCTAACAGGTTTTCCATCACCCGAAAAATTAAAACTAAAAAGGTCAGATCCAAGGTGGTTCTCCTGATCAATCCATTGCCATTTATATCCACCATCAGTACTGTAAGCCGCTCCCATATTGGTCAAAACATTGGGCTTGGTGGCTTTAAAAAACCATTTTTTATGGGAAGTGTTTTTTACGGTAAAACACCAGTAAAACCATTCACTAGGAGTATCTCTAAGATCAGGCCTAAAAAAAATGGTATCCCCTAAAATCTTTTCAATAATAACATTCCCTCCCGGAAAATCACTATCTATTGTTGGGGTATTAGCTGTTCTATTGGCAAAATTCAGCTTGTTCGTGGTCCCGACTCTTAAAGGATTCTTCAACTCCTCTTGGCTAAGTAGCTCATGGGAGACAAACAGGATGGTGGTAAAAAAAAGAATAGGAATCAATTTATTCAATAACATAAAAGACAAGGCTTAGGTGATTTTCGTATAAAAAGGTTTTCATTGTGGTTTAAAATATATGAAAATTTAAACCGATAAGTTACTACTTTGATTAAGCAAGAATATCTTTCACCACATTTCCATGAACATCGGTTAATCTAAAATCTCTTCCTCCAAAATGATAGGTCAATTGTTTATGATCCACTCCCAACAAAGATAGTATGGTGGCATGAAGATCGTGAATGGTGACAGGGTTTTCCACTACACGATATCCATATTCATCTGTTTGTCCATAAATTGTACCTTTCTTTATTCCGGCACCGGCCATCCACATGCTAAAAGCTGAAGGGTTATGATCTCTACCATCTGAACCCTGAGCAAAAGGTGTCCTTCCAAACTCCCCGGTCCACACCACTAAGGTTTCTTCTAAAAGCCCCCTTGATTTTAGGTCTTTTAATAGTCCGGCGATCGGTTGATCCACCGCATGAGCATTTCGTTCATGCCCATCTTTTAGGCTTTGATGCTGGTCCCATCGATCTATGCCACTCATATATGGACAGGTAAGTTCCACAAATCTTACCCCTCTTTCCACCAGCCTTCTGGCCATCAAACATTGGGCACCATAATTCCTGGTATTCAAATCTTCATCGAATAGTCCGTATAGCTTTTGTGTGGCTTTACTTTCTGCAGAAAATTCTGTCAATTCGGGTACAGAAGACTGCATATGGTAAGCCAATTCATAATTTTTTATTGCTGCCTCAATTTCACTTGAACTCCCCTCCTCCCTGGCATCCATCTCATGAATAAAATCCAACTTTTGCTTTTGGTACTTTGCAGAAGTACTGTCGGGCTTGATATTTGCCACTGGTATATTACCTGTTTTCATAATAGATGCCTGATAGTCTGCAGGCAGAAACCCATTTTTAAAATTATCAACCCCTCCCGGTGGAATCAAGCCTCCATCCAGCACTACATATCCCGGTAAATTGCTGTTTTCTGTCCCTAAGCCGTAGTTTACCCAAGCTCCCATACTCGGCCTTCCCTGCAAACCACTTCCTGTATGAAGAAAATAATTGGCATTGGTATGTTCCGGAAAATCTGAAACCATGGATCGGATCAAAGCCAAATCATCCGCACAACTGGCGATATGGGGAAACAATTCACTTACCGCCAAACCGGATTCACCGTACTGCTTAAAATCCCAAGGGCTTTGAAGAATTTTACCATTGTTATTAAACTGGGTGGCGTCAATCTTGAATTTAGGGTCCATGCCATTTTCCTTGGCAAGTCTAGGTTTTGGGTCAAAAGAATCTACTTGTGATACGCCTCCATCCATGTATAAAAAGATCACATTCTTTGCCTTTGGAAGGAAATTTGGTGCTTTGGCCAACTGACTTAGCAAGGCTTGTGACTCTCGGTCTGTGGACTTACAAGCACTCCCTAAGCTACCCACCATACCCATAAGAGCCAAGGACCCAAATCCACAGCTGCTCATTTTCAACATCTCCCGCCTACTTAAGGTCCTATTAAAAAAAGGCTTGTGATAATTCATGGGGTTACATTAAATAAATAAATGATTTCATATTGAATAAAGCATGGCAATATTCTTTCCATGCCAAAATATTTAGCGCTTTATCCGATTCCGCATTTTCGGCCAATTGAATTTTGGTTTTATTGACAAAACCCAGTCCCTTACTTATTTCATCGGGTGAAGGAAGTCTAGCAAAAGCTCTCAAATAAGCATCATTGATCCTATCTTCATCTTCCATCAAATTCTTATTATTCAATAGTTGATTCGCCATATGATTCGCCTGTTCAGTAATAAATGGATCATTCATTAAAAACAAAGATTGAGCCGGGACATTGGTGACATCTCGCTTGCCGAAGGTGGTAAAGGGCGTTGGTCGGTCAAAGGCTGTCATCATGCGGTCGAGGAAATTTCTTCTGACTTCTAGGTAAACGGACCTTCTCCCGTTTCCATCCAAAGGCCCGGAATCACCGGGTCTCCCCCTCCCCTGCATAAATTCAGTCAAATGGACAGGTACCGGCTTACCAAACATGGTGCTATCCAATGTACCGGCTGCTTTTAAAACCGCATCCCTGATACTTTCTGCCTCAAGTCTCCTGACAGAATAACGGCTCAGGTATAAATTGTCAGGATCTAAAGACATGCTGCCTCCGGAAGTACTCCTTTGAAAGGCTTGTGTAAGCACCATATTTTTTATCATCGTCTTTATGGACCATGAATTTTTAACAAAAGCTAAGGCCAAATAATCCAATAATTCGGGATGGGTAGGTAACTTCCCTTGAAGACCAAAATTATCCACTGTTTCTACCAGACCTTTACCGAAAACATGGTGCCAAATTCTATTCACCATTACCCTAGAAGTAAGTGGGTTGTCCGCTGCCAGCATCATCTCAACCATTTGCTGCCTCCCACTCCCATCTCCTTGGTAAGGCTTTTGCTCTTCAAATATTCCCGAAAGAAAAATTCTAGGAACTTTTTCATTACTGGGATCCGAATGATTGCCACGAATAAAAATGTTGCTTTCTCCACCAAAACCCTCTGTCACTCCTTGAATAAAAACACTGTCTTTTACCAGTCTTCCAAGGGAATCACACTTCATTTTTAAGGCAAGTGCAGATGGGAAATCCTTTTTCAATTTCCCTTTTGTTAATTCTCGGTTGAGGAAGGCAATTTCTTTAGCAGAACTTTTCCCGGTCACCCAATGGTTTACCACCTTGGAAATAGAAAGATTGGCTTCAGTGTCTTTTAGGTCAGGAGTTTGCCATGCTTCGTCAAAGGATATCACATATTCAGCCTCTATATATGCATCGGCTTTCTGGGTATATTGATGCCTGACAAAGGATCCAGGTAAAATTTCAATATATACCTTACGTCCTTTCCAGGCACTTAGGTCAAAAGTATAGTTTTGCCAAGCTTCATCATCCACTTTTTGATCCAATCCACCATAAATAGGATAACTTATCAATTGAAAATTTTCCATAACTATGCGGATACTGGCACCTTTACCCCTAGCGCTAATACCAATGAAATTCTTGTCTACCGTAAAATCCGGAGACCTCAAAGCTCCCCAAATGCCTCTCCCAAATTGTTGACTAGAGGCAAATCCCGGCGATAAAGCTTTTAAGGTACTTGTAGAAGAAGAAAAAATAGGCTCTCCTAAGGTCGTATTTGCCCCAAAAGCCAAACCATCTGCTTTCCACCCTTGAAAATCAAGCCCTCTAAAATCAGCAATTATATTTATATCTTTAGCTGATTCAGGAACTGAACTAATATTTACAAGCCGGACAGGTATACTATCTTCCTCCAAAGGCCCAGTCCATTCATTGGCTACTAAGGATTTAATTTTTCTCTTTAGTTCAGCAGCCTTAGAAACAGTATTGAATTTTATTTTACCATTCCCGACCGGCAAAGGACTGAACCTGGTACTTCCTAACATTCCATAAAGACCATAATAATCTGCTGTAGGAATAGGGTCAAATTTATGGTCATGACATTTGGCACATGCCACTGTCAATCCTTGAAAGCTTTTTCCCACCACATCTATCATATTATCTATCCTGTCTGCCTCATCCTTTTTGATATCTACCGGACTATGGGTTCCCTCACTCATTGTAAAAAACATGGTACCTAAGGCAGACTCATTCTCCCCTGAAACGGGGTTTTCTCGGGGACTGGAAAGCATATCTCCCATAAGTTGTTCTTTCAACAATTGATCGTAAGGGACACCTTGATTAAAAGCCCGAATCAAATAATCCCTAAATCTCCAAGCTCCTTGAATTTGATAATCAAACTCATGACCTTTGGTCTCTGCATACCTCACCACATCCATCCAATGGCTGGCCCATTTTTCTCCAAAAGCAGGATGATTAAGGTATTCATCAACCAAGTCCATATAAGCTTCTGGGCACTCATCGGCTACAAACTGCTTCACCCTTTCCACATCAGGAGGAAGGCCTGTTAGGACAAATGACAACCTTCGTATCAACTGGTATTTATCTGCTTTCTCACTTGACTCCAAGCCCTTTTCGCTAATCTTTTCTTGGATCAAAGCATCAATTTGCTCAAAAAAGTCTGCCTTAACCACTTTCTTATTGGTTTCAGCTGGCATAAATGCCCAATGAGGTTCATATTCTGCTCCTTCTTTTATCCATTTTTTTATAAGAGCCACCTCATAATCCGATAATTTTTGTTTTAATGAGGGTGGTGGCATGACTACTTCCGGATTATCACTTGTAATCCGTTCAATCAAAGCGCTTTTGTGAACAGCAGAAGGGACGATGGCTGTTTTGCCACTTTCCAAGAGCATGGTCGCTCCCTCCTTGAGATCTAAACGCAGACCTGCCTCTCTGCTACTAGGATCAGGCCCATGACAGAGGTAACATTTCTGCACAAGGATCGGTTTTATATGAAAATTAAAATCTACTTGGGCAGGTAATGCTTGCTTACCTTCTTGTTTACAGGACGGTAAACAGAAAAAGACTAGCATTGCAAAAAATACAGGCAACAAAAAGAAATAACCCCGCCAATTGAGCATTAACATTCCGAATATTATTTAGACTTTTAAATTATTTTGAGTCAATAACCTTCAATTTACTTTTTTTTACAAATACATCAATGGCAAATGATGGAAATTGCATATTAATAGGGAATTCTTAAGTATTTGTCATAAAAAAAGAAAGGTTTTAAATTAAAAGCAGTGTTTCCAAAGCCTTTATATGGAAATGAATTCCTGCTCTAACTGGTCCTAAGTTTCTATTTACAATTCGGTTTTAGCCTTTGCCTTAAACCGGAATAAGTCCTTCCCTCTCTTAAGAGAAATGGTTAGGTATTTAAACCCCAAAGTAAATTGATCAAGATAGCGAATAAGTAGTTAATAATTGAATTATTATATTAAAATTCAACCTCATTATAATTTCATTTTAATATAATTAATTTATTTTAGTTTAAAATTACTTTTAAAAATATTTACAATATAATTTTTATTCTTTTACATTAATTTTTATGAATATTACAATATTCAAACTATAAAATAATAATTGCTTTTTAAAATAAAAATTCGCCAAATTTAAATATTATCCAAATAATTTTTCCTTAATCGGTTACGTACATCATTTTATTAAGAAATGAAACCGATTGCATAATAAATTTAGATTTACTATAATTGAATATTATATAGATTTTTTTATAATCAAAAATTCTATATTCTCTTTAAAATTTTCTATTAACTCTAACCCAAAAAAGATGAAAAATTTATTACAAAATCAATTTTTCAGAGTATCAGAATTGAAAATTCTGATACTCTGTTTCTTGTTGCTGTACACTGCTGTTGGGTATACTGCTGAATTAACCAAAAGTGAATTTGAAGCGGATGTAACGATTACAGGCCGGGTGACAGACGAGACTGGTGAGGGAATTCCCGGTGTCACTGTTTTAATTGAGGGCCAAGGTTCTGGAACTGTAACCGACATAGATGGAACTTATACTATCAATGCCCCGGAGGATGCTCAATTGACTTTTTCATATGTGGGTTTCGAGTCCCAAACAGTTGCCATTGGCAATCAATCCGAGATCAATATAACCTTGATTATGGATACTGCATCCTTAGATGAAGTTGTTGTCATAGGATATGGTACTGCTAGAAAGAGAGACCTCACAGGTGCAGTCTCCTCAGTAACGGCATCTAAACTTGAGAATGAGAATCCGAATTCCATCCAAGATGTTCTAAGAGGCAATATTGCCGGACTAAATGTAGGCTTAAGTACCTCTGCAAAAGGAGGAGGAAGTCTTGAAGTTCGGGGAAGAACATCTCTAAATGCAGGATCTAGTCCTCTTTTAGTTCTTGACGGAGCAATATACTACGGGCAACTGTCTGATATTAACCCAAATGACATAGAAAGCATAGATGTATTAAAAGATGCAAGTTCAGCAGCTGTTTTTGGAGCAAAAGCAGCTAATGGAGTAGTTTTGATCAATACAAAAAAAGGGGAATTAGGCAAAACACAGATTAAAATCAATTCCAACTGGGGATTGGCTACCATGGCTAAAAATGAACCTGTTTATGGCCCTCAAGGATTCTTGGATTGGCGACAGGATGTAATGGAAAGTATTAATGCAGGAGGTTTTGAACCTTATAGGTTTTCCAACCCCAATACCCTACCTGATAATATTTCTTTGGACACTTGGCTAGACTATGATGGTTCAGAAGGAGATCCCGAAACTGTTTGGTTACAACGTTTGAACATGCAACCTCTAGAAATTGCCAATTATAAATTAGGAGAAAGTGTCAATTGGTACAATATGATGTTTCAAAACGGGTTAAGACAAGACCATACCGTGAGTCTATCCGCGAGGAATGAAGATTTTAAATATTATTGGTCCATGGGTTACTTGGACAATGAAGGCATTATAGTCGGTGACAAATTTACCACTATCCGAAGTAGATTCAATATTGAAGGAAATGTAAATGACTGGCTAACAGTGGGTATGAACACACAGTTTGCAGATAGAGATGAGAGTCAGATTCCTGTCAGCTGGGGAAACATGGTGAATTTATCTCCTTGGGCCGAACCCTTTTTAGAAGATGGGGAAAGTCTTAGATTTATGCCTAACGAAGAGGGTAGTGGTGGCAGACATCCATATTATACACCCCAATATACAGACAGGCTACAAAAAGAAACCACAATCAATGCTACTTTATTTGCTGCCATCGAATTGCCTTTCGGAATTAAATTTAGAACGAATTTCACTCCTCGTTATGAATTTTATGAACGTTACAACCATGAGATGGCTGCCCACCAAAGCTTTGAAAACATGGGTGGTAGGGCCAGTAGGCAACAAAGAAAGGTTTATTTCTGGCAAGTAGACAACATTCTAAGCTGGAATAAAAACTTCAACAACAAGCATAATTTTGATGTAACCCTTCTCGCCAACGCAGAAAAGTATCAAAGTTGGGACAATACCATGACCAATGTGGGATTTGAACCCCATGACCGACTGGGCTACCATAATATAGGTGCTGGTATTAATGCCATCATTTCCAGTAATGACCAATACCATACAGCAGACGCACTTATGGGCAGGTTAATTTATACCTTATCCGATAAATATATCACCACGCTTTCAGTTAGGAGAGATGGGTATTCCGCCTTTGGTCAAAGCAATCCTAGGGCAACTTTTACATCGGCAGCCTTCGGATGGGTTTTTACAGATGAAGACTTTGTAAATATCCCATGGCTAGATTACGGTAAATTAAGGGCCTCTTGGGGTGTCAATGGCAACAGAGATATTGGTAGATATGCAGCCCTTTCAGATTTGTCAACCGGTAAATATTTTTACCAAAGGCCAAGTGGTGAATTGTATTTTGTGAGTCAACTGTATGTAAACACCATGCAGAACTCCAATTTAAAATGGGAAAAAACCACCTCTACAAACCTTGGTCTTGATTTTTCTTTGTTTAATAGCATTTTGGATGGCACCATTGAGGTCTATGACATGTCAACGACGGATCTCTTGGTTCAAAGATCACTTCCAGATATACTAGGATTTAATTTTGTCTATGACAATTTAGGTGAAGTAAGAAACCGTGGTTTTGAAATAAGTTTGAATAGTCAGCTTTTGCAAAGATCAAACCTAACCTGGAGAGCAAACCTAAATTTTCAGATGAATCGCAACAAGATAATTAGTCTCTATGGTGATTTGGATGAAAATGGAGAAGAATTGGACGACATCGAAAACCGTTGGTTTATTGACCATCCTATTGATGCAATTTGGGATTATAAAACAGATGGCATATGGCAAACCCCTGAAGCAGACCAAGCAGCTGATTACGGTGTAAAGCCCGGAGATTTTAAGATTGAAGATGTAAATGAAGATGGTCTTTATACCAATGCTGATAGGGAATTTCTAGGCTTTACCGAGCCCCGTTCCAGATGGAGTTTAAGAAATGAATTTAAGCTATGGAAAAACTTTGATGTGTCGTTTATGATGTATGCTTATTTAGGCCATATGGGTACTTTCAACCAAAGAAAAAATAGACAAGGATTCCTAGACCGATCTAACTCCTATATTTTACCTTATTGGACAGAGGAGAACCCAAACAATGAATGGGCCAGACTTTACTCAAGTGAAGGCGGAGCCGGGGGCTTCAACGTTTATCAAAGCAGGTCTTTCGTTCGCTTAGAAAATATTTCCTTAGCTTATACAGTCCCTCGTGATTTAGTGGAAAGGGCCAAAATAGAAAATTTACGATTTTATATGAATGTGAGAAATGTAGGCTTTTATGCTACAGAGTTTAATTTTTGGGACCCTGAATCTGCCGGCCCCACACCAAGAATTTTTACTCTTGGAATTGATTTGACTTTGTAAACCCTACTATTAAAGACAGAAATTATGAATCTTAAAATAAAAAAACTGAATTTTTACCTAGGGCTAATGGCCACTGGTTTAATGCTTAGTACAAGTTCCTGTGATGAAGGTTGGCTTGACCCAAAACCACTATCCTTTTATGCACCTGAAAACACCTTCAATTCATCGAGCGGGCTTTGGAGTGCATTGGTGGCTTGTGAACGAAACATGAGACATGAGTACACAGGAGATGGCTCTCCAATCCTCACAGAGCATATCTTTACGGAGGTAGCTGTGGAAGGAACTACAGATAAGTCCGGTCCTGCTCAGGATTTGAACCTATTAATTACGCCTGATGCAAACCTAAACTCAGCCAATTACAATCGGATTGGCTGGTACTGGTACGAAGGATTTAAAGGAATAAAATATGCCAATACCGTAATATCTAGAATTGATGACCCCACAGATTATGAATCGGAAGAAGAAAGAAATCATATTTTGGGTACTGCTTATTTTCATAGGGCATTAAGATACTATAGGCTTACCAATCAATTTGGAGACGTGCCATTAATTCTTGAAGAAATACTCGAACCAAGATTGGATTTTTATTCAACAAAAAGAGAAGTAATCCTTCGCAAAATCAAAGAAGACTTAGAGTGGGCTGAACCTTGGGTACCTTCAATAATGGATAAAGGTCAGGTACCTAAAGGGGCCATACAACACCTTCTTACTAAAGTAAACCTTGCTTTAGGTGAATTTGATGACGCCATTGCTTCAGCTTCTAGGTTAATCGATGGAGGCACCCACTCCTTAATGACTGAAAGATTTGGTTCAACAGGTAATGATCCTGAGAAAAATTTAATTTGGGACTTACATCGACCTGAAAACAAATCGGCCAATGTAAATACTGAAGCCATTTTAATGGTTATGGATAGAATCGATACTGAAGGGAATTCAGGAGGCATGTCTTCTATGCGTCAAGGTGTTCCGTTTTGGTTTACCAATATAAATACACCCAATGGAAACAGAGGGACGATTGACCAACCCGGAATCGAAATAGACCAAGTCACTAAATATGGAAGAGGGATTGGAAGATTAAGAGGAACTTGGTATCATCAAAGTATGATTTGGGATGACGAAAACGATCTCAGGCATGCTCCAGGAAACTGGATGGACATGACTGATATGGTTTACAACAATCCTGATTTAAAAGGAGTTGACGATTACTATGGACAATCTCTTCAATTCAGGAATGACGAAGGGACAGTATTGGTCGTAGATACCATTAGAAGTTGGTTCTCTTGGCCTCATTACAAATTGTATATTCCGGAACCTCAAAACATCCGACCTGCAGGGGGACATAGTGACTGGTATATTTTTAGGTTGGCAGAGACTTACCTATTAAGGGCCGAAGCCTATGTATGGAAAGGTGATTTAGCCAATGCTGCCAATGACCTAAATGCTGTAAGAACTCGTGCAGGAGCAGCACCTTACGGACCTGAAAAAATGAATATTGGAACTATCTTGGACGAAAGAGCAAGAGAGTTGTATTATGAGGAGCCTAGGAAAACTGAGCTTACCAGGATGGCGTTTATTTTTGCTAATACCGGTAAAGAAGCTTACAACGGAAAAACCTATTCCTTGGATAATTTCTCGGAAGACAACTTCTTGTATGATAGAATCATGTCTGTTACGGATTTTTACAATAAAGGGGTTTTTACTAGACATGGGGACACTTATACCTACAGTCCCTATCATGTACTTTGGCCAATTCCTGCACCGGCCATAAACAGTAATACACAAGGGATTATCAATCAAAACAAAGGATATTCAGGGTATGAGAACAATGTACCCCCTCTCACCACTATCGAAGAAAGTTCGAATGAATAAATTTTAAGGTATTTACACGTTAATAGCCCGGTTACTAATCAGTAGTCCGGGCTATTTTTATTAAGACCTTATCCCACCCACCTAAATAATCAATGTGAAAAATAATGTAAAACAAACTTGACATTATGAAAATTACACTTATCTTTGTGTAAAGTTTACTTTACAAAATGATTAGAATATGGAAACTCAAAATTGGAAAAATAACCGCAAACAGATCACCAAAAATTTAGCAGTTTGGACAAGTTTTTGGTTAATCACCCTCGCTTTGGTAACCTTTGGACACCAGTTTTTGTGGGATGAAAATCCCCTATTTACTTGGATAGGCTTTTTGGTAAATTTGTTCTTCGCCGGAGGTTTGTTATTGGCAAACATTCGCTTTCTTAAATCACTCGATGAATTGGAAAAGCAAATCCAATTGGAAGCCATGGGCATTGCATTGGGTGTAGGAGTATTTGGAGGAATTTCATTTAACCTTATGGACAATACCAATTTAATTCCGGTAGATGCTGAAATTTCATTTTTGGTCATTGCCATTAGTCTCACTTATATGGCTGCCATTGCAATAGGAAAAAAGCGATATCAATGAAAAATAATCTGAAAGTTCTCCGAGCTCAAAATAATTGGACACAAGCAGATCTCGCAGACAGCCTGGCTGTTTCTCGGCAAACCATAAATGCCATTGAAAAGGGGAAATTTGATCCTAGCCTCCCACTTGCCTTCCGCATTGCTAAACTTTTCGATTGCACAATCGAAGAAATATTTGATGATGAAAGCGAAGTTTAATGAATACCATTATAACTTAGGTCTGACAAAAACCATCGGTTCTGCTGGTTGAAGCTATTGATAATTTTTTCTTGTAAAAGGAAATAAAGCATTCAATCAGAAGCCACTGATTTTATTTTCTTCGAAGAAGCTTTATAAATAGTGGCTACTTTACGCATTGCCTTTGCTAAGGTTCTTTCAGCTTTTTTGTAATTTCTCCAATTGTCCATCAATTTATCGGCAATTTGCTTGCCCTCGGTTTCTTCTATTTCAAACACCCATTCTGCCAAGCCTAGATCATAATACATCTGTCCTTTTATAGTATCTTCAGGCTGTCTTAAATAGAACATCGGGGTACCCTTGGCTGCTGCAATAATGGGGGAATGGCACTCAAAACTAAGCACCGAATGTGCCCTTGCATATATTGACGCTGCTTCATCGGGCAACCAATAAGCCCTTTTGATTACCTTGCTCTTAACATCATCAGGTAAAGGATCAATCAATAGTTCGTTCATTATATCGACCTGGTAGGTCATTTCCGGGCATATCAATACTTTATTTCCAGTTTCTCTAACCCATTCGATCATTGCCATTCTCATTTTGGCATGATCTACTTCTTTATGTTTTTCATTGGTATCTTCCACTTCCTTGATTTTTTCGGCAGACCAATTGACTTTTTTGAATTTATGGTATGGGGTATACCTGAGCCTAGGAATCACACAAATAAACTCCTTCTCTATTAATTGGTGGTTTTCTAAAAATGAAAGGGCTTTGTCATCATCAGAAAGGTCAAAGAAAAACGTAGCGTCGGGTGCAAAAGATATGTTCTTTCCGGAAAGCCCATGTTTCTTTAACACCTCCAAGGAAGCTGTTTCTCTAGTAAAGATAAAATGGGCTGCATCAAGTACTATTTTAAGTGCAGGAGAAATGGATTGAATCGTTGTCCCAAATATACCAAAGGGCTTGTCTGTGTACCTCATCCATGCTTCTAAGTTGTCTTGTCCCACTACAGACGGGCCGGAACCATGTACCAAAATATCCGCCTTTTCCATGGCATCAATTACTTCCTTATCTTTCACAATACCGTCTCTAGCAACTGATCCGTAGATAATTTTTACATCCGGATAGTTTTTATTGAGGAGAGCCTTTACTTTTTCTCCGCGGGATTTTTTCCACAAGATGATTTTATAGTCAGGAAGGAAAGTTTTCAAAACATGAATCAACCCCGGAGTATGGGCAATGTCCCCTATGTTTACATCCTGCCAACCGGAAACTAGCAGAATCGTTTTTGGTGAATCCACCGAACGATTTTCACCTAGGGCATTGGTGATTCCGGCTATCAACATCCCTGAGGACAGAACACCAATATTTTTTAAAGCATTTCTTCTTTCCATTTTTCTTATTTGTGATCAAGTTTATAACCAGGGTGACTAGGCTTTGAAATGAGCAGTACAATCGCAAATACAAAAGCATAACGGTGGGTTAAAACACAGCAAAACTATGAACAAACCGGCCTGCCTGCAGCAGGTAGAAATCTGCATAGAAGCACCTGAATAGAATCCGATTTATCACCTAATAAAAGTACTATCCCTTATATAAGGTCAAAATACCAAAATGATTTTATTAATGCCAATTAAAAACTAAAAGCTTGGAAGTAAACCAAAAGAAATCAGGAATTTATCCGATAGGTATATCTAGGAAGTATTTACTCAGATTTTAAATATAGAAAAGAAATACTCCGTGTTAGGAAAAAAAAAACTCCTCAACCGAAAAGGATGAGGAGTCAAATATTTATAGAAATAAGGGTTTACAAACCAAAAACAGAAGGCAACCAAAGGGTAAGCTCAGGTACCAATGTTATGATAAGTAATCCTAGTAACATGGCCACAAAGAAGGGAAGTAAGGGGAAGAAAACTTTGGCGATGGTGGTTTTGGCCACTCCCACCCCTATAAACAATACTGAACCAACAGGAGGCGTACAAACCCCAATACATAAATTCAATACCATCATGATTCCAAAATGAACAGGATCTATTCCTAAAGTTACCACTGCAGGCAAAAAGATCGGTGTAAAGATCAAAACTGCCGGAGTCATGTCCATAAATGTTCCTACAAAAAGTAAGATTAAATTAATCATAATTAATATTACAAACTTATTGTCACTCATGGTCAATAATGCTGAGCTTATTGACTGAGGGATATTTTCGCTGGACATTGCCCATGACATACTCATTGAGGTAGCGATAAGTAACATCACTATGGCCGTAGTTTCTGAGCTTTTCAATAAGATAGCCGGAAGATTTTTCAATTTTATTTCGCCATATATAAAGGACAAAACCAAGGTGTAAACAACAGCAATTGCTGAGGCTTCTGTAGCTGTAAATACGCCAATAACGATCCCTCCAATCACGACCACCAAAAGCATTAAGCTTGGAAATGCTGCCAAAAATTTGGAGGCCAACTCTTTAATACTAGTAGGCTCACCTGCTTTAAGCTTGTGCTTTTTGATAAAGATGGCTGCAGTAATCATCAAGAACATCCCGATTAGCAAGCCGGGTATATAACCGGCGATAAATAAAGCGGCAATAGAAACGCCTCCACTTGCCAGAGAATAAACAATCAATACATTTGATGGCGGAATGATCAAACCGGTGGTAGAGGCAGTAATATTTACTGAGGCACCAAGTTCCCTAGGATAACCTTCTTTTTCCATTCGTGGGCCTAATATCCCACCAATGGCAGAAGCAGCTGCAGCAGCAGATCCTGCTATGGCACCAAATAACATGGCTGCGATTACATTCACGTACAATAAGCCACCCGGAAGTCTTCCGGTCATGGCCTTGGCCAAATCAATAAGCCGATTTGCTATTCCTCCTTTGTTCATTATTTCGCCTGCCAGAATAAAAAACGGAATGGCAAGTAGGGCAAAGCTATCCAAGCCAACTCCCATTCTTTGGGCAATGGTGGTGGCAGAAGGAACTGAGGCTATGGTCACCGTTAGGGTAAGAAAACTTGAAAAGCCTAAGGCCCAGGCAACGGGCACCCCTATGCCCATCAGAATAATAAAACTAACGATCAGTATAAGTATGCTTAAATATTCTTCCATGGTTTAGCTATTTTGGGAATCTTTTTGGTTCATTAATATTTTAAGGTCTACCAGTTGGTAAAAAAGCACCAATAACCCTGAAAATGGGATCATCATATACACATAAGCCAATGGCAATTGAAGGGTAGCGGATTTTTGTTCCAAAATAAAAGTTATATAAACCAAGTTAGTCCCTCCCATGATCATCACAGGAATTACAAATAATATAATTACCACATTGATGACCATTAATAATTTCCTTTTGGCTTCACCCGTAAGTTTGGTTGGCAATATATCAATCGCCAGGTGATTGCCTTGTCCGGCCACATAAGCAGCTCCAAGCATGCCTAGCCAAACCAATAAATACCTTGAAAGTTCATCTGTAAAAGAACTTGGAGATTGGATTACATACCTGGAAAAAACCTGCCAGGTAACATTCAGCACCATTACGGCCATGATGACCATAAGCATGACCCCTACAATTTTATCTAATTTCGATTTAAAACTGACCATCCCTTAATATTTTCTGATTTCTTGTACCAATTTATACATTTCCGGATCCGATTCTTTCATCAATTCATAGACCTTCTCTGCCTCTTTTCTAAAAGGCTCTTTGTCCGGATACAAAACCTCTACACCGGCTTCCTCTAAAATTTTCATTGATTCAGCAACAGATTCTTCCCATAGTTTGTATTGATAAACTGCCGATTCATCTGCAGCCTCTTGCAACCATGTTTTTTCCTCTTCGGATAACAGGTCCCAAACTTTGGTACTTACAATCATCATATCAGGAATAGCCGTATGTTCATTTAAGGAATAATACTTACATACTTCATAATGGCGCGAAGTAACAAAGCTGGGCGGGTTGTTTTCTGCCCCATCCACAATTCCTTGCTGCAAGGCCGTATATAGCTCACCGAATGATACGGGAGTTGGAGAACCTCCAAAACTCTGCACCATATTTACTGCAGTAGGACTTTCCATGACCCTAATCTTCAATCCTTCTATATCTTGAGGAACCATTACCGGCTTGTCTTTGGTATAAAAGCTACGTTTACCACCATCATAAAAACACAAGCCTTTCAACCAGTATTTCTCTCCGGCTGCCAAAAGCTGCTTCCCAATTGGGCCTTCCAATACCCTTGCTTGTTGGGCATCATCCTTGAATAAATAAGGCTGCCCTAATATTTTTATTTCAGGAGCAAATCCCTCCATGGCGGCAGTAGAGACCTTTGTCATGGCCAAGCTACCTATTTGAAGCAATTCCACAAGTTCTCTTTCCGTGCCTAATTGTTGGTTGGGATAAACTTGTACAATCATTTTTCCATCGGATTTTTCTTCGGCTTTTTCAGCTAAATAGAGCATGGCCGCATGAACAGGGTGGCTGGTATCCAATCCATGACCGAGCTTCAATACCCTAACCCCTCCGGGTTTTGAGCAGCTCACCAGTAGGGCTGCCAAGAACAGCATACTGAGGTAGATTGGGAAATTTGTCATTTTTAATTTCAGCATATGAATTGCAATCTTATTTGGGTTTCTATTATTTTACTTCTTAAAATTATGTGAATTAACTTTTATTACAATAATTCAAGCACATTATCTCTCGGTAAATAATATAGACGGTAGCGTCAATAACTTCAACCTATTTATCTATTCACTGACTAATAATGAATTAGCATGTCTTTTTATCAAAAAACACTTTCCTTAGCTTACACAACATGCCAATACCAATCTTATGATGGCTTACTCTTTTCAAGGCGGACTAAAATTGAAAATCCTATAATCAACCGTCAAAATTAATGGGGAATTAAAAAAAAAGAAGCCCTGAGCCTCTTTTCTTTTAATTTATTTATAAATTGTGCAATCGATTGCTCAAGATAATCAAATAATTGAAATGGTGCATAAAGTTTTACGAATTCATCCTGACGACAACGTTCTGGTTGCTTTAACCGACCTTAAAAAAGGCGAAATTATCCAATTTGAAAACAATGAAATTAAATTAAAAAATAGTGTTTCTGCCAAACACAAATTCACCATTTCCGACTTGGATCAGGGTGAGCAGGTGTACATGTATGGAATTATTGTAGGAAAAGCCTTGTCTCCGATAGCATCGGGAGAAGTCATTACTACCGCTAACCTGGCCCATCAAACGGCTGCTTATACCGGTAAACGCAAAGATTTTAAGTGGGATGCACCAGATGTAAGCAAATGGAAAAACAGAACATTTGATGGTTACCACAGGCCTGACGGACAAGTAGGTACTGCCAATTATTGGCTGGTAGTGCCATTGGTTTTCTGTGAAAACCGGAATGTGGAAATCATGAAACAAGCCTTTGTGGAGGAATTAGGTTTTGCTAAACCTAACCCCTACAAATCCTTTGTTAAGCAAATGAAGCAACTTTACCTGGAAGGCGACAAGGAAGGTTTGGAACAAGTAGGTGTAGAAACCTTGGAACAAGCAGGTGAAGATAAGCTATTTAAAAATATTGATGGAATAAAATTTCTCACACACAATGGAGGTTGTGGGGGAACAAGGCAAGACTCTGAAGCGCTCTGTGCTTTAATTGCCGGCTATATCAACAATCCGAATGTGGCAGGGGCTACCATTCTAAGCTTAGGATGCCAAAATGCCCAACCGGCAATCCTTAAAGAGAAATTAGCCAATATCGATCCGGATTACAAAAAACCTGTGATCATTTTAGAACAACAGGAAGAAGGTACGGAACCTCAATTACTTACCAAAGCCATCCAGTCCACCTTCTTGGCCATGACGGAAGCAGACCAACTGGAAAGAAAGCCTGCCCCTTTAAGTCAATTGACCATAGGGCTGGAATGCGGAGGTTCGGATGGATTTTCAGGAATTTCTGCCAATCCATCCTTGGGTCAGGTATCAGATATAATGGCTGCTTTGGGAGGAAAAACCATCCTTTCCGAGTTTCCGGAACTTTGTGGTGTAGAACAAGAATTGATCAATAGGTGTACTACTGATGAGAATGCTGAGAAGTTTGTTCGTTTGATGCGTGCCTATGCAGCCTCAGCTGAAGCGGTGGGTTCAGGCTTTGATATGAATCCCAGTCCGGGAAATATTAAAGATGGCTTGATTACAGATGCAATAAAATCTGCCGGGGCTGCTAAAAAAGGGGGCACCTCCCCCATTGTTGACATCCTAGACTATACTGAAATCGTCACTAAACCCGGGCTTAGTTTGCTATGCTCCCCAGGGAATGATGTAGAAAGTACCACCGCTATGGCCGGTTCCGGTGCCAATATCATTTTATTTACAACTGGCTTGGGTACCCCTACAGGAAACCCCATTACTCCGGTGATTAAAGTATCTTCCAACCATAAGCTTTCTGAAAAGATGTCTGACATAATAGATGTCAATACCGGAGGAATTATTTCAGGAGAAAAGACCATTCCTGAAATGGGAGATGAACTATTGGAGTACATCATTAAAGTGGCGAGTGGTACCATTAAAGCAAAAGCCGTTTTGTTGAATCAGGATGATTTTATCCCTTGGAAACGAGGCGTATCTCTTTAAATTAAATAGTATAACCATAATATAAAATGTCTCAATTATTTTCAGTAAAAAACAAAGTCATCATCATTAGTGGTGGAACTGGTGTTTTAGGCAAAGCAATTGCCAAGCATCTGGCACAAGAAGGTGCACAGATGGTAATCCTCGGTAGAAATGAGGAAAAGGTCAGTGCACTGGTTAATGAAATCAAGGATGATGGAGGATATGCTTATCCGGCTATAGCAGACGTAACCGACGAAAAAGCCTTATCCCAAGTAAAAGAAGCACTTGAGAAAGAGTTTGAACAAATAGATGTTTTGATCAATGCAGCAGGAGGAAATATGCCAGGGGCAACCGTAATGCCTGATCAAATGCTTACAGACCTATCTTCTGATGCAGTAAAAACCATCATGGACCTTAATTATATGGGTACATTTTTACCGATCAAAAACTTTTTGCCCTTACTAACAAAAAACAAGAAAGCATCCATAATAAACATCTCATCCATGGCCGCCAGCCGACCTATGACCCGTGTGATGGGCTATGCATCAGCAAAAGCAGCCATAGACAATATGACGAAATGGATGTCAGTGGAATTTGCCAAGAAATATGGCGCAGGGTTACGCGTAAATGCAGTAGCTCCGGGTTTCTTTTTGACTGCTCAGAATGAAGCTTTGCTAACCAATAAAGATGGAAGCCTCACCCAACGGGGCAATCAAATCATAGACCATACACCTATGGGTCGATTTGGAAGTCCGGATGAACTTTTTGGTGCAGTGCAATGGCTTTGCAGCGAAGGATCCCAATTTGTGACAGGAACAATTACAGAAATAGATGGGGGATTTAGCGCGTTTTCAGGAGTATGAGTGATAAGAAGCAACCAATATATATGGAGCAAACCATGCGTTGGTATGGTCCAAATGATCCGGTACAATTGTCAGACATCAGGCAGTCGGGTGCCACAGGCATCGTAACTGCTTTGCATCAAATTCCAAATGGGGAAGTCTGGTCCAGGGAAGCCATCAAAGAAAGAAAAGATATCATTGAAGCGGCAGGATTGACTTGGTCAGTGGTGGAAAGTGTACCTGTACACGAGAACATCAAAACTCGATCAGGAAATTTTGAAACCTATATCAAAAACTATCAAGAAAGCATAAGAAATTTAGCTGCAGAAGGCATTGGTACCGTCTGTTATAACTTTATGCCTATTTTGGACTGGACAAGAACCAACCTTGCCTATGAGGTGGAGAATGGTGCCAAAGCCCTGCGTTTTGAAATGAAAGCAATTGCTGCATTTGACTTACATATTCTACAGCGACCCGGTGCTGAAGCAGAATACAGTGAAAGCATGCAACAAAAAGCCAAAGCCTATTTTGACGCCTTGACTGAGGAAGATAAACAACAACTGGTAAACAATATCATTGCCGGTTTACCGGGTGCTGAGGAAGGGTACTCAGTTGAAGACTTCCAAAATGCATTGGACACTTTTAAAGATATTGATGCAGAAAAATTGGGAGAAAATCTCAACTTATTTCTGGATGCTATTATTCCGGTGGCAGAAGAGAATAAGGTACTAATTTGTATCCACCCTGATGATCCACCTTTCCCTATTTTTGGATTGCCAAGGGTAGTAAGCAAGGCAAGTGACTATGATAGAATTCTGGCCAATAATAACAGCCCATTCAACGGATTTACCTTTTGTACCGGCTCATTGGGTATTAGGCCGGACAATGATTTGCCTGCAATGGTAGAAAAATATGGCGAGCACATTCATTTTATTCATTTAAGAAGCACTCAGCGGGATGAAGAAGGCAACTTCTATGAAGCCAACCATATGGAAGGAGATGTACCAATGGCTGATGTGGTAGAAGAAATAGTGAAATTACAGCAGAGAATTGGAAAATCACTTCCTATGCGCCCTGATCATGGCCATCAAATGTTGGATGATCTTGGTAAGGTAACCAACCCCGGCTATTCTGCCATAGGAAGGTTAAAAGGACTTGCAGAACTTCGTGGTTTGGAAATTGGCATTGCCAGAAGTATATTAAACCGGTAGATTGCAAGTATAGAAAACTTTAAAATTTAACAAACCTGAAAATAATTATGAATAATTCAAATGATTCCAGAAGAGATTTTATTAAAAAATCTGCTATGGCTACCATGGGAATTTCCGCTTTAGGAGCTGTAGGCTTTTCCGCAAAAAGCTATGGAAATATCATCGGTGCAAATGACAAATTAAATATAGCTATTGCCGGATTAGGTAGAAGGTTAGGCGCTTATTACGAGCCTATCGGACAAAAATCAAACAATGTAAACCTTAAATATCTTTGTGATGTAATGCCTTCACAAAGAGTAAAGGCCGCTAAAAACTTCGAAAAGCACATTGATTATAAACCAATATTGGAAAATAGTATTTTCAAAGTATTGGAAGATAAAGAAGTAGACGTATTGATTAATGCCACTCCGGATCACTGGCATGCACCGGGTACTTGGTTGGCTTTAGAGGCCGGAAAACACGTTTATGTGGAAAAACCGTGTAGTCACAACCCTTATGAAGGAGAGCTATTGGTAGCTTACCAAAAGCACTACAACAAGGTAGTTCAAATGGGTAACCAACAACGTTCTTCTCCTGAAAGTATTGAAGTAATCAAAGCCATCCATGCAGGTGAAATAGGTAATGTCTACAAAGCCACCGCATTTTATAATTCAGGAAGAGGTGAAGTTCCCCTTCAAAAGAAAGCAAGTCCTCCAAATGGATTGGATTGGGAATTGTTCCAAGGACCTGCACCAAGAAGAGAGTATACCACTGAAACTTGGGATTATAACTGGCACTGGTATGGCTGGGATTATGGAACAGCTGAGTCAGGAAACAATGGTACACACGAGCTAGATGTTGCCAGATGGGCACTACAGGTAGACTTCCCTGAGAAAGTAATTGTGGACTCAGGAAAATACCATTGGCCAAATGATGGATGGACCATGTATGATACCATGGATGCTGTCTTCAAATTCTCCAATAACAGAACCATTCAGTGGGATGGAAAAAGTAGAAACGGGCACAATACCTATGGACCGGGAAGAGGAACCATTATCTATGGTACAGATGGATCTGTTTATGTAGACAGAGGTGGATACAAGATGTTTGATAGAAGAGGAAAGGAAATCAAAAGTAGTGCATCTGAAAGCAAGGAAGCCGGAACTGCCCTAGGTGGAGGTGGTAGCATGTCCACTTTGCATATGGTTAACTTTTTTGATGCGATCAGAGGAAAAGCCACACAAAATAGCCCGATTGATGAAGGTGCAAAAAGTGTATTGCTTTGCCACTTGGCCAATATCGCGTCAAGAACCGGAGAAGTACTTACCTGTGATTCTTCCAATGGTCACATCACCAATAGCAAAAAAGGTAAAGCCCTTTGGAAAAGAGAATATGAAAAGGGATGGGAGCCAAAGCTTAAGGCCTAACCCATTGATTTCAATTGATAAAAATATAAAATCCCTGAAAAAATTTTCAGGGATTTTTTTTGCTCATTGTTAATAGAATGAATTTTAAAAAAAATGGATTATTCAGTCATTCTCTAATTCGGCTTGAGTCTGAACCTATTTAATACGTTAGTATTTTAAGTATTCAATAAATTTGATTTCGAGATCGCTTACCTGGCTTAATTATTTGGAAGTCTTTTTTCCTTTGCCCAATGCATTTAGGTATTTGGCATACCTATTCATTACCCAAAGGTGCAGCCTTGCTTGTGTATTTACATAAATCAACCAAGGGATCTTGGGAACAAATTCATGTATGGCCGAAATAATATATTTCCCACCTAAAACCTCTCTAAATTCCAACCAACCATAATTGGCTCGGCTTACCAAGTAACCTCCGGTAATGTAAAAAAGTTGCCTTTTTTTATCACTCCTGTCCTTTACCCAGGACAATTGAAGCATTGGTTTTTTGATAGAAAATAAATAAAAGCTAATCACTTTATTCTCATCTTCTCTGGCTTTAATTATAGACTTAAAAAAAGTTGGCAACCAAAGCTTGTATCTATTTGCCGCCCAAAAAGCACTTCTACTTCGAATATTGGGCATTCTCTGAATACTTCTCACTGTATTTTTCTGGGTCTTAAGTGCCCTAAACTTCGGTAGAACAGGTTCTTTTTTTGCTTCTAAGGCTATTTTCACAGCTTCATCATAACTTTGGTAGGATATATTAGCGGCCTTAAAAGACAATTCATCCGACACTGTCATGGTATGTTTCAAGCTTTCCACCAATGGTGATACCAATTGAGTAGGGCTTTCGCCAAAATAGCCGACCCATAATTTGGAAAAACCCGGAGAGAAAAAAGGAACAGAGAAAATCCACCTTTTTTTTCCCATTACCACTGCGGTGCGGATCAGCATTTCCTTATAACTCATCACCTCAGGATTCCCTATTTCTATGGCTTTGTCATACACCGCTTCATTCCCCAGACAAGAATCAATTATAGTGAGAGTATCTCTAAGAGAGATGGGTTGTGTCTTTGATTCTGTCCATTTTGGACAAACCATTACAGGAAGTTTTTTCACCAGATTTTTGATCATATCAAAGGAAGAACCTCCTGGCCCTACAATTATACTGGCCCTTAAGGCTGTAAGTGCTGCTGATCCGGTCGATAATGTTCGTTCAACCTCCAAGCGACTTTTCAAATGTTGCGACCATTCTTCTTCAGGTTCTCCTTTAGGCAATATACCTCCCAAATAAATGATCTGCTCCACGGAATTGGCTGAAGCAGCTCTCGCAAAATTGTCCGCCAGAAGGAGGTCTGTATCCTCAAAACTCCCTTGATTGAGCCTGGTGGTAGCATTCATAGAATGTACCAAATAAATGGCATAGTCCACACCTTTGAGAGCCTCTGTAGTGGAGGAAATCGAGTACAATTCCACTTGCCTCCATTCGATTTCTTCCTGAGGATTATTTACTACCTCTTTTCTACTTAAGCCAACAATATGGTAACGGTCTTTGAACCTTTCCATAAACCATTTGCCTATATACCCAGTTGCACCAGCTATGGCTACAACTTTTTTTCTTTCTATAGTCATACTTATATCAACTAGTACCAGCTTAAATTGTTAGTGCTTCTCTAAGTTATTCCTATTTTTGCTTTTATCTTTCTTGAAGTAAATAAAAAACCAATAGTTATGCATAAGTTTTTTCAATTTTTGGTGGTAGCAATGACCCTATCAGTTACAGCAATGGCACAAGAGGAAGCAGATTGGGATGTTTCAAATCCAAATGGTGATTGGGATTTTGACTGGATAAACTTCACCACTGAAGAGGGAACCTGGATGAACCTTGATATTAGCCCTGATGGCAGCACGATAGTTTTTGATCTGCTTGGAGATATTTACTCCATTCCAATCAAAGGTGGTAAAGCGAAGGCCCTTAGAACCGGAATGCCATTTGAAGTGCAGCCTAGGTTCAGCCCGGACGGAAAATGGATTTCCTTTACCTCAGATGCCGGAGGGGGAGACAATATTTGGATAATGAAAGCAGATGGATCTGAAGCCAAACAAATAACAAAGGAGTCTTTTCGTTTGTTAAACAATGCAGATTGGATGCCTGATGGAAATTTTTTAGTTGCTCGAAAACATTTCACCTCAGGAAGGTCTTTAGGCGCCGGCGAAATGTGGCAATATCACATTTCAGGAGGTACAGGTTTGCAACTTACCAAAAGAAAAAATGATCAGCAGGATGTCAATGAACCTTCTATATCTTCCGATGGCAGGTATTTGTATTATAGTGAAGACATGTCTCCTGGAGGAAGCTTTCAATACAATAGAGATCCCAATGGACAAATTTATGTGATCAAAAGGTATGATTTTCAAACCGGAGAAATAAAAACCATCACTGGAGGCCCGGGTGGAGCAGCCAGACCACAAATCTCCCCTGATGGAAGCAAGCTGGCCTTTATCAAGCGGGTAAGAACGAAGACCGTGTTATATATTCATGACCTCAAAACCGGTGAAGAGTGGCCTGTTTACGACCAGTTAAACAAGGACCAGCAAACCGCTTGGGCCATCTTTGGCGTTTATCCGGGCTTTGCTTGGTTACCTGAGGGTGAAGAATTGGTTATCTGGGCGAAGGGTAAACTCCATCGGATTAATACTTCCACCCGTTACCAAAGCATTGTTCCTTTTTCTGTAGATGTGAATATGCCCTTGGCCAAATGGGTTCATTTTGACCATCGTATTGAGCGAGAGGAGTTTTCAGCTAAAATGATAAGGGATGTGAGCACCTCCCCTGATGGTCAAAGCATCGTTTTTAGGGCGCTAGGCTATATATGGACTAAAAAACTACCCAATGGAAAACCAAAAAGGCTGACTAGTGGTGAAGATTTTGAAGCTGAACCCTCTTTTTCTCCGGATGGCAAAAAAATAGCTTTTGTTACCTGGAATGATATAAAAAAAGGGGCCATCTTGGAAATTGACCTAAATAGTAAAAAAATCTCCCCTCTAACAAAAGAAAAAGGAATTTACAGACACCCAAGCTATTCACCGGATGGTAATACATTGGTTTACAGAAAAGAGGGTGGAAACTTGGATCAAGGAAGAACCTTTGCTAAAAATCCCGGACTGTACCTTTTAAATCTTAAATCGGGTCACACTAAATATTTAAATGTCATGGGTGATTTTCCAAGCTTCACTCAAGACGGAAAAAGAATTTTCTTCCAAACCGGAGGAAAGTTTTTTGGAAGCCTGACCAAAAGCTTAAAATCAATCGACTTAAACGGACAAGATGAGCAAACGCATGTGGCCTCTAAATATGGCAACCGTTTGGTTCCAAGTCCGGACAATAAATGGGTTGCATTTATCCACTTACATAAAGCCTATGTGTCACCATTAGTACTTAACGGGCAAACTATAGACCTAGACAACAATAGTAAATCTGTTCCTGTGGCATTACTTGATAAAGATGCCGGATTGTACCTGCATTGGTCAAAGAATAGCGAAACTGTACATTGGATTTTAGGAGACAAATATTTTAGTTCAAATTTGACGGACAAGTTTCCTTTCTTGGCCGAGGGTGACATGACAAATGATATGGAACAAGAAGGCCTTGAAATAGGGCTTACCGCTAAAGTAGATCAACCAAAAGGGAGCATAGCGTTTACCGGGGCCACTATCATTACCATGGAAGGTGAGGAAGTAATTACAAATGGCACCTTGGTAGTTGAAGGGGCTGAAATCCTATCGGTCGGTAAAAGTGGAGAAGTCCAAATTCCTAAAAATGCCCTTGTCTATAATATGGAAGGTAAAACCATTATGCCTGGAATGGTGGATGCACATGCCCATATTGGTGCTTTCAGAGATGGGCTTACTGTTCAGCAAAACTGGCAATTGTATGCCAACCTTGCCTATGGTGTCACTACTTCTCATGATCCTTCTGCCAATAGCGAAACGGTATTTACATTGGCTGAAATGATCAAAAGTGGCCAACTAGTGGGACCAAGAGTATTCAGTACAGGATTTATTTTATATGGTGCAGACGGAGATTTTAAGGCTGTTATCAATAAGTTAGCGGATGCTAAATCCTCCATTCGGCGTACAAAGGCATTTGGCGCTACATCTGTCAAGTCCTATAATCAACCAAGAAGAGATCAGCGACAGCAGGTGCTGCAAGCCGCCAGAGAATTGGGGGTCAACGTGGTGCCAGAAGGAGGCTCAACATTATTCCACAACTTATCAATGGTACAAGATGGACACACAGGTATAGAACACAATATTCCCATTGCTCCGGTTTACAAAGACGTGATTGAGTTTTGGAAAAGGTCGAAGGTGGGCTATACCCCTACCCTAATAGTCAATTATGGAGGGCTTAATGGAGAAAATTATTGGTATCAAAAGACGAATGTTTGGGAAGATAAAAAACTTCTGCGCTTTACTCCAAGAGGGCTAGTGGATGCTCGCTCCCGTCATCGAACCATGGCTCCGGATTCCGAATATGAAAATGGCCATATACTCACTTCCAAACAGGTACAGTCACTTGCTAAAAATGGGGTCAAAATCAACTTGGGTGCCCATGGTCAATTGCAAGGATTGGGTGCACATTGGGAGCTTTGGAGTCTGGTACAAGGAGGAATGTCAAACCATGAAGCTTTAAAAGCAGCCACCATAAATGGAGCAGCTTATATAGGAATGGATAAAGACATTGGATCCATCAATGCCGGAAAATTAGCCGACTTAATTATATTGGACGAAAACCCACTGGAGGACATCCAAAATTCCAATTCAATTTCACATACCATGATTAATGGAAGGCTTTATAAGGCCGACACCATGGATGAAATAGGCCATGAAGCAAAAAAGCGTAAGCCTTTCTATTGGGAAAACAGCCTTTTTCATGAAGCATTCCCTTGGCATGAAAGCATACGAACGTATATGCAGGGTGGTTGTGGCTGCCATGCACACACGAGCCAATAATTAATTGGCTTTATCTATAAAATAAAAGGGGTCTTGTTTCAAATACTTGATCCCTTTTTCCCATATGGCCGAGGCCAACATTACAATGCTTTTGGCTTCCAAAATCTTGCCTGTTCTGTACTCAGAAGGCTCAAGCACATTAAATAGCCGATCATATCGTTGCTCGTAGCCTTTAAACCCATGTCTTTGATAGGTTTTCTGGATCGATTTCCCGTCAGAAAATTGCAAAATATGGTTTACTTTTTCTCCAAATAAATAGGGTGGAATGATTTTCTCTTCCACTGCATGCATGGAAGTATTGGGTCTCGTGCCGCAACCCAAGAACAAGACTTTCCCACCAACAATAGGTAGTCTGGCAAAAGGTGAATAGGGACCACAGGGTGTTTCATCCATGAAATGATCCTTTAAAAGAAAAGTTGCTTTAGCTCCGATTCCGCAAACCGAATGGGTTGGATGAATACTTCTTTTTACACCCGGATATGTTCTAAAGAACTCTGTCAGTGCCCCGACACAGGAAGCTGTATTCTGTTCATTAAAAACAGGCTGTGATTTATTCACGGTTTTATAGGATAAACTAGGCATTAGCAGGGTTCCCTTCTCTCCTATATGCTCGAGAAAAGTTTGAACAAAAATATTGGCCCGATCCGGAAACTTCCCAATGGAATTAAGGGAAGCATGTACCAGCACATGATCTCCTTTTTTTATTCCTAATAAGGATAAATCCCTCCTTATTTGCTTCACATTATCATTCATAAGCAATATTAAAAAGCCAAATCAATTAAATTTCCACTGTACCCAAAATGGTGAACAAAATCTCTTTGCAAAAAGATAGCTATTTCAACTGATATTAAACCTAAAAATAGGATTAGGTTTTTTTACAAATCCACGGTATAAGGCTTGATAAGGGAATATTTACCAATCAAAAAGCTTCCCGGTTTTGCTTGAAAGCAAAACCGGGAAGCTTTTATTGAATTTAAAATAAATTTAATTTTTCTACTGTTAAGAAAAATTGCCCTTTATTTAATTCTCATTTACTTAAGAAGGATGAGTACATCCAAACCAATTTTTCTTGTTCGCTAATATAATCACTCATCAAGGCATTGGTACCTTCATCTTCTGCATCGGCAGATAGCGCCAATAGTTCACGCTGTCTTAGTATGATGGTTTCAAATGCTTCTAATATGCTCTGAACCCCTTCATTCCCATCAGAAACATTACTTACACTTTTAATTTTAGCTACCTTTTTATAGTCATCAAAAGTATGTAAAGGAGTTGCACCCAGTGTTAATATCCTTTCTGCTACTTCATCTACCTTAACCAATAGATCGTTGTACAATTCTTCATACTTCATATGCAGTTCAAAAAACTTCTCACCTTTAATGTTCCAATGTAGCCCTCTAGTGTTTTGATAAAACATCATATAATCTGCAAGTAAATTGTTAAGCCCTTCAGCAAGGGATTTACTTTTAGCAACATCAAGTCCAATTTGATTCGTGTTTTTCATTTTGGTTTATTTTTAAAAATTAATACTAAATTTTACTTTCCAAACTGTTCCAAGCTCCACCATTGTAAACTTCTTTAAAGCCCTTGGCCTTCAGAATTCTTTTGGCTGAGGCACTTCTCATACCACTTGCACAACAAGTGATTATGGGTTGGTCTTTATCATTTAACCTGCCTAGATTGTTATTTAACGTATCTAAAGGCATATTGGTTGACTTTTTAATGTGCCCTCCTTGAAATTCTTTTTTGGTCCGAACATCTACGATTACAGCACCGCTTTTCATTAAATCGGCAAAATTAACTTTAGGCCCAAAACCAAGTATTTGTTTGATTGAATTTAGCATTGTCTTAGACAGTTTGTGTTTGGAAATAATTAACATCCAACCAAGATCCCCCATTGCAACATTCTATTCCCTGTTGTTTCAAAAATTGGGTGGCTTGTCCACTTCTACCCCCGCTCGCACAGCACAGAATTAAAGGCTGACTCAATGATTTAAGTTCCTCTTTTCTGCTTTCAAGTTCTTGTAAGGGTATATTGATTGAACCCGCTGCATTGCCGGCACTAAATTCCATTGGGGTCCTAACGTCTACGATTGTACCTCTATTTTCCTTAATTAACTTTCTAAAATCCATTATAATTCAAGTTTAAATTCCCATTATTAAAACCAACTTAGACCACCGAACCATCAAGCCAGATAGCACAATGTCGTTTGAACACATTTTAATAGACGTGGTTTGTTATAATAAATTAAATTTCATAACTACCCTATCAAAACAATATTCCGTCTATGTTTGATATTGTAAAGGTGCAAAATCTTGATTCCATTTTCAGGGACTTTTGTTACATAAGAAATTAAAAGCATCATTAAACCAATATAAGAACGATAGAAAATAAACTAGTGGATAGGGCTTTAAATATAGAAAAACCACTTGTTACATTTACTGAAAAATTAGTCAATTCAGGATAACTGTTTATCATATCCAATATTCCCAAATACTCCAAATAATCTACCAGTCCGGCAAGTATGGGTAGTTGACAGACATAGAAATAATGCGCATAAAGCTTGTTCAGTTTATTAAGAAAACAAGTCATCAGTAGGCTATAAGAAATACCAAAAAGCGAAGGAAACAACCTATCTACTGGCAGGTGTACAGTAAGCTCCTACCTTCCCTCAAGGCCTTGAATAAGTGGTTTTTGGGTTTATTTGATTGGGAATAAAAAGTATTACTTCATAATGGAAAATCCGATAATAAATAGCCAAAATAAACTCTTTCCACCCTTGAATAAAAGTCTAATTTGAGCTTAACCCCAAACAATAGGTATTTAAACCAATATGTACTCCGAAATCCAAATCTATTTTACCTCCGATTCACTTCAAGTCAAATAACCACAATCCCAAATGCTACTCCTTTAGAAATCCCAAATGCTTACTTGCCTTATTAATCCAAATACGCGCAATTAATTC
The DNA here is from genome assembly GCF_030546805.1 of Cyclobacterium sp. 1_MG-2023. Classification (GTDB taxonomy): domain Bacteria; phylum Bacteroidota; class Bacteroidia; order Cytophagales; family Cyclobacteriaceae; genus Cyclobacterium. The sequence goes on along the minus strand of NZ_JAUOPC010000010.1, from coordinate 38,182 downwards.
ATGGCCGGCCGGCATGGGGTGTACGCCATCCCACACCCAATATTTTGCAGGGGCCTTTTGGAGAGAAGTATCAAAATGTTCCTGTAAAGCTATGTGAACACAATTATAATCTTCAGCCAACTGCCGAACCATTTTTTGCATTACTTTCATTACCTCTTCCCACTGCTGCTTTTTCTCCTTTGGCCAATCATCTATTAATAAGAAAGGTTCACATAAATATATTGAAGTATTGGGGAGCTCTGCTTTAGTTTTATGGAGCAATTTTTTATACTTCTCCTGCCATTCTTCTAAAGTATATTCATTTGCAATAATCCTTGAAACATCATTTACGCCAATCAGTATGCTCAATACATCAGGTTTTAGATCAATGGTATCTTTTTGCCAACGGTCAAGTAAGTCTTTCACTTTATTTCCACTAATCCCCCTATTATAAAACATTAAATCTTCTTTGGGGTAGTCAAACCAAAGACGGCTAGAAATAAGGTATGCATAACCATGTCCCATAATATGATTCCAGTCTTTGTTTCTTGTGCGGGCACCATCAGTGATAGAGTCACCTTGGAATAGGATCGTTAACCCTTTCTCATTTACTTTTTTTAGGGTGTTTCTAGCCGAAAGAATAGCGGGAAATGTTAAGCCTGCAAAGCCCATTAAACTCATTTTAGAGAAAAAACTTCTTCTTGATTCCTGCATGTACTTATTCAATCAGTTAATCCATTTATATTTTAAGCTAGGAATTATATTGGCTCTTTTCCAGGCCATTCCCAGTTTTTCAAATCATCACTCCAAGCAATCCCAATAGAAGAATTTTTATCAAAATCCCCTTCTTTCTCTGTTTTTGGTCCTGAACCATGAAAAAACATAAGGTACTTGCCATACTTTGAATTCTCCCTTAAGTCCACCACCGTTCCTGCAGTAATTCTTCCTTTGGCCCATTGCCATTGGTCTTGTCCCAGCACAATCAAATCCCCCCAATCTTCCCATTCTTTTAAATTAGAAGAACGTTTGATCCCTATACCATTTTCTGGAGAATGCAACAACAGGTATTCATTATCTTCAGTTAGTACGGTTACATTTTCGCCTGATTCGGTATGACAACAATAGGTCCAGTTCTTTAAATCATAGCTATAAGACATGCTTACACCATTTTGCTTATAAAAGCACCACCATTTTCCTTTTTCATCCATATCTTCCACAAGGTATGGATCGATCATCCTTCCCATGTCTGCTTGACCAACATCAGGCCCTTTTACCTTTAAAAGTTCTGGCTCACTCCAGTTTTTCAAATCCTTGCTCCGCATGGTATACACCCGAGCCTCAGCCGTTCCATACATTACCGGATCCCTTACCCCTAGCCCCGGTCTAGGATAAGTTTGTAGGCTAAGAACCCATTCGTCATTGAATCGTATTACATTTCCCGGACTGCAATAATTTAAATGCTGACCTTTGGGGGTAATAATTTTACCAGGGCTCCAGTGAATCAAATCTCTTGATTGGCTCATGGCCGTATAGGAATAGATTAACCCTCCTTCAGGTTTCACCAATGTATAAAACAAATAAAAAACATCTTGATGGAACAAAATGGCAGGATCTCTATACGCTACTGAATCGTTACCTTGTAATACAATAGGAGATTTAAGTTCTTTCAATACGCTTTCTTGACCTTCTGTTTGCTGAGCAAAAAGCAATAGGAAGAAAAGAAAAGGAAGAGTTAACCTAACTTTATAATTCATTGTTTACTAAATTCAGGGAAAACTTAAATGGATTTGTCTTATTTGCAAGCATTCAATCACATTCAGCCGATAATTCAATTATTTGGAAAGGTAAAACTAAGGATTACTCCCAAAATCCATTATCGGCAGTAAGCACCATAGGTCGGTCGTCCGTAATAAGAATTGTATGTTCGTGTTGGGTTATATAACCTCCCTTGTTCCCAACTAATGTCCAGCCGTCCATTAATTCTACTGCATAGGTAGATTTGGTAGAAATAAAAGTTTCAATGGCAACTGTAGTATTTTTCTTGAATCGATTTCTGTTACTTTTCACTCTATAGTTAAGAATATCTTCCGGATCTTCGTGTAAACTAGCTCCCACACCATGGCCAGCAAGGTTTTTAATCACTTTAAAACCTCTTTTCTTGGCCTCACTTTCAATCAAATGGCCTAAATCAGCAATTTTAACTCCGCCCTTAATACTATTGATGGCCTTTCGTAAAATTGTGCTAGAAGCATCCACCAAAGGTTGATGATTGTAGATATCCTCTCCAATAATAAAGGAACCACCATTATCTGCCCAAAAACCATTTAATTCTGCTGATACATCCACATTAATTAAATCCCCTTCAGCTAAAACTTTATCTACTGAAGGAAGTCCATGGGCCATTTCATGGTTAACACTGATACAAGTATATCCCGGAAAATTGTAGGTTTCATAAGGGGCAGATTTTGCACCAAACCTTTTTAAGACTCCACCTCCATATTGATCCAACTCCTTAGTAGACATTCCCACCTTTGCATAGGCTCTCATTAATTTAAGAGTAGTTGCTACTATCTCACTGATTTTTTTCATTCCGATTAATTCGGCTTCCTTAGTTATCGACATTTTTTTCTAATTAAATTTTATTTTAGCCTAAAAACATTGGGCTAGTGGTTCCAATATTTACTGAACTTTACTCTCTGCACTGCTCATTTTAAGAGGTAAAAGAATTGTAAATATACTTCCTTTTCCAACCTCACTAGTAACCATTATCTCTCCTCCCAGCTTGTTGATAAACTCCTTACTTAATGCCAAACCTAAACCAGTACCTACCTCATTAGCGGTACCAAGCAAAGTTTTAGTCGTATATATATCAAACAGTTTTTCTACCGTCTTCTTGCTCATTCCAACCCCATCATCTTCAATAGAAACCTCTACTAAATCACCTTTTTGAACAGACTTTACATTAATATTCCCACCATAATTTGTGAACTTTATGGCGTTTGAAATCAAATTCCTTAGAACAATTTTTAAAATATTTTGATCTGTATACAATTCAATTTTGTCGAAACTACTATAATTCAATATGATTTCTTTGGTGGCTGCTAGTTTATTTTCAAGTGAAATCACTTGTTCAATGGTTGAAGGTAAAGTAGTCTTTTCGAGCTTGATGGTAAGTTCTCCGGTTTGAGATTTTGCCCAATTCAATAAATTATCGAGTAATACAAGGGTCTCTTTAGCAGTAGCATTAATTATGTCAATGTATTTTTCTGATTGCTTGTCTTCAAAACTATCTGATCTTTTTTGAAGCAAACTCGAGAGGCCGATAATATTATTGAAGGGACTTCTAAGATCATGAGCAATAATAGATAGCAACTTATCCTTGGTAGCATTAAGTTTTCTATACCTATTTTCATTTTCTTTTAAGGCCCTTTCCGCATTTTTCTTTTCAGTGATATCACGAATAGCCCCTACCAAAAATTTCTTACCGTTAGAATCAATAAATCGTGATTTTCGGGTAGAAATGATTTTAGTTACATTGTTAATAGTTAAAGTTTCTTCATTAATATTTTCAATACCTTCAGCAATTACAGCTTTGTCAATTTTCAAAAAGCTTTCTCTTTCATCAGCTGGAACATTTTCAGCAAGCGTTTTTCCTATTATTTCAGTTCTTGAAAGATTAAACAGCTCACAAAAAGCATTATTAACCAGAAGCAGCCTACTTTGAGCATCTTTCACGAAAATTGAATCTCCCATATTGTTAAAAATGGAAGCAGTAGGGGCTATACTTACATTTTGGAGATTTTTTTTATTGAAGGAATCAAAAGGTTCATTTTCATTTTCATGAAAACCATTGGCGATTGATTTTAGTGTCGCGTTTTGCCTTTTCAGTTCACTAATCTGAATTTCTAATTCTTGACGTGTGGGTTTATCCTTCATCCTTAAAGTTCTGAATAAATGAAAATTGATTCCATTTATAGTAATGTACCAAAGAGCAAATGCCTACTTCAATTTTAGTAGTTTTTTATCGGAAATCAAATTTAACGAATTCTCTACCGTTCTGAGCTAAAAACCACCCAATAAAATATGCGCTATCTTTCTAAAAATCAGAAAAAAGCAATCTTAAATTAAAGTAAACATAATAAACTATAAAATCAATTGTAAAATCATATAAAAAATAGCCAACATGATGGATCATATATCTTCTGCAATGCCAAATTTACCCTATGCTCCCTTAGGCATAGAACGAAGACAGCAAAATATTTGGTTCAATTAAAGTGAAAAACAAATATGGGCAAACCCCATATCTAATATGAGTAAGGCTAAATTTCTCACAAATGCAGATCTTTTTTAGAAGAAATAGAATACAATTGGTTCATTGTCATCAGTTGGGCTCCATCTCAAAATAGTTTTCAGGATAATTGTTAAAATTCTTAACGCAAACATATCCTTTAGTCTCAAGGTTCTGAAAATTAGCACCATAACAAAATCGGTTTTAATTCATAGCCTTTCTAATATCTATACTTGCTAAAAACATAGCATTAAGGCTTGTCAATCTATTCAAATAAAAAATATTTTTTTTAAATCGCCTTTAGTATCTTTCCTTTTTAAAACTATTTCCATGAAAAACTTAAAATTTAAATACACAGTGTTAAGCCTTTCTATTTTATTGGCCTTCACCATTGTTTTCCAATCACAGGCCCAAATGCAAGAACCAGCACCGAGTCCTGCTAGTTTTGTTTCTCAAAACGTAGGCTTTACTAAAATCAGTATAGACTACTCCTCTCCGGGGGTAAAAGGAAGGACTATTTTCGGTGATCTTGTGCCTTATGGTAGCCCATGGAGAGCTGGGGCAAATGCACCAACCACTATTGAATTTAGCACTGTGGTAAATATCGGTGGGCAAACATTAAATGCAGGTAAATATTCTATTTTTATTACTCCTAACCAATCTGGAAACTGGACCATACATTTCAATAACAAAGGCAATGCGATTTACGCCTACATGCAAGAGGGAAAAGTAAATGCAGCTGCCCTTGCAAAAGATGATGCTGTATCATTGAGTGTGAGTCCGGTAAAATCAATGGAATCAAAAGAAAGACTTTCTTACTCAATATCAGCTGAAGACAATAAAGTAGCTAGAGTTACCTTTGAATGGGAAAAATTTAAATTCTCATTTGAAATTGACACTCAAATAGATCAAAAATTGAAAGATTTCAATACAGTATTTAATTAAAAATAAATCGTATTGAAACAGTGTCAGTAAGTAAAAAGGTCCTCTTTAATAGAGGACCTTTTTTTTCTCAATATCTTTCCTTTAGCCCGAAATAGGTAAAAAATTTTATAATACGTGTTGAAATCACCTCAAAATCAGCCACTTTATTGCTGTTTTCAAGCCTATGGTTCACCACCTTAGTGATGCTAAGCTAAAATTTCTAAACAGCCGGATTTTTTTTGCGATCCCAACCTTTCCCGTATACATGGGAAATCCTATTTCATAACCCAAGTTTATAAGCAATTAGAAATAAATCCAGTTTTAAATAGAGGAATAATCAAATGGTTTTAGGTAAAATTCAAACGGGGATAATAACTTCAAAAGCTGAGTATTCCCCCAACTTGGAATCTATTTTTAAAACTCCCCCTAGACCATCAATAAGATGCTTTACCAATGGCAAACCAAAACCATAGCCCAACTCACCTGCGGTGCCTTGAGTAGTTTGACTCTCACCATTTAGTATTTCTTCAATTTGTGCCGCCGTCATACCAGTTCCAGTATCACTTATTTTTGCTCTCAAATTATTTATATAATTTTTTTCCTCAAGGCTAAGTGAGATGCTTACACTCCCACCTTCGGGCGTAAATTTGATGGCATTGGAAATTAGATTACCTATTATTTGCAAAAGTTTAACTTTTGAAAAACTCTTTTCCAAGTTCTTACTGCTAATTTGCACAGAAAATTTAACCTTTTTTTGTTCTGCTTGAACGGCATAGAGGTTGTTCAATTTTTCTTTCAACACCTGGAGGTTATACTCGTTTTGAAGGTTCAATTTATTCTGAGATTTCCCTTTAGCCTTTGTTGAAAGTATTTGGTCTGCCAACTCTAACAGAGATTGGCTACTGCTTTGTATTACCTTAATAAATTCCAGTACATCTTCCAATTGATTATTGGTGCCTTGATCTTTAATAATTTGGGCCAAACCAATAATACCTCCAATTGGTCCCCTGATATCATGGGCCACCTGCTCTTGTTTCTCAATTGAATCCTTAACTTCAGATTTCAATTCATTTACCGACTTGATAATATCCAAGCGATTTATGATTTCTTCCGCGATTATTTTCAGAAGATCTGTTTTTTCGGGAGTAATCGTTATGGCCTTGGTATCTAACACGCATAAAGCACCAAGGTTATGCCCTGAACTCGTTTTTAAGGGAACGCCGTAATAATACCTTAAATTCGGATCATCTTCAACATAAAACTTATCCTTAAACCTGTCATCCTTTGAAAGGTCCTTTATCTCAAGGGATTGATCTTCTTTAATGGTATACTGACAGACCGAGTCCTCTCTTGGCAATTGCATGACCGGCATTCCTACTCCTGCCACGCTCCACTGTGTTACCGCATCAATAAGGTTTACAAGTGAAATATCAGTACCAGCCACTTTGGCTGCTAATTTGGTCAAATCTTTTAATTGATCTTCTAGTTCCGTAGTGTCCAAATCATAATCAGCCAATGCCAATAATCTGTCAAATTCATTTGGGATGTTGGGACTTTCCATAAAAATATTTATAATAAATTTCTAGAAATATAACAGAAAATTAGGTTTATACCTAAAAATATTTCACAGCTAGTGGTCTGAAAAAATATACCCCTGTCGCTTTTGAATGAAAATAGTTGAGTATCAAAGTGATTTTATACTATCAAAAAAAAATTCAAAGATTTAAAAAATTGGTATTAACAAATTAATTAAAACAGGTAATCTTAAATCGAATGACGAATTCCTATCCAAACTGACTTGTTTAAACCTAATCAATAGGTTTTACTTTAGTAACGAAATCACATTCGGGAAAAAAGCATTTTATTCACACATGGTTGAGTAATCATAAACAAATTGTTCGAATTCTGACCATTTAGGTTCGTCCTTATACTTTTCGATGACAGCAGAACATTCAGCAAAAATCTCTTCCATGTCTTTTTTATATTCTTTTTTCTTTATTCGTCTTGCTATGTCTTCACCATTTTTCTTAATGTAATAAGACTTGTCCAATCCACCTGCCACAGTCATCCCTCCAAAACTTAAACTTGCTGTTTCCTTTGCAAATGGGTCATTGTAAACTTTTATTTTTTTACTGAAGGTAGGGTTCATTACTTGTAACATGCAATACTGAGACTTGTTCTTTTTCACCTGAACATTAGATGACTCCATGTAAAGATAGCCATCATCCAAATGTTCTGAGGATAGTTCATTGTCTTGTAACTTATTTAAATCAGAACTTGCATCCACAAACTGATTAAACTTGGCCAAGGCACTGGGCGGAATATACATATGGTCAATTTCCTCAGGATTAATTTTTATCTTTTTACCATCACTTGATTTCTCAACTTTCAAATCATCAATTAGTCCTTTTTTAAAGAATAATTTTTTCACAACTACTGCTATTTCATTTCCATTTTTAAGTGTAATAAAAGTAGTCTTCTTTCTACTATATCCTTGAAATGCCGGAGCAAAAGTTTGTGCCACTGTTGAAAAACAAATTACAAAACACACAAGCGTCAATAAGTATTTATATTTCATAATTGAAAGAACTTTAGCCTAACATAGGATTTTTTCTAATAAAAATCACCAACCATACTTTAGATAAATAATGTTTTTTATAAAAAAAAAAAAAAAAAACAATAATATCTAAATTACTAAATATTATAAAGAATTAATTTATAATTGTAAAAATTTATTATATTCCATACCTATAAATAATAATATTTCTTTTTAACTACTCTATATATACACTAGAATTGTAAAAAAAAGAAATGAGAATTTATCTGATAATTTGGAAAAATATATTTTATTAAACACAATTGTTGAATTATGAGTTTTAAGAAAAAAATATGAAAAGTCAGTTCAAGTTAATTAATAAATTCTCTATTGACTTTTTTCAAATCACCCTATCTAAAAGAATAGCTAACAAAAATGATTGTTGAATACCATATCAACCACTAATTGTTAGCTCTTTATATACGGATTGTGAAAAGAAAACAACCTACCAAAGCACTTACAAAATGAGAAGTTGAAATTAAAAAGTCAATTGCCCTATACCAAAGCTCCATTGGCCCCAATAACCTGACCCGATATCCACTTTGAATCATCACTGGCTAAAAACAATACTACTTTTGCTATATCGATTGGTTCTGCTAAACGGTTAAATGCATTCATAGCACTTAATTTGTCAATGGTTTCTTGTGATTTCCCGGTTAAAAACAATTCTGTAGCGGTGGCTCCGGGCGCTATGGAATTTACAGAAATGCCTCTTCCTATCTCCTTTGAAAAAACCCTTGTTATTTGTTCCACTGCTGCTTTTGAAGCAGAGTACAAAGAGTAAGTTGGGAACATTAATTTGGCCGTACTTGATGAAAAATTAATGATATTTCCATTGTCAGCAAGTTTACTTTCAGCCTCTTGAAGTGTGTTAAAGACTCCTCTTACGTTTACATCAAAAAGCCTAGTAAAGTCTTCTTGAGTATTGTCTTTTAACATTTTAGAAAACATAATTCCTGCATTGTTAACTAAGACATCCACTTTTCCAAAAGTTACTATAGCCTTGTCAAATAGTTCAGTTACTTGTTCTCTTTTGCTAACATCTGCTTTTACCGCTATGGCTTCTCCTCCATTGTTAAGGATGGTATTAACTGTATTCTCAGCTTCCTTTTCACTATTAGAATGGTTGACAATTATTTTAGCCCCATTTTCTGCCAATAAGATTGCCACTTCTTTTCCTATCCCTTTTGAAGAACCGGTTACTATTATTACTTTATTGTTTAAGCTTTTCATAATTAAGGATGTTATTTAGTTTATATATGGATGTGGATGTTAACAGAATGGCTATGACCACCAAAAGCAAAACCGCTTGTGGCCTAACAAAAAATTCTATTGCTAAAGCTGAAATCATAGTTGCCAGTAAAAAAAGAAAAGCACCCGTACCTACCATCTTGTTCTTGGTGAAAACATAAATTAAAATTAACGAGGCTATTACCAACTCTGAAAATCCTGTAAAAAGCCTGAAAAAATCCGCATTGATATGCAACACACTTTCAAACTGTGAAAACCCAGCCATACTTTGTGGGAGGCCAATAATTTTTGGCACAGCAAAATACAATAGGAGTAAAATGGATAATAGATTAATTATTTGATTTACTACTTTTTTCATTTCAATGCGATTAATCTATCCGTCACTAATTTTAAATCCTTTTCATTAATTTCAGGATTTGGAGCAAGGGGATACAGTTGCGCTCCAGGCCTGCTAATAAAAGCACCTCTCCATCCGGCCCAAACTGCACCTGCAATATCCCAACCATGGGCTGCTACTAATAAACAGTCACTTGGAGCAACTCCCATTTTTCTTGCAGCCCAATCATAGGCATCTGTATGAGGCTTAAATTTTCCAATGTCTTCTACACTTAATCGCTCCTCAAAATAGGAAGTCAAACCTGCATTTTTAAATTGCGTTTCTACACCTTTATTTGATGAGTTTGTAAAGGATACCAATTTATATCCGGCTTTTTTTAATCTTTCCAGCGATTCCTTTACTTCGGGGTGGGCCGGCAATGATCGTATAGGGGTAAGTATAGCTTCTTTTGCCTGGGCTTCTGTAAGGGTAATATTATTGTTTGCAGCCACCATCTGTAATGCTGCTACCCCAATTATTCCAAAATCATTGTACTGTCTACCTACAGTTGTCACGAGAGAGTATTGCAACATTGTAGTAAACCATAAAGGAAGTAATTCGCTCCTGTTTCCTAATGCCTTGCCAACGCTCTCTTTCATGACTGTTAAGTCCAATAAGGTTTCATTCACATCAAAGAACAAAACTTTTGGCCCTTTTTTGTTGTCCATTATTTCCCCATCCCTATTACCAGCTGTAGCTGCTACTTGTGAGGTAGCTGCTGCTCCAAGACCTAATAAGGTCGATCTTTTTATAAAATCTCTTCTCTTGTTTTTCATGTGATTAATGTTTTAAATTAACATACTAATCAGTATGTTTTTGGGTAAAAAAAATTAAAATTTTATTTGTTTTAAGTACAATGAAAGTCCTGTCAGAAATTCATCAAAAACAGCATCATTATTATATAGTTTTCTTAAACCTCTGATTCCTTCAAACGCACTGATCAAGTAAATGGCAACGGCCTCACTTGGAGTATCATGTTTGATGGATCTTTCAAGCTTGCCTCTCTCTATTATCTGAATTAGATGGTTTTTCCAATCTTCTATTATATTTTTAAGTGCCGATTGATAGGCAATTTCATTGTCTCCCAATTCGTTAATAAAATTATTCATAGGACAACCGTGTTGTTTCTCAAACAATGAAAACCCTTTTAATCGTTTCGTAAATACATTTTCAATTGTATCGTAGGCATTTCCAGGCTCTTTTAAAGGCAAAATCATCACATCCATGACCCTCTTTTGAATCTTTAAACCAATTACTGCCAGTCCTATTTCTTTTTTGCTTTTAAAATGGTGGTAGAATGCTCCTTTGCTTAATGAAGTTTCTTTCATTATGTTATCAATGCTTGTGGACTTAAAACCATTTTTATAAAACAGGTTAAAAGCCTTTTCAGCAATAAGTTGTTTGGTAGCTTCGGACTTTATTTCTTGTTGCATAACTCAAATTTAAAAAAAATACCAACCAGTATGTTTATGGTTTTGATAATTGTTCCTAACGGGCTTGTTTGTATTTGGTTGCGAGACCCCGCAAATAAAAGTCAAAATAATCAAAACAAGAGGACAATATCTACCTCAGAGTAATAGTGAATTTATTCTAAAAACTGGACAATTTAAACATAAAAATAGCAGCCCGGAGTGTGACTTCGGGCTGCTTTACTTTTGGGTCAAAAATCACCTGCAATAGGTTGAAAATTAACATTGTACTAGAGGAAATTATTACTCCAATAAATCATCATTTCTATTCCCTGGGTTATCTTTATACCAATCTACATTGGTGGTACCTCCAGATTCTGCCCAAGCACCAAAATAGTTATATGCAGAAGTTATATTTGTTTTTTCTTTTGGAACCTTAAAATCATGAATGATACTTATTGCCCATGGGAATCCATTGTCCGAAATAAAATCACCATCAGTATCTTTATTGTCCCCGGTAAATTCCAAGCTAGAATTCCCTAAACTAGTAATCTTCATATAAGGCAGGTGAATTTCTTTCTCTCTGTCCATATCGACAATTATGAAAGGATTGAAAGGAGCTACCCCTAGATCAGAGGTACTGACAGGTGCTACAAAATTTACAGAAATGGTGGTTTCATTTAAAATATTATCCACATCATCGGCTAAAATAATAACAGCATTTTCTTGGCCTGACTCTGTACCATTAGCATTTAAGATAATAAAATTCTCTGTTAACACAGGCCCTGATACACTTTCAATTTGAGAGGGATCCAGGCCTTCTATTTCAATTCCGATTCCATTTGTATAACCTGCACCATTGGCTTTAATATTGCATATTAAATCTAAACGTACGGCCAAATTATCAGCATTCAATACAGCAATGGCTTGATAACTTAAAACAGCATCATTGAAGTCATAATCCCCGGTCGATGGCCATAAATCTTCGAATGCTATTGTCCCTTTACCGTATTTACTTGGAGTAAATAACTCAAAAGCTGCCTCAGCATCATCAGGGTAGGCATCATCTTGATCAAATATACCATCTCCGTCTGAATCGGTTTCATCTACAATATCAGAATACACCCTAAAAGTCGTTAAATCATGTATTGACCGTTTATAGGTAGTATTGTTATTTGCCTTGACTCCATAATTGTATTGCCAACCACCGGTTTCCGTATCCATAATAATTAAATTGGCATAGCCGGAAATATCTGCTATCCACAATTCTTGATTAGAATCAAAAGTCATGGATGTAGGGGTAAAAGGCAAGTCATCTGCACTTATTCTAGTGCTTTGATAATTACCATCTGCATCTAATTCCATTCCATACAAACCAGAAGCTGAGCATAAAAACAACTCACCTTCATCTGAAAAGGCCAAATCTCCTCCACTTGTATTGTGAAGGCCAATAATATTCCATGTGTCTAATCGGGCTCCAGTGGTAGGATCAAGTGTATAAAGCTTGGAACCATTTGAAAAATACAACAAACCATCTTTTGAATTAAATTCTAATCGAGGGCCACCAAAGCCAAGGTTTGCCACAGTTTCCCAGGTATCTTCCTCAATAGAATATTTCATAATGGGATATGGGCTGCTTCTACCAATAGAATAGAGCAACTTATTTTCCTGATCAATTGCACAGGTATAACTGCCCATTGGCATATTTGACAAATCTGTAAGCACACCCGTTAAAGGATCTATTTGAAATAGTTGCCCATCGCCATTTACAGCATACAAATAATCAGTTACGTTTTTTACTGCAGTAGTTCTTAAATTTCGCTGATTGTCAGAAAAATTGAATTTCACTTCTTGGTCCACAATATCCTCGATTGAAGAGGAGAAGTTGAGGTGCTCATTTCTCCGTATATATACTTTGCTATAAAATTTAGGTAAATTAATTGTTTGATTAAGCACTCCGTTTTTTGGTACACCGCTAAAAATCAGTTTATCCAAAACTTCTGATTTGTAAACCGTTTCCGTAACAGTTTCGCCGGATTCATCTTCATAGGTTTCAGTTCCTGCATCGTATAATTCATCGGTATAGGCATAGACATCGTATTTGGCATAACCTTCATTGTCAATAATATTAATTGTGACATCGTGATAAGTACTAAAGTCAAACCCTTCAGGTAAAGACAATGTATTGGCATTATTATCCAGATCATCAATGTCTTCTGGTGAAGATAGATTGCAGCCATAAAGTAATAATATGGCAAAACTCATTTTCAAAAAATCATATATTGTAGTTCTCATAGTTATGGTGTTTTCTAGTTTAAATTAATCCGAAAGCATTGAAACGGGGTGTTTATATTCGCAAATATTCAATTCGCATTCTTTAAACTTTATAGTCAAAAGACCTGAAAAAAAGTTTTCTATTTCCGACCTCATAAAAATTATGGATCAAAGCTTAATTTATTATAGGTAGACAAGACAGCCAAATTGATAAAGTTTCAACAGTCATATTTTAAGATTTTATTCTTAAAATACTTATGTAAATGGTCGCCTGTTATTTTCTATCACTGACTTTTAAAGTTAAAACTCCTACTTAACCGATGTCTAAATTTTTTTCCTTCAATGCTTGCCGATATATTGGCAAAAAATTATTTTAATATTTTCCTGAAAGGGTTAACAATAGTTTTAGTATGTTTTTAAATCGTCCATATTCAAATGTGAAAATGAATACCCTATAGAATTGCAGATGTGAAAAGAAATATTGCCTTTGTTGTACCAAAAAGACATAATAATTAAATCTAAAAATTATGACTCAAACATTGGCAACTCGAAAACACAAGATTAATTAATGAATCAATCGAAACTGCAATAAGAGTAATGAAAGTAAAAAAATTACTTTCATTGATGCTTTACATTATGGTAGAGAGGTTAAAGTGATCCCCACTACAAATAAAAATAAAAAAGCTGTACTTGATACTAGATTTGATAAGTTACAAATTTAGTTATTTAATGGGAGATTTCAAAAACCATCAAAAGTAGGTCAAGGTTTATGTGCTGCCGGAGGTCCATGCTATCCCTACCGATTTGCAACAACCACAGGGCTATACTTGAGCGGGGAATTTTTAATAAACTTGAATTTTAATAGCTAATTGTTATCTGCTAAATAAGCATAGATTTTATATTAACTGACGGGTATTATTTTTTAGGATTATAAACCCTATTCCGGATCCATTGGAAACTATTGGTCAGTTTATTTTTTTTTGAGAGTACTTCTGAAATCCCCATTGTCGACAGCAAAGCGATCAAAGCCAATGCCCCAAGTGCTCCTCCATAGCCTTCATAAAAACCACTATTATTGATATAAACTATGCTGAATAGAGATCCTGCCAAGGCCAATCGAGTATATCCACTCATGAAGTTTGAAGAAACCATGCCAACAAAAGTAGATCCGATAAACACAATCTGTATATTTTTAGTGAGGTACGGATTAAGTAAGTCAGGAAAACAATAAAAAAACAGCCCTACAATTAAGGACAATAATGCCGAAGCCCTTACAGCTCCTTGCTCTAGCTGCTCACTAACAATAAATGTAAGTATGGCGCCAATAGCTCCGGTAATAATTAGAATTAGCCAGTTCATTTAATAACCCAATAAATTAAGTAAACAATAACAACTCCCACAAAAGCAACGGTCCCAAGCTTTCCACCTATGCCCAAGAACAAATTCTTAGACAACAGCATTGTTCCACTTCCAATCATTCCGGCTGCCATCACATAGCCAATGGATGGGGTAATTTTCAGGCTTGACATTCCAATGAAAGCGCCACAATAAATGGCTGTTGGTACTTTACTCAAATACTCGGATTTCTTATTAAACAAAGGCAAAAAAGAGGCCAAGGTACCGGTGATCCCAGCAGATAAAACACTTCCCAAGCCTGCAGTGATATTTAAAAGATAACATATTACAGCTCCAACAGGAACCCAGAGAACCACGGAAATATTTTCGTAAGCGTATTCTTCGTGATGTAAATCCAAATACCTGTATCCCAGTAACATGGTTATTGAAATAATAAGCAGTAAAGCAACAGCAAAGAAGGTTTCTGATTCGTATTTTTCCTTTACCATAAAGGCTAAAAATGAAATTTGGAGGAATAAAAAAGTGGAAACCATTATAAATCGAATGGCTTTGTGTTTCTTCATTAATCAGGTTTTATAACATTCTCTTTGTAAACTTTGGGATTAAGAAGGTTATTCCAGGCGAGGATACAGCATAGTCTGTAAACTACCACTGTATTGAACTACAAATCTAATGGGTTTTCCCTCGCCAAAAAAGAATTTGCAAACAACATCTCTGATTTTATTTAAATGGTTAAAAAAATCACCAAAATTAAAATTTTCAAAAACTACTTGCTGTTGGCAAGTAATAAAAATACCATGAAGAGAATAAAAGGCATCCCGAAACTGAAATTAGGGATGAAACATCAATCGAGCCTTAATATAGAATCACAAAGTTTGAAACCCTTTGGTACGCTGCCAAAGGGTTTCAAAAAAAACACTACGTATATTATCAAGAACTGAACATACGCATTTGCATTAGGAGAAGACTCAAAGACTTTAGTGAATGTAAAAAAGAGGTGATTTTTAGCAAGTTTCAATCCTATATTAAATCACCGACTTCCACAATTTCATTTACCTACGTAGCTGCTTGAAATTAACCAAGTCCCAGTAGCTAAATTCACTCTTCTCTTTCCCCATTTTATCTGCTACTTTTTTATAGCCTTTGTTTTGGTACTTATAAGCCCCAATATTCAATTGTTCTTTTATTCTGGAATAATCAATTGCTTTGATTTGTTCATATGTCCACTCTTCTTTAGCATCAGTGAAGGAATTTAAAAAATCCAATGCCTTTCTGATGCTTCCTCCTTTTTCATTCTCTACGCTCCAAAGGTCCATTCCTACTTTTTCACAGGCTTGGGCATAGTACATAATGGCCAGAAGATTCATAGAACTATAATCATAAGACCGTGTTCTCGCCAATTCAGCGGGTTGGCTTCCATCTTTCTCAATCATTTCTTCCATTATCAAAGGAAGCCCTGCTTTGGCCAAACTATCCGCTCTATCCATTTGGCCCAAATGCAAAGTAAGCGGAATGATCTGTGCAAAATACCAAGTGGTGTGATTATTCCCATGCACTGCCTCGTCTTTGCCATGTTTGCTATTGACAAGCCAAGAAACATAGGAGCCAAGCCAATCCTCCATTCCCTTGCTTATTCCTTCGTCCCAATGTTCAGAAGCTGAAAGTACATTTAATATATCAGGCAACTCTGCCAAATGCCTAGTGTCAATGATACCGATCCCTCTACCTTCTGTCCTTCCGGGTATTCTCTGGGCAAAATTCAAATTAGGATTCATCTTGGTCTCAGAATCAAGAAACCATGTATTGACCAGTCGGATGGCATGTTGGGCATATTTTTCATCTTCAGTGAAATAAAAAGCCTGACTCAATATTTCTAAAGCATTCATTAAGGCTACAAATTCATTATGGTCTTTGTAATCATGAAATTCAGGGTTAACCTCACCATCCCGCCTAATATAAGGTAGACCATCCTCTTTTTCAGGATCAGGCCACCAATAAGGCCCCATACTTGTGTAATCATGAATGTCACCACTTGGTGGCAATTGCTTTTTATGAACAACGGAAAAAGGCCCACTACCTAGGGCTTGGTCAGCTTCTTGAATCAATGCCTTTAATTCAGGTATGTCTTGAGAAGATCCAGAGCGAATCACTTCTTTGGCCTTTTTCAGTACAGCACCTTCCAATAGAATAAAATCATCTTGTTGTGCCCAAAGCAAGCTTGGGAATATCAAAATATACAAAAGAAGACTAAGCGTGTTGCAAAATTTTGGATTAAGGCTCATTTTAGAGATTTCGGGTTTATTAATTTTCAGTTTAAAAGTAAGCAGATTGGGAATAAAACAAAAGGGTAGGAACACTATACAGGGTGTGCCTACCCTTTTATAATTCATTTTTCTATTCTTATTTGAAATCAGTAGCAGAAATAACTAACGTTCGCTGAAAAAATCCATAACCGTAACTCAAGGTAAGGCTGTCATTCTTGCCAAAAGGTAGCCGTTGGTTTTCGAAAAGTAGGGCATCACCGGTAAATTCTACTTCACCAGTTAATTTTACCGCTAAAGGTTGTGCTTCTTCTAACTCCACCACAATCGTATCCCCAGATAGATTGGATATCGTAAGCGCAGCTTTTTCTATGGTCTTATAGTCGAAATTAATTGGGGCTGTCAGGGCAATTTGGTATTTGCCCTCATCCAATTTCTCCAACGCAATAGCTGTATAGTAATGGGCCATATAAGCCATGCTCAAATTAAAAGCAGTGTTGAACTGAACCCAACCTTCCGTCCATCCCAGGTCTCCGACTTCCGGGAAATTGGGATAGTGGAAAGATTTTGGCGATCCGTCAAATACAAACTGTACCTCATCCAATAAACCTATCCCTCCTCTATGCCTGCTGTACCAGCCCAGGTCTACGCCCTC
Source organism: Cyclobacterium sp. 1_MG-2023 (assembly GCF_030546805.1). Taxonomy (GTDB): domain Bacteria; phylum Bacteroidota; class Bacteroidia; order Cytophagales; family Cyclobacteriaceae; genus Cyclobacterium. The sequence continues at coordinate 20,813 of NZ_JAUOPC010000010.1, read as the reverse complement.
TACCTCTTCTGGCCCCTTGTAAGAAAACTGCCTACCTGTTGGATTGCGTCCAAAGGCATTCTCAATATGAGACCAAGCCAACATTTCCATATCATTGATTAAAGCCTTATCCTCCAAAATTCCATTTGCTGCAAAAACTGCGGCAGGGAATCCCAAAATATTTCCGGTTTCATTCCAGCCGGGAGGTGTCCATTCATCGGCACTGTATTTCCTGAAATCCCATAGATTTTCTGAACGGTCCAACATCAGCTGTGCCCATTCCTTCACTTTATCAGGAATACCTTCAGGTGCCCTATCCGGAAATTGCTGGTAGAAATAAGCAAAGGCACGCATGGTCATGTGCTCTGACATCCTTTGCCCTTTGGTGGTCATGGGATCTGACCAATCCAAATTGTTAATCATCCAATCCAACTGTTTATGGGCAGCCTCAAAGAATTTCTCAGCAATTGCATCTCCTTCCCTTTTGGCTACTTCATACAGCATCAAATTTGGAATGACAGAAAACCCTGGAGGCATCTCCCCTTTGGTAGTGCCCAATTGGGTCTTCAAGGAAAGCAGGTTGTGCTCCTTACTCAGATTGTACTGGGAAAGGGAATGCTCAGAAACAGTCTCTTTTTCCCAATTGTCTTTTACATATTGGTAAACCAAATCAAAGTTTTGCTGAGGTAGCCATTGTTTTAAATAAGGCCAGGCATAAAGGAAATGTGCCAACTCTGCCTTTTGCATTTCATGATCCAGTTGTTGGCTAATTTTCACATCCGCATCCCAATGTATAAGTTGGACGATGTCTGGTGTTTCAGCAGCAAAAGGTTCCAACTTTCCCCAAAGCCCTTTATAATTGTCAGGAAAACTATCGTTGGAAACATACCTTCCTTTTCTTTCCATTCGCTCATAAGCTTCCGGATTGCTCAGGTACATGGCCACCAAACTTTGCATGGACCAGTTGAAGAAATCACCATCTCTCCAAGCAAAACTAATCTTCCGAATATCATCTACCGTCCCTATATAATGTCTTGCCCCCATCATAAAATCCACCATGTTTCGATAAGTTACCCGCTCTATCCAATTGGGTCCGATCCTAAATGGGTAGGATTCAAGTTCCTTGATTTTAATTAAAAACTCATCTTCACTTAACGGGTTAAAATTTGAGAAATCTCCTTTCTCTCCCATTACCTTTCCGGTGAATTCTTCCTTTCCGGTTTTGACATTTACAACTGCAAAAGGAGTATGGTCTTTGATACCAGGTGCAGTAAAACGTTTGCTTCGGTTAAGGTTGTAACCGCTTTGATTGACCAGCACGGGTTTGTTTTCCAAGCCACTAGTATCAGCATATTTTTGCCCCAATAAAAGCACCTCACTTACCTGCATAATTTGACCATCCATAGCCAACAATCTTACCCGATCTATCAATTGAGGTTTCGTCAAATCCACCTCCACTTTTTGATCTTTATTGTTGGTGACTTTATGAAAAGTTCTCCATTCACCATTGAGTAAATACTGCAGGTGGAAGGCATTATTTGGAATGACTTTTGGAGCAAAATTAATCTCAATTTTCACTACCTCCGTTGCCCCCGGAAACCGCAAAACTAACCAGGCATTTTCATCCTCGGACTGACTACTCCAATAACTTTCCGGACTACTATCAATGGCCAAATTTGGATCATGATTTTCTAAGGATGAACTGCTCGTTGCTCGTGCTGAAACGGACAAATTATTTTGGGCTTTTGCAGCAAAGGCAACACAGAAAGTAAGCATTGCACAGACCCAAAATCCAAGGGTAAATTGTCTCCTGTTTTTCATCCCTTTTATAAACATACAATTCCAAATAAGGCCACCGGAACATGAACATTTTGCTGCTTAAAAGTAAGCAGCAGCTTGTCCGTTTGAACTGGGGTTTTGAATTTAATTGTTACTACCGTTTGGTGATTGTCCTTGATTTCTGCCAGTACATTTTCTCTACCATCGCTAATTTTAAAGTCTTTCACACAAAATGGAATTTCAGATTCCGGATGCCCCATCAAAGTTGATTCCAAAGCATGGTCAAAATCAGTATCAAAGTAAATATTTAAACTACTTATATTCTGAACTTTATCCCAAATCATTTCAATGCAAGGATGAGTATCATTTAAGGCTGCTGCCCATGCATTTGTACCCACTGTTGGACGGAAAACCCCATTCGTTAAGCATTCTATTGAATACGGGTCAATAGGCGTCGAAAGCTCAAATGCAAAGTTATGCCCTTCAGGTCTTCTTTCCGGTAACCAGAAGTCAAAAGCCTCAATACCAATGCCTTTTGGCGGTTCCTGTCTACTGGTAGTGGCTACAGCTTTGTTGAATTTTTGGAAGACAGTCAACAGTCCGGTGGCCCTGGTTTGACTACTCCTAATAGACACCTTTTCATTGGCTGAAAAGGCAACAAAATAATATTCTGTTTTTCCTATATTAACCTGTAAATCAATGGTTAAATATTGCTCACCTAAAGTTAATTCGAATTCCTTTTCAACTAAAATAATCTCAGGACTGAAATTACCTTCTTTCTCACTTTTCAATAATGAGACCACTATTTTAGTATTTTCAGTTGCATTAAACTGAAATTTCATGGCGGGTAATTTGCCGGGCACAAGCGGTAACATTTGTGCAGCTGCAAAGGTCAGTGATTTCCAAGGACCATCAAAGGACAAGCCCAACAATTGCATGGTGGAAGAGGTAGAAATTTTCGCGTCCTGAGCCAAATCTTCTTTCAATCGAAGGACATGATTTGGGATGTATTGTCCCTGTAAAACCAAGCGATCTTTTAAGACTTCTACCCTACCCTCCTTAAGGATTTCTGAAGGGCAAATTTCGTGCTCTTTGCAAAGCACTGCAGCCATGGCTACGGCCTGTGCATTGTGTGCACAAGTGGCCATTACTCGACTCGATCCGAAGGCCACATGACTGGCACTTATGATCCTGCCGGTGAGAAAAAGATTGCTAATATTTTTGCTGTACATGGTACGGTAAGGGATCTGATAAACCCCCTTGGTATGCCACTGTGTACAGCCTGGTTTTTCACCATAAACACCATCTGCTGGATGAAGGTCAAGCGCCCATCCACCGAAGGAAATGGCGTCCTCGAAAACTCGTTGTTCTACCAAATCTTTTTGAGACAAAATGTAATCTCCTTCAAATCTTCTGCTCTCTCTTTTTCCCGGAATTGTACCTACCCACTCTAGAGTATGGGTATTTACTTCGGGATATTCTCCCGAGTTTTTCAGGTGATTCCAGATGCCATATATTACTCGCCAAAGTTCCCATTTTATTGTTTCTGATTCGTGGATGGTGTCTTTCCTCCCACCGTATTCCACCCACCAAAGTCTACAACCATGGTCCTTCAAATTGAAGGATTTGAATCTTGGCAATTCATCTATTTCTGTATTGGCATATTGGGGGGCAACAAAACGAACCGGCTTGCCTGTGTCCTTGCTATAGAAGTAAAGGCTGTGTCCCAATAGCTCGCCGTATTGGTGATCGGGAGCAAATGCCTCGTCGAATTCATCAGCAGATTCTGCTCCCATTCGGAAAGCTGCCCCTGCCATAAAACTCATAATGCCATCTCCTGACCCATCTACAAATAAGGGGGCTTTAAGTTTATACTGGGTAGAGTTTTGACTACAAAAAGCCCATACATATTCAATTTCATTAGGCCCCTTCTTTTCCAAATCATACATCGCTGTATTCAAAAGCAAGGTGATATTTGGCAAGGCTGTCACTTTCTCAATTAGGATGGTGTCCAATATCAAGGGATTGCCTTCAGGGTTGCGGTAGAGGTTTTCCAACAGGATCTCATCCACTACGCCACCCTCTCTTGCCCAGCGGTTATTATTACCCATATGTGAAGTTGCACCAAGGATCCATAACCGAATCTCTGAAGAGCCATTGCCGCCCAGTACAGGCCTGTCTTGTACCAATACCACATTGACTCCTTGCCTGGCCGCTGTAATGGCACAACAAGTACCCGCAAGACCTCCACCTACAATCACCAAGTCTGAAGCTATTTCTTCGGTTTTCAGGGATCGTTTCTCTTTGGTAAAATTTTCTTTAATCATTAAGTTAAACTGAATTCAGGTTTTAATTTATTATTTGAGCTTTCGCTTTTTTCTTGGAATAGTGAATGGCATAAAAACCCAAAGAAAGGATTATAGTCCCCATGAGTAGAAGGTAAAAAGCACCTCCACCTCCCCATATCCCGAGAGCCAGAAAAAGAATGCCTATACTTACAAATGCCCATCCCATTACTTTGTATCCGAAAACATTTTGAGCTTGACCACTATTTAAACTATCGGTCAACTCCTCTTGAGTGGGCTGTTTCCTTGATATATATTTTTGGTATTGCGAACTTTCTAAACCTTTACTTTTTGCATATAGCTCATATATAGCCAACAAAGCAATAGGTAAAAAAACACCTACAATCATTTCACTGCTTCTACCCAGAGAAAAAGAAAACAGTACTGGAGATATAAATTTAAAAAAAAGGTTGATCAGAAGACTAAGGCCTGTAACCGTTAAAATAGAAGTGCCTGTTTGACGTTTGGAAAACAAGCCCCAAATGGCCGGTGCATACAAAGCCCCGCCCGTTACTGCCCCAATACTTAATACCACTTCCACTATTCCTCCAGCCAAAGGCACCATAAAGGCCACACCGATTGTACCCAAGCCAAAAAGCAGGGTAGCAAATCTGGCTACTTTCATTAAAGTTTTGTGACCGGCATTTGGATAAAGCGGTTGATAAACATCATTGGTCAGAACGGCTGCTGCAAGGTTCAGGGAAGTATTTACTGAGCTGGCTGTTGCAAAAATCATCCCTCCCAACATCAACCCAAGCATCCCTACAGGCAAGACAGTCATGCACATTCTGAGGTAAGCTCCTTCTGTTTCCAATCCTGTTAAGCTTGGATCCAACACCCTGTAAATCATGGGAGGCAACATCCAGATCAAAGGACTTATTAGGTAAAGTATTCCGAAAAGGTAACCTACCTTGCTGGCTGAAGCTTTATTTTCAACCGAGGTGTACCTTTGCACATAAGCCCAATTTCCTCCTATGAAGATGGTATTGTAGCCTACGAAGGCCAGAATAAACCAAAAGGTATATTCCCCATTAAATAGGTTGAAAAAGGTGTCAGGGGCTTCTGCTATAAATTGATGCATTCCCCCTACCTTTTCCAGAGAAAGTGGCAAAACGATCAAAACAGCTGCAGTTAGAATCACAAACTGTAACACATCTGTGACAATCACAGCCCAAAGACCTCCCACAGCGGTATAAATCATGATCATACCTCCTAATAGCAATATTGCATAGTAGATATTGAATCCGGTTACCACATTTAGGATTTTAGCCACAGGATAAAGAAAAGCACCTGTGTACCCAAGAGAAAGTACCAGAAAAATAAAAGTATAGTATTGTTGGACATTTTTACCAAACCTATTGGTCAAGTACTCGGCAACGGTAATGGACTGGGTTTGTTTCCATTTCGGGGCGAGGTATTTTCCTATTAAAAATCCGCTGATGCACATGGCCATTTGTATCGTGATGGCCACCCAGCCCCATTCATAGGCAATGGATCCCCAAACAACAAATGTCCCTGCAGAGAAAAAGCTCATAAAAAGGGACAAGCCGCTAATGGACCAGGGAACAGCTCCTCCTGCAGCAAAAAAGGACTTCATGTCGCCTCCCTGTTTCCCAAAAGACAATCCAGCCCCTAAAATAATGAGCGTAAAAACAAAAATAGTTAGGTAGTCTAGTTGATGCATAACAATGATAAATAGGCTAAAGATAAACTGTAGAAGGCTAAAGGTAACCGTATTTTTTATACTTTTAAACTGTGCTATCAGTTCAATAATACTGGTCCGGGATGATTGTTTTGAAAAGCATTTGTTGCCTCTCCGGGCATTTCTCTTCGTTCCCATTCCAATAAAGTCCCGTCTAAAGCAGCTTTATTGGGTGTTGGATTAGTGGGAATGTTATCTTCTGTTTGGTTGGTCCAGGTTGTAAGCAAAATCCTCATTTGGTTCAATATCACCTTGTTTTCAGGTGCATACACCACATTTTCAAGGTTATGTGGGTCAGTTTTGGTATTGTAAAGCTCCTCTGCCGGCTGAGGCAATAGGGTGATTAAAGACTGAGCAGCCGTTAGTTGGCCTTTTTCGTGCATGTTCCACAACTCTTTTCCTGCAGGAAAAGCGTGAGGGTCTGACTCTCCCGAAAGGTTCCGCTTATTGGGCCAATTGTTTCTAATGTAAATCCAATCCCCCATGCGGACCATCCTTTCATGCATGCTGTATCGATGCCAATTTCTTTCTGCGAAGGCCACATCACGAACAATGGCTGTATGGTCTTTAAAAACTTCAGTAAAGCTTATACCTTGAATGCTTTCTGGAGCTTCTAAACCGGCAAGTTCTAGAATTGTCGCGGATAAATCGATGGCACTGACAAGAGAATTGGTCCTACCTTGTTTGACTCCTGGGCCCGCAATAAGTAGAGGTGTTTGAATGCCATTTTTATACAAATAAGTCTTGCTTCTGGGAAAAGGCCTGCCATTGTCTGAGACGAAAATTACATAAGTATTTTCAATTATCCCTTGAGCTTCCAGTTCATTCAGTACCAATCCTACATAATGATCCAGCCTACTTATTTCATGATAATACCCGGTTAGGTCTTCCCGAGTAAGCGGACCGTCATACATATATGGTTGTACCACCACTTGGGAAGGAAGATAAATGCGGGCCTTATCATTTACTTGCCAGTCTCTGTGGGCATCATGGGAGGCAAACCAAAAAAAGAAAGGTTGGTATTTGGGTCGGTTTTTTAGATGAGACAACCATTTTTCACTCCCTGCAGGTCGGCCTTCGGAATGCGCTACAAATCCCAATTGATTGGGAGCTGCCATGTGGTTTTTTCCCGATAATACTGTATGGTAACCTATTTGTTTTAATTCCTGCACAAAGGTATTTTGACCGGATGGAAGTGGCACATGAATTTCAGGTGCTCCGGTATTGTGGGGATATCTCCCTGTAATCATAGAGACCCTACTGGGTGAGCAGGAACTCGCGGTAAGGTAGGCATTGTCAAATACCAACCCTCTCATCGCAAGCTTTTCTATATTTGGGGTATCAATCGATTGATTGCCATATATGCTTAGGTCTTCAGCTGAAATATCATCAGTGATGATAAAAACAAAATTCGGCGGCCTATTGTTGGCTAAAGCAGCATATGCCCCAAACAAAATCAAGGATAAAAGAATTGGTATTTTACAATAATTCATTTTTGAAACTAGACTTACTTATTGGGCAATGTCGGATAGGTATAAATATTTAAAGGAGATTCGATAATGCCCATGTATTCTTCCAGGTGCCTGGTATACACTTCCCTTGGGCTGGCATTGTTTCTTTTGGCTACATAAGCTGCATAACCTACGGCCTCACCCATCATTCCACAGGTTCGCATCACTCGAGTACTACCAAATGCTACGTGTGTTGTACTGATATTTCTTCCGGCCATGTACAAATTATCAATGTTTCTTGAATACAAGCAGCGGTAAGGAATGGTGTAAGGTTTAACTCTAATATGTTTGGTCGCAGCAAAAAACTCTTCGCCTTCAAAATATTTGCTATTTTTCGCATCCGGAAAATGTAGGTCAATCGTCCATGTAGCTGTTACACTTCCATCCGGATACATCACTCCATCTTGAATGTCCATCTGGGTCAATACATGGTCACCCATCAATCTCCTTGATTCTCTTTTTCCTCCAATATAAGACACCCAAGCCAACTCATTGTTTTTGTACTTGTCGGCTTTCTCTTTTTTCAGGTAAGACCAGTTGCCGTAAATCGCACGAAGGTTATGATCTCTAATTTGCTCCGCTTCATAAATGGTATTGAAGTTACCAAACCCTGTTTCCCACTGCCAATCGGCCTTATGGTCATCTATATGGTACTCGTCTGAAAACTGAAGGGCCCAAGGTGTTTCCGGAAAATCAGAAGGATAATCCTTCTCAAGGGAGGCCCATAAATTAGAGGTTCCTAAAGTAAAATCATCTGCGGTTTCAGCGGCCAGTGATTCTCCGGTTTCCTCTTTACTTTCACGTCCCATTCTATATTCTGCCCCTGCAAGGAATCCCAAGGTACCATCTCCTGTACAGTCGGAGAAATAGGTGCCTTCAAACCGGTATTCTTGATTGGTAGCAATGTCACGACCGATCACCGCTTTGATGCTATTCCCATCCATTTCCACTTCATAGACATGGGTATTGAGGTGAAGAGAGATATTGGGCTCAGCCCTTACAATTTCAAGCTTTCTGTCATCTCCATATCTTTTGTCATCAGGATTTCCATTGCCCGGATCACCATTGTCCAATTCTCTGACAATTCTCCCTAATTTAGGGTAATGGTTGACATCCACTCTTCCCATTAGGTGTACCCTGATTTCAGAGCTATTGTTTCCTCCTAATACAGGCCTATTTTGAACCAAAGCTACCTTTAAACCCATTCTGGCCGCAGAAATTGAAGCTGTCGTTCCTGCAATACCACCACCAACAACTACCAGATCAAATTTTCCCATCTCCTCAGGTCCATCGGTCAATCCCAACAATTCCTTACGAAGAGACAAGAGCTTTTTGTTGTCATTGGTAGGCTTGTCTGACTTGGAGGTAGAGAAATAAATGGCGTCAAACCTTCCGTTAAAACCGGAAAGATCCTTGGCTGTTAAAGAATTCTCTCCTTGCTTCATTTCTACTTCCCCTGCATAATACCAGTCCCAATCAACAATCCCACTTTGACCAAAAACCTGATCGATCTCTCTCTCATTAATAGCCAATTTAAAAGCGCCGGGTCCTGTAGGATACGGAGCCCAGTCTTTGGTCCTAACCCACATATGGTAAGTTCCTCCTTTTTGGAAATTCACTTTAGTGCTGGCATCCTCCACCACACGCCCCATTCCATGTGCCATAAGGTAAGAACTGTATAAAACATCAAAGGACTGCTGATCAATCACCCAGCCCCCAGTATTTTCAAATGATTCTGCTTCTACAAGCACCCTGTCTTGGGCTTGTAAATTGAATTGGGTAAAGGCCAGCAGGAGGCCATAAATCCATAGTATACGTTTCATTTCAGGTTTATTTATTTAGTGTTCAATTGTTTTTTAATTCTTTTATCCAATTTTTCTTGATTGAGCAACAATTCTTTCAACCCATCTTCCCAAATACCATCCTTTATATAGTCTAAAAGCTTGTGCTGTTGTGATTTGCTAAGGTTTAACTGGTTTTTTAATACGGAATAAATCATTTTTTGCTGAGCCGGATTGCCTTCCTTCATCCCTTCCAACAATTTACTTTGTATATCTGGGTACAAATTCAAAGTGTTGAATTTATCAAGTATCTTCATTTGTAATCTATATGGGCTTTTCTCCATGGTCTCCCAAAGCCAAATCTGCCGTTCTAAAGAGGAGAAAATCTCTACAGGAAGTACCTTAATTAAGTAGGAACCCAAAAAAATATTGTCTCCAAGCAATACATCAAGCATTGCTGTGGATACTGTATCATCCTTATAGAGATTTTTATCAATTACCTTTTCAATGGCCCAATATTGATAAGGATAATGGCCACTTTCAAGAAATTGTATCAACAATGCTTTTGAATATAGGCCCTCTGTATGGACCTTAATCTTCTCTACCATTTCTCCATGGGCTAAATGCCATAGCGTATAACAAGAATAAACAGCCCCGTCAATAACTTCATTTTTTATCGTTTTGAGAGTAGCTCCAGTCACAGCATCCACCCCATTTGCAGCTACAGTTTGTGTGCTTCCCACCAACTCTTCTATTTTATATTCCTTGAGAAGCGACCTTTCATTGCTAAGAATCTCCTGCAACTTTTCATGGTCTTCATCATCAAAGGGTATATGGTCCAATTTGGTTAGCAATTCCCCTTCCGGTACTTCATATTTTTGATAATTTCCCAAGAGGTCCCAATAGAAATCGATATAAACCGGATAACATTCATTGGTATGACAAACAGGTGTGAAAATTTCTGCCATATATCCCTCTGCCTGTCCAAGCTCATCTTCAAGCAAATACATGTCATAGCGCAAAGAATCTGTTTGCAAACTTTCAATCAAAGTCTTCTTAACAGGCTTTTCACGCTCATGTAATCCTACAAGGCTTATCGTAACAATCAACAGGATTAAACCTCTAGTCAAATTCATTAAATATTATTCAAGTTTAGTTGTTTTCCTTTTATCTATTATTTATAAGTAAATTGTGCACTTGCTTTACAATCTTTGTCACCAACCAATCTTACCCACCTGGCTTCAATTCCTTCAGGAAATTGTTCCACATGTGTTTCGCCTACAGGTACGGTTACCTCTTTGTAATCCATCCAAGGTCCATGACCTATTGGCTCCATTTGAATTGTAAATGTAATGGCCTCCTTGGCATCATGACGCAGCTCTAGTGTACGCTTGTCATAAAATGCAAACAAGTAGGGGTCGGATGGTTCGCCGGCTTTGATATCAGAATTTGCCCACGGTCCGCCTTTACCCACAGGTTTACCTAACTGCCACAAGTCATCTATTGCTCCTGTCCAAACAGCTACTTCGCCATCGTCAGACACCACTATATGTTCATTAGAACTAGCAGCTTCCGGATCAACACCTGTTAGCAGCAACATCCCTCTATAGGAAGCATAATCATTGATTTTCAATTGATGGGAAGCCACAGGTCTGATTTTAGCGTATCCATCTGCATTTTCAGCAGGCAGTTCATAAAAAGTACCATGGCAATTGAACAAATCTCTTTCAGTAGCCACTTCCCTGTCAATTCTAAGGTTACCGGCTAAGGAAGGTTCTGTGTACCTGTCATCTCCCTTAGGTAAACGCCACCTTCTCCCTTTGTCATCAATGATCAAAACTGAAGCTTCGTCCACTTCAAATACATTTTTAGGAATCTGGAAATTTTCATTGATAAACTGCTGGGTAGTGGGATCATCCACTTTTACCAATTGGAATTTATCGTCCATTTCATAATAGCCAATATCGGTGGGCTGACCATCTTGGTAGGATTTGGCAACCAAACCTAACTTTCTGCGGTCATCTCCCAGCCCATACAAAAATCCTCCGGTAAAATCATTCTTTTCTATAGTATTGACCCCTTCGAAAATCCCTGTTTGCATTACTTTCCTATCATCAGGGTTGGAAAAAGCCATATGGGCAGTAACTGTGGTATTTTGCTTGGCTGTCAAGCGTATCCATTCTCCTTTGGTGGTCTCGTCAAAATAAAGCCTGGCACTTTCTCCGGCTTCAATCTCTTGCTCTTTAAGCATTTCCCAGTTGCCATCTCCTTTAGCATCCACTTCAATGACAAAACTCACTTTGGTTTTTCCCTCATTGTTAATCCAAAGATTTCTGTTTTCCCAACCGGCAAATAACATGGGATCAGAGGGAGTATTTGCCTTCACCTCTTCATTCAGCCACAGGGCACCATTGGCTGTATTTGGACCTAGTGCATCAGGCAAATCCATGTCTCCAAACCAAAGGTTAGAATTGGATTGTCCGGGGCCCTGTATATTCCCTTTGGCGCTTCTTTTATTTAAAAACTCCTTATTGGCAGAATCATCGGTTCCGAATACCAACCCATCTTTCCAACGGGTAAAATCTCCAATCACTTTCAGGTAAGCCGATCTCGGCCTAATTCCCGCAGTATTACCCTCTTGAAAATTTTCGGGAAATCTCCAAAACATACCATGCATGGTCATCAGGTAATCCGGTTCACCTTCTTTTCCAACATTTCGAATTCTTGGCCACTCGGTATTCCATCCATGGGCTCCATCATAACTGTGACTGGCTTTTGGCAAGCGATAAAAAGACCAACCCTTTTCAGCATCCCTAGCAGCAAGAATTACTGACTTATGATCCCAACCTGTAGCCCAAATTGGATCTGTTGCCGGGTTTTCATTGCCATAGATGCCTCCGGGACCGGTAACTTCTACAAATTGATTCCTTCTAACAAGTTTCCAATCCTTGCCATCCCATTCAGAAAGCGAACCTGCTTCTATGTCAAATTGCTTTTGAGCCAAACCTCCTGACTCGCCATTGTTCGAATAAACTGTCACGCCTTGACCTGAATAATACCCCTTGCCATGGGCACCCTTTAAAAGACTTCCGGCAGGGTTGGCATCAGTGTCATTCTTTTTTTTGTTGGTTACATTTCCATCTTCATAGAACTGTTTAACAGAAAGGTCATGCACATCCACTTCATAAAAGCCTTCTTCCATACTGGCATAGTAGATTTTATTGGCCGGGTCTGTCAGGTGTCTGGCATTCCCGGTATGCCTACCCGGCATAGCTGTATAAGGGATGGTCCTTACTTCTCCATTTTTTCCTATTGCATAAGGACCTATGAACAATTGCTCCGTTTCTTTGTGAATCATACGATTGGCCGGAGTGCCGCCTATACTCTCAGGCCGGATGTTCATATTCAGGTTTTGATCTATCTCATAAAGTTTATCAGAGGAGCCAAATGGCAAATGAGGCCCATATGTGATTACCCAAAGCTTATCCGCCCAAGGGACCACAGCGCCTGTTCCACATTCCCCTTCATTGTTATAATAAGCTAAATGTGGGTAAATACCACTTATGGATCGATGTTTATCGGTGCTTTCGGCTTCTTCTTGTTGACAAGCCGAAGTAGCCAATATTATTAGCGATAATAAATACAGAAATCTATTTTTTTTCATTTCAACTATTTTGATTCTGAAGTTAAATTACTTTTTTAACACCTTATTTATATGTGCTTCAATAAGTTCTTTGGCTGCAACTACTTTTGCTTGTATACCCGGTGAACCGATCAGGTTATTTTCTTCCAATGGGTCCTTTTTTTGATCATAAAACTCTTGAAAAATAACTGTTTCCAAGCTACTGTTTTCAAAGGTTTCAATATAACGAAATTCTTTGTTGATTACTGTTAAATTCGGCAAAGCTCCGCCATAAGTACCTAACCCTTCGTATACAAAAGATTTCCTCCAATCTACAGGTTCTTTCTTTAAAAGTGGAAATAGGCTTTCACCGTGTAAATTTTCCGGTAACTGAATGCCTGCCAATTCCATTATAGTTGGAGCAATATCAATATTGACTACCAAATGATCTAAATCCGTTGGTTTTAAATCAGGGCCAATTACAAAAAGGGGAACTTGAGTGGATGGTTGATAGGGCAATACTTTACTTGTAAAGCCATGTTCACCTAACATCCAACCATTGTCACTCATAAAAAACACATAGGTATTCTCATTCAAACCAAGCTCTTCTATTGTTTTAAACAGCAAGCTGAGATAATCATCCATTTCTGTAATTACTGAATAATAATCCAAGGTATGTTTTTGAATAGCCAGGCTATCCGGATACCCATATGCTTTTGCTTGGCTACGGTTTCTTACAGATTTAAGGTATTCCGGCTTTCCTGAAAGATCATCTAGGCGGCTTTTGGCAACAGGCATTTCCGAAACCCGGTATTTTCTTTTGGTCTCCTTTCGGGCATCCCAAATTAAATCTCCATTCATATGTGGCAATTGGGTATTGTGGAAAAGGAAAAATGGCGTTTCTTTTTTAGCTGCATGCTTAATAAAATCCACTGCCCGTTCAGCACAATAAAGGTCGCAGTGTCTCTCTACCTTCTTTATGTCACCCTCATCATTTATGGTTCTGCCATAATAGGTGCCATTGCCTTTAAAGAAAACAGAAAAATCAAACCCCAAGGTTTTAGGCTCTTTTCCAAGATGCCATTTACCCGACATTCCTGTATGGTACCCTGCTTCTCTCAAATATTCGGCGACCGTTAATTCTCCTTCATTTAAATCACTCCCAAGCTCCAATACCCCGTTGGCACTGCCATATCTTCCAGTTAATAGGGCTGCTCTACTGGGGCTACACAAGGAAAACACCACATTGGCCTGATTGAATCGAACAGCTTTTGCTGCCATGTGATCTAACATTGGGGTGATGATATGTCGGTTTCCATTAGCCCCTAGCCCATCAAATCTCAAATCATCTGCATATATAAAGATGATATTTGGTTTTTTGTCATTGGTCTCGGATTGGGCAATACCAAAATAAGGGAGCAATACTATGGCACCTACCATTAAAAGATGTATAGATTTTATCATAAAACTGGTTTTCATCTATCCGCCAAAAATCCCTCTTAAAATGAATTTAGCCTTTGTTAATGATCCGGTCGGGAAACCTACATTCACCCGACCGGAATTCAATTTATTCTGTTTAGTAACCCGGATTTTGTTCCAAGTTACTATTGATCAAGATCTCTTTTGAAGGGATAGGCCAAAGGTATTGTTTGGGTGCCTCAAATTGTCTGATGGCAAGTCGTTTCACCAAGCCGGCTTCATACATTGGAGACAAGTCTGCCACGCCATCTTCATCAATCTCAGGTGTCATCGGGAAAAACCATAGGTCTTGATCGATCACTTTATCCTTCAATTCTGCTACGTCCAGCATGCCATAAACATCTCTATTGAGCACTTTTTCAGCAATTTTCCATCGAATGATGTCACTGTACCTGACACCTTCAAAACCAAATTCCATTCTTCTTTCAGTTCTAAGTATTGTTCTTAAAGCTGCTTGATCGGTGGTGGTAATCTCCGGGTATTGGGTTACCTCTCCCTTGTCCACACCATAAGCCCTAGCACGGACTGCGTTCATGGCATCATGCACACTTGCATCTATCTCTCCCAATTCAATTTTTGCCTCAGCATACATCAACAATACATCTGCATAGCGCATTAATATTTCATCATTTTCTGCTTGATAATTCAATAACCAATCTTCATCTACTCCTTTCTTCCTGAGCAAACCATTGAATGAAGCAAAAGCAGCAACAGATCGTGTGTCATTATTGGTTTGGTAGCTTCCGGTATTGAAATTCATCACCTGTGTGGAATCCGGATGCGGCTGATACGTGAAATTCAAATGCCGTGATTGAAAAGGTACAATAGTAGCAGCGCACCTTGGATCCCTATTTTCAAAAGGGTTTCTGGGATCATATAAAGGGGATTCATCTATAGGCAAGCCATCTGTACATAAGTAAGCATGAAACAGGTCCCAAGAAGGGGCAAAAGCGCCACCCCAGCCTCCAACATTCCTAGGCAGGTAATTTCTTACACTCCAGGTTACATTCAGCGATCGAGACCTTGGCATGGCAAAAATTACTTCACTCGGATTTCTTGTACTTGTAAGAAACAATTCCTCATAATCGGGATACAATTCATGAACACCCAGGTCCATGCAGGCTTTTGCTGCATCCCTAGCTATGGCAAAATCACCCATCTGCAAGGCGAATCTCGCCTTCATGGCATAAGCTGCACCTTTAGTGGCCAATTTATTTTCTGAAGAACCATAAGATTCGGGAAGCATACTAGCTGCAATATCAAAATCCTGATAGACCGCTTCCTTTACTGTATTTTTGTCTGTCCTTCCCATAGTGAAAGCCTCTTCCAAACTTAAAATATCTGTAGAGTAAATGACATCCCCAAAGTAAAAGACTAGCTCTCCATACTTAGCAGCCCTCACAAAATGCGCATTCCCCATGTACTTGTCAATGGTGGCTTGAGGAACTGTTCCTTGGATTTTGTCCATGTTTAACAATAAAGTGTTAGACCGCGCTATAACTTTATAGGTATTGGCCCAAAGAGTATTTAAGGTCCCCCACTCTCCATTTATTGTAGCATTGGTCACAGGGGTCAAGGCTTCCCTGTTGGTAAAGTCATCCGTCCAGCTATCTTCATAGCCTTGCCAAAATACACTTCTAAATATATCGTTAACTGACATTTCAACTTCTGTGGCATTGGAATACCAGGCTTCACTCGAACCTTCTGATAAAGGATTCAGGTCTAGATCAGCACAGCCAACCATTCCTACCAAAAGTGTGGAATATAATATTGATTTTAATTTCATGGTAAAGTTGGTTTAAAATTGAACAGAAACACCCATTAGAAAAGAAGAAGTAATCGGATAACCTGTGGTTGAAACCTCCGGATCCCATCCTGCAGGGTAATTATCAAGCGTTAACAAATCTGTTGCATTGCCATAAACCCTAATATTTTGCATGCCCAATCTTTCTGCAATGGTGGTAGGTAGGGTATATCCCAAGGAGATATTTTTTAACCTGAAATAGGCACCATTGATCATCCAGAAATCCGACATGGCATAGTTATTTGAACGGCTATTTCGGGTAAGTCTGGGATAACTTACACTTTCATTTTCTGCCAAAGTATTGTAAGTACTCCAGTAATTACCATCTAGAATTTGAGGCACAGACCCCCAGTTTTCATAGATCGGTTCCACCATCAATCCTGACAAGCGGCTATTTTGTTTTCCCACTCCTTGAATCACAAGACCGAAATCAAAGTTTCTAAAATCCAACTGTATATTACCTCCATACAATAACCTTGGCATGCTACCTCCCAACAAGGTCCTGTCATATTCCGGACTAATTTTCCCATCTGGTTCTCCATTCGGACCGCTGATGTCCAGGTATTTTACATCTCCCGGCCCTACATTGGCATTCATTACCGGAGAATTGTCCACCTCTTCTTGCGTTTGGTACAAACCCTGGGAAACATAACCATACCATTCATCGAATTCTGACCCTTCTTTCCTAACTTGACTTCCTAAGAATTGGATCCCACCGAGATCCCCCATCACTGATTTGAAATCAGAAAGGTTGAAACTCACACTGTATCCCAACTCATTGATATCATCCGCCCAGCCAAGGTCAAATTCCCAGCCTTTGGTGTTCATTTTACCTGTGTTTTGGTCAGGGTTATCAAAACCGATATAATCAGGAATCTCTAATGGCAAGAGCATATCACTGGTAGTCTTTTCAAAATACTCAGCTGAAAGTCGCAAGCGATAGTTCAGAAAGTTAGCATCAAAGCCTATATTATAGGAAGAAGTCTTTTCCCAAGAAATGTCAGGAATGGCATATTGCCACTGAGCAGAGGACTGGGAAGAAACCACATTGGAACCTTGGTGGAACAGCACATTACTAAAACCAATGGTTGACTGGTAAGGGTAATTACCAATTCGTTCATTACCTAAGGTACCATAAGAACCTCTCAACTTAAGAAAGGAGATGGACTCATGGCCTTTTAAAAAGTCTTCTTCAGACAATACCCAACCTGCTGAGAAGGATGGGAAGGAACCCCAGCGATAATCGCTGGCAAAGCGGGAAGAGGCATCATATCTCAAATTTCCCTGGAGAAAATATTTGCTGTCATAATTGTAAGAAAACCTCCCAAACCAAGAGTTATAGGCATTTTCATAAGCATTCCCTCCATTGTCTCTATATTCCAATGGCCCCAAGTTCAAGTAGGGGTAATTGTCTAATAAAAACTGATCTCTGGAGGCAGAGAGGTTTTCATAAAAAGCCTGAAAACTTTCGTTTCCCGCCAAGACATTCAAAGTATGCTTACCAAATACTTTGTCATAATTTAAGAGCAACTGGGTAGTTAACTGGTAATTGTCATTTCTGCTTTCACTTAATTGAGTGGAGTTGGCCCACTGAAGATTCCCCAAAACCACTGTAGGATCATCCCAAGCGGTGTAGCTCACTTTTTTCTGAAAATTTTTCCCCTTGTTGAAACCAAAATTAGGGGAAGCGATGGCAGATATTTTTAAACCTTTGGCAATTTCATAATTTAACCCTAATCGACCACCAACTTGGTTTTCCCAATTTTGCCGAGAACCGCCATATTTTAACTGGCCGTAAATGTTAGCTCCGGTTTTCCCTTCAGCAACCCTGCCATCTTGCCATTCTGCTGCATAAACCGGTGCTGAGATATTCATCATATAGATAGGGTCCATACTTGGCTGATTAAGAATCTCTCTCCTAAGAAAAATATCTGCTGTAAAGCCAAGTTTCTTAGTGATATTTCCATCCGTATTTACCCTGGCAGTAAATCTTTCAAAGGTCCTTCCTTCATACAAAGCATCAAATTTGTCATAAACAAAGGAGGCTTTGGTGCGGATAGCATCTGTTCCACCCGAAATATCCAATGAATGTCGTTGTCTGGGCGCACTTTTCTTCAGAATCAAGCCAACCCAATCTGTATTGGGGTACAAATCCGGATTGGAGGCATTCAACTCCATATAGTTGTCAACCATATCCTTGGGGTATAAGGGATACTCGTTGCCATCATTTCCGTTGTCATTCCATCTCAATTCATTTACCATCTCCATATACCGTGTTACATTCACATATTCCGGAATTCTGGTAGGTACTTCTGTACCATATTCGAAATTATAATTCAGACTCAACTCACCCTTTTTGGCCCTTTTTGTCGTTACCAAAATCACACCGGCAGCGGCCCTTGATCCATAAATAGACGCTGAAGCTGCATCTTTTAGCACTGAAATATTTTCAATATCATTGGGATTGATATGGTCTATACTGTTTACAGGAACTCCATCCATAATGATCAAAGGATTACTATCTCCAATGGTAGTAATTCCTCGAATTCGGATATTGGCAGAAGAGCCGGGTGCACTGTTACTACGGGTTACCATTACGCCGGAAACCTGACCTTGTAGAGCTTGAGATACAGTGGCTGTTCTTCTATTGGCCAGGTCTCGACCACCTACAGTAGCTACAGCACCGGTTAAGTCAGATTTTTTCTGTGTACCATAACCAACTACCACCACTTCTCCAAGATCAGAGATCTCAGATTCAAGCTTGACATTAATATTGTCTTGGTTTCCTACAGTGACTTCCTGATTTTTGAAGCCTAGAAAGGAGAAAACGAGTACAGATTGCGCGTTTGGCACACTCAATTTGTAGTTGCCATCAATATCCGTCACAGTTCCTTGACTGGTTCCTTTCACCAGGATACTTACTCCGGGTACGGGTAAATCCGAATCATCTGTGACAGTACCTTTTACTTGCACGGATTGTGCATAAGATTCCCCGAAACCTAACAATAGAGCTAGGCATAGGAATAAAAGTAGTTTTTTTTTCATTTTGGGTTTATTTTAAGTTAACATACCGAAGCAGCATGACCACAGGGGTAAAAATTAAATTCTAAACTACGGATATTTTTCAATCATTATAATAGTTTATTTAATGATTTTAAATTTTTTATACTGCAAACGTTTCCGATAACGTTATCATTTAGGAAATGAGCAATAAAAGCTTACTTTTATTAAAAAATAGTAAATTGGCTTTTACCCAGAATTAGTATTATTAAATAGTTAGTTTATTTTTACAGTTTACAATCAAGCCCAAATTTTTATGTCAAAACCCATTACCATAAAAGATATTGCCAAAAAATTAAATGTATCCGTTGCCACGGTATCAAGAGCTTTAAGAGGTTCCACTGAAATAAAGAAAGAAACCAAAATGGCTGTTCTTGAGATGGCCAAAGAAATGGACTATCATCCTAACCTCCTTGCAAGTAGCCTTAGCAGCAAAAAATCCAAGATTATAGGTGTAGTGGTCCCAACAATCAACCGTTACTTCTGGTCCAATTCCATTTCAGGAATTGAAAACATTGCCTATAAAAAAGGCTATAAAGTGATGATTTTTCAATCAGGAGAATCCTTTACCAAGGAAGCCGAAATTGTAGAAACACTAGCCAATAGCAAAGTAGATGGAATTATCATAGCTTTCTCTAAAGAAACAAAGGATTTTATTCATGTTCAGGATGTTATTAATAGAGGAATTCCGGTGGTAATGTTGGAAAGGGCTTGCAAAAAATTAACCGCATCCAAAGTCCGTACAGACGATAAAAACGGTGCCTATACCATCACAAAACATTTAATTAGTAAAGGAAGAAAAAATATTGCGTATATCTGTGGCCCATTGTCCTTGGATGTATGTCGGGATAGGCAAAAAGGTTTTCAAGATGCTTTGAAAGAAGCCGCACTTCCATATAGGGAAGAGTTTGTTGTGGAAGTAGAAGATTTCAGATTTGACCAAGCCGGCAGGGCATTGGAAAAACTATGGGGTTTGCAAATAAAACCAGACGGTATCCTTTGTTTTGCCGATATTCTGGCCATTGGCACTATTCATGCGGCGGAAAATCTAGGGATAAAAATACCTGATCAGCTATCTATTGCAGGTTTTGGAGATGATGAAACCAGCCGCTTTATACGGCCTGCCATCACAACTATGTCCCAACCTTCTTTTGAAATGGGAGAATTGGCTGCTCAAATCATTTTGGAGGAGATCCAACTTTTGGGAGAGCCCCACCCAATTCGGTCTGAAATCATTAAGCCACAGATTATTATTAGGGAGAGTACCTAAGATATATATATTGCGTTAAGTTTATTTATCTCGCTAAGGGGCTCAGACGTTAAGAAAATAGAATTCTCGCTAAGACGCTGAGACGCAAAGGTTGAATTGCACCTTATTTTGAATACTTATGCCTTTGATCAGTTATTTTAAGGTTTTATTTTATTTAAAGAGTAAAAAAATTTCTTTGCGACTTTGCGCCTCTGCGTGAAATTCATTTCCTGAATACGAATACGTCCTATTGGTTTGCTCGCTAAGGCGCTGAGACGCTAAGGTGGTAGGGGCACTTCTTTGAATACTTGCGCTTTTAACCAGTTATTTTAGGGCTAAATTTTATTTAAAGAGTAAAAAAAATTCTTTGCGACTTTGCGGCTTTGCGTGAAATTCATTTCCTGAATACGAATTTGTCCTATTTATTTGCTCGCTAAGGCGCTGAGACGCTAAGGTGGTAGGGGCACTTCTTTGAATACTTGCGCTTTTAACCAGTTATTTT
>NZ_JAUOPC010000001.1 GCF_030546805.1 Cyclobacterium sp. 1_MG-2023 | reverse complement strand
ATTAACCTACTTTAAATGATCTTTCTTAGTGGCACGGTTTGACCGAAATCACTGGCATGGTCAGACCGAAATAGCCACCCTCTGGGATTTTCTCAAATACTGTTTTTGATTTGTTATTATATTTATTATTATCCTTATACCGATATTCATTATTATTATTATTTATTTCAAAATAATCTTCAATTTTTGGTTCAATACTCATACCTAAAATTTTTGCATTAATATTCTGTTCCGTAGTTCTTTTAGTATTAAGGCTATATATAATAATAATCTAATTTGTTATTATGGTAATCGTTCGAGTCATTTATCTTGAAGTTCTCTTTTTTACCATCACTAAAGTACACTTATTTCCTTTAATCTTTATA
Source organism: Cyclobacterium sp. 1_MG-2023 (assembly GCF_030546805.1). Taxonomy (GTDB): domain Bacteria; phylum Bacteroidota; class Bacteroidia; order Cytophagales; family Cyclobacteriaceae; genus Cyclobacterium. The sequence continues at coordinate 636,514 of NZ_JAUOPC010000001.1, read as the reverse complement.
CCTGTTAATTTAATTATATTCTTTAATAATTCGTTGGTTTTTGGTGTGTTTAATTTAAAGTTATAGACTTTAGTGCTTTTTTTTAATGTTTCGAATAGAAAGTGTGGTTAAGTTGATCTCCAACTGAAGGAAGAACTCACTACGTACCTTAATTCCTGTTCTCATGTAAAGTCGTAATACGTTATTAGTAAAGGATTGCCAATTTACCTCCTGTAAACATATGTACAAAATTTGGAAATTCTTTGAAGGAAATTGAAAACCATTCAAATTAAGCATTCTACTGTTATTTAATTGTGTAAAATTCATTTGTAATTCCTGTGCGGATAAACTATTTTTAGCTATGGGAGAGGGTTAACAAATAAGATGTCAGGAAACGCTCTATTTTTCAAATGTCAAGTGGTCGTAGATAAATGTGTAGGATTGTTTTAAGATTGATATGGATTGTAGGGATGAAAATTCGCACCTAGCTGATAAAAGTATAACATACCACTATAGAGGGGGATTAAGGATGAATTTTTAAAAAGTTAAATTTATTGAATAAGGCACATGTTAAATAAGTTAATCTTAGCCTATTTTGCCTAAGAGGTATTTAATTTCCCGAAAAAGGGACAATGACATACGATGCAAACTTTTCATGAAAAACTTGGATATCTAATATATTGATTATCAGTTATTAGGTAATTATTTATTAAGCGCCTTATTCAATAAATTTATTCTCATTGTTAAAATTGAACAAAATAATAAATTTTCACACTCATCAATATGAATATTAGCGCTAATAATTGGAAAGTAATTGCGTTTGCTTATCTATTTACATTTATAGATTATAATTATTTTTTAAAACCGATATTTTATTTAGAATTTATTGAATTTTTTGTAAGTTATGGATTAATGATGTTTAAATTTTTTTCTTTAGTTATTGCTACTAAAAGTGTTGATGATTTCCTCAATAGTGGTGTTGAAAGTGATGAAAAATCTATTTCTCTATCGTTTGCTTTTTTTATGGTAGGAATAGGATTTATTTATATGGTTACTGATTTCTCAACGGTATCTTATAATATGATAATTATTTTATCATTACCTTGGTTCTTGTTTTTCCAAGAATTGGATTCAAAAATTAAAGATTAATTTTGTTTTATAATTATTGATATTAATTCAAATTGATTTTTGTTGAGCTATAGGATTCATCTAGCTGTATTATATGGTGATGATTTCATCTTGCTGCTACATTGTATTAGAATAGAATAGAATTTTATTTTTATTAATGAATGATCCTATCAATATTGGGAAATTTAAAAAGCGGTTTGCCATTGCTAGCATGGGGATGGTAACTTTATTTAGGACCTTCGGTCTTATCGATCTTTTAATCCTTTTAATGTCGGTTTTTATACCTCAATTGGAATCGGAATAGTATGGTTCTATTTTTCTTATTAAGGGTTTAAATGGTGTCAAGCAAAAAAGTAAACTAGCTGTAAGTTTTATTCTATTTAGCATGATAAAAATGCTTTTGTATTATGAATTTCACAATTGCTTTTATTTGGATGAAGGAAAGGAGGATGCTAAAATTAGGCTGATTTATCCTGCTAAATTTATATCCTCAAAGAGCCATTCAAAAAAAATTACCTGTTTGCGTGGATGATATTGAATTGTGGGGATTACCCTTTTTTTGAACTAATATTTATAGTAGCTTTACTTTAAATAACTACCTATGGATGCTACTTATGATGCTGTGGTTGTAGGCTCAGGGCCAAATGGACTATCAGCAGCAATTGTTTTACAAAAACATGGATTAAATGTTCTTCTAATTGAAGGGAAAGAAACAATTGGTGGTGGCATGCGTACCATGGAGCTAACCCTTCCCGGTTTTAAACATGATGTTTGTTCGGCCATACATCCCATGGCAGCAGCAGCTCCATTTTTTAAGACCTTGCCTCTTGATAAATACGGTCTTGAATATATCCACCCTAAAATCTTGGCAGGACATCCTTTGCCTGACGGGACAGTAGCTTCTTTGCATCGGTCACTAAGTGAAACGGCAGATCAATTGGGAAGAGATAAGCAAACCTATACAGATTTGTTAAAGCCCCTTGTTGCGCATTGGGAGGGCTTGTCGGCCGATTTTTTGTCCCCACTTAAAATCCCCGAAAATCCAATTAAACTTGCTCGGTTTGGCTTGAATGCCTTGCAACCGGCAACAATGCTTGCCAAAAAATTTAAAGAGACCAAAACCAAGGCCCTATGGGCCGGTATGGCTGCTCATGGGATACAACCCTTGACCAATATCACTACCTCAGCGATTGGAATGGTACTTATGGCTGCAGGTCATCATGCCGGATGGCCCATGCTTAAGGGCGGCTCACAATCTCTTGCCAATGCTTTGGCCGACTATTTTGAGTCCTTAGGTGGTAAAATTGAAAAGGGGAAAATGATTACTGATTTTGGGCAAATCCCCAATGCCAAAATGGTAATGTTTGACCTAAGCCCCAAAAACCTGTTGAAAATAGCCGGAGGGAAATTTTCAAGTCTATACCGCTGGCAGCTGAATCGTTATCGGTACGGGATGGGCGTATTTAAAATGGACTTTGCCCTATCTCAGCCCATACCCTGGAAGTCAAAAGCGCTAAGTGACGCAGGTACGGTTCATCTGGGAGGGACAATTGAAGATATTTCAAATTCAGAAAGATTGACTTGGGGAGGGAAGTATACAGATAACCCATACGTACTTTTAGCCCAACAAAGCCTATTTGATACAACACGCTCTCCGGAGGGATTTCATACCGGATGGGCTTATTGCCATGTACCATCAGGTTCTGAAGTTGATATGTCAGCGGTGATTGAGAATCAAATTGAGAAATATGCACCGGGCTTTAAGGAAACCATTATAGGCAAGCATACTTTCAACACCAAAGAGATAGAAGATTATAATCCCAATTATATTGGAGGAGACATCAATGCGGGTGTTCAGGATTGGTCTCAGTTGTTTACCAGACCGGCCGTAAGGATATCTCCATACAGAACTTCAAGCAAAAACATTTACATTTGCTCTGCCTCAACCCCTCCCGGAGGAGGAGTGCATGGAATGGGAGGTTATTATGCGGCCAAAAGAGCCATTAAAGATTTATTTTAAGTATTATTGAGCCTTTAAATTTTTTGTTAGGATAAATTATGTACGAATTTATAAAGAAATATAAAATTACATTGGCGTTTTACCTAATGGTAATTTTGCTTTTTGTATCAATGGCTTTTGCTAAATTGGTACGTGAACCCTACCCAAGTCTCAATATGCCTGCTTTTTCCGGAAGTGCGATAAAGGGTGGAACTTTGTCAGTGAGTCACTTTGAAATTATCTATTTGAATGAGGATGAAGAAGTATGGAAAGGAGATTTAATAGAGGTTTTTAACCCGGATAATTTAATCAGATTTAAAGCCAATATGAAATTTATTTTTTTCAACCAGGCAAGCGTAAATCTTGATCAACAAAAAAAAGAGAAAGGAAGAATAATATCTAAAATTCCTGGCGGATATGCCATCCGAAAAGTTATAAAAAAATGGACGACCAATGATGTGGTTGGAGGAGCAGATAAAGTAATACCCAAACTTATGTTTGAAAAAAAGCCATTTCAATCCGATAAGTTAACAGGATTTATTATTAAGGAATACAAGGATTTCTACGACATGGTAGAAGGTTTTCAAAAGAGAGAATTAGTAAGACAAAAAGAATTTAAATTTGATAATGATACTATCAATTAACGAGAAAATTACCAATTGGCTTAATAATACCTGGGCTCCCAATTTTTTTCAATTGGGTTTATCCCGAATAATATTTTGCTTGGGTTACCTTATTTTTGGCTTGCCTGAATTCAAAGAGATAGCAAATTTTGAATTGGTGTTTTTTGATCCTCCTGTAGGATTATCTTTAATTCTTGGCCCCATAATTTCCAGTGATTTTTGGTGGGCCTTTGATTTGATTGTAAGGATTAGCTTCGTCTGCCTATTTGTTGGTTTTCGAACGAAATGGGTGTCGATTCTTTTCAGTTTTCTATTACTTTTTGGTTTTTCTTACCTCTACAGTTACGGAAAGATCAATCATAATATTTTCACTGTAATTTTCCCCTTGTTTATGGCTTTTACCAATTGGGGAGGAGCTCTGTCCATCGATTCCTTGAGGAAAAGCAGTACCAATATAAAACCCAAAGGATGGCCCTTGGCCTTCTTTTCATTTTTATTGGGTTGGGGCTATTTTACTGCAGGTTGGCCCAAATTGATAGGAGGGTGGTTAGACCCTTCGTATTCAACAACAGCAGGTTATATTTTGAGAAGATTTCACTCCGTTGAGGACCCTTGGTACTTAAATGAATTGTTTGTTCAAATAAACAATTTGTTTATTTATAAAATGTTGGATTACAGTACCTTGGTTTTTGAACTCGGTTTTATAATTACAATTTTCTGGTCGGTTGTATTTTTAAGGTCTATTGGTGTTGCGGCTTTATTTCATTTGGGAGTCTTATTGACTTTAAACATCGCTTTTACGACGCATGTTTTAGTCTTTATGCCTTATATCATGTATTATTATTTCAATAATAGCTCTGAGCTTTCAGAAAAATATCAACAAATATTTATCAAAAACAAAAACGTTTTTCTTGTCATTTTTGCAATTTTTTCCGTGTTTATCGTAATTGATTATTACCCTTTACCATTTGAAATACATTCCCATATAGTTTTATTTACAATATGTATTTTATCTATCCTTATGTTATTACCTAAGCCTTTTCATAGGTATTTCATTAGGAAAAAAGAAATAAGATAAATTTAGTAGTTAGTATTTAACATGGTATTATTCTATCGTGATCCATTGATAAAGGGGATGAGGGTTTTGAAGAGTTTTAGCCATTAAGTATTATTTAGCAGATAGTTAATTTAATATTTACGGAGTTAGTTAGAACCGCTAAAAATAAGGTGATGTAGCCTACCTTTTTGGATGGAGTATGTGTCACGGTGGTATGATTCAAAACGGAACAGCCTGCAAGCAAGGTATAGGTTTTATGTTCTTGACAAGCCATTTCCTGCTTCCATTGCACTTAGACAAAAAATTCAATAAATACAGTACTGATATCTGACACAATGGCCATTGATTCAATTTTACCTTACTGGTATTACTTGGCTAAAGACTGTTGGCTTTCATTTCCTGCAATTCATTTGCTTACCTAAACAATATTAAAACTTTATAATGCTTCGTTGGGAATAATTTAAACACGGATTGTTAAAAAGCACCTAATTGGAGGTCAATTGTAAACCGACCAAGCCCTCTTAATGAATTTTCAAGCGATCAAACAGTTGTCTTTTATAGGTGATGCCAATTGGTAATTTTTCTTCCTCTATCTCCACAAAATCTTTGTCAATATTTTTTATTTTATCGATGGCTACTATATAAGATTTGTGGATGCGAATAAAACTTTCCTCAGGTAATAATTTTTCAAATTCAGTTGTGGAAATGGATCCCAAACATACCTTCTGGTTTTTGTGGATTTTCACATAGTTTCCAAAGCTTTGGATATAGTTTAACTTTTGTAATTTTATGTCTTTAAATTCCCCGTCTACTTTTACTGTAATGGATTGTGGCCAATTTTTTTCTAGAATAGGTACTGGGCTTTCCAAAGCAAAAAAACGTTCGGTAGCTTTTAAAAATCTAGGTAAATCAATTGGTTTTAAAAGGTAATCCAGAACTCCATACTCGTAACTTTCCAATGCAAATTCTGAATAGGCTGTAGTGAGGATGGTTTGGGGAGGGGAGGAAAGAATTTTTAACATATCAATGCCTGAAATCTCGGGCATATTAATATCCAAAAACATTAAATCAATACTGTTTTCACGGATATAATTCATCGCTTCAATTGCATTGAAGGCTTGAAAAACCAGATTTAACCTGGGGTTTTGATTGATATAATTTATTAATACGTAGTGGGCAGCAGGTTCATCGTCGACAATGATACATGTTTTAATTCCCTTCATTTTTACCCATTTTTAGCTGTATTTTTAGATCAACATTATAGGTTTTTGGGTCATTGGTAATGTTCAACGAGTAATCCTCTCCATAAGTTAACTTAAGCCTAGCTATGGTGTTCTTTAATCCAATATTGGTAGAAACAACCTTTGATTCTTTTGGAACGGAATTCACTACAATTAGGTGCAATAAACCATTTTTTACCGAGATATTAATGTGTACATAGCATTTTTCGATGGCACAAGTTCCATGTTTGAAGGCATTTTCAATAAACGTGATCAAAAGCATGGGTGAAATTTTATAAGTGCTCTCCTTATCAATTTCGGAAAAATAAGAAATGTCACAGCGGTTTGCTACCCTTTCCTTTTCCAGCTGTACATAGCTATTGATGAAATCAAGTTCATTTTCTAAACATACAAACTCCTTGTGGGTGCTTTCCGTCTGGTAACGCATCAACTGTGAAACTTTCATGATTAAATCTGAAGTTCTTTGCGGAAATTGAAGGCTTATACCATAGAGGGTGTTGAAGGTGTTGAATAAGAAGTGTGGGTTCAACTGGGTGCGCAAGGAGTTAACCTGCATCTGGTTGTAAAGGATGATCTTATCTGTTTGCTGCTTGTAAATTCTATAAAACTTAAAAACAATTATAGGACTTAATATGCACACCAATGTTCCCGATACACTGGCAAATTGAAAGGAAAAACTTCTTTGATGGGAATTTTGATACAACTGGCATTGACTAAACATGCTCAAGGTCATAAGCTTGTTTAGTAAAACCGAGAAAATAAATATCCCAATGATTGTTAGGAGGATATAAATGATTGGTTTGTGTTTTTTAAAAAGAATGGGCAGGAAAATAAAACGATTAAATTGGGCGTGAACATACAGAATAACATAAAACAATACGCCCAACATGATGGAGCCCAAAGAGCTGATAAACATCCAATCATTTTTGAGAGTATAGATGGTAAATGAAAAAGCAACGACAGCAAACTCTTGCCACCACTTATTGTCCATGAGATCATTGATGATTTTATTCATAGGCTTGGGTTTAACGGGGCACAAAGAACAAAAAAAATAAACTCACTTTTTTGATTAAATGACGAATTGAATTAGTCATTTATGATTTTACTACAGCACTTTAACAGCGGATCATATATGGAATAGGTATAGTTTTGATACAGAATTTCATATTTGAATTTTATGTGTATTAAAAAATTTACCTCATTAATTCTATTCAGCCTTGGTGCTATTGGTTGTTTTGCCCAAGATCTTTCTTTGGTAGATGCCATTGATATAGGCATACAGAATTATGGCGCAATTAAATCAAAAGGGAAGATTGTTAGTGCTTCAGAAGAGTCTTTGAAACAAGCCAAACTAGATTACCTACCTGATGTCAATATTTCAGCACAGCATAGTTTTGGTACAATCAATGGACAGTACGGATCTTTTTACGGGATGATCGGTAATGCAGCATCATCGGGCCCCACTTTACCGGAGCAAAACTGGAATGCAGCATTTGGAGCTCAGTACTTGAGTAATGTTAATTGGGATTTTTTCACCTTCGGAAAAGTAAAGCAAAAGATCAATCTTGAAAAAATTAATGTTGGGCTTCAAGTACATGATCTAGAACAAGAGAAATTTGAATTAAAAATTAAAATTGCTTCTGCCTATTTAAACCTTTTGGCGAGTCAACGGATGTTGATTTCGCAGCAGAAAAACCTTGAGCGTGCGGAAGTATTTCTAAAAACGGCTATTGTACGGGTGAAAAATGGATTGCAGGCAGGGGTAGACTCTACAATGGCAACGGCAGAAGTATCCAAGGCCAAAATAGCTATAAACCAAGCAAGGATTCAGGTGAAGGAATTTAACAATCGGCTTATTGATTTAATGGGAGTGAGCTCCTTGGATTTTATCGCGGACACCTTATTTGTAAGCAAAATTCCAAAGCAACTATTAATCAATATAGCAGGTAAAGAAGCCTTGCACCCATCGTTAAAGTTTTTGCAAACCAAGGTAGATTTCAATCAACAGCAGGTGAAGTTATCGAAGCGGTTTTATTATCCTAGCATGAACGTTTTTGGTGTTTTTCAATCCCGTGCTTCAGGTTTTTATTCCAATTATTCCCTTGACCAAGATGCTTTTACAAGAAACTATTGGGATGGTATTAAGCCCTACAGAAGTAATTATTTAATTGGAGCAAGCATTTCCTGGAATTTGACGAGCCCATTTAGAATAAAGAAACAAGTAAAAGCACAAGAGTTAATTGTTGAAAGCGTGAAGGAGGAATACAAGCAACTGGATAGAGAAATACAATCACAATTAAAACTGGCTAATGAGCAAATTCAAATTGCCATGGAAAATTATGCTGAAGCTCCTATTCAAGTGAAAGCAGCAGCTCAAGCTTATAGGCAAAAAATGACCTTGTACCAAAATGGATTGACCACTTTGACAGATTTGACGCAGGCTTTGTACTTACTAAATCGTGCCGAAATCGATCGCGATATTGTCAATACTAGTGTATGGCAATCTTACTTGGTTAAAGTTGCCGCAATTGGTGATTTCGAATTATTTATAAACGAATTTTAATTAAATCACATGAATTTAATACGTTTTGCTCTCCGCAAACCCATTTCAATTTTGGTACTGGTAGCCGGGGTGTTTTTCTTTGGTATTGGTGCAGTAAAGGATATCAAGATTGATATTTTACCTAAAATGAATTTACCGGTAATTTATATTGCCCATCCTTTTGGAGGGTATACTCCGGACCAAATGGAATCTTATTTTGCCAAGGGCTATATTAATATTTTATCTTTTGCCAATGGAGTAAAATCTATTGAAACGAAAAATATTCAAGGCCTGATGATCATGAAGTTGACCTATTATGAAAACACGAATATGGCACAAGCAGCGGCTGAGCTTACAGCCCTTGCCAATAGGATTCAGGTAATATTCCCTCCAGGGACTCAGCCCCCTTTTATTATACGGTTTGATGCATCATCATTGCCTGTAGGCCAATTGGTTTTGGGAAGTAAGATTAGGTCTAATAATGAACTGCAAGATTTTGCCAATTATTATGTGAGGGCAAATTTCACCTCCATTCCTGGACTTCTTTCCCCGGCTCCTTTTGGTGGCAGTCCCAGAACCATTGAGGTAAATGTCAATCCTGACCTTTTAAGGTCTCACAATATGACACCGGATCAAATTGTAGAGGCCATTCGATTGAACAACCAAACCGCTCCATCAGGAAATGTGAGGATTGGAAACTTAAATTATATAACACCTACCAATACCAGTATTAAGGATATTAAAGACTTTGAAAAGATTCCCTTGTTCAAAGGTTCTGTCCAAAACCTGACCTTAGGGGATGTTGCCACCGTCAAAGATGGCGCAGATGTTACAAGTGGTTATGTTTTGGTCAATGGAAAAAGGTCTGTGTATATCAATATTGCGAAAGCAGCTGATGCTTCCACATGGGAGGTAGTAAATAAATTAAAAGCAGAATTGCCCAAGATTCAGAGCACTTTACCGGAAGACATTACATTGTCTTATGAATTTGACCAATCAGTTTACGTGATTAATTCAGTAAAAAGTTTAGTGACAGAAGGGGTCATTGGTGCTGTGCTTACCGGTTTGATGGTGCTTTTATTTTTAGGTGATAAAAGGGCAGCATTTATAGTGATCATGACCATACCTATTTCGATTATAGCCGGGGTGTTGTTTTTAAAATTATTTGGTCAGACCATTAATTTGATGACTTTAAGTGGGCTAGCCTTGGCCATAGGAATTCTGGTGGATGAAAGTACAGTGACCATTGAGAATATTCATCAACACCTAGATATGGGTAAACCTAAAGCCCTTGCCATTTGGGATGCTTGTAAAGAAATTGCATTGCCCAAATTGCTTATTCTTTTAAGTATTCTGGCCGTTTTCGCCCCGGCCTTTACGATGGCAGGAATACCAGGAGCCTTATTTCTACCTTTGGCAATGGCCATAGGATTTTCTATGATTGTTTCCTTTTTACTGTCTCAGACTTTTGTGCCTGTGTTGGCCAACTGGTTAATGAAAGAGCATCCCAAAGTCGCTCATTCTGCAGGTTTTTCAGAGGATGAGGCAATATTTAACGCCACCGGATTAAGCCCTGAGTCTGAAAGAAATGTTATCGATCAGAAAAAAGAAATGGTTGCTCGGGAAGATTTAAACAGAGATGGGAAAATAAGTTTTTTTGAACGTTTTCGCATTCGGTTTATGCATTTTCTAGATGGCCTGTTTCCTTATAAGAAAGTTACTACTTTGATATATCTTTTAGGAATTTCCTTGCTTGCCGGAGTATTGCTAATTACCATAGGTAAAGATGTTTTTCCAAAAGTAAACTCAAGCCAATTTCAACTTAGAATGCGCGCCCCAGATGGCACACGTATCGAGAGAACAGAAGAAATGGCTATTCTTTTATTGGATGAACTGAATGAAATGGTTGGTAAAGAACATATTGGGATCTCTTCAGTTTATGTAGGACAGCACCCATCCCAATTTTCAATCAACCCAATTTACCTTTTTACTGCCGGATCCCATGAAGCTGTTTTTCAAGTTAGTTTAAAAGACTATGAGGTTGATATGGATGATTTCAAAGATGACTTACGGGCGAGAGCACAATCCATTCTTCCTGAAGTAAAGTTGTCTTTCGAACCCATAGAGCTGACAGATAAAGTTTTAAGTCAAGGATCTCCAACACCTATAGAGGTGAGAGTTGCCGGAAAAGACAAGAAACGTAATGAAGTCTATGCCAAAAAGCTGATTGAAAGGCTTGAAAAAATTCCATATTTGAGGGATATACAAATTGGTCAGCCCATTCATTATCCTGCCATGGACATTGAAATCGATCGTACCAGAGCAGCGGAATTGGGCGTGGATATGGATGATGTTTCTCGCTCACTGATAGCATCCACTTCTTCATCCAGGTATACGGAAAAAAACAGTTGGATTGATGAAAAGTCCGGTATTTCTGTTTCTGTGCAAGTGCAGGTACCTTTAAACCAAATGAAAAGCAAGTCGGATATTGGAGAAATTCCGCTATCAAAAAATTCATTGCGTCCGGTTTTAAGTGATGTAGCAACGATCACTCCCACGACTGTTCACGGAGAAAATGACAATGTTGGAGCCATGCCTTATATTACGGTAACTGCTAATATCCATCAAACAGATTTAGGGACAGCATCCAATGATGTTTCTGCTGCAATTGGTTCCATTGGGGAATTGCCCAGAGGCTTATTTATGGAAACGATAGGTATGAGTAAAGTTTTGACAGAAACTCTGAGTAGCCTGCAGGTAGGTTTGTTTGTAGCTATTGTCTTAATATTCTTAATGCTTGCCGCAAATTTTCAGTCTTTTAGAATTTCCTTTGTGGTTTTGACTACTGTTCCTGCAGTAGTATTAGGAGCTTTACTATTGTTGACCCTTACGGGATCAACACTTAATCTTCAATCCTATATGGGGATAATTATGTCAGTAGGTGTTTCTATTGCCAATGCTATTCTTTTGGTTACCAATGCAGAACAGCTTAGGCTTGTCAATGGGAATGCCTTGGATTCAGCCAAAGAAGCTGCTGCTTTAAGGCTTCGTCCTATCATTATGACGAGTGTGGCAATGATTGCAGGGATGCTGCCTATGGCCATAGGACATGGTGAAGGAGGAGATCAGGTCTCACCTTTGGGTAGGGCAGTCATCGGAGGACTACTGTTTTCAACCTTTACGGTTTTACTTATCCTACCTTTAATATTTGCTTGGGCACAAGAAAAAGCAAGTACAAACTCCGTATCCCTAGACCCAGAAGACCAAGAGAGCATACATTATATACCGGTATTAAAAACAAAAGATGAAAACTAAAACAACTCAATCACTTATTTCGCTTTTTGTAGCCTTGCTTATTACTGGCAGCTGTACTTCAAACAAGGCTGAGGTTTTTGTTGAGGAATCACCTAGCGTAGAAACCTTTTCTCTGGGAAAGGGGAAGTTAACAACTGCCTTACGATTGCCGGCAGAATTAAGCGGTTTTCAACAGGTAGATATTTATGCTAAAGTAAGCAGTTATGTTAAAGATTTAAAAGTAGACATTGGGACGAAGGTAATCAAAGGATCCTCTCTAGTGGTACTTGAGGCTCCTGAGATCAACTCCCAATTGGCGGCTGCTGAATCTAAATTAAAAGCCATGGAAGCCATTTATAAGACTAGTGAAAGTACTTATAACCGTCTTTTTGAAACCAGCAAAGTAGAAGGGACTGTCTCTACCAATGACCTAGAAATGGCAAAGGGAAAAAAAGAGTCAGATTTCGCTCAATATCAAGCTGCAGTGGCTGCCCATAAGGAAGTAAAGGTTATGCAGAGCTACTTGCACATCGTTGCTCCTTTTGATGGAGTGGTGGCTTCGAGGAATGTTAATCTAGGTGCTTATGTAGGCCCTGCCGGGAAAGGATCAGACATGCCTTTGCTTACGATACAACAACAAGACAAATTGCGGTTAGCGGTGGCTATTCCGGAACTATTTACCGGGTATTTAAAGAAAGGGGATGAAGTGAGTTTTAATGTCAAGTCACTACCGGACACTTTTCAAGGTACAGTAGCAAGAATGTCAGGAGCATTGGATCTTAAACTGCGTTCAGAGCGAGTAGAAATGGATATTGACAATTTGGATGGGAAATTACTTCCGGGTATGGTAGCTGAAGTGAACCTATCCTTGAATGCCAGAGACAGTACCTTTGTTGTTCCCGGATCTGCTTTAATGGATTCTGCTGAAGGTCAATTTGTAATAAAAGTTGAAAAAAATCAAAAAGCTTTGCGTGTCCCGGTAAATTTAGGAAGAGAATCAGATGGTTTCTTTGAAGTTTTTGGAGATTTAAAAATGAACGACAAGCTGATATTGGAAGCAAGTGAAGAGATAAAGGATGGAGACTTTATCAATGAATAAGAATTATTGACCAACTATATTAATTACCTGTGAAAGGACATAGCTATAAAAAGTTATGTCCTTTTTTGTTAGGGGTAATATGTGGTAACTAAGTATAACTCGGATTATGAAGTAGGATTCTTGATGAGGGTAAGGGTTGAGACCGTAAGAATATCAGGTTGTTTGGATATTTTAGTATCGCCCTCCTGTATTAGGAGGTTTATTGCTAAAATACCTGAAATCAGTTGTTTTAATTTAAACCGGTAATTGAAAGGTTGAAGTAGGTAAATTTAAATGTTTTTATTGACTACAAGTTCATAGAAAAAATCTCTGTAATTACCTCCAATGGTTATGTGTAGGTCTTTATCAATTAATTTCACTTTGTTTCTGCTTATGACCTCTATTTGATTCACTGAAACAATATAGGATTTATGAATTCTTATAAAGCCTTTAGAAAAAAGGCTCATCTCATAATGCTTAATTGAATTGAGGGTAAGTATTGGCTGCTCTTTACCTATGAGATATATTTTCACATAATCTTTGTACCCTTGCAAGTAGGCAATGTCTTTAAGTTCCACTTTTATGGTGAAATGCTCTACTTTAACAAAAATAAACTTAGATGAATCATCATTTTGAGCTTCCTGAAAACTTGGTTGGGGGCTAAGGTTTGGTTGAACTTCAGGAATATTAATTACCTTACTCACTGCCTGAAAAAAACGACTGAAACTAATTGGTTTTAATAAATAATCAATGGCGTTGATTTCAAACCCTTTTACCGCATATTCACTATAAGCAGTAGTGAATATTACCTTGGGTTTGTTGGATAGGCTTTCATAAAATTTAATGCCGTTGATATCAGGCATATTGATGTCCAAAAACATTAACTTGATGTCATCATGGACGATACAATCCAATGCCTTTAAAGGTGAGTCAAATCTACCTTTTAGCTCCAACATCGGCATCCTAGAGATATAATCCTCCAAAATATCCAATGCCAATACCTCATCGTCAATGATTATACAATTGATTTTCATTTCTTTATTTTTAGAAAAGACTTGAAAGTACTGTTTTCATAAATCTGCTTAAAGCTATGCTTACCGGGGTACAACAATTCCAATCTTTTCTTTAAATTCTCTAGACCTACACCGGTTTTGTTGGTGTTGATATTTTCATCATCCCTTTTACCCACACTATTGATAACGGAAAGCAATATTTCATCGTTGTTTTCGGTAAATGAAATTAAGATAAAGGATGGGGTAACGTAACTGATACCATGCTTGAATGCATTTTCAATCAATGTAATGAATAGCAGTGGTTCTACGGCATAATCTTCATTCAATAAGGAAAAGTAACATTTAATTTGCGGGGCATTACTATCCGAAAATTTAAGTTTTTCAAGGTTAATGTAATTTTTAATAAAATCTATTTCTTGGTGAATGGGTACTTTTTCTTTTCCGGACTCATACAATACATACCTCAGCATGTTTGACAGTAGCATGATGGAAGGAGTGGTGTTTTCGGATTTCTTACTGGCCAGTGAATAAATATTATTTAGCGCATTGAATAGGAAATGTGGGTTAAATTGATTCTTTAAAAAACTGAGCTCCTTGATGATTTTTTGCCGTTCTAATTCATCATATCTTTTGTGCTCCTGTTCAAACTTGGCAATCAGTTCAATGGCCGTTCCCAAAGCCATAATCAAAACAAACCTAAAAATGGAAGGAATCAAATTAAACATTTGATTTCTTCTTGCCTCAAACCTAGGAGGCGGTCGGTCACCTTGTATAGAGATAAAATCCAAAAAGGTATATTGGAAAGTTAAGTACAAGGCTAAAAAAAGGAGGATAAATAGCGTGTATTTCAAATATTTTCTTTCAAAAATTAATTTTGGGATCAACCAAAAAATATTTATTAAATAGAAAATAACAATGCTGCTATTTGGAATGTTAAGGTGAAAGTTTGGCCTGATAACTTCGCTTTTATTGGAAATAATAAAAAATACTGGGAATAATATTATTCCCAGTATTAAGACATGAACCAATGTCTTTAGAATTACTTTTTTTTCAATTTGAAGCATTTATATGGCTTTGATCAATTTAATCCTCTTCATCATAATAAACAAAAGGCTGAAACTCATAGATATCATCAAACCTAAGACTAGAACTTCTACCTAATAAAACATAAGCCCTACTATTGACAGAGAAAGCAGAAGCACCGGCTCTATAGACAGCTTCAATCGGTGTTTTTTCTTCCCAGGTGTCGTCGCTAGGATGATACTCCCAAGTACTACCCATTACAGAACCAATAGATCCGGCTACAATATAACCATAAGAATCAATAGAAAATGCACTGGCTTCACTTCTTACGATCGCATAGTCATCACTATAGTCCAGGTCATTTTTTCTTGTCCATTCTAAAGTGTTGCCATCCAAAGCCCAGAAATCATATTCATAAGATCCGTTATTAATTCCTGTTCCTATATAAGCGATATCATCGATTACAAAAACAGATGCGCCTTGGCGTTTGGCACCTCCCATAGAAATTATTTGCGTCCAAGAATCAGTAACAGGGTCATATTGCCAAAAGTCTTTCTGTTCGCTTCCATCATATCCGGTCCCTATATAACCTTTGTCAACAAGTGAAAATCCAATGGCATTGTATCTGGCAGTTCCTCCAAAAGATGCCACTTCTTTCCAAGTGTCCGATTCCGGGTCGTATTCCCAAAAATCATTGAGCTTATTTGTGCCGTCATAGCCGGTACCTACATAGCCTTTTCCATCAATAGAAAAAGCTACGGCATTGCTACGTGCTTCTCCTGGGAAATCTGCTTTCTTGATCCAATAATCTCCTGTTGCATTGTATTCCCAGAAATCATTTAAATATTCATCTCCGGTATAACCTCCCATAACAAAGGCTCTGGTATCAATTGAGAAAGAGGCAGCATTGGAGCGGTTGCTACCTTCAAAATAGGATCTCTGGACCCAATTACCCTCCGAAGTTGATTCATCATCGCTGATACAACCTCCTAGGAAAAAAACTCCAACAATAGCTCCTATTAACAAACGTGTTTTATTCATAATAATTTAATTTAAAGGAAGAAATACAATATCTAGTTTTATTTTTTGTGTTGTAGAATGGGAAGAAAAAGCCAAATAATTCGTGGTAAATGAAGTGCTCTGTGGGATGGTTATCCATAGCGCATTTCCATTGTCGTAATTTGTACTTAATTGGCTGTCAATAAAGTCCTTTACAGGAATTTCAAAGTAGGTGTTTTCGTGAAATTGATCATCAAAAGCAGTCATGCCTACAGTACCTAAAGAACCAATGATATCGTTGTCTTTATCCACGACATATACACTGATTGAAAAGGATGGCGTATTGAAATAATTATTATAAGTTCCCGGCTTCACAGGTAAGTGAAGTATGGCCGAAGAAATAAAGAAACTCTCGGAAATCTCTTTAAGACTTTGGGTTTCCGGGAACTCGATTCTGATTCCTGAATCATAAAGTGGATCCACCATTAAAGTCCCTGAAGTTGCTTCGGAACTTATATTTGTATAGGCTTCA
Source organism: Cyclobacterium sp. 1_MG-2023 (assembly GCF_030546805.1). GTDB lineage: Bacteria > Bacteroidota > Bacteroidia > Cytophagales > Cyclobacteriaceae > Cyclobacterium. The sequence continues at coordinate 620,006 of NZ_JAUOPC010000001.1, read as the reverse complement.
AAACCTTGAAAAATCCCATAGGATTTATCTATTGTCAGGTTTGTAAATTGCTCTGTGCCACTTTGCACTGTAATTTTAAAGAAGGAATTGGTTTGAGAAATGTCCGTTGAGGATTTATAATAAAAACCGATATAGGACGTCTCAGCAAATGTTAGTAAAGGTCCCGTACCTACTGACTCAATTCTAAAACCTTTAAAATATTCTTCCAAATCATCGTTTGAAAAAAAGATAGAACTACTGGATTTTGATTGTTCAAAAAGCTCAAGTCCAAATTGGTATGGTAATTTGATTGTAAGGGAGTCCTTGTGGGGTAAAGCTTGAATTGCTTTGCTAACCAATGGAGTAGACTCGTAGCCAAATGTTTGAAAATTATAGATATCTCCATCATCATCAGGTTCCGGGCTTTCTAATAATTCATAAATATTGAGATCAAAAACAGGGATAGTGTCATAGTGAAAGCTTTCGTAGAAAAGTACAAGTACTACGGAATCCATTTGTGCCTCATCGTTCATCTGTATACTGCTTTCAGCACCAAATTGTACATAAGGTACGGCATCAATCTTTCCCCTAATGGTGTCTTCATAAGAGCCCAATAAAAAACTACTTCTATCATTGGTTACTAAACTGTCTTTAAAATAACTATATAATAGAATGTCTGTGCTTTCGATCAAACTGACATCCAGCTGATCATCGTCCTTAATAACCTCAGGTTGGACAAGGATGTCATTTTCAAAACACCCTGTCATTAGTAAAGCCAAAGCAGACATGCAGAAGTATTTGATTGATCTGAAGATTGATTGCATAGAGTTAATTTTTGCCTCAAACCAAATCAATCTTCCTTGATTAATAAGATAAAATAGACATAAGTGTCAATCTTCTCGACGAAAGGCCTTTTGTAATCTATGATCCTTCAAAAAGCGGTGATAGGGTAGATTTTCCTTGTTGGGCGGTAAAAAGGATAATTTCGTCTATACAAATTGCCTCTAGGGCTATTATAGAAGCATGTTTCATTTTGTAGTCCTAGCTTTCCGAAAAAATCAAAATGACTTTTCCTATTCGATCGCTGTGTTTATGTCTTATGTCCCTACTGCTAACAGGAAATTTGTTGGCACAAAGGGGAGATGGTTCCTTATATTCGTCCTATGGAATAGGCTTAATTAATAATGACAATGTAGGACATGCTGCAAGGCTTGGGGGAACCGGAGTGGCAGTGCAATCTCCTTATTTCCTAAACCTTGTTAACCCCGCTTCAAACGTTGGGATATTCGGTGGGTATAATTTTATGGTTGATGCAGATGTGAAATATCAGATGATGAACATCGCAACTTCTGATGAAAATATTGATGTGAATAGGACGAATCTGTCTCATGTTGCTTTTTGGTTGCGGCTTTCAAAAAAATCTACTATTAATTTTGGTATTACACCTCTTAGTAGTGTTGACAACAGTTTTATGGAAACCACCTATTTTGTGGGCTCTGATGATCCATATTCTAAATTAACTAAAAATTATGGCGACATAAGTAAAGTATATATTAATTACGCTTATGCTTTACATCCTCGGCTTTCTTTGGGTATAAGGCCATATTATGCTTTCGGTATAATTAATAATAATAATTCCTACGCACTAGAAGGTGATGGAGATGGATCAATAGATGATTTTCAGTTGAACATAAAAAATAGCTATAGTGGTGCAGGGGTGGATTTGGGTTTACAATATGTAGCTTATCAAAATAAAGACAAAAAACTATTGATGGGCTTGGTCTATCAGGCTCCTGCATATATGGTGGAAACCATCTCTGAAGAAATTCAACTTTCGGGTTCAGATACCTTATTGTTTGAATCTTCAGGGGATAAGGAAAAAATAGATTTTTATCAGACAATTAAAGCAGGATTATCCTATCAGAATAAAAGTTGGATTTTTGCAGCAGATTATAACTACAAACTATTTCCTGATTCTTGGGAAGATTATGTAGCTGCGCATCAAGTTAACCTAGGGATAGAATATGTACCGATTTCTAGTGGCTATCGATCTCCTCAAAAATTGAGTTACGCTGTAGGTGCGTATTATGATACCGGAAACTATCAATTTCAAAATCAAGCGGTAAATCGTTGGGGACTTACGGCCGGTATTGGGATTCCCATCCAAGGTTTCACAAGGTTGAATTTATCATACCAGTATGAAAAGCAAGGAAGTACTTCTCTTCTTTCCAGAGAGACAACCCATGGTATTGTCTTGAATATTAACCTAGCGGATGTATGGTTTCAAAAGGTTGGGTATAAATAAAATATTGATTTAATAAAAAGTCCTAAAATTCTAATTGATAAAAAATGAAAATTGCCATAATACTCCTTTATACCATCCTACTCTCTTCCTTTACCTTTTATGATTATAATCAAACAACATTGAATTTAAGTAATTTGAATTTAGATCTTGGAGGAGATGTGCGGGTCCAGGTTTTTAAAAAACAACCCATAAATTTAATGATGGAATTGGAGCCTATTGAAAAATTTCAGGTCCCACTTATCGACGCCGCACATATTAAACTTCCTGCCTTGGAACCTGGAGAATACATGATTTCTGTTTTTCATGATAACAATAAGAATGGAAAGATGGATTATAACCTTTTGGGTAAGCCTAAGGAAGGATATGGATTTTCGGGAGAATTTTACTGTGGAAATAAAAATTCCAAACCGGAGTCCTATTATGTTTTTCTTAATTCAGGGAATCAACAACTCTCCATTAACCTCTGTTATTAAGCCATCTTTCATCGAAATAGGCAATTTTAAAACCAATTCCACCAATCTCCGCTCACCCCATCACAGATCACTAAATCACCCACTCACCCCATCACAGATCACCAATCACCCACTCACCCCATCACTCTTCACCATATCCTACCTGAAGACCCTATTTTTTACCTTAAAACCAATTTTTTAAAGTAAAAGGTTTTGTATATGCCCCTAATTATTGAAAACCCTTCTATCTTTACAGAAAAGGCAATTTGCCTTAAGCTTAGGTACAATTAAGGGAATATACCAACAACCATTTCAAAACCACTTAGAAAAACCACCATGAATAATAGGCATAAGCTATGGAGTACATCACTTGTACTGGCAGGAATATCTTTATTAGGAATTATTTTGATGCTTGTAATGGCCAACAAAGAATTGGCCGGTTTACTTGTGTTGTCTTTCTTTGCTTTCCTGCTTATTGGGATGCAAGGATTTTCACGTTTAAAAGGCTTTTCATTTACCGTCTGGGTAATTGCTGCTGTGGCCATAAGCATGATTTATCCAGGTTATATTACTGAAGTAGGAGAGTACGATACAGAGGGGTTTATTGTTCCTTTAATACAACTTATCATGTTTGGTATGGGGACTACCATGGGCATAAGGGATTTTCAAGGGGTTCTGAAAATGCCTAAAGGGGTGATCGTTGGATTGGTTTCTCAGTTTACCATTATGCCTATATTAGCCATTAGTTTGGCTCTTCTTATGGGCTTTCCACCTGAAATAGCCGCAGGAATTGTTCTAATAGGTTCATCACCGAGTGGTGTGTCTTCCAATATTATTACTTTTCTGGCCAAGGGGAATCTTGCCTTATCCATTACCTTAACGGCTTTTACAACCATTTTAGCTCCTTTTTTAACGCCATTGTTAATGAAACTTTTGGCAGGTCAGTTTATCCCTATTGACTCTTTCCAGATGATGGTTAGTATTATCAAAATGATATTTGTTCCGATTGTGGCCGGAATGGTTTTCAACAAGATATTTAAGGACAAGGCTGGTTGGATGCATACCGCCATGCCTTTTGTGGCCATGGCTGCCAATGTAATTATTATTGCTGTGATTGTAGCAGCAGGTCGAGATAGCCTTTTGGAAATTGGTCTACTTTTATTGCTTGCTGCTATTATTCATAATGCTTGTGGTTATGTTTTGGGGTATTGGGGTTGCAGGTTATTCAAGATGAATAAGGTTGACAGCAGAACGATTGCCATTGAAGTAGGGATGCAAAATGGAGGGATGGCTGCAGGAATAGCTTCTGAATTAGGCAAAGCAGCTACTTTAGGGCTTTTCCCTGCAATTTTTGGCACATGGATGGATATATCCGGTTCCTTCCTTGCCAATTGGTGGCGGACAGCACCTACCGATGAAGATGATGCTTCTAAACTTTCTGTAGACCCGCAGCCAGTAAAAGAAATTGAAAAATAAAGTTTGATTTATTAATGGCTGTAAAGGGAAAAATTTTAGGGGAAAATGGCTTAAATGTTTATTGACTGTGGTATTAATCTAAAGGAGTAAATTCACTTTTATTTCATACCGAGAAGGGTTTTAACATTGAGCTTGAAGGCAAGATAGCCAGGTCAAAGTGCTGAGCCTAGTCAATTGGTCTTCTGCGAGTAGGTGGAAGTTTTGTCTTGGCTTTGCCTTAAAAAATAATCCACTCCATTGGTGAAAAATTTATGCCATGAAGCAATTGAACTATTCTACGAAGAGGTAAAAGAACTTCTAACCGGTCACAAGGTGCACTAAAAAGCTGCTAAATGTAAATGCCCTCTCGGCAGCGCCAAGAGGGCATTTATCCATATCTTCAACTGTCAGAAGTTATCATAGTTGTTGATTTCTAATTTATCTCCATCAAGAAGACCAATTAGTAATCTCCCATGCCAAACATTCCTTTACGTGCTCTTTTGAAGGTAAACCAAGTAGGGTTAACAGCGGTTGAACCGGGACTGTCTACTTGTATCAATTTTGAAGCAAATGGTTTATAAGCAGCATGTGGTGCAATGTTACCTTTGGCTACAATAATTTTTTGCCTTTCTACATATACTCCATTTGAAATTAATTGATGCGCACTGTTTGGGCTAGAGGCCAATGTGGTCAACAATACCAAGTTAGGTTCATCCAAAGTGGATCCTTCCAACTGAATTACAGCAGTATGTCCCATGTTCCAGTATCTTCCACCACCATGTCGTACTTCAGTTTCCAAATATCGCCCAACATTGAGAGAACGAACATGGCCTTTGATTCTTACAGGCTTGCCATGCATATCATCAGTTTTACCGCCAACTTCAAAATCAAAATCATTGCCAATACCTGCTTTTTCGGCCACAGCATATGCCTCAGGGTCAGCTATTACCATCACCCAACCTTGAGCTCCTTGTTTGATTAATTCTTCCAATAAAAATGAACTGTCACCGGTGGATCCACCTCCAATATTGTCTCCCATATCTATCAAGACAACAGGTCGTCCATCATGCTCCATGGCCATTTTCACAGCCTCTGCAGGTTGAGGGCTTTTGAGTACAGTTTCATGGCGCGTATCCCACAATTTATCAGAAAGTCTTTGGGCTTCCTTTTGTGCGAGCTCAGCATCATTGTCTGTGACAACAATGACTGATGGACCCATCCAAGGTACATCAGCGTACTGGTAGCCTCCGGCAACGCTCACAGAAAGGATTTTATCATTTTTCTCTAATTCTTTGCTCTCAGTAGTGACAGGAAGCAAGGGGTTAGAAAAAGTACTTTGATAAACGATATTGTATACCATTGGGGCCTTTACGATGGCTTGGGTAGGTTTAACTCCTTCCTTTACCATTTCAGCCATGATTTTTGCCGCTTGTAAGCCACGGTCAAAAGTGTCCAAATGAGGGTTTTCTTTGAAGGTGATTAAAACATCTGAGTACTCAATCATTTCCGGTGTGACATTGGCATGAAAATCATGCGTAACTATGATCGGCATTTTTGGTCCAAATGCTTCTCTAACCCTTTTGACTATTTCTTCATCTCCACTAGGGTAGCTTTCAACAACCATTGCACCATGAAGATTAAGCAAAATGCCGTCTAATTTAGGGCCGGCTTTCAGCTGCTTAATTATCTCAGCCACCATCGTATTGAATGCATTGTCCGTAACTGGCCCCATAGGTCTTGCTCGGGTGACTACGGTTGGGTAAAGTTCTAAACCAAAACGTTTTGAACCTTCTATATAGCCTGAACTTATGGTTTGTGAATTTGCAAATGAGAAGAACTTTTTAGCCAGTTCTTCTTGAGATTCCCCCTTTTTGAAATCAAATAAATCAAGCGTCGTTAATTGACTGCTAAATGAGTTTGATTCGTGGGCAATTCCGGCTACACCTATTATTGGTTTTTTTTGTGCGAAAGCACTTATAAAAGTCAATAAAACTAGAGGGATTACTATTGAGATTTTAAGGATAATGGATTTTTTCATGGTATTTGTTTTTAGCATTTATGCCTAGGTTGTTAAGTTATAAATGGTGGTTTTTTAAAGTAAATCCGCCAATTATACCGTTTATTTTATTATTATTCAAAAAATATCAGGTATATGTTTTTATTTAGGTAGGCAGAACACTTTATATTACAAATTTAATAATGACTGGTTTTTCTAAGCTTAATTCTTCATTAATGTATTCCGACGTGAGACCCAATAAAGGTCTATTCATTTTTTTAAATTATACAGTTTTCCTCTCTTCTTTTAATGGATCAAGATTAGAATTTGAAGTGGTGTTATTTTATTCGACTTTGTTTAAAGTTGGAAATAATAGCTTCAATTCCTCAGAAATTAACCGTGTAAAAAGAAAAAAATATTGCCTATCTGCCCCAATAGGAACTTTATAAATTATAAACCTGATTTTGCATAGGTGTGGGTGATTTTTTTCCGGATTAGCGAGTTTTTATTTTTAGATTGTTTTCTTTCAATAGTTGTTTAGTCTGTTGATTATCAAATTAATATATGATAGTTACCCTTAATCCTTTCAATATATTATCCACAGCGAAGATAAAATATTATATGATAATTTTTTGGTAACGTACACTAAAAATTAATCATGTTTTGACTAAATATTACCAAGCATTTTACGATTAGAATTGAATTTTCTTGAAATAAATCTATGAAATTTTGAGGTAAAATGATTTTTTCATGGCCCTTAACAGAAAGTAATAGCCCATTACTTAATCTCTTGGCGCATGCAGGAGAGTTAACATTTTATTTTAAATCCACTAAAACTATTTAAATGATGATTAAAATATACAGTACATTTTTGTTTCTCCTGCTTTGGATAAATGGCTCTTGGGCGCAAGGGCTAGCTAAGCAGGGAAGCAGTTCTGTTCATGGTGAAAACATTGAAAACACCAAAAAGCTAAATTCGAGTGAAGACCAAACAGGTTTTCCTCTAGAGAAAATTAAATTTAATAATAATCAAACAGCTTCAAATTCAAGGAATACCGTCGAGACCAATACTTTTACACCAATAGCGGTAACGGTAAGCGGGAAAGTTACTGACCTGAATGGTGAGTCTCTTCCTGGTGTTAATGTTTTGTTAAAAGGTTCAAATACAGGTTCAGTAACCAATTTGGATGGAGAGTATAGCCTAAGTGTTCCAAATGAATCTTCAGTAATTGTTTTTTCTTTTATCGGATTTGAAACCCAAGAAATAACGGTGGGGGGAAGAACTGTAATTGATGTGGTGATGGAAGAAATAGGAGGTGACCTTTCCGAAGTGGTGGTTACAGCCATGGGGATTAAAAGAGAGGCCAAATCCCTGACGTATTCTGCTCAGGTTGTTGATGGTTCAAGTTTGGATGAAGCTAGAGAAACCAATGTTATCAATTCCCTTCAAGGCAAAGTAGCCGGGGTAACCATTACGCGTAGTGCTACCGGTCCTGGAGGTAATTCTAAAGTGCTACTTAGAGGAAACCGATCCATTACCGGTAATAATCAACCTTTATATGTTATTGATGGTGTTCCGTTGAATAACAGTACCAGAGAATCCGGAGGAGGTAGTTTTGGTGGTAGAGATGGTGGTGGGGGAATCGGAATGATTAACCCCGACAATATCGAAAGTATGACTGTGTTGAAAGGTGCTTCAGCAGCAGCCGTATATGGAAGTGCCGGACAAAATGGTGCGATCATCATTACTACGAAAAGTGGTAAAGAGGGAAAGATTACCGTAGATTATAATGGAGGGATTACAATGGACCAGGCATTTGCTCTTCCAAAAAGACAATATGAATATGGTCAGGGAGATGGAGGCGTTTACTCTCCCAGCTCAGAGCATAGCTTTGGTCCTAAAGCAGAGGGACAAGAGGTTACCTTATGGAATGGTGATACTGTTCCATTAACTGGGCAACCTGACAACCTAAACAACTTTTTCAGAACGGGTACAACCCTTATGAACTCTATAAGTGCAAGTGGTGGAAGTGAAAAAATGCTTACTTATTTTTCCTATGGCAATGCGAATGCTCAGGGTGTCTTGAGAAATCATGACCTTACAAGGCATAATTTTGACCTGAAAATAGACAACAAAATTTCTTCCAAGCTTTCTTTTACCACCAAGCTGACCTATATACAGGAGGAAGTGAATAACAAGCCCTATACAGGAGAACGTGGCTACCCTGTTTCTTCCATTTATCGGTCTCCAACCTCCATACCACTTAGCGCGATGCAGGAATATGCCTATATCGATGAAACTGGTATTGAAAGACAAAATTACTGGAAACCAGGATCCTCCATTCTATCCAACCCTTATTGGAATTTAAATAGAGATTTGTTTTATGAACAAAAAGATAGATTGATCGGATTGTTTCAGGTAAGGTATGAGTTTGATGACTGGATTAATCTTCAAGTTCGTGGTAGTTTGGACAAGACCATGGAGAAGACAGAGCGGAAAGTATATAATGATACTTACACTACCTATGGTTTAGGTTCTATATATGATGTAGGAGATTATACCAGACAAAATTCCAACATTGACGCCTTATTGACAATCAACAGAAGTTTATCAAGTAAATTGGATCTATCTGTAATCTTAGGAGGAGCGATACAACAAGGAAGTACATCTTCTATGTTTATAGAATCTAATGGACTTTACAAGCAGAATTATTTTTTTCTAAGCAATGCAAAAGCACCATTAACTTCCAATTCGTTATATAAAAGCCCTCAAGTACAGTCTTTATTTGGTACCGCTACACTTGCATATAATGACTACCTATTCTTAGAAGCAACAGGACGAAATGACTGGTCTTCAGCACTTCCTAAAGATAACCAATCCTATTTTTATCCTTCAGTGGGTTTAACAGGTATTATTTCAGATATGGTTTCTATGCCAAACTGGGTGACTTATGGTAAAGTACGTGCTTCTCTAGCCTATTCAGGATCGGGTGGCGCAGCATATCGAGATCGGAATTATTATTCAGTTGGAAGGGGAGGTTTGATAGGAACGCCAACTGTACGTTCTTTGCCTACTTATAAACCTGAAATGACTTCAGCCTTTGAATTAGGAGCCGAATGGAGGTTTTTCGAGGCAAGGTTAGGTTTTGACTTTACCTATTATTATACAGATACTAAAAATCAATTGATTACCATAGCTACCCCTGCAGCATCTCTGTTTAGTAGTCAATATATCAATGCAGGTTTGATCAATAATAATGGTGTTGAGATAGCTATGGATATTGTTCCTGTAGAGACCAAGGATTTTGTATGGGATGCCATGTTTAATTTTTCGAAAAACAACAATAAAATCATTCGCTTAACGGATGAAATTACTTCAGCAGTACTTACAGATGACAGACAGGTATTGGTGCTGGCCCAAGTAGGCGGCAGTTATGGTGACATGTATGCGGTGGGTTGGCAAAGAGATGATTTAGGAAGACCTCTGGTAAATGATGAAGGAAGCCCTATGCTTACCGGTGGAAAATCAGTAGATGTAGGAAATTTTAATCCAAATTACAACCTGGGATTCAACAATAAATTCAATTATAATAACCTTTCTTTAGGTATATTATTGGACTATAGAAATGGAGGAACTGTAATTGGAGGAACCCAAGCATTATTGGATGCTGATGGGCATTCTGAAGCTTCTTTATGGGGGCGTGAAGATGGGGTAATATTGGATGCTTATACTGTTGACGGAGAAAAAAATACTCAGAGTATTACTTCCCAAAGCTATTTTGGGAGCATTGGGGAAAGATATCCCGCAGGTGAATTCTATGCCTATTCAGCGAGTAACCTTCGATTAAGAGAAGTAGTCTTGGGTTATAGTTTTTCTGATGCTTTGGTTAGTAAAACCAAATTTATACAAAAAGCTAAAATATCCTTTACCGGTAGGAATCTATTGTTTTTATACAAAGATGCCCCTTTTGACCCTGAGTTGCTCTTAGGAACAGGAAATGCAGGAGGTACTGAATACAATTCTTTGCCGACAACAAGAAGCATGGGGGTGAATTTAAAGTTGACATTTTAACCATCAACAACTATGAAAACTTCCATTAAAAAACACAAAAAAATGAACTGTAAAACCTTCATTTCAACAAAATTTATAGTTGGATTCTTAGTGATTTCCAGCGTATTGGGTGCTTGTACAGAAAATTTTGAAGAACGCAATACTAGTCCCACAGGTCTTGAGACCCTAAGTCCGGAGGACGTAAAATCATTGTTCCCAAATGCCTTGTATAGAGGATGGAACCAAGGTAGTTATCAGACTGGTCAAAATTTGACAGCAGATACCTATGCACAGTTTTTTGCAGGAACACAGCCTGCCTTTGCTTCGCATAGATATGTTATCAATCAATCATGGATGAGGAGTTTTTGGACAGGAACTTATGTGTCCACATTGCCCTCCTTGTTTACCATTGTCAATGAGACAAATGGTGGAGACCTTCCGACATTGAATGCAATCGCACGAATATGGTGGGTATTTATTATGAACAGGATAACAGATTATTTTGGTCCAATACCTTATTCTGAGATAGGTTCTGATGGATTGGAAATTGCGTATGATTCTCAAAAGGATATTTATTACGATTTCTTTAAGGAATTAGAAGAGGCGACAACAGACCTCAAAAATAATTTGGACATCGTTTCTTATCAGGAAAAGGATCTTATTTATCAAGGTGACAATGAAAAATGGTTGAAATTTGGAAATACTTTGCGTTTGCGCCTTGCATTAAGAATTTCAAAAGTTGAACCGGAGAAAGCCAAAGCGGAAGCGGAAGCTGCCTTGGCAGGTGGTGTAATGGAAGATTATACAGATGATGCCTTCATGGCTCCAACCTCGGCGAATTTTAATGGACTGAACCGCATTACCGGATGGAACGAATTTAGGATGAGTGCGAATATGGAGAGTCTATTAATTGGATACAATGATCCTAGGCTTTCTATCTATTTTGAACCGGCCAAAGCAGATGGTGCATGGAGAGGGGCAAGAAGCGGGATGATCCCTGCCGAACAAACACTTGGGTATAATACTTACGATTATACCTCAAACGTTAGCCCGATATTTCACCCTCAAAATCAAAGTACAAATCCAATGACGGTAATGTATTCTGCAGAAGCCTATTTTCTCCGATCAGAAGGTGCACTCAATGGCTGGAATATGGGTGGATCTGCCGAAGAATTTTATAATAAAGGCATTGAAATGTCATTGCGTACTTGGGGAATAATGGATGATGCTGTTATCAGTGATTATATTAATGGAACGAGCCTACCTATAGCACCGGCTCCTGAAAATGGATGGGATACACCTCCGTTGACAAATATACCTGTGAAATTCTCTACAGATCCTGAAAAGCAAAGAGAACAAATCGGTACCCAAAAGTGGTTGGCATTGTTTCCAAATGGAATGGAAGCTTGGGCAGAAATGAGAAGATCAGGCTATCCTAAAATGTATCCACTTATTCATTCTGACAATGATGATATCGAAGCGGATGAAATGATCCGAAGAATTGTATTTCTGGACTTGGAGAGAACTTCTAATGGTAATGCTGTGGATGCGGCAGTATCTTTATTAGGACCTGGTGGAGACAAAGTAAGTACACGTCTTTGGTGGGATGTAGCTCCTTAAATACCGTAGAAATAATAAAACTTCAAAAAGATGGTTGCTTTGTAGCCATCTTTTTGAAGTTTTACATATATTCAACCATCAATAGCGTATTTGAAAACTAATTTCTCGATTGTAATTCAACTGAAAATGTAACAATATTCGCTGGATATATTTGTTTTCTTACCAATCAACTCAGTAATTGGGGAGTTGGCCTGAGGCCATTTACCAACATCGCACAAACATTTTAAATTTATGAAAGCAATAGTTTTAACTTTATCGTTTCTGTTAACCTTACCGTTCTTAATGAATCATATCAATGAGGTAGGCTTGAAGGAAACAAACCATAATTCAAAACTAATAAAGGAAGAAGCCCAATATATAGTAAAGAAGCTTAAAAAGCGCTCAAACCCAATAGATGCAAATTGGGACAAAGCACAATGGAAGGGCATAGAAGCCGTGACCCTTGATTACCATATGGGTAAAGATCCAAAGTTTCTACCTAAAGTACAGGCCAAATTAATGTACGACGATAAAAATATCTATGGTATATTTAAGGTAGAGGACCGTTATGTTCGTTCTGTTGTTCAGGAATACAATGGCAACGTTTCAGGCGATTCCTGTGTGGAATTCTTTTTTGCTCCCGATTCGGATGTTCCTTTAAGTTATTTCAACTTGGAAATCAATGCAGGAGGGACCCCTTTGATTTTTTATGTGGCCAAACCTTGGGATAATTTTACAAAATTAGGAAAAGAGGATATTGACCAAATTGAGATTGCACATTCATTACCTGAAGTTGTGGATCCTGAAATTACTGAACCTACTACTTGGACTATAGAATATAGAATTCCAATTTCCATGCTGGAGAAGCATTCTAAAGTTACTCATCCTAAAAGGGGGACCATTTGGAAAGCAAACTTTTACAAAACAGGTAGCCGGACAAGCAACCCTAACTTCCTAACATGGTCATTTGTTGACAATCCAAAACCAAATTTTCACTTGCCACAATTCTTTGGAACTTTAAAATTCCAATAAATCAAGGCTTATCTGATCCTTAATACCTACTTTAAAATATTCAAACAGCACACCATTCTGGCACTTAGAATTAAATCAGTAATTTAACCACAACCACAACATGAAACGTCGCGAACTTCTTAGATACTTAGCCATAACACCTCTACTTCCAGGACAACTCTTGTCCATGACCCCGGAAAAAGAGGAAAGTTCTTCTTTCAAAGCTAATCATCCCCAAAAGTTGAATAAGCCAAAAAGAATAGCTGCCATACTTACCGAATACAGACCAAATTCTCATGCAGATGTGATTGTTGGTAAGTACCTTGAGGGGTACAATCAAGATGAAATGGATCCGTATCCTCGTTCAAAGATCGTGTCCATTTTTACCGAGCAGGTTCCGGACAATGACATGAGCCGTGCTATGGCAAAAAAACATGGTGTGCCCATATTTGGTACAGTAGCCGATGCACTTACCCTTGGCGGTGACGAATTAGCTGTTGATGCAGTTTTGCTTATTGGGGAGCATGGTGTGTATCCTTATAATGAGAAGGGGCAAAAACTTTATCCTCGTTTTGAGATGTTTTTGAAAATTACTGATGTCTTTAGAGAAACCAAAACTTCAGTACCTGTCTTCAATGACAAACATCTTTCTTACAGTTGGAGACAGGCCAAACGTATGGTGGATATTTCTAAAGAACTTGACTTTCCTATGTTAGCTGGTTCATCAGTACCGGTAGCTTGGCGGATTCCCGCAGTTGATACACCGTATGGAGAAGCACAAAAATATGCGGTAGGGATTTCTTATAGTGGTTTGGATATCTATGGTTTTCATTTGTTAGATTCCCTTCAGGCAGTGGTAGAGCGTAGAAAAGGCGGGGAAACAGGGGTTAAAGCTGTTCAATGTCTAGAAGGAGATGATTGTTGGGCGTTTTTGGAAAAGAACAAATGGGCGAGTAAGTTGTTTAACGAAGCCATTGCACATAGCCTCACCAAAGTAGAAGGTGACATGAAAGAATTGGTGAAATCTCCAGCGGTATTTGTGGTAGACTACAATGACGGGCTTAAAGTTGCTGCTTTCCTTTTGACAGGTTTGGTTCAGGACTTTACTATAGCAGTTGAATTGGAAGATTCACCAAAGCCATTTTCTACATTGATGCGTTTGCAAGGCAAGCCACATCATCATTTTGGATGTCTTGTGAAAAATATAGAGATTTTGTTTGAAACAGGGGAGCCCCCTTATCCGGTTGAGCGCACCATGCTTAGTAGTGGTATTTTGGACTTTTCTTTGGAGTCGAGAATGCTAGGCCATAAAAAACTAAAAACACCAGCGCTTGCAAAGGTAAAATACACGACTCCGGATGTGTCCCATTTCTGTGCAACAGGTTGGGATGAAAATGGTAAAAGGTTAGATTAAGCAATGTTTTAAGCCAACAGAAAAAGTGTTGGTAAATGGATTGTTTTTGTTTACGTTATTGCTTTAATTTTAAAATCCACGGGTTAGCGCTCGTGGATTTTTTGTTTTATAAGTTACCCACTTTGTAAAACAAAAATAACAACAGGATTTTAATAGTATTGTTGATTTTTTCTTACGACAATGATGACAATAACCCAAGCTAAGTTAACTAGCCTAGTTTACTTTTACACCTGCCTTTCAAGAAAAGTGATTTTCTTACAATTCCTGCGAATATTTTTTTCTAATTCGGTAAGTTTTTTTATTTATCCAATAAGTATGGCTTTGATTTTTATGAATTTCAATGGCTTTTTTCATTGCTGGAAAATATTGAAAATCAATATTTTAAAATTTTTATTCTGAGTTTATGCTCCCCATGTTTTGCTACCTACTTTGTTAGAATTCAGTAATATTGAATAAGGCCTCATTAGTTTGATGACTCACTCTCGATTGAAGCATTTTAAATTTTTTTTGAAAAAAATGACCCAAATCGGTCAGGAAAGATAGAGGCTTACGACTAATCAGGCGAAATCAAAATCAATAACCATGAAAAAATACAAATGGCTTAAGCCTTTACTTATTGTTCTTGCGGTATCAGCAGTCATTGGTGTGGGGATAGTAACCTATCTTCTAAACATGCCACATAGAGATGTTCAATCCTCCCAAACAGATTTTGGTATTTCTTCAAAGGAATTGGTTGATGAGTTTCTTTCTAATGGAGAAAAGGCGTATGACAAATACCTTGATGAATCCGGAGAGTCTAAAATCTTGGAGGTAGAGGGAGAAGTGTCAATAATCAGTAAGGATTTTAATGATCAGACGGTCGTTTTACTTAAGGCCCAGGATGAAGTTGCTGGGGTTAGTTGTACTTTTCTATCTAGTGAAGAGGATATAAGTCAATTAATAATGGTAGGTCAAAAAATTAAAGTAAAGGGTGTCATACGTTCTGGAGCCAACTATGACTCCGACCTGGAAATGTATGAAAATGTCATCATGGAAAAATGTGACTTGGTCACCAATATATAATAAATCAACACAAAATTAACCAAATCAAAATTAACACATTATGAAAATTAGATCAATAGTTTTAGCCCTGCCATTTGTTATGCTAATCACAGCTGCATTTGTTTCTCCTGTAGCAAAGCTTGTTAGCCAAAAAACGCATATCAGCTTTTTTTCTTCTACACCTGTTGAAGACATCACAGCTGATAATTACAAAGCCACCAGTACGCTTGATACTTCCACTGGAGACATTGTGTTCTCGGTGCCCATGCAGAGTTTTGAATTTGAAAAAGCATTAATGCAGAAGCATTACAATAGTAAAAACTTTTTAAACACCAAGTCTTTCCCTAAATCTAAGTTTGTTGGGAAAATCACAAATCTTGACGAGGTGGATTTTACAAAAGATGGCAGCTATGAGGCTTTTGTTAAAGGGACTATGACGATTAAAGGAGAGTCTAAAGATGTCCAAGAAAAAGGAATAATCACTGTAAGTGGAGGGAAAGTTTCTGCAGAAAGCACCTTTGAACTCACGCTCGCTGATTATGGAATTACTTTTGAAAAAGGGAAACCTGCTTCTAATATTGCAAAGACCATTGAAATCACTTTTATAGGTGAATACAGTAAGTAAATTAGATTGATGATTGATTGTTTAAGTGCAGGGTGCAATGGTGTGCCTTGCACTTTTTTTATCATTGATGGATTTGAAAAATTAGAGGTAAGAGCAATCTAAATGGCTTGTTTATTTTAGTCCGCTTCATTTTATTATGTTGGTTTTATTCGTTTATAAAAAAAATGTTTTCATGGGATGGTATTTTACTCTGATTAAAGCTTTTTAAAGGGTAGAAATGATTTAAACAGTGAAATATGAAGGTCCGTAGCTTGCTTCTTTTTTTAAATCATAATAAATCATCGAAGGAGTAAATCTGGAGTTATGAATTTGGGTAATGCTAACCGTTTGCATTCCATTGGGCCTTTGCATTAAAATATCGAAGGTTTTGTCATCACCATGCTGTTTGTTATGAAATCCCATCATGTCAAAATCAGGTTGGCCGGAATTGCTTATTAGCCATTGATAAAACCATTTTTCCCTAACTATTCTTTGTTCCGGTGTATATAGGGTAGGAGATGACCATATTTTCGGTTTGTCTATGTCCAGTTTGTTTAAGAAAGTGGAGTCCCCATTCCATTTTAGTTCATAAAACAATCGACCCTTTAATATCAAAAACGTAAAAGGTTCCACTTGATTCAAATCGAATTTATCAATGAATACGTCAAAGTCATCATATTCAAAAAATTTAATTACCATTTTCCCTCTGCTTATCACCTGTGTTGGTTTTTTTTGGTGCTTTTCAAAAGCTCCATTTAATAAACAAACAACGGTTTCATTATTGGATCCGGCGATCCAAGTTCCACCAGAACGTACATCCTTGGGGTAAGTGATTTTATTATCCGAATGCGAGTAAGTCTGTGGAGGAAGGGTCTCTCTATTAATCAATTCATCCCTGCTCGAAGTCAGTAAATAGCCATCTGCCAGAGGAATATAGGATACGGTACACATTTGTTGAATACGGTTTTACTTATTGCTAATTCTTTGATAAAAATTAGACGGTCTTATATATTGTTCCTGACAAACTGTATTGACTTTTTTTAAAATGTGGAGGTTTTCCTCTAATTAATAGATTAATTGAGGCTATGACTTTGTCTTGAATTGGGAAATAAAGAATAGCTTCCTGATAATAGCGGAAATAGTATTATAAAAGCTCTTTTTCGGCGTATTTCTTAAGTCTTCGAAGGTTGATTTGATTTAAATATCTAAACATAAACGATAGCACAGGTAGTAAAAAAATGTTTGTTGCCCAATACTTTGATTTGAAAAAATGATTTCCAATGCCTATTCGTGTCGTTTCATCATCTATTTTTTCCAAATGGTAAAGGACCAAGAAATCTAGTTGAGGATGCTTCATTCTAGCCCTTTCAAAAAAGTTGATTCCTAGGTCGCTTGTCGTAACATCTTCAATGGAAACTTCAATCTGATTGGAACCTATTAAACATTCGTGTACAGAAAGTATTCGATTGATTTTATGATCCCTTAAGGTGATGTTGGTTAGGCTTTTCATCCATTTAATTCTATGTTGTGGTTCTGCCAACATTAGGAGAAGCTCATTTGGATCAGCATTAATGTCCACCATTTTTCCGGGCTTTATTGTAGGGAATTCTATAGAATTCCTAGCTGGAGGCGCTACTATATTTTCTTTAAAAGTTTGCAATGGACGGTAATAGAAAACTGTAGGCTCCAAGCTTTCAAATTTTTCATCACAAGAGTTTAGTGTCGCAATTTGTTGATCGTTGGGATTGGATGCTTTTATAAAATTTTCACTGAATAAAATGTATTCAGAACGGTCGATGCTATTTTTTAAAAATCTGTGGGCTACAATTATATCTTCTCCCAAAAGTTTATGATGGCCCCCTACATTATACTGAGTAATTGTTCCAGCGTGTAATATGAATTTTAGGGATAAGTTTTCGGTGGAGCTACAGGCCCCACATTGACAAATTCTGTCTCTGCCATAGTACTTTAGGTGCTGGTGAAATTTCTTGAAAATTGAGATGCATAATAAGGTGAGTTTTTCAAAATCCGGATTTGAATCTGAATTGTAGAAAAGTAATGCATCACCTTCAATTTCTGAAAGAGAGAATTCTTTCCCTGTTTCTTTTATGATAAGTTCTAATAATTCAGTTATAATGTGTTGACTATGACTGATTTCAGTTTTTTTAATAAATTGTGTGAAACCGCTTATATCTGGAATGAAAATAACCCCTTTGTTTGAATCCGTAATGGGTGAAATAACATGCATAGGGTTGGTACTTTATTTTCTTTACAAATAAGTTGATACAAAACGCCAATATATCAACAGTATTGTTTAATTTTTTTAACTATAACTATCGAAATTCTCCTGCAAACTTACTCACTTTAGGGATATAGATCGATTCAATTTTACGTAATTTATACGATTATTGTGAAAACTGAAAAGATGTATTATTGCCAAAGTTTTAATTTGAACAGCATTGCTGATAAAACATCAAAAACCATGTGTTTTACTGTCTTTTTAAACCTAGGTTAAAATGCCAAACCAACAGTTAGGCCTACTCTTAAATCTTTCTCGAAATTCTCATTGAGCTCGTGAGGGCTATTTTCAGGATTGGTTGATTCCCTAGTCCAAAGTGCAAGGCCATAACCTAGGAAAGCAGATAGGGCTAATCGCTTATAGTTGTACCTGTATCCGGTATTTAATCCTGCAAACAGCGCTTTGTATTGGTGTTGCATGTCAATACCGGTTCTTGTTTTTTCTTCACCCCATCTATATTTGGAGTATATTCCAACAAAAAGACCATCAGCAGGCTGGTTATTGGCAAAAATATAGTACCTGTATTCCAAGGCAATTGAGTTTACCTGTTGGTCCTTCTTATCGGATAATTGGTTTAGCTTGTGTTCTAGGCCTAACCAAATTCCGTTTTTCAGGAAGCTATATTCATAACTTGCTACAAGGTTCTCGGAAGGCACTCCCAATACATTGATTCCAATTCTGTTTTTATAAGAAGGTTCTTCTTGGGCCAAAGCTGTAAGATTGTAAAATTGAAGCACAAAAAGCAAAATAAGCGGGATCGAAGAATAATATTTCATTAGAGAATTGGTTTAAATGGAAGTCTTATTTTATCGATTAAAATTCCAATCTTGTTAAAGCCTATCTATTAATTTTAATTGGCAAGTTGATTAGTTAATTTCATGTTATACATTGGGATTAAGGATTGAATTTTTCTATTATACTTGTATTTGCTAATTCATTAAATCCCATGACAGAAACCTCCGTTATGTTGGGTTTCCAAAATGTACCTCCATCTATTGATAGATAAATATGGCGAATTTTCATCACACGCTCATTTATCTTAGCAAAGACCATATAGTTTCCTAAACTGTCTTTTTTTAGCAAAAATTTTTTCTTTTCATAAGAGACAAATTTGAAGGTCAATTCCTCTTCTTCATGTGAGAGTACATCAATACCATAACCAAATTTTTTCTTGATCCAGTTTATGGGGACCAGTTCACCTGTTTTTTCATTATCCAGCCACTTTATTTGAATTGGATCTTCCTTTTTAATTTGTCCTTTTTCGTCCAAATGAAGAAAGTATACAATTTGATCTTTATTTAAACTACGTTCTATTGTAAACAGAATTTGCTGAGATTGAGCTGAAAAGTTAATAATAAGTAGTAAACCGAAAATCAATAATGTGCGAAAATACTGCTTCATCAAATTTCAAATTGGACGGTACCTATTAGTAGTCTCAGTTCAATACCTTTCCTGACAAAATTATTGAAGAAACTATGTGAATTTTTTAGTGAATTAGGTAGTTTACCTACAATTGCAATAGTTAAGGAGGATTATTTTTTTAGTGGGAACTACCATATTCATTGACTATAATTAAAGTTTCAGTGAATTAGGGTAATAGCTAGTATCTAATAAGATTTTGTTGAATTAATGAACTTTAAGAACTCATGAGAGATTTATATTTGTACATAGAGTTATTGAATGTTTTAGGTTTAACCGCTAATGTTTATTTTAGCAATTTGTGAAAAAATAATAAGCCCAAATGAAGGATTTAAGTCAGGAAATTAGGAGAAACAGTACCCATGAAGCTTTAGGGAAAGACAATAATAAATTAAATGCCATGCTTCACTGTAAATGCCCGGTTTGTAAAGAAGGGAAAATGTTTAAAACTTCGGCCCTTAACATAAGTAAATTCAATGAGCTGAACAAAAACTGTAAAGAATGTGGCTTTACTTTTATGCCTGAACCAGGTTTTTATCAGATTTCAATGTTTTTTACCTATATGGTAGGAGTAGCCATTTTTGTGGTTTTTGGAATTCTTACTTATTTGGTATTTAATGATCCACCACTTTGGGTGTATTATGTCACCATATTTGTTCCTACCATTTTAAGCACTCCTTGGAATTTAAGGTACTCAAAGGTTGTTATGCTTTATTACTTTGGCGATATAGGAGAAGGTTAATAAAAACTTACGCTTAACAAGCTTGGATATTATTCTTTTTCAAAAGTGAAGAAGTTGTATTCGTTTTTCCAGTTGATGGTTTCTCCGGGTTCCAATTCAAGTCTAATATAGGGTTCAGCGCAGTAAGTTCTTGGGTTGGCCCAATAAACTATTTTCTCCAAGGCTTTGTCGCCTGTAACTTTTACGCCGGCGCCGGTTTTGGTGTTCATTACGGAGAATTGATAATCCTCCGGTGAATCCCTGAAACCCATCAAGCCATTGGTATACACACTTTCTCCCTTTTTGAAATACCTGCTAAAGCTTATGCTTCTATCAGATACTATTCCTAAAGAGTCAAAGTTAACCACCCTTTTGTTACCACCGTTGTCTAGGTAAAGGTCATAAGGAAAGGTAGTTTCAATATTGGGGCCGGTAAGTTCTTGATCAATTACAAAGAAATTATGGTTGTAGACACTTGTTTTGATTGATTTTTTGCCCGTGTTTTTCAAGGTATGCTTCAAAACAAGAATTGGCATATCTTTTACTAACTCCACGATTTTGGTATACAAATAGGCATAGCCATCTGCATCCTTTAGTTCATGACTAAATTCCACCCGGTTTTTAAAGGTCTTTACTTTCCATTCCCCGCCGTTTATCAAATCGTAGGTATGAGAGAAACGGTATTTTTCTTCCTTAATTTTTTCTAATGCCCCTATGCCAATCTTAACAAACAGGCCGCCTTCTTTCGCTTCCTCATATCCTAGTGGGGAAAAATCTTCAACCGGCCCCATAATGGCATCATTTATCATTGGATCGTATTCATCATACCACTGCCCAAAATATTGATGCCCTTGATACTCGAGGCTTGAAATTACTCCTGACCAATCAAACCTAGAAGCACGGTAATAACCATTTTCATGGTCCGGAAGGTAGAGATTTGCAGTAATAATGTCATTGCTAATCACTGCCTGAGGTGGATTTGTTAATCTATTATAGCTAGCAGTAATAATTAAAGTGCTAATCAGAAAGGCAATTAAAAATGATCTACGCATGGAGTTTTTGATCGGGTAGGAAATTAGATGTTTTACCGGAAATATACGATGTCTTTTTTATTCTGCAGTATAAAAACAAGTGAAATTCATTGAGGTGTTTGGAGATAGGTGCTCTGTGATTTGGTGAGCGGGTGATGGGGTGATGTGGTGATCAGTGATGTGGTGAAGGGGAGGTATGTTATTTTTGATTTTAGATATTATATAATGGTAATTATTTTTGATTTTCATCCTGATGGGCAGGAGTAGATATATGAATATTGTATGTTTCAATGATGCATATTTTTTGGATTATATTTACAAAATTAAATTTTATTTATTACTTTGAAAAGGAATGAAAAATTTACCAATAGGTTTTTATTCATAATAATTATACCAACTAACTTGCTAAATTGAAATATACCAAAGGTTTTCGATAAAATACTGTTAAAAATTGTATTAAGGAAAATTCTATTTGTAATTGTTTGATAGTAAACAATTATTCTTCCTTTTAAAGTGGTGTTTTTATTTAGTTCATGAGCAATAATAGTGAAAATAATGTTCCAATCAGAAGTAACTTGTAATATTTCTATGGAAAAAAAACATTCCGGTATTTCCAAAAGGAATATTTATAAATACCTGTATTATTATGGTCTATAATGCAAATCTACATGTTAAGAACCAATTCATACGGTACCGATGGGTTGTTACATGATTAAACATCTATTGGTAATACTATACGATATAATATCATATAGGAATTGGAGTATTAATCGAAAGATAAATTAGTATTTAATGAATAAATTGAGGTTTTATGAAAAATGGATTTGATGTTTTTTTATCTCGGAAAACAGAAGACTTTCACCTATCTGATGAAATTTATCAATTTTTAACTGCTAAAGGGTTTGATGTTTTTGATTCTTCCTATTCTTTAGAACGTATAGGAGAAACAGAGTATGGGAAGGTAATTGATCAAACAATTCCTGTATCAAAAAACTTTATTTTAGTATTTAGTTCCATAAAAAATATTAATTCAGGTTGGGTTCAGCATGAATGGCAATTATTCTTAAACAACAAAAAAGAAAATGATAAGGTAGGAAATATAATTTTGGTGGTTACAGATGATGTTAAAATAGAAGAAATTCCTCCAGTGCTTAGAGTATACGAAGTTATTAAATTTTCCAATTTCAAAAATAGAATTCTCCATTATTTAATAAAAAACAAAAATGAAACCAATATCAAAACCATTGACGAAGAGTTTATTGGAAGGGAAAATAAAATTGATGAACTAAAGAAAATACTTATTAATGAGAAGAATCGATTAGTAACAATTATAGGTACAGGGGGATTTGGAAAAACGAGGCTTGCTTTAGAAATAGGTAAAGAGTTGAATCATAAATATTCAGGTGGTGTATGGTTTGTGAATTTGGTAGATGCAGAAACGGAAACTGGTGTAGCTAAATCAATTTATGATGCATTCAATCAAGAAATGACTAGTTCACAAGTATCCGCAAGAGAGGCAATACTTTTATTATTGGAGAAAAGAGAAAACGTCTTGCTTATCCTTGATAATTTTGAACAAATAGTAGACGAATGTTCTGAGACCATAGACTTTATGTTGTCAAATTTGTCAACCGTACAAATTTTGGTTACCTCAACCAGAGATTTGAAATTATCTTATGCAAATTTAGTTGAAATTGAACCACTTGATACTATTGATACTACTATAGTAGACCTATCGGAACTTAAAAATAATGAAAGTATCCAACTCTTTTTAAATAGATCCTTAAAGAAAAATAGAGAATTTGATAAAAATATTGAGGATCTAATAGTAATTAATAAAATATGTAATGAGCTCCAAGGAATACCATTAGGAATAGAATTAGCAGCAAGTAGAACAGATTTACTGAATATAGAAGAGATTTATGAAGGGATTAAAAGCAATAATTATCAGAATTTAGAAGATTACTCACATGATAGACAAAAGAAGCATCACAGCCTATATTCTGTTGTCAATTGGAGCTATAATTTGCTATCTGAAAATGAAAAGGATTTGTTTATCCAACTTGCCATATTTAAAACCAGTTTTACTGCGGAATTGGCAAAGAAAATTGTTATAATAGAAAATACAACTTATAGTCTAAATTTCACTAAAACTCTTGATACTTTAGTTAAAAGTAGTCTTTTAAAAGCCAATGTTAATAGTAAACCTACTAGGTTTAGTTATCCCATAACCGTATATAATTTTGGGAATAAGGTGCTATATGAATCTAAAAATGCGGTCTATATTTCAGATCTTATTGAACGGTATGGGGATACCTATATTTCATTTTTGATTATTGAAAATCAAAAGTCAAAAAATATATTAACGAGCAAGTCATTAAAAAGAATGCATGCTGAACTTGAAAATATTTTTAGCATTCAAGAACTATTAATTAAAAATAAATCCTTTAAAAAAGCTGCGGAAATAATTTCGTTTTTTGCTGATGTATTGTCCATAAAGGGACCTGAGCTTATAAGAATTGATAAACTTAAATATTCTTATGACAATATAATTGAAAAAAACAATGATTATAGTTGTCGCTTGGCTATTGAGTTGTCTAAGGCTTACCAAAGTAGGGGCCAATATGACGAGGGGGATAGATTTGGCGAAATATCTGTTTCAATAGCACGGATAATTGACGATAAAAGTTTATTGGCCCATGCTCTCTTACAGCTGGGCAAGATGAAGAGTTTGAGGGGTTATAAATACCTAGCTTTAGTTTATATTGAAGAATCATTTTCTTTGTATAAGGATTTAGATGATTCTAAATATATAGCGATTACACTAATAATTATTGGAAGCATTAAAGAAAGACTTGGTTTCTTTGATGAGTCTTTAGAAAGGTTTAAGCTTGCAGAAGAGATTGCAGATGATAATGCTGATACGATCCAAAAGGAAGACATATTTTACAGGAAAAGTTTGGCCTATTGGCATCATGGCAAAGCAAAAGAAGGGCTTGAATTAATGTCTATAGCGCAAGATTTAGCTGAGGAGATAGGGGATGAATTTATGAAACCCGGACATTTAACCACTAAGGGCTTAATTTTATCCGACTTGGGACAATATGACGAAGCTATAGAATCTTTTAAAATTGCAGGTGAAATACACAATAAAAGAGGAACTGTACACTGGGATGCTGTAAATAATGGAGGTTGGGGGAGAACGCTTATGATGATGAAAAATGGAAAGGAGAATATTGTTGAATCCATTCAATTTTTAGAAAAAGCTGAAAAAGTATCTAGGAAAATCTTCTACCCGGAAAATATTGCTTTTCATTCAGGAGACCTCGGAAGGGCCTACTTATTAAATGGAAATATAGAAAAGGCTTTTGCAAAAACAAATGATGCCATTTCTATCGAGCGTGCAATAGGTTCGACCAATGAACACCGACATTTTTGTAATTTGATTGTTATGGCCCAAATCGCTAAAGAGCTATCTAAGGATGACCTACTTTGGGAATCCATTGTTATTGCCCAAAGGTTAACGATTAAATTGGGAATTAACGAAACCTATGAAATTGAGAAGGTTAGAAAGGATTTTGTTTCTTTAATTTTTCTTATTAAGCACTGGGAATCAAAATTCAATACCAAAGCCGAGGTGTTGGACGATCATAGAATAGGTGTGGTTGTTAAGCCTCCTATTTTAATTTCTAAAATAAAATTAAGTTCCCAAACTTGTATTAACTTATTGAATAAAATTCAGTTTTCTTTACGTGAAATGATGTTTGAATACCCATGGGCCTCTATTGAAAACTTTACTGCTGGTAAAGGTCAAACTTCCATTAAACTTTTCAGTTATGGGAGTATTCATAATATGTTTTCAGATATTCCTTCTGATAATGCTAAGTCCATTTATCCATATAAAACAGCCATTGGTTTTGGAATAAGAAGGCTACTAAATTATAATATTCCGGATGAGATATTATATCGACCTATATACCAACCCTTGACTGGTCCTAATGCCAGAGGACTATTCAATGTCAAATTTACAGGTTCTATATCAGATACAGTTAACGGTATTTTGTTTGATATTGATATTTCCGATATCGCCAAATTAAGGAAACGAGAAGTTGGGTATGATTTGATACCGATAATTTGTTTGGATTGGAATGATCATGAAAAAGACCCTGTTTTGGCTTATACTTTAACTTGTCCGGAAAGAATGTATAAAGGAAAAAGCTTAACAGGTTCTGAATTGTCCCCTCATCCAAAATATTATAGAATTTGCAGAGATGGAGCTGCCAAAATTTCTAATGAATTTCTTGATTATTTTCTGGAAAGCTCCTACTTGTCAGATAATAAAACTTTAGTAAAAAATTGGGAGATTTTATAATTCGGCTTCCGAGTCTTGAGGTCTATAAATTAGTTTTATTAATGTTTAAGGACTCAAAAAAAAGTAGTGTTAGGCCTAATTTTTTTATAAATGAGAGGTGTAGGTGGAAAAAAATAAAATATAAATCATTAAATTAATTATAGGAAAGATTTTAGCAAGGATTATAGGTTTTATTCATTCTATAATCAAATAGCTGAAGGCATTGCCCTGTGGATTTAATACTAATAGTTATACGAATTCAATGAAAACTTATTGTCATAACAAATGAATCAAATATCGTCTAGGGAATTCAAACATTTGTTGAAAAGTAAAACTGTTATCGGCCATTCCGGCCATCAAGACCTTTTGATTAAGGACTATAATACGATCCAAGAAAAAGTCCGGAGCAAATTGGAAGAAATTGTAAATGGAAATCCGAAAAAATTTGTTCTTATTACCGGTTTTGCAGAGCGTGCGGATGAGGTGGTTGCCAAAGAAGCCGCCATTTTGGGGATTTTAGTAGTCTTACTGCTTATTGACGAAGATATTTTTCCCACTTTTGGGCAGGGTGATTTAGATCGAGCAAAGGGGTTAAAGAGTAAAGGAGGTTATTATACCTTTAAATTAATGCCCTCCAAATCGCTCGAAGATCAAACCCCTTACGAAATTCTTGAAGAAATATTGGTTAAACACGCCACTCATTTAATGACTTTATGGGATGGGATAGACACCGGTAAGCCAGGAGGTACCTGGCAGGTAGTAGCTAATTTTAGAAATAAACCATCCCCCAGAGGTTATTTTTGGAGAAGAAAAGTGCAATACACCCTTCATCATTTATATACTCCCCGTGAAAAGAATACGATCCCATCTGCCCAATCGTATTTAAACCAGCCCATTTTACCTAGAAGCAAATATGGTTGGGAAACAATTGTAATTACCACCCATTCTAAAAATATTGTCCTAAATAAAATTAGATCCATTTTCAGGTTTATTAAAAATGTAATTCCTGTGTCAACAGGTATATTCTTGCGGTTTTTACTTCCTTTAATATTGGTGAGTTGTGTACTTGTCTTGGGAGTTATAGGACATTACGGGCTTAAAGAAAAAACGTGGTCTGAGCTTTTAAATAGTGTATTTTTTTCGGCAAATTTGATCACCTTAGATGGATCTGTCTTCGATAATCCTTATAACTGGCAAGTTGAAGTTGCTAGGATATTGGGTGGGGGTTTTACAGTTGTTGTTTTTTTTATTGCCCTATATTTTGCCTCAGGGAAAGAGGTTTTTTACCGGTTTTTGTTTTTCAAGTATAGAGCCTGGAACCGGTTTAAAGGGATGATTTCAAACTTCCTTTCATGGGTTTCTTTCAGGAGATTACGTCCCACATGGACTAATAATTTTGCCGCTGTAATAGGTCTCAATGAAATGGCATATGATATTTTAAAAGACCTAAGAAACCCTTCAACGAAAGATAAAAAAGGAGTTAAAGTTGTGGTTTTAAATCCGGACCCTACATCAACCCTTGTGGAGCTAGCCAGAAATGAGGGGGCATGGATAATTAATGGTATACCTACAAGTTCTACATCTCTAAAGAAAACCTATTTTCAAAATGCATCACAAGTATTTGTAGTGACTAATTCCGAGGAAGAAAACGTTCGGTGCGTAATGGAAATGGACCAAATGATTTCAAGTGTCAAAAAACATAAAAATGAGGATTGGTTTGTCCATATTCAAGATAGAAAGCTTAAGCAATTACTGCAACAGTCTATTAGTGGACGTACCAACTATGCACTCACGGTATTCAGTCATGCTGACAATACTGCTCGCCGCATGATGGCAGGGTTTCCTGAGTTAAGAGGAACTCCTCTTAGTTGCTCCATAATCATCGTTGGGTTTGGTTCACTTGGGAGGTCCCTTGTTTTAAAATCAATACAACAATTGGTCTTTTCAAAATTCCCCTTGCCCAGAATCTTGGTTTTTTATCCGGAATCAGATGCCAAGGCTGTTGAGTATTTTAAAAAAGAATATCCATACCTGTTTAATGAAAGCGAAAAAGAAACGGATACAATTTTTAATAGCGTTACAGACTGGACATTTTATGGAAAACAGGATGAGTGTAAGACAAGCGACCGGATACTTTTTTATCCTTTACCATTGATTCCCCAACAAATTACCCATCCCCAAGGCCCTTTGATTCAAAACTTAAATCACTATAAGAAGTTAAAGTTTTTCGCATGCCTTCATTCTGGCTTGGAAAGTGCTTCCATTTTAACCTCGGTATTACCCGGCTTGGAACGAATAAAACTCGAAAACCCAACTTATGATTTACAGGCCTATTGCTTTTATAATTTTCCGGATGCGCAAGAAGAGGTTTATTTAGAACAAAAACTTAATGCGCAGGCCCCGCATATGCCTGTAAAATGCTTTGGTAATTATCTACATGAATTTTCCTGTAAGGCAATCCAAAATAAGGAAGCAGACCATTTGGCCAAACAAATAGCCTTATGGTACTACCTCCTATATGATTTTGGGAAACGATCTGTAAGGACCTCTCTTGAGGTAGAAAAATGGTTTGCAAAATTGATATCAAAAATAAGCGCATTGAAAAGAGGGTATGCTTCCAATAAGGAAGCACTTCCATATGACGATGAATTAAAACTCAAAATTGAGGGATTAAAAGATCTGTGGTTTCAAGCTTTAACTGACAGTTTTGTTTTGGAGGGAATGGGGAATATGATGCGTTACTGTTGGAAAAGCCTGTCTGAAACAGATCGGGAGGGGAACAGACAGGCAGCTGATCACCTTTGGATAAAGGTAACAGCATACGATAAGAAGTGGGTACTATCGGATCAAGTTCCGGAAAAGGAAAATTTTGAAAATTTTTGGACCAAAGGGGAGGTTGAAGTGCTGGGAGTGGTGGAACACCGTAGGTGGAACACCATGAAAATTCTGCATGGCTGGAGACCAATTGTAGGAACAGATTGGAAAACTTACAAGGAGACCTACAAAGCACAGAAGCTTCATAACCTATTGCTTAGCTTTAAGGATTTACCTGAAAATGAACAAATGAAAGATTTTCACCAGATAGAGGGGATTCCTTATTTTATTGCATTGATGAATTTAAATCAGTATGGAAAACAAATCACAATGAAGTAGCCAGTATTTAGGACTAAGGTGTAAGATTTGGATAAAAAGGAGTTTAGGTAAAGTAGATTTATCCGGTATAGGTAGAATAAAGCAAAAAATAGTGGTTTTAGCTTGATAGGATGGAGCTAGTATATGATGCACCTACTTTAATCGATCCACCAACCCTTCCACCGATACAAACTCTAATAACCCTTCCTTAACCCGTTCCGAATCATTTCTTATATGATATTTGATTATGGATTCGATTTTTCCTAATAACTTTTCAGCAGCTTCATTAAGAAGGGATATCCTTAGTTGGCCATCTTGTTGGTTGGGGTCTTGATGTATTCGTTTCCGGAGACTGAGTAACCGTGGAGAACGCTTTAATGGGTAAATGGTACGGGGAATATCGATTACAGTACCATTAATATGATCAAACCAAATTCCACCGTCTTTATCGGAAAGGATAGGGGCTAACTTTTCGAATTCCAATTCAAAACCGGCAGCTTTAAGCTTCTCCTTCATCGTGCTTACATCTTCTTCATAAGTGTTAAAGACGCTTATGGGCCTAACTACAATAAGCCTTTTTATCTTATCAGGGTAATGGGAGATAAAACCACCATCTTTTAGAATTCTCCTTACAAAATTCATATAATACCCGGTAGCCAATCCGACTGCAGCTGAAATGTCTACAACGGGCAAGCCCTCGTAAAAGCGAGAAATAATATTTTCTGTAAAGGAATAAGGAGAATTGTCCGAGAGAAAGTTTTCTAGAGGTTGATGCAGGCTTTTAATAAGTTCTTCCTTCTCAAAAGCTTTGACTACATAGCAACGAATACCTTTTAAATAAAAAGGGATTTCTATTTCATCTTGAACTAAAATCAAGTAAGGTAAACCCAGGGAATGCACAAGTCCAAGCTCATAAAACACATTGGGGGATGGGTTTGTCTCTCCTTCTCGAGGAGTAATATTAAATACGACCAGATCTGCCGTGTCAAGTTTGGAAAAAACATCACGTTCTATGCTGGCCCCCCTCCATTCTTCCGGAAAGGTAATGGATACATTATCCTCCGGCACTCCATATTTATCTAAATATCCCCTGCAATTTTTATCTTGGAGAATTTCTTTTAAAGCATTTCGGATCTGAATACTGCTGTCGTTTTCCTCACCCCTCATTGGACCTAAAATGACAATCTCCAGCCTTTGGTCAGCAAAATAAGCGGTTTTAAACATATTGTCTATTTTTAATGATTCTTCCTATAGGGTATCAATTAATCATTCTTTTTTTTCTTCTTATACTTTTTATCAAATTATATATTATTTTTTATAGAGAAAAGTTTCTACTATTATTTAATTAACATTCTTTCATATAGAAGTTATTTAGTACCTGTATAGACCCTTTATCTTACTGTTATTGAGTGATGGGGTGATGGAGTGAGCGGGTGATGTGGTGATCAGTAATGTGGTGAAGGGGATGGGGCAGAACATTTGGATTCAATAACCTTTGGCTTCGAAGGACTTAGTTGGCATTGTGAGGCTTCGGTAAATTCAAGGACCTTTACCTTTTAGAAGTACATGATTTGCTATGTGATAATTGAAATTTATACGCTCAAATCCACCACCAATTAACCATTCCCGCATTAATAATTATCCATTTCCACATTAACGATTAATAATTAACCTTTCTCACATTAATAATTAACTAATCTATATATTACGGTAATCAAGCAAAATGCACCTGTTTTTCGCATCTTATTGCTATTATTGTAAACAAATCACTAATAGTAATCACCATGAAAAACACTTTCCTGTTAAATACATTTTTATACTTTGGACTTTTCCTATTAATTTTTAGTTGTAAACCGGAAAATGAGGAGGAACCAATACCACCCAATATCATTTTGGTGATGACAGATGATCAAGGGTATGGAGACATTTCGGCCCATGGAAGCCCTGATGTATCTACACCAAATATGGACAAGTTGAAAACTCAGAGTATCAGTTTGGAAGATTTTCAAGTTAGTCCCACCTGTGCACCTACCAGATCTGCTCTTATGAGTGGACGACATCCTTTTAAGAATGGAATTACTCACACCATTTTGGAAAGAGAAAGAATGGCACTGGGTTTAACTACTTTGCCTCAGGTGTTAAAAAGGGGAGGTTATACGAGTGGAATTTTCGGTAAATGGCATTTGGGAGATGAACAGGAGTATCAACCCGACAGTCGTGGATTTGATGAGGTGTTTATTCATGGAGCCGGCGGGATTGGCCAGGCTTATGCAGGATCCTGTGCCGATGTACCAGATAATGGTTATTTTGATCCGGTTGTCAAACATAACGGTACTTTTGTAAAGACAGCGGGTTTTTGCACGGATGTATTCTTTACTCAAGCCTTGTCTTGGATCCAGCAAAAATCTTCTGCCAAGGAACCATTTTTTGCCTATATCACCACAAATGCGCCACATGGGCCTTTTATTGCTCCTGAAAAATACAAGAAAAAATTCATTGATCAAGGCTATCCGGAAGATGCCCAGGGTTTTTATGGAATGATTGAAAACGTAGATGATAATTTAGGGGTATTGATGGATAAGTTGGATGCTTGGGGTATTGCTGAAAATACTATTTTGATATTTATGACAGACAATGGCAAGACTTATGGCGGTTACAATACAGTACATGGAGAGACTTATAATGCTGGAATGAGAGGTTTTAAAGGAAGCGTCTATGAAGGGGGAACAAGGGTGCCTTTTTTTATAAGATGGCCAAATGTATTTAGGCAAGGTAATGAAGTAGATGTGATGCTTAACCACTACGATCTATTGCCTACTTTTGCAGAGATTGCCAATATTGACATCTCTGATATCCCTGACTTGGATGGCAAAAGCTTTTATTCCAATTTAATAAATGACAGTATACCATCTGAAGATAGGTTTCGATTTTTTCATGGAGGTAGATGGCCCTTAAATCCCAACAATATTTCCGGCCAAGATGGAACTGACAGGTGGGTAGGGACTGAAGAAACATCCAATCCGGATAATTCAAAATACAAAAAATTTGCAGTAAGAAACAAACGGTATCGATTTGTAAACAACAATGAACTGTATGACCTATCACAAGACCCGGGAGAAAAAAATAATATAGCCGAGGAGCAGCCTGAACTGATAGCAGAGATGAGAGCTGCCTATGAGGCTTGGTGGTCTGATGTCAGACCGCTGATGGTAAATGAAAATGCCCCATTGGCCAAAGAAAAGCCTTTTTGGGTAGAATATCAGAAGCAAGTGGAAACAACTGGGATTAAAGATTGGGTAAAACCTGATATGGAATGAATTACCATGCAAAAACCTTAAAGCTACAATGGGAGAATTTCCTTCTGTTGTAGCTTATTTACTTAAGTAAGGAATTCTGAGAATAAAATTTTATCTTTATAGGTAGCTTGGAAGTTTTTTATATAGCTACCAAAAATTAATTTTCTTTGACTACTTTTTTATCAAACATTAAACAACTTTTAACCATACAATGAAAATCGGAAAGCAATTCAACCAATTAAGTAAAGAGGAATACCTTCTCTATATTGACAACTACTCAGCTTATTCAGACTTTAATACTTTGGGCTTGTACCGTTCAATTTGTGAAAATGAAGGACTTGAATTAAATGAGCGAATAGAAGTTCGAGATTATGCCAATAGGGTTTTTGAAAAGACTTTTAATTTTTATCAATTAAAAGACCCTAAAACTTATTTTGATCTAATTACGCTAGGGGTAGAACTAACAGTAGCTGATGAAAGACAAATTTGGTCTGATATTCGTTTCAATCAAGAAAAAATACTAACAGATAAAAAAATTAAGCATAGAAATTTTGGAGCTTATTCTAAACACGATTGTGGCTACGACCACTGCCCTTATAACGGTTTGATGATCAAGCAGGGATCAAGTTTATCGGAAGCAAGTATGCATTTTAAATCTGATAAAAATAAAGCTTCGGCTAAAAAGAAATCCCAACGGAATAAGAAACTAAGAAAAAATAAGCATCAAATTTTTAGAGATGAATTCGAAGGATAAGGGGAGGTATTTATAATTGGCCAATTTTTTTTAGTGTTGGGTTCAATACTGATCAATTTCCCCTCGTTTATTGAAAATCTCGCTTGCACATTTACTATGGGCAGTAAAATGGTATTTCCAATAGGTATCATAGAAAAGGGTGTACCTTTGTTTCTTGGAATGAAACAAGCAAAAATGCTACCTATTCCTCTCAAGTATCAAGCGCATTAATGGAAACCAAGAAAGACAATGGTCAGCTAGGCAAAGATCAGATTGATCAATGCATTGCAATTTTAGAAATATTAAATAATGATACGGACCAGATATTCAATATTCCTTTGGATCGTAGAATTGAATTAATTACCCAAGCAGGCCGACTCTCAAGACCTCAAAAAGAGGAGCTGATTAAGCGAAAGAAAAACGCAAAGAAAAAGGTCAAGAAAGAAAGGGCATTCCATGACAAGCTTGCACGTAATCAAACAGGTATCCGTAGTGCCAGAGAATCCCTAGTCTTTGAAGCTCCAAAAATGGTAGCAAACAAAGCAGAAGAAAAAAGGAGCAATAGCACTTCAGTCGCTCCTCGAGAATGTTATGTTTGTAAGGAGGTATTTACCTCCCTTCACCATTTCTATGATACCATGTGCACCGCCTGTGGGGATTTTAATTATGCCAAGCGTTTTCAAACCGCAGATCTCACCGGTCAGGTGGCCTTGGTGACAGGAGCGAGGCTTAAAATTGGTTATCATATATGCCTGATGATGTTGCGTGCCGGTGCCACCGTCATTGCCACGACAAGATTTCCGATAGATGCTGCTACTCGTTTTTCCAAGGAGGATGATTTTTTAATATGGGAATCGCGTCTTAAAATTCACGGGTTGGATTTGAGGCATATTCCAAGTGTAGAACTATTCTGTAATTTCATTATCTCTCAATATTCTAGCCTGGATGTATTGGTCAATAATGCAGCTCAGACAGTGAGACGTCCCGCGGGATTTTATAAACATTTATTGAAAAAAGAAGAATTGGATAATATCCATTTGCCTGCATTAGTAAAAAATATGCTTTCAGATCATAGGGCATGCTTAAAGGAGTTGAACGCTTTTAATAACAATGAAGAAGCGAATAGAAATTTACCGGTTGCTTGGAAAGGAGATCAATTGGGTATTGGCTTAAGCGCTTCGGCTAAATTATCTCAGATCCCTTATACAATAGATCATGCCTTGGAGCCTGATGCTGTTTTTCCTACCGGGAAGATGGATGCTGACCTTCAACAAGTTGACTTAAGGAAAACAAACAGTTGGCGATTAAAACTTGGAGAGATCCCTACCAATGAAATGTTGGAGGTTCAACTTGTCAATTCCATTGCCCCCTTTGTGCTCAATAACCGCTTGATTCATTTGATGAAAAAAGAAAATACCGGTCAAAAACACATCATCAACGTTTCTGCCATGGAAGGTAAATTCCATAAATATCACAAAGAGTCTCGTCATCCGCATACCAATATGGCCAAAGCGGCACTGAATATGATGACCCTAACTTCTGCAGCAGAATTTGCCAAGTTTGGTATCTATACCAATGCCGTAGATACCGGATGGGTTACTGATGAGGATCCGATTGAATTGGCAAGGAAAAAGGAAGAAATTCATGATTTCCAGCCCCCACTGGACATTGTAGATGGCGCAGCCCGGGTTTTAGATCCCTTATTCGATGGAATCAATGTGGGTAAACACTGGTGTGGCAAATTTTTAAAAGATTATCGACCAACTAGCTGGTAATAAATTGAACAAACGTACTAGATTTTTTACATAAGTTGTTTTTTAATAAATATTGGAAGAGAATTATTTTTTATGAAATCCGGCAAGGAAGTCCCTACTGAAAAATAGCTGTTAGGGTTGGTTTATTCCGGATGGTGTACTAGTGTGTCTATTGAATGGTTTGAGTTTAAGAGTCTATAAATCGGTTTATTCATGTTAAATTTTTTGTTCGATTGATGAACTTTGTATTTCAATGGTCGGGGTATCAAAGAATTAGCTTATCGAAACCAATTTGAATTCCAAGAGATTAAGTCTTGGTATTTGACTTTTTTGATGTATTCAATGTTACTCGAGCATCAAATAAAAATAGGTCTAATCATCCCATTAAAGTGAATAAAATACTTTTAAAAATATAATACTCGTATTTAATGGCTACCATATACCAAACCATTATATCGGATTTCTGTCATTATATTTTATTTGAAGGGTGTTTTTTAATTTTGTTAATCTGCCATTCATGTAAAATTAATATTGTAAATAGTATTAATAAATAGGCTAATCAGACAAAAACATTTTAAATATCCGGAAACTAATTTTACACCTTATAAGTGATGCATTTATAAAGAGGGACTAAGACCCCCAAAATTCTATTTTATTTAATAAATTCAAATACTTCATTAGGGTTTCGTAAGTCTTTATTAGATACCATTTATCATAATAAAAATATAAGTTGCTTGCTATTGAGGTAAGTAATTAATAATTTTCATAACTTAATGAATTGAAGTATTAAATATGTTAAATTATGATTAATGAAATTTGTCGTACTAAAACCCTAAAAGATGAATAGACCACTACATGAGACTTTGAACGCAAAAGTTGGGATCTTAATCCTCGCTTTTTCCTTTCATTTGATGTCTTCGGCCTATGGCATAGGAAAAATGCTGGCGCCGGACATGAAGAATGAAACTTCTAAGAAGGTTGAAAATAATCGCTTTTCAACTAATGCAAATGTTTTTGCGGACATTACCGTTAGCGGTACCGTTACGGATGTTACTGGAGAATCCATTCCGGGTGTTACCGTGTTTGTTCCGGGGACAACCACCGGGACAGCAACTGATTTGATGGGGAAATACACCATTACTGTACCGGAGGGATCAACTTTATCTTTTTCCTATATTGGGTACGTTACCCAAAATATTGAAGTAGGAAATATAACGGTATTGGATGTTGTTCTGGAAGAGGATGTGACTTCCATGGATGAGGTCTTGGTCATAGGGTATGGAACGGCAAAGAAGAGTGATTTGACAGGGTCTGTTGCTCGAATTAATATGGAAGATAAATCCAATCAAGCCAACGTAAACTTATTTCAGGCATTAATTGGAGCTTCAGCCGGTGTTAATCTTGAAGGAAGAGGCGGTGCTTCCAGTGAACCGGATATTTCCATTAGAGGTAAGACCTCCCTTTCTGCTTCTGATGGTCCGTTGATCGTTTTAGATGGAGTAATTTACAATGGAAGTATTTCTAACATTAACGTAAATGATGTTGAATCGATAGATATACTCAAGGATGCCAGTGCTGCTGCCGTATATGGTTCAAGGTCTGCAAATGGTGTTTTACTGATCACTACAAAAAAAGGAAAGACTGAAAAACCTATCATTTCTTTTGGGATGTACACTGGTTTTCAGGACATGACAAACAACCCTATGCGGGTAATGAATGCTGATGAATTTGCGAATCGTTTGGTAGACTGGGATCACCAAAGCAAAGTTTATGCCTGGTACAAAACCAACCCTAGCAGTGCAGAAGGTAGACCTCAAAGGCCTGATTTAAGCAACCCGGAAATAGTAGGATCCTATCTAAAAACCTATGAAGAGCAACAAAACTACCTGGCAGGAAATGAAATAAACTGGGTGGACCAAGTCTTGCAAAAGGCCCCCATGCAAAATTACATCCTGAGCCTTCAAGGGATGACGGATCGCTCTACTTATTACGTCTCAGGTTCCTTTACCGATGTGGAAGGTATACAGATCAATGACAAGTTCAAAAGGATTACTCTGCGTAGTAATGTAGAAAGTGAAATTACCGATTGGTTGACTTTTGGATTAAATGCAAGTTACAGTACTAGGGATAATTCAGGGATTCCAACCAGCCTTGGGAATGCAAGGGTAGCGAGTCCTTTGGTAAACAATTACATTGGGGAACCCAATTATGATATTTACTTGGGAGGCGAGTTGTTTCAACCCTATCCGCTAGTCTACCAATACATTGACAATTCAGATATAACCAATGAGTTATTTGCTGTTGGAAGGCTAAAGGTTTCTGTTCCATGGATAGAAGGTCTTAATTATGAATTCAATTATTCCCATGTTTATTCCAATAGAAACAACAATACTTTCCATTCCAGTTCAACCCCTTCCGGAGTTAATAACAGGGGATTAGCGATTAAAAACCCTTCGGAATCGAGAGATTGGAACCTTAATAATATTATCAACTATTCCAGAACCTTTGGAGATCATCAAGTCAATGGAACATTCCTGTTCAGTAGGGAAGGTAGGACAGGCAATGCCTCAACGCTCTCTGCTTCAGGTTTTGAAAATGAAATTCTTGGGTATAATAATATTGGTTTGGCAGAAGTTGTCACAGGTAGCTCTTCAGCTTACGAAGAAAATAGCCTTTCCTATATGGCCCGTGTCAATTATAGTTTTCTATCCAAATACATGTTTACTGGTACTGTCCGACGAGATGGGTTTTCAGGATTTGGTGCAGGAAATAAATGGGCAACTTTCCCTTCAGCCTCTTTGGCTTGGGTGCTTTCAGATGAGTCTTTTCTCAAAGATTCTGATGTATACCTTAAGTTGAGGACATCTTATGGGAAAAATGGTAATCAGGGAATTGGTAGGTATTCAAGTTTGTCCAGAATGGGAACACGTTATTATGTTTATGGACAATCTACTGCTATTGGACTCTACCCAAGTAATCTTGGAAATGTTAACTTGGCTTGGGAAACCACTACCTCTTACAATCTAGGCTTAGACTTTGGCTTTTGGCAAAATAGAATTACCGGTACAGTCAATGCTTATACAGCAAATACTACAGATGTGTTGGTTTTAAGACAACTCCCAAGAGCATCAGGTTATGCCAATATCTGGACAAATATTGGTGGCTTGAAAAACAAAGGAATTGAATTTGATTTGAGGTCGATTAATATGGATGGGCCACTTAGGTGGGAAACCAATTTCACCTTTGCACTCAATAGAGATGAAATCACCAAATTGTATGGGGGAGAAGACGATAATGATATTGGTAATGGTTGGTTTGTAGGTGAATCTCTCAGTGCGATTTATGATTATGAAATGGCAGGAGGAGTCTGGACTGAGGAAGAGTTCTTTAGTGGCAATACCCTGGATGGATGGTACCCTGGCCAGTTTAGGTATGTGGATCAAAATGGCGATGGAGAAATAGAGCCTACGAATGATAGGAAGGTTGTTGGTTATGAATCTCCAAGCTATAGGTTTAGCCTTAACAATAGTTTTACTTATAATAATTTTACCCTTTCCATATTTATCAATTCAATTCAAGGGGGTAAAAATTATTATCAAGCTAACAACGCTGACATCATAAATCCCCTCTTTTATTTTCCTGATAGAAGAAACAATTCAGCGGTAAACCCCTATTGGACCCCGGAAAACCCCACCACCAATACAACAGGTATTTACAATGTGCCGCTACGTCAAAGTGGAATTTATCAAAGCAGAAGTTTTGTAAGGTTACAGGATATCTCACTTGGCTACACCTTCAACAAAAGCTTTTTGGATAAATTAAAACTACAATCTGCTCAGATTTATGTTTCAAGTAAAAATCCATATGTATGGACACAATGGCAAGGTTGGGATCCGGAAACAGGTGTTAGTGATACGCCACTTATGAGGAATTTCATTCTAGGTTTGAACCTAAGCTTATAAGCGTTCAACTTATTTAATTAAGTAAAACCTGATAAATATAAAAACGATGAACATAAATATAAAAATTCTTGCAGTAAAATCTTTGCTGATGGCTGCAGTTGCGCTGTTTATATTTCCGTCTTGTAATGATGATATTCTGGACGAAAAACCACTGGATTTTCTTTCACCGGACAATGCATACTTAACTGAAGCAGGTGCCTTGCAAGGTATAACTGCTATTCACGACCGTGTTCGGGTTGCCTATTATTCATTTGGTGAATTTGGGGTGATGAATTGGGCTACACATGGCTCAGATATTGGTTACAATGGTGAAACCCCCGGCCCTGGAGGTTCTTATTTGAACTCCTATACTGACATGACTCCTGTTTGGAGAAATGTGATTGCAACATGGAATGTTGGTTTTGAAATTATCCAATGGGCAAATGTTTTGATTGATAGGGTGGAAAGCGCCGATCCTGAAGTGTTTGCAGAGGGTGAAGCCGGTAAAAACAAGTACATTGCAGAAGCCCGCTTTTTTAGGGGCTTTGCCTACAGATACTTGGTTTCCACTTATGGAGATATTCCACTTTTGACAGAGCCTATCAATTCTGCTAAAGCGGATTTTATTAGAAACCCGGTAGCAGACATTCATAACTTGATGGTTGAAGATTTTCAATATGCCGCCAATAATTTACCTAAACCGGGTGAAGAAGATGCTCCTGGAAGAATTACCCAAGGACCTGCTTGGCATTATCTGGCAGAAACCTACCTTGAACAGGATGATTTTGAAAATGCCGTAGAAGCAGCTTCAAATGTTATTGAAGATTATGATTACGATTTGATGTTAAGCCGTTTTGGAACAAAGCTTGGCAACGATGTATGGGGCTCCGGAGATGTGTTTTTTGACCTTTTTGGTTTTGGAAATCATAATCTTCCGGAAAATAAGGAAGCCATGTGGGTCATTCAAGTGGAGCCTTTTATAATCGGCGGAGGACAAATAGCAAGTGCCTATATTTTTGGACCACGTTATTTTGATATCGGGCTTACACCTGATGGAAAAAAAGGTTTTCAAGGTGAACTGTATAATGGCTTGTATACGGGGTATTCCGATAGTCTTGGTCGGCCAACTGCAAATGGGAGAGGAACCAGTCTGGTTTATTATGGAGTATGGCAGGACAATTGGGACATTGATATCAGGAATGCTGAACATAATTTAAAACGCAATTTTTATTATGATAATCCTGAGTCAGCTTTCGACAAACAAAAAATCGACTTCAGCCTTTATGATCCACCAAGACCTGACCCAATAGCGGATTCTACTAAAATTATTTTCCCTATCCATACTAAATTTACTGATCCTTTAAATTATTTCTTGCAGCCTAACCGCTCAGGAGGAGGGATTACGCACAAAGATTGGTATGCATTGCGTTTTGCTGAAACCTTGCTAATTCGAGCCGAGGCAAATTTAGAGTTGGGCAATAATGCCTTGGCAGCAGCAGATGTGAACAGAATAAGAGAACGTGCCAATGCAACTCCTGTCTCTGCATCCGATATTGATATGGATTTCTTGTTGGATGAACGTGTAAGAGAATTGTACGGAGAAGAATGGAGGCTATTAATATTGAGACGTACCGGTAAACTTTTAGAAAGGGTTCGTAAATACAACGATAATCCTCTTGTTCCTGGAGCAGCTATTGAGGAACATAATTTCCGTTGGCCGATACCTCAAGAACAAATTGATCTTAATGTGGATGCTGATTTTCCTCAAAACACAGGATATTAAGCAAGAATGAATATATTATTTGATTAGAAAAGGTGAAATGACCATTAATTCATACTTTAATTTTAAAGGAGAAACCTCTAGGTTTCTCCTTTTTTCCATGTAATTTTTACAGGATCTAGCTTGGGTAGTGAAATATTATTTGAAACAATGAATTATTAATTCTTAAAAATATGAAAGATATTAATTTGAATTTTGCAGTCTTACTTGTTGTCTTTTCCCTTATTTTCCATCAAATAACGATAGTGGAAGGAAAAGACAATGCTGAAAGCAGGGAAGAGTTCCAAGAAAGACAAGAAGAAGGGTTGCTTTTATCCACTTTTGATATAGATGTTACGCCACCGGTTGGAAGTCCATTGGCCTATGATGTTTCTATAAACAAATGGGATCTAGGTTTAAGGGCTAAAGGAATAGTGTTACAAGGAGCTGGATTACCTATAGTATTATGTTCCATAGATTGGCTTGCCATTGGTAATGAAGGCATGGATGAATTTAGAAGAGCATTGGCGGCAGCTGTTGGGTCTACTCCGGAGCGGATTTCAGTGAATGTTTTGCATCAGCACGATGCCCCAAGGTTTGATGCAGGAGCAGAGCAAATTCTTTTGGAAGCGGGGATAGATCCAGCATTAATTAACCCTACCTACTATGATGGTACATTTCCTCGTGAAGCGCTTCGACGTTTAACAGTGGCTGTTAAAAGCGCTTTATCGGCTCCACAACCTGT
This sequence comes from Cyclobacterium sp. 1_MG-2023, assembly GCF_030546805.1. GTDB lineage: Bacteria > Bacteroidota > Bacteroidia > Cytophagales > Cyclobacteriaceae > Cyclobacterium. Next base: position 578,918 of record NZ_JAUOPC010000001.1, on the reverse strand, counting down.
AACACATTTAGGTATTGGTAAAGCAATTGTTGATAGAGTAGCTTCAAATAGAAATATTTATGGGCATGATGGTAAAGTACGTGTTACGAGAATGTCTACTACTAAAGATCCTGATATACGTGCCGAACCTGAAGGGCTGATTGACCCTGAACTATCGCTTATTAGTTTTTGGAATGAAAACAATCCGGTCGCAATTTTAAGTTATTATGCTACCCACCCACAGAGTTATTACCGTACAGGTATTCCTAATCCTGATTTTGTTGGCGTAGCCAGATTTTTTCGTCAATTGGCTGTTCCTGATGCGCTACATGTACATTTTAATGGGGCAGGAGGAAATATTGCTGCAGGTAAATACAATGATGGATCCCATGAAAACAGACTTGTTTTTGCGCAACGTTTGGCAAATGGAATGGAAAAAGCTTGGGAGACTACAAAAAAAGAACCTATAACTGCTGCCAATATTTCGTGGTCAGTAGAAAAGGTGGCTTTGCCTCCGGCACTCTACTTGTTTAAAATACAAGAGGAGTTAAAATTAAGCAATGAGCTATTAAAGAAAAATAGTGGAATCGCCCGAAAAATGGCATGGTTGCGTAGGACACAGGCGGGTAAAACCATTGATATCAGTTGCCTAAGTCTTAATGATGCAAGAATTTTACATATGCCCGGAGAACTTTTTGTAGAATACCAACTTGCAGCCAAAGCAGCCCGCCCGGATTTATTTGTAACCATGGCCGCTTATGGAGATCTTGGTATGGGGTATATTGGAACCACATTGGCTTATGAAAAAGGAGGGTATGAGGTCAGTGAGCGGGCATCGAATGTTGCTCCTGAGGTAGAAGGGGTATTGATGAAGGCCATAAATGATTTATTAAAAGAATAATACGAAGCTCCTCTCTACTTCTCAATTTGAAGTTTATTAATGAACCTCTTTTAAGGATGGTATAGCAGCCTCTTTTGAGTAATAATTGCCAATGGTATTTTGCTTCTGGGGAACAGGCAATTTTAACCTTGGCAATTTTTTTTAGAATATTTTGCAGGTGGACTAAGGGTATTCCACTACTTGGTTGTCTTCTTATTATTAACCGGGAATAATCTTATAAAACTTTACTTTCTAAAATGAAAAAGATTCTCATTTATACTTGTTGTTTTCTCCTATTGGTGGGTATGGTAAAAGCGCAGGAGGTAATTAGGCCTGTAGACAAGCTCCTTAGTTTAAGGGTAGGGTATCAGGACAATTATTTAAAGGATAATATTTTATCCCCCTTACACTATCGAGGAGCAGGATTGCAATATGGCCTTTCTTATCGAAGAATAGGTGAAAATATTTTTGGGATATCAGTAGGCTATGGTGCAGGGGAGGTGAGGTCCAATGAGACAAGTGGATTCATCAACACCTTTTTAGACATAAATATTGGCGTGCAATACTTATTTCGAATTAAAAACGATAAAGAATCTTTAGACTTTTATATGGGAGGAGCTTATGAAACCAATGCTTTTTTTATTGATTGGAATGATTTGGATGCATTTAGTTATACTTCCTCCCAAGGTTTGGTAATCAAGGGATTGGTTGCAAAAAGGATTAATGACAAGCATAGCATTCAAACTTCTATTGGTGTACCAATTGTCCAATTTTTAGGTAGACCTCCCTACAATGGGATCGATGAGTTTATAATAGAGAACCAAGATAATCCGGTAAAAATTATGCTTCAAGGAGAGCCTGCCTCTTTTGGTCAATATTTAGGCTTGGATTGGGGTTTGGCTTATGCCTTCCAAATTTTACCGGGGTTGGCATGGAACTTAGACTATTCAATTTCCTTCCAAAAAGTAAACAATTTACACTCATACAAGCGGATGGCAATGACACCTGCAACCGGAATAACCTTAAAATTTTAAACCAATGAAAGGCTTTCTACAAGTTCAAATTAAGAAAATAAAAAAAACCTTGTCTATTGATTATCCTATTCCCATGAACCGACAAAACTTTTGCATAATATTGATTTCCATTTTTTTATTCAGCTGTGAAGAGGCAATCTTAGGTGAAGAGGCACCCAATACACCTTCGCAAAACTTTGAAATCTTATGGAATGATTTTGACCGGCATTACAGTCTCTTTGAAGTGAGAGGGATCAATTGGAAGCAGCTGTATCAGATTTATCGACCACAAGTTACTGATGATCTTTCCAATGAGGGACTATGGGAAGTGATGACGGAAATGGTAGAACACTTAGACGACAGCCACACGACGCTCTACAATGGAAATATTAGGTATAAATCCGGCTATGCGCTCAATGAGCAGTCTACAGCTGAATTTAGCGCTGAATTATTGCTCTCAAAGTATATAGCTACCAAAACCGAGGTGGGGTCAGAAGATGAACTCTTGTTTGGGCAAGTAAAAGACAAAAATATAGGCTACATTTATTTGGGTACTATGGATGGTGATAATCCTTCGGTAATGGATGAAATAATTAGAAACTTTGAAAATACTAAAGCCATTATTTTGGACATAAGGCAAAATAGTGGGGGAGATGACAGGTATTCAGCAAGAATTGCTCAAGCCTTTTCTGATGGAGTTCATGAAATATACAGTGTACAGACCAGAAATGGAAAAGGATATAATGATTTTGATGAGAAGAATATATACCACACTCAATTTGATGGTGACAATTCATATACCAAGCCTGTTATTGTACTTACGGACAGAAAAACCATCAGTGCAGGTGAAGTTTTCCTGCTACATATGAAAGCTTTTGATCATGTCATTCAAATGGGAGATACCACAGCCGGTGACTTTTCTACGGTAAGTAATATGCGATTTCTTCCCAATGGATGGAAGTATGTTTATTCCATTCAGCAATTTTTATTGCCTAATGGAGAAAGCTTGGATGGCATAGGTCATGAGCCTGATGTTTTTGTTAAAAATACAGAAGCATCGATAAACGCACAGACAGATTTGGTATTAGAAGAAGCATTGCGCTATCTGTCCAATGAACATGGCTTGGAATAATTCCAAAGACTTGATATCAAACAAGTTTACTAATCCTAATAATAGTATTCCTATTGATGTTTTTTTGTAGCTTAAAGTGAATTTAGAAAATAGGGCCCACTTAACAATGACATTATTATGGAAGATAGAATTTTGACACTTCATCCGGATGGCAAGAAAGGGGTCAATATTTTGGTGTCTAAATACACCTTAATAAAAACCTTTGTCCTTAAAACGTTGGAAGAAAGGAAAGAAATCACCTACAAGGAATTAAATGAACTAGCCAAGGCCTCTTTAGAGGATAGTTTGGATGGGTCAGTACCTTGGTATCTTGTTTCAGTAAAATTAGACCTCGAGGCAAGGGGTATTATTGAGCGTATTCCCGGGACCAGCCCACATGTTTTGAGGTTGTGTAAATGATGAATACTAGAACCCAGCAGCTGTATCCATCCCTCGAGAATCAGCCCCTGCTTCTAAAGTGCCATTATCACGGATCAAAATGGCATCTACTTTTCCGATTGAACCTCTTTCTTTAAGGATGTGGCCTTTTTTCCTCAAATCTTCAAATAAACGCTTGTTTGAAAAGCTATTTTCATAGCTGATCAAATCAGGTTTCCATTGGCTATGAAACCTGGGTTCGTCAACCGCCTGTTGCATTCCCATATCAAATTCGACCACGTTGATAATGGTCTGAAAAACAGATGTTGGAATTGTGGATCCACCTGGCGTACCTACAACCATAAATAACTCACCATCTTTCTCTAAAATAGTGGGACTCATAGAGCTAAGCATCCTTTTCTCAGGTTCGATTTTATTGGCTTCACCTCCCAGCACACCAAACATGTTTGGAAATCCCGGTTTTATAGAAAAATCATCCATTTCATTGTTGAGGATAAAGCCTGCACCTGCTACCAATACTTTGGATCCCATGTTTCCATTTAAGGTTGTAGTACTTGAAACGGCATTTCCATCGGGGTCAATAATAGAAAAATGAGTGGTTTCTTCACTTTCTTGATCGATTTCTCCCTCTTTAATTTCTGATGATGGTGTAGCCTTATTAGGATTAAAACTTTTAAAACGTTCCAATAAATAGTCTTTGGTGATTAATTGATTGATGGGCACTGGATAAAAGTCTGAATCAGCCATGTAAGCTGCTCGATCAGCAAATATTCTTCGCGCCATTTCTGTTTTTAGATGCAGGTAATCCACAAATTTATCTTTGCTATTGGAAACCTTGTAATCCTCTATTGTACCTAACATCTGAAGCAATATTATTCCTCCTCCGCTTGGTGGACCCATGGTTATAATGCCATAGTTTTTATAAGTGCCTCTCAATGGTGTTCTCCATTTGCTGCTGTAATGTTTTAAATCTTGGTGATTGATGATTCCTCCCCCTCTAGTCATCTCTTCTACTAAAAGATCGGCCACTTTTCCTGAATAAAAACCATCTCTTCCTTTGTCTCGGATATAGGTGAGGGTTCTCGCTAGATCTTTTTGGATTAAGAAATCCCCTTTTTTAAAGGATTTGGAGGTAAAATGAGTGGGGTCTACTGTAGAGTGTTTTTTTAGTTTGCTTGCATATGCTGAAAAAAAATCGGCCTCTTTTTCGGTTAATTCAAAACCATTCTCAGCAAGTTTAATGGCTGGGTTTATCAATTGCTCCCAAGGAAGTGAACCAAATTTTTCATAAGCCCTGACCATTCCATCTACTGCTCCGGGTACGCCCGAAGCCAAATGGCCATTTTGACTTTTCTCTGGTAAAGCATTTCCTTCTGCATCAAGGTACATGTCTTTGTCAGCATTTATTGGAGCCTTTTCTCTATAATCTAAAGAATGAACGGTTCCATCATTTTCTCTGATAACCATAAAGCCCCCACCACCAATATTTCCTGCCTGTGGGTATACTACGGCAAGGGCCATATGTACTGCTATGGCTGCATCCACTGCATTTCCTCCTTTAAGAAGAATAGTTTTGCCTACCTCTGAAGCCAATGGGTGTGCACTGACAACCATGGCCTTATTACCCAATAATCCGGTTTGGTGTTTTTGTGGTTTACATGAAAACCCAATTGCCAGTAAAAGTGAAAATATAATTATCTGATTTCGTAAAGGAAAAGATAGCTTTGTCATTAATACCTATTAATCTGTCGATTGAAATGATTATTGAAAAATAAACTAACTTGGGATAATATAATATTAATGTGGAGTACTTTTTAGGAAGAAATGTAGATCTTGTTCCAGTTCATCCAAAGACTTTAAAAAATCCGGATAAATTTCAGGAAAATTATTGGTTATTTCTTTTTCTAGTGCATTAATATTTTTATTTACCAGATTGGCTCCTAATAAACTAAATACTGGCTTAGACCTGTGAAATTTCTTTTTGATTACATTAAACTGCCCTGTCTCGTAAAGTGGCAGTAAGGTCTTTAAATCTTGTACATTCAGTTCCAAAACCAACTCTATGATTTCATGGATAAGTTCAATATCCTCATCAAAATAATGATAGATCATATCGGGTTTGATCTGTTTGTACATAAAACTATTTTATTGAAAGTGGTGGTAGAAAATTAAGCAATAAATAACTTAGGTAGATTATTTGAGTGCAAAAATAGTGCTGTAAAGATACATTTTTACATTTTACTGGAAAATTTTTACAAAATCTCAAATATTAAAATTGAAACCTTTTCAAATTTAAAAGTAATATCCATTTAGTTAACGTCATTAATTGCCTAAAAAGTATATGATTGTATGGAACTATTTATTCAAATACTTGATTAGTTTTGCATACAAAAATTCAGAGTAAGGATGAATAGAAACAAATTGATTTTTCTCATTTTTGGGATCGTTTTTTTGGCTATAATGCTGTGGATTGGATATGATATGTCCACCAAAACCACATTTCCCGGTTCAAAACCTAATTTGAAAGAAAGGATTGAAAAAGAATAGCCCTTCCATGTTTTATGGATTTCCCTAATAAATAATAAAGTTAGCTAATGCATCAACAAAAAACGGATCAATTAATAAATGCCTTGGAAGAGATTGAAATTCGCTGCGAAACGGATATCAATATTCCGTTTAAAAGAAATTTGATTGAAGGAAAGGGAGAAAAATTACTTTTAGATGGATACAATGATTTAAAAGGAACCGGGGATTTTCCTTTACTGAATCAATTGAAGCTTGACTTTAAAGTAGGGAAGTTTTTATTTCTTTTTGATGATGCTTATCATTTCAACAGATACCGGCTAAAAACTTTAAAAACTGATGTTTACGATACATTTAGTTTTTCTTGGCATGGTAGCTATTTGCGGATGTGTAGAACTTTTGAAAGGGATTGTCTTTTGTCAGGAGCTCAGGAGAGGGTTTGGAATGGCCCACCAATTGCCTCAAGATGCTTTGGGAAATCAGAAATTCCGCCGGATCTTTCCGGAAACGGGGCAGCAGGGTGGAAGCTGAATGCCTACAATGATCTACAATATGACTTGATCAGCAGGTTGCTAGGTTACAAACTAATAAGGATACCTGCTTACGAAAACCTTATGTTAGGAGGTAAGTTGCAACGCATTGATAAGTTATTGTTACGGCCAAGCAAAGAAACCTTAAAATTAGTAGGTACTTGGCTTGTTAGAAAAATGGATTAGTTGAACAAGCCAAAAATTTCACGATCTATTTTACCCACAATGGTAGAAAAATCTTCCGGATTATGAACAAAATCCATATCGTTCACATCTATAACCAAGAGTTTTCCTAGTTGATAGCCCGATATCCATTCTTCATAGAGGTTATTTAAATTTTTTAAGTAGGCAATTTGAATGCTTCGTTCATATTCTCTGCCTCTTTTTTCAATTTGGTCTACCAATTTGGGAATGTCTGCTTTCAAAAAAATCAATAAATCCGGAGGATTGATATAATCTACCATGGACTTATAAAGCATCTTATAGTTTTCATAATCCCTTTTATTGATCAAATTTGACTCATAAAGGTTGGTTGCAAAAATATGGGAATCTTCATAGATCGTTCTATCTTGAATGGTGGAATTTGCACTTTCCTGAATTCTTTTAACTTGATTGAACCTGCTATGCAGGAAATAAACCTGTAAATGAAAAGCCCATTTTGGCATGTCTCCATAAAAGTCCGACAAGTAAGGGTTTTCCTCTACTGATTCAAATTCTATTTGCCAACCATAATGTGCGGCAAGTTTTGAAGCCAAAGTGGTTTTTCCACTTCCAATATTTCCTGAAATTGCGATATGCATATTTTTATACCTGTTTTAACAGTTTTGAATTTAAACGGTGTTCACTACCAAACATAAAATTAATTCAAAATTGATTTTTCTGGTTGTTTTTTAGAGAATCTAGTCAATATTTAAGTAATTGATTATGGTTCAACGAGAACTATATCCAAAGGGTTAATTATGCTTGATAAATTTTCGATTAACTGAAGCTTTTACATACAATTTTTATTCCTGATTTTGAGAAGGTAAAAAGAGTAAAGGTTTAAACCCGAAATATGCAATAGACAATCTATTACGTGCTGAAATCGCTTCAAAATCAGCCACTTCGTTGCTGTTTTCAATTTCACCATAGCGGTGCTATGCTAAAATATCAAAACAGCCTGATTTTCTTGCGATTGCAACACTCATCACGAATCCTATTACATAACCCGGGTTAAACTATTGGCACTCATTATTAAAGCAGGTTTTTTCTTCCGAAATTTCTTAAAATCCCCTCTATTTTTTTTCTAAAGGCATTTTTTTCACTAATTAATTTTGATCAATTACAGGTTATTTCAAATTAATTTTTAATTTTAGGAGGTCCTTTTTTAAAAAAAAATCAAACTTAACACATCGGCTTGGTTTTTTCCAATCATGGAACAGTTTGAACATGGCCCATTTTCTCATCCAAAAGTAAAATATATATGAATCAAGAATCCAAAGGAAATGAACAACAATTAAAGAAAACATTAGGCCCTTTTATGTTATGGGGTTTGGGTGTTGGATACGTTATATCAGGGAATTATTTTGGATGGAATTTAGGGCTTGCTGAAGGTGGGACATTAGGCGCCGGTATCGCCATATTTTTTATAATAATAATGTATGTTACTTTCACTTTTAGTTACACAGAAATGGCCTGTGCAATACCTAAAGCAGGAGGGGCTTTTTCTTATGCTGAGCGTGGTTTGGGAAAACATTTGGGTTTTTTGGCGGGGATGTCCCAGAATATCGAATTTATTTTTGCACCACCTGCAATTGCTTCTGCCATAGGTGCCTATTTTGGGATATTTTTTCCTGAATTGGACGCCTTGTTAATAGGAGTCGTTGCCTATTTGATTTTTACAGGATTGAATATAGTAGGTCTGCAAGTGGCAGCTACCTTTGAATTATTCATTACTATAATAGCCGTTTTAGGCTTGTTGTTTTTTGCTGGTGTTACTTTGCCCGCTTTTAAAGTTGAAAATTTGCAAATCAATGCCTTGCCCAATGGTTACATGGGAGTGGTTGCAGCCATTCCATTTGCTATCTGGTTTTTTCTGGCCATAGAAGGGGTTGCCAACGTGGCCGAGGAGACGATTAATCCACAAAAAAATATATTAAAAGGCTTTGGCTTTGCCTTATTGACTCTTGTCATTTTATGTGTGCTTACATTTATGGCGGCCGTTGGTGTTGGAGGCTGGGAAGCCATTGTTTATCCAGATAGTTCCGGAGTTGCTTCTGATTCACCCCTGCCATTGGCCATGGGATTGGTCACGGGCGACAACCAGTTTTATTATCACCTGTTGGCCTTTATAGCGCTCTTTGGATTGGTGGCGTCCTTTAATGGGATCATTCTTGCGGCAGGACGTACCACCTTTGAATTTGGTCGAGTGGGCTATGCCCCTAAGGCCATTGGAGCGGTAAATAAAAAATTTAAAACCCCAGTCAATGCCCTTATTTTTAATATGCTGATCGGGATAATTGCTTTATTCACGGGTAAAACCGGGGAAATAATCACGATTGCTGTGTTTGGTGCATTATGTTTGTACATATTGTCTATGCTTGCTTTTCTTAAGCTAAGAAAAAATGAACCGGAACTGGAAAGGCCATTTAAAGTGCCTTACTATCCTTTGTTCCCTATGGTTGCCCTGATCATCGCAAGCCTTTCACTGATTGCCATGATTATTTATAACTTCACTTTGGCCTTGATTTTTTTCGCCATGCTATTGGGGGCTTATTTATTCTTTATATTATTCCTTAACAAGACAAAAACTTCATGAAATTAAGTAAAGAAGAAGTCAAATCAAGTTTAAAAAACAGTTCATTTAATAAAGTAAAATTAGCTATTGTGGACATTGATGGAGTCCTCCGTGGGAAAGTTGTTTCTCTGGACAAATTCTTTTCCATATTGGATGGAGGATTGGGCTTTTGTGCGGTAGTCTTTGGCTGGGACATGCAAGACAAATCCTATGACAACGTTTCTGTTACCGGCTGGCATACCGGTTATCCCGATTTTCAAGCAAATATTGATTCTTCTACCTACAGAAAAATACCATGGGAGAATGACCTTCCTTTCTTTTTGGCTGATTTCAGTAATGACAATCAAAATGGAGCCTTAGTTTGTCCAAGAACCTTATTGAAAAATGTGCAAAAGGAAGCAATAGATGCCGGTTTTGTTCCACAATTTTCTCAGGAATTTGAATGGTTTAACTTTGAAAGTACGCCAGATGGTTATGAAAGTAAAAATTGCGCAGATACCAAACCCATGACCCCGGGAATGTTTGGCTACTCTATTTTAAGGTCATCCTTGAAAAGTGATTTCTTCAATGACTTGTTTGACCTGTGTCATAAGTTTGACATTCCATTGGAAGGCCTGCACACAGAAACTGGTCCGGGTGTATATGAAGCCGCCATACAATACAGTGATGTTTTATTGGCAGCTGATCGTGCAGTACTATTCAAAAGCAGTGTTAAAGAAATTGCCTATAGACACGGTGTCATGGCTACCTTTATGGCCAAGTGGTCTGAGGAATTGCCTGGGAATGGTGGACATGTACACCAAAGTATTTGGGACAAGGACTTGAAGAATAACTTGTTCTATGATGCCAATGCAGAATGGAACATGAGTAGTACCATGCGTCATTACGTGGCAGGCCAACTTAAATGTTTACCCTATATTTTGCCAATGTTTGCCCCCACCATCAATAGTTACAAGAGGTTGGTAGAAGGAGCCTGGGCACCTACCACTTTGACATGGGCAAAGGACAATAGAACCACTGCTTTAAGAATACTTTCCGGAGGAGCTAAATCTACTCGGCTAGAAACCAGGGTTATAGGGTCCGATGTGAACCCTTATCTGGCCATGGCTGCTTGCCTGGCTTCGGGCTTATATGGTATTCAGAACAAACTGGCTTTGGACAAACCGGCCACCGTAGGGAATGGTTATGAAGATTATTCCAATGGTTCTATTCCTTCCTCACTAAAAGAAGCCACTGAGGCCATGAAAAATTCAAGCATTGCCAAGTCATTGTTTGGAGAGGCCTTTGTCGATCATTTTTGCAAAACGCGCGAATGGGAATGTCGCGAATTTGCCTCCAATGTTACAGATTGGGAAAGGAAACGTTATTTTGAAATTATTTAATCTTGACTTCAATACATTTAATCACTAAAGTTTTCATTTATTATAATGGATATTCTTCAAAAATATAATTTTAGTTTTCCTACGACCATAAGATTTGGTGTAGGTGTTATCAGTGAATTGGCTGATTATTTAAAGCAAAATCAATTGTCTCGGCCACTATTGGTAACTGACCCAATTGTCAGAGAGCTAGATTTCTTTAAAAAAATAGAAGCTCAATTGAGTCAATCAGGTTTGTCTGTTGAGGTTTTTTCTGATGTTCACAAAAACCCTGTCAAGTCAGATGTTCTTAAGGGTAAGGCTTCGTATCAGTCCACTGATAGAGATGTAATTGTAGGCATTGGTGGTGGAGTGGCTTTGGATGTGGCCAGGGCTATTGCCTTAAGCATTAATCACCATAGAGATCTATTCGATTATGATGATTTAATTGGTGGAGATAAATACGTGACCGAGCCAATTCCACATTTTGTTACCGTACCTACCACTTCCGGTACTGGGAGTGAAGTAGGAAGAAGTGCCATTATATCTGAAGATGAAAGCAAGAAGAAAAGAATACTATTTGCACCTACCCTTATGGCAAAAATAGTATTTGCAGATCCTGAATTAACCATGGACTTGCCTTCTTTCGTTACAGCAGCCACAGGGATGGATGCGCTTACCCATAATATTGAAGCCTATCTCTCTAAAAATTGGAATCCTATGTGTAGTGGGATAGCCTTGGAAGGCATTAAGCTGATAGGTGAATCCATAGAAACAGCTACCTTGAAACCCGATTTGGTTTCTAGGAGCAAGATGTTAATGGCATCCATGATGGGAGCCATAGCTTTTCAGAAAGGCTTGGGAATCGTTCACAGTTTGGCCCACCCATTATCCAGCTTGCTAGACACACATCATGGCTTGGCAAATGCCATTAACTTACCCTATGGACTTGAATTTAACTATGAAGGATTTGAGGATAGGTATGAGCAAATGGGACTTATGGTAGGGTTAAAACAAGGAGAGAGTAAGAAATTTATCCAATATATTAATGACTTAAACAAAACCCTGGGCTTGCCTTCAAGACTTTCGGCTATTGGAGTAAAAGAAGATCATATTGACACATTGGCGTCGCTGGCCATTGCAGATTTCTGTCATCCAAACAATCCAAAACCTGTCACTGAAGCTGACTTTAAATCTATTTATAAAGGTGCCCTATAGAATATGCTGAAAATTGGAATAAGTGCATGCTTCATGTATAAGGAGCCTTCTCGGATTGTTTTTGGGCCTAAAGATTTGGCCTATGTGGAATGTGATATGTTCAGTTATGTTTCTCAAAAAGGTATTCTTCCGGTATTGCTGCCAGACCTACCCATGAGTCAATTAGAGGATATCTTGGCAGAACTAGATGGGTTTGTTTTCCAAGGTGGAACAGATTTGGCTCCGGAAACTTATAATGAGAAGCCTATAGTACTCGGCAAATGGCTGGGTGATGCCTATCGGGATGCCTATGAAATGAGGATAATGGAATACGCTGTTAAGCATCATAAGCCGGTCTTGGCAATTTGTAGAGGCTTTCAGTTGATGAATGTATATTTTGGAGGTAACTTATACCAAGATATTACTACGCAGAAACCGGAGGCCATGCAGCACAGAGATGCAGAGAAATATGATGCATTGGTTCATGAGATTGTTTTTGAAGCAGGTAAAACCTTGGACTTAGTCTATGATGGTATTGATAAGGCAGTTGTAAATTCTGTTCATCATCAAGGCGTAAAAACCGTAGGAGATGGTTTGGAGGTCTTGGCCGTTAGCAAAAATGATGGAATAATAGAGGCCCTGCAAAACAAAGAAGGAAATGTGTTAGGGGTGCAATGGCACCCTGAGTTTTCGTTGGGTAAAGGTGCTCCCTTGTTGGACCCCTTAAAACTGTATGAATATTTTATAGAAAAAGTTAAAAATCAATAAGAATGGAAATAATCAACCCAGCTACCGAAGGTGTTATAAAACATTTAAAAGAAGATACTGCCGCTGAAGTTAGCAGTAAAATTGCTGCGTTAAAAGAAGGGCAAATTAAGTGGGCAGGTGTGCCTTTGGAAGAGAGAGTTGCCATAATTAAAAAATATGGTGACCTAGTGATGGGCAATTTGGAGGAATTGGCACTTATATTAACTTCAGAAACAGGTAAACCCATTCAGCAAGCTAAAAACGAAATCACAGGAGCGCAAAATCGAATCGCACATATCCAAAAGGATGCATTGAAATACCTCAAGAAGGAAGTCATCACTGAAGAAGGAGATACGCGAGAAGAAATCTCCTTTGAGCCTCTGGGGGTAATTGCAAATATTTCTGCTTGGAATTTCCCTTATAATGTTGGTTACAACGTGTTTTTATATGCCTTGCTGGCAGGCAATGCAGTGGCCTATAAGCCATCAGAATATGCTGCACTCACAGGACTCAAGTTTAGAGAACTGCTTTGGGAAGCCGGCATTCCTAAGGATGCTTTTGAATGTTTTATTGGTGGAGCCGAAGTAGGGGAATTATTGCTGGAGGCAGACCTAGATGGCTACTTTTTTACAGGTTCTTATAAAACCGGAAAGTACATTGCCCAAAAAGTGGCTTCGAAACTTGTTCCTGTTCAGTTGGAACTGGGAGGAAAAGACCCTTTGTATGTAATGAATGATGTGGCGGATGTAAAACAAGCAGCCATCAATGCAGCAGAGGGAGCATTTTATAATAATGGGCAAAGTTGCTGTGCGGTGGAAAGAATATATGTTCATGAAGACATTTATGATGCATTTGTAGATGCATTCGTAAGTGAGGTTTCTTCTTATAAAATTGGGGATCCTATGGCAGAGGAAACCTTTATAGGCGCACTCACCCGAAAAGATCAAATGAATTTTATCCTTTCGCAGATAGCCGATGCCAAAGAAAAAGGGGCCAAGCTACTCATTGGAGGGAAGCAATGGGGAGAAAAAGGGTATTTCCTAGAACCGGCGGTACTGACTGACGTCAATCACAATATGGGTCTTATGAAAGAGGAGTCTTTTGGACCTGTTATAGGAATTCAAAAAGTAAAAAATGATGAAGAGGCTTTAAATTTGATGAAAGACACTTCCTTTGGTCTTACAGCAGCAGTATTCTCAGGAGATGAATCACGGGCCAAACAGTTGTTGGAAGGTATGCCTGCAGGAACAGTCTATGTCAATTGTTGTGATAGGGTAAGCCCAAATCTCCCTTGGACAGGAAGAAAGAATTCCGGTTTGGGAGTGACTTTATCTTATATGGGCATTAGGGCATTTACCCAGCCCAAAGCGTATCAATTGAGAGGTTAGCACCCTCTCTCTATAGGTCTAACAACTTGTAGATTAAGTATAAATGTTTTTGATTTTCAATCAGGTGCGGCCTTTATTAATATTTTGGCCTAGTAGAGAATTAACCATTTGGCAATATTCTTTCTCTACGGTTTGCACCGTAAAACTTTAATTTTACGCTTGAGCCAGAAAATATTGTAGACTAAGGCTTATGGATTATCCCGTAGTTTAACTATCAGGATTAAGATTTTATTAATGTGTTTTATATCGTATTTTAATTATGAATGAGAACAGAAGAGATTTTCTGAAAAAAGCAGCACTTTTTTCCGGAGGCATGGGGCTATGGGGAGTTTTACCTGCTTCCATAGAAAAAGCCATGGCCATTAACCCGGATCCGGGAACTACATATCTTGATGCAGAACATGTAGTCTTATTGATGCAAGAAAATCGCTCCTTTGACCATTGTTTTGGTAAGTTAAAAGGAGTTAGAGGATACAATGACCCAAGAACCATTTCTTTGCCTAACAAAGACAAAGTTTGGATACAACGAGACAATCAAGGAAATGCTTTTACCCCTTTTAGGTTTAATATAAATGAGACCAAAGCGACCTGGATGAGTGATATTCCTCATTCTTGGGAGAATCAAGTAGATGCCCGAAATAACGGAAAGTATGACGGTTGGATTGAAGCCAAGAGACCCGGAAGGAAAGAATTCAAACATGTACCGATGACAATGGGCTTTTATGAAAGGCAGGATATTCCTTTTTATTATGCTTTTGCAGATGCATTTACGGTTTGTGATCAGCACTTTTGTGGGGCGCTTACCGGCACCACTACCAATAGGAATTTTCATTGGGCAGGAAAAACAGTAGGTAAGGTTGGGGAAAAGCCTCTGGTAAGAAACGGAGAGCATACTTATGGAAAAGAAGTAGATTGGAAAACCTTTCCTGATCGCTTGCAAGACAATGGTATTTCTTGGAAAGTTTATCAAAATGAAGTGAGTTTACCTACCATGCTGAATGGAGAAGACAGGTCTTGGCTGGCAAACTTTACTGACAATAACTTAGAATGGTACAAACAGTTTGAGGTTCGCTTTACTCCGGGACATTATGAGTTTTTAAAAAACAAACAAGATAGCCTTCCGGCTGAAATTTCAAAGTTAGAAGCTTCCCTTCAGGATGCAGTGGAAA
The DNA here is from genome assembly GCF_030546805.1 of Cyclobacterium sp. 1_MG-2023. Taxonomy (GTDB): domain Bacteria; phylum Bacteroidota; class Bacteroidia; order Cytophagales; family Cyclobacteriaceae; genus Cyclobacterium. Next base: position 563,848 of record NZ_JAUOPC010000001.1, on the reverse strand, counting down.
CGGATAAAGCCGGTATTAAAAAAGAAATCGCTTCGAAAAAAGAGGCCATTGCTTTCGTCAAAGAGTCCATCGAGAAATTTGGGCCTAAGGCTTTTGAAAAGCTAACACCTCGGGAAAAGGAAATGCATCAGCGCGCATTTACAACGAATATTGCAGATCCTGATTACCACAAAACGGAGGTCTTAGAGTATGAGGAAGAAGGAGAAAAAAGAGCGACGAAAATACCTAAAGGTGACATTTTTCACGAATTTAGAAAGGATGTTAATTCCGGAAACCTCCCCACAGTTTCGTATTTAGTCGCACCAAAAAACTTCTCCGATCACCCTAGTGCTCCTTGGTATGGGGCTTGGTATGTTTCAGAAGCTTTAGAGATTCTAACTAAAAATCCTGAAGTTTGGAAAAAAACCGTTTTTATCCTGAATTATGATGAAAATGACGGGTACTTTGATCATGTACCACCATTTGTTCCACCAAAACCTAATGACCCAACTGCTGGTAAAGTTTCTAATGGATTAGACGCCAGAACAGAATTTGTATTCAAAGAGCAAGAGGAAAATTATCCTGGCATGGATCCAGAAGATGTGCGTGAAAGTCCTGTTGGATTGGGGTATAGGGTGCCCTTAATTGTGGCTTCACCTTGGAGTAGAGGTGGTTGGGTCAACTCTGAAGTTTGTGATATTTCTTCCACCATTATGTTTATGGAGAAGTTTTTATCCCATAAAACGGGTAAAAAAATAGTAGAAGACAACATTAGCTCCTGGAGAAGAGCAATAAGTGGAGACCTTACCTCAGTTTTCAGACCTTACAATGGAGAAAAAATTGACCTTCCTAATTTCCTAACCATGGAAGGGCATGTGAAGAAAATTCTTAATGCAAGTTATAAAGACATTCCTGACAATTTCAAAATTTTAACAGACAGTGAAATAAGTCAGGTCAATAACAGCCATTTGCAGTCGCCTTTATTGCCAAAGCAAGAGCCTGGAACCAAACCATCCAATGCATTAGCTTACGAATTGTATGTGGATGGGGAGTTTGACCGCTCCCGAAAATCTATTTTGCTAAACTTAGAAGCTTCGAAAAAGAAATTTGGAGACAAAGCGCTAGGAGCGCCGTTTTTAGTCTATGCACCCGGTTCGTATAGAAATCCTAAAACCAATGCTTTTGAGCCTGCAGTGAATTGGTCATTTGCAGTTAAACCAGGGGATATTTTGGATTATGAATGGCCTTTGGATGCTTTTGAGGGAGGGATGTATCATTTGCAGGTATATGGCCCAAATGGTTTCTTCAGAGAGTTTAAGGGTAATAAAAATGATCCCAAATTGTCATTGGCATCTTCGTATACGGCAGATGGTGGCGAAAGTAAAACCGGAGTTTACTTAATAGATATTGAAAACATTTCTAATGAAGTATTATCAGTAAAGGTGACTGATAATGCCTACAAACATGGTGAAAAATCCATAGACCTCAAGCCGAGAGAGAAAAAGCCTGTACGTATACCCACAGTAAAAAGCCAAGGTTGGTACGATTTTACCATGGTTGCAAAAGGAAATGAAGCCTTTAGCCGACGGTATTGTGGACGTATAGAATTAGGAAAAGACAGTATCTCAGATCCACTGATGGGAGGAGAGTTGTCCATTGACCTAAGCTAGATTTTCCCCTATTAAATTGATTCCTGAGGCTTAATTTCAATTTTACCAGTACAATAAAAAGGACCTTTTCACCAATTTGAAAAGGTTCTTTTTATTCGTTCACTATTTGAAGAAATATTTATTCTTCTACAACTGTTACTTTTCCGGCCTCATAAACTACTTGTTTGTAATCAGCACTATTGTACCCATGGTTGGTTACCAGTATCGTTAAGTCAAATTCGCCAACTTCTTTATAGGTATAGGAAGTGTACCAACCTGTTTCTCCCAAGGCGGTTTTAAAACCTCTTGCTTTTACGAGTCCATAATCTGAGTAATAATCGCTAACAATTAGAACGGGATTACCGAACATATCCAAAGAATCTGTTTCCGTATTTACTTTCTTTACGATTCTACGTTCTCCCCCCGGCCAAACTGTAGCAATGTCCGCATCAGTATTCACCACAAACCGGAAGGCTTTGTTCACCGTAGGTTGAGTGATTAAAGAATCATTTCCTTCTATGTCCACCATATACATTTCTACGCTTTGAACGGTAGGATTGGGTACTATGTCTTCCTGTAAACAGGAGAAGAGAACCAAAGGGGCAAGCATGCCCATGAGGATTAAATTATATGTCTTTTTCATTTTCTTAATTTTTATTAGTAGCCTGGGTTTTGATTAAGTGAAGCATCCTTTTGAATCTCAGTAACCGGGATAGGTAGCAAAAGCTGGTATTCTTCAATAGGTTCTGTAGTAAATATTCTGGCATCAAAACCTACCACATTCATTAAAGCCCAGGAGATTTTTTCTACGGCTTTACCTGTTCTCACCAAATCAAAAAATCGATGGCCTTCAAAAGCCAATTCAACCCTTCTTTCATGTAAGATTTGATCGATATCGAGTTGGTCCACAGTCAAACCTTTCAAGCCGGCTCTTTCTCTTACCCTATTAAAGTAGGGCAAGGCTTCACTTGCTTTATTATTCGCTACCAAGGCTTCCCCATACATCAACAATGCATCTGCATATCTCGTGACCATGTAATTATAATCGGTACCTGTGATGTTGTATTGCGCTAGAGTGCTTGTTTCCGGAGTAAACTTTTTAGGCCAAGGCTGTAATTCGGGGCTTCCCCCTTCCAGTTTGCCTGAATCTAAGGTAGTATTGTACCTTGTCCAATCAGGCTCATCAATCCAGTCATTGTCTTCCACAAATTCTTGCATAAAGTTGAACATAACAATTGGCCCACCACCTGAAGCTATTCCATACAGGTAACCATTTTCGTTGGTCATCCATTTAAAGAGAAAATTAGGTTGACCTAAAGTCGCATTATAATTGATCTCAAAAATGGATTCATCGTTGAACTTGTTGTCTGGTTTATGAATGGCATCAAAATCATTTAATAAGGAGTAATTACCGGCCTCTTTGTCTACGATCAGTCTTTTCAATACTTCTTCTGCTTTTGTAGGATTATTCATCGTTAAATAAACCTTTCCCAAAATTGTCATAGCAGCTCCTTTGGTAGCCCTGGCTTCTTCTCCTTGCAAACCAACGTCACCCTTTTTCAAGCAATCTGCAATGGCTGCTTCCAAGTCCGGTATAATCACAGAAGAATAAATCTCGTCTATTGAAGTCCTACCTATACCTATGGCTTGGTTTGGGTCATCTAATCTCTCCACTACCTTTGGAACATCTCCATATAGTCTAACAAGGTTAAAATATGCCAAGGCTCTAAGGAATTTAGCTTCAGCTTGATAAACTTTTACTAATTCTTCCTCTTCAGCATTCAAAGGGGTATAATTGTCGATTATGTCAATAATGTTATTTGAGTTGACAATAACTTTATAATGATCTCTCCAAAAATTAGGACGAGAATTCCCTGTATTCTTTTTCATTAAGTAGTCATTACTTTGCCATAACACATCTTTGCCATCATCAGAAGAGATTTCCAAATATTGGGGTACCTGATATCGGGAATAAATATTCTGAAAAGGGGAATAGCAAGCAGCCAATCCGGCTTTTATTTCTGAGGGGTTATTATAAAATGCGCCTGTCGAAAGTGCATCCTCCGGTTGTCTGTCTAGGAAATCTTCCGAGCAAGAAAAGAGGAGGGTAATTATTAATAATAGATTTATTGTTTTTTTCATGATCTAGAGTCTTTTACAATGCCAAATTGATTCCTAAACTGATGGTCCTTGCCAAAGGATATGCTCCTCTGTCTATGCCTTGAGACAAAGCAGAATTTCCTTGGAAGTTTACCTCAGGGTTATAACCCGGGTATTTTGTAAAGAAGAAAGCATTCTGTACACTCATATAAACGCGTAAGTTGTTTATGTTTGCTCGATTTGCAATTTCTTTCGGTAAGGTATAACCCAAAACTACATTTTGAATATTTACATAAGTTCCCTTGAAAACCAAGCTACCGGAGACACTGGAACCATCCGCACTTTTTCTGGTAGGAGTAGCATAGGCTCCGTCAGTTCTGTAAGGCGTCCAGTAATTATTAAAATACTCGGTTGTCATACTCCTTCTTCCGCCTCCTCTTCCAAGCATACTTTCAAATTCAACCATGGACAGGTCACCTCCTTGGACGCCATTGACATGAACGGAAAAGTCAAAATTTTTGTAGCCAAAGTTATTGGTCATTCCCCAAACAAATGAAGGGTTGTTTTGGCCGATTACGGTTTGGTCATTGCTATCTAGGATGCCATCACCATTAACGTCTGCCGCTTTTGGTGTGCCGGGATTGGATCTTTTGCTCCATAAGGCCTGCTGTGGGTTGAAAATTGGTGATGTTTTTACATCTTCCCAATCATCAAATGCGCCTAAGTTTGAATAGCCCCAAATTCCTGCCAAAGGTCTGTTCTCCGCAGTATAACCATTATTATTGATGATTGGTCGTTTGTCTTTACCTATATCCAGTACTCGATTCCTGTAGTAAGAGAGGTTGGCAGAAGTACTCCATGTAAAGACGCCATCAATATTTCTGGTAGAAATAGCATATTCATAACCTCGATTCCTCATGGAACCTGCATTGGCCATAAAGGAGCTAAAACCGGTAACCACAGGCAATGGGAGATTAAATAGCATGTTTTCAGTTAGTCTATGGAAATAGTCTACACTCAACATCACTCTGCTGTCGAAGAGCTCTACATCAGTACCCAAACTGAAATCTGTCGTTTCTTCCCATCCTAAGGTAGAGTTGGCTACTTTCCCATCTACATATGAGGGTGCGAGCGTTGACCCGGAACCAAAGACGTAGGCCCCTGAATTCAAGGTGCTAAGCGCGAGATAATTACTTATGCCGGCATTTCCAATTACTCCCCATCCTCCTCTGATTTTAAGGTCATTCACTACAGCTCTAAAAGGTTCAAAGAAATTTTCATCAGATGCTCTCCAAGCTACAGACATGGAAGGAAAAATACCCCAACGGTTGTCTTTACCGAATTTTGATGAGCCATCTCTTCTGATACTACCGGTAAAATAATATTTACTGTCATAATTATAGATTACACGTGCAAAACTACCGATCATGGATTCACTAGAACGATTAGTTCGAGCATCATTTTGTGCATTTACAATGGTCGTCCCTTGGTTCAATGTAGGAATCAAATCAGTGGGATAATCGTATTTGTTGATATAAGTACTTCTATAACTGGCCTCATCTACAGAATACCCCACCATTGTATTTAAAGAGTGGGCATTAAAACTTTTGGTATAAGTCAGGAAGTTTTGAGAATTCCAGTTAAAGCTTGAGGTGACCTGATTAATCCCCCTTGATCTTGAAAAGGGCTGTGAGACCGTAGGCATGGAGTTTGGAAGGAAATAGTTTCTTTCCCAAAATCTAAATTGGGTATGGAATTCTGAACGGAATGTTAACCCTTCCATTAAATTGATTTCCGTGTACAAAGTGGCCAGATTCTTTACAGTTCTCCGCTTGTCTTCAATTTGGAAGTTGGCCAAAGGATTGACTGCAAAATCTAAGTTCCAAAACCATGGGTTCTCATAGGTGGCTTCTGTTCCATAATAGTGAGGGACACCATTTTCATCCGTTGGTGCCCAGATAGGAGGCAATCCTAAAGCATTATAAAACGGGTTTCTTGTGTTACCTCCTTCAGTATTGGCTAGTACTTCTGTGTTTTCCAGGGAAGGTGCCAACATCAAACCTAATTTTAGGTAATTATTAACTTTCATGTCCACATTGGCTCTGAAAGAAAAACGATCATAACCTGAGGACTTGACAATACCCTCTTGGTTAAAATAACCGCCTGAAATTCTATAAGTGATATCCTCTGTTCCGCCGGATGCAGAAAGTTGAATATCATTTGTTTTACCCATTTGACTTATTACATCCTGCCAATCTGTATTATGAGGACTATTTTTTGTGGTATCAGTAACCGTAATCCAGCGGTAAAACATTTGGTACGGGTCCTGCATTCCTGCCGAATATTGTGAGTAATTTGTCCAATTGCTGATTCTCGTTTCATCAGAATCTGTCCATTGCCAAAGCGGAGCCTCCGGGTCATTGGTACCGAAATTTGGATCTTCGATTACATAGGCAGCAGCCCTCGATTCATCCATCATTTGCAAAAATTGGTCTCTATTCAATACTTCTACCTTATTTAGCATGGATTGAATACCTGACGTTGCATTGATAGAAATACTAGGTTTACCTGATTTACCCTTTTTTGTCGTGACCAAGATGACCCCATTGGCAGCCTGTGTACCATAGATGGCACTTGATGAGGCATCTTTCAATACCTCTATGGATTCAATATCAGCCGGATTGATAGAATTTAAAGGGTTTTCAGTTTTATTGTATCCATCCTTAATTGGGAAACCGTCAATTACAATCAGTGGACTGTTGCTCGCATTAATTGAACTTACTCCTCTGATCACAATGTTCGATCCTCCTCCAGGTGCTGAATTATTGTTAGAAATTCTTACTCCGGGCATTTTTCCCTGCAAGGATTGAACAAAATTAGAGGAGGGTCGGTCCTTAAGATCTTCTGCGGATGCAGAGGAAATGGCAGTTGAAATATCTTTTCTTTCCTGTGTACCATAACCAATTACCACTACTTCTTCAAGTGCTGAGATGTTTTCCTTTAGCGTAACATTCAGTATTGTACGGCTTCCTATAGCGATAGTCTGTTTCTCAAATCCGATAAATGAGAAAACCAAAGTGGCGTTTTCTGGTACAGACATTGAATAGCTCCCATCAATATCTGTAACAGTGCCTACAGATGTTCCCGGTATAGATACTGTCACTCCAGGCAATGGTTCGCCATCAATATCTGTTACGACTCCTTTTATGGTAATATCGGCTAAAAGGAATTTGTTCAATGATTTGTGTTCCCTAACAATAGTGGTAGATGAACTGAAATCTGGCTTTGCCAATGTCGGGTTAATTGACATGGCACTACTGGTGAAAGTAGCCAGTAGAATACCTGTGAATAAATTTCTACGTCCAATTCGCCGTAGAAGTATACTTTTTTTCATAACATTTGGGTTTAAAGTTAAATTAGATAATAAAATAATTATATAGTACTCATCATACTCTGAATTAAGTGGTTTCTAACTCGTACTTCCTAAAGCCTTTTATTTATATTCATAGATTAAAATTTAGAATTTAAACGTTGGTAACGTTCACATTTAAAGTGAATTATTATAGGGTAGGAAATTGTATTAGTGTTTAAATACAATGATTGATTAGAAAATTAATAATATTATAATCTGTAATTATAAAAAAATAATTTAAAATAAAAAAGATGTAATGAATTTGACGATGGTGAAAAGTTGAAATGATTATATTTTTTAGAGATATTACTTTGTTGATATTATAAAAAATCTTTAATTATAAAGTATTAGCATAAATAAATACTATTAATTGTTAAATATTTTTAATTATTTACTAATATTTTACTAAAATGATAAAATTCCATAAAATGAATTTTTATAATATTTTTTTTCAAAATTTAATCTAGACGGTTAAGCTTTAATCCAAATTTGATGTGTGGGACTTTCGGCATGATATTTGGAAAATCTTTAATGGATTCAATTAGGGGACATAAATCTTAAGCGTTTTATGGAGTAATATCGGGAATAGTAAGGTAGGCATCTCTTGTAAAAAGGTGGAGGAAGTTTGAGTTTAGACTTGGGAGTCAATTTTTTGGATGTCTTAGGCTCGATTCGATTTAAATTTCAGCAAACAAACCTTTTTAGCTTCACTAAGTTACCCTAAGTGCTAGTGTTTATATATTCAAATTAAAAAGTCAAATGCGGAAAAAAACGATAATCAGTATTGGGATAATTGTTAGTTTATTGCTCATTTTAAGGTTGTTTCTACCAAGTATTGTGCTTCATTTCGTCAATAAAGAGCTGAAAGATATGGACGAATATACTGGCAAAGTGGAGGATATAGATATTGCTTTAATCAGGGGCGCTTATGTAATTGATGGAATTGAGATTTTAAAAAGAGACACAGGCCAAACTGCCGCTGTAGATACAGTACCCTTTTTCTCATGTCCAAATGTTGACCTATCCATTCATTGGAAGGCTTTATTTGAAGGGAAAATAGTAGGTGAGCTTTTGGTGAATCAACCCAAGTTAAACTTTGTACATACCCCAAGTGTTGAGCCGGAAGTCAAGCAAGATACTTCCGACTTGAGAGATTTGATCCGAGATTTAATGCCTTTGGATATCAACCGGTTTGAGATCAAACAAGCCGAGATTCACTATATAGACAATTTGTCTACTCCGGAAGTGGATGTGTTTATAACAGATTTAAATATACTTGCAACTCATTTGACCAATGATCCAGTTGAAGGAGATTCTTTACCATCCACTCTCAATGCAAATGGTAGTGCCTATGGTGGTGAATTCAATTTAGATGTGAATTTAAATGCGCTAGCCGAAAAGCCTACCTTTGATATGAATGCTGAAATTGAAAAAGTGGATATGGTTGGATTGAATGAATTTTTAAGGGCCTATGGGAATTTTGATGTAAAAAAAGGAGAGTTTAATGTATTCACAGAATTCGCCGCTAAGGATGGTAACTTTAAGGGATATGTAAAACCATTAATTAAAGATTTAGATGTGGTACAATGGAACAAAGAAGAGGGGAATATGCTTCAGGTTTTATGGGAAACCCTTGTTGCAGGAGCTGCAGAATTGTTCGAAAACCAAAAAGAGGACCAATTAGGTTCGAAAATCACCATTGAAAACACCTTTGAAAATCCGAACATTCATTCCGGTCAAGCTATTCTGATAATATTAAGGAATGCCTTTGTCCAAGCCTTAAGGCCTTCGATCGAGCAATCCATAAATTTAAATAATATTGAGGAAGAGGATGCTAAGACGGGTTTTTTTGAAGAGATTTTTAAGGGAGACAGTGAAAATTAAGAGTTGATTTACCTTTAATTGGCATCAGAAATACAATTTTATTTCTTTATTTTTTACTTTTCACTTTTAAAAATACAAGAAAACGGCATGAGCCAAATGAATGGATGGCAATAACAAGTATTTTATAAGACAGCAAGGCATATAAATTTTTTAACACTAAAAATAAATAGGCACTGGGGAAATAATGATCTCAGTGAATTAAATGATTATACTTTTCAAGTATTAAATAATATTTTTAGCTAATTTTAAAAGTCAATCGACATAATTTTCATTGATATTACCTGTTCTGGGTAGGAGATTGAAGGTGATTTGGTAAATCTGGGGTTAGATAAATTTTGAGAAAATATGATGAAATTTTTGAGTTGTGATTGGGGGACAAGTTCTTTCAGATTACGGATTGTCAATTTAACTGATGCAAGCATAGAAGGTGAGTATGTGAATGAAGCGGGAATACAAGCTACCTACCATAAGTTCGTAGAATCCGGAAATGAGGAGCATAGAGTTAAATTTTATTTCGACCAATTAAAGAAGGAAATTAAGCAAATGAGCATTAACCTCCATGTTAATTTAGATGGAATGTTGATCGTTTGCTCGGGTATGGCCTCTTCTAGTATAGGGATTATGGAACTGCCTTATGCGGATTTGCCTATAGATGTAAAAGGGAATTCGGTAGGATTGGAATACTTTCCTATTTCCGATGATTTTGACCATTCCTTGCTATTGGTGTCAGGCCTTAGGAGTTCGGACAATGTCATGAGGGGAGAGGAGACTCAACTGATAGGTGTGGTGAGGCAGTTGGAAAATTTCTCAGGTGAGGGTGTTTTTATTTTACCGGGGACCCATTCCAAGCACATAAAAGTAAAAGGATATAAGGTCAGCAACTTCAAAACCTACATGACCGGAGAGGTGTTTCAATTAATGGCTTATCAAAGTATTCTATCAAAAAGTGTGAAAATGGACGCTAGGCCAAACGAAAAGTTCCAAGAAATTTTTAAAGTTGGGGTTGAGGAGGGCGCTTCAAGTGCTTTATTATCGGTGCTTTTCAAGGTGAGAACGAACGAATTATTTGGTCGTTATACCAAAGAAGAAAACTTTCATTATTTAAGCGGTTTGTTGATTGGGAATGAACTGAGTAATTTGGTGGAAGAAAAGGATTCCAGAATTTATCTCTGTTCCGAAGGTAAATTGCATTTAAATTATGCAATAGGAATGGAAATATTGGGTCTCCATGCTGAGGTTTTACCCAAAGAGTGGGTCCGTAAATCAGTCATTCATGGTCAAATTCAAATTTTGAATCAAAATATTAACAATGAAAAAAACATTTTCCTGGGAAGCTTTTGATAAAGCTCCCATAGTAGCCATTTTCAGAAATTTAGAGAGTGATGATTTGCTTCAGGTTGCTCACTGTTTTAAAGTTTCAGGCCTTTCCACCATGGAAATCACTTTGAATTCTAAAAATGCCACCGAGGATATCGCTCGCTTGGTCAATGAATACGGCGATGAACTAAATATAGGAGCTGGAACCGTTTGTGACATCAATGACTTGCATGCTGCTTTAGGTGCAGGGGCTCAGTTTATCGTTACTCCAATATTAGATCAAGAGGTAATTCAATATTGCGTGGCCAATCAAGTTCCGGTATTCCCGGGAGCTTTCACCCCCACAGAGGTTTATAAAGCATGGAAATTAGGAGCCAATATGGTCAAGGTGTTTCCTTCGTCGGCCATGGGACCGGGTTATATCAAGGATTTATTAGGCCCTTTGGATACTATTAAATTGTTGCCTACCGGTGGTGTCAGCAAGGACAATATATCAGCCTATTTTAAAGCAGGTGCATCTGGTGTTGGTGTTGGTAGTGCTGTGGTTCCAAAATCTTTCTTACAGAACAAAGATTGGGAAGGTCTTAAAAAACACCTAAGTCAATTTTTAAAAGCCTATCAGGATACTGATTAGTATGCCGAATTAATTCTACTATTTCGGCTATTTTATATTTCCCCTATTATATTTTATTTAATAAACCCATGGATCAAACGCTTTATCTATTTATAATTACCTCTTTGTCTATATTGTTGTTGTTGGTATTAGTGATGAAATTAAAGGTGCATGCCTTTATTTCTTTATTATTGGCCAGTTGTTTTGTAGGCTTGGCATCAGGTATGCCTTTTATGGAACTTATAGGTAGTCTTCAAAAAGGCATGGGTGATATTTTAGGTTTTATTACCATTGTTGTTGGTCTTGGTGCAATTTTAGGTAAATTGTTAGAGGTCTCCGGGGGTGCACAAACCATGGCTCATTTTTTAATTAAAGGTTTTGGGGAAAAGAGAACTTCTTGGGCATTAATGCTAACAGGTTTTATTGTTTCTATACCGGTATTTTTGGATGTAGGCTTTATTATCTTAATTCCATTGGTTTATGCCTTAGCCAATAAATCAGGAAATTCATTGTTACATTATGCTATTCCTTTATTAGCAGGAATGGCCGTTACACATGCCTTTATTCCTCCTACTCCCGGACCGGTAGCAGTTGCGGAAATATTAAATGCTCCTTTAGGCTGGATGATAATTTTTGGGGTGATTGTGGGATTGCCTTGTGCGATATTGGCAGGGCCTATTTTTGGTCAGTATATTTCTAAGAAAATATTTGTGCCTGTTCCTTCACATATAGAATTTAAGGATGAAGCTACAAGTAATGCTTCTAAAAGCGACTTTTATTTAATAGCATTTATTATTATTCTGCCCTTAATATTAATTTTAATTGCTACCACTTCCAATTTATTGGTGGAGACGGGCCATATTAATGGAGATAATTATTTGTTAGAAATAGCCCAATTTTTAGGGCATCCTTTTATTGCGTTGACCATAGCTACCCTGGTGGCCCTTTATTTCCTAGGGTATAGAAAAGGGTACAAGGCCAAACAATTGCTTGAATTTTCAGACAGGGCCCTAGCTCCTGCAGGACTTATTATTGTGATAACAGGTGCTGGTGGGATGTTTAAAGAAATCCTTGTGCAAAGTGGTGCCGGAGAAGCACTTGCTGAAGTTTTTATAGCCTATAATGTAGCCCCTATAGTGATGGCTTATCTAATCGCGGTTATTATTCGTATCATTCAAGGTTCGGCCACTGTGGCCATGGTGACCGCTGCAGGAATGATCTCTCCAATAATTATAGATATGAACATGTCTGATCCTCATAAAGCTTTAATAGGTATTGCTATAGCAGCAGGAGCTTGTATCTTATCTCATGTAAATGATTCGGGGTTCTGGTTGGTTAAGAAATATTTGGATATAAGTGAGAAAGAAACTTTACAAACTTGGACTACTCTCGAGACTATAATATCTATTACAGGTTTTATTATAGTACTTTCTATTTCTATTATTTTTATGTAAAAGATTAAAAACTAATAAGTTGAGTTTGTTAACTTAATTTTTACATATATATATTTATGTATATATAACCCATAAATATGTCTGTTATGAAAAAACCTTACAGTGTTTTAACCTTTATTATTCTGCTGCTTATACTACCAATGGGCTTAGTATATTCTCAGAATGATATTCCCGATAATAAGGGAAAAGAATTTTGGTTAATGTTTAACCGGAATAATGATAATTCTGGAGTTAATTTAGACCTATTTATATCAGGCGATGTACCAACTACTGGTAAGGTCAATTTACCCAATAATGTTGTAATAGATTTTTCAGTCACACCTGGAGAAATTACCAAAGTTGATTTACCCACAAGTTTATTGGCTAATCAAGATGATGAGATTAGTGACAAGGGGGTGCATATTATAGCTGAAAATGAAATTACTGTTTACGGCCTAAACCAAAGGTCTGCTTCTACGGATGCCTTTTTGGGACTACCTGTTGATATTTTGGGCAATGAATATATTATTATGTCCTATACTTCTTGGAGTTCAACAGTTACGTTAGCTTCCGTTCTCGGAGTAGTAGCAACTGAGGACAATACTACGGTGACAATAATTCCAGCCAATGGGACCAGATTAAGAGCCGAAGGAGTGCCCTATGAAATCACCTTGCAGAAAGGACAAACTTATCAGCTGGCGGCTGCAATCAGTGGAAAAGATCTCACAGGTACTATCGTAAGATCTGATGCTCCCATTTCTGTTTTTAGTGGACACACCTGTAGTAATGTACCTTTTGGGACTACTTATTGTGACCACTTAATTGAGCAAATCCCCCCAGTCTCTTCTTTAGGGCAAAGTTTTGTTACTACACCATTGTCAACTAGAAGGTCTGGTGATATTTTTAGAATTTTAGCGACTAAAGATGGAACAAATGTATCAGTGGTAGGAACTCAGGGATTTACTCAGGATTTTACACTAGCCAAAGGGGAGTTTAAGGAGTTGAGTATTCCTAGTAATGTTTTTACAAATATTGAATCCAATCAGGCAATTTTGGTTGCCCAATATTCAAAAGGTCAAACATCAGATGGAGTGATTTCTGATCCATTTATGATGCTGATACCTCCATTTGAGCAGTTTCAAAATCAATATACAGTAAGTACACCTTCTGTCGGTTTTAATAAGCATTTTATTAATCTGGCTGTTCCTATTTCTCAAAAGGATAAGATCGACGTGGATGGTAGTTTTTTAGACCCATCTATTTTCACTAATATCCCGGGATCTACCTATGCTGGTGCACAGGTAGAAGTTTCTCAAGGAACACATAATATTTCTGGAAACTTGGCTTTTGGCGCTTTTATGTATGGTTTTGGTAGTTATGATTCCTATGGATACCCGGGGGGGCAAGCCTTAGCCAGTGTAGAACAAGTACGGAATATTAATTTAGATCTGGAACAGGAAATCCAGCAAGGAACCACCTATTGCTTCAATTCTACTGTGACAGACGATGAAGGAATTCCTATTTTCGGTGTTAGGGTTGATTTTGAAGTGGAAGGAGTCAATGAAAAAATAGGCTTTGGGGTAACAAATAAGGAAGGAATCGCCAATTTCTGTTTTGATGCCACCAATGAGGGAACCGATAAAATTATCGCCTCAGTTGGAAGTAATTTTGTGGAAGCTACGGTTACAACAACTATTCCTAGACCGGATCAGGTGCTACTTTCCTCTTTGCCTGAATCGGTGACCTTGGGTGAAGAGATATGCCTTAACAGTCAGGTATTGGATCAATTTGGCAATCCTATGGAGGATGAAGAGCTATTTATCGAATATATGGGCAATATAATCCATAGCGGTGAATCTGATGAGAATGGAATGGTTGAATATTGCTTCACACCGGAAGAAGGTGGAGACCTTTTATTTACCAGTTATTATGACGGTGGCGATAAAACCGAAACTACCGTAATGATAGAGATTCCTGCCTCTGTTCCTACAACCATAAGTATAGATGGCGGATCAAATGAGGTAAATTTAGGACAACAGGTATGTGTGACGGCCACTGTTAAAGATCAGTTTGGAAATGTAATGGAAGGGGTAGAAGTCCAACTGGAAATCAATGGAGAAGCTGCCGGTTCGGAGATAACAGATGAAAATGGCATTGCTGAATTCTGTAAAACTTCTGAAGTTGAAGATGGTGAGTTGCTTGTTTTTACAGTTAACTATATCGGAGGAGGTAGTCCGGCTTCAACCAATATAAAAGTAATCAATTCCGGTGGTGGAAGTGGAAGCGGAGACGGAGGTACTGACCTTGTAGCCAGTGCCATTTCAATAACCAATATATCTGCTGAGGTCAATTTGGGTGAGGAAGCCTGTGTGGAATCCCTAGTGTTGGATCAAAATGGTGACCCACTTATAAATAAAGAAGTAACAATTGAAATCAATGGAGAAGTTGTTGCCACCTTAATGAGTGATGAAAATGGAATAGTTGCCTATTGTATTGTTACCGACAGCATGGGTGATTTAAGTTTTGCTGTAAATTATGCAGGTGGAACTCCTGCCACAGGTACGGTTAAGGTCATTCAAGTGGTGTTGGTTGCTACATCCATTTCAGTTAATCCATCGGAGGGTGAAGTGGTTCTCAATGAGGAGACATGTTTAGAAGTAGAGGTCTTGGATCAGTTCGAAGACCCTGTTGGACTCATAGAGGTATTCGTTACTAAAAATGGAGAGCCTGCCGGGTCTTTAATGACAAATGAGGACGGAGTATTGAATTATTGCTTCAATCCGGATATGGAAGGGGAGTTTGAATTCGGCTTCTATTATGCAGTCGAGAATACCGTTACCGCAATGATAACTGTCACTGATAACGCTCCAGTCCCTACCATTATTTCGTTTGAAGAAAACGAAGTGGAAATAGTGCTTGGTGAAGAGGTATGTTTGGCAGCCACTATATTGGATCAATTTGGAATGCCATTAGCAGGTGTAGAAGTTTCTTTTGATGTAAATGGTGTATTCTACGGGAAAGGCATCACTGATGAAAATGGTAGGGTAGAACGCTGTGGTACTCCGGATGAGTTAGGTGATTTGATGGTCACTGCCAATTATGATGGAGGAGAAGAAGCGGAGGCAACTGTTAAGGTTGTTGATGAAAATGGGGAATTGGCCATTGAAGGCTTTTGGTTGGTAGATGCAAATACTTTTTCATTAATCAGAGAATTGAAAGATGGAGAAAGAATTCCATATTCTACTTTAAAAGGTAATAGATACAACGTTGCTGCGATTACCAATAAAGGTAAAGTTGGTGCTGTAAAATTTGTTTATCAATACTTTTTTAGGTGCTCCACTTGTTCTCCATATGGATATTCAAGAACGGAATTTCATGAACCGTATACGGCTTTTAAAGAAGGTGTAGGCAGATTTGCAGGTAAAGCATTATATCCTGGCATTTATGAGTTTAGTGCTACACCTTATGAAATTAATAGATATCAAGGAGATGGAGGTTTGGAGTCTACATTAAAGTTTGAAGTTTATTTTGATAATATTATTGAAGGTTTCACCTTAGTTAATGCTACTGATGATACAGATATCATAGAAATTAAGGATGGAGATATTATTGATCTATCCACTTTTAAAGGGAAGAAGTTTAATATACGAGCAAATACTCCACTAAATCAAGTACAGGGTGGAGTGGGTATGGAGATTAGTGGTCCTATTAACTTATCCAAATTTGAGAAAATTGAACCATACGCGCTTTTTATGGATACTAATGGTGATTATGCTGGAATAGATCTTCCTGAGGGTACTTATTCTTTGGCTGCTTCTGCATTCCCTTTCAATTCAAGCACTCAAAGAGGTTTTGGTGGAGATACCTTATCAGTCAATTTTGAGGTGATTCATAATAGCAAAATTGATAAATTCACGCTGGTAAATGCAGATACTGACGAAGATATTATGGAGCTTATGGAAGGTAGTTATATTGATTTGAATCAATACAAAGATGTCAAGTTGAATATAAGGGCTGATGGCAAAGGGGATAATATCGCAGCCATGACTTTCCAATTGTCCGGAGCTAAGAATTACAACTGGACGGAGAGAAAAGCACCATACGCCATTTTTGGAGATTTACCTGCCAATGATTATTCAGGCAAGTACTTCAATGAAGGTAAATATAAATTGATGGTCTCTCCTTATAATGCTGACAATACTATGGGTGAAAGTTTAACTGTCAATTTTATGGCCGGCTTTGATGGGGGAGGAAATTTGAGGATAGTCAATGAATCCATTGATCAGTTAGAGAGTAATTCCTTAGAAGGGGAAACCGCCAATGGCAGTTTAATGGAAGACCTAAAAGTCTATCCTCAACCTTCTCAAAATATAGTGAATTTCCTCTATCCCTCTTCTTTGAGTGAAGATGTTACAGTTATGATCTATAAAGGCAACGGACAATTGATCCATGGAGCCAAGCTAGGCAATACCCCTAGCTTTAACTTTGGAGGCTTTGGTTCAGGCCTGTACCTGATTCATGTGTCCAACGGTGACAGGATAATTTCCAAGAAAGTATTTATCTATTAATTTAAATTTTGATCAATTTAAAGCTCCGGACTTTGGTTCGGAGCTTTTTTTATTTTTCGGTAAAATGAAATTGATTCTCGAAAAAGGCATTAGATAATCGCCTAGGTGCTGAAATCAGTTCAAAATCAGCCGCCTCTTTGCTGTTTTGTACTTTAACATAAGGGTGCTATCCTACTTCCAAACTGATTTATTGGCTAGCTATTACCACAATTATTACGAACCCTATTATTTATGCCTGATTAAATTTGAACATTTTTATCAATTTATTAAAGGGCCGGTTCCCTTCACTTGAAGGAAGTTTTTAACGGATTAATTACAAAATTCAAAGAAAAAACAGCTATTTAGGAAAGGAAAATTTGGGTTTCAATAAAGAGGAAGTCATGGAGTTAATAGATAGCATAATCACCTGCTTGAATTATAATTTTAAAATAAATAGCTAGTATTTTTTTTATAGAAAGAAAGAAATTTCCTACCGGTGTTAAAATTATCCAATGTGTTGAATTAAGCAGTTATATTAAAAAATAACTTAAGCTTACAGGATGATTTGTTGTGATATTTAATTTATACAAGTTAATTTGTGCGTTAAATATTCAAAAAATTGCCTTTTATGAAAAATATCTACTTTGTTTTATGCTTAATTTTTACACTGGCTGCTTTTCCTTTTCATACATCTCAGGCTCAGGTTGAAGTTCCGGACAGTAAGGGTAAGGAATTTTGGTTGATGTTCAACCGTAATAATGACAACGTTGATGTTAAATTAGAACTTTACATTACCGGTGAAAAAGAAACCTCAGGGTATGTGAAATTACCGGATAACAGTATAATAAATTTTCAAGTTTTACCCAATAAAACTACTTCCGTTAAAATCCCGGATACATTCATCGCTTCAGAGCAAGATGGGGTTGAAAAAAAAGGGATTAATATAATAGTAGAAGAAGAAGTGGCGGTTTTTGGACTCAATCAAAAGTCCTCCTCAACAGATGCTTTTCTAGGCCTTCCTGTTGATGTACTGGGAGAAGAATACATAGTGATGGCGAATAACTCCTATGCACCAAATAGCTCCTCTTCTCCTGTTTTTGGGGTAGTTGCGACCATGGACAATACGGAAATAACCATTCTACCGACCACTACTACACAGAATAGACAATCCGGCATACCTTACCAGGTTCTTTTGCAAAAAGGAGAATCCTATCAGTTGACAGCAGATGCTTATTTTTCGGATCTTACAGGAACCTCTGTTACTTCTAATAATCCCGTAGCAGTGTTTAGTGGTCATACTTGTGGAAATGTGCCTCTTTTCACAAATGGTTGTGATCAAATGATTGAACAGGTTCTCCCGGTATCTACTTTGGGGAAAACATTCATCACAGTACCCTTAGCCACTAGGGAAGAAGGAGATGTTTTTAGAGTTTTAGCAACAAAAGATGGTACCCTTGTTAAAGTTGTAGGGAATAATGGGTTTTCTGAGGAGTTTTCTCTGGGCAAAGGAGCTTATGAGATCTTAAATATTCCAAGTAATGTTTACACTAAAATTGAGTCCAATTATTCAGTTATGGTGGCCCAACTATCAAAAGGTCAGACCTCGGATGATGTCTCCTCAGATCCTTTTTTGATGCTTGTTCCTCCGGTAGAACAATACCAACACGAGTATTGGGTAAGTACTCCCCAAACAGGATTTGAAAACCATTTTATTAATTTGGCGGTTCCAATTTCCCAAAAAGGGAAAGTTCGCATAGATGGGAGCCTAATAGGTTCTTCTATTTTTGTAGATATACCGAATAGCAATTTCGCCGGGGCCCAGATTCAAGTAACAGAGGGAAGTCATCATATTGTCGCTGACCTACCTATTGCCGTTTTTATATATGGTTTTGATAGTTACAATGCTTATGGTAATCTGGGAGGCCAGGGCATGGGGGATATTGCTGAAATTCAAAATCTACAACTAATAATGAATGAAGAAGAGCAGCAAGGCGCTACCTATTGTGTAAAAGCCTTAGTGACAGACGAAGAGGAGAGCCCACTATTCGGTGTAAAAGTAGATTTTGAAGTTCAAGGGCCCAATAAACAAAATGGTTTCAGTATTACCAATGAAGAAGGGTTCGCACATTTTTGCATTGAGGCAAGTACCAAAGGTACGGATGAATTGATTGCAAGTATAGGATCTTCAATTGTAGATACAGTTACTGTTGATAGCAATAAGCCGGTCCCTTCATCGATTACTTTTCTCGATTATGTTGTAAATGGACTAGTAGGTGAGGAGATATGTTTGAATGCGACTGTACTGGATCAGTTTGGAATTCCAATTGCAAATGAAGAGGTATCTTTTGATGTCAATGGAACTTTTTATAATAAGATCATATCGGATGAAAATGGTGAAATTACTTTTTGCCAATTGCCGAACCAAGAAGGTGACTTAGAAGTCAATGCTTATATTGATGAAAACAAAGCTACTGAGGCTACTATTTCGGTAGTCTCTGTTCTTGAAAACCTAACAATTGAAAAGTTTTTATTAGTAGATGCAAGTACGAATTCAATTATAGGAGAAATCCGGGAGAATGATAAAATCGCCTATGCTACCATCAAGGATAAGAAACTGTCGATTATAGTTATTACTAATCCTGAAAAAGTAAGTAGTGTAAAATTGGAGTTGGAGTCATTAACCCAATGTAGTAGTTGCACTAAATCTTTTCATGAGATTACAGAAAATGTAGAACCTTTCGCACTCTTTGGTGATATTAAAGGCAACTACCTTGGTTATAATTTTTTTCCGGGCAATTATAAGTTAACAGCCACCCCTTTTGAATTTAGAGGACAAACGGGAAATCAGGGAGTAAGGTCTACCATTAGCTTTGAAATCTTTTATGAAGCTAGTATAGATAGTTTCACACTTGTAAATGCAACGGATAACGATGATATTATTAAAATAACAGACGGTGCCACAATTGATTTGTCAACTTATAAAGGTAAAAAATTCAATATTAGAGCAAATGTGCCAAACAAGCAAACCCAAGGTGGTGTAGGCATGTCCATAGACGGTCCTGTCACACATTCTCAATTTGAAAAAGTTGAGCCTTTGGCGCTTTTTACGGATGTTGGGGGAGATTATACCGAAAAAGATTTGCCTGAAGGAGCATATACCTTATCCGCAATTGCTTACCCATTCCAATCAAGCAGCACCAGAGGAATAGGAGGGAAAGTGTATACTGTAGAATTTAAGGTAATTCACAACAGCAAAGTGGATAAGCTGATTTTAGTAAATGCTGATACGGATGTCGATATTATGCCATTAGTCGAAGGAAGTAATATTGACCTAAATCTATATAAAGATGTAAAGTTGAATATTAGAGCTGAGGGAAAAGGGGTGCAGTTAGCTGCCATGGCCTTCCAATTATCAGGAGAAAAGAATTATAATTGGACCGAAAGAAAGGCCCCGTATGCCATTTTTGGTGATTCACCAGGTTTGGACTATAATGGGAAATACCTCAAAGAAGGTACGTACAATTTAAAGGTGACTCCTTATAATAGTAACAATGCAAAAGGAGAGCCTCTCACGGTTAACTTTAGTGTTGGCTATAGTGATGGAAACAATTTGAGAGTTAGCAATGGATCCCTTAATCAAGAAGAGGAGATAATTGTTGAAAGTGATGCTCAGGATGGGGTTGAGGTGGAAGAGCTTATGGTTTACCCCCAGCCATCCAAAAATTATGTTCATATCATCTATCCCTCTCATATCAGCGAAGATGCTATGGTTATGATATACAAAGGCAATGGGCAATTGATCCATGGTTCTAAAAAGGGAAACACTTCAGGCTTTAATTTTGAGCATTTTGGGTCGGGTTTGTATTTGATTCATGTCAATAATGGAAAAAGAGTAATTTCTAAAAAGGTATTTATCCATTAAAGATATATCCCGGTTACTATTTATTGTAAGCTCCGAACAACTGTTCGGAGCTTTTTTTATGGCTACCAATTCAACTGCCATTGTTTAAAATGTGTTGTTTCCTTTTCCTTTTTTTAAAATTAAACCTTAGCCAGTGCATTTCATTTGGGTCTACACCGTTACATTTTGTGCTCTATTCATGAGCTCAATGAAAAGATTGACTATATGAGAATGAAAAAAATGAATGGATTTTTAAGCTGTAATACTTTTATCAGGGTGTGTAATGCATCTTTATCGATAGGTTAAAAATGAATTGTTTTTTGTATACTAAAAAAGTATATAAATATTATATTAATTGTAAAATGCTATTATTAATAATTATTATATTCATTATAATAGATCGTATTATTAAGGGTTGATATCGTGTAATATATTTATTATAATTTTTTTTTATTTTTTTTTCATCACCTCTTTTTACAATTACCTGCAAAATTAAGACTTCCAAAAGCAATATCTCAATTACCTGTTGAAAATGTTCAATTAGAAGCCGTTTTTCACAATGATTGTGATCATCTAAGTATTTGTTTTTAAGTATAATATATCGTTAATTATTTAAAAGAGATTCATATTTAGAATTTCATTTTGATATATATGAAAATCAAAAAACAAGATTCTTTTAATCGAAATACCATTTTGAGAATTCATAAATCAAAAAAAGTAGGATAAAATAAACATAGCCTTGAACTTCAAGGCGGATCCTAAATAACGAAGTAATATAAACTTTAAAATAAATTACCATGAAAGCTTCATTTTTTACTCTTATTATTTTGATTTCGTTAGCAATGTCATTAAGTCAGGGATATGCTGCAAATTATTATATTTCTCAGGAAAAGGGAGATGATAATCGAACTTCTAAAGAAGCACAGAACCCAAACACTCCATGGAGATCAATTGATAAAATTAATTCTATATTCAATTATTTAAATCCTGGTGATGCTGTTCTATTTAATAGAGGAGAAGTTTATTATGGTATGCTACATATTAAATCTTCCGGGTCTACAACTTCTCCCATAAAAATTGGAGCTTACGGCTCTGGTTCCAAACCAGTCATTACTTCATTGAAAACTGTAAGTGGTTGGAAGTCCATAGGAAATGGGATTTATGAGAGCACCAAGACTATAGCTACCAATTCTGTTGAGGTGGTTTTAATTAATGGGGAAATTTATGAGTTGGGAAGGTATCCAAATAGTGATGTAGCTAATGAAGGTTATTTAAAAATTGAAAGTGTTAAAGGAAATTACTTGCTTTCCAGCAGTGAGTTAAGCGGTTCACCGAGTTGGAATGGTGGTGAGGTTGTCATTAAGAAAAACCAATGGGTTATTGATACACATGAAATTACCTCACACAGTGGGGGGCAGGTTAAGTTTAACGCTAGCAATAGTGCATATCCTGTTGAGGTAGACTTTGGTTTTTTTATCCAAAATCATATCAAAACCCTTGATACTTTTGGAGAATGGTATTTTAATCCATCCACTAGGAAAATTAACATCTACTTTGGAAATCAAAACCCTTCCTCAATGGAGGTAGAAGTGAGTACACTGGATAACTTATTGATAAAAGACTATAGGGATACGAATATTATTGTTGAGAATTTAAATTTTAAAGGTGTAAATGGTGATGCTATTAGATTAGAAGGAGGAAAAAATATTAAAATCCTTGATTCTGAAATCAATTTTGTTGGTGAAAATGGTATTCTTGCTTTAAGTGTGGTCGAATTACAAGTTGAAAGGAATAAATTCAATAACACTTATAATAATGGGATGTATCTTAGGTATGGAAATGACAATGCAATCATCAAAGACAATGAAATAAGGAAGACTGCATTAATTGCTGGAAGGACACAAAATCAGGATGCTGCAGGAATAGGGATTTTCGCTTATGGGGAGAAAGTATTGGTTCAAAACAATAAGGTAATCAATTCTGGGTTTAATGGAATCCAATTTAGCGGAAACTACTCAATTGTAAAAAATAATTATGTAGATACTTTTTGCCAAATTAAAGGTGATGGAGGTGGAATATATACTTTTGGAGGTGTTAAATACCAAGGGTATAAAGGAAGAAAAATTGAAGGTAATATTGTAGTGAACAGTATTGGTAGTAGGGGGGGGATCCCTGATAAAGGTGTAAACTATAGGCCATTGGCAGAAGGTATATTTTTAGATGACCATTCCAATAATATAGAGATTATAGGGAATACAGTTGGCAATACCGAGAACAATGGTTTGAAAATGTCAAATGTTAATAATATACTTGTTGAAAACAATACTTTTTTTAACTCACATACATCCATTACTTTAGGCAATAATGTAATTGGAGATGATACCAGAGGAGTTACAATAAACAATAACCAACTTTTTGCCAAAACTGCAGATCAAAATTCCTATAATATCAACACGCACAAAGATGATCTTGAAATTATGGCTGAATTTGACAAAAACTATTTTTTCAGACCTTTGGGTGATGAGTTCAGTATATATAATGAATATACTAAAAATGGAAAATCCATAGCGGCCATCGACAACTTAAAACAATGGAATGAGAAATTTGGGAAAGACAATAATTCTGTAAGTAATTCAATAGATCTGGCCACTTATACCATTGATAAAAAAATTGGATCTAGTCTTTATTCTAACTCTTCATTTGAAAAGAATACGAATGGTATTTCTTGCAGCAATTGTTCTCAGAAATGGGATGCTAATAGTGAAATGAATGGCGGAAGCATTAAAGTTACCAATTCAGGTAATGGTTCTTTAAAGTTAAACCTAGGGAAATTAAAAAAGGAAAAAACTTACCTGTTAAAGTTTAAAGCTTTAGCCAATAAGGAAGCAAACATCCAAACTTATTTAAGGTATACCGGTACCCCTTGGGAGAAATTATCAGGAATGACCACTTTCCAGATTAAGAAAGAATTGGATACCTATGAAGTATTGGTGTCTCCATTTATGGATGCTGAGGAGGTATCTCTTTTGATTTCTACTTCTGAAGATAATTTCACTTACTGGATGGATGATCTGGAATTTGTGGAAGTTGAAGCATCTTTTATCGACCCTGATGAGGAAATCATTTTTGAAATTAACCCTTCTCATAACAGTAAGACTATTGCTTTATCAGGCGAGTACGTAAATGCCAAACTTGAAAAATTCTCAGGTAAAGTAACTATTCCTGCTTATGGTTCTGTAGTGCTAATCCGTGTTTCCAAAGATGCTGTACTCGAAAAAGTTGAGGAGATTGAAAAAAACACAGAAGAAGCTGAGGCTTCCTATTATCACTTTGGCAATGATGGTCCAATCACTTATAAAGGAGAGGTTTTTGAAAAGCTAAGCACGGATTATTTTCTTACTTCAGGTTCCAATGTTTCCAATAATGAGAATGGGAGTGAGGAGACCTTATTTCAATCTGCAAGGTTTGACAATGAACTCTCCTTTGAGATCCCTGTAGCAAATGGAAGTTACACTGTAGTGACGTATTATAATGAATTATATTTCGGTGAAAACGGAAGGTCTCAAAAAGCAGGACAAAGGGTATTCGACATATTGATGGAAGGCGAATTGGTAAAAGACAACTTAGACCTTTATTTAGAAAATAAGAATAAAGAAACTACCCTCACTTTTAATGAGATTAAGGTAAACGATGGATATTTAAATCTTGATCTTAAAGCTTCAGCTAACAATGCCTTAATTTCTGCAATTGCCATTATTCCGGAAAATAAAGAGATTTTAAAACCAAGCATAAACCTGTCTATTAAAGAAGGTACTTCCCAACTAACTGAAGGAGATAAACTTACTTTGGTTAGTGAAATAACGAACCTAGATGAGGATATTGAAAAAGTCGATTTCTATTGCGGTTTAAAATTGGTCGGAACATCTGTTGAAAAACCTTTCCAAGCTGTTATTGACGAAATTCCTTCAGGAGAAAATTATGTTTGGGCTACTGTGACAGACAAAAAAGGAAATGTTAACACCTCTGAAGAACTAGAATTTATTGCCGAAGAAAAGGTGGTTGTTGTTGAAGAAAGTAAGCCTGTTGA
This sequence comes from Cyclobacterium sp. 1_MG-2023, assembly GCF_030546805.1. Taxonomy (GTDB): domain Bacteria; phylum Bacteroidota; class Bacteroidia; order Cytophagales; family Cyclobacteriaceae; genus Cyclobacterium. Next base: position 538,926 of record NZ_JAUOPC010000001.1, on the reverse strand, counting down.
AAACGATCTTGATGATGCCCTGAAAGGATTGTTTTATCACATAGGTTTTGATGGTGATATTGAATACGATGGCCAAGATTTTATTAATTTAAACCGAGACTTTTTATTGAGTACAGGAACAAATGTTTCCGTAAATAAGGCCGGTAGTGATAAAGAATTGTTTCAATCTGCTAGATTCAATGATGAATTATTATTCAAAATCCCCGTAGAAAATGGTACCTATACTATAGTTACTTATCATAATGAATTGTATTTTGGGGAAAATGGAAGGACTGAAAAAGCCGGTCAACGTGTATTTGATATTACCATTGAAGGTAAAGTTGTAAAAGATAACCTTGACCTTTATTTGGAAAATAAAAATCAAGAAACTGAACTTACTTTTGAATCTATTGAGATATCTGATGGTTATTTAAATCTTGATCTTAAGGCTTCGTACAATAATGCATTGATTTCTGCAATAGCTATTATTCCTGATTCAGCCTCTCCTCAGGACTTGGGAGGTTTTGCTATGCACCTTAATACAAATGGACAAAATGAAGTTGTTTACCAAGAAAATAGTTTTGTCTCCGGTGTTAAATACATCAGTTCTTCAAATAGCAAAACTTCAAGCAACACAAGTGCGAGTAGTGAAAAAATCTTCCAATCTGAAAGGTATGCCAAGCAAATAAATTTTGATATCCCTGTAGAGAACGGAACTTATACCATAAAAACCTATCACAATGAGTTGTACTTTGGTAAAGGAGGAGCTAATGCTAGAGAAGGAAGAAGGGTGTATGACATCTTCTTAGAAGACGAAATAGTAGCTGATAACTTTGACATCTTCAAATACAATAACAACAACCAAACTATTCTTACCTATGAAGGGATTGAAGTAAAAGATGGTGTTTTAAACCTTGATTTAATAGCAAGCGTAAACAATGCTTCTATTTCCGGCATTTCTATTATTGAAGAGACTAATAGTTCCACCCAAACTGCCGGTTCTGATCACCTGTTTTTCTTAAATACCGGAAGTGATTCAGATGCAACCCTGGGTGGCATCACTTATCTGGCAGAATCAAAAACGGATCAATTTTATAATGATGGTACCGGTCGATATAACAACACCAAAGCAGATGTTGAAAGCCTATTTCAAACAGAAAGAAGCGGAAAAAATTTGGTTTACACTATTCCTGTTCCCAATGGAACCTATACTGTATTTACCATGCATCATGAGGTATGGTTTGGATATGGAGGAGGTACTGCCAAAGCCGGTAAAAGAGTTTACGATATCTCTTTGCAGGGTGAAGTATTGAAAAATGATTTTGATTTATTTGTTGAAAATAATAATGCTCCAACCCTGTTGTCTTTCGATAATATTGAAGTTACCAATGGCCAGTTGACTTTAGAATTGAATGCCACTGTAAACAATGCAAGTATCTCAGGTATAGCCATTGTAGGAAACGCTGCTAAAGGTGGTGAAGTGGCTGCAAACCTTAGAACTACCACAAGAGGTTATAAAGAAATGAATGATAGAGGCTATAAAGAAATGGACGTTTATACTGAAACTGTAGCTCAGGAAGAGGTTAGAATTTTCCCAAATCCAGCCAAAGGAAGAGCTACTTTAGAACTCAATGCTGAAATTGGATTGGGAAGAGTGATTATCCACAATATGAATGGTCAATTGGTTAGCCATTTTGATTTAGCCAGTATTAAAACTGCCGAAAATCAGTTTAATATCCCTCTAGATAACCTTTCTCAAGGTGTTTACCTTGTAAGTATTAGCAACGAGCAAACAATTATCAATAAACAACGACTTATCGTTAATCCTTAATTTTCTGTATAGTTTTCAATCAAAAAATGTCCCGATTTAATACGGGACATTTTTTTTGCTTGTTTGAGTTTAAATTTGGTTATCGGTTTACCTAAAGTATTTGCTATACTGATTAATAGGGAATGAATAAAAATTAAATTTGGCATGGTATAAATCAAAATTAATTCGCTTTTTTAAACTACATATTTTAAGTTTGTTTCTTATGAAAGTTTATAGAACCAAAAAAGGTATTGTAATAGAAGAAAGCAATCATTTTTATACTTTGCCCGATGAAAATTGGGACCTGTTTATCAATGACGACAATCTATATAATAAGGTCCAAAACATCATCCAATCATCTGAGATTTCACCGGATGGTCATCATTGGATCAAAGATGGTTTATTGGCGCCTGTTGGTAGCCAGGAAGTATGGGCCAGTGGAGTGACCTATTTTAAAAGTAAATTAGGCAGGCAAGAAGAATCCAAAGACAGTGGAGGAGGGACCTTTTACGAAAAAGTTTACAATGCTGCTCGGCCGGAATTGTTTATGAAAGCTACAGGCCCCAATGTAAGAGGGCATTTGCAAAAAGTACGCATCAGAAAAGATTCTACTTGGGATGTGCCTGAACCGGAATTAACCTTACTAGTAAGTTCTTCCGGAAAGATCTTGGGCTATACCATCGGAAATGACATGAGCTCTAGGAGTATAGAAGGGGAGAACCCATTGTATCTCCCACAGGCCAAGGTATACAAAGGAAGTGCTGCTATAGGCCCATGTATACTGGTCACTGACCAACCTTTACCCAGAGATTCAGAGATTAAATTAGAAGTTATCAGAGATAGTAATTTAATTTTTAGTGATACCATCACCATAGATCAAATCAAAAGAGAACTTAAGGAGCTGGTTACTTATTTATATGCAGAGTACGATTTTCAATCAGGTTCATTTTTAATGACAGGAACAGGAATTGTACCTGGAAGTGACTTTACTTTGGTCTCTAAAGATGTTGTTAAAATCCAGATAAGTGGAATTGGTACCCTAATAAATCCCGTAGAATAAAAAAGCAAGGAAATGAAGGTTTGATTTGCGACTCAATTGCTAAAGCTTTGCTAGTGGGCTAGTTAATCTTATGTGACAACTAAATCACTTTTGAAATCAAAATTTTAAAGCAATTCTAAGCCTTCAAGTCAATTATTTTACCTAATTTTGAATCCCATAAGAATATAAACAAAATTTCATATAACCATTCTTATGGCTGCGTCTACAAAACATATATTTATTACCGGAGGAGTTACTTCCTCACTTGGAAAAGGAATTATAGCTGCCTCATTGGCCAAGCTTCTTCAATCAAGAGGAATTTCTGTTACCATCCAAAAATTCGATCCCTACCTAAACATTGATCCAGGAACTTTGAACCCCTATGAACATGGTGAATGCTATGTTACTGAGGATGGCGCAGAAACTGATTTGGATTTGGGTCACTACGAAAGATTCTTAAATTCAACCACCTCACAGGGAAACAATGTAACCACGGGGAGGATATATAACAATGTCATCACCAAAGAGAGGAACGGTGAATTTTTAGGTAAAACCGTGCAGGTGATCCCTCATATCACAGATGAGATAAAAAACAACTTTTACAAACTTGGGAATGATGGTAAATATGATGTAATCATTACTGAAATCGGTGGTTGTGTAGGCGATATTGAGTCCCTCCCTTTTGTGGAAGCAGTTAGACAAGCAAGGTGGGACCTAGGCCCCAATAACTTTTTGGTAATCCATCTTACACTAATTCCTTTTCTTTCTGCTGCAAAGGAGTTGAAGACAAAGCCAACCCAGCATTCGGTTAAGCAATTATTGGAAGCAGGAGTACAACCTGATATCCTTGTTTGTAGAACAGAACACCATTTACCTGTTGATGTCAAAAAGAAAATTGCCCAATTCTGCAATGTTCAATTGAATTGTGTAATTGAAGCAATGGATGCTGACTCTATTTACGACGTTCCTTTATTGATGAAAAAAGAACGGCTTGATGAGCGGGTGATGACCAAATTAAAAATTTCGTCCAAGACCAATACTGAATTGGAACAATGGAAAGAATTTTTGGGTAAACTCAAAAACCCTACCATGGAGGTAGATATAGCCCTTATTGGGAAATATGTTTCACTTCCGGATGCCTATAAATCAATAATTGAATCTTTTATTCATGCAGGTACTTCATTAGAATGTAAAGTAAACTTACATTTGGTGTCTTCGGAGGAGTTAAATGAAGTAAATATTGGTAAAAAGCTAGAGCTGATGGATGGTGTTTTGGTTGCACCTGGTTTTGGAGTGAGGGGACTTGCAGGAAAACTTATTGCCACCAAGTATGCAAGAGAAAATTTAATCCCTTTCTTTGGAATCTGCCTAGGGATGCAAGTTGCTGTTATTGAGTTTGCAAAAAATGTCTTGGGCAAAGCTGATGCTTCTTCTAGTGAATTAGAACCTGATTGTAAAGATCCTGTTATTTTTCTTATGGAAGAGCAAAAAGGTGTCAAGCAAATGGGGGGAACCATGCGACTGGGGGCATATCCTTGTGAGATGAAGAAAGGATCTTTAGCTTATAAAGCTTATGGAAAACCAAAAATTACAGAAAGGCATAGACACAGGTATGAGTTCAATAACAATTACCTCAAGGAATTTGAGAAACATGGAATGATAGCTTCCGGAAAAAACCCTGACAAAGGCTTGGTTGAAATTATTGAATTGAAAGATCATCCTTGGTTTGTGGGAACCCAATTTCATCCGGAATACAAAAGTACTGTTTTGAATCCCCACCCATTGTTTGTGCGGTTTATTAAGGCAGTCAGTGAAAATAAAAGGAATAAATCTTAAAATAATTATTAAGTGACAGGTTTTAACCTGTATCAAACAACCGATTGAATTATGGATAAAAATCAAGCGACAGGACTAATTCTTTTCGCAGCGGTAATTTTGGTTTATTCGCTCTTCTTTGCGAGCGATCCACAACCAGTTATCGAACCCCAAACAAGCAATGGAAGTACGCAAGTACAATCTAGTGCAGCCAATGATGAGCAAGGCTCAGAGGGCATTGAAAGTGTAAATATTGATAGTCTACAAAATATTGCAGCCAAGCAGAAATACGGTGACTTTTCAGGCCTTGTCAATGGACAGGAAAGTGAAACAATATTAGAGAATGATGATGTTAAAATCACATTATCTAATAAGGGTGGTGAAATTCAAAAAGTCGAAGTCAAAGGATTCAAAACCTATGACCAGAAACCACTCATTATTTTTGATAGTGAAACCGGTGCGATAGATTATAGAATTAAGGCTTCAAAAGGTGAATTAAGCTTAAATGATCTTTTCTTTGACGTAAATGAAGCTAGTGAAGTTGTAGACGAGGAGCCAGTAAACACAGTAACTTTTACCGCCAATGCAGGTTCAGGAAAAATAGTAAGAAAATACCAATTGCCATCATCTGGTTATCAGCTTTCCCATAAAATCGAAGGTGAAGGGTTGAATAACCTGATTAATGATGATGTTTTGACCATCAACTGGCAGAGCGAACTCAAAAGGCTGGAAGAAGATATGGGAGAATCCAGAAGGAAAACCTATATGAATTTCTATACTGCTGATGAAACTTATGATTATTTATCTACTGGTGAAGGAGAGGATTCAGAACAAGTAGGCGAACCGATAAAATGGGTGGCTTTTAAACAGCGATTTTTCACATCGGGTATTATAGCCAAAGAGCAGTTTAACAGCGGTAACCTTGCCCAAGAAACTCCGATTGATTCATCTTATGTAAAAAACATGTCGGCCACCTTACAACTCCCCATCAATGGAGAAGTAAGTTATTATTTTGGCCCTAATAATTATAAGGTACTCAAAAATGTGACGCCCGAGTTTGATAAAAATGTAGACATGGGCTATATTTTTGTTAGCTGGGTAAACAAATACATCATTGTAAACTTGTTTCATTGGCTTGAGAATTTCTTCAACAACTATGGTGTAATTATCATATTGATCGTATTTATTATTAAGTTATTCTTATTGCCGTTGACTTATAAGTCATATATTGGAATGGCTAAGATGCGGGTGATTAAGCCTGAAATCGATGAGTTAAAAGAAAAATACGGAGAAGATCAAACCAAAATGCAACAAGAGCAGATGAAGCTCTTTAGCCAACTCGGGGTTAGTCCTATTTCTGGTTGTTTGCCTATGGTGCTTCAAATGCCCTTCTTATTGGCGATGTTCTTTTTCTTTCCAAACTCTATTGAATTAAGACAGGAGTCGTTTTTATGGGCGCATGACCTTTCTACCTACGACTCAATAGTCAACTTACCCTTTACCATACCATTTTATGGTTCACATGTAAGTTTATTTACCTTACTGATGACTGTTTCTCAAATTGCCTATACGCATTTCAACAATCAGTTGACTACTGCTCAAGGGCCAATGAAGAATATTGGTTATGTAATGCCTGTAGTATTTATGTTTGTTTTAAACTCTTTCCCTGCAGCACTTAGTTTCTATTATTTTGTATCCAATATGGTTACTTTTGGTCAGCAATATTTGATCAAACAGTTTGTGGATGATGATAAAATCAGAGCCAAGGTGGAAGAAAGCAAGCTTAAAAATGCAAATAAGAAAAAATCCAAGTTTCAGATGAAAATAGAGCAGGCAATGAAAGCCGCAGAAAATAATAAAACTGAAACCAAAAAGAGAAAAGGAAAAAAATAAATAGGATTTACTTAAATCTAAAACAAGAAAGGCATGGTGTATTCCATGCCTTTCTTGTTTTACTTATGGTTAGATTTTAAGACAGTGATCTACGGTGCTTTTATCTTTGGTTTACTGATGGTAGAAGTCTACAATTAATCTGATTAATATACTGCTTGAATTATTAGAGCTTGAATTTTAGACAAAAAGCTTTTGCCCTTGTAGATGTTTTCAAATAGATTTCTTGTGTGATTTTTCACTTAAATTGAGTTATAAGAGAATCACTCTAAGCCTTAGCAATTTCACCGTCTATGTAATTCTTTAGTAGATGATGTAATCCTTTAATAATTAAATGATTAAATGTGTTTTTGTAGCGATTCTTTCCCTTTTCCTTTATTTTTAAATTCCGGATCCATTAAGCTTGCTGGTCATAGTTCGGATTAAAATGATATATTTGTAATCGCATGAAAAATCGAAATTCAAAATAATCTATGATTGAACTGAAGTATTTTGGTCATTCGACTTTCTTGGTGGAAATAGGAGGGAAATCACTGATATTTGATCCCTTTATTTCACCCAATCCCCTTGCTTCCGACATTGAAATTGATAAGATCAAAACGGATTATGTTTTGGTTAGTCATGGACATGAAGATCATGTTTTCGATGTGGAAAAAATCGTTTCAAACAATGAGGCCACATTGGTTTCAAATTTTGAAATCGTAACATGGTATCAGAACAAAGGAGTTAAAAATGTTTGGGGAATGAATCATGGTGGATCCAAGGCATTTGATTTTGGAAATATCAAATATGTGAATGCCATACATAGCAGCGCTCTTCCAGATGGTTCTTATGGTGGCAATCCTGGTGGTTTTGTTATTGAATCGGAGCAGGGTACCTTTTATTTCGCAGGAGATACCGCCTTAAGTTATGACATGAAATTAATTGGAGAATCCTTTGACATTGATTTTGCAATTTTACCAATTGGGGATAACTTTACCATGGGTATAACCGATGCATTAAAAGCTGCTGAATTTGTTGGGACTGATAAAATTATTGGCATGCACTATGATACATTTGAACCAATTACAATAGATAGAATTAAAGTAAAAAGAGAGGCAGAAAAGAGTGGGAAAGAATTGATTTTGCTAAACATAGGAGAAAGTATTTCGCTATAAAAGACAATGGGAAAAGTAATCGCAATAGCCAACCAAAAAGGAGGCGTAGGAAAAACCACTACTGCCATGAATCTTGCAGCCAGTTTGGCTGTGTTAGAATACAGGACTTTGGTGATCGATGCAGATCCCCAGGCCAATACCACGTCTGGGCTAGGCTTTGATCCTAAGGAAATAGAAACAAGCATTTATGAATGTATGGTCAATGAAAGTGATATCAATGAAATCATTATATCTACTGAAATCGATCATTTGGATTTGGTGCCTTCACATATAGACCTGGTAGGAGCGGAAGTTGAGATGGTAAACCTGGAGGACAGGGAGGAGAAGATGAGAAGTGTGATTCAGGAAGTGAGAGATCGATATGATTTCATTATCATCGATTGTTCACCCTCACTAGGGCTAATTACAATCAATGCATTGACTGCTGCAAATTCTGTAGTAATTCCTGTACAATGTGAATACTTTGCATTGGAGGGTTTGGGTAAATTATTGAATACAATTAAAATTATTCAAACCAGGTTAAATCAAGAACTTGAGATTGAAGGTATACTTTTAACAATGTATGACGTTAGACTAAGACTATCCAACCAAGTTGTGGAAGAGGTACGCATGCATTTTAAAGACATGACTTTCGACACCATCATTCCTAGGAATGTAAAATTGAGTGAGTCACCTAGCTTTGGTATGCCGGTGGTGGCTTTTGATGCCACAGGAAAAGGAGCTGTTGCTTACTTAAATTTGGCCAATGAAATTGCCGTTAAAAATGGTATGGCGAAAGAAAATTGAATAAATAATAACAATGGCTGTTAATAAATCAAATATTAAAAAAAGAGGTGCCTTGGGTAAAGGCTTGGGTGCCTTGCTGAAAGATTCTCCCGGAAAGGAGAAAAGTGGTGACAATAGTGAAAAACAAAATCCTGTAGCAGGAATTTTTGAAGTGCCTTTGGAAGAGGTTCAGGTAAACCCTTACCAACCGAGAACTTATTTTGATAAGACTGCCCTTGAAGAGCTGTCTGAGTCTATAAAAGTACAGGGGATTATTCAGCCCATTACGGTGAGAAGATTAGCAGATAATGAATATCAACTAATTTCCGGGGAAAGGAGATTTCAAGCATCTAAACTTGCCGGTCTCAAACAAATACCCGCATACGTTCGAACTGCCAATGACCAGCAAATGCTGGAAATGGCCCTTATTGAAAACATTCAAAGGGAAAACCTTAATGCTTTGGAAATTGCGCATTCATACCAGAGACTATTGGCAGAATGTGAACTCAAGCAAGAACAACTTGGGGATAGGGTAGGAAAGAACCGGACTACCGTAAACAATTACCTTCGTTTATTGAAATTGCCACCGGATATTCAAGCCGGTATCAGGGATCAAAAAATCAGTATGGGTCATGCCAGGGCATTGATTAATATTGAGGATGTAGACAAACAACTTGCCATCTTTAAAAAGACGGTGGAAGAAGAGTTGAGTGTAAGAAAAGTGGAAGCCTTGGTCAAAGAATTGAATGATGGATCCCCTAAAAAAGCAGATAAGGAGAAAGAAGCTTTAGATCCGGTCAAGAAATATGAGATCAATAAGCTTCAACAGAAATTGGCTTCTCATTTTGGTACCAAGGTTTCTTTAAAGTCCGATAAAAAAGATAAGGGTGAAATAAAGATTCCTTTTCACTCTACCAGTGACCTTAACAGAATCTTGGAAATTCTAGAATTGATCTAAGTGAAATGCCGATTTTTCATTATGGCAAATAAATTTAATCCTAAAACAAAGCTTTGGCATATTGTTTTAGGATTTTTGTGTCTTTTTCTGGTTCATTCTGTAAATGCTCAAGAAATAGATAACAATGACTCCCTGACTGACTCTATAGGCTTTGAAGCACCTAAAAATGTTAAAGATCCTAAAAAAGCAATCTATTTATCTTTAATTTTCCCTGGAGCAGGGCAGGTTTATAATGAAAAAGTCTGGAAATTACCTTTACTTTACAGCGGTGTTTCTACGGCGATTTATTTTTTGAACTTTAACAATAGGAGGTACAAAGAGTTTATTGCTGCACTGGAAATAGTAAGGGAGGGTACAGAAACCAACCCTTTTCCCAATTTAAATGAAGATGGAATTATAAGAAACGTCAATTACTGGAGGAGAAATAGAGATGCCATGTACATGGTTTTTGGAGCAATATATGCTTTGGGGGCTGTAGATGCTTTTGTAGATGCCCATCTCTCGGGATTCGATGTTAGTGATGACCTTACCTTCAAACTTGAACCCAGTATGGAGCCTATGTTGGCAAATAATAATGCCATTGGGCTTTCATTAAAAATAAAATTTTAATATGAATATTCTGATATTAGGCTACGGAAAAATGGGAAAAATTATCTCCCAAATGGCTGAGGAAAGAGGCCATCGTATTGTTGCCAAAATTAATATTGAAAATGTTGCAGACCTAGATCATTTGAATACAGATGAAATAGATGTTGCCATTGAATTTAGCCAACCAAGTTCTGCAGTTGGAAACATTACCTGGTGCATGCAACACCATGTGCCTGTGGTGGTGGGAACTACAGGGTGGATGGATGAAAAAGAGGCAATGACTGAGCTATGTACGCAAAAGAATGGTGCCCTCTTCTATGCCTCTAACTTCAGCATTGGCGTAAACATCTTTTTTAAGGTCAATGCCTTCCTTGCCAAATTGATGAATGAGCAGACGGCATATCAAGCAGACCTTGAAGAAATTCATCATACAGAAAAGAAAGATGCGCCAAGCGGTACTGCAATAACTTTGGCTGAGGGATTGATCAATAATAACAAAAGATATTCCAAGTGGGAATTAAAAGAAGGCGAAGGCCAAACTGAAGAAGGGGTACTGCCCATTACTTCTAAAAGAATTGACCCTGCACCGGGCACACATATTGTATCCTACACTTCTGACATTGATGACATAACCATCAACCATACTGCACACAATAGAAAAGGCTTCGCTTTAGGGGCTGTATTGGTAGCAGAATGGCTACCCGGTAAAAAGGGTGTTTTATCAATGAATGATTTTTTGGATTTTTAATTTATAAAAAATGAGTCAAGAAAAAAACAGAAAATCAGCTTCCAGAGAATGGATTGATGCATTGCTTTTTGCCGTTATTGCAGCAAGTTTAATCAGATGGTTGCTACTGGAACCTTTTACTATCCCCACAGCCTCTATGGAAAAATCTCTGTTGGTGGGGGATTTTCTATTTGTAAGTAAAATGCATTATGGTACCAGGGTGCCAAAAACCATTCTTCAAGTTCCGCTAACCCACCAAAAAATTTGGGGTACAGAGTTGAAATCTTATTCTGAAGCCATTCAATTGCCTTATTATAGGCTACCCGGCTTTACTTCCATCAAAAGAAATGATGTGGTGGTGTTTAACTTTCCGGAGGAATTTCAATACCCCGTGGATTTGAAGACCAACTATATCAAACGGGCTGTGGCTATTCCGGGAGATGTCTTGGAAATAAAGGAAGCGCAATTGTATGTCAATGGAAAGGCAAGTGAAAACCCGGAAGAAATGCAGTTTTCATACGATGTCATTGTCAATAGACCCTTGAATGCGGAGTTTTTTGACAGGTATGGCATCAACCCTGATAGCTATTATCCATTTTCTGATAATTCAGGCTATTTTGTCTTTGCTACCGATGCAATGATCAAGGAGCTTGAACAATCTCCGGCTATATCTGCCATCCAAAAAAGGGTGAGTAAACCGGGGCAAGGGGATGCCAATATTTTCCCTGATGGCGCCTACTTTAAATGGAATAAGGATAATTTTGGTCCTTTAGAAGTACCGGCAAAAGGGCAAACCATCACCCTTGATGAAGAGAATGTTAGAAAATACTCTTTTACCATTGAAAAGTTTGAAGGGCATGAAAATGTCACTGTAGATGACAATAAATTGTTTATCGATGGGGTGGAACAACAGACCTATACCTTTAATCAAAATTATTATTTCATGATGGGGGATAACAGACACGATTCCCTTGATTCAAGATTTTGGGGATTTGTGCCTGAAGATCACGTAGTAGGGAAAGCTTGGTTCCTCTGGTTGTCTTTAGAAAAACACAAAACCATGTTTAACAAAATAAGATGGAACAGATTCTTCAAATCCATCAATTAAAAAGATTTCTCAGTTAAGCAATTCAAAAATGCATATTGAAATTGAATTGCTAGCTTAAAAGTGACAAATCCCCAGACTATGTAAATGGTCTGGGGATTTGTGTTTAATATTTTTTAAACCCGGATTATGCAATAGGGTTTCCTGAGCTTTCTCAGGGAGTATGGCAATTGTTAAAAAATCAGGCTTTTAGGTGGGTAGGATGGTATCTCTATGTTGAAAGTGAAAACATATATAAAATTCTTGCTTTGAAACGATTATAGTATAGAAAGCCTTTGCCTACTCTGAGTTAAACATAAATCTTCAAAAGTATTGGTTACCATTGAATAGGGGGTAACCCATTTTCTGCCAAGTAAGTATTGGTTTGGCTAAAATGTTTACAGCCCAAAAAGCCCCTATGAGCAGATAATGGACTTGGATGCGGAGATTGTAATTTGAGGTGTTTATCTGCCGGTATTACTACTGCCTTCTTTTGGGCATAAGCCCCCCAGAGTAAAAACACAAGGTTAGATTTATGCGCAGCTAGCTTTTCAATCACCGCAGTAGTAAAGGTTTCCCAGCCTTTTTTCTGATGGCTCCCCGCCTTGTGTGCTTCCACTGTAAGGGTTGCATTAAGCAACAAGACGCCTTGTTTGGCCCATCTTTCCAGATTTCCATTGGAAGGGAAAGGTAGATTGAGATCGCTTTTGAGTTCTTTAAAAATGTTCAATAGGGAAGGAGGGAAAGGTATGCCTTCTTTAACAGAAAAGGCCAAACCATGTGCCTGTCCGGGACCGTGATAAGGATCTTGTCCTAGAATTACTACTTTGACATTTTCTACGGGACATAAGTCAAAAGCTTTAAAGATGGAATCACCTTTTGGATAGATCGTTTTGGTCTCATATTCTGTTTTAACAAAATTCACCAATGATTCAAAGTAAGGCTTTGAAAACTCATCCCCCATTAATTGTTTCCAACTATTTTCTATTTTGACGTTCATAAATAGGTTTTCTATTGGTATATTTGACTTTAGGATTCAAATTTCGGATAAGTTTTGTATTAAAAAAACTAAATGGCTACTGCAATAACAGAAGGGATAAAAATAAGTGTGGCAGCAAGCTACCAGAAAGAGTTTTCGAACCCTAATATGCATCATTTTGTATTCACCTATAAGGTGACCATCCAAAATTGCAATCCTTTTACCGTTCAATTGCTTCGAAGAAGGTGGGAAATTCATGATGCGGCGGAAAGTCTTAAGCTTGTGGAAGGAGAAGGTGTGGTTGGTCAGCAGCCTGTATTGGAGCCCGGAAATTCACATACCTATTTGTCCGGATGCACAATCAAATCAGGAATGGGAAAAATGAAAGGTAATTTTTATGTGGAAAAATTAAACGATGGTAAAATGCTAACTGTAACCATTCCGGAATTCCAACTTATCGCTAATTTTTTCAACAATTGATCTTTCAATAATGCTTTTCCATATTCGGGAGTATTTTCTATATTTTTTGCACAAAGAAGATCAACACAGCTTACATTCACCCTATTATTTTAATTTGTATAAAGATTTAAAATCTTACCTTAAAGAAAATAAAAGCGGTAACCCCCAAATTGAAAAGGTGAGAAAGAAATTTCTTTCCTCTAGTCAAGAAATTCTGCGAACAGATTATGGTGCAGGATCTAGGTGGAGTAGGGGTCAAAAGCAAAAAGTGGCTACAATTGCAAAACATGTTAGTACCCCACTGAAATTTTCACTTATATATCAATTTCTTTGTAAACTTAGTCCTGCGAATACTGTCCTAGAACTAGGTACATCTTTGGGGATCAACACTGCTTACCTGGCAACAGTTAGCAAAGGGATACTGTATAGCTATGAAGGGGACCCAATACTGGCGGGCTTGGCGAGAGAGCACCTGTCCAAAGAATCCCATATAAACTTTGTGACAGGTAATCTAAATGAGACCCTTAAAATATCCCTTTCGGTTTTGAAAAGTATAGATTTTGTATTGATGGATGCCAACCATAGGTATGAACCGACGTTGGATTACTTTAAACAAATAGTACCGAAATTACATTCGGAAAGCATTCTGGTAATTGCAGACATCCACTGGTCAAAACAAATGAAAAAAGCTTGGCAAGAAATTAAAAATCACCCATCTGTAACCGGTAGTATTGACTTTTTTGAATGTGGTGTTTTATTTTTTGGTAAACACGGGTTAAGAAATGACTATATCCTAGAAATCTAAATCAGCTTAGACAAACCTTGCCTTGCTTTTCACGTGCAGTTGCTACCCCGTTTCAGTATTTTTCATATTTGAATGAGTTTGACGGTTTTAAATGGAAGTTGATCTAATGACCGGATAAGAGCTGGAGACTTCAACCATGGTGAAACTATAACACATAAGGCCTGAGGAAAATGAAATACAAGCCTTACTTGTCATTCAAAGGGGTTGCAAACAATTTAAAAACATTATAATTTGGTCATATTAGCTAGATTCCTTGATATCCTATGTAAATTGCTTGTTATTCGAAAGGCTTTCTAATGGATAAAGTTGATCAATATGGAGAATGTTTTAAGGCAGAAAGTGAAAAAAATATTGGTCTGATAATTGATAGGCTTAGTAAGATATATATGGACGTAAATAAATGTCGCGCTAAAAATGAAATATGCAATTGTAAAGTGTTTTTATTTGTATGAGTGAAGGAGAGAGAAATAATAAAAGCAGTATAAATGTTGACAAAGGAAAAAATATTCTAATTATCGTTTTGGTAATTTTAGTAATTCTTAGTGGGTGGAGACTTTTAAATGATCACCGTGAAAAATCTAGGATTAATGAAGAGGTAACTCATTTGACTGAAGAAAATAATCAGTTGAATACCAGACTTGATTCAATTACCAGAGAATTGGATGTTAGAATTAACGAAATCAACAGCCTTAATGGGGATGTAGAAGCTTTGGTCAAAGTCAAAGAGCAGTTGGAAAAGGAGCGAAAGCTTGATAAAAACAGGTCCGCCAATGATATTGCCAGATTGAATGCACAAATAGACAGTTATTTAACCTTATTGGAAGAAAAGGATGCTGATATTGTTCGATTGAAAGCACAAAATGTTCAGCTTTTTTCTGAAAATAAAGAGTTGAAATCGGATAAGTTTGAGATTGAGGAAGAAATGGCCAAAATCAACAAGAAGACCGATGATCTTGAAAAGAAAGTGAATCTTGCTTCTCAATTGAAAGCAGAAAACATTGTAGTGGCTGCGGTAAATTCCAGAGGTAGAGAAAGGGAAGGAGAATTTAGGAACAAACAACTTTCAAGATTGAAGGTGTCCTTTAATATATCTGACAATAAAGTAGCTGAAGCAGGTATGAGAGATGTTTTCATCCAGGTTTTGTCTCCCAATGGGCAAGTGATATTTGACATTGCCAAGGGCTCAGGTACCTTTGAATTAAATGGTAAAGAGCATTTTTATACGTTGAAGCAAGATTTCGTTTTTAATAATACCCAGCAGCAATTGACCTACTTTTATGAAAAAGGATCCGATTATGTCAAGGGAAATTACGTGGTCAAAATTTTTTCCGATGGTTGGGAAATAGGTGAAAGTAGTTTTGAAGTAAAATAAAAGTGTATTTTTTTGATTATTTGGTCATTTAGCTTAATTTTGCAAACTGTTTTAAATTATTAAACAAAAGTTAAAAAGAATGTTCCAAAAAAATTATGAAACGGTATTCATCCTTACTCCCGTTTTGTCTGAAGTTCAGATGAAGGATACCGTAGACAAGTATGTAGGCTTGTTAAAGGAATTGGGAGCAGAGGTAGTAAATGTTGAGAACTGGGGCCTAAAAAAATTGGCTTACCCTATTCAAAAGAAAACTACCGGGTTTTATGTATTGGTTGAGTACAAAGCTGATCCATCTGCAATTAAGAAGTATGAAGTAAATTTCAGAAGAGATGAGACCGTATTAAGGTTTCTAACGACTGTTATGGACAAACATGGTTTGAAATACGCAGAAAGAAGAAGAAAAGGTGAATTCAATAAAAAATCTGAAGCTAAGGAGGAGCCAGCAAAATGACATTAAAAAACGAACCAATCAACAGAGAGCAAAACAGAAAAAAATACTGTAGGTTTAGAAAATTAGGTATCAAGTATATCGATTATAAAGATCCTAACTTCTTGCTTAAATTTGTAAACGAACAAGGTAAAATTCTTCCTAGAAGATTGACAGGTAACTCTGCAAAATTTCAGAGAAAGGTTGCTCAGGCCATTAAAAAAGCCAGACATTTGGCATTATTGCCTTACGTAGCAGACGGCTTGAAATAGTTTGTCTGTAATCCTTCACCTAATAAAATATTTTAACAATGGAAGTTATCTTAAAAACAGATATAAAAGGACTAGGGTATAAAAATGACTTGGTAGATGTTAAACCAGGTTACGGAAGAAATTACCTAATTCCTCAGGGCTTTGCTTTACTTGCGACCTCTTCAAACAAGAAGATTTTGCAAGAGAATATTAAGCAAGCAGCTCATAAAGCAGAAAAAATTAAAACTGAAGCTGAAGCTGTAGCAGCTAAATTAGAAAGCATCACACTAGAAATTAAAGCGAAAATAGGCGATTCCGGAAAGATTTTTGGAAAAGTTACTACTTTGCAACTTTCTGATGCTTTGGCTGAAAAGAGCATTGATATTGATCGTAAAAAAATCTCTATCAATCAGCCGGTTACTACTTCAGGTGATTATGAAGCTGAAATTGACCTTCACAGAGAAGTTAAAACCAATGTGAAGTTTGTAGTTGTAGCTGAATAGTTATTTACATACAATATTGAATTAAAAAAGCCAGGTTTATCCTGGCTTTTTTAGTTTACAATGGCTTTCTCCAAATCTGCTATTAATTTTTTGGAAACAGATCGGCTGCTCTTACTTTTAGCCTCCTTCAAAAGTTCCAATGCAAGCATTGATTTCATTTTTAGACCATCAGGATTGTGGTCAAACCGATAACTACCCAAACACCATTTTAACTCAGCAGCTAAATTTTCATTGATTTTTAATTTGCTAAGTTTTTCGATGGTGTGTTCTACAGATTTTT
The DNA here is from genome assembly GCF_030546805.1 of Cyclobacterium sp. 1_MG-2023. Taxonomy (GTDB): domain Bacteria; phylum Bacteroidota; class Bacteroidia; order Cytophagales; family Cyclobacteriaceae; genus Cyclobacterium. The sequence continues at coordinate 522,038 of NZ_JAUOPC010000001.1, read as the reverse complement.
CTAAAAGTGCTGAATCCATTTTCTTAATTTGTTAAAGGTTATAGTAAATCATTCAACAATATTATCAATTATTATTAAATATTGAAATTTTACTCAAAAAAATTTCTAATCTGTATTTATTATAGGATATGATTATTGATAATATAAATATTCATTCCTTTTCAACTTAGGTTTCCATTCCCTCATAAATTCATTAATTTGATATTTAATTCGGGCCTTAAGCTTAGGCCATTTTATTAAATTTATTCAATCAATGAAAAGTTTTAGAACTACTTTCAGCTTTAAGCCGTGTGATAAAGGAATTCAGCATTCATCAAAAATAATTACCATAGGATCTTGCTTTTCAGAAGTAATAGGAGCAAGATTACTTGATAGTAAATTCAATGTCTTAGTGAACCCCTATGGGACAACATTTAACCCCGCGTCCATATTTAATCTTTTAATAACGTCATTTACGGGTAAGCCTTTAGCTCCGGACTTGTATTTAAATAGACATGACCATTTTTTTCATTACCAGCTTCATTCCTCCTTCAGTGCTACTTCAATTGAAGCACTTGAAAAGAAAATAGAGGATACCCGTTTTAAGGTAAATGAACAATTAGAATCTGCTACTCATTTATTCATAACTTTAGGAACAGCCTTTGTATATCGCTTACTGGAAAATGGCAGTATAGTAGCTAATTGCCATAAACAACCCCAAAAGTATTTTTCCAAAAGCCTTTTGGGATTGAGTGAAATGATGGAAGGCTTTAATGCTTTTTATCAAAACATATTGCTAATCAACCCTGGCATTCAAGTGGTTTTAACAGTGAGTCCTGTGCGCCATATCAAAGATGGAATAAGTCAAAATCAGCTGAGCAAAAGCTTGCTAAATGTACTTTGCCATCAATTGGTAGCTACCTATCCTGAGGTTTACTATTTTCCGGCCTATGAAATAATGATGGATGACCTCAGGGACTATCGCTTTTACAAAGACGATATGATTCATCCCAGTTTAATGGCTGAGGAGTACATTTGGGAGCAATTTCAAACGGCTTTTTTTGATGAGGATACCAAAGACCTTGTTCAACATGTTGATCAAATACAACGTAACCTTAACCATAGACCATTCAATCCTCAATCACAGGCTCATTACAAATTTCTTCTAAAACTACAAGAATTGATTTCTTTGATGCCTGAAAACCTTGATTTTTCCCTTGAGAAACAATCCATTGAGGAACAACTGAGGTTGTTTTAAAAGATTTTAATACCGGAGTTATGAAAGCGAATCAACTGATAAATAGCAAAAGTATATACCTACAGCAGCATGCCCATAATCCGGTAGAATGGCATATTTGGTCTAAGGATGCCCTAAATAAGTCAAAGCTTGAGAACAAACCTATACTGGTAAGTATTGGGTATTCAGCTTGTCATTGGTGCCATGTTATGGAGAAGGAAAGCTTTGAAGACCTGGAAGTAGCCAAGCTGATGAATTCCCATTTTATATGCATTAAAATTGATAGGGAAGAACGACCTGATTTGGATAATATTTATATGGAAGCGGTACAGGTAATGGGATTGCAGGGTGGCTGGCCACTTAATGTGTTTTTGCTTCCAAATCAGAAACCTTTCTATGGAGGGACCTATTTTTCAAAAGATCAATGGATAAAAGTGCTTGCAGGAGTTGCTCGGGCATTTTCTCAAGAATACGAGGAGTTAGTAAAAAGTGCAGATGCATATAAGCAAAGTATTGACCGGTCTGTGATAGATAAATATGGTTTAAAAAATGGAAACACAGCTTTTTTACCGGAAAATGTTAGGAAGATGGCTAGGCAACTGATAGAGGGAATTGACCCTGTATGGGGAGGGATGAAAAGAGTGCCGAAATTTCCAATGCCTGTAATATGGAGTTTTTTATTGGACATGGCCATTTTAGATGATCAAAAAGAATTGGGTGAACAGGTTTGTTTTACCTTAGAAAAAATGGGGATGGGAGGTATTTATGATCACCTGGGAGGAGGTTTTTGCAGGTATAGTGTAGATGGCAAGTGGTTTGTTCCTCATTTTGAGAAAATGCTATATGACAATGGTCAGTTGCTAAGTCTCTATAGTAAAGCTTATCAATACAGTTCAAATGCCATTTTTAAAGAAAAGATTACTGAAACAATAAGCTGGCTGCTTAATGAAATGTGTAGCCCTGAAATGGGTTTTTACGCTTCTATGGATGCAGACAGTGAGGGAGAAGAAGGGAAATTTTATACTTGGACATACCTAGAATTGGAAGAACGCCTAGGTGGTGATTTGGATTGGTTTTGCCAATTGTATGGAATTAAAAAGCAAGGGAATTGGGAGCCCAATGTAAACCTACTTTTTCAGACCCTACCCTATAAAGAAGTAGCTGAGAATTTTGGATTTACTCTTGATGCTCTTCAATCCAAACTGACCGAAGTAAAACAAAGACTATTAACAAAAAGAGGGCTTAGGATTAGGCCGGGATTGGATGATAAAATCATCAGTGGTTGGAATGGTTGGGTAATCGATGGGCTATGTCATGCCTATTTGGCAATAGGTGACGAAGAAATTAGAATCACTGCTTTAGCGAGTGGGAATTTTATTTGGAACCACATGGTCATTGAAAATGTACTGTATAGAAATTATAAAGACAATGAAGCCTACACTCCTGCATTTTTGGAGGACTATGGAGCAGTTATCCAATGCTTTATTTCCCTTTATAAAATTTCTTTTGATCCACTTTGGGTAAACAGGGCGGAATTGCTAACTCAAAAGGTCATGGAAAGTTTTTACGATGAGGAAGATGGGATGTTTTATTTTAATGACCCCAAAACTGAAAAGTTGATCGCCAAAAAGAAGGAGATTTTTGACAATGTTATCCCTTCTTCCAACTCAGTAATGGCAAGAAATCTTCATCAGTTGGGTCTATATTTATACAAGGATACTTATCTTGCGCAAGCAAAAAGCATGTTGCAGTTGGTTAGTGAAATGTTGATGAAAGAACCGGATTTTCTTGCCAATTGGGCGAACTTTTATTTAGAGCAAACGGTACCTACTGCTGAAATGGTAATTGTAGGGAAAGAGGCAAGCATGCATGGATTAACACTTCAGAAAACCTATCAGCCAAATACAATTGTTGCTGCAGCAACTGAAACGGACAAAAAGCTACCAATATTGGGGGGTAAAGTGGGGGAGAAATCCACTTTTTATGTTTGTTTTGATAAAACTTGCAAGCAACCTGTAGATACCTGTGAGGCTGCCGTCCAGCTACTGCCAAAATTGCCCAAAACTAAACAATAATATTAATAGTGGAAGACCTCTTTGGACATAGTTCCCCTTCAATAAGTAAAAACTTGTATGCAGACATTATCCTTCCTGTGCCTATACCCCGTGCATTTACTTATAGTGTAAGTCCGGAAATTCAGGATGAGATAGGAATTGGATATAGGGTAATGGTTCAATTTGGAAAAAAAAGGATTCTGACAGGGATTGTGGCCAAAGTTCATCAAAAGGCTCCTGAGGCTTATAAGGCTAAGCCTATCTTGGATTTGCTGGATGATTACCCCATAGTCAATGCCTTACAGATTAAATTTTGGGGCTGGATGGCGGGATATTATTGCTGCCATATAGGTGAAGTTATGAACGCCGCTTTGCCGAGTGGCTTGAAACTATCTACCGAAAGTAAGGTTCAAATTCACCCTGACTTCGATCTAGAGAATCCAAATTTCCCGATGGATGATAGGGAGTTGGCCATATTAGAAGTGTTAGAGAAAAATCAGGAGATGAATGTAGATCAGCTTGAACCAATAGTGATGGCCAAGGACCTGCATAAAATTATAAAAAGTCTTTTGGCAAAAAAGGCCATTCTTGTTTATGAATCGGTAAAGGAAAAATACAGCCCTAAAACAGAAACAAGGGTGCGCTTTTCTCCTGAATACTTATTGGAGAGCAATAAGTTAAATGAGCTGTTTGAAAAAATTAAAGGCAAAGAGAAGCAAGAAAATGTCTTGCTTAAATACCTACAACAAGTACCGGTATTCAATAATAAGGGACTTAATGAAATAGGATTGTCAAAGAAAGTTTTGACAGATGCAGGTTGTTCTCCTTCATCCATTGAAACCCTTGTGAAAAATAAGGTCTTTGAAAGTTTTAAAGTGAAAATTAGTCGTTTTGATCCCATAAAAATTGATGAGCGACCCATCGAGCTTTCGCAAGATCAAATGGAGGCCTATGAATCCATTCAGCATGCATTTGGCAACAAATCTACGGTACTTCTTCATGGAATTACGGGCTCAGGGAAAACAGAAATTTACATAAGATTAATCAATGATGTTTTAGACAGCGGTTCTCAGGTACTGCTGTTATTGCCTGAGATTGCTTTGACTACTCATTTGGTTTCTAGGCTTCAAAAGGTGTTTGGAGATAAAATGGGGATTTTTCATTCCAGGTATTCTGACAATGAAAGGGTAGATGTTTGGCAGGGAGTGTTATCTGGAAAGTACAATTTCATTATTGGTGTAAGGTCTTCTTTATTTTTACCTTTCGACAGTCTAGGGCTGGTTATAGTAGATGAGGAACATGAGCCTTCGTACAAACAATTTGATCCTGCACCTCGATTTCATGCCCGGGATGCAGCCATTATGTTAGCATGGTTGCACCAAGCAAAAACTGTTTTGGGAACTGCCACCCCGGCCTTTGAAAGTTTTTACAATGCCCAAAATGGTAAATACGGATATGTAAAAATGGACAAACGCTATGGAGGGGCAGAATTACCTCATTTTCATCTGGCAGACATACTGAAAGACAAAAAAAAGAACCTGCTCAAACTGGATTTTACCAGACTGATGAGAGAGAAGATTCAAGAGGCGCTCAACAATCAGGAACAAGTCCTTATTTTTCAAAATCGGAGAGGGTATGCGCCCTATATTTCTTGTGAAGAATGTGGTTGGATCCCTGAGTGTGAACATTGCGATGTGAGTTTAACTTATCATCAATACCAGAATGAATTGAGGTGTCATTATTGTGGGTTTAAAGAAAAGGTCCCTAATAAATGTCAGGCTTGTGGAAGTGAGAAAATTACTACAGTTGGTTCCGGTACCGAAAGGATAGAGGAGAACCTTTCTCTATTGTTTCCGGAAGCGAGAATACTAAGAATGGACTTGGATACCACACGTAGTAAATACGGTTATCAAAAGATTTTAGAGGAATTTGGCTCCGGCAATGTTGACATATTAGTAGGGACTCAAATGATTACCAAAGGACTTGATTTTGACAGGGTTTCTTTGGTAGGGATTGTTGATGCGGATCGGATATTGTTTTACCCTGATTTTAGGTCCGGAGAAAGGGCTTTCCAACAAATTACCCAAGTAGCAGGAAGGGCCGGAAGAAGAAATAAAACAGGTAATGTAATTGTTCAAACAAGAAGGCCTGATCAATTGATTTTCAAGGAGATAATTGAAGGTAACTATACTGAATTTTACCGACAGGAAATGGGGGATAGACGCCAATTTTATTATCCTCCTTTTGTCAAGAATATTAAAATTGTTGTCAAACATAAGGATTTTAAAATTACGGAAACAGCTGCATCGCAGTTGAAAAATTTACTCTCAGATATTGAGGGAAGGAAGATCATATTAGGTCCTGAAAAAGCACTGATTGGTAAAATAAAAAATTTATTCCATTTTGAAATATGGATTAAACTTGAAAGAAGTTCACAAGCCCAAGAACATTTTAAGCATGAAATGGCCCACAAGATTTCAGCGTTGCAAGGAGACAAGCGTTTTCGTTCGGTTAGATTTTTAGTGGATGTGGATCCATCCTGATTTGTTTTCCGGCCGAAGAGATTTTAGCACATATAAGAGGGGTTATTGCATGTTTCGGTTAAAAATTTAAATCCTAAACAAGTGATTTTTTTTGTCAGTTCATGATTTGATAGCTAAACTATTTTGGGTTTTTTGAAGGGTTTTTATTTAGGAATTGTGTGATTAAATTTAGCCAATATTTCCAGACAAAATTATAAGGAAATTCCGCTGTTTTTTAGGTGCATAAACCTCTCAGTCTGTCATTAAATTTTACAAAAAGGTGTTAAGGTGGGTGTTTTTTTGCCTATTTCCTTTTTTTGTCAATCTCCATAAATAACTGTGTAAATAGCATATTATTAAGTATTTTTAGTTGTTTTTTTTTAAGATAAGTCATTTGATGTTAATTTTATTTTGTTAAATTTATGAAGATAAAATTTTATGCATGAGCCATTATTTTGAGACCATAACTTTTGAATCTTTGGATGGCTTCCAATGTGACTTGAAGCATCTAATGTCTTCCAATGCCACTAAAGGTCCTGTGCTTTTGGTACATGGTGCTGGGGTAAGTAGTAATATATTCAATCCACCATCCAAAAATAATATCATTCATGCCCTCGAAGAAGCCGGATATGACGTATGGTTAGAAAATTGGAGAGGGAGTATTCAATTTGAACCCAATGAATGGAATTTGGATCAAGTGGCTCAATTTGATCATCCTGCAGCGGTTAGAAAGGTGATCGAACGAACAGGAGCCAAAGAAATAATGGCAATTATTCATTGTCAAGGCAGCACAAGTTTTATGATTTCCTCAATTTTAGGGCTTATACCTGAAGTGAAATTAATCATTAGCAATGCGGTTTCTTTACATCCTGTAGTTCCATTTTATTCTAGCATTAAATTAAATGTACTCGTGCCTTTGGTGGGTAGATTTTTTAAATTTCTAGATCCCCAATGGGGTTTGAGAGCGCCGGATTTTAAATCTAGATTGATGCTTAATGTAGTGAAAGCTACGCATTGGGAGAAAGATTCACTGGTAGGTAAAATGGTTAGTTTCACCTACGGGTCCGGGTTTCCTGCATTATGGGAACTTGACAATATAGATGATAAAACAAAAAATTGGATTCAATATGAATTTGCCCATGTTCCACTGTCCTTTTTTCACCACATACAGAAGTGTGTAAGAAATGGGGCCTTGGTTCATTTTGAAAAGGGAGGAGGGGATTACACAGAAGAAGCGCCCAAGACATCAGCAAGGTTTGTATTGTTTGCAGGCAAAGAAAACAAATGTTTTTTGCCTAAAAGTCAGGAAAACACTTATGCCTATTTGAATAAGTTACAACCCGGATTACATAAACTTTATCTATTGGATAATTACAGTCACTTGGATGTGTTTTTCGGTAAAAATGCTCATATAGATGTTTTCCCAAAAATGATAAATGAACTAGAACTTGGATGATAAATCATTATGCCACCAAAAAGAATAAAAAAATATACAGGTAGGTATGCCCTTGTAGATGGTATACCCTATACCATGCCTGTAAGCTCTTCAGATTCTCCCGCTTTGATGGCCGGTTTTTCTTGTGACTGGGAGAAAGCCAATGCCTTACTACCGGGAAATGAAATACATGCCTTGAAGTTGCCTAATGGAAGGGCTGCCCTGATGATTACAATCATTAATTACTTGGATACCAGTATAGGTAAATACATTGAATACAGTATAGCCATCGCCTGCACCCATGGACCAAAACCGGCACCGAGAATTCTAAATACTATGCTTTTGGGACATTATGGGACAGGGCAATATATTTTAGACCTCCCGGTAAGCAGTGAAATCTCTGTGAAAGGAGGCAAGGGAATTTGGGGCATGCCCAAACATAAAGCGAACCTGGATTTTATAGTTACTGATAATCAAGTGACAAGTCAGTACGAAAAAGATGGACAATTTGCATTTCGTATAGAAATTGACAAACCTCAATCGCCTTCCATTAAATTGAAAGTTGGAGCAACAAATTATTGCAGGTTTAGAAATATGCTGATGGCCTCCTACATTTATTTTGAAACCAAGGCGGGAATAAATCTTTTGGGCAAAGCCAAAGGAAGTCTTTTCATAGGGGATCACCCGAAAGTTGCTCCCTTAAAGGATATAGACATTAACCCGGATCCATTTTTTACCACTTTTATGCCTAAAACCAACGGTATCTTGGATGACCATTTTGAATGTTGGTTTATGACTTATGATGAACCTCCCAAAGAAATGACTGAAGGTTTGGAATCGGTGTATCCATTGGGTTATTCAGAGGATTGGTTAGCTCCACCTTCCATTACTGATTATGAAAAATATCGTATTAAATAATAAATAATTTATAAGATGAGTCCTCTAAAAAAAACATTATTAGACATCAATAATGCTTACATATTTTTTTGTGCATCTATTTATTTAGGAATGTTTTGGTCTTTACATTATTTCTGGTTTCCAAATTATCCAAAGACCTTAAACCTGTCAAACTATTACGATGCCATTATTCCACAAACAGACTTGGCAACAAAGTTTTTCTTTGTGTCCATACCTATTATGGCAGTAGCATTGGTGATTATGTTAATTACAGAGTGGAAAACAGGTCTACGCTGGGTGCCTTTGGCTTGGATTCCCGGACTTTTAGCTCCGGTTTTAGTGCAGCAGTTGTATATCGAAGACGTCAACAATCAATTTAAAGACGGATTGACAGATGAAGCCACTTTACAGGCTTTACTCAATGAATGGATGTTCCTAAATGATGTTCGGTGGATCATCCTAACCATTATGTGGTTAATCACCATGTATTTCTTTATAGCAAAAGCAAAACCAAAGCACCAATACAATGGCTGAAAAAAAAATATTTGGATTGACTCCTAGGTACACAGAATTGTTGGTGGTACTCATTGCATTTATAACCTTGATCTCCGGGTTGGTGCAAATGTTAGCACCTTCTTTTATGCTTGGTTTTATAGGTAAAGAGGTGGCAACAGCATCTTCTGCGCATTTCTTTGGTATTGTAGGTATGTTTATGGCCTTATTTGGAGGCATGCTGCTCCATGCGGTATACAGTGCTGTGACCAATAAACAAGTGGTTTTGTGGTCGGCACTTCAAAAATTTGGGGCCTTTATCGCGGTATCAATAGGCGTTTTTAATGGTTTGTTCTCAATTTTAGCCATGTCTGTTGCCATTTTTGATCTGTTTTCCGGACTGGTTTTCTTTATTTATTTACGTGTACTCAACAGAAGCAATCCATAATTTGCTGCAAGTATTGGCATTTTAAGAAATGACTCATTTTTAATCAGCGAAGCTTTATTATAAAATTTATTTATAATGTTATTGACTAAGCAACCATCTAAAAATCAACCGAACCGTGCATTAATACTTGCAGGTGGGGGAATGCGTGTTGCTTACCAAGCGGGTATAATGAAAGCCATGCAGGAAGATGGTTTGGTCTTTTCCCATGCAGATGGGGCTTCAGGCGGTATATTCAATGCTGCCATGCTGGCCTCCGGACATTCGGTGGAAAATATCATTGAAAAATGGAAAACTTTAAACTTTAACCATTTCACCTCTTTTATCAAACTAAAGGAATATTTTAGGCCATGGAACCTTAGGGCTTTTGGTGATGCAGATGGGATTAGGGATAAGGTGTTGCCCCATTTTGGTGTGGCAGTGGAAAAAATAAATAATCTAAAATTACCTGTTACTTTTTCAGTTTGCAATTTCACCAAAAAAACAGTGGATACCATACCTACAGGGCAGGTAGAAGAAAACCACTTATTGGCAGGAGTGTCTTTACCAATTTTGATGCCGGCTTTAAAAGTAAAGGATGATTGGTTTATTGATGCTGTTTGGATAAAAGATGCCAATTTACTGGAGGCAGTGAAAAGAGGAGCAGAAGACTTATGGTTGATTTGGGGCATTGGCAATTACCCGAGCTATTTATCAGGGTCCCTTAACCAATACGTGCATTCTATTGAAATGAGTGCCAATGGGGCAATTTTTGAAGAGTTTGAGCAAATAAAATGGATCAATAAGCTAATTGACTTAGGCCATTCGCCTTATGGTCAAACCAAAAAAATTAATGTATTTGTGGTAAAGCCAAACCTCCCACTACCCCTAGATCCTGAATTGTTTCTAAAGAAAATTACGGCTAGGGCTCTGATTAATATGGGGTATCAGGATGCCAAAAACTATCTCAAATCACTGCCGGAAAAAGGTGATGTACTTGATTTTACTGCCACCCAGACCATAGATTCAGGAGATTATTTTTGTATCCCAATGGAATTTTCGGGAGAGATTTTGGAAGGAGAAAAAAGACATCATGTGGTTTTCCATCTTTTCTTGCGACTTTCTTATAGCAAAGAATTTAAAATTCTAGAAGCTTTTTCAAGTCTTTATTTCGAGGAGAGTAAAGTGGAAATGATTGGCGGTGAAACTTCGGTTGAGATTGTCAAAAATGTTAACGGAAATGCCTCTATAGCAATAGAGACCGCATTGAATGATAAAGAGAATAAGTATATTTTGAAAGCTGAATTAAAGTGTTCTGGCCCCCGGTATTGGTTAATGGGTCTTGCTTTTAAATCTATCGACTTGAAATTATTATCCTTGTCAGAAAAAAACGACTTAATGGCAGGAACCCTTTATCAGTCCTTTTTTTCGAGGGTAAAAGGGGTAATATTAAGCTTAGCCAAAAAGAAAAGTGGATCAAATGCCGGTTTGGTGTTTAAATATAGGATGTTACAAAAACTATTGAAGAATGAAGTTTGAAAGAAAACCAATGGTCAATTGGTATGACCCTAAGCAATTGGCTTTCACAAGTGTAAAAACAGTCTTGTCTTCTGTTTTTGGAAATTTTGCTGACCGAAGGGAGCTTCAGGCAGCACTTGATCAAGATTGCAAGCCTTTTGATTATTCCAAAAAAGAAGCATTATGGTTTGACTATATATCCGATTTAGGAGATGGATTTAACTCCACCTATACAATGGCCAGTCTATTGGCCAGAGAGGAATTGGAACTGAGAGGGAAAGCCCTCAAAAGAGGAGATGTGCTAATAATGGGTGGAGATGAAGTTTACCCTACACCCGAAAATATAGAATATGACAATAGGTTGAGGGGGCCTTATACAGCTGCTTTTCCAAAAGATGAAAAAGCCATAGAACGTCCGGACGTATTTGCTATTCCCGGAAATCATGATTGGTATGATGGATTGACTAATTTTTTGAGATTATTTACACAAAAGCGTTCCTTGGGCAATTGGAAAACCCAGCAAAACAGAAGCTATTTTGCACTTAAACTTCCCTATGATTACTGGGTTATTGCCATTGATATTCAATTGAATGCTGATATTGATTTTCCCCAAATATGCTTTTTTAAAAAAATTGCCAAAGAGCATTTCAACGCCAATAGTAAAGTGATCCTTTGTACTTCTGAACCTTCTTGGGTTTACAAATCTTTTGACACCAAAAATGACTCTTTTGATAGGTTGCAATTTTTTATTGACAAGGTATTGTTGGGTCAAGGTGAAAAGGACTATGAAGAAAAAAACAAGTCAATAAACATCGAGGCAATATTGACAGGTGATTTGCACCATTATGCCAGGTATGAAACAGTAAAGGACGAAACCAAACCATGTCATTTTATCACTGCCGGAGGCGGTGGGGCCTTTATGCATCCTACCCATACATTACAAGAAGAAATAATAGGTACCCATGAAAGAAAGGCGGAATTAAAGAAAACATTCCCCTCAAAATCAAGCTCTACCAAACTTAGCTTACTAAACCTTGCTTTTCCGTTTTTTAGCCTTACGATGTTGTTGTTTTTTGGGACTTACAATGTCTTTACCACATGGATACTCCAAACAAAGCCCACCGGAGGGGAAAGTTTGATGGAAAAATTGTCTGAATTCAACTTGTTCCAAGGTGAATTGTCTCAAATTTTGAGCGTTATAGGTTCTAATTTGCTACACTTTCCTACAGCTCTATTTCTGAACCTCTTATTATTTGCAGGCTTAATATTATTTACCGATACCAGCTCAGGAAAGAAGAAATTGAATTATATCGCAGGTGTGATCCATGGACTGCTTCATGTGATTAATTTTTATTTTCTATTGTGGTTCTTTTCCTATATGAACCTGAATGTTTGGGAGTTTGAAGTGGACAATGGTAAACAAATAGCTCTGTTTACAGCCGAGATGATAGTTCTCGGTGGGTTTATAAGTTGCTTAATTTTTGGCCTTTATTTAACGGTAAGTGTTAGCTTATTAAAGAACCACATTACTGAAGCTTCCTCTTCTTACAGATGGGAAGGGTATAAAAACTTTTTGAGAATTTCGGTCACCAAAGAAGGGCTTACCATTTACCCAATTGGTGTAAAAAATGTGGTTAGCAATTGGAAAGCAGTAGGAACAGAGAAAAATCCTCGTTTTGAAGGAGGACCCATTAACTATGAATTGATAGAGGACCCAATATTTATAAAAAATGAAAAAATTAGCTAAACCCCTCGGCAGTATACAACCGGAATATGACTATGTGATTATAGGTTCTGGATATGGAGGTAGCATCTCAGCCTCTAGAATGGCTCGTGCCGGCCAGTCTGTTTGCCTCTTTGAGAAAGGGAAGGAGTTTTTGCCCGGGGAATTCCCCGATACCTTACTGGGTGCTTCAAAAGAAATGAATTTCATAAAAGGGAAATCTACGAGTCTCGAAAAAAACGGGCTCTATGAATTTACCATGGGAAATGGCATTAATGTATTTAAAGGTTGTGGGCTGGGAGGCACCTCTTTAGTAAATGCCAACGTCTCCATTAAACCGGAGAAAAGGGTAATGGAGGATGAAATGTGGCCCTTGCCAATAAGGCAAGACTTGGCCTCCTTTGAAGAAGGGGTAAATAGGGCATGGGATATGCTGAAGCCCAATCCTTATCCAGAAAATAAAAATGGTTACCCGGTGCTGAAAAAAACAGAAGCCATGCGCAAATCGGCTGATTATATGTCGGCGCACTTTGGTTTATTGGACATCAATGTGAATTTTGAAAATAAAACCAATCACGTTGGTGTCGAGCAACCAAAATGTACTAATTGTGGGGACTGTGTTACCGGATGTAATGTAGGGGCAAAGAATACCACGGCAATGAACTATTTACCTGATGCGTTTAACCACGGGGCAGATATTTTTACATCCATTAATGTCCGGTATGTCAAAAAATTTAAATCACATTGGCAAGTTTACTACCATCCAATTGGTATTGGGAGAGATAATTTTGATGCACCACTATTGTTTGTCAGAGCAAAGAATGTAGTGCTTAGTGCGGGGTCTTTGGGCTCTACGGAAATTCTTTTCCGTTCTGCCAAAAAAGGATTAAAGGTTTCTGACAGGTTGGGAATGAGGTTTACAGGCAATGGTGATGTACTTGGTTTTGGCTATAACAATGATGAAAGGATCAATGGCATAGGCTTAGGGAATAAGGGAACGGATCAAATAGCTAACGTTGGACCTTGTATCACCAGTATCATCGATTTAAGAGAACGCAAAGATTTGGCCTCTGGAATGACCCTTGAGGAAGGAACCGTTCCGGGTCCAATAAGAAGTTTAATGCCAAAGGCCCTGATTGCCTTTTCTAGGTTGGTGGGAAAAGACACAGATAGGGGAATAAAAGATTACTTTAAAGAAAAGTTAAGAGAGTTTAGAAGCCTTTTTTTAGGAGCTTTTCATGGTGCAGTTGCCCATACCCAAATCTATTTGGTGATGACGCATGATGATGGAAATGGGGTCATGAAAATGGATGATGAAGGGAAATTAAACTTAAATTGGGAAGGTGTAGGTAAACAGGAGATCTTTAAGAAAGTAAGTGGAGAGATGTTCAGTGCCACTCAGGCCTTGGGAGGGACTAAAATACCCAATCCAACATGGAATAATTTGATGAATTATGACTTGGTAACCGTACACCCATTGGGAGGTTGTGGGATGGGTGACAGTGTGGATACCGGGGTAGTGGATCATAAGGGGCAGGTGTATTCTGGAGAAAGTAATACGGCCTTACACAATGGCTTGTACGTATTAGATGGAGCCATTATACCTAGACCCGTTGGGACCAATCCCCTTTTGACTATCAGTGCACTGACTGAAAGGAGTTGTAAGCTTATTGCTGAGGAGAAAGGCTATGATTTGAATTATGAATTTGTGGCTCCATCCAAGCCGGTTGGTAATCAAATTACAGGTACCGGGGTGCAATTTACTGAAACCATGAAAGGCATTATTGGTATAGGTGAAAAGGAAGATTTTGAAAAAGGCTTTGCCAAAGGGAAAATCGACAATACCACATTTGAGTTTACCCTAACCATTCAAACGGAAGACATTGACGCATTTGTTTCCAATGAGAAACATGCTGGTAAAATGGTTGGAAGTATGAATGCTCCTGCAATATGTAAAGAAGCCGTCTCTGCCTACAATGGTGATTTCAATTTATTTATTCAAGATGAGGGGGATAGTGGAAGAAAGCGAATGAATTATACCGCAGAACTTATCAGTCCTGAAGGTGATAATTATTATTTTGAAGGTTTTAAAGACATCCACAATGACAAAGTAGTGGATGCTTGGAAGGATACGACAACCCTTTTTATTACGCTTTATGAAGGGAATTCTCCTGCCGGGAATATTGTAGGCAAGGGTAAGTTGGTTATCAAAGTTTCAGACCTGCTTAAGCAGTTGAGAACTGTAAAAGCCATTCACCCCAAAACCAAAGAAGAGGGAAGAAAGGCTATCAGTTCTTTCGGTAAGTTTTTTGCCGGTAATGTTTTTGAAACCTATTTTAAACCTTAACGATTGAAGCCCTGATAAGGTATCGGATTGGCAAGCTTTATTTGAACTTATCAAGAATTCCGGATTTGCTTTCCATTTTCTCAGTTAGCCAATGATTGGCCTTGGTTAGAAAATCTCGGTTATGATAGGCTTTGTGTTGGGTGTAAAGGTTGATTAAATGCTGTTCTAGACCTTTGAGCTGACTATCAGTCAAACCAGTTTCCTTGCCGGAAATGGGCTGTTTTATATCTTCCAAAAGGTTTTCTGATGATTTGAATACAATATGGTTCCCAATCTCCAAATTGTCACGGATGTCCAAACCAAGTAACAATGGAAAAGTTATTTTTTCCAAGGGAATATTTAATTCCTTAATATGATTCGGATCGTCCTTATTGAATAACCAGAACTTTGAAGGGGCAATCGCTAGAGAGGTCAACAAGTCTTTTTCCTCAAAGTTGACAATGGTTTCCTTATCCGTTATCCAATTCTCCCATTCGGTAGGCTGATATTTTTCTAAGCTTATTAAATGGAGGAGGCTGTCCCTTGATTCACTGTTGGGATTGAACTGGTCAAATGAAACAATTGAATCTGCAAGGTTTAAATTGATATTTCTAACAGGAATACTCAAATCTCTATTTTCCCAATCATTCATTGCCATGGTTTTAGGAAGATATTTCCCAATGGCTATTGAATCTATTAGCAATTGGTACAAGCCCACATTCCATTGAGCTCTTAACAATAGGGTATCCATGCTTGTCCACAATGCTGAAGTCCGATTGTTTAACATTTCTTTATGGATGTTATTAATCTTCGCCCATTCCTTTTCATTAACAAGCCCATCTTCACTGGTGCGGTACAATAATGTGGAAAAATGATTATAATTCAAGCTTTGATCCTCAAACTCATTCGTTTGTAATTGCTTGAGCATTTGAACCAACGTGTTTAATTTGGTTTCGGCCAATTTCCTGTTGTTGTACCTATCCTCCTGTGCCACTTTTAAGGAGTCAATTTTGTTTAATTCTTCTTCAAGCGTGCGCTCAAAGTGGGCAGCTTCTTCATAGCTGATGTAGTGATCTTCCTGAATTTCTTTGGTAAGGTCTATGATTTCATCATGGTGGAAAATAACCTTTTTGACTTCTACCTCTGTAAGTAAGCTTACCAGCCGACTTATGGTTTGACCGCCATTTAATTCAGCCTGTTCAATTATTCCTGCAGTTCTGGCATTGGTTTTTAGCTTCTGAACGGCATAGATTTTTACTTTCTTGCTATCTTTAAAGCTTACCTTTCCATTGTAAGTGAGTAGATCAAAACCCGGAATCCCTTTTTCAGGTATAAACCAAGGGTTAATGTCGGCATTTAGAATTTTAGGAGCCAAACCAAAAATGTGTAGTTCGCCCACCTCTTCATTAAGGTAGTACATATGGCTTTGCAAATCTTTAAAATCAAAACCGGCTTTTACTGTTCCCCTACCAATCATGGCTAACTTTTTCTTCGCCTCACTCCGCGGAAGGTCAGATAATTTACTGGAAAAGTAATCTAAGGTAAATGCTTCGGTGGACCATTCGGCATTGGAATCGTCTAGATACCATTTATCCAAGGTTTTTGTTAACCTATTTTCTCTTAATGGCTCTGTAATGACATCTTCCTTATCATTTTGCTTCAGATAAATAAAAGATAAAACTTCATTGAAAAAGAGCATTCGACTGGTGTTTTGCCAATCGCCCAGATAATTGAGTTTTTCAAGAATATTGCTTTTTCCTACTTCATTTACCAATGTTTTTGTCCTTACCCTTCTTTTAAGTTCATTATCGGGATCGCCAATCTCTAGGCGTTGGTCTAAAGTAAGCTTATGGAAGTTTCTCAGGTTATCAATTTCTTCCTGAATTTTATCAAATGTAGCTTCTGCCTGTAAATTAATTTGGGGTTCCTGTTGAAAATCAATTTGTACTTCATCAATAGAAGTCAATACTTCCCCATAATATTCAGCAGTGATCATTTCGCCAATTTCCCTAATTTCTGAAACCATATTGGCTGTAGGCTTTAATGTGGCCTTCCCTCCAAATACATTCATTGGATTCCACATGTATACCAATACTACTGCGGCAACCACAAGCAGTATTTGGATAATGAGGCGAGCACTACCAAGAATTTGACCTATCATGGATTTATAGTATTGTCTGAAATTTGTATTTGCCGGACTTTCAAAGAATCACTTTTGAAATGGATAAAAATCTCCTCAAAATCAAAATTTTTTAGCAAAGTATGCATCAATTTCCTGGTATGGTTTTGACTGGTTTCCACCAAGCCCATATAAGGAAGCTGGTCTCTAATATCCATTTCTGCAAGCCTAAAGAAAGTTTCTTGATCTTCCAGGTTAATGGAGTTCAAAAAACGTTTTGGATTGGACACCAATGAATCTTCTATAAAATCCTCCGGAGGATAGGAGAAATTTATCACTTCAATTGTAGGAAGATAAAGGGTTATTTTATTCCCTTCAATCAAAATGTCCTCTTCTTTTATTTTTTCTAGGTTGATTCCTGTTTTAATTTTGGCTCTAGAGTAAGCTAAAAATGAGGCTTCATTAACGGGCACAAAAAGTATGTTTTTTTCCTTCTTTCCGAAAACGACCTTGTCCACAACAAATTCTGTAACCACCAAGTCACTTGCCTGTTGTATTTTACCTATAACCAAGCCTCTCTTTTCTTCTTTACAACTGCTAATTAGAATTATAACACCGAAGAGAAAGGCCATATGGAGCATTTTCGATTTTAAGCTTTCCATGTTTGCTCATTTTTGAATTGCTCATAGAAGTGTTTCATTTTGAGGTGGTATTCATTGACCTTATAGCCACTTCCATTATATCCATAGGCAAAAGATTCCCAATCGTAATTTCCTTCATTTGATTCAGAAATGTACTCAATCAGGGCTTTGCCACGGACCTTCTTAATTTTAATAAATGCCAGAAAATCCAAGAAATGGAAATATTCTGATTCATGTTGTTTGGCTTCAAATTCGGCTACATCCTTATAATTTCTGGATTTTATATTGTGTTCCATGTTTTCACCCAGAATTTGGAACAAACCCCAAGAAGTGGAATAAATGGCCGCCTTAGGATCTATTTTTTTGGCTTCTTCAAGCCTGTCGTATTCTTTTAAACCTACCCTGTAATGGGCTCTTGTCCACTTTTTATAGATAATGTCTTCATGGCCTACACTTAATGCTTCAGGGTCTTTTCCGAACGCATTAAGCCAGTACCAAAATTTATGTCCTTCAAATAGAATTTTCGCCCTTCCATCGCTTAGGTGACCACGGCCTGCAGATTCCACCTTAACCAAGGCCTTTATTACCGGTAGGCTTATTTTTATATTTTCCTGCGCTTCCAATTCATCCAATGCTATCCTGATGTCCATATCACTTAGCAATTTGCTATTGGTGTTGTCTTTGATTTGAACATATTCTTCTCTATGTAAACTAAGTTCCGGTTGTGCTTCAAAAGAAGTGGATAGCAAAGACCTTTGTTGGCTAGCAGGAGGAGCATCTTCTGATTGAAGACCGTTTTCAATGGAAAAGATCCTGTCTTCATTGTCAAAATAGGCATTGTCTATTTCCAGATTATCCATGGGGAACATGGCCTTGCTTTCTTGAATGGAAGAAGGCGAGACGGATTGATTATTTTGAACTTGCCCACCGTTTTGGGTATTGCTTTGTTTGGGTACCCACCTTTCACGTAGGTATTTTAGAGACTTGTCTCCAAAATAGAAAGCGATCATCATTAAAAAGGCGGTTTCAAAAAATTCAAATTGTTGACTCAATAAGGCCGCATCTACTCCGGAATACTGTGTACCAAAGCTGACGATCAACAATGACATTCCTCCCATCAAGAGGGTAAAAGCGATCATACCCCTTACAGTACCCGGAGGTAAGCCGAATGTTTGACTTTTATATGGATTGTGTTCGGGCATTTCCAGATCAGAAGCCTTTACAGGAATGCCTTTGCTGTGCATGTCTCTGAAATCATAAATGCGTTGCCAATCCTGATCTGTTAAGCCGTAATTTATATTGTAATGGTAAACAGACCACATAAAGTAAATTAGGAATAATGCGATCCAAATCACTGTGGTAGCAAGCCCTACCGCTTGAAAAAGATTGTCATGTTCAATATAAATAAAGAGGGCACCGAGTATGGCAAAAATGACTAAGATGACAGACAGGATAACCGTTCCCTTAAAGAAAAAAGTATGGTATGGATTAAAATTTGGATTCCTGTCTTTTACCTTTGGACTAATATGTCTTGCGATTAAACCGTAGATAAAACTCAAGGCCACTATAATAACAAAGCCGATAGCAAAGGCATGGTTGGCGCTTTCCATGCTCGGCACTATGAAAATCAGGGCAGCAAGAGCGATTACTATTATTGAAATAATATGAATTATCAAATAATTTCGCTCGGATATAAAAGAAGACTTAGTGTCCTGGTTTTCTACGGATGAAGGGCTTTTTTCCATGGAGTATATCGGTCAGTATTGGTTATTGAATCATGTTTTAGGCGTTAACCAGTTGCTTCTTTTTAGTAAGTCGCTCAAACCAGTTTTCATTTAGAATATTGATGGCTAAGGGCTCATTCTGGTTTATTTTTGGATATACTATTTTATAAAAGCGTTCGTAAGCTTTCTGTGACTGTAGTATCATTTTTTCAGGATTGGCAGCATTGACACCGTCAGCTATTAGAATACAGCCTTCTGTGTCTTTATGGGTATTGCCTATATGCACATATACCTTGTCATAGTTAGGGATATCTTTTATCTCAATATGGTATTTAAACCAGTTAAACCTATTCCTATACCTTTGCGTCAATGGACTGAGGTTTTCATTGATGCCCAGTTTATAGTATCCCTCCGGAATTCTAGTTCCTCCGGGTATTTTTTCATCACGGTGCGTATCTTCCAAGGTGTACGCGAAAAATTTCTTTTCAATAAATAACATACCCAAAGTAGTATTCCCATCATCTACATACCTTAATATAGTTACCAAAGCCTCCGGGACTGATGCTACCTCTTCATTTTCAACCAAAGATTTTATCTTTTCCAGTTCCGGATTATCAGTTATATTGAGATGCTTAATTTTATCTTCTAGGCTTTTTTTAGATGATGTTTGAATGGGAGCGGGTTCATGTTCTTTAAACAAGTCTTTTAATTTTTCATAACCTTTTCCAAACAGCATGATTAAATAACCAACAAAACCAACCAGCCATAACCATATTTTATCCAAAACTTCGGGATTGGAATAAAAAAACAGGACAACTAAAATGACCCCGGCCAAAACCAGTAAGCCCGGTAATTTATTCA
Source organism: Cyclobacterium sp. 1_MG-2023 (assembly GCF_030546805.1). Classification (GTDB taxonomy): domain Bacteria; phylum Bacteroidota; class Bacteroidia; order Cytophagales; family Cyclobacteriaceae; genus Cyclobacterium. Next base: position 502,086 of record NZ_JAUOPC010000001.1, on the reverse strand, counting down.
TTTTAATAATAATTTAGGGTTTGAGGTAGAAAAATTGCGTTGGTTTATTGTACCTCAAAATTTAATTATTTATTTTTCAATAACAAAAGAATAAACAGCTTATTTTAAAAGCCTTATGTGGGGGGCTAAATTTAAAATTATCCAAAAGAAAAACATTGAAAATGTATTGATAGGGTTATTTTAAATTATTTCTCCACATTACTGAATTTCTGATCTAGAAATGTAAGTTTCTGTCTAAATCAATCTTTAAAAATATTATACGGGCAACTGATTTCCCTAAATGACATTAAAGATTGATAGCATTAGGAAACTTTTGATTTTAAAATTTGAGTAAGAAAATAACTATACCTAATTAAATATGGCGAACTACAAAATTCAAGTTAACAATAAAAGCTATGAGGTAGATGTTGATTCCGATACCCCATTACTATGGGTACTTCGGGACAACCTGGGATTGGTTGGAACCAAATATTCCTGCGGAATTTCACAGTGTGGTGCATGTACTGTTCATCTCAATGATGCTGCTGTTAGGTCATGTGGATTACCTATTGCCTCTGTTGGAGATGCTAAAATCACCACTATCGAAGGGCTTTCGGAAGCAGGAGATCATCCTGTGCAACAAGCATGGAAAGAAGTGGACGTTGCCCAGTGTGGCTATTGTCAGGCCGGGCAGATAATGACAGCAGCAGCTATGCTAAAGAATAATCCTTCGCCTACCGAAGAGGAAGTAATCGATGGGATGAATGCCAATTTATGTAGGTGTGGCACTTACCACCGTATCAAGGAAGCAGTTTTATTGGCCTCATCAAAAATTAAATAACCATGAACAAAGCACTAAAATCAAATAGAAGGGATTTTTTAAAAATTGCGGCAACTGCAGGTGGTGGTTTACTGATTGGATTTAATTGGTCAGCTTGTGATTCACCCAAAATGAAAGTTGTTAGCAATGAGGAAATCTTTGATAAAGCCATCAATTACAATAGTTTTCTTTCTATTTCCCCGACAAACCACGTAGTCATCTATTCACCCAACCCCGAATTGGGACAAAATATCAAAACTTCCTTTCCTATGATTGTTGCAGAGGAATTGGATGTAGATTGGTCGAATGTTAGGGTGAAGCAGGCTTTTTTGGATACCGAGAAATATGATAGGCAAGTAACCGGAGGCTCAGGAGCCATGCCTCATTCTTGGCAAAGACTGAGACAAGCCGGGGCCACAGCAAGGCAAATGCTGATGGAGGCTGCTGCAAAGCGATTGGATGTACCTTTATCTTCCTTGACTACAGAGAAAGGAAATGTGGTTCACGGATCAAAAAAAATCAGCTATGGAGAGCTTGCCACTGATGCAGCTTCATTACCGGTTCCGGAGAATGTAGCTTTAAAGGATATCAAGGATTTTAAGATCATTGGAACGGCTGTAAAAAATGTAGACAATGATGCCATGTTTACCGGACAGCCTTTGTATGGTTTTGACGTTTACCGTGAAAATATGCTTCATGCCATGATTCAAAGGCCACCTTTTGGCATGAAACTGAAAAAAGTTGATGCTGAAGCTGCAAAAGAAGTAAAAGGGGTAAAGGACGTACTTACTTTTAAAAACAATGTAGCAGTAATAGGTGAAGGTACCTGGCCACTGATGAAAGCAAGGAAACTTCTGAAAATAGCCTATGAGCCAATAGAAGGGACTTTGGAGTCTACAGCCTTTCATGATAAGAAGTTTGACGAGTTGCTGAATTCCGGCGCTGGTGATGTCAAAAGAAAGGATGGGGATGTAAATAACGCTTTTAGAAATGCAGCTAGGGTAATCAAAAGTGAATACCAATGTCCATTTCTATCCCATAGTCCCATGGAACCCATGAACTTTTTTGCAAATGTAAAAGAGGATAGTGTGGAATTAATAGGACCATCCCAAACCCCGGATCGGGCTAGAAAAGCTGCAGCAGAGATATGTGGAATAGATCCTGAGAAAGTAAGCGTAGCATTAACGCGATTGGGAGGTGGTTTTGGCAGGAGGCTTAGGGCAGATTTTGTAGAAGAAGCCGTTGAATTATCTAAAATGCTTAAAGCCCCTGTAAAATTAACTTGGTCAAGAGAAGATGACATCACCGGTGGCGCCTATAGGCCTGCCGTTAAGTATAGGTTTGAAGCCGCTTTGAATGATAAGGATGAAGTGATAGGTTATAAGTTGAGTGGGGCCGGCATCAATGCAGGAAACACAACCAGAGAGAATAATTTTCCTGCCGGTGCAATCGATAACTTGGAAATAAGATCAGCAGAGTACAAGTCACCGATTACCACCAATGCATGGCGCGCGCCAATAACCAACTTTTTGGCTTTTGCTGAGCAGTCATTTCTTGATGAAGTAGCAGAAGCCATAGGCAAGGATCCCATTGAATTACGGTTAGGACTATTGGACAAAGCCAAGAAAAACCCGGTTGGAGAAATTCATTATGATATTGACCGAATGAAAGGTGTGATTAAGGCTGTAGCAGAAAAATCTAATTGGGGTAAAAAGGATGGGGTTTCTCAAGGTTTTAGTGTGTATTTTTCTCATAGATCTTATGTAGCGCAAGTGGCCGAGGCCAAAATTAAAGATGGGCAAGCAGTGCTGGATAAAATATACGCGGTGACAGACTGTGGAATAGTGATCAACCCTACCGGAGCAGATCAGCAAGTTAGGGGAGGCATGCTGGATGGTATGGGGCATGCGATGTTTGCCAATCTTACCTTTACAGATGGTGTGGCTGACCAAAAGAATTTTGATAGCTATCGCTTGATTCGCATGAAAGAAATTCCTGAAATTGAAACCCATTTTATTGACAATGGAATTGACCCTACAGGATTGGGAGAACCTGCTCTTCCTCCTACCGGTGGTGCAGTGGCCAATGCCATTTATAAAATGTCCGGAAAACGCATGAGAAATCAGCCTTTCATTAACCAGGAAGGCATAAATAACTTTAACCTGGGAAGTCCGGCTTAGCATAGATGTTAAAATCGAAAAAGGTATAATAAATTAATGATTGTTTGATTTACCAAGGGTTGTTTACCCGTGGTATTTTTTAAACAAATTAAGTTAAAATTTGACACAAGACTTCAATTATACCATCCGGACTAAAGCTTCCTATTTATTTACATATTCTACACACTTAATTTGTTTGGTTTTGTGTTTTTCATGGGTTTTCCTTTGAGCAAATTTTTTACCTTGGGAATTTAAATAGATATTTATTCCTTAGTGTTTTTTAGCTATTGATATAATAGGGAATGTGGAGGTAGCAAGGGTTTGTTATCTTGCTTGATTAATGTTACTTACGCTTTTACTATATTTCGAATGAAACCCTTTTCTATATGCTTTTACTCTGTAGGTGGAGGTCTGCTTAGGAGATGGGAGTTTAAACCATGAAACAATAACCTAGAAGAAACTATAAAGATGAGTAATTCCGAAATCATTATTAGGAATAATTTAAGAGAGACCTATGGGGATGTTTATTCTCCCGGAGTGATTGATGCCCTTTCATTCATGACTCCCTTTAATGAAGAAGTAAAAAAGCTAATGGATATCAGGCTTCGCCGGAGAAAAGAAAGGAGTCGAAAAGGGAGTAAATTGACATTTTTAAATCCGGATACCAATATACCGGGTACAAATATTCTGGTATCGGATGCCAGGGCCGGCAAATTTGAAGGAGCTGAAATTCCCTCAGATCTTCAGCAACAGTGGATTCAAGGTACCGGACCCGGAGCAAAGCCCAATGCAAGTTTAGAAAGTAGTATTCGGAATGTAGCTTATGCTTTACTTTCCGGTGCCGATGGTTGGATGTTTGATGGAGAAGATGCTTTAGGCCAGGTGTCTACCATGTCCTTGGACAATCAGCGTAACCTTAAATTGGCCATTCAGGGCTCCCCAATATTTTTAACAGTGGCTGAAGAAGTAGCTACTCAAATGAACAATTGGAGTAAAAGTTTCTTTGGTCAGGAAAAAATTGTTGATTGGAGAGCCCAGCTAGGCTTTACCACCAAGATTTTTAGGGCCAGGGGTCTTCATTTAGATGACAGACATATCCGTCTCAGCAGTGGTGCTTCTTTTTCAGCTTCCATTGTTGATTTGGTGCTTTATGTGGTGAATAATTTTCAGGCCTTGATGGCGGCAAAGGCTTCTATAGTGCTGTACCTGCCAAAAATTCAAACGGCCGAAGAAGCAGCATTGTGGAATAAGATGATCAGTGCTTTGGAAAAGCATTTGGGACTGGAAGATGGAGCTATCAAGGTCTATGTACTTGTGGAGCAGCTAGAAGCAACTTTCCAACTAATGGAAATAAGGGCAGCTTTAGGAAAACACTTCGTAGGTTATAATACGGGTCGATGGGATTATATTAATAGTGTTTCAGATGCGATGGCCTGGGATCAGTCCTTTATCAACCCTAATATAGAATCTATAGGCATGACTTATGGCTACATGAGGAATTATGAAGATAGGGTAAGGAGAGCCGTCAATACACCTGATAACAAAAGTAATTTTGCCTTATGGCAAGGAGGTATGGAGCCCAATATACCTGTTGGATCTACGGAAGGCGTAAGTGCAAGCATGGAAAAAGCTTTGGCCGGTGCGGAAAGAGAGCTAAGGGAAGGAGCAAGTGGAAAATGGGTAGCACATTGGAAAATGGTTCATATTGTTCGTCCCGTTTGGGATAAAGCAGGCAAAGCCAACCAAATGGGAAGAGGCTTTGAAAAGCTCAGTTATACCCAAGATGATGCCGAAGGCTTGATCCACCTTGAACCTGCTCCCAGAACGATCAGAGGAGCAAGGAATTTATTGAGTGTAGGCTTGCAGTATGCCAATGCTTTTGGGCAGGGCATGCAAGCTGCGGCTTTGAAGCCGGCTGATTTTTTTGGTAATGAAAATGTACTTTATCTGATGGAGGATATGGCCACAGGTGAAATTCGCTTGAGTATCTTATGGGAGTGGCTTCACAAAGGGGCTAGGATTACCGAGGCTGATGAAGATGCCGGTGTTACCCAAGGAGATGTATTCACCGAAGAATTGTATAACAGGTTATTGGAGGAGGAGTATCTTAAACTTTTAGCTGCGGATAGCAAAGATGTTCATGAAGCTTCCAAGGCTACAACACTTCCCATTGCCAAGGCCATTGTAAAAAAGTACGTTGAGCAAGAGAAGAAGATTCCATGGTTCATTGATTTGTTGAATATTAACCTAAATAATGTTGATTTAAAGCTTGCTGAAAAAAGAATTGATCGCTATATCAACCATTTGAATAAAAATGGAGAGCGAATCACAGAAAATCTGGATTTTATTGTTTAATGCTTTTAGCGATTATATACATTTGTTGTAAAAGATGTCTCAAACCCTATTGTTTTTCCTAGCCGTTTTTCCAATTCTGGTTGCATCAGTAATGTTGGTAGGTTTTCGTGTTGCCGCCAAAATTACGATGCCGGTGACTTTTCTGCTTACCTCAATTTTGGCTTTTGCCTTCTGGGGAATGTCCCTATTGACAATTCTGGCTTCCACCATTCAAAGTTTGTTTATCACTTTTGATATCCTATACATTGTTTTTGGTGCTATTTTATTGCTTAATTTTCTTAAGTATTCAGGAGCTGTCGACCGTATTCGGGATGGTTTTTTTGGAATAAGTAAAGACCGAAGAATTCAGGTAATCATCATTGTCTGGCTTTTTGGATCTTTTCTTGAAGGAGCTGCCGGGTTTGGAACACCTGCGGCTATAGTTGCCCCTTTATTGGTTGCCCTTGGTTTTCCGGCCTTGGCAGCTGTTGTGTTGGGTATGATGGTTCAAAGTACTGCCGTTACTTTCGGTGCGGTGGGAACGCCTATATTGGTTGGCGTTAAAGGAGGTATGGAAAATCCTGAGTTGACATCCAGGTTAGATTTGATGGGATTAAATATTGCTGATGTCTTGGCTGCTGTTACCGGTAATGCGGCCATTGTACATGCCCTTGTCGGGAGCTTTATGCCTTTCTTAATGGTTTTGATGCTTTGTAGATTTTTTGGTAAAAACAGGTCATGGAAGGAAGGGTTTCAGGTTTTTCCTTTTGCTATTTTTGCCGGGTTGTCATTTACCATTCCTTATCTGATTACAGGGCTTTTTTTAGGGCCTGAATTCCCTTCTCTTATTGGCGCTTTGGTGGGCTTGGCTTTGGTAGTTTCTGCAGCCAGAAAGGGCTTTTTGGTGCCTAAATTAACTTGGGAAATGGAAGAAGCCAAGCATTGGCCTGAAGACTGGTTGGGAGCAGCAAATTTTAAAAATAACGAAGCTGAAGCTGAGATGACTTCAATGAAGCCTAAATTCTCATTACAATTGGCTTGGCTACCTTATGTTTTATTAGCCGCTTTATTGGTGTTAAGCAGGCTGCCTCAATTGCCTTTTAAAAATTGGTTAACCAGTATTTCTTTTGGCATTGACCCCATACTTGGAACCAATATTGCTGCCACCAGCACTCCCTTGTATTTGCCCGGTACACTTTTGCTTATTGTCTGTGTCTTTACTTATTTTCTTCATGGGATGAATGGCAAGGCAGTGAAAGCGGCATTTTCTGAAAGTGGACAAATGATTTTCAAAGCAGGTGCAGTGTTACTCTTTGCTGTTGCCATGGTAAGGGTATATATTAACTCAGGGGAGAATGCTTCAGGTATGCTGTCTATGCCTATTTTGATGGCAGAATGGTCGGCAGTTAAAGTGGGGATGGTTTATCCATTCTTTGCTCCATTTATAGGGGCACTTGGTGCCTTTATTGCCGGTAGCAATACCATTAGCAATTTAATGTTTAGCTTGTTTCAATTTGGAGTTGCTGATAACCTTGGAATGTCTCCCACCTGGATTTTAGCATTGCAGGCAGTTGGTGCGGCAGCCGGAAATATGATCGCCATACACAATGTTGTAGCAGCCTCTGCCACTGTTGGGCTTCTAGGCAAAGAAGGAAGTGTGCTTCGCAAAACCATTCTTCCTACCTTGTATTACCTTTTGGTGACAGGTTTGATTGGCTTCTTTCTTATTGGTATAGTGGGTGTTATGGATCAATTCATGTTAAATTCTTAAATTTATCTTCTTTTTAGTCGATAATTTTGATTATCTACTAATTAATCGATAAATTGATTTATCTTGTAAATAGTAGATAAATGAAACATTCAATGATAGGGATCATCACAGCAGACTTGATCAATTCACGTAAAGTTCCGGCAGCCCAATGGATGCAGGAATTAAAGAAAGAATTGAAAGAATGGGGAAAGGAGGGAAGCGATTGGGAAATCTATCGGGGAGACAGCTTTCAATTGAGAATAAAGGAACCGGGGAAGTTATTATTTGCAGCCATATTATTAAAGGCTGCCATCAGGTCAATAGCACCGTTGGACATACGGATGGGCCTGGGTATAGGAGAGGAGCATTATGTATCCGATAGACTATTGGAAAATAATGGACCTGCTTATGTTTATTCGGGCGAGATATTTGAGGAGCTTGAAAAGGAGCAGCAGGGGATAATGTTCAAGAGTGAATACACGGAGTTAAACGAGGAAATAAACCTTATGCTTCGATTGGCATTGACGATCATGGACAACTGGTCAATCAATTCTGCAAAAATGGTATGTCTTGCATTCAAGCACCCTGAAAAAAATCAAACAGCATTAGGAGCGATGGAGCATATTAGTCAAAACTCAGTAAGTGCACGGCTTTCCAGGGCTCATTTTGAAGTAATTAATACATTGGTGAATTATTTTCCAAAACGAATAGCAAAGTTTACCTCATGATAATATTAATAAAGCTGATTTTAGCTCACTTATTGGGAGATTTTGTCTTTCAACCCAGCCGATGGGTGGAGGCAAAAGAAGCAAAAAAGTTCAAGGCCTACCAACTTTACTTGCACCTATTGGTACATGGCTTACTTATTATGCTAATCATGGCTGACATGAGTTTTTGGCCTTATGCTTTAGGGATTGTGTTTGTTCATGGGCTTGTGGACCTAATTAAGTTATATGCACAAAAACCGAGTACCAAAAGGTATTGGTTTTTTATAGATCAACTGGCGCATTTGTTAACCATAGGCGTGGTGGTAGCTTGGATAGATCCAGGTTTTATTGCGCTACTGTACCCAATTTCAGAAAAACTTTGGTTGGTGCTTACTTTGCTTGTTTTCTTATCAATACCTTCCTCAATAATAATCAAGACGATCATTTCAAAATGGACACCTGCAACAGATGATGAAATTGGTTCATTGGAAAAAGCAGGGCAATACATTGGTATACTGGAAAGATGGTTTGTTTTAATTTTTATAATTGCCGGAAGATGGGAAGCCATAGGATTTTTGGTGGCAGCAAAGTCGGTATTTAGGTTTGGAGATCTGAAGGAGTCTAAAGACAGAAAGCTGACAGAGTATATTTTGATTGGAACCTTAGTAAGTTTTGGGTTGGCAATATTGTGTGGGTGGATCTATGACCAATATTAACAAATGCTTGACCTGTATCCATTAATTGGCAAAGTCCTTTTGCGTGACCAGGTGAAATTTGAACTTTGTTTGTGGCCTTAACTGAGAGAGCTTTGAGATACCGCTGCTTGTTAGTTGTAAAACACGAGGATATCCCCCAGTTACTTGGGCATCCTTCATTAAAATAATGATTTTTCCCGCTTGGGTCAATTGAACTGTACCGGGATACACCGGGCCTGAAATCAGCTCAGGAAGGGAATGTTTAATTTTTTCCACCAACTGAATTCCCATTCTGTTTTGGATGGGAGAAAGTGTTAAACTAGAGTCAGTCAGTGCATGTTGTTGAGCTTTGCTCAAGGAAGAAAAGGAAGGTCCCGGAAAGACCGGAATTTGAGGAGCGTTGGAAAATCCTCTTGGCTTAACCTTGGAAAAATCTGTAGGAATAAGGTCGGAAGAACTAGTAAAAGTTAAAATATCACTGTCTCTAAATTTGGCCAGAGGAGTGATTTCTTGGTAAAAACTTTGACTACCCATAATACATTCACTATCAAAAACTCCATTAATAGCCAGATAAAGCCATTGACCTTGACGAAATGAAGCGATATTTACCTTTGAATAGGCAGAAATATTGATGATTTCATTGGTGCCATATACCTTTGATTCAACCTTGATTTTTGCATTGGCCCCTGTGCATACTATTTGGCAATTTTCGGTGAAGTAAAGCAATACATTGCCCATATATATTTCGAGACATGCTGCGCCGGGATTTTTTCTTGCCAGCAAATTGGCCAAATGGAAGGAAGATTCATCCATAGGCCCTGAAATTGGGATTCCTTTGTCCACAAAACCTAACCTCCCCTGATCCTGGATTGTAGTAAATAATCCGGCTTTTATAAAGACTATTTTACCCACGATACAATGTTTTTTCCCAATTATAATTACTTGCTTCCTGAATCTCTATTAATTCTCTTGAAGAAATGGCTTCAAACTGAATTTTATCTCCGGGATTAAAAGGTAAATTTAATTTACCATTGCCAAATATAGGGACTGGCATTTTACCCACAACATACCATCCTCCGGGGCTGTCAATTGGATAAATACCTGTCTGTTCCCCACCTATGGCCACACTCCCTTTGGCGATGTTTCTATCAGGAATATCTTTTCTGGGGATATGCAGGACCTTCGGAAGGCCACCCAAATACATAAAGCCCGGTAAAAAACCATAAAAATACAGTAGGTATTGCTGGGAGCTATGTTGTTTGACTAAGGTTTGTACATCCATGTCTTTTTTCTCCAGATATTTGCTGATGGAGGGGACTATTTCCTGCTCATAGCATACAGGAACGGTCCATATCCATCTTTGAGGCAAGTCAACCTTTGGTATAGGCCCCTGGATCAACTCTTCTAACCAAGCCATAAAAACAGCACTATTGGCTACATGCTTTAGCCGAATACTTAAAATTTGATAACTATGGTAGATGGATGATATGATGATATGCCATTTTTTTTGAATCAAATTTTTTATGGTAATCATTTCAATCAATAAGTCTTCTGCAATGATTTCCGGCCAGTGAAGTTCTATGGTATCAATTCCAAGATATAATATTTTAATGGGGTATTTCATCCTTATTGGTTTAAAGTGGAAGTAGCAAGCAAGGGGCCTAGTAATTGGGCTATTTCCAAAGCTTTAGGATGGTCTCCATGAATACATATTGTGTCTACAATTATGTCATGGCTCTGTTTATCAAAAGTGGGTACTTTACCTTTATAAACCATTGATAAAACCTGATGCCTAACCTCGTCAAGGTTTATAAGAATAGCATTAGATTTTTTTCGGCTTACCAATGTGGAACTTGTCATATAGGCCCTATCTGCAAAACCTTCGTTCTTTAAAAGAATCTTATGTTTCCGGGCCTCTTCAGCCATGTAGGAGCCATAGGGTGCATATAGGTGTATGCCTTGATAATTATGGGCCAAAAATTTGGCGAGATTTTCTGCTAAACTGGCAGAAGTGAGACTTTTAAGGTATAATGCTCCGTGAAACTTAATGTGGTGCATGGATTTGCTTTCAGTGGCGGCTAATTTTTTTACCAAATTAATTTGATGAAAAAGGCTTTCTTCAAGTTGAGCAAATGAGATATCCATGGGCTTTCTTCCAAAATTTTGTTGGTCAGGATAGGAGGGGTGTGCGCCAATTTTTACCTGATGTTTTTTGGCCAATTTGATCGTTTCAAGTATGGTATGCTTGTCACCGGCATGCCCACCGGCAGCAATATTACAACTCCCTAAAAAAGGCATAATGGCTTTATCATTGGCCATTCCTTCTCCCAAATCACAGTTTAAATCAACCTTTTCACGCATAGGTACAAGGATACAAGTTTTTTGTCACAAAAAAGATTATTTCAATAGAGGCTTATAATGAGTTTTGATTCAAATTATACTTTGATGCAACATTTTACGTTTTGTCTTCGTCTTGAAGTTAAAAATTAAGGTAAAAATTATGAAATATTCAATTGGCATATTGGCATTAATTCTAAGCATTTTCTTTTCCGCCTGTAGCCCTGTTCGGGTTTTCATGGAAAAGAATGAAGTGGCAAGTTTTGATACCTACGATACATTCTTTGTAATCAATCAATATTACGATAAAGATGCATTTGAATCACCTGTTCTCGAAGAAAATTTGAAACATAGACTTTCAGAAGGGATGAGAAATATGGGGTTTTCGGAAGACGAAACCAAACCGGATTTAATTGTAAGGTACAATACCAACCTTACAGATAGGCAAAAAGAGGTCAACAGAACGCCCATGATGAGTCCATATTATGGAATGTACAGCCCATACATGATGCCTTACCCATATGGTGCGGGTAGAAGTACCTATAGCATTGAAAAGTATGATATGGGGGAGTTGGTGGTAGACTTTATAGATACCAAGAAAGATAAAGTAGTCATGAGAATAAGTGCAGTAGGCGAAATAACCAAGCCCAAGCAGAAAACCAAAAACCTCTTTACCTCAGCAGAGAAAATAATAAAAGAGTTTTCTAAATATGTAGAGAAACAAGCTGATAATTAAGCAAAAGGCAATCTTATTGCCTTTTGCTTAATTAAAAAGTTGAATCCATAAAATAGGTTGACTATTGAACACTTCCCATGAATTGGAAGCAAATACAATACTATAGATGCATAAATGAGCTGCGAAAGTAAAAAGGCTATAAAGTTAATTTATAATTAGCCTTTAAGATTTTGTATAGCAAATTAACAGGGAGTCCCATTACATTATAATAGGAACCTTTGATACTGTCTATGCCCACCATGCCTATCCATTCTTGAATACCATAAGCCCCAGCCTTATCAAAAGGTTTGAATGTATGTACATAATAGGCAATTTCCTCCTCACTTAACTTTGAAAATGTCACTTCTGTCTGGTCAAAAAAGGTTGTTTTTTGTTTGGTATCTGCAATACAAACTCCTGTAACTACCAAATGAGATTTACCATTGATTGCATGAATCATTTTTATGGCATCTTCATCATTCTGAGGTTTATTGAGAATGGTTTGATTGGCAATAACAATGGTATCAGCAGTAATAAGTACTTGGTCATCTTTTAAATGGGGAAGAAAAGTATTGGCTTTTTTCTCGGCTAGAAAGGATGCCACTTGTTTGGCTTCCATATCACTAGGGAAACTTTCATCTGTATGCAAGGTTTTTACCTTAAAGGAGAAGCCCAAGTCCTTAAGCAATTGTTGTCTTCTTGGGGAATTTGAAGAAAGGACGATGGTTTTATCAGTTATTTTCATAGATAGGGTAGCGTATTATGCTCGAGAGCTACATAATAAAGACTAATTATTCGTTAAGTGGTTAGGTACATTATAAAATTGAAAGTTTGGTGAAAAGGAAACTATTAATTTTAGCCCCTTTGCATTTGCAAATCTACAATTTAAAAGCAAACTTAAACTCCCAATAGGCAATAGATATTGGGTAAGGCTGAATACTGAATTCACCAAAAATCAACGTAATTTTGTTGAATCCACTTAAAAATCTTATTTTTGAGGGTTTTATTAGCCAATTGAGTTAGTAATTTGTTGAACATCAAAGTAAATACACATTGGATATATTTGAAAAACTGAATACCAATCTTGGTCCGTTAGGAAAACATTCCGAGTTATCAGAAGGATATTTCATGTTCCCTAAATTGGAGGGTGAAATTGCACCTAGAATGAAATTTAAGGGTAAAGAAGTTCTGAATTGGAGTTTGAACAATTATTTAGGATTAGGAAATGATCCGGAAGTAAGACAAGTAGATGCTGATGCTGCCACAAAGTGGGGAGCAGCGTACCCAATGGGCGCAAGGATGATGTCTGGAAATACTGACCTACATGAGCAGCTCGAGAGTGAGTTGGCACAATTTGTGGGTAAAGAAAAAGCATATTTGCTTAACTACGGCTATCAAGGCATCATGAGTGTGATTGATTCATTGATCGATAGAAAAGATGTAATAGTCTACGATAGTGAATGTCATGCTTGTATTATAGATGCTTTGCGGATGCATATCGGTAAGCGATTTGTATATCCTCACAATGACATGGAAAGCTGTGAGAAACAGTTGAAAAGAGCAGAAAAACTTAGCAAAGAAACCGGTGGCGGTGTCTTGGTTATTACTGAAGGTGTATTTGGTATGACCGGAGATATGGGCAAGTTGAATGAAATTGTGAAACTGAAAGATAAATTTCAGTTTCGTCTTTTGGTAGACGATGCACATGGCTTCGGAACAATGGGTAAAACCGGTGCAGGAACTTGTGAAGAGCAAGGAGTACAGCAAGAAGTTGATTTATATTTTTCAACTTTTGCTAAGTCAATGGCAAGTATTGGCGCGTTTATTGCGGGTGATGCGAAAGTAATTCATTACTTGAAATACAATATGCGTTCTCAAATATTTGCAAAAGCGCTACCGCTTATCATGGTGGAAGGAGCTTTGAAGCGACTGGATTTAATCAGAAGCCGACCTGAATACAAAAATAACCTTTGGAAGATAGTGAATGCGCTTCAAAATGGTTTGAAAGAAAAAGGGTTCAGTATCGGTACTACCAATTCACCTGTAACCCCGGTAGTATTGAACGGTACTGTAGGTGAAGCGGCTACATTAAGCAAAGATTTACGTGAAAACTATAATATCTTTTGTTCAGTTGTGATTTATCCTGTCGTTCCAAAGGGAATGATTATATTGCGTTTAATCCCAACTGCGGTACATAGTATAGCAGATGTGGAAGAGACAATTGCTGCATTTGAGGCAATTAAAGAAAAATTAAGTAGTGGTTATTATAAAACTACAGAGTTGGCGACATCTTTTGGTGAATAAACCTAGAAAAAAGGGCCAATACTGTACATTAATAAACTATTTACCTATATTGAATAAAAAAACAATTTCATCATTAACCTAAATAAACTTTTAATTATGAACAGATTTAATGAAATCAAAGATCTTATAATGTCTCTTGAAGCTGATTTTGACAAATTCTACGATAAGAAAAATCAAGCGGCAGGAACAAGGGTAAGAAAAGGCATGCAAGATTTAAAAAATATGGCTCAAGATATCAGAAAAGAAGTACAGGATATCAAAAATTCTTGAGTTTAGTAACATAAAAAAGGGGGACTTATTAATATAAGGCCCCCTTTTTTTGTGCAATATATTTTCTACTCAAGATGAGGAGAGTAAAATTGATTGGTATTGATGCGGTCTGCTGCAGTGATAATTCTATTTCTCAAATCATTGGAAGCTTTTTGTAATGGAAGTCTGACATGACTTTCACAGATACCCAAATATTCCATTAGGCATTTTACACCAACAGGATTGCTTTCTTCATACATAAGTGGATTGATATCCAACAAACTGAATGTTCCTTTCTTAGAATATTCTCCATTTCCGTGAATAATTGCCCCCATTATTTCAGGATAAGCATTGGCCATTACAGAAATCACACCTTCAGCGCCGATACTTCTCATCGGTGTGGTATTCATATCATCTCCTGAGATCAAAAGAAAGTCATCCGGTTTACCATTAACAATCCGCATGCATTGTTCTAAATTTCCGCTGGCTTCTTTAACCCCAATGATGTTTTTATGTTGGGCTAACTTTAAAGTGGTTGCGGCACTTATATTAGACATTGTTCTCCCTGGAACATTGTATAAAATTATTGGAACAGGGCATTTATCCGCCAGGGTCTCATAATGTGCAATGATACCTGCTTGGCTGGGTTTATTGTAATAGGGGCTTACTGAAAGCACCGCCTCAACCTCAGAAAAATCAATGGTATCCATAGCTGCTAAAAGTGCAGCTGTGTTGTTTCCTCCAAGTCCATAGACAATAGGGACCCTAGAGCGATTGATTTTCTTTGTGAAAGCTAAAACTTCCATCTTTTCTTCCTCAGTAAGTGTAGCTGATTCTCCTGTGGTGCCTTGTACCACCAAATAATCAACATTTCCCAGAATAACATGCTCAATAACTCTCTCCAAAGCAGGGTAATCAATAGCTCCATCTGCTTTAAAGGGAGTGACTAAGGCTACTCCGGTACCTGTAAACTTTTTCATTTTAATTGATCTGCTTTAAATATTTTATCAACAGTGCGGTTCCTGATTGAATATCTTTTTCTTCATTGTTCAACATCAAGTCCAAATAGGGCTTTGTTTCCTCATTATAAAACCCCATACTATAAGATGCCGATTGTAATTGTAGTAAAAATAAGGTAAAGTAATTCAGCTTTTCAGGGGTAAAAATAATCAAATCTGGTTTAAGGGAAAGCAATTGAATTAGTTTTTCTCTAGGTTTACCAAATAAAGTAAAATCTTTATAAGAAAAAGCCTGTTCATCTATTGATTTCTCATCATAATAATTTCCTATTACCCTTATGTTTTCATCCAAGTCGGAATGAATTACCTCAGTGATGGACTCAATTTCATCCTTATTATTGGCTATTATGGATATGGTCTTTATATTTTCTGTATTCAATAAGATGGATTTTTGGGTAGGTTTCTTCTTTGGCTTTTCCAAAGTGCTTTTTACGTAATATTCCCTTATCCATTTCATCTGTTTTTATTTTATTTCTTTATTTGTTGTACACATTTTTATAAATGATTCCTCTGAAATCAATGGAATATTTAATTTCTCGGCCTTTTCTTTCTTGCTGGGACCCATGTCCTCACCTTCAATTATAAAATCCAGGTTTTTGGAAACAGACTTGGAGTAGGTACCCCCGTGGGAAGCGATAAAATCTATGATTTCATCTCTCTTAAAATGATTTAAGCGACCCGAAGCCAGTATTTTTTTGCCCTCCAATATTGTGCTTTCAAGTTGGGTTTCTTCTGAAGAGAGTTGGAATTGTAGACCTTTTTCTTTTAACTTCTTAATGATTGATTTATTTTTCTCTTTTGCGAAAAATAATTGAATACTAGTTACCAATGTTTCTCCAACACCATTGATTGCTAGTAATTCTTCAGAACTTGCCTTTTCTAAATTCTCAATATTTTGAAAATGCTTGGCCAATAATATGGCGGTGTTTTCACCAATATTTCTAATGCCCAATCCGAATAAAACTTTTGGAAAGGGCTGTTTAATGGATTGAGCAATACCTTCCAGCATGTTTTTTATTACCCCTTCTTGAAATGAATTCCCTTTTAACTTATTGATGGCGTCTACATGCTTTTCAAATAAGCCAATTTGGTCATGAATGACTATTTCATGTACACTGCTCTTATTTTTTGTAAGCGTTTTTATTTCTTCTATGCTGTCTTCCTTTCCAACCAATATTGCCAATACATAAGCCACTGGTACATAATCCTCAACAAGGTCAAAATGGCCATGGTCTATCAGAACAGAAAGCATCTCTATTGCTTGTCCGTTTTGCTTGCTTTTTTTTCCCCGATTCGTGTTAAATGCCTTGAACTCATTGACCTTTTGGTAGACACTCAGTTCTTCATTTTCTGCGATAAACTCATCAATTTCCTTAAGAGTTAATTGTTGGGTTAATGCATACAATGCTTTCTTGAGACTTACATACAAATACCCTTCGCTATTTTTTGAATATTGGTCATCGGTAATTTCCAGACCAAGGAGTGCCTCTCTTTTCTCCGGCAAGAAATAAAGATCAGCAAAGTCTTGCACATATTCTTGCTGTATCAACGCCCTAAGCCTTTCTGTCCCTAAGGAATCAATATCCATAGCTCGTTTGGAAACAAAATGTTCAATTCTTCCCAATACTTGAGGTGGACAGGCCTCGTCATTTGGACAGAAATGCTTGGCTTCTCCCTCATTCCTTTCTAGGGTAGTGCCACATTCCGGACATGCCTTGATGTATTCAATGGGTTTACTTCCTTCTATCCTTCGCTCTTTTACTACCCCGGTGATTTTAGGAATTATTTCCCCCCCTTTTTCTACATTTACGATGTCTCCTTCATGCAAATCCAACCTTTCAATTTCATTGGCATTGTGTAAGGATGCTCTTTTGACCGTAGTTCCGGCCAATTGTACCGGAGAAAGGTTGGCGACAGGAGTGATTGCTCCCGTTCTTCCAACTTGATATTGGATGGATAGGAGGGTGGCTTCAGCACTCTCTGCTTGGTATTTATAGGCAATGGCCCATTTGGGTACTTTTGCTGTGAAACCTAATTCTTCCTGTTGTCGATAATCATTTACCTTTATTACAACACCATCCGTTTCAACAGACAAATCATGCCGTTTCTCTCTCCACTGCTCAATGTATTCTAAAACCTCTTCCAGGTTTTGACAGTTTTTGTAGGTGGGAGATACATGGAAACCCCATTCTTCAAGTTGGTGGATTGAGGCACCATGTTCAGCTATATCAACATCGTCTGCTATCAATTGATACAGGTAGCAATCCAGCCTTCGTTTTGCGACCACAGCTGAATCTTGCATTTTTAAAGTACCGGAAGCGGTGTTTCTTGGGTTGGCCAGGAGACTTTCACCGTTTTTTAATCTTTCTGCATTGATCTTTTCAAAACCTTGCTTGGATAAGAATATTTCTCCTCGGGCTTCGAACTTCTCGGGTAAATTTTCTTTGTCTTTTATATACAGTGGAATACTTCGGATGGTTTTAACATTCTCTGTTACCACATCACCCTTGTAGCCATCTCCTCTTGTTACAGCTCTTACCAATTTACCCTTTTCGTAAACCAAACTAATGGCTACTCCATCAAATTTAAGTTCACAAAAATAATTGTAATCTCTATGTTCCAAACCTTTAAATACCCTCTCGTCAAAAGCAACCAATTCTTCCTTAGAGTAAGTATTTCCTAGAGAAAGCATTTTAACAGCGTGTTCTGCCGTTTCAAAATTTTTGGTGATTGTACCGCCTACTCGTTGGCTGGGACTGTCAGCTTTTTTTAATTCAGGGAAATCAGTCTCTAACTGAATAAGTTGATTCAGTAATTTGTCAAATTCAAAATCACTAATTTCGGAATTGTCTTCCTGATAATAAAGGTGATTGTAATGGTTGATCTGTTTGGTCAACGCATCAATTTGTTTCTCTGCCTCTTGTATACTTACTTTTTTCATTTAAAAAATGATCACAATTCCTACCTTCAAATGTACTGTTTTTGATTATAAAATGATGCCTGTGGTCTTAAATAAAAGATGGAATTTGTACGGGATAGATATTTCAAAGCGATCAATTCCTACTCTTCATCAAATGCCTTTTTGATTTCATCGGCAGTCATCTTTAGTTTTTGTTTGCAAACTTTAACCAAATCACTGGCCTCCTTTACCATCTTGGTTAAGTCATCCATACCCTGCTCACCCTCCTCAAGCTGATTGACCAAATTTTCTAACCTGGATATGGCTTCATCATAGCTTAAGTTATCCTTCTTGTTTTTCATTTTTTTCTAATTTATTAATAACAGAAGTTATTTTTGTCAATTTTGTATAAGTAACCAACTCATCACCCTTTGCTAAATCTTGTCCATGAATTGGAAGCCCGTTTTTCTCGGTTTTAGTGTAGCCTCTCAGTAAAAGGGTTTCCGGGTTAAGGCGATCAATGGTTTTCTCTATTTGCTGAATCCGTTCTTCGGATTTATTTAACTTCCTAGTTACTACTTTACGTAAGTTTTGTGCCAGGTGATCGCTCTTAATGCGCTCTTTGTCTATTTTGTATAAGGCACTTCTTTTCGCTTGTTGGGCATACCTGTCCAATAATAAGTTATTTTTGTTTAGTTTATTTTGAAATATATTAAACAAAATATGTGTTTTATCTGTCAATCCTGATTCTTCGGTTTTTAATCTGGTCTGCACGTATCTTTCTATACCCACTAGATTTCTGTGCAAGCGGTCCTCAAATTCTCTAAAACCGGACAATATAAAACTAGCTACAGCGGTTGGGGTTTTCAACTTGGTATGAGCAACAAGGTCTGCAATGGATTCATCTCTTTCATGCCCTATCCCTGTAATGATGGGTAAACTTGAATTGGCTATAGTTTTGGCAAGTTCATAATCATCAAAACAGTCCAGGTCTGTTTGGGCGCCTCCACCCCTAATAATGACCAGCAAGTCGAAATTTTCCTCTATCAATGCCTCTTCTATTTGATGAATGGCTTCGATGATTTGAGGTATTGCATCTTTGCCTTGCATAGCTGCCTGAAACAAGCGGTAATGAACTTTATATTCTTGGGAATTTTGATCCAGCTGGTTGATAAAATCCCCATAACCTGCAGCAGTAATAGAACTTATAATGGCAATTTTTTGGCTGACCACGGGCAATACATATTGCTTGTTAAGGTCCATAAGGCCTTCATTGGTTAACCTGCCTATGATCTCTTGTCTTTTTCTGGCCCTTTCGCCCAAAGTGAAGTTGGGATCCACATCTTTGATTACTAGACTAATTCCATACAATTCGTGGAATTGGACAGTCACCAAAGCCATGATGTTCATTCCTCCTTGAAGGGAAGTCCCGGTAACACTTTCAAAATTCCTTGAAATAGATTGGTAGGTATAGGACCAAATATTGCCTCGGATTTTAGCCAATATATTTCCGTCCACTTTTTCTATCAAATCCAAGTAAGCATGACCTCTTACCCCAGCCCTTAATTCTCCTATTTCTGCTATAACCCAATAAGTAGGAGACAGGTTACTGTCTAAAGTTCTTTTGATCAGTTCGTTTAAGGATAGAAGTGATATAGCTTGCTGCTGCATGCTACAAATAAACGAAAAATATGCTTAAAAGATGGATAATTTTACTTTGATGGTAGACAATATTGAATCCTTTTCCAAGAATTTTTCTACGGTGTAAAAAATGAAATGTGTTTGGTTTTTGAAGAGAAAATTTAAGCAGTAATCCTTTTAATAGGAAGAAGGATTGTTACTTCAATAAATAGCCTTCAAGGCCGGAAAAAGATTTTTATATCCTTTGGTTTATGGTATTTTAAAACGGATTAAATTATAAAAATTCACTTACTTTTCAATAAGCCCTAAAAAGTTGAACATTTTTCAAAAATAAACATTAATTGTTGTTTTCTTCCGACTTGGATTCTCGCTGTTTGCGATTCATTCTATAAATATGCCTTGTAAAATCCCGATTGATTTCATTGAGTTTTAAGGCTTGAATAGCACTTAGACTTAAAGCAATTTTCTTTGTGAAATTTTTCTCTTCAAGCAATAGGTTTTCTTGGAGCTTGAATCTCTTCTCTATCAATTCCTCCGCCTGCTCATTTGTTATTTGTTCTTCACCTTTCTTTGAAATTTGACGCATTTCTCGCATCACCGTATTTCTTTTTTCCTGATACTCATTGTATAAAGGCCAAAATTTCGCCGCTTGATCAGGGCTTAATGAAAGCCGGTTGGTAATGAAGGCCACTCTCGCTGCCTCCAGCTTTTCTTTGTCCACTTGATTGTTTCTTTGGCCATAGCCAACAATGGAAAGACTTGTTAATAAGAAAACAATAAATAGCTTTTTCATATCAATAAAATATTTCATTCTCTAATAAACCTTCATCCACCCAAGTCTGATTGCTCCACTCTTCTTCTGTAATATAATCAAGCAACTCATTTGGATTCTCCGCCAAAGAAAGTACATCTTCGACATTCCATACGCCCGACTCGATATAATATTCTACTTCTTCATTCAGTTCTACCTGGTAATTATTGGAAGTAGTTACCGTTTCATTTCCATGAAACATGAAAAAACCAATGACAACAACCGCTGCAGCCGCCATACCACTTAGGTAATAGTGCAAGGCCTTGGGTTTCCTTTTTTCAAGGATTTGATCCGGAAGTTTCTCAAAGTAATTTTCCGGTACCTTGAATATGTTTTTCTTTGAGAATTTTTCCATACGATTGTTAGACAGTTTGTTTAGCCAATGGTTTAATCATTGCTTAGGTAATCTTCAATCTTTTTGACAGCATGGTGATATCCTGCCTTAAGACTTCCCACACTGGTTTCAGTGATTTTACTCATTTCTTCATAAGGCAATTCATCAAAATACCTTAAGTTAAATATCAAACGTTGCTTGGTAGGTAATTTTAGAATGGCTTTTTGAAGTTTTTTCTCTATCTCATTGCCATCTACCAGCGGGGATTGATCCACATAGTTTTCCATTTTTTCATGGTAATCCTCTATGGGAGTAGACATCTTCCTTTTTCTCTTTTCAATAAAATTCAGACTTTCATTTACAGCAATTCTATAAATCCAGGTAAATAAGGTGGATTTTTGATTGAACTTGTGAATGTTTTTAAAAGCCTTAATAAATGTGTTTTGAACCACATCATTGGCATCATCATGAATAATAACCATCTTTCTTACGATTCCATATACATTCCTTTGATAAGTTTCCACCAAAATACGAAACCCTTTTTCACGGGTTTTGGGGGAATTAATCAATTCTAGAAGTGCTGCATCGTTTTTTGGCTCCATTCATTCTTTAGACTATAATTTAATCAAATGGTTTAATCTGCTTGCAATATTTTTGATTTTTTTCACTTGGTCCTAGGCTTGAGTTTTCACTATTTTTAGGCTGAATGATGGTTTATTCTAAAAAACAATCAGTCCAGGGGCAACCTAAAACTTGCTGTTTCAAGTCCTGTGAGGTTATCATAAAAGGCTAAACATTAAGAGTGTTTCCTCTCAAAAAGTCGCCAATTTCCATCTTTCTCTTCCCTTCCAATTGTAATTCCAATATAGACAAGGTACCTTCTCCTGTTTGAAAATGAACATAACTTTTATTGTCTGTTTTGATTGTACCGGGTAGGACATTGGGACTTGTGTCAGCCACTACTTCAGCCTTAAATATTTTACAGCTTTTGTGGTTAATTTCACACCATGCAGCAGGGTAGGGCGAGAGACCACGGATAAGATTGTTTATGGAAACGGCAGATTTATTCCAGTCTATTTTACCGGTCTCCTTAAAGATTTTTGGCGCATGGTTGAGTGCCTTGCTCTCATCTTGATCTTGAGGGGTAATTTCTCCCTTGGAAATAGCATCAATGGTTTTGACCACTAACTTTGCCCCTTCAAGCATTAGTTTTTCATACAGATCTCCCAAATTGTCTTCAGGCAGGATAGAAACTTCTTGCTGAAATAATATGCTACCGGTATCAATCTCATGTTTAAGGAAAAAGGTAGTCACCCCGGTCTTGGTCTCTCCATTGATAATGGCCCAATTGATGGGAGCAGCACCTCTGTAATCGGGTAAAAGTGAAGCGTGTAAATTGAATGTGCCTAAGGGAGGCATGGACCATACTACCTCTGGAAGCATTCTAAATGCAACCACTATTTGCAAGTCAGCTTTGTAGGATTTTAATGTCTCAATAAAATCAGGATGTTTTAAATTGGCTGGCTGAAGAACCGGAATCCCATGTTTGACAGCACATTCCTTAACTGCTGAACTTCTTGGTTTTCGGCCTCTACCTTGTAATTTGTCCTGGGTGGTGATCACAGCCACTATATTCCAATTGTCTTGAATCAATGCTTCCAATGGAGCTACTGCAAATTCAGGCGTGCCCATGAAAATGATTTTCATGTCTTTCTTTTCCATATGCTTATTTATAGATCAGGTAAAGCTTTCTTTTTGTTTTATAGGCATCGAGTTCCTTTTGCCAGGATGACCTGATACTTTCCTCCGATTCTCCGGCAATGATGGATTTTCTTAATTGGTCTGAACCTGCTAGTTTGTCAAAAAAGGCATTGAAGAATGAGCTTCCTTTGTCAGCAACCCGGTAAGCATCCAATAAATAAGAAAGGGTAAATCGGTGGGTAAGGGGTTCATCTCTTAAATCTTCGCCATAGCAAAGCTTGTCTTGCTGAGGTGGATATTTTGACATGCCATCAATGCTTACAGGCGTAAAGGTGAAATCACCAAATTTAGGATCTGGATAACCATATACCTGAAAGGGAAACATCGTGCCTCTGCCTAGGCTTATATCTGTTCCTTCAAAAAAGCACAGGGAAGGGTACAGCCTAATGGCAAGGTCATTAGGTAAATTGGGGGAAGGTTTAACAGGTAAAGAATAGTGATCTTTGTGTTCCCAATTGGCAACAGGTATTACTTCAATTGGTGCTTTTATTGCACCTTTTAACCATCCCTCTCCGTTAATCATTTGAGCCAATTCTCCTACGGTTAGCCCATGTACAATTGGAATTGGGTGCATGCCAACAAAGCTTTCGAAACCCTTTTCTAGAACAGGACCATCAATATAGTCTCCATTGGGGTTAGGGCGGTCAAAAATCATCAGCTTTTTATCCTGCTCTGCACAGGCCTCCATTAAATAATGTAAGGTACTGATGAAAGTATAAAAGCGAATGCCTACATCTTGAATATCAAAAATAACGATGTCCACATCTGCTAAAGCCTCCTCTGAAGGCTTTTTTGAACTTCCATATAAGGAAACGAGCGGAATGCCGGTTTCCGAATCAACAGAATTGTCAACTTTTTCACCTGCATCTGCCTTTCCTCTGAAACCATGTTCAGGAACAAAAACCTTTTTTACCTCGATCCCTTGTTCTAACAGGAAATCAACAAGATGCATATTGTCTTTGGAGGGTAAAATACTAGTCTGATTGACTGCAAGAGCTACTTTTTTACCTCTTAGCTTTGGCAAATAAACTTCCGGACGATCAGCACCTGGAAGAATTTCCGGTTTAGCTACCTCTGATGGAGCTGAAATTTCTATTGAAGTGCTGTTTTTATCCGGCTTACTCTTACAAAAAGTCATATTGCCAAACAAAAAAGCGAGGATAAGTATTAATTTAGTTTGCTTCATGTTAATTTGCGTTTCAGTTAACAAAATAAACGACTTCATTGAACCTTTCCTACTTCATTGCAAAAAGAATCAGTTTTAAAAAGACGGGAGGTTTCACCGGAACCATCCACAGAATCGCTGTAGCCAGTATTGCCCTTGGCTTGTCTATTATGATTATTTCCTTTTTAATTTTGGGAGGTTTTCAATCAGTGATTTCCAATAAAGTATTTTCCTTTACTGGTCATTTTCAAGTCAACCGCTTTGTGATGAGCCAGTCCTTAGAGGATTCGCCCACAAGTACTACAAGTGACTTTTATACGAATTACAAGGAAAGTGATTATATCCGCCATGTGCAGGTTTTTGCCAATAAACCTGCCCTTATCAAAGGGGAAGAGGAGGTGGAAGGTGTCATGATGAAAGGGGTAGGTAGGGATTTTGATAGCCTGGCCTTTAAATCATCTATAGTCAAAGGACGGTTTATCCAATTTCCGGAAAATGGACGGTCCTCAAATGAAATTGTGGTCAGTACCAAAATTGCGAGGAAAATGCTTCTGGATATTGGAAGTAAAGTCACCATGTATTTTGTTCAAGATCCTCCCAGGTTTAGAAGGTTGGAAGTCGTGGGATTATATGAGACTTTTCTGGAAGATTTTGACGATAAGTTTGTACTTGGAGATGTACGTGTAATCCAGGTGCTCAATGATTGGGATGAGGATAAAGTAGGTGGATTTGAGGTCTTTATTAATGACCCGGAAAATATTGATGCTTATGAGGATGAATTGTATGAAAGCATTGATTATGACCTTAGATTAACCAAAGTTACGGATAGGTTTATTCAGATTTTTGACTGGTTGGAATTACTTAATAACAATGTTTACGTTTTTTTAGCCTTAATCCTGTTTGTTGCTTCTTTTAATATGGTGTCCATCCTCTTTATCTTGATCATGGAACGAACCTCCATGATAGGCTTGCTTAAAGCCATGGGAAGCAGTAATCGCCAAATAAGAAATATTTTCATATGGAACGGCATACGGATAATTAGTAGGGGGATGTTGCTCGGCAACTTGATTGGGCTAGGTTTTGGTTTGTTGCAACAAACAACCCATCTTTTCAAACTCAATGCAGAAAATTATTACATGAGCTATGTTCCTATAGTATGGGACTGGCCGATAATTTTTGGTTTAAATTTGTTGATTTTGATGATTACTACCCTTGTACTATTTATTCCGGCCGTAATTATCAGTAATGTAAACCCTATCAAATCAATTAAATTTGATTAACCGGCTTAGGTTTTACAAAAATGCTTTTTACTTTCATGTAGATTACTCCTAAAATGGCCTCTCTAAAGATATGTTTAGACATTTTGGAGGTGCCTCTGGTGCGATCTGTAAAAATTATAGGCACTTCTAAAATATTAAAGCCCATTTTCCAGGTTGTAAACTTCATTTCGATTTGGAAAGCGTAGCCTATGAATTTTACCTTGTCCAATTGAATGGCTTCCAATACTTTTCTATGGTAACATACAAATCCCGCTGTGGTATCTTTGATTGGGATTCCTGTGATAAACTGTACATATTTGCTGGCAAAGAAGGACATTAAAACCCTACCCATAGGCCAGTTGACCACATTTACACCGGAAACATACCTTGAACCAATTACCATGTCATGATTGCCGGTGACGGCAGCGGTATACAAAACACTTAGATCCTGTGGATTGTGCGAAAAATCAGCATCCATTTCAAAAATATACTCATAACCTTCTTTTAAGGCATATGCAAAACCTTCAAGGTACGCAGTTCCCAATCCTAACTTTCCTTTCCTAACGATCAGAGAAAGCCGCTGTGGATAGGTTTCCTGCATTTGTTTTACCAATTCAGGTGTGCCATCCGGAGAATTGTCATCGATCACCAATAAGTCGAAACTTTCAGGCAATGCCATGACCTCGACAATCATGTCTTGGATATTCTCCTTTTCGTTGAATGTAGGTATAATGACTAATTTACTGCTTTTCATATTTGAGAATACAAAAGTAGAATTTAATACGGAATATTCTCCGGCAAGTCGAAAAATTTGAACTACAATTATTGTTAAAGAAAGTGAAAATAGGTCATTCAAACTAGGCTATTGTGGGGGATTGAAAGGCTCTATTTTGCTTAACTATAAACCCAACTCAATTTTAATTGTCATTAAAAGCGACTAAGCTGTTCCTGCGAACCCTTTTTGGGGCATGCTGAAGCGGTAAAAGGTGATGCAGTCTCATCTTTTAGGGGATTTCCACGCTTCCTCTATTCAAATTCCTCTCTTAGCCTAACGGTGAAAGATTTTAAAACCCGGGGTAAGGAGCCAATGCCCTAAAAAGTGATTAATTTTTATAAGGTTAAATGTTTATTGGAATTGGCCAATTAAAGAAGTTTTACTTAGATGGTTTGTTTACGGGGCAGTTTGAATAACATAAGATTGAATTTCAATAATTTGGGAACTAGCTGCCGACGTAAACCGATAGACATCGCAAAAAGCATAAATGAAATTTTTCATTTTTATTTCACCATTGACTGAGGCTTCCTTTCCGTGTGTAATGATGGAATGAATGATTAATTCATCTGCGATATTATGTTTCATGGCATGGATTTCCTTGGTGAACTTTTGCTTCCCTTTGATAGTTTTGTCTCCATGTATTTTCCACACTATATCTTCACTGACATGTGAGCAAATAAAAGTTGCGTTTCCGCTTGCAAAAGATTCATTAAAAGTTTTAAGAAACGCTTTTTTCGGTGAGTTCCCACAATCCGGGGCAATGGTCAATTTTGTCATTATATTTTAAATTTTAAGCATTGGAATTTATTGGCTCATTTGATCTAAGTCCATATATAGATAATTCCAGCGATGTCCATCTAAGTCCGAAAATGCAAAACCATACATCCAACCTTGTATTGCAGCGGGACTAGAAAATACTGTACCACCGACTGCCTCCACCTTTGTAGCCATGGCATCTACATATTCTTTACTTGGAGCTCCAATGGATAAAAGTAACTCACTGCCTTTGGAAGTATCGTTTACTTTATTTTGGGCAAATTTTTCGAACTGAGTTTCTGTAACCATCATAACTGAAACCCCTCCAATTTTAAACCCGATCATTTCAGGGGCATCCCTTAGCTTTTCAAACCCAAGCTCAGAAAAAAATACCTTTGTTTTATATAGATCTTTAACCGGTAGATTTAACCATAGTTCTTGTGGCATCGAATAATAATTTTTAGTGTAAATCTAATTTCCGAAAAAATAAATTTATTTGTGCAGTGTACATCCGTCAGAGTTAGGGGTGATTGCGACAATTATAGCCTTGGAACATGATTTTTAAAGGAAAAAAGAATTGAATTTAAACTTAGTGAACTTTAATTGAGGTTATTATACGGTTGCCTAAACTAGCCTGATGAAGCTTAATTTAATTACCGAATGATTTAGGTATATTGGGTAGGGTATAAAAAAAAGCGGTCACAAAATGACCACTTCTTAATTTTTCTAGGATTGGTTTTATTAACCTATTACCTCAACGTTTACTGCGTTAAGGCCTTTACGACCTTGTTCTTCTTCGTAAGATACTTTGTCATTTTCTCTGATCTCATCGATCAAGCCACTATTGTGTACGAAAATGTCTTTACCTGAATCACTAGGTGTAATAAATCCGTATCCCTTTTCTTCGTTGAAAAATTTTACTGTTCCTTCTTGCATTGTTTTATTCGTTTTAATTGTAGTGTTGTTGTTATTAATCTATGCGCTCTACGTTGACCGCGTTAAGTCCTTTTTTTCCTTCTTCAGTATCATAAGATACTTCGTCGTTTTCCATGATTTCATGGATTAAACCACTGTTGTGGACAAAGATATCTTTACCTGAATCTTTAGAGGTAATGAATCCATACCCTTTTTCTGTATTGAAAAACTTTACTATTCCTTCTTGCATTAGTATTGATGTATTGTATTGATAAATTGATTTTTATTTGTGGGAAGTGGTCTTGTGTTTTTTGCGAAAAGCATTGTTATGTATTGAAACTATGATGCTTATATTTTTACCTTGAGTTTTGCCCTTATGTGTTGAAAGTTGTATCCTTAAATTGAGGTTTAAACAATGACGATAAAATATCTTAGCCATAAAGGCTTTATTGTTTACACGATTGGTTTTAAAAATTTCGGTACACTTAATCTAAGGGTAACAAAATGATCAGGTCTCGCTGATTTTTTTATTGTTTACTTATAACAAAAGAATTAAATATTACTTAATTCAATAAAAAAGAAAATGTTGAGGGAATAGCTCTGGTTTAATGAACTATCGGAAACGTTGGGAGAAATTCTTAGAGGAAAATACTACTTTTACGTATACTGCTCACTGCCTTTTGCAGCGCACTTACTTATTTATTGTACCAAAGTCTTTTTTGGATGGCATAAAGGTAATGGTTTTATGTTATAATAAACTAATTTATCTTGAAAATATTTTGTTGAAATGGCGTATTTCTTTAATTGTCCATATAATGATACAATGGAAATTTAAAATTGGATACTTATTTTGTCGAAAATAATCAATTGTAAGCCTTGCAATCTCCTTGGTTTTGTATTGCAAACTCATTTCCATTCATGGCTGCAGTTTCTAAATCAAAACAGGCTTGTCTAGGATTTTTTTTCATCATGCAGACGGCCCTTCTCGCTAATGCATCATAATGTTTGGGAGCCAGTTCAAGCACCTTGTCAAAATCCTCTACAGCCCATGCATAATAACCAAATGTCATTAAACCAAAACCTCGATTATAATAAGCACTGATATTATTGGGTTCCAAATTAATGTACTCGTTAAGAGATACGATTAGCCCTAGTCCGTCACCGTCATGTGCTTGGGCAATACCTTTATAATAGTGTGGGTTGGCTTCCTCAGGTTTCAGCTTAATGGCCAAGTCCAAGAATTCAACAGCACTTTTATGACGCCCATTCTTTATCATGGCCCTTGATAAAAATAGCAAAACATCATAGTCCTCAGGGGCGAGCATTGCGGCCTTCAATAGATTATTCTCTGCTTCTACAAAACGTCCTTTATCCCATGCGAGTTTTGCAATGCCGGTATAGGCATAGGCATATTCAGGGTCTAAGGCTAGAATTTTTCTGTAATCAGCCTCTGCTTTTTTCAATTCGCCTAACTCCTCATATGAACGAGCCCTTAGGTGTAGGGATTTTAGGTCTGTGATACTTACAAAGAGTACTTTATTGAACTCGTCGATTGCCTTTTCAAAATCACCACTGTTATACAGTTGTTCTCCGGTTTTAAAATTCCCGAAACAACCGGTTAAAGTGAAGCAAATTATAATTACCCGTAAAGTCATAGTAACTAGTATTTTATAATTATTAAATAATTAGTTTAATATAAGGGGTAATAATATATCATGCAAATTTTTTCTATAAAAATAGGAGGGTATACCTAAATATTTAGAATAAAACTTTCTTTTCTCCCATTTAGAGGATTAAACAATCCTATTTCCCTTATTGAAGGGAAAGTATTTGCGGTATATTATGACTTACTATTATTTTTCATAACCTAAAAAGGAGATTTATTCATTTTCGCCTGTGTCATGTAATGGCTGTAGCCTCAAGGATTTCTACTAAATATATTCAGTTTTAAGTAATCTCCGGTTTGTTTATACAATTAATTAACATTAGGATAATATTTTGTTTGGCACCATTATAAAAGGCCCTGTTTTCTTTGTAGGTATGAATTTTTATGAGCAAAAATGGTTTCCATACCTATTTATTCTAGTTGGTTTGGGGGTTCATTTCATGGGTATTGGAGCATACAGTATTTACATCTTGGATGAGGCCAAAAATGCTGCTGCAGCCATGGAGATGTATCAAAACCAGGAGTCGATTATGCCTACTTTCAATGGCTTGCCAAGGTATGATAAGCCTCCCCTCCATTATTATTTTTTTATTATGGGGTATGAAATCTTTGGGATAAATGCAGTAGGGGCACGGTTTTTTTCTGCTATGGCAGGTTCAACTTGTTTTGTACTGGTATACCTTTTATCGAACAAGCTTTTCGGTAGAAAGTCAGCTTTTTATGCAGGTTTAGCCTTGCTCTCTTCCATTCATTGGCAACTGCAATTTCACCTGGCAGTTCCTGATCCATTTTTAATCACCTTCCTTTTTTTGACACTTATCAGCTATGAAAGGTATGTCAGCGCACTATTTCAATCCAAATATTACTTATATGCAGCGGCTTTGTTTTTGGCTTTGGCCACTTTAAGTAAGGGGCCTGTAGCAATTGTTTTGATTGGATTGACTGTATTCTTTTATATGGTTTTGGACAAAAGACCATTAGGGTATCATATAAGGCAAGTGGTGAATTTTAAGGCTCTTCTTATTTATAGTATCATTTCTCTTCCATGGTATGTCCTTATTTCCATCCAAACCAAAGGGGTTTGGTTAAAAGAATTTATTTTTCACCATAATCTTAACCGGTTTTCTTCAGCCATGGAAGGGCATGGTGCTGGGGCATTGCTCACACTCATTTTTGTAGCTGTAGGGTTTATACCGGGGATTGCTGCTTTAATACCTGCTATAATTAAAGTCTATAAGTCACGGAAACCTCCGGTTATAATAGTTTTGGCTTTACTATTTTCTACTGTTACCATAATATTTTTTATGGTTTCTGGTACCAAACTTCCTAATTATACAGCTCCTGTATACCCATTTCTTGCACTAATGGTGGGATGGTATTTTTCTAGCGTTGATCCAGCCAAGTTTAAGGGACCATCAATTGTTGCCAGTCTGTTGATATTTATTATCCCTTTGGCTTTGTTTTTACCTCAATTAAAGCTTGTTATACCGGAGATAAATAACCTCTCAATATGGTTTTTTATACCTTCAATTTTAGGCTGTATTGGTCTTTTCCTGAGTTTCGATAAAAAATATGAAAAAGGTTGGCTGCTTACATGTTTGGGATATATCTGTTTTACCGGACTGCTGTTTTATGATGCCCTGCCCAGCATTGATACAAATAATCCTGTGTCCCAATCTAAAAACCTATGGATTAATAACAATCGGCTATTCTATTTTCGAGCATTCAATCCTGCTTTTGTTTTCAATAGTAAACAAAGAATACCATCCATTGAAGATCCTAAGTATGCACCCAAGGCCGGAGACCTAATCATAACCAATAACAAAAACCTAAATGAATTGGAAGAAACAGGCATCAAAGCTTCCAAAATATTTGAAGGAGCAGATCTCTTTGAGGGCTCAGTTACAGTTATTATGCGTGTCTACGAAGAAGAATTATTCATAAGTCAATAGGAAATAAATGTATAAGTCTACGATAGTTTTCAGAAACCTTGTACTAGTATTATTACTTAACCGTAATTGAAATTTCACCCTAGAATAAAGTGCCAACAACAATTGCATTTACGGTAGAGGGGATGTTTTATTTCTTAATTACTAAGAGATCACCTGTTGCCCGAGTACTTTTTTTCGTTTTGGGAAAAGGCTTTTTCTGTATTTTTTCTTTGAGAAGTACTTAATGGTTAGCCAACGTCCTCCATAAGCAGATGCAACGCCAAGAGCAGAACCTGCAATCACATCCGGAAGGAAATGTTGCATTAAATAAACCCTACTAAAACCGGTTAAAATTGCGATAAACAATAATATAAGCTGGTATCTTTTCCTCTTATGGTTAAGCATGGCCAAAGCACATGTTAACATAAAGATAGTAGTGGTGTGTCCTGATGGAAACGTATTCCAATGACTAATGGAAACTCCCGGCACCGTATAAAAGTCAAAACCTTTCAAATATTCTGCTGGTCTTGGCATGCCATGGAAAAGAACCCTCTTACCTACGGTGACCAGAAACATATGTATAAGGGTGGACCAAGCTAAAAAAATTGAATAACTGTATTTGACCATAAGCATGGCGATGATTGGAAGAATTACTATGACACCATCACCCAAATGAGTAATCCCCGCAAAGAACAAGTCAAGTAGGGGGGAATGATTATTATTTACCATCAATTCAAACTGTCCTTTTTCGTAAGCGGGGAGAAAGAGACAGGCCGATATTAAAATGTAAAGGTAGGCCCTAAAATAGATTTTTGCTCGTGTCTTTTTTCTTTTCATAACTGATGAAAAGGTAAGCACAAGCAAGTAAAAACTGGTTAAACCATTGTTATGGAAAATTTAAAAAATTGATTTTAAAAAATGGTAGCTTTAGTTTGTAAAAACAACATATAAATTCTTAGTTTAACAACTTTATTTTAAATAAAATGGCTTTAGGTTAGTCTGATTTCTTTTCTGGAGAAGTGTTTTCCAAGTATTCGATAACAGGGGCTATTTTCCCGGTAAAGGATCTTGAATATAACCTATTCCATTTACCTGATTTTAATTGTAGGTTTAATGAATAGAATTTCCCACGCCATAGGGTCTGAATTTTTTGGACATTCCATTTTTGCAGATCAACATCAAGATTGATATCCTCTTTTTTTAAAGGATGGAAAATGGTCAATTTATTTCCCTGAAGAATGATATTATTGCTGGTTTTAGAATTGGTTAGCAGAACAATCATTAGTGCCGACACGATTAAAATCGAAACGATTACAATATATAAATAATTCATTTTAGTTTTCTTTTGTTGTAGAACAGTGACTATAGGTCAAGAAATATGCCATAAACAACTTATTGCTGTTGCAAGACCATGAAATATTGTTTGATCGGTTTTTTAGTGGGGTTATTCATTTAAAACTTCTGATTGAGCTTTCTTAGGACTTTATTTGTTCAGTTTATACCAAAGATCGGGGCTATCGGTAATCATTAAAAACAAATTTACGCTTACAATTCCGAAGACTATATGGGCAATAAAGAGGGCAAAGAAATAATGAAATTGGGAGATTTCAGGTTGGTAAAGGTGAAGTGTAAGATAAGATTTCCAAACTACAATTGCCACTATTCCACTTAGTCCTCCTATAATTACAGAGTCGACGAAGTTAATTTCAAATACTCCCCAATTCCACAGCAGATAATAAGACATAGAGAAAATTATACCTACGGAAAAATGAGCAAGCGTCCCCAAAATTAAAGTACTTTTGCTTGGGGTGTGAATGTTTTGATCTCCGGAAATCATGGATCCCAGCAAATGGATTACCTTGGTAAAGTGCTTAGAAAGAGCGGTATATGCATACATAACGATAGTCATGACTGCTGTGGCCAAAACTCCTGATAGTATAGTGATGAAAAAATGTTTAATGTCCATGGTTTTAAGGTTTTATGCTTGGATTACTATTTTTATTGTCAACTTAAAATGACTTAATTTTTAAAGTTTTCACTGGTATTTGGAAAGGAAAACCTTTTTAATGGATTGGAGGAACAAAAATAATTCCTAAATACTAGTATTTAAATCCTGAAAGGGTAATCAAACAAAAATCATTCTTAAATGGATGGGATAAAAAAATATTGATCTTTTAGAAGTATTAATTTTAGGTTAATAAATGATGAAATAACTAAAAATAACGTAAATTAATTGTTTTAATTTTGTTAAATACCGAATAATGTATTTAAAATTATTTTTTTTTCGGTATTAAAATGTTTTATTTGATAAGTAAATCGGTTTGAAAGGATAGAAATTATAAGTATGTATAGTGCTTTGAGCAATAAGGACCTTCTTTTTCAGATATCGGTGAATACCGATAAAAAAGCATTTGGTGAGCTCTTTAAAAGATACCATGAAAAACTGGTTTCCTTCGCTTTGTATTATTTACCTATCCAAGAAGAGGCCGAAGATGTGGTTTCAGATGTATTTGTCAATCTCCTGAAAAAGCATGTGCAATTGAAGGATGTTAAAAACTTTGATGGATACGTGTATTTTTCTGTAAAAAACCTTTGTTTAAACCGTATAAAAAAGAACAAACACCATACTAAATTTTTCACCATTTCATCAGAAATGGATCATATAGGTACAAGTGAATGTTCACAACCGCTCAATCAGCTTTTGAATAATGAATTAAGAGATTTTTATTTAGCACTGATTGAGACTCTTCCTACCAAAAGGAAGTTGGTATTTAAGATGATTAAGGAAGATAACCTCAAGATAGCTGAAGTAGCTAAGCTTCTAGAAATTACTGAAAAAACGGTGAAGAAGCATCTAGAGCTTGCCATTAAGGACTTGAGATTAGGAATCCAAGGCTACTTAGAGATCAATGTTAAGCATGAGAAAGTTGTTGAAGTAAAGAGAAAAATTGAAAAGGCTTTAGTTTAATTAATTATAAATATTTACCCAAAATATCCTGTGTTTCTTCAGGTAAAGTAACTACCAAACCCTACATAATACAATTATTATTATTTATTAGGCCAAGCATAACCAATAAAATGCTAACAATAGGTTTAATTTTTATTGATTTTTTACTATGCCATGCTCTTCATGGGCATCATCACCAACTTAAGGAATCTTTATTAAAAATTATTTATAAAAATAATGAATCTCGTTACGCCTTTTCTCCGGTAAGGTTGTCTTTATATATGTGAGACAGAACGAAGATAAAATAGATAGCCTTCTGGTAAAAATATTGACCCGCACGGCAAGCCAAGAGGAAATTGAAGAAGTAGAACTTTGGGCTTTAGAAAGTAGAGAAAATTGGGAAACATTAAATGCCATAAAAAAATTATGGAAGGAACAATCTGCTGCCACAAAGAAGCCTATTTCTAAATCAAAGATTGATGATATTTGGGAAAAAGGAATGTTAAAAAAGAAGGATAACTCATTCTTTTACAGTACTTTCGTTAAGTATGCTGCCATTATATTGTTCATTTTTGGTTTTTACAGCACTTATTATTATTTTATTGCAGCAAACCAAGAAATAGAAAAGAATGAGGTAATAGAATATACAGTTCTCACCAATCCTGCCGGAAAGAAAACCAAACATACACTTCCTGATGGATCAGTGGTATTTTTAAATTGTTCTTCTAGTATCAAATTTATAAAGGCATTTAATAGTGAAGAGAGAAAGGTTTATCTAAAAGGAGAAGCCTATTTTGAAGTAGCTAAAAATGTCAACAAACCATTTATAGTAGAAAGTAATGGTATAGCCACCAAGGCACTTGGAACCATTTTTAATATAAGTGCTTATCCGGGCTATAATACGATGAAGGTTTCCCTTTTCGAGGGGAAAGTAGAAATTCAAAATCCTAGTAGCGAAAAACTACCAATATTATTACCTCCGGGAAAAGAATTACTAGTAAATATTAAACAAGACTCCTATACAAAATCATCCTTTAACCCTGAATTGGTTGCAGGGTGGAAAGTAGGAAAACTGGTTTTCGATAACGCCGATTTCAAAGAGGTAAAAGTAAAACTTGAGCGCTGGTTCGGTTTGGAAATTAAAATAAAAGGTAAAAAACCAAACGACTGGAAAGTAAGCACTATCTACGAAAAGGAATCTCTAAAAAATATATTAACGGACTTACAATATGCTAAACGATTCGCCTATGAGATAAACGATAATCAGGTAACAATTCAATTTTAAACCCTCAGAACCAAAGGGTTAATTCCTTAAAGTTTCTGAAATTTTTATCAGCAAATGTTTAAAAATTTATTTTGCTAAATCTTTTAATTCCGATACAGAATTTTAACAAATTAAATTATGAGAAAAAAACCTTTACCACTAATTCTAAAATTGACAAGGTATGTCATTCTTGGTTTTTTGCTACAATTAGTTTTCTCCAATGCACTGCATGCAGAAAAAATTGAAGCTAAAAAAATCAATGAAGTATTTGTAAGTATTTCCTTTAACAAGGGAAAACTTGTTGATGTATTTAAAGAAATTGAAGATCAGTCCGAATTTCATTTCACAGTACATGAAAACGATGAATTCTTACATGAGCTAATCTCTATCAATCACAAGAAAATCTCCGTAGAAGACGCCCTTTATGAGATTAGTGAAGATACAGGATTGGCCTTTCAGCAGATAAACAATAATATTTCTGTACGCCGTCATCGCAATAACAATGAAGGTGAAGAAAATACAGAAGATGCCCCAATAGACATTAAGGGGCAAATTACATCAGGAACGGACAACCTTCCTTTGCCGGGAGTTGCAGTTAAGGTAAAAGGAACTTTGCAGGGAACCATTTCAGATTTTGATGGCAATTATAGCATTCGGGCTGATGAAAATGCTATCCTTCAGTTCAGCTTTATAGGTTTTGCTACTTTAGAAGAATCAGTTAATGGACGGTCAATAATTGATGTAGTATTGGAAGAAGACCAGCAAAATCTTGATGAAGTGGTGGTCACTGCCATTGGTATCAAGCAGCAAAAGAAAAAGCTGGGTTATGCTACCCAAGAGGTAAATACAGAGGTTTTGGGAGAGGCAAGAACCATGAACCTTGGTAATGCACTTTCCGGTCAGGTAGCAGGTTTAACGGTGACCAATCCTACGGGTATTTTCCAGTCGCCTTCTTTTTCATTAAGGGGAAAGACTCCATTGATCGTATTGGATGGTATTCCTGTAGAAACCAATTTATTTGACATATCTCCTGAGGATATTGAAAGTATCAACGTGCTTAAAGGTGGAGCGGCTTCGGCACTTTATGGTGCAAGAGGAAAAAATGGAGCCATCTTAATTACAAGAAAAAATGCTTCAAAAGCAGGACTTACTGTTACCGCATCTACCAGTAATATGGTAACAGCAGGATTTACTGTATTTCCGGAAACCCAAACAGAATACGGAAATGGGTCCAATGGTAAGTATGAATTCTGGGATGGTGCAGATGGTGGTATTTCCGATGGGGACATGATTTGGGGTCCTAAATTTGAACCAGGTGTGATGGTTCCTCAATGGAACAGTCCAATTAGAAATATACAAACTGGAGAAACGGTTGATTGGTATGGAAATGTAGCCGGTACGATTTACGATGATAAGTCCTTGTATGAAAGGGTACCGACTGAATGGAAAAGACATGACAACCTAAATGACTTTTTAAAAACCGGAGTCGTTTCAAAAAATGATTTTTCTATTGCTTATCAAGGTGAAAAGTCCAGATTTTACTTTTCCGGAAATTATTCCTATCAAAAAGGACAGGTTCCCAACACGGCGCTTAGTACCGGAGGTTTGAATTTCAATAGTTCTTTTGACCTTACGGATAAATTGACTCTAGATGCAACTTTAAGTTATAATAAAGTTTATTCTCCCAATTACCCAAGGTATGGTTATGGACCCAAAAATCATATGTATACCATTTTGATCTGGATGGGTGATGATGTGAACGGTCAAGATTTAAGAGACCATATGTATGTGCCCGGATTAGAAGGTTACCGTCAGGCCAATTACAATTATGCCTGGTACAATAACGTGTATTTTGCCGCTCATGAGTTGAACCAACAGCATAACCAGAACACGCTTGATGGTAAGTTGAAGCTGAATTACCAAGTTTCAGATAATTTTAATATTCAAGGTAGGGTTTCTGCCAGAGAGTACAGGGTATTTTCTGACATGCAAAGTCCAAAATCTTACATGAACTACGGAGATTCTAGAAATGGGGATTACAAGATGTGGAACAATAGCCGTCTGAACCTAGATACGGATATTCTTGCTTCCTATAACAAAACTGTAAGTGATAATTTTTCTTTCGCAGTAAATGCCGGTGGTTCTATATTTTATAGAACATATCAACAAGAATATGCCTCATCAGATGGTTTGATAGTTCCAGAGATTTATAGTTTAAGTAATACACAAGGACCTGTGCAGGCAAGTAATTATTTTGATGAAAAAGCCATAAGAAGTACCTATGGTTCGGTTAATTTTGATTTTTGGAATTCAATATTTTTGAATTTCTCCGGTAGAAATGACTGGTCATCTACCTTGCCTACTTCTACCAATTCCTATTTTTACCCTTCAGCATCTTTGAGCGCCATGCTTTCAGAATTTGTTCAATTGCCAAAAGCAATGGATTATTTGAAGGTTTATAGTTCTTGGTCACAGGTATCTAGTGATTTAAGTCCTTACAGTATTTACTCTACCTATCAAAAAGGTGTGACTTATGGTGCTACTCCTTCTGTATACTATCCATCAGGTTTGGTAAACAGCAGCATTATGCCTGAAAAGTCTACTACATTTGAGGCAGGTTTTTCCACTTCTTTTGCTCAGAAAAGATTGACCTTTGAAGGTACCTACTACAGGATTTTGGATGAAAATCAAATCATTGATTTAAGTATTTCTGAAGCTTCAGGATTTAGTTCTAGGAAGGTAAATGGCAATGAATATACTACTCAGGGTTTAGAAGCCATGGTTAATTTCAGTGCCATATCACAAAGCAATTTCTCATGGGATATAGGGCTTAACTGGACCAGATATGTGAAGAAAATTACCGAGATCTATGCCGACAATGAGAAGTACGGAAACTTGGTAGTTGGTGATAGGTCTGATGCCTACTATGCTACTGTTTGGCAGAAAAGTGCTGACGGCCAAGTGATTCTTGATGCCAATACAGGATTACCCACCAGAGATCCATACCCAACTAAAATTGGTCATCTGAGTCCTTCTTGGAGATTAGGTCTTCAAAATAAGTTTAAGGTTGGAGATTTTAGAATTGATATGGACATTGATGGTGCCTGGGGTGGCCTGATAAGATCCTTGACCATAGAGAAAATGTGGTGGGGTGGTAAACATCCTAACTCTGTATTGTATAGAGACGAGGAATATGCGGCCGGGCAACCTGTATATGTGCCGGAAGGTGTAGTTGTAACCGGAGGCGAACTTGTAAGAGATGTGAATGGAGCCATTATTACGGATACCAGGGAGTACACGCCAAATACCACTGCTGTTAGCTGGCAAACATGGTCACAGATTTATCCTTATCGAGCACAAGTGACCGAAGAAGAAAATTCACTTTTTGCCAATGTTTACGATCGTTCTTATTTTAAACTAAGAAGATTATCAGTGTCTTATGACTTGATGAATATCATGACCTCTGAAAAAATAAAGAATCTAGACCTTTCAATCTATGGTTATAATCTGGCCATGTGGAAGAAGATGCCTTTGTTGGATCCTGATTATGGAAACGATGACAACTTGCAGGATCCTTCTTCAAGATATGTAGGTTTCACGTTACGCGCTACCTTTTAATAGATTTTCCAGACTAAGTAAAAAGAGATAAAATGAAAAATATACTAGTTATAGGTTTATTGTTGATTGGGCTGGCCTCCTGTCAAGACTTGGAGGAAATGAATATCAATCCTAATTTACCGACAGAAACTCACCCTCAACTATTGTTAACCAATATTGAGTGGGATGCTTTTAGAGATTCTCGGGGTACTTCACCATTATATGCATTGAAAATGCTAGTGCAGACAGATGGTGAGAATACCAATCAGTATTATAAGTGGGATAGGGGAAGCTACGGTTCTTACAGTACCTTGAGAAATGTAACGAAAATGATGGAAGAAGGAGAAAGAATTGGAGAGCCTACCTATGTAGCCTTGGGTAAGTTTTTTAGATCTTACTACTTCTACAACCTTACATTGACGTTTGGGGATATTCCTTATACTTCTGCTTTAATGGGGGAATCAGAACAAGATTACCAACCAATTTATGACGATCAGGAGACCGTCTTCGAAGGGATTTTAACGGATTTGGAGGAAGCAAATGATCTATTGGCTGCCAACAATATCATTATTGCAGGAGATATAATTTATGATGGAGATGTAAATAGCTGGAGAAAGCTAATCAATGCTTTTCGTTTGAAGGTTTTGTTGACCTTATCTGAAAAAGACGGAATGAATGATGGAAGTGAGTTTGCCTCGATTTATCAAAATGAACCGTTGATGGAAAGTGTGGAAGAAAGTGGGCAATTGGTCTTTTTAGATCAGCAGGGCAACCGCTACCCTGATTTTAATTCCAGTGGTTTTAGCTCTGGAATGTACATGGATTCCACCTTTATTAAAAGGCTTCAGGACCGTGAAGATCCAAGGTTGTTCATTTATAGTACCCAGACCAAATCCGCCAAAGAGGCAGGGAAAGCACTAAATGACTTTTCTGCTTATGAAGGAGGAGATCCGGCGGCACCCTATGCTGAGGTAAATGAAAAAGCCACAGAAGGGAATGTTTCCAAAGTAAATGACCGCTACCATAAAGATCCTGTAAATGAGCCTTATGTACTTTTGGGCTATTCCGAACAGCAATTGATCTTGGCGGAAGCAGCCACTAAAGGATGGATCAATGCAGACGCAGGCATGTTATATGAATCCGGTGTCAAAGCTTCTTTTAAGTTTTACGAGATGTATGCAGAGAACTATTCTTCCTATGTAGGAGAAACGGATGCAGAAGACTACCTGGCCAAGCCAATTAATGATTTTACCATGGCTCAGACTGAAGAAGAACAATTGGAGTTGATTATCATGCAAAAATACTTACAATCTTTCTTCCAATTGGGATGGACTTCTTACTTTGATCACTTGAGAACAGGTGGCTACCCTTCCTTTAGAAGGCCAGCAGGGGTGGAAGTTCCTTACCGATGGATATACCCTCAATCTGAATACAATTACAACGCCAACAATGTAACGAATGCCATTAGCAGACAGTTTGGTGAAGGTAATGATCATATCAATGAAATGACCTGGTGGCTGAAATAATATAGCTATCCATTAAAGTAAAAAGGAGGAAAATTGCCAACATACCGGTAGTTTTCCTCTTTTTTTGTTTAGATTCCTACTTATCTGTGTTTTGTTTAATGAGGAAGGTTTTTTCGAGATTACTTAAGGATTTTAGAATTTAATGTAGGTATAAAACTTAAGATTCCTATAATTCAGGTTTTGTATAATTTTTAATTTAAGTATTTCTTCTTGTATGATAAGGGTGTCATTCCAGTTATTTTGTTGAAGTGCCGATAAAAATTACTAATATTATTGAAACCACAGTCATAGCAAATAATCTCTATTGGCAGTCTATTCTCGATTAACGCACTACATACATTTGAGATGCGAATTTCTATCAGAAACTCTAGAAAAGTTTTGTTGGTCATTTTTTTAAAATATCTAGAAAATGTACTTACGCTCATGTTTGCAATCGCAGCAACTTTTTCTAAACCAATGTCTTCCCTGAAATGTGACATAATAAAAGTGTAAATTTTTTCTAACCGTTCCATCTCTCCATCATTTGCAAGCTGGGTGATGGCATATCCCGGTGATATTGTTTCATATTCTGATGTGGTAGATAAAATTTTTAGTATTCGAAGCAGGTTAATTATTCGATCCAAGTCATTTGAAATAAAGGTTTCTTTCAAAATACCTGTTACTTTATTTTTCGTTTCTCCATAAATAAACATTCCTTTTTTGGCTTTATCAAATAAGGAGGTTATAGTTTGTGCTTCTGGTAATTCTATAAAATCTTTTCCAAAACAGGTAGGTAAAAATTGAAGCACATATGCCTCTACTTCAATATTGGGGTTTCCTTGAAAATACTCTTCTGAACATCGCCATGTATGGGGTAGATTTTCACCAAGTAAAATTAGGTCTCCATCAGAAAAACCCCTTACAGTATCACCAATAAATTGTGTTCCCTGACCATTTAAAATATAATGTAATTCTAATTCAGGGTGAAAATGCCATAATGTTCCGAAGTTTGGTTTTCTATCATATCGAATACTGAAAGAGCGTTGTGAGGAGTTTGGGATTTTATGAAAATGGGGCTTCATTGATTGAAAGCTTGACTGGTTAATTATTTTAATACTATGTTACTTTTACTCCTTTATCATAAGATTTTGCATTATTTAATTATTAAATACGATCAAATACTGCATTTTAATTATCAATATTGATAAAATAGTATAATTTTTTGGCAAAAAATAATAATTAATTCAGTTTGATTTCAGACATATTTGTATAAATCAATTTTGACTTCTTTTCTGCAACAGTTGTAAGAACATCCAAAACTCTTTTTAGTTCCAACAATTGATTTAGGTTAATTGGATGGGGATAATAAAGTAAATGCGATGGATTTACATTTAAAAAGCTGTGGGAGAAGGTATTAAAAAGTTGACTAGAGATGAAAGAAATTACTAATCAGCTGGTATAAGTAAATAGCCTTAAAAGTTTAATTTTATGCATTTTCCAAATAAAATTGGTAGGTGTTTAGGTAAAGATTAAATGCATTTAATATGCATCATAATTCAATTAATAATATTAACCCAAAATCTATTAATAATGAACGTAAAACTGCCTTATTTTAGGGGATTTTCACTTCTATTCACATTGCTTTTTTTTGTGATAGTTTTATCGAATGTTTCCCATGCTCAGCAAATTTCCATTAAAGGAAAGGTGACTACTCAAGATGACCCAATGGGTCTTCCTGGCGTTAACATTTTAGTAAAAAATTCCAATATCGGAACT
The DNA here is from genome assembly GCF_030546805.1 of Cyclobacterium sp. 1_MG-2023. Classification (GTDB taxonomy): domain Bacteria; phylum Bacteroidota; class Bacteroidia; order Cytophagales; family Cyclobacteriaceae; genus Cyclobacterium. The sequence goes on along the minus strand of NZ_JAUOPC010000001.1, from coordinate 460,016 downwards.
GTTACTGATGTTGATGGCTCCTATTCGATCAATGTTCCTGATGGTACTCAGGTATTAATTTTTTCCATGATTGGCTATGAAAAACAAGAAATTCAGGTCAATTCCCGATCCATAATCAATGTAAATTTAACGGAGGACATCAGCGCCTTAGAGGAAGTCGTAGTTGTAGGTTATGGTACTGTCAAGAAAAGTGACCTTACTGGTTCAGTTACAGCATTAAAAAGAGAAGATTTTAACCAAGGAGCAATTTCAAGTCCCGAACAATTATTGGCAGGCAAAATGCCGGGGGTGCAGGTTGTACAAAATAGTGCGGAACCTGGTGGGGGAATATCTGTCAATATCAGAGGGGTTGGATCTATCAACTCAGGTACTTCACCACTATACGTAATTGATGGATTACCCTTTAGTAATGGTTCTGCTGTATCCGGTGCCGGAGAAAGATTTCCAGCCCCTAGGACAGAGCGGTCTCCATTAAGTTCTATTAATCCTGCTGATATCGAATCTATTGAAGTACTAAAGGATGCATCCGCCACTGCAATATATGGAGCCAGAGGAGCAAATGGGGTGGTTCTTATTACGACACGTAATGGGAAAAGTGGGAAAATGAAAGTTTCTTATGATGGATATGCAGGTGTTCAGAATGTTGCCAATAAGATTGATTTATTGGATTCAGATGAATACAAGACAATTATAAATGATATTATTAATTCTGGAGGTGGTTCTTCGACAGATTTAGTAGAAAACTTTACCGGCCAAGGTACAGACTGGTTGGAGGAAGTTTACAATCCGAATGCAGGAATACAAAGTCATAATCTGTCACTTTCAGGAGGAAATGAAAGTACTAACTATTTGATTTCGCTTAATTATTTCAACCAAGAAGGTTTGGTTATGAATTCTTCCTTTGAAAGATATGGTTTGAGGTTCAACTTGGATCATAAAATAGATGAGAAATTTCATACAGGTATAAATCTTAGTACAAATTATTCTAATGATCAATTTACTCCGGGTGGTTTCCAACTCAATGAACATGCCGGAGTAGTTTTTGCCTCAATGCATATGGATCCAACCCTTAATGTGCGGGATGAGAATGGAGAGTATGTGATTTCACAACATATTAATGTAGATAATCCAGTGGCCTTAGCAAATGGTAAAAGGGGCTTAGGGAATACCTATAGAACCTTTGGTTCCATTTATGGTGAATACTTCTTTACACCGGATTTCTCTTTTAGGTTAAACCTTGGCGGGGATGTTAGTAATCAGCAAAGAGATTATTATATCGACCGTACAACCATTGATGGGTTGGCTGCAGGTGGAATAGCTACCATTATGCATGGGGTGGCTTCCAATTACTTGGTTGAGGGCTTGTTTAATTATAAAAAGGCTTTTGAAAAACACTCATTTAATGCTGTTGGTGGTGTTACGACACAGAAATTTATTACCAAAAGATTTTCTTCCCAAGGAAGAGGCTTTCCTTCTGACGCTACAGAAACCTACAATCTGAGTCTAGGAAACCCTAGTCTAAACGTTATAAGTAGTTCAAAAGTGGATAACACCTTACTTTCTTATTTAACTAGACTAAACTACACTTTTGATAACAAGTACTTACTAACCGGTTCAATTAGAGCTGATGGTTCGTCTCGATTTGGACAAAATAATAAATTCGGTTATTTCCCATCCCTTGCAGCCGGGTGGAAATTAAATGAGGAAGAATTCTTTTCCTCCCTAGAACAAGTTGTAAGTACCTTGAAGTTAAGAACAAGTTGGGGAAGAACAGGTAATCAAGAAATTGGTAATTTCCGATCTATTACTACTTTTAGTGGTGGTCCTACAGTAGTATATGATGACCAACAACGTTCATCTACACAACCTGCTCGAATTGCTAATCAGAACCTTAAGTGGGAGACAACAGAGCAATTGGATTTTGGATTAGACTTTGGCCTATGGGCAGATAGACTATATGGTAGCATGGATTATTATGTGAAAAACACATCAGATATGCTGTTGTCTTTGCCTATTCCACGATCAACAGGTTTCACTTCTCAATTAACAAATGTAGGTGGTATTAAAAATTCAGGTTTTGAGTTTGCATTGACATCTAGGAATGTCAATTCAGGTAAAGTAAGTTGGATAACGAACGTAGCATTCACAACCTTAAAAAATGAAGTAACGGACCTTGGAGGCATTCAAAGGATCGTTACAGGAAGTGCTGGAGCCACTGGACAAATCGCAATAATTGAAGAGGGTATTCCGCTTGAGTCATTTTATGGCTATAAAGTAATGGGGATATGGCAGACTGGTGATGATTTTGATTCCACTAACGATAATGTAAATCCTGGTGATATTAAATATTTAGATATTAACGGAGATGGTGTAGTAAACACAGATGACAGAACAGTTCTTGGTAATTCGTTTCCAGATTTTATCTGGTCTTTAGGGAATACCATTAGCTATAAAGGATTGGATCTATATGTATTTATTGAAGGTGTGCAAGGTGCCAGTATGCTTAATAATGGTTTGATCGATACCTACTTCCCTGCCGGAGTAAGGAGAAATAGGTACGCAGAACCTTTGTTAAATAGATGGACACCGGAAAACCCATCTAATGAATTTCCGTCTTTTGTAAACCCAAGTAGTCAAGGTGAAAAACGTGTAAATAGTTTAACAGTCGAAGATGCTTCCTATTTAAGGTTGAATACCCTTAAACTAAGTTATCACATTCCGGCCAATAGGGGCATTTTTAGTGCGGCTACGATTAATGTAACTGGACAAAACCTATTCACAATTACCAATTATAGTGGTATGGATCCGGCGATTAACCCTAATGGGGGAGCAAATTTTAGGATTGACTGGAATGCATATCCTGTTTCAAGGACATTTTTGGCAGGAATCAGTTTCACATTATAAATTATTGAAATTATGAAAATCAAGAAGATATATAGAAATTTAGTTATTGTCTTAACTGTATTATTTAATTTTGGTTGTGCAGATTATCTGGAAGAAAACCCATATTCCCAGTTGGCCCCTGAAAATTTTTTAAAAACGAGAGAAGGAATAGAATCCTTAATGGGGGCTGCATATGCAAACGCTTCCAATATGATCTCAAATAACTCTATTTATACTTTTGCGGCGGACGAATGGACTACTGATTTTGCTTATCAAACAGGAGATGGGGTAAATGCAACGGCTGTTCAGTATATTAATTTTACTTGGGATGCCTCCATTGGACTTTTACAAAGCCAAAATTGGGATTATCCCTATAGGGCAATAAGGAATGCCAATTTGGTTTTGGAAAACTTGGATGAATTGGAAGCATCTGAGAGTCTGAAGACACTATATACTGCAGAAGCTAGGTTTATAAGAGCAACCTGTTATATCAAACTTTATTGGAAGTTTGGCCCTGTACCTTTGAGGTTATCTACTGAAGATGACGTACAATTACCAAGGGCTTCCTCAGAAGAACTGGCTAACTTTATAGAAACCGAATTGTTAGCTGCATTGGAAGATCTACCTGATCCTGGACAAGAAGCCAATTATGGTAGGGCTCATAAAGCTGCTGCCCAAGGTTGGTTATCAAATTTCTACTTAAATAATAAAGAATGGCAAAAATCTGCTGAATTTGCTGGTCAAATAATGAACCAATGGAATTATGAATTATTTCCCATTTATGAGGATTTATTTAAAGTAGAAAATGAAATAAACAGTGAGTATATTTGGGTAAGACCTGCCAAAACAAGCGCTGATAGAAGGGCTTCTAACAGTTGGATGAATACTGCATTTCCTGTAGGTTTTGCTAAAGATCCTCGAACAGGTTTGGAGTTTTCAAATGCTTGGAGAAACTGGCCAAATGAATCTCGAATTAGAGATAAATTTTATTTCTCATTTGATGAAGATGACCGAAGGAGAGATTTGATTTTACATGAATATATAAATACTGATGGGGAATTAATTTCTCTATTGGATGAGGAAGATAATACTCGGTCTTTTAAATATTGGCCGGATCCTGAGGGAGTAAATGCTTCATTTGGAAATGATATCCCTGAAATTCGTTTTGCTGAAATCTTATTAAATAGAGCTGAGGCATTAAATGAGTTAAATGGGGTAAACCAAGAATCAATTGACTTGATCAATAGGGTTCGGGAAAGAGCAGGAATTACTACACCATTAAGTCTTAATGATTTTTCCTCAAAGGAAGAGTTGAGGATGCAGGTGCTGGATGAACGAGGATGGGAATTTTATTCTGAAGGAAAAAGAAGGTTAGATTTGATTAGAATGGATAAGTTAATAGAGTTTGCTCATGCCAGAGGTGCGACAAATGCCAAACCCTATCATAGATTATATCCAATTCCGTTTGCAACCATGGATGCAAATCCACTTCTAGTTCAAAATGAAGGATATTAAACCCATTAATATTTTGAAAAAGCGCTTGCTCATGACCTTTTGCCTAGGCACCATTTTTGGTGCTGAAGGCAAAGTGGTTTTTCCACAAGATTCCCCTGAGCAACCCAATATCCTTTTGATCTATGTAGATGATTTGGGCTATGGTGATATTGCCAGTTTTCCGGGTGCCAGTGGGAAATCAATTGCGGAAACCCCCAATATTGACCTTCTCATTAAATCAGGTATGAGTTTTACGAATGCCTATTCCTCAGCACCATTATGCTCACCTGCCAGGGCTGCTTTGCTAACAGGGAAATCTCCTGCAAGGCTTAATTTTGAGTTTGTGACCAAATTCAAAGAAGATAGTCTGGATTGGGAGGATGAACGATGGATAGCCCTTTTTAAAAATAAAAAGCTTATTTCTCCCCCTATTACCTTAAACCTTCCCCTAGATGAGATTACTGTGGCAGAAGGACTTAAAGGGCTTGGTTACGACACAGGTATAGTGGGAAAATGGCATGTGGCTTCACATAATAAAGTTTACAAGGGCTGGAGTTTAACTCATGGTCCTGCACAACAGGGCTTTGACACGGCAAAAGAAACCTTTGGTTCGCATCCTTATAGTGGAACTAAGTCATTAACAGAACTTAAAGAAGGGCAATATCCTGAGGATTTATTAACCACTGAGGCGGTAAAATTCATTGAAAAAAAGCGCGAATCCCCCTTTTTCTTAATGGTCAGTCATTATTTTGTTCACACACCGCACCTGAAAGGTTTAGAATGGATTGAGAAAAAATACAAGGCAAAAGCCAAACGAAATTTAAGTGAAGAAGAGCTTCGATATGCCGCCAATATAGAATTGCTGGACCATTATGTGGGACAGGTAATGGAAGCCCTCGATAAATCAGGGCAAAGGGAGAACACATTGGTAATATTTACTTCAGACAATGGAGGCCATCCAAGGTATGCCTCTCATGCACCCTATAGAGGGAGTAAATGGAATTTATATGAGGCAGGTATTCGAATACCCATGCTTGTTTCCTGGCCTGGGAAGGTTACTGCGAACAGTATTTCAGCCAGTCCTGTAATTCAAACTGACTTTTGGCCAACTTTTATGGAAATTGGAGGAGGAAAGATGGTAAATATGGAAAAGCTGGACGGGCAATCCATTCTTCCTTTGTTAGCAGGAAAGAATATAGCAAGAGAAAAGCCCTTGTTTTGGTATTTTCCTTACTACCACCCGGAGGGGAAAAAGTACGATGAAGCACTGGAAGACATTGGTGTGGAAGATGGTAAAACTAGTCAGACTAGACCTCAAGCGGCTATCCGTAAGGGAAAGATGAAATTGATTTACTTTTTTGACAGAGACCAAATGGAGCTTTATGATCTTGAAAATGACTCCGGTGAATCGATTGATCTTAGCAAGGCGCGCCCCTGGGAAGCTAATAGAATGAAAGAGGCGCTTTTGGATCGGCTGTATGTATCCAATGCGCGTTTTCCACGAATAAATACACAAACAAACTTAAAATAATGAAAATAGTAGCGATTCTAATTACAGTTTTATTTTCCGGTTTTGGCTTGACCGCTCAGGAATTTGATGATTCAAAAGTACCCGGTGTAGTAGTGGCCTATAGCCCTGCTTCCTCTGGCAAATACATTGGATCTCCAAGTCTGGCCATTTTACCCAATGGAGATTACGTAGCATCTCATGATTATTTTGGACCTGAGTCCAATGAACATGTGCGTGCAACTTCTAAAATCTATAGCTCTAGCAACAAAGGGAAATCCTGGAAAGAAATTGCTGAAATAGATGGCGCATTTTGGTCCAAACTTTTTGTGAACCAAGGGACACTTTGGTTAATTGGCCCGGACAGGCATCATGGAAATACGCTAGTGAGGCGCTCAGATGATGGTGGAAAAACCTGGACAGAACCCACAGATGGTAACAATGGCTTAATTCTCGAAGGGGAGTACCATTGTGCACCAATGCCCATCATTGAACACGATGGTAGAATATGGAGAGCCATGGAAAGTGCCATGGGGCCAATCAAGAAATGGGGTAAAAGATATGGGGCTTTTATGCTTTCTGCACCTATTGGTTCGGATTTATTAAAGGCTGATAATTGGACAAGTAGTAATGTCTTATACTATGATTCTACTTATTTGGATGGCAACTTTGGTGGCTGGTTAGAAGGCAATGCAGTTGTGGACAAAGAAGGTCAAGTGTGGGACATATTACGTGTAGATGACCGCTCTACATTAGAAGAAAAAGCTGCCCGAGTAAAAATAAGTGCTGATGGTAAAAAAGCCACTTTTGATCCGGAAACAGGTTTCATCAAATTTCCTGGAGGTAGTAAAAAATTCACCATCCGCTATGATGAGAAAAGTGACTTGTATTGGACCATTGCCAATGTTATTCCGGAATCAATTAAACAGTCCACAGACCGAACCAACCCTGCAGGTATCCGGAATACTCAGGCCTTGTTCTCTTCTCCTGATTTAATTCATTGGGAACAAAAAAAGGTGTTGTTGCAGCATGATGACATAAAAAATCATGGTTTTCAATACGTTGATTGGGTGTTTAATGGGAAAGACATTCTTTTCTTATCCAGAACTGCCTATGATGATGGGGTAGGAGGTGCACACAATAACCATGATGCCAACTTCCTTACCTTTCATAAAATCAAGAAGTTTAGAAAGATTAAGTAAAGTGTTAATTTTCAATCATTTATAGTGTTGGGAGTACAAAAAAGTTTAAAAAACCGTGGATTTTCATCCACGGTTTTTTTTGGTTTTATATGCTTAAGTAAACGAGACAACTCAGGGATGGGTATACACCGGTTTTAAAAATAATATGGTTTGGGTTTATCGAACCGCATATTAATTATTTGACTATAAAGAACCCCTTTAGGGGTGATATTTTTGTAGCCGTTGGCATGAGCCACCGGATTGGAAATCCAACGTCAATCGATTTTGGCGGTATTGTTGCCTTTTTTTCTGCAACAATGCTGACAAAATCTCTCTGACGAACGTTTTCTTATGGAAATGAATTGACCTTGTAATCCTGGTCTCACCTGACTGGTTAATTTTTCATTATTCCCACTGTTCATTTTTTCCCCTGAGAGAGTTATAAATCAGGGCAGGCCCTGAGGGAATTATAAATCAGGGCAGGCTTGACTTAAAAACGAACCAAAAAAATCAAGGCTGTCATATCTTATTTCAAATGATGGTTTAGGTTTAGGGAAAATAGATCATTAGCGTATCCATCATTTGATTTTTGGAGCTGAATTTCGGGCTAAAAATCAATGGATCTCCTTATTGGAGCTAATTCATTTTTTTAACGCCCTCCATCCATCTCCAAAAACAATAAGCTTTGAAGGCCGAAAATACCTGAAATAACATGTGGTTATAAAAGAGTTTCTTTGTCGAGATTCAATGACATACCTAAAGCTATTTAGCCAATTGGACCATTTACCGAACTTGCAACTCTTCCTATTAAAGCAAAATTTTGATCTTTACTATAACCGTAAACTCCTTTAAGGGTGACTTGATTATAGCCGGTGGCCCCAACTACCGGATTAGTGAAGTAGACGTCAATCGATTTTGGCGGTATTTTTGCCATTTCCGCAACAATGCTGACAAAATCACAACGGCACAGTCCTTTACCGAACCATACATTAAACTTTATGCCAACGGAAAACCCTGGTAGGGGTGATATTATTATAGCCGGAGGGATGAGCCACCGGATTGGAAATCCAACGTCAATCGATTTTGGCGGTATTGTTGCCTTTTTTCTGCAACAATGCTGACAAAATCTTCATTTAAAATCGGAATTCAATTTTCTCTGATAAATGAATTTTGGGAATCGCCTACCCATCTGTATTTATACAAGGTAGTCCGCTGTAATCCATTATCGCCTTTTTCATTGTGGGATATATAAAACAAACCATCACCCAAAGGCTGTATGCCTGTCGCTCCCCATTTAAAATGCCAACCACGAATACCTGTATCAGAATCCTTAGGCCCAGCTTGTAGCATTGACAAAGTTTTGACTTTTATTTTTTTATTATCGGAAGGAATTTGGCTTCTCCTAGGCTTTTTATGGCCATCAATAACGAATAAATCAAAATTTGGAAATTGGGTTTTGGATCCCTTATAAACTGCGGCAAATAAATTTCCAGTAAGTGAATCATAGGCCAGGTTTTGGATACCATAACGGGTATTGCCGGTTTTTACAAAATACTTTTCCAATGGTTTTTTAGGACCTGAAGTATGCAAGTTATCTTGCGATAGTTGTTTTTCATATTTACTCCAATTTGAGACATCATACTTTAATATTACCTGATGGTCATTGTCATCCCTTTCTAAATCACCATAAATACCATAGGCAACATACAAATATTTTTTATCAAGATTAGAGCTGCCTATGGAAGGGGCGAAGGTAAGTCCATCGATTCCTGAACAGGCAAATCGGTGCGATATAAGGTTGTCACCTACAGCTACCTCAGCTTCGTAATCTTGCACAACCTCTGTTAAATATACCGTACGCAGCAAGTCCTCTGTTTCGGCATCCATATCTGAATGTACGATTTTGGCCCCATCAAAAATGGCAATATAGAATCCATTAACTCCAGCATTCTCTTCCTTTCCTAAAGTCTTTTTGATCCCTTTACCTATCGCATCATTTTTATACTCCAAAGAACCGTAGATTCTACCATCTTCATCATTGAAATCTAAATCTCCCAGGTGACCGATAAAACCGCTAACACTTCCTACCATTCGGCCAGATAGATTCATTTTAACCAACCTATCTGTAAAAGAAAGGTAAATGAATCCGTTTTTCTTATCCAAAGCCATGCCTTGTACATGCATTTTTCCATGATCTCCAGAAAAGAAAGCATCGGGCCAGTGGCTTGGGATTTTAACTTCTTGTGCTTGAGTGTTCACCAGCATCAAAATAAAAAAGAAGGAGAATAATAATGTTTTTTTCATTGGTATCGTTTGTCTGTGGCAGTTCCACATTGGTAAATGAATCTCATTGTGCTCATTCAAAGTAAACAAGATTTCTGCTAAATTTCCTTATTGGCTGTTAATGTAGTCTAGCATTTCCATGCTTAATGCCATATGAACAGTTATTATCCTTTTTTATGCTGGATAATGGATTCAGTTAAGTATAGCTTTTTTGACTTTAGGATGCCGCATTGTCTAAAAAGAAATTGATTTGCTCGACATACCAACCACCGAAACCTTTGTATTCATAGTCTACCTGGAATCCTGTCAGGTGCTCTCCTGAATATTTCACGACTTCACAATTTTGACCAAGTAACTGGTAAAGGGATTCAGCATCCTGGTGGGTGGTTATCGTGTCATTAGATGCTGTAAAGATCAATAGTGGAATGTCAATGGCTTTTATTGCTTTCTTGTATTTTTTAGGCTTTTCAGGGAGAATCAGGTTCTTCTCCAATGCTTTATAGCGCTCAATGATAGCTGAGGTATCCGTTACATAACCCTCTCCAATTATAAAATCAACTTTATCCTTTATACTTGGAAAAGCTCGAGAAGCAATTGTTGTCCCCATGGACATTCCCAAAACACCAATTTTACTATCATTAAACTTTTCAGCAATGGTATCCACCACAGCTTCGAGGTCCCATGCAAATTCTGTGTAGTAAAGGTATTCTCGTTCAATTTCAAAATCGTCACTTTTACCAAAACCTCTATAATCAAATGTTACTACCGTATAGCCTGCATTGGCTAGAATAGCCGCCTGGTAGACAAAATAGGACATATTGCCAGCATCCGGATAGGCTAGGACAATTACAGTGTCTTTATTGTTCTCTTTATTTGCTTCGTAGATCCATGTGTTTAACTGAAAATGATCTTTTGTTGTAATGCTCAACTGTTCATAATTCCAAGCAACGGAGTCAGGAGTCCTGATATATTCCCGATCAGGGTTAATTGCAAAAGTTGGACTTGCAAATCCTATTAACATTGCAAAAAAAGAAATACAGTGAAAAGCTTTCCTTATGGAAGAATTATTTTCAATAAATGGGATCAAAACGAATGGAATAATTGAAAATCAATATACCACTTATTTTAATAATATTGAGTTGAATTTTTATTGACATAGGAGAATACTTAAATGCTTTTTCATCTCTACAAAGAGAGGTTAAATTAGGGTTACCAGGGCAAGATGTGTTTATTTTTAAGGACTTACAATTATTCATAACTAGATAATTACCTTGTCTTTACCTTTCATATTTTAATTAAGGTCAAATTAATTAAATGAAAGTCAATAACGGTCAAAAGATATTTAAAGCTATAGGCTAAGGCAAACTTTTATATTAGGACTGATTATTTCCCTTCATTGGGATGAACAGCCTTTTGAATTGATAAGTATTTGATTAAACTTGCCCTCGAATACCTAATTTGTACTGAATCAATTAATAATAAACCAAGACAATAAATGAATTGTAAAAGAATAACTTTAATTCTGTTATTGCCGGCAATGTTGCTGACAGCTGGTAACTTGCAAGCCCAAGTGAAAAAAGTAAAACATGTGGTATTGTTGGGTTTGGATGGCTTAGGTTCTTATGCCTTCCCCAAAGCAGAAATGCCCAACTTAAAAAAGATCATGGAATCAGGAAGTTATAGCCTGAAAGCCAGAACGGTTTTGCCATCATCAAGTGCTGTAAATTGGGCTTCAATGTTGATGGCTTCAGGTCCTACAGCCCATGGATATACCGAATGGGGTAGCAAAACACCTGAAATTCCATCTGCGAAAATTGGCAATTACGGGATTTACCCTTCCATATTTGGCCTAATTAGGGAACAAATGCCAAAGGCCAAGACTGCCGCTGTTTTTAGCTGGGGTGGTATTGAATACTTGCTGGAAAAAGGAGCCATAGATATAGTTACCCATGTAGATGGAGATGATTTATGTACGGACAAGGCTGTGGAAATAATTGTTGAGGAAAAACCAAATTTTATGTTTATCCACCTGAATGAGCCTGATGGCGTAGGACATGGGATTGGACATGATACTCCGGAATATTATGCGGAACTCAAAAATGTGGACAAAAGAATTGGGCTTATTTACCAGGCCATTGAAGAGGCGGGCATTGCTGATGAAACTATCTTTATGTTGTCTTCAGATCATGGCGGAGTCGGAAAAGGCCATGGAGAAAAAAGTCTTGAAGAAATATATATCCCCTGGATAATTGAAGGTAGAGGTATAAAAAAGAACCATGAAATCTCGGACTTGATCATGACCTATGATACAGCGGCCACCATTGCCTGGATATTTGGCTTGGAGATGCCACAGGTATGGAGAGGAAAACCTGTATTGGAAAGCATTAATTAAATTTCGGTGGGGGTGGTTTTTCCTTTCCTACAATATCATAGGAAAATTGGCCATGTTTATACACCAAATTAACCATCACGAAGGTCGGATCAAAAGATATCCGGCCTTTGGTTTAATAATAGCAGCTGAGAAGAAAAGTTTAAGCCGATACTGCATTTTCTTAAGTAGAGGTTGCTTTGAATATAAACGTACCTACTTTAGGATTAAAATAAAATACAATTGCCAAACTTTATCCATTTACCATCTTTTTTGAAAAGCATTCATTAAATAGGAGCAATTTCTGTTTATTTGTATTGTCCGGATCATAAGGATGGTTTTTCTATTTACTAAAACCCGGAAACTTTGCAGGTTTTGTTGATAATCAGCGCCATGTTAAAATTCGCTGAGTGAAACCTGAAAGCATTTATCTCAACAAGAACCAATTGGTTAAAGAAATAGGCTGCGGAAATTAGGTATTTGCTATGATTTCGTTTACCTATACACTTAACTGCTGACAGTTAAACCATTACTGTCAAGGCAATAATAAAAATTTGAAGCCCATGAGAATTGTCTTTGCTCTATTTGTTATTAGTAATTTTCTCTTTAGTTGTACTCCCTCTCAATCCGAAAAAGCTGCCATTGAGGCCCCTCAGTGGGAGGAAATAGAGCTGGTTTTTACGGCTGCCAATACCTATAACAATCCCTATACGGATGCAGAAATGTATGCCGAGTTTATAGGCCCTGAGGGACAAAAACTACGCCGACCTGCCTTCTGGGATGGAGGGCAAAACTGGAAAGTTCGCTTTGCCTCTCCTGTTGCTCAAGGCGAATGGAAGTGGCATACCCTCGCTTCTGATAGCAGTGATACCGGCTTGCATGGACAAGAGGGAAGACTAAAAAGTGTGGCCTACACCGGGAATAATCAATTGTTACGTCATGGGTTGTTGCGCATGTCTGAGGGTAAACGAAATGTGGTGCATGCGGATGGTACGCCTTTTATCGTGGTGGGTGATACCCCTTGGGCCATGCCCTGGAGGTCTACCTATGAAAATACGGCCCATTATGCCCAAGATCGTGGCGAAAAAGGTTTTAATACCGCTTTACTTATGACCATTCAGCCTGACAAAGGAGCTACCGGCCCCAATGCCCGGGATACGGATCAAGGTTTTGCTGTTGCTTTTTCGGATTTGATGGAGGGCCATATCAATCATATCAATGCGGATTATTTTCAATACATGGATAGCCTAATGAGTATCCTTGTTGCCAATGAAATTGTACCTGTCTATCAACCGGTATTTCATGGCTATGGTTGGAAAGGACAAGAGGTACTGGGCAAGAACGTTAATCCTGTTGAATATGCCCGCTATTGCAAATACTTGGTGGCTCGCTATGGTGCTCGGCCTGCCATGTGGTTGGTAGGTGCAGATGGAATGGGGAGAGAAGTAGGCGTTAAAGAAGGAGGCGAGACTGTTGAAGCTTGGGATGCTTACCAACAGCCTACCGGCATTCACTACAATCCTTTTGATGATTTTATCCCTAATTGGGCTGACCCGGAGACTTATAAGGTGCATTATAACAAAGCTTATCAAGCCGCCGATTGGTTGGATTTCCAGTGGGCGCAAACCGGTCATACTGCCAAACGTATTTACGATAAGGTGGAGCTAATGTATGAGAACAAACCCACCAAAGCAGTGGCCAATGGTGAACCTACTTATGAAGGTATTCGGGATCCGGAAAATGGTGCCGGTTGGTGGCAAGGGGAAGAAGCCTGGATGCAGTTAATGTCAGGAGGTACCATGGGAGTGGTGTATGGTGCAGGAGGCATTTGGCAGTGGAAAGTAAGTGGTGATGAGGCCGGATGGCCTGAATGGGCCAACTCTGAGGTCTCTTGGAAGGAAGCCTTGGATCTAGAAGGCTCGCGTTATGTAGGTTATTTAGCCAAAGCCCTGGAAGGAATGCCATTTACTGATATGGAAAAGCGAAAAGACTTGGCAGGAGGGAAGCCTTGTTTGGCCAAGTCAGGTGAGTTTTATGTGAGTTACCTTAAGAAAGGTGGTGATATAACTTTAAGTGAATTAACACCTGAAATGCCTTACCAATGGTTCAATCCAAAGACAGGTGCATTCTTAGAGGAAGCCAAAGTAACGGGAACCATTCAGACCTTCACCGCCCCAGACAAGGAACCATGGGTACTACTTGTCGGCAAAAGAAAAACCATTTAAAAAAAATCACTCCATCACCCAATCACCCCATCACTAAATCACTAAATCACTCCATCACCCAATCACTCTATCACTCCATCACCTATTGTTTTTCACATTCATCAAACGGCTAGATTCAAATTTAATTTAACCGATAGTTGACCAGTAGAAAAAAACGATCCGCTCGTACACCCAAATAAATGTAATCGGACACCCCGTTACCTCTCTCATAGCGGAATTCTCCTGATAGTCGTCCTTTGATGGCTCCTAATCCTAGTATTAGCCCTTGCTCATAGCGACGTGTTTTATCCAATAACTTGCTTTCATTATTGGTTTCTGAAGTATAGAATTTTTTAAAAGTGGATTTTTTGATGGTTTCACTCAAGGCATAACCATTTGAAATTCCTGCATTGGCAAAAATTTTAAAACTTTTCAATGGATACTTAAAACGCACTAAATTATTTAATTTAAGGTAACCATAACTCAATTTTCCTTCTACATTTATATAGTCATTTTCATTAGTGAAGTCTTGAAAACCCCCACTTACATTATAATGAGAGTAAAGTAACTCATTATAAATAGACCATTTACGTTCCTTTCTAGGCAGTATTAAATCAACAAAAATACCTACGACTACGCTGTAATCCCTTGGAAAATTAATCCTTTGAATGTCAAAAACTTGGCTACTATTAATTGAAATTGATGTTGAAGATACTCCTGTCAAAATGCCTAAGTCAGCTACAATTTTTTCCCTAACTTTTCTAAATGTGGGCAGTCTATCCGTACATTCATAATATTTCAAAAAAATGCTCTCCAAACTATTGCTATTATACTGAGCATCTTCCAGAGAAGGCATCATGTATAAACAATCACCTAAATAAGAAGCCAGTTGGCGCTTATACGTTAAGTTTTCTTCCTTGAGTTGTATCCCCTTTTGTTCAGTAAGGTACCACTTGTATTTTAGAAGGGTATAATTGTTTCCTTCTTTGATATAATAATTCTCTTTGCCAGAAGACTTCATGCTTAGCAAGGATTTTTTACCCAATACCAATGTCTGTAAGAATACTGTATCCATTCTCACCTGTAAGGCCGAAGATTCACTGTGTACATATACCGTATTCTTAGTAACTTCCTTCTCCACTGCAGCGCCTACATAGATTTCATCCAAAACCCCAAATTCGGCGATGTCTAAGGGCTTGTAAACTTTTATCCTGTCCTGTCCCTTCTGTTTGAAGAATACAGTTTTCGGGTTGTTATCCCAGTTTCTATAGTCAATTAGCCCAGGTATGGTGTCCCCTTCTAAGGTCTTTACATAGCCGGGTAAGTATTTTTCCTGTGATACTGCCTTATTAAAAATCAATGCAAAAAATAAAAATGCAAAAATATATTTCATTGGATAAAAATTGTTAAAATGTCTTACAAATTTCAAATATATAGACAAATCTGGATAATGTCTTTCTAATCTTTCCTAAAATAAATGCATTATAGTTTTCATTATTCATTCTCAGTGGATTACAATTTATGCTTTAATTTTTTTTT
The DNA here is from genome assembly GCF_030546805.1 of Cyclobacterium sp. 1_MG-2023. Classification (GTDB taxonomy): domain Bacteria; phylum Bacteroidota; class Bacteroidia; order Cytophagales; family Cyclobacteriaceae; genus Cyclobacterium. Next base: position 444,557 of record NZ_JAUOPC010000001.1, on the reverse strand, counting down.
AAGAATTCCTGTGCTTCTTTAAACTAATGCAGGATTATTTTCACCTCTGTACAGTTAATTATAGAGATTATGGTTATTATTGATATTCTGGTAGGTACAGTAGACATAAAACCCTATGACTAACAAGGGAAGTAAGCTTATTATTAGCAAAAGAGCGATTGTTTAACTTTACCTTACCTGTTTTGATTTATTATTTGTACCAAAAAAATTACTCTAGTGAGACAATCTGTATTTATCGCACTCCTTTTGATTATGGGTTCCTGTGCCAATCCAAAAACCAAAAATGAATTTTGGAACGATGGCAAAGCGGTTTTTGAGCTAAGCGAGATTTTTGCAGGAGAGCGTTTTCCCAATGTCGTGACGGCCAAAGACGGTTCGATTGTAGCCACATGGGGAAATAAAAGTTACCAGGTACGCAGGAGTGAAGATGGAGGAAAAAGCTGGGGACCAATAAATAAATTGGCTGAGCCCGGATTCCAAGGGGGAGGAGTGATTGTGGATGAAAGCAATGGAGATATTTTGGCCTTTGTAGAAGAAGGGCATCCCATTTCGCCCTATAAAATGTACAGAAGTAAAGACCATGGGAAAACATGGGCTGCAGAAGAGACCACATTGATGCCCGATAATATGGGTAATACACCTTCCATGCACATGAATGAGCATGGCATTACCTTACAATTCGGTGAAAAGAAAGGCAGATTGATTCGGGCAACCCGCAATTATGACGGCGGAAACAACAAGGAGTTTTGGCCCAACCATTATACCAATGCCATTTATTCTGATGATGCAGGAAAAACCTGGCACACAAGCGCCCCTTTTCCTGCCAATGGAACAGGCGAAGCCACGCTGACAGAACTTTCCGATGGAACCATCTACTACAATTCCCGCCGGCACCTGTCCACCGATGGCTTGAACCCAAGAATGAGGCATATTGCGCACAGTAAAGATGGAGGAGAAACCTGGGAAGGCCTATACGTCAGTGAAGAATTACCTGATGGAGACCAAAGCGGTGATTATGGATTGATGGCAGGCTTGATTAGACTGCCAATCGAAGGGCATGATGTGTTGCTATATAGCAATATAGTATCCAATGACGGCAGAAACCATGGCACCGTCTGGGCCAGCTTCGATGGTGGCAAAACCTGGCCGGTAAACAAACTGGTAGAAGAAGGCAAGTTTGCCTATTCATCCATGACCGCCGGAAGAGCCGGTACTCCAAGTGAAGGATTAATTTACCTATTCTTTGAAGGAGAAGGCGAAGATCCAAAAGGCTACTCAGGTAAGATGGCCATTTTCAACCTTGCCTGGCTTTTAGATGGTAAGGATTGGGAGGGTTTTTTGGATAATTGTAAATGGTTAATTGTTAATGATTACGTAAAATTCGGAAACCTTTCAGGTTTTGTTGATCATCAGCCTGCTGTTAGAATTAGACGAGTGAAACCTGGAAGGTTTTATCACTATTGGAATTAATTGAATAAAGAAATTGACTGAGGGTTTTAGGTGTTGATTTTTAGATTTCATAACACCCCTGTTATGGTGAGGTTTTATGGTATGGGGTGAACCCTTGGATTGGTAATTGATTATTTAATGATTTTGTCTGCATTTTAGCTTTCTTTATACGCAAGGGTGCAGACAAAATCGCTTATTGACAGTTTTATCCGTATTTTTTTAGATTGAGGGACTGTTTTTAGCGTTTATTGTCAAATACTTTTGATTTTAGTTTGAATACCTGCGCCAAAGTACATCAAATTCTTGCCAAGTTTTATATCTTTAGGGAAGAGAAAGAAGTCGGAGATTTTTTTTATTCCGGCGGTAAACGCTTGATGCAATAAAGACTGCTATTGTATCAATATTCTATTACTTAATAATTAATTGCATTAATGGCCAAAAAACAGCCCAAAAAGAATCAAAAATCCATGGAGGAAACCCTCTGGGATTCAGCCAATAAATTAAGAGGAACGGTAGAAAGTTCTGAATACAAACACGTAGTACTAGGTCTGATCTTCCTGAAGTTTGCTTCAGACAAGTTTGAAGAACGTAGGACTGAATTGATCGCTGAGGGAAAGGAAAAATACCTGGAGATGAGGGAATTCTACAATATGAAGAATGTCTTCTTTCTCGCTCCCGAAAGCCGTTGGTCGTATGTGATTGGGCATTCCAAGCAGGACGATATCGCACTTATCGTGGATACTGCCTTGCACACCATAGAGAAAAACAATCCTTCACTGAAAGGAGCTTTGCCGGACAATTACTTTTCCCGACTGAATCTGGATCCAAGTAAACTGGCGGCTCTTCTGGATACGGTGAACAATATCGATACGGTAGGCGATGCAGAGGAAGATGTGGTAGGTAGGATTTACGAGTATTTTCTAGGGCGTTTCGCAGCGGCCGAAGGAAAGGGCGGAGGAGAATTCTATACGCCCAAAAGTATTGTAAACCTGATTGCTGAAATGCTGGAGCCTTATAAAGGAAAGATCTATGATCCAGCTTGCGGTTCCGGTGGGATGTTTGTGCAGTCTGTACAATTCGTCAAAAGCCATCAGGGCAATACCAGGGATATTTCCATCTACGGTCAGGAATACACTGCGGTTACCTATAAATTGGCAAAAATGAACCTGGCTATCAGAGGCATTACTGCAAATCTTGGAGATGTACCTGCCGATACCTTTTTCAAAGACCAGCATCCTGATCTCAAGGCCGATTACATCATGGCCAATCCTCCCTTCAACCAAAGCCAATGGAGGGAGAAAAGCGAACTGGAGGATGATTCACGCTGGGCGGGATTTACTACCCCTCCGGCAGGGAATGCCAACTATGCCTGGATTCTGCATATGCTGAGCAAACTTTCCGAGAATGGAACAGCAGGCTTTGTCCTAGCCAATGGCTCTATGAGCAGCAATACCTCAGGAGAAGGAGATATCCGTAGGGAACTGATCGAAAAAGACATGGTGGACTGTATGATTGCCTTGCCGGGGCAATTGTTTTATACTACACAAATACCTGTTTGTCTTTGGTTTATAACTAAAAACAAAACAAGACGTCCTCATCCGGAAGATCCAACAAAAGAATTCCGAGATAGAAGAGGAGAGACCCTCTTCATAGATGCCCGACAAATCGGCTCCATGATCGACCGCACCCAAAAAGAACTCACCAAAGAAGACATATCCCAAATCGCCAACACCTACCACACCTGGCGCAACCACGTCCCTCTTGAAACAAATCAAGTCGCCAAAAATGAACCAGCCCAAAGCTCCCCTCCTGAAACAGAACATGTGGCCAAAGGCCAAACCAATCAAAGCTCCCCTCCTTCACAAGGAGGGGTGGCCGAAGGCCGGGGTGGTTTTATTAACCAATTCACGCAAGCCCAAGGCCGGGGTGGTTTAATTACACAAACCACGGTATCCGAACCCCAAGCAGCTTATAAAATAAACAACCTTCCCCACCTTAAAACCTTCAGAAAAGAACTTAGAAACAACCTAACTCCTGCTGAAGCCAGCTTATGGACACTACTGCAAAACAAAAAACTGGAGGGTAGAAAATTCAGAAGACAGCATAGTGTGGGGAATTACATACTGGATTTTTATTGTCCTTCAGAAAAACTGGCCATAGAATTAGATGGGCAGGGACATTTCAATGTGGTTCAAGAAGAATATGATCGAGAGCGGGATTTGTTTTTAAATGCCTTTGGTATCAAAGTCCTGCGTTTCGAGAACAAGGAAGTTTTCGAGAATACGGAGGCTGTTTTAAATGCCATTCAAGAGGAGTTTGGTTGGTTTGAAGGTCAGGAGGATATAGAAAACCAGGGTGACTTGCAGTCAACTGGTTTAGATCAAGAAAAAAACCACCCCGCCTTGCAGGCACAGCAGGAGGAGAAAGAGAACCACCCCGCCTTGCAGGCACCCCTCCTTGAAAAGGAGGGGAACTACAGGTACGAAGACATTCCCGGCTATTGCAAATCCTCCACACTTTCCGAGATCCAAGCCAACGACTATGTTCTGACTCCTGGGCGCTATGTAGGGGTGGCTGAGGAAGAGGACGATGGGGTTCACTTCGAGGATAAAATGACAGAGCTTACGGCGGTACTGAAAGAACAAATGGCTCAAGCTGAGCACTTGGATCAAGCTATTTTGGAGAACTTAAAGGCTTTGGGGTATGATTGAGTGGAAAGTTGTAACACTTGACCAAGTGACTAACATTAAAAGTGGTAAGAGGCTACCCAAAGGGCATAAATTAGTGCAAAAAAATACAATGTTGCCTTATATTAGACTTGTAGATGTAACAGATGGCATTATAAAGAAAGATAACTTAAAGTTTTTGGAATCTGAAACACAAAATTCAATATCAAGATATATTGTTAATGAGGGAGATGTCTGTTTAGCAATTGTTGGACATACTATTGGAATGGTTTTCCAGATTGATAGTTTTTTTCATGGTGCAAATTTAACCGAAAATGCAGCAAGAGTTACAGACTTTGATAATCAAATATTATCAAAATTTCTTTATTATCAATTAATTTCACCAATTGGTCAACAGGAAATAATCTCTCGAAAAGTTGGGTCTGCACAAGGAAAACTTCCTTTATATAACATTAGATCTTTACCTATCAATCTTCCCCCTCTACCCGAACAAAAAGCCATAGCCCATATTTTAGGGACCTTAGATGACAAGATTGAGCTGAACAGGAAGATGAACCAAACCCTGGAAGCCATGGCACAAGCTTTGTTTAAAAGCTGGTTTGTGGACTTCGATCCGGTGATGGACAATGCCTTGGCAGCAGGCAATGATATTCCCGAGGAATTGCAGGCAATGGCGGAGAAGCGAGCATTAGTCCCACATTCAAAGAAACTTATATCAAAATCCCCTGATCTTGCCAAAGAGTTTCCCTCTTCTTTTGTCTATAATGAGACGCTGGGAAAATGGATTCCTGAGGGATGGGAGGTGAAGAGTTTTGGAGACCTTATTGAAACTACGATTGGAGGAGATTGGGGGAAAGAAGTACCTGATGAAAAACATACAGAAGAAGTAAAAATCATAAGAGGAACCGATATTCCAAGCTTAAAGAATTGCGATTTGGGATCAACTCCCACTAGATTTGTTGAGTTGAAAAAATTGAAAACCAGAAAGCTAGAAGTTGGAGATATTGTAATTGAAGTTTCCGGTGGAAGCCCAACACAATCTACAGGAAGGTCGATAAGATTAACTGAAAACATTCTTGAAAGATTAGGCGGAATTGCTGAGCCCGCATCTTTCTGCAGAAGACTCAAACCGATCAATGAAAAATTCGGTGTTTTATGTGGCGAGCATTTAACTTTTATTTATGGCCTTGGCAAAATGTGGGAGTATCAAAATCAAAGTACTGGAATTGCTAATTTCCAAACTCCTTACTTTTTAGAAGCAGAAATGGTACTAGTACCTTCAGAGGATAAAGTTCTAGATTCATTTTATAGTCAAGTTTTAAATCTTAAGAACAAGGCAACCTTAAACGAAAACATAATTCTAACTCAACTTCGAGATACCTTATTACCAGAGTTGATTAGTGGGAGGGTGAGGGTGCCGTTAGACACTAAATAAAAAAGTAATAATATGGCAAACTTGTTTGATCTAAGTTCAGTAACGTCTATTGAAGATTTTAAGAAGGCGATTCCATCTAGGGTCTTCTTTAATCATTTTTCTGCAATTAATTATCACATTTTTAACAATTCTGACCGGTACGACCTCAAGAAAATAGCCTTCTATAATCAGATAAAAATTAAAAACTCTAAACTTATAATTGATGATTGTCGAAAGCTATTGTGGAACGCTTGGAGTACAGAAGTAGCTTTTAATATGAGTTCCAAAGTGGAAACAGATGACTTTTTTAAGTTTGCACTGCATTGGCACTTTCCACAAGCTTATTATTCGATTTATTTGGCAATGACTGCATTTCATGAAACGCAAGGAATTGCCAATGACAACCATGAAAAGTCCATAAAAATCTTTGGAAATTCAGTTAAAGATGGGCATTTCCCAGATGCTATCAGTTTTTATGCAAATGGATTGTATAAAGACTTTAAATACTCAGGGCTGACTTTAGATTCAAAATTTGATAAAGACTTTAATGGTCTGAAAAAAATTGACACTTTAAAAAAAGCGGAAGGGCAAATAGGAGTGTTTTTAAAGTCGACAAGAAAGGAAAATGCAGAAAATAAAAGAAAAAGAGGAGAAAAGGAGCATTCAAAAAGAAGTGAGTTTCAGAACAGGAATGGAAACCTTGTCAAGTCTTTTCAGAAAAAACACTGGGACATAATTTACAGAACCATCCCTGAAATAACTCTTTTGAATATTTTATATCGACTTCGTCTGAAGGCTAACTATAGAGATATAGAAACTTTTATGAATGCTGATATAGATTTCAGAGAGTTTCATAAATGTCTAGGTGAAATCGTGTTCTATTTAAATTTTATCCATGAAGCATATTTGCATAAAGCAATTGGAGATATAAAATACAAGAAAATTGTTCATGGATTTAAAGGTGAATATCATCAGGATAGATATGAAAACCTTATTTCTAAAATTTAATTTCAGAATGCTAAAGAATTCAAATTGATTGTCCAATGACCGAAAGCCAAAATATAGAATGGAAGCAAAGCTGGCATGACGACTACCTGAAGTGGATATGTGGCTTTGCCAATGCCATTGGTGGTTTAATCTATATAGGAAAGGATGATAAGGGCAAGGTGCTGGGCTTGAAGGATTTTCATTACCTTTTGGATTCTATTCCAAATAAGATTCGTAACTCCATGGGGATTATCTGTGATATTAATTTGATTGAAGAGAATTCCTTGAAATACATAGAAATCAAAGTCAATCCCTATTCTGTACCAGTTTCCCTAAGAGGGCGGTATTACTACCGTACCGGAAGTACCAAGATGGAATTGACTGGAATAGAACTGAATGAGTTTTTGCTTAAAAAGGCTGGGAAAACCTGGGATGACGTGATTGAGGAAGGTGCCTCTCTACGCGATATTGATGATACAAGCCTTGAACAGTATATTGCGGACAGCCAAGAAAAAGGGCGATTACCAAAAACTTCAGGACTTACCACATTACAGATTTTGGAGAAATTGCGTTTGCTGGAAAACAGCAAACTAAAGCGTGCTGCTTTGATTTTGTTTGGAAAAGATCCAAGCCGGTTTTTCCCCAATCTGTTGGTGAAAATAGGGCGGTTCGGAAGAGATAGTTCTGACTTGAAGTTCCAAGAAGTAATTGAAGGGAACTTGGTTTACCTTCTCAGTGAAGTGCAGATTCAGCTTAATTACAAGTTTTTGACTCGTCCGGTGGAGTTTGTAGGGATGCATCGGATCGAAAAGGGAGAATATCCTCTTGCAGCACTTCGGGAAATGTTGCTCAATGCGCTGGTTCATAGGACTTACATGGGAGCTGCTATTCAGCTTAGGGTTTATGATGATAGATTAACTATATGGAACGAAGGTGCTTTGCCCTATGGCTTAGATGTCGCAAGTTTGAAGATAGAGCATAATTCCCGACCTAGAAATCCCAAAATTGCCGATGCTTGCTTTAAATCAGGCTATATCGATGCTTGGGGAAGAGGAACGTTGAGGATTATTAGTGCTTGTACCGAAGCCGATCTACCGGAACCCGAGATTATAGAAAAAGATGGAGGTGTTCAAGTGACTTTATTTAAACCAGATGGTGGTCAAGTAGGTGGTCAAGTAGGTGGTCAAGTAGGTGGTCAAGTAGATAATTTGACAGCAAGACAAAGAGAGGTATTTGAACTTATTGTTTCAAATCCTACAATATCCAGGAGAGAATTAGCTGAAAAATTAAGCATTAATGAATCAGCTGTTCAAAAACATACAGATGCTCTTAAGAAAAAAGAATATATAGAAAGAGAAGGAGAAACAACAGGTCATTGGAAAATAATTTACACCAAATGAAATTCACCGAATCCCAACTTGAACAGGCCTTTATCTCGCTTTTGGAAGCGCAGGGTTATCCTTATGTGCAAGGGGATGTGCTTGTACGTGGAAAGGAAGAAGTGTTGTTGCGTGAGGATTTGCAGGTTTTTCTACAGGAATCTTATGCAGCGCAGAAGATTACTCCAGCGGAAATCTTTGGGATCATTCGTGAATTGGAAAAACTACCAGCGTCCGATCTCTATGAGAGCAATAAAACCATTATGAATTGGGTTCGTGATGGTTTTCTGCTAAAACGTGAAGACCATCAAAAGAAAGATATATTTATCTCTTTGATCAATTACGCCGAACCTGATAAAAATATTTTTAAAATCGTTAATCAGCTTGAAATTCAGGGGTTTGAAAAGCGCATCCCAGATGGTATACTCTATGTAAATGGCTTGCCACTAGTCGTTTTTGAGTTTAAGTCAGCCATAAGGGAGGAAGCTTCCTTGCATTCTGCCTATGTTCAGTTGACTACTAGATACGAACGAGATATTCCAGACCTATTCAAGTACAATGCCTTTTGCGTTATCGGTGACGGTGTGAATACCAAGGCTGGGAGTTTTTTTGCTCCTTATGAGTTCTTCTACTCATGGAGGAAGATCGCAGGTTTGGATAAAGAAATCGATCCACAGTCCGGACTTTCTACCAAAGTGCATGGAATAGATTCAATGTACACGTTGATCCAGGGTATGCTGGACAAATATCGGTTTTGTGACATTGTTCATAATTTTATCTACCTACCTGATAGTTCCAGGAAGGATGAAAAGATCCTCTGTCGCTATCCTCAGTATTATGCGGCTACCAAGCTTTTTGAGAATATCAAGGAGCATCAGCTTCCTTATGGAGATGGTAAGGGTGGAACCTATTTTGGAGCCACAGGATGTGGGAAGAGCTTTACCATGCTGTACCTTACCCGTTTACTGATGAAGAGTGTGGATTTTGCCAGTCCTACTATTGTGCTGATTACGGATCGTATGGACCTGGACGATCAATTAAGTGCACAATTTACCAATGCCAAGGACTTCATAGGAGACAATGTGATCAAGTCGGTAGTAAGTAGGGCTGATCTCAGGGAGGAACTAAAGGGAAGAAACTCCGGAGGAGTTTTTCTAACCACAATTCACAAGTTCAATGAGGATACCGAATTGCTTACAGAGCGGAGCAATGTGATTTGTATTTCAGACGAGGCACACCGCAGCCAGACAAATCTGGATCAGAAAGTCCGTGTTACAGATCAAGGAGTGAAGAAGAGCTTTGGTTTTGCGAAGCATCTACACGATTCCTTGCCCAATGCCACTTATGTGGGTTTTACCGGAACACCTATCGATGCCACTATGGATGTTTTTGGGGACATAGTAGATACCTATACCATGACCGAATCGGTAATGGATGAGATTACGGTGAGGATAGTCTATGAAGGGAGGGCGGCGAAAGTATTGCTTGAAAACCATAAGCTTCAGGAAATAGAGGCCTATTACAATAAAGTCGCTAAAGAAGGAGCGAATGAATACCAGATCGATGAGAGCAAGCGTCAGATCAGCCAGATGAGAACGATTTTGGGAGATCCAGGACGAATTGAAGCCATTGCAAAAGATTTTGTAAATCACTATGAAACAAGAGTAGAAGAAGGAAGCACCCTTCTTGGGAAAGCGATGTTTGTTTGTAGCACCCGTGAGATTGCCTATATGCTTTATCAGGAAATCATTGGCTTGAGACCTGCTTGGGCGGAGGTTTTGGTAGCCGAACAGGGCGTGGAGTTGACTGAAAAAGATCAGAGAGAACTTAAGCCCATGGCTCGGGTAAATATGGTGATGACTCGAAGCAAGGATGATGTTAAAGAGCTTTGGGATGCTTTGGGGACTCAGGAATACAGAAAGGAATTGGACAGGCAGTTTAAAAATGCCAAGAGTAACTTCAAGATAGCCATAGTGGTGGACATGTGGTTGACGGGTTTTGATGTGCCTTTTTTGGATACCATGTACATAGACAAACCCATACAGGAACACAGTCTGATTCAGACGATTTCCAGGGTTAACCGGAAGTTTGAAGGAAAGTCAAAAGGCCTTGTGGTGGATTATATCGGAATTAAAAAGCAGATGAACCTGGCGCTGAAGCAATATTCAACCATTGATAGCCAAAACTTCGAGGATATTGAGCAGTCCATTGTAGTGGTGAAGGACCATATGAATTTATTGGAAGCTATATTTCATAAATTCGACTACAGCAATTACTTCAATGGTTCTCCATTGGAGCAATTAAATACCCTGAATATGGCCGCTGAATTTGTGCAGTTGACCAAGCAATTGGAAAAGCGCTTTATGAATTTAGTGAAACGGATGAAGGCAGCTTATGATATTTGCTCTGGCAGTGCGGCTTTTAGCAATGCCGAGAAAGATAAGATTCATTTTTTTATTGCGGTGAGGTCCATCGTATTCAAATTGACCAAAGGGGAGGTTCCAGATACCGATCAGATGAATGCAAAAGTTCGGGAGATGATTCATGAGGCCATTTTGAGTGAAGGCGTAGAGGAAATCTTTAAGCTTGGGGAGGAAGATCAGAAGCAGGTGGATATTTTTGAAGCTGATTACCTGGCCAAGATCGATAAAATCAAATTGCCCCATACAAAGATCAAATTACTGCAAAAGTTATTAACGAAAACCATCGATGAATTTAAGGAAATTAACAAGATAAAAGGTGTTGATTTCTCTAAGAAGATGCAGCATTTGGTAGAGAAATACAATGAACGAAAAGAGGCTGATGTGCTTCAAAGTGAGGTATTGGAAGACTTTACCAACGAAATCATCGACCTGTATTATGCCATGAAAAAGGAGAAGGATTCTTTTGCTGAGATGGGGATAGATTTTGAAGAAAAGGCCTTTTATGATATACTGAAAGAATTGGCTGTAAAGTATGACTTTGTTTATCCTGAGGACAAGTTGATTCACTTGGCGCAGTTGGTAAAGGATGTGGTAGATGATAAAGCAAAATATACCGATTGGAGCAAGCGGGATGACATCAAGGCAGAATTAAAAGTAGACCTGATTATTTTATTGGCCGAAAATGATTATCCTCCTGTGGACAGGGATGAGGTATACAAAGAGATCTTTGAACAAGCCGAGAACTTTAAGAAGTATCAGAGGTGAGCGAAAGGTAGTTATTATGAAGTATAGACTAGTTTACGGTGTTCATTTTAACAATTATCTTCCATTGCTTCAGTGGTAAAAACAATCTCAAATATCATAGGCCAAGATTTCCTCCATATTATAATATTCCCTCATTCAAACGAAACTCGATAGCGGTAAAAGACATTGTAATCTTTTTCTGTTTCCGATGTTGGCTTGATATAGATGATATCATCAGCGTCCATAAAATGAACTTCACCTGGTATTGGCAGTTCAGCAATGGCAGCCTGATTTCCTTTGGTATCTGTTAAGATGTATTTGGCCAGGTAATACTTTTTTAAAGCTTTCTGGAATTCAGGGTCATTGTATAATTCTCCACCTTTGGTCTTAAAAGTATCCAATATAGACCTAGGGAAGGCAGTATAGAAGTAGATCAAAAAATATTGACCACCAGCACTTAAACGTCGAAAATAAGGATAAAGTAAATAACTGTCTTCATTGATCTCATAGGATTGATCCTCAATGCGTTCGGGATGAGTAAGGGTAATCTCTGACATAGGAGTGAGCCCATTATCATTCAGTTGGAAATAAAACAACTGATTGCCATAAAGTGGGAGTATGGCGACAACCTTATCTGTTTTGGACACTTGAATAAATGGAGTGGTATAACCCACCCATTTTTTCTCTACTTTGGGCTTCCAGTTTTCGGGATAGAGGTTTAGTCGATACAAATCCTCTGAACCTACTTCAAAGATAAATCCCGTTTCTGCTTTGTCATAAAAGTTACCATTTTGTTCTTGAGGAGTCCAAAGATCAGCTTCCATAGCTAGGCGTTCATGGCCCACTATAAGGGTTTTCTCCTCTTTCTCCACAAGCGAAAATTGTCTGCCTGAATTTAACATTTCTGGCATATTCATGCTCCTGGCAATTACTGGGCTTTGGTCTATTTTCTTAAGGTCCTTATCAAAAAAGTTGTATTTCATTTCTGCTGAGACCTCTTTGACCACTAAGCCTTCTTTCCAAAAAGCCACTTGTGTAGGTGACTTTACCTCATTAGGTCCCTCACCTGCCAGCTCAAATTGGGAAAGAACTTTTCCTTTCATGTCTGTAAGAAAAAAGGTCGACATTTCCTTTTCATTCAAGAGTAAGCGTTCCGAATTTGGATCTTTGTCTGTGAGATAGAGTTCCAGCAAGGACTCCACTACCACAGAGTCTAAAAACTCAAATTTGACCTCAATATTTGAAGAATCGTTCTCACTACTTTTTTTACCATTGCTGCAGGAGTAAAACACAAGTACTATAAAAATAGGTATAATGGACTTTAGCATAGCTATCAGGATTAAATAGTGAAAAAGGACCTAAACAAATATAAAATAAAAATTTAGTTTTCAAAGTTTTTGGTAATTAATAATGCTTTTTTTTATTGGATTATAAATCGCCTATTATTAAATAAATCCCAATTATATTATGATACGTTCATTTTTAAAGGGGTTGATTTGGGTTTTAGGAGAAATGCTATTCTTATTCTTGGAACCTGGCTTTTCTTTTTCCAAAAGTTCTTTTATTAAAAGAAACCAAGATAATTTTGTTTTCAGAAATCTATGCCTAAGTTTGTGCCACAATCATGTCAAAGGCATATAAGAAGTAAAATATATGTCTTGATTTATAAAGAAGTAGCGAGAGACTGGCTCTATGACCTACTGGCAACCTTCATCAAATGAAAAGGTGCCAATTCCAGACTCTTAAATAAGAGGACTATAAAACAGACGTAATGAAGACAATTCAAAGCCCCATCATTTACACCTTTTCAAAGGAACTTTTTCGCCACAAGACGATTCATTTGTGTTGCTGTTTGCAGCATAATAGGGATAAGTCTATGCGTGGCCGCATGTAAATTTCATTTTCCAATTTCCGATACTAAGACGATTCAGTCAATTGAGTGATTGCTTCAGCATCACCCTATATAACCCTATTTATTATTTATAAACTTTTAATTTAAATAACCATGTCAGAATTAGTACAGCGAACATTTCAAGGAATTATTGAAGCTACCAACAAAGATGCGAGCCTAACAAAAGGAGTTTTTAGAGTTACTTCCGAAATGGATGAGCATGTCCGAGTTAAAAATACGGCGAGAGATTTTGAGTTTATCGCAGATGAACCAGAAGCTTTGGCAGGAACAAATTTAGGTCCTAATCCTGTAGAGTATTTACTGGCCTCTCTAGGCTCTTGCCAGGTGATTACCTATCAAGTTGTCGCTTCCTTAAAAGGAATTCAGTTAAACAATGTCAAGGTAGAAACCAAAGGGAATATAGACTGGAGGGGATTCCTTGGAATAGACGAAAATGTCCGTCCTGGATACCATAAAATAGAAGTGGAAACGATTATCGATTCTGACGAAAGCCCTGAAAGGATACAGGAGCTTATTAAAGAGGTAGAGGCGCGTTGCCCTGTATTGGACAACCTGGTAAATACTGTAAAAGTAGAAAGCAAAATCTCTATTGTCAATGAGAAAAACCCTGTTGTCTAAATTCAGCAGCCAATAACCAAGCAATTGTATCCGGCGATGGGAGAAAACAGCAAGGTTTTTCAATTCATTTTGAAAAGCGCTGCAGCCCTGACCCGGATATGATTTTTTAATTTAGGGATTAGGAGAAGGTAAGAGGTTGGATAGAGTGGTTCTTTTAGTTCATCCAATAAACGTCTAATTTTCTTTGTCACAATAACATTTCCTCGATTCTATTTAATATGACCTTATACTTTTTCTGACATAACCCGAGATAGGCAATAACCTTCTATTACATGGTGAAACCATTTCCCCTGAAGGGAAATTAGGACAGGCTACTACGAAACCTATCGTTTAAATTCATCTAACGCTTTCTAGAAACAATGATATAATCAATAGCCATGGGTTTTAATCCATGGAATTGAGAAAGATATATAAAACGATTTTGGCGGTATTGTTGCTTTTTTTCTGCAACAATGCTGACAAAATCTCTTAATTTAGCAACATAACGTTAATTTTTGCAGATGTCTTAGAATCTGGGTTTAAGGAGATATTTGTCTAGAAATGATCCTGATCTGATCCTCTACCTTATAATAAATGGTATGCGAGGAGTGAACACCATATCTGTGTACTTTCAAAGTATTCGAAATCAAGGGAAGCATCTTTTGATTTTTACACAGGTCTAAAACTTAAAATCAATCACCGCAAAACCTAATTCATCTTCCACATTGATATAAGACTATAGCTTGCCGTCTTTCCAAAAATAGCTTCCCGAAACTTGCTTTAAGCCTTCAATTTTGGTTTCGCCCAAAACATTGAAGGCTTAGTCATAGGGGAAAATAAAAACCTCCTAAGTAGATGGATCTCTTTTTTCCTGGCCCAAAAAATAATGCTTTGTATTGATGATCCAGTCTAGCTGTAATTCCTCTCAGGTATTGTTTTTCAAATTGTTCAGCGGAGAAAGTTATATAATAAATTAAAAAATGATCATTGCTTACCTTTTAATTGGAAGGGTAAAATAAAAAGTGCTCCCTTTTCCCGGTGCTGAGGTGACACCAATGGTGCCGCCATGTACTTCTACAATTCTTTTACAAGAGGAAAGGCCTATGCCTGTACCAGAAATGGTCTTAGATGTATTCAGCCGCTCCATAAAACCGAAAATTTTATTTTCTTCTTTTTGCTCAAAGCCCATACCATTGTCTTTAATTCTGAAGGTGTAATAAGTATCCTTTTTTTCCCAAGAAACGGTTACAATTGGGTCTGCTTGAGATCGGTATTTTATCGCATTGGAAAATAAATTCTGGAATAGTCGTACCAACTGGATTTTAATTCCTGCTACCTCAGGAAGTTCCGGAATGTTGAATATTGCCTGATTATTGCGTACCGCTTCATCCAAAGTTCCAAGAGCTTCCAAGCAAATTTCATTCAGATGAACCGGTTCAAATTTGCTTGAATTATCCTCTATGCTTGAATATTCCAGCAAATCATTGATCATCATTTTCATGCGGTTGGTATTCACCGTAATTAAAGAAAATAACTCATCCCTATCCCCATTCGGCTCTACTAAATTTTCGTCTTTAATTAAGGCAACAATACTTTCAATTGTATTCAAAGGAGCTTTTAGGTCGTGAGAAGCAATATAAGCAAACCTTTCCAAGTCTATATTGATTCGTTTCAGTCGGTTAGCATTTTCTTCCGCTTCTTTTCTGGCTTTGATTAATTCCTTTTCAAAATTTTTCCGCTGAGTAATGTCAAGTACAGAAATTCTGTAAACGAAGGCATCGGTAGGTTTTCTCTGGATCTTTTTAAAATTGATTAATGCAGGAAAGCGCACGGTTCCTTTTCCTTTTAATTCAAGGTTGATTTCGGAAACCTCTTCCTGCATTTGCAATAATGGCAATACACGCGATTCAAAGAATATTTTTCCACCTACACCTAATAAATCCTGAAAAAACATGGTTTTTAAGGCCTCATCCCGCTTGAAATTCAACCAGTTTAGTAAGGTGTTATTAATATTGATAATTTCACCGGTTACCAAAATGGTTAAATAGCCGAAAGGTGCGTTTTGATAAAGGTCTTCCGTATGCTCTGTATAATTACGCTGTTCCAATACTAAGATTTAAGGTATGATTTTATAGCCGCTATTGTTTTTTCAGGTGCTGTAAGGTGAGGGCAATGGCCGGAGGCTTCAAGCAGAATATAATCTCCATTTTGTAAGTTATCATATACAAACTTGCCAACTTTTACGGGTGAAATACTATCTGGGTGGCATTGAATAACTAACGCTGGAATGCTCATTTTGTTTAGGTCTAGGCGATTATCTCCTAAAAAAGTTACCTTAGCAAAATGTTTGGCAATATCAGGATTCATGCTACAAAAACTATTGTGAAGTTCCTTTGAAAATTCAGGCTTATCTGGGTTTCCTACAATTATTGGCGTAATAAAACTCGACCAGCCAAGATAGTTGCTTTCAAGTGTTTCGATAAGTTCATCAATGTCACTTTTCGAGAACCCTCCAACGTAGGCTTCATCATTAATATAACATGGGGAAGGGCCGATCATTACCATGGATTGGAATAAATCAGGACGCTGTGTTGCTGCAAGTAACCCAATAATGCTACTTACAGAATGGCCTACAAAAATCACCTTTTCAAGCTCTAGGTTTTCAATCAATGAAATGACATCTTCGGCATAACCATTTAGAGAATTGTATTTTTGAAAATCATAATGACTTTCATCGGAATTACCGGATCCTACATGATCAAAAAGAACAATGTCATAATCTTCTTCAAAGGCCGGAGTTATAAATCGCCACATATTCTGGTCGCAACCATATCCATGAGCAAATAGTATGGCTTGACTACCATTACCCATTCGCTTTACGTTGTTCCTTCTTATTATGTCTTTTTTCATCTGACAGTTTGTAACAACAATCGGGCTATTTTATCCATTTAGGCCTATTTTGATAAAATAAATCTTTCTAGATTTTTCAAAGAAAACGGACAAATCTAAGGTATTGATTGCCCTAAAAAATTAGTAATTTAGCTACCTTATTGAAAATCACCATCTATACAGCATTAATGGTTATTTAGGTAACTTAAATAAATTCTATTATTATTTACCGTTTCAATGAAAGCATGTTCAAATTGTCCTTGGATTTAGTGCTTAAGGAATTTGTTGCCTTACTTATGTCCGCCTAAAAATGGGCATTTTGCCCCTACAATAAACAACCTGAAACCTACAACTAAATGCTTGAAGGCTGAGATAAATTTGGGTGTGAATAAAGCTAGAAAGATAAGGGACTATCTACCTCATAGAAGTAGCTTTTAATGATTAACTTAACAATTGTCCGGACTTAGGCTGTGGATAATAGGCAAGACTTCAACAAGAAAATGAAATCCATGGAGTAATCGCTTTTACCTAAGTAAAAATGGTTTTTAGAATGTACTTAAACATTATAAAAATTAACATAAATCATTGAAAATAAGCATTATAAATATTTTTATATAAAGTAAATTTGATGTGTTTTTTTCGGTCTCTTCAATATACAATGTGTTATTAATTTGAATACTTAAATTGAAAATATTTACTTGAATACATTAAACTAAAGGAAAATTGTAGGCAAGTTTTTAATCAAATGCCAAAATAAGGCAAAACCTTTTCCTCTATTTTAGCAATTGACTCACTTACCGGAGTTTCTGATTTGCGCAAGTGCAGTGCCATATGATTCACGCCGATTTCTTCGTAGGTTTTAAGCAACTCCGTTAAATGATTCACACCAACCCCACCACCAAACCGATGTGGTCTAAATTCAGCATTGTCATCTTTTAATAGGTTTAAGTGGAATGCCGAAATGTATGGCTTGCAAGCTTGATCGGTATCATACAAAGCTTCGCACCATTTCTTTTGATTTAGATAGGTTTCTTCAGGTGTCCTGGGATAATTAAACCAACCATTCGCATTTTTGGCAATCCACTCCATACTTTGTCCCGAATGCCCTGCTATTACCAAAGGAATTTTGTTTTTTGGTTTAGGGTAGACTGCTACATCTTGTTTTAAAAACGGATAAAATTGGGATAAATCACTTTCCGTTTTCCAAGCTTCTTGCATTATTTTCAGATGTGCTTTAAACAACTTTGGTCGCTCCTGGTAATTGATACCATACATAGGAAACTCCACAGGTCTGTCTCCCAAACCTAAACCCAAAATAAGCCTGCTTTTACTTAAATTTTCTATGGTAGCAGTAGCTTTTGCCAATTTTATAGGCTGTTGTAGTGGTAATACTATGGCAGCCGTACCCAACAAAACGTTTTTGGTAGCTGCAGCTAAATAACCCAAGTACGGTAAGGTATCAAACAATTGTGCACCATCACCAAAATTAGGGTCATAAACAGGAACATCCCTCATCCATAAAGCGGCGAATCCTGCTTGGTCAATTTGTTGTGCTAAGGCTAAATGATTGGAGATATCTGGCACACCAAAAGGTCTGTTGTCTTCCAAACGTTTGCGATTTCCTTCGGTTGACCAATCATTGTCTAAAGGAAACTCTATACCAAGTGTCATTTTACCTGGTTTGTATAGTTTATCAAATGGATTCATAGTGTGTTTGTTAAATTCATCAGGTATCCGCTAAGACACCTGATGAATAATGTGATTAAGCATTCCAGATACTATCTGCAGTGTATGTTCGCTTTATTAATTATATTTTTTCTTTTTTAAATAGGACAAGTGTCAATAAGAACCCTACGATTACTAGAATACCACCTACCCAAGGAGTAGCTTCAATACCTAGGCTTGATTCTACAACTATTCCGCCTACATAAGCACCAATAGCAATACCGACGTTAAAAGCCGCAATGTTTAATGCAGATGCTACGTCTTCGGTTCCGGGCAAGTATTTCTCTGCCATTTTCACCACATATAATTGCAAGGCAGGCACGTTTGAAAAAGCCAGTATTCCCATAAAAAACAAGGTTACTATGGCAAAAATCTGACTAGAAGCCGTGAAGTATAACACAAACAACACTATGGCTTGTAAAGCAAACATTACCAATAAGGCTTTGCCTGGTTTGTTGTTAGAGACTTTACCACCTATGATATTCCCAATCGCGATGGCAATACCATAAATTAAAAGGAATACACTAGTCATGTTTGAAGAGAAACCGGTTACTTCTTCCAACAAAGGTGTCAAATAGGTAAAAGTGACAAAGGTACCGCCGTATCCAAATGCGGTAATGGCTAATACCAATAAAATAGACGGATTTTTAATTACTTTTAATTGGTCTATAAGACGTAATGGAGCCGATTGTTTGATGTTTTTAGGAACCAAAGCCATACTAGCTATTGCACCTACTAATCCTAAAAGGGCTACACCAATAAAAGTTGCTCTCCACCCAAAATTCTGACCGATGTATGTTCCTAAAGGCACACCGGTTACAATAGCCACCGTTAGACCTGCAAACATTATAGAAATAGCTGTTGCTCGCTTATCTTTTGGCACCAAACTAGCTGCAATGGTAGACCCGATAGAAAAGAATACACCGTGTGCAAAACCTGTTACCACTCTTGATAAAAGAAGCAATTCAAAACTTGGTGCAATTGCTGCTAATCCGTTACCAATTATAAATAGTAACATTATACCCATTAGTAATTGTTTTCTAGGAATTTTACCTGTTAAGGCAGTTAAAATGGGTGCACCAATGGCAACACCAATGGCGTACAGACTTACTAATAATCCTGCTGAGGTTAATGAGGTGCCTAGGTCGTTTGCAACTGTAGACAATAAACCTACAATTACAAACTCTGTAGTACCTATGGCAAATGCACTTATAGTCAATGCCCATAATGCCGCTGGTAGACTTTTCTTTTTGGTTACTGATTTCCCTTGATGTATTGTTATAGTTTTCATAGTAAATTGTATTTAATTGTTCGATACAAAATTCTATGAAAACCAAGGGGTGTGCGAGGACATACATCACCAATTTAATGTGATGTAGATCAATTTTAATTAGGGATAGGATTTACGCTTAATTATTAAAGCGACTTAAAGTTTCTCGGGAAACGCCCAAATAAGCAGCGATTAATTTTTTAGGAACCCGTTGAACCAATTGGGGTAGTTTATTTAATAGGTAGGCATACCTGCTTTCGGCAGTCATGGTAAGCAAAGAAAGGATCCTTTGTTGCAAGTTAATATAACCATGGTTTGATTTAATCCTGAAAAAATTGGCCATTGCGGGGACTTTAAAGCAAATCTTTTCCCTATTCTCTAAAGACAAACAGAAAAACGCTGAATCTTCCAGGCAATCCACAAAAATAGTCCCCGGTTCTTGATGCTGAAAAGCGCAATGATCACTTACCCAATAGTTTTCCATAGCAAATTGAAGAATATGCTCTTTGCCTTTATCGTCTATGGAATATGCTTTTACCAAACCTTTTATAATCCAATACTCAAAATCTACCGCCTGTCCTGCTTGAATTAAAAACTGATGCTTTTTATAGCTTTTAAATTCAAAATGAGATTTGACAAAATGCCATTCCTCATCAGTTATCGAGACAATTTCTTCAATATGTTGCCTTAAAAGGGAGTACTTGTCTTGCATTGCGTAAAATTATACAAAAATCTTAAAGGAAGGAGCCTTAAGATTGAAGGTTTTTCATGAATTGTCTTTATGGCTTTTATTACGAGACGAAATAATTTTGCATGAATATTTCATGCAAGAAAAGGTTCCCCGTTGGTTTATGATATCAACCAAAGGTTTAAAAATGTACAGAGATGCTCTCCTACAGATCCTTTCTCGATTCATTGGATTATGTGATTTAATTCTATTGCGTTAAGGAAACGGGGTGATAATGAACTGACATCCTATAGGAGAAAAAAAATAATGCTTATTTTCAGTTTAACCTTTTCTTGCTTACCGTCCAGTTAATTCGAATGATTAAGCACCTCAACAGAAAAATACAACATTTCTGAAATCTTTTTGATCATATCGATGGATTGTATCTTCTATTTGCTTAAGTATCAGGCTTAGGGTAATTTTCCCTAAAATTTATATCGGTTTGCCATAGCAGTAGAAATCTTTGATTTATTTTTGGAAAAATAAGAAATAAAATCCCCCGGTAATGTCAGGTGCTGATATACTTCATCAAAAAAATGTAATGATGCAGAAAGCACCATGGTTTTCATACCATGCAATCGGAAATTTAGTGGTGCTTCCTCCAATTCTATTTGGGTAACCTCCATATCTGCTTTGCGGTTGAGGTACCGAATCCAACTATTTTTGTAGCCTAATTCTTCAAAATTTTTGATACTTTTGATCTTAAACCCCTCAATGAATTCATGAAGACTTTCTTCTTCGGAAATCAAATTGAAGGAAAATTCCAGTTCTTCAACTACAAAATCGTACACCGTATAAACCGATTTATCAATTAAATAAATAGACAACCCATTTTTTGTTTTATATCCGGATTTTTTGGAGAAAAAGGTATTGAGCTAATTCTTCAACTGAAATGTTTGACATAGTCAAAAATGGCAAATTTTAATCGAATTTCATTACCTTATCAAAGTAAAATCCTTCAGCTGTAGGTGGCATTGCTCAGATGCTTTGTTGGCTTTTTCTTCCAGAGTAGGGCAGAAGTCCTCTTCGCCAAAGCCCTTGCCGATCTGTGAAATGGCACTCTCAAAGCTTCCGTCTTTTTCTTTACCAAATATACCTGACTCAAACTCTGATCTCATGGATTTTATTACCTCTTGATAGTCTGATATTTCTGGGTAGGTTGCTTTTCTTTTGCTTAATCCCTTTTTATCAAGGTTTTCATGATCATAATCATCAAGCAACTCTAGTCCCTTTGCAAACTGGTTTAACCAATCCAAGTTCTGATCTTGTGCTTTCTGCTCAATGGCACGGCTTAAAATCCGAATGCCATCTTTAAGGGTTTGCACTTCCTGTTGCTTCTGAGCAAGCCTATTTTCATTGATTGCATAGCCTTGGATAAGATAATCCTTTAACCGATTGGTTGCCCATTGACGGAAAAGAGTTGCCATTGATGAATTTACCCTATAACCAATTGATATAATCATATCAAGATTATAGAGGTTCATCTTACGCTTTTTACCATCTGCTGCAACCTGTTCCAAAATGGAACAGGTTGATTCTAATTCCAATTCTTTTGACTTGTAGATATTATTTATGTGTTTAACTACAGCAGGTCGTTGAACATCAAAAATAGAAGTTATAGCATGCGCATCGAGCTAAACAGTTTTTTTCTTAAATTAACCTCAATTTGGGTCTGTCCGTCAACTTCCCTGGTATATTTCGATTTGGTTTTCCATTGATCGGTTTTCTTTTTCTTATTCAAAAATGACTTTATTTTCTATCCAGATCCAAAAGTTACAAGTTTATAATCCTTTGACTAATTAGGGAAAAGTTAATATTTGAAAGCTTCGGAAAGCCAAAACAGTTGAACTACCCAGAAATATTCGGGAGTTGATAATTTAATGAATTCAGTTCAAATTAATTGTGACGCTATCATTTCCTTTTTGAATCAACTTATTCCACGTTGTAACAGGTTGAATATGAGAAAAAAATAACAGATTGAAGCCCTAAATGATTTTTGCCACAAACTGTGGTAAAATTGGAAATGGCGTATTTTCAGTCCGATCTTCAAAGTAGGTTTAATTTTTCGCCAAGTAGTTCACTTGAGGAATAGAAAGTTGTTCTATAACTCATTTATAATGTGTTATTGAGCTATTGAAGTAATCATACAGATTAAGGTTTTGAACCCTTCCTCTCTATAGATCAAAACCTTAACTATCAGTCATATTGATGGTTAGGGTTTTTTATTTTGAATTAGTAGCGAAATCAGTAGCGATTAAGTTTAAGTTTTTGAATGAACAGTTCAATTTTAGTTTGCAAGTCAGTCTAAGTAGCTACGAGGAAGTGTCCATAATAATTATGGAGGTCTCACAGAAATAGTGAAAGCTTGTCCCGATTTTTATCGTGAGACTGGACCCTTTGTGTAGCCTTATCTTAAAAGTAATGGAATGGCTGGTGAAGATCGACTATTCTATGCTTGATGAAACGCTATATACAGCCTGTCCCGATCTTTATTGGGAAGAACCGCACTTCGATAGTGTGAGAGGTGCACCTTGGGCTTAAGGCTCAAGGACGTCTACACGAATGACAGCTGTACATTTTTATTTAAATTAAATCTGCTCTATTGATTTTCGGTACATTCGAAAAAACAGGAAAGGCAGAAATCCGAATGCAATTATTAATGTTCCTATAACAACTATTAAAGAACCGTATTGCATTCCGCTTGTCCTTAATATGATACCTAAACCAGTTACAATTGCACCACTGAAGCCTAAAATGATTTTAAGATTTTCAGATAAACCTTTACCCAAGGTCATTTTATATCTATTAATGGCTAGCATTGGCAAAAAGAGCAGTAAAAAGCATATCATACCATAAGTTAACATGTCTCCTCCACCTTTCCAGTTTAAATACTTAAATAACCACCCAAGGGTCATGCTCATAGAGGCTAAAAGACCGATGAAATACATAATCTTTTTCATAGTAATTATCTTTTTAGAGTTTAACAAATAAATAGTTTCCTTTTGAATTTCATCAAATCCATTGGGGCATATGTACTTAAAGGCTTTTACATAAGCAGATTCAAATGAACTACCTTTATTTAGTTCGTTTTCTATAAAGCAGCAAAAATGATCAAGCAAGTCATCTTTAAGTTCTGAAATAGAAATTTTACTTTTTTCAATTTCCCCTTTTATGAAAGAAACCTCTTTGTCCTCTAAAATCATAGAAAAGAAGCTTTTTGATGAGGAAATACAACATGCTGAATTGTCTTAAGAAACTCACTAAGCTCATTATATAAAGCGATCTTTTTTTCCTGCCCCTGTTTTGTTATAGAATAATATTTTCGAATCCGTTTCCCTACATTCACTGTCTCAACTTCCACAAGACCATCACTCAAAAGCTTGTGCAAGGCAGGATACAGGGAACCCTCTTTAATTAATATTTTATTATCTGATAGTTCCTTTACTTTTTGAGTTAGCTCATAGCCATACATTTTCCCATTTTCATCAAGTAATTTAAGTAGGATGGTTGTAAGAGTTCCTTTTATTAGTTCTGTTGAGTTCATAAAGTAAATATACATAGAATTATGACACATCATAATTCTATGTATATAAAATTTAAAAATAGTTCTCAGCGGATTGCCGGCTGTCAACACTTGCATATACGCGCCACCCACAACTCTATTGCGTCTATATCGCAATTGTCCACAGGTCTTCGGGGTTCTGCTGCGAACAACTTAATGATTCCGTCGATGCCAACATGCGTACGTTGGTCAATTTGTTGGAATTTGGCATATACCTCTTTAAAGCTGTCTCAAAAACGACCGTTTGTTGAAACAGTTTCAGGTAAGGACACTGCCCTTTAAAGGCCCCGATTTTTAGTCACATAAACTCATCTCATTGATTAAAATCACATAAATCCATTGACACCCCTTTTATGAGACGGTACTAGCCAAAGTATAGATGATCATAAATAGATTTTCACAACTTTGGATTGTCACGCATTCGTAGGGTTGGTAAAGTAAGAACCACCCAAAACCGTTTTTCCTATTTATTTTTGTTTATTACAGATGAGGTATGAAGAGAACTGCCCTGGTTTTCTTCTGGACGTGGATCAGATGCTGAATTTCATTCTTGATTGTTTCTCTCTTGTCTCTTTGGAATCTTCTGACCCAAATTGTTTTGACTCTTGTTCAAGTAATGTGTGTTCTGGATCAATTTGTCCACTTTCACTGTTAGGTAGTGAATTTTGTCATTGTTGTTCCTGTATTTTCTCCGAAGATTGATTTTGTTTGAAGGTTTGCATTACCAATTTCTTCGCTGTCTCTAGTTTGCTTAAAGTTGATTGATTTTTTGATATTTGACCATCGGAGGTGTCATAATATTCCCATAATGAATACTTTTTTCCGTTTCATTTGTGTAATACCCAACGACTTTATTTCTCCCATAAGATCTTGAGTTATTACTAATTTATCTGAGTTTGGAACCTTAGCTGGTGTGATAAGGGATGAAGCTGGTGTGTTTTGTCTGATTTTAAGTAACGAGTCTGAAATTTACCTTTAAAGTATCGTATGATAAAACTGATCCATTCAATGACCTCCCTAATTCTACCTCCAAATAAAGATTTGAAGACCAAGACAATTTTGTTAAAAACTATATTAGCAAGTAGAGCTTTGGCTCAGATAAATGGGTTCATCCGAAATTTGCCCAATCCTACACTGTTTCTTAATACTATTCGTCTTCAGGAGGCTAAGGCAAGTTCGGCAATAGAAAATATCATCACCACCAATGATGACGCCCAACCGAAATAGGTGGTATTGAGATACTGGATAATGGCATAAAGAAGATAACTGCAAGCAAAAGCCATAAAGTAGGAATTAGAAGTTTAGGGTTTGGTTTTACCGGCCAATGAAAACTCGATCCTTGAAAGACTTTCTATTTCCGAGGAGATCCCTTGCCTGTTTCGATATATTGAGATGTTCCACGCCATCTATTTTTTCCTGCCTGAAATTTACTCTAAAGAGATTTTCTCCTTCATCTCTAACTTCCACCCATACCAAAGTATTGATTTCAGACCATCTTAATCCTACAAGACAGGAGAATATAAAAGCTGTCTTCAAAACTTGATATTTGCAATCTGTATTGACTAGGGCTTGAAGTTCTTCAAAGGTTAGGTATTCTCGTTGGCTTTTTGCCTGCTCAAAAGCTTTTACCCTAGCAGCTAAGTTAATGGAAATGTTTCCATCATCAAAAGCACTTCCCAGACTTGCTTTGAACTTATTGGAATAAGAATATTTGGAGTTCTGGGATAGGGGTAGGTTGCTTTTAGTTCGTGCTTCTGCTTCAAAGTATTGCTTTACCTTTTTTACAAAATTTTCGTCAACTTCATCAAAAAGAAAATTTGGGTTAATGCAATTTTTAAGATGCAAATAAGCGGATTGCCAGACTCCATAGTTCTTAACTGAGTTGGATTTTTCTTCCATCTTCTCAGTGAAAAAATCTAAGAATTGCCGTTTGGTCTTCGAAATGTTTTTGATTTCAAATTTTCCCTGAATGTAATTGCTCTGCCGTATCGATAGGATATCCTCAGCAAGTTTTCGGTTTTCTTTATTCTTTTTTCTTTCACCAGCATCTTTCGGATTCTGGTGAAGGTAAATTTTCAAAAACTCGAAAGCTCGGATATGGCTTCGCTTGCCATTCATGTCGGTGGTAGAGCCCTTTTAATACTCGATATAAAAGCTAATCATTCCGTTTGAGAGCTTTTTCTCTTTCAGAGTAGTCTTCATTTCTTTATGTCAGTTGTACAGTAGTTGTAACAAATGTAAACCTAAACTCAATTAAAGGAAAATGAAAAACCTATAAATAACTGATTATTAATTGAAATCAAAGAAAGTCAAGTAAAGAAGTGTGGATTTATTTCCCGATACAGTAAGTGTTAACCTATTGGTTTTCAATATATTTATATAGTTCGGGTTGTACAGGGGTTGTACAAATCAGTTGCAAATATCAATTTGGCCTCCAATTTAGACTGAAATACAGTTTTCTCGCCTTACAACTGCATGTTTATCAAACATTGAGGATTTATAGGTTCTTTCACGATACTGCCTTCAATAAAATCAGCCTCTATGATCTTATTGAGACATTCTTTGTTATCATACATATTTCCAGGAATGTGATTGCATTCAGTAAATTTGGATTTGCAAATAGAGCATTGAGTTAGCTTAGCTATTCCAGTGATGCTAAACCCTTTAAGTCTTCCTTGACTGATGCGACGTTTAACTTTTTTATCTGTAACAATTCCTTCTGTTCCAAGTCCTTTTTCATCTTCATATATGAGACACCATCCCACAATTTTTGGCTTATGTTCCAAAAAAATAGGGATTGGATATTTATGGAAAGGGGAGATTGTATTGAAGCATTTCTCAAATTCTTGTTTGAATTGTAATCGTTCTTCTAGTAATTTCTTCTTAGTGCTGGTAAGTACTTTTTCCCCCAAATAATTATAAATTTTAGTTGATCTGTCAATGTTAATAATGATGTTCTCAGTTTTAACATTTTTACCACTTTCAAGAAGTTTCTCAACCTGACTTGAAATAACATTTACGGCGACGTCGACCGCCTTACCACACAAATACAAAAATAGGACATCCGAAAACAGTTCGGAAAAGCCCTTTTTATACAAAATTTCTAAGGGCTGATTATTATCTGGAAGTATTCTTACATTATGACCCGCAGCACGAAGATTTTTAATTAGGATTAAAGTTTCTCTTGTTATCAGTTTTCTGTTAGGAAATTGACATTCAAATGGATTGAACGATTCAATTTCGATGACTTCATTTATCATACGCTAGTGAAAGTATTATTGACTATTTAACTTACTTATCGTCCTTGAATGGCTAAGAATATAGATTGCATGGCATTTTAGAAATATGTCCAATTCATTTAGGTAATCTCTCTTAATCTCTCCTGTTTTCTCCCCTTGACTTGTGAATTCCTTATAATGGAATTATTGTTTGCTTCTATCGCCTGTGCCTTCGAACTTTACCTCAATTCGAACCAATTCTTTACCTGCATTTCTTTCGCCTTTCCAAAAAAGCTTTTTCTTCTTATTTCTTAAATGTTTGGCCCATTCACCGGAAACAGTTATATGTCCTCTTTTCTTGTGTGCCATAGTGCTGGGTTTTTATAATTCTTTTCTACTTGACTTTCCCGATTAATTACGATTCCTGTTCAGTACACTAATCACCAATTTTTTCACCGTGTCCATTTCGTTTGGCTTGCTGGATGCTATGAAAAGCGTTAAGCTGGCAAGTGCATCATTGCTAATGATCGAAATTCCTTCACTATTATGAAGTAGCTTATTTGACTGCAAAAAGAGAAGAAAGCAAGCTGCAGCAATCCTTTTGTTGCCATCTACAAACCCATGATTTTTAACGATCAGGTAGAGTAGGGTAGCTGCTTTTTCTTCAAGGGTAGGATAGAAGTCCTCTTCACCGAAGCCTTTGCTGATTTGTGCAATTGCACTTTCAAAGCTTCCATCTTTTTCTTTTCCAAATACACCAGATTCAAAATCTGATCTCATGGATTTGATTACCTCTTGATAATCTGATAATTCATGATAGGTCGCTTTTCTTTTGCTTAATCCTTTTTCGTCCAGGTTCTCATGATCATAATCATCGAGCAACTCCAAACCTTTTGCAAAGTGATTCAGCCATTCAAACTCCAAATTTTGATCTTCTTCTTTTTGCTGAATTGCTCTGCTTAAAATTCGAATACCATCTTTTAGGGTTTGTACTTCTTGTTGCTTCTGGGCAAGTCTATTTTCATTGATTGTATAGCCTTGGATAAGGTAGTCCTTTAACCGTTTGGTTGCCCAGATTCTGAATTGAGTACCTTGTTTGGAGTTTACTCTATACCCAACAGATAGGATAAGATCTAGATTGTAAAATTCAACTTCCCTTTCAACTTCTCTTTTCCCCTCCATTTGAACTGTTGCATTTTTTGCAACAGTTGCATCCCTGATCAGTTCACCTTCTTTGTAGATATTTTTTATATGCCGGGAAATAACGGATTTATCTCTTTGAAACAATTCTGAAATTTGTTGCAAAGGTAGCCAAAAGGTGTCGCCTTCAAAACGTACCTCTATTTGAGTCTGGCCATCACTTCCTTGGTAGATTTCGATTTTGTTTTCCATAAAAGTTGTTCGGTAAATTTCACTCAAATTTCTCCAGTTCAACTTGTTTCACACATTAATAAGCATGGCCATATCCAAATATAGCAATTTAGGAACTGTTCTGGGGTAATGTGAATTTACACCTTAAATGGTAAAAAATAGAAAAAATTAATTTATTGTTTAGTTGTTTCTGCCTACTTTCCAAGCCATATAGTTGAATAAGCACATTTTTTTATGCTTAAATATCAGGCATATGGTTATTTCCCCTAAAATTTATTCTGATTGGAGACAGTTGTAGAAATTTTTGATTTATTCTTGAAAAAAATAAATAATGAAATCTTTCGGTAATGCCAGATGTTCATATATCATCATTAAAATGCAAGGTAGAGGAGAAAATCATGGTTTTCATTTTGTGTATCTGAAAACGTAATGGGGCTTTTTCGAATTCCATCTGGGAAACCTCCATGTAAGCATTCCAGTTGAGGTACCTCATTCAAATATTAAGTATAAAAGGAGTAAGCTTACTTCCCAATACAAAACTTGCTAAAAATATTCGCAAGTAAATCGTCTGTGGTGATCTCTCCGGTGATCTCACCAAGGAAATGTAAAGAACGACGGATGTCCATGGCCAAGAAATCATTGGTTACTTCTTCGTCAAGGCCTGTCAAAACATCCAGCAAGGATTGGCGGGTTCTTGTCAGTGAATCGTAGTGGCGAATATTGGTGACAATGGTGTTTCCCGTCCTGAACTTGTCCAGATTTACCAGCTCCAGTATCCGACTCGTTAAGCTTTCCAAGTTTTCTTTCTTTCCTGCAGAAATGAAAATAGTGTCCGTGTAAGCCTTCTTTAATTCGTTGACAAATAATGGATTGGCCTTGTCTACTTTATTGGCTACTTTAAGGAAAGGAATCCCTAAATTTTCTAATTTGTTGATGTCTTTGCTGATTTCCACCATGTCCGTATCTCCCAAATCAAATAGATAGAGGATCAGTGATGCAGCCTTCATTTTCTCATGCGTTCGACTAACGCCCATGGCTTCAAGCACATCAGAGGTTTCTCTAATTCCGGCCGTATCGGTAAATCTAAAAATCACGCCGCCGATATTGATTTCGTCTTCAATAAAATCACGGGTGGTTCCTGCAATATCCGAAACAATGGCTTTTTCTTCCTTGAGTAAGGCATTGAGTAGGGTGGACTTACCGGCATTTGGTTTTCCGGCAATCACAGTTGGCACCCCGTTTTTTATCACATTGCCCAAGTCAAAGCTGCTGATCAACTGCTCCACCACACGGAGTAACTTTTCTACTAAAACTCGTAGATCATCACGGCTGGCAAATTCCACATCTTCCTCTGTAAAGTCCAGTTCCAGCTCAATCATGGAAGCAAAATGGATCAACTGATTGCGAAGTTCGGCGATTTCTCCAGAAAATCCACCACGCATTTGGTTCATGGCTGCTTGGTGAGATGCTTCGGAATCGCTATGGATAAGGTCGGCCACAGCTTCTGCCTGTGCCAGGTCAAACTGCCCATTTAAAAAAGCCCTTTGGGTAAATTCACCGGGTAGGGCAGGGCGGGCCCCCTTCCGGACAAGTAATTTTATTACTTGGTTTATGATATAAGAAGATCCATGAGTAGAGATTTCTACTACATTTTCTTTTGTAAACGACTTAGGCGCAACAAATAAGGAAACCAGCACCTCATCAATGACTCGCTTTTCATCTCGAATCGTTCCAAAGTGAATGGTGTGACTTTCTTGTTGCTCCAAATCTTTTCCATAAAAGACTTGGTTGGCCAAGGAAATGGCATGCTTTCCGGAAAGCCGTATAACTGCTATTGCACCTACTCCCTGAGGCGTGGCTAAAGCGACAATAGTATCTTCTTTTTGACTAAAATGTAAAGCCATTAATATTCGAAATTTTCGAGTAAGGTTTTCAAAGAGCTAACAAAATTATCCGGTTCCCTATAGCCGGGAAGTTGGGTAATGTTTTCCATAGAGGCATCCATGATGACAAAATTGGGATAAGACATTACCCTCATGTTACGAGCCATTTTTTGTTCCGAATATTCTTTACCTCTAAATTCAAACTTCTTCTTTTTGTTTTCAGCATTTAACTTAACCGCATAAAAGTTTTCATTGACATATTCAATGACCTTGGGATCGGTAAAAGTTTTTCTATCCATTTTTTTACACCAACCACACCAGTCGGTATAAACATCTATAAGGATCATTTTAGGGGTGGCTGCCGTTTTTTCTATCACTTCCTCAAAACTATGCCAGTTGATCGACTCTTTTTGAGCGAAAGAGATTTGATGAATAAAAACCAGCATCACAATAAGTCCAACTACTTTTTTCATGGTTTTTGAATTGTTTTATATTACCCTTTCAAATTCGGTTTTCAGATTATTTTGTTCATAGCCTTTGCAATTCCAATTAGTCAAAGGTATTGTAATTAAACGTGCAATCTTTATGCTAAGGTTTTATGAAACCCATTATCGGTCCAAACGGTTCCCTTTATCAATTTGGGTGGAGCATTACCTGAATGTTGGCTGCCACTTCTTTGGAAACAAAAACCTTTTTTTGGTTGTCAATAAATAATTCTTGTGAACCATCATATTCTATTTTTTCAAGCACCAGTACCTTGGCACCAATATAAATTCCCACCTTATCCAAGTACTTTAAAAAGTTTGCACTTGTATCACTAACAGAAACTATTTTTCCACTTTGCCCCACAGGCACTTCTTGTAGTGTAATTCTGGGTTTGTCACTGAGTTCCCCAAATTCATCCGGAATGGGATCTCCATGGGGATCAAATTTGGGAAAACCCAAATATTCATCCAAGCGACGGACGAGTAGGGGAGCCTTTACATGTTCCAATTCTTCTGCGATGGCATTCACTTCATCCCAATTGAATTTTAATTTGTCCACCAAAAATACCTCCCAGAGTCGGTACCTTCTGATGATAAATAGGGCAGTCTTTCTACCTTCTTCCGTAAGGCTTACTCCATAATATTTCCTGTAGTCAATCAGTTTCTTTTCTGCCAGTTTTTTGAGCATGTCACTTACAGATGCTGCCTTGGTATTGACAGCAGCTGCGATCTCATTTGTAGAAACTTTTTCTAGTCCATCTGTGACTAGCTTATAAATGGTCCTTAAATAATTCTCTTCTGCAGCACTTAAACTTTTCATGACTTAATTTTTCACAAATATAAGTTTTAGACTTGTCTAAAAAAATGTTTAATTTAAATCTAAATCAGCTGTGGATAACTGTGTTTTTATCTTTTTCCTAATTTTAGACACTCTAACAAAATATTTTAGATATGTCTAAAAATTACTTAAAACGTTGATTTACAATGGTTAATAGCGTTAATTTTTTTAAATAAGAAGACAGTTAGCCCTAAATGTAGGCCTTGGAAAAGTACAATTTGGACGTTTTCCCTTTAATTATGGGAGGTAATATTTAACAGTAACTGTTGAAATTTTCTTTTTTCAGCCTCCCAAAAGATGTCTTCATCGGGTTGTAAGCGGTAATAATCAAGCTTTAACAGACTTTTCCACACTGAATTCACCTCCTTGGTGGCCAGAAAATCGATGCACATTCCTGCCGGATACTTATCCACAATGCTTTTCCACAATGGATTTTGACTCATAAGAATTACTTTTTGAAGGGCAATTCCTTCATAAAGTTTAGTGGGTATTTTATCCTTGATACTGGGCAATAGTTGATAGGGCAACATCAAAATATCTGCTTTCATCACCTTGCTTTTGATATGCGCTACAGATAGGGGTTGATCGGAGAGTTCTAGGTTGATGCCCTTTGCTGCTCCATATTCCTTTGTTAGTTGCTTATAAAAGCTATTTAGGGGACAATGACCTATAATACTTAGTTTGGCTTCTGGTAGCGCTTCATTAAGCTTCAAAAACCACTTAACGGCCGGAATTACACCATATACAGGGGTGATGGTGCCACTAATAATAAAATGAGGACTGATTGGATTCGAAAGCCGAAATGTAGGTTTAAATGGGCTTGAAATAGCCGCTTTGTTTTCTATGACCGTATAATTCTTGATGTTGGGCATCTCTGTAACATAACATTTTTCAGCAAGGATATGATGGTCAATGGCGCTTCTGCCAAGCCTTTCTGAAAGGCCAACAAGCCATTTGGCTAAAACCTGAAGATAAGCGGGCATGGTCAGGTTGTAGGCAATGTTTTTTACGTAGTTTTCCTGTACATCATAGATGAGTTTAAAAGATAGAAAGCGCTTGGCTAACCAGGCCATTGGTAACAATTCATAAGTGGTAACAATAACCACTGCAGGCTTTATTTTAATAAGCTGTCGAAGGAATTTAAAAGGAACTAAAAGCCTAGAAAGGTTTGTTCTTGGGCCGGAAAAAATTTCTACCAATCGAATATTTTCAACCTTTGGCGTTTTTTTTGAGGAAAAACCTATGATGTTAAGGTCGTATTTATTTGTTTCACGAATTGAAAATCCGAGCTTGTATAACATCCTGGAATCATCTACCGGTTTAAGGACAGAAGCAATTATGATAGAGGGTTTTTGAGGCATAAAATTGAAAAATCAAACTAAGCTAATATTAAATTTATGGAATTACAGCATATTATCGAAAAAGCCTGGGACAACAGGGATCTATTGAAGGAAAAAGATGTTCAAATAGCCATCAAAACGGTGATTGCAGACTTGGACAATGGTAAAGTTAGAGTAGCAGAACCTGTGTCAGACGGTTCTTGGAAGGTAAACGACTGGGTGAAAAAGGCTGTAATTCTTTATTTCCCTATCCAAAAAATGAGAACAATAGAGGTTGGACCTTTTGAATTTCATGATAAAATGGCCCTAAAAACCAATTATGCCAAACAAGGAATTAGAGTCGTTCCTCATGCGGTTGCCAGATATGGCGCGTTTCTTGCTAGCGGAGTGGTGATGATGCCTTCATACGTGAATATCGGTGCTTATGTAGACGGTGGAACCATGGTGGATACCTGGGCTACTGTCGGTTCTTGTGCCCAGATAGGCAAAAACGTTCACCTTAGCGGTGGAGTTGGTATTGGAGGAGTTTTGGAACCTATTCAAGCCGCACCTGTCATCATTGAAGACGGTGCATTTATAGGGTCCAGAGCCATTATTGTAGAAGGAGTTAGGATCGGTAAAGAAGCTGTTATTGGTGCAGGAGTAACCCTAACCGCCAGTTCTAAGATCATTGATGTAACGGGAGATGAGCCTGTGGAACACAAAGGATATGTTCCTGAAAGATCGGTTGTTATACCAGGTACATTAAATAAAAAGTTTAATGCCGGTGAGTTCCAAGTTCCTTGTGCCCTAATCATTGGCAAAAGAAAGGCTTCTACTGATTTAAAAACTTCTCTCAATGATGCACTCAGAGATAACAGTGTAGCCGTATAATTTTATTTTAATTTATGATTTCGATTAAAAACCTATTAAGCATTATTTTATTGACCGGTCTTTTGGTGGCCTGTGGTAATAGCGCTTCCAATAAAGGGGATGCCTTTTATAATGATGGACAATACCAGGAAGCCATAGCTGCTTATACCAGCTATCTGGAGACCAAACCCAACAATGTGCAGGTATTGTACAACAAAGGTAGGGCCCATGAAGAGCTCGATGATTTCAAAAAAGCCGAAGACAGCTTCAAGCGTGCATTGAAACAAGAGCCAAAAAACACGCAAATTCTTCTCAGTCTTTCCAATTTGTACCATAACAATGACAAACCGGAACTGGCTTTGATGTATGCAGATCATGCAGTATCTGTATCCGGAGCTCCTTCCATGGCATATTTTCTAAAAGCCAGGTCCATGCACAAATTGGGTAATGTTAAGGAAGCCATTAGGGAATACAATACTGCCATTAAGATGAGCCCTACGAATGGTCAAGCTTATTACTATCGAGGTTTGCTATATGTAGCTACCGATCAGACAGCTAATGCTTGTAAGGATTTTAAATCTGCAGTTACCAATAACTATGAACCTGCAAAGGAATCAGTGAAAAAGTATTGTAGATAAATCATCTTTTGTATGATTTTCAAATTGAAAAGGCCTGATTATTCAGGCCTTTTTTTCATGCATTAAAAGTTCTACCTCCCTTTTGTTTTTGAATAGTATTTAAGTGAATTGACTTTAGGTTTGTGCCTGTATATCAATTCTATATGTCATCTTAACTCCACAAAAAATATGCGTTTACTACGATATAACAAGAGGGTAAATTTTTTATCTAATTGTTTCTGAACACAACTACTGAACTTCATTTAATGAGATTAAATATGGTTTAATTAATAAATATATAGCTATACATCAGGTGTTTAAGATTGGCGTCTGTTTCTATTTAACTTGTTGAGCAAATTACAAACATAAAGCTTGGTTGGGAGATTTATTGTATATGACTATTGAATTCAGTTCAAATAAATTGAACTTGAATTAATGAATGCTAATGACTTATTAATCAAGATTGTGTCCTCATACAATGTAATAATAAATTAGGACGATGGGGCTGTTGGTACTTTGTTCATTTCACCTATTAACCCTAGGTTTGATTAGTCTAAAGCTCTAAATGGCTTTAGGTTTCACTGTATAGGGAGTAATCATAGGAGACATGTAAATTATAGTAATGCTATTCTCCGGTTAAGTAAAACGAAAATTATGATTTACCGGATAGGCCAAGTCTAATACAGAATTATTAAAAGATGGTATTGATGATTCTATTTGTCCTCCTTTGATCGGTATTTTTCCATCATAAACAGGTAATGAGACTTTGCTTTTAGTTGTCAATTTACCTTAATATTCCCTGTAAAATTGCTAATTACATTCAATTTTTCATGCTTAAGTTGAAAGCCATTGATTTAAATTTACAAGGAATCTAGTTTCGCTTAAATGCTATTATGTTCTATAATTTTTAAATAAAGCTCAAGTAAATTGAACTTTAACCAATATATGATAAATAATTGTTTACCAGTTATTTAAGAACAATTATTTAAGTTGTTTTAAAATTAAAGTATATAAAAATGACTGAAATAGGATGTATTATTTTTCAGGTGCTGTATGGTCGCAAAGTTCTTCTGTAAGGATATGACCGGTACCTTCACAAACCGGGCAGGTATCAACTTCCACCAAACTGCCATGGCAAGCAGTACAGGTTAATCTTCCTTTTCCTGAGCATCGTTCGCATTCAAAATATTCCAGGATATTGAAAACATTCTTCCTTGTCACCAACCCATCTCCTGCACACCTGCTACAACCAATAACTCCTCTACCTTTACATAGAGAGCAAGCTTGTTCTGATTTTCCTTCTCCATGACAAGTTTCACAGGTTCCATATCTATAACCACGTGCATCACAATATTGGCATGAAACAATTTCTGCTAAGGGGTTTACCAACTGGTTTTGTAGCGCTTTGGCTTGTTTGTAATAGCTTCCTTTAAAACCATTCAAGTCCAAGTATTTATTGACAAAGTTTTGACTGTTATGGTATTGGCCCAAGGCAAACAATGTTTTGGCAAAGAGATAAGGCATTTCAGCGGGGATAGGCTGGTTGCTTTCTATGATTTCTCTAAAAATAGTATTGGCTTTGGTATAATCCCCATTCTCCATGGCTGTATTTGCCCTGCTCATCATTGCTGATGTAGTTCCCAAACTTGGGCTTTGTGCGTAAATACTAATGGGTTGTGTAAGTCCAATAGTAATTAATAGAAATAAAATAATCAGGAAAGGGTGTTTTTTCATTTTTATGTGTTCTTCTGGAAGGCAAAGTAAATACCTTTGAGGTAAAATTCAATTTTAGAATTAAACTTTAATGTTTTTTAACCAATAAGTATTTCTCAGAAAATTAATCACTTTGAATCTGGTTTTAAAATTATTCGAGTAGCAAACTTTCCTTTGGATTTACATATTATGGGTTTTTATCCAATTTATTCAGCATTTGATGGACTGTTTTGCTACTTTTTTAAAGCTTAAAGTTTGGGATTTCTTTCGATAATAAGGGATTATTGTTTCAGAATGGAATAATATGAGTGGCAATAAATTTTTTTCTAATTAATTAATAAAAATTGAATATTAACGGGAGAATTAATAGTAATATTCTGCGATGTCTTTTATTCTTAGTAGATTAAAATAGTTAATTGTATCAATATAATATAGGTAATTATTGGATTAAATTAAGATTTTATTTAGTGCTTAATTTGAATCAATTGGTAGTGTATTTTAAGATGAAATGGTTGAATAAGTTTTTCATTATAGGTATAAAACGCTTCATTTCAACGAATTTTAGCTGGTAGTCTTTCCTCTTTTATAAAAAATGGAACGGTTATTGATAATTGAAAAAATTGAAATGAATTTGTTTTATTTAAGGAAAATGAAAATTTTACTTTATAATCACCTAATGATTTTTGACAAAAAATAGGAATATTTTTAAAGTACAAAATAAACTTATAAATTACAGATTCAATTATTAAATTCTATTAAACTATATACATATGATTTCTTCATTTTTAGAGAATCTGTCACCTGAACTAATTTCAGGATTGACTCAAAAATTCGGGCTTGATCAAAGTAAAGCTTCCGAGGCCGTTAGCACCACCAAAAGTAGTTTGTTTGAAAGTATTTCTAAAGAAGCAACCGGAGGTAATTTAGATGGGATTCTGGGAATGCTAAATCAGGGGAGTGGATTGACACAGAATCCCATGTTCAAGAGTATTTTAGGAAATTTAACTGGTAGTTATGCATCTAAATTGGGCGTTTCCCCAGAAATGGCCATGTCTATTGCTTCTTTTGTTTTACCTAAAATAATTTCAGCTATATCCAGTACTAAAAGTGGGGATTTAGATAAAACTGATTTGGTAAAAATGTTAGGTGAATCTTCCGGAAAGGCCATAGCAGATAAAGCTTCAGATTTACTCAAAGGAGGTCTGGGAGGCTTATTTAAATAATACTTTTATTCAATAAACTTAATTAAATTATTATGTCACATTCTATTACTAAAATTGAGGGTATAGGTCCGGTTAACAAAGAAAAACTTTCTGCTGCCGGAATAGTAACTGTAGAGAAACTTCTTGAAAAAGGTGCTTCTAAAAGTGGTCGTAAAGATATTGCTGCTGCAAGTGGGATTGATGAAAAAATAATTCTAAACTGGGTCAATATGGCTGATCTATTTAGAATTAAAGGAATTGCCAGTCAATTTGCTGAATTGTTAAAAGCTGCAGGTGTTGATACGGTTAAAGAATTGAGAAACAGGAATGCCGAAAATTTACATCAAGCGCTTGTATCCACCAATGAAGCCAAAAACTTGACCAATGCTGTTCCGGCTCTTTCTAGAGTGACAGATTTTATAGAACAAGCTAAAAATTTGGATCCCGTTGTGACCCATTAATTCAATAAAATTATTTATTTTTAAAGAGTAGTGCGGTTTTGAAGTAAAGGATAGATCCTGAATAAAAATTAATTTGTATTTAGTGGTCGATAGTGATAAACCTAAAGATTGGAGATGCTGTTGCAAAACCAATTTGCACCTATTTCTTTAGATTGAGACCTTAATGCAATTTTTTCTATTGCATTAAGGTTTTTTTATATTAATGACAAATTGATGGAACAAATAGACAAATTTAAGGAACATATAAACCTGGGCTATACCTTTAAAAAAGACGCTTTCATTATTGGTACCGGAATGCTTGATCAGCAAGCCCTTAATGGTGCTCAGGTAAAAATCCCATTGAAGACATTAAATAGGCATGGTTTAATTGCCGGAGCTACTGGTACGGGTAAAACCAAAACCCTTCAAGTCATTGCCGAACAACTTTCTTTAAAAGGAATACCTTCAGTTTTGATGGATTTAAAAGGTGACCTTACCGGTTTGGCCTGTCCCGGATCTAACAATGAGCATATAGAAAAAAGATGTGCTAGTATTGGGGTGCCCTATGAAGCCACGGGCCTACCCGTAGAGTTGATGTCAATTAGCAATGAAAAAGGTGTCAAGCTGAAGGCTACTGTATCAGAATTTGGGCCTGTTTTGATGTCCCAGATTCTAGATCTAAATGATACGCAATCCGGAATTCTGTCATTGATTTTTAGGTATTGCGATATGAAGCATCTTCCTTTGCTTGACATAATGGATCTTAAATCCATATTAAAGTATGCCATCAATGAAGGCAAGGCAGAAATTACCAAGGAGTTTGGGGCTGTTTCTTCCAATTCTGTTAATACTATTCTTAGAAAGATCATTGAGCTTGAGCAGCAAGGGGCTGAAAACTTTTATGGAGAGCGTTCTTTTGAGGTGGAAGATTTTGTAAGACAAGAATCCGGTCGTGGAGTGGTATCCATTATTCGATTAACAGATATCCAAAACCGACCTAAATTGTTTTCTACATTTATGTTGAGTTTGCTTTCGGAGATTTACGAGACCTTTCCCGAACAAGGAGACCAAGAAGCCCCAAAACTTTGTCTTTTTATTGATGAGGCCCATTTGGTTTTTTCCAATGCCAGTAAGGATTTGCTTGAGAAAATTGAGGCCATAGTGAAACTGATTCGTTCAAAAGGGGTAGGGATCTTTTTTTGTACCCAAACACCAACTGATGTGCCGGATGAGATTTTGGGACAACTGGGGCTCAAAGTGCAACATGCTTTAAGGGCATTTACCGCAAAAGATCGAAAAGCCATCAATAAAACTGCTGAAAATTATCCTATTTCCCCGTTTTATGAAACCTCTGAGGTATTAACCTCTATGGGAATTGGAGAGGCATTGATTACTGTATTGAATGAAAAAGGTATTCCAACCCCATTGGTGCATACTTTGCTAAGGGCACCTGTCTCTAGAATGGGTATTTTAAGTCCGGAGGAGATTGACCAACAAGTTAAAGCTTCAAAATTGGTCAATAAATACAATGAACCAATTAACAGGGAGAGTGCCTTTGAAATTCTTGACGAAAAGTTAAACAATGCAGCACCTGAAAATCAGGAGAAAGAGGCCCCATCGAGGAGCAAAAGGAAAGCATCTGCTAAGGAAAAAGAAAGTTTTTTTGAAGCCTTGAGTAAAAATACCATGGTAAGACAGTTGGGAAGGACTTTCTTTAGAGAGTTAACCCGAGGAATCATGGGATCATTGACCAATAAGAAGCGATAATTGTAAGCAGATTTAGAAAATTGGAGAAATTAAAGGTTGGAATAGTTGGGGGAGGAGCCTCCGGATTTTTTGCAGCAATCGAAGCTGCCAAAAATGGTGCAGATGTTTTATTATTTGAAAAAAACAATAAAGTATTGTCAAAGGTTTTGGTGTCCGGGGGTGGAAGATGTAATGTCACCAATGGAACAGGTTCACCTTCTGAGTTTCTGAAAGGATATCCTAGGGGTAAAAATTTCATGAAAAAAGTTTTTAAAGCATTTAATTCCAAGGATACATTTGAATGGTTTGAAAGCAGAGGAGTTCCTTTAAAAACCGAGGAAGACGGAAGGGTTTTTCCTGTAAGTAACAGCTCATCCAGTATAATAGGAGCACTAAAAAAAGCAGCGGAAATTAATGGAGTTAAAGTTTTATATAAAACTGGAATACAAGAGGTAAGGAGGATTGATGGGAAGTTTTTATTGAATCCCGGAAAAGAGGATATTCATGTGGATAAATTGGTGATTTGTACCGGAGGAAAGCCTAAAAAAGAAGGATATTCTTGGATACAGCAGCTGGGGCATTCCATACATCCTCCCATTCCATCACTATTTACCTTCAATGCTCCAACTTCTAAAATTATTCACCTAAAAGGCTTAAGTGTTCCCAATGGACACATTCGATTTGAAGGGAGCCAATTGCAATATTCAGGCCCAATATTGATAACTCACTGGGGAATCAGTGGGCCTGCGGTATTAAAGCTTTCTGCTTTTGGTGCGGAATGGCTTCACGACAAGGAGTATAAGGCTGTAGCGTTAATTAAGTGGCGTGAAGAATTTACAGAAGACGGGTTAAGGGCTGATTTATTGGCCTTTAAGCGAGATCATCCATTAAAGGTAGTTGATAAAAATCCACTATTCGCTTTACCGAGTAGATTATGGGAGTTTTTAGTTGATAAAGCTGAAATCAATGCTGATGTTAGGTGGGGAGAAACCAACAAGAAAAAAATCAATAAATTGATTGAAAATTTATTGAGATTTTCTTTAAAAGTCTCAGGAAAAACTACCTTTAAGGAAGAGTTTGTAACAGCTGGTGGGGTGTCGTTAAATGAAATAGATGCCAACACTATGGAGAGTAAATTGGTAAAAGGACTATTCTTTGCAGGGGAGGTTATAGATGTTGATGGAATTACAGGAGGATATAATTTTCAAGCTGCCTGGAGCACAGGTTTTTTAGCAGGCAGCATGTCTAGCGGTAATGTAAATTAATCGGACTAGATTGTAGTAGCGTAAGTATGCAGCATTTGATTTATTTCAAAATTTTTCTAAACCTAGAAATATCTTGGCATATTCGTTTTTTTAATTCAGTCGTTTAATTAATTTAATGACTAGGCAATTTTAGTTTTCAACTAATTGACAACTATGGATAAAAATTACACTAATATTGATTTCACAAAAATTGAAGACATGGTTGAGGATGATTTAGACTTCCGAAACCAATTGCTAGATGCCATAGAAATTGCTGTTGAAGAACTTGAAACTACTTATCTGAAAGGTATTGAAGACAAGGATTCCAATAGCATCAAACTGGCTCGGCATAAAATTAAACCAACTTTAGGACTTTTTGGACTTCAACGTTTGTCTCATATATTGTCTGAAGGAAAAAAATTGATGGAAGAGGGTAATTTTAATTCCTGCCTGGATGCCCATAAGGAGGAATTTAAAACGGCCACTAATGCTGTGATAGCTGATGTTAAAGATTATAGAGATTAAATCTTTTACTCCTAGAGAAAGTAAGTATTGCTTAAATATTAGTAATTATCGGTATCGAACCCATTAATTTTTCCTCGTGAAAAATTAATGGGCTACCAATACCGTGTTATATAATTGGAGCAATAGAATATGCGTGTAAACCTTCTTGTCAAACCTTTTGTAAAGCAAGCTCAGTGATTTTATCGGCAATAGATAGGGCACTGGTAGCGGCTGGTGAAGGGGCATTGATAACATGTACTGCTTTGGCTGTTTCTTGAATGGCAAAATCATCCAACAATCCACCTTCTTTGTCGCAAGCTTGCGCCCTTACTCCGGCTCCGCCAGATACCAAGTCTGCAGAGGTTATGTCCGGAATCAATTCTTGTAATGCCTTGGTAAATTCAGATTTAATAAATGAGCGCTTGTATTCACCCAAACCTGTCCTCCAATATTTTCCGGCTACTTTTTGTAAACCCGGCCAGGTAACGGCCTCTAAAAACTCACTTAAATTAAAATCCGTTTTCTTGTACCCCTCTTTTTTAAAAGCTAAAACCGCATTGGGACCAGCTTCCACACCTCCTTTTTTCATTCTTGTAAAATGAACGCCCAAGAATGGGAAATTTGGATCCGGCACAGGGTAGATCAAGTTTTTTACCAGGTATTCTCTCTCTTTTTTGATCTTGAAATATTCTCCTCTAAAAGGTATAATTCTTATAGGTAAAGGGTCTTTTTCAAGCATGGAGGCAACCTTATCCACATATAGACCCGCACAATTTATTACAATTTTTGTGTCGATATCTCCTGCTGAAGTATTGATTGTAATGGACTGGTTTAAATCTTTAATATCCTGAACCTTATGATTGAATAAAACTACTCCTCCTAAAGCAATAAACTTCTTTTCATAGGCCATGGCCACCCGTTTATAATCTACGATTCCTGTCTGGGGAACATGCAAGGCACCCACTCCCTGACAATAGGGTTCAAACTCCTTCAGTTCTTCAATTGATATAGCGCGGACTCCTTTCAAGCCATTCTGTAATCCCCTTTCCATTAAAAAGTTGAGTTGGGGCAACTGTTCTTTCTTTGTTGCAACCACTACCTTTCCGGTAATTTCAAATGGAATTTCATTTTCTTCACAAAATTGAACCAACTGATGGTAACCATTGATACAATTTTTAGCTTTCATGCTTCCGGGCTTATAATACAAGCCGGAATGGATAACGCCACTATTGTTTCCCGTTTGATGACAAGCCACTTCTGTTTCTTTTTCCAGAACTGCTATTTTCAATTCCGGTCTTTGTGTTATTATCTTTAAACCGGTGGCTAATCCAACAATTCCACCTCCAATAATTGTAATATCGTAAAGCATATTTCTTTTTTCTATGGCAACAAATATACACAGTAGATTGATAAATTATTTCTCCTCTACTTATTTTACTTGGTGATTTGAAGCCTATAGAGGTTAGAAATTGATAAACCTCCTACCAATCGTCCTCTTCTTCAGGAGATTGTGTATCTTTCTCTTTATAATCTGAGAAATAATCATTGAAATTTTCCTCAGGTATTAAGTTTATGCTCTGCAGTAATTCATTGACTTTCAATAGTATTTCATAGCCCGGTTCCTGTATGTGCATGGGTACCTTAAACAACCTGGGGTCATCTTTTTTTAAGCTGCCTTCTGAGGAAAAGAGAAAGGGCCATAAGGTTTTAGAACAGGAATAAGCGATATAATCTACAGGGTATTTGTCCAAGTATTCAGAAACTTTTTCATTGATATCAGCAAAGAATTTTTCTGAAGCTCCAAGTCTTACCCTTGATCCTGCTCGGGATTTTCCTTTGGTTTTTAAGTATTTTATTTGACTTTTTCCCTGCTTTTTTCTAACCATATAGGCCCGAAAAACCTTATGTTCGGTATTAACGCCTTCTTCAAAATAGCCCAGGGCCGCTGTCCCGGCACGGATTAAAAAAATGACCCAATTCTTTTCAACTTTATATACTCCACGCTTCTTTTGATCAAAAGCAAGTGAGAATGGCAACCATACATCTCCAATAATTGTATGCTTCTCATAAAGTCTAATTTTATGCCTTTCAGTGTCATAGGATATGTCTAACCCTTTTTCCGAAACCCATGCTAAGAACTTTTCTATATCATTTATTATCATCAATTGGCTTTTGAAAACAAAATGTTGGTTGAATTCAAATCGACCAATCCTAAATTGATGTACCGTAGGAATCGATTTGCCATCCAAAAATAAGAATAAAGATTACCTTATGGGTTTATTTTGTAAACTGATTTTGCTACATTAATTTTTTATTTTGTCAAGGGTAAGGTTGTATCCCACGGTTTGCCTTGAAAGTTTTTCCAATTAATAATTAAATCCAAAATATAGATTTATGAATATTGCCATGCTTGGTTCCGGGTTTATCGCTCGTTTTTATGCAGATACCCTTCATGCCCAAAGAAGAGTGGATCGGATCATTACTGTTTATTCCAGAAATGAGGACAATGCAAAAAGATTTGCTGCAGATTATGAATTGGAAAGCTACATTACCTCAATGGAGGAGGTAATCATGAATGAATCTGTAGATGTAGTTATCATCTCATTACCTAATCACTTGCATGAAGAGGCTGTGATGGCTTGTGTAAAAGCAGGGAAAGCTGTATTGTGTACTAAACCTTTAGGACGAACAGCCAAGGAGGCAAAGAAAATGCTTGAGGCCGTTGAAAAAGCAGGGATATTTGCCGGTTATTTAGAGGACCTGTGTTATACCCCAAAATTCTTAAAGTCGGTAGAAAGTGTCAATAATGGAAGTTTGGGAAAAATTTTATGGACCAAATCCAGAGAAGCTCATCCCGGGCCACACAGCGATTGGTTTTGGGACAAAGAACAATCAGGGGGAGGCGCCATTATAGATTTAGGCTGTCATTGTGTAGAGATTGGGAGAAATTTTATTGGCAAAAATGTTCGTCCCGTAGAGGTTATGTGTTGGGCAGATACACAGGTACACCCTATAGATGCCGAAGATCATGCCATTGGATTGGTTAAATATGAGAATGGAGCCATAGGTCAATTTGAAGTTAGTTGGACCTTTAGGGGGGGAATGGATTTGAGAGATGAGGTGATGGGAACAGA
This sequence comes from Cyclobacterium sp. 1_MG-2023, assembly GCF_030546805.1. Lineage (GTDB taxonomy): Bacteria > Bacteroidota > Bacteroidia > Cytophagales > Cyclobacteriaceae > Cyclobacterium. Next base: position 400,205 of record NZ_JAUOPC010000001.1, on the reverse strand, counting down.
AGGAACCATCTGGTTAAATAGTTTTCTTCGTACCGGATTCGATCTTTTTACTACCGGAAAAGGTGCCAATTACATTGCTGAGAAAGCGGAATCGGATTCCGGTTGGCTATTCCCGGTAGGTGATGAAGCACACGAGCTGGGTTATCCACATATGTTTACAGATATGTTTGATGCCTTGGATAAAGGTAGTGCACCCAGGGAAACTTTTTATGATGGATACATTGTCAATGCCATATTGGATGCTGCTTTCCTATCTGCAAAGACCAAGAATTGGGAGCAGGTACTTATTGAAGATTGGCGCGGAAACGAGGGAAGTGAGGAAAAGAAGGCATATATCAGCTATGATGCTGAACACTTTTTAATTAAAAAAGAAATCTTGCCCAATGGAGATGAAAAATTGATCTTGAAACACAAAGAAACCGGTAAGTTGATCCAAAAGAGCTTAAAAAAATAACCATTTAAACCCTCATTATGCTGTAAGTCATAATATCCTGCTTTTTTAATAAAAAATCCAATGTGCTGAACTAAGTTTTTGCAATAATTAGGTTATTATTGCGCAGAAAAAGAAATATTTTATTAATTACTTGTCAAATGCTCAATTTTTAGTTTTGGCGGTAAGCGGAATGAATCATGCGAAAGAGTTTTACTTTATTATTAGTACTATTATTGGCCATACCCGGGATGGCGCAAAAAATTAATGATGACTACAGGCTAAATATTAAACGAGCCAGTTCTCCAATAATTATAGATGGGGTAATGGATGAACAGGCTTGGGCTGATGCCGATGTAGCCAAAGATTTTTACATGATTCTTCCCATTGATACAAGTTATGCTGAAGTAAAGACTGAGGTTATGATGACCTATGATGATGACAAAATTTACCTATTGGTAATTAATCATCATGGCGAAGAAGGACCTTATTATGTAGAATCATTGCGCAGGGATTTTACATTTGGTAAAAATGATAACTTTTTGCTATTCATGGATACTTTTGATGACCAAACCAATGGTTTTTCCTTTGGAGCCAATGCCGCAGGAGCACAGTGGGATGGCATCATGTATGGAGGTGGAAGTGTGGATTTAAGCTGGGACAATAAATGGTTTTCTAAGGTTCAAAATTACCCTGATAAATGGGTTTTTGAAGCAGCCATTCCTTTTAAATCCATTCGATATAAAAAAGGAATCAAAGAGTGGGGAATAAACTTTAGTCGTAAGGACCTCAAGTCAACAGAAAAATCTTCTTGGGCTCCGGTTCCTCGTCAATTTCCTTCTGCTTCATTGGCTTATACCGGAATTTTGGTATGGGACGAAGCACCACCGGAACCGGGTATGAATGTTTCTGTGATCCCTTATGTAATGGGAGGAATGGTAAAAGACAATGTCAGAGAATTACCTTCAGATTACCAAAACAGGGTTGGGGTAGATGCTAAAATTGCTGTTAGTTCCTCTTTAAATTTAGATTTGACGGTTAACCCTGATTTTTCACAGGTAGAAGTGGATAGGCAAATTACAAACCTTGATCGTTTTGAATTGTTTTATCCGGAGCGACGTCAATTTTTCCTAGAAAATGGGGATCTATTTGGCAGTTTTGGTTATGAAACCATTAGACCTTTTTTCTCCAGAAGAATTGGGTTGAATGCACCCATTGAGTTTGGTGCCAGGCTAAGTGGAAAAATCAACAAAGATTGGCGTATTGGCGCTATGAATATGCAAACCGGAAAGGTGAATGAAACCAATACTCCTTCGCAAAATTACACTGTTCTTGCCGGTCAAAGGAGAGTTGGACAAAGGTCGAATATAGGGGTGATTTTCGTTAATCGTACGAATATTGGTAGTATTCCTACCGGTGGAGATGGAGTAGAAAACCCGATAGCCAGTTACAATAGAAATGCAGGTTTGGAATACAACCTGGCCTCTTCCAATGGTAAATGGACAGGGAAAGCTTTTTATGTCAAATCATTTAGCCCTATAGTTTCCAATGAAAGTGCAGTACATGCTGCCAATATTAAATATTTGGGGGGAAATTTGATTTGGGAATGGAAACATGAATATGTTGCTCCCAATTACCTGGCCGAAGTTGGTTATGTGCCAAGAAACGGCTATTACCGAATTAATCCGAATGCCTCTTATTTATTTTTCCCAAAAAGTAGGTTAATTCTAAACCATGGGCCAACGGTTAATACTTCCTTGTTTTATGACATGGACCTGAACCAAACAGACAATATAACTTCACTTTCCTATGGGATTAAATTTAGGAGTCAAAGTGTACTGACAGCAAAATATGCTTACAATCACATAATCCTGCAACAAGCATTTGATCCAACCAATTATAGTCAAAATACCCTTGATGCTTTTACGGAACATCAGTGGAATTCTTACGGTTTGGAGTATATTTCTAAACCTCAAAGCTTGTTTACCTATACCCTTTCATCTCAGTACGGGGGCTATTTTGCAGATGGGGAAAGGTTAAACTTAGCCGGTGAATTGGGATACCGTTTTCAACCTTATGTGGGCCTTTCTATAACAGGTAATTACAACCAAATAGACTTGCCTGAACCATGGGGAAATACCAAGTTTTGGCTAGTTGGTCCTAGGGTAGATGTCACCTTTACCAATACCCTTTTCTTTACAGCTTTCGGACAATACAATGAGCAAATAAACAATATTAATTTAAATACAAGGTTTCAATGGAGATTTAAACCTGCATCAGATCTTTATTTAGTCTATACAGACAATTATGTTCCCGCACCATTTTATGTGAAAAATAGAACATTGGCATTAAAATTCACCTATTGGTGGACTTTATAAAGGCTATTGGGAGTTACCATGAAGTAACTCCCAATAATTTTTCTCCCAAAGGGCTTAACTTGGCTCTAGGGTACCGTTTTTTCTCCCATTCTCTAGGATCACCCGGAAAAGCATAACCCGCCGGGGCTATTTTATTTTTCCAAGATGTGATTCTCCAATTTCGCTTTTCTTCATTGTCCTCCTCAGCAGGCATCATGGAGATATACTGGGCCATCCGAACTTGATCTTCACTAATATTTGGTCGAATGCCATGAGGGAGTTTACTGTTAAAAATTAACAAATCCCCTTCCATTAATTCTACCTTTTCCAATTTAAAATCACTGATATCCGGTTTAAAACGGTTCCGATCTTTTGGCTGCCCTTTTTTCCATGTTTCATAGCTCCGGTAAAGTTCAGGCACACATTGAAAACCTCCAACATCCTTATTGTTTTGGTCATTCAATGCCACCAAGCCTTGAACATTTTGAGGGTTGGTTTCCGGGTCATAGTCCCAGTGGATAAAACCTTTGAACTCAAATCCCGGCCTCGATGGAAGATTGAGGTTGGCCCTATCAATGCTTACCCAAAGCTTATCCATGCCCCAAATATCAGTAAAGGCTTCATAGACCTTTGGGTATTGCCTGATGTCCCATAAGTATTGGTGGTTGTAAATTTCCACCATGCCACTGTTGGTCAATTCTTTCATCTCCATATCTATTGAAGGCTTGGCATACCAGGTAGACAAATCTTCCGGATCTTTTTCTTCAAATTCCCATAATAGTTGGGTCAACCTGGCAGTATAAGATTTAGGTACTGCCTGAGGAATAATCACATATCCATTTTTTACCCAAAAATCCCAATCTGACTCAGTCAATATTTGCAATGCTTTTCCATTGGACCTGTCATTCAAGTGGTATTTGCTTGAATATGCTGTTGAAGGATTGCCCGGAATATCTTTGTGGTCTTTATTGCTGTTCATATCGAAAGTTAATTTAAAGAAGAATACCCCTAATCAATTTTAATTTCTAGAATGAAATCATTGATATCGAAATAATCTTTCTCCCTTGAAACTATTTTGGTGAAAATCAGTAAGAATACTGGTGCAATGCTGTGTAAAAGTTAGCAATTTTATTCAGTTTCTCCAATGAGATCAACCATGAAACAAATTCTTAACTTGATCTGCCTATATTTCCATTAATATAATTTAGTTTTAGCCTACATTTCACAATGCTTACTTTTAATTATGATACCAAATCAGTTCAAGCAATTCTATAGAAAACCCATAAGTCTATGCCTACCTTTAGTACTCAGTTTATTTTTTATTGGCCGTCTAGAAGCACAGAGTAGTGCTTCGGTTTATCATGGTCTATTAAAGCTGCAGGAGACAAAAAAAATATTGTATGTAGCTGCCCACCCTGATGATGAAAATACTAGGCTTATAGCTTACTTGGCCAATGATGAAATGGCTGATGTGGCCTATCTTTCTTTAACAAGGGGTGATGGGGGACAAAATCTAATAGGCAAGGAACTTGGGATGGAACTAGGGATGATTAGGACACAAGAACTCCTTAAAGCAAGAGAAACGGACGGGGGAAAACAGTTTTTCTCTCGGGCAATAGATTTTGGCTATAGTAGAAACCCCAATGAAACCTTGAACAATTGGGATAGGAAAAAACTATTGTCAGATGTGGTTTGGGTCATACGTAATTTTCAACCTGATATTATCATCACAAGGTTTAATACTACCCCAGGAATTACCCATGGTCACCACACCACTTCTGCAATTATTGCAGGGGAAGCATTTAAGGTTTCCGGAGATCCTAATGTTTTTCCTGAGCAATTGGAGCATATAAAACCTTGGTCTGCCAAAAGAATATTTTGGAATGCTTACAATTGGGGTGGGGTATATGATAAAAAACCCGGTAAAAAGTATTATGAATTCCCGGTAGGTAGTTTTAATCCCATATTGGGCATGACTTATTCCCAAATTGCAGCCAACAGTAGGACCATGCATAAATCTCAAGGGTTTGGCGCAACTGCTAGCATTGGTCGGGAAATGGATCTTATCGAATTGGTGGATGGTAAAACCTTTGATGTTTTTCCTTTTGAAGACCTAGAGTCACGTTGGTTACAGCTTTCCAATGGAAATTTAATTGCGGATAAAATTAGTAATTTGATCAATTCCTTTGACTTTGTTGCCCCTGTCAATAATATCGATCAATTGATTGAAATAAAAAAGGAATTGAATAAGGTTCGAGAAAACTTACCCTGGGTCAAAGATAAGCAAGAGCTTGTAGATCAATTGATAATGAAAACTTTAGGCTGGAGAGGCTTATTCCTATCAGACAAGGAATTGAATTTCCCGGCTGCTGTAGTGCATAGCAAAATCATTTTAAATCAAGTCACTGACAAAAAAATTAAAATAAATTCTTTTGAAGTTCTTGACCAGGTGATTTCGCTTAACACTGATCTACCAAATAATTTAGCCTTTGAAAGTGAACTGGATTTTACCATTCCTAAAGACCACTTGAACTCCCAGCCGTATTGGCTTAGAGACCAACCTGAAAATAATTTGTATACTATTAAAGATCAGGAAAGGATAGGTAAGGCCTACAATTCACCGACAATATCGGGGAAATTGACTTTTAGCCTATCCGGAGAGGAGTTTCAAATGAACTTGCCCTTACAGTTTCGCTACAATGACCGGGTAAGTGGGGAGGTAATTCAACCCTTTAAAATTGTTCCTGAGGTTGCAATAGCTGTCAAACAAGAAAATGTTTTCCTTCTCAATGAAGCTTCCGGAATAGTGGATGTAATGGTTAATTTCGGCAAAGAAATAAAAGAAGGAGTTATAAAAATTGAAGGATTAAATGATGCGGAATATCAGGTTGAAGAAACCTTTAGAGACCTTAAAAACAAAGCCATACATTTCCAAGTCGCATTAAATAAAGTTGTAGGAGAAGGGAAATCAGCTCATCAAATATCTTATGTTTCCGACAATGGAGAAGTGTTCGATAAAGGAGTAAAAAGGATTTTATATCCTCATATTCCAAATTTAACTTACTTTCCAAAAGTCTCCTTTAATTTAATCCGGCTTAATCTAAATATAAGTCCGCAAACCATTGGTTATATTCCGGGAGCAGGAGACAAGGTGCCGGAGATTTTACAAAATCTGGGATATCAGGTTGAAATGATTGATGGGGCTCAGCTTGGTTCAGACCTTCAAAAATATGGTACCATAATCACAGGAATCAGGGCTTTTAATGTGAACCAAGACATGGTTTCTAATAGAGATGCTTTAATGGATTATGTAAAAGCAGGAGGGAACCTTATCGTTCAATACAATACTACTGCCTCATTACTAAGCAATGAATTTGGACCATACCCCTTGACCCTTTCCAGAGATAGAGTAACCGTGGAAGATTCTCCTGTTAAAGTGCTACTCAAAAACCACCCTGTACTCAATCAACCCAATGCAATTGCGTCTGTTGACTTTGACGGATGGGTTCAGGAAAGGGGTTTGTATTTTCCCGGCTCCTGGGATGAAAGGTACCAAAGTCCACTATTGATGCAGGATCCGGATGAAAATGCGTCTAAAGGAAGTCTTTTGCTTGCCCAATATGGCAAGGGAACCTATACTTATTCCGGCATATCCTGGTTTCGCTTGCTTCCTGCAGGTGTACCGGGAGCCATCAAGCTTTTTGTTAATCTAATCGAACAAGGCCATGAAAAATAGTAAAGCATTTAACCAATGGACCAAGCTATACTGGCTTCAATTGGTAGTTTTAGGACTTTTAATAGGTCTATTTTACTGGCTAACTGAACATTATTCATGAGTTATCTTGACTGGACTGTCTTATTCGGGACTTTGTTTACCATAGCAGTATATGGTATTTATAAGACTTATGGTCCTAAGGATATGGACAAATACATTCGAGGGGGGAATGACATGAATTGGTTGACCATAGGACTTTCCATTATGGCTACTCAGGCTTCTGCGATAACATTTCTAAGTACTCCCGGCCAGGCTTATTCTGATGGCATGCGCTTTATCCAATTTTATTTTGGCTTACCTGTAGCAATGATTGTGATATGCATGTTTTTTTTACCGCTTTATTATCGGTTAAAAGTTTATACTGCCTATGAATTTTTAGAGCAGCGATTTGACTTAAAGACAAGGACTTTGACCGCAGGTCTATTTTTGATACAGAGAGGTTTGGCTGCAGGAATCACCATCTATGCACCGGCCATTATTTTGTCTACCCTACTAGGGTGGAACCTTACTTTTACCAATGTATTTATTGGAATCATAGTGATTATATATACCGTATCCGGTGGTACCAAAGCGGTATCTGTAACCCAAAAACAGCAAATGACGGTAATGATGGGAGGCATGGTATTGGCAGGTATAATAGTCATTCAGATGATCCCTGTAAGCTTTACAGAAGCCTTGCATGTGGCCGGGAAAATGGAAAAGCTTAATATTGTCAATTTTGAATTTGATTTATCAGACAGGTATAATTTTTGGTCAGGCTTCACAGGGGCGCTTTTCCTATTTCTTTCCTATTTTGGCACAGATCAATCTCAAGTACAGCGGTATCTAAGTGGAAGAACACTTACGCAAAGCAGAATGGGGTTAATGATGAATGGGTTTCTCAAAGTGCCCATGCAATTCATTATACTTTTTATAGGGGTAATGGTTTTTGTATTTTATCAATTTTATCAGCCTCCTGTTTTCTTCAATACGATTCAAACTGATAAGTTGAAAGCAAGTGAATATGTAGAAGATTTCGAAGCACTGGAAAATGAATACGCCAGTATATTTGAAAACAAAGAAAAAAGTATTCACAGCTTATTAGGTGCGATTGAATCCGAAGACGAGAAGGCTGTGGAGAAGTACAAAGGGGCAATCAGTAATCAATCCATAGCTCAAGAAGAGGTGAGGGATAAAGTAAAAGAATTGATTATTCAAAATGACCCTTTGGCTGAAACCCGAGATACAGATTATGTGTTCATGCGCTTTGTGATGGATTATTTACCCAGAGGGGTGATTGGGTTGCTCTTCGCTGTAATTTTTAGTGCTGCCATGTCGTCTACGGCTTCTGAACTCAATGCCTTGTCTTCCACCACCACCATTGATATCTACCGAAGATCGATTAAGAAAGAAGAAAGCTCTAAACATTATATGAAGTCTTCAAGGTGGTTTACAGTGCTTTGGGGAGTTTTTGCCATTCTTTTTGCCACTTATGCTACACTATTTGAAAACCTTATTCAGGCTGTAAATCTATTAGGTTCCTTATTTTATGGAAGTATTTTGGGGATATTTATGGTAGCATTTTTTATGAAATGGGTAGGCGGACGCGCTGTATTTACGGCAGCTATAATCTCCGAAATTTTGATTCTAACCCTTCACTATTACAATGGCAAAACCGTAGGAGACTTTAGTATTGATATTGGATTTTTGTGGTACAATGCCATTGGTTGCCTATTGGTGATGTTTATAGCAGCTATTTTAAACTTATTTATCTCCAAGCCCAAGGACCCAATCCTTAAGAAGGATTAATTAAGGATTGCGTAAGTGGTAGCTCATTACTTTTCCACTTAATCCTTGGGAATGGATTGATTTTGGAATGAATTTCTCCACCTTAGGGATGAAATATTTGAAAAAGAAAACCAGCTCTGTAGACTTCTTCAGAGCTGGTTTAAGAGAAAATGTATAGGTTTTAATTGACTAGAAATCATCACCTTAGATTAGTAATTGGATTTCCGTAGTCTACTCAGGGAGTTTTTCAAACACAAGGGATTAGGCTTCTTGCGTATTATAGTAACGCTTCGTTTTGGAGTAATCCTCTGTTGAAAAGAAGGGTTGAAAACTAGCCACGCGGCGGCTGATATTAAAGTGGTTTGAGCTCGGATATGGTTGTCTATTTCATGATTCGGCTTATCAGTGGTGGTAGATTTCCCAAATCAGTTTAATGTTTTAGGAAGTTTCCAAAGTCATTTATAAAGTATCGATCAATCGTTGATTTAGAGCTACATAATCTAGGTTACCTGCTTCTTCTGCTAATTTCATTGAAACCTGGGCAGTTGAGATTGCCTCTTGCTTTTTCCCTAATGCAGCCAAAATTTTTGCCTTCAAATGGACGGTATAATATTTTGGATCTTTTTCTACCGATTTTGTCACCCACTCAAGGGCCTTATTGAGATCCTTCTGTTGGTTGTAATAATAATTGGACGCTTGAAAAAGTAAACCGGCATCATCGCTTTCTCGATCTATCAATAGTTTTTTAATTTGATCCATAACCACACGGTCTACTTCCATTTCAATTGTAAAACCTACTGAAGTTTTGTCCCATGCAATATTGAGTTGTGCACCAGAATCTGTGAGTTCTGTAAAACTTATTTGCATAGACTCTACTGGGCTTTTTAGTTTGGTTACAGGCACATTGATTCTAAGGGCATCGTCTGAAGGATCATAACCCATAGCCCCCCAAAGCTCTGTATTATTTGAAAAAATGATGGTCCATGATTTCTTTTCAGGAATGGTATACATGGCATATTTTCCTGCCTTCAATGGTAGACCATTTACCTTTATATCAATATCAAATTCGAGGGTAGTGGGATTATTGGCACCGGTTCTCCATACTTTTCCAAATGGTACCAATTCTCCAAATATTTTTCTTCCCTTTTTTCCGGGTCTTGAATAATCTAAATGGATGGTGGTTAAACCTACCTGCTGAGATACTTTGCTACTAGGACTCGCCTGAGGCATTTTTATTTGTGAAAATGCATTCATATTAACAATTGTAAACAGCACCATTAGGCAAACAATATTCTTTGTTTTCATTGATTTTATAATTAGATTGTCTTAAAGCTCTATAAAGAAAAGGATAACCTTACAGTATGGGTTATTATTTTGTTTAAACGGTAATATCACCCTTTTGTAAAGATAGTTAATTTGTATTTAATTATTTATCTGTTCAATTTTCGCTGTTTAAATTATCCTATGACTGTATATTTTTACAGATTCTTTTGACGAGTTTTTAATTAATTAGTTTATCCAAAACCAACCAATTCTTTTCATGGCATTAGCAATTGTTGCGCCTAATAAAACTGACAATGAACTCAATTCTTGGAGAAATATTTTCCAAGAATTGGCCCCGGAAATTGACCTTCAAGTGTACCCCGAAATTAAAGATAAAGCCCTTGTAGAGGTAGTGGTATTATGGCAGCATCCCAAAAACATACTTAAAGCGTTTCCTAACTTAAAGCTTATTTGCTCGATGGGTTCCGGTGTAGACCACATTATGGCGGATTACATTCCTAAAGGAGTTCCCATCACCCGGATTGTTGATCCTCGGCTTACTTTTTCCATGACCAATTATGTTGTCATGGGGATCCTCAATTTTCATCGCCAAATCAATAGATATATCGTCAATAAAAGACTTAAAAAATGGGACATGACCCAGCCCGAAATCCCCATATCCGTGGGAGTCATGGGTGTGGGAGAGCTTGGTGGTGATGTTTTGGATAAGGTTCACGGGTTGGGTATCCCGTGCTTTGGATATGGAAATTCACCCAAAACTTCTTTTCGACATCCATACTATTATGGTCCTCAACTTCAAGAATTTCTTGACAAGATAAATGTAGTGGTTTGTCTACTACCTTTAACACCCAAAACCGAGGGTTTCTTGAATGATGAATTATTTAAAAAATTCAAACCCGGAACTTATCTTATCAATGTTGCCAGAGGTAAACATCTTGTTGAGGAAGATCTCATTCCAGCCATTGAATCAGGTCAGGTTTCCGGAGCCTTATTGGATGTTTTTCGTAAAGAACCCTTGCCGGAATCACATCCTTTTTGGGGCAGAGAAGAAATCATGGTCACTCCCCATATCGCCAGCATTACCAATTACAGAGCAGCTGCACCCCAAATCATTGCCAATTATAGAAATGCAATCGAAAAAAGACCTTTAGTAAATGAAGTCAGTACTGTTCAAGGATATTAAAATTTACTTATAAAATTTATTATGAAAAAATATACCATTCTTTGTCCTACTGACTTTTCAGAATGTGCGTTGAATGCCATAGAATATGCCGCAAGGTTGGGTGAAAAATTAAATGCAGAATTGATTTTATTCCATGTCCCTGACACAGAGGATTATAAAAAATTATTTCCGAAAAAGGAATTGGAAGAAAGTCTTCATGCTGCTGTAAGCAAACTTAATTGTTTGGTAAAAACAGTGGAAGAAGAAAGTCTTAGCAAAGGCTTACATGCTTGTAGTTCTCTGGTAAAAGAAGGAAAAGCTGTAAATACCATCCTTGAATATGCTGAAGAAAATAAGGTTGATCTGATCATTATGGGGACAGAAGGGGTCAATGAATTCAAAAAGAATTATATCGGTACCAACGCATCTAGGGTGGTTCAGCATGCAAACTGTGACGTATTTATTATACCTAGAAAAGTATTTTTTAAACCACCTAGAAAAATGGTATATGCTACGGATTACATGGAAGAAGACAAGCTGGCCATACAAAAGGTGGTGAAAATCGCAGGTTTATTTGATTCAGAAATTGACGTAGTCCATGTAAGTTCAAAAGAAAATATCATAGACAAAGCCTTGCATCGTTCTCTAAAAGAGGAGTTGGCACCTTTTGCCCATTATGACAAAATGAACTTTGTACTCAAATCTTACAGAGATGATGCAGCCTTGGGTTTAGAAAACTACTTGATTACCTCTAAGGGAAATGTATTGTTTACCCTCAGCATGAAAAAAACTTGGTTTGAAAATCTTTTCACCAAGAACTTATCAAAGAAAATGTCTTATTTTATCAATAAACCACTTTATGTGATCAAGAACCTTTGAATTTTTCCTTTATAAAAGACTTAAATTCTCCTCTGGTTTTTTTATCCGTAAAAATACTTGACAAAGTTTTAAAATAGGTCCTGAAATTTAGGGCCTTCTTTTCTGAAATGGGAGGGAGGTTCTCATTGGGTGCCTCCTCTTTTATTTTCGGCAACGGAGAAGCTTTTTCTTCTGTTTTTTCGGGAGATTTATATCCGGTAAGCTTGTCAGCTACAGAGAAACTTTGCTGTGATTTTTCCATGTAACCAAGTTTCTCCTCAACAATCCCTTTATTATTGTGGGCCACGGCATCTTCCGGATCAAGTTCAATGGCCTTTTCGTAATCCGTTATGGCACCTTTTAAATCACCAATCCGATCTCTAAAGTAGGCTCTACTAGAGTATCGGTAGGGATTGTTTGGATCCAAGTTAAGCGCTTGGTCAAATGCTTCCATCGCCTCTTTATTGCGATCAAGTAAATGAAGCACCACAGCCTTGTCTGAAATATACGTGGTATTGTAAGCGTCTGCTTCTAGCAATAAGTCAAAATCAATTAATGCTTCTTCCATGGCCCCCAATCTGGATTGAACCCTGGCCCTATAATGCAAGTAAGCAGGTTGAGATCCTTCTTTATTAATTAACCTGTTGAATATTGCCAAAGCCTCTTCAAATTTTCCTTCCTTATAATAAGAGATTCCAGTTTCTATTGTTTCCACCTTTAATTTGATTTGTGATATAATACATACAAAAGTAATGAAGGTATTGTTTCATTCAACAGTTAATAATCCTTTATTCTTTTTATATTTGAACTGTTTTTGTTTCATTTTTAAATCAGGTATGGCCAGTAAACCGGAAAGTATTTTAAAAGAGCTGGAAGCAAATAAATTTGCCCCTATTTATTTTCTTCAGGGTGAAGAGCCCTATTTCATTGATAAAATTACAAATTTCATTGAAAACAATGCCCTAGCCCCTCAGGACCGTAGTTTTAACCAAACCATAATGTATGGAAAAGAAGCGACTATAGCCTCCATTCTTACCAATGCAAAACGTTTTCCTATGATGGCAGACAGGCAAGTGGTCATTGTAAAGGAAGCACAAAATGTTTTTGAAATAGGAAAAGAAAGTGGGGATCAACAATTGATCGCTTATATCAATAATCCGCTACCTAGTACCATTTTGGTTTTTGCCTATAAATACAAAACCTTGGATGGCCGGAAAGCCCTCGCCAAAGAGTTGGATAAAAAAGCCATACTGGTAAAATCAGACAAAGTTCCTGAATACAAACTTTCCCCATATATTGAACAATATGTGAAATCAAAGGGACATTCCATCGAAACTAAGGCCTGCCAAATTCTTGCTGAATCTATTGGCAATAACATGGAAGTACTTACCAATGAAATTGATAAAATGATTATCAATTTTAATGAACCTGTTAAAATTAACCCGGGGCATATCCAACAATACATTGGAATCAGTAAGGATTTTAACAACTTTGAATTGACCAAAGCCCTGAGTTATAAAGATGTAAATAAAGCAAATACCATCATTAATTACTTTGGTCAGAATATTAAATCCCATCCATTAATACCCATTTTAACACTTTTATACATTCATTTCTCTAGACTATTGCTGGTCAAAGCCAATAAAAATCTTGGCGAAAGAGAATTGGCCGGACTGATCAAGGTAAACCCTTATTTTGTAAAAGAATATACCATAGCAGCAAAGAATTATTCTTTAGGCAAGATTATTGATGTGGTGGGATACCTAAAGGAGGCGGATTTACGTTCCAAAGGTGTAACCACTTCAAATGCTGTAGACGATAGTCAAGTATTAAAAGAACTAATTTTTAAAATTCTTCATTGACCACTATTTTGAGAATGAGAAAAACATTTCTATTATATGGTTTATCCTTGCTAATTTACAGTCAGGCTTATACCCAATCCGGTTTACATCAAACAAGCCTCGAAGCTAAATTTCAAGATGCCCTTGAACTGTTTCACAAAGATCAATTTTCTTCCTCTAGAGAGGCCTTTGATAGGTTGTCTTCACATCCGGATACAAAGGACAATAGCCGAGAAGTAGCCATTGCTTACTATAGGGCATTATCTGCCTTGCGAGGTGATTTCCCTGAAGGCTCCTCCTTGATGGATGCCTTTATTTTGGATTATCCCAATGAATCATTAAGAAATGAAGCAGCTTGGATATTAGGGAATGACTACTTTCAAAGCAAAAATTACAAAAAGGCCATTGGCAATTTTGATTTGCTTAGAAATGTACCCTTAAGCACTGAAAGACACCCTGAATTGTTTTTTAAAATGGGTTACAGTTACTTTCAGTTAAAGAATTTTAGCCAAGCCAAAGCCTATTTTGAAAGGGCAAAAACTTATCGTAGCCCTTATCTGGCCAGTGCCTATTTTTATGCAGGTTATTGTTCTTTTGAAGAAGGCGACTTTGAAGCTGCTGCCAAAGATTTTAAGGAGGCAGAGAAATCTGCTGAATACAGTTTAAAGGTTCCTTATATGTTGGCAGGTATATATTACCGACAAAATAAATTGGACACCCTGATAGCCTATGCTGCTCCAATAGTAAATAAGAAGAATTTGGAGAGTAGTGAACAAATTCACTTGTTATTGGCAGAAGCATATTATGAAAAACGGAATTATGCCCAAGCCGCTTTTCACTATATGGGCTTTGTATCTTCCAATAAAGGAAAGCTTTCCAGAGATCAACAATACAAGGCTGGTGTAGCCCATTATGAAAACAAGCAGTTTGCCGAAGCAAGCCAGTTTTTTAAAGAAGTAGCTTTGGTGAACGATGAGCTAGGGCATTTGGCTAGTTATTTTTTAGGTTATGCCTATGTGCAACAGAAAAATTTACCTTTTGCAGCCAATAGTTTCAATGCAGCCTACAAAATGGACTTTAGGCCGGAAATTAAAGAAGAAGCCCTTTTCAATTATGCGAAAGTTAGTTTGGAATTGGGTAAATTTCAAGAGGCCATTACTGCCCTGGACAAGTACCTGAATGATTATCCTCAAGGGAGTCAAAAAACAGCTGCAGAAAACTTGCTCAGTGATGCGCTGGTGAATACCAACAATTATCTCCGGGCCATCGGCCATATGGAGAAAATGAACAATAAGTCCAGAAGGATTCAAGAAGCCTATCAGAAAGTAACTTTCTACCAAGCCATGACCTATTACAGGGACAACAATTTGAAAGGCACTCAACAAATGCTGACCAAGTCCTTGCAATTTCCGGTAAATAAGTCCCTTCAATTTCAAGCCCAATTTTGGAAAGGCGAGGCCAATGCTGCCAATAATAATGCAGCAGCAGCCATACAGGCTTATGAGAGATTGATCAGCATGAACCCTCCTTCAATGGATCCAAGTTTGATCAGGGCTCATTATGGTTTGGGCTATGCTTATTTTAATGATGGACAATATGAAAAAGCGGAAAGGCAGTTTAAAACCTATACCGATAAATTAAAAAACAGCAGTGATAAGCAACACTATGAAGATGCGTTTGTGAGGTTGGGTGATACCTATTATGTTCAGAAGAAATTCACCGATGCAGCCAATGTTTTTAGAAGGGCAGTAGCAGAAAACAATCAATATAGTGATTATGCTTATTTCAGAGGGGGAGTGGTAGCCAATTTCCAAAATAACAATAGAGAGGCGATTAGGCAATTGGACATGGTCATTAACAATTATCCGAATAGTCTATACATGGAAGATGCCCTCTATCAGAAGGCACAAATACACATGGAAGAACTCAACTATAGCCAAGCAAGGGATGTGTTTTCTCAATTGATTAGCAAAAAACCAAACAGTCCATTTATACCCTATGCTTTAGAGGGCAGAGCTGTTGCCAACTATTCTTTGAAAGATTATGATCAGGCCATAGAGGATTATAAAATGATCTTGGATAATTATCCAAATTCAGAAAATGGCGAAACGGCCTTGGTTGGTTTGCAAGAGAGTTTGTCTTTGCAGGGTAGGTCGCAGGAGTTTTCCACTTATCTGTCCGGATATAGAAAATCCAATCCTAGCAATAATAACCTTCAAAACGTTGAATTTTCAGCTGCAAAGAGCCTGGTTTTCAATCAGTCTTACCGAGATGCCATCACTGCATTGGAAAACTTTATTAGGAATTATCCAAATTCAGCTCAAGTTCCGGAGGCAAAATATTATTTAGGAGACGCCAATTTTAGGTTGGGAGATAAAACCAAGGCATTGGCTATTTTCTATGAAATAGAGAATACCAGTGACAACAACCTCAAAAGCCGTGTTTATCAAAAGATAGGACAGATTGAGTTTGAAAATGGCAATTTTGCAAAATCAATACCTTCTTTCCAGTTCATTGCAAAAAATGCTAGGAGCAAAGCGGAGGAATACGAAGCTACCTACGGTTTGATGCAGGCTTATTTTGAAACACAAAATTACAAAGAAGCCATTATCAATGCAGATAAAATACTTGAACTTGGCAGTATCACCATTGATTCAGCGCCCAATGCACTTTTGATAAAGGCCAAGTCATTAGAAAACACCAAGGCGGAAGCTCAAGCAATGGAAGTTTACCGGCAATTAATGGAAACCCATAAGACCGTCCAAGGGGCTGAAGCCTTGTATAAAATGGCACTGAACTTAAATCGAAAGGGTGAATATGAAGCTTCCAATGAATTGATTTTTGATAATTCTCAACCTTTTACTCAGTATGCTTATTGGTATGGCAAGCAGTTTATTGTACTTGCCCAGAATTATATAGCCATGGAGGAAAAATTTCAGGCCAAAGCAACTTTAGAGTCCATCATTGAAAATGCCTCAGATGAGTCGGTCAAAGAGGAAGCAGAAACTTTATTGCAAACCATCAACTTAGCCAATTAATGAAGAATTTAAGAAATTTAATAACTGGGCTGTTGGTATTGACAGGTGTTGTCCAAGGATATTCTCAAGAGGAGACGGACCCGCAAAGAGGAGAAATCAGGGATACGGAATTTATTATTCGTAAAGACAGGGTTTTAAGCTTACCCAGGCAATCCAGGGTTTTTGAAAAAAGCCCTGCCTTACCTCAGGTATCTACTTCCATCAATTATACCTACCAGGTAAAGAATTTTGCGGCAACCCTTGCTCCGGTTGATGTGAATTTTCAACCCTATCAGAAACCCTTTCCTAAGCCTGAAAGTGACCAAACCCAAGCCATTGTAAAGTTGGGGTATGGCAATTATTCTTCCCCACTAATCCAAGCAGATTACCACAGTCTGGACAATGACGATTATACCTATGGAGCACACATTAAGCACCAGGGCTTCTATACCGGCCCTGTGGATGGGAAAAACTCAGCTGAAGACCATACCGACTTATTATTGAATGGTAGTCTTTACAGGGATGATTTTGAAATATTTGGAAGGCTGGGATACGAAAGGGATATGCACCACTTCTATGGATATACGCCGGATCCGGAAACTGATATAATGCAAGACTCCATTCGTCAGGTTTTTGGTACTTTCAAAGTCATGGCAGGATTAAGACGTGTGGATAAAACTGAGCCGTTTGATTATGAGGCCAACCTTGCTTTAAGGCTTTTCAATGATCGATATGAGGCCAAAGAAAGTGAAGTATTGATTCGAGCCAATGCCGGGTTTAGGGCCAATGACTTTCTAAAGGGTGGCATCAATAGCCTTTTGGCCTTTACTTCACCTCAGGATATTTATTATGAAGATATCAAGCGGAACTATTTTAGGTTACAACCTTATGTACAATATGCCAAAGAGTCCTTCAAGATCAAAGTAGGTGCGAATGTGGTCCAGGAGAATGATATTGTTCCCAATAAAACTGAAGATTTTCATATTTTCCCTATTTTGAAAATGTCCTACTTTGTGGTTCCTGAACTTGGGATTTATGGAACTTACGAAGGGGATGTCATTAGAAATACCTATTATGACTTTATCCAGGAAAATCCATTTTTAGGACCTTCAGAAAACCTGAAAAATACCATTCAAAATTTCCAAATAGATGCGGGAATCACCGGCAAAGCCAATGACCAGGTAAATTATAAAATAGGTTTTAAGTATGGCGATTTCACCAATATGCATTTTTATGGAAACAATGAAATGGACAGTACTCGCTTCCAATTAATTTATGACAATAATTCCAAGGTATTGGAATACCATGCTTCCCTAGATCTTATTTTCGATGATTGGTATCAATTAGACGCTTCAGCCCATTATTACCATTATACATTGGATGAAATTAGCTTTGCTTGGCAAAGACCGGAGTGGGAGGTGAATTTAAACAATACCTTTACCCCAGACGATAAATGGCTGGT
This sequence comes from Cyclobacterium sp. 1_MG-2023, assembly GCF_030546805.1. Taxonomy (GTDB): domain Bacteria; phylum Bacteroidota; class Bacteroidia; order Cytophagales; family Cyclobacteriaceae; genus Cyclobacterium. Next base: position 382,252 of record NZ_JAUOPC010000001.1, on the reverse strand, counting down.
ACATGCCAATGTCAATGCGATGGGAGGGATTAATGCGATAAATTTGGTATCTGACAACCAGAGAATACTTGGTACGCTTGTGGACCTTCAAATAGGTGCTGATTATGCAATTACAGAAAGAATTTCTGCTTTCGCCTATGGTAACAATCTGCTAAATCAAAAATACCAACGCTTTAGCAATTACCCTGTTCGGGGGATTCAATTGATAGGTGGACTGAGTTTTAAATTTTGATAAAAACGAACAATCCGATACAAAAAGAGAGGTAAGTCCCAAAAAATATAATTTGAGGAAGAGGGGATTTATTGGTGTCAATATTGGCGATTTGCTGGTTTTGCTTTAGCTTAGTGGATTAAAATAACAATTTTTAAGATGTCTGACAAAAATTCCAAGGATCATAACAGCCAATCCGATAATGATGAGGACTTTGGCTTGCCACCGGTCAATGTAACACCATTGGAAGGAGCTAAAGCAGCCGGGTCAATTTCAAGCTCAGGAAAGAAAAAATCTGCTAAGCCATCCAAAAATAATCCTCCGGCAGAAGAAGAAAAGAAAGACAATACAGTTGGTATCTTTTTGATCATTTTATTGCTGATATTGGGCTTGGGTTTCGGGCTATATTATTTCGGTCTTTTTGATACACTCGATCAGCAACCATCAAAAAATACAGCCAGTACGGATCAAGTTGAAAAGCCGGCCCCTGCAACCAAAGAAGAAGTTCCGGAAGCGGTAGTTGAGGAATCTGAACCTGCAGAAGAAACAACTCCACAATTGATAGAAATTGATGCCAGAGAGGCTTCACCTAGGTATTTTTTAGTGGTAGGAAGCTTTATAGATGATGATCTTGCTAGAGATTATTCGGATAAACTCAATAAAGCCGGAGAGAATACGTTTTTGATACATCCTTACGGAAAGATTCATTATTACAGGCTGGCCATTGGGCAGTTTGAGAATGTGGATCTGGCCTTGGAAGCCAGAGAAAGCTTTCAGGACAATTTTGAAGAAAACTTATGGGTTTTGAAATATTAATATGACTTTACTACAAACTTTGTCAACCAGTGATGGCCTTCCGGCTGTAGATTCACTTGCCCTTATGGAAGGCACCGGCTCCAATGATATTGGTCTATTAGATTTAATGATCAAAGGGGGCTATATGATGATTCCACTTTACTTACTTTTTATCCTGGCCATTTTTATCTTCGTAGAACGCATCATCACCCTAAAGAAGGCATCTAAGACGCCTAAGGGAATGATAGACCAGGTGAAAATGATGGTTCAAAGTGGAAATATTGAGCAAGCAAAAATGGTATGCCAAGGAGAAGAGACACCGGTGGCCCATATGATTTCAAAAGGATTGGAGAGAATAGGAAGCCCACTTAAAAACATTGAAGTAGCCATAGAAAATGTAGGTAAAATAGAAATCTATAAGCTAGAGAAAAACCTTGGCCTTTTGGCTACTGTCTCCGGTGCTGCGCCTATGATCGGCTTCCTAGGAACCGTTGCTGGCATGATTCGTGCTTTTATAGGAGTAGCCCAAGAGGAAGGAATGGTTTCTCCAAAATTGCTCTCTACCGGTATATATGAAGCAATGATTACGACTGCCACAGGATTGGTGGTGGGGATTGTGGCTTATTTGGGCTACAATTATTTGGTAACCAGGGTTTCCAAATTGATCCACAATATGGAGTACACTACGATTGAGTTTATCGATCTTTTACAGGATAAAAAGTAATATGGCACTTCAGTCAAAAAATAAGATAGAAACTAGTTTCAGCATGTCGTCCATGACGGATATTATTTTTCTATTGCTTATATTTTTTATGCTTACCTCATCCTTTATTACCCCTTCGGGACTTCCGGTGAATTTACCTTCCAGCGAAAGTTCAGACATCGTTATGCAAGAGGTGACCGTTAGTATTACAAAGGACTTAAGATTTGCTGTCAATGACAAGCAGGTAAATAGAGATCAGGTGAAAGCCGAATTAACCAGCTTATTGAATGAGAACAAAGGCTACGTGGTATTGCATATAGACAAAGAAGTTCCTGTAGAATATCTGGTAGAAATTGGGGGAATTGCTGCAAGTTTAGATGCCAATGTAACCATTGCAACACAACCGTTTAAGTAAAGGATGGAAATTTGGGAGGACCATAAAGCTACTGTAGAGAATAATAGAAAAGCAATTATCATTACTTTAATCATTAATGTAATGTTATTGATTGGCTTTTATTTTATTATGGTGTGGAAGCAACCTGATCCACCCATGTCTCAATTTGGACTGGAGTTAAACCTGGGTTTTTCAGATATGGGATCCGATGCAAAACCCACAGAAACACCCCCTTCTACAAGTCAAGAAACGGCCGAAGAGGCGCCGGCCCCGGGTGAGCCTGCTCCTGAACCCACAGAAAATATAACACCTGTAAGCCCACCGCAATCGAATCCTTCTCCCGCTGAGGTTCAAAAAAGTGAGCCAAAAATTGAAGCTGTTTCTAAAGCACCTAGTCCGGTAAAAGCAGAACCTAAGCCGGTAGAAAAGAAGGAAAGTACCAAAGAAACGACCAAGAAGGCAGAAGTACCTGTAAAAAGCGAACCTGAAGAAGAACCACAACCAGAAAAAGTTGAAAAGCCAGAACCTAAAGTTGATCCCAGAGCAATATTTGGAGCGGGTGGGACCACAGGAAGCGGCAATCAAGCTACCACCGGAAGCAGTCAAGGAAACAGTTCCCAGACAGGGGATGAAGGTAAGCCAAATGGCACCATCGATGGACGATCCATTTTACAGTCAGGCAAAGGAAATACCGGAGATGGAGCCGGGTATGACCTGGACCTGGCGGGTTGGGATTTTGCCTCCAAACCCAATATCCAAGACAGGGTGTCCAATAGGAATGGCAAAATTGTCTTTAACATTACCATCAATGATAGCGGAAGGATTGTACAGGCCATTCCAGATACTTATAATGTAAGTAATGAAGTATTGAATTATTACCGTAAAGTAGTCAACAGCTTGACCTTTAAACCACAAAGTGGAAATACCATTGCTGAGTATTCCAAAGGAAAAATCACCTTTATCATCCGCGTAGATTAATTGATCCCCATGAATTATCAATCCTCCCTGGACTTTCTGTTTCAGGCCTTGCCCATGTTTCAGCGGGTTGGAGGTGCTGCTTTTAAAAAAGACTTAAGCAATACCCTAAAACTTTGTGCGCACCTCGGAAACCCCCAACATAAGTTCAAAAGTATTCATATTGCCGGAACCAATGGAAAGGGGAGTACAGCACATGCTCTGGCCGCTGTATTGCAAGCAGCAGGATATACCACCGGCCTATATACCTCCCCACATCTAAAATCCTTTAGAGAACGAATCAAAATAAATGGAATAGAAATCCCCGAAAATGAGGTCGTACAGTTTGTTGAAGCCAATAAAGATTATCTACTGGAACTGAAGCCTAGTTTTTTTGAAATGACCGTGGCTCTCTCTTTTGCTTATTTTGCCAAACAAGGGATCGATTATGCTGTAATCGAGACAGGTATGGGAGGAAGATTTGACAGTACAAATGTTATCCATCCGCTTCTCAGCATCATAACCAATATAGGTTTTGACCATGAGCAGTTTCTGGGAGATACCTTAGATAAGATTGCATTTGAGAAAGCAGGGATTATCAAAGAACATGTGCCGGTCGTAATTGGGCAAACCCAAGATAAGACAGCTAGTGTTTTTCGCACCATTGCGGCTGATCGTAAGGCCAATATCATCTTTGCAGATCAATCTTTGAAAGTGAATTTTACCGGATACAATAGACAATCTAAAGATAAAAGCCTGGCCCAATATTCACTTTCCGGTAGTGCAGCTACTGTAGCCAATATAGAATTGGATCTACTGGGGAGTTATCAAGCCAAAAACCTCCCGGCAATTATAGTGGCCTTGGATCAATTGAATGCATTGGGTTTGCAACTTCATCCCGAACATATAAAAGAGGGCTTGTCCCATATTATCCCTAATACCGGACTGAAAGGGCGCTGGCAAATTCTCTCTACAGAACCACTAACCATTTGTGATACAGGTCATAATGAAGATGGAATTCAAGAAATTATTGACCAGCTGTTGGTATTAAAAGGCCGGAAAAAGCTTTATATGATTTTGGGAATGGTAAAAGACAAGGCCCATTATAAGGTGCTTGAAAAACTACCTAAAGATGCCGAATATTTCTTTTGTCAAGCCGACCAACCAAGGGCTATGCCTGCCAAAGAACTTCAAAGCTTAGCGATTGAATTGGGTTTGCAAGGGGAGGTAATTGAGAATGTTAATCAAGCCAGAATGGCAGCAGAAAAAAAGGCAACAAAAGAGGATTTAATTTTTATAGGAGGAAGTACCTTTGTTGTGGCAGAAATAAATGATTTATAATAATGGGAAGAAATAAACTAGAGCGGTTTAGGCAAAATGAAGAAAATGCCAATGTGGTTCAACCGGGAAAAGACATTTTTGAAGAGATCAAGGGAAATTGGAAATCCGTGCAGTTTAAAAGTGATGCCCCATTGGTGGTAGAACTGGCTTGTGGAAGGGGAGAGTTTACCGTAGGGCAAGCCAGGGTTGATGCCTCAAAAAATTTTGTTGGGGTGGATATCAAAGGCTCTAGAATTTGGAAAGGAAGTAGCATTGCTATTGCAGAAGGTTTAGAGAATGTGGCTTTTTTAAGAACCCAAATTGAGCTTTTGGAAGATTCATTTGAGGAAAAAGAGATTGATGAACTCTGGATAACCTTTCCAGATCCACGCCCCAAAGACAGGGACGAAAGGAAAAGACTTACTTCTCCTAAGTTTTTAGAAATGTATAAAAAAATCATGGGCCGGGAAGGTCATGTACATTTCAAAACAGATAATACCGGACTTTATGAATATACCTTCGACTTATTTGAAAGTAGAGAGGACATTGTCATTTATAAAAATACTAGAGACTTTTACCAATCGGAATGGAAAGACATCCATCATGGCATCATGACGCGGTACGAGAAGATGTTTATGGACAAAGGAGAAACGATTAAATACATTGAATTTGGCTTTAAAGAAGCCTAATCTTCAATTTCTAGGGTTTCTAAAATATCAGCCAATTCATCAAAATCTTTAATTCCCGGTCTGATTTCATGGCCGGCTTTCATGCTGATACCCTTAATCCGGGTTTGGTCCAATAGCTGCTCAATATTCTGTTCATCAAAACCAAATCCAAGCAGTAAATCACATTTCTCAGCAATAGTTTTTAGTTTATCATGAATTGCAGGACTTATTTCCAGTGGTTGGTCAGCTTCTAGGTTCAACATCACATTGTTTTCCTTCAGTGAAACAGCATAATCCATGAGGTCATCCAAGTCTGCTTCTTTATTGATGGTACTCTTGAAAATTAAGCCGTAACTGGAGTTTTTAAGCATGGGAAGGTGCAGTTTTTCTTCTATTTGAATATAAGAAAACCCCTCATACTGCATCAATGTTTCTAAGATTTGAGCAGGATGGCTGTTTGAAAATTCAGCAACATATTCCAGGCCGGATAGCCAATCGGTTATTTCTTTGAATGCGGTAGGGCTCACAAAGTATTCATTTTCATTTTCCAGAGAAAAACCCATTAAGTCGACATACATTCCCGAACAATAACGTGCATCGCTTAAGTTGTTAACATTACTTATCTTTACAAAAGTTTTTAAAGCCATTTTATTTTAGTGGATTATTTGCGTAATTTTCAATTGAATTCAAAGATAGAAAATGAAAATTTTTAATAAAAGGTATTGGTTGCTACCCCTCCTTATTTTTATGGGAAGCTGTGCCGAGGAGACTGAAGATCCTGAATTGATTACTTCCACCTATTTTCCACTGGAAATTGGTAGTTATTGTGAATACAGCGTAGTGGAGACGGTTTATTTTGGGGAGAATGACTATGAAACAACGAATTATTATTATAGAGATGAACTAAAAGACTTCTATTTGAATGAGATGAATGAAATGGTGTATTTGTTTCACCGAAGTAAGTCCACGGATAGAAGTGAGTGGGCCAATGTGGAAGTTTATACGGCCAGTTTTAAACAAAATAGAATCATCCGAAATTTCAATAATCAACAAGAAGTCATCCTCGTTTATCCGGTAAGTTTGGATTTTAGCTGGAATGGAAACAGTTACAATAATAACGGGGAGGAAAATTATTTTATTGAAAGTATTGGCAGCTATATTTTAAATGAATTTGCTTTTTCGGACGCTGTAAAAGTTAGAAAAAGTGAAGAGGATGATTTGATCACCATTCGGGACAATAGATACGAGGTATTTGTAAATAATATCGGGATGGTGGAAAATTTCTATGAAGTATTTCAATACTGCTCTAGAAACGACTGTTTGGGTGAACAAATTATTCAAGAAGGCCGTTCTACTCATATGAGGCTTATTGATTATGGTGAAATTTAGTACAGCACTAGTTTTTTTAATTTGTTTAACTATAGTCAATGGATTGGCTCAAGACAGGTATGCTGTACACTATAAATACAAACCGGATGCGGCTTTAAGCCTTGAACAAGCTGAAGGTTTGCTAAGTCCAAAAAGTATTGAAAGAAGAGTTAGGGATAATATATTATTGGACAGCACAGACTTACCTGTTTCTTCAAAATACATAGCAGCCATCAGTCCTTTTGTGAATAAGTTTATTTATCATTCCAAATGGCTGAATGCTTCCATAATTGAGTCCTCTCAAGATGGCATTAAAGACATTTCATCCCTTGACTTTGTTAGTGAAGTCAATCTTGTAGCCAAGGGAGAAGGAGGTACTTTGGAAAGAAGTACCAAGAATTATAAAGTTAAAAAGAAAAAAAAGCGCAATAACCGTGCTGTAGCCCCTTCAGATTTTGAATTTCAAAACAGCATTTTGGGTATTTCAGCCATGCATGAAGCAGGATTTACCGGAGAGGGTGTTTTAGTTGCTATTTTTGATGCGGGATTTTTAAATGTAGACAAGATACCGGCTTTTGAACACCTGTTTACTGAACAAAAAATTTATGCCACCAAAGATTTTGTCTTGCCGGATTCCGACAATATATTTAGGGCAGATACCCATGGAACGGGCACCCTGTCACTTATGGCTTCTTATGATCCGGAAAACCTTATTGCCGGGGCCTTTGGAGCCAGCTATATCTTATGTATAACAGAGGATGTAGATTCAGAATATAGAATTGAAGAGTACAATTGGGTAAAGGCTGCTGAATATGCTGATAGTCTGGGAGTGGAGTTGATCAACAGTTCATTGGGGTACAATTATTTTGATGATGAGACGATGAATTACTCCAAGGAAGATCTTGATGGGAAAACGGCTATCATTACCAGAGGGGCCAATATGGCAGCTGAAAAAGGGATTTTAGTGATCAGCAGTGCTGGGAATGAAGGAAATATCAGTTGGGAAACCATAACCGTACCTTCAGATGCAGAGAATATTCTATCTATAGGAGCCATCAACAGCAACTTTAATAAAGCAGGGTTTAGTTCTATTGGACCAAGTGCTGACAATAGAATCAAACCGGAATTGGTGGCTTACGGAACGGGCGTTACCCTTTGGCGACAAGAAGAGGGAACCAGTAATTCCAGTGGCACATCATTTTCTGCACCTCAAGTGGCAGCTTTGGCGGCAGGATTGAGAGAAGCAAACCCCACTTGGACCAATGAAAAATTGAGAGAACAAATATTATTGAGTGGGTCACAGTTTTCTCAACCGGACAATGAATTAGGATATGGAGTCCCGGATTTTACCAGGGCCATGTTTGGTAAACGCATTGAAGAAGGAGAGCCGGAAAGTGAATCCATTACAAGGGTGTACCCCAATCCCTTGACTAAAGATGAGTTGCTTATTGAATTTGGGACTTCTATCAACTGCACCATGAAGTTGTTTGCCAATGATGGGAAGCTGATAAGTGTGCATGAATTGGAACGGAGCAAAAGTAATTTTCCCTATAGTGCCAGTATGAAAGTTTTAAACCCCGGAATCTATCTGGTTGAATTACAAGACGATTCCTCAGTATCAACGGTGAAGTTGTGGAAGAAATAAGGAATTGAACTTAAAAATGCCTTTTTTTGTATCCTAAACAACTATTGTATCAACCTAAATACTATCCATATGAATCCATTAATAGCCCCCTCAATATTGGCTGCAGACTTTGCTAATCTTCAGCAGGAAGTTGAAATGATTAATGATTCTGTAGCAGATTACATCCATGTAGACATTATGGATGGTGTATTTGTTCCCAATATTTCTTTTGGTTTGCCGGTGGTGGAAGCCATAAATCGCCATGCAAAAAAGCCATTGGATGTCCACTTGATGATTGTGGAACCGGACAAGTACTTAGAAGCTTTTCAAAAAGCCGGCGCAGCTCAGATTACTGTACATTTAGAGGCTTGCCCACACTTGCACCGAACCGTACAAGCAATTAAAGCTTTGGATTGTAAAGTAGGCGTTGCGATTAATCCACATACACCTATCAGGTTATTGCAAGATATAGTGAAAGAGGTAGATACTGTCTTAATAATGTCTGTCAACCCCGGTTTTGGCGGACAAGAATTTATAGAAAATACTTATAAAAAGATACATGCTTTGGGAGAACTAATCGTGGAAACTGGTTCTCATGCAAAAATTGAAATTGATGGCGGGGTAAGTTTAGCCAATGCAAAAAAACTGTTTGAAGCAGGGGCTAATGTATTGGTAGCAGGTAATTTTGTGTTTTCATCAGAAAATCCAACTGAGACTATCAATAAGCTAAAAAGTATTGTTTAAATTCAAAAATTGTCCCTAATAAATAATTTTTAGCGCATTTTTTTGTTCATTGTTTGTTAAATTGGTTGATTCTGATTTAATTCGAGGGTATAAAGCATTTTATAAATTGAGATAAAATTATGAAGAAATTATTAGGATTGGCCTTTTTATTTGTAGGTCTAATAGGTTTTAATGCACAAGCACAAGACGAAGCTGCTGAAGAAATTACGGATGAGGAAATTGCTAAATTTGCTGCAATGGAGGATTCTGTAATGGCTTTTTATGAGCAAAAGAATGCAGAATTGGTATCTATGATCAAAGACAATGAGGTGATAGATGGTGCTGCCCGTTACAATGAAATAAAAGGTGCGTGGGATGATGAAGCCAAGCTTACAGAAATTGAAATTACAGATGAGGAGAAAGTTGCTTATGAAGCCATTTTAGAATTTATGGGTTCTTTGAGCACAGAGGTTAGGGAAATGAAAATTGGCTTGATCAAAAATGATGATGTGTTGGGAATTTCCACCTTTAATAAAGTGAATAAAGCCATGAAGGCTAATCCTGAAATTAAGGAAAAAGTGGACAGTGAAATTGCTCAATTGAAAGAAAAAAGAAGTACTGAAGAGGAAGAAAGCCCTTCTGACGCAGGATGATATTATTTATTTTCTGTAGAGATAATAAAAAAACCCTCATTTATTGAGGGTTTTTTGATTTTCCTGCGTTAGTAAATAAAAGATTGTTTATTGTTATGGAAACTAGAAAGCATTTGTTTTGCCTTTGCGCCTTATTTCTAACCCTACTATTAATCAATACCTATGAAAGCAGGGCACAGGAAGACATTTTTGGGATTGAAAAAAAGATAAAAAGCAGAAAAAGTGACAATGAAGTTGGCAATGCATTTAGGAATGCTGTCAGCAATTTTTCTTTTGAATTATCTTCCGGAGCAGGTTTTCACGAATACCAGCTTGATTTTTTGAGTGAGGAGCCTGAAAACTACCCAATCACAGATTTGCAAACCATGGAAGCTCCAGAATTTTCAGGACCGGATACAACATTGTATAGAAGCACAGGCTATGCTTATCCGGTTAATTTAGGCGTTCGCTTAAATTTATTTGACCTCATAAGCATTGGTGGTGGCTATGGAAGAGAATGGGGTAGCTTAGACAGGCTAACAGGAAATGGTAATACATTTGCTTTGGAGCAGGAGAAATACACCTATGATAAATTATATGGTACCGTTGGATTGGTGCTTTGGGATTCCAGAAAACGGATTTCTTTTCTAAGGTGGAAATACCGTAAATATTCTGAAAGCAACCTTTCTATCCAAGCCCAACTCAGGCAGAGGGCCAGTCAACATTATCCTTGGAGGTTAACTTTAGAAGGTGAATTTGGTTCAATGACTTTTAAAAAATCTTTAGACCCTCAACTTGCGGTGGTCAAAGGATATTATGGGCTTGGACTTAGAATCGAACGAGATTTGGGCGAATATTCCAAAGTTTTTATAAAACCTGCAGCAGAGTTTAGACCATATGATTATAATATGGTGGACCCCATGGAAATTCAGGGAGTTAAACAATCTCTTTATACCGTACAACTGGGGGTGGCCATAAGTTTGCCGGGTACCAAACGCTGTAAAATCGCGGGTTGCAAGGTGGTTATGAAGCATTTGCACAATGGGGTTGAATACCGGGGAAGTTCTATTTTCAAAAGGCAGAATAGAAAAGTAGGACAGTGGTATGGCAACTGATTTTAGGCTTTCGAAAGCTACTTTTCCAAATTATTTCCTGTAAATAGGAAAATTAACTCTATGAATATAAAAAGGATACCTAATTATTCATTTGTATCAAATATATTATTTTTCTAAACCTGTACTTTTTGCTATCTTGCAGGTTATTAGCGAGAAAATTTAAATATGGCTCAAGGAGAAAACGAGAACATCATCCCGATTAATATTGAGGAAGAAATGCGTGGTGCTTACATCGATTATTCGATGTCAGTAATTGTTTCCAGGGCTTTACCGGACGTAAGGGACGGTTTAAAGCCTGTACACCGCAGAATCCTTTATGGAATGCAGGAGTTGGGGGTTTCCCACAACAAGCCTTATAAAAAATCTGCAAGAATAGTTGGTGAGGTATTGGGTAAATACCATCCACATGGAGATTCGGCTGTTTATGAAACTTTGGTTAGAATGGCCCAAACATGGTCGTTGCGATACCCATTGGTAGATCCTCAGGGAAACTTTGGATCAATTGATGGTGATAATCCGGCAGCCATGAGGTATACCGAGGCTAGGTTGAGGAGAATCGCTGAAGAACTGCTTACAGATATTAACAAAGAAACAGTAGATTTTCAGTTAAACTTTGACGATACCTTAAAGGAACCTATCGTCCTTCCAGCAAAAATTCCGGCTTTATTGCTGAATGGTGCCTCTGGGATTGCAGTAGGGATGGCCACCAATATGGCTCCTCATAATTTAGGAGAGGTCATAGATGGAATTCATGCCTATATTGACAACAATGACATCACTATTCCGGAATTAATGGAGCATATTATTGCTCCCGATTTCCCTACCGGAGGAATTATTTATGGCTATAATGGAGTGAAGGCTGCTTTTGAAACCGGTAGAGGTCGGGTAATTCTAAGGGGCAAAGCTACCATAGAGACCAAGTCTTCAGGAAAGGAAATGATCATAATTAATGAAATTCCTTACCAGGTCAATAAAGCGTCCATGGTTGAGAAAACCGCTCAACTGATCAATGAAAAGAAAATTGACGGAATTTCTGCCATAAGGGACGAGTCGGATAGGCAAGGAATGCGGATTGTTTATGAGCTCAAAAAAGACGCTGTACCCAATGTGGTGCTCAACAACCTTTACAAGCACACCCAACTGCAAACGTCCTTTAGTGTAAATAATGTGGCCCTAGTCAAAGGTAGACCATTCACATTAAACCTTAAAGAACTTATTCTGCATTATGTAGAACATAGGCATGATGTAGTTGTAAGGCGTACGGAATACGAACTAAAAGAAGCTGAAAAAAGAGCACATATATTGGAAGGTTACCTGGTAGCCTTAGACAATATTGATGAAGTAATTCAACTGATCAGAGATTCAAGAGATCCGGAAACAGCCAGAAATGGTTTGATGGAAAAATTTGATCTTACAGAGATACAGGCACGTGCCATTTTGGACATGAGGTTGCAACGCCTTACCGGAATGGAAAGGGCCAAAATTCAGCAAGAATACGATGAATTGATGAAACTTATTGAAGAATTGAAAGATATTCTAGCCAATAAGGATCGAAGAATGCAAATCATCAAAGACGAGCTGGAAGAGATTAAAAACCGTTACAATGACGAGAGAAGGACTACCATTGAGCACAATGCTGAGGACTTCAATTATGAGGACATGATTCCAAATGAGGAAGTAGTGATTACTGTTTCCAATCAGGGATATATCAAAAGAACCGTTCTCACAGAATACAAATCTCAAAGTAGAGGTGGTGTAGGCTCCAGAGGCGTCAGTACCAAAGAAGACGATTACACCGTCTATTTATTTACTGCCTTGACGCATAACTATTTGTTGATATTTACTGATCAAGGTAAGCTGTTCTGGCTTAAAACTTATGCCATTCCTGAAGGTAGTAAAACATCCAAAGGAAGACCCATTCAGAACCTTATCAATATAGAAAGCTCCGATAGAATTAGGTCTATTATCCAAGTAAAAGACCTTGGAGATGTAGATTATATCAATAATAACAATATTGTGATGGTCACCAAAAAGGGTATCATCAAGAAAACCACCCTTGAGCAATACTCCAGACCAAGAACAAATGGAATCATTGCCTTGAATATCAGGGATGATGATCAGTTGCTAAACGTGGAACTGACCAATGGTGATTCCAATATTGTAATTGCTTCTAGCTCAGGTAGAGCAGTTCATTTTCATGAATCGAATGTTAGACCAATGGGTCGAACTGCAACCGGAGTAAAAGCCATAAACCTCGATGGGGAAGAAAACCATGTAATTGGCATGGTTTGTGTTCAAAGAGAAGATGCAACGCTTTTAGTTGTAACCGAAAAAGGATATGGAAAACGTTCCTTTTTGTCTGAATACAGAATTACCAATAGGGGTGGAAAAGGCGTGAAAGCCATGAACATCACTGAGAAAACCGGTGGTCTGGTAGCCATTAAAGAAGTGGTGGATACCGATGATTTAATGATTATTAATCGATCAGGTATTACCATTAGGACTCCTGCTGAAGGAATCAGAGTGATGGGCAGAGCTACCCAAGGTGTTAGATTAATTCGATTGAATGAAAATGACGAAATTTCATCTGTAGAGAAAATCGAAAACATTGAAGTTGAAGAACCAGACAGTACTGTGGAAGGTGAAGGACCCGATAACACCAACGATTCCGAAAGTTCTCAGACAGGGGAAAATGAAGAAAATCCTAATAACGAATAATAATTGAAACCAATAAAGAACCGCACTAGTAACATGAAAAAATTAATTTTATCGTTGGCTGTGGTGGGCATCGCCTCAACAGTTGCCTTTGGCCAGAAAAAGGTAGTTAGATCTGCTGAAAAAAACCTTAACAGGGGAAATCTTGAAGAGGCATATACCGAAATAAAAGCAGCAACTGCTGATGAGGAAACCGGAGCTCAATCAGACACCTATTTTATTAAAGGTAAAATAGAAACCAAGATGTTTGAAGCAGATTCCTCTAATACACAAAGTACTGTGGATTTGGGTAGAGAAGCACAAGGAAGTTTTGTTAAAACCTTCGAAATGGAGGACAATGATTCTACTAGCAAAGTAAGTAAAGATTTGTTCAAAGAGGTTTTACCGGATATGCCTCCTAATTTTCAAGGTGAAGGTATTTACCGTTTGAAAAATGCGTCTTTCAACAAAGCCATAGCCAAATATGAGGAAGAAGACATGGAGCTTTCTCACGAGTTTTTCGCTTTGGCGGCAGACTTGGATCCAAATGATACTTCTATCGTATTTAATGCAGGGTATACTGCCAATATGATTGGCAATACTGAAGCTGCAAAAAAATACTTTACCGAATTATTGGATGTTCCGGAATACAATAAGCTAAACGCCTATTACTTCCTTATACAAATTGCAAGTGCTGAAGACAATGATCCTGAAGAAGCTTACCGTGTGGTAACTGAAGCAAGGGAAGAATATCCTAATGACAAAGGCTTGGCCGAGTTTGAAATTCAATTGCTATTGCAGTTGGATAAAATGGATGAAGCGATGACTTCTATTGAGAAAGCATTGGTAAATGACCCTAACAATCCTGCCATTAGGTTGAGATATGGTTACTTGAAGGAGAAGTCTGGAGATATGGAAGGTGCTTTGGAAGAGTACAAAAAGACAGTTGAAGCTGATCCTGAATTCTTCGAAGGAAACTATTATGCAGGTGCCATCTACCTAGACAAAGCCAGAAACATCATTACAGAAGTAAACAACCTATCTGATGATGAGTGGGAAACTAAATCTGAAACGATGCTTAAAGAAGCTGACGGATTATATTTAGAAGCATTGCCTTATTTCACTAAAGCTTCTGAGTTGAAACCTGACAATACTGATATTATGGAAATTTTATTCCAAATACATACAAGGTTGAAAAATGAAGCGAAAGCTGAAGAATATAACCAAATTCTTTCTGACAAATTGGGAGAAAACTGGCTTGAAAGATAGTATTTCAAAATACTAAATTTGAAAGGCTCGGGTGTTTAACTCGGGCCTTTTTTTGCATTTTTTATAATAAGTCCTAGCTGGAAACTCCTTAGTTCCTTTTTGGAAATCCGTATATAATACGGGTTCAAGTTAATTTTATTGAATACATCTTTGTCTTTCTTATTAGAGCAAAGCCATAGACTTAAACTAATGAAAGTCTTTAAAGTAAACCTTTCTAAGCTCTATTGTTGACAGTAATTCAAATTTATTGACCCCTATTTAATAATAGACATCTTTAATCAAATGGCTTGGTGGTCAAGTATTTGATAATGCCAAAAAAGCGAATACTTTCTATAATCATTACATCCACTCGGAAGGATATTCGTGCAGGTTAAGGTCCCATATCCAAGGTAGATAAAACAAAGCCACAATTAAAATCAAGATTATTGAAAGTAAATTAAGAAACAAGCCTGTTCTCATCATCACCGGAATGGTTAAGTAACCTGATCCAAAAACCACTGCATTGGGAGGCGTTGCTACAGGTAACATAAAAGCACAAGAAGCTGCCATGGTTGCTCCAATCATTAATGCATATGGATGTACTCCCATGGCTAAAGCTACAGCAGATAGTATGGGTAAAAGCATGGATGCAGTAGCCACATTGGAAGTTATTTCCGTAAGGAAATTTACAGCTGCAATAATGATCAGTAAAAACAACCAAAATGGAACATTATTGAGCAATACAAATTGTTCTCCAATCCAATTGGCTAAACCGGTTTCTTGAAAAGCTTTGGCCAGGGATAATCCACCCCCAAATAAGATCAAAATTCCCCAAGGAATCTTCTCAGCCACCTTCCAATCCAATAAGCGCTCATTTTTTTCATTTCCGGCAGGAATTACAAAAAGTAACAATACACCAAAGATGGCGATTATGGTATCGTTCAATACCGGAATATAGGTTTGCAAGATAAAACTTCTAAACATCCAGCAGAAACTCACCATGATAAACACATATAGCACCCTCCGTTCTTGCAAGCTAATGGGTCCTAGCGCCTGCAACTGACGGTTAATCTCTTCTTTACCACCTTCCAGTTGAAGACTTTTAGGAAATTTAAAAGCATAATTCACCAAATAATACCAGCAAACAAATAAAAGAGAGCTAGCCAAAGGCAAACCAATTAACATCCATTGGGCAAAACTAATCTCTATCCCATAAGTACTTTTCACCACGCCGGTTAGGATGATATTGGTCGGTGTACCTATAATGGTGGCAATACCACCAATTGATGCACTATATGCAATCCCAAGCATTAATGATTGACCAAAAGTGTTTTCTGTTCCTTTATTGGTCTGAGACATTTGCACCACAACAGCTATGGCTATTGGAAGCATCATTAGGGAAGTGGCTGTATTGGAAATCCACATGGAAAGGAAAGCTGTAGCTACCATAAATCCAAGTACTATTCTTTTTAAATCAGTACCCAAGTAAGAGATGATTTTTAGTGCGATTCTTTTGTGCAGATTCCATTTCTCTATACTTACCGCAATCATAAATCCTCCCATATAAAGCAGCACCATGGGGTCAGAATAGGGGATAGACGTAGGTTTTAGCTCCATAATTCCCGTTAGCGGAAATACTACCAAAGGCAGTAGAGCGGTGGCTGCTATCGGAATTGCTTCTGTAATCCACCAAATGGCAATCCATAGCGTCACAGCAAGTAATGAAACACCTTCAGGAGACAACCCTTCAGGCGCAATGCCAACATATATACCTAGAAAAACAAAGGGTCCTAGGAACAACCCGATTTTTTGAGTTTGCATACAATTGATTAAAACCTAAGATTACCTAAAATTGATTAAAATCGAAAGCATTCTTTATAGTAATGGTTGGTCAATTTAATTGGAGACCAAATTTTCTAGCTATGCGGTTCCTTTTATAAATGATCTCAATTGTTTTACACTAGATTTAGGAGGTTTATGTATTATTGTTAAAAATAAATGAAAAAATTTACTAATATTGAGGTCAGTCGAAAAGTAAAATCAGTAAAATTCTTTTGCTTGCGCTTAGTAAAAGGAAAAAAAAACTTATGGTCAGATACAAGCCCAAATTTATGAAGCGAATTACAAGTTTATTCTTAATAGGCATTCTATCATTTTTTGCCTTCCAATGTGCTCAGGATGGGCCTAAACTCACCTTAAATAAGGGAGATCATATCATCCTGATTGGTAATAACCTGGGATCAAGAATGATGAACTATGGTCATTTTGAAACAGAAATGCATGTTCGTTATCCGGATTCTTTATTGTACATAAGGAATATGAGTGATGGAGGAGATACTCCTGGTTTTAGACCACATGCAGGAAGAGTTTCCCCTTGGGCTTTCCCAGGAGCTGAAGAATTTCAAGACGAATTGGCTACTAATTCAGGCAGTGAAGGCCATTTTGAAACACCTGATGAATGGATCAAGCGACATGAAGCAGACATTATCATTGCCTTCTTTGGCTACAATGAGTCTTTTGAAGGTGAAGAGGGTTTGGAAATGTATAAAAAAGAATTAGAAGCCTTTATTAATCATACAAAAAACACTGTTTACAATGGTGAAGCCCCACCTCAGCTTGCTTTGGTGTCTCCAATCGCCTTCGAAGACTTAAGTGGTGATTTTGATTTACCAAATGGAGAAAAAGAAAACAAAAACCTGAAAATGTATACGGATGCAATGAAGGAAGTTGCAGACAGAAATCAGGTCTTGTTTGTAGATGCTTATTCACCTTCTTCCTCCTGGTTTTCTTCTGCAGATGAATACCTTACCATAGATGGTTTTCAGTTGACAGAGGAAGGATATAAAAAGTTTTCAACTTTTTTAACCGATAAAGTTTTCGGCTCAGATAAGGCAGTAGCGGAAGATAAAAGGGCCGCCATTCATGCCGCTGTAAAGGAAAAAAATTGGATGTGGCACAATGATTATAAGATTCCTAATGGCGTCCATGTTTTTGGTAGAAGGTACAATCCTTTTGGCCCGGACAATTATCCTTATGAATTGAAAAAAATCCGCCAAATGACGGAAAATAGAGACCAAGCCATTTGGAAAGCCAATCAAGGTGAGCAATTTGACTTGGCAAAAGCAGATGAGAGCACCATAGAATTGCCACAGGTAGAAACCAATTATAACCCGGAAAAAAATGGCGATCTGGAATATCTTTATGGCCAAGATGCCTTGGATAAATTTGAAGTAGCAGATGGGTATAAGGTAGAATTATTTGCTTCCGAAAAAGAATTTCCGGATTTGGCCAATCCTGTTCAAATGACATTTGATACCAAAGGTAGATTGTGGGTGTCCGTAATGCCTAGTTATCCGCATTACAAACCGGGAGATCCTAAACCAAATGACAAGATCTTAATTTTAGAAGATACCGATAATGATGGGAAAGCAGACAAACAAACAGTTTTTGCTGACAGTTTGCATTTACCAATAGGAATGGAGATTGCTCCCGAAGGAGTCTACCTGTCTCAAGGCACCAATTTTATCATTCTAAAAGATGAAGATGGAGATGATTATGCGGAAAAAAGAGAAATTCTATTAAGTGGATTTGACGATCATGATACGCACCACAATATTTCTGCCTTTGTAGCAGACCCTTCAGGAGCCATATATATGGGTGAAGGGGTATTTCTTCATACAGATGTAGAAACTCCTTACGGTCCGGTAAGGGCTACTAATGGCGGTTTTTACCGGTACAATCCAGCCAGAAGAAGATTGGAGAGAACCGCTCAGCTTCCTATACCTAACCCTTGGGGAATTGCTTTTGATGATTGGGGACAGAATTTCTTTGCCGAGACTTCAGGACCTGATGTACGTTGGATGATGCCGGGATCAGTGAAGTCACGTTATGGTGAAGGAAATCACAAAGGACCAAACTTGATCGAAGATGCTCACAGGGTAAGACCAACCTCAGGCTTGGAATTTGTATCCAGTAGACATTTTCCTGAAGAAGTTCAAGGAGACTTGTTGATCAACAATACCATCGGATTTTTGGGTATGAAAATGCACCGAATGGTGGAAGATGGTACAGGGTATGACAGTGAACACAGGGTGGACCTTATCAAAAGTAGCGATGGGAATTTCAGACCGGTAGACATGGAATTTGCTCCTGATGGTTCCCTATACTTTGTAGATTGGCACAATATATTGGTTGGTCACATGCAGCACAATGCAAGGGATCCATTGAGAGACCATGTACATGGAAGGATTTATAGAATCACTTATCCATCAAGGCCTTTGGTGACTCCTCCAACCATTGATGGAGCATCCATTGAAACTTTATTGGACAATTTGAAATTGCCTGAGTTTAGGGCCAGATATGCAACGAGAATAGAGCTAAGAGGTAGAGATACTGAGGAAGTTTTGTCTAAAATGAAAACATGGATTGCCAATTTAGATGAAAATGATCCAAGGTATGAACATCATTTACTAGAAGGACTATGGGTTAGCTGGGGACTTAATGCCGTTGATCAGGACTTGTTGAAAAAATTAATGGATTCTGAAGACCATCGAGTAAGAGCGGCAGTCGCTAGAATTCTACGCTATACCGGTCATCAAGTAGCTGATCAGGTAGATTTACTTAAAAAAGCCGCTGCTGATCCTCATGGACGTGTAAGGCTGGAAGCCATAGTAGCTGCTTCCTGGCTAGACAAAGAGGATGGATTGGCCGTTTTGGAAATAGCCAATGAACACCCGATGGATGATTGGATGCAAAAACCATTTGAGACATCTTTGGCTCACCTAAATGATATGTCTGTCAAAAATATGGTGATCAATCCTGATGGATCTGTGGTATTCCAAAAAGCTTCTGAGGAAGCCAAGGCATCCAATTCAAGATTGAAAGGAGAAGAACTTACCTTATTCCAAATGGGTAAGGCCATTTATAGCAAAGAAGGTTTTTGCATTACCTGCCACCAGCCGGATGGTAAAGGCTTGAGCGCTTCAGGTTTCCCACCATTGGCAGGAACCAAGTGGGTAAATGGAGACGAAGAAAGGTTTATTAAGATTGTGTTGAATGGATTGATGGGGCCAATTGAAGTATTGGGCAAGGAATATCCCGGTCAGGTACCCATGACACCTTATGCAGGTATGCTCAATGACAAGGAAGTTGCAGCAGTGATCACTTATGTAAGAAATAGCTTTGGAAATGAATCCTCGGCAGTAAGTCCCGATAAGGTAAAAGCAGTAAGGGCTGCCATCAAAGACAAAACAGGATTCTATTCTCCTACCGAGCTATTACAAGAGCATCCTATGGAAGAATAGAAGTAATTTGATTAGGGTTTATGAAAGCCCAATCTCACGCCAATTAATAAAATTTCAAAAGCCAGTTCATTGTTTATGGACTGGCTTTTTTATTTCCTTTCTTCGGATCCTCAACAGGTTCATGGTGTGGCGGATAAAAATCTTTTGGCTTGCTGCGCTTGCCTAAGCACAAAAAAACTGTCCATTTCTTTACAAATTTTAACATTACTGTAAGGATTGGATCAAAGAGAATTTCTTGAAGGAATGAATGTTTACTTACTTTCCAAACATTAATTGATTGTAATATTTAAATCTGTATAAGGTGCCCCATTTCCACATCTTTTTAAAATCCTCTTCTTTTATTTTACCTAAAGCTCTAAGTCGGTAATAATCCACAATAGGATGATAGATGAAAGCATAAATAAAAGCAATGATAACAAATTGCCCGGTAGATAAATATCCTTCTCGCCAGGGTTGAAATATCAATATGTGCGAAGCATTAGCCACTAGATGATAGATTAAATTGTTTTTCATAACTCTTTCATATTCTAGCCAACCAAATACAAGTGTTCGTTTCGTAAATATGGTATCTACTATTAATGTAGTGAATTTATTCTGTAATTAAAATGTATATTCTCGAAACCCTTATGTCTGCTAAATAAAATCAGTATACGACATACTTACCGGTATAAAATGCTCATCTACTTGTACTTGGTGTCGTTCTATTTTATTAATCCTATTTTTATTGACCATAAAGGACCTATGGGTACGGATAAAATAGGAGGGAAGTAGCTTTTCCAATTCTTTAAAAGTCATCCTACTCATTATCTTTTCATTTTTCAATTGCAGGCTAACGTAATTTCCTGAGGCTTCACAGAACAATAGCTCATCAAAATTCACCCTTTGTTGGCTGTCTGTAGTCTTGATAAATACAAACTCAGGTTCTTCTGAAGGTTGCAAAGCTTTCCAATCTCTTGCTTTTTGACAGGCTTTTAAAAAGCGACTTAGGGGAAATGGCTTTAAAAGGTAATCCAGTGCATTGAGTTCAAAACCTTTAACCGCGTATTCTGAATAGGCGGTAGTAAAGATAACCATAGTGGATTCAGGAAGCATGGCCATCAGGTCGATTCCTGAAATATCAGGCATATTGATGTCCAGGAAAATAAGGTCTACCGGTTGTTGGCTTTGGTACTCCAGTCCCTGGATGCCATCAGAAAAAACGGCTTCCAGACTAATGAAAGGAACTTTGGAGGCGTGGGATTTGATCACCTCCAAAGCCATTCGCTCATCATCAATTGCTATTGCTTTTAACATAAAGTTAAATTTGTACTAGGTAATAGAAGGTCTTCAGGTTAAATCAATCTAGTTGTAAGGAGAAATGTACGAAAAATTCACTTTCATTGGAAATGGTGGAAAGACTATACTTTCCGGAATAATAGTGTTGAAGTCGCTTTCTTACATTTTCCAATCCTATCCCGGATTCATCTTTGGGATCATCCGTCACTTTTTTTGGATGGATACTATTGACCAAATCCAGGTGTACCGTTCCTTGCATGCAGCGTAGGTTGATCCTTATCCAGGACTTGTTTTTGGTGCTAATGCCATGCTTGAATGCATTTTCTACAAAAGGAATCAATAACATGGGAGCAATTTGTCCCTCACATTCATCCACCGGCAATTTGAAGTCTACCGTTAAGTTTTCCTCATTTTCAAAGCGCAACATTTGAAGGTCTAGGTAGTTTTTAACATAGGCAATTTCTCTTTTTAAGGGGATTTTATCCTGTTGGTTTTCATGGATCATAAAGCGCATCATGTCTCCAAGTTTTTGAACGCCATCGGCCGTTTTTTCTGCATTCTCCATCAATGCAGTACCGTAAAGGGTATTTAGGGCATTGAACAAGAAATGAGGATTGATTTGCGATTTAAGAAAGCTTAAATTGGCGGAGCCTACCTCTACCTGATGAGAGAGGTTTTTTATTTGTCCCACCATTGTGAGATATTTATCAAAAGCCAGGTTAGAAATTGGAATAATTACCAATTGTATCAATAGTCCAATGCCCAGACCAATTAAAAGTGGAATTTCTTCCTGTTCAACTAAGCCAATAAAAATAAATGCACCTGGGAGGATGAATAATAAAGAAATATTAAACCAGTTGGCAGCCTTTCTTTTTCCCACCTGTCGTTTTTTATAAATAAGGAAATAATTATAAACCAATATCAAAACAATTGTTGGTAGTGCAAAGGCCAATACAAGGGCGATCCCCCTATGCACAAGCTCATTAATCTGGAGAAGGAATAATGTCAGAAAAAACAAAATACTACCTAGGCGAATTGAGTTGTAGGGTTGAAAATCCTTCATTTTTGGAGGGGTCAACACTTGCTTCAAAAAGATCACCCAAACCAAATAGCCTAAATAAATGGCCATGATTTTAAAATAGAATGCCGTAAAAGGGGCTTTAGTGATATTTGCTCCATCAGAAAATAAAGTAATGATGATGTAGGAGAAAATGGCAATTAAAACGCTTAGTATAATCAAGCGTGCCATTTTTTTATTCTTTAGGTAATTCGGTATCAGTACCTTATGAAACAGGAAAAAGACTAGAAATAATAGTAGCGGAATAATAATTTTGGCGAAATAGCCAATTAAACCATCATTAATCGAATGATAACCCCCATTACCTGCACTGAGTATATTGACCAAAACAATTATCAGAAAGACCAGGGTAACGATCCACCATTCGATTTGCCGAAATGCCAAAGGTTTATTTTTCATATTTGTTCAATTTATAAATTAAAATTTAAACCGAATATTTTGCATTCGGTTCTGAGTGGGTTTAATTGATTAGAATATTTATGGGCAGCATAAGCCAAGTAGATATTGTACAGTAAGCCTGCAATAATCAATAGTATATAACATTTTTTGTTGGTTTTGGTCATGGCGATTCTTCATTGAAAACATCCGGATCGTGTAATAACAGGTTTTGATGCCTGTTAATATTTACACAAGAATATTGCTTTCAGAAGCTTCAATCAAAGAAATGTGACGAAATGGGGTGATACAGGGATGGAAATGTTCTTGACGACCATTGCTTATTCGCCGCTAGCTGAGTCCCGGTGACGGATCAGAAACGATGACCTGCAGCTGAGCTTGCCGAAGCCTAGAGAAGAAGAATGCTATACCGGTGGCTGAGCGGAGTCGAAGCCATAGGTATAGGTCCACATTATCAATAATAAAAAACGAATCAAATCCTCCCTATTAAGTTGGCTAAGCCTTTCTAGACAATAATCGGGAAGGGGGTTGCAGAAAACCGAGATCCTTTGTAGCATCATAATAAAAAAGAAGGAAAGCAAACCCAATAGAATCACCTAATCAGTAGAAGAATACTATTCCGGTGGCTGAGCGGAGTCGAAGCCTTAGGTTAATGTAAACATTAATAAAAAACGAATCAAAACCTCCCTTTTAAGGTGGCTAAGCCTATTCTGACTTTAATCGGGAGGGGATTTGTCAGGCCCCGAGATCCTTTTCAGAATCGTATTATTTGTGAATTCATCGTTTAGTCCCTTGAGGCGCTTTCGTCAAAATGATTTTGTCAGTATTGTTGCAGAAAAAGCGCAACAATGCCGCCAAAATCAAGAACGTATAGATTTCCATTACCACGGGTTTCACCCGTGGCTATTATAGTTTCAGCCCTTCAGGCTTCTACTTTTTAGGTATGGGAATACCAAAACCGAAATCCGACAATAAAATAGTAGGAAAGCAAACCCAAAAGAATCACCTAATCAGTAGAAGAATGCTATTCCGGCGGCTGAGCGGAGTCGAAGCCTTAGGTAAAGGTCCACATTATCAATAATAAGAAACGAATCAAATCCTCCCTTTTAAGGTGGCTAAGCCTATTCTGACTTTAATCGGGAGGGGATTTGTTGGAAAATCCGAAATTATTTGCAACGTCGTAATCGTATGAGTAAATATGATTTTGTCAGCATTGTTGCATAAAAAGCGCAACAATGCCGCCAAAATCAAGATCGTATAGATTTCCATTACCACGGGCTTCACCCGTGGCTATTATAGTTTCAGCCCTTCAGGCTTCTTCGTTTAGGTTTGGTAATACCAAAATCGAAGCCCGACAATAAAATAGTAGGAAAGCAAACCCAAAAGAATCACCTAATCAGAAGGTTAAATTACTAAAAAAGAACACTACCGAGAAGCCACTCAAAATCTAAATTCATGCAACTCCCCCTTAGCGAAAGGGGGCAGGGGGATTTGTCAGGCCCCGAGATCCTTTTCAGAATCGTATTATTTGTGAATTCATCGTTTAGTCCGTTAATGCGCTTACGTCAAAGTGATTTTGGTGGCATTGTTGCATAAAAAGCGCAACAATGCCACCAAAATCAAGATCGTATAAATTTCCATTACCACGGGCTTCACCCGTGGCTATAATAGTTTCAGCCCTTCAGGCTTCTACGTTTTAGGTATGGGAATACCAAAACCGAAATCCAACAATTTAATAGTAGGAAGGCAAACCCAAAAGAATCACCTAATCAGTAAAAGAATGCTATTCCGGCGGCTGAGTGGAGTCGAAGCCAATAACTGTATTAGAACCTAGGGATTAAGAGATGTAGCTATTTTTTTAGTTTTCAGTATTTGTTCTAGGGGTTTACTTTTATTGTTTCCGGATATTCATCAATGATCTTTCCGTTTTCATTGATCATCAGGAAATGTTGGTGACTCCCTTGTAGGGTAGCGATAATGGCTGAATTTTCTTCAGCAGATTTCCTGAGGTACCAAACTTCCTCCGGACTTTTAGGCTTCTTTTTTTCTACACCCCAGGAACCATCTCCCAGGTAAATGATGCCGTTGGGGTCTATATTATCCCGGAGCAGGGGATAGCTGCGTTTATAAGTATGGTCATCATTTTCCAGGGCTACACGTACACCATATTCTTCAAATAGTGGAACCCAATGTGTGTGGACCTCCTGAGACCAAAACTGGTTGCGGTTTCCCCCGGGCTGCACACGGCCGGAAGGGTAAGCAGGCTTGTGGTAAACCGGTATGATATTGGCGATGTCTTTTCTTTCTTCCAAGCGTTCTAATAGCCAATTGGTTTGACTTCCACTAATAAGGTTGCTATGAGAGCTGTCCAGTATAAATAAGCTTAGGTAATTGCCAAAGTCAATCACTCCATAACCAGGCTGGCCTGGGAAGGCAAATAGTCTGTAGAAAAATGGTGCTTTTTCAAGTCGCATTTCATCGGTAGGTTCTTCCATTTCTCCGCGTTTTACCTTGGCTATAAATGCGGACATGCCTATGCCTTTGTTGATATTGCTTTCTGAAGCAGGGTAATGGTGATTGATTACATCATGGTTCCCTATGCCAACAACCAGTGGTACAACACGGCCATCCTCAGTAACCAGGTCACGCAAAATGCCTTCAAACCACTGGTACCAGGCGGCTATATTTTCCTTTTTGCCATTGGCATAGGCCAGATCGCCACCCCAAACAATAAAATCCGGATTATAATGCATGGCAGCCTGGTTCATTTTTCTAAACATTTCTCCCTGTGAGGTATCTCCACCTGCAGCAAATCGGATAGGGCGGTCATTGGTCCGAGGCATGGTTCGGAAATAGAAAACCCTACTAAATTCCCCTACACGAAACTCATAGTTTACATCAGGTTTTAAACCTGTCAGTTCTAAACGGTGGATTTTACGATCCGAAAAGGGAAAATCAAAAGCAAGGGAAGTAAGGGATGTCCAGCTATTGGTTCCTTTCTCCCGGAAATGCAACAAATCAATCGCCTGATCTTCAGCCTTTGTATGCCAGTCGATGGTCATTGTGCTGGTTGGGTCATTTTGCCAGGTGAGGAATAAACCGGCTGGTGAAGTTTGTGCCGATGCATGCAGGGCAAATAAAAAAAATAGAATCGGTGTAAGGAGCTGAAACCTTAGGAATCTGTTCATCGCTTTGGTCATTGTGAATTTGTTTTACCAAATATACCCCAAAATCTAAAAATGGCCTATTGACAATAATTAAGGGATTGTTAAGGCTGATAAATTAATCGAGTAGCGAATAGAAAGGATCCCATATTTTATTAGCAAATCAGTCTTATCTTGGAGGCGAGGAGTCAGTTGGGGAGGTCTAATTTTATTCTAATTAACATAATATAAATTATATAACAAATATAGTGATTTATGGTCAAACGCATAGCGGATGATTAACATAACCTCAGTTCTATAATGCAGTTATGAATATCAGAAGTAATGTTAAAGCAAATCAAGGGTTCAATTAACCAAACTTTTTTTCCTCAATTAAGATCTTGAAGTTTCAGGACTCATACAAAGTCCAAAAAATTAAAACAGCCACGCAAGGACTTTTAACACTAAAATCCTTACCTGGCTTTCAAAAGTCCTTTGGGTAATTATCAAGTATGGTCTGCTCTTTTCAAAACATACTGTACCAAACTTATTCCACCGCCTACAGCCATTCCTGTGCTGATCCAGAATGTAAGTAGGCTGTTCATGTCTACTTTTAGGATGCCAAGCATGGTAATGCCTATGCCTAAACCTATGGCTATACCTATAGCGGTTCCTATGGCTACTCCGATTGTTGTTCCGATTTGAATGTTTTTGTTAGTTGTCATTGGATTATTATTTTATTGATAAATGAGTTGTACTTAATTGGTAAAGATCAATTGCTTAAAATTTCATACCTATGTAAATATTGGGCTCAAAGAGGAAATAATTTCTCCATTTGTCATCCAAGGCCTTAAAATCTTCAGGCGTATTGGTGTCAAATACCCAAAACTGAGAATGTACCTGAGGTTCAACAAAAAAGCGTTTACTTTTACCAAAACCAATATGGTAACCAAGGTGAAAAGAATTGTACAGCTTAAAACCATTGTCAATTTTTTCATTGTTCTCATCCAGGTAGGTTTTGAATTGTGGCAATACTTCTACCGTGGCAAACAATCCTTTCCATAACATGCGCTGATAGCTAAACCCTATGCCGGTTTCTCGCACATGTCCGGGATAAAATTCGCTTCCGGAATCTACCTTGTCCAAAAGCCCGTCCCACCACAATATGCCCATGGGTTGAAATAACCTCCAGCTGGCTAGTTTTAGGCCAATGATGTTTTTGTTGTCTAAATTGCGCTTTACATGAAGTTCTATATGCTGTGTATGTGTTTGATCGGTCCAGGAATCTTGCACCAACTGAGGCAATATTATTCCGGGAAGACTTACCCTATATTTATACTTAACAGCGGAACCAATTGCTTTTTCATTGTTAGTTTGGGCAAAGCCAGTAAAAACATGAAAGCTGAAAACGAGAATTAGTAACTTTTTCATGATTAAGATGGTTAATTTTTTAAATAAGTTTTTTGTGATTATCAGTGGACATTTGTCCCTATTGGCAGAACAAAAATGGGTAGGAAAACAAGGTCAATCGTCCTGATATGAAATTCTGAACCCTTTGGTGTATTTCAGTACTTTTCAAATTTTGCTTTGATCCTGACCTTATCCAATGGCAAACAATGCCGTGATTATGATGATATCCTGTAAAAAGTGAATCAGCCAGGCCCAAAAGATGCCTTTGGTCTCTAGTATGGACTTGGCCAAAAACCAACCTAGAAATCCCGAGACAATGGCTCCTGTAAAACCTCCAGGGGTTCCAAAATAGTGCACCGAACCAAACAGCAATCCAGAGACAATGGCAATTTTTCCATCATCATAGACTCCTTTTAAGGCCACAATTACTCCTATTCTACAGATGCTTTCTTCCACAAATGAATTCACCAAGGCTGCCAATACGGCCAAAGGAAACACTGCTGCTAATTTTGCTAATGAAGGGTTTGACTCCTCCCCGAAAAGCTGCAAATAGATCACAATTACAGTTACCAAGGAAATAACCAGGGCCCATTCAATGCCGGCTTTTTTCCAGGTTTCATTTGGTTTTGGCCTGATCCCTAAATAAGGGGCCGGTAGAAATCTTTTATTAGCATCTCCTTTACGGAAATAGGTTTTGAACACTTCTTTCCTTGAATAATTAAGGACCACCAGCATCGCCGCAGCTAACAGCAGTGTCACCAATTGATAGCTTAGCTGCTGGTTGATAATCGGGGAAAATTGATCCGATAATTTAATCCCTCGAAGATGAAAAGCAATGCTTGGTAAGGCCATAGTGGCCAAGATGGTTTGAAGCAATAACCAATAGTTTTTTGCGTATTTCATAGATCTGAGGTGTTGATTTTCACAAATAGGTCTTTGCTATTGAGGGGACTAGCGTTTTTTGCATTCCATTAATACTTTTACCATCAGCATTACCGCATCTTTTGAAGCCTCCAATTGATTGAGGGTTCCCACCAAATACATATCCAGATCCGGACAATAATACATCGATGTACCATTCATTCCTGAGTGTCCGATGACCTCCCAATCGGGTAAGATGGGAAAGAGTTGCTTAAAGGAGATTTTCCGTAGACCATAGCCATAGGACATACCTTTGGTTTCTTTGACCCACTTTTGCATTTCCTTAAAGGTTTCAGTGGAGAGTAAATTTCCTTCTCTAAGAGCTATCTGAAAACGGATCAAATCTTTTCCTGTAGAAACGATGGCGCCACCGGCCCAATCTGCACTTAAACTTTCAATCATGCTTATTTCGTGTGTGCCGGCATACATTTCAGCCATCTGTCTGGTAGGATGAATGGGTTTAGGCCTTAAGTTGAGGTAGGTATGATCCATCTTCAGTGGTGTAAAAATATGCGTAAGGAAAAATTCTTGAAGCTCCATTTCACCAATGTTTTCAATGATCAAACCCAATAAAACATATTCCGTATCGGTGTAATAATAGTCAGTGCCCGGAGCAAAAGTAGGTTTGAAATGATCCTTTGAAAAAGATACTAATTCTTCCGGTTCCCAGAATCGGTCGGGTTCGGTTAGTATTAAATCAAGCATCCCCGGTGAACCGTCTATGGGTTCCTCAAGATAATCGGGAATGCCGGAGGTATGTTGCAGCAAATGCGAAATCCTGATCGAATCCCCATAATCTACTCCTTCCATATTATGCAATCCTTCCATTAACTCAGGAGATAAATATTTCGCAATTGGATCTTCAAAGCTAATTTTTCCCTGATCTACCAGTATCCCGATGGCAGTTGCCGTAAAGGTCTTGCCTATGCTGGCAGTATAAAATGGGTTTTGGGTGCTCACTTCCCTCCCATCCTTGAATGCCCCTTTGGCTACATGCCATTCAAAATCATCTGTAGGGGAATAAAGGGAGAGGAAAACATTGTGCACATTTTTCTTTTTCAATTCCTTTTCCAATAATCGATCAATTTTTTGAATCACTTTGTCCTGATTTTCTTGGGCAAGCAATACTATGGTACTTGTCATGCAAATAAGTAATGTCGCTAACTTTTTCATTTTCTTTTGATTTTGTACGCTACAAAGGTCTCTTCAAGGGGAGGAAATATCGTTCTAAATTTCTCTTTCGGTGAAATTTCGGACTTCTTCTACCTTAAAATTCGAGGTTAATAGCTAAAATGCTTGTTGAGGGCTTTCAAAACCTTCCTGTCTCCATAAAAGCCATGAAGTAGTCCTGAATTTCATAAGCGGGTCCCAAAATACAATCTGAGACGATCGCTATACCCCTGCCCGCTAATTTTGGATCATCTTAAAATCTAAAAAAATAAATAATGACAACACTAATGGGAAAATTAAAGGTAATGCTGGCGATGGCCTTCTTAATAAGTTTAGCTTCTTGTATTGAGGAAGATGGCAACCCTGCTACGGATGCTAATTCTGAATATGATACTGCGGAAGCTTACTTGGAAGAAATAGGATTTACGGGAAGTGTATTGGTCAGTAAAGAAAATGAAGTTTTGTTAAGAAAGGGATTTGGTATGGCGGACCAAGCCAATAATACTCCAAATGATCCCGAGCTTATCTATCGCATTGGTTCCATTACCAAATCCTTTACTGCCGGGGCGGTGGTCAAGCTCAAAAGAGAGGGATATATCAATAACTTAGATCAACCTTTAAGTGATTTTGCACCGGATTTCCCTTATGGAGACCAAATTACCATCCAACATCTGATGAATCATCAGTCCGGTATTCCAGATTATGTGGGACCGGTTGAAGACTATGCTGAAACAAACAATTACCACTTTGATACAGAGGAAATTTTTGATATTATCATTGAATCCATTGAAGAGGATGGCTTGGACTTTTCCCCCGGTGAATTCTTCGCTTACTCCAACTCCAACTATTTGATTCTGGGCCTACTTATAGAAGAACTTACAGGCCTGTCTTACCAGGAGTATTTGAACCAAAATATTTATATGCCACTTAATCTAAACCATACGGGCAAAGGCCCTGATACCATAAGTGGAGAAGGAAGGGCCAAAGGCTATGACAATGGGCAGGAAGTAGGTACTTATCAAATGCAGATTGCCTACAGTGCAGGTGAGATAGAAAGCAATATTGAAGACCTTGAAAAATGGGGAAAAGCACTGCTTTCCAATTTTTTCACTGAAAGTGAAAAGGAATTAATATTTGCTCCGCCACTAGCCCAAAACGATATCAATGTACCCGGAGCCGGATTTTTTACCCTAAAAATCAATGAACAGGTTATCTACCATCATGGAGGAGATATCGACGGTTTTACCAGCCTTTTGGTATTGCTACCGGAGTCAGAAGGATTGATCATCCTGCTCAGCAACGAACAAGATAAAAGTGAAGAGCGCTACCAAATCATGGAAACCATTATAAAAAATGAATTTTAACTTGCAAGATGTAATAGGATTTCTTGAGAAAATGAAAGAGGTTACTCTAAGTAAGCTCTTTCATTTTACTCCAAAAATAAATTCTCGTTTACCTCTTTATGGTTTTTTAAGTTAACCCGATGAAAATCCAAAAAGCCCTTGTTTCCTCCAAACCACGCTAAAACTTCGGCTTTATCCAATTTCGTATTCTTCTCCATTTCGCAATATGCATGGTAAGAAGAATATGGATATTTTTCCTCATAGGCTTTGTTTCCAGGTTAAAAGGTCCTAAACTTTCCAATATCATAGTCATTAAAGCATCACTATCTAGAGTAGTGCGGGGGTCTGCCAGAGAACGAGGCGGCGACCGGCCTTGCTGGCAGGAGATTTCTGCTGGCTTGATTTATCTTTGCTTCGTTTCTTTTTAGCAAGTCTTCCCTGAACACCTAAGTGAATCAGGGCCTGCCCTGAAGCCGAGTAACTCAGGGGAAAAGAAAGGAAGCCGCTAAAGCTACCTCTATTGATCAGAACTTAAAGCTTATTATTTACTAATTCTTTACAAATGCCTGGTTGTAAAGCGGTGACTGGGTTGAAGCGGATATTTTTTATTTTAACTTCATTACTTTTTTGCTACAGTTCAAAAAAGTAATCAAAAAAAACCGCCGCTGGGCATTTTTTGGCTAAAATCCGGACTCCGCCCGCACATAGGCAAACTCCTCAGGGCAAAACAAATTCGTGTAATTTAAGTATGCTTTCAGGCCCTTCGTCAAACATACCTATGCCTTTGCCAACGCGCTGCCCGAATTTCTTAACGCCAAAACCTGCAAGGCGGAAAGTTATGTGAAAATTAATAGAAATTACAATATAGGTATACCCTTAAACATTCGTACACTTTCCAGTACCAGGATTATTAAAGCATCACTATTGCAAAAAGAGCGGTGGCCTGCCAGAGAACGAGGCGGCGACCGGCCTTGCGGGTAGGAGATTTCTGCTGGCTTGATTTTTCTTTGCTTCGTTTCTTTTTATCTAAGCCTGCCCTGAAGCCGAGTAACTCAGGGGAAAAGAAATGAAGAGGTCAAAAGATCTTTTACCGAACAGTAGCAAAATTTTCACCTTCCAATAAAGTTAGCCCAATTCCATCTAACTTATTGTAATATTCAGGTTGACGGTTATTAAATTAATCCAATCAAACTTAATTGATCCGCTAAGGTGTTCAGGGAGTACTTGTTGAGAAAACGAGCCAAAAAAATCAAGGCTGTCAAACCTTATTTTATATGAGGGGTTTACTAAAAGCTACTCCCAGCCCTGCACCTCACTGCTTCGGCGATTGCCCGAATCATCAACCCAATAGATATACCAAAGTTTGGCATCTGTTGGCACAGTAACCTTGCCTTTTGCTTTATCGAGTGGAATCAATTTCCATTCTCTTTCCGGACTTCGCTTTTCATCACTGGTATAAGCCATATAAATTTCATTAGAAGCATGTGAAATAGAATACTTCACTTCCCCCCCTTTTTCTTTCAATTTAATTGAACTAACAAATAAGGATTTATCTTCCAACTGAGTACTGATAAACCGGTAAATTTCCTCAGGGGCAGCGCCGTGCAGATGACTATGCTTCATTTCCGGTATTAACGTAAATTGCGCATCCTTGGCCAGGTTGGCTGTTTTTTGCCAGTTTTCAACGAAATAAGCAAAATCATTGGTGCCATTTACAAACAGCATATCAGCTGTTGCATTTCCCACGTAACTGGAAGGATCCCAAAGTTTTACCCACCGTTGGGTTTTAGCAAGTCCAAGGGAATCAAACTGTTTGTCCCAGGCACTGCCTTCTTGTAAAAAGCCACAGCCATATACAGGCACTGCCGCAGCAAAGCGCTGATCAACGCCTGCTGTTAAATTGGTCAGGTAGCCGCCCCAACTTATGCCTGTAATGGCTGTTTGATCCGGATTCACTTCCTCAAATGATCTAATAAGGGAATGTGCGCGGATAATATTGGATACAGAATGGAATTGCCATTGTTCAGTAAAAGCCTCACCTAACCTGAAAAATTTGTGCACATCATCCTGCTTGGGACCACCGTTTTCCATACGGGTTCGTTTGGAGCCCCAAGGATTTTCTTGTTCGGCTGTAGGTAATGGTTGATCACCACCAAGATCCATGGCGATGGCTGCATATCCTCTTTCTGCCCATTCCTTTACCCAAATTTGAAAGGCGGTTCCTCCCCCACCGTGTACCAGTACAATTCCGGGAAAGTCCCCAGATCCTACATTCTCCGCCCCAATTGTAGCCGGACTAGCATAGTAGGCGAATACTTCCGTCACCTTTCCTTCATATTCCTCACCCGTATAGCGCAAAGACCAAACAGAGTCCGATTGGTTTAACCATTCAAAGTCCGGAGCTTGAGATAAGGTTGATAGGTCCCAAGGTATTTCACCTTTAAGCGCTGGAGGCAGGGAAAGTCCCGTTTGGGCCATTACAAGCCCCTGCAATAAGAATAGGGTTAATCCGATTATAATGGGTTTTTTCATGTTCATGATTTTTGGAATAATATGCTCCAAAATAAGCATAATTTGGCTGAAATCATTAATTGTTAAAATGCTAATTGAACTATTTTTTTGCAGTATATAATCGAAAGGCTAAATGCTATGGTTTGTCATTAAATAATTAACAATTATTCATTAACAATTAACAATTAATAATTAACAATTAATCCTCCCATCCTTTCCAAAAAACCATCCCCCCAACTTCAAGTATTTTTTGAATGTGCCTTATTTGGCTGTAAACCTGAATTTTATAGGGTTATAGGGATTCTTTTTCTTTAAAAACTTTATGTTTTTTTGATTTATAGCGAGGGGTAGGTTTGATTTTGGCGTCTAAAACTCCAAAGTAAAACAAAACAAACTAAATCTGTATCCCATGCTAACGATTAAAAACCTTAATCGCATCAAATATTTCTTAACCATTTCACTATTGTCTTTGGCCTGCACTGAAGACGAAGAAATACTGCCCAGTACTGAGGCTGATGAAATTTATATCAATGAAATATATGCATCCGGTGAAGATTGGATTGAGCTGTATAATCCACAGGAAACAAGTGTGGACCTTGGAGGCTATACTTTATCGGATGAAGGCAATGAATATACTGTTCCAACCGGAACAAGCATCGTTGCCAAAGGATTTTTGGTTTTCCTATGTAATGATTTAAACACAGGACTAAACACCAATTTTAAGCTCTCCTCCTCCGGTGAATTGGTTGTTTTGGAAAATGCCTCCGGAACAGTCCTTGACCAGGTGGAGTTTCCTGATTTGGATGAGGAGCAGTCTTATGCAAGGTTTCCTGATGGATCAGGAGATTGGGCAATAACCGGAACGGTATCTCAGGCTGCTTCCAATGGAGATGGTAGTACTCCTGCCATTAACTCAATCGATCGTGACCCTTTGGTTCCCGGACTCGATGAAAGCGTGGAAGTAAGTGCAGAATTAATTTCCACCGCTGCAGTGGCAGAAATGAATCTTTATTACCAGTTTGATGATGGTGCTTTTTCTAAAGTAGAAATGACCTATGAAAGTGGTAATTCCTATGTAGGTACCATCCCTGCCATGTCTACAGAGGGTGTTGTATCCTATTATGTAGAGGTGATCGGAACTGATGGAAGCTCTTCTTATAAACCTTCAAGTGCACCGGAAAATACAGCATCTTATATTATTAATACTGATCCATTGCCACAGCTGTTTATCAATGAGTTTATGGCCAGTAATGGGAATTGCTGTGCTGACACAGATAGCGGAGAGGAAGAGTTTGATGATTGGATAGAAATATTCAATGCCGGTACCACAGCGGTAGATATTGGAGGAATGTATATGGCAGATGATGCTGAAGATCCATTTTTGTACCAATTACCTACAGATGATCCTGATGCCACTACTATTCCTGCAGGAGGTTATTTACTACTTTGGGCTGACGGGTCCACTGATCAGGGAAGTTTACATCTTGATTTTAGTCTGAGCTCAGATGGTGAAGCTATTGGTTTGTTCTATACTGACGGAAGGACCATTGATACTTATACATTTGATGAGCAAAGCGAAGATATATCTTTTGGCAGGACTTCAGATGGAGGGGAAACATGGAGTGCTTTTGAATCACCTACACCAGGACAATCCAACGACTAAAAAGCGCAAATATGTTTGAATTATTTCCGGACCAGCCAGTATATGAATACCCACAGTTGGTAAATATTACCTACGGGTTTATATGGGCTTTTATCCTATCCTCTTTAATCGCAATAACCCATAGGTTAACCTTTATAGGCACGTATTATCCCAACAATTTTTTTCAATCGCTGGTGTTGGGGGCTGTTGTTACCTCATTGGTAATGATGGCTATAGGAGATAGTCTGGCTCGTGGATTGGGAGTTTTCGGGGCCATGGCTATTATTCGATTTCGAACCCGGGTAGATGATCCACGAGATGTTTTGTTTCTTTTTGCGGCATTAAGTACAGGCCTGGCCATTGGAGTATATGGATACACCATATCTTTTGTAGGTACGATTATCTTCTGTTTGATAGCCTTTATGCTTCATGCATCTCCTTTTAGGAGTTTTACACACAACAACCAACTTACATTTTTGTTGGAGGATGGCAATGGGATCAGGCAAATCACCAATCTACTGGATACTTATTGTATGGAGTATAGAGAGTTGTCCATACTTCAAAATGCTGACAAGCAATTTCGATATCAATATGCAGTGACCCTGAAAAAAAACATAAATACAGATGATCTTATAAAGGCCATTCAAAAAGTGGAAGGGGTCATTCAATTAAAATTAGCTTCCAATGAAACTATAAATAGATGATGAAAAAGACAAATTGGTTTTATGTATTTATTGTTTGCATGCTGGTTAGCATGTTGTATATCAGTGCCAAATATTTTAAAGGAAGTGGAGAAGCTTCCATTGGTATTGCAGAAACTACGGAATATAAAGTAAAAACTGAAAAAACCGCATTGGTCAGATCAGTCAATGTGGTGCCCGGAATGGAAGTAGAAGCCGGGCAACTGTTAGTGGAACTGAGCAGTGAGGAACTAGAAGTAGACATTGCAAGGCTTTCCAACCGTATTGCCATGGCAGAAGCTGAATTACGTGAAAAAGCCAAACTAACCAATGCTAAAATAGCCTATATCAAGGCTGAAAATGGCATTGATATAGAAGAGCTGGATGAAAAGCTTATGGAACTGGAAAGTGAAATGCAAATGAATGAGGCTCTTACTAAGCAGTTTATTACCGAAGAAACAGTTGGGACCAATGCCCCTATGACCAGGAAGTTGAATTCATTAAAGATACAGAAGGAAAAACATTTGGAAGCTCAAGCCATACAAATTGAAGATCTGCTACAAGAAAGTGAAGCCGACCAGCATATCCTGCAAAATCAAATCCAACTGATGGAAAGTGAACTTAAGATCCTTCAAACAGAAAAAGATAAATTAAATAAATATGCTACAGCTTCTGGAGTGGTAGAAAAAGTGTACGTGAAACCGGGTGAACAGGTGGATGCTTATACCCCTTTACTAGAAATCAACCCCCTTCACCCAACTACGGTGGTAGCTTATTTAGTGGGGAAAAAAGCCAGTACTTTTGGCGTTGGCAAAGAAGTTAATGTGGCCTCTTATGATCAACAAAGAAACCTAATCGCCGGCAAAGTTATTGGCTATGGTTCTGTGAGCGAACTTCCGGAAATATTACAAAAATCCACTGCCATAAAAGCATTTGGGCAACAGGTATTTATAGAGATTCCGGGAGAAAATACCTTCTTCAACGGAGAAAAGGTTTTGATCAGATAAACATGAAAGGTCTATTATTGTTATGCTTAATTTTGCCCACCTTATCACAAGCTCAGGTGTCTATGGAGTCATTTTTAACAGCCGTATTGGAAGATCCTATGATCCGTTCTTTTGATGAGCAGGACAGCTACCTAAGTGCTTCCCCCTACAGCTTGGCCCCAGTCAAAGAACTGGAATTGCGGACAGAAAGTAACCAATTAGATGGCGGCCGTCAAGAATATGCCTTACGAGTAAAACCCTCCAATCCATGGGAAGTCAAACGAAATAATCAATATTATCAAACCTATCAAGAACTGCTTAGTCTGGACCGTCAACGGGAACTAAAGAATATGTTGAAAATTCGATATGAAACGATTATTGAGTGGGTTTATTTACAAGAGCAGAGGATATTAAAAGAGGAAGACCAGAAACTATCTGCTGCCTTGATTAGTATGCTAGAAGCCCAACAGTTTTCAAGTTTCTTTGATGCCAATGAATATGCAGAATTGAAAATAGAACAGATAGAAAAAGGCGTTTCATTGGAAGACTTGTATTTTGAGGAAGATAAGTTACGAAATACCATCGCTAAATTGTATCCTCTTGCTCAAAATCAAACCATTTCCTGGTCCATGGATGATTTAATTTCTGTGGATAAATTACAAATGATTACTGCTTTGGGAGAAATCAATACCGGAGGAGGAGAAATTGCCTACCGAGAGAAGAAGATAGACTTGGCAAAATCCGAAATGGCATTGGAGAAAACCAATATTGACATGGGATATTTACAGGCCAAATATGAGCAATACCGAATTGAGCAAGATAGAAGTCCCTGGAGTATAGGATTGGGAGTAACCATCCCTATTTTCAATCCCAATAAAAACAAAATCACCAAAAGAAAATTGGAAATGATCGAAGCAGAGGGCGAGTTGGAAGAAGCCAATGTCCTGCAACAGTCTGGATTTAATCTGGCTTCACAAAAAATCAAGCAATTTATAGTACGCTACAGGAAGTTGGAGGAACAACTAGAAATTATGGATGTAGATGCCTTGGCAAGAAGCCTACAAGAAATGGAAAGTAGCAATCCTGTGGTCATGATCCAATTGAAGCGAAGCATAATCAAGTCCAAAACAGTAGCTGCCAGGCTCAAAAAAGAAATCTACTTGGCCTATATAGAGTATTTGGCGTATGCAGAAATGCTTCAGCAGGCTCCTTTTAAAAACTACCTGAGCCAAGAAGTGAATTAGTTGGATTAACCGGTTTAACTCCTCCCTATTATACAAAATGGTCCAAAGATATGACTACGCTTTAAGAGTCAATCATTCATCATTGAATCAAGTGGTTGCATATATCCAGAACCAAAAAGAGCATCATACTAAGAAATCATTCAAAGAAGAATATCTTGATTTTTTAAGGAAATTTGATGTTGAATACAATGAAACGTATGTATTTGATTGGATCCCAGACGAAGAAAGGTAATATTGATTAGGTAAATTTGATAACAATAGTAGCCTAAATCAATCTTATAAATTGAATATTTTTTATCAGGAAATTTTGAAACGCTTTAAATGGTTAGCAAGTTCTCGCTTACTGGCATAAACCACTCCCTGAAGGTGCATAAATGTGGTTTCAGGAGAATTCAAATGTAATTTATCACCCTTATAATTACTAACCGGTAAATTCAACTCCTCAAAAATTAATCGAGTGGCTGCAAAATCCCATATGCTACCCCCTCCTTTTTTCGTTTTTGGAAATTTAAAATAACAGGAATGCCTATGGGTAAAAACAGATAAAGCATTACGGACCGCACCATAACCAAAATGATATACCACTTCCCCGTAATTTTGCGAATCAGCCCATTGTTTCAGGTAAGTTCCTAAATCATTAAAATAGTTTTCGCCTTGCATGCTTCTGTCCATATAAACGTGTAAAGAAATGTCTGCTGAAGGCCTTGAAAGCAAAGACTCCCCATTCAAATATAGCCCCTGCCCTTTGATGGCACTGTAACACAAATCCTCATCAGGAACATATACGACCCCGATGACAGTGTCCCCGGATTTGGAGATAAGAGCGATAGAAACCGCATATCCGGGACGTTGCTCGGTAAAAGGTAAAGTGCCATCGAGAGGATCAATGCACCAAAAATAATCCTTCTCTAAACGGGATTGGTCATCTGCTGCTTCCTCTGTAAGCAAACCCAAGTCATACTGATTTACGCTTGAAGCCAAATGCTTTAAAATTATGGCCTGTGCCTTAAAATCTACTTGAGTCACTACCTGTGAAGCCAGAGAATGCCCACCTTCTTTTTTTTGTCGATGATATGTTGCATCAACTTGAGATTGTATCAATTTTCCTGCAGCAATACTTGCCTCAATGGCTTGCAGGCAAAGCTTATCTAAAACGGTTTTTTCGAGCATTTATTCACTTTCTAGTTCTTCTATTACTGCTTGTGTGAGTTTTTCGCTGTATCCATGCATCTTCCAATGCCCTGTACTCCAGCCATCTAGGAAACGGTAAAGGTCAGCCCAAGCGAACTTATATAGGCTGGCCCACTCTTCTTTAACCTCCTGAAATTCAACTGTATTACCCATTTCTTCTTCAAGTGATTTAAAGTAATGGTCAAGCAATTTTTCCTCAAATTGTTCGCAAGCTTCTTCTTCAAAGCAACTGCTAATAAAATAGGCCACATCCTTTATTCCACAACCTTTGCCAACATATTGAAAATCCACTGCAGCCACTTGATTTTCCAATCCAAAACAGAAATTCGCCAGCTTGGCATCCCCATGAACTAAAGTCTGAAACTTCGCTTCATTCAGTTTTAGGTCAATTTTCGGAGCGACATATTGCAAGGGCTTATTGGTCATTTTGGACAATTCATCTGGTCGAGTATCCAAGTACCAATAAGTACCCTTTTCCCAGAGTCCTTTAGGAGAAACTTTCATAAATACGGCATGAAAATGTGCCAGCCACCTTAAACAGTTTTTGGCCGCTAAAATGCTTACCGTCTCAGGTGTCCTGCGGATTGGGAAACCCAAAGCATTGAGGTCTTCCATAATTAGCAAACGCGTGTTTTCGCCGGCTTCTTCATACAACAATTGCGGGACTTTACAGTTTGGGTTGGTTAAGGAGGCATAATGTTTATACCAATTACTTTCAATTGCATAGGATTTGACCTTTCTTTGATGCGACAAATCTGTATTCCAGCCCCTAGGATGGTTGTCGGATTTCGGCAATTCAATATGTTTTACAATAACCGAACTGTGCTTGCCTCCTTCCAAATAATAGCGCTTGATGGTGCCATAACCGCTCCATAAGGTCTGCACCTGTGTTGTGTCGTGAATGGCTTTGGCACCGGTACAATTTAGAATTTCAGATTCAATGGAAGACATGCTATTGTTTAGGGAAATGGTTTATATTGTTGAAGTAGGCCAATATGGAAATCTGGATATTTTCACTTTCTCGCTTAAGCAAACTGAAATCCAAATTACCGAAATTTTCTTCTTATAGACGAATTCTTCATGGAATTTGAGCAATCTTCCAAATCTCTCTTCAAACGGGCACAAAGCTAAGGAGTCAAGGGGGATTTTTGGAAATGAGTATTTTATGCTTATTTACTATAATTCATCGATTGAAATTGACGGATAATTATACAACTAATTCAGGTTGACAATGCATTTTAACAATTTGAAACCAACCGGTGTAAGGGCGAAAAACTTCGACTACTGTAAAAGTTTCTATAAAAATTGCAAGACTGGTGCGGGTTTTTAGGTTCAGTAAGGTTAAATTACCAGCTCAAAATGCTAACACCACTAATTATTCACAAAAGACCATGATCAGCTTACACAGATTACCCAAATTTGTTTATTTGAAATTTTCCGCTTGCCAAAAATATTTGAGTTATAGCCTTTTCATTTTTTTACTAATCAGCATTTCTTGCGAAAACAAGCAAAATGAATTACCTGCATCCGATGTAGGCAATGGTGGATTGATTCTGCCGGCTGGATTTGAGGCTTTGGTCGTTATCGACAGTGTAGGCCCTACCCGGCATATTGCCGTCAATGATAATGGAGATATTTATGCCAAACTGCGCTTTTCCAGAGATAAACAAGGAGGTACCATTGGTCTTAGGGATCTTAATGGGGATGGAAAAGCTGACTCAGTGGTCCGTTTTGGAGACTATGAAGATGTTGGCGGTTCTGCGGTAGGAGTTACCATTTATAATGGATATTTGTACACGAGCACCGTTAATCAGGTCTTGAGAAATAAACTAAGTCCGGGAGAACTGGTCCCCAGCAGCAAGACAGAAGTTATTCTTACCGATAACCATCCCAACGTAGCCCGTAACTGGCACACAACCAAACCTGCAGCTTTTGATGGAAAAGGAAATATGTATATTCCGTTTGGATCACCTTCTGATGCCGGGCAGGATATTGAAATATATGGTCCAACGGGGACCCCTGAAGGAAAGGGGTTGGACCCAAGTCCGGAAAGGGAGATGAATGCCGGGGTATGGAAGTTTGATGCCAACCGAGAAGGCCAAGTCCAATCAGATGGAGTCAAATTTGCAACCGGCCTTCGCAGTATTGTGGGCATGACTTGGAGTCCATTGGATGATCAACTCTATGGAGTAGTCAATGGAATAGATAATTTTCACACCCTTTATCCAAAGCTTTACTCTTCCTGGCAGGCAGCAGTACTTCCTTCCGAGAAATTAGTAAAAATAACCGAAGGAGCTGATTTTGGATGGCCATATGCCTATTATGACCATCTTCAAGGCAAAAATGTATTGTCCCCCGGGTATGGGGGTGATGGTAAAATAGTCGGAAGGGCAGCGAAGTTTGACCTTCCTGTAGTTGGATTTCCTGGCCATTGGGCTCCTATGGAACTGTTATTTTACCAAGGGGACCAATTTCCATCACGCTACAAAGAGGGTGTTTTCATTGCCTTCCATGGCTCTACCGATCGCTCACCTTATCCACAATCAGGATTTATAGTCGCCTTTGTTCCTTTAGCTGATGGAATTGCAGGTGATTGGGAGGTATTTTCTGATGGTTTTGCCGGAGTAGATACAGTAGAAAATACTGGAGATGCCTTATACAGACCTATGGGATTGGCCGAAGGTCCGGATGGATCCCTTTATATATCCGATTCCAATAAAGGCAAAATTTGGCGGGTAATGTACAAAGGAAGTAAAGCGGAGTTTGGGGAAAAGCAACTGAAAGAAATGGACCAACTAACCGCAGATAAAACATATATCAAAACACCTGTTGAAGGAGTGGATAATTTGGATAAAGGATCATTGCTTGAAGGAGGCATTCTTTACAATACCTACTGTGCTACCTGTCATCAGCGAAATGGGCAAGGGGACAATAACCGTTTCCCTCCCCTCGCTCAATCCGAGCGTGTTATTGGGGACCCTGAAATCCTCGTGGAGTCAATTTTAAATGGCATACAAGGAGAGATCACTGTTCGAGGAAAAACTTTTAACGGCTATATGCCTCCCCATGCAAATATTCTGGATGATCTTGCGGTAGCTTCCATCACCACTTATATTCGAAGTAGGTGGGGAAACAAAGCAAGTCCAATTAGTCCGAGTGAAGTCACTAAAATCAGGGCAAAAGTGGTAAAGTAAATTACTAGGTTCTAGTTTGCAAAAACTTTATTAATTTACGCGCTGTCAACGCTAGAAAACTGTAAAATGAAAACCATCTTCGCAGCAATGCCCAAAAAAATGAGTTACCCTTTACCTTTTAGGCTGGTCCTTATTTTTCTTCTTTTATTATGGTGTGAAAGCTGTAGTTCAAAAAAAGAAGATACCTATTCCAATTGGGGCGTTTATAAAGCCGACTTAGAAAGTAGCAGCTACTCCCCTCTTGATCAGATCAATAAGGAAAATGTATCCAAACTTGCCTTGGCATGGGTTTTCGAACCCAATGACAGCATTTCCGGGGGCAGTCCACAAAACAGTGAAAGTAACCCTATCATTATTGATGATGTGCTGTACACCACCTCTGCACGTGGACGTCTATTTGCAGTTGATGCCGTCAACGGCACATTAAAGTGGAGTTTTGATCCATTTGATGGTGAGCGAGGAGGCGGAGTCAAACGAGGTGTAGCGTATTGGGAGGACGGAACAGACAAACGTATTCTTTTTACCGGTGGGGATAAACTTTTTGCCATTGATGCATCCACCGGAATGCCGATCCCTTCATTTGGGGACGAAGGTAGGGTCAACTTAAACGAAGGCATGCGTGGCGATCCGGATAAAATATCGGTGATCCCCACTTCACCGGGAATTATTTTCGAAGATTTATTGATCTTGGGCACTGAGGTTTCAGAGCTCTACGGAGCTGAACCCGGACATGTTAGGGCATACGATGTACATACAGGGGAATTAAACTGGACTTTCCATACCATTCCACTACCAGGACAAGTTGGCTATGAATCATGGCCAAAGGATGCATATAAGTATGCCGGTGGTGCCAACAGCTGGGGAGGATTTAGTCTGGATATTTCCAGAGGGATAGTTTTTATGGCCACGGGCTCCCCTGCCTACGATTATTATGGTGCAGACCGTAAAGGCATGAACCTGTTTGGTAACTCTGTAGTAGCGGTGAATGCCCGAACAGGAGAATATATTTGGCATTTTCAGACCGTACATCATGACTTGTGGGATTATGATTTGTCCGCACCACCAAACCTTGTAACCGTAGAACATGATGGCAAAAAAATAGATGCTGTTGCCCAAACTTCCAAAGTAGGATTTCTTTATGTATTGGACCGAGAAACCGGAGAGTCTTTATTTCCAATCGAAGAAAGGCCTGTACCAGCCTCCGATGTTTCCGGGGAAGAGGCCTGGCCAACCCAGCCCTTTCCACTAAAACCTGCTCCCTATACCAAACAATATTTGGACGAAACAGATCTTGCCAATTACTCGCCTTCCTCTCGGGATTCGTTGGTGAAATTATTTCGCTCTTATCGATATGAGGGACTTTTTACTCCTCCATCCGTGAGAGGAACCTTACAGTTTCCGGGTTCACGCGGAGGATCAAGTTGGGGTGGTGCGGCTTTTGATGCCAGCACCGGCCTGCTATATGTTAGATCATATAATTCACCGGAAATCATGCTCATGAAGAAGGTAGAGCCGGAAAATGCCATCACCAACCTGTCCGTTTATAGGCAAGGAGAATCGATATATAACACCTATTGTGTCAGTTGCCATGGACGAGATCGAAATGGAGATGAGCAGGGAAATCCTTCCTTAGTGGGATTAAAAGGTCGAATCAGCGAAGGTGATGTGCTTAACAAAATAAAGCAAGGAGGAGGTAAAATGCCTAGTTTTTCCAGTGTTATTACAGACAAAGCAAAGGAAGAAGCTATTTTAGCCTTTCTCTTTGAGAACGAAAATAAAGCACATCCTCAGCAAGAAGAATCCCTTCTAAAAGAAATCAACAGCAATCAGGGAGCATCACCCGAAACCCAATCCGTAGACAGTCTTCCACGATACCTGAACCTTACAGCTTATGGGTATTTCAGGGATATAGAAGGAAGGCCGGGTATAAATCCACCCTGGGGCATGCTACATGCGATTAATTTAAATTCAGGAGAATATGCCTGGAGTGTACCTTTAGGCAATAAGCCTGAGCTTCAGGAAGGTTCGCAGGACACAGGCGAAGCAGGTTCAGCCGGGCCCACAGTTACTGCAGGAGGACTTGTTTTTATAGCAGGAACGCGGGACAACAAATTCCGGGCTTTTGACAAAGATACGGGAAAAAAGCTTTGGGAAATCGACTTACCCGGGTTTGCCAATGCCAATCCAAGTACCTATATAGTGGATGGCAAACAGTACATCGTACTTTCCGTTGGTGGGAATTCAAAAAATACAGCCGGATCGGTAATGGCATTTTCATTGCCGGATTGATTAAATCAAAATAAAACTTTGTAGTCGTCCTAATCGTTTTTTAATTCAAAAGGTTAGATAATGAATTGGGTGGTTTTTTTGCTTTTTTTCTGCAGAAATACCACCCAATTCTCTATCTTAATTCCTTTCAAAACATTTGAGGAAAATGTGGTGTAGGATTAAAAAGAATATTGTTTTTTTTGGAGAAAATCTCATCACTCCGGCACATAAATAATTTCTCCATTGTCCA
The DNA here is from genome assembly GCF_030546805.1 of Cyclobacterium sp. 1_MG-2023. Taxonomy (GTDB): domain Bacteria; phylum Bacteroidota; class Bacteroidia; order Cytophagales; family Cyclobacteriaceae; genus Cyclobacterium. Next base: position 337,798 of record NZ_JAUOPC010000001.1, on the reverse strand, counting down.
ATTCATAGGCGGTTCCTACTCTTTTGCCCTTATTCCCCTCACTTTTGGTATCTTTATTGGATTTGTATCGGGTGATCTCCTCCCCTTTTTTGGTAATTATTTCCATGTTCTCCTTCCCCGGATTTTTTACCATAGTGAAATCTTCCTGAGTAAATATTTCGGACATATTGAAACGGGTAACCAAAGCAACCATCAGTGCTACAGCAAATACCATAGCAACGTCAAATAGATTGGCTACTGAGGAAATGGGATCATCGTCCGAATTTTGATTTAAAAAACTATTTTTTCTGTGTCTCATTCTCCTCTGTGATTAAATCTGAAATATAAATTAACTGAGAAAGATCTTTAGCAAACCATCGTTGTTTCACTTCAGTGAGTATATAACCAACCGCCCCTACGATTAGTCCTACTACCGTGGTAGAAAAAGCTACCTGCATATTTTCTGCCATGGAAGCGATATCTCCTGAAGCCAATCCTACAAGTGCAGGACCCATTGGGATCAGGGTTCCCATCAATCCCAATACAGGCCCCAACTTGGACATACTCTTGGTAGTTCCCAACTTTTTGGTCATTTCCAATTCAAAATCTGCCAAAGTTTTTTCTCGGTTTACCACAGAGTTTTTGGAAGCAAACAACTGCTGTAAATACCCGAATAATGGAAATTTCCCGGCAGGAATAACTTTATCTCCTAAACCGGAATTTGCTATTTCGCTAAGAAAAGGTGTCAAGCGTTTAGTGGCCTTTAAGCGGGCCAAGTAATCCCCATAAAAACTTCCCAAAGCAGCCAAAGCTTTTAGAAATAAAAACAATAACACTACGATTACCGGCAGCATAAGTCCGGTAGAAATCCAATACAACAGTTTATTTAGTATTTCCATTTAATTTTATTTGTTTACTAATTTGAGACCATAGCCAGCCAAATAGAACCATAGAAAAAGTTGTGGCTAAAACGATCAGCAAAGGGGTCAATTCAAAATTATTTAGTTGTGGTCTATAGGGTAATCGCTGACAGAATATGGTGATGACTACACCTCCTAGGACTTGCCCAAAGCTTAGGGTATACCTTAGCTCCATTCTCAAGTAGTTCTCAGGAATGATTTTCTTTATGCCTAGAGGAATGAAGACAAAACAAGTCACTAAGGCCATAGAAAAGTATATGGCGAGTGAATCAAAATCAATGGTTGAAAAAGAATAAAAGCTAATCATTTGCAAATAAAGTACTGCGGCCATCCAAAAAAGCCCCGGAAAATAACTACCGTATTTAATGTATTTATTTACAGACAGACCAAAATATTTTTTCAATAAGGCCAAGTCAATGCCAATAAATATCAAGGCTTCGATGACCTGAATAACCGCTAAATTTTGCATTTTTATTGGGTCTTCTAGCCAAGTTTCCAATTGTTCCTTACTCTGTTCAACTGTCCATGGATGCAAGAAATAGGCTATCAAGCCTATGGTAATAGCCAAGATAATTATGCCTAAAGTTTCCCATTGGCTTACCTGAAAAAGTAGGCTTAACAAAGCCAATGCAAAAAGCAATTGTATGACCAAATCCATATTATTCTTGTTTCCTTCTTTTGATGATCAGGAATACAAAAACCAATAATAGTAGTCCGACAAGTCCGTAGACAACTAGGTTTCTGTTTTCTTCGAAAGTTTCATCTTCCACTCCCTCGGTAAGGGTTTCTTTTTCTAACACCATTCCATCTTCAATATTCCGGGATTCCTTCACGGAATTGAGTGCGGCTTCATAGGTGGCAGCGGCTTCTTCTGAAAGATTTTCAGTGATGAATGCTTGCAATGCTTCGTTATTACATACAAATCCACTACAGCCTGCTTTATGGGAACTAATCAGCTCGGTATGCAAACTGCTGAGCTCCTTGATCTGATTTTCCGAGGCATTCCAATATCCTTTGCGAATAGTTTCAAGCATCACCGCTGTCATGTCTTGCAGGGCATATGGATTTTCTCTTTCAAAAAAGCCTTTGACATTAAGGTTTAGCTTATCATTTACATACACATCATGCAAATTATTCCAAAGTGCATCGGCCACATCTGCAGGCTTCATTACATTCCATCCGTAAGTATTCCGAAAAGTTTCTGCAAAGGTTTCAGCAGAACTTGCCCCTCCTTTCATGTATTCACTGATGTATTTAGGGTTTAAAAGTGTGGAACGGGCTTCCACCCAAATGGCCTCTTTTAGTCCTTGAATAGATGCCTTGGAAGGATTCCTGAAATCGTTGAAGTAAGCATCCGGATCATTGCCAGTAACAGAACGAACTGCCATGCTCAAGCCACCCATAAATTCATACACATGGTCTAAACTTAATCCACCCCAAGTATTGTTTTCCCTTGGCTGAACCACCACTTCAGTATTTTGTAGTGCAGCTTCAAAAACTCCTTTTTGAAATTCACCCCAGTTTTCTCCCTCATCATATATAGCACCCATATTGTTTAAATAGGTATCCGCCACTTCTTGCTCATCATCCCAACCATTGCCATTCTCAACCATTCCCATGATATTGGTTCCATAGTTGCCATTCACCCCACCAAATACACGTTGTGTGGACCATTCACGCGCTTGTTTTGGAGACATTCCCTTTTCCTTCATCACTTCCTCAGCTGCAAGAACTCCTGCTTTCACAAAGTTCTCTGCTGAATCTTCTGCACCGGCTGCCATTTTTACAGCTTTATTAATCATAAACATCCTTGATGCTGCCAAATCACGGAACTGACCGGAAGTCTGCACGATCACATCTACCCTAGGTCTTCCTAGCTCTTTCATAGGAATTAATCGAATATCTACTACTCTTTTAAAGGGATCACGTACCGGCTCTACGCCTAGTAAATAGAATATCTCAGCCACCATGGCACCTTCTGTACCAATGAAGTCTCCGGACCAAAGGGTAAAGCTTACTTTTTGAGGATATTTTCCGTGCTTTTCCAAATGGGTAGCTAACAAAGTTTCGGCAAGGGTAACGCCTACATTCCATGCTTCCGGAGAAGGGGTTTTTTCCGCATCAATAGAAAACAAATTACGTCCTGTAGGTACGGTTGCAGGATTGGTTATTGGATCTCCTCCCGGAGAAGGGGCGATATAACCCCCATCTAACCCGGTAAGAACTGCCTGCAATTCTGCTGAAGTGCTACTTTCTAAGTCCCTATGATATTTAGCTACAGAACGAACTGCTTGCTCAATATTTAGCACTGCCCTTGCAAATTCTTCTTCCTGTCTATCTAAAGCTAAAATCTTCAATTCAATTTTATTTATGGTTTCTCCCAATTTGTTTTCAAAATCAGCTTGGGAAAAATAAGTAGCTAAAGGTTCAGGTTTAGTTTCCTTTACCAAAGCCCAATTTATCTTATAGGTCTTAAGTTGCGTTAGATGTGTTAGTAGTTCTTTACGTGGGAGACGTTTTAGGTCGATGGAATTATTTGTTAGGCCTAGAGAATTGATGGATCCACCTTTGGTTAGCTTTTCAATGAGTGCTTTATCTGCTCGTTCTTTTTCTAAGGCTACCTGTTCCGCAAGGCCCTCATCCTGAAGAAGCTCAAAGGTCATTTGTCTAAGCGGTTCTTTCTGCATCATTTTTAACAAAGCAAAAACATCTTTCTGCTGGCCTACCTCTAGGGCTTTTGCCATAGCAGGAATGGCTTTTGCTACGGTTTTCGCCTTTTCCAGGGTTTTTGGGTCCAGTATACCGGAACTCTGTTTAAACTGTTTGTCAGAAGTCAAGTTCATAATAAATTCTACCCGATCAGGATGGGGAGAAATGGCGATAACCAGTCGTTTAAGTTCTTCTATTTCATTTGCACTAGGTCCTTTTGTCTCACTTTTTCCTTTCCTCTTTGAATTTTCTTTACCACTATCGTCATCTCCCATACTTATAAAACCTTTCACTATATCTGCATCGGACATACCAAGGGTACGTTTTTTCCATGCTTTTGCAGCAGCTAAATCCTTTGGATTAATCAGGCTTTTCAACACCTGCTCCACATCTTGACCATTTTTCAATTTACCTATGGTGGCTTTCGCCCGCTTGCGGTAATTTTGATCAAAATAGAGCTGATTGTCGAGTTGATTTTGTGTTACTTTTCCATCGAGTTTGTCCAAAAAGGACAAGCTATAGGCTATAGGATCTAAGGCCATTAGCATGGTAGTATTCTCTAGCTGTTCATCAGAATAACTATTGCCAATGGTATACAGCCCACCGGTTACTTTAGCGTTTCTTACTTCTTCTATATGATTGGAAAGGTTAAAAATGGTTTCATCATCTAGTTTGCTTGTGCTGTCTAAACCTAGATCCTTGTGTAAGTCAAGGTCAATGGCTAAATCTGAAATTGAGCTTCTGTATTGTTCACGAACAGCTCCTTTTGCAGCTACAAAAGCATTGAGCTTATCTCCTAGTTGTTTTAGATCTCCGGAGACCTCTGATTCCATAAAAGGAGGTGTGAGGTAACTTAGGGTAATGGCATAGCTTCGGCGTTTGGCTATAATCCCTTCTCCAACATTACTGATGGTATAAACATAAAAATGTGGTGAAACACCGATAAGTGCATCTGTCCAATCATATCCTGACAAGGCCACCTGCTTGCCGGGAGTAAATTCCAAACTTCCATGGGTACCCCAATGTATGATAGCATCTGCCTGAAATTCGTTTCGGGTCCAAAGGTAAGAGGCAATGTATGGATGTGGGGGAGCACTTTCAGTGCCATGGATAATACGGAAGGTGTCTTCTCCCAAACCTGCCAAAGGTTGGGGAAGCAGCACAATATTGCCAAATTGCAATCTTGCTACGGCAATATAATCTTTCCCACCTTTGCGACTGGAAAGGTATTCTCCGGGAGCTTTTCCATATTTCTCTATTACCTGCTGGTATCTTTCCTCTTCAAGATCCTTGGCCACCCACTGCTCATATTTAGAAGTTTCTATCATAGCTGGATTTCCCTTTTCGAGAAAATCATCAAAAGCTCCTTTGGCATATGGGCCAAGAACTGATCCTTGGGTATTTATCATTTCCCATAATTCATCTGGTGAATCCGGGAGATTTTCTACGGTATATCCCTCTTCTTTAAGTTTGACCAATGCATTGTATATGGAAGGGACTACTTCCATATTTGCAGCCACCATAGCATTGAGTCCGGGACCTTTAAAATAGTAAATGGCTATTTTTTTATCCTTATTGGATTTTGCTTTTAATGCCAACCATTTTTCAACCATATCCCCAAATTTTTGAAGCCTGTCCGGTATAGTTTGAAAAGACAAATACCCCATTTCATCTTCATATTGAGCAATAATCGCATAAGGGTTTATGCCTCCATCTAATTCCGGTAATACCACACTCATAGAGAGCAAAGCTCCTTCAAAGCCTTGAGGGTCATCTACCCACTCTTCATATGGTTGAAAAACACTAAGAGGAGTAAGCAAAGGGATATTTTTATCCTTAAGCCAAGAGATGGCTTCATTTTCTTGACCCAATGTAAGTCTTCCATGCGGCATCAAAATCACCAAGTCAGGGTTTACTTCCTTTAGAAATTCTAATCTTTTGGTTGCAGCAGAAATTGTATACACATTGAGATTACGTGCCTTCATCATACGTATAAGATCATCAATGTGCTCTCTATTTGAATTGAAAGGTCCGGGTACGCTGGTAAGTAAAGCCACTTTGGGTTGACCTGCTTTTATTTGCCCATTTTCCGTAAGGTAATTGTTATAAGTATTAAAATCCTCAAAGACTGCATCCTCTTCCAAATGGATAAATACATCTCTTGGGATTGGTTTTGGGTCTTCCGGAGCATTTACAAACCATGATTTTTTATCCATCTCTTGCCTTACATAAGACAAAAGGTTGGTGTAATTAGCTGTACCTCCATATTTAAAATAATCTGTCACCTTATCCAAAACTTCTCCTTTCAAATTGGTTACATCAACATTGGGGTTTGTTGCAGACTCTACAAAGAGGTTTACCCCTGCATACCCGGCAGATTGGAGCTGTTCCATTTGGTCAGGTGACATTTGGAATCCACGGCCAAATACAAATACTGCTGCATAGTCACGGACTTTGTCAAGTTCATTCATCTCAAGCACATCAATTTGAATCCAATTGCTTTTATTGGATCTACTAATTCGTGAGAGTTGAAATTCTTGATAGTTGATAAAGGCAATCTTGGTAGTACTTACATGCTTATTATATAAGCTGGACCCAATGAAATACAGGATCACAATGACGAGACCAAGAACTATCTTTTTGAGCAAGGGTTTTTTAAGGCGTTTCATAAAGGAGATAAAGTTAAGCCCTGAAGGCAAAAGCCTACAGGGCCATTAATAAAGATGAATTATTCCTCTAAAAGAGCATATTCAAAGGTTGGATTGCCATTTTCAGCATTTTCACCTCCTTTATATGCGAGAAAACGAACTTTATAAAAATTATCATCTTGATCTTTAACCAGGTAGGTTACAAAATCATAAATTTTATATACTCCGGAGCTGTGCGGGGTCAGAATATGTAACCAAGATCTTCCAATGGCATCCCCGGCACTAGAACTTCCAATGCTGTAAAAGTCACTCAACCCAAGTGAATTATAATTGCTTTCCTCTATGGTTTTGAGGTTCTTCTCTGATTCCGGATCATCATTTAGTTCCAAAGAAGCAAATGGATCATCTACAGCTACCTCTACACCACCGTAATGATTGATCAAAGCTGCAGCAGACAAACGGTAAACATCACAGTTAATACCGGGCATAGCTCCGCCCCCTAAAGCAACGCAAGGCGCTCCTGTTCTGACGGACACCCCTGTTAGCACAAAGTCCCAATTATCGGGCTCCACCGATACGCTTTGTTGAGAGATAAGGGAATAAAATGTAAAATCACCCGCTCCAAATGTTAGGTCGGTGGAAATAAAATCAGTGCCATCCAGGTTGGCATACTGTAAGGAGGCACCTGTAGAAGAATGGGATGTAATCATGACTTTCTTTTTACCCAAAGTATTCCCATTTTGGTCTATTCCCATATCCAAAATAAACGGTACATTTACTTCCCATCCGGCCAATGCTGTGTTTGACAAGTCTCCGTCCTCAGCATCATATGCGTAAACCAGACCTCCATCAGTATTTATTTCATCGAAGGATTGTCCTTCAACATTAGTTACCGCAACTTTTTTAGCAGTATTGGTTTTAATGGCCGTACCATTATTTTCAAAGGCAATTTCCCAGGTATTGACCGGAACTGTTGTTAATAAACCTTCAGATAGATTTACATATACCTGTGTAGAAAGGTCTGACCCCATTGAAGCGGTAAGGGTGGCACCTAGTTCAATTTCATCGTCTTGAGGAATCGGATCATCTTCCGTGCAATTGCTTAATAAAAGGATGGCAAAAACCGCCAAAACTAAAGATTGTAATAATTTCATTTTTTCTAATTGATTAAGTAGTTGATTTTAATGAATATTGTTCTTCCCCAACTAATGGGATAAAATGCTTCTCTTCCTGTTTGCAATACCAAGCCTTTAGAACCCTCTCCTTCCAAACTGATATCGGTTACATCGAAAAGGTTTTTTGCACCTAATGTGGTAAATATCCTTCCACTCATTAAGGGTTTGGACAAGCTTATATCTAAGGTTTGATAAGGATCCAATGTCAGCACTCCAATTTCTCCGTCTTGGTTTCGAGAAAACTCAGAAATGGCGCCGTTGTACTTATAAAAAAGATTGATCTTTGTATCCCATTCTTTCAAATAATGACATGCATTGATATTGGCTTCAAGACTATTGTAAAACCTGTCATCTGCTTCACTACCCGAACGTGCAAGTAGACCCAAACCGGGATTCAAGCGGAAGCCATTAGGCCAGGCAATTTCAGCGGTAAGATTCATACCATAGGATTTGAAATTGGGTATGTTCTCATAAACCCTGGCCACAGGCACGGTTTTAGGAACTTCATCCGGCAGGTTATCTCTGTCTACAATTTGTATAAGGTCAATTTTATTGTCTATTCTTGAAAAGAACAGAGATGAGGTAAATGCAGCCTTTGCCCCAAATATCTCCCTTCTGAATGTACCGGAAGCGTTGAGATTGCTTCCTACCTCAGGCCTAAGGTTTTTGTTGCCGACGATATAATGATTGGCATCAATAAACTCATAGTACAATTCACGTACTGAAGGGGTTCGATAGCCTTGACCATAGGATAGTCTAAAATCAAAATTCTCATCCTTGGTGTACATGACATTTAAGGAAGGAAGTAATGGCAGGTTGGCATTTAAAAAGTTTATTTCACGGGTATCATAACTATTGCTATAAGTGTAACGTACAGAAGGTTGTACTTTAAACCTTTTACTGATTGGGATTTCTAAAGCAGAGAATAAACCATATTCATTGACATTGCCTTTTGCCTCAGTACTTATCCTTCCACCTTCGGCATAATTGAGGGAAGCTTCATAGCCTGTTGTCAGATATAGCCCTTCTTTTTTATCTGTATTTCCATAAACATAGGTCCCTCTGAAAGTATAAGTCTCAAAGCGGGTGGTATCATGATCTTCAGCATCCGAACTTAACCACCTGATATCATCGATGATGTCCTGGAGGTATTTTGTACTTGATTGTTCGAATGAAGAAAATCCATTGACTAGATTTAAATATCCTTTTTCTGATAGCTTGCCCTCTATTACGAATGAAGCATTTAAGCGGTCCGTATTGTTATAATTGTCATTTGCAATGTCTGAGATTTTATTGGTACTGTTGTTAAAGGCTCTCGTGGCATTTCCGTGGCTTGTAGAGTTTTGCCATAATCTATCCACTGCGGCAACCAAATTTAAGTTTCGAATTTTCGTTCTTAATTTTGCATTGACAAGGTATTGCGTTCTTGGAACCCAGTTTTTTTTCCTTTCTTCGGTAGATGAAAATCCATTGAACTGGTTTCTAGCGCCTCCAATACTTACAGAAGTATTGTCCCAGCCTTTAGCCAAGGTAAAGTCTGCATTGTACTGCCCTACACTTTCATAATATAAACTGCTATTGACATTCCAATCTTCGCCGGTATGTGCCTTGGTAATGACATTAATGGTTCCGGCCAAAGCATTGGTCCCGTATTGAACGGAGAGTGGACCTTCCACTATTTCTATACGCTCCACATTGTTCATATTGATCTGACTAAGGTCAAATTCACCACCGGTACCATTCACTAAAGGAATCCCGTCAATAAGGATTTTCACGTTTGGACCTGAAATTCCCTGCATAACTATTCTGGTTCCTAAAACATCATCCTGAATGGTTTTTAGATTTAACTGTGTTTGTAAAACATCACTTAAGTTAACTGCCCCCCTGGCTTCTATAAGGGCTGCATCAAACTTCTTGACTTTGTATAGTGAATGGCGCATGGTGGTAGGTGCAAATGCCCCGGTAACCACTACTTCATTGAGACCCAGTAAATCTTCTTCTAAAGAAATGGTAACTGCTTCCCCCGGATTAATTGTCTTATTGACTCCGATAAAGCCCAAATAACTAATAGTAATCTCAGAAGACCTTTCCAAGGGGATTACGGCTGTTCCGTTAGCATTAGTTAGCCAGCCACCGGGGGAATCCTGATTGGTCAATTGAATAGTAGCTCCAATAATTGGCAATTGATCATTGGAGGCTATCACTTTAATGGTTGTGCTTACCTCTTGACCAAACAGCGCTAACGGAACCATAAGAAGGATTAATAAGAAGCCTGTTAAAGGCCTAAGGGTAATTAATTTATTCATAGGGTGATAGGTTGAGATGTGGTTAAATTCTTACTGTAAGCCAATAACTTCAAGGGCTAAGCAATTGACAGGCTGATCATTCGTAAACGTTTATATTGGCCAGGTATCGTAGAATGGTGTACCCAACTCCAAGGCCCTTACTTCATCATCGGTAAGCAAACAATTATTAAGGTCTGCAGTAATTCCATCTCTATCCATTTCTTGCCCTATAAACACAAGCTCAATCATCCGATCCCCCCATTGATGGTCCCATTTATCCATGATAAAAGCTTGATTTTCTATAAATAATGGATTGGTTTCTCTTTCTACTGTGGAGAGCCCCGCCCACCATCTTCCGTAAATTTCTGCTTTTAGCGAACCTCCTGCCTGGCTCCATAATATGGCTTTATCAGGTCGGGAAGCCATCCAGAATATTCCTTTGCTTCGGATAATACTGGTGGGAAAATGCTGACCGATGTATTGAAGAAATCTTTCCGGATGAAATGGTCTGGGGTTCCTAAATACAAAAGAGCCTATTCCATATTCTTCTGTTTCCGGTTGATGAGCTATTCCTTCCTTAGCTCGGTCAAGCTCAACCTGCCAACCGGCTGCCTCTTCGGCAGATTCATAATCGAATAGACCTGTATTGAGTATTTCTTTGGGATCAATATTGCCATTTGAAGTACAGATTATCTTAGCAGTAGGGTTAAGTTTATGAAGGGTGTTTTTCAATAATCCCAACTGACTTTCATTCACCAAATCCATTTTATTTATTACCAAAACATTGGCAAATTCCACTTGGTCAGTGAGTAGGTTAACAAGAGACCTTTGATCCTCCGGATCGTCGGTCATCTTACGCTGAAAAATATTTTCTGCACTGCCAAAATCTTTAAAAAAATTACAAGCATCTACCATGGTAACCATGGTGTCCAGGCGACTGTATTTAGTAAGGTCCAAAAGTTCTTCACCACTGGCAAAAGTAAATGTTTGCGCTACCGGAATGGGTTCTGAAATACCTGTACTTTCAATGAATAAATAATCAAATTTATTCATCTTAGCCAGTTTTTCCACCTCAAGCATAAGGTCTTCTCTCAGCGTGCAGCATATGCAGCCATTGCTCATTTCCACTAACTTCTCCTCAGTTCTGGAAAGCATTCCTGAATTTTTAATTAATTTTTCGTCAATATTTACTTCACTCATGTCATTGACGATGACAGCAACTTTAAGCCCTTCTTTGTTATTAAGCACATGATTGAGTAAAGTAGTTTTTCCTGCCCCAAGAAATCCACTAAGGACCGTTACAGGTAGTTTTTTGAGTTGACTAAATCGATTTGTCATGTTTGTTCTAAGCTTGAGTAGATAATTTCATTATATGAAACCCCTTTATTCAGATGGATACAAGATTTTTAAATTATGGTGTTTTTTATTCAACTTTTCAGTAGGGCAAATCCAGTAATAGGTGATCTCAATTCTAGATTATTTGTGAAAAGAAAAATAATTTGGTACTAATATTATCATTGGCTATAGAGAATTCCTGTTTCCATAAATTATTAATCTACAGTTACAATGAGTTTCATAAACCTATTATTGAACGGAAGCAAAACTCTCTAAATAACCTCTGCCATTACTGATTTGGAAACTTAAATTTCACTTCAGAATAGGCAATAATTCATTCAATGCAGTTCTAACTCGGGGAATTAATAATAGTTAAGTGTGTTCAAATAAGTGATCGCTTTCCCTTACTAAAGGTGTTCAGCAAGAAGTTATTTTAGATTGGGTAAGGCCTAAAATAGAATGCGATAGCATGGTGAATGATAAGAAAAGGGATGATACGCTAAGAAATAACCGGAGGGCCCCTTAGAAAATTGAAAATTGCATTTTTTCCAATTAAATGATTGATAGAAACTGTATAGAAGGATGGATTTGGGAAATAAATTTCCGAGAAAAATGCAATATGAATATATGCCGTTTGACTTTCATATAAATCACAAAGGGAACAATCTACAGTGGAATCAATGGTAATTGCTTCTTGCCTATCCGAAGTCTGATAATGGGAATGGCCGTATGTGTAAACACCAAACAGGAGCGGCACAACCATAAAATAGGCAGCTAAATATTGGGAAGCGATATGTTTGCTGATGTTCACTTTTGTAAAAGTAGGATAAATTTAAATTTAACGCAACACTATTGCATTAATAAAATTTACGTATGTTTTATTTATTTTGGTAATAAGCTCCCATTAATTTTTGTCTTATACAACATATGTACCTAGTATTGTGAGGGCTTTCCTGAAGCTAAAGCAATAAAAATTGTGTAAATTCAAATTCTAAACAACGCAATCATGAAAAAGAATATTTTAATTGGAGCAGGTGTAATTGTTTTAATTTTTATTATTTGGGTAATCTATGGATTATTTATAGCCACACCGGCAAGTCCTCCATCCACTACAACTTACAATGAAGGTGGATTGGAAATTACTGTTGATTACAGCCAACCATCCAAAAAAGGCAGGCTAATTTTTGGAAAAGCAGAAGACGATGCCCTACAACCATATGGTGAATATTGGCGATTAGGAGCTAATGCAGCCACAGAAATCAGTTTTAACAAAGATGTTGTTTTTGGTGGAAAGCAGTTGGAAGCAGGTACTTATAGGATGTATGCAGTTCCGGGCCCAGATGTATTTAAAGTCACCTTAAACAGTGAAGTTGATGTATTCTTTGGTGTAGCAGAACCTGACCACGAACTTGATGTTTTGACAATAGAGGCACCCGTAGAACAGAATCCTACGATTGTGGAGACATTTACCATTGCTATTGAGTCATCAGGACCAGGGGCAGTGATCAACTTTAAATGGGACGATGTGATCTTTACTATACCTGTAGCGCTTCAATAAACGATGGCTTTCTCCAAAAAGAAATGGCTGTGGTTGGCCTTTTCAATTTTGTTTTTTCTGGGATTCAGCTATTGGTTGATTGGAAAGATTCAATATCGACTGCATGTGATGGACGTGGAAGCGTACGAACCTGTGTCTACTTTAAAGGTTCCGGAACATCTATTGACCCAAGCCAAATATCCTTTCGTAGATGTTCACAATCATCAATTTACCATGCCCATCCAAAACCTTGATAAATTGGTGGCCGAAATGGATGAGCTTAATATGGCCGTGATGGTTAACTTAAGTGGTTTTAGGGGGAAGTACTTAGAGTGGTCCTTAGATAATGTCAACAAAAAGTATAGTGATCGATTTGTACTTTTTATGAATATTGACTTTGAAAAACTGGATGATGAAGGTTGGCCGGAAAATACTCTTGATATAATGGAGAATGCCGTAAACATGGGAGCCAAAGGACTAAAGGTTTATAAAAGCCTTGGCCTGACAGATAAAGACAATGATGGAAACAGGATCCGAGTAGATGATCCTCGGTTAGACCCTATATGGGCCAAATGTGGAGAATTAGGTATCCCGGTTTTGATCCACACCGGTGAGCCGGCGGCTTTCTGGTTACCTAAAGACAAATACAATGAACGATGGTTGGAGTTAAAACAGTACCCCAGCAGGTACAAGGACCCAGAAAACAACCCTTCGTTTGAAGAGGTAATGGCCGAACAACATAACATCTTTAGAAAACATCCCAAAACAAAATTTATAGCTGCACACCTGGGTTGGTTTGGGAATGATTTGACCCGCTTAGGAAAAATTTTGGATGAAATGCCCAATGTATATACGGAGTTAGGGGCAGTGCTTGCTGAATTGGGAAGGCAACCTATTACCGCCAGAAATTGGTTGATTCAATATCAAGACAGGGTTTTGATGGGAAAAGACAGTTATAATAAGCAAGAGTATTATACTTATTTTAGGGTTTTGGAGACTTATGATGAATATTTTGATTATTACAGAAAGCGGCATGCCCATTGGAAGATGTATGGCCTAGGCCTCCCCGACCCTGTCCTTCAAAAAATCTACTATAAAAACGCCTTGAAATTGATACCGGGAATTGACGCTTCTTTATTTGAAGAGGTAGTCGATTAATATAAGGTCGGAATCACGGATTTAATTTGATTGCACGGATTGTGCGGATTTTGGAACTTGAGTAATTATTATTCACGTCTGATCCGTGGTTCATCTTTTTTTTTCATCCTTTCCCGTTTGAATCACTGATTTTTGGCGGATTACACGGATTGCACAGATTTCTTGGAACCCTAATCAGTGAAATCCTTTAATCCGTGATTCAACGATCATTTACAACACCAATCGCTTAAATGTGAGACTTTTACTTCCGAAGTTAATCAGTAGCCCGACTTTTAACCTATAAGCTTTTAAATAGTTCAGCACTTGGGCCAAATGAACGTCTTCTAAATGAATTTTAGCTTTGAGCTCCACTAAAACTTTTCCTTCTACTACAAAATCAGCTCTTCGAGTTCCGATTGGTCTTGTTAGGTCTTTGTAAAAAATGTCTTGTTCAATTTCTCTGGCAAATTCAAGATTCAACTGTCTCATTTCCCATGCTAGAGCCCGCTGATAAATGACCTCTTGAAAGCCATTGCCCAAAAATTTATGAACCTCAAAAGAGGCTCCGATAATCTTTTCTGTGATATCACTATGTTTCAACTCCATATTAAAACCAAGAAAATATTGAATTCGCCTATTACTAAAGTTAATAAAAAATATACATAGAAAGAAAGCCACAGAAAACTAGCTTAAATCATTTTTAGAATCTTAATTAAATGAATGGCCATTGATAAAAGCTAAAAATTTGGGTTTGTATTGATCAGAAACGGTGATGCGCTGATCATTGATTAGGATCTGGCTGCGTTCGATTACATTTATATTATTAAGAGAGACAATATAAGACCGATGCACCCGCATAAATTGACTTTCAGGTAATTCGTCCTCCAACGATTTAAGGCTCATCAGGGTCAGAATAGGCTTGGATTGGTCTTTTAACCAAATTTTGATATAATCCTTCAATCCCTCAAAGTACAATACTTCAGAAAGTTTGATCCGAACTTGCTTGTATTCAGACTTTACAAATAAAAATTCATTACTCTCCACTTTCTCAGGAGCTGTTTGTTTTCCTCTAACCAAATTAAACCAAGTACTGGCCTTATTTGCTGCAGCCAAAAACTCTGCATAATCAAAGGGTTTCAATAAATAGTCCAAGGCTTCTACTTTGAACCCTTCCAATGCATACTCGTCGAAGGCCGTAGTAAAAATTACTCTGGTTTCTTTTGGAAGCAATTTCGAAAATTCTATACCTGTAAGATCAGGCATCTGAATGTCCAAAAATAGCAGATCAACAGGTGTGGCTTTTAAAAATTCCATGGCTTCAATGGCACTACTACATTTTCCTTTTAAATCCAGAAAGGGTGTTTTATTCACATAACTTTCCACAAGGTTCAATGCCATCGGTTCATCATCTACAATCAGACATGAAATTTTCAAATTCTTCATTCAATTTTAAGAAGTTTCTATAGTTAAAGTAACCAAAAAACGATTATCAATTAGCTCATGCTTAAATTGATATTTATTAGGATATAATAATTGCAATCGTTTTTCAAGATTTTGAAGCCCGATTCCAGAACCACTTTTATCTGCTACTTTTTTCGGAAAGTTATCATTTTCAATTTTAAAAACCACAATATCATTGTCCAATTTCATATCCATTTCTATCAAATTTTCATTTCTGGCTGAAATGCCATGTTTGAATGCATTTTCTATTAAGGAAATAAATAACAAGGGTGCTACCGTTATGCCTGTGTTGATAGTGGGGAAATGATAGTTAACTGTTGTTTTATCAGAAACCCTAAGCTTCATCAACTCAATGTATTTCTTCATAAAATCAATTTCTTTGGATAAGGGGACTTTTTCCAAATTTGTTTCATAAAGCATATAGCGCATCAACTTACTTAAACTGTGGATGGATTTTTTGGCTTCTTCCGGAGAAATATCCACAAGCGAATAAATATTGTTTAATGAGTTGAAGAAAAAGTGGGGTTGCAACTGATAATGCAGGTGTTGTAACTCAGTTTTTAATTTATAGTTAGCGGCTTCCTTGCTTTCAGCTTCAGTTTTCACCCATTGCTGGGTAGTTTTTATGGCAATGGCAAATATCAATGGAGCCATATAGGAAAGTAACTGAACATAAATAAACATCTTAAAGGAAGGGCCATTGTCTCCATTCTCACGAGGTTTTCTTACAAGCTCAGCAAAGAAAGTATTGTCAATGCCTTCTCTCAACCATAATAAAATTACCAGCAAGATAATATTGAGCCCGATAAATTCAAGCATTTTCTTTTGGAACAAAAATCGGTCAATAAAAAGAAAATAATTGACATAAAAGATAATGGCATAAAATACCAGAGGAATCCAGAAATGAGCAATTACTCGACTTAACTCCTGCTCTTGTCCATAAGATAAGACATATGGCATGCTGAATAAAACAAACCACACCAAAAGGTGAGAAAAGGTCGTTATTTTCTTGTTATACTCCATAATAATTATTCGTATCGTAATGCTGTGATCGGATCCAGTGCTGCAGCCTTTCTAGCCGGATACCATCCGAAAAAGATACCGGTTATTGCACACACTGCAAAAGAAATAACGATTGAATACAAGGCTACACTGGTTGGCCAATGTAAGAACTTTTCAATAAAAACTGTAGCACCAAGTCCCAATACTACTCCAAGCAAACCACCGGTAATGCTGATAAGTATGGCTTCAATTAGGAATTGCATTAATATATCTGCTCCCCTTCCCCCAATTGCCATGCGGAGTCCAATCTCCTTGGTCCTTTCTTTTACAGAAACATACATAATGTTCATGATACCTATTCCCCCAATCAATAAGGATATACTTGCAACAGCTACCAAAAGTATGGTCAGCATTTCTGTGGTAGAACTAAAAGTGGAAATTAACTCTTCCATTGAACGTACGCTAAAATTATCCTCTTCGTCATCCCTTAATTTATGCTGTGTACGCATGATATCAATCACCTGAGTTACGGCTTCCGGGGCATCTTCTTCGCTTACAGCTGATGCCATTACCTGATTCAAGTAATCTATGGCAAGAATTCGTTTCTGAACTGTTGTATAAGGTGCAATAACTACATCATCTTGATCTTGGCCAAATGTATTTTCTCCTTTTTCTTCCAATACTCCGATTACTTTAAATGGGATATTGTTAAATCGAATCATTTGCCCCACAGGATTGGTGCCATCGGGAAATACATTTTCCACAACAGTTTGCCCAATTAAGGCAACCTTGGCGGCAGCTTGTACTTCAGCATTGGTAAACATACTGCCATTTTGAAGATCCACCACTTTAATTTCCAAGTACTCAGGGTTTACACCATAAATAGTTGAGGGCCAGTTATTTGATCCATTGATCACTTGCCCCCCACCATTGACCATAGGGGTTATATGGCTCAATAAGGTAGCCTCATCCCGGATGGCTTCATAATCCTCGAAGGTTAATGTTTGCATGTCACTAGCACTTCCTCTTACCCCTCCTCGCACCTCAGCTCCCGGACGAATGGTGATGATATTAGATCCCATATTGGAAATACTTTCCCTTATACTGGCCTTTGAGCCTTCCCCTATGGCCAGCATGGCTATAACTGAGGCCACACCAATAATGATCCCAAGCATCGTCAATAGACTTCTCATTTTATTGAGAACAATGGCTTTAAAAGCAACTTTCAATAAGTTTAAAATTCTCATGATTAATGATCTTCAATGGGTAATGCTGCCAATTCTTTCTCAGCAGATAAAATATTAGTATTGAAATAATCCTTGATTATATTGCCATCTTTGAGTACAATGGTCCTGTTACTAAAAGATGCAATATCAGGCTCATGCGTAACAAAGGTGATGGTGATTCCTTTTCGATTTAATTCCTGAAACAAGGACATGATTTCATAGGAGGTTCGGGTATCCAGGTTACCTGTAGCTTCATCAGCAAGAATCATGACTGGATCGTTAACCAGAGATCTTGCAATGGCTACACGTTGCTGTTGTCCACCGGAAAGCTGGGAAGGGGTATGGTGTAACCTATCCCCTAGCCCTACCATTTTCAATGCTTTAATGGCTCTAGATTTTCTTTCCGTCGAATTAACTTTCCTATTGTACAATAGTGGCAATTCTACATTTTCTATGGCTGTAGTTCTGGGGAGTAGATTATAGGATTGAAAAATAAACCCAATTTTTTCATTTCTTATGTTCGCCAACTGGTTTTTACTTAAATCCTTTATACTGACACCATCTATCTCATAACTTCCGGAACTTGGTTGATCCAAACAACCTAATATGTTCAGCAAAGTACTCTTTCCGGAACCACTTGAGCCCATTATGGTAACAAACTCTCCTTTATTTATTGTAAATGAGATTCCTTTAAGAGCGTGAACAGTTTCCGTCCCCATGGTAAAGGAGCGTTTAAGCTCATTTATTTTAATGATTTCTTTGCTCATGGCTATTTTATTTTTTACGGTCTCCCCCTGGTCTTTGGGGCATAAATGGACTTTCGCTACTAGCTTCTTTTGCAACTTCTTGGCTGGTTTGTTTTAAGCTGTATACCAATTCATCACCCTCATTAATACCGGATAGGATTTGAACATTTACCCCATCACTAGCTCCAATATCTACAGTTTTAGCAGTCAGTGAACGGTCTTGATTTAAAACCCACACCTGGGTCTTTTCGCTCTGCTTAATTGATTTAGTAGGTGGCAAATTATTTTGCATATTGTATTCATTCAAACTTTCAACATCCGGAGTAAAATTTATAGCCTTGGCCTCAGCGCTAAGCACATCATTCAATTCAAGGGTATAAATAGAAATTGTTGCTGTCAATCCGGGTTTCAATTTAAGATCCGGATTATCTGCTCGGATCACCACAGTATAAGTCACCACATTTGAAGTAATTGTTGGATCCAATCTAACCTGGGTCACTTCACCCTCAAAAGTTTCTCCAATATATGCATCAACAGTAAAGGTTACGCGTTGGCCCTCTTTGACATACCCGATATCTGCTTCATCCACATCTGCTTCCACTTGCATTTCTTTTAAATCCTGCGCAATGGTAAATAATGTCGGTGTACTATAACTGGCCGCTACTGTTTGCCCTTCGTCGATGTCGCGGGAAAGAACCACCCCGTCAATAGGAGAATAAATATTGGCATAACCCAAATTGGTTTTAGCCGCTTGAAGATCAGACAAACGCTGCGTGACAGTACCTTTGGCTGTTTCATAACTGTAAAGCGCTTCATCATAATCTGACTTACTTATCACTTTATTTTCATAAAGCTTCTTTTGTCTTTCAAAAATGGTTTCAGTATATTTTTTTTGACTTAAAGCATTATCATAAGCAGCTTGGTTTTGGGTAAGGGCAGCTTTGAGGTTTGTCTTGTCCAACTCGGCAATAAGTTGCCCTTCTTTTACTTCACTGTTATAATCAACATATATTTTTTCTACCACCCCAGATACCTGTGTACCCACTTCCACCTGAGTAATAGGTTCCATGGTGCCGGTGGCGGTGACCAAAGTGGTAACATCCGCCTTTTTGGCTTTAACCGTTTTCGCTTCCATTAACACTGCATCCTCTCCATTGATAAATTTATAAGCCACAAGAGCAAGTATTACCAATAGAATGCTGCCAACGATGACATATTTTTTAGTTTTCATGTTAAAATTAATTATAGTTTAATGTCGTTTCCTTGATAAAATTGTAACAATTGGTTGTACAGAATATTTAAATACTTGGCTTGCAAGTAATTTTGTCTGGCATTGGTATAGGTGTTTTGACTGATTACCAAATCTGTAGTGCTCAAATCTTCAAGTTCATATTTTTTCTGGGCAAGCCTGTAAGATTGTTCAGCCGCTTCCTGAGAAGATTTTGCAGCAAGCAATTGCTCTTGGGCTGAAACGGCATTTTGATAGGCGGTTTCAACATTTTTGTAGATGACTTTTTCTGTATTTTGTTTTTGAATCTGCGCTTTTTCTATATTCAAAGCGGCTGATTTCACTGCTGATTTGGTTTGATTTCTGTTAAAAATCGGAATGGTTAAGGTCAATCCAAGTCTTTGGTTAAAATTGGAATTGTATTGATCTGAAAAAGAAAGGTAATTGATGCTGGTATAACCGGTACCTACACTACCATTCAAGGATAAGGTAGGCTTGTATGCACCTTTAGCAATGGCCAATTCTTTTTCATTGATTGCGATATTTAGATCGCTAACCTCAACTTCCGGTAAAAACTGAAGCGCCTTGTAATAAATGGCTGTCTTATTAAGTTCAAGATTTATTAAATCCAAGTCTTTGTCAATGGTTTGGATGGCAATCTCCTGTGTTGGAGACAATTCCAACAATTGTTTTAGGTCAATGATGTATTGCTCATAGGTGTTTTTTGCCGTGATTACATTGAACTTGTTTGTTGCTGCCTGGCTTTGTGCTTCAGTATAATCCGATAAGGCGATGGTTCCTGCATCCAATCTCGCTTTGGCACGTAGGACTTCCTGTTCAGAAGCTTCCAAGTTGTTCTCTGCAATGCTAATGCTTTCTTTGCTGTACAGGGCTCGTAAATAGGTCTCCAAAATATTTAGGGCAATGTTATTTTTCTCCACTTCTTCTTGAAAAATACTTTGCTCCATCAGCAATTTATTTTGTTCAATCTGGTTGTTCAGTTGATTGCCTTGATAAAGGGTCATGGAACTGTTTATACCTAAATTGTTACTATTAATTTTTTCAGAGACGAAATCACTGGTAATGGGATCTATACTGTTACCACTTGTAAATGTTTGTGAAGCACTTCCAAATAAATTCGGTAATCTAGCGGATTTGGCCCTGTCGTAATCGACTTCCGCCAAGTCTGTGTTCAGTACAGCATCTTTAACAGTGATATTATTTTCTAGGGCATAATTTATACAATCTTCCAGTGACCAAATTTCGGGGCTGGGTGCAACTTCCTGTGCATTGATGGGCTGCACAAAAAATAAGCTAAATATAAGAAGGTACCGTTTCATTTTTTAAAGTGTTTTAGATTAACACTTTAAAGGTGGGATAATATGCTATTTTATTAAAGTACAATAGACGTTTGCCACTTTTGCCTATACAAACACGCTTTTTTTGCCGATGGGGGATTTTGGCAGCTAACTGTCCAATTCAAAACTGGCATACATTGTGCTAAATATTTCTGATGTTTAATCCTAATACGATTTAATATGGATTGGAATCTAAATCTAAACTTTTTAGCAGCAATGTTGGCCATGGTAAATCCCATTGGCCTTATACCCATTTGGTATGAAATGACCGGAGACGCCACACCAAAAGTAAGAAGAAAAATTGCCCTTATGGTTACAGGGACTTCCTTCGTGACCTTACTTTTATTTTTAATTTTGGGAGAATATATTTTGGTATTTTTTAATATCGATATAGAAGTTTTTAAGATTGCCGGTGGGTTTCTTTTGATGTTCACTGCATTGTCAATGATCAATGGATCTGCTACCAAACTAGAAGAGTTAAAAGAAGAGGCCGATACCAATCTAGGCTTGGCCAAGCTTAGGTTTGAAAAAGTAATGGTTCCGCTTGTCATTCCGATGTTGGCCGGGCCCGGATCAATTACTACCGTATTATTGTACAGTTTCCGAGCAAGTGGTTCAACTACTTATGTAGGATTATCCGGTGTTTTATTGCTCAGTTATTTTTTACTTTTTATCGTCTTCAGTTTTTCCTATAAAGTAGAAAATAAGGTAGATGATATTGTTTTTGTAGGATTTACTCGATTATTTGGTTTAATAGTTGCTGCAATTGCCGTTCAGTTTATGGTCGAAGGATTAGGAGAGGTTTTCCCGAATTGGATGGAAGGTGGCTCTGCTGTGGAAATAGAAGATAAATGATGTTGTGCAAGCCTTTCAATTGACAGGATAATATATCGTTTTTTAAGGGTGGTCAATAATACGGACCTGATATCTAAATAATGCATGGTTAAGCTTAATTATAGGGTGATTTATAAGCATAAAAAAACCAGCACCTGAAGAAGGTTTTTCTAAGAAATCACTTCTCCCGGTACTGGTGAACATAAACAACCTAAACTTACTTATAACTATAATCGGGTATTAAATATTTGAATGAACTATTTTTTTAATCATTAAGGTAATTACTTACCGCATTTGCTCTGGATGTGGCATGAGACATTAAGGTGCTTACTGCATTTTGAAAGTCCCCACTGCTATTCAAGAAGGTATAGCCATTGTTTTCACTGGTGGCATATTGTTCTACCAAAGCAGCATAAGTGGTGTATTTTGATTGTACTGTACTGGTATTGAATGCACCATTGATAACTTCTGCTACATAGGCATCATATTTTTCCTTGTATACCGCGTCTGCATATAAATAGCCAATCAAAGGCCAACTAGAGGCATTCAAGCCAGAGAAATTTAATGGTAAACTTCCCTGCTGGTTTCCACTTTGAAGGGCCTCATTATGGTCCCAAGGAATCCAGTTCAATTTATCAGTGTCAGGATCATTGTATAAAAAATAATTATGGGTCATCCGTCCATAAGTATCCCAATTTTGAATAATTGTATTAACTGCCAAGTATTTAAGGAAAACGTCAGTATCAAACACTTCCTCAAGATTTGATCTCCAGATGGCCGGATCAGATGTTCTGGAAGCATCATGCAATACGGTCAATAAACTTTCTACATCGGAGAAATCTGCCTCGTCCTCATTGGTCTTTTTCACATATTCATCTTCATCGTAAGTCCCATAAGCAAAACTGGCTGCATCACCATCAGGTTTGTACAAGTTGCCATCATTATCAGCGTATTGGGTATCAATAAGGGTATCATCTACCTCTTCTACCATGGTATATAATCCAAAATAAATCGGGCCATCTCCATAGTCAACATATACTGTATAAAAGGCCGTATGTGAAGCAACTAATCCTGCATCTCGAAAAATCTCGGTCGCCACCTTTTCTCTCAGCATGGATTTATCGTTGTAGTTGTTCTTCAAACTTAACTTCTTGAAACCATAAAAGCGTTGGTTTTTAATTTGTGGATAATCATCCTCAAATTCATCAAAATCTAGTTTAAAGGACAACTTTAAAATACCTGATTGCCAACTACTTTGTAAACTTGAATTGCCTTTAAAGCGGACACCTACTCGGTACCATTCTTTCCCTTCATAATATACTTCAGCAGGTACAAAAACGGGATCTTCATCTGAGAAATTACTGGTGCCACCGCCAAATCCACCACCACCGGGACCACCGCCCCCACCACGAGAACCAAAGGTGCCATATATATTGGTCATATCCCCTAGCATGGTTTGCCAGCGATCTTCACTGATAACAATATCCAGCCTTTTTACCGCCTGATCATTGAATACTTCCTCAAAATCAGGGGCTGCATCATTGCTATGCGTAGCTGTGGTCCAGTCAGTAGCTTCAAAATCAGTATCATCAATGATGACCTCAACTTCTTCTTCCTCCCCATCTACAATATCCTTAACTTCATCCACACAAGAAGCTAAAGCAAATATTAAAGGCAATAAATACAGGTATTTTGAATACCCTAATAATGATTTTACTTTCATTTTTTTCATTTTAGTCAAATTTGGGCTCAAACAATACAACATCAATTTCTTGCTGCTGAATGAAAGAAATAATTGAGTCCTTTCATTAAAGATGAATTAAATCATATTATTCCCGAGGTCCCCTAGCAGGGCGGCTTTCTCTTTCTTCCTTTTTTTCTAAATAAGTTTCCAGCTGGTTTTCAGTTAAAGTGGCCTGCAATTCCGTATCGATTTTTTCTCTCGCTTCTTTGGCGGTTTTTCTGGACTTCATGTCATCAGCATATTTTTCGTGAATGGTTTTCCATTCTGTAACCTGCTCATCGGATAAGCCCAGCTCTTTGGTAGCCATCTCTATGATTTCATCTGTTGTTGGAGGTTCAGGTCTCTTACCTTGAGCATAAGCCATTGAAGTAAAAGCAACCATTGCGAGCATTATGAATATCTTTTTCATTTTATTGTTTTTTTATTTTCTTCTTTAGACGCAGGTGTATTCAAAATCCCTCTGTGATAAAGAAAAAAAAATTAATTTGACTGAAATATTAATGTATAGGGCTTAGGATTTCAAAAAATAGATTTACATAAATAGCTGATATTGTATTGGTTAAAACAATTTTAACCCTTATAAAAAAAATAGAAAAAAATTAACTCCCAAAATGAAATTAAATTTAGTTCGGATTATTTAGTAAACCCTGAGCCCTAAGAAAGACTGGATAAAAAAATCGTAAATGATTAGGGATGTTTGAGAATGATAGACCTTCTACTTACTATGAGGAGATTATATTATTGAAATTGTTAAAAAATTCCCCTTTTATTCTTATAAAAGGGGAATTAGCCAACTTATTTTTTTTGATTTGAAATAGTGTATAATTAGAAATAGGCTAACAAATTTTACCCAATTAATTACCTGCCTTGATATATGCCCATCCTTGCTCTTGCCTAATGATGATTTCTGCCAATCCTGAGGGAACAGTAATGGATCCGGGTATCAGGTCATCTTTACTTACCTTGGCCCTTTTCATCGTGTTCTCACAAGCAGCAAAAATTACTCCTCTTTGCTGTAAATCTGCTATTCCCTCTTTTACTTGACTCTCTGTCTTCAGTAACATTGGAAGGGCGTTTCCATGACAAATTACTTCAATTTCAGCCTTTGGTAATGCTTTTAAGATATTATTTAGTTGTCCGATGGCTTTATTCTGGTCTTTCATTTCACCTTTAGTGACTTGAAAAATGACTTGATGTACTTTTTGATCAACAACCTGTGCCTTAACTAAGAATGAGCTACTTATCAAAAGAACAAAAAAGGATAAATGAATAAATTGTTTCATGAGTGCTATTTGTTTTCAAATATAAACTATTTGAAAACAATTGTTCTTAGGCATTTACTTTTTCTTTGGGCTTGACCGCAGCTACCAGATCTTCAAAAATCATATATAGACAAGGAACGATTACCAATATGATACCCGTTGCGAATATGATTCCAAAGCCTAATGAAATGGCCATGGGAATAAGCTGAAATGCTTGACTAGAGGTCTCGAGAATGATTGGGGTCAATCCTCCAAAAGTGGTCAAAGTAGTTAAAATAATTGGCCTGAAACGCCTTACACCTGCTTCATGAATGGCCTCGTAAGCGGAAAACTCTTTTCGGGTTTTATTGGCATAGTCAATCATAATTAAGGAATCGTTGACCACCACTCCTGATAAGGCGATTACTCCCATAAGGCTAACCAAAGACAGATCGTAGCCTAAAAGAATATGTCCAATAACTGCACCAACAATTCCAAATGGAATGGCCAACATTATTATGATAGGTTGGGAATAACTATTCAATGCAATTGCCAAAAGACAGAAAATCAAAAGCATGGCGATTATAAAGCCCGACCAGAGGGCTTCAGTCGATTCCCGCATTTGTGCTTGACTTCCTTCATAAGTCCAAGCTATTCCGGGAAAATCAGCCCTGAGTTGTGGCAATACTTGTTGGTTTAGGGCTTTAAGTACCCTGGTTTGTGCGGCTGGAGGCTCCACGTCCATTCCTACATTCACCACCCTTTTTCCATCTCTTCTATTGATATTGGTAAAAGTCTCCCCTTCCTTGACCCGAACTACATCCAACAATGGAACAGAAACACCATTGGGCGCCTGAATGATAAATTCCTCAAGATAATTGATGTCTTTCCGTTCCTCAAGGGGAAGTTTTACCCTTACCTCAAACTCATTGATTCCCCTCAGTTGCCGCATGGCCAATGCACCAAAAAAGGCATTCCTCACTTGCTGACCCACCATATTGGGCGTTAAGCCTAGGTTTCGGCCTTCAGGGAGCAATTCAAAGCCCAGCTGTCGTTTACCCTTATTGTAATTGTCGCTTACATCACGGGTTTCCGTAAAGGATTCTACCCTTTCCAAAAATGCCTGACTGGCCCGTTCCAAAACTTCAATGTCGGGATGACTGAGATCTACGCTAATGTCTTGCCGGGCTCCACCCGGACCACGTTCGGCCTCAAAATTAATTTGATCCACCCCTTTTATATCACCAATATTGTCCCGCCATATTTCTATCAATTCTTTGGGACTCATGTCACGCTGATCCGGTGGTTTCATGACAATTTCAACATCAATAAAATCCTTACCACGGACATTTGTTTTGACTCCATAGGCCACTTCATACAAATCATAAGCCTCAAACATCTTGTGGGTATTGTTTGTAATTTCGACGGCTACTTTTGCTGCCTGGTCATTCGTTGTACCCACTGGGAGGCGAACAGCAGCTTCTATTTCATCAGCGGCTACTTCCGGCATCAAGACTGTTCCCATATGGTCACTGTAAGCAAAACCTCCTACCAGCACCAATAATGAAATGGCAGCTGAAAAAGTCAGGTATCTATTCCTTAAACAGAGGTCCAGAAAAGGTTTGTAATGTTTGTTGATAAACCTGTTAAAACCGGAGGCTATAGCTCCTTGCCAGGTCTCCAGTTTTTGTACCCAAGCATGTTTTTTCACTCTAGGTGATTTGGTTACATGGGAAGGTAAAATAAATAAGGCCTCAAATAAGGATACAAACAAGACCACAATAACCACTACAGGCAATGGCCACCAATATTTCCCGGTTTCCCCCGGAATAAATAACAATGGCACAAAGGCGATTACAGTGGTTAAAATACTAATGATTACCGGCTTGGAAACATCTTTTGCCCCCAAGATGGCTGCATCAATATAGGAGTAGCCCTTCTGCCTAAATTCATAGATGTTTTCTCCTACTACGATGGCATCATCAACCACAATTCCCAATACAATCAGAAAGCCAAACATGGAAATCATATTGATACTTAGCCCCACAATGGGAAGAAAAAGCATGGCTCCAACAAAGGACACCGTCATCCCCATCATTACCCAAAAAGCCAACCTATATTCTAGAAATAAACCTAAAATGACCAAAACAATGACGATGGCCATCAGTCCGTTTTCTGTTAACAAAGAAAGTCTTTCTCTAAAATCTTCGGCCCTATTGCTTTCTATCCTCACTTTTACCCCGGGTGGCAGGCCGGGCTCAAATTCGGTTAGAATATTTTTGACTTTTTCCTCGATTTCCAAAGGAGATTGATCACCTATCCGGAAAACTTCTAAGTCAACAGTGTTTTGTTGTTCAAATTGTCCATTGAACCCCACCTCTTCAAAACCATCTCTAATGCTGGCAATGTCTCCCAATTTAATGGTAGCCCCCGAAGCTGATGAAATAATATCTATGTTGGCAAATTCTTCGGCTATAAGCTTCCTTTCTTCCATACGAAGTAGGATTTCACCAGACAATGTTTCTATAGACCCTGCAGGAATATCCCTACTTGAAGCTTCAATCAAATCAGCTACCTGACCCAAGGTGAGGTTGTATTGTAACAAGGTATTTCTAGGAATTTCTATATGAGTAACGAAATCCGGTACATTGCCAATCTCCACTTGTGTAATCTGCTCATCACTAAGCAATCTGGTCCTTAGGCGTTCGGCCAAAATCCTAAGGGTCCAGACATCCACATTGCCATAGATCCCTACTTGCATCACATCCATCTGTTGGTTTTGCAAAACAATTTGAGGCCTTTCTATGTCATCAGGAAAAGTTTGTATCCGACTTACGGCTTGGTTGATGTCCTGTAAGGCTTTCATTCGGTCTGTGCCGGGAATTAACCAAATTTCTACGGTACCTGATCCCTCATTAGCCGAAGAAATTATTTCCATGATCCCTTGTACTTCCCGCACTTTTTCCTCTACTGGAAGGACAATACCTTGTTCAACTTCTTCAGGGGCAGCTCCGGGGTAAACCACAGATACTTCAACTATGTCCAATTGAAACTGAGGAAAGACTTCTTTTTGGACCGTATACATGGTGTAAATTCCTCCCACCAGGAAAATCACCATCAGAAGGTTGGTGATGATCGGGTTTTTGGCCATAAAAGCAATGGGACCTCTCTCTAACGCATGATTTGATTGTTCTTTCATGGTTTTACCGTTTAATCTTCTTCCAATCGAAGTGGAGAACCTTCCACCACAGTGGCCAAATCAGTGGCGACGATTTGGTCTGAAGCTGACAGACCATCTCTAATATAGGCATACTGCCCATCTTCAAAAAGAATATTGACTTTCCGAATTTCCAGTTTCCCCTCCTTTAAAACCCAAATTGTATTTCCGGGTCTAATGAATTGCCTTTGCAGTCGGGCTACATTTTCCAATTTTCGAGCTTTAATTTGAACTTCCACAAAGGTGCCTATAATCAGCTGTGGTTTATTAGAATCCGGATTTTTACGCAATAGTGGGTCGGGAACACTTACAATTACCCTAGCCAATCTTGATTGACTGTCCAATGCTCCAACCAATCTTGAAACATTTCCTTCTCTAAATTGTCCATCTTCCCAAGCAGAAGGGTGAACAATTTTGACAGGTGCCCCTGAACCTTCTTTGCCCTCACCTATATCTAGCCAGTTAATTTTGGATAATGGTACATTGGCAATGATCCAATATTCATCGATTCCCACCAATCGGCCCAAGTCAGATGCTGTGGCGATTTGAGAACCTAGATTTACATTTCTAGACAATATATGCGCATCAAAAGGAGCTCGAATTGCCGTCCTTTGCAAATCCAAATTGGCCTGGTTTACAGCTGCTTCTGCCGCTTTAACATTTGCCTTTGCTGCTTCAAGTTGGGGTTTCCTTAATACCAAGTTTTGGTTTTTGGAGGACAACTCATCACCTATGAGTTCATAATCTTTGACTGCTACATCCTGCCGTCCCAATTCCACTTCATAATCCGATTGGGCCAAAGCCAGATCACTTTTTCGAAGTATTAAAGTATTTTCATAATCTGCAGGATTAATTTGCAATAGCATCTCTCCTTTTTTTACATAAGCTCCGGGTAGAAATTGAGAGGCAATATGCGTCACTTCCCCACCGACTTGATTGCTTAATGAAATGTCTGTAGCGGGTTGTACCAGCCCTGTAGCAATCACAGAAGGGTTAAAATCCCCCTGTTCTGCTTGTACCACATCTACCAACATTGCCGTGGTTTTAGAAGCACCTTCCATTTCGGCTTCAGGCGCTGTCCAAAAAAAGATTAGGGCTATAAGAATGCTGCAAACCAATAATCCCAAACTTATCCATATGGTTTTTTTTCGCGTCATTTTGTTGAGATTGAGTTTTCTTGTATGCTAAAATCTTCTTCATTTTCAATCGGACTTTCAAAACCTCCGGCAAGTGCCCGGTATAAGCTAAGTCGATATAGCAATAAATTTAATTTTTCATTCACCAATTCTCTTTTCAATTGTTGCATTTGATCCAAGGTTACAAGAACATCCAAATAAGCAATTGATCCATTCAGGTATTCTACCCGCAATTGATTAAAGGCACGTTCTGCCAAGTCCAATTGGCTTTCAAGTTTCATGATGATCTCTTTTTGAAGGTTTTCACGAACCAATGCATCCTCAACCTCTTGAACTGCCACCAAAACCGTTTGGCCATAGGCGTTGAGCTGCTCCTCGCGAAAAGCCTTGGCTCGTTGAGTCTCCGCTTTTAACCTTCCTCCATAAAATAATGGCATCAACAAACTACCTGTAAGCGATGCAGCCTGAGATTCAACAAGATTGGTAAGGGTATTGGATCTTAGGGCTCCGGTTAAGTTAAATGTCAAGCGAGGATAGGTATTACTTATGGCTACAGCCACTTCCCTATCGGCTGCTTCCAATTGGTTGAAACTGCTTTGAATATCCGGTCGTCTATTGATCAATTCCATGGGTAAACCGGCATTGGGTATGGGGCTTAAAGTAGGAAGATTGACCTCTTCGCTGATGTTCAGCATTCCCGGAGCTTTTCCCAAAAGCACAGCAAGCCTATTTTTCAATACTTTAATTTCCATTTGTAAGGCCAAGGCCTCTTCTTTGGTATTTTCTATCAACTGTTCTTGTCTCAAAATATCCACTCCCCTAACTTGTCCGCTGGCAAATCGCGTCCGAATAAGAGCTAATATTTGCTGATTGTATTCGGTTTGCTCTTTAAGCAAATTCATCTGTTCTCGATAGGCCTGCAAAGAAAACCATGTCAATGTCACTTCACCAGCAATGCTAATCCCCATGGTTTGATAATCCAAGTAAGTAGCCATCAACCTGTTTTCAGCTGCCAGCTTACTTTGTTTCACCCTTCCCCACAGATCTACTTCATAGCTGGTTCTCAAGGAAAGTTGGGTATTTTCTCCCCCTACGAAATCAGGCGCAGGCCGACTGGCCCCGCCTTGTAATTCTAAAAACACCTGAGGAACTCTTTGGGAGGCAATAATGGCGACATTACTGGCTTCTTGCGCCACTTGAAACCACGAACTTTTTAATTCCAGGTTGTGATTTATGGCAGAATCCACCAAGTTATTAAGTTTCGGATCTTGAAATGACATCCACCAACTTGAATCCATAGGGCTGGATCCGGTAGGCAAAGAATAGGCTTGCGGTAGTTCTACAGGAACATCTCCGGTGGTCACCCTATTCCCGCAGCCTAAAGTCACACAAAATATGGTGAGACCAAAAACTAAAGGAAGGAGCAATTTTCTGGTGATATTGATGGCTTTTAAAAGCGTAAATTTAGGGTCTATAAAATGATACAAAGGATTGCATTTTTTTTTAAGATAATAAAAATCAATTGGGATGCAAAGCCAACTTTTTACATTATAAATTATAACCTATTTTAATAAATAATGTTTTAGGCTAAAAAGTTATGTTTTTCGTTCTATTTTGATGCATTGAACCCCATTCAAATATTGTATTTGTGGAGAAAAAATGGTTTGATTGGTTGATGAGTATTTATTGATTCAAATTATAACCCATTGCATTTGCCCCTTAATTAGTAGGCTATCTCTTCTTCAAACTTGATCCTGAAAAGATCAATGGTTTACAGTAATAAGAATGACTTGATAAATTTCGACACTGTAGGGGCCGTACAAATTGATGGCTAAGCTATTCCTTTAAACATTTGACCTCTTTGTGATCCGTTTAAAATATTGTGTTTTTTATTTAATGCGAAAAGGAAAGATTGGAATTGATAAGATCAGTAGAAATTTCTCATGGCCGGTTTGATACATAATCCAAACCTAAGCATAGAGGTATATTGGTTATAGTCAAAAAGGTTTTCACCATAACCATTGTACCATTGCAGGAATATATACTGGTTGGCGGAAGGAATTGGTTTAAAATTCAATTCTAGAATGGTATTTACCCTGCTAAAATTGTTATTTGGGTTAATAACGAGGCTCCCCCAGAAATTATCATTGAAACTTCGATAATTAAAGGCCATTAATCCATATCCTCTGTAATCAAAAAGGTCTTTGTTTTCATCCCCTAATACCCCTGCCCATATCTTCCCTTGCACAGAAATATTTGCATTATAAAAATACACAGCTGATAAGGTAGCAAAATTCCAGCTTCTGGAATTGATAGTGTCCAGGCCGTTTGATTCATGTTCAAATGATAGAGCAATACCACCTTTCAACTTTTGTTTGCTGAGAACAGGTCTAATCAGGGTTATTCCCGGGTTATAATTGTTATCTGCAAAAGGCGAAGAATTTTCGTAAATGTCCCAAAACGATTTTTGGGTATAGGTTAGCAATAGAGAAGTTTTAAACGGCAACCTTGATTTGGTTAACCGTTGACTGATACTGATTTGGTATTTCGCATCAGCGGTTTTCTTATTAATTTCTTTATTGGTCGGTACACCTGTAATAAAATAATTGTCTCTGTACATACCGAAACTAGGCTGAGCATCATACAAACTTAAAAATTCCTCTTCTGATATTTGGAGGTATTTTATGGTCCGAAAATCATACTTACTGGTATCCATTTGCTGTTTCCACATGGATTCCAAATCCCTAATTTGAGCATGGACTTTGAGCGAAAAAGCACATAAAATAAATAGAACAAGCCATCCACTTTTAAGAATTGGTATTATGCTTTTGAATTTACTCAAATTATTAAATTGATTTCGCTTACTTAGGTTGGTTTTCTAAATGGGAAGTTTAATAGTTGCCCGGGTGTTTTTTTTTCAATAATAATCAAAAGCTACTCAATTTATACCATATTAAAGTATTAAAAGGAAATCACATGGTCTCAAAGGCCAAATAAAAACGTAATTTGGGATAAAATTTTAGTAATTGAGCCAAATTTTAAGAATAAAAAAAGCCTTGCCATTTAAAATGACAAGGCTAATGTAAGTTGCTTGGTGTATTTTTAGTTGCTCCAAACTTTGGCATTTTTTGCTTTAGGTCCGGTTACTTTTGGTCTGGTTGAAACCAAGGCTGTTTCTTGATAATTTTTGGTTTCAATTTCCCAAGATTTTTTATTTTTCGCGGATGGTCCTTGTAGTTTGGTTGCAGTTTCTAAAGTATAAACCTTTATTGCAGGAGCTTTATCCTCTTGTTGCCAAGGCTTATAATTCTTCGCAGCTGGACCTTTTAAATCACTTTTGTTTTGTGCAAATCCAACTGATGCTATGGTTAAAAAAGCGAATGCAAATATTAAACTTTTCATAGGAAAACCGTTTTTTGTTAGTGTCTTATTTATAGTAAAATTAACGCTAAACAGTCTCCGGAGATACTCTAAGAAAATCGGTAAATTATAGTCAGATGAATAACGGATAAGAAACATCCGTATAAATACGTAGGATATTTTATAGTAAATTCAATTGAGCGGCTTTATTAATAAGTTCAGGAGTGTTTTTTACATCCAGCTTTTTCATCATATTGTTTCTATGGGTCTCAACTGTCCTAGTACTAATAAATAGCTTTTGAGCAATTTCTTTTGTGGTTTGACCATCTGCAATCAATTTTAAAATCTCCATTTCCTTGGGAGACAGCTTTTTAGGACTTACCCCTTCCAGAGACATGATATTGATCATCCGCTGGGAAATATCCTGATTAAAGTATTTGTTTCCTTTAAGAACAGTATCGATTGCAAGAAGTAACTCCTCCTCATCGGTATTTTTTAATAGGTACCCATAAGCACCTCCCCTAATAGATTGCATGATATAGTTACCATCATCATGCATAGAAATAGCGATTGCCTTGATGCTTGGATATTTTTTTTTCAATTTGACTAGCACCTCAAATCCGTTCATTTCAGGCATTGTCAAATCAAGCAATAGTAAGTCCGGTTGAACACCTTTTTTTAGTTTTTTAAAAAAATCTTTACCATTTTCAGAACTTATTACCACCTCAAAATCTTCCTGCTTTGACAAAAGCGAATCTATTCCATCACGAAACAATTGGTGATCATCAACGATTGCAATTTTGTATTTATCCATCTTTCAAAGGTATTTCAACTTCCACTTCAGTTCCGTACTGGTCAGAACGAATACTAAGGTAACCATTAAAAATTTCTACCCTCTCCCTAATATTTCTTAAACCAGCCCCATATTTAATTTTATTGGGATCAAAGCCTTTTCCATCATCAAGATAATACAATGAAATTTTATCATTAAATTCTGTCAAAGAAATGGTTATTCTATTCG
The DNA here is from genome assembly GCF_030546805.1 of Cyclobacterium sp. 1_MG-2023. Lineage (GTDB taxonomy): Bacteria > Bacteroidota > Bacteroidia > Cytophagales > Cyclobacteriaceae > Cyclobacterium. Next base: position 304,499 of record NZ_JAUOPC010000001.1, on the reverse strand, counting down.
CATTGGCGTGTTTCAAGGTATTGTTGATTAGTTCCTGGCTTACCCTAAAAATACAAATATCCAGATCCATGCTCAACTTGCCGGCCTTTCCTTTGGTGGCGTCATCATAAATAATTTCGATTCCACTGGATTTTTTCATTCTTTCAATAAAACTAGCCAAAGCTCTACCTACCCCAAAATCCACCAATACGGATGGCATCAAATTATAGGTCATCCTACGGATTTCATCGATGGTGCCATCCACTACAGTATTGATTTTCTTTTTATCACAGGAAGAAAGTTCAGAGGTTTGCACCATTAATTTAAGACTAGTAAGTAAAGGGCCTACACCATCATGCAAATCCTTGGACAAACGTTTACGTTCGTTTTCCTGTCCTTCAATTAAAGACTTTTTAGCCATTAATCGACTTATCTTTTCTGCATTTTCATATTCCATTAATTTCTTCTGCATTACCATTAAGGATTTACCCAATACATCACCTTCCCCTGAAAGCTGATACTTGGCTTTCATGTTCATGTTTCCAATTTCCGTAGAAAAATAAATGGCCTCTCTTATAGATTTTTGAAGCTTTTTTAATGCCACAAACATTTCCTTTATTTCCTTGGTCTGGTAGTCATTTTCAATATTAAAATCATAATTCCCGCGTGTCATAAAGTTGAGGAATAGCCGCATCTTTAATAGAGGTTTTGACAATACAACCGTAATTAAAAATGAAAATGTCAAAGCGAAAAGCAGTACCAAAAATGAAATAAGGAATAACTTATTTCTCATTATCAACAGTGGAGCTGTTACTTCTTTTACATCAATTTCAGACAATATCGCCCAATCTAGATTGCCTATATCCAATTTATGGTAAGAACTGTAGACAGAAATCCCTCGATAATCATCGATGATGCCAAAACCGTTGATGCCCTGCAAGGCATGTTTCGCTCCCAAAGTCGATGCTTTAATTTGACCTGGAGGTGTATCAGGCATAAATCTAGAAAGAGAGCGCATGCGGAAATCTCTACCCACCAAATAGGTTTCACCACTTTCCCCCATTCCTGTACGCTCCATCAAAATATCCTGGATAGCATCAGAATTAATGCACTGAATCTGTTGTATTTTATTACCTTCCTTTTTGATCATGGCGAGTTTTACGACGCCTCTTCTTGCACATGAGGTAATATCAAAAAAACTTTCTCCATTTGGAATTAAGTTTAATTTGTCTTGCAAACATTGAATATCCACCTCTTCAGCAATTAAACTGTAGGGATCTGAAATGGAATCGGCTGATCCTAGGCTCAGTTGTTTTTCAAATTCTTCCATTTCTGCTTGTAAAAAAGCTTCGAGTTGAATTCGTTTCAGTTTTTTGATGGAGGAAAGTTGAAGTAAAACCCTTTCATCAAGGGCGTTTTTAAACTCTTTGTAGGAAAAAATTGAAAGGGTAACTACAACCAAAAAAACCAAAGAATTGATTAATAGGATTATCCATGACCTTAAGCTTTTCATTGATTAAATAAATTTTTCTTCCGATCTGTAATAAATCTATTGACCTCTTCTTACTTCAAACAAACGCTCAACAAGTAAATAAGGTTATTTAAAATTAAAGTCGCTTTTTCGAGTTATAAACTTCAAAACTTAAAACTTGGACATCACCCTTGGAATGGTCTATTTCAAGTTTTATTTCCGTATTATTTTCAGGAGAAAATGGTACAATTAATTTATGACCTATTTCAATTCCATTAAATATATTCACCCAATTACTATCAAGCTTTCCTTTAAGGCTAAAAGACCGTATCCTTTCGCCATGACGAATATTTTCCATGATTACAACATGGTCAATAGTGGCCTTGGAAGGCAAAGTTAAACTAAAAATATTTCCCGAACCAGACGATTTTGCAATGGGGTTCGAAAATCGTTTCTTTATTTCTTTGCCCCATTCCTTCAATCTTTTAACGTCCAGTTCCGGAAGTAAACCTTCAGGGTCAGGAGTTACCCTACAAGGATAAGGAACTTTCTCACTTTCGCTTCCACCCCAACGAATATTAGCCCTTTGCAGATTGTGGTAAAATAGGCCATTGGGTTGGTATTTGTCAAAAATAGACAAAACATCAGGTCCTCTTTGTTCAGGTCCGTGTGCTCCTCCTTCAAACCAAACAATGGCCAATTCACCATACCGCGATATTGGTTCTTCAACGATCCCTTCCTACATACATTATAATGGGCTTGCCTTTCTTTTGCAGATTGATTTGTTCCGTTTAATTTAAAATCATGCGCCCCGTAAAAAGAATTCCATCCAATACCAATATAGATCCCCGATAAAACACCAAATTTTATACAGAACGCCACAAAATCCCTGAAAAGGTCACCTTTGCCATTTTACTGCTATTAGAGAATAAGCATTAACATCACTTTGGTACAAAGCAAAACGGGTTTCATGGGTGGCCGTAAGTATGGCAATTTTACAACCTGCATCTTTTGCTGCTTTTAACCCATTGGTCTTTGTCAAGCTTTGTAGGATTGAAAATATTATAATCAGGAATTGGTATAATTCTATTCTTCGTTTGATTTTATTTTTCTCCATCAAATTCATGCAGATCATAATGAAACACTGCCTCTTGCTCCTCATTCTGCCAGATCAGCAGGGCTTCTGAAGGCAATGGTACTTGTGCATAAAGGAGGCTTGAACTAAATACCAAAAATAAAAAAGCAATTTGGAATTGAAGGGAGCTGATCATTGGTTTTTTTTAGGGCTAAAGATATTGTATTAAAGTTAATCAAAATATTTATTGAAGTTTCCCTTTCAAAGCATCTATAGGATTCATGGTAACAATCTTACGGGCAGGAATAAAACTTACTATAGTGGCAGAAATTATTACTATGAGGGCTGAAGAAACCAAAAGTGAAGGACTAAAAGATGGATAAATTCTATCTCCCATCCCTATGCCCATATCCGCGGTAAATGCGCCGAAAGAAATTCCTTTTTGGGACAAATAGCCAAATAAAGGCACTCCAATTAGTGTACCCAAAAACATGGAGAATAAACTGTACATGCTGCCTTCGAGGGTAAAAAGTCCTGTAACTTCATTCTTTGTCATTCCCAAAGCGATATAGGTGCCTATTTCCTTTTGTCTTCGAAATACGGACAATACCTGAGTATCAAAAATAGCCAATAAGGCGATGGCCAATAATATAAAATAAATAATCCTTGCACTGGCTCTTTCTATTTCAATGACATTGTTAATGTTCTGTAAAAGCTTTTCCTGATTTACATAATTCCAATCTTTAAAACTGGTATCAGGCATAGGCTGATCAGCAATCATAATGGTCGCTTCATTGTTCATTCCGGTTATCCTCCATAGGTCCTCCAAACGCATCCAAATTTGACCTTGATCCACTGTACTTATGGTTGTATTAAAAATGGCAGCCACCTTCACATTTTCTGCATCGAATGTGCCATTTTTATCCCGCCAACGTAAGCTTATTTCATCTCCTAAGGAAAGTTTGGCTGTTTTTGCCATTCTTTTACCTATGGCCACAGGTATGGCCCCCTCTTGTTTATCCAATCGATCTACAGGAATTTTTAACTGTCGTTGATTTTTAGGTAAACCTTTTAAAGTAACGGACAGCATTCTACCATTGGGAAATATTGATGCCGGCCGCATCAATAGAGGAGTTAAACCTTGTGCATTTCTTGCATCAAATACACCATGAGCATTTTGCAAACTAAAAGGATCGTATGGATCATAATCCTTGTGTTGAAATTGACCGTAACCAAATTCCCAATTGATTGCATCTCTCTTGGCCTGTAGGTTCCAGCCATCCAATAATCCATTGTAGAAAAGTATAACCAAAAAAGTAAAAGTCAAAATTCCCACGATAAGCCAAGTTCTTAACCCGGCACCAATAAGGTTTCTAAAGGCAAGTTGAAAGGATAATTTCATGGGCAATTCAATTGACTATTGAAATTTTCGGTTAATTTATTCGGTTATTTTTTTAAGGATGCTTTGGTGAAAATATACGCAGGGATGGCTGGATTGAATTGAATTTTCTTAATAATAAAATCTGTTCCATTGCCTGATTTTAATACATCCTTAAAGTTGATTTTTTTTGGATACCACCGACCGTCAATCTGTGAAATGTCAGACAATGTTGTTTTTTTTAGGAGTTGCCCACTTTTGGCAAACAATTCTTCTTTAAGCGGAATAAATCGTTCCTGATCTACCCATATCTTACGCTTGTGATAACTTACATTTTCTACCGAAGCAGTTAATTCCAAAATCCAAGTTTTCCTTTCATCAATGGTTTCTTCTCCTAAAATGATTGCATCATATATTTCCTTCAGTTTTCGATCTTCCATCATGTCTTCATAAGACAAATCGGAACCCATAACAGATTGCCGAAGCATATGACCTGACAGCTGTATGGTCCTGTCTGTGGATGGGGAATAGATCCATAGACGGTCTTCCAGTTTTAACATCTTTGTTCCTCTCTCCCGTTCCGGGTAAAGGTATTCTGTAAAAGATTTTTTGTTGCCTTCGGTATAGGATTTTGAACCTATGGTTTGGACATTTCTTTTTCCTCTTATGATCATCTCTGATTCTGTTATTTCTGTTTTCGAAACCATGTTTTTATCCACCTTGTCAAGGATGATCTGTGCATCCTGGGCCTGCCCGGACATTATCCCCAAAAATAAAAAACTGAATAAAAGGATGATTTTTTTCATTTTTCCTGTAAAATTTCTTGCTGTATTCATAGATTAATAATCTTGATATTACACTTCCAACTCATTGAATAAACTGGCTGTTTCTCTTTTATATATTCCTATACCTGAAAGCATATTTCCAAAAACCATGGCAAATACCCCCGGAATAAAACCAATATAATAGAGATTAGGGGTTACCTTGGCACGCATTACCGTAGGCATCATCATGGAAGAGTTATCCACCATCCCTGCAATGTTGATTCCATAATTTTGCAAATAAAAAGCACCTACTAAGCCAATACCTGTACCAATCAAAGAACCAATCATTCCAATAAGGGTAGCCTCCATTACCAATGAACGATAGATTTTGCCTTTAGACTCCCCTAAAGCCAGTCGAATTCCAAACTCCTGATAACGTCTAAGCCCTCCTATCAAACCTGTATTCCACAAAACCACAGACATGGCTCCTACAAAAATTAACACAAAAATGGCCGACATGCTATTGGCATAATCCAGCAAATCTCCCAAATTATTTTGTGAGCGAAGGGTAAACATCTGGGGCGCATACTCATCCGGATTGCTCTTTAATTGATTGTTAAAGGAGTTCTCCATGGCCAAAGCAGCTTTATCATTATAAACACCATTGTGAAAAAAGCCAAGTATTTCCCCAGCTCCATTCTGCATGTCCAGCATTTGTCGAGCCGCTGAAATGTCAAGCAAAATGGCTCCTTTATCCATGGCTGCAATGCCAAACCGAATGGTACCACTGATGGTGAAATTCTGAAAAGTCATGCTGCCATTCATGGTAGTACCAAAATAAGTAACCTCATCTCCTATGTTAAGCTTTAGTTTTTTCGCAAATTCATCCCCAATAAGTGCTTCATTGGCATAATCAGGCAAAGCTCCTGAAACGATGGCCCTTTCAATATTCATTCGCTCTACTTCTCCACTGGAAGCATCCAGTAAATTGATGGCTATGCCGGCGGCAGGTCCCTGGCCTTTTGATTCACCATCGGCATCCGGAGCGTCCAGCAGGCCTCCAAAGCGAATTCTTTCCACCCATTGTAAATCCGGATAATTGGACCTTAGATAGGAAATCAAACTGTCAACTCCCAGCAAGGCCAAATCATTGGGTAGTTGTTCTTTGTTTTCAGCATAGGCCCTGGACATAACCTTCACATGACCGGTTTCAAATCTTGCATTTTGATCTACCATATCCGTCATTGCACCACTGAGAAAACCGCTCAATACAATGGTAAGCGATACACCAAGAGAAATGACAACAATTGGAAGTATGCTCCTACTCTTGTCCCGAATAATTCCTTTAAACAAAAATTTAATCATTGTAACTTTCCTTTTAAGGCCTCAACTGGATTCATATTTGCTATTTTTTTAGCAGGCAAAAAGCTAACGATGGTTGCAGAAATAATCAACAATAACATGGTTCCTGCAATTAGCTGAAGGCTAAAAACAGGGAATATTCTTTCGGCCATGGTCACCCCCATGCCTTGCGTTACTTCAGGAAATGAAATGCCTTTCACGGCCAAGAAACTAAGCATAGGTATTCCTACTATAGCCCCAAGGAGCATGGCAAGAAGACTGTACATATTGCCTTCTACTGTAAACAAACCTACCACTTGTAATCTGGTCATTCCCATGGCAATATAAGTTCCTATCTCTTTCTGTCTACGAAAAACAGACAATACCTGGGTATCAAAAATGGCCAATAAGGCAATGGCCAATAGCAATAAATACATTATCGATCCGGAAATCTTTTTGGAAGCAATAAGCTTGTTTATATCCTCAAGCAAGGTTTCTTGTGGGATAAAACTCCAGCCTTTTCTTTCTTGATGATTGTAATTTTTATTGGCAACAAAATAAGTGGCTTCTGCTTTAAAGCCGGTCATTTCTTGAAGTTGAGCCAAGCCTATCCACATTTGACCGGAATCTATACTCCCCACATCGGAATCAAAAATCTTAACGATGGTAACAGGCAAGGCATCAAAGGTTCCATGCTTATCTCTCCAGCGCAACAGTACTTCTTCTCCTTCTTTTAATTTGGCGGCGGCAGCCATCCTTTTGCCAATGATTACAGGAATTTCACCTTGCGAGGGGTTTAAAAAAGTGGTTGGCAATTTCAGCTGCTCTTGATCATGGGGTATCCCTTTAAGAGAAATGGACAGCATTCTTCCATGAGGATAAATGGAAGCCTGTCGGATCAAAATGGGCGTTAACATATTAAAGTCTTCCGGTTTGTAAGATTGATGCCCATCTTGTATGGAAAAAGGATCATAGGGATCATAATTGGCGGCACGCAATTCGCCATAGCCATACTCCCATTCAATTGAAGCCAGCTTGGCCTGTTGGTTCCAACCATCCAATAAGCCATTGTAGAAAAGGATAAGTATAAATGTAAAGGCTAGAATACCAACGTTCAGCCAGGTTCTTAAACCTGCCCCTATTAGGTTTTTGTAGGCAAGGATAAAGGCCAATTTCATGATTGAATACTTTGGTTATCCCATACATCAGAAACAACCTTTCCATCCTTTAAGGATACTGTACGATCAAGATAGGTCATCACTTTTTCGTCATGTGTTGAGAAAAGAAAGGTTGTCCCCAATTCCTTGTTCAAATTTTTCATGGTTTTCAATATGGCATGTGCATTGGCTGAATCCAGATTGGCTGTTGGTTCATCTGCCAGCAATATTTTAGGCTTTTTCACCATGGCCCTGGCGATTGCCACCCTTTGCCCTTCTCCTCCTGATAATTTGTCAGGTCTTTTATGGGCCATCTTTTCCAGACCAACCCATTCCAAAGCTTCCATAACTTCTTTTTTTCTGGTTTCCTTGGGTACATCTTGAAGAAGTAAAGCAAATTCTACATTCTCAAAAACTGTGTAAACAGGAAGGAGGTTGAAAACCTGAAAAATAAAGCCTATGTGCAGGTTCCGTAGGTTGGCCGAAGCCTTGTGACTGAGTTTGGCAATGTCTTTTCCCATAACAATGGCTTTGCCATCGGTGGGACTATCCAAGGAACCAATAATATTTAATAGTGTGGTTTTCCCTGAACCGCTGGGGCCTACAAAGCCAGCGAATTCTCCGGATTTAAAGGTTAATGAGACATCATTTAAAGCTGTGAAATAACCATCTCCAACTTCAAATTTTTTGGTTACATGTGACAATGAAATGATATTTTCCATAATGCTTTTGTTAATGGTTATAGACCAGCATCAACCTAATACCGGGACCTTTAAACTGGTTAAATAACTCATTTTGTTGAATACCGGTTTGTGTACTTTCAGGGTTATAAAAGCCCATAAGGTAACCGGTTAGTTTTTTAAATTGATGTGAATAATTTAGAAAGAAACTAGTATTTTCTGAACTCCAATCGTAATAAATAACAGTGCTAAGGTTATCAAAAAAGCTTAGTGGATACATAAAAGTAGCAGCAGATAAGTGCATACCATCATTTACTGAAAATTGCTCTTCATCAAAATTGATTTGCATGTGTTCAACTACCGCATTTAAACCTGTACCTAAAGAGAAAGTATAGTCTACGCCAAGGTTCAGTAAGGTTTGGTTGGTCAGGTTCCCAATGTTTTTTTTGCGATGGATATAAACTGATTCAAACCATAAACCTATGCCCACATCCCATTTTCCATCCAAAGCCAATCGGTTTTCCGGAATTTTACTAAAAGTATTGACAAAGTCTAGTTTTGTGGTATTTGCGCTACGATGGTGATAGGAAAAAGCCAACTCTCCTTTGGGGACCGGGTGTTGTATTCTCCCTCCAAATTCCGGGATTGATTTATTGGTAGGGACCACATCAAATCCCCTGGCCTTTTCATTGCCATAGAGTCCCCACAATCTAATATTGGCATTGTTTAAAAAGGTATACCTACCCATAATTCCATAGACACCATTAGTCAATTGTAACGGATCTCTTGGATCTATTTGATTGAACCATTGCAAGGGCCGTAGAATTGATGCTGATCCAAAATCGATTTTTTGTAAGCCCAACCTTAATTCAAACTGTTTGGAACTGTACCTGAGCCATATTCGATAAGGATTGATGTTAAAATTAGTTTGGGATTCATTTAAGTCAGAAAAAAGAACCGTACTTGATAAATTGGCTGAGGCCAGCAGGTCTAAATTTTTTGCGGAATCTATTTTAGTCGTAAGCCTAAATTCAGGAATATACCTTGTTCCGAAAAAATATGGCAAATCATTTTTAGGACTGAAACTACCTACCATCGAAGCTTGTCCATGAAAAGATGCCTTTTGGGCAGTGGAAGGCCTAATCGACAAACACATTATAACCAATAAAAAGCCTGAAACCTTCATTTTAATTTTTCATGAGATACAATGCCATAAAAAAAGAAATTAACCAATTCCATGATTAAGTCTTCTAAACTATCATACATGGCAATTAATTTTTCATCCCTTAATTTGATGTTGATGTCGTTCATCATATGGATAAGAAATGGAAAATGCAGGTCTTTTCTTACCCATCCCTCCCTCTGCGCCTCTTTCATGTGATGAATAAATTTTTGTTGGCCTTTTTCATTGGCTTCTACCATTAGTTGTCGTAATTCCTCATCCTCATTATTGGTCACATCTTGGATAAACTCCTGACTAATGCCACGAGAAAACTCATGTTCCAATACAATGACCTCTTTGATTTTGTTCGGAAAATCAATCTCCTTACTCATGATTTCATCATACAATTGCTGGCTCCTGGAGATGACATCTTTTAATACCATGATGGAGACAACCTTTTTATTGGCAAAATTTCTATAATAAGTCATTTTGCTTACCCCTGCTTTCTCACATATTTCTGCTACAGTGACTTTATTGATCCCGTACTTCCAGAAGCAGTCCTTGGCCGCTTTTAAGATAGCCACTTGGCTTTTTGTTCTTTTTGTCAAATTTTTTGTTACTTAATTTTTATGAATATACGTTTTTAGTAACATTATTCAAAATCAGTAACATAAATTAAAAAGGGTGAGTATTTATTTGTTAATAAATAAGGTAGTGATTTGGAGAAAAAGCACCCTTATAATTCAAAAATTCCACCTTACCTATCTATAGGATCAATCCTATTAACAAAAGAATTTTAAGTAGAAAGAGCAATGAAGTAGGGATAAATAGAAAAAATTAACAAAACACTAATGAGAATTAATTTCCGTAGGTAATAGAAAGTATATTACATCTTTCGTGTTAAATTAAAAGTCGAAGAAATTGTTATTCAGTTAGCATTCCATGAAACACTTTACTTTTTCCCCTTTTGACAAGACTACTTGTTACAAAAGTAACTTTGTTATTATCAAAGGAAAATTTAATCGTTTCGGTATGGGGGCTTTCAATGTATTTAATCTCAATTACTAGGGTTTGAAAATCCTCCCAGTGATAACTAGAAAAGATCTTATAAGGGGCAAGTCCACTTAAGGCATTCTTGGCTTGAGAAACCAAATAAGGTTGTTTTCTTTCCGATATTCCTGAAACCCAATGGCCATTTCCTGCCATTAAACGGTGACTTTTTTGACCTTCAATTGAATGTATCTTCAAATTATCTTCTTGAAAATTAAAGCTAAATTCCACCTTTCCTTCATTGGATTCAAAAGCTATGAATTTATGATCCAGCATTGCTTCCATCCATTTATTCTCAACGCCTATTGCCGGTTGATGAGAAAGGTTTTCTAGTCGTTTTTGTAAAGTAAAATCATCGGAAATATTACTTTCTCTATCAAATGCAGGCAATATATGGTTCCATACTTCACTTAGTAAGCCTTGAAGATTTGAGGTTTCGGAAGTAATAACAATTACTGCTTCCTGTTTGGGTAATATTAATATATATTGGCCAAAAGCCCCATCTGCACGGTAAGAATCATGACGGCTTCTCCACATTTGGTAGCCGTATCCCTGAAGCCAATCACTGTTGGCTTTTTCTTCCTTACTTGCTTCAGGATTTTGGAGTATTTTTAAACTTTTTGCTTCCTTTATCCAGCTTTCAGGCAGAATTTGTTGTCCATGCCAATTTCCATTTTGCAAGAAAAGTTGACCTAATTTGGCCATGTCCTCCGTTTTTACCCTAAGTCCATAACCTCCGGTATTGATCCCTTGCGGACTTGTTTCCCAATCCACTCCTTCGATACCTAAAGGCTCAAAAAGTCGAGGTTCTAAGTACTCCAAAAGGGTTTGTCCTGAAACTTTTTGCACAATTGCAGACAACATATAAGTAGCTATGGTGTTGTATATAAATTGCTCTCCCGGTTGATTTACAATTGGCACAGCAAAAAATGACTTGGCCCAATCATCGGTTTGAACAATAGAAAAAGTATAATCTCTGGCATGCCCAACACTCATAGTCAACAAGTGTTTTATTTTTAGGTTTTTAAGGTTATCACTTACTTCTTCAGGCAAGGACTTTGGGAAGAATTGAATTACTTCATCTTCAACCGAAATCAGTCCTTCACTTACGGCAAATCCGATGCCTGTAGCAGTATAAGTTTTGCTGACAGAATACATGGTATGCTTTAATTGAGGACCATAGGGTTCCCACCAGCCTTCTGCAATGACTTTCCCCCTACGCAAAACCATCAAACTATGTAGCTCATGTTCGCTTGCATCCACCTTATCCAAGAAAGACAATATTCCTTGTGCATCTACATTTTCTTTGGAAGGGCTACTGTATAGAAAATCTGTCGCATTTTCCTGTCCAATAACCTGAAAAGAAACGAGTAAGAACAATATAAATTGATAGGTGGACTTCATGGCATGGGTTATTTTGGCTGGGGGATTTGGTTTATTATCGAATGTGATTTTGATAATGTTGCAAAGTTTCTTGGTAATCGAACTGAAGATCTTCGTGCAGTCCTGAGATTAATTTCTCCATTTTCTTAACCTGTGCGGCATAAAGATTATCAATGACAGGATGGTGGAAGCCAAGATAACCATATTCAATTAAGTTTTCACAAAAATAAAGGAGTACTTCTAAAGTTGTTACCTTGTCTTTGTTGAGTTTCAAGTTTTTGTTCATTAACCTTCGAATAGCTTGAGCAGATTTTTTGGCAGTATAATAGCTCCTTCTATTTCCATTCTGAAAGGCTTCCTCCAATTCCTCTTTGACCATGTTTAAATACAATTCATGGTTACCGTCTTCAAAAAGTTGAAAGTACAAAAAAGCTTTATTGTCTCGGTTTAATTTGCTCAGTTGCAAAACCAAATCTACCAATTCAGCTTCATTTCTTTGTTTGAGTTCCTTTTTTATTGTAACCAGGCTTGGAATTTTCATTATAAAAATGCGTCTTTTAAATGATTCTTAAGGCTATTAATAGTAAAAAACTGTAGGAAAATAAACCTGAGATTTGATTTATTTAATTTGTTACCTACTTTTTCTATCATCCCCGTTACTTAATAAATAAGTAAATGCTTTGGCATCGGGAGTTTCCCGGAGAATAACAGTGATTATGGCAATAATTGGGATGGACAAAACCATCCCTATAATTCCCCATATGGCATTGCCGATAATCACCGCTAAAATAATAAAAAAGGGATGCACATTTACCTTATTGCCTAAGATAATGGGTTGGAATACGTAGGAATCTAAAAATTGAACAAATAAAAAAGTGACCGTAATTCCTACCAAGGTATCTACTTCACCTCCTGACAGCAAACCGATAAAAAGTGCCAAAACATAGCCGGCCATATTTCCAATAAAAGGAATCAGTGAAAGAAAGGCCGCGATAAAACTTATGAGAAAGAAATCTTCAGCTCCTGAAATCCACATCCCCAAACTATAAAGTACTACAAGGATCACCATTAAAATTAAACGGCCATTCAGGTAATGTCTTACTACTCGAGCAGAGTCATGCATGGCCCTACTTACCTTATTTTTAATGGAATCAGGAAATAATTTGATAAAAAAAGTATAGAACATGTGTCTAAAATGAATAAAAAAGAAGAGGTAGACAAACATCAATAGAAAATCAGCTGCGGTTCCCAACACTTTCCCAAGCATCAAAAATGCTTCCTCCTGAGCAATGTCCGGTGTTTTTTCTACTTCTATTGATTTTTCATCATTTAAGCCATAGGTTTCTTTATAGGCTTCCAATTTGCTCCTTTCCAATGGGGTATGCGCCAATACAAACAGCTCAACTTTTTGTGCCACAGGACTTAAACGTTCCTTCATCACATCTGCATCCTCCAAAAATGACCTTACTTGCAAAGATATTACACCGGAAATCCCTATAAAAGCAACAAATACTACCCCCACAACAAAAGAAGTACTTAAAAGACAGTGTAAGCCTTTTTTTTCCAACAGCTGAGCAATGGGATATACCAATAAGGCCAATACCCAGGCCAGGACTAATGGGGCCAAAACCTTTTGGGCAGCCATTAACCCTAGAACTAAAAAGTACAAAGCTATAATTATTAGGGCAGATAGGACTATTGGGCTAAATCGGGTAATTTGTTTTCTCATGGGTACATTTTAGAACTAAATACTTATTTAAAAAATGCAATAAATGTGCTACAATTTTTCACTTCAACTGATTGATGCCTTTCAACCGTAAACCTTTACCGATTGTTCAAAAAATAATTTATGTATATGGAAGCTCTTGAAATTTCTAATACCTAAAGCCTGGCTAATAATCCTGGCTTCATTTAAATATATAGAATATTGGTACTCTATTGATTACGGCGTATATCTATCACTTTTTTTGTTTTATCGTTTGTTTTCATCTGATAAAATCGCAGTCAAATCTATTGCCGGAAAAGGGAATTTAATTAAATTGAAATTTTGAAAAAATATATAATATTGAAATTTATGTTTGATCAATAACACGATCTATTGCTTTGTGATGCTAGTCATTCTTAAAAAACAATATAGTATTTTGCTCCTCAATTTATTTGTTCAACTGTTGGTCAAGTATTCTTTCAAATCATATGACCAACAAGGCTAAAAAAATACACTTAATGAAAACATTTATTTTAACCTCCTGAAATAATGACAATTAACAATTTACCCAAAAAGCTTATTATCATTATTCAATTTTTACTTGTCCTACTAATCTGTACCGAGGTATGGGCTCAAGTGGATGAGATAGCCTTAATCCGCCAAAGAATAGTCTCACAATTGAAAAGTAATCCGATAAAGACCGATGAAGTTATAAGGCTGATGAAAAATATTCAATCGGATGGAAGTTTTAAGGATATTAATTATGCGGATTTAAGTAGAACAGCGAGTTTTCCCCAAAGAAAACACACCGCCGGCCTGGTAACTTTAGCCCAAGCTCACGAATCCGAGGGCAACCCCTATTATTTAGATAAAGATCTGTTGGATAAAATCATATTGGCTACCAATTTTTGGGTAGAAAATGATTTCGTTGGGGATAACTGGCACAATAACCAAATAACAACACCGGGAAACTTGGTCCATTTAATGTTACTTATAGGAAGAAAATTGCCGGAAGAACTGGTGGTTAAAGCGCAACCCATTATAGGAAGGGCCAATATGAATGCTTCTGGTGCCAGACCTAGTGGAGATCGAATTGTAATTGCAGGAATTTTAGCTAAAAACTTGCTCTTTATCGAAGACAAGGCAACTTTCGACGAGATAATCAAAATTATAGCGAATGAGATAAAATTCAGTCCGGAAGAACGTGGGATGCAACAGGATTATAGTTTCCATCACAGGAAAGACAGGGTAAACAATACTACCTCCTACGGATATGGAAAATATGCCAATGCTTTTGGAGAATGGTCTGATTATGTGGCAGGTACCTCCTATGCCTTTGAGGAAGATAAAATCAATCATTTGGTCGATTATTACCTTGATGGCATTTATAAACAGTTGGTTTATGGAGTATACGAAGACATAAGTGTAAAGAATAGGAGCATTGCAAACAGGTCTACCTTCAAAGCAAAAGGGACTTTGGAAATAGAACGTTTACTACGAAGTACTTCCTATCGGGATAAAGAATTAGAAGAAATAATAAAATTACGAAAAGGGGAAGTCACTCCTGCCCTATCCTTTGCCAAGTTTTTTTGGCAATCCGAACACTTTGTTTTGCAAAGACCCAATTATTACACCACTGTCCGAATGTTTTCCAGTAGGAATAAGAACATGGAAAAACCTTATAACGGGCCGGGAATAACCACCCATCATAGGGCCGATGGCACCAATTACCTGATGCTCAAAGGAGATGAATACCATAATATTTGGCCGATCTACGACTGGCAAAAAATATCCGGAACAACCATTCTACAAAAACCGGAATTACATAATGGTGAAAGTATACAAAAGGCAGGAACAATGGATTTTGTAGGGGCTGTAGAAAATGGTAAAAATGGTGCGGTAGGTTTTGATTTCACCAGCCCTCATGATGATACCAAAGCAAAAAAAGCTTGGTTTTTCTTTGACCAAAGTTATGTTTGTTTAGGAACTGCCATAAAAGGAGACAAAGATCTACCTGTGGCTACTACCGTGGATCAGGTGCTAATTAGATCCCCAATAAGCACCATGCAAACCGGGGAAAAAGCTGCACCACTCCCAGAGGGTACCCATGAGATTAGCCAATTAAAATGGCTGTATCACGGGAATATAGGCTATGTATTTCCTGACGAAAGTAGTGTACATGTATCAAATCAAGTGGAAACAGGTCGATGGTCGGATATTACAGATCAAAAAAACATATCAAACGAAATCGTCTCAAGAGAAGTATTGAAAATATGGTTTGACCATGGAGTGAATCCACAAAATGGAAGCTATATTTATATGGTTTTTCCCGGGATTTCAGAAAGTGAGTTAAAATCCCTCTATGTATCCGGAACCCCTTATTCCATATTATCCAATACAAAAGAACTTCAGGCGGTAAAGAATAAGGAAGAACAAGAAGTGCAGGCAGTATTCTATCAATCCGGGAACTTACTATTAGAAAATACATTAAATTTGAAAATGGATAGTGCAGGTATTATTTTGCTTCAACTGAACCATGGAAAGGTGCACTCCATATCCATCTCGGACCCAACTAGAAAATTGAAAGAAATAACATTTACGCTCGATGGACTATATAAGGTATTAAATAAAAACATTAGTGCCATTAAAAACAAGCAGTCGAATACAACATTTTTTACCCTTAAAATGCCTGAAAAAGAATATGCAGGGAAAAGTATTACCTTTCAACTTAAATAGTCAATATAAATCCTGATTGTTAAAGATTAACTCATTTATAAATATGAAAAATGCACTAGTACTTTTAATTCTTATTTCTTGTTCATTAACCCTCCTAAATGCCCAAGATAAGCCAAATATTATATTGATCATGGCAGATGATTTGGGTTACGAAGCACTGGAAGCATATGGCAATGATTTTAACAAAACCCCACAAATTGATAAAATGATTGCGAAAGGCATGAAGTTTGAAAATACGCACTCTATGCCATTGTGTACTCCATCTAGGGTTCAGTTAATGACTGGAAAGTATAATTTTAGGAATTACCTGGGGTTTGGGATTTTGGATCCTAAAGAATCAACTTTTGGACATCTATTAAAAGCGGAAGGCTATGCTACTTGTATTGTTGGCAAATGGCAGCTTTATGGAAATGAGGTACAAAGAAAATTGGCCAATGGGCAAGGAGGAAGCCTACCTCTTGATGCCGGCTTTGATAAATACAGACTTTGGCAGGTCAAGGACCTTGGCTCCAGGTATAAAGATCCATTATTAGATAGCCGTGAGACAGGAGTGGAATTCTTTGAAGGAAAGTACGGTCCGGACTTGTTTGTGGATTATATGGAAGATTTTATGGAGAACCAAGGCAATAAACCATTCTTTGTATATTACCCAATGGTCTTGACTCATGATCCATTTGAGCCTGTTCCTGCATCAAATGCATTTGCCTCCTATGATCCAAAAACCCGACTAAACCATCCGGAACTATTTCCTGACATGGTAACACATATGGATCATTTGATTGGTAGAATAATAAAGAAAGTAAATGATTTAGGAATTGCTGAAAACACCCTGATTTTATTTATTGGGGACAATGGAACAGACAGAGATGTGGTGTCTACTGTGAATGGAAAGCAGTTGAGGGGAAATAAGGGTTATACAAATGATTTGGGCACACATGTACCCATGATTGCTTACTGGCCGGGAACAATTAAAGAAGGTAGTGTCAATAATAACCTTATAGATTTTACAGATTTTGTACCTACGTTAATGGATGTTGCCGGGGCTAAAAATAAAAAGTCATTTACTGATGGAATCAGTTTTTATCCACAACTCACTGGTAAGCATAATATTAGGGAGGTTAGGGAATGGGTTTTTTGCCATTATGATCCTAATTGGGGAAAATTTGCTCCAAGAACATTTGTTCACGACACGAAATATAAGTTGTATCAAAATGGAGAAATTTATAATCTTAAAGAAGATTTGTATGAAAAGGATGCCTTGAAGAAGAATGACCTAAATAAAAAAGAAAAGAAAATAATTAGCAAATTTGAAAAGGTTTTGGATGAAATGAATTTAAGTGAAGGAGATTAAGTTCAATCTCCAATTACTTTGATTATTCAAGACAAAAAAATATATTTTTTCCCTTTTAGTTTCATTCTTATAATACCTACTTTTTTATAGGTATCAATTAATTTAAAAAAGAATTAATAAGGCCTGGAAGTTCAAATCCGGGCCCTTTCATATTTTTTAATTTTCTTATTTTCATATAAAAAATATAAGAATTGCTTGCCCCCTATTTTCCGTAAAACTATAAGAATAATATATATTGCAAATTTAGTTGGTTTTGTCTAGTTTTGATAAATTTTAAAATTTATTAAACCTAAATCAGCTTATGAATAAACTCAAATTTTTATTGCCAATGTAAAATCCATTGAATGGATTAAAGCCCAAAGGATTACTAGTTAAAACGTCTAACTTTTTATTTAAAATATCAAATAATTAGCTGGAACAAGTAAAATCCTATTAATATTACCTAAACAATTAAAAATTAAACCTAAAATTACCATGCAAAAATTATCCTTAAAATTAGGGTATTTAATCCTTTTGATTGGATTAAATACCCAATTGCTCATGGCCCAAAATGTGGAGATAAGTGGGAGAATTGTAGATGAAAATAACATGGGCATACCAGGAGCTTCTGTACTGATTAAAGGTACTTCCACCGGGGCTGCTGCTGATGTAGAAGGGAACTATAACCTTTCAGCCCCTTCCAATGCGACACTTGTGTTTTCCTTTATAGGATATTCATCCAAAGAAGTAAAAATTGAAAACCAGACAATAGTGAATGTTCAATTAGAACCGGACATCTCCGATCTCGATGAGGTGATTGTTGTTGGTTATGGTACTACTAAAAAAAGTCAACTGACAGGTGCCATTTCTTCTGTAGGAAATAAAGAAATTTTAGAACTACCAATTACAGATGCGAGACAAGCCCTACAAGGACGTGCCACAGGGGTGGACGTCACACAGGCTGGTAGTAAACCAGGAGCTGAACCACAAGTAAGAATCAGGGGCAGACGTTCATTTAATGCCGGCAACGATCCCCTATACGTTGTCGATAACATTCCTATTGTAGGTGGAATGACTGACTTTAACCCACAGGACATTGCCTCAATGGAGGTGTTAAAAGATGCTTCAGCTACTGCCATATATGGATCGAGGGGTGCAAATGGTGTGGTTATCATTACCACCAAAAGAGGAAATGCAGGAAAGACCAGGGTCTCGGTAGATTCTTATTATGGAATCAGTAAAAGTCTTGGAAGAATCCAAAATTTTAATGGAGAAGAGTTTGCAGAATATAAAAGAGAGTCCAGAAGAGCTGTTGGAGAATATCCTGAAGGCCCTGCAACTCCGGAGGCGGACGCTTCTCTATTTGAGCCTAATGAATTAGAAAGCATAGAATTGGGAAGAAGTTTCGATTACATTGATGCTTTAACTAGAACAGGATCCATTCAAAATCACAATGTAAGTGTAGGGGGTGGTAATGAAAAAACCACTTTCTTTATTTCTGCAAATTTTTTTAAAGACATTGGCGTAGTTAAGTTACAAGATTTTACCAGACATACTTACCGGATAAATCTTGACCATAAGTTCAATGATAAATTTAGAATTGGTACTTCTACTTTAGCTACCTACAGTGAAAGAAACGGTGCTAATTTTAATCCTATCGGTGGTGCACTCCAGGAAAATCCTTTAGGAAAAACCTTCAATGATGACGGGACCATTAACTTCAAACCTACCCAGGATGGTTTAAGGACAAACCCGTTGGCTGAAATTGTACCAGGTGCTCATGAAGACTTAACCAAGAGGTACAGGATTTTTAATAGTTTTTATGCAGTTTATGACATTACACCTAGTTTAACTTATCGATTTAATTTTGGTCCTGATATAGGTATAAGTAGAAGTGGCAGATTTATAGGATCTCAAACCAATGCCAGGCGGGAAGGAGATCCTACAGGTAGTATTTCTGAAGAATTTCAATTCAACTACACAATTGAAAATATCATCAATTACACCAAAATTCTAAATGAATCCCATACTTTTCAATTTACAGGACTACAATCTTTACAAAGAGACAATAGGGAATATTCAAGTATTAATGTATTGGGAATCCCTGCAGAAAGCCAAAGTTATCACCAATTAGGCGATGCAAGTCAAATAACAGGTGCCAATACCAATTTAATTCAATGGACTTTATTGTCATTTTTGGGGAGGTTAAATTACGATTACCAAGGTAAATACCTGATGACTGCTACTTTAAGAGCTGATGGTTCATCAAGGTTTGGTAAAAACAATCGTTTTGGCTATTTCCCTTCGGTAGCATTAGGCTGGAATATTGGTGATGAGCGCTTCCTACAGGAAAGCACAGTTTTAGACCAGTTAAAACTAAGGATAAGTTACGGAGCCATCGGCAATCAGGGTATTGCACCTTACCAAACTCAACCTTTGCTTGCTAGAACTTCATATGAATTTGGATCAAATGCTGCTTTTGGCTACTTACCCAACACCATTGGTAATCCGGATTTAAAATGGGAAACTTCTACTACAGCCAATGCCGGTCTTGATTTTGTTTTCTCACAGGGAAGAATTGCAGGTTCTGCAGAATATTATATTACCACCACCACTGACCTATTGGCTCCCCAACCCTTGCCTAATTCAACAGGTTTTGGAGGTTTTATTACCAATATAGGTAAAACGCAAAATAGAGGTATTGAATTGACTTTAAACACAATAAATATCGATAAAGGAAATTTTAGGTGGTCCACAGATTTTATTTTTAATAGAAACAGAGAGGAAATTCTAGAATTGGCTGATGGAGATGATGTAGGTGCAGGACGCTTTATCGGAGAACCTTTAACGGTATTCTACGATTGGAACAAGATTGGCATTTGGCAAGTAGATGAAGCAGATGAAGCCGCAGTTTATAGTGATCAACCCGGTATCATTAAAATAGAGGATGTGAATAACGACGGACAGATCAATGCAGACGACCGCCAAATTCTAGGTTCACCGGTTCCTGATTTTGCAGGAGGAATCACCAATAGGTTTTCTTACAAAGGGCTTGATTTATCCTTTTTTATTTTTGGAAGGTTTGGGTCCATGATCAGAAGTGGTTTTCATACAGGCGGGTTCAATGCACTTGCAGGTAGATACAATAATTTAAACGTGGATTATTGGACCCCGGCCAATCCAACGAATGATTATCCTCGTCCAAATGTAAACCAAGAATTTCCAAAATATTCCTCTTCTTTGCAATATTTTGATGGCACCTTCCTTAAAATTAGAAATATAAATTTTGGTTACACCATGCCGGAAGGCATTGTTGAAAGACTCAAAATGGAAAGCCTTAGGGTTTATACCAGTATTCAACAACCATTTATTTTCTCAAAATACAGAAGCCGACATGCAGGAATTGATCCTGAAACCTTTATAGATGGAGAACAGGGCGTAGAAGGTGGAGTTATCAATTCTAATATTGCTCCTGCTGTTACACAGTTTACTTTTGGAATTAATGCTAAGTTTTAAAACTGAACCTAAATTTTGCTAAAAATGAAAATTAACTATAAAAATAAATTATTAAGCTATTTTAAAGCCAGCTTGATAAGTGCAGCAATTTTTGCGGCAGTAAGCTGTGAAGGTTTATTGGAAGAAAATGTTGTTTCAAACATTGGAAACGATTACTTAAACACACCCAGTGGGCTGAATGATGGGCTGCAAGCCGCTTACAGCTCTTTTAGGTCATGGTATGGAACCGAAAGGGGAAATAATTTTACCGTTTTCGGTACTGATACTTATACCAATGGATCTGATGGCTCCTTTAAATACATGAATTTTTACACTTCTGATTTTGATTCTCAAAACTCACATGTAAGAGAGGTTTGGGACCAGCTTTATCAAGGGATTAATACGGCCAATGCTGTTATTGAAAGAGCACCGGAAGTTGAAGGTCTATCAGAAGAAATTCGGCAAATTAGAATCGCAGAAGCCAAATTCATTAGAGCCCATCATTATTTTATTTTGGTGCAGCTTTTTGGTCCTATTGACTTACAGCTTTCCGAATCAGTCATTCCAAATAATGAAGTAACACGGACACCTGTTCCGGAAATTTATGCTGCAATTATTAATGATTTAGAAACAGCTATTCCTGAGCTGCCAGCAGTTTCTCAAGCGGATGATTATGGAAGAGCCACCCGACCAGCAGCAGAAAATTTATTGGGTAAAGTTTATGTTACTAAAGCTACTTCTGAGGCAGCCGCCAATGATGATTACGCCAAGGCTGAATCCCTACTACAATCTGTGATTGAAAATTACAGTTTTAGGCTTCTGGATAATTATGGGGATATACATGCCTTTGGAAATGAAGTAAACGACGAGGTAATATTTGCAACGCAATACAGCAATAACCCATTGACCAATGGAACTGGCAATAATACACATGTTTTCTTCTTAATGGAATATGATGTTCAGCCTGGAATGCGAAGGGATACAGAAAATGGTAGACCGTTTAAAAGGTACATGCCTACTGATTATACCTTAAATGTAATTTTTGCAGATAGAGAAAATGACAGCAGGTATCAACAATCTTTCAAACACACTTATTATTCTAACAATCCGGGAACTTTCAATACTAGTTTTGATCACTCCAAATCTCAAGTAAATTTTGCTGCAGGAGATACTGCTATATATGTGCCAGGTTACGAGATGTCAGAAGAAGTAAGGGCACAAAAGCCTTTCCAGGTATTGGTGCCTAGTGCCTATACAGAAAGGTTGTTCCCTACTCTCAATAAACACCTCGATCCGGGGAGAGCAGACTTAACTCAGTTTCAAGGTACGAGAGACTATATCTCATTTAGGTTGGCAGATACTTACCTTCTTTTAGCTGAAGCTCAATTGAAGCAAGATAAAATTGCAGAGGCCACCGAAAATGTCAATATGGTAAGAAGAAGGGCTGCTTTTCCCGGCAAAGAAGGGGAAATGGAGATTTCTACTTCAGATATGGATATGGAAATGATTATTGAAGAAAGAGCAAGAGAACTATTGGGAGAGCAACAAAGATGGTTAGACTTGAAGCGATGGGGCATTCTTGTGGAAAGAGTCAGGGCACATAACCCTAAATCTATCGGAATAGAAGAGTTCCATGTTTTAAGACCTATACCTCAAAATCAAATAGACCGCGCCCAAGGTAATAGTGCAAATTTCCCTCAAAATCCAGGGTATTAATAGATATCGAGAGAGTCACTGGTTCTTTCTGAGCTGAAGATTTCACTGGTAGTTGAGACCAAAAGTCATATAATAATTTATTCACAGACTTAAGGGTTTTTACTTATTTAGGAGATCTTCGGATGCACAAGAATTACAAGAGAATAAGTTTTAAAGTAAAAGGTCTGGATAGAATCCAGACCTTTTTTTATGACCTAACCTAAAAAGGTTATATTGATAATAAATGTTTTTAGTTCTGATGTTGAAGAAAATATTGAATTAAATCTTCTGGTTTTTTCAAGGAATTCACAATTTCCTCATTTAGCTCCATCTGGAGAACATTTTCCACATCAAAGATCAATCCATTGAGGAAAACCTTGTCAAACCCAAGATCGTCTACAAAATCAGCTTGTCTTACCTTGGCTACAGGAGAAATACCATATTGTCCCATTACCTCTACAATTGCTTTTAATCTAGTGTAATTGTTCATCTTATTTGATTTAATTGTATGTAGTAAGCTAGTATTAAGCTGTTTAGGAGTAAACGGCCTAATACTAACTTTTATTTTAAATATGATTCTATTTATACATAAGCAGCTACTTCGGAATCTTCTTCGGACAATTCCGTTTCTTCTACCACAATTTCCTTTTTCTTATCCATACCAAACTTGGCCAATATCCTATCAAAAACATAATAGATAACCGGTACAATTACCATGGTCAAAAACATAGAGGAGATTAGTCCACCAATCAAAGCCCATGCAAGTCCATTTTTCCATTCAGCACCGGCACCGGAAGCAAGAGCAATAGGAAGCATACCGAAAACCATCGCAAGAGTGGTCATAAGGATCGGTCTAAACCTGATCTCAACAGCCTTAAATAGAGCTGTTTTAACTTCTATGCCTGCAGCTTTCAACTGGTTGGCAAAATCCACCAATAAAATCGCATTTTTAGCAACCAGTCCCATTAGCATAATCAATCCAAGAATACTAAATATGCTTAAAGAAGAACCTGACAATGCCAAGGCTAACAAGGCACCTATGATAGCTAGGGGAAGCGAGAACATCACCACCAAAGGATATACGTAATTGTCATACAAAGCGACCATAATTAAATAAATCAGTAAAATGGAAGCCAATAAAGCGATACCCAAACTTCCGAATCCTTCATCTTGCATTTTCATATCACCCTCATAGGAAATGTTCACTTCATTGGGCATGTCAAGCATTGCAATCCTGTCCTTAATCTCTTGTCCTACAGTACCGGTAGGTCTACCTGAAACCTGAGACTTTACAGAAACGGAAGTGATTCTATTTTGACGCTCAAGTTGACTTGGCCCTTCAGATGGTATGGCAGAGGCGAATTGTTTTAGTAAAATCACTTCTCCCCTTTTGTTGACAAAAGCTAGGTTTTCTATGTCAGCAACAGATTTTCTATCAAACTCATCCAACTTAATGTTAATGTCATATTCAAAGTCACCATCTCTATATTTGGTATCGGTATTGCCATTGAAAGCAACTTGCATGGTTCCTCCTACCAAAGCCATGTCTAATCCCAAATCAGCCATTTTTGCTCGGTCTACTTGAACGCTTATTTCAGGATTTCCTTCTTCAAGAGAGCTTTGAACCTTTCTGGTACCTGGTACCTTACTCACTTCGTCCAATACTTTATCCGAAAAAGACTTTAGAACGTCCAAATCCGGACCTGATAGTAAAATTTGTATAGGTGCATCACTTGCCGTACCAGTAATGGCAATCGGCACAGCAGTAAACTCAGCGCCCACAATACTTTCTTCCAAAGCAATTTCCATTTCCCTGGCAAATTCCGGGGCTGTGATATTTCTTTCCTCTGCCGGCACCATTTTAACTGTTAGTTCAGCAGCATAAGGTGTGGAAGTTGCCCCTGAAAAACCACCTGTAGTTTGTCCAACTGAAGTAAAGATTCCGCTTATTTCCGGGTTTTTCCTTAAGAAATGTTCCGTCTCCATGGTTTTAAAATTTGTTTCCTCCAGAGTAGCAGATTTAGGAAGCTCAATCCTCATCAAGAATTCTCCTTTATCACCTTGACCTACAAATTCGCTCCCAATAAAACCGTTGCTTACTAGCATAAAGGAGGAGACAAACATTACAAAAGTCAAAATTAACGTAATGGCTTTGTTGTTAAATGACCAGCTAAGAATACCTGTCAACCAGGCTACGATACTGTCGAGTATTTTTTCAAAGCCATTGATTATTTTACCGAAAATACTTTTGGCATCCACATGTTCTAATTTTGAAAACCTGGAAGTTAAAAGTGGGATTAAGGTAAAAGCAACCAATAAACTTATCAAAGTAGCCACAGCCACAGTTATACTGAATTGAGTCAATATACCGGCAATCAAGCCCCCCGTCATGGACAATGGAACAAATACCACCACAATTACCAGTGTAATGGATATTACCGTACCTCCAATCTCTCGAATTCCATCATAGGAAGCTTGTACGGCAGTTTTTCCCTTCTCCATATGCCGATAGATATTTTCAATCACCACAATGGCATCATCCACTAAGATCCCCACCACTAGAGAAAGGGCCAATAAACTCATTAGGTTAAGTGTGAATCCGGCTAAATACATTATTGTAAATGTAGCTACGATGGAAGCAGGTACTGCTATCATTACAATCACGGCATTCCGGATACTGTGTAAAAACAATAACATGATTACTGCCACCAATACAACCGCTATAATTAAATCATGAATCACAGCATCTGCAGCTTCTAAAGTAAAGGTTGAACTGTCTTGAGAAACTTCAAACTTTAGGCTATTGTCTTTGTACGTATCTTCAAGGCCGGCCAAGGCAAGGGTAACATTTTCGGCCACGTCCACCGCATTGGCGTCCGATTGTTTTTGTATGGATACACCAATCGCGGCATTTCCATTTAATCTACTTAGGATTTCTTCCTCTTTATTAGAATCAACTACCTCAGCAAGATCTTTTATTTTAATAATAGAGGCCCCATTTTGCGCCACCACAAGGTTTCTGATTTCATCAACTGAAGTAAATTTTCCGGCCAATCGAATCAATATTTGCTCATCATCACTAATAAGCTTTCCTGTAGGAAAATCTAAATTTTCCGTAGCTATGGCTTGGTTCACCTGAATTGGTGAAATCCCTAAAGCTTCAAGCTTATTTTGATTCAGGTTTACCTTAATTTCTCTTTCAGTACCTCCCAATAAATTTACTTGTGCCACACCATCAACCTGGGCCAGGGTAGGCTGGATTCGCTGATCCATCAAATCATAAAAATCAGTGGCACTCATTGTTGAGTAAGCTCCCAACTGCATGATAGGCATATCATCTAAACTAAACTTGCCTAATGAAGGTGGATCTACATCATCCGGAAGATCTCCTAATATAGCATCTATCTTACGTTGTGCATCCTGTAGAATAACATCTACATTTACTTCATCTTTAAGCTCAATGGTAATGATAGAAAAACTTTCCAGAGAAGTAGATTTCATAACATCAATCCCTTCCAAGGATGCCAATGCATCCTCCAGTTTTCGAGTAACTGAATTTTCCACCTCCGATGGAGCAGAGCCCGGGTAAAGTGTGGATACGGTAACTACATTCGGACTGAACTTCGGTAATAGCTCATAGGACATTTGACTGTAGGAAAAAATCCCCAGGGAAGTCAAAATGGTAAAGAGCACCACCACTATGGTGGATCTTTGTATAGATATTTTAGTAATTTGCATCGCTTCTACTATTGAATTTCAGTTACCGCCATTCCATCTTTAAGGTTGATCAATCCGGAGGTGATCAACTTATCGCCAATATTTAAACCTTCAAGAAGCATAAGCTTGTTATTCCCTACTTGCGCGATTTTGATTTTCTTTAAATTGGCTTTACCATCTTTTAATACAAATACTTCAGGATTTTTTATTCCTCTGATAAGTGAAGTTCTTTCAATCATTATGGCTTCCTGTGCAGGGTATTCAAATGTAGCATAGGCAAACATTCCCGGTTTGATTTTTTCCGATGCATCTTCTAAATCAATCTCTACCTCATATTTTAAGGAAGCATCTCCTTTACTACTTGTAAACGAAACTTTACCGGTGAATTCCTGATCAGGAATGACACCGACTTTAACTTTCACAGTATCTCCAACTTGTATATTTGCAATTTCCATCTCGGATACATTCACTACCAATTTTAGTGGCATCACATTGACGATTTCTACTACATTCATTCCCGGACTCATTAAAGTTCCTATTTCAATAAAATCCTCATTGATAAATCCGGAAATAGGGGCAGTAATTACGGTATTGGCAAGCCTTCTGTTGATCATTTTGATCTCTGAAGCACCCATTTTATGTGCATTCTGAATTTCCTCAAGTTGCTTTTCAGTTATAGCCTCAGTACCTGCCAAGTTTTCATACCTGCTTAAATCTCTGGTATATTGATTAAATTTAGTTTCAGCAATGGCCAATTCAGCTTGTATCAGTTCATCATCTAATTTGGCAATGACTTCTCCCTTGGAAACATGGTCTCCTTTACCTTTATAGATACGCGTTACTTTGCCACTTCCTTCAGACTTAAGCAACAATTCTCTACTAGGAATAAATGTACCATTAATAGTAAATGAAAGGGCATTAGAAGTTTTGGCAACTTCTTGTGTTCTCACAGGAATTGACTCACTTGTTTTCATGGCTTCTTCTGCTTTAACTTCCATTTCTTGCTTGTTTTTATAAAGTGTAAAACCGATAACTGCGGCTATAAACACAAATACCAAGGGTGTGATTAATTTTTTCATACTTATTTGAAATAAATTTCTTTTCGATTTCTATTTATTTTATTCTGCTATCTTTTCAATTTTACCAATGGATTGGTAGAGTTCTGCTTCTGCAGTTTTTACATTGATAATTTGATTAAAATAAGCGGCTCGGGCTTCTCTAAGTGCAGTTTCTGAATCCAAAACATCTGTCAGTGGAGATAATCCCTCTCTATACAGTTGATTGGTTTGATCAAAAACGGTTTCTGATAAAACCAAATTGGATTGTTGTGCTTCTAGACTTTTTAAACTATTATTCATTTTCTTAACTGCATTCAAATAGGAAGCTTGTGCGTTTTGCTCTGCCAAATATTGATCGTGTTTCAATTTTTCACTTTGCATCCTCGCTTGAGCAATCTTATTTTTTTTCTGGTTTCCATCGAAGATGGGTATGTTCAATTGTATGCCAACCAAAGAGCCCCTATACCACTGGTGACTAGTTGATAAAAAATCAAAACTATTTGAAAATGCATTGTAATTTAGATCTGCAAAGGCAGCAATGGTGGGATAATATCCGGATTTTATATTTTTAATATTAAGGGCATTCAGTTCCTGTTGTTTGTCCAATACCTTGAGGTCATATCGATTGCTTAAATCTGGATCTTCAAGCAATATTGCCTGTTGATCGTGTTGCTCTTCAAAGTTATATGGTGCAAGAGCCAATTCATCTGCTACAGGAATACCCATTACTAATTTTAAATAATTGCTTCTTTGTTCTATAAGCGTTTCTAGATTATCCATTTGTGTCTCTAAACTCGTCAGGTTTACTTTAACACGATTATGATCTACTTTCCTGGCTAAATCATTTTCATATTGAGACTTTATAATTCCTTCCAACTTTACAAGTTTGTCATGGTTTGCTTCCAAATTTATCATTTGAAGTTGGGTAGCAATCACCCCATAATAATTCATGGCGATATCATAAATGATGTCTTCGGTCGTCATTTCGGTGATAAGCCGATAAAACTCTTCTGAAGTTTTTGCCGCTTTTAATCCTATAAGATAAGATTGACTGAATACCAACTGGCTTAATTTGACTCCTCCCTTTAAACTTTGAGGAACTCCAAAAGCAATCACGTCCACACCATTTGGATCAGAATTTGGATCCAATATTCCTCCGGGAATTGCTTGTGGATACACATCCAGAAAATTATTATAGTTACCATAAGCTTCTACCTGTGGTAAACCGGTTCCGGTTATTTCTTTCCTTAAATATCCTGCTTCTTCCTCATCCAATATCGATTTTTTGATTTGAGCATTGTTTTTTAATCCCAGTTCAATACACTCTTTTAAAGTAAACCCATCATCAATGCCCCCTTGTGCATGCACCACTCCTCCCAAAAAGAGCATTATGATTAGTGGTATCAAGTTTTGTTTTTTCATTTTAATTTATTATGTATAGTAAAGTATAGTTTGTTCTATATTTTGTGAACCAAAAGGGTAAAAAAATTATTTGCAAGACTTTTTATAACTTTCAATCAATATAGGAAGCTCAGCTTTTAAAAATTTCATGAAATTTGAAACTTCAACCAAGTATTTATTGAATTCTTCGTTTTTATCACCCCTCATCGCAATTATCTCCTCGAGAACATCATTAAATTTGAAAACATTTTTCATGTCCTCTTGTATATCTGTTTTCCAATTTCTGATTTTTAACCTGAAATAACGTTTGCGTTCTCCCGGTTTTGTTATGTATTCTACTTTATTTTGACTTTGCAATAAAGTAAGCGCTTGACTTACTGCACTCTTACTTACAAACAAACATTTCTGAATATCTTCAAATGTAGCTTCAGCATCATCGGCCACCATCAATAAGCCAATGATCCTACCAAGAATAGGTTGATTTCCTTTGGTCTCAAAGAAAACACCAATCCGTTCAATAACTTGCTGTTGATCTGTGCTAAGTGTCATAATTCTTTTAGTTATTTTTTGTAATAACGGCACAAAGATACAAAAGGTTTTTTTGGTTCATAATTTTGTGAACTAAAGTTTAGAATTTTTTTTAACAGACTAAACATATGATTGGGTAATATAAATAAGCCTTTATTTTTTTTGAATCAAAATCCATTGAGTACTCAAGCGTGAATTGAAAACCCATCCAAATAAAATTGAGGGTACTAAAATTTTTATACCCACTACACTACCAACTTAAAAAATAAGACTAAAGAAAATTAATGAAAACCAAATTCCTTGCTTTCTAACTTTATTTGGATTGAATCCAAATAAAGTTAGAAATTGCTTTGGAATATAATCAATAGCCTCTACTTTTGCCACTGTTAAGAATAATTCTAAATAATAAACTATGAAATATATTATACCATTATTACTATGCCTAATAGCTACTCCTGCTTTGGCACAAACCGGAGCCCTATCAGGTTCAATTAAAAACAAAAAGGGAGAACCTCTAGAATTCATCAATGTACTGATCAAAGACACCCAATCAGGTACCATTACAAACAAGGATGGGTATTATTTATTTAAAGGCATACCATCAGGTAAAATAACAGTAACCATTAATTCCTTGGGCTATGAAACCAAAGAAAAGTCAATAGAAATTAAAGAAAATGAAACTACGGTTTTAAATATTGAATTGGCCGCGACTGAGTTAACTTTACAAACCGTCGAAATATTGGGAAGGTCTGAAACATCTTATCAAAATAAATCTTCTTTTATTGGGACAAAGTCTGCTACGGCACTAAAGGATGTACCTCAATCCATAGGGTATGTAACGAAAGAATTGGCCTTGGATCAAGGAGCTTTTCGAGTAAATGATGTTGTAAAAAACATCAGTGGTGTTAACCAATTTACTTTTTACAATGACATCACCATACGGGGTCATCGCATTCAAGGCCAAAAAACTTCCGGAAATTTAGTCAATGGTATGAGAGCCATGACTAGCTTTTGGAAACAACAATTAATTCCACATATTGAGCGTGTAGAAGTAATTAAAGGCCCTGCTTCTGCTTTATTTGGTAATGCCTCTGCAGGAGGAACCATAAACAGGGTAACTAAAAAGCCTTTGAAGGAATCCAGAAAGTCAGTAAGTTCCACTATTGGAAGTTTCAACACCTTTAGGGTATTGGGTGATTTCACCGGACCTATGACAGAAGATGAAACATTATTGTTTCGATTGAATTTGGGGTATGAAAATTCAGGAAATTTCAGAGACCTACAATACGACAAAAATTTGGTTGTAGCCCCCTCTTTTTCATTTCTACCTTCAGAAAAAACAAGACTCAACTTAGACGTTGTTTATCAACAGTCAGATGGAAGGTTAGACAGAGGCCAAGCGGTATTTGGGAATGGGGATTTATTTTCTGTCCCTATAACCAAATCCTTAAATGCTGTAAATGATTACCTGAAAGAAGAAAGTGTAAATGCTACCATTTCTTTAAATCACCAATTTAATTCAAATATTAGCTTCAATTCCGTTTATATGCGGTCAAACTATGCAGAAGATTTACTTGAACATAGATCTAATAATGTATTTGCCTTAAATGGGGATGGTAGTATTGACCCCGAGAAAGTGGGTATGCGTGTTGGCATTCGAAAACGAAATTGGAGCAATAACAATTTTAGCAATTATTTCAACTTTGATTTTACAACCCAACAGGTCGCTCATAAGTTATTGCTAGGATATGATTATTTTCAGCAAGTCTTGCTTCCCGGAGGGTCTCAATTGGCAGCAAGAGGATATTATAGTGCTAATGGGCAGCGTTCCATAAATTCCTACAACCCGGAGAACAAGTCCGATTACTTACTTGACAGCAATGGAAACCCAGTTCCAATTGTGGGGCATTTTGACCTGACAGATCCTTTTGGCAATCAAATGAGGGACATGAGTAAATACATTTACAGCACAAGTAATTTTGCTCCTTCAAAACTTAATTCTCATGGTTTTTATATCCAAGAACAAGCCAGTATTGGTAACCTTAAAGTGCTTTTAGGTTTAAGGCAAGAATTTTACAGGGACGTCCTGAATTATAAAGTAGGTACGGAAGAAGATGTTACCCAAAACGCTTTGATTCCCCGTCTTGGACTTGTATACAGCCTCAGTTCTAATATCAATGTTTATGGTACCTATGTCCAAGGATTCCAACCACAAACAGCCACGGTAATTAATAACCCGGATGCGGGAGGCCCATTTGATCCATTAACCAGCGAATTGCTAGAAATGGGGGCAAAAAGTGAATTTTTTGATGGAAAATTAAGTGGAAGCCTTGCCCTTTATAATTTGAAAGAATGGGGTTCCCTTTACAATGCAAACGAACCGGGCCAACCTGATCTTTTGATACAGAATGGGGAAGAGGTATCCAAAGGTGTAGAAATTGACTTGGCTGGAAATATCACTCCTAATTGGAGCATAACAGTTAGTTATGCCTTCAATGATGCGGTCATCACACAGAGTGACGACGAAAACCTAATAGGAAGACAAAAACCAAATGCGCCTAAAAATACCGGGAATATTTGGACTAAATACTTGATCAAGGAAGGG
This sequence comes from Cyclobacterium sp. 1_MG-2023, assembly GCF_030546805.1. Lineage (GTDB taxonomy): Bacteria > Bacteroidota > Bacteroidia > Cytophagales > Cyclobacteriaceae > Cyclobacterium. The sequence goes on along the minus strand of NZ_JAUOPC010000001.1, from coordinate 272,789 downwards.
AATCTTACAGGCTTAGGTTTTGGTTTTGGTGCCAATTTCGTTTCCGAAAGATACGGGTCTTTAGGATCATCCGATAATCCACCTATATTTCCAAGTTATGAATTATTCGATGCTGCCATTTACTATAAGATGAATAGGTTTCAAATCCAAATGAATGTAAACAACCTGTTTGATAAGACTCATTGGGTAGGAGGATACGATTATCTCCGCGCATTCCCGGGTGCGCCTAGAAATGCAATGACAACCATCTCCTATATATTTTAAATAATCAAACCACCTTTCTTGTACCATTCAAGAAAGGTGGTTTTACTTTAGTATGAATAAAAACCTTCTCTGGAAAATTCACAATTGGTTGGGCCTGTATACCGGTATTGTCATCCTATTTCTGAGTATTACTGGTGCTGCTGCTTTATTTAGACCTGAAATTGATCAATTGCTTAACCCTAACCTTAGGCAGGTAGAACCTGGTAGTGAAAAAGCTTCATTAACAGAGGCTGTAGCCAAAGTGCTTCCCATGCATCCGAACAAATATCTTTTTGAGGTAGAAATGCCAAAGGCTTATTTAGATACTTGGATAATTCGCCTTATGCCAAAAGAAAAGAGCCAGTTGAATCCCATGATTTGGGAAGTTTTCATTAACCCGCATACGGGCGAAATTCTAGGTGAAAGGAATTATTTTAAATCTTTCAGCTATTTTTTAAGGAACATCCATGTCCGATTTTATGAAGCATATTTTGGAAGACAAATTGTTGGCTTGGCCGGAATTGCACTTTTCCTATCCACCATAACTGGTTTATTTATTTATGGTAAGTTTATGAAAAAGCAGCCTTTTGGGAAAATTCGCTCAAATAAACTGAGAATTACCCAAGCCGATTTACATAAATTTATCGGTATAAGTGCCCTTGCTTTCAATATGATGATTGGTATTACAGGTGCATGGCTAGGGCTTCAATCCTATATAATGTATGGACTAGATATCTCACAACCCAATAATTTCAGCCGAAACGAAAAGGTTTTTACAGAAAAAGAGGACATGAATTATATTCTGGATTTTGATGCCATATATCAAAAATCTCAGTTAGAATTCCCCAATATGATTCCTTGGTTTATACGGCCTACTACCAATGGTGAGGGCATTGTTCAGGTCTTGGGAAATGTTCCTGGACAAGCTTATGAAAGGCGTTCAAACAAACTTGTTTTTGACAAGCAGAAACAGGAACTTCTATTTAAATATAATATCAGTGACCAGAATTTTGGAGCTAAATTATACTTTGTTCAGGAGTCTTTTCATTTTGGGGATTTTGCCGGAATCTCATTGAAAATACTTTATTGCCTGTTGGCCTTAAGCTCAGGCTTTCTTTCTTTGAGTGGCTTTATTATTTATTTAGAGCGTACCAGAAAATCAAAATCAAGGCTTGGAAAAACAATCCCTTTAAAATCTAAACTTAGCCGATGGACCATTGGTATTCTAGGTACCATTGCCGGCATCGCCATCATGAGTATAAAGTTGGGTTTAGGTATTCCTTCCTTATTGGTAGCCATAGCTTTCTATGGTTTTTTGATTGCTATAATTATTAAAAAACTACTACTCAAAACTAAGAGAAGCACATTTAAAAACCTTGAGGTATGAATACCAAGACAGATAAAATTACAGAACACTACCTGATACCTCTCCTTCTGTTTTTTGGTAGTATCTTTTTTGTTGTAAGCATTTTTTTTTGGAATGAATGGATAAATGTGCTTACAGAAAACTATCTATTTCCTTTTTATCCTCTCCAAGAACTTGGTGGGCGCAAACATTTCCTTGCTTCCACAAGTTTAAATGGTTTATGCTATTTGGCAATTACAGTTATGTGTTTTGTTTCAATTGCACTTAAAAATAAAGCCTTCTGCATTTTTAGCATTACCCTTTCCTTGATAGGCTTTATCCTTTTGTTCATTTGAATAAAAGCTGTTCTTTTACTCTTTCCAATTGGTATGGAAAGCCTGGTCTGCGTCTTTGTCATTTCTTCGGTAAGTATGGGCCCCAAAATAATCCCTTTGTGCTTGAATTAAATTAGCCGGCGAATTAGCAGTGGTTACACCTAGCAAATAGTTAATGGCATTGGATAAAACAGGAACTGCAAATCCATTTTGTAAGGCTTGACCTACTACATAGGATAAATCACCTTGGTAACTTTTAAGGGCGGTAATGGCTTCATAATTAAGAAAAATATGGTTACTTTCCTCAAATATATCCACCAATTCTTCCATTAACTTTGAACGGATAATACAACCACTGGTCCAAATCCTGGCTATTTCGGAGAAATTTAAAGCCCATTGATTTTTTTCTGAAACTTCCAGCATGAGTGAGAAACCAACTTCATGGTTAATGATTCTCGTCGCTTGATAAGCTGCCTGCAATTTGTCTAAAAAGTTGTCAACATCTTCTATTCCCGGGAACCTTTCAAGATCATAAAGTCCCGATGAAATCATCCTCAGTCCTTTCCTTGCTGAAAGATTCCTGGCCATCACAGCTTCCCCTAGCACGCCATAAGGCACGCCATATTCCAAAGCAGTGTTTAATGACCATCCTCCGGTTCCTTTCTGAGCTGCTTGATCTAGTATCTTATCTATTAATGGTTCTCCATCCTCATATTTCCTCAATATATCAATGGTGATTTCTAATAAATAACTGCTCAAGTCACTGTCCATCCATTTTTCAAAAATGGCAGCAATTTTGATCGGATCTAACTCCAAGTAATTTCGCATTAAAAAATAGACTTCTGCAATGGCCTGCATTTCTCCATACTCTATGCTATTGTGTACCATCTTGACAAAATGACCGGCACCTTCGGGGCCCACATAGGTAACGCAAGGATTGCCTTGAAAATCCTTGGCTGCAATCATTTTTAGATAACCTTTTATCTTAGAATAACCTTCCTTATCTCCTCCCGGCATTATTGAAGGTCCTCTTCTCGCACCTTCTTCACCTCCGGAAACTCCTGTTCCCACAAATAAAATCCCTTTTTCTTTTAGTAAGGCGGACCTTTGAATGGTGTCTTTATAAAATGAATTTCCACCGTCAATGATAATGTCCCCCGCATCCAATAAGGGAAGCAGTTCCTGAATTTGGAGATCCACTGCTTTTCCTGCAGGAATCATCAACAATATGGATTTGGGCGAGGAAAGGGAAGCAACAAATGCCGAAATTTCTTCAAATGGCTTAATATTTTTATAATTCGGATTTTCCTCCAAAACTTTTGCAGCTATGCCTTCTTCCTTTCCCTCAACATATCTATTGTATATGGATAACTCCACCCCATTATCAGCCAAATTTAGCGCTAGGCTTTTGCCCATCACTCCCATACCAATCACTCCAAAGTCGGACTTACTTTCCATTTTCTTAAAATTTTTGATGATGTTTTGAACAATTATTTCCGGCGAACTATCGATGGCCACCTTTAAACCATAATCAGGAACTTCCAATGCTTCCATTTGTGAAGCCAGTAAGGCAGGATTCATAAAATGCCCTACCCTTTCTCCCAATCTTTTTTCAACTATAGATTTACTGCCATCTAAAAGCACCCATTCTATTTTTGATGTTACTTTTAAAATATTTCTGTATTTTTCATTCAATGCCGAACAAGCCAAAACAGCTCCTCTTCCTTTGGCAGCATCCTCCAATTTCTTAGCAACATTCTGTAACCAAGGGATGCGGTCTTCGTCATCCAAAGGCTTGCCGGCATTCATTTTGGTTTTATTGGATTTGGGGTGAAAATCATCTGCATCAAGAAAAGGAATTCCCATTTTATTTGCCAATAATTCTCCAATGGTACTTTTTCCACAGCCTGTTACCCCGTAAACAATTATAATCATAAACGAAATTATGAAATTCAACCGGATCAAACCATTTTAAATAGTAATTTTACGATTTGAACCATATCATTTATTTTGTTTGTTATCAATAGAATTTGGGTTCAAGGATAATACAAATTATGACTCAGCGTAAAAAAAGAGTAGTAGTAGGCCTTTCAGGAGGCGTAGATAGTTCCGTTACCGCCTATTTGTTAAAAGAGCAAGGCTATGAGGTAATAGGTATGTTTATGAAGAATTGGCATGATGAATCGGTAACCATTTCTAATGAATGTCCCTGGGTTGAAGACAGCACTGATGCCATGTTAGTGGCTCAAAAGTTGGGCATTCCTTTTCAGGCGATAGATCTAAGTGAAGACTATAAATCCAGGATTGTGGCTTATATGTTCTCGGAATACCAGGCAGGACGAACACCAAATCCGGATATTCTCTGCAACAGAGAGATTAAATTTGACATATTTTTAAAAGCTGCAATGAAGCTAAAAGCTGATTTTGTGGCCACAGGCCATTATTGCCAAAAAGAAGAAACAAGTGTTGACGGCAAAGCCATGTACAGGTTGATAGCCGGAGCAGATAACAACAAGGATCAAAGTTATTTCCTCTGTCAATTGGATCAAGAACAATTGAGTAAGGCGCTTTTTCCCATTGGTCACTTGCAGAAGGCAGAAGTTAGGGCGATCGCCAAAGAACAAGAATTAATAACGGCGGAGAAAAAAGACAGCCAAGGTTTATGCTTCATAGGTAAAGTGAAGTTGCCTGACTTTTTGCAGCAGCAACTCAAACCAAAAAAGGGTGATATTCTCGTTGTACCGGCCGAATCCCCTGTTTATGCCAATAAGGGGATTCCGGCAGGGATCGCCTTAGAAGATCTGGATAGTAGCCAATTGAATGAAACTTGCTATCCATTAAAATATGATGCAAGCATGGGTGAAAAAGTAGCTGAACACAACGGAGCGCACTACTTCACCATCGGACAACGAAAAGGCCTAAATGTGGGAGGTACAGGGAAACCGTTATTTGTGATTGCTACAGACACGAAGGAAAATATTATTTATACGGGTTTGGGAGAAGACCATCCCGGTCTTTTACGTTATGGGCTTTTTGTAAAAAAGGAAGACATACATTGGATCAGGCCCGATAAAACATTGAAAGTGGGAGAAACAGCTTTCTATTCTGCCAGAATCCGATACAGGCAACCCCTTTCCAAGGCTACTCTATTTATGAAAGAAAATGGTTTGTATGTATTGTTTGAACATCCACAAAGAGGAATTGCATCCGGACAGTTTGTTGCATGGTACGAGGGAGAAGAAACCATTGGGTCCGGTGTAATTTATTAAGATGGAACAACTCCCAATTGTATATGAGGACAATCAATACATCGCCATCAATAAACCGGCCGGTGTATTGGTTCATAAAACTCCTTTGGAAAAAGATCCGGAGGCTTTGTTTGCCGTACAAATCTTAGAAAATCAAGTCGGCTACAAGGTTTATCCTTTGCATCGAATTGACCGGCCGACTACCGGAGTTTTGCTCTTTGGGAAAAGTGCCCAAGCTGCCTCTGCCATCCAATCTCAATTTATTGACAATAGTATAAAAAAATATTATTTGGCAGTGGTAAGAGGTTATTTACCTGAAGCTCATGGTATGATAGATCATCCCTTGGCCAAAGATTTGGAATTTGTACTTCAGGAAGCTAAAACGGAATATTGGGCTTTAAATCAGTGTGAAGTTCCTTTTGCTTCCACCGGGAGATATCCAAGTAGCAGGTATTCTTTAGCAAAAGTTTATCCCCATACCGGAAGAATGCATCAAATCCGAAGACATTTTGCACATTTAAGGCATTATATTATTGGGGATACCACACATGGTGACAATAGGCAAAATAAGTTCTTTACCAGTCAATTTCAACTTGAAAATATGCTTTTGCATGCTTGGGAATTGTCTTTTCACCAACCATTTTCTAATGAAACAATTACCATAAATGCCAATACACCTTTACATTTCCGTAGGATTATGGCAGAATTTAAGTGGCCTGAGAAGGAAATAAGTAATCATTTAGTATAATTGTAAGCAAACCTGAATAAACACCTATGACAAACCTTAAGCATTCACTATCTATAGTTTTTTTGTTCTTATTCGCCATAGTCAGTTTTCAAGGCATGGCACAAAAAACTCAAATTGATAAAGTCATTGAAAGAGCTGAGGCACTGTCTCATTTCAAATTTCTTGCTTCAGATGAATTGAAAGGTAGGGACCCGGAGCGTCCTGAAATTGATATTGCAGCCTATTATATTGCCAATCAATTTGAAAAATATGGTGCCAATCCGCTTTCTTCATTGAATGCTTATTACCAATATGTACCTTTTGTGTCTTCCTCACCTCCTACTGTTGGGGATTTAAAATGGAAAGGTTCCAAGTTTAAACATGGAGAAGACCTATTGGTATTGGGTGGAAAGGACCTGTCCGGAGAATATGAGATGGTGGTCGCCGGCTATGGTTTTGAAGAAGACTATGCCAATAAAGAGGTCAAAGGAAAATGGGTAGTGGTTAGGGTCGGTGCACCGAATAGGCTTACACCTACAGCACTTTTTAAAGCAGGGAGAGAGAAACTAGCGCTGGCCAAATCCAAGGGGGCCATTGGTTTAATAGAAATGTACAATGTTCCTACTACCCCTTGGAGGATGTTGGTCAATTACCTTAATAAATCTCAATTGACCTTAGATATAGACCCTGAAAACGATGTAGATTTACCTTACCTTTGGATGAAAGACCTGAAGGGGGAAATTATAAAATCCATTGCCGGCGGCAAAAATGAAATGTCAATTGAAATTAAAGGTAAGCGGAATAGAAAAATTCAGGGAAGAAATGTGGTTGCTGTTATCGAGGGAACCGATCCACAATTAAAGAATGAATATGTGATGCTTTCAGCCCACTACGATCATCTGGGCGTAACCAAGCCCAATGCTGAAGGAGATTCCATCTACAATGGGGCAAGGGATAATGCAGTAGGAACAGCAGCTTTGATCCAAGCAGCCAATTATTTTGGAGAATATCCTCCTAAAAGATCGATTCTTTTGTGTGCATGGACTGCCGAAGAAAAGGGATTGCTAGGCTCTTCTTATTTTGCCGACAACCCTCCTTTGCCTTTAAAAAATATAGTATTCAATCTTAATATAGACAATGGTGGCTATAACGACACCAGCTTGGTAACCATCATAGGCTTAGGAAGGTCCTCAGTAGATCATCATATTTCAGTTGCTGCAGAAGACTTTGGTTTGGAAGCTATTGCCGACCCTTCACCGGAACAGGGCTTATATGACCGCTCAGACAATGTAAGTTTTGCCAAGAAAGGTATCCCGGCCCCTACTTTTAGTTTAGGGTTTACTGCATTCGACGCGGAAATAGGAAAGTATTACCATCAAGTTTCTGATCAGGTAGATAATTTTGATTTGGATTACGCCCTCAAATACTGGAAAACTTATATTCTTTCAGCTGAGAAAATTGCCAATGATCCGGAAAAACCGCTTTGGAAATCCGGAGATAAATATGAAGAAGCTGCCAATACTTTATATGGTTCCGGAAATTGATCATCCGGATTTCTATTGGAAGGAAATGATCAAAGGTTGACAATTTATTTCATCAAATCCATAATTTTAGGATATAAGGCTTCAAACATCAATTCATGTCCCTTTGGGTTTGGGTGTAGGAAATCGGGCATCAATTCACGAATGACCTTTCCCTGATCATTGTAATATACTTCTGAAATATCGATATAATGAATATTGGAATTATCCTTAGGAAACTTAGAAATCAATCGATTGGTGGCTTTATTGATGTTGTCTCTATGATTGGGTTTATAGCCATAAGGTAAAATCCCCATCAATAAAATTTCTGTATCAGGTAATTTTTCTGAAATCAAACTACAGATTTTGTTGATCCCTTCTGCAAGCTCTTCCGGAGTACTTATGCTTAGGTAATGATTGCCGTCTGTATTATTGGTTCCTATCAAAACGACAGCAACCTTAGGGTTAATATTTTCTAGTAAACCATTTTCCAACCTCCAGATTACATTTTCGGTTCTGTCGCCGGATATCCCCATATTGATTGTTTGAAACGGGTTCAAATATTTTTCCCACACTTTGTTTCGATCATCTTTATCTAAGGAATGGAAAATAGAATTGCCAACCAGAATTAGTTTGGCTTCCGGAGTACGCCTATCTAGGATGGTTTGGTGTCGTTTAAGCCATCCTTCATCCTCCTTTTTTTGAGCCATGGCAGCTGGGTTATCTAGGTTTTCTGCTATTTCATGTTCAATTTTTGAGCTATCTTTTTCGCTTGGGCTACAGGCCAATAAAAAAAGCGCAGGAATAATATAGATTAAAGGTTTCAACATGCCGTATTTTGAATTTTGATGAGCTTTAAAGATATTATAATTTTACAACAAATATTTAAAAACAAAAGCTAACACTCTACTCTTTTAAACGAACAAAGCTAATTCGCCATACCATTACAATTTAATAACCTTATCAAACATTGGGTAATTCTACGATAAATACGGTTCCAACTTCAGGTTTGCTATCTACGTAAATCTTGCCACCATTCAATTCGATAAACTCCTTACAAAGGGCAAGGCCTATACCTGTTCCCTCCTCATTATTGGTCCCTTTAGTTGATATTTTTTCTTCAATTTTAAATAGCTTCTCTAAGTTCTCTTGAGGAATACCTATCCCATTATCCTGTACATATACCTTCACCATTTTCCTATTGGGAGATGATTTTATTTTAACCTTTCCTCCCGGGTTTGTGAATTTTATCGCATTGGATATTAGGTTTCTAAAAACAGTATCTATGGTATTTCTATCTGCAAAAACATTTAAACTTTTATCAATTTCATTGATTAATTTTATTTCTTTATTGTTTGCATTTTGTAATTGTAAGCTAAAATTCACCTCAATAAGGTCGTGAATTGAAACTTTTTCCGGGTTTAATGTAATCTCATTCGTTTGAGAACGAGACCAGCTTAATAAATTTTCTAAGAGCTTAAAAAGCTGTTCGCTTGATTTAAAAATTTCCTCAAGCATATTCGTTTTTTCCTCCTCTGAAAAAGACTTTGGATTCTTCAATAACAAGTCCAATAAGACCAACAAACCTGAGAAGGGACTTCGCAAATCATGAGCAAGAATGGAGAAAAATTTATCCTTTGTTTTAATATTATGTTTTAACTCTTTGGTCCTTTCTTCCACGATATATTCCAATTCCCGCTTGTTCTCTTTTAAAATGTTTTCCTCATTTTGTCTGGCGTTCACAATAATATTGATCATGATAAAACCCATTATAAAAAGCCCTACAATTATGAGTATCAATATTTTACGCATAAAAAGATAACCTTTCAATGCCTCTTTAGAATCTATTCGCGTAGCCACCCCCATATTTAAAGTGTCATCCCAAACGCAAACTTCATAAATATTTTCACCCTGATCATCTTCAATCTCACTGAGTACATAACCCTTACACGGGGAGAATTTATTTTCTTGGCTACCCATAATTGAATCTACTTCATCTTCTAGCCGATGCTCAAGGTTAAATTCTTTAATGCCTTCAAGTTTTTCCTCAAATCGACTATTGGTAACAATTTTTCCTTGACTATTGAAACCATATGATTCCCCGCTTTCTCCAATCCTACCCATCTCAAGTATTCTAGAAAAATCCTTCTGAGTATCTAAGCGAATGGCAAATGCTGCAATGATTTTTTCTTGATGATAAATTGGAGTAAGCAAAAACATGGTATGCCATTTGTCCTCAGTGTATTTGCTTTCCAAGGCTACATCAGACTTTATGGGTGGAACAAGGATAGTTTCACCCTCAAACAGCACTTTATCTAACAATGATTTACTTTCTTTTGCAATAAGGTTAAAACTACCCGTGTTGGAGTCCCTCATTGAAAAAACACTTATATAATTAGGAGATATTAGGAACACTCCTAAATCTTCATTTAAATCTAAAATAGGTTGAAAAAATGCTCGTAATTCGGAGGTTATAGGGGAAGATATCAAGGCAGATGAATCCTGAGGAAGATCCAAGATTTCCTCTGTTTTATTAACTAAAAACGCATTGCTCCCTAACTTTCTAATATTATTTTTTCGAAATTGCATCCATTGTTTAAGTGCCTCATGTGAGGATTTATTGACCGTAATTAGGGATGTTTCTGCCGATTGAATACTAAAACTTTTTAATTCTTTTAAACTGAAAATAATTAAAACAACTGCAATAAGGAAACTTATTACCATCAATAAGTATTCATGCTTTTTTAAAGATAGTATTTTTTTCATGAAAAATATTATTTTACAAATACTTGTATTTCACTCCATTTCGGAGGCTAAAAGAGATAAAATTAAAGTTTAACCATTAGTAAATCATTCTTTACTCTTTGGTAGTTTTCAGGTTAGTTTAAGGGGTAAATCTAAAGAATAAGCCTTGTAATAGGTGATTAAATGCTTTTTATGACTAGAAAAACGAAGAGCAATAAATTATTGGGTAAAAATTAAATTAAGCATGAAGGCAAGGTAAGAATTTTTCATCTAAAAATACACTGTATAAGCCAAAAACTGATTATAATATTAATGCGAAAGTAGATTTAATTTGGATTATTTTAAGACAATTCCTTTTAAAATTGAATTACCAATTAATCTAGTGTGAATTTCCAAAAGGAGAAATTTTAGTCAAATGTAATGGGTAAAAATCCTGTGTATGATAGGTCTCCTTTTTTCACTGCTAAACACAAAGTTTTTGGGAAAATTGCTTTCATAATAAACGAAAGACCTTTTCATTACGCCAGGTCGAATATAATCACCATTAGCTAGGGCTAATTTTTTATTAAGCAACTTGAAGTTTGAGGGCTTCTCCCAATTAACTCTATCAGCATAATAAACCAAACCTACCAGTGAAGTAGAAACGGCAATGCCGGTACTTTGGTTTCCCCTTAAGGTTTTACGCAATAAACTTTGATCCAAAGATTTACCGTGGCTAGCTAATAGATCTTCATCTGTATATTCTATCTCGCCTAAATTGGTAGAAATATGTTTTTATTCAAAATGCTTTATTTTAGGATGATGTGCTGTAATGACATCCCAGCACCCTTTTCCCCTACCCTTTAATACAGTGTCTGGGTATTTCTGATCCTTTAGGGCTATTGGAGGTGGCATGGGCAACCTCAGAAAATGTCAGCCAAGCATAAAAATCAACTTGTCACCTGGAATAAAACAGGTGATAAAAGTCAACTTCGCCTTTAATTATAGAAGCACCCCAGGTTTATAATTACTCACCTATAAATACAATATTCTCTGTATTTGGGTTAAAATCACCATTGAAAAATAAAAGCGTTTCCTTTTCCTGTGTATTTCCATTGAAAATATTGTCAATAAAAAATAAAACCATTCACCTACATTCCATCCTTTTAATTCTTTTATCAATCCATTGAGGTTACTTCTTACTAAAATCAATTTGAAATTTTCTAATTACAATTTAAAGTAAAATTTAAAACTATGTCTAGTTATTATATGGTATAGCTTAACATTTTTCAGCCAACTAGTGAATTAAGAACCATTTCCCTATGGAAAAGCATTAACTGAACCTTCCCAATCAAACATCTTTTTTCAAGTAAACAACCCTAGGTTAAATTATCAACAAAATAGTTTAAACTAGAAAAGCCATATTTTTTTTGATTAAGTCCCTTCTAAAAGATAAGATTTTAGCATCTAATCCTATCTAAAAATTGGTATAAAGCCTCATTTAAGAAAAAAACAGTTTTTAATACTCCTCAATAAATGGTGCTATTATTTTATTAACAAACCAAGCCAATTTTCACGAAATAGCTCTCTTATTTAAACAAAAAATTATTCAAATATTATCAAATAATGATGATTGTAGAAATCCTGAAATCAGGTCTTGCATTTGATTTTGTATTTACAATCTTGCCGAAAATTTAATCAGATGGTCAAAATTTTTCACCCCCTTTCGGCCTTTATCCCTGATAAAGTATTAACAAATTAACCTTAAAAAAAATAATAATCAGCCTATGACATAAAACCAAACAAATTGAAATAACTATTATCTAGCGCTCGAATAAAAAGCGCAAAGAGTCATAATAATTTTATTTAAGAATTCAGAAAAAATGAAAAAACATCTATTTTGTGAAGATTTAACCCGTCTTCCTTATAAAACGAATCAGGTATTGCGGTTGTGCTTGATTCTGTTAGTACTACAAACTGTATTATTAAAAAGTAATAGCGTATTTGCTCAACAGTCTCAAAACAAAACCATCACAGGTGTTGTAACGGATTCGGAGGGATTTCCACTTATAGGCGTAGCGGTCCTAGCCAAAGGGACTACCAACGGTACCGTAACCAAGCTTGATGGTGATTATTCCGTTGAAGTTCCTGCCGACGCCGAAGTGCTTCAGTATTCATACATTGGCTTTAAAGCTCAAGAGGTATCCATCGGATCACAATCCATAATCAACGTAACCCTTGAAGATGCTGTAGTTGGTTTGAATGAAGTGGTCATCACAGCCTTGGGTATTTCTCGTGAAAAAGAATCCTTGGGATATTCCGTTGGAACAGTGGATGGAGAAGATTTAAATAGAACACCACAGGCTAGTGTCCTTAGTTCAATGCAAGGAAAGATAGCAGGTGTGCAGATTTCTCAAACCTACGGAGTTAAAGGTTCTTCTATGAACATGGTGATTAGAGGAGCATCATCTTTAAACTCAGACAATCAACCTTTGTTCGTTATTGATGGTGTGCCCGTTTATAATACTACAAACAACCTATTTAACCAAGCTGACCTTGGAAATGCTATTTCTGACATTAACCCGGAAGATATAGAATCCATGTCTGTATTAAAAGGACCCAGTGCTGCCGCTCTTTACGGTTCACGTGCAGCCAATGGCGTAGTATTGATTACAACCAAATCAGGTACTGGTGAGAAAAAAGGTTTAGGAGTAGATTTCAACTCATCATTTATTGTTGACAATCCTTATGAATACCTTCCTGTGCAAACTGAGTTTGCTTCAGGTCAAGAAGGGGCTTTTGTTTTTGAAAACGATGCTTATGAATTTTGGGGACCTAAGTTAGACAATGGTTTTATTGCCCAACAAAGAAACCAAGATAGCCCGGCTGAATTGGTTTCTCATGAAAACAATATAAACCGTCAGAAGGATTTTTATCAAAACGGTTGGACTCAAGTAAATAATGTTGGGGTTACCGGTAACTATGAGAAAGCTAACTTTCGCGTTTCTTTGGGTAACTACCTCAACAAAGGTATTATGCCGAATGTAGATTTGAAAAAGAACAACATCAGCATCAATGGAACCATGCACCTAACGGATAAATTGGAGGTGACTGTAATGACTTCTTTGAATGAGTCAAGCTCAGGTAACAGGCCAAATTCCAATGATAGTTTTCTTACGCCAACAAGAGCCATTTTAACTGTTGGACCACAAGTTGACATGTCCCTTTATAGTAATCCGGAAACATGGTGGATGCCCAATCAAGAGGGTATTGTTCAAAACCGTTGGAAAGAAAGATGGAACAATCCTTACCTGATGCAAGAGTTGGCCACAACTAGTTTTGATCGTGTACAGGCAATGACTAAAATACAAGTGGGTTATGAGTTCGCTAAGGACTTGCGTTTTACAGCAAGATACTTAAGAAGTCAATTGAATCAAAGAGCAGTAAACCAAAGGCCTTGGGATACAAATAGTGCGCCTAAGGGAAATTACGACCTTCAAAATTCCAGCTTTAGGGAACAAAACTGGGAGGGCCTTTTCTCTTATAACAAAACCTTTGGGGATTTTGACCTTCAAGCCAATGCCGGTGGAAACCTTAGGTATAACTACCAAGAGAATATTCATAATTCGACCACTAACCTTGTTATTCCCGGCTTGTATACCATTAGTAATGGTGGACCGGGTTCGGTCATTTACAACAACTTTTTGAGTAAAAAGAAAGTGAACAGCCTTTTTGCTCAAACCTCTATAGGCTATAAAAATACGGTATATCTTGACCTGACGGCCAGGAATGATTGGTCTAGTACATTGCCAAAAGAGAATCGCTCGTATTTTTACCCTTCAGCTTCTTTAAGTGTGTTGGTAAACGAAATGTTTGAGATGCCGGCTTGGGTTAGCCTCGCCAAGGTTCGTGCAGGTTATGCTCAGGTAGGTAATGATGTAGATCCTTACCAGCTTCAAAGGTATTATAATTTTGGTACTGATTGGGGAGATACCAAAAGAGCCAGTATTGCCAAAGTTGCTAAAAACTCTCAGCTAAAACCTGAAATAGCTACTTCCAAAGAAGTTGGTGTTGACCTGTCTTTGTTCAATAATAGATTAACACTAGATGCCACCTACTATACCATGGATAATAAAAACCAGGTACTTGGCATTAGTACACCAATTACCTCAGGGGCAAACAGTAAATTAATCAATGCAGGATTGGTAAAAAGTAATGGTTGGGACATCACGCTAGGAACCTCTGTCATCAGACAAAAAGATCTTTCATTTGATTTAGGATTAAACTTCACTAGAAATAGAACTACCATTGTAGAGCTAGCTGATGGCGTAGAGTACTTTGGGTATAGCCAAGGGTACGCTTATTTCTATACTTATCCGGGAGATCAGGTAGGAGATATTTATCAAGCACCTTACTTTAAAGTGGAAGATCCAAACTCTGAATACTATGGTCATGCCATCATATATAGCAATGGTAAGCCTGAAAGAGATCGAAATCCTGAAAATTTAGAAAAAATCGGAAACTACAACCCTGATTTTATATTGGGAATTAACCCTAATGTGCAATACAAAAACTTCAGTTTTTCTGCTGTGATTGATTGGAGATCAGGAGGTGAATTTTATTCAGAGACATTGAGGCAAGGTAAGAATGATGGTAGGTTTCCGGAATACATTAATGGAAGTGTGGATTATGACCCCAATGTAGACATCGTACAGCAAATCAAAGATAACCCTGAGAAATTTTCCCATGGATGGGTTGGTGGACGTGATGCTGAATATGGTGGTTTTGTATGGCAAAACGAAGAACAACGAGAAGCCAGAAGCTATATCAATGCTGATGGAGAAAAAGTATATGTAAACGATGCCAGTTTTGATGTAGGCGTTAGAGAAGATGGCGAAGGTGGATATATTGAGAATTTTGGAGGTCCTGAAACAATATGGCTCAGTCCGTATAATGCCCAAAAAGGAGCGGATAGATACTTAGCATCTGCTAATCTTTACAGTGCAACTTATGTGAAGTTAAGAGAGGTTTCCATAACCTATAGATTTCCTAAGGCTATCGTAAATAAATTTAACCTTCAAAATATGTCCTTATCCCTGCTAGGACAAAATTTATTTATGTGGACCAAGCACAATGTATTCATCGATCCTGAAACTGCTTACACTGCCGTAGGAAATAGAAATGAACCAGGTTATGAGTTTTACTCGGTGATTCCACGTACCCGTAGCTTAGGGATGAAATTAAATGTTGGTTTTTAATAACATTGATCATGAAGAAAATTATTATAATAATATTATCCATTGCATTCATTCCAATTTTAAACTCTTGTAGTGATTTTGATAAATTGAATGTAAGTCCCAATGATGTAAACGAAGTTGATCCAAACTTTCTATTGACTACCAATACCTATAATTTTGCTAGTACTTATAGTGAATTTGGTTATTGGGGTTCGAGGATTCCTTCCTTATTGCAGTATTACCAAGTGGGTGATGGTTATAAATCTGAGGAATTTAATGCACTGTATTGGACGCCGGGCCAAAGTAGTCCGTGGGGATCGATTTACTCTAATTTAATAGATGTCCAAGCCATGGCTGACCTTAGTGTGGAGCAAGAGAACGTTTTTACTGAGGCTGTAGCCTTGGTATATCAGGCCGGACTAATAGATTTAGCTACAAAGATTTATGGTGATGTTCCCTTTTCAGAAACCAATCAGCTGGAAGAAGGAATTGTTTTCCCTAAATATGACCAGCAAAAAGAGATTTATGAAACCCTCTTGGTCAATTTGAAAACAGCGAAAAATATGATAGAGGCGATTCCCGGATCTGAAGTTCCTGTATTAGAGGGCTATGACTTATTGTACAACGGAGATAAAGATAAATGGGTGAAATTTGTTAATTCGCTCAGAATCAGAATGTGTTTGTTATTAAATAACAAAAGAAATGAACTAAGTATTGATTTAGATGCGGAGTTCCAAGATGCTGCTCAAAATGTATTCACGAGTACTGATGACAATGCTGTTTTAGATTATATAGGGAATTCTTCGGCAACTTCTTTTCGAGGAGGACCTTTTAGGACTTCTGCACTTACTTATGCCAGAAGAATGGGCTTAGGATTTCTTAATTCTTTAAGAGATCAAAACGACCCTAGATTGTATAGGTGGTTAAGACCTGTTGAAAAGAAATGGGATATGGATATTGCTGAAGCAACAACGATCCAATATACCGATCCATTGGGGCAAACTTTCCCTGTTGAGGTATTGCCCTACCCTAGTGGGTATGATGACCTGGATACTAGCCTTTACGTTGGATTACCTGTAGGTAGCCAAGCTTCATGGACAGCTTATAATGCAGGTCCCCAAGCAACATCTGTTGAGCCCAAAACTACTCCGTTTAATAGTCGTCTCAGTGAGATATATTTTCAAAATGCCAATCAATATGTTGGCATGAACATTATTACCTATTCAGAAGTGGAATTTATTTTGGCAGAAGCTGCGGCCATTGGGGCATTTGGTGCCAGTGATGCAGAAGGTCATTACAAAAAGGCGATTGAAGCTTCTATGGATGAATGGGGTATATACGGTGACTATGTAGGAGGATTTGATTTTGAAGAATTTTACAGCCAGGAAGAAATAGACTTAAGTCAAGCAACCAATGAGCATGAGCGCATTATGACGCAAAAATACGTTTCCATGTTCTTCAGACCTGAGCCTTGGTTTGATTGGCGTAGAACAGGTTATCCTGATTTTGTACCTCCTGTAGATGGAGCACAACCTGCCATTCCTATCAGGTACCACTATGATACTCCTACCCCTCCGGATCCTCAAAATGTTGAAAAATACAATGAGGCTGTGGAAAGATTGGAGAAATCTGAATTTGTACAAGTGCCTACAAATGATGATACCCGCTCGAGAATGTGGTTACTTCAAGGCACCAATCTGCCTTATTAAAATTATAAAATAGGAAACCATTTTTTAAGCATTAACTATTTATTGGAAGGTTTACTGAAAGCAATTTCGGTAAACCTTCTTTTATTTGGTGGGACCAAAAAAACAAATCATTCAATTGCAAAAAAATAAAAATATTACTGAATTAGGTAATATTTGGCCCCCATCTTACTCTCAAATACCAGTTTTCAAGGCTTCTATCTATTCTTAGTAGATAATATTTATTTTTTTGATTCTGCTATTAACTATAAATTATTAACAATTCCCCATTCAATTTTATAAATATTATTTACTCCAACTATTCAAATTTCATCATTAATTGGATTATTTTAATCCTTTGCCTAGCTATGACCAAGTAATAAATTATTCTGAATTTTATCATTTAATATGTCATACATTTGTATTTTATATAAATTTGCATAATATTTAAAACTGTTTTGTGCACATAGCTTGAGCATAGATCAGAATTACAGACAATAAACCAACTATTTTTAGGTAGGTGATGAACCTACAAATTTACTATATCCACCTGACATCCAATAATAATTGAGATGCCGGGATGGTAAGCAATACTATTTTGAATTGCCTTACTAACAAAGTATTTTCTACCTGTTTCTTAAATTAATAACTGCTACTACTTATCTTATTTTAGCCTCCATTATCACCCAATAATGCTCGCTATTAATAAGAAAAAGTGAAGAAAGACTTTGACTATAAACCAAAGAATCAACACCAATTAATAACATTTGAAAAATATTCCTTAATCAATTTTAACCCCATAATGTCTGCCTATGAAATAAACTAAAACAAACGATCAAATAGTAATGGCAACCGAGAATTACTAAAAAAAAGCTCGGTTTCAATTGAATTTTATTTAAAATCGAAAAAAATGAAAGAAAATTTATTAAAAAGAGATTTAGTAAGTCTCCCCCATAAAACAATACGGATTTTGCAGTTAGGTCTGTTTTTGTTTGTATTAAGTACTGCAATGCTCTTTAGTACAATTACTTATTCCCAAAATACAGGCATTGGTCAATCTCAAGGTAATACGATTACCGGAGTTGTAACAGATTCAGAAGGTTTTCCACTAGTTGGTGTGGCAGTTTTAGCTAAAGGGACTTCAAACGGTACCGTAACCAAATTAGATGGGGACTTCTCCATTAGCGTTCCTTCCAATACTGAAGTGCTTCAGTTCTCTTATATAGGTTATCAGAGCCAAGAAGTGAGCATAGGGTCTAGGTCCATAATTAATATTACTTTGGAAGAAGACTTAGTAGGATTGAATGAGGTGGTCATCACAGCCTTGGGTATTTCTCGTGAGAAAGAATCCTTGGGGTATTCAGTAGGTACAGTTAATGGTGATGATTTGAATAAAACGCCTCAGGCTAGTGTACTTAGCTCCATGCAAGGAAAGATAGCCGGTGTTCAAATTTCTCAAACCTACGGAGTTAAAGGATCTTCTATGAATATGGTGATTAGAGGAGCATCATCCTTAAACTCCGACAATCAACCTTTGTTCGTAATTGATGGTGTGCCGGTTTATAACACTACGGATAACCTATTTAATCAGGCTGACCTTGGCAATGCTATCTCAGACATTAACCCGGAAGATATAGAATCAATGTCAGTTTTAAAAGGACCTAGTGCTGCGGCCCTTTATGGTTCACGGGCAGCGAATGGTGTCGTGCTTATTACAACCAAATCAGGTTCAGATCAGAAAAAAGGGCTAGGTGTAGATTTCAATTCATCATTCATTATGGATACTCCATATGCCTATCTTCCTATTCAAACTGAGTATGCTTCAGGCCAAGAAGGAGCTTTTGTATTTGAAAATGATGCTTATGAATTCTGGGGACCTAAGTTAGACAATGGTTTTATCGCCCAACAAAGAAACCAGGATAGTCCAAGCGAATTGATTTCTTATGAAAATAATATAAATCGTCAGCAGGATTTTTATCAAAACGGCTGGACTCAGGCAAATAATGTAGGTGTTACCGGAAACTATGACAAGGCTAACTTTCGCGTTTCTATGGGTAATTACCTTAATAAAGGCATTATGCCAAATGTGGACTTAAAAAAGAACAACATCAGCATCAATGGAACCATGCACTTAACGGATAAATTGGAAGTGACTGTAATGACCTCTTTGAATGAGTCAAGTTCAGGCAATAGGCCAAATACCAATGATGGTTTTCTTACCCCAACAAGAGCTATTTTAACTGTTGGACCACAAGTGGACATGTCACTTTATAGCAATCCGGACACCTGGTGGATGCCAAACCAAGAAGGTATCGTTCAAACCCGCTGGAAGGAAAGGTGGAACAACCCTTATCTGATGCAAGAGTTGGCCACAACCAGTTTTGATCGCGTTCAGGCCATGACTAAAATACAAGTGGGTTATGAGTTCGCTAAGGACTTGCGTTTTACAGCTAGGTACTTAAGAAGTCAATTGAACCAAAGAGCAGTAAATCAAAGGCCTTGGGACACAAATAGTATGCCTAAGGGAAACTACGATATTCAAAATTCCAGTTTTAGGGAACAAAACTGGGAAGGTCTTTTCTCCTATAACAAAACATTTGGAGATTTTGATCTACAAGCCAATGCCGGTGGAAACCTAAGGTACAACTACCAGGAAAATATTCATAATTCAACAACTAATCTGGTTATTCCAGGCTTGTATACCATTAGTAATGGAGGCCCTGGTTCTGTAATATATAATAACTTTTTGAGTAAAAAGAAAGTGAACAGCCTTTTTGCTCAAACCTCTATTGGCTATAAAAATACGGTATATCTTGATCTTACGGCTAGAAATGACTGGTCAAGTACATTGCCCAAAGAAAACCGCTCCTATTTCTACCCTTCAGCTTCTTTAAGTGTGCTAGTAAATGAAATGTTTGACATGCCGGCTTGGGTTAGCCTTGCCAAGGTTCGTGCAGGTTATGCTCAGGTAGGTAACGATGTAGACCCTTATCAGCTCCAAAGGTATTATAATTTTGGTGTAGATTGGGGAGATACTAAACGGGCCAGTATTGACAAGGTTGCTAAAAATGCTCAGCTAAAACCTGAAATAGCTACATCCAAAGAAGTTGGTATTGACTTGTCACTTTTCGATAACAGAATATCGTTAGATGCGACCTACTATACCATGGATAATGAAAATCAGGTTCTTGGAATTAATACGCCAATTACTTCAGGAGCAAATAGCAAACTAATCAATGCAGGTTTGGTAAGAAGTAATGGCTGGGATATCACGCTAGGTAGCTCTATTGTTAGAAAAAAGGATTTTTCATTTGATTTAGGAATAAATTTCACTAGAAATAGAACTACCATTGTAGAGCTAGCTGATGGGGTTGAATATTTTGGTTATAGCCAAGGATACGCTTATTTCTATACTTATCCGGGAGATCAGGTAGGAGATATTTATCAAGCGCCTTATTTTAAAGTGGAAGATCCAAATTCTGAGTATTATGGTCATGCCATTATATACAGCAATGGTAAGCCTGAAAGAGATCAAAATCCTGAGAATTTTGAGAAAATAGGTAACTACAACCCTGATTTTGTATTGGGTATTAACCCAACTGTACAATACAAAAACTTTACCTTTGCTGCAGTTTTTGACTGGAGATCAGGAGGTCAGTTTTATTCAGAGACTTTGAGGCAAGGTAAGAATGATGGTAGATTTCCTGAATATATTAATGGTAGTGTAGATTATGATCCTAACATAGATATCGTACAGCAAATCAAAGATAACCCTGAGAAATTTTCACATGAATGGGTTGGAGGTCGAGATGCTGAACTGGGAGGTTTTCCTTGGCCAACAGAGGAACAAAGAGAAGCCAGAAGTTATATAAATGCTGATGGGGTAAAAGTTTATGTAGAAGATGCCAGTTTTGATGTAGGCGTTAGAGAAGATGGTGAAGGTGGTTATATCGAGAATTTTGGTGGTCCGGGAACAATATGGTTAAGTCCGTATAATGCACAAAAAGGCGCTGATAGATATTTAGCATCAGCTAACTTGTACAGTTCAACTTATGTGAAGTTAAGAGAGTTATCCATTACTTATAGGTTTCCAAAAGCTGTAGTAAATAAGATGAAACTTCAAAACATGTCTTTGTCTTTGTTAGGTCAAAATGTATTCATGTGGACAAAACACAATGTATTCATCGATCCTGAAACTGCTTACACCGCCGTAGGAAATAGAAATGAACCTGGGTATGAGTTTTACTCGGTGATTCCACGTACCCGTAGCATAGGTTTGAAATTAAATGTTGGGTTTTAATTGTAATAAATATTGATCATGAAGAAATTTATAATAATAATATTATCCATTGCATTCATTCCAATCCTAAACTCATGTAGTGATTTTGATAAATTGAATGTAAGTCCTAACGATGTAAACGAAGTTGATCCAAACTTTCTATTAACTACAAACACATATAATTTGGCTAGTACTTATAGCGGGCTGGGTTATTGGGGTTCAAGGATCCCTTCCTTATTGCAGTATTACCAGGTTGGTGATGGTTATAAATCGGAGGAATTAAATGCACTTTATTGGACGCCGGGACAAAGTAGTCCTTGGGCAAGTATTTATTCTAATTTAGTGGATGTTCAAGCCATGTCTGACCTCAGCAAAGAGCAAGGAAACGTTTTTACTGAGGCAGTAGCTTTGGTATATAGGGCTACATTAACCGACCTAGTTACGAAGATATATGGAGATGCTCCCTTTTCAGAAACGAATCAGCTGGAGGAAGGAATTGTTTTCCCAAAGTATGATCAGCAGAAAGAGATTTATGAAACCCTTTTGATGGATTTGAAAACAGCAAAAAATATGATTGAAGGAATTTCCGGCAATGAAGTGCCGGTTTTGGATGGATATGATTTGCTTTACAATGGAGATAAAGATAAATGGATAAAGTTTATTAACTCCCTTAGAATCAGAATGTGTTTGTTGTTGAACAATAAAAAAGGAGAGTTAAGTGTTGATATAGATGCTGAATTTCAGGATGCTGCTCAAAATGTTTTTACTAGTAGTGAAGACAATGCTGTTCTAGATTATATTGGAAATTCTGCGGCTACTTCTTTTCAAGGGGGCCCATTCAGGGCTTCTGAACTAACTTATGCTAGAAGAATGGGCTTAGGTTTTCTTAATTCTTTAAGAGACCAAAACGATCCCAGGTTGTATAGGTGGTTAAGGCCTGTTGAAAAGAAATGGGATATGGATATTGCTACAGCCACAACAATCCAATATACGGATCCTCTTGGACAGACTTTCCCTGTTGAAGTGTTGCCCTACCCTAGTGGGTATGATGACCTGGATACTAGTCTGTATGTTGGATTACCGGTTGGTAGTCAGGCCTCATGGACAGCCTATAATGCGGGTCCTCAAGCTACATCAGTAGAGCCCAAAACTACTCCATTTAATAGTCGTCTTAGCGATATTTATTTCCAAAATGCTAATGAATATGTGGGTATGGATATTATTACCTATTCTGAAGTTGAATTTATATTGGCAGAAGCTGCAGAAATTGGGGCATTTGGAGTCAGTGATGCAGAAGGTCATTATAAGAAGGCTATTGAAGCTTCCATGGATGAATGGGGAATATTTGGTGACTATGTAGGAGGTTTTGATTTTAATGAATTTTACAGTCAGGAAGATGTTGACTTGAATCAGGCAACCAATAAACATGAGCGCATCATGACTCAAAAATACATATCTATGTTTTTTAGGCCCGAGCCTTGGTTTGATTGGAGAAGAACAGGTTATCCGGATTTTGTACCACCATATGATGCAGCACAGCCTGCTATTCCAATTAGGTACCATTATGATTCACCAAACCCTCCCGATCCTCAGTATGTTGAGAAATACAATGAAGCGGTAGAGAGACTGGAGAAATCTGAATTTGTTCAGGTGCCATCAAATGATGATACCCGCTCAAGAATGTGGTTATTGCAAGGAACAGGCTTACCTTATTAAACACCTATTAACCACCAACTAAATTAAAAAGGTTTACTAAAAGTAATTTCGGTAAACCTTTTTTTAGTTTCGGTATAAACGCTTAAAGGGATAAAGTCAAAAACAACAATTAAGATTAACTTAGTTACTGCAAAAAAAACACCTTGGAAGATGATCTTCTCAAGGTGTTTGCGGTGATATTAAACAATAATAATCTCCCTATTCAATTAAATCTTCATTCCTATTTCCGGGATTATCTTTGTACCAATCCTCATAGGCAGTTCCTCCAGATTCCGCCCAAGCTCCAAAGAAATTATAAGCTGAAGTAATATCCACTTTCTCTTTGGGAACTTTAAAATCATGAATAATGCTTATTGCCCATGGGTAGCCATTTTCAGAGATAAAATTCCCATCGATGTCTTTGTTATCCCCCGTGAATACATAGCTTTGATTGCCCAAGCTGGTAATGCTTTTATAAGGTAGATGTACTTCTTTTTCCCTCTCCTTGTTTATGATTATAAACGGATTAAAAGGTGCTACACCGAGTTCAGAGGTACTAATAGATTCAACAAAACTAATCGTTATTGTGGTTTCGTTCAATAAATTGTCGACATCATCGGCTAAAATAATAACGGTATTCTCTTGGTCAGCCTCGGTACCATTGTCATTGGTCGTAATATAACCTTGATTCAATACTGTACCTGTAACACTCGCCACTTTAGAAGGATTAAGACCTTCTATTTCAAAGCCTATGCCATTGGTATAGCCCGCCCCATTGGCTTTTATATTACAAATAAGCTCCAACCTAACTGCTAGATTGTCTGAATTTAAAATTGCGATGGCTTGATAACTCAATGCAGCATCATTAAAATCGTAATCACCGGAAGAAGGCCATAAATCTTCAAAAGCAATGGTACCTCTACCATACTTACTCGGAGTAAAAGACTCAAAGGCAGCATCTGCATCATCTGGAAAAGCATCATCAGAATCTTTAATGCCATCACCATCCGAATCCGTTTCATCAACCACATCGGAATACACCCTAAATGTAGTTAGGTCATTTAACTTCCTTCCATAACTTGTACCATTATTGGCCCTTGCACCATATTTGTATTCCCATCCACCTGTTTCTGTGTCCATTATAATCAAATCTGCACTTGAGGAGGCTTCAGCCAACCATAATTCTTTGTTAGAATCAAAGGTCATTGAGGTTGGGGTAAATGGTAAATTATCGGCACTGATTCTAGTACTTGAATAATCTCCATCATCATTTAATTCCAACTCATATAAACCAGAAAATGTACAAATGAAAAGTGTTCCATCTTCTGCAAATGCTAAATCCCCACCAGTAGTATTGTGAAGTCCTAGAATACTCTTTTTATCTAAATTTTCGCCGGTAGCAGGATCAAATACAAAAAGGTTGGCGCTGTTATCAGAAAAATACAACAAACCGTCTTTAGTGTTAAAATCCAATCTAGGACCTCCCATACCAAGATTCGCTACCGTTTCCCAACTATTATCCACTATCGAATACTTCATTAATGGGTAAGGTTTAGATTTACCAATCGAATACAGCACCTTATTTTCTTGGTCTATGGCACAGGTGTAACTTCCCATAGGCATAGTTGACAAATCTGTTAAATCACCTGTTAACGGGTCAACTTGAAACAACTGTCCATTTCCATTGACACAGTATAAATAATCGGTAACATCCCCTTCCGCCAAAGTTCTTTCATTTGGATTTGAATTGTTAAATGAAAAATTTACTTTTTGGTCCACAATCTCCTCTATAGTTGAAGAGTAATTTAAATTCTCATTTCTGCGGATATATACTTTATCATAAAATTTAGGCAAATTAATTGTTTGCTCCAACACACCATCATTAGGGACACCGGTAAAAAGTAGCTTTTCCATAACTTCAGATTTGTAGATGGTTTCTGTGACAGTTTCACCAAACTCATCTTCAAATGTTTCAGTGCCTGCATCATATAAATCTTCTGTATAAGCAAAAATTTCATATTTCGCATAGTTGCCATCGTCTTCTATATTGATGGTCACATCATGATATGTACTGAAATCAAACCCTGATGGAATGCTCAAGGATAACAAATCGCCATCTGTATCTACCTTGTCTTCGGGAGAGAAAAGATTACAACCATTTAATAGCGATAAAACTATAATCGTTAATAAATTTAATTTAATTTTTTTCATAATATTA
This sequence comes from Cyclobacterium sp. 1_MG-2023, assembly GCF_030546805.1. Taxonomy (GTDB): domain Bacteria; phylum Bacteroidota; class Bacteroidia; order Cytophagales; family Cyclobacteriaceae; genus Cyclobacterium. The sequence continues at coordinate 247,533 of NZ_JAUOPC010000001.1, read as the reverse complement.
GGGCTGTTATAATTAAATGATATAAAAAAATTATTCTTTATTTTTCTATGTATTAATTTATATAAATTAGGATGTGCAATAAAATAGTTTATTTATAATAATAAAAATCAACTACTAGAGCATTACCTAAATGGGAGAAAGTATTCCTTTCTTTATCTGCAGAAAAAAAGCAGCACCTTACTAGTTTAACCACCTAAAAAACCATTTATTTGGATATTTAACCATTCACGTACAAAAAACATCATTCCAAGAAAGCTGATAGATTTCCTAGAATTTCACTCAATTGTATATGCAAAATTAACAATTTTACTATATATAATATATGATCAATGTTAATTTCCCAAACTTTATTTAGAAAAAATATTCAAAGAACAAAAAATAATATCTAAAACACAAAAAAGAAGATACAGTCTATATATTTATTTTTTGAAAAAATTATTCAAATAATAATTTTACTACATATTTCAATAAAATCTTATGAATACTGAAGCAAAACCCATAAAAACTTCGCTTTAAGGAGTTAAGAAAATGGCTTTTGTCAACTTAAAACTCACTGTAAATTCACATTAATTTTCCGTTTTTTCTGATTACGGATAATCGTTAAATCTAAAACACCACGCCATAAATTTTCCTGGTACTTAAGAAGTAAACCCGAAATGTTTTCTATTTCTTCCCCTCCTACTTCCACAATAACATCAGCATCTTCAATGCCTGCCATTTCCAATTTACTTTCTTTAGCCACACTTAAAACAATTACTCCAGCCTTTTTATGTAAACCCGAGGCAGATTGTTCAGCTAGTGTTTCTACATTCTTAAGTTTAGCTCCCAACCAGTTTTTTAAATTTGTATCATCATATTGAGCATACAAAGCATTTAATTCAGGAATATTGGGTTGTTTAGCTATCTCTTTTAAATTAGCTATTTGAACACCAAAATTATCCATTGGGATATTTTTAAACCCCAACTGAAGTGCCGGAGAATTATTTGCTATCGTAAAATCACCTGTTTCAGGAGAAAGAAATTTTGGATTTCCATAGGTACTATTAAAATCTGTTCCATTTTTTCTCGCTAATGCTAGGGAAATTGAATCAGGTAACAAATTATAATCTACTTCTTCACCCCATCCTTCAAGGCGAATAGGGAAATGTTTGGTCATGCTTATATTCTTTCTAAACACATCTTTACTGTCTTCAAACCAAACATGAGGGTGGAAACCATTGTTTAGCATAATATTATTTTCCACCTTTCTATTAAAACCTTCGCGTAATTTTATCCCTCCATTTAGACATAAATTATTGAAAATATGATAGTTGGAAGATCCATCATCCAAATCAATGTCCCATCCATGGTCGCAACGAAAACGATTATTTCTGATCACCGTTGTATGTTTGGCATCCCAATAAGGCATTTGAGGGTTTACTTTTACAAGACTATCCATTTTCTTCCTTTGGGGATGCCAGAATCTATCTCTACCCCAAGAGTTAAAAGCCCCATGATCCCCGGTTTCCAAAACAGTATTGAACACGTCATTATTTTCAATTAAATGACCTCCCCATGTTCCTTCACTCACATTAATTCCTGCCCTAGGTACATCATAAATACTATTATTTTGAACATGAATATTCATCGCCATAGATACCTGTACCCCTGCCACTTGCTTTTCAATACGGCCTATTCTATAGATCAAATTATTCGCAACTTTGGCTGTTTCAGGGTACAGTTCATTGGCCGGACCGGGGATAGTATCCATGTCTTCAATAGGAACAAACTCCTCATATTGATAAGCTCCTGAACGAACAGCCGTAGGATCCCCAACAAAAGCAATGGCCGTTGCGCCACAATCATGAATGTGATTTCCTACAATCCCTGTATTTCGGTTGTAACCATTTACAAAAATCACATTTCCACCCAATTTGGTAAATTCACAATCCAGAATTGAAACGGAATCGGTTCCGGTTAATAAAATGGCCCCACCTCTATAAATGGTCCAGTCACTTCGCAGCAACTTATCATAACCCTCCATAAAAGTAGTCTTAGTATGGGCAAAGCGTATGCCTTCAATCTTGATATTTTTAACCGGTTCTTTGCTATTTCCTGTAATTTCTATCAGGTGTTTGAGCCATGATACTTCGGTGATTGAATTGGATAAATCTGTTCCTTTTTCTACCCATAAGTATAGCCTGTTTGTTTGCTTATCAAAATACCATTCCCCTTCACTGTCCAACTCCTCAAATATATTTTCCACCATTCTGAGTTCCGGGTGCATACTTGAAGGTCGATTGTTTTGATGCCCACCGCTGAGTATCAGTTCGCCTTCAGCATCAACTCCGGTAATTAAATAATGAAAACCTCCCCACCTGCCACGGTGCATGGCATGAACAAATCCACCTGCAGGATTTTCCCATGTGCTTACACGTTCTTTGGAGATGGCATCCGCAGCATGACCTTGCCAAGCACCGCCATTTTCATTATAATTAGGATACCTGGCAAGAATTTGCTTTTTGCCATTGATAAATAACTGGCTAAAATCAATAGCTTCACTAAGCTCAGTAAAGAAAATATGCTCATCAAAAGGCTTCCAATTCGTTTGAAGCACTTTTGACCCTTTTACGCTAACTTTTTCTGCCCCTTCACCAATGATCGCTAAATCACTTAAGACATTCGGAATAACTAAAGGGGCGGGTAAATGGTACTCACCTTCCTTTAAGTAAATGCTTATTTTTCCTTTTTTATCCGCTCTAATATCCATTGCCATTTCCAAAGCTCGGTCAATGGTCTGCAGAGGAAAATCTTCGGTACCTTCCTGTGTGTTGATGCCATCTGGACTTACATAAATCGTATAATCACTCTCTCCACAACTTAATAGGGAAAATAGAACAAGCATTAAAGACAGTCTGGATCTAATTAATTTCATCTTGGGTCAGGTCTCTCTATTTCAAAAAACTAAATATAAGTGATACTAGCCTTTATTAGTCAAATCAGATTTAAAAAAGTTAATAGAAAATATTTGTAAAATATTTCAAATACAGAGTTAAAATTTTTATTATTAGATGTTTACAATATTTTAATTATTATAGCTTTAAGTTTTATAAATTTTTTTTTAAAAAATAGTCAAAAATAAAAATAAATAAATATTCCACTTCTTTGGCACCAAATAATAACAACTGATTTATAACTAACGAAACGATCACCGAATCCCACTAGTAACAATAAGTGAAATCCATATAGATCAAGAATATTCTAATATTTGACCAAGTAATTTCATAACTCACTGGTTGCTATTGCATCCATCACACATCTGCAATTCATCATTTTGTTGTTTCCAGTATTTTCACCCAATACCATTTTGGAGTCTTCTCCTGTTCTAACTAATGGATTTTCAACGCCGACTTTTCTTGGTATTGGATTGCTAGATTGAAAAAATTCAATATAGTCAATTTTAGTCTCTCTTTCGGCCCCTTCATAAGCTGTATATTCAGAAAGTGATGATGACCAGTAAACGCCATAGTACCCTCCAGTCCATTTTTCGCACGGGTCCACCTGTTGGTCATACATTTTTAATGAGTTTGATCCACTAAATTCGGGGTTGAAAATACTCCAGTTAGCATCATCACTTACTATCATTTCCTTTAAATTTTTCCAATCTTCAGTAGAAGGTACTCGCCAGCCTACTGGACATATTCCTTTGATTCCATTGGAATTCGCTGACCCCTTAGTTGCCACAGAGTAAGTGTAAAAGGCACTTTCCTCGTCAATAAATCTTTTGTCATCAGGGTTTCCTCCGAAACAATAAAACTGGTACTCAGCACCTACGGCGTAATTTAGGTTTTTCGTCATCCAAATTAAATCACCAATTTGCGCTGAGGGATAAATTTTGGCATCTCTCGCGTCTTTATAATAAGTGAGTCTTTTCGCATTCGCTATTAAAGTTTCCACATCCTTGTATTGTTCATCTATATTGATAAGCCTTTCTAAATAAAACAAGGCTCTGTGGCTATTCTTAAACGATTCAATACCGACATTTGAAGCGTTAATTGAGCTTACTGTTGATACCTGACTTAGCCCAGAATTTGAAGTTTGTTCAACATTTTCTGAAGAGACACCAGTAATTTTTTCCTGTAGAGCACTAAGTAATACTGTTTTATTTACTTTCAATTCGATGCCTTCTACATCATTTGACTCGGTTTCTTGTATTTGTTTTTCAGGAATATTTTCAGGAGTACTTTGTTCTAAAAGCAGATTACTTGCCTTGGTGTAGTAGAATTCACAGAGTTCAAGTTTAATCTCATTTTCTCTATTTACAACATCCCCATTTTGAGTATAATAGGATGCACTTTTAAGTAAAGTATAAGCGCTATCCAACTTATATTCATTTTGCGAGTTTTCCAGTAGTTTATTGGCTTGGTCCAAAATTTGAAGACCTATAAGATCCCCTAAACTGGTAAATTCAATTTTTATTTCAGACTTAACTTCAGGATTAAGCTCTCGGGCTTTTTCGTAATGAGAATAGGCTTTTTTTAAGAGATCAATGTTTTTTTTGGGACTTATAAGTCTTGCTTCCTGTATATAATCTTCTGCCGCTTTTGATTTTACATCTAACAGCGCAACTTGCGCCTGTTTAAATTCATCATCATAGCTTTTCTTCACCACAGTTATTGGTTTACTTTTTTTGTTAGGTGCGGCAAGTCTTTCCGGACTAATTTGTTCCAGGTTTTCTTGATATTCTATAAGCTGCTTAATCAATGAAACTACGTTGGATAATTTGCTAACGGATGCATCACGATGATATTTTGCAGCTTGACTTTCTAAATCCTTAATAAAACTTTGCATTTCTTCCGGACCTTCATCGATGAATTCAGCTAAAATTTCATGCGAGTTTCTAACCATTCTTTTCGAAGCATCCTCATGTAGCAGCACCTCAGTAGCAGCATAGGCAGCTACAAATTTTCGGTCATTTTTTTTTGCCTCTTTTGCTAGCTGAAAATTTCTTTTCTGAGCAGTAAGACTACTTGCTGAAATAATAAAAACACATAATGTTGGTACTAATATTCTAAATATTCTCATAATTCAAATAGCTTAATTATAGTAATTTAAATTTTACATATCTTAAAATTTATCGCCAATTTCAAACCTACTCCCTAACGGTTACGTGATTTTAAAAAATCACGTAAAGTGGATCATATAGGTCTATGTCTTTTGAAATTCTTCTAACGCCTTATCTTTACTCAAAGCAACCTTTTGTTGGTAATTGATCAGGAGTTAGTCCCGAATCAGAACTAAAGCCATTGCAACTTGTAACGCTTGAAGTATTCCAATCTGACAGATCTTGACTAAATGCTTTTGCGTTATTAAACATATAATACATGTCGGTTACATTGATTACATCCCAACTACTTAAGTCGCCATTGAAGTTAACGGCAGACCGGAACATCCCTTGCATTCTTGATACGTTACTTACATTCCAAGTACTAATATCGCCATTAAAAGCTTCGGCTCGAAAAAACATGTCTTGCATGGTGGTTACACTAGTTACGTCCCATTCGTCAAGGCTACTGGTAAATGAAGTTGCGTTTTCAAACATTCGCCCCATTCCTTCTACACTACTTACATCCCACTTATTGAGATCACTATTGAAGGAAACAGCGTCCTGAAACATACGATCCATATAAATTACATTGCTTACGTCCCAATCATTAAGATCGCTATTGAAGGAAATAGCGCCATTGAACATTCCATTCATGTCGGTTACACTACTTACATCCCAACTACTAAGGTCGCCATTGAAGGAAGTGGCCTCGAAGAACATCCCATACATTTCGGTCACGTTACTTACATCCCAAGCACTAATATCTCCATTGAAGGAGGTTGCGCCAGAGAACATTCCATTCATGTTTGTAACGCTGCTTACATTCCAAGCGCTTATATCGCTATTGAAGGAAGTAGCACCGGAGAACATCCCATTCATATTCGTTACGGCTGATAGGTCAGGCAGATCAGATGCATTAAACCTCAAATAAGGGCTATCAGAAAAAGCATATTCCATAGATTTCCATTGGGTATGGCCCCATTGTTCAACAGTCTGAATCTTGCTTAAAGATTTAAAAACGGCAGGAAATTCGCCAGTGATTTCAACTGTATAAGTATCAGCTAAAGCGTAGGAATGTCTAACATCAGAAGTTTGACCATTTTCTATAGTACCATCACCCCAATCTATCGAGTAGTTGTAAGTGAAATCTGGATTTGTATTTATAAATATAGTCTCATTAACTCTAGTGGTCTTCCAAGTAGTAATAAATCCTGTACCTGTTACGGTCGTCTCATCTACATCCGTAACATTAATGGTCATCTCTGCTTCCGTAGCAAGCTTACCATCTGTCACGGTGATTGTAATGGTATGTACAGTAGCGGTTTCAAAATCCAAGTTTTTTCCAGTAGCCAGACTTAGCTCACCCTCTGAGGTGATTTCAAATAGGTCACTGTCATTGGTAGAGATGCTGAAAGTAAGTGCATCCCCATCCGCATCTGTAGCAACCACAGTCCCAATTAGATCCCCGACCGAAATGTCTTCCGCTACAGTAAAGGGCTGTCCGGAAATTTCAGGAGCTGTATTCTCGTTTTCGTCTGTTACAGTAATAGACATATCCGCTTCGGTGCTCAGCTCCCCATCAGAAACGGAAACCGTGATGGTATGGCTTGTAGCTGTTTCAAAGTCCAGGCTTTGTCCTGTGGCCAAACTTAAAGCTCCTGAGGAACTTATGCTAAACAGATTATTATCGTTTGCAGAAATTCTAAAGGTAAGCGCATCCCCATCTGGGTCAATTGCACTAACTGTACCCAATACATTTCCCGAAACGGCAGCTTCTGACACATTAAAGGATTGGGCGGTCATGGATGGTGCCATATTCTGTGGTGTCATCTCTTCCCCATCAGTACAAGATTGAAGGACAAGTAGCCATGTAAAAGCGATAAGGCAATATTTTAAATTGAAAATCTTCACAGATGAGCATGTTTTATATCATATTTATTACTCTTCGTTATTTTCATACCTTATGACCAGCACCCATGGCCTTTAAAGGGATTAACTTATAAAGAAGGATTGGGTAATCGTCTTTATAAGTTCGGATCCCAATCGGGAAGCCTGGCCTTAAAAGGAGATCCATTTGGAAGCAACACCAAAGGCTTTCAAAACCAGTAAACACTGAACTCAAATTATATTAAAATGCAAATGCTTTGATTTATTCAGGTTCCAGCAACAGTCTCATTTTGTCCATGTTAATCAACATCTATATATTTAATTAACAAAGAAAAATTTTAGCTAGTTAAAATTTTTCTAACTTGAAAGCCTATATAGTGATTTTTTTTCGACGCAAGAAATTTTCCATTAGTTGAAAATTATGGAGGATATTAAGGCTTTATTACTCCTGTACACTATAAGGGGCTACAATTAGTACAGTGCTATAAAACTACCCTAATGTTGTTTTCCTAATTAAGCTTCGCAATACCATAATATCTCTCTTCTAGAACTGCTGTTCGTTCATATAAATTATTTGCAGAATTCATCTCTGTTTTGAAACTTTTAGCTTTATCGCAAAAGGTATAGACCATCTTCCAGTCTTGCATCATAAAATAGGCTTTCGCAATATTCATAAACAATGCACCAGCAATCTTATCGTTAATTCTAGCCTTTTTTTTGTTTGGTTGATACTCATTTAATGCTTCTTTCCAAATTTCCACACATTCTTGCAATTCCAGTCTATACTCATTTGACATATCAGAGACCGGGTATTTCGATGCTAAATTTTTAATTTTAGAATAAGCACTGTTGAGATCTTCATATTCAAATTTTCTGGCTTTTCCTGTTGCAATCTGAAATTTGAAATTTACAATCGGAAAACCATAATCATTATTTACTCTATCAACAAACTCATTAAAACGCTTTTTGTAAATAGAAGCATATTGATAAGGTACATTAGGTATTCCACTCACTTTAAGGCCTTTTTCGGCTAAGGCTTTAGACTCAAGAAAACTTGATTCCCATTGATCTACCATTTCAAGTCCCTCCTGAAGAATAAGAACTTTATCATTTCGTAAATCTCTCATTTCAACACTGGTGTTGAGTTTTGCGATGACTCGAAAAGTATACTCAGTCACCTCAATAACAGTCCCGTCTTTTTGTTTTTTCTTTCCTTTGTATGATTCTATACTCTTCTCATAATTAGCCCCATTAACGGTAATAGTTAATAATACATCAGCTGACAACTTACTTTCTGCTCGTTTATATCCATAAAGCACAATTCTTTTACCTTCCTTTTCTGGATCGTCAGAAGAGAGTGTTGAAGTCCTGAAATTTGAGGTTTTATTCAAATACTCACCATAGTAGGTTTTAACATTGGTAGGTAAAGGATTTGAGGGAGGTTGCCTTATATCGAATTTAATCGCTTTTGAGTTGGGGCGTTGCCCATATGTAGCAAATAATGTCATTATAAAAAATAAAAAGAATAGAGAGATAGTCGTTACATTATTTATTTTTATGATCATTAGATAATTATTAAATTCACTTTTCATTATTTACAAATAGAATGTTATGATAGGTAATACTGTTTATTAATATATTTTAAAATACTTATATAAGTAAAGTTATATTTGATTCAATTACACTGTAATTATCTAGATAGGTTTGGTGTGATTCCATTACAATTGGAAAAACATTATAGACTCATCTTTTGTACTAATAATGATCTCAGACGCTTCATCTACTACATAACTGAAATTTTTACCGTTTTCTAAATTCAACTGATATAGTTCAGTACTTGTTTCGGTATCTATGATGCGTAATCCCCAACCTGCTTCATCAAGTTTATCCCTATATATCCACAATTTGTCCATTTTAGCATAGGGATTATTTACAGGTTTATTTCCTTCAAACATGTCAGCAACATTATAAATAGCCTTACCAAGAACAGCAGCTGAACCAATCCCTCCGACAGCCATTAGTTCAAGATTCGAAAAGAACTCATCACTATCGATTAAACCACTTTCATAAACCATTCTATTCATTCTGGCTATATCGTCTTGAAAAGCAACACCAACTGCAATAATTGCAACATTTGCCAATACATTCAAAACCTTAGATGAAGTATTATAATTAATATGGCCAGTTTCATTGCCGTGGTAGTCATATTGAACCATTTCCTCCCTTGTTATAAGAGAATATTTATCTTCGTAGGCCTCAATTCTCCAAATTGTGTCCTTTTTAGAACGAAAAGAAGGTTTATCAATCAACATAACCGGTTCCTTCTGATTTTCAGCTAAGCGATAGGCTGAATGGTAATCAGTAAAAATTATGTCCTTATTCAACTCATTAATGGCAAATGCCTGATTCTTATACAGTGAATTCTTAGCTATTATTTTTCCTTCTTGTAAATTAAATGTATAAAAATCCCTATCTGTTATAAGGATTAAATAACCATTCAAATTAATTCCTTCACGGATATTTGAAGTAGGGATAGGATATGATTCTTCAAATGCAAATTTTTGATCTTTATCCAACCAATTCACTGTATATTTATAATCTTTAGTTGGTTGAGGCATTTCTTCAATTATTAGAAAACCTCCATCTTGTTGGTATATTTTTACAATTTTACCTTTAGTCTTTACACTTTCGTTCCATCTATAATTTCCTTTGTAATCCACATAATTAAAGCCATTTGCAGATTTTACTAAAATTGATTCTGGCCCAAAAGTAATACTATAATATCTTCCAAAATCAATTGGTTCTTCCCATAGAGGATCACCATTTTCAAAGTCTATAAGATCCATTTCTAAATTATCCTTTTCAGGGTTATTATAGGTAAGAATAAACCCCCTTTTTTTTATACCAGTCCCTGGGACGCGTAAATGCGTTATGCCTTCGGCATCGATTTCTTTTTTCCACCGTAAACTTCCATCAGTAACATTATACGCATACAAATCTAGTCCATAGGAAAAAACTACTACCTCATCGTTAGCAACTGGACCAAACTCAAAATCATAATTTTTAGCAAAAAATTTTCCTTTCCCCTCATATTCTGGCAATTTAATTGTCCATAAAACTTTTGAATCACCAAGTTTTATCAAACTCAAGTATTTATTAACTTGTTTATCGATCCCCTTCTTCTTATCTTTTTTAATTCTTTCAATTCTAACCAATAGAGCATACTTATGGTCAAGAGAGTAATGAATCTGAGTGTCTTCAAATTCTTCCATTTCAAATGTATTAAAAAGCACTTCTCCTGTAGTCCTATTTAAAATTACCGATTTTTTAACTTTTTCATTAAATGTAAAAGCTTTTTCTTGTGTGAGTTGTATATTTGGATTACTAAGGGAATATTTATGATCTGCACCCTTAAAATTAGGCAAATCTACCTGCCAGGCGTATTTTTTATTGATGTAGTCATAGGCGTGCAAGCGCTCATCATCATAATAATATAGCATTTTCATTTGTAAATCTACAGATTTCCAAATCGGTTTTTTTTCAAATTCTAGAATCCACGAACCTTCTGATTGTTGCGCTATTAAAGGTGAAACTTGCGCAATAATTGAAATCATATAAAGTAGTAATTTTTTCATAAGCCACGCATATTATAAGTGGGGTGACAAAATATATTAGTGACATGTTTTTTTTAGTCCCTATATTTGTCTAATATTTTAGAATTATGGATTTAACTTAAATGCAATAATGACATATTTATCAAATGCAATTAACACCATATTATAATATTTATGGTCACTCAAAAAGCGTATTTATTTTACAATTTCGAGTTTATTTATTTTATAGAATCCCTTCGGAAAGGCATTTCGCTATTAATTCAGCTGTATTTGATGCATTTGCTTTGGAGAGTATATTTTGACGATGGGTTCGTGTAGTATTAAAAGAAATATGGAGTTTCTCTGAAATTGCTTTTGCATTTAAACCTTGACTCATCAATTTTAAGATTTCTAACTCCCTTTTAGTAAGATCAAAAATACAGGAAGGTTTATCAAGGTTGGCTAGCTTTGGATCAAAACGCCCGTGATGTGCTTTGATTTTTAAGTATGATTTTTTACCGTTAAGACTTCTAAAAGATATCCAATCAGTACTCACATTTCCAAGGTGGCTGATATCAGAATGTATAACAAATAAATGCTCGATTTTACAGGTTTCAGAAAGTGTAAGTGGTGTTGTTTGAATCATCATAGTTTGAATTTTTCCTTTTACCCCTTTGCACTTATAAGTATATACTATCTTGTAATTAAGCAAATCATTATGATCTGAAAAAGTTGAAATAAACTCAGATATAATTTTTTCTTTCTTTATTATAATTTCTAGCTCTTTTGGTAAGGTTGATTTTAATAAGCAGCCTATTGAAGCATCCTCAGGTTTGATTCCCAAAACATATTCCACGTTTGGATGAATAAAATCTAAACTAATATTGTTAATATTTAAAATGTAATAGAAGAATTTTCCAGGAGCACACATATTAGCAATTTGATGAAATTGCTGGGATGGATTGTATTTTGTGGGTTTGTTTAGTTTAGATGAATACTCTTTTTTCCAAAGGTCTATTACGCGATCACTTGAAAATTCTTTCATAGAATATAATGTGATTTATTAAACTAAATCTCATTATAATATAAAAGCTTTTCATATACAAAAAATAGTAGGTAATAAATACAGATAATTGATAATTTCGGACTTTTACTGTAATTTATATGGAATCTTTATTTAATTCTAACCTAAAAAAGGTGATTTGAGGGAAAAGAAAATAACACTTTCTTCCTATTTATGATAGCATATCATCTTTTTTTTTGAACAGCTTCACTATATTTCTAAAAACCATTTTTACGTTGGAAAATATATAGTTAAATGATTTGGCCAAAACCAGGCTAATTAATTTTTAAAAGAAATCAATCTAATTCCACAGCATAACCCTCATTTTCATGCTAAATCAACCGAACTACCACCCACTTCTCACTGCATCACCCAATCACCCCATCACTCAATCACTCCATCACCCTCTCACTCCATCCACCTCTGACTTGCCAAAGCCTCTGAAACCATCAAAGCCCGATCAAAAAACCTCACATAATTCAGTTCTCCACTCATACTTGGACCTAGCAGTAAAGTACTTGAACCTTCAGGAGATTTGAAAAAGGGACTGAACCTCCCCCAGCCAAATTGCCGATCCTCTCCCCCATCATTGAATTGGCCATCTGTTACAAATGAAATGATATTTGGACCTCCATCTATTATGATACTTGCCTGATGTTGGGTGTTCGGTTGTATGGAACCTGGATCAGAGCTCCATCCGGCCTCGGTTTGTCCATCGTTCATCTGAAACTTAATGTTGTTCTTTTCAGAAATGCTTATCCACCAACCTTTGCCTGAGCCATCTCTAGTATCGGCAAGTACCTGCCCTGCTTTTATTTCATTTAGCAAAAATCCCAGTTCAATAGTAAAGCCTACATTGGAGCTTTTCCCTCTATAATCAGCAGTATTGGTATCCCTAACACGAAAGGTGGGTACATTCGGGGCCGGAAGTTTTTGCGGTAAGCTTTTGCCCTCTGCTGACCAATTGATCAGTAAGCCATCACGTATCCGTACAGGTTCATCAAACTGTGCCCAAAGTCGTTCCAAAAAAGCATTGTCAATCTGATGGACACGGGCAATGTCTTTTTGGGTTTCCGTAATATAATAATTTCCATTTTCCTCAATCAGGTCAGGATAACTCATGCGAACCAAAGGATCATCATCGTATAGTAAAATCTCGGGTTGACTCCATTGAATAACTTTCCCATCTTTCCCATCCACTTCAACCCCTCCAGCCATCCATACCGGGTTCCGGTCATTGTAGCCAATTGAACCAGGATTGGGATGCTCCCTAATAAATCTCCCCCCATGGTTATGAAACCAATAAAGGTATTTACCATTTTCACATTTCCATGCAAAATTAGCAGCTCTAGGATTTTTCATTAGGCGGCCATCTGCATACCTCATGTATTGGGGTTTGTCCCAAGTTTTACCTTGATCTCTGCTATAGCTGTATACAGGATGCCCATCCAATGAACGGTAAACCACAAAAAAAGAGCCATCACTAAGTATGGAGTAACTATGTTCTGCAGCAATTGAACCTCCATTTTTCGGAGTTCTTAAACCTATATCTCCTTCGGGTAAGGTTTCCCAATTGGCATTAGCCGGATCATCCACTTCCAAAAGGTTGTCACTTTTTAGTAAAACGCCTTCATTTGAGGTGAAAAAACCATTGCCAAATCCACCCACTTTGGTCAAGGGGACAAAGGCAGTTCCCTGATAGGTAAAGGCTTTTCCAACATTCCAAAAAAATCGGATATCCCCCCGATAAACGTTATTACGGTCGATTTCAAATTCCCGTACGGGTATGGTATACCTGTCTTTTGACCAGGATTTACCATTGTCATCTGAGTATTTGAACACATAATAGCCCTGGCTATCTACCCTTTTTACAATTCCATCTTTATAGGGAGGATCGTCTCCTTTTACTTCCCTTAAATTATCTGTATTGTGGTTGTAGAACACAAATATTCTTCCAGAAGGGGCTTTCAAAAGCACTGCATAGGAGGCTTCAGGGCCATCAGAAGGTTCTATTGCTATCATGTCTTCCCAAGTAAGGCCTTGATCCATACTTCTTTGGCTGATGATATGCTGACCACTGGCGCCTTCATGGCCGGACCCTGTGGTCATTACGCATAGCCAAGCTCCATCATTTGTTTTTACGATATAGGGTTGGTCACTATAGCTTTTGTCAGGTATAATCCTACCATTTTTAATATTTCTCCAATCAATTTGCTGTGCGTTTACTGAAGTAATGTAAACCACAAATAAGACAGATAAAAGCAAACATTTTCCACCATAAGCCCAGCATTTTATGCTAAAAAATACTTGAAGAGAATAAAAAAAGCGATCAAAAACATGCATGATATTTAAGTTATTAATTGGGTTTATTTCTTTCATTTCCAAAATGATAAATCTAATTTTTATTAAATTGAAACCATCAATAAACGATTTGCATCTCGAATTACTTTATATTTTTAAAATTGAGAAAAGTACAATAAAGTAAATAAATCTACTTCAACTTTGCCCAAACGAATTTTGTTTCCAATAATACTACCAAAATTTAGGACCTGTTTTACCCTACTAAATTCAAGTTTTAAATTATTGAAAATCAATTTAAAACGACCCATTTGCTATTACATTTAATCAAATAATGAATTAATTATAAAATGTATTTATTTAATAATCATTAAACTGGAATTGAATTTCAACCTAAACTTTATGAATCAAGGCTAATATTTAGATTAAATGTATTTTTTTAACCCTAAATTTCATTATTCATTATATAATAGTCATTTTTAAGATTAAATTTTTAACAACTACATTACAAAGGATATTTGATTCATTTAAAATTAAATTTATTCCTCAACGACTTGCACAAAGGATTCTTTTGGTATTGACTTAATGAAAATATACCACCAAAGTTGGAAAAGAATCTAAAAGATTAAAAATCCAAAAGAATAGATCTGTCTTCTTAGAGTATTCTAAGGAAATAACACTCTAAATTATGGGTAAAAAGGCACCTATTATTTAAATACCTAACGACTATTAAAACTCACTTACACCTTAATTTATGAAAAATATATACCATGTCATTGCAATACTAACTGTAATAATCTCCTTCCCAAACCAAAGTATTGCTCAGTTCACCTTGGATGGACAGATGCTTGTCCGAAGCGAATACCGTAATGGCTATCAAAAATTAATGAATGAAAATGCTGATCCTGCAGGTTTTATCGCCCACAGAGCTAGAATTCAAGCAAGTTATAAGGTCGATCGCCTTACTTTTTTTATGAGTATTCAGGATGTTCGCACCTGGGGAAGTAGCTCTACTGCCAATATTTCCGACAATTATTTGTCAGTGCATGAAGCTTGGGCTGAAGTTAATTTCGGGGAATATTGGAAGTTGAAACTGGGTAGGCAAGAGTTAAATTATGACAATGCACGATTTCTGGGAAACCTAGATTGGGCACTTCAGGGTAGATCCCACGAATTTGCCCTGATGAAGTATGAAAAAGAAAATGCAAAACTGCACATGGGTTTTGGTTTCAACCAAGACAATCAAAAAATTCAGGATCATGTCTATAGTTCCTACAATAATTACAAGGCAGCTCAGTTAGTTCGCTTTGAAAACAAAACCGGGAAATTTAATTACGCCTTCCTTTTTTGGAATGATGGAAGACAGTATCAAGAAATTGACAATATTAACAACATCACCAACACAGGAATTCGCTACTTACAAACCTTAGCGCTACCAACCTTAAAATATACATTGCCTAAAACACAGGTTTCAGGCTATTTTTATTATCAGTTTGGAAAAGATTTCTTTAACAGGTCTACCTCAGCTTATGATATTAGTGCACACATTACCCATAAATTAATAGAAAACAAAGAGAAGGGCAGCAAGTATACGGCTACGGCAGGTTTTGAACTGATAAGTGGAACACCGACAAACGACAAACAAAAAAACAAGTCATTTGCCCCCCTATATGGTACCAATCACGCTTTTAATGGGTTTATGGATTTGTTCTATGTGGGCAATCACTTTAACTCAGTAGGCTTAAGAGATATATACTTAAGAACTAGATATAATTTTGATTCGGGATTCTGGATACAAGGGGATTACCATAATTTTGCTGCGAATGCTACCTTACTTAGAGATGAATACGGTGGTCCTGAAATGGACAAGGGATTTGGGTCAGAAATCGACCTTAGCATAGGCAAGGTAATCAGTGAATCTGTTTCTATACAAGCTGGTTATAGTCAATTCTTAGCCTCTGATACTTTTAATCATATTCAGTACAATGGTGACCTTAAAGAAAACCAAAATTGGGCCTATATTATGTTTGTTTTCAGACCAAATAATAAAGCAAAATTTATTGGCGTTCCATTATAGTATCCCATAGGCTCAATGTCACTTGTCAATGAATAGAGAATAAGTATTGCCAAGGCCATGTACCAATCACAAAAGATTTAAAATGTGCGGAAGGAAAAGAATAAGAATCTTTTCAAGACGTAAGGAAAGAAAAGTTGCTAAATTGAACAGCTGTGCATGCTCCTACTTTTAGCTACAAAAAATCCTTTTGAACCTAGATTATGCAATAGGATTCGTCTTTTCTTACCTGAGCTTTCTCAGGGAAGGTTGCAATCGTAAGAGAATCAGTCTGTTTGAAGCGATTGCAGTACATGACAGCAGGTTTATAGTATATTTCTGGTGGAACAAAGAATAATTAAACTCCAATACCATACCATTCAAAAATGAAATTGTCGATTGTTCTTGTGCTCCTTTTATTTAGTACCTTCTCTTTTGGACAGGAAATAATCATTCCAAATGGTTATGAATTGCTTGCAGAAATGGAGGGGGACTTGGACAAGGATCAGGTCTGTGAAAAAGTTCTTGTATTTGAAACCTCGGAACCCTCAGAATATGGAAATATCAGGGAAATTCAAGTGCTGAAATATTCAAATGGAAAATGGGTGGTCTGGAGAAAATCAAGACAAGCAATTTTAAGAAGTCAAGAAGGGGGCATTATGGGAGATCCTTTTGAGGAAATCACCATTGAAAAAGGAATTTTAATCATAAGTTTTTCCGGGGGAAGTAGTTGGAAATGGGCTTTTAAAGACAAATACAGGTTTCAAAACAATGAATTCCAATTGATTGGGCATAGTAGTATTTTTGGGAAAAATTGTGAATACTGGACAACTTTTGATTTTAACCTTTCAACTGGAAAAATTGATTACAACAAAACCTATGAGGATTGCGACAATAACCAAAATAATCATAAAAAAGAAGCTGAGGTTTTCTACCATAAAAACCTAAAAATCAATCTTTCCAATAGAAATTTACTTGAAACAAAGATCATTACTCCAAAACACAAGCACGAATTGTATTTTTAATTAATAGGCCGGCAACACCACCCTCAAAGCTTAAAAAAAATAATACGTATAGTACGTATAGAAGGAATAAAAAAGCAGATTTAAAAACCAAAAATAGGTTTTAAATCTGCTTTTAAAAATTTTATGATTTACGACTGCTCACCTAAAACTGCTTTCATAAAAACAACCTCTCCGGTATCTACATCATAATATCCTCCGGTCATTCCAATCTCTCCATTTTCATACAACTCCTTCAAAACCGGACTTTCTTGTAAAATCAAGTCCATAGTGGTGATCACATTTCTTTTCTCTACGGCTTTAATAAATTCGGGATCTGTATGTTCTTTACCCGGCATTTGTGAAGTAACGTCATGTATTGCAGGGTCTATTTTCTCCAATAAACCGGACAAATTTCCAATTTTCACTCCTGCACAAGCACCTTTTATTGCACCGCATTTACTGTGGCCCAAAACAACAATTTGCTTTGATCCGGCAAGCTTGCAAGCAAATTCCATACTGCCTAGAATGTCTTTATTTAATACATTTCCTGCAATCCTTACACTGAAAATATCTCCCAAACCTTGATCAAAAATCAATTCTGCTGAAGTTCTACTGTCTATACAACTTAAAACAATAGCAAATGGAAATTGACCATCTTTGGTAGCATTGACTTGCTCAAGCAGGTTTCTGTTTACTTTTAAATTACTTACAAATCGTTGGTTTCCTTCCTGTAATATTTCCAAGGCCTTAGCCGGTGTCATGGTGGCCTGAGTTTCTGCAGTATGTGCTTTCATTCTTTTAGTTCTGTTTTTTTAAATATTGGGTTGTTTGCTCCATTAAAGACAATAATTATTCCATTTGTCCCCTTTCTAATTCAAAATTACCAATTAACTATCATTTTTTATCTTCCAATAGTTTAAAAGATTAAGGTAAATTGACAATGATTTGAACCCAAATGCACTTTTTAAAAGGCAACTTTATTGTCTAATAATGGATAAAATTAATTATTAAATAGTTGACTGATTTTTTCCTCGGATAAAAGGTTTTTATCGATGTAGACCTTATTATTGGCATCAATGTCATTGTCTAAGCGGTAAGCATCTTTAAATCCCACCAATACCACTTTAATACCTCTTTCTTTGGCATTCACCATCTTAAATTCATGGATTAAATCTAGCACATCTTGTGCAATATAAACCGTATCAAAGGCATTGATTATTACTTTGGAATTGTCCGGAAGCTTATTCAATGTAAGTTTAATGGCCGCTTTATTTAAGAATGACACCTCTTGCGCCAAATCTACATGAATCACATCACCACTACTGTATTCTTCTTTCCTAAAGAAATATGCTTTTTTGATATTTCCACGTAAGATGAAAATAACACTTATGATCATTCCAAGGGCTACGCCATTCAATAAACCAAGGAAAACTACTGCTAGCATGGTAGCAATAAATGGTACAAACTGGTATTTTCCACGGTCCCAAAAATGTTTAATAGTAGCTGGGTTGGCTAATTTATATCCTATTGTCAATAAAATGGCTGCTAGGGTGGCCATAGGAATTAAATTGAGTATCATTGGTATGCTTAATACACAAATTAGAAGCAGAAAACCATGTATTATAGCCGACATTTTAGTTTTGGCACCTGAATTGGCATTTGCAGAGGATCTAACCACTACAGAAGTCATTGGCAGTCCACCTAAAACACCGCTAATCATGTTTCCAACTCCTTGTGCTTTCAACTCAACATTGGTATTGACAAACCTTTTCAATGGATCCAATCTTTCCGTTGCCTCTATACACAACAATGTTTCTATGGAAGCTACAATAGTAATAGTAACTGCCACAATCCACACACCGGGATTAAATACCGCTTCATACGAAGGGCTAACAAAAATCCCTTTAAACTCTTCTATACTTTTTGGAACCGGCAAGTTAACCAAGTAGTCTGCACCTACAGCAAAAGAACTGTTTGTGGCAATAAATAAACCATTAATAAATATCCCTAATAATACTGCTACCAAAGCTCCGGGCACCAATTTCAATTTCTTTAATGCCGGCGTCTTTTGCCAAGTGATTAACACAGCCAAGGAGGCAACTGTAATAATGAGAATTCCCGGCTGAATGTCTAGAAATGCAGCAAATATATCAGTAAAAATGGCTAAACCAGAGCCTATTTCCACATCAGATCCTAGGGCCAACGGGATTTGCTGAATAAAGATAATTACACCTATACCGGCTAGCATTCCTTCGATTACATTTGAAGGAAAATAATTTGAAATTGTACCGGCCTTCACAAAGCCAAGTATTAACTGCATGGCTCCTGCCAAGATCACAGCCACCAAAAATGACTCATAGCCAAGATCAGCTATGGCTACAAAAACAATGGCAGTAAGGCCCGCAGCAGGCCCTGAAACACTAATATGTGATTGGCTTAAGGCACCTACGACTATACCACCAACTATTCCGGCAATAATTCCTGCAAACAAGGGGGCTCCTGAAGCCAATGCAATTCCCAAACACAAGGGCAAGGCTACCAGAAATACCACCAAACCTGATGCAACATCTGATTTCAGATGTGCAAATAGATTGTTACTTTTCATGTAATTTAATTATGAGTTTAAAATTTCTTTCCCTTAGCTAAATGAAAGCCAATGAACTAAGGGGTGATAAAAAACCACGGTCAACTTAATGTCGACATGGACAAAAAGAAAATTTAATTAAACTCCGGAGGTGGTACGATTATGCCGGGATCATAAAGGCTATTGACAATATTGTCAATATTAAACCTTCGAGAAACAACATCATCAAAAGACTTGGCCAATAATAGATGATTGGTTGGGAAAAAATCGTCTACATCCAACTCACACTTTACTTCGTGTTCTTTGGTTTCTTCCTCGGTGAAAGAAAAAAACATGGAAATATTGACCTCATCATCTATTGCTGCAACCACTAAGCTGGGCATAAACAATAGAGATAAGAAGAGGGTTAAAAACCCAAATGCTATACTCCGATATGTAGACTTCTTGAAATTCAATCTAAAATATTTGCACTTGCAATATAACGAATAACTCAAAAATTAACGTCATACCGTCAAAAATGTTTAGATATTTTTGTCAATTTGACACTTTTAAGCGAGAAATTTATCCTAAAATTAAAAAATTATTAAAAGTCACTTCCAATTTTTAATTCAATATTAAGTTCACACCGGATGATGCGATGGAATTCCAGATACTTGTCCTCAATATTTTCAGGTAACGTTGAAATTAAAAGAAAATCAGGCTGTTTTGAAACTATAGTATAACATTATGATAGTGAAATTCAAACAGAAACGAAGTAGATGATTTTAAAGCAATTTCAGCATTTAATAGATGGTCAATTTCGTATTTTGGAGTCAAACTTTTTCTTTAATTCCATAACAGTTCACAATGAAGGATTCATATTTTTTCCATTCTTCCATCCAATAAATGGATTATTTTTTTTCCATAGGCCGCATTTTTTTTCGAATGGGTTACCTGTATAATAGTGACTCCTTCTTCGTTCAGTTGCCTAAAGAGGTCCATAATTTCTTCTCCCTGTTTTGAATTCAAATTTCCGGTAGGTTCATCGGCCAATATCAATTTTGGTTTACCAATTAAAGCACGAGCAATCCCAACCAGTTGTTGTTGTCCGCCGCTTAGCTGTGTAGGAAATAAATCCTTCTTGCCTACAATATTAAATCGATCCAACATATCGGCAACAAGGGCCTTTCTTTCAGACCCCGAGTATTTTTTATAAAGCAATGGCATCTCCAGATTTTCATAGACAGTTAACTCATCTATCAGATGGTAAGCCTGAAAAACAAAACCTATGTATTGTTTGAAAAGCGATGCTCTTTTCTTTTCTTTTAATTGATGGACAGGTTCATTAAGAAAGTTATACTCCCCTTCATCAAATCCATCCAGCATACCAATTATATTCAATAAAGTAGACTTTCCGGAGCCTGAAGGTCCCATAATGGAAATAAAATCTCCTTCCTTTACCTCCAGGTTAATGTCTTTAAGCAAAAACACCCTTCTTCCACCTTGTTGAACCCATTTGAAAATATTTCTTAAGTTTATTAACATCGAATTATTTAATAATTTTTAAAATCTATTTTGTAATTAACTACTCATCCTTTAGCGCTTTTATTGGATTGGCAGTGGCTGCTTTGAAACTTTGCCAGCTGACAGTCAAAATGGCAATGCCTATGGAGACAATTCCTGCAAGCAAAAAAATAGTCCAATTGATTTCAGTTTTAAAGGCAAAACCTTCCAGCCAACTTTTCATGGCATACCATGATATTGGAATGGCTATAAAAAAAGCCAGCACTACCCATTTTAGAAAATCCATGTTAAGCAAAAGAAGAATTTCAGAAATTGTGGCGCCATTTACCTTTCGGATACCAATTTCTTTGGTTCGCTTGGCCATTGAGTTGGATGCTAGGGCAAATAGACCCATGCAAGAAAGTAGCACCGCCAGAATAGAAAACCAAGCAACCAGGGTATTGATTTGGACGTATTCTTTGTATTGTTCATTAAGCTTTTCATCAGCAAAATAGAATTTAGGTTCAATTCCTGAAAATGCACTCTTCCATTTTTGTTTCAATTGTTCGAGCATTTGCAAGCTGGCTCCTTCCTTGGCCTTTATGGATAAAAAGCCCCAATTGGTATAGTCTTCCTGTTCTGAAAAAATATGAACCAAAGGTTGAGCTTGATGCTGAACACCCTGATAACTGAAATCATCTACAATTCCGACTACCTTTCGGATATCTCCTTGTTCAGAACTTTCATTTAAAATTTGTCCATTTGCCTCATTAAAGCCAAGCTTTTGCGCAGCAGCTTTATTAAGTACTATGGCATTTTCATAATTTATATTGCCTTTTTCAAAACCATTTCCTGACAATTGTTGAATGCCAAAAGTTTTGAAATAATTGGCTCCGACATAAGCTTTTCTCAGGTGTATGGATTCCGCTGAGTTTTTTCCATGAGGGAAAAACACATTGTAGTTTTCACTATAATACCCGGGTATGCATTGAGAAAAACTTACCGATTCTACCAAAGGGCTCTCTTCCAATTCCTTGGCAATTCGCTCATAATTATTGCCGGTATTCTCCATATTGGGAAACTGCCAGGGTTGTAATTCTGTAATGATTACATTTTCTGTATCGAATAGTGGATCTTTTTCCAGCATGCCTTGCACCTGCTTCCTTACCAATAATGTTCCTGAAATTAAAATTATCGCTATGGCAAACTGAATTACAATTAAAGAATGACTCCCTGAAGAAGACCTGATACCAGAAAAAACATTCCCTTTAAGGCTTTCAGTCAATTTTCCTTTGGTCCAAAAAAGAGAAGGTATTAATCCGGACAGACCTCCAACAACAGCCCAAATTAATAATGGAATCCAAATAAATATTGGCTTTTCAAAAGGTGTGAATTGCAAACTTGTATCATTGAGTGTATTAAATGTTGGCAAAAATAAGCCCATCAACATAAGCCCTAACAGCAAAGCTATAAAGCTAACCACAAAAGACTCTGTCAATATTTGTCCGATAATGTCACTTCCCGAAGCTCCATGTACTTTTTTAATTCCAATTTCCTTTACTCGGGACTGTACACTATTAATGGTCAAATTTATAAAATTAACTATGGCTATACTTATGATGCCCAATGCAATTATACATAAGATAACAATCAAAGTTTGGTTGGATTCTTCAGTGGAATGATAGGCTTGGAGCGGTAACAAATTGAGGTTTGTTTCATTTTGACCTACAGGTAAATAATTTTCTTTAACAATCTGCTTTAATTTTTCATCAATTGCTTCCGGTTCTATCCCATCTTTTAATTGAACATAGCTTATGGAAAAAGTATTGTACCAGTCATGAATTCCCTTTATCCAAGGAGAAATCTCTTCACCTGTTTCATAGGAAGAAACGATATCAAATTTTATGGATGAATTAGAAGGAATGTCTACTACCCCTTTTACTTCCAAAAAAACCTCTTCAAATTTTATTTGGAGTTTCTTACCTATTGCCGGTTCATTCCCAAAATACTTTTTAGCAAAGTCTGTACTTATCACCACACTGTATTTTTCTTGGATAGGATTTATATCGGACCCCTCGGTGAAAGGAAAACTAAAGATGGAAAAAAAGCCTTGGTCAACATAATGAATATTTTCCTGAAAAGCTTTGTCACCATGGCTGATCCGAAAACCCTCCCAATCGAATATCCGCGTGCCATTGACTACTTCCGGTACCTCCTCCAACAACTTCGACAATAAAGGCCCTTTGGTTTGAACAGATTCTCCATCCCTGAGCCTGTAGATATTATCATAATTATCATGAAACTGATTATAGGTCAGGTCATTGTAAACATAAAGGGTTAAAAGTAAAAATGAAGCTATGCCAATGCCTAAACCAAAGGTGTTGATCATAAAAGATCCTTTGTTGTGCTTAATGTTTCTGAAGAATAGTTTTAAGTTATAGCTTAGCATTGTATACAAATTTCTAGTTAGGATTGGCCTTCTACATTACAATTACGATCTTCATGCCACAAATTCAATCAGTTGATTTTCAGTTTTTTACATCCATTAAATTATTCATTTAAATTTTACGTGTAAAATTTTTTGACAGAATATGTACAATAAATTTACAACGCCCCCCTATTCCGTACTTAAACTCTTCACAGGATTGGTATTGGCTGTTGCAAATATTTTGATACTGATGACAGCCAATGCAATTATTGAAATACCTAAGCCACCAAGTAGAAAGACCCACCAACTCAAGGCTGTTTGGTTGGCGAATTCCTGTAACCAGGTGCTTATGCCCCACCAAGCTATAGGAACAGCAATAACAAAGGCAATGCCTACCAATACCATGAACTCCTTACCCAGCAAGAGGTTAAGTTGCATGATGGAAGCGCCAAGGACTTTTCTAATACCAATCTCTTTGGTGCGCCTTTCGGTGGTATGGATAACTAAGCCAAAAAGTCCTAAGCAACTGATAAGTATGGCTAAACCTGTGGCCCATTTTAAAAGTGTTGCTGTCTTTTGCTCTTGGCTATAAAATTGTTTTACATCTTCATCCACGAAATTTATTTTAAACGTTTCGTCAGGAAAGAACTCCATCCACTGCGTTTCTATTTTATTAATTGCCAAAGGCCAATTTTCTGTATCGTTGGCTTGAAAGGAAAAGTGTAAGGTTCTATTTTGACTATTCTGAACAAATGCCATAGGCTCTATTTCCTCTCTTAGGGAACTTTGGTTAAAGTCTTCCATTACCCCTACAATAGGTATATTTTTATCGTTCACTTTGAATTGCTGGCCAATGACCTCTTCCGGTTTTTGAAATCCAATATGGCGCATCAATGTTTCATTGATTACATATTCCGAAATGGAATCATTGAGAGGTAAACGACCCGTCAAAAGGTCTACGCCATATAAGTCGAGGTAATTTTCATCCCCAAAGAGCAATTGTATTTGAACATGGTTTTCCTTTCCCTCAGAAAAATAGCTCACACCTCTTCCTGAATAGCTTTGCGATGCGGGAGGGGCTCCAGCATTACTTAAATTTTTAATCTCAGGAATAGTTTCAAGACCCTCCTTAAACGCTTCATATTTTTCAATCGAAGCATCACTTCTCGGAGCTCTAATATAGGCGATGGACTCCGATTTAAATCCCATATCCTTATTTATCAGGTAGTTTATCTGTTTTCCTACCAACAGTGTAGCTATAATAAACACCTGGGCAATAACAAACTGGAAAACAGTTAAGATTTTTCTTAAACTCCCCTTGTCTCCATCCAAAACCGATTGGTTTTTGAGTACGGATACTGGTTTAAAATGAGACAATACAAGGCCTGGATAAAATCCCGCAAAAAAAGTAATGAGGACTAATAACAGCAATAAAGAAAGAATAAGCACCGGGTTTTGCATTAAATCCAAACTAAGCCCAGGAGGAATAAAGTCGGCAAATACACGAAGCAATAAAGAAGCTAAGAATAGGGACATTATAGCTGCCGCAAAGGTCAAAATAAAAGTTTCGCCCAGGTATTGAATCACCAACTGTTTTTTGGAACTTCCTAAAGTTTTTCGAATACCAATCTCCTTGGCCCGCTTAGCAGATTGAGCTGTATTGAGGTTGATAAAATTAATGCACCCTAAAAGCAATAGAAAGAGGGCAATAAAACCCAAACCAAATAAAACATCAGCACTTGCCCGATAAGGGCTGCTATCAAATACACCGTAATTATCGTTAAGGTGCAGGGCTTTCAAAGGTTGCAGGTTGAAGGATCGGATATAACCCATGGCAACCATTTCTTCATTACTGTACTCTTCTGCCAATGCATCCAATTGAGCTTTTACTGCATCTTTACTATTAAATTTATCCGTTTTAATAAACAATTGGGTGGATGAACTGATACTTCCCCAACTTGTATCATAGATATAGCCATACTTCTCTGAATTTTGAAACGACTTTCGGGAGAGGAACTCCTTGAAGGTAAAGTCACTGCGTTCTTCAAATTCAGCCACAATTCCTATTACTTTTACGATTAAAGAATCCTCATAGATCATGGTATTACCGATAATTTCTTCGGGTGATTTGTCAGGGAAGTATTTTTCCGCCCTACTTTTGCTCAATACTACTTCATACGGGTTTTCCAGCGCTGCATTGGATGATCCGGCAAGCCATTGGTATTTGAATACTTTAAAATATTCCTGGTCAGCAATCACTATATCTCCGGGCCAGTCAAATTCTTTTTGACTGGATGCTACAGTTACTTTATTAACACTAAATAGAAAAAAAGGGCTGACATGATCAATTCCTGTTCTATTGGCTTGTAAAACATCAATCAGCGGTACCGGAACACCTCTAGAATGTCCTTCCTGATCAGGTCCCTGAGTGTCTACTACCACACGGTAAATCCGGTCTCTATCCTCATGAAATTTATCAAATGTAAGGTCATAATAGATCATGATACCAATTACAAAAGCAGCACTCAAACCTATGGAAAGGCCAATTACATTGATCAATGAAAAGGTTTTGTTTTTCCAGATACTTCGAAAAGCAATTTTTAGATAGTTCTTATACATGATTTTCGGGATTATTCGGTCCTTAAACTCTTCACAGGGTTTGCAATTGCAGCTTTAATGGCTTGAAAACTTACCGTTAAGAGCGTAATAAGTAATGCCCCGCAAACTGCCCAAATAAAAGTCCACCAAGAAATACTCATCCGGTACTCATAATTCTGTAACCATTGACTCATAAAGTAATAGACGATAGGAATCGCAATCAGACAGGAAATTATAACTAGGGAAATAAAATCTTTGGAAAGCATCTGCCATAAATTTAAAACTGAAGCTCCGAGTACCTTCCGTACACCAATTTCCTTGGTCCGTTGCTCTGCAACATAGGAAGCCAAGCCAAAAAGGCCCAAACAGCTAATAAGAATGGCCAAAAGGGTAAAAACTCCCGCTAAATTGCCCAGCCGTTCTTCGGATTCAAACTTTTGACCAAAAGCCTCATCTACAAAACCATAATCAAATTTGGCAGAGGGAACCACTTGGGCAAAAACTTCTTCAATTTGGGCAATGGCATCACTGGCGATGGCCTCGGGCTTTATTTTAATGTTAATATAGTCTACCCTATCGTAATCAATATAGAAAAATGCCTGTTTTACTGGTTGATAGGGCGACTGCATCACCATGTTCTTCGTAAGGCCAATGATCTCTGCACGGTCACCGTTTCCAAAATAAAAAAAGCTTCCTACCGGATTTTCTAGACCCATGTATTTGGCCGCTGCTTCATTGATTATAACTGCAGAAGAATCAGTAGCAAAGTCCCTGGAAAAGTCCCTACCTTCCAGAAATTGCCATCCCACTGTATTCCCATAATCATGGGTCACCCGTAAAATGCCAAAGTCAGGTGTCATCTCAGGATCTTTGCCCTCCCAGCTGATGCCACCACCTCCATTGCTATAAACTCCCATTAGTGGGGAAGAAGATTGGGTCATGTCTTCTACTACTCCGGTATTTATCAAATCATCCCGCAAAAGGTTGTACTTGCCATTGTACTCAGGATTGTTCATTTGTATCGAAATAAGATTGCTTCGGTCATAGCCAATTGGCCGGTCCTTGGTAAATTCAATTTGGTTAAATACAATCACTGTCCCTACTGCCAACATGATAGATACGGCAAACTGAAAGACTACCAATACCTTTCTGGGGACTGCAGAATAAGCTCCTGCTTTAAATGTTCCTTTTAATACTTTAATTGGACTAAAGGAGGAAAGATACAATGCCGGATAACTACCGGCCAATAAGCCTGTAAGCAAGGTAGCACCAAATATGGATGCCCAGTAGAATGGATTGGCCCAAGGTATCTCCATACTTTTTCCCGCAAGTTCATTGAACCATGGAATGGTGAGCAGTACCAATGTCAATGCGAAAAGTAGGGCAATACCTGAAATCAATATGGATTCGCTTAGAAATTGGAAGACCAATTGCTGCTTATTGGAGCCCACTGTTTTTCTAATGCCTACTTCTTTTGATCGCTTTTCAGAGCGAGCTGTACTGAGATTCATAAAATTAATACAGGCCAAAACCAATACAAATAAACCTATGGCAATAAATAACCACACAAATGTGATCCTACCTTCTGTAGGCTCTCCCTGAGCATCAAATTGAGAATACAAATGCCATTTGTCCATGGGATAAGCAAAAGGATGTAGGCCACGTCTCTCAAAACCTTCCAATGATTCCGCGGGTCCGTATTGAAAATACAAATCCTTTAAAGCCGCATTGGCTGTTTCAAAATCAATTTCCGGCCTCAATTGTACATAAAACTGGAAAGACCAATCGTCCCATACTGTTTTTACTCGTTCGAATCTTTGGGGCTCATTGGCCTCTGTCAATTTCCAATTCGCAAAGAATTTCACATTGGCAAAACTATTGTTTTTGGGGAGATCCTTGTAAACGCCATTTACGACAGCATCCATCTCATTGTTGATTTTTATAGATTTACCAATTGGATCTTCTCCACCAAAAATGGCGACTGAAGCTGTTTCAGACAAAACTACTGCATTCACCTCATCTAAACTCGAATAAGCCCCTTTTATCATTTCGAAAGAAAGCATCTCTAAGGCTTCGCTTTCAATAAACTGTCCTGTTTGGGTGTAATTTTCTCCATCATTGGTCAACACATAATTCCCTACCCAAGTGGCACGTATTGCATGAGTAAAATAATCTGAATAATTGTCTTTTATAACGCTACCCATGGTGTATATCGTAGAGGGAAAAGACTCAATTTCACTTGTATCCAGATTTTTAGTTCTATTGTAAATCTGAGCAATCTTATCATGATTTTTATGGTAGGTATTGAAAGTAAATTCATCCAGTACCCATAGACCAATCATGATAACTACTGCCATTCCAAGTGCCAACCCTCCGATATTAATTGCAGAGTAGCCCCTATTGCGTGTAAGATTTCGCCAGGCTATTTTTAGATAATTTTTGTACATGGTTGTATGGATTATTCGGTTCGTAAACTTTTAACTGGGTTTGCATACGCTGCTTTATAGCTTTGCCAACTCACTGTCACCAGAGAAATTAATAAGGTAATCGCACCAGCCAGGACAAATACCCACCAACTTATACTGGTTTTGTAAGCAAAATTTTGGAGCCAATTTTGCATTAATAAATAGGCTATTGGGCTAGCTATAATAAATGCCCATCCAACCCATCTTATGAAACTGATATTCAAAAGGGAAATCACTTCCCAAACCTGAGCCCCATTTACCTTGCGGACTGCTATCTCTTTCACCCTGCGGCGGGTATCATAAATAGCGATAGTAAAAAGTCCTATTGCAGAAATAATCAAGGCAATAACTGTAAACAATATGTAATTAATACCCAATTGCTTTTCTTTTTGATAGAGTGAAGCTATGTCATCTTCTAAAAATGTATAGCTGAACGAAGCTTGAGGATTATTATTTTTAAAAAATTTTTCAAGAAATTCCAATCCGCTTTCAATTGAACCCTCATGAAATTCAACAATATAAGGATCATCAATATTTTCCATATAAATCATAATTAAAGGTTGGGTTATGGAAGAAAGGTGTTGATATTTAAAATCTTGTACAACACCTATGATTTTATAATCTCCCCAGGATTCATGCTCCATTATAGTATTGTTGATATCTCTTATGTTCCAATACTTTTTTGCAGCCTCATTAATCACAATCTTATTTTCACGAGAACGATCTATATCATTATCAAAAAAGCGACCTTCTAATAATGTCAATTGAAATAATTCTTTATAATTAGGAGAAACCTTTAGCATATTATGGGTTTCAAGTTCATTTTCATCATTTTTATTCTTCCAATCCATTGTAAAGGAGTCGATAGGCTTATCACCTTTTGCAAAGAATTTGATATTTCCATTCCTTCCTAATTCATTCTTACCAAGATTAATCTTAGTTAAAAATTTATCATAATCTTCTCTAGATTCAATATTTGAAGGAATCGTCCACAATTTTGCGCTCAATATATTTTTTTGATTAAATCCCAAATCCATATCCAGCATTAAAGACAATTGCTTCGCTACAACCATAGAAGATATCAATAATAAAAAAGCCAATGTGTATTGAAAAACAACAATTGTCCCCCTCCATTTAAGGTTTCTATCGTTTATAACCATATTTTTCAACCCATTTACCAAAGGAACTCTACCCCCTATTATAAATGGATAAATCATACCCATTGTGGCTATTAATAACAGTACCACAAAGTTTATTATAATAACTTCCAATAAAGAGGGAGAAAGATAAATATTTGTTAAGCTCGTAAAGGTTGGTAAAACTGAAACGTAAGCTATCGTGGTAATTATAGTACCTATTATTATCAAAAATAGCATTTCAACAAACATTTGTTTTGCTATATGATTTTTATTAGCACCATTTACAATCTTTAAGGCCGCATCTTTTATTCTTGAATTTGTATTTATAATTTGTAAATTAGAAAAATTTAATGCAGATATAGTAAGAATAACCAGCATAATAACAATTTGTATATACAGGTTCTTTTCATTCACTAAACGACTAAAAATACCAATACTTTGAACATTGCTTTTATTTATCTCTTTATAATCAAAGGGTAAAATATCCACTGTGGTTTCTTGATATCGATTGTATTTATCTTCAAATTGATTTATTTTTTCTTTAAACAAAGTCTCATCGAAGCTATTATCTACCAAAATAAAACTACCACCCATCCTGTTGAAAAAATTGCGATCGTTATATTGTTGAGGCATAATAAAATCAAACTCTATAGAACTATTAAAAGGTACTTTGTCTAGAATACCCCTAACTGTGAATTTTTTTATCTTCCTATCACCTACGTCAATGCTTTTACCAATTGGATCTTCTTCTCCAAAGATAATATTAGCAAAGTCCTCTGTTAATAAAATGGCGTCTGGTTCATCCAGAACATTGTTGACATCCCCTATCAATAATTTAAAGTCAAAAACCTTAAAAAACAAGCTATCTGTTACCAAACCTCCCGCTGAAACAGTTGTATTGTCATAGGTAAATAATAATTCTC
This sequence comes from Cyclobacterium sp. 1_MG-2023, assembly GCF_030546805.1. Classification (GTDB taxonomy): domain Bacteria; phylum Bacteroidota; class Bacteroidia; order Cytophagales; family Cyclobacteriaceae; genus Cyclobacterium. The sequence goes on along the minus strand of NZ_JAUOPC010000001.1, from coordinate 216,930 downwards.
CATCAGAATATTTACTTACCCCCGTATGACTTCTCAATTCAGGGAAATCTTTGTATTCAATATTTAAATTTAAGGTAGGGTCGAAAACCTCTGGCAAACTCTTGGCTGAAATCTTTTTAGTAATTACATAAATATTATCTTTATTCTTATGAAATCCATCCATGTTTAATTGGTCTGGCACATAAGAATACAATAAAGAAATACACAAGGCAGCTAAGGATAAGGTTAGAATGCTCCCTATAAAAATTACATTGTTATTTCTGAAGTTTCGTAATGCAAATTTGATGTAGTATTTTAGCATTATTTCTTTATTATAATTAAAAATTATTTACTAATTAAAACGGAATTAACCATATAGTTCTTATCTCAAAAGACCGAGAGTTATTATAGTTTTTTATTCAGACCGTAAACTTTTAACTGGATTTGCAATTGCTGCTTTTAATGCCTGAAAGCTTACTGTTGTCATTGCGATAGCTAAAGCAATACCTCCGGAAAGCAAAAACATCCACCATTTAATTTCAATGTGGTAGGCAAAGTCCTGTAACCATCTATTCATGCCAAACCAAGCAATGGGAAGGGCAATTAAAGAGGCAATCCCAACCAATTTTCCGAAATCCTTGCTCAGCAAAAGGGTTACAGAGGTAACGGAAGCCCCAAGTACTTTTCTTATACCAATTTCCTTTCTACGTTGAGCAGTGACAAAGACCACCAGCCCCAATAGCCCTAGACCTGAAATGATAATAGCCAAGACTGTAAAGACCAGTGATAATCTCCCCTGCTTCTGTTGAGCCAAGTATTGTTGGTTGAAATTTTCATTGAGAAAATGGACATTTGCTTTATTCTCCCCATCAAATTGTTCCATTGTACTTTTTACAAATGCGATTCCTGCAAGTGCTTTACCTTTTGATATTTTTATATAAAGATTGTCTCTATCCCTATCATTCGGCGGCATCAACAGTACCATAGGTTCGATTTTATGCTGCAAAGAAGTTGAATGAAAATCTTTGATCACTCCGATAATATGTCGATTTACCAGGCTGTCATTTCCGGATTTATAATTAATTTTCTTTCCAATGGCATCGGAATAGCCAAGGGATTTCATCAATGTTTCGTTAATGATTACAGTGCCTTCTTTATCTGTTGCCCTATCAGTTGAAAAATTCCTACCCTGTAATAACTCCATTCCATTGGTTGGTAAAAAATCCTCATCGATGTATAGAAAATTTGCCATAGTGGCAGTGCTTTGCATTTTTCCATCCACCTCAAAAAAGAAATTAAATTTACCTAGATAATTGGTACCTAAAGGATTACCGGCAGTAGCCGCACTTTCTACTAAAGGGCTTTGCAGGAGTGTTGCTTTCAATGTGGGTATTTTACTTCGGACTTTTGGATCATCAATATGGCTGATCAACACTTGGTTTTTATCAAATCCAAGGTCTTTTTCAGAGACAAATTGCATCTGCTTATGAACGATATAGGAACCACTAATCAGGCAGACTGTAATTACAAATTGGACTACCACAAGTGTTTTCCGTAAGAAAATACTTGTCCCCATATTGACTATCTGCCCTTTGAGTGAAGGAATCATCTTAAGCCTTGACAAAAACAAGGCAGGATAACTCCCACACAAAACCCCAATCAAAACAGTAAAAAGGACAATTATCCCAATGGTTTTAAAGGCTCCAAAATACAATAGAGTCAAATCTTTTTCTGCCAATTGATTGAATACAGGAAGGCTTAATTGAACAATAAAACAAGCTAAAATTGAAGCAATAAAGGTGACCAAAATTGCTTCGCTTAGAAACAGCCCTACGAGGTGTTTTATTTCAGATCCAACCACTTTTCGTATTCCGATTTCCTTCACCCGCATGACAGCTCGTGCTGTAGATAGGTTCATATAATTGATAACCGCAATCAACAATACAAGGAATCCAATTACAATAAACAAGTAGACCAATTCAGCCTTGCCATTGGCACTGAACTCATAATCCAGATGAGAATACAGATGAATATCCGTTAGTGCTTGTAATTCTATTTTAAAATCAGAAAAATTCATTCGTTTGGCCAGATCCTTTTCAAAAGGAACAAGCTTGTTTGCAAATGATTCTGGGTCAGTTCCTTTCTGTATTAGGAGGTAAGTATAAAGATACGCTGCATTCCAATTTTCACTACTTAGATCTTCCCTTGCAAAGGAACGGATTGCACTGAATAGCATATGGGAGTTTTTTGGAATATCATTTATTACTCCTGTTATTTTGATAGGCAATTTATTATTGCCTAAGGCAATTGTTTTATTGATTGCTTTGGAGGCTTCTCCGAATATTTTAATGGCAAGGCTTTCGGTAATGACCATGGTTCCCGGATTTATTAAAGCTGTTTCGCCATTTCCATGCAAGAAGGGATAATCAAAAAGTTCAAAAAAAGTATTTTCAGCAAGCCAAATGTCTTCCTGACTAAAACTTTTATTGCCGTAATTGATCAGGTCGCCACCTTCAATATTGATTCTTACTGCCTCTTTCACTTCAGGGAATTTATTTTTTAAAGCAACTGCAAATGGTGGAGAAGTAAGGGCAATTTCCATTTTTCCATTGTCCCAATTCGAATGCTGAACAACCCTAAAGATTTGATCCGAATTGCTAAAGAATTTATCATAGCTAAGCTCATCTGCTACATACAATGCAATCAACCAAAAAGCAGCGAGACCTATGGAAATACCACTGATATTCAGAAAGCTGTAGCCCTTGTTCCGCTTTATATTTCGCCAGGCAATTTTCAGATAATGTCTCCCCATGGTTTTCGGATTTATTCGGTTCTTAAACTATTAACTGGATTGGTTATCGCCGCCTTTATACTTTGGTAACTTACCGTAAGAATGGCAATACCTACAGCTAAAATGGCAGCATAAGCAAAAATACCCCAACCAATTTCGATCCTGTAGGTAAAATCCTCAAGCCATTTGGACATGGTATACCAACCGATGGGTAAGGCGATCAAAATGGATAGGCCGACCATTTTCAGAAAGTCAGTTGTCAGCCGGAAAGTAATTTGCCCGACACTTGCTCCTAATACTTTTCGAATACCAATTTCCTTCATACGCTTTTGGGCGTTGAAAGCAGCCAGACCGAAAAGGCCTAAACAAGCAATCATTATGGATAAAACAGTAAATACCATGAAGATCTGTCCTAATTTTTGTTCGGATTCGTAAACCCTATTGAAGGAATCCTCCATAAACCTGTAGTTGAAAGGTTGGCCGGGCGCCATTTTGGTCCAAATTGACGCTATTCCTGTAATGGTATTGGAAAAATCACCGGATTTTATCCTAACAGCCATTGTACTTGATGAACTTCCTAAAGAAAGGCTCAATGCACCAATATCTTCCCTTAAAGATTCAAAATTGAAATTTTTTACTACCCCGATAACTTTATAGAAAACTGGGTTTTCTTCACCTAAATCCCGGGACAGTCTCAAGCCCAAAGCTTCCTTGGGTTTTAGCCCTAAAATTGCCAATGCGGATTCATTTAAGATTATCCCAGTAGAATCTGTAGGGTAGCGTTTGTCAAAATCACGGCCCGCAATTAATTCCATATTCAAGGTGGATATATAATCATGGTCTACCATCCACCTTTGCATTTGCAAGGCATTTTCCTGCGCTGTGGATCCTTCTTTAAAGAAAGAGTGATCTTGTCGATAAGAAGGCGTAGGCAAATACCCACTTAAAGAAACACTGGCCACCTGACCTAACTGTTGAACTTCCTTTTTAAAGGCTTCAATTTGGTTTCCAGTTGCATAAACATCATCTACGATCAGAATTTGATCTTTGGTATAGCCCAGGTCTTTACCCTGAATAAAATTAAGTTGCTGAAAAACAACCAAAGTAGCCACGATCAATAAAACCGAAATGGCAAACTGGAAAACGATAAGTGAGTTTCGAACTCCTGCTCCCCCAATGCTGTTTTGTCCACTTCCTTTAAGGACTTTTGCAGCCACAAATTTCGACATGAAGAACGCAGGATAGCTACCTGAAAAGAGGCTTAATAGTATGGTAGCCGAAAACAAAATGATCCAGAAATAAGGAGCTGTATATGGTAGACTCATTGATTTCCCCGAAAGCGTATTAAAAAAGGGAAGTGCCAAAGTTGCAATCCCAATGGCCAGCAGCAAAGAAATAAAAGAGATCAATACGGCTTCGGTCAGGAATTGCCCAATCAGTTGAGACCGGTTAGACCCCAGGGTTTTGCGGATGCCAACTTCTTTGGCTCTTTTAAGTGAGTAGGCCGTTGACAAATTCATAAAATTAACGCTTGCCAAAACAATTAAAAACAATCCTATGAATGAAAGTATATAAACATTTTGAATACTGCTATTGGCACTGAGCTCATGGTGACGATTGGAATGCAAGTGAATATCGGATAAAGGAATGGTACTGTACCTTAAATAATTACCGGATGCGGCAAAGGATTCTTCTGTTATTCCGGGATAAAATTGCTGAACATAGGGAAAGATGTATTTCTCCATGATGGAATGCAAAGGCGCTTTAAAATCTTCAATACTAGCCCCCGGTATCAACTTGATGAAGGTAAAATAATTGTGGCTGGTCCATAACATTTGCTGAGCATCTTCGTATCCGGCCAATGCCATAAATAGAGAATGATCTCTTAATAAACTATTCTTGGGCAGGTCGTCCATTACCCCTGTTACCGTATAAGTATCCTCATTGTTCACCAATAGGCTTTGTCCCAATGCATTCTTAACTCCGAAGTGTTTTTCCGCAGCTGTTTTGGTCAGCACCATGGTATTTGGCTCAGTAAGTGCAGTTCTTGAATCCCCTACCAACAGGTTTATTCCAAAAAAATCAAAAAGCGTTGAATCTGCAAAAGCTACCTGCTCTTCTTTGGTGTTTTCTTCAGTACCGGTTTTCCTGAGAAGTAAACTTCCTTGATTCCTGATCCGGGTAACCTCTTCAACTTGGGGAAAATCATTGCGTAATGTTCCGGCCATTGGAGCACCGGTTTCGGCTAGTTGCATGACCTCTCCACCAAATTTTATATCCGAATTGATTCTGTAAATGCGGTCAGAATCAACAAACATTTTATCAAAGCTCAATTCATCGTATACATATAGAGCTATTAGCATGCCCCCCGCAATACCTATGGTAAGGCTGAAGGTATTGAGAAAGGTAAAGAAAGGTTGTTTCTTCAAGCTTCTCCAGGCAATTTTAAGATAATTTCTAAACATGATTTCAACCTTTAATTTTTATTGCGTTCTGGAAAGTTCAAGAAGCAATTCACTATTATTTAAACCTACTGAGTCCTTAGCCATACTTTTTAATCCTCTTTTATTGCTTTGATAGGATTAAGACTGGCCGCCCTAAAGCTCTTATAACCAATCGTGGTAAATGCTATAAAAAGCGTGATAAAGCCTGCCAAAGCATAAATCCACCAATGTATAGCTATGCGGTAGGAAAAACCTTGTAGCCAATTTTCCATCAGGTAATAACCCAAGGGAAAAGCAAACAGAAAGGATATGGATACCAATAGAAGAAAATCCTTGGTCAACATGGCAATCACCTGCAAGACAGATGCTCCCAGCACTTTCCTAATTCCAATTTCTTTGTATCGCTGTTCGGAGGTATAAGTGACCAAACCAAAAAGACCTAAACAGGCAACTACTATGGTTAGCAGTGCAAAGCCATTTAAAACCTTCCCCATATTTTGTTCCGTTTGATAAGCCCTTTGATAGGATTCATCCATAAGGGAAAAGCCAAAAGGTTCTGCAGTACCGAAAGAATTCCACATTGATTGGGTTTCCGCAATTAGAGCCTTCATGTTCAATGGTTTGGCTTTCACGAGCAAGCCACCATACGGTCTGTAGTACATCAACAAAGGCTCTATGGGTTGGTGTAAAGATTTAAAGTGAAAGTCTTTTACCACGCCTATTACTGTACTTGTATGGGTCCCATCTGAGATGGTTTTTCCTATTGGATCTTCTCCAAATCCAAAAACCTCAACTGCCGTTTGGTTAATGATTACATTGGATGAATCAGCGCCGAAATCTCTTGAAAAATTTCTTCCTGCAACCATATCCATTTCCATTGTAGGAATATAATTTTCGTCTATATTAAAAACAGGCATGCGCCGATTAAACTGCCCATTAATGTAAATCTGTGTCACATTATTGTCCGAAGGGCCTGCTGGCACAAAGGAAGACTGGGTGACAGCGCTTACTTTGGGATTTTTCATCAACTCATTTTTGAAGGCCTCTTGGTTATTTTCCAACAGATAGGCATTCCTAATAACCAAAAGCTGCTCCCTATCATAGCCCAAGTCCTTGTTTTGAATATATTTCATTTGCTGATTGACTACCAAAGTTGACAAAATCAAGCCTGCAGAAATTACAAATTGAAATACCACCAAGGCACTTCGCAAACCTTTATTTGATCCCCCCGAAGCACTATTGGTTAATCCTTGAATGGCACGAAAGGAAGATAAATAGATGGCCGGATAACTTCCTGCCAATAAACTGATTAATAAAGTAAATACAGGCAAAGCCAATAGCAACTGTGGCTGCAAAAAGTAGGACAATTCCAGTCCTTTTCCGGAGAAATCCACATATAATGGACGTATTAGAATTATGAAAACCACTGCAAGGAGCATGGCTACTGAACTTGCGATAAAAGCTTCGGATATAAATTGATAAAAAAGTAATTGTTTATCTGCGCCCAATACCTTTCGAATCCCCACCTCTTTCGCTCTCTTAGTGGCTGTAGCGGTAGAGAGGTTGATAAAATTGACACAAGCAATCAAAAGCATAAACAGGGCTATCGCACTGAAAATATAAACATACTTTATGTCTCCTCCCTCTTCCAATTCACTGTACGAGGCATTGTCGGAGTGCAAATGAATGTCACTGAGCGCTTGTAAAGCAAAACCAAGTTGGTTGTCTTTGGTAAATTCTTCAAAGGACACCCCCATTTCTTCCTGCATGGAAGGCCCCATATATTTCCCAATCAAACCCGGCAGTTTGGCCTCCAATTGTTGGTGATCAAATCCCTTTTCTAGCAAGAGATAGGTGAAAAAGTTACCTTTGAACCAAGAATTACTGTTGGCTTCAGGGAATCCTTTCATTGAAGCAAAGAGGTCAAAATGAAAATGGGCATTTTCAGGCATCTCCTCAATTACACCTGTAATGGTATAGGGTTGTTCCTGACTTTCCAGGTAAAACAATTTCCCTATTGCATCTTTGGTTCCAAAATACTTTTCAGCCAATGTTGTTGTTATAACGACCGTATTCGGTTGCTCCAATGGGTTTCCAGCATCCCCGGCTATAATAGGCAGGCTAAAGATTTCGAAGAAATTTGGATCTACGTAGGCAAATCTTCCATCTCTAAAGGCCTGCTGACCGACAGTGATCTTTGGAGTTCCTAACCTTCGAATTCTAGTTGCATCCAATACTTCGGGAAAGTTATTCTTTGCCGCTTGAGCCACCGGGGCCATCACCACCCCTTCTTTTATTTCCTCACCATTTACCTTGGCTCTAAAAACAATCCTTGCAATCTGATCTACCTTATCATTGTACTGATCATAGCTCAATTCATCCAGCACAAAATGAGAGATAATGACACAGGATGCGATGCCCAAAGCCAATCCAACAGTATTGATGGAAAAAATGGCTTTATTTTTCAGAAGGCTTCGCCAAGCTATTTTAAGGTAGTTTTTAAACATTTTTGAAGGATTATCAGGGATTAATTTATCATGGTATTTGAATAATAATCACAGTGCAGCACCTATGGCCCTATTTTGACTTTCGGTGACAATTTGTCCATCAAAAAGATTAACCACTCGATGGGCAAAGTGTGAGTCATGGGCCGAGTGGGTCACCATTACGATAGTAGTTCCTTCCTGATTGAGCTCAGTAAGCAAGTTCATTACTTGCAAACCATTTTTAGAGTCCAGGTTTCCTGTTGGCTCATCGGCTAATATCAACTTTGGCTTGGTAACCACAGCCCTTGCAATGGCCACCCGCTGCTGTTGTCCCCCGGACAATTGGTGTGGAAAATGCTTTTCCCTATGGGCAATTTTCATTCGCTCCAAAACCTGTATTACCTTTTCTCTGCGTTCTGCCTTACCCATTTTCAAGTAAATTAGTGGCAGCTCCACATTTTCAAATACGGTCAACTCATCAATCAAATTAAAGCTTTGGAACACAAAACCCAGGTTCCCTTTTCTTAACTGTGTTCTTTGATTTTCACGGAGTCCTGCCACCTCATTTGAAGCAAAATTGTAACTGCCTTCTGTTGGGTTGTCCAACATGCCTATGATGTTAAGCAAGGTGGATTTCCCACATCCTGAGGGGCCCATAATGGCCACAAATTCTCCCGACTCTACTTTGAGGTTCACTTTATTTAAGGCTAAAGTTTCAACCTCTTCTGTACGAAAGCTTTTTACTAAATCTTTAATGATTATCATCGTTAATTATTTTTTTCAATACCTAATTTTAGAAAATGCCTTTTTATGTTGATTATTTAAGCACAATTCTATCTGCTTCACCAAAATTGTCATAGTTGCTGGTAATTACTTGTTCTCCCGGCTCTAAACCTTCGAGGACCTCATAATACCTTGCATTTTGCTTGCCTATTCTAATGTTTCTTTTAATTGCTTCATCACCCTCCGTATTCACTACAAAGACCCATTGTCCACCTGTACTTTGGAAAAAACTACCTTTGGGCAACAAAATGGCATCAGAAGACTCTCCTAATTGCAATTTAATATTATAGCTTTGTCCTGTTCTTATGTTTTCTGGTTTGTCTGATGTGAATACCAGATCCACTTTAAATTTCCCACTTCTCACCTCCGGGTAAACTTTCCTAAGCCGCAAGTTGAAATCATTATTGTTTCTTTCTAATTCCGCCCTTAAATCTCTCTGAACCCGGTCAATATAATGCTCATCAATATCCGCTTCAATCTTATAATCAGTCAATACATTGATCTGACCAATGCGTTCTCCCTGAGCGATGCTCTGACCAATTTCTGCATCAAGGAAACCCAACTGTCCATCTGCAGGAGCACGCACATTCAAATGATCCAATCTTTCATACACCATCGACAGAGTTTTTTTCATGCGTTCCAAATCTGTATCAAGACCGGATAAAGAAGTTTCACGCAACTCTTTGTCCTGTTCCGTCTGTAGTTTCACAATTGCATATTGCTCTTCAGAAAGTTCATAATCCTCTTTAGCGATCAGGTATTCTTCTCTGGAAATCAACTCCTCTTCATACAAGGCTTTGTTCTGCTCATAATTTCTTTTAAACCTTTGTAAGTTAGTGCTGGCTGTTGCAAGGGATTTTTTGCCTTCTACTTGCCGGGAATCGAAGGCCAATTTAGTAGACCTTAAATCATTTTGTTTGAGGGCAAGGTTACTTTCACTTGCCAAGATCTGCTCGTAAAGATTCCTATTTTCCAAAACCAGAATAATGTCACCTTTTTTGACGGTAGCTCCTTCTTCTATTAATTTCTCAGTTACCCGCCCACCTTCATAGGCATCCATATAAATGGTGGCAATGGGGGCTACATTTCCATTGATGGTGATATAATCATCAAATTTACCCTCTACCACCTCAGCTATAGATAATTTACCCTTTTCAGTACGGAAAGTAGCAACAGAACTAGTAAACCATAGCTGATAAGCTGCATAGATCAACAATGCTCCAAGGGCAATGTATCCGTAATGTTTTGGCCTTAGGCCTTTTTTCTTTTCAAGTATAATATCCATAAGTTATTGAATGTTAAAAAGGGATACTCCCCTATAAAAATCTATGGTACTGTTGTTTACTTCTAGGCTTAAACCTACCTCTAGGTTTTCATTCTGTGCCGCGGCAAACAGGTTTTTTGCATTGGTCAATTCTAATACACTAACCAAGCCTTTTTCATATTTTCTTTGGGCGATTAGGAAAGCAAGCTCTTGCGCTTTTAGCTTCTGAAGACTTTGGGCATATTCTTTTTGCAAAGCCCTATTTTCTACTACCAACTCCTGAATATCATTATAAACCTGTTGTTTCTGAATTTTAAAGTTGTTTTCAGTCCGCCTAAGCGCTATTTTACTCTGCTTGACCGCAGATCTACCGGCCCAGCCCCTACTGATAGGTATATTTAAACTCAATCCTATTGACCTATAGGTATTGTCGCGAATTTGATTCCTAAATTCTATGGTATTTCCCATGCTGTCTCTGGTAGTTTGGAAATACCCTGTGCCAATATTTGCATACATTGAAAGGGAGGGATATAGCAAAGAACGGGAAACAGCCACTTGCTTTCGGGCGGCGTCAACCCTATACCCTTGTGCCTTGAGCATAGGCAAAAAACTTTCGGCTTGCCTGTATATAGAATCTGTATGTATGGTGTGAAAAACCCAATCTAAATCCTGATTATCCCTTTTCTTTGCAATGGAAAAATTTTCCCTGTCTTCTAAATTCATGGCTTGCACCAATTGAAGTTTAGCCAGTTCCAGTTTGTTTTGGCTTTGAGTAAGGACCAATTTGTCAGACAATAATAGGGACTCAGACTCATAAAGATCAGCACCTGCTTTTAATCCCAATTCAATTTGTCTTTTAACCAAGTCGTAATTGGCTTGTGATACACTTACCTGTCCCTTGCTTACGACAATCAACTCCTCAAAAAACCGGACATCATAAAATGCCCGCATCACCCTAAAGGCCAGCAAATACTTTTGCTGCAATGACTCCTGCAAACTTGCCTCAAAAATGAATCTTGACGTTTTGATGGCATTCATCTTTAAGAATCCCTGAAACAAATCAATTGAGGAATTCAAAGAATAGCCATTGGAAAAGAATTCATTTGTTACCACGTCATTGGTAAAAGGATCTGTACTTCTACCATAATTGATAGTATACCCTGTTGAAGCATCTATTCTGGGAAGAAGATTCCGGATAGATTGCCTGTAATTTTCATTTTCCGTTTGGGAAACGTATTCATAATCCTTTACTTCAAGATTATTCTCTAGGGCGTAAGCCACACATTCTTCCAAAGTCCAAGAAGCCTGTGCCTGCAACTTAAAGTTGATTATGCTTAACAGAAGTAGAAATGTCTTTAATTTTAGTGCCATAGGTTAATCATTCTGAGAAACTCATATACCAGCAGTATGCCACAATTTTAAATACCTTATATACAGATACTTATATCATTTTTATATTCAAAAAATGGTTTATCTGTAAAATTTTTGTACGTGAATTGTAAAATTTTTTTACAGTTTATAGCAGCTTGATAATTTGAATAGTAGATTTAGCACTTTGCATATTAAAAGGAAATAGATATGATTGATGCTAAAATCCTGGTAATTGATGACAATAAAAGCATGCTCAGTGCTTTGGAGATATTGTTACAGTTTGAATACAAGCATGTAGCAACCCTATCCAACCCAAATCAAATTAGCTCTTATTCCGGATTTGCAGATATAGACATTGTTTTATTGGACATGAATTTTTCGGCAGGAATAAACTCCGGAAATGAAGGGCTCTATTGGTTAAAGCAGATCAAAGAAAAGGCGCCATATATCTCTGTAATCATGATGACAGCTTATGGCTCCATAGATTTGGCTGTGAAGGCCATCAAAAATGGAGCGGTAGATTTTATTTTAAAACCCTGGAGTAATGAAAGAATGTTGGCAACAGTCAGATCTGCTTACCAGCTCAGAAAATCCCAAAAACAAGTCATCCAACTTCAAAAAAAAGAGAACAACCTGAAACAGGTCATCAATCAAAATAAACATTCAATAATCGGTCAATCTGAAAGCATAAAATCTGCCTTAAAACTAACCAGAAAGGTGGCACAAACGGATGTGAATGTATTGGTAACAGGAGAAAATGGTACGGGAAAAGAGCTTATTGCCAGGGAAATTCATCGGTGTTCCAAAAGGAATAATGAAATATTTATCGGTGTAGACATGGGCTCCATTTCAGAAACACTTTTTGAAAGTGAGCTTTTTGGTCACCTTAAAGGGGCTTTTACAGATGCCAAGGAGGATCGTGTCGGTAAGTTTGAGGCAGCAGATGGAGGTACTTTATTTTTAGATGAAATCGGCAACCTCTCTCTGAAAATGCAGACCAAGCTACTCTCTGTTATTCAAAATAGGACGGTGATTAAAGTAGGGTCTAATCAACCCATCCCTGTAGATATTCGACTGATCTGTGCCACCAATTGCGATTTGGAAAAGATGGTCAGTGATGGACTGTTCAGGGAAGATTTGATGTATCGAATCAATACGATACATGTAGATGTACCCCCCTTACGTAATCGAGGAGAAGATATCTTGGTCTTGAGTCGGTATTTTCTGAAAAAATTTATGTATAAATACGCTAAGCCGGATTTGCGTATTAATCAAGCTGCAAAAGAAAAGCTATTGAATTACAAATGGCCCGGAAATGTACGAGAATTGCAGCATACCATAGAGAGGGCTGTTATTTTAAGTGAAGGCAATGTATTGAAGCCTTCTGATTTTTTCCTAAATTCAGCAGCCATCTCTTCATTTGACAGCTTCCCAAATTCACTAGAAGAAATGGAAGCATTGATGATTGAAAAGGCCTTGAAAGATTGTGATGGAAATTATACAATGGCCGCAGATCGACTGGGTATAACCCGACAAACACTCTACAACAAAATAAAAAAACACAAAGATTGATGGCCAGTAGGAATTTTTATTTTCAAATGATCTTTAGGGTTGTACTGATTTGTGTTACAGCCTTATTGATGGCCTTTTCCTTTACAAGAGAATGGTATAGTTTTGGGGTTATTTTTCTTTTCTTGATTGGCCTTCAAACGTCCTTCCTTATCCGCTATGTAAACAAAACCAACCGCCAAATAGCCTATTTTTTTGATGCTATCAAAAATGAGGACTTTACATTAAGATTTCCTGAAAAAGTTCAAATTAAATCTTTTAAAGAACTAAACCAAAGTCTAAATAGAATCAATCAATTGATTTTAGATGTGCAAATTGAGCTTCAGACAAGAGAAAGGTATTATCAAGAAATATTGAAACAAATCGATATTGGCATTATGACTATCGATGAAAAGGGACATATTTTATATACCAACCCTTTTTTGGAGAAATTACTCCATTTCAGCCCTTTACTACACATCAAGCAATTGCTACAAATTGATCAAAATTTATTTGACTTGGTTGACAAGCTTAAGCCCTTTGATCAGAAGTACTTACAAATGGTAAATGAAAGAGAACAAAACCAGTTGCTTTTCAAGACAGTGCCGATAATTAAAGAAGATAAAAAGCTATTACTTGTAACCGTTCAGGATCTACAAAAAGAACTAGATGAGAAAGAAACAGATTCTTGGGTAAAATTGATCAGAGTACTTACCCATGAAATAATGAATACCATCACTCCTATCACTTCCATTTCGGAATCCTTGTCTAACTACTATAAAGAGGATGACAATGGAGCCTTAAAATGGGGGAATTTAAGCGAAGACCAAATAAACAATACCGTTAAAGGATTGAATGTGATTCGAATTCAAGGGGAAGGTCTCATGGATTTTGTCAAATCATACCGAAGTTTCTTGGATGTACCCGCTCCCGACAAATCTATCGTAGCAATTAAACCTTTATTGGATAGGGTTAAAGTATTGATGCGGATGGAAAATATTGAGCCAAACCTGCAATTTAATTTATTGGTAACTCCCGAAGATCTAGCGTTTTACATAGACGAAAAACAAATCGCACAAATATTGATCAACCTTTCAAAAAATGCCATTCAATCCATGGCAGGTCAAAAAGAGGCTATCCTAAGTATTAAAGCAGGCATTAATGATGAAGATAAAAAATATATTGAAGTAAAAGACAATGGACCCGGAATACCGGCAGATCAATTGGACGAAATATTTGTCCCTTTTTTCACAACCAAAAGAGGCGGAACAGGAATAGGCTTGAGTTTATCCAAACAAATCATGCATTTACATGGAGGCAGCATTAGGGTGCACTCAGAAATTGACAGGGGAACAGGGTTTGTTTTAATTTTTTAATCAGGCTTCGAAGTAAAGACAATATAATATAAGAAGCCGACCCAATTAATGAATCTTCATAGTTCTGTGAATTACATCCGTGGATGTGTTTTTTCGCCTTTTCTAGCTAATGAAGAAGAATCAATACTATAATTTTACTTTGATTACTCCAAGTCTCAATAGATTTAGCTGGAATATTTAGGGATAAAATAGAGAAAATCGAAGAAAGATTTTACCAATATAATTTGCTGAATTCGCCAATGTATGTTAATTTGTACAGAATAATAGTTGGCAAATCATGGATATGATTGACTTAAATAATCCCAAAAATAACGAAATCCCATATTCTCATAAAAAAAGGATGTTTCAGGTTTGCTATGAAGAACTTTCATTGAAGGCAAGTATTAGATTAAAATATGAGTTTAATGCTTTAACCCTCGACACCAGTGCTTTGGTGCATGAGGTTTATATGAAAATGGACAAATACCAGGGAGAAATCAAAAATAAAAATCATTTTTTAGCCATTGCTGCAATAACCATGCGTAGATTTTTAGTGGATTATGCAAGACAAAAGAACCGAGTAAAGAGAGGTGGCCATCAGATCCAATTAACCTATGGAGATGGCAGTGAGCAGATAGTAACTACAACGCCGGAAGGTGTAATTAATCTTAATGACGCTCTGAATGGCTTAAAAAGGATAAACAAGCGTTATTCTCGCGTGGTTGAATTTCATTTTTTTGGCGGGTATAAATACCAAGAAATTGCCAATATGCTAGGGGTTTCAGTGGAAACCGTTAAAAGAGATTGGAGATTGGCAAAGGCTTGGTTGAGCAATGAACTTAAATAATTGCTAGATGACATCAAAACATGTTGAATGGGAAAAAGTAGAAAATTTATTCCATGAAATTGCTGACAAAAGCGAAGTGGAAAAAAAACTATTGTTGGACAGCCTTGAGTACACTTCACCTGAAACTTGTTTCACTTTAAAGTCACTGCTAATAGCAGATAATTCTCCAAATTCCATATTTAAAATCTCTCCTAATCTTTTGCTTAGAACCTGGGAAAATAACCAATTCCTTATCGGTAAAAAAATTGGCGCATTTAAATTAGCTGAAATAATTGGCTCCGGTGCCATGGGAACAGTATTTAAAGGCATTAGGGTAGATGGCCAATTTGAACAAGTAGTGGCCATAAAATTGATGAACTCACAGGTAACAAATTCTTTTCTCAAAAATCGTTTTTATAAGGAAAGGCAGATACTTGCAAAACTTAATCACCATGGAATTGCAAGGTTGTATGATGGGGAGTTCAATGAAGAGGGAAGACCGTATTTTACCATGGAATACGTCCTCGGTCATACCTTAATTGAATATTGTAAGCTTAATATTTGTACCATTACCCAACGATTGAATTTATTTATTCAAATAAGTGAGGCAATACAATACGCTCATCAACTGTTGATTGTTCATCTTGACCTAAAACCCCAAAATATTTTGGTCGATTCATCAGGAACAGTCAAATTATTGGATTTCGGCGTAGCACGGTTACTGGTAGACACAAATGATTTTAAAGGAAGTTATACTTTGGCTTATGCAGCACCTGAACAAATCAATAATTTAGCACCATCTATCTTCACAGACATTTATGCCTTAGGAATCATTTTATTCGAACTCTGTACTCAAACCCATCCTTTTCAATTAGCACTCAATGACCAAAAATTACTAACACATCAAAAATTGAGGGGAGATTCATTGCCATTTTCCATGGAAGGAATCCAGGTATCCAAATTGATGCTTAGTGACCTAAAATTTATTTGTAATAAGGCCATGGCTTTAAAACCTGAAGATAGGTATGTATCAATAAGCGATTTAATGCGTGATATCAAAGCTAGCCAATACAATCATCCAATTTCCATTCGGAATAAAGAATGGAAATACAAGGCAGAAAAATACATTAAAAGAAACAGCAAAATTCTGACTTCAATTGTTGTTGGTGTATTATTCTTTTTTAGTGCGGTTATTTTTTATACCTATCAGTTGAAAATGGAACGAAATTTATCGATTAGGGAAGCTAAGAGAGCCAATCAAATAACGGATTTAATGACTGATGTTTTTATGGCTGCAGATCCAAATATTGGCGGAGCAGACACGATTACTGCTGTTAATTTATTAAATCAAGGTCTTGAATCTTTGGAAAAGAACCTAAGTGAAGATAATTATTTATACGCCGACATGTTAGGACGGCTTTCACCAATATATTATAACCTGGGAAAATATGAAAAAGCCCAGGAACTTGCTTTTTCAGCATACAATATCAACAATAAATTACCTTTTATTACCCAAAATGTTTTGGCTCAAAATGAAATAGAAATAGGCAAATCATTTTTTTACTTTGGAAAACTGGACAGTGCCGTCCGCTATTTAAATATGGCCATTCTAAGACTAAAGAAAAACGATCTAAGTCATAGTAAAACCATGGCTCATGCATTAACGGAGCTAGGGAATTCATATTATGATAATAGAAAATACCAACAAGCTGATTCAGCAATCAATGAAGCCTACAATTTATATAAAGCTTTGACTACCCCGCCAAATACCGATCTGGCTTTTTCATTGCATATGCTTGGTGCAATAGCCAGAAAAACGGGAGATTTAGATAAAAGCGAAAGCTACCTCCTAGAAGCATTGGCAATGAAAGAAAATTTATTTATTCCACCCCATTTGGAAATTGCCTATACGTATAACTTTTTGGGTAGTCTCTATCAATCTCAAGGAGAATTCAATAAAGCCATGAAATTTATTAGGGCATCTCTGGATCAACGAAAATCAATACTAGGAGAATCCCATGTTGAAACAATTGCCAGTATGTCCAATTTAGCGAGAACTTATGGTTTTCTTGAGCAACCACATGAAGCAATACCATTGTATGAAAAAGCATTGACGAAAATTGATTCCTTGTTTGGTAAAACGCATCCTTACTATGCGGGAATATTAGAGAGTCTGGCGAAAGTTTATTTAAAAACAGGGGCCATAGAGAAGGCAAAGGCTAGTTTAATAACCACAATTTCAATAAATCAAGAGTTGTTTCCCCAAGAAGATCCTCGACAAGCCTCACCGGTAATTTTTTTGGGAAAAATTGCCATGCAAGAAAATGATTTTCCAAAAGCAAAAGAATATTTAGTGAAGGGCCTAAGGTTTAGGCAGGCTTCATTGCCGGAGGGAGACCAATTAATTGCTCAGAGCCAAAGGGATCTTGCTTCATGCCTGATGGCTTTAGGCGATTTTGCAGAAGCGATTTATTATTACGAAGCAGCTTTACAAACCTATGCTTCAGCTTCAAACCCATCTAAAGAAACTATAGACAGTATTAAATCAGAATTATTAAGTGCCAAACAAAATAATATTAAATGATTTTTACGATAGGATTGGAGAATCAACAATGCCACCGCAAAAATCATTTATTGTTAAGTCTTTTAAACAAAGGCTTATTTAAAGCTTCAAAAATCTACCCAAGCAGGTCTTAAATAAATTAATGGAATATGCCCTAACAGGGAACAACATCAACATTCACTTTAGTAGGAAAACCTTTTTGGGTGGATTCCAAACAGATTTTGGTTGGCTTACTAAAATTTTCATCCGCCCTAAACTTCCATATCAAACCATCTTTATATTCTACTGCAATCCTTATACTATAAGCTCCGGCTGGCACCGTTTTTACTTTTTTTGTACTGGTAGGAATATTTCCGCTTGAAATACTTTTACTCTTTACACTTCCATCAACAAGAATTTTATAGGTTATTGTAAAACGCATGGTCATCCCTAAAAATCCATTTCTATTATTTAGTGAAACAGTTTGAGAAGGGTAAGCACTTTCAGTACAGGTTTCTATTTCATATTCTGTGGTATAACCCAATTTTGCATTGGTATTGTCTTTAAGGTATTTTAAGCTATAAGCTATGGGTACCCCCGGGTTTTCGCGGCTATAGACGGCATTTTCTCCCTGCAGGACATCCTCTAAGTCACCGAAATTTTTGGCAGATATTGCGGATGAAGTTGCTTGAGCCCCGCCTCCCATGGTAACAACAGTTATGGAAGCCTTATTCAGGATCGTTTTGTATTTTGTTTCAATATCTCCCGAAGCAGAAGATAATCCTGTCACATAATTAAATGCTCCTTTCAATTCTCCATCTGTGGCCTCCTCGCTCGTTACCATCCTAAACATAATTATTCGACCATAGGATACCGAATGCACATAGGCCGGTGGTCCATCTTGACTAAATTTAGCTTTAACATCAGCAATGGTAGCATTCCTTCCAAAGAATTCCCCCGGATTTTCAGGCGCATTCATGGCTATGGTATAGAACCGCTGTTTGAATACCATCATGGCCACTTTTTCCGTTTTACTGGAAGTATAGTTAAATTGTGCCTGTGCATCTCCCCTGGCCCACTCTACATTCAAACCGACGTCCAAACTTAACTGCTTGGAAGAATAGGAAGTAGCTGCCGTATAAGATGAATTAGACGCTATGGTATAGCCATCTGGTTTGGCATTTGCATTCCACCACTCAAGGGCCTCATCAATTTTGGCCTGAACGCTGGTATTGCTTGCATTTTCTATTTCTATATTGCCTTTCTCCCCAATTCCTGGTAAATCAAGCCTGAGATTAATGGGTGAGCGATCAATGGTCACTGGAGTTGGCAAACCTCCAAGGGTGGCTTTATCAGCAATAACAAGTGCTCCCGGATATATTATCCCATCCGTAGGACGGAGAATGGCTATTTCCTCAAAATTATTTTTCAAACTTATTTTCTGAGTCAAACAGGTGGTTACAAAACCTTTCCCTGATGTCACTCGCCTGACAGGTGCTCCAACTTCCTCTCTACTTTGGTTGCCGGCAATACTTTGTTCATTGAAAAGTTCCTTTTTATCAAAATCAAGGTCCTTAACAAATTCACTTATGGTAGCTGCATCCGGCGAAATCTTTATGGGTACATCTTTGACAATTAACTCACAAGCAGTAAGTACAAACCAAAAGCAAATACAAATAGACGAAGTTGTTCTGATTGATATCGCATTTTTCATAGTTTCTAGAAATTAGTTGAGTTATATTTCTAGAAGCGATAAAAATTAATGAAAAGGTTAATCCGGATCGAAAAAAAAATTCTTTAAGTTTAAATTTTATGAACTAGACAAACTAACCTTTTCAAGATAACGTTGCCTGATATTTCTCTATTTCATGAGATAAAACAAAGGCAATTGATAAGGTTCTTTTTCCAAGAAGGAATTAGAAAAGGTTTCAAAAAAGTGCAATAGATATAATAATTTTAATTGCCAAATTATCAAAATTGAATTATCATTGTATATCGAAATAGGTCGTTAGCTCAGTTGGTTCAGAGCGCTGCCTTGACAGGGCAGAGGTCACCAGTTCGAGCCTGGTACGACCTACATTTTTCATTATTAGCTATTGAGTTTTCTTGTTAAATAATTAACTTCTTCTTTTAGGCTTTCAATTTTCCCTTGTAGATGAGCGATGGCATATAATCCTTCCATATTGATTTCCAGCTCATAATGTAATCGCGATAATCGCTCTAAAAGTGACAAATCATCCTGTAAGACATACTGTTTTTCTTCCACTACAATAATTTCACAAAGGTCATGCTCTGCAAGGGAATAGACAAAAGTCAGGTCAATATTACAGGATTTGCAAAACCTATCCAATGAAACTAGGTCTTCATTTAAATTATCCATGATTTCTAAGCTTAGCCAATTGTTCAAATAGTTTTTTCTCTTCTGCTGTTAAATTTTTAGGGATATTAACAATATATTGTAAGTACAAATCTCCAAAAACACCTTCTTTACTATAAACCGGGAAACCTTTGCCTTTTAGTTTTACTTTTGTGCCATTTTCTGTCCCTGCCGGCACTTTTAATTTAACCTTACCGCTAAGTGTCGAAACAATTATTTCACCACCTAAAATGGCCGTGTACAAATCTATTTTAACCTCTTTATGCAAATCACTTCCCTCCCTTTTGAATTCTGGATCCGAGTGGATTTTAAAAGTAATGTATAAATCTCCATTCGGCCCACCATTGACTCCTTCACCTCCATGGTTTTTAATTTTAATGGTTTGCCCATCTTCAACTCCTGCTTTTATGGTCAACCTTATTTTTTTACCATTGATCTCTAATGTACGCTTGTGGGATTCAAGCACATCTCTTAATTGGAGTTCCAATGCAGCGTGAAGGTCTTGACCTTTAAACTTAATGCTTGAGCCGGAAGAACTTCTCCCCCCTCCTCCAAACATGGAATCAAAAAAATCAGAAAATCCTCCATCTCTAAAAGCCTGTTCAAAATCAGCATTATTGTATTGATTTTGACTACGCCCTCTCCCTCCATTACCTGTATTTTGGTAAGCTTCCTGGTGTTTCCAATTCTCACCATACTGGTCATATTTCTTACGCTTTTCAGGATCGCTGAGTACTTCATTGGCTTCATTGACAGCTTGAAACTTTTTTTCTGCTTCTTTGTCATCCGGGTTAAGATCCGGATGGTATTTCCTTGCCATCTTCCTGTAGGCCTTTTTTATTTCTTCAGAAGTAGCTGTTTTATTTATTCCCAAAAGTTTATAATAATCAATAAATTCCATGGTATATAAATAGCGTTAATTTTAGATAAGGTAGCTTGATACAATAATTCATGAATATACGAAAATTGTGATTTATTAGTATATTTGCTCAGCCTTAACTTCAATTGAAATCATAATGAAAAAATTAATTGGTCCTGCGATCATTCTATTGCTTATTGTACTTGCCGGAGTCTTTTGGTGGAGGTATTATTTTGTTTTTGCGGAAGGAGTCAAAGCAGGAAACCTAAATTATTTTGAGAAGAAAGGTTTTATTTTTAAAACTTGGGAAGGCAGGTTAGTGCAGGACGGTTTTCAAAGTCCAAACCCCGGCGCCTTGCAAAGTAATGAATTTCGATTCAGTGCTGCAGGGGATTCAGTAGCCTTGATCTTAGAACGCTCAGGTGGAAAGTTTGTTGAACTACGGTACAAAGAGTATCTAAACCCAATCCCTTGGAGAGGGGCTAGTGAATATGTAGTTACAGAGATCATCCAAGTAGGTGATTCAAGAACTGATAATTTTCCAATAAAATAAACCTTTGAATATTTGGAGTTTTTTCTGTCCATATTCTTTAAAAAATGTTCTTAATCACCTTTAAAACCATAATTTAATAAAGAATCCAAGAACCATATTAAATTTGCTTATCACCCAAAACAATAAGTATTAGAAACTTCACTGTTAGGTTAATTTAACCTTATGTTCGTTTCTTTTTCACCCATTATAACAGCCCTAATTAACCAATAAGTATAATTTATCCTATCAGCTTAATACCTATTTAATCTGTTTTGTAAAATAAGTGCGAATTGTTTAACCTTAATATAGGGTCAGTTTATTTTAAATTTTAACATAAATCATTCATTTTTTTAATGTAATCTATGTTATCAGGTTTAGCCCTCGGATTAGTTGGAGTTCAGAAAACACATAAACTAATGAGTGGTTCAATTATTGCAGTATAGCAATTATAATTTAAACTTTATTAAATCAATAGTGTTAAGTACAGGGATAATTATGGGTTATTTAAACTTTAATAATTTAATTAAATTTTGTTATTAAAATACTGTCAATATTTAATTTTTAAATTCCATAAATAAATCCTTTTATACAATTTATAATTTGTTTAAAAGAAAGATAATTGGATCCGTAAAGAAAAATTTATTGTATGGCAGTGTAAGCACATTACATTTATTATTTGATCAAATGAAAAACCATAACTTTAAAAATATTTTAATAATCACAAATGACACAAAACATTATTTGTTGTTAAACAAAATATTTGAAGAGTTTAAAGAAGCCGATCAGCAACTTATATGGAGCAATTCGGTCACTGATATACCTCGATTCAATTATGATAGCGTTTTATTTACTTTAGAAAACAAGGATCAAAATTATGGTAATATTATTAGGCAATTAAAACATAGACTTGTCAAAGTTCCGCTTATCTCTTTAACCTATGAGGAAAATCTAGCATTTACAATAAATTTATTGGATCAGGGTGTAGAAGATGTTTTAGTATTGGAACGTTTAGATAAATTTCAACTATTCAAAGCCATAACCCTCTCCTACCGGAAAAATAGATCTGAAAAAAACACCTCCCAAAAAAATGAATTGGCTAAGTATCCTACCTACACTTTGGACCATAATCTATATTATTTACTTTTCAAAGAAAGTAATGTAGCTCAATTTCTCTGCAGGGAAGACGATTTATCAATCATAAAATCTTCCAAAAAGGCTACGGAATTATCGGCCTTGGCCGGACAAAACGTTGAATATATATATGAAGTGTTTTCAGCCGCAAAAGAAAGCTTAATTCAAAATATAATAAACAAAAAATCCTTCAAACCCATTGCTACTATTCAAACAATTTTAAATCCACGGGATGACAATACCGAACCATTATCCTTAAAAATTAAAATACAATGGATTGAAAATAAGGATTATCCATTGATCCTATTTTCTTGTCTCGATATTACCGAACTTGAGAAAACCAAAGAATCCTTAGACAGAGGTAAAAACCGCTACCAACTGATTCTCCAAGCAACAAATAATGCTATCTGGGAATATGATATAGCAATAGATAAACTAGAGTGGAGTGATAATTTTTCCTCTTTATTTGGACATAGGGCGGAACATATTAATAATATCACCAATTGGGCTGAAAGAATCCATCCGGAAGATCGTCAAAATACTATAGAAGATTTTAAAATGGCTTTATCCGGAATAGACCAAAAATGGGATGGGAACTACCGCTTCCAAAAAGCAGACGGGGGTTATGCTTATGTTTTCGAACAATGCGTGTTCATAAGGAACCGAGAAGGCAAGGCCATTCAGGCATTTGGAGCGATGCAAGATGTCACGAGGAAAAAAGAAAGAGAACATCAATTGAGCCTAATGGAAAAAGTGGTAAAAAGCGCTAATGATCCAATATTAATTACAGAAGTAGATGCCATAAAACCTTCAGGCCCACGAATAATTTTTGCCAACGATGCCTTTTTAGCACAAACAGGATACCAAAGAAAAGAAATACTTGGACAATCCCCTCGTTTTCTTCAAGGTGAAAAAAGTAATCGGAAAGAATTAAAAAAATTAAAGAAGGCTTTGATCAATGGGTATCCCTGCAGAATTGAAACCATAAATTACAAAAAAGATGGAACAGAATTTTGGGTAGAATTCTCTGTAGTACCTATTTCTGATGAAAATGGTTTGATAACAAATTGGATAAGTATTCAACGACAAGTTACGGATGTCGTTAAAAAAAGAGAATTGGAAGGAGTTTACAAAAAAATGAACTTGGCTGTTGGCCAACCCAAGAATATTGAGGATAAGTTTTCTGCCCTTCTAAAAGTAATATTAGATTTTACCGGCTTGGAAGTAGCTGAGGGCTGGATAATGAATATTGACAACAGCAAGCTCAACAAAGTCATCACTAGTACCTCCAAAGCTAAGTATGAGGATTTCCCTAAGCTCCGCTCTTCTTTTAAGGAAGCAAAATATGGTGCTCGGTTGCCTGGTATTGCCTGGGAAAAAGGACAAATTATTTTTTGGGAAAACATCAAAAATAATGCTGATATCGTAGGCATTGATGAAATGAAAATTTTCGGATTAAACTCTGCCATTGGAATTCCAATTTTTTATAACAAAGACTTAGTGGGGGTTATAACAATATTCACAAGTAAAAAACAAATCCAACTGGAACAACATTTCCCATTTTTTGAAAGCCTAAGTAATCGGTTAGGCCTTGAGATAATGCGATTGAAAAGTGAAAACGAGCTACTTACCATATTTGAATTAATACCCAATCTGTTATTTGTAACAGATGCTAAAGGAGTAGTGATCAAAGGAAACAAAGAAGCCTCAAAGACATTTGAATGCCCTGAAACTGAATTAAAAGGCATCTCTTTCAAAAACATGATTCCAATTTCTAATCGAATAAAATTTGAGGATTTTGTGGTCAAAATAGAGCAATCTAGAAAGATAGATGAGATTGACATTCCTATATTAATAAATGACCAAATAAAATGGATCAACCTAACTGCCACTTTCCTTCCATCTGAATCATTTATTTATTGTGTGGGGAAAGATATAACCCATCAAAAAAACCTGGAAGATTTAATAAGAAGAACCAATGAAATAGTTAAGATAGGAACTTGGGCAGTTACACTTTCTCAAAACAAATTATATTGGTCGCCAATGACAAAATTTATCCATGATCTGGATGAAGAATATGTGCCAAAACTAGAAGATGCGATAAGTTTTTATAAGGAAGGGTTTTCTAGAAAATTAATACAAGAAAAGGTTGATTTAGCTATAAAAGGAGAGATAAGCCACTTTGATATAGATACCCAATTGGTCACATCAAAAGGAAGGTTAATTTGGGTGCGGGTACAAGCAGAAACTGAATGGTTAAATGGCAAGCTTTTTCGAATATATGGTAGTATTCAAGACATTGATGAAAGAAAAAAAACAGAGCAAGAAATCAAGGACGCTAAAATGCGTTATGAGTTGGCTTCAAAAGCTTCAACAATTGGTGTTTGGGACTGGAATATTGAAAAAAATACCGTTGTCTGGGATGAAACCATGCAAAAATTGAATCAAAGAAATATAAAAGATTCAACAGACCATTTTAACGAATGGAAATTAGGGCTTCACCCTGAGGATCGAGAAGTCCAAAATTCATTGATTCAAGATGCCCTACTTGGCAAAAAAGACTATAATACACAGTTCAGAATCATATTACCGGATTCAGGTGAGGTAAGATTCATTAAAGCGGTGGCTTATATCATTCGAAATAATACAGGTAGGCCAGTGAGAATGGTAGGGATAAATTATGATGTGACAGAGGAAGTTGCCTATAAAACGAAATTAGAAAGCGTTAACCGAGAAAGAGAAGAAATCTTGGGTAGTATTACCGATGGTTTTTTCTCGGTGGAAAAAGACTGGACAGTAACCTACTGGAACAAGGCCGCAGAAAAAATATTAAAAATGCCTCGAAAAAATATTGAAGGAAAAAATTTGTGGGATATTTATTATGATGCGGTTGATCTTAAATTCTATTCTGAATTTTCAATAGCAATGGAAAAAGGCGAAGAAAGGCGTTTTGTTGAGTATTATCCAACAGTAGACATCTATCTTGAGTGCTCTGCCTTCCCAAAAGAAAATGGGATAGTGGTCTATATGAAAGACATTACAGGCAGAATAAAACAGCAGCAAAAACTGGCCGAAATTAGGCTGCTACAAGAGCATGTAATAAACAGCACCGATGATTTAATTTTTGCAATTGATAGGGAATTTAAACTAATTATTGCCAACAATGCTTTTAAAAAAGAAATGAAAGCTTTAACAAGAAAAAAATATACGTTGGGTCAACTTGTATTCGACCCTAGCAAGGATATAATCTTTAATTATTGGAGGGATAAATTTGATAAAGTACTTGAAGGTCATCAACAATTTTTCACCTATGAAACAGGTAATAATGCCTTAAGGTCTAAAACCTTTCAAATTGGAATGTACCCAATCATCGACAACCAATCAAAGAAGAAGTCAGTCACAGGTGTAGCGTGCTTTTCTCGTGATATCACAGATAAAATAAGGCATATTAATGCCATAGAAAAACAAAATAAAAAACTTAAAGATATCGCTTGGAAACAATCTCATATAGTTCGGGCACCAGTGGCTAGGATAATGGGACTTATAAACCTTCAAAATGAGATGAAATACACTGGTGAAGAGCTTGATGAAATATTAACTTTTATTTTGAAATCCACTGAAGAATTAGACCAAATCATAAGAGACATATCAAAAAGTACGAATGAAGAATAAATTTTATCTCATTCAGTAATTAGGCTTCAATTATTTAAACCTCTTCAGTTTATATTTAAATATTACTTAGATAAATTTCATTTCTGGTAAACATCTGTAGGAAATTGTAGGGATAGTTAATGCCTATCCATTGAACCTTATTCAATTACCTTAAATATTGTTCAGGGAATAGGTAAAAAAAACCTCCTTTGTACTAATAAAGGAGGTTTTTATATTTTACCAGTTTCTATCTTCTAGGTAAGCATCTAGCTCTTTTTTACTCATTGGAAGGTCATTTTTCTTATTTAACCATTCCATAAAATCAGCTTTAATTGCTTCACTCCACCTACTGTCAATTTCACCTGCAGTATATTTCTTTTCCTTCAACCTCATGTGGCCAAATTGATCTCTTAGGGCAGTAAACTCAGCATTGATTACCAAGTCTTCCACCAAATGAGCAGGAATAAATATTACTCCCCATTTGTTTGCCAAAACAGCGTCACCAGGCAAGACCGTAGCCCTTCCAATCCTTACCGGATAATTTATCGTTGTAAGCATCATCTCTTGAATATAAGAGGGATCATGACCCTTAATCCAAAGATTAAATCCTTCAATTTTAGATAAGCCTTCCATATCCCTTACAGCGCCATTAAAAATCACTCCTCTTTTGGAATTAGAATAAATGGCAGTACCTAGGTTGTCACCAATCAAAGTACCATCAGCAATCTTCCCGTAACTGTCTGCAATATAAATGTCACCATCTACTAAACCATCAATCGGCCAAGAGTTGGTTCCTCCGGATTGAGCACGCCCCTCTTCTTTACCAACCTTCTTTACTAGATTGTCTACATCTTCTCTGAATGGCATATACTGAGCAGTAACTGCCCTACCCGTCATCACTTCATTTTCATCCATAATCACCCAGTCATTTTCAAACTGATTGTTATAACCTTTATTTCTTAATATACCCCATGCTTCTTCCATGGAAATGGCTTTTAACCTTTCTAAGTGTTCATCTGAAACTTTAGGTCTTCCGTCAGGAAATCTTTCCCCTTTCCATTCGGCCGTAAGTGCAATTATCTGTTCGGGACTAGGTGAAATCTGCTGGGAAAAACTTTCCCTATTAAAAGCAGACAAGCATACCAAGCATACAAGCAAAATCTTCTTCATCATTTTCTATTTTTTAACTAATTAAACGTGAATTTCCTGAAAAGAATGTAATAAAACAACCAGTCTTTCATCTAAATTGATAACCATCAATTTAGTAAAGGATTTTATTAACTCCACCACCTGTCATTCGAACGATCAGTATTCCATTCTTCTGTAGGTGCAAAGTACTCAGTACCATCTTGTAAGTGTTCCTTTATTACCTCCTCATTCAAGTCAATACCCAGACCCGGACCCTCCGGAACTTTAGCAAAGCCATCTATGACGAGTGGTTTGGGAATGTCTTTTACCATGTCCTCCCACCAAGGGATATCGACAGAGTGATGTTCCAAAGAAATAAAATTTTCTGTAGCGGCCGCACAATGAATATTGGCCATAAAAGAAACAGGAGTGCCTGCAAAATGCATGGCCATCGGAATACCTTTTTCTTCTGCATAATCCCCAATTTTTTTAGTTTCCAAAATTCCACCGGAAGAGGCCAAATCAGGTTGGATCATATCGATGGCCCGCGCATCAATCAACTTTATAAACTCTTCTTTAAGAAAAATATCTTCCCCTGTCAAGGTAGGTGTTTTGATGGCATCCGTAATCTGTTTCCATTTTTCAGTATAAAACCAAGGAACCATGTCTTCAAGCCAAGCCAAACGATAAGGCTCCAAAGCTTCACCCAAGCGGATACATTCCTTATAATCAAAATGTCCAAAATGATCCGCAGCTAATGGAATATCATAGCCTACTTTATTTCTTACAGCAGCAACATATTCAACCATTTCAGCAATCCCTTTATCTGTAATTTGTACCCCGGTGAAAGGATGGCCGGTTCTACCATAACTCCCATATTCTGAATCCCAAGCCTTGCCTTTCTCAAAAGCCCTTGTGTTCACAACAGATCCCTCATTGTCTTTTACCATTTCCACACCAAAATCCATTTTTAGAAAGGTATAGCCTTTGTCTTTTCTGGCCTTTAACCGGTCTGCAAAGACTTCCGGGTCACTGGATTTAGTAGTATCTGAATAAAGCCGGATGGAATCTCGGTATTTACCGCCCAACATTTGGTAAATTGGTACATTATAAGCTTTTCCTGCCAAATCCCATAAGGCCATCTCAATGCCGCAAACCCCTCCTGCTTGCCTGGCATGATTACCAAAAAGCTTAATTTTTTTAAAAAGCCTTTCGACCTGACAAGGATTCTCACCAAGTATCCGACTTTTAAGAACCAAAGCATATCTGGCACTGGCCCCATCACGAACTTCTCCTAATCCATAAATACCTTGATTGGTATCGATTCGAATAATCGGACACCGCATGGGAGCTCCTGCAACTTCTGCAATTCTTAAATCAGTAATCCTTAAATCTGAAGGGTTTGAATTTCTATTGACCTGCTGCATGGAATGTGCCAAGGTGTCTTCAATGGGCATAGACATAAAAGCACCCAGCCCCAGCCCTCCAAGTGCCGCCTTTTGAAGAAAGGTTCTTCGGTCGGGAATATTTTCCTCCACAAAGCTGCTGTGTGGAGACTTTTTCTCGACTTTTCCGGTATTTTTTGGTAGGTCAAAAAGATGTTTAAATTTTGGATTGTTTTTAGGTTTCATTGTCATGGTCTTTGTTATTTAATTATTCAAAAAAAGGAATATCTTTCACTGCGTATTTTTTCATGCCTTCTTCATTAATTTCCACTCCTATTCCGGGTTTTTCGGAAAGTTTAATAAATCCATCTACCGTCCTTTCTCCCTCATAACTCACAATGTCTTGCCACATCTGGTCTGTGTCCATATAAATTTGCCATTCCATGATTTGAAAATTAGGAACGGAAGCACAGACATGGCAAGATGCCATGGCTCCTAAAAATGAAGCAACCATATGGGGACTAAAGGGCACATAAAACAAATTAGAAAGGTTGGCTATTCTTTGTGCTTCACCAAGGCCCCCTGCTTTCTGAATATCAGGCATAATTATATCCGCCCCACCTTCACTTAGCAGGTTGACAAAGCCATAGGCCAAATAGACATTCTCTCCGGTACAGATCGGCGTACTGGTTTGTTGGGTAAGCTGTTGATAAAGCTTGGGGTTATCTGCAGGAATGGGCTCCTCCAGCCACATCAAGTCGAGGTCTTCATACATACGGGCCATTTTCACTCCTGTGATATAATCATACCTGCCATGCATGTCTACACAGATATCAATATTCTTTCCAACTTCCTCTCTTACAGCAGCTATGGCATTGTACATCCGATCAATCTCGGCCGGACTTGCCGTCCAGTTAAACCTATCGTATTTGTTCGGATCTCTCCCATCATCTACATCAAACTTAACCGCAGTATAGCCTCTATCCACTGCTCCCCTGGCAGCTTGCGCATAATCTTGAGGGCTTGGATTTCTGGATGTGTACAGCGCAGTATCACAATACACCCTGATTTTATCTCTAAATTTCCCTCCCAACAACTGGTAGACAGGGACACCAAACACCTTACCCGTAATATCCCAAAGGGCTGTTTCTATGGCTGTTAGTACAGCCACAAATACTCCCGATTGAGCGCCTCCGAAAAATGCTCCCTTCCTTAACTGTTCAGCAAGTCGATTGGGGTTAAGTGGGTTTTCACTTTTGATTTGTCCACCAAGTCTTTTTACAAGGTGGTAAGTACCATGAATGGCATCAACTGCTTCTCCACATCCATAAATATCTTGATTGGTATAAACCTTTACATACAATGCTCCCCTCACATAGCCACATTTCACATCGGTAATCTTTAAGTCAGAAGGATTGGAATAAGCTGGCATCTTTTCTACAGCTGCAGAAAGAGAGGATCCGTATCCGGATAAAAAAGCGGCTCCGGTCACTCCCGATAAAGCGGCTTTTGACAAGAATGATCTTCTTTTTAGGTTTTTGCTCATGTTAGGTCATTTGGGTTAAATCAATCATTGAAATAAAGTCAATGTTTTTAAATATAATTCAATAAATAGCCCATTGAATAGTATAATAGCCTATTAGACTATTCATTAGGGACTTAATTTTTTAGAATTACCAGGTCCTTTCCTTAAGAATTTCTTCAATTTGTTCCTTAGGAATTGGTAAATCTTTTTTGTGCTTATTGAGCCATTCAGAAAAATCTTTTTCAATTTCGGGAGACCAGCGGGTATCGATCTGTCCCGCAGTATAAACTCCTTCTCTAAGCCTGCTGTGGCCAAACATATCTCTAAGCCGAACCACCTCTGAAGTAATTACTACCTTCTCGGCTAAATGAGGAGGGATAAAAGTAACTGCCCCATCTCTTCCTAAAACCACGTCCCCGGCCATTACAGTTACTTGTCTAATTTGCGTAGGTGTATTGATTCCAATTAACATGGTATTTAAATCGCCGGCCTGATTGTGATGGGAAGGATGATAGCTGGAAAAGAAGGAAACAAATCCACCAATCGCTTTTAAGCCATTGATATCTCTAACTGCCCCATCATAGACGATCCCATTACCTGACTTGGCATATATGGCATTGCCAACATTATCGCCTATTGTTGGTCCTCCTTTGTGAAGGCCAAATTGGTTGGCCACATATACATCTCTGGGCACCAATAGGTCTACAGGCCAACTATTTTGTCCTCTTTTCCCCTCAGCCTTCCCCCTTTTATCAATTGCGTCATGGATATCTGGCCTTCCAGGCATAAAAGTGGCTGTCAAGGCCCTCCCAACCAAAACGCTATCAGAATGGATGGTTTGCCAGTTTTCTGCATATTGGTACTTATAACCTTCATTCTTTAAAACCGCCCAGGCTTCCTCATGTGTTACAGCCTTCATCCTGTCCAGAATTTCATCGGAGACTTTTGGGCGACCATCTTCAAACCTTTCTCCAAGCCAGTTTGGCGTGAGAAACAGCATCTCTTCCTTACTAATTTGTTGCCCATTTCCGGGGATAATAACTAGGAAAAAAATAATAGATCCTAAAACTATTGACATCCATTTTTTCATGCAAAACCGGTTTAAAGTAATACAATAATAATAACCCATCTCAACACAGAGATGGGTATAAAAAGACCTTTTTACCAACGGACTTTTTGAAAAGTCCAATCAGGATGAACTTTTCGCATTTCAATTTGATCATCCCTTTTTGACAAACCAGCTTGAAGGTATTGTTGATGAAGCTTTGCCAAAGCTTTTCGGTCAAGTTCCACCCCGAGTCCGGCACCTTTAGGTACTTCAACTGAGCCATTGACAAAGGGAATACTTCCACCTAAAATCACCTCTTCTGATTGCCATGGATAATGGGTATCCAAGGCATATGGGACTTCAGGAAGGGCAGCCCCTAAATGTACCATGGCTGCCAAGGAAATCCCCAAGTGGCTATTGGAATGCATGGAAAGTTTCCTTCCGAATGTACTACAAAGCTTGGCCAATTCCATAGAAGCTTTTAACCCACCCCAAAAATGGTGATCGCTCAAT
This sequence comes from Cyclobacterium sp. 1_MG-2023, assembly GCF_030546805.1. Classification (GTDB taxonomy): domain Bacteria; phylum Bacteroidota; class Bacteroidia; order Cytophagales; family Cyclobacteriaceae; genus Cyclobacterium. Next base: position 185,392 of record NZ_JAUOPC010000001.1, on the reverse strand, counting down.
ATGATATCTTCCGCGCCCAAACGAACACTCGCAGGAATTTCCTCGAATGAGGTCGTACACATATTCGTAGCAAGGGGAGTTTGAATGGCTTTTCTTAACTTGGCCATTTCTTCTTGGCCACGAACCGGATCTTCCAAATACTCTAAAATGGGTTCCATTTCTTTACCGTATTGTAGGGCTGTTACCGGCTTCCATATGGCATTGGGATCAAACCTTAATGGCATTTTATCTCCGAATGCTTCATGCAAAGCAAACATGGCGGCCACTTCTTCCTCCGGTGGAAAGGCCCCACCTTTTAATTTTATAGATTGGAACCCAAAGTGTTTGCACATGGCTTGGGCTTGAGCAACAATTCCTTCAGGGTTGATGGCCTCATCCTGCCTGGCTGCATCCCAGCCTGTGGCATTTTTATCGGTACCAAAACCCAGTGACCCTCCGGCACCCTCATATTTATAAAAAAGGTAGGCCGCAAAGGGCACAGCATCTCGCATTTTTCCTCCCAACAGGTCTACTATTGGTCGGTTTACTACTTTGCCGATAATGTCCAGGCAGGCTACTTCCAATGCCGAGAAAACATGCACCAGTTTTCTTTGATCCCAAGGTGCATCCCCCCTATCCTTACTTGTATCGGTACCAAAATAGGCATTAATTGAAGCTTGCAATTGATTAAGCTGATAGACATCCTTTCCAATAATTAATGGGGCTGCTTCTGCTAAAGAATCATTGATGGCATCATTTCCCGGAATTTCACTAATTCCAACAATTCCATCCTCAGTAATCAACTCAACTATTGTTCGCAATGCATAAGGTGCATGTAATCCTGCTGCATTAAGTAAGGGAGGATCCTTAATCGCAATAGGGGTAATGACCATATCCTTTATGATCGGCCCCCTACCTGATAGATTATTGTTCATAATTTTAGACTTGAAGGTTTAGTCCACATTGGAAAATTTTTCCATTAACAATGCCAAGGCGCTATGGTCTTTTTCATCCATTCCCGCAGCCAATACAGCATCCATATGGCTCGCTACAAGCGCTGAACCATACAGTGGCACTTTAAATTCTTTGCCCGCCATTAAGGCAATATTCATGTCTTTTCTGTGCAATTTGATCTTAAAACCCGGCTCAAAATTTCGATCAATTATTCTTTGACCATGGAGGTCTAGAATTCGACTCTGGGCAAAGCCACCTAATAATGCTTCTCTCATTTTTTCAAGATCTACTCCTGCTTTTTTGGCCAAAGTAAAAGACTCTGCTACAGCTTGGATGGTCATTCCCACAATCATTTGATTGCAGGCTTTGGTCATCTGTCCGGCTCCGGCATCACCTATCAACACTGCACTTTTTCCCATCACCTCAAACAATGGCTTGGCAGTGTCAAAAGCTGACTGCTTTCCTCCTACCATAATTGAAAGATTTCCTTGTTCTGCACCTACTTGCCCACCTGAAACAGGCGCATCTAAAGCATCTACACCTTTTTTAAGCATGGCCTCCGCAACTTCTCTGGCAGTGGAAGGAGCAATGGTAGACATATCTACAAACACAGCACCTGACTGAATACCTTCCAAAACCCCTCCTTCTCCAAAAACAACTTCATTTACTTCAGGGGAATCAGGAAGCATGGTGATAATAATTTCTGCATTCTCGGCTACTTCTTTACAGGTGGAATAGGCTTTTGCGCCTTTTTGGGTTAAATCTCCCGCTGCCTTGTTGCTATCCAATACGATAAGATCATACCCTGCATCAATTAAGTTAATGGCCATGGGTTTTCCCATGATTCCTAATCCTATAAATCCTACTTTTTTCATAATAGTTGCGTTTTATTTTAATTGGTCACTTATTAATTCTTATTGATAGTCGTTTGTTAATCAAGCGTTTTCGGCCTCATCTTTTAAAGCCTGAAGAATGCCTATAATATGTCCATAAGCGAAAGCAAAAGCTTGTTCACCCGAACCTTCAGCTTCGTGTTTTGGGACATGATCGGGCATCACCATCCCGTCAAATTCTACATCTCTTAAGGCCCGCATTACTTGGAAAAAGTTCATCTCTCCATTGTCCGGAAATACTTCTTGGAAATTGTTATAATTTCCTTTAATATTTCTTAGGTGTACATTAAATATTTGCTTTTGCTTACCGAAATATTCTATAATTGGGAAAATATCATTCTTAGGATCTCGAAGCCCCTCTGCAATGGAGCCAATGCAAAAATTAAAACCATGATAGGGACTGTCCGACAATTTAGCAAACCTCTTCATTCCTTCAAAAACTTCAGGACTATTCCATCGCATTATTCCCTTGTATTGATCCGGTACTGGTGGATCTGCAATATGGTTTCCCAACTGAACTTTATATTCCTCTGCCACCGGAACAACCCTATCCAGCATATATTTTATGCGTTCAAAAATTTCATCGGCATCCACATTCCCCGCTACTGTCATTGGTTGCTCCCTTTTGAGGGCTTCTTCATAATTCCAGGTACTGTAAGAAGCATTTCCTCTTTTAGGATCAATGGTTCTTCCTGTTCGTAAAACAGGTAAAATGGTGGTGTTATAATTCAATAATTTAACCCCTGTTTTGGCTGAAACCTGAATCATCTGCTGAATCATCTCAATTTCTCTGTCTCTTTCAGGGGCTTTTCCTAACATGATATTGGGAACCAACACACGGTCAATTCCTGCCGAAGTAAGCGGAAGATGATAGGCATCTAAACTGATACCATATTTTTCACATGCATCCCTTTTTCTCAAGGAATCTTCCAGATCCCAGCCTTTTCCCGGAATAAATTTTGGCATGCCTCCATCCATATTATAAACACCATGCCTGGCTTTAAAGGCCAAGTTCTCTTCTGAAGTCCCACCGGACTGGCAGCCTACTTTCATTAAAACCTTTTTTGCCTTTCTGTTCGCAGGTTTCAGTGTTGACCTATCTGCTCCTAAAGCTACACTAGCCGTTGTGAGCGCTCCGGCTGTACCGGAAGCAAATAGCTTCATAAACCTTCTCCGCTGTAAAATTTTTAAAATGTCTTTCATATTACTTTGGGTTAATAATTTTAAACTAAAGGAAATATTTTTGCGGCTATCATTATGGTTACCAATCCTACAATTCCCATAATCGTAAGCAAAGGAGAAAAAGTCCGCAAAGCTTCTTTCTCAGTTAAATTACTCATTTTACATACAATCCAAAATCCACTGTCATTCATCCATGGAACCAATTTAGATCCACAAGCTATAGCCAATCCTAAATATAGATGATGAAAATCCAGGCCGGTGGTAGACATACCCGATAAAATACCGGATGCAGTGATCATGGCCACAGTAGCAGAACCTTGGGCGGTTCTCACCAAAGCTGTGATAAAGAATGCCAAAGGTATTAGGGCCATTTGATAGCCTGATGTAAGCTCGGCAATTCTTAAACTAATCCCTGTTTGTTGCAACATGGCGCCAAAAGCTCCACCTGCAGCGGTTATCAAAATAATAACTCCACCGCTAGTTAATGCAGACTGAACAGCCCCTTTCATCCCTTTATCAGCTTTTTGATTTTGAAGATAAAGTGTCAACAAGGCAGCCATAGCCCCCATGATTAACGCCATATTTTTCTCTCCAAAAAACTGAAGTATTAAGATCAAAACATTGCTATTTCCGGCACTGTCCACATCCATAAAAGTGTGGACCATAGCACTACCTGTAATCAGCACTAAAGGCACCAATATTGGAGACAAAGAGATTCCCAATGATGGCAATTGAGCAGCATCTTTATTTGCCAGCGCTTCAATTTCACTTAAAGGAGCATCAATAGATTCCCTCAATGGAATTGGATTTCTTTTATTTACCCACACAGCAAAGAAATAACCTACAATAATGGTCACCGACCCCACTAGGAAACCACCCACCATCATCATGCCTATGGGAATATCCATTTCAGCAATTAAAAATAGAGGCCCAGGAGTTGGTGGCACCAGTGAATTGGCCATGGCTGCTCCTGCTGTTATACACAATACTAGTAATAAATAACTCTGTTTCAGCCGCATGGCCATGGCTTTCGCCAGTGGTATCATCAAGTAAAAAACAGTATCAAAGAAAACAGGTATGCCCAAGAAGAAACTACCGCTCAAGAATGCCAAAGGGGCATTTTTTTCACCTGTCAATCCTAGAATAGACCTTACGATCCGTTCTGCAGCACCACTCATTAACATGGCTTTACCAATGATGGCAGCCATGGCTATTAAAATACCTATTTTTCCTACTGTGCTTCCGAAAGCCGCAGCAATTCGTTCTCCGATTGAGGTATTGGCCAAAGCTTGTGCCGCCGATTCAGATTGGCCCTTGCTTAATGCAAAGTCAACTATAGCTGCTGAAGGAGTCAACCAAGCCACCACCAGGGCAGCCACTATCAGCGCAATAAAAGGGTTTAATTTCCCGACTATGATGCCACCGATTACGATGAGCATCCCTATGACTAGAATAATTAAAGGGTCTTGCAACATCAGTTTACCCTTTCTTATTTTTAGCCGAATTCAACTGGCTAGCCATGGCCCTTGCACCGTTGGCTACAAAGGTAGCATCTGCTCCACATGCGATAAGCTGAATACCCAGGTCGTTGTATTTTTGGAAATCGTTGGGATCGAAAAGCAGAATACCGACGGCTTTACCAGCCTTTTTTGCAGCCTTCACAATTTTCTTTACTGCGTCTATAAACAAAGGGTGGGACAAGTCTCCATCTATTCCTAAAGCCATGGTAAGGTCTGCAGGACCAATAAATAACACATCTACACCCGGTAGCGCAGCAATTTCATCCAGCTCATCTAAGGCTTCTACTGTTTCAATTTGGATAACCCCTAATAGGTTTTCCATTGTACCTTTTTTATAGGCGTCGAAGTTTTTACCGAAACCTGTTGCCCTGACCATTTTTGCCACGCCTCGCACCCCGTTAGGAGGATAATGGATTCCTGCAATGGCAGCTTTGGCTTCTGCTGCTTTTTTTATCTGAGGAACCATAACTCCATTGGCTCCCAGATCCAATACCCGATGAATCCTTTCTTTTTGATGACTCTCAACCCGAACCAAAGCTGTAGCGGGAGTATTCGCTAAGGCCTGAAGTTGGTGCAATAAATCGCTCTGTTCACCTGAACCATGTTCTAAATCGATCAGCACCCAGTCGTAACCTGATGAACCCACAATTTCTGCTGTTACAGAACTGCCTAAGTTTAGCCAACAACCGGCCAATGTTTCACCGGATTTTAATCTTTCTTTTATATTTTTCATTTTAGGTTTATTGTCAATAACAATCCATACAAAACAGCCTCACCATTTTATATTCAGCTGAAATTCAGTTGATTTCTTATAACCTTGGCTATGTCATTGAATTTTCAACACATAGCCAAGGTTTTTAAATAGGAAATAATAGGTTGTTAAATACTATTGCTCTACGTCCCACCAAACCCTAGTATCAAGAATATCAGGCCCCATTCTACTGGTGGCTACATCTATATTATCTTTGTTTACCGTCAACTCAGCGTCAGGATAAGTAAGCCTTCTGATAAAGTCTTCTTCTTTAAGATCACTGCCTGGATATGGATTGGGAGTTAATATGGGATAACCGGATCTTCTGAAATTTGACCAGGCTTCATGACCTATTAAAAAGGAAGAAACCCAATATTGTGTATTGATCAATTCCAGTTCCTTTCCTACCTCTAAAGGGTGATTAGCAATATAGGCATCTATCTCATCAGAGGGGATGGCTACATTATTACCCCATAATGCCATTTGTTCCATATGGGCTCTTATGCCCGCATGGTAGAGCTCTTCCGGATCTCCCGGAGCCCAGCCACGATAAGCCGCCTCAGCCCAAAGAAGTAAAGTTTGAGAATAAGTTACCAAAAAATTGGGTGCTTCGGGGTTTCCCATTCTGCTCCTATCCAATTGACTATAATCAAAAAGGCTGGCAAGTCCTTCATCTTCCACTACAGGGATGATGGTGGTATTGTCATAACCTTGAGGCATTCCTATTTGTGCATCAAAAGCTCTTACTGCATTGGCTTCTACCTGGTCGTTGCCACTAAGGGCACCAATATATCTCACTCCTATAGATGTCAACCTTGGGTCTTCGTTGGCTTTGAAGAAATCAACAAATTCCTTATCAAGGTAATAAAATGGGGCTTGCCCCCCATTCAAGTTTGTTCCAACACCATTTCTGTAGTCGGCATTGTGTCTAACCACAGCGTTGTCATCATTGGATTGCATCAAACCTCCTGCAACCGCCTTGCTTGCATAGGAAGCTGCTGCTGAAGGGTCAACTTTTGACAAACGCATTCCGGCACGCAACAATAAAGAATTCCCTAACCTTTTCCACTGTATGATATTGCCACTGTACATAACTTCTTGACCAATATCGTCTTTGGAAGCATCAAGTCCTTGGACTGCAGCTTCTAAATCGTTTAATATGGCATTGTAAATACTTTCCTGAGAATCATATTTAGGAAATACTACACCATCGATATAACCTTTTCCGGCTTCAGTATATGGAATATCACCATAGGTATCTGTCAAAACTAGAAATGCATGGGCTTTCCAAATTTTCAAGATGTGTTCCAAGTTGGTTCTATCCGGCATATCCTCCAGTGCTGATAAGCCATCCACCAGATTTTTAATTATGGTTTGATAATAGGTATACCAGTTACCTTGGGTGGCAGCTCTATTGTCTTGATTTAAATTCCCTCCTGTTCCAACACCTTGGAAGGGAGTAATCATTTGCCTAACTATGGTAACTTCATAGGTCAAATTATTGTAACCCGGAGAACTGGTAATGATCGCCTGGTTTAATTGAAAGGTGGGGTCAATTGATGTTAACCTGACCGGGTTGGTATTCATTTCATCAAATCCTGAATCACAGGAGAACAAAAGGAATAGCAAAATAACAGGGTATATATATGATTTTTTAGACTTTTTCATCGCTAATTAATTTAGTTGTAACTCACATTTCATGGCTAGCAGCAAAGTCATTAAAACTTCACATTCAGGTTAAAACCAATACTTCTGGTAACCGGTAAACCGGTAGCTTCCAAACCTGCACTATTATCGGAGATAATACCATTTTGGTCCGGATGGATATGAGGTACCCATTTTTTTATTACCGCAACATTGTTTGAAACAACATTCAATCTCAATCCTTTGATAAAATTGTTTTGTGGAATCAAGTCAGTTAAGTCATATCCCAAGGTCAACTGACGCAACTGCCATGAACCGGCATTAAATACAGACTGTTCAGACATTCTTCCGGAACGAATCGTTTCATAAAATGTCTGTACAGGAGCTTGAGCCGTATTGATTTCCCCATTAGGGTTAACACCATCGCCAACAACATATCCTTGCTCTCTACCAACAAGGGTAGCCTTGTCTAACCCATGTCTATAAGCATTGGTATGGGTGCCTGAAATCAACTTGTGTCCCAGTTTAAAATCTATCAAGAAGGAAAAGCTAAGCTTTTTATAATTGAAACTATTCGTAAAGCCGCCTACCCATACAGGGATTGCTGAACCAAAGTTTAATTGCTCATTTGATCTCAATGGTCTACCACTGTCCGGATCAAAAACTTGTCTTCCTTGGTCATCTCTTAGGTAACCCCAGCCATACAATTGCGCCATGGGTTTCCCAACCTCCTGCCTTAATTCGCCATGAAACTCTGCCAATCCAACTGTAATAAAAGAACCCTCAACATCATCACCAAGACTTAAAACTTTGGATTGATTATAAGAAGCATTGGCTCCAAAATTCCACTCAAAATCAGAAGTTTTTATAGGTGAAATATTCGCATACATTTCTAGTCCTTTATTCTCACTTTCCCCGACATTAATCAATTGATTGACATATCCGGAACCATTTGAAATCTGAGCCTGCAGAATTTGATCAGAAGATAACTTATCGTAATAGGAAACTTCAAAACGCAGGTTATCAAACAAGGTCATTTCCAACCCAATTTCCTTTTCCCGAACTCTCATGGGTCTTAAATTGGAATTGGGCACCACTGAGCCACTTACACTTCCCACTGGCTGTGCCACTCCGTTGGAGTTGGGGAATTGCTGCTGGTTGATATTGTAAAACAGATTGTTTGCATAAGGCTGAACATCTGTATCACTACCTACTTCCGCATAAGCCACCCTAATTTTCCCAAAGGTCATCCAGTTAGGCAGGTTTTCAAATGCCTGAGAGAAGACAAAACTACCGGTGATAGAAGGGTAAACAATACTTCTATTTTCAGGAGAAAGGGTAGAAAACCAATCGTTTCTAACTGTACCATTTAAGTATAAATAGCCTTTCCAAGACAATTCAGTGCTACCATATAAGGAATTCACTTGTCTTTCAGAAATGCTGTAATTGGTAGTAATCTTACTGGCATTTCCTATGGTATAAAGGTCTCTGGTATAGAAGTTTTCTCCCAAAAGGGTGTTAACATCCAACCTCCTATACATTTGGTTTCCACCAAGGTTAACCATTAAGCCAAAGTCACCAAAAGATTTATTCATTCCTAATAGAAAATCTGTATTAACCTCTCTAAACCTTCTGATATCCTGAACATATTGTCCATTGACAAATCCGGGAGGTGGTGATGATTGTCTTTGAGAGCCTGTTGGTAAATTGTATTCCGAATCTCTGGAATAAAAATCTTGTCCAAACCTACCCTGAACATATAACCAATCTGTAATGTCATACCTGGCAGTTATATTTCCATAAACCCTATCTCTGATATTGTTTTCAAATCTGGAAAGGGCAAAGTATGGATTGGTTCTGTTGGTAAACCTTGAATAAGGAAATTCATCCCCATTTTCATCAAATGCATATTGCTCCAATAAATCCAAAGGCATACTACTAGCAAGTGTATAAATGACCACAGGACTAAAATCCTGCTCTGCTATATTGGGGGGATTGATTCTATCCTCTTTGGAATAATTGATATTTCCGGAAACCGTTAACTTGTTGATGTTTTGGGTAAAGCCCAAGTTTATTGTTTTTCGATTGTAATTGGAGCCCGGCAAAATGGCTTTACTGTCCATGTTTGCAACTGACAAACTAAAGCCACCATTTTCTCCTCCTGAGGACAAGGTGACAGTATTGGAAAGGGTCGAACCATTTCTATAGTAATCTCTAATCTTGTTGGGTTGAGCAGTGTAAGGCACTTCAATTCCATCAAATAAGATTTGTGTCATTCCGGGCTCAATTTTTTCCCCAAAGCTCCAAACGCCAGAAACCGGTCTTGGTGAGGTTGGCCTTAGTCCACCTTCACCTTGTCCATATTCATACTGGTAATCAGTAAAATCAAGCGGGGTGTCATTGGTATAATTGGTATTGAGTTCTATTTGAATTCCTGAACCTGTGGCCCTGTTTCGGGTAGTAATCATTATTACACCATCTTTTGCCCTTGCCCCATATAATGCAGAAGCAGCAGCACCTTTCAATACTGACATTGAAGTGATATCATCAGGGTTTATACTGCTCAATCCATCTCCACTATCCGATTTCCTGTTACTTCCAACCTCAGATACATCTCCACTTACACCAAAATTAGTATTGTCTATGGGAACGCCATTGACAACGATAAGCGGGCTATTATTTCCTCCAAATGAAGAAACCCCTCTAATCCTAATTTTACTACTACCCTGAGGTCCGGAACCCATGGAAGAAATGTTTACCCCTGCAACTTTCCCTTGAAGGGAATTGATAAAATTGGGGGTCCTGTTGATGGTCATTTCTTCAGATTCTACCGTAGAAGTAGCATAACCCAGGCTCTTGGCCTCTCTTTTAATCCCTAAAGCAGTCACCACAACTTCTTCTAAGCCGGCGATGTTCTCCTCCAGGGTAACATTAATGATGGACCGGGAATTGATTTGAATCCTTTGCGTAGTGAACCCTATATAAGATACCATCAACTCTCCATCTTCAGGAGCCGTTAATGAAAAATTACCGTCAATGTCCGTTATGGTGCCAACTGTGGTTCCGATAACGGATATGGCAGCCCCCGGAATAGGTTCTCCGGATTTATCTGTAACCTGACCTTTTACGTTGATGTCAGCACGTTCCAGAATAATTTCAACCTTTTTCTGATTTGGTTTTTCCCCCAAATACTTCACACTAATATTATTGTTAACCTGCTTGAAATGCAAGTTTTTAAGACGCGCCAAGTCCTTTAAAATATCTGCGACAGTTCCCTTGCTTCTATCCAAGGTAAGGACTTCGGAATCTTCAATCGCCTGATCTGTGTAGAAAAACCGATAATCTGTCTTACTTTCTATATTATTTAATAGATCTTTCAAATTTCCTTCAAGGAAATCCATTCTAATTTTTACATCTTCAATACTCTTGGCAGTATTGGCAGCTGATGTAGGCAGCACGGTGATTATGCTTAATAACCCAACGATAAGTATCCTATACTTTAGGCTATTAAACTTGTTAAATAAAACATGTTTCATGGAATTTTGGGTATTGGTTAGAAATAATTATTGTACTACTTATTCATTCATATTATTGGTATTTATAGTTACTTGGTTCATATTTATATCAAAATGGAAATTCAAGGCATGGCCCAATACATTTAAAACATTTGTCAGGTAAGTGTTTTTCTGAAAATCTCCATTGCATTTTTCTTTGGGGATCTCTCCTTTAACTGTAATTTCAACCCCATACCAGTTCTCCAATTTTTTGACTACTCGTTCAAAATCTTCATTGTTGAAATGCAGGATACCTTCTTTCCATGGGGCGATTTTTTTGGGATCTACACTGTATTTTATCATTTCTCCTTGTCCGGAAGCTATATTGCTAGCTTCCCCCGGGGCCAATATTAATTCTTCACCTGAGCTAGCGTTTAAGATTTTTAATGAACCTGTGGCCAATCCAATTTCAACGGATTCAGGAAAAACTGAATTGACATTAAAAGAGGTACCCAATACTTGTGTTTTGATGTGGGAGGCTTCTACCGTAAATGGATGATCTTTGTCTCTAAAAACTTCAAAAAATGCTTCACCTTTTAAAATCACTTGTCGGTTAACTATAAAGTTTTCCGGGTATTTAATTTCACTTCCTGCATTAAGATAAACCCTTGAACTATCTGGTAATAAGATCTTAGATTTGATTCCCTGAGGATTGGATTTACTAAGCCATACAACTTCTTGCTCAACTTTCTTTTCTTCCTTATTCCCATCCGCCCAAAAATCAAGGGTCTTTAAAACCAATAATAATGCTACTATACAGGCAGCATATTTAAAAATAGATTTAAACGCAGAAATTTTTGTAGAATGAAAGCTATTAAAAAAATCTTCAGTGTTGTTAGAAGGCAGGTCTTTGTTGGACTTTGAGCGAGAAGGTTTTGAAAGGTGAGTTACTTTTATTGATTTAATTTCTTCCTCTTCAGCCCAAGTTTCTTTCAGTAGTTTTTGATAGCTTCTTTTTCCAAGATCGCTTTCAAGAAAATGCAAAAATTCAATCGCTTCCTTTTTTGAAAGTTTGCCTTCATGAAAATCTTGCCATTTTTTGGTGAAGTTATCCATCTAAAACCAATTGTTTATATGGTATATATCCTCTACTACCTACATTTACTTACGTCAATTATTATTTTTACTATATATTTAATATATTCTTATTTTTTTTACAAAATAACCAACTAATTATAAGTCTGTTTAATAAATAAACAATATTAAAAGCATTTCATAGGGAATTAATTCATTGGAGATAAACTGTTTTTTTAGCTTTTTAGTAGCTTTATACAGTTGATTTTCAACAGTTCTTTTGGAGATATGTAGTTTTTCCGCAATTTCATCTGAGGTCAATTGTTCCGAATACCTTAGGGAAATGACTTCTTTTTGTCCTTTGGGTAGTGAAGCAATCGCTCTGTTTGAGAATGACTTAATTTCTTCAAATAGAATTTGTTCCTCGGTACTATTGTCTGATTTTTTTAAAAAATGAATATTGTACTTTTGATAAGCAATCTCCAATGCCTGCTTTTTAGATCGCTTAAAAATCCTAGACTTCATTATGGAGAGCAAGTAAGCATTAAAAGACAAAGTACTGTCCAATGTTGCTCTTTTTTCCCATACTTTTAAAAACACTTCTTGCACCACCTCTTCTGAATCTTGCCGATTTAAAAACATTTTCCTGCAAGTATTAAGAATTTTAGGACCGAATAGTTTATACAACTTATTATAGGCTTTTTGATCTCCGGTCTGCAATAAGCCTACTAGCTCAGGAACGGATAGGTTATTGTCCATTGGGTTGATATATTGGTAAATAAAACAATACAAGTAATGAATTTTTCCTGAAATACACAATTTATACCTATCACCTTTTATTTTTACCAGTTATAATACTGTTAAAATATTTTTTTATAAAAGATTGTTAATTAGTTGAAATTTTTTATAATATTTCCTATAAATATTTTAATTTGCCTTAGCTTTTTAGAAAAATATGTGAATATTTATCAAACGAAAAATACAATCAAGTATTTTTTAATCACTTCCTGCTTTAATGTTGTACCTGTTTCCTTAATTTACTTTGATTACCCTATTTCTTTTCAGCTTACAAAGAGAAGTAAACCATTAAATAAATAGGACCATTAATAAAAAATTTAGTGAGCTAACTAGCCTTTTCCTATGACATACTTTATAGGTGAACATGCGGTGAGGACACTTTTCGAAACCTATAAAACCAAGAAGGGAATGGGAAACCTATAAATTAACCTTGCCGGAATGAGAGGCTCAGATAAGTTATTTTCCTAAGAATATACTCAATTTTTATGTTTAATCGAATGCTTATGTTTAGCTTTATCATTAGATTAAAGAAAATTACTGAAGGTATGAAAATTCAATTATTTGGAATTTCTAAGGACATTGTTGGTCAAAGAGAATTGGCCTTGCCCAATGATCCTTCCCTACAAACTGTTATGGATTTGAAAAAATGGATCTTGCACCAATATCCAAGAATGGGAAATCTTAGCAGTATTGGCATAGCGGTTGACTTGGAATATGCAGAGGACGATCAACCCATTGGGCAAGCGAAAGAAATAGCATTAATACCACCTGTAAGTGGCGGATAATATGATACACATTAAATTGGTGGATAATATAGTCTTGGATGAGGCATATTCCTACTTACAAGATCCAGAAGCCGGAGGCATGGACCTATTTATTGGGAGTGTAAGAAACCATGCTTTAGGAAAAGATGTTGTTAAACTAGAATTTGAGGCCTATGAACCTATGGCCATTTCGGAAATGAAAAAATTGGCACAACAGGCCATCGAGAAATGGCCACTAAAAAAAGTGTTAATTATTCATGCTTTGGGAGAAAAACAAGTCGGTGAGCCTGTAGTGGTTATTGGGACCTCTTCCGCACACCGACAGGATGCTTTTGAGTCTTGCAGGTTCCTAATTGATGAACTTAAAATGACTGTTCCAATTTGGAAAAAAGAATATTTTACAGATCAAACCGTATGGGTAAATGCACATCCTTAGCCCAAAAGGTGTCAACCAATTACCCATCAAATTAATATGGAGCAAAAGCTAATCGACAAATACGGTAGAGCATTAGATTATTTGAGATTATCAGTGACTGATCGCTGTAATTTCAGGTGCTATTATTGTATGCCGGAGGAAGGAATGAATTTTGTTCAGCGAAATGACCTACTTAGCTATGAAGAACTAGATTACCTTACCCGCATATTTGTTGACCTTGGGGTCAAAAAAATCAGAATTACCGGTGGAGAACCCTTTGTAAGGAAAGGCATTTTAGACTTCATCGAATTGCTCTCTAAAAATCAAGGACTTAAAGAAATAACCCTCACGAGTAATGGTTCCATTACCAAGGCTCAAATCAATCAATTGGCCAAGTTCGGGGTAAAAAAGGTAAACATTTCTTTGGACTCTTTGGACCCAAAACGCTTTTTTGAGATTACAAGAAGGGATAAGTTTCAGGAAGTGATGAATTGTATTTTAACCTTAATTTCCCAGGATTTTAATGTAAAGCTCAATTGTGTAATTGATGGAAAAAAGAACATTGAGGACATTGTTCCTTTTATCAATCTAACGAAGGATCATGCTTTGTCGGTCAGGTTTTTGGAAGAAATGCCCTTCAACGGTACCGATAAATTTGATATCCCTGAGTGGAATTACAAAGCCCTTTACAATTATATTGAAGCCCATTTTCCCGGCATTCAAAAAATAACTGATGGATCCAATAGTACCTCTGTCAATTACCAAATACCTGGATTCAAAGGCTCTTTTGGAATAATTCCGGCTTTTAGCAGAACTTTTTGTGGTACATGCAATAGGATTAGGCTTTCTGCCACCGGAGAATTAAGAACATGTCTTTATGGACCACCCGTAACCAATTTGAGAGATATATTACGAAGTGGCTGTGGGGAGGACCAACTCAAAGCTTCGATTTTAGAAGCAGTTGCAAATAAGGCGAAAGACGGTTTCGAAGCGGAAAATCAAGTTTCAGACCAAGCTAAAAATTCCATGTCATTTTTAGGAGGATAGTTTTTTCTTTAAACCCAGACAATTTACCCGATGATACGTGTAAGTGAAGCCCAAGAAATATTGCTAAAATTTTCGAAAAAAGGCCCCACAGAAAGGATTCCTTTTGAAAATTGCCTGAACCGTATGCTTGCAGAAAATATATTTGCAGATCGTGATGCCCCACCTTTCGACCGTGTGGCCATGGATGGGATTGCCATTCAAAGTGATCAGCTTCAAATACGTCAACAATTTGTAATCGAAGATATACAGGCTGCAGGGCAAGAACAAAAAAGTTTGAATAATCCTGAAAATTGCCTGGAAGTCATGACAGGTGCAGTTTTACCTGCGCATACAGACTGTGTCATTCCCTATGAAAAATTGACCATCAAGAATGGTGTGGCTCGATTAATTTCTACGGATCACAAAGCTTTTCAAAACACACATAAAAAAGGAATTGATGCGAAAAAGGGTGAACAATTGCTTTCTTCAGGCACTTGGATTCACCCCGGTGTAAAAGGCGTTCTGGCCACAACCGGTCACACTGAAGTAGAAGTGGCGCAACTACCAAAAGTTATGATCTGTTCTACAGGAGATGAACTGGTACCTATCCAGAACACACCCCTTCCCCATCAAATTAGGCGTTCAAATGTTTATATGCTTCAAGCTGCACTCAAAGACTTGAATATTGAAGCACATACTACTCACCTGCCTGATGATAAGGAACAGCTTAATGCTTCCATAGGGAAACTGCTGGAAGAATATGACCTGCTTATGTTTTCGGGAGCTGTTTCCAAGGGAAAATATGATTTTCTACCGGATGTTTTTGAGGAATTAGGTATTCAAATACACATTCATGGCGTAAAGCAAAAGCCCGGGAAACCATTTTTATTTGGCACTAAATCCACTAAAAGTATTTTTGGCTTTCCCGGCAACCCCAGCTCCACGCTGGTTTGTTTTCATCTATATTTTAAATGCTGGTTCAATCATTACTTGGGAAATTCTCCAAAAAGTAATTATGCCTACCTTAATAAAGAGGTTACATTTAAAAAGCCCTTAACCAACCATCTGCTTATTAAAAGTAGTTTTGAAGATGGAAAAATTCTTGCTGAGCCTGTAATTAATTCAGGTTCAGGAGACCTTGTACACTTGGCCTTGGCAGATGGCTTTCTTAGCCTGCCACCGGAAAAAGACACTTTTAAAAAGGGAGAACTATTTCCCATCACTTACTTTCACCAAACAGGTTTGTAGGGACATGAAAGAAATAAAAGAAATCCTCAAAGCATATGATTTGGCAGTGCAGCACAATGAAAAAACCGCACTGGCTACGGTCGTAAAAGTGGAAGGATCTTCTTATCGTCAACCGGGAGCCAGAATGCTTATAACGGAAAACGGGGCCCTAACAGGAGCAATTTCAGGCGGTTGTTTGGAAGGAGATGCGCTCAAGAAAGCACAAATGGTAATTTTTAAGCAGCAATCCATGCTTGTCACTTATGACACCACAGATGATGACGATGCTAAATTTGGAGTAGGTCTGGGCTGCAATGGAATTATCCATATATTGATTGAACCAATCGTGGAAAGCAGGAAAAATAATCCAATCCAATTGCTCAAAGTCTGCACAACAAACCGATCACCTAAAGTGCTGGTTACCCTATTTGATTTGAAAAATAAAAGGGCAAATCAACCCGGCACCCTGCTCCTTTTTCAAGAAAAAGAAAGCATTTACAATCAAACGTTTAATCAAGTAAAAACCGAGGTACAAACTTCCATTTTAGAGGCATGTTCAACTGTTTTTACTAACAATAAAACCCTAATTCAATCCATTGAACAAACAAATTTTACTGCTTTTGTGGAAAATATGCAGCCTTCCATCCGATTGAACATCATTGGTGCAGGGAATGATGTATTGCCCCTTGTAAAATTGGCCAAAGCCATGGGTTGGGATATTGTCATTGCAGATGGGAGAAGTAATTTGGCTACTTCTACGCGTTTTTCAGAGGCAATTGAAGTATTGACGGGGAAAGCAGATGAGGTGGTAGGCCGATTAAAAGTGGACCGGAAAACAGCTGTTGTACTCATGAGCCATAACTTCAATTATGACCTGGGAATTTTAAAAGGTCTGTACCCTTACAAATGCCCCTATATAGGTGTACTTGGCCCCAAAAAAAAGCTGCTAAAGTTAATGGACCAATTAGCTAATCAGGATATTGCCCTTCAGGAAAAGGAAGAAAACTTGATTTTTGGCCCGATGGGGCTGGATATAGGTGCGGAGAGTCCTGAAGAAATAGCCTTGTCTATATTGTCCGAAGTGAAGGCGGTAATGGCCGGAAACGTTGGCGGGCATCTCAGATCAAAAAATGGCCCTATTCACAACCACCCAAATGGGTCAGTTAGGTCCTGAGAAAGGACGACAATAATTATCTTACCCTTTAATTTTTCCTTGAATCCGACCTAAAACTATTTTTTTAGCGACATATATTTTTTAATTTTAGAAAATAAATGAGAAAGTCACTGTCCATATTATTTGTATTATTGTTTATGCTCCAAAGCACAAGCAAGTTATGGATAATGGCCTCTTTCTATGCACAGAGAGACTATATTATAGAAAACTTATGTGAAAACCGATTTGAGCCAATGACAATGTGTGGAGGGGTATGTTTTCTTGATAAACAATTGGCAGAGAATGAAAAGGAAGAGCAAAATTCACAGAACTTCAATGAAAAAGAGGTGCAATTTTTTTGTCCAGAAGTGGGTTCATATGCTCTTAATCAAAGTTTATTAATACCCATTAGTCACCATAAGCCAAGCTACACTTCAGCCTACAATATTGGATATATCCATGGTATTTTCCATCCGCCCAAAGCTTGATATTTTTTTACTTATCATCCATCTAATTTTATTATCTAAACATCAAATTTCATGCAGGAAATGGACATTTCCTTTTGTGACATGGGCTTGTTTGGTGATGGTATTGAGCATTTCTGGGTAGAAGATTTGAAAGGTTTATTAGAGGAATATCCGGATTTGGAAAATCCCCACAAACAAGACTTCTATGTACTTCTTTTGATCAAAAAAGCAGAAGGAGAAGTCATGGTTGACAACCAGAAAATTCGCTTAGACAAAACCAAGGCCATTGTCATAAAACCACGAAGCATTAATCAACTCAGTATCAACAGAGAAGCTGAAGGAAAAATCATTTGTTTTACCGAAGACTTCTTCTCCCTAAGGTACAATAACAATCAATTGAGTAGGTTTACTTTTCTTAACAAATCAGGAGGATGTTTTGTGAGAATCAAGGCTGCAGATTGGGAAAAGTGTGAGCTATTATTATCCCTTGTGTACAATGAATTCAAGCAGAAAAAAGGTGAATATACCCATTTATTGAGGTCATACCTCAACATCATTCTTTTCGAACTAGAACGCCAATGCCCTTATTCGGGTAATCAGAAATCAAAATCAGTAGGCCGTAGTAAAATTAAGAAGTTTGAACAATTGATAGACCAACATTATAAAAAGGAAAAGTTACCCTCCTTTTATGCAGATAAACTCAATGTGAGTGCAAACTATTTGAATCGATTATGCAAGGAAGAAACCGGATTAACGGCAGGAGACTTGATAAGGAAAAGAATAATCACTGAAGCCAAGAGGCTATTGATCTATACAGACAATATGGTGAATGAAATTGCCTATGCGTTGGGTTTTGAAAGCACCTCCTACTTTGTAACCTTCTTTAAAAAATACGATAACCATAGCCCGGAAAAATTTAGAAAAAAATACTTGAGTTAATTTAATGCCTAGATAACAATTCCTTTTGGACAGATTAAAGCCTATGTTTGACGCTGTTGTATTATTATTAGCTTTAAAAAATTAAAACCCAGAGAAATCAGGGTTGTATAGGAACTCCTCATCCGTTAGGGTATGTAAAAAGGCGATTATTGCCTCCTTGTCGGAATCAGAAAGAGCTAAGCCGGCTTTACCATTGTTTTGGTACAGTAGTCTACTCGTGGTTTTGGCAGCTTTGACTCCTTCGGAATAATGTTCCAAAACTTCTTCGATTCCGGAAAAACGGCCATCATGCATATAAGGTGCACTAACCATTGTATTTCTTAGGGTTGGTGTTTTGAAAGCCCCTAGGTCTTCTAGTTCAAAAGTTATTCTATACCTACCTTGGTAGCTCAACTCGTGGGATTCATCAGTAAAGCTGTTATCTAAACCATTATTATGGAAGGCGTTATCAGTGAATAATTCTCCACTATGGCAGCTTGAACATTTTTCCTGAACAAGATTCAATCCTTTTAACTCAAGGTCATTAAGGTTTCCTCCCCTTTCATTTCGAACGTATTTATCATACCTTGAATTGGATGAAATTAAGGTTCGCTCAAATTGAGCTAAGGCTTTGGCTATATTTTGAAAAGTAAGACCATCCTCAAAAGCATTTAAAAATAATTCACTATACTCAGGATCAGCAGTCAGTCGTTTTTCCAAATTATCAAGGCTCATCCCCATTTCATCGGCATGTGTTAAAGGTCCAAAAGCTTGAGATTCTAGATTTTTGGATCCTCCATCCCAGAAAAACCCTTGGTCCATCCAAGCCATATTGATCAAGGTTGGAGAATGACGTACCAATTCCTTCCCGGAAACCCCAAAATTCCCTAAGGAAACCCCATCAGAAAATGCTAACTCCTGATTATGACAGCTGGAACAAGAAACTTTGCCGTCTAAAGACAATTCGGGATCATAAAAAAGAGTTCTACCCAATAACACACCTTCTTTACTAATTGGATTATCCGGCATTACTACCGGGGAAGGGAAATTCGCAGGAACTTGTATACCAATTAGCGTTGGGCTATATAGAGGTTCAGGAGGATTTACATCACCAATAATATCACAGGAGGCCATGAATAGGCCTCCTGCGAATAGCATCAACAACCATTGTAATGAATGAATTTTCAACATATTTAATTCACAACATACATTGCACTGTTTTTACTTATTTAACCTCAAAATCGGCAGATACCAATGAAATGGCCGCTATATGATTGTTAGTTAATTTCTCCATTAAATCAGGCTTGCTAGCCCCAATGAAATTGTTTTCCCATGGAGCATCCACTTCAAGGGTCTTTTCAACATCAAATTCAAGATTTATAGAAGAGGTAGTTTTAGAGCTTATGGTTATGGGAGAATCAAATTGAATATCCTTCTGGCTGTAGTAATCATTTGAACCTACTTCCCAGATGAAACTTTTAGCTTCCGGCTCATCTTTGATAACTTCCATTTCTCCGGATATGGAAGTAAAGATATAGCTTGTATGCCAATGCCAACTTGATTTTGACATACCATTAAGTGGATTTAACTCCCCGGCTTGTAAAGAAAGGTTATCGTTATATTCCGGTGCAACACCAATGCTAAACTTGATTCCGGTGTAATTCCCTACAGGAATATCTGAAATGGAAATTTCCTCTCTCTTTTTGGCAGGATAAACTTTATTATAACTTCCATCCTGAATAGGTATCTCATTGGTTTCTTCCACGAGATAGTGAGAATCAGGCACTAAAAATTCTTCTCCATCTTCATTTACCAATATCACATTACTTACCCAATACCTCAAATTCGTAAATTCATATTTAAGGTCAATTTCCTCATCTCCTTCAACAAATTTATAATCCATCGGTTTATTGAGCTCGAAATCAATATCACCATACCTCGCATCCAATACAAGGGTAGTTTCACCTGCAGTGGCCATTTCAATTTCCTTTTCTATGTATTCTACTTCGGTTTCTGTACAAGATATAGAAGCCAAAACTATCGTTCCAATAGCTAAATATTTTTTCATTTTTATTATCAATTTTTATTATATTATTATTTATAATTACCCCATGCTCAATAACATTTCTAATCTCTGAAGTAAACTATTGCATGCAGGATTGAGCCTTGCTGTTCCTACTAAGCATACTTATTCAAGAAGAAACCAAGGAAATAAATAGTACAGTAAGCCTACAATTAATTATAGCGCATGGGCTTAGTAAGCATTTCAGGTACTAAGTTCAACAAGGGACTTAGTCTTGTTTTTGACGGACTTCGGTATTATAATCCTTTCCATAAATCATAACCTGAATATTTCCCAATAGGCGGACGGAAAATGGATCGAGAATGATTGTTTCCAAAAAACAACTGTTGGTAAGGCAAATAGGTAAAAACATTAATCCTATATTCAGGTAAATATGCTGCTAGAACTTCTTCAAGATATACAAACAAATGAAATCCCTTTAAATCAATTTCGGCTTGATCTTGCTTTCTGTCCTGTTCCTGTTGCAACTTCTTCATTAACACACATTGTCCACCACAAGCACTATTTGGTACAAACCGGTTAACACATTCATTCTTTATAATGTAATCCCTATTTGCATAAAATGAAGCCATTATCCAGAAGGATACTGACCCTTGGATCAACATCATAATGGACATAAATAGAACAGCTGTATTTTTCATTTTGGCTTAAAAGGTAGACAAACTATTGACTTGATTAGGAGGATAACTACCTAAAAAAGAGTCAATCAAATAACTGAATTTTAATATTATTTTTTTTCGAAAACAAAGTTATAATTTCCAGCCGGCATGATCATTTATCTTTTTGTGCCAATTATTACACTAGACCATCAAGTTTATGTAGTTTTTTAGTTCTTATTTTTAGGTTTACAGCACCCCTTTACATAAATACTTTATCTTATTATTACATAAAATAGGCAGGAACTTGCTTAAACCTAGATGGATGGAAATGTAAGAGAAAAAGAAAATTAATTTTTACTTGCCAATTACGGTAACTTGGAACAATTAAGTTAATGGGCTATGTTAAGTTTACTTGTTGTGCTGGGAAAAAATGAATGTCATTTAAATTAATTGAATAAAATCAAAAATTTTAACAGCTTAAATAAATTTATTAAAGGTAATTTATTAGAATACATACATTAAATCAAACACAATACAATTAAAACATTATGGTTGTATTGTTTATATCGATTTTACTTTGATTAAATACTTTGTTATTCAATCAATAATCAGTAATTTTAAGAAATAGTTTTAACCTCAATAAATTATTTTCGTACTTTTGTTTTCAATTTGAAAACTTTTTCCTACCTTCCATCGTTGTAAAGTTAGCTGTATTGAAAAATATCGTTTCAATCAAAAATCTGATTGCATTTTACGAAAAGTATCCGGATGCTAAAACAAGTATAGAAACTTGGGTTTCAATTGCAAAAAGTGCAAACTGGCAAAAACCATCGGATGTGATTAATGATTTTTCAAAAGCTAAAACATTGAAAAATAAGCGAATAGTGTTTAAAATTTCAAAAAACAGATATAGAATTATTGCACAGATTTCTTATCAAAGGCAGTGGATTTTTATCAGGTTTATTGGAACACATGCTGAATACGACAAAATTGATGCAAATATTGTTGCACAATATTAATATTGACAAATAGTAATTATGAAGTGGGAAAAAACAATCACTACGGAACAAGAATATGAAATTGCTTTAGCAAGACTTTCTACAATTTTCGATGCTGACCCCGATAGTGCAGAAGGAATGGAAGCGGAATTATTAGTGACACTAATAGAAAAGTATGAAAAGGAACATTACCCTATTTCACTTCCTGACCCAATTGATGCCATTAAAGACACAATGGAAAGAAAAGGCCTAAAAGACAAAGACTTAATCCCAGCTATTGGAAGCAAAACCACTGTTAGTCTTGTGCTCAATAGAAAAAGACCTATGAAGGTAGAAATGGTTAGAAAATTATCAGCTCTTCTTGGTTTATCGGTGAATTTATTAATCCAACCCTATACACTAGTTGATAAACAGGAAAAGATTAACCAATAAGCTTATAGCCATTTAATTCTATTATTTATTCACACAGTTTCGATCAAAAAATCTTAAGGTGCTTTCCAAGTGCCTCTGCCAATAAGGCCATTCATGTGCTCCTTCAAATTCCTCATAAACATGAGATACACCCAATTCCAGTAATTGAGCATGTAATAAGCGATTGCCTTCAATCAGCTCATCCCCTTTACCACAGTCAAAGCGTAAGGCAGGAATAGTTTTGGGATTTTTTCTTATAGAATCAATCACATCGTTATTCTTATGCATTAAATCATAAGCATTCAAAGGCTCTTCAACAAAAGCCTCCATCTCAGAAAATTTGGTGATGGCACTGTGTGCAGAGATGGCCTTGAAAACTTCCGGATATTCAGCTCCCATCCTTAAAGCACCATAACCTCCCATAGATAAGCCAGCTATTCCAAGTGGAGATTTCTCACTTGCAGGGGGAATATTCTCATAAACAGCTTTTGGCACATCTGATACGATCCATTGCTCAAAATCTCTGTTATTATGCCCTAGATAACCTGATCCATCTCCCCAGAGCCCATCTGAAGGCATGGCCAGAATAGCAGGTTTAATTTCACCGGAAGCCATCATCCTTTTGGCTGTTTGATGAGCGCCGCCCTTCATTGCCCAAACCCATGAACTCCCATAAACACCATGGAGTAAAATATAAATGGGCAGATCGGCAAGTATCTCCGTTCCATCAGGAATAAATAAACAAATGTCTCCCCTACCTTTCAGGTTTGGTGTTTTGACAGTGAGGAAGCGCAAACCATCTTTCTCAAAAGCTTTGTCTGACAATTCACTGGTTCTGAAACTACTCATAGAATAGGCTAAATTAATTAAATACAATAACTCCTTTTGCGTTTTTCCCTGCAAGCATGTCGTCAAATGCTTGTTGTAAATTCTCAAGCGGATATTCCCGTGTGATCATCTGATCCAACATCAAATCACCCTTTTTGTAAAGTTTCATGATTTTTGGAAAATCGATCTGAGGTCTACATTTCCCATAAAGAGGATTAATATAGACTTTGTCCCATTCAAATAGCCTCATGTCAATGCTTATTTCTTCCTCAATTCCACTCACCTGCACCGCTGTCCCGGCATTCCTAACCATGGCCAAAGGTGCGGCACCCAAGGCAGGAATGGCCGTACACTCAAAAGAATAATCTGCACCTCGACCTCCTAATAATTCTTTTACTTAATTAGCCGCCGACAATAAACCTATATCCTCCTTGTCTGCTAAAATGGTATCAGTCGCACCGAATTTTCTTGCCAGTTCCAATTTGGTAGGGCTAATGTCTACTGCGATAATTTTCGCCGCTCCTGAAATTTTACAGGCGTTGATCACGTTCAGTCCAACTCCCCCGCAACCTAAGACCACCGCTGAACTTCCTGCTTCTAGCTTTGCCGCATTGACAACAGAGCCAAAACCTGTCATTACACCGCAACTCACTATGCTTGCTGCCGAAAAATTAAGTTCAGGCTCATCCACTTTCACCACTGCCGCCTCTTTCACAAGGGCATACTCACTTAGGGTCCCAAGATTAAATGAGCGCTCAATGCTTTTTCCATTCCATTGGCTACTCTCAAGCTTGGCATGCCCGGGGGTATGTCCATTTGCTCCGGCTACAACCGGTGAATTGTTCTCACAAATGTGCTGATTCCCCTCCTGACATTGAAAACAATGCATGCAAGGGGTTGCCCAATTCAGAATCACCTGATCCCCTACTTTGAGCGCTTGTACAGCCGATCCAATTTTTTCTACGATCCCTGCCCCTTCATGGCCCATCACAAGCGGCTTTCCCCAATTGAGTGAATCATAATCTGTATGGCAAAGTCCTGCAGCCTTTATTTTAATTAAGACTTCGTCTTCTTGAGGATCAGACAGGTTGACCTGAGCAATAATAAAAGTCCTGTCCCCTTTGGCTACGGCACTTTTTGAAGTAATTGACATGGTGAGTTCGTTTTGGGATAATAGTAAGGATAAATCTAGTGGTAAAGATAGCAGTCCAAATAAAAAATCTTTATTAACAACTGTTAAATCCAGTACCTCTATGTGCGATTATTCCCCCTTGGCTTTATGGGAAGTTCTTCTGGCTGAAGAAAAACGCATGATACTTTGGTAATCGGAGTTATTGTAAATATGTGACAGCCCCCATCGAAGAATTTCTGTAGGTTCTTTTTCTGTATCCGCACTGCGATTCAAGCCAATGGCATGAGGAGCTCCTTTGATGGAGGACATAATTTCAAAGTTGATACCATCAGGGGCCCATTGAATGGTGTTTTTCTCCGGGCCATCTGTAGTGATAAGGGAAGCTATACCACCATTGTACGGCCAAACACATATCTCATGTCCACTATTACTGATAGGGTTGTAAGGAGATTTAATATAGGGTCCTTTGGGATGGTCTGCAATTGCTACTCCATGTCGAATCTGTCGACCTCCAAAAGTGATCTCCTCCCCCATTTGTTCCCCTTTGTAATAAAGGTAAAACTTGCCTTTATAGGGAAGAATGCATGGGTCATGGACTTTATGACTGTCAAAGTCCCCTTTTTTCTCTACAGCAAACCTATCCTGTTCTTCCCCTTTCCAAATGCCATTGTCTGCCGGACTCAATATAGGTTCTTCACTTTTGGTCCAAGGGCCATCAGGTGAATCAGACCAGGCTAGTCCAATTTGATTTTTTACCCGCACATTGTAGGGAGATTTCACTGTTTGGTAGGTCAGGTAATACATATCCTCATGCTTCATGATCTCCACAGTGAATACCGAACGATCATCATAGGTTCCTTTTTCCCCTCTGCCTACTGCCATTCCTTCTTCCTTCCAGGTCCAACCATCTTCTGAAGTCGCGTACCAGATATCACATCTATCCCAAGGGAATACTTTGTCTTTTTCGATGTCCCCGGCAAACCCATCCGTTGGTCCGGTACTTTTGGAGTACCAAACATAGTATTTACCATTTTCAAAAATCATGGCACTTGGGTCTCTCCGAACCACCCCTTCTTCATAGGCCAGATCTCCTTTTAAGGGCTGTAATTTTGAGAATTCTATAAACCATTCATTCCCTATATCCGGCCAGTTCAGTGCCCGCTTGGAGGCGGCACTTAAATGTTCCGCATTGGTAATCCCCAATTTATCCATCTCCTCCGGGCTGACGGTAATTTTAGGGTTAGTTTCCTGGCTTTCAGATTCTGGTGTAGACTGACATGATTGAAATAAAACAATACTTAAAGCACAATAGATAAGTAATTTAAATTCCATATTTAATTATTTTAGGGCTGTACCAATTGTTAATTTAAAATAAAACTGAAATTGTACGGCTTTAATTTACACTTATTTATTTGGTCAAAAAAAAATCTAGAATTATATCGAGGTTTTCCCATAATATTACCGATTTAATCAAATTCTCGCCAAGTGATAGATTGCATACTTTCACCCCGAAAAGGGATATTAATTCGAAATAAACCTCCATAGAATTATCACTCGATTTAAAGAAACATTTGCCGGTAAAAAATCGTATACACCTATGAACCCAAAATTTAATGTGCCATGGACACCATTCATAGAATAGAACATTGGGCAGATTTACATCATCCAAAGTGGATCGATTTTTTTCGAGTTGCCTTAGGATTATTTATTCTTTATAAGGGTATTTTATTCATCTCCAATACAGATGCTCTTATGAACCTGATACGAGAAGCTGATATCAGTTTTTTCCATATGGCATTGGCCCATTACGTTTCCTTTGCTCATTTGGTCGGGGGGCTTTTAATAGCAATGGGCTTGCTGACAAGATTGGCTGTAATCATTCAAATCCCCATATTATTGGTCGCTGTTTTCTTTGTAAACATTGAACAAGGTTTCTTTTCGGTTTCTAATAACCTTGAATTTGAGATTTCACTGATGGTACTCCTACTGCTGTTTGTATTTTTGATCTATGGATCTGGAAAATTTTCGGTGGATAATTTCATGAAAAACCACCCTCATTGGTAAAACATATATATTCCCCAGACCAAGTGTATTTTGCAACTACTCCTAGATTTGGTAAGAACTAAAATTACTTCCGACACCAAGGTAAAACAGCCTTACAACCCTAAGTAATTTCTAATTCTTTGCCAATCAACATTTTGTAGGTATGGGAGAAGCCCATCAAATAAGAGATCAGGAATTGCCTTATTTCCTTACTTTTTAGGTGGTAGGTTGGGCAGCTATTTTTACTAGAAAAAGAAAAAGACTTGTGCTGTAAACAAGTCTTTTCTTACTTAAATATCAATTCAAAAGGAATTTTTATTCACTACCTTCCCATCCAGCCGCCATCTACCAACATCGTGGTACCATGCATATAAGATGCAGCCTCAGAACATAAGAATACGGTAGGCCCGGCAAAGTCTTCCGGCTTGCCCCAACGGCCCGCAGGGATCCTTCCAAGAATACTGGCCGATCTTTCCGGATCATTGCGAAGTGCTTCTGTATTGTCTGTTTCAATATAACCTGGAGCAATGGCATTAACATTCACTCCTTTGCCTGCCCATTCATTGGCAAATGCCATGGTCATCTGTCCTATAGCCCCTTTACTTGCCGCGTAACCGGGTACGGTAATGCCTCCCTGAAAAGTTAATAAGGAGGCAGTAAATACAATTTTACCCGCTCCCCTGTTCACCATGTCTTTACCAATTTCCCTAGTAAGGATAAATTGGGCATTTTGGTTTACTTCGATGACTTTGTCCCACATTTCATCAGGGTGCTCAGCAGCCGGTTTTCTAAGAATGGTGCCTGCATTGTTGATAAGGATATCTATTACAGGAAAATCTTGTTTGACCTCAGAGATAAAGCGATAAAGTGCTTTTCTATCACTAAAGTCACAGGCATAACCTTTAAAGGTCTTTCCCAAGGCTTTTACTTCCTGTTCCACTGCACTGCCTGAGGTTTCGAGGCTGGCACTTACGCCAATGATATTCGCACCTGCTTCTGCCAAGCCTATGGCCATGGCCTTGCCTATCCCTCTTTTGCAACCGGTTACCAAAGCTGTTTTACCTTCTAAACTGAAAGAATTCAATACTGACATTTCAAATTGTTTAAATGTTAAAATTTCTAATACCTCAATACAGGTAATTTCGTGATGATTTTGTCAGTATTGTTGCAGAAAAAAAGCAACAATACCGCCAAAATCAAGATATGCTTATTCTTTTATACCAAGGGCTTTCACCCTTGGCTGTGATATGACGCCCCGTTGGGGCTTGGTGAGGTCTAATGAAATAACCCCCAACCCCAGTAATAAATAATCCTTGTAATTTTATCAACATTGTTGCAGAAAAAAGCAACAATATCGCCAAAATCTAGCTGTGAATATTCTTTTATACCAAGGGCTTTCACCCTTGGCTGTGATATGGCGCCCCGTTGGGGCTTGGTGAGGTCTAATGAAATAATCCCCAACCCCAGTAATAAGTAATCCTTGTAATTTTGTCAACATTGTTGCAGAAAAAAGCAACAATACCGCCAAAATTTAGCTGTGCTTATTCTTTTATACCAAGGGCTTTCACCCTTGGCTATGATATGACGCCCCGTTGGGGCTTGGTGAGGTCTAATGAAATAATCCCCAACCCCAGTAATAAGTAGGCGTTATGATTTTGTCAGTATTGTTGTCTAAAAAAAGCAACAATACCGCCAAAATCAAGGTCTGGTTTTTTTCCTCTGTCTATGGGGTAAAACCCATGGCTACCAATTAAATCCTGGATATTTGAGCAAGAAAGATGGAAGATAATGTTGAATTTTATTTTATAGCTGGCAATCCATTAATACTTTCAAACCTGAAGGGTTTTTATCGATGGACTCAAAAACCTGCTGGATATTGCTCAAAGGTTGCACATCGGTAATCATTTTTTCAAAAGGAAGTTCATTGGCAGTAATCAGCGCAATGGCTTTCTCGTAATCTTCCTTTTCATACACCCTTGCCCCTATTAGCTTCAACTCTTTCCAAAAGAACTTGAAAAGGTCTACCGGTTTCTTCTCCCCGTGAATGGCCACCATTACAATTCTTCCTCGTATCCCTGCCAATTCGGTCATAACATCTAATGCAGGCTGCACACCTGCTACTTCAAAAACCACATCTGCCAGTTTACCTTCTGTTTGCTCCCGCACCAATTCAACAATATCCGTTTTGGTTGGATTCACTGCCTGCAGTCCAAATTCAGCCGCTTTTTTTATTCTGGTCTCATTGACCTCAGAGATAATCACATTTGCACCGGTATTCTTAGCGACCAAAGCCACCAATAAACCTATTGGCCCACCACCTAGCACTACGGCAGTTTCTCCAGGTACCAAACCACTCATTTTCACATCATGCACAGCCACTGACAATGGTTCAATTAGGGCCGCTAATTTCAAGTCAGTTTCAGGTTTCAGCTTGTGTAATACAAATGCCGGAACATTCCAATATTGCTGCATGGATCCCGGACTGTCAATGCCTATAAACTTAAGTTCTGCACAGATATGGTTATAGCCTTTATCAGATGGTTTTACTAACCTGTCATCCAAAGGCCTAACAACTACTTTTTCACCTATTGAGTATTCACTGACATTTTCGCCAACGGCATCTATGGTCCCTGACATTTCGTGCCCTATGGTTTGTGGCATAGCCACCCGCTTGTCCATCATGCCATGATAAATATGCACATCGGTACCACAAACACCGGTGTAAGCTACCTTTATGCGTACTTCATCCGCTTTGGGGGCTTCCATATTTTTATCGATTACAGAAAAAGTGCCATTCCCTTTATAAACTGTTGCTTTCAAAATAGTATAGGTTAAATTAAAATTTCTTTGTTAATTATGATATAAAGCAATCTTTAGAATGCTTAAAAATCAGGGGCAATTTATGACCCTATAGGATCTCATAAGTACAACGTATCATTCCTTTTTGGGTTTTTAAGGATATTATCCCATCCAAAAATAATGCTATGCTAGGTTTGTACAAGGTATAACTTATCAGGCAGAATGCTTGTCCTTTAGTTGAGAGTCACTGTTGGTCAACTTTTTTTCAGCCACCTGCGATTGTAAATAATCAGCCCTCAACTTGCTAGCCAATTGGTATTCGCCAGAATGATGCCATCCCGGAGGTTTGACCATGTACAATAACTTGTTTTTCCAGCCGGGAGCATTAATAATATCCTTGTAAAGGGCTATAAATTCGCCAAAATAGACGTCCATAAAATTCCCCGAATCCATTTCCCGGGTAATCCCATATTCAATTTCAACATTTTCGTCCTCATCCTGAAAAGTGCCAAAAATTTTGTCCCATATAAGCAATAGATTACAGAAATTCGTGTCCATGTATAGCGGATTTTTAGCATGATGCACCCTGTGGTGGGATGGGGTAAGGATTAACTTGTTGAGAAATCCCATTCTCCCGTCCTTCATCAAATTTTCACCTACATGAATAAAAGCACCATAAGTTCCATCTATTAACATAATTGCAAACAACATTTCAGGTGGAACACCCATGAGTATACACACTGAAGTACGTATCGTGTCAGCATAAGGTGCTTCAAGAAAGAAATGCGCATAAGTAACTGAAAGGTTCATGTCCTCCGGTGCATGATGTGTAGAATGAAGGCACCAAAACAACCGGACTTTGTGACCCCAATAATGGTAAAGAAAATGTGCAAACTCCCAAACTATATAGCCATAAATAAACCAATACCAGGTAAGTTCCGCATGGAAAATCGCGTAGGGTTCTAACAAGCCTATGAGTAATACCACCATGGCAATGGCGATAAACCTACCGACAACCCTATTGAAAACATAAATCAGGAAATTGACTTTATAAACCTTTGTTTGGGGTTTTTTATAAATCAAACTTAAAGCCAATTCCAACAAGACCAGTAAAGGAATAATAGGAAAGATCAAAGAAGTGATACCGTCGTAGGTTTTAAAGGCTGCATAGTCCCCGGAGCTTAAAATCTCCATCAATCTGTCGATTCCTAAAAATCCTGTTATTTCACTGAGTAAATTGTATACAAATTCCATTAAATTAATAGGTGATCAAGGTTAAAAGATGGTGAATGAACTTTACTTTAATATTTTCCAATCCTATACCATCTACATTGGGTTATAAATAATTATGGTTTTAAGGCAAACCAGGTATTGGCATTTTTATAATAAATCTTGTCAATAACTTCTTTTGGCAATTGAATGCCTTGAAATGGTGAATTAATTAAGTCACTTTCCATCATGTTGTCAGTGGCAAAATATTCCCAATCCCTTTTCCAAGTATCTTCCATTCGGTTGACCAGCTCTTCTTTGGTGATTGTTCCATTGTCTGCCAAGTCTGTTCCATACATGATCCTGTCCTGGTATTTGATAAAGAAGTCCCTGACTTTTTCTCTATTTTCAACTGTTTGATAAAATACTTGCCCCATTCTTGCCGCAAGGCCTATACCCATATTGGGAAATTTTTCAAATCTTGCCGCCAAAGAGTCTACACTGTATTCAAGACTTCCCATATGAGCCCCAACAAACCTTAAATCAGGGTGTTTTTCAAGCATCTTATCCCTACTGGCAATAATTTCCTCGTGGGAAGGCATTTCAGGGTGTTTGTACATATGGTATTCCGGGTGTTTCTCAAAATAGGTTCTGTCATTATTGGTTGTCATTTCCTCCAAAGGAAGCCAGCAATTTTTTGGTTCTCCCAAATGCCCCAACAATGTCTTTCCACTTTGCTGTATGTGGTCAATTATAGGATCAAATTTCTCATCATCGATTGTAATTAGATTACCGGCAGAATCCCTTGAAACCATGCCTATGTTTTTCCAGACCTTCACTCCCACTGCTCCTTCATTAAAACAACTGTCAAGCCATGAAATTACCCTACTCTCCCAAGCAGGATCATCCCAGTCCGAGACCGCAAAGGCAGTAACCAAATCTACTGTTTCCGGGTTTTGTTCTTGTTGGTTCTTGCCATGATTGTACTTAAAGTAAACATCCTCCCAGCCTTTATTAATCTCTAGTGCAACATCTAATAAGTGAAAGTTATCCGCTTTGGCTTTTTCCACAAAAGTAGGTCTGTCTGCCGTGATATGGATATGGATGTCGGTCTTTTTGACCGATTGATAATCCTCCAATGAATAATTAGAATTCTTCTCCGCACAAGAGGCAAATATTGCCAATGAAGACACTATAGATAAGAACTTTTTCATTTCTACTATATAAAAACTTTCAGTCGATAAATTAGGAAAAGGTAAATTCCGGGCCCGATTTAGTAAATCAAAACATTGACCCTATGGGGCAAACCTTAAGCCTTCAATGCCCCAAATGAAGGGTACTAATCCGCTTAATTTGGCATAATTTAAAAGAAATAATTACCAGTAAGAAAAAAACGGTGAAAAATAATTTTTTAAACCCCTATTTATTTAAAAAAATAGTATACTTTGTCGCTCTAAATTTTAATCAAAACCATATGTTCTTTGATTAAATAAGCTTATCATCAGAACCTATACACTTTTAAGTAAGTGTAGCAAATTTAATTTTAATGCACTTTTCCGGAAAATCATTCCAATACCTATTGGTTGCTGCTGCACTCCTATCCAGCTGCAAACAAGAAAGGCCTTATACAGAAATCTCACCCTTAGAAAGAATGGATCCGAAACGGATGGAAGCTCCCTTTCCGGAGGTGCCTATACCTGAATCTGCAGACCTAACTTCTCCCAGATGGAATGGTATTGACCTTAGTCCAATTGCTCCATTGAACCCTCTATCAGCTTCTGATGAACAAAAGACTTTTGTTTTACAGCCGGGTTATTCCATGACACCCATCCTAACAGAACCCCTGATCAAAGAACCTGCAGCCATACAGTTTGATGGGAATGGAAGGATGTATGTACTCGAATTAAGGAGTTATATGCAAGACATAGATGCAGTTGGTGAATTATTGCCCACCAGTCAAATTTCCAGATGGGAAGACAAAGACAATGATGGTATTTATGAAGATGGGGTGGTCTTTTTAGACAGCTTGGTTTTCCCGAGGTTTGTTGTCCCCTTTGGGCCGGGTACCATCTTATCCATGGAGTCCAATGAAGACAATGTGTACAAATACACAGATACTGACAATGACGGCAAAGCAGACAAAAAAGAACTGTTTGCTACCGGACTGGGCAGGTCTGGCAATGTAGAACACCAAACCAGTTTCCTTACTTGGGCCATGGACAATTGGATGTACAGTACTTATAACTCCAAAAGAATCCGTTGGACACCTGATGGGGTAATTCAAGAACCTACGGGAAACCCCTATGGGCAATGGGGTGTGACCCAGGATAACTATGGACAAGTATGGTTTCAAGATGGTGCAGGTGGTGTACCTAGAAATTTTAACTTCCCAATCGTTTATGGCAACTACGCTGTAGAAGAACAATTTCAAAAGGATTTTAGGGTTCCTTTCAGTTTGGTAAGATTAGCTGATTTTGAGCCGGGAATGAGAGAAACAAAACCGGATGGCTCATTAAATAATGTTACTGGTTCGGCGGGAAATGATGTCTTTAGGGGTGACAGATTACCCAAAGCGTTGGTAAATCAATATTTTTATGGGGAACCTGTAGGCAGAATAGTTAGGCAGGTTTATTCAGAGAAAAAGGAAGGAATTACCTCTATTCAAAACCAATACTTAGACATAAAGTCTGAGTTTATACAATCCACAGACCCTTATTTCAGACCTACAGATATGGCTACAGCCCCTGATGGTACCATGTATATTGTAGACATGTATCGCGGTATTATTCAGGAAGGAAACTGGACGCAAGAAGGAAGCTACTTGCGCACCAAAATTCTTCAGTACCAAATGGATGATGTAATTGAAAACGGAAGAATATGGCGGGTATCTTATGAGGGAATGGAAAGAGACAAAACCCAGCCGAAAATGTTTGAGGAAAGTGCAGCAGCACTTGTCAAGCATTTGGAACATCCCAATGGCTGGTGGAGAGACAAAGCCCAACAACTCCTAATTCTGCGACAAGACCAGTCAATAGCGGCAGACTTGGTGAAAATGGCTCAAAGTTCAGACAATGAACTGGCTAGAATTCATGCGCTGTGGACTTTGGAAGGTTTAGGTCTTCTTAAAAAAGAATTGGTGTTGGATTTCCTAGCAGATAAAAGTGTAAATATCCGAATCCAAGGCTTGAGGGCAGGTGAAACCTTGTACAAATATGGAGAGAAAAGTCTCGAAAAATCATATATAGAAATGACAGCAGATGCTGATCCATCTGTAGTCATTCAGGCTCTGCAAAGTGCTTATTTTTTAAAAATCACCGATTATGAGGACTTGTTAAAAAAATTGGAAGCATCAAACCCTGCCAAGGGTGTACAATTGGTAACCAAACAACTATTAGAAAAAATTGATGAAGCCAAAAAATTGGCAGAAACGCAATACTCACCTGAAGAACTTGTTTTGTTTAACCAAGGGAAAACGATATTTGATAGTTACTGTGCCACTTGCCATGGAGTCAAAGGACTTGGAACACCTACAGGTGCAGCCGGCGGACAATTGATTGCTCCGGCCTTCTCAGGTTCTCCACGAATTCAAGGCCACCCGGAATACATCGTAAAAACCCTTCTTCATGGCTTAACCGGTGCCATAGAAGGCAAAGAATACGAAGGTGTAATGATTGCCATGAGTAGCAATGATGACCAATATATCGCTTCCGTAGCCTCTTATATTAGAAATGAATTCGGAAATTCAGGAAGCTTTGTAACTCCCGAATATGTAGCAAAAATCCGTAAAGAAACCGAACAAAAGGATGGAAATTACCAATACGATGCATTGCTTGCTGAAGTACCAAAAGCACTTGCCCCACAGGACAACTGGAAGGTAACTGCCAGCAGTACTTCATTACAAGGAGTGGGATCCACTAGAGACCCGGCTTATGTATTTGGTTTTAAAGGTTGGAAAACGGATGGAAACCAAAAGAATGGCAGCTGGTTTCAAGTAGCGTTACCTCAAGCAGTTGCACTTACAGAAATATTCTTTGAAACAGGCAATGATCAATACCCTAGAAAATACAAGGTATCCATTTCTAATGATGGCAATCAATGGACGGAAGTAGCTGAGCGAACCGGTGAAAATGGTGCCATAACCATTTCTTGGTCAAACAACACGAAAGCCAAATTCCTAAAAATTGAGAATTTAGAAGATGCTGACAAGCCTTGGAGCATGCGAAAATTAAATATCTACGCAAGATAAAAAATACAATGGTGGCAAATTAAGGGGCTTTCAGCTAAGATTTGTCACCATATTATTCTAAAAACGATTGTCATTTTTTTTCGGGTTATTAAGCCGAATGCTAAGACCCCGCCATTAACTTTTAAATCTTAAGATTTTGTCAGCATTGTTGCAGAATAAAAGCAACAATACCGCCAAAATCATGTAGTGCTCATCATTTTTTCACCAAGGGCTGACACCCTTGGCTAGGTTATTTCGCCCCCTTGGGGCTTTAAAATTCGGAATAATTAATCTTCATTTAATTTATGAGAATTTCTGTATTGAATAAAAGAGTAAGATGGGATTATTAATTAAGATTCTCTAACTTTTATCAGCCCAAATAGATCATTATTCAAAAAGATTAATCGCAATAGGTAATAAAAAATTGATTGCCTATTTCAAGTTAAAACTTTACCTTATAGTCCGATATTTCTGGTGTAGCTATACTTCCGTAAAGGTCTTCAGGCATTCCCAAATCATAGGGAGATGGTTTCATCCATGTACTCCTTACTCCTTCCACAATTAATTTACCTGAAAGATCCACCGTAACAAAGGCATACAATGGGTTTTCATAAGCAGCAATATGTGGTAGATTTGGATACTTTTCGTACGCTTCTTTGGGAAATCTATCCAAACTAGTATATTTTTCTCCTATCCATTGATAAGACATGCTATTGATTTCAATATAATCTATCCCGTTCAGGTGGCGGTGAAAATCGATATGATTATGCCCATTGAAGCAACAGATAACTTTCTCAGCCTGTGCTTCCATAATTTCCTGAAGTCGCAAACGATTATTTACCCCCCATTGATGGTGCCATAGACTTTGATGAGAAAGTACAATTGTGGGTAGTTTTGTAGCTTTTAGGTCGGCCTCAAACCATTCGATCTGTTCGTTATCAATGAAAGTTCGCATGGAACTATCCACATAAAAATTGGCATTTTTATAATCGATGAACTCCCCATCTTGGTATAAAAAATTGGCGTCTAATACAATAAAATGGATTCCTTTTATGTCATAGGAATAATAGGTTTTAGGCATACCCCAAAAATCCAACATTTCTTCCTTAGAATTTCGATCCATATCATGATTCCCAAGCACATGGTATTTTGGACCTTTGAAAGTGTCCCAGATGCCCATAAAATCTTTGTTTTTATTGTCCCCCATACAAAAGTCACCCAACTGAACAACCATATCCACTTCTTTGTCAATGGACTTCTCTATAAACGTTTCCAGTCGTTGGTTTGCATCAGGAATTAAATCTTTATGCACATCAGCCACCAATCCGAAACGCAATGTTTGGTTTTTTGTCTTATTCGTGGCATTGGCTTTAAAAGACAATGTAGTAAAAGGGAGACCGGTTAGAAAAGCCCCTGCTCCAAATTGATTCAAAAATTTTCTTCTGTTCATGAATTAGATAAATCGTTACATTAATATAGAAAGGCGGTCAAATCATCTTAATTGACAATATAAGGCCTACTCTTTAACTTAAAGTAAGTTTTTTGATTCTTATCAATACAATCTTTTTTTATAGCTCTCTTCCAATACGGTTTGTATTTCATCCTTAGAAAAATTTGAGCTATTGATATGATCAGCCAAAACTTTCGCCACCTTTGGGAGCTGTTCTTTCTCCGGCCAAGTTTCTGCTTGCCATAATTTAGACCTTAAAAAAGCTTTTGCACAATGAATGAAGCATTCTTCGACTTCTACAATAATTCCTACCTCCGGACATTTGCCATTAACTTCATATTTATTCAATAGGTCTTTGTCACGGCTTAAAATGGCCTTGCCATTGACCCGCAATGTTTCCTTTAATCCCGGAATGATAAATATCAATCCAATATGGGGATTGGAAAGTATGTTTACCAAGGAATCACAACGTTTATTACCTGGACGCTCCGGTAAAACAAGGTATTGCTCATCCAACACACCTACAAAACCGGCGGGATCACCTCTAGGAGAAACATCACAACTGCCGTTTTCATTGGCTGTGCTAATAAACAACATGGGAGATTTGGCAATAAAGTCTTTACAATGTTCATCAATGAAATTGATGGACTTTTTTTGCACCATCTCCCTAGGAAATCCCATCACCTCTCTCAACTCACCTATACTCTTGATTTGATTTTTAAACGTAACTTTCATTAAATTTTGGTTTACTTTCCCGGTGAAGGAATGGCTAGCTTTAGTATGGCTTCAAATGAATTTGTTCATTATGCATTCCAAACTAAATTTAAGAATAATTCCCTATTTATTGTCCATTAAAAGGAAGATAGGTTTTAGAATATTTTTAAAGGTTTTTATAGGAGGAAGTAATCCATCACCACAATAAAAAATGATTAAATTCATGAATTTTTAAGTGGAACTATTTGTGAAGAGATCAGCTTTTATTACCAGGTAAATGCCTGATCGAATAAGATCAAAAGCCAAAATATTTATGGGGCCTGAATTGGAAATAAAACTCGAAGAAAAAAGCATCAAACCAACTACCATGAGATTATTGGTATTAAAGAAATTGGTGGAATCAACGGTAGCAGTTAGCCTCAATGATCTTGAAAGCAAATTTGATCGGGCAGACAAAGCCACCTTATACCGAACCTTAAAAACCTTTGAAAAGAAAAAACTGATTCATAGTATTGAAGATGGCACCGGAGCTGTTAAATATGCATTATGTGAAGAAGGCTGTGCCTGCGAGCCCAAAGATCAACACACTCATTTCCATTGCATTAAATGCAATGAGACTTTTTGCCTTACCCAATCCAAAATCCCACAGGCCAACATCCCAACAGGGTTTAAAGCACTAAGTGTTAGCATGGTTTATCAAGGCGTTTGTGATAATTGCTCCTGACCAATTTCACCTTAGTTTTTCATTTTCCCAGCTTAAAATTTAAATCATTACGGCGCTAAATTCAATAAAAATGCCTTAAAGTCATTTACTTTTCAAAGTAGGAAATGCTATCTAACCCTCCTTAAATAAAAGGTCAAGATTCCATAACCTTACCTAATATACCCTTTGTAATTAACAAAAGGACAATGAATGACTATAATTCAAATAGGTTAACCCTTAGTCAGAACAGTAAACGCCGAGGCATTCCAAATTAAAGGAAATGTCCTAAATCCACTCTGCTTCTTAATCATCTAATCTCATTGATCCAAAACTTTAGTTACTATGGACTATAGTTTTAAAACTAATACAAATATTTTTCACCCTTGGCTATAAATTTTGAAAATTAAATCTTTAATATTGGGTTTTATTAGACTATTTTTAATTTAGAACTTTTACTATGCGTTTCAAAAGTACAATTATTGGAATGCCATTTTTGGCAATTATTTTAATTTCAAGCCTTAACCTGTCCTGTATTTCAGATGATAATGAGCCTGATGAAGGAGTGTGTGGGGGAAGTGATCATTTTCCCTATATGGAAGAAGGAAATCAATGGACCTACCAACTGGAATCATTTTTCATGGCCGATGCCGAGATGACCGTAACAATAGCCGAACCATTGGAACCGGGGAAATTCAAGGTATTGATTGACTCAGACCTAATTGATGAACAAATTGAAAACTTTTGGTATGCCTGTGGAGAAAATATTTCGCAGATGAATACCGCTACAGATGACCCTATAAATAATATTTTCAGAAAAAATGACCCTGCCATAGGGACCATCTGGGAAGGGAATAACAACAATGAGGTTGGAAAGTACGAAATCATTGATAAAAATGTGACGGTTACTACTGATGCAGGATCTTTTGTTTGTGATAAAATTACTTTTCATATTGAAGATGCTTTTAATGTAGATACCATTTATGAATCATCAAACTATGGAACGATTAAGTACGACGGGATATTTTTAAAATATGAATTATCCCAAAAGAACTTTTAAATAGTGCTATAGATAAAATAGAATTGGCATAAGTTCAGAAATACGGTTAGCTATTAACCATTCTATTTTGGGTGGTTTACTATGACTCGTTATAACTAAGAACAAATGGCACATTCTTTATGCCCATTTTTAAGATCCTTTGGCACCAATTTCCACAATAATTTAATTCGTATTCCCATGGTATTTAACTAAATTGGCTCATACGAACCAATTTTAAGAACAGCAAAAAATGGAGATCTTCAATACAAAATTTAAATGGGGTATTTTTCTGGGTATGCTCTATCTTTTGATGCCTGGTTTTAGTCAAGGACAAACCGATACCCTTTCTACTCCTTCAGATAGCATTATGATTACCATCATGATGAAACACCACCAGGATAAAAACATTGAAGAGTTAAGAGAGATCCGAAACAAAAATGGATTTTTAGAAAAATTCCCACCAGCTTCTGCTCGGGTTATCAATTGGTATGTAATGATGGGAATAGGTCAAGTGGTAACCCTCAAATTACCGGCCAGTGAACTAAGGAACCTCAATATTGCGGTGGAACAAAGTGTATGGGGCGCCTTCTCAACTGAGTTCTACCCCACCTACGATCTTTACCCTGTAATTAAGGAAGCAAAAGAAAAGCTAAACAAGAGTCAGTAAAGTTAAACTTAATTTAACTATTCTTATCCAACTGATTTACTATACGTTAAACCACTTGTTTTTAATGGTTAATGATGACATTAAAGAAAATTGAAGCTTAATGAAATCGAGATGAAAAATAAAATTTGCCTAATCACAGGGGCCAATGCAGGCATAGGATTTGAAACCGCCAAAGCACTTTCTGCAAAGGGTTTTAAAGTAATCTTAGTTTGCAGAACCAAAGAAAAAGCCCTAATGGCCATGGAAAAAATTCAGGCAGATCAGGCCAAGGCTGACTTGGATTATGCCATTGCCGACTTAAGTTCTCAAGCGGATATTAAGACCCTAGCCAAAAATATCCTCAGTCGTTATCCTATATTGGATGTGCTGATCAACAACGCCGGTAGTTGGTATTCCGATATGCAATTAACAGCAGATGGAATAGAACGACAATGGGCCATCAACCACCTTGCTCCTTTTCTTTTAAGCCATTTATTATTACCTCTGCTGGCAAAAGCAAATGACCCAAGAATTATCACGGTTAGTTCCGACTCTCATTTTCATGGGAAAATTCATTTTGAGGATGTCAATCTTACTAACAATTATCATGGCCTTCGGGCTTATGCACAGTCTAAGCTGGCCAATGTACTCTTTACTAAAGCTTTTGAACGGCTCAAACCGGATAAAAAAATTTCTATTTATG
Source organism: Cyclobacterium sp. 1_MG-2023 (assembly GCF_030546805.1). GTDB lineage: Bacteria > Bacteroidota > Bacteroidia > Cytophagales > Cyclobacteriaceae > Cyclobacterium. Next base: position 145,554 of record NZ_JAUOPC010000001.1, on the reverse strand, counting down.
CAGTACAGCCAGGCCTAGTGAAAACAGATATAGGCTTAAAGCACACCTTTTCCTTTCATGGATTGATGTGGAAACTAAGAAGACTTACCGGAAAAACTCCTGCCCAAGGTGCAGCAACCTCTGTCTTTCTGGCATCAGATAATTCCGTAATAGGTGTTTCTGGTAAATACTGGGATAAATGCAAACCAAAAGCCACTTCCAATAAAGCCAACTCTATTACAGATGCTGACCGGCTTTGGACCTTAAGTTGTGAGCAATGTGGAATTGCTGATTATTTTGGAAATTTTTCTTAATGGGTACTGTATACCCTAAAAAGGCGCTCAAGCAATCGCATCTTTACGGCTGTTGGAAAAATACGGGATATTTTCACCAGTAGCCAATTGATTTTACCGGGTATTATAATGGTTTTACCTTTCAATAAACCATTTAATCCTATCTCAGCCACCTCATCAGGCATCAACACTACCAATTTTGCCCGTTTTCCATGTGCCTCCATCCTTTGCAAGCCTTCAGCATTGGTTACCACCGGTCCGGGACAAACCACAGAAACACTGACCGGACCATTTTTAAGCTCCTCTCTTAAGGCAAGACTAAAGGCATATACGAAATTTTTTGATCCGGTATATACTGCTTTATAAGGTAAGGGTAAATTGGCTTCCATGCTGCTCATATTCAAAATATAGGCTTTCTTTTGTTTTTTGAGTAGAGGCAGAAAATAATGACACATCCGAACCAGTACATTATTGTTCAGATTTATAATTTGTAGCTGTTTAACCAAGTCAATATTCTCAAACTTCCCTCCCGTTCCTATCCCGGCATTATTGATCAACATTTGAATAGAAAATTTATTTTCCTGACAAAAGGAAAACAATTTTTGAATGGCATTATCTTCCGTTAAGTCGATGTTAAAAAGGTGTACTTTTACAGTGTAAAGGGATAAAATATCCTTTTTCAGCTCATTTAGGAGATTGTCAGGTAAGGCCACTAAAATAAGGTTCATGCCTTTGGCAGCACAAGCCATGGCAAATGCCTTACCAATTCCCATACTTGCTCCGGTAATTAAGGTGAAGTTTTCCTCTTTCATAGGCTTAAGATAAAAAATCCGAATCAATTACTCCACTAATAATCGATTAGGAAATAAAATATCTTTTCACTGTGAAAATTTTAACCTTTTCATCCCCTTTGTTTATCTTTATGCCCTATGCAAAACAATGATGTGATAAGAAGTTTAAGGTACACCTTCGATTTCGGAGATGACCAAATGATTAAAATTTTCAGCCTTGCTGACCTTGAAGTAACCCGAGCGGAAGTGAGCGATTGGTTAAAAAGAGATGATGACCCGGAAGCAAAGCCTATTAGTGATTTTAAGTTGGCCGTCTTTTTAAATGGCTTGATTAATTATAAAAGAGGCAAAAAGGAAGGCCCACAGCCGGTGCCTGAAAGTAGGCTTACCAACAATCAAATCATTCGGAAAATAAAAATCGCACTCCAACTACAAACTGAAGATATCATTGAAATTTTAGCTTTGGCTGGGAGGAACATGAGCAAGCATGAAATAAGTGCTTTTTTTAGAAAACCCGATCAACACCAATACCGTCTTTGCAGGGATCAGGTATTAAGGAATTTTTTACAGGGGCTACAAAAAAAATTAAGGGCAGCTTAGAAAAGCAGCCCCTATTAAAGTATTTGATATGATAAAGGTTTTCTTGTCCTTGCTCCTGCTTTTGGCTTGCTTGCCCGGTATTAGCCAAGTTTTGAAGCAACCGATTCCGGACAAAACTTTGGTCTTGACCTTTGATGATGGGGTAGCCAGCCATTATTCCAACGTAGCACCTTTATTGTTGGAATATGGTTTTGGAGGAACCTTCTTTGTTTGTGAATTTCCTCCTAATTTTTCTGACAGTACACTTTATATGAATTGGCGACAGATTCAACAATTGGATAGGATGGGTTTTGAGGTGGCCAATCATACGCAAAACCATGCACCTGTAGGGAAATTATCTGAAGAAAAGATTCTACAAGAGATCAACTATATAGAAGAAAAATGCGATTCCTTGGGGATAAAAGTGCCCGTAGGCTTTGCTTACCCGGGTTATTCCATGAGTGAAACTGTACTGGAAGTTTTGGCCAAGAAAAATTATTTATTGGCCAGAGCCGGAGGAGAAAGGGTATACAAGCCATTAGAGGACCACCCTTATTTAATCCCAAGTTGGGCTACTGAGCCCGGAAATGAAAAGAAAATAATGGAAGCCCTAAAGCAGGCAAAGGATGGAAATATAGTGGTCCTTACAATTCACGGTGTACCGGACTTGGAACACCCTTGGGTAAATACCCCACCTGAAATGTTTAAAAGGTTTTTGGAATTCTTAAAGCAACACAATTATAATGTGATCTCTCTGGAGCAATTGACAGTGTATATTGATTTCAAAGAAGCAAGAAATCAACTCAAAGCCGACCTAAATAAACGGTTGAAAAACTAGGCTATCTAAAGGGAAAGGTCAAAATAAAAGGTATTTGTGGCACAAGTACGCAAAATGAATTCAAACCTGAAAACAGGTACCATACCTGTGAATCATTCCCCTACTTTCCTAGTCAAAAATACACCTAAATATATGTGATTGATAGCTAATTAGATGCTTTGTTGTTCGATAAATAGATTTGGTTTTTACAAAATAAAGCAGTAGTCTTGTCTTGAAAAGGGCTTTTTTATGTAAATTGCCCTTTAAATTTTTCTTTGTAGCTTTGAATTACAAGAATTTCATTTAATCATAAAATTTATACAACAATCATGTCCAAAAAAGTAGTTACTCTTGGTGAGGTAATGCTTCGCCTTTCTACCCCAGATTTTAAGCGTTTTGTACAAACTGATACATTTGACATAACCTATGGTGGTGGTGAAGCTAATGTAGCTGGAGCCCTTTGCAATTATGGGCTGGAAGGAACTTTCGTGACTAAGGTGCCTGACAATCCAATTGGCCAATCAGCCATCAATCATTTACGCAGGTATGGTGTGGACACACAATTTATTGCCAGAGGCGGAAAACGACTAGGAATCTATTTCCTAGAAACCGGAGCCTCTATGAGAGCTTCTCAGGTAGTATATGACAGAGCTGATGCATCCATTTCAGAAGCTGAAATTTCTGACTTTGATTTTGATAAAATATTTGATGGTGCTGTTTGGTTCCATACCACAGGTATCACCCCTGCTCTAAGTGACAAAGCTGCTGCTTTGACCGAAGCTGCCCTAAAAGCTGCAAAAGCAAAAGGTGTTACCACCAGCATTGACTTGAACTACCGTAAGAAGTTATGGAGCAAGGAGAAAGCCAAGGAGGTAATGACCAGACTTTGCCAATACGTAGATGTATGTATCGGAAACGAAGAAGATGCTGAAACCACTTTAGGCTTCCACAGCAAAGAAACTGATGTTACCAAAGGTGAGTTGAACCTTGAAGGATACAAAGATGTCTTCAAACAAATGAAAGAGAAATTTGGATTCAAATACATCGCTTCTACTTTAAGAGAAAGCTACAGTGCTTCTGACAACGGTTGGAGTGCTTTGGTATATGATGGTGACGAATTTTACCATTCCAAAAAATATGATGTAAGAATCGTTGACCGTGTAGGTGGTGGAGATTCATTTGCCAGTGGATTGATTTATGGTTTGATTCAAGAAATGGGACTAGAAGGTGCTACTGAATTCGCCGTAGCTGCTTCAGCATTGAAACATACCTTCCCTGGAGACATGAACCATGCAACACTTGCTGAGGTTGAAGTTTTAATGGGTGGAGATGCTAGTGGTAGAGTACAACGATAAAAACCACTCAATCTAAAAAGTCATGATACTTGATACATTATCCAATGCAAGCAGATACTACAGTTTGCACCCATTGTTTGAAAAAGCTTTTGCCTTTATTCAGTCCAATAACTTGGACGAAATAGAAGATGGCAAATACGAAATTGATGGGGATGAGTTAATTGCTGCTGTATTTGAAAAAGCAGCAAAAACTGAAGCTGAATCCAATCAGAAATTTGAATGTCATGACAAGCACATAGACATTCAAGTATGTATCAAAGGTAAAGAAAGCATTGGCTGGAAACCCAGAGAAAAATGCACCAAAATAAAAGGCGAATACAATCCAGATAAGGATGTATCTTTTTATGTGGATTCTCCGGAAATGTACTTTGGTATGGAGCCCGGGCAATTTGTAATTCTTTATCCTGAAGACGTTCATTCTCCGATGATTGGCGAAGGTAGTATCAAGAAAATGGTTGTTAAAGTTAAAATCTAACAATCATACATATATCATTAAAAATCAACACTTTAATAAAGATTACCTCGGGATTTTCCCGAGGTAATTTACTTTAAATTTAATCACGATGAGTAAAAACGAAACCATATTAAAAAAAATAACGGATCAGGCCATCCTTCCTCTTTATTTCAATGCAGATGAAACTGTAAGTATTGAAGTTCTTAAGGCCCTTTACACTGCTGGAATTCGCGTGGTGGAATACACCAATAGAGGTGAAGCTGCTTTGAACAACTTTAAGAAAATGGTTGCTTTGAGGGATAGCGAAATGACCGACCTATTGTTGGGTATCGGTACCATCAAAAATGCAGAGATGGCAGAAACATATGTAGATGCCGGTGCAGATTTTATCATATGTCCGGGCTTGGTTGAAGAAGTTGTAGAAGTAGCGAATAAGCACGGTATGATATGGATTCCAGGTTGCATGACGCCATCTGAGATCATCAGAGCTGAGAATCTTGGTGCAAAAATGATCAAATTATTCCCAGGTGACATATTAGGCCCTAAATTCATGGCCGGTATCAAATCTTTGTTCCCGAATTTGATCTTTATGCCTACAGGTGGTGTTTCTCTTGACAAGGACAACGTTCAGGCTTGGTTCTCTGCAGGAGTTAGTGCAGTAGGTATGGGAAGTAAATTGGTCAGCAAACAATTATTGCAAGATAAAAATTACACGGAAATTCACGAGATGGCTAAAAAAGCCATTGCATTAGTGAATGAAGTAAAAGGGTAATTTTACCCATTCCATTAAAAGAAAAGCGACCAAATTTTGGTCGCTTTTCTTTTTTCAATGGTGTATTTTTAACTAAAATTATACAGTAGAATCTAGATGCCTATCGTGATTTTTTTTAGGTAGTGTTGTAATCGCAATAAAATCAGGATATTTAGAGACATTAGCACAGTATCGCTAAGGGGAAAAATGAAAACAGTTTTAATTGGTTAATTTTAAACCGATTTCAGAAAGTAAAGGAAGGAAGGGCTATAGGATATTACTGTTTTCAGCTTATTCAGCAGGTTTCATATTTCTAATCGCTGCTATTTTCCACCGTTTCCCCTTTTTCACTGTTACAAAGGAACTCCACATTTTTCGCTCTGTTCCATCGGCATTTTTAATTGTATAGCGGGCATCGGCTATTGCCACATCCTCTTTAACATAACGCACCCTTTCTACCTTCAAAACCCTATCACCCGGATTGCTGCGGGAGCTTGCGGCCATCCCTTTGACAGCAGCTTCCACTCCATGTCTCCACTCCCCATTGGAAACCAACTGATCAATATCCTCCGTCACGATGTATCTAAGCATTACAGTGTCTATGCTTTCCCTTGCTTTGGCGTAACTGGCTACTAAGCCAATTATGGCTTTACCATCTTCCAGGTCTTGCCCATGCACATGGGTAGCAACACCTGAAAAGAGCAATACAGAAAAAACAAAAACTTTAGATAGATACATATGAAGCTGGGTTTGTAATAAAAGTAAGAATTTTTGTAAAATTTCCCTACATTTTTACTACTGAATATTCAATAGTTAGCCTGTTGAATACCCAAAAATCATGAATATACCTGTTCTATGAAACAGATGTGAAGTATTGTTGCGGTTGAATATTATTTCTTTATACCATCCAATTCAATCGAATACCCTATTCGTATCTTGGTAACGATTGGCATGTTTGAATGGAAATCATTAGAGAATTCTTTCATTTGCATATTGGAGGAGTAATTCTTTGATAAGTCTAATATGACCATATTTGGATCTTCTTCATTTTCACCAACCACAATTTCACCAGTATCATTTGGCTCATCCTTATCCGTTTCTATACCCTTAAAGGTTGACTCACTCTTGGGTTCTTCAAAGTTGAGAAACAACTCAGGTTTATACTTTTTAATGGACTGAATATCAACCCCTGAAAAAATATCGCCTTGTTGGTAGGGATAGTGAACAGTTTGTCCAAAAGAAGCAGTTGATAAAAATACAATTCCAAAAATAAATACAATTCTAATCATGACATTTTATTTTAATGAAAGATACTCTCCAATTCATATTTACACGTTAAATTAACTATTAAGTTTGGATAAAAATTTATAATTTCATTAAATAGAGCTGTTTATCTATAAATTTAACAATAAATAACGGATGGAAGAACTTTTTTATCACACATCCACTTTGTTCATCATTTCCCCATTTTTCGCTTCTTTGTCGCCAAAAAATTTCATTCAACAAATAAATTCTCAAATTCAAAAATCATTGTTCAGTGATACTAAACCTGGCAGTTAGGCAGTAGTGATATACATTTACCAACTGTTAGGCTCTCTTGACTTTTCGTTTTTAAGTTTTGGTGAAATTTTGAATAGATTTGAAGGTTCTTGATAATTGAATCTCCACAAATAGTTGGACAAATAATCATTAAAACTATCCATGTCCATTCTTGATCAAGGTTCCAAAAAAAATAAACCATCACAATTGACCCGGTGAAAAACACAATGGATGCTGTTAGGATGACAAAGTATTTCATGGGGCCATTTAGCGCCTAACGAAAGAAAAAAACTATTTCTTTATACCCTCCAATTGAATCCCAACTTTCACTGGTTTCTTGCTAAACTTACGTATTCTGGAGGGGAAATCTTTGACAGGCATATTGGAAGAAGAATCCTTTGAAGGGCTTAAAATGGATACATTTGTTGAATCTTCCTCCAATTTATTATCACTAGCATTTGACTTAACTGCTGGAACTATATGGCCAAGTGATGACTCAAACTTAAGGGTGCTATAGCTTAGGTTTTCAGGTACATCCAGGTTACTTTGTATTGAATGGGGAATATGGCGGATAATTAATCCCTGTCCATAAGCTACCGATGAAAATAAAAAGATTCCAAAAATGAGTACCATTCTAATCATGACTTTATATTTTAATGAAAGGGCTTATCCTATTTTCACAAGTCAAATTAACTATTAAATTTGGATAAATTTGGATAAATTTGTATAATACCGTTAAAATAAGCTACTTATAAATAAATTTAACATTAAATAACACGCAGAAGGGCTTTTTCGCCACATATCCGCTTTGATCATCATTGTCTCACTTTTCGCTTCTTTTCAGACAATAAACTTCATTTATTAAATCGCTTCTGAAGTCCATCCAGTACGCTTTGTTCCTTATGTATCTTTTCAATTTTTAAATTCCACTTACTCCTGGCACATTTGCCTCTATTTCTTTTAAAATCATGACTTTTGGGATACAATTTGCCAAATATCAGAGACACTTTCAGGTATTTATGGTTAAATTAAGCAAACAATCAACAATAACAGTGTAAAAGCCATGAGATACCTACTAATTGTTTTGTCCTTATTTTTCCTACCCCTATCCGGAGAAGTAACTGCACAAAGCGGCAATGAATATTCCCACAAAGAGCCATCGAGAGATGGAATTGGTAAAATATATAGGGGAAGGGAAATTGCTCAGCTCATGAGTTTTCATGGGGTTGCTTGGTTAGAAAGAGACAGTCGCACGGAAGAAGAAAACACCGAGCTTGCCATTGCTAACCTTCCGATCAATAAGAATAGCCATGTAGCAGATGTAGGGGCGGGTTCTGGCTTTTATACTTTTCGCATTGCATCAAAAGTACCTGAAGGAAAAGTTTACGCGGTAGACATTCAACAAGATGCCCTAGACTACATCGAAAACAAAGCAATAAACCAAAATGTAGACAATGTATTTACTGTTTTGGGGACAGAAAAAGGCCCAAACCTACCGGAGAAAACAATGGATTTGGTAATTATGGTGGATGTTTACCATGAATTGGCATTTCCTAAAGAGATGCTACAAAATATCAGAAAATCCCTAAAGCCTGATGGTAAACTATTGCTAATAGAATACCGTGGGGAGGACCCCAAAGTGGCCATAAAGCCCTTGCATAAAATGACTGTTAAGCAGGTAAAGAAAGAATTGGAAGCCAATGGATTCAAATTGTCTACCAATGGACAATTTTTAAACATCCAGCATTTTCTTGTTTTTGAGAAAGAGGACTAGGATTATTTAATATCTAAGGAAATTTCGCAGCGTTGCCCTACTAGCATGGTGGAAATGGCTTCTTTGTCCCAGGTACGTTTTAATTCCTTAAGGATTGCCCCATATTCACTTTTATACTTTTTCCTTTTAATGGCCTCTACAAAGCGCCTGACATCTGTTCGCGTTTCCAATAATAATGGTGGAACAGGTGTTGGCTTGTCGTCCTCCCCTTTGGCTACCATGGTAAAGTAACAGGTATTGGTATGCTTCACAACACCGGTTTTCACATTTTCTGAAATCACCTTAATCCCGATAATCATGGAGCTATTGCCCACATGATTGACTGAGGCTTTTAAGGAAACCAATTCTCCAACTTCCACGGGTTGTAAGAAATCGACCGTATCCACGGAGACAGTTACACAATAAGCCCCACTGTGTTTGGTGGCAGCAGTGTAAGCCACCTTATCCATCATGGAAAGTAAAATGCCGCCATGAATTTTCCCCCCAAAATTAGCATATGAGGGAATCATAAGTTCTGTAATGGTAACGCGTGAAAAACTGGCCGGTCGGGCACTTAGGGATGCACTCATCAAGTAATAGAATTAGAATAAATCAATAAAGTGGAAGTATTTTCCAGAGACAAATATATATATGATTTTTATAAATAATCCGGAATATCGTAATTGGATTTTTATATTTCCACTGTTTTGGTTGAATCAAAGCCAAGAAAACAAGGAAGACGTTGGGATTTTGTCAGCATTGTTGCGAAAATAAGCAACAATACCGCCAAAATCAGATACTTTCCTCATGCATCATCCAAGGGTTGTCACCTTTGCCTACAAAAGTGCCACCCCTATGGGGTTACTCGTTTTCGTAAGGGATGATAATTTCTATTGATGAGAAAAAGTAAGCAAGTAATTCAGTTTCTAAGCGAACCTAACAATTAACAATCTTGGATAAATTGAATTGTACCGATAAAGAAAACTTTCTAGGACAGTGTGATATATTAGGTGTTTTTGGCCTTCAAAGCTTATGGTTTTCGGAAATGGATGGTGAACGCTAAAAAAATGAGTTAGCTCCAATGAGGAGATACACTTATTTTTAACCCCATCAGACCCAATAATTAAATGATGGAAACATAAATGAAATATTTTCCTTATGTAGCTTTTGTCAGCATTGTTGCAGAAATAGCAATAATACCGCCAAACCCAAGCAATGAATATCATTTGCTTTCAAAGGCTTAAACACTTGACTATTTAATACCGCAAACACAAATTGATTAAAGCCTATCCATCCTAAATCACCAAATCACAGATCACTACATCACCAAATCACCAGATCACCCCATCACAGATCACCACATCACCACATCATCAATTCTCCTCTTCAATAGGCCTTAATTCATAAATATAATAACACTGGTATTCTTTTTCCTCTTCATGAATGTCGGCTTGATCAGCATAATGTAAATAGCGGTTGTTTCCTAAGCCCAGTTTTAGCTTTCCCGGCTTATCCCAGAGAACAGGGAGGCCAATCTGAACGCCATCTTCTATGGGGTAATAATAGATTTTTCTTGTATTCATTATAGCCATTCTCTCTCTGTAATCATCTGTTTGAATGTTGTCTTCCGGGGCTAACCCGGCGGTATATTCAACGATAAATGCATCCCCTTGCCCTACCATATGTGAAAAACCGCCTCCTAAGGCAAATTCATCAACAATGGCTCCAATCTCATTTCGATTGGCCATTTCCATAGGTACCTTTGCAAGTTGATCCGGTTCCTCACGTTCCAGTTTGATTTTATTGACTAGCTCCAGCTTTTTATCATATTGAAATAAAATCGTATCTGCCGGTAAAATTAAAGAGATTACTTTGGATTTTATATCTGAAAAATAAATTGGCTTATACTTCCATGGGTAAAAATAACTCTGTTTGAAAATACTGCTATCATCTATTTTCCCTCCTTTGATTACGGATCCATCCGCGGGGTTTACTAAATGAAAATAGTTTAAAGTATCAAAATAATCCATGGGATATTCTTCCAAATTTTTGTCACTCAAATTGGCAATTCCGTAAGAGACATCGTCGATGTTAACTTCATTTAGATTATCCAATGGCGTGTGGATCATCCTTACCCTTGTATCTTGTTCAAAGGGAAGTTTTCTCAGTTGCTGCAATGCTAAATCATACATAAAAATTTCTTGATCGCTTACAAACATTATTTCATTCCCCACAAAGCCAGCGCGGTGCAAAACCATCCCAAAAGCATTGGGCCCTTCACTTAAGAGTTCTTCAGCAAGCATCTCCCCATCACTGTTGAAAATAAAATACCTGCCTTCCACACCTTTGGTAACCATAAGATAAATATCCTGCTCCGGATGATAGTCCAGCACATTTAATATTTGTAATTCGTCAAATACCAATGAATCAACCTTGACAAACTCCATTTCTTTAAGGACTTTGCTTTGATTCTCTACATTGTTACAAGAAGCCAAAGAAATGGATAGTAGAACCGTGAATTTCAAGTATTTGTATAACATATTAAATTGATTTTATATTAAAACTAATTAATTAAAAATGTAATTACAAATTTAATCCGAGGAACTGATTGTGTTGCGTTATTATATGGTCACCTAAGCCCCTCCATAATATTTACACAAGAAAAAAAATCATTAGGCAATATTTTGTACCAGCCACTGGTCTAATAAACCAACCAATAATATAATTAACCCAATAATGTACCTGATATTCTTAGTTCCTTTTTATATTTATGGGTTGTTTTAACAATAAATACCACTTGCCTAATTAATCCCATGAAAAAATATTACCTCCTATTATTTCAACTTATCTTATTTCATACTACTGTACTTTCTCAACAATCTTTTGATCCAAAAAATGGGGACAGAATAACTCTATTAGGCAATGCCTTGATAGAAAACGAGCAGGAATTCGGATTCCTTGAGTATGCACTTACTAGTTACTGGCCTGAGAAACACCTCACTTTTAGAAATCTGGGCTGGTCCGGGGATACTGTATTTGGAGATGCAAGAAGCTACTATACCAATCCTCCAAGTCCTTACGACTTGCTTATTTCTCAAATAAAAGCTACAGAGCCAAATTGGGTAATTATAGGCTATGGGAATGTGGAAGCACAAGAAGGGTCAAAAGGTGTGGATGCTTTCAAAAATGGCTTGAACCAATTGCTGGATAGTGTAGAAGCCATAGGTGCAAAAGCAATATTACTCTCTACCATTCCACAAGTTTCTGCAGGAACGGAGGATTTATTGGCCTTAAGAAACAAGACATACAGCGACTATAATCAGTCAATTCATGCCATTGCTCAAAGTCGAAAATTGGCTTTTGTTAATGTTTTTGATGCTTTTACAACAACTACTGCTGCTGAATTTTACGAGAACAATGGGATTCACCTTAATGAAAAAGGATATGTTCAGCTTGCTGAAACAATAATGAATCAATTGGGGCTTAGTAGGGAAACTCCTACCATTGAAATTGATGCTGCTACTAAAAGCGTTGAAAGTAATGTACCGGTAAATAAGCTCTCCATTGCCGATAAAGCCAGAAAAATTTCCTTTAATAGTACTCAAAACCCGGCTTCTAAACCTAATGTAGGTAATGAAACAATTAAGGTGAATGGCTTGAAAAAAGGAAATTACTCCTTGTCTGTGGACGGAAAACTCATTGCCGTCGGAAGCAGAAAGGCTTGGGAAGCAGGTATTCCCTTGGCACAAGGGCCTAGCTTACAGCAATCAGAACAAATGCTGAAATTGATAAGAGAAAAGGATAAAATCTATTTCCAGCAATACCGGCCTCAAAACAGAACCTATATCCTGGGCTTCCGCTCTTATGAGCAAGGAAGACATAAGGAGGGTTTGGCAGCTTTGGATACATTGATCCTTTGGTTGGATGATAAGATCAATCAAACCAAAAAGACCAAAATCCTCCATTACCAACTAGAGCGATTGCCCTAACTACAGGATTTTATTCAATTGACCCATTTTATCAAGATACAAACCATACCATGATTTTGGATTTAAAAATATATATAAAACACCCGACTAAAAAGCCTCAGAGTACACCTTATATAGCGAGTGCTGTAGGCATGAAAGTCATTTTAATGTTGATCGTACTGTTGGCAAACCTTCCGGCCTATGGGCAAAATGCTCTCCGTGACATACCCTCTTCAGATCCACAGGATCAAATGGACAGGTTTCAAGTGGCAGATGGCTTTGAAGTCAATCTATTTGCGACGGACCCCATGGTGGTCAAGCCCATTCAAATGAACTGGGATGCCCAAGGAAGATTATGGGTAGTGAGCAGTACCATTTATCCTCACATCAGGCCCGGTGAAACAGCCAATGATAAAATACTTGTCATAGAAGACACCGATAAAGATGGAAAAGCAGATAAGTCCACTGTTTTTGCTGAAGGCCTCTTCACTCCCACCGGCCTTTTGCCAGGTGATGGTGGGGTCTATGTAGCCAATTCTACAGAAATCTTACACCTAAAGGATACAGATGGAGATGGCAAAGCAGATGAAAGAACCAAAATACTTTCCGGTTTTGGTACCGGTGATACCCACCACCTTATCCATACTTTCCGTTGGGGACCTGACGGTCTGATGTATTTCAATCAATCCATTTACATTTACAGTCACGTAGAAACGCCCTATGGCATTCGCCGGCTTGAAGGTGGGGGTGTTTGGCAATACAATACCAAAACACAGCAATTGGAAGTATTTGCCAAAGGATTGATCAACCCCTGGGGTTTGCAATTTGACAAATGGGGTAAGAGCTTTTTAACAGATGGTGCAGGTAGAGAGGGAATTAACTATGCCTTTCCGGGTGCTACTTTTGCTACTGCACCAGGGGCTGAACGTATTTTAAGTGGCCTGAATCCCGGTCAACCCAAGCACAGTGGCTTGGATATCGTTTCAGGGGCACATATGCCGGAAAATTGGGCTGGAAGTTTAATTACCAATGATTTCAGGGCCAACCGGGTAAACCGTTTTGTCTTGGAAGAGCAAGGAAGTGGCTTTGTCTCCAAGCAAGCAGACGATTTGCTATGGACAGATCATATTGGCTTCAGGCCTGTAGACATCCTAATGGGCCCTGATGGGGCAGTATATATTGCCGATTGGTACAATCCTATCATTCAACATGGGGAGGTTGACTTTTTTGATTCGAGAAGAGACCAGCAGCATGGCAGGATCTGGAGAGTAACTAAAAAAGACAGTCCCCTAGTTAAGTATCCAGAATTAGAAGGAAAGTCTATTCCGGAGCTTTTGGAGGCATTAAAATCAGTGGAAAACTGGGAAAGGTTACAAGCAAAATTAATCCTAAAAAACAAGGACGAGCAAGAAGTAAAGGAAGCATTAGGTAAATGGATCGAGACACTTGACCCTTCAAATCCCGAATACGAGCACCATTTATTAGAAGGACTTTGGCTACATCAGGCCATTGGTGCGGTAAATGTACCATTGTTGGAGAAGCTTTTAAAAGCTAATAATCCGGAAGCCAAAGCAGCTGCCATTAGGGTTCTGGTGCATTGGAAAGAACAGATCCCGGAAACCCAATCCCTACTGGCCAAAGCCATTCAAGACAGCCATGCGACGGTAAGGTTGGAAGCGGTAGTTGGTCTTCAAAATTTCAGCACTTTAGAAGCGACCCTTGCCGCACTGGAAGCTTTGGATCAACCCATGGATGTTAATCTGGACTTTGCCTTATGGCATACGGTAAATACCTTAAGCCCGGTTTGGCTACCCAAACTATTGGAGGACCCGAACTATTTTGGGAATAAGGACAAAACCATCTTTGCCCTCAATACCGTAAGTGATCCAAAATCTACTTCTTTGCTGGCTGAATTGTATAGCGACAATAAAGTACCGGATAAATACCTGGAAATGGTTCGGGAGAAATTGGCCAAATATGGCACAAGAGCTGATTTAAGCAAAATATACCTGCTTGCCATCAATTCAACTGATACAGAAAGCCAATTGAAAAACCTAGAGCTACTGCACAGGGCAGCGAATGATAGAGGGCTGGCACCACAGCATACTTCAGGGCAGTTAAGAACTTTGCTTACAAGTAAAAATGAAGCAGTTGAAATAAAAGTATTGCAACTGGTAGGCTTGTGGAAAAAAGCAGATCTGATGGATCTTATCCTACAAAAGAACCAAGACAGCAATGAAGAGGTCAGAAAAGCGGCCATGGAAGCCATGGGTAAGCTTGATGATGCCGATAGCCAAGAACTTTTGCTCAACATGGCCAATACGCATAAAAAGGAAAGCATCCGGATATTGGCCATCTCTCAGTTGGTGAAAACAGCCCCTGAGAAGGCTGCCGAGGCTGCCACTACTCTGCTTTCCAATAAGCCTACGGACACCGGCACGCGAGATCTATTTGCTGCTTTCCTTTCTTCCAACAATGCCACGGCAGTTCTGGCCAATTCCTTGTCCAATACCCGCATCCCATCAGAAACGGCCAAAAAAGGAAGAAAAACCATGCAAGAATTACTGCCTATGCATAGAAGAACCAAGGCTGGAGCCCTACAACTTAAAGATGCTCTAGAAGCCTCTGGTGGGGTTTTACCTCCTGAGAAAATGCCACAGCAATTAAGCGAACGAGAAATTTATCTCCTTGGAATCGAAGTAAAAACCTCAGGAAATCCGGTAAAAGGCGAAGCCATTTATAGGAGATCTTCAATGATGTGTCAAAACTGCCATGGCATAGGCGGTGCCGGTGGTCAGCTGGGACCGGATTTAAGTTCTTTGGGCACCAGTTTACCTATAGACAATATTATCAAATCCATACTCGAACCTACAGAATCAATCAAAGAAGGTTTTGAATTACAAAAGGTTACCAAAAATGATGGAGGAATAGTGATGGGCTATTTAATCAATGATGGCGCAAGAGAAGTTGTCATTCGAGACATGGCGGGTAATGAAAACGGCATTCCTAAATCACAAATTAAAAACGTAGAAAAGGTTCCCGGTTCCTTGATGCCTGCAGGAATCACGGCAAATCTGGAAAAAGAAGAATTTATCAATTTGGTAAGTTACCTTTCCAAACTGGGAAGCAATGGAGATTTTAGGGTTACCAATGAAAAACTGGTAAGGCGCTGGAAATCAGCCCCTGATTTTAAGGCATTGGGCAAAATAGACGGGGTGAATACTTGGAAAAACTTGCCCACTAAAAACATTGGCCCAAGCAGCAAGCCCTTGTACAGCACGGTGGCCGGAGGCCTGCCATTGGGAGATATTCCTGTGATTACAGACAATACAGGCAAAAAATTCAGCCTTGTTCAATTTGAAGTAAATATCCTTAAAGCGGGTGAATTCAGTTTGAAATTAACGGGCATTGATCGGGCCAAGGTTTGGGTAAGTGGTAAAGAAATCCCTCTCAATAAGGGTACAGGAGCTACAAACCTCAGTGTGGGCAAACAATGGGTGAATATTGCCTTTGACCGAGAAAAAGCCGTATCAGGTTCATTAAAGGTTTTGATAGAAGATGGAAAAGCCAATAGTGCCCAAAGTCAGGTGATTGTAGGGAATTAATACAACACGAGTTATAGTGATATTATACTCTTTTCATATGATTTTAATATTAAAGCCATTGGTTACCCTTATCTCTTCCTGTTCATTTTTGTCCACTGATCCGCTTCGCTACTCAGGGCAGGCTATGACACAAAAACGAACCAAAAAGATCAAGGCTGTATGTAAATCTTAACGCAAAATGAATACTCACTGGCTAAACAAAAAAAAACTCCGCCGAAAAGGCGTCAGACAGATTTTTTGTTCTTAACGCCATTGAGCAATCATTTTACTAATTTCCATAAGGCCGGAATAAAGAAAATAGCACTGATAAAAATTAACTCCCTAACATTGTAAATTACCGATGTATTAGAATTCTATCTGATTCTCTATTGATTTAAATTCTGAGCATGTCGATTTTACCCTTACCCAAAACTCCGGAGGAGTGATATTTTTGTAGCTAGGGGTGCAAACCCCTAGGAGAAATAACATATACAACTTGATTTTGGCGGCATTGTTGCTTTTTTTCTGCAACAATGCTGACAAAATCTTAAGACACCCTTAGAAATTTAATGTTTTGCTAATGGTTTCCGCTGCTTTGACTTCCACTTCTATGGTTTGTGCTGCTTTTTCTTTATGTGCTCCCAGGGGCCTTACGGTTACCATATAATTGCCCGGGTTGAGTAGAAATTTCGCTCCCTTATTATAGGTCCGGGCTCCCCCTACACTTTTTCCGGATTTTTTCTCCTTAACCGCAACCACCGTATCAATGTCCTCTGCTCCTACCCGGGTAAAAATTTCAAAATTGCCCGTTTTAAAATCGTATACCAATGGGGAAGATTTCCCAGCCTCTATGGCGATGCTATCCATTGCTGTATTCGTATGCAAACCCTCCATAACCAATGCCTGAATGGCTACTTTATATACGCCGGGATTGACTTCCATTTCCTTCTCTCGCCCATAGGTTCTGGTTGTGGCCACTACTTTTCCATTGCTATCAATAATTTTCACCATGCTGTCCCAACCTTCCCCGTTATTTGTAGTCAACACATTCAAAGTTCCCCCATCAAAGGAAATGGTTTGGTGTCCGATGGTATTTTCATGGCTTTCCACATTGTTAACCGTGATCATGTTTACATCGCTTCCCTCCAATGGCATCACTTCCAAATTGTATTTGCTGGGGGGAAGGTAAAAATACCCGGTATCTTGATAGGTCCTGAGCATAATGGGCTCTCTTTTGGCAACTATATCATAAGCCTTTACAAAGACATCCAATGGCTCGCCATTTTTTAGTGCATATACCGAGAAATTATTGGCAGGCTTGTCTACCGTAGAAGCTGTGGCCACATTCAGGATTTCACCAAAATTTTCAGCATTCTCAGCACTAAAGTAGCTCCCATCCCCTGCTCCTGCTGCACACCTCAACTGTTGGGTATCTTCCTCCTTTAAGCCAAAGCCAATAATATGCAACTTGAAATCTATGCCCTCATCCTTGGCCGCTTCAACTATCTCACAAATATTCCCATCGCAGGATTCTATCCCATCTGTAATTAGGATAATGGTGGCTTTCTGCTTGGCCGCTCTCAATTGATCAATGACCAATACTGCAGAATAGGCCAATGGTGTCTTGCCCAAGGGTTTGATTCCTTTGACGGCCGTGATCACCTCCTTTTTTGTTCCGGTGGCTGCATCCACCATAAATTCCACATCCTTACAATCCCCTTCCTTTCGGTGCCCATAGGCTACAAACCCAATTTTTTGTTGCTCAGAAAGATTATCTATGGTACTGCTCAAGGCATTGGCAGCTATTTCCATTTTGGTTTTCCCTTGCATCTGTCCCCACATGGAACCACTGGCATCGTATATAAAAATAATGGGGGCTTGGTTTTCCGGGCTTTGTCCTTGGGTATTGAAAACAATAAATAGGGTCAGGAAAAGGAAGGTTATCTTTTTCATGAGAGGGTCATTTGTTTTGTAGATCGAGTTGGTGAAAGGGACCTAGAACAAGAAGGATTTAGGGACACTTTCGGGAATTGGCTGATCTAAAATAACCATTATATTTTATTATCCCTCTATCTATCACGTACTTATGTAATAAAAATAATATAACGACATTTTGATCCTAAAGGGATTATAGGTTAATAGGAAGAAATGGGTTTCTCTGATATTAGACCTTGTAAGGGTCGTATACCAAACCTGAAAGCATTGACTATAAACATTTGTCCCTTTTCGGGTCAAATTTAATCCATCACCTAAATTTTAAAAAATATCCTAAAAATATCCGCTGTGGATAGGTTTATTCTTTCTAGCAACAAAAGCATAAGCACTTTTTAAAGAATCATTCGGATCAATTTAAAAGGTTTAGGAAAAGGCATATGCCATATTTAAAAAAACAGGGCTCGGAAACTAGAACCTCCTTTTTCATTCCTTCGTGTTACTATTGCATTCCCGCAGGTTTCTTTCCGATTCCTGTACTTTCCTGTCACTTCGGGTATTTTTACCTTCCTTCAGTCGACTAATGCTTACCTTTTATGTGTTTTACTATTTAGGAATGGTGGCAAAAACATCCTTGATAGACTTGCTTAAGTTTTCAGGAGTAGGCGGTGAAAACATCGTAACCAGTCTTTTACCCTCTTTGTCAAATACTTTATGGGTAAGAACATCTCCGGCAGCACTCACCAAACCAGAGCTTGATGGGTTGCCATTTGGGTAATAGGTTTCCCATTTCCCAAGCAATACTCCTTCGGAAGCTGTCATCAACAACCATTTTTCATCTCCACGGATGAATAAGGTTTCTCCATGAACCAGGTCGTTTTTGTAATGTACCTCATAACTAAACCTAGCCCCATTATTCTTGATGTAATCAGGATAAATCCATAAACCATCTTTTTTACCTTTGGCATATTTGCCTTGCATTTTAGTGGTACCATCCTCATTATAATGCGTACAGTCACCTTGAAGCGCTCCATTGAAATAGTACATTTCGGATTTTAAAGTGCCTGACGAATAGAAGGTTTGTAACTTTCCAACAAGCTGCTCTTTGGCATTGCGATAGCCTTTCTCATGAACTTTCCCATTGGCGTGATAAGTGCTAAAGGGGACGGATTTATGTGTAACTGTCTTATTCTCATAGGTGACCTTGGACGTCGACTTTATTTCTTGTTTAGGGATGGACTTATAAAACGTTCTCATGGCTTCTAAAAAAGTTTCGGTTTTTTCCTTACTGACCCCAACCTTGTCCACAAATTTCCCCTCTTCCGTATATAAGCCCCTCAAGGTAAATTGATTGTCATCGGAAATGAAGCCAACAGCCCATAAATTATCGCTATTATCGTAATACATTTCCCATATTGTATTCGGTGCGGGTTTACCTAAAAATGCATGTACGGAGCGGATTTTATGTGTTCCTTCATAAAGGATTGTCTCTCCATGAAGTTGGCCGTTTTTATAATTCACAGTGAAGCGATAAGGAAGACCATCTTTAGATTCAGCATAGTTATTATAGATCCAAAGCCCTTCTTTTTTGCCTTGTGCATATAGCCCTTCCCTACTAATTGAGCCATCCTCATTGTAATGAATGCATAACCCATTCGGCACCCCATTGTCGTAAACGGCAGTCATCGATAATTTTTCAGAGGGAAAGAAAATGGCTAGCGTATCAACGAATTGATTGTCGGCATTCACAAAACCTTTTTTGTAAATATTGCCATTGGGATGGTATTCTACATAGGGGTTGGGTTTAAACACCACCCTATTGTATTTTACTTGTGCCTGGGCAAAATTGACTATGGAAAAGGAAAAAACAAGAAGGGTAAGCGCACGTAAAACCATGATAGAACACCTTTTATAGCGGATAATGCTAAAGGTATAAAAATGTCATTAAAAATAACCTGTTATACTGCCAATTACTAATCTAATCCGCTTAGGTGGACCATGTTAATAAAGTACTCCTGATTTAAAATCAGTTCATTTAGGATTTTCTCCATGTTTTTACTCAATTCATAATCGCTGGTATAGGAGACAAAGACATCTCCTTCAGGGGCAAAATAGACCTTTGAAACATCTAAGTTGCTATCCCTGGCACCGGTTTTTAAAAGAATTCCCCACAGTTCCCCTTGTAATAAATCATTTTTATCCACCAACAGATCAACAAAATCATCGTCCGGTTGTTCCGGTAACCAAACAGTATAATTACCGTTTATTTTCGACCTTTCCACTCTACAGAGATATACTTTACTGGTTTCCATTTTATTACCAATTTTAAAGAAGGATTGTATTTTCACCTTACTCACACTTAGCTGTAGGCCATACATTAAAAGGAAATCATTTACCCTAGCAAGTCTAATTTAAACACAGCCAACAGCACCCATTGCCTAGACTAGAACTGGTCCCTGAGCTTGTCGAAGGGATATTGATATATTCCCTAAACTTTTCATTGCACTCAGACTAGGCTGTTCCAAATGTCAGAATGCTTAGTTATTAGCATACCATTTTTTTTACCAAGCACCACTTATTCCTGCTTTGTCAATACTCGTTTTGTGTGGATTCTCTATAGTATTATTTCGCATTCTAATATTCATTCCTCCATCAATTCGGATTCCGTGTGCATTAGCACTAACGGCTTTTCGAAAATAATTTTCAACTTCATCTCTAAATTGTCCATAGTTGATTATTTTTTTTAATTCTTCGGGTGCTTCAACTTCAATTGGATCCTTTTCAAATGAAAAACTTTCTCCATAAGGTTGTCGAACATTACATTCATATTCTTTTTCATCAACTGTGAAGTATACTCTTGAAATCATATGCTCATTATTACTCCCATAATCTTGAGAATCTTGAACAATTTTGCAAAAGTTTAATTCTATTTTACTCATAGTTTTTTTAATGTATGCTAACAACTGTAAATAATTAAGTTTATCCAAGTAGTTACATAAATCAGCTATGTACCGACTGAATTGATTTCTTTTTAAATTAAGCGTTTATGACTAGGTATCCAATAGATAGACTAAGAATTTAATGGAAACAGTTGAATATGGTCAGGAATTGGCTAAGCTATACCGATCGATTGGGACTATAATGAACCGAAGGCTAAATCGCATAATTATAGCTTAATTGTTGCCAAACGTATTTTATTTTTTTTATCCGGCCATAAAGTCCAATTTCAAGTCCGTAATTTTATGGTTCACAATTTGAAAAGAATAGGAATATGAGGTTTCAGGACACCAATCTAAATCAGTTTCATAAAATTCTTCATAGACCCATAGTATAAATCTGTCATCCGCTTTATCATAATAGATTTTTATTTTGTCAAGGCAGTCACATTTATAGTCTTCGAAGAGCATTTCTTTTTCAAATTCCTCTCCCTCTTTTAAACTCAATATATCTAGATTTTTTAAAATGCTCTCAAGATGGTTTTGCTTAAAGTCAATATCAAATCCAGAGTCTAATTTTTCATAAAGTAAGGTTATAATTTCATCATCAAAAGTTTCTGATTTGATATTAGGTTCTTCTACTTTCAAGTTATCTGCTTGTGGTCCACTTTGAATATCAGCCTGTCCACAAGAGGTCATAATTATAAATGTTAATCCAAAAGCGAAATGTTTCATGGTTCGAATAAGTGTGGCAACGTTTCGTGTAAAATACGTTTTAATGCATTTTTACACAATTGTGTAGGTAGTTACTTTATTTTGTCAATTGTTTTTAGATAATCGTCTATTGTATTAAACCCGGGTGGAATGTATGTCCATCCTCTATCTTCATCAGTAAAGTCAAAGTCCTGTATTCTATCCGGAATATTAGGTTGAGGCGTGACTTTATTTAAATACCCTTTAAAGAGATGATTAATATGACACTCTCCAACTCTTCCTCTTAATTCGTGCCATCGGTCATCTTCATCCATCCCATCATCAATAAAAGATGTCATTACCCAACCCCAAATCTCTACTTCAGCATCATTAATATTGCATCCTAATGTTGAAAAATTTTCCTTTGTGTAATATTGTTGTGGGTCAATATGAACTCCCAACACCACATAACAATCATGAACAATTTCAAGCAGCTTTATAAAGTGTATTCGACAACTTGAAACAATATCACCATGCTCCAGTTTGTCCTGTTCCTTAAAACGATATTTAGATTTACCATGGTAAAATGATACTCCAACAACTGGGTTCGGTCCGCCATGCACATTATCATTTCGAATTTCAAGAAAAAATTTAGCTAATGGATCTCCCTTAAGAACTGACTGGTGTGGTTCATACCAGTCATTAAATCCATCTATAAATTTAAATCGTTGAAGTGCGAGTGTAATGGTTCTTGATGCAGAAAGGAATGCTGTTAAATAGCAAGAGAATTCGAACCAATTGCTCTCAGCTTCAACCATCTTTTTCAAAAAGAATTCAGTTTCATTTACTTTTTGATCAACAATATCAAACGAATATGCCATTTACATTTTTTTCAATTACCTACAATAAATGTATATAAGTAAGTTTATCTAAGGAGTTATGTATTTATCAACTAAGCACTCAGCCACTTCTGCTTAATTTCCCTGCCAAATTAAGCATTCCAGACAAAGTATCCAGTTAATAGACTAAGAATTTAATGGAAACTGCTGAAAATGGTCTGGAAATGGTTAAAGGATTTGCTGCATTGGGTAGACAATTAATGCGAGATTTATACAGTGTCAAATTGTACCTTTAATTGCCCATAAAGCAAAAACTGATCAGTTTGAGACTAACACATGCTTGAAAGAAAAAGCCTTCTAAATAAAGGGCAGACACGGAAAATGTTCTGCTTAGGCTAATTTTTTTAAGGGTACCTTGTCCCCTATATTCGGGATAAATCGTAAGGGAAACTCTGTAGGCTTTTAGTTAGTAGCCAATCACTCAATTACCTCTCGTTTTTTTAAAATTTTCTCTTTTTCGGATTTTGCCTAGTGTCCCAAAATTTTAAAATTTCAATGTGTTCATCGCAAATTTTGTAAATTAAATAGTAATTATTTTCAACAAGTCTCATTTTTATATTTGCTGAATTTGAATTTACTCCCAATTTGGGGTGTTTCTCTATTATTTTAATAACTTCTTGAGTTAATTTGAACAATTTACGGCTATATAAATTTGAATTGTTTCTTTTGTCCCAGTATTCACAAATAGCTTCAAATTCATAAATTGCTTCTAATGACCAAATTGTTTTCAATTTCATTTGTTAAATCTCTTTACAAAATCTTCGTTTGTCATAAAATTTCCTTTTTTAATTTCTGCGCTTCTTTTTTCTAGCTCCTGCTGCACTTCTTCCGACAATTCGATCGTCCCATCAGCACTTAATTGACTCACCATATTTGATATTGATTCCAATAGCTCCTCATCGTTTAAGGATGTAATTTGATCTATAAGTTTGTCTTTTACCTTTGACATAAGATTGTATTTTATGTTTCCAAATTATTAATAATAGTGTACTTTTTAATTTTTTAGCTTATGAGAAGTGAAACTGAGATATCTTCTGTTTGAAGAATACAATATAAGAACTACTAAAGCTTGTACAAATTACTAAATGCCTAATGTGGGAATTATGCCTTTTTTTGCCATGTAATAGCACGACTTTCTCTTCCAGATCCCACCCGTAAATTTAATTAAAAACCGAAACCGAACAACCTTACCGCTATTTCGGTTTTTTATTCTAGTAAATTAAGGATTTCAGGCAAGGAATCCATTGGATATCCTAATGTTTTAATGGAAACTGTGGGAAATGGACTAGAAATGGATAAGGGAACAAAAAGCTCTAATTGGTCATATTTATTGGCACTATATAAAAATTCAATTGCTTCCTAATTCCCCCAACAAAACTATCCAATATCCAACATAAAAAGCTAGCAGAGGCCGAGTCCAATACTGATCGAACAGGACTACAATGAACCGAGGCCTTAATCGAGTCATAGGGGTTGAACTGGGAGTGTAAATTAATACTGTGTTCAATTCGTATACTTTAAAACGGTTATTCCACACTCATAAGCTTTTGCTTCTTCCAACTTCAACTCCTTATTATAGTCAGTTTTCTCAAATATTGGCATTCCGTAACCTAAAATAGTAGGGTTAATAAAAAAGTAATATTCATCAATCAAATTTTCTTTGATTAGTGATGAAACAAATGCTCCCCCACCATAGGCTATCATGTCATTCCCAGTTAAGGATTTTAATTTTTGTATCTTATCTGTCAAATCTCCCTTTTCCAAAATGGTATTTTCCCAGTTCGAGCTTTCAAGTGTTTTGGTAAAAACTATTTTCTTAGAATTATTAATTTTTTCAGCACCTTCCAACTCCTTATTTGATCTCCAGTATGGAATAAATCCTTCTGCCAGTTTGCGACCCAAAACTATAGTATCAGTTGATTCCGTTAGTTGGGTTACGAAATCCTTTAGCTTATCATCCCAATTCCAAATCATCCAGTCCATTTCTCCATTAGGACCAGCGATGAATCCATCAATTGAAAGTTGAATTTGAAGTTTTAATTTTCTCATTTTCAATTGTTAAAACATATGTATATACATAATTGGCATAGAAGTTTTGCTTATTTGGATTATATCCCTTCTACTTTTGCTTAATGTATTTGTTAAAATGAACATTTCAAATCAGAAATTCAACGACGATCCTAAATTTTTAATTCAAACTATAGTATACAAGTTTAGGTTGTTTTTTTGGATGCTTCCAGCTTCTGTAAATCAGCCTCGATTTAATTTCCCAATTTTTTGCTTCTTTCTTCAAGCTGACGCGTGTGTTGTTACATGAAGCTGTATAAAATTTCACTATAGCCTTATTCTTATTAATTTTTATCTTTTTGATAATTCCTTTTTGTATAGCATTACTATTGTTACCATTATGTTCTTGAAATTCAACATTTCCATCATTAAAGATATAATACCCAGATCCATGAAATAATTTATATTCATTAATATCTTCTTTCCCAATACCAGCCATATATTTATTAATTACTGAATCAGCCAAAACAATCTTCATCAATGAAGTCTTTGAATCCTGTGCAAATGCGCATAATGAAAAAAATGTTAAACTCATAGAAAATAAATATTTCATAGCAGATCTTTTTGTTTTACTAGATTAAGGTATTGAATCGTCTTAAAATGTTAAAATAATATTTAGTTTTATATTAACCAATTTTGGAACTACATATTGCATTGTTAAACTAAAACACCGGAGATGATACCGAAAATTAGCAATGCCTTTCCAGAAGAGTAATAGCTTTTGATTATACGCATCCATCCTTCTTAACTTACTTTTTAAATTAAGAATTGCGAAAACATCAAACCGTAAAAAGATTTAAAAAACCTTATAAAATGAGCTAAAAACGGATTTAATACGTTCAATTTGAATACTTTTCGGCAAAAGGGATAAAAATATTTCATTATACTAAGCCAATACCTCTCCATAAACAAGGAATTCCGGCTCTTTGGCTCAAGATTTTTCAATCCATCCGTTTTTCATTATAAAAAGGACTCTTCGGCAGGTTCAGGATCCGGTTTGGGACTGTTCCATTCGCCAGGATGCTTGGTATTTTTTGCAGAGGCATTATTTAAATTCTTTTCCGCATTTTTTGCATTTGTAAATGGACTTATAATAAATCGGATAAACCATCAATAGGAATGAGGTAATAGCTGATATTATCCCCTTTATTCCCTTCATTGATTTGAATCCACCATAAACTTCTTCTGAATGGCAAACCGGACAGATGATAACTTCGCCAATTTCATTGGTTAACCTAGCTTTTTCAGTCTCCTTTAAAATTAAACTCGCCTTATCAATGTCTGATTTAATAACCTTTAACTTTATCCCACCAACTGCTATGTTATATACAGGATTAAGCCCTACTATATTTTCATCAAATAAAAAGCACACAATATTCTCACTTTTGAGTTTAGATTTCATCAAGTGAGCCTCAATTGAATTATCAAATGTTTTTAAAGTTATTAGCTCCAAGTTTTGTATTTTTATTTGGCCAAACGGTTTAGTTAAACGCAATAGGTTTTGTAGGTCAAATTTATTTAAGTATTAATTCTTCTTTCATAGTAAAGTGTTGAGCAGTTGCATCATATCGTGACAAAACACGTTTAGCATTATCCGGGATATATGCCAATTCATATTTTTCACCCGCAAACATTTTCACAGATTCCAAAGATTCAAACTGAAGTATAAGAAAAAATTCTACCTCATCATTTTTTTCACTTGTCGAAATACTCACTTTCTCCAATCCTGCCACACCCTTCCTTTTTACTTCAGGAAACACTTCATTGATAAGCATATTTTCATAAATTGAAGCATTATCTAATGTAGTCCATCCCTTCCAAGTCCTGATGATTTTTTTCTTTCTGTTCATAGCTTGCAATTTAAGGCTAACATTAAGGAATCTAAGGTTTGAAGAAAACAATATAAGAACTACTCAAGCGTATTCTAATCGTTAGACTCCTAATGTTGTATGGTACTTCGCTTTAACATTTTGAATATTACCCCTTCTTTTCCATTTCAAAGCCCATCTTAAATTAAGCATTTCAGCCAAGGAATCCTGCTCTCTCACTAAAGTTTTAATGGAAACTGTTGAAAATTGACTGGAAATGGCTAAAAGGCTGTGCTTCGTTGGATCGACAATAAATACGAGATTTAAACAGCATAAAATTTAACTTAAATTGCCCATAGAGCAAAAACTGATCAGTTTGAGACATCCCTTCTATACTGCATAGATGGTTTAATTTGCGGTAGTAGCAAATTTGTCTTGGGCCAGAAATTTATGAATATCACTTACAACAATAGAACCTTCACCTACGGCAGAAGCTACACGTTTTACAGAACCTGAGCGTACATCGCCAACTGCAAATAATCCCGGTAAACTAGTTTCAAAGGTATACGGCTTTCTCTGACCAAACTCAGGTTCGCTATTTAAAGCATTGTCACAAATGGCAAGTCCCGTATGTACAAAACCTTTGGCATCTGTATCAATAATAGTATCTAACCATTCTGTGCAAGGCTTTGCTCCTACAAATGTGAAAAGATAACCAATATCATTTTCAACTAAGGTCTCATTTTTCTTGATTTCAACCTTTTCTAAATAGGTGCTTCCCTCAACTGTTATCACGTTACTACCGGTCAATACTTCAATATTTTCACAAGCGATAATACGCTGTACCAGATAATCGCTCATTTTGGCACCTATGTCCTCATTTCTAATTATCACATAAACTTTATGCGCATAATTTGCCAAGAATAATGCTGCTTGACCTGCTGAGTTACCACCACCCACAATACCAATTTCACTATTTCTGCACATATTTGCATGCATAGAGGTGGCGCTGTAGTATATACCGGAACCTTCAAATTTTTCAATACCTTCTAAGGGTAACCTTCTATAGGCTGCACCTGTAGCCGCAATTACTGTTTTAGCTTTTAAAATAGAAGTGTTGCTAGAACTGATTTGATAATAATTGTCTTTTCGCTCTATGCCCTCTACCCTATGTGGTACAGAAATGGTACAGCCAAACTTTTGTGCTTGTATATAGCCATTATTCGCTAAATCCCTACCGGAAATTCCTGTAGGAAAGCCCAGGTAATTTTCAATTTTAGAACTCTTACCAGCTTGTCCACCCGGGGAGTTGCTATCAATAGTCAACACTTTTAGTCCTTCTGAAGCTGCATACACACTAGCTGCCAATCCTGCCGGGCCCGCTCCAACTACCAGTACATCGTAAATTTCATCATCTAGCTGTAAACGAACACCGGTACATTCTCCAATTTCATCTATAGACGGACGAATAGAAATATCATTCTGACTATTGATTAAAACAGGTAAATCAGATTCCTTAAGATTGAAAGTGGCTAACATTTGTACCAATCCTTCTTCCTTATCAGAATCTATAAAATTGTACCAGATATCATTTTTATCCATGAAATCACGAATGGCATAAGTTTCATTAGAGTGTTCAGAACCAATAAGTTTTATGCCTTGTACGTTATTCTTCAGTGCATCTTCACGTTGTAAAAAAGCGTTCAAAAGCACATCACTAATATCACTGAATTTAGCAATGGCACTTTTTAATTTTTCTGGACTTATTCTTATAAGCTGTGTGTTTTCTAATGTTTCGCCACAAACACCAACCGTTCTATGAGACAAAATACTACTAGACCCAGAAAACTGATGTCTTCTGTGGATGGCAATGCTATCCTCTCTTTTATAAGGATCTATAATTCTTATTCCACCGGTGAGTACTACAAAAAAATCGTAATGCTGATCACCAAAATCCAACACCACCGTAGGCTCTTTGTAAAATTCAACCTCACCATAGGTTTTAAGTTTTTCAACTTGTATTTCGGTTAACTCCGGATATTTAGAATCTATCATAAATGGTTTGGTTTAATAGGTTACAAAAGCTTTATCGGCATAACACCAAAGCCACCTTTCATTAAGTTCTCCTGAACTAATAACCGGGTGGTTAGTGGAACGATAATGAGCTGTTGCATGCTTGTTTTTAGAATTGTCACAACAAAGCGTAACACCACATTCCTGACATGTGCGCAAATGTACCCAACCATCACCCAATTTTACACATTCTTCGCAAACATGCTCATTGGCTGTTTTAAATTCTGAGATAGCAGTGATATGCTTGCAAGAAGTTTGTGACGTCATAACCCTTTTTTGGTATTTTATAAATTTAGCGAAAGAAGTTGATACTAGCCACTTGGCATTATAAGGTTAATGGTTTAATCTTCTTATAAAAGAAGGAACAATAAATTTCTCCATTTCTTTCCATGCCATGGTATGGCTTAATTCCAAATCTTTTGGATTATGATGCAAGAACAAAGTTACAAGGTCCAAATCAGGAACTATAAATAAAAATTGTCCACCGTAGCCGGCTACATAAATTATAGGGAATTTCATTTCATCTACATTCAATTCACCTCGCCACCATTGATAACCGTAACCACTGTTTTCCAAGTGTGGTAGATGAAAGGCAGTAGATTCTTCTATCCAAGATTCAGAAATTATCTGTTATTTATTCCATTTTCCCCTACCAAGTACCAATTGGCCCATTTTCAGAAAATCTCTGGGCTGTAACCAGAGTCCACCACCTGTATGAACTTCGTCTGTAAGGGAAAACCAATTGTAATGTTGGATTCCCAATTGATTGAACAATGTTTTTTCGGCATATGTATCAGCTGGCATTCCGGTAGCATCTAGTATAACACCACCAAGCAGTACCGAGAGGCCACTGTTGTACTCGAACTTATCTCCCGGTTGAGTTCCGGTGACAATATTTCGTTTCAATACATAATCATACATGTCTTGACTGAAAAGCATTTTTATTACTTCATTTTCCGGGTCTGATATAGGAAGTTCCCATTTATTCCAGTCCAATCCTGCAGACATTGTAAGTGCATCTTTCAGGCTTACCGGCCAGGTAGCGGTGTGCAGGATATCGATGTATTTGGGGAAAAAATATTGAATGGGTTGGTCCAAGTCACCTATTAAACCATTGTCATGTGCAATCCCCAGATTTTCCAATCGATACCCTTCGACAGCCTCAGGGACCGGTTTGGGTAAGCGACAATCATAGGATATTTAGTTAAGAAATACAGTTTTTATTCAAACAATCTTTCATCAAAAAAATATTCTTCGTTTCTAACTAATAAGACATTCGTATTGAAGGTAGGATGTTTTGTGTTAATAATATAGTTGTATTCTTTTGGTATTACCGCAGAAGGTACTTTCAGTACTAAGGAGCTTTGTTTTTTATACCAGGCTGAACCTATTTTTTGTAATTTAAAATAGGATGTAAATGAACGCCAATTAGCCGGTAATTTTTTGATTAAAATTTGCTCCATTAAATTATCTTCATCAGCTATTGACAAGATCATCATTTCATAATCAGGAAGCTTTTTAATGGAATTTCTATGAACAATTAACTCCAATGTTGATAATGACCTGGAAGAACCTGTATAAATAACATATTCACCCTCATAATTCCACCTGTTTGATGAACCAGCACTTGATAATACTTTTGAGTAATCTTTGTGTGAAATTCTGTATACTTCCATAATTAAGCATTATCTCCATATAGCATTCCGGTTAATCTGTCCTCAATATATCTAATACCAGAAATGGTTTTAAAAAAATCTACAGGTTGTTTATTGTTAAAATGAAAATTAGGTTTTTCCAACCAATCATTAAATGCTTTTTTGGAGCCGAAAACTCTTTCTCCTAGTTTATACAAGGATATTAATAAAAGTAGTTTTTCTTTGAAATTTATATTTAATTTTGCTGTAGTGGTTCTATAACTATAGAAAGTTTTTTCACTAACATCAAACCATTCAGAAATGACTTTATCGCTTGAATGAGTCAAGGTTTTGAAGAGTTTAACTTGTTTTGTTCCTAAATCTCCTGAATGTATATAGGTAACCACCTGGCTATCTGAAATTTTCTCAGGAATATCTTTAATTGAATCTTTGGTTGAATTCATATCTTTTCCCTTTTGCTTATTATACGAAAAATTACAGGCTAATGGGTGTAAAATTACTTATTTTTTAATTGAGTCGAACAACTGTTTACCTACCTATTTATATTAGGAGTAGCATTTAAAGGCATATACACCAAACTCCATGGTTTAAAACACTTGTTAAATTAAACATTTCAGACAAGGAATTCTTTAGTCAAACTAAGGTTTTATTGAATTTCTATTTTTGTCCACACTAACCTCATAGGTCAATTCTACTTTAACTACAGAATCCGGTTTATCCCGGTAGATTTTTCAATCCATCTGTTTTTCAGTATAGAAAGTACCCTTCGACCAGCTCAACGACCAGTATCTGGTCATAGGATTTTTAGTTATTGGTTTTTTATATTTCTTTTGATACCAAAAAGGTCGTGTAAATCAAATAGAAACTTAATAAGATTAAAGCCTCCCACCGATCAAGTTTTTTTCTTTTTCCGGTAAACATTGCCAAAAGTAGAAAAACAGTACCTCCTATTAATATTAATAAATCCTGATTAAAATTCGGGTTGTATTCAATTGGATTTACAAACGAACTGATGGAAAGTATTAACAGAACATTAAAGATATTTGAACCAATTACGTTTCCAATGGCGATATCGCTATTCTTTCTTATGGCTGCAACCATTGATGTAACCAATTCCGGAAGGGAGGTTCCGGCAGCAACTATGGTTAAACCTATTATTTTTTGACTAACGCCTAATTCAGTCGCCATATTTATACTGTTGTCGACCACTAATTTCCCTCCAATGATAAGCCCAGCCATGCCAACTATAATTAATGCCCCAATTTTATAATTTGATTTTTCTTCATAGGCAATCACTTCAGATTTTTCTTGTTTCAATTGGGTAAAAACATAATAAATAAAACAAACAAATCCGGTCAATAAAATCAGGCCGTCAATGTTTGAAAGTTCAGGGTTTTGATTTATAAAAAAATCGTTGGCCAGGACCAACAATAATAAGGCGACAATCAGGGAAATAGGAATTTCTTTCCATGCTGTGGAAGATTGAACGGTAATTGGATAAATGAGACCTGCAACACCGAGTATAATGAACAAATTGAAATTATTACTGCCGATAATATTTCCAAAAACGATGTCAGAAAACCCATCAAATGAAGCTACGCTATTAACGATCAATTCAGGTGCAGAAGTGCCAAATGCTACAATTGTCAATCCTATAACCAGATCAGGAACATTATTTTTTTTCGCTAATGAAGAAGCCCCGGATACAAGCCAATTCGCTCCAAAAATTAGGCTTATAAAACCTATAACAATCATTAAAGAAGCTATTATCATATTATGTCTCCATATATTTAATGTACCACCACTATTGCTTAAATACCTAAATGATTAAAGAGTTGCATAAAAACACCTATGCGCTCCGCTACTTACACAAATTTCACCTGTTAAATTACGTTTTTCAGACAAGGAATATAGAAGATACGCTTAAGTTTTAATGGGAAGTTTTTAAAATGCTATGCAAATGGCTATAAGGTAGTATCTGCTCGGCAAACACTCTGGCGCGTTTACGCATTTCGGCTTGAACATTTTAGCCTGCTAAGCTTCTGCGAAACCATCTAAAGTTTACTGATAGAAGCCCTTCTAAGGGAACAGCAAATTATTTAGGTAAGATTTACAACTAAAGGATTACCACAGCTTCATGGCTCATTAGGGTTTGGGTAAAAGAATAGTAGAGGATCTTTGAACTGCAACTATTAGGTTAAACACGGTCCTTTTATAGGTATACTTTGTTTAGACTGAGCGATTAAGCGGCTAATATTTTTTCACATTGATGAACCAGGTTTTTATCGGTTTCTTCTAGTCAATTCTTCTTCTGTAATATAACCGTCTTTGTTTTTATCTCGTTGATCAAAGTTTTCTTTCAATTTACCCCTTGCTTCTGATTTAGCGATTTTCCCATCCTTGTTGGTATCCATATTCGTCAGCATTTTTTTGAAAGAAGGGGCTGTGGTTTTTAAATTCTGGCCATTATTCTTTTGTTGATTTTGCTGCGCCTGTTCACTCTTTTGAACTGATTCCTGGGTAGTCTCGGTATTTTCTTTGTGGTTGATATCTCTAACAGATCTTACATAATTATAAACATATCGAACATCACCTTGTGGCCCAAAGTATTCAGGATAGTCATTCTTATTCCCGCTTTTTGGATCACTTCTTTGCGCTCCCGCACCATGAACATCCATCAACCTACCATTCATTTTTCCTTGTGCTTCCCCGAAAGCAACATAAACAGCATGTGCAGAGGGGTTTTGTCCATCTAAGTGTGTTGTACTCGTCCAGTAAAAAGGATACTGTCCAGGGTTTCCATCCGGATCTTTGATTTGAGTAGATTCAAAAACAGGATTTATTGCAGGTGAATTGGTTGTTTTTGGGGAACGTGTATAATCCACGATACTCTGTAATTCTTTTGCATTAGGTAAACGCCAATCTGAATGTGAGGCTAGCTCAATGTTTTCGGCGTAGCGTAGGGCTTCTTCCCAATCTTTACCCCTACCATCATCCGTTTTTTGCCACATTAATCCAGTAGCGTAATCACTCACCGTTCCATCGCCATTATCTATAAAATTATTTTTGCCATATTCTGTATTTCCACGTACCAAACGGAAATACATTTTGTTGTCAGCACCTGTTTTTGGATTGTATTTCGGATAGCCTTTAATTCGGCCATCTACAAAATTAACTCCGAAAATCGTTGCATCAGATCTCATGGTTTTTCCAACATATGCTGTTGAAGACCAAGTCTGTGCATCAATTTCCCGTTCTCCTAATTTACTGTTTCCAAGTGGTTGATTAAAGTAATCTGTATCAATAAACATTTCTATGGCAGTAGCTCCTTTAACTTTTCCGGTGAACTGTATCAGCGAATAAAGCTCTTTAATTGAGGGTACTCTCCAATCAGAATAACCGCCTAGTTTAGTGTTTTTTGCTTTCTGAGTGGCTTCCTCCAGTGTCATTTTTGTCCCCATATTTTGTTCCCACATTAAGCCTGTGACATTATCTGTTATTGTGCCGTCGCCATTGTCGGTGTATGAGGGCTGATTACCAGTATAATTGGCATCTTGTCCATAAAAAGGTTCTCCAATAGATGGTCTGGAAATTTCTTTTGTATCAGAGTAAAAATTCTTAATTCCTGTATCAACAATGGGGTAGCTATACTTTGAACTGGTACGCTTGTTTGTAGTCCTATTTTGTTTGAGAGGCAATGACATTAAGTCTTTTCCAAATATAATGGTGCCTGAATAATGATTACGTATTTCGGCTGATGTAGCTTCTTCATCAACAGTTGTAAAGTTGAAATGTGTTAAGACTAAATTTTTAACATTGGCTTCTTTAGCCATTCGAGAACTTTCTGCTAAATTAACGTGCGCTTTTTCTTTAGTACTGTTCCTATTGTTATTTTTTCTTGTAGCATTTCTTTTCCTTCCTAACTCAATAGCTCCACCAGCATCCATTATTAAATAATCGGCATTTTTAGCCAAGATAGGTAAAGATTCAGAATAGGTTAAGTCTCCAGAAATTACGATAGATTCATTTCCTGCATCAAAACGATAGGCGTATGTTTCAATGGTATGGTTTACAGGTATGTAGGTGATTTTTATATTTCCAATATAGAATGGGCTGTTTCCGGTCAAGTCTTTAGCGGTGAAGTTGGATTTAACATCGCTTATACTTCTTCCGGATTTTGAGAGTCGATAGGCAATGTCTTCTTCATAAATGGTAAGGATTTGATCTACCATTGTTGTAGTAGGTTTTGGTCCGGCAACAATTATGCTGTTTCCCCCAAGAAGCGACTGGATAAAAATAGGGGTAAACTCCTCATTATGGTCTAAATGATGATGTGTAAAAAGGAAGCCATCAATGTCCTTAATTTTAGTGTTGTTTTTGGTCAAATTGGCTTGGGTACCATTTCCCATATCCACCAAAATTTGCGTGTTTTTGTAAGCTATTAGTACAGAAGGTCCCGAGCGTTCTATGTTAAATTTAGGTGAGCCAGAGCCAATTATTGTAGCGGATAAATGCTTGTTATTTTCTTGAGCAAAAAGTTGTGAGCCAAGGCAAGTTATTATTAAAACCAAGTATTTTATCATTTGAAATCTTTTGCTTTTTAGACAGCTGTTTTTCAAAATGGTTTAATTTGGACAAGGAAGTAAGTTTATAATATCTGGGCTTGTTAGGTTGGTTAGTAGAGTAGAACCTGATAGCCTACTTTATTAATACCTATAAAGATAATAATAATAAGCAATAAATTATCAGCGCCCCCTTCATCAAACCGTACCCTGTTAATTACAGGGCAGGCTATGAACTTTTCGCTCATACGGATTATCGATACCCTTTTTTATTTTCTTTTTACATATATACACATAAGGTGTCTTCTAAAGGAACATCAAATTATTTAGGTAGGTAATTACAGCTATTGGATTACCACAGCTTCATGGCACACTAACGCTAAGTGTAAACTCACAGTAGGGTGGTCGAAGTGATTCATTATCCCGCGTATTAAAACTGAAAGCACTTAACTCACAAAACCCTATTGAGTATATACAATGTTGCACACTGGGTTAATCAATCCCCTTAAATTCTACTATTTGTGTCAAAGAACTTCCTTTGAATACATAATCTAATTCTTGGCGAGTCAATTCTATTTTATCTTCAGTAACAACAATCCCCCAAGTAGCGTGTATTGAAGGTAAGCCTACAGCGTCATAAATAACAACACTATCTTGATTGCTATTTAACATCCACGTTTGTAAATCGTTGAAAATTTGAGGGGTATCCTCATTATAATGGATGGCACCTTCAACTAATTCGGCCTTACCATCTGGGTAAATTATAGTAACATTATCTTTGATAGACTCAGGGTAATTAGGCCAAGAATCAATAGTATCGAACTTGTTAATATCCCAAGTAAAATAGTTTGAGATTGTAACAAAACTAATCATTTCCCATTTCTTACCTGAATAGGTGCCTCCAGAAAGGAGTTGAATTTTATCTACTTTTGGTTCAATCTCTTCCTTTTCACATCCGAAAAGAAAGGTTAACATGAGGAAGGCAAGGAGTAATTTTTTCATTTTATTAATCCCTTAAAAATTGAAACAATTAATTAGAATAATTATAAAAAAACATTAATTTTAAACGTGTAGGATATCCTTTTATGGCAATTCCACCTTGTGCCCAACGGCACGGCTATGAAGCCGTAGGCTTGTGTTGCGCCTGCGGCAAGCCTATGCTTTATTAACTATTGTTGGCAACTGGGCTTTATTATTACTCTAGTATCTATTAACCAAGGTCACGGTTGGATAAAAACTCAAATTGTCAACCATCATTGTCTCATTGTTAATAATCTTAACATATCCTGTTGAAACGTGATTCGGTGCATTGGGGCCACTAACTTGTTGCCATGATTGTCCATTGCGTAATTCATATACCTTATTTGGTTCAAAGCCGTCAAATTGATTGACAGTTTGGCTTTCAATTACCTCAATAGGTTCAATGAATGTATAATGGTGATTATCTAAAAATACTAGAACTAAGCGACCTTGAATTCTAAAGACTTCAATATCTGGATTAAAACCAACTGGTTGTAAAATGTGACTATCTGCTCGTATGAAGTATTCATTCGACGATAATCTAAATATTTCTGTGCCATTGAAGTAAAACCGTTCAGATACTTTTCCTCTAAATAACTTTTGACCACTTTTAAAATCATCGTATGTTAAGCTCATTATAGTTTTATTATTTCGTATTATTTAGTTTAAATTGATTCTCTAAGGTATTTAAGGTGAAAACAGACTTAATTAAAATTTCTTTTGCTACTTCAATATAGTTTTCATCATTCAAGGCAAAATAAGCTATTGCCTTCTTACAGTTCTTATCTGATTTACTGAATGTATGTGCCATTAATCCTGAGCGAAGACTCTGTAAGTTTCTCAAAAATTCAAACATCTGCGGTATTTCTATTTCATAGATTTTTAGAAACTTTTCAAGTTTTGTAATCCCTTTGTCTCCTTTTTCTATAGTTATTTCATTTTGTAATTGCTTTTCGTTAAGCCTATCAATTGTCAATTTTACAATAGTTAAAACCTGTTCGCAAAAGGCTTTCACATTATTAGTTGTTGGAATATGTAAAGATGTATAAAGGTGCTTGTCTTCAGCTGCTAAAGGCTTATAAAACTTCCAACCGAATTTATCCTCCCATTTTTTATTAAAATCTTCATATTTAAACTTAAAGTATAAATCATGAGTTTCGGGATATCCTGCCCAACTACCCTCAATCATAGTTTTATAATATGTTGAACTCATGCCAAATTCATCTTGATGAGGAATATTATATTGTTTCCAATGCAGTTGTTCCTTATAAGGCAGATACCCAAGTTCTACAAGGAAAACAGGGACATACTCTTCTATATTATTATCTATTTTTAAAGAGAAGAACTTTGAACGAATCTCAAAAGAATCAACTTAATATTTCTGAGGTTCATTATAATATTTATTAAGCACTTCCTTTTTAAAATAAGTTAGTTTGAAATATTTTTCATTTGTCTTTTCACAGCTTTCAAAAAGCTCATCTCCATTTTCATCATAACCTATTGAAAAAGTTTCATAATCATCACTTAAGTCTTGATGATACTTTTTGTGAGTGTTAGGTTCAATAAACACTTTACCCAATACTGCGCTTTGCATTCGATTATCCAAAGGTCTTATTATCCTATGATAGATATAATGGTCCTCACTAATAACTTCATCTTCGCTATTGATTTCCCAATCAATTTTATCTGCTTTTATAAACCTGTCAAAACTATATTTCACTATAAAATACATTTCTCTAATTGTTATGTATTCTTTTAAGTACTTCAGTTTTACACGTATTCTTTTAGGCTCAAAAATTAGAACCTCGTCAAGATTACCAAGGTCATCAATATAGTAATACTTTCTATTTTGTTTATTATCACCATTTTCATACAGATTAAAGTATAAAATGAATTCTTCAGAAACATCAAAGAAACTTTCATACCTATCTGACAAGGAAAAATTTCGTTGTACTAAGAAGGGTTTAATTCCTGTTTCAGCATTGGTAGTATATGAATTATCACCCCATACACTTGGCTTTCCTTCACTTCCGATATGAAAATGCCAACTATTATTTTTTTTGGATTCTTCTTTTTTGTCTTTGTCAACTAGACAACAATAAATAAGTGAAGATTCATTTTCATTAGAACTGCTATCATAAATAGTCACCCAACCATCTTTAGTGAACTTGGCATTAATATCTTTTAGCTTATCCTCAAAGAAAAATGATTCTTTTTTCATAAAATTTCATTATTTGCAGTATCCTTCTTGCCTTGTTGCCAACAATCTGTATATAGCTATGTTTTAGCTAGGGAGTTGCGTATATATCGTCTATGCACCCAACCCCTTTTGCTTGTTTTATCTCTTAAATTAAAGATTCCGGAGAAGAAAACCAGTGGATATACTAAAGTTTTAATGGGAAATGTAAAAAATGATACACCATTTGGTGCTAGAATGGCCGTATTAAATCCAGTTACATTTTCAAATCACCCAAGGCTTAAAAAACAATCAGGGAACTCATTTCCTAAAATACCCACAATTACCCTAAAAACTGGGTCCTTTGACAGGCTCAGGGTCCAGTTTGGTGACTTTTACAGTTGTGAGGAGAATTGGTTATTGTAGGCCTTATTTTCTTCTAGTATTGGCTATTTATTATATCTTTTTCTCTCTAATTAAACCAATTCGGGTAGCTTTAAAAGTTGGCCTGTAAGCCAAAATTGACCTTGTACTACTCCTCCAACCTGTGGATCGGTGGAAAAGAATTCTAAATCTGCTACTACATCAATTTCACCTCCCAAAGTATCCACAAGCATCCATTGAAATTCCTGACCGGTTAAATCATTTCTTTTCTTCTCTGATTCTTTAATTGTTCCGGAAATTAGTCCAACTGCTCCTGCACTAGCATCAGGGTTTTCATTAGAATTAAACAATCCACTCGGCACAAAGGATTGAGCTGCCCATTTTTGTTCCCCTTCTTGCCCCTGTTCAAATGCTTTTTCATTTTCATAGTAATCAATGTCTTGAGCAAAGGCTGACAGTTGTATTTCAATGCTTTGTGGAAACTTTATACTTCCCAATGATTTATGGTTTGGCACATCAAAAACAAATGGATAAGCCCCACTTTCAGGATTGCCTGATTCAGTTGGTGCAGCCCATGAATGAAAAGCTCCATCTAAGGCACTTATTTCCCTATCAATATTAGCTGTCAAGCAAACGGTTCTTTTACTAATTCCTTTATAATAAGGGTTTACACCAATCAATTCGTGCTTCGTATTACTTTGAATCCAAAGTTCAGCTCCGGAAGAATCTGAATACTGAAAATAAGTACCTTTATCAGTTTTGATCGAGCTAGCTTTTGCATAAGCTTTCTTAGCCAAAATATAAAATTCCTCTTCGCTATCAATGTCAAATCCTATAGCTGATAAATTACTCATTCTTTCTCTTTTTAAATGCCCCGTTAAATTAAGGATTCCGGACTAGGAATCCGGTGAAGCAATGGATTTTTAATTTGAATCAGTAATAAATGGTCTTTAAATCTCTAAATGGATGTGCTGTAGTAGGTCAATAAACATAGCGAGAGAATTTTATGAAGAAGCAATGTGAAAATTAATGTTTAACCCTGTAGCGTTCGGATTCCTAAACCTAAAGCAAGCCTTATTTACATATGATTCTGTTTGGCTCAACATTCCATTTTTGATTTCCTGATCCCTAATCATGAAACCTTTTCCGGTTCTCTACCTAATTATTTCAACTGTATGATGTTTTCTCCACCCCCTCTAAAAAAAAGAAAGGCCTGGTGGGATACCAGACCTTTCGGGGTAGTTGATTATTTTAAAAAGTGGATTATAAATTCATTTTAGCGATTGATAATTAACCTCAATTGATCAATCACACCTTCTTTTCCAAGAACTCTCACCATATACACACCTTGTTCAAGCCTATTCAATGGAAGGGTGTATTCATGAGTATTATCGCTACTTACATTGAAATTCATTACTTGTCGTCCTTTCAAATCATAAATATTGATCCATACAGCTGAATAAGTTTCAGGTAACCTGATAAATGCTTCATATTTTGCCGGATTAGGATAAATTATGGATTTTGACAAAGTATTATTTTGCATTTCATCATTGCTTTCCTCCTCATCGGTATCCTGAGAGGATGCTTCAGAAGTCATGATTCTTTGGTTAATTCCACCTTCACCATCTTTAGGCTCTACACGCTCTAGAATAATTCCTGAAACGCTAGCATTATTAGCAGAGGCGATGAAAGCCAAATTAATTTCCCCATCAGTGACTACGATATCCTCGAAAATCAATTCCGTTTCCTCGTAGTTGCTTTCCAGGTAAAGGTCAAAATCATCTCTAACCAAACTGTCTTCAATCATGATATCAAAAACGCGTTGTCCCGGTTGACCGGAAGGGCCACCCTGTCCAAACCAAAGTTCATTATGGAAGGTTCTGACCCTATAAGTACCATTGTCTACAGGTACAGAATAGGTTAAACTTTTTCCATACCTATCAGTCTGGAACATTTCTACATTACTAGAAGCTGAATTACTGTAAGTTTTGGTACTATTGTACAGTTCAGGGAAGACATTGTCACCTAGGAATAATTTACCTTGATAGGATGTATTAACCGAAGAACCTGCATTCAATACCATAGACCATACCGGAGCTTCTTCCCAAATATTTATTTCTAAACTATCTTTATCCATTACGGCCATACTGTCCATTACTGTCAAAACAACATTATATGTGCCGGCTGAATCATACAAATGATCAGGATTTGCCAATTCGCTAGATCCTCCGTCACCAAAGTTCCAATTGTATATTAAATCCCCTGTACCTG
The DNA here is from genome assembly GCF_030546805.1 of Cyclobacterium sp. 1_MG-2023. GTDB lineage: Bacteria > Bacteroidota > Bacteroidia > Cytophagales > Cyclobacteriaceae > Cyclobacterium. The sequence continues at coordinate 105,215 of NZ_JAUOPC010000001.1, read as the reverse complement.
TAGAGGATGACCCATTGAAAGAAATTTCAAATGGAGCTGATCCTTCCACGGCAGAAGAGTTAATGATAGCAACAGGTGGTAAATTTACTGAGGTTACTTCCTCAATTACAAAGCCATTAATTGTCGCATTATTTTTACTCGCTTGAAGCTTGATATTTAATTCACCGTCCCTCACTTCTATATTTTCAAAGACAAGTTCAGTAGGAGCATTTCCGGACTCAACAAACAAGTCGAAATTGTTTTTAACCACTTCTCCTTCTATACTGATGGTATATACCCTCTGCCCTGCTTCTGAATCCGGACCGGATTTTCCAAACCACAATTCGTTATGGTATGTCTTAATGGTGTAGATACCATTTTCTAATGGCGTAGTGATGGTAAAGTTTTTACCCGACCTTTCTGTCAAGAACAATTCAGGATCTCCTGCACCAAAGTTATTCCAGGTAGCAGCATTTGTAAAAGTAACTCCAGATTCGGATTCACCTTCAAAGTCAGTACCCATATAGCTTGTAGGCAAGTTGGTTCCTGCATTTACACTCAATGAATAAGCCGGAACAGTGATATTCTCTCCAACAATGATTTCTACCTCATCCGTAGCAATGTTTCCATTCTCATCCGTTACCTTAAGGCTTACCTCATAGCTTCCATTTTCCGTAAAGGTATATATCGGCTGAAGTTCATTGGAGATGGAATCATTTCCAAAGTTCCATTCATACGTCAGATCACCCGTTCCGGTAGAGTTTCCGGCATTAAATGTTACTTCTAAAGGAGCTGAACCGGCCATTGTACTGGCTTCTGCTAAAGCTTCAGGATAGGTAATCACATCCTGCTGAGCCATTATTGAAAATCCGGATAAGTTAGCATTGTTAATCACTGCCACCATTTGGATATTTAGTGTATCATCTTCAACCACTATATTTTCATGGGTCAACTCAAGTGGTTGGTATTCATTCTCAAGATACAAGTCAAAGTTTTCTCTAACTAACTCACCTTCAATATATATATTGTACACCCTTTGATTAGCTGTACCAGCAGGGCCGTCTTTACCAAACCACAATTCATTATGGTAAGTTTTGACTGTAAATACTCCATTTTGTACAGGAACTGAATAGGTAAAGTTTTTACCCCAGCGTTCTGTTAAAAACAATGGAGGATTGCCTGCTGCATTATTGCTAAGTGTTCTGGATTCAGAATAGCTTACACCGGCATTATTTTCACCCAAAAATGATTCGGTATTGTAATCAACCGTAATATCACTTCCTGCATTAATGTTTAATACAAATTCTGATGGTGCTATCCCATTGACAGCAATAGAGTCGATCGCTACATCTCCAAAAGCACTTGAAACAGTCAACTTAACATTGTATTCTCCCGGCTCTTCAAAAATATGCGTAGGGTTTTGCTCAGAAGAGGTATTTCCATCCCCAAAATCCCAAGCAAAAGTAAAGTCCTGGGGTCTTGAAATTTCATTTTCAAAACCCACTTCCAAAGGCACAATTCCACCAACCGTAGAGGATGCAATATTGGCAATAGGTATGGCTCCAATTTCACCTTTATTAACTATAGAGATTCCGGCAATTGAGGCATTGTTAACCTTTGCAACAAGGTTCAAATCCAATATACCATCCGTTATCTGAATGTCTTCAAAAATCAAGGCAATCGGTTGGTTGCCATTTTCCACAAACAGGTCAAAATTAGGTTTTACCAAATCATCTTCCAAGATGATGTCATAAACACGCCTTCCCGGCTCATTGGGCCCTCCATTTGGCATACCAAACCAGGTTTCAGTATGGTAAGTAGTCACCGTGTAAACACCATTTGGCACCTCAATTTGATAGGCAATATTGGAGGCATACCTTTCTGATTTATACAATTCGCTGCCAGATACATTTTCATTTCTGTATACTGCCCCGCCATTATGGATAGATGGCAGGTTAACATCTCCTTGGTAAGTGTTTCCTTCTAATTCTACATTAGCAGTAGATCCGGTATTATAAAACAAAGAGACTTCTTCAAAATTACCATCTGCAACGATTGGTACAATTACTTCTTCATCATTCCTTAGGGTAATCACTAAATTAGCTGAACCTGAAAGACTTTCCCCAATAAAATCAAGTGTCAAATTATAAGTATCACCTGCTTTTAACAATACTTCACTGAGAAGTTCCCCTGCAGTGACTTCGAAATCTTCCGCACTTTCTCCGGTCAGGCCAATAGATTTAATGTATAAACCAGTTTGACCATTGGCTAGGGATATAGAAATTTCCTCAGGCTTACCTTTTTTGACCAGTATAGATTCGGGCAAAATCAATTCACTTTCTACCAAATAATTGGTATTTGGATCATCAAAGCCAAAGTATTCCATGTTCCCAATATTACCTCCTCCTTTTCGAGGGGAACCGGCTACCACATACAATCCCTTACCTGAGACGATACCTTGTGTACCATGGCGGCCAAAATTAAGGGTATCAAGTGTTTCCCAAGTTTGTGTCAAAGGATCAAACATTTCTGTTGTAGAAAGTGCCAATGGGTTTGTTGCAACTTCTCCTCCGGCCACGATCAATTTACCTAGGTAATTGTTAACTACTGCTGCAGCTCTTGGAGTAGGCAAATCCAAACTGTCCGGTAAAGTACTCCAGGTTTGGGAATTAAAATCATATACATCTACTTCCGGTAATACTGGAGCAAAGGTTCCTTCCGGTCCTCCGGATTGTCTCCCGGACACAGCATACAATTTATTTCCTATGGTAGCAGCAAAGAAATGATCTCTGGCCCTTGGTGCATCATCTAATACCGTCCATTCTCCTGTTTCAGGATCATAGCTGTCGAAGTAATTTACATAACCTCCATCATGTCCATCGGTATTACCCCCTACTATGTAGAATTTACCTCTATATTCTACCAAACCTGCAGATCCTCTCCTCCTATTTTCAGGAATTTCGGGTCCTTCTATCCATATCTCGTTCACCGGATCAAACATCCAAATATTTGATGCAGGTGTTTCATTTGGAAAGTCATTGGTATCAAAAGCACCGATCACCCAAATAAGTCCTTGATAATATACTGCCTGAAAATGATTGAAACTGTATGGATTAATATCTGTTAACGAACGCCAAGAATCATTTTCAATATCGTAGATATCAATGGTAGTAGAACTTTCTCTACCTCCCATTAAGTAAAACTCATGTCCTGCCTGTACAAAGCTACCTTCATGCCTTGGGTGGTAAGAGCGGTTCTCATTTTTTTCATGCCAGGTTTGACTCGTCAATTCTGGACTAATGGTCCAATTAAAGTTAAATGAAACTGCATCAGAATGAATTTCATCTTCATCATCGATGGTAACTGTGATCCTATACGGACTATTGGCCAAAGCTCCTTCCTCGATTGTACCATAAATCGTCCCATTGGTGGGTTCCAGGTAAATTCCCGGAGGTAATCCGGTGGCAGAATAGCTTAAGTTTCCATTTCCACCAGAGGCTTGTACATACATACTTCCGTCGGTCTCATGTCCCACGAAATTGATTTGATCTTCCACTTTGGTGAAAGTAATTGGTGTTTGTATAGGTTTTCCGAGGATTTCAATACCATTGAAAAGCGGGTTTTCCTTTTGTTTATCAAATTTGATATTCAATTCCCCATCTGTAACGTTTACTTGGTACTGTTGCATTCCCCCTACCTGATGACCAAACCTTTCAATTAAATCAATAGAGGTTTCAACTACTTCTCCTTCTATACTTATTCCATAATATCTCTTGCCTAATGCTGATGTTCCAATGTATCCATTACCCAAATAGAGGTTTACGGCATATTGGCCATCAGGAAGGGGAATAGAATATTCCATACTGGCATCTGTGGTATAGCGTTCAGTATTAAATATTTGAACATATTCTTGGTCTGTAATATAGCTAGGTATGGATTCATGCCTGTTTTCCAAAGGAAAAACGTTATTACCACTTTTACTGCTTGTTGCTTCAAAGAGCGAAGTATTGACGGGGCCTTGGACAGAATTTTCTACCCAAGACGGACTTCCATCCGTAGTATTGATAAGCTCTCCTCCTCCATTTATTCTTAACAAGACGGTGAAATCTTGTTCTACCATTACTTCAAATGTTTGCTCTATATGATAACCATTTTGGTCGGTTGCCCTGACTGTAATTAATGAAGTAACTTCATCTAAAGGAATATCAACTGAAAGTATTTTATCGTTAACACTTGCTCCAACAACTGGATTGGTGTTTTCTGACACAGTAAAAGTCAAATTATTTTCTCCATCATTATCCCCAAAATATTCTGTAAGATCAATGACCACATCATCATCCCCCAACAATCGGTTGATATCTTGTAATTCGCGTATGTTATATGGTTTTTCACCAACCACACGCATAAAGTTCCAGACACCTATAAAACTTTTGGTTGTATCATTTGACGTACCGTATATGCCAAATGCCAAAGGTTGGTTAATGTCCTGAATGGCAGTAAGGATCGCACCCGATGCTTGAATGGTCCCAAGTGGCACCATTTCTTGATTGCTGTATTTATAAAATGGCTTCACTGTTCCGTTTACCGGATCTACATCAAAAGAAAGTTCTATAAGCGTATTAGCACTAGGTCTTTCATTTTCTGGAATAGGCAAAAACAAGGGATTGGTATCTTCAACATCATTCACCTCTTGAGCGGCGAGCACCCCATCTTCATTAAAAACAAGCTTTATAAAATTACTTTGCGTGCCATCTCCTATTTGGATTCCTACCTCACCATCACCATCAAAATCATACAGTTGTCCCGGAGAAGATAAGCCAATAACCCCTGAGGTCAAGACATAATTTCCGGTCTCACTTCCTACATTAACCCCCAACTGAAAGCCTTTTTCTTGGGTATTAGCCAAGCCATTGGCAGTTCCGCCGGTCATGGAAACCTGAATCGCTCCTGCAGTACCTCCATAAATGTCAGGAGGACCCGGGCTATCATTGCCTTTGTCCAGCCAATCCAACCAGTTAGGGTTTGGATCTCCATTGTTCATTAAGCCGGTAAGTCCAAGGCCTAAATAGCCAAACTCATCACCTGAAGCATCCGATTGATTGGTAAACAATTGGTTTTCAAGCGGTAAATCACTTGAATACCCTATTTGAAATGCATCTAAATGATCCAATATTCCGTCTCCATCGTCATCATCATCATTTAGGTTAGATATTAAGTCTTTGTCATAATCATCAGGAGCAGATCCTCCTGAACAATAATCGGTTCCATTGTCAATTTCGTCCTGATTGGTATACCCATCATGATCATAATCAGCCAATGGATCAAATTCCGGATCATCTTCAGCAATACAAAAAATATCATCGGCCGGAGTCAAGACCATTATCCTATTATCAAAGGTTGCTGCCCATATGGTTCCAGGATAGGAAGTACTGTCTCCATTTGTGGTAATCCCCAAGGCATTGCCACCATTTAGGTTCCATTTATTAAATTCAGCTTCTTTTAATGTTCCATCTTCATTGAGATGAATCAAATGTAATATTCCTCCATTCTTGCCCACAATTAAGGAACCCTTTAGTGCTCCATCAAAGTTGCTCGCAGTATATTCATCAATCCCATTGGAATTGTTGGGTACCACTGTGAGAATATCTGGCTGAGGACCATTTGAGTTGGGCAGAGTTGGCGAAATAAAATCAGCTTCAACACCATTCGCTAAAGCCAATGGCACCGGAGGCCAGTTGGCAGGTAGGGTATTGGCTGCATATTCTTCAAATCCGGGCTGTCCGGGTGCAATAGGTTCTAATATTTGTGTTCTAAACTTATCCGTCGGTGTAACAGGGGGTGTGATATTGGTGAAATCCTCGTCATCACCAACAAATTTTGTATATAGCCCTGCACCTCCCGGTGAAAATGGAAATGCGCTGCCAGCTTGGTAAGGCTGCCCGGGATTCGCCCTAATAGGCGTAGGGTGCCCACCATAATAAGTACCGGGTGTATAATTTTCCAGATCATTTGTAATCATTAATAAGTGATCTTGGTTGTCTACAAATTCTCCTGAAGAAGTTGGGTTTAAAGGACTGGCACCGGGTTCTAAGGGATCATAGGCATTGGTAACCAAAGAGGAATCACCTTCATTTTCAGGCATTCCACCCCAGTTAATATTGGCTCCGTTGTCCGTTAAGTAAACCCTTTTGCTCTCTGTTACTACAAGGTCGTAGGTATTCCTATATCCGGGGGAAAATATTTGCACAGGTCCATCCAAGGTCACCATCCCCATATTTAGCCCATCATTTCCTCCAAAAGGATCATTGACATCAATACCGTCGTAGCCAGGATCATTAGGGTCATATATTCCATTAACATTTTCCCTAGTCGGGTCATCTAAAGTAGGAACATCATATTTATAAGCTCTTCCTGAATGATTATCATACTTTGTAGGAAGAGCTTCCAATGCATCCAAATCAATTTTTAACACCACTCCTGCCAAAGCATATTCAGATATATAAGTAAAGTTTTTGGATGGGGCACCTGCATTGGTAAAACCTCCATTACTTATTAACAAATAAGGCTTCCCTCCTATGGTGGTATACTCTATTCCGTTAATAGCGTGATTTTCCTCTGAACGGGCCAGACCACGCACCAAATCAATTACTTCCCATTCAGTTCCTGTCCAACTCAACTTCGTAATCATGCCGGAATTGGTATCCAACATGGTATCTCCACTGGGACCTCCCCATTTTGGATCACTTGAAGTAGCGTAAATCACAGGGTTTTCTTCCGTACCTGTTACGGTTATACCTGTAATTTGGCGCCCATACCTATTATCAAATGCCAAGAAACCATGGTCATCATAATTAGGAATTTCTTTCACGCCTAATAAAACTTCTTCTCCAACCACATCGTATTGGTTGGGACCTTCCTTTGAAATCGTATAAATTTTGATTTCGCCTTTTAATTGAGCTACGTAAAGTCTTTCATCTGGACCAAATTCTAATGAAGTTCCCAATTTGATTTCCTCAAATTCATTAAAATTTAATGCCGTTTGATTAAAGCTTATCGTTTGACTAAACAACACTCCTGAACTACCTAAACCAATCAAAAGTACGATAAAAAACAATTTGACCGGAATATTTACCCGCTTTTCCATTTTAAATAAAATTAAATATCATTAAACTGCTTAAAAAGAAAAATATAAAAATTTTCAACTGTTTATTTGATACAATATTAAACATTTAAGTTAAACAAATCAAGTTTGAAAAGCATTTTAAATTATTTAAAATGCATTTTTGATGCTTTATTTATTTTAATTGTCTTGATTTGTCCAAAGAAGGTCAATTAAGTATTTTAATGGTTACTTTTGTACGTATCTATGAAGCAACAAAAGAGCTATTTTATATTGGTCTTAATTCTTGGTGCCCTAAGCACAATAAGCCCATTCTCTGTAGACATGTACTTGCCTGCCTTTCCAGCCATAGCCAAAAGTTTATCCACAAGTATATCTAAGGTTCAATTGTCTTTGACGAGTTACTTGATAGGGATTGCCATAGGGCAATTATTTTATGGTCCTCTATTGGATAAATTTGGAAGGAAAAAACCTTTATATATAGGCCTTTGGATTTATGTTGCTGCCTCTATTGGCTGTTCATTTACAGGATCTGTAGAATCCCTAATATTTATGCGCTTTATGCAAGCTGTTGGAGGATGTGTAGGTATGGTGGCAGCACAAGCCCTAGTTAGGGATATTTTTCCGGTAAATAAAATTGCCCAGGCTTTTGCTTTGCTCACATTGGTCATTGCTGTTTCTCCAATGATTGCCCCTACCTTAGGTGGTTATATTACGGCCCATTTTCATTGGCATTGGTTATTTATAATTTTAGCTATAATCTGTTCTCTTATAATTTTTGCTTGTAAATGGCAGCTTCCGGATGGAGCTGCTCCTGATAATAGCCTTTCACTAAAACCCAAGGCTGTCGCTATTAAATACATCGAAGTATTAAAAAATAAAAAATACCTTACTTATATATTGGTAGGAGGAATTGCCGGTGCTGCACCTTTTGCATATATCGCAGGCTCCTCAGATGTATTTATAAATATATATGGTTTGTCAGTCACTGAATACGGTTGGTTATTTGCTTTTTTATCCGTGGCAATGATTGGGGCCACCCAATTAAATCATATTCTATTAAATTATTTTAGCAATAGGAATATTGTGGTTACAGCATTATGTTATCAGCTAGTAATTGGCTTTGTTATGATATTAGGCGTGTGGACCAATGCTTTGAATGTTTATTTCCTTATAGGATTAATGTTTATATTTTTAACGGGTCACGGTTTAAGTGTACCGAATTCTGCAGCCATATCTCTGGCTCCATTCGATAAAAATGCAGGAAGCGCAGCTGCCATGATGGGCTTTATGCGAATGGCTATGGGTGGCATAATTTCCGCATTGGTGAGCTTATTCCATAATGGCACTGCCATCCCAATGGTTTTCTTAATGGCCTCCTGTATACTGATAGCAGGTTTGATATTGCTTTACTACCTCTATTCTACCGGAGAATTAAGATTGATGCTTAAAAGAAAAGATCAATAGAGGGCAAATTGCCATATAATAGGTGATACTCGAATAATTTTTTAACTTTGCACTTTCTTAATATAACGCTAGGCAAATAGAATGATTTCAGTAGATAATTTATCCCTAAAATTCGGCAAAAGAACCCTGTTCGAAGAAGTTAATTTAAAGTTTACCCCAGGAAACTGTTTTGGCGTTATCGGAGCCAATGGTGCTGGTAAGTCAACTTTTTTAAAGATTCTTACAGGAGAAATGGATAGTACTACGGGTAATGTAAATATTACTCCCGGCCAAAGAATGGCAGTATTGTCCCAAGATCACTTTGCCTTTCAGGATGAAGAGGTACTTAGGACAGTTATAATGGGTCATAAGCATCTTTTTAATATCATGAATGAAAAGGATGAAATCTATATGAAGGAGGACTTTAGTGAAGCTGATGGAATCAAGGCAGCTGAACTAGAAGCTGAATTCGCTGAAATGGACGGTTGGAATGCCGAAAGTGATGCTGCAGCTCTCCTATCAGGACTTGGAGTTACAGAAAGTTTACATGGAAAACTGATGAAAGACCTTTCAGGTGACCAAAAGGTTAGGGTTTTATTGGCCCAAGCACTATTTGGAAATCCTGACATCCTTATTCTCGATGAGCCTACCAATGACTTGGATGCAGAAACCATAGGTTGGTTAGAAGACTTTCTTGTAAATTTTAAAAACCTTGTTATCGTAGTTTCTCACGATAGGCATTTCTTGGATGTGGTGGCTACCCATATCGTGGATATTGATTTTGGTAAGATCAATATTTATTCCGGAAACTATACTTTCTGGTATGAGTCATCTCAACTTGCTGCCAAACAAAAAGCGGATCAAAACAAAAAGGCTGAGGACAAACGTAAAGAGTTACAATCCTTTATTGAGCGATTTTCTGCCAACGTTGCAAAATCAAAGCAGGCGACCGCAAGAAAGAAGATGTTGGAAAAACTTAATGTGGATGAAATTAAGCCTTCCACAAGGAAATATCCGGGTATAATTTTTAAACCTGAGCGTGAAGCAGGGGACCAAATCCTCCTTTCTGAAGAGCTTGAGCTAAAAAATGATGGCACCACCTACTTTACCGACCTTAACTTAATGGTAGATAAAGGTGATAAAATTGCCTTCCTTTCTAGAACCAAGCAAGCGGTAACAAAATTTTTCCAAACAATAATGGGAGAAATCCCTGTTCAGTCCGGAAGTTTTAAGTGGGGGGTAACCATCAATAAAGCCTATATGCCCAATGACAATTCTTCTTATTTTGAATCTGATCTAAAATTAATTGACTGGCTCAGTCAATATTCAGAAAATCAAGAAGAAGCTTATGTTCGGACATTCTTAGGAAGAATGCTTTTTACAGGTGAAGAATCCTTTAAAAAGGCATCGGTTCTTTCAGGAGGTGAAAAAGTAAGGTGTATGTTGTCAAGAATGATGCTTCAAAACCCAAATTTATTGGTTTTAGATGAACCTACTAATCACCTTGATTTGGAATCCATACACGCGCTTAACAATGCCATGATAGATTTTAATGGAACGGTATTGTTTAGCTCTTATGATCATGCCTTTGTGCAGTCAGTAGCCAATAGAATAATTGAATTTACTCCAACAGGTACCATTGATCGAAGAATGGATTATGAGTCTTATCTGGAAAGTGCGGATATTAAAGCCCTTAGGGACAAAATGTACAAGACTACTTGATAGTACCATAAGATAAAAAAAATATAAAAGCTGTGGAAATAATTTCCACAGCTTTTTTTATTATGATTAAACACTAACGCCGGTAGTACCGCCGCCTTTTAAAGTTAATTCTACAGGGGAATTTGTTTCCCATGAGCCTGCAGTAAAGTCAGGCACATCAATAGAATTGGACCTATTGGCTACCGACCATTCACTCAATGGTCCAATGGCACTCCACAAAGCTCCATCGTATACATCTTGGTCAAGAGGTAAACCATTTCTAATACAATCTATCATTCGCCAATCCATCATAAAGTCCATGCCACCATGTCCTCCAATTTGTTTGGCCATCTCACCAACTTTTTTAACAATTTCAGGAGTATATTTCTCCTCAAGAGCCTTCATTTCATCAGCTTTAAACCAGCCCTCATGTCCGGTAGAAATTCCCGGAACAGGGTATTTGCTTGCGGCACCTTTGGTACCACTGAGCAAGTGAATCCTAGAATAAGGACGAGGGGAACTCACATCATGTTGAATCATAATTGATTTTCCCTTTTTAGTTTTCACCATGGTGGTATTCATATTTCCTCTATAACTTTTTGTAGCAAAAGAGTTATAGAAATTATCTGTTTCAGCTAATTTTTGGGCATGGGCTTTCATTAAGAAATCATTGCTGGAAAGGGAGGTTAGATAATCCATTTGATCTCCCCTATTAATATTCATGGCCTGACATACAGGTCCCAACCCATGCGTAGGATACAGGTTACCATTCCTGAAATTCTCTTTTAAACGCCACATGTCTTCGTAGCCGGTTTTACTAAAATTCAATCCCAATAAGTCATGAATATAAGCCCCTTCTCCATGAAAAACATCGCCAAAGAAACCATCTCTAGCCATATTGAGCGTCATCAATTCAAAAAAGTCATAACAGCAATTCTCCATCATCATGCAATGCTTCTTTGTGCGCTCTGAAGTCTCTACTAACTGCCAACATTCTTCCAAGGTAACCGCAATAGGTACCTCACTGCAGGCGTGTTTTCCAGCCTCCATGGCATAAACAGCCATCGGAGTATGCCATTCCCAAGGGGTAGCAATATAAATCAAGTCCAGGTCATCCCTGTCCACCATTTTCTTCCAAGCATAAGCAGATCCGCTATAGGTTTCAGGCTTATGGGAAGTGCCTTCCAAGGATTTTACCACCTTGTCCACCATATCAGGTCTTAAGTCACAAAGGGCCTTAATTTCTACTCCTTCAATTTTGCTCAATCTGTTAACAGCACCCGGTCCCCTACTTCCTAAACCAACAATACCAACTCTCACCACTTCCAATTTAGGGGCAGCGTAACCTGACATATTGAACCTTTGGGCATGTTTTTTCTTGCTTTGGGCAAGCACTTGTTCCTGCTCTTCCAGCGACAATCCTTTAAATCCAGTTCCCACAACTCCTAATCCGGCAAGGCCGGAGAGCTTCAAAAACTCTCTCCTTTTATTACTCATAAGCACATTTATTTTTAGTTGATACCTTAAAATTATATTTAAATTCAAATTTTTTATCAGATTCTAAAAAACAATTTCTTTTTGTATAGAAAATAACACAAATACCACATTATGGCCAACGTGAAAATTCCATTCATCAGGGCCAGCACATTTTCCGGAAAGCCTAGAGGCGCAAAAAATCCGTAATTGAAAACATGAACCGCATCATAAAGCCAATTGTGTCCAAGTAAATTGGCAAATAAATAGATGAATATGGAATTCATGCCTACAACAATAAACATAAAAGGCCATTGATTGACTTTTTTCACATCAATAAGCCAAAAAAAGAATGCAAGTACAAGAATGGACCAACCTCCGGATGCAAGCACAAAAGAACTTGTACAGATTCTTTTGATAATTGGCGTAATTCCTGACCAATCCAGAGAATAACCTAGTACCAACCCTATCAGACCTGCCGATACCAAATATTTAATTTTTAAAGTATTGTCCCTGTTGCTTAACAAAATTTTCCCACACATTGCCCCCCAAAGTGTGTGAGCAGCTGTTGGCAAGCAATTGATGGCCACCCATCCCCCTCCGCTTAATTTACCCATCAAAATCAAATCAACAAAAGACCCAAAATTTTCTCCTTTTACAAAAGGGGCTGAGGGATCATATAATCTATACATCAATTCAGTGATAAGCAATAGTGCAAGAGAAACCGAAAGTTGGGTTTTTAAGGACTGGTTGATTAAAAAGTAAGTCAATAAAATGGTGAATGACAATTGGGTAAGTACATTCCATAACTCAAATACCAAGGCGCCGGAACGCAAACAGTGCAACCCGGTGCCAAAAAGAAAAAGCAAAAGACACCTTTTAAGGATATGCTGGGTCACTTTTCTTCTATCCCCTTTTTTTTCTAATCTCTTATTCAGAGAAAATGGCATGGCAACCCCCACTATAAACATAAAGAAGGGTTGAATTAGGTCCCAGAATCTTAAACCATTCCAAGGATGGTGGGTGAATTGGGTGAAAATTGTTTGCCAACCGCTAAGTTCAGGAAATAGCCCCTCAAAAGCGCCATACAACCTGGCTGACTCACCAACCAACAAAAACATGGTAATGCCTCTGTAGGCATCCAAGGAAACTAATCTTTTCTTATTGGCTTTCTGTATAGCGGTCATTTATAGTTAGGGGAACAGGTAGAGCTTGCTAATCCAAAATACTAATATCTCAAATATAAGTTATCAGGGTTCAGGTTCAAACAGAACATCCTATAAATTATATAATTGGTCAAAGTTAAATATTAAAATTTTTCACTTTGTTTGCCCTTTAATCGAAAATTAGTTAATAAATAAAGTTATTAAAATAGAATAAAACCTTTGTCTAGATTGTCCTTTTAAACTTGTTATGGGATTAATGTAACGCTAGCCGTAAAACTACAAGCTTCGCTTGGTCGGTTTCAGTCTAGAATTTCATTAACAATAGAATAATATCCTCTGGCATGTTGATCCATTCCCAAATCAGTTGGATGTGTTCCATCAACAGTTCCATCCATGCTAAGTCCAAGTTCATCTTTTTCAAGGTAATAGAGCTCTTCAATTCCTTCAGCAAGTAAAAGCTTATAGGCATTTTTGGATAAAATATTTCTGGATTGATAGGCCGCCTTTCTTTCATCATTTACCCATTCGTCTGTATATCCAGCATGTTCTACCATTAAAATTGGGGTACCCGGTTTCTTTTCTTTCAAAGTACGTACAGCCGCTATTATCCTTTTGGTCACCTCTTCCTCAGTAAAGGTATTTCTGACCAAGTTGGGTAAACAGTCAAGAACATATAGGCTACTATTTATTGAGGCCATGTATTCAATAAGTGGGGTTTCTAACAAACCATTTCCTGAAAACCCCAAATTGATCAAGGGCTTATTTATCATACGCTCCAATATGGCTGTCCATGCCATACCGGGTCTGGAAGCACATCCGCCTTGGGCAATCGAAGTTCCATATACCACTACCGGACGTTCCTCTTTTGATGGACTAATAAAACTAAACTCTGATTTTTTATCTATCCCTATTTCAAGAAAGGTTACCTCATTGTACAAGGGAAGGTAAAGATCAAAATCTTTGGATGTGATTTTGTCTTTCTTAAGCGGAAAGGTGTATTGAATGGTATCACCAAAAGAATAACTTCCTTTTACCCACACCCAATTTTTTTGATCGTGGATATAAAGATCCAGTCCACTAACTCCTGTAGCCGGCATATGAGGCATGGACTGTCTTGCTGAAACAACATACTTTACTTTTATTTCCTCTGCATTGGTATTAAACTTTAATTTTACCCCTGCTGCATGTCGAGATAAATTCCAAACGGCTTTTCGAACTTTGTTTTCGGCATCATCAGGTAGTCTATGGTAATCCAAGCCGGACCAACCTTGACCGTGTACAACATTAGCTTCAGGTGATTTCAGTGGATTTATCCACCTTAAATCTTCCTGAGCTTGCAACATTGAGAAATGACAAAATATAAAGGCCAATGCCAAAATCATTCTTAGCTTCATTTTAATAAAATTTAAGAAATTATTTTTTAGGAAAGTTTAAGCAACTAATTTAGAAAAATTAAGAAGATAAAAACCTAAATAATTCAATTAACTGTGAACCGAATTTTATATTCTAGCCTAATTTTAGGGCTTTTTCTATGTCAGTCAACACTGGCCCAACAAAAAAACACCTCCAAAAAACCAAATGTAATTGTAATCCTTACAGATGATCAAGGGTACAAAGATCTTGGTAGTTTTGGAGCCAAAGACCTGGTTACAACAAATATTGACAGATTGGCTGAGGAGGGTGTAAAGTTCACTCAGTTTTATGCAGCAGCACCGGTTTGTTCTCCCTCTAGGGCAGCACTCATGACAGGCAAGTATAATTTTAATGCCGGTCTCTTCGGTAATGTTTCTCCCCCACATTCAGACCCTGAAGGAAAGTCCGGCCTACCCACTGAGGAGATTACCATGGCGGAGATGTTCAAATCAAATGGCTACCGAACAGGCTTAATTGGCAAATGGCATTTGGGCCATACCCCTGAAAAATTACCTAATGGGCAAGGTTTTGATTATTTCTTTGGTCATCAAAGAGGCTGTATAGATAATTTTTCTCATTTCTTTTATTGGCATGGACCAAACCTTCATGACTTGTACAGAAACGAGACAGAAATTTACAGACCGGGAGAGTTTTTCGGTGACCTAATGGTACAAGAGATGAAGCAATTTATTAGTGAAAAATCATCTCAACCTTTTTTCACCTATTGGGCCATCAATATGCCCCATTACCCTTATCAGGGAGATCCAAAATGGCTTGACTATTATGCTGATTTAGAAAGTCCACGTAAGGAATATGCAGCTTTTGTATCTACAATTGATGAAATGGTAGGAGAAATTTACCATCACCTCAAGGCAATAGGTGAACTGGAGAATACCATCATTGTTTACCAATCAGACCATGGATATAGTGTTGAGGAACGTGCTTTTTTTGGAGGGGGTGATGCAGGGGCTTTAAATGGCGCAAAATTCAGCATGCTTGAAGGAGGAATAAGGGTTCCGGCCATTATCAGATACCCTTCCCTACTGCCAACAGATGAAGCCCGACACCATTGGGCCAATAGTATAGACTGGATGCCTACACTAGCAGAATTGACTGATATTAAAATTCCGGCAAGCCAAAAAATTGATGGAAAAAGCCTGCTTCCTTTAATTCTAGATGCCAAAGTACCAAGTCCTCACGAGACCATGTTTTGGGGTACCGGAGATCCCGAAAACAAAAAGCATGCTTGGGCAGTCCGTAAAGGCCCTTGGAAATTGTTAGGAAATCCAACTGATCCCACAGGAAAGCTGACCTTTACCGAAGGTGACAGGCTCTATTTAACCAATATGGAAATGGATTCCACAGAACACAAAAATCTTAGTCAACAATTTCCCCATAAAATGGAAGAGTTGTCTAAAATGTATGAAAACTGGATTAATATTATTAAAAACGAAAAAAAGTAAGGAAAATATTTAATATTTTTTCATTAAATAGTTTTTCCATTCAACGAGTATAAGGGTAAATAAAGCTACATTATACCTCCATTTTATAAAATTAACAGACATATATAAGTAGTTCCATAAATTTTTCACAAACATGGGAGAGAAAATTAAATTGAAAGGATAACTTTTCCTCACTTTATAATTTTCTCTCCTAAATGGATCAAAATTGAATATTGTAAATCATCATTTTTATTCATTAATTTTCGAGATAACAATATTTAAACTTTTTTTCGAAACAATATTCTGATATTTTATTATGTGTGGAATAGTAGCATACATTGGATCCAGAGAAGCCTATCCAATAATTTTAAAAGGACTTCAAAGACTTGAATACAGGGGATACGACAGCGCCGGTGTCGCTTTATTAGACAAAGAACTGGCTGTCTACAAAAAAATGGGCAAAGTAGCAGAGTTGGAATCTTCATTAATAGGCACCAATCTGCATGCACAATCAGGCATTGGTCACACCCGTTGGGCGACACATGGTGAGCCTTCAGACAGAAATGCCCACCCTCATCGTTCATCATCCGGGAAATTGGCCATGGTACACAATGGTATCATTGAAAACTTTGCCCCTATAAAAAAGGAATTATTACAGAAGGGATATGTTTTTGAAAGTGATACAGATACTGAAGTATTGCTTCATTTCATCGACGATATTTATCAAAACGATGCTAATAGTCTTGAAGAGGCTGTCCGGATAGCCCTTAAAAGAATTGTTGGTGCTTACGTAATTATATTGTTGGATCAGGACCAACCTGATACACTTATTGCTGCGAGAAAAGGAAGTCCTCTCGTGATTGGGATAGGTAAAAATGAACATTTTTTAGCTTCTGATGCCTCCCCAATCATAGAATACACCAAAGAGGTAGTGTATATCAATGACTATGAGATGGCCATTGTTAAACCCGATGAATTAATCTTAAAAAACCCGGGTAATGAGCGGATAACTCCTTTTATCACCAAACTTGATATGGAGTTGGCAGCCATTGAAAAAGGAGGTTATGAACATTTTATGTTGAAAGAGATCTTTGAACAACCCACAGCCGTATTTGATTGTCTTCGGGGAAGGTTGGATGCAAAGAAAGGAACCATCACCATGGGAGGCATTGACCAACATCTTGACTTGTTGCGTGAAGCCAAACGGATAATCATTGTAGGATGTGGCACCTCATGGCACGCTGGTTTATTGGCTGAATATGTATTAGAAGAACTTTGCAGGATCCCTGTAGAAGTAGAATATGCTTCAGAATTTAGGTATAGAAATCCGGTAATTAACCCCGGAGATGTGATCATTGCTGTATCCCAAAGTGGTGAAACAGCAGATACCCTGGTGGCATTAGAAAATGCCAAGAGCAAGGGAGCCTTTATTTTTGGAGTGGTTAATGTGGTTGGTTCAAGTATAGCCAGGTTATCCCAGGCCGGTGCCTATACACATGCCGGCCCGGAAATTGGTGTTGCCTCTACCAAAGCCTTTACTGCCCAACTTACTGTTCTTTATATGATTGCCATCAAGCTTGGTTATTCAAAAGGGACTTTATCCAAAGAGAGGTACCAGCATTTGATAAATGAATTGGCTTTGGTTCCAGATAAAATTCAGGATGCTTTAAAAGAAGCAACTTCCATTGAAAACTTAGCCAAGAAATACCAAAATGCACGAGATTTTCTATTTTTAGGTAGGGGTTATAATTTCCCAATTGCCTTGGAAGGCGCTCTTAAATTAAAAGAAATAAGCTATATTCATGCGGAAGGTTATCCTGCAGCTGAAATGAAACATGGACCAATAGCCCTAGTAGAGGAGACTTTACCAGTAGTGTTTGTGGCTACAAGAGATATTTACCATGAAAAATTAGTTAGCAACGCAAGGGAAATTAAAGCTAGAAAAGGCCAGGTTTTGGCGGTGATAACAGAAAATGACGATTTGTTTGAGGAAATTGCAGATGATACCATTTCTGTTCCGGCAGCAGATGAATTGATCGCACCTTTAATAAGTGTGGTCCCCTTACAGTTATTGGCCTATTATACAGGGCTAGCCAAAGGACTGGATGTAGACAAACCTAGAAACTTAGCAAAATCTGTTACTGTGGAATAGAATTTTTTAAAAACAGCTAATTGAAAAATGAATAAAATAACACGCCATCCCATATCAGCTTTAGGTTACCAATTCATAGACCCAAAATACCTTCCCGATGGGGCCGATGAATATTACCTCCGGAACAAGCAAAACAGGACTAAAACTCAATTTCGTAACCTCAATGCAAATGAAATAGAACAACTTGTTCGAAATCAAAACCAAGCCGATGATTGGAATAAAATTATGGTTTCTGACGCATTCAATCCTGAATTGGTCAAAAACTGCAAATTCTTTGGACTGATTAGGATTGGGAAATTGGAACCCTTTTTCTTGGAATACCATAACCTAAGAATGCCTGTAGGGCTATACAATAGTCATATCATAAGTTGTGATATAGGAGACAATGTAATCATTGATAATGTTAGTTACCTCTCCCATTATATCATAGGTAATGAGGCCATTCTGGTTAATGTCAATGAGATGTCTACTACGAGCCATGCAAAATTTGGCAATGGTATTGTAAAAGAAGGTGAGAACGAGGACGTGAGAATTTGGCTGGAACTTTGTAATGAAAATGGAGGCCGGAAGGTAGCTCCATTTAGTGGCATGCTTCCCGGAGATGCTTGGCTTTGGTCAAGAAACAGAACGGATGCAAAATTTCAGTCCAGACTTCTTGAATTTACCCAAAATGCATTTGATGTAAAGCGTGGCTATTATGGCAAAGTGGGAGATCGATGTATCATAAAAAACACCTTAATTATCAAGGATGTATGGTTCGGTTCGGATGCGTATATAAAAGGTGCCAATAAACTTAAAAATTTAAGCATCCACTCTACACCTGATGCAAGTACCCAAATTGGTGAAGGCTGTGAACTTGTCAATGGGATTGTGAGTGAAGGTTGTACTGTTTTTTATGGAGTAAAAGCTGTGCGATTTTTTATGGCAGCCCAAACACAGCTTAAATATGGGGCACGATTAATAAATAGTTATTTGGGTTCAAATGCTACAATTTCATGTTGTGAAGTTTTAAATTCCTTGATTTTCCCCTCCCATGAACAGCACCATAACAACTCGTTTTTGTGTGCAGCATTGGTACAAGGCCAAAGCAATATGGCAGCAGGGGCCACCGTAGGTTCCAATCACAATTCCAGAGGTGCAGACGGTGAAATCATTGCCGGAAGAGGTTTTTGGCCGGGGCTCTGTGTGAGTCTGAAACATAATTCACGCTTGGCCACATTTACCATTGTTGCCAAAGGAGACTACCCTGCAGAATTAGATATCCCCATTCCCTTTTCATTGCTAAGCAATGATGTTACACATGATGAGTTGGTGGTAATGCCGGCCTATTGGTTTCAATACAACCTTTATGCATTGTCTAGGAATGCATGGAAATATGAAGCCAGAGACAAAAGGATAGAAAAGTTTCAAAGATTAGAATTTGATTTCCTAGCTCCTGACAGCATGATGGAAGTGCTTAATTCCATTGCTATTTTAGAGGAAATTTGTGGGACAGCTTATTATCGGGAATTTTCTTCGGAGAAGAATGCAACTATTCCATCCGTGCAAGAAAAAGGAAAAGAACTACTTAACTCAAATGATCCTGTTTTACAAGAATTAACCTTTTTTGCTTCAGGCTGGGAAAACAGCAAAAGAAAAATACGAGTTATCAAATTGACCGAAGCTTACTTGCGCTTCAAACAGGTCATTAACTATTACCCAATTTACTGCTTGACAAAATACTATGCTGACACAGATTTAAGGGATGCTAGTTTGATAGAAAAATTGACCTCAGAGCTTTCCCAACCGGAAATATGGGTTAATCTTGGTGGTCAATTGGTACCAAAATCAAGTATGGATCAATTGATTACAGATGTAAAATACGATAAAATCAACTCTTGGCAAGAATTACACATGTGCTATAAAAAGCTTGGAAACGAATATGAAGAGGCAAAAACCAAGCATGCCTTCGCCATTTCATTTGCTGCCCAAAACTTAAATCCGGTTGAATTTACCAAAGAGAAGTTAATTCAAATGTTGGAACAAGCGAAATCTTTCCGGCAATGGATGTCAGATAGCATATACATCAGTAGAAAGAAAGATTATGACAATCCATTTAGAAACATGGTTTATGCCGATAAAAATGAAAGGGACCAGGTTTTAGGCGCCTTGGAAGACAATGGCTTTATCCAGTCAGAAAAGAAAGAAAGTAAGAAATTCATGGCGCAAATAGATCATTTCCTGACAGGCCTACAATAGTTCTTATTTGCTATTGACCTTCCTTTTGGAGCAAAGGATGGAAAAGCTTTACTTCCAGCGTTCATTCTATTTTTCCTATAAAATGACACACAGGTGTTACTGCCTACCGACAATAAAATCCTTATGCATTGAATGCATAAGGATTTTTTATTTCCCCAATAAATTTCTTAAATTAAATAGCAATATAAATCTGGTCTAAAACCATTGAAATTATGATAGGTAAAGCTCTTATTCGGGTGATTTTTATGGCAATTTCATGGTTAATGGTTACCTATCCAATTTATGCTGAACCTTGTCCCGATTTAGATCCAAACCCTTCCCTCACCAGCAGCTATCTGGAAATCAAATCACCTGAGGGCAATCAAAAGATACCCTTTGCAGAAATAATGGTTTTCCCTGAGGGAAAAGAACGCATTTACTGCCTTTTACCTGACCTTTTGACTACTCAAAAGAACCCTATCATCGAATGGAATGAACTGGTACTTAAAAAAGGCTTAAATTCCAATGAGCAATGGCAAGGAGGAGTAGACAGAGCAACCTTCCACCCTACCCCATGCTTTCCCCAACTGAAAACCGCACATTTTGCCAAAGGCATCTCATCCGAAGATTTCAACTATACGGTACAAGGAAATAAAGTTACCTTGCAAGGCAGCATTTCATTTGCAGCTTTGGAAGGGATAAGCATTCAATTGCACCTTAATATAATCGAACAGATAATACCCATACCAAAAATAAATAATTTACAAGGAAAACTATATGGACCAGCGGGAGAGTTGGAGGTTATTTCAGGAGAAGTAAGCTTCAAAAAAAACGATGATCTGCTAAGAGGATCAGGACTGGCCTCATCCTCCAATGGAAATCAAGGTTTTGAATTTTCAATTCCAAACTACAACGGGCAGGCGGGAACATTTTTTGTTAACGAAGGAAGTGAAAAACACCCTTTATATTCCGCCTATCTCATTGAAGGCGAACCTAATCAATCACTAAAAATTTTAAAATATGAAATACTTGCTGAGGATTTAGATTTTAAATCATTTTTTGATCCATCCCCTTATAATGTTGATTCTTTAGATTTCAATGAACAGCTTTTAAGAGCTGAA
The DNA here is from genome assembly GCF_030546805.1 of Cyclobacterium sp. 1_MG-2023. Taxonomy (GTDB): domain Bacteria; phylum Bacteroidota; class Bacteroidia; order Cytophagales; family Cyclobacteriaceae; genus Cyclobacterium. The sequence continues at coordinate 83,985 of NZ_JAUOPC010000001.1, read as the reverse complement.
TTATCCAGCTCTTCCATCGCCTTGGACCCAAAGCCCGCTCCTGTGCTTGTCCCCCTTTCCAGACCTACTTATCAAGAAGATCAACCCAATTTGATTGCCTTGCATGCAAGCATTGATAATGACCTAATTAAACCTGAAACTTGGCAGGAAGAATTAACAATAAAATTAAATTCCTTTCCAATCTATAAATATGAAGTCAAACAGGTTATATCCGAGGATGAAAAAAACAAGTTCATTGTATCCAATGATATTGCCACTGGATCTGGAAAAATGAAAAGCAGTGTCTCCCTTACTTTAGAACAAGTAAAAGAAATGAACAACGGCTTTAGTAATATTTTTGAATCATTTGATAATGGCCATGATACATTGCAATTAAAAGAATCAATTTTAATGCTCTTTTCTAAAAATAACTTGTCAACTTCCGCATCCAAGGAGGATAATTTTGAAGATTTTTTGGTGACGACTGTTTCTGAGTTTAGAAAACAAGAAGAAAAGGCATTGAAAACACCCGAGAATGCTTTCAGTAATCTTGCTTCAAACAATAGCGAAGATTCATCCTATTTGTTGTGGTTAGATGCGAATAATCATTTTCCCACAAAAAGAGTATTTGAATATGAGGATACTAAAATTCAAATTCAATACGGTGACAGCATTACCTTAATAGCCGAAAACCCGATACAAGGTGAACAAACTTATTCCCTTGCCGGTAATCCGGGATTATTAGACATCTTACAATTTCATGGAGCATTGAGGTCACTCCCTCTCACTCAAGGGTTGAAAGTTAACTTGGGATTTTTTGACCTTTCTGTCCAAAGCCAAATTCTTACCATAAACAATAAGCCTATAGAACGAAAATTGATAGTTCCTGAGGTTATTCAGGCTTCAATAATTGTTGAAGAAGAAATAATGGTAAAAAATAAACACGCATTTAAAATATATGTTAAATTTGAAGGATTGAATAACAATCTTTTTGTAGAAAGCCTACAAAATGAAAGTTTTGGTTATTACTACCTCAGTAAATCATGGCCACATCATCTCATAAAAGCCACTTACCAAGAAGGAATAATTTTAGAACAATAGATAAACACAATGCGCCAGCAATTAAAAACCCAAAGCCTCCGGAATATATGTTTTTTTACTACAAGTTTAATTTTCTTCTTAGGTTCATGTAGGGAACCCGCAACTAAAGTCAGTGAGGTAAGTGAAAATTTAGCCATTGAAAATGGTTATTTGGCGCATGAAGGCTATCGTAGAAGCATGCTTTTTGTGAATGCCTGGCTGCCTTATGCAGACAAAGAAAGTGGATTGATCCCTCGAAATCTTAGAGAAAGCATTGACATTTGGAATGCTAAAGACGCAGCAGCTGATAATTATCCATTTATGGTGCTTACTTCTGCGATCTTAGAACCTGCCTTATATAAAGGTAAAATGGCACAAATACTCCAAGCGGAAATAGAGCTAACCTCCAGACTTGATAGGCTACCGGACACCTATTCTTTTACAAAAAAAGACTTTGTTAGGGAAGAAATTGACAAGGATGAAATTATTTTTGGAGCCTCAGAGTACATTAAAGATGGTCTTTTGCCTTTAACGGAGTACATTGGGCACACTCCTTGGTCAGAAAGAATGATTGCATTAATTGATGATTTATGGAAAAATGCTTCTTATGAAACTCCATTTGGCAACATTCCATCATTAAACGTAGAGGTTAACGGTGAATTACTTCAGGCTTTATCCCGTGTATATTGGATGACCGGGGAAGAAAAGTACTTAAACTGGGCCAAACGCTTAGGTGATTACTATTTATTAGGAGATCAACATCCTACAGATGATGTTGAGGTACTACGACTCAGGGATCATGGATGTGAAATCGTATCAGGTCTATGCGAACTTTACATAGCGGTAGCCAATAGTGATCCGGAAAAAGCGGCTACTTACAAGCCCCATATTTACCGGATGTTAGATAGAATTCTGGAAGTTGGCATAAATGAAGACGGCCTATTTTACAACCAGATCAACCCACAAACCGGTGAAATTTTAGATGAAAGAATTGCAGATACTTGGGGTTATACCTACAATGCATACTATAGCGTATACCTGCAAGACCAGTACGAACCTTACCAAGAGGCGGTTATGAAAGCCATGAAAAATCTTCACAATTATACCCATTATGATTGGGAAGATGGAAGTGCAGACGGATATGCAGATGCCATCGAAAGTGCATTGAATCTTTACAATAGAGAAGCATTACCGGAGACCAAAGATTGGATTGATAGTGAAATTCAGCACATGTGGTCTTTACAGGATTCATCCTATAGAAAAGATACAGAAGCTTTTAGAAATACCGGAATAATTGAAGGCTGGCACGGAGATGGGAATTTTGCTAGAACCAGCATCATGTATTCATTATGGAAAAGTCAAGGGGTGACTGCCTCTCCATGGAAAGAAGAGCTATATCTAGGAGCAAGTCCTTTAGAGAATGGGATTTTAATAAGCATGGTAAGTGACGAGGATTGGGAAGGGAATATCAAATTCGATCACCCAAGGCATCAAAGTGTATTTAAATTACCTTTAGATCACCCCCGGATCAACCAACTCCCTGAATGGTTTACGGTAGATAAGGATCAAAAATACAGGGTCACTTTCTCAAAAGGAGAATCTAGTCAGACTTACAAAGGAAAGGAATTGATTGATGGCTTTGAATTAAAGTTAGAAAAAGGGCATCAGGTATCATTTGTTGTTAGTCCCCTAGAATAATCCCTAAAATCAAACTGTTGATATCTTTCTAGTAATTCGGTCAATGACAAGGGGGGGTAACTTTCTTCTAATTTCCTTAATAAGAAGTTGCAAGCCATGTCTATTGGGATTTCAGGATAGCTATTATCCCTCAAAAAATGCGTCATCTTAAGCACCATAAAACCATCCATCCATTGCCAAAAATTCTTGGCAAAAATATTTGCAGTTTTGGATTGGCTAATTATGTCTTTCAGCCTATTTTCAAACCCCTGTTCAAGAAGGAATTTGTGCAAATGATCAGGCAGTTCCTCTAGCCCTTCATCGGTATGATACAGGCTTGGGACAAGCTCAAAGAATTGCTTCAATGAAGCATAGGTTTCAGGATGGTAAGTATTTCTAACTTGAGCACCTGCATCCAAAAATTCCAATTGTGCTCTTCCTGTGCCGAATGGCACCCTGTCCGAAGATCGACAAGAGGGATAGACAAAGGCCGGGAGATAGGTAAATTGGCAGACAGGGAGAAGTTTATGCATAAAATAAAAATCCTCCCCTGCTTTTCTCCTATTCATTCCACCGGACTTCGCATAAGCAGAAGCCCTTACAGCCATACAGGAACCTACCGTATGCATTGCATTGGGATATCCGGCCCACTTTAAACCTTGAATATGATATCTCAAATGAAGTTCATATTGCACAATGCCATTTATAAGATTTTCATCTTTTTCCTGTAAGAATAGGTGTTTAAATTGGTAATGTGCAAGCTTGGTCAAAGGGTTTGAAAAAGCCTTTTCAGCTGCAATTAAATAATCTTTAGAAACTGTACAATCTGCATCTAAACATACAATTGGTCCATCCTTTTTTGCCAAAGTCCACCTTTGTAAAGCTTCATCCATCCCAATCTTTCTTGCCAATCCGGCACCGGCAAACTTTTTAGGAAGGTTTTCTTCTTGAATCAGCTTAAGACTGATTCTATTCTCGACCAATTGTTTTTCTCGGCTTCTTATTTGACTAATGGTATGCCTGTTCATTTCCAAAACATCTGAGGAAGCATTCTCGGGTGCATTGATGACAACAATTAATTCCACCATTCCTTTGGGTGCAATACATTGAGAAAGAGAGGATAAAGTGTATGAAATATCCGGCTCTTTGTAGGAAGGAATCACAATGATAAGCGAAAGTTCTTCAGCAGGTGATTCATCAAAATAAGGATCATTGACATTGAATCTATGTTTATAATTGGCTGAAATTTTAGCTATATCTTGAGACATTTTAGTAATATTTTAAATAGAAAAGCAATGGAACACCTGCCCAAAATTGAAAAAGAAATGGTACATTTACTTCTTTAAGCCTAAAAATAATTGTAAAATATTTCCACATGAAATACGCCATCGACCTTAAAGTACCATCCTCACAGGAGTGGCTAAATGCAGTAATGCAAGATTTCGATACTTTCTTACAAGATCATGCAGATTGTGAAAGAAAAGCCTCTGCAATGGCTACTTCATTGATTGCTAAATATCCGGATAGGGAAAAAATAATTCCGGAAATGATCGAGACAGCGATTGAAGAATTGGAGCATTTTCAGGAGGTTTTTGAGCTGATGCAAAGCAGAGGTGTTCCGCTAAATAAAGAAATGAAAGAGGACCTCTATATCAAACAACTGATGCCTTTAACCCACGGAGGCACCAATGAAAGCCGCTTTTTGTCAAGGTTATTAATGGGTTCTATTGTGGAATGTAGGGGATGCGAAAGGTTTAAAATGGTCTCTGAAGCGCATGAAGATCCTTCCTTAAAAAAGTTTTACAAAACCCTTTGGACCTCTGAGGCCAAGCATGGTAATATTTTTGTGGAATTGGCTTTGCAATATTTTGATGAGGATACAGTTTACAAAAGATTGCATGAAATGATGGAGTTTGAAGGAGAGGTTGTCAAAAACCTCCCCATAAAACCTGCCTTACATTAAAATCTCAGCTATTTACTATTGATCGTCATCCTGTTTTTCCTTCAGTTTTTGCTGTACAATATCTGCCGGATATTTTAAGGTAAGGTCTCTGATTTCAAAAGAAAAGTCGTTGTATAATTTTTGCCAGATCTCTTTTTCTTCTTCTGTGTATTCATAGAAACCCTTGCCATTGAAAATGCCTCTTCCACCTTCCTCTACAATTTTGTTCATGAGTTTACCAGGTGCATCCGCATTGTTAAGGGTGGGAAAAAGATCTTTCATAACCTTATGATAAGAAGCAATCCCTGTAAAATCCATCCAACGAAAGACTCCCATCATGGGAATAAAATATCCTGCTACATTTCGGCAAGCCCGATCCACATCTTCTACTGAAGCATAGTCTTCGTCTACTAAGTGCATGGCTTCACGGTACATGGCGTACATGAGCCTATTGGCAATAAATCCCGGTATGTCTTTTTTCAACAAAACGGTTTCTTTCTGCCAGAGTTCCCCCAAATCATAAAGGAACTGGGCCTTTTTCAAATCGCTTTTATCCCCACAAATAACTTCCAAGAAGCGGGTGGTAAAGGCTGGTTCCATCCAGTGTAAGCCAAAAAATCTTTCCGGATTACTCACGAAAACCTGTAGATCACTTATTGGAATTGCCGATGTATTGCTCGTAATAAAGGCGTCTTTGGCTACAATGGCATCTACTTTTTCAAAAACTTCCTTCTTTATATTGATGTCCTCCTTGATTGATTCCAACACCAAGCGGCTATCTTTCAATGCAGAAAGGTCTGAAGATATGGTAAGCTTTTTCAGGTAATCCTCAGGAGAACCATCCAAAAGTCCTTTTTCTGCGGCCAATTTAAAGTGCTTATTAATTCGTGTTTTAGCTCCTTCGAGCGCATCTTCTACCAACTCCACACCTGTTACTGGGTGCCCTGCTATTAGCATACAAACAGCAATGCTGCTCCCCATCATTCCTAATCCAATGATTCCTACAGGAAAGTCATTAGGGTCAAATTCACTCGACATATAAATATTTTAAGAGATAATTGGCCGACTATACGATAGCCGGCCCGAATTCAATGAAACAATTTTATAAATGTACAACTTTTCCTGTTCTTACAGATTCGTCGCAGGCAAAAGCTATCCTAAGGCTATTGACTGCATCTTCCATATGATCCGTTAAATCAATATCCTCTTTGATGGCCTTCAAAAAATACTCTTGTTCTCGTTTACATAAGCCATTGTGATCCGGCTCATCTGTCAAATCAATCCATTCATCTTCATGAGCAAATTTCTCGTTGGCATCCAACTCAGATCTATGGTATAAAAGTGATTCGGTTTTGGTATGTGCTTCAATACTATCTGATTTTCCGGATCCACCAGCTTCTTTAGCAACTATCGACACAGATCCTTTTGGACCAAAAACATCTTTTATAAAAAAGGCTGTTTCACTGACCATAGGTCCCCAACCTGCTTCATACCAACCAACGGATCCATCTTCAAATCGGATTTGAAGGTTTCCGTAATTATAATTTCCTTCAGGAATTTCTTCTGTTAATCTGGCCCCTATGGCATACACTTGTACCGGCTTAGAACGGGTCATTTGACACATTACATCAATATAATGCACACCACAATCTACTATAGGGCTAAGACTTTTCATAAGATTTCTATGCAAAGTCCACATTTTATCCTCACTCTGTTGATTCAGGTTCATTCGCATTACCAAAGGTTTGCCTAACTTTTGACTTACAGAGATAAAATTCTCCCATGAAGGATGATGCCTCAAGATATAACCTACCACAAGCTTTTTATTGTGTTTGGTGGCTGCATTCACAACTCTTCTGGCTCCTTCCACTGTATCAGCCAATGGCTTTTCAACAAACACATCACAACCACTTTCAATAGCTTTAATGGCAAAGGTCTCATGCGTATCAGGATAGGTAGATATACTTACAGCATCAGGTTTGGTTACTTCCATTGCTTTATAAAAATCATCATACAGGGCATATCCCCCTCCGAGTTTTTCATTCAATTCTTCCTTGGTTTTACCTCCGGATACAAGTCCTACAATTTCATATCCATCCAACTCATGGTATGCAAGGGCGTGAGAGGCTCCCATATTTCCACATCCAACTACTAATACTTTAACTGATTCTTGGCTCATGGTTTATATTTTTAATAATTAAAGATTAAACTTATTGAATACATGCAATTGATAAAAATAATTCTTCGGGTTTATTTAATCAAAGGGTAAAGCGTTATTTCTTTAAATGCTATGGTTGCCCCTTCAGATTGTACCTGTATTCTTCCAAATTCAGGTTCTACTTTGGTGGCAAAGTTGACAAGCTTACCATTTAAAAAGACAGCGATATTACCTTCCCAGGTTTGAATTTCTAAATCATTCCATTTACCCACTTTCTTCTCCACTTCTTTTTTTCCTCTAAAGCCAATGGTGTCCGCCCATTTTGGTGACCTACCATACCAGTTGATCCTACCTCTGTTGATCCGTTTCAAATCTCCACCGGGCTTATATAGGTGTGAACTTCCCTGCAATTCCTCTGCTACCGGTGCGCTTAGGCCAAAAGTCTCCGTACCATCTCCGACCACTAAGAAATCTCCTGTACCACCTTCGATGATTTGCACTTCAATACCATGCATCCAAATTCCATTGTATCCACCATCTTTACCTTTGGAATGAATTAGAAACCCACTATCTCTAGCTTTGGTTTTTCGATCCCCATAAGTCTCTCCTTCCCAACGAAAAGAAGTTTTTAATATATAATTATCATAGGGATTTATGGTAGTAATACAGCCCCATTCTTCACCACTTATGGTCAGTATGCCATCATTCACTTGAAACACATTTTTAGGATCTTCATCCCTTCCTCTATCTTTAATAAAGGTATACCAGTGATCCAAATCATTGCCATCAAACAAGGCAATTGCTTCCCCCTTTTCCCAGCTATCGGGAAGGTCTATCGGGAAACTTTGGGCTAGGGCAGAAAAATTCACCAAACTAAGGGCAAAAAACAATACTAAACAAATACTTGGCTTTCTAAGCATAATTGCATTTTTACATTGGTTTATAATAATTTAACTAGTTATCTCTGGTAAAAATTCCATCAGGTAAGGATTGAAGGTAATGCATTAAGTCACTGATTTCTTGATTGTTCAGATTGCTTAATAAACCGGCCGGCATCAAAGATTGTTGGGCCTCCTCCAATGCTACTATATCCTTTTCATCAACAGTTATTAAACTGCCCGGACCAATGGCCAGCTCATACCTCCCATTTTCAAAACGCTTAACAATCCCCAAGTATTTCTGAGACTTTGTTTGCAAAGCAACCGTTTCATATTCTCGAGCGAAACTAGCCCCAGGAAAAAGCATGGCCTCCAATATATCATGTTGGGAACGAATCTCACCAATATTCGTGAGGTCCGGCCCAAAGGTCTCTCCTTTTCCAGATACAGCATGACAAGTACTGCAAGCTCCTACTCCATAAAATATAGCCCTGCCCCTGTCTACATCTCCTTTTACCAAGCCTGAAGCCATCTCTTCTAATTGGATTAATCGCCCCTCTTGTCTCGTTTCAAGACTGTCCAACAAGGTCTTTCCGGCATTACTTTTTTCGAAAATTAGCGCCAACCGATCGGTGGATAAATTAGCCCAAACTTCTTGACGATTCAATAATTTTTCTTCCAATTTGACTAAAATACTGACATCTTCAACAGTATCAAATAATTCAAGTAAATAAGACACATCACCATTCGAAGATTTAGGAAAAATCTCCTGTAAAAGCCAGGATAAATCCTGTGAATTTAAATTTAAATTTCTTAGAATACTTAAAGCTTCTCCATGAAGTGGCTGCCTCCCTTCCAATAGTAGTTGCTTAGCAACCCATTTAAAATCATTTGTGGACAAGGACTCCCCAAGGCTTACTAAACCTTTATAAGCAGCCAATTTTAAAGAGGCATCATCCATGATCTCAGACAATATTTCATTAAGGGGGGCAATAAATGCTTTTTCTTTTAATTGGACAGCCAAATTAATCACCGCTTTTTGGATACCCTTTTCGGGACTATTTAGCAAAAGGAATAAACTGGTTTTGAGCTCGGACAAAAGTTCTTTAGGAGGATTATTCTCCAATAAATGCAAAACCTGCAATTTCTCTTCTGTGGTTTTTTTAGCATTGCCCAAAACATTGGCTAAGTATTTTTGAACGGAAATTGCATCAATAAAAGTGGGTAATATGCTTGTTAATTCACTAATCCGACCTTTGCCCTCAGTGAAATAGTAATCCAGGTAATCGGTAAAGGCAACTTCCCATTCGGGATGATTTTTAAGCACCCAAAGGGCGGTTCCTCTAACTGTATTATCGGATTTATTCAAATAGTTTCGAATCAAGTCTTCACTTAATAATGTACTTTGTTTTTGATCCAAGGCAATTAAGGCTGCTTTGTTAAAGTTGCCATTCTGCAACTCCTCCAAAAGCAATTCTTCATTCTCCATTTGAATCAAAGCAAAAATTACTGCATGGGACAAAAACCTATCCGTGCCATGAGTCTTCATTACATTCAGTAGAGGGTTAGTTGCCTCAGGATCCCCAATTTGACCTAGAGCAACGGCTACTTGTCTTGCCAATGCCGGGTTGGATTGATTATCCAATAATTGAATCAATTCCTCTTTAGCAGAAATTACCTCAGCCATGCCTACAACTCTTGCTGTTGCAATTTTCACTTGATCACTTGGATCTTTTAATCCCTTGACGAGTTGATTCCAAGCCCTAGGGTTTTGGGTCCTAAATAAAAGAAAGACCGACTTTGTCCGAATGGCTTCATCCGGGTGTGTTTCCAGTAGATCAACCAAATAAGGTATGGCAACAAGGGGTTGTTTCAACAGGTATTCCCCAGCCCTATCGGAGACCTTCCAGCGAGGATCTTCCAAAAGCCCCACCAATTCCGGAACAGATAAGGATTCCCAAGCTATTTTATTTCCCCATGGATCTTTACCCGACTTGTTCTTCTTTTTACGAATCCTAAATATTCCACCGGACACTTCAGGCTTGGCAGTTCTACTTAAAGGACAACCGGAAATAAACCAACCACCGGTATTTACTACCAATAGATTACCTCCCGGTTCTTGAAGGACATCAGTAGGATGAAAATCAGCAAGACTAGAGGTCATAAAATGTTCACTACTGGCTTTATAGCTTGCTCCCGAAGGAGAAAGCACTGTTTTCACTATTCTGCCGGTATTGAATTCAGCATGAAATAAATTACCTTCAAAAGCGTCTCCCCATTTGTTCCCCTCATAACGCATTAAACCTGAAGGAGAAACCCTAGCCATTTTATGCATAACCGGCATTAAACTACCCGTACGAACCAAGTTATCTTCACCAATCACTGCATTTGGTTTTGGGTATACTCCATCTTCCACCCAATGCATAAGTGCATCCCTGTATCCACCCTGAGGATCGGTAAAATAGGTCATGGTCCCCAAAACATCACCCGAGGGAGTAAAAGCCAACTCTATGGAGTTATCAAAACCACCCCCGGCAAAGCTCTGTAATTGAGTCCCATTGGGTAAACAACGCCATATTCTTGCACCTTTTCCTTTAAAGTTGACAAACTCCTTGCTTTGGATATCAAAGCCTCTTCTGGCATCTGCCATATATAACCAACCATCCGGTCCCATAAATGGTCCACTTAAAATGGCCGCATTGTGATTCAATGTCCATCCGGTTAGCAATACTTCCTTTTCGTCGGCAACGCCGTCTCCATCATTATCCGTAAACTTGATCAAATCCGGAGAAGCTGTAACGATTAAACTCCCCTCAACAAATGCCCCTCCCATCGGAAATGGCAAATTGTCAACGTAAACGGTTTTCTGATCAAAAATTCCATCTAGATTTGAATCTGTCAATAATAAAATTTGAAAATTCGGTTCCTCTAGAATTTCTTCCGTACCTTCTGTATGGCCACTCGATTCCATTACGAACAACCTACCTTGATCATCCAATACCCCAAACATGGGGTATTGAACAAGGCCGGGCATAACAGCCTCTTCGATCACGAAGCCTTCAGGAACTTCTATACCGGGAACTGGCTTTGAAGCACTTTCCCAAATATCCAAAGTTGACAAAGTGACTAAGGTTGCAACAAAGGCAAACAAGGCGATCCAAATTTTGTTCTTATTTGTAACTTTTTGCATCTATCTGGAATTCATCATTAATGCTTATTTCTATCGATAAGCTTGGGGAAAAATTGACCTTCCAATTTTTCACCGGGAGAAAATACAGGCACTCCTTTTAAAAGCTCTTTGTCTGTATTTGATTTGGTTCCATCGGCAAATACATTGAGCACAAAGGCCCTTCTAGACCTCTCCGATTTGTTTTCATAGGAGCCATGCACCATTAAAGGATGATGGAAAGTCCCATAACCTCTTTCCATTTCTATAGGAACAGGTTTGAATTCTTTTTTCTGCTCTTCTGTAAGGTATTCCATTAGCCCTTCCATATCTCCTGCCAATTCCGGTTTATCCAATAATCCCCAATTGTGACTTTTAGGAACATAATAGAGACAACCATTGTCAACATCTACGTCATCCAAGCCCACCCAACAGGTCAAGTGTTGCATGGGCACAGATCTGGTCCAATAAGAATAATCCTGGTGCCATGCCACTACTCCACCATGTTTGGCAGGCTTACAAAACAGTTGGTCATGCCAAAAGCGTACGGATTTATTCCCCAATAATTGGCTAGCGGCCATAACAAAGGCAGGATTCCATAAAATATCATGAAACCCTTCTTTAACTCTCCAATGTCCCAATGAATGAAATAAAACGGTATCCGGATTGGCTGATTCATTAGAAACAAATTCGTAAAATAAGTCCATTCCCGGTTGATTGGGATCGGTGATACTTTCCAATTCTTTGTTGAGGCGTGCTACCTGCCAGTGTTCCAATAACTTTATATTGGGTAAGTAGCCATTCTCATCAAAAAAGGCAATTTGTTCCGCTGTTAATTTATACTTATCCCATTCTTTTTCACTTTTTGGCCATTCAAAAAGGTCTGAAATCAGTTCATGAACTTTTGATAAATCACTTATCATTGGTACTATAATTTAATTTTAATGATGTGTTTATGGGTTGGTCAGTAGTGGAGCGATCTGCTCTGCTGAGGTCACCCCGGGAGGTAATTCGGTTACGGTCAGGTTTCGAAAATGAATAGGAGCTCCTTCAGATTCAAGACAGATATATCCCTTTTTTTGTGTGGCTTTACTAATCCCATTTACAAATTTTCCATTAACAGAAAGTTTAACTACACCATCCACTGCTACGACCACATACGTATTCCACTGACCTTTACCTAAACAACGGTTTTCAATAGATTTACTTCGTGTTCCTCTTGGGGTGTCCGGTACCGTTTCTACACCGCCAACGCCGAATAATTCACCATGAACATAAGCTATGGGAGGTAACTCCCCTTTTTCATTTTTATGTTGGTTTACCCAGTCCAGTTCAAGCATCTGAACTTCCAAGCCGTTGGGAAGATCATTTGGCCCTGGAGTAGCATCTGACCAAACAAAGGTCCCGGAATTGCCACCATCTGACATGTGTTTCCATTCCACGTACATGATGAAGTTTTCGTATTGATTTTCCGAACGGATCACCCCAATTGGTAATCCCTCGCAAATCAGTTCATCTCCCTCAAAACGCCAGGTATCCTTGCCTGTATTTACATCAATCCAATTGATGGCTTTTCCTTTGTCTTTTTTACCCTGAATTAAGGCACTCAGGTCTTGTTGTACTCCAAACTTAAACAGCTTTTCTTGGGCCATCGCAGGTTCCAAGAAGAAACACATAATGAGAAGAATGGAGAAAATTTTATAAATTGTCTTCATTAGTTGAATTTTATAATGGTAAGGTTTTAGACAGCTTTGGTGATTCCGGGAATGGCTACTTGAGGTACATCTACTACCAAATCCCATCGGTAATCAGCTGCCGCAGGTCCAAGCTTGACTTCACTCTTCATTGCTTCTTCCCAAGTAATTGTTTGGCCACTGTAACCTGCCATTCTACCAATGATGGCAAGCATGGTACTATTGGCCATCAATTCTCCTTCATTCATTGCTTCACCAGACCTGATAGAAGCAAAAAGCTCTTCGTGTTGGGTTTCATAAGGATTGTTTGATGGACCATCATAATCCCAACGTTCAATTCCCATAGTGGCATGAACCCTTTTACCCACATCAATTGTGGCAAAACCTTCAGTCCCTGTAATATTTACTTTATTGGTATTGGAACAACCTTTTTGCTGTCTGCTAAAATGCACACCCTTTAGGTTATTTTCATATTCGTACTCCACAGCAAAGTGATCATAAATATTCCCCCACTTCTCCTCGGTTCTGGCCTGTCTACCTCCGGTTGCAGTAACTTGAATTGGCAAACGATCACCAAATGCCCAAGACATTAAGTCCAAACTATGAACCATCATCTCTACAATATAATCTCCGGATAACCAGTCGTAATAATACCAGTTTCTCAGTTGATATTCCATTTCTGTCCAACTGTCTTGGCGTTCTTTGTACCAAAGTCCACCACCATTTCTTGCAGTGAAAACATCAGTAATTTCCCCAATTTCTCCTCCCTTAATTCTTTCAAAAATAGCTCTTTTAGGGAAATCATACCTGAAGGTGAAACCTGAAACCACAGACAAGCCCTTTTCTTTGGCCAGCCTAGCCGACTCCAAAACGCTTCTTACACCCGGCGCATCAACTGCCACCGGTTTTTCACAAAAAACATGTTTACCGGCTTCTACAGCAGCTTTAAAGTGGGAAGGCCTAAATGCTGGAGGAGTAGTTAAAATAACAACATCCACTCCCGAATCAAGCACTTGCTGGATGGCATCGAAACCAATAAATTTATGTGCCTCGTCCACTTTCACCTGTTCCGGATTAATCTTTTTAAGAGACTGGTATGACTCCTCTAAGTAATCTGAAAAAATATCTCCCATGGCAGTAAGCTCCGCATCTTTATCTGCCTTTAAAGCTTGGGCTGCGGCTCCTGTTCCTCTTCCACCACATCCAATAAGCCCTACCTTAAGCTTAGCCCTCTGGCCGGCAAATCCTTCCCTGATATTGAATCCAAATGGCAATACAGTTCCTGCTACCAGTGCTGTACCTGTAGATTTTAAAAATGATCGTCGATTCTTATTATTTTGCTCCATAGTGTGTAACTGTTTTGAGACCGATAGGTCCTATAGAATAATGAATATTGCGTAAAATACAATATGTCTCATCAACTTCAAACAATTTTTATATCAAAAGGTATGGCATTTGATAAATAAATATTTGTACTTGTTTGGTTTGGGTAAAAAATAATATTTTTATATCAATTGACAATAGGCCTTCTATAACCTATCAATACAAAGATTCTTAAACCTTCTCTTCTATTTTACCTCGCCCTTCAACGTACTGATCTTTTTTTCAACCAATCTTTATTGTATGGCCATCTATACAACTATTGCAAAAATTTATTAAACCTAAACCCTTTCCGATAAGCTAGACTACAATTGCTAAATCCATTGGAAAACAAACCAATTTATTTACAAAAGAGGGCCAATATCATTAGATGGCTGATATTGTAGGGAGAATTAATGTACTAAATGCTTTACTATTTTTTGTAATAAAATGAAGGGTCAAATGTATAAATCTCTTACCCCTATTTTGTTAAGAATTTATGGTTAGGAAAGATGGTATAACGGCTTTGAAAATAAGCAAAAAAAATGATCAAGAGAAGTTCCCTTGATCACCTTTATTAATTATTTGGTTTTGAATTTAAAACTGAACACCAAAAACTTTGGCACCACTAACAGGCATATCGCAAGTAAAAACGCCTCCACTTAAAGGATACTTTTCCAACATTTCAGGGCTCATATTTTCCTGAGCTGTCGTAATCAATAATTGTTTTCCATCCCTTCCACCAAAGGCACAAGAAGTAACATGGGGCGCAGGAACCTCAATTTTATCCAGTTGCTCCCCGGTCTCAGGGTCCCACTGATATACACCAAACCCACCGTAATGCGCTACCCAAAGTTTTCCATTTTGGTCCATACACATTCCATCAGGCGTACCAAGTGCCTCAGGAACATTTACAACTACTTTTTTAAACTCAATTTCCCCGGTGCTAGCTTCATAAGCAAAGGCCTTTATTTCCCTTGTTGGGCTGTCTATAAAATACATGGTCTTGTGATCCAATGACCAACAAATCCCATTAGAAATAGACACATTATCCACTTTCTTCTTTACAGAAAGATCCTTTTCTACACAATATAAAGCTCCGGCGTGATCTGTAAATTTTGTACTCATGGTCCCTAGCCAAAGTCTTCCTTGACTGTCACAAGCTCCGTCATTACACCGATTTTCAGGCTTATCATTTTCAATATCGCAAAGCCAGTCAAATTTTTCAGTATTGGGATCAAAAACAGCTAGTCTTGCATCCAAGGCCAAGATAAAGTTACCTTTATCATCAGGAACCACTAAACTTAGTCTATGGGGAAAAGACCATTTCTTAACCCCCGATTCCTCAGGTATCAGTTGGTATAAATGTCCTTTTTCTATATCCACCCAAAGGTAACAACCGGGATCCTCCAACCACGTAGGACTCTCAGCCAAAACACATTGTGCGTTCAATAATAATTTTGCTTCCAAATCTCAAAGGTTTCAATCCGTGCAAAAAAATTGCACGGATTATTCAAGTAATTTATTAAGGCCAGTAAACAGCAATTTTCTTTTGTAAAAAAGCTACGCTTCTTTCCAATTGGTCCATCCCATCTACACCATCTTCAATACTTATCCAACTGTCGAACCCTACGCTTTTCAATTCAGAAAAAATGGCATCATAATCATTCAGCCCTTTTCCAATTTCACCATGGCTCAATCTCTTGGCATAACCTACTGCTCCATCTTCTTCTTTTCTTAAATCTTCGATGGTTCCTGTTTTTAAATAGCGGTCACTCGCATGCATGGTAACCACCCTTTTAGAAACCCTTTTCAATAATTCAAGAGGATCTTCTCCTGCTAGAAAGGTATTACTAGGATCATAATTTACACCAAAATTTGGATGATCTATGCTGTCTACTAACTTACAAAATACGTCCATTTGCTGCGCAAATTCAGGGTATTCCCAAAAATCATCTTTATAATGATTTTCAAGAATCAAGGTAATTCCCCTCTCTTGAGCATAGGGAATACATGCCATGATTGAATCTGCAGCCAACTTGACACCTTCATCTAATGTTAATTCAGGTCTTTTTTGTCCGGACAATACTCTACAATAGGAACCTCCCAAAATGTGAGTCATGTCTATCCAATGTTTTTGTTTTGCAATTTCTTTTTCACGAAAAGATTTGTCAGGATGTGTAAAATCCGGTGAACAACACATCATGGGAATAACTTTCCCTGTATCCTCCACCATTTTCCTATAGGTAGGCCACTTGGACTCGTCTTCCATATCCAGAAAACCTGCGTACCACTCAAGCCCCTCTACTTCCAATGTAGAGGCCAACTGGATCCACTCTTCAAGTTTCATTGTTCCATCTTTGCAGAGTGCCTGCATAAAGGCTTTTGGAAATGCTGCTAATTTAGGCATATTTATAACTGTAATATTTGAATTAATTAATTGTACTTGTGTCTTTGGGAGCATTTCTCCCTATTAAAGGGTACTGCTCCAATTCCATTACTTGTCCACTTACAGGACCGGACTCATCTGATAGCCAGAAAATAGCTGCAGCAGCTATTTCTTCAGGAGCTATAATTCTTCCGGCAGGAGCATACATTTTCGGCAAGTCTTCAAACCACTTGTCAGAAAGCCCATGTTCCTTTTTTCTTTGTTTTTCAGTTTCAGTCAATACCCAGCCCGGGTTGATTTGATTGACTCTTACTCCATGGTCACGGAAGAGACTGTCACCCAGATTTCTGGTCATGGTCATCAGTCCACCTTTGGAAATACTGTAAGCGAGCAAATTCGGCTCCCCACTCCAGGCATTCACTGAACCGATGTTCAATACATTCCCTCTATTGGCTTCCATTTGCTTTAATGCTGCTTTGATTAAAAGCAAGGGTGCTATGGTATTGATGGACAATACTTTTTCCAAAAACGGCCTGTCCACAGCTTGCAAATCAGATGAAACTACCCACGCGGCATTATTAACTAAAGCATCTAATTTGCCGAAAGTGCTTACAGCCAAATCAACCAACCTTTCAGCACATCCCTCCTTTTGTAAATCTTCAATATGAAGTACCGCCTTATCAGGTCCAATGGTTTTCACAACTTCTTGCCCCCAATCTTCTTCTAAGCCATGAATGACCAATTTGGCTCCCTCCTTGGCACATTTCAATGCTATGGCTTTCCCAATACCGGTAGTGCTTCCGGTAACGATAATTACTTTATCTCTTAGGCGCATGTTTAAACAGGTTTCAGCACACTTTTTACCACCTCACCATGGTGCATTTTCTCAAAGGCTTCCAACCAAGAGGTCACAGGCCATACACCACCAATAATCGGTTTTACATCTAAGGTACCTGACCCCATCATGCCAATAACTTTTTCCCAAATTGGCCAGTTGTGACTAAAACTGCCTTGTAATCTTACATTTTTCTGGACGATAGGATCCAAAGAAAAATTACATGGCTGTGGTCCCCATCCCACTTTGGTGATTTGCCCATTTGGTCTTACCAGATCCATGGCGATTTTAAGCGTAACACTTGCTCCCGCTGCATCAATGATTAGATCGGCACCCAATCCATCTCTTTCTCTGGCCCATTCAGTAGCATCACCAATAATGGCCTCACAGCCATAGCTTTTGGCAATTTCCAATCTACCTCTATCGGCTTCTAAACCTACTACTGCTACTTCTGCACCATTAATTTTGGCCATTACAGCACATAACATCCCTATCGTTCCGGGACCAATCACCAAAACCCTGTCTCCGGGTTTGATATTTGAATTGACAACAACTGCACTATAGGCCACACAACAAGGTTCTGTCAGACAAGCTTCCTCAAAAGGCACTTGTTCAGGCACATTGTGCAAACAACGTGCAGGCACCTTTACATACTTTGTCATGGCACCATTCACTCCGTAACCAAAACCTTTTCGAGTTGGGTCTAAGTTATAGAGACCAATTCTACTCATTGGATTCAATGGATCTATCACTGCAGCAGTTTCACTTACCACCCTGTCACCAACTTTCCAGCCTTCTACTCTTGGGCCTACTTCTAGAATTTTACCACCAAACTCATGTCCTAAAACTACCGGATAATTAACCGGCCAACTGTGGTCAGAAGTCCATTGATGCAGATCACTACCACAGACACCTACATTGGCCACTTCTAATAATACCTCACCTTCACCTATTTCAGGTTGTTCAATTTCTCTAATTTCTACGGAACCTTTGGCTTCCGCATAATTCACTACTGCTGCTGCTTTCATTATTTAATATTTTTATTCTGATTATATTTTTACATCTCCATAAGCATGGATCGCATCACATATTTTCCTTAAAGATGCTTCCAAGTCTCCATCAGCAGTTTTAAAAGCATCTGCATCGATGGTTAAAGGAGCTCCAAGGACAACAAGTGGCGCACCATATTTAGGAGTAGATATGGCCTGCTCTAAACTTAAACCACCAACTGCCTGTACAGGTACATCAACAGCTGCAACAATTTCTTCCAATTGATCCAGTGGGCTAGGCATCCTTTTGCCTTGTGCAGCAATCCCCCTTCTTTCATCATAACCAATGTGGTGAACAATATAATCACATCCGTGATCTTCTAAGAATTTTGCGCCGGCCACCATGTCCGGGCAACCTAAATTGTCCCCCATCACTTTTGCACCATGGTCTTTACCCGCTTGCACCACACATTTAATTGTTTCTTCATGGGCTCTTGCCATTACCACTACATGAGTAGCACCTGCCTTGGCCATCATTTCAGCTTCAAGATATCCACCATCCATGGTTTTTAAATCTGCTACTATGGGCGTATTAGGAAAAGCTTCCCTAAGTTTTCTGACGCCATGAAGACCTTCCGCCAATATTAAAGGGGTTCCTGCTTCCAACCAATCCACTCCAGCGCGCATGGCAAGAGCAGCCGTTTCTAAAGCTTCGTCAATGTTGGTTAGGTCTAAACTAATCTGAACAATTGGTTTCATTTATTTAAGGTTATTGTATGAGAAATATGTATTATTTATTACTGAATGATTATTTAAAATGAATAATAAGGGGATATTATAAAGTTGAAAACCTAATATTATGGAAAAAGCCTAATTAAATAAACATAATTTGGCTCAAAATCAAACAGTCAATAGGCCTGTTTTTACCTACCTTCCCGAAGAAACTCCAAAAAAATCATACTTATACCAAATGACTTTGATCTAAAACTTATAATTAATAAACAAAATCTTGGGTAAAAATACTGTAGTTTATTTTTGGTTATTTTTCAGGGATAAAGTTTTTTTTATTCCTTTTCAATTTAATTATTTATTTTTGATCACAACTGATATTTTCAATAGAATTACGTCAATTTATCATGAATGGGCTATTGTTTAAATTAAAGGTTTTTCGATTACCTTTACTATTCAAAATTTGATATCATAATGCAAGAGAAGTGGATTTTTAAAAGTGAAAACATAAAAAAGGCAGATAATATTCTTACTGCACTTTCTTGGGTTTTAAAAGAGAAAAAAAATGAATTGGAAATTTTTTTAAGCCTTTATGCCAAGTTGGATGGTGCATTGGCTGAAAACATCCAATTAGTAGATCCAATAGTTTCTCCGGAACAACACACTGGATCTTTTTATTTAAGCTTTAACAAGATTTTTTATAACGCCTGTCTAAATATTAATGAGACTGATCTCGATAAAATAAAATTGACCTATGAATTTAGCCCTGAAAAAAGTCAATTAGTATTGATCGGTCCTGATATTCCTGAGAGAGAAACTGAAGATTTATAAAATTACCCATGAAAGAGTATGACATTGCCATAATTGGTACCGGCCCTTCCGGTGCCATGGCCGCCTACCATGCGGCAAAAAATGGAAAAAAAGTAATTTTAATTGAAAAAGAGAAACTTCCACGCTACAAAACATGTGGGGGAGGTTTGGTACATAGAGGCCGAATTCGCCTACCCTTTTCCATTGATGAAGTAGTTGAAAAGGAATTTTATGAACTTGAAGTTTTTTTTGAAAAAAGTCCTCATTTTTTTAAAGCAAAAAGAGATGAACCCATCATTTCCATGGTCATGAGAGATACTTTTGATCAATTTCTGGTCAATAAGGCAATGGAAAAAGGAGCTCAAATCATAGCCCAAACCAGCATGGTAGGCTTGACAAAAGAAGTAGATGGGTTGCATATAAAAACCTCCGGTGAGGATATTAAATGCCAATACCTAATCGGGGCTGATGGTGCCTTAAGCCAAACTGCCAAATTGGGAGGCTGGAAAGAGAGCCGCAAGCTGATTCCTGCATTGGAATATGAAGTAAAGGTATCTGAAGAGGATTACAACCGATTATCTAAAAATGTCCGCTTTGATGTGGATGCCGTTCCCGATGGTTATGCCTGGTGTTTTCCTAAAAATGGCCACCTGTCATTGGGTGTTGGTACTTTAAAAAAGCAAAAGATTGATCTAAAAAAATATTATAAGGAATATTTAAAAAAATTAGATATTAAAGAAATTTTAGAATCAGAGGCGCATGGATTCCAAATTCCAGTAGGCCAAAGAAAAGATGCTTTTTCAAAGGATAGAATTTTTCTTTCCGGGGATGCGGCAGGTTTTGCTGACCCCCTCACCGCCGAGGGTATTTCAAACGCTATTTTATCAGGAGAACTGGCAGCAAAGGCCATTGTAGAAAATTTTGAGAATGAAAAAGATGCCAATAAGGCCTACCAGCAATTGCTCGATCAACATATTCTAACCGAACTGGGCAATTCGGCTATTATTGCATTTATCTGTTATGCCCAACCTGCCATTAGGAATATGCTCCTTAGCAAATACGGACAAAAAGGCTGTGAAATCTTAACAGATATCTTTATGGGCAAAAAAGCCTTTCCGGATGACCTCAAAAATAAAATAAAAAGCCGCGTTCCCTTACTGAAATTCATTTAACGGCAAGGGAGCACGGCCTCGATATTAGTAAAACTTATTTTAAAGGAATCCGGAGCACATAACTATCGGCCGTTGCAAATAAAAAGTCCTCCTTTTTATTCAAAGCAACGTTGGACACTAGTTCTGAAAACTTAAGCCTGCCTAATAAAATTCCATCAGGTCCAAAGAACCAAATTCCGCCGGGTCCTGTTGCGATGACTGTCCCATCTTTCATGATTTTTAGTCCATCCGGTAGACCTGCTTCATTATTGGCTACTTCACTTGCATCATAGAAAATCCTTCCTTCTTTCAGCCCTTTATTTTCATCCAAAGTATAAAAGTACCAAATGGGTTTTTCCGGATCAGAATTGGCTATAATAAGCCTTTCTTCATCTGGAAACAAAGCTATACCGTTGGGTCTGGTAATACTATCAAGTAGCAGTTGCAAATCCCCCTCCTTATTCAACTTATAAACACCTTGAAAATCGATGGCTTTCTTTGGGTCATCCATCCGATGCTCCAAACCATAAGGAGGATCAGTAAAATATAAATTCCCTTTAGTATCGTAAACAGCATCATTGGGGCTATTGAAAGGTTTTCCATCATATTCTGTAACAATTCCTTCATATTCAGGGGCCGGAGCATCCAAATCTGCAAGCATCCTGGCCAACCTCCTGTCTCCATGTTGACACAACACCAGTTTCCCATTGGGATCCAAAAGTAGGCCATTGGAACCTACCTCCCCTCCTCTATTTTCATCTGATGTTAATCCTGCTGGTTCAAGGTATACTTCAGGAGCAGCACCTTCCTTCCAAGAATGCACCTTATTGGCAGGGATTTCTGAAAACAATAACATTTCCTCCTCTTCAATCCACAAGGGGCCTTCAGTCCATGCATAACCACTTCCTAAAATTTCCGCTTGTATTCCCTCTTCTATAATTGAATAAAGTTTATCTCCCTCAGAAATTATTGTAAATGGCATCAATGCTTTCTTATGCGCTCCTTGCTTATTATTGCCTCCACAGGAATATAACATTCCTGCAAAAAGCAATATCAAGATATAAATCGAGGAAGTTTTCATACGATCAATCAATCACAGAAAATTTATAAATACATTCATGTGAATAAGTCTCTTCCGGTCTTAGGGTAACAGAAGGAAAAGAAGGCTGATTTGGAGAATCAGGATAATGTTGTGTTTCCAAACATATGGCCCCTTGCTTACCATAATCTTTGCCGGCTTTTGAAGGTCCACCCCCCGTCATAAAATTACCTGTATATACCTGTACTCCGGGTTGGTCCGTATAAACTTCCATCTTACGGCCATTTTCAGGAACCCAAACAGAAGCAATTTTAATGGTTTCTGTATTCCCTTCTTCACGGTTAACCACCCAATTGTGGTCATATCCTCCTCCTTTTTTTAGCTGCTCATTGTCTGCATCTATGCGCTCTCCTACAAGGTGAGGTTCACTAAAATCAAAAGGCGTTCCTTTAACAGACCTGATTTCACCCAGTGGTATCAAATTATCATCCACAGGAGTAAAATTATCGGCATTCAACTGAAGCTTATGGTTTCTGACACTCCCTTCACCATGTCCATTTAGATTAAAAAAAGAGTGATGGGTTAAGTTTACTATTGTGGGCTTATCAGTAGTGGCCTTATAGGTGATTTTAAACTCATTGTCATCTGTCAGGTAATAATTCATGAAAACCGTTAATTCACCAGGAAACCCTGCTTCTCCATCCGGCGAAACATACTTCATTTCCAATTTTTGATCAGTAGCTTCAAGTACTTCCCAAACCACCTTATGGTAACCTTCCGGAGCACCGTGAAGATTGTTTGGGCCATTATTAGCCTCCAGGGAATACGTTTTACCGTCTAATGTAAATTGAGCATTGGCAATGCGATTGCCATACCTACCAATGGGGGCGCCATAATATCCACCGGGATTAATGCTATATTCATCGAGATCATCATATCCCAAAACAACATCCTCAAAATTCCCGTTTTTATCCGGAGTGAACAATTCTACTACCCTGGCGCCAAAATTGGTTACGGTCATTTCCATACCATTTTTATTGGTAAGGTGATACAATTTCACTTCTTTTCCGTCTATTGTTTTTTCAAATGCTGAATCTTCCATTGCTGTTAAATATTTCGGTTCTGTTTGTTGTTCGGTTACGGCTTGCTCTTTATTGTTTTGTCCACATGCTGTCAATAGACCGGCAATAAAGAGTGCCTTTAAGGTTAAATTTTTCATTTCTTAGGGATTTTAATTGTATACAACTCCATGTGCAATTGCTTTAAGAATTGAGGCTCAATTTTGGTAACTTTTCTATCATAGGTCATCAAGCCATTCGTCTCCACTTCTACATCAGTTGTTTGGGTATAAATGGCTGCAGAAAGTCCCATGGGAATAAGTGGTTTAAGGTCTTGAATCAGTTTACTGTATCTTTCTCTCAAAGCACCTTTATCTTTAAAGCTTTGGTATCCCCAATTGTCTTTATCCTGCCAGGTATGTCCTTCTATTGGCAAACCCAAACCACCAAATTCTCCCAATACAATAATTTGACCTTGACCCCAGATTTTGGGGTCAGGCATCACAGGGTCCGGGTAATTGTGCATGTCCATAATTTGGCCCTCCAAAGTATAATTCCCTCCACTGGCTCCGTTTACCAATCGTGAAGGGTCATATTCTACGGTCCATATTACAATTTCCTCTGTATTGAACTGGCCCCAAGCTTCATTAAAAGGCACCCAAACAATAATCGATGGGAAATTATAATTGGCATCCATAATGGCTTTCCATTCTTTTTTGAAAATAGCAATAGATTCCGGGCTTCTCTTCTTCTCTGTGCCTTTACCTACCACACCGGGTCTGGATTCCCACCTATTCCCCATGTCTCCACTAGGCATGTCTTGCCATACCAGCATTCCTATTTTATCACAGTGATAATACCACCTGGCTGGTTCCACTTTCACATGCTTTCTTATCATATTAAAACCCATCTCTTTGGTTTTATCTATATCATATATCAAAGCCTCTTCAGTTGGCGCGGTGTATAGGCCATCAGGCCACCACCCTTGATCCAAGGGGCCATATTGAAATAAAAATTTATCATTCAATAACATGCGCTGATTACCATTGGCATCCGGCAACATGCTTATTTTTCTCATGGCGGTATAGCTTTTCACTACATCCACTGCTTTTTTACCAACCTTCAATTGCGCTTCTATGTCATACAAAAAAGGGTTGTCAGGGCCCCAGATATTGGGGTTTTGAATAGAAAAAGTTGTGGATTCACCTGCAGGCACCTCCTGCTCTTCTACCAGCTCTCCATTGGCTAGGAGGCGAACGCTTATCATTTGTCCGGGTTTAGGATCATTTACCTGTGCATGCACAGATATCTGCTTATTGTCCAGATCAGCTGTATTTCTTATATCGGAAATATATTGATCAGGAACCGATTCTAACCAAACCGTTTGCCAAATGCCAGTAACCGGTGTATACCAAATGCCATGTGGTTTATTGATTTGTTTTCCTCGAGGTTGGGGACCTTCATCAGTGGGATCCCAAACCCGAATGCTTATTTGTTGTGTTTTTCCGGATACCAAAGCCTCACTTATTTCAAATGAGAAAGGATCGTAGCCACCTTGATGCTGGCCTATACGCTTTCCATTGATAAACACCTCCGCTTCCCAATCCACCGCGCCAAAATGAAGTAACAATTTCCCTCTCCTCATCCCTCGGTCAATTTCGAAGCCTCTATGGTACCAAAGTTCCTGGTCTTTACCTACTGTTTTACCCACCCCGGATAATGCAGACTCTATTGCATAAGGAACTAAAATATCCCCTTGGTAATTGCCGGGTTGCTTGGTGCCTTTCTCAACAATGGCATATTGCCAAATGCCATTGAGATTTGTCCAATTTTCTCTGCTCATCTGTGGTCTTGGATATTCAGGAAGTGGGGCATTAGGGTCAATATCCATTGCCCATTCTGACAAGATTTTGTCATTTATTGGGTGCCAGTTTTGTTGTTGGCTGAATGCAGGAAAAATGAAAAAAACATAGGCAATCCAGCAAGTAATTTTTTTTATCATGGGTTATAGTTATTTCTGGAATTGTGAGTTCCAATTGACATAAAATAAAAGGATAGAAGCGAAAATATTAAAAAATCAGATCAATTAGGTTATAAATCAAATGAAAATAAAAAAAAAATATGGTCCTTATGAATTTAATTCTTTATCCCACTTTCTTCATTTGATACTGGCAAAAAAGAGATTGAAAATAGGAATAATGAATCTCCTAAATAAACAACCATTTTCTTTAGGTTTTCACAAGTCCAAACCTCTAAGTTTACATCCATAATAATTTATCATTCAGTTACTTATTAAATTTGTATTATCTACTTTTACATATGGATTGATAAAAAATCCAAGCTATACTTTCTTAAATTTTGGCATTTTTATGATTGTATTTTTTATAAAAATCTTCGGTAATACAGTTGAAAATAAATAGTAAATATATTATTCCCGGTGTCATTTTATTTTTAATTTTTGGCGTACAAATTTTTAAAATTAAAGGTGAACTAATTAATCCATTTGCATCCATTACCATTCAGGATCAAATTGAAGCTGAAGTAAAGTTCGATGGAGACTTGACCTTGACCCTTGATATGTTGTCCATTAATTATTCCGGTGACATGTCCAAACTTCACTTGGAAGTACTGGCAGGAAATGGATATTCTTTGTCTAATCAAACCATTTCCCCGGCAATTCAATACACCGAAGATTGGGAAGCAAAAGGCAAAGAGATTATTGTCAACATTCAAGTTACAGACGGTATAGACCAAAGCCAGATATATCCTTTTAAGGTCCTTGTTTTCCCTCCAATATTGCCTTTGGCCTATTCTGAAAACAGCTGTAAAGGTATTATTTCACTTACCTTGAGTGCTTATAAACCTAACCAAAGACATGAAGAATCATTCCCCTTTACTTTTAAACTAATTGATGATTTAGGGGATACCCTGAAGGTTGTCACGGTAAATAATACAGCCCCCTTTCAAAGTTCAGCGACTGCTACTTTCGGTCAAGATTATGAACTTGACCGAGACATAGAATACCAAATATATGCAATAGATAATTTGGGAAGGGAATATTTAAGAGACTCAGGCCCCTTAGGTCAGGCATATTCTTTGGATTTTGAATTGAATTTCGCCGGTCTACTTTGCCCTGAAGACAAAACAGGCCTGGTTGAGTTCATTATATTCAATGCAACCCTTCCAGTAAACAACTTTATTGTGATTGACAGTGAAGGAAAGGAAAAACATACAGATTTTGAAGTAGTGTCAGATTCAGATGGTTTTGTAGTGATTCAGGCTCAAGATCTGGAACCCGGTGCTTATACCATAGAAATAGAAGATCGGTTTCAATGCAATGGTAGAGAAAGCTTTGAAATTGTCATCCCTGAACCTATGGATGCTGAAGAAACTGTAAAACATGTAACATGCTTTGGAAATAATGATGGAGAGATTAGTCTCTTAATTAATGGGGGCTGGTCGTCTCCTTTTCCCAAAAGCCACCGTGATGAATGGGCCAATTATGAGATAACATGGTTTGACAATGAGGAAAACGAAGTTAAAACTGTAGCCAACTCATTTGTAAGTTTGGCAGGTACAATTATCGGGGTGGAAAGCAAAATTTATAACTTACCACCAGGTGATTATTATGCCAAAATTCAAGACAATGGAAGGTTGTTTGAAATCGCCGGTGCAGCCCCGTTGGTTTGTGAAAAAACAACCGGTTGGATAACTGTTGAGGGCCCTGAACCATTCACCCTTTCAGAAACCATTGAAAATATATCTTGCAATGGTATGGCTAATGGAAGTATTAGCATAAACCCCTTAGGAGGTTCTCCTGAATATATTATTGAATGGTTTAAAGGAAATTTTGCAAACCTAAACTCACCCACATCAGGAGAGTTGCTCTCTTTTCCCCTCAATTCGGAGGAAGGCGAATTATCCAGACAAGGCTTAGACCCGGGTGAATACGCTGTATTAATAACAGATCAAAATGGATGTATAGTAGCAAACAATTACGCCATCAATGAACCTACACCACTAACATTGAATGAATTAAGTGATCTCAGGGAAGATGTAAGGTGTTTTGGGGAAGAAGCAGGGACCATAGCAATTCAATTATACGAAAACACCCCCACCCCATTTTCAATAGAGGTTTATAGAAATGGAGCTTCTTTCAAGTCATTAGGTCCCATAAACAAGGTCGATTCAGACACCCTCTATTTTAAAAACTTAAAAGCAGGAAGCTATGATTTTAGAATTGAAGATGACCAAGGATGTGATTTCTTTTTGGAAGGAATAATAATTGATGAACCGGAAACAGGTTTACTCATCCAAGATACCCTCGTATCAAATTACAATGGATATCAGGTTTCATTTCCGGGAGCAAATGATGGTAGCATTGCCCTTGAAATTGTGGGTGGAGAAGGCAATTATAAGTACGAATGGAATGGGCCGAATGGCTTTGAGGCAAATTCCAAAGACATCAGTAATCTAAGCCCCGGAGAATATACATTTATTGTAACGGATGATAACAATTGTACCGCACGATTAACTTCCATAATCCTAGAAGCTCCACAACCCTTAACTTTGACACCCAACATTCCTGAAATAAATGGTTTTCAGATTAGTTGTAATGGAGCTGCCACCGGTAGCATTAAACCAAACGCCGCAGGAGGAACAGGAAATTACAACTATAGCTGGTCCGGTCCGGACAACTTTTCTTCCTCAGAGAGCAACTTAGAAAACCTATCTGCAGGTTTTTATTCATTGACACTAACTGATGATAATGGAGCAACCATCCAAGCTACTTACAAGATTTCCGAACCCAATGAATTGATCCTATCTGAACCAGAAGATTTAAGGATTCCCGTGACCTGTTTTGGTGAGCACAATGGGGCATTCACCCTATTGATAGATCAAGCCTCAATGGCTCCATATACCCTTACATTAGGAACAATGGGGAATGCAGAAGCAGTCCTGTCCATACCCAATTTCAACAGTGAGGAACATACCTTTGACCAACTACCCGGAAACCTTTACTGGGTAACAGTTGAAGATGCCAATGGTTGTATCAAAAAAATAGAAAACATTTTGGTTGAGCAACCTGAAACAGGCCTAGAAATCAGCAATTTACAATTGTCAGACTTTAATGGATATCAAATCACCTGTACAGGAGGCTCAGACGGGACGATTTCTTTCAACATTTCCGGAAATCAAGGCAATCTAACTTATAGTTGGACAGGACCAAATGGTTTTACCTCAAACTATCCCCATTTGGAAGGACTGGAAGCAGGAACCTATCATGTCTTAATAACAGATGAAAATGGCTGTACACTGCAGAGAGACTTTGACCTCAAATCTCCACTTCCACTGGTAGTTGAAGAGGAAATATCTGACTATAATGGATTTGGAGTGCATTGTAATGGAGGGAATGAAGGATTTATTTATTTGGATATTTCCGGAGGAACCGGGAGCAATCAAATAAAATGGGAAGGCCCAAATAGCTTCAGTTCAGAAGCTGACAGCTTAAAAAACATTTTGCCGGGCAATTACCAAGTCACCGTTACTGACATCAATGGTTGCGAAATCAGTAAAAGTTATACGCTTACAGAACCTCAGGGACTTGAAATCGAAGAGTTAGCAGACCAAAGGGTTGATATTTCTTGTTATGGTCAAGAAACAGGAGTATTGGCTGCAAGCATAACACGGACTTCTGCAGGACCATACAGGTATGAATTATCAAATGATAATGGAGATCTATTAGAAACATCTCCCCCAACCACACAACAGAATTGGTTTTTCAGGAACCTTGCTGCCGGCATTTATAAGATAAGTGTAATTGATGCCAACAACTGTTTCAAAGAAATTGACCAACTAGAAATCACCCAACCTAAAGCCGGGTTAACCATCGATAAGGTAGAAGTTTCTTCATTTAATGGATATAATATAAGTTGTTATGAAGCAGCAGATGCTTGGATAACCATAATAACTTCCGGAGGTTCCGGTAATTTAAAATTTGAATGGTCAGGTCCGGGTAATTTTAAAGCCTTTACTCCTTCCATTGAAAATTTAACTCCCGGAGATTACCATCTTACCATTATTGATGAAAATGGCTGCGAAGCACTAACAGATTTGATAAGCATCAAGCAACCGGAGCCATTGATGATTACTCCCACAGTAAAAGTCAATAATGGTTTTGAAATCAGTTGTAACGGGGCCAATGATGGGCAAATAGCATTGAATATTTCTGGAGGAAGTGGAAATTACCATATTAACTGGTCAGGACCGGAGGGTTTTACCTCCAATGCAACAGCAGTAAATGACCTTTTACCTGGAAATTACCTGGTAAATGTGAAAGATGAAAATGGTTGTGAAATAAGTGAACGTTTTTCTATAAATGAGCCTGAATCCCTATCCATCAGGCTGAATATGAAAACGGATGTCTTCTGCCATGGAGCGCCATCCGGCAGCCTATCTTTTATTGTCTCCGGTGGGATAGCTGATAGTTATCAATACCGATGGACTAAAGATGGTGTGGGCTTCGATTTAGATTCACCCAATGCTGAAGGGCTATATTCAGGCACTTACCAAGTTACTGTCCTTGATGCCAACGGCTGTCAAATCAGCAGCTCGGAAATTAGCATTACTCAACCTACTGCTCCCTTGGAGGTATCAATGGAGCAAACGGAGGTATCCTGCTATGGTGCCAATGATGCAAACCTGTCCCTTGACATTACCGGGGGGGTCAAACCCTACCAAATCAAATGGAATACCGGCGAAGATCAAAGTTCATTTGAAGGAATTGGTCCCGGATTATATCAAGTCACCGTAACAGATGCCGCCGGCTGTATAATCTCTAAAGAAACCAGCATAAAGGAAGTTCCGGTATTTAAGGTAGATCCTATAGTCAATCCAATTTCCTGCTTTGGTGCTCAAGATGGTAGCATTTTGCTTAACCTTGAAGGGGGTAAAGCCCCTGTAACGGCTATTTGGGAACATGGTCCGGAACAATCGTCAATTTATAACCTTGGTCCGGGAGTATATAGGGTCTATTTAAAAGATGCCAACAATTGTACAATTGAGAGGACTTTTAATCTGATAGCACCTGAGCCTTTGGTAGCAGTAGGTCAGGTTGAGGATGCTTCCTCTTGCCTAAATGGTCAAAGTGGAGAGATTTCCCTTGAGGTGTCGGGTGGCAGAGCTCCTTATAGCTACAAATGGAGCAATGGAGCAAGCAGCCCTACCGTTTCCAATCTGACCAATGGTACCTACTCAGTTGATATAATAGATCAGTCAGGCTGCTTTGTAAGCCAAACATTCAAAGTAAATCGACCTGACCCACTCACCATTAGCTTGACAAATACAATAAGTTCTCAATGTGAACCCAAAGAAATTTTGGAAATCAATAAACTGCATATTGAAGGTGGGGTTGCTCCTTATAGTATTCAATGGAGCAGTGGAGAGGTGTTTGAAGAAGGCTACCGAATGGAGGCCAATGCACCCGGAAATTATCAGGTGACAGTGACCGATAGCAAGGGGTGCGTACAAATTCAAAGTTTTGCCGTTCAGAACAATGTTATATTGGTAAAAGGAGAATATTTATCTGAGTCATTTCCACTTTACGGTGAAAACTTGGTCAACTTTGATGTTCAATTTACCAACAAAAGCAATGGAAATATTGGTTTATATTATTGGGATTTTGGCGATGGAAACAATTCATATGAAGCTTCTCCTACCTACCGATACAAGCTACCCGGAACCTATCAAGTCACCTTAATTGCTACTGATATTTGGGGATGTGAAACCAGCACTTCTTTTCCAATAAAAATCACTGACTTTTTCTTAGAAACACCTAATGTATTTAGTCCTAACGGAGATGGTCTCAATGATTATTTCTTTCCAAAGTTTCTAAACATCAATAGTTTATCGCTAATTATAATGAATACTTGGGGAGAAATTTTATACCAATCTACGGACATAAAAGATCCCGGCTGGGACGGTTCTTTCCGTGGCCAAAAAGCCGCTCCGGGTAATTATGTTTATAAGTTAAATTACACCACCGCAGACGGAAGAAATTTTAGTAACAACGGTGCTTTCATGCTTTTGGAATGAGAAATTTAAAATTTATAATGCTGTTTGTAAGTTACTTTTTATCCTATCCTTTGGATTTATTGGCACAGGATTTTCAATTTACACAGTTTTACGCAGCCCCACTAAATCTTAGTCCTGCTTTTGCAGGAGCCATGGAAACTACTCGTGTTGGCATCAATTATAGAAAACAATGGCCCGGTTTAGGTTATGATTTCACGGCTTCAGGAATCTATTACGACAATTTTGTAGATGAGACCAATGTTGGTTTTGGTTTTTCCGCATCTCAATTTTCTGAGTCTTTGCTAAAGATCAGGTCAACTGATATTGCAGGATACCTATCTTATAAATTATTGCTAAATAATGAAAGCTTCTTAAGGTTTGGAGGTCAATTGGGAATTGTCAATAGAAGTTTGACTTTACAAGAAATGGTCTTTGGCGATCAGATTGACCTTTTAAACAGGACTGTAAATTCGGCAACCATCGACCTGCTACCGGGGGAAGACAGTAAATGGTATCCCGATTTAGCATTTGGTGCTTTATTACAAGCACCCGATTTTTGGTTTGGGATAAGTAGTAGTCATGTATCTCGACCCAATATAGGCTTTCTAGAAGATGGAATAGGAAATGAACTCCCCATAAAATGGGATATTCACGGTGGTTATGTTAAAAATTTGGACCGAAGAATGTTTAAATCCGGAGAGGTACGTAAGGTGTTTTCAGTCTCTTTTAATTATAAGAGACAAGGTACCTTTCAACAAATAGAAGTAATACCCCAAATACAAGTTGAAAATTTTATTGGTGGTTTAGGATTCAGGAATATAACCCGATTCAATGAATTACCGGATCAAAACTCAATCAATGCAGTATTGGGATTTAGTTTAATGAGTGGTATCACCATGGCCTATAGTTATGACTATATGTTGAATAAGTTTAGCAATCCGGCCCATGTATCTCATGAAGTCTCCATATATTTTACAGATCTAAGAAGGAAAAAGTTTATGCAAACAATTCTTCCCTGTCCTACCAGCAACGGAAGAAGGTATTGAATGCCTCCTCAATTGGATGGGTAATTCCGAAAGAATTACTTTTTACCAGTTATTTTGATTATGATGTTATCCGTAAAAGATCATTTTAACAAATGCCCTAACCACTATGTTTATAGGGCATTAAAAAAATTTTATTAAATTAAAAATAACATAATTTTTTAATAGGTATTTTCTAAATTTAGTTGTTGATATGGGTTCAGCTTTAAGTAAGTATAATTTTTAACAAACGTTTTAATATTGAATATTTTTACAAAAATTTTACCAAAGCAGTTTAAAAGTACTTTCAAGCTCTTACTTCCTGGACTGGTATTATCTTTAGTACTTACCTATCAAATTTTTGAATCAAAAGGCGAGATATTCACTCTATTTGCACCCATTACTATTTCTGACCAAGTGGAAACCCAAGTACTTTATAATGGAGACCTGGAAATTACCCTTGACATGCTTACGATTGATTATTCAGGTGATAAATCTAATTTGAATTTGGAAATCCTTTCCGGTACAGGATATTCATTTTCGGGTCAAACCATTGATCCGAACGTAACTTATGATGACAGTTGGGAGGCTGAAGGGAAAGAGATAACGGTCAATATTCAGGTCTCTGATGGTGTAGATGTCAGCGAAACTTACCCTTTCAAAGTACTTGTTATCCCCCCTATTTTACCGCTTTCCTATTTTGAAAATAGTTGTCAAGGTACCATCACTTTATCTGTAAGTGCCTATAAACCGGATCAAAGGCATGAAGAATCTTTTCCCTTTACCTTTAATCTAATAGGCGAGTCAGACAATATTCTTTCTACTGTAACAGTAGACAATACTGCACCATTTCAAAGTTCAGCGTCTGTTACCTTTGGCTTAGACAATGAATTGGACCGAGAAGCCCAATATAAAATTGAGGCCATAGACAATATGGGCAGAGAATATTATAGAAATGCCGGTCCGCTTGGTCAGGCTTATTCATTGGATTTTGAACTAAACTTCGCAGGGTTTTTATGCCCTGATGATGATACCGGGGTAGTTGAATTTATTATTTTCAATGCCGCTCTTCCGGTAAACAATTTTGTGATTATAGATGAAGATGGAAATGAAACACCCACCGCTTTTGATGTGGTATCAGACGATGATGGCTTTGCTGTAATTCAGGTCCAAAATTTAGAAGTAGGAACCTATACCCTTGAAATCGAAGATCGGTTTCAATGCAATGGCCGTGAAAGTTTTACAATCGTTATACCGGATCCGTTAGAAATGGTTGAATCAGTTGAACATCTTGCCTGCTATGGCGATACCAATGGAGAAATAAGCCTACTTATTAGCGGCGGTTGGTCCCAGCCTTTTGCAGGAAATCCTCGTGAAGACTGGATCAAATACGGGGTCACCTGGTTTAACGAAAATAGTGAAGAAGTAGAAGGTGACATCAGTACTTTTGTGACTGAAGATGGTGAAATCATTGGCATGGAAAGTAAGCTTCAAAACTTACCTGCTGGAGATTATTATGCGACGATTTCAGACCGTGGCAGGTTATTTGACATTGCAGGAGCCGATCCCCTAGCGTGTGAAAGATCTACCCCTTGGATAACTGTGGAAGGTCCGGATGCCTTGGTACTCTCTGAAACCATCCAGAACATCAGTTGTAACGGGGCCAATGATGGGGAAATAAACATCAATCCTTCAGGTGGCGTTCCGGGTTATACAATTGCTTGGTATACCGGTAATTATGACAATATAAATGTACCAAATACAGATGATCTGGATGTTCTACCACCTGGTCCAAATGATGATGTTTTTACGAGGCAACAATTAGCACCCGGAAACTATGCCGTATTGTTAACGGATGAGAATGCTTGTATTTTGGCTAAAAATTTCACTATAACAGAACCGGATCCTTTAACCTTAACAGAACTTGAGGAGCTTAGGCAAGATGTAAGGTGTTTTGGAGAAGAAACCGGTATCATTGCTCTGCAATTGTTTGAAGACACCCCTACTCCATTTTCCATTGAAGTCTTTCTTGATGGTGAATTAATGGAAGTATTTGGACCTGTAACGACCACTACTTCAGACACTCTGTTTTTCAGAAACTTACCAGGCGGTACCTACGATTTCAGAATTGAGAACAGTCAAGGATGTAATTTCCTTTTGGAGGGTGTAGTAGTAGATGAGCCAACCACAGGCTTGTTAATTGAAAATACTATCGTTTCGGATTTCAATGGATATCAAATATCCTGTGCAGGTGCTGCAGATGGAAGCATCAGTCTGGACATAAGTGGAGGTATTGGAGACTTGGATTATTTCTGGACGGGGCCAAATGGTTTTGAAGCCACTAGTAAGGATATTGACAATCTTGAGCCGGGTGAATATCAGTTCATTGTTACTGATGAAAATGTATGTACAGCGAGTATTGAAAGCATTTTCGTAGAGGAACCTGCTCCATTAACGCTAAATGAAATTATTCCGGAAAGCAATGGTTACAATATAAGTTGCTTTGACGCTGCCGACGCCAGTATAGATCCCAACCCTTCCGGAGGAACTGGCAACTATACTTATGTTTGGTCAGGTCCCAATGGTTTCACTTCTGAAGAAAGTAGCTTAACCAATCTTTTAGCCGGATCCTATTCTTTGTCTATATCTGATGAAAACGGATGTTTAATAGAAACAAACTACGAAATTACGGAACCGAATGAATTAATCGTAAGTGAAGACCTAGCTGCACGCGTACCGGTCACCTGCTTTGGGGAGAAAAATGGTGAATTTACAATTACTTTTGACCAACAGTCCCTACCTCCTTATACCATTACCTTAAAGTTAATGGACGAATCTTCAACTTTACAGAGGATTACAAACTTTAATGAAAATAGTTATTCATTTACAGGATTAGCAGGTGGGCTTTACAATGTGGATATTGAAGATGCAAATGGCTGTAATCTACTAATAGAAAACATTTTAGTCGACCAACCGGAGACAGGTTTACAACTGGCCGACGTCCAGATCTCTGATTACAATGGATATGAGATTTCATGTGCAGGAGATAGTGACGGGTCAATTTCATACAATGTTACAGGAAACCAAGGCCAAATTAATTACAGTTGGACAGGGCCAAATGGTTTTACCTCCACGGAAGCCAATTTGCAGGGATTAGTAGCAGGAACTTATGAATTACTTCTGGCCGATGAGTCAGGCTGTACCCTTAGCCAAACCTTTGAAATAGCAGAACCGGACCCTTTGGTGCTGTTAGATGAAGTTTCAGATTACAATGGCTTTGGTGTCCAATGTAATGGAGGAAATGAGGGATTTATCTACCTTGATATTTCAGGTGGGACAGGAAATGCTACAATTAGTTGGACCGGTCCGGATGGGTTTTTTTCTTCTGAAGACCGTATAGAGAATATTTTCTCAGGAACGTATAACCTTACCATTACAGACCTTAATGGTTGTGAAATCGTCAAAACCTACAACCTCACGGAACCACAGGGTTTGGAAGTGGCTGAGCTTACCGATGAGAAAGTCAATGTTTCCTGCTTTGGCCAATTTACAGGAGTGCTCGCAGCAACAATCACTAGAAGTTCAGCAGGACCTTATCAATATACTTTATTTGATGAGGATAATGAAGTGATCAGTGTCTCTCCTCCTACCTCTGAATCAATCTGGTATTTTACCAACCTCTCGGCCGGGAAATATTCCTTTACCGTAAGTGACATTAATAATTGTCTCCAAGCAGTAGAAAACATAGAAATCACCCAACCTGCCACAGGTTTACAAATCGAAGAAGTAGAAGTTTCAAATTACACAGGTTTCAATATTTCCTGCTTTGGAGCAGATAATGGTTGGATTGATGTAAGCACTTCAGGAGGTTCAGGTAATTATATCTATGAATGGACTGGACCTGAAGGATTTATGGGCGATAAACCTTCCATTGAAAATCTAAAGCCCGGAGCCTATCAGCTTACAATTACAGACCAAAATGGGTGTGATGTGGTTACTGATATCATAAATATTAATGAACCGGACCCTTTAAGGAGCAATTCGGATGTGTCTTTTCAAAATGGATACGAAATCACTTGCCACGAAGCTGATAATGGAAGCATATCATTGGCTCCTACCGGCGGTACGGGCAATTATACCATAACTTGGACAGGTCCAGCAGGATTCACTTCCAATAATGAATTCGTCCAAGATCTTTCACCAGGCAATTATGAAGCGACCATTTCAGATGAAAATGGATGTGAAATAACAGAACAATATACAATTTCAGAACCTGAGGCATTGTCCCTGCAAGTTCTTGAAACAATAGATGTTTTGTGTTATGGTGAAGCAACCGGAAGCATCAATATCCTAGTAGAGGGAGGAATAGTGGATACTTACACTTATGAATGGAGCCGAGATAGGCAACCCCTTTCGGCTACCAATCCGAACCTTGATGGACTTTTGGCAGGTGCATACTCGGTAATTGTTACCGATGCGAATGGCTGTCAGATAGGTCAATCGAATATTATTATTTCACAGCCGGATGAAGCACTGGAAGTCAGCATGACACAAACGGAGGTATCTTGTTACAATGCCAATGATGCCAACCTTTCAATAGACATCCGGGGAGGCATAGAACCCTATCAAATAAGTTGGAACATAGGATCCACTCAAAGTTCTTTTGAGGGCATTGGTCCGGGATTTTATCAGGTTACCGTAATTGATGCCAATGGCTGTACAGTAGTAAAAGAAACCACCATTGCTGAAGTACCTGTATTTGAAATTGATCCGGTTGTTAACCCTATCTCCTGCTATGGTGAAAAAGACGGTAGTATATTATTGAACTTAAATGGAGGGCTTGCACCTGTAAAAGCAACCTGGGCACATGGTCCTGAACAGTCCTCATTGTATAACCTTGGTCCGGGTGTTTACAGTGTGTACTTGGAAGATGCCAAAGGTTGTACCATTGAAAGAACTTTCAACCTGCTGGAACCAGATTTACTAATGGCTGTAGGCTTGGTAGATGATGCCTTGGACTGTGAAAACAGTGAAAGTGGTGCGATCAATCTAACCGTCTCAGGAGGAAGACCTCCCTATAATTACTCTTGGAGCAATGGAGAAAGTACCCAGTCCATTTTCAACCTCACCAATGGTAGTTACTCAGTAGAAGTAATTGATCAGTCAGGTTGTTATGTTACCCAAACTTTTGAGGTAAGAAGACCTGACCCAATTGTTATTAATTTAGCCAGTACCACATCTACCCAGTGTGAACCAAGAGAAATATTGGAGACAATTGACTTAAATATCGATGGAGGTATGGCCCCTTATACCATCGCTTGGAGCAGTGGTGAAGTAAGCAATAATGGGTACCGAATGGAAACCAATAGCCCTGGAAATTATGAAGTAACTATCACGGATGGCAATGGCTGCATTCAGACCCGTAGCTTTGAAGTCGAAAACAATGTGGTCTTAGCAGAAGGGGATTATTTATCCTCATCATTTGAACAATATGAGGAAAACTTGGCCAACTTTGAGGTGCAATTCACCAATAAAAGCAGTGGGAATATAAGCAATTATTATTGGGATTTTGGAGAGGGTAACAATAGCTTAGAGGAAAACCCAACACATAGTTATCAAGTTCCCGGAACCTATACGGTTTCATTGATGGTAACTGATTTTTGGGGATGTGAAACTTACGATACTTTTGAAATAGTAATCACTGATTATTTCCTGGAAACCCCCAATGTTTTTACGCCAAATGATGATGGAGTTAATGATACCTACTTCCCGAAGTTTGTACATGTGGATCATATTGTCTTCACGGTAATGAACAAGTGGGGAGAAATTTTATTTCATTCTGAGGATACCAGCGATATTGGTTGGGATGGCTCATATCGCGGACAAAAGGTAAGTCCTGGAAATTATGTTTATAAGTTAACCTATACCACCGCAGACGGAAGAGATTTTAGTGAAACCGGTGCATTTATGCTTTTAGAATGAGAAAGATTAAGATCATATTGCTCTTTATTGCCTGTATCGTTTTCTGCTCGAGAGACCTAAAAGCGCAGGACTTTCAATTTACTCAATTTTATGCGGCACCCCTAAACTTAAGCCCTGCTTTTGCTGGGGCAATGGAAGTAACCCGGGTGGGGATCAATTATAGAAAACAATGGCCAGGCCTGGGTTATGATTTCAATGCTTATGGTTTGTATTTTGACACTTATATAGATGAAACCAATGTCGGCTTTGGCTTTTCAGCATCCCAGTTTTCTGAAAGCTTACTGAATATAAAGTCAACAGATTTTGCCGGTTACCTCTCTTATAAACTCCTGTTAAACAACCAAAGCTTCCTTCGATTTGGAGGACAACTTGGACTAGTCAATAGAAGTTTAACCTTACAGGAAATGGTTTTTGGGGATCAAATAGATTTACTTAACCGTACCGTAAACCCTTCCAGTATGGATCTATTGCCCGGTGAGGACAGCAAATGGTATCCTGACATAGCTTTTGGAGCATTGCTACAAGCCCCGGATTTCTGGTTTGGTGTAAGCAGTAGCCACCTGTCCCGTCCAAATATAGGCTTTCTCGAAGATGGAATAGGAAATAACTTACCCATTAAATGGGGCGTTCATGGTGGCTATGTTAAGAACTTGGACAGAAGGTTGTTTAAAACCGGAGACATGCGTAAAGTATTTTCGGTCTCATTCAATTACAAAAGGCAAGGAACCTTTCAACAAATAGAAGTCATTCCACAAATACAAGTCGAAAACTTTATTGGTGGCTTGGGCTTCCGAAACATCACCAGGTTTAATGAGTTGCCAGATCAAAATTCCATCAATGCTGTATTGGGATTTAGCCTTTTAAATGGTATTACTATGGCCTATAGTTATGATTATATGTTGAATAAATTTAGCAACCCTGCACATGTATCACATGAAGTATCGATATATTTTACAGACCTTCTAAAGAAGCGATTTATGCAAACCATTCTACCCTGTCCACCAAGTAATGCAGATTGGAGGTATTGAGGGAATTCCTTAGTCTATTCTATAATTAATGGTTATTTATGGTTTAATACAATAAATTATCATTGAATTCTATAACAAATTATAAAGACAGACCTTCAAGTCTTTTTTGGATTTGAAAAACGCTGAATTTCACCTTTATTAGCTTATTGATTATAATCCTAAAAAACCCATATATGACTTTTAATAAAAGAAAATTGCTCAACTCTTGCTTTATTTTTACGCTATTGGCAATGGTAAGTAATTCAATGGTATTTGCCCAAAACAATCCCTTGAGCCAATCCGAAGGAACTGATTTAAAAGAAAAAGTTGACGCTGCATTGAGAAAAGGAGTAGCTTTTTTCCATAGCGTTAATACCCAAGGAGGTTATGTGTACTTTGTAACACCTGATTTGACTTTGAAATGGGGAGAGGTTCCCCTAGATGATAATGCTATAGAAGTTCAGCCTCCAGGTACTCCGGCAGTAGGCCAATCATTTTTGCGTGCATATCAGGTTACTGGTGATAAACAAGCGCTAGAATTCGCCAAAGAAGCAGCATATGCCTTAATCCGCGGTCAAACCAAAAGTGGTGGTTGGGACCATACCATCAACTTTAAAAAATTGGATAAAGATGTGGTAAGTTTTGATGACAATCAAACCCAATCTGCCGTCAGTTTCTTAATGGCTTTAGATCAGGAGATTGACGACCCTCTTATTAGTTCGGCAACCCAAAGGGCATTGAAAATGATGATTCACACCCAATTAAGCAATGGTGGTTGGCCTCACAGGTACCCGGAACGCGGAGACTATCATGATTATGCTACCTTCAACGATGGAGGAA
This sequence comes from Cyclobacterium sp. 1_MG-2023, assembly GCF_030546805.1. Classification (GTDB taxonomy): domain Bacteria; phylum Bacteroidota; class Bacteroidia; order Cytophagales; family Cyclobacteriaceae; genus Cyclobacterium. The sequence continues at coordinate 44,128 of NZ_JAUOPC010000001.1, read as the reverse complement.
TTAATGATTGTATCCGGGTTATGATAGAAGCTTATCAATACTATCCCAATGATGAAGCAATTGAGAAAAGCTTGAGGAAAGCGGCAAGATTTATGAATATTTCCCAACTCCCTCCTCCTCAACCCGGTTGGGCACAACAATACAATGAATTTTTACAACCTGCCTGGGCCCGCACATTTGAACCTCCGGCAGTTTGTCCATTAGTGACCGTTCACAATATCAATACCCTAATTGATTTGTACCTTGCCTTAGGTCATAAAACTCTACTTGAGCCTATTCCTGACGCTTTAAGGTGGCTTAAAGAAATAAGAATGGAAAATGGCATGTGGGCAAGGTTTGTAGAAATCGGAACCGGCAAACCACTTTATTATGACAGACCTAGGATTCGTGTAGATAATTTAGAGGACCTTCACCCTGAACGACGGACAGGCTATGGTTACCAAACTGATTTGCAGGCACGTCTTGAAGCAAGTACTGCGCGCTACGACAAAGCAATGACTTTGGGATACAAAGACTTATTGAAAGGGCAAGAAGGCTTACAAACCAAAGAAGTAGTAGCTAAACGTTTAGAGGAAATAAGTTCAAAAGTAATCCAAATCATTGATGAGCAAGAAAAATCCGGTGCTTGGATTACTAAAAATGACACTTTCAAAAAAAGAATGCCAAGTGGGGTCAGATGGAATGGTCAATACTTAACCATGGATCGGATTAGTAGTGAAGTTTTTAATAATCATATAAGCCTTTTGACCACATATATTGAGCTAAGCAATCAACTGAATAAATTTGAATAGTTTTAAGACTTGTTTTAATTTGAGACGGTGTTAACAAAATACCTTTATTTAAAGAAATTAATTACAAAGGAAGAAAAAGCTCTTAATAAATGACTAAAAAAACGCTAGGAATAGGAATGGTTGGTGCTCGTTATGGAGCGCGCATGCATCACGCAAATTATATGGGCTTGTCCCCTGGGCTGGTTGAAATCAGAGGTATCTGTGCATTAACAGAAGAAAGCGCAAAATCTTTTGCGCAAGACATTGGGGTATCTTTTGTAACAACTGAATTAGATGAATTGTTAGCTCGAGAAGACGTTGATATTATCGATATCTGCACACCTACTGCCTCCCATCATGAGATTGCCATAAAAGCGGCAAAAGCCGGCAAGCACATTATCATGGAAAAGCCGCTTACCGGATACTTTGGTGAACCGGGAGATACCGAACCTATCGGGCGGCATGTCGCTCGGTCAAAAATGAGAGCAGGAGCAAGCAAAAATGCAGAGGCAGTAAGAGAGGCTGTTCGAGCCAATAAAGTGCTTTTTTGTTATGCAGAAAACTGGGTTTATGCACCACCAATTGTGAAAATGCGTAATTTGATAGCCGCAGCTAAAGGATCCGTATTGGAATTAAGAGCAGAAGAAAATCATTCCGGTTCCAATTCGGTTTTTTCCAAAGAATGGAAATACATGGGAGGAGGCGCTTTGCTAAGAATGGGTGCCCATGCTGTAGGTGCCTGTCTATACTTGAAACAGTGGGAAGGACAACAAAGAAGAGGTAAAAGCATATTACCCGTTTCTGTTATGGCGGATACAGCCGATCTCATCCATACAGATGCCTCTGAAAGGGCACAAAAAGTCAATGCTCATCAGTGGATTAGTTCTGACCCTGTAGATGTAGAAGACTGGGCCAATTTAGTAATCCGCTTTGATGACGGATCACGAGCAACGGTACTTGTAAGTGATGTTGGACTAGGTGGGCTAAATACCAGGGTAACGGCCTATATGACCGATGGTGTCATTAAAGCCAATATGACAGCAAATGATGTTATTGAAACCTATGCTATAGACCCTAGAACATTTGAAAGCGAAAATTTCACAGAAAAATTAGAGACCAAAGCAGGATGGAATCGGCCTAGTTGTGATGAAGATTGGTTTCGCGGTTTTTCTCTGGAGATTGAGGATTTTATTCATTCCATACATGACAACCGAGAACCTCGTTCAGGAATCGATTTGGCTGTTGATGTGGTGAATGTAATCTATGCGGCCTACCAATCTGCAGAGGAAGGAAAGGTCATTCAATTGTAGTAAAAAATCAGCCTTTTTCATGTTTAATCCATTTAAAAAAAGGAAGCTAAACCATTGTGTTCAGCTTCCTTTTTTGATGATAAACTGGTATAATTTTGCCCTTATGCAGTTTCCAAGCTTTTTTTGGTTTTTCTGAAGATGTATTTGGGATAAATATTTCGTTTAGCAAAACGATTTACCTTATCACTATTAATCATTTTTTGATAGACCTGTTTGGTAACACCGAAGTACTCGTAAGTAGATCCATCCATAAAGGTGATTTCCATCAACATACCCTTGTGCCAATAATCAGCAATCCCAGCCTTATTGATGGTTTCTGAATACGCTTCAGAATTCGCAGCAATAGTTTCCGGTGCTATGCTCACCAAAAAATGATACCCATCAATAATTCTACGGCTTTGTAATTCTGCCTCTACCTGTAAAGGGTCCCCATTTTGAAATTTATCCGGGTGCCACTCCTTTACCAACTCACGGTATTTCTTTTTCAAAGTACCTAATTCGATTTCCTTCTCAACTCCAAAGAGTTTCTTGTATTCATTTATGCGCTTCATCCGATTCTTTTATTCTCGGGGGCAAAAGTAAGCCTTAATTTGACTTTCATCGCTATAGAATCTTAACTTTATTTTAAGCTGGTGAAGGTGTACCCTTTTTAACAATTCAAATAAAAGCAAATAGATAATCTTTAAACCGGTTTTTTATAATCTATTAGTAACAAGGGAGTAAAGTTTAATATTCCCCAAATAGGCAAGCCCCTTAGCTCCTTCGGAAAATTGAAGGAGAAACTTATAATCTAAAGTTCATTTCATAGTTTATATGGCAGATACCTCATCCTCAAAAATTGCCCTAGATTCTGTTTTTGTAGATCAATAATTTAACCTTAACATTTCTTAACAATTAATTAACTTCTCTACCAAGGGTTTTGAATCTAAACGACGTCTACAATACCAAATGGTCACCCTTTGTTCAGGTTAGGCTAATTGTTAAATCTAAACCAATGGATTAATTATGAAAAATGTATGGATGTACACCGCAATTTTGGGATTGTTAATTTTTAGTGCTTGCAATGAGGAAGTTGAGGAGGTAATGAACGAGAAACAAGAGGATAATACAGATACAGAAACACTATTTCTTGTTGCAGATCAACAAAACAATGCTGCCCATATAATTAATTATGATGGAGAAGAGCTTTTTAATTGGAATTTCAATAGCGCCTTGGGCAATGACATCAACCTCCTTTCTGATGGAAGTTTACTGGTTTGTCTCAAAGCAACTGATGCTGCCATTACCTACGGTGGATATGGAGGGGTATTTCGAAAAATCAACGCCGACCAATCGGTGGCTTGGGAAACTTCCTATTCAACTGAAGATTATACAGCTCACCATGATGTGGAATACCTTTCAAATGGGAATATTATCTTTCCTGCTTGGGAAGAATTAAGCCAGGTTGAAGCAGCAGCAGAAGGTTTTGGAGGCAGTTATAAACTCAATCCGGAAACAATTATTGAAATGAATCCCATTACCCAGGAGATTGTCTGGGAATGGCATGCTATGGATCATATCATCCAAGATGAAGATCCTTCCAAGGCTAATTATGGAAGTGTTGCTGATAATCCCAATAAAATTGATGTAAATTACAATTACCGAACTAGGAATAATGGAGACATCATGCACATCAATGGGCTAACTTTAGATGAAGAAAATGACTTACTCTATTTAACTGTAAACAATTACAGTGAAGTTTGGGTATTGGACCATAGCACCAGCACAGCAGAAGCTAAAACCAATTCCGGAGGTAATTATGGACTGGGTGGCGACCTTATCTATCGTTTTGGTAATCCTGAAACTTATGATAATGTAGGAGATGCTACTTTAAGCAATGTACACTATCCAAATCTTTTAGAAACAGGCAATATGCTGGTGTATGCCAATAGTGTATATGGCAATCAGTCTGAAGTGGTAGAGTATAACTTGAATCCTCCCTATAATCTGGTAGCAGGTCAAGACAATGAACCGGATGTAGTATGGACATTTACAGACAATGACCTTTATTCATCAGGCATTTCGAGTGCAGTAAGGATGGACAATGGAAATACACTTATCACAGAAGGAAGGGAAGGCACTTTATGGGAAGTAACAGAGGCAGGTGAGATAGAGTGGCTCTATAAAACAAATTATTCCACAATTTGGCGCACCTATGTTTTTTACTATGACGACCCTGCCATTACGGCTTTGGGTTTATAAAAGCACCTTTCTATTAGGCTAATTTTCATCTACTATTGGATTCCCAACCAAATCAGCATTAATGATGTATTCAATCATACTGATTTGGTTGGGAATTTTATTTTAAGTCATAAATCCTTAGGAAAAAACAATAGTTAAATATTGTCCTGCATTTTGGGTATTCAAGACATTTTCAAATCAGATTTACGAATACAATTATGGCTTAATCATTTCAAATTGGTCTAATCCACCGGTATCAGCCCCAGTTTCAAACTCTCCCCTTACCCAAATTGAGGTTACGTCTGACAGTATAGCTTCCATTTCCTCCTGTGTCAACCCTACTCCTGATGCATTGACCCATCCACCAGCTACTTCAATTGGCACTGTAAAGGAAGTCCAATCTAAACCAGGAAAATCTTCGTGATAATAGGCCATTTCATTCCCATTGCCCCTGATGATAACATCTTTAGAATTAAACTGATTCCTCATTCTGCTATCTTGGATGAGCCAAAAAGAGAGTGCTCCTCCATAATAATCAGTCCTATCTCCCAAGTATTTAGAAGGGGCATTAAAATACCAGACACCTCCGGTTACTTTATCTTCGGCATAGATATAGCCAGAATCATCTAGACCTTCAAACGGTGAATAAGAAGCTTCAACATTTGACCCTCCTTCAGCATCTCCCACAATGGTCCATCCATCAGGGTCATCTGTAAAACCAGAGGTAATCTCAACATTAACAGTAATAAAACCTTCTTTCGTTTCGGTCGCTTCAGTGTCACCATTAGAGACAGTTAGGCTTACCTCATAAGAACCTTCCTCTGCATAAGTTACTGTGGGATTTTGTTCAGTGGAAGTAGCCGGGTCTCCTCCTTCAAATACCCAGTCCCAAGAGTTAGGGTCGCCTTCCGACTTATCCTCGAATTCAATACTTTCCCCCACATTTACTTTCGTAGTATCTGATTCAAAATCCGGAATCACCTGAACCAGTTCTTCAACAGTAACTGTCCCTGTTGCTTTATCACTATTATCCTCACCAGTTACAGTCAAGGTCACTTGGTATTCCCCTGGAGTATTATAGATGACTATTGGAGACTTTTCAGTAGAACTGGATGGATCTCCCCCTTCAAAAATCCATTCGCGTGTTGTTGGGCTATTTGTAGACTCATCAGTAAAGGAAACTTCTCCATTTTCTTTGATTGTACTTAATTCTGGGCTGATGGCTGCTTCAACCAATACCGGCTCAGGTACCTCTTCCTTACATGCCAATAAAGCGAAAATTATGAAAGTTTTACAAAATTTAATTTTTGATCGCATAGTTATCTAAAATTATAAGTTAAACTAAAAAATAAATTTAATAAAATAAGGTCTAAATCCTATAAATATTATTTCAATCATTGTCCTTTAAAAGAAATTATACAAATAGGTGTTACAAACGCCAAACTGCATTAAAGCTGCTGTTTTAAATCAATTTCAGCAGGTAGTAGACGATCAATTGAATAGTTTAGGTTTAAGGTATTAAAGGAGTTACAATTGTATTTAAATTCTTGCCCATAACCCTTGAAAAAAGGGCAGATAAACCTAGTCAAATTAGGAACACAAATACCAATAAAAGAGAAAAATTCAAACCATTGCTGTAGAAAACAACACTAAACTGAAACCATTGCTCACCAAAGATCAATAGGTCAAATACATTGAGCAGAGAACGGAGTTCAAGAAACAAAGGCTAGAAAAGGTATAGGATAAATAAAAAATTAACTTTGATCTTGGATACTTTTGGTCCAATAAATGAGGAGTATATTGCAAAGCTATTATTTTTGCAAAAATTGATTTTATGAAAAGAAAATATTCTATAGCCGTCGTTCAACTTAACCTCAATGATAGTCCGACAAATAACTTAGCAAAGTGTAAGGATTGGGTTATAAAAGCAGCAAACCAGGGTGCTGAAGTCATATGCCTACCGGAATTGTACAGTAGCCATTATTTTTGTCAAAGTGAGGATGTGGATAATTTTGATCTAGCAGAACCTTTATACAGCACTTCATTTTTGGCCTTTAGTGAATTAGCGAAAAAGTTAGGCGTAGTTATTATTGTGCCATTCTTTGAAAAAAGAATGGCAGGAATCTACCATAATAGTGCTTACATCATCGATACCGATGGAACTGAAGCAGGGCTTTATAGAAAAATGCATATTCCTGACGACCCTCATTTTTATGAGAAGTTTTATTTCACACCCGGAGATTTAGGTTTTAAAACTATCCCAACGAAAAAAGGGAAAATTGGCACTTTAATTTGCTGGGACCAATGGTATCCTGAAGCGGCTAGGATGACAGCTTTACAGGGTGCTGAGGTATTGTTCTACCCTACTGCAATAGGTTGGCATCCCGGAGAAAAAGCAGAATTTGGAACCAATCAACATGGTGCCTGGATGAACGTAATGAAAGGTCATGCAGTAGCAAATGGGATTTATGTGGCTGCAGCCAATAGGATAGGTTTAGAAAAATACCTCCCAAATACTCAGGGAATAGAATTCTGGGGAGCATCATTTATCGCAGGACCACAAGGTGAAATATTGGCGCAGGCCTCCCATGATAAAGAAGAGATCTTAATGGCTGAAGTAAATCTGGACCTACAAGACAATGTCAGGCAGAATTGGCCATTCTTCAGAGACCGTAGAATAGATTTTTATGGAGACATTACCAAAAGAGCAATTGATAAATAACACCATGAATAAAGGGCGAAGGTTTCCTGCAGAATGGGAAAAACAAAGGGGAGTCTTATTGTGCTTTCCGCATAATGGAAATGACTGGCCAGGTAAATACCAGGCCATCCAATGGGCATTCATTGAATTCATCAAGAAAATAACCCAGTATGAAAGTGTTTTTCTTATCGTTAAAGATGATTCACAGCAGAATAAGGTTGGCGGCATGCTTGCAAAAGCAAACGTAAATCTAGCCAAAGTCATTTTCATCCAGAAAAAAACCAACAGGAGTTGGATGCGAGATGCAGGACCTATTATTGTCGAAACCGCAGAGGGAGGAAAAGAAGCCATTAACTTCAATTTTAATGGGTGGGCTAAATACGCCAATCACTTATTAGACAAACATGTCCCGGAAGCTGTGGCCAATACCTTGGAAATCCCCATGACCGTGGCCAAGTACAAAGGAAATCCTGTTGTATTAGAAGGTGGAGCCATAGATGTTAATGGAAAAGGTAGCCTTCTGACTACCGAGGAATGTTTGCTAGATCCTATTACCCAAGTTAGAAATTCTGGTTTTACAAAGTCAGATTATGAAACGGTTTTTGCAGAATACCTTGGAATAACAAATGTGATTTGGTTAGGAAATGGTATACAAGGAGATGACACTCATGGTCATATTGACGACCTATGTAGATTTGTGAATGCAGATTCCATCGTCACTGTAGTTGAAACTAACAAAAAAGATGCAAACTTTAAACCGCTTCAAGACAATCTTAAAATCCTCCAAAACGCTACATTGGAAAATGGGAAATCGCCTAATATCATAGAGCTTCCAATGCCACAAAAATTGATTTTTGAAAACATACGTATACCTGCCAGCTATGCTAATTTTCTGATCATCAATGGTGCCGTATTGGTACCTACTTTTAATGATGCCAATGATAGACTTGCCTTAAACACATTGGCAAATTGCTTTCCAGACAAAGAAATAATTGGCATAGGTGCCATTGATCTTATTTGGGGATTTGGAACCTTACATTGTCTCAGCCAACAGATTTATTAAGCAAGATTAAGCCTTTTATTGAATGAAGGGGATGTGGAATCCAATTAGAAGAAATTAAAAAGTGGCCATTCTACACGAAATATTTAATTGACCTACTACTGTAATACCTTCAAAATAAGCCACTTACTTCTTGTTTTCAATTCACCAAAGCGATACTATCCTAAAATCTTCAAACAGTCTGATTTTCTTAGGAATGCAGCCCTTCCCTTAAATACAGGACAGGCCCTAGAAATCAATTTTAAAACTGAAAAACTATTCGGAAAAAATTTTCTTCCGGTGGTTTATCCCCCATTGCTGCAATTCCAAAATTACTTTTTCCAAAGTTTTGGAGTAATCAGTGGGTTTGTATTCTGTACGAACAGGAAAGCCATTTATAACACTTCTTGTAATCAAATGATTGGCCTCCAAATCCTTCAATTCCTTAGACAGCACCTTAGTGCTTAATTTTGGTATACTGCGCTCTATTTCCCTAAAATGTTTGTTACCTTCCCAAATAGAAATAAGTATCAAAATTTTCCATTTCCCTCCTATAATATCCAGCGTATCCCTTACAGGCAATAAGGCGGACATACACTCCTTATGTTCCATTTTTTTCATCTCCTCTAGTTAATAGGTTACTTAAAGGTAACTGATTACCTATGGGTAACTGATTACAAATTGTAATCAAAAATAGTTAATTTTGTACATTAAATAGCTAAAAAAAGAAATAATGAAAAACAAAATCCTTACAATACTATGTGTCCTATTTGGGCTTATGATGATTAACTCAGGGTTAAACAAATTATTCAACTATATGCCCATGCCTGAAATGTCTGAAGAAATGATGCAAATTATGGGAGCTTTTGCAACCATCAAGTGGATTTTTCCTTTAGTGGCAGTTGTTGAAATAATAGGTGGTTTATTAATAGCTATACCAAGAACAAGAGCATTGGGAGCCATTGTCATATTACCTGTAATGACAGGCATTTTTATCCATCATTTGGTTCTTGATCCGGCCACTTTAGGAATAGCTGTGATCCTTTTAGGTATCAATATTTGGGCGATTTTGGACAATTATAAAAAGTACTTGGTCCTTATCAAACACTAGTAATGCCTTAATATTAAAAAAATGCTAAGCTGATAAAACAGAGGGCATTTCATTGGTAACAAAGCCATAATAGCATAAATTCAGGCATGTTATTATGGCTTTTTATTTAACACCGGTTTATTTTTATTAATCAAATTTTTATTTCTTCGTGCTAACTACCTAATATTAAACCCGCAAAAGGCCAGGGAAAAACCGAACATAAATAACCGAAACAAGTTATAGAATTATGGCCTTATTGCAATTTACAGAAAAAGGAATTTTTTGCGAAAGAGCAAATGTATACATCGACCCATGGAAGCCGGTCGACTATGCTATCATTACGCATGCGCATGCCGACCACTCACGTTGGGGAAACAAGTTTTACCTCAGTCACCATTTATCTAAACCAATTATCCAACACCGTTTAGGATCAGATATTCATATTGAATCAATGGAATACCTGGAAAAAAGAACCATCCATGGGGTTTCCTTTAGTTTCTATCCTGCCGGTCATATTATTGGTTCTGCTCAAGTACGGGTCGAATACAAGGGCGAAGTTTGGGTAGCTTCCGGGGATTATAAATTGGAAGACGATGGGTTTGCAAGCCCTTTTGAACCCATAAAGTGTAATACCTTCATCACTGAATGTACCTTTGGTTTACCGGTATTTCAGTGGCAGAATCAAAAGGAGGTATTCGACGACATTAACAAATGGTGGAAAAAAAACCAAGAAGAAGATAAGGTCACCATTCTTACCGGATATTCTTTAGGGAAAGCTCAGCGCTTAATTCAAGGAATAGATCCTTCTATTGGAAAAATCTTCACCCATGGCGCCATAGAGAAAACCAATGAAATCATTCGGAATATGGGCGTTAAGCTGAACCAAACAACTTATGTAAATTCTGAAATTAGTAAATCTGCGTACAGAGGTGCTTTAATAATTGCTCCACCTTCCGCATTAGGAACTTCTTGGCAAAAAAAATTCCAACCTTTCGAAGTTGGCAATGCTTCCGGTTGGATGAAATTGAGAGGGCCAAGAAGAAGACGATCATTGGATAGAGGATTTGTTTTGTCAGATCATGCCGACTGGGATGGGCTAAATGCAGCCATTAAAGCAACTGCCTGTGAAAAAGTGATTGTAACTCATGGATACACCAATATATTTAGCAAGTGGTTAAATGATCAAGGGATAGAAACACAGATTGAGGCAACAGCCTTTGAGGCCGAAGGAATAGAAAACACGGATAAAAATAATGCAGAATGAAAGATTTTGTCCAACTTTTTACCCAGCTTGATCAAACTACCAAAACCTTAAAAAAGGTAGCTGCTTTGGTGGACTATTTTAATAAAGCGAATGATAAAGATAAGCTTTGGACCATCGCCATTCTTAGTCATAGAAGGCCTAAAAGAAGTGTAAGAACTTCCTTACTAAGAGCTTGGGCTGCCTCAGCTGCAAATGTACCACCATGGTTGTTTGAGGAGTCTTATCATATTGTGGGTGATTTGGCGGAAACCATGGCTTTGATGCACCCAAACCTTGAAAGTAAACATGACAAGAGCCTTAGTGAATGGATTGAATTTATCATCGATTTAAAAAATCTTGAAGACGAGCATCCCACCGAATCTGAAGATGTTTTGGCAACAAAAAAAGAAAAAGTGCGCTGGGCTTGGAATCAGCTTGACGAAACTGAACGCTTTATTTTCAACAAGCTAATGACCGGAAGTTGGCGGGTGGGAGTCTCCCAAAAACTGATGACAAGAGCATTGGCTCGGCACAGTGGTATTGACGAAAACACCCTATCCCATCGATTGATGGGCAACTGGAGGGCAGAAACAAGCTCCTATCATCAATTGATCATTGCAACAGATCCTGCTGATAAAATATCACAGCCTTACCCATTTTACCTCGCCTATGGATTGGAAATCAAGATAGAAGAATTGGGAAAGCCCAATGAGTGGCTGGCCGAAAGAAAATGGGATGGAATTAGAGGGCAATTGATAATCCGAGAAAACCAGCTGTTTTTATGGTCTAGGGGAGAAGAATTGGTAACCGACAAATTTCCTGAATTTGAAATACTTACCGAAGTCCTTCCTAACGGAACCGTCATTGATGGAGAAATTATTGCTTATCAAGACAATCAACCCCTAGGTTTCAATGTATTGCAAAGTCGAATAGGCCGTAAAAATGTAAGCAAAAGCATATTAGATAAGGCTCCGGTAATAATGATTGCTTACGATTTATTAGAGCTAAATGGAAAGGATATTAGGGAATCTTCCTTACAATATAGGCGACAGGAATTGGTAAGGCTGGTGGACAACGCCGCCTCTGAAAAATTGCTTATTTCCGAATTGGTAGAATTTAAGGAGTGGAAAGATTTATTAAAGGAAAGAGCCGATTCACGGAAATATCATGCAGAAGGGCTAATGCTTAAAAACAAATCCGGCACTTATAAAGTAGGCCGAAAAAAGGGAGATTGGTGGAAATGGAAAATCGATCCACTGACCATAGATGCTGTACTTTTATATGCCATGAGAGGACACGGAAGAAGGGCCAACTTATATACTGATTACACTTTTGCAGTGTGGAAAGGCAAAGAACTGGTACCTTTTGCCAAGGCCTATTCAGGCCTAACAGACAAAGAAATTAATGAGGTAGATGCATTTGTAAAACGAAATACCATAGATCGATTTGGGCCGGTAAGAAGTGTTAAACCGGATTTGGTGTTTGAAATAGCCTTTGAAGGAATAGCCAGGTCATCCCGCCATAAATCAGGTGTAGCCTTGCGGTTTCCGAGAATGTTTAGATGGAGAAAAGACAAACCGGCCAAAGAAGCCAATACATTAGAGGATTTAGAAAAATTATTGAATTTGTATGGCTAAAATCCTTAGCAAACCACAAAAATAAAAAATAACTTTCCTAGCTACATTTTTCAGAAAATAAATTCAAAAAAGCATAATTAATACCAGCAGTGATATTCGGTGTTTGCACACTTAAGCAACTATTTTTATCTTGATCATGGGTTTTCGTTAAATAACCAATTAATTCTATACCGAATACTTATAAAAGATGATTGAACAAATACATCAGATTAAAATTCTCCCCAATATTTAATGAAGTTATCCCTTTCCTAATTTTAGCGCAATTTATGGACCTTAATTCAGTAAAAATCGCTCCTATTAATAGCAAGCTTTGCTCAAAACAAAGCCACAGACCATATGCAGTCTGTTGGATAAAAGAGGGTATTACATGCATTGAGATTGGCAACCATCTTTATGAAAATGTTTCTAATTCTATTTTCTTTTTAAACCCTATTCATCAGTGGAAAATAATTAGAAATAATAATGAATCTACGGGTTTTATCATGTATTTAAGCAAAGAAGTTTTGGAAACTCCTGTATTAAAAAACTTACACATCAATAAAGTCAGACTTTTTCATCAAGATGAAATCCCGCTTTTTAAATTAAGTCCGGGAATAGAAAAGAGAATACAGTCAATTCTTGAAATGATTGATGAACTTTCTGGATCTCAACTTAACCACAAAGAAGAAGCCATATTGTCTTTGCTGAATACATTCTTTGTTTACTGTGATGGGCAGTGTAATATCAAATCTGTGGTTTCAAATTATAATGCCAAAACCAATATAGTCTATAACTTCAAAAAACTCGTAGACAAGGAAGTTTGCGAATACCATAAAGTAAGTCATTATGCCAACAATCTAAATATCTCGTCAAAATATTTGAATGAGTGTGTCCAAGAAATTCTTTCCACAAGTGCTAAAAGTATTATTGTAGAACAATTACTGATGAGGTCACGGCATGAATTAAAATTCTCCAACAAAACCTTAAAGGAAATCAGTTTTGGTTTGGGTTTCTCCTCACCTGATTATTTTAGTTATTTTTTCAAATCCCATACAGGAATTAACCCTTCCATCTTAAGAAAGGAGTAATTGTTCTTATTATCTAAGGTTTTACCGTACTTTTCACATTGTAAAACATCCTTTGCTGTCATAATTTGCATAAAAACTTAAAATATGGACAGGAAAAAATTTATTAAGACTTCAGGCTTGGGGTTAGCATTTGTCCTGAAGCCGGAAATTTCGCCTTTTCATTCGAATGGCTTGAAAAAAAGCTCCAATGAAAAATCTAAAGTAATTAAAGCTTCAGAAGGGAAAGTTTTAAATGTAATCGGTGATATTCAAACCCACAAATTAGTAGGTATTGAAACCGGCAATCAAATTGTTGAATGGGTAGACAATGTTGAACCCGGCGTAGGAATACCGCCTCATGTTCACAGTAAAGAAGATGAAATATTCAGGATAATAGAGGGTGAAATCGAAATAATGGTGGGCGGTAATACCTCAATTTTGAAAGCAGGAGATGTAGCGTATGCTCCCAAAAACATCCCGCACTCATGGAAAGTAGTTGGAACAAATAAAGCCAAAATGATTACTTCTGCTTTTCCAGCAGGAATCGAACATATGTTTCAGCAATTAGCAGATTTACCGGAAGGACCACCGGAATTTAAAAAGGTGGCTGAAATTTGTCAAAAACATGGGGTTAGTTTTGTTTAGAAAAAAACCTAAAAACGTAACATTTATAGGATATAGAAACCCGGAATTTTCAATTCCGGGTATAACTGCTTTTAAAAAAGCAGTTTCAGAAAAAAAAGTATTCAGGTTGCTTTATGCCCCCTTTGCCAAGTCCAGTTCAAAACGGTCATTTGATCCAGCTTTTAATTCCCCAAGGAGTGGTGAGAGCAGCAAAGTAAGAAGTCTTTCAGCAAAATTATTAAGTTTAATTATTTCTTAAAATGGAGGTCCAAAAATTGGAGGTACTGTTTCCAGTCAAATCGTGTAAGGTCATGATCTCCGGTCCGAATATGGTAGCGAATTTGATTGCCAATTGAAATATCAGGTGAAGGCATTTCAGTAGATTCCAAGCCACGAAATCCAAAAAGCTCATAAACAGGCCCTGCATTCAGCGCACTAAGAAACTCTCCTTTTGGGTCCGCCAAAAGATCTTCTGTGGCACTGCCAACGTAAAGTGGCCGTGGTGCAATCATGGCAAGCAACATGTGCTGATCAAAAGGAAGTTCGTCTTCCTTATCAACGAAATTTTTAAATTGCTCACAATACCTCCAAGAGGCATGACCAATACTGTAGGCAATATTTTCTCCAAAATTCCGCCTTGCTAAAGCAGCTCCACCTTCACCACTATTATTGGAAATGACTACTGCAAATCGTTGGTCTTGCGCCCCTGCCCAAAGCACAGCTTTGCCATGACGCGAATGGCCAATTAAAGCCACCCTGTCTGCATCTACCGAAGGAAGATTTTCTAAACAATCAAGTGAGCGGCTTATCCCCCAAGCCCAAGCACCCAAAGCTCCCCATTCATTAGGTTTCAATTGTGTGTTTCCTGATTTTCTCATTACATAGCCTCGGATACCATCTTTCCATCCATCAATATGGTCCGGCTCCACATCCCCATAATAGAAGGTAGCAAGGCCATAACCACGTTTCATTAACTCTTTCAAATTTGGAAATCGATAGGCATTGATTCCTCGAGTTGCTTCAGTTACTTGGTTGTCTAGGATGCCCTTCTCTGGAATAGGCCTCATCCATTTGGTAGAATGTGGGATAGTGATATCCCTTTCCAGACTACTGTTGCCATACCAATTCATCTTCATTACTATCGGAACAGGAGCCTTTGCTGAATTGGGAATGTATACCATTAACTGTATTGTTGGCGCAGTCGGGTCCTCAAAAAAGCCAAGCTTTATAATTGTACGCGTAGCAAGACCATCCAATGCATCCTTGCGAATGGAAATAACTTCTGCCTTCTGTTCAAAATCAAATTCAGGCGTATGGCCATACATCAATTCTGAAAAATCCTGCATGATAGCTATTCGTCTATCGCCTTGCCAAGATCTTTTGTCAACAATTTTTTTCCCATTGTTGTTTATCAACGGATCAGGAAGTGTAAATGCTTTCACATTGCCTTCCTCCCAATTTCTACCATAACTTGTTGGCCAAACTTTGCCATTTATTGTAATTCCCTCAGATGAATCGAGGGGTTTTGATTGGGCAAGGCAGAATAAGGGCAAAGCTATAATTATACCTACCAAAATATTTCTTACAAACATAAAACCAGAATCGTATTTTAGGTAACATGAAAAATTAAAATGTCTTCTGATTGACATTTAAAATTTATACTTAAATTACCTTCATATTAAACAATTCATGGATAGGTACAAAAGGTAAATCCATAAAAAACTTTAAATTCTCCTCTATAGACAGAATCAGAAGGATAGCATAAAGGCGAGAAAATATTTTTTTGTAATATCAACAATCACTTAAGAAAGCCTATTACGATTTTCAGGACTATAATCTTTAGCTACCATTCAACCAAATCCTTAATATTTTAAAGGGCTAGGTTGAGGACCTTTCCTAATTTGCAGGACCATCTTTTTGACCTATATTCACTATTACAAATAAATTTCCACCATCGAATCAGCAAAAATAATCAAGCCCAATGAAAACCATAAACTTTGCCATTCCCTTAATAGTTATCCTTCTTTACTCCTGTCAACCAAATAAAAATGAAGAAGAAAATGCCGTTTATTCCGGAAATCCCGTATTTCCCGGCTGGTATGCTGATCCTGAGGGTATAATATTTGACAATGAATATTGGATTTACCCTACTTTCTCTGATGATTATGCTGAGGAGAATAACCCTACCTCAGAATTAACAGAAAAGCAGTTGGCACTCCAGAAAAACACCATCAACCCTCAATACTTAAAACAAACTTTTCTCGATGCTTTCTCCTCAAAAGACCTTGTCAATTGGGAAAAGCATGCACGCGTATTGGATATAAAAGATGTTTCATGGGCAGCTTATTCCATTTGGGCCCCTTCCATCATTCAAGCCAATGAGAAGTACTACTTGTTTTTTGGTGCCAATGATATTCAAAGTGATGATGAAATGGGAGGAATTGGTGTTGCCATAGCTGATAATCCGGAAGGACCTTTTAGGGATGCCCTAGGAAAACCCTTGATCAATTCCTTCCACAATGGTGCACAACCGATAGACCAGTTTGTATTTAAAGATGATGATGGAAAGCACTACATCTATTATGGAGGTTGGAGACATTGCAATATTGTCAAATTAAGTGATGATTTATTAAGTCTAGTGCCTTTCGATGATGGTGAAATATATAAAGAGGTAACCCCTGATCAATATGTTGAAGGACCTTTTGTATTTAAAAGAAAGGGTAAGTATTACTTTATGTGGTCCGAAGGAAATTGGACAGGGCCTGATTACAGTGTTGCCTATGCCATCGGTGATAGTCCTTTCGGACCTTTTGAGCGAATAGGCAAAGTACTGCAGCAAGACCCAAGTATCGCTACCGGAGCAGGCCATCATTCTGTAATCAACATTCCAAATACGGATGAATACTATATGGTTTATCATCGTCGGCCTTTAAATACTACAAACGGAAACCACCGCGAAACTTGTATCGACAAAATGACCTTTGATAAGGATGGTTTTATTAATCCTGTTAAGATGACTATAGAAGGAGTGAAAAAGAAATTACTTAAATGATTAAGCTTATTGAAAATACCGAAATTTTTAATGTGTTTTTATAAACTCCTTTTATTTGGCATGGTTTTTTATCTAACTGGCAGAAAAAATGGTGAATAATTTCGATATACTTGACTCTGTATTCGAATCAATGGCTGTTATAAATAAAGAAGGGCAAATCATTTATACAAACAAAGCCTGGCGTGATTTTTCTTCTGAAAACAGAGGAGATGATGCTAGTACAGGAATCAATAACAACTATTTATCAACTTGTGAAGCTGTTAAAGGAGAGGAAACCGGAATGGCAATGGATGCAAAAACAGGTATTCAACAGGTTATTGATAGGGAACTTGACAAATTTGAATTGGAATACCCTTGTCATTCTCCCACAGAAAAAAGATGGTTTATTTTACGGGTTACTCAAGTTCTGGAAAATCCCGATTTGACCTTAATGGCGCATATCAATATTACCAACAGGAAAACGGCAGAGTTGGAAATTGAAAAAAATTACAAGCAGTCCCTAATTCTTAATGAACGGTTGCAAACAACTTTACAGAAAATTGTCCATGACATTCAAAATCCCTTGGCTTCAATAATGGGATTGATCAATTTATCAAAATCAGAAAATGATAGGGAAAGTGTAATGGAATATTTGGATCTCATAGAAAAAGGAAGTGCAAACCTAAGATCCTTTGTCAAAGAAACCCTAAAGCATATTGCTTCAATAGGTATTGTACAAGCCATAAACATGGAACAATTGGTAACCAAATATTTGGAGACAATACCCCACCTTCTCAATCAGAATGCAATTGAATTAAAGTTAGACATTCAACAAGCCGAGGATTTTTATACCAACGAAATTGAGCTTCAATCCATCTTATCCAATTTGGTAAGCAATGCCATAAAATATTCAGATCCCTTAAAATCTAATAAATTTATTGCCTTGCATTTTAAATCCGATGAAAATAAAGGGGTATTACAGGTTGCCGACAATGGGCTAGGAATAAAAAAAGAGGAAATTCCTAAGCTAATGAATCGCAATTATCAGGTAAACGGAGAATCAAGCGAAGGTGTAGGATTAGGTTTATTTTTGGTTCAGAAATCGATAAGAAATCTAGAAGGCTTTATCAAAATAGATTCTGACTTTGGCGTTGGCACAACATTCACCGTTGAAATTCCAAACAAAAACCACCCTCAAAGTTAAAGGAAAAAAAACGTCACTTTGATGATATAAATGACGCTTTTTTAAAGGGTCAACAGATTAATTGGCAGGGAAGTACAGTGGTACCAATCGCTTGATTTTATCCAATGTTTCAGAAACTGATAATTCACTCATTCCTCCGGAGGCATTCATATGACCACCACCATTAAAATTTTCTGCAGCCATTACATTAACCGGATTCTCCTGCCCTTTTGAACGAAATGATATTTTCATAATGCCATCTCTTTCAGTAAATACAATAGCTGCTTTCATTCCTTTTATTGACAAGGCTTGATTTGCTAAGCTATCGGTATCTCCTTTTTGATACTTAAACTTTGCCAATTCTTCTTTTGTCAAGGAAATAATAGCTACCCTATGGTTTTCCATAATTTCAAGCTTTTCACTCATTGCATATCCTTGCAAACGCAATCGGCTTTCAGTATTGTTATCACTCAACATTTCATGAATCAAATGATGCTCCACACCTGAAGCCAATAATTTACCCAATATTTCATGGGTACGTGGGCCTGTAGAAGGAAACCTGAAGCCTCCTGTATCCGTCAGTATGCCCAAGTAAAGTGGTGTTCCAATTTTCTTATCAAGTAATGCTCCATTTCCTGACTGTTCAATTAATTCCACTATTAACTCAGCTGTAGAAGAAACAGCTGTTTCAGACATTGTAATAGTGGGGAAATCCTCCGGATCAAGATGATGATCAATCATGATAGTCTTACATGTCACTGCCTCCAATAGCTGTTGCATGTCATGACCTACTCTGTTCGTTCCGTTATAATCCAGACAGAAAACCAAGTCGGCGGCAGCCAAAGCCTCAGCAATTGCCTCACTTTGATCCGTCATCGTTAAAAATGCTGAAGTATCTAACCAATCCAAAAACCCGGGAGCAGGATCCGGGTGGCATATTGTGGCATTTTTCCCCAATTTTTCAATAAAATAAAGCAAGCCCAAAGAGCTGCCTACCGAATCACCGTCCGGTGATTTATGGGAAGTGATAATTATATTTGAAGCAGCTTTAATGGCTGCCACTATTTGTTCGTATTTATTCATGTTTTTATTATTTTTACATAGATATTCTATTGCCAATAATTGGCTAATTGTCTCCTTCTCGAATCAATTGAATTGCATCGATTCTAATCCGAGCATTAGCGATCAACTCAGTTAACTCCGTTTTTTGCTCCAAAGCAGACCTTATTTCATCCGGTCTTATGGCCTTATTTCTTTTATACAAATACGCCAATCTCCCAATCTCATGATCCATGGTTTGGTTCATGTATTGAAGTCCCATATCGATTTCTTTGTCCTTCATTTGGTCGGCTATTTCTTTTGTAGTCTTGAGCATTTCAGGAAATATTTCATCTACAAATCGTTCATTGCCTATCAATTCACTGACCTGTCCGGGTACCAATTGTTTGTTCAACAAACCAATAGGGTAACTTTCAGTAACTTCTTCCGCCAGATGATTAACAATTACCCGCAATGGAGTATTGGGCAGGAACCGGTCCACATAAATACCTTCTCTTCCTGATGTTTCAAGTACAAAAATCACTTCCAAGAGAATTCCGGATTTCCCAGTACCTTTCAAATGGCCAAAACTAGCGGCTCCCGTACCCATTCCCAGCACCATATCAATGGCTCCAGTCACCATGGGGTGGTCCCAACTTATAAAACTTATGTCTTCCCTGCTTAATGCTCGTTTACGGTCGAAGGTAATCGCAATGCCCTTGTCCGGTATGGATGGAAATGCAGTATCATTGGCCTTACTTGGACGCAGCCAATAGGTCCGTGGGGCCAAATCTTCCATCTCAATACCAAATTGATCAAAAACTTTGGCCATATAATTCTCAAGGTTTAAATCTTTATCAGCGGATCTTATTTTAGCCACCAATTCCTTGGCTATCTTAGGTCTAAAGGAATTCATCTCCAGCAACCTGTCCCGTCCATTGGCTAAAGTCTGCTTAAGCGCTCTTTGGTAGGTTTCAGTCTCTCTTATTAAAGCTTCTAAATCCGATATAACATCTTCCCTAATTGAAGTCATTGCAAGCTCAAACAAGCGGTCACCAAACAATTGTCCAATTTGGTTACCCCCTTCTATATTTTCTTCAAAAGCATTCAGGCCTTCATGAAACCAACGCGCTAAAATTTCTTGAGGACTACCTTTCAGGTAGGGTACATAAATCCGAATGGTTTCTTTTTGCCCTATCCTATCCAGGCGTCCAATCCGCTGTTCCAACAATTCAGGGTGCATCGGCAAATCAAACAATACCAAATGATGTGCAAATTGAAAGTTTCTTCCTTCACTACCGATT
The DNA here is from genome assembly GCF_030546805.1 of Cyclobacterium sp. 1_MG-2023. GTDB lineage: Bacteria > Bacteroidota > Bacteroidia > Cytophagales > Cyclobacteriaceae > Cyclobacterium. The sequence goes on along the minus strand of NZ_JAUOPC010000001.1, from coordinate 23,892 downwards.
TCAGAACACAATAATATTCTTGCTCCATTTTCCTCGGCAAACCAAGCCGCATTCCGATCTCTTTGTACAATGTTAAGGTCTTCATGAAATACCCCTACTTTTGCACTACTAAGGTCTCGCAAGGCATTTTCCAATGCCAATACTTTCGCTTTGCTTCTGCAAATCAAAACCACTTTTTTAGGATTCAATTGATCCAATAAATCGACCAGCCAGGTCACCCGTGGGTCCTTTGAAAAATGATAAGGACGCTTTACATCCCTTCCCGGTCCATTGCTTTTGTCCAAGATAAATTCGGCCGACATGCGTTTTGCCCACTCTTGCTGAGAGGGTCCTGTTTTTAAAGGGATTAACTGTACTTTCCTGATAGGAAAACCACTCATGGCTGCGCGGGTATTTCTAAACACTACCCGACCTGGTCCGTGCTGGTCCAGTAAATCTTCTATCAATTGATTTTGACCTATTTGCCCTTTTTCTTCAAGTTTTGCTACCCTCTTGTCACCAAATAAAGTTTTTAGCAGGGTTTTGTCCTTATTATTTATTGCTTCACCTGATGCCAATTTCTCAACTATATTGGCAATGGAAGCATGGTCTTGAGATTCATTGACGAAGGCATGGTAATCGGCATACCTTTCAGGATCCAATAATCTTAATCGGGCAAAATGACTTTCTGCACCAAGTTGTTCAGGAGTCGCTGTCAATAGTAACAAGCCTTTGGCAACCTTACTTAAAGCCTCTACAATGGCGTACTCAAGACTTATTTTTTCCAATGACCAAGCCAAATGATGAGCTTCATCTACAACAAGCATGTCCCAGCCTGCAGAAATAGCCTGTCCTGCCCGCTTTTGTGATCCTGCCAGAAATGAAGTACTACAGAGCACCAATTGATCATCCAGAAAGGGATTTCCCTCAGGTGCACTTTCATCCAATGCCGCACACCTTTCTTCATCAAAAATATGAAACCATAGGTTAAATCGCCTTAACATCTCCACAAACCACTGATGGACCAGGGAATCAGGAACCAGAATGATTATTCGTGAGGCTTGACCACTTAACAATAAACGGTGCATGATAAGACAAGCCTCAATGGTTTTGCCAAGGCCTACCTGATCAGAAAGCAATACTCGAGGAGCATACCTGGAGCTAACTTCATGGGCAATGTACAGTTGATGGGGAATAAGGTCTATTCGACCACCTATAAATCCATTAATAGGCGAAATTCTACGTTTATGGTCATAGGCCAAAGTTTTCCTTCGCAAGGCAAAAACAGCAGGTTTATCTACTTCCCCTAGTAAGAGGCGATCATCCACCCCGTGGGTAATAGCAACTTCCCCTAAATCTGCCTCCGATAAGGTCCCCTCGTTATTAATATACAAGATAAGTTCACCATTGTCCTGGACACGCTCAATTTCAAAAGGTCGTTCTTGGGAATCCATTACTGTATCCCCGGGCTTAAATATCACCCTACGCAGAGGTGCACTATCTAATGCATACTGTCTCGTCTCTCCGGCATTTGGGAAATTGACTTTCACTCGGTTTTTACTTACTTCAATTATTATACCTACACCTAAGTCAGGCTCTCCTTCACTTGCCCATCTCTGATCAGTATAGAAATCCATCATATACGCTATTGATTTAACTTACTTTATTAATAATCCGAAAAAGGGATTACTAAAAAAATGCAAGTTCTTTAATTTTTAGCCGCTTCACTAAGAACTGAAGCTTTTTATTTTCCTTTTGTATTCCAGTATTGCTAAAATTTTCTAGATGGATAAAATTTCCCTTTACAGAATTCTAAAAAATGCCCGCGATTATTTTAAGTTTTAAGCTTCAACTAAATCTTCAAACCAGCTTGATTTTTGCATTCGCCTAGTTCAGGTATAATTATTGCAACACAAAAATCCAATAAAAACCTTAACGTTTTTTAGATAGTTATGTATTTCTAAATTAGATGATTAGATTTTATCTAACCAAATACTTCTTGAATCTAGACGTTTAGATTAGTAAAACTTATCCTTAACCTATACCATGGCCCTATTATTATTTTATCTTTTTATTGCCCTATTTATTTCATTTTTGTGCTCCATAATGGAATCGGTGTTATTGTCAGTTCCTGTGTCATTTCTAAAGTCACAGTCTAAAAGAGGAGACAAAAATGCAGATGCCATGCTTTTCCTGAAAGAAGATATCGACAAGCCTCTTTCTGCCATTTTATCCTTGAATACTGTAGCACATACTGTAGGGGCAGCAGGCGTGGGAGCGCAAGCTACAGTGCTTTTTGGGGAAGCTTATTTTGGAGTTATTTCTGCCATCTTAACCATTCTAATCTTAATATTTACTGAAATAATTCCCAAAACTCTGGGCGCCAATTACAACAGAGATTTGATTGGCATTACCTCAAAAATCATCAGAGCAATGATTTTCCTTACCTATCCATTGGTTTGGCTGTCTTCTATACTAACAAAATTGCTTTCTAGAGAAAAAACCGTCCTTACTACCAGTAGGGAAGAGATTTCCGCATTGGCCAGTATCGGTACTCAAGAGGGAATTTTTGCTGACAAGGAGAATAAAATAATTCAGAATTTAATCAAACTTAAAAACTTAAAGGTAAAAACAGTCATGACACCGCGAATTGTGGTGGTAACGGCCAATGAAGAAATGACTTTGAAAGAGTTTTTGAAAAACAAAGAGTTCTTACATTTTTCAAGAATCCCTATATTTAAAGGTAATAAAGACAATATCACCGGCTACGTTTTAAGAGAGTTTGTTTTCGAAAAATTAGCTGAGGATCATTTTGATTTAAAACTTAAAGACATCAGACGTGAAATTTTAATATTTTCAAGTAACATCAGCCTATTTGATGCTTGGGAAGAAATGCTTCAAAAAAAAGAACATATTTCTCTAGTGGTAGACGAATATGGTGGAATGGATGGAATTGCCACCCTTGAGGATATCATAGAAACATTGCTCGGCTTTGAAATTGTAGACGAAAAAGATAAAATAGAAGACATGCAGCAATATGCCATGAAACGCTGGAATGATAAGCAAAAGAAATACAAGATGCTCAAAAATGATGATTAGCCTTTAAAAATAATCAACAGTTTTGATATAAAATGACCACTTCTTTTCATTTCCATGGCAATGCTTTCATACGGTAATTTTACCTGAATTTTACTACCATAATTTTATTCTATTATAGTTCAAAATCTGACCTAAAAAAGCTTAGGTTAAACATATTGTCTTCTCTTATTCAAATCCTAGGATTGAAAAGCAAGTCAAACTTTTATTTAGTTAAAAAAGCAGGTAGATTAGTACGATAAATGGTGAAATTCACAAAAGCTCCTTATCTCTAATACTGCTCAATATCAAAATACCATGCACCAATTACTTTTTGATTATATTTCTAAATACATGCCCTTAACAGCTGAAGAAAAAAATGTCATTCAAGATTTAGACTTGTTCAGAGAAGTAAAGAAAGGCACCATCCTATTAGAGGAAGGACAACAGTCTGACCTTGGTTTTTTCGTACTAAAAGGCTGTATAAGAAAATATTATATTATTGATGGAGAGGAAAAAACCACCAATTTCTTTACAGAATTGCAGGGGGAAGTGCCGGAGTGCGCCATTAATAAAAAGCCTTCTAGTTATTATCTCTCATGTATTGAAGATTCAATTATTTCTGCTTCTACCAGTGAACTGGATGATGAAGTTTTTGCCAGATTCCCCAGATTTGAATCCCTATGCCGCATTATATCGGAGGAATTGTTGTTAAAAAGTCAAAGCTCTCTAGATAATTTTAAGTACTCCCCCCCTGCCAAGCGCTATGAAAATTTGGTAGAAACCAGGCCCGATTTGATCCAAAGAGTACCACAACATCAATTGGCAAGTTTTCTGGGAATTACTCCCCAGTCTTTAAGTCGATTAAAAGCAAGACTACAGAAAACAAAAAAGAATTAAAATTCATTTGTTAACTTAAGTGAACGTTTTTTAGGGCCTTTCCGCTGCAACTTTGCATTATCTTTTAACTTAAAACATTAAAAAAATGCAAAAATTGATAGTAGTATTTAGCTTCATCTTCTTAAGTGTCTTGCCTATACAGCTAAAAGCGCAATATGCAAAACAAGACACCTCTTACAGCAAGTTTTTCATAGGGAGCACATTTTTTATATTATCCAATTTAGTTCCTGACGACAATTCTCCGAAATTCGTACAACTAAACCTAGGCTATCGATTAGGCCCTAAAGATGCTTTATCCTTAGAGCTTAAAACTTGGGAATATGGCTGGTCCCTAGGAATTCCTTACGGAGATAAATATGAAGCACCGGAAGAAAAATTTCCCGGAAAAGTTAGTGAATACGGATTTGCTTTTGCTTACCAGCATTTTTGGTGGAAGGGATTGTACACAGGTATACATGTGATGAATGCCTTTCAAACATTTAAGAATGAAGAGGGAGCAAAAATTAAAAAAGGCTTTCAAATTTTCAATACCTACCGCCTTGGATATCATTTCAAACTCTTCAAGAATAAATTTTTTATCGAACCCTCAATAGCCATAACCCACAGACCTTACCATTCCAAAATGCCTGATGATTTTAAAGCCTTGGATGATAAATGGCCAAATTATTTTATTGGTGAACCGGGGCTTCATTTTGGTTATAACTTTTAATTCTTGTTTGGGCTGTTCGGAAGAATAGCCGGCCTTAGTGTATTATTTGTCAGCATTGTTTCAAAAATTGTTACAATGCTGACAAAATCATGTTTACTTAACTTGCCCTGAAAATAAATCAAATTTAACTACCCCATTAGCATAAGACTTTTTTGAATTAAAGTATCAACATTTATAGCCACTCATTGGTTGATAGAATTACTCTCCATTGCACAAAAGGGATTTGTACTAATAGATAACTCTCTGTATATTAGACCAACAAACCTGAAAACCTTTGACACAGTTTTTGATTTTGTAAGGAAAGCGGTATCCTCAGGATTTTGCCTTTCAAAAATGTTAAAATAATGCAAAAGAAATGGCATTCACCAGTCTACCTATTTTTCTACCATTTTTTGCCAACGAATCACTAATGATTAACCAAACAGCTGCCTTTTAAACTAAAAAAAACAACCATGCCAGCAGTAAACCCAAATTCTCAGCAAGTACCTTATGGCCCTAAACAACTTCCATGGACTGATCAGGTACCGGAAGGAGCCATAGTATCCAAGCCAAGTAATGATCCAAAGGAGGTATATGATTCGGTACCACCCAAAGATGTCTGTGGAAACTTCCCCCAAATAAATTACAGTCAGTTCGAAATCCCTCCTACAGGCTTGTCAGATGAAGAACGAGAAATAGCCTTGGCTTCTTTTAAAGAATTTATTGAAACCCAACATTCCCATTTTGCAGGATTTCAGGGAAATCAAGACCAGAACTATGCAGATCGATTTCCATACCTTATGGACATGCATGCCAATAATATTGGTGATCCTTTTAGCAGTGGTCGATACACTCTAAACTCTAAATTCTGTGAGCGTGCAGTCTTAGATTATTTTGCTGCCCTGTGGAATAACAATTGGCCCCATACAGCAGCTATCGATCAACAGGATGAAGATTCAAGGTATTGGGGATATGTACTTACGATGGGTTTTACTGAAGGAAATATCTACGGTCTTTTCAATGCCAGAGACTACCTCAAAGGCAAAACCATTCTTGAAGATCAAAAAACGAATGCGCAAATTGATGCCTATACCAGAAGAGGCAGAGAAACAAGAGGACAGCATTTTTCTTATAAAGCCCCTATACAAACTGAGGAAACTTCTGAAAATGCCTACAGCCCTGTGCTTTTCTATTCAGAGGATGTTCATTATTCCATTCAAAAAGCTTCGCACTTGTTGGAATTGCCTACATTTCAGCAAATTGGACAGAATAAATATCCCGAACAATGTCCCATTACCGATGATGGAAGTTGGCCTGAAATGGTTCCCTCCCATGATTTTGATAAAGGCAATCCCCAATCAGGGTCGGTGAAAATTGAAGCATTAACAAAGTTGGTTCACTTTTTTGTGGATAAAGGCTATCCTGTTGTAGTTGTAGCCAATATAGGAACCACGTGGAAAGGTGCATATGATGATGTCCCTGCCATTAATGCCATGTTTGAAAAATTAGGAGAAAAATATCCTTGGTTGTGGGAACGCAAGGTGGTATATGGGAAAGATGAAAAAGGAAATCCATTAATTGATATTCGTAGAGGTTTTTGGCTCCATGTGGATGGCGCGCTTGGTGCTGCTTATTTACCTTTTGTGGAAATGGCACACAACCAAAACCTATTGAATGAAAAAGGCCCTATGTTTGACTTTCGCAATCCTGCTGTGATGAGCGTGGGTTGCTCCATGCACAAATGGCTTGGAGGTCCCTGGCCTTCAGGTATCTTTATGACCAGAACCGGATATCAGTTATTACCCCCGGATGCAGCAAGTTCATTTTTAGGTACACCTGACACCACACTGGGAGGCTCTCGTTCAGCCTTTTCCCCCATGATCCTATGGGATTATTTTTCTAGAATGAGTTATAAGGACAATATGAATAAGGCCGTAGAAACAGAAGATGTTTCAGCCTATCTAGAAGCAGAATTGTTCAAGTTTGAATCCGAATTAAAAGCAAAATTTGGTTCAGAGGTAGATTTATGGATTGCCCGATCACGTTTGAGTCTGACCGTCCGTTTTCGATTGGTTAACGAAACATTAAACTACAAATGGTCCTTGGATACAGATAGGCTTTGGGTGCCTATATCCGAAAATGAACGTCAGTTGCGGTCTTATTCCCATATCTTCATCATGCACTCTGTTGGCAAAGCGAGAATTGATGCCTTTATGGCTGATTTAAGAGAAAATTGCAAAACAGATTGGCATGTAGCCTTTCCTAAGATAGATTATAGCGCAGTACCTCCAGCCCCAAACCCGGAACTGCAGAAGCCGTAAAATCACCAAGTTTAGGTGGAGAAATTTATGTCAGGATTTTCTAAATGTTCTTCCATCCTAACTTTATATCCGTTAATCAAAAAAAATGCAGCGAATAGAACACATAGCCATTTGGACAAAGGATTTAGAAAAAATGCGCGCCTTTTATTTGGAGTTTTTTGAATTATCCTCCAATGAAAAATATTATAACCCAAAGAAAAAATTTAGCTCCTACTTTTTGTCATTCAAGGAAGGTGCACGAATTGAATTGATGCATTCACCATTATTAAATGAAATTTTAGAACATTCAGAAATAAACTTAGGCTTGACCCATTTTGCAATTTCTGTTGGATCTAAAGAAAACGTGGATTTCCTTACAGAAAAAGTTCGTAAAGGCGGTTACAAGGTAGCCGGCGAACCAAGATTTACCGGAGACGGTTACTACGAAAGTGTTATTACGGATCCGGATGGAAATACCATAGAAATAACCATTTAAAAACCAGTACCTTGATAAATAAAAATAATATTGCTTCCCTTTTTTAGAATTGCTTGCTGATTAACCTAGTTATGCAATAGGATCTTAAAGCCTTTTTCATATTTAATGGAAATGGGGAAAATTCTAAGGGGCAAAAAAATAACTGTATTGGAAATAATTTCAGCACTATATAGATTCTCTATTGCAAATTTAGGGTTTAATTTATCTAGATTTTTTGGGTAATAATGGAGGAAATAGTTTAAAATTTAATACTTTGCACGCAGAGATAACATTCTTTTTCCTCTTAAATGAAAACTACTTATTTTATTAAATTAAAGTAGGGTGAAAATTAATTTTTTAAAAAAAGACAAAATGCGTTGGGTTAATATTTCAAAACAAATATTATTTTTTTCTACCTTCACCATCCTTTCATTCATTTTATCTTCATGTGAAGAGGACCGTACGGTTCCAATTGAAGGTTTGGATAAAACTAATCCAGTTATTGAAATAATAGAACCTCTAAATGAGGAAATCACTTCGGAGACCTTTGAGGTATTGGTAGAAGCTTCGGACAATGTAGGTATTGAGAAGGTCGAATTATTTCTCGATAATCAGCTTGTCGGTAACTTATGGAGTCCACCCTATAATTTCACTGTAAATGCCAGTAATTTTTCATCTGCAGAATATACTCTTAAAGCTGTGGCTACTGACAGTTCAGACAATTCAGTTAGTATTGAAACCACCATTACACTTATATTACCAACAATGAATACTCCTTTCCACCTTCAAGCATCAAAGGGCGAATTTGGCGGTAAAATAGTATTGAACTGGTTTAAAGACAATCAGGCAAAAAATAATCAAGTATTCAGATTAAATGAAACCTCTGATCAATATGAATTGATCGGGGAAACCGAGGATAATTACTTTGTAGACACTACTATTTCTACGGCCATGACTAATTATTATTACAAGGTTAGGGTCTATAATTCTAAATCAGCATTCAGCGAACTTAGTAGTAAAGTTTATGGCTTTACCAACGAAGATCTTTATGATGTCATGACCACATTTGGCTCCCAAGGCAGTGACAATGGACAATTTTATTTCAATGAGCACGTAAGTGTAGATGCAGAAGACAATATTTATGTGGCTGATGCAAATGCCAACAAAATTGAAATGTTCAGTAAGACAGGCGAATATATCCGGAAATTTAGAAGCATAAAGGCTCCAAGAGACATATACTTTTTACAAAATGGAAATGTCCTCATCACCCGGTCAAAAGACAATAAAATTTCCATAGAAAATAAAGAAGGAAACAAAATTGTAGAATGGGGAGCAACAGGAAATGGAAATGGTCAATTTGAATACTTCAGGCAAATAACAGTAGATAAGGATGAAAATATATTTGTAGTGGATCATGGAAATCACCGCATTCAAAAATTTGACAAACAAGGAAATTTTATTTTAAAATGGGGACAAAATGGTACCTCTGATGGGTCATTTCAATACCCTTGGGGAATTGCAGTTTTGGGAGAAAGGGTGATTGTATCAAATAAAAATGCGCTTCAGATTTTTGATCTAGAAGGTAACTTTATCGAAAAAGTTATTATCCCAAATATTCGAGAAATATACGATATTGCTGTAAAGGATGACAAAATTTATTTGGCATGTATCAAGGTAATTATAAGGACCGACATCCAATTTAATAAAATGGAAAGGATCAAAGAAGATTATTTCTCAATAGCCTCAGGTATTGATATCAATTCAAAAAACCAAATCATTGTGAGTGATGTTGGTGATAGAAGAATTATTATTTTAGATGAAAACTAGCTATATTTTTAGCGGAAATTTGAATGCTGAAAGAAAGACTACCAAGCACATTTTAATTTACATGCCCCAACCTATGCATAATAGCTTCCTTTAAGGAGATTAAAATCGCCCATTTATGACTCGTATTGAAGTAGTTGCAGGTATAATTCTTTATAAAAACAGCATATTATGCGTTCAAAAACCCGAAAGCAAACAACAATATATTTCGAAAAAATTTGAATTTCCGGGAGGAAAAATTGAAGCAGGAGAATCCCATACAGAAGCGCTAAGTCGTGAATTGTTGGAGGAATTAAACCTATCTACCGTCAATCAATCCTACTTTCTGACGGTAGTTCATCAATACCCAAACTTAGAAGTTACCCTGCATGCATACCTTTGTCAGGTAGATTCGGATGCACTTATCCTTCATGAGCACATAAGCCGTAAATGGCTAAAAGCTGAAGAATTGGGCACATTAGATTGGGCCGCGGCAGATATACCCATAGTAGAAAAATTGATGGCAATTAAATCCTTGGATTCAATTGGAATAAAAGCTAAAAAATGAGTCTTATTTCAAACTTTATCGCAAAAATTGACCAATTACAATTGTGGGACAAAAAGCTAGAATTAAGCCGAAATGAATACCTGAAAGTGAAAGGAAGCATAGATACAAACCTCTATTTTGTTGTCAGCGGGAGCTTGAGAATCTATGTGTTAGAGGAATTTGAAGAGAACATAATAAGGTTTGGATACCAAAACAACTTCATAGCCGCTTTGGATTCATTTATCAGTGAAAAACCTTCTGACCTCTACATTCAGGCAATCAAAAAAACGCAATTGAAGGTAATCAAAAAAGCAAGCTTCATGGCCTTTATTGACAGTTCAACCGAAAACACCAAAATCTGGCAAATGATGCTTGGCGATCTGATTTACCAACAAATGGAAAGAGAGCGCGACATTTTAACAAGTTCGCCCCTGGAAAGATACAAAAGGGTTTTGGCCAGAAGTCCTCAATTATTTCAGGAAATCCCTAATAAACACATCGCTTCTTACTTAAGAATGACACCGGAAACCTTGTCTCGGCTCAAAAAGTCTTGATTTAAATCAATGTTTTTTTTCTGATTTAGCGCGAATTTTGACAAAAAAAACGATGAAAATAGCCTCAGAAAAATTAATACAAGATTTAGTAGAACGCACACGGATTAACATCAATCAGGTTGAAAGATTCAATACCTTATCTGAAGAGCTACTGAATCGAAGACCGGGACCTGATAAATGGAGCATTTTGGAATGCATAGCGCACCTGAATCTTTACGGGGATTTCTATATTCCGGAAATAAGCAAAAGGATAGCAAAATCAAAAACCGAATCGAACAAAACCTTCAAAGCAGGTATTCTTGGTAACTATTTTGCCCAAACCATGTTACCAAAGGAGAAATTGAACAAAATGAAAACCTTTAATGATAAAAATCCTATGGGTAGTTCTTTGGATAAAACAACCCTTCAACGGTTTCTTAACCAACAAGAACAACTTTTAGATCTTCTCAATAAGGCAGGCAAAATAGACCTTAACAAAACCAAAACGGCCATCAGTATCTCAAAATGGATCAAATTAAAACTCGGAGATACTTTTAGGGTCGTCATCTACCACAATGACCGTCATATGGTGCAAGCCAACAAAATTCTACAATAGCCAATTCAGCACTAATTAATAGAAATTATTTACTCAGAAACTTCCGTGCCATTGTGTACAACATTGTGTCCCCAATCTGCAATGGATTGAACCACAGGAATCAATGTTTTCCCAAAATCAGTCAGGGAATAAACTACTTTAAGTGGGGGTTTACTGGTATAAACCTTTCTTTTTATGATACCATCTTCTTCAAGGGTTTTCAACTGCAAGCTTAAAGTTCGCTCTGTAACTGTTGGCATTTCTTTCCTCAGTTCATTGTACCGCATGGGTTCAATTCTTAGGTGAAATAGTATCACTGTTTTCCATTTCCCACCGATTAGCCCCATCGTTAGACTGGCACAGCACGGGTATTCCTTACCTTTAAATTTATACATTCTTTTAAAATTTTATACTATCCTATTTGACCGTTATTGCAAAGTTATAACACTATCTTTACTTTTGCAACTATAAAACTTATAGTATAAAATTATGGACATAAAAAATGTTTTAGACTGGCGTTATTCCGCAAAAGAATTTGACCCAAACAAGAAAATCTCAAAAGAAGATTTTGAACAGGTAAAGGCACTTTTAAGGATGAGTCCTTCTAGTACTAATTTACAACCTTGGCATTTTATAATTGCTTCAACTGAAGCAGGTAAAAAACGCATTGCCAAAGGAACGCAAGGATTTTTTTCTTTCAATGAAGCAAAAGTTTTAAATGCTTCTCATGTGGTATTGTTTTGTTCAAGAATTACAGCAGATGAGGATTATATGCAACATCTTTTATCTGTAGAAGAAATGGATGGTAGGTTTCCAAATGAGCAAGTAAAACAAGGCATGAATGGTGGAAGAAATGCTTTTGCCAACATACACAAATACGATTTAAAAGACCTCCCACATTGGATGGAAAAACAAGTATATTTAAATATAGGTAATTTCTTGCTAGGTGTTGCTACGCTAGGAATTGATGCCGTTCCTATGGAAGGCATTGATGTAAAAGCCTTGGATGAAGAGTTTGGCTTGAGAAAAAAAGGATTTACAGCAGTAACGGCTGTTTCCATTGGGTACCGAGCAGCCACTGATTTTAACATTACCGATAAAACACCCAAGTCACGGCTTCCTGAAGAGGAGGTTTTCACACTTGTATAAGTAGAAAAATAGGAATTGTTAAAGTGGATTTACTCCGTTGAATCCATTTTTGACAGGTTGTTTTGTTTGCTTTTGGTTTCTTGATAGGGCAAATAAAGAACGACTACATTAAAATGACCTTTATTAGGTCATTTTTTTTTCACCTTGACCTATGATCCCGAAATATGCAATAGACAATCTATTACGTGCTGAAATCGCTTCAAAATCAGCCACTTCGTTGCTGTTTTCAATTTCACCATAGCGGTGCTATGCTAAAATATCAAAACAACCTGATTTTCTTGCGATTGCAACACTCATCACGAATCCTATTACATAATCCGAGATGAAGGAATTATGCCATAGCACACGCAAATATTCCAAGTATATCAGGCTGGTTGTTTTTTATTAACCTACAATAGATTGAACATCAATTTATCAGTACATAACTTTTAAAACGCAAAAAATCCAATTAAATTTAGGGACAACCAATTGGCCTGCAGCTACTGACATAAATACTTTTTTGTTTTCTTAGGAGAAAGGAATCTATTCGGGAGTAATAAATAACTCAGCCTTTACAATGAACCCTGACCATATCATTATGAGATCATTAATAGCATTATTTCTCCTGCTTTTTCAGGTTCATACAATACATGGGCAAACCTCATTAAATAAAATCGATCTGGATAAAGGTAGATACGAAGTAGGGTTTCGGCATTATTCCAGTACCGACAGTACCAGAACCTACAGTAGAATTTACGATTATACCAATCAAAAAATCCCTAGACCTATTCCTATTAGCCTATGGTATCCCTCATCTCAAAATGTTGTAAACAAACTCCCTTTGCAGGTACTTGATTACCTTGAAATTTTAAAGGAAGAAGAGGAATGGGAAAACCTACCCAACGAACAAATATTGAATTGGTTTTATTACGCCAATAACCCTGCAAACCAAGCACACATTAAGGAAAATACCAAAGCTTATTTTGGTTTAAAGGAGGCCCAAGGTATATTTCCTTTAATCATATATAGCCCAAGTTTTCAGGCCTCTTCCATTGAAAATTTCGCGATGTGTGAATATCTGGCAAGCCAGGGTTTTATAGTCATTGCGAGTCCCAGCAGAGGTACGGAAACAAGGTGGTTTGGAAATAATCTTGCAAAGGAAGTAGAAACCCAAGCAAGAGATGTTGAATTCCTAATAAAAGAAGCCGCTTATATCCCAATTAGTGACCTTACAAAGGTAGCAGTCATGGGTTTTAGCTTCGGGGGACTAGCAAATATTATTGCTCAAATGCGCAATGACAACATTAAAGCCGTCATCAGCCTAGATGGTACGGAAAGGTATCAGTATGACTTATTAAAGAAATCACCATTCTTTGAAGTAAACAAAATGGATGTGCCTTACCTGCATATGGCACAAAAAGACATACCTGAAAAGGTTCTCAATGAAGACAAGATTGATTCCACGCTCAATACCAAATTTGTTTTATACGACAGCCTTTCCCTCAACCGAGCTTACCGCTTAAAATTCCATGATTTAACCCACTCGTATTTTAGCACCCTCGGGGTTCTTTTTGAAGCCAGAGATGTCAGACAAGACAAGAGTGACCATAAAATCATGAATGCTTATAAATGGGTTTCAATACTTGGTTTGAGTTTTTTGAAAGCTTTTTTATTGGAAGAAAGTACTGCTAAAATAGCCTTTGAAAGTCATTTAGGACAGGTTGGAACGGATAAAAATTTAATAAGCTACAGAAAGAAGGGGCAAAAAAGCACTCCCTTTACTTTTAAAAATTTTAATGAGTTGGCCACAGCTCAGCAATACAATAGCCTATGGGAGCTATACGAGGAAAGTAAAAAAAAACACCCCGACCTAAACCTTCCCGAAGGAAGCTTAAATACGCTAGGGCTTCAATTAATATTTAACCCCAAAACCTCAACACAAGGTATCAATGTCTTCAATTTGGCAATCCAATTGTATCCCAAATCTGCAAATCTATTTGATAGTTTGGCAGAAGCATATTTATTTATGGGCAACCATAAAAAAGCCATAGCCAATTTTAGAAAATCATTGGAATTGAATCCTCAAAACCAGAATGCCATTGATAGGCTAAAAACAATGATAGAGTAATAGTGGTATCCCAAGCTACGCTTACCTTAGCTTAGCCCCACGTTCTTAACCCTATATTTTAAAAGCCACCATAAGTACGATAAACTAAAACAATCTAATTTTTGCACCATTTCCCATTTTCTCTTATGGTTTTAAATACAAGTAAAAAATCTAACACCATTAAGTAAATTTGTTTAATTACACCACTAATAAAAAAATTAATTGTATAAACCACTTAAAACAGTTAATTAGAATCCCTTAAACTATTCAAAATCAAGTATGATGCAGAAGTACATTTGGTTAAAATTTATTTTCCTTTTATTAATTCATTCGGTAAATGGTCAGGTTGGTGTCACGGTTGATGATTTGAAGGTTTTAAAGCAACCTGCAGACACCATGATGAGGAGCTACCTCACCAAAAAGGTAGATTTACAATTTGAAAAAAGAGACTCCCTCCTGTCCACCTTAAAATCAGCTGAAGATTGGGACAATAGGGCCTCCATCATTAGAGATGCCATGATAGAATGGACCGGAGATTTACCTGAAAAAACACCATTAAATGCAAAGGTAACGGACCGAATTGAACACGAAGAATACATCATCGAAAAGATCTTGTTCGAAAGTCGCCCCAATTTATATGTTAGTGCTAATTTGTACCTACCCAAAAACTTCACCGGTCCTAGGCCTGCCCATTTAAATGTAATAGGCCATGCTCAAAATGGAAAAGCCAATGAACGTTACCAAAGAATGAGCATAGCACAGGCGAAAAATGGTTTTGTTGTTTTGACCATTGACCAAATAGGTCAAGGAGAGCGGGGACTGTTGGCTTCTCACAAAATATTGGGTACAAAAGCATTTTTAAGTGGCACCCACTTGTTCAATTTTATGGTCTGGGATGCTATCAGAGCCATCGATTACTTGGAAAGCAGAAGCGAAGTGGATGCTTCAAAAATAGGCATGACGGGAAGTTCTGGAGGAGGAATGATGACAACCTATATTCTGCCCTTTGACGATCGCATCACAGTTTCTGTACCAACATGTAATCCCAATACCTGGTCACACCGTACCAGGGCCAACCTTGCCACAGACCATGAGCAGGTTTTCTTCGGTGCATTCGATGAATTAATTGACCCTAGAGGAGATCCTTTGTTTTGTCAGGTACCCAATGCATTATTGCTCAATACAACCACAGATGACAATTTAAATCCTATTCTGGGTGTTTGGGAATTGGACACCTGGCTCAATAAATCCTATTCAGCACATGGTGTTCCTGAAAAGTTTAAAACAAGTATGGTACAGGCAGGGCATGACTATAACCAAGAACAAAGAGAAGTCACCTATGGCTGGATGCTAAAATGGACCGGAGGCGATCCGAGGAAATTTTGGGAGGAAGACACTCCACTAATGAAGGAGGAAGAACTATGGGCAGCACCCGAAGGAAGTGTATACAACGAGCCCGGAAGTATTAGCGAACTTGATTTAATTAAGGAACATTTATCTCAAAATAAAGCCAGTTGGAAAAAAATCCACTCAAAGCGTGACCAAGAACAGCTTCAAAGAGATTTGCCAAAACTTGTTGGTCAGGTTTTGAATACTTCTTTATCTGATTTTGCAGGAAAATGTGAATTGGAAGCACCCATAGACCTAAATGGAATAAGCCTAAGAAAATTTACGATGGAACCGGAAGCCGGAATAATTATCCCAGGAAATATTTTGAGCGCAGAAGAAGACATCGAAGGCAAGGAAGTCATATTGTATGTTCATGAAGACGGAAAATCTAACCTACTGGAAGACATGGATTTGATTCATCAATTATTGGATAAAGGATACTTGATTTGTGGAGTGGATCTGAGAGGTATTGGTGAAACTGGTCCGGATTATGCCAATAAATTCTGGGATTTCCTTTTAGGGAAACCCATATTCGGACAACGTGTAAGAGATATTCTTACCCTAACAGACTGGCTGAAATCACCAGAAATTAATGCCCAGAAGATAAATTTTTGGGGTACAGGTATGGGGGCACTTTATGGTGCTTTTGCAGGGACAATTGATAAAAACATTTCTTCATTCCTTTTGGAAGCTCCCCTTATTTCATTTGAAAGCATTGTAGAAGTAGAAAGTCCACAATACTCACATGAAATTATATTACCCGGAATTCTTAACTATTTTGATCTCCAAGAAATTTATCAGGCTCTTGCTCCAAGAAAATTGATGGTACTAAACCCATTATTAGGCGACAAAACAGCGGCCGGAGATTTAGCAATTGGGCGTTTGGAACAATCAGTAAAACCTGCTTATAAGGTACATAAAAGCCTTAAATATTGGCACACAGGTTCCTCAAAAGTAGAAGATAGAAAAAATTATATTTTAAGTCATTATTAATTAACATACTTATGTTATTGCAACCATTTTTTACAATTGATTTAAGGGTTCTCAGACGGATTGTTCTGATGACAACATTTATTGCATTGTCCGCTTGTTCTGCGAATAAGGAAGAGACCAAAGAAGAAAGGGTTCCGAACATCATTTTCATCCTGAGTGATGATTTGAGCTGGGGAGATTTAGGCTGCTACGGTCAGGATAAAATCAAAACCCCAAATATTGATAGGATTGCGAAAGAAGGAGTCAAATTTTTGAATGCCTACGCCGGCAGTACAGTATGTGCTCCGTCCAGATCCTCACTCATGCAGGGATTGCACCAGGGTCATGCGAGGGTTAGAGGAAATTCTTACCAATCTTACAGGGAATCTTTACAAGAGGAGGATTATACCGTGGCAAGGCTATTGCAGGAAGCGGGATATCGAACAGGTTTGTTCGGCAAATGGGGATTGTCTCTGGAAAACCAACCGGGGATTCCAAATAAAATGGGTTTTGATGAATTTTTTGGTTACCTCAACCAGCGTCAAGCACATACCTATTACCCTGAATTCTTGTATCACAATCAAGACAAAGTCTTTTTCCCCGGAAACAAAAACCATTACGAATATGAAAATTATTCCAAAGCCAGTACTTATGATGAAGAAGGTAAAGTAATTCCAAACGGCATTGAAGACCCCTCATCCGCTGTTTATTCTTTTGATATCATCAATGAAAAAGCCTTGGATTTTGTAAAGGAAAACAAAGATCAACCCTTCTTTTTGTACTTAGCAAACACAGTTCCTCATGGCCCTCTTATCGTACCCGATCTTGGAGAATACAAGGACAAAGACTGGCCTATCCAACACAAAGAGTGGGCTGCAATGGTTTCTCGAATGGACAGAGAAGTGGGCAGTTTAATGGATGTATTGGACAGCTTGGGTTTGGATGATGACACCATCATTTTCTTTGCTTCTGACAATGGTAATTCCAGTCAAGGTTACGAAAAAAGATACCTAGACATACAGGAAGGTCCTACATTAAGTGATTTTTTTAAGCATCGCTCCCCTACCCGAGGACAGAAAAGCAATGAATACAATGGAGGATTTCATGTACCTGCCATGGTACGATGGCCAGGGAAGATAAGGGCAGGAACTGTAAGTGATCATATCTGGGCATTTTGGGACTTCCTCCCTACTGCCGCTGATTTGGCAGGCGTTCCCTCTCCTACTTTTATAGACGGGATTTCTATTTTACCAACCCTTACCGGGCAAGGTGAGCAAATAGCACATGAATACCTCTATTGGGAGCATAAACAAAATCAAGCTGTAAGGTTTGGGGACTATTACGCACACAAAGCCAACGGTGGAAAATTGGAACTGTACAATTTGATAACTGACCCTCAACAGCAAAATGACATCAGTGATGAAAACAAGGATCTGGTAGAAAAGATTGACAAAATGATGGCAGACGCTCATCGTCCTAGTGATGTCTGGCCTAGCCCAGGAGAAACCGAGGAGGCTTTTAATAAAAGAATGGAAAAGCAAAACATTCCTAAAAGACCCAATAATGTTGGCCACTATTAAACCAGAAACAGGCAATAGCCCTTCGATTATGAGATGAAATTCTAGTTTTGGTTTCAAGGCTACACCAAGAATCGTTGTGGCTTTGAAACCTAATTTAATAAACTAAAATTGAAGAATTTACCCTTTTCTTTCAGCTATTATTTTTATTGAAATAAAAACCTATTAGGTTTGTAAAACAAACAAATGCAGCTCATTTTTTCATTTGGGTAGTGAATGAGAGCTAAGATTAATCCCCCACAAGATCAATTGAATAGCTGCTCAATAATTGGTTAATTTTCTAAAATATATTTTTATGTCAAGATTATTATTTTCGTTTATTCCAGTGCTATTAGTTGTTTTTTCAAGTTGTGCTTCTAAATATGCCCTATTGGATCGCAATTTTGAGAAAGAAGGAATAACAATTCCAGGAAAGTTAATAGATCTGGAAATTGTTGATGAAAGACCGAATGTTACAAGTGAGAAAATTAAGTTGAATGTAATTTCTTTTCCGGGACAGTCAGATAAAGTTTCACCAATTTTAACCAAGGATCAAGAGCAATTAATCACTGAGCAGATTAAGTCCTATTTTTCTGAGGGTGATACTGAGATTAAAGTTAAGTGTGTCATTATCGGTGGGTTTCAAGAATTTTCTGCCCATATGTTTAACGAAAGGGAGTATGTTGAATTCGAAACCAAGATAGAATTGTTAAACGCGTCTGGCAACTTGATAAAGTATTGTACATCGACCGCATTTTTTGAGGCAAAATCCATGGATGCAAATTATGACTTTATAAATAAGCTTTACCTAAAAGCAATCAGAACATCAATTAATACCTGTTTTGATAAATTGGACGATTAACCTATTAAAACTCCCCCACTCCTTTGAGGCAAATGTCCTCGGAAAAATCTAAAAAGTCCCTCATAAGTTTTAGGATAGAAAAAAAACAGCCTTCTTTCAGTGAAAAAGGTAGAAAATTTTATAGGGATACGGCAAGGTAAATAGGTGATTTTGGAAAAGCTTTTGCGTCAATCTTAAAATTGCCCTAAGCATTTGTTTACAATCTGAAAACAAAATGATTACATCAGAAATAAACAGGCATTAACAGGCTTTTCCTTATAAAAACAGAAAATTTTTTATTTGTACCGAGGGATAGAACAGACTACAACGTCTAAACCATTAAATGATTCTATTCAATAGCAATTTTTAATTTTAGGAATAATGAAAGTCACCAATTTATTAACACTCGTTTTTGTAGCAACAAGCCTATTGTTTCCTTCTTGCGCTAGTGATGAAGAAACCTGTTCCGAAACTACATGGTATCAAGATTCAGATGGTGACGGATTAGGAAATCCAAGTGTTAGTACAACCTCATGTACCCAGCCCAGCGGGTATGTGGCAGACAGCAATGATGATGATGATTCCATTGCAAGCTCCACCGGTAGCACTCCTGTAGCAGCCTTTGACGAATTTAATGAGGATGCGGTAACTGTTTCTTTTGATGGGGATGAGATAACCATTGAATCCAACGGACTACCAAACCATACCTCACCCTACTGGAATGAAAGCAGTAGCTTGTACATAGCACCAAGTGTGGCCAATGAAAGTGAAATGTCTCCAGGTAAAATTTCAAGCACTAGTTACACCCTAACTGTGCAAGCTACTCCGGCCAAAGCTTCTTCTACTTCAGCTACCGGGTTGGGTGCCATAGGCATTGCCGTCACCGGAGCCCCAATTTTTAATGATGAAGAAGGGCCAAATATCGCATTAACTGCCAATGTAGCCTCAGGATTTGATTATGCCGGTGCACATATGGGACCTACCGGTTATCATTACCATTTGGAGGCTTCAAATGTGACGGAAAACACCAGTTTGTCCTATGACGATGAGAAGCTTGTAGGAATTTTACAAGATGGGTTTTTGCTCTATGGAAGGAAATGTGATTCAACAGATGACCATCCATCAAATCTAGATGCATCCGGCGGACATATTGCTGCTACCCAACATAGCGATGGGGAAGAATTTTACCATTACCACATCATCAATGAAACGTATATCGGTTCTTACATTCTATTGTTTGGCGTTGACTTACAAGGAACACCCAACACCATCATGTAAGTTTATTCTTACTGTTTTAATAATTTGAAGTTGCCCCTGTATTTCACCTGATTAAAAAGGTAAAGGAAGATATCGAAATAACAATGAGAAACTTAATGTATATGCTTCTGATTTCTGTACTAGTCAGTTGTGGACAAGCCTCAAAAAAGGAGGATAAAAGCCTTGAGAAGGACAGTCCCAGCAGCTTGGAAGTACCCTCCAATACTATAGATAAATCAATGCTTGTTTATCATAATAAGCTTTCGATTTGGACCTTGGATGGGGAAAAATTTTCAGGTTATGCAGTAACTTATTTTCCTGACAGTACCTTAAAACAAAAGATAGGCATACTAGATGGGCGAAAGCAAAATAAAACCATCGACTGGCACCCTAATGGGCAGGTCAAACACATAGCCCATTATCACATGGGGAAACTGCATGGTGAAAAGAAAACATGGTCTCCGGGTGCTGACCATCTTTTAATTTCTCACCTAAATTATTACCAAGGGAAATTACACGGCATCCAGAAAAAATGGTATGCCTCAGGCAAAATATTTAAAGTTTTAAACATGAATATGGGCAAAGAGGAAGGCATTCAAAAAGCCTACAGGGAGAATGGGGAACTTTTTGCCAATTACGAAGCTAAGAATGGTAGAAATTTCGGACTTAAAAGAGCCATGCTATGTGTAGGCCTGGAAGATGAAAAAGTCCAATATGAGAATTAGGCCTTAACCGGTTTCTGAGCGGAGTCGAAAGAGTAGGTAAAACGGGCAAGTATTCTTATGGCATCGGCAAGCTCAGCCGCCGGTAAGGATTTCCTCCAATTAATCAGCAATTTCGGCTTGGTTTTCTAGGTACTGCAGCAACTGACGCTCTACAAAACTATTTTCATTGGGCACCATCTCATTTATTGCCTGATTCAACGCTGCATTTTTTACTTTGTGATGGGTAAAAACCTTTAGCAATTTCCCAAGTTGTGGGCCGCTCAATTCTTTAAGAATGGGAATTGAAGCCCCGACAATAGATCCATGTAATCGCGGTGCCTCAAGCAATTTATCAAAAATCATGTTTTCAATGCTATAGTCAACCTTACCCAAAATGCTGAAAAGCTGAAGCTGCAAATGCTCTGATTCCAATTGCTTTGTAGAAAGTGATTTCAACAACAGGTAAGCTTGAAAATGCTCCCCCTCAATGAGTATTTTTTCTATGGTCTTAATTACTGAATTATCTAGATCTGAAAGCAAGGCGATCCTTTCCAGAGCCCAGGTTTGGTCACTTTGATCCCTGCTCTGCAGGATTTTATTAAACAATGAGGAATCTAGCTGCTGCTCTGTCAGGCGGATCACTTCTTGTTGAATGGGACCATGAATCAGATTCCATAGTTTATGGGTGGTATAGGCAGCTCCGGGCACAATGTATTCCAACACATCTTTCATTGTAGCGCCCGAAACACCATCCATGGATTGACTGACAGTATCCGGCCTTTTTACCAATTCCTCAAAAGTATAATTACCCAATGGCAGAAATGGGTCTGCCAACAGCTGATGCAGTTTTTCGTATTCTGTTTGAGAAAAGGGTTCATGGTCATACTTACTCAGAAACTCTCCGTCCACCAATTTAAAGCCTAGGTACCTACCGGTAATGTTCCAATAGATCAGAATATCCAATGGGCGACATTCATTTTCGAAACATACTCCTTCCTTAAGTTCAATATAATAATGTACCGGAGTACCAGTTGATGTTTTTACTTGGTAAATGTCCTGATTTGATAAGGAATCATAAACAGAGGTTACGATTACATCAGAGGAATCAGTTAGCGGTATGGTGGATTGTTGAAAATATCGGATATCCTCTCCATTTTCAAAAGAAAATGGGAGCAATAATGCACCAACCAATAAGCCTTTGATCCAATTGATCATCTATTTATTTTTTGAATGAACAACTTATGCATTGGGTACTATGCCTCCATGTTCCTTTAGCATATTTTTCAATTCTAGAAGAGGAACATTTGCCGGTGTTACCTTATGTTTGATGGCCAATACTGCCGCGGCCGCTGCTGCCTGTGCCATTCCCATACAAGATGCCTGCACCCTTAGTGCGGAATTGGCCAACCTGTCACTGCTCAGACATCGTCCCGCAACCAAGAAATTCTGACTATTTTTGGGTATCAATGCCCTAAGAGGAATGGTGGCAACCACGTCTTCCTTTAGGTATTCTTGGTAAATAGACTTCCCGTTTCTATGCAAATCAATTGGATAAAATGAATAAGATAAGGAGTCTTCAAATACTTTCCCGGAAACATAGTCATTATGCGTGATTTTATAAAGTCCGTCAATTCGGTAAGTTTCCCGAATGGCCGTCTCAGGTCGCGCATCCAATAATTTTAATTTTTCACAACCGGGAAATGTTCTTAATTTTCTAATCAATTGCAATAGCGATGCCCTTCCCTCCAGGTTTGCCTTGGTATGTAACTCCGAGGTGGAGGAGTCCGCTCCATGTACGTAAACATAATTATAAGGGGAAGTAGGCGGAAAGTTATTAACGGATGATTCCACTTTCACATCACTATTGATAAGCATATTTTGCTTGAGCCTGGAATGGTATTCTTTTGGAATCTTAGAAAGGTCCAGCTTTTCCAAATCATAACCACCAATCCTGAAGACAAATGATCCGGGTTGGGTATCTTCTTCTTTCAATAGCTTAAAACCTGCTATCGAGGCAGCGGTAGCATTACCGGTACAATCTATAATCTGATCACAAATAATCTCATTGCTAATCCCTTTACCCACTGTTTTCACAGACCATTTCCCATTGTTAAAGGTTATGGTCGTAGGCGTTTCGTAATAACGAATTTCAACGCCTGCTTCCACACATTTTTCTTCAGCCAACAAGGCATAAAGAGCTGGATTGACGGTTACCTGATGTCTCCAATGACGAATAGTCGTATTATTGGGTACAATGGAAAAGTTAGGCAAGATATCATCGTTTAGATTTACGGCCTCCATCACCAGTTCCCAACCTATCCCTCCGATAACCTGTTTTCCCCAGGCATGGAAAATACCGGGGAAGGAAACACCTCCGGTAGTAGTTGTTCCACCAAGCTGACTACCACTTTCAACCAGGATCGTTTTAGCTCCTGCTCTTCCTGCCTGAATGGCTGCCACCACCCCGGCAGTACCACCTCCAACTATCAGAATATCAGTTTCATTTGTTTTCTCTGTTATCTTATATGGTTTTTTTACCACCTCTGCTTTGGCAAGAGGTGAAGAGGCAATTCCAAGGGATATGGCTCCCATGGTTGCCATCATCTTTCTACGTTTCATATGTTAATATTTTCAACCTTAATTTCAGATATAAGGACAATTGATTATACAGGTTTTTTTCCCACAAGACATTCTTGCATTGGTACCACAAGACAACTTTGATTCAACTTAAATTTCAAGCAGACTAAGGTAAGGATATCCAATGGAATTCTATAGTGCTAAGGTCTACAAATTCCTTTGGCTTCGGCTCCGCTCAGCTGCCGGAAGGGATTAACCGGTTCCTGAACGGTGTCGAAGGAGTAGGTTTAACGGGTACATACTCCTTTGGCCTCGACTCCGCTTAGCTGCCGGAAGGGATTAACCGGTTCCTGAACGGTGTCGAAGGAGTAGGTTTAACGGGTACATACTCCTTTGGCTTCGGCTCCGCTCAGCTGCCGGAAGGGATTAACCGGTTCCTGAACGGTGTCGAAGGAGTAGGTTTAAC